>CAVWPG010000001.1:0-869232 GCA_963756885.1 uncultured Bacteroidales bacterium
TGTAACGATAGTAAGATAACTGTTTATTGGCGAATAAGTGAAAAGATTATTGTACATATTGATTCTTTCAGCCTGTGCCCTGGGCTCAGGAGCGCAGCAGTTGCCTATTTACAGCCAGTACCTGTACAACAAGTTCCTGATCAACCCGGCTCATGCCGGAAGTGACGGCTATACAAGCATCAATCTGACAGCCAGGGAGCAATGGGTCGGATACTCCGGAGCCCCGAGGACCTATTCCCTGAGCTGGCAGACCAGGATACTTAAAAAGCCATTTGAGATAAACAGAAAATCCTCAAACAAGACATCTATCAGGCCCAAAACCGACGGCAGGGTAGGTCTGGGGGCCTATGTCTTCAGTGACAGGAACGGCCTTATACAAAGAACCGGTTTCCAGGTAACATATGCTTACCATATGTGGGTAAGGCAGAATACACAATTGTCACTCGGCCTTGCATTCACAGGTTATCACTTTATTGTCAATGCTGCTGAATCGAGTTTTGAAAGTCCGGATGAACCATGGCTCACAGACAATCTCCGCAGAGGGGTATTTGTACCTGATGCCGATTTCGGTATCTACCTTCTGAACAGCAAGTTCGATTTCGGCTTTTCGGTCCAGCAGCTTTTGGGGCAGCTGTAAAGATCGGGGATTATGCATACAAAAATTTCCACATGGACAGCCATGTATACATGTTCGGATCCTATTACTTTGACCTGGGAAGCAAATCGGAACTCGCAGCCCTCAGTCCTTGGAAAAGTATCAGAAGAGCTTATGCCACAGGTAGACATGGGACTTGACATATATCTATGACGAGAGCCTGTGGACGGGACTTACCTACAGGACCGGAGGAGGCCTGATAGCTAACATACGGTTCAAGTATGTCCCAAAGCATGCTGAAAAAACAGCTTTCTTCTTCGGTTATGCTGTGGATTTTACACTAAACCAGATCCAGCGGGTTACATATGGCACCCATGAACTCACCGTTGCCGTGAAATTTGGTGACAGCTCCAGGAAGTACAGGTGGCTGGACCGCTACTGATCAACAGGTTTCCTCAGAATATAAATTACCGAGCTGCTGCGTGATCTGCTGAAGGATGTAATTACAGAGAACCAGAAGGCTTTTGCAAAACCCATTAAAAACGGCAAAGCGGATCCTTTATATTTTTCACTGAGGGAGGAGATGTAGAATACGTCGAATGGAAGTATTTTCATTCCTGTAAGCTCAAGTCCTGTCTGCCCGGCAAATCTTTTGAAGGTGGATGGATCAAAATGCCATAAATGCCTGGGTACATCGAAAGCGGCCCACAATTGCCTGTAATAACGGGCATCTGAAGAGCTGCTGTTTGGGAGAGCCACAAGACATATTCCTCCGGGCTTTAATAGATTGTAAATATCTGATATATATTTCAGTGGAGAATGGAAATGCTCGAGAACATGCCACAACGTTATGCAGTCAAAGCTTCCCTTCTCCAGCTGACCGATGCCATCAGGTGCAATAATATCAAGGCCAAAGGCCGATTGCGAGAAAGCACGTGCCTTTTCATTTATCTCAATTCCCTTTACTGTCCAGCCCGACTTTTTCATCATTGAGGCAAAATGCCCTGTACCGCTTCCAACATCAAGGAGATTGCCGCATGGCAAGGCCTGTTACATTTTTTATAATGGACCTCTTCCTCTTCAGCATCAGCTGTCTTGCAAAATGGTAAGCCTTATTGATGATTCCAGCAGAGGTGTCTGAATGTGAGATATATTCTTCCGATTCGTAATACCTGTGGATCTCATTCTCATCGGGATAGTCCTGAGTAAACAAAAAGCCGCAGGAGCCGCACCTGAAGATCCCAAAGGACTCCTTGCTGATAAAATTATCGGTACATCCGAGATGAAGGGATATCATTCCGGAGCCGGCACAGGGGACAGATATCATGATGAACCATACTAGTCAGCCCTCTTTTTTGCCCGAACCTCATCAGAATATAGCCTGCCGCCAGAAGAACAAAAACGAAGGAGCTGATATAGGAGATCCTTTTCCGGTTATATAGGATGAAGGCTCGAAACATGAATTTTATTGTGTGATCGCCTGACGGAATAATCATCCCCCTAAGCACATAATCGGTGCGGAAGTAGTTGCTTTCCTTTCCATCAATGAAACATTCCCATCCCGCCGGATAGTAGATCTCCGAGAAAACAGCAAGGTTCTCTACCTTCGATCTGCTATTGTATACAAGCTCGTTGGGCTCATAGGATTTAAGTTCAATAGTATCACCCGGGGCCATGGGATAGGAGCTGTTCCTGATCTGATCGCTGAAACGCTTGTCGATAACTGCAACTCTGCTCAGATCCGACTTGTTGATGTCGGAAAGCTCCTCATTGGCATTGTCAACAAGTAATGGAGTTTCAACAAACCAGGCATTGCCCATTGCCTTTTCATTTACTATCGGGGCCTCTTCAGGGCTATAAATAATATATTTGGTATTCAACATATTAAGCCCATTTGTCCGGTCAAAGACAGACTGGACTTCATCCATTGATTTTGCCACTTTGCCAACTGTCTGAATGAGACTTATATCGTATGAGAGAGAAGAATCAATTAGTTCCTGGTATCTCTTCAGCTTGGCCCCGTGATATCCTCCGATCGATTTATGAAAATAAGAGGTGGAGGCATCATTGAAAGGGGAAACGGCAAGATTGAGAACCCTGTAATCAGATGTATCCTTTAATATGAATTTATCGGCAACGGTTGGGGCGAGCATCCTGGTCTTTTCATCCTTCCTTACAAATTTGTCGGCATTCAGATACCGTTTATCAACAGTCCACATATCGAGCAGAAACAGGAAGGCAAGCAGTAGCAATTACATATTCCTTCTTGATCTTATTGTAATAGAAGCCTGTGAGTAGTCGCTGCCCCCAGGAGAATAAGGAAGAAGGATCTTAAGGAATCGCCTCTCAGCAACATTTTCCTGTCGTCTGCAAGGGCCGCAGGAGAGCCATGCCGGCAAGTTTGCCTGTGATTCTGCAGGGGATAGAAAGGACCCGGCCAGACCCGGCAATGAGCAGAAACAACAGGGTAATGCCCCCGGTTATCCCAAAAGCTATCCTGATGCCCTTCCAGACATCTTTCCGGGAAGCTAGTTCCATCTAGGATATCACGCACTGCAAGAATTCCGAGAAGGGGAATGCAAAATTCAGCAATCACAAGGGTCATTGTAACAGCCCTGAATTTATTGTACCCGGGAAAATAATCGAGAAAGAGATTTGTAAATGGCATGAAATTTTTGCCCCAGGCAAGCATTACTGAAACAAGGTAGCAGAGAGCAGCCACCATTTCTCACGGCCTTTGATTATTATCAGTCCGAGGATAAAGAGGAAGAATGTGATGGCTCCGACATATACAGGACCGTCAACCCATGGTTGTGATCCCCAGTACTTCTGAAACTGCTTCAGATATTGCCCGGCATTGTTCTTCCGCAGCGCAGTTGCCGTTTCGGAATTGTTGCTGAAGGGCTGGTCAGCCCCACCCTTGAAGTTAGGAATAAACAGTGTAAGCGTCTCATCAACGCCATAGCTCCACTGGGTGATATAGTCCTTATCCAGTCCGCTTGTTTTTTGTGAATCGTTTGTAACCAGATCTGATTTTCCCCTCGTTGAGTATTTCCCGTATTCATAAGTCGTATACAGCGAATTGAAATTCATTCCGACAGAGAGCGCCAGCGGAACAAGAAGGATAAGTGAACTTTTTATAAAAGGCCTGAGTCTCCTTTCTTCCTGATGGCGAAAACAAGCTCAGTAATTATGAGTACAAGAATGCATATAAATGAATAATATGTGATCTGGGGATGGTTGGCCAGGATCTCGAGTGAAAGGAAAAAGGTCGTAAGCAGAGCTCCCTTGATTGCATTCTGCCTGTAGGTATAGTAAATTCCTCCTATCATCGGGCGCCATGTAGGCAATTGCCAGCGCTTTTGTATTATGACCTGCCGCCGAGTATAAAGAAAAAGTAGGTTGAAAATCCGTAGGCCAGTGCACCAGCAATGGCAAGCCAGGCATCTACCCTGAAGAGGAGCAGCAAGACATAGAATCCCAGCAAAGTCAGGAAAATAGTGAAGCCGGATGCTTGAGAAATTTGAGCAGAGAGTCGGCCCATCTTACAATGTTTCCCTTATATATGACTGAAATCAGGTAGGCAGGCATTCCGCTGAACATGGAGTCGGTCCAGAGAGGTTCTTTTCCGTACTTTGCCCTGAAATCACTGATCTCCTTTGCCGAGCTGGAGGCCACTGTCTGATCGTTTGTATGAAGAACTTTTCCCTCGAGCATAGGATAGAAATATACTACGCTGACAATCATGAAAACTATGACGGCCACTAGATGGGGCAATGCAGGCTTGAACCAATTTTTCACTTGCATAAACTGAAATTTATGATTATAAAGGACAAGGACAAAAGTATGTAATTATCAGGTAATTTTATTTACAGGTGGCAATTTAAGTCAGATTTTCAGTACAGCCAGGCATCATTTCGAAAGAGAGATCATCTCGTCATATATTGATATGATACTTTCTCCGATGCGTCTCCGGGGAATATTTGTCATGATTCTGCATGGCTATTGCCTCATAGTCGAAGTTCAGCCTGGTGATTTTTCTCAGATTGTCAAGCCAGCTTTCCGGGGTATTTTCAGCAAGAAGCCCGTTTTGTTCATTGATCAGCTCGGGCAGTGCCCCTGTGTCGTGAAGCAAGTACAGGAGTTCCTGTTGCAAGAGCTTCCGCAGTTACAAGGGAGAAGGTTTCGGTATCGGAAGCATGGAGGAACAGATGTGTCTGCTGAAGCAGCTCCGCAATTGCCGGCCTTTCAAGATATCCGGCCCATATTATTTTAAGGTTGGCAGGGGTTTTGGTGTTTTTATACATGCTGACCTGAGGTCCCGTCCCGGCAACAGTCAGCTCGATAGCTTCTGATGACTCTGCGGCATATGAACAAACTGCCCTGAAAATAAGATCGAGCCGTTTCGGAAGCCTCCATGAAGCAACGCACATCATATTCAACGGACCGTTATCTGAAAATGATTTCGGGCGATAATTGTATATTCCTGTATCGATTATGTTTGGAATTATCTTTATGTTCCCATGGCCTGTTGAGCTGAAAATTTTCTGTGACAGGAATCGTGAGACACAGATAACAGCAAAGCTTGCGAGATAGGCCTTCCTTGCAATTCGCGAATAGAGCGGATGTTTTAGCAGCTTGTCTGTTTTTGACCAGTGCTCCGAGATTAACAGTCCTGCACCCAGGTGCTTTGCAAGAATATAAGCTGCCACACCGCAGGGAAAAACAATATTCGCATGAATTATTGCAGGATCTATTTCAGTTTTCCTTTTTCCTATCAGATGGTGAAGGATAGCTGAAATGGCCCATGGATTCAGGTACCACAGCTTCCATGCGAGGGAGTAAAAATTTACCGTTATCCTTTTATTGCCAAAGAGGGCCGACTCCTCAACTGTCTTCCGCAGGAAAAGGTTATTCGACGGCAGAAGGTTCACCTGCATGAAGACAATATTCTTCCTCATCCTGCAAACTGCCTCCGCCTGCTCCTGAATAAAGATCCCCTGCTGAGGGTACCGCGCAGTCGGATTCCAGAATGAGAGGATCAATACCTGGTCGTGGCGCTTGCCGTTTCTATTTTCCTCTGACATCTCCCGATTTCTGAGGTTTATAACCCGGTTTATACGATTCATTGCCGATAAGCCTTGCCAGCCACTCTATATCCATCCTGAAGAGGCTGAAGAAGAGGCCTACTGCCGATCTTAACTTCCATACAGGCCGCCTGAATCCATAATGTGTTATTGAATGTATGTAGTCCTTCCGCGCTCCCCTGAAGTCTTTCCGGATAAGCTTGTATCTTCCCGAACGGGAATAGCTTACCACCAGCCTGTCCCTGAAGTGATCGTCAATAATTTTCCTTGTGAGCCCATGCTCCCTGAAGGCCTCAGGGAATCGTTGCATAAAAGACAGGATAAGTGCATAATAGCTGGTTGTCATCTGCCCTGTATAGGTTTTTGTAACCTGGTTCGGATAGATTCGCCATCTGCCCAGAGGCTTGCCGATATAGGAAAATTCCCCTCGCATCAGAAGTTCGAGAGTTGTCGGAATGTCCACGAGAGGGAGGTTGAAGCCCTGGACGAAGCCGCCGATTTCAAGAAGGGCATCACGCCTGATAACGAGTGTCAGGGCAGGAATAAGCGTGCTGTAGATGAACTTTTTCAGAAAGATCCCTGCAGGCTTGTTGCAGAAAAGGTCCTCATCCTTGTCATTTTTAGGAGCCAGGTAATAATCGAATGACAGATCAATGGCAGAAAGATAAGCCTGTCCCCATGACAGGACGCAGTCTGGTTTGTTCTCAAGATCGGAGACCTGTAGCTCCAGCTTTTCGGGGAACCATACATCGTCACATTCAAGAACTGCAATATATTTTCCCGAGCACTTTCCCAGGGCAAAATTATAAGACTCGCCAAGCCTGAAAATGCCGATGTTCTTCTGGGTAAAGGCCCTGATCCTCTTATCGGATTCAGCATACCGGCAGGCAATTGAATAGGTGCCATCCGTGCTTCCGTCATCAATGATTATCATTTCCCAGTTGGTCCAGGTCTGTGCCAGTACCGATTCAATGCAGTCTGCCATGAACCGTTCGTGATTGTAGGCTGGCGATATTATGGAGACGAGAGGCTCTTGCATGCGCTTTTACACTATTCAATGTTTTGTAGCAGAAATGCCGCTGTAAAAATATGATTTTTTTTGCACCTCCGCCTGATACTCTGATGAAATGACCGGCAACTGTTTAACACGGTGGTCAGCCTGACGGACATTGAAACTGCTTAAAATTGTTTACTTTTGAGCATATTTTTTGCAAACACGGTTACCGGCGTGAGCGTAAGCGAATTAAAGCATAAGACAGTAAGGGGATTCTTCTGGAGCTCGATGGAAAGTATTTTCAGCCAGGGCATGGGTATCATTTTCGGAATCTTCCTCGCCCGGCTTCTTTCTCCCCAGCAGTTCGGACTGCTTGGCATGATAACTATATTCATTTCTGTCGCCCAGGTTTTTGTCGACAGCGGACTGAGCCAGTCGCTCATAAGGAAACAGGATTGTACAACAAGTGATTACAGTACAATTTTCTGGGTCAATATTGCCATCGGACTTTTAAGCTATGCCCTTATATGGATAGCAGCTCCGATGATAGCGCGGTTTTATGGCAAACCGGAGCTTGTATCGCTAACAAGGGTTACATCCCTTGCCATCCTGATAGGTTCTGTGACGCTTATCCAGCAGACCATACTGACCAAAGAGTTGGATTTCAAGACTCTGACCAAATCATCGGCCAGCGGGACCTTCATTTCAGGCGTCACATCAATCATCCTTGCATTGCTGGGCTATGGAGTCTGGAGCCTTGTCTGGAGAACACTTATAAATCAGGCAGTGCGTTCCGCAGTCTTGTGGAACAGGAACAGGTGGCGGCCAGGGATATTCTGGAGCAGGAGCATTCTCAGGGATCATTTCGCCTTCGGATCCAATATACTTATAATATCTATTGTTGCTGCCCTGTATAAAAATTTCTATAACCTTATCATCGGCAAAAACTATTCCGACAAAGTGCTGGGTTATTACACAAATGCCGATCAGTACAGCCTTATGCCATCAAGCACGATATCGACAATAACAAATAAAGTGAGCTATCCGGTTCTCTCGGAAATACAGCACGACGATGAACGGCTTAAATCGAGTATACATAAGCTTATTACTATCGATATGTATATTTCATTCGTTGTAATGTTTGGCCTCGCAGCGGTTGCAAAGCCGCTTTTTATAATTGTGCTGGGCCAGAAATGGCTCCCTTCGGTAGTTATGTTTCAGGCTCTGTGCATAGCTTATGCCATATCGCCCATGCATGTTATAAATCAGAACATTATGAAGATCAAGGGGCGATCCGACCTCTTTCTGAAAACTGAAATAATCAAGTATCTGATTTTTACTCCGCTGCTTATAATAGGCGCGCTGTATGGGATAACTGTTCTGATCGGCGGTATTATTGTCTTTTACTGGATAGGTTTTATGATAAACGGAATGTTCTCCAAAAGGCTGATAGGATATTCAGTACTCAACCAGTGGGCAGGATTTTTACCTGTAATGGGAATTGCTGTCTTCCCTGCAATTATAGCATGGAGCATTGGCGCATTTATCCCCGTGGGCAATATCCTCATTCTTTCAATCCAGGGAATTCTCTACCCGGGACTTGTGATACTATTATCTGTATTATTCAGGATACCTGCCTACTTCGAGCTGTTGCAGATTCTGAAAGACAGGCTCACTCTGGCTAATTTTATCAATACAATAAACAGGACCCAATGAATCAGGTAAAAAGACTCTGGCAAAAGGTTTCTCCGCATTTCCTGCTTTCATTTATAAGGTTTGTTCTGGAACCCAAAGATTATACTCTTCGCCGGAAAGCTGTACTGAATTATTACCGGAATTTTGACAGGTCAGCACTGCCTGGGCAGATCAGGGAGGGGCTGGAATATCTCAGATGCCACAAGTACACTCCTCTCCCGTTCCGCTGGGCCGGGAAATATGATAATTATAACCCGGAGGTATTCAGGGATAGTTCAAATCAGCACCTCTATGTAATGTTTGAGGGCAAAAGAATGTATTTTCCCGGATCCTTCAGTGGCACATCGGTAATATGGTCAGTAAGGGCTGCCATGCGGGAGCAGGATCGTCAATCTCCCCATCTTTATCTTACCCCCGATTTTCAGCCTGAACAGGGAAGCCTGATCATAGATGCGGGGGTGGCAGAAGGTAATTTTGCACTTTCCGTTATTGAGAAAGCTGAGAAGCTTGTCCTTGTTGAATGCGATCCTGGCTGGATGGAAGCATTGAGGCTTACATTTGCCCCCTGGAAGGAGAAGGTCCTTTTCATTGAAAAGTATATGTCCGACAGTGCGGGTGAGTCAACGATATCGATTGACGAGCTGTTGAAAGACCATGTTGACGGGAATGTTTTTATTAAGCTCGATATCGAGGGATATGAAATGAAAGCACTTGCCGGAATGAAAAGGCTGATGGAGTCTGGCAGAAAAGTCAGGATGGCCGTTTGTACGTACCATCATCACAACGATTACAGGGATATAAGGTCAGCTCTTGAGGAGTATGGTTTCAATTGTACACCCACCGAAGGATTCGTCCTGTTTTTTCACGAAGGGGAGGAACCTTCATTCAGAAAAGTGCTTCTCAGGGCCGAGAAGATACAATAGGAAGGCTTTCATTATAGCAGGCTGTAAAGAAGAGAGGCCAGCCTGAGTGTAAGGCTTTCCCTGCTGTATTCGTTTGCCGGATCCATTTCACTTCGGGCATCTCCGGTGATACAGCTTTCAATGATGGAAATAATTCCTGCTACATCGTTGTATCCGGCACATTTGCCATGACCGCTCCTTTCAAGGATATCCGCTGCATCTCCGCCTGCAGGGCCGATACACAAAACCGGACGCGAGGAAGCGAGATATTCGAACAGCTTGCCCGTGACAATGCTTCTGTTGCTGAAATGGTCAGGTATTATCAGCAGAAGCAGCGATGCTTCCCTCATAAATCTAATGGCTTCGCCGTGAGTTACATAGGAAAGGAATTCAGGCATGGCACCGGGACAGCTTTTTAGAATGAGTTCCCGCTGCCCCGCAGATACCGATCCCACAAATCTCAGCCTTATCCTGTGGCCTTTTTGTAATAGCAGGGCCACAGCCCCGGTGAAAGATCCCAAAGGATATGCATCTGAGAGAGTTCCGATATATGAAATTGTAAATATACCGGGATCAGACGGAACAAGCTCACTGAAGTCGGCAGGATCCCATCCGTTGGTTATTACCTCCGTCCTGGCTTCAATGCCGCTTACCTTACTGCAAAAGCTTTCCTTTAGCGATTTTCCGACTGTGATGATCCTGTCGGCCTTGACCAGAACCTTCCTTTCATAGGCTGCATCTATCCTGCGGGCACAGGGAGTATGGTAAAAGCTGCCGTAATAGTATATATCGGTCCATGGATCACGGAGATCCGCTATCCAGTTGATATCAGGATATTTTTCTTTTAATTCAAGCCCTATAAGCTGGGTCGAATGCGGGGGGACTTGTTGTTATAATGTTTTTTATCCCTTCTGCTTCAATTATAGCAGAAGCCTCCCTGATAGCATATTTATTCCACCCTCTCCTCGGATCGGGGATAAAAAAATTTCCCCTCATGAACCGGATGATCCTGCCTGGAAAGCCATCGCCCCCATTGGAGGCAAATCCTGCCGAAGGTATCCTGCCCTTATCCTTCCTGTAGATCCTGAACCAGTCTGTGGCCCTGGTCCTGAACACCTTCACTCCCACAGGCACCTCATTCAACAGGGTATTATCGGAGGCAGGGTAAGTCGCATACGCGGGATCCACAGTGAGAATGAACGGTTCCCAGCCTGTCGAGGGGAGGTATTTTGCAAACTTAAGCCAGCGCTGAACCCCTGCACCAGATCCCGGAGGCCAGTAATAGGTTACAATCAGAACCTTATTCATTTTAAAGCTTCTTTAATAAGCTCTGAATGGATACCTTCTCCTTTATTATGTCCCTTAGCCGGTCAATATTCACCCTTTCCTGATTCATGTCATCCCTGTACCTGATCGTGACAGTATTATCTTCCAGGGTCTGATGGTCGATTGTTATGCAGTACGGAGTACCGATGGCATCCTGTCTCCTGTAACGCCTGCCGATGGAATCCTTGTCATCGTACTGGCAGTTGAAGTCGAACCTGAGATCATGGACAATCTTTTCGGCGATCCCGGGGAGGCCGTCCTTCTTCACAAGGGGCATAACGGCGAGTTTGACGGGAGCAAGGAAGGATGGGAGCCTCAAAACAACACGGGTGTCCGATGTGCCATCTTCCTTCTTCAGTTCCTCCTCAAAGTATGCTGCCGAGATGACCTGCAGGAACATCCTGTCGACGCCGATCGAGGTTTCGATAACATAGGGGATATAGGATTCCCCCTTCTCCGGGTCGAAATATTGCATTTTTTTCCGCTGTACTCCTGGTGTTGCCTGAGATCATAGTCAGTGCGCGAGTGTATCCCTTCCACCTCCTTGAATCCGAATGGGAATTTAAATTCTATATCTGTTGCCGCATTGGCATAATGGGCGAGCTTTGTATGATCATGAAACGGTAATTAATCACTTCCGAAACCAAGTGCCTGATGCCATTTCATCCTTATTGCCTTCCACCTTGCAAACCAGTCAAGCTCTGTCCCGGGCTGCACAAAAAACTGCATTTCCATCTGTTCGAATTCCCTCATCCTGAAAATGAATTGCCTGGCTACGATCTCATTGCGGAATGCTTTCCGATCTGGGCAATTCCGAAAGGAACCTTCATCCTTCCGGTTTTCTGTACATTAAGAAAATTGACAAATATGCCCTGAGCTGTTTCCGGACGGAGATAAATCTTATTTGCCCCTTCGGAAGTCGATCCCATCTCAGTTGAAAACATAAGGTTAAACTGCCTTACATCAGTCCAGTTGCGTGTGCCGGATACCGGACATACTATTTCATTGTCGATGATAATCTGTTTCAGTTCTGCCAGATCATTGCCATTCAAGCTTTCGAAAATCTGGCGTTCACTTCATCAATCTTAGCCTGGTTGGCAATAACCCGGGGATTGGTCTCCCTGAATTTTTTTTCATCAAAGGTTCGCCAAATCTCTCCCGCGCCTTTATCAACTTCTTTGCTGATTTTATCCTCAAGCTTTGCCAAGATGCTCTTCTATAAGAACATCGGCCCTGTATCTTTTCTTTGAATCCTTATTGTCAATAAGCGGGATCATTAAAGGCATCCACATGCCCCGATGCCTTCCAGATTGTTGGATGCATGAAGATAGCGGAATCAAGTCCGACAATATTGTCATTCAGAAGGACCATACTGTCCCACCAGTATTTCTTAATATTGTTCTTCAGCTCAACGCCGTACTGACCATAATCATATACAGCACTTAAGCCATCATATATCTCACTTGAGGGAAAAACATATCCGTATTCCTTGCAATGTGCAACGAGCTTTTTGAAAACATCTTCCTGGGCCATAATTTATATTTTTTACTTCTGAAGAAGGCAAAAGTAATTTAAAATCTTATGTTTTACAACGAGTTTCATTTACTACGGGAGGACAGGATGATTATTTATCTCCTGACATGCGCAATGGAAACCAATAAATCTATTTGTATATTTACTCCCTGGTATTGTTTTACAAACTGATGAGAAAAAGAACTGATTTTCTGGTTATAGGTTCGGGTATTGCAGGACTCACTTTCGCCCTTAGGGCGGCAAAATTCGGCAAAGTATCGGTCGTGACCAAGGCAAAGCTTGAGGACAGCAATACCTGGTATGCACAGGGTGGCATTGCAGCTGTATTCAGTGAACCTGATAATTTTGAGAAGCATATAAAGGATACACTTATTGCCGGTGACGGGTTTTGCAATGAAGAGGTTGTGAGGATGGTCGTACAGGAGGCTCCGGAAAGAATACAGGATCTCATAGCCCTTGGTGTTTCCTTCGACAGGAGGGAAGACGGATCATATGATCTGGCAAAGGAGGGAGGGCATACTGAGTTCAGGATATTACACCATAAGGACAGGACAGGAGAGGCGATTCAGAAAGCATTGATTGATACGGTAAAAAAGGATCCGAATATTACAGTATATGAACAGCATTTTGCGATAGAGATTCTCACACAGCACCACCTTGGGAGATGTACTGAAGAAAAATTATCCCGACATAAAATGTTTCGGTGCCTACGTTGCCGATCTTGTAAACCAAAAAGTGCTTACATTTCTTTCAAAGATCACTGTTATTGCTACAGGCGGGAATGGGCAATGTTTACATGACAACAACAAATCCGGAGATAGCAACCGGCGACGGGGTGGCAATGGTATACAGGGCCAAGGGGACAATCGAAAACATGGAGTTCGTGCAGTTCCATCCAACATCATTATTATGATCCGAACAGAAGGCCCTCATTCCTTATCACCGAAGCTCTCCGGGGATACGGGGCTGTTCTGATAAATATAGCCGGGGAGAGATTCATGAAAAGATACGATAGCAGGGGATCACTTGCACCCAGGGATATCGTTGCCCGCGCAATTGACAATGAAATGAAGATATGGGGCGATGACCATGTATGGCTCGACTGCAGCCATCTGATGCAGACGGGCTAAAGGACCACTTCCCCAATGTTTATGAACATTGTCTTGCAAGTGGGATTGATATAACAAAAGACCTTATCCCTGTTGTTCCTGCCGCACATTATTCCTGTGGCGGGATAAAGGTGGATATGGATGGCCAGAGCAACATAAACAGGCTGTATGCACTTGGCGAGGTTTCATCCACAGGTCTCCACGGTGCCAACAGGCTGGCTTCCAATTCTCTTATTGAAGCGGCAGTTTACTCTCACCGGGCCGCTATCCATTCCGGAAGCGGCTCGGGGAACTCACATTTGAGGAGAAGATCCCGACTGGGATTACAAGGGAACAACCCACCTCGAGGAGATGATCCTGGTAACCCAGAATTACAAGGAGGTCCAGATGATAATGAGCAATTATGTCGGAATTGTAAGGTCGGACCTGAGACTCGAAAGGGCGCTGGTACGGCTTGAAATTATTTATAAGGAGAACGAAAGCCTTTACAAGAGATCGCTGATATCAAAGAAAATCTGCGAACTGCGGAATCTGATAAATGTCGGATATATCATAATAAAAATGGCGAAAAACAGGCAGGAGAGCAGGGGCCTGCACTATTCAATCGACCATCCAAAAAGGGGCATTTCGGAATTCTGATCAACAGTTCAGCCAAATGAACCATCTCGAATCACCGTTCAAGGGAAAAAACAATTTCTGGAGATATCTGTAATGATTGTTGCAGTATTATTGGTGTCAAATACAATTGGTGCATTGCCACTACTGCTTGGCCTCCTTTTAAAGTCGCTTTCCAATCCTGGCTATATTTTCCGCTGTTTGCTGCCAATCCGAATGATTACAGCGTAATGGACTTTCTCGTCGAATATCCTTCCTCCTAATTATGCTGTTCCCGTTCATTGCTGGGCTGGTGCATTTGTTCTGCTGATAAGACCGATGCATTCCAGAACCATAAGGGCTGTCATTAACGGAACGGTCAAAGATAAGATGGAACAGGTTTTTTATCGCATTTGCCATCTGGACGGGATTATCTGCCCTCTATCTTTTTGTTATACCTCTAGGCTTGATCCTCAGAATTTTTCAATCAACAACCAGAGTTTTTCACATTGATCATTCTCGCAATTATTTCCTTGGCCCTTATCCCGTTTCAGGCAGCATTCGAAGAGATACTGTTTCGGGGTTACATGATGCAGGGATTTGCGGTGCTGGTTAAAGAACCGATGGTTTCCGCTGATTATGACATCACTCCTTTTTGCCCTGATGCATGGGTTAAATCCGGAGGTAAAGGAATATGGTTTCCTGAACATGATGCCTCAGTACATTCTCTTCGGGCTGATTTTCGGTACAATCACTATTCTGGATGATGGAGTTGAGGCCGCCATGGGCGCTCACACCGCCAACAATGTCTTCCTCTGCATTATGGTCACAAACAAGTCATCTGCTTTGCAGACTGCTGCCTACTATAAGCAAGCGGCATCCATCCCTGGATTGAGTTTGCAGCTCTCCTGGCAGTGGGATTGCTGTTTATTTTAATCCTGAAGGTGATCTTCAGATGGAAAGATTTTTCAGTCGTTGCAGGGAAGGTATGAAGCCTGCCTTATCAGAGACCGTAAACTGATGTCCTTTCTTCTGTCCTGAAATCCCCCCACTTGGTTCTTGATATCCTCAATAAGGGATTTTATCTCGTCAGCTTCCACAGTTGTAAGCAGCTTAAGGCGCGTTTCCCTGAAATGAGGCAGACCCTTGAAATAGTTGGAGAGATGACGTCTCATTTCAAAGATGGCCCTCGTTCCCTCCTTGAATTCAAGTGACTTGTCCAGATGCATCAGTGCGATGTCCGCCTTTTCGTTGACAGTTGGTTCCGGCATAAGTTCCCCTGTATGACAGGTAATGGCGGATATCACGGAAGATCCAGGGGCTGTCCCACTGTGGCACGCCCTATCATAATGCCGTCCACCCCATATCTGTCAAACATCTCCCTTGCCTTTACCGGGCCATCAATATCCCCATTGCCTATTATCGGGATCTTCATCCTCGGATTATTCTTTACCTCACCTATAAGTGTCCAGTCGGCCGTTCCCCTGTACATCTGGGCCCGTGTTCTGCCGTGAATTGTCAGGGCCTTAATACCCGTATCCTGAAGCTGTTCGGCAATATCGACAATATTTTTGCTGTCGTCGTCCCAGCCTAGCCTTGTTTTTACAGTTACGGGAAGCTGTACTGCTTCCACAATAGCCCGGTCATCGCAATCATGAGGGGAATATTCCTGAGCATCCCGGCACCAGCTCCCCTGCCTGGCGATTTTTTTCACAGGACAGCCGAAATTGATATCAATCAAGCTCCGGACCTGCCTCTTCCGCCATCAGGGCAGCCTCAGTCATTGCCTCCGTAAGGTGCCCGTAAAGCTGAATGCCAATAGGGCGTTCAAAATCATAAATACTGAGCTTTCTTATACTTTTCTGACCGTCCCTGATGAGCCCGTCAGAGGAGATAAATTCGGTATACATCACATCTGCTCCATATGATCTTGCAGACCACGTCTGAAGGAAGGATCGGTGATATCTTCCATGGGCGCAAGAAACAGGGGATATTCACCCAATGATATGCCGGCTATTGTCAAGTGCGTTATATTTGTAATTGTTATCACTGAATCCGGCGTAAAATTAGTAAAATGCGAATTAATCCCAATCTTTCCGGATTTTACAATAGGTCACCCTCTGGCAGGTTAATCGTTTCGATGCTCATTATATTGGCAGGTGGTACCATGATGTTGTCCCTTTTCCTTCTCGCCGGGAATTTAATCTTCAATGGAAGTGCAGGACTCGCTGCCAGACCAGACACCCCAGGAAGTGCTGAATGCACCCGGCTTTATCAAGTATGCACTTATAGCACAGGATATCTCTTATTTTATAATCCCCGCCATTATAATTCTTGCAGGAATCGATCCAGTATACGGGTCAGAGATAATGAACCTGAAAAGATAAGCTCCGTTGAAGTTCTTCTCGTTGCCTTACTGGCAGTGTGTGCATTTCCTGTGACAGGACTTGCTTCAAACTGAATTCATCCATGGCTCTGCCGCACAGCCTTTCAGGGGTGGAGCACTGGATGAGGGATAAGGAGGATTATGCAGATCACCTGATGGAGGTTATAATGACTCCCGGTACCTTTTCCGGAATGATGTTTAACATCCTTCTGATCGCTGCCTTGCCCGCAATTGGAGAGGAGCTTGATATTCAGGGGCATATTCCAGAAGATATTTCAGTATCTTTTCAGATCAGGTCATCTGGCAGTATGGATCACTGCAATAATCTTCAGTGCGATGCATTTTCAGTTCTATGGATTTTTTCCACGGCTTTTACTTGGGTGTAATCTTTGGCTATCTCTTTCTATGGAGGAAAAATATCTGGCTGCCAGTAGTGGCCCATTTCATCAATAATGCGGTTCCGACAGCCGGATCGTATTTCAGGGGATGGGAAGCAATCAACAGCCAGCCGGCTTACAATGCAGCAAAACAAATCCCTTTTGCAGTCCTTGCTTTTGTTACCTGTGTTGTTATTCTGTTATGGTTCCGGAGGAGATCAGAAGTGATCACTCGGAAGATCCTGAACAGCTTCCTGAGGAAATGTTTCGGGGATTATCATCGGCTTCATCCTGAAGATCAAGCTCCAATGACTTCCGGATCTCATTTTTCCTGTAGAAATATACAAGACCATAAGATTCGCACATCTGTTTCTTCAGGTCTTCCTTTTGGCCGGCATAGGTCTGTTCAACTTCATTCCAGATATTCAGGATTATATCGTCGGCTTCTTTCCTGAGGGCATCTATCTTTTTACTGTATTCGGTTGTCTTCTGCGAGATCGTATTATGCTGATTAAGGGCATCAAGGAAATTCCCGAATCTGACCTTGACAACCGCCATCGTTGGATTCGTTATCGGGCTCCCTCCCTTCTTGATCCTGGTTTCCTCGCCTTCAATTATCCGCCTGCCCCACTTAACCAGTTCATTTTCGGAGTTCAGTGATGGCACAGTAGACTCATCGGTAGCCAGTCCGAAAAAAGCCCTTGTCTCAGCCTGCAGTTCGCCCCTGAATATTGCCATATTCATCACCCTGATAAAGTGGGTAAGATACATCCTTGCCTTTTTTACAGTCTCGTAATATTCCCTGTTCTTTTTCCCCTGCGAGGAGAGAGTATCCCTGTAAAGCTTTATGTTGTTCTCAAACTGCGGGAGGAAATTCTCCAGTCTTATCAGTGTCTTCGAGGAAAATGCCACTTTGTGGGGCGGAAGCTCTTTCCCTTTCCGGAGTGCAATACCCATGGCCCTTTTCCTGGAAGCATCGGTATTGGGCAATCTTCTGTACGGCATCAGCTTGTTATAAAGATGTTAATAAACTGTTGACAAGATATGCGAATATAATAATAATTTGTTAGTATCAAAACTATTCGCACAATGCTTTTTATAAAAAACATGAATTAATTGACAGATAAACAAGACAGGAAGAAAGTGCCGGAGCCGTACAGGTTTATTGTGAGAATGACCCGGAGGCTGCGTGACGTTTTCTTGTGCAGCTGCTGTCATTATACATGCCGAGGGAATTCGGATGTTTATCCTGCCAATCTGCTTTTTAGTCCGGTTTCTCTTTTGTAATCTTTTCCGCCGAGGCTCCCGGCAATTTCCCCCGATACCCGGGCAGTGCCGGGCCTTCTGTAATATATGTTCTGTAATATGGTGCAAATAAGCCATATAATGACATATTATTATTCCTTGCTGAACATATTTTTCAAAAAACGTGTCTTATTCTATAACAAAAGCAATAAAATTAAATAAAATACTAAAAGACCATTTAGTCATTTAATAAAATATTTCTTAGCTTTGCACCAGAAACTTAATAATTGAAATATGGATACAGCAACAAGCAATCTTGAACATGACCATGAACACATTCTCCGGCTGATATCAGTAATGGAATGTATAGTCGGATCAGAAAACCCCAACATGGGTCACATAGAAAAAATTGTCGATATTATTAAAAATTATGCTGACGGCCTTCATCATGCAAAGGAGGAAAAGCAATTGTTCCCTTTCCTTGCCAGGAGAGGCTTTTCTCCTGAAACGGGACCTGTGGCAGTGATGATGCATGAACATGAACAGGGCAGGGAATATGTAAAGGGGATAACTGAAAATGTCAGCCTGTACATGGAGGGGAATCACGCTGCTCTCAAAGAGATCTACACAAATATGTCAGGCTATGCAGCACTATTGCGTAGCCACATCGGCAAGGAAAATAACATTCTGTTCAGAATGGCCGACAGGGCTCTGTCGGATGCTGACCAGAAAGAGCTGCTCAAAAAGTTTGAAAAGGCTGAAAGGGAGCAATCCAACGGATCAGCTTCAGCCGATTATATCGGTACAATCAGCTCTCTTGCCTTGTCATACGGCGTGTAGGCTGTCTCAGTGTTTTGATTGTAATATATACCTAAATATAACTGATTATGACAACAAAAAAACTTTGGACCGGTTTTGTGGCCGTAATGGTAATCTCATTCTCTGTTCTCCTCTATTTTGGAAGGGAGATCTATCGCCAGGCACCCCCGATACCTGAAAAGGTGGTAAAATCAGACGGGACAGTCTTATTTACGGGTCAGGATATAAGGGACGGACAGAATGTGTGGCAATCCCTGGGAGGCCAGGAGATCGGCACGGTATGGGGTCATGGAGCCTACCAGGCTCCGGACTGGAGCGCTGACTGGCTTCACAAGGAGGCGATCTACATCCTGAACAGGCTGGCATTGCAGCATGACAGTGTTTCATTTGATGAACTCAGCGATGAGAGGAAAGCTTACCTCAGGGTTTCCCTTCAGAAAGAGATGAGGAAGAATACTTATGATCCCGTTACCGGAGTGCTTACGGTATCAGAACTGAGATCGGATGCCATTGAGTCGAACAGCAGGTTTTATGCCGGCCTGTTTACGAACGATCCGGCAATGGCCGATCTGCGCAACAGTTACAGCATTCCCGAGAACTCAATCAGGGATCCCATGAGGGTACCGCTACTGAATGCGTTTTTCTTCTGGATCTCATGGTCATGCGTCACGGAAAGACCAGGGAAGGCAATAACATATACAAATAACTGGCCGTCCGAAGAACTGGTCGGCAACAGGCCTTCGCCAACACTTCTTTTATGGACAGGTCTCAGTGTAATTCTTCTTCTTGCAGGTATAGGACTCATGGTATGGTATTATGCACGCCGGCGGAATGAAAGCTCTGATCCGCTGCCGGCTGAATTTCCGCTGCTTAAGGAGATCCAGACACCTTCCCAGCGTGCAACCGTAAAATATTTCTGGATCGTTTCTGCCCTTCTTCTCGTACAGGTTCTGATGGGAATAATAACTGCCCATTATGGCGTTGAAGGCCAGGCCTTCTACGGGATCCCCCTTTCGAAGATCCTTCCTTACTCCGTTTCCCGGACCTGGCATATTCAGATTGCCATTTTCTGGATAGCAACTTCATGGCTTGCAACGGGTTTATATTATGCACCTGCCATATCTGGCACCGAGCCGAAATTCCAGAAGCTTGGGGTAAACGTCCTCTTCGGAGCCCTGTTGCTCATAGTAGCAGGCTCACTGGCCGGTCAGTGGCTGGGAGTGATGCAGAAGCTCGGCTTCGTTCAGAATTTCTGGTTCGGACATCAGGGATACGAATATGTAGACCTTGGCAGATTCTGGCAGATCTTTCTTTTTGCCGGACTGATCATCTGGCTCCTGCTGATGGGCCGTGCCATTATGCCCGCACTCAGACAGAAATCGGAAAGCCGTAACCTGCTGCTGCTGTTCCTGATCTCATCCATTGCGATTGCAGCCTTTTACGGGGCAGGGCTTATGTGGGGAAGGCAAACGAATCTTGCTATTGCGGAATACTGGCGCTGGTGGGTTGTCCACCTCTGGGTTGAGGGCTTTTTTGAGGTATTCGCGGCTGTTGTTGTCGCATTCCTCTTTGTCAGGCTCAGAATACTGAGAGCCGACACCGCTACCCTTGCAGTTCTTTTCTCTACAATCATATTCCTCAGCGGAGGTATACTCGGTACTTTTCATCATCTTTATTTTACCGGCACACCGACTGCCGTCCTTGCACTTGGTGCAACATTCAGTGCGCTGGAGGTTGTTCCGCTGGTGCTGATGGGATTTGAGGCCTGGGATAATGTGAAGCTGAGCCGGAGCGATACCTGGATCAAAGCCTATAAATGGCCCGTCTACTGCTTCATTGCAGTCGCCTTCTGGAACCTTGTGGGAGCCGGGATCTTCGGATTCCTGATCAATCCACCCATAGCTCTCTACTACATGCAGGGACTTAATACAACGCCTGTCCACGGACATACGGCCCTATTCGGGGTGTACGGCATGCTTGGCATCGGACTGATGCTCTTTGTCCTGCGCGACATGAACAAGGAGGCTGAATGGAAAGAGGGATGGATCAGATTTGCATTCTGGAGCATAAATGCCGGCCTGGCTGCAATGGTACTTATAAGTATCCTGCCTATCGGTCTGGCCCAGACTGTTGCCAGTGTGAAAACAGGACTTTGGTATGCCAGGTCGGCTGAATTCCTTCATCAGCCGGCTCTTGTAACGCTGAAATGGCTCAGGGTGATCGGAGATTCAGTATTTGCCTTCGGTACCATAGCGCTTGCCTGGTTCATTTTCGGGCTCAGGGGTGGATGGAGCCTGGTAAAAAAATAATGATATCCTTCAATTCACAGGCCACTCCCTGCTTTTTCCTTTTTTCCGGAGCTGATGCGGGTGCCGCTCCCTTAAAGTACTTGCTGAAATTATTGTAACTTAGTGACCGGAATCATAATAATTATTGCAATGTTTAAAAGCGAAGTATATACAAGGCGGAGAGAGGAACTCCAGAAAAAACTAAGGACGGGATTGGCTCTTTTTCCTGGAAACAGTGAAGCGCCAGTCAATTATCCTGATAATGCCTATCACTTCAGGCAGGACAGTAATTTCCTTTACTTTTTCGGTCACGATATACCCGGCCTGGCAGGCCTCATCGATTTTGACTCAGGTAAGGAATGGCTTTTCGGGAATGATTTCGATATGGACGATATTATCTGGATGGGACCACAGCCAGCTATAAAAGATCTCGCCCTTAAATGCGGGATCAGTAATACCGGTCCTCTGTCAACGCTTGAGGAGGTTGTAAGAACGGCTCTCTCCAAAAGAAGAAAGGTTCACTTTCTTCCTCCTTACAGGGGAGAGACAAAGATATGGCTAGGGCAGCTCCTGAAGGAAAATCCCTGCCAGATGAAAACACTGGCCTCCCCCGACCTTATCAGGGCTGTTGTAGCCCTGCGGTCGATCAAGGAAAAAGTTGAGACCGAAGAAATTGAGAAGGCTGTCGATATAGCTTATGATATGCACGTGACAGGGATGAAGATGTGCAGGAAAGGGGCCAGGGAGAAGGATATCTTCGGAGCAATGGAGGGACTGGCCCTCATGAAGGGCGCCGGAACATCCTTCCCCATCATCCTGAGTGTGAACGGACAGACCCTTCACAATCATTCCCACGACAATATGCTCGAAAAGGGAAAAATGATGGTGGCTGATGCGGGAGCCGAATCGGGACTTCACTATGCCTCGGATATTACACGCACGACCCCTGTCGGGGGAAAATTCAGCCGGCAGCAGAAGGAGATCTATGAGATAGTGCTAAGGGCCAATACCGAGTCGATCGCCCTTGCCGGCCCGGGTCATTCAAATCTCGAGCTCCACCTGGGAGCCTGCAAGATCCTTGCCGAGGGATTGAAGGATCTCGGACTGATGAAGGGGGATCCCGGGGAAGCTGTCGCCGCCGGGGCTCACGCCCTGTTCATGCCTCATGGCCTCGGCCATATGATGGGCCTCGATGTTCACGATATGGAATCACTGGGTGAAGATAACGTAGGATATGATGACAGCGTGAAAAGGAGCACCCAGTTCGGACTCGCATTCCTCAGGTTTGCGCTTCCATTTTTACCCGGCCATGTCTTTACAGTTGAACCCGGATGCTATTTTATTCCTGAGCTGATTGCCCGATGGAAAGGGGAAGGTAACTTCACCCGGTTCATAAATTATTCAAAGCTTGACAGCTACATGTCAATAGGGGGGATCCGTATTGAAGACAATGTCCTTATAACGGAAAAAGGACATAAGCTGCTTGGAAAGCCGATCCCCAAGACTGTAAAGGATGTTGAGGAGGTCTGTGGCTGATCTGTCAGGTACGATCGCAGGCCTTCAATAAGTGATTTCGCATTAAGCCCTTATTTTGCATCTGTCTTTTCAAGGGTTTGCCAGCACTGGTATAGTCCGCGGGGCACGTGAAAGCAGCCCTTCCATTTTCCCCCTTTCAGCGGAATAAGTACCTTCCCGCGCCTGTCGAGATAGCCATACCACTCCGGAAAATCGGCATCCCTGAAGTGATCCCAGGTATATTCGTGCACAAGCTCAAACCATTTCAGGCAATCCTGAGAACCTGTTAGGAGATATCCCTTGGCCATCGAGATGAGCGTCTCTATATGAACCCACCAGAGTTTCTGGTCCCACTCAAGCTGCTGAAGGGGATGACCATCCCTGTCAAGGAAGTAGAAGATGCCTCCGTATTTGTAATCCCAGCCATACTCCGTCATCTGAACGGCAATTGCTGCTGCCTTCCCGACGAGCTCCATCCTGCCAAGCCTTATACCCAGGTCCATAATGAACCACATGGCTTCTATGGCGTGACCCGGATTGATCACACGTCCTTCAAATGTATCGGACAGCTTGTTGTCTGCCGTAATATTTTCAACGACGAGCCCCAGCTCAGGACGGTAAAAATTATCCATTACCTCATGGATGCAGTTGTCGATGGTTTTCCTGAGGAACTCCTGATCGATGAGATGCTCAAGCTCGAGTGAGAGGTTGCAAAGGATCATCGGAAGGGCAAAATTCTTCAGGCTCCTGGTTCCGGGATATGCCTTGTTCCACTTCGACTTCGGATTATCCATCCTGGAAAGAATGATGTCGAACGTTTTCCTCGCAATATCCGCGTATTCACTGTTCCCGGTAGCTTTGCTAAGCTGTCCGAATGCCATGGCGGCAAATGTGTATGAGAAGATATTGTATGGCTCAATAAGAGGCTTTCCTTCCCTTGTCAGGGAAAAATACCAGTTCAGATTACCGTCATGACCGTATTTCTTCAGAAATTCGCCTCCCTGACGTGCACACTCGAGCCATTCCCCTTTCTTCTCCAGGTTGTTGTATAGCATCGAAAACATCCATACCTCACGCCCCTGCAGCCAGATGAACTTATCTGTATCGAAGACATTCCCCTCCCTGTCAAGGCATGTGAAATAACCACCATATTCCTTGTCCTGGGATTTGCTGAGCCAGAACGGCATTACATTTCCGAGAAGCTCATTCCTGTATAATTCTGATAGTGCCTTTGGATCCATTATATTAAAATTTAATTGTTCAGGCGGTATATGCGAAATTCAGTGGCTGTCAGGCAGGCAGGGGTTGCCAGCCTGTTTTTATCTCAGCTATGTTTTTTCCCGCGCAATATCCACATTTTCTCGATCTCTTCGAGCGATATGCCGGTTGTTTCCGGAAGCAGTTTCCAGACAATCAGGATATATGGAAAACACATAACCGCAAAAAGCCAGAAGGTGCCTGCCGGAGTGAGTGCCGACAGCATCAGCGGGGTGAGCTGTCCGATCAGGTAAGTACCAATCCAGAGCGATAGACCGGCTATCGACATTGCGGCTCCCCTCACTTTTACGGGATACATTTCGGAGAGGAGGACAAAGATCACGGCACATATCGAAATAGCGCAGAAGAATATATATAAAAGGAAGAATATCAGTAAAAAGAGATGAGGTATTGAAAGCCTTATGCCGAAGGCGAAATAGATGCCGATCAGAACAAGAGTGACTATCATTCCCGAAACGCCCCAGTAGACCAGCTTTTTTCGTCCCACCTTATCAATAATTACAAGGGCCAGCACAGTTGTCAGCATGTTTACAAGGCCAACAAGCACCTGGTAGAAAAGAGAGTCTCCGCTGGAAAGGCCGCTCTCTGCAAAGATTGTCGGACCGTAATAGAGTACCGCATTGACTCCCATGAGCTGACCCAGCATTGCCAGTGCCACCCCTATAAAGAGGGCCATCCTGAAGCCTGGCTGCAGGAGCATGCGCCAGTCAGACCCTTTTTCTGAAGCGATAAGGTTCTTTATGTTTCCGGTTTGAATAGCGGCTTCCACCTTTCCGTAGATCCTGTCGAGAATTGCAGAGGCTCTCTGCTCCTTTCCCCTTACAAACAGCCAGCGCGGACTCTCCGGAATAAAGAAGAGGACTGTAAAGAAAAGCAGGGCAGGGAGAGCCTCCATCCCGAGCATTCCCCTCCATACTTCAGTTCCGAACACTTTGCCATGCAATCCTGCTACAGCTCCGCCGGCGAGAAGTGACTCGGAATATTTAAGAAGGCCCCAATTGGCAAGATAAGCCCCGAGGAATCCGACAGTTATAGCCAGCTGGTACATTGAGACGAGGCGTCCCCTGAATCCGGGAAGCGATATTTCGGCAATATAGAGCGGTGAGATGACCGAAGCTACTCCGATACCTACACCGCCGAGGATCCTGGCAATCACAAGCTGCACCTGATCGGCAGCAACCATGCACCCTATGCCCGACAGCGAGAAAAGAACGGCAGAGATTATCAGAACTGATTTGCGGCCGAAGCGGTCACTCAGTGAACCGGCAATCATCACACCTGCTATTGATCCTGCCAGGGCACAGCCCACATACCAGCCCTTTGTTATGTCATCGAGGTTGAATTGCCTGGATACCTGGTCGACCGTACCTGATATCACTGCTGTATCGTATCCGAACAAAAATCCGCCCAGTGAAGCCACTGCAGAGAGCCAGACAATATAAGCAAGCTGTTTTGAATGATCCTTCATGGCTATGTGATATTGAAATATTCCTTATACCTGTCGTACAGGTGACCGGCCTGGAGATATGCCGACTGGGGACTCATGAAATGTGAGAATTCGAATGTGATCCCCTTGTCATAGCCTGCCCTTTTTGCAGCTTCGAGCTTAAGGCGCAGCTTGTCAAACTTGATCGGCAGGAATTTTATCGGCATATCGCGGTCGAAGGTCTCTGCATTGGTCCAGCATTTCATACCATATTTATCTGCGAGTCTTTTATTTACAGCAAAGAATGCATCGAGCTCGTCGTAATCGATATGTCCGTCCTGAAATGCACAGGCATCGACAACATCATGTATTCCGTCGAAGATCTCACCCCATTCCCTTTCGTGCTCCTGCACCGAAACCGATTTTGCTTTTGTGAGATCTCCCCCGGCTGCTTCAACTGCCTTCTTTCCGTCGATCCAGGGGGAGATGAAGGTGGGAAGTCCGCCTGAGACATCCTTGCACTGCCTGCCCATTGCATGAAAGGCACCGATGGCTCCCTTTGTCTTCCTGCTGATCTCGCCGCTTATATACCATCCCTGGAAGCTCTTGTACCTTGATCCGTAATTCTTCCAGACCTCATCTATAACATATTTATTGTCCTCAATTTCCCATGACAGATCACCTGTATCCCAGTATTTGCCGGAGTCATATAAACCGAAATAGAATTTCATTTCATGCGCTGCTGCAAGCCTCAGAAACATATCGAGAAGATCGACCGAAGGCATATAGCAGCCTTTTCCCAGAAGGTAAGCGGAGGGCCAGGTGATGAATTTCCTGTATCCCGACCTGATCATTATCACTGTGTCGATCCCGATAGCCTTCATATGGCCGAATTCGGTGTTCCACTCCTTCTCGCCCCAGTTCTGGTGCGGAATGTCGTGGGAGATCTCATCAAGGAAGGTGCCGGTAATTGGCAGTCCGCTGGCTTTCGGTACTATAAGCCGCGATACTGGGGAATCTTCGGTAGATCTGTTGTCTGTATTGCCTGAACACGCTGCAATGGGCACTGTTAATGCCGCCATGCCGGCCAGGGTTGATTTTGCCAGAAAATCGCGACGGGTTTGCTCTGATTTCATCAATTGATATATTTAAAAGGTTGAAGTATCCGTTTTGGAACAGGGGAGGATTGTTAATAATTATGCGGGCCATTGTGTTTCAATTCCCTGTGAACGGATCAGATCCTGGAATTCATTCAGCAGATCTGTGTTTTCGCGTATGGCTGCAGGAGTGACTTTTTTTGCAAGTGCAAAGGCAACAAGCGATCCTGCCGATTCGCCAATATTCCATTCCACCGGGTGCAGCCTGTAGCATCCGTTGGTTATATGAGTAGTTCCTATATTCTTGTTCGCTGCCACGAGGTTTTTCATTCGTACAGGTATCAGGGCTCCAAGCGGTATTCTGAAGGGGAGGGAGTCAATGTCGATATAATTTGTACCGGCGCTGGAAGGGTGCAGGTCGATCCTGTAGTAGCCAACTCCCACGCTGTCGTGAAATTCAGCTGCCCTGACATCATGCTTAAGGCCTGTTACAAGTGATCTGTTCTCGAGTCCGACGTGCTCCTCCAGGATTGTAAACAAGGCTTTGATCCGCCTGGATTCGCGGATATAGGGATATTTGGCCAGGCCATCGCGGGTACCCATAATATCTCCGCGGGGCCTGATCCCCGGCCAGCCATAACCCTTGTCAGGCCTCGGTGCCTCCGTCTGAAGCCAGTAGAGGAGCGAAAGGCTCAGCTGCCTTGCACCTTCAAGATGCCTTGCCGCCTCTATGGCTGTGACACCTGTAAGGTTCCCTGCCAGGTAATCATTTTGCGGCCAGTTCACGATTGTAATGTCGCCCCTGTAGGTCCCGGGCAAGAAATTATTCCTGTTGACAATCCTCCTGTAGCTCCAGATATTGAAAACCTTCGGACCGGTATCTTCCACGGGGCTGAAGCCTGCGACCTCCGGCTTCAGGCTTATCGGTTCCGTATATGTCAGGCTGAGGAGCTTCCCTGGCCATGGAGGTGAAAGCTTTGGTGTATAATTCTTCCAGAAGTCATAATCGCGGGGTTTTTCTATAACATGATTTTCGCCGGCAATGTGATCCATTGCCAGGCAAACCGTAAACGCCTGGCTGTTTGAAGGATCGGCTTTTTCAGGAGCATGAAGCTCTCCTGTCTGGCTCTGCGATTCTGTTCCGGTTACATACTCGGTCCCTGTAATCGGGAGAAGATCTCCAAGTTCGGTTGCATCAATAAAGAAAGGTGCGGTAAGCACGACTGTATTTTCGTCAGGCCTGCTTACCCCCCTGAGCGAATGTATGAAGTCGCCGTTCACATCAGCACCGGTAATAGTTGTGCATGAGAGAATGGTAAGCCTGCCGGAGCTGATATAGGGTGCCATGAGATCGTTAAGGACGGCCAGGGCCACCCTGGGCTCGTGGCATAATCTGGATACAGAACCGTCTCCCGGGTTAAGGAGCTTGTTCCCGATGGCTTCATTGGTCATCGGATAATTATGTACATAATACTCCCTTATCGCGCTGCGTAATTTGCGGTAGAGGCTTGTCGCCCCGTGAGTTTCTATCCATTGGTGCTCATCGGGAGGGACGCCCTGTGATGTTAGCTGGCCTCCTATCCAGTCAGTCTCTTCGGTCATTATGACACTGAGTCCGTTGCGCATGGCTGCAAGAGCTGCAGCACAACCGCCAAGACCTCCGCCGGCAATAACAAGATCGGCTTTCAGCTCTGCCGGTCTGCCGTCCCCAGCCGAGGTACCCTGCACAGCGGTTTCCAGGCTGCCAGGCCCTGTGCGGTACGGTGACAGAAATGCGCCACCCGAGACAGTGACCAGCCCGATAAACTTTTTGCGCTTCATTAAGAAGAATATTCCGGAGTTGAAGCTCTCAATAAGCCTTGTAAAATTCCCTGTTCAGTCTTGCAATATTCACAAGGGTTATCTCCTTGGGGCATTCGGCCTCGCAGGCACCCGTGTTTGAGCAATTGCCGAACCCTGCATCATCCATTGCCCTGACCATCGCCCTTACCCTGTCTTTGGCCTCTACCCTTCCCTGGGGAAGAAGGGCAAACTGGGATATTTTGGCAGAGACAAACAGCATGGCAGAGGCATTCTTGCAGGCAGCAACACATGCCCCGCATCCTATGCAGATGGCTGCGTCGAAGGCCAGATCGGAGTTTTTCTTTGTTATGGGTACAGAATTGGCATCGGGAGCAGCCCCCGTATTTATTGAGATATATCCGCCGGCGGCCTGGATCTTGTCGAAGGCAGTCCTGTCAACTATAAGATCCTTGATCACCGGAAACGGCCTGGCTCTCCAGGGTTCTATCCATACAGTCTCACCATCCCTGAAATACCGCATCGAGAGATGGCATGTAGTAATTGCCGGTACCGGGCCATGGGGATGGCCGTTGATATACATCCCGCAGGATCCGCAGATTCCTTCGCGGCAGTCGTGGTCAAAAGCAACCGGATCCTTATCCTCCTCAACAAGCTTTTTATTCAGGGCATCAAGCATCTCGAGAAATGCCATCTCGGGAGATACATTATCCATTATGTAGGTCTCAAAATCGCCCTTTGCAAGGGCATTTTTCTGTCGCCATATCTTGAGTGTAAGCTTCATAATCTATCAGGATGAATTGTTGATTGAATAACTTTTTCTTATTTCATGCTTGCTAAAGGGACAGGGTTCAGGGCTCATGGTGTTTTACCCTTAGCCCTCCGCCCTGCGCATTTATTTATAGCTTCTTACCTTCATTTCGACCTCTTCAAATTTCAGCTCCT
The DNA here is from genome assembly GCA_963756885.1 of uncultured Bacteroidales bacterium. Classification (GTDB taxonomy): domain Bacteria; phylum Bacteroidota; class Bacteroidia; order Bacteroidales; family VadinHA17; genus LD21. The sequence continues at coordinate 29,012 of CAVWPG010000001.1, forward strand.
CCCTGTGAAGGATATGAGGCTTTCCTTCACCAGCGTATTCCCATGCAGCAACGTAGGCATAGTTCTCATCGTTCCGGCGGGCTTCTCCATCGGGTGTCTGATATTCCTCCCTGAAATGTGCCCCGCACGACTCATTCCTGTTCAGGGCATCTGTGACAAGGAGAGTGGCAAGTTCAAAATAGTCGGCAACTCTTCCGGCCTTTTCGAGTTCCTGATTTACACCGTTCACATCCTGGGGTATGTTGAGGTCTCTCCAGAATTCAGCCTGAAGATCCCTGATCATTGTAAGCGCTTCACTTAACCCCTTTTCGTTCCTTACCATACCGCAATGGTCCCACATTATTTTTCCCAGCCTCTTGTGAAATGATGTTGCAGTCTGCTTCCCTCTGATGGAGATGAGCTTGTTGATCCTGTCGAGAACCTCCTTTTCCGTTGCCTCGAATTCAGGGCCGTCTGTTGGAATTTTAGGTATGCGTATTTCATCGGCCAGGTAATTTGAGATCGTATTAGGCAAAATGAAGTATCCATCGCCTGAAGCCTGCATCAGGGAGCTGGCACCAAGCCTGTTGGCCCCGTGATCAGAGAAGTTCGATTCCCCTATTGCGTATAGGCCCGGTATGGTTGTCATAAGTTCGTAATCGACCCAAAGTCCCCCCATTGTATAATGACCTGCAGGATAGATGCGCATTGGCTCCTCATAAGGGTTAATGCCGGTGATGGTCCGGTACATGTCGAAGAGGTTGCCATATTTGCTCTCGATGGTCATCTTACCCTGTTTCTTTATGGCATCCCTGAAATCGAGGTTCACTGCCAGCCCGGTCTCTCCTACGCCATATCCTGCATCACATCGCTCCTTTGCGGCGCGTGAGGCAACGTCCCTGGGTACCAGGTTCCCGAAGGCAGGATACCTTCGTTCAAGATAATAATCGCGCTCCTCCTCCGGAATGCTGTTTGCAGGTCGTCTATCTCCCTTTGCCCTGGGAACCCATACACGTCCGTCGTTGCGCAGTGATTCAGACATAAGGGTGAGCTTTGACTGAAATTCATTAAGCTGCGGCACACATGTGGGATGTATCTGGACGAAACTTGGATTTGCAAAGAGAGCTCCCTTCCTGTGGGCCTTCCAGGCCGCAGAGGCATTTGAGTTCACAGCCAGGGTCGAAAGGTAATAGATAGTCCCGTAACCGCCGGTGGCAAGAACAACTGCATGAGCAGAGTGCCTCTCTATTTCACCAGTAATAAGGTTTCGTGCGATGATCCCGCGGGCTTTGCCGTCGATTAGAACAAGGTCGAGCATCTCGCGGCGGGGGAACATTTTCACATTTCCCTTCTTTATCTGCCTGTTCAGTGATGAATAGGCCCCCAGGAGACATTGCTGCCCTGTCTGTCCGCTCGAATAAAAGGTACGGGATACCTGAACCCCCCCGAAGGAACGGGTATCGAGTGTCCCGCCGTAATCCCTTGCAAAGGGCACTCCGAGGGCTGTATAATGATCGATCACCTGGTTGCTTACCTCAGATGCCCTGTAGACATTCGCTTCACGGGCGCGGAAGTCGCCCCCCTTTATCATGTCGTAGAAAAGACGGTAGATGCTGTCGCCGTCGCTCTGATAGTTTTTGGCGGCGTTAATACCTCCCTGTGCCGCTACCGAATGGGCCCTCCTGGGAGAATCCTGGTAGCAGAAGGTCTTGACGCTGTATCCCAGCTCTCCCAGAGCCGAGGAGGCTCCGGCTCCTGACAGACCGGTGCCGATTACAATGATCTCGAGCTTCTTTTTGTTCGCAGGGTTTACAAGCCTGACGGATGATTTGTATCTGGTCCACTTTTCTGCGAGGGGACCCTCAGGTATCTTTGAATTAAGTTTTTCCATTTTTGATTATATTAAATTTCCGGTATTACCTGAAAAGCCATAGTGAAATTGCAATAAAGGCAAATGAAAGAGGTATCAGCACGGAGTATACGAGTGCAACGACCCTTACTACCGGTGTCCATATCCTGTGGTTTAGACCGAGAGTCTGAAATGCCGAGTAAAAGGCATGATAGAGATGAAAGCCCAGCACAGCGAAGCAGGTCAGGTAAATATAATCGTAGGCCGGGATCCTGAAAAGGTTGTGTGCGATGGAATAGAAATCTTCCGGGTTTCCCTTTACAAGGCCAAGCTTGATGAAAAAGAAATTAAAGAAGTGCAGTATAAAAAAGATAAAAATGGTTGACCCGGTCCAGATCATGAATCGCGAAAAGAACGAAGTCTCAGCTTTTGCCCCGCTCACATATCCCACCGGCCGCGCAAGCCAGTTCTGGATCTGAAGCCATAACCCCCAGATTATATGGATCAGTATCGCCCCGAACAATACTATTTCAATAACTTTTATAACCGGGAAAGTGGCCATAAAATGAGCAGCTTTGTTAAACGGGGCAGGATCGTCCTTCAGCAGAAAGAGGTTGATCGTGAGATGAACCGGCAAAAAAGTCAGAAGGAACAATCCTGCCAGAGCCATCACGAATTTCTTGGTGATCGAGGAAAACAAAATTTTACTCATTGTAAATGAAATTTTTGAAATGTATCTATTTGTAATGATCAGGAAGATGTCCAAAAGTAGCTTTTAAAGGTAATAAATAAAATTTCACCCTTATGCTAATTATCACAAATTACGGAAGCCGGTTTTCAACTGTTTCATGCGATAATTAATGGTTACCTTTACAAAAATATACAATTCTGATAACATGTTTTTATCATTCAACGGAGGGAGGATAAGTTACGGCGATACAGGGGAAGGATATCCCCTGGTACTTATCCATGGCTACCTGGAGACATCGGAAGTGTGGCAGGAATTTGAGGGTGAGCTGCCCGGGAGATTCAGGGTAATTACACCTGATCTGCCGGGACACGGGGGATCTGATTCATTCGGACCGGTCCATACAATGGAGTTTATGGCTTCTGCCATCAAAGAGCTTCTCGATAAGCTCGGTATCGAGACCGCATTTGTAGCGGGCCATTCGCTCGGGGGATATGTAACACTCGCATTTCTCGATCTTTACCCTGATTACCTGTCTGGCTATTGCCTCTTCCATTCCCATCCCTTCCCCGATACAGCCGAGACAATCTCAAAAAGGAAAGGGGAAATAGCTCTTGTGAATGAAGGGAGGAAAGGGGAGTTTTACCAGGCGAGTGTGACAAAAATGTTTGCCGACAGGAACCTCGGGGAATTCACCGCAGAGCTGCAACGGTCAATTGACATAGCCTCGGGTATCAGCGATGAAGGAATCATTGCCGTTCTGAACGGCATGATGGCAAGGCCCTCGAGACTGGTAGTTATGGAGGAGGGAAGGGTTCCCTGCCTCTGGCTGCTTGGTGAACTGGATAATTACATTCCGGCTCAGGCAATGGCTAAAAGAGTCGTTCTCCCTTCCAATTCAAGGGTCGTTGTCCTGAAGGAATCAGGACACATGGGCTTTGTTGAACAAAAGAAGCTCTCGGCTAAATTACTGGACAATTTCATTTCCGGTCTGGAATAGCCCGCACGTTTTACATCCATCCCAAAGGGGGCTGGCAGCTTCATAACCGCAATAAGGGACTGTACTGCTTTATTCAGGATTTCTGGCTGTTCAGAAAATCGATTGCAACCCTGAGGGTAGTGTCGATCTTCTGCCAGATGGGATAAAAGCCCTTGTTGTCAAGCATGTTCCTGGCTATATAGGCCTTGAGCTGAGTATAGATAATTTCCCCGGATATCCTGAGAGCATCCTTGTCGGGCTTAATTTTGGAGGCAGCTGCATACTGTACAAATTCATTCATTAAAGGCTGCTTGTCGAGGTATTTCTCCAGCTCGAACGGGTCGGTGAATTTCTTCAGATCTTCCCTGTTGTTCTCGGTATACTTCAGGGCGAACCTGTATATAAGCGGCCTTGTCTTGATGAAGTAGGGTGTCACCCCTGAAGTATCAACAGGTACGAACTTGTCTGGCATAATCCCTCCGCCCCCGTAGACGATGCGTCCGCCAGGTGTTGTGAATTTCAGGGAGTCGGCAAAGTGAATGCTGTCCTGATCCTCGAATTCCCCGTGGTGGGCTCTCTGTGAGAGGTCCTCAAAGTATTCGTCGAATCCATGGTTATAGGGCTTTTGTATCGACCTGCCGGTGGGTGTATAGTAACGGGCTATCGTAAGTCTCAGGCCGGAGCCGTCACCGAAGGATATGGGTTCCTGAACAAGACCCTTGCCGAAGGTTCGCCTTCCGATTATTGTGCCCCTGTCATTGTCCTGAATCGCTCCGGCGAGTATCTCGCTGGCCGAGGCGCTCCATTCATCAACGAGGAGCACAAGGTCACCGGTTTCAAATTCTCCCTTCCCGGTTGCCCTGGCCTCATTCCTCGGCTGTGCCCTTCCCTGGGTATAAACTATGAGCTGCCCCTCCTTCAGGAACTGGTTGGCAATCTGAATGGCAGCTTCCATTATGCCGCCTGAATTCCCGCGCAGGTCGACAATAAGACGTGTCATGCCCTGTGACTTTAGCTCCCTCAGCCCCTTCATGAACTCATCGAAGGTTGTCATTGCAAAATTGTTGATCTTGATATACCCCGTATTCGCGTTCACCATATAGCTTACATCGATGCTGTAGATAGGGATCTTGTCACGGGTTATCTCAAAGGGTATGAGATCTTTCTGGCCGCTTCTGAGGATCTTTATCCTTACAACGGTTCCCTTGGGCCCTTTCAGCAGGCCCATAACCTGTTCATCGCTTATATGTTTTCCCGCTACAAGCGAATCATTCACATACAATATTTTATCACCGGGAAGTAGCCCCATCTTTTCTGAAGGACCTCCGGGAATTGTGCTTATAACCAGAATCGTATCGGTGACCATATTAAAAGATATGCCGATACCCTCGAAATTGCCCTGCAGGGGCTCATTGGCACGGGCGAGATCCTTTGCCGGAATATAGACTGAGTGGGGATCGAGCTTTTTAAGTATTGCCGGAATAGCTGCTTCCTCCAGATCATCACGGTTTACTGAATCGACATAATTCGATTCGATAATATTCAGGATGCTGTTCAGCTTATCATTTCTAAGCCTGAGACTTGAGCGCAGCGCAAGATCATCGGAAGCAGGAAGAAATTTTCCGATAAGAACGCCTGCCGCAAGGGCGATTCCAAGCAGTACAGGAAGCAGAATGCTTCTTTTTGTGTTATTGTAATTCATAAATATCTGTTTCCGGTTCAATATATACTAATTCAATTTCAGCGCGTCTGAGAAGGTCGAGCCCGTCGGTCTTATGGTAGCGGTTGCAGTAAACAACCCTTTTTATCCCTGCCTGGATAATCAGCTTTGCACATTCCATACAGGGAGATGTCGTGACATAAAGAGTCGAATTCTCGCTTGAATTGTTTGATTTCGCAACCTTGGTAATCGCATTCGCCTCTGCATGGAGTACATAGGGTTTCGTTACATTGTTCTCATCCTCGCAAATATTCTCAAAACCGGCGGGAGTGCCGTTATAACCATCGGAAATGATCATTTTCCCCTGCACAATCAGCGCACCAACCTGTCTTCTCTTGCAGTATGAATTCTGAGCCCATATAAGAGCCATTTCAAGATAACGCTTATCGAATGCCTTTTGTTTCTCTCCGTAAGGTCTCAGATCCCTTTTGCCTGACATTATATCTATTCCTTGTAACTACTGCGCCAAAATGCGGTCAAAGTTAATTAATTAATAATTGTTTTGCTAATAACTTGCTTAAAACTTCATTTAATATACTGGATATCAATACTTAATTTTACAATTGTTATTTAAAGCGATCGTTTTGCACTATCTGTTTAAGGATAATTATTTATATTTGAATGTAGAATGTTTTCAGCCTGCCTGGCTGGCTCTGATTTATAAACTTTGCTAATGACGGATTATCATGCCTGATACTGCTCACTTTCATCCCATGGTAGTGCATTTTCCTATTGCGCTTATTCTTGTCGGATTCCTGGCTGAAGTTGTTTCCCTCTTTTTTAAAAAGGAAAAATGTCTTTCGAGAACAGGCTTTTATCTTCTGATCCTCGGAACACTCTCGGCCATCGTTGCCTGGACGACCGGACAGCTGTTCACTGACACCCCTTCCGGGGGAGCAATTGCAGCGATCTTCGAAAAGCACGAAAACGGCGGCCTTGTAACAATGATAGTGATGATAGCCGGTTCGCTTTTCAGAAGCTGGCTTATGATCAGCAGGAAAGAGGAGACAAAACTCAGGTGGGTCGCCTTTGGCGTCTATTGCCTGGCTTTTGCCTCTGTTATCTACACGGGGTTTATGGGGGGTACAATGGTCTATAATTACATGATGGCACTCTGAATGTGCTGCCTGTTGTTTATTTTACTAATCACATATTAACTTAAACCTAAATCCGACAGACATGAAAACATTATCCAGACTGATTATGATGACTCTTGCTGCAGGCCTGATTGGCGGTTGTGCACCGAATCCGGTCAAGACGATTGAGAACCTTAAGGCTGCCTTTAACGGGGAGTCTACTGCAAGTGCCAAATATGCTGCCTTTGCAGAAAAGGCAAGGCAGGAAGGGTTTGATACAATAGCAGTAATGTTCGAGGCCACTTCCAAATCTGAATCCATTCATGCAGCAAACCATATGAAGGTGCTCGTAAAACTTGGTGTAAAAGCTGAAGGTGCTCAGATAGGCAGCTTTGAGGTAATGTCAACAGCAGACAATCTGACCGATGCAATAAAAGGTGAGTCGTATGAGATTGAAACTATGTACCCAGGGTTCATAGCAACGGCCGGCAGCGAAAAGGCAAAGGATGCGGTCAAATCATTCACATGGGCCCTTGATACTGAAAAGAAGCATAAGGCCTTCTATCAGAATGCACTGGATGCCCTGAACGGCGGCGGGGAAAGTACCCTCCCGGCCCACTGGCAGGTATGTCCTGTTTGCGGAAATACCTATGACCAGGCCTCAGTTCCCAAGGCATGTGATTTCTGCATGACTCCCAAAGAAAAATTCATAGTATTCTGATTGATCCCGGAAAGGTTGCGACCTGTAAGGACAAGTCACGACTTGTCCCTGCAATTATTTTATCTGTTTGGTTAATAACATTTTAAATTATTAACAACAAAATCCTGCTGCCGGTGTTAACTTTGTGCCCTGATATCTGATAAAATATGAGCGGTATGAGGATAACTATACTTGCAGCCATTGTAGTTCTTAGCGTAACCAGCGTTTCAGGACAGGGAAAATTCACCGATACCCGGGACGGCAGGATCTACGGCACAATTACAATACACGGAGTAACATGGATGGCTGAAAATCTCAGGTTCACTGCGGCCCAGGGAGCTAACCTGTTCGACAATAATTCTGCCAATCTTCCCGCCTACGGAATGCTCTATGAATGGAAGGCTGCGCAAAATGTATGTCCTTCAGGCTGGCATCTGCCGACAGGTGAAGATTTCAGGACCCTGTCAAACTATTTTGAACATAGCGATAAATGGAAAAAGGTGTCCTCCGATCCCACCTCATTTGCAATACAGCTTGGAGGCATGCAGGATAATGAGGGGACATTTTCGGAAATGGACGAAAGCGCCTATTACTGGACATCCACCGAATATGATAAAGGGAACGCAGAGTATTTCAGCTATCTCATTATTAGCAAAATGCCGGTTATAGACATATCAAGGAAAGAGGATGTGGCAGAAGTCCCTGGCACCGAAAAAACGAACAGGTATTCCGTCCGCTGCATTAAAAACTGATGAAGATACTGATCCTGTGTACCGGCAACAGCGCCCGAAGCCAGATGGCCCGGGGCTTTCTTCAGTCCTTCGACAAGAGGCTGAAGGTTTTCTCGGCCGGAACTGACCCGGCAGCAAGGGTAAATCCGACTGCTGTCGAAGTCATGAAGCGGGAGGGTATAGACATCAGCGGCTATTCACCTGAACATGTAGAAAAGTACATTGAGCGAGGAATGGGATTATGTAATAACTGTCTGCGACAATGCGAATGAAACATGCCCCGTATTTCCCGGAAAGGTCCGCCACAGGCTCCATATAGGCTTCGACGACCCTGCTGCAACCAGGGGCTCTTATGTGGAAGTCTTAATGAATTCTACAGGGTCAGGAATGAGATAAGGGACGAGTTCTATAAACTATATCAGACTGAGCTCAAAAATAAAATGTAGAGCCTTTCTCTTTTTCCCGTCAGGTCACCTCCCTTTGTCAGTAAGCACCTAACTCCCGGGCAGCAGCTATCATAACCTCTATGGTTTCAGGAGAAACATCTGGCTGCAGTATATGGGCAGGAGCAAGCATGTAGCCCCTGTTCCTGCCGAGAATGTCAATCCTCGACCTGATCTCCTCCCTTATCCGGCCGATGTTACCTGACGGGAGAAGCGACTGCTGATCGATACCGCCGAAGAAGGATATTTTCGCCCCATATCTATCCTTCAGTTCCTGCGGATCGGAACCCGGTACATTGGGCTGTACGGGATTATAAACATCAACGCCTAGCTCGGCAAAATCATCTATCAGGGGAGCCACCGCCCCATCGGAGTGCATTATGATAACAAGGTCCGGATTAACGCTCCTGAGCTTTTCTATCATCCGCCTGTGACGCGGCTTAAACCTTACCCTCCAGTCCTCAGGAGAAATAAGGGTCGATGTCTGGCTGCCCAGATCCTCTCCGAACCATATTGCATCAACTCCAGCTCTCGACCAACTGCAGGGCAAGGCCTGTGCTCCATTCCTCGACCCGGTCATTAAGCGGCTCGAGCCATGGTTCATCACAAAGCATCCCGACCATGTATTTTTCCAGTCCGGTCAGATGCCAGGCCAGCTCAAACAGGGAGATTTCTACATCCCCGATCACAAAATAATCTCTGCCAAATCTGTCTATATCACGCCTGGCCTTGTCAAACCTTCCGGAGGCATAAGGGATCAGGAAAGGGATAGTTTTCTATATCGCTGCTTCTCTCCGCGCTCTCAAGAGGACATTTTACCACCTCAACATAAAGGGATGTGGGCTTCATATGCATGCCAAATTCGTTCCTGGTTATATCTCCATGAACGACTTCAGGCCTGTAGCCGGCGGCGACTGTTCCTCCCACAACGACAACGTCGCTTCCCATCCTCGTCCTTATCTCGTTCGCCGATATCCGGTAGGTCAGATCCTCATAGTAGGAAAGTGAATAATCAGGCTCGATGGCAAGCCTTTTTCCAAAAGCTTCGGTATGCTGCCTGCACAGATCAAATTGAACGGGAACCCTGTCGGGATTACCCTCCTTTTTTCTGAATGCCCTGAGGACACGTTCCTTTGGTTCCATAATCTTATTCGGGAATTTTAAAATTCATTCAGGACTGATTAAGCCTTAATGCCTGACCTGTGCATCAGCACAACTGTATCATCCACAGTTATTATATGACCCTTTCCGATATTTTCGAACAAAGGCCTGATCGATTCAAAGAAGTCGTCTATTTTCTGAGGTTCATCAATTATCTCCACTACAAGCGGCACTTTTTCGCTGATTTCCCACAGATTATTACTATATACCTCGCTGCTGGCACCATAACCCATAATGCCCTTCAGCACCGTAGCCCCCGTGAGCCCGTGCTTTCTTGCAGAATAGACGATCACTTCATAAAGCGGTGAGTGTTCATGCTTATCAGTCGAGCTGATATAGATCCTCAGGCGTCTGGCTTTGTCGTATGGTTTCATTGTATTAAAATAATCTGGTTACTAATATTCCCAGGAAAGTGGCTGCAATTCCCAGGAAGATGCTCATTCCTGTGTACATTGAAAACTGAAAGAATGCACCGTCGCGGATAAGGGCAAGATTTTCATTTGCAAAAGTGGAGAATGTTGTGAATCCACCGCAAAAGCCAACTGCAAGGAACATTTTCCAGCCTGACGACAGGAGGGAACTCCTCTCTGATAAACCATAAATGAATCCTATCAGAAAGCATCCGCTGATATTTACAAAAAATGTCCCGAAGGGAAATGCAACCGCCATGTTTTCCTGGATAAGCCGTGAAGCGAGAAACCGCGATATGCTCCCGAGAAATCCACCCGCGCCGACGAGTAATAAGGTCCTGATCATTATTTATCTTAAGTTCCTTGTTTAAGCCTGAATATTAATTTCCCCGGATATCCGGATGAAGACGGGAATCGCATGATATCCGCAGGGCTATCGTACGAATGTAGCAATTATTTTTATTTTAATGAATTTGATGCAGTATAATGGCGAATCATATTATTTTTGAACTAATTAACTATTACAGGCGTGGCTAAGAGAGGTGACAAATCGGGAGAAACAGGCAATTCAGGCGATTCCGGATTCATCCTCCTGAGGAATTTCAGGGATATCGGGGGAATTCCCGCTTCAGGCAAAGCCATTGTGAGAAAGGGCATTGTCTTCAGGGCAGCAAACCCTGATAAATTAAGCAGGGCTGATGCCGAAAGGCTGCGTTTGCTGAATATCAGGACCGTAATAGATCTCAGGGCACCGGGGGAGGCAGGAAAAAGAATTGATCCGATCGACAGTGCCTCCAGATTGTCGCTGCCGCTGGATTTCCAGCAGACAACCAGAGAGAGGCTGAGACCGCTGGTGTTCAGAAAGGATGCCCTGACTGCCATCTCTGATGTCTCGAATGACATCTATCTTGAGATTCTCGGAGCCGCAGGTCCTGTATTCGGAAAAGTGCTGGAGACTATCGCCTCCCCCGGGCTCTCTCCTGTTCTGATCCATTGCCAGGCTGGCAAGGACAGGACCGGAATAATATCGGCATTGATACTTCTGGCAGTGGGGGTGGAGAGAGAGCTGATCATAAGCGATTTTATGAAGTCAAATGATGCCCTGCTGCCTTACTTCAGGCGTCACTTCCTGATCAGGAAAATACTCACCCTTGGCTATTTCCCATACAGGAATATGATCTATGCCGTAATTGTGAAGAAAAGAAATATCGAATCGGTTCTTGACAGGGTTCAGCAATACTATGGAGGCATCGAAGGCTACCTGAAAGTTTCAGGATTTGATGTGAAGCTTCTGAACGATGTCAGAAGCAAACTGCTGGAATGATTATTATTCTCCTCTTCCCTTCGATCATTCCAGCAATGATCTTGAAGTTGTCAGATAAACATTAAACATAATCGGGAAATGGGCAAGGACAGGCAAAAAACTCAGAAACATCCCTTCAGTATAAGAGAGAGGCTGAGAAGCTTCAGGTATGCTTTCCAGGGATTGGATACCATGTTCAGGCATGAACATAATATGCGGATCCACCTGGCGGTCTTCATATGCGTCGTCATTGCAGGTGCACTGGTGAAATTGCCTCCTGCGGACTGGCTGGCCATCCTGATTGCTTCAGGTCTTGTATTTGCAAGCGAATGCTTCAATACAGCCCTTGAATATCTTTCTGATGGAATTACAGGCGAGAGGAATGACTTCATTGGCAGGGCAAAAGATGTCGCGGCAGCCGGAGTTCTGATCGCATCAGTTGCAGCCATTGCAACGGGATTGATCATTTTCCTTCCCCGGTTAATTGATTTTGCCGGAGGAGTATTTTCAGAACTTCAAACAGGGATCAAAATGAATGTAAAACTTTTGCTTCTGGCAGTTTTTGGACTGGCGATGGCCCACTTTGAAGGGGTGGTTGTTGTATATCTGAGGAAAGCGATCGGCATGAATGATTCCCAGTCCAATGATGAATCACTTGGCAAAATCCCGGTTCGTCTCCTGCGAATCGAAATGACAAGGGAGGCGGCAACAATAGTAATGCTTGTTGTAATTGCCTGCCTGACAGGGATTGGCTGGATTGAAAGAGGGATATTCTTCCTCTGGACTTTTGCATTCTGGGACCTGTTTTATTATGTTTCACTTTATATACTTATCAGATGGCCTCCGAAGCTTACGACAACTGATGTCCTTTTTCTGATTCCTGTCCCATGGATCGCGCCGGTATGGTTCCCGGTAGCCGTGTCCTCCCTTACAATATTTGTAATCCTGTTACTGGCCCTGCTCAATATAATACACTGACCACACCCCTCCCTTCACCTCCTCCTCAAAAACACAAAGGTCTGTCATTCTGAGCGAAACGAAGTGAATCGAAGAATTTCCTGTTGATTTCACATTTTTCCAGTTTAGTAATGCCAATAAATGTTAAAATGTGGTTTGTATAGAGTTATTCTTATATATTTGAATACAAATCAATGAGATTTGCCTATTTCATTTATAATGGATAATGGTTGCGATTTTCAATGGAACGATCTGTAACCTTTAGAAAAATTTTTTCCGTTTTTATTTCGGGTTTATTTTCTTGCACTTCCTGCATATTCAATCGGAATCCCGACCATGGAGATGAAGATATCCAGGACACTGTTCCGGAAAAGGGAGCCCGTTGTCCAGCCAGTATATACAACTTCAAGATGGTGACGCCAGGCCTGATATAGACGGCAAGCTCGATGATGAGTGCTGGAAGCATGGAACCTGGGCTGGTGATTATCATCAGTTCATTCCCAATGAAGGGGCTAAGCCGAGCTTATCCCACGAGTTCAATATGCAGTATGATGATAAATACATCTATGTAGCGATCCGGGGATTTGATGGTGAGCCTGAGAAGATCCAGCGGCTGGCCGGTACAAGGGATGAATTTGCAGGCGACATAATGGGGGTCAATTTTGACAGTTATCATGATCACCGGACTGGTTTTGAATTCTCCATTACAGCCTGGGGCCAAAAGATCGACCTGGTATTGTTCAATCCCTGAAAATTGGGATTTCAACTGGAATGCGGTATGGAGGGGCAAGACAGGGACTGGAGGACTCCGCATGGGTTGCCGAGATTGAGGTTCCTTTAAGCCAGCTTCGATACAGCAATGAGGAGAGACAGGTATGGGGCTTGCATATCATGGAGATGGATAAACAGGTATATGGAGGAGAGTGACTGGGAGTACCAGTCAAAGACCGGGCCCGGGGTGCTTTTTAATTTCGGCGAGTTAAGGGGATAAAGGGATTACAAAAATCACAACGGCTGGAAATAATGCCATATGCGCTGGGCGAACTGCAAACAATGGAAAAGATACACTCAAATCCGTTTGCATCCAAGGGCAGAAGATGGGCGGAAATGCAGGACTGGATGCGAAAATAGGCATTTCAAGCAACTTTACCCTGGATCTGACGTAAATCCTGATTTCGGACAAGTGGAGTCAGACCCATCAGTCATGAACCTTACTGCATTCGAGACTTTCTATGAAGAGAAAAGGCCCTTCTTCCTAGAGGGGCTGACAATTTTTGATTATAAATTTGACAATGAGAGCCTGTTCTACTCACGAAGGATCGGACATTCCCCCTCAGTAACCCCGGAATCAAACGATGTCTGTTTATGTTGATTCACCGGATATGACGACTATTTTAAGTGCGGTAAAGCTCAGCGGGACAACTTCAAAAGGGCTGTCGGTAGGGCTTATCCAGAGTGTTACAACAAATGAGTTTGCAAGACTGAGCGACCGGGAGGGCAATATAACCACCACAAAGGTTGAGCCACTTACCAATTATATGGTCGCGCGTGTGCAGAAAAGCTATAATGGCGCAAACACTGTTGTAGGAGGTATGCTTACATCTGTTAACCGTGTAATTAAGATCCAGAACCTGGAGTTTCTTCCAACGATGCCTACACTGGCGGACTGGACCTGAGGCATCACTGGCTGGATAAGGAATTTTATGTTGACGGACGACTGATAGGCAGTTATCTGAACGGGACAACGGAAGCCATGAAGGTTCTTCAGGAATCCTCAGCAAGGTATTACCAGCGACCGGGGGCAGATCTATCTTGATTATGATACTTCGCCGCACCACCTTAAGCGGCTATGGAGGTAAATTCCAGTAGGAAAGGGATCAAAGGGATTATGGAGATATTCAACAGGAGTTATCATGGCTTTCTCCCGGACTGGAGCTAAATGATCTGGGATACATGAATACGCAGATGCCATCAACCAGGAAAACGAAATTGCCTATTTCGTCAATAAGCCCGTATCTATTTTCCGGACCTACAAAATCGATTTTGAACAATTTAATGCATGGAACTTCAACGGGACATATCTTGGCTCTGGAGGGCACCTTGCGTTTACTTCTGAATTCAGAAACCAGTGGAGCCTTGGATTAAACCTTATCTTCCATTCCGCAGCCATGGATACCAAAATACTTAGGGGAGGATATGATATGATGATGCCTTATTCCCTTTTTCATTTGGCTGGATGGATCCGGATTATTCTAAGAAAGTATCTGCTGGTATTTGATTACAGCTATGAGACACAGGGGAAACAATTCGGCAAAAGCTTTACGAGATAAAACCCGGCATTACATACAGGCCCTTCAGAAGATTCAAGGTCGGCGTAAGCGCGGATTTAATCAGGAACAATAGAGATGATCTGCAGTATGTAGCAACCTGCGATTACCTGACGGAAAAGAGATATATCCTCGGGACTATAGACCAGACTACTGTTGGGCTTACTCTCAGACTTGACCTGAATATTACTCCGGAATTCTCAATTCTGTATTACGGAAGTCCATTTATCTCCCGCGGAACATATTCCGGGTTTAAATATGTAACGGATCCCGTGGCAGATTCCTACAATGACAGGTTTCACGTCTATAATAATGTGATTCTTGCCGAGGCGATAATTACATGCTTCGATGCAAACGGGGACACGGTTCCGGACTATACCAATAGCAAACCCGGACTTCAATTTCCACCAGTTCCGCTCCAATTTTGTTGCAAAATGGGAATACCGCCTGGGCTCAACCATATATTTCGTCTGGTCAAGCGAACGCACGGGGAATACAGGGGCATCTCAGAGGCTCATCGATCAGGAATCATTTGGTGAGCTTCGGAGCATCTTCCCAAAAACATTTTCCTGATAAAGTTTAATTACTGGTTTTCGTTGTGATTAATTCAGTGAATTATTTGTTTAATCCCTGAATCCGGGAACGCAACAGGGGCTCGCCCGGCCTTCCTTAAAAGCCATATACAGTGTTTTATGTAACAGTTATTAACAACATGGCCTCATTTATTGACACATTCGTCAAAATCGCCCTAATTACTTGGAAATAATTAATAAAACTATCTTTTATCTTTCTATCTTTAACATGGATAAAGGTAGATTATTACTCATTATTGATAATCATAATCCTGAAAATACTCATAGGGTATTTTTAAAAAGATGAGATTGCTGGTGTGTGAAGATAATAAGCTGGTCGTCAAGACTCTTTCGGTTGTTCTTGAAAAGGATGGATTTAAAGTTGACATTGCAGAAGATGGGAATAAGGCTTTTGAGTTTCTGCATAAAACTGTTTATGATCTGGTCCTTGTAGATATACATCTTCCCTTTCACAGCGGGCTGGAAATAATAAAGTTTATCAGATCGGATCTCAAACAGAAAACTCCGGTACTTGTCTTTACAGCATTCAGTGACCAGGAAGTGCAGAGTCAGGCACGTGAAATGGAAATTGACGAATATATTGTGAAGCCTTTCAATCCCTCTGATTTAATCCGTAAGATAAGATCGATTCTCAAACTGGATGTATGAACAGACGTTTTATCCTTCTTATTATAATTCTTGTTTCCACAAAAATTTACGTTTCTGTTCCGCTTCTTTCCCAGGAAAAACAGATCCCGAAGGAGAATATTGCGCGCATACGGGTACTTGCCTTCGATGGTAAGCTCGACACTGCTGCGGCTGATGCAAGAAAGCTTGTAAATAACTACCCGTCATATGGCGATGCGAGGATCCTGCTTGGCCGCATCCTTGCCTGGCAGAAGAACTATGCCGATGCCGCTGCCGTTATAGACACTCTTCTTATGACGGAGCCCTCCAATGCAGATGCTCTTTCGGCCAAAAGGGACATCCTGACCTGGTCGAAGGAGAATACCACGGGTCTCAACAGCTTTAAGGGCAGGATACTCTTCGATACTTTCAGGTGAGCCTTACAAACGCTTCTGGCAGGTTTTCAATGCAGGTGCAGAACATAGGTTTGACTGGGGCCTGGCCGCTGCCGGCATCAATATTGGAAATGCCATTATTGGGGAGCCGCTCCCGATAACAAAACCGAATGGCAACTGGAGCTCGAGGCCTACCCGAAGATTACTGCAAAAAACTATGCATATCTCGAATATGCATTCAGCCCGGGCAGTATATTTCCCAAAGCACAGGGCAGCACTGGAGGTATGGCAGATCCTTCCGGCAGGATGGGCAGCATCGGCCGGGATGAATTATTATTATTTTGACAGGAATATCTTTATAGCCCTTGCCTCTGTCGAAAAGTATATAGGCAGATACTGGTTGTCACTCAAGGGATATCTCTATTTCAAGGAACACGGAATCACAACATCTGCCTATTTCAATGCGAGACGCTATTTTACAGATATAAATTACCTTCAGCTTACACTCGGCGCAGGTACAGCCCCCGATGAGCCTTTCGATATACGGACTGATCTGATGAGATACAGCGCATACAGCGCAAGGCTGACATATAACGTCGCTCTGGGCAACAGGCTTGTAATGAAGGTTGGTACGGGATATTCCCGCGAGGAGTATTATGAAAATACATGGAGAAACAGGTTTGAGGGAAATGTAAATTTTACTTATGCCATCAGAATGAAGCAATGAAGCATTTGCTGCTGCTGATATTGACCCTGCTCGCTACTACGGCATGTTTCGGATTGAAGCCATTTCCATCCGGACACGGAGCCGGCAGACCCTATTCAGCCAGGTTCTTCAGCCCTGAGGAAGAGGCATCCTACAAGCGTGATTCCGCAGTGCTTCGCGATGATTCACTCAGGGAAGCCATCCTGACCGCTTTCGTTGCTGCTCCCCGCGATACCTTCCCCATTCAGGTGGGGGCCTACAGGAATGTAACGAATGCGATGAAGATCTCAACAGGAATGAAGAACCTTTCCAATATGAAAGTCAGGATAGTTGAGGAGGCCGGGCTCTACAAAGTAAGAATAACGCACGTGCCGGATGCCGCTCAGGATGAGACTTCAATAAGGCCCTCACCTGATGACAGGGGCAAAAAAGCTGTAAAACCTGCCACGAAACCAGAACCGGTACCGGATACGGCAGCATTCAAAGCAGTGGTTCCCGCCAGGGTCCCATTTTCCGATACTGCCAAAGCTGCCATCGATACTATCTACACTGACGGGGAGATACTATTTTTCAGGGGTAATTCTCCCTGGCTCAAGAGGGTTAAATATTTCGGGGAATCATTCGCACTTGTCAATGCCCTTATTATTACAATCCTGATATCCATCATTTCAATGATTACACTGCTGGTTGTCATCCTGCTGAACCGCAGAAGACTTGAGAGGGAGGAAAAGATGAACCGGTACCTGATGGAAAAATACCAGAGCCTGATAGTCGATTTCCTGTATGGCAGCGCAACAACAGAGGAATTCAGGTCTATTGCCTCGAATAATTACAGCCGGCAGGTTCTGATCAATCAGATGATCGATGTGAGCGTAAACCTGAAAGGAGAGGAAAGTAAAAAGCTTTACGGCCTCTATAAGTATCTCGGGCTTGACAAGGATTCATTATCCCGTGCCCGTTACTTCAGATGGCATAAGAAAATAAAAGGCTTCAGGGAGCTTGCCTTCATGAATATAAGGGATGCCAACGATTCAATGTATAAGGCATTGAATTCCAAAAATGAGATTCTGAGGATGGAAGCTCAGATTGCCCTTGTAAGCCTGAGCGATGGTGATCATTTCGATTTCCTCTCACACATTCAGAGACCATTTTCACTTTGGGAGCAGATAACCCTCCACGACCTTATTATACAGCACGAAATACCTGTGCCTCAATTCAGCCGGTGGCTTACCTCAGGGAACGATTCGGTAGTAATATTTTCGCTCCGTATGATAAGGGAATTCAAGCAGCCCGATGCAGGTGAAGCTGTAAGTAAGGTGCTTTTTCATCCATCGCCTGATGTGAGACTCCTGGCCGTACAGGTTGCGGGTGATCTGGGACTTAGGGAGACTCTTGATATTATGAAGAAGATGTATAAGAGCCAGGATTACAAAGTATGCCTTGAAATTGTCAAATCCATGGGTAAAATGCCCGACACCTCTATGCTGGGATTTCTTAAGCTGGTCCTTGATAAGGAAGATGACGTACAGCTTCAGATTGAAGCCACGAAATCAATTGAAAAGATGGGCGAGGAGGGTGTAAAGGCCCTTGTCAAGATAATGAAATCGGAATACAAGAACTATAATATCATTGTACGACACGTGCTCGACAGGCGAATTAACTAACGACTATGGGAATTCTTTTTGCAAATATAATCTTCATCCTTACACTGGTACTTTTCACCTCATACCTTCTGCTGGGGATTTTTTCAGCGGCTGCCCTGAGGAAATACCTGAGGAAGAACAGCTACATCAACTACAATACCCTTGTATTGTCGCCTCTGGTGCCGCGGATCTCCATCATTGCACCTGCTTTCAACGAAAGCAAATCGATAATCGATAACGTCAGGACCCTGCTTTCGCTCTATTACAACAACTTCGAGGTCATTATAGTAAATGACGGCTCCACTGATGATACTTTTCAGAAGATAGTACAGGCATTTGAGCTGGTTAAGGTGAATTATTATTTTGATTACCGCATACCATGCGAAAGGATAAAGGGAGTATACAGATCCGATAATCCGTCGTATAACCGCCTGACCGTTATCGACAAAAATAACGGGGGCAAGGCAGACTCGCTGAATGCCGGGATAAATATCAGCAGGAACAGCCTTATCGTCACAATAGATGCAGATTCAATAATTGAATCGGATTCGGTGCTTAAACTCGTCAAGCCTTTTCTCGAGGAGAAGGACCATAAGGTGATAGGTACGGGAGGAGTGATCCGGATCGTCAATTCCTGCGATATTGAACGGGGCCATATACGCGAGATCAAGATTCCCGATCAGATATTGCCGCGCCTGCAGGTTCTCGAATATACGCGGGCCTTTCTCCTGGGCAGGATGGCATGGAGCCACCTCGACGGATTGATGCTGATTTCAGGGGCTATGGGGATGTTCGACAGGGAAACTGTTATCCTTGCCGGGGGCTACAGCATCAAAACTGTAGGCGAGGATATGGAGCTTGTTCTGAGGATGCGGCGATACAAGGCAGAGCGGAAGGAAAAATATGAGGTTACCTATATTCCTGACCCCCTGTGCTGGACCGAGGCGCCCTCCGACTTCAAATCGATGAGGAAGCAGAGAACAAGATGGACCCGCGGACTGATAGAATCGCTATGGACCCACCGGCGGATTTTCATGAATCCCAAGTATGGCAGACTTGGAGTACTGGGATATCCTTACTGGTTTTTCTTTGAATGGCTCTCCCCATTGATAGCATTTTCAGGATTTATTTATACAATTTACCTGGCTGTCACCCATAAAATGAATGTTCCCTTCTTCCTCCTCCTTTTCCTTTTCGTATACACATTTGCCGTGAGCCTCTCCGTGTGGGCTGTACTTTTTGAAGAGATCACCTTTCATAAATATGGAAGGAAGAGGGATGTGCTCAGGCTCCTTGCCTCGGCACTGGCGGAGCCTTTCTTTTACCCTATGCACACTCTCTTTGCCGTTATAGGAAATTTCGAGGCCCTGTTTGGGAAGCAGGGTTGGGGCAAGGCCAAGCGAAGCGGCTTTGAAAAGAAGAAAGAAAAAGAGGTGGGGAAGATCAAAGGAGAGCAAGAGCTAATCTGCAAATGAGGGTATCGCCCTCAGCCCTTCACGAACAATTTTGAAGCGACTCTTTTTCAATCGGGATTGTACTTTGGCACAACGAGCCATTTATTCCAGTTATACCTGTCGGTTGTCGATACAACGCTTCCCTTGTAATATACTGAAAGAGCTATGCCGTCCGACTGAACAGTCTGAATACTGAATGAATATCCGCCGTCGGACGAGACAGCCCCGTCTATGACCGACATCTGGGTGGGGTCATAAAAATAGAGCATGGTCCATGGGATGCGCATTTTCAGCTTATTGGAGCTCCATGCCGCAGCAGTTCTTGTCCCGGGTGTGAAAAGGGCCGAATTTTCTGCAGGCAACGTCCGATATCCTGAAAGGTCGCCTCATACTCATCATTGGTCCATCGCATCAGCTTCCACGGAGCCCCGTCGGTTACTGTGCTCATATATTTCTGGAGCGAAGGGTCAGACAGATTAAACCTGGCGTGAGTCCATTCATATCATATGCCTGGGTTACATAGTGCAGCATTGTGTCTTTCCTGCAACGAAAAGGGACATGAACTCGGCTCTGTTCTCAAGCAATTTCCCGTTTATAAGCCGTGATTCCCCGTTGCAGCCTGAATATGTGTCAAAAGCTACTATTACTGTATCCCCGGGGTCCAGCTGCTGACTCGTCGTGATATCGATATAGAAAAAGCTGTTGTCGTTTGTTGCTTCAATCCTGCTCACAGGGCCCGCCGGTGCATCGGTATGGTAAGCTACAAACGGAAGCGTCTCATCCTCCACGAATTTCATAAACCCGAAATTCTGTTCCGGCGAAGTAATGTTATGCCACAGCTGACGGGTTGGAATAATGGTTCCGTCAGCAGTCAGGCCATAAGCCTCCAGATACTGCACTATCCAGGTCGGCTTGAACCATTCATCCATCCATGAGAACATGAAGCCGCCGGCACACCCGGCATCGAGTATATTATGGATCAGCCTTATATCCTTTTCTCCCTGCTGTATTTCTGAATAACCGCCATGATCCATCATACTGAACGACTGGTGCGCACTTCCCCAGCTCGATGGAACCCCAAATTCCCCTATTACAAGAGGAATATCCGTGATAATGATTCCTGAGGTCGGTAATATACCCGAGATAGCTGTCTGGTCCCTGGTCGTCGCTGTAGGTCCGGTAGGATGGCTGATCGCTTATGAAATCGGGATAATATGGATATGCGTGATAAGTAGCAAACAATCCTGCCCGCGAATTTGCCCTGCATTTATTGCTGAAATATCTATCGATTCCTTGTCCTCGTCAGTATAAATTTCCGTCGGATGGGTCAGGGGATCGAGTGTGGGCCAGCTGGACAGGCTGACAGGCCTCGAGTGATTTCTAGTGCTCATCCTCAAACACTGCAGTCTCATCAAGCATCGATGCAGCAAATACATCGGTGGGCTAGGCTGGAGGAGATGCTGAATTGATCTCCATCGTATGAAGTGACCGGGGTGATTGGCTGAATTTGTAACTGAAACCTCAATGGGACTGATCTCCCTTCCGATTATATATCCGGCTGTCCATCTGGACAGATCGGTTTTATATGTGCCGTACGATTTGCCGGGCCTGAAAGGAATATCCTTCTTTCCGTGTATACAGTCGATAACTTCATGTATTTCGGCCGTAAATGCAGGTTCCCTGAGGATCAGGTCATATTGTGCAGGGGTCGGAAGGATTATCAATCTCATCAAGCCAGATCCCCTGGAACAGCAGGATAGGATCGAAGGGATGCCTGCTGTTGTAATTTGGCAAGCTTCTCATAAAATACAGGAGGATGAAGGGTATAGATCCTTATGCAGTTGAAGCCAGCCTCACCGATCAGCCGGATCCAATCCTCATACATCTCTGCCGTGACTGAATAGGCAATTTCCCCCGGAAAAGTGCCAGGGGTGGCAGCTCCAAGATTAATCCCTTTGAGGATCAGCGGCCTGTATCCTGTATCCGTAAGCATCGCAATGCTTCCGTTCTGCGTCCTGAAGGGGATTTCCTCCATCCTGGCAATTGTAAAATCAATAGCGGTATCGCGACTTGATGACGATATCAGTGATCCTGACACGGATAAAAGCCAGGGCATGTGATATTTGTAATAACAGGCACGCTTACGGAAGAAGTATTGACGGGAGGCACGACAGGAGGCAGCATGACAGGCTCAAGGGTTGTTGCGGATGAGAAAGCCGAATATCCTGCTGTCTTGATGATTTTTGACGACCATGTCTTTCCTTTGTACGTAAGTGCATAGATATATATCCCCTGCCTGACCGGTGTGCCGTTATCATTGCAGCCGTCCCAGATTATGCGATAGCTTCCCGGCACTCGACATCCGGATATTTAATGTCCTTTATTTTCTGTCCCTGGAAAGGTGTAGACGGTAAACCTGATATCCCCGGTACCGTTTATAATAAAAGGGATATTCACCGCAAAAGTAAAAGGATTCGGGTGGGGAATGCCAAGTTCAAGAATATCGATACATCAGCGTAAATCCCGGATATCCTTAGTGAGTAATTGCCATCTGTCCCCGACAGGGCGCTATATTCAATGGTGCCGTGCATCATAGATACCCTGGCATTCGGAACAGGCAGACCCGACATATCGGTTACAGTTCCGGTTACTATATAATCCCTGGCCGAAGAATATCCGAAAGCTACTGAGTGTATGATAAATACAGACAGGATCTTCCTGAGAACAGCTCTCCGTAATAATGATCCCGGCAAAAGAAGGGCTTTCAATAGTTTCGGAATTAATTGTCAAATGTAATGAAAAGGTGAATTGAATGGGACAGTATTACTTTTAAAGTACCGACACAGGGGTTGATTGGCAGTTTGTCAGGGATTGCCGGGAATTCGTTATTTTTGACATGAATCCTTATCATCTTTCACATCATGAATAATTCCGATATCATTATCAGACCGATTGAAAACAGCGATAACAGGGAAATTGCTGCTCTCATAAGGTCTGTGTTCAGGGAGTTCGGCATAGACAAGCCCGGCACCGTATATTATGACGCGGCAACCGATGATCTCTTCGGCCTGTTCAGTAAGCCAGGCTCCTTTTACTGGATAGCTGAGGAAAAGGGTATAATAGGAGGATGCGGTCTGTACCCGACACCCGGTCTGCCAGAAGGCTGTGCCGAACTTGTTAAAGTTGTATCTCCTGCCCGGGCAGAGAGGTAAAGGTATCGGCAGAAGCCTGATGGAAAAAACATTTGAATACGGCCAGGGATCTGGGCTACAGGAAGCTTTACCTCGAATCGATGCCGGAACTTGGCAAGGCAATAGGGATATATGAAAAGGCAGGGTTCAGATATCTGCCTGCCCGCCTGGGAAATTCAGGGCATTTCAACTGTGATATCTGGATGATAAAGGACCTGTAGGGGATTGCGGGAAACAGATCAGAACAGATAGCCCAGACCGATATAGGTTCCTCTCGTTCCATCACGGGGATCATCAGCCCAGCCAAAATCGACAGAGATCACGAAGTTCTCGTTGACTGCACAATGTGCCCCGCCGCCGTAGCTTATATGCGGCTTTTCCTTTTCTCCCTTCTGCAGCCATGCCATCCCTTCCGGGTCAGTTGTCCCGGGCAGTTTATATTTGCCGGTTATCATTCCGGCGTCGGTGAATCCGGAAATGGAGATATAGAAGTTCTGATTCCATATTATCGCCCTGAAAAGCTTCCACCTGAGCTCTGCATTGCCATAGACGAAATCCTCCCCCACAACCCGGTTCCTGAGGATGCCTCTCATTGTCTTTGCTCCTCCCAGTCCGCTGAGGGTTAGCTGCGGAGCTGAATTGTAGACCAGAGGCAGCATATAAAATGGCATCCGGCCTGTCATTTTTGCCTGCCAGGAGAACCTGTAACAGAAATTTATCCTGTCGGTCCAGAGTGTAAAATACTGCCTGTGTGTAAAGGCAAACCTGGAGTAGCTGTACCCTTCGCTGATAAACCCCGGAACCACGAGTACCATTGCCTCGGTCCATAGTCCCTTCATCGGATTGGCTTCATTGTCACGGCTGTCATACTTTATACCGAACTTGAATGCGCCTGTGTGACCACCGTTGACCTGGTCCTGCGGGATCAGCCCCCACCTTATGAAATCCCCATAGAGACCTCCTCCGGTTGCTGGCAGTAAATTCTCAGGATTCCTGCCCTTGTTCAGCTTATCGAGATCAACTGTATCAAGCTTGTTGCCCAGATATTCAAATCCGCCAAACCATTTGAGGTTGTTCCCTCTGAGCCTGCCGATAAACTCGAGCTTCATCTTGACGAGCCGGCGGTCCATCCTGTAGAAGATGGAAGATATATAGGAAGGATTACTGCTCGATGTATACGCAGGATTGTAATATGCATTGTACCCGTTAAAGCCGTAAAAATCAAGCACCTGTTCCGTAAGGTAGCTGGCTTCTGCCAGAATACGGATGCCCGGGATCAGATTCCTTGTATCGTAGGTTAACTGATTGGTCCCCGAGCCTTTTGTTGTCCTTGAGATTTCGAGGTGAATATTCTGATCATACAAGGGGTACCTGCTGCCATCTCCATAATCATACAGCTTCAGGATTCCGCCGTATTTGAAACCGGTATTCGAGTCGTACCCAAGGGTGGGAAAGGCGCCAAATGACCAGCCTTTCTTAATTTTTACCTTCTCCTTACCCTGCCCGGATGCAGGATTCAGGATAAAGCAAAAGCCGGCCAGCATTAACAGGTATACAGAGGTTCTTTTCATCGGGCTTATTGAGGCGGCAATATAATAATACTTTTGAGAAAAACTCGCCTGAAAAGATTTTGAAGTTCATCCCATATTCGATACATTTGTTTGGGGACATCCTTTAATTTGTACAGTATTGTTCCATGTACAACGGACAGTATGTTCCATTTTTGCTCAGCTGGCCAACAGACAGCATATTGTAATTTTTAGTCTTAATCAAATATTCCAATTATGAAAAAGCATTACCTTCTTCTGCTCCTTGCTTTTGTATTTGTTCTGACTGCCGGCGGACAGACAGCACCAATAAGGGTAATCGTATTCGGAGCCCATCCCGACGATTGCGATCTTGAGGCAGGGGGCACGGCAATAAAATTTGTTAAGATGGGATGCAAGGTAAAGTTTGTCTCAATGACAAACGGAGATGCCGGTCATCAGTCAATGGGAGGCGGTGTCCTGGCCAAGAGGCGGATGGCAGAGGCACAGGAGGCCGGACGCCGGTTCGGTGTAGAATACACTGTTATTGACAATCACGATGGCGAACTGATGCCAACACTTGAGAACCGTCTTAAGGTAATAAGGGAGATAAGGAACTGGAAAGCCGATATCGTAATAACCCATCCTTCAAATGACTATCACCCTGACCACAGGTATACAAGCCTTCTGGTCCAGGATGCCTCGTTTATGGTGCTTGTGCCCAATGTGGCTCCGGATACCCCCCGCTTCAGAAAAACCCTGTATTCCTCTGGTCGAATTTTACTGATCCCGACCTTGCCTTCGATATCGACAATGTGGCGGATCAGAAAATTTATGCTGCATCGGCTCATGAATCTCAGTTCTTCGAATGGCTTCCATGGCTCGACGGTACACTCGATAAGGTCCCTTCGGGCCAGGAGGAGAGGCTCGTTTCATGAGATCATGGCTGACCCCTCCGAATGATGCAGTCCGAAAATGCCTTTCAAAATGGTATGGAGAACAGGCAGCCGGAAAGATAAAGAATGCCGAAGTCCTTCAAGATAGCAGATTATAGCAGGAAACCTGACCACGATGAGCTGATGAGACTCTTCCCGATACTTACCAGCGATAGTAATTGAAACTTAAAAATGGCGTAAAATGAAATCACTATCTTTTGTTTTTATTATAATCACAGTTTCTCCTCAGTCTCCTGCGGGACCAGATCCGGAAAACAGGCAGCGGGCGATAAGGAGATAAATATTGGATTTGAGGATCATCAGTCTGAAAAGAAAATAGATGTCCTGGCAGGAGGAGAGCCGTTTACATCCTTTTGCTGGTACGACAATGTTTACAAACCAATTCTTTATCCGGTTACGAACGCTGCAGGTACTGAAATAACACGGGGATTTCCCCCTCAATCCCAGACCAGGGGAGAGTACTGACCACAGGCACCAGCTGGGAATCTGGCTCAATTACGGAAATGTGAACGGACTCGATTTCTGGGGCAACGGATTCGGAGGGAAAGTGGGGTGTCAGAAGCGGGGAGATCAAGCATCTCAGCGTTGAGAATATGACAGGGGGACACGGCGAAGGTTCTTTGACAACAAATGAGAGCTGGATAGATTCTGTCGGCAATCAGCTTCTATCTGAGAAGACAGCGTACCACTTTATGGCAAGGGGAACGTTAAGGATAATCGACCGGATCACAACCCTTACAGCTACCGGTGATACTGTGAAGTTCAAGGATACAAAGGAGGGGATGTTCGGGATCCGCGTTGCACGGCAGTTGCAATTACCTGAAAAGGAGGATCTGGTGCTTAATGAATCGAAGGGAGGCACCACAACCGTAAAGGCAATGCCTGATGGACGATATCAACGGCAATTACAGGAGCAGCGAAGGAATTACCGGTGATTCGGTCTGGGGTACACGGGCAAGATGGATGGATCTCTACGGAACCGTCGGCAATGATAAAGATATCACTTGTAGTTTGCGATCATCCGAAAAACCAGAGCTATCCCACCTACTGGCATGCCAGGGGATATGGCCTTTTTTCGGCAAATCCGCTGGGAGGATATGATTTTACAGGAGGAAGGGAGAGGGTTAACTTCAGGATCCCTGCCGGTGGATCGGCAACATTCAGATACAGGGTTATCATCAGTTCAGGAGAATACCTCACAGATGAACGAGATAAATGAATATTCCAAAGAATTTTGCTGAGAAGTATTAATATATTAATTAAATATAAATGATGACAAAGAGACGTGAATTTATAAGGACAAGCGCATTGGGCACAGCAGGAATGGCCATTGGCGGACTTGGACTTATCTGCCAGGTCGTATGAAGCGATCGCCGGCTCCAATGACAGGATGAATGTTGCCTTAATCGGGATCCGCAACCAGGGAAGTTACCATATCGAACGGTGGTGCACAATAGGCAAAAGCCATAATGTGAAGCTGAAGACCCTCTGCGATGCAGATGAAAGACTTTTCGGATCGAGGTCGAAGATGGTACAGGGACCTTACAGGCGAGGATCCCCATTTCGAGTGGGATCTGTATAAAGTTCTGGATGATAAAGATATAGATGCAGTTTCGATTGTTACTCCGAATCACTGGCATGCACTGGCTACCATCTCAGCCTGCCAGGCAGGCAAGCATGTTTATGTGGAGAAACCTGCCTCTTACAATATCCTGGAAGGCCAGAAAATGGTTGAGGCAGCCCGCAAATACAACAGGAGGGTTCAGGTGGGTCTGAATAACAGGTCATCCGTAAATGTGAGGGAAGCGATCAAATTCCTTCATGACGGCGGCATTGGCGACGTTTACATGGCCAGGGCCCTCTGCTTTAAGGCCCGCGATTCCTATGGCATTGGCCCTGACAGCGAACCGCCGGAAGGTTTTCATTACGATCGCTGGCTGGGACCGGCACCCATGAGACCCTACAATGAGAAGCGAAGCCATTACTGCTGGCACTGGTACTGGGATACCGGCAACGGTGATACAGGCAATACCGGCCCTCACCAGCTGGATCTTGCACGATGGGGATGAATAAAAATGAACATCCTGAAACAGTATATTCTGCAGGCGGGATCTGGGGATTGAAGAAAAAGCCGAGCCCGCCCGATAAAATGACCCCCGGGAAGATGGCCTATGGAGATGTTGATGACTTACGGCAATGAGATGTCCTCCCAGGAAACACCAAATACCCAGACTGTGGTATATAAATATAATGACGGCAGCATGCTCGAATTTGAAGTGAGGGGCTGGTACACCAACCAGGAAGGGCTACAAGGGTAATGAGGCAGGTAATCTGTATTTCGGTACGGATGGATACCTTGAGATCCTGGGCGATACCTGGAGAGCTTTCAGGAAGCGTGAGAAGGAGCCCTTTGCAACCTCAAAGGAGGATACGGTTTCTCCCCCGGAAAATCATTATACGAATTTCGTGGAAGCAGTGCGCGCAGGAAAGGACGATATGCTGAACTGTGACGTTCATGAAGGTGTTATGTCTTCCGATCTGCCGCATCTTGCCAATATATCATACAGGCTGGGAAGAGAACTGCATTTTAACGGTGCTGGGGTGAAATTTGTGAATGACACGGAAGCCGATGCAATGCTTACAAGGAAGGAATACCGCAAGCCATATCTCCTTCCCGAAAAGGTATAGCCATCAATTTGAAATAAACATACAAAGACTATCCAGGATGACCAACTCTCCAAGGCAGATCAGGACACTTCAGGTACCGTATACTGGCTTTGGTGTTCATGGCTACAACCATAAATTATTTCGACCGCAGTATTGTCGGCGTAATGGCACCTACGCTTCAGTCACTGTTCGACTGGACAAACAAGGACTATGCTGCAATTATGGTATCCTTTAAAATTGCCTATGGGATCGGTCTTCTTTTCATGGGCGGGATAATTGACAGATTCGGGACAAAAATCGGTTATACTCTTTCGATAGCAATATGGAGCCTGTTCGGAATGCTGCATGCGGCTGTGCGGCCTGCCTTCAGCCTTGTTGGGTTCATTGTGGCCCGCTTTGGCCTCGGTATAGGGGAGTCAGGTAATTTCCCTGCTGCTATTAAGACGGTTGCCGAATGGTTTCCGAAGAAAGACCGGGCGTTTGCGACAGGAATCTTTGATGCATCCACGAGCGTCGGAGCTATTCTTGCCCCATTCATTGTCGGGGCTGTTGTTTCGGTGAACGGTGATAACTGGCAGATCCCCTTTCTTTTCACGGGTATTCTCAGCGCATTCTGGGTATTTCTGTGGCTAAGGACCTATAAAAAGCCGGAATTCCATCCCAAATTATCCGCTGAAGAGCTGGCCTATATCAACAGTGATTCGGAGGAGGAGAGCGAGGAGAAGATTCCCTGGATTAAAGCTTCTGCCAAAAAAGAGAGACCTGGGCATTCGCCCTGACGACGATTACAGACGGGGTGTGGTGGTTTTATCTTTTCTGGGGAGCAAAATTTCTGGCTGAGAGGTTTGATGTCGACATAAAGAATATCGGGCTTCCCTTCCTGATGATTTTTGTAATGGCAGATGCAGGAAGTCTTCTCGGCGGACTGGCCTCCGGGGCACTTATCAAAAAAGGGCTGGTCAATAAACAAAGCCAGGAAGATGACACTCCTGGCAAATGCTGTAATAATTCTGCCGGTGGCAATGGTATCAGTAATCAGCAGCAAATGGCTTGCCGTATTCCTGATAGGTCTCGGAGCCGCCGGACACCAGTCATGGTCGATAAACAGCTATACGCTTGTGCCTGACGTATTTCCCAAAAAAGCAACTGCATCAGTGATCGGCATAGGAAAGATGGTCGGTGTGGCAGTTGCAATCGTTGCAGATATTGCCCTCGGAACAGTGCTCGATACTGCAGGCAATTCGGGATACTTCTGGGCATTTCTTATAGCAGGATTCTCATATATCAGCATTCTCGGGTTCGTCCACCTTCTGATGCCCAGGATGACCCCGCTGAATGATAACCTTGAACATATCGTCCCCAGACCAACCCCTGGCTTAAGCCAGGGACTAAAATAAAACTATCATGTCAGACAAAGAATTATCACGCAGAAAATTTATCGGCAAAACTGCTGCCGGAATAGCCGGTGCGGCTGTCATCTCCAATAGCTCAGCACTAACCGCGTCATCATACAGAAGGATCATGGGTGCCAACGACCGGATAAATATTGGCTTCCTGGGATGCGGAGCCAGAAGCTCAGACCATCAGAGCATTGTTAAAACAGCTGAAAAGGACAAGAACCTTGGCGTTGTGGCTGTTTGCGATATATGGACCGGGAACAGGGAGAAAGCCGCCGCAAATTGTAAAAAGCTATTTGGGACCGATGTAAGCAAATTCAAATATTCTGAAGAGATGCTCAGGATGCCGGAGCTCGATGCTGTCATGATCGCTACGGGTGATTTTCAGCATGCAAAGCTCCTGGCCGAGGTTGTAAGGGCGGGAAAGGACTGCTATTGCGAAAAGCCTCTTTCCACCGATGTTGAGGATGCCAAACTTGCCAGAAGTGCCGTGCTCGGCTCAAAACAGGTTGCCCAGATGGGCTCCCAGTGGGTGAGTGATCCAATCCAGAAAAAGGTACGTGATATTATTCGTTCGGGGAAAATAGGGCAGATTACAAAAATAGAGCAGGTGTGGAACGATAATGAGCCGCGCTGGCATGTCCCCGCCGATCCGGATGTTGCTGCAATAAGGGAAAAGGATACAGACTGGAACAGGTGGCTTCTTGGAAAGCCATACGTCCCTTTCGATCCATGGAAGTATTTTGAATTCAGGATATTCCGCGATTACTCCGGCGGAATAACTTCACAATGGATGAGTCATGGCAGCGGTCTGGTGCACTTTTATACCGATACTGCCATCCCCGATTCAATGGTTGCCAACGGAGGCATTTTCGGATGGCCCGATATCAGGCAAAATCCCGATACCTTCCAGGCCCTTGCAACCTATGATGATGCAAAATTTTTATATTCATATGCAACCAACTTCGCTAATATGTTCGGCGACTATACATGTATCCGGGGCAAGGAGGGCACACTGTTTGCCCATGGCGGAGAGGGAAGTTCCCGCTGGTTCCTCGTGCCTGAACATCAGAATCTTCCTGGAGGTTTTGATTTTTATGAGGGAATGAAGGAGGCGGTCAAAAGCGGCAAAGCTGAAATAGTTACCACTGAGGAATACGGAATGAAGCTCGGCCCTGTAAATGTTAGTGACAATATGCCGTTCCATCTCAATAACTGGATCGACTGCATGAGATCAAGGGATCTTAATCCGAACGGGAATATCCATACCGGGTACTGGAATGCTGTTGCCAGCATAATGGCTACCTATGCCTACCGGCAGGGTAAAAAACTGTACTGGGACCGCATGAGGGAGGAGATCGTCGACAAGCCTGCAATCTGATGAACGATGGATACTGAACCTGAAAAACAATCTTAAACCTGAAATAATGAAAACTTTCCTGTTCATATTTCTGGCCGGCATAATTATTTCCGGCTGCGGCAGGACGAAGATGAAAGCCGATTATTCGACTCCTCCTTTTATTATAGATTCGCATATGCATTACGTTGCGACAGATGAATGGGAGAAATCGTTCCTGGATGTTTATTCCCGTCATAATGCAATGGCCTGCCTGCTTATGCCCATGAAGGATCTGGACAGGGGCATAGCCTTTGCAAAGGCTCACCCTGACAGGGTGATCCCATATGCCGAAATAGATATTGACAGTCCTTCTGTAGTGGAAGATATCCAGAGGGTCCATGCAATGGGGTTCAGGGGGCTAGGGGAGCTGTTTGCTTCGGGAAGGAAGGATTACAATGATCCGGCATATGACACTATCTGGGCACTGGCAGAACAGCTGGGTATGCCCGTAGCTCCTCACACGGGGGTACTGGCCGACGGCACAATGGCCAACCTGCGGCCAGCCTTCCTTGCAGATGTGGCGGCAAGGCACCCGAGGCTGTTCATTCATGCAGCTCATTTCGGCAATCCCTGGTATGAAGAGGCCGCCGAGGCTGCCAGGCGCAACAGTAATCTATATTTTGATATGTCAGGTTCATCGCTTATTAAAAAAGAAAATGACCCGGGCTTCTGGGCCCAGTGGCTCTGGTGGACCGACGCTGCCGGGAAGCCGCATATGCCCAAAGAGGTGGTGCCGGCCTGGGAAAAAATACTTTTTGCCACCGACGAGGGCCCCGATGCGCTCGAGGAGAATATCAGGCGCTTCAATAAGGCTCTCGATGCTTGCAAAGTGTCGCCTGAGACCAGGGCAAAGTGTTACGGACTGACTATTGCAAAAATATTCGGAATAAAAACACCCTGATGAAGATCTGGAATTTCGGTATTATCGGTGCGGGCCTGATAGCTGATTTTCATGCAAGGGCAATTCGTAGCCTCGAAAATGCGAGGCTGGTCGGGATCTGTGGTACAAATCAGGCAAAAGTGAGCAGCCTGGCAGGAAAATACGGGTGCAGGGCATTCGGCAGTCCGGGCGGGATGCTCCAGTCGGATGATATCGATATCATCACAATAGCCACCCCCAGCGGAGCCCATATGGAACCTGCGATTGAAGCTGCCCGGCACGGAAAGCACGTTATATGCGAGAAACCGCTCGAGATCTCCCTCGAAAGGATAGACAGGATGATACACGCCCATGAGGAAGCCGGTACCCGGCTGGGCGGTATCTTCAATTACCGGTTCAGCGATACAATTCTGCCACTGAAAAAGGCAGTGGATGGAGGCCGTTTCGGAACTATCACCTATGCAGCTGTGCATGTACCATGGTGGCGGAATGAGTCATACTATAAGGGCAGCTGGCACGGGACCCTGGCCCTCGACGGAGGAGGGGCCATGATGAACCAGTCGATACATATGATTGACATCCTGCAGTATCTGATGGGACCTGTAGAGTCCCTTCAGGCCGGCATGGCTACCCTGGCCCATGATATTGAAGCCGAGGATACAGCAGCTGCAGTACTTAAATTCAGGAACAAGGCCCTGGGGGTCATTTATGGTTCCACCGCATCTTTCCCGGGTCAGTTCAGACGGCTGGAGATTACAGGCACGCGTGGCACCGTCATCCAGGTCGAGAACAGCTTTAGTCTGTGGAAGTTCGCTGACCAGACTGATGAAGATGATGAAATTTCAAGGCTTTTCTCCGGGATAGAGGGAGGTGGCGGAGTATCCGATCCGGCAGCAATACCCTTCGAGCCTCACGCACGAAATATAGCCGCATTCCTTGAAGCTGTCGAATCGGGCAGATCATTCGCGATCGAAGGCTCCGAAGCCCGCAAGGCAGTGGAGATTGTACTCGCAATTTATGCCTCGGCCAGGGATTCGAAACCATTCATCTTCTGACAACCAAATACTTTGACTTGCAACGTTTATCTTACTATCTTTGCAGATACTTGAGGAATGCTGGCTAACTGATTATTTCCATGGGATTGTCAGAGGGTTTGGATCATGAACTGCTGAGGCTGGTAAAGAATAATGATGAAGAGTTTCTGAAAATCCTCTTCAAATTATACTATCTGAAATTATGCAGTTATGCTGAAACTTTCGTGAAAGCGCCCGATCTGGCAGAGGAAATAGTACAGGAAACATTTATCAGCCTGTGGGAAAACAGGGTTGAAATCCGTGTAGATCATTCCTTTAAATCCTACATCTTCAGATGTGTTCATAATAATTGCATTAATTTTCTGAAGAAGAGCGAAGTCCTGCGACGACAAACGAAGGTGGTCGCGGATGAGATTATCTATCACAACGAAATCGCTCTCAGGAATTTCAATTCAGCTGCCCTGGACGATCTCATATCAAGGGAGATGGAGGAACGGCTGATATCAGTACTTAACGATCTGCCGCCCCAGGCCCGGCTGATATTTGTCCTTAGCAGAAACGAGCATCTAAGCTACAGCGAAATAGCTGATACCCTGCATATCTCTGTCAATACGGTCAAAACCCATATGAAGAGGACTCTCAGCAAGCTGAGAGAGATCTTTGATCTTAAGTAATTTTTCCCCTTGCCTGTCACCCTGCCGGCATCATTTTCTTGTCTTATAGCTGTATGAGCAATCATTTTGGTATGCATATACAAATTCCCGGCCTACCCGATGCCGGTTATATTTAATTTATTACAGATAAGAGTATGAAGATAAGTAATATATCTGAAGAATCCCTCATCCGCTTTCTGAACGGGAAGATGAATTCCGAAGAGATCCGGGAGATTGAAAAATGGATTGCCTCCTCTGCAGAAAATCAGGAACTCTTCGAAGTCTGCCGGCGTATCTGGGTTACAACCTCGGTAGCCATGCCTGCTGATAAATTTGATCCGCATGCGGCATGGGACAAGGTAGCCATGAGTATACAGGCAGAGGGGGATAAGAAAGCAATGAAAAACAATATTTCAGTTCGCAGATGGATTAAAGCATCACTACAGGTTGCGGCCATGGCAACCCTCTTCGTCTCTGCGGGTGCCCTGGGCTACAGGCTTATCTCCCGGGAGACTACGTTCAGCCGGGGAAACAAATACTGTGAAATAATTGCGCCAAGGGGCTCAAGATCAGAGATCAGGCTGCCTGATGGCAGCGTTGCGTGGATAAATGCCGGGAGCAAGCTGTCGTACAGGGAAGATTTCAACCGCACCGACAGGGTCGTTGATCTGGAAGGGGAAGGGTATTTCAGCGTAACTTCCGACAAGGCCAGGCCATTTATCGTACAGACAGCCCACCTTAAGGTGAAGGCCTACGGAACTGTCTTCAATGTAAAAGCCTATCCTGATGAAAAAACAGTTGAAACAACCCTGGTCGAAGGCATCGTCGAAGTGGAAGCCGGCGACAAGGCAGGTCCGGAAAAGACCTACACATATACCCTGAAGCCAAAACAGAACATTGTATATAATATAGCATCGGGCATCGTTGAAGAAAAAGCGGAGGCTGATTCAGCAGGAGGTACAGTGCCATTGAATAAGCCGGAAGCAGTAAGGAAGGTGATTCAGGTAAAAAGCAATATAAAGCCTGAATTGTACACCTCATGGAAAGATGAAAACTGGGTGATCGAAGGGATGCCTCTCGATGAGCTTGCAAGGCTTATGGGAAGGAGGTACAACAGCCATATAGAAATCAGGGACGATGCGCTTAAATTTTACAAATTCACGGGTACGATACAGAATGAGACACTTGAGCAGGTGCTTGTAATTCTCAGCATGACAACTCCATTGGAATATACAATCGGGAAAGGGAACGTGAGCTGGATGCTCAACAGGAACCTTGAAAAGAATTATACAAGGATACTCAAAAGATAATTAACAGAAAACCCATAATATGAACTGACCAAGCCTGATGCCTATGAATAGACGACAGATCCCCTAAAAAAACCGGGACAGCTGATGTCCCGGCCAGTTTAACAGGATATTCTCTGCGAAAGAATATCTCATAATTGTATAATTAAACCATTACAAAACTATGAAAAAAAAACCAGACTGGAATTGTTCCATTCCTGACGGAACATTCCGAAAACTAAACCTGATTATGAAACTGACACTACTGATAACCATTCTGACCGTAACACAGGTATTCGGATCGGTTTATTCCCAGAATGCAAGACTGACCCTTAATGCGGAAGATAAGTCAATGCGCGAAGTATTTAAGCTCATCGAACAGGAAAGCAATTTCCGTTTTTTCTATAATGATGAGTTTAATGAACTCAATAAGCAGGTAAGCATTGATGTCACCGAAATGAAGATAGACGATCTTCTCAATTCAATTCTCAATAATTCGGAGGTTACATACAGGATACTGGAGAACAACGTAATTGTGATAACTCCTGTTTCAGAGCCGCTGCCCCAGCAGGTAACCGTCAAGGGTAAGATTACGGATGCCTCTACAGGCGAGCCTGTTGCCGGTGCAAATATTGTTATCGAGGGCACTACAAATGGTACAACGTCGGCCGCTGACGGGACTTATTCAATCAATGTCCCCGGTCCTCAGTCGGTGCTTATTGTTTCATTTATCGGGATGACAACCCAGCATATAACAGTAGCCAGCCAGCGGGTGCTAGATATAAGCCTGAAATCGGACCTTGCGATGCTTGAAGAGGTTGTTGTGACGGGTTATGGAACACAGAGGAAAAAGGATGTTACGGGTGCCATAGCTGTCATATCCTCCAGGGAACTCGATGAAAGGCCGGCCATGCAGTTTGGCAATGCCCTCGAAGGAAAGGCTGCAGGGATCCAGGTCATAAGATCATCAGGGCAGCCCCAGGCTGGTTTTTCGATCAAGATCCGCGGCACTTCATCGATAACCTCAGGAAGCGATCCTCTTTATATTGTGGATGGTGTCCAGACATATAATGTAAATGAGATAAATCCCAATGATATTGAAAGCTTTACAGTTCTTAAGGACGCCTCATCTGCAGCTATCTACGGCAGCAGCGGTGCAAACGGTGTGGTACTCATAACAACAAAGCGAGGGAAGAATCAGAAAACCCAGGTTAACTTCAGCACTTCACTGATGTCCTCTCAGGCATGGAAGAAGCTGAAAGTCCTTAACAGTTCACAGTTTAAGGATCTTGCACTGGAACTGGGACTTCCTTCGATCGACTGGAATTATTACAATGCAAATACTGACTGGCAGAATGAGATTTTCCGGAATGCCCTGACGCAGAATTACCAGATGTCTGTCCAGGGGGGGAACGAGAAGACCGATTTCTATCTTTCGGGCTCGGTAATTAACCAGCAGGGGATCGTTCTGAATAACAGCGTAAAAAGGGCAACATTCAAGGTCAATCTCGACCACAGGGTCAGCAATATATTCAATGTCGGCACAAGCATTGCCTATGACAGGTGGACAGATGTTTCAGTGACCGAAAATGACAGGAACGGGGTAATAACCAGGGTGCTGGATTATGTGCCCATAGTTGGGATCTGGGATAAGACAAATCCTGACCAGTATGCAGTGAATCCATTCATTCCGGACCTCGAGAATCCGGTGTCGACAGTTTACCAGCCGGATCAGCTGTATGAACATAACAGGTTCCATGGCAATGCCTTCGGGGAACTGAGCATCCTTAAAAGCCTTAAGTTCAAGAGCCTTCTTGGGTTTGAGCATAGCAACGGGATTTTTACCTCATTCCAGAATCCGACCCAGACAAGTTTCGGGCGCTCGATGGACGGGATTGCCGCAGAAAGCCATGATGAATATAATTACTGGGTATCGGAGAATACTCTGAACTTTAACAAGGGTTTCGGCGATCATAATTTATCCGTACTGGCAGGGTTTATTGCCTCACGGGAAAGTGACCGGGGACTGGATATAGGATCGCATGGCTTCGGCGGGAGCACGGCTATAACAACCGTTACTGCTGGAACTGTTCAGAATGTGCCTCAGGTTTCAATATATGATAAATCACACGCAGCCTTCATAGGACGTCTCAACTATTCATACAGGGACAAATACCTGCTTACTTCGAATTTCAGGGCTGACGGGTCAGGCCAGTTCTCATCAGCAAACAGATGGGGCTATTTTCCTTCATTCTCAGCGGGCTGGAGGATCTCCAACGAAAGCTTTTTCGAGAATGTGAAGGTCGTTAACGACCTGAAGTTAAGGGCTGGCTGGGGAGTCGTGGGTAACGACCGCGCCAATCCCTATGCCTGGTATGGCCTCGTAGACCCTGCCCTTTATATTACAGGAGGAAGCATTATAAATGCCTACGTACCCTCCACCCTTGAAAACAGGGCTTTGAAATGGGAAAAAACCGGGCAGTTCAATATCGGTATCGACGCATCTGTTCTGGACAACAGGATAACTGTCAATGCTGATTATTACAAGAAGAAAACAACTGACCTGCTGTTATATGTTCCGGTTCCCGCGAGTGTAGGGATTCCCGGTAACGTAGCGCTGCAGAATGCAGGAAGCCTTGATAACAGGGGCTTTGAATTCCAGGTAAGCTCGAGAAATATTGTAAAGGGAGCCCTGACATGGAACACTGATTTCAATATTAATTTCAACAGGAATAAGGTTCTCAATATAGTCGGTACCGTTATCCATTCCGGAGCAATTAATCCTGCCGGGACAACATATAATCTTTCAATCGTCAGGGAAGGATCGCCGCTGGGATTATTCTACGGGTATATCTCCGATGGAGTTGATCCTGCCACAGGAATGATAAAGTACAGGGATCTCGACAACAGCTCAGATATTACGGATGCCGATAAAACTGTAATTGGCAATGCAAATCCGGATTTCACATATGGTCTGACAAACTCCCTTGCATACAAGAACTTTACTCTGGATATCTTCCTTCAGGGAGTTCAGGGTAACGATATCTTCGATGCGACGCGTATTCTCACTGAATCGATGAGGCTCGGGATGAACCAGTCGGCAGCAGTGCTGAACAGGTGGAAAGCTCCGGGCGATATAACCGATGTCCCGAGGGCAATAAAGGATGACGTTACAAATTCCGAACCTTCGACAAGATACATTGAAAACGGGTCGTACCTGCGGGTCAAATCTCTTACCCTGGCTTACAATCTTCCGAAACCGGTGCTCGAAAGACTCAGGATAAACCGGTTCCAGATTTACGTGACAGCTGAGAACCTCATTACCTTTACCAAATATTCGGGATTTGATCCTGAAGTGAGTGCCTTCAACGCCTCAAACCAGGATAATACGAGCAAGAACACTGCTCCCGGTGTAGACTACGGGACCTATCCCCAGTCGCGTGACTTTATCATCGGACTGAACGTAACTTTCTGATTAACTAAATTAATTGCTTAAAAATGAAAAAGAGTTCATTATATCCAGTTTATTTGTTGATCCTTGCATCAACTGTAATAACTTCATGTCAGAAATTCCTGTCGGATGCTCCCCAATCCAGTCTGACATCCGGGAATGCCTATAAATCGGCGAGCGATATAGAAAATGCCCTCGCAGGATGCTATAATATATTCTATACCGATTACTATCAGTGGGAAAATGTGATGCTCGGGGATAATCGCAGCGACAATGCTTATCCGGGCGGCGGTGGAGAAGATACGTTTGTAAATGAGGACCAGTTCAATGTGCCCCCGAGCAACAGTCACGATTATAGTTTCTGGTGGGGTCAGCCCTATGAAGGCATTGCCAGGTGCAATATCCTTCTCGAAAAAATTGATGCTGTCACCGATCCCAAGCTGGATCTGAACGACAGGCGCAAAGAGATAACAGGCGAAGCCAGTTTCCTGAGGGCCTTCAATTATTACCAGCTTGTAAAGCTGTTCGGGGGAGTGCCTCTTGAGCTGCAATCCAATACGGCAGATCCGGGTGTAACCCGCAAGCCCAGGGCAACTGAAACTGAAGTTTATGATCAGATAGTTGCAGACCTCCAGGTGGCACTCGACGATCTGCCCGATTCCTTTGGAGAGATGTCAGTAGATAAGGTCAGGGCCACCCGCGGAGCCGCAAATGCCCTTCTTGCAAAGATCTGGGCCCAGAGAAGCGACCGCGACTACAACAAGGTGCTCGCATACTGCGATGCAGTGATCTCAAGTCCTGCCGGCTATGACCTTGAGCCCGATTACTCAAGCCTGTTTGACGGGTCGAATTATATAAATAACGAGGCAATACTGCTGGTACCATTTATAGAAGGTTCACCGGCTTCAAACTGGGGTGTTGAGCTTTTTCTCGCACCTGAAGACGGGTGGCAGAAATACTGCGTCCCTTCCAAAGACCTTGTAAGTGCTTATCAGACTGAAAATGATGCTGTAAGGCTGGCGAGCAACATTATATTCTGGCAGGATATTCCCTGGGCTGATGAGAACTGGAGCCCATGTGGGAACGCAACCGACTCGGTTCCTTTCAACTACAAGCAGAAGCATCCGGCCGGATGGGCCAGCGGAGATAATTTTTACCTTCTGAGGATGGGCGATATCGTAACTCTTAAGGCCGAGGCTCAGAACGAACTGGGAGACCTGGAGGGAGCAAGGGCAACACTTAACCTTGTCCGCCACAGGGTCAGTCTTCCTGATGTTGTAGCCTCTACGAAAGAGGAGATGAGATCTAAAATTCTTCTTGAAAGAAGGCTTGAACTGGCTTTTGAGGCACAGCGGTGGGACGATCTTGTAAGGGCTGGTGTGGCAACAGATGTGATGACATCGCTCAATGAATATAAATACAGCTGTAACGATGGTGAGCCAAGCGCTCCGATTAAGATCAACTACAACTGTGATCATGATCACTGGATCATGCCGGTTCCACAGGCAGAAATAGATGCCAATCCAAACCTGGTCCAAAACCCGGGGTACGGGCTGTAGGCCGGAATAGTAATCAAAAGAGGCTGCTTCAGTGCCTGCCACCGGCCCGCTGGCTTTTGTCAGGGTGGCAAATGATCCTGACAGCCTCTTATATTTATTTTTAAACGAAAAGGAATGCATTATATATCACGATTAACACTGACCGGGGCCCTCTTGCTCCTGGTGCCCTCCTGCAACAAGGGATCCCTGCCGGGAAATATGGAGACCTATCAATCGCACGGCATAATACCGCTTCCCCTGCAGGCAGATTTCACCGACGGAAGCCTGACCCTCGACAGCTCCATAGTCATTTCCGGTGATGAGCTCTTTTCATCCGCAATAAATCTGACTGGAGAGGAGCTCGGCAAGGCTATGGAAAGTACGGCAGTAAACGGGAGCGATACAGCCGGGAGGAAAATGATCAGATTTGTCGCCGACAATTCTCTTTCGGAAGAGGAATATGAATTGCAAGTTTCGGAGCAGGGCATCAGACTCTCGGCAGCTACACCACGCGGAGCATACTATGCAGCCCAGTCATTGCGCCAGATGATCTGGGCAGCCGGATCTGGCATCAGACAATCATCATTAAAGCTTCGGTGCATCAATATAAAAGACAAACCAAAATATTCATGGAGGGGATTTCATATAGACCTTTCAAGGCATTTCTTCACAAAGGAATATCTGCTCGGTGTCATTGACGAATTGTCCTATTACAAGATCAATAAGCTCCATCTTCACCTCTCCGATGATCAGGGCTGGCGTGTCGAAATTGCCCCTTACCCCCTTCTTACAGAAACCGGGGCATGGAGGCCGCTGAACGAAATGGATTCGGCATGCCTTAAAAAGTCAGCTACTGATTCAAAGTACACGATCGATCCAAGATTCCTCAGGGAAGCCGGCGGGGAAACAATTTATGGCGGCTATTTTACCCGGCAGGATATCAAGGATATAGTAGAATATGCCGGGGAACATTTTATCGAAGTGATTCCGGAAATTGACATGCCTGGCCATATGTCCGCAGCCATTGTTTCCTACCCTTTCCTGTCGTGTAACGGATCAACAGGGTGGGGGAAGGAGTTTTCTTACCCGGTGTGCCCATGCCGGGCAGAGGTAATGAGTTTTTGTCATGCCGTCTGGGACGAGATAGCTGACATGTTTCCATCCAGGTTCGTGCATATCGGTGGCGATGAGGTTGACATGAGCTC
Organism: uncultured Bacteroidales bacterium; assembly: GCA_963756885.1. Lineage (GTDB taxonomy): Bacteria > Bacteroidota > Bacteroidia > Bacteroidales > VadinHA17 > LD21. The sequence goes on from CAVWPG010000001.1 coordinate 69,915, forward strand.
ATGGTCAGCTTCCCCCCTTTGCCAGGACTTCATGATCCAGAACAATCTCCATAATGTGAATGGCCTGCAGATATACTTTGTAAGCGATATTCAGCATTACATGGAGTCAAAGGGCAAAACTGCAATAGCGTGGGACGATGTGATCGATAATCATCCGGATAATGGCCTCATAATGATGTACTGGCGCGACTGGGTGACAGATTCACCGGCAAGATGTGCCGCCAACGGCAACAGTATTATTCTTTCGCCCTGGTCACCGTTTTATATAAGCGGGGACCATACTGATAAAACACTTAAGGAGCTCTATGATTATGATCCTGAAAAGGAATTTCCTGCCCAGGTCACCAATAAGGTTATCGGGATGCAGAGTTGCCTCTGGACTGAAGAGATACCTTCCGAAGCGATGTTTGAATACCTCGTATACCCGAGGATGCAGGCTCTTTCTGAAGTCGAGTGGGGTGCCGGAAGGGACTGGACTACATTTAAGATCCGCCTGGTCACCCACCTCAAGCATATGAGTTCAAAAAACATAAAATACCGCAGACCAGGATGGGTCTGACGGACTCAAACCCCTGAATCTCCGGCTCTTTTTGGAGAGTGTGCAAATAAAATCCAAGCGAAACACACGTGAGGAAAATAATTCCGGCCTGATTCACTATTTTTGCGGCCTGAAGGAAATTTTTATGAAACAGTGGTTGAGGGGGGAAGCTTTTGCAGCTATGCATGCGAAGAATTTTCGCCTTTATCTTCTTTATCGTATTTTTATGACAATGGCTGCCCTTATGCAGTCAGTTATCGTGGGATGGCAGATTTATGACATTACACGCAATGTGCTTTGGCTGGGATTTATCGGGCTGGTCGAGGTTATTCCGCAGGTCACCGTCTCACTTTTTGCAGGCCATTACAGCGATATATGGAACAGACATAAGATAATCAAATACAGTTCCCTCCTTCTCATCCTCGGATCTGTAATTCTTCTTGTCTATAGTGCTGATACTATTTACTTTACCCAGAGATTCGGGGTCTATCCCCTCTTTATAACAATTTTTCTGACCGGGCTGGCTAGGGGTATTCTGAGCCCTGCCCAGGTCGCCCTGCTCGGACAGCTGGTCCCCAGAAGCCTCTATGCCAATGCAGCTACATGGAACAGTGCCACATGGCAGATGGCCGCAGTGGCCGGACCCGCTATAGGCGGTATGGTTTACGGTTTCCTTGGCGTTGTGCCCGCATATTCTCTCGTCCTTGTCTTTTATCTGATCTCCTTTGTCCTGGTACTGTTCATAAAAATAGGCAAGCATGAGGTTACATGGAGTAATGAAGGTGTGCTTAGCCGTATCCGCAGCGGGATCGATTTTGTTTTCCAGACCCCCGAATTGCTGGGAGCCTTTGCACTTGATATGTTTGCAGTTCTGTTCGGAGGTGCGGTTGCCATGCTGCCTGTCTTTGCATCCGATATCCTGCTTATAGGGCCCCAGGGGCTTGGCTTGCTAAGGGCCTGTCCGGCTATAGGGGCAATAATAATGGCAAGCGTACTTATGTTCCGGCCTCCTGTAAAGGATACCGGAAGGCTGCTCTTTGTGGCAGTAGTCGGATTTGGCCTCTCAATGATAGGCTTTGCCCTGTCAAGAAGCTGGCTCCTGTCGGGATTCCTGCTTGTGCTAAGCGGTGCATTCGATAATGTAAGCGTTGTGATAAGGGGAACCATACTCCAGCTCTTTACACCGGATCATATGCGCGGACGCGTCGCTTCCGTCAACAGCATCTTTATTGGCTCTTCCAATGAGCTTGGAGCCTTCGAGTCGGGGGTAACGGCCAAGCTGATGGGACTGGTGCCTTCAGTGGTCTTCGGCGGGATAATGACACTCGCAGTAGTGGTTACAACGATAAAGGTAAATAAACCGCTTCTCAGACTATCCCTGAGGAATAAAATTTAGCTGTATCCCCCAGGCCTTCCACATTATCTGAGATTCCTTCCTGGCAGGTGCCACTCAAATCGAATATGGCATATATTTTGAAGTAAGTAATAGTTAAAAAAAGGATAAGGCTATGAAAAGGATAGGGAAATATCTGACAGGACTTTTGATAATATCCGGACTGATCATAATATCAATTTCCGGCAATTCCCAGGATGTCAAACCTGACAAGCAGACAAAGAAAGAGGCAAGGAAGGCCCAGATGGCTGCCAATTTTCAGGTTCTTGACTCTCTGCTGATGTCGGGAAGGTATGTCCTTGAAGCCGATTATCTGCAGAACAGGTATGGATCAAGAATATCAGTCAGCTCTAACCTGAATTTTATAAGGGTGGATGGACCAAAAGGGGTATTGCAGACCGGCTCCGATTTCAGGGTGGGTACCAATGGCGTAGGTGGTACTACGGCTGAAGGATCAATAGGGGATTATAAAATTACAAGGAACAAGAAAAATCTCACCTGTACGGTAACCTTCAATCTGCTTACTAATATAGGAGCTTTCAATATTCTGCTCACTGTAACTTCAGACAATTACGCAAGTGCTACAATTACAGGTACGACTTCGGGGCGATTAACATGGGATGGCCATCTTATAAACCTCGATAATTCAAGGATATTCAAGGGACAGAATACAATTTAGGAAATATCAGGCCTGGATAAAACTAACCTTATGAGATCAATACTACTATTATTTTTGGTGATTCTGCTTGTTTCACCAACGATGTCATATTCCCAGTCGACGGAAGATAATATGAACGCAAAACAGTCCGATAGCACTCAGAATGCAATCGGCCCGGATGATCATCCCTTGATTTTTTTCGATGACAGGAGAATTGAATCAACTGAAGAATTGCAATCGATAGATCCCCAAAATGTTCAGGAGATAGTTGTGGTTAAAGATAGTTTGTCTGAATATATTGATAAATATGGCCCGGAGGCAAAAGGGGGAGTAATTTTTGTCTATTCAAAAAAATTTGTGGCAAGAAGATGGTACTTGAAATTTGCAGAATACAACCGCAAGGTTGCAAAATTGATAGGGGCAGTAGATTTTCAATATCCGGACTATAAGGTTTATCTTAATAATGAATTATTGAAACCTGACTTTTTTGATGGGCTGGAAAAGAAAATGGGAAAATTGACAATAGACAAAGTCAAATTCAGAAAGTCAAAGGATGACAATACCGAAGGCAAGGTATTAGTAAAATTGAAACCGGTATCCTGATCCTGACGTTAAGAGACCTCGGACAGCCTGTGTTGGGTTGACTTCATGGCCGGATCTGATGTCAGCTGACCTTATAGAGCAGTCTGTGCACATATGGATATAATTCACATGCAACGCATATGCCTAATGCTGTCTCGAGAAAGGCAAACAGACCCAAAATTCCGGATATAGCCACAGCCAGAAGATAGAATTTTAGCAAAAAGGAGAGGATAATGAGAATGCTGAGAATAAGGCCAAGCCTGGCTGCAAATATTTTAGGACCTGCATTGATATAGTTTGCATCGAGTCCGAGGTACCGGACAATATATCCGGAGGATATCCCAACAAGGCTGTATCTGGAAAAATCTGTTGACCTGAGGAAAAAATCTGCGGCAAGAAACACAACGGGTATTATACTGAGTGTGATGGCGGCAATGATGAGTAAGAGAATATTGAAAAATCCGGTTATCCGGGCAACATGCTCATCAATCCTCTTATTGGTTACAGGGCACAGGGCATACGATTTCATATTTATAGCTTTAATTATTATTTGTAATCATCCGGATTTTTATAATGCCCTTGTATTAAAGGGCAGCCATGCAAAAGTAGCTCATGAAAAACCGGCAGGAAATAGCCCAAACAGGGTATTTTCAATACCTTGTTTATGGTATTAAAGATTGCTTTTACATTCCCGTGCAACCCAGTGGTCTGACTTAGCCAGGGGACCGCACTGACTACAAACCAATCAAACAAAACCTCCAAAAAAATGTTAAACAATTGAATAAGCGTAAGCATTGCATGTTCAAATGGATCAGGAAATAGGTGATCTTATAAAAGCGGGTGACAACAGTCAGCTGGAACTGAAGATACGGGAGAATCCTTCTCTGCTTAACGAAAAAACGGACCAGGGGATCTCTCTACTGCAATATGCAGCATATTTAAGGAACTCAGCCGCTGTTGAGATACTTAGAAGATGCCGGCCTGAGCTAGATATTTTTGAGGCAGCATGCGTTGCGGATATTAATGCAATTAACCGTGTATTGTCACAAAATCCGGATCAGTTGAATACATTTTCTTCAGATGGCTTCACTCTGTTGGGTCTTGCATCGTATTTCGGACATATTTCGCTTGTTCAATTTCTGTTGGAGATGGGAGCGGATCCCAATCTGCAATCAGACAATGAACTGAAAGTTGCCCCCCTTCATTCCGCCTCTGCAATTTCTGATTTTGCAATAGCTGAACTTCTCATTAAGAACGGAGCTGATGTGAATGCAAGACAAATGGCAGGAGTAACACCTCTACATTCAGCGGCACATAACGGTCAGACAGAACTTGTAAAACTTCTGATTGATAATGGAGCTGATATAAATGCCATGATGGGAAATGGCCATACGCCTCTGGGTATGGCGCTTGATGGAAATTTTCAGGAGACAGCAGAATTCATTAAAAGTCATGGCGGCCAATGACAAACCTTATAATAGCGATTACCTGACACCTCCGATACTATGAAAATCATAACATCGGATTGCAGAGTCCGGTGAATTAAGATGAAAGTTGCCTGAAGCTTACAAATTCCCGGGTGAATTCATATTAGAGTATCTTTTGGCTGGCAGCAATCAAAGTTTCTGTTAGAATGATTCGGTTATTAGAACTTTATTATTCAGATAGAAATTTTATCAACCCGCTACAGAAAAATAAGGTTTAAGCAATTACATGTGATTAATCATCAATCTGATGGGTTATACGGCCACTGGTATGTAACGGATGCATCCTGTCCCCGGGTCGGTATTGGTTGTCACGCTTATTTAACAAACTACAGAAAAGATTTGACGAATCCCAATCCCTGATTTCCTGAAAAATACCTAACTTTAATTTGATACTGAAAGTTGGATTGGTTCATTTCGTGGTACTAATTATATTGAAATAAAACGCAGCAGAAGTAAAAGCAATTAATAAAACTTAAATCCTCAGCCAGAAAATGAGCTATCGTAAAATCATCCTGATTCTTGGTTGCCTCCTTGCTTCATCATGTACTGCAACTAAGATGCTTACTTCAAATGTACTTCCCGGCGAAGTAACCGATCTTAAGCTTCTGGAGCCCTGTTCATATATCTCCGTAATAAAAAGGGGAAACAGGGGGGAACTGGATGACAGTATTTCTGACAGCTCAAAACAATTAAATATGAGTGTTTTGGAAGATTTCAACGGACAGATCCCGATTACCGGAGATATTATACTCACCGATACCTCCATAAATAAAACCCTTGAAAAAGAATATGAAAACCTTATCCAGTCAGCTGACAGGAATAAAAGCATTGCAAGCCTGCAGATAACTCCTGAGCTGGATAAGATCCTGGAAGCAAATGAAACGAGGTTTGGTATGATAGTTATTTGTACCGGCTTCACGAGGGTGAGAGGAAACTATGCCAAAGAAGTTACGAAAGGAGCCGCATTGGGAATACTGACTTTAGGCATGTATTATCAGACTCCCATTAAGGCATACTCCACAATATATGTGATGATAGTCGATTCAAAGGAGGATAATGTGGCATTTTTCAGGAAGTCTTTCATGCAGGACAGGGAGCCTCTGGATCTGACAGTTCTGAAGGGTCAGTATAAGAAAATTTTTGACGGTTATTTCTTGACTGCAAAATAGCTGCAAACTGCCGGTCCGAAAGATTGCTTCAAAGACATTGTCGCAGGCAGGCTTCACGTCATTAAATTCGTAATAATGAAACGGCGTGAATTATTGGACAGGATGGCAGCCATTGCGTCGGGCAGTTTCCTGGTGGACAAAATGCCTTCAGGGGAGGTGCAACGACTTTCTATCTATTATGGTATAAGTACGTCCTGCCAGAGTGGCAAATGAAATAATCCCATTGAGCCGGTCTGTTTTTGCTGCTATTTTTTTGTTTCCGCTTAACACACTGATATATTTCCATTTTCGAGGAATTTTCAGAATGCAACGATTCCCGTTTAACGATTGTATTTCAACATTTTCTGTTTCCCCTTTATTCCATGATGCTGAAACAATAAATCCGTTTTCTGCACGGAGTTTATAAAAGAGCAGAGGGTATTGAACAAACATCGGCATAATACAGGGGAATACCTGCAAAGTATCATTGTAAGATTGCAACAACATTTCATTTATGCTTACATTGAGCATCCCATACGGCATAAGAAAGTAACCTGCACCGTCACTTTGTCCACTCTCGCTAAAAGTATTGTGTTCGGCAGCATCGAGCCTGTCCCTTATATTTGCTTTACTTCTGGTCAGCAGCCATTCAAGTTCTTCGGGCATGTTAAGCCTGGCAGCAATATCATAAATTTGAAGGTTGTAATTAAAATTCCAATCGAGAATATCCTTTTGACGGATAATATTATACGTCCGCGTAACTTTTTCTTTATTAATATTGTTAAGAAAAGTCGGGTAAATACAGTTAAACTGTGCACATGCAGATACTTTTCGCTCAGGAAAAGGATCTGGCTTGTACACGAGTGTGTCGCTTCGATTACGGTATGTAAGGAAAAATGAATCTGATTGAGGCAGTGCAAGGCGGGTATTACAGTTTTCCCATTGTATTCTTAAATCCGGATCAAGCTTTCTCTCCTTAGCCAGGGCCACAGTTGTTTCTAATGTCCATTTGGCTGGTGCTACTACATCAAATACATGATCGCTTTCCCCCCAATTGTAATTTTTCCCGTATTTATAAACCATTTCATCATAGGTGTGAACTTCCCATTGTTTATTATTGTATTTCTCCCTGGTCCAGAAGCCATAGGAACCACCGGCATTGTTGGCAAAACCAGACCAGAAGTTGCAAAATGATTTAAGTTGAGGATACAATACATGATTGAAAAAGGATGTATCACCGGTTATGCTGTAGTATTGATACATAAGATAGGCATAATTTCCGGATGAATTACAAACCATTGTGCTCCAGGGATTTGGGCCAAAGGAATAATTAAGTTGGTTTCCGTAATTACCAGAATCGGCAGGCATAGTATTACTGAAATGTTTAAAAACGTTTACTACATAATCGGCTCTGCCGGTCTGCATCAAAAAATCGTAAATGGGTACATTATCCATCCCCCACCCAAATCCCGTATAGGAGCTGTTTGTGAGCATAGAAACACACGGATAATAATCCCCATATCTCAGGTTACCCGCAATTATTAATGCCGACCTATAGTACAGCTTGCATAAATCCTTCCAGGGCAGCAATACAAATGAGCTCTGCCAGAATTTGTGCACGCTATTGCAATGTTCTTCGAAAACCTGACTGTAATTTTTGCCAGCCAGACTATTTACTTCATTATAGCTGGTCTCAACAGGATTTTTAACATTTTTTGAAGTTACAATTGCCTGATAGATGGTGAAAGATGATGAATCGCCAGGATTTAAATGTGAATTTATCACGATTTTGTCTGATTGGTTTGTCTGGCTAATGTTAATGCCCGAAGCACCCATATAAATCGAGAGTTCAAACAATAAGGAATCCATTTTTAGATGCAGGATCAAACCTTCCTTTTCTTTGTTAAAAGGAAACTTCTGTCCATGGAAGGATACGAATGGTTCAGCTACACAACCAGCATCCACATTTTTATTGGAAATATTTTTAATCTGGTAATGAAATACAGCGACCCTATTGTTTGACCAATGGGTATAGGAGGTAATCTGTACCAGTAATTGTTGTTTATAGGTGAATTCGGTAATGCAACAGTTGTCCCATAATTTCAATCGTTGCCTGTAATTGGTAATGTTGCTGCTGTTTGCTTCGAAGAGATTGTTTAATGTGGGGAAAATGGAATTACGAATGCTTAAATGCCCCCTCCCGTACAAATTATTGTGTTCTGTCCATTTGGTTTTTACCCAGCTCTCATTATAATTTATGGTAGGCTGTTGATTGCGACCGTAATGAAATGTTTCCGATAAAAGCTCCTCACTTTTATGTTTCCCGATGGTAACATCTATTCCTTCACGGTCATTGAATTCCGGATAAGACAAATTAATTGAGTCGATTGAATAAGGCAGGCTTTGTGCTCCCAGTGCATCGACAAACATACCCAGCCGGCCATTGCCGAGATAGTAGTTGTTATATTTTCTGAATAAATCCGTTTCCCTTAAGAACCCCGTATGTATCATATCAAATTGATTCAGTACCCCGCTTAAATCCCCAAGCTTCATTTTTTCAACATCAGTATCAGTCCACCATTTGCCAGTCTCAAAGTTCAAAGCCGAATCGGGTAGAGCCTGGGAATTAGCTAAATAGCTTAAGCCAAGCAATATCAGGAAAAGTTGGATCCGGAAAATCAGACAAATCATATCTCTTGTATCTTAATGCTATTATTTATAAATTGACCTGACAACATTGTTTTTGGACTTGACTGACGTAATGTATACTTCGAAGAGTTAGGCAAAAGCATATAACAAAATACCCGGCTCATCACCGGGTTTTGTGTTATTTATAGATATCTTTCCTGTGGCCAACAGAAACAACAGTAACGATAATTTTGCCATCGTCAATTTCGTAGATGACCCGATAATCTCCAACCCGGATACGGTAGGCATCTTCGCCTTTTAGTTTTTTTTATCCGTATGGCCTGGGATTATCGGCAAGGTCAGCAATAGAAGCTTTAATAACCGGGATAATCTTCTTATCCAGCTTCATTATTTGCTTCTGGGCATACCGCTCAATGAGAACTGTATACTTCATTTAACAGCTTCTTCAATCTCCCTGAAAGCCTGTTCAAAGGGTATTGCATTACCTTTATGAGCTTTGGCTTTGCGGTATTCCTTTATCTCATTCAACTCTTCGGAATCAGCCACAAGCTTTTCGTAGGTTTTAATTGGAACCTGTACGGCTATTTTACGGCCTTTTTTATCTATTATATAGTTTTCCTGAATCATAATCTATTCGAAATATTAACTTTTAATTGATGTCTAATTCTACAAAGATAAACTACTTGAAAGGAAAATCAAAAATCAAAAATAACAGCCTCCTAAGAATAAAGCTACTAATATCATTACTTTTAAGGAAGAATAGCCTCTAAATGAAGTTTGATATTAATATTATCAGAATAATCTCTATTTTCACCATAGAAATCAGGTGCAAATAATGATGTTACTCTGATTTTAAGGCCAAAAGTTCTTTGAAAACGCTCCTTTTGAATTGTTAACCAGTTGTAAATATGGGCTTAGAAAGCAATTGGTATGATTACGGGGCGAGGTTTTATGATCCTCTCAACCCCACTTACCCGCATTTCACATATTTCATACCCTCAGGCTAAGCTGGGATATATAATGGAAATAGCTTATTCATTAGAAATGTTTCAGCTATGTTTCAGTTATTGAGAACAAAAAAGCCCTGATATAATTGTTTATCAAGGCTTTCTTCGTTTTAAGAAGTACCCCTAACCGGACTCTTTTCCGAACCTTTTCTGAGGGATTTAGATCTAATGTGGCAGGTTGAATCTAGGGTTAGTTAATGAGTGTTTAATATCATGGGCACAAAGCCTTCTTATTTACCCTCGATGTAACTATTGTTATTGAGTTCCTTTGCGCAGGATTTCGATAATATCCTGCAATACCTTTTTCTGGCCGATATTGTTCGAGCTTTCGATTACCGATTGTAACGCAGCAATATGCGCTATCCGTAATGCATCTTCCTTATTGATGGTTATATCAGGTTGTACTCCCTTGCCCTCCCAGTCACTATGGGTGATGGGGTTAATGGAATAGACATGTGGAATGCTGACCGAAAAGTGATCATTTAACCGGTATGAACGGGTCCCATGGGCACCGCCTCCTGTAGTCTCCCCCACTACTATTGCTCGCTTTTGTGACTGCATGTTGTAAGTAAAGTCTTCCCCTGCAGAATAGGTATTGTGGCTTACCAGTATGTAGAGTCTTTTGTCGCTCAGCTTTGGACCGGGCACCACTGGCATAGTCCATGATTGCCGGGTGGTTCCGTCGTCACGGTTAATGTAGTCACTCATATGAGTTTCTTCCTTAAAAAAATAGCTTTCCACCAGGAGCCCCCCGTTGGCAAATCCATGATTGTCTCTAAGATCAAGGATGATAGCGTTACAATTCATAAGAAAAGTCATTGCACCCGCCGTGGTCTCTTTGATCCACTCTGCTGGCCAGAAAACATTTAACTTAAGATACCCGACGTTGCCTTCAAGGATTTCCAATTTCCGAAAACCAAAATTGTCGTTTGCCCCTTGCTGTCGAAACTCATCAATCACTTGTTGAGACGGAGGGCCTTGCGAGGTTTCTATAGGAATCACCTTTGGCGAATACTCGATGCCAAGATGACCATCATGACTAATTGAGCGGAGGTCAATGGTAAGCAAACATGCCAACAATTCGCCCTGGGTTATCGTATCGTAGGCGTGTTGTTGCTGTCGATTCTTGATGTAAGCTGTCATTTTTTTGGCGACATCGGAGTAAACGTAATGGGTTTCGACAAGACCAAGTAACGTATCAATTAAAGATTTACGTTCCCCTAAATTCATCTGAAGCAATACACAGCCGGAATCGCCGGGCATTATTTTACCATTGAGTATTTTGTCAATTGGCGGTGTCCCATTTTGGGCGGAACATCCGAAGAATACGAAAGCCAGGAGGCATGTCAGCAGAATTTTCGTTTTTTTCATTTTAATTAAATTTATTCCTCTAATATTTCAAATTTATTTTTTCATTTGCGGTATCATAGTGCAATCAAGTAACTGTCAACCTCATTACATGAAAGATCATATCTATGCCGTTTTGAAGCAATGCATCCTGGCCATTGAACAAAAGTTAAACTGGGGTGATTCTGCATCCTGGAGTGATCAGGATTTTGATAAACTTTCCGACCTTATCCACAAGGAGACATCTGTATTGCTCAGCCAGATCACACTTAAGAGAATATGGGGCAGAATTTCGTATCCGCATTCGCCTTCTGCCACCACGCTCAATGCTTTGGCCAAATTTTGCGGCTATGAAAGCTGGCGGGAGTGTGCTCAATCACTATCAAACCAAAAAGCCGAAAGATTTGAAAGTGTCAACCCGGGATATAGTAAGAGTTGGAAGAAGTGGTTGATGTTTCTTGCTCTGCTTATACTTTTAGGACTTGTGTTTTTTTTCAGAACCCGATCAACAGCTACAAAAAATGAACTGACCATATTCCCAAATATTACTACAGGGGTACCGGTGAAAATAAATTTTAGTTATCAGCTTCTTAAAAAACCTGTTAATTCTGCCTTTCTCTGGCCTACATGGGAACAGAAAGAAAAGATCAAAATTGAAGACCAAAAAGGCAGCGTTGACTACATTTATTATTATCCCGGGTTTTATCGTACAAAACTGATGGTTGATGGCCAGCCGTTAAAAGAACAGGATTTGCAGATCAACACAGACGGTTGGCTCGCCTGCGTGGAACAACCAGGACAACCTCTATATTTTCAAAAACATGATTTTATTAAAAACGGTTATCTTGAAATTGAAGACGGACTTCTCCCAAGGTATGGTATCCCGTTCAGGCCGGTGCCGCCATCAGTACGGTTTTTTTACATCAGGGATTTCAAAGGATTGATGAACGACAATTTTGATTTCGAAACCAGTGTGAAAACAACATTTGAATCAGGAAATGCAGAATCGGAATATATAGAAGTGATTATACATTGTAAGGATGATGTACTGGTAATTCCGGTCTGTGCAAAGAGTAATATATCCAATGCGTATCTATACGTTGCAGGCATAGAAAGGAGAGGAGAGCGGGGCGAACTGCAAAATTTTTACGCTAATATCCGGCAATGGGTGAAGATTAAAGTGCATGGAGAAAATAAAGAAGTTACGATCTCACTGAACGATGACAATCTTATAAAAATAAAACTTGCTGATAAACCTGCGGAGATTGTTGGAGTACAGATTCGATTCAATGGAAGCGGCAGTGTAAGAGGGACACGATTAGCTGATATAGAATTGAACTAAGACGAAGACGATTCTCTCCAAACAGGATGTAATCAGGAGCATGGATGAAATATTGTCCACAGCAAGCGTTGAACACAAAATTCTTTTGATGGAGAAAATTATCGAACCGATTCTTACAACAAAGTCCTTGACTGGATATTTCAGAATACTAATGAGTTACAAAAAGAAAAAACGGAAGGAACAGATGAAAAATCTGTTTCTTCCGTTTCTGTACCCGGAGCCGGGATCGAACCGGCACAGCATTGCTGCCACTGGTGTTTGAGACCAGCGCGTCTACCAATTCCGCCATCCGGGCAGTTTCTGATTGCCCGGCCCTGCCATGCGGGCATCTTTCGACAGGACTGCGAAAGTAGGAATTTTTTTAAACTTTTGTCTTTTTACTTTTATCTTTTATCTTTTCTTCCGACTTCTCCTCTTTGATCTTAACAGTCATCTCCCTGATTGCTATCTCTATCCCGCCGGCATCGAAGCCGCATTCACAGTAAAGCTCATCCTGCGTGCCATGCCCGACAAAATAGCCGGGTATGCCCAGCCTCCTTACGTCGGCATTGTACCCGTTATCGGTCATGAACTCCACAACGGCGCTTCCGAACCCTCCGCTCAGAATGCCGTCTTCAACAGTTATAATGTAACGATACTCCCTGAAAACCGTGTTAAGGATATCCTTGTCGAGAGGTGCAACGAACCTCATATCGTAATGTGCAACCGAAATATCTTCCGAAGAGAGATTTTTGATAACGGATGCGGCAATGCTGCCGGTGTGCCCGATTGTAAGCACAGCAAGGTCGGTGCCCCCGCTGATAAGCCTTCCCTTCCCGATCTCAATTTCATTGAATGGTTTTTTCCAGTCTGAATACTGACCTCTCCCACGGGGATATCGTATTGAAAATGGGAACTGGTTCTTCACGAGCTGCGCAGTATAGAGAAAATCCCTCAATTCGAGCTCATCCATGGGAGCTGCCACCACCATGTTCGGGATCGACCTCATAAAGGCCAAATCGAAGAATCCGTGATGTGTTGCTCCATCCGACCCGACAAGGCCCCCCCGGTCGACGCAGAATATTACGTGGAGATTCTGGAGGGCAACATCATGTATGATCTGATCGTAGGCTCTCTGAAGGAATGAAGAATAGATGCAGCAATAGGGTATGATCCCCTGTGATGCAAGCCCTGCTGAAAATGTCACGGCGTGTTGTTCCGCGATCCCCACATCGTATGTCCTGGAAGGCATCTCGTTCATCATCTCCGTGAGGTAGCTGCCGGTTGGCATTGCAGGGGTTATTGCCGTTATCCTGTCATTCATCCTTGCGAGCTCCAGCACAGTTGTCCCGAAGACCTCCTGCCATGATGGGATCTTGTCATCCCCTGATGAAGAGATTATTTCACCCGTCTTCTTGTTGAATTTACCAGGGGCATGAAAGGTCGTCTGGTTTTCCTCCGCCTGTCTGAAGCCCTTGCCCTTGATCGTAAGACAGTGGAGAAGCTTCGGGCCCGGAATCCTTTTGAGATCCTCCAGTACCTTGATAAGATGCAGGATATCATGGCCATCGATGGGACCGAAATATCTGAAGTTCAGTCCTTCGAAAAGATTGCTGCGGTCGAGTATCGTGCTCTTGAAGCCTGCCTCGATCTGGGCGGCAAGGGTCCTTGCGTCGGGACTGTGCCTCCCGAATATTCCAAGAAGCTTCCAGATCCTGTCCTTGAACCTGTTATAGGTCTTGCTCGTAGTGATGTCGAGGAGATATTCCTTCAGCGCTCCCACATTCGGATCGATTGCGATATTGTTGTCGTTGAGGATGACAATGATATCCGATTTTCCTATGCCGGCATTATTAAGACCCTCGAAGGCCTGTCCTGCTGTCATGGCACCGTCGCCTATCACTGCGACCACATGCCTTTCCTCTCCCTTGAGCTGCGCTGCAAGGGCCATTCCCAGAGCAGCGGAAATAGAGGTGGATGAGTGGCCTGTTCCGAAGGCATCATACTCACTCTCAGCCATCCTGGGAAAACCGCTGATCCCCTTGTATTTCCTGTTTGTTGAAAAGACCTCCCTTCTTCCTGTGAGGATTTTATGACCATAAGCCTGATGGCCGACATCCCATATTATCTTGTCGTAGGGGGTATTGAAAACATAGTGGAGGGCAACTGTAAGCTCCACAACTCCCAGACTGGCACCGAAATGACCGGGATTATTGCATACTTCATCTATTATGAACTGACGCAGTTCTTCGCTGACCTGCAGTAGGTCAGATGGTTCGAGCTTCCTAAGATCTTCAGGTGAGGATATTGTGAGGAGTAAACTCTCTTTTTGCTGCATTATATTCAGGAAAAATAAACAACCTGCAAATATAACAATTATTATTCCCCTGTGTCAGGCAAGGCTTATACGCAATTTTCTTATTTTTGTTTGTAAATACTCTGTCAGGATAATAATTTTTTGAAAGTTCCGATGTTATAATCTTAAGATACACAGATCATGACCAAATCAATATTTGCCATCTTCGGTTCAGTTCTCATTGCGATATCGACCGTTTCGTGCGTGTCGGGAAAGAAATATTCTGAACTGGAAGGTACCAGCAGGCATTTTATGGATGAGAGGGATGAATTCAAAACCGACAATATAGGCCTGGAAATGAAGAACAGGGAGCTGGAGGCCAGACTTGCATCGCTCGGTAAGGAGATAGAGGCTACAAGGGATGAGATATCGAAGGTGGAGGTTGAGCGCGACAAGGCATCTGAGGATTATAATAAGCTGTCAGAAAAATATAATGACCTGCAGAATGCCCAGGAAGACCTTATTAAGGGAAACGTAAAGGAGACCCAGCGATTGCTGGGAGAGCTCAATGCTGCCCAGGATAACCTTCAGAAGAAGGAGGATCTTCTCAGGCAGCTGAGCCAGAATCTCGACTCCAAAAAGGCCTCGCTCGATGAGCTTACAGCTGAGCTTGACAAGAGGAATGCAAGACTTGCTGAGCTCGAAAAGGTACTCGATACCCAGAAAAAAATTGTGCAGGATCTTAAAAATAAGGTGTCCGAAGCCTTGCTGGGCTTCGAGAACAATGGCCTCACCGTGACTCAGAAAGACGGGAAGGTATATATATCGCTGGAGGAGAAGCTCCTGTTCAAATCTGCCAGCTGGGATATAGATGCCAATGGCAGGAATGCCCTTAAAAAGCTCGCTGTGGTGCTTGAAAAAAATCCCGGCATCCAGATCACGATTGAGGGCCATACCGATAATGTTCCGTATAATCCGGGGAACAGCCAGCTGAAAGACAACTGGGATCTCAGCGTAAAAAGGGCGACGACGGTGGTAAGGACGCTCCTGGATGGTTCCGGAATTAAACCCGAGAGACTCACTGCTTCGGGGCGCAGCGAATATCTTCCGGTCGACAGCCGTAATACGACAGATGCCAGGCAGAAGAACAGGAGGACTGAAATTATTCTTACCCCCGATCTTACCGAATTATATCAGCTTATAAACAAGTACTGATCCGGCTAAAGTTGCCTGTTCAGCCAATGCGCCACAAGGATGTATGAACGGAAGGGCCTTTAATGACTTTCATTCCGAGAACTCCTGGAGTTTGACTTCCATGTTTTCGAGAGCTTTAAGCAGGTTATCCTCTGGCCTCAGGAAGTCCTGATTGCCCCAGAAGCCGGGGTCGTAATTAGTTATCGTTTTCGAAAAAATTGAATGAATGGGAGCCAGTTCCTCCCTTTCAAAGCGCTTTGCGTTCTTCAGGCTGACATTGGTTACCGCCAGCTCGAAAAAAACCTGGAACTGGCTGCTGAAAAGCCTCTTTTTCTGTTTGGAGGAGAAGAACATATCGCCGCGCACATGGCTCAGATAATAAACTCCGTTGATCTTCCTGTAACTAACTGAATATTTCACTGAAACAGGCCATGTATTGAAGCCCTTCGTTGAATTATACACGAAGGAATCCTTCATCTTGTGTATCAGTGCCTGGTTTAGCTCGAACTCTGCATGCAGTACCGAAAAGTCGGTTGTATTGATATATACAACCCCTTTGTAGAGTGGTTCATCGATATCCTCCCTCTGCTCAAATTCTATTTCATAGGCGGACTCATTTTCCCAGGAGACTATATCCGCCATCCTGTACCTGTAGTCGGACATGGTCTCGCGATTAAGGAAATCGAACAGGTGCTTTACCCCGTCAAGCTCGAGGCATGTGCTCAGGCCAGCCTTGAGCCTCACGGCAAGTGTATCGGTGAGTCTGGCATTTTCAATCTTCCTGCTTTTATAAATCTTCATCTGGTCTCCCATAAGGGATCCGGAATAGGGGGCTTTGTAGATCTGGACAACGGCTTCGGAGTAGTTCTGCAGCTCCTTCTTTTTCAGGACCCCTTCCCTGTAAAAGGCAGTCATCATAGCAGGAATATCGGAATAGTTATGACGGATGGCTGTAACTGCCTTGTAGATTATCTCCTGCGGGATCTGGTTCCTTATTATGATCTCAGGTATTGAGATGAACTCCCTCTTCATCGGGATTGACAGATCCTTGTGTATGGCCTGTCTGACAGGTATCTCACTCCTGATGTAGCCAAGATAAGAGACAGATAGGGTGTCATTTGTCAGGTCAGGTGTTATCTTGAGTCCGAACTGCCCGTTATTGTTTGTGACGGTCCCCTTTCCATTGTTTTTCAGCCCTATTGTGGCAAATGGAAGAGGTTCGTATGTCTCTTCATCCACTACAGAGCCCGTTACGTACCTTACCAGGTCCGCCGGCAGGGAATCCCTTGCCGACAGAGGGTTCATCTCTGCCCGTGAGATGATTATATATTTATCGATTACGGAGAAGCTCAGCGTCCTGTTCTTCAGAATGCTGTCGAGAATGGCGCCGAGCCTAAGCCTGTTGAAATCAAGCTCAGCCATCCTGTCCTTGTCGATAAGGCGGCTGTCATAAGTAAAATTATAGCCGGTACGGTGAGTGATTATATCCAATGCATCGCCTGTTGCCACGGCTCCTTCCCGAAATGTGAAAATAGAATCGAGAATACCTTCCTGGCACTCTGATTTCTGTGTGCAAAGGAGAAGCAGAAAAACTGGAATGGCCCGGGATATCCTGAATATAAAGCCATTAAGCGATGACATCTTTAAGTTTTTGAACTATTTCTTCATAAGATGGTAAACATTCCCGTCTTTTGTAAAACTTAGGTTAAAGCTAGCACAAATCAGCCTGATAATTGTCTCCCTGGGCTGATTATCGATAGGAGAGGTCCACCTGTTCTCAAGGATTGAGGAATCTGCCACTTCAATATCAATATTGTAAACTCTTTTCAGATCGCTGAAAACCACATCCAGCTTTTGTCCGTTATAAACGAGCAGCCCGGTCTTCCACGAAAGATAATTCGGATCCTCATTAAGCTTTCTGTCAGAAGTAACCGCTCCCATTGTCCCTATGTACCCGGGATCGAGTGCCAGGGATTTGGATCCCGAATTATCCGACAGCAATACTTTCCCCGTTTTTACAAATACTTCGACAGCATCCTGGCTATTGCTGGTTATGACATTGAATGAAGTTCCCACCACTTTCACACTTGCACTTCCTGCATCGATAACAAAGGGTTTTGAGGCATCGTGGGCAATTTCGAAAAAAGCTTCCCCCCGGAGGGTCACATTCCTTGTCCGTCTGCCGAAGCCGGACCTGTATATTAATTCGGAATTGCGGTTAAGATAAACAAGGCTGCCATCAGCCATTTCTACCCTTATGTTCTTTTCATCGTTGCTTGTTGCTATTGAGATCTTCCTGCTGAGGATGCCAGGATTGACAAGATAAACTGCCGTGATGCCAAGAGACAGAATGACGAGGGCGATTGCTGCCACCCTGATGAACGATCTTCTCAAAAAAACTGTTCCCGCGGGGCTCTGTTTTTCTTTCCCCATATCTTCTTTCATCCTGGCATAAATATTATCCCAGGCTCTGTCTACATTTATTTCCTTTTCGTCATTCATAATTCCCAACTCTTTCCATTTTTTAGAGGTATTGCCATTGTCTTCTGCCATAAACTGACCGAGAAGATCAGACTGTCCTCCCTTTTCGTCTGAAAGGAGGGAAGCCAGTTCTTCCCATTCCTCGTCTGAATATCTTCCCTTATTCTTCATTGTGTTTAAATTTCCGTTAATTCTTTCCTGAACTCCTTTAATGCCCTGCCCATGTTGGCTTCGACAGTCTTGACCGATACCGAGAGCTTTTCAGCTATCTCATGATACTTGAGACCATCGAACCTGTTCATGCAGAAGATCTTGCCGCATCTTTCAGGGAGCCGGTCGAGTATATTTGCTATCCTGGCCTGCAACTCCTTGTAATTAAGAATGTCCGATGGATTTTCAGGGCTCTCCGGCTGCCTGTACGACATCTCTTCAGCATGTTTTTCGACGATCCGGCTGTGCTCGATGTAATGCAGGCACCGGTTATGTACCGATCTGAAGAGATATCCATTCAAAGAACTTTCAATTTTTATTTTCTCCCTGTCCTTCCAGATCCTGAAAAAAAGATCCTGCACTATTTCCTCAGCGTCATCCTGATCCTTCACAAGGGTTCTGGCATACCGTACCAGGGAAACATAGGAGGACCGGAAAAGTGACTCGAACTGTCCCACATCACCCTGCCGGATCCTCCCTATTATGTCAGTATCCCTGATCATATTGCTGATCTGCCTGTTATTTGTCTTCCATATTGTTGAACTTCAGCTTCCTGCTAAGCTTCCTTATAGCCGATTCAATGCTCTGGTCGGGTTCGATAACATTGTAGTCGCCCCAGAACTTGGGATCGGCAAAGGCGCTCACCTTTTCGGTAAATACATCCGAATACCTGATCTTATCCTTACCTGCAAATTTAATAACTTCCTGGTCAGTTCTGTCAGTTACTGCGATTTCTGACATAGTAGTGTAATAGGTATTGAATAATTTCTTCGCCCAGTTCACCTTGAATTTAACTTCGGCACGGGAATACTCGAAATGCAGCTTGCCGTCCTGTTCGCGGTACTTGGTCCTGTATGTAGCGATCTCAGGAGTTACTTTCATGCCGATAGGTTTTTTCCTTATGAATATTGAAGCAGCTTCCTCTTTGTTTGCAAGGTTGAAGCCAAATTCAGCCTCCGTGATGCCATATGTATCCATATTTATATAGAGGCTTCCCATGAATAATGGTATGTCAACCGAGGGCTTCTGAATAAAGTCTATCACATAATGAGGCTTATTGTCGATCTCAATTACACCGCCAATCGAATAGTTATAATATTCCATGGCTTCCGGAGTGAGTATCGACTCGGTGTTTTTGGCTATATCGAGCTGCAGTACGCTTACAGGTCCTCCCTGCAGCTTGAACAGGACTGTATCCATCCTCTGGACATCAGAGCTTTTGCGACCCTTGTAGATCCTGGCCCCGTCGAAGCGGATATCATTCGCATAAGGAGCCTTGAATATCTCCACAACGGCTTCCCCGATAGACACGTAAGTGCGGTTCTTCTTGATAGTCTCACGATAGAAGGCTGTCATCAGGTTCGGCACATTCTCGTAATTTTTCCCGATGCTCAGGATAGCCTTTTTCACTATCTCATTCGGATCGAGAGGCTTGACAACTATCTCCTTAATGGGGATGGGTGCTGCCTCAAGCTCAATGATATTCTTGGAGCCATTGTCCTTGAGATCACTGATAGGTATTACCTTGTTCTTGTATCCGAGATAGGTGATCTCGAGATTTTTCGAGGTAATGGTCTCCCCGATTTTCAGGGTGAATTCACCATCGATGTTTGTAATAATAGCTACGTTCGATTCCATTACGGCAACAGTAGCAAAAACAAGCGGATTCCTGGTTTCGGCATCAACGACTTTCCCCTTGACAATTACAACCGATTGCTGGTCATTCTTTTTTTTATCGGGGCGGCCGGAGCCGGAGACTGCCTGGACAGCAAAAACCGTAAGAAGCAGTGCTGCGATAAGCGAAAAATTTCTAAGAGTTTTCATGGCTTTGATTTATTAATTAAAAGTTTTGATTTCTGAATCTGTTATTCTGAATACCGTATTCTTTTCTTTCCAGCATTATGACCCCCATGCTTAATATTTACCCTATCCGGATCGTTATAATAATTTTCTTATCTTACCTCCCTATTCTCATTATCAGATGATAAACAGATATAACAGGCCTGCCAATCTGATCATAGCCGGGTATGGGTACCTTAAGAGCTCGGTCTCGGGACGGCCCTTTGTTTACGGGATGCCTCCGGCTGTAGGAATAGAGCTGACAAACCTTTGCAACCTCAGATGTCCTGAATGTGCATCGGGATCCGGGGAGATGAAGCGGGAGAGGGGATTTATGGATCCGGGGCTGTACAGGAAGATAATATCAGAGCTGTCCCCATATCTCTACAATATAAATCTCTATTTCCAGGGTGAGCCCCTGCTTCATCCGGGGTTTTACTCATTTATAAGGCAGAGCGGCAGGATAAGGACTGTAATATCGACAAACGGCCATTACCTGTCAGTGGAGAATTCTGAAAAAATCGCCAGGTCAGGCCTTGGCAAGCTTGTCATTTCGCTCGATGGGCTCGACCAGGCTTCATATTCGGCTTACCGGGCGGGTGGAAATGCTGCCACAGTCCTTACCGGTATCGGGAATATTTCAGATGCCGTGAGGAGGTACGGCTCGTCCCTGAAGCTTGAGATACAGGTTCTTGTAAATAAATTTAACGAACACCAGATCCCCCGGTTAAAAAAGCTAGCTGCACTGCACAGAGCCTCACTGAAGCTGAAATCAATGCAGATAACCGGCCTGGACGGGTTTGATAAATGGTTGCCGGCGGATGAAAAATTCAGGAGGTATGCTGAAGTTGGCGGAGAGTACAGGATAAAGAACACCTTGCCCGCGAGATGTGCCAGGCTGTGGTTCAATCCGGTAATAACGTGGGATGGGAAAGTGCTGCCCTGCTGCTTCGACAAGGATGCGCAACATGCAATGGGTGATCTTGCCCTTGAATCATTCCGGGATATCTGGAACGGTACAAAATACAGCCTGTTCAGACGCATATTGATGACAAACAGGGAAGCCACGGATATCTGCAGCACTTGTACCTCAGGAATGAAGGGAGTAAACTGTTAGACAGTCATTACATCCTTTTCCTTCTGCGCCATAACCTTATCGATTTTTCCGTTCCAGGAATGGGTCATCTCCTGTACCTGTTCGGTGGCTTCTTTCTCAAGATCCTCCGGAAGGCCATCTTTCAGGAGCTGTTTAAGTTCATCATTTGCCCATTTACGTGCATTACGGACACTGATCTTTGCTGTTTCGCCCTCGTTTCTCACCTGCTTGACAAGCTGATGACGCCTTTCCTCAGTGAGGGGAGGAATGTTGATCCTGATAACTTCCCCGTTATTGACAGGTGTAAGTCCGATATTTGCAGCCATTATTGCCTTTTCAATTGTCCCGAGCATATTCTTCTCCCATGGCTGGATCATAATGGTCTTGGCATCGGGAGTATTGATATTTGAAACCTGGGAAAGGGGAGAAATTACGCCGTAGTAGTCCACGGTAATTCCATCGAGCAGGGCAGGGTTCGACCTGCCGGCACGAAGCCTGGCAAGTTCGTGCTCAAGATGTTCAAGAGCCTTTTCCATTCTGTCTCTTGTCTCATCTATTACAAGTTCAATATCCTCGTTCATAGGGTATAGTTTAGGTTGTTTGGTCTTCAGTCTTTTAATCCCCTTTTACGTCAGGTTGAAAAGGAATAACAAAAATAATAAAATAGACGGAATTGCAAAAAAATCAGTTTGAGACCAGCGTGCCTACATTTTCTCCCATGACAACCCTCAGGAGGTTGCCCCTTCTGTTCATATCGAATACAACAACAGGCATGTTATTCTCACGGCACATGGTAAATGCGGTAGAGTCCATTACCTTCAGCCTTTTGTCTAATGCCTCCCCGAAAGAGATGCCCGTGAATTTCACGGCCGATTTATCCTTCTCGGGATCGGCCGAATAAACACCGTCAACCCTTGTGCCTTTCAGAAGTACATCGGCGCCGATCTCCACTGCCCTGAGAGCTGAGGCAGTGTCAGTGGTGAAGAACGGATTTCCAGTGCCACCGGCAAGAATCGAAGCGGTCATGTCTTTCATTGCTTCCAGAACCCTGTCCCTGTTATACAGCTCACCCACAGGCTCCATCCGTATCGAGGTGAAGACCCTTGCCCTGCCTCCCAGTCTTTTTATCGCGCTTTCCAGTGCAAGACTGTTGATAACGGTTGCAAGCATACCCATCTGATCTCCTTTAACCCTGTCGAAGCCCGATTGGGTACCGCTCAGGCCTCTGAAAATATTGCCTCCTCCGATAACAATGGCAACTTCACATCCGGCTTCCATAACTTCGATAACCTGCCGGGCATATTCGGTAAGTACATTATCATCTATCCCTTGATTGCCGTTCCCTGCCAGTGATTCTCCGCTG
Source organism: uncultured Bacteroidales bacterium (assembly GCA_963756885.1). GTDB lineage: Bacteria > Bacteroidota > Bacteroidia > Bacteroidales > VadinHA17 > LD21. Next base: position 92,524 of record CAVWPG010000001.1, read on the forward strand.
AGCTTTAACAATATCCTTGAGTATTTCATATGATCAGGTTCTTTAACGTAAAGATAGAATAATAGTGAATACAAAAAAAGTGGCCCCGCTCAGGCGGGGCCACTGAAATATTGAATTATGAACTTACGTATTACAGATTAAGGGAATAGCGCTTGAAATCGGATACGGTCAGCTCCTTGTTGGCAGACTGAAGATATTGCCTGATCGTAATTTTATTGTCCTTCACAAAATCCTGGTTAAGCAGTGTGCTCTCCTTGAAGAATTTTGCAAGCTTACCCTGTGCGATCTTATCCAGCATATCCTCTGGTTTCCCGTCGCGCCTGGCCTGTTCCCTGCCTATCTCTATTTCCTGGGCAATAACCGATTCCGGAACAAAATCCTTATCAACTGCCACAGGGTTCATTGCGGCTATCTGCATTGCAATATCCTTGTAAACCTGAGGGTCGGCACCTGATTTTGTAAAGCCAACCAAAGTGGCCAGCCTGTTTCCCGGATGTATGTAAGCCTGGACGTGTGCTGCTTCGATTTTTTCATAATAGGAGAGATCAAGCTTTTCACCGATTATCCCGACATACTCTACAACCTTATCTCCGATCTTTCCGCCTTCGAGCGGGAGAGATTTAAGTTCTTCGAGTCCGGCCGGCTTGCTGGCCAGGGCTATATCGAGTATTTTGGTAGCCAGAGCCATGAAATCGGCATTTTTTGCCACGAAATCAGTTTCGCTGTTCAGCACTATTATTGCTCCGGTCTTTCCGTCGGAAGAGGTTTTGGAAAGGACAACTCCTTCTGTTGCATCCCTGTCGGCACGCTTGTTGGCTACGGCCTGTCCCTTCTTGCGTATAATTTCAATTGCCTTGTCAAAGTTGCCGTCGGCCTCCTCGAGGGCCTTTTTACAATCCATCATACCCGCGAGGGTCACTCTCCTTAGTTTAGCAACATCAGCAGCATTTATAACAGCCATGGTAAATATTTTATATTGGTAGTTATTAATATTCTATTCTATTCTATTCTTCTTCATTTTCGTCAACGGCCTTTATGAGATCTTCTTCCTCATCCGTCTCGGCTGTGACTTCCTCATCCTCTTCAACTTCAACTTCGGCATCTTCTTCCTCTTCTTCATCCTCATCAACTATAGCCTCGATTATGGCGGCAGGAATATCCTTTGTTTCAAGTTCTTTCCTTATTACTTTCTTATCCTTTGGCTGAGGTTCCTTGTCCTTCTCATTCTTCCTTTCATTGAGACCCTCTTCAATTGCCTGGCAAAGTATGCCTATTATCAGCGAGATTGATTTGGAAGCGTCATCATTTGCGGGTATCGGGAACTCAATGTCTGAAGGATCGGAATTTGTATCGACCATTGCAAAGACGGGAATTCCAAGCCTTTTAGCCTCTCTTACGGCTATGTGCTCCTTGCTTACGTCAACAATGAAGAGAGCAGAAGGAAGCCGTGTAAGATCGATTATGCTTCCAAGGGTTTTTTCAAGCTTGGCCCTTTGTCTGGTGACCTGGAGCCTTTCACGCTTTGAGAGATTGGCAAAGGTGCCGTCGGTAGCCATTTTGTCGATTGACGACATTTTCTTTACAGCTTTTCTTATAGTCGGGAAGTTTGTAAGCATACCACCCGGCCAGCGTTCTGTAACATAAGGCATGTTGACAGCTTTCACCTTCTCGGATACTATTTCCTTGGCCTGTTTTTTGGTTGCAACAAAGAGGACTTTCTTACCGGACCTTGCAATATGCTTCATTGCCGAGGCAGCCTCATCAATTTTGACGGCTGTTTTTTCGAGATCAATAATGTGGATCCCGTTACGCTCCATGAAGATATAGGGAGCCATAGCAGGGTTCCATTTTCTTTTAAGGTGTCCGAAATGAACACCGGCATCCAATAATTCTTTGAAATTTGTTCTTGGCATTTTGTGATTTTTTAAGTTTACATTCTTTAAAATCAATTGCAAAGTAGTCCCGCCGAACGGGAGTCTCTGCAATTTAGATACTAAACTTGCATCTATGACTTATCTGTTAATTCCTAACGTTTGCTGAACTGGAATCTCTTGCGGGCTTTTGGCCTTCCAGGCTTTTTCCTTTCAACCTCACGGGGATCGCGAGTGAGGAACCCTTCTACCTTGAGAGCCGGTTTGGATTCATTATCGATCATCACAAGAGCCCTTGTAATACCCAGGCGAAGAGCTTCAGCCTGCCCTTTTACACCGCCTCCGGCAAGATTGACATTTATATCGTATTTGTCAGTTGCATTCAAAAGAACGAGAGGCTGCGTCACAACATACTGAAGTGTCTCTGCACCGAAATATTCCTTGTAGTCCCTGCCGTTCACAGTGATTTTACCCTTGCCATCGCTTAAATATACACGGGCTACTGCTGCCTTCCGTCTTCCAAGAGCATTGATTGGTTCCATATCTGTTGCTTAATGTAATTAAAGTTCAATTTTTTTTGGTTTCTGTGCTTCATGAGGATGCGAAGCCCCGGCATAAACATGGAGATTTCTGTAAAGGGCACTCCCAAGACGGTTTTTCGGCAACATACCCTTGACAGCATGCTCAATCAGTCCGATAGGATTCTTCTTAAGCATCGCCTCTGCAGTTGTGAATCTCTGGCCTCCGGGATAACCTGTATGACGCACATAGATCTTATCTGCCCATTTGGTTCCTGAGAGATCAATTTTCTCGGCATTTATAACAATCACATTATCACCGCAATCGACGTGGGGGGTGAAATCAGTCTTGTGCTTCCCTCTGAGCATGAAGGCAACAACCGAGGAAAGCCTTCCCAGGATCATGCCTTCAGCATCAATAATTACCCACTCCTTGTTCACAGTAGCTTTGTTTGCGGATACTGTTTTATAGCTTAAGGTGTTCACTACTATTTATTTTTAATTTATATACTCCTGTTCAACGCACTAAACCCTGATTTTGGGGACTGCAAAAATACAACATATTTCCAAAAAAAAAAGAATAATGTGCAGATTTTATTCCCGGAAGCGGAAAGTGACTTAATTTTGTCTCCCCGGATTTTCTCAACTGAAGTCAGGGACACTATATGGCAGGCAATGAAAAAGGTATCGTATCGGGCAGGTTGAAGAGAGAATTTTTTGAGCGCGATGTTCTTGATGTCGCGCCCGGGCTGATCGGTAAAAGCATCGTCATCAGGCCCGGAGCAGGGCCCGGCCGCAGTTATATGATCACGGAGGCCGAGGCCTACAGGGGCTCCGAGGATAGGGCCTGCCATGCCAGCAAGGGCAGGACAGCCAGAACAGAGATAATGTATCACAGGGGCGGATATCTTTATGTCTACTTTATATATGGCATGTACTGGATGCTGAATATTGTAGCCGGTACCGAAGATTCGCCTCAGGCTGCTCTGATAAGGGGAGTCGAAGGATTCTCCGGACCAGGAAAACTTACAAAGGCCATCGGGATTGACCGGACATTCTATGGTGAAGATCTCACGACCTCAGACAGGATATGGCTTGAAGACAACAATATCAGGCCAGATATAAAGACCAGTGAACGGATCGGGATAGACTACGCAGGGGAATACTGGAAGACCCGGCCATGGCGTTTCTTTATCTGATCAGGTGAATCCTCCTATTCAGGATGCTCAGGCAGTTTGTGTTTTGATGAGAACAAATTGATCATCTTATCAAAATTCAGGTGAAGTGTGTAGGCCTGATCGATCCTCCCAAGTACGGTGTCATAATATAGATCCACTCCAAAATAGAGCTCCAGTGCACTTATAGGCAAAAACCTCAGTGATGCTGAGGTGGTTACAAGTTTCCGGTTATGTATCACAAGCCCGGGCTGATAGTCGGATACGCTTCCAAAGATCGGGTTCCCGTTTGGAGCATAATAATCATGGGCATTCCAGTATCCTGTTGAAAACCTGAATATTTTATAGCTGTAATGCAGCCGGATCCAGGATGCATAACCATGCGATACTCCATATAATGTATCTCCCTCCCTGAGATTATTCATGAACTGAAGGTATTCAATCCCGGCCTGGCCAAATTTCTTTTGTGCAAGATCGAAATTTACCCTTACCCCGGCAGCGATATTTATGAACGATTCCATCATCTCAGGATAATCGCTGATCTGCCCGCCCCTGTGCTTGAGCTGCAGCTGGACAGGAATTTCGACATGAATAAAATCCTCAATGGGCGAAGAGGTGTACCTGAATGATTCCCCGAATGTAAACTGCTCACGTGTAGAATCACCCTTGAAAATGAAGTTTTCCCAGCTTATCCAGGCATCCGAGAATATATGATCGTTCCTGTGTGTAAGCTGTATGCCATCTTCAACATATTCGTTGTACAGCCTTTCACTGTAAAAATGGGGGTCGAAAAAATGATGCTGATCAGGCCCTGAAAGAGAGCCCAGGGTCAGAGTGGTTTTGTCTGAAAAATTAAGCCTGGTTGTGAATATGGGCCTTATCTGCGAAAATTTTCCGCTGCCGTAATACTTCAGGATGTGGGTACCGGCACTCAGTGAAACTTTGGGCGATGGATTGTACACCAGCTCGGGCTGGAAGAAAAAACCAAGAAGAGTATAGCCTTCAACTATAGGATTGAAAAATTCATTGTCCTCAATAAAGCTTATTGTTTTTATCCTCAGGGCGAGATTCCCCGCCTGGGGATTTGCATCCGCAACGGACTGACCGCACAGGGTGCCGCCCGATATTAATAATAAGCAGACAAGGGCTAAAGTTATTCTCATTAATGCGCCGCCTGGAAAATTTCTGCAAAAGTAGTATAATTCCCGAGGTTAAAATGTTGTTAAATAGAAAATGACTTAAGCTTAAATAACAAATTTTTCCGTTCTTTGTTGCTTAATTGCATAAAAACAATTTGTTTATGGATTCAATCTGGGGTAATTACCGCCGGTGGAACAATCTGACCGGATGGTTAATTTTTATTGTTTCAGCAACGGTTTATATATTGACCCGCGAGCCAACTGTAAGTTTCTGGGATTGCGGTGAGTTTATACTCTCAGCCTTCAAACTTCAGGTGGGTCATCCTCCCGGAGCCCCGTTATTCCTTATGATAGGAAGAGTGGCAACCCTTTTTGCCGGAGGGGACGGCTCCAGGGCTGCAATTACGGTAAATACATTTTCGGCACTGAGCAGCGGATTTGCAATAATGTTCCTCTTCTGGACGATCACCCATCTCGTGAGGAAAGTATTCGTCAATGGCAATGAGCTGGAAGCCAGGCATGTGCCTGCAATAATTGGCAGCGGTATCATAGGAGCTCTCGCTTATGCCTTTTCCGATACATTCTGGTTTTCAGCTGTCGAGGGTGAAGTTTATGCCCTCTCCTCACTGATCACCGGCTTTGTCTTCTGGGGAATGCTCAGGTGGGAAGATGAGGCAGACGATCCCCATTCAGGCAGATGGATTATTCTCATAGCCTATGTAATGGGACTCGGGCTTGGAGTCCACAGGTTGAATCTTCTTGTCATACCCGCTCTGGTCTTTGTATTTTATTTCAGGAGATTTGAAGTGACAACCCGTGGCCTGCTGAAGACAGCAGTGGCCGCAATCGTTATCCTGTGGCTCATGGTATTCGTGATTGTCCCGGGAGCTCCCGTGGCAGGGGGTTGGTTTGAGCTTCTCTTCGTGAATGTTTTAAGGCTGCCCTACAACAGCGGACTGCTGTTTTACATTATACTTATCTTCGGGGGCCTGGCTTACGGCATCAGGTATTCAATGAAGAATAACCGGGTGATACTGAACTATGCACTTACATCCCTGCTGGTTGTGATGATCGGATACTCCTCTTACGCGATGATTATGATAAGATCATCTGCACGGCCCCCGATGAACCAGAATAATCCATCCGATGTCTTTTCACTTTCCTATTATATAAATATGAAGCAGTATGGCAGTTCCCCGAAATTTTTCGGGAACTACTACAGTGCCCCCGTGGTCGGAGTGAAGAAAGTGATTGCAGGCTATAACAAGGTGGATGGCCGGTACAAGCCCTATTACCATCCCGAATATGAATACAGCAAGCAGTTTGAAACGATTTTCCCGAGAATGTACAGTTCCGATCCCGATCATGAGAGCTCGTACAAGTACTGGGGAAAGGTCGTTGGGAAAAAGTATTCAACAGGCTCGGATTCAAAGGAGACTATTGTTTGCCCGACCTTCGGGGAGAACCTCACCTACTTTTTCAGATACCAGATCGGATTTATGTACCTCCGTTACTTCATGTGGAATTTTGCCGGCAGGCAGAATGATATCCAGGGTAACGGCAATAATCTATATGGTAACTGGATAAGCGGCATAAGATTTATAGACGAGGCACGCCTTGGCAACCTCGATAAAGTGCCGGTCGATCTGAAGACCAACCCGGGGAATAACAAGTATTATTTCCTTCCTTTTATCCTCGGGATGGCCGGCTTATTATGGCAATACAACAGGGACAGGAAAGGCTTCTGGCTTGTGATGGCTTTCTTCATAATGACCGGACTGGCCATAATTTTTTATCTGAACCAGTATCCGAACCAGCCAAGGGAGCGGGACTATGCCTATGCCGGTTCATTTTATGCCTTTACAATATGGATCGGAATGGGATTTATGCTTGTTTATGAGAAGCTGCAAAAAATACTTGGAGAGAAAGGATCGGCAGCGCTGACTTTTGTTGTCCTGCTGGCAGCCGTGCCGGTTCTGATGGCATTCCAGAACTGGGACGATCATGACCGTTCCGGAAGATATACGGCTAGGGATATTGGCGAAAATTACCTGAAATCATGTGCTCCGAACAGTATATTGTTCACTTATGGCGATAATGACTCATTCCCCGTATGGTATGCACAGGATGTGGAGAACGTCAGGACAGATATCCGGGTGGCAAACCTGAGCTATATCCAGGCAGGCTGGTATATCTCCATGATGAGGCAGAAAGCCTATGGTTCCGATCCAATTCCGTTGTCACTTGCTCCAGAAAAGTACCTCGAAGGTGTAAGGGAACAGTTGCCTGTCAATAACCGGGTGGATAAACCGGTCAACATTAAGGAGATTGTTGAGTTTGCTGGCATGGATGACAGAAAATACATGGTAGACCTGAGCGGAAGAGGGGATTATATGAATTACCTGCCTGCAAGCAAATTCATTATCGATGTGGATACCGCCAGGGTGCTCGCCAACGGAACAGTAAAGCCCTATTTCAGGGACCGCCTGCTTTCTCCCATTATCTGGGATTATTCAGATCAGGATGTCTTCAAGGGAGACCTTGCAATAATGGATATGCTCGCCACAAACAAGTGGGTCAGACCGATATATTTTTCAACAACGGTTCCGTCCGACCAGTACAAGGGGCTCGAGAAATATTTTGTCCAGGAAGGGCTGGCCTACAGGGTTGAACCAATCAGGATCGATACTCCCGAAAAGGGAGAATTCGGTATGATAGATCCCCATATAATGTACGATAACATGATGAACAAATTCACCTGGGGCAATGCGGCAGATCCAAAAGTGTACCTCGACGAGAACAACCGGAGGATGTTCAGCAATTTCAAGAGAATCTTCGCATCCCTGGGGAAGGACCTTGTCGCCACCGGAGATACTGTCAAGGCTGTTGAGGTGGTTCACAGGGCAATGCAGATAGTTCCGCCGGAAAAAATGCCGGATGATTTTTTCTCGATAGGACTGGCCGAAGTGCTTGTAAGGGCAGGAGAAAAGGAGGAGGGGGAGAAAATGCTGAAAGATATAGCGGGGTATGCGATGACATACCTGGAGTATGCAATAAGCATCAGACCGGATCAGCGGTACGGTCTTGACTATCCGACGGGTATAAGCATGCAGTCTCTGCTCGATATTTATAACCTCTCCGTAAAGCTTAAGCTCGACTCTATTTCCGCTGAAATTGAACCAGACATAAATAATTATTATTCAAAGCTTTATTCTGCAAAGTAAGAACATATGAGGCTTTTCAGGCCCTGCTTTATTGCTGTCTTGCTGTATCCCCGGGCTGTCTTCAGGATCAGGACCACGGAGAAGCTTCTCTATCTGACTTTTGACGATGGCCCGCATCCGGATTCGACCCCGGGTCTTTTGCAAATGCTTGGGAAACATAGCATAAAGGGGATGTTTTTCTGCAACGGAAAAGCTGCTGAACTATACCCGCAACTGGTTGAACGGATCAGGTCAGAGGGGCATATGATAGGGAATCACGGATTCAGCCATCCTGACGGATGGAGAACTCCTGCCCGAAGATACCTCGAAGATGTCGCAAAGGCAGATTCGATTGTTCATTCCCGGTTTTTCAGACCGCCATTCGGAAGGATGGGGATAAGGCAGTACAGAAAGCTTAAAGATCAATACAGGATAATAATGTGGGATATCATGCCCTACGATTTTGATAAGGACTTCGGCAGGGAAAACTCACTGAAGGTACTTATTAAAAGGGTCAGGCCAGGATCTGTTATCGTTCTTCATGATAATCCTTCTTCCTCTGCAAATTCATTTCTGGAAGATTTTATCGCCTACGCAAAAGAGATGGGATACCGGTTCGGGTGTATCGGTTGAGACTATCACTGCATCAGCATACTGATGCGGTGATGATTGCGCTTTCTGAATTAACAGGTTCCGGTTGCAGACCGGCCTGAGGGGTCAGCGAAGGAACAAGGCAGCTTCGGAAAAAACCCTCTCGAACCAGTAGTCAACCCTGGCCGCAATTGGAGTACGGAGCACCGGGAAAGGATTTTCATGCGAATAGCTGAAAGGGAAATCCCATACCTTCAGATTATCCCTCTCAAGGAATCTTCCAAGAGTTGATGAAATTCCTCCGGCCGGAATAACCGTGTCCCTTACCAGTGCGATTGCACGAATCTGATCATGTAATTTCTTCAGCATATTTTCCCTGAACTCCCTGAACCTTCCAAAATCGATCATCGACCTGAAGGCTATTCCCAGCTGGCTTGTGCAGAGAAAATCAACCAGCGGGCTCTTTCCGGTTATTGTTTTTTCAAAATCATTGAGGTAATAGCTGTAGACCCTGTCGAAGGCCCGGCTGTCCATAATCAGCTTTGAGGCCCCCCTCATATTGCTGAAGACAGATCCGCCGGAAAACATAAAAAGCCGGCTGTCGGAAAACATGTTGCCAGGATTGCCCATCATGAGGATCTCTGCAAGAAAGGCACCTATTGAATAGGCGAAAATGTCTACCCTGTCTGTCCTGGGGATTACAGGATGATTGCCATTCTTAATGCAGGAAACCAGCTTGATTATATCTTCGACGGTCTGATAGCCTGATTTGAAGAATCTCATTGGGTCTTCAGTCAGCCGGTCGCTGAGAGCCATGTTGACGAAGCTCGACCTGTCAATTGCACCCAGAAGGGAATCACGGTCTTTCAGCTGACTGACCATAATCCGCGGATCCTTCCATGATGCAGGAGACCTGTTCATATGAAACGAGATGGGGAAGAGAACTACATAGCTGCCGGTGCTTTCAGTCAGATGGAATGCCCATGTCAGGTATTTCAGCCAGGACCTTTCATTAAGACCATGGAACAGTAAAATAACCTTCCTGCTGCCATGGTCGGCAGGAGTGAATACCGGATAGGAAAACGACCGGTTTTCAGATATCAGGGTGTCACTCCCATTCATGAATTCAGCCCGGGGAAGCTCCGAGAAAAACGATGTATTGCGTATAGTTACCGGAGAGTCAGGAATTTGAATTTCAGAAGCCTCTGAATTGAAAACCGCTCTTAACCGTTCGAATTTCCCGCTATATTCCATAACCCTCTTCCTCATTTTCCCTCAAAGTAAAAGCAGCGGACCGACGCGGGCAAATTTATGTGCCGGGCAATGGTCCGGCGTGATGAAATTGCCAAATACGGGATGTAAATCGTAATGCAGGGACGAAATGCAACCGGCAGAATTGTACTCTTATTCAGGATTCATCAAAAGGCAGAAAGGGTCAGTCATATGCGCCTGAGCTGTCACCCTGCTTTCGGATCCATTAATACAATATTTATTATGGAGGTAAAAATCACTTGTGTAATTGGCTGACCTGCATTTTTGATATAATAAATTGCCTAAATTTACAACCTGTAATCACCCCGCGATGTTTGATTTTCAAAAACCTATACCACCTTATCTTAATGAAAAGAAGAACATTGTTCGTCTGATAATATTTACATCGCTCTTTGCTCTCGTATTTATAAATATCTATTCTCCCTTTGGGGCCGACAGGTGGTTCAATGTAACCCGGGTACAGTTTTTTACATATTCGAGCCTTATTATCCTCACAGGGGTTCTGGTTGTAGTCATCAGCCGGGTAATCATGTACCAGGCATCCAAAAAGCATACCCTGCTGCTGTGGCAGTTTCTTCTATGGATATTCGCTGAAGTTCTTGCGATGGCAATGTCGTATGCCCTGTTCGAGAAATTCTTTCTTGGTGATGCACGGTTATTCCCCGATCTTGTAAGGGTCTCCTCCAGAAATACCGCCCTGGTTCTCCTGCTCCCTTATTCGGTATCATGGCTTTACTTTTCATGGAACGACAAGAAGGAACAGATTGAAAGACTTGCCGACGGCCAGGCAATCACCCCTGGAACACGAAATATGATTCCATTCTATGATGATAAGGGTATTCTTAAGTTTTCAGTAAAAAAAGAAAACCTTTTATATCTTGAATCGGCTGAGAACTATGTGAGTATATGTTACATTAATAAGGATAAGGTATCGAAATATCTGCTTCGCGATACATTGAAGAAAATCGAAGAGACATTCTCAGGCTCGGAAATTGTCAGGTGCCATAGATCCTATATGGTTAATTTTGACAAAGTTAAGGTTATAAGAAGAGATAAGGATGGCCTTAAGCTAGGATTTGACAATCCGCAGGTAACCGATATCCCTGTTTCGAAGACCTATGTAAATACGGTCATGGAGACCTTCTCCAGGCTTTACCAGTCGGTTGATATAAACTGACGGTTTTTCCTTCAGGCATTTTGATTATATGGATGAATTGTTACTTTTGGTACAGCAAAATAATTTCCCCAGATGAATATTCTTATCCTTGGATCAGGAGGCAGGGAACATGCACTTACATGGAAACTTGCCCAGAGCAAAAAAGTAAGCCGGATCTTTATCGGTCCCGGCAATGCAGGAACAATAAATTCAGGTACCAATCTGAAAATCGATCCGGCCAATTTCGGGGAGGTTGGGAAAGCTGTCGTTGACTATGACATCGATATGGTGATCGTAGGTCCTGAGGCGCCCCTTGTGGAAGGAATACACGATTATTTTCTGAATGACTGTTCCCTCAGGCGAATCCCTGTGATCGGGCCCGGCAAATCGGCAGCCCGTCTTGAAGGCAGCAAGGATTTCGCCAAGGACTTTCTCACAAGGCACCAGATTCCAACAGCAAGGTACAGGAGCTTCGATTATTCTGCAATGCACGAGGTAAAGCCCTTTCTCATGACACTCGATCCTCCCTATGTTATAAAGGCAGATGGCCTTGCAGCGGGCAAGGGAGTTCTGATTATTGACGATATTGACGAAGCTGTGCTGGAGGTTCAGGATATCCTGAACGGAAAGTTCGGAGCAGCCGGGAAAAAAGTTGTAATTGAACAGTTCCTGAAGGGAATCGAGGTTTCGGTCTTCATAATTACAGATGGGATCTCCTACAAGTTGCTTCCCGAGGCCAAGGATTATAAGAGGATAGGTGAGGGTGATACTGGACTTAATACGGGAGGCATGGGTGCAGTATCACCAGTCCCTTTCGCCGATCAGACCTTTATGAACAAGGTAATAAGGCGGATAATTGATCCTACAATGAAGGGATTATCAGAGGATGGCATAGTCTACAAGGGATTCATTTTCTTCGGGCTTATAAATGTAGACGGTGACCCGCTTGTAATTGAATACAACGCAAGGCTCGGCGATCCGGAGTCGGAAGTTATTATCCCGCGCATAAAGTCCGATCTTTTTGACCTTCTCGAAGGTGTTGCCGAAGGCAATCTCGACGAGAAAAAAATTGAAATTGACAACAGATCGGTTACTACAGTAATGCTTGTATCGGGAGGCTATCCGGGAGAGTACCGTAAGGGACTGCCTGTGAGCGGACTGGAGCTCACAGACAATTGCGTTGTATTCCATGCAGGTACCAAAGCAACGGATAATGCCGTGATAACATCGGGAGGCAGGGTTATGGCCGTCAGTTCCTACGGCAATTCAATGCAGGAGGCTCTTGCCGGCTCTTATGCAAATGCATCAAAATTGAATTTTGAAGGTATATATTACCGCAAGGATATTGGATTTGATCTGTAGGATAAATGTTCGTACGATTTTTTAAAGGAAACACCCCCGGGGTCATTCTCCTGATCGCAATTATCTTCCTGGCAGTCTGGATATTTGCGTTCATTCATCCCAGTGAGCTTCCGGCTACTGATTACGGTGCAGGAGCAATGCCTCTTTATGAGCTGCTGCTGTTTGTCTCCGGCAAAAATGTGCTTCTAAACGTAGCCATCGCATTTTTAATAGCTGTCGCGATACTTTTCCTCCTTGTAAATTTCAACACCACAAGCTTTTTCATAAACGAGCGCACATATCTTCCTGCATTGTTTTATACTCTTGTCACAGCACTTTTCCCCGAATACAAGTCTCTGAACCCGGCCCTTCCTGCAGCCCTGTTCCTGATGCTCGCGATTATCAGAATTGCCGAAGGATACAGAAAGCCCGGTATTGCAAATAATTTCTTCGACGCGGGAATTCTGATCAGTACCGGGAGCCTTTTTTATGCCGATCTTATCTGGTTCGGCCTGATAATAATAATCGGAATTATTCTTATCAGGACAGTTACGCTGCATGAAATCGCGATCACGGTTTTCGGTCTGCTGACGCCATATTTCATAACTTTCGGAGTATATTATGTAATGGGAAGAGATCTGATTGCCCTTCTGACCAGGATGGGAGGAAATCTTTTCCTGCAGACGGGAGGATACCTTTTTCCGAGAGTCACTATAATAGCACTGATTTTTGTTTCAATCCTTACTCTCGTAAGCATTGCCTTCCTGCTGTCGTTGCTGAACAGCAAAAAGATAAAGGCAAGGAAGACATTCTCACTCCTTTTGTGGACCTTCCTGATATCTGTTACCGCCTATTTTATGCTGCCTTCAGTATCAATGGAGATAATCTGGATAGCTGCAATACCGGTCAGCTATTTTCTGACACATTATTTTGTATTTATGAAGAAGAGACTGATACCCGATCTATTGCTGGCGATGTTTTTTCTGCTAATCTTCCTCATTCAGGTATCTTATTATAAATGAGATTATCATTCGATCAGGGATACAACTCCCACTCCGGAACCCTGCTCCCCGCCGGCAAAACCAAAATCCAGACTATACACCCCGCTCTTATTGCATAAAAAATCTATGGACTGGGAGCTTTTGCCCGTTTTTTCGTTGTAGGAGGAAGTAATCGTTTTGCCTCCTGCATCCCTTATATTCAGTGTAAGCTGCCCCTTCGACCCTGGGGAGCTGCAAAGTGTGAATCGGTATTTTGTGTCCTTCCATAGCGACATTGAGGCTTTGTATTTCATTTCCTCCGCTGAGGCAGATTTGCCAAGTTTTATCCGGAAGTCTTTTATATACCTGGCTTTCGATCCTGCGTTCAGCGAACATCTGCTCACAAGCGGATCAGTTGATTGTCCTGAGCAGAATGAGCCGATTGCCAAAAGCCATACGAATGTGAAAAATATTTTTTTCATATAAATTGGTTGAAAATAGCCGGTTACATATTTTACCCTTTTTCGTGATAAATCATTCAGACCGTTATCCGACATTATACAGGGATCATCTTATCCTCCGGAACCTGTCCGTTAAGTTCGTGTTCTATTGCGACCACTTTGTTGGTTCCCTGTCCCAGCGGTGTTTTTCAAGTTTTTTAATCAGCCCGGGGTCCAGAATGCCGGCATCGCTCGTTGAAAGATTTTTTCTGACATGGTCAGATTTTCGCATACCCGGGATAATTGTACTCACAGTAGCTTCGCCGAGAATAAACCGCAAAGCCATTTCTGACATCGTCATCCCTTCGGCGACCAGTGGCTTGAGAGCATCGGCATGCTCTACTGCAGGGATAAGATTTTCAGGCACATAGTATGTATTTCTCCAGTCGCCCTCAGGCCATTTCGAATCCTTTGTAAGGGTCCCTGTCAGGGAGCCTTCATCAAAGGGGACCCTTGCGATCACTCCGGTATTCATTTCCCTGCAGGCAGGAAAAAGCTCATCCTTAGGATTCTGGTCGAAAATGTTATATATGACCTGGACAACGTCTATGAGTCCGCTACGGACTGCCTTGACCCCATTCCAGGGTTCCCAGCGGTTTATGCTTATTCCTATGGAATGAAAGAGACCCTGCTCTTTCAGCCCGATCATTTTCTTTATTCCACGATCGTCCTCAAGCCAGTGATCTTCCCAGGTATGGAACTGCATCAGATCGAATGAGTCAAAGCCGGCATTGGCAAGACTTTTCTCGACATATCTCTGAATATGGTCGGGAGGAAAGCAGTCGTTCAGGCTGAATTCCCGTCTGCTCGGCCATTCGAAATTCCTCGGGGGGATCTTTGTGGCAGTATAGAGCTTCTTGTCCTTGTTTGCCCTTACAAGTTCACCAAGGATACGCTCACTTTTGCCATTCCCGTATCCCCATGCAGTATCGAAAAAATTGCAGCCCAGATCGACTGCCAGTTGAAGCGATCCGAACGATTCCTGATCGTCTGAGCCCGTCCAGCCAGCCATGCCCCACATCCCATAGCCAATCTCGCTGACTTCCCAGTTAGTCCTGCCAAGCTTCCTGTATTTCATAATTATTGATCTTAATTTTGATAATAGATCCCGAAAGTTAACGGTTTTAAGGATATTATCAAAAACGAACAGGAACCTTGTATTGAAGAATCAGTATCTGTCAAGCCATCTGTATCTCCTGGAACTGTCACCGAATTTGACGGCAACGGTCAGTTCGTGAGTCCCGTAAGTAACACGCTGAATCTGGTTGAGGGTAAAATCGACCGCATATCCGAAGAAGAAAGCTGTCTTATCGCTGTGCTTGGCAACATATTTGAACCGAACGTTGGCAATCAGCCCGCCGCCGGTTCTGTATGTCAGGCCTGTCCAGAGGCTTTGATCATAAATATATGTCAGTCCCATGTCAACCTGTGGCATCAGCTCTTCTGACATCTTCCCAAGAACCGATGGTTCAAGCTCCGACTTCTGCCCAAGATCAAAATAGTAGGATCCGAACATGTAAACATGCCGGTCCATGTGAAAGTTTCTGTATGCATAATCACCGATCTTTACCGCTGCTCCAAAAAGCTGCTGGGCTGATAAGCCAAAGTCGAATTTATTGTTCAGCAGGTAGATCCCGAAATCTGCATCAGGGACAAAAACCCCACGGCGGAGATTGTCGGTGAGCCATGGTTCGTCGGGGCTTTCAAAGCTTGACTCATTTGCGTTAATAATGAAATGATATCCTGTAAATGCCAGTCCCAGCGATAATTGTGTTTTTTGCTGAATCCACATGTGATATGAGTAAGTTGCCTGAAAACCAGTCCTTTGTATCAGACCGTTCCTGTCGCTGAAGACATACGCGCCGAGCCCTACCCTTCCGTCTGTTTTCGGTCTGTAGGATGTTTTGTTGGCAGCCTTGCCCTTTAGATGGTAAGGTTTTTTGAGAAACCTGGTCTGCCAGCTCAGGGAATATGTCCTGGGCGCTCCCGAGTAACCCACCCACTGCTCGCGGGCAGTAAGGTTTATGCTTGTATATCCGTCACTGCCTGCATGCGCGGGATTGATCAGAAACTTGTTATACAGGTATTGGCTATATATTGGTAGTTGCTGGGCGGTCAGGACCTGCACCATAGCCATCAGAATTAAAATAAATGCCAGCTTTTTCATAATCATTGATCTTTTTTTATCTGACAATTGTTACATCGCCCAGTATAGGTTTTGTCCCGTTATGTAAATCAATCACATAATGATATGAGTCTATCGGAAGACTTCTACCATTGCTCCTTCCATCCCATGGTACCGGGTAGCCGGGTTCGGATTTCCATACCGACTGTCCCCATCTGTTGTAGATTGTGACAACCATCTGCGGATACAAATTTGTATTGCCTATATTCCAGACATCATTAATCTGATCCCCGTTGGGTGAAATTGCATCGTTAATTATAAGACAGAGCTCCTGCTGCGGAATCACATCCACATTACCCCTGACTGAACATTTATTTGCATCTGTAACATACACAATGTAATTTCCGGCTGCTATGGCTGTGAGATCCTTCGATGTAGAGTTATCCGACCAGAGGTACGTATAGTCGGTACCAGGCAATCCGCCTGTGGCTGTCAGCCTTATTGCACCATCCGGCCTGTCGGGACAGAAAGGTTTTGTCACGTCGAATTCAAGGAGAATACGATCAGGCTCTGTCAATGTAAGGTCTGCCGTAGCCTGGCAATTGTTGGCATCTGTAAGGATAACCCTGTAACTGCCGGCTGTCATATCGGTTCTGTTACTGCCTGTTCCACCGTCACTCCACAGGTATGAAGCATTGCCGATAACATTTGTTGCCACTGCTGCCACAGAAGCTGCTGTCCCCCCGGCACAGTCGATATTGTAAGCTCCATCAAAGCTGACTGAGGAGGTGACCGTTACTGTCAGCTGATCCGGTTCAGTAAGTGTAAAGTTTTCAGTTACTGAACAGAGATTCCTGTCACTGATTGTCAGACTGTAATCGCCGGCAGCCAGACCTGAAATGTCTTTATTGCCGGAGGTGAAGCCGTCCGGACCCGTCCAGGTGAAAGTGAACTGGCCAGGATCGGTAACAGTGCTGATGCGGATATATCCGTTAGCCTGTCCCATGCAGCTGATATTAAATCCGCTGTAGCCGGATACTTCACTTGAATATTCATCCCTGATATTAGGCTGATTGCTGACAGTTACGGATGTCACAGGTGACAGGCAGCCAGCTCCGTTCTGAGCAGCCAGTGTATGGCTGCCGGGAGCCACTTCGGTAAATCCTGTTCCCGGGTACGGAATGAATTCCGCACCATCCAGGCTGAACAGGAGGCCAGCCGTTGCCGAAGTTACCGATATCATTCCCGTTGAAACGGTACATGACGGATCAGTCACAGCGAATTCTGGCATAGCCGGAGAACCGGGCACTGAATTTATAATGGCACTGGCAGAAGGCATGGAAGTACATCCTTCGGCATTTGTTATTGTGAAGCTGTATGTGTTGCCGCTAAGGCCGGTTAAAGTGGTGCTCGTGCCTGTCCCGGTAATTGTGCCCGGGTTTAGAGTCCAGGTACCTGTCGAGGGCAGACCGTTAAGAACAATGATTCCGGAACCTGCATCGCATGTCGAAGGCTGGATCACAGATCCGATCCCCGGCGCTGCCGGAGATGGTTTCACAGTGAGAGTATATGTGGCAGCGGCCTCCGCACACGGAGCTCCGGATGGATTATCGGTAATTATGGTTATTACAACCGTATTGCCTTCATCAGCCGGAGCCGGAGTATATGTAAAATCGAAGGTCGAAGATGCTGCTGTTGAAGGTGTTACCAGGCCGGCCCCATTCCCGGTTATTGTTACGTTGGTTGCATTTGTGAATGTATTGCCTGTGACTGTAACAGGTGATGTTCCACATGTGCTCCCTTCAGTGGCTGACAGGGAAAGGGCTGGTGCGTTGGGACAGCCGCACGATACTGAAAAGACTGGTCCGGCAGTTGTACATCCGGTAGCATTTCTGACAGTGAGCGTATGACTTCCGTTCGCAATACCCGTAAATGTGACACCAGACTGATAGGTCCCTCCGTCGAAGCTGTACTCCAGACCAGCGCCTGTGGGGCTGGTGACTGTAACAGTCGCGTTGCCTATGCCGGGTGCACAATCAACTGTCTGCGCAGGAACGGATGGTGCTCCCGGTGCTGTATTGATGACGGCAACAGTGGCGGGCGAATTGCAGCCGGCAGAATTCCTGACAATAACATTGTAGTTACCTGGAACCACTCCGGGTTTACTGTTTCCCGGTTCAAAAGTAACTCCGTTGTCGAAACTGTAGGTGTCGCCTGCAGTCTGAACCGTTACAGTTATTGTTCCTGTAGGTTGTGCACATGTAGGTTGCGTAAGCGTCAGCACTGGTGCATCGGGAGTAGCCGGTGATGCATTGATAACAACATTGCCTGAGGGAGCTGAAGAACATCCTGCCGATGTGGTGACTGTAAAGTTATATGTCCCCGGTATTAAGCCTGAAATTGTTGTACTTGTTCCGGAACCTGAAATTGCTCCAGGATTTATGGTCCAGCTGCCACCAGGTAAATTATTGAGGATAACACTTCCTGCGGGAGTGGTACAGCCAGGCTGTGTGATGAGACCTGTTGCAGGCGCCGGCGGAATGACAGGCGCAGGATTTATTACCACATCAACGGATGGGGTTGAGGTACATCCGGCATCATTGGTGACACTGAAATTATATGTACCCGGAGTAAGGGATGATATTACAGTGCTGGCACCGGTGCCTGTTATTGATCCCGGATTGATCGTCCAGTTACCTGAAGGCAGGTTGCTCAGAACAACGCTTCCCGTTGTTTCTCCGCATCCCGGTTGGGTAATAAGACCCGGAGCCGGAGATGAAGGACTTCCGGGTGCTGTGATAATAACCACATCGGCCGAGAGTGCTGAAGTACATCCTGCAGCATTTGTAACGCTGAAGTTATACGTTCCCGGAGCAAGCGATGATACAGTGGCACTTGCACCCGATCCGGCCATTGCGCCAGGATTTATAGTCCAGCTGCCTGCAGGCAGGTTATTGAGGACGACGCTTCCGGTAGGCACCGTACATGTGGGCTGCGTCGGAGCAGCCGGGGCAGGTGCCGGAGGAAGTGCATTTACTGTAAGCGCGTATGTTGCCACCGCTGCGGAACAAGGGGAACCCGAAGGATTGTCGGTTGTTACCGTTATGGTGACAGTATTTCCTGCATCACCTGCAGAAGGTGTATATGTAAACGAGAATGGAGAAGTACCGGATGATGATGGATTTACGGTTCCTGTGCCATTGCTTGTTATTGTCACGTTAGTTGCATTTGTGAAGGTGTTTCCGCTAACTGTTACAGGAGCAGAGGCGCATGTGCTTCCGCTGGGGGAAGAGAGGGAGAGCCCTGGTCCGTTGACGCAGCCGCATGCAACAGCGAAGCTTGTTCCGATAGTCGTACATCCGGCAGCATTTCTTACGGTTATTGCATGATTTCCATCGGTCACAGCGGCAAAGGTTACCCCTGCCTGGAATGGACCTCCGTCAAGGCTGTATTCGAGACCGGCACCCGTGGGGCTTGTAACTGTAACTGAAGCATTGCCCGATCCGAGGGAACAATCAGTTGTCTGAACCGGAGCTGCAGGAAGAGCATTTACCGTGAGGGTATATGTAGCCACCGCTGCAGCACAGGGAGCACCCGAAGGGTTATCCGTTGTAACAGTAATTATGACTGTATTTCCTGCATCACCTGCAGCAGGTGTATATGTAAACGCGAAGGGCGAGGTGCCTGCTGTCGCAGGACTTACAGATCCGGCACCATCATCAGTGATTGTTACCGAAGTAGCGTTTGTGAATGTGTTTCCAGATATTGTAACTGGTGTAAGTCCGCATGTGCTTCCGCTGGTGGAGCTGAGGACAAGTTCGGGCCCGTTAGCGCAACCGCATGAAAGGGAGGGCTGTGGGAGGAGGTGGCAGAAACTGAGAAGCTGGTTCCTGTTGTTGTACATCCTGCTGCATTCCTTACAGTGATTGTATGGCTGCCGTTGGCAATACCTGCAAAGGTAACGCCAGCCTGGAAAGCCCCCAGGTCAAGGCTGTATTCGAGACCTGCACCAATGGGGCTTGTAACTGTAACTGATGCATTGCCCGATCCGAGCGAACAGTCGGTTGTCTGTACAGGCGCAGCCGGAGCAGCCGGTGCCGGATTTATAACCACATCGGCTGATGGTGCCGAAGTACATCCTGTCGCATCGGTAATGCTGAAATTGTATGTTCCGGGAATGAGCGGGGTAACAGTTATACTTGCACCTGATCCTGTAATGGCACCCGGATTGATGGTCCAGTTGCCGGCAGGCAAGTTGCTCAGTACAACGCTTCCTGTAGGTACGGTACATGTAGGCTGTGAAGGTGCTGCTGCTGCAGGAGCCGCAGGTAAAGCATTGACGGTAAGGGTATATGTAGCCACTGCTGCAGCACATGGAGCACCCGAAGGATTATCCGTTGTAACTGTAATTGTTACTGTATTTCCTGCATCACCTGCCGCCGGCGTATATGTAAACGCGAAGGGCGAGGTGCCTGCTGTCGCAGGACTTACAGATCCGGCACCATCATCAGTGATTGTTACCGAAGTAGCGTTTGTGAATGTGTTTCCAGATATTGTAACAGGTGTAAGTCCGCATGTGCTTCCGCTTGTAGCGCTGAGGGCAAGGTCCGGTCCGTTCACGCAACCGCATGAAACCGGGAAGCTTGTTCCTGTTGTTGTACATCCTGCAGCATTCCTTACAGTGATTGTATGGCTGCCGTTGGCAATACCTGCAAAGGTAACACCAGCCTGGAAAGCACTGCCATCAAGGCTGTACTCGAGCCCGGCACCTGTGGGGCTGGCCACTGTTACAGAGGCATTGCCGATTCCTGCTGAGCAGTCAGTTGTTTCAACCGGACTTGCAGGCGATAGTGGCTGTGCATTTATAGTTGCCGGAGTAACAGCCGAGTTACAACCGCCGGTACTCCTTATTACGATATTGTAATTTCCCGTAGCGAGCAGTGCGCTGGCATTGCCTGGCTGGAATGTGGATCCGTTATCGAAGCTGTAAGTGTCGCCTGCATTCTGGACGGTGACGGTTATACTTCCGGTGGCGACGGCACAGGTTGGCTGTGTCAATGCAACTACCGGAGCAGAAGGGGTAAGAGGCTGTGATGATATAACCACATCGGCCGAGAGTGCTGAAGTACATCCTGCGGCATTTGTAACGCTGAAGTTATACGTTCCCGGAGCAAGTGATGATACAGTGGCACTTGCACCTGATCCGGCCATTGCACCAGGATTTATAGTCCAGCTGCCTGCAGGCAGGTTATTCAGGACGACGCTTCCGGTAGGCACCGTACATGTGGGCTGCGTCGGAGCAGCCGGGGCAGGTGCCGGAGGAAGTGCATTTACTGTAAGCGCGTATGTTGCCACCGCTGCCGAACATGGAGATCCCGAAGGATTGTTGGTTGTTACAGTTATGGTGACAGTATTTCCTGCATCCCCTGCCGAAGGGGTATATGTAAACGAGAATGGAGAGGTACCGGATGATGATGGATTTACGGTTCCTGTACCATTGCTAGTTATTGTCACGTTAGTTGCATTTGTGAAGGTGTTGCCGCTGACCGTTACAGGAGCCGAGGCACACGTGCTTCCGCTAAGGGAAGAGAGGACGAGCCCAGGTCCGTTGACGCAGCCGCATGCAACAGGGAAGCTGGTTCCTGTAGTTGTACATCCGGCGGCATTTCTTACAGTTATTGCATGATTTCCATCTGCCACACCGGCAAAGGTTACCCCTGCCTGGAATGCGCCTCCGTCAAGGCTGTATTCGAGACCGGCACCCGTTGGGCTTGTAACAGTAACTGATGCATTGCCTGATCCGAGGGAACAATCAGTAGTCTGAAGCGGAGCTGCAGGAAGAGCATTTACCGTGAGGGTATATGTAGCCACCGCTGCCGCACATGGAGCACCCGAAGGATTATCCGTTGTAACTGTAATTGTGACTGTGTTTCCTGCATCACCTGCAGCAGGGGTATATGTAAACGCGAAGGGCGAGGTGCCTGCTGTCGCAGGACTTACAGATCCGGCACCGTTTTCAGTAATTGTTACTGAGGTAGCGTTTGTGAATGTGTTTCCGGATATTGTAACAGGTGTAAGTCCGCATGTGCTTCCGCTGGTGGCGCTGAGGGCAAGTTCGGGCCCGTTCGCGCAGCCGCATGAAACTGAGAAGCTGGTTCCTGTTGTTGTACATCCGGCAGCATTTCTTACAGTTATTGTATGGCTGCCGTTGGCAATACCTGCAAAGGTAACGCCTGCCTGGAAAGCCCCCGGTCAAGGCTGTATTCGAAGACCTGCACCAATGGGGCCTGTAACTGTAACTGAAGCATTGCCCGATCCAAGGGAACAATCTGTTGTCTGAACCGGAACTGCTGGCAGTGCATTGACGGTTACTGCTGTGACAGCGGACACTGCGCTCTGACAGCCTGCTGCATTGGTTACCTGAACTGAATAATTACCTCCTGTCGGCACATTGATGCTTTGTGTTGTTGCACCGGTAGACCACAGGTAGCTGGAACCTGCACTCGAAGTGAGCGTAACGCTTCCTCCTTCACAGAAGGAAACGGGCCCGCCAGCAGATATCGTGGGCACAGCCGGAAGTGCATTTACGGTCAGGGTATATGTAGCGACTGCTGCAGCACAGGGAGCACCTGAAGGATTATCCGTTGTAATTGTAATTGTTACGGTGTTACCGGCATCACCCGCCGCTGGTGTGTATGTGAAGGCAAAGGGCGAGGTGCCTGCTGTCGCAGGACTTACAGATCCTGCACCATTTTCGGTGATAGTTACGATAGTGGCATTTGTGAATACGTTTCCTGAAATTGTAACAGGAGTAAGTCCGCAGGTGCTTCCGCTGGTGGCGCTGAGGGCAAGTTCGGGTCCGTTTACACAACCGCATGAAACTGAGAAGCTTGTTCCGGTTGTTGTACATCCGGCAGCATTTCTTACAGTGATTGTATGGCTTCCATTGGCAATACCTGTAAAAGTTACTCCTGCCTGGAAAGCACCTCCGTCAAGGCTATACTGAAGACCGGCACCGGTTGGGCTTGTAACTGTAACTGAAGCATTGCCTGATCCAAGGGAACAATCAGTTAGTCTGAACCGGAGCTGCAGGCAGTGCATTGACTGTTACTGCTGTGACACCGGATGCTGCACTCTGACAACCTGCTGCATTGGTTACCTGTACTGAATAATTGCCTCCTGTTGTCACATTGATGCTTTGTGTTGTTGCTCCGTTGGACCACAGGTAGCTGGAACCTGCACTGGAAGTGAGGGTAACGCTTCCTCCTTCACAGAATGAAATGGGACCACCGGCAGATATCGTGGGAACGGCCGGAAGTGCATTTACCGTGAGGGTATATGTAGCCACCGCTGCAGCACATGGTGCACCGGAAGGATTATCCGTTGTAACTGTAATTGTGACTGTATTTCCTGCATCACCTGCAGCAGGTGTGTATGTGAAGGCAAAGGGCGAGGTACCTGTCGTCGGAGGACTGACAGATCCTGCACCATCTTCGGTTATTGTGACGGTAGTGGCATTCGTGAATACGTTTCCTGAAATTGTAACAGGAGTAAGTCCGCAGGTGCTTCCGTTGCTGGCGCTCAGGGCAAGCTGGGGCCCATTTACGCAACCGCATGAAACTGAGAAGCTGGTTCCTGTTGTCGTACATCCGGCAGCATTTCTTACAGTTATTGTATGGCTTCCATTGGCAATACCTGTAAAAGTTACTCCTGCCTGGAAAGCACCACCGTCAAGGCTGTACTGGAGACCGGCTCCTGTGGGGCTGGTGACTGTGACTGATGCATTGCCTGATCCGAGGGAACAATCAGTTGACTGAACAGGCGCAGCAGGTACCGCGTTGACAGTCACTGCCGTGACAGCGGATGCTGCGCTCAGACAGCCTGCTGCATTTGTTACCTGCACGGAATAGTTACCTCCTGTTGTAACATCAATGCTTTGTGTTATTGCACCGTTGGACCAGAGGTAAGTTGTACCCGGACTGGAAGTCAGGGTCACTACTCCTCCTTCGCAGAATGCAAGTGGTCCTCCTGCCGAGATAGTGGGTGTTGCAGGCAGAGGATCAACAGTAACTACGGTTGTTGCCGAGACAAGACTCTGACATCCGGCTGCGTTTGTTACCTGGACCGAATAATTTCCTCCGGTGTTAACTACAATGCTTGGAGTAGTTGCTCCGGTGGACCATAAATAGCCTGTTCCTGCGCTGGATGTAAGCGTAACGCTTCCACCGGTACAGAATGTTACAGGTCCGTTCGCACTTATAGTTGGAGTTGAAGGCAATGGATCGACCGTCAGGGTATAAGTTTCAATGGCTGCTGCGCATGGAGCACCCGAAGGATTGTCTGTAGTTACAGTGATAGTTACTGTATTGCCTGCATCGGCTGCAGCCGGAGTATATGTAAATGCAAATGGGGAAGTACCTGCTGAGGCCGGGGTCAGGGATCCTGCACCGTTACCTGTAATAGTTACCGAAGTGGCATTGGTGAATGTATTACCGGATATTGTTACCGGGTTCGTACCGCATGTATTTCCCGCGTTGTCTGACAATGTAAGGGTAGGTCCGTTCACGCAGCCGCACGAAACGGAGAAGCTGTTTCCTAGGAGTTACACAACCGGAGGCATTCCTTACAGAGATTATATGGCTTCCGTTTGAGATAGTGCTAAAGGTCACACCCGACTGGAATGGGCCGCCATCCAGGCTGTATTCGAGACCAGCACCGGTGGGCGCTGTCACGGTCACTGATGCATTGCCTGCACCCAGTGAACAGTCAGTTGATTCGACCGGAACTGCAGGAGCGGGATTGACAGTCACAGCTGTAGCTGCAGAAATCGGGCTCTGGCAGCCTGCAGCATTTGTTACCTGTACAGTGAAGCTCCCGGAAGTTGTGACATTGATAATCTGTGTTGTGGCTCCATTTGACCATAAGTAGCTTGCACCAGCGCTTGCTGTGAGTGTAACGCTTCCACCATCACAGAATGTAAGGGGACCGCCTGCAGAGATTGTTGGCTGGGCTGGTACAGGGTTGACAACCACAGTTGTCGTTCCGGCCACGCTTGTACAACCTGCAACTGTGACGGTGACATTATAAGTCCCGGCGTCAGCAGCGGTAACGTTTGCAATGGTTGGGTTCTGGAGAGTCGAGCTGAAGCTGTTGGGCCCTGTCCAGGCATATGTTGCACCTGCAACCAGCGGGGTTGAGAGGTTCAGCGTTGCACCGGCGCATAGAGGACCATTGTTTGAAGCCGTCGGTGTGGCAGGAAGGGCATTGACAACCACGGTTGTCGTTCCTGCAACACTTGTACAGCCGGCAACGGTAATGGTTACATTGTATGTCCCTGAGGCTGCTGTTGTGACATTGGCTATCGTGGGGTTCTGGAGAGTCGAGCTGAAGCTGTTTGGTCCTGTCCATGCATATGTTGCTCCTGCAACAAGGGGAGTGGAGAGGTTCAGCGTGGTACCTGCGCACAGAGGCCCGTTATTGGATGCCGTTGGTGTTGCGGGCACTGGATTTATAACGACCGTTGTGGTTCCAGCCACGCTTGTACAGCCGGCAACAGTAACAGTTACATTGTATGTCCCTGCAGCCGCTGCTGTGACATTGGCAATAGTGGGGTTCTGGAGTGTAGAGCTGAAGCTGTTGGGTCCTGTCCATGCATATGTTGCACCTGCAACAAGGGGAGTGGAGAGGTTAAGCGTCGTTCCGGCGCACAGCGGCCCGTTATTGGATGCAGCAGGTGTTGCGGGCACGGCATTTACAACGACAGTTGTCGTTCCTGCCACGCTTGTACAGCCGGCAACGGTAACAGTTACGTTATATGTCCCTGAAGCTGCTGTTGTGACATTGGCTATTGAGGGGTTCTGGAGAGTCGAGCTGAAGCTGTTGGGCCCTGTCCATGCATATGTTGCTCCTGCAACAAGGGGCGTGGAGAGGTTGAGTGTGGCACCTGCGCACAGCGGTCCGTCATTGGATGCAGTCGGTGTTGCCGGTACAGGATTTATAACGACCGTTGTCGTTCCAGCCACGCTTGTACAGCCGGCAACGGTAATGGTTACATTATATGTCCCTGAAGCTGCTGTTGTGACATTGGCAATTGTCGGGTTCTGGAGAGTAGAGCTGAAGCTGTTGGGTCCTGTCCATGCATATGTTGCACCTGCAACAAGGGGAGTGGAGAGGTTCAGCGTCGTTCCGGCGCACAGAGGTCCGTTATTGGATGCCGTTGGTGTTGCGGGCACAGGATTTATAACGACGGTTGTCGTTCCGGCCACGCTTGTACAGCCTGCCACTGTGACGGTGACATTATAAGTCCCGGCGTCAGCAGCGGTAACGTTTGCAATGGTGGGGTTCTGGAGAGTAGAGCTGAAGCTGTTGGGTCCTGTCCAGGCATATGTTGCACCTGCAACCAGCGGGGTTGAGAGGTTCAGCGTTGTACCTGCGCACAGAGGACCATTGTTTGAAGCCGTCGGTGTGGCAGGAAGGGCATTGACAACCACGGTTGTCGTTCCTGCAACACTTGTACAGCCGGCAACGGTAATGGTTACATTGTATGTCCCTGAGGCTGCTGTTGTGACATTGGCTATCGTGGGGTTCTGGAGAGTCGAGCTGAAGCTGTTGGGTCCTGTCCATGCGTATGTTGCTCCTGCAACAAGGGGAGTGGAGAGGTTCAGCGTGGTACCTGCGCACAGAGGCCCGTTATTGGATGCCGTTGGTGTTGCGGGCACTGGATTTATAACGACCGTTGTGGTTCCGGCCACGCTTGTACAGCCGGCAACAGTAACAGTTACATTGTATGTCCCTGCAGCCGCTGCCGTGACATTGGCAATAGTGGGGTTCTGGAGCGTTGAGCTGAAGCTGTTGGGTCCTGTCCATGCATATGTTGCACCTGCAACAAGGGGAGTGGAGAGGTTAAGCGTCGTTCCGGCGCACAGCGGCCCGTTATTGGATGCAGTAGGTGTTGCGGGCACGGCATTTACAACGACAGTTGTCGTTCCTGCCACGCTTGTACAGCCGGCAACGGTAACAGTTACGTTATATGTCCCTGAAGCGGCTGTTGTGACATTGGCTATTGAGGGGTTCTGGAGAGTCGAGCTGAAGCTGTTGGGCCCTGTCCATGCATATGTTGCTCCTGCAACAAGGGGCGTGGAGAGGTTGAGTGTGGCACCTGCGCACAGCGGTCCGTCATTGGATGCAGTCGGTGTTGCCGGTACAGGATTTATAACGACAGTTGTCGTTCCTGCCACGCTTGTACAGCCGGCAACGGTAATGGTTACATTATATGTCCCTGAAGCTGCTGTTGTGACATTGGCAATTGTCGGGTTCTGGAGTGTAGAGCTGAAGCTGTTGGGTCCTGTCCATGCATATGTTGCACCTGCAACAAGGGGAGTGGAGAGGTTCAGCGTCGTTCCGGCGCACAGCGGTCCGTTATTGGATGCCGTTGGTGTTGCGGGCACAGGATTTATAACGACGGTTGTCGTTCCTGCCACGCTTGTACAGCCTGCCACTGTGACGGTGACATTATAAGTCCCGGCGTCAGCAGCGGTAACGTTTGCAATGGTGGGGTTCTGGAGAGTCGAGCTGAAGCTGTTGGGCCCTGTCCAGGCATATGTTGCACCTGCAACCAGCGGGGTTGAGAGGTTCAGCGTTGTACCTGCGCACAGAGGACCATTGTTTGAAGCCGTCGGTGTGGCAGGAAGGGCATTGACAACCACGGTTGTCGTTCCTGCAACACTTGTACAGCCGGCAACGGTAATGGTTACATTGTATGTCCCTGAGGCTGCTGTTGTGACATTGGCTATCGTGGGGTTCTGGAGAGTCGAGCTGAAGCTGTTGGGTCCTGTCCATGCGTATGTTGCTCCGGCAACAAGGGGAGTGGAGAGGTTCAGCGTAGGTACCTGCGCACAGAGGCCCGTTATTGGATGCCGTTGGTGTTGCGGGCACTGGATTTATAACGACCGTTGTGGTTCCTGCCACGCTTGTACAGCCGGCAACAGTAACAGTTACATTGTATGTCCCTGCAGCCGCTGCCGTGACATTGGCAATAGTGGGGTTCTGGAGCGTAGAGCTGAAGCTGTTGGGTCCTGTCCATGCATATGTTGCACCTGCAACAAGGGGAGTGGAGAGGTTAAGCGTCGTTCCGGCGCACAGCGGCCCGTTATTGGATGCAGCAGGTGTTGCGGGCACGGCATTTACAACGACAGTTGTCGTTCCTGCCACGCTTGTACAGCCGGCAACGGTAACAGTTACGTTATATGTCCCTGAAGCTGCTGTTGTGACATTGGCTATTGAGGGGTTCTGGAGAGTCGAGCTGAAGCTGTTGGGCCCTGTCCATGCATATGTTGCTCCTGCAACAAGGGGCGTGGAGAGGTTGAGTGTGGCACCTGCGCACAGCGGTCCGTCATTGGATGCAGTCGGTGTTGCCGGTACAGGATTTATAACGACAGTTGTCGTTCCAGCCACGCTTGTACAGCCGGCAACGGTAATGGTTACATTATATGTCCCTGAAGCTGCTGTTGTGACATTGGCAATTGTCGGGTTCTGGAGTGTAGAGCTGAAGCTGTTGGGTCCTGTCCATGCATATGTTGCACCTGCAACAAGGGGAGTGGAGAGGTTCAGCGTCGTTCCGGCGCACAGCGGTCCGTTATTGGATGCCGTTGGTGTTGCGGGCACAGGATTTATAACGACGGTTGTCGTCCCGGCCACGCTTGTACAGCCTGCCACTGTGACGGTGACATTATAAGTCCCGGCGTCAGCAGCGGTAACGTTTGCAATGGTGGGGTTCTGGAGAGTAGAGCTGAAGCTGTTGGGTCCTGTCCAGGCATATGTTGCACCTGCAACCAGCGGGGTTGAGAGGTTCAGCGTTGTACCTGCGCACAGAGGACCATTGTTTGAAGCCGTCGGTGTGGCAGGAAGGGCATTGACAACCACGGTTGTCGTTCCTGCAACACTTGTACAGCCGGCAACGGTAATGGTTACATTGTATGTCCCTGAGGCTGCTGTTGTGACATTGGCTATCGTGGGGTTCTGGAGAGTCGAGCTGAAGCTGTTTGGTCCTGTCCATGCATATGTTGCTCCTGCAACAAGGGGAGTGGAGAGGTTCAGCGTTGTACCTGCGCACAGCGGCCCGTTATTGGATGCCGTTGGTGTTGCGGGCACTGGGATTTATAACGACCGTTGTGGTTCCAGCCACGCTTGTACAGCCGGCAACAGTAACAGTTACATTGTATGTCCCTGCAGCCGCTGCCGTGACATTGGCAATAGTGGGGTTCTGGAGCGTTGAGCTGAAGCTGTTGGGTCCTGTCCATGCATATGTTGCACCTGCAACAAGGGGAGTGGAGAGGTTAAGCGTCGTTCCGGCGCACAGCGGCCCGTTATTGGATGCAGTAGGTGTTGCGGGCACGGCATTTACAACGACAGTTGTCGTTCCTGCCACGCTTGTACAGCCGGCAACGGTAACAGTTACGTTATATGTCCCTGAAGCTGCTGTTGTGACATTGGCTATTGAGGGGTTCTGGAGAGTCGAGCTGAAGCTGTTGGGCCCTGTCCATGCATATGTTGCTCCTGCAACAAGGGGCGTGGAGAGGTTGAGTGTGGCACCTGCGCACAGCGGTCCGTCATTGGATGCAGTCGGTGTTGCCGGTACAGGATTTATAACGACAGTTGTCGTTCCAGCCACGCTTGTACAGCCGGCAACGGTAATGGTTACATTATATGTCCCTGAAGCTGCTGTTGTGACATTGGCAATTGTCGGGTTCTGGAGTGTAGAGCTGAAGCTGTTGGGTCCTGTCCATGCATATGTTGCACCTGCAACAAGGGGAGTGGAGAGGTTCAGCGTCGTTCCGGCGCACAGCGGTCCGTTATTGGATGCCGTTGGTGTTGCGGGCACAGGATTTATAACGACGGTTGTCGTTCCGGCCACGCTTGTACAGCCTGCCACTGTGACGGTGACATTATAAGTCCCGGCGTCAGCAGCGGTAACGTTTGCAATGGTTGGGTTCTGGAGAGTCGAGCTGAAGCTGTTGGGCCCTGTCCAGGCATATGTTGCACCTGCAACCAGCGGGGTTGAGAGGTTCAGCGTTGTACCTGCGCACAGAGGACCATTGTTTGAAGCCGTCGGTGTGGCAGGAAGGGCATTGACAACCACGGTTGTCGTTCCTGCAACACTTGTACAGCCGGCAACGGTAATGGTTACATTGTATGTCCCTGAGGCTGCTGTTGTGACATTGGCTATCGTGGGGTTCTGGAGCGTTGAGCTGAAGCTGTTTGGTCCTGTCCATGCATATGTTGCTCCTGCAACAAGTGGGAGTGGAGAGGTTCAGCGTAGTACCTGCGCACAGAGGCCCGTTATTGGATGCAGTAGGTGTTGCGGGCACGGGATTGATAACGACCGTTGTCGTTCCTGCCACGCTTGTACAGCCTGCAACAGTAACAGTTACATTGTATGTTCCTGCAGCCGCTGCCGTGACATTGGCAATAGTCGGGTTCTGGAGCGTAGAGCTGAAGCTGTTTGGTCCTGTCCAGGCATATGTTGCTCCTGCAACAAGGGGAGTTGAAAGGTTCAGCGAGGTACCTGCGCACAGAGGCCCGTTATTGGATGCAGTGGGTGTAGCGGGTACTGCATTTATAACGACCGTTGTCGTTCCAGCCACACTTGTACAACCGGCCACGGTAACAGTTACGTTATATGTCCCTGAGGCTGCAGTTGTGACATTGGCTATTGAGGGGTTCTGAAGAGTCGAGCTGAAGCTGTTTGGTCCTGTCCAGGCATATGTTGCACCGGCAACAAGGGGAGTGGAGAGGTTCAGCGTAGTACCTGCGCACAGAGGTCCGTTATTGGATGCAGTAGGGGTAGCCGGTACAGGATTTATAACGACCGTTGTTGTTCCTGCCACGCTTGTACAACCTGCAACGGTAACAGTTACATTATATGTCCCTGAGGCTGCAGTTGTGACATTGGCTATTGTGGGGTTCTGGAGAGTCGAGCTGAAGCTGTTGGGTCCTGTCCAGGCGTATGTTGCACCGGCGACAAGGGGAGTTGAGAGGTTCAGCGTAGTACCTGCGCACAGAGGCCCGTTATTGGATGCAGTAGGTGTAGTGGGTACAGGGTTGACAACGACGGTTGTCGTTCCGGCCACGCTTGTACAACCTGCCACTGTGACGGTGACATTATAAGTCCCGGCGTCAGCAGCGGTAACGTTTGCAATGGTGGGGTTCTGGAGAGTAGAGCTGAAGCTGTTGGGCCCTGTCCATGCATATGTTGCTCCTGCAACAAGGGGGGTTGAGAGGTTCAGCGTTGTACCTGCGCACAGAGGACCATTGTTTGAAGCCGTCGGTGTGGCAGGAAGGGCATTGACAACCACGGTTGTCGTTCCAGCTACACTTGTACAGCCGGCAACGGTAATGGTTACATTGTATGTCCCTGAGGCTGCTGTTGTGACATTGGCTATCGTGGGGTTCTGGAGAGTAGAGCTGAAGCTGTTGGGCCCTGTCCATGCATATGTTGCACCTGCAACAAGGGGAGTGGAGAGGTTCAGCGTTGTACCTGCGCACAGAGGCCCGTTATTGGATGCCGTAGGTGTTGCGGGCACTGGATTTATAACGACCGTTGTTGTTCCGGCCACGCTTGTACAGCCGGCAACAGTAACAGTTACATTGTATGTCCCTGCAGCCGCTGCCGTGACATTGGCAATAGTGGGGTTCTGGAGCGTGGAGCTGAAGCTGTTGGGTCCTGTCCATGCATATGTTGCACCTGCAACAAGGGGAGTGGAGAGGTTAAGCGTCGTTCCTGCGCACAGCGGCCCGTTATTGGATGCCGTAGGTGTTGCGGGCACGGCATTTACAACGACAGTTGTCGTTCCGGCCACACTTGTACAGCCGGCAACGGTAACAGTTACGTTATATGTCCCTGAAGCTGCTGTTGTGACATTGGCTATTGAGGGGTTCTGGAGTGTCGAGCTGAAGCTGTTGGGCCCTGTCCATGCATATGTTGCACCTGCAACAAGGGGAGTGGAGAGGTTCAGCGTAGTACCTGCGCACAGAGGTCCGTTATTGGATGCTGTAGGTGTTGCAGGTACAGGATTTATAACAACCGTTGTTGTTCCTGCCACGCTTGTACAGCCGGCAACGGTAACAGTTACATTATATGTACCTGAGGCTGCAGTTGTGACATTGGCTATTGTGGGGTTCTGCTGTGTTGAGCTGAAGCTGTTGGGCCCGGTCCAGGCATATGTTGCGCCTGCAACAAGTGGGGTGGAGAGATTCAGGGTTAAACCGGCACATACCGGCCCGTTATTGGATGCTGTCGGGGTAGCAGGGGCAGTATGAACTGTAACCAGGAAGGGTGGGGATAAAGTTCCGCTACCGCATGCGTTGGTTCCGGCAACAGTTATGTTTCCAGTTGAAGCGGAACCACTAAAATCGACAGTAATGCTGTTTGTATTTGCACCGGAAGCAATCGTTGCCCCGGCAGGAAGGTTCCATGTATATCCTGTGGCATTGGCAACAGCAGCCACGGAGAAGGAAACTCCGGTCTGACCCTGGCACACATTGGCTGAACCGGTGATCGCTCCGGCCGCTGCGGCTTGCAGGCTGACTGTGATTGCAAATGGTGCCGAAACAGTACCTGGGCCACATCCATTGGACCCACGGACTGTCAGGTTGCCGGAAACTGCTGCACCTGAAAAAGAGAGTGTGATACTATTCGTGCCCGAGCCGGAAGTTATTGAGGCACCGGATGGAAGTGTCCACACATAATTAGTTGCATTTGCTATAGCAGGTACCGTGAAAACATAACCACCCTGGCCCTGACAAACGGCAGCAGGCCCGGTAATAGTCCCCGGGTCTGCGGGAAGAGGATTGACAGTTATTGCGAGCGTCCTGGCAGGGCTTGGACCACAGGCATTTGTAGCTATTACAGAGAGAGTACCAGATGTAGCGGTTGCTGAATAACTGACCAATACAGAATTCCTGGGGCCGACTATAGTTGCACCTGTTCCGCTGTAGCTCCATGTGTAGTGTGACACTTGGATCATTGGGCACGGTGTAGGCGTACATTGTTCTGACCCTGGCAGACCGAAGGATTTGACGCAGTGAATGCCCCTGGCTGGGAGCCACAGGATTTATGGTCACGGTAACAGTGCCATTCATGTTTGCCTGGCAGCCTGATCCTGAGGTACTTGTAGCAATGACAGTATAATTACCCGCGGCAGTCTGATTGCCGAATGATATTGCAGAACCTGTTCCGGCAACCGGAGCGCCTGTATTTACTGCGCCGACCTGCAGCTGGTAGTTAACGCCTGACTGTGATCCGGACAAGCCTACTGCAACACCCGAACCGCCTGCACAGTATGCTCCGCCGCCAGTAACATTAAAGACTGACGGTGCAGCCTCAATAATAAAATTGGCGACAGTGCTGCGGCAACCTGGTGTAGAAGAGCATTCTGCATAAAAGGTAAATGTGCCCGGGGTGTTTGTATTTGCAATCACTGAAGGTACAGGGTTAAATGGTGATCCTGTCCCTACTACCGACCCACCTACTGCACTTGTGTACCAGTTTATTGTGCTGCTCGGAACTGTGTAGAACACATTTATCTGAATATAATCGACAGATGCGGTCCTGTTATTGGTGCTATTTACTTCCAGAGCGACTCCGAAATTTGATGCATTGATATCTGCTGGATTCCATGTAGTTCCCCAGAGGTTTGTCCCATTACCGTAGGTAGCTACTCCTTCACTGGTAGGCCATTCCGTGCCTAAAGCGCCCAGGTTGGATCCTGCCAGTGTTCCCCTTTCAGTAAATGAACATCAACATCTCTGACATCATTTCCTCCGCCGGTACCATTTTCAAATCGCCCGATTGTAACCTGAATTCCGTTAATAGTGGCGTTTGACGGAATATTTAATCCATAGTTGGTAACCTGCAGGTAGTTACTGGTTGCACCATTAACTGTAACGATTGCATAATTGTTATCATTATTCAGGGCGTTCCCTGGTGTAGTCCAGGCCTGTGTACCAACGCCTGTCACATTCGCACCTGATGAACCACTTGTTGCACCCGTAGAAAATGATCCTCCGGCAGGGCACCCTGATGCCGTAATAGTTCCTGAACCGCCCTGGCAAATTGTAATTCCGGTTGCAGTAGGCGGAGTGCTGTTTGTAAGTATCACATCATCAGACACGGGTGCGCATGGGGCGCTCGTGATTGTCCATCTTAAAGTGACACTCGATCCCAGAGGAACCCCTGATACAGTAGCATTTGGGGAAGTAGCATTTGTGATTGTCACTGCTGGTCCACCTGCCTGAGTCCATAGACCTGATCCTGAAGAAGGGGTATTACCTGCAAGTGTAAAATTGGATGTATTGCAGATGCTCTGATCAGGTCCTGCATTTGCCACAACTGGGGGAAGCACAGTAATATCGGCATATGAGACTGTAGTACATCCGTTTATTGCTGTCGCTGTTAGAGTGTACCTTGTATTTACAGTAGGACTCACTGTGTATGTGCCGGGCAGGTTTGTGGCCAGGAAAGATGGATCAATAGGGTTAGATGTCCATAAAAGTGTGCCGCTGCCTGTTCCGGGAATAGTGAATGAGATTGTAAAGTTATGATAAACACCGGTGTAGCCGGTATTGACATGGTCTACCATGCGAAGGGTCCACACTCCATTGGGATTAAGGGCTGGATTAAGTGTACTGAATGCATTTTCAGGTCTGAAAGTGCCCGTAAATGGTGCGGTCCCGGCAGCAATCGGTGTTCCTGCAGCATCGTGAAAAACAGTATTTACAAAATTGGAACCGGTACCCCCCTGCTGTTAACCAGCATAAAACGGTCCTCCAAGGGTATAATCCTGCGTAGGATTATAGTAGGGTAGATTGGGATGATTATTGCTTGATATATCCCCCGGTGCTACAAGATACATTTCAACCTCCTGATCCCGGGATGGTCAACGATTTACAGTTACGGAAATATTTGATATCTGCGATAAATGGGTGATCCCATAGGAGGAAAGGTCGATAGGTAGTGTCTTTATCCAGAGGTGTAGTGGCGTACTTTGACGGAAGTCGACAACATTTGTATTTGTATTTGTTGCTGAAACAGTTATCGGAGGAGATATTGAGGCGGTTCCTGTAATAGTTGTGGATTGACCGGCACAAATTGGTGAAGGTCCGGCGGTTACGGCAGCGGCCGGAGCCTCATTGACACTTATTGATTTAACTACCAGACCTGGGCACCCAAGTCCGGATATAACGGTGTATGAGATGATTGTGTTCCCGCTTGCGATACCGGTAACCACTCCGGAGGAATTTACCGTAGCAGCGGCTGGATTGCTGCTTGCCCAGGTTCCGCCACCGGTTGCATCGGTGAGTGTAATTGCATTGCCTGCACCTGTACAAACGCTGGAGGGCCCTGCAATATCTGCAATCTGAGGGGCAGGGTTTACAGTTACACTTGCCCTGGCTGTGCTGATACAATTGTTGGCATCCACGACAACAATATCGAAATCAGTTGTTTGCGTGAATTGCTGTAATATTTGTCAAGGCACCATCTATCGAGGTGGTTCCCCCTGGTCCGGCATCCTCAATACCGACAAGATTTGTTGTATTATCCCTTGTCCAGTTGTAATATGGGTAACTGCCTGAAAATATGATGGGTGTAAACGTTGCGCCAGAACAGATAGTCTGATTGTCGGGAGATGCAACAAATGAAGGGAGAGTGTTTACAGTTATGGATACCCCTGGATCTGAATTAACTGCCGGATTGCTGCTGACAACTCTTATCATGTATCCTGCCCCACCGGGAGTTGCTATGGGGACAGTAGCATTGATAGATAAGGATCCGTTTGATGTGCTTGCCAGAGTCCCAATTGCTGTAGGGGAACCAAAATTTCCCGATGCATCCGATAACTGTGCAGTATAAATATTCCCGGCATTGAAGGTGCCTGTGCTGGTGAATGTAACAACTGTGTTAAATCCGGGGCAGACGGCTGTAGGATTAACTGAATTTGTAGTGATTGTTTGCCCCATCGTGGTAAAAGTTACCAGGAGGTAACCGGCGACCAGCAGCAGTTTCCTCAGATCCATTTGACTTTTCATAGTATGAAAGGTTGAGATAAGTATGAACCATAATATTTCCTGATAACTTAATAAAATTCTTCTAGCCGCTTTAGCGTGAAAAAACCACACCCGGTTTTATCGCAAATCTCTAAAACCTGGTCTGATTTTCAGCAGTTTATATTCATTTGTTTATTCCAGATGAAATTTCATCTGGCATTATTAAAAGGCTCCCTACGATCGGTTTAAATTTTCAAGGCGACTTTAATAACTATGGCTAAGGTAAATGGCTTTGTACTAACCGTTATCAGAAAAAATATCGATTTTGACTAACAGTTTGAAATATTCCATTAACGGGCCTTTTTTTGGTATTATGGTAAAAAATAGCATCATATTCCTATTGATTAATGGCTGTAATATATTGATATACAAATAAATCGTTCGTGTAAGAAAATTGTGCATCCTTGGAAGGAATTTTTTTTTATGACAGGAATTGTGGCCAGAATCAGGGTAGGATTTGTGCGACTCAGAATTTGTGATCTGAGTAAATTTTCAAGCCAAAATACCTTCTTATCCATTCAACTTTTTCAACCCTTCAACTTTTTCAACCCTTCAACTTTTTCAACCGTTCAACTTTTCAACCCATCAGCCCTTCAACTTTTGTATAAGAAATTCCAGCCTTTCCCTTGACAGTTTACATGAATTTCGTACCTTTCAGATGCATTTCTAATTCTTCGCTGCATGTCTCTTAAAATTACCGACTGGGCTGTCGAGGACAGGCCCAGGGAAAAAATGATCCAGTATGGCACTGCTACTCTAAGCGATGCCGAATTGACTGGGATCCTTATAAGCTCGGGCACAAAGGATAAATCGGCCGTCGATCTCGGGAGGGAACTGCTGCTCGATGGTGAACAACAACCTGAATGCCCTTGGCAAGCTCACTATTGCCGATATTACAAAGATCCATGGCATCGGCAATGCACGGGCAGTGGCAATAACTGCTGCCCTGGAACTCGGAAGACGGCGAAAGCTCGCCGAAATCCCTGAGGTGATCCAGATAAAATGTTCAAAGGATGTGGCCGATATCTTTCAGCCCATCCTTTCCGACCTTCAGCACGAGGAATTCTGGATCCTCTTTCTGAACCGTTCAAACAGGGTCATAAACAGGATGAAGCTGAGCCAGGGAGGAATCAGCGGCACTGTTACCGATGTAAGGATGGTGATGAAAAAAGCAATTGAATACCTTGCTTCCGGCATTATAGTATGCCATAACCATCCATCCGGAAACCTTAATCCAAGTGAATCAGACAGCAAGATCACACAGAAAATTAAGGAGGCTGGTAACCTGCTTGATATCCAGCTTCTGGATCACCTTATTATTTCAGATAAGGATTACTATAGCTTTGCGGATAATGGATTGGTATGATTTTTTTAACCACGGAGTAACACGGTGTTATGCACGGAGTTACATTGTGTATAAGAACAGGGAGCCGGACATAACTCAGTGAAACCCGGTGGTTAAACAAAATGGACTATAATTTAAGAATTTTGCTCCTGTCACGGCACTCTTCAAGCAAAACCTTCATGCTTTTTCCAAGAACCGGATGGGTAAAATCGGGTGCAATTTCGCATAGCGGGACCAAAACGAACTTTCGTTCATGTATCAGGCGATGGGGGATTTTCAGGCCATTTTCATTAAGTACAAGATCATTATAGAAGAGTATGTCGATATCTATTATCCTGGAAGAGTAACGATCCTGACTCCTTTCCCTGCCAAGCGATGATTCAATCATTACAATTTTTTTCATTACTTCGGCCGGGGAATGTTCAGTCCCGACAGTGACAACCATATTGAGGAAATCATCCATTGCATCAAATCCCCAGGGAGCGGTTTCGTAAACTGACGAAGAAGAAATTAACTTTCCAATGTGCTCCTCAATGCTTTTGAGTGCCATTCGGAGATTATCCTCCCTGTCTCCGAGATTGGTTCCGATGCCGAGAAATACCTTGTTCATTGTGATCTGAGTTTATACTCAAATGTATTAAATTTATTAGAATTTGTAACTGAGATTTTTAAATCCACAGGTGGCAGGTAATCTTCATGCGGCAGCTCTGAAAAGTTTAAGGGTGGGATGGCTGCGAAGTCATTTCAGGAATTTTATATTGGCTTGCAGGAAGTTCATTATTGAGTTTTGGTAATTTTCAGTTAGTTTTGTGATACAAATAATAATGCTGGCTTCATCAGTTGTAAAACCTAACATCAAAGCATAACATCATGAAAAGTTTTCTCAAGTATGTCCTGGCCACCATAATCGGCATCATCCTTGCTTCGATAATATTTTTTGTAATAATGCTTGCAAGCCTTAGTGCGCTGGTTGCTTCCGGTAACAAACCTGTTTCGATAAGTGATAATTCAATACTGGTTCTTAAGGCAGGGGCGGAGATTCCCGACAGGGGCAACGATGATCCGCTTTCTTCCATCGACATAGTCAATATGACATTCAATCCGGTGCCGGGCCTTAATGATATTCTTGCAAACATCGAAAAAGCTTCCCGAGACTCCAAAATAAAGGGTATTCTTATCGAGAACGGTTTCCTTCCTTCGGGCTGGGCAACCACATGTGAGATCAGGAATGCTCTCCTGAAATTCAGGGAGAGCGGCAAATTTGTGATATCCTATTCTGATTACATACTCACCCAGCAATGCTACTACCTCTCATCCGCAGCTGACAAGATCTATATTGGTCAGGGTGCAATGGTTGACTTCAAGGGGCTGAGCGGTGAAGTTATGTTTTATAAGAAAGCCCTCGACAAGCTTGGCATCCAGGTGCAGGTTACGCGGCACGGGAAATTCAAGGGAGCCGTTGAGCCCTTCATTCTGGATAAGCTTAGCCCTGCAAACAGGGAGCAGATAAAGGATTATGTCGGATCGATATGGGGGAACGTCATAGAAGCAATATCAACTTCAAGAAATATATCTCCGGACAGGCTTAATCTTCTGGCTGACAGCCTTGCAGGAAATATAGCATCGAATGCGCTTAAAACAGGAATGGTTGACGGACTGCTTTACAGGAATGAGCTGATAGATACATTAAAATCCCTGTCCGGCATCCCGGGCGAAAAAGATTTGAATCTGGTCTCAATGACAAGGTACACTAAGGTTCCCAATCCGAATAAAATGGTCTCCTCCAGGAACAGGATAGCAGTAATTTATGCCTCCGGAACTATTGTTACAGGTAAGGGAACCGAGAACAACATCGGTGGAAACAAATATGCCGAAATTATAAGAAGGCAAAGGCTGGACACAACGGTGAGGGCCATTGTGCTCAGGGTCAATTCTCCGGGGGGCAGTGCGATAGCTTCTGATATTATGTGGCATGAGATCCAGCTTGCTGCCAGGGCCAAGCCTGTGGTGATCTCTATGGGAAATTATGCTGCATCTGGCGGATACTTTATTTCCGCACCCGGGACAAGGATTTTTGCCAGTCCAACGACAATATCCGGATCGATAGGTGTTTTCGGCATGATACCCAATGCACAGGATCTGCTCGAAAAGAAGCTGGGGCTCTCGACCGAGACTGTAAATACAAATAAAAATTCAGATTTTCCTTCCATCTACAGGCCCATGAACAGTTACGAGCAGGAGGTAATGCAGCAGAGCATCGAGGATATTTACAGGGATTTCGTGGGTAAGGTGGCAATGGGCAGGAAGATGAGCTTTGATTCGGTGGACAGTATCGGACAGGGCAGGGTTTGGAGCGGGACAAGTGCCCTGAAGGTCGGACTGGTGGACGAAATCGGAGGGTTGAATGATGCAGTGAAGGCAGCTGCTTCAATGGCAAATATTGAGAGATACTCCCTCAGGGAATTGCCTGAAATCGAGGATACATATACAAGGCTTCTGGAACAGCTCGGTGGCGAGGTTAAGCTCCGGATAATGAAAAGTGAGCTGGGCGGGAATGCAAAATATGTAAAAATGGCTGAGGAGCTCAGGGATTTGTCCGGTATTCAGGCAAGGTTGCCCTATTTCCTCGAGATCAGATAAAATATGCAGGGAACCAGAAATATATTGCTATACCCGTTATCAATTTTATACTGGCTCATAACCGGGATCCGGAATTTCCTGTACGAAGCCGGAATCCTTAAATCGACATCCTTCCCTGTTCCTGTTATCTGCGTTGGAAATATTACAGTCGGAGGTACCGGCAAAACACCCCACACCGAATACCTTCTGGAGCTGCTGGGGGAAAATTTTAGGGTTGCCATTCTCAGCCGGGGCTATAAAAGAAAAACAAGCGATTTCCGTATTGCCTCGGCTTCTTCCACAGTGGCTGAAATTGGCGACGAGCCTCTGCAGATATTCAGCAAGTATCCGGGGAACCTTGTAGCTGTTGACAGAAGCAGGGTAAAGGGAATCTGGAGGATCATGGCATACCATCCGGAAACACAGGTAATAATTATGGATGATGGTTACCAGCACAGGAGCGTCACGCCCGGTCTCTCAATCCTGCTTACCGATTTTGAAAGACCTTATATGAAGGATCATATGCTCCCTTACGGAAATCTGCGTGAAGATAAATCAGACATGAGAAGGGCAGATATAATCCTGATCACAAAATGCCCCTCCGAACTGAATGCGATCCAGAGAAGGATAATTGTAAAGGAGATCGGGAAGGCCCCGTATCAGAACCTCTATTTTACTTCTCTTACTTACGGACTCCCGATGCCGGTTTTTGGAACTCAGAATAAAAACATTGAGAATCCCGCCATTGCAGCCTATCCGGATGCGGGCATACTTCTGGTCACTGGTATAGCCAACCCAAAACCTCTCAGAGATTATCTGGGGAGTTTTTTCACGGAGATCAGGGAGCTTCCATTTCCCGATCACCATGCATTCAGGGAGAAGGATCTCAATGCTATTGTTGCCGCATTCGGAGAGCTAAGATCCTCCCCGAGGTTCATTATAACCACAGAGAAGGATGCTGTCAGGCTGAGAGAACTCACTGGGCTGGATGAAGCGGTCAGATCGGCAATGTTTTTTATACCCCTTGGGATCAATTTTCTGAACGACGATAAAGAGGAATTTGATAATCTGGTTTTGAATTATGTCAGAAAAAATAAGCAAAATATCAGACTTTCTAAGAAGTAAGGGATTTATTGACCCGGTAGCCGGAATTATTCTGGGATCTGGTCTGGGAGGACTCTCTGCTTCTATAACCAACAGTACAGGGATTGATTATGCGGACATTCCCTATTTTCCGGTATCTACAGTGGATGGACATGAGGGCAGGCTGATTTTCGGAGATCTCGGAGGGAAAAAGGTTGTGGCAATGAAGGGGAGGTTTCATTATTATGAGGGTCATAGCCAGGAAATGGTGGCACTGCCGGTCAGGGTGATGAAATTCCTGGGAATAAATTCCCTTTTCCTCTCCAATGCTGCCGGAGGGGTCAATCCTGAGTTCCGGATCGGGGATATCATGGTGATTACAGACCATATCAACCTTCTCCCAAATCCGCTTGTCGGCAGGAATGATGACAGCCTGGGGAGGAGATTTCCTGATATGAGCACTGCTTACGACAGGGATCTTATTGAACAGGCTTTCAGGATTGCCTTCAGGCATAATATAAATCTCAGGCAGGGGGTCTATCTGGCAACAACCGGTCCAACATATGAAACCCCTGCTGAGTACAGGCATTTTCGGATTATAGGCGCAGATGCAGTAGGAATGTCTACAACACCCGAAGTTATTGTTGCACGGCATATGAATCTCAGATGCTTTGCACTTAGCGTTATAACAGATCTTGGGGTCGAAGGTAAAATTGAATATCTGACCCATGAGATTGTACAGGCTGAAGCCGCAAAGGCTGAGCTACGGGTGGCAAAGATAATAACGGACCTGCTGGCATCGGTTTAATTTTAGCTTCACCATTTGGTCTGGCCTGCGGAATGAATGGTTTGCCAGCTTATGCGTTGCAAATCCGCGCCAG
The DNA here is from genome assembly GCA_963756885.1 of uncultured Bacteroidales bacterium. Taxonomy (GTDB): domain Bacteria; phylum Bacteroidota; class Bacteroidia; order Bacteroidales; family VadinHA17; genus LD21. Next base: position 134,426 of record CAVWPG010000001.1, read on the forward strand.
CTTATGTAATGCAATTTCGCTAGCGCGGATTTGTAATTAGGGGTGTTCGGAAGAATTCTTAAAGGTTGCAGAATTAAACAGTATACCATACCCTTATCGAAAAACCAAACTTGGATCGCCACCGCAATGTCTTACTATCATTTTAATAATTACCTCATTCAATTCCAATGATATTCTTCTAACTGCAGTTTTATAACCTACGTTATTTACTTTTTTATATACCATTACAAGCATTGCATGTAATCATTGTCATGTACATCATTACAGCTATTCCATTTTGGTTTGTTGATGTAATATGACTAAAATTTAATTCTTGTTTTAAGAATCTGAAAAACACCTCAATATCCCAGCGTTTTTTGTAATATTCCAGAACTTTTTCTACTTCAATATCAAATATATTTGTTAGAAAACAAGAATTCTGCTTCGGTTTGGATTGTTGTTATGATTAATCTGAAGTGCTCTTCTAAAATATTGTTTATTTTCTGTTTTTCTCAGTTGAATTAATGATCCTTTAGTAACACCAAAGAACCAACCTGTCTGTTTTTTCCGTTGTCCAGTTTCATGAACCAATTTGAAATTTTACCTTTTAGTCTTGTACAAAATAAATGTAGCCTTGATTTTATAATTTTCTGTATACCTCCTTTTTACTACACCCCGATCAAACTAAAGATGAGCTTTTATTTTTTTAGCGTATTTGTAAATAACTTGAGGTATTGTTAGATCTTCAGATAAGTATCTTTGATTAGTAAATATTTCAGATATACAAGGATATTTTCCGTCATAAGCAACTGTGAATTTTATTTGTTTTTTACTATCCTTTTTCTTTCCGATTCTCATGCCTGCGGAAAGTTTATTTGCTGCTTTTGCAACCATTGTAGAATCTACCGGACGAATTTGATATTCTCTATTTCTTGCTCGTTAAAATGCTGACTGAACTGATTGCATATGAGACTTATAAGATTTTTGGAAGAAATCAATATTTATTACTGAAAGTCGCTCTGAGATAGAGTTGTATCTAACTTTTTGATTTGGATCAAGATTAAAGAGAAATTTGAATTGAGAGCTGTTAAAAATATCCTCCATGGTTCTGAGACTATTACGCTGGCTTTCTATTAATGAGTAAAGAATTAGAGATAGAAGAACTTTTTCCATCTAAAGTCTTTGAATAATAATCTACCAGAGTTTTTTTGGCTATTTGTCAGATATCTTTATCAGGAAGAAGGGAGAGTAATTGTGTAATGGATATTTTATTGGTCTCAGATTTAATCGTCATAAAATCTTGATTTAAATATAGGATCAAAATATATTGATATTCTGGATTAGGAGATTGTTACAAACAACATAAATAAAAATTGTTCATATCAGAATTAAAAGACAAAATCGAACAGATTATGAAAATCCTTATTAATAAATGGTTAATAACAGCTAGGTTTTGGATATATTGATTCTTCCGAACACCCCTGATTTGTAATCCGTGCTATACTAGTCAGCACCTGCTCCGATTGATGCAAAATCAAATTTTTCCTTTGCCCTGATGCCCCTGGATGTCATCTCCACAGTGCAGCATTCATAATGTTCATCGTGTTGAAAAACAAGGATATAATTGCCTTCCAGAGCCTCCCTTAGCAGAGAATCCTTCTCGTCGATGGTTCTGAGCGATTCTATATCGTAGCTCATATTCCAGATCAGGGGAAGATGAGCGATGGTGGGTATCAGATCACCAGTATATACAATCGTCCTGTTCCTGTAGGTTATCAGTGGAATCATGAGTCCGGGCGTATGCCCGTAACACAGCCTGACTGAAAAACCAGGAAACAGTTCACTGTTCCCCTCAACAAACCGGAGATGACCGCTTTGGTCAAGTGGTAAAATATTTTCCTTCAGAAAGGAATCAGCTTCCCTTGGATTATTTCTGACGGCCCATTCCCACTGTACATGGCTGACATGGTACAGGGCATTCGGGAATGTGAGCTCATATCCATTTCCGCCCGTCCGTTTTTTTACACCTCCTCCGCAATGGTCAGCATGAAGATGTGTCAAAACCACATCGGTTATCTCCTCCGGCATAAAGCCTCTGTTTTTTAAACCTTCAGTAAGTCCCTCCCCGCCGTGAAGATATACATAGCGGAAAAATTTTTCATCCTGCTTGTCACCCCACCCGGTGTCGACAAGTATTGTATGCCCTTCAATCCTGACTATCAGGGAGCGCAGGCTGAGGACGATAAGATTATTTTCATCCGGACTGTAAGCCCTCGACCAGAGAAGTTTGGGCACGACGCCAAACATCGCACCACCGTCGGTCCGGAAATTGGAAATATTGAATAAATGAAGTTTCATTGCAGGTACAATTAAAAAAGGATATAAAGAATTTTACTGCTCATATGTTCATTATAGCAGCCGGGTTTAAAGTTATGCTTTTTCATTTTCAGATCTTTAGTTACAGTGATCTCCTTTCAATTTACTTATATTAAAACGTTAAGCGGCTGAACAAAATTTTATATTGCCACTTCGTGGTTGAAATGATTCAGTGCTCACTAAAAGGCTTATTGATTCAGATAATTATATTGAAAAAAGCTTTAACCAAAATATAGGAATGATCCCAAATCACTATATTTATCCTTTATTGATAGCTATTTTTAAATTAATTAATTCAACCAATAATATTTCATACAATGAGAAAATTCTTGTTTCTCCTTTCAGTCCTCCCGTTCTCATCGGCACTTTTCGGGCAGACAGGCAAAGTGTTTGATAATCTCCAGATGCACAGCAACATTTTAAAAATGGACAGGAAGTACGCACTTTATCTTCCTCCCGATTACGACTCATCCCAGCGGAGCTATCCGGTGCTTTACCTGCTTCATGGCTACGGAGATGACCAGACCGGCTGGGTTCAGTTCGGAGAAGTCCTGCATATTGCGGATGAAGAAATCATTTCCGGAAAAGCTACCCCAATGATCATTGTAATGCCGGATGCAAATACCGGTACCATTGGTTATGTGAACGACGCTAAGGGGAACTGGCGCTATGAGGATTTTTTCTTCAGTGAATTCATGCCCTACATTGAAAAGACCTACAGGATAAAACCTGAAAAGCATTATCGTGCCGTAGCCGGCTTATCAATGGGAGGAGGCGGAAGCTTCATTTATGCCCTCCATCACCCTGAACTCTTTTCATCCGCCTGTCCGCTGAGTGCTGCAACCGATCTGAAAATCATAGATTCCCTGAATAAGTTTAAATATACGAAGGGAGTGACAGGCAAGGCAAAGGAAGAATACTATAATCATTATAATGCTCTTTACCTTATTGAAAATATGCCCGAGGATCAGAAAAAAGCTGTAAGGTGGTATATTGACTGCGGTGACGATGATTTTCTGTATGAGGGCAATTCCATGGTGCATATTGCGATGCGTAAAAAGGAGATCCCCCATGAATACAGGGTGCGCGACGGTGTTCACAGCTGGGTTTACTGGAGGGCAGCATTGCCAGCTGTGCTGGAGTTTGTGTCGATGGCATTTCATCAGTTCTGAGTCGAAACTTCTGCAAATCCATTGTGCCCCCCTGCCCCCCTGAAGGGGGGTTGAAATCCAGTGCATTAAAGGAAATTTGTAATTAAAACACCAGGGGAACTTAAATTCTTGTCTTATCCACGATTTTAACCCCCCTTCAGGGGGGCAGGGGGGCGCAAGGAATAAAAAAGGGAGGCAGGGCTAAGTACAATAATTTTATTTTATCACATATAACCAAACTATGAAAAATTCAGTTTTAATTCTTTTGTTGCTCTCCTTTGCCTCTGCAATGTCTGCCCAGACAGGCAAGGTGTTCGATAACCTTTCCATGCAGAGCAAAATCCTGAATATGGACAGGAAATATGCCGTTTATCTTCCTCCCGATTACGAAACTTCCCAGAGAAGCTATCCTGTTCTTTATCTTTTGCACGGGGGAGGCGATGACCAGACAGGGTGGGTCCAGTTCGGGGAGGTGCTTACAATTGCCGACGCAGCAATCAAGTCGGGACAGGCAACTGCCATGATTATCGTTATGCCTGATGCCAACACCGGCACAAGGGGTTATCTCAACGACATAAAGGGTGAATGGAGGTATGAGGATTTTTTCTTCCAGGAATTCATGCCCTATATTGAAAAAACCTATCGTATCAGGCCTGACAAGCATTACAGAGCTATCGCCGGACTGTCGATGGGAGGAGAGGGCACCTTCATTTATGCTCTCCACCATCCCGAATTGTTTTCCTCAGCTTGTCCGCTCAGTGCAGCAACCGGTCCGAAGGATATGGATGAAATGAAAAATAATAAGAGATATCAGGCTTTGGAGGGTGTTTCGGATGCCGATAAGGAGGCATATTTCAAACGCTACAGCGTTCTCAGCCTTATAGAGAATATGCCCGAGGATCAGAAAAAAGCTGTAAGGTGGTACATTGACTGCGGTGACGATGATTTCCTGTATGAGGGCAATTCACTTGTGCATATTGCGATGCGTAAAAAGGAGATCCCTCATGAATACAGGGTCCGCGACGGTGTTCACAGCTGGGTCTACTGGAGGGCAGCACTTCCGACCGTGCTTGAATTTGTTTCGATGGCTTTCCACCAGTTCTGAGCCAGGTCCCAATTGTTCCTGACCTCCATTTACCCCCAAACCCCCAAGGGGGTCTGATTCCGCTATTTATACCCCCTTCAGGGGGAAGGGGGCAAAACAGGGGGAAGCTGGCAAAAGGGGCAGGCGGCAATTCCAGTATTTAAACCCCCTTAGGGGGCAGGGGGCAAAATAGGGCAGGGAGCAAAACAGGTGCAGGGGGCTACTTATTCTTCCCTGTCAGCATGAACATGATTCTCATCAGAAACCTTATCATCTGATAGGATAACCAGTCCGCAAGACGTGAAAACCAGGTTTTTCTCCTTGTATACTCTGTGAAATTGATCTGCCTGCAATCTTTTTTGATTATGCCGAGAAGGATAGCCTCAAGCTCCCTTGTAAACCTTGAATTGAGGATGTCGGCATTCATTTCGACACTTCCATAATCGCTCAGGTGATTCAGGTTATAGCTGCCAATTGTGCTCCATGTACCATCGACCGTGGCTACCTTTGCATGGAGGTTGGAAGGGAGGTATTCATAGATCCTTATATTGTTGCGAAGGATGAAATCATAAAGGAAGTTTGTGGCTCTCTTGAACAGATGAGCATCCGATTCGGCTGCAAGAACGATTTTGATATCCACGCCCCTCCTGCTTGCCTGCCTCAGCAGCCTTCGCTCATTCCTGCCGGGAAGAAAATAGCTGGCCATCACTATCATCCTGTCTTTTGAATGCTTGATGGCATACCTGTAACTCTTCAGGATTTCTATCTTATTCCTGTACCAGTTATTCTGAAGGACTTTGACAGTTACATTTTCTGGATAGCGCACAGGAAAATGAACAGTTTCCCTGGCGCGCTCCTTCCCGGGAATAAATGTCCTGTTCCAGAGTTTTTTCAGGATGAACAGGACATGGGCGCATTCCGGACCCCGGATAAGTATTGCAAAATCGAGCCATTCCTTTATGTTCCTTATCCCCCTGTACCGGTTCGCCACATTCATTCCGCCGATTATTGAAACTTCACCATCGATAAGCAGAACTTTATGGTGAAGCCGCAGACTGAACTGAAAATCCCGTGTAATGAGCCCGGGTGAGAATTTCCTGAAGAGAATGCCCGCCTCTTCAACCTCATATATCAGGTTCTCTGAAAAACTGCTGCCGCCAAAGGCATCGAGCAGGAAATAGACCCTGACACCCCTGTTGGCTGCCTTTATCAGGGAATTTACAAATCTCCTTCCCGTGGCATCGTCATCTACAATATAGGTCTGAAAATGAATGTACTCCTTAGCCTTGTTAATCTCCCTTATACACGTATCAAAGTATTGTCTCCCGCTCCGCAGCAGCTCCACGGCATGGCCATCCCTGTAATCGTGCCTTGTAGGAATTTTCATATTCTAATCCTATATTCCTGTCAATGATACAAATATAGTATTTTATGATAATTTGAGGTATCAGACTTATGTTCAGTTTAAACATGGAGTCACCCGGTGTTAAAGCCGGAGTTCTACGGAGTATTATCACAGTGTAACTCTGCTTAACACAGAATGAACCCGGAACCCCGAACCCGGAACACGGATCCCTAAACCTGGAACCCTGAACTTTAAACTTTGAGTCCACTCTGAGAAGTCAATTATTCTGAATTTCAGTGTTTTTTACCCCTGACCCTCAAGGGGGAAGCACTGAAATTCAGAATAATACAAAACTTACGTTACATTAATTTTGGATAAATCATCTTATCGGAGTTACTCAATTTAAACCTTGAACTTTAAACCCGGAACCTTGAATCCTAAACTTTGAACCCTGGCCCCGGCACCCTAAAATCACTAAAGGACAGGAATTAACGCTTGTCTGAAATATTTGTATATATTCGCATGTTATAAATTGACCATATTTATAAAATTTCCCGAATATGAAGAAAATAATTTCCCTGGCAACGTTGTTGTTGTTTGTTGCCGTCCTTAATGGCTGCAAGAAAAATGATTCCGCAAAAATACCCGGATTGTCAACTTCACCGGTGACAGAAATAACCGGAATATCCGCCACAAGCGGCGGAACAATAGCCAGTGACGGTGGTGCAGCGATAACATCGAGGGGAGTTTGCTGGAGCACCTCGGTCAATCCGGTAACAGCAGATTCAAAAACATCGGATGGCGAGGGAAGCGGGCAATTTGTCAGCCATTTGACTGATCTCACTGCAGGAACAACCTACCATGTAAGGGCTTATGCTGTAAATTCGGCAGGAACTGCCTATGGTGACGACGTAACATTCGCAACTACAGGGTCAGCACCTGCTGCCGTTACCGGAGCAGCAACAAATATCACTACAGGAGGGGCTACATTGAATGGAACGGTAAATGCAAATGACGAACCGACAACAATATCCTTTGAGTACGGGAGCTCAACCGATTACGGACAAACTGCTGTCGCAACGCCGGCTGTGGCGAGTGGCAGCACAGATACTGATATTACTGCAAGCCTCTCGGGGCTGACAGCCGGGACATCATATCATTTCAGGATTAAGGCAGTAAATGCGTCGGGAACAACATATGGCGCCGATATGGTATTTCACAACAACAGGCCTGGCCCCAACTGCCACAACCTCAGGCTGCATACGGCAGTGACATCGGCAGGGGCGACCCTCGGCGGTATTGCCAATGCAAATAACCTGGCAACCACAATGACATTTGAATACGGGACCTCCACAAGCTACGGTCAAACCGTCTCGGCAATCCCCGGATCAGATAGACGGGAGCACGAATTTCCCTGAAAATGCTGCGGTAACGGGCCTGACACAGAGCACAGTTTATCATTTCAGAATAAAGGCAGTAATTACAGCCGGAACAACCTATGGCAACGACATGACATTTACAACCTCAGGGGCAGGCTCTACAGGTAACAGATATTGACGGTAATGTGTACAATACAGTGACAATAGGTACCCAGGTCTGGTTTAAGGAGAATCTGAAAGCCACAAAATACAATGATGGCACACGCTATACCCAATTTAACGGATAATACAGCATGGGGTGAAACTCGACAGCAGCAGCATACTGCGATTATTCAAACACACCTTCCAACTCCTCCACATATGGCAGGCTCTATAACTGGTATGCTGTTGGCTTCCACAAACCCAAAAACGTTTGTCCAACAGGCTGGCACGTACCCACGGATGCGGAATGGACAACACTTATAAATTTTTTAGGCGGAGAGGGAACTAGCCGGCGGAAAACTTAAGGAAACAGGAACCACACACTGGCTTACTCCCAATACTGCAGCAACAAATGAAAGCGGCTTTGCGGCCTTTGCGTGGAGGATACCGGAGCGAGACAGCGGCTCATTTGGTCTGCTAGGGAACACAGGGTTTCTCTGGTCAGCTACCGAGGGACGGAGTAGCGACGTTCGCATGGTACCGTTACATGTATTAAACAGTGGCAGTGCGGCAGGGGTGATATGGACAAGCACGGCGGGCTTTCTGTTCGCTGCATGAAGAATTAATTTCCTTAGCTGAAGAGTTGAAATGGATTAAGAATTGAATAGGGTTGGAATTGACTTTCTATAGAATTCAGTATTTTTACAATCAGTTTGTAATGAACAATTAATATGAACAGAAGAAAAATGGTACAAAACATGGCAGGTGCAGCAGTAGTTACGGCAGCGAGCCCTATAGGCAATGTTTTGGATTTACGGGCAGTGATGATTCTCCCCTGAAGGGAAATATTCATCATTCTGTCAGCAGATGGTGCTATGACGATATTCCATTCGATGATTTGCAAAGGCATGCAAGGAAATGGGGATCGAATCAATAGAATTGCTGGGCGAAAAAGACTGGCCTGCTGGTTGCAAAGGCCGGACTGAAATGTGCAGTAGGCTATGCCACCGACTGGGGCATTCCGAAGGGTTTCAACCGAATTGAAAATCACGACAAGCTCATTGCCGATTTTGAGGCCATGATACCAAAGGCTGCGGCGGCAGGGGTCCCGAACCTTATCTGCTTCTCCGGCAACCGGGAAGGCCAGGATGACAATGAAGGTATGATGAATTGCGCTGCCGGGATCAGGAAGACTGATGCCTGTGGCGGAAAAGCACGGAGTTACAATTATTATGGAACTTCTCAACAGTTACGGCCATAAGGACTACCAGTGCGACCATACATCATGGGGAGCCGCCCTTTGTGAGATGGTAGGATCGGAAAGATTTAAGCTCCTGTATGATATCTTCCATATGCAGATCATGGAAGGGAATATCATCGATACAATCACTAAATACAGTAAATATATAGGTCATATCCATACCGGCGGTGTACCCGGGACGACATGAGCTGGATGAAACCCAGGAGCTGTATTATCCTGCAATAATGAAAGCTCTGGTTGCTACCGGGTATAAGGGTTATGTTGGTCAGGAATTTGTTCCGGCCGGGAAGGACAAGCTGGCGTCACTTGAGAAAGTGCATCAGGATCTGTGATGTGTGATTGTTAGGTGGGTTTTAATGTAAGTGGTTTTTGTTTGATTACCTGCAGGCCAGCTTTATCCAGTTCATAATGAAGGCATTCTTCATATGCAGATTCCAGTAATTCCTGGCCTGATGAAGTATCTACATCAAAAGCACCAAGCAATAGTGACCCTGTAAGTTCCTCATACAATAATTTCATAATATTTTAAATTTAGCGAGACGGCATATTGGAGGCAGTCTTAAAATTCAGGATCCATTAACCGCAGATCAGGATAATCGGGGATGTTGAAAAAGACAAAATCCTATAACCGCGGAGGTCGCAAAGAGATTACGCAGATCCCGATAGCTATCGGGACGCAAAGATCTAAATAACAAAGTTTTGTCCTTGTGCACTTTGCAAAAACCTTTAAGCGCTTAGCGGTTAAAAAGACTTTTTCAACAGCCCCCATAATTATAGAGTTCCGCAGGGTTGGCAAAGAAATTCAAATTAATTCCTTGACTTTGCGTTCATTGCGTCAGCTTTGCGTTCTTAGCGGTTAAAAAGCAATCCGGAACAGTCTCTCATTATTCTCAATATAAAACCGTGCAACTCCGTGCAGACCCAGTGCAACTCCGTGTTTAAAAATAAAATGCTGCTTAATTATTTTTACACCAAAATATTTTGCAGATCGGAAAAAAGGCCTTTTCTTTGCATCCGCATTTAAAAGTTCTTTGCATGGTCCATTCGTCTAGTGGTTAGGACGTCAGGTTTTCATCCTGGTAACAGGGGTTCGATTCCCCTATGGACTACGATATTATAATTTTGAAGATAAATTTACAACATGGCAAATCACAAGTCATCCGAGAAGAGGATAAGGCAGACCGAAGCAAGAAAAGAGGACAACAAATATTATGCAAAAACGACGCGTAATGCAATAAAGAACCTTCGCGGTACAACCAACAAGGAGGAGGCTGCAGTTCTTCTTCCCAAGCTGACATCCATGCTTGACAAACTCGCCAAGAAAAGCATAATTCACAAGAAGAAGGCTTCCAACCTGAAGTCATCGCTCGTGAAGCACGTAAACGGGCTTTAATATCCTGTAACAATATTTCAGGAGGCTGTACCTTTTTGGTATGGCTTTTTTTATTTATTAAATTTTTAACCACGGAGTTACACGGGGTTAACACTGAGTTTTACTGTTTAGATAAAACACTACCCTGCACCCGGCACTAAGTTCCTGGCAACCAGCACCCAGCACCCAGCACCCAGCACCCAGTCATATCTCATATCTCATATCTCACATCTCATATCTCCTCTAGCGCTCTACGCTCTACGCTCTTCGCTCACATCTCTCCCCGTCCCTCAATCTCTTCTGTATCTCCCGGTGACCCTTCTTCGTGTCTCTGTGTAACTAATAAAAATAAAACGTGCACAGGGTTTTTGATAACTTTCATCGCAGAGACAGATTTTTGTTGACACTATTTAATTTCCCATGGCAGGTCCTGATTAGTACCGGTTAAATTATTTTAAACGGCATTTTCAGTTAATAAAACAATTGTGTTTTATAATGTATTGATATACAATAATATATATTTATATTTTGAATATTAATGATCCGCGTTACTGTCATTCGTCACACCTTTTTTTTCTTTATCAAGAGAAATACTCCATTTGTCACCAATAGTTTCGCGATGGTCAAAATCACCTGTGAACTTGTTATCGATTAGAAAAATATGTCTTAATATCGTTGTTTGTAAAGTGTCCTTAAAAGATTGATTTAGAAGACAAAATTACAGATTAAGACTTGATTTTCAGACAAATAATTGATTGATTAGCTGACCCGACAACAGCCTATGACAAGACTTCTACTCTCATTAAGAAAATTGATTAAGTCGAGTTGCTCTTTTTTCCTTCCGGATGAAATTACCTCCGGAGGATACTCTGTTTTATCTATTCCAAATACAGAAATTTCAATCGGATCCCATAATATTTCAACTGTAAACTTTGACCAAAAAGGAATCTTCCGGATAAGCAAAAACATAAAAACAACAATATGAGAACAATTCTCCTCCCCCGTGACAGGCAAAACTGCGCTTATAATTCTGATAAAATTCAGAGTGAAAGGAATTTTGCAAGTTATTTCGTTAACAGACAGCATTTGACTGTTATTCCAGCCCGAAAGACTAAATGGTATTATTTATATCTTGTCTTTCTACTCCTGTTAATCCAAGGGGTGGCGAATGCTCAAATTACATATGTTGGTAGTCTCTCAGCTTCAGGGAGTTCAATTTCATTACCTGCAGGATGGGCACCAGGAGATCTTGCCCTGGTATTCGCGTTTCGTAGCGGAAGTAACACTGCTCCTTCAACTGCCGGTGGATTCTCCTCTATAAATAACGATAATTACAATCCTTCGGGTAGTTCCAGTGACGCAGCTGGCGCTTTGTCATATCGTGTATTGCAAGCCGGGGATGGTTCTTTCAATTTCAACAACGCAGGTTGGGTTGAAATCATGGTTCTCAGAGGTACGAGGGTGACTTCGATGATTTCCAAGGATAATACAAACAGTGGCGGCAGTACAACATTGTCTTATCCGTCTCTTACTGGTACAATAATTTCGTCGAGTTGGGTTGTAGGATTTGGTGGGCATAGGACATCAACAAATGTTAATGCTGCTACAGCAGGATCGATGACAGTCAGATCAAACGGAGTGGTCAATAACCTAGGAATGCATTCATTAACTGGTGTTACCTCGTTTGGAGCTACCAACTGGTCAGCTGTAAACCAAAATGCTGGTTGGGTAACCAGTGTAGTTGAGGTACTTGAATATGTTCAACCTTATTATTTCAGAAGCATAGGATCAGGGGACTGGAATGCTATTGCCACCTGGGAGCAATCTGTTGATAATAGTACATGGGTTAATGCAACACGAACTCCAACTTCTTTAGATAATACTATTACTATCCGCAGTGGAAATAATGTTACTGTATCTGCCTCAGTGGACGCTGATGAATGTACAATCGAAACAGGTGGCACAGTTACTATTGCATCAGGTCAGACGTGGACTATTGCCAATGGATCGGGAACGGATTTAACAGTAGATGGTACTTTGGTGAATTCCGGAACATTAACTCTAACTGGTACTGCTGCATTTAATTCAGGCAGTACCTATGAGCATGCTCAAAATGGAGGTACAATACCAACTGCTACATGGAATTCAAGCTCAACATGCTTAATAAGCGGAATTACAGCATCTACGCCAGGCGGCCTGGGACAAAGTTTCGGGAATTTTACATGGGACTGCCCGGCTCAGACAGGTGCAATCAGTTTTGCAGCAGCTCTTGTTACAGTTAATGGCAATTTAACAATTATAAATACAAATTCAGGATCTACAAGACTTTCAAATGGCGGAGCAAATACAACTTTCACACTTGGGGGTGACTATATTCAGACTGGTGGCTCCTTTTACTTTGGAGGGACTTCTTCATCCAATACCTGGACTATCAATGTAAATGGTAACTTTTCCCTTTCGGGTGGGTCACTGGATATGAGTGGGAACAGCGGAAGCACTACATTAAATCTGCACAAGAATTTTACAATGAGCAGCGGGACACTTACTGAATCCGGAACTGCAACATGTAATGTGAATTTTAACGGAACACCTATTCAAACTTTCAGCAAGTCAGGCGGTACAATATCAAATACAATAAATTTTACCATTCCTAGCCCATCAATAGTCGATTTTGGGACTTCTGTCCTGGACGGCTCCAATGGCACATTTAATTTGAATTCAGGGGCCGGTATTATAACTGCCAATGTTGAGGGTCTTCAGGCAGCCGGATCGAATCTTGGAAGCATTCAGACCACTAACCGGACATATAGTTCAGGTGCCGATTACACATATAACGGATCATCTGCGCAGGTAGGAGGGACAGGGCTCACTGCTGGGAGAAATCTTACAATTGATAACAGTGCAGGAGTATCATTAAGCGTTAATGCAAACTTCACAGCATTGCTCACCATGTCCAATGGGACCCTGAGTCTCTCCAGCCACGATCTCACAGTAGGTTCGCTTACGGGTTCAGGGGGTATTACAAATAATACTCCGGGGTCAGCGACCCTGACCGTTGGAAGTGGAAATAACTCCACCTCTTTTGCAGGTCCGATCTCAAATGGGCCATCAGGCTCTATGGTGACAAACCTGACAAAGGTCGGCTCAGGAACTCTTACACTTACCAATTCCGTTTTCACATTTACAGGTGCAACTATCAATTCTGGAGGAGAGCTGAGGCTAAATCCTTCCGTTACAACAGCTTCACTTGAATCTCCTATAGTATTAAATGCGGGTAATCTGAGTACAGTAAATATAGCTACTGGTACAACGATAACAAGCTCATCCACACTTGAGCTTATTGCCAATTCGGCCATAAATCTTGGTTCGAATGATCATACTATTATATTTGCCCCGAGTGGCGGAGTGCCATGGACAGGCAATGCTCTGACAATTAACGGATGGACGGGAACAGCCGGGTCGTCGGGATCCGGTGGCAAGATATTCTTTGGTTCAGCATCGGGACTTACAAATGCCCAGCTTCTTAAAATCACTTTTACGGGATATGCAGGCGGTGCAACTATTCTTCCATCGGGCGAACTTGTTCCGGCAGCCATTACTTCACCAATACTATCAATTACAGGGACAACAGATAACGGAATTTCCTGTGACAATACAGCAGCTGCTCCGATAACTTATACAATACATAATATCGGAACAACAGCTCATGATGTTTATGTGGCTTCTTCAGATCCACAGTTTGTAGTAAGCAATCTGTCCTCAACAACAATTCCGGGTACCAATGGTACCGCTACTTTCCAGGTCACCTTCACTCCTGCGGGAGGTGGTGCCAAATCAGCAATTATAACCGTAACGACAAGTGATGCAGGAAGTAACTCTCCCACAATTTCACTGACGGGATCAGGTGTTGCTCAGCCAACTGCAACAGCTGGCGGAAGTCAGCGGATTTGTCAGAACGGCACAGCAACCGTAAGTGGAGCCACAGCTGCCAATGGATCAATCCAATGGTCCGAAGATGGTGCTGGCAGCATAACTTCAGGTGCCACAACTTTGACTCCAATATATACAGCTGCTGCTGGTGATGCCGGGAATACTGTTACTTTGACCATGACCGTTTCCAGCACCCCATGCTTACCAGCTACAGCAACCTATCTTGTTCATGTTGATGCATTTGCAACAGCTAATGCTGGTGCAGACCAGAGCGCTTGTCCGGGGGGAACAATAACCATGGCGGGCAGTATTGGTGGAAGTGCAACATCTTCAACATGGTCCGCTCCAAGCGGGACATTTGACGATGCTTCTTCGCTTAATTCAACATATACTCCTAGCATCCCGAGTGGTTCCGTTGTACTTACATTAACGGCAAATGATCCTCTTAGCCCTTGTCCGGATGCTGTCAGCACAATGACTGTGACTGTTAATCCTCCGCCAACTGTGACTCCTGTTTCAATCTGTCAGGGGACAAGTGGCACACTGATTGCGTCATGCGCAACATCATCAGGTGGAACAAGCGGGCCCAATGATGCTGGTAACGGCACCAATGTTTCGATAGGCACAAATGCAAGCTGGTCAAATCCTGGGTATATTGTTAATACTTCCGATGCTAACTATGCATCTGTATCAACTAATAACGGGACTCCTTCTGATTATCTGCAGGGAACCGGTTATAACTTCGGTATCCCTTCCAATGCGGAAATTCAGGGCATTCAGGTAATAATAAATCGTTTAGGAGGCCAGGGAGGAAGCTCAGGTTTTTATGATGTAAATGTTTACCTGGTCAAGAACAACAGTATCCAGATATCAGGAGATAATAAAGCTAATCTGGGTACTCGCTGGCCCACAAGCCTGGGAACCCAGTCTTACGGAGGTTCCTCCGACCTCTGGGGAAATAGCTGGATTGCAAGTGACATAAATAATGCCAATTTCGGAGTGGCCCTGTCAAACCGCAACAGCAGCAATACCACAAGAACTGCTTCAGTTGATTATATGAGAATTACTGTCACATATACCATCCCTGAATCCTTAAACTGGTATACCCAGTCTTCAGGTGGCTCAATAGTTCAGACAGGCTCCCCTTTCAATCCCATTGGCGATGCCGAAGTGATAGCTGCCGGTGCACCTTATGACAAGTTAAATAACAGCAATACCCCCGGCACTTATACTTTTTATGCGGAATGCTCCACAAATCCTGGTTGCCGTTCTGCTGTTAATTTTGTTATCAATCCCGCTCCCGCTATACCTACAATTACACCAGTTGGTCCGGTTGATCTTTGCACAACAAGCGGATTACCTGTAGTTTTGCAATCCTCTGCTGCTACTGGCAATCAATGGTACAGGAATGCAGTTCTCCTTGCCGGCGAAAACAACCAGATACTTAATGTCAATCAGCCGGGAGATTATACAGTTACAGCAACAAACGGTACCTGCACCTCTCTGCCTTCCGTGGCCACATCAGTTGTTTCCATAACCCCGGAAATTACAATTGACGCTGCTGCATCCTCGACTTGCTTCAATGGCTCGGGGACTGAATTATCGACACTCAACTACAGTGCGGTATTGAATAGTCCGTCTACCTACAGTATCGTATGGAATGCATCTCCCATCAAATACTTTTGCGGATGTGACAGATGCCGGCTTGCCGGTAAGCCCAATTGCTATTACCGTTCCGGCCAATACGGCACCAAATACCTATACGGGAAACCTTACAGTCAAAAGACCAGATGGCTGCTTAAGCATTGCATATCCATTTACATTAACGGTCTTCGCGAACCCGGTAGCCACTTTCAGCTATGGAGCTGCTTCCTATTGTACAAATAACCCTGCAAATCCATCCCCGACATATAGCGGAGGAGGTATAGCGGGAACATTCTCGGCTAGTCCGGCCGGCCTGTCCCTTAATCCTGGCACCGGTCAGATCACCCTTGCCACCAGTACAGCCGGGACTTATGATGTTACAAATTCGGTTACAACCAACGGATGTACAACCAACTACACAACGCAGGTAATTATTCTGAATCAGCCTACGGTCAGCATATCATACGCAGGAGATCCTTTCTGTAATAATGTTCCGGGAACCATAAATGTCACAAGGACACTGACCAACGGAACTTCCTATGCAAACGGATCCTATACCGCACCTGTCGGCTTATCGATTGTTGCGGGAAATGACGGCGGAAATCCCCTCTCAAATGCCGGTCAGATAAATCCATCAGCAAGTCAGCCCGGAACATATATTGTTACATACAACTTCACAAATGGCGTATGTACAAATGTGGAAACAACAACCGTCACCATTCATGAACCTCCGAGAATTACTGCTCAGCCCGTTGCCCCAGCTCCTATATGTAAAGGAAATGGAACAGGAACAATAAGTGTGACCGCAGTCGACGGGAGCCTGACTTATCAGTGGCGCAAGGACGGGATTCCTCTTACAGAAGGTCTGTTCGGGATATATTCCGGAGTCAATACTGCTACTCTAACAATTGACCACCCGACCGGATTACTGGGATCGGAAAACGGATCCCTGTTCGATGTTGTTGTTGGTGGAACATGCTCTCCTTCAGTTACATCGAACAGTGTCGCAATGTCGATAATTGAGTCCCCGCTTGTGACAGACATTCAGTCAGTTATTCCACCGATGTGTTCCGGAACAGGTATGGCAACCGTAACGGTAACTGCAACAGGTGACGGTCTTATGTATCAGTGGCGGAAGAATGGAACCCCGCTGACAGAGGGTTCAACATACCAGAATGTTCACACCGCAACTCTGTCGATTGTAAATCCTGACCTATCTGAAAATTTTGCCTTCTTTGATGTGGTTGTCACCGGAACCTGTCCCGGTCAGGCAATATCTGGTGCTGCAGGTCCGCTCGTGGTCAATCCTTCACCGGATGTATACGATGTCACAGGTTCTGCTATCAGCTGTGCATTAAATCCCTCCTCTGATATCCTGCTTTCAGGTTCTCAGTTAGGGATTAATTATCAGCTCAGAAACAGTTCTGACAATTCAGATATCGGAGCTCCTGTTCCTGGTGACGGAAACCCGATAACTCTTCCCACAGGAAGTATTACAGCTACTACACATATTGTTGTGGTCGGAATTGATCCGAATACTTTGTGCACAACTCAAATGGCGGGAACGGCAACGATAACTGTTATTCCTGAAATTACCCACAATACAATCAGTTCATCACCCACGGTATGTACAGGAAGTTCTCCGGACCCATTGATGGGTGACACCCCCCAGGGTGGAGACAACACCTATGTATACCTGTGGCAGAGCAGTCTGGATAATGTATCATTCGTAACCGCAGACGGTATCAATGACAATCAGAACTATTTGCCTGATCCTTTGACTAAAAATACCTGGTTCAGGAGAGTAATAACTTCAGGCCCTTGTACCAGCATCTCCGGCAGCGTATTAATTACAATCAATCCTTTGCCTGCAAAAGTAGATGTAACACCATCCTCAGCACAATTCTGCAGCGAGCCTGACTCTCAGGGCTTCAAACGGAGGCGACGGAACGATCTATTACCAGGGTAATATTCCAGGTGGTACGGATACAAGATATGCACAGGATACAATTGTTGTACATGCATCCGGTACATATTATTTCAGAGCATTCAACAGGAATACAGGTTGCTGGGGACCAGATGGAAGCGCAGCTGTCACTTTAATTTTGCCGCCTTCCACACTCAATACTACAATCTGCGAAGGAGGCAGCGGTACACTGATATCTGCTGCGGCCTGTCCTTCAGCTACCAACAGTGTGCCTAACTATCCCGGAACAGCTGCTGACAATCCAAATTTAGGTTCCATACCTTGGGCAAATCCTGATAATATACTCACAAGCGGTACACCTTACGCTGTTGCATCCGATATTCCTGCGGCAGGTGGTACGACCCATTATCTGATGGCAACAAATTATAATTTCGATCTTCCCTCAAATGCTACTATAAATGGAATAATAGTCACAATTAACCGCCAATCTTCAGGCAGCTCCAGTCCATATATAAGGGACAATGTGGTCAGTCTTATACGGGGAGGTTCAATCGTGGGTTCCAACAGAGCCAAAACAGGTACTGACTGGCCCACCACCATGGCTAGTGTCGATTATGGTAATATTGTTGATACCTGGGGAACTACCGGTCTGACTGCAGCTGACATAAATTCACCAAATTTTGGTGTGGCTCTGTCAGCAATCAATACAACCACCAATTCATCCTTCCCTGTCGTAGCAGGAACTGCCACAAGCAGTGAGAACTCCAATACATATACTCATACCATTGCTCTTCCATCCGGAATAGTATCAGGTGATTTATTAATTGTCCTGTGGTCCGATCGCCAGAGATCCGGAGCTAATGTTCCGATACCCAATAATTGGGATGAACTTTACCGCAGCACGGTTAACGGTGAAAGAAGGATCGCCTGGTACAAGATAGCTGACGGATACTGAAGGTACTTCACTTGTCGTCAATACAAGCGGAGGAAACGGAAATGACATCAGGAGCGCTCATAATTCATATCGTATTGCAGCAGGAACTTTTGAAGGTGTTCCTGTCGCAGCTACACCCTCAACGGGTAGTTCAGGCAGTCCAAATCCCCCTAGCCTTACTTCGGGCTTCGGAGTAAACAAAACGCTCTGGATAGCTGCATCACATTCACTGGGTGCAAGTAATGTTACGGTTCCTTCCAACTATTCCAATCTCATTCAGGTCTATAGTAATAATGCCACATCGAACAGTACATTTTATGCAACAATGGCATCGGCAACCAGAGAGCGTGAAGCCGCATCAGAAGATCCGGGATCGTTCTCCATTTCACCTTCCGGTGACTGGGCAGCCAATACAATAGCCATTAGTGGCCGCTCTGTTATTAAGGATGCTACAGTTGACTACATTAAAGTTACTGTAAGGTATACAATTAACGGTATTCTGAACTGGTATACCTCTTCCGAAGGTGGAGTACCTGTTCAGTCAGGCTCACCATTCAACCCGATTGGAGATCCCGAGGTAATTGCATCAGGTGGCATTTACGCCAACCTGACAAATTCACTCTCCCCGGGAGTATACCCATTCTGGTCTGAGTGTTCAAGTCTTCCAGGTTGCAGGACCCTGTCCAATTTCACAATCAACCAGGCTCCTAATGCACCGGTTGCAGGAAGTAACCTGTATACTTACGACAATACCCTCAAAACTGCAGAAGCAATTGCTGGAGTCGGTGAGGGCGTCGACTGGTATGCAAATGCAACAGGAGGAGCTCTAATAGCTGCTCCGTCAGGCACCAATGCAGGTACCTACCAGGCATATGCCGAAGCCAGGAATCTGTCAACCGGATGTACAAGCCTGACCCGTACGCTGGTAACTCTCACAATTCAGCAGCGTCCGATCTCAATTACTGTCGATCCGGGCCAGAGCAAGATCTATGGTAATGCTGATCCGCTTCCGTTTACCTATTCAGTAGGAGGCGACGGACTTGCAACAGGAGATGCCTTTGACGGAGATCTTGCAAGAACTGCAGGCGAAACCGTTGGCAACTATCCAATCGACAAGGGCACACTGACAATAGTGGAAGGTGCGGTAAATAAGGAAACAAACTATGATGTTACCTTTACACCTGCTGACTTCATCATCAATAAACGTCCGATAACAATCACGGCCGATCCGCTTCAGACCAAGGTCTACGGGGAAGCAGATCCTCTTCCATTCACCTACACCGTAACAGGTGACGGTCTGGCAACAGGAGATGTATTTGCCGGAGCGCTTGACAGGGTATCTGGAGAAAATGTAGGTCCGTATGCAATCACCAGGGGAACACTGGCTATCGTAGATGGCTCAGATGTGAACAAGGAAGGCAACTACACGATAACCTACAATTCGAACGACTTCACTATCACAGCCCGTCCGATCACAATCACTGTAGATGCAGGCCAGACCAAGGTCTATGGTGAAGCAGATCCTCTGCCATTCACATACCAGCTCACTTCAGGCACACTTGCAGCAGGAGACTCTTTCACAGGAGCACTCGCCCGTGTTTCAGGAGAAGCAGTAGGCCTGTACGCCATCAACAAGGGTTCACTGACCATAGTGGACGGCTTATCCACAAATAAGGAAGGCAACTACGACATAACCTTTGTTTCGAGAAACTTCGAAATAACGGGACGTCCGATCACAATCACCGTTGATCCGGACCAGACCAAGGTTTACGGTTTTGCCGATCCGCTGCCATTCACCTACCAGCTCACCTCAGGCACCCTTGCAGCAGGTGACGTGTTTACCGGAGCACTTGACAGGTTAGCCGGAGAAACCGTAGGACAGTATGCCATCAACCAGGGCACACTGGCCATAGTAGACGGTTCATCCGCCAATCATACAGGCAATTACACGATAACCTTCAATTCCGATAACCTGACAATCACGGTGCGTCCGATCATAATCACTGCGGATGCCGGACAGACGAAAGTTTACGGTCACTTGGATCCATTGCCATTCTCCTACACTGTAACAGGTGACGGACTGGCAGCAGGAGATGTATTTGCCGGAGCACTTGTCAGGGTAATCGGAGAAACTGTTGGTGCATATGCGATCAACAGGGGATCACTGGCTATCGAAGACGGCTCAGCTGTCAATAAGGAAGCCAACTATTCGATAACCTATAATTCCAACGACTTCACAATCACGCTCCGTCCGATCACCATCACAGCTAATCCCGGACAGACCAAGGTCTACGGCAACGTTGATCCGCTGCCATTTACCTACACTGTAACAGGTGACGGGCTGGCCACAGGAGATGTATTTGCCGGAGCACTTGACAGGCTGTCAGGAGAAAATGTAGGTCCGTATGCCATCACAATCGGAACACTGGCCATCGTAGACGGTTCAGCCCAGGACAAGGAAGGCAACTACACGATAACCTACAATCCGAATAACTTTACAATCACGGCCCGTCCGATAACAATCACGGCCAATCCGCTTCAGACGAAGGTCTACGGGGAAGCAGATCCTCTTCCATTCACCTACACCATAACAGGTGACGGTCTGGCAACAGGAGATGTATTTGCCGGAGCACTTGACAGGGTAACTGGAGAAAATGTAGGTCCGTATGCAATCACCAGGGGAACACTGGCTATCGTAGATGGCTCAGATGTGAACAAGGAAGGCAACTACACGATAACCTACAATTCGAACGACTTCACTATCACAGCCCGTCCGATCACAATCACTGTAGATGCAGGCCAGACCAAGGTCTATGGTGAAGCAGATCCTCTGCCATTCACATACCAGCTCACTTCTGGCACACTTGCAGCAGGAGACTCTTTCACAGGAGCACTCGCCCGTGTATCAGGAGAAGCAGTAGGCCTGTACGCCATCAACAAGGGCTCACTGACCATAGTGGACGGCTTATCCGCAAATAAGGAAGGCAACTACGACATAACCTTTGTTTCGAGAAACTTCGAAATAACGGGACGTCCGGTCACAATCACAGTTGACCCGGGCCAGACCAAGGTTTACGGTTTTGCCGATCCGCTGCCATTCACCTACCATCTCACCTCAGGCACTCTTGCAGCAGGTGACGTGTTTACCGGAACGCTTGACAGGTTAGCCGGAGAAACCGTAGGACAGTATGCCATCAACCAGGGCACGCTGGCCATAGTAGACGGTTTATCCGCCGATCATACAGGCAATTACACGATAACCTTCAATTCCGATAACCTGACAATCACGGTGCGTCCGATCATAATCACTGCGGATGCCGGACAGACGAAAGTTTACGGTCACTTGGATCCATTGCCATTCTCCTACACTGTAACAGGTGACGGACTGGCAGCAGGAGATGTATTTGCCGGAGCACTTGTCAGGGCAATCGGAGAAACTGTTGGTGCATATGCGATCAACAGGGGATCACTGGCTATCGAAGACGGCTCAGCTGTCAATAAGGAAGCCAACTATTCGATAACCTATAATTCCAACGACTTCACAATCACGCTCCGTCCGATCACCATCACAGCTAATCCCGGACAGACCAAGGTCTACGGTAACGTTGATCCGCTGCCATTTACCTACACTGTAACAGGTGACGGGCTGGCAACAGGAGATGTATTTGCCGGAGCACTAGACAGGGTATCAGGAGAAAATGTAGGTCCGTATGCCATCACAATCGGAACGCTGGCCATCGTAGACGGTTCAGCCCAGGACAAGGAAGGCAACTACACGATAACCTACAATCCTAATAACTTTACAATCACGGCCCGTCCGATAACAATCACGGCCAATCCGCTTCAGACAAAGGTCTACGGGGAAGCAGATCCTCTTCCATTCACCTACACCGTAACAGGTGACGGTCTGGCACCAGGAGATGTATTTGCCGGAGCACTTGACAGGGTATCCGGAGAGGACGCAGGAGCCTATGCTATCAACATTGGATCACTAACTATAGTAGATGGCGCAGCTATCAGCAAGGTAGCCAACTATTCGATAAACTATGTTTCCAATGACTTTACAATAACGACTCGTCCGATAACCATTACTGCGGATCTGAATCAGACCAAAGTTTATGGTGCATCAGATCCTGCGTTGATGTACAGTATTACAAATGGAAGCCTTGCAGCAGGTGATTCCTTCACCGGATCTCTTGCAAGGACATCCGGAGAAGCTGTTGGCAGCTATGCTATCAACCAGGGAACACTCACAATTGTGGCCGGGATAGTAAATCATGAGGCAAACTACAACGTTACCTTCGTACCTGCAAACTTCACAATCACGGCTATGCCGGTAACTGTGACAGTCAACCCGGGCCAGACAAAGGTTTACGGTGCTGTTAATCCTGCCTTATACACCTACACCTCATCCCCGGCTGTCGGATCGGCACTTGCCAACGGAGAACTTGTATCCTTTACCGGAGCGCTGACAAGACTGCCAGGAGAAGATGTTGGAAGCTACGCAATACAGCAGGGATCACTTGCAAACAGCAATTACATCATCACCTTTATCCCGGATAACTTTACGATCACTGCCATGCCGATAACGGTAACGGCAAATCCGGGCCAGTCAAAGGTTTATGGTGCAGCTGATCCTCTCGCATTCACCTATACTTCTGTTCCAGCAGGTACCCTTCCGAATGGCGAGGTCGTATCCTTCCTTGGAGCACTCACAAGGGTATCAGGTGAAGATGTGGGCAATTATGCGATCCAGCAGGGTACGCTTGCCAATCCGAACTACACAATTACGTTTGTACCTGCCAACTTTGCAATAACTGCAATGCCGGTGACCGTAACTGTTGATCCTGGCCAGGGCAAGGTATATGGTTCGGCAGATCCTGCTTCGTTTACATTTACCTCTTCACCGGCTGTCGGAACAATACTGACAAATGGTGAGACAGTTTCCTTCACCGGAGCGCTTACAAGGGCTCCAGGTGAAAATGTGGGAAGCTATGCAATCCAGCAGGGATCGCTTGGCAACAGCAATTACTCGATCACCTTTGTACCGGCTAACTTTACTATCACGGCAATGCCTGTAACTGTAACGGCAGATCCGGGCCAGACGAAGGTTTATGGTGCAATTGATCCTGCGTCCTTTACATTCACCTCTTCACCTGCTGTTGGCTCAACACTGGCCAACGGTGACCTGGTGGCCTTCACAGGCGCACTGACAAGGGTTGCAGGAGAGAATGTGGGCAGCTATGCAATCCAGCAGGGTTCGCTTGCAAACAGCAACTACACAATCACCTTTGTACCGGCTAACTTCACAATCACGGCACTGGCTGTCACTGTTACAGCAAACGCCGGACAGACAAAGGTTTATGGTTCAGCTGATCCTCTTGCATTCACCTATACTTCGGTTCCAACCGGCGCCCTTCCGAACGGACAGATCATCTCCTTTACAGGAGCCCTTGCCAGGGTTGCCGGAGAGAATGTGGGAAGCTATGGAATACTGCAGGGTACTCTTGCAAATGCAAACTACATTATCAGCTTTGTACCAGCCGGCTTCACAATCACACCTCTTTCAGTTACTGTCACTGCCAATGCAGGTCAGACAAAGGTTTACGGTTCCGCAAATCCGCTCGTCTATACCTATACTTCGGCACCAACAGGACTGCAGCCAAACGGTGAGACAATCTCGTTCACAGGAGCACTTACCAGGGTAACCGGGGAAGATGTAGGCTCATACGCTATCCAGCAGGGTACACTTGCCAATGCCAACTACACCATTACTTTCTTACCGGCTAACTTCACAATCACTCCTCTGACAGTAATTGTAACTGCAAATGCAGGCCAGACGAAAGTGTATGGGACTGCCGATCCACTGGCCTTTACATACACAACTGTCCCGACAGGTCTGCTGCCGAATGGTGAAACAGTATCATTCACGGGAGCACTTTCAAGGGTGGCAGGTGAAAATGTCGGCAGCTATGCGATCCAGCCTGGGAACCTTGCCAATAGTAACTATACGATAACCTTTGTGTCCGCCAACTTTACAATAACACCTATGGCAGTCACAGTAACTGCCGCTCCAGGCCAGACAAAGGTTTATGGAAATGCTGACCCGGGTGCATTCACATACACTTCGGTTCCGGCTCCCGGCACGGTTCTGCCAAACGGCTCCACAGTATCCTTTACCGGTGCTCTTACAAGGGTGGCAGGTGAGAACATAGGGGCCTATGCAATCCAGCAGGGAACACTTGCAAACAGCAATTACACTATAACCTTTATATCGGGTAACTTCACAATTACTCCGAGACTGGTTACAGTAACTGCCAATGCACAGACCAAGATCTACGGCAATGCAGATCCTGTGCTCACTTATCAGATTACCTCCGGTTCATTGATAGGGACAGATGCCTTCAGTGGTGCCCTTACGAGAGTCGCAGGCGAGAATGTAGGTACCTATGCAATCCTGCAGGGAACACTTACCCTTGGCGCAAACTACAACATTACTTATGTTGGAGCCAGCCTTACTATCACAAGCAGGACTATAACTGTGACTGCCGATCCGCAGACCAAGATCTACGGTGTTCCTGATCCTGCCCTGACATACCGGATTACTTCAGGCAGCCTTTCAGGTACCGATGCCTTCACCGGAGCGCTGACACGCGATCCTGGCCAGAATATTGGCACGTATGCAATCAGGCAGGGTACACTGGCACTCAACGCCAACTACACCCTCACCTACATCGGGGCCAACCTTACAATAACCACACGGGCAATAACAGTAACTGCCAATGCCCAGACCAAGGTTTATGGAACGGCTGATCCGGCTCTGACCTATACTATCACAACAGGAAGCCTCGCAGGTACTGATGCCTTCACCGGCTCTCTGACAAGGGATCCTGGCGAAAATGTAGGTCTGTATCCGATCAGGCAGGGCACCCTGGCTCTGAACAGCAACTATGTGCTTACATTTGTCGGCTCAAACCTGACAATAACAATCAGGCCTGTTACGGTTACCGCAGATGCCAAAACAAAGGTCTATGGAGATGCCGATCCTGTACTTACCTACCAGATCACATCAGGCAGCCTTGCCGGCAACGGTGATGCTTTCAGCGGATCGTTGATCCGTGCTGCAGGTGAGGATGTGGGAGTCTATGCAATCACACAGGGGACTCTTGCTCTCGGATCGAACTATGATCTTACCTTCATAGGTGCTAATCTGACGATTGGTGCAAGGGCAATTACTGTCACTGCAAATGATGTGACAAAGATCTACGGCGAACCGGATGACCTTACCTACAGCATCACATCTGGCACTCTTGCAGGAACAGACGCATTCACAGGTGCTCTGTCACATACCGGTGGCGAAAATGTCGGGACATATCCAATAGTACAGGGTACACTTGCACTGAACGGAAACTACACGATCACATTTGTCGGAGCAACTCTTACTATAACTCCGAGATTTGTAACCGTCACGGCCAATACACTGACAAAGGTTTACGGGGATGCTGATCCGGTCCTGGCATATACTGTAACAACAGGAAGCCTGGCAACAGGGGATGTGTTCAGCGGTGCACTTTTGCGCGAAGCCGGCGAGAATGTCGGAAACTATACCGTACATCAGGGCGACCTGGCTCTCAACAGCAATTACGTAATGACCTTCGTGGAAGCTATGTTCACGATAACGCCAAGGGCTGTTACGGTAACCGCTGATCCTCAGACCAAGATCTACGGAGATCCTGATCCGGAGCTCACATACAGTATCACATCCGGAAATCTCGCAGGCAATGGGGATGCATTTACGGGCGCACTTGTACGCGACGAGGGTGAGGATGTCGGATCGTACGCCATCAACCAGGGAACACTGGCATTGAGTGATAATTACACACTCACATTCATTGGTGCTGTCCTGACAATTGAAAGATCATCGGTTGCAATAACCGTTACCGCTGATGCCAAAACAAAAGTCTATGGTGATTCCGATCCTGAGCTTACTTACCAGATCACTACAGGTGCTCTTGTTGGAAGCGATGCCTTTACGGGTGCACTCGTTCGCGAACAGGGTGAAAATGTTGGAACCTATGCTATCCTGCAGGGAACACTTGCCCTCAGTAATAACTATACACTGATCTTCCAGGGGGCTGACTTCACAATAACCCCAAGACCGGTATCAGTAACCGCTGATAACAAATCCAAGGTATTCGGGGAAGATGATCCCGAGCTTACCTACGAGATCACTTCAGGGGAACTGGCCGGTAACGGGGATGCCTTCACGGGTGCACTTTCACGCGCTCCGGGAGAAGATGTGGGCACTTATACAATCACCCAGGGAACCCTGACTCTTGGCTCCAACTATGACATTACCTTCGTGCCTGGTGAACTTAACATAACAGCCGGATTCGAAATGAACGCTTACCCGAACCCATTCAGCGATCATATCTACTTCGAGTTTGACCTGAACCACGATGCTGATGTCCTTCTTGAGCTCTTCAACGTTGTAGGTGTCAAGGTAGCAACGGTTTACTCAGGATTTGCAGCTGCCGATCATTACCGGCTTGAATATCTGCCGGAACACATGAGCGACGGAGTGCTGATCTACAGGCTATCCTTTAACGGCCACGTAATGGTACTTGGTAAAGCAATACATAAAAAGTAAACGGGAATACCCGATGCTTCAGGCGATAATCTGAGAATGGATGCTGCCCCTTCAACCCGGAGGGGCAGTTCCTTTTCAATCAGGTTGTTCACATGCCATTTTTTTAAAAATATCCGGAATGGAACTGTTTGTCAAAGATTTTTATGTGTTGATCAAAACCACTTTTTTTGAATGAATATTAAGGTTTATCTTTCGTGAAATATTTAAAATAAGGCTGGTAATATTAAAATTATTATAGGAGATCAAAAGTATGAAGAGAAGATTTGTCCCGGTATTTCTCGGGGTAGTATTGGTTCTGTCTTTGTCGTGCGGACGGCAGGGAGCTGTTAAAGATTCCCAGGATGCGGAGAACAGGATCGTCCAGCAGGCAGACGGAACCATATCGCTTAAGCTGGATAAGGCAGTTTGCTACAGCGATGCATCCAATCCTACAAATAACACTGCAGACTGGAATATAGTAATATCCAAACCAGGCAGATTCAAAGTATGGCTTTCAAGTGCCACCAAGGACACTTCAGGGCTGCGTTACTCTACTTCGGTAAAGGTGAATATTATGGATGATCATCTGGAGGTTAAGCCTGCCGTTGATAAAATCGTCCAGAATTCAGGCGATGTACCGAGTTCCTATTTCAGGGCCGATTCCTATGTGGGATCCTTCTATGTCCCTGAACCGGGAGAATATAATATCCAGGTTATCAGCGACAAGGTGATAGCAAAGAATTCAGGATCAAAAACACACCCGCAGGTTGATGATACGATGCTCATGTCTGTCATTCTTACACCTGCGATCCGATAAATTTCCTAAGGAGGGATTTAGTTAGACTGATTGGATTTAACCCACTGGTGCTATCAGAGCAATCTGACCAGCCGGGTTAAATCCAATTCTTTTTGTGATATCCCCATCATCTTACAATCGTCACAGTTCCTATCAGAGGCTTTTTTCCGTCATGGAGATCTATAATATAATGGTATGAGTCCACAGGCAGGTCTGTGCCATTGCTTCTTCCATCCCATGGCCTTGGATAGCCTTTTCCTGATTTCCAGACCGACTGGCCCCACCTGTTGTAGATCGTGACCTCCATGCCGGGATACAGCTCCGAATTGCCTATATTCCAGAGATCATTTTTAAGATCGCCGTTGGGAGAAAATGCCTCATAAATTATCAATGGCGCCTCATTTATGCAGCTGACGAATACCTGTCCTGACCTGACAGGACCAAGGCATCCCTCAAATGTGATCTCCTGTACCTCAAGGAGGAAGGTATCGGCAAAACTCCATGTATTTACAAATTCATTCGTTGTGAAGCCTGACTGAGCTATTCCGTCTATTTTCCAGATGTATGAGGATCCCGGAGCGGCATATACAAAATAATGCCTCGTTTCACCGGTGCATACATTATCGGGCATAGTCATCTGACAGGCTGCAGGAATGGAGCCTGTAAGTGCTATGCCCAATAACAGTATGCCAATATTGCACCTGATCATATCAACTGTTGTGAGTGATCCTGTTTCCGGTTAACGTATTTCAACCCCTGTTCCACGAATGGCTTTGCCCCCGGCGGTGCTGCTTCATGGTATTCCCGTGCCTTTCCATTCATCCTAGTTGTGGAAGATTGGAGAAGTTACTGGCAATGGTATGACATTCACATTCACAACAGTCGGTGTCGTCGACACGCATCCTCCGGCATTGGTGTAGGTTACGCTTACCGAATAGGGTCCGGTCCCGTTCCAGGTAACCGTCACACTATTGTCTGTGCGTGTGCCGCCTGCTGTTATAAGTCCTCCGTTCACTGCCCATGTATAGTTGATCATACCGGGCTCTGTCGTATAAACTGATCCGGTAGTACCGAAACATACAGGATCGGCGGCTGCCGTGACCGTCGGTACAATCATATTGTTCACTGTAATCGTTGCGGTGCCGGTCTGGACTTGCGAGCAGGCACTGCCGCCGGCATCGCTGACCCTTGTCAGGTTATAGGCAAATATCCCGGTTGTCCCGGTGGGAGCCGCCACGGTTACGCTGTTGCCGGAGACAGTGGTCACGGTATGATCCGGACCGCCGTTTATGTTATACGTAAATGTATAGGGAGCCGTACCGTTTGAACCGGTAAAAGTGATGAGGGGCTGAACAGCATTCTGGCAGACTGCTGCTGTACCCGTTATCGTTGCCCCGGGTGACTGATTTACGGTTACAAGCAGGCTGACAGGCAAACCAGTACAGCCCTGGCTGTTTCTCTCCGTGACCGTCAGGGTATAAACACCTGCAACCCGCCATTCGACAGAAATGGAATTGCCTGTACCGTTCACCTGCCATTCGGTACCTGAGGTACCCGGTGTAACAGACCATGAATACACTGACCCCGGAGTGGCAGTAACGAGATAGGGTTCCGTACCGGGGCACACCGTCTGGGTTGGGCTCTGACTCGTCTGGGCAAATGACACTGATGTTGCTGATAGCAGCAGCAGACAGACAAACAACTGTAATGCCTGATTTTTCCTGATCCGATCGTGATTTTTCATCGTTTTAAATATTAATGGGTTATTAATCTGTGAATATTTATCTGTGAAAAATGGCCTGTGTTGAAGGGGATGGTTTTATACTCCATGATACAATGACATATGCTCCGTAATTGCAGCCATTCACCCCGGTGGATATGCGCCTGGTCCTGATCTGAACCAGACCGGAACCTGTCATTCCGGAAGTGGATATTTCGGATCCGGGAGAATATTGGCTCCATGAGGTTCCACTATTTGTACTATATTCATATATGTCAGTGTATCCTCCGGGATAGCCACCGGAACCGCCTGAAAAAACGGCTGAAACAGGTATCCCTGAACAGATTGAAGTGCTGACGGGAGATGGGTTTATATCCTGCGACACGGGATCCTCAAAGATCTCAAACTTCTTGGATCCGGTAATGGCCTCCGTGCCGCATAAAGCATCTGTCACATGCCGCCGGTAACAGGTTGTGACAGGCGGGGCAACAGGCGTGTAGCTAGTCATGTCCGTTGCGGGGATATCGCTCCATTCGCCGGCGCACCCGGTCTGCAGCTGCCATGTGTAAAAATATGAGCCGGATCCGCCTGTCGCTGGTCCGTAGGGTGAGCTCGTTCCTCCAATGGCAGCCGTGCCCCCGGTACAGAATTGCCTGAGGGTTGTGTTTATCGACCCCGGAGCCAGCTCAGGAAATACGGTCAGCAGCCTTGAACAGCTGTTCGAACCGTTTATATCATATATTATTAATGTATACTCACCTGCCAGGCTGATCGTAATATCCCTTGTTATGGCAGTAAATCCCGATGGCCCCGACCAGTAATATGAGTCCATCCCTTCAGGGGCACTCCATGTGGTTGAATTTCCGGAGCAGACAGATTCGCTCCCTCCGGTGATCTGGCATGCAGGCTGACCATAAAGAATGATTGTACCGGCAGATATCAGCCGGAAAAAATGCATTAACAACAACCTTATCCCCAATCTTCTCAAGGACATGTTATCGGCATTTGATTTTGATCCAATAAATATGAATCCGGCGCAGCGGGAAAATTCACCGGTCAGTCAGAGTCGCGGTACAATAAAACAATGATCTGTAAACCTGCAGCCTGAAAGACAGATGATGACATATTCAAATACAGTGGTTAAAATAAATAATCCCGGGGACTTTTCAAGCGGCAGGCACATGCATATATTCAAAATTCCGGAATTTTAAATTCCCCTGTATCTTATAATATATATTGTACTCCGGGCTGGCTCTGAGTTCATGGCCAGAGGAAAGCTCCCGGTACACGCCACTGTCTGTCTCAATGCAACTCTCCTATGATTAAGTGCATTGCGTCCTGTTTCACTCAAAAAAAATCACATTTTGACTAACAGACTCATTTCATTCATAAAAACAGGATTCTGATAATCATACTGCCGGATAATGTAGACGAGTGAACGCCAAAAGCCGGTATTTGGCCATCAGCAGGGCTTCCAGGACTTGTAATTCAGGCAATTAAGACTTATATTTGTTTTGATATTCAACCTCCTGATCTGACAGCCAGAGAGAAATGGTTAGCGGCAAAATAAGAGGAGATTTTAGAACAACAAGAGGGTATATCTGTTATTTGTTTTATTAAATAAAAATCGGGAGAGGAGAGGTCAGATGCGGGGATCGGATATTAAGAGGATCTCAAACAATATGGATTTCCCGGGCAGATACGGATATTACCTGTTATTATGAAGGAGACATGAAAAAAATTATCTTTTTGGCTATCGTTGGTGTGATAATTTCATGCAGCACTTCGAATAAGTCGGCATCGCTTCAAAAGGAGGAGGAGTTATATATTTCCAGGAAATATATAGGCAATTTCATTGATTATTCCTATACGGGCCCGCAGCTCACGGGCGGTCACGATCTGATATGGATAAGGACTTCTGTTTACACCACTTTCGGAGAGATCTCTGCATATGGCAAAAGATGTGATTTTTCCCACGGTGACAGAATTTATTTAAAGCCCCTGCATACAACACCGGGGAATTTTGGGTACTGGGAGTACCAGATTGAGAACGATGATTCGGTCAGCTACAAGGTGAGCGATTTCAAATATCAGAACAATGTATTTGTAAGGAGCCGTGACCTCTGAAGCGGGTACTCTGTTGTTCTGATTGTATTTACCTCTATTCCCATCGGGTTTCAGAGTTTAAATTTGCAAGCAGTCCCCTTTACCGTGAAATCCACCCTTTTAATAATCAAACAGGGTAATTCCGGGAGTTTGGGTTAATTCAGGTCCATGATTCAAAAAGTCCACCCTAAATATAATACAGGATAATGCATAAACTTGTACTGCAGTATTTACAAAGGTTATTGGCTTAACAATTTATATTTATTGGCGACTTTCAGTGCTGCTTCTGCAATCGTTAGATCTTTAATCCGCCCTTCGTACTTTTGGGTTACATCTAACAATTCTTTTATTAAATCCTGTTTCAGAGAATATTCACTTGCTTTATCAAATGGAGAGTCATCTGAAATCCATTCGCCTTTCCAATTAAAATGTCCCATATTAATTTAACTTTCTCAATTCAAAATTACTCATTTATTAATTCAGGAAACTACATAATAAGATATTCCTGACACCGCGGCACTGGTCACACCATGTCACGGAAAGTAAAGGATTGTGGCAGAAGTAGTCTCCTGATTTATGAACCGGAGTTTTGCATTAAATGGTAATTTCGTGAATAGGGTTAAAAACAAAAAACCCTGTAAATGTTAAGTTTACAGGGTTATGCGTTAATTTGCATGGTATATGGGTGGAGATTAGGGGAATCGAACCCCTGACCTTGTGACTGCCAGTCACACGCTCTAGCCAACTGAGCTAAACCCCCATTTTAGAAAGAACATCAATTTTTTCACGCGCTCTAGCCTCCCGATAGCTATCGGGATGAGCTAAACCCCCTCAACGCGACGTCAAATGTATGAAAAAAAACAAAATATAAAAATATCACAGAACTATCCCTGTAAAAAACTTCCTGCGAAAAAATCAGATGCATCTGACCGCGAAATGCCGTATCTGTAATATTTACCTATTTACCTTAAAATATAGTTTTGGCATGAGGCCACTATTTTGTAATTTTGCCGGATTGTAAATAAAGGGGTCTGATTATTTGAACCACATAAGTCAGATTAAATCTGGCACTATTGTTGATTTCAAAAATTGGATCCGCAGTTTATAAGGCTGTGAAAAAGTCCTTTGTGATCCTTCCGGAATTCCGTTCAGGACTTCAGTTTTTAAACTTCAGTAATTTAAGCTTAAAGACTGCAGGGTGTCGCAGAGGAACGAAAGGAAGACAAACACATATTTTTGTCAGGCAGGGGATGGAATGAAACAGAAGAATACAGGCGCTAAATAATGTTCGATAATCTCAGGGACACTCTCGATTTTGATGATCTGCTTTTTGAAAGGCGGAACAGGGATTACGGCGCCTACCAGTTGAGAAAAAGGTATAATGGTGTTGTTGTTGCAGGAATAATTCTTGCCACTTTGCTGGTCACCGCAATTGTGGTCATCCCTTTTGTCATGAAACCGCGAGAAGGTAAGGTAGTTAATGGTGGAATAAGTTTTGTGCAGGTCAGGATGGAGAATTTCGAGCCTCCCGTCGATGAGATTATTATTCCCCCGCCACCTCCTCCAAAGGAGATCGCAAGTATTCAGACAATCGAAAAATATATCCCACCCGTTGTTGTCGACAGCATAATACCTCTAAGGGAAACCCAGATCTCAACGGATGAAATTCTTTCCCAGCCTGCCACAAGCAACGTCGAAGCCGGAGCATCCGGAACAGGTGACGATCCTTTCGCAGGTCAGGAGGGCATCTCAACGGATAATGCATTCTTCATCGTGGAGGTGATGCCTTCATTCAAGGGGGGTGATATCAATAAATTCAGGGAATGGGTCATGAGGAGGACAAATTACCCTCAGGCAGCTGTCGATAAAAGAATACAGGGGAAGGTCTATCTGACTTTTATTGTCGAAACCGACGGGACCGTATCAAATGTAACGGTTGTGAAAGGTGTCG
This sequence comes from uncultured Bacteroidales bacterium, assembly GCA_963756885.1. GTDB lineage: Bacteria > Bacteroidota > Bacteroidia > Bacteroidales > VadinHA17 > LD21. Next base: position 168,151 of record CAVWPG010000001.1, read on the forward strand.
ATCCTTTGATTGACCAGGAAGCTGTAAGAACCATACAATCGTCTCCCAAATGGAATCCCGGGCTGCAGAGAGGCCAGCCCGTGCGTGTCAGGTATGCCTTGTCCCTTGCATTTGCGCTCTGATCTGACAGCTCTGCCCAAGACCGTGAATCAAATATTTCTTTTTTACAGGATTTATATATCTTTATAAGCATATATTAATCTCGGGCACTATGAAAAACATAATCTCAATTCTTTTCATCCTGGCAGTTCTTCTGGCCGGATGCGGTTCCTCAAAGAAACAGCTCCAGAAGGGCAATTACGATGCCGCTATCGATAAAGCTGTGAAACAGTTGAGAAAAGATCCGGGCGATCAGAAACAGATCGATATACTTACCCAGTCATATAAGATTGCTAATGACCAGGATAATGAAAGAATCCGCTTCCTGAAGATGGAAGGGCGCCCCGATAGCTGGGACGAAATTTATCTCGTTTACAAAGCTTTGAATGACAGGCAATCACTTGTCAGGACTGTTACCCCGCTGAACAGCAATGGCAGGAGCATCGATTTCCCCAATGTCGATTATATGCCTGAAATGGTTGGCGCAAAGCGCAAGGCAGCAGATTTCTATTATGCCCATGGCAATGAGCTTATGAAAGTCGGAATTAAGGATTCATACAGGCAGGCCTTCAGTGAATTTGTAAGGGCAAAACAGTATGTCGGCGACTATGAAGGGATAGATAACAAGATCCAGGATGCCAAATACCTGGGCATGAGCAGGGTCCTGGTTTCAATAAGAAACAGCTCCATGCTGACATTTCCTCCCGAATTTGAACAGGACCTTCTGGCGCTTGACCTTCCCAGGCTTAATTCAGACTGGGTGGAGTATCATACCCAGGTACTGAATGAAGATATAAAATATGATTACTTCATAAATGTGAATGTTAAAAACATCGCTGTAAGTCCGGATCAGACCGTTCAGCGTGATTCGGTAATAAAGAGGAATGTGGATGACGGGTTTTCATATGTTCTGGATGCAAGGGGTAATGTAATGAGAGACTCCCTGGGCAACGATATCAAGCAGAAAAAGTACAAATCCGTGCAGTGCGCCCTCGTGGAGACTATTCAGACAAAAGCATGCCGGATAGACGGAGACATTGAGGTCGTACAGGTTAATCCTGACAAGATGCTGAAAAAGGACCCTGTCGGAGCCCAGTCAAACTTTGAAAATATTTCATCAAGGGCGCTGGGAGATCTGCAGGCCCTGAACCAGCAACAGCTTGAAAGGACCAAAACAGCGGTGATACCTTTCCCGTCCGACATGGAAATGGTTCTCCGGTGCTCGGAATCCCTTAAAAGGGCAATCAGGGGAGCTATAGAGAATGACAGGAGGTTCATTAATTAATGATCATTACCGACGAACCGCTTGAAAGGGCAATACTTATAGGGATCCAGTATCCCGGTCAGGAAGAGAAAGAGGCTGATGATTTTCTGGAAGAGCTGGCATTCCTGACAAAAACCGCGGGCGCTGTTCCGGTCAGGAAATTCGTCCAGAAGCTCGACTTGCCAAATCCAAGGACTTTCCTGGGGTCCGGGAAGATCGGTGAAATAGGTTCATTTGTTCAGGAAAACAATATCGACATTGCGATTTTTGATGATGAGCTGTCGCCAAGCCAGCTCAGAAACATAGAAAAAGCCCTTGGCTGCAGGATCCTCGACAGGACAAACCTGATTCTCGACATATTCGCCCGCAGGGCGCCGGACCTCCCACGCCAGGACCCAGGTGGAGCTCGCTCAGTATCAGTACCTGCTTCCGCGACTCACTGGAATGTGGACACATCTGGAGAGACAAAGGGGAGGCATAGGCCTGAGAGGTCCGGGTGAAACAGAAATAGAAACCGACAGGAGAATAATAAGGGATAAGATCTCCCTACTGAAAACCCAGCTGAAGAAAATTGATACCCAGATGGCAACCCAGCGCAAGAGCAGGGGGAAAATGGTCAGGGTGGCACTTGTCGGCTATACAAATGTGGGTAAATCGACAATAATGAACGTGCTCAGTAAATCGGATGTCTTTGCTGAGGATAAGCTGTTTGCAACACTTGACACAACTGTCAGAAAAGTTGTAATAGGGAATCTGCCGTTTCTCCTTTCCGATACTGTAGGCTTTATCAGGAAGCTGCCCCACGACCTGGTTGAATCATTTAAATCGACGCTTGATGAAGTAAGGGAATCTGACCTGCTTGTTCATGTTGTGGATGTCTCACATGCTAATTTCGAGGATCAGATCAGGGTTGTTGATAATACCCTTCGTGATATCGGATCAGCAGATAAGCCATTGTTTATTGTATTTAACAAGATCGACTCATTCTCGTATATAGCAAAGGATGAATTTGATCTTACCCCTGTACATAAGGAAAATTATTCATTGAATGACCTGAAAAAATCATGGATGGCTAGCGACAAGAACCACCGAACCGTATTCATTTCAGCCAAATCAGGGGAAAATATCGGGGAACTTCGAAACCTGCTATATGAAGAGGTAAAGAAGATACATGTCAGGAGATATCCTTATAATGATTTTTTGTACGAGTCTCCGGCTAAGGACGAAACCGGCAGATAGTTCTGAACCTGTCATTCCCTTGATGATTTTGTGTGCAGAATGGCTCGCACATGACACAGATTCAGCAGATCTAATATAGATTGTTAGCCGCCATATACTCTGCAATCTGTACGGCATTTGTTGCCGCACCCTTGCGGATATTGTCGGATACAATCCATAGATTCAGGCACTTGTCCCTTGAAAGATCCCTTCTTATCCGTCCCACAAATACCTCGTCCCTGTTGTGGGCAAGCAATGGCATAGGATATTCATTTGCCGAAGGATTGTCAAAAATTACGACTCCCGGGAATTCACCTATGAGTCTGGTGACTTCACTCAGATCAAAGTCTTTTTCAAATTCAATGTTTACTGCTTCAGAATGTCCGCCTGTAACAGGGATCCTGACAACTGTAGCTGTTACCATAATGGTGTTATCCTCCAATATCTTCCTTGTCTCGTCTATCAGCTTCTGCTCTTCTGTCGTATAACCGTCAGGCTGAAAGGAGCCTCCGTGCGGGAAGCAGTTTTTGTCAATAGGATGAGCATATACCATCTCCCCCTTTATCCCCTGGCGTTCGTTCTCCATCTGTTGAACAGCTTTCACTCCGGTACCGGTAACTGACTGGTATGTAGCTATCACAAGCCGCTTTATCGTGAATCTCCTGTGAAGCGGGGCAAGAGCCATCACCAGCTGAATAGTGGAGCAGTTGGGATTGGCTATGATCCGGTCTCCCTTTTTGATGGCATGGCTGTTGATTTCCGGAACAATCAGCGGAACATCCTTATCCATGCGCCAGAAGGAGGAATTGTCGATTACTACGGTACCATTGGCAGCAAAAGCAGGAGCCCAGTCCCTGGAAGTGGAGGCACCTGCAGAGAATATAGCGAACTCGGGCTTTGCGTCGACAGCTTCCTGTACACCTACCACCTTAACAGCCTTGCCCCTGAAACTGATCTCCTTGCCTACGGAACGCTCCGAAGCAGCCGGGATTAGCTGAGTTACAGGGAAATTTCTCTCCTCCAGTACTTTGATCATTGTCTGGCCAACCATTCCGGTGGCTCCCACAACAGCTGTTTTCATAGTGATTTTCTTGGAATTTTGGTAATTATTTATTAGATTTACTTTTGTATTAAATCGGTCAAAATTAGCTTTTTTTTCTTTTCGTCCCGCTGCATGAAAAAAGTTATTTTGCTGCTTTGTCTTTTGCCTGATCTGGCTTTAGGACAGATTGTGCAAAATTTTGAGTCCGGAAATCTGAATGGCTGGAGCGAAAGCGTCAAGGGACGCTGGAAAGCCGACACCACACAGAGTATTTCTGGCAGGTATTCCCTTCACCATATATTCGATAATGCCGATGCCGGAACCGACCAGGCAGGGATCGGCATAGACAGTCTTCATCCTTCGGAAGGTGCTGTAAAATGGAGTTTTACAATACGCCATGGATACGATCCCTCATCCTCAAATAACTGGGCTGTCTTTCTTATGTCAGATACCGACCCGTCAGAAATATGCACCGAAGGCAACACAAACGGATATGCGGTAGGGGTAAACCTGAGCGGCTATGACGATACCCTCCGGATCTGGAAAGTAAAGGGAGATGCAGTATCAGCCGTCGTCAGCTTTGGCATCAACTGGCAGAGTTTGGTTGGGACCACCAATGCTGTGAAAATTACGGTTGAAAGAGACCCCGGCGGCAAATGGGATGCTGCTCTTTTCCTCCCGGCTGATAATCTGCTGTCTGAAGCTTCCGGAATCGATAATGAGCTTTTTCCCTGCAGATGGCTTATCCTCAGCTATAAATATTCATCGAGCCGCGACAGGCTTCTGTGGTTCGATGATCTGCGTGTAGACGGGATATTCTATTATAGTAATAAAGTTCCCTCAGTTAAAAGCTGTGCAGCATCCGGCAAAAGTACCGTTTTGATTGAGCTTGACGATGAGCCTGACAACGATTTTGGTGACCCCACCAACTTCTACCTGCTCCCCGGGGGGCAAAATCCCCTTTCAGTTATACGGGAATCTTCCTTTTCTTTTGCCCTGAAATTCCGTGATGAGCTGATCAGCTGCTCAGATTATGAACTGACAGTTAAAAGCATATGCAACAGGAATGGGAAATGCATGAATGATCTGCATTTTCCTTTTACCCCCTTATGGCCTGAGACAGGAGACATCGTCATATCCGAGATAATGGCTGATCCTGAGCCTGTAGTTTCCCTGCCTCCTGATGAGTACATTGAAATTACAAACAACAGGGGCTTCACATCGGGGCTTAAGAACTGGAAACTTGTTTCAGGAGACCAGGAATATCTCTTACCCGAGGTAAATATCGGGCCTTTTGGAATTCTGATCCTCTGCTCTGCAAAAGACACTTCTGAATTCTCCCCATTTGGCAGGGTGCTGGGATTGAAACAGTTTCCCGTCCTCACAGATAACGGTAAAATGCTCCTGTTATACGATGCAGGCGGAACGCTTATTCATGGAGTGGAATATTCAAATGACTGGTATGGCGATGAAATGAAGTCCGACGGTGGCTGGTCGCTGGAGATGGTTGATACCCGTAATCCTTTCAGCTGCAGCGCTAACTGGGCAGCTTCAAGGTCCAAAAAAGGGGGAACTCCCGGAACTGTCAACTCTGTGAAAACAGATAACCCCGATGAATCGTTTTCTGGCGATCTGACCGTGTTCCCTGAAGACAGCATCAATATTGTTTTAAGATCCCAGGAATCTTTGTTTTGCATGACAGAGATGAAGGACAGTATCTTCTTCGACGGCAGGAGTCCGGAAACTATCTCCCTGACAGATCCTCTCTTCCGGCAGTTCCTGGTAAGGCTTGGCAAACCCCTCGGGAGGGGAAAATTGTACCGGCTCGATATCCAGGGTAAAATAAGAGATTTTGCCGGAAACCGGCTTGTACAGAAGAAATGTTGTTTCGGGCTTCCTGAGGAGGGAGCAGAAAATGATATTCTGTTTAATGAGCTACTCTTCAATCCCTTCCCGGGCGATCCGGATTATGTCGAATTGTATAACGGTTCTGATAAGATCCTCGATGCATCAAGGCTTGAACTTGTATCGGTAGCCGCCACTACGGGCGATACATCGCAGATCTATCCACTTTCCGGACAGCCACAGTGCATCCTTCCCGGAGAGTATTTTGCAGTCACAACCGATATCGGGAAGATCAGTGAGCGTTATTTATCAGGCAACCCTGATTTTCTCTTTGAAGTTGGCTCCCTGCCATCGATGCCGGATGACAAGGGACATCTTCTGCTTTTCAGCAGGGAACTTGTCAGGATCGACGAAGTTGCCTACAGTGAAAAGATGCAGTCATCCCTTCTCTCCGGTTATGATGGCGTTGCCCTGGAGAAGATTAGTCCCGGCAGCAGTTCCGGGGATATCGGAAGCTGGCATTCTGCCTCGGAGAGCTCGGGATGGGGAACTCCGGGTGCCCCCAATTCTGTATTCTCAGATAACCCGCCTCAGGAGGATATTGTGAGTTTATCATCCACACGGATAACACCCGATGATGATGGTATTGAGGATATGCTTATAATAAATTTCAACCTGCAGGGAAACAGCAATATTGTGTCGGTGACAATTTTCGATGAATGGGGCAATTATGTGAGGAAATTAGCTGACAACATGTATGCCGGACCATCCGCCACTCTGGCCTGGGATGGTATTGCCGATGACGGTTCAATGGCGGGTACAGGGATCTATATTGTGTATGTATCAATGTTCGATGAATCGGGGAAAACACATAAGTGGAAGAAAGTCTGTGCCAGTAATAAGAAGGTGAGAAGAGATTGAATGACGCTGTCTCATGGGTCTATTATCAAAATTTTTAAACAGCATTCATGTAAAATATTATGTGCAGCGCACCGCAATATTTTCAGAAGCCGGAGATATTAAAATCCAAAACGATATGGCAAATACGTATACACAATGTTATTTTCAGCTGGTTTTTGCTGTAAAAAACCGCGAATCCTTTATAAGAAGAACATGGAAGAGTAAGCTGGAAATGTATATTACGGGTGTTGTGCAAAACCAGCACCATAAAATGCTGGCTATCGGGGCCATGCCTGAGCATATACATATTCTTATAGGGTATAATGTTAATTATCTGATACCGGATCTTGTGGAAGAGATAAAGACTTCAAGCAACATATGGATTAAAAAGGAAGGGTTTTCAGGTTTAAGTTTTGGCTGGCAAAAAGGATATGGTGCATTCACATATTCTCATGAGCAGATTTATCAGGTTATAAATTACATTTTGTCACAGGAAAAGCATCACAGGGAGAAGTTATTCAGGGAAGAGTACATGGATATGCTGATAAGAAACAATATTGAATTCAGGGATGAATATGTTTTTGATTTCTTTGATGAAAATTCATAGGGAATTTAATATTACGGTGCTCTGCACCTGAAATTATTTTACAGGTTGATTTTCTACAGATATTTCGCAGCTCTGCTGCTACAGATATTTCGCAGCTCTGCTGCTACAGATATTTCGCAGCTCTGCTGCTACAGATGTTTCGCAGCTCTGCTGCTACAGATGTTTCGCAGCTCTGCTGCTACAAATGTTTCGCAGCTCTGCTGCTACAAATGTTTCGCAGCTCTGCTGCTACAAATGTTTCGCAGCTCTGCTGCTACAGATATTTCGCAGCTCTGCTGCTACAAATCGCATCTGCTGCGCAGCTCTGCTGATTAAATGCGAATTTGCGTCAGTTGTGGTTTTATCGAAGATCTTCAGGTATGCCTCAGCAAGGAAGAATTGATTTATTGAAAGAATACCATTTCCCCGCTACATCTTTTGAACTCAGCCCTGACGATAATCATCAATATGCATACCAGTTTGAATGGTTAAGCAGGTGCAGCGCACCTTAATATTTGTAGAAAATCCACCGGGCGGTAATTCTATAAGGTGCAGCGCACCGCAATATTCTCAGAAGCCGGAGATATTAAAATCCAAAACAATGTTCCGCTGCCAGGATTCACAATGGGATTGAATGTTGGGGTCTCAGCACCTGAAATTATTTTACAGGTTGATTTTCTACAGATATTTCGCAGCTCTGCTGCTACAGATGTTTCGCAGCTCTGCTGCTACAGATGTTTCGCAGCTCTGCTGCTACAAATGTTTCGCAGCTCTGCTGCTACAATGTTTCGCAGCTCTGCTGCTACAGATATTTCGCAGCTCTGCTGCTACAAATATTTCGCAGCTCTGCTGATTAAATTCGATTTTGCGTCAGTTGTGGTTTTATCGAAGATCTTCAGGTATGCCTCAGCAAGGAAGAATTGAATCATTGAAAAAATAGGATTGCCTGGCATCATCTTTTTGAATCAGCCCTGACGATAATCATCAATATGCATAACCAGTTTGAATGGTTAAGCAGGTGCAGCGCACCTTAATATTTGTAGAAAATCCACCGGGCGGTAATTCTATAAGGTGCAGCGCACCGCAATATTCTCAGAAGCCGGAGATATTAAAATCCAAAACAATGTTCCGCTGCCAGGATTCACAATGGGATTGAATGTTGGGGTCTCAGCACCTGAAATTATTTTACAGGTTGATTTTCTACAGATATTTCGCAGCTCTGCTGCTACAGATATTTCGCAGCTCTGCTGCTACAGATATTTCGCAGCTCTGCTGCTACAAATCTTTCGCAGCTCTGCTGCTACAAATGTTTCGCAGCTGCTTCTGCTGCTACAGATGTTTCGCAGCTCTGCTGCTACAAATATTTCGCAGCTCTGCTGATTAAATGCGATTTTGCGTCAGTTGTGGTTTTATCGAAGATCTTCAGATATGCCTCAGCAAGGAAAATTGAATCATTGAAAGAATACGATTGCCTCGCATACATCTTTTTGAACTCAGCCCTGACGATAATCATCAATATGCATAACCAGTTTGAATGGTTAAGCAGGTGCAGCGCACCTTAATATTTGTAGAAAATCCACCGGGCGGTAATTCTTTAAGGTGCAGCGCACCGCAATATTTGTATAGGATAAGCCGAAAATTTTGTTCTGTCTGCGAAATAATAATAAATTGCCACTGAAAAATATCTGCTATGAAATATAGTCTTTTCATTACCCTGATTCTTTGCATGATCATCCTCCCCGTCAATGCACAATACATCCCTGTACCCCTTAACTCTGCCGCATCACTGAACGGCACCTGGAAATTCAATCCGGCTCCCGGCAACATCAATTCCGGCGCATCGGAATTTCATTCAGGCTGGCAGAATATTGCCGTCCCCGGCGAATGGACAATGCAGGGCTTTAATGTAGCCACCGGGGTGAGGGCTGCCTACCAGACCCGCTTCAACATCCCTGAAGGATGGGCCGGGAAAAGAATAATCCTTCGCTTCGACGGCGTATACAGCGATGCGATCGTATGGGTAAACGGGAAAAAAGCAGCCGCTCATACGGGAGGCTTCAATGTATTTGAAGCCGATATAACAGCATTTCTGAAAAAGGGATCCAATATCCTCACGGTAGGAGTGATGAACGAATCGATTGCCGACACACTCTCATGCGGATCGCAATATGCTGCTCATCCGCTCGGGGGAATTCCAAGGAAAGTCACAATTTTCACTGTACCTGACTTGCATATCAGCGACCTGTTTATAAAAACCGATCTCGATGAAAAATATACAGATGCATGGCTCGTACTTGATATGGCATTCACAAACAGATCTGTAAATGATCAATATGGCAATCTCTTGGTTACACTGATCTCCCCCGATGGCAGGGTTGTTGCCAGCGATTCGGTGAGAATGATGCTGAAGCCCGGGATCTCTAACCATCAGGCTTTTACAATGCAGGTCCGGGATCCGCTGAAATGGAATGCCGAATATCCGAATCTTTACAGGGTCAGGTTACAGCTCACATCATCCTCCGGCATAGAGATCATTGAGAAGAAAACAGGTTTCAGAAAGCTTGAGATAGTGGGAAACCAGCTATTTCTGAATGGCACTCCTATAAAGCTCCATGGGGTCAACCGCCATGAGGTACATCCGCTCACAGGCCGCAGCCTTAATATGGGCCTCTGGGAAAAAGACATCCGGCTCTATAAGGAGGCTAATATTAATTATATAAGGACTTCACACTATCCCCCTGCTGAGGAATTCATCGACCTGTGCGACTCAGCCGGATTTTATGTGGAACTGGAAAACCCACTTGTATGGATAGGCCATAATGCAAATCTGAAGCTTAAATTTCAGGAAGCCTGGGATATCAGGCTTCGGAATGAAATCCTGAAAACAACTAGGGAAACAATTACATTTTACAGGAATCACCCAGGGATAATAATATGGTCGCTTGCAAATGAATCGGCATGGACCGGTAACTGGAGAGCCGCTCACGAAGAGGCAGACAGCCTCGACCCTACACGGCCCGGATCATTCCATGATCAGGCATATGGGAGGGATAATAATTACGGAAGCAGCTCGATGCCTGTAGCCAATATTCATTACCCGGGTCCTGAAGGCCCCGGTATAGCAGCCACGTTTGACCGTCCTCTGCTCTTTGGGGAGTACTGCCACCTGAACACCTACAACCGTCAGGAGACAGCTACGGATCCTGGCGTACGAGATGCATGGGTTGAGGGATTCCATAGGATGTGGGAGAATATGTATCATTCCAAAGGTTGCCTTGGAGGTGCTCTCTGGTCAGGGATTGACGATGCATTCATCCTTCCGGGAGAAAAGCTCGTGGGTTATGGTGAATGGGGCCCCATCGATGGATGGAGAAGGAAAAAGCCTGAATACTATCATGTTAAAAAAACCTATTCCCCTGTGATCATTGGCATCATTAAGTGCATGCTTACAGATAAAGGAGAGATCCTTCTTCCGGTGGAGAACCGGTTCGACTTTACCGATCTCGGGGATTGCCGCTTCGAATGGGAAGCTGGGGGACAGAAGGGAACAGCCTCGGTAAGTATTTCTCCCCATAACTCAGGAATCCTCAGAATAGGTCCGCTGTATGGAGATTTAAACGGGAAAATCCTGACAGTTGAAGCTTACTCGCCTCATAATATGCTTATTGATGAATCTGCACTTGATATCGGAAAGGTAAGCCATGAAGATTTTCCGTTCAAAACACTCCCTGAAAGCAATCTCTCGATGTCTGAGGATAAATCATTCATTCATATTAAGGCAGGCGATGCAGAATGGACCTTTGACAAAGTCAGGGGTAAGATAGCCGCAGCTATATTCAAATCCGATACCATCCTGAACGATGGAGCAAGGCTTATGATCCTCCCACTTCACAGCGAAGAGTGCAAGACTGAACATAGTGCCAATATCCCGTTTATAAACAATACATGTTCAGACTGGAAACCTGTCTCGGTGAAGAATGAGATGCTCGGTGATACTGCCAGGGTAACAGTCAGGGGAACCTATAAGGAGGCTGAAATTGTTCTCGAATACAGTTTCCTGAAAGATGGATCGCTTATTACAGGTTACAGCTTTACCGTCACAACGGATATAAATCCGCGGCAGGTGGGACTGGTCTTCTCCATCCCTGCATCCGGCAGATCGTTGAGCTGGCACAGGAAGGGATTCTGGACCTCATATCCCGACTGGCATATCGGCAGGACCTATGGCACAGCTGTACCCTTTCCCATGGATGCTTTTTATACAAATAAGCCGGGTGCCGAGCCGGGTTGTGAATGGAGGCATGACGCAAATGCACTCGGGAGCAATGATTTCAGGTCGACTAAATCTGATATTTACTGGGCTTCGCTGACGGGGCCTGGCAAAACAGGCATTGCTGTAATTTCTGATGGTAAACAGGCATTCAGATCTTATATGGACGGCAATTCGATCGATTTCCTTGTTGCCGATTATTCAAATGGCGGTGCTGAAATATTTTTTGCATCGCATCTGGAAGCAGGACGCAAACCCCTTAAACAGGGCGATAAATTTGAAGGAAAGGTATCCATGAGGATTGTTGTGCCTGAATGATAATGCTCAGTCCATACCTGAAAAGGGTAATGGCACTATCCCTCCCATGTGCCATCTCCGGGGCTACTTTATGGGTCTTATTCTTAAAAATTAAAACATATTAGCGTATTTTTATGTTTTGATTCCAACAAGGGACATTTTCCTATTACAAACTTTAAATCTTTCATTATGCCGGAATTCAGATATGAAGCTCCTTTTCAGCTGGCAAAAGATGAAACAGCCTACCGTCTGCTCACAGGAGATTTTGTCGAAACAACCCATTTTGATGGGAAGAGGATACTAAAGGTTGATCCCAGGGGTCTTGAACTTCTTGCCAGGGAGGCTGTTGCCGAAATCTCATTTTATCTGAGGACGGCACATCTTGAAAAGCTGGCGGTAATATTAAAGGATCCGGAGGCTACCGATAATGACAGGTTTGTAGCATATATGATGCTTCGCAATACTGTTATTTCAGCAAAAGGGGAACTGCCCTGGTGCCAGGACACCGGCACTGCAATTGTGATCGCCCGAAAGGGAGAGCGTGTCTGGACAGGTGTCAACGATTCGGAATATCTTTCGAGAGGCATATATGAGACCTTCAGGTCAAAGAATCTGAGGTACTCCCAGGTAGTGCCCCTTACAATGTTTGATGAGAAAAATACCGGCACAAACCTTCCGGCTCAGATAGATATTTATTCAAAGGAGGGGGAGGCCTATGAATTTCTTTTCATTACAAAGGGAGGCGGATCTGCCAACAAGACATTTCTGTACCAGCAGACCAAATCGCTGCTCAACGAAGAGTCGCTGATTAAATTTGTCAGAGATAAGATAAAGGATCTGGGCACATCAGCCTGCCCGCCCTACCACCTGGCGCTTGTAATAGGAGGAACCTCCGCTGAGGCGACGCTTAAAGCAGTTAAAGAGGCATCAGCCGGCTACCTCGATAATCTCCCCCTAACCGGCGATGAGAACGGAAGAGCCTTTCGCGATACCGAATGGGAAAAACGGATTGAAAAGATCTGCCATGAATATGGCGTTGGAGCACAGTTTGGGGGAAAATATTTTGTGCATGACGTAAAGGTAATACGGCTTCCCCGGCATGCTGCCTCCTGTCCTGTAGGTCTGGGAGTAAGCTGCAGTGCTGACAGGAATATAAAGGCAAGGATAACGGGTGAAGGAATATTCATTGAGCAGCTTGAGAAGAACCCTGCCAGGTTTTTGCCTGAAAAAGCCCCTCAACTCGAAAAACCGGTTGAGATTAACCTCGATCGTCCGATGAAGGAGGTTCTGGCAGAGCTATCGGGATATCCGGTCCGCACAAGGCTAAGCCTGACGGGTACGCTGATCGTTGCAAGGGATATTGCACATGCACGTATAAAGAAAATGATCGATGACGGGAAGACTATGCCCGAATATTTTAAGGATCACCCTGTTTATTATGCCGGTCCGGCCAAGACACCAACCGGAATGCCGTCGGGGAGCTTTGGCCCGACAACAGCAGGGCGCATGGACCTCTATGTTGATCAGTTCCAGAGCCTTGGTGGCTCCCTTATTATGCTTGCCAAAGGAAACAGAAGCAAGCAGGTTATAGATGCCTGCAGGAAATACGGAGGATTTTACCTTGGCTCCGTAGGCGGCCCGGCGGCAGTACTGGCCGCAGAAAACATAAAATCGGTTGAGATCGTCGACTTTGAAGAACTCGGAATGGAAGCAGTGCGTAAGATCCGGGTCGAAAATATGGCTGCATTTATAATCACCGATGACAAGGGTAATGATTTCTTCGATGAATATAATAAGTAAATAAGAATGCAGCTTTCCTGCTTCTTCATTCACATTAAATATTTTTAACCTTTTTTCACTTGTGAAATCAATCACAGGTTGATACCCATGAAAGATATTTCTTTATCTTAGGCCTCATAATTCAGACTTTATGAAGAAATTTCTTTTGTGGTTTATCCCGGGACTTGTAGTGGGGGCATTACTTATTATTGGGACCGGACAGGCAATTCATTCCACCTCCTCAAGCGAATACTGCATATCATGCCATATCCATCCAGGGGCAGATGCAGCCTGGAAAAAATCCGTTCATTATGATACAAGGTCGGGATACAGGGTCTCGTGCGTCGAATGTCATCTTCCGCCAGGAGGACAGGGATATATATGGGCTAAGGCAACTACCGGGTTCAGGGACCTCTGGAGCTTCTGGACCAGGGATTCCGCTTCATTCAACTGGGAGGACCGCAAAAGACTTGAAATTGCCAGGGGTTATGTCTATAACAGCAGCTGTGTAAAATGTCATGAAAACCTTTTCCCCGCCAAGCTTTCAAAAGCAGGGGAAGATGCACATCTGTATTATACCCAGACCAAAAAAAAGGAGGAGCTTCATTGCATTAACTGCCATCTGAATGCCGGTCATTACATAGAAGGATATACCCACGGCAGTAATGCCACTTTCGGGAAAGTCTCTTCTGCTGCCCGGGAAATTTTCACAGAGCCGGCAAAAGTTACAGGATTTAATAATTTCACCGAGAAAATTCCAAAATCATCTGTCTCATTCGATATGATCGCCATCCCTGGCGGCACCTTTAAAATGGGCAGTCCGGAGAATGAACCGTTCAGAAAAGCGGATGAGGGCCCGGTGAGAGATGTGGAGATCAGCCCCTTTTATATGGCGGAGATTGAGGTAAGCTGGGATGAATACCTGGCTTTTTATGTACAGACTGCTGCCGAGGGCAGGACCACCGATACCGAAGGTCTGAGGAAGAAACTGGCAAAGGATGCCGATGCAATAACCGGTGCAACCCCTCCATACGGACAGCCTGATCAGGGCTGGGGCCTTGGCCAGCGGCCTGCCATCTCTTTTTCATATCATGCCGCAGAGACCTATTGCAAATGGCTGAGCTCTGTTTCCGGCAAGAAATACCGCCTGCCGACGGAAGCAGAGTGGGAATACGCCTGCAGGGCAGGAACCTCCACTCCCTATTTCTTTCCCGGCGATCCCGAAAAATTCCTCAGGAGGGGCCTGAGAGCCAGGTTTTCAAAGAATGATACTGCGGTCATAAATACATATGTAATTTACAAGGGCAACAGTCCGACCAAAACCCAGTTGCCCGACAGGGTAAAGCCAAATCCTTTCGGCCTGAAAAATATGGCCGGAAATGTTGCTGAATTCTGCTCAGACTGGTACCAGCCCGATACTTATTCAAAATATCCCGGAGGACCCCTTAAGGATCCAAAAGGCCCGGAGGAGGGGAAGGAACATGTGGTCAGGGGAGGATCCTTCCTGAGCACTGCCGATGATCTGCGAAGCGCGGCAAGAGACTACACGAGGACCGATGCGTGGCTGAAAACCGATCCGCAGATGCCGAAAAGCATCTGGTGGTATTCGGATTGCTACAATGTTGGATTCAGGGTGGTCTGTGAATATAATGCAGAAACGGGGAAGACTGAATAGCTGTAGTGTGCTGCCAGCAATCCAAACAGATCCGGCTGGACTAATATTTCTGACAAATGGGTGTTTATCATTCAATAATTGATTGCCGGAATGAACAAACTGTTATCTTTATAAACAGATGCATTGCTGAATATTAACCTATAACCTCACCTATGTCACGAATCCGTTTATATGTAATGATGTTCTTTCAGTACATGATGTACGCCGTCTGGTGGATGCCCCTTGCCGCTTACCTCACAAACCTCAATGTTCCGGATTTCCAGAAATCACTGATACTTAGCTCAATGGCTATCGGATGCATGGCTTCTCCCCTTATCGGCATGGTAGCGGATCGTTATTATTCGGGGCAGAAGGTCCTCTTCATACTTAACCTCCTCAACAGTACTTTCCTGATTTTTGCTGCAAGCACTTCCAACCCCGATTTTATTCTGGTCTTCCTCATGCTTACAATGCTCTTTTATATGCCCACATGGAGCCTTACAAGTGCTATTGCTATGGCACATTCACCTTCCGAGGAATTTCCGCGCATAAGGGTATTCGGTTCGGTTGGTCATGTAGCCTCCGGGGTGTTCAGCCTTGTTGCCGTGCGACTGCTGCATATTCAGTTCGATGGCACCCATCTTCCCTTTTATTGCGGAGCCGGAGTTGGCCTTGTGGCTGCATTTTTCAACCTGACGCTACCCGATACGCCTCCGGCCGGAAAAGGGAGGAAAGGCTCCGTTATTGATGCCTTCGGCCTTGGAACATTGCGTCTCATGAAAGACAGGAACTTCGCCTTCTTCATTGTACTGTCATTCCTGTCGCTCGTATCCTTCGCCATGTACTGGTCATATTTCTCCGAATTCCTTCTTAATATCAAAACCGAGTTTATCACTATAACAATAAACTGGGGCATCCTGGCAGAGATGGGATTTATCCTTCTCGTACCGCCTGCAATAAAAAGATTCGGTTTGCGGAAGGTAATGATCCTTGGGCTTGTGGCAATGCTGCTCCGATACGTGTCACTGTATATGGGTGGTATTATTGACCAGCAATGGATGTTTTATATCGGGATACTTGTACACGGACTGATCTTCGGATTCTTCTATGTTGGCGGCCAGATATACATTGACAGGAAAGCTCCGGATGATCTTAAGGCACAGGCACAGGGATTTATCTTCCTGATGACATTCGGGCTGGGGCTTCTCGTTGGTAATCTGATCGATGGAAGGATTATAAGCTTTTTCAAAAACAGTGCGGGCGGTCTGACAGTATATGACTGGGACAGCATTTGGGGTTTCACAGCGCTTTTCTCACTTCTTCTTATGCTTACATTTATTATCTTTATAAAGGAAGAGAAACCAGAACCTGTTCTAAAACATTAATCTGCAGATCTGTGATTTTTGTATTAATACATATATTTACAGAAGCAACAACCTTAAATAAACAAATAGCAACATATATAATTTAAATTAAGTTTACCATCATGAAAAAATCGAGTATTTCAAGACGTAACTTTCTTGGTACAGCAGCAGCTGTTGGTGTTGCAGGTGTAGTGGTCCCCACAATTATAACCAGCTGCGCCCGTGAAACAAAAAAAGTTGTAGCTGTTCCGACAATGCTTGACCAGGCTCCCGACGGACCTGTGCTTAAAGCAGGAGTAATAGGATGCGGCGGACGCGGAACAGGTGCAGCCATCAATTTTCTGAGTGCGGGACCGAACCTGCAGATAGTAGCACTGGGCGACACTTTCCAGGATCGTGTTGATGCATGCAGGGAGGCAATTAAAAAGGAAAAGGGACAGGATGTACCTGTAGAGAACTGTTTTGTAGGATTTGATGCATATCAAAAGGTGCTCGATGCCGGTGTTGACCTTGTAATCCTGGCTACTCCTCCGTTTTTCCGCCCCGATCATCTGGCAGCAGCCGTGCAGGCCAAAAAACATATTTTCTCTGAAAAGCCGGTATGCGTGGATCCGGTGGGAGCCAGGTCTGTTATGGCAACGGCACTTAAGGCAAAAGGGATGGATCTTAGCATTGCCACGGGAACACAGAGGCGTCACCAGCGCGATTATGTAGCCAGCTGGCAGCAGGTAGCCCAGGGGGCAATCGGAGACATAACGGGTGGAAATGCCTGGTGGAACGGAGGTAAGCTATGGCACCGGGATCCCAATCCCAGCTGGAGCGAAATGGAATATATGATCCGCAACTGGGTCAACTGGGCATGGCTCTCAGGCGACCATATCGTTGAGCAGCATGTTCATAACCTCGATGTGATCAACTGGTTCACCGGGACACATCCCGTAAAGGCAGTCGCCTTCGGCTCAAGAATAAGACGCGTTACAGGCGACCAGTACGATAATTTCAGTGTGGACTATACATTCGAAAATGGAATCCACGTCCACAGTATGTGCCGACAGATCAACGGCTGCGTAAATAATGTATCGGAAAGGATTCAGGGTTCCAAAGGATCCACCAACTGTCGCAATACAGTACTCGATCTGGCCGGAAACGAAGTATGGAAATATCAGTATCCTCTCGACAAGGATGGAAAACCTACTGAGAATGTAAGCGTCGATCCTTATGTTCAGGAGCATATTGACCTTGTTACATCGATCCGTACCGGGAAACCTTTCAATGAGCTTGAGAATACTGCTATTTCAACGCTTACTGCAATAATGGGCAGGATCTCCGCATACACAGGAAAGGAAACCTCCTATGAGGAAATGATGAACTCAGATCTAAAGCTCGGACCGAAAGTGTTCGTATTCGGCCCCGTTGATATTCCAAAGGAAGTACCGCTTCCGGGACTTCCTTACATCCCGAAGCCGGGAGAGAATGTCTGAACCTTTTCGATAAATAATTAAAATTTTCATTATGGAAAACTCAAGAAGGAGTTTCATAAAGAAAGCCACTACTACAGGAGCCGCTATTTTAGCTGCTCCTGCAGTTTTTGGCGGAGTCGGGCAGCGCAAAAAACCCAGGGCACCGGAGCCTCCCGCCCCATTCAAGCTTAAATATGCTCCATATTTCGGAATGTTCAAGGAACATGCCGGCGAGGATCCCATCGATAACATAAAGTTCTGCTACGATATGGGCTTCCGGGCCATGTTCGATAACGGCCTTATGTCGCGGCCACCGGAGGAACAGGTGAAAATCGCTGATGAAATGCACCGTCTGGATATGGAGATGGGCCCTTTCGTTCTCTATGCCGACTTTAAAGTGACATCGTACGTCCTGAAAAATGATGATACAAGGGAAATGCTTATTGCAAAAATGAAAGAGGGGGTTGAAACAGCCAGGCGCACAGGATTTAAATGGGCACTTGTTGTACCCGGGAGGTATGATGAGAGGCTTCACCGTGACTACCAGACCGCCAATGTAATCGATAATCTCAGGTATTGCTGCGATGTGGTTGAGCCGGAAGGGCTTACGATAGTTCTCGAGCCGCTGAACACCCTTCATGATCATCCCGGGTTGTTTCTGAATGGCATGCCACAGGCTTATGAGATTTGCCGCGCTGTAAACAGGACTTCATGCAAGATCAATGAGGATCTTTATCATCAGCAGATAACCGAGGGCAACCTTATTCCCAATATCGATGCAGCATGGAGCGAGATAGCAACCTTCCACTGCGGTGATACCCCCGGTCGCAATGAACCCTCAACGGGGGAGATAAACTATAAAAATGTCTTCAAACATATATACAATAAGGGTTACAAGGGGGTGATATGCATGGAGCATGGATTAAGCGACAGGTCATCTGAAGGGGAAACTCGTGTTATTGAAGCCTACCGTGAATGCGATAATTTTTAGAAAATAAAAAAACAGACTGAAATGAAAAACAGATTTCTTGCAATATGCGCTGTATTAATAATTCTGATCTCACCTTTCCGTGCTCTGAATGCACAGGTCCGCCTGTTTGCAGGTACATATACAAAGGATCTCCAGAAGGGATTCTTCGTTTTTGACCTCGACACAGACCATGGAACATTCAAGCTTGTATCGTCAAATGATGCAGGCCCCAATCCTTCCTACTTCTGCATGTCCAAAAAAGGAGGATTCATCTATGCAGCCAATGAAGTCGGAAAATTCAAGGGTGTCAAAGGGGGAGGCATAACAGCCCTGAAATATGATGCCAAAACAGGCACTGCAACCAAGATCGGAGATCTGCCGGTACCAAACGGCGGTCCTGCCTTTATTGCTATTTCACCTGATGATCACTACCTTTTCCTTGCCAATTATTCGGGAGGTTCGGTTAGTGTTGTCAGAATAGACTCCAGGGGGATTCCTGTAAAAGTTACAGATACGATTGTCTACAAAGCAGGCGAAGGTACTGTATCTCATGCACATATGGTTGCATTCGACCCTTCTGGCAAGCGGGTATACCTGACTGATCTCGGCCTCGACAGGGTTGTTATATATGATTTTGATGCAGTTAATGGAAAATTGAATCAGATCCCCGACGGAATTGCAGAACTGCCAAAGGGTACTGGCCCAAGGCACTTTGTTTTCAATACCGACGGCTCCAGGCTCTATGTTATTGATGAGCTCAATTCGACGATAACATTTTTTACAGTAAAGCCGACAGGGGAACTTCAGCTGGTTCAGACTGTATCTACCCTCAGGCAGGGGTTTGCAGGCAAATCTTATTGTGCTGACATTCATTTCGGGAAGAATGATAAATTTCTTTATGGCTCGAACAGGGGAGAAAATACGATAGCGACCTTTAGGGTGGAGCCCGATGGAAAATTAGCGCTTGCAGGACATACAGACTGTGGTGGAGAGTGGCCCCGTAATTTTGTGATAGATCCCTCAGGAAAATATCTGCTTGTCGGAAACCAGAATTCGGGCAATATATCAATGTTCAGCATTGATGAAAAAACCGGACTGCCAACGGGCCCGCCTAAGGATTATAAGATTGACGCACCTGTCTGCCTTAAATTTCCGGCTGTAAAATAAACAAGCGAGCATCCCTTTCTGTTAGTCAGATTACTGATGAACCGCAATGCCTTAATAGAAGAACTGAGAGGGAAGCCCGCTTTTACCTGGGATATAATTGTAATCGGAGGTGGAGCTACCGGACTAGGGATTGCTCTGGACGGAGCATCAAGGGGCTATTCAACGATTCTTCTTGAACAGGCTGATTTTGCGGGGGCAACATCCTCGCGCAGCACAAAGCTTGTGCATGGAGGTGTAAGATATATGGCACAGGGGGATCTTCTCCTTGTAATGGAAGCCTTGCACGAGCGGGGGTTAATGCTGAAAAATGCTCCTCATCTGACATCAGACCAGGAATTTATTATTCCCCTCTATACATGGTGGGATACTGTGTTGTATACCGCAGGACTTAAGTTTTACGACCTAATGGCAGGTCGGCTAAGCCTTGGGAAGTCCTATTTCATCGGCCGGAAGGAGACCCTGAAAAGATTGCCCTCATTAATTCCACATAATCTCAAGGGGGGTGTGGTCTATCATGACGGGCAGTTCGATGACTCCCGGATGGCCATTTCGCTGGCTGATGCATCTGTTGCCAATGGCGGGCTTGTTCTGAATTACTTTAAGGTAACAGGCTTCCTGAAGGGAATGACCGGACGGATTGAGGGGGTTGAGGCAACCGAGATGTCAGCGGGAGAACATTTCAGGATAGCGGGTCGCGTTGTCATCAACGCCACCGGTGTATTCGCTGACGGGATTCACAATTTGGACGATCCTCATTCAAAGCCTTCAATCAAGCCGAGCCAGGGTGTCCACCTGGTTCTGGGAAAATCCTTCCTGAACAGCAACTCAGCTATAATGATACCAAGAACAGACGATGGCAGGGTTCTTTTTGCCATACCATGGTATGATGAAGTTGTTATCGGCACCACAGACACCCCTGTTGATACAATAAGCCTGGAACCAAGAGCCCTTGAGGTGGAAGTCAGCTTTATCCTTGCTACGGCAGCGAAGTATCTCACAAGGCCTCCGGAACGCAAGGATATTTTAAGCATTTTTGCTGGCCTTCGTCCTCTGGCAGCTGATCCGGATAATCCATCCTCGACGAGGGAAGTATCGAGAAGACATAAGATTTCAATTTCACCTTCCGGACTGGTTACCATTATCGGGGGCAAATGGACTACCTACAGGAGAATGGCTGAGGAAACAATCGACAAGGCAATCAGGGCAGGGATGCTTGAAAAAAGAAAGTGTGTGACTGCCGGCCTGAAGCTTGCTTCGGATCCTGCGGGAGATGGGCATGATCGTTTAAGGATCTATGGAAGCGGCTCGCGTGAAATCGGGAAGATGATCAGCGAAAACCCTGCTCTTGGGAACAGGATTGATCAAAGGTTGCCATATACCCCCGCTGAAATTGTGTGGATCTGCCGGAATGAGATGCCCCTCAATCTCGACGATATGCTTGCAAGGAGGTCGCGGGCCCTGTTACTTAATGCCAGAGCCAGCTCGGATATTGCACCAGCTGTTGCCAGGATAATGGCTGATGAGCTTGGCCTCGATGAGACCTGGGTGGAGGATCAGGTAAAAGAATTCAGGGAACTTGTAAAGATTTATACCTGAGGATCTGACAGGTTCATCATTCTGGTGACAGTGCCATTTCATGAAGTGAAGAGTTGACAAAAAAATCAACTGATATTCAAACAATCAATTACGATGAAAGAATTTATCCTGTCGCTTGATCAGGGTACCACCAGCTCACGGGCAATTCTTTTTGATCACGACGGATTGCCCCGGTTTTCAGCCCAAAGGGAATTTAAACAGTATTATCCTGAGCCGGGCCGGGTGGAACATGATCCCGAAGAGATATGGACCGCACAGTCTGAAGTTGCTGTTGAGGCAATGAAAAAAGCGGGGATAGATAGCAATAGCCTGGCGGCAATCGGCATTACAAACCAGCGTGAGACAACTGTCGTATGGAGCAGGAAAACCGGCAGGCCCATATGCAATGCAATCGTCTGGCAGGACAGGCGCACTGCAGACTACTGCGACAGACTGAAAGCGGAAGGACGGAGCCGGATGATCCTGGAGAAGACCGGCCTGATTACTGATGCCTATTTTTCAGCTACAAAGATAAAATGGATCCTCGATAATATAAAAGGGGCCCGCAAGCAGGCCGAGGCAGGCGAGCTTGCCTTTGGCACAATCGATACCTGGATTGTTTGGAAACTGACTAAGGGTGAATTGCATATCACTGACGTCTCCAATGCCTCCAGAACCATGCTGTTCAATATTCATACAATGGAATGGGATAGCGAGCTGCTTTCGTTATTTGAAGTGCCGGTCAGCATGCTTCCCTCTGTCAGGTCGTCGAGCGGGCTTTACGGGTATACCGCAGGCGGTATAATTTCAGGCGTTCCCATTGCCGGGATTGCAGGAGATCAGCAGGCTGCGCTCTTCGGTCAGATGTGCATTGAACCGGGCATGGTCAAAAATACTTATGGCACAGGCTGTTTTATGGTTATGAATATAGGGAGCCGGCCAATTGAATCGGCAAGCAGATTACTGACTACAGTCGCCTGGAGAATCGGAAGTGAAACGATATATGCCCTCGAAGGCAGCATTTTTATTGCAGGGGCTGTAGTCCAATGGCTCCGGGATGGTCTGGGAATAGTCAGGAGATCAGATGAGATCGAGAAGCTTGCAGCCAGTGTAAGCAGCAGTGAGGGTGTCTACTTCGTTCCGGCATTTGCCGGACTGGGATCACCTTACTGGAATCAGCATGCAAGGGGAACGCTGGTTGGCCTCACGCGGGGCTCGACCTCAGCTCATATTGCCAGGGCTGCTCTGGATAGTATTGCATACCAGACCCTTGATGTACTGCAGGCGATGCAGAAAGACTCCGGGATCAATATAAGTGAACTGCGGGTAGACGGCGGCGCAACGATAAATAATCTACTGATGCAGTTTCAGGCTGACCTGATGCAGGCAAGAGTCGTGAGGCCTGAAATTACAGAGACGACGGCCCTTGGGGCAGCATATCTTGCAGGACTTGCAGTTCAGTTCTGGACCGGGACAGATGAACTGAAGAAACAGTGGAAGGTAAATCGAACATTCACCCCACAGGTTGATGCAAAAGCTGTAAAGTCTTTTACAATTGGATGGCACCGCGCAGTGAATGCCGCAAGATACTGGGCTGACGATAAGGAAGAAGTACAATGACCTGACCCGCAGCACACTGCCAGGCATTTGCCTTGTGCCTGAAAGTTAATTACAGTCCTGGTCAACCCTTATAAGTGGCCTGAGATCGTACCCGTTATCGATGGCTATGTTCAGCAGCATGTTGAATGATTCCTCATCAAGTTTCTTTTCCCTGGCCAGGATCCAGAGATATTTTAATGAAGGCTCCCCTATGAGGGCAAACCTGTAATTCTGGTCAAGGTACATAATCCAGTAATTGCCCGAAAAAGGCCAGAAGAACTGAACCTTGAGCCTGGCAGGTGCACTTTTGTCTGGTACCCAGGCCACTCCTTCCGATGAGCTTGATTTATGTGGTTCCGAAATAAACCTTCCGCTGTTCAATACCTTTATTTTACCATCCTCCCGAAGAGTATAATTGGCAGTAATGCATTTTAGCTTCTTCTCGAAAAAGTTCGGCAGCCTTGCTATTTCATACCATGTGCCCTGGTATCTTGCAAGATCAACTGTCTTTACTACCGAAGGTAATTTCTGTGAGTGGGAAGCCAGTATCATCAGGTTGGAAAGGAAAAGGAGAATAGTCTTTTTCATAATGTAAAATATTAATAATCAATTATAAACAGTAAAGCATGTAAAAAAATACAGAATACTCTTTATTTTTGGTCAAAAAATGCAAGCTTCATGGAGCTCATTAAAATATATTTCATAATTTGCATACCTCTTGTTGGGGTTAGTTAAGCTAAAGGAAAAGGCAAAAAGAGGCATGATTTATTTTAATCCGGGCTGGTAACTTTAATGTAAAATTTAAATATTTAAGGGGTTAAACAAATTATTAAGTACTTTGTTTTAATTAAAACTACTAATACATTTTTACTATGAAAAAGTTTACTTTGTTTATCGTTGCCATTGCCTTTTCACTGACTCAGCTCTTAGGTCAGGAATCTACTTTTGTTAAAGGGGACAAAATTCTGAATCTTGGCGTAGGCTTTGGTTCAACTTATTATTCCAGTTACTACACTTCCCATACACCTGCTTTATCAGCATCTCTTGAATTCGGTGTCAAGGATGGGATACTGGAAAAAGGATCTATTGGAATAGGTGGTTATGTCGGTTACTCTTCCGCCAAATGGACAAACTACTATAAAACCTCCAATATTATTATCGGTGCGAGAGGTAGTTTCCATTACCCGCTTGTAAATAAGCTCGATACATATACGGGTTTGCTGCTTGGGTATAATATTTATACCTACAGCTATGATGTTTCATATTTGGGGGCAAAAGGTTCAGCTGGCGCCGTTACTCTAGCCTGGTTTGCCGGAGCCAGATATTATTTTTCCGACAAATTTGCAGTCCTGGGTGAAATAGGCTACGGTATAGCTTACCTGACCCTCGGTGTTTCCTTTAAATTCTAGGAATCATTTCGGCCCTGCAGCAAAACTTCAGGAAGATATTGAAGAGCAGTCCCGCTAACGGGGCTGCTTTTTTTGTTCTGGTCAATTATATCCCCGGATTTGTACATTAAGCCATATTTGTCTTATCCTGAACGGATTTGATATGTTGCTTCCGAATACCTGCAGACTGGTAAATAAACCTTAAAGTCCCTTCAGGTCTTCCCGATACGCTCTCCCTGCGTTCGAGCTATCGGGACTACTCGCTTCGCTCGCAGCTTCTCGACCTGACGGAACAAAAAAATACGCTGATGCGGATTTTTGTCGTCCCGTCACGTCTCAGAGTGAATCAGAAACTTTATGTTCCGTATTTAAGCATGATGCAGCTAAATTGATCCGGAATCGTCTTTTGGGTAAAATATGAAGTAAGCTTTATATAAAATTATCAGGAAACACAACCTGCCGTGAAAAAGCTATTTGCAATTATATCCTTTCTGGGATTTTTTATGCTTACTGTCAATTCCCAGAACAATGATAAAAAGTATAATACTATTTATCATGCGACTGTTGAATTCGAACCTGATTCAGGCTTCATAAAAGGATCATTTTACATCGAAAATCCTGCCGATTCAGTCTTCATCCTGTCAGCAGGTTTAGCGATACAATCCTTTCAGGCTGACCTGGCAGGTCAATATGCCATCATACCTGAACCTGCTTCCGGCTTCCAATCCTTCGGGATTCACACTGGCTTTATTCCTCATGGTCTGAAAATAATATATTCGGGAAAGATCAAACCCGGCAATTATCCGGGATCGGTACGGAACATGAATGGCTTGTATGAAAAGTATATTGAGCTTTCGGATCTTATCGACTGGTATCCCAGGATGAGGAACAATTCCCCGTTCAGGTTTGAAATGACCTTCGATGTACCCTTAAATTATGTAACCGTTGCAAGCGGTAAGTTCATTGAGGAAGTCAGAAAGGAAACCCGCAGTCTGACAGAATGGAAATCATACTGCCCTGATTCAAGGATATCACTTGTATCTTTCCCGGGCATGAAGAAAGCGGATGTTTCCGGGAATGAGAACTCAGTTGAGATATATTATTCTGCCCTGCCCCGTTCCTATGTCGATTCAATGAAGCTGAGCCTGCTGGATGCAATTAATTATTATGATAAGCTGTATGGTGCTCCCGGATCTTCGGGGCTTGTCAGGCTCGTATATTCTCCGAGGTCTGCCGGAGGCTATGCACGTTCCCCGCTGATACTTGTATCTGTGACCTTTGCAATAGACCAGAGACAAAGCAGGTATGGCATGGCAAGGGATTTCAGGCTTAATGCCCACGAAATAGCCCATTACTGGAGCCGTGCCGGCTCATCCGGTCCTGATGACTGGATAAATGAGGGACTGGCTGAGTATTCAGCACTTCTGGCTTCTGAAAAATTTATTGGCAGGGAATTTTAAGCCAGCAGGGATCAGATTATCCATTAAAACTTTCAGGAGATCTCAAAAAGTGATTGTATATTAACATCTCTATTTTTAATTTTCTTAACCATATGACTGACAAATCAAAGGAACTGAATGCAGCTGTCCGGCTCGTAAACGGGAAGCTGCACTTTAAAGGAACTGCAGACGGGAATGATCCCGTTTCAATAGATTACACGCCTCCCCTTGGCGATAACCTCGGGTATACCTCGCTTGAACTCCTTCTTCTGAGTCTTTCATCATGCGTAGGAAGCTCCGTGCTTACATTTTTGCGCAAAATGAAAAAGACTGTTTCAGGATGCGAGATCCAGGCAAGGGGATTAAGACTCCAGGATCATCCTACCTGCTTCAGTAAAATTTATCTGACCTTTAACCTTGAATCTGACGATACCTCGGAAGAGGACTTCAGAAAAGTCTTGAAGCTTTCAGAAGAGACCTATTGTCCTGTGTGGGCAATGATTAAAGGCAGTGTTGAAGTTGAGGTCAGGTCAAATATATATCACGGGACAATCTCTGATTAATATCGGTCATAAGGGATAATGTTTAAGATATCCGCATTATTTTTGTATAGCAATCAAAAATAATTATCGGGTATATGAAAGAGCGAGCTACCCTTGTAATCAGACTGATTTCAACTCACATTATTCTCCTGCCTTTATTCCTGGCCATTTCCTACCTCGTACCTGCCAGCATAATACTTGTTGCCGCTATTATACAGACAGCAGCACTTATAACCTTCCTTGCGGGTTACTGGGAATTCTTTGCGGCACGGTTCAGGGTCTATTATCTTACCCTGATTGAATTCCTGATTCTGATAAGGCTCACAAGGGGCCATGCCATGGAACATAGCAGCCGGATCATTGATTATGTTCTCCTTGCCCTGCTTGTATATCTGATATACGAGCTCATAAAGATCCTGATTGTAATTTTTAAATCTGAAAAGGGTGAAACGGAGATAGCATTCCCTTTTTCCCGGGGGACATACATGATTACTGACGGCGGCAATTCAAGGATCAGCAGGCTGATGAACTATCATTATTACTCAGCTGTGCACCGGAAGAACAAAACGAACAATTCAATGCTCTTTGCTACGGATATAGTCAAAACGGACAAAGCTTCTGATAAATTTTTCCCTCCGGGAAACGGGGACTATCCGATATTCGGCATGGACCTCCATAGTCCGATTGACGGTCAAATAGTGAAGGTTGTGAACGACATTCCCGATAATGCGCCATTCAGCGGTGGGTATCCGTATAATACAGGGAACACTGTTGTGATACGAAATCAGAATATCTATCTCCTGCTGGGGCATCTTAAAATGGGAAGCATCAGGGTCAGTGTCAATGATACGGTAACTGCCGGTTCCGTAATTGCCGAGGCTGGTAATTCGGGCTTCTCCGAAAGGCCTCATCTCCATATGCAGCTTATAAAGAGCGCTGATGAGAATTACTGGCTGGGAACCGGGGTTTCAGTTAAGTACAGGGGAAAGAACCTATATAAGAACAGGATAATTGAGGTCTGAATAATCTATTTATACCTTAATGCCCGGGCAGGGTTATAGCCTGCTGCCTTCATCGCCTGGTAGCTTATCGAAAGCCATCCTATTGCCAGTCCGATAAGGCTTGCAGTGATGTAGATTACAGGCCCGACACTTACCTTTTCTGCAAATCCGTTTAACCATGCCCTAACCCCGAAAAATGCAACAGGATAGGCTGCAACAGATGAGATGATTATAAGCAGCAGTACCTCGCGCGACAGAAGGGCTACAACAGTGTTTCTGGAGGCACCGAACGTCTTCCTTATCCCTACTTCACGAGTCCGGATGGTGGTCATGAATGTTATGAGCCCTATCAGGCCAAGGCAGGCTATAAAAATAGCCAGGACCGAGAAGAGGATGAAGATCCTTCCTGCCTTGAATTCACTTTCATATTGCTTATTGAACTCATCGGCAAAGAATGAATACTGGAATGGCTGTTTGTTTGAGAAATCATTCCAGAGCTTTTCGATATTTTTTATTGTGCCCTGAATCTCTTTTCCATCCGTTCTGATTACTAAATATCCGGGATAATTCCCGGGCATGAATGTCAGACATACCGGCGCTATCCTCGTATGAAGCGATTCAATATTGAAGTCTTTCATTATCCCTATTATTTTTCGCTTTGTAAATTCACCTCCGCCGGCAGGCTGGAGTATATACTTCCCAAGAGGGTCTGAAAGTCCCAGCGATCTTACTGCTGTTTCGTTGATCAGTATTGCTGTTGTATCAGTCCCGTATTCCCTGCTGAAAAACCTTCCTGCAGAAAGCTTTATTCCAAGAGCTTCCGGATAACCATAGCTTACCTGATCCTGCATTATAAGATGTGTTTCCTTTGCCGGATCGTCATCCAGGATAAATGCATTGTTGGAATAAAGTTTACCCGGCACCGCCATTCCATAAGCTGCATTTTTCACTCCGGGAATGAGCAGGACCTGTTCTTTAAATGCATCTATCCGGGAACCCAGAACGTCCGACCTCTTAATTACAATAAGGTTGTTCTTGTCAATGCCCATATCTGACTTTGTCATAAAGCCGAGTTGCCTGTAAACAACAAAAGCGCCTATAATTATTACAATCGAAACTGTGAACTGGAAAACTACAAGGATGCCTCTGAGCTTCCTGGAAACAGATCCGGGGCTTAAAGTTCCCTTAAGAACTTCTACAGGATTAAAGGAGGCCAGCACAAAGGCAGGATAAAAACCTGCCGCCGTGCCTGCAATGGCTATCAGGATTAAAAGTGCGGCAACACCTTTAAAGCCGGCGAATGATCCTGCTGAGATCTCCTTCCCTATGAGCGATGCGAATAATGGCAAAAGAACCAGAAGAAATATAGTCGCAAGGATTGTTGCTGCCGTTACAATTATAAGAGACTCCCCTATAAACTGAAATACAAGTCCCTTCCTGTCGGATCCGGATACCTTTCTTATTCCTACCTCTTTGGCTCTTCCTGCCGATTTTGCGGTGGCAAGATTTATATAATTTATAACCGCTATGGCAAGAATAAGCAATGCT
The DNA here is from genome assembly GCA_963756885.1 of uncultured Bacteroidales bacterium. GTDB lineage: Bacteria > Bacteroidota > Bacteroidia > Bacteroidales > VadinHA17 > LD21. Next base: position 197,158 of record CAVWPG010000001.1, read on the forward strand.
ATTACAGCGAAAATATAAACATTTGGCAATGAGCCTGCTGGCTGAAGAGGATATTGGGAAGCCCCTTTAAGGTGAATATCCTTAAGGGGTTCGAGAACATACCCGAACTGGTTGCCCGATTTCTGAAAATCCTCCATTGTTATACCCAGGGCCCTCTTAAGTTGCGGACCGACATATTTTAAGATCACCTGCGGAAATTTCGCTTCGAGGGCACTCTTTTCCGAACCCTCTTTAAGTACTATATATGTATAATACATGTGATTGATCCAGTTGGTGCCTCTCGAAAATGGCAGGGTGCTCAGAGAACAGAGCATATCAAAGTTAAAATGAGAATTGGAGGGAATATCCTGAACCACTCCCGTTACAGTATAGGAATTCGTGTCTGCATCCAGACTTAACCTTTTCCCGATGGGATCTTCTTTTCCGAAATATTTTCGTGCTGCCTTTTCGGTGAGCACTATGGAACCCGGATTTGCAAGTACTTTCTCAGGCTCGCCCCTTAAAAGCCTGAAGTCAAAAACACTGAAGAAGGATGAGTCGGCAAAGAGAAGTGCGTCTTCGTAAAATTTTGTATCGCCATATTTCACCACCCATGTATTGGAGCTTGATTTATACATTCTGACAGCCTTTGTGACCTCTGGATAATCGGCCAGCAGCGCCTGTGCCATAGGAGCAGAAGTTACTGCCTGGTCAAGAACCGATCCGGCCATCAGTCCGGTTATCTTAATACGGTAAATATTTTCATAATTTTTATGGAACCGGTCATAGCTCAGCTCATGAAATACGTAAAGCGATATCAATAGGAAACTCGTAAGTCCGATTGTTAAGCCTGTGATATTAAGTATAAGATATCCAGGGTGTTTGCTCATGTTTCGCAACGCGTTAATAAAGAAATTCCTGATCATAATCCTGAAATGAAATGGTTTTTATTTGAGATAAAGACAAGGAAATTTTATATATGCTGCATTATTCAAATTGAAATACTTTTGCTTTTATTTTAGTTCAAAAACCTGTAACTTCATTGCATGTTAGTCCCTTAAGTCAGGATTGATATTAATGATTTTCAGTTTTGGGATATATATCAATAAGATTGCATATCAAGATGATAGGATGAATAAACTTAACTTTCTCGGGATTGGCCCAAAAATGGCAGTGATACTACTGCCCTGGCTTGCGTGCTCAATTGTTTTAAGTACAGTCAATACCGGCACCTTCAGGTATACGGGAGAGCATTCCCTGATCCTGACGATTGCCGGAGTTGTTCTCATGGCCGGGGGACTGATATTTTATTTCTCCACAGTGAGATTATTGTTAAAGGGATTAAGGGAAACAATTCTTGTGACGAGCGGGCCCTACAAGATTTGCCAGAATCCGCTTTATTCGGCAATTATCCTCTTTCGATGCCCGGATCCGGATGAGCCTGGCTGCCTGAAAAAGAAACAGGCTCATGGTTGATTCCGCGATTTGAAAAAATGACGGATATCCTCTTCATTCTTTGTCAGGAAGGCTTTTAGGGGTTCTGACCTGTTCTGCAGATTATGCTTGATAGCCTTTCGGAAGAGAATCGCCGTGATTTTCCTGAAAGGAGAAACGCTTTTTCTCAGCCTGTTGAAATAATCATCAAGGGTCTCCCTGCGGAAATCGAGTATGTCATTCAGAATGCTGCCATCAGCATAATCACCGCAATGGAAATTCCTCCCGGCAAAGGAGTTTTCCCTGAAATCAGGGTTTCCAAGGCCAAAAATTTTAAAGGAACGGGTCAGAAGTTCCCTGTAGCTTATCCTGCAATCTTCACCTCCGGAAAGATTGTAGATATTCCGGTTCAGTATGGCTGTATTGCCAATTGCGTTTACAAAAGCACGTCCCGCATCACCTGGTGTGGCAATCTCCAGCCTTGTTTCGAGCGGCATATGAAACATCAGCCGTGAAGGCTTATGGTTTTGATTACCCATAATAGCGGTGATTCTGAATATGCTCCATTTCAGATGGCTCTGCCTTACAAGGTTTTCGGCAGCTATCTTTGTCCGTGCATATTCATCCCGGTCACTTGGAATAAGGGGGTCACCAATGCTTATAACAGGATCCTCGCTTCTGTCGCCGTAAACTGAAATGGAAGAAGCATACAGGAAAAATGCCTCCGGAGAGTTTTCTTCGAGCGATTCAATAATGTTCCCGGTGCCCCTGATATTTACAGCCCTGGCTAGTTCCGGATCGTCATCGGCCAGCGGTGGAATTATCGCTGCCAGATGAATAACAACATCCTTATCTGAACAGGCTTTCATTATCTCGCTCTTTACAGAGATATCTCCGTACAGAACTGTTATTCTCTTCCCGTATTTCCTGAAAAGGGATACAGACAGCCTCGTCTTCAGATCAAAAACGGTGATGAAGGTTTCCTCATCAGCACCGGACAGTTGTCTCAGCACTTCCCTGCCCACAGTACCTGATGCCCCAGTTATCAATATCCTTTTCATTTTCGGAATGGCCTGCCTGCAACGGAATCCTGTCTGCAATTTATAAAAATCCTGGTACCGGCAACGGATTCATTGTTTATAATTCATTTAAAATCCGGCTCCTCCTCCGCATCATTGTGCAAATAAAACTTTGCACACAGTCACAACATACATTCCTGCTATTTGTTAACCGTTATTGATATTAACATCATATGGTACTCATGAAAAAAAGTCTGTTATTGCTGCCTGTTCTGCTGCTTCCCTGGCTTGCCGGATCAGTTCAGGCCCAGGAATCAAAACCGGCCGCAGCCGGCGATACTCTAGTAGTACTCTGGTCGAGCGGTGATCCCGAAGTAGCAGAGAACGCATGTCTTATGTATACCCAGGCTGCCAGGAGAAACAACTGGTTCAGGGAGGTCATACTTATAATCTGGGGCCCTTCGCAAAAGCTTATTGCGGGGAACCAGGATATCAGGGACAGGATTGCAGCCATGGAAAAGGACGGCGTAATAGTACAGGCATGCATTGCCTGTTCAAATGCCTACGGCATTACAAATGACCTTAAGGCATGTTCGGTGGATGTCAGGGGAATGGGCATTCCCCTGACAAATTACCTTAAACGGGGATACAGGGTCGTCAGCTTCTGAGGCTCACTTTTATGTCTCCCTATTCTTCCCGTGTAAATTCATACTCTTTATTATTGTCGGGGCCCACCACCAGCTTCATTTTAGTGTCCTCCCGGTTAAATGAAAACAGCAATTTCTCATTTTCAGCCATGAAATATTGAGTTTTACTCATTGCAAGCAGCTCGACAGGCATGCTTTCTTCAATGGCGAATTTCCAGAACAGCTTGCTGCCTTCCGTAATTATAATAACATCAGGTACCGATTTGTCCGAGCTGATGTATTTGCCCTTGTACTGATCAAGGATGGCCTGATCTACTGAAACCGCCTCGTGGCGTTCACAATATCCAAAGGCAATGGCGTTCTGCATAACCTGAGCGAGAGCAGCACCATGGCCTGCGTCAGGGGTAAAGCCTTTTTTTAATTTCAGGCCGGGACATTTGCGGGAAAGCAGGTAATCGGTAAATTCATTGATATTCTTTACAACCTCCTTCTCATAGCTGCCGGTGCCAATGAAAACTTTGCTTTTCAGGTCGCTGTGATCCTTGAAATATTCCTTTGCAGACGGGAGAAGCTGGGTGCCGTTGTTTCCAGGTGAACCGATAAAGACCATATCGAACAAATCAGGCCGGTTGAAGAGAATGTATGTAGTAAACATTCCTCCCATGGAGTAACCGTATATAGCTTTTTCATTATTGATCCTGTATTTTTCACCTACGAAGGGGATAACCTCCTTCTCTATGAAAGAAAGAAACGCAGGTCCGCCATTGGAGGGGTCAAGATCGCGCATCCTCTGATTCTTCGCTTTACCATAGCCTATTCCCACGATAAGTGGTTCACGCGTATTATAGTCCTGGCGAAGCATGCTGAAGCAATTCATCGCAACAGTCATATTCCAGTCCCCGTCGGTCATATACAATACCGGCAGCCGTATATTGCTTGTGTCGTAAGCAGACGTCCGGAGGACATACAAAGTATAATCCTCGCCGATAACTGAGGAATGGATAGACCAGGTATCAATATTTTTCAGACAAAACGGGCCAAGAGAGTCCGGATCAGTTGAACCATTCTGGGCTGATAACAGAATGTTGTGGGACAACAGGCCCAGAGTCAAAAGAAGCCATATTTTCAGGACAGTTCCGGGAAAGCAGGCCCTGGGAAGGGATACGGGAAGAAAAACTTTTTTCATGCGTCCAGTGATATAATGTTTAGGTTAATGCAAATCTATGCCAATAATCTCATAGTCGTAAATATTCACTTTCTTAACCGTAAGCCTGGTTCCCCTTATTTCAGTTTCCGGCTTTGCTCCGCTGACAAGCAGATGAACATCTCCGGCAGTTGTCCCTTCAGGGATCATTAAATTTACATCTGCCTGAACCGGTATAAGTTCGCGGAAGGGACCCTTCATCATCATGGGATTTGTGAGGTTTACAAGGTGAACTGTCATCGAATGCTCCTGTTTCCAGGCTGTGACATCTATAATTCCGGGACCGGATATCTCTGCAACAGGCTCCTCATTGAGTGCCCAGCGGATGGTATTCGCCAGAAGCTTCCCGTGATCAATGCACATTATCTGCCAGAATGTCCGGTCGATGTCGCCGGGGAAATATACTATCCTTGACTTGCCTTTTTCACCCAGGTATAACTCCCTGGTATCCGTATCTTCAACCCTGGGATATACCTCTTCCATGGGAAGGTCGGGATAGGAGGGAATCAATGTTACAGGTGATGGGAAGGCAGAGAAGGGCTTCACTTTTACAGCATAGACGGTGTTGATTATCCTGAAGGCATCCTCCAGCCCTCCGAGAACGGGATGAAAATTGCCTGTCCCGGGATCCTCCTTTATGCTGAGATAGCTGTTCTTCATGGGGCCCTCGACTCCATTGTCGTAGGAAAGGCCAAACAGGTCCGATAGTCCGAAGTCAGCCCGTTTCCGCCCATTTTCGTCGTACAGGGAGGTCTCAAAAGTAGCAAGCAGGCTGCCCCCATTTTCACAGAATTGCCTGAACAGGCTGCATTGCTTATCCGACAAGGCTGCGATATCCGGCAGTATGAGCAGCCTGTAAGCCTTGAGATGTTCAGGGTCCAGCAGCCGGTCATTCACCATCTCAAAGGGGATCCTTGCCTCTATGAGGGCGTGATACATGCCGTAGGAGTGATCTTCCCGTGCCTGTTGCCATTCAGCCCTCGCATGAACTGCCGGCTTTTCGGAAAATACAAGCCCCACACGGGCCATGGGTGCAGTATTGCGGAGGTATTTCTCATTTCTGAAATGCAGCTGGTAGATCTTATCCACCGTCCTGAGCCAGCGTCTGTCATACAACACCCCAGAGAATTTGGTAAACCATGGCCTCATGCCATTGGCAGTTCCCTCAGCTACCCAAATCCTTATTTCAGCTTCACTCTGAACGGAATCCTTCCACCTGTACTCTTCCTCGACCCCTACACTGAAGATGCCACCCAGTGGTTTCATACCAATCGATGCGCGAAGCTCTTTTGCAACCTTCCCGTTGGCCCAGGGCATTGTAAATCCGCTTCGTGCCTGATGGTCAGTGAAGACAATGTCGGAGAGCTCTCCGGTTACAACCTTATCGGGGAATCCATTCGGAATGAAACGGGAGGTTGGTTTCTCTTTCCTGATCACGCTGTCCCACAGGAGCCACAGCTCTCTGAGCCTTGCAGTACTCCATTCATCATATCTGCCGTAAGCGGGGTCTGACTTGTCTGCCATCCGGGGCAGCTCCATCCCTGAATAATCTTTAAAATTGGCCGCACAATGCTCACAATAACAGATACCGTGTCCGGCCCAGCGATTGGAAAAAATTCCATCAGGCTGGTACATCTCCATGATCTCCTTATGGACCAATGTCATAAAATCGAAGTTATAGGGGCCAAAGGCGCATGTGACCCATAGCTGCGGATCAGCCCAGTGACGCCGTTTTTCCCCTTCGGAGGTAACAGAGATCCAGTCGGGGTGCTCTTCAAATACATTTTGCCATGCCGCGTGAGGATCTGTCCTGGCTATAACCGACATTCCCATTTTCCGGCATCCTTTCAAAAGGTAACCGAATGGATCAGAATCACCAAGCCACCTGCTCCTGTGATGAAGAGGCACATCGGTCGGATAGTAGGCTACAACACCGCCCGCACTCAGTGTAGCCCCGTCGGCATGAATGCGCTTGAAATATCCAAGCCAGAAGTCCGGATCAAACCGGCCGGGATCGTTTTCAACCAGTGTTAGCTGAGCCCACCTCATTGGCCTGTTGAACCACGATCCTTCGGAGCCTGGGAATCCTGCAAACAAAGCCCGATCCGTAATATGAATGGCTCCTGCTACTACTGAAGTCGTCTTTATGAAATTCCTTCTGTTCATATTTTCCTCTTTATGGCAGGGCTTTATATTTCAATTGTCAGAATAGCTAAAATATACAGAACATTTAATAAGACCGGACCTCTATCAGGATACATAACCCGGAGGCTTCACTAAACCGGAAGCAATTTATAAAAAAGAAAAGCTTCATGCGAAGAAATAACCTGAATTCGTAAGATGGCTGGTTGCCTTGCGAATTCACCTTTAAGAAGTTTCTTCTATGCAGGGTTGTCTGCATGTAATTTTTTGCTAAATTGGTTGAAACGATTATGGAAAAACCTCACATAGCAAAGTAATGAACAGAAAAATTGCAGTATTGATCCTGATGCTGGCTTCAGCCTTGTTCCTGGTATGGCCTTTAAGGGCAGTACTTAGCTCCCTCAGGCTTAAGAAGACGGGTGTTCAGACTGAGAGCACTGTAACAGGGGTGCGCCGTGTTTCCAAAAAAGGATTGCCTGAGGTATCAGTAGCTTTTACAGATGCTCAAGGCAAGCATGCCGAAGCCAGGGCCGTTAAACGCAATTTTGTGCAAACGGGCGACAGGACAAGGATCTGGTACGATCCTGCCAATCCCGCGAAGATAGATTTTGGAGATACAATAGGCTATAATATGCGGGGGGTGATCGTAGCAGGATTATTATTCCTTTTCGGGCTGTATTATTTTATCCGGTTCTCTTCACGCGACAGGGCCGATAAGCGTCTTATGAGCAAGGGAAGGAAGGTAGCAGCGGAGTTTGTTTCTGTTGACAGGAATGAAAAATACAGGATGGGGGCCAACAATCCATGGATAATAAGATGCAGATGGACTGACGGCACCACAGGGCACGAATATTTTTTCGTCAGCAGGGACTATACGATTGATCCGGCCCCTTACCTCAATGGAAGAAGCCATCTGGATGTCTTTATCGATCCGGGCGATCCCGGCAGATATTACATCGACGTTTCCTTTATGCCCAAAGGTAATATTACAATAGGCTAGAGTGCCGGACATATCCGGGGGCAAATGGTTTACCGGTATGAACAGCTTTGCTTAACATCCTGAACTTTCCTGTTAAGCTACTGTCCGGATGACTTATTTCCGGGCTTCTCACCTGGCATCCTTCGACAGCACTCCCGCAGTATTAACACTGTATTAACAACATTTCAACAGGTTGTCAACAGTCCGGCATTAACTTTGCATTATATAAGTTAAAGTTTAAATAAATCAAGAGGGAGATTTGAGGAGGTAAAACCAATGAAAACACGATTTAATATAAGAAATAAATTATATGCATTACTGGCAGTCACTGGCCTGGCAGCACTGCAAGGCTGTGCTGTATATGAGCCTTCGTCAGAACAGATAGTAACGGTGCCTGATATCGTGCAAATGACCAAGGATGGAGTATCATCAAAGGATATTATTCATGAAATCAGGAAATCGCATACTGTATATTCACTTAAGGCTGATCAGCTCTTAAAGCTGAGGGAGCAGGGAGTGCAGGACTCGGTGCTGAACTATATGGAAGAGACTAAGGTCAGGGCAGCAAGACAGGAGCAGAGGTACGCCGATTCATACCCCTGGTGGATGGCACCTGATGGATACTTCTACGGGAGTTACGGATGGGGCTGGCCTTACGGTTCCTATGGCTGGGGATTCGGACCAACAATAATTTACGATGTTCACAGAAACTACAGGGGCGGATATCATGGTGATTATCACGCTCATAGCGGTGGAAGTTACGGAGGCGGAGCCTCCAGGGGAGGACTGCGAAGGTAGTTTCACCTGGTTTGACCAATTCCCGAAACAGATGCGTCCTTCTGTTTCATCCTTGAATCAAGAAACCTGAGGACCTTTTCAAAAGCAGCATCCACTTCGGGATTTCCCATATCATAGTCGAAACCATGCCCTTTGTCTGGCATAGTAATGAGCTCACAATCAACACCTTTGCTTTTGAGTTTTTTGATCATCATAACTGATTGCCCATATGGAACATCAGTATCCTTGTCGCCATGAAGCAGCAATGCAGGAGGATAACTCGCCGTGACATTCCGAATCGGACAATACTGATCAAATTTTCCAGGCTCCCTGTCAGGATCATAACCTGTCACCTCCAGTGGCCAGAGCCCCTTCTGGCGGCAATAGAGGTAGAATCTCTCACGTGTGTGCGACTGATCATCTGAGATTACATTTGTTCCCACCGACCGGAAAGCCTCATCTTTTGAAACCGCTGCCTCACTGCTATAGAAAGGATCAGGACGGGAGTACCATTCTCCTGCCACATCTCCATAACCGTAAAACGATACAATTGCCCGGGGTGCCGGCTTAAGGATGCATCCAGCCATCAGGGAAAGATATCCCCCTGCCGAATGGCCAACGACCGCAATCCTGTCTGGATCTATCATAAACAGCCCGGGACCTTTTGTGCGCATCCAGGCATAAGCATCCTTCAGATCTTCAAGGATATCCTTTGCCTTTACCTGGGGAGCCAGCCTGTAATCTATTGCAACTATTGTATAACCTGCATCCAGGTACTTTTCAGCCTGTATCCCGTTCAGTCCCCTTCGGTTTCCCATTATCAGCGCTCCTCCATGGAGCCACAGTATTGCCGGCTGTATAGTATTGCCTGGTTTCCTGTAGACATCCGCCCGGATGCTGAGATCACCCGCTTTCTTATAGGTGTAAGTTGTTTTCACAAACTTCTTTCCATTGTTTGAATTCATTGCATTCTCCCAGTAGTCGGCATGATAATATTTGCCATCCCTGAACCAGACTTTGCTTACTATATCAATATCTCCGTCTCCGTCAACATCTCCGATCTGGACATCGTGCCAGCCAGGATTATCCGTCTGTATGATTCTGACAACAAAGGATGGGTCAGTGCTGGTGCCTGTGTTCTCCCAGAAAAAACCTCTCTCTTTCAGAAATGGAAGCTTCATGCCTACTGATGGGTCTTCCTGCTCACCAGTAAAAATATCCAGGTCACCATCATTATCAAAGTCTGCGACAGCAAGGGAATGGTAGGATCCTGTCGGAGCTCCGGGAGAGGGCAGGGCTACCCTTTTGAAAGTTTTGCCATTACCTTCGTTAATGAACAGATATCCCTTTGAACTCTCCACATCACAATCCACAAATACTACATCCTGGTCTCCGTCGGCATCAATATCAGCCATCCAGCTTCTTCCGCTTATTCCGTACAGATTAGGCACAATGCCCTCATGGAAAGGCCATGGCCTGTATTCCCATGCACCACCGGAATTCAATGCCCGGATTCCTGTACCAGCCTGCCGGCATAACGATGTCCGCAAAACCGTCGCCATCAAGGTCTCCGATTCCGCCGGGAGAAAACCCTCCATGAATGCCATTATTCCCCGGGATGTCCTTGACAGTCGCATTAACGCTATCCGAGATATCCCGGAAGCTCCAATTATCAGGATTGACGGTTTTATACAGCCGTAGTGTGCCTCCGCCCGCCTTCTGGCTGTAACAGAGAATTTCCTTTTTCCCGTCATTGTCGAAATCATAAGCCTCCACATCATGATTTTCCCTGGGCAGACCTCCTGCATAGATATGCCTTGTCCAGAGCGAATCCGGATATCTGTTCAGGACCCCTGGATTGGCGAACCAGTACCTGCCCATTATAAGATCCGGGAACCCGTCACCATTTATATCAGCGACGGCCGCTCCAAGCTGCTCTTCATCAGAAATGCCCAGGTCATGCCTGATCCAGGTGCCTGATTTGTTTTCATACCAGTATACTTTCCCGTTTGAAATCTCACGGCGGCTTATTGTAATATCCAGATCCCCGTCCCTGTCAAAGTCAGCAAGCGTAAAGCCTGAGGTCCCCCATTCGGAACCAGGCATCATTGAGTCTATGCTGTGATGGATCCAGTTTGCCGGGGTGAACTTCTGGGCAAACGAGGCAGGCATGACAGCCGTCAGAAGGATTAGGGCAACCGTCAATTTGCGGAAGGGAGAGAGGTCTTTCTTTCTTTTTATCATATCGGTCTGTTTTATCAGTTTATTCCAAAGTCACACGAACCGGCCCGTGAAAGTATTGATGCTTTAAAATTAATCATTATGTTAATATGGCCCATTCAATAACAGACTCCTTTTACCTGTTTTTTACTCATACAATCTGCATGCTGATTCACATCACGCCGGATCAGGAAATAAATCAGAATAACCAAATCCTGATTTTGTTAAACAGGGGCACGTTTTTATTGTTATAGATATAGTCTGAATAAAGTTTGCAGATGAATATCAGTTTGGCATAAAAATTGGCAGAGATAATTTCGGATTATAATGAAGTTCAATTAATTAAAAGTTTACTAAAATGAAAAAAGTGATTTTTCTTACGATGTTGCTATCAACAGGAATAATTATATATTCCCAGCCGGCGAATGGCGGTCTTATGACGGTTACAACAAGTTCAAAGACGGCCCTTTCGCTCTATAATGAGGCTATGAAATATTTTGATGACGTAAAGCTGGATAAAGCCCTTGATACATTTAAAAAGGCCCTTGGTCAGGACAAGGATTTTTTTATGGTCAATTACCAGCTGGCATTCTATTATCTTCTTAACAAGGATCCCGACAATTTTGAGGAGTACGCTGATGCGGCAATTAACTGCAAGGCAAAGCTCAGCAATGGGGAAGAGCTTCTGAAAAGTACCCTTGAAAAATTGAGGGATGGCAGTACCGATGTTGTCGGTTTCGGGAAAAAGCTTGTTGAAATGTATCCCAATGATCCGAATTCATATAATAACCTTGTATATTGTCAGTCGATTGCTGGAGACTCAGCAAGCATTGTTGAGACCCTGAAAAAGGCAATCAGCGTATCATCCAGTCCTGCCGGCTTTTACAACCAGCTTGGCTATGCATATCTTACTCTTCGTCAGAACGATAAGGCACTGGAAGCTTTTGACAAGTACATCGAGCTCGAACCCAGGAATCCGAATGTATACGATTCGAAGGGAGATTATTACATGTATGTAAAGAAATACGATAAAGCTTATGAATCGTATATGAAGGCCAATACCCTCGACAGCTCATTCAGCCATGACAAGGCTGAGATGGCCAAACAGCTTTACGAGCAGACCGAAGGCAAGAAGCTGGATATTATCTCCATGTAAACTGATTGCTGACCAATCTTTCAAATTGCCCTGGACCTATCTTAGCTTCACCTGCATTATGACCGGGTTGTGATCTGAATTGGCAAAGCCCAGATGATGGCATTTTACGGCGACCGATTCAACATTCGGGGAAATAAGGAAGATATCACAAACACTGGTAGGGGTTGTATCAGGATCATATGCCGCCATGTCTGTCCGGAAGGAAGGAGTTGACGGGTCATAAATCCATCTCCATTCAACCGGCATGAAATCCCCTTCAATCCCTCTGAGATTGAAATTTCCGACCTTACCGGTGAATCCCTTGTTCGCAGGGAAAGAAGGATTAAAATCTGGAGGGTACTGATTCCAGTCTCCTCCAGCTATTATACAGTTGCCTGCTTTATACTCAGCCAGAACGAATGCCCTTAGCATTTCCATCTGTGCCCTTCTTATATTGCCACTTTTATCGAATGCCTCGTTATGGGTGTTTATAAGGACAAGCTCTTTTCCATTTTTGAGCCGGTACCTGTTGGCAATAAAGCATCTGTCAAGCTGGAAGAGTTGCAGGGGGAAACCGAAATCGCCGGGCAGAGAATATCTCACGGATGATTCGGGTATGTATTTTGAGAATATTGCCAAACCTGCGAGAACTTTTCCCATAGGTTTTGTGAGTGGCAGGGGAACGAAGGGCACTTTATAATTAACAGCAAAGAAGGGATGGTAACCAGGGAGTTTATTTGAAATGTTCTCATATTCGTTTATCCTGTAGCTTCTTTTGCTGTCCTTGTCAATTTCCTGGATATACATGAAATCAATCGTGTCGTTTCCAGCGAGGAAATTATCGATTCCTGAAATATTTTCCCTGCAGTTAATCTCGGGTGTAATTGCTTTTGTACCACCATCGTAGAAGAAATCCATATCCTTGTCCAATCCTGCATAACCAATATTCCAGGTCAGAAATGAAAATGTGCCCGAATCGCTTAGTACCGCAGGGCTCCCTGATTTGGAAATTATCTCCTTTTCCGCAGGTTTGTAGTCGGTTATCATTGTATAAACAATGAGAAAGACAAAGCTCAGAATAAGGAGTGCTATAACCAAAAGAACGGCTTTGAGAATGTTTTTCAGTATTTTCATGTTTATTGGATTTCAGGCAGTTATTTAAAATTCAGGAGGTGTTCAGGCTCTGGTAAAGTTTTATTCAGGTGTATTATAAAACCAGGATGTCCGGTCAAAGGGATTTTTTTGTTTCTCTCCTTCACTCATGATGGATGGATTTATTCAAAGAATTGAACTACTACTTCAAATTTAATAAATAATGATATATCCGGCATCGTTTTGACGGATGAATCTTTAATAATCTCACTTAGGATTAAGCCTCACTTCATTCAGCTTTTTTGTTTACATCCCTCCGCACCGAAAGCGGACGCCGGTCTGAAAACTAAAAAACCATTGCGCGGAGCACCATGGCTTTCCCCTTGTAACGGAGAGAGGTTAAATATATAACCTCTATTTAATGAAAGACCTTGATATAATTATTAAGCTGGTGGAGTTTTTATCCATATAGGAGTAATCATCCTCTTATAAATCTTTACATCTTTATCTTTCAACCGATCTGATTCAAACTATTAGTCGGACTGTAGTAAAACCTTACCAATATATCCTTATTTACACCACTGCGGGTTATAAATTGCCGGTCGTAAAAATGGAGGCAATAATTCAACAATTATTCAATATTTTTGGCAATATGATGCAAATTGTCATTAACCTTGCCAACAAAAACTCTTTAATACGATATATCATGAGAAGAATTAATCTCCTTTTGACATCAGGTGTATTATTCGTATGTATTTCGGATGCATGCGCACAGGACTGGCCACAATACCTTGGTCCAGACAGGAATAGCACATCACCTCAAAAAGGTATTTTAAGATCATGGCCTGCCTCCGGACCTGAAGTACTATGGACAACCGGCATAGGTCCCGGCTATGGCGGTCCTGTTATTAAGGACGGAAAGGTTTACCTTCTTGACAGGGATGATAATACCGGAGACATCATGCGGTGCTTTGATTTTAACACCGGAAAGGAATTATGGAGCTACGGTTATGCTGCACCAGGATCAGTTTCATATCCGGGTTCAAGAAGTGTTCCGGCTATCGATGGCAACAGGGTTTATTCCTGCGGTCCTTACGGCGACCTGTATTGCATTGATATCAAAACACATAAACCGATATGGAACAAGAACATCATGAAAGATTTCGGTGGAACCAGAATACCCGTATGGGCGATAACCCAGTGTCCGCTTATATACGGCAACCTGGTTATCGTGTCTTACTCAAAGGATCCTGATGCCGGATTGGTTGCCTTTAACAAGCTTACAGGGGAGATAGTGTGGAAGACTGAAGCTATAGGAAATGAAACCTATGCCAGCCCCTCTGTCGCAAAGATTGCTGGAGAGGATCATATCGTAATGGTGTTTTCATCCACGAATACCTATATGCACAAGGAAGCCAGGATATCCAGGGGCAGGATAATAGGGTTAAAGCCACAAACAGGGAAAATTCTCTGGGAATACAATAACTGGGAGGATATGGTTCAGGTAGCTCCGGCTCTTGATGCCGGCGAAGGAAGAATTATTGCCGTTGGGGGCTATGAGCTTGGAACAGCTATGATAAAGGTGGGAAAGAAGACTGACGGAAGCTATAGTGTGGAGGAGCTTTTCAGGCATAACGATTTTGGAGATCATACCAAGCCACCAATATTGTATAACGGCTATTTCTATGCCCAGTTCTCGACAAACAGCAGACGCGATGGTCTTTGCTGCATGAGCATGGATGGCAAGGTTATGTGGAAGACAATGCGTTCACCTCTTTTCGATAAAGGGAGTATGATCCTTTCCGACGGGCTGATACTGGCAACTGATGGACGAAAAACCCTGTATCTTATACAGCCTGATCCTTCAGGATTCAAGCCTATGGCTTCTGCTGAGATGCTTGGAGAGGGCCAGAACTGGGGTCCTTTGGCACTTGCCGGTGGCAAGCTGCTTCTCAGGGATCAGAATCATCTGATGTGTGTCAGGATTGCTAAATAAGGCCCTGCCGGTTGAAATAGCCTTGACTATCCTTGGAAAAGCTCCTGAATATGTTAAAGTCGGAAGCTGACGCAGAACGGGCACAGATTGTATTCACTCAGGGAGGCAGCCATGTTGAGACCAGGTGGTATCCGACCAGCTCATTTATGAAGGAAAGCGTCTCAGGAACGGCAAAATCATACACCTATATTGGAGGGGATGCTTACTGGAAACGGACATCCTGATCCTTCATCATTTTATCCCAATTTTATGAAGAATTACCCAGGCTCCCTTCTTTTCTAAAGTTGTCTGCCCGCAAGCAGTTTTAACATATTCCCCATCATCCTTCGCTTGCTTACCTTATCGCTCAATATGCCCAGATACAGCATCGCCGCATTCCTGGGAGGGATAGTTTTTTTAGTTTTTTCAAGCAGTCTCAGCGCTTCTTTTTTGCAGGTAGTAACACACAGGCCGCATCCAATACATCGATCAAGGTCAATAATTGCTTTTTTATTTTCAATCTGAATAGCCTCCATCTGACACCTGTTAACACAAATCGTGCAACCAGTACACAATTCTTCTTCTACTTTTGCATAAAAGTTATGCGCAATTAATTCAGCAGGTTTTTCATATTTTTTTGCTGAGGTCAGCACGCCACAGCAACACCCGCAGCAAAGGCAGATACAAAATGGTTGAAGTGAATTGCCGGGTTGCAGGACCAATCCTTCCCTTTCGGCCCGGTTAATGATTTCCATGCACTCGTCTTTGGTTATAGTTCTGGCCTTTCCCCTGTCTAGATAACTTTTCGCGTCAAACATCAGACAAACTTCGATATCTTTAGTTTGTTTGCATGGCTTGCCAAGTATTGCCTCCCCTTCCTTGCATACGCAATTTGCCACCTGTATTGACTTATCTGTCTTCTCCACAATCTTCCGCATATTATCGTATGTGGCGATATTAAATTCCGGGACAATAGCCTTCATATGCGGACTTGTACGTAGCTGCGGCAATGAAGACCTGAAAAATTCATCATCAAAACCCTCATCGAAGTACTGATGAACCAGCTCCATCATTTCCTTGCTTAAGTCACCCAGCTGATGTTCAAACATCCCAATCGCAAGCATTGCATTGCTATATTTGAATGGCTCCTTATTGGACCTGTTAACAGAACCTTTAATAAACATATCATTAAGTATTCTTGCTACCTTTTCGGTCTCATACGAAATCCTGAATTTTTTTTCAAGTCTTTTCCTTACCGTTTCCACGGAAGCATTTCCCAGACTCAGGCAAAGTGCCACTTTTACCTCGATGGGTGTAAAAAGCAATTGCAGAATCCTTATTTCTACCCCTGAATTTGTTTTAGGATACCCAATGGGCAGCTTATCAAGATGTTCCTGTAACTGCCTGTAATATGTAATTTCTGAATCCATGGCTTAATGATACTAAATAAAGTATAAAGGTCAAAAAAAAGCCTTGTTTCCACTGTCATCAATCAAAGATAAGTGAAAAGTTTTTTAAGCTCCCCAAATGGGGGATGGGGGGAAGACAAGAGGTTTGAAATATCCAGCCACAGCTTAATTGCAGATATGATACGAATCATAAAGCTGGCAGAGGTATTTCAAAATAAAGTAATTCGCCTTGTACATTAAAAACATTACTTTTGTAATAACATGAATTAAACTATTGAAATACTACAATGAAAATAGTCTTTAAATTGCTCTCTTTAACATTTGGAATCGTCATATTGAGCGTACTTTTATTCAGCCGGTGTAAATACAACAATAACATCGGAAATTATAGGGGAACACCTTTTGCAGATTCTGTTTACAAGACAGGAGCCCAGATTATACCGGGTAAACTTCAGTGTGAATATTATGATTTTGGCGGTGAAGGAATCTCTTATCATGACAATGATTCCATCAATTCAGGGAGTGGCAACCTGAATCCTGCTGATGGCACTTATCTGAATGAATTCCGTGCCAGGGAAGCGGTTGATATTTCCTATACGAAATTCAGGGAACCGGCTATCGATAACAATCCATATAATTTTGTTGAACCTGAGAAAGATCAACTCTACGTAGGTTGGACCAGCCAGGGTGAGTGGATCAAATACACCATCAATGTTGTAGCAAATGGAACTTACAGACTCGGGTTGATGTACACCTCTAATCAGACCGGAAAAATATCATTCTCGGTAAATGATATTGATGTAACCGGACCGATAACAGTCCCTTCAACGTATGTGGCATCTGATTCTGTGGGATGGAGGCAATGGCACCATTGGAACTATATAGATAATATTGCGAAGATTCATCTTAGCAAAGGATTGAATACTTTCACAATACATACAAGGGAAATCGGACAGATGAATTATGATTTTATTAACTTCCAAAAGGAATAATAAGAACAGTATATTGAATTAACCGACTAACTATGAGTAAGATAAGCGTTCTAGGAGCAGTGTTTCTTTTTCTTCTTTCAATAAGCTGTAAATTGTCCGGACAAGGAATCTCAGCCATTGAGCAAAATAAAAAACTTGGCAGGGGAGTAAATATAATCGGCTATGATAAAGAGTTATGGAAAGATCACACCAGGGGACGATTCAGGGAGGGTTATTTTAAAATGATAAAAGATGCCGGATTTTCAAATATCCGGATAAACATGCATCCGTTTTCAAATATGGATAGTAATTATAAGATAAAATCCAGCTGGCTGGAAACACTTGACTGGGCTGTTGAAAACGGGCTGAAGGCCGGGTTGATGGTCATACTCGATATGCATGAATTCAATGCAATGGCAGACGACCCGGTTGCAAAGAAGGAGATGTTCCTTTCTGTCTGGAGGCAGCTGGCGCCGCGTTACAAAGACAAATCATCAAACCTGGTTTTTGAAATACTGAATGAACCGAACCGGAAGCTTACTCCTGAGCTATGGAACATTTTTCTTGCAGAATCTGTGAAAATAATCCGAACATCCAATCCGGACAGGACACTCATTATTGGTCCGGCAAACTGGAATGGCATAGAGTCTTTGCCAACTCTTGTTTTACCGGAAGGTGACAGGAACATTATAGTTACAGTTCATTTTTATCACCCCATGAGGTTCACGCATCAGGGCGCACCATGGTCGAAGGAGAATGCAAGCCTGAGCGGGATAACCTGGGCCGGAACCAAGGAAGAAAAAGATGAAGTTGACTCAAGACTGATGGTTGCATCAGACTGGTCAAAAGCGCATGAACGCCCGATCTATCTGGGTGAATTCGGGTCTTATGATAAAGCTGATATGGATTCGAGGGCACGATATACTGCTTATGTTGCACGAACTGCCGAAAAGCTGGGTTTTAGCTGGGCGTACTGGCAGTTCGACAGCGATTTTATTGTTTATAACATTGATAAGGAACAATGGGTTACCCCTATTTTGAATGCCCTAATCGGTAAAGACTGAAAATGACTTTTTAACATAATTCCTCTTTTCGTCCACCGCTGAAAAAATAGCTGGTTGGATTCTGAGAATTACAGGAATAAACTCCCGGTTGGCTGGCGGATCGGGCTATGGTCTTGTGCAGGATTATTCGCTTCGCCCCCCGAAGCACAGGGCATAGGCGGACTTCGTTCCCCGCTTTCCTCCTGGGGGTGCTTAACAAATTTGAAGCGAAGCGGGAATCGAGGCCAAAACCTCAGGAGAAAAAGCCTTGCTGCGCTGGCATCAATTAAAGATAAGTGAAAAGTTTTTTAAGCCCCCCTTGGGGGGTTTGGGGGTAAAAGCAGAGGATTAAGCTCGCTGCGCCCGCTTGATCCTCAATGGGGGGCAGCCCAAGGAAAAATCCCTGCAGCCGCTTTCATCAATAAAGATAAGTGAAAAGTTTTTTAAGCCCCCCTTGGGGGGTTTGGGGGTAAAAGCAGAGGATTAAGCCTCGCTGCGCCCGCTTGATCCTCAATGAGGTGGCAGCCCAAGGAAAAATCCCTGCAGCCGCTTTCATCAATAAAGATAAGTGAAAAGTTTTTTAAGCCCCCCTTGGGGTGTTTGGGGGTAAAAGCAGAGGATTAAGCTCGCTGCGCCCGCTTGATCCTCAATGAGGTGGCAGCCCAAGGAAAAATCCCTGCAGCCGCTTTCATCAATAAAGATAAGTGAAAAGTTTTTTAAGCCCCCCTTGGGGGTTTGGGGGTAAAAGCAGAGGATTAAGCTCGCTGCGCCCGCTTGATCCTCAATGGGGGAGCAGCCCAAGGAAAAATCCCTGCAGCCGCTTTCATCAATAAAGATAAGTGAAAAGTTTTTTAAGCCCCCCTTGGGGGGTTTGGGGGTAAAAGCAGAGGATTAAGCTCGCTGCGCCCGCTTGATCCTCAATGAGGTGGCAGCCCAAGGAAAAATCCCTGCAGCCGCTTTCATCAATAAAGATAAGTGAAAAGTTTTTTAAGCCCCCCTTGGGGTGTTTGGGGGTAAAAGCAGAGGATTAAGCTCGCTGCGCCCGCTTGATCCTCAATGAGGTGGCAGCCCAAGGAAAAATCCCTGCAGCCGCTTTCATCAATAAAGATAAGTGAAAAGTTTTTTAAGCCCCCCTTGGGGGTTTGGGGGTAAAAGCAGAGGATTAAGCTCGCTGCGCCCGCTTGATCCTCAATGGGGTAGCAGCCCAAGGAAAAATCCCTGCAGCCGCTTTCATCAATAAAGATAAGTGAAAAGTTTTTTAAGCCCCCCTTGGGGTGTTTGGGGGTAAAAGCAGAGGATTAAGCCTCGCTGCGCCCGCTTGATCCTCAATGAGGTGGCAGCCCAAGGAAAAATCCCTGCAGCCGCTTTCATCAATAAAGATAAGTGAAAAGTTTTTTAAGCCCCCCTTGGGGTGTTTGGGGGTAAAAGCAGAGGATTAAGCTCGCTGCGCCCGCTTGATCCTCAATGGGGTAGCAGCCCAAGGAAAAATCCCTGCAGCCGCTTTCATCAATAAAGATAAGTGAAAAGTTTTTTAAGCCCCCCTTGGGGTGTTTGGGGGTAAAAGCAGAGGATTAAGCCTCGCTTCGTTCGGCTTGATCCTCTGAGGGTAACAGCCCAAAGAAAAAGCCTTGCAACCCTCCTTCGTCGGGCTGCTACGGGCTTTATTATTTTCAGCCCTTATAAAAGCAAGCTTTTAACGGTCTGAAAATAATAAAGCCCTGATGCTTCGCATCAAGGCTTTTTCTTTGTAGCGGAGGGAGGATTCGAACCTCCGACCTTTGGGTTATGAGCCCAACGAGCTACCACTGCTCCACCCCGCAATATTGTGGTGCAAATGTACTCTATTCGGTGAAAATTGCAAAATATTGTATGATTATTTTTTATTACCGTTCATGCAGAAAGAATGCTGAAGTCATTCGCTTCGCTGTCATTTGCGCTGCGCGCGTCATCCGATGGTACAACTGAGTGACCCTCCTCAGTTACAATACCGGGGCACAGCAACCGGATACCAACCGGGATGAGATATTTGAATTTTAATCCTTATTTTTGTCAGAACAATAATACTTTACACATTGTTATAACCGATACTAAAACCCAGTACAATGCCCAGAGTATTTAAAGCAACAGAGATAGAAAAGGAGGATAAAGAGGTCAAGCGCGACTATCTTGACAGGCACATGCCCCATGTCGTTTGCCCTGATACGGTGAAAAGAGGTGAAAAATTCGAGATCAAGGTCAAGCTCGGTGAAGAATACCCTCACCCTGATGAGGCAGATCATTTCATAAGCGTTATACAGCTCTGGAACCGCGAAACTCTCCTCGCTGAAGCCAGGTATACCGCAGGGGTTTATGGTAACAAGCCATCCCATTTTGAAATCGATTTTTATATTGTCGCCCCGGAGGTATCAATGAACCTTTCAGCTATGGCCGTATGTACAAAACACGGTCTCTGGCAAAGCGAAGACAAGCCTGTTAAAGTTATCTGAAACAGTAAAATACCTCTTTTTGCCTCATTTAAATGGAATGATGGCGCAGGATTATTATCTTTGCTGGCCATTATTTACTCAGGTATGACTAAAAGCGAAAAGAAAAAAAGCAACTGGAGGGATAAGTACAGGTTTACTATAAGAAATGACCATACCTTCGAAGAGGTCTGGCGGATTACAATGACCCGTTATAATGCATTTCTGCTTGTCTCTTTTCTCATAATTTTTATTATCGGTGCAACAAGCAGCCTGATAGCCTTCACGAATCTCAGGGAGTTTGTACCCGGATATCCTGATGTTACAATGCGCCGGAATATACTGATGAGCGCCATACGCCTCGATTCCCTTGATCATGAACTGGCCGTTCGGGACAAGTATTTCGAAAATCTCAATGCAATTATCTCAGGAAATCAGCCGGCTGGAAAATTTTCCCAGCAGGATACTACAAAAAAATATAAATCGATCGTATTCAATAACTCAACCCAGGATTCGTCATTGCGAGCCAGGGTCGAGAATGAGGAGAGATATAATCTCACTCTCGGACCTGCATCACCGGAGGCTGTCACAAGCCTGGCAGGGCTGCACTTCTTCCCTCCCGTGAAAGGAATTGTATCGGGCAGGTATGACATCCGCACAAAGCATTTCGGTACCGATATCGTAACCAAGCCCAAAGCCCTGGTTTCAGCTGCCCTCGACGGAACTGTCATTTTTACAGGATGGACCATGGAAACCGGGTTCGTCATCGAGGTTCAGCATCCCAATAATATCGTGTCGGTATATAAGCATAACGCAAGCCTTCTGAAGGAAACTGGCGATCTCGTAAGGGCAGGCGAAGTAATTTCAATAGTCGGTGATTCGGGTGAACTCTATACATCCGGTCCCCATCTTCACTTCGAGATATGGTACAAGGGAAGTCCGCTCGACCCTGAAAAGCATATATTATTTTAACCTTGCCGTAAAAGATGCCGGAAAGAATTGCAATACTGGGTTCTACAGGGTCGATAGGCTCACAGACACTGGATATTGTGTCCCGTTTTCCGGAAGAGTTTTCGGTCAGTGTGCTGATTGCGGGAAATAATGCCGGCCTTCTTGCACAACAGGCATTGCAGTTCAGACCAGATATCGTCGTTATTGAAAACACAGGCCAGTACTCCTCTTTGAAGGAGAGCCTGAAGGGTACGGAAATTAAGGTTTATGCAGGCAGGGAAGCCATCGAACAGGTGGTTGCATCTCCTGATGTTGACGTTGTTGTAGCGTCGATAGTTGGATATTCAGGACTTAGACCGACCGTCTCTGCGATCAGGGCAGGTAAAAAAATAGCTCTCGCAAACAAGGAAACACTTGTCGTTGCCGGGGAAATAATCGGTAACCTTGCAAGAGAATATGGCAGCAATATAATTCCCGTAGATTCAGAGCACTCAGCCATATTTCAGTGTCTTGCCGGTGAATCGAACGAGAGCATTGAGAAAATCACTCTTACGGCCTCGGGAGGCCCTTTCCTCAACCACTCGGAAGAGCGTCTGCGAAATGTGAAGCCTGAAGAGGCCCTCAGACACCCGAACTGGGATATGGGATGCAAGGTAACAATAGACTCTGCTTCACTTATGAACAAAGGGCTCGAGGTAATAGAAGCCAGGTGGCTGTTCGGCCTGGATCCCGATCAGATATCGGTTATTGTTCACCCGCAATCCGTCATTCATTCATTCGTTCATTTTAACGATGGCTCAGTAAAAGCCCAGCTGGGCGTTCCGGATATGAGAATTCCGATTCTCTATGCACTGAGCTTTCCCGGTCGCCTGAAATCAGATCTGCCGCGACTTGATCTGAGAGATTATCAGACGCTTACCTTTATCGAGCCCGATATGAAGCGGTTCCGGAATCTGGCCCTGGCATTTGATGCTCTCAGGGAAGGGGGAAATATGTGCTGCATAATGAATGCTGCAAATGAGATGGCAGTGAATGCCTTTCTTGAAGGGAAAATAGGATTTTTGCAGATGCCGGGAGTGGTGCAGCATACAATGGAAGGAAAGCTTTTTGCTCCCCATCCTGATCTCGACGTGCTGGAGTATGCAGACAGGCAGGCCAGGGTAATGGCCTCAGAATATATTAATGAAATTTATAACAGACAATGACAATCCTGATTAAAATCCTGCAGTTCGTAATGAGCCTGTCTATTCTTGTGATAATTCATGAGTTCGGGCATTTTTCGCTGGCCAAGCTGTTCAAGACAAGGGTCGAGAAGTTCTATCTCTTCTTCGACCCCTGGTTCTCTCTGTTTAAATTCAAAAAGGGGGAAACTGAATATGGTGTGGGCTGGCTGCCCCTGGGAGGCTATGTTAAAATTTCAGGAATGATAGATGAATCGATGGACAAGGAACAGATGAAGCTCCCTCCCCAGCCCTATGAATTCAGATCCAAAACCTCATGGCAGAGATTGCTCATTATGACAGGGGGCGTTATTTTCAACTTCGTGTCGGCTATGCTGATCTATGTGCTTGTGCTCTATGCCTGGGGTGAAACCTACCTGCCAACTTCAAGTGTGAAATACGGAATTGTCACCGATTCAACAGGATATTCAATCGGATTGAGAAATGGAGATAAAATACTTTCAGTCGATAACCAGTATATCGATAATTTTATGCAGATAACGCCCGACATTGTTCTGAATAACAGGAAAACAATTCAGATCGAGAGGGACAGTCATGAAATAAACCTCGAGATCCCGACAGACTATATTGCGAAATTACTGAAGGGGAAAGGACAGATATCGTACAGGGTACCCTTTCAGACAATGGTTATACAATCTTTTGAAAAGGGGTCGCCTGCAATGAAATCAGGGGTTAAGGCGGGTGATGAGATAACGGGTATGGACAGCCTGAAGTTTAAATATGCCGACGAATTTCAGAGCTACCTGCAGCAAAACAAATCGAAGACTGTTGAACTGAATATTCTCCGCAACGGGAACCCTGAAAACATTGAAGTTACCCCTACCCAGGAGGGGATGCTCGGAGTTGCCTATACCATAAAGCCGCTAAGCCAGATATTCGAGCTGAAGGATATCAGATATGGATTCTTCCAGTCGATCCCTGCAGGAATTGACAAGGGTTTCAAGACCATGGCAGATTATCTCAAGCAGTTCAGGCTGATCTTTTCAAGACACACAAAAGCTTACGAATCGCTGGGAGGATTTATCACTATCGGAAAGATCTTCCCGGGGGTTTGGGACTGGCAGTCTTTCTGGAACCTGACCGCCTTTCTGTCAATTATTCTGGCTGTAATGAATATCCTGCCTATACCGGCACTTGACGGGGGGCACGTAATGTTCCTGCTGTTTGAGGTCGTCACCGGAAGGAAGCCAAGCGATAAATTTCTTGAATATGCACAGATTGCCGGAATGATATTGCTCCTCTCACTTCTTGTCTTCGCAAATGGTAACGATGTCCTCAAATTACTCAGAAAATAGTTTCCCTTTTTTATCTTGTATATGATCAAAGTATTTATACCTTTGTACAAATTCTAATACTTAAAGAGATGGGAAAAATAGGTTTAACTGAGATTCTTCTGATACTTGTTGTCGTGGTTTTACTATTTGGCGGTCGTAAAATCCCTGAACTTATGAAGGGGATTGGTCAGGGTATGAAAGAATTTAAGAAAGCTTCCAGCTATGATCCTGGGAATGACAAGGAAGTAGCAGAAAAAGACAAATTCTGATCTGAAAATATTTTCTCTGAGGAGGCTGTCTGAAAAGGGCAGCCTTTTTTGTTGTATAATCCGCCGGAAAGGGTGGGCGATTTAACGGTTTCCTGATGTTTCTACAGGCTCATATTTCTGGTTCCTTCTCCTGGGAACAAATCCGGCTTCCCTGATTATCGCCTGCATCTCTTCAGAGTTGAACCTGTTCGGTGAGCCGGCAGCGCTTACTACATTCTCCTCGATCATTACAGACCCCAGGTCGTTCGCTCCCGCATGAAGGGATATCATCCCGATCTCCCTTCCGACAGTCAGAATTGATGCCTGTATATTGCTTATATTGTTAAGCATTATCCTGCTTATTGCTATCATCCGCAGATAGTCAGTGCCATTGTAGGCGCTTCTGACTCCATCCCTTGTTCTCAATACCGTTCCCTTATCCATGAAAGGCCATGGAATAAATGTAACGAAGCCATAATGGCCTTCAGGCTTAAGCGATTGCAGCTCCCTGAGCCTGATGAGATGTTCAATCCTCTCCCCGATTGTTTCAATATGCCCGTACATCATGGTCGCAGATGTAGGCAGATTAAGAATATGAGCCTCCTGCATCACCCCAAGCCACTCTTCAGCAGTGGCCTTTGCCGGCGATACTATCTTCCTTACCCTGTCGCAGAGTATTTCGGCACCTGCCCCCGGCAGACTGTCAAGACCAGCCTGAATAAGTTCCGACAGTACCCTGTTGTATGAAAGCTTTTCCTTCCCTGCAAGATATACTACCTCCGGAGGTCCGAGCGCATGGAGCTTCAGCGAGGGATACAGGCTTTTCAGCTCCCTGAAGAGCGAAACATAGAAACCGAGTCCGAGAGCCGGATTCATCCCTCCCTGCAGAAGAAGCTGATCGCCCCCGAGGGAATAAAGCTCATCGATCTTACTCCTGTACTCGTCGATCGATGTGACATACGCATCATCCGAATTCTTTTTCCTGCAGAAATTGCAAAAAGTGCACTGCGAAAAGCAGATATTCGTCAGGTTCACATTTCTGTCTACAATCCATCCGACCCCATTGCCGCTGTTATGGATCTGCCTCAGGGTGTTGCCCACGAACATAAGCTGCCCTAGCGGAGCCCCGGAGTAGAGTTCCATCCCCTCTTCAGCAGTCAGGGGAACAAGGTTTAAAGCTTTTTCATAAAGTCCCTCAAGATCCATACCGTAACACGTTCTGATTGCCTCTCCCGCCCAAAAGCCGAAGGCATTGTGAGTTGTGCTTAAATCCGTTCAAAGGTAACTCTTTGGAACCAAAACAATAAATAATTTAATTAACTTTACATCTTCAAACATGACAGGCAATACAATATGAAAGCTGAAATCCGCAAGATTGCAAAAATATCACCTGATCAGTCTGTTGTATGCATACTGGGTAGCGATACTGTTCCGGGGTGGCTCTCCCTGACAAACCTTGAAACTGAGTTTGTAAAAAAACAGCTGGCAGCACGGGAGGAAAGCTTCACTGTTAACTGCTATACAAGGCAAATCTACTTTATAAGACTGAAAGAGGGGATAAGCCATCACCGTGTTAGGGAAGAGCTGAGAAAGAGCGCCTGCAACCACAGAAATGCGATCAGGGGGAACAACCATTCTGAACTTGTAATTGCCTCTGAAAATGCATATGCCTCAGCTATCCTTGATTTTACCGAAGGTCTCGTTCTGAGCATGTATGCATTCGACAAATATAAGACCATATCTGAAGAAGGCGCAGAAAGGGGATATCCTGTAAGGCTGCTGCTCTACGGGGACCTCGATGACAGGGAAATCAAATGGACTGATGATCTTACAGATGCAGCATATTTTACACGCGATCTTATTAATGAGCCCGTAAATCATCTCAATGCAGCAACACTTGCGGGAGAAATAAAAAAAATCGGAGATTCGGCCGGCTTTTCGGTCGAGATCCTTACAAAAGGGAAGATTGAGGCCCTTAAGATGGGCGGGCTGCTTGCCGTGAATAAAGGCAGCGTTGATCCTCCGTATTTTTCAATTCTCGAATGGCACCCTGCGGGATGTGTGAATGAAAAACCTGTGGTTCTCGTTGGGAAAGGGATCGTATATGATACAGGGGGGCTCAACATAAAGACGGGTGAGTTTATGGCAGGGATGAATGCCGATATGGCAGGGGCGGCAATTGTCACGGGAGTTATATACACAATGGCAAAATCGGGAATACCGGTGCATGTAATTGGCCTTTTGCCATCGACCGACAACAGGCCCGGCGGAAATGCCTATGCCCAGGGAGATATAATCACAATGTATAATAAGCTAACTGTCGAGATAGGTAATACCGATGCCGAAGGCAGGCTTATCCTAGCTGATGCAATAAGCTATGCTTCCAAGTATTCCCCCGAGCTTATTATAGATATTGCTACCCTTACAGGCTCAGCTGCAATGACCTTCGGCATTCATGCGATAGCAATGATGACAAATGCCGACAGGAAGTATGCCGATCTGCTTAAGGAATGCGGCGACGATGTATATGAACGCCTGGGCGAGCTGCCATTCTGGGATGAATACGGAGAGCATCTTAAGTCGGATGCCGCTGACCTGAGAAACATCGGAGGACGGGAAGCCGGTGCCATTACAGCAGGCAAGTTCCTTGAAAGATTTGCCGAATATCCACTGATCCATCTCGATATTGCCGGTACAGAGATGTTGAAGAAGGACGATTTTTACAGGATAAAGCATGGACCAGCTTCCGGATTGCGGCTGCTTTCGGCTTTTTTGAAGAAGTACGCATCCCTTAATGCTCAACAGAAATAGTTATTTATGGAAAAAGATACAGTAATTGCAGGGATCTCACATGGTGATATAAACGGGATCGGGTATGAGGTTATAATCAAGGCTCTCTCAGATCCTATGGTGACCGACTTTTGTACACCGGTCGTTTATGGTTCCCCCAAAGTTGCCGCCTATCACAGGAAAGCGCTGAATATATCAAATTTCACCTTCAACAATATCCGCACGGCTGAAGAGGCTCACCGGCGGAAAGCCAACATGATCAACTGCCTCGACGATAACACCCGCGTTGAACTTGGCAAATCAACCACTCACGGAGGAGAGGCGGCCCTGATCTCACTCGAAATGGCTGTAAGCGATCTTCTCGAAGGGAAGATCGATGTTCTCGTAACAGCTCCCATTGACAAGCATAATGTTCAGTCAGAGAGCTTCCACTTCAATGGCCATACAGAATACCTCAAGTCGAAAGCCGGTGCCGCTGATGTTCTGATGTTCATGATCGGGGAGACAATGCGGATTGGAATTGCAACAGGGCATGTACCTCTCAGCAAAGTACCGGGGCTTATTACCGTGGATCTGCTTCTGAGGAAGCTCAGGCTTATGAATCATTCGCTGTCATACGACTTTGCCATCAGGAAACCAAGGATAGCTGTGCTTGGCCTGAATCCTCATGCAGGAGATAATTCGCTTCTTGGAAATGAGGAGGCAGAGATCATTGCTCCGGCAGTACAGCAGGCAAAAAAGGAGGGGATCCTTGCTTTCGGACCATTCCCGAGCGACGGATTTTTCGGAGCCGGATCGTTCAGCAAATTTGACGGGATCCTTGCAATGTATCACGACCAGGGTCTTACACCCTTCAAGGTGATGTCCTTTGATACAGGCGTTAATTTTACTGCAGGCCTGCCTTTCATCAGGACCTCTCCTGTTCATGGAACAGCCTTCCAGATCGCCGGAAAGGGGGAAGCCTCCGAAAATTCATTCCGCCAGGCAATCTACCTTGCCTGCGATATACTTAAAAACAGGCAGATGTATACAGAAATATCAAAGAATCCACTGAAGCACCAGGATATTGAAATTTATAATGACCGGATTGATGAACTCCCTCCCGATATCTACAACCCTGAACAATAATCCATGATAGAATATATAAAAGGAACAATAACTCAGAGCAATCCCACCTTTATTACTGTAGAAGCTTACGGAATCGGCTATTTTATTAATATTTCCGTCAATACCTTTTCGAGGCTGGAGAACAGGAGCGAAATGAAAATCCTGATACATGAGGTAATCAGGGAAGACATTCACAGTCTCTACGGTTTCGCTGACAGTGCGGAAAGGGATATCTTCCGTCATCTGATTTCAGTTTCAGGTGTCGGAGCAAATACTGCAAGAATGATGCTTTCCTCGGTCTCTCCCGGAGAAATTGAAAAAGCTATCCTGGGATCTGATGTCGACCTTTTGAAAAGCGTTAAAGGGATCGGTTTGAAAACTGCCCAGAGGATCATTGTCGATCTGAAGGACAAGCTCGGCAAACAAGCTGGAAGCGGTGAAATATTTACCGTATCAGACAATACAAAAAGGGATGAGGCGTTATCAGCTTTGGTAATGCTTGGATTTGCCAAAAGCGCGGTCTCTAAGGTTCTTGACAAAATTGTCAGAGAGGAAAGAAATCTGACTGTCGAGGATTTGATAAAGAGGGCTCTTAAGAACTTGTAATTCTGAATATACGCCGGGTTGAGATCAGGGATATCATATAGAAATATTCTGGGATTTTCATATCTTTTACTGTTAGCCTCTCTTTTCTTAAGATCTGAAGATTCTATTGGTCAGAACGTCCTGCAGCCAAAAGTAGCTTCGGATACAACAAAGAACGTCCATCCTTAAATTAAAGGAGGATACCGGAATACCATGGCAATCGGAACCGAATTCACCGCTTTTCCTGAGCGAGCCTTCAAACTATAAATCGTCTGTCACATATGATCCGGATAAGGATGAGTATATACTTTATCAGAAGATAGGCACGCTGGATTACAGGCCCCCGGTTCATATGACCCCGGAGGAATACCGTGAATATGAATATAATAAGGCAATGCGTGACTATTGGCAATCACGCATTTCAGGAAAGGAACTGGGCTACAGGTCCAACCTCATCCCGCAGATTGAGGTGGGTGGAGAAACATTCGACAAGATATTCGGGAGCAACATAATCAATATTGTACCGCAGGGATCCGCAGAACTGATATTCGGAATAAATATTTCCCATACCGAGAATCCAACTCTCTCGGAAAAACTGCGGACGATTCCGACATTCGACTTCAAGGAGAAGATCCAGATGAATGTTACCGGTACAATCGGCGACAAAATGGAACTGGGCATCAACTACAACACAGATGCCATGTTCGAGTTTGAGAACAGGACAAAGCTTCAGTATTCGGGCAAGGAGGATGAAATTATAAAGAAGGTTGAGGCAGGCGATGTCACCCTGCCACTGACAGGAACCCTCATCACAGGCAGCTACAGCCTTTTCGGACTTAAGACCGAAATGCAGTTCGGGAAGCTTACTATGACTACTGTCCTCTCCCAGCAAAAGGGCCAGTCATCCGTTATTGATGTGAAAGGTGGCGCCCAGCTGAGCGAATTTGAACTGTATGCTGATGAGTACGAGGCGAACAGGCACTTCTTCCTTTCACAGTATTTCAGGGATATCTACGATGAATCACTGAAAAACCTGCCTGTAGTAAGCTCCGGTATCAACATTGAGCGTATAGAGGTGTGGGTGACAAATAAGACAAGCAGGTTTGAGGAGGCCAGCAACAGGAATATCATCGCGTTCATGGACCTTGCTGAAAATTCAAATCATGTATACAACAAGGTGCCTGATTTTCAGGCTTCCCCTGGTGCCCCGGCTTACCCCGACAATACGGCCAACAAGATGTATGAGTCACTTACAACAATCTATAGTCCGATCCGCAATGTAGACCAGGTGACTAATACTTTCGAGCCACTTTATCCAGGTTTTCAGATAGGACGCGATTTTGAGAAGATAGAAAATGCGAGAAAGCTTGATGACCGGGAATATGACTTTAACCGCCAGCTTGGCTATATCTCCCTTAACACTGCCCTCAACACCGATGAAGTCCTCGCCGTGGCTTACGAGTACACTCTCGACGGGAAGCTGTACAAAGTGGGGGAATTTTCGACCGATGGGATAACAGCCCCGCAGACCCTGATCCTGAAGCTGCTGAAGGGTACTACACTGAGCCCCAGGCTGCCTACATGGAAGCTCATGATGAAAAACATCTATTCCCTGGGCTCCGGAAAGATCGACACAAAAGACTTTGAGTTTAATGTCCTGTATCAGGATGATGCTACAGGCAACTCCATAAACTATCTGCCTGAGGGCAAGCTTGCAAATAAGGTTCTCCTCCAGGTAATGGGACTCGACAATCTGAATTCGCAGCTTGACAGGGAACCGGACGGCTTCTTCGATTTTATAGACGGAATAACTGTCAACAGCGACCGGGGCAAGATTGTGTTTCCCGAGGTGGAGCCATTCGGCAGCCATCTTAAAAAGATGCTGAATGATCCCAGGCTCGAAAGCAAATACGTTTTCCAGGAACTTTACGATTCAACTCAGACCGTTGCCAAGCAAATGGCTGAGAAGAATAAATTCAAGCTGTCGGGCCAGTATTCATCTGAATCAGGATCCGAAATCAGGCTGAATGCCACCAGTATACCCAAGGGAGCTGTGAAGGTTACCGCAGGAGGCGTGCCACTTACGGAGAACACCGATTATACCGTAGACTATAATCTGGGTACCGTGAGGATTATAAACAGTGCCCTGATTGAGTCCCAGACTCCCATCCAGGTCTCGCTTGAAAGCAACCAGTTCTTCGGATTCCAGACAAAAACTCTTGTAGGGACACATCTTGACTACCAGTTCTCAAATAATTTCGATATTGGAGGAACCATTCTTCATCTTACTGAAAGGCCCTATACCCAGAAAGTAAATTACGGGGAGGAACCGATCTCAAATACAATATGGGGTCTGAATGCCTCCTATAAGGCAGAATCACAGCTCCTTACAAAAGCCATTGACAAGATTCCCTTCCTGAATACAAAAGCCCCTTCCTCAATCTCATTCTTCGGCGAGTTTGCAAATCTTATCCCGGGTCATTCAAAGGCAATCTCGAGCAAAGGCAATTCATATATCGACGATTTTGAGGCCAGTGAAATTCCACTGGATCTCAAGGCCTTCAATGCATGGTCAATGTCAAGCATACCGCAGGGGCAGGACCTGCTCTTCCCTGAAGCCAAACTGAATAACAATGTTGCAAGCGGGTATAACAGGGCCAAGATCTCATGGTATGTAATTGATCCCCTCTTCCTCAGGAACGGATCATCCACGCCTCCGAATATCAAGAACAATGCGGATGAGCAATCAAGCCATTATGTAAGGGAAGTTTACGAGGACGAGATCTTTCCAAACAGGGAAAGCCAGAGCGGGATCCCAACCAATATCCCTGTACTGAATATTGCCTTCTATCCTGCCGAGAAGGGATCGTATAATTTTGATGCCGATCCCGGGCCATATTCAAGGGGGATTGGACCTGAAGGCATGTTGAATGATCCTTCAACAAGATGGGGCGGCATCATGAGGGAAATACTTACAAGCGATTTTGAAGCTGCAAATATTCAGTATATAAAGTTCTGGCTTATGGATCCCTTTGCTGAAGATCCGGAGAACCAGGGAGGCGACCTTTACTTTGACCTGGGCCAGATCTCTGAGGATATATTGAAGGACTCAAGGAAAAGCTTTGAGAACGGGCTGCCGGGTGACCCTGTCCCGAAAAATGTTGATACTACAGCGTGGGGCAGGGTCCCAACTGTACAGGCAGTTGTGAATGCATTCGATAATGCGCCTGAATCAAGGCTCTACCAGGATGTGGGGCTTGACGGACTGAGTGATCAGGATGAAGAGACCTTCTTCTCGGGCTATCTTCAGAAAATACAGGCTATCATGACTCCCCAGGCATTCCAGGAGGCGACGAAGGACCCCTCCAGCGATGATTTTCACTATTTCAGGGGGTCCGATTATGATGCGGAACAGCTTGGGATCCTTGACAGATACAAGAAATACAACGGACAGGATGGAAACTCTCCAACCTCCGAAATGTCGAAAGAATCATATCCCACATCAGGATCCACCCTCCCGGATATGGAGGATATCAACAGGGACAATACCCTTAGCGAAACAGAAAGCTACTATCAGTATAGGGTCAGCATCCGCCCGGGAGACATTAAGGTTGGTTCCAACTATGTTGTAGATGAAATTGAATCGCCTGAGATCACCTTTCCAAATGGCAGGAAATCCAAGGTTACATGGTACCAGTTCAAGGTTCCTATAACAGATTATCAATCAGTTATCGGCCCCATTAACGACTTTAAATCAATCCGTTTTATGAGGATGTTCCTAAAGGGCTTCAGCAAGCCGGTAGTAATGAGGTTTGCCGAGCTCGACCTGGTGAGGGCCGAATGGAGAAAATACAACATTTCATTCATGGAGGGGGGAGAAAGGGTGACAGTGCCGGAATCGACAGACGGCACATTCGATATAAGCTCGGTGAGCATCGAGGAAAACGCCAGCAAGCAACCTGTAAACTATGTACTTCCTCCGGGGTTTGACAGGGTTACCGATCCCCAGAACCCGCAGCTGCGCCAGCTGAATGAACAGTCAATGGTGCTGAAGGTCGATAACCTGGAGGACGGTGACGCCCGGGCCGCCTTTAAGAACATGTATCTCGACATAAGGCAGTACAGGAACCTCAGAATGGAGATACATGCCGAGGCAATAATTGGTCAGCCTTTGCATGATAACGACCTTACTGCATTTATCAGGATAGGAACCGACTATAAGGGTAATTTCTATGAATATGAGATACCGCTGAAGCTGACTTTGCCAGGACATTATGACAACAACAATGATGAGGAGAGGGCAAAGGTCTGGCCTGCTGAAAACAGCATGAACATTGACCTGGCTCAGCTTCAGGAGGTTAAGCAGGAGCGGAACAAGCAGATGCAGCTTCCGGGGTCGTCGCTCAGCATAACCGACGTATTTGTCGAAGACGTTGGCAATGCAAGGATTTCAGTATCCGGAAATCCGAACCTTAGCGATGTCAGGGTCATAATGGTCGGGGTAAGAAACCCAATCAAGACAAGGAATCCGGGTGGAGACGACGGCAGTCCGAAATCGGGGGAGGTTTGGGTGAACGAACTGAGGCTTAATGATTTTGTTGAAAACGGCGGATGGGCGGCGAATGGCCATCTGCAGGCACGCCTTGCCGATCTGGGCACTGTGGACATGGTTGGGCAGATGAGCACTCCGGGATGGGGGAGCATCGATAAAAAGGTAAATGAACGCAGCAAGGAGCAGGTCGTTAATTATGACCTGTCATCGAGTCTCGAGCTGGGGAAATTCTTCCCCGAAAAGATAGGGGTAAGGCTCCCTGTATATGCAGGTTATTCAGAGATCAGGATCAAGCCCCAGTTTAATCCCCTCGATCCCGATGTTCCGCTGAACGATGCACTCGATGCAGCCACGGGCAAGGCTGCAAGGGATTCAATAAAAAATATATCCGAAGATATATCGCGCAGGAAAACTTTCACAATCAGCAATGCAGGCATAACTGCCCGAGGTGAAAAACCGCATCCCTGGGACCCGGCAAACCTTAGCGCAAACTATACATACAATGAGACATACATCACAAATACAAAAACTGAAATTAACCTTGAAAAGAATTACAGGGGCGGGCTCAATTATAATTACGAAGCTCAGCCTGCCAACATAATGCCCCTGAAGGGGGTGAAATTCCTCAATAACCCGGCCCTTAAAATTTTCAGGGATTTCAATTTCTATCCCTTTCCAAAAAGCATTTCGTTCAGAACGGAGCTTTCAAGGTATTATAACGAGATCAAGACCAGGAATATAAATAACCCCTATCTGCTTGTGACTCCTTCATTCAGGAAGGATTTTGAGTGGAGCCGCCTGTTCGACATGAAATACGATATCACCAGGCAGCTGAAATTCGACTTTACCTCAAGCAATACAGCACGGATCGACGAGCCGCAAGGTGGTGTCGACAAGAATCGGTACAGCGATACCTACAAGGCATGGCGTGACTCCGTACTATATAACCTCTGGCATGGCGGGAGAACAATCAACTATAATCATTTTATGAACGTGACCTATAATATTCCGGTCAATAAGCTTCCGCTGCTTTCCTGGGTAAATGCCAATGCAAGATATTCAGCCGACTATACATGGCTTGCCGGCCCTGTTTTCCCTGACAGTATGAAGATCAGGCTCGGGAATTCAATCAAGAATCACAACGAGATGACAATTACCGGGATGGCTAACCTGGCCACCCTATACAGCAAATCCAAATTCCTGAAGAGGATAGAAAACGATACAAAGCCTGATGCGGGTCAGCGAATGAAGACAGAGTTGAAAATCTGTCACATATACAAAGGAGAACGTAGATTTTAAGGCTAAATCGGTAAAATCCATCGTCCATAACCTCGATACGAAGGAGGTGAAGGTCAGGGTTGTAGGGAAGGATGGCAAGGATGTAAAGGGCAAGATGGATATAGTAAATGAAAACAGGGTGAATTTTACTGCGGAAGAAAAAGCCGATGGGGCCAGGGTTATAGTGGAAGGCAAGGTAAAGCCAAAGAAAAATCCCGGTGTTGTGGCAGGCGAATATCTTCTCAGGTTCATTATGGGAATACGCTCAGTGAGCATCACCCTTTCCTCCTCGCAGGGACAGTTCCTTCCCGGATACACCCCCGGTACAAATTTCCTGGGTATGTCGGGATATGGCAGTACGCTGTCTCCCGGATGGCCATTCATACTTGGTTACGGTGAGGAAAGCTTTTTTGACAAAGCCGTGTCAAAAGGATGGATCTCAACCGATTCTCTGCTGAATACTCCTGCAAGCCTGTATAACAAGACGGATCTCTCACTAAGGGCCCTCATAGAGCCTGTTCCGGGCTTGAGAATCGATCTGAACGCCGACAGGCGATACCTCGAATCGAGCAGTGCCTATTATATTGCCGATTACAACGGGAATTTTCCTGACAGTACGAGGAACAGGGTGCTCTCCGGCAATTTCTCCATCACTGTTATCTCCTGGGGGACCGCCTTCGAAAAGATAACAAAGGCAAATGATTATGTCTCTCCTACCTTCGAGGCGTTCAAGAAGAACACTGTTATTATTTCGGAAAGGAGAGCTGAGCAGCGAAAGAAGGTGGATCCCGGTTATGATCCGAATATTG
Source organism: uncultured Bacteroidales bacterium (assembly GCA_963756885.1). Classification (GTDB taxonomy): domain Bacteria; phylum Bacteroidota; class Bacteroidia; order Bacteroidales; family VadinHA17; genus LD21. The sequence goes on from CAVWPG010000001.1 coordinate 232,481, forward strand.
ATCCTGTATCAGGTTTGCCGATGGCAGGGCCTTATAAGAGCGGATATGGCAAGACATCAAGGGAGGTGCTGATCCCTGCATTTATAGCTGCATATACAAAATCAAGCCCCTACAGGGTGGGACTTGAAACTTTTCCCTCTGCCATGAGGATGATGCCAAACTGGAGGATAAACTTCGACGGACTCTCAAAGTTCGAATTCGTGCAGACAACATTCAGGTCAATCAACCTGATGCATCAGTACCGGAGCACATATCAGATCGGTTCGTATTCGACGAATATGAACTATTTTACGGATGAAAGCGGAATAAACGCAGTAAGGGACCTTCAGAATAACTTCATTCAGCAATACGAAATCAATGTGGTTTCGATAAATGAACAGTTCAGCCCCCTGATTAATGTCGACATGAACTGGAAGAACAGCCTCTCAACCAGGTTCGAATGGAAAAAGTCGAGGACTGTAGCACTGAATCTTACAAGCAACCAGATAGCAGACGCCAGGGTGAATGAACTGGTTTTCGGAGCAGGATACAGGTTCGATAATGTGCAGATCATTCTGAAAACGGGAGGGAGGCAGAGAGCCCTCAAAAGCGACCTGAACCTGCGGCTCGATCTCTCCATCAGGGATAACAAGACACTTGCAAGAAAATTAGTCGAGGATGTCAACCAGCCTGTTGTCGGGCAAAAAGTCCTTACAATTGGAACAAGTGCCGATTATGTGCTGAGCGACAGGTTCAATCTTCAGATCTTTGCCGATCACAGCCGGACTAACCCGTTTGTAGCCAATACATTTCCAACCTCAAATACGAATTTTGGCTTCAGCCTGAAATTTACACTGGTTCAGTGATCCTGTATTCAAATAATGTTCTCAAATAATAGGATAAGTCGCATTTGAAAATGAAAAAAAAGTTTATTTTTGGTTGATGAACCGAATCAGCAATACAGAATAAATTTTACCTAAAACCAGCACATCTATGAACGTTCCTGAAGAACTAAAGTATACCAGGGATCACGAGTGGATCCGTATCGAAGGAAAAAATGCCTATATCGGAGTAACAGATTTTGCCCAGGGTGAACTGGGTGATGTTGTTTTTGTTGAAATTGAGACCTCCGGGGAGACACTCAGGCGGAGAGGAGGTTTTCGGCACTATCGAGGCTGTTAAAACAGTGTCTGATCTATTCATGCCAATGGGTGGCGAGATTCTGGAGATGAATCCCCTGCTTGATTCGTCGCCGGATGTTGTCAATAAAGATCCTTACGGGAAGGGATGGATGGTTAAGGTACAGCTTACTGATCCGGCCGAAGAGGAATACCTCCTTACGGCGGAGCAATATAAAAAATTGATCTGAACCTGAGGTAGCAGGCAGAAATTTGCCTGCTACAATGTTTTCTTTACTTCGGTCTCCGTATAGCCCTCAACAATGTCTCCAACCTTAATATCGTTGAAACTTGCAATGTTAAGTCCGCATTCATAGCCGCCGACTACCTCTTTAACGTCATCCTTGAATCTTTTGAGGGATCCGAGCTCACCTGTATAAATTACTATCCCATCTCGGATAACACGACTTTAGTATTCCTTGTTATCTTACCTTCCTTGACATAGCAGCCGGCTACCGTACCTACCTTCGTTACCTTGAAGATTTCGCGTATTTCAAGTGTCGCCACGATATCTTCCTTGAGCTCAGGCAGCAGCATGCCTTCCATAGCCGAACGGATCTCCTCAATGGCATTATAAATGATTGAATACAGCCTGATATCTATTTCCTCCTTTTCAGCAAGCTTGCGCGCGCTTAGTGACGGGCGTACCTGGAACCCTACGATGATCGCATTGGAAGCGGCGGCAAGCAGGATATCCGATTCGGATATCTGTCCAACAGCCTTATGAATTATATTAAGCTGTATTTCCGGTGTCGAGAGTTTTATGAGGGAGTCGCTGAGAGCCTCTACGGATCCGTCGACATCTCCTTTTACAATGATATTGAGTTCCTGGAAGTTACCAATCGCTATCCTTCGCCCAATTTCATCAAGGGTGATATGCTTCTGTGTCCGCAGCCCCTGTTCCCTCTGAAGCTGTGCTCTCTTGGTGGCAATATCCTTGGCCTCCCTGTCGCTTTCCATAATATTGAACTTGTCGCCTGCCTGAGGCGCTCCGTTCAACCAAGTATAAGTGCGGAGTTGCTGGCCCCACCTCGTCTACCTTGTGGCCTCTCTCGTTATACATAGCCTTGATGTGGCCGAAGCAGCTGCCGGCAAGCATTATATCGCCTATCCTTAGTGTTCCGGCCTTGACAAGGACGGTGGCAGTAAAGCCTCTTCCTTTATCAAGCGATGATTCGATAACAGTCCCGATGGCAGGTTTTTCCGGATTGGCTTTGAGATCAAGCATCTCCGCCTCGAGAAGAACTTTTTCGAGGAGCAGGTCAATGTTGAGGCCTGATTTTGCAGAGATCTCCTGTGACTGATATTTCCCGCCCCAGTCTTCCACGAGATAATTCATGGCTGCAAGGGCCTCCTTGATTTTATCAGGGTTTGAAGTTGGCTTATCAATCTTGTTAATCGCAAAAATGATCGGTACACCTGCTGCTGAAGCATGGTTTATTGCTTCCTTTGTCTGAGGCATAACACCATCATCAGCAGCAACGACTATTATGGCGATATCGGTGATCTGGGCTCCGCGGGCACGCATGGCAGTAAAGGCTTCATGGCCCGGTGTATCCAGGAAGGTGATCTGACGGCCATCCTGAAGGATTAACTCCATAGGCTCCGATATGCTGTGTGATACCCCCGCTTCACCGGCAATCACATTCGTGTTGCGGATATAGTCAAGCAAGTTTGGTCTTGCCATGGTCGACGTGTCCCATAACTGTAACTATCGGCGGGCGTGGCTTGAGGTCCTCATCGGCATCCTCGATCTCCCTGACAGCCTCCTGCAACTCAGCACTTACAAATTCAACCCTGAACCCGAATTCATCGGCCAGAAGTGCCATCGTTTCAGCATCAAGACGCTGATTGATGGAGACAAACAAGACCCAGATTCATACATGTTGATATGATATCGGTGACAGGAATATTCATCATGGATGCAAGCTCATTTACCGAAACGAATTCAGTTACTTTCAGGATATTCTTATCCTGTTCGATCTTGTCGACAACTTCCTTATGTTTCAGGCTTATAGCTTCTCTCTTATCCCTTCTGTATCTGGACCCTCTCGATTTTCCCTTTGTTGTAAGCCTGGCAAGGGTCTCCTTTATTTGTTTCTGGACCTCTTCTTCATTCACCTCAGCTCCTTACAGGTCTTTTTTTGATAGACTTTTTTAAACCGGGTTTGTCTTTTTTATCAGAAGATACAGGTTTTGACGACAGGAGTTACATCTTTTTCAATCGGGATTCTCTTTCTCCTTTTCTTTCTTCTGAAATCATTGTCCCTATTTACTTTAACTGGCTGAAAAGATGCAGATTTTTTCTTCTCCTCAACCGGCAGATCTATCTTGCCTACAACTCTCGGTCCGGATAGTTTTTTAAAATCTGTTTTATACAAAGCAACTACATCCTCTTCCGGCTCGGCAATAGGGGTGGTTTCGAGAACTGGTTCAACTGCATTTTCTCCTTAATATCAGCAGGGATTGGAGTTTTTTCGGCTTTCTCGTCCTGCTTTTTCTTTTCAACAACTTTTTCAGTCTCGCTTTTCTTTGCCTGCTTTTCCTTCTCGGCGGCATTGCCGGTTCGGCGTTTCCTTCTTTTCCTCCTTTTCAGCCGGTTTAGGTCTCTTTTCTAACTGAATCGAGATCTATCTTTCCGACAATATGAAGGTCGATATTAGTCTTTGGCTTTGCTTCTGTTACAGGGGAGGTCCTCAGCCTTCTCCTTTTCCGGTGTCAAGTTTTCCTTTTCGGGTTTTACGGCGGCGGCAGGTGGCACTGCAGGTTTCTTTTCTGGTTCTTCCCTGGGAGCGGACAGGCTTTTCTATCTTTGGTTTAAGGGTCTTTTCAAGGTCGATCTTCCCTACCAGCTTAATATCAGGCTTTTTTATCTCCGTCTTGATATCAACTGTCATCTTCCCTGACGAATCCTTTACCAGCACATCATCTTCCTTCTCAGACTCTTCACTTTCCGCTTTTTCAGAAAAATCATCGATGGAGACAGATTCCTTCTTCCTGTGAAGATCCTTGAGGATTAGTTTTTCAGATTCTTTCTTTACACTGATATCGGTACTGTATTCTTTTACAAGAAGAATGTAAGCTTCATGCGGAAGTTTGGTATTTGGGTTGGAATCGAGATCAAACCCTTTCTTGTGAAGAAATTCCACAATAGTAGATATTCCCACATTGAATTCGCGGGCTGCTTTACTTAATCTTGTGGCCTTAATATCTTCTGTCATAAATATGCCTTGCCTTTATTATATAGACTTCTGATAAACCTGTTATGTATGGTTAAAAATTATTATTCAAACTCGGCACGAAGTATATTAACTACTTCCTTTACCGTCTCCTCCTCGAGGTCAGTCCTTTTCACAAGGTCACTGATCGAAAGGTTCAGTACGCTTCTTGCAGTATCGCAGCCAATTGCCTTGAGCTCCTCAATGATCCAGTCTTCGATCTCATCTCCAAATTCCTCAAGATTGACATCCTCCTCATCCTCACCGCCTGGCTCCCTGTAAACATCAATTTCGTAGCCTGTAAGCTGGCTGGCAAGCTTGATATTCAAACCTCCCTTGCCAATGGCCAGTGAAACTTCATTGGGTTTAAGATAAATTTCAGCCCTCTTGGTCTCCTCGACAAGCTTGATAGAGGTGATTTTGGCAGGACTCAGGGCCCTCTGAATGAAAAGCTGATTATTCGACGTAAAGTTTATTACATCGATATTCTCGTTGCGGAGCTCCCTTACTATGCCATGGATCCTCGATCCCTTCATACCTACGCACGCTCCAACCGGGTCGATCCTTTCGTCGTACGATTCCACTGCCACCTTGGCCCGTTCTCCGGGAACCCTTACAATCTTTTTTATCGTGATAAGCCCGTCAAAGATCTCAGGCACCTCAAGCTCAAAAAGCCTCTCGAGAAATACGGGCGAAGTGCGGCTCAGGATAATGAACGGGGTATTGTTCCTCATTTCAACCTTGATCACTACAGCCCTTATTGAATCACCCTTGCGGAAATGATCCGAAGGTATCTGGTCGCTCTTGGGAAGGATAAGCTCATTGCCATCGTCATCCAGAACGAGGATCTCCCTCTTCCAGACCTGGTAAACCTCTCCTGTTACTATTTCACCTATGCGGTCCTTGTATTTGATATAGATATTATTCTTCTCAAGATCGAGGATACGTGCTGTAAGATTCTGCCTTAAAGAGAGGATTGCCCTTCTCCCGAAGTCCAGGAATTTGACCTCGTCGGAAACCTCTTCACCCACCTCATAGTCCTCATCAATCTCCTTGGCCTTTGAGAGAGGGATCTGCACAACAGGATCGGTCAATTCATCATCATCCACAACTACCCTGTTTCTCCAAATTTCAAAGTCACCTTTATCGATATTGACAATAATGTCAAAATTATCGGCTGATCCATACTTCTTCGCAAGCATGCTCCTGAAGACATCCTCAAGCACACTCATCATCGTCGGACGGTCAATATTTTTCAGCTCCTTGAATTCCGAAAAAGTGTCGATCAAATTAACGTTTTCCATTTTGGTGTTAACCTCTTATTATTACTTAATTGTTAAAATTACTCTTGTCAGTTTTTACCTGGTCAAAATTAAAGAGATATCCTTCAGTTCTTTCGGTTTCCCCTTAATTTTTACCTCAGTTTCAAGTTCAAATCCTCCCGAAGTGACATTTTTCAGTATGCCGGTAAATTTTGAGCCCTCATTTTCAACCACTTCCACTTTCCTGCCCTGGTTTTTATAATATTGTTCAATCACTCCGAAAGGCAGATCAAGACCCGGAGACGATACCTGAAGTTCAAAATCCTCCTTGTCCCTGTCAAGATTATTTTCAATATGCCTGTGAATTGCAACACACTCATCAATTGTAATGCCTTCATTTTTGTCAGCAAGAACAGTAATCCTGTTTGCACTGCTTACCTTGACAGCAACAAGAAATAAACCTGTTTCCTTTATAAACTCACCAACCAGATCTCTTTATGTTCTCCTTATCAATCATTTTCCAAAAACCGATAACAAAATAGGGGACTCTGGTCCCCTAGGTATCAACACCCCTCATTACGGATGCAAAGGTACAACATTATATTTAATCACCAAAAATATTGATATATATGTTGAACAATCAGGCTTGTGGGTCAAAGAGATAGCACAATATATCCGGGAAACATTCCGATATTTGCACGATTTGTTAAAAGGTGCCGGAATATTATATTTATTTAAGTAAATGCGCTTGAAAGATAGTGAAATTATATGACAATGATGATCTTGCTCCTGTCGCACTGCAACTTTGTGTCCAAGAGAGTGCGGAGTCGACAGGTTTAAAGGGGGAAATGGATACTGCGGAATCGGATGCAGGACTTAATATAGCATCGATTTGCATTCACAGGGGAGAAGAGCCTGTCAATCAGCGGGGAAGAAGGCATCTGCAATATATTTTTTGAGGGGTGTAACCTCAAATGTATCTATTGCCAGAACCATGAAATCAGCCAGCCCTGTACCGTCAGCCGCTCAGACAATGGCACCAGCCTGTTTACCGTTGCTCGAAAAGATTGAGATATCTTTCTGCCGGCATACGGTGCTGTGGGATTCGTATCTCCTTCCCATGTAGTGCCCCAGGTGAAGGCAATTATAAGTGGCTTGAATGCCAGGGGCTTCAAACCTGTAACTATTTACAATACAAACAGCTATGACAAGACTGAAACACTTAGAAGCCTGTCAGGGTTAATTGATGTGTATCTTCCCGATATATAAATATGTTACATCCTTCAATTGCAGAAGGTATTCTGAAGCCCCGATTATCCGGAGGTAGCCATGAGAGGCACTTAAGGAAATGTATTACCAGAAAGGATCTGTTCTCCGGACAGGTGAAAACGTGGTACGGCTGAATGCGGAATGCTTATCCGTCATCTGGTTTTGCCGGGATGTGTTGAAGAATGTATCAGGGTTCTGGAGGCAATAGCCGAGAATTATCTCCCGGCGTCCATCTCTCACTGATGTCGCAATACAATCCTGCCTATAAAGCATAATAATCCGGTACTGAACCGTCCTCTCTTACAGGGAGGAATATGAGAAGTTGTTGAGGCGATGCAAAATTAGGATTCCGGAACGGATGGATCCAGGAGATGGGAAGCTATTCAAAACTACTCTGCCTCGATTTCAGCAAGGAGCATCCTTTCGGATAAATAGCCCCATACTACATGAATTTTTCCCGTTTCTGAAGATTATAAAGTGCAGCCAGCAGGAATACTATCGAGCCGATTATCAGGATGATCCTGTTCTTGAATGAAATTATGGCCCATGTTGTTTCAGTTGACGTCCCATGGAGATTGAAAGGATTCAGAAAGATGTTCCACTGACTCTTCCTGAGAAAATCAGAAAGGATCATGAAGATTATTCCGAATATAATCATCAGTACTGCCGTTCCGTTGCCGTTCCTGACGACTGGTTGAAAGCATGAAGGCCATGAGCTCCCAGGAAGAGAACAGGTACCATTACCTGGCCAGCCATATTTACAAACCGGAATTTAACGATCAAGACCGAGGAAAGGAATGTAAAGAAACAGCATGATCAGTGAACGAATGATAAATATGAGTACAATCCTTACAAGCCATACTTTATACCTGTAATTGGGAATTCCGAAAAGGATCTCAATTGTACGGGCATCCTGGTCATTCTGCATGCCGAAGGCTGTTGGATAGAAGACAAGGAGAATGCCTGAAAAAAGAAAGATGCCATACAGATCACTCATATTGGAAACATCCTGATCAAAAACATATATTACCGATAAACCAAGATAAAACAGCTACGGAACCCGCAAGAAACCAGATGAATCTGTTTGCAAAGATTATCCTCAGGTTATAGACGATCATTTTTTGAACAAGGTTGATAATAATTATACAAGTTACTTATATTCATCTGTTTGTCATTAATTTGTTTTACAGAGCCACTATCTCTTTTCTCCTTAACAAGCCAGAGGTAAGCATCCTCCAGATTTGGAACGGCATTATTTGCTCCTTCCCATGGTGAGCTGTCGGAAATTACCCTTACCCGTACATTGTCTCCTTCCGACATATGATGAACCACAAGATGATTTTCAACAAATATTACCGAAATCCTTGGCTGGAATATTGAATTGCCAGACATGACCCTCGGCCTCCCTTGTCATCTCTGAAGGCTTTCCGCAATATCTCAGCCTGCCTTTATTGAGGACGGCAACCTGGTTACAGGAGCTTGAAATATCTTCAATAATATGGGTTGAGAAAATCACAACTCTTTCGCGGCTTAGTTCCACAAGAAGATTCCTGAACCTTATTCTTTCCCTTGGATCCAGACCGGCTGTCGGTTCATCCACAACAAGAATGCGGGGCAGATGAAGCAGGATCTGAGCAATCCCCATCCGCTGTTTCATTCCTCCTGAGTAGGATCCGATCTTATCGTTTCTGCGCTCTTCCATATGAACCGCACTAAGAACATAGTTTACTCTTTCTTCCCTTGTCCTGGACATCAGTAATATTCTTCAGCATCGCCTGGTAATGAAGATATTCATTTGCCGTCATATTCTCATAGCACCCAAATTCCTGCGGCAGATAGCCTATCAGCCCCTGAAGCTCCTCTCTCATCTTCTGGGTATCAAGTCCGTTTATCCAGACTTTCCCATAGCTTTGTTCAAGGATCCCGCAGATTATTCTCATCAGAGTGGTTTTCCCTGCACCATTCGGTCCAAGCAGCCCAAACATACCATTTCCGATGTTCAGAGAAACGCAGCTTAATGCCTTGAATGGCTTTTTCTTTCTTCCGATCAGGGGTACCGAAGCAACAAACCTGTAAATGTTTTTCTGATATTTTTAAATCTGCCTTCAAGCCGGTAAATATCAATATTTTCCAGAGCCAGTTTTTTTCCGGTCTTGTAAATAAAGAGCGCTGTGAACCAAATGAAATCCAAGGATCAGTCACTACAGCCAGGTTATCCCATTCAAACCTGAACCAGATGAGATTAACCAGCGGTACAATCCAGAAGATTAAATAATCCAGAAGATACTAGAGATCCTTTTCAGCCATTTCTGTTTCCGTTCACGGTTTTGCAATGAAAGTATTTCACTGAATTTGGTCCAGATGCCTGAAAGAAAGAACCATGTTGCAGGATACTGAAAACAAAAATCCAGAATCCTTTTTCAAGATAGAAATAGGTAAAATAGACTATAAAAGCCAGAAGCGGAGCCTGCCAGCCATGTGGGTCAGGTCGTTCAGGGAGGTGAATTGCCTGTTCAAGTCCGAGGCGTCTTCTGATCCTGGCTCCGGCTTTCCATTCCCTGACCAGCGGTTTTCCCTTTCATAAATTTTGACAAGGCTCTGAATCTGAATTATTAATATTTTCATCCGGAGAGATTACAGTTACCCTTGCTTTTCTCAGGCTGTTCATTATAAACCATGTTGTTGCCGGAATCAAGATCACTAGCTATGATAGTTGTGATAAGTCTCCAGAGAAATTTATCTATATAATTGTAGATCATAAAGTTCATAATCGCAAAGATGACCAGCTGAGTTAGCTTTATTCCGCCAGTTGAGGCGAATTAAACCATTTAAGTGTATTTTCAAGCCCGGTATAAAAGTCGGAATGAATACAAGGGTCAGAAGCGTGCTAAGTGTCAGACCCCCAATAACAGTGATTGCAAATGTGGCTCCGATCGAAGAGACGTATTCTGCTGTGCCCATGGCCAGCGGTAGCATAGCAATTACGGTTGTTGAGGCTGTTATGAGTATCGGCCTGAAATCTTGCCACTCCGGCCGTCATAAGTGCCCGCTGCATGCTGTTGCCTCTTTTTCGCAGAATATTGGTATAGTCAATTAGGATTATTCCATTATTTACTACAATGCCAAGCAAGATCAGAATCCCTGTAAGGGTATTTGAGTTAATCAGTGAATTGCCCGTAAGGATCAGAGCAATAAGCGAACCCAGTGCCGCAAGCGGAATACTGAACATCAGCACCACAGGAGTGGCGAGTGATTCAAAGACAGCAGCAAGGATCATGTAATATAAGAAGGAATGCAACCCCGATGAGGTAATAGAAATCATTGAACTGAGTTTCCTCATGGACAATCTCAACAGCAATTCCTGCAGGAATACCGAGTCCTGAAACTATGGCTTCCATCTCCCGGCGTGCACCTGCAAGAAGATCCTTTGAGTTTTTTATTTCATCATTGAAATTATATGTTACGGTGACCCTTTTCTCCTGATTCTCCCGATGTATATTAGCCCATACCTGATGAAAAGACAATCCCTGCATAACTCCTCCATATCCATAATGGCCCGAATTGGTTCCGCTAACTTCAAGATGTTTCAGATCATCGATAGTCTTATCTTTGTTCAAATTATTTCCATTGGTATCCCGGCATATTTGATCATTATATCATAATTCTCTGTCCCCTCCCTGAAAGTTGCACCCGAAGAGTATTCCCTTCCGAATGTTGAAAAGCAGAGGAAAGATTCATGAGTGTCAGATTGTTTCTGCCGATATAATCCATGTCGAAGAGCAGATCGGACTTCAGGTTTATTGTCCTGTACGTTAATCCCTGCATTGCCAACTGATGAGAGGGCGTTGAGAGTTGATTTAATATCATCGGCGAGCTTCTTCATCCTTGTAAAATCCTGTCCCTTGATAATCACACTCTCCGGTGTTGAGCCGATTCCGAGCATATTCATAAAATCCGAACCCGGGATTATAGGAATCACCTCCTCCTTCTCCTGCGCCTCCTGTAAATCCTCCTGTTGTCGAAAGTTCATCCATGCTGATTTCGGCTGATGAAAGATTTTTTATCTTTTCGGAGATATCGTTCCTGATCTCAGGGAGTGATCGTTTACTTCTCTTTTTCCAGTCTTCAGGCAGAATTATTGTAACCGTAGCCTTTTCTTCTGCGATCCGGCTCACAATGTCCTGCTTCTCCGGAAGGGCACTGCCAGCCTGGATTCCACTTCGGCAACGACGGCATCTGTCTTTTCAAGGCCCGAGCCGGCAGGCATTGTAACAGTCAGCCTGAATGTCGGCGTCTGAACTTTCTCAGCCGAGGAAATACTCAATGTAAGACTGATAAGCAATGCAGCAAAAAAAATCACAAGTGTTCCTATTATCGTGCCGGCAGGATTTCTCATGCAGGCTTTAAGGACAAGGAAGTATCCCTGTATGAGCCTGTTGTGGATCGTAAGCTTTTTAAATATACCGGAATCGCTTCTTGCTGAACGGGACAGGAGATAATAGGTGGCCATTGGAATAAGCAGCAGCGCCACGGCAAGGGAAATCAGAAGAGTCGATATTATTGATACTCCGATGTTTTTGCCTATCAGAGTAATAAGGAAATTGTCAGAAAAGATAAAAGGGAGAAATACTATGACTGTTGTAAGCGTTGACGCTGATATCGAGCGCCATACTTCGGTCGTACCCTGTTTGACAGCCGATGCAGGATCCTTTCCCTGGCCGGCGAGCCTGTAAATATTTTCGAGCACCACCACCGAATTGTCGACAAGCATGCCGATTGCAAGAGCCATCCCGACAAGTGTAAGGCTGTTAATAGTAATATTACCTGCATAAAAGAAGTTGAATGCAGTATATACTGAAACCGGTATTGAAACTGCAATAATTGCCACCAGCCTGATATTCCTGAGGAAGAACCAGAGTATCAGAACTGCAAGGATCCCTCCTGTAATTGCCAGGTTGATAACTTCATTTATATTCCTCTCCATTATTGCGGCATTGTTATTCTGGACAACGATTTCAACTCCCGCAGGAGCAAGCTTCTTATTAAGGGCATTTATCTCTTTGAGAGCCTTATGTGAAAGATCGATCAGGTTGGCCTGGTTATCATTGACAAGGGTCATTGTAACTGACTCCAGTCCGTTGACCCTGCTGTATGAACTTTGCTCCTTGACTCCATAGTAAATTTCTGCAATATCCCGCAAAAGGACGGGCCCGGTTTTCTTCACGGCAAGATTTCCGATGTCCTTTATTTCGGTGTATTCCGAGGTGACATTTACGTATAGCTTATTCCCTCCGCTGACTATCTTCCCTGCAAAAGTCTTATTAGCTCCGTTATTGTTCAGCAGATCCCTTATCATGCCAATAGAGATCCCATTTGATTTGCAGGAGTTTTCATCAAGCCTTATCTCCACGGAATTCTCCCTGCCCCCATAGACCTGGACCTCAGCAATTCCTTCAATATTCCCAAGCTCTGGTTTTATCTCCCTGTCTGCAACATTTCTTATCCGGTCAATCCCTCCCTCGCCTCTGACCTGGAGCTCCATAAACTGGTTTGTAAATTGTTTCAGCTCGATCTTGATCACATTTATAAAAAATTCCCTGGGAATTGAATTCTTCACGAGATCGATTTTTTCCTGGAGCTTCAGGCTTGCATACTTGAGGTCGGCACCCTGTGAATAATATATCAGAATATTACCGTTCCTTGATGTGATATTTGATTCGATCTTTTCTACTCCTTCAAGGGTCCCTATTGCCCCCTCGACCGGTATAACGGCCTGTGTCTCGATATATGCCGGATCCATATCCAGTGGAGCAGCTATCTGGACAATAAGAGTTGGCAGCTGTGCATTGGGAAAAAGCTCTACCGAAAGCTTCCTGTAGGAAACATATCCAAGCATTGTAAGCCCCAGGAAGAGCATGCTAATCAGAATCCGTCTTTTAATAATAAAATCCATTCCGGGAATTATATAAAATCACTCATGTGTGCAATCCTGTCCTGTCAGCGCCAGTCAGCCATTTGCTGAAGCTATCGAAAACCCAGTATACACAGGGGATAACTATAAGAGTAAGAAGTGTGGATGAAACAAGTCCGCTGGTTACAGCCAAAGCCATGGGAGACCTAAGTGAGGCACTTTCGCCTATGCCGACTGTAAGGGGAAGAAGAGCCAGGATGGTGGTGAGGCTTGTCATCAGGATAGGTCTGATCCTTTGCATGCCTGCCAGCACGATGGCATCCTTCTTCTCCAATCCGTTCTCCCTGAGCTGATTTATCCGGGAAATTAACAGGATGGCATTATTTACGGCTATCCCTCCCAGCATTATGATCCCTATATATGCCATCATATTAAGTGGTTTGCCCGTGAGATAGAATGCGAGTACGGTACCGGCGCCAGCCAGGGGAATTGTAAGCATGATTACAAATGGCTGGATAAGAGACTCGAACTGGGCCGCAAGTACCATAAATACAAGTACCAGGGATAATACAAGGGCAAAGGAAAGGTTGGAGAGTGATTCTCTTCTTTTCAGCTCCTCTCCCGTAAACACCATTTTATAATCGAGTGGCAGCGGCACACTTTTCAGGGAATCCCCTGCCTCCTTTATTACCTTGTCGAAAGCATCGTTCCCCCTTACCATCCCGTATATATAACAGGTCCTCGACTGATTCCGGCGGGTTATTTCCCTGGGGCTCAAAATTGTTTTTACTTCCGCAAGCTCGCTCAGAGGCACTTTTACTGATCCGGCTGTAATCATAAGGTCACGCAGCTGGTTAAGCGAAACATTTCCGACCCTGATGGTTATGTCCATCATCTCGCCGTCTTTTTCATAATTACCGGCAGGCGATCCGGCCAGGTAGCTCTTAACCTGGTTTATTATGCTCTCTGCCGTTACATTATAATAGCTTGATTTAAACCTGTCGATGACAACTTCAACCTCAGGCGTCCCTTCATCAAGTGATGTTGTTATATTATAAAGCCCGTGGTTGCCCGAGAGAATATTTTTCGAATCATTGACAATCCTCTCGAGTTCAGGATATTCCTTGCCAGAAACCTCAAGGGCAAAGGGTGCTTTGCTTGTCCCGAGGGATGACTGAAGCGAGGTTTCTTCTCTTGTAAAACTGGTCTCAATATCGGGGACAGTCTTCAGATATTTGTCGATCGCAGCGATGGCATCTTCCGCATGCGCAGCAAAGCTGGCTGAGAGGATAACCCTGAGTGAGGCGCTGTTTTCCCCTTTTGCCAGCGTTGTCTCGCTCATTGATGATGTATTGTCGGCACCTGCCTGACAATATATAATTTCCGCCCTTTCACCGAGAAGTTCTTTAATCATTGCTTCTATTTTGCCGGCAGTGCCTGCAGTCCGCTCCAGGCTTGTACCCTCCGGCAGCTTAAGGTTTACTACGAATCCGGCAGACTCCGTCCTGGGCATGAATTCACTGCCCAGCCGTGGTATCAGAAGCCCGCATATAGCCATCAGTATAAGTGCAAGAGTTATTACGAGCTTTCTTTTCCCGATAATTTTTTCAAGAAAATCCTTGTACCACAGGAAATGCACTGGCGGATTGAGATCGACTTTCTTCCTCTTGTCGGAAAAAAACGTCGAGACGAGCATGGGTATTACAAGCATTGCAACAACAAGCGAAGAAATAAGAGAAAAGGCAACTGTCCATGCCTGGTCCCTGAACATCTCGCCCGAAGCTCCATGCAGGTAGACTATAGGAAGGAAAACCACTATCGTTGTGAGTGTCGATGCAATTATTGCTCCTCCAACATCACCTGTACCCTTTATAATTGCCTCGCTGAACGGGACCCCCTCCTCCCGCAGGCGGGTGATGTTTTCAAGTACAACAATTGCATTGTCGACAAGCATTCCTGCCCCCAGGGCAAGACCTCCCAATGTCATGATATTGAGAGTTAGATGGTTGAAGTACATTAGGTTGAAGGTCGCAATTATTGAAACGGGAATGGCTACACTTATGACAAGGGTTGTGCCGATTCTTCTGAGGAAGATATAAAGGACGAAGACTGCAAGCAGTATTCCAAGCAAAAGCGTTTTCTGCACTTCACTTATTGCATTGTGAATGTATGCACCCTGGTCCTGGACCCTTATGAATTCATAACCCGGGAGGGCTTTTTCAAGTTCCTTAAAGGCAGTACTGAGGCTGCTGACCGCATCTACCGTATTGAATTTGGGCTCCTTGTAAATCAGAAGTCCGATGCATCGCTGGCCGTTGATTGTCACGATATTCAGGGGCTCCTTGTTCCCGTAGCGTATCCTGGACACATCCCTGAGGTAAACAGGCACGCTTTGTGAATTCGTCCCTGCCGCGGGCTGTGCCTGAGTGGGGGAGGAGGCCGGATTTTGCCTGAATCCGACAATTATGTTTCCAAGATCGTCAAGATCCTTCAGTACGCTGACCCCCTTGACAACATACTGAAGACCCATATCAACTATTGTGCCTCCTGATACATTCCTGTTATAATTGCTGATCTGGGCAGCGATCATGTCAGAGTTGAGACCGAATGATTCGAGTATGTATTTATTTGTTTCAATAACAACCTCACCCTCTTCAGTTCCGGTCAGCTTTACATCTGCTATCCCCTCGATCCTCACAAGTTCATTCCTGATATAATTCTCGGCAACTTTGCGTAGCTCATCCATGTTGCTGATACTGTTGTTCTTCATTGCAACTATCATAACAGGAGTGGCATTGGGGTCATACTGCGAGATTGTAAAGCTCTCCAGACCCGATGCCTGGCTGAATGAATTCATCTCCTTCTGCAGATCGAGAAAAGCCGCATCCATATCCTTATTCCAGCTGTACTCCACAGTTATGGTGGCAGTTCCCGCCTTTGATTCCGATGATACCTGGACTACATCGCTCTGACGCATGCAAAGAGACTCTATCTGATCGACATAGTTCTTCTCAATTTCTTCAGGTGGTTTTTCGCCAGCTTTCAGCTCGATATAAATCCTGGGATTGTTGAGATCGGGAAAGAGGTCTGTGCCGAGCTTACCGAATGAGATCAGTCCGAGCAGGATAATTCCCAGGACGATCATATGACGGTAACCGGATATTTTACGGCAAATCGGGCAATCTTGTCCATTTCTGTTATTTAATAATTTTAACCTTCGATTTGTTGCTCGAGTGTTTCAAAACCCCTTGTAACAATAAGCTCATTCCCTGTGAGGCCCCTTGTGACCTCGACATTCCCGGTATTTTCAAGTCCCGTCTCAATGATTCTTTCCTCTGCAACCCCGCGGTCAACGATAAAAACCGTTTTTCCCCTCTGCCGTGGAGAGAATAATGTCTTTTGGGATCACAATGGCAGACTCTCTGTCGGTCAGTCACTATGTCAGCCTTCACGAACATTCCGGGACGCAGCAGGTATCCGGGATTGTTAATCGATATATTGCCCTTGAATGTACGTGTATCAGGGTTTATTGCAGGTGAGAACTGGGTTATGCTTCCGATAATAGTATCCTCGGGGAGAGTGTAATTCGTGAGTTTTACCTGCTGCCCAGGCTTGATGATGGCAATGTATTTCTCGGGAAGCTGTACATCCATGTACATCACCCTGTAATCCATGATCTTTGCTATTGAAGATCCTGTCTCGACCTGAGTTCCCTGTGTATAATAGGGCAGGTCGACTATCACACCGTCAATGGGAGCGATAATCCGCGTTTTATCAAGCTGCAGCTTTGAATTTTCAAGTGTCGTCTTTGCATTTTCGTAATTAATGCCGGCTGTCTTAAGCTCCTTCATGGTGACTCCACCTTTTTCGTACAGCGACTCCTGTTTTCTCAGTTCACTCTCGTTAAGTTCAAGGTCGAGCTGGTTGGTCTCCAGCTTTCAGTGAATTGACATATTCCTTATCCTCCAGGCGCGCAATAAGTACCCCCGCCTTTACCTTGTCTCCAAGCTTCCAGAATTTGCCGCTTTCGGGATTGAGTTCAAGAAAATAGTTGGCTGTTATTTTTGATTTCAGCGTGATCTCTCCCTTTGGGAAGGCCGTTCCGGTTGTATTCAGGAACTGCTCGATCGGCTTGAGCCTGACAGTCTCGACCGATACAGGAATTTCAACATCGGCATTCAGATTCTGCTCCTGATTGCCGCAGCCGTAAAGAGCTGCCACAGCTGCCACTGTGATAAAAGAGCTTTATTCATTGTATGATTGATTAATTATTTTTATCGATTGACATTACTGGTGTTACTCCCTCTTTTTTCTCAAAGTCATATAGAGTCTGAATTTTCAGATTCAGCAGTTCAAGCTTATAGGTTATAAGGGAATTTGTAAATGTAACCTGCTTCTCAGACAGCTGATTCTGATAAATATTCAGATCCATGCCTGTGAGGTCGCCATTCTTGTATTTTTCCAGATTCAGGTCATAGGTGAGCTGGGCATTCGTTACATTCTGCCTTGCAATATCGATCTGGTTCCTGAGATTGAGGAGGTTCCTGTAAATCTTTCGTATACTGAGGATGATGTTGTTCTGCTCATCCTGGAAGTCTAATATTTGCAGTTTCAATATTTGCCTCGGAGGCCTTTATCCTGGATTTCTTTTCTCCCCAGTCCCACAGCGGGATATTGAGTGACAGTGAACAGACTCATTATCGGTAGGGTTGGCATAAAGATCGCCGACTTTCCTGTTATCTCCGAATAGTCCGAAAGAAAGGCCGAGACTGCCCTTGAATTCATTCATGCTTTGGTCTAATAAGATTAAACTGTGAGTATTCGATATCTATTTTCCGCTGCCGCAGCTCCATCCTGTTGGCAAGCCCCTGGTCTATCGCAAACGAGATGTCTATGGCGACAGTGTCAACGGCAATATTCGGGAGTACAATGAGGTCGTCAAAGAGGCTCATGCCTATGAGGAGCTTAAAATCATCCTTGGCATTTTCAAATAATACCTCCTTGTTTTCAAAATCCGACTTTGCGGTTGCCAGATTCAGTTCTGCCTGGAACATCTCCTCACGGGGGGAAATCCCAGCATCAACCTTATTCCTGGAAACTTCGTGACTTTTCTGCATATTCAGGTATGCCTGGTTGGCTATCTCGAGACTTCTTTGCTGCTGATAGACATAATAGAAGTCCTGGCTTACCTCTTTCTCAAGGGCAAGATGCTGAATGGCATAATTGAGCTGTGCATTCTCAAGTTCATACTGAAGCTCCCTGAGGGTGAGCTTGGTCCTGTTATATGTGAAAAGAGGCTGTTCCAGATTGAGAGATACATTATTGCTGAATCCCTGGTTTGTCTCCGATGAAAATTCGCTGTATGAATTGTAGAAGCCGAACCTGTCAGTGAGGGAAATTCTTGCATCTGTCAGAAGAACCGGCTGGGATATGGTGAAGTCACCATAACTTTGGGTAGTCTTCCTTGAATTCCATGCCGAGATCAGATCGTTGAATTCCCTTGTCTGCGTATATTCGATTGGGTTCAGCACGAGTCCGAATTTCGATTTAAGCGCGGCATTCTGGGCATTGAGATTTTCCTGGCTCCTGATCAGGTTCAGCCTTGTTTTCTTCATGGCCGGACTGTTTACTTCCGCAATTTCAAGAGACTTTTGCAGTGTAAGTCCTGTTTGCGGAAATGAAAACGGTGCAAAGAGAAATAATTAAGATCAAAATCACTATTGTGATCCGTATCCTGTCGTGAAGCTGTTCTTTCATTAGATTATTTTTGTAATGTTAATCCTGATTCATTTTGTGCCACCTTTAGGTTTAATCTTACCTGCTGTCTTTTCATTCCTACATCCCCCTTGCCCCCTTCAAGGGGGGATTCACTGAACAATTCACCCTTCTATCTGCCTTTTGCCTTTCGCCTTTTCTCCTCTACTTCTGCTTGACCCATTTTATTGCATCGCCTATCACCAGCCTTCCCGATGATTTGTTTGTGAGAGCTACCCTGGCAGTATCTGACGAGATGTAATACCGGCCAAGGTAATTCCATCCGCCGTCAGCCTCATTGTAATCGAGAGTTATATCATCAACTCCGTCATCATTATAGATCCTGTAGTGCATATCCCTGTAATTGTCATCCCCGTTTTCTTCATCCCCGGAAACATACTGAGTGTCTTCTCCCGTCGCGGATTTTATGCTCATCCTGCGGATTGTCTTTCCCACGTAGGTATAGACATCGTAGTATCCCGGCTTAGCCAGAATTGCGGACCATGTGATGATTTTATCTCCTGTGCCTGCCCTTGTATAGACTGCAGAACGGATATATTTGCCATAGTAGGCTGTATGAACTGCCGGCTGCCAGTATTCAGGTGTGTTCCAGAGACTTATCCTGGTATATGTTTTTGCTGAATTGTTATGGATCCCCAGCAGCTTCCTGAGTGGACTCACTGTAGCCAGCCTTCCTGCCCCGAAGCCGGGATCCTCATTATCCACAATAATATCGCGGTGATCGGAGATTTCCGGAAAATCATGCTGGATCTCCTCACCTGTAAATTCCTTCATTATTCTTCCGGCCTTTCCCGTTTCGGTGAACGGAATAGTCAATTCGCCGGGGATATTTTTTGATACAAGGGTATTAATCATCATGGCACGGGGCTCTGCATCGAGAACCATGCCTATTTTTTTTGTCTCATGAGGACCCATCAGCACTATCCTGTCTACATCTGATGCGTTCATGCCCCTGCCCTGAACCGAGATGGATGAATTGCTCCCCCTGCCGGCACCCTTACCTGAAATAATTATCTGTGAGGACTGATTGGCTGCCTCTCCTGCTGTCTGGAACGAAATATTGAAGACCCCGGTTACAGGCTCCTGGTTCGAGACGTAAAAGACTACCTGGAATCTTGTGCGGTCACCAACAACGATCTCGTTTGCAGTTGCACCGGAGAAAAGAAATCCGGGAAGTTCTTTACCGTTAAACCAGCCATCCAGGGCAGGGTAAAATTCGAAGCCGAACTTCTCTTTTATATCATCATTGAACTTCCTTATGTCGACCCTTCTGAATTTATTGCTTTCGATATACCCTGAAAACCATTGATCAAATTTCCCGGTCCCGGCCTTTGACCTTAAATAATTAAAAAACCAGTCTCCCTTGGCCTCCAGAACAATCCGCAGTGTGTCGGCCGATGGATTTTTTGCCAGCAGCTCACCGAAACTTATGTTTTCAAGGATCAGATTTGCCTTGTCGATATCTGTGAGTGCTCCGAATCCGTTCATGAAATCGCTCATTTTACCCTGGGAGGCCAGATGCTGAAGGTGTGATTCAAACAGTGCGTTTATTACAGGGTACGCGGACGAGAAGAAGTTATTCCTGAAGAAGTAAAAGCTTGGCCCGAGCCGGTACCTGAGCGGTTCGTTAAGCGGAACCCCGTTTACATAGCTGAAATGTTCACCACTGATGAAGGCATTCCTGACAAACTCATTAAACAGCCTTACCTGTAATTCCTTATCGGTAATAACCTGGTTGTTCCTGGCCATCCTTTTCTTCTGCTGGTTGAATCGTTTGCGGAAACCGGCATTTTCAAGAGTGGACAATTTCTCAGGCAGAAGGACCATCGACGGCTGTACCTCTGCCCGCGTCTGAGTATTGTTTCTCGGATATGAATAAAACTGAACAGGAACTTCCACAAGGCTTAGTGTTTCAAAGGGATATCTGGTTGAAAAGTTTGTTTCAAGTTCTCTCATTATGCCTGAAACGAGAGAGGGGAGGGTGTCGTTGATCTCACTAAGATCCTTTTTATAGTAATCATGCCCGGGGAAGAAATATGTTAGATACTCCACTGAATCGACCCTGAGGGTATCAGTAAGATAGTTGCCAATTGCAAGTGTGAGTCCGGTAAGGGGTTTACAGGCTTAAACGTAGCACCTTGTCCCTCCCTGGTCATCCGCCCCTGCGAAACAGGTGTCAGTCCATCCTCCCCTTTAATGTGCAGGATATATTTTGTGAAATCGACCTTGATCCGTGCAGGATTTGATGGATAATAGTTAAGTGCTGCAACGGGATACCAGTGAGCTTCAGGTGTCAGAAGAACATATTCCGGCGTCAGGAATGCCTGTCGCTTATGTACGTTAAGCATCGCTATCCGGTAGGGTGTATCCTTAAGGTTATCATTATAGTCGGGGTAGCAGAATGCCTCATCAATGGTACCCTGAATATTCAATCATAAGACTGTCAGTCTCACCCGGACCGAGCGCTTTTCCGGGATCGGCTTCGATTATCTGATAGGTGCGGCTGAATTTCAATTCTTTCCCGGCTGAGGTTATCCTCATTACCTTCAATGACGGATTCAATGAAAACAGGTAGCTGCCGACAGGCTCATCATTATCATTCAGCACCTTCAGTCCGGCTGAAGCCTCCAGCATATCGCCCCTATGGCTAAATTCTATTTCAGCTTCAGTTACTGATACGAACATCCGGTTTTCAAACATCCTGTTTGCATCCGTTACGGTCTTTTTGATATGAACCCTGCCTGTGTAATCGGTATAGATGTACAATCCGCAACTGCCAGCACCAGCCAGGAAAACTGACAGAAGGGCTCCTGTCAGGATCCTTTGGAATCTTGACTGGGGCAGTCTGTTAAATATTAATGCGGTTGTCATCACGAACGCCATTCCCAGAAAAAAGTAGAGAAGCCTCTGCCTGAATATAAATTGTCCATTGTCAAATCCGATAATGCCCGATTTGAATATGGGAAGGCCAAAAGCCATATAATCAAATACCGATCCCATCCTGAACCATAAATAGAATATATCGAGTGCCGCAACCCCCAGAAGGATCAAAAAGGTTATTGCCTGGTTCCTGAGCACCGACATCAGCAGGAAAGCCAGCCCCAGGCTGAAAACAATAGTAGGCACTGAAACAAGCATAAGATAAGCTACATAAGCCAGATAATCAATTGACATGATTGGCGAGATTATATTCATGAGCATGCCGATCGACAATATCACAATATCAAGACCCAGGAACAACCTCAGTATCCCCCAGCTCTTGCCGGTGACATATTCAAGATTCGACATTGGCCTTGTATACAGAACTTCATTTGTATCGAGCTTCTTATCCCTTTTGAGAAAATCTGCTGCGAGAAAGATCACCACAATTGATTGTCCGATATTGAGCAGGTAAAGGTTCACGAGAGGCACGGCTGAGGAAATTGAAACCAGTTCCCAGTTTCCATCGCCTACGGGAGAAAACAGACCAATGTTGAGCAGAGTGAAAATAAAAAGTGCCCCCAGGGAGAAGAGCCTGAAAAACCAGCTCCTTCTCAGGGTTTTTGCCTCATATTTTGCAACTGTTCTTATATTATGCAGAAATATCATCGCTTATTATCCTGCTAGTCAGTTATCTCGGTATGCAGCTTGTGTTCCATGAAATATACATAGGCATGCTCAATATTCGGTGTAATAACGGTAGCTTCAAATTCGGGTGCATTATCTGATACTATCTGCACCTCCCATCCCTCTCCAACAGGGATAGTCGATATTATATTATACTGTTCCTTAACCCTTTCATAGTCATAGGGACTCAGAAGGAGCTTGAATACATGCCCTTCGGCATGTTTTACAAGGCTTTCCGGAGGGCCCGAAAAGACAAGTTCTCCCCTGTTAAGCAAAGCCATTCCCTGGCAGGTCGAAGAGATATCACCAACTATATGTGTTGATAATATGATAGTTACATCATTCTGACTGAGTTGGGAGAGAATGTTTCTGAACCTGATCCGTTCATCAGGATCAAGGCCTGTTGTTGGTTCATCCACAACTATGATCCTTGGATTTCCTATGAGAGCCTGGGCAATGCCAAGTCTTCTCTTCATCCCTCCCGACAGCCTGTTGGCCTGCCTGTCGCGCACCTCCAGAAGACCTACCTGATCAAGAAGCCTGTCAACTTCTGCAACCCGCCTCTCCTGTTTTTTAATCCGGCAAGAGAACCTGAATAGTCGAGGAATTCCCATGTTTTGAGGGAGGTAAAGAACCTGAAATCCTGGGGAAGGTAGCCAAGCATGCTCCGGAGCTCCTTCCTGTGTTTCTGAATATCTTTCCCATCGATCAGCACAACCCCCGAGGAGGGTTTCATGAGAGTGACAATTATTCTCATCAGGCTGGATTTCCCGGCACCGTTCGGCCCCAGAAGGCCAAACATCCCTGTTCCAAATTCAAGATTTATATCTTTCAGGGCATGGTTGCCATTGGGATAAATCTTGTTAAGTCTCTGGATCTCAATTTTCATAGGGTTATTTGATAATATCGGGAGATCTGCTGACGGTTTCAATGTCCGTCATTATAAAGACGGAATTTATTTTAAATGTTACAATATTTTGAAAGTTCGGCAAAAAAAAGTATTCTGGGGAGCTTTATGCAGAATTTATCATCCTGGTTGTTGAATGGAGTTCCTCAGGTCAGGACTGATTATTGCATTGTAAAACTAATTCCTATTTTTGCAGAATAAAATATCTGAGTTGGTATATCTCATTAATAAAAGAAAGATTATAAATGATCCGGTTTATGGGTTTATAAGCATTCCGGGCGATTTTGTATTTGATCTCATTGAACATCCATGGTTCCAGAGGCTGAGAAATATAAAACAACTGGGTCTGACCAACTTTGTCTATCCCGGAGCCAACCACACCCGTTTTCAGCATGGGCTGGGGGCACTGCATCTGATGGATATGGCAATAAATACCCTGAGAGGCAAAGGGGTAACGATTACCGCGGAGGAGGAGGAGGCTACATGTATTGCCATACTGCTTCATGATATCGGGCATGGTCCCTTTTCACATGCCCTCGAGAATTCAATAATTGCAGGGTATAACCCATGAAGATCTTTCCCTGTTGCTGATGAGGAAGCTCAATGAGGAATTCCCCGGGAAGCTCGATCTGGCAATTCAGATATTTCTCGGGAATTATGCAGGAAGTTTTTGCATGAACTGATTTCCGGTCAGATGGATATGGACAGACTGGATTATCTCAGCAGGGATTGCTTCTTCACAGGTGTTATTGAGGGATCGGTGGGATCCGACAGGATAATAAGGATGCTGAATGTAGTGGATGACAGTCTTGTGGCAGATGAAAAGGGGATATATTCACTTGAAAAGTTCCTGATTGCCAGGCGTCTTATGTACTGGCAGGTATATATGCATAAGACAGTTCTCTCCTCCGAAAGCCTCCTTGTCAATCTGCTTCAGAGGGCAAAGGAGCTTGCCGATGAGGGGATGGATCTTTATGCCACTCCTGCCCTCAGATTTTTTCTTTATAACAAGATAACGAGGGCTGATCTTGATAGCGATATAACTTTTCACACCGGGCTGATTGCTTCAAATTTCACCAGGCTCGACGACAGCGATATAATGGTGTCGGCCAGATACTGGGCAGACAGTTCCGACAGGGTACTGTCAGACCTCTCACGAAGGCTTATGCCAGAGGGATCTCTATGCCGTTGAACTGCAGGACTCTCCGTTTCCTGCTCAGAGAGTCGATGATCTGAAGAAAAGGGCAGCACAGACTGTATGAAAATTGATCAGAACTACCTGGCTGACTATTATGTTTTCACAAACAGCATATCCAATCTGGCTTATGCTCCCGATGCCGCCGAGATACGGATATTGCTGAAGAATGGAAATACAGCTGATATTTCAACTGTTTCGGATATGTTTTACCACAGATTCCTCTCGGAACGGATAACGAAATATTTTCTGTGCTATCCAAAAGAATGCAGATAACTAATAATTATCTATTATGGAATTTACTGCAGCAACAATTGCAGGGTTTCTGAAAGGTGATAATAGAAGGCAACCCCGATATCAAGGTCAATACAATAGCCCAGATCGAAGAGGGACATGCCGGGGCTCTTTCATTTCTCTCCAACCCCAAATATGAACACTATATCTATACAACGGCCTCATCGGTAGTGCTGGTCAACAAAAGTTTCGTCGCTTCTGCCAGGATAGGTGCAACACTTATAAGAGTCGATAATGCATATGAGTCATTTGCATCACTGCTGAGGCTTGTAGATCAGGCACGACCCAGGAAGAAGGGAATCCACCCTACTGCAATAATTGAACCCACGGCACAATTGGTACAGATGTTTATATTGGTCCATATGCCTATATAGGCGAGAATTGCAAAATAGGCGATGGCTGTTCAATTTATCCCAATGTTTATATAGGTGACAATACAAGACTTGGTATCAACTGTATCCTTAATCCGGGAGTTACAATCTATCATGAATGCATAATCGGAGAGGGATGCATTATTCATGCCGGATCGGTGATAGGAAGCGACGGATTTGGGTTTGCTCCCCAGTCGGAGAATGAATACATGAAGATACCCCAGCTCGGAAATGTCATACTTGAGGATTTTGTTGAAATAGGGGCGAATGTGACAATTGACAGGGCTACAATGGGTTCAACACTGATACACAGGGGAGTGAAACTTGATAATCTGATACAGATTGGCCATAATGTTGAGGTGGGAGAGAATACAGTCATGGCTGCCCAGACAGGAATTGCAGGATCAACAAAAGTAGGAAAGAACTGCATGTTCGGAGGGCAGGTTGGTATTGCGGGTCATGCAAAGATCGCCAACGGATCAAAAATCGGTGCCCAGGCCGGAATTCCCGGTGATGTAAAGGAAGAAAACACTGTTATTCTTGGCACCCCTGCTTTCGAGTTAAAACAGTTTCTGAGATCATCTGTTGTCTTTAAGAAACTTCCCGAACTGAAGGCAAAAGTGGATACCCTTGAAAAAGAGGTGAATCGCTGAAAAAAGGTAACTTTATATCCTGTTCGAAACAGATTATCTTTATTAATGTCGAGTTAAAGCACTTTTTATATTTTGTTCTAAATATTTTTATTTTTTTTGTACCCTTAAATTTCAATTAACTGCAATCGCTGATGAGTGAAAAACAAAGGACCCTTGCAAAGGAGATTAGCCTTAATGGTAAAGGTTTGCATACAGGGATTAATGTAACAATTACTTTTAAACCGGCTCCGGCAAATCACGGATATAAATTCTGCAGGGTGGACCTGCCCGGACAACCAATAATTGATGCTCTTGCTGAGCATGTTACTGAAACATCGAGAGGCACAACCCTTGTCCAGAACAATGCCACGGTTCAGACAATAGAGCATGTGCTGGCTGCTTTGCATGGCTCAGATATCGACAATGCACTTATAGAAATGGACGGACCCGAAGCTCCTATAATGGGCGGCTCTTCACTGAAATTTGTTGAGGCAATAAAGGAGGCAGGGATTGTTGATCTGAAGGAAGACAGGAACTATTTTGTTGTAAAGCAGAAAATTACATATTCTGACGAGGAGCATGGGGTGGACCTGATTGTTTATCCTGACGATCACCTGAGCATAAATGTTCTTATTGATTATAATTCAAAAATTCTTGGGAACCAATATGCAATACTCGACACTATTGACGATTTTGAAGAAGAAATAGCAAGAGCCGTACCTTTGTCTTTTTTCATGAGCTGGAGCCTCTTTTCAAGGCTGGGCTTATTAAGGGAGGTGATCTCGATAATGCAGTTGTAATACTGGAAAAGGAGGTGGAACAGGCTGAAATAGACCGTATTGCAACAATGTTCAACAGGCCGGGAATAAGCAAGCATACCGCAGGGGTTCTGAATAATACCGAATTGCGATTTCCCAATGAACCTGCCAGGCATAAACTTCTTGATATCATGGGTGATATAGCCCTTGTCGGTCACCCGATAAAAGGAAAGATAGTGGCAACACGGCCGGGTCATTATGCCAATACCCGCCTTGCAAGACTAATGAGGCAGGAGATGAAAAAGGCTCTTCCAAAAAGGAGATCCCCGTTTATGATCCTACCCAGCCACCTGTTTTTACACTTGAGGATATCAGGAAACGTCTTCCCCACAGATATCCCTTTCTGCTTGTGGATAAAATCATTGCTCTTGACGAGACCTCAATTGTAGGCATAAAAAATATTACTTTCAATGAGGCATTTTTCCAGGGTCATTTTCCCGGAGAACCCGTAATGCCCGGGGTGTTGCTTGTTGAGGCCCTGGCTCAGACCGGAGGATTGCTTGTCCTGAGTACTGTTGATGAACCTGAAAAGTATTCGACTTATTTCCTGAAGATAGATAAACTGAAATTCAAGCAAAAAGTAGTTCCAGGAGATACCGTTATACTTAAAATGGAGCTGACCGACCTTATCCGAAGAGGCATCGTGACAATGTTCGGTCAGGCTTTTGTGGGAAACAAGCTGGTACTTGAAGGTGAAATGACTGCCCAGGTTGTAAAAAATAAATAATCGAAAATGATCTCAAATTTAGCTTTTGTCCATCCGGATGCCATAATTGGGAAAGATGTTACAATTGAACCTTTTGCATATATTGCTGGAAGTGCCGTTATTGGTGACGGAACATGGATCGGTCCCAATGCGGCAATTATGGATGGTGCCAGGATCGGAAAGAATTGCAGGATTTTTCCCTCGGCCTGTCATATCAGGTATTCCGCAGGACCTGAAATTCAGAGGAGAGGACACTACGGCTGAAATCGGCGATAATACAACCATAAGGGAATGTGCCACAGTAAACAGGGGAACTGCAACTTCGGGCAAAACAGTTATAGGTTCGGGCTGCCTCTTAATGGCTTACTCACATATCGGTCACGATTGTGACTGAAAGACAACATAATCATTGGGAATACAACCGGACTGGCCGGTGAAGTCAAAGTTGATGACTGGGCCATTCTGAGCGGAGGCTCACTCGTACATCAGTTTACAAAAATCGGAGCGCATGTAATAATAGGAGGAGGATTCAAAGGTGAGAATTGATGTGCCTCCTTTCATAAAGGCCGACAGGGATCCTCTTTCATATATGGGATTGAATTCAGTCGGACTGACCCGAAGGGGTTTTGAAAAGGAAAGAATTGATGACGATCCACAATATCTACAGGGCAATTTACCAGGCAAGATGAATTTTTCCCAGGCCCTGGAGTCATGTGGAGCAATTCCTTTAACCCATCCGACGACAGGGACTATATACTTGAATTTATCCGTAAATCGGAGACGAGGAATTATAAGGGCGAGATAGCTATCCTTACTTCCAGCCCATCGAGGTAATCTCAACTTCTGACCCATCGTCCCCACAATAAGGCACCACCGGAGGTAGCTGCTGTCATATGGCCGATGATCCTGATTGATTTACCAGTTTGATCTTTTCAGTAATATCGAGCGGAACAGTAAACAGCATTTCATAATCTTCACCTCCGTTGAGGGCAGGTGTCATCGGATCAATATTGAATTCCCCGGCCAGTCTTGATAGTCTCATAGTCGATAGGGATCTTGCTGTACAAAATCCTGCATCCTGTTCCTGACAGCTTGCAGATATGCAGCAGATCAGAAGCCAGACTGTCAGTAACATCGATCATCGAGATGGCTTGATGCCTGCTTCCCGCAGTTCGTTCAATATTCATGCAACCGGGATCTCCGGCTTTAAGCTGCCTTCCAACAATATATTCATAACCGGAGAGATCAGGTTGGGTTACCTTGTCCTTCAGAAAAGTTTTCTCTCCCTCTCAAGCAGCTGAAGACCCATAATGCAGCACCGAAATCACCTGTGACACAGATCAGATCATTGCCCTGGCTCCATCTCTTCCAACAATCATCCACCCTTCTCTGCCTTCCCAAGCAGCAGTTACGCCTATCGTCAGCCCGGTAAGGGAGCTGGTTGATGTCGCCTCCTGCCAGATCGACATGATATTTTTCACATGCCAGATAAATCCCTTCATAGATCTCTTCTACCTGTTCAACGGAAAACCTTGTGCTTATCCCAAGTGAAATCAATACCTGGTCCGGTTCCCCGTTCATAGCATAAATATCTGAAATCCCCCTTATAATTGCCTTATATCCGAGATGCTTCAGCGGGGAATAGATCAGATTGAAGTGTATCCCTTCAAGCAAAAGGTCGGTCGAAACAAGGGTCACCGAGAGCGCCTGAATCGATAATGGCCGCATCATCCCCTATCCCTGTTATTGAGATTAAGATTGACAGGCTTGTTCCTCCTCGTAAGATGGTCTATAAGCCGGAATTTCCCAAGATCGTTTATAGTGACGTATTTTTATTTTCAGATTCATCCATATGAGAATATTCATTTCTTTCGTTGATCTGCAGGATCGGCTCATCTGCGGGAACGCTCACTGTTTTCCCACTGATGACCGCACTGATTTCCGCAGATAAACAAGTACATTATTATTATTTAGTGATAATATCCCTTCCAAAGGGACTTAACGCTATGGCAGTAAGTTTGAAATGCTGAAGTCCGAAGGGGATTCCGATTATTGTAATGCACAGCAGGAGCATGCCGAATATCAGATGCGTCAGCGCTATCCATAAGCCACCCGTAAGGAGCCATAGCACATTCATGAATAATATAAAGGCAACCTGAAGCCCTTTCATGCACCCTGCTGTCCCTTCCAAACGGCCATAATGCCAGTGAGGCCATCTTAAGGGTCTGAAGGCCGAATGGGAATTCCGATTATGGTAATAATGAGTAATAATGCTTCCGATAAAGTATTCAATTGCAATGACAATGCCTCCAAAAATCAACCATATGAGATTTCCAAGTAAAATTCATGGCTCTGTATTAAAAATTTATTCAAGAATAACAGTTTTATCTTTTGGATATTTAACGGAATAGGTAAGAACGATCTGTTTCGTCTCCTGTTTGCCGATCTCAAGATCCCATACTGATCTCTCCGGTTTAGTGTATTCAAGCTTTCCGCCTGACAGATCCAGCGGTATCTACGCTGATTCCATTGTTTGACGATACAGGTATCTGATCATTAATCCTTATTTTGACAGGAACAGCTCTTATTGTTTCTACTGGATCAGCAGGAAAGAGTAAGTCTCAGTCTTATTTGACCCGATTAGTTCTTCTGCTTGTGTAAATCCATCCTTTTCTCTCTTCTTACAATAATGCCGTTATCTGTTCCTAGGGAAAAGTGAAGTGTATCAGTCAGCTGACTGACATTTACATTCGATTTTCCGACAAATGAATTCTCAAAATAGAGGGTGGCTTCTCCACTTTGCAGGTTCAGATCCTGCCCAGTCAGTAATATTGGCAGTAAGCTAGGCAAGCTGAGAAAGTTTCGGTGTTGTAACATACTTGTATTCAGCAGGTGACAGTGAGCCGCTGTATTTCAACAGTCTGACCTTGCCGTCGGAGGGACTGAACATGGTACCGAAACATCAAATGTGACAGTTGTTTCACCAATCTTCTTTTCTACAGGCACGGGTGCAGATTCCGCTGCCATTTCATCCTTGCTCACTGCTGCCATCTCCAGTGCTTCGGGAGCCCTGCTTTTCTTCATCGCCGCGCGGGCTGGATTATAAACGGGTTGTGGAGGAGTGTAATAATCAATAAACCATGGATATAAAACCAGGAACATCTCCGGCTACCCATGGTGTGGCATTGGAGAAGCTTATTTTTATATCTTTCCAGTCAACTCCTGAATTCTGAAATACATTGGCCTTATAGATTATAGATACAGGGTTTTTTATATCCTCAACCCTTATGTCGTACGAGGGATACCAGCCGGCATTTGATACAACATAGCTGAAGGAGAGCTTGCCCGATACAGGCTTTTCTGCAGTGACGGTAACGTAAATTTCACCTGAAGGAAGCTGCTTCGTTTCAAGCTTTTCTGAAACCTGTTTCTGAAGGAGCGGCTATCTGCTTTTCATAATCCTTTATAAGCCTCTCCTTCATAAGTGATGTAACAGTAACCTGTTCCATGTTTTTGGTATACATATCCATGAGGTTTTTAAACTGTTCCATCGAAAAGGCAGAAGACTTTACAAGTACCTCCCTGTTGGCTACAAGGAAGGCTGCTTTTTCCTTCAGCACGCTTATTGAAGCTTTTTCGTCTTCCACCTTTCGCTGCAGCTCTTCAATCTGGCTCCTGATGCTTTTTACCTCAGGAGAATCCTCGAGATTTTGAAGCCAGTTATTCTGATGATTGACAGAAAGAATTGTGAAATCACCGAACCCTTTAACCTGAATGCTCTGCACATCAATGTAAGGCGAGAGGGACGAAAGCTTTAAAACTGTTTTACCCGTGTTGTACCGAGACCTGCGTTTCGCGATCAATCTGAGCCCTGTCAGGAAATACAGTGATATGCCTGATTTCTGCCCTGATATCCTTCCCGGACTGGGAGTAGAGTTGAGCAGTGACAGGATGAGAATTAAAATAACAACAAGCCTTTTCATAAGTCCCGGATTAAAATTGTTCCTAAAGGTAAGATTTTTTTACAAAAAGGTCACAACCAGTATCCTGTCTGCAAGTTGCCCCGGGGAAGGCGCCTACCACCTTAATAGTCTCCGCTGGGCATGTCAGTCTCACTCACTACCCTTTCAGGATGAGGATTTAAAATGCAACCCGGTGAAGCTATTAGCGGTTATTCTTGTTTTATAAGCTCGTAGTAACTTAAGGGTCGGGGCACAGCAACCTGCTTTGCCTTTTTTGCAACAGGACAATCAGGAACGGGACAGTTTATTATCTTATGCTCCTTGTTGTCTGCCGGCTCCCAGCCCATTATCATGAATAGGGCAAAGAAATCCGATTACATATGCTACTACAATATGCCATCCTCCTTTAACCCAGAGAACAACATTGCGGGAGTCAGGAAATTTATTTGTAAGAGCTACACCGGCCGAAGACCCAAACCAGATCATTGATCCCCCGAACCCGACGCTGTAGGCCAGCATTCCCCAGTCATAATGACCCTGATCGAGACAAATTTTTGTGAGAGGAATGTTATCAAAGACAGATGAGAGAAACCCAAGTGAAAATGCAGTCATCCATGAGGCATCAGGAAGTTCCTGCACCGGCATAAGCGATGCACAGAACACCAGGCAGAGAAGGAATATGGTTCCTTTGAAGGCTCCCGGCACCTCTTTCCATGGAACAGGCCTCAGGAAGCTGCCCGAGCAATATGGCTATCCAGACTCCAAGGGCAGGCATGTCATAGAGGATGTTGGAGATAATCGCTCCGGCCAGTATAAGGCCTACACATTAAAATCTTCACCCAGTCGATTCTTACATTGGGATCAGCATCCTTCTGTATTCTCTGGTATTTATCCTGCTGATGCGAAGCGAACCATGCCGAAAACAGAAGTGCAACAGCGGCTGCTATAAAGCCATGGAGGACATTGAATGCACTTACCCCATCGATCCACATCATAGTTGTTGTAGTATCACCTACAACACTCCCGCATCCGCCTGCATTGCTTGCTGCAACAATTGCAGCAATATAGCCGATATGGACCTTCCTCTTGAAGACAACAAGTGCAATTGTACCCCCGATAAGAGCAGCAGCAATATTATCGAGGAAGGAGGAAAGCACAAAGACAAATATCAGAAGAACCAAGGGTCCTTTCCAGTCATCAGGAAGATAGTTTGGCAAAATATCCGGAGCTCCGGATTCTTCAAATATTTTTGAAAGAATTGAAAACCCGAGAAGCAGGCCGAGGAGGTTCAGCAGGATTCCCCATTCACCCTGTCGCAGCGCTTTATCCATAAGTTGTTCCCCCATAGGCGTCTCGCCCGAACAGATGCTCGCACAAATGAAACCCGGGATCAAAAATGAATTTGAAAATGCAAGCAGTACGGTAAGACCTGTCACAGCTACCCAGAATGTGTGCTTGTGAAAAAGGCAACACCGAAAAGAATAAGTCCGAAAATGATAAATTCGACTCTTACTGGTCCGATGGATGGAACTGTTCCTCCGGCTGCAAACAATGATAAAGGGGTGAGAAAAAATACTAAAAGGAGAATTAAGATCTTCTTGCCATTCCCTGTCAGCGCGATTTAATAATAAGTGCTCATTATTTTAGAGTTGATATTATGAAACGCCGATATAAAAATAATCAAGGCGCGAATTTAACTATATTTTTAAGTTCATAATCATAATTATTTAAAATTCTATTTAATGAGAAATCAAAAATTCACCGAATCAATTTTCATCCCGGTAACCTGTTATAATTTCTATATTTTTTATATTTTTGCCTTTTTATTTAGATTAAATATAATTAGTGTGAATTAAATTTGACAGAGCATATTGTTTATAAGGGTATATATCAAAATTTAAGCATAACTTTTTTATTCTCAAGTTGTTTATATATAAGAGAGCTATAGATTGTTGAAATGAAGATTATGGAAAAAGATCAGGATAAAATAATAAGTGACGTTACCTCAGGCGAATATAAATACGGGTTCTATTCCGACATTGAGATGGAACGGATTCCCAAGGGACTCAGTGAGGATGTTGTAAGAATTATTTCTGAAAAGAAGGAGGAGCCTGACTGGCTTCTGGAATTCCGGTTAAAGTCATACCGTCACTGGCTTACAATGAAGATGCCCAAATGGGCAAATCTTAAGATTCCGCCGATAAACTACAATGATATTATTTATCTATGCTGCTCCAAAGCAGAGAAAGACACTCAACAGCATAGATGACATAGATCCGGAACTGAAAAGGACATTCGATAAGCTCGGGATCCCGCTGGAAGAGCAGAAACACCTTGCAGGAGTGGCTGTGGATGCTGTTATTGACAGTGTATCCGTAAAAACAACTTTCAAGGAAACACTTGCCGAGATGGGTATTATATTCTGTTCCTTCAGCGACGCAGTTAAGGAATATCCCGAACTTGTGAAAAGATATATGGGTACAGTTGTTCCTTATACTGATAATTTTTTTGCATCGCTTAATTCTGCGGTATTCAGCGATGGATCATTCTGTTATATTCCCAAAGGGGTAAGGTGCCCGATGGAGCTTTCAACATATTTCAGGATAAATTCTGCAAATACCGGTCAGTTTGAAAGGACACTTCTTGTTGCCGATGAAGAAAGCTATGTCAGTTACCTGGAAGGATGCACGGCACCAACAAGGGATGAGAATCAGCTTCATGCAGCAATTGTTGAGATAATTGCGGAAAAAAATGCCGAGGTGAAATATTCTACCGTTCAGAACTGGTATCCCGGGAATAAGGATGGGCTCGGAGGAGTATTCAACTTTGTTACAAAGAGAGGAATGTGCAGGGGAGAAAACTCAAAGATTTCCTGGACCCAGATTGAAACCGGATCAGCTATAACATGGAAATATCCTTCATGCATATTGCAGGGGGGATAATTCAACAGGTGAATTCTATTCCGTTGCTGTAACAAATAATCACCAGCAGGCTGATACAGGTACAAAAATGACCCATATCGGGAAAAATACAAAAAGCACTATTGTTTCAAAGGGAATTTCCGCCGGACAAGGCCAGAACAGCTACAGAGGACTTGTAAAGGTTCTAAAGAATGCAACAAATGCAAGGAATTATTCACAGTGCGACTCGCTGCTTGCTCGGTGACAAATGCGGAGCTCATACATTTCCTTACCTTGAGGTTGACAACCAGACAGCTATAGTCGAACATGAAGCAACAACTTCCAAGATAGGTGAAGATCAGATCTTTTATTGCAATCAGAGAGGAATATCGACCGAGGATGCAATAGGACTGATAGTCAATGGTTATGCCGGGAGGTAATTAATAAGCTGCCAATGGAATTTGCTGTTGAAGCACAGAAGCTTCTGCAGATCAGCCTTGAAGGCAGTATAGGTTAAATATTAAAATTTATTTAGCATCATATATTATCATGTTGATTATAAAAGATTTAAAAGCTTCGATAGGCGGAAAAAATATATTAAAAGGTATAAGCCTTAAGGTAAAGGCCGGTGAGATTCATGCAATTATGGGCCCCAACGGTTCCGGAAAAAGTACTCTGGCTGCCGTCCTTGCAGGGAGGGAATTTGTCGAGGTAACTGAAGGTACAGTAACCTATCTGGGAAAGAACCTGCTGGACATGCCTGCAGAAGAACGTGCACAGGGAGGGATTATTCCTCGGATTCCAATACCCGATAGAGATCCCCGGTGTAAGTATGGTCAACTTTATGAAAGACTGCTGTTAATGAACACCGCAAATATAAAGGACTTGAACCTCTCTCGGCATCCGATTTTCTGAAGATGATGAGGGAGAAGAAAGAGATTGTGGAGATAGATTCCAAACTGGCAAACAGATCTGTAAATGAAGGGTTTTCAGGGGGTGAAAAGAAGAAAAATGAAATATTTCAGATGGCAATGCTTGAACCAAAGCTTGCTATTCTGGATGAAACTGATTCGGGTCTTGATATCGATGCCCTGAGAATAGTCGCCAACGGAGTCAATAAGATCAAGAGACCCGATAATTCATTTATCGTCATTACTCATTACCAGAGGCTTCTGGATTATATTATACCTGATGTGGTCCATGTTATGTATGATGGACGGATAGTTAAGACAGCGGGAAAGGAACTGGCCCTTGAACTTGAAGAAAAGGGGTACGACTGGATCAAGAAAGAGGTGGAAAATAGCATACTGGCATGAACGGCAACTCTGAAATAACGGAAAAGTACCTGACTCTTTATCAGGATAATATCGAAAAGATATCCGGTGTATCTTCGCCATATATTAATTCATTCAGAGAGGAAGCTTTCAGTAAGTTCAGTGAACTGGGTATACCTACAAAAAAAGATGAGGCATACAAGTATACGAGTCTTAACCTGTTTTTTGACCATGACTATTCCAGCTATTTTATGCCAGAGTCTTCAGATTTTGAAAAGGCTGAAGAGTTCAGATGCGATATAGTGGAGCTGGATACTCACGGAATTGTACTGCTGAATGGCTTTTACCCCACTATAAATGATAAATTACAGCAGCTTCCGAGCGGTGTCTGGATTGGCAGTCTTAATGAAGCAGCCAAAAAGTTTCCCGAATTAGTTGAAAGGCATTATGGAAAATATGCCAAAAGCGAGACCGACGGATTGGTGCACCTTAATTCCGCCATGGCATCCGATGGGATCTTCGTGTACGTGCCGGAGGGTGTCATTCTTTCCAAACCGGTTCAGGTTGTAAATCTTGTGCAGGCAGAAGTAGATTCATTCAGCCAGCACAGGAACCTTATTATTGTGGAAAAAAATGCTGAATTCTCAATTATTATTTGTGATCATACCCTCTCTCCCAAGAAATTCCTGACAAATGCAGTAACTGAGGTTTTTGTCGGGGAGAATGCACATTTCGACATTCTGAGAATGCAGAATGAGCATAATGCAGCATGCAAGATTACTCATACCTTCATCCACCAGGAGAGAAACAGTTTTGCATCTTCAAACAATATGACACTTCATGGAGGTCTTATCCGCAACAGTACATACCATATTCTTGGTGGTGAAGGAGCAGAATGTCATTCCTTT
Source organism: uncultured Bacteroidales bacterium (assembly GCA_963756885.1). GTDB lineage: Bacteria > Bacteroidota > Bacteroidia > Bacteroidales > VadinHA17 > LD21. The sequence goes on from CAVWPG010000001.1 coordinate 268,646, forward strand.
GGCCTGTTCCTGGCTGATAAATGGCAGCATGTTGATAATTATGTATACGTTGAACATGCTTTCCCACATTGTACAAGCAACCAGCTTTTCAAGGGCGTTCTTGATGATATGTCCACAGGGGCTTTCAACGGAAGAATACTTGTAAGGCCGGGCGCACAGGGAACACTGGCCTACCAGAGAAATAACAATATTCTTCTTACCGACGATGCAAAGATGGATACCAAGCCGCAGCTGGAAATTTATGCGGATGATGTAAAATGCAGCCATGGGGCCACAGTGGGCCAGCTTGACGGTGATGCCCTGTTCTACCTTCAGTCCCGTGGAATTAATAAACATGATGCCATGACTTATGCTGATGTTCGGATTTGCCCATGAAGTAATTCAGAACATAAAGGTTGAACCTATCCGCGAGAGGATGGATAACCTTGTAATGCAACGCCTTAAGGGAGAACTCTCGAGGTGCGCAAGTTGTATGGTAAAGTGCGGATAATCTGAGGACGGGTGAAAAATATAGAAGAAATAAGAGCCGATTTTCCGATTCTTAGCAGGAAAGTCTACGATAAGCCACTTGTTTACCTCGACAATGGTGCAACCACTCAGAAACCAAAAATTGTAATTGACACCCTGTCAGATATTTATAACACTTATAACGCTAATATACACAGAGGGGTATCATTACCTTAAGCGATCTCTCATCTGAGGCTTATGAAAATGCAAGGGAAAAAGTAAGATCATTTATTAATGCCGGTAAAAAGGAGGAGGTTATTTTTACTTCCGGAACAACCGGATCGATAAATGGTCTCGCATTTTCCTTTGGCGAACGTTTCATTGATAAAGGGGATGAGATAATTCATAAGCTACCTTGAACATCATGCCAACATAGTTCCGTGGCAGATGCTGTGTGAGAGAAAAGGGGCGGTACTAAGGGTCATACCCATTGATGATTCTGGGGATATTATCTTTGAGGAATACCTGAGAATGATCTCCTCACGAAACGAAGCTTGTCGCCATTACCCAGGTATCAAACGCACTTGGAACGATCCTCCCCGTTAAAGAGATGATTGCCGCTGCACACTCGCATGATGTACCTGTTCTTATCGATGGTGCCCAGGGAATACAGCATGGCATTGTAGATGTTAGAGGTAATGGATTGCGATTTTTATGTTTTCTCCGGTCACAAGATATACGGGCCCAACCGGAATAGGCTGCCTCTATGGCAAGGAAAAATGGCTGTCAGAGCTGCCTCCCTACCAGGGCGGAGGTGATATGGTTGATAAGTGTGACTTTCGAGAAAACAACCTATAATGAGCTGCCATTTAAATTTGAGGCAGGAACAACAAATTATCCGGCAGCAATAGGGCTGGCATGGCTGCCATTGACTATGTAACCAGATTGGCAGGCAGGATATTGAGGCACGATGAGAAAGAGCTGCTCTTACATATGCAACGGACAGCCTCTCTTCATATAAAGGGATTTAAGATCTACGGGAATCAGCAAGAAAATAGCCAACAATATCCTTTCTTGCTCGATGGGATACATCAGTACGATACAGGCATGGTCCTTGACAAGATGGGTATTGCGGTCAGAACAGGAACTCATTGCGCGCAACCAGTTATGGACCGATATGGGATAAGATGGAACTGTGAGGGCATCAATGTGCTTCTATAATACAAAAGAGGAGATCGATCAGTCTTGGCGGATGGAATTGAAAAGGTAATCAGCATGTTTGCTTAATGATCATGATATGACAATTAACGAAATACAGGATAAGATTATTGAGGAGTTTTCGCTGTTTGATGACTGGATGGACAAATATAACCTTCTCATTGATCTCGGTAAAGAGTTGCCGGTGATTGATCCGAAGTTCAAGGTGAAGGATTTCCTCATTGAGGGCTGCCAGTCAAAGGTATGGCTGCATCCCGATTTTGACGGGAAGATAATAACCTTTACAGCCGACAGCGATGCTATTATTACACGGGGTATTGTGGCCCTGCTCGATAAAAGTGCTTTCAGGACGTACACCAGAGGAAATAATATCAGCCGATTTATATTTCATTGACACAATTGGTCTGAGACAGAATCTTTCTCCCACCCGTTCCAATGGATTACTCTCAATGGTGAGGCAGATGAAGCTTTATTCAATGGCCTACAATGCAAGGGGTAAGTACAACGCAATTGATAAATGAAGGAAGATTATCATTATATAAATACGAATGATGCTCTCGCCGGTGACCGTAGTTAAATGACCGTTTAAGGCAGGAGATGTTTAATCCTTTAAATATTCCAGCTAATGGATTCTCGATGAACAACTTGAAATAGAAACACGTATAGGAGAAGTGCTAAGGAGTATATACGATCCGGAAATACCGGTTAATATATATGATCTTGGGTTGGTATATGATATCAGTCTCTGATGAGGATCATGCCGTTCACATCACTATGACCCTTACTGCTCCAAATTGCCCGATGGCAGAGGAGCTGCTCGAGGAGGTAAAATACAAGGTTGGCGGAACAAGGGGTGTAAAGGAATGCGACCTTAAGTTAACATTCAATCCTCCATGGGACAGGAGTATGCTGAGCGATGAGGCAAAGCTTGAGCTTGGATTTCTCTAAAGATATGATTTATGCCATCTCAGGATAATAAATCCCTTTCACTGCTTATAAAAGAGAAATCGAGGGAGCTTGGTTTCGATCTCTGTGGAATTACTGCATCCAGATCTCTGACAGGAACGTGAAGATATTATAAAAAACTGGTGCAATTCCGGGAATGAATGCAGGAATGGGCTATTTAGCCAGGGATACGGGAAAGAGGATTAACCCTGAATCCTCTTGCCGGAGCAAAATCCTCATTGTAACTGGGATTAATTATTATTCTGATATTCTGCAAAAAGGAGACGGAGTTCCTGTAATTTCACGATATGCCTATGGTGAAAGTTACCAGGACGTGATCAAAAGAAAAGCTCAGCGAATTGCTTGACATTCATTAAAATCTGTAGAGCCGGACACCGAAAGGAAGGCCCTTCTCTGATACGGCTCCCCTTCTTGAAAAGGCCTGGGCCGTTGAAGCAGGCATTGGATGGCAGGGGAAACATTCCATTGTGATAAATAAAGATATCGGCTCATTTTTTTTTATCGGGATATTGATCCTCAACACAGAACTTGAATATGATAAGCCATATTGCCGGGGATCACTGCGGCAATTGCAGGAAATGCATTGAACTGTGCCCTACAGGTGCTATTAATGAAAACCATACAATTGATGCACCGGAAATGCATTGCAAACCTTAATCGAGAAGAAAGGGACCAATGTCCTGATGAGATAATATCTAAACTAGAAAGAAGGGTTTATGGATGTGACAGATGCCAGGAGGTTTGTCCATGGAATATCAAGGCACAGTCCAATAATGTCACGGAGTTTGTGATTATGATGAACTGTTGCAGATGAATCTCTTGGGACTGGATTGATCTTTCCCCTGAAAGATTTACAGCGGATATTTAAGAAATCTCCGGTAGGAAGAAAAAAATATGAGACATTTATGGAAAATGTCAAAAACAATCACTCAGTCTGACTGAATACTCAGCTTTCATTATCCGCGATTATCGTCACTACGATTTCCCTTCTTTCTCTCGGACCATCAAATTCACACAGGAATATATTCTGCCAGGTTGACAAACCAGGACTGGAATCAATAATGGGAATCGTCTCCGAGGCGCCTATCAAGCCGGCTTTCAGATGTGCATCCCCGTTGTTGTCCTGATGGTCGTGTTCCCAGATCCCGTGATGGAACTAATCGTCTGAGAAGAGTAACTACGTCATTCTGAACAGATTGATCCCAGTTTTCCTGAATCATAATGGCGGCAGTCGATCCCCTTGCATAAACTGAAGCAATTCCGTTTTTTACCCTGCTCTCCTTGATCATGGATTCACACCTTACTTGTAATATCATATAAACCATTCTGTTTATCTGTCCTCAGGGATATAATCTTTTGCATGGTCCTTGTTTTTTCATTAAAATTACTATATGTTTTTTACCTTGGAGATAAATTCCCGTCTTTAATATTAAGAAAGCCATAATTTTGATAGATATAAAAATCATAGAGGAATGCAGGGAAGGAAATTTCAATAATTTCCGGAAAGTTGTGGAATTGACCTCTCCTTATGCTTTTTCCCTGGCGTTCAGGATGCTTGGCGATGAAGATGAAGCCAAAGATGTGGTTCAGGAGACAATGGTGACAATCTGGCAGAAAATTAAAGAATATAAGATCCGCTGAAGTGTACAGGACCTGGATTTACAAAATAGTGATAAATAAATGCTACGACATTTTGAGACACAAAAAAAGAAACCGTGAATATGTCGCTGATGAAAGGACCTGGGCAATGCTTTCCGAAAAGGTTTCCCAGATACCTTCATTCCGACTGGAGAATGATGAAACTGCCGGGATAATAGGTATGCTGACCAACAGGCTTAGCCCGAACCAAAAGACAATCTTTATTTTATCAGAAATTGAAGAGATGACGGGCGATGAAATATCGAAATTGACCGGGATAAGCAAGTCAGTAATTAAAGCAAATCTCTATCATGCCAGAAAGAGTATTTCAGCACTGATAGAAAAATATTTATGACTATGGATCAGTCAAATGAAAATATAAAAGAGCACTGGAGGTCCTGAAGAGGAGCAAGCCAGTGCTGAACTCAGCTGATGAATTGCAGAAAAGGTATTAAGCAGGCTTTCGGGGAAATTCAAGCAGGAGGAGGGGCGATTTGATCTTGTTGAGTTTCTTCTTTGGCTGGACCTATATCAACATGGGTGAGGAGAAGCCTGGTTGACTGCTTCGGTATTTTGCTTGTCCTGATTTTTGTATTGCAGCAGACAATGATGATGAAACAGATTAATCGCCTGAGCAGCCGGATAGAATCCTATGAGAGAGGAACTTCGGAATGGACTGAAACTATGGAGAAAAGAATGATTTTTTCGGATTTCTGAAAAGAAGTTTGCCCTTTCTTAAAGAGAGCGGGAATTCGGATAAACAGGTTGAAGGAACTTTTCCGCACAATTGACAGCTGAAGAAGGAATATAAAGATCTTGATGATATGATTAATGAACGATCCTGAGCTAAGAAGGGAGATAGAAGAAGAAACTTTCTGAAATTAACGGTAACCCAATTAAATTATAACACGCGATGAAGAACAAAACTCAAACTTGACTCTTTGCTGATGCTGGATCTCATCTTTCATGCGACGAACCCGAAACAATCCTGACTGATCATGGTGCATGCTGATGGATCAGTTAAAAGGGAAATTGAGATGAAGAGCTCAAAGAACAAATTTGAGAAATCAGAACTCCAGGTGCCATTTCGACAGTACCTGGATTGTTACAGATTCATGCGAAATCGGTCCCGAAGGGGCGATACGCTGTGGATTAAAAGGGCTGAAAAGCTTTTCGGAAATGCGGGCGAAATTAATGAGACATATAGAAATGATTCCTCATCAAATGGAAAATTCCCAAGGCATGTAAGCTTCAGCAAGGAAATTCAACTGGTTCAATACTTCTTACCGCTTCTCGGAGATAATCGACAAAAGATTGGCATCAGGAAGCTCTGTCAAAAATTTTCTCAATAAGGATGAGCTCCTTTATTTTTATTCTCCTGAAAATCTGAAAAACTCAAAGCTTCATGGAACTGATAGTCTGAAGCTATAAGAGCCTTGCCGATTCAATAGAGCAGAAAACCTCGGAACTGGACCATTAAAAATGTTTCAACTATGTGGATCGAAGAATTTTTCAAGCTTACGGCCGGGAGGGCAGGCCCTGAGTTTTCGGAAGATTCCCTTAAAGCAGGGGAGGCTAAAATCATTGGTATCGTAAATGAATACAATGAGTTTTTTGACAGCCTCTGGTCATCGGGATTCTTCCTTAGGAAAATGATAGGCGAACCTGATGCCTCAAAATTTAAAACGGAAGCTGATTCGGCACTTACCCTTGCAACAAATCCATTGCTGATCGATTACAAAAACTATTCGGTCCGGATTTCAATGCCCGGGAAAGCTGACCCGGACAAATGGTTATACTGACAGCTCAATGAATCTGATCTGGCCAGTGAACGCCGACCTGTTTCTATCGGACAATTATGAAATGTGGGCTGAATCGAAGACATCCAACCTCTGGGCATGGATTGTTTCGGGAATCTTTATTGTTTTTGTTTTTGCCGGGATAATTGTAAAAAAGAAAGTCCCGCCTGGGGGCGGGACTAAAACCATAACCTGACCAAACTAAAATAAACCTAAAACTATTTTACATAATCCTTTAATATCAACATCAGCTTCTGCCGTGTGAAAAAGATCCTGCTTTTTACAGTGCCGATCTTAAGGCCAAGCTTATCGGCTATTTCCTTGTACTTGTAGCCGTCAACATGCATCCTGAAGGGAATCCTGAATTCGTCGCTAAGAGAATCAATGGCCCTTTCGATTTCACTTTCCGAAAGCGATGACTCGGGCGAAATGAATCCTTTGTCATGCGGCTGATTTATGTAATACAGATCCTGGGTACCGTCAATAATTGTATTTTCCTTTACATTCCGCCTGTAATTGTTGATGAAGGTGTTTTTCATAATTGTAAACACCCAGGCCTTGAGATTTGTATAATCAACGAACTTATCTTTGTAGGTAATTGCCTTAAGATATGTATCCTGTACAAGATCAAGTGCAGTATCACGATCAGATGTCAGACTCATTGCGAACCTTTGAAGATTTGACTTCATTTCCAGCAGACTATTGTTGAACTCGTACTGTGTCATTGCTCTTAGTTTTTAATGTTGTTGAACAAAGTTCTGCAAATAAATAAAGATATACAAATCCGAATATCTTTAAATTATTATTTTCTTCCCCTGTTCAAAATAATTAAATTTTTCAATTAATAGTCAATGAGCTGGATATAGGTTATAGACGGCAGCTTTTCTAAATAATTTATAAATTATAATTTTTAAAATTCGGAATTGAAACTTATTGCACAACCGTGATAATCACTTCAAAATCAATAGCCTGAATGTCTGATCTTTTGAATGATATTTCCGTAGCCCGCAAGTGTCCGGCACATTATTAACGGAACTTTCGTACATTTAAAAAAAAATATTATGGATTTCCATATAAGGCTGAAGAACGGACAGCTTCTGAAAGGTATAATAAGGAGCCCGGGTGAGCATTTAAGGGCTGTGATCGTATTTGTGCACGGAGTAGGGGAACATATACACAGGTACGATAGCTGGGGTGACAGGTTCCTTAGCGAGGGTATTGCTTTACGGGCGCTCGACCTGCCTGGTCACGGAAGCTCGGACGGAGGACGAGGTTATATTAAAGAATTATGCGTTGCTTGATGAGATGATCGATATAATGCTCGACAGCTGCCGCAAGACCTTCCATGGTATTCCGGTATATCTTTACGGACACAGCCTTGGGGGTGGTATAGTTCTGAACTATATTCTGAGGCACAATCCGAAGATCAAGGGAGCCATAGTTACATCTCCATGGCTTCGCCTTGCATTTGAACCGCCCAGAAGCAAGGTAGACTGGCATCGGTGATGAAGCATCTTACACCCGGACTTGTACAGCCTTCAGGGCTGAATGTCGATCATATTTCCCATGATGCTGCTGTTGTTGAGAGGTACAAGGCCGATCCGCTTGTACACGACAAGATTTCTGTTTCCCTTTTCGCAGCAGCTATGGAGGCGGCAAGGTATTCCCTTGATCATGCAGGGGAGCTCAGAATTCCAACACTCCTGATTCATGGCGCTGATGATCAGATCACATCTCCGGAAGGGAGCAGGGAATTTGCCTCCCGGTCTGATAAGGTTGTCCTCAGGGTATGGCCGGGAGGATATCATGAACTGCACAATGAAAAATTCAATGAGGAAGTTTTCAGGTTCATAGTCGACTGGATGATTGATATGCATATTTGAATAATATTGCTGGCATGGCATGAATTTAAGAACTGAACTGAATATTGTCCCGTCAGACTTCAGAATCACCTATAATAAGAATGTTCTGTTAATAGGATCGTGTTTTTCCTCTGCTATCGGCAACCAGATGAAAAAAGGGAAAATCCCTGTGCTCATGAATCCGGCTGGCACAGTTTACAATCCTGTTTCCGTAGGAAATACTCTCGATGCCATACTTACAGGGAAGGAATTCACTGTGGATGATCTTTATTTTCATGAAGGGATGTGGCTGAGCTTTTATCATAATACCGATTTCTCTTCCGAAGATCCCGCTAAAACACTCGGCAGGATAAACAGCCGGTTCAGTGAGGCAACTGAATTTATTTCAAAAGCCGGCTTTCTTTTTATCACATTCGGAACTGCAAGGATATTCAGGTGGAGACAATCGGGACAAATAGTATCAAACTGCCATAAGATTCCACTGGACCGGTTCAGTCATGAGCTGCTTACGGTAAACGAAATAGTTGATTTTTGGAATGAGAAGCTAGACAGGCTGCACAGCATGCTTCCCGATTTGAAAGTTATTTTTACTATCAGTCCCGTCCGCCATCTGAAAGACGGTGCACATGGGAACCAGGTAAGCAAATCGGTTTTGTTCCTGGCGGTGGAGGCTTTGCTCGGCCACTCCTCAGAGCCCAGTATATTTCCCTCCTTATGAGATTTTGATGGATGATCTGCGCGATTACAGGTTCTATGATGAGGACATGGTTCATCCCTCTGAAACGGCAATAAATTATATCTGGGATGCCTTTGCCCGGTGTTATATTGATCCAGCGCCCTCAGAATATGGACTGAAGCTGCGGGGATCACCAAAGCTGCAGGCCACAGGTTTCTTACAGACAATATTTCTGCGAAAAGAGAGTTTGCCAACAACATCCTGAACCAGATCTCATCCCTTGAACAAAGGGTTCAATCCATTGATTTTTCTGAGGAAAGAAATTATTTTATGAGTCTTCTGAATGCTTAGTCACAGAAATTTTTTCTGAACAATAGCTTTTTATTTTTTGTTACACCTTCTTACCAGAACCCGGGATGAGAAGGATATTAATGCTATTGTCTGTCATGTTTACAGCTTTGCCGCTGTTGCATGCCCAGGAAAACAGAGGCGCAATAAAGGGAAGAGTTTATAATTCCAAAACAAATGAAGGTGTTCCGTTTGCCACCATTCAGATATGGGGAACTACAACAGGTAGCAGTCACTGATCCTGAAGGCAATTTTCTGTTTAAAGGCTTAAAGCCGGGTTTTGCAGAGCTTCGCGTTTCATCGGTCGGATTCAGGACCTATATTTCAGCTGCGTCATGGTTACAAACAGCAATGTTGTAATCTGGAGATTCCTCTTGAGGAGATCGGAGATAAATATAGGGGAGGTAGCTTAGTAAAAGCCTCTCCGTTTGCCAAAAAGATCGAAACTCCGGTTTCTCCAGAATAATTGGTATTGATGAGATTGAAAAGAATCCCGGCGGTAACCGCGACATATCAAGGGTAATCCAGTCATATCCCGGGAGTCGCTTCGACGCCTGCGTACCGCAATGATGTAATTGTAAGGGGAGGCGGACCGAATGAAAACAGGTTCTATGTTGACAATGTAGAGATCCCCTACCTTAATCACTTCTCTACTCAGGGGGCCTCGGGAGGTCCTGTGGGTATCATAAATGTGGATTTCGTACAGTCGGTGGATTTTATCAGCAGTGCTTTTCCTGCCTCAAAAGGAAATGCCCTGAGCTCAATTCTCAATTTTTCGTTTATTGACGGAAACAGCGACAAAATGAAATACAGGGCAACACTGGGTGCCTCCGACCTGGGACTGACGCTCAACGGACCTGCAGGAGAAAAAGCCACCCTGCTTCTGTCTGTAAGAAGATCCTACCTGCAATTTCTTTTTGCTGCCCTCAAGCTTCCCTTTCTTCCGACATATACAGATTTTCAGTTAAAATACAAGAATCAGGCTCGATGCAAAGAATGAGCTTATAGTGCTTGGCCTAGGGGCAAAGGATGACTTCAGCCTAAACCTGAAAGCCAATGAAACAGAATATCAGCGGTATATTCTTGATTACCTGCCTGTTCAGGAACAATACAGTTATGTTTTTGGCTTTGTCTGGAAGCACTTCCGGGAAAATGGATATGATTCATGGATCATAAGCAGGAATTATCTGAATAATACCCAGAACAAGTACCAGAACAATATCCCGGCAGATTCAAACAGGATTCTCGATTATTTGTCGGGAGAAGGAGAAATGAAAGCCAGGTATGAAAGGACAATTCTTGGAGAAAAGGGTTTCAGGGCAGATTTTGGCGCGGGTATGGAATACGGACATTACAGAAATTCAACCTACAGGAGGATTTATCTGGCAGGTCAACCGGACAATGAGCTGTCCTATAAAACCAATCTTAAAATAGGAAAGTTCAGTGCATATGGTCAGCTGAGCCGTTCCTTTATGGGGAGCAGGCTTACGCTCTCTTTTGGATGCGAGCCGATGCCGCCACATATTCATCTGAAATGCTGAATCCCTTCCACCAGCTTTCGCCCAGGCTGTCGGCCTCGTATTCAATTACTGATAAGCTGAGCCTGAATGGAGTCCACCGGGAGATATTACCAGCTTCCACCCTATACATCGCTTGGATTTTCAACCCCTGGTGGAGAACTTGTAAACAGGAACAGCCTCAAATACATGGCTGCAGATCATTATGTGGCCGGACTGGAGCTTCTCCCTTCTGAAAATATCCAGATTAGCCTTGAGGGATTTCTATAAGCATTATCTGCAATACCCCTTTTCCCTGCGGGATTCAGTACCTCTGTCGGGTAAAGAGTGCAGATTATGGTATTTTCGGGGATGAAGCTCTTGTTTCGACCTCGGGAGGGAGAGCCTACGGAGTTGAGCTGCTGGGAAGACTGAAGGAATTCAGGAGAATAAACCTTGTTTTCTCCTATACCTTTGTAAGAAGTGAGTTCTTCACGCCTGAGGCATTATCCCATCATCGTGGGATAATAAGAATCTGTTCAATCTCACGGCAACAAGAAAATTTACACCATAACTGGGATATGGGCTTAAAATGGAGATTTGTCGGAGGAGCCCCATACACTCCCTACGATGTATAACAAATCTTCAGACAAAATTGCATGGGATCTGCAGGGTCAGGGATACCCCGACTATTCGAAGTTCAACACGCTGAGTCTAAAAGCATTTCATCAGCTGGATCTCCGTCTGGACAAGCAATATTTTTTCAGAAGGTGGTCGCTGATGTTTTATACTGATGTTCAAAATATATATAATTTCAAGGCAGAGCAGCCTCCGATTCTTGTCAGGGAGACAGACATAAATGGCGTTCCTCTCACAGACCCGTCAGATCCGCTTAGATACATTCTCAAATATATCCCGAAAAATAGCAGGCACAATATTGCCCACTGCAGGAATAATAATTGAATTCTAAAGTGAATCAAGAACTCTTCAGAAAGTCGCGCGGATCCTTTGTAAGTATAAGCTTATCATATGATTTTGTTCTCAAATTCTTCCGGAGAATCGGTGAAGATAGTCTTTTTAATCATAAGCGATTTCCCGATATTGTTGAAGTAGGCTATTTTCTTTTCCGCGAAATCAAAGGCACTTGAATTGACCACAAGGTATTCAAAGGGCTTGATTTTGTAAATCTCCACCACTTCCGAAGCAGGAAGAATTCCCCCGGTAAATATTACATCAAATCCTCTTTTTCTCAGGGCATATTTATAAAACAGGAAGTTGTTGTCAGTAAGATTATCGGAGGTATTGATCATTGCCACAGAGGGCTTTGGCTTTACCCCTGCCGTTTTAATAAGATTATCCTCTAGTAATGATGATCTGCTTTATTGTGTTTCTGACAAATTGTTCCTGTGCCCTTGAAAGGCTTCCTGTCTGCCAAAGGATCCTGGCTTTTTCAAGCAGCGGGAAAAGGTATCTGCAGTAGGCCTCTTCAACCCCCTGATAACTGATGAAGGGAGCCAGGGTTTCCTTGAACAGAATCTCATTGAACCTGATTGCAGACATGAGTATCTTCCCTGGCTGAAAATCCTGATCCAGATCATCATGTTTACTGCTGACTGTCATCACCCTCTGAGTCAGTTCATCCTCATCAAGCTTCGCAATCCTGGATATTTTCAGTCCGTTCCTGTTAAGATATGCTACATTGAGAATCTTTTTCAGTTCTGCTTCACTATAAGTTCTTATATTTGAATCGGTCCTGTCCGGCTCGAGTATTTTATACCTCTTCTCCCAGATCCTGATAGTATGAGCCTTAATACCCGAAAAATTTTCGAGATCCTTTATCGAAAATACATTTAATCCCTCTTCCATGATTTTTTATCATAATCAATTGATCACATGCAATCTTCATATAACTACGAGAACAATCGTAAATTAGATTGCCAATTCCAAACTTATAGCCGGATTATTAGTGACGATAAATTACTAGTGGAATCATTCCCCAACTATCCGCAGTAAATACGAAAGTAATATATTTTCTTTATTTAAATTCTTCAACCATTATTTTTTTGACCACTCTTGTCCCGTCACTGAAATTTATCGTCACCAGATACATCCCCCTCTTGGGATTATCGAGCATTATCCTTATTTGTTGATCAGGATCATTATACTTCTCCTTGAAGATATCCTGCCCGATAATATTGGTTATTCTCACATATGATATTTCTTTATCAGTTTTTATCGTAAAATTGTTCTCCCGAACGGGAACCGGATATATGACAACATTTGCAGCGGTTCCCATTCTGGAAATATCCTGCTGAGGTATGGCACCGATATAATTCACACTATCCTTCTGAGCCTGAAGGGTTATCGCAAATACAAAAAGAAATACAAGGTGTAAAAGTATCCTCATAAATATCTTTTATATAACTACTATCAAAAATTGTGCTAAAGTTAATAAATTATCCGATACTTTGTTCTAAAAATATTTTTGCCCTGTGCAGATCGTCGGGTGTATCAATGCCAATGCTTTCCCAGTTAGTTATGGCAGTTCTGACAGCCAACCCGTTCTCAATCCACCTGTTCTGTTCAAGCGATTCGGATATTTCAAGGGGGCTGCGGGTCAGTTGTGTTATCTTCTTCAGCACATCAGTCCGGTACGCATAAAGGCCGATATGCTTGTAATAAGTGTGCATTTTAGTCCACTCGCTTTTTTCAGCCTCCCTTGCATAAGGTATTGCAGCCCTGCTAAAATAGATTGCATCGCCCTTTGTATTGAGTATTACCTTCGGCTGGTTGGGATTGAAAATATCCTCACCCGGCTCCGCTGCTTCCCTTACAAGTGTTGCTATATGTACGTCATCGTCTGTAAAGCAGTCTTTTAACAGATCGATCTGCTCAGGCCTGATAAAAGGTTCATCACCCTGGATATTAACCGCAATATCGATTATGCTCCCCGTTTCCCCGTGCGATAATTTCCAGCTGCCTCTGCGCAGCGGTCAGTACCGCTTTGGTGATCAGGTGAAGTCATAACCGCCTTACCTCCGAAGCTCTGAACAGCATCGAAGATTCTTTTATCATCCGTGGCTACATAGACATTATCAAGCGATTTGGATGCCTGTTCATAAACTCTTTGGATCATCGGTTTGTTCCCTATTAATGCAAGCGGCTTGCCGGGGAAGCGGGATGAGCCATAGCGTGCTGGAATAATTCCGGCGAAGAGGATATCGGCTTTTGCTTTCATAGCGCGAATTTACAAAAAATGGATTTCCCATTGTTTTAAAAATATCTTAATTTCGCAGCATTGTAAAAACAGGATATGAGAGATCTCCAGAATATCAAGCAAAGATTTGGAATTATCGGTAATTATGAGGGACTTAACAGGGCAATCGATATCGCTGCCCAGGTCGCTCCTACAGATCTTTCTGTTCTCATTACAGGAGAGAGCGGGACAGGAAAGGAAATATTCCCGCAGGTGATCCACAATTACAGTTCCAGGAAGCATGGACAGTATATAGCCGTAAACTGCGGTGCAATACCGGAAGGGACTATTGATTCAGAGCTGTTCGGTCACGAGAAAGGCTCATTTACAGGGGCTACTGATAGCAGGAAGGGATATTTTGAGGTAGCCGACGGGGGAACTATTTTCCTTGACGAGGTTGCAGAGCTCCCTCTCTCAACGCAGGTCAGGCTTCTCCGGGTGCTTGAAACGGGCGAGTTTATAAGGGTGGGTTCATCAAAAGTGCAGAAAACGAATGTCCGGGTTATAGCTGCAAGCAATATCGATGTTCCCAGGGCAATTGACAGCGGCAAATTCAGGGAAGATCTTTTCTACAGGCTTAATACGGTGCCAATAAGGATCCCTGCTCTCAGGGAAAGGGGAGAGGATATATTTCTTCTTTTCAGGAAGTTTGCCATGGACTTCGCTGAGAAATACAGGATGCCGGCCATAAGGGTCGATTCCGAAGCCAGGAATATGCTTCTGAACTACTCATGGCCCGGCAATGTCCGTCAGCTTAAAAATATCACTGAACAGATCTCCATAATCGAAAACGAGCGGGAAATTGTTGGAACTACATTGCATCACTACCTTCCCGATTATGGGAATGGCAAGCTTCCAGCGCTCATCAGGAAGGAAGATGAAAAATCCTTCTCATCAGAGCGGGAACTGCTTTACAAGATCCTCTTCGATATGAAAAGCGATATGAACGACCTTAAGAAGCTTGTTTTCGATCTCATCCGGAGAGGCGATATGGGTGTTGACCTTGATGAGGGAAACTCACGCGTCATCAACAACCTTTTCAGGGAGGAAAACGGAACAAATAATAGTACACATGATTCCGATCCCAAGACATCATCCCAGTATGCCCCGCATCCGGCCAGGAATGACATTCAGGATACCGAGGAAATAATTGAGGAGTCACTGTCACTTGCCGACAAGGAGGTTGAAATGATAAAAAAAGCGCTCGGCAAATTCAATGGCAAACGGAAGCTCGCAGCTACAGAACTCGGAATTTCAGAACGTACTCTTTACAGAAAGATAAAGGAATATGGAATTGAATCATAAAAGAACCTGGCGATTACTGACTCTCCGGTTTATGTTTTTAATTGCAATAGCAGTAAGCCTGTACGGATGCAAGGTTACCTACTCGTTCACTGGTGCCAGTACAACAGGCTTGTCGACAGTAAGCATCCAGTATTTCCAGAACAGGGCCTCGTTGGTGCAACCTGGTTTAAGCCAGTATATTACGGATGCACTCATAGACAAATGCAAATCGCAGACAAGCCTGAAAACAGTTAATGGGATAGGAGATGCAAATTTCGAAGGAGAGATAACCGATTACAATACAAGACCTCTCACCGTAGGAGCAGATGCCGAGGCGGCTATGAACAGATTCACAATCTCGGTGAAGGTTAAGTTCACAAATGCTGTGCAGCCCGACCTTAGTTTCGAGCAGACCTTTTCAAGATACGAGGATTATAACAGCAATACTGACCTTAGCCAGGTTGAGCAGGACCTGTCTGCAAAGATTGTCGAACAGATTGTGGAGGATATCTTCAATCAGGCTTTTGTAAACTGGTAGTCAGGATGAACAGGGGCGATTTCATAGACATGCTTGAGGAGAGGGTTCAGTTAACCAGGCAGATGGTAGGCGAGGTCTATGAGCTGATTGATATATTCCCCTATTTTCAGAGTGCCCACCTTCTTTTGCTGAAAGGGCTTCAGTCCAACGGAGATATAAAGTTTGAGCGGCAGCTGAGAACTTCAGCCGTGTATATAGCTGACAGGGAAGTTTTATATTGCCTTCTGAAAAACGGGAAAAAACCGCAGGAGGTACAGGCCGCAGAGGCTTCTGCAAAAGAGCGCCCTGCTGAGCCTGTTACATCAGCAGATTCGCCCTTTGCCAATCAGCAGACTGTTATCGAATCAGCCAGGAACAGTGAACAGCTCATCAACGAGATAGAACATGGTTCGGGCCAGCAGCAAAATGAAAATAAGGAGGACTCTCATCCTCACGGGCATTCAATCCTTATTCCCTCGGATGCCGGGATTACCGAGCCGGCTGCGGTGATGCTCCTGATGGATGAAGAAACCGCTCCGGAAGAGGAAAAAGTTTTCTATATGGATCCCGGATTTTCAGTACCCGATTATTCAGACCTGCTTGAACTGGAGACTGATCAGGATGAGCCTGGCCAGATTGAGGGAGCCGCCAGTGCAGAAATTGAGAGGGAAGCTTCAGCACAGGGAGCAACAAGGAACAGGCAGGCAGAGCTTATCGATAAGTTCATCCTGGCCAACCCGCGGATCGAGCCGATTAGGGAGCCCCCGAAGCTGCCGGCAGAGGACCTCTCTGCCATCCCGTCAGATAAGACAAGAGGATTTGTTACTGAAACACTAGCCCGCATTTATATAAACCAGGGCTATTACTCCAAAGCTATAGATATTTATACCGAATTAAGTTTGAAATTTCCGGAAAAAAGCAGTTACTTTGCATCCCAAATCGAAATTGTAAAAGAATATTTAAAAAAGTAAGCGATGGGAATATATATTGTTATATCAGTGCTTGTAATAATCGCATGCATCCTTCAGATTCTGATTGTTCTTGTGCAGAACTCAAAGGGTGGGGGACTTGCTGCCAATTTTACATCTGCGGGTCAGTCAATGGGAATCCGGAAAACAGCTGATTTTCTTGAAAAATCCACTTGGACACTTGCCGGAGCCATTCTGATCCTTTGTGTTGTCGCTACTGCTACAATCCCCGCGGATCAGCTGACAGTCATTCCAGGATTGAGAACCAGATCCAGAATGCAGTTGACCCGAATGCCATACCGACATTGCCTACGGCAGTGCCGCCTGCTTCAACGACCCCTTCAGAGGGTCAGCAGAAGCCTTCAAATTAGTTTAAGATAATTGCAAAGTATATATTTAAGTGTCAGTTTGTCATCTGCTGACACTTTTTTATTTTTATTCAACTATCAGATCTGTTGGTAATTATTCGTCTGATGTTCGGCAGAGACCTTAGCAGATTGGCAGGAGAAGGCATTGAAAAAGTCAGCCGGAGGTTAAAAAATGTCATCTTTTCTCTATTTGGCATGGAATATGATCGGAATGGGAGTCAATAATTGATGTTTAACTTTAAAACTAAATAAAAATGGCACAATTAAAAGGAAAAATTTTAGCAGGCAAGGTTCTTGTAAAACCTAATGAAGCTGAGGAAAAAACTGCAAGCGGGATAATTATTCCGGATTCAGCCAAGGAAAAGCCGCGTCAGGGTAAAGTTGTACTCGTTGGTGCAGCAAAAAAGGATGAGGAAATGGAAGTAAAGAAAGGTGACGTCGTCCTTTATGGCAAATATGCAGGTCAGGAGCTTTCAATTGATGGTGAGGATTACCTGCTGATATCCCAGACAGATATTCTATTTATTGATTAATTACTGAAACTAATTAAAACTATATTGATATGGCAAAAGAGATTAAATTCAATATTGACGCACGCGCTCTTCTCAAAGAAGGCGTAGATCAACTGGCTGATGCAGTAAAAGTTACTCTCGGTCCGAAAGGGAGGAACGTTGTTCTTGAGAAAAAATTCGGTGCTCCCCATGTTACAAAGGATGGTGTTACTGTTGCAAAGGATATCGAACTTTCCGATCCTTACAGAAATATGGGCGCCCAGATGGTTAAGGAGGTCGCTTCGAAAACAGGTGATATTGCTGGTGATGGTACTACAACTGCAACTGTTCTGGCCCAGTCGATTATAAATGTTGGTCTGAAAAATATAACAGCAGGTGCAAACCCGATGGACATTAAGAGAGGAATTGACAAAGCTGTCGAGAAAGTTATTAAACATCTTGCAACACAGGCTAAAGTTATCGGTGACGATCTGAGCAAGATCGAACAGGTTGCCAGGATCTCTGCTAACGATGACGAGGAGATCGGAAAGCTTATTGCTGAAGCAATGAGCAAGGTTCACAAGGAAGGAGTTATTACAGTTGAGGAATCAAAGGGTACCACAACTTCAGTCGAGAGTAGTCGAAGGGATGCAGTTCGACCGCGGCTATATCTCCGCTTACTTTGTTACAAATGCTGAAAAAATGGAAGCCGACCTCGAAAATCCGTATATTCTTATATACGACAAGAAGGTGTCGACAATGAAAGATATGCTTCCCGTTCTTGAAGCTACCGCACAGACAGGCCGCCCCCTATTAATAATATCAGAAGATGTTGAGGGAGAGGCGCTTGCAACACTAGTTGTAAACCGTCTGAGGGGTTCCCTGAGGGTTTGTGCCGTTAAAGCCCCCGGATTCGGTGACAGAAGGAAAGAGATGCTGGAAGACATAGCAATCCTGACAGGTGGAACCGTTATTTCAGAGGAAAAGGGATTGAAGCTTGAGCATACGACTCTCGATATGCTTGGCACCTCTGAAAAAGTTACCGTCAGCAAGGAAAATACAACAATAGTGAACGGTGCTGGTGACAAGGATATGATCAAGGCACGCATAGCACAGATCAAACAGCAGATGTCCACAACAACATCCGATTACGATAAGGAGAAAGCTGCAGGAGCGTCTTGCAAAGCTTGCAGGCGGAGTGGCCGTTCTCTACATCGGAGCAGCTTCGGAAGTTGAAATGAAGAACAAGAAGGACCGTGTTGACGATTCACTGCATGCAACCCGCGCAGCTATAGAGGAAGGCATAGTACCTGGAGGCGGTGTGGCATATATCAGGGCAGCAAGTGCTCTTGAAGGGCTAAAGGGCGACAATGACGACCAGACAACAGGTATTGAAATTGTAAAGCGTGCAATTGAAGAGCCATTGCGTCAGATCGCAATCAATGCCGGGCAGGAGGGTGCCGTTGTCGCACAGAATGTTAAGGCAGGAAAAGGTGACTATGGCTATAATGCCCAGACCGATACATATGAGAAGCTTTTTGCATCGGGAGTAATTGACCCTGCAAAGGTTACAAGGGTTGCTCTCGAAAATGCCGCTTCCGTAGCAGGAATGTTCCTCACCACCGAAGCCGTAATCGTAGACGAGAAAGAAGAGCGTCCTGCCGGTCCTCCTCAGGGAATGGGCGGCGGAATGCCAGGAATGATGTAATGCATACATTACTTTAAATACAACTGCAGGGACATGCAATGGCATGTCCCTGCTTTTTATATATTTGCACCTGATTTAAATTTAGGTATATTGATGGAAAGTATCCGGAACTTCTGTATTATAGCTCATATTGACCATGGTAAAAGTACACTGGCTGACCGGCTGCTTGAGCGGACCCATACAATCTCCGAGAGGGATTTTCAGGCCCAGGTGCTTGACGATATGGACCTCGAAAGGGAAAGGGGCATTACAATAAAGAGCCATGCGATCCAGATGGAATATATTCAGGATGGCAACAAATATTACCTTAATCTTATCGATACCCCGGGGCATGTGGATTTTTCCTATGAAGTTTCACGATCAATAGCTGCATGCGAGGGTGCCTTGCTTGTTATCGATGCCACCCAGGGGATACAGGCCCAGACAATTTCAAACCTTTACATGGCGATGGATCATAATCTGGAGATCATACCTGTTCTCAACAAAATGGATATGGCGGCTGCAATGCCCGAAGAGGTGAAAGACCAGATCGTTGATCTTGTCGGATGCCGGCGGGAGGATATAATAGAAGCGAGTGCAAAAACAGGTTTGGGCATCGATGAGATACTCACTGAGATAGTCCGGCGGATCCCTCCGCCTGCTGGCAGTCCGGATGCGCCCTTCAGGCTCTTATCTTCGATTCTATATTCAATTCATTCAGGGGAATAATAGCCTATATCAAAATCGTAAACGGAACCATTAACAGGGGTGACAGGGTGAAATTCGTCAATACCGACCACGAATACAATGCTGAGGAGATAGGAGTGCTCAAGCTTAAGCAGGACCCCAGGGAAACAATGAGCGCCGGAAATGTGGGATACATAATCTCAGGTGTGAAAATATCCTCAGAGGTGAAAGTGGGAGACACTATTACCCATGTAAAGAATCCATGTGAAAAGGCGATCGCCGGATTTGAAGATGTGAAACCAATGGTCTTTGCAGGTATTTATCCGGTGGATGCCGATGATTATGAGGATCTCAGGATCTCAATCGAAAAACTGCAGCTTAATGATGCCTCTCTTTCATTTATCCCTGAATCGTCTGCAGCGCTTGGCTTTGGTTTCAGATGCGGCTTCCTGGGCCTGCTCCATATGGAAATAATTCAGGAACGCCTTGACAGGGAGTTTGATATGGATGTTATAACCACAGTACCGAACGTTTCCTTCAAGGTATTTACTACAAGGGGGGAGGAGATAGATGTTCATAATCCCTCCGGATTGCCCCCGGTTACAAATATCGAAAGGATAGAGGAACCCTATATTATAGCCCAGGTAATAACACTTTCCGAATATGTAGGTTCAATAATGAATCTGTGCATCGACAAGAGGGGAGTTCTCAAAAACCAGGTATACCTAACAAGGGACAGGGTTGAAATTACTTTCGAAATGCCGCTTGCTGAGATAGTGTTTGATTTTTACGACAAGCTCAAGAGCATTTCAAAAGGGTATGCCTCCTTTGATTATTATTATACGAGTTATCAGAAAGCTGATCTGGTAAGACTTGATATACTTCTGAACGGAGAAATGGTGGATGCACTTTCCACATTGATTTTCAGAGGACATGCATATGAATTCGGGCGTAAGATGTGCGTGAAGCTCAAGGAGCTGATTCCGCGCCAGCAGTTCGATATTGCCATTCAGGCTGCAATCGGGGCAAAAATAATCTCACGCGAAACTGTAAAGGCGGTCAGAAAGGATGTGACTGCAAAATGCTATGGAGGTGATATAACAAGGAAAAGAAAACTGCTTGAGAAACAGAAAAAAGGTAAAGAAGCGCATGCGGCAGGTAGGAAATGTTGAGGTGCCGCAGCAGGCATTTCTGGCAGTTTTGAAGCTTGACTAACCCGATCAATTAACCTGAATACCCGACCCGGCCCTGATTCTTCATCGCCGGGTTATTTTTGTTCAGCAGATGAGCTTGTAACCTCTTCCATGCACATTTACTATCTTCACTGCCGGATCCTTGTTCAGGTATTTTCTGAGCCTGGAAATATATACATCCATGCTTCTGGCATTGAAATAATTGTCATCAATCCATATCGCCTTGAGGGCCAGAGTTGCGCTCCAGGATCAGATTTTCGTTGCGGCACAACAACTCAAGCAGCTCCGATTCCTTAGTTGTAAGCTTGGTCTCCTGTCCCTTATAGCCAAGAATCTGCTTGAGCGGATCGAAACTGTAATGCCCTATTGAATAGGAATCTTCCTTCCTATGGCAGCTGTAGCTGATGTTCTTCTCAGAATAGCTTCAATCCTGAGGATCAGCTCTTCCATCGAGAAAGGCTTTGTAATATAATCGTCGGCTCCTGTCCTGAATCCTTCCAGGATATCGTCCTGCTGATTCTTCGCAGTAAGAAATATGATCGGTATATCCGGGCTTTGCAGCCGGATTTCCCTGGCAAGAGTAAGCCCATCCATCTCAGGCATCATAATGTCGAGGACACAGAGATCAAACGACCTGTTCTGAAATCCATCGAGAGCCTGAATGCCATTGACAAACAAGGAAGTTTCGTAGTTTTTGGCTGTCAGGTAGTTTTTTAACAGGATACCCAGATTGCTGTCATCCTCAGCAAGCAGAATTCTGATACTATTCATTTTTGTATAAATTTAAATTCAAAGGTACTATACCTGTGCTCTGTTTTTTCGTGCTGTTATACTGTATTTTGTGAATGCAGCAGTGATTATATATTTTGAAATTGATGGGCAGTTAGATCTCATCCCTGATTATTTTGAGGCAGGATAAATAGTAAATTTGGTTCCCTTACCTGTCTGGCTTTCAACATTTATGGTTCCATTATGTTCCTCGATAATTTTCTTTACATAGCTTAAGCCAAGTCCGAATCCTTTTACTTTATGTACGTTTCCTGAAGGAACCCTGTAAAACTTGTCAAATACCCGCTGAGATCTTCTCCCGAAATACCTATCCCCTTATCTTCAATGGTAATCAGGATGCCGATCTCACGTCATTACGTGTGGAGATTTTTATAAAAGGCCTGTCATTGCGAATATTTAAGAGCATTATCGATGAGATTTGAAATCGCATTGAGAAAATGTATTTCATCAATTGTTGCAACAGAGTGGATCTGCCTGGTAATCCTTACTGATCTCCCCTTCACGCATGGCGATCTGCAGGGTAAAATTTTCCGTTGCCTTGTCAATAATTGTCATGCACATCAATTTCTACCCTTGTCCAGCTTCATTTTAATCCTTTCAAAAATCGCCATCTGCAAGCACTCTTTCAACCTGGAATTTGAGCCTCATGCTTTCATCGGAAATCACCTGTGCCAGGTTATCAATATTCTTATCATTATCGGGAATAGTCTTATCGGCAATCATTTGTGCTGCAAGCGAAATCGTTGATATGGGGGTCTTAAGCTCATGGGTCATGTTGTTTATGAAATCACTCCTTATCTCTGATATTTTTTTCTGACGGAAAATTACCACAAAAGTGCTTGCCGAAAGCAGCAGAAGGATCAGGGTGAATAGAATCGAAAGGAAGCCGAGATTTCCGATTTTGTCAAATTTATAATGTTGTTCCTGAAGGCAATACAGTACAATCTGGTTCTGACTTGGAACAGGATCGTTAGGGAAAAGCTGTATAATAAATTTATTTGTGCCGGGTTTGTCTGTAAATCCAGGTGTACTCCAGATATTTCCCAGCCGCCCTGATCGGATTGAGAATTCATAATCAAGATAAATACCCACATTATTAAGTGCTGTTCTAAGTTTTTTATTAAGCATTTCAGGATCAATTCTTTCCCTTATATCAGGGGTATTCCGGAGGATTTTTTCCATTATGTTCTCAAGAAATACAATCTTATTGCTTACCCTTCCTGTAATTTCCGAATTCATTATTTGCCTCGAAGGCTTCGCCGGCTTCTTCCGAGGAATATGGTGAGATGTCTTCTGCTGAAATAAATATCTTATGGTCCGGCACTTGTGATTGCTATAGGCTCCTGTGGGATTGTTGAGACCATACATTTCGAGGAGAGAGAATTCGGCTGATATCCGTGAAGCTTTCTGGCCAGAGGGGAATTTGCAGGGACTATTGCAGTAATTGAATCTGTCGATGCAGGGTCAATCTCTGTCAACTATATATTTAATCAACTCCTTTTCTTCAAGGTCAAGTACCACAGATTCAAGCGCTTTATTTGCGAGGTACCGAAACTGCTGATCGGTGATTGCAATTGCATTCCTGATCCAGTATAATTGTATCAGGATAAGTCCCGAAATAGCCAGGAAAAAAAATATTGCCAGTAAAACAATAGTTTTTCTCTTCATAATATACAAAAGTACTTGTATATCTTTTACCTTTCCCTGCTTTAACGTTCTTTAACAACTCTTAAGGGTAATCACCGCATTTATTCCTATAAAATAGAAGTTTTATAAGGATAAAAATTAATTTAACATTATTATTAAATAATATGTTAATATTCAACTATTTAGATAAAAATATTTTTTTATTTCGATAACACGCTAATATATTTGTAAAGGTTTTGGCACGATATTTGAAATTAAATAATAGAGGTTTTTTTCATAGGTTAGGTTAGTTTTAGGGTTATCAAAAGTGAGCCGCTCAATCGAGCGGCTCTTCTTTTTAGTATGGTCACGTTATCGGACTAGAGAGTTAAAGGTCACGCAGGGTCCCTGATCAGCTTTCCGAATGAAAAATTGGTGAATTATTTAATGAGATTGGGGATTTTAACTACCTTCAGATTCTTTTCTTTTGCCGTGAGATATATATGTTTTCTTATCAGGCTCGGATTTCTTCTTCTGAAGCCAGTTGAGATTTATCACAAATGTGGAGCCGTCATTCAGATGCAGAAGTGCTTTTTTCTGAGTGAAGGATAGTAAGAATTTCATGATATCAGTCCATTTAAAAGAATGTATCTTCGGCTTGAAAACTCCGAACCTGAATTCAATTTTTTCATCATCGACTGTGAAAAAAAGATTTTTTCTCCTTAATCGATGCAAATGCGGCAATGATACCAACAAACAGACTTACTCCAAATGTTATAAGTGCTATAAACAGTGGGATGCTTTTATGTCCGAATATAAGATTGGTAATCAGAACATAAGCGGTGCCAATGAAGAAAAATACCGAAAATCCCCAGAGCAAGGGTTTTCCTTCCTGACGAGAATTCTTCTTCAGAAAGATTGAAATATAAGTTTTCCATACGCTATTGGATTACAAAATTTAGATTTCTATCCTTAATTGAATCTGTATCGATATTGAAAACTGCGGTAATGGATGTGATTTCCCTGAGCCTTGTGCTTAATTCGGAAGAAATTATTTCATTATCAGGGTTATGAACATGAAAAATGATAATCAATGTTTTTTAGTTTTTTTATCAGGAAATTCTTTCCTGAACGGTTGGATACCAGGTCATAAACCCTGTCGGGAGCATCGCCTGCGTCGGAGAACCTGCTGAAGAGAAGTTCATTTCCCTTATCGCCTTGTATTTTAAGGGGATATACGTTTTTAAGTGAAATGCCGAGTTCCTTGTTAAGTGCCAGTGAGAGTTTATAATCGGGTTCGGAGGAGACAAGTCCCAGAAGATAAAGTCATTTATCTGCTCAATCTGAAGCTTCACCCGTGTGACTTTTGCGTACTTTCTTCATCTTTTATCAGTGGGAATGATAAAGTTAGAAAAAAAAACGAACACAATTCATCAACTGTCGTAAATTATCTTTCAACTTTTTCCAGGCCTGGCTGGCTGCCTCCTGCTCTGCCTCCTTCTTCGATGAGCCGTGTCCGTCTCCCAGTCTCTTCCCTGTCTATTATAAGTGTTGTGGAGAATACTGATTTCTTCAGCTTGAAGTCATACTCTTCATTATATGTGAAGATAAGACTCGATTTATGTTTCTGTACCCATTCAAAGACAAGGCTTTTATAATCGGTGTCAGTATTTACTATTACCTCAAGGTCGAGATATTTATTCAGGACATTCCCTATAAAGAATTTTTTGGTCTTTTTAAAGCCCTTGTCAAGGAAAACGGATCCGATAAGTGCTTCAAGGGCATCGCCGTAAAGATTCCTGGTTGGCTGGACTGAACTGATATTGCTTATGAGGATTTTATTAAGGCCCATTGAGACAGCCAGTTGATTCAGGAGATCCCTGTTGACAATTCTTGACCGGATCTTGGTCATAATCCTTCAGAGGCATCCGGGAATTTCACGAAAAGATAATCCGAGAGGATGGCATCAAGTACGGCATCTCCCAGATATTCGAGCCTTTCATTGTTTATTTTTTTGCCGTCAGGCAGGGTGAAAGTTGCTGACCTGTGAATAAAGGCAATTTCATATAACCTGAGGTTTCCGGGTTTGAAGCCCAATAATTTCTTTAATCGGGAACTGAATTCCCGTTTTGGTAAAATGTATGTACCATTAATTCTTTTACAGGAATAATGACACTAAGCTTTAAATTTTTTGATTACCACGGAAGCATTATGGCCGCCAAAGCCGAAGGTATTGCTTAGGGCCGCATTAACCGTTCTTTTCTGTGATTTATTAAGTGTGAGGTTAAGTTTCTGGTCAATGTCAGGATCAGGAACCTTAAAGTTGATAGTGGGTGGCACTATGTCATGTACAACGGCCATAATAGTAGTAATTGCTTCGATCGCACCGGCAGCCCCAAGAAGGTGGCCTGTCATCGATTTTGTTGAACTGATGTTGAGTTTGTAGGCATGCTCGCCGAATACCTCGATAATGGCTTTTGTTTCAGAAATATCCCCAAGGGGAGTGGCCGTTCCGTGAACATTGATGTAATCGATATCTGCCGGTGGTCAAACCAGCATCTTCAATGGCGAGCTTCATGACATTTCTGGCTCCCAGACCTTCAGGATGAGGAGCTGTCATATGGTAATGCATCGGCTGTCAGCCCTGTTCCTACAAGTTCTGCATAGATCCTTGCGCCCCTTGCTTTGGCATGTTCATATTCCTCGACTAT
This sequence comes from uncultured Bacteroidales bacterium, assembly GCA_963756885.1. GTDB lineage: Bacteria > Bacteroidota > Bacteroidia > Bacteroidales > VadinHA17 > LD21. The sequence continues at coordinate 294,673 of CAVWPG010000001.1, forward strand.
AAGCGACCCTGAACCTTCACCCAGCACAAAGCCATCCCTGGTCTTGTCAAATGGTCTGGAAGCGGTTTTGAACTCCTCATTGTTCGTGGATAGCGCCTGAAGGGCATTGAATCCGCCAATCCCAGGCTCATTGACACATGCTTCCGATCCTCCGGTCACAAAAATATCAGCTTTTCCCAGCCGGATGTAATTGATAGCATCAATGATTGCATTTGTGGAGGAGGCACATGCAGACACAGTAGCAAAATTTGGTCCCCTGAATCCATATTTTATCGATATCACCCCGGCTGCAATGTCGCCAATCATCTTAGGGTATGAAGAAAGGGACTGAAACGGGGCGTTCCATCACCCAAGCACATGATTTTTTATAGCCAGAAAAAAGGTCTCGATGCCCCCGATCCCGATGCCCATATTACTCCTACCCTGTCTTTATTCACCTTTTCAAGATCGATGCCCTGAATCCACAATTGCCTGCTCGGTCGTAATCATGGCATACTGGGAATAGAGATCAAGCTTGTTGGCCTCCTTCCTGTCAAAATATTTTGTAGAGTCGTAGTTCTTTAATTCACATGCAAATTTGGTTTTGTACTTTTCAGTATCAAACCGGGTGATCATGTTTGCACCACTAACCCCGTTCACAGACTTTCCCAGAATTCATGCAAATTATTACCTAGTGGAGTAAGTGCTCCAATACCTGTAACTACAACTCTTTTCATAAATTGGCTATTAAAAATGCAATCTATTTTGCATTTTCCTCAATGTACTTGATGGCATCACCAACTGTACCGATGGTCTCAGCCTGATCGTCCGGAATCCCTATATTGAATTCCTTTTCAAATTCCATAATTAATTCAACAGTATCGAGCGAATCTGCACCTAAATCATTTGTGAAACTGGCTTCAGGAGTTACCTCTGATTCATCAACTCCAAGTTTGTCAACTATAATTTCCTTTACTCTCGTGGCAATGTCCGACATAATAATAAATTTTAATTAATATTAATTTTTGAACCATGCAAAGAAATATATTTGTACTTTATTTTTCAAGAGATTTGATGTTTTTTTATTGATGCTACAGTTCAATATGTTGATAATTAGGAAAATAAAGTTATTTGACATGGATTTTATAGATTATTTGACGCATTAACTAATTATCACATTATGAGAGAATATAGCTATTTTTGCTTCCGGAGCCGGTACCAATGCTGAAAATATAATTAGATACTTTTCGAACAAAAACAGCGCTAAAGTAAGTTTGGTACTTTCAAATAAGCGTCAGGCTTTGGTCCTTAAAAGGGCAGAGGCACATAAAATACCTTCAGTATTTTTCGACCAGAGTGATTTTTATGTCAACGGCAGGGTATCCCGATTGCTTGAATCAGCCGAAACCGATTTCATAGTGCTTGCAGGATTTTTATGGCTTGTACCCGGGGATATCTAATCGGGAAGTATCGCGGCAGAATAATAAATATCCATCCGGCTCTTCTCCCGGCATATGGTGGCAAAGGAATGTACGGGGAGGCTGTTCACAGGGCTGTTATCGCCAACCACGATCCAGAATCGGGAATTACAATCCATTATGTAAATAGCCAGTATGATGAAGGGGATATAATATTCCAGGCACGATGCAGTGTAAGTCCTTCCGATACCCCTGAATCACTTGCCGAGAAGGTTCACGCTCTGGAATACACTCATTTCCCGGTGGTAATTGAAAAGCTGATCCTTCAGCTTCCATAATTCAGTTGATTGTTCCGAGCAGACTCAGAACGATTGCTTTTATCTTATCAAATCTGACAAGATTGTCCTCTGTGACAGGTTCAACAGGAGGAGCATCAACCTTCAGGGGATCTACCGGAGAACCGTTCATATAGAACCTGAAGTCGAGATGAGGCCCGGTAGATAAGCCGGTGGTTCCCACAAAACCAATATATCTCCCTGTTTCACAAAAACCCCCGGCCTGATTCCATCACCGAACCTGCTCAGATGAAGGTAGGCGGTCGCATAAACACTGTTGTGCTGAATCCTGACCATCTTGCCTGAACCATTCTCCAGTTGTGGCGGAAGTAACCCTGCCATCGCCTATCGCATGCACCGGAGTACCCACAGGGGCTGCGTAGTCCACACCGTAATGAGGCCTTCTTATCCTGAGAATGGGGTGCATGCGGCTAGAAGAAAACCTGGAGCTTATCCTTGTAAACTCAAGGGGAGCTTTCAGAAACGCTCTCCTGAGACTGGTCCCGTCAATATCGAAGAATAGACTCCCGTCCTTCCTGCAGAAACGGAATTGCTGTTACTGACGATCCTTCCCTGTTAAACTGGGCACCGTATATTTTACCTGTTCCAAGCAATTTGTCATCAATGTAAAGCTCTTCATATATTACCTTGAAATTATCGCCTTTCTGGAGTCCGAAAAAATCAACTGTCCATGCAAAAATTTTTGAGAGATCACTTGCAAGTGAAGGATGCATGCCTTCTCCCATCATGGCATCCCACATGGATGTCTCAATTGTGCCTGAGGCATATTTGATTTCTCTCCTGATCTGCTTCCTGTAAAGAGTTATATTAAGAGAATCGTTAAAGCTGAAAATATAACAGGTGGTAGGGTCATGCTCATAAACCATGTATTTTGCCCTTCCCAGACTATCCCTGTCACAGAAGAGAATATAACTTGTTCCCGGAGCGGACACTTCGGACATCGAAAACCGTTCCTGAGTTTTTCAGCACCTGGTCCATCTCCGTCATGCTCACCCCATGCTTCAGCAGAATATCTGACAGGAAGCTATTAGGCTTAATCCGGCCGGTAACCTGATCGAATGAATCAACTGGGATCCCGTACAGCAGATTGACCGCTGTAGTATCCTTACTTGTAACTGTATCTGCTGGGTTCTTAATGGCTTCAGAATTTATCTGTCGCAGTATTTCGGCATGAAGCAGTGATATAAAATTATAATTATTAACAAATTGACTTATCCTGTAAAAAGACATCAGTAAATTCAGATTAGTTTTTGACTAACTATATTAACGATCCTGTTCGGAACAACAATAATATTTGATCACAGTTGCCGTTCCCTATCCACTTTTTGCTCCTTTCATCAGCAAGCACCATCCTGATGATCTCATCTTTAGGCATATTTACAGGGAGTTCAATATTGAATCTCATTTTCCCGTTAAATGAGACGGGATAATTAAATGTTTCTTCCCTTAGATATTCTTCATTGAATCCTGGCCATGGTTCGTAGGCAAGGCTGTCAATTATGACCTGAGAGCTGCCACAATTCCTCGGCCATGATGTGGTGCGAATGGGGAAAGAACCTTGATGAAGGTGCTTGCAGTCTCATCTGTAACTTTTCCCTTTTTTGTTGCAAGATTAAGAAAAATCATCATTGCCGAAACGGCGGTATTGAACCTCAGGTTTTCAATATCGGCTTCCACTTTTTTTATAGTCTGGTGAAGCCCCTTCAGAATCTTCTGCATCCTCCACGCCGGAGACAATATTTTCGGGGTTGGAAAAGAACCTGAATGTTCTTCCAAGGAATCCGAAAACTCCCTTTACTCCTTTCTCGTCCCATGGCTTGGTAACATCGAGAGGTCCCATAAACATTTCATACAGCCGCAAGTGAATCGGCCCCGTACTTTGTAACGACATCATCAGGGTTAACCACATTCTTCAGTGATTTGGACATCTTGGCAACTATTTGCCTCAGCTCGGCGCCTGTTTCCTTATGGAAATATTTTCCTTCGCGTTCTTCCACGAGCTCACCTGAAACTTTTGAACCAGATGAGGTCTCATATGCAAAGGCAAGTATCATTCCCTGGTTGAACAGCCTTCTGTATGGTTCATCAGTTGAAACTATCCCAAGATCAAAAAGTACCTTATGCCAGAAGCGGCTGTAAAGAAGGTGAAGGACGGCATGTTCTGCCCCTCCGATATAGAGGTCGACAGGCATCCAGTATTTTTCTTTAGAGGGTCGAAGATCATCTTATCGTTTCCAGGATCGATAAACCGGAGGTAATACCAGCATGATCCTGCCCATTGAGGCATCGTATTTGTTTCCCTCCTCCCTTTCCTGCCGTTTTTATCGATAACATTAAGCCATTCATCGGAGTTGGAAAGCGGCGATTCCCCTGATTCTCCCGGCAGATATTTTTCAAGCTCAGCGGCAGTTCCAGCGGGAGTTCATCATCGTTCAGCAGTGCTTATTTCCCCATCCTCCCAGTGGATAACAGGGAAAGGTTCTCCCCAGTACCTTTGCCTGCTGAAAAGCCAGTCGCGCAGCTTATAGTTGACTTTTGCAGATCCAAGATTCTCTGGATTCAAGCCATTTTAGTAATCGGTGCTATACCGGCTTCCTTGTTCAGTCCGTTTATGTCAATGCCGGTCGATACATCTGAGGAATTGATATATTTCCCGTCCTCTGTCCAGCATTCTTCACCTCTGAGGATTCTCTGCTTCTGATCAGGATCATTTACGTCGGGATCCTGAATGCAGATCATCGGAAGGTTGAATTTGCCTGGCAAATTCAAAGTCCCTGGTGTCATGTGCCGGAACTGCCATTATTGCTCCTGTCCCATATCCGGTAAGAACATAGTCGGCAATCCAGATCGGGAATTCTTTTATTGTTTACAGGATTAATTGCGTATCTGCCGGTAAAGACTCCCGTTTTATCCTTGGCCAGATCGGTCCTGTCAAGATCTGACTTCAGCGAGGTAGCCTTGATGTAATCGTTCACGGCTGTGCTGTTCATCTAGTTGTTATGATGCCTGTCAGGGCATGCTCCGGAGCAAGTACCATATATGTAGCACCGAAAAGAGTATCGGGGCGGGTTGTGAAGACGGTAAGCTTTTCCATCATCCCTCAATCTGAAAATCCACTTCGGCTCCGGTTGAGCGCCCTATCCAGTTACGCTGCATATCCTTTATTCCCTCGGGCCAGGCAAGGTCGTCGATCCCCCTTAGCAGCCTTTCGGCATAAAGCTGTATCCTGAGCATCCACTGCTTGAGATTCTTCTTCTCCACCCTGTTGCCGCATTTCTCATGTGTTCCGTCGGCCAGCACCTCTTCATTTGCGCAAACTATTCTGCAGCTCGGGCACCACCAGACCTGTGCATTGTCATAATATGCAAGCCTTTTTGAGCCGGTATACCTTGTAACCTCTGCAGGACCAAGCTTTTTAATATTTTCAGGGATGGGCAGTTCAGTAACAGGCCTCCCTTTCTGCAGTTTCTCATCGAACCATGTATTGTACAGGCGGATAAAGATCCACTGAGTCCATTTGAAATAGCCCGGGTCAGTCGTATTTATCTCTCTTTCCCAGTCATAGCTTAAGCCAAGTTCCTTGATCTGCCTCCTGAATGTATTGCAGTTAATCCTTGTTGTGACCGAAGGATGGGTGCCGGTCTGAATAGCATACTGTTCGGCCGGGAGCCCGAAGGCATCCCAGCCCATCGGATGCAGCACATTGAATCCCTTCATTCTCTTGTACCGGCTGAAGATATCGGTGGCAGTATATCCCTCAGGATGACCAACATGAAGGCCTGCACCGGAAGGATAAGGGAACATATCGAGGATATAGCATTTTTTTGGATTTGTCAGATCGTCGGGCGTTCTGAAAGTTTTATTATCCTCCCAGTACTTCTGCCATTTTTTTTCTATTTCATGAAAATTGTAATCCATGTTGCATGTTGTATATTTTTGTTCTCAAATGGTCAGCTGCCAGTCCTCTTTCTTCTGCTGCACCTTCAGCAGCTTTTGGGAGAAGCGTTATTCTCCTGTTATTTCACCCGTCAGATATTCTGACAGCTTCAATCAGTCAGAAGCCAGATTCAGGCTCAATTATTTGGAGTGCGAAATTATAAAAACTTTGGCAAATATCATTAAAGCAGCCGTGCTGCCGGCAACTGAATCCTGTAATTTTTCCGAATTAGTTGTAAAACCGGCCTTTTGGTTATACTTTTGCAGAAGGAAATTATCCCGTAGTTCAATGGATACCTGCCTGAAGCCAGGCAGGGAATGACAAATTTAAATGAACTGACGGTAATTATGGTCCCGTAGTTCAATGGATAGAATGACAGATTCCGGTTCTGTTGGTTGGGCGTTCGAGTCGCCCCGGGATCACCAGCAAGCAGCAGGCCACTCATACAGTGGCCTTTTATTTTAGGCTGAAGGTAATAGGGACAACATACCAGACAGGTACAGGTATGCCGGATTGCTTTCCAGGCTTAAATCTTGGAAACGATTTTACAACCCTTTCAGCTTCAGCATTCAGTTCGGGGCTTACTCCCGCAAGAACGCTTACCTGGCTTACTCCTCCTTTGGCAGTGACACAGAATCTGACGACGACTTTACCCTCCACCTTGTTTTCAAGGGCAATCTCAGGATAGACAGTCTTTTCAGCAATATATTTCATGAGTGCCTGCCTGCCACCGGGGAATTCAGGCATCTCCTGAACAATTGTAAAGGGTTCGTCATTGACTTCAGGCAGTACTGCCATTGCCAGGGGCTGAGGGCTCACAGTATCCTTGGGCTGAACCGTGGCTTGTGCCTCAGCTGCAGTCATAAGCTTTGCCGTATCTGCATCGATAATCGTATCTACAACCTTTGGCGCAACGTACTTCTGCTGCTGGACTATCTTTTCCTCGTGTGGCATTGGCGGCGGCGGCGGCGGCGCAATATTGTCAGGAGGAAGATCCATCTTCTGCATACTGATCACCACAGGACTCTCCCTGGGGAGCTTCTCAATCCCTTTTGATTTTTCCTCAAGGTAGGGTATAATTGTTGAAGTACTTATTATGACTAATCCTATCAGGAGCCCTGTAATAATATTTATATTATATTTTTTGCGCAGTTTATAGGCGCCATATTCCTTATTCCTGTTCTCGAAAATAATGTCGTCAAAATCAGGAACCATATCCGAATTTTTTGACATGATAATTGTTTTTTCAGTGTTAAAATATTTTTCTGAATGTATCCTTTCAATGAACTCTTGAATCATTGGGAAAAAGCACAGCTGTAACAAAACAACCTGATATCATATAAACAAAAATATGAGCTAAAGGTTTAAATACCAGTGAGAAATGATTGGAAAACACAGTTTTGCCGCTTGGAGGGCTGAACCCGCTGTTTATATGAACTTTGCCTTTAGGCCGGTCACAGGTCTTTTATGCAGCGTACCGAAAAGCCTGCCTTTTTGGAGCCACCGATCCTGCCAATCTCCACGGATCCTGCCGTGAGATGCCTGTACCATGTATCCTCCGAGTCATAATCCGTTGAGCTCCAGAAGTAGGCACCTGCACCCGAATCGGTAAAGGTCCCGGAGGCATCATTCCTGCTTCCGCCGGGAAGGGCATTGAACAAAGTCTCATTTGTGGCGCCTTCATTCGGAGTGTCCCAGTTGGCAGTTCCCCTTTCCTTCAGATATCCCCCTCCATACGTTTCGCCTCCCAGGAGATCGGTAAGGATGGTCCATTCGGGATCGGAAGGGACATGCCATCCCGTAGGGCAAAGTCCCCTGCTGTCGCTTAAAGCCCAGGCTGTATATAGCCTGCCATATAAATCTGCATTTGCCTCGCTGCCATCGTAGGGCCACTGGTATTTCGGGTTGCTTTCTCCGGTGATATCGGCGGTTGCCGGTGTGGTGGTTCCAATAGGATCACCATTCCTGTAGGTTGTTGTTTTAAGGTTCTCTGCCATCCAAACCTGGTTTGCAAGCTGGACTGTTTCATACACATTATTGTCATAATCCTTAACTGTTGCAGGTGTATGAAAATCAATCAGGCTTCCCAGGTTCTCTCCTTTTCCGTTTTTTGCAAAGGCCTTGGCAAAATATTGAACGTCAGGTGTTAATCCGCTCAGCTGGCCAACGAAAATCCCTGTATCGCTTCCAACCTGAAATCTCTGTCCCGATGTCTCCGGGTCCTGTGAAGTGCCAATATAAAATCCACAGTCAATAATGTGCGATCCTCCATCGGATTCAACGCTGATAGCCAGGGTAGCAGCACTGGAGGATACTGCCAGAGGCGGGAGAGTGCTTACCGTGGAAAGTGAGATGTCAGTACTTTTCCTGCAGGCCATGAAAATCATTGCGATTGACATAAACAGCACCAATGAGTTTAAAAGATTCCTTTTCATAAGTATGTTTAAATTTGGCATTGTACTAAATCTTTCTGGCAACCCTGATAAAATTACGAAAAATAAATTAATTTATTCCTGATTAACAATAACATGCCTGAATTGTTTGGCAGCGCGTGGCTGGAATGGCACAGGCAGGTTCCCCGCGACCAGTAAAATGAAATTTCAAGTCCCGCTACATTAAATGTTATAACTTTGGTGAAGTATTTTACGGAGTGAAAGATCCATATATGGAACAGACAGGCAAGACACTTATAATAATCGGAGTTATACTTGTGATAGCCGGGCTTATAATCTGGTTCGCGGGTAATAAACTCACATGGCTCGGTCATCTTCCGGGTGATATAAATATTGCCAGGGACAATATCAGGATCTTCATCCCGGTGACGACGATGATCCTTGTCAGCGCCATCCTGTCGCTTCTTATATTCCTTATCAGAAAATTTTTTTAGTCAGCTGTGCATCTTGCTTACTGCCACAAGCAGACCACCTGTAATATAAGCAATGATCCACCATGTGAAGGCTATCCCCGAATAAATATGCAGCCCCCTATCCACTTCTGTTACGGAACCCTTTTTAAGGTTAAACCTCCAGAGCAGGATTGTATCGGCAAGCATTCCCAGCAGCGAGGAATATCCTATAATACCATGAGGAGTCACGAGCCCCCTGCTGGAACCTGCTATCATAAGAATTGTGGCAGTTATGTCGAGGCAAACGCCTATTGTATAAAAAAACAGTACTTTCCTGGTCACAAGCCTCCCTTTTCTCTCCTTCGAAAACCCGAGAGAGTAAAATAAAAGGGCTATTGTTACAACTAAGGAACCTATGATCGATGCAGTTTTCATAATTTATGGTTCATGGATTTTTACCCTGTTCAGGATCATTTTGCATGCAGGATAATGATTGTCACGCCTGTGCTGCAGCGAATCTGCCAGCAAGCTCAGAGCATGTGACCCATTCAAGGCTTGATCCGAAGACTTTTCCGATTCTTGTCGCAAGAGATGTCAATCCTTCGAGCCCAAGCCCTGTTCCCTGGGTATAAAGCGATTGCCAGTGGGTAACTATGACCACCGGATAGCCTGTATCCATAAGCTGCCTTATTCTCCCGGTACGCCCGTCGGGCGACACGAGCCTGTCAATACCATCGCTTATCATCCTGATCCTGTCGTTCTTGTCGGGAAGATCCATTGTCCAGAAGATATCACCGGCATTGGATGGAACACTGACGACCGTCTGCCCCCTGTCATTGTCTTTGTACTCTATTGAGCATGGGAAGGGATTTTCGCTGTCGGAGGCCGCATGAAGAAAATACCAGGTGAGTTTTCGCCTGAATAAATTCCACTGGGCATCTCCGAGAGCTTTTGCATATTTCTTTTCCACATCAATTCCTGATACCCAGGGCGAAGTAATGCCTGTCGATTCTATCCCTACATTCTTCAGGATCTGAAAGGCCAGTGTAAAGTATTCGACAATTTCTTCCGGAGGAGCCTGAGTGATCCAGGTATCCTCGAACAAATGCCTCTGATAGTTACCGGTTTTCAGATCATATGCACAAAGATGGGTCAGAAACTCCGGAGTAATGTCAAAACGGGGATAGAATCTCTCCCTTACAAGCTTAAGAAACTCTTCCAGATGTTCCTGCGGGACTCTTTTCAACGACTGATCTATTCTTCCAAGGCAGCTTGGCATAGGGATGAGTGTGTATTTGCCCTTAAGATCGAACCTGTCAAATGTATCTGCTACCCTTCTTGTAAATTCAGCAGGAACCAGAAAGGGAGTTTCATAACCCGGCAATTCATAAAAAAGAGGATCAACAGGAGATCCGTCATCGATAATAAGCGAGATTGGTGTTTTGCCTTTTATCCCCGAATATCCCTTTTTGCCATCCGTTACCGGCATTGCGGCTGAGAAGGCTTTCCCTGCGGGAGAAGCCAGAATTCCGGCAGCCAGGCCTGCTCCGGCATATTGAACCATTTTTCTGCGGGTAATCGTGCTTCTGCCTGTAATTTTGTTTTTCATATGGGCTGATTTATATTCTGAAATCCATGACAAAATAACACATTCTGATCAAAATATTTCAGGAAGTATCGCCAATACGTAAAATTATGAAGGGGCCCTCAATATTTCGATCATTTCAGTTATTGCCTCACTATCCACCGGGTCTTTGATTGGCGATAATCCCAGGAGAGGGCGTACCCTGTTCATATCCACTGCTGTGATGAAATCCTTCCCGATGAGTATGTAGTACAGCAGGGCTGATTTCAGCGTATTGGATTTGACCCTGAAAGTAAACCTGCTTCCCCGGGCAGGAAAAATATGAACGAACCGCTGACAGTTGTCACGGTATTTCAGTGTCCATTGCGATCCATCCGAAAGTGAGATCAGCCTGTAATCATCCATTCTGACCCCTGCCCATGACGCAAAGGCTACCCTTTCTGACAGGCTTCTTTCATTCAGGAAGCCGATCACTTCACTGCATATCCCGTTGATTTGCAACGACCCGTTATACACATCCATCACCGATGTACCAAGGTGCTTCAGTTCCCTGATCATACCCCTCTGATCTCCTTTTTCCTGCCCCTCGGTTTTTTTGCAGACAAATTCCCGTATAAAACCGAGATGATGTTTCAGGGGATTCAGCAGAAGTGGTTCCGGTATCTCGCTATCAGCTGTCATTATTCAAAAAGCATAAGCCATGACAAAAATATAAAGACTTGACCCCTTCGTCAAGGGCTGGACGCATAAAAATTAAAATGTCTTTTCGCCGGGTACATCCTGAATTTTACAATTACATTCATGGATAAAGGCCTGAAGAAGGAATCCCGGAGACGCCTTCTGTAATTTATATGCCGTTAAATGTCAGGTGGAGGTAATAAATAGGCAGAAAAAACTTACTTTAGCTTTCAGATTTGACGATAAAAATGTGATATATGACAACAAGTTCAAAAGATAATTTCATCAGGACAATAAATCATCAGCAGCCGGATAAGGTAGTGGTCGATTTTGGCTCAACAGCGGTTACAGGCATTCATGTAAGGATAATCGAAAGACTTCGGGAATATTACGGACTGGAGAAAAAGCCTGTGAAGGTGATTGAGCCGTACCAGATGCTCGGGGAAATTGAACCGGACCTTCTCAGGGCCATGGATATAGATGTGGTAGGGCTCTATGGGCCGAAAAATATGTTCGGTGTTGCCAACGAGAACTGGAAAGTACATAAAACTCTTTGGAATCAGGAAGTTATGCTACCCGGTGAATTCAATTACACATACACTTCAGGCGGGGATATCCTGATGTATCCGGAAGGAGATACCTCTGAACCTCCAAGTGGCATGATGCCTAAGACAGGATTCTTTTTTGATGCCCTTAACCGTCAGGAACCCATCGACGATGCCACTCTTACAGTTGAAGATAACCTGGAAGAATTCGGCTTTATTACCGAACAGGAGCTCCATTACTGGAAAGGACAGGCCGATATGGCCAGGAAAAGCTCAAAGGGCATAGTGGCCAGCTTTGGAGGAACAGCTCTTGGCGATATCGCCCTCGTACCTGCAATAGGGATGAAGAATCCTAAGGGTGTCCGCGGCGTTGAGGAATGGTATATGTCGACCCTTATACGGGAAGACTTTGTAAAGGAGATTTTTGACAGGCAGACAGATATTGCCATAGAGAATCTTAAGGCAATTAAGGGTAAGGTTGGAGATGCAGTGGACGTTGTATTTACGTGCGGCACTGATTTCGGTACCCAGAATTCGACATTCTGCTCACCCGAAACCTACGACAGGGTATGGAAGCCTTATTACAGTAAGGTTAACGACTGGATTCATCAGAATACGAACTGGAAAACATTCAAGCACTCCTGTGGTGCCGTTGGAACGCTTCTCGACCATTTTATAGATTCGGGGTTTGACATAATTAATCCGGTTCAGATAAATGCCGCGGGCATGGAACCACGGATGCTCAAAAAGACTTACGGCGATAAGATCGTATTCTGGGGGGGAGGTGTTGATACTCAGGGAGCATTTGCATTCGGATCACCCGCCCAGGTGAAGGAACAGGTTAAGAAGCAGTGCGATATTTTCAATGATAAAGGGGGATTTGTATTCAATACAGTTCATAATATCCAGGCTAATGTGCCATTTGAGAATGTTGTTGCCATGCTTGAAGCTCTCAGGGAGTTACAGGGTATATGAAAAATCTGATACTCATCTTTCTTGTAATTGCAGGATGCAGTAATTATAATCTGGAAGTCAGGAAGAGCCTTTCACTCGCAGGAGAGTGGAAATTCCAGATCGACTCCCTCGATCAGGGCATAAGCGAAAGCTGGTTCAATAAATCCTTTGCAGGGACAATCAGGCTACCCGGTTCAATGGCAGAGAACGGCAAGGGGGATGAGGTTTCGTTAACGACAGACTGGACGGGCGATATAGTCGATAAGTCATATTTTACAGATCCCCGGTATGAAAAATACCGTCAGCCCGGAAATATAAAGATCCCATTCTGGCTGAAGCCAGGCAGGTATTATAAGGGTGTTGCCTGGTATCAGAAAGAGTTTGAGCTTCCATCCTCATGGAAAGGCAGGAATATTACACTCTTCCTGGAAAGGCCTCACTGGGAATCCACCCTGTTTGTAAACGGGAAAATGGCAGGCAGCGAAAACAGTCTGTCAGTGCCTCACCAATATGATATCACAAGCCTCCTGCTGCCGGGTAAGAACCGTATAAGTATCAGGATTGATAACCGGATGATTGTGCCAATCGGTGTTAATTCGCATAGCATCAGCGACCATACTCAGTCGGACTGGAATGGGATCGCCGGCGATATCAGCCTCAGGGCCTCATCCATGGTATTCATTGATAAGGTGGCGATTTATCCGGACCTGCCAGGGAAAAAAGCCAGGATTGTACTTAAGCTTATTAATAAATCGGGATCTCCTTTCAGGGGAAAGATTGTTTTACAGGCTGAAAGTTTTAATTCGGGAATCTCCGAAAAGCTGAAAAGCAAAATTGCAGATGCCTTTATCCCCGCCGACAGCTTGCCATAGAGACAAATTTTCCAATGGGCGATGACCCCAAATTGTGGAGCGAGTTTACCCCTGCCCTTTATAAAATGACTGTCAGCCTGAAAGGCCACAGGGGAAAGCTGATAGATCAGTACAGTCTGACTACGGGCTTGCGCGATTTCAGGACCGATGGGACCCGATTTACAGTTAATGGCAGGAAAATATTCCTGCGTGGCACGCTCGAATGCTGTATCTTTCCCCTGACCGGATATCCTCCATGTGATGTAAAATCGTGGCATAAAGTACTTCAGACCTTCAGGGATTATGGCCTGAACACGGTAAGATTTCACTCCTGGTGTCCGCCGGAGGCAGCATTCATTGCAGCAGACAAGCTCGGGATGTATTTTCAGATAGAATGTTCCTCATGGGCAAATCAGGGTGCTGAGCTCGGTGCGGGAGGTGCCACCGACAAATTTATATATAGTGAAAGCGATAGAATAATTGAGACATATGGAAATCATCCCTCTTTCTGTATGCTCTCCTATGGCAACGAACCTGCCGGAAACAACCAGGAGTGAATATCTCGGGCAGCTTCTTACATACTGGAAGTCAAAGGATGATCGCAGGGTATATACTTCAGCCGCAGGATGGCCCTTCATACCGGAAAATGATTATAACCTGTCGCCGGAGCCTAGGATCCAGCATTGGGGCGAGGGTTTAAAAAGTATTATCAACAGCAGCCCTCCTTCAACATGATTTTGATTACAGGGACTATATATCTAAATTCAGTGTTCCTGTTGTCAGTCACGAAATCGGTCAATGGTGCGCCTATCCCGATTTCAGGGAGATAGCAAAATATACAGGGGTTATGAAGGCAACCAATTTTGAGATCTTCAGGGAGACCCTTGAGGCGAATCATATGGGAAGCCAGGCCTGCAATTTTCTGATGGCATCGGGCAAGCTTCAGGCCCTGTGCTATAAGGCGGATATCGAGGCAGCCCTCAGGACACCAGGCTTTGCCGGCTTCCACCTGCTTCAGCTTCATGATTTTCCCGGACAGGGCACTGCTCTGGTGGGGATCCTGAATGCATTTTTTGAGTCAAAGGGATATATAACTCCGGAAGAATTCAGAATGTTTTGTAATCGACAGTGCCACTTGCCAGGATAGAGAAGCTGATATGGATGAATGATGAATCTTTCAGTGCAGATATTGAAATAGCCCATTTCGGCGATAAGCCCCTGCCGGACCAGTTAATCACATGCCGAATCACAGATAGTACCGGCAAAGCCCTCTACACGAATCGTTCAGAAAGGATCTGATTGACAACGGGAATTGCTTTCAGGCAGGTTCCCTGGCTTTCAATCTGAGGGGCATTGACGAGGCTCAGAAGCTTACCCTCGAGGTCTCGCTCCCCGGAACTGAATTCAGGAACAGGTGGGATTTCTGGGTCTATAAGTCAGATCAGGTTCCTGTTGCGGGTAAAGTGCTGATTACTGACAAATTGGACAAACATGCTGAGGATGAGCTCGGGAAGGGAGGTTCGGTACTGCTTCTTACCTTTGGGAATATCGGCAGGGATAAAGGAGCGGGTGTTGCCATAGGCTTCTCAAGCATTTTCTGGAATACTGCATGGACTCACAACCAGCCTCCTCATACGCTGGGCCTGTTATGTGATCCCCGGAATCCGGTCTTCGCCTCCTTTCCCACTGAATATCACAGCAACTGGCAATGGTGGGACCCGGTATCACATTCCCAGGCAATGATACTGAACGGATTTCCTGCCGGTCTTGTGCCCCTGATCCAGCCTATAGATACCTGGTTTGAGAACAGGAGACTCGCACTCGCTTTCGAATCCAGGACCGGTGGAGGAAAGCTACTTGTGTGCAGCATTGATTTTGACCATAAAATGGATGAACGGCCTGTTTCACGGCAGCTTGAAATATCGATCCTGAATTATATGAATTCATCCTCGTTTCAACCAGGGAGCGAGGTCGGCACAGAGCTGGTCAGAGGGTTGATCTCAAATACAGGGGCTGATGGAACGATAATTTAATCCAGATACTTATAAGACATAATCAGCAAACTATGAAGAAAACACTTTTATTCGCGGTGGCATCCGCATTCATCTTTTATAATACTGCCGCACAGAAATTTGATCAGCTGGCCAAAACACCTCCGATGGGGTGGAACAGCTGGAATAAGTTTGCCTGCAATGTGAGCGAAAAGCTCATTATGCAAATGGCAGATGCGATGATAAGCAGCGGCATGCATGAGGCAGGCTATGATTACATTGTGATTGACGACTGCTGGCAGGTTGACCGGGATAAGAATGGCGAGATCGTGGCAGACAAGGAGAGGTTCCCCCACGGCATTAAATATCTTGCCGGCTATATTCATTCTCGCGGACTGAAATTTGGGATATACTCCTGTGCCGGAACGAAGACCTGTCAGGGAAGACCGGGGGGCAGGGGGCATGAATACCAGGATGCCCTGACCTATGCACAATGGGGTGTCGATTACCTTAAGTATGATTGGTGCTATGCCACTACGCAGGACGCAAAGGCCTCCTATTCAACAATGCGTGATGCGCTGTATGCTGCAGGCAGACCTATTGTGTTCAGTCTTTGCGAATGGGGAACTGCAAAACCATGGGAATGGGCCGGCGATGTGGGTCATCTTTGGCGCACTACAGGGGATATTGTCGACAAATGGGATGCCATGATCGCAATACTGGACCTCGAGCGTGATCTTGCCAAATATGCAGGACCCGGCCACTGGAACGATCCTGACATGCTTGAAATAGGCAACGGGGGAATGACAACCGACGAGTATAAAACACATTTTTCACTGTGGTGCATGCTTGCTGCGCCTCTTATTGCAGGAAACGACCTTCAGGAAATGTCTCCCGAAACAAAGGAGATCCTCACCAATAAGGAAATTATTGCCCTTGACCAGGATACTGCTGGGAAAACAGGCCTTTTGCTTCCGCGACAACGGAGATTATGAAATATGGGTAAAACGGCTGGCTGGCAATGAAAAGGCCGTTTGCCTTCTGAACCGGAGCGATGAAGTGAAGGAAGTTCAGGTCGACTTCAATGTGCTTGTAAAAGCTAGTGACGATTACTGGACAACCGACAATTCCAATCTCTCAGACTATAAGGTGCGCGATCTTTGGGAGCATAGTGAAATAAGCACCGGCAACAGCACTCAATTTATTAAAATTCAACCCCATTCCGTTAAAGTCTATCGGTTTATAAGACGATAATTGCCACCGGCTAAAATAAAATAAATCAAGATGGGAAAAATTGTGATTTTCTTTCTCGCCCTGTTCATCTTGTCAGGATGCCTGGAGCTGAATCAGAAGAACAGCGTTTTTTCTTCATTTGAAAGGGCCAGGATGCATCCGTTGAAATATGACAAGCCTGCCATAGACTTCTTCGAAGGTGCGCTGCTTGGCAACGGCGGAATGGGTGTTGTTGTGACGACACGGCCTGACGGGGTAGTCATTTACTTCGGTCATAACAATGTATGGGATATACGCATAGCAGAGAATCACAGGGATAAGATCGGAACTTTCGACTATGTATACAGGAAGGTGAAGTCAATTCCCGATACCCTATCGCTTCTGACTGACGATCCGTGGTACCGGGATTACAGCGCCATGGCGGCGGATAATTACAGTAAACCATATCCGCGGCCTTTCCCGTGCGGTTCCGTGCTGCTTGGCTTCGATCTCAGAAAAGCCGAGCTTCTTGGGCATAAGCTCGATATTTCTAACGGTTTGTGCGAGGTTTACCTGCTTACGGCAGACAAAAGGAAAATCAAGCTTCAGCTCTTTTGCGATATGAAACAGGATAAGCTCTGGATGAAGCTTGTCGACAACCACAACAACCTTGTAAATAATATCTTTGAACGGATACGGGTGCTTCCGGACCCTTCGGGTAAGGATTTTCCTCTATTTAAAGGGACCGAAGATGCTGCATCGGGCAAAATTTCCTTCCGGCAAGTCCTTCCATATGAGGAGCCCGGGAAATATGATCCGGTCAGGGGGCATCCCGGGGACAAGGCTTTCAGGCTGACGGCTGAAGTGAGCTCATCACTTGTAAAAACGACCAGGATAAATTGGGATGGGAATCCTGAAACAATGCACGTTCTGGAAGACAGTTTTGCAAGCAGCGATAATTTCGTCGGTTGCATTTCACTTGAAGAGGGTCCGGATTCACTTGTCAGCAAGGAACTCAGGCCATCTGAAAAACCTACGGATGATGCTTTCAGAGCATCCCTCAGTTCCTCGACAATTGCCTGGAAGGAATACTGGGAAAAATCAGGAGTCATACTCCAGGATGAACTTCTTGAAAAAGTATGGTATCACAATTTGTATTTTTTCAACTGTGCCGTAAAGGATGGCGTCAATACTCCCGGATTATTTGCCAACTGGAGCTATAATAATATAGGTACGGCGTGGCATGGGGATTATCATATGAATTACAATACGGAGCAGCCTTTCTGGCTTACTTTCTCAAGCAATCACCTGGAGAAAAACCTGTCATATGTAAATCTGATTGAATTCCTCCTCCCACTGAGCAGGAAATGGGCCAAGGAGTACTATAACCTCCCGGGTGCCTATTTTCCCCACAGCGCCTATCCGGTGGATATGACTATGAATTCATACCCTGTTCCGCACTGGGGGTGGGAAATATGTGAAACACCCTGGGCAGTTCAGGGATTGTGGTGGCATTACCTGTACTCGGGGGATACTGAGTTTCTGAAAACAAGGGCTTACGGGCCTATCAGGGCAGCGGTTGAGTTTCTCGTCGCCTATATGAAACGCCCCGAAGCAAGGGGCCCGCAGTGGGACGATACAAAATATCATGTCTTTCCGACGATACCTCCCGAGCTTTATGCACTGAGGCCGGGATTCAGGTACAATCACGACTGCACGGTGGATCTTGCAATGATAAAATTTATCTTCAATGCATACGAAAAAGCTTGCAGGATACTGGATATTGAGACAGGGGAAAAACAATTGCTTGGCGACGTTAAGGAGATACTTGCCAATTTTCCTGATTATCCCACCGCGGAATCAGAGAATTACGGGAAAGTTTTTGTCTCCGTGCCTGGAGAACAAAGCCAGGTTGTTTATAATGTCCCGAATGCCCTTATCACTGTTTTTCCGGGAGAGGATCATGGGCTGCATTCAGATTCCGCGACTCTCGAGATCCTGAGAAACACATACAGGAATCAGCAGAATGAAGGAGGTAACGATCTTGTATTCAAGAATTTGCAGGCAGCAAGAATAGGAATGCTGGATCTTGAGAAATTCAAGCGGCAGATCAATTACTGCCTTCTTCCAAACGGAACCGCATCCGACAGGGTTATGCAGGTGCATGGGAGATACAGTGACCTGGGCGATTATGGATTTATGGATAAAATGGGCATATGGTTCGAAAACTTTGCCCTTCCTGTTGTGATCAATGAATGTCTTATGCAGAGCTACGACGGGACCATAGTTCTTTTCCCGGACTGGCCGCGTGCCAGGAATGCCGAATTCCATAACCTGAGGGCTGCAGGCGCTTTTCTTGTCAGCGCAACACTTGAAGGAGGAAAAGTTCGCGGAGTCGAGATAACAAGTGAGGCCGGATCGAAGCTGAAGATCAAAATGCCATGGAAAAAGGGGGGAATTGTCACCTGCGGCAAGAAAAAATCCATAACAAATACTGTCTATTTTGAGTCCGTGACAGAAAAAGGCGATAAAATCCTGCTTCAGCCTCTTTAATCTATATTCCAGGGAATATCATCCTTTTAAATTGTTATATGTAAAACCGGATAATCAGCTTTTTACACAAAACTATGAAAAGAAGCGATAAGTGCCTTGCAAAGCTCGACAGGATGAATAAAGCGCTCCGGCACGAGGAGCCTGACAGGATCCCCGTAAGTGACTTCTTCTGGGGTGGCTTTGTACAAAGATGGAGGGAAGAGCTGGATCTTCCGCCGGAGGCAAATCCCTACGACTATTACGACCTCGACTATATTGTGACAACACCCAATATGGACCCTTTTATCCGGCCGTTCGAAACGATCAGGGAAAATGAGCAGGAGGTAGTCATAAGAACAGGATTTCTTGCAACATTGCGAAAGCGCTTCGATTTTCCAATGCCCGAATTTCTGTCATTCGACACTGACTCAATTGAAAAGCTGGAATCATTGCATTTTGACGATCCTGCCGATCCCCGCAGGTTCTTTTCTCCGGGAGACAACCAGATCGCAGGCGTTGGTGATGGTTTCGAGCGCAATTCTCCGGCATGGACAGAGACTGTGAAACGATTATATCACGACTTTCCAGTATACGGGAGCATAATAGAATGTTCCGAATGCCTCACAAGGCTCGTCGGCCAGGAGAATGCCCTTTTCTGGATTGGCATGTATCCCGAGCGCCTGGGCAGTTGTATCAACAGGATCGGCCGGTTTTATCTTGACAGCGCCCGGGCGCAGATTGCTGCTGCGGGCGGTTTGCTCGACGGATTCGTCATATGGGGCGATGTAGCCTATAAAGAATCGCTTTTATTTGATCCGGAATACTGGCGTGAATATTTCAAACCCTGGGTCAAAGCTATGATCGAGGAATGTCACAGGCACGATCTTCCTGTAATTTACCATGGTTGCGGCAATGTAAATGCTATTTTCGAGGATTTTATCGGTATGGGTCTCGATGCATATAATCCTCTCGAGGTAAAGGCGGATATGGATGCCGTAAGACTCAAGAAAAAATATGGAGACAGGATAGGATATTGCGGCAATAATGATATTCAGCTCTGGGAAACAGGCGACCTGGAGACTATCAGAAGGGAGACTCTTAAAAAACTGAATGCCGGTAAAAACGGAGGCTTTATTTTCCAGTCAGATCATTCGGTTTCAAGTGATGTATCAGGCAAAACATATGATTTTATTGTTAAGCTTGTCAGGGCAGCTGGGAGATATCCTCTCAACCTGGGTGAATATGACATCCGGGTTTGATTTAATTCTTGAAGGCAATTAACTTGTTAAAACGGAATATCATGAAAATGTCAGGCAATAAAATACTTGTCACGGGCGGAGCAACAGGGATTGGGCTCGGACTTACCAAGGCTTTTCTAAAGGAAAATAATACTGTTATTATCTGTGGCAGGAGGGAATCTGTTCTGAAAGATGTCCAGGCTAAATATCCTTCTGTAATAATAAAAAAAGCCGACCTTTCCCTTGCCGGGGAGAGAGAAAGGCTTTTCAGCTGGATATCAGCTGAACACCCCGATCTTAATGTCCTTGTAAATAATGCGGGCATTCAACAATGGATGTCGGTTACAGACAAGGAATTTTATAAAAGGGCAAAGGAGGAGATCACTATAAATATTGAGGCCCCTGTGCATCTTACTTCACTCTTTCTCGCACTTGAAACGCCCGATACTGTTATAAATATTACATCTGGCCTTGCATTTGCTCCTATTATCAAAGTCCCGGTATATTGCGCATCGAAGGCATTTCTTCATTCGTTTACAATCTCACTTCGCCATTTGCTTAAAGGGGGTAAGACGCAGGTAATCGAGATAATCCCTCCGGCCCTGAATACCGACCTGGGAGGGAAAGGGCTCCATAGCTATGCTCCGCCGGTGGAGGATTTCATCGGGGATGTTTTCAGGCAGCTGAGGGAGGGAAAGGATGAAATTACATCGGGCTATACGGTAGCTATAGCCAAGGCGGGACCGGAGGAGCTTCAGAAAACTTTTGAGAGGATGAATCAGCCCCGCTGATCCCTATTTGCTGAAGATCCTGGCAAGAAAAGCCTTCATATCGTTCCACGAGTCCTTATCAGCTTTTGGGTTGTACTCGAATGGCAGATTGAACTTTTTCCCATATTCAGTTGCGGCAGGGTTGGAGAAAGCATGTGTGGCATTCGGGTAGATCCGGAAAGTGTTATCGGCTCCGATTGAATCCAGCTGGTGCTTCAGCGTGTTGTAATCATTAATGGATACAAGCTTGTCATTTCCTCCCTGGCAAACGAGTATGCTGGCTTTCAGGAGATCCTTCCTCACGGGAGCTCCCAGAAGAAAGCCGTGGAAGGTTACAGCTCCCTTAAGGTCAGATCCAAGCTTCGCGGAGTTAAGCACCACCGACCCGCCGAAACAATAGCCTACAGCTGCAATATTTTCAGGATCGGTCTGACTGTACTCCTTAATCTTTCTGACAGCGGCTTCAAGCCTGACCTTTCCAAGTCCCGGATCCTTGTAGAATGGTGCAGTCAGGGCCTGTGCCTCTTTTGGATCAGCAGCAATCCTTCCGTCACCAAACACATCTGCAGCGATGGCGATATAACCAAGTTCCGCAAACATCCTTGCACGCATTTTTGGATAATCGGTCAGACCCCACCACTCCGGGATAATAATTATTGCAGGACGTTTGCCTTTTATATTACTGTCATATGCCACATATCCCTTCATTGTGACTCCGTTCGCCGAATAGGTTACATTCTCCTCTTTGATCGATGGGGATGGACCTTTGGATTCGGCAATGGTAAAAATATTGATTAGAAAGGCACAGATTAATGAATTTTTCAACAGAATGTTCGTTTTCATAACTCTCAGAATAAAATTTGTATTTAAAACGGACTGTTTAACAAATGCATCGACAAAAGGTTCGCATAGGGATACGCGAACCATAAATGGAAAAGTTTGTTTAATTTGCCATCTGAAATTCAGATTAAGATGGAGGTACGACAGATTGTTTTAGCTTCGAGGCCGTTGGGTTTTCCTGTTGAGGGAAATTTCAGGACCGAGACAAAAATGCTTGGGGAACCGGGCGAAAATGAGGTGCTTCTTAAATCGTGGTACCTGTCGGTTGATCCCTATATGAGGGGCAGAATGAGCAATGTTAAATCATATGCTGCCTCCTTTGAGGTGGACCAGCCCATAAAGGGAGGAGTAGTGGCAACGGTTGTGGAAAGCCGCAACAGCTCATTCAGTGCTGGCGACAGTGTGGTCGGCACGCTGCCATGGGCAACCTATTGCATTGAGAATGGGGCAAACCTGAGAAAAGTCGATACAAAATCATATCCGCCGGGTTATCATCTTGGTATACTTGGAATGCCGGGGCTCACGGCATATTTTGGGATAACGGAGATTGGCAGGCCCAAGCCAGGTGAAACGGTTGTCATATCAGGGGCAGCAGGAGCGGTAGGGATAGCCGCAGGTCAGATAGCCAGGCTCAGGGGAGCTGTCGCTACAGGGATTGCCGGGAGCGATGAAAAATGCAGGATGCTGAGGGATCAGTTCGGCTTTGATTCTGCAATTAACTATAAGGCTACCGGAAGGCTCAGAAAGGATTTGGCAACCTTGTGTCCCAAAGGGGTCGATGTCTATTTCGACAACGTGGGCGGAGAGATCACAGACGCCGTAATTGCCAACCTTAATAACCATTCACGCTTCGTTCTGTGCGGTCAGATATCACAGTACAATAATACAAGGATCTCGACAAGCCCAGCTATTCTCCCTGTTTTACTCACAAAAAGCGTGACCCTTCAGGGTTTCCTTGTAAGGAATTATACTGACAGTTTTGATGAGGCTCTTGAGCAGCTCAGAAAATGGGTTGACGACGGGAGCCTCAGATATACCGAAACGGTAGTCAGGGGTTTTGAAAAGCTCCCGTCCACATTCATAGGGCTGTTCAGCGGTAAAAACAAGGGAAAGATGCTTGTGAAAACGGAGTAGGGGAAGTGCCTTCCCGACTCCCTCCTTTCTTCTGTACAGACCACGGGATAAACACAGCAAATAAACAGGGGAAGAACGTTAAAAAAACTTAATGCCTGCATATTCGTGAGGCTGATTTACCGCATTTCTACTCATATTTTACTTAATTGCGGTAAAATTGCCGCTTATCCGGCTCCTTCGGTTATTTCATTCTGTAGAACATCATCCGGTATCATGAAAGCAAAAAGCCTACTATTCCTGATCTTATTTTTTTCCCTTTATTCCATGGAGTCCCGTTGCGATGTGACAGGGAGCAGGTCGGTCTATATGATGAAACCCGGGGATCCTGATGCAGTCTATTTCACTGCCGAAAATTTTTCAATAACAGCCGATGGGAAGAGCGACATTACAGATAAGCTTCAGGGAGCCATTAACAAGCTTAAGCTTGAAAATAACTTCGGGATCATATTTATACCTGAGGGGATCTATACTGTTTCGAGGACAATTTACATCCCCGGAGCAATCAGGATAATAGGGTACGGGAAAAAGCGCCCCCTGATAGTCCTTCGGCGGAATACCCCGGGTTACCAGGAGCCAGTCGCGAATGACAAGGGGAAGGCAAATTATATGTTCTGGTTTACAAGCGGCGTTCCCGAACCGGGAAAGCCTGTTGGCGATGCCGGCGCAGGTACGTTCTACAGCGCCCTGAGCAATATTGACCTTAAAATCGAGGACGGCAATCCTCAGGCTGTTGCCCTTCGGACACATTTTGCACAGCACAGCTTCATCTCACACTGTGATATATTTATTGGAAAAGGAAAAGCCGGTCTGTTCGATGTCGGCAATGAAATGGAAGATGTGCGCTTTTTCGGCGGTGATTACGGCATTTATACAACAAAAGCTTCACCGGGCTGGCAATTTATGATGCTCGATACAAGGTTTGAAGGACAGCGCATTGCTGCAATAAAGACACAGCAGGCCGGACTTACGATTGTCAGAATGACCGTGAAGAATGTGCCTGAGGTGATAAAAGTAGACCCGGGTTACTGGGAAAAGCTGTACATGGAGGATTGCAGGTTTGAAAATGTCAGCGGACAGGCCATTTCATTTGATGATGAAGGAAATGCCAATATGCAGGTAAACCTCAGGAATATCGAATGCCAGAATGTGCCTGTTGTTGCAAGGTATCTTAAAAGCAACCAGAAAACAAATGGCCCGTCAGCTGTCTATAATATTGAAAAATATACATATGGACTTCAGATCGCCGGACTCGATTCAATCCCTGAGTTCAGCACGACCTTCAACGCCGGGATACTGAAGAAGCTTCCTTCCCCTGAATTATCGGATATTCCCCGGTTGCCTCCAATGGATTCCTGGGTGAATATTGGCGGGCTGGGTGCCAGGGGGGATGGAGAGACAGATAATACAAAGATAATTCAGGATGCAATTGAAAAATTCAGGGTTATATATTTCCCCCAGGGGCTGTATCGTATAAGTGAGACGCTGAAGCTAAAAGCGAATACCGTTCTGATAGGACTTCATCCCATTGCCACACAGCTTATCCTGGCTGAAAGCACAGAGTCATTCAGCGGCTTTGGCTCCCCGAAGCCGATGATCGAGGTTCCGCAGGGAGGCACATAATATTGTTAGCGGGATAGGGATCTCAACGGGAGAATACAATTACCGTGCTGTAGCCTGCAAATGGATGGCGGGAAGCGGATCGCTTCTCGAACGATGTCAAATTTGTCGGAGGGCATGGTTCCATGAAAAAGGGTCCCTGGGTTCCCTGGGCAGGTTATGGCAACCAGGGAAAGAAGCCGGCTCCGATTCCCGGGCCTGATCCTGCATGGGATACACAGTACTGGAGCCTATGGATAACCAACGGCGGCGGTGGTATTTTTAAAAATATCTGGACCGCAAGCAGTTATGCGACATCGGGAACCTATGTCTCAAATACATCGACCCCTTCCTGCATTTATGCCATGTCAGTGGAGCATCACGTAAGGAATGAGGTCAGGTTCAGCAATGTCTCCAACTGGAAAGATCTATGCCCTGCAGCTTGAGGAGGAAAGCAGGGAAAGCGCAGAATGTCAGCCTCTGGAGATTAGCAATTGCAATAACCTTGTTTTTGCCAACCTTTACATGTTCAGGGTTATACGTGTCAGGACACCCTATCCCTATTCGATTCGTACCTGGGATTGCAGAAACCTTGAGTTGCTGAATGTTCATAATTACAGCCAGGTTAAATATACAACCGACAATCCTCTTTACGATATCAATTCGGACAGGGAGGTGCGACCAACCGAGTTTGCGAGGTTATATATCCGCGAAGGAAAACCGGCAGCAGAAGCATCCGGGTCACCCGGCCATGTAACGATGATAGCCCACGGCTTTGAATTTGCCGAAGGAATGTGCAGTGATTCAAAAGGTAACATATACTTCTGCGAACAGAGGATGAAAAGGATTTATAAATGGTCAGCCATAAATAAATCACTTACCCTCCTTTCAGATTATCCATGGGAGCCTCTCTCCCTCGCCTGCGACTCAAAGGACAATCTTCTCGTTGTTGCAAGGTATAATCCTCAGCCGGGACTGCTGATAAACGGCGAACAGGAAAAATTCACCAATCCTCCTGACGCCTCCGGCACTTCATTCAGTATGTGGGGCAATTCGGGCTTCACAACCATTGCCTTCTCTCTAGATCCTGATAATGCGGATGAAACGGTTCAGCCTTTGATCAGGATGCCTATGAACTCCATGCAGAATGTTTATAAAGCACTCTATCCCTCAAACAGATGGAGGGACTATCATGATTTCAGCAAAATAACCGTGGCACGGAACGATGAGTGCTTTGTCGCTCCCGATGGAGTTACAATTATCCCTGTCTGCTACGACCTGGCAAGAGCAGCCGGGCTGGTTGAGGCCTTTCCCGGAGAGCCCATGTATGCCTGCGATGAATATGATAAGCGTACCGTCCGCCTGACTGTTGACCATGGCGGTTATCTCTCAGACCTGACTTACTTTGCCGAAAAAGGGGAATTCAGTGTTGTCGCAGGCAGGGACGGGAATGTTTATATTGCCGACGGGGAAGTTTATATCTATGACAGGGATGGTAAGGCAAAAGGGGTGATAAGGATCCCCGGACGTCCATCCTCTATGGCATTTGGCGGCAAGGATCATAATATACTTTTTGTTTCTGGCCGCTCTGCCCTCTATTCTGTAACCCCGGATGAAAAAAACTGAAGCCACCTGTTTATAACCCTTAAAATACATTTATATGAATACCAGCCCGGTTAAGGTAATGTTCAAAATTCTGGCCCTTGTATCCTGCAGCCTCATGCTGTCTGTAACAGCAATGCCGCAAAGCCCTCATTTCAGGGTTCTTGTTGTGGCATCAGCCGATCCCGACCATGATCCTATGATCAGGAAGGCAAAAGGCTTTCTTGAAAAAATGGGAGCTGAAAATAATTTTGAGGTAATGTATACCCGCGATGCCTCACTTATAAACGATGAAAATCTTTCTCAATACCAGGTGTTTGTTCAGATGCATCTTGCCCCGTTTGACATGACTCCCTCGCAGCAGGCGGCCCTTCAGCACTTTATTTCAAGAGGAAAAGGATGGGTTGGGGTCCACGCCGCCGGACTTACAGGTACTCAGTTCAAGGGTACGGAAGTCCCTTACTGGATGTGGTTTGAAAAGCTTATGGGGGATATAATCTATTCGCCACATCCGAAGAAGCAGACAGGAACAATTATTGTCGAGGATCGCAGCAACCCTGTTACAAGGAACCTTCCTCCCTCTTTCAGCTTCTATGATGAGTGGTATGAGTTTAACAGGAGCCCCAGTCCGAATGTGCATGTGCTGGCGACAGCCGACGAGACTTCATACAAACAGGAGATCCCGATGGGTGATCATCCGATGATCTGGATAAATCCCCGCTTTGACAGGGCAGTTTATATCGGGATAGGGCATGACACGACAGCCTGTACGGATCCGAACTTTGCCATTCTCATGCGGGACGCAATCCTCTGGGCTGCCTCTCCGGTCCCTGGCAAGGAACAGAGGGATATTGACAGCTCGCTGGCACAGAAGGTTACCATCCTGGCAAGCCAGGTTGCATATGATCTGGAGGGGATCCAAAATGGCAGTAGTCAGGAGCATTGAGCCTCTTCCTGCTTCATCAGAGTTCGAGATTGATGATGCCCTTACTTTCAGGAAGGTTTATTCAGGTACCATATCAAAGGGCATCGAGGTTAAGGAATGGTTCCCCGGCATCTGCTATTCGGGAGTTGATTTTACAGGATTCAGGCAAGCCGGCATCTATAGGATCGTAGTCAGAAGCGGCCAAAAAGAATACTCATCATGCGACTTCAGTATAGACAGTAAGGCGATTGGCAAAATCGCGATTCCGGCGATAATAAACTTCTTTTATCATCAGCGTGCAAATTCCCCACAGGAGCTGGAGGCTGACAGGAGCATTCTGCTCTATGGAAGCGATAAAACAGTCGACCTGCACGGAGGATGGTGCGATGCTTCGGGAGATATAAGCAAATATTTTTCACACCTGGCCTACACTAATTTCATGCTGCCGCAGCAGACTCCCATGGTTACATGGGCAATGGCAAATACTGTTGAAACGGCCTCCTCCCTTCTTGATACAATCGGAGCGAAGGATGCCCTCACGAATGAAGCATTGTATGGCGCTGACTATATAATGAGATCCCTCTCCCCTGAAGGCTATTTTTATATGACCGTATTCACATATTTTGACAAGGATCCCAAAGCCCGCAGGGTGGTCGGACTCCTGGCAAACAGCAAAACCACCTCTGATTATCAGTGTGCATTCCGCGAGGGGGGAGGGATGGCAATAGCAGCTCTTGCAAGGGTCTCCGGCTGGCACAGGGATGGCGATTATACCTCCCGTCAATACCTTGATGCTGCTGAAAGAGCTTTCGCACATCTTCAGGTTAACAGTACAAAATATGCCGACGATGGCAAGGATAATATAATTGACGACTATTGTGCTCTTATGGCTGCCTCGGAGCTCTGGCATGCAACAGGCAAGCCTGTCTACCGTGACGCTGCACGAAAGCGGGCTGAAAATCTTGAGGGCAGGATGACCCCTCAGGGTTATTTCCTGGCCAATGATGCAGGGCGCCCTTTCTGGCATGCTGCCGATGCAGGATTGCCTGTGATCGCACTTGCCAGGTATCTCGACGCTGAAACTGATAATCCCCGCAGGGAAAGAGCTCTCGGCACAATAAAAAAGGCTCTCGATTATAACCTGAAAATAACAGGCGAGGTTCCAAATCCGTTCGGATATCCCCGGCAGAGCTTTCTCTGCAAGGGGAAGGTCAGGAATGGCTTCTTTATTCCCCACGAAAATGAAAGCGGCTGGTGGTGGCAGGGAGAAGATGCCCGCCTCGGATCGCTGGCCGCTGCGGCTATTGTAGGAGGCAGGCTTGTATACCCCGGAAATGCAGGATATGGCGTTAACAGTAAACTGGCAGAATATGCCGGTCACCTGGTCATCCTGGATACTTGGCTGCAATCCGTATAATATCTGCATGATGTACGGCTATGGTCAGAATAATGTGCCATATATGAGTTCCATGTACGGACATGGCTCAGGAAGAGGTGGAATCTCAAACGGCATTACGGGGAAGGACGGAAGAGGGGACGGCTCCGGAATAGACTTTAAGATGGAGGATAATGGCAATGAATGGAGATGGAGCGAACAATGGATCCCTCATACGGGATGGTTCCTCCAGGCTGTGGCCGCCATGTCTTCGGATAAGCAGCCCTGAAGAATGTTTCATCCCAATAATTCAAATTTTAAATTTATTTTAGTAAACAAATAAAACATCATGAAAACATCGTTAAAAAGGTCAATTTTCCTGTTCCTCCTTTTGGCCACTTTACTCGCTGCAGGGTCGGAGAGCTTTGCAGCGAAGCCTCAGTTTAAGGCGCTTGTCCTTACCGAACGCGGCGGACAGCACGAGGGATTCGTTGTGGCAGCGCTGGCCTGGCTGAATAAATTTGCCGCCGAAAAGAATTTCGAATTCACGGTTATCAATCATGCCAGCGAGATAAATGAAAAAATGCTGTCACAATACAGGCTGATCATTCAGCTCAATTATCCTCCGTATACATGGAGTGATACAGCAATGGCTGCATTTGTAAAATATATCGACGAAGGGAGGGGAGGCTGGGTAGGATTTCATCATGCATCCCTCCTGGGCGAGTTTGACGGCTACCAGATGTGGAACTGGTTCTCAGACTTCATGGGCAGCATAAGGTTCGATAATTATATAGCAGCCACAGCCTCAGCCAGGGTAAATGTGGAAGACATGGGACATCCGGTAATGAAGGGTGTCTCTCCATGGTTCGTTATAGACGATGACGAGTGGTATACATTCAACAGGGACCCGCGCCCGAATGTCCATGTACTGGCCTCAGTCGATGAATCGACCTATACCCCGCGATCAGATATAAAAATGGGCGATCATCCGGTGGTTTGGGTAAATGAAAAGAAGAAGGCCAGGAATGTATATTTTCTTATGGGACATGATGGCAGCCTGCTGAAAAACCCGGAATTCGTTATAATGTTTGGCAACGCCATCCTATGGGCAGCCGGGAAGTAAATTGTATTCAGCCGTGCATTGCGAATTTCTCCATTCTCATCTCCTGCACGCTGGAATTGGATTTTAAGATTTAACTTTATCTGAATTTTATAACAGAAAATGGCAGCTAAACTTATCTCATTCGACCTCGCCGGAAAATTTATCGAAGATGTTCTTGTAAAGGCAGGTATCCCCGGGGAGGAGGCAAAAATAGCCGGCGATGTGCTTTTGCAGGCAGATAAACTGGGATTCGATTCACACGGTGTTAACCGGCTGAAGCATATTTACCTGGATCGGATAAAACAGGGTATACTCAATCCTGTCACTAACTTCGAGGTAGTAAGGGAAAGCCCTGCCACGGCAGTTGTGGACGGACACAACGGAATGGGGCAGGTTATTGCATCACGATCCATGACGATTGCAATTGAAAAAGCGCGCAAATTCGGGATGGGAATGGTAGCAGTAAGAAATTCAACTCATTACGGCTTTGCCGGTTACTATGCACTGATGGCAGTGCGCGAGAATATGATAGGCATTACGGGTACCAATGCCCGCCCTGCAATAGCCCCTACTTTTGGCGTTGAGAACATGCTCGGAACAAATCCCCTTACATTCGGAATGCCAAGTGATGAGGATTTTCCCTTTTTGCTCGATTGTGCCACCTCGATAATACAGAGGGGGAAAGTGGAACTGTATGCAAGGGAAGGCAAGGAAATGCCAGCAGGATGGGTAATAGGAGAAAACGGAGAAAGCAAAACAAATTCATCCGAAGTACTGAATGACCTGCTCGCCGGCCACGCTTCGCTCACACCACTGGGGGGAATCGGGGAGGAGACTGCAGGATATAAAGGCTACGGGTATGCCACCGTTGTGGAAATCCTATCTTCTGCCCTGCAACAGGGGGCATTTATGAAGATGCTGACAGGATTCAGTGACGGGAAGCCTGCTCCCTATCCTCTCGGACATTTCTTTATTGCAATAGATATTAATGCATTTACAGAGGTGGACAGCTTTAAAAAAACCACCGGAGATATTCTCAGGGAACTGCGGGCATCCAGAAAAATGCCGGGACATGACAGGATATTTACTGCAGGTGAAAAAGAGCATGAAACCTGGAAGATACGAAAAGACAAGGGGATAACCTTCAATGACCAGCTCCTCGCAGAATACAGGGGTTTGTGCAAGGATTACGGCCTCCCTGAATACCTGGAGTACTTTTCATAACCCCGATATTGAAATAACCTTTAAATAAAATCAAAAATGCTTCGGAAATTAACTCTGCTTGCCAGTTTGGCTGTCCTCATGCTTTCAGGTCAGGAATCCTTTGCACAGTTCCCGAGATTCAAAGTGCTAGCCTTCTATTCAACCCGGGTCGAGAAGGATCATGTTGAATTTGCATACGAGGCTATAAAATTTTTCAGGGGTCTGACGGCTGGTAACGGTTTTGTTTTTGACACTACAAGTAATATGAATGATCTGACCGATAAGGGCCTGAAGAATTATTCAGTGGTTATGATGCTCAATGACTTCCCTCATGATCAGGCCCAGAGGGATGCCTTCAGAAAATATATGGAAGAGGGAGGAGGCTGGTTCGGGTTTCATGTTGCCGCATACAACGACAAAACCACAAAATGGCCATGGCTGCTCGATTTCCTCGGAGGTGGAGTTTTTTACAGGAATAACTGGCCTCCCATGCCGGCAAAGCTGGTTGTGGATGATCCCGGTCATCCGGTTACAAGGGGATTGCCATCAAGCTTCATATCACCACTAAACGAATGGTACCAGTGGAAGCCAAGTCCGCGTGAGAGAAAAAATATAAAGGTCCTCGCAACACTTTCTACCGATAACTATCCTCTCGGACTGAAAGACATCATTCCGGATGGAGACCTGCCGGTTGTCTGGACAAACACCGACTACCGCATGATCTATATGAACATGGGACATGGCGCAGGTATTTTCAGCGATGCAACACAGAACATGCTGATCATTGCCGGCCTCAGATGGGTTGTGGCAACCGACAGGAAAGGGAATGTCTTTGAGAAAAAATGACGGGATATTTCAGATGGATAACATCCCCCTTGCCCCCTTCAAAGGGGGAATCAGGCAGGAGGCCTGCTTCATGGGGAGAATCCAAAACACGTATTTGACAGATTATGGGAATAAGAGCTGTAATATTTGATCTTGACGGAGTACTGATTGATACTGAGCCATTGCATGCCCTGGCTGACACCAGGATTTTGAATGAAGCGGGCATTCATCCGCCCGCCGGTTATTTCGACAGGTTTGTCGGATGGACTAACAGGGCTATGTGGGACCAGATAAAAAAAGAATATCCCCTGACCTCTTGCTATGAGGAGCTGACTGAAAGGCAACTCGCCCTGAAACTCGCTTTGCTGGATGAAACTGACTATGAGCCTGTAAGTGGAATACCCGGATTGCTGGAATCGGTTAAATCGATGCATATACCTATGGCTATAGCATCATCTTCGCCTGTACAGTTCATTGAGGCTGTAATAGAAAAGCTCAGGATAGGGGAGTATTTTTCATTCAGGATCAGCGGAGACGAGGTGGAACACAGTAAGCCCGAACCGGACATTTTTCTGAAGGCTGCGGGGTTGCTCGGAATAGATCCCGCTGATTGCCTGGTGATAGAAGATTCGGAAAGCGGAACAATCGCTGCAAAGAAGGCAGGAATGAGATGTATCGGATACAGAAATGAAAATTCGGGGCAACAGGATCTTTCAGGAGCTGACCTGGTGATTGATGCTATAGACAAGGCAGTGATTCTTCCTTTTCTTTCCCGGGGATAATCCAGAATTGAGAGAAGCTGATTATTTCACTCCGTCAATGTACCTGTTATTTACAATAAGCTTTCTCACTTCCACCATGTCGACAGGACCCTGCAGCCTGTAGATTATGTTGCCTCCCTGTTCGACGATGAGTGTGTAGGGCAGAGCCCCGTTCCACCTGGGATCAACAGCCTCGACAAGCTCGGTATTGTTGTCACTGCTGAAAATGAAGTTCTGATTGGAGGCTTCATTCTTCTGAAGAAACTTCAGCACATTGTCTTTTCTCGACAGCTTGTCGGCATTAATCGAGATGAATTCAAAGTTTCGGCTGCGGTAGATGCGGTCTATTGTAACGAGATCAGGAAATTCCATGACACAGGGGCCGCACCATGATGCCCATACATTTATCAGCCTCAGCTTGTCGGATTTGTTTTTTATGAGCTCCTTTATTCCTGCAGCATCAATATTCTCAAGACTGACAGGCAGTTCAGACCACTGTTTGTAAAGCTTGTTTGTCTCCGCGGTTTTCCATGCCCATTTGGTTGAGCAGCCAAAGACTTTTGTAACAGGAGTCTCTATTTTTTTCCCTGCAAGCACATCATCAATTGCATTTTTCAGAATACCGGCATTGCCGTTCTCCATAGACTCGTCGATACAGCCTGCATAGCGCAATATACGGTCCTTGTCAAATACAAATGCATGGGGTGTGGCAACTGGTCCGTACGAGATAGAAACCTTCTGGTCACCGCCATCGTAGAGATAAGGAAATTTATATCCCTTATCCCTTGCACGTATCTTCATGTCCTCCAGCTCATCACCGAGGTCTGACCAGCCCTGTTCCCATAAATTGAGGGATTTTGAACTGTTGGGAGAAATTACTACGAGTGCAACACCCTCCGGTGTATATGCGTCGTATATCTTCATGAGACGATCCTGATACGCCTGGGCTGTCGGACAATGGTTGCAGCTGAAGACTACAACCAGAACCTTCGCCGGTGCAAAATCGGAAAGCTTGTGCATTTTGTCATCTGTTCCCATAAGGTTGAAATCGGGCGCTTTTGCACCTGGCTCAAGGGTAGGTGGCTGATAATGCTGATCCTGGCAGAAAGCCCCATGGCTGAAGAAGAGGAATGCAAGTGATGCAAGTATGTGTTTTGTTTTCATGAATATCATTATTCGCAATTTACCGGCTACTTTATTTTATCCTTTATCCGCGAGGCAGCTGCGGCATCCAGGAGAACTTCACAATCAGGATGGAGCTGCAGGACTGATGCAGGTACATCGGCAGTCACGGGCCCGAGGACTGCCTTTTCAATTATTTCGGCTTTATGAGCCCCTTTGGCTATGAGTATGATCTTTCTTGTTTGCATAATATTTTTAATTCCGCGTGTCAATCCTCCCAGAACTGTTTCCGGAGGGACACTGGTCTCCCGCCTTACCCTTGCCTCGAAGTCGGGATCCATCGGTGAAACCCATGTCTCGCTCCCGAAAGGTGTTCCGGGCTGATTGATGCCTATGTGACCGTTTGCACCTATACCCAGCATCTGAAGATCCGCTCCCCCACGTTCGGCAAGACGCTGCTCAAAGAGCCTGCATTCAGCCTGAAAATCATCCGACATTGTAGGCGGCATAATGAAATTTTCTTCGGGGATACGGAGCGGCGCGGCAATCTGATTCAGGATCATCGTATAGCAGCTTCCTGAATATTCCCTTGGGAGGTTGGTAAGCTCATCGACATTGAATAATGTGATCCGTGATACATCAAAGGGATACTGAGAGTGTATCTTCGAGACTATTTCATGCATCTCCCTTGTCGTCTGCCCGGTGGAGAGGCCGATGACTGCATCGGGTTTCCGGAGCATCTGGGCTATTATCCTCCAGGCGGCTGTCCTGTCAAATTCGTGCTCACTTACTGTAATCGTGATCTTCATACCTGGTGTCCTTTTAAAATTTCTTCATCTCCTCATTAAAAAACTCTTCCATGGCTTTCATCGCCTCGGCTTCATCATCTCCATTAATTCTAACGGTAATTGTATCTCCGTGTTTTATTGCAAGGGAAAGAATATTAAGCATACTCCTGAGAGGTGTGCTTTTACCGTCTTTTCCAAGCGAGGCTTCCGACCCGAACCGGCGGGCAAGCTTAAGCAGTGCTGCTGCCGGCCTGGCATGCATTCCGTGAGGGTCGATTATGACAAATTCCTTTTCAATCATAGGGTGATCTCCTTTAAATACCTGAATATCGCGTCCGGGTCATCCATTTGCATAACAGTATCAAAAACTCTCCTTGCTTCCTGAATGTCCGTGCCTCTGATAATGTTTTTGATTATGGGTATTGAATCGGCACTCATGGAGAAGTCCTCCAGACCCATTCCAAGCAGCAGCCTTGTTGCCAGTGGATCTGCAGCCATCTCGCCACAAAGGCCCGCATGTATGCCATGCTTTCCTGCCTGTTCAATTGTATTATGTATCAGGCGCAGTACAGAGGGATGAAAATGGGTGTACAGGGAGCTTACGTTCTCATTCATCCGGTCCACTGCCAGAGTGTACTGGCACAGATCATTTGTCCCGATGCTGAAGAAGCTTACCTCCCTGGCGAGCTGGTCTGCCATGAGCGCAGCGGCAGGAATTTCGATCATGATGCCTGTTTCAATATTCTCGTTGAAACCGATTCCCGATTTCCTGAGGGAATCCATGGCTATTCGACACACACTCCTTCGCAGCCCTTACCTCCGATATATTGGTTATCATGGGGAACATGATGCTTAGATTACCGAATGCACTTGCACGGAGGATGGCCCTGATCTGATCCATGAACATCTCCCTTCGGCCGAGACTGAGGCGTATGGCCCTGAAGCCGAGGAATGGATTATCCTCGTGGGGAATACCGAGATACGGAAGCTGCTTGTCGCCTCCCGCATCAAGGGTTCTTACGATCACCGGCCTGTTCCCTGACAGGATGGCTGCTTCCCTGTAAAAATTGAATTGTTCCTCCTCCCCGGGGATTGAATTCCGGCCCATAAAAAGCATCTCAGTCCTGAACAGACCAACCCCTTCGCCGCCTGATCCGAATATCCTCTCAAGGTCGCCGGCTCCGGAGATATTCCC
Source organism: uncultured Bacteroidales bacterium (assembly GCA_963756885.1). Classification (GTDB taxonomy): domain Bacteria; phylum Bacteroidota; class Bacteroidia; order Bacteroidales; family VadinHA17; genus LD21. The sequence continues at coordinate 330,035 of CAVWPG010000001.1, forward strand.
GAAAAGATTTATTTTCTTTCCATCGGTTGTAACAGCAGGGAGATCCTTCATCCGTTTCAGCAAAAGCCTCTGTTCGTTGAATCTCCGTTGTCTCTCTTCAAATTCCTGTAATGTGGCCCTGTCGGGACGAATTATAACCTCGCCGGAAGAATCCGTCTATGAGTACCTGATCATTGTTTTTCGCAGTCAGAAGTTCGTCGCCGCAGGCAACAACTGCAGGTATCCCCCTCGACCTGGCAATAATGGCCGTATGGGATGTTCTTCCTCCAGCCTTTGTTGCAATTCCTGAAATCCTTGAGAGATCAAGTGAAATTGCATCGGAGGGGCTTATATCTTCGGCAATAATGACAGCGTTTTCAGGCAATTCACCCCAATCCTGCTCCTGTCCCGGTTCCAGATTTTTCAGGATCCTGTTACCAGTGTCCTTTAAATCGGCCGCCCTCTCTTTCAGGTACTCATCCCCCGTATTTTCCAGAACTTCTGCAGAGGCAGCCACAGCTTCGATGACTGCGTCATGCGCAGTTTTTTTCCCGGTACGTATTCTTTCCAGAACATCTTCCCTTATCTGGGGATCCGAAAGGAACTCAATCTGCATATCCAGGATATCATTCTCAGTTTTATTAAGATCCCTGTCTCCGTGCCCGATCATGATTTCCAATTCCCTTACTGAATCCCTTACTGCCCTGTCAAATCTCTCCGCTTCCTCCCGGATCATGTCAGAGCTCTCAAGCCTGATCCCTGAAAGACTGTTCTGCAGTTTCCTGAAGATTCTGGCTGTTCCGATCGAAATACCCGGTGAGACACCTGTTCCCTGCATGATATGATTTTGGGTTTATCAGGCAAATACGTGTATAATGCTTCCAATGAATCCAAGGGCGAGAACGCCCAGAAGGATCCATGTGGTCTTCACATTCCTTCTGACAAGGTAGAATGCCAGAAAGGTAAGGGCAAGAGGCAGCAATCCCGGGACGAGTTGATCGAGAATGCCCTGTACAGCAACCTCGGAACCGGATGTTCCGATCTTCAGTGGAGTGGAGATAGGCATCAGGCTGGCAGGCATAGCCCCTATAACCATTAATCCGAGAATGGAGGCGCCAGAGGTAAGCTTATCCATTATATTGCTTTTAGCAAGATTCTGAAGGAATTTATTCCCCGCATTATAGCCGATGAAGGTAAGATTATATCTTAACAGAATATGGGGGATATTGAATATCAGCAGGAACAGGACAGGCCCGAGAATATTCCCGTTAATCGCCAGGGAGATGCCCACGCCGGCGGCAATTACTTTCAGCGTACCCCAGAAAAGCGAGTCAAAGACTCCTGCAAGCGGTCCCATCAGTCCTGTTTTTACAGTATTTATCGACTCCTCATCAAAATTCTCCTGCTGGCTGTTCTGTTCTTCCATAGCTGCAGTAATGCCCAGAATAAGTGTCGATCCATGCGCTGTAGTATTGAAGAACTGCAGATGCCTCTTCAGCGCCTGCGCCATCTGTTCCCCTGCAGGATATAATTTTTTTAGCACGGGAATAATTGAAAAAGCGAAGCCGGTGTTCTGCCACGACTCAAAGTTAAAATTGGCCTCCAGGGCAAGCGATCTCAGAAATACATGTCGAAGGCTTTTCTTCGGGATAGAGCCGCTGCCTGCCGGGACCGGCTCTTCTGCTTCATCTCCGAAGCTCATCCCATCTTCAGCAGGATCCTTATGGGTGATCCCGGTAATTATCAGGGCAAAAATCACCCCGAGGCCGCCAATAGCGATCATCGGAAGCTTAAGATAGCTGGCAAGGATAAATCCCAGGAAAAAATAGGGAGCTACCTTCTGGTTGAACATAAGGCTCATAAGCAGGGCGAATCCAACTGCCGGCAGCATGTTCCCGGCCACCTGAAGTCCAGACTGTACCCACTGCGGTATTGAATCGAGGAAGGATTTCATTGCAACATCGCCAAGCTGCAGTGCCAGGAAGGTAAGTATGCCCATAAGCAAAGGCTTGAGCAAACCTGATGCTACATGCAGCCGCTCAATATTTTTATAATCGCCTTTTTCAGCAAAGCTGTTGAACCTGCCATTGAACATCGGGCGAAGCACAAAGAGACCGCTGATTACCATTTCAGCGAGGATCGATATGGGAATTGCAAGTGCGAGTGCTATGGCTGCACCTTTGCCCGACATGATTGCAAAAGCGGTTCCGAGTACCCCTCCCGTAATTACATCAGGAGGTATGGCAGCACCGACTTTAATATTTCCCATGAAGATCAGCTCAAGTGAGGCTCCGATCATGATTCCCTGGTTCAGGTCGCCAAGTACTAGGCCTACAAGCGGTCCAAGGACAAGTGGTCTGCTGAGTAAAGCTGCACCAAGAAAGTCCTCCAGGTGGCCGAACATCACTATAAGTGTGATTAACAGATATGTAAGTGCCATTACAGAGCGTCTTTGACCATTATTTTCTTATCAGTGGGTACCTGCCTGATCTCGAGCTCCAGTCCGTTCCCGGCCATTTTTCCGATGATATCTTCATCTTCTGGCGAGACTGCAACAGCCTTTGAGATAAGCCTCGCCCCATCCTTCATCCTTATGCCTCCGAAATTTATTGATTTGATTTCGGCAACGCTTGCAGCCAGGTCAGAGGCATCCTTTATTCCGGAAACGAGGAGAAGTATCTTCAGGCCGGCACTCTTCGGATCGTTGAGAAAAGTGATCGCACTGGCCAGTGTAAGGATCAGGAGTTTGGCACTCGGTGGCCTGGCAATTCCCATCGTCATTTTCAGGAATTCATCTCCTGCAACCTTGTCGTTGGCCACCAGCAGGTAGTTGACTCCCAGCGAAGGTACCCAGGTAAATGCGACCTGTCCGTGCACAAGCCTGTCATCGATACGGGTTAGCTTTATCATTTTATTATACTGTCTTGGATTTAATCAGTTTACTTACAAACACAATCTGTTCCCTCGCATTTGCAATTCCGGTTTCGATAACCTCATTGATATCTGAGGCGGGATCGGCCAGGATGATATCGAGCAGCAGCGGCAGGTTTACACCGGAGATTATATAAATGTTATCCCTCAGGGCTGACTGAAGAATCTCGGAGGTTATGCTGCCTCCCGCCAGATCAGTGAAGACAATGAGCTCGTCTTCAGCTTCAATATTCTCTAAAACCGCTTCCAGTGAACCGGTAATGGATTTATTACCATCGATATAAGCCTCTATTATGAACAGGTTTTCTGCCTCACCTGTTATCATTTCCAGTGAAGATTTTATGCCGGCTGCAAATGTTCCGTGAGTGGCAATAAGAAATTTCCGCATTAAATTTCCGTGTAAGGATTCAGATAAATGATTTTCTGAGGGCTAAATAACGAATAAATGTCGTTAATGACGAGCTGACGACAGCAATTTTAAGAGTTTTTAACAGAATAATAAAAATCCATCCGCCGCAAATATTTCTTCAGCGACGGATGGGATCCAGGATTTCATTTTTCTCAGCAGAAAGCTTCAATCCATTCCCGATAACATGGCATCGGTATGTACCATAAGTGCAGCTGATGCGGCAGCAAGAACTGACATTGATCCTTCATTCAGAGCCATGATCTTTTGTCCATGCACAAGAGTGGATGAGCCAAGGATCATTAAAATTCCCGACAACGTGATAATCAGACTTTTCATAGCAGATGGTTTTAATTTGGTTGATAAAAATTTGATTGAAATAACCGTATATAAATTATGTATGATCCTTAATTACCGAGATTTATAAAATCGTATGAAACATTCCCATCTTTCACCTCAAGGTTGATGTAGCCTGCATAGCTCAGTCCATCCTCCAAGGCCGGTACCTGGATATAAGTCGTTGAGCCAAATAAAATTGCATTCTGTTTATGGTCATGCCCGGTGATGACCATATCAACTTTATTCCTGGCAAACAGATCCATCAGATAGCACAGTTCTTCCTCCACCAGGTTCGTGCTTGTTGTGTGTCTTGGCCTGAACATGTTGATGTGGGATATTACAAAACACCTCCTGAATTGGGGCCTCAACGATTCCAGGATCCCCTTTAGCCAATCCGTCTGGCTCTTTCCCAGTGTGCCTCCACCCGTATCGATGCATATGAAAAGATCTGATGCGGCAGGTGTTCTTATTATAAAATAATAGCTTGAAGAGCCGAATCTGGAGTAGAACTCACTCCATCCATCATACCAGAGGTCATGATTGCCTGTCACGACGAATGATGCCAGAGAATCAAAGGGCGGGAAGTGAGCCTGAAAGCGTTCATATTCATCATGCAATCCTCCTGTCAGATCACCGGCCACTACGACTGCTGCAGGATTTTGAGCTCCTGCAATAGCCAGGAACCTGTCAAGGTTTTTTGTGCTGCCAATATGACTGTCTGCTATTGCAAGAATCGAATAGCTGTCGCTGCCTGTATGGATTTCCGGTACACCATGCTCCTTATTCCATTCCATCGATTCCAGGAACCTGGCATCGGCCGATTCTCCTGACATGATTGTCACGGATTCCTTAATACACCCGTTTCCTGTTAAAAGAATTGCAATTATAGGCAATAGTCTTTTGTATATCAGAATTTCCATGTTATACCTCCTCTCATTATAAAACCAAAATAATTTGCACTTAAATTGAATAATCCTGCATTTTTATACCAGGCCTCGGCAAAGAGGCATACTTTGTGATTAATTTTATACGAGCCATGCAGATTGAAGTAGGGGTTGGTTTCCTGGTTGATCAGAAAATAGTCAGTGTTTGTTACTGTTAGACCTGCGTTCCATCTGGCATAAAATGAATTGATATTAAAGCAGATAGAATACATCAAATTTAAATTCTCGTGTATTGCACCCGAATTTTCGACTGTGCCCGGTTCATCATATGCTTTTTTTCTTAAGCTGAAAGTTCTGAAATTGGTCCCCACAAGAATTTCGAAATGTTTCAGACTTGCAGAGAGTGAGCATCCTGAATTTGTCTGCTGAAGAATATCAGAGGATGCTGTCCAAAGGTGGAATACTTTAAGGTTAAGGATCGCATTCCCTGTTGTGAAATCCCTTGCAGCATACAGAACATACCCGGACAAAATTATGCCATTGCCGTTTAACAGGCAATTCTCAAACCCTGCTCCAAGATGATTCTTTCCTGCTTTGTAGCTTGCGAACAAAGCAGATCTGAGATACAAGCCATCTGATACTGAATTTTCAGCGGCTTCTGAATAAAATTTAAATTTGGGCTGACCCGACAGGTTTAGCCCGATTGCTGTGAGGAGGAGGATAAACAAAAACCTCTGCTGCTCTGGATGAATGATTCGGGTACACATGGCGATTAGGTTTTTTATTGATTTTATATTTATTGAAATGGATAATCAAGAACCGGACCATGTGATTTAATGCAATGATATACAGGCTCATACAAAGCTTAATTATAAAATGTCTGAATTTTATTGCAGCGTAACGCTACATATCGTGACTCAGATCGATACAGTTTATTATCTTTACTTATATTTGGTATTCCCGTAAATGGATCTGAAGATCTGGGTGGAATGAAGACCTTAATTACCAGCAGCATACTTATTGTAGATGATGATCTGGATGTGCTTTATACAGCCAGGCTCGCATTGAAGGAGCTGGTCGGTAAGGTTGACACGCTGTCACGTCCCGGCTTCCTTCCCCGGTGCCTCAGGGAATCCAGATACGATCTGGTACTTCTGGATATGAATTTTTCCAGGGGTATTACCTCGGGTAAGGAGGGGCTCGGGTGGCTTGAAAAAATTCTCAAAGCCGATCCCGAAATGCTGGTTATAACAACTACTGCATACGGGGCTATAGAGCTTGCTGTTCAGGCAATGAAGACAGGGGCCGTCGATTTTCTCGTCAAGCCATGGAATAAGGAGCAGCTTGTCAACTCAATAAAAAATGCCTTCGGGAAGGAAAGGCTCAGGAAAGCCGATATCAGACCAAAAAAGGATAAAGCTGATACTGTAGGTTCCATGAAAAGCAGGTACCCCGAAATATGCTGCTGTTCTCAGGTTATGAAGGATGTTCGTGAAACTATTGAAGCGGTTGCCCCAACAGACGCCAATGTCCTCATTATGGGAGAGAATGGAACAGGCAAGGAGCTTATTGCCTGGTCACTCCATTGCGAATCTCTCAGAAATCAAAAGCCTTTCGTACATGTCGACCTTGGAGCTATTCCGGAAACCCTTTTCGAATCGGAACTTTTCGGTCATACCCGTGGCGCCTTTACGGATGCCAGGGAGGAGAGAACCGGGAGATTTGAAGCGGCCTCCGGAGGTACTTTATTCCTCGACGAGATAGGCAACCTCAGTATGTCCATGCAGGCAAAGATGCTTACTGCCGTTCAGAGCAGGGAAATTATTAAAATAGGCACAAATTATCCTGTGCCTGTAAATGTCAGATTAATTTCGGCAACGAACATGCCATTATACAATATGGCTGAATCGTTTGATTTCAGGCAGGATTTGCTCTATCGCATAAATACGGTTGAGATCTTGCTGCCCCCGCTTCGCGAAAGGCAGGAAGATCTGGAGGTGCTGACTGATTATTATATTCTTCATTTTTCAGAAAAATATGGCAGGCAAAAGATGATTATCACTCACGAAACCCGTGAAAAGCTGAAGGGCTATCACTGGCCCGGGAATATCAGGGAGCTTGCCCATGTAATTGAAAGGGCCATTATTCTTGATAAAAAAGGGACACTGAGACCCGAAGACTTTGTGCTGAGGACAAAACCACTGACTGCAAATGAGCCGGAAGAACAGGCTCTCAGGGTTGAGGATTACGAACGGAAAGCCATAGCCCATGCCCTTTCTAAAAATACAGGCAATCTTTCAAAGGCAGCCGATGACCTTGGCATTGCCCGAACGACACTGTACCGTAAAATATCCCGCTTCGGCATAGAAGGCTGAAGCAATGCCAGTTTAAGCTCTGAGTATCTTTTGGATCAATATTATTCCACTTCAAAACACGGGCAATGCAGAATATCTGGAACTACATATCAAACCTGGGCATTAAGGGCAACGAAAATCAGCTTGAAAGGCGGGCAATAATACTCTGTAACAATTTAAATTTTGTTATGGCAGTAACGATGATATTGCTTCTGGCAATTACTGTCCCATTGATGATCGTAACACACGATCCGCTTTCAACCGGCACCCTGCGGGTAGTGATTTTACTCCTGTTTAACATTATCAACCTTGTTGTTGCAGGGTTTGGATATACACAGCTCAGTAAATTCCTGCTTATTTACGTCCCTCCCATTGTATTCCTTCTCGGACCAACACTTTATGGGTACGTTGAGGAGGAAAGCTATACCTATTATCCATACGTGCTTATTTGTGCTTCAATAATTCCCCAGCTTCTGCTGCATCCTAAAAACGATAAATTCCTTTTCTGGGTATCGCTGATCTATTATGCCATACTTGTGATATCCATAGACAGGTTAATGGCTTATTTTGGTACCACCCATTTCCCTATCGAAGAGCGCATAAATACATTCTATCCGTTTTATAAAATTGCACAGATAATCCTGCTCGTTTTCATCAATGCCAGCATCTATTACCTACGCCGGCTGAACTTCCGGTTTGAGGAGGAACTTTTCATAAAGAACAGTGAGCTCGATTTGCAGAATGCGGAACTTATTAAACAGAAGAGTGAGATAGAGAGACAAAAGGATGAATTGGTCAGGAAGGAAACCAGTACCTGGCAGAAGCTGGTTAACATCATATCGCACGAAATAATAAATTCGGCCATCCCAATTACAAATCTCGCAGGTATGAGCAGACAGATGCTTGAGGATGAGTCGGGAGACATTCTGAAGCCTATGAAATTAGGAGAAGAGGCAGTCGGGGATATTCATTTTGGACTGAAAATAATCGAAACAAGAACCCAGGCTCTCATCAATTTCGTCAAATCCACCAAAAGTCTTACCCAGATCCCGAAACCGGCTATAAGAAAGATCCTTGTTGCTGAGATCTCCGAGAGAATTGCATATCTTTTTCAGACCAGGTTTAAGGATAGGAAAATCCTCTATGAGAAGAGCATAAACCCTACAGATCTGACCATTGAGGCGGACCTTGAGCTGATCGAGCTTGTTATAATCAATCTTGTCCAGAATGCTGTTGAAGCCATGGAAGGAATAAAATCTCCCAAACTATCATTTATTGCGGAAAAGAACGGCAATAATCTGGTCCAGATCTCAATATCCGACAATGGAAAGGGCATTGATAAGGATGAGCTTGACCAGATCTTCCTTCCTTTCTATTCTACAAAACCTGAGAATTCAGGCATAGGGCTGAGCCTTTGCCAGCAGATCATGATCTCGCATAATGCCCGGCTTGAGGTGGTATCAGTGCCGGCTTCAGGGGCAACATTCAAATTGATATTCTGACAGTAAACGGATCTTCCGGCATGCGGAGAATTGTTTTTCTTCCTGAATGTCGGGTTTCTAAAGCAGTTCAGATCATGGAGAGATAAACCAAATCCTCGTTATAATTGTTCTTATTTTGTAATCCTATGAAGCTGCGACTGGCACATTTGTAATTTTAAGTAGATCCCAATGCAGATAAAGTATTTTTGTCCCATCTGGGGCTCCGATGGTCTTGATTTCAAAACTTTCCTGGATAAAGTGAAAAATAGTGGCTACGACGGCGTCGAGATGAGTCTGCCCATGGATAAACTGAAAAAGGAGAATATTATCAATCTTCTGAAGGAATGGGACCTTAAGCTTGTTGGTCAGCACTGGGAAACTCTTGTATCCGATTACAGGACACACGCAAGTGAATACCGCTCCAGGCTTATTAACCTGGCAGCTTCACGACCGGTTTTTATAAACAGCCAGTCGGGAAAGGATTATTTTTCGCCTGGAAAGAATGCAGGGTTGATAAAGATAGCCGATGAGGTAGCCGCAGATTACGGAGTGAAAATAATACATGAAACCCACCGGGGAAAGTTCAGCTTTGCACCTCATGTAACTGCTGCTTATCTGAATAAATTGCCAGGCTTGCGCCTTGGACTCGATATATCGCACTGGTGCAATGTAGCGGAGTCGTGGCTTGATGATCAGAAGGATGCACTGGAACTGGCATTCTCACGGACAGACCATATTCATGCCAGGGTAGGCTTTCCTGAAGGGCCCCAGATCCCCGATCCGAGAGCTCCCGAATGGCAGGAAGCGCTCGAAAGACACACTGACTGGTGGAAGAGTGTCATTGCCAGGCGCAGGACGGATGGATGGACAGAATTCACAATAACCCCCGAATTCGGACCCTTTCCCTATATGATCCACCTCCCCTATGGCAGGGAGCCTGTCGCCGATCAGTGGGAGCTGAATGTATTTATGATGCAGTACCTTAAAAAACAGCTGAACTGAACTTGCACTCCGGATCTTATCTTTCAGAAAAATGAAAAGGGATTACAGCCTTACGGGTTCCGAGACGATACTTGCAATACAGGCAGGGCTGGCAGAGGCGGACTGGTACAGATCGCCCGTGCCACGCGATAAAATGCGTGAATTGCTTATCCGCAGGGATGGACCTGCTGTGAGGGATACGCTGATCTGGTTCGGACTCATCTTCGGGTCGGGATATCTTGTTTTCCTGCTTTGGGGATCCTGGCTCGCGATCTTTCCATATATGGTTTACAGCGTTTTATATGCTTCCACCTCCGATTCGAGATGGCACGAATCGGGTCATGGTACAGCCTTCAAAACCGACTGGATGAATAATCTCCTGTATGAGATATCATCCTTTATGGTTTTCAGGCAGTCAACCGTATGGCGCTGGAGCCATACAAGGCATCACAGCGATACAATCATTCGCGGCCGTGACCCGGAGATAGCTGTTCCCCGGCCCCCTGACCTGAAAAAGATCATCCTCTCATTCTTTGGAATAAGCGGTGCGGTGCCGGAACTGAAAAGACTTGTAAGCCATGCGGCTGGAACAATCGACTCCCAGGCGGCCACATATGTTCCGGAGCAGGAATATGGGAAGGTGTTTCTAAGGGCCAGGATCTATTCAGCCAATATATTTGTCTGTGATAGCCCTGTCAGTCATTTCCGGCTCAATCCTTCCCCTGATGTTCATCGGATTGCCCACTCTGCTCGGTACCTGGCTTATGCCGGTGTACGGGCTTACACAGCATGCCGGCCTGCAGGAAAATGTTCTCGATCACAGGCTAAACTGCAGGACAGTATATATGAACCGATTGCACAGGTACCTCTACTGGAACATGAATTATCATGTGGAGCACCATATGTTTCCCCTGGTTCCATACCATGCCCTGCCAAAGCTTCATGAACTTGTAAAGGATGATTGTCCAGAACCATACAAAGGGCTCGCCGATGCCTGGAAGGAGATTATCCCCGCTCTTCTCAGGCAGCGCAGGGATCCTTCATATTATGTTGAGAGACAATTGCCTGTGCCTTCCGTGCAGGATGTTTCTCTAGCCGGGAATATTCTGACAGGCGAAGGCAAACCGGTTGCCAATGGCATGATTGAGGTCTGCCCGGTTGAACAATTGCCCCTGGGTGAGGTCATCAGGTTTGATTATGACAAGCGGAGCTATGCTGTTTGCAGGACCTCAGGCGGAGAGCTCTACGCCACGGATGGATTTTGCACCCATTCGAATGCACATCTGGGAGATGGAGTCGTTATCGGGGAGATATCGAGTGCCCGAAGCATAACGGACGATACAGCCTGAAGGATGGTTCTCCCAAAAGAGCCCCGGTCACCAGCGGGATCAGTACTTACAGAACGGCCAATCTCAACGGCATGATCTGGATCAGCCTTGCTGCGGGGAAGGAAAGCCCGTCAGGGAAAGAATGGGATTACAGGGTTGTAAGCAACAGGAACCTCACAGCATTTATCAAGGAGCTTGTGCTCGAGCCTGTTGCTGATGGAATGCCGGATTTTTTGCCCGGGCAGTATGTGCAGATCGTTATACCGCCGGGAAGAACAGATTTTCACCAGTTCCGGATAGATGCCCCATTCCTTGGATCATGGGAATCCCGTAATCTGACAGGCAGCTATTCTGAAAACAAGGTATATATGAAGCGGAATTATTCCATGGTGAATAATCCTGAAGAGGGTCGGGCCATAAAATTCAATATAAGGATAGCATTGCCGCCCGATGGCAGCAAACCGGCAGGATCCGGTTCTTCGTATCTCTTCAGCCTGCAGCCAGGGGATAAAGTCGGCTATCGGGACCGTTCGGTGACTTTCTGATAAAAGACAGCGAAAGGGAGATGGTCTATATCGGAGGCGGATCGGGGATGGCGCCTCTCAGGAGCCACCTGGCTTATCTGTTCGATACACTCAGGACTAAGAGGAAAGTAAGCTACTGGTTCGGAGCGCGAAGTGCTTCAGATCTGTTCTATGTCGCTTATTTTGAAAAGCTTCAGAAGGATTTTGAAAATTTCACCTTTCATGTAGCTCTTTCTGAACCTGACAACAGTCAAAAATGGAACGGCTTAACAGGGTTTATTCATGATGTGGCCTGTCAGCACTACCTGAAGACACATGGGAATATTCATGATGTGGAATTCTATCTTTGCGGTCCGCCTCCAATGATAAAAGCGTCGCGGGAGATGCTCAGCAGCATTGGAGTTTCCGGGGATCAGATTTCGTATGATGAGTTCTAGAGGGGGATTACGCCCGGATCCTCCTTCGTCGGCCCGGTCGTGATCCCCGGGGGGAGTCCCTGCATCTAGAATTTCATCCTCAATCGTTACCTTCAAAAGGGGATTACGCCCGGATCCTCCTGCGTCGGCCCGGTCGTGATCCCCGGGGGGAGTCCCTGCATCTAGAATTTCATCCTCAATCGTTACCTTCAAAAGGGGATTACGCCCGGATCCTCCTGCGTCGGCCCGGTCGTGATCCCCGGGGGGAGTCCCTGCATCAGCAAATTACTCCCCTGTTCGTTTCACTCACAGGGTATTTTTATTTTCAGACAGTCTCACTCATGCGAGTATGGTGAGGCTGTCTGAAAATAAAAATCCCGCAGCAGGGCTGCGGGAGTAATTTGCTGATGCGGAGAGAGGGGGATTCGAACCCCCGGTACCCTTTTGAGGTACACACGCTTTCCAGGCGTGCCAGTTAAACCACTCCTGCATCTCTCCCTCTGCCCGCCGTAGCCTTTAGCGAAGGTGGGCTCTGCCGCCGTAGCTTTAGCGAAGGTGGATCGTTCCGCATAAAGCGTTTTTACTTTGGCGCCGCAAATTACAAAAATATTTTTATATAGAGCCCTGCTCAGTTATTTCTCCTGCAAGAGAAATTTTCAAAGATTCCTCAACCTTCTCTTTCGAATCATATCTTCCGAGCAGATGCATCAGCTTCGTGACCGAAGCCTCTGAAGTGATATCGCTGCCACTTATGACTCCTGCCGCCAGCATCTGCCTGCTGGTCTCATAAAGACCCATCTCCACGCTTCCTCCCGGACACTGGGTAACATTGAAGATGATCCCTCCCCGGCGATAAAGCTCCGGAGATCATCAAGAAACCATTTGTACGTGGGAGCATTGCCCGATCCGAATGTCTCTACTATCAGTCCCCTCAGCCCTTCTGTATTTATAATAGCCTGAACCAGTCGGCGGTTTATGCCTGGAAAGAGCTTAAGTATCGCCACATTATTGTCGAATGCTTTATGAACAGTGAGAGTTTTTTCATCCCCTGAGTATACTTATAATGTTCCAGAAATATTTCAGATGCAGCCCTGCCTCCGCCAGCGGCGGATAGTTTGGCGATGAGAAGGCATCGAAATGCTCGGCGCTCATCTTGGTGGTCCGGTTGCCCCGGGTAAGCTTATTGTCGAAATATATGCAGACCTCTGGCACGGCGGGACCTTTGCTGCTTCGCGCAGCAGCTATCTCTATGGCAGTGATCAGGTTGTCACGCCCGTCAGTCCTGAGCAGCCCTATGGGCAACTGGGAGCCTGTAAAAATCACTGGCTTGCCGAGATTCCCGAGCATAAAGCTGAGTGCAGAAGCACTGTATGCCATAGTGTCGGTGCCATGAAGGATCACAAAGCCGTCGAAACGGGAATATTCTTCCTCAATAATGGCACCCAGCTTTGTCCACACCGAAGGGTCAATATTTGACGAGTCCTTAACTGGATCAAATGATACCGAATGCAGCTGAAAGCCGAACTTTCCGAAGCTCAGGTACATGATCAGCAGATATGACGGAAATCAATCGGCACCAGTGATCCTGTTGCCTGGTCATGGACCATGCCTATTGTACCTCCCGTATAAATTATAAGTATTGAAATTTCACTTTTTTGCTCCATATGAAGATCAAAGATTAAACAAGCGAACTGAGTTGCCGTAGGTGATGGCGGCTACCTCCGCTTCATCCATCTGACATATCTCTGCAATTTTTTTATTTATAAGACTGGACGTATGAGCTTTCATTTCTTTTTCCCCGGTGAGGCACCGGTGCAAGATAAGGGGAGTCGGTCTCAAGAATTAGATTTTCCGGACCGACAGATTTCACTACGTCATCCAGCCCCGAATTCTTAAATGTCACAATTCCTCCGATACCAAGCATAAATCCCATGCCTATTGCCCTTTCGGCATCCTCCCGGGTGCCGGTAAATGCGTGAAGAACCCCCTTTAATCCCGTTCCTTCAAATTCTTCAAGGATCTTGAAGACTTCAGGGAAAGACTCCCTCGAATGGACAACAGCCGGAAGCCTTTCTCCGTACAGCAATGTCGAGCTGCCGTCGGAGGGCGTCGATTTGTTCGATGATGTATGTCTTGTCCCAGTACAGATCTATCCCAATCTCACCTACGGCAATAAAATTATGTTCAGCCCAGTGACTCTTCCGAATCCTGTTCAGCTGACCGAGATAATCTTCCTTTACAGAGGTGGGATGAAGCCCCGCCATTGATATGGCAGATCCCCGGATATCTTGCCTCTGCTGAGAGCATTGGCCCGAGTGAATCCATATCGATATTCGGAAGCAGAAGCTTTACGGCACCGGCGGCCACAGCTCTTTTTACCAGCTTCATCCCTGTCGCCGTCAAATTCAGGAAGGTATATATGTGTATGAGTATCTATCAGCTTCATCATACAACCCCCTGAGCCATCATGGCATCTGCCACCTTGACAAATCCCCCTATATTCGCTCCATCTACATAATTAATGAAACCATCATCCATTTTGCCATATTTTACACAGGTCCTGTGAATATTTGTCATAATAATGCGAAGCTTTTCATCAACCTCCTCCCTTGACCAGGGGAGTCTCATCGAATTCTGAGTCATTTCAAGTCCTGAAGTTGCCACACCACCGGCATTGGCAGCCTTCCCGGGACCATACAGGATCCTTGAATTGAGGAAAACCTCCACAGCTTCAAGGGTTGAAGGCATATTTGCTCCCTCTGCGACACACATGCAGCCATTCTTCACAAGCATTGTTGCCTCTTCCCCGTTTATTTCATTCTGTGTCGCATTTGGCATGGCTATTTCACATCTGATAATCCATGGCCTTTTGCCCTCGAAATATTCGACGCCGAATTTTTCAGCATATTCCCTTATCCTGCCCCTGCGGATATTTTTCAGTTCCATCACAAACCTTAATTTTTCAGCATCAATACCCCTGGGATCATAGATAAATCCATTCGAGTCAGACAAAGTAACAACTTTTCCTCCCAGTTCCGTAACTTTTTCTGTTGCATATTGAGCCACATTGCCTGATCCCGAGATGCAAACGGTCTTCCCGTTTAAGCTCTCGCCCCTTGTGGCAAGCATCTCCTGTGCAAAATAGGTTACTCCGTATCCTGTGGCCTCCGGCCGTATCAGTGATCCTCCCCACTCTATGCCTTTGCCAGTAAGCACACCGGTAAATTCATTTTTGAGCCTTTTGTACTGACCGAACAAATAGCCTATTTCACGCCCCCCAACCCCTATATCGCCTGCAGGCACATCAGTATCGGCACCAATATGACGGAACAGCTCCGACATGAAGCTCTGGCAGAACCGCATAACTTCATTGTCGGACTTTCCCTTCGGATCAAAATCGGACCCCCCCTTTCCGCCACCCATCGGGAGGGTTGTAAGACTGTTCTTAAAAACCTGCTCAAATGCAAGGAATTTGAGAATGCCGAGATTAACCGTCGGGATGAAGCCTCAGTCCACCTTTATATGGACCGATGGCACTGTTCATCTCGATCCTGAAACCCCTGTTGATCTGCACTTCCCCCTTGTCGTCAAGCCAGGGTACCCTGAAAATTATTGTCCTTTCCGGCTCCGCAATTCTCTCGAGGATCTTGGCATGCTTGTACCTGGGATTTTCCTCGATAAAGGGAATCAGCGATTCGGCAACCTCCTGAACTGCCTGATGAAATTCGTTTTCGCCTGGATTTTTGGCTTTTATCATTGCCATAAACTGCTCTGCTCTCTGGTCCATATCTTACAAATATTAAGTTAAAGACTAAAATACACACTCAAATATACAAATAATAAAGTAAAAGACCTTTTTAGATATATAAAATCAATAAAATGAACACGATCTAAAAAACCGAAAGAATAAAGCAAGGTGATCCGTGCACTGATTCCCCCTTTGAAGGGGACCAGGGGGATGTCATTGGCTGCGCGCGTTATTCGCTTTGCTGTAATTCTGTTGTACACTAAATGACAATTCATACCGTCTGGTACAGGTTGCCGGGAAAGCATTTCAGCAGCCCCTTGAATTCCATCTGGAGGAGGAGGGAGGATAGTTTGTAAACAGGAAAGCCTGTCGACCTGCAGATAGTATCGATATTCATTTCACCTGACCTGAGAGGAGTTCATAAACGAGCTTCTCATTATCATCGAGGTCTGAAAAAAGAGTTCTTTGTACCGGGAGTTTTTGCCTTTTCGCTTTTCCAGTTGAGAAAATATTCCACATCACCGGAACATTCAACCAGGAAAGCCTTGTTATTCCTGATAAGGCCATTGCATCCTGCCGACCACTGATCATCCGGTCTGCCGGGGACAGCAAGGACATCGCGGTTATAGGAATTGGCTATGTCGGCAGTAATGAGGGCTCCTCCCTTGCTGCCTGATTCCACTACAAGCGTGGCATCTGAAAGTCCGGCTATAATCCTGTTCCTCTTGAGAAAGTTGTTGCGCTCAGGCAGCGCATCCGAAATGAAATCTGTAAGCAGTCCCCCCTTGCTTATCATGGTTTTGGCAATTGCTGACATGAACAGAAGGATAGATCGTCTTCAGCCCATGCCCAAGAACACCGATTGTAGGAAGATTATTTGCCAGTGCTGCCTTGTGGGCACAGATATCAATGCCATAGGCAAGCCCGCTCACAATCACAAGGTCCGGGATTGCCATCAGCAAGACCCCCTATGATCTTTTCGCAGAGATCCCTGCCCCTGTGGGTCGCATTACGTGTGCCTACAACACTCAGGATCCTGGCTGAATCAAGGTCACAGCTTCCTTTAAAGAAAAAGACAACGGGAGAGTCATCACACTGCCGCAGTCTGAATGGATAATCATTATCAAGATAGAAATATGTCTTTTATATTATTCCGTTCAATATATGTCAATCTGCCTCTTTCTCGCAATACCAAGGTACGATCTGTCAGTGATGCAACCTGCAAGTCCGCTCCCTATCCCGGGTATTTTGACGAGATTCCGGTAGGATTCCTGAAAAGGGCTTCAACACTTCCAAAATGGGATACAAGCTTTCGGGCATTAATATCACCGATACGCGGGATCAGTCCCAAAGCAATCTTATGCTTAAGGGTGGTTTCTGACATAGCACTGGAAATTGAGACATATAAAGATAAAAAAAAGAGCCGGTCAAACGGCTCTTTGTTAACATAAATTTACCTAAAATTAAACAGGTGTTTAATGATACTAGTTGCAGGTTCGGTGTTAGAATTTTATAGCATCCCGAACGTTTACAATCTTAACATCCCACTGCCCCCCTTCAAAGGGGGAACCCAGTACCAGGCACCAGGCATCCGAGACCAGTTCCCTATATCACGCCCATATCGAGCATTGAATTGGCTACTTTCAGGAAGCCGGCAATGTTGGCTCCTTTTACATAATCCACATAGCCATTCTCACTCTTGCCGTACCTGACACACTGACTATGGATATTACTCATGATCTCATGCAGGCGTCCGTCGACCTCCTGACTGTTCCACCTGAGCTTCATTGCATTCTGTGTCATCTCAAGTCCTGAAGTTGCTACACCACCTGCGTTGGATGCCTTGCCAGGTGCAAACAGGAGCCCATTTTTCTGAATTATCTCTATGGCTTCGGGAGTACTTGGCATATTTGCACCTTCACAGATGCAGATACAGCCGTTCCTTACAAGGTTTTCAGCATCCGCTGCATTCAGTTCATTCTGTGTCGCACATGGAAGGGCAATGTCGGCCTTTACTTCCCACGGATGCTTGTTTTCGTGAAATTCGACACCTTCAAAAGCATATGAATATGGCTTTACGATATCTTCATTTGAGGCGCGCAGCTCCAGCATGAACTCGATCTTCTTCCCCGAAATACCATCAGGATCGTATACATATCCGTCGGGACCTGATATTGTAACTACTTTGCCTCCCAGCTCTGTTGCCTTAAGGGCTGCACCCCAGGCCACATTTCCGAACCCGCTGATGGCAACCCTTTTGCCCTGGAATGTTTCACCTCGCGTGGCAAGCATCTCCTTGGCAAAATAAACGCATCCGTAACCGGTGGCTTCAGGCCGTATCAGTGATCCGCCCCAGTTGCTTCCCTTTCCCGTAAGAACTCCCGTATGATTGCCCGCAAGCCGCTTGTACATGCCATAGAGATATCCTATTTCCCGTCCGCCGACCCCTATATCACCAGCCGGGACATCCGTTTCGGGTCCTATATATTTCCATAGCTCAAGCATAAAAGCCTGGCAGAAACGCATTACCTCTTCATTCGATTTTCCCTTCGGGTCAAAATCGGATCCTCCTTTGGCTCCTCCCATGGGAAGAGTTGTGAGGGCGTTTTTAAAGATCTGCTCGAAACCAAGGAATTTAAGAATCGAAAGATTGACACTCGGATGGAAGCGCAATCCCCCCTTGTATGGACCGATAGCATTGTTAAACTGTATCCTGTAACCAAGATTAACCTTTACGTTCCCTTCATCATCAACCCAGGACACCTTGAACATCAATACCCTGTCGGGCTCAATTACCCTTTCTATAATGTTGGAAGATTCAAACTGCGGATTTTCGTTATATACCTCTTCAATAGATTCAAGTACTTCCTTTACAGCCTGTAAATACTCAACCTCGCCGGGGTGCTTCTTTTCGAGGTTGTTCATTAATTTTATCTACATTCATTATTCTGATTATTTTATTTATTAATCGGTTGTAAAAAGTCTTCCAAAATTGACGCAGTTAAAAATCATTAAAAATGACAAAACTCATGTTATCAGATGATAACCTTCATCTCCTTTGAATGCCGATCCAGCGACTTCAGCAGTCTGGCTCTTTCCTCCTTTGAAAGAGCACTGATGTATACGGGCGGATACTTTGCAGTGCCCTCCCGGAATCTCTGGAAAAGCGTTATGCTCCTGATCATTCCGAAGAGACTTCAGCTCAACCTTTAAATCCGGAAAAAGATCTCTTGTCAATCTCCACTGGAATTTTTCCTTCCCCCGCTATGCCTGCGGTGAAATACCTGAAAACAAGCTTCTCTCCCTCATCGGAAAACCAGATGTACTGGTAATTAAGGATAACGGGGATAATTGCGTAGCCAATGTATAAGCCAACCAGGATAATTGTCCACGCAGTATCACTCATCCCCAGCAGCGGATATTTTATCATCTTTGCAATATATGTAAGAACAATAAAGGCAAGAATGATGACGGTTGCCGCAAAAAGCTTTATTCTAAGGCTGATAATTGTTTTGCTGTTATCGAATGTCATGCAGCAAATTTGGATAAATAGTTTTTTTAATCTCATTTTTTTCATTCTCAAGGGTCCAAGTCGGATCCAGTCATCCGAATTTTATACTTTATCTTTTATTTAAAGAATTTCTATATCAGGTCCCTGCATTCATCAATGAGTATGCCTGAAGTCACAATTGTCTTTGGATGCAGCAATGGTCCTGAATCAGGTAGTGTAACCCCCTTATCTCATCAGCTGCTCCATAGACAAGTGCCAGCTGCCTGGCTCCATCCAATTGCGCCGGCGCACATTCCGCAAGGTTCCAGTGTCACATATATTGTGCAGTCAGCAAGATATTTGCCTCCAAGCCAGTTAGTGGCAGCCGTTATAGCCTGCATCTCTGCATGGGCAGTTGGATCCTTAAGTGTTTCCGTGAGATTGTGAGCCCTTGCAATTATTGTATCATTGCATACAACAACGGAGCCAACCGGGACCTCCTGCCTTTCGTAGGCCTTACGGGCTTCGGCCAGAGCTGCCTTCATGTAATACTCCTGCCTTTTAGGTCCATTCCGTGAATATTAAATGGATCTCTAAAAGTATAAAGAAAATTGAGAATTCACTTTCGGGAGACATCCGATAATTTCTTACTTTTGCTGAAATTTTAAACAAGACAAAATGTACAGGACACACACTTGCGGAGAGCTGAATATCACGAATACAGGAAAGGATGTCATATTGTCGGGATGGGTTCAGAAGTCGAGGGATCTGGGCGGCATGACTTTCGTTGACCTCAGGGACAGGTATGGCATTACGCAGCTTGTGTTTAACATGGATACCGACAGCAGCCTCTGCGAAAAAGCACGCAAGCTGGGCCGTGAGTTCGTTGTACAGGCCAAAGGGAGGGTAAGGGAGCGCAGCAACAAGAACACAAGGATACCTACCGGGTGAGATAGAAATTGAGACCAGCTGAGCTGAATATACTGAACAGAAGTGAAATTCCTCCCTTCACAATTGAGGAGGAGACAGACGGGGGTGAGGAGCTGAGGATGAAATACCGCTATCTCGACCTGCGCAGGGCTTCGGTAAAGGAAAATATAATCCTGCGTCATCAGTTTGCACAGGAGGTTCGTAAATACATGGATTCAATAGGCTTCATCGAGGTTGAAACACCTGTGCTCATCAAGTCCACCCCTGAAGGGGCCCGCGACTTCGTTGTACCTTCAAGGATGCAGCCGGGAACCTTTTATGCCCTTCCGCAATCGCCGCAGACACTAAAGCAGCTTCTGATGGTTGCAGGATTTGATAAATATTTCCAGATCGTGAAATGTTTCAGGGATGAAGATCTCAGGGCCGACAGGCAGCCTGAGTTTTCACAGATCGACTGCGAAATGTCATTTGTTGAAAGGGAGGATATTCTGAATACATTCGAAGGGCTTGCCAGATATCTTTTCAGACAGATGAAAGGAATTGAATTCAACGAGGAATTCCCAAGGATGAGTTACAGGGAAGCAATGGAATTCTATGGCTCTGATAAGCCTGACTTGAGGTTTGGAATGAGATTCAGCGAATTGAGCGACATTGTGAAGGGCAAGGGATTTGCCGGTATTTGATCACGCTGAATATACCGGAGGCAATTTGTGCTACAGGCTGCTCCGAATACACCAGAAAACAGCTCGATGACCTGACGGAGTTTGTTAAAAGGCCTCAGATAGGAGCAAAAGGACTATGATATATGCCAGGTATAACACTGATGGCACGCTTAAATCATCGGTTGATAAATTTTACTCATCCGGAGGAGTCTTAAAAGCTGGGCGGAAAAAATGAATGCACAACCTGGTGACCTTATACTTATGCTTCCGGGTGAGAGGAACAAAACACTTCCGCGCTCTCTGAACTGAGGCTCGAAATGGGCAACAGGCTGGGATCTGAGGAAAAAAGATAAATACAAGCCCCTGTGGGTAATAGATTTTCCCCTGCTCGAGTGGGATGGAGAGGAGAAAAGATTCTTTGCAATGCACCATCCTTTTACCTCACCGGTACCTGAGGACCTGGGCTTGCTCGAAAGCGATCCTGCAGGGGTTAGGGCAAATGCCTATGACCTTGTTATAAACGGGGTGGAGATTGGAGGTGGCTCGATAAGGATACATGATGCAGCCGTTCAGAGACAGATGTTTAAAGTACTGGGATTCAGTGATGAAGAGGCAAATGAACAATTCGGATTCCTGCTGAATGCCTTCAGGTACGGAGCTCCTCCCCACGGTGGTGTGGCTTTCGGCTTCGACAGGTGGGTGGCAATGTTCGGTGGACAGGACTCAATAAGGGATTTTATCGCCTTTCCTAAAAATAATTCGGGACGCGATGTCATGCTCGATACTCCGGCACGCATATCCGACAAGCAGCTTGGTGAGCTTCAGATAAAATTAGGAAAGATAATTGAGTAAGCCCGGACTGTTAGACCGGGAAACAACCCTATTTATCCTTCTCGGTGCCGTTGAGCAGAGTAATGCTTATTACCCCGTTTGCACCCCTGACACCATATAATGCTGCTGCCGTACCGGTAAGCACAGAGATTGATTTGACCTCAAGAGGGTTTATATTATCTATTGTACTGACTATTACTCCGTCCACTACAAAGAGAGGATCACTGCTTCCGAAGAATGAATTCTGCTGCTGGATCACGATGCTGTGGCCGTTCACAAGCACACCTGTCACTTCGTTCTGGATCATCTGGTAAATGTCAGTGTAGGTATTCATTTTCCTGGTGCCTGACCTGGATTTTTTTGCCTGACTGTCTTGTGTTTTGGAAAGGTTATTGTCAGCCTGATTCATGTCAGCATCCGTTCCGGACCTGAAAACAAAATTGATCTTCGTCTGACCGTTTATTACAGTGTCGCAGTCGCCGAAGCGTGATGATGATACCCTGAGCTTTACAGCTGAAGGGCTTACCTTTATCCTGTAAGTGCCATTATCATTCGTAATATAGCTTGTCCTTGCATTGTCGATATAGAATACGGCACCTGCTACAGGCTGATTTCCAGGTCCTGTCACCCTGCCGGATATAGTGACCGGCTTATCGGATTTCTTCTCGTTCTTTTGTCCAGCTGCAGGGATTATTGCAAGCATGGAAGCTACCAGAAGCAGCAGTATTTTTTCATTCATTTTACCTTTGATTTTGAATATACAAAATAGATAAAAAATCAGTGTCAGCAAAATATTTTAATCATACGCACCTTCCAATTAGCGTCGCCGAGGTGCACCTTTCAATGCTTACATTCACATATTCCCCGCTGGTATGATTCTGTCCGGGAAAAACCACAACCTTGTTCTGTGATGTCCTCCCGGAAAGAAATTCTTCAGATCTTTTTGATTTTCCTTCCACAAGTACTTCAAATGTTTTTCCCACATCGAGCTTTTTTGATTTAGCCGAAAGCCTGTTCTGCACGGCGATCATCCCGGCAAGCCTGTCAGACTTGACATCCTCAGGCACATCATCCTTATATTTTCTGGCTGCCTTCGTGCCAGGCCTTTCACTGTATTTAAACATATATGCGAAATCAAAGCCGACCTCTTCCATGAGCGAAAGGGATTCCATGTGATCTTCCCGGGTCTCGGTGCAGAAGCCCACTATCATGTCTGTGGACAGGGCGCAGCCCGGAACTATGGTCCGGATGGCATTTACCCTGCCGAGATACCATTCCCTTGTATATTCCCTGTTCATAAGCTTCAGGATCCGGCTGCTTCCACTCTGGGCAGGCAGATGGATATGCTTGCAAATGTTTTCATGGCCGGCCATAATATGAAGCAGTTCATCCGAGATATCCTTGGGATGGGAGGTGGAAAACCTGATCCTCATAAGAGGTGCTGTTTCAGCAACACTTTCAAGCAACTCTCCGAAGCCTGTGACGGCATCACCGGTTACCCGGCTGTAGGAATCCACATTCTGACCGAGAAGGGTTACCTCCCTGTATCCCATCTTATAAAGCTCCCTGACCTCATTGATGACCGATCCCTGTTCACGGCTCCTTTCGGCTCCCCTGACATAGGGGACCACGCAATATGCACACATGTTGTTGCAGCCTCTCATTATCGACACGAATGACGACACTCCGTTCCTGTCCATCCTGACAGGAGCAATATCGGCATACGTCTCCTCGCGAGACAGGAGCACATTCACTGCCTTATGGCCCGATTCCGCCTCGGCAACAAGCGACGGCAGCTCACGGTATGAATCGGGTCCCGCAACGATATCCACAAGGTGCTCCTCCTCCAGCAATTGCTCCTTCAGTCTTTCAGCCATACACCCTATAATGCCTATCCTGAGATCCTTCCTTTTGCGCTTCAGGTGGCTTATCGCCCTGAGCCGCCCATGGATCCTCTGTTCTGCATTATCCCTTATTGAACAGGTGTTTATAAGAATAAGTCCTGCATCATTTATATCTTCCGAGGTAGTATAGCCCGCCTCCTTCAGTATTGACACAACAACCTCACTGTCAGCAACATTCATCTGACATCCGTAAGTCTCGATATATACTTTCCTTGTAATTGACATTCTATCAGAATTATTTTCCCTTTCCCGCTGCACATTCAGGCACCCGGCACCCGGCACTTTCGCCTCACGCCTCACTTCTCACCACTTCCTCCGCTCTCCTCCGTGCTCCTCTGTGTCCCGATAGCTATCGGGATCTGTGTCAGTTCTTCAACTCTCGCTTCTCTTTAGCAGCCACAAAAGTATGAAGTATGAATGAGGTATAAAAGAATTATTTAAATTTGCATCATTAAAATCAATCTTGTAAAGTATGTCAGGTCACAGTAAATGGTCAACAATCAAGCGGAAAAAGGGTGCTATTGACGCAAAAAGGGGTAAGATATTTACAAAAATCATCAAGGAGATCATTATTGCGGCAAAGGAGGGAGGGAGCGATCCTGAAACCAATGCAAGGCTAAGGCTTGCTATCCAGAATGCCAAGGGGGCAAATATGCCGAAGGACAATATTGAAAGAGCCATTAAAAAGGCAACGGGAGCCGAAGCTGAAAGCTTTATTGAAACATCCTTTGAAGGTTATGGGCCTAATGGAGTGGCAATTTTCATTGAATGCCTGACAGATAATAATAACCGGACTGTTGCAGCTGTCAGATCTGCCTTCAATAAGCATGGCGGAAACCTGGGAACAAACGGGTCGCTCAGCTTTCTGTTCGAGAGGAAAGGGATATTTTCAATCAGGGATGAGGGGCTGAACATGGAGGAAATAGAACTTGAGATGATAGATGCCGGTGCAGAGAATTTCGAGGTCGACGGCGATATGCTTACAATAACCTGTGCCAAGGAGGATTTCGGTTCCATAAACAGGAAGCTCAATGAACTGGGTATAGAACCGCAGGAGGCCGGATTGAAAAGAATTCCGAACGACACTAAGAAACTGGACGTCGAATCGGCCAAGAAGGTACTCAGACTGATTGATACACTGGAAGATGATGATGATATTCAGTTCGTTTACCATAATCTCGAGATGACGGACGAGCTGGCCGCTGCACTGGCTTAAATGATATTGTGGAAAAAATTAATAATTCCGGAGAATACTGTACTATCCTGTCAGGGAATTATTATTTTTGCGCCATGATCAGAAAATTACTCCTATTCTTCGTCATCCTTATCTTTTCGGCGGGAGCAGTTTCTGCCCAGGCATTTGTAAAAACATCAGACCTCTTCAGAAGCAAAAGTGAAAATTATCACGCCGGAAAGCTGACCATAATACAAAATCCCTCGATTGATACCCTGATTAGCCGGTATATTTTAATAAACGAAAATATTTACAGGGAATACGGGAGATATGGCATGAAAGGATTCAGGATTCAGATTTACAGCAGTTCGAACAGAAATGCAAGAGAGGAGTCGAACAAGGCAAGAGCGGAATTTATAAGCAGGTTCCCCGATATTCCTTCGTATCCTCTTTATGCAGAACCCGGATATTTCAAAATCAGAGCTGGCGACTTCAGAACAAGAACCGAAGCCGAAAAGGTGTTTCAGGCTGTCAGCAGGGACTTCCCCGATGCATATCTCGTACCTGATATCATTAATTTCCCGGAATTGAATATAAAATAATTATGAGCGAAGAGATCAAACACGAATGTGGCATTGCAATGTTAAGATTGAGAAAGCCACTGGAGTTTTATATTGAAAAATACGGTTCCTGGAATTATGGCCTGCAGAAGATGTACCTGATGATGGAAAAGCAGCATAACAGGGGACAGGATGGCGCCGGAATAGCAGGTATAAAACTGAATCTTGATCCCGGGAACAGGTATATTTTCAGGCAGAGGTCAAACCTGGCAAATCCAATTAAGGAGATATTCACAGCCATCTACCAGGATATAGACAATCTGAGAAGAATTAAGGGGGAGTCGTTCAGCAATATAGATTTTATCAGGGAAAAAGTGCCCTTCGCATGCGATATCTACCTGGGTCACCTCAGGTATGGCACCTATGGCAACTATAACATCGATTACGTACACCCGGTAAGCAGGGAGAATAACTGGAAATCCCGTAACCTCGTTATTGCCGGTAATTTCAATCTCACCAATGTAGGCCAGGTGTTCAGCAGCCTTGTCAGGCTGGGTCAGACACCGATTGACTTTTCCGACACCGTTACAATACTCGAGAATATCGGCCACAGGCTTGACGAGGAGAACGAGAGGCTCTTTCGGAAATTCAAGGATCAGGGATATTCCAAACAGGATATCTCACCACTGATAGAGAGTAATATGGATGTTGCATCCATACTCAGAAAGGCCAGCAGGAACTGGGACGGCGGTTATGCGATGACAGGAATGATAGGGCATGGCGATGCCTTCGTGATGAGGGATCCGGCAGGGATAAGGCCGGCATATTATTATATCGACGATGAGGTTGTTGTTGTCGCTTCCGAGAGGCCTGTGATACAGACTATATTCAATGTCACGACTGAGGATGTTATGGAGCTCCCTCCTGCAAGTGCAATAATAATCAAGGCTTCAGGGGAGACCACGATTGAAAAGCTGAGGGAAGAGACTGAACAGCGCAAATGCTCGTTCGAGCGGATCTACTTCTCGCGCGGTACCGATGAGACTATCTACAGGGAACGTAAAAAGCTCGGCGAACTGCTTACCCGCCCTGTGCTGAAATCGGTAGGCTATGATCTCGACAATACAGTCTTCTCATATATCCCCAACACTGCCGAAAGTGCATTTTACGGTCTTATAAAGGGAGTTGAAAGTTATCTTAACGAGTCCAAGATCGAGAAAATAGTGAGCCTTGGGAATGATATCACGAGAGAGCAGCTTGCCACAATAATCCACCAGCGGCCCAGGGTAGAGAAGATTGCTGTAAAGGATGCCAAGCTGAGAACCTTCATAACAGAGGACAAGGGGCGGGATGACCTTGTGGGGCATGTGTATGATGTAACTTACGGGGTCATCAGAAGGGGAGTGGATAACCTCGTTGTGATAGATGATTCGATTGTAAGGGGCACCACACTCAAGCAGAGCATAATCAGGATACTCGACAAGCTCGAACCCAGGAAAATTGTCGTGGTCTCTTCATCGCCACAGCTGAGATACCCCGATTGCTACGGCATCGACATGGCAAAGCTCAGCGATTTCATTGCCTTTAAGGCTGCAATTGCCCTGTTAAGGGAAACCGGAAGGGAATCACTTATCCAGACTATCTATAATGAAGCTGTTGACGAGCTTGCCAAGCCGGTGGAGGAGATGAAAAATGTGGTCAAGGAGATTTACAAGCCCTTCTGCCCCGATGAGATCTCGAAGAAGATCTCAGAGCTGCTCAGGTCGGAAGATATAAATGCCGAAGTGGATATCGTTTTTCAGTCAATCGAAGGCCTCCATGAGGCTTGTCCGGGGCACACGGGCGACTGGTACTTCACAGGCAATTACCCGACTCCCGGAGGAAACAAGGTTGTGAACAGGTCATTCGTCAATTTTGTCGAAGGCCGGAATGTGAGAGCCTATTGATTGTCGTGAGAGAACCAGGTGATCCTGAAATCCTTCTTGTACGACGAAAGATGCCTGTTGATCTTTTCCACATATATATCCTTCAGGGTGATCATTATTCCCGTTTCCTCAACATTCCCGAATTTATGGTTAATGAAGGTGCCGAAGGTGCGCATGGTCGGTGACAGGTTCATATAGGCGTTTATAAGGGGAGGTATGTTCTCGTTCAGATTCCTGACCTCGCGTGAGAGAATCTTATAGTTTTCCTTGTACCGCCATCCCTTGAATATTTTCCTCATCTCCTCCTGATGAATCTCAATGTTGGCCGGTTCTATGGGAATCACAAGCCCGTCGGGATCATTGAAGTGCCTTTTGAGAAAATACAGGATCATGTTCCTGGCTTTCGGATTGAAATGGGGATACATAGTAACCTTCCCGAACAGGTACTTAAGGTGATGATTGTCTATAATTATCGCCCCAAGCCCGTCCCACAGATTGTCGAGGGCAAAGAGACTTTTCCTGCCCATTGTCCTCGTCTGGTAATCGGGATGGACAAATGATCTTCCGAGCTCCATCAGATGAGGGAAATATTTTTTCATGAATTTGTCTGAAAAATGGAAGTACGATGAGGATGCCAGCTTGGTGATATCAAACTCCGCCTGGTGTCTCGAAGGAAAGTAGAAGCGGTATCCCCCAATGATCTCCCTGTTTTCCGGATCCCATACGATCAGCTGTTTCTGCGGATCAACGGTCGCAGTATCAAACTCATCTATATCGATCTCGTGACCAGTTCCTCCCCCGGCATGCCGGAAAGTTATCTCCCGCACCCGCCCGACCTCCTGCATCAGTACAGGGGAAGTGTTATTATCGAAGAGATATACCTCGTTGTTGCCGTTGTTAGTCTTTCGAAGTAATTTATCAGGGGTCAGCTCGGCAATTATCTTGTCTTTTGGGAACTGTGCAACAACAGGTATCATGCAGTACAGGTAAATGGTGAAAGAATACCGAATATTTTTACTGAAAATTCAAATGCAAGTTAGACATTTTTTTGATTTCGCTGTTATTCCGGCAGTTCAGTTTGCAGTTCATACACCTTTGCCTTAACCCATGCTGCCCATTCCAGGGCAGTTTTGCTCCTGTCGAATGTCTGCCACGGGATCTCCCTCCCAAAAACCAGATCTATCTCCCTGCCCCTTTGCCTGAACATTTCATCGGCAAGATAGAGCATCTCGATGTTGGCTTTGATACCAATGAATTTCCTGATATTTGAAAGATTATAGAAAAAGTTGGAATTGCGGCCAGAAAAATATGCCGGAACGATGTCCCTCCTGTGTTGTACTGACTTGGCAATAAAGCTTTTATGCCAGGGAAGATCTTTTATTACACCTCCTCTTTTCCTCGAGCATAATCCTGCCGGAAAATAGAGAATCTGGCTGTCAGAGGCATAAGCCTCCTCGATCAGTCTGGCAGCCTCCTTTCCCTGGGGACCATGCTTGTTTACAGGAAGGAAGATCCCTGAAAGGTTCCCTATATTTGTGAGTATGTCGTTTACCGGGAACTTTACCTTCGGATAGACCTTCGACACCTCGTGTATGAAAACCAGCCCGTCGAGCCCCCCCAGGGGATGGTTGGATACAAATATATACCTGCCCGAGGGGGGTATTTTATCAACCCCGGTGACCTGTGCATTTATACCGAAAAAATTGAGCCCTGCCTCAATCAGCTCCCTGTCCTTCAGGTAGCCCCACTTTTCCAGGAAGTAATTCAGATCGTCCTGGTGCACTATCCTTTTCAGGTAGCGCACAACAAAGCCTGGAACCACTTTCGCAAGTGCAGGGTTCTTGGAATAGAGAACCTTTTCCACATCAATACGGGGCATCCCGGGTTTTGTCTCGTCCATTGCAGGTTTTCCTAAACAGGTTAAATTCCCCGGTCAAAATTACCAAAAAAGATTCAGCCTTGCCCGATCCTCTTTGCAATTCTTTATTCCCCATTTAGCTAATATATTAAACCCTTTGCAGGCTTTTTGCTGGAAGGTGATCTTTTTCAGCCCCTCTTCTCCCTTCTATCAGGCTACTTCAAAGCTACTTACAGGCGAATCAGTATTAAAAGTTATCAACAAAAGGACAAAAAAGTGGGGTAAAGTGGAGCAAAGTGGATAAATTATACTTATTTTAGCCCTTTAATCTAACCATTGAAGATGGCCACATTTATAGGTGATTACGCGTGCAAGGTCGATGTCAAGGGGAGGATAATCCTTCCGATGGCATTCAAGAAGCAGATGCCTGCCGAAGCACAGGATCACTTTGTGGTGCGCAAGGACATATTCGAGAACTGCCTTGTATTGTATTCAATCGTTGACTGGAACCTGCAGCTTGATAAGATCAGGAAGAGACTAAATACCTATAACCGGGAGCATAATATGTTCCTCAGGAATTTTTACAAGGGCACTGCGGAACTGACTCTCGACAACAACAACCGTCTTCTTATACCAAAGCGGCTTCTGGACCTTGTAGGGGCCGGGAGAGATGTCGTGCTGGCGGGCCAGGACGGCCGTATCGAAATATGGGCTGAAAGTACCTACGGTACTATAGATATGGCTGCGGATGAATTTGCAGACCTGGCCGAGAAACTAATGGCTGATAGTAATAATGATCCTGAAAAATAATGGCTTATCATGTTCCAGCATTGCTCCGGGAGAGTATTGATGGGCTGAACCTTAAGCCTGACGGGATTTATGTTGATGTTACGTTCGGAGGAGGAGGACACTCAATGGAGATTCTGAAAAGGATTAAAAATGGACGGCTGATAGCATTTGACCAGGATGATGAAGCGGATAAGAACAAACCTTCCGACAAGAGGTTTATTTTACTGAATCAGAATTTCCGCTTTCTGAAAAACAATCTTCTCTTCAACGGGATAACAAAGATCGACGGGCTGCTGGCTGACCTTGGCGTTTCATTTCACCAGTTCGACGAGCCCTCAAGAGGATTCTCCTTCCGGCAGGATGCCCCTCTCGACATGAGAATGGACAAGAGTTCCTCAGTTACTGCGCAGCATATTCTGAACACCCTCGACGAGGAATCACTGGCTGCGATCTTTTACAATTACGGTGAGCTGAAAAACTCAAGAAGGATCGCCAGGGAGATTGTTGCATCCAGGAGCAATGGCCCGGTCAGAACAGTCAGCGACATCATGGATGCCGTAGGCAAGCTGGCTCCCTACAGGCAGGAGCATAAGTTCTATGCCAGGCTGTTCCAGTCGTTAAGGATAGCCGTAAACCATGAGATCGATTACCTGAAGGAAATGCTCGGGCAGGCACTGGATGTTCTCAATCCCGGGGGCAGGCTTGTTGTGATCACATATCATTCGCTTGAGGACAGGATTGTGAAGAATTTCATGCGGACAGGAAATTTTGAAGGCATAGGGAATAAGGATTTTTACGGAAATATGGAAACCCCCTTCAGCATAATAACCAAAAAAGGCATTACTCCGACAGACGAGGAGATTTCTGTAAACAACAGGGCAAGAAGTGCGAGATTAAGGATAGCTCAAAAGATCTGAAGTATGGCAGCAGAGAAGGAAAATGGAGTCAAACAGAACAAGGCTTCGGGCTTTATAAAGGAGCTTCTGAGCGGGAGCATGATATCGGAGAGGATAATTCTCAAAAACCTTGGCTATGTTTCCCTCATAACACTCCTGGCTGCAATCTACATCGGAAACAGGTTCAATGCCGAAAAACTGACGCGTGAAACGAGCAGGCTGCAGAAGGAGGTAAGGGACCTGAAGGCCGAGGCTCTTTCGACCTCAGCAGACCTGATGGAGCTCTCGAGGCAATCGGAAGTCTACAGGCTTGTAAAGGAAAGAGGGCTGAATCTGGAGGAGATGAAAAATCCTCCCTATAAGCTGCTTGTAAACAGAAAATAGAGGTAATGGCAATAAGGGATGAGATAGTATGGAGAAGCGGTGTTGTCTATTTTGCAATAGCATCACTGGCTGCTGCCTTGCTGATCAGGATCCTGATCCTTCAGTATGTCCAGCATGGCCGCTGGGCGGACATGAGTGAGAAATACGTATTCAAAACAGGCGAAGTGCAGGCCAACA
Organism: uncultured Bacteroidales bacterium; assembly: GCA_963756885.1. Taxonomy (GTDB): domain Bacteria; phylum Bacteroidota; class Bacteroidia; order Bacteroidales; family VadinHA17; genus LD21. The sequence continues at coordinate 360,986 of CAVWPG010000001.1, forward strand.
GGGGAGATATACTCTCCGACGATGGACGGCTGCTTGCCAGCTCGGTCCCATATTATACGATTTACATGGATACCAGGAGCACAGGCATGAGCCCCGCAACCTTTTCAGGCGGGATTAATGGCCTGGCTGCAGGGCTAGCGAGGCTTCTGGGTGAGAGATCAGCCTCAGAGTGGAAGGGACTGATTACGGAAGCAAGAAGGAAGGGGGACAGGTACCTCCTGATTAAAAGGAAGGTCGACTTCAAGACTGTTCAGGAGCTCAGGGACCTGCCGGTTTTCAGGGAAGGACAGTACAGGGGAGGCATGGTAGCACAGCCTGAAAACAGGAGAATACTTCCCAATAAGGATCTTGCAGCCCGGACAATAGGTTACCTGAATCTCGGAAACGGGGGCAATGTTGTCGGTATTGAGGGGTCGTTCGACCACGAGCTTGCCGGAAGGAACGGGGTAGCCGTAAAGCAAAGGCTCACGGGAGGAGACTGGATCACTGTCGATAATACAAACAGCGTGGAGTCGGTTGACGGTAATGACGTTGTTACGACACTCGATATCGACCTTCAGGACGTAGCCACCACCGCCCTTCTGAATCAGCTTCGCAAAAACAATGCGCATCATGGCTGTGCTGTTCTGATGGAGGTCGCAACAGGAGATATAAAGGCTATTACAAACCTCGAAATAGGAAGCGACGGCAATTACAGCGAAACTTACAATTATGCGATAGGGGAAAGCACCGAGCCGGGGTCTACCTTCAAGCTTCCGGTGCTGATGGCTGCACTGGAGGATGGTGTTATAGATACCGGGGATATAGTTGATACCGGTACGGGAAGCATAAAATTCTATGACAAGATAATCAGGGATACCCGTGAGGAAGGATATGGCAAAATAACAGTGAAGCAGGTATTCGAGAAATCGTCGAATGTGGGCACATCAAAGATAATCTATGAGCATTACAGGGACAAGCCGAAGGACTTCGTGAACAGGCTGTATGCCATGAGGCTGAATGAAAAGCTTGACCTTCAGATAAAGGGTGAGGGAACACCGCTTATCCGTTATCCGGGAGATAAGTTCTGGTCTGGCCTGTCGCTTCCGATGATGTCACATGGCTATGAGGTGCAGATGACACCCCTCCAGATACTTACTTTCTACAATGCCGTTGCCAATGACGGGAAAATGATGCGGCCAAGATTTGTTACTGAGATACTTCACAACGGAACTGTTATCAGGAGGTATAGTCCTGAGGTGATTATAAATACAATTGCCTCGCGCTCCACAATAAGGAAAGCCAGGAAGATGATGGAAGGGGTGGTGGAGCATGGCACTGCAACGAATCTGAGGAACCAGAATTACAGGATTGCCGGTAAAACCGGGACTGCACAAATTGCGAAAGGCAAAGCAGGCTACAGGCAGGATGCAGTGATCTCATACCAGGCTTCGTTTGTGGGATACTTTCCTGCAGAAAATCCTCTCTACTCATGCATCGTGGTTGTAAATGCACCCTCGAATGGTGTTTATTACGGAAATATTGTGGCAGGTTCGGTATTCAGGGAGATCTCCGACAAGGTCTATGCAACACGCTTCTTCAGGGATTACAGGGAAGAGACTGGTGAAAAGCTGATTGCTGCGGCGCCGGAAGTTGGAAATGGCTACAGGGAAGATATAGATGAAGTTCTGGATAATCTGAATGTAAGGTATCTCCGGACATCCGATGAGGACTGGGTAGCAACCAGGGAAAATGGGGATACAGTCCGTCTCGCCCCTATCAGGCTTCAAAAAGGGCTTGTTCCGGATGTCAGGGGAATGAGTCTGCGCGATGCGATCTATATTCTGGAGAATTCGGGACTAAGAGTAAGATACAGCGGGAAAGGCAGGGTGCTAAGGCAATCGCCCGAGCATGGGGCGAGGTACTCTGCCGGTTCAATTGTTTCCCTTGATATGAATATGTGATATGATGAACCTGGATGAAATATTAAGCGGCATAAATGTTCTTTCCCTTACAGGGGACAGAAATAGGTCAATATCATCGATTGAATTCGATTCGAGGAAGGTAACCGGCGGATCCCTGTTTGTGGCCGTGAGGGGTTATAATTCCGACGGCCATGATTTTATAGGTGATGCTGTTGCTTCAGGAGCCGCAGCTGTTATGTGCGAATCGCTCCCCTCAGATCAGCCTGCATCGGTCTGCTGGATCAGAACTTCCGATTCAGCAAAAGCGCTCGGTTATGCTGCATCGAATTTTTTCGGGAATCCTTCATCCCTGCTGAAACTTGTTGGGGTGACAGGGACGAACGGCAAAACGACAATAGCAACCCTTCTGTACAGGATGTTTATAAAGCTTGGCTACAAGTGCGGACTGTTCTCCACAATCTGCAATTACATCAATGGCAAGGAGCTGCCTGCAACTCATACTACCCCCGACCCTGTCGAGCTGAACAGGCTTTTGTCTGAAATGGCAGAGAAGGGCTGCAGCTATGCATTCATGGAGGTAAGCTCCCATGCTGCCGACCAGAAGAGGATTGCCGGACTGAGATTTGAAGGGGGAATATTTACAAACCTTACTCATGATCACCTTGACTATCATAAGACATTTGAAAACTACCTTGCGGCTAAAAAGAGCTTCTTTGATTCCCTTCCGGCTGAATCCTTCGCCCTGGCAAACATCGACGACAGAAACGGCAGGGTGATGCTTCAGAACTGCCGGGCGCGCAAATATACCTTCTCGATGCGCGGGATGGCAGATTTCAGGTGCGGGATAATAGAACAGGGATTCGAAGGGATGAACCTTAAATTCCAGGGGGAAGAGGTCTGGACAAGATTTATCGGAGATTACAATGCATCCAACCTTCTTGCTGTATATGGTGCATCGGAACTGCTCGGAGCCACGAAAAGCGAGATCCTGACAGTGCTGAGCGACATGCATCCTGTTCCGGGGAGGCTCGAAGTGATCAAATCGACAGGAGGAATTTCAGGCATAGTCGATTATGCCCATACTCCCGATGCACTTGTGAATGTTATCGGTACAATCAACAAGATAAGGGAGGGAAATGCCAGGCTTATAACCGTTGTCGGAGCGGGTGGCGACAGGGACAGGACAAAGCGTCCGAAAATGGCCGCTATTTCAGCGGAAGGCAGCACAAGGCTGATACTGACATCGGATAACCCGAGGAGCGAAGACCCCGGGAAGATCATTGACGATATGGAGGCAGGACTGACCCCTGATCTCAGGAAAAAAACCTTGCGCATTCCAGACAGAAGAGAGGCTATCAAAGCGGCTGTAATGCTGGCAGAAGCCGGCGATGTCATACTTGTAGCGGGCAAGGGGCATGAAACATACCAGGAGGTCAAAGGGGTCAGACATCATTTCGATGACAGGGAAGAGCTGAAGATTGCACTTTTAATTAAACATGCCTAGGTAAAATGCTGGTATACCTTTTCAAATATCTGGATACACTCGATATTCCCGGCGCAGGAGTATTTCAGTTCATTTCCTTCAGGTCGGCAATGGCCATCATCACTTCACTCATAATATCAATGCTGATCGGGAAGCGGATTATCCTTTTTCTCCAGAAGAAGCAGGTGGGTGAAGTAGTAAGGGATCTTGGACTGGAAGGGCAGTATCAGAAGAAGGGGACACCATCCATGGGGGGGGTGATAATACTGGCTTCAATAATTATTCCGACCCTCCTTTTCGCCCGGCTTGAAAACGTTTATGTGATATTAATGCTGCTTACAACCGTTTGGCTTGGTATAATTGGCTTTCTTGACGATTATATTAAAATCTTCAGGAAGAACAAGGAGGGACTTGCAGCAAGATTCAAGATTGTCGGACAGGTGGGGCTCGGTCTGATCGTCGGCCTTACATTGTTCCTGAGCCATGATGTAATAATAGAGGAGAGGGTAAGCGTGGCCAACCTTAGCCCAAGGGAAAAAATTGAACTCCTCGACCCTGCAATTCCATATACTTCCCAATCGGTTATCTCGATGGAGAGGAAATCCACCAAGACAACAATCCCCTTCATAAAGAATAATGAGTTCGACTATTCGTGGCTCGTTTCCTTTATCAACGAAGACCACAGGCAGCCATGGACCTGGCTTGCCTTTGTAATTGTGGTCATTCTGATAGTCACTTCTGTCTCAAACGGGGCCAACCTGACCGACGGACTCGACGGCCTGGCAACCGGCGTTTCAGCCATTATTGGAAGCGCACTTGGCATACTGGCCTACTTGTCTAGTAATATGATATATTCCAACTATTTGAATATAATGTATATACCCAACTCACAGGAGCTTGTGATCTTTGCCAGCTCTTTTATAGGGGCTACAATCGGATTCCTGTGGTATAATTCATTTCCGGCACAGGTTTTCATGGGTGATACGGGAAGCCTGGCGCTGGGGGGTATAATTGCAGTTTTTGCAATTGTCATAAGAAAGGAGCTTCTGATACCGGTTCTGTGCGGGATCTTCCTTGTTGAGAACCTGTCAGTTGTCATACAGGTCGGATGGTTCAGGAGAACAAAAAGAAAATACGGTACCGGCAGGAGGATTTTCCTTATGGCGCCGCTGCATCACCATTATCAGAAAAAGGGTTACCCTGAACCGAAGATCGTGACAAGGTTCTGGATAGTGGCGATAATACTGGCTGTGATCAGTATAGTAACACTTAAGATCAGGTAAATGTATGAAGAGGAAGATTGTTATACTGGGTGCGGGAGAGAGCGGAACGGGATCGGCAGTTCTGGCTCAGAAGCAGGGATATGATGTTTTCGTGTCAGACAGCGGCACAATAAAGCCGGAGTACCGCGGGATCCTGGACAGAAACCTTATCACCTGGGAGGAGGGCGGTCATACCGAAAACCTGATCCTTTCGGCCCATGAGGTCATAAAAAGTCCGGGCATTCCTGAAAAGGCACCCCTCATTGCCCTGATAAGGGAAAAAGGGATCCCTGTTGTTTCAGAGATTGAGTTTGCAGGAAGATACGCCGGGGGGAAGAAGATCTGCATTACAGGCAGTAACGGGAAAACCACTGTAACCAACCTTATATACCATATGCTCAGGAAGGCAGGTATGAACGCCGCCATGACGGGGAATGTGGGACACAGTTTTGCAATGGCGGTGGCGGAGGGCTCATATGATTACTACGTAATCGAGCTAAGCAGCTTCCAGCTCGATGACATGTATGATTTTAAGGCCGACGTTGCAGTATTGATGAATATTACACCCGACCACCTGGATCGGTACGGATATAAGCTCCAGAATTATATCGATGCCAAATTCAGGATAACCAGGAATCAGACTGAATCCGACTTCCTCATTTACTGGGATGGAGATCCCATTATCAGGAAAGAATTGTCCAAAAAGGATTACGGAATGACCCTGCTGCCATTTTCTGATGAGATCACGGAAGGAATGGCTGCTTATGTAAAGAACAGCGAAATAGTACTTGATTACCCGAATAAATCCAAGCTTATGACCATTCACGAATTGGCACTAAAAGGCCGCCATAACACCTATAACTCGATGGCTGCAGCCATTGCCGGCAAGGTATTGAATATCCGAAAGGAGATAATAAGGGAAAGTCTGGCAGATTTTCAGGGTGTGGAACACAGGCTTGAACCTGTAATTACAGTCTGCGGTATCAACTTCATAAACGATTCCAAGGCCACAAATGTAAATTCAACATGGTATGCCCTGGAATGCATGGAGAACGATATAATATGGATTGTCGGTGGTATTGATAAGGGAAATGATTACTCCGAGCTCTTTTCTGTCGTGAAGAAAAAGGTAAAAGCCATAGTGTGCCTTGGCAAGGATAACCGGAAGATCATCGAGGCCTTTACCGACAAGGTCCCTACGATAGTTGAGACCCTGTCGATGGAAGAGGCGGTGAGATCATCCTATTACCTGGCAAAGAAGGGGGATACGGTCTTTCTTTCCCCGGCATGTGCGAGCTTCGACCTTTTCAAAAATTATGAGGACCGTGGCCGACAGTTTAAAAATGCAGTAAGAAACCTATAAATATCCGGACAATGCAGCAGGGCTGGCTTACAAGGACATTCAAGGGGGACAGGATCATATGGGGTCTTGTTGTCCTGTTTATGTTCTATTCGCTCCTTGCCGTTTACAGTTCCTCCGTGGGAGTGGCATTCATGAAGTACGGAGGAAATACGACCTATTTTCTGAGGACCCAGTTCCTGATGCTCGCACTTAGCCTTGTTATAATAGTTGTGACACATTATCTGCCATACAGGATTTATTTCTCGATGGCCGGCCTCTTCCTGATTATTTCTGTCGGGTTGCTTATACTTACATTCGCATTCGGTTCGAGAGTGAACGAGGCAACCGGTGGCTTGTCATTCCCGGTACCGGATTCACCCTTCAGACATCCGATGTGGCAAAGGTGGCCCTTGTCCTTTACCTTGCCAGGTCACTCGCCAGATTCCAGAAAGAGCTGGACAACTTCATGCTTGTCACAAAGAATTTCATGTTCCCGGTCGGCTGTAATTTGTGCGCTTATCCTGCCGGAAAATCTCTCGACGTCACTGATGATATTCGGAATCAGCATGATAATAATGTTTATAGGGCGGGTCCCCTTCAGGTTCCTTCTTACATATATAGGGCTCGGAGTTGCCGGGGTAATACTCTTTGCCCTGCTGCTGTCAATGGTCTCAAAGACCAACAGGGTGCAGGTCTGGAAGAACAGGATAGAGCATTTCGTGACAGGGACGGCTAACGATGACGAGGATTACCAGTCGAACCAGGCAAAGATCGCGATATCTACAGGCGGACTTTTTGGAAAAGCCCCGGGAAAAAGTACGCAGCGGAATATGCTGCCGCAGTCGAATTCCGATTTCATTTTTGCAATAATTATAGAGGAATACGGATTGCTCTTCGGGGCGATACCCCTGATATCTGGCTTATATGATACTGCTCTTCAGGGGAATAACGATTGCCCGGAAATGCGAAACAGCATTTCCGGCTTACATGGTTATGGGGCTGTGCGTAATGATTGTGATCCAGGCTATGCTGAACATGCTTGTGGCTGTGGGCCTGTTCCCGGTTACAGGGCAGACGCTTCCCATGGTTAGCTGGGGACGCACATCGGTACTTGTAATGAGTTTTTCAATCGGGGCTATCCTGAGTGTGAGCAGGGTTGTGAATGCGAGACTCAGGAATGAAGAGCTGCCCGAAGAAGAGATAACTGACGAAGGAGAGAAGATATATGAACCCGCAAGGACATAAGAAGATAATAATAAGCGGAGGCGGGACTGGAGGTCATATCTTCCCGGCTATTTCCGTTGCAAATGCGCTGCGCAGGATCGACCCGGCTGACTGAGATCCTTTTCGTTGGTGCGCAGGGGCGTATGGAGATGGAGAGAGTGCCGGAAGCGGGGTACAAGATCACCGGCCTTCCTGTAGAGGGGCTGAAAAGACGCTTTACATTAGAGAATATCACAGTTTTACAAAAGTTTATAAGCAGTCTCTCAGCTGCTAAAAAGCTGCTGAAGGAGTTCCGACCCGACGTCGTTGCGGGTTTTGGCGGATATGCAAGTGGTCCGGTTCTGTGGCAGGCCGGCAGAATGGGGATCCCAATACTTATCCAGGAGCAGAACAGTTACGCAGGCCTGACGAATAAATTCCTGTCCCGCATGGCATCCAGGATCTGTGTGGCATACGAGGGAATGGAGAAGTATTTCCCCTCAGGGAAAATACTGCTTACCGGCAATCCTGTAAGAAGTGATCTTGAAAATATTGAGGCTCTCAGAAGCGAGGCATTTAAATATTTCGAGCTGCAGGAAGGAATTCCTGTCATACTCATACTGGGAGGGTCGCTGGGAGCCGGGAGTATAAACCACAGCCTTTCACTTGATATTGAGAAGCTTGGAAAATCAGGATGCCAGTGGCTGTGGCAGACCGGGAAATATTATTTCGATGGCCTGAGCGAACAGGTTGCCGGATCGGGCTACGGGAACATCAGGATCCAGGGCTTTATAAGCAGGATGGATTATGCATTTTCAGCAGCCGATATAATCGTTACAAGGGCTGGTGCCGGAACGATCTCGGAATTGTGCCTGGCAGGAAAGCCTGCGATACTGGTGCCCTCCCCCAATGTAGCGGAAGATCACCAGACAATGAACGCAAAAGCTTTGTCCGAAAGGGGGGCTGCCATACTCCTTCCCGACAGGCAGGCTAAAGAAACACTTGCCGATGAGGCGCTGAAGCTTATTTCAGATTTAGGGAAAAGGAGCGAACTCGCTGCAAATATTTCAATGCTGGCAGAAAGGAATTCTGCTATGAGAATAGCCGGGGAGATAATGAAACTGACTGAAAGATGACTGAATTCAGGAACATAGAAGGGATCTATTTTATAGGCATCGGTGGCATCGGGATGAGCGCACTCGCTCTTTATTTCATTAAGGGTGGTTACAGGGTGGCCGGCTATGACAGGTCTGAAAGCCGAATCACGGCAACGCTCACCGGAATGGGGTGTCCCGTAACTACGGAGGACAGCGAAGAGGCAATACAGGGATTTTACCACGATCCGGCCGATAAAAGCAGGATCCTTGTAATTTATACTCCCGCAATACCTGCTGACGGAAAGATCCTTTCGTATTTCAGGAATAACGGGTACCGGCTTGCAAAAAGGGCTGAAGTCCTTGGAGAGATCTCAAGGCATACCGATACGCTTGCGGTGGCGGGGACACATGGCAAAACAACTGTTTCCACAATGATAGCCCACCTGCTGAAACAATCTCATATCGACTGTTCGGCATTTCTCGGCGGTATATCAAAGAACTACGATTCAAACCTTCTCCTGGGGGAAAGCAACTATACTGTGATAGAGGCTGATGAGTTCGACCGTTCATTCCACTGGCTCAGCCCTCTGATGGCAGTGGTTACTTCGCTTGATGCCGATCACCTGGATATCTACGGTACCCATGAGAAGATGATAGAGGCCTACAATATTTTCTGCGGGAAAATCCGTAAAGGGGGAGTCCTTGTTGTCCACTCATCTGTCAGGAACAGGATATCCGTACCTGAAGGGGTGACATGCCTTACATACGGATCAGATCCAGTTTCGGATTACCATGTGTTTGACATTGAGCATCATAGCGGGTACTACAGTTTCAGCCTGAGAACACCGGAAAGGATACTTGAAAATCTGCATTTTACATATCCCGGGATAATAAACCTTGAAAATATAACGGCAGCATCAGCTATAGCACTGCTGTGCGGCATAACGGATCAGGAACTGGCCAGGGGGATTTTGCTCTTCCAGGGTGTAAGGAGAAGATTCGATATCCGGATCAATATCCCCGGACTTGCATATATCGACGATTATGCTCACCACCCGGAGGAGATAAAGGCCTGCATACGGTCTGTTAGAGAGTTCTTCAGCGGCAGAAGGATCACGGGGATCTTTCAGCCGCATCTTTTTTCCCGCACGCGCGACCATGCTGAAGGGTTTGCAAGGATACTCGACGAGCTCGATGAGGTAATTCTGCTTCCCATTTATCCGGCCCGCGAGCTGCCTCTGGAGGGTATATCCTCCGAGATGATATTTAATAAGATGACAATAGGTAACAAGAGGATGCTTGAAAAAGCCGACATACCGGGAAAACTGGTCACTGACGACCTCGATGTACTTGTCACTATCGGTGCAGGTGATATTGATGCCCTTGTGGGACCTATTGAGGAGAAGCTTAAAAAGCAGAGAAAGGCATGAGGAAAATCCTGAAAATACTGGCCCTTATTCCATTGCTTTACCTGATTGTACTGCCGGTATACCTTGCTACTTCCACAAATTCAAAACCTTGTGGCGGAATAATTATTGATATAAGGGATTCTGCTGATTATCATTTTGTTACACGCAGGCAGCTGCTGAATCTTGCCTATGGAAACTCTGCAAAGATACTTGGACAGCCCGTAAACAGGATAAGCCTCCTGGGCATCGAGAACAGGATCAATGTGCTCAGGGAATTGAAAACTGCCGAGGTTTATTCTACAATCGACGGGAACATACATATCCTGGCCGAACAGCGTGAACCGATCATGAGGGTTATGCCCGACAGGGGAGGCGATTTCTTCATCGATGAAGACGGAGTGACAGTAAGAAGACGTAATCTGTATACTCCGCGACTTCACATCATCGGAGGCAATATAAATATAAGCTCAGCCATGCTCGACGGTGTAAGCATCCTCGACACAGCCATAAAGAGCGATATCATGAAGGATCTTTTCAGGCTGGTCCGCTATATAAACGACGACGATTTCCTTTCGGCCCAGATTGATCAGATCTATGTTGACAATAATAACGAGATCGATCTGATACCCCGCGTCGGCAATCAGACAGTCCACCTCGGGAGCATGGAAAATTTCAAGGGTAAGCTAAGAAATCTCGAGGCATTCTACGATAAAGTTCTTCCTGTTACAGGATGGAATAAATATTCGGTAATTAACCTTGAGTATAAGGATCAGATAGTTTGTAAAAAGAGATAATCAGAAAACAATATCCAAGTTATGAATAAAAAGGAACAATACGTAGCAGCTATCGACATCGGCACCACTAAGATAGTGGCAATTGTCGGTAAGAAAAACGAGAATGGTAAAATAGAGATTCTCGGATTAAGCAAAGCTCCTTCACGAGGTGTGAAGCGAGGGGTTGTCCTTAATATCGAAGAGACAGTGTCGGCTATACAGACAACCGTGGAGGATGTTCAGAAAAGATCGGGAATCCTGTTTTCCGAAGTCTTCGTTGGCATAGCCGGTCAGCATATCAAGAGCATGAAGAACCGCGGCTACATTACACGCGATGCCTATGATGATGAGATCAAGAAAGAGGAGGTCTTCAGGCTGATCGAGGATATGCATAAGATCCATATCGATATCGGGGAAGAGATCATTCATGTGATCCCGCAGAATTTCATCGTCGATAATGAAACGGGGGTGAAGAGTCCGATAGGTATGTGCGGCAGGCGTCTGGAGGCCAATTTCCACATAGTTATCGGTCAGGTCGCCGCAGCGAAGAATATAGAGAAGTGCATAAGGAAAGCCAATCTTGTTGTCAAGGATATGATTCTTGAGCCACTTGCATCGTCGGATGCAGTGCTTACCGACGACGAGAAGGAGGCAGGTGTTGTTCTGGTGGATATCGGAGGGGGGACCACCGATGTTGCCGTATATTATGATAACATAATCCGCCATACTGCAGTAATACCTTTCGGCGGAAACGTGGTCACAAAGGATATCAAGGAGGGGTGCGCAATTCTACAGCGCCATGCGGAGCAGCTGAAGATACAGTACGGCTCTGCACTAGGTGACATCGCCCCGGAAGACAAGGTTGTGTCGATCCCCGGCATAAGCGGCAGGGAGCCCAAAGAGATCTCCTTCAAGAGCCTGGCTTACATTATTCAGTCGAGAATGGAAGAGATCATCGACGCAGTCAATTTCGAGATCCAGAATTCGGGCTATGCGGATAAGCTTGCAGCAGGTGTTGTAATAACAGGGGGAGGTGCTATGCTTAAGCATCTGCCCCAGCTTATGAAATTCAAGACAGCTATGGATGTCAGGATCGGGCTGCCCAATGAGCATCTCGCCGGTTCTGCAAAGAATGAGATCAACCAGCCAATGTATGCGACAAGCGTCGGTCTTATTATGAGGGGCTTTGAATTCCTGGAGACATATAAAAAGCCCTTCAATGCCGGCACAAGGGAGGAATATGCAAAACCCCGCACTCCGTATGTGAGTGTAAGCGATGAGGAGGCAGAAGAAGCTGAAAACAAGGCTCCTGAGCCAGTACATGAGGAGGAGAAGATCCCGCTGACCGAGAAGATAAAAACAATTCTTTCGAAAATGTTCGAGGTTGAGGATCAGCCTATTAAATAAGAAGGTTGCCCTTTGAATCCATAATTAACTGTATACTGTTTATAATCAATAAATAAACTTTACCATGTCAGACGATATAATGAATTTTGATCTGCCTGTTGAGAGGTCCTCCATTATTAAGGTTCTCGGGATCGGGGGCGGTGGCAATAACGCTGTCAATCACATGTTTGAAAAAGGTATCAAGGATGTGAACTTTGTTGTTTGCAATACCGATCACCAGGCCCTGACAAAAAGCCCTGTCCCTGTAAAGGTGCAGATTGGGGAATCCCTCACGGAAGGGAGGGGCGCGGGCAGCAAGCCTGAGATAGGCAAACAGGCTGCGATCGAAAATATCGACGACGTAATGGACGCCTTATCGGGTAATACAAAGATGGTCTTTATTACAACCGGTATGGGGGGCGGAACCGGCACAGGTGCAACACCCGTAATTGCAAAAGCCTGCAAGGATGCCGGATTGCTCACTATTGCCGTTGTTACGATCCCATTCAAGTCGGAGGGCAAGGTGAGGATAAAACAGGCCATTGACGGTGTTACCGAGCTGAAGGATAATGTTGATTCCCTTCTTGTGATAAATAACGAAAAGCTCAGGGAGATCTACGGGAACCAGCCTGTTTCAACTGCCTTTGCAAAAGCTGACGACATACTTACAACTGCAGTAAAGGGTATAGCCGAGATTATTACTGTTACCGGGTATATAAATGTTGATTTTGCGGATGTCGAAACAGTAATGAAGAATTCAGGAGTTGCAATAATGGGAATGGGTAAGGCTGCCGGTGAGGACAGGGCTACAAAGGCAATTGAAAATGCCCTCTCATCACCGCTGCTGAATTCAAACGATGTTACAGGTGCCAACAGCATACTGCTAAATATCTCCTCGGGGATCGGCGACCACGAGATAACTATGGATGAGCTGGGAGAGATAACCGATTATATGTATGAGTGCGCCTCAGATGAAGCATTGATTATCAGAGGCTTGTCGAAGGATGAATCGCTCGGGGAGGAGATAAGCGTAACAGTTATTGCCACCGGGTTTGAATCAAACAGCATATTCCAGCCGTATAAGCGAAAGGAGCCAAGCAAGGTTGAGCTTGTGCCGGGCAATGTAGCAATTCCCAGAAGACTTACTCCTGAAAAGGGCGACGATACATTCGCGGTTCATGATAAAGGGCAGAAATCCATAATTACCGATTTTGAAGAGGAGGCCCAGGGCGTCATCGACTTCAGCCTGGAAAAGAGCGAAAGCCTGACTGAGTTCCGGGGAAGAAGGGACGAGGAAGATGGCGAGCCCAGGGAAAAGCCCGAGGCTACCCTGCGCAAGGTGAAGCATATGCAGAACCTTCTTAAAAAGGAGGGACTTTCGAACAAGACCATGAAGGAGAATATTGACACTTTTGAAGATGTGCCTGCCTATGTAAGGAAGAACCTGTCACTTGGAATACCCGACGCAAGGCAGGAGAGCAAACTGTCAAAATTTACACTCTCATCGGGCGACAATGATGAACCGGTACTGCGCGAAAACAACGCGTACCTGAACGACAATGTGGATTAGCATATCCTGGCAGCCTTTCCGCGATCAGACACTTCGTCCGGTAAGATCTTTGTCCTCTGTGTGCAAATTCTTTTCCGCCCCTGCGGTTAATGGATTCGACTTTTCTATATTTGCTGTCGATGAAAAGATACATTTCCATTTTATGTCTTTTTGCCTTCTTTTCAGGCTTATATGCACAGAATCCCGTAAAAAGGCCTGCTGCTTCCACGTCGGTTAAGCCTGGCCAGATCCCCAAAGCTGCAGCAGCACACAAGGCTGATACGGTAAAGACAAAGAGGATACTGAGACAATGGAATCTTGCACATGATTTTGCGGCCGAGGTTGACAGTCCTATAGATACAGTATTCTCTCTCTGCAACAGGTTCAGGATTGCCGACAAATATTCGCCTGTTAATGCAATGCTTGGCAATTACGGACTACCCTTCTACCAGATCGATTTTTTCGACAGGATCACTGATCCCGATAAGTTTCTGTACAGTACCTATTATCCGTTTATGCATGTGCCTGACAATGCAATCTTTATGAATACCCAGGTTCCATATACAGAACTTGTTTGGACTTTCGGAGGAAAAAGGGAGACTGCAGAGCAAACATTCCGTATAAGGCATTCCCAGAATGTAAACAGGTTCTTAAATTTCGGACTCATCTATGATATCGTTTACTCACTGGGCCAGTACAGGTACCAGAGATCTGAAGACAAGACAGCGACACTTTATTCTTCCTACACCAGGGAGAAGTATAAGCTTTATGTCTCACTCGGAATCAACAACATACTGTCGCTCGAGAATGGTGGAATTACAAGCCTGAGCGATATTGGGCAAGGCAACACGCTGGATATACCCGTCAATCTCGGGGAACTGAATAAATCGAAAAGCACTCTCAGGAACAGGAATCTCCTGATTGAGCAGCGATTTACAGTCGGGAAAAAGAAGATTGTAAAACCCGATTCCGTTTCAGGCAAAAACACAGTGAAGGGAGGATTAAGCGGCACATTTTCACACATCCTTGTAATAGATAACAGCAGGAGGGCATACTTTGACGCCTATCCTGCATCCCACTTCTACGATACGACATTTATCAGCGCCTCAGTTACAAACGATTCACTCACTTCAAAAAGCCTGAAAAATACTTTCAGGTTTGATTTTGAAACTGACGAAACAAGGAAATTCAGGCTTGGAGGAGGCTTTGGAATAAGAAACGAGATATTCAGGTATGGTCAGGTCATTCCAACGCACGATAGTCTTATAACCACTGAGAACGCAAAATGGAAAAGGTCAGATAACGCCCTTGTGGGGAGGCTTTTTAACAGCATCGGCGAGAAATTCGGCTGGGTTGCCGATGGGGAACTCTATATAAGCGGATACCGGGTGGGTGATTTTAGCCTCAACGGAGTAATAACAAAATCCTTCGATCTCAAAAAAGGAAGAGCTTCATGGCTCCTTACAGGAGGCATTATGAACAGACAACCCTCTTTCTGGTATTCACAGTGGGGCAGCAACAATTTTGAATGGCATACTAATCTGAAGAAGGAGTTCAGGGTTGACTTCGGAACTACATTATCCTATCCTGGCAGAAAGGCAAATATAAGGTTCAACTATGCCGTGATCAAGAATTATGCTGATTTTGATTCAACAGCAATGCCAGCACAATACACCGGAGGTATTTCGGTAGCTTCCCTTACATTGAGCAAGGAACTGAGGGCCTGGAAATTCCATCTCGATCCCGACATCATCCTGCAGCAGAGCACAAACAGGGATATTCTTGACCTGCCACTGGCAACAGTACGGGCAGCAGTCTATTTTGAGCACCGGTTCCTGTTCAAAAAGACAAACGGTAAGCTTAATACCCAGTTCGGAGTCGATGTAACCTACAATACCCTCTATCATCCGTATGCCTACATGCCTGCGACCGGAAGGTTTTACAGGCAGTATGACATGGAGGCTGGCAATTATCCCTTTGTTAATGTCTTTGTGAATTTCAAGCTGAAGAGAACAAGATTCTTTTTGATGTACGATCATCTGAATGCAGGGATGTCAGGTACCAACTACTTCATGGTGCCTGGATATCCTATGAATATCAGCATGTTCCGCTTTGGAGTGGCCTGGACTTTTTATAATTGAATTAATAGTAGTATCTTTGCACGCGTTTTAATCAGTGCAACTGTTTTATTATTTTGACAAGAAAATCAATATTCATCTTTATTCTCCTCACGGCGCTTTTCGGCTGCTGGACTTACATCAGATCGGCTTCCGGCAGATCAGCAGACAGGCAGACAAGCTGCGCCGAAGCCTGGCAGCAAGGGGGTAGCCTGACTTCAGCCATCACGTGCAAATCCCCTGATTTCATAAAATTCAGATCCAATGCGACAGGTCTTGATTTTGCGCTCCTTGGATCATACTACGCTTTCCCCGGAACAGATGCTGTCGATTCTCCGGATGGCAGTCGCGTTTCACGCTACGATGATTTGATCAGGGTATTCAGCGACAGTATTAACTGGGACTGGCGGCTGCTGGCTTCACTTATTTGGCAGGAATCCCGTTTCAGACCCGATGTTGTATCCGGGAGAGGTGCTTATGGCTTAATGCAGATCATGCCCGGGACCGGGAGAAATTTTGGGATAGATATAAAATCCTCCCCGGAGAATAATCTAAGGGCAGGCATACTTTATATCACATGGCTTTATTCAATTTTCGATGCAAGAATACCCAATGAAGCGGAGAAGCTTTCCTTTGTTCTCGCAGCTTATAATGCAGGGCCTGGCCATGTGCTTGATGCTATGAGACTCGCTGAGAAGCATGGCATGGATCCGCAGAAGTGGGAAGGAAGCGTGGCAGTCTGGCTTCTTAAAAAATCCGAGCCCAGGTATTACAGGGATTCTGTCGTCAGAAGCGGGTATTTCAGGGGCAGGGAGTCAGTTAAATTTGTGTCTGAAGTACTTGGCAGATACGAGCATTACAAGGTTACAATTCCTGAAGAAGCAAATTTCCTCTTCTGAGTATTACGAGCAATTCGTGAAGGATCATCGCTGTTGCTCCCCAGATCATATAGCCCCCGTAATCATAATATTTGACATCCAGGGTCTCCGATCCCACTATGTGTGGCTTCGTCCTGATGATGAGAGGATCGAAGAATTTCCTGAGATCGGCATCAAACAGGAACACAACTTCTTCCGAGAGGTGGCTGAAGGATGGTTTTTTCCCGGTCCACCCGACAGCAGGGGTTACAAGCGTATTGCTTACCGGGATATACAACGGTGTAAGGGTTCCTATAATATTCACATCCAGGGGGTCCAACCCTGTCTCTTCCCTGGCTTCCCTGAGAGCCGTGTCAATTTCATTTGTGTCGTCAGGCTCCCTCTTTCCTCCGGGAAAGCTTATCTGCCCCCCATGGACCCCGTTATATTCCGGGCGCTGCATGAAAACAGTGTATACTGAGCCATTCTTCGGATAGAGCAGGATGAGCACCGAGGCTGCCCTTGCATCAGGGGGAGGAACCCTTGGGAAATTCCTGACCATTCTGTCTGATGAAGCCAGCTGCCATTGTACCTCAGTCCCCGGCAGCCCTTTCATGATCTCCCTCTTCAGGAGCTCAGGAAATTGTTCCATTTCTTTTTTCAATAAGAACATCCATCCATTGAAAAGGTTTTCAGGTACTTTTTCAGCTCATCACCGGGTTTTCCCCTCCTTGTGAAAGAGTACTTCCCTTGCCAGGGGTGCCGGCGACAGATCATCATCCCATTTGAGTATCCCTGCACTTACCGATTCATTGCCGCTCTTCTCAAAATATTCCACAGTTATCGGATAATAGCCCGGGGTGAGAGGAAGGGCGATCATCTTCGGAAGATCAGCAGAATGTATACCGTTATTATCCATAATGAGATTATTGTTGAGATACATCCTGGACCCGTCATCGGATAGTATCCAGAGGTAATAGAGGGCCTGCTGCTCTATATGCAGATAACCGTCAAAGCGAAGGGCAAAGCTGTCTTTCCTGGCTGCCATGCCTAGCCCCAGGGTCTCTGCTATGCCGCTCCTGATCCTCTTCAGCCTTGAAAAATCGGGAAGGGAATCAAACGACCCTTCAAAGTATTCATATTTCAGACCCGGCTTCAGATTTTCAACCGATTTTAATCCATGAAGGAAGTCGCCCTTTTTGTACACATAAACGGCTGTAGGAAAATTATTGTATTTTCTTGTCACACTCCTGATCTTCAGGGTGCATGGTCCAGGGAGCTCTGTTTTTGGCAAACAGTGTGGTGAATCGGGGCCAGGCTCGGAGCCATCGGTTGTATACCTGAGGTCGGCGCTGAGGTTCATAAAGTATACATTGAAAGGCATTCCGGCAGGAATTATACCTGTCACCGGATATGCCTGCAGCGAGGAGCCTGAATCGAAGATATAGCGTAACCCGTCATAAGCGCTTTTAAAGGGTACCGAACCATGGTCTTCATCAGGATAGGCTGTGATTTTCCAGTTGAGATCGGCGGGTGCCGACTCCTTCATCAGTTTTTCCAGAGGTGCGATCCCCATCTCCTTCATACCCGAACTGTCCCGACCCGTAATGAAAATTGTCCTTCTCCAGTCCTTGCTTTCAGGGAATTCCTTTGCAGCATATTTCAGAAAGCTGAGATTCTTGTACCACACACTCGGATCAATTGCAATATACGCATCGAACAATCCCGGATCCTTCAGCAGTGAATAGAGTGCAAACAATCCGCCGTAGGAGTGCCCTATCAGGACTTTGTAGGATTCGGTCCTGAGATTTTTTTCAACGTAAGGGATAAGCTCACCTGAAAAAAAGCGCATGAAATTGTCTGCACCTCCGCCGGTCGGCGCATTCTGGCTTGAGTCGGGAAGAAAATCATGGTTCCGGTCGATGTTCATTACACCGACAATGATCACCCGGGGCATCCTGTGGTTAAGGAACAGAAATCGCGCTGTCGGGACAATATGCTGGTCCCTGCCGTCAGCATCCAGAACATAGATCACGGGGTATTTCAGATTTGTAGTGTCATACCCTTCAGGCAGATAAATATTCAGATGCCTGTTCTGACCAAGAACTGCCGACTGAAGGGAATCCCTCCTGACAGTATATCCCTCCTGTGCAGAAGCTGCGGACAGAAAGAGAAGTGATCCCAATATCAGAGCTAGTAGGTTCTTCATAAGATTTTATTTAATATTCAAATTTAGCAGATTTATCCGGAGTAAGCAGATTCCGCAGAATTTACCCCTTTGCATGCTTTGAGAGATCAGGCGTTGAGGGTTTATTCATACCGCAACGAATCGACAGGATTTTTTGTTGCAGCCTTCCAGCTCTGAAAGCCTACTGTTGCCAGGGCAATCGAAACAGTAACTGCTGCTGCCACAATATAAATGAGCCACGAAAGCCGGGCTCTGTATGCAAAATTGCTCAGCCATGAGTGAATTAAGTAATAGGATACCGGAACGGCGAAGAGGAAGGCAATCGCCACTATTACCATGATATCCTTAAGCATCCATGCCAATATCTGTGCTATTCTTGCCCCGTTTATTTTCCTGATTCCAATTTCTTTGGTTTTTGCCTCGTAAATTATTCCGGTTATTCCCCACAGTCCAAGACACGACAATACCATCGCAATGATACCGAGCGACAGGCTGAGCCCCTTTAGCTGCAGTTCATTCCTGTAAATATTCCTGTAGAGATTCTCCACATAATCGTATTCAAACGGATAATCGGGATACAGCTTCTTCCAGGTCCTGCCAATTTGTTCGAGAACACCAGTCGTGTGAGCAGGATCGTATTTGACCTGAGCACTGAACAGCCAGAAGGATTTCTGGAAAAAGACATAGGGCTTGATTATATTCTTCATTGATGACATCTGGAAATCCTTGACTACGCCCACTATTGTGCCACCGGTGAAAAGATTCCTGCCGTCGGCTTCAAACTTCAGTCTGAAAGGCTTTCCTACTGCTTCCGCGGTGGTAATGCCAAGGTATCTGACGGCGCTTTCGTTGAGGATATAGTCTTCACTGATCGAGTCATTGCCCCCGAATTTCCTGAAGTTCCTCCCTGCAATCAAGGGGATGTTATAAAAATCGAAAAAATTGTCATCAGCCGGATACACGTAAAGCATCTTTTCTTTCGGTTCAGGCACAGTAGTTTCGACCTCCATCATATCGAGATTTTCTGTGGAAGGATTTTCAAATGAAGATGTTACATCAATTATATATGGATTTGCCAGAAGCTCCGACCGGAACGCCTGATAGCTGTTGCGAACCTGTACCGGAAGATTTTTTATGCATACAATGTTCTCCTGGTTGTGCCCCAGACGATTGCTCATTATAAGCCTCACCTGTTTATTCACTACAATTATTATGATAATCAGTGATATGGAAAAAATATATTGAAGGGTTATCAGGGTTTTAAGGATTTTATAGCGCCTTTCAACGTTGCCCGGATGCAGAAGATTTTCATTCTGCCTCAAAACAACAGATCTGTATTTCCCCGGAGCCCTCGATAAGAGAAGGGGATAGGATCCGGAAAACGTGATGAGGAGAATTATAAGCGGCACCAGAACAATCAGTGTTGAACTGATGGATTCACTTCCGGCACCAGGTGCTTTTCCAAGGAGGATATTGAAATTATTCAGAGCAAGACCGAAGATTACCATTCCGATCAGGGATGAAATGAGCCCGTAGGCAAAGGATTCCGCCAGACGGCTGACAAGATGCCCTCTGAATCCTGAGCCTGCATAGGTGAGAATTGCCCGGATCCTTTGTCTTCTCAGGTAAAGAACATACTGTAAATTCAGAAAGTTGAGAACCGACACCAGGAAGACAAACAAGGCAAGAGATCCAAGGATTATCAGAATGGTTTTATTCCCGTTCTCTTCAAGCTCCCTGTCCTTCGAGGATTCGAGATGGATATCTGTAATCTTTTGTAAATGAGGAGTGAGTGTTTCAACCTCAGCCTTATCTATGTACTTGCCCGCAAACTGACTGAATTGTGCCGTTATCATTGATGGCTGTACATTGTCGTCAAGCATCAGATAATTGTAGGTCCAGCTCCATTCTGTCAGATCCGATTCTTCCATTGCAAATACAATATCGAAATGGAAGTGTGAATTTGCAGGCAGGTCATCTGCCACCGCCGTAATTTTATATTGTCTTCGCTCCGGGCTGTTCTGCTGGTATTCCTCTATTAACTTACCGACAGGATCATGATTGCCGAAATACTTCGCTGCTGCACTTCTGCTTATAATGGCAGTTTTGGGCTCCTTCAGCGCCTCCTTACCGTTACCCTCAATAATTTTAATTGAGAAAATACTTATGAAATCCTCCCCCGCCTTCAGGACCTTTGCATTAAATACGAAGCTGTCAATTCTGACAGTCGTTTCCCCATGGGATATAAACCTTCCGAACTCCCTGATGCCAGGGATATCGTTTTTGATGTATTTAAGCCATTGGTACCAGCTGCGGGCTACATGGGAATGATAACCGGTCTTCGGATCATTTTTCTCTACCGTTAGCCGGTAGATGCTGTCGGAGTTTTCATAGTATCTGTCATAGCTTAATTCATCCCTGATCCATGTAGCTGCAATCATTATGCATGCTATCCCGATTGAGAGGACCAGCATGCTTATTGCCGGGTACAACGGTTTGCGGATGAAGCTTCGTGCGGGTATTTTAAGCTGGGGATGAAGCATAGCAGATCAGGATGAAAATTTAAGCCAGTGGGTAATTAGGATTTCCATCTCTGAAAATGATTCATGCTTCGGACCAGCGATTATTTCAGGAGTCAAATTAATCAAAATATGCCTATCGGCAAAATTGAATAATTTTTCAATAATTACTGACGGGATAGCACATATTCAGCCCTCAGAACCTTCTGGTCGCAGGATCAGATCTGAAAGGTTCAGTGGTCGCATTACTCATACCTGAGCGCTTCTACAGGATTCCTTGTCGCTGCCCTCCAGCTTTGAAGCCATACTGTAAGAAGGCTAACAGTCAGAACAGTAAATCCTGATATTATGAAAAACCACAATTTTATCTCTGTCTTGTAAACAAAGCCCTGCAGCCACTTTTCCATACTCAGCCAGGCCAGGGGGCAGGCTATGACAAAGGCAACGGCAAACCAGGTAACAAATTCGGAAGACAGCATATTGATAAGTTCTGAAACCCTTGCCCCATTGACTTTCCGTATGCCAATCTCCTTGGTCCTCCTGGCAACAAGAACAGATGTTACTGAAAACAATCCGAAGCAAATCAGAAGCATGGAGAGTACCGAGAATATCCCTGTGATTTTTGCCTGGGTGAATTCCCTTCTATAGACCGAGTTGTAAAGATCACTGACAAATTCCGTCTGGAAAGGGTAATCAGGCAGTTCTTCTTCCCAGACCTTTTTAAGGTAGCTCAATGCCTCCGCCTTCCGTTCGCCATTGATATCGACAAGAAAGCACTGGTAAAAAGTTGGTTTCTGGAAGAGAGCATAGGGTTTGATTTCCTTTTTTAATGTATTGAAGTTGAAGTCACGTACAACTCCTACCACCTTTCCCCCATTGAACAGTCCCGGAACGGGGAAATTTATTTTAAAAGGCTTGCCGATAGCATTTTCAGGAGTCCAGCCAAGCTTTTTAACAGCCGCTTCATTCAGAATGTAATCCTCCCCTTTGCGATCCGGATTATAGGTCTCAAAGTTCCTGCCCGCCAAAAGCCTGAGATTGAAAAAATCCAGGAAATTATCTTCTACGGATAAGGCGTACAGCTGTTTGTTCTTAATGTTTTCATCAAGTGCCGATGATTCAATATCCCAGGCATCTACTGTCTCCCCCGTTGGCTCTTCCATGCAGGCGGTAAAATTTTTTATCAGGGGATTCCTGATGGCTTTGTCACGAAATGCATTGTACCTGTTTCGGATTTCCCAATTCTGCTTCTTAAAAACCAGGATATCGGAGCTCATTTTTCCCATACGGGCAGAGAGCATGATCTCCTTCTGCCGGTATATTGTGATAGCGGCTATCATTAACCCCACAGAGAGACTGAACTGAACCACCATCAGCAGCCTGTACGATGAAAGTCTTCCGTTGGCATAGGCAGCAGAATCCAAGCCCGAAGGCATTGCCTTCATAGTTTTCAGTATATTCAGAATCAGGGGAAGGCTTCCGGCCAGGATTGAGATTAAGACAATAGTCAGAACTACCGGCCAGATATTTATCAGATCACTGAATCCGTTTGGAATAATATCGAATCCAAGGTATGCATGTGCCGGCTCCTTTATAAAATCTAGGAGGGTCAGTGCAAGCAGGAGGGCCAGGGCTACATAAATACCTGACCCTGCCAGGGATTGAAGCACAAGCGACATTTTCCGGGCACCGATAATTTTCTGTATCTGGATCTGCTTCTGCAGATTCATCAGGCGTGCCTTGCTGAGATTGTAGTAATTGACCCATGAGATGAGCAATAAGATCAGAACAATGAGGATCAGCAGGAAGACGCTTGTTATATTGCCATTTGGCTCTGCCTCCCTGTCCTTGTCCGAAAAGAGGTGTATATCTGTAATTTTCTGCAAATGAGGAGTGAATTTTACATTTTCGTTCTCTGTCTCAAGCTTATTTATATAGGGTGGAAAGGCGGCAAGAACTTCGGCTGGTTTGATGCCGGGCTTCAGCAGAATGTAAACATATGCCCAGCCCGGAATTTCAAGCGGCCTTATAACCGAAGTGACTATGTCGAAATGTATATGGGAGTTTGGAGGAGAATCGGCCATTACCCCCTTTACAGAAAAAGGAATCAGCTGATCATCGTATTCACCCGATAAAAAAATCGTCTTACCCACAGGATCAGCCTTGTCAAAACATTTTCTGGCCAGGGAAGCAGAGATTATGGCAGAATTAGGCTCCCTGAGCATATTTTCCCTGTCGCCGGAAAGAATGTCAACATTAAACACTTTCAGAAAATCAGGCCCGGCAGCAAAAACCCTGTCGGAATAAAATTTGTTTTCTCCCGCCTTGATAGCTGTATGAAGCGAGGGCTCCAGCCAGACCAGCTGTTCGATCTGGGGGAAGGTTCCCGGCAGCTGGGAGACCCATGTTTTCCAGCAACGAGCAAAATGAAGCCTGTTGCCGGATGTATTTGTCTCAAAAGTCAGCCTGTAGACCCTGTCCGAGTCCCGCAGACTCCTGTCGAAGCTAATTTCATTCTTGACCCATACCAGTAATGCAAAAGCACTTGCAAACCCGATGGCAAGACCGGCTA
The DNA here is from genome assembly GCA_963756885.1 of uncultured Bacteroidales bacterium. Classification (GTDB taxonomy): domain Bacteria; phylum Bacteroidota; class Bacteroidia; order Bacteroidales; family VadinHA17; genus LD21. The sequence continues at coordinate 384,647 of CAVWPG010000001.1, forward strand.
TATTAAGTACCGGGTAACTCCTGTCCCTGACAAGGGACCTTAATATAATCTTTGAGTTGATTTTCATAGAGCTCTGATATTGAATTGTATGTTTAACGTATCATATTCCTGAAGCGCACATTGAACTGACCCGAATGAGGCTTATCTGTCTCCCCGGAGATCATTCATACCTCAGGGCAGTGACAGGATTTCGTGATGCAGCTCTCCAGCTTTGCCACAGCACTGTGAGAATTGCCAGGCCGACGATTACCAGACCCGAAAGTATAAAAACCCAGATGTTCAGCTTTATATGGTATGCATAATTCTGCAGCCAGCGCGACATAAAGTACCATGTCAGTGGAATGGCTATAGCCCCTGCAATAAGACCTGAGATGAGGAAGGGCCTGATAAGCTTGGCAGTAATCAGCAGCATACTTTCACCAAGGCATTTCCGGATCCCGATTTCCTTGGTTCGTTGCTCGATAAGGAACATTACCATCCCAAGCAGTCCCAGGCAAAGGACCAGTATTGCGAATCCGGAAAAGATGCCTACAAGCTTTTTAAGATTTATCTCTGAGGCAAGCAGCTGTTCATACTGGTCGTTCATAAAATGATATTCAACGGGGAAGGAGGGTTCAATTGTACCGACAGTCTTCCTGATATAGTCTACCGTGCCGGCAATATTGGCCGTACTAACTTTTATAAGAAGGAAATTGAGCGAGGATTTTTCTATCATTTCGATAACCATCGGCTTTGTCCCGGCCGACAGGGAATTGAAGTGAATATCGTTTATTACGCCGGCAACATGATATGTGTTTCCATAAGCTGTGAGTGATTTTCCCGCAAACTTATCCCATCCGATCATGTCGGCAAAAGTCTTATTGATGACTATGCCGGTCTGATTCCTGCTGAAGAAATCTCCCTCGGCCATTTTTGCACCGATTGTCCTGACGAGGTCCTCATCAGTATCCCAGGTTGTTACAAGAGGCTTGAAATTAGGATCCTTTCCTTCCCAGCTCCATCCTTCACCATTATTTCCTACCATTGTTGGCAGGTGTGCAACAGCGCACGATGAGACTATGTTGGGAGAACTTCCGAGCTCCTGTTTGAGCGCTTCGACCTGTTCCCTGAGCTTTCCGTTGAGGGCGACATATACAAGCTGGTCTTTCTCAAAGCCCAGATCCATTGTCTGCAGAAATCCTGTTTGTTTCGAAATTACCAGGGTTGAGGAGAGAAGAATAGTAGATACTGCAAACATTACTATAATAAGGGCATTCCGGATCATTCCACGGCTTCTGACAGTCTGGAACCCTGAGCTAAGGATCTGACCCGGGGTGAACGAAGAGAGGAAAAATGCCGGGTAGCTGCCTGCAAGGATAACTGTGACAATGTATACAGATATTAGGGCAGCAAGAGGCATGAAGGAAAAAAGAATTGAAAAGCTTATATCCTTACCGGTCAGATTGTTTATGATGGGCAGGCCCGTATAGACAACAGCAATTGCCAGCAGGTATGCCAGAAGGCATATGATAGCGACGTCGGTATAGATCAGCTTTACCACATTAAGGCGCGAAGCGCCGAATGTTTTCCTTAGCCCCGTCTCCCTTGCATGCTTCGAGGACCGTGCCGTATTGAGATTGATGAAGTTCAGTGTGGCAGCCAGGAGCACAAGCAGGCCGATCAGGATATAGATCCTGACGTTGCGGATATTTTTCTGCTCGTAAAGGTATCCGTCCCTGAATTTATACGCTTTAAGAAAATTGGTGGATTCAGGCAATGCCTTCTGGATCCGCCTTGTAATTGATGAAGCGACCTTTTCATAACCTGAAGGGGACCCCAGGAGCCCGAATGTCATAAAGGCATTGTTGTACCAGGTGGTGAGGAAATCGGTTCTCGAGTAGTAGGTCCCGATATTCTCCAGGGGAATAATCGCATCGAAGGAAAGGGTTGAATTGGCAGGAATGTTTTTTATTACTCCGGTTACTCTCATATCCAGCCTGTTATCGACCCTTACTATCTTACCGGTCGGATCCGAGTTGCCGAAATACTTCCGTGCTGTTTTTTCAGTAAGAATGATCCTGTTGTGGTCATTGGCCTCACCTTTGCCTCCGTATATGAAAGGGAAGCTGAATATGTCAAAGAATGAAAAATCCGCGTAAGCAGTCCTTTCCATGAACTTGTAATCGCCATATGTAAAGAGATAATTGAAATAGGGAGGTATGTACCTGCATGCATTCTCAACTTCAGGGTATTCATCCTTAAGGGCAGTTGCCACGGCAGGGGGGCAGCCTGAAAAATCAACCTTCTCGTTGCCACCTTCAAGATATGCATGGACAACAAAGATCCTGTCGAGCCGTGAGTGGAAACGGTCAAAGCTTATTTCGTCTGCAACAAGCAGGAAAATATATACAACGCATACGATTCCTGCAACCAGGCCGGCTATGCCCAGTGTTGTCGATGTGCTGTTCTTTCGGAGCTTCCTGAATATAAACAAGAGATTTTTCATATTCTGTTTTTTATTTTGATCTGTTTTTTCACTGAATATTGCCGGCAAAAGGTTTTCTATTCGTAACGGAGTGATTCAACGGGATTTCGTGTTGCCGCCCTCCAGCTTTGCCAGCTTACGGTCATTACGGCTATGATCAGAGCCATCATCCCCGAGAGGATGAAGATCCACCAGCTTACAGGGGTGCGGTAGGCAAAATTTCCGAGCCATCTGTTCATGACATACCAGGCAACTGGACATGCTATGACAAATGCCGTGAATACCCAGAGCATAAAATCCCTGTTCAGCATTACGATCACCTCCATAATGCCTGAACCATTTATCCTTCGGATGCCTATTTCCTTGGTCTTTTGCCGGCTGATGAGAAGTGAGAGTCCGAATAACCCGAGGCTGGCAATCAGGATTGCAATTACAGCCATCAGGCCGATTGTCTTTGAAAAGCGGATATCCGATTCATACAATCTTTTGAGAACATCATTTGTAAACTCGAACCTGAAGGGAGTCGTACCGCCTGTTGCCTTCCATGAATCCTTAAGGAAGGAGAGTGTCTGACTGACATTTTCTGTGCTTATCCTTACTGCTATCTCCCTGACCATAGAGGGATTCAGACCTATGATCATCGGACTCACCGCCTCGTGGATCGAATACATATTGAAATCTGATACAACTCCTACAATTGTTCCGAAGGCGGTCCGTTCGCCTATAGCATCCTTAAGCCCCAGGGCTTTGATTGCCGATTCATTTACAAGTACGCCGGAATTGTTCTTTTTCTCGTCAAAGTCATCTCCCCGGAGGACCTTCAGCCCCATGGTCCTTGCAAAATGGTAGTCAACAAAAATTCCGTTGACATTTGCCATCCTGTCGGGTTCGTCGACTCTCGGGACAGTGATATTCATCTTATTCTGATGAGGGGGAAGCCACAATGCCCCGCTTACATCCAGAACAGCCGGATTGCCCGATATTTCCTGCTTAAAGAGCTCGTAGTTGTGATCTCCTGACGGGATCCTTAAGAGCCCTTCCGTGGCGAATCCAAGATCTTTTGTGAATGCATAGCCGACCTGTTTCCTGACCAGTATCATCAGTGCAATCAGGATAATGAAGACTGCCATCTGGAAGACTACCATGGCCTTGCGCAGGAAATTATTCCTTCCTCCAGTGAAGTTGTCACCCTTTATTGTCTCTGCAAGGTTGAAAGATGTAATCCTCAGCGAGACCAGCAAGCCAGAAAGTATGCCTGTCGAAACGGCTATCAGTGCAAGGATCCCGATACTTTCGAAGGAGCGGTAATCGAAAGTCAGGATGTACGATTTTCCAAGCAGCTTACTGGCATACGGCAATGCAATCTGGGCAAGCTGCAACGCAAGTGGGAGGGCTGCCACGGAGACCAATACCGATTCAAGTATCATCTGCATTATAAGACTCCTTCTGGATGCACCGCAAACCTTGAAGAGCGCCATCGCCCTTGTTCGGGTCATAACCTGGGCTGAGGTCAGGTTCAGGTAATTGATGCATGCAATGAGAAGGATGAGGATCCCGATGAAAATCAGTATATAAACCATGTTCAGGTTTCCCCGTTCTTCATTATTGTTGTCAATTATCTTTCCCGATCCGAAATAGATGCCTGTGAGAGGCTGCAGTGACAGGGAAAGCTTATTGTTTTCAGTGGAATGTCCGACACCAAGCTGGTGGATCTTTTTCTCAAGCTCTGCTGCCTGGGAGCCTTTCTTCAGGAGGACATATGTTGTGAAAAACAAACCATTATTCCACGATTCCCTCAGCTCCCTTTCATCAGGCTTCTTATCGCCGGTTGACACAAGGGAAGCCATGAGATGGTGCATCCCGAAATCAATTCCGGCAATGAGAGAGGCTTGCTGGGTTGAATTCCGGGGAAAACTTTCAAATACCGCAGCTACTTCCATGGGAAAGTCCATCCCCTTATATCTGAGCGTAATGATCCTTCCTGCAGGATTTTCGCTGCCAAAATATTTATGGGATAGCTCATCGCTTATAAGTACTTTATTCTCAGTCTGATCAAAGCCTGCAAGAGAGCCCTCCATGAGACGGACCCCGAACATCGTGAAAAATGAGCTTTCCGTACAGATCATATTTGGCTCACTGATGAATTCATTCTCCCTTCTTATCTCAATATTCCCGATATTATAAGTGCGGGCGGTCTGTCCGGCCTCCTCAAATTCACCTGAAAGAGACTGGCCCAGAACAAATGGAGTATTGGCCCAGGTAGTATTGTCAGAGCTGTTGTAATTCAGGATCCTGTAGATATCTGCCCTGTTCCTGTACGAACTGTTATACCCCAGCTCATTCACTGCGAACACTATTATAAGCGACACTATGCCCAGTCCGAGTGTAAGACCTGCGATGTTGATAAGGGTATTGATCTTTTCTCCCCTCAGATGTCTAAAACTCAATAGTATGTTGTTTCTTATTCCCATAATCGACGTATAATCATTCGTACCTTAGTGACTCAACCGGGTTTCTTGAAGCTGCCCTCCAGCTTTGCCAGCTGACAGTCAACAGTGCAATGAAAAGTGCAAAGATCCCTGCCGATCCGAATATCCACCAGTTCAGACCGGTCTTATAGGCGAAGCTGTTCAGCCATTTCTCCATGAAATACCATGACACCGGAGTTGAAATGACAAAGGCTATGATCACCCATTTTACAAAATCGCGGTTAAGCATTGTCATTATTTCGGTGATCCTGGCTCCATTGACTTTCCTCACCCCGATCTCCTTGGTCCGCTGGGTTGCGAGGTAGGAGGATAATCCGTACAAGCCCAGGCTGGCTATGAATATTGAAAGTATTGCAAAGAGAATAAACAGCTGCTGGGCTTTCTCTTCATTTCTGTAGAGGTTATTGTATTCCTCATCGAGAAATGAATATTTAAATGGCTCGCTGTTAGCGAACTGGTACCACGATTCCTTAATTGCATCAACTGACCTCGCGGAATTCCCGGGGGATAGCCTTGCAAGGATAAAATTGGCTGAAGTGTATTCATTGGTCCTGGCCACACCATCGAGCAGTATTATTCCCATAGGCCTGATCCGGGTCTGTTTTGATTCATAGCTGAAATCCTTTATTACACCGATTATGTGCAGTTTCTTTGAGATGGCAAACAATTCCACCACCTTGTCGAGCGGCTGTTCCCATTCCAGCATTTTTGCCGCAGTCTCATTTATTACAATCCCCGACGAATCGGAAGAATAGCCGGGCATGAAGAAGCGACCCTCAGCCATATTCAGCTTCAGTACATTGACATATGCAGTATCGCAGTAAAATGTATTCAGCGTAAAGGTCTGCCTGCCCTCGGCACCATATCCCCAGTTTATAAACGACGATCCGAAAACATCGGAGGATAATGAGACAGACTTTATCTGCGGACTGGAGGACAATTTTGTCAAAAAAGCCCGGGTATTCTTCTCCCAGTCCCGCAATATTCTTGATAACAACTACATTCTCCTTGTCAAACCCCAGATGCTGGGAGCGGAGATATTGAAGCTGCCTGTAAACTATTACTGTTCCGGCAATCAGGCATATTGAGATGCTGAATTGGATTATTACCAGAATATTCCTGAAATTCAGGCTTTTATTGTTGTTCAGCGATTTTTGTTTCAGGATAACCACAGGTTTAAGGGATGACAGCATGAAAGCGGGATAGCTGCCGGAAAAAATCCCGATGATCATAGCGAATATTAAAAGCCATAATATTGTAAGGGGGTCGGCAAAATTAAATTCAAGCGGTTTGCCTGTAAAGTTCCTGTATGCCGGTAGGACAGATTCAACGGCAAAAAGTGCAAGGGATACAGAAATGAAGGTGAGTAACACCGATTCGGTAAGCAACTGGCTTATAAGGCTAAGCCTTGTTGAACCGAAAGACTTCCTGACACCAATTTCATTTGCCCTGATAAAGGCTTTAGCCGAGTAGAGATTCATGTAATTTATGCAGGCAATAATTAGAAGGAAAATGGCTGCAAGAGTAAGAATGTAAACATAGGTTGCATTCCCGTTGGCCTCGAACTCGCCGTTCAGCTTTGAGGTAAGATGAATTTTTGTCAGGGGCTGGAGCGAGTACCTCCAGTAATTACCCTTCTTTTCCCAATCGTCGTAAGACTGACCCCGGAAAAAATACTTTGATATAAGATAGGGGAACTTGTCCTGAACAGCCTTGTAATCTGTATGGGCTTTCAGCCTGAGATATGTGGATGAAATATTGTTGAACCAGTTATCCGAATCATAGATGTCCTTAAAACTCAGCAGGGAAACGATGAAGTCAGGATGAATATGGGAATTTGGAGGCATCTCCTTTATCAACCCTGAAATTCTCATGTTAAACCGGATATTCCCCCTTTTGAAGATTATGGTCTTGTTGATCGGATCCTCATCACCGAAATATTTCCTTGCTGTCCGCTCAGTTATGAGCATTACCCCTGGCTGGTTCAGGGCTGAGGCTTTGTCTCCCCTAATAATCTCAACCGAGAATATATCTGTAAATGATGAATCGGCAATGAATAAATTATCCTCGGTAAATATTTTCTTTTCATAATTTCCCTGGACATTATTGAATTTTATAACCCGGGTTACAGATTCAACTTCGGGGAATTCGGCATACAATGCCCTGGGCAGAGGCGGTGGAGTACCGGACTGGTGAATCTCGGTGTTCCCAAGCATTCCGCTGACAGCAATGCGATAGATACGGCCGGCATTATTATTGAATCCGTCGTAGCTTAACTCGTATTTTACAAAAATCAGGATCAGAATGAAGCATGCTACACCCGTAGCCAGTCCCAGAACATTGATGAATGAATGCAGCTTATGTCTGATAAGGTTCCGGCCTGCTATTGTGAAGTAATGTTTTATCATGATTTACAACCCGGACATCCGGAGCATTTTTTAGATTGGTCTTTCAGGTTTCATATTTCTTCAATATTAAATACCATAATAATGCCAGTGTTGTTTCATATTGATATTCAGGCATATAAAATTTACTTAATCAAATTGAAGTAAATATTTTTTACGGTGTTTCGTATAATTATTTTACAGGTTGGACCGGGATCAGCCGGGGCTTGCATTACCTGACCGAGATTGTTTTTTTCATGGAGACAGGTAGCCCGGAGGAGGTCAATCCCTGAACAATGATCTCAAATTCACCTGCTGCATCGGAAGTCCAGAAATTTACGGCAGTTTTGCCTGCAGAATCCGGCCTGACGTCAGGGTTCCAGTAGAGTGTGTTCCTGAAATCGGGAATTCTTGATTGCTTCATCCCGGGGATGGAATAATCTGGCGACCGGAACAACTTTGCCTGACCGGGCAATCGTGTAATTTAACCTGACTGCATGATCGGGAAGCATTACAGAGCTGAAATCTCCTGCCCTTGTGATTATATTGACGAGCCCATAGAACACTAAATCACCTACCATATACATATTCCTGAAGGCATCGATTTTTTCCACTATAGCCGGGATCCATCTCTCCGATTACCCCGGGATCATCAATAACAACCCCATCAATGAACAGAACAGGAGGATTTTTATAGGGCGTGTTATCAATGGGGTTTGCAATTGACATCTTGTATAATGAATTCTTTTTTTAAACTGCAGGCCCGGAGTCAGCTCAAAGAAAACCTCCTCCATGCTGGAGAGCAGTATGTAATTATCCATAACAAGTTCTATATCCGGTTTTCCGTAGAATCGTTTCGGGGCGGGTCCCATGTGCCCTGAGGCCGGAGGCGCGGTAGCAGAAGGCAATCCATAGATCATGCCTATCTGATAGCTTACGCATCAGCTGTGCAATATGCCCGGGAATTGCAATGGCCGGTGAGCCAGAAGCGAAAGACGGGGCACAAGGATACAGTTCCGGAAATGATGAATCAATAATGATGGTCCCTTTTTTCCTCGGCGTCCGAGGGCTGAATTATAAGTCGTGGAACCTCTTATTGGAATATGAAAATTGAAATACCCCTCATTGTCTGTTTCAGCATATTGAAATTCAGCATTTTTACCCGGTGACGACAAGAAAATAACCTGCCCCGGAGCCGGTTGGCAGGAATCTGAGACTGTAAACCTGCCTGAAAGGAAATGATCCTCATCTTCATTGAAATATTTTAAGGGAGGCAGCTTTTCAGCCAGGACAAGGCTCCAGTCGATCCAGTTGCTCTTTAAAGTAAGCAGGAAAGTATCAAGAATCTCAGGCGGCACTTTGCCTAATCCGGAACCCAGGATCGCATCCGGTATCACTCCGAATTCAGAACCAAAGACCATGTAATCGGCAATGTCAGAGGTTCTTCCTTCGCCAGTTGCCGGAATAACTGAGATGCTTAAATCGCATCCTGCCTGTAATTGGAGTTTGATTCTTTATCCAGTTGTATTCCGATTGATATTGAATCCCTGATCCTGAAAATATCTGGTGAAAGGATAGCAGGATGACTGGCAGTTGACAGGGGCGTATAGATAAACCTCTCCATTACGGGCTTCCTCTCAAAATCAAATAATGTGATATGGTTAATTCCGGGGTCAGGATTTTTTTCGAAAGATGGATACCTGTGGCCTGCGAGTTGCAACTTATTTGGAAATATGATTGATTATCCAATTAGTCCGGATAAACAAGTAGCAACTATTGCTTATTCAGCGTGAACGGAAATTTTCATCAGTGGTCAGTGATAATTTCCTGAGGGAGTCTGGTTCAGACGTTATTGATTATAAGCCAACAGGGTGCCTGTTAGTATCTATTGTTCCGGATAATCATCCATTTTTTGCAAAACAGGACCCCTTGTCTTTTTTAAGCCCTGTCGGTTTATTTGCAATTGCATTATAGATCAGTATTTCCTTCATGAAACAGTTTTCAGGGCAGAAAATTTTTCATCCAGTTTGTATAAGCTCTTAAAGTATATCTGCCTGAGCTTAAGGTATCGGGCAATACAATCTGTCCTGGGCCAAAGCCATTTTCAACAAGTATACGGGTCTGGACAACAGGACGATTTTCAGAGTTAAGGAGTTCGGCATAGGCAATTTTCCCGGCGGATGAGGCTTATTATTATCCCTGCCATAAAAATAGATATTGAACCAAAGCTCTTCGCCTGATATGTATTCTGATCGGTCAGTATGAACGAAAATTTCCTCCCTGTGTATTGCCTTTATATACTTGAGTGAATTTACTGTTATATATTCATAAAAGTTGTTTGCGGCTGCCCATAATTATGCCATGCGGGATGAAAAAAGAAGAAAAAATGGCAGCTTTTTAATGAATCTTATCATGACCATATCAATTATTGAGAATCCACCCAGAAGGAGGGTTTTGTTTTTGTGCCTCTCACTGTACAATCGCACAAGCTTTATTGTCAGTAAATATCCAGTAGGGAGGTATGATATTTGTCGCATCAACGATTACCCATAATAGGACCCGACGCCAAGGGTCCGGAAAGAGCAAATGCCGGATCACCGCTACCATATTTCTTCAGAGTTTCACAGTCGAGATAGGGATAGACTATGCCGGAGAAATATTCATCAATAAAAATCCTTTTGGATGTTTTTGCCGAAACACTGAAGAATCCCAGGACTTTTTCATTTGGATCATCAATACACTGCATATTGCCAGAGATGCGATGAAGGAACTACATCGTAAAGGCCTCCCACATCCTGCGTAACCCTCTTCAATTTTTCCCAGTACAGGTATTCATCATAATTCAGAGAGTACTGATTCACACTAATACTGTATTTCTCCATCAGCCTGTCGGTCTGATCAGAAATGAAGAGCATCGGAAGTCCGGTCAATCCTGCTTTCATTCAAAACTGAGGTGTTTTTTATAATTATAGAATTTGAGTTGTTTGAAACCCAGCATATATTATTTTGAACCTTATATGGAATGCGGATCTCCCATGTTTCTTCAAAATTCCATCTGTAGAATTTGCATTTATCGTCCGGATCATGAGTATCAAGAAGGATCCGGCACCCGTCTTTTTGCTTATGATACGTATCTTCACTTGCAATTAATGTTTTCTCGTAATAAAGATTTCCGATCTAGGGCACAGGGATCATTTCCATAGGGGATGATTCATATGAATAGTTTTGTCCATCGATACTGCTTGTATGATCACCAATGTGTATTTTCTTCCCACAACACCACAGAAATCGAGATGAATCAGTAATATATACTCCCTTTGCAATTTCTGATAGGTCGAATGAATTATCCGAGATCATCCCTTATATGATACTGAGCACCCCTGAACCGGGGCGCCTTCCTTTTTTCTCCCAGGGGCATTGATTTATAGATTTTTACGTGTCGGTTCCAGGCTGGTCAGTTATCAGCCCCTCAATAACCAGTGATTCCCTTTTTTCCTCAACTTCAGGGATAAATTGAGTGACACAACCATTTATCACATGGAAATGGCAATAAGCAGTAATATTAATAGTAGCGATCTCATGCTCTCTTAAAAATCAAAACTGTAAGTTACTGATGGTATTGTCCTTCCGAATACCGATAATTTATATCCGTAAACAGTATTATTATAGGTTTTGAAATATACTGAATATACATTTTCCCTGCCAAGCAGATTGTAGAGTGAGAATGTCCAGCCGGGATGTGTGATTTTCCGCGATTTAAGCGGCCCATTCACTCTTAAGGAAATATCCAGCCTGGAATAATAGGGTATTCTGTACCTGTTCCTGTCGGAATATGAGACAAGCAGCATATCATTGAAATTGTATGTTGTAACAGGATAGGTTATTGGTCTGCCTGTGCTATATGTATAGTTGGCGGAGAAGCTTATCCGGCGGAGTAAATGTAATTCAGGGTTGCTGTAAGATCGTTCGGCTTATCAAAATTGGCCGGGAACCAGTTTCCTGAATTAATGATTTCATCGTTGAATGATACCGGTACTTTTAAGAAAGGTCCTTGCATATGTATATCCCAGACTCCAGAGAAATTTCCCTTCCGACTTTTTTACCATGAGCTCCATCCCGTACGCTTTACCCATACATTTACGAGGTCTTTCTCGACATCATTATTCATAATCAGATTGGTACCTCCCTTGTAATCTGCCATGTCAGTAAGCTTTTTATAATATATCTCAAGGGATGCCTCAATTTTTTCAGGCAAAACCTGGTAAAAGCCAATTGCATACTGATCGCCTTTCTGTGGTTTCAGATAATAATCACTTAATTTCCAGGTATCTGTAAGGGGAAATTGATGTAGTATTCGATAACAGATGAAGGTACTGCCTTGTCCTGTTATAGTTCAGCTTAATGGCACTATTGTTTGATAATCTGAAATTTAGCGAGATCCTGAACTCAGGTCCAGCATAGCTTTTGCAAATATCCTTTTTGCTGAAATTGAGAGTATCAATTATGGTGGAGAGACTTTTTGAAAATGATGGATCATAGAGCATTACAGACCGGGGGCCAAGTACATGGAATGAAGAGAAGCGCAACCCCGCAGTCAGAGAAAGGTAATCTGTAATTGTATACCTGTCCTCAAAATATAGGCCTGTTTCCAGGGCTCGTTCCCTTTCGATAACTTCAGGGATCAGCGTTGATGAATCACTTGCCGGCGTATAGCTTCCGGGCGCAACTCCATAACGGGTAAGATCGATTCCAAAATTGAATTCATGGTTGCCGTTTAACAGGTTAAAATCGTATTTGAGGCCTGTACTGTTAATTTTATGGGAAAGGATAAAACGATCCGTGCCCCCCTGACTGCCGGAGATATCATACCTGTAATTGCTGTTGTTGAGTGTGAGCACCGAAAATAAGCTGCCTGAGAAGAAATGGTGCCAGCTTATTGCCATAATTGAATTCCCGTAATTGTATAGGGTATCTGAATTCAGCCGGAATGCATCATGGCTCCTGTAAGCAGAAAGATCAATTTTGTTGCTCCGGTCGATATTGAAGGTTATTCTGCCATTCAGATCATTGAATGCCGCTGAGCTGTTTCTGAGATCAGGGTCATTAAGCAGCTTGAAAAGCCAGTTGGAGTAGGTCGTGCGACCGGCCAGAAGAAAAGTGCACTTTTCCTTTATTATTGGACCTTCAGCCATCAGATAAGTTGTAACCGGACTTATTCCTGCCCTGCCTGAGAAATCCTTCCCGTTTCCGTTTCTGGCAGTAATGTCCAGGACGGATGAAATTCTGCCGCCATATCGCGCAGGAATTCCTCCTTTATATAGAGTAACATCCTTGATTATGTCAGAATTGACAGCGGAGAAGAAGCCGAAAAAATGGGAAGCATTATATAGAGGGGCTCCATACAGAAGAATCAGATTCTGATCGGCAGAGCCGCCTCTTACATTGAACCCTGAAGAGCCTTCCCCAACAGACTGGACCCCTGGAATCAGAAGGACACTCTTTAAAATATCAGCATCCCCCATTAATGTTGGCAAGTAACCTGAAAGATTTCATATTTATCTTTTCAACCCCCACTTCAGGCCTCCTGAGCATCGGATCCCTTTCGCCTGAAATAACTGTCTCTTTCAGGGAGATAATGGTACTGTTCATCTCAACATTCAGCGGGCCGGATCCGTTAAGATTTATATTTATGTGCTTTTCCTTCATGCCGATAAAGGAAAAGCGCAATGAATGCCTTCCCCTGGTCAGGCTCAATGTATAAAAGCCATATTCGTTTGTTGTGGTACCGGCTGACCGGTCAGTAACAAATACTGTAACCCCGGCCACAGGTTCCTTGGTATCCGCATCTGTAATGTAACCTGATAATTCCGCTTTACCACCCTTGTTTTTCTCAGCCGGATTCCCGATATCGATGTAAACATTCCCGGATGGCTTGCTGCTGTCGTTTGCTGGATTGCTGCCGGAAGGGGGAATAAAATTGCTCTCCACGGTCCCTGATTCAACCGGGCCCTTAATTTTATATATACTCGTTATTATTACGTTCCCGGCATCATCCTCAAAATAATAAAGGGCAGTTCCCCTAAAAAGATCATTTAGCAGCTCCGTGAGGGAATAGCTTCCGTGAAGGATGACCGGACGGAGCTCCTTCACCCATTCCTCCCTGTAAAAGAACCTTACCCTGTACAATGTTTCAGCCTCTCTCACGAATTCTTCAAAGGTACAATTCTTATCTTCCCATTGCCTTTTGATCTTATCCTGTGCCTGCAGATCAGGTGAAAGCAGCAAGCAGAAAATAGCCTGGATTATGAAAGCTTTTCCCATTGCTGTTCTATTGAATCATATTATCGTAAAACTTCAATACCGGGACAAAGCTTTCAGGGGCTTTTTTCGATACCCTGATCCGGTTGGCCTTCATGTAATGTCTTACCAGCTCTTCCTTATCACTCAATAATTCCAAAAGATCCCTTTTGCCCCTGACAATATTCAGCGCACCCCCTTTCTTCAGATATATCCTCTGGGTATTGATAAACACATCATAGGTTCTTCCCTGTGCCAGGCGTGATATTTCGCTTTTGTTTTTAACGCAGAGAGGTGTTTTTCCCTCATATATTACATCCACAAATCCGTCAACAGGACTTATGCTGTCAGCCTCGAGTCTGATGAATTTATGTTGAATATTATCCCGGGTCAGGGTAAACATGCCGATCATTTCCTTATTCAGCTGGATTATTGTCGTGCTGTCGAACATGATCAGAAGCTCATCATTGTATGTATCGTATCTTAATTCAAGATCCCTGAATAACCTGCCATTCATTATTACAGAACCGGGGAGGAATTCCCTTGTATAAAGAAACTGGCTTCCTGTTACCCTGTGGGAATAGATATTTCTCCAGACCTTTCCGTTATAGAGCTCCTGTCTCAGGAAAACTGAGTCACGGGATCCTACTGAAAAATCATTTGAAGGTGAAGCTTCAGCCCCCTTGTCACAAAAACCGCTTTGTGAAAAAATGGTTATCGAAACCAATAACAAACAAGCAATTCTCCTCATGAGAATTTTGGGAAATAGGTGGGTATTATTTATTTCAAGAGACAATTATTTTTCAGGAATGCTGCATGTAAAATGAAAAATCAAGCAGTAACGTTAGTAAAAATAAGATTAATTAAAATGATGTGCAAGGTTTTGAAAACAAAAGTCATGTATATTCTAACTTTTGTGATCTATTCGTGCCGGAGCGCTTCCACTGGGTTTTTGGTGGCGGCCTTCCAGCTGACCCAGGATATTGTAATCAGGGCGACAGAGGTTGCAATAAATCCTGCTGCAATGAATATTTTCCAGCTCAGGTCGGTCCTGTATGCAAAATTTCCGAGCCATTGCCTGGCTATCAGATAAGCTGAAGGCAGGGCAATAAGAATGGCAAGTGAAACCATTTTTATAAATTCGAGAGAAAGGAGATTGATTATCTGGAATTCATTTGATCCTGATATTTTTCGCAAGGCTATTTCCCTGGATCGTCTTTCGGCCGTATATGCAACCAGTCCGATCAGCCCAAGGCATGTTATAAGTATGGCAATAGCCGCGAAATATCGCGATAGCCCGGCAGCCCTTTTTTCAGCAAGGTATTCTGATTGAAAATCCTGATCGAGATACTTAAAATCAAAAATAAATCCCGGATTAAATTTCCTGTAGAGTTCCTCCACCCCTGCGATTGTTTCCTTCCCTGAATAGGCCTTCAGCCTTACCATAATCATGTTTGATTCCTGTTCATTGAAGTTGAAGAACATCGGCTTGATCTTTTCATGAAAGGATTCAAAATGAAAGTCTTTCACAATGCCGATAATTTCTTCCTTTTTCCCCCAGAAATTTACTGTTTTACCTATCGGATCATTGATCCCCATCGCCTTTACGGCTGTTTCATTCAGAATTATCTTCGTCGACTCATCCCCGAAACCCCTTGAATAGGATCTTCCTGCCGACATTTCAAGACCGAAGGTCTCAGCCATATCGTAACCTGTATAGGCAAATTCGAATGAGATGTTTTCCCCCGGGTCTTTTCCTTCCCATGTAAGAGATGTTGTATGTTCGTGGCCTATAAGGGTATGATCCGAGCATGTGGCATTAATTACACCAGGTATTTTCTTTAGTTCCAGTATGAAGGCATCCTTGCCCTGTCCAATCTTTCCATCTGCCGCAAAATAGATGACATTGTCCATACTGAATCCCGGTCCCTGAGACCGGATGAACCTGATTTGCCTGTTTACAACAAGCACTGCCACAATCAGGATCGCTGAAGTGGCGAACTGGAATACCACAAGTCCTTTCCTGATAAAGCTTTCCTTAGCTGGCTTGCCTGGCAGAACTCTTGAAATAAAGGAGCTGAAGCCCGATATATAGAGTGCCGGATAGCTGCCGGCAATCAGACCTGTTATCACTGTAATTCCAGTCAGAATCAAAACAAGCCTCAGGTCAAATTTCATTGCCAGGTGCTTTTGAGTGATCCCGTTGAACTCAGGCAGGATGAATGAGACAAATAACAGGGCCAGGATCATGGCAGCGGCAGACATCAGAACCGATTCCAGGAGGAACTGCGATATAAGTTTTGCCCTGGATGACCCCAACGCCTTTTTAATGCCTACCTCTTTGGTCCTGCCTGCTGCCCTGGCAGTGGCAAGATTCATGAAATTTATACAGGCGATTGCAAGGATAAATAAAGCTATGATTGAAAACAGCCTTACGTACATAATTCTCCCTGACTGGACCACCCCGTCATTGTCATTGCTGTTCAGATAGGTTTCCGAGAAGCGCTGAATCGTCAGAAATGTATTCGAATCCTTTGATCTCTGGCTGACGAAATCTTTGATTTTATCCCTGAACTGACCAACATTGGTATTCTTTTTCAGCAGTATAAAGGTTCTGGGTCCGGTGTTTCCCCAGCTTAAAAAAGAGGCAGGTGCTCTTTGCTTCAGACCTTCAAACGAGAGCATGAAATCAAATTTAAGGGAGGAGTTTCCGGGAATATCCCTGAACACGCCGGAAACTATGTATTTATCATTGTGATCTATCTCCACGGGTTTTCCTATCACATTCTCAGAAGCACCATTGAACAGGCTTACTGCCAGCTTTTCAGAAATTACAATTGCATCCCTGTCGGAAAGAAGGCTTCTGACATTCCCCTGAAGAAGGGGGAAGGAAAACATCTGAAAGAATTCATTGCTCCCGAATTTCCCCGATGCTTTTATCTCTTTATTGTCCGTTGAGAGAGGAATGTCATCGCCGTAATTGACAAGGCAGGCAACTTTCTCAATCTCGGGCATCTCCTCCGGCAGTGTCTGAACCAGCAAGGCTGAAGTTGCCTTTGACCGGATTGTGCCAGATGCATATTCATGATTTGAAAAGACCTGGTAAAGCTGCTTCTCATTTACATGAAACTTGTCGATATGCAATTCATCATCGACCCACATGAATATCAGAAATGCACAGGCAAGGCCTGTTGAAAGTCCAAGCAAATTTATAATGAATGTGCCTTTATCTCTTCTGATAGCACGTAAACTTATAAGTAAATTGTTTACTATCATGTTATTATATGGTTCTTTCCGTAAATAATTCTCTAATTTATTCGTATCTCAAAACCGCCACCTGATTATCAGTACTGTCAAATCCCTTTTGTTAATTTTCCCTGCTTGTATATTGGTGGCACCCTCTAAATTAATGCCAAAAATATATATAATTGATGTTTAGGATTATATGAATGCATTGTTTTAAATGCGGTAAATATATTTTACGGTATATCGTCAATATAATTTACACTTTAAAAGTTGAGTCCACTCCGATAAGATGAATTATCCAAAATTAATGTAGCGTAAGTTTTGTATTATTCTGAATTTCAGTGTTTCCCCCTTGGGGGTCAGGGGTAAAGAACACTGAAATTCAGAATAACTGACTTTTCAGAGGGGACTCAAAGTTGAGATTCTGAGCGAAGCGAAGAATCTCTTACCAGGTTGACCATTTATCCGTTTAGTAATCTTTTAAAAACAATAATCCGGATATTATTATAAAAATTCTCAGAGTAAGCTGCAAAATCCACCGAGTGGCGGATGAGGGATCTGCCATGTTTACAGATAGTCAGGAAATATTGATTATTGAAAAGCTCCTGTGTTTTATCAGGCTTCCGAATGCGGTTGGAATGTAATTTTTAAGGATAATATTTTGGGTTATTGAATTTTATTGAACGTGTTTTATTCATGCCTCAGTGCTTCGACTGGGTTCCTAGTTGCTGCCCGCCAGCTTTGAAAGCTTACAGTTATTAATGCTATCAGAATGGCAGATATGCCGGCAAGGACAAAGATCCACCAGCTTAACCCTGACTTATATGCAAACTGTTTCTGCCAGTGCAACATGATATAATATGATATGGGTATCCCGATTATAAGGGACATCAAGACCCAGCCTAAAAATTCTTTATCCAGCATATACAGGACTTCGAAGACTGAAGCTCCATGTACCTTTCTGAGACCGATCTCCCTTGTTTTTCTTGCAATGCTGATCAATGCTATCCCGAATAAGCCCATTATTGCAAGCACTGTTGCCAGAATTGAAAAGGCTCCCATAATGTCAGCCTGATTTTTTTCATGGGAATAGAAATATTTCATTTGTTCCGTAATATACCTTGCATCAAGTATTTCATCAGGATCAATCTGATTATATATCTCACCTAGTCTTTTAATGATCTCTTTATCATTTGTTCCATCGGTTTTTATTGCGAGATATCCCATTTTGGCAGGGTTTTGCTGAAGTATTACCATGGGTTCGATAGGCGTGTGAAGCGAATGTGAATTAAAATCTCTTACTATTCCTCTTACACGAAAGGCTCCCATATATTTATCTCCGGTTTTTATATTATATTTTTTAGCGCTTGTTTCATTGAACAGAACTTCGATGTCTGAGGTCTGGTAAGGACCGAAAGTGGAACCTTCGATTAGCTCCATGCCAAGCATTTCTGCCATGCCTTCTCCAATGACTAATCCTTCAAACCTGACTCTTTCACCTTCCTGATTTGCTAAAGTGATTGGCGCATAAGGGGTGAAAAGAGGGATAAATGAGGACCCGGCAATTTTATTGACACCGGGAACCTGTGATATTTCACTGCAAATTGTCGTGAAGCCAGCTTTTAAACGCGGTGAATTAAGTTCAGAGACAAGTATCTTATCCGCATTTATTCCCTGATAACTGGTCATGGAATATCTGACCTGTTTTGCAACAGTAATCACACTTACTACAAGAATAATGTAAATACTGAAATGAAATAATAAAAAAGAATGGTCCCATCTCTTTGATCCGAATTTTTCTGAAGAGTTTCCCGAGAGCAGCGCCATAGCAGGAATCCTTGAAATATTATGACCAATCAGCAGCCCCGAAAATGTTCCGATAAGAATAACTGTGGAAAAGAGAAACAGGAGCATCAGCGGATTTGAGAATATTTCGTAGGAGAGGGTTTTATTGAGAGCACTGTTTATAAGTTTCATGCCCGGATCAATGACAAAGGATGCCGGAACCAGACTCATGATAGTTATAAGATTCGATTCCACGATGATTTGACCGCGCAGTGTTTTCGTTGAAGCTCCCAATACTTTTCTTGCCCCCAGTTCCCGTAACCTGTCAGAGGTAACTGCCCTTGTCAGAAAAATGTAATTTGTTACAGATATTAATAGTATAAGAAAAGCTATTGACCAATAATATTTCAGTTCGTTCGAGTCGGCTGCCCTGAAAAATCGGTAACCCTCCAGATAACGATCTGAACCTAAATAGATTTCAGTGGCAGACTGGAGATGATATTCCCAGTCTTTATAAAATGGTTCGGTTATCAATTCCCTGTACTTTTGCATTTTTGCAATAAGTGCTTTTGTATCAGCATTTTTATCAAGTATAACATAGGAATAGAAGGCCGGACGGTTCCAGTTCAGGGCAGTCGATATGCCTTTCCCGTATTCCCCGTAAGCAGTCACTGCTGAACCAAACAAAGTTTCAGACAGATGAATATCTGCCAGAAAATCGGGATAAAGTGTGGAATTAGCAGGGAAATCTTTATATACCCCCGATACATTCAGAGGGATGAATTCATTGTTGAGCTTTACCTTCAAAATCTGCCCCAGCGCCGTTCTGCTGCCAAAAAATTTCTTTGCCGTTTTTTCTGAAATAGCGACCTCATTAATACTGTTTGCAGGTGTTCCTGCAATTATCCTGATACCGAGAATCCGATATATCGAAGTATCGGAAAACGCGAATTCCTGATTTCTTCCATATTCGTTTCCTTTTGGATTCCGTACCTGTACTATATTTGCCTGCATTATCCTGAAAAAATCCTTTATTTCCGGAAAGTCCTTCTTCATTTCTTCGGCAAGCGGATACTGAGTGCCGGGATAATTGCCAAATATTATTTTATAGACATTTGAATGATCAGGGATAAACCTGTCAAATGACTTCTCATGAATTATAAGTGCCATTAACACGATTATGCTTCCCAGTCCTATTCCCAATCCAAGAATACTTATTGCTGATTGTACTTTATTATGGAGGATGTTCCTGAGGGCAATTTTAAAATCTGTCAGTATCATGGGAATGAATTTATAATATTAATTGCCATAATGATGCCATACCTGTAAATGATTAATATACAATGGAGTAAAAATATCCATTTGAATTAAGCGTCAATAGATTTTACAATAAGGCGTAAATATATTTTACAAAACAATCTTTATGATTCAGACAAACGTTAAATTTGTTAACAACAAGAAAGTTAGAAAGGATAAATATATGCAGAAAGGAAATATTCTGATAGTTGATGACAACAAGAGTATACTGAGTACCCTCGAGATTCTGCTTTCGCCTGAATTCCAGACTGTAACCACCATAGCCAATCCGAATCAGATCCCAGCGGAACTGAGAAGGAAGGCTTACAATCTCGTTATCCTTGATATGAATTTCAGTGCAGGTGTGAATACAGGCAATGAAGGCATTTTCTGGCTCGGGCGAATAAAGGAAACTGACCCTGAAATTTCTGTTGTAATGATCACAGCCTACGGGGATATCGATCTGGCAATTAAGGCGGTAAAGGCCGGAGCCAGTGATTTTGTGCTGAAACCATGGGAAAACAATAAGCTGCTGTCCACCCTGAAGCTGGCCATACAGCTTAACCTCTCGAAAGAGGAGGTGAAGCTTCTCAGGGAGAGGGAAACGGGGTTAAAAAATGAAATTTCGCGCGAGAAGAAAGTTATAATCGGTTCATCCCCCCGCTGGCTTAATGTGCTTAATATTGTCAGCAAGGTGGCCGGTACCGATGCAAATGTTCTTATAACAGGAGAGAACGGAACAGGGAAGGAGCTTGTGGCGCAGGAGATTCACCGTCTTTCGCGAAGGTCTGAGGAGGTGATGGTAAGTGTTGACATGGGAGCCCTCAGCGAAACACTCTTTGAAAGCGAGCTCTTCGGTCATGTAAAGGGATCCTTTACCGATGCACGGGAAAACAGGCAGGGGAAGTTTGAAATTGCACACAAGGGGACTTTGTTTCTCGATGAAATAGGGAACCTGTCGTTTCACCTCCAGGCTAAACTGCTTACTGCAATAGAGAACCGGCATATCTCCAGGATCGGTTCCAACCAGCTTATTCAAACAGATATCAGGCTTATATGTGCCACAAATAAGAATATTGAGGGGATGGTTCAGTCGGGGCTTTTCAGGGAGGACCTGCTTTACCGTATCAACACAATTCATATTGAGCTGCCACCGCTGAGGGAACGGGGACGGGATATTATAATGCTTGCCGAGTTCTTTCTGAAGAAATATGCAGGCAAATACGCCAAATCGGATGTCAGGCTCAACCAGCAGGCCGGCGAGCGGCTTATTAACTACAAATGGCCGGGGAATATCCGCGAGCTTCAGCATACAATAGAAAAAGCTGTGATTTTATGCGATTCGGATATCATAAAGCCTGAAGACCTGTATCTTAAGCAGATGAATAATTTTTCCGATAATCCCTCTTTCCTGACTCTTCAGGAAATGGAAGACAGGATGATCCAGGATGCCCTTGAGAAAAACGGGGGCAACTTTACAGCGGCAGCAGAACAGCTGGGAATAACCAGGCAAACCCTGTACAACCGAATCAAAAAGTCCGACAAATGATAAGCAGGAACCTGTATGTTAATATTATTGTAAGGGTATTGCTTCTGATAGCCGTTTCAGTCCTGCTGGGTTTCCTTGCAGCCAGGGAGCAATCCTTCCGGTTTATAATGATATGCCTCCTGTTGCTTATAGGTTTGACCATAAGTCTCATTTCATATCTCAACACTACAAACAGGAATATCCGCTTCTTCTTTGATTCGGTACGAAATGATGATTCAAGCCTGTCGTTTCCGACCGACAGCCATAACAAGACCTTCAACGAGCTGAACAGGAGCATGAACAAGGTTAATCTGCAGATCAGGAATCTGAAGATCCAGAACAGAAACCAGGAGCAGTATTTCCAGATATTGCTCGAGCATATTCCCACCGGCATAATTACTTACAACGACAAAGGCTTTATTTCGCACGTAAATACACCGGCCAAAAGGCTGCTTTCGGTTGAGGTGCTCACGCATACGCAACAGATCGAACAGATCGACAGGAAGTTATTCGAGGCGATAAGGAATATCAAGCCCACTGAAAGAAGGCTGGTGGCAATGACGACAAACGCTGGTGATACCCAGCTGTCGCTGAAAGCTGCATCATTCCGGACGAATGAGGCGGAGCTTATTATCCTTTCAATCGAGGATATAAAAAATGAGCTCGATGAAAAGGAGCTTGAATCGTGGATGAAACTTATACGGGTGCTAACCCATGAAATAATGAATTCGATAACTCCGATAACTTCACTGTCGGAGAGCCTCTCTGCAATCTATAACAGGGATGGCCGGCCGGTGCCGCCCGGGGAGGTTACGGAAAAAACGATCTCCACGACACTTCAGGGGCTGAACGTTATAAGGGAACAGGGGAGGGGACTTAAATCCTTTGTCGAATCGTACAGAAAGCTTACACGCATACCTGAACCGGAAAGGACTCCCTTCAGGGTGGCGGATCTTATAAACCGGGTGGCAGTACTGTTCAATACACTGGAGAACAGCAAAAAAGCGGAGCTGACAGTAACTGTCAGGGAGGATGACCTCAGGATATTTGCCGATCAGAATCTCATTTCCCAGGTTTTGATCAACCTCATGAAGAACGCCCTCGAGGCAAATGAGAACAATCCTGAACCAAGAATAACCATCCTGGCCGATACTGACGTTAATATGCGTCCGAAAATATCAGTGATTGACAATGGTCCGGGAATTTCAGATGAGAACCTCGACAAAATATTCATACCCTTCTATACAACACGCCAGAAAGGCTCCGGAATAGGGCTGAGCATTTCAAGGCAAATAATGAGGGCTCATGGAGGAAACCTCAATGTGCGGTCAGTTCCCGGCAGGGAAACTGTGTTTTGTATGAGCTTCTAATCGTACCTGATGGCCCTGACGGGAGTGATCCTGCTGATCAGCTGCGAAGGCACAAGAAGCATTAAAACTATGACGGCCATCGTACCAGCATTCAGAAGCAGAATGTGCGATGCCACCAGATTGACGGGTACTGTTTTAATATAGTAGGAGCTTGGATCAAGGGTAACCATACCTGTTTTCAGCTGCAGCAGCGACAATCCGATACCGATCACATTTCCCCAGATCAATCCCTTGCCGATCAGCCATGCAGCCTGGTAGAGGAAAACCCTCCGTATCGTTGCATCCTCCGAGCCAAGGGCCTTCAGAACCCCAATCATATTGGTTTTCTCAAGTATAAGGATCAGCAGTCCCGATATCATATTGAAGCCGGCTACGACAAGCATCAGGAGAATTATGATTATCACGTTTATGTCCTGGAAATTAAGCCAGTCAAATATCTGCGGGTATTTCATCCTTATATTCGAAACCTTGAATTCCGGCTCTTCCTCCTGCAACCTGTAGCCGATAGCATCCCTCACGGCAAGGGTCATGCCATCCAGATCATCGAAGTTATTAATAAAGATCTCGAACCCGCTGACCATATCATCGGCCCACCCGTTTAGCCTCCTGATGTGACCTATATCGCAAAAGACATACATTTTGTCAAACTCTTCCAGGCTCGTCTCATAAATGCCGCTAATTATAAATTTTCTCATCCTGGGCGGATCCTGAATGAAATGCATGACAAATGAATCTCCGGTCCGGAGCTTGAGCATATCGGAGATCTTCCTGGAGATGATCACCCTGTCTGTCCTTCCCGTATCGGTAACCGTGAACACTGAGCCATCGACAAGGTTGCTCCTGAAGTAGCTCCAGTCATAGTCGCTGCCGATGCCTTTCAGCACAACGCCCTGTATATCCTCATCAGTCTTTATGATCCCTGCCTTTGTTGCAAAGACCTGGAGATGCCTTATGCCAGGTATCTTTTTAATTTTGGGTATAAAGGCCTGGGTATCGCTTATGGGTATAGTCTCAAATGAAAGATTGGAATCGAAATGAGTTATCTGAATATTGGCCCCGAAGCCGACCACCTTCTCCCTGATTGCTTTTTTAAAGCCGGTCAGGGTCGATACTGCCAGGATCATCACTGCCAGCCCCATAGCTATGCCTATTACGGCTATAACATTAATAGGCCTTGAAAAGGAGGTGCCTTCGCTTCTTCCCCTGATAAGCCTCTGTGCTATGAAATATGGTAAATTCATCCGGTATAAAGTTCCCAAATTTAAGAAATTAAAGCTTAAATCATGGTAAAACTGACCTATCTATACTCTGTTGCTCACTGTGCCTCCCTGATAGCCCTCTGTGACACCTTTTTAAGAATTGTCACAGAGAACCACAGAGAATCCCCGGAGTTGCACAGAGATTTGGGAATATATAATAGATTTACAATTTAAAAGAACATAATTATGAAAACGTTCATGATTTCAATTCTCCTACTGCTGTCAGCATTCATCAGGCTTCCCGATGACGAAATGCAAGAGCAGCCTATTCCCGGTGCATATCGGATTGGTCTCTACAAAAACCTGATTGCAGGCAAGTCAGTTGCTATAGTTGCCAACCAGACTTCCATGATCGGAAAAACACATCTTGTCGACTCTCTGCTGTCTGTCGGTATCAGTATTAAGGTGATCTTTGCCCCTGAGCATGGCTTCAGGGATCTGGCAGATGCCGGCGAAACAATAGAAAACGGAAGGGACACCAGGACAGGCCTTCCGCTCCTGAGCCTTTATGGCAATCACCTGAAGCCAACGCCCGATGACCTGAAGGGAATAGATGTAGTCATTTTCGATATTCAGGATGTTGGGGTAAGATTTTACACATATATTTCCACCCTTCATTACATCCTCGAAGCGTGCGCGGAGAACAACATTAAATGCATTGTACTTGACAGGCCAGACCCGAATGGATTTTACTTTGACGGGAATATCCTGGATACGGCATACAGCTCTTTTGTTGGTATGGACCCGGTGCCGGTAGTACATGGAATGACAGTGGGAGAATATGCCTCAATGGTAAACGGAGAGGGGTGGCTGAAGGGTGGCCTCAGGTGCGACCTTACAGTTGTTAAATGCCTTAATTATGATCATAAAACCTATTATACCCTTCCTGTAAAGCCTTCCCCGAACCTGCCAAATCAGACAGCTGTATACCTGTATCCATCAATCTGCTTCTTTGAAGGGACCTGCCTGTCACTCGGAAGGGGAACCTCCTTTCCTTTTCAGGTGTACGGATCACCGGAGCTTCCTGACATGGGATTCAGCTTTACGCCGGAAAGTGTTCCGGGCGCCAAAAATCCCCCGTTGCTCGGTAAAAGGTGCTATGGCACCGATCTCAGGGATGCGCTCGCAATGAAGCTCGTACCCAGTCCGGAAATAAATCTGAACTGGATTATAAGCGCCTACAATGATTTCCCTGAAAAGGAGAAATTCTTCATCCCTTACTTCGATGTCCTGGCCGGAGGCCCGCTTCTAAGGCAACAGATCCGGAAGGGGATGACAGCGGAACAGATCAGGGACTCATGGAAAGAGGGGCTTAAGGGATTCGCCGGGATAAGAAATAAGTACCTGCTCTATAAATAAAGCCATTTCTGCCAGGGAACTCAGCTTCAGAGGATACTGTGATCAATGAAGGTTTGAATGTCCGCAACACGTAACCTGATCTCCATCAGCTGACTGCATTCAGCCTGATCTTTCCGGGCCGTATAACGGATTTCAACCTGCCGTTAATATCCTTCCCGGATAGACTTTCAGGGCTTCAGCAAGAGTTTCCATTGCATTTTTCAGGTCCTCAATCTTCAGCACATAAGCTATGCGGACCTCGTTCCTCCCAAGCCCTGGAGTGGAATAAAATCCTGATCCGGGCGCAACCATGACAGTTTGTTTTTCAAAGCTGAAATCTTCCAGAAGCCACTGGGCGAACTTGTCGGAATCATCGACAGGAAGCCTTACTATAGAGTAGAATGCCCCTTTCGGTTTCGGACAGTAGACTCCCGGTATGCTGTTCAGGGCGCCAACCATATAATTTCTCCTTGCAGTGTACTCTTCATTGACCTCCCTGAAATAATCTGCCGGCGTATCGATGGAGGCCTCTGCTGCAATCTGCCCGAGTCCGGGGGGAGAAAGCCGCGACTGGCCAAACCTTAGGGCGGTTGACAATACATCCCTGTTCCTTGTTATCAGGGCCCCGATCCTTACCCCGCATTCGCTGTAACGCTTCGAAACCGAGTCGAGCAAAATAACATTGTTGTCAATCCCTTCGAGATTCATAGCCGAATAATGCTTCGCCCCGTCGTAGCAAAAGTCACGATACGCTTCATCTGAAAACAGATAGAGGTCGTGCTTTTTTATAATCTCCCGCAGATGAAGAAGCTCCTCCTGTGAGTAAAGATATCCTGTGGGATTATTGGGATTGCAGATAATTATCCCCCTGGTCCGCGGTGTTATTTTCTTTTCTATCTCACCAATCGGAGGAAGCGCAAAGTCCTGTTCAATTGAAGAGGTGACAGGTACTATCTTTACCCCGGCATAGGTTGCAAACCCATTATAGTTAGCATAGAATGGCTCGGGGGTAATTACTTCGTCCCCCGGATTTATGCATGACAGGAATGCGAAAAGTATTGCCTCCGATCCCCCCGTTGTAACGAGAATTTCAGAATGGTCCACCTCTATGCCGATTGTTTTATAGTATCCGGCAAGCTTTCGCCTGTACGATTCGTTGCCTGCCGAATGACTGTATTCGAGAACTTTCAGGTCGATATTCCTCAAAGCATCCAGTGCTATTCCGGGGGTCGGGATGTCTGGCTGACCAATATTTAGATGGTAAACTTTTATTCCCCTGCGCTTTGCCTCCTCGGCATACGGTACAAGCTTTCTTATTGGAGAGGCAGGCATTGCCTTGCCTTTTTCTGATATAGATGGCATTATCTGATCCGGTTAAGAGCATTAATAAATTCAGAGGACAAAAGTAAATAAATTAGGGGATGGAATTAATTATTTGCCTCTTTAATATCGGATGATGCTCTGAAAAGCCGTGGCCTGCTGCATCGGGCAGGGGGTAACGGCTGTTTTTCCCGGTTGATCAAACAACACTGTGTATGACGGGTTAATATTATGAATTTTTATAATTTTGCATTTCATTCATTTTTAGAACTCATCGGTATATTATGGATATTCCTTCAAAATACGAACCCGGCAGGGCAGAGAACAAATGGTATGGCTACTGGATGAAGCATGGATTTTTCAGGAGCACCCCGGATGAACGGGAGCCTTATACTATTGTAATTCCTCCGCCAAACGTTACGGGTGTTCTGCATATGGGGCACATGCTGAACAATACGATACAGGATGTCCTTGTGAGGCGTGCGAGGATGCAGGGCAAAAATGCGTGCTGGGTTCCCGGAACCGATCATGCCTCAATTGCAACCGAGGCAAAGGTTGTTTCAAAGCTGAAGGCCGAAGGAATAGAAAAAAGGGATCTTTCCAGGGAGCAATTTCTGGACCATGCCTGGGAATGGACACACAAGCATGGTGGAATTATCCTCGAACAGCTCAAGAGGCTGGGAGCTTCATGCGATTGGGACCGGACCCTCTTCACAATGGACGACAAGCGCTATGAATCGGTAATGAAGGTTTTTGTTGACCTTTATAATAAAGGATTGATATACAGGGGTGTGAGGATGGTTAACTGGGATCCTCAGGCAATGACGGCAGTCTCTGATGAGGAGGTAAACTATACGGATGAGAAATCAAAGCTCTATTATGTCAGATATAAGATCGCCGGTGAGGATGGATATGTGACAGTCGCTACCACCAGACCGGAGACCATCCTGGGAGACACAGCCGTATGCGCCAATCCCGGCGATAAAAGATTCAGCCACCTTAAAGGGAAGAAAGTCATTGTTCCGATGGCAATGAGGGAGGTGCCTTTTATCTTTGACAGTTACGTTGATCCCGAGTTCGGGACAGGCTGCCTCAAGATCACCCCGGCGCACGATATAAATGACTACGAGATAGGACTGAGGCACAGTCTGCCATCAATAGATGTCTTCAATCCTGATGGTACAATGAGCGAAAGAGCCGGAATGTTCGTGGGTGAAGACAGGTTCAGGGCAAAGGATCTTGCTGAGGCAGAGCTTCGCAAAAGTGGTAATCTGGTCAAGGTCGAAAACTATAATAACAAGATCGGGCGTTCCGAAAGAACCAATGCCGTTATT
This sequence comes from uncultured Bacteroidales bacterium, assembly GCA_963756885.1. Taxonomy (GTDB): domain Bacteria; phylum Bacteroidota; class Bacteroidia; order Bacteroidales; family VadinHA17; genus LD21. The sequence continues at coordinate 412,757 of CAVWPG010000001.1, forward strand.
GAACCACGCCTCTCCCTGCAATGGTTCCTGAAAATGGAAGAGCTCTCAAAGCCGGCACTGGATGCTGTAATGGAGGGCGATGTGCATATCTACCCGGCCAAATTCAAGAATCTTTACCGCCACTGGATGGAAAATGTGCGGGACTGGTGCATAAGCCGCCAGCTGTGGTGGGGGCAAAGGATACCGGCATGGTATTACGCCAGCAATGAATTTGTTGTGGCGGAGAATATATCTGAAGCGCTCACACTGGCCAGGGAAAAAAGCGGGAATAGCTCCCTTTCGGAAGCGGATCTGAGGCAGGATGATGATGTGCTCGATACCTGGTTCTCATCGTGGCTGTGGCCGATAACTTCGTTCGACGGTATCAACCGCCCGGATAATGATGACATTAAATATTATTATCCTACAAACGATCTCATTACTGCTCCGGAAATACTCTTTTTCTGGGTTGCAAGAATGATAATTGCAGGATACGAATACAGGCAGGATAAGCCATTCAAAAATGTCTACCTTACAGGGCTGGTCAGGGACCAGAAGAGAAGAAAGATGTCCAAATCGCTTGGAAACTCTCCGGAGCCTATCGATCTTATTGAAAAGTATGGTGCCGACGGGGTCAGGGTAGGCATGCTCCTGTGTTCACCGGCCGGAAATGACCTCTTATATGATGACAGTTTGCCGGAACAGGGCCGCAATTTTTCAAATAAGATCTGGAATGCATTCAGGCTGATTAAAAGCTGGGAAACCGACGATACAATTGCCCAGCCCGACTCATCGAAGGTGGCAGTGAGATGGATGGAGGAGGTTCTCAGGAACTCAATTCACAGCATAGATCTCAACTTCAGGAAATTCAGGATATCGGAAGCTCTTATGATCACCTATAAGCTTTTCTGGGATGATTTTTCCGCATTGTACCTTGAGATAATCAAACCTGAATACCAGAAGCCTGTAGACAGTAAGACACTGAATGCTACAATCGGAATCCTTGAAAAGCTCCTGAAGCTAATTCACCCTTTCATGCCTTTTATTACTGAAGAATTATGGCAATTGCTCGCCGTGAGAAAGGATGGTGAAAGCATTATGGTTGCCACTTTGCCCGAAGCCGGCAGGCTCAGGAAAGAGCTTGTGCCAGGTTTTGAATCGGTCAGGGAGACTATCAGCGCCATAAGAACTGTCAGGAAGGAAAAGGGAATTCCTGTCAGGGATAAGCTTGAACTCCTCATACGTGCCGACAAGGCTTCGCTGAATGAGGATCTTCTCCCTGTCATTGTCAAGCTGGGAAGCCTGTCGGGGATCTCGTTTGTAAGCGATAAGCCTGCCGGCTGTGTTTCCTTCATGGTCAATACAACCGAATACTATATTCCGGTGGATGGAAGCCCCGACATAGAAGGTGAGCTTTCGAAGCTGAAAGAAGAGCTGGGATATATCAGGGGGTTTCTTGTATCTGTAATGAAAAAGCTTGATAATGAGCGTTTTGTTCAGAATGCGCCGGCTGCCGTTCTCGATCTCGAAAGGAAAAAGAAAAGCGATGCTGAATCGCGGATAAAGTCAGTGGAAGAAGCTATCAGGGACCTGGAAAAAATGAAAGGGTAGAAAACCGGGTCTGACCCTTTTATATATCCTGCCGGGTGGAATTCAGGGCATAAGCCTCCTTACAAAATAATTCTGATTTACAGCCACCAGTTCATAGTCGCTGCTCAGTATAAGGACCCAGTCCTCACCTGTAATATGCCTCTGACTGGCTTTGAATCCTTTTGCACTTATCCTTAAAATCTTAAAGCTGTTAGACACGAGACATCCCCCTTTGGCTACGGTAAGCTTTCCCCAGTTGTCGGATACCCTTATTGAACTGTACAGGGTTCCAAGAGTATCAAGTGAATGTATATCTTCGGGTTCAAAATCGAAATAGGGGCTCTCGAGTTCAAGAAAAACGACCGGTTTGTCGGTAAAGGTGCTGATCTGCTTGTGGATACTCTCTTTAAGGTCTGCAAGCCGCTGGTTTTCCTCATTGCTGATGTCAGCTATATTGTAATTAACGGCCAGGCTTCCGGCAACATCCCTGCATATGGCCGGCAGCTCAATCCCATAAATTTTCCTGACCTCGTTGCCCAGATCGATCTCATTCGTTTTGATCTTTGTGAAATCAAAACCCTTCTCATGGAGCAGGGATGCATATAACGCTCCGTGGATAAAGCCGTAAGACCTTGAATATGACTGCATCTGGTAAACCCTGTCGAGGTTCTCGAAAAGCCTTGCCTTGTATTCGTCGGGAGACTGGGTGCAAAGCAGTGTATATGTAAAGGTTGCCAGCCCCTCATAGTTTTCAAAGAGATTCTCGTCCCTGGCATACTTCTGATAAAGCTCCCTGTTGGCACCTCTGAAAATAAGCGCATCCCTGATTGCCAGCTTCTGCTCCTCACCTTCAGTTGTCATGGCTTTCCTGAGGGCCTTCCACTCCAGCTTTATCCATAGCCTGGCCTCCTTTTCATCCATATTGTTCGTATTATATCCAAAGGAGCTGCTGCCGGCTATTTTCTGAAAACGGTGAAAGAGGCTGTGAACTGCCTGTGTTTTTATTCTGAAATCATCCTCCTCCGAAGGAAGGGGGATCATTGCATATATTGTGCCACCATAAAGCACAGGAGTATTGCTGACAAGGAGATCTTTCGGATAGAGGCCTGTAAATACCCCGTCCCTTCCCTTCAGCAGACCCTCCCTGTCCGGCATATTTGCAACTATGGCCCTGCTCTCACGGTCAACAAACATCATGGGACCGTAAAGATTGGCTCCCCATAGCGCACCGTTGTCCCGGTCGCAGATCTCCCTTATAGCCTTGAAGTAGCCAATGGCCTTCTCAGGGGTAAAGAAAGTAGTTGCCCTTTCAGTCTTACACCCTGCCAGAAAAAGAAAGATTAAGATGGTAATGCGAAGTCTCATTTTTACCATTTAGCCGGCCCGAAAATACTAAAAAAAAACTGATAAGGTAAATTTTGAAAGACTTATCGGGATTATTTCCGGCCGTATTGCGGCAGCAGTCCGGACTGACCTTTCTGATCCCACCCCGGGCGTGAACCAATGCCATTGGTTTATTGTTCTTATTTTGAATAGTTTTGGAGATCAGTTGTGAAAGGCAGCAGGTCAGTATCAATAACGACAGAAATGACAGATCATAAGGAAAATATGTCGATGCTTTTCCAGGTAAGCGAGGTGGTAGCCAAGAGTACCGATCTGGAAGAATGCATTCTTGAAGTTATGGAAGAGATGGCAAAGAAATTCGGGATTCTCCAGGCTATACTCACGGTGCTTAACAGGAATTCGTCGAGGATCTATATAGAAGTGGCTTACGGGCTTACTGAAGAGGAGAAGGAAAGGGGCGAATACAGGATCGGAGAAGGAATTATAGGGGAGGTTGTGAAAACAGGCCGTCCGTATATTATAGACAGCCTCCCGGATGATCCACGCTCTTTAAGCAAAGCCCGCCCTGCATCCGGAAAGCCTGATGACGGATCATTCATTTGCGTTCCCGTTAAAGCCAAGAACGAAATAATAGGTACACTTAGCGTAAAGCTCAGTTACTATTCCGGCAATGCCTATCAGAATGAACTTCAGCTCCTAACTATTATGGCTTCTATGTTCGCACGCCTCGTTAGATCAAGGCAGGACAAAATCGAGGAGATGGAAAAGCTGCACCATGCAAGGCTTCTGGAACACGGCCTGTATGGCTACAATGACCGTATAAGTTCGCTGGTCGGTGAATCAGGGCAGATGCAGGCTGTGTATGACATGATCACAAGGGTTGCCATGACAAATGCAACCATTCTGATACGCGGAGAGAGCGGCGTGGGAAAAGAGCTGGTTGCCAACGCTATACATGTTCAGAGTCCACGAAGTAAGATCCCGATGGTGACGGTGAACTGCGCTGCAATACCTGAAACACTTATAGAAAGCGAACTTTTCGGCTATGAAAAAGGGGCATTCACCGGAGCTGAAAAACTGCACAAGGGGCGTTTTGAACAGGCTGAGAACAGTACGATATTTCTCGATGAGATCGGTGATCTTTCAACAGCCATGCAGGTGAAGCTTCTCAGGGTCCTCCAGGAGAAGGAGTTTCAGAGGCTTGGGGGTACAGATACGATCAGGGCCAATGTGAGGATAATTGCCGCTACAAACCGGAACCTTGAGGAGATGATAGGAAAAAATGAATTTCGCGAGGACCTTTATTACAGGCTTAATGTATTCCCGCTCATGGTCCCTCCATTGCGGGCGCGCCGTGGGGATATTCCCCTGCTCGTGAACCATTTTATTGAGAAATATAATAATATTCATGATCTGAAAATAAAGAGGATCAGCTCAACTGCCATCGATCTTCTCATGACCTATCACTGGCCGGGAAATATCAGGGAACTCGAAAACTGCATCGAGAGGGCATCAATACTTAGTACCGACAGGGTGATCCGCTCTCACAATCTCCCTCCTACACTGCAGAGTGCCGCATCAACCAGATCGCGCGTTGACGGCAGTCTTGGAGCAATAATGGAAAATGTTGAAAAACAACTTCTTATCGACTCTCTGAATTTGTCGAAGGGAAACATTACAAAAGCAGCGGAACAGCTTAAGCTCACAGAAAGAATAATGGGGCTGCGGATTAAAAAGTACGGGATTGATCCCTCCGTCTTTAAAAGAAGAAATCAGTCGTCAGCCTCCTGAGAGGCAAGCCTCAGATTATAAGTGAATTAAAGCTGAGAATCCAGTTTTTATAGAAAAATCCTACATAATTGTAGGATTTTTTATTGTATCCTACCTTTTCGTAGTGTTATTCATGCCCCCGGAAATTAAAACATTCATTTCTGTCTGACTCATTGTACTGTTACACAGGACAATATGAATTTCATCAGCTGCTTATCTTTTTTCCTGACTGTCAAATGGCATGCATTTGGCCTTACTGGCTGACAGGTATGGGAATATACGGTTTTGTAGCTTTTTCAGGGTATCCGGTTCCCATTCAGACAGTAATAATTAATTAAATAACGGTTTATGAAGAAGATTGAAGCAATTGTCAGGACGTCAAAATTCGAGGAGGTCAAGGCCGAACTGAAAAGTATCGGGATTGATTTTTTCTCCTACTGGGACGCATCGGGGGTGGGAAACGAACACCTCAGGGGAAATCACAGCTACAGGGGTACAGTGTACGATACCCAGTTTATTCCCAGGATAATGATCTCCATAGTCCTTCGTGACATCAATGTCCAGAAAACAATTGAATGTATCGAAAAGGCTGCGTTTACAGGGGAGGTAGGAGACGGTATGGTATTCAGCTATAATATCGAGGAATCGGTCAGGATAAGTAACGGGGCAAGGGGAGAAGCCTCAACAGCCGGACCTGGTGACGCCAAATTGACAGAATAGTAATTATTTAATCTTACGCGCAATGATAAAAAAAATATTCTTTTTCGTTCTGGTTATTCTGATGACCTCAGCTGCGATTGCATATTCAAAGGATAATGTTCCCAGGAACCCTGACCCGGGAGGAGCCACTACAGGCAATGCTGGCGATATTCCAGCTGCAAGCCCGGGGGCCCCGGCACTGGAGGAGATAGCGAATGCTACTGGTCGCAATAAGGTGTCGATCAACATTATGTGGGTACTGATCACCGGATTTCTTGTGATGTTTATGCAGGCAGGATTCGCAATGGTTGAAGCCGGTCTTACAAGGGCTAAAAATGCTGCTCATACAATTGCAATGAACTTCCTTATTTATCCGCTGGGGATGCTTGGATTTTATGTTTGCGGTTTTGCCCTGATGTTCGGAGGATTTGGAACCATAAGCACTCTCGGAGGAGCCGATGCACTCAACAGAGAGTTTGCAGTGTCTCTGGGCGGCCATTCATTCGGCCTTTTCGGAATGAAGGGATTCATGCTGGGTGGAAGCGTTTATGATGTTGGGATCCTTGCCCTCTTCATGTTTCAGATGGTATTTATGGATACTACCGCCACAATTCCAACAGGCTCCATGGCTGAAAGATGGAAATTCTCTTCATTCTTTATCTATGGCCTGTTTGTCGGAACAATTATCTATCCCATCTACGGAAACTGGGTATGGGGCGGAGGCTGGCTTGCCACGCTCGGAAAGGAGTATGGGCTTGGCCATGGACATGTCGATTTTGCCGGTTCGTCGGTAGTTCACCTTACAGGAGGTGTACTTGCACTGGTCGGGGCCTACCTGCTCGGGCCCCGGATCGGGAAATACAACAGGGACGGTTCAGCAAATGCAATCCCGGGCCACAATATAGTTATGGCGGCAATAGGGACTTTTATACTGGCTTTCGGATGGTTCGGGTTTAATTCCGGCTCGACCCTGGCAGGTACAGATCTGAGAATTTCTGTCGTGGCTGTCAATACAATGATAGCCTCGGCTACAGGGGCATTTTCATCCGTGCTGTATATGTGGCTCCTGAGGACCAAAAAGCCGGATCCCACCATGATGCTCAACGGAATGCTGGCAGGTCTGGTTGCAATTACAGCGCCCTGTGCCTTCGTGAATGTCGGTGGAGCGGCAATGATAGGTTTGATAGCCGGTGTACTGGTGATCGAATCAACCCTGTTTTTCGACCAGAAGGTCAGAATTGACGACCCTGTGGGAGCAATTTCAGTCCACGGAATTAACGGCATTTGGGGATGCCTTGCTCTTGGGCTGTTTGCAGACGGCACCTATGGCGAGGGATGGAACGGTGTTCCGGGCGCTGTAACCGGACTCTTTTATGGTGGCGGGGCTGGTCAGCTTCTTGCACAGACGGCGGGTGTGATCACAAACCTGATATGGGTAGGAGCTTCAGGGTGGCTTACATTCAAATTCATCGATAAAATAATCGGCAACAGGGTAAAGCCCGAGCACGAAATGCTAGGGCTCGATATACCTGAAATGGGCGTGGAGGCATACTCAGGCATGAGGATGGACAAAAACTCGGAAACGCCATTATCCAGATAAGCTTTATTTGAATCTAATCTGATAGCCATGAAAAACAAACTTTATTCCCTCTATGCACTGTTCATACTGATTTGCGATTTTTCGTGCGGACAAAACAGTCCGGATCCTGAGGCCCGGGATAATCGGGCGATAGAGGGCAAGGTTACAGCCGATCTTGTAAGCTCCTATATCTGGAGGGGTACAATTGCCAGCCCGATACCCAATATCCAGCCGACAATAGCTGCGGTAGCCGGGAAATTTGAAGCCGGCATCTGGGGGTCAACCGATTTCCTGGGTTCGTATAAGGAGGTTGATCCCTATATTGCATACTCAGCGAAGTTCGTGAAGCTCACCTTCACTGACTATTGCTGGACCTTCAATGGGACGAGCTATTTCAACTATAAAAATGCTGAAACAAACCACATCCTTGAAGGAACCATAGGCTTCTCCCCTGCAAAGTCAATACCCCTCACCATCTCAGTCAGCACAATGTTCTACGGCGCAGACAAAAAGTGGGACAAAGAATCCGGGTCCTTTTCAGCAAGGCAGAACTACTCGACATACATCGAGGTCAGTTATACTATCGGCATGACATCATTCCTTGCAGGCATGACTCCATCAAACGGCTATTACGGCGCCGGGTATGGCAAGGTTGACGGATTTGCAGTCTGCAATATCGGGGTTGCATCAGTAAGGAACATCAATATTACACCGTCGTTCCAGCTTCCCCTTAAAGGAGCCGTGTATGTTAATCCCCAGGCGGAAAGCATACATTTTGTGATCGGGCTGACGCTGTAACGGCTGAGGTAAAAAAAGGATAGTTCAGGCAGTCTCCTCATTGCAGTTGAGTGCCTGGACTTCCTCTGAATCCTTGTCCAGGGCTGCTTTTATGCTGACATTGAGCTCGAAACCGATAAGGATAGCGATGGAGTTAAGGTAGAGCCAGATAAGAATCACCATAAGTGTACCGATCGAGCCATAAAGCTTATTATACTGGCCGAACCTGTTCACATAGGCAGAGAAGCCGAGGGATGTCATGAGAAAGAGAAAAGTGGCGAGCGAGGAACCGGCTGAAAAGAACCTGAAGCCCGTCCTTTTTGCAGGAGCATAGTAATATAGAAAGGATATTGTGAGAAAGACAAGAAGAATTATGACTATCCATTTGAGGTAAGTAAGGATATCGAGGACCACTGCACGCTTTATAATGTGATACTCAACAAGCCTGTTGACGGCAAACTTTTCCAGGATTATCAGCATACCTCCGGCAAAGGTGAGAAAGATTACGACCAGCAGCAATATCACGGAGATCTTGCGCTGATGAAGCCACGACCGTGTCCTGAATGAGTGCGCAGAAACCACAAAGGCGTGAATGAGAGCATGGATGCCGTTGGTTGAGAACAGTACTGTGGCAGCAAACATTATCATCAGAAGTCCCTTGCTTTTCCGGGTAACTATATCGATTATTGTTGTCTGCAAAAAATTAAAGGCTTCGGAGGGGAGTATACTTTCAAACAGCTTTATAAGCTCCTTCTGAAAATTATGAATAGGAACAAAAGGAATCAGCGTAAAGAGGAAGATTGATGCGGGAAGGAGAGCCATCAGAAGATTAAATGCTATTGATGAGGCACGGGTAACAAGCACCCCCTTTGTAAATCCCCTTATTACAAATTTTATGACATTGCTTGCCGGCAATCCCCCGCAGCCGGGAAGAACCAGTCCGCTCATCCACCCTGTGAAGCTTTTTGGCGATATCTCCCCCTGTTCCATTTATTATATGGCTTTAAGGCTCATATCAAGGCTTTTAACATGATGGGTCAGGGCCCCTGCAGAAATAAAATCAACCCCGCACTCGGCATATGACCTTATAGTCGAAAGGGTTATTCCGCCGGATGATTCGGTCTCACAGCTGCCTGCAATTTCCTTCACTGCTTTGCGTGTTTCGTCAATACTGAAATTGTCAAGCATTATCCTGTCGACGGAACCGGTTGAAAGTATTTTTCTTACATCCGCTATATTCCTGGCTTCAATTTCCACTTTCAGGTTTAAATTGTTCCTTACAAGGTACTCCCTGGTTCTGGCAATTGCCTCTGCTATGCCTCCAGCGTAGTCGATATGGTTGTCCTTCAGGAGTATCATATCGTAGAGACCCATCCTGTGATTCATTCCACCCCCTATCCTGACAGCTTCCTTTTCAAGAAACCTGAAGCCCGGGGTCGTCTTTCTGGTGTCAAGGACCTTTGTTTTCAGCCCCTTTAACAGGTCAGTGTATTCACGAGTGCTCGTGGCGATCCCGCTCATCCTTTGCATTATGTTCAGAGTCAGTCGTTCAGCTTTGAGAATAGATTGCTGGGGCCCGGAAATAAAAAATGCTATGTCTCCCGGATTAACTACGGCACCATCATTAAGGAGAATATCTGCTTTAAGGTTGTTATCGACTATTGAAAAAACCTGGATCGCCACCCTTATGCCGGCAAGGATACCCCTCTCTTTTATGAGCAGCCTGGCTTTTCCTGCTGAGCCCGGAGGTATGCATGCAAGGGATGTGTGATCTCCGTCACCCACATCTTCGGCCAGGCTTCGGAGGATGAAATCCCGCAGAAAGCTATCTTCCATTGTCAGTTTCAATTCGTATCTGATGTATCAGCAACTCCTGATCAACCTTCTTGAGTAAAAAATATACACGGAAATCGCCTTTTTCCGTTTTAAGGTTGCCTATGGCATACTGTGCATCATTTTTTGCACCCTGGTGCCGTATTGTAAAATCCTTGGCCTGGTACTCATTGAAAAAATCCCTGAGAATGGTTTCTGCCACATTCTTCTTGTAGAAATCTTCTTTATCGAGAAGAAGGAGCTCTATGGTGGAATTCATGTATTTTGCCAGCTCGGAAGCATTACCGGCCTTTATGGCTATTGAAATTTCTGCCGGAATATTTGCCTGATCCTGCCCCCTGGCAGAGAGACAGCCGCAGGCAATAAATATGACCGGGATTATTTTTTCGAATTTCATCTCTTCCTGTTTTATTGATCCTGATTGTCAAGTCAGTTTACCACAAATTTAATACTAATTTGATTAAGATGCCATTTCATCCGGCGACTTAACCTTTTTAACAAATCCGTGCCTCTCCGGCTGCAGCTGCAATATCATCACAATGATCATCATTTGAACTATTAAATTGCTATTTTTGCATATACATGCTCATATTTATCTTACAAGGCATTTCATGAAGATCGCTCTGGTCCAGACAGGAAAGACAACTGATAAAAACGTTGCCTCCCTTGCTGATCTTTACCAAACACGTATCAGCAAATACAATGCCTTTGAGATAATAACCCTGCCGGATCTGAAAAATTCTGCAACCCTGCCTGTCGGAGACCAGAAGCAGAAAGAGGGGAAGAAGATATTACAAAGCACAGGCAGCGATGATTATATGGTTCTTCTCGATGAGAGGGGAAGGAAATTCAGGACAGTTGAATTCGCTAAATGGATTGAGAAGTCATTCCTGATAAGCAGAAGGAGAATAGTATTTATTATCGGAGGTCCGTGGGGTTTCTCTGAAGAAGTATACGCAAGGGCAGACTTCAGGATCTCACTTTCTGATATGACTTTCCCTCACCAATTGGTACGATTGTTGTTTCTCGAACAGCTTTACAGGGCATTTACAATAATAAGGGGAGAACCATATCATCACGAATAGGGAGACATAGAATGAAAGGGAACCGCTATATCATAATCCTGAGCTTTCTGACTATAATCCTTCTGATCTCGGCTTTTGTATCTGAATCGATCTATTTCAGCGACTTTGAATACAGGTTCAGGACGCGTGAATGCAACAAGATCCTGGGAGAAAAGGAGAGGATCATGGAGGAGTGCCTCGAAAACATGACTCCTGTTCTGGCCCGTTCAGATCATCATGGCTCAGTAACTGAGAATAATCTATTTTCAATTGCCGAGCAGAACGAGATCACTATTCTCGAATATATAGACAACAAGCTGGTCTACTGGTCGGATAATGAATTCGATGTCCCCTTCTTTATCAACGATTCAATTTTCAGTCAGAACCTTGTGTTTCTTCAGAACGGTTGGTTCATACCGAAAGTCGTCAGGGCCGGCAATGAAAAAATAGTGGGATTGCTCAGGATCCGTACCGATTACAGCTTTGAGAACAAAATCATAAAAAGCGGGTTCCAGAAGGATTTCAAGATTCCTGACAATGTGGGGTTCAGCACCGACAAAAGTGCCTCTGACTTCCATGTTTACGATACGGATGGACATTTCCTTTTTTCCCTCTCCTTTCCTGAAGTGAAAGTCAGGACCTACTTCATTTTCGCACCCTTGCTTTTGTGGATATTGTGGTTTATAGCCACCATTATGCTGATACTCAGACTGTCAAACCTTATTGTGGCCAGGGGGAGGAACCTTCTGGCTATTGGTTTTGTATTTGTTTTGTTTTCAGCAATATATGCGCTACTGCTTCTCACCGGCAAACCTCTTGTGCTCTTTCAGACGGAGCTTTTTTCTCCCTACCGGTTTACGCTCAATGACTTTATACCCACTCTCGGACACCTCTGCATCCTGAGTATCCTTGCTGCAATTTTTTCTCTTACTTTCTACAGGTATTTTCCACTGAGGGAGCTTGGTGCAAGGAAGGGAGGGGCAGATATTCTGCAACTTACTGTCCTGCTGGTTCCGGGAACAATTCTTGTATGTCTGTACCAGGCAATTCTGAAACAGCTCATCCTGACTTCAAATATTAATTTTGAAGCGTACAAGGTGCTGGAAATAACTAAATTCAGCATTGAGGGATTCGCTGCAGCAATTTTGCTTGTGATGGTCCCCGTGCTTTATTTCATGAAGATTTTCCAGGCGGCCAGACACCTCGGTCCCTGGAAGGTTGTGGCTTCAATCGCCGCATCACTTCTTGTACTGATCCTTTGGCGCAAAAGGGATGCGGCTACCCTGATCCCCCTTTCGCTCTTCTACGTGATTCTGACTTTGAGCACCTGGAAATATGTGCAGACCAGGATCGGGTTGTTCAACATGGCTGTTATCTTCTCACTGATTTTCGGTTTATATGCCATCTACTTTATTACAATCCTTTCTGAAGAAAAAATAACTGAAGACCTTAAAGTCAAGGCCGTTTCGCTTTCCACGGAAAATGATCCCGATGCCGAACAACTGATACTGGATCTCTGGCCAGACATATCAGGTGATACCCTGCTTGCGTCGATGATGCAGCCGGATTACTTTGACAAGGATGATGTCGAGAGAATTTCACGATACCTGCAGCAGACCTATTTCAACGGCTACTGGAACAATTTCAATTTCAACATAGTTCTTTGCCGCGACGATGAATCCCTCAATATTGGTCCGGGCACCCGTGTCTTTGAGAATTGTTTTACCTTCTTTGATCAGAGGATCAGAAGAGATGGGCACAGGATCACCGGAAGTGGATTTTATTTTATTGATAACCAGGGGGGAAGATCATATTATATTGGAAGGCTGTTTTACAAGACCGGAGGTAACAACAGAAATGGCCTGTTTATTGAGCTGCTGGGTGACATAAATGTATTCCAGCCAGGGTACTCCGAACTGCTTCTCGACAAAAAGTATCACGGCTATGCGGGTATCAAGGACTATTCATATGCCAAATATATTAATGGTGAGCTGGTGCTCAGCACGGGGGATTTTGCCTACGACAAGACGGATGCGGAATATGTGGACAAGAGTGCCGATTACAATATCTTTAATTCTGATGACTTCAACCACGTCCTCTACAGGAACGGAAATGTTACAATAATTATATCCAGGCCCAGGCTTACTTTCGGCGATCTGATCATCTCATTCGCTTACATCTTTGCCTTTGTACTTGTCTTCTCTAACCTGTTCATCCTTATAATCAGAAAGCCGGCCATAAAGCGTCCCCTGGTTCTCAATTTCCGGCAGAAGCTGCAATTCTCATTTATAGGAATCCTGCTGTTCTCTTTCCTTCTGATCGGAATTGTGGTTGCATATCTGACTGTAAACCAATTTCATTCAAAGCATTATGAGAATATCAAGGAAAAACTGAATTCAGTTTACTGGGAACTGGATAGCCGGCTTGCAACCGACAAGCAGATTGCTGCCGATCTGCAGAATAATTCATATACATCATTGAATGAGCTTCTCATAAGGTTATCAAATACTTTCAATACCGATATCAACCTGTATGACCTGAACGGGCTCCTGATTGCAACATCGCGCCCCGAGATCTTTGCCCGGAACCTTACCAGCCGGAGGATTAACAACCTTGCCTTCATAAACCTGGCCAGCCTCACAAAGAGCGAGTACATACAGTCGGAAAGGGTTGGTTCCCTTGAATACATTTCAGCCTACGTACCCTTCATGAACATTAACAAGAAAGTAATTGCCTATCTGAATCTTCCTTATTTCAGGATGCAGAGCATACTGGCGAGGGAAATCTCAAACCTCATTGTTGCAATCGTCAATTTTACACTTCTTCTGATAGTGATTACAATGAGCCTTGCGGTGTTCATAAGCGGGCGCCTCACCTCCCCCCTTACCATGCTGGGAGAGGGACTTGCCTCCGTGGGTGTCGGCAGGAAAAGCGAGCATCTTGTATACAGGGGAAGCGATGAGATTGGAGAACTTGTAAGACAGTACAACCGCATGGTCGATGAGATTGAAGAAAGCTCATATAAGCTGGCCAATTCAGAGAGGGAATATGCATGGAGGGAGATGGCAAAACAGATTGCACATGAAATAAAAAATCCCCTTACCCCAATGAAGCTTAACGTTCAGCAGCTATTCAAAGCCTGGAGAGATAAAGCTCAGGAGTTTGACAAGCTTATTGAACGCTTCACCGAAAATCAGATAGAATATATAGATAACCTCTCCTCCATTGCCACAGCCTTTTCATCTTTTGCAAAAATGCCGGGGAACCATCCGGAGGAGATCAACCTGCTCGATCACATCAGGTCAACCCTTGAACTATTCAGGAACACGGGCAATGTAACTTTCGGCGTTGAGTGGCCGCACGAGACACGGGTAATGATATATGCCGACAAGGAGCACCTGAACAGCGTTTTTGCAAATCTTCTCAAGAATGCAATTCAGTCGATCCCTGCAGGCAGGGAAGGGCAGATTGATATAAAGCTTGAAGTTCAGCAAGACAAGATTGTGATCTCGGTTCAGGATAATGGCAGCGGCGTTCCAGAAGACCTCAGGAAAAAATTGTTCACTCCCAATTTTACGACCAAATCATCAGGGATGGGCCTTGGATTGTCGATTGCGAAGAAATATGTCGAAAATGCCAACGGACGTATATGGTTCGAGTCGGAGTATGGCAAGGGCTCCGTATTCTTTGTCGAGCTCCCCCTGATATACACAATCGGGAGGCCCGGGTGAGGATATATTAACAATTGTATCATTCAGCTGTCAGGAATGGTTAATAAATAGTGCCGCTTATTGGATAAATCTAAAATCCACAGTAGCCAAAAATGGCTACCTTTAGGACGCTTTGGCTGCTATTGCTGCCTATTGTTTAATATAATAATTATATTAGCGGATAATATTTCCTCCTGATGATAAGAAGTTCGCGTTTAAACATAAGGAATTTCATAATAGGTATTCTGCTTTTTTCAGGAGTGATCTCTCCCTCATATTCACAGGAAAAACAAATCGGCGGAGTTATAAATCAATATCGCCAGGTAGTAGCAATCGGCGGAGTTCCGGATAATGTGACCGTCACAAATGCCGATATATTTGCAGCCGGCGATACGGTTTTGCTTATCCAGATGAAGGGGGTTGTAATGCTTGGATCTGAAACTTCCGAGTACGGGGCCTATCAGTACAGTATGGGATCGCCTGGAGGATATGAATTCCTGATAGTCCAGTCGGTCAACAGCGGGACCGGGAATGTTGTTTTCACAAGAAGGCTTGTAAAAACCTATGATCTGGCCGGACTCATTCAGCTTATAAAAGTACCTTTCTACGACTCAGCAAGAGTTACGGCAGAGCTTACCTGCCAGCCGTGGGACAGCGTCACTGCAAAAACCGGTGGAGTTCTTGCCCTGATAGTGGGCGGCACGCTTACACTTGATGCCGGAATAAATGTAACAGGCAAGGGTTTTCTCGGAGGCGCGGCCCAGACCGGGCAGGGTCTGTGCGTTTCATTGAATACTGCGCTGTATGATAAATATGCATACCCTGATACATACACAAATTCCGGATATAAGGGAGAAGGTCTTGTTACAAGAGCCTATCTGTCGGCCGGAAATATTCCATCCATATACCCCGATTACGCTAAGGGCAAGGGGGCAAACTTCACAGGCGGCGGTGGCGGCAACGGCAGATTCTCCGGCGGGGCCGGAGGAGCAAATATCGGATCGGGTGGAAACGGCGGAAGGGAAAACGGTACGTGCACACCACCTGCCGATGGCGGGTCGGTCGGCAAGCAGGTTCTCAATACTGACCTTGAAGGGAGCATCCTTCTTGGAGGCGGCGGGGGTTCATCGACTTATGCCACAGGTACTGCATCTGCAGGAGGAAGGGGAGGAGGAATCATTATAATCGTAACTGACATTCTGAAGAGCAACTCCTCTGCAACAATAGCTGCGGAAGGAGCTGCAGCTGCTGCTTCGGCGGGTGCTGAAGCAGGTGCAGGCGGAGGGGGAGGCGGAGGATCAATAGCTCTCTGCCAGCGGAATTTCTCTGTTAATCCTCCAACCACAACTTTAAGAATATCGGCAAACGGAGGCAACGGAGGCAGCTCATTCTTCAACAATGGGGAAGGTGGAGGCGGAGGGGGAGGCCTCATACTTACAAACAGCACTGTTCCGGCTGCAGTAGCGACTACATTCGCAGGAGGCTCACGCGGAGTTCGGAACAACGGTTCAAGTTCAGGCATTATAGTCTCAAAGCCTGGTGAAAACCTGACCAATTTCAAGCCGGTACTGAACGGGTTCCTTTTCAATATTATCCGATCCTCACGAACAAACAACCAGTACGATTCTGTATGCTCGAACGTGCGGCCGCACCGGATTTCGGGTACGATACCGGTAGGTGGTACAAGCCCCTATACATTCCGGTGGGAAAGCAGCTTCGATATATCATTCTCCTCTCCGAATGTGCTTATTAATAACAGCCCCGACTCGGTTAACTATACACCAACGCTCGCAGATATTATTACCCCGACCGACACTGTCTGGTTCAGAAGGGTAATACAGGATGCCGGGACACCACTGATAACCGATATAAGCAAGCCTGTTAAAATTCTTGTTCAGCATGCAATAAGCAATAATATCGTCGGCATTTCAGATACAGTATGCTTCAACGGCGATCCCCCCCTTATCAGCCAGGTCTCTCCGCCCGACCTCATCTACCCGACCGCTTATGTATATTTCAAATGGCAGGACAGTACAGCTGTACATACCTGGGGTCCGGCACTGGGGACGGGTAAGAATTTTGATCCCGCTGCGGGTCTGACTGCCACTACCTGGTACAGGCGCGTTGTTACCTCCGGCAGCTGCATTGATTCAGCTGCAAGGGTGAGGATGACTGTGCTTCCGCTGATAACAGGCAATATGGTCTTTCCTCCTGCCGATGATTCAATATGCTCGGGGACTCCATTCGGTGAGATAACCGGCACCCGGGCGACTGGCTCAAATCCCCTGCTGGACGGGGGCGACAAGGTGTACAGATTCCTCTGGGAGAGCAACAATAACTTTACAGGATGGGTAACAGCCAGTGGGATCAGCGACAGGGACTCGCTCGATCCGGCCGGGTTACCCCAGAGAATACCTGAAAATTACTACAGGTTTCGAAGGATTGTTTTTTCAGGGAGGAATAATGTTTGTTCAGACACCAGCACAATTGTTGAACTGAGAGATTTTCCGGTAATCACGAATAATACCGTTTTCACATCGGGACCTAATCTGCCCGTTTGTTCAGGATCGGCGCCGGTAATGATAACCGGCAATCCTCCTAATAACGGGAATGGCCTTTTCACATGGCAGGACAGTACCAACTCCGTAACCGGGTGGAAAGATATTCCAGGATTTGCAAAGGCAGCTGCGCCCGACTTCCAGCCACCTCCACTGACAATTACAACAGGCTACAGGAGAATTGCCCATTCCTCCGGCTGCACAAGTACAAGCAATGCAATTGAGATAACCGTTATAGCACCTATAGCAAATAATTCAGTCTCGCTGGCGAGCCTTGCCCCTGATACGATAGTTTGCACCGGAACAGTAAGTCTTAGCCTGGCTGGCTCGACGAATCCCACAGGGGGGGCCGGCGGACCATATTCCTACCAGTGGCTTCATGCCACCCCTTCAACCGGATTCACCGATATTGCCGGCGCCGACCAGCCTTTGTACAATCCTCCTCCACTTGACTTGAATATTACAACCTTCTACAAAAGGATAGTCACTGACATGCAGGATGTATGCAGGGATACAAGCACGACCATGATAACTGTAAACGTTCTTGCTCCTGTATCCAATAATACGATTTCTACTGACCGGACAACTGTCTGTGAAAATACTGCCCCGGCACCGGTTACCGGTTCCTCGCCTTCAGGTGGCTCCGGAACCTACCTCTTCAGGTGGGAACAGAGTACCGACGGCGGAAGCAACTGGAGCTTAATAACGGGGGAAACTGCACCAATCTACCAGCCTCCGGTACTCACCGATCCGGTAAAATACAGACGCACTGTAATATCCGGCCTCGCTGACTGCTGTATGTCCGTTTCCCCGGAACTTGAAATAGCAATAAATCCGGCACCCGACAGCCCTGTAAATGCAGGGGCCGATGAGAGCATCTTCTCGATCGACAAAAGCTATAACCTGAATGCAGATCCTGCTGTCGTACAGGGTGAATCAGGATTCTGGACGGCCACCGGCGGCTCTGCCATCGTTGTAAGCTCTTCCGACAGCAAGTCCCAGGTGAAGAATCTTTCATCAGGAAAGAATCTTTTTATATGGACAATCACAAACGGCTTGTGCGATATTGCTGACTCGGTATATCTGGACGTTCAGGCCGATTTTTACCCCCAGGGCTTTTCTCCCAACGGCGATGCATTTAACAATACTTTCATTATCAAAGGACTGAACCTTAACAGCAGGAAGATAGCCGAGCTCTCAATACTTAACAGCGCCGGAACGCTGGTCTTTTCAACAACCAATCGTGATGGCAGTAACTGGGTCGACTGGGACGGAAAAAACAACAAGGGTGTTGAACTGCCTGATGGTACATATTACTATTTATTCAAGCTAACAACAGAGGATAATGCCCTGATTAAGAAAAGCGGATTTATTGAACTTAAAAGACGCTGATGCAAATTATACAACTATACCGATTAGTGAAACCGGACAAATGAACAGGTTAAGGCTGATATTTTTTATTTTTTCTCTGTCTGTTCTTCCCAATCTGAGGGCACAGACTGCTTCAGGTACCAGGGATATCAGCCTTGGATATCCCCTGTACAGCCAGTACCTGCAGAACGGGCTCCTTATAAATCCGGCATATGCCGGAGCACGCGGAGCTCTCAGCGGATTCCTATCTTACCGCATGGAATGGATGGGCATTGACAATGCCCCCGTTTTTCAGACCCTTTCACTGAATGCTCCGATGAAGAATGACAGGGTTGGACTCGGCATTATGGCTCAGTTCATGCAGTTCGGGGTGACAAGGTCAAAGAGCATTTATGCCAGTTATTCCTACAATGTTATTATGGGGCCTGGAAGGCTTGCTTTCGGCTTAAGGGCAGGAGTGGATCTTTCAAACACCGATTATACCGGAATTGATCTGACCGATCCGGGCGATCCGGTGTTCCTTGAAGATGGGAAATTTATCCTTCCGAATATAGGGGCAGGAGTCTATTATTACACGGATAAACTCTTTGCAGGCATCTCCGTACCTCAGTTCCTGAGTTATGAGACATCAGGCACGAAAGGGGCACAGGCTTACCACAGCTTTAATAATTACGATTTTATTATTACTGCAGGAGGACTGATAACATTTTCCGATTTTCTAAAATTCAAGCCATCCATGCTTCTCAATTATTCTTTTCAGGAAGCAAAGAAGCTCAGCCAGCTTGATCTGAACGGGAATTTAATCCTTGCTGACATGTTGTGGCTTGGCAGCTCATACAGAACAACTGAAAAGGTGATTGTCGGGATCGTTCAGATCCAGGTTAATCCTCAGCTGATGCTTGGATTCTCGTATGATTTTCCGGTTGGAAGTACGCTTACATATTCGAAGGGGGGTCGGCGGAATTTATTCTGAGGTATGAATTCAGATCCAGGATTAGTGCCGCTAATCCGAGATATTTCTAGATTTTATGGTTAAAAAGGCTGATTATTCTGTTTGTGGTTTTTACCTGTCTGGCTACCCTGGTTGCATCGGGGCAGCAACCTTCCGTTTATAAGGTCGAACGATTGCCATTCAATACATCCGCCTTCAGCGAGATCTCCCCTGTTATAGTTAAGGATGGACTTGTATTCTGTTCGGATAAGCGCTTCAGCATTATCAAGGACAGGACAGCCTTTGATGGCCGCCGCCTTTATAACATATATCTTGATGAAATGCTCGATTCGGTGCACTGGAAAAAACCAGTCGAACTCAGGAGTGAACGGACTTCACTGTTCAACAACGGCCCGTTCTGCATAGCGCCCGACGGCAAAACAATATATATTACAAGTGAGATTGAGACCGGCCCCCAGACAAAGAACAGGAACTTCAGGAACCATAGCGGCATATTCATTGCAGAACTTTCAGGCAATGCGATTCTTGCTATGCACCCTTTCAGGTATAACAGCCCGGATTACGACCTTGGCCAGCCAACAATCAGCAGTGACGGAAAATTTCTTGTATTCGCATCCAATATGCCGGGAGGCTTCGGGGGATATGACTTGTTTATCTGCGAAAATAATGGCGGAGAGTGGTCGCCCCCCGTGAACCTGGGAGCTGCGGTCAATTCACAGGGAACTGAAAGCTTTCCCTATTATCATCCCTCCGGCCGCCTCTATTTTACCTCAGACAGATCGGGAGGCATCGGCAGTCTGGATATTTATTTTACTGCCAGGACAAATGGGGAATGGGATGCCCCTGTCATTCTGCCTGAGCCGATAAATTCAACATCAGATGATTTTGGGTTTACTGCCGGCAATAATCTTCAAAGAGGTTACTTTTCCTCCAACAGGAGCAGGAGCGATGACATTTACAGCTTTGAATCCACCATAATCCGGATGGCAAAATGTGATGATATGGCGGAGAACAGCTATTGCTACCGATTTGTGGAGGAGAATTCGATCAAGCTCGATTCGGTACCCTTTGTCTATACCTGGAATTTCGGCGACGGAGAAACAGGCAACGGTATATCGGTCGATCATTGCTACAGCGGCCCGGGCACATATATCGTACAGCTTGATGTAAAGAACCTTGTCACCAATGAGATCTCATATAATGAAAAGTCAGACACCCTTGTGGTGACAAGAATAGTTCAGGCCTATATAACAGGCCCTGATCAGTGGCAGCCGGGAAGAGAATCACCTTGAATGCGGATGCGACCAATCTGCCGGATTGGAAGATTGGCCAGTATTACTGGAATTTCGGAGATGAAACAATTGCAATTGGCGAAAGGTTGAGAAAACATTCATTAAACCAGGGACATATAATGTTCAGCTGATTGTTTCAGACCGACCCGACCGACGGAAATCAGCCCAGGGAAACATGCGTGTCAAAAAATATTGTTGTGATTAATAAACCATGAGGCCTTAAATTTTTAATTTTGACTCTTAATGAAAGTTGATAAAACAAAATATCATATTCTTATTCTCATCCTTTTGCTGGAGTTTATAGTCACACCCATTGCAAGAGCCCAGCCTGTTCCAGGCAAAGACGAGAATATCCCCTTTCTCGTTACTTTCGGGAAGGAGGGCAAAACATCGTGGGGCGACGATAACTTTTACCAGATCTTCTTCTTTTCAATTCTTAAGGATTATACCCAGCCATTCTATATAAGGATCTTTGACCCCGACTGCGGGGGAGCCAATGATGAAATCCAGGGAGAATTCAATTCAAAATTCCTCTTCTCGGTATATGGAGGAAAAGGGGTGGATCCCGACAAGAATGAAGATTCAAGAGGCCTTGCTAAGGGATCAAAACTATAAAACAGGGCAATCTGCTGGCCTCAAAGGTTTTCGGGTCAGAAGCCCGATATGACAATAAATACTATACATTCGGGCCATTCAACCCCTCGGAGGGTGATTTCAACGAAAGGTGGAACAGCTATATTTTCAAGATCATCTGTGAAGGTATTAGCGGCGATGACGGAAACCTTTACAGGTTCTTCCTGAGCCGCGATCCGAACAACAATCTGCCTATTGAAGGGGCCAATGCCTTTACATACTGCATATACATTCCGCATGTGGAACGATTTTAGGAGCGTTGCCCATATCTATCCCTATATAGATACTGGCGTTGTTTTCATAAAGCAATCGAACTTTGACTGGGACAATGATGGTGAGATACTTGTCGTATCAAGGTACAAGCAGGGGATAGAGGTTCCGATTTCAAACGAGGATAACTGGGAATCATCCAATATTCCCATCGAGCCTGCCGAGGTAAATTCTTCGCTTGACTTTCAGTTCCATAAGAGACAGGGGGAACTCGTGAAAAATAATAATGTTGTGATCACCCTTAAAAACCAGAGGGGAGATGCACTTAAAATTTTATAGTTCTCCTATCGGGGGCGTCCCGGTTTATATACCCAAGATGAACGTTACCAAAATACCGCCTAAAAAATAAGGGATACTCCGGATGAAATTCAGACACAATATTAAAATATTAACAGGTGCATTGCTGTGCCGATTTCTATTTCCCCGGATCTTGCGTGGGCCAGACTTACAGCTTCAAGAATTACGGGGCGGAAAACAGTGAGCTGAGCGGATTTATTTATACCATCAATACAGTCGGATGACGGTTTCCTATGGGTTGGTACAGGAAACGGAATATCAAGATTTGACGGCTTCAATACTTTTAAGATTCAGCTATCCCGATTCCTCACAGGTCAGAATCGCAACTGCAAGCCTGAAGGATAAAAACGGGACATCTGGTACGGATGCAACGATGGCACTGTATATCACTCCGAAAAGAAGCTCCCTGGTTCAGGTCAGGCTCTCCAAATGAAAAGAGTATAAGCGACCTGATTGAAGGGCCCGGATGGGCTTATCTATGTCATTCCCCAGGGAGAGGCAATTTTCACCATCGATCCGGGTTCAAGGGAAAATGAGATTCAGCACTACGGCTATTGCCGAGGAACCTGTAATGATCTCCGCTGCTTTTGCCGGCAACAGGCAATTACTGATAGGAACCCAGGAGAACCTGCTAATATGCGATCTGGAAAAAGATTCGGTTACAGTAACCGGTACGTTGTTGAGGGATTTGATTATTCTGCAGTTTCGGCGATTACCTAAACCAGGCGACACCTCAGACTTTATTGTAGGAACAGAAGAGAATGGATTGTTTAGGCTGTCATCTTTCGGGCATGGAGATACCTTGCAAGGTTTCGGGCCATCCTGAATTCGGAAGCCCTGCTCGTTCAGTCGATATTGCAGGGATTCCGAAAATAACATGTGGATCTCGACAAAGGATGCGGCACAATGCAGATAAGCTTTTCGGATGATTATGACATGATAGGATCAATGCGTGCCGATAACACCTAATTCCGGATTCTCTACTGATAATGTAAGGACCGTTTTCCAGGATAGGGAAGACAATTTCTGGTTTGGGACCTATGGCGAGGGCATTTCAATGCTTACATCCTATGCATTCGGATATTATATGCCGGGAGAGAACTCCCTCAGGAACAATATTCTCTATGTAACCGATTATGGTAATAATTATCTTCTGGGCAACTCCAGCGGATTCCATATATTTGATGCATTTGACGGGCAAATCGGTTTCATTCACAGACCTGTCGGGACTTGTAGGACAATGCCGAGATAACTTCATATCATCTTGATAAGAAGAATAATTTATGGATTGGAACAGCCGGCGGACGGACTCTATTCTAAGAAAGGGATCCGGTAGTTTACAAGGTTTTACCGCTCCGGAGATTCGGGCTCCGATTTTATTAAGGATATTGCAATTGCAAAATCATAATATCTGGCTGGCCACAACAAACGGTGCAATAGTGCTGGATAGGAATCACAGGTGCTGAAAAGCACAAATTCGACATGAATAATGGCTTGCCCCATAACAGTATAAATAAAATTTTGATTGGCAATGATGGGAAAGTCTACATTGGAACTGAAACGGACAGGCTGTTCAGCATTGATAAGAATTTTAACATTATTCAGGGAAACGGCATAATGTATGGCAGTACACTCAATAAAATAGTGGCATTTGCCCAAAGCAGTGACGGCGTATTGTGGGCAGCCACCAAAAGCAATGGGGTATTCAGGTTCATGAATGATTCGATTACTGCAATTAACAGATCAACGATCTTATGTCAAATTATTGTTACGGCATACTTGCCGATGCATGGGAATAATATATGGATTGGCCATGAAAAGGGGTTTTCGAGATACGATCCCTGAAAAGGGAACAATCAGGGTATTTGGCAGTGATTATGTAAAGTCAGGTGTATGTAATCCCGGATGCCATGTATGAATCGCCTGAGCATAAAATATTTATAGGAACGACAGATGGTTTAATAATTTATGACAGGATGAAGGAGAAGAAAAAGCTGAATTGCTCCTTTCACCAATATTAATTTCAATCGTAATTAATGATGTAAAATACGATTATCAGCCATCCATTCGTCCTGCCATACAGCAAGAAATATATTATCAGGATAAATTATGTTGGTATAAATTTCAGTAATCCGGGTAAAGTTTATTACAGCACATATCTCGAAAATTATGATAATGACTGGAGTAGACTTACCACATCCAGGGAAGTGCCATTCAGCCTGAGCGACGGAAAATACAGGTTCAGCTGATGGCATTCAATGAAGAGGGAGTGTCACAGGAATTACCGGTCTCATTTGATCTCTTATAAAAAAGCCATTCTGGCAGACCTGGTGGTTTATCCTCCTGGTATTTCGGCAATTGTCGAACAGTTGTTACTGATAATACGGGAAAGGGAAAAAGCCCAGAAAAAAATTCAGGATTACCTTGAAAAGGAGCTTGAGGCCAGAACCAGGGTGGTAATGAAGCAGAAGGGAGAGATCGAGTTACAGAACTGGAGATAACAGACAGTATCAATTATGCGAAGCGGATTCAGTCGAGCATTCTGCCGGATATCAACAAGCTGAAGGAATCCTTCAGCGATGCTTTTATCATGTTCAAGCCTCGGGATATTGTGAGCGGTGATTTTTACTGGTTTGACAGGGTGGATGAAGACAGGTTCATCTTGTTTGCGCTGATTCAACAGGTCATGGTGTTCCCGGTGCTTTCATGTCGATGATCGGATCGACAATCCTTCAGGATATAGTTACGAGGAAAGGAATCACAAAGCCTTCCGAGATACTCGGGCTGCTTGACAGACAGATATTTTCAACCCTTAATCAGAATGACGAGCTTGGCGTATCAAATGACGGCATGGATATGGTTGTATGCGAGATTCAATATGCATACAAGACATCTCAGGTTTGCTTCTGCCATGCGTCCGGTGCTTCTGATACTAGGGGGCGAGTCATATTATATTAAAGGCAACAGGTCTTCAATAGGGGGAGAGTCAGTCAATGAGAAATACTTTGACGATCAGGAGTATTACCTCAAGGAAAATGATACAATCTATCTTTTTTCGGACGGTCTTTCTGACCAGTTCGGCGGATCGGATGGCAAGAAAATGAAGATAGCCCGGCTGAAACGGATAATTGAACAGGTCTCGGAATTGCCAATGACAAACAGCAGGAAGCTATTTCAGAGTTCTACCATGCGGATGGAAAGGGAGCTATGATCAGGTAGATGATATACTTCTGATGGGGGTCAAGGTCTGAACAGATCTATTTGCTGTATACATGTCATTCCTTGAGATGACAATTTCACTTGTCGAGGCCACATTGCTCTCGTTCAGGGCCCTGTCCTTAAGATAAAAATCATATTTATAGTGTCGGTGGGGTCATATAGAAGGTAGAGGAACGTAACCGAAATTGTGCCCCGCAATATTTTGTTCTGACCGAGCCTTACCATATACGGGATCCGGTAGGAGGAGGGGTAAAGGGGATCATCTGCTGCAGCAGGTACCATCACTCCGTCGGTCTTCCTGTAGAGGGTGAAAAACAGATTTGTTGAATCCCCCTCAATTCCATTGCCTGTAGGAGCATTTAGTCCGATATCCCCGTCGCCGTCCTCAAAATAGAAATTCAGCCTTCCTGCCTTCGATGGTTCCCCAGGATATCCATCGTGTCAAAGATGGAGAAACTGTTGAACTTTATACTCGGTATTGGGGAGAGATGCTCTACTTTGGTGCATGAACCCAGAATAAATAACCACAAAAGAAAGATGAACGGATATTTATTTGTTCTCATAGCGCCTGAACTGATAAGTTTCATAAACAAAAACCACACCAAATTTGATCATTTTTTTCTGAAAAATATCCTGATCGGTACACCGGTAAAGTCAAATTTTTCCCTCATCCGGTTTTCTATAAACCTTTTATAGGGTTCCTTCACATACTGAGGAAGATTGCAGAAGAATGCAAATGCAGGCGTATAGACGGGAAGCTGTGTGATGTATTTGATTTTTACATATTTTCCCTTCAGAGCGGGAGGGGGGGTGCTTGCAACAACCTGCAGCATCACATCATTCAGCTCAGATGTGCTTATTTTCCTTTTTCTGTTTGTGTTTACAATTTCTGTCACATCGAGCACCTTATGAATTCTCTGCTTGTTTGTAGCAGAAATGAAGAGAATAGGGTAGTCGGTAAATGGCGCTGTCTTCTCGCGGATCTCCTTCTCGAATTTTATTGTAATATTATTCTCTTTCTCGATCAGGTCCCATTTATTTACAAGTACAACAAGCCCCTTGTTATTCTTCAGGATGAGCGACATTATATTAAGGTCCTGAGCCTCAAGTCCTCGCGTGGCATCGATAAGCAACAGGCAGATATCAGAGTTCTCGATGGTCCTGATCGCCCTCATTACGGAATAGAACTCTATATCCTCACTAACCTTGACCTTTTTCCTGAGGCCAGCCGTATCGACAAGGAGAAAATCGTGATGGAATTTATTGAACCGCACAAATATTGAATCGCGTGTTGTACCTGCAACTGAGGTTACAATATTCCTTTCTTCTCCCAGGAGGGAATTGACAAGTGACGACTTTCCCACATTTGGTCTGCCCACTATGGCTATCCTTGGCAGATCGGGAACGTTTTCAGTCAGCAGTTTCAGGCAAATTCTTTACCACAGCATCGAGAAGCTCCCCGGTGCCGCTTCCGTTTATGGAGCTTAAAGGAAAATAATCGCCCAGTCCGAGATTATAAAATTCGTTGGCATCCATCAGCCTCTCATTATTGTCTACTTTATTCACCACTACAAGAACATGCCTCTGACTGTCTTCTGAGCAATGGAAGCGACGGAAAGATCAAGGTCATGGATGCCTCATAGTGACATCAACCATGAAGAGTATGAGGTCGGACTCCTCAATGGCAAGCAAGTACCTGCTTGTTTATCTCCTCCTCGAATACATCATCCGAATTCTGAACATAGCCTCCTGTATCAATAACCGAAAAGTCGACTCCGTTCCAGTTGCACAGTCCATAGTTGCTGATCGCGGGTTACGCCGCTTACTTCATCGACAATAGCCTCCCTTGAGCCGGTAAGCCGGTTGAAAAGTGTCGATTTACCCACGTTTGGCCTTCCTACTATTGCAACTATACTGACCATTTAATTATTCGTGGTTCTATCAAAATCACTGAAATGCCTTCACAGCTACGAATAGCCGAACTTTTTAAGGGCAGAGGGCTTGTCCCTCCAGTCCTTCGTCACTTTTACATAAAGCTCAAGAAAGACCTTCTTCCCGAAAAAGTCTTCCATCTCTTTTCTGGCCTCGGTTCCAACCCTTTTCAGCATGTTGCCTCCATGTCCGATAATAATTCCCTTCTGGCTCTCCCTGGCCACATGTATCAGTGCCCTGATCCTGTTGATCTCCTTCTCCTCGGAAAAGCTCTCAATCTCGACCTCAACCGAATATGGGATCTCCTTCTTGTAATGGAACAATATTTTTTCCCTGATTATTTCAGATGCAAAAAATCTTTCATATTTGTCAGTCAGCTGATCTTTTGGAAAGTAGGGAGGACTTTCAGGTAATTTTTCAAGTATCGCATTCAGAAGGGCCCCAAGGTTGAAATTCCTGAGCGCGGAAAGGGGAATTACGGGTGACTGCGGAAAAGCCTGATGCCACGATCCTACTATAGCCTCAAGGTCATCCTGGTTCGAAAGGTCAATCTTGTTTACAGCTACGAGCACCGGAATACCGGAAAGCCTTATCTTTTCAAAATACTCACTCTGAGTGGCGGCATTCTCGAAAACATCCGTTACATAGAGGATCATGTCGGCATCCGTCAATGCAGTATTGACGAAGTTCATCATCGTCTCCTGAAGCTTGTACCTGGGTTTCAGGATACCCGGGGTATCGGAATAGACTATCTGGAAATCCTCTCCGTTGACAATTCCCATAATCCGGTGCCTCGTAGTCTGAGCCTTCGGAGAAATGATCGAAAGCTTTTCGCCAACAAGAGCATTCATGATAGTCGACTTACCAACATTGGGATTACCCAGTATATTTACAAAACCTGATCTGTGACTCATTTGATTCTGTTAAAAGATCCCCCTTTTAAGCATGCTTACCTCCTTGTCTGAAAGGAATCTCCATTTGCCGCGCCTCAGGTTTTTTTTGGTCAGGCCAGCAAAATATACCCTGTCGAGCTTCCTGACTTTATATCCGATAGCCTCGAACATCCTGCGTATAACCCTGTTCTGCCCTGAATGCAATTCAATTCCTATCTGTGCTCCTGTCTTCATCGTCGGCATAGGCAACTGCGTCGGCGGCGATGTTTTCGCCCTCGAGTTCAACCCCTTCAGTTAGCTTGAAGAGATCGTTTTTTGCAACGGGATGATCGAGCCAGACGTGATAGATTTTCTTCCTCTTGTACCTGGGATGGGTTAACTTGCCTGTAAGATCCCCATCGTTGGTAAGAAGGAGAACTCCTGTGGTTGCCTTGTCGAGCCTTCCGACGGGATAGACCCTTTCCGGGCACTCGTCTCCCAATAACTCCAGCACTGTATGCTCTGCATGAGGATCTTCAACCGTAGTTACATAGTCCTTCGGCTTGTTCATCAGGATATAAACCTTTTTTTCGGCCGACAGCCTTTTATTCCTGAGCCTTACATCATCATCGTATGTTACCTTGGTCCCCAGGTCGGTAACAAGCTGCCCGTTTACGGTTATATTGCCGTTCTTTATATGTTCGTCAGCATCCCTCCTTGAGCAGGCTCCGCTGTTGGCGATGAACCTGTTGAGCCTGATAAAAGTCACGGTCCTGGCTTTTTCCTTCGGTCCCGATCTCTTTCCTGCCGGCTGTTTTGAATCCCTTCTGCCCGATACGGAGTCTGAGACGGATGACCCTCGGCGTTGCTCAGCTTTGCCGGGCCTCTCCCTCTCATTTTTTCTGCCTGTTCTCCCGGAAGGTTTTTTATTCTCCATATCAGTTATTTATCAGGGTGCAAAGGTACAATTATTTAGTAATATTTTATTTCCTGATTTTTTTGCACCTTTGTCTATCCGAAAAAATCCAACGTTCATGGCACTAATCAAATCTATATCCGGTATCAGGGGCACTATTGGAGGAAAGCCCGGAGAATCTCTTTCTCCAGTTGACATTGTTAAATTTGCAGCAGCATATGGGATCTGGCTTCAGAGACGGCACAACAGGAGGGAGTTGAGAGTCATTGTCGGAAGGGATGCCCGTAAATCGGGAGGGATGGTAAATAATTTTGTTATTGGTACCCTTCGGAGCCTTGGGATAAATGTAACCGACCTTGGACTGGCAACTACCCCTACAGTAGAGGTGGCCGTACGGGAACCGGTTCCGATGGCGGGATAATAATAACGGCCAGCCATAATCCGGGCGAATGGAATGCTCTGAAGCTGCTGAATGAGGCGGGTGAATTTCTTTCGGCTGCTGATGGGATGGCAGTTCTGGAAATAGCTGGCAAGGAAGATTTTGAATTTTGCGGGAGTTGATGCGGCCGGCACCCTTGAAAATGACGATACATGGGCTGGCAGGCATATTGCCCAGGTACTTGACCTTGACCTTGTTTCGGCTGGAGGATATTAAGGCAGCCGGCTTTACTGTTGCCATAGATTGTATAAATTCGGTCGGAGGACTGGTCGTCCCCCGCTTACTGGATTCATTGGGCGTTAAGAAGATAGTGGAGCTTAATACAACCCCGGACGGAAATTTTGCACACATGCCTGAACCATTGCCTGAAAATCTGAAAGATATATCTGCCTTTGTAAAGGATTCAAAGGCAGACCTCGGGTTTGTTGTCGATCCCGATGTCGACAGGCTTGCGATAATCTGTGAGGATGGTTCTATGTTTGGTGAAGAATATACACTTGTTCCGTGGCGGATTATATCCTTAAGAGTACTCCCTGGCAGCACTGTGTCCAATTTCTCTTCAACAAAGGCATTGCGCGATATAACAAACCGACATGGATGCCAGTATTTTCCGCAGCCGTTGGAGAGGTCAATGTTGTGGAGGAGATGAAGAAAAGAGGTGCGGTGATCGGGGGAGAGGGCAATGGAGGAATAATTTACCCTGAACTTGCATTACGGTCGGGATGCACTTGCAGGAATTGCCCTGTTCCTTACGCATCTTGCAAAAAGCAGGCTGAAATGCTCTGCCCTGCAGAGCGACTCTATCCCCGGCTATTCATGGCAAAGAAAAAACTCGACCCTTTCGCCCTCCGCCGATTTCGGCCGGATAAGCGAAGCAATCAAGCGCCATTTCAGAGACCTTGTTTTGATGAGAGCGATGGCCTCTGGTTTGAAACTCAGGCGGATGGGTGCAGATCAGAAAATCAAATACCGAACCCCTGATACAGGATCTATTCTGAAGGCAGGACCGAGGAAAGGCAGCAGACGATATTGCCGATTCTGTTATTGAAATTGTTAAAAAACTCTAATTTCAATCCTTTAGCCAAATTTGTCCCGGAATAAACCGGATGGTCAGAGTTGTCATAAACATCAGGGACGATATTGGTTTTGATGGTTAAATATTGTTAAAGGCAACCGGCTAGCTAAACCCTTTTAATACTTTTGCACTGGATTTTTAGGTATCTATTAATTAATATTTCAAATGAAGCGAACACTTATCATTACAGGCATTATTGCTGTTGTTGCAATCATAATTCTCATCGTTTTCAGTAAGGCAACCTCAAGGAAGGATGTTGCAAATCTTTATGTTGAAGCGAAGAAAGGTCGAGTTTAAAATTGTTGTTACAACAACCGGTGAATTACAGGCAGAAAACTCAACTGACATAAGAGGACCAGAATTTTCCCAGTTAAGAAACATCCGGGGAATGGATATAAAGATACAGGATCTGGTACCTGAAGGCACTGAAGTGAAGACTGGTGATTTCATAGCTACACTTGACAGGACATCATTCGATAATACCCTTAAGGATGAGCTGGACAAGCTTGCAACTTATGAGACGAACATGGAGATGAAAATACTTGATACTGCGGTTACTCTCAGTAGTTTGCGGGATAATATTAAAAATCTTTACTTTTACTGTTGAAGAGGCTCGAGATTACATTCAGCAATCCAAATATGAGCCTCCTACCACAATCAGGCAGGCAGAGATTGCACTGGATAAAGCCAACCGTGCGCTTGATCAGTCGATAAAAGGCTATGGCTTAAGAGTTGAGCAGGCTAAATCTGATATGAGAACTAATAAGCACAACCTAGTGACCAGCAAGAACGGGTGCAGCGATCTTCAGACTCTCCTGGCCAATTTTGATATAAAGGCACCCTCCCCGGGCATGGTTATTTATAAAAGAGACAGGATGGGGAATAAGCGAAAGATAGGATCCACAATCAATCCCTGGGATAATGTGGTGGCTACTCTTCCTGACTCTCTCCTCGATGATCTCCAAGACATATGTAAATGAGATAGATGTGAGCAAAGTTAAAGCAGGTCAGAAGGTAGAGATATGGTGGATGCATTTCCCGGAAAAATCCTATACGGGCGAAGTGTCACAGCGTGGCCAATATAGGGGAACAGCTTCCGAATGCCGATGCAAAAGTTTTCGAAGTGCTTGATTAAAGTCGATGGGTCTGATCCGATTCTGAGACCTTCAATGACTTCAGGCAACAAGATAATCACTAAGGACAATACCAGTGATGTTACATATATTCCACTGGAGAGCGTTCAGGCAGGGGCTGACAGCATACCATTTGTATACTTAAGAAGAGCGGGGAAAGGCAATTGTTATTCTGGGCGAGTCAAATGAAAACAATGTAGTTGTTGACCAGGGACTTGAGCCGGGCACCCAGATCTATCTCAGCACTCCTGAAAAGGCTGAAAGTTTCAGGCTTGTCGGGGAGGACCTTATCCCTATAATAAGGGAAAAGACTAGGCTCAAGAAGGAGGAAGATAAGCGGCAGAGAGAGAATGCCGTGAAGGTAAGACAACAGAGAGATTATACTTGGTGACGAGGGGCAGGATAAGCATGTCTCCAGAGATGATGCGTCAGGTTGGCAGGATGCGTGGAGCCGGCCAGGATGGCCTGGGCAGGGACAGCACTTCAGGGGACGAGAAGAATGAACCAGCCCGCACAGCAAAATCAGCAGCAAAACAGCACGACTGAAGAGCCTCAGCGAAGGAATCAGTAATTTAAACAGGAAATAAAATGTTCAGATTTATTCTCAGATATTTCCACGATATTGAGATTGCCGTCGAGTCAATTCTTTCCAATAAGTTGAAATCAATGCTTACGGCTCTTGGTATAATCTTCGGCGTCGCAGCCGTGATTGCAATGCTGGCAATCGGAAAAGGTGCCAAGATGGAGATCATGGAACAGATGAAGATGGTTGGAGTGAATAATATTCTGATCAATCCGGTGGTTCCTGAAAAGTCAGGCTCTACCGAGGAAGGTGAAAAGCAGCTTAAAAAGTTTTCCAGGGGATTGAATATGCTCGATGTCGATGCTATCCGTGAGACCCTTCCTTCGGTAAAGAGGATAAGTCCGGAGATATCCTTCAATTCGATCGCAATGATGAACGGGGTTAAATATTCTGCAAAGCTGGTCGGAGTGCCAATGATTATTTCCAGCTTTATAACCTGCCTCTTGTATCCGGTGCATTTTTCAATAGTTTCCAGGAAGAGAACGGTATTCAGGTATGTATTATCGGAGCCAATATAAGGGCTAAATTCTTTAGCAAGATTGATCCGCTTGGACAATACATCAAATTCAACGGAATATGGCTAAAGGTTATAGGGGTATTGCAGAAAACAAATGTAAGCCTGACTGGATTCGAGGAAAAAGGTGTCAATGTTTACAACGACAATATTTACATTCCGGTCCATACAATGCTTCTCAGGTATCAGAACAGGGCGCTGATAAACACAAAAATGGTGACGGCCGCGAGCTCTATTCAGTTTTACGGCGGGCACGATATGGCCAGGGTTGTGGTGAGCGGTTCCGATGCAGGTTCAGATACTGAAACAAATTACAACCAGCTCGACAGGATAGTTGTACAGGTAAAGGAGACAGAACAGATCGAGGCCTCGACCGAGATCCTGAGCCGCATGATCCTCCGCAGGCATACAGGCGTCAAGGATTTTGAGATCACTGTCCCGGAACTGCTTCTGAAGCAGCAGCAGCGAACAAAGGATATTTTCAACATCGTCCTGGGTGCGATCGCCAGCATCTCACTTGTTGTAGGCGGCATCGGTATCATGAATATTATGTTCGCCTCCGTCATGGAGAGGATTAAGGAGATTGGCACAAGGATGGCAATTGGCGCAAAGAAGATGGATATAGTTGTGCAGTTCCTTGCCGAAGCTGTTCTAATAAGCGTAACCGGAGGCTTTATCGGGATTTTTTTAGGTGTGATTATGGCGAAGCTCATTGAACATATTGCAGGCATTATGACGATTGTTTCCTTTTTCTCCGTTTTTGTCGCTTTCGGAGTATCGGCGGCTGTAGGAGTCGCTTTCGGTTATTCCCCGGCGAAGCGGGCATCGGAGAGAGACCCCATTGAATCATTGAGGTATGAATAAATTTTATTGATAATGAAAAAACTTCTCTTTCCCCCCGTTTTATTTATTATTCTTTTTTCAGTTGATAAAATCGCAGGCCAGGAGGTAAAACAACTCACATTCAGGGAGGTAATCAAGCTTTCCGAAGAACAATCGCCCAATGCACTTATGGCTAAGCATCGCTTCCGGAACAGCTACTGGCAGTACAGGACTTTTGTGGCACAATACAGGCCCTCCCTGATACTGACCGGAACAACCCCCGATTACAGCAACTCCTACGACAAGGTTTGGAACTCCGTAACAAACGGTTACGATTATCAGTCAACAAACACACTCAGCAACCTCGGATCCCTCTCCCTTTCCCAGAATATTGGATTTACAGGCGGGTCCCTGTCCCTGAACTCTGACCTGACAATTTTCAACGATTTTGAAAATGATTCCCGGAAGTATATTACTGCCCCTGTGAGCATAGGACTTACACAGCCTCTGTTCAGATACAATGCCCTGAAATGGCAGAAAAAAACCGAGCCCCTGAAATATCAGGCAGCCAAAAAAACTTTTCTTGAGAATATTGAATCGGTTCACCAGCAGGCAGTAATGATCTTCTTTGCCCTTGCCCAGGCACAGATAAACAAGCAGATTGCAGAGATGAACTATCTCAAATGCAGATACTCTCTTCCGAATTGCCAACGGGAGGTATCAGCTGGGAACAATTGCCGAGGATGAGCTTCTTCAGATGCAGCTCTCATACCTGAACGCCGAGACTGCACGAAAACAGGCAGATATGAATTTGCGCGACAGGGAGATAAGGCTGAGGTCTTTTCTCGGATTCAACGATAATGTAAGGCTCGAGCTGATCATCCCCTCGGAAATACCTTCATTGCAGGTTTCCACCCAGGAGGTTTTTGACCTGGCCATGCAAAACAATCCCGAAATACTCAACCAGCAACTTACCCTTCTTACAGCTCAGAGCAGTGTGGCCCAGGCTAAGGCTGAGAGGGGGCTCAATGCCAATCTCACTGCCTCCTATGGCCTTCGCGATCAGGATCCGGATTTCAGGCTTGCATATGCCGATCCCAATAAGCAGCAACGGGTAAGGATAGGATTTTCACTTCCGATCCTCGACTGGGGCCTGGGCAAGGGAAAATATAAAATGGCACAGTCAAGCCTCGAGCTGGCAAAAGTCCAGTCCAATCAGGCCATTGTAGATTTCCAGCAGAATCTCTATCTCGACGTTGAACAGTTCAACCTCCAGAAAAGCCAGGTGGAAATTGCTGCCAAGTCCGACACTGTTGCCATGAAGCGATATGAAGTGACAAAACAGAGATTCCTTATTGGGAAGATTGCAGTCCTCGACCTGAATGACGCAGATTCGAGAAAGGATGAGAACAGAAGGGCCTATCTCCAATCACTGCAGGATTACTGGAATTATTTCTACAATATCCGCAGCCTGACACTCTTCGATTTTCTTAACAGGACACCCCTTGAAACGGATTACGAGAAATTGCTTGAATAGGCAGTCAGGGGATAATCGGCCGGGATCATTCTTCAGCGGCAATAACCTGTCCCCTTCCTGCTGAACATTCAGGAGGTATCGTATCAGCTTTTGGCTGTTGCGAATCTGCACAATCTGAAGGGAATGTCATCTCCTTCTCCTTATCGCTCAGATTAAAGCAGATATGCTCTATTATTTACTCCAATTCATCTGATTAATATTTGACGGTTTTTGCAAAATTTTAATATCTTTGCGCCTCAATTAAGTAGAATTAGCATAGAAAACCATAACAATTCCAAAAGAAAAGACAAATGCAGAATAAAACGGCTATTATCGTTCTGGCAATTGCATTGGGGCTGGTTTCAATTTACCAGCTCTCATTCACAGGTGCAACCTATAAGGTTAAAAAGGAAGCCAGAGAGTTTGCGAAGGGAAGTCTGGTAAAGGAAACTCAATACCTCGATTCAATTTCAACATTGCCGAAGGAAAAGTGGAGCTTTCTTGGCAATACCTTCAAGGAATGCCAGAAAAAAGAGCTGAACCTGGGTCTGGACCTTAAGGGAGGGATGAACGTTATTCTTGAAATATCTGTGCAGGATATCCTTAAAGCCCTGTCTGACTATAATCAGGACAAAACTTTCAATGAAGCCCTGGCCCGGGCAAAGGAGATGCAGAAGCAGAGCCAGGCTGATTACCTTACACTTTTCGGAAGGGCTTTCCAGGAAATAGATCCCAATGCAAAGCTTGCCGCTATATTCGGAACTGTTGAGCTAAGGGAAAAAATCAATTTCAATTCCACAAATGAGGAGGTTCTGAAAGTGCTCGACAAGGAGGTATCTGATGCCATCTCAAATGCATTCAATATCCTTCGCGACAGGATTGACCGTTTCGGTGTTGTACAGCCCAATATTACCAACCTTTCAACAAAAGGCCGGATACTTATTGAACTTCCCGGACAGAACAATCCAAAAAGGGTGCGCGAACTGCTCCAGGGAACAGCAAACCTGGAATTCTGGGAAACATATGAAAACAGCGAGATTATAGGTTATCTTTCTGCAGCCAATAATCTTTTAAAGGAAATTCAGGCCAATGCCCATTCGCATGCAGCCGATTCATCATCAAAAGCTATTGCCAGGAACACAGCTGCCGCTGATACTTCAAAAAAGGATCAGTCACTGCTCGAACTCATCGGAAAGGATACTACAAAAACCCAGGAAGCATCGACCAGGGAGGAATTTACACTCCAGAATCCCCTGTTCGGAATTCTCAGCCCAAGGGTTAATGCACAGGGTCAGCCGCTTCCCTCATGCATGGTCGGACTGGCCAGCTCCAAAGATACGGCAAGGGTTGATACATACCTTAAAATGAACCAGATCAAGGCTCTTTTTCCACGTGACCTCAGGTTTTTCTGGAGCCAGAACCCCTATAAGTATGATCCGACAAAAACGATGTATGAGCTTCATGCGATTAAGGTTACAACACGCGACGGACGTCCGCCGCTCGATGGAAGCGTTATAACATCGGCCAGGACTTCTTCCGGAGTAACAGGCTCGGAGGTCAAGGTGGACATGACAATGAATTCGGAAGGCGCCAAGACGTGGGCAAGAATGACACGTGAGAATATCGGCCGCTGTCTTGTTGTGGTGCTTGATGGATATGTAAGGTCATATCCCAGGGTTCAGAATGAGATCACAGGAGGAAATACGGAGATCACGGGTGATTTCACAATTGAAGAGGCCGACGACCTGGCAAATATCCTGAAATCAGGCTCCCTGCCTGCCCCGGCTCATATAATATCAGATACAATTGTCGGTCCCACACTTGGGAAAGAAGCTATCAACGCCGGCTTTTACTCATTCGTAATAGCATTCGCACTTGTGCTTGTATTTATGGTATTCTACTACAGCAAGAGCGCCGGCCTGATAGCAAACATTGCGCTGGTAGCAAACGTTTTCCTTCTGTTCGGGGTGCTGGCTTCACTCAATGCCGTGCTGACCCTCCCGGGTATTGCAGGTATTGTGCTCACAATGGGTATGGCTGTAGATGCAAACGTTCTTATCTATGAGCGAATCAGGGAGGAGCTCAGGGCTGGAAAAGGCTTGAAACTGGCGGTAGCTGACGGCTACAAGCATGCCTACTCAGCCATTATCGACTCCAACGTTACTACTATACTTACAGGGGTGGTACTTTATGTTTTCGGATCGGGACCGATAAAAGGCTTTGCCACAACCCTTGTGATTGGGATCCTGACATCTCTGTTCACTGCAATATTCATTACAAGGATAATTTATGACAGCCTTCTCAAGAAGAATAAGAACCTTACATTTTCAATCAAGTTCACGGCAGAGCTTTTCAAGCATACAAAAATTGATTTCATCGGACTCCGGAAATATTTTTATTTCATTTCGGGCGCTATTCTCCTGGCTGGTACCGTCAGCCTCTTTGTGAGAGGACTAAACCCCGGGATCGATTTTACGGGAGGACGGACATTTGTTATAAGGTTCGACAAGCCCGTTACAACGGAAGATATAGCTGCAAGGCTCCAGGCCTCTTTCGGTGACCTGCCTCAGGTAGTCACATTCGGAAACGTCAACCAGGTAAAGATCACGACCAAGTACAGGATCAACGAGACAGGGGTCGACGATGAGGTAGATACCAGGCTGTACGATGGACTGAAGGATGTGGTTGGCGGAAATATCTCGAAGGAGGATTTCCTGAGCAAGTACAGGGTAAGTTCCGAAACTGTGGGCCCGGTTGTTGCAGCAGATATCAAGATCAATGCCTTCTTCGCCGTTGGTATCGCACTTATTCTTATATTCTTCTATATCTTCCTCAGGTTCCGGTACTGGCAGTACGGCTTCGGGGCAGTGATGTCGCTGGCACATGATACTCTCCTTGTAATTGGGGTCTACTCCATATTCTGGGGGATAATGCCCTTCTCGATGGAGATCGACCAGGCTTTCATAGCGGCGATACTGACAGTCATCGGGTTCTCTGTGAACGATACTGTTATCGTCTTCGACAGGCTGAGGGAGTATGTACCCCTTTACAGGAAAAGACCATTGAAGGAGGTACTGAATATGGCTATCAACTCGACGCTTAGCAGAACTATAAATACGACCCTTACGGTTATCCTTACAATAGTGGCAATGTTCATATTCGGCGGAGCAGTAATACGCGGATTTATGTTTGCCCTGCTTGTCGGCATCGGTACAGGTGTTTATTCCTCGGTTTTCGTGGCTACGGCGCTTATGTACGACACAACTCCGAAAGCAGCTGGCGTAGAAGAGGCTAAACCAAAAATCAAAGCTTAACTGAGCCCTGACCCTGCCTGCTCGCAGGCAGGGTCAGGTTCACAAAGCCTTCATAAAAATACTATTTCATGCGATTGCCTCTGCGCTGTCTTTGCGACCTGCGCTTAATAAAGGCTTTCAGGACATCCGGTGCTCTCAGTCGCTTTTCTTGTTGGTTGCCATAAGCATCTTCACATTGAGCCTGTTCCCGATTTCAAGAACATCGACAAGATCCTGGATAGTAAGGCTGCTCTCGAGCCTTAGAATAACAGTGGGCTCATTGAGGGTGCCGATCCTCGATTTAAGCAGTGGCTCTATATCCGAAAAGCTGATCTGACGGTTATCTATATAGTACTGCTTATCCTTTGTAATTGAAATTGTAATCTGTTGCTTGTTCAGCCCCTGTGCCGATCTGGAGTTGGGCAGAAGGAGCCTGATAACATTCGGATTGGCCAGTGATGACACAATGAGGAAGAACAGCAGAAGGAAAAACATAATATCATTTAGAGACGATGTACTGACCTCTGCCTTGAAATATTTTTTTCTTTTGATATTCATCCTAAAGGGCTTTTACTACATCATTAACATGCTTCTGCATATCAATTGAAAAGCGGTCGATCATCATCTGGAGGTAATGATAAGCCGTATAGGCGATTACCCCGACTATAAGCCCGGTACCGCTGCAGATCATTTTCTGGTACAACCCTCCGGCAATAATGCCGATACTTATATTATCCGCAAGGGAGATATTATAGAATATTTTTATTACTCCTGAAATAGTTCCTATAAATCCAAGCATCGGAGCAATGCCGGCTATAATACCCAGGTAGCCCATGTCTTTTTCCATCAGTGAGATCTCAAAATTGGCAGTCGCTTCCATATAGTCTTCTGCCTCCTTCGGTGTCCTTTCCGGATTATCGAGCCCGCTTGCAATAATTCTCCCGAGCGAGGAGTCGCTCCCGGCGGCGTGGCCCAATGCCTGTCCCTTCCTTTTGCCCCTTATCTCCGCAAGCACATTGCCGACCATCGGTTCATCTATTACAGAGCTTCGCCTGATAAAGATGATCCTTTCGATGAACAGATAGATGCTGAGTATCGAAAGAAGGATGATCGGGATCATTATGTATCCCCCCTTCATAAGAAGCTCAGCTACATTGTTTACAGCGTTTGTGTCTTTCATCTGGGGCTGGAGGAGCAGCATCATAATAGAGGATATAATCATTTTAATCGTATTAAGTTTTTGCGAAAATAACTATTAGAGCCCATCTTTTGAAACGGAGTGAGGAATTTCTTAGTATTCATCCGTTTTTTTAGCAGGAACTTTTTCCTTATGAATAAGTTAAAAATAGCAGCATAAATGAATATAAGGGTATAATGTCGGTAAACTTTTCTAACTTTGCTTGCAAAACAGACAAAGAATTATTACTGTATTAATATGAGCGGACAGGAAATATTTGTAATCATTATTGTGGCCTTGTTGCTGTTTGGTGCAGAAAAGCTTCCCGATATAGCCAAAACAATAGGCAAGGGGATGAGGGATTTTAAAAAGGCAACCGATGAGATAAGGCGGGAGTTGGAAACCAGTACCTCTGATTTCAGGAAAGATCTTGAAGATGTTACGGGTACAATCAAGAAGGATGTCACCGATTATGCTGAAAAGATTACAAGGGATGTGAATGATGTCTCTGATTCCATAAAGAAAGATATGAATGATGCAACATCAGATGTCAGTAAGGAGATGAATACGGTTGCGGACTCAGTTAAGCGGGATGTGAATGAAGTTAACGACAACCTCTCCAAAAACGTCGATGATGTAAAGGACAGCGTTCAGAAAGAGGTATGATAATAACAAACGGCATCACTAAATCATATGGAAGCCTTAAGGTCCTTAAAGGGATCGATATTTCAATTGAAGATAAAGAGGTAGTATCGATAGTTGGTGCAAGCGGTGCCGGCAAAACAACCCTGCTTCAGATCATAGGGACACTCGACAAGCCCGACAGCGGTGAGATCCTATATAACGGATCCGGTATAAGCCGCCTTAAAGGGAAAGCTTTATCCACATTCAGAAATACAAACATTGGCTTTGTATTTCAGTTTCATCAGCTGCTGCCTGAATTCACTGCACTTGAAAATGTATGCATTCCGGCATTCATAGCAGGAAAAAGCAAGGCCGCTGCCGAGAGGAAAGCCAGGGAACTGCTCGGGTTTCTGAACCTTTCGGAAAGGCTGGAGCATAAACCTTCCGAACTTAGCGGGGGAGAGCAGCAGAGAGTTGCCGTCGCAAGGGCTCTCATAAACGACCCATCGGTAATACTTGCAGACGAGCCATCCGGTAACCTCGATACCGAAAACAAGAATGAACTGCATAAACTCTTCTTCAAGCTAAGGGATAATTTCGGACAGACAATTGTTATCGTCACCCACGACCGCCAGCTGGCCGCCATGTCAGACAGAATACTTCAGATCAAAGACGGACTTATCATAAATGAATCCTGAACTCTCATACAATGGAATTCCCTCGGCCGAGATAAAAGAGTTCCTGGATGAAAAATATCTTCAGTATAATAATCCTTCATTTATTGAAAGCGATCCCATATCCATTCCGCATGGCTTTTCAGGCCTGCACGACAGGGAGATAGCCGGCTTCCTTACTTCAGCGATCGCGTGGGGAAGACGGGATCTTATACTCCGCAGCTCCCGGACCATGCTTGAAAGAATGGACAACTCACCATATGAGTTCGTTATCTCAGCCGGGGAAGAAGAAATATCACGCCTGGCTACATTCGTCCACAGGACATTCAACGGGTCGGATTGCCTCTATTTTATAAGGGGACTCAGACATATCTACACTCATTATCAGAGCATGGAGGACGTAGTTCTGCAGGGTATGACAGAGACCGGCTCCCTGAGGGACGGACTGTCGCACCTGCGCTCAGAGTTTTTCAGACTGCCCCATGCTTCGAGGAACGAGAAGCACTTTGCCGATGTTAAAGGAGGTGCAGCCGGAAAAAGGCTCAACATGTTCCTGCGGTGGATGGTAAGGAACGACAACAGGGGTGTCGATTTTGGACTGTGGCAAAAGATAAGCCAGTCGGCTCTTTATATTCCCCTTGACCTGCACTCGGGAAATACTGCAAGGAGCCTGGGCCTGCTGAAGAGAAAGATGAACGACTGGAAAGCGGTCGAGGAGCTTACAGCCGTGCTAAGGTCTTTCGACCCATACGACCCTGTAAAATATGATTTTGCACTGTTCGGACTGGGGGTATTTGAAGGTTTCAGGAGAACAATAATCTGAATAGATCGCAGCCTGCAGAATACTGCGGCAAAACGTCACAGGCCGGTACAGCGCTTTGATCCTGAAGGGGAGATTATTGTTATCCGGGAATAGGAAAAATAATATAAGAATTGTTATTATATCTGTCTGACAGGTATTATCTTAATTGCTGAAAGATGATATTGGCATACTTAAAATGTATTTAATGTTATGAAATTCTATGGAACAAAATGTTAAAACATCCGGTCAGCTTTTGAGGACCCCTGAAAGAGTACAGCTGACTTTGATTAAATCAGTCTATGGCAGCAGACTGGGCTGCTTTTACAGGTTCTTTGCCCTTATGGCTCTCATGCTTGTCATTATATTCTATTCACTTACATCGTGCACCAGGGCAGACAATA
This sequence comes from uncultured Bacteroidales bacterium, assembly GCA_963756885.1. Classification (GTDB taxonomy): domain Bacteria; phylum Bacteroidota; class Bacteroidia; order Bacteroidales; family VadinHA17; genus LD21. Next base: position 454,467 of record CAVWPG010000001.1, read on the forward strand.
AATTCTACAAACAGGTCCTGAGCGATTTTGACTCTTCAGCCTACTTCATTGCCCTGAACGTAAAATCTCCGGAATACCGAGGCAGGGTAATAATAAAGAATAATAACCTTTACGGTTTCCTGCATGAAGGGAAAGGATTATCAAAAACAAAATACATGTCGTACATGACCAGGATACTGTCACATAACAGGTCCATGAGGATTAAGGACAGGGATTTTCTCAAATGGAAGTTTATAAGGGTTACGGAAGTTGAAAGCGTGGACCTGGTCGCCAATGAGGGAAGGGATAAATTCGTGGATCACTTCTTTAACGGAGTAGTGCTTAATTACGGAATCCCCGAGGAGGAAAGGAACTCAATAATAAACCAGCTTTTTTTCTGGTCGATCCCGGCTCGTTTTGACCAGCTTACAGGTGACCTTATGATCGGCTAAACACAGTAGCGCTGCACTTAAAATAGTCTTAAGAACATCCCCGACAGTCAATTACGGAAAAATACAGGTAGTGGCAAACAATTATTTCAGCTTCAAGCAATTCACTATTAACCAGGATAAATCTGCATTTAAGGTGGGAACTGACGGCGTTCTCCTGGGAGCTGTTGCCGATATTTCCGCAGCCAGGCATATCCTGGACATAGGGAGCGGGACGGGGCTTATCCCGATAATGCTTGCCCAGAGATGCAACGCAGAGATCGTGGCACTTGAACCCGATCATGAGTCTTATTGCCAGTGTCTTGAGAATGTAAGTCTGTGCAGGTGGAAGGATAGGATAAAAGTCGGGAATGTGAAACTGCAGGATTATTCTGACCACCCCCGATTTGACCTTGTTGTAACCAATCCTCCCTATTTCACCGATTCAATGAAAAATCCCGATCCAAGGAAGTCATCGGCCAGACACAATGATTCACTTACAAATGATGAGTTGCTGAAAGGGGCCTTAAAGCTTTTGTCAGCGAAGGGCAGGCTTCAGATTATTATGCCATATGCCGAGGGAAATGTACTAATAGCTGAAGCGGCAGGATATGGACTTTTCTGTAATAATATCCTGAAAATCAGGCCAATGCCGGCTTCGGATATAAGAAGGCTTATCATGACATTCACCAGGCATTCTCTTCGGCCCACCGAAAAAATCCTTACAATTGAATATGGAAGGCGCCATGAATTCACTGAGGAGTATAAAGACCTTACAAGGGAATTCTACCTGAAATTCTGACAGTGGACTTTATTAACGCCCGCATGTGCAGGCCGGTGGCAGGCATGGACTAAACTATCATTTCGGATTCAGGCAGGCCGAATTCCTCGTTCATTGATATGCCAAGCGATTTCAGCTCATTCAGGATGGGAATATATATCTGGGAGACCACAGGCCGGTAAACTCCGCTCAGCATTATTTTCCCTTCAAGAAGAAGTTTTGTTGCAATGGCGGCAGGCAGTGCTACAGTTCTTGAAATTGCAGTATCAGTTGAAGGTGATCCGGAATCTGTCATGGTGGATCTGATAACCTCCTTACGGCCATCCGGATATGAGGCCAGGATTACATGCTGAAGTAAGCACCAGATCCTTCTCATTTTCCCCCAGCATCATCCTGCTTATCATCCTGTCGGAGGTGATTTCAAATGGTGTTGTCTCCCCGTAAGGAGCTCTTCTTCATCAAAAAAGCCAAGAAAATCGAGCGATTTCATTGTACGGAAGTTTCCGGCATTCCCAGACGGAGTGCAAGTTTTTTCTCAGGTTATTTTTTCCAACCCCTGCACAGCCGGCAAGAAAATCTGCGTAGGTTTTTTTCAGGAAAACGGCCGGTTTTGTCTCCAAACATACTGATGCTTTTCATTCCGTCGAGCGACTCACACCAGCCTTTGTACCTGAGCGTTCCCCGGTACATTGTTTTTGTCTCAGGAATCCCGTATATATCAATATAGCTTATTGAATCCCTGTTGGCATATACCTCAAGCTCCCCTGTTCCGGGAAAATTGTAGGTGAAAGTATTGCGGAAAAGATTTGCAGCATCGATGAAGGTTTCCTTTCCTTTTTTAAGATACAGTGCATTGTTGCGGCATGCCATATATAACTCCTTTCGGACTCCATGTGAACTTGTATTTCAGGGGATTAGAGGCAGCCTCCGGGGCAGGCAGTGCACCGCAGAAGGAGTAGAAGCTTCAACCCTGCCTCCGTTCAGATGAACATAATCAATTACCTTCATGGAGGTCATATGGTCGATCCCCGGATCAAGGCCCAGTTCATTCAGGAACAGTACCCCGGCATTTTTTGCAGCTTCGTCAAGAGCCATCATCGGGCTCTGCACATATGATGTCGTTATAAGATTCTTCCCATGTTTAAGGCAAAGCTTCGCAACATCGACATGAAATGTGAAAGGCAATATGCTCACGGTAATATCATATTCAGCCACAAGCCGCCCAAGTGTTTCCTGGTCATCCATTGACCACAGCAGGGAGGAGCCGAGAGGGTTTCCGTTTATCATCTCATCAGCCCTCTCCTTCATCGGCGAGGCTATCAGGAGCCTGTATCCGTTCCCGAGGAGATATTCAACCATAGGCTTTGCAACCAGCCCCGATCCCAGCATTAATATTTTTTTCATATCGTATAGTTATGACCGTATAAACAATTACCGGCAAGTTAAAGCTTTGAAAGGGCAGATTCCATGACATTTATTATTGTTTTGCTTATTTATCTGCCGCTAACCTGCCATCATATCAGTTTTGATGTCAACCGGTACCTGTGTAAACAAAAAAAAAGGCCAGGAGTTTTCAGGAGAGGCGTTTGATTCAGGTGCATAAGATTACTTCTGCCGCCAGTCGAATAAAATTCAAAAAGCCTTTCATTAATATTGGCATCAATGTATCTTTGTCTTTATCGTTAAAATAATTGCCGGTAACAATATCACTGCATAATATCCATGTCTGATTTTCCGAAGTATGTCGAAACACCGCTGATGAAGCAGTATTACGACATCAAGGCCAAGCACCCTGATGCGATACTCCTTTTCCGTGTAGGCGACTTTTACGAGACATTCGGGGAAGATGCGATAAGGGCCGCGGAGATTCTGGGGATAACCCTTACACGCAGGGCAAACGGTTCGGCCCAGTTTGTGGAGCTTGCCGGTTTTCCATACCATGCCCTCGACAATTACCTCCCCCGGCTTGTAAGGGCAGGGCAGAGGGTGGCAATTTGCGAGCAGCTCGAGGATCCCAGGCTGACCAAGAAGATTGTAAAGCGGGGTATAATTGAGCTTGTCACACCCGGAGTATCGCTCAACGAAAATGTACTTGAATCATAAGGAGAACAATTTTCTGGCATCAGTTCATATCGACAAGAAGATCGCAGGTGTGGCCTTCCTGGATATTTCAACGGGCGAATTTCTGACAACTGAAGGGACTATTGAGTATGTTGATCAGATGCTGAGTAATTTCCAGCCCAAGGAGGTCCTTTTTGAGAAAGGGAAGAAGGAGCTGTTCCTGGATTATTTCGGACCGAAATATTACACCTACAAGCTCGATGACTGGATGTTCACCCAGGAGGCGGCAAACGACAGGCTGCTGAAACAATTTGAAACAAATTCGCTGAAAGGATTCGGTGTGCATAATCTCTCATACGGAATTATTGCGGCTGGAGCAATACTCTATTACCTTGATATTACCCAGCATGAGCAGCTGGGTCATATTTCTGCCCTTGCACGTATTGAAGAGAACAGGTATGTATGGCTTGACAAGTTTACGGTTAAAAACCTGGAACTGTTCCATTCCCCTTATGAAGGTGCAAGAACCCTTGCAGATGTTATGGACAGGACGATTTCGCCTATGGGAGGAAGGTTGCTGAAAAGGTGGATATCCCTGCCGCTGAAGGATATTCAGCCTGTAAATGAGCGTCTGGATATTGTGCAGTACCTGCTTGAGAATGTCCCTGTAAGAGATGAGACTGTCAGCCCTTATCAGGATGATAGGAGACCTTGAACGAGTAGTTTCAAAAGCAGCACTCGCAAGGATCAATCCAAGGGAAGTGGTACAGTTGAAGCGTGCCCTGAAGGCAATAGCTCCTCTGAGGGAGATCTGCAACAACAGCGGCTGCATTCCCCTGGTGCAGCTTGCCGAACAGCTTAACCCCTGCCGTACAATTGCCGACAAGATAGAAAGAGAACTCAATAATGATCCGCCTGTGCAGATAAACAAGGGAAATGCAATTGCTTCCGGAGTGTCAGCCGAGCTCGACGAGCTCAGGTCGATACTTTACAGCGGGAAGGATTATCTTGCCGATCTGCAGGAGAGGGAGAGCATAAGAACAGGCATCTCATCACTGAAGGTCAGTTTCAATAATGTATTCGGCTACTACATAGAGGTGCGCAATACACATAAGGATAAAGTGCCGCCTGAGTGGATCAGGAAACAGACACTTGTGGGGGCTGAACGCTATATCACCGGGGAACTGAAAGAGTATGAAGGCAAGATTCTTGGCGCTGAAGAGAAAATAATCTCGCTGGAAACAAAGCTGTTTTCCGACCTCGTCCTCTCAATTCTTGAATTTATACCTCCGATTCAACTGAACTCCTCACTCATTGCAAGGCTTGATTGTCTCCAGTCATTCGCATGCATATCGGCCGACAACAAGTATTCAAGGCCGGTACTTAATGAGTCGCGCCTGCTGAAAATAACAGGAGGCCGTCACCCGGTAATTGAAAGCCAGCTGCCGGCCGGTGAGAGCTATGTGCCAAATGATCTTTTTCTCGATACTGAAGAGCAGCAGATCATTATTCTTACCGGCCCGAACATGTCAGGAAAATCGGCCCTTTTAAGGCAAACTGCACTTATAGTCCTGATGGCCCAGACTGGCTGCTTCGTTCCGGCTGCATCTGCCGAAATAGGTATTGTCGACAAGATCTTTACAAGGGTTGGCGCCTCAGATAATATCAGCCTCGGCGAATCAACCTTCATGGTCGAGATGAATGAAACAGCCAGTATTCTCAACAATCTTTCCGACCGCAGTCTTATTCTGCTCGATGAGATAGGGAGAGGCACAAGCACCTATGACGGAATTTCGATAGCCTGGGCCATGGTTGAGTACCTTCATGAGAACCGCCTAAGGGCCAAGACATTGTTTGCAACCCACTACCATGAACTGAATGAGATGGAGAATTCCTTTGCCCGGGTGAGGAACTATAATGTCTCAATAAAAGAGCTGAATAACAGGATCATCTTCCTCAGGAAGCTCAGCAGGGGAGGCAGCGAGCACAGTTTCGGGATCCATGTTGCACGAATGGCAGGTATGCCAAAGAGCGTTGTGACACGTGCGGATGAGATACTTAGGGAACTCGAACAGGGTCACAATAAACAGGAGCTGGCGAAGCCGGTGGCTGATCTGGCAGGCCACCGAGAGGGAATGCAGCTCAGCTTTTTTCAGCTCGATGACCCTGTCCTGAAACAGATCCGTGATGAAATTCTTGAGATAGATATAAATAACCTGACACCTGTGGATGCTCTGAATAAACTGTATAACATAAAGAAGTACCTCAAATAACCTATGCCCCCGCAACCAGAGTGAAAGGCCTTAATGCGGAAGGACGACTGCCGGGGATAACAGATACAGGATTATGAAGCGATCACTTGCAGGAGACTTAATGTTAGCAAGGACAAAACAAATTAGCAGGCATGACTGATTATATTATTCTGGCTCTCTGTGTTATTGTGATCCTGGCCTATATTTTCGATATAACAAGCAAATATTCCAGGATCCCTGGCGTAATCCTGCTCATTGTGCTCGGGACTGCAATCCATCTGATCACGGGCGCAGAAAGCCTGGAGATCCCCAACCTCAAGCCTGTCCTGCCAGTAGTAGGGACTCTGGGCCTTGTACTCATCATAATGGAGGCAAGCCTTGATATCAAGCTTGAAAGGAGAAAGAAAACGCTCATCCTTAAATCAATCTCTGCCGCCCTTGGGCTTTTCATAGCCTTTACCCTGGCTTTTGCAGGTGTAATGGTAGTTCGTTTTTGACCTTCCCGCAAAGATTCCATCCTTAACGGGATCCCGCTTGGAATAATCAGCAGTTCAGTGGCAATTCCCTCTTCAATATTTCTTCCTGCCGACGACAGGGAATTCATTGTTTATGAGAGTTCCTTCTCCGATATCTTCGGTATTATCCTTTTTGATTTCATCTTATTGAACGAGGCATCCATCGGGCAGGGAATATTGAATTTCGGCCTCAGTACCTTGCTCACTCTCCTCATAGCTATCCTGACATCATCAGTTCTTGCCTTTCTGCTGCACAAGATCACATACCATATCAACTATGTGATAATAATGACTTCGATTGTCCTGATATATACACTGGCCAAGCTTTCTCATTTGCCTGCACTGCTGCTGATCCTTGTCTTCGGATCGTATTGTCGAATAATCAGCTGCTTGAATCCACGCCTGTAAACAAGATCTTTAATTTTTCCAAATTCAGAAATGACCTGGATGCTTTCAAGAAGATTCTCACCGAACTGACTTTTATCGTGCGCTCCTTCTTCTTTATAATGTTCGGATACTATACGAAGCTTGACAGCCTTCTTGACTGGCATAATATTTTTTCCGGCCTGATGATCACCTCAGGCATCTTTCTCCTCAGGATTATCTATCTTAAATTGGTGCTGAGGATGCCGGCCGTGCCCTTGCTGTACTTTTCCCCGAGGGGACTGATAACAATCCTGCTGTTTCTGAGTATCCCGACAACCTCGAGGATCCCGCTTATCAGCGAAGAGGTTATAACCCTTGTAATATTAATGACGATCTTTATAATGATGACCGGGAATATTTTTTACAAGAGGGAACATCCTCCGATGAATCGGGGATGAGACGGGATCATCCCTATTTCCCTGTGAATGTCTGACTTGTTGCCTATTTATCCGGTATGTAAAATGAATAATTGTTAATTTATATGATCTAACTCAAGTACAATGAAAAACAAATCGAACCTGCTGTTCTGTCTTCTGCTTCTTTTTTCTCTGTCGGTCCCTGCACAGACCGGTAAAATAAAGCAGGTCAAACTGACCCAATTCAACCTTCAATCCTCTGAGCTGATAACCGGAACGGGGGAAGAGATTTCAACAACTGAATACAAGTCAAAGGTATATTGGTTTCCTGTATCAGTCCCCTCAACGGTGCTCACGGGGCTCGTCGCGAATAATGTATACCCTGACCCATATTCAGGTATGAATAACATGCTGATACCGGATGCTTCAGACGAGTTCAACAAAAAGTACGATCTTGAAAAGTTCAGTCATTTGCCCAATAATCCGAATCCATGGAAGAAACCATACTGGTACCGCACTGTTTTCACCGTTCCTGCGGAGGATAAGGGACGTCATTTTCAGCTTATTTTCAAAGGTATCAATTACCGTGCTGCCGTTTGGGTAAATGGCAGGAAGATAGCCGATTCGACTCAGATGGCAGGAATGTTTGCCGAGTACAGCCTGGATATTAGCAACCTTGTTGAAGCCGGAAGTGAAAACGGTCTTGCAGTCAAGATCTACCCTCTCGATTATCCCGGGCTGCCTGCAACCGAACAGCTTAAGGCCCTCGGTGATTTTTTTGAAAATGGGGGCCCTACGGGAGATATAGGTAAAAATGTGACAATGCTTTGCTCCGTCGGATGGGACTGGATTCCTCCGGTGCGTGACCGGAATATGGGGATCTGGGCTCCCGTTTATCTAAGAACATCCGGAGGGGTTACATTTTCAGAGCTCCGGGTTGCAGCCACTCTGCCAAACCTTCCTGATACGATGGAAGCAAGGCTCTCCCTGAACATGAAGCTGATCAATCATGAAGGAATCGACGGAAGCGGTAAGCTTACTGTAACAATATCACCCGAGAATTTCAGGGGAGAATCCTTCCACTTCTCAAAAAGCATTGAAATTCATGGGAATGGCACTGCCCAGGTGGATCTGAACGCTGACAATACAAGCGAACTTATCATGTCAAATCCTGCCCTCTGGTGGCCGAATGGTTACGGACGACCCAATCTGTACAGGATAAAGCTTCAGTATGCTGAGGGGACAGGCCTATCAGATGATACTACGTTCCTGTTCGGAGTCAGGACTGTCGGCACAAAGGCGCTCGATGTAAATGGTTCATACCGGCGCGATTTCTACGTCAACGGCAGGCGCGTTCATCTGACAGGGGGGGCCTGGGTTCCTGATATGATGCTTAACCGCGATTCACTTCGCTACGATTATGAATTTCATCTCTGCAGGAACTCCAATATTAACCTTGTGAGGATATGGGGCGGAGGGGTGACTCCCAGGGATGAGTTCTGGAATGCAGCCGACAGGTATGGTCTCCTCGTATGGTCTGATTTCTGGGTCACCGGTGACACACAGGGCGAATTCAAGGGATCACCCGACTGGCCACTTGAAAGCAGTATATTCATTAAAAACGTAATCAGTACAATTCTCAGGATCAGAAACCATCCGAGTCTCCTCGTCTGGACAGGGGGCAATGAAGGACACGCCCGGAAGGAACTGTATGACGTTATGCGTGAAAGTATAATCTCACTTGACGGAACAAGGCCATTCATACCCAGCTCATCGGGCTTTGCGAAGCTGCCTGCAGGATGGAGCGGATCTTATCCCGACAATCTGCCCTCGGGAGTTTACAGCGGCGGACCTTATACATGGAAAGATCCGAAAGATTACTACAACAGGGCAATTGCTGGCAAGGACTGGGTGTTCAAGGATGAAACGGGACTTCCATCCCAGCCTCCCTACAATATTATGCCGAAAATCATTCCTGACCTGGTGTGGGATAAGACCCTGCCTTTTCCCCTGAACAATACGTGGGGATACCATGATGCGGCAACGGGCAACGGCAGGTATGACCTATATATGGAGGAAATGGTAAAAAGATACGGGCAACCAAAAGGCATGGAAGAATATTGCGATAAAATGCAGCTAATGAATGCTGTTGGCTACCAGGGCATCTTCGAAGCAGCCGGACATAAGCTGAACGATATAGGCGGAGTAATGCTCTGGAAGCTCAATGCCGCCTTCCCAAGTGTAGTTTGGCAGATCTATGACTGGTACCTTCAGCCAAACGCCGGCTATTATTTCATGCAAAACGCGATCGAACCGGTCCATATCCAGCTAAACCTCAGCAGCCTTGATGTCCTGGCAGTAAACAGGACCTACAAGGCAGTACCGGGCCTTATGGCTGCTGTGGATGTTTTTGGACTGGACTCAAAACCTGTGTTTCACAAGGAGATAAATATGAGCCTTCCTGCTACCGGAGTTCAGCAGGCGCTTTCACTGGCAAAGCCCCTGAAAGCTGCAAAGGGTGTCAGCTTCGTTGTACTTAACCTAAAGAACGGTGCAGGTGAAACTGTATCGCATAACGTCTACTGGCTTTCGAAGGATGAAGACTTCACTTCCCTTAACACTTTACCGCAGACATCTGTGAAGATTGAAATACTTAAAACCGGAATGAGCGAAACGGAAAAATCGTGGACCATCAGTCTGACCAACCCGACTGACAGGATAGCATTTTTCATACGTCCCCGGATAATTGCAAATAATGAAGAGGTACTTCCAGGCTTCTGGTCCGGCAGCTATTTTACCCTTGCTCCAGGCGAACACACTACTGTAACTGTAACATGCCCGGCGTCGCTTACGAAGGCTGCCAGCCTTAAAGTTTCAGGATGGAATGTTGAAGCTCAGAGCATTAAGTTGCCTTAGCAACACCGGGCCTGATAAGGGGATACTGGTCTGGAAGGGAGCAGTATTCCTTCACATGCATTATATTGCGGGATGCCTTAAGTGAGTAGGCCCCGTAGTTTTAACAGAGGTTGAATTAATTTATTTTTAAATACTTATAGTTCATGATACGAGGAATTGTCATTTTAGCAGCCCTGGCTTTCGGCGGCTTATGCTATGCACAACAGACAGACTGTAAAGTTTTGCTGCCGGCCCTTACAGGTTCCTATTCCGGGGATTGCAAAAAAGGACTGGCAAATGGAACCGGGACAGCGCAGGGAAGGGATTTATATGAGGGTCACTTCTTCAAAGGCTTGCCTGACGGCAAGGGAATCTACAAGTGGGCTAACGGTTCATATTACGATGGGGAATGGAAGAAAGGAAAGAGGGAAGGGCGTGGCAAATATGTCTCCGGTGATTCGACTGTTACAGGATTCTGGCGGGATAACAAATACCTGGGTGAAAAATCTGTCCCCGCATACAAGATCATGCTGAACAGGAATGTAGCCCGTTATACAATCACAAAAACCGTTGAGGCGGGGAATGGCGTTGCCATCAGGATCCTTCTTGGCGGTTCGGATAATTCTGAAATAGGCGATTTCACGCTTGCATATACAAGCGGAACCGAATTCAGGAATATTGGCACATATGGTATCCAGAATACTTCCTTGCCGCTTGATGTGACTATCAGGTACAGATCATGGAATCAACTCCATTCAGCACAGTACGATGTGGTATTCGAATTTACGATAAATGATCCGGGAACATGGAAAGTGGTTCTCACGAATATGTAGCTGGCTTAATATGCCATTCAGAGGTAACAGGTGATCCGGCATCTGCCGGAAAAATAATAAACAAGCAGAAAAATGGCATTGCTGGGAGTTGACCTCGGAGGCACAAAGCTGGCCCTTGCCATCTTCTCGGATGATGGCATCGTACTCCATAAGGAGAGTACTGGATTGATGAACAGGAAAGGAGGGGAGGTGGGAAGACTTATTACCGGCAGGATAAGTGATATGCTGATTTCAGCAGGAAATGATGAGAACAGGATCAGGTCCATTGGTATTTCGGTTCCGGGAATAAGTCACGCTTCAAAAGGTACGGTTTGGGCTCCCAATATAGAAGGATGGGAGGATTATCCCCTGTTAAGGGAAGTAAGAGGTAAATGCGGTGATATTCCTGTCACAATCGACAGCGACCGGGCCTGTTACATGCTGGGAGAGCTCTGGAAGGGCAAGGCGCAGGGCTGCAGGGATGCAATATACCTGTCGGTAGGCACTGGCATAGGAGCAGGGATACTTGTTAACGGAGAAATATTGAGGGGAAGTGGCGATATTGCAGGATGCATCGGATGGATGGCCCTGCAAAGGCCATTTCAGGAAAGATTTGCCTCTTGCGGCTGCTTTGAATACTACGCCTCGGGCGAAGGCATAACAAAGCTGGCAAAGGAATACGTTTCTGAGCTGAAAGGCTATTCGGGAGAGCTAAGCTTGCCTGATACCGGATCCCTTAAAACATCAGATGTCTTTGCTGCTTTCGCTAGCCGCGATCCGGTCGCAGTTAAGGTTATAGGTTTATGTGTTGAATTCTGGGGGATGGCAGTGGCAAACCTGGTGAGCCTTTTTAACCCGGAGAAGATCATAATGGGCGGTGGGGTATTCGGTCCGGCTGTGAGGCTTATACCTGAAATAACGGCTGAGGCAGAAAAATGGGCCCAGCCCGTAGGCATGCAGCAGGTAAGCCTCGAAGCCTCTGGTCTTGAAGGCGATGCCGGTGTTTATGGCGCAGGATTTCTTGCGCTGAAGAAGATGAAATAATTGTATAAGCAGATCTGAAAAGTATGACCTATAACAGAAAAGTTGTCTTCTGGGCTGCGTGTGCCGGCATGCTGCTGTTTGGAGTGTGCATGATCACTCTTGGTTCCGTTGCCTCCGATCTCAGGATAAAGCTTCAGCTCAATGAACTCGCATCAGGGACCCTCTTCTCGATACTGCCCCTTGGCATCATCGCAGGATCATTCATCTTCGGTCCTGTAGCTGACAAATACGGCTACAGGATCCTGCTTGTTATTTCATCCCTTGGTCTTTTTGCGGGGTTTGAAGGACTGGCATTTACCCGCTCGCCAGGGCTGCTGAAATTATTTATTCTTCTTATTGGAACCGGAGGCGGGACAATAAACGGTGCCACAAATGCCCTGGTTGCCGACATAAGTGAAAAGGAGAAGGGTGCCAATATCAGCCTCCTTGGAGTTTTTTACGGGCTTGGGGCACTTGGAATGCCTCTTTTGCTGGGACTGCTGAAGAGCAAAATCAGATTTGAGATGATAGTGGCAGCAGTCGGCGCAATTACCCTTATTACAGGGGCGTGGTTTCTGTTTATGAAATTTCCTCCGCCAAAGCAGGCCAAAGGTGTTCCATTTTCTCAGAGCATCAAGCTTGCAAAAGACAAAGTGCTGCTTACAATTGCTCTTTTCCTTTGCTTTCAGAGCGGATTTGAGGGCATCATAAACAACTGGACCACAACTTACCTTATAAACCGACTGGCTGTTGAGCAGAGCAGTGCCTTGTTTGCACTCTCATCATTTGTATCAGGAATGGTGGTAATGCGGCTCTTAATAGGTAGCCTCTTCAGGCCCTTCTCCGCCAAAACGCTGTTAATTCTCTCCTTTGCCCTTATTCTGACAGGACTGATTCTTTTAAAGACCTCTTTCTCATTCGATATCTCGATAGCAGGGTTAGTGCTTCTGGGAGCAGGACTTTCCGGAGGTTTCCCTATTATGCTGGGCTTTGTCGGAAGTCTTTATCCTGACCTTTCAGGCACTGCCTTCAGCCTGGTCTTCTTCATAGCACTTATCGGGAATACTGTGATAAACCTGCTTATGGGGGCAGTTGCCCAGAAATTTGGTATCGAACATTTAATTACTTTTGCGCTGGCTGAATCGGCAATAATGATTTTGCTGACTTATATAATTCTAATGAAAACAAAAAATATCGTAAAATAAATCTTAAACCTACTTTTTATGTTAGCAACACAATGGCTTAATAATGCGAGGGATATAATGACCCGCATAGAGGAAACACAGACTGAAAATATCAGGAAGGCGGCTGAAGTAATGGCCGATACAATTGAATGCGGACGCTGGGTTCACACTTTCGGCTGCGGTCATGCAACAATACCGATTGAGGAGATGTATCCACGCATTGGCGGATTCGTCGGGTTTCATCCGATGATCGAGCTTCCGCTGACTTTTTTCACCAGGATAACAGGGGAAATGGGCGTTCATCAGTTTCTGTTCCTTGAAAGGGTGGAAGGATACGGGGTTGAAATAATGAAGGGATACGACTTCGATAAAAGGGATACGATGTGGCTCTTTTCACACACAGGTATCAACAATGTAAATATTGATGTGGCAATCGAAGCCAGGAAAAAGGGGATGAAGGTGGTTGTCTTCGGCTCAGCCTCCGAGGCTAAAGGCAAGCAGACCAGGCATTCATGCGGAAAAACGATATTCGATCTGGCAGACTATGTTGTAGATACATGTGCCCCTCTGCAGGATGCTTCTGTCACACTCAAAAATCATCAGGACAAAATCGGCCCGGTATCGACAATGGCATTCATCACATGCGTCTGGATGACAATTACAACTGTAGCTGAAATCCTGGCAGACAGGGGAGTGAAGCTTTACATTCATCCTTCACACAATGTTCCAGGCGACACTACTTCCAGGGAGAGACTCGATGGAGCCCTTGCAGAATACAAAAGGAGAATAACCGGCGTCTAGCACGGGAGAAGCTTCAAATGCGGTCAGTTAAAATTGATTTGTGATTGGCCCGTCATATTGAATTCAGGATATATATATCGGCTCTGTTCGGCTTTCAGCCCGGATACCGGCTATAAATCCTGAATTCTGTTTTTATCTATGAGCTTGGGTTTTGGCCTTATAACAGAGATCTTTACATCATCGAAGACCTCTCTTGCGGTAGTAACTCCGTCGCTTACAGGTGCAACCGTAACCTCCCCCTTGTTCCATGTCGATTGCGATACAATTTCGGGTTTGAATTTCATCCCTTCAACGGCTTTAACCTCAGCCCTGAATATCAGTGCCGGCTGCCCGTTGCTGAATACATCCTCCTTTAAAGTATTCAGATTCACCTCGGGATAGGCATCATTAAAATCTCCGGCGAGGTTCATTTCAATCCAGCAGATCCATTCGGTTCCGGGTTTAACCTCAACCCGCACCGAAAAGTAGTCGCTTTTTGGTGTTGCTCCAGTAATAGCCATATCGGGGGCTTTCGAAGCAGCTGAGGCATCCGGCTTATCCTTGTTCTCCCTGAACAATTTGAACCACAGGGGGAGCGAGACTGGTACATTTGCTTTACCCTCCCAGTCACCTTTTGAAGTCCTGTGGGTAACGAACACCGTCCTGAGCTCTCCTGTGGCACGATTCTCAAGCCAGACGGCAAACTGGGGAGGCTCAGCAAAATTTGAAAGATGAATGAGCTTTTTATTCTGATGTATATCTATCTGAATGAGTGTCCTCCCGCGGGTTCTTGCTATCGCAATTCCGGCAAGGGCAAGAATGACGAGGAGTACACCTCCAGCTAGTACAATGATTCTTTTAACTGTTTTCTTTTCCGGGTATTTCATTATGTTATCAATAATTCTTATTTTTTCTGTCGGGCCAAATATAAATAATTTTCACAGATTTCGATACAGATTGGTTTTCCAGAGAAAAAGAACATAATTTCAAAGCCGGCTTTAATTAATTTTCGCAGTATGCTTCATTGACCGGCCTGCAATGGTTTACTTTGGTATAATTATTGTGCCGGTAAATCTCATAAATTTTCAATTCTGACCAGAATCACCTAATTTTGCCTTTTTTGGATGAAAAAAGCACTTATAGCAGCTGTCGCCTGCCTGATAGCATTTAATGTCCACGCCCAGAAAGTTTCTGTCCAGATCGTAAAGCTCCCGGGCTTATCCGTATCCGACTGGAAGATTATGGATGACCAGTACATGCCTGTATTTTCTGCAGGCGAGTACTACAGGGAAGATAGTGTGCATCTCTTCCTGGAAGAGAACAAGAGGTATATTCTGGAAGTATCCATATCTGAGGCTGCCTACCCCGATACTGCAATTTATTCCCTGTCCGTCAATGGAGAAGCCCTTCTCCGGATAATGTCGGATACAGGGCCAGGTGACCATTTCTTTCCTTTTTTCACGGGTGTGCGGAAAGAACAGGTCAAGATCACCGGCGGCACAGCAGCAAGCATAGCAGACTATCCCTGGCAGGTTTTTTTTGAATCGGGCAATTATACTTGCGGCGGGTCAATAATAGGAGCGGACTGGATAATTACAGCGGCCCATTGCACGGAGGATGACTTCGGGAATCTTATCCCGGCCTCCCAGATGGATGTAATTGTTGGGGCAAATAATCCAAGGAGCGGGCTTGAGGGAAAGAAATACCTTGTGAGCCGGATCATAAGGCACGAAAATTACAACTCCTCCACGTTCAATAATGATATAGCCTTGCTCCAGCTTCAGTCGGCTATCAGTTATCCTGATGCTTCCCCCATAAGGCTTGTATCCAAAATTGATTCAGCTTCCGGCGCCACTGACCCGGGTGTGATGTCGTGGGTTTCGGGCTATGGTCTCACAAAAGTGTCTCCTCCTGAAGTCCCTGCAGTGCTTCAGCAGGTAGAACTCCCCCTTATTTCGAATGCCCAGGCTTTGAGTGTGTGGCCCGATATAGCTGCAACTGATATGATGGCCGGTTTTAAGAACGGGAATAAGGATGCATGCAGCGGTGACAGCGGAGGCCCGCTGGTTGTCCCGGTAGAAAATGAGTACAAGCTTGCAGGACTGGTAAGCTGGGGCAGCAGCAACTGCAATACATATGGAGCCTACACAAGAATCTCGGTCTTTGAATCGTGGATAACATCAAAGACAGGGATCGAGATATCCTACACTCCACCGGTACCTTCAGGTGATTCCATTGTCTGTCAGGGCACCCCGACAAGCCAGTATTCTGTGCCTCCGATAACAGGGGTTACAGCCTGGGAATGGCAATTGCTGCCGGCAGCTGCCGGAAATATTGCCGGAAACTCCGGTCAGGCATCTGTAAGCTGGAACCAGGGATATACAGGTGCTGCTTCAATCAGGATGAGGGTGACAAAGTTTGGAATTGTCTCATACTGGACAGTACTTACAGTACATCTGGCAAAATACAACAATCTTGTGAGCCAGACTGCCGATACGGTTATCTGTGCTGAACAGCCTGTAGTACTGGGAGTCATATCCGAAGGCTATAACCTTAATTATTCGTGGTCGCTGAACGGCTCTGCGGTTCAGTCAGGCCCTTCTCCCAGGCTTTCCCTTACAAATACACCGGTATCGGCCACAGGTCCTTATAAATGCAATATTACAGGATCGTGCGGCGAAATGATTTCACCTGAGATCAATCTTACGGTTCTGCCCCTGACAGTAATAAATAATATAACTCCCGATACTGAGGCAAAATTCGGGGATAATATTACACTTCAAACTGATGCAGGAGGTCATAATCTTGTTTATCAGTGGCAGAAGGATGAGATCCTTATACCCGCTGGAACAGGAGCGGATTATTCACTACTCAATCTAAATGCAGGCAATACGGGGCTGTACAGGGTAAGGGTGTCCGGAAGCTGCGGCGAGCTGCTGAGCAGGAATGTTTATGTCTATGTGACGGATAACCTGGCTCATGGAAATCCTGAAGTGTTTGTGTGGCCTACTGTTGTAAACTCCGATTTTAGCGTAGCCATCAGCAGCGACCAGAGCTATGCGCTGAAATTGTACAACTCGTCCGGATCCCTTGTGCAGGAAAACCTTAACTGCCAGTTCAAGACCACTGTAAACATGGGCGATTTCCCAAGAGGCGTTTATATACTTCTCGTTTCAGGAAATAACTTTCGGAAAACGGTCAAGCTTATACGGAATTAAACCGTCGATCCCGATTTTTTTTGTACCTTTGCAACAGATTCAGCTTTGCGGTAATGCGCATAATCTGCTAATCCTCCTTTCGGTTAGTTAATAACTGCACACCATTAATTACTCAGCTGATCATTTATTGAATCTTTAATTATACTAAAACAGACATATGGGCAGATCGCAGGAAACATTCGGGAAAAAAGAGGTAAGAAAGAAAAAGGACAAGAAGCGCAAAGAAAAGGAACAAAAACGGGCTATCAGGAAAAGTGAAGGAAAAAAGAGCAACTTCGATGATATGATAGCGTATGTCGATGAATTTGGAAACATAACTTCAACCCCTCCCGATCCTGACAGGAAGACCGATGTGGAAGCAGACAGCATCGAGCTTGCAAATACAAAAAACAATCCCCAGGCCACACCTGATTTCGTGAGGAAGGGAATTATTTCAACTTTTAATAAATCAAAGGGTTATGGATTTATCCGTGATCTGGGATCGGGTCAGAGCGTATTTGTGCATATAAACAGCTTTCTCGAGGCTGTGAATGAGAATGATGTGGTTGTCTTTGAGATCGGCAAGGGTGCCAAGGGCCCTGCTGCCATGAGAGTCAGACTTTTCAGGGAAGAGAAGGTCTAGAATCCCTTCAGGGTCGCCACTCAATCCAAAAAACCCGGCTTTCTTCTGATTTTCCTAGGGGTTTCTCCTTGAAAGCCTGTCGAGGTAACGCTCCTTCGCCTTTTCAATATCAGCGTTCGGATCTATATATATTTTCGTTCTGTGATCTATTATAACTTCTTTTAATTTCGAGAGATCCGGTGATTTAACTACATTTTGTTTTTTATCAAACATATTTACCTTAATTTTATTTACCCGCAGCAAGGTACACTAATATATCTGAATAATTTATTTATTTTCAATAAATTAAATTTTATTTTCATATTCCTGCCTGTCCTGGCGAAGTGGTTTTCCGGGTGTAATTCAAAACAAGAACATAGCCTGAATGCAGAATCATAAATATTTGTTTATATTTGCCGGGAACAGACAAGGTGATTTCAATGAAGCATTGTTAAGCATTTTGCCCAGACTGTATTTAAGTCCAATCCAGCCGGGATAATAAATCTAAAGCTCCCGAAACCACAGAAACATAACTTTGATGATTGCAAATTTTGAATAATCTGGATCATTTTACCCGGATTCGCAGCAGATTCCGGCATTTAAGCAGGAACCCACGGGAACAGGGTTTTGAAAATTATTAAAAAAAACAGATGAAAGCTATAAAAATCGGGAATCTTTCAGTTGCCATCCCAATAATCCAGGGGGGAATGGGAGTAGGTATTTCTCTTTCAGGACTGGCATCGGCAGTTGCGAACGAGGGCGGAGTAGGGGTTATATCGAGTGCCGGCCTTGGGCTACTGTACAGGGATTTCTCTGAGAACTACCTGGAGGCCAGTATTCACGGTTTGAAGGAGGAAATAAAAAAAGCCCGGGACAAAACGATAGGAGTGATAGGAGTCAATGTAATGGTGGCGATGACTAATTTCGTGGATATGGTGAAAACGTCCATTGCCGAAAAAGTCGATGTGCTCATTACAGGAGCGGGGCTGCCTCTGGACCTCCCGTCATTCCTGACCAAGGAAAGCAATACAAAGCTTGTCCCTATAGTATCCTCGGCTCGGGCTGCAAGGATAATATGCGAAAAATGGAAGGCCAACTATAATTATCTTCCTGATGCGGTAATCGTTGAGGGCCCAAAGGCGGGAGGCCACCTGGGCTTTAAGGAGGAACAGATAGGTGATAATAATTATTCACTTGAAAAGCTGGTTCCTGAAATAGTGAGCGAATTGAAGCTATTCGAGGACAAGTACAATAAGCACATTCCCCTTTTTGCAGCCGGCGGCATTTATACCGGCGAAGATATAAATAACATTATGAAGCTTGGAGCCGCTGGTGTTCAGATGGGCACAAGGTTTGTCACAACCGATGAGTGTGATGCCTCTGCCGGCTTTAAGCAGGCCTTCATCGATGCAAGTGAAAAGGATATAGAAATAATCAAAAGTCCCGTGGGAATGCCCGGTCGTGCAATATTTTCCAATTTTATACAGAAGGTCAGAGATGGCAAAAAACAGCCTAAAAAATGTCCTTTCAAGTGCATAAAGACATGTGACATCGATAAGAGCCCCTACTGCATAATAATTGCCCTTGTGAATGCCCTGAAGGGAAATTTTGAGAACGGTTTTGCTTTTGCAGGCAGCAATGCGTTCAGGGCCACGAAAATAACGTCGGTAAAGGAGATTTTCCAGTCTTTGCTGAAAGAGTACAAGGAGAGCAGGTAAGAAGCCTCTTCCTGCCAGTTTTAGAGCAAGAGTCGTGGTCAGAAATAACTCTCGCCAATCTTCACTCAATTAATATTGAGCCTGATGGTTGCCGTCCAGGTAACCAAAACCCTCTGAATTTGTCCCAGACGAACTATTGCCTGCCAGCCTGCAATGGGAGAGCTTAAAGCCGGATTTTAACCTGCCATATTCAAAAGTTGAAAAAACAAATTATCTTTGGCCGGTTACACCCTCCGGAAGGGGACAATAATTGCCAGATGATATCTTCACGCCATATGGATGATCTTTTCAACTTTAGCCAAAGAGTTGGATCAGTAACAAAATATTAAAGGGGAGAAATAATGTTTAGTGAATTCTTAGAGGAACTTGACCGGAAAGCAATTAAAGTCAGCTATAACAAGGGTAAGCTGACTTATCAGGGGCCAGAGGAATATATTACCGGGGACCTTATTGAAAAGCTCAAAAAGTACAAGGGAAGCCTGATAAGGTACCACTGGCCTGCTGATTGTGCCAACATGATGCCGATCAATCCTTTAGGCAGCAAGATCCCCTTTGTTCTTGTCTATTTCGAGGTTATGAATTATCCTCTCAGTGAATACCTTGGCAGTGATCAGCCATTTTACGGCTTTCTTCCTTTCGGATCGAACGGAGAAAAGATGAAATATAAAACTGTGGAGGCTTTTGCAACCGAGTATATAAGACAGCTTCAGAAGATCATACCCCAGGGTCCCTACTTTTTAGGAGGATTTTCGTTCGGAGGAGTTTTGGCTTTCGAGATGGCATGCCAGCTGCAGAAGGCCGGATACGAGGCCCCCTTCCTGGCATTGCTCGATAGCAAGACCTCTGAGGCTTTCGAGTACATAAAGTGGCATACCGGTATCTTCAAAATAATCAGGAGCAATATTCTGGGCCCTTTCAGGAGAAGAATGGAAGACCAGGCTAGAATGCTTGTCTGCAAGGCTTTCCTGACAGCAGGCAGACCTGTCCCGGTATCGTTAAGGAATTTTTATATTGTAAGCAAGTACAGGGAACTGACCTTAAAATACAAACCCGGCCATTACAGGGGAGATATCCTGCTGTTCAGGTCCGAGATGGCAAATCCTGATTACGAATTCAATGGCTGGGATGCTCATTCAGATAATGTAAAGCTTGTAATCTTCAGGGGAAATCACCTTGCAATAGCACGCGACAGTGAATATTCCGAACTGATTGGGAAGGAATTCCTGAGTCATCTTGGAAAAGTATACGGGTCATCGGTAAGCTGATATTTTTATGGCCATATTTTCAATCCGTAATCGTGTCATTATCAGTTTCTCTCCTGATGAAAATATGGAGGCTGGCCTGCCGGTCCAATCGGCAGAGGTGTATTTTGGAAGAACAGGCGACTTCGCGTTGGAAAGCGGGTCATATAAGGGACTCATCAATAAGGAAGATAAGTTAAAAGCTGACAGGGTTCACAGGGGCAAGGACAATACTACAGTCCTCCTCTGTTATACCCTTCTGCGCCTGGTTCTCTCAGGAAAGCTGAACAAAAAGCCTGAGGATATAATTTACAGGACCGGTGCCAGGGGAAAGCCTGAAATTGAGGAGGGAAACCTCAATTTCAACATTTCTCATACAGCCAGTTCTTTTGCCTTTGCAATCTCAGAGAATCCTGGTATCGGCATTGATCTTGAGGAATTGAACGATTCAATGAATTTTGTGCCGGTTGTTAAGAGATTCTTCAGTGCTGAAGAGGCTGAATATATCCTTGGTTCACCGGGTGAATCAAGGGAAAGGTTTTTTCTGCTGTGGACCAGGAAGGAGGCTTTGCTGAAAGGCATAGGAACCGGCATAGTTCCCCATCTTTCGCAAATTGAAGTTTTCAGGCCTTCGAATCACCTTGACTGGACGGTCATAACCGGGAACAATGAAAAATGGCACTACCCCAGGTACTTTATCTATTCCGGGAAACTTGATAATTACTATCTTAGCGTTGCAGTGCCCCGGGAATCGGCGATAAGATTTTTCAGGCTTAACCGGAAGAATGCGGGGCAGTATCTGCATTGATTCCATATCTTTAAAGCCTGATCTCAACAATTTCATAGTCTTCCATTCTGTGAAGAACCAGGCTGATTGTATTTCCTTCCTTTTCATTGACCCGGCCGGAAAGACTTTTTAGCAATTCATCATCATTCAGGAATAATATCGATCCGGCGGTTGTCAATTATTCAAACTTGTAACATATGAGAAAATATCTTACAATCATCGCGCTTCTACTGGCAATTAATGTTTATGCCCATAAGGACAAGCCATACCAGTTTTACTGGCACGCAGACAGTATAGATGTTTTTGGTACCAGGAAATCAGAATTTACTTATTCTGAAAAGGATATGTTCTATTACAGGCTGTCGAATGACAGTAATTATATCTATGCAGATGTGAGGATCTTTGATGATGAGATAAAGCAGCAGATACTCAGGTCAGGGCTGACTATATGGATCGATCCGGCCGGAAGGAAGGATAAGAAGACAGGGGTAAGGTATCCCGTAAGATTTATGAATCGTGGCATGATCAGTATGGCCGATTCAACAGGCGGCAGGAGGCCTGATAACATGAAGGGGAGATATCCCATGAATACCCATGGAACCTTAACGTCAACTGAAGATAATCAGGGGAACGGGAAGACTTCAATCATGCTTATCGGTTTCGAAGATTCAGGTCCTGTGATGATTCCTGATTCCTCAGGCAATAGTTTCCGTGGTACAATCACATTTCAAAAGGGAACCAATATGCTTGACTATGAAGTTGTTCTGCCTCTGGCAAAACTGCCTGTTGCCCTTACTTTGGCATCGGGGAAAAAAGGTCAGGCAATGATAGGATTCAGTTATGACTCGGCTCCGGGAGGGATGGGAAAACAATATGGAGGCCATGGTGGCGGTTCCCATGGCGGCGGCCATGGAATGTACGGAGGAGGAGGCACACATGGTGGCGGAGGTATGCATGGCGGCGGGAGAATGCAGGGAGGTGGAGGCAGTCACCATGGAGGAGGTCCGGGAGGTGCAGGTTATCAGTCAGGCGGAGGAGGTGAAACTGTTAAGTCATTCTGGATAAAAAATATCAGGCTTGCACTTCTCCCAAAAACCTCAGGCTGAAAATTAATTCCCTCGGGTGCTGCCCGGGTTTATCCGTCAAACAGAATTGTAATGCGGCCGACAGGGTTTATTATTCAGCTTATCGGCGATTGCAGCAGCGATCTCAGCCCCCTGAAGCTGATAAGGCGTCGTTCAGCCTCATCCCATAAGCTCAGGTAAAGCGCACTGAATGTTGAAAATAGTTTCACCGGCCTGATCTCCAGGAACATTTTATTTTCATAATGGCAGGCTTCAAGGTTATAATTTGGAATTTTTGAACTCAGGTGATGCACATGATGGAAGCCGATATTACCTGTAAACCACTGCAGGATGGCAGGTAATTTCAGGAAGGAACTGCCTGTAAGAGCTGCAGTTGCATAATTCCATTCCTTTTCCCTGTTCCAGGACACAGTATCGTACTGGTGCTGAATATAGAAAAGCCAGATGCCGATGCTGTGCGATATCAGAAGAATCGGGAGCATTATTACCAGATAAGCTTTGATTCCGATAAGCAGGGAGATAATGGCGGACAGCAGGACTACGGCAAAATTCGTAAAATAAATATTTGATTTTTCCTGCCGGGTCATATTTTTCCGCGAAAATCTGTTCTTGACAAAAATTACAAACAGAGGGCCTACAGTGAACATAATAAATGGGTTGCGGAAAGCCTTGTAGATAAATCGCATGCTGCGGGAGGAATTCTGATATTCGTCGACGGTCATTGTCCAAACATCGCCAATCCCCCTTTTATCCAGATTGGCTGATGTGATATGGTGAATCCTATGCTGATGATGCCATGAGTGGTAAGGTGTAAATGTAAGAATACCCATTATCTTCCCTATAACTACATTGGCTTTCCGTGACCTGAAAAAGGAATTGTGCCCGCAATCGTGAAATATTATAAAAAGCCTTATGAGAAACCCACTGGCAAGCAGAGAAAGTAAAATGGTCAGAAGATAGGAGTACCCAAGGCTTTTATACAGAAGAAACCATATGAAAATATAAGGCAATAAGGTATTTGCGATTTGCCACAGGCTTTTCCGGAGATCCGGCTGGCTGTATCTCATTACTATTTTTTCCCATGATCTGTTTTCTGCAGACGGGATTGCAGCAGTTGTTTCCATTATTGAATTTTGAATTTTTATTTATTGATTATCCAATTTCCCTGCTGCAAAAATATAGCTACTCCGCGACTTCTGCGGAAAGGAGTGGCTGACGGGGTAAATTAGGGATTGAAGTGATATCTGAGGGGCGGGCTGCAGGTTTTTATGATGAATGCTATTCGCCCCTGAAATTCTAAAGCGCTTCCTTAAGTTTCAGAAGATACTGACGGGAAACAGGTAAATTTTCGTCGAAATTCTTTATTTTAAGCCAGTTGCTGTTTTGTATCCTTATAATCTTCTCGATGAAGTGAAGGTTGACAATGCAGATCCTGTGGCATCGCAGGAAATTGGAATACTGCCTCAGCTGCCGTTCCACATTCTTCAAAGTATTTCTGATGAGCTTCCTCCTTGATAACTCACCCTCCCTGTAAATGATCTCTACATAGTTGTCGGCAGACCTGATGCAAACAACATCAGCGATGTGAAGGGTTAAATTTTCGTTTGAGTTTTCCGATATGAATTCGACCATCTGATTAAGATAATCCTCCTCGTATTTCTCAATTTGTTTCTGAATTATCTTCGTTTCCAGGATAAGCGAATCATTTTGCTGATTCAGATCTCTGATTCTGTCTATAATACCAAGTATGAGAGGGGGGGCAAGGCAGATAAGGACTACCTTGAAACTGATCAGGAATGTGATGCCTACCGATCCTACATACCTGAGATAAAACTCGAATCCCACTGAGCTGATAAGGAGTATCAAAAACCCTGAAAACATGGGGGATACATGCAGATCGCTATCCTTGTCACCTCTATTCCTTCCGACTGCCCATGAAAGAAAAGTCCTTATCAGAATGAGCGAAAGCACCGTGATGCCTCCAAATCCGGAAACAAAAACAAGCCCATTGTTAAGATCCAGATTTTTGAGGGGAAACGGCTGAAAGAATAATATAAATATGAATACTCCCAGTCCAAGGCTCAGAAACACCCCGGTCTCCTTTTTAAGCTCCCTGATAAGATTATCAATTCCCTCTGACATTCTGAAATTTTTATTAAAAATACTTCTGATTATTGAAAAATGTTCATTTCCGGGCTTACTTTCTTTAATCTGACAAACTTCCTGCCACTAATTTTCTTGCTTAAACTTTGCAAATAAATGGTTCCGCTCCAACGTACCTGAACCTGAATTTACACTGGCCGGTTAAAGAATGTTTTAATATTTGTACTGATCCTGAATAATTGGCTACATTGGTGACTGAAATTGTTGATCTGGAAATATATGGGCAATCAAAGGAATCTTGTCAGAACCCTGGGTATGGGATATGTCGTTATATTTGTTATTGCAAATATAATAGGATCAGGAGTTTATAAAAAAATTGCACCGATGGCAGCGGAACTAAACTCCTCTGTATGGATCCTTGTTGCCTGGATTGTTGGTGGAATAATAACTCTCTTCGGGGCCCTTGGCAACGCTGAAGTTGCAGGGCTGCTGGCTGATACAGGAGGTGATTTTATATACTTCAGGAAGATTTACAACCGTTTTTTCTCTTTTATGTACGGCTGGTCGCTTTTTACGGTCATTCAGACAGCAACAATCTCTTCTCTTGCGTATGTTTTTGCCCAATCGCTTAACAGTATCAGTCCTCTGCCAGAGGTGTTTGTCTCACTTAAGCATTTCACGATAGGAGGCGTATTCTACCCGTTCCAGGATTTCGGGATAAAGCTTATTGCAATATTGCTGATACTAATGCTGACAGGGCTTAATATTTCGGGATTGAAGAGTGGAGCATGGGTCAGCAGGGCGATAATGGTACTGGTTTTCACCGGCCTGGGTGCAATTGTGTTATTCGGGCTGGGAAGCGGTAATGCCAGGCCTGCGAATTTTCTGGATGTAAAGGAGCTGACAAATGGTACTGTTACACTGTCTTCCTTCTATACTGCCATGCTCGCCGCTTTCTGGGCATACCAGGGTTGGGTTTCAGTCGGATTTATAGGAGGAGAGGTGAAGGATCCCACCAAAAATATTCCTAAAGGTATCGTAACAGGTGTTTTTATTGTAATATTCATTTACCTGCTTGTCAACATCACATATCTGTCACTTTTATCGGTTCCGCAGCTGGTGCATATAAATAATTCAGGGAACCAGATAGCTGCAGTTGAGGCTGTCAGAAGCTTCTGGGGGCAGGGGGGAGTGCTTTTCATCTCTGTGCTTATACTTGTTACTACCCTTGGCTGTACCAACGCAAGTATTCTTACCGGGGCCCGGCCTTACTACGCAATGGCGCGGGAAAAGCTTTTTTTCAGGAGCATGGTGAAGATCAATAAAGCCAATGTTCCGTCAGGGTCCCTGCTCTGGCAGGGTATATGGGCATCAGTGCTCGTATTATCCGGGACATTCGACCAGCTGACAGACATGATTATATTCTCGGTATTTATTTTCTATGGCGCCACAGCCGTTGGAGTATTCATTTTGCGCCGCAGAATGCCTGATGTCCACAGGCCATACCGCGTGTGGGGCTACCCAATTGTTCCAGCAGTATTCATTCTGTTTTGTATTGGACTGTTTTTCAATACAATAATTACAAGACCGAGGGAAGCAGCCATTGGGATGAGCCTCATCCTTTCAGGAATACCCGTTTATCTCTATCTCAGGAAAAAGTATTCCGGTACTGACGAAGAGACAGCCGGTTGAGCGTATCGGGTCCGGCACAGCGGTTTATACGGTCAACTTAAAGAGTGGTAAGGAGTCCGGCCAGGCAAAATTTTGTATTATTCGCAGTTATGTCGGCGGATGCAGTCTCTTATGAAACCATACACGTACTGACCGCATTGTTTCATCCTGGCGGGGCGGAGCATGGCGCCTGCATGAGGAGCATTCGGCGCTGTTTTCAGGTGCACCCCATCGGATCTCGATGCAGTCATTCGGATTATAAGCTGTCTCAAAGGCATCTCTTCTTTCAAGGATTTCTGAAATCGTAAGGTTCTGCACAGAACCATCCGAGCGGGTATAGCTGATGGAGAGACCGGAGGCGGTTTTTTCGAGAAGCGACCGGAGCCTGGCCTTTACCTGATCCGGAGATTCCCCGGCCCGGATATTGAAATCCTGTGGCGAACCGGCTACCTTGTCGGGGAAATCCGCTACCGCATCCATTGCTATCAGGAGCCTCAGATCACGGTTTGGTGTGGAAAAGTTTTCCCACTGGCCGCCAGCCAGGAAAATCCCGGAGGCCCCTGAGGGCATGGGGATTACCGTCCCGGGATGTGATTTCATGTAAGCTTCTCCGTTGGCAACAGAGGTAACCCTGACTTTCAGCTGTTCATGCAAAGCCCCGATCTGGTCAAGCAGTGCCGTCTCCGGGTCAAGCGGGCTTGGGTTTATCAGGCGTTCCATGGTCTTGTAAAAGATCCCGCTTTTCATTTTCCTCTGCTGAAGAGAGTATGGTATGTATCCCGATGATGAGGTCAGCTCTGCATTCCTCAGCGGACGGAACGCTCCACTTGTCATTGCAATGGGCCTGAAAGCCTTGAAGCCCGGTTCTCCGATCACTCCCGAGGTGTTGAACAGGAAATTTCCCTGCCAGAACCGCTTGATACCTACAGTCCCGTCGGGCTGGGCGTCGACGGCAAGAAGCAATCCCGGATCTTTGCCTTTTTGTGGCTGAAGATTGACAAGGATAAGGGTATGACCGTACGGATCGGCAAAAACCGTCCCGGGGCGAAGCGACTCACGCACGAGAGAGACGGGGTAATAATCGGAATTTTCATCATCGAGAGCTGTACGGGCAGTTCCTGAATGAACGCCATCAGCCACCCTTCTGAGAAAGGCATTGAAAGCATCAACTGGATTGTTTCCCGGCGCCTTTGACTCATTCGTTATCCATTGACCGGTTTTGGGATTTCTTGTGAGGCTCCCCCTGTCGCAGAGATGGTAACCGAATGGGAGACCCAGCTTCCAGGCGAAGTATGCCCTCAGGAAAAATGGATTGTCGGCACAGTCAGGCTGCATGAACAAAATGCTTTTTCCTGAAGTATCATCCTCTCCCAGTGACAGATAATCATAGAGAAAATTCCGCTCCCTGTTTCTTGTAACCATATGAAGCGAGCTCCATGATGCATCCTCATTATAATCATGAAAAAGGGCATTTATCCAGGCCGAGTAAAGCAGTTCGTAACCAGGGTCCCATCCCATTCGACTGTCCCAGAAAGTACCTGTATGCGGAACATCCTTCCTGGAGCCGACTTCAAACCCTGCTTTGCAAATTATATCCTTTCCGGATATGAGCTCAGCAGAATAGCTGCCCGCAGGTCCACCGGCAAAACTGTCAATTCTCCAGCCTGGCGATCCGTCTCCAAATCCTGTTGCTTCAGGTTCCAAATGACCTGAGGGAGCATCCATCCTTAGCCTGCCTGCCCTTATTTTATTCCCACCTGCCGATATTATGCGGAATGGCTCTCCCGGTCGGGGACAGGCAGGAACTACCAGCATGGCGGAGAGACTCCCCGGTTCATCTGCCTGACTTACTATTCCAGGTGAATCTGATTCTTTCCTATTTCCCCCTTCTCTTCCCGACGATGCTGTATTGCCATTGCATGACGTGAAAATGAAAATAACCGAAACAATTATGCACTGAACAGGAAAGGAAGAACCTGTTCCACGAACCTTGCTCATCTTATTTTTTTCTAAAGTTAACGGAAATCCCTGACAACAATTTTAACCATAAATTAATTTCGGATAATTTTCAAAACGGCATAAGCGCTGCGACAAAATTTTTAATTCGGATATGCTCAGGGGCCTTTTTCCCCCGGGGTGCATTCAAGGAAATCGTGTCTGTTATTTTTATAACTGATAAAAGCTGTTATATTGCTGCTGCAATGAAATTAATTATTATCTGTCGTGCATATAGCAGGCAATTTTGCCGGATGAGATGCAGAGAGTATATATCGGAGATGATCAGGATAAAACAGGTAATAGTTTTTGCCCTGGCTTCACTTGTACTGTGCAGTTCTTATTCACAGGCTGTCGAAACAATTAACCTTAAGGATATTCCCCAGAGAAAAGTACGTAATTACATGGTTTCCTCAGGGATCAATCAGATGGACAATTACACCCTGATCCATCCTAGCTGGAAACTCTATGGAAACGAATCGGACTTTAGAAGGAACGAGACAGTATTCTATATTAAATTCAAGCTCTCCACTGTCTGGGAAAGCTATCGTCACATAATTTTTGCCAGGGCCTGGAAAGGAAAATCGGTCAGATTCGGGCTTCTGATATCAAAATATCCCGGATCTGTAACATACGCTGACAGCCATTCCTTCCCTGAGGTCGATACCGGACAGGTTTATTTCCTGAACCTCAGGGTGCTGATGGGGCTGTTCAATGTTCCGGTTGCATTTGAAATTATAACGCTGGATGAAAAATCGCAGCTTATGGAGTTCAGCTATATCGACGGAAATAAAACAAGGGGAAAGCAATCAATCCATTTTTTCGACAACGGGGACGGTCGTACAAGAATCGTGCATGACAGCTATTTCAGAAGTGGGTCCGCTTTAAGGGACAATTTGCTGTACCCTCATTTTCACAGGAAATTCATAAGCGAATTTCATGGGAATATGAGGAAGTATATTGAAGAAAAGAGCCTGTCGATGACCGGATCTGTCCGGTAAAATTTTTAACTTGAGCCTTATTGATATTTATTTACAAAATAACCCAATCATGAACAGGTTTGATCGGAGAAGTTTTATCAAAACCTCAGTTATCGGAGGGGCAGCTTTCTCATTCGTGGGACCACTGACTTTCACCCAAGGGCTGGCCGGGGAAGGGATGCCTGTATAATCTGTACAGTCTTGCCTCACGTGTCCATCCAGCCCTTGCTGTAATCGACGGCTTTGAAGGAATGGAAGGCAATGGCCCCAGGCTCGGCACTCCCGTCGATCACAGGGTGTGTGTTGCCAGCACCGACTGGCTGGCAGCCGACCGCGTTGCCGTAGAACTCATGGGTATCGATTTCGCGAAGGTAGGCTACCTTAATTATTGTGCCCAGTCAGGATTGGGAACGGCAGATCTGGGAAAAATAGAAATTGTCGGAGAGAGTATATCCAATCATATCAGGCATTACAGGCTTCACGACAATATTGAGGAGCAACTGGTCTGGATGAAACCGGTTTCCTGAACCATTATCCAGTAGCAGGAGCTGTTCACTTTGGGGCTCCCGCCTGCCTGGATTCCAGAAACTTTTTCTGTTCATCATTAAGCAGACTCATCATTTTTGTCCTGTTTTCTTCCCTGATGCCCTGCATCTTCGCAAAAGTTTCTTCGCGGAGCTTGTCTATCTCCTGCATCTGTTTCTCACGCAGGTCAGCGATCTCTTTTCTCTGGGCATCCGTAAGACCAGGAATTCTTTCTATCCCCATAATGCCAGGTCCCATCCTTCCCGGGCCCATAGGCCTCATACCCCTTCTCATTCCGAAGGAAGGTCCCATGCCTGCACCTCTTCTCATCCATTGCATTCCACCCCTCCAGCCGTTGCCATTCATGCCATAACCTCCTCCCTGAAGGGCAGGGCGGCCATCAGATTGCCACTGGCCATAGTCCATTCCATTCATATGCCTGAATTCCATGGCTCTGCTATTTCTGTGCATCCTGGTACGGTCGATCATACCCCTGATATTCCTGTGTACAAAGTTGCAACCAGTTGCGGTCAGCGTTACAGCCAATATCAGCCCGGTGATTTTTAAACTTCTTGTCATCTCATTTAAATTTAAGAATTAATGTCTCCTCCTTTGAATCTGAATATCAACAATCAGGTTCGTCTCTTTTATGATTAGACAATCCAATTCCTGATTTCATTCTGTAACTGGCGGATTTTTTTAAAAAAAGAGAGAGGTACCGGCTGAAGCACCTTTGGGATTTTTTACAGAAGAATGGCCCTTCATCCCTCGGGGAATAAAAGCAGGGGAGCTTCCCGCACCGGATGTATATGACCCATTCCCCGATCTATTCCTTTACCTTCTGGGTAAGTGTTTCCCTGATCAGTTTTCTCAGTTCGAGCTGCTTTGCTTCAACAGCATGCCTGGCTGTCGGCCGGTAATATTCCGCGTACCTGCATTTGGCCAGCTTATACGACATGTCATTGGCATTTCCCTTTACATCTATACCCAATTTTATGGGCAGAGGGCTGTCAACCAATGATATATGATAATCATATGTAAGGTCGAAATTGTGCCTGCCCGCAACTATTGCCTTGTATTTGTCGAGTACAATAAGAAATGGATATACATCTATTTCATTTCGGAAAATCGTGAACTCGGCTGAAAGAGAATCGACTCTGTTCTGCGTTTTCTTGTTGAATCTGAGAGTCTTGGCTATCTCGCTGAAGGTCTCTCCATCCATAAGGACAAGATCATTGCCCCTGATGGAAGATGCGCCTCTGAGTGTGGATTTCTTGATGTTGTACAGTGAATCCAGGTAGGTCTCGATTGCGATGTGGAATTCACCCTTTCCGCTGAATGACCGGAGCATTGGCATCAGGGAGTCGATATCCGGTATCATCGTAAGGAGTTCACCAATCTCTACATCGAGCATGTGATAATCGAGGCCAAGGAAAATATGGTTCTTCCTTGGCGTTCGGTAAATGGCAGTGAGCTGCATCCTGGCTGCAGGTGTATCAAAGGTAAGGCCGTCGAGAACCAGGATCCCGTCCTTCACCCTTATACTGCCTTTAATATCGGATGCAGTATCCGCGCCAATTGTAGCTGTTTTAATGCTGGCATTCAGGATCAGATCCATCTGTTTCGGCACCATATAGGGGCCTGTATTCGCAGAATCTGCTTTCTGCTTTTCCGGGGCCTCTGCAGCCGTACTGTCCTTATAGCCTATTCCATTTGTGAGGGCCATAAGTTCATCAACATCTGTAGTCCCTGATACGAAATCGAATTTGCCTCTCAATATCGAATCGCCCCTGAAATATGATAAGATGTTCTCAAGATCCCCTGTTAACCGGAAGTCGGATCTGTCGATCTTAAGGGCTCCTTCCTGGATATGAAATGATTCAGGGTCAAACTTCATTTTGAGAGAAGGGATCACGAAGGGATGGGAATAGCCCGCAAGGTTGATTTCACCCTGATCAAGCTGTACAAATCCCCTGACAAGCCATTGCAGAAATATCTCCTTCTGCCTGCTGTCGTTCAGAATGTCGGTATCGAAGCTTATCCTGTCAGCTGTGAATGACGTTTGTCCGGCAGCAGCTTTCATGGCGTCACCTGCATACGACAGGATGATCCTTGGCTGACCTGACTGGCACTGATTTGGAGAGAGGGTAAATTTGCCGCGGGGCCTTGAAATTGCTATACTCATAGTATCCATTACACCCCCCAGGGAATCTATGTCAAAGGAACAGATCACATCCGGAATCCTCGTTGTGTCCCTGGCATCGGATGACTCAATTTTTAAAGATGCGTTCCTTAGCGAAGCGCTGTAGCTTCCTGTCTTTTGAGCTGTAATATTGTCTGCCGTTACAAAGAAAGAGGCAAATTTTGTTTTGCCCGATGAGGGCTTCCTTGCAGGGAGACTGAAGTCGAGCATTGAACGGCCGGTATTTAAAGACAGGCTGTCATAGACGGCACCGAAGTCTGTAAGCGTCAGCGAGCCTGACAGCTTCATTTTCCCGATCTGCATCTTCTCAATCTGGCTCAGTGTAAATGTTGTCTTTATTATGCCGGATACACTCCCTTCCAGCCTGATCTTCAGGCTATCCGGGATGAGGGGGCCAAATTCCCCGAGATTTAAGCGGCTGCTGGTTGTAAGATCACAATAAATATCGCTGAAAAGATGGTTAACACGTCCTTCAATGCTGAAAGCCGATTTGGGCGTCCTTGCACTGAAGTTGTTTATCTGTACAAAGGCAGTGGAATCGCTTTTCAGATCGGTGGAGAGCACTATATCCCCGCTCATATCGCTCAGGGGAAGCGGAAAGCCGGAATATCTGACCTTCCCCTTTTCAAGCAGCAAATGTATATCCAGAATAGGCATGGCGGTCTCTGAGAAAGATCCCTTTATTGTTCCATCTGACGAAAGGAGCCCATCCGCTTCTATATCCTTTAAATATGATGCATACGAGGGGGGCACCACCGCCAATATCTTTCCTATTGGCCACGATGTCAGCCTGTAACTGAGATCTGTGATTATCTTCCTGTCGGCAGTGTCGTTCCCCACTGAACCATTCAGTGAAAAGCCAAGTTCATTGACAGACGCAACTGCATTCTTAAGGGTTAAGGCCTGGACTGAAGGGACAAAATCAAGAGGGAGATCGAGACTCACCCTTGCATCCTGAAGATATTTCTCATTATCATATTCGAGCGAGATCACGGAATTCATAACCCTGATTTCACCGCTGATCTTATCCTCCCTGACTGTACCGGAAATCCTTGCTGAAAGTTTGCTTATTACTGTATTGAGCTTTAAGGCCAGATCATTGTAGCGGAGGCTAATATCATTCAGCCCGACATCACTGATATCAATTACAGGTGCGGGGCCACCGGATTCATGAGTATCGCCGGTGGCAGTATCAGCCGGCATAATATTGTAATTTGTATTCCCCAGGCTGTCGGCGAAGATATTTATTGCTCCCCCCTTAAGCTCCATTCCCCTGACAATAAACTGGTCCTTTTTCCACCAGGCAGCAGCGTCGATTCTGCCAACGAACTCATCAGCCCTGACAAGGGTGTCGGAAGGTGATCCGGCCACAGGATTTATCAATGCAAAATTCCTGATCTTAATTCCGAATTCGGGGAAAGTGCTGAAAAAGGTAAGTTCCACCTGTCCGATCTCAGACCGGCATGTTATCGTTTTGGCCAGCTGGCTGCGAATAATGGGAGTAACCCTGGCGGGGGTGAAAATCAGGAACAGGGCCAGGCCGATGATAACCAGTATCAATCCGAAAAGCGAAAAGAGAGATATAAGAAAAATCTTTATGAATTTTTTCATTCTGCTTCCATTAATCCCTTAAGCAACAGACGCTGCTATTTAAATTCAGTTACCTGGCTATCTTGGTAAAGGAAAAGCTTCCGCCGAAATCATCATGATACTTCAGTGAGGTCTCGGTCAATTCTGTCACGGTATAGACTTTCGGAACTGTACCTCCTGTTTCAAGGATATGGATATGGGTGAGCTCCGATTTGACAAGCGTCCATGTAAATTGCTGTGCCTCCGCTTCGGTAACATCATCGCTTGTATCCCATGTACCCCCGGTGCCATCAGCGAGATACTTGTAATATAAAGTCCCTGATTGCCATTTTCCGACAAGAAGGGATTCGTCAAAGGTTTTATCTTCAGGTTCGCAGGAGACCACGAACAGGGATATTGCCATGAACGCAGTCAGATAGAAAAGTGCCTTTTTTGTCATGATAAACAGTTATTATAGGGTATAACGAACATATCCGGGAAATAACATCCAAAATTTTTTACTTAAGCTGTAAATATTCTCATGAAAACTTTCCGCTGCAATTTAACAAAAACATAGGATGTAATTCAATCGGGAGCAGCGCCGCGCAGAAAATTATGATTTTTTATCATTATCCGGCCATTCGGGTTTAAGTCCACGGGTTTCGAAACAGGGTTTACAGGCTTCCTGGGTGTGGCATTTGATCACTTTCACCGGCTATATGTCCTCGAGACCTCAGCAGGAGACGGACCCACACCAGGTACAGGGAGAGTGGTTCGCATAAATAACGACAGCACGCGCGATGTGATTGTGAATAATCTGATGTTCCCGACTGCAATGACCTTCGGTCCCGACGGGAACCTCTATATCTCCGATACCGGCTTCGGACCTCCTGCAGGACAGATCCTGAAGGTTGAAATCAAGGACAATAAGGATTATGAACATCACCGTCATGACGATCATCATTACGATTATCACCATAATTATGACCGGCACGGATTCAACGACTACAAGGATCATCACGGCTACGATAATTATCACCGTGACTGAGCAGCATTCCCATTCAGGGTAGCAGCCTGCTGTCTTGCAGGTCTGATTTTATTGCGCTATATTCATCTGCCGTAATTTCGGAGATGTGTTGACCTGTTGTCAACAGACGGGATTTTTATGAATTTAGCAAAACACCGGATGGGACAATTTAAAGAAAGAAAAGAGGGAAAATCATGGCTGTTTTATGCAGCCATGATTGCCTTTTATAATTACCGGGGATGCATTAGCCTGGGAGATATGTTTTTATTTTTGGCAGCTCCGGAGGGGTTGAATAATAAACTCACTTTCCCAGACTAATATTCAACTCCTTCAGGGCTGCGACATTCATTTTTTAAGGATCTTCAGCGCATTATCCCTGTAGAGTTTTTTCAGTGTGGCATCACTCAGCCCCAGGCCATAGAGGCACCAGCGCGTATTGGAGACATCCCAGGCATAGAAGTGCTCATCGAGTGTTTCAAGTATATGGAACGAATTTCTGTACATTGGGAGGCTGTATCCCTGATCTGTGCCCCATAAAAGCCTGCCGGCATATTTCTCCATGAATTGCCTTGCGAATCGGGGAATGCTTGCAACGTAAGCTTCCCTTTGTGAGATATCGGCATAGAGGTTCGGATACTCATCGAACATCCTGCCGAGCCTGTCAAGATCATAGCTGAGGTTCATGAAGTGGCAGGCTATGAATGTAGTACGCGGATGTTTCTTCATTGCCCTCCCGAGGGTCTCAATCATCCCGTTATGGTCCAGGATGTTTTTCTGATTGTCGAGCCTGAAATAATATGCCTCGAAGAGCAGATCATTGCTTTCATCCATGGGTTCATACATCCATCTGGGATCTCCTGTATGGACATTGACAGGCAATCCAAGATCTGCCAGCTTTTCAAGGACCGGATCCATCCGCGGATCGTCGAGATGCATCGGTGTACCTGCTCCGCGCGAAAGGCCACTCCCCTTATCACTTATCTCTCCCACACCTTTTGCCCCCATCTTTACGCATCTTTCCAGTTCGGCTATTGTCGCCGGACCAAACCCGGGCTTGTCATATCCCGACAGATCAAATCCGCACCACAATTCAAAACGGCCCGGGTATTTTCCGTATACTGCGGCATACCTGTCGAAGGTTTTGCCTGTTCCGCAGAAGAGAATTGTTTTCTCCACCCCTGCCTCATCCATGTTCCTGATCTGAACGAGGGCTATTGAATCGAGGTTTTCTCCCCGGGGGGCATGCATATGCATATCGATTGCGGAAAACTTTGCTTTCAGGACCACTGTGACCGGTATTTTAAAAATGGACCGGGGTTTATAATCCTTCAGCAGCAGGCTGTCCTGCAGGCCGGAGCTCCTCATTTGTCGCTGCTGGGCCTTTACCGGGAACATAATACAGGCAAGCGCCAGCAGAAAGAGGATATATGGCAGATGTGTTTTTCATGTTTGCATGGATTGGTTTGATCACTGGCTTTCATTATGCAAGGTCAATAGGAGGCCTTGTTTTCCATTTTCCTCTCGTAAAATCGGGAAAGTCAATCGCTTTGCCCCGGCTGGCTACTGAAGCTTCCGTAACAGGAGAGATAGCGCTGCTTGTTACTGAATCATATACATCCCAGTCTGGCAGCCTGTTTTCACGAAGGGCGCAGACCAGGCGCCACCAGTGCATCGGGGTCTGGGTCGAGCCGCCGCCGTGCCCCTCGATGGCACCGCCTCTCCTGGGAGGAGGATTGTAATTTTTAACAACAGGATGCTCATATTCAGTTAAATAAGGCTCTGCAGCCTCCCATTCATGCTCAACAGGGCTCAGCCCTTCAATATATATTTTCTTCAGTGTTTTGTCTCCTGAATATAAACCCTTCGTGCCCTGAATGCGATAATGTTCCCTCGGGTGAGGTGTGCTAGTATCATGGATAAGTGTCATCATTTTCCCGTTTGCCGTTCTTATAAGGGATGCGTTATAATTTCCAAGTGCAATTTTCTGCTTTGTCAGAGGATGATTTTTATCCTTGTAATAAATTGCAGCATAATCGTTTAGCATGCCACCGAAGGAGCTCATGGAGACAATGTAATCGATTTTATCGCCATGGTTAATGTCGAGGGCCGGGAGCATTTTATTCATCGGATGATCAGGATAAAGATTCCCGTTCCTGTCGATTGAATGCTGTAACCTCCAGGGTTCCTCATCGGGACTGAATTTCACAAACCTCAGGTCATGTATGTACCCTGTCTCCGCATGTACTATATCGCCAAGCAAACCCTTCCTGATCATGTTGAGAAGAGCCAGCTGACTGAAGCCTTCCAGCCCCATTGTTGCCCATTTTCCCGTTTTTTCATATGTCTCGACGATTTGCCATGCATCATCAAGTGTGAGCACAATCGGGACCTCCGAGACACAATGCTTATTACTGTTCATGGCAGCCAGGCACACTGGTGTATGCCATTCCCATGATGTCGAGCATATTACAGCATCGAGCTCTTCTTTTTCGCAGAGCCTCTTAAAATCCTGCACACCCCTGTCGTAGAGCCGTGGTGAGGGCAGGCCTGCTTCCTCTATCCATTTTTTAGCCTGCTCCATCCGTTCAGGTATAACTTCGCAGATAGCCGGAACCTCTATCCCTTCTATCCCCAGAGCAGCATTCAGGTGGTACGATCCCCGTCCACCTATTCCTACAAATCCGAGCCTGATGGTCCGCTTACTGCCAGTGACTGCAGAGAAAGACTCTCCGGGCAAACCCATCCCGGAAAGGATGGCTTTTCCGCCAACTGCTGCAGTTGCTGAAAGCTGAACAAATTTTCTTCTGTTATAATATGTTTTACCCATGATCCTTTTCTTTAAAAATCGCTTGAAATAATGAGCTATACAAGGTTGATGCGTGGCCTGGTTTTCCATTTCCCCTTCGTAAAATCGGGAAAGTCAATTGCCTGTGATCTATTTGCAACCGAGGCACATGACAATGGAATGATTGCACTGCTTGTCACAGAATCATATACATCCCAGTCAGGCATCCTGTTTTCACGAAGAGCCCTCACCAGACGGTCCCAGTGCTGAGGTGTCTGTGTCCCGCCCCCGCCGTGGCCCTGGATGACGCCTCCCTTCCTGGGTGGAGGATTATAGTTTAGAGTTACCGGGTGGGCATAATCCTTCAAATATTTCTCAGCTGATTCCCACTCATGCTCGACAGGACTAACACCTTCAATGTAAATTCTTTTCCCATTTGAAAAATATACACCCTTTGTACCCTGAACACGATAATCTTCCCTTGGATGAGGGGTGTTTGTGTCATGAATGATTGTCATCATCTTGCCATTGACAGTTCGGAGAAGCGATGCGTTGTAATCGCCAAGCGACACTTTTGCTTTGCCAAAGGGTGAATCCTTGCCATAATTCAGGGCGGCATAATTATTCAGCATTACTGAATTTGTGCTCATCGACTGAATATAGTCAAACCTGTCGCCGTGATTGATATCCAGGGCTGGCAGCATGCTCGCCATGGGATGATCGGGGTAGAGGTTGCCATTCCTGTTGAGAGAATGCTGTAATCTCCATGGCTCCTCATCGGGAGTGAATTTAACCATTCTCAGATCGTGAATGTAGCCGGTCTGAGCGTGCACTATGTCGCCCAGCAGTCCCTTCTGTATCATATTTAAAACCGGAAGGTTATAGAAGAATTCAAGGCCCATTGTTGCCCATTTCCCTGTTTTTTCATAGGTTTCCACTATTTCCCAGGCCTCATCAAGAGTAATGGATATCGGAACTTCAGTCACAGCATGCTTGTTGTTCTTCATTGCAGAAACGCAGACTGGAGTATGATATTCCCATGGAGTGCAACAGATTACAGCATCAAGCTCTTCCGATTCGCAAAGGCGTCTGAAATCTTCGGGTCCGCGGTCGTACAGCGTTGGCGATGGCAGCCCCGCTTGCTCTATCCATCGTTTAGCCTGATAAAGACGCACAGGCTTGAGTTCACATATGGCAGGCACTTCAATACCTTCAATGCCCAAGGCAGCATTCAGATGATAGGAGCCCCTGCCCCCGATCCCAATGAACCCCAGGCGCAAGGTCTTTACCTCTGTCTGATCCATTGTAACAGCCTTCTTCAGAGCGTTCTTTCCCGATAAGTCTTTATTATCCGGGTTGTCGCCTGTGGAAAGCCTGACAAAACTTCTGCGATCGAACCTTTTGTTCATACTTGCTTTTTTTTATTTGTAATCACTACTGTCCGGTTAAAAGGTTGAGATTCTGAGCGAAACGAAGTGAAGCGAAGAATCTCTTACTAATTTGACCATTTATCCGTTTAGTAATGATTTGTAATATACAAAAGATTGTTATCCTTTCGTACAATATTGGCCGCAATAAATATCATAATGAATATGAGGATGTATTTCCCATCTGATTCTAAAATACTAATTTGGCAGGCTGGATCTTTTATATAAATTTTAATATTAAAGTGATATACCATGCCGCGAACAGCCTTCATTTTCATTGCCTGTGGACATTCGTGTCATTTAGATCATATACCGCTATCCCACAAGGATTTTCCTGATTTTAAATTGTGTCTGAACAGGAAAGCATGACAGACAAAAGGCGCATACGCATCGCAGTTGCTCTCCTCTATTTCTGCATGGGGCTTATGTTTGCATCATGGGCAAGCCGGATTCCGGATATTAAGACGAAGCTTCACCTCAATGATGCCCTGTTCGGGACCATCCTGTTCGCAATGCCATCCGCACAGTTCATCATGATGACATTTTCCGGCAGGCTGGTTACCCGTTTCGGCAGCCGGAAAGTAGCTCTTTTTGCACTACCCCTGTATTCAATTTTTCTGACCAATATTGGCCTCGTGAGACAGGGATGGCAGCTGGCTGGTGCACTGTTTCTATTCGGTCTGGCAGGAAATCTCTGCAATATTTCAATAAATACCCAGGGAATAGCAGCAGAGCAGCTTTACAGCAGGCCTATTATGGCATCCTTCCACGGAGGCTGGAGCTTTGCCGGGTTCACCGGCGCCCTCATAGGACTTGTAATGATTAATCTGAAAATAGCTCCATTCTGGCATTTTGCAACGGTTATTCTGATAGTATGGATAATTCTCTGGTTCAACCAGTCTTATCTTGTCAAAGGAAAACAGGCGGTTAACTCAGGTGCCCCCAGGCGCAGGTTCTTCAACAGGCCCGACAAGGCACTTGTACAACTGGGAGTGATAGGTTTTTGCAGCATGGCAAGCGAGGGAGCAATGTTCGACTGGAGCGGGGTCTATTTCAAGGATGTTGTAAAGGCTCCCTCTTCCCTTGTAATCCTTGGCTACACCTCTTTCATGATAATGATGGCATCAGGACGATTTCTTGCAGACTTCATGACTTCGAAGCTGGGCAGGAAGAGACTATTGCAGATCTGCGGCATAATGATCTCCGCAGGGCTCTATACAGCCGTATTTTTTCCATTCCTGGTCCCGTCAACACTTGCCTTTATGCTTGTAGGCCTGGGTGTTTCGAGTATAGTACCCTCAGTTTACAGCGCTGCCGGCAGGCATACAAGCGTCCCCCCGGGAATTGCACTGGCCACTGTTGCCAGCGTAAGCTTCCTGGGTTTCCTTATGGGGCCTCCCCTCATAGGATATATTTCACAGGCGGCAGGATTACGATATTCCTTCGCCGTTATAGGGATCTTCGGAGCAGGAGTGACCCTTATGGTTTCCAGAATCAGGTTGCTGAACTCTCCGGTTATTCAGACCCACCCTGAATAAATGGCAAAAAGGATTGATCCCTCCCTTCAGTTAACCTTACAGTGAGCCCCTGCTCATTGGGGCAAAAGAAAAGGGATCATGGGTCTCCACTGGTTTTTCCATACTACCGGAACCAGGACTTTTCTGACAATCCATGGGAAGGGACGCATAAAAGCCTCACGGTCGCCGCTCTCGAGATTGTAGAAAAAGAAGGGAACTGCAAGAGGTCCGGGACCTGCATTCCTACTGCCATGACTTGCAAGCTGTTTTGCCAGATCGATCTGATCTTTCATTAATGTAACTGGCTTCAGCTTTTCGGCGGTGAAATGATCTTCCTCAATCCTGATATGGGGAACCCAGAGATTTTCAAAATCCGACAGTGCCTCACGGAGCCTTCCGGCTTCACCCGAAGATACCTCAGGAAGGGTTTGTTCAATTCTGGTCAGCACTCCTGAAATTGTCTGGTGATCTTGTGTCAGGTTGTTGTAGGGGGCTTCTATAAAATCCCTGAAATAAGGAAAGGCAACCTCATCCTCACTGAGATGGTGAGCATGGGTAACCCACCTCAAAGTCGAAACATAGCTGGAAAAGCCTGCAGCTTCTCCCGGCGGGATACCATTCTTCGAAATGTATTCATCGCACTTCCGGATTGAAGTGCTTAATCCCCTTGTGATAATCTTGTGAATCATTAGGAGACCTTCGATAAGCGGACTGGGCTCTGTCATAACTCTAACCTCCTTCTTTTCGGTTTGATGAGAATAAACAATGGGTTAATAAAGGAAATTAATCCTAAAGTTATTAAATCTTCAGAATACAATATCTGTAAATTGCAATGTTATTCATCCCGGGGGAGATGCCTCGAGGAACCCCGGGATTCAGCTATGAATAGCTGTTGAGGTCATAAATCGATTTACCGGCTTCATTCCTTGCAATTTCATCGACTACGACCATTTCTATTGCATTGTGATTTAATCGGGTCTTTTCTGTAATAAATTTCCTGACAAGTTCCTTTTTCGACTCATCGGTGATGACAATTTTCATGACCTGGTCGTTTCCGGTGCAGATGCAATCGATACTGAAAGCTGATTTAATCAGATGCTCACATTCATCGAGGCTGATCCTCAATCCAAACAGCTTCAGAAATCTGCTGTTCCTGCCTACAATAAAATAATAGCCTTCACTATCCCTCTTTGCAATATCGCCCGTGAAAAGCACTCCGTTATTTTCATCACCCTTCAGCAGATCTTCACCAGCAAGAGCATAGCCCATTGTAACATTGGGTCCCCTGTAAACCAATTCACCCACAGCTTCGGTTTCATTGATCTCGTTTCCGTTCTCATCGACAAGTGAAAGTCGTCCGTTCGGAATCGCCTTTCCTATGCTGCCTGTTTTGACGGTTGATTTGTCTGCAGGCAGATAGGCCATTCTTGCGGTTCCCTCAGTCTGACCATAAGTGGCGATGAATTTCCTTCCAGTATTCCTGGCATATTCGGCAAATTCCCTGAAAAGGTCATGGCCCAATTTCCCTCCTCCCTGGGTAAGCAGCTTCAAATCAGGGAGGTCCATTCTGAAGAAACGCAGCTTATACAGAACTTCGAAGCTGTAGGGTACCCCCGTAAAGCTTGTTGCCCGCTGTTCCCTGAAGAAGGTCCAGAATCCTCTGTCAGTGAGGGTCCCATTTACGAGAAGAATAGTCGACCCTGCGAAGAGATGGCTTGATATTACGGAAAGCCCCATGGTATACTGCATCGGAAGTATGGCAAGCGGCCTGTCAGAGGGGCCTGATTCAAAGAATGCTGCCACATTGCGGGCGTTCTCGCTGACATTCGAATAACTGTGACGGACAAGCTTGGGGCTTCCTGTAGAGCCTGAGGTAGTCAGCAGCAATGATAGATCCTCATTCAGCCCGAATGTATTCAGTCCGGTCTGAAGAAGAGCATAGCCATATCTTCTGAAGATAACCTTAAAGTCATATTCCGCGGCGAATCTTTCCGGGAGCCAGAAATATTCAGGCCGGTACCTGGCTGTCAGGTTATCAAGCATTCCTTTATCAATGTTGCAGCTGAGCAGAAGGGGCACTACTCTGACAGACAGGGAAGCCACATAGCCGGCAAGGGAGCCGATGCAGTTTTCCGACAGTATGAAGATCAGCGTCCTTTTTTCTATTGCCTTGTAGAATTCCCCGGCAAAGCTGCATAATTCACCATAGGATAAAGATGCTCCCGTATTATCCGTTGCGGCTGCAGAAGACTGTTCTTTTTTTTCGAGGTCGAGAAACATCGTTCCGGCTATTACAAAATTGTGGATCCATCTACCCCAAGAATCTGACCGGTAATATATTCTGACAAATCAGATCCAAGAAATATGCATGCATTTGCTATGTCAGCCGGTTTTCCCATTCGTCCCATCCCGATATCTGAAACCCGTTCACTGAAATTCTTTTCAAGAACGGCGCTAAGTCTTTCAGTATCAATCATGCCCGGCGCCAGCGCATTGACTCTTATATTCTTTGAGGATAATTCCTTGGCAGCAGATTTTGTGAGTGAAATTACTGCACCCTTCGTTGCCGAGTAGGCCAGCTGACCCTGCACCCCTTTTACACCAACTATGCTCGACATGTTTATTATCGACCCGCTCATCTGCCTTGCCATCACCCTAGATACAAGCTGAATCAGCTTTATCATGGCTACGACGTTCACCTCGAACATATCTCTCAGACAATCCTCCTGGATCATGCCGAGAAGTTCATAGGTGACCATGCCTGCATTATTGACGAGGACATCGATGTGATGATGTTCCTTTACAATATGCATTACAGCCTGTTTCATGGCAACATAATCGGTTATATCAAAGTAGACAGGAATAACCGATGTATTGTTCCTGGCCGAACAGTCCTTGGCCCAGTCGTCAATTACGCCGGTCTTCCTTGAATTTGCATAAACGATCGCACCCTCCTCGGCAAAACGCTCCACGATCGAACGCCCTATTCCACGGTTGGTACCCGTGATGAGACAGACCTTATTTTCAAGAAGCTTTCCTATTATCATGATAAAATCAAATGAATATCCGGCAGCACCTGTACCTTATCGGAACTGAATCAGGTGATACACACACAATGGAATAAGCTAAATAGCGATATTATACTTCTCCAGGATTCTTTTTCCATACTCGTAGGAGGAAAAATCTATAATATCCTCCGTGTCGAGCATTATATCAAACGACTCTTCCATGGCTGCTATCAGTCCCATATGTCCCACTGAGTCCCATGCGGAAACCGACTGATATTTCAGCTCAGGCAGCTGATCGAATGTTACCTGAAAATTTGTAATAAATACTTCGTTATATTTTTCCAGATTCTCCATAAAAGTAATTTTAAGTTATTTAATCCCGTCAGGCAATAATAAAGGTCAAATATTTTTTATTTTTTTGAATTTCACAATTAAAAAAGTGTAGAAATCAGATTTCTCCTGAGATTATCTGACTGTCAGTGTGTTCAGGCTTAGTGGCCGATTCCTTCCTGCGATCCCTGTTAAGAGCTATATCAATTGATTCGGCGAGATCCTTGATTCGCGGAGAGTCAAAGAAGATCCGCAGGTCAAGATCTGCCTTGAATTCAGATACTATCCTTGCGAATATGTTCAGTGCCAGCAATGAGTTGCCCCCGATGTTGAAAAAGTTATCGGTAATATTGATATTCTTTACTTTAAGTACATTCTCCCAGATCGCGGCAAGCTTTTTCTCCGTTGGCGTGAACGAATCAAAATCTACCTCTGTTTTACTCTCCTGTTCCCTTTCTTCGAATTTAAGAGCTTTTGAATTTATCTTTCCGTTAGGGAGCCTTGGAAATCCATCCGTGATCTGAAAGAAAGAGGGTACCATATAAGCCGGTACGTGCTTTGACAGGTATTCACTTATCTCCTTTTTATTGAGGTTAAATGAGGGATCTGCATTTATGAACGCGACCAGCCTGTCGTCATTATTGTCAAATTTATGAAGCCTCACCACAGCTTCCCTGACACCAGATAAAACCGTAAGAAGGCTTTCTATCTCACCCGGCTCAATCCTGAATCCACGCATTTTGATCTGCTTATCTATCCTGCCGAACAGCTCAAGATTGCCGTCCTTGAGTAATCTGCCCTGGTCTCCTGTTTTATATATCAGCCTGCCATCTTCAAAGGAAATGAACTTTTCAGCTGTAAGCTCCGGCTGGTTATTATAACCCTTTGTAACACCAAGGCCGCCTATGCAGACCTCCCCGATACCACCGATGGGAAGGAGATTGTTTTGAGCATCAAGAACATATATTTGGGTATTATCGACAGGTATGCCTACCAGTATTGGAGAACCGGTCTCTTTTATAAGGAATGATGTCGACCATACAGTAGTTTCAGTAGGGCCGTACATGTTC
The DNA here is from genome assembly GCA_963756885.1 of uncultured Bacteroidales bacterium. Classification (GTDB taxonomy): domain Bacteria; phylum Bacteroidota; class Bacteroidia; order Bacteroidales; family VadinHA17; genus LD21. The sequence goes on from CAVWPG010000001.1 coordinate 498,819, forward strand.
CAGAGCGAACCAACTTTCGGCAACAGGTCATTTATAAAGCCCGGCGTCATTGCTTCTCCTCCGCACAGACACTTAAGATCTTTTCCACCTTTCCATCCTGTCACCAGCAACAGGGTCCAGGTTATCGGGGTAGCCTGCATGACTGTTATCTGGTGGGTAGCCAGTAAATTTGAGAGCTTCTGCCCGTCAGCCACTTCATTGCTCCTGGCGATTATACCCGTACCTCCGACCGATAAGGGGAGAAAAAGCTCCACAACGGAAAGATCGAAAGAAAGGGTGGTCACTGCCAGAAGCCGGTCGGATTTCTGAAATCCGGGGATCTTCGACATGCTCAGAATGACATTTACGACAGCTTCATGATGGACCTTAACCCCTTTTGGCTTTCCGGTTGATCCCGAGGTATACATCATATAGGCAAGTGACTGCGGATCAGTTTTAAGTACCGGCTTTTCTGAGCTTTGTTTTCCGATCACTTCCCTGTCATTATCTGTCAGTACTATCCTGGCATCAGGAAAATGAGCCAGTTTTTCCTGCAGGGAACTCTGTGAAATAAGCACTTTAGCGCCTGAATCTTCAAAAATATACTTCAGCCTGTCATTGGGAAATGAAGGGTCCATGGGGAGATAGCAGCAACCTGCCTTCAAAACTCCCAGAACCGAAACAACCATCTCGTCGGAGCGTTCGATGCAGATCCCAACAACATCTCCATTCGTTACCCCGAGAGACATAAGATGACGGGAGAGCTGGTTAGCCCGCCTGTCGAGGTCGGAATAGCTGACAGATGCATTGCCGGATATGACAGCTGTCTTCCCGGGTGAAAGCTGTACCTGCCGTTCGAATAACTCCTGGATGAGACAGGAGGGAACAGGACTTTCAGTCTTATTGAAATTTGCGATCATTTCCCTTTCGGATGCCGAAAGGACTGATATCTTCTGCAGGACCTGTGATGGCTTGTCAGATAATGATTCCAGCAATGAGATAAAGTTGTCTTTCAGGCGCACAACAGTATCGCGCGAAAGAATATCGGCATTGTATTCAATATCACCCTCGAGATATCCTGCTTCTTCCCACATATAAAGTGTAATGTCGGAAGCCGAGACTCCCTTGGCCAGGGAGATCCTTTTCCCGGTAACTCCTCCAAGATTCATCGGTTCGGTAAAATTGTTGATCCATGAAAAGGTAAGCTGGAAAAAGGGATTTATACCGGCAACGCGGGGAGGATTTACGACTTCCACTATTTTCTCATACGGAAGCGCCGAATGGGCTATGGAGGCCGCTATTGCTTCACTCGAATATTTAATATGGCTGATGAAATCATTCTCCCCGTTGATATTCAGCTTAACGGCTACAGTATTTATAAGCGGACCAAATGCTTTAAACGAGTGGTGCGACCGCCTGGTTGTAACGGGAACCCCGATACAGATATCGTTTTCACCTGTATATTTCTGCAGGAGCAGGCCCAGGGTGGCCATCAATGTATTAAACAGAGAAGAGTTCAGCTCCAGGCTCAGTTTCCTTAACTTTTCAGTGCAACCGGGCGAAACTGTAAAGGATTCCTTAAAGCCGAGACCCGAAGGCTCCTTTTTCCTGTAGTTGTCGTAGGGGAATTTCATTTCAGGAGGACAGTCCTTAAGATTTTCCTTCCAGAATGCGATAAATTCCTCTTCCTTCCCGGGGGGGATTGCTGACTTTTCACTCCCGGCAAAATCGAAGCTGAGGTACTTGAGCGGCTCAGGTTTATCCTCTTTTCCTGCAATAAGATCACTATAAACCCTGCTGAGTTCCCTGACGAACAATCTGCGGGAGAACCCGTCAAAAACAAGATGGTGGATGGTGGCATAGAAGAAATAGCTGGACGATTCCTCCTTTAGCAGGTAGATCCTGAAGAGGGGGCCATTTTCGATATCGAATGGTTTCCTTGAATCTTCGGAAGCAAATGCAAGGATCTCATCCCTTCGGTCCCCGGCCGGCCGGGAGGAGAAATCCTTAAGCACGACCTCCACTTTACGGGGAGAGATTTCTATGTAAGGAGAGCCATCTTTATGCCTGAAGACCGAGTACATCGAATACTGCCTGTCAAATATGGACTGAATGCTCCTTTGTAAAATTTCAATATTGACCTCTCCTTCAAAATGATATGCTATCTGAATATTATAGGACGGATTTGACTTGGAGTGTTGCCATATTAGCCACAGCCTTTTCTGAATCGATGAAAGTGGCAGATTTGTGAGATCAGTCAGATGAATTAATTCCTCTATTGCAGCCATAATGAATTAGAACCTTAATTCCGATTTAAGTCTGTCAAAGATATAAAATTTCCCATGTCGTGATAGCTATGGGTCTGAATGTGTTCAGGGGGATAAAAATATTCGGGTCTATTTTGTATTTTTACATAAGATATAATTTCCTGCTGAAATGATCCGATAGCTCACATCATTAAACAGACGGGCAATGAAAATATCTTCACTGGCACTGTTCATCGTTTTTCTTCCTCTGGTCGCCCCTGCATGGGGACAGGAAGATATTCCCGACGAAATGTTCCCGGTTGAAATCCAGGACTCAATTGTTCCTGAACCGGTCTCACCCTCGGCACTTATTGAACTGATTAAGGAAAAGGACTGCATCACTCCCCTGAGCATGCTGAAAATGGCAGATAACCTCGACTACAGGGACAAAGCCGGAGGGACACTTCTGATGTACGGTTCCCTTAACGGATGCTTTGAGCTTGTTAGCTCGCTTCTGGAAAGGGGAGCCTCTGTGGACCTGAAATCCAACGAAGGATTTACCGCACTGCATATGGCGGCCAGGAATGGCTATGCTGAAATTGCGGAAGAACTGCTTAAAAAGGGTGCAAGCCCCGATGAGTTTACATACAAGGGCTTCACGCCGCTCTATATGGCTGCACAAAAGGGGCATGAGAAGATTATTGAGCTGCTGGTCACAAACGGAGCCCGGATCGATCTAAAATCTGACGGAGAATTTACTCCCCTTTTCATAGCTGCCCAGAACGGGCAGACTGAGGCAGTACGAGTGCTGATTGACAATGGTGCTGCACCCGATATGCCAACGAGCAGAGGGGCAACTCCCTTATTTATAGCGTCATCTGTGGGTTATCCTGATATCGTAAAACTTCTGATTGCCAGTGGAGCCGATATAGAGGCCAGAACACGACGGGGAGCAACACCCCTGTTCGTTTCTTCCCAGGATGGGCATCCTGATATAGTATATCTCTTGCTGGAACATGGCGCAGATGTCAATGCAAGAACAAGGGATGGATTCAATCCACTTCTGATAGCATCACTCAGGGGGCACAGGGAGGTTGTCAGAATACTGCTTGAGTATAAGGCTGAGGTTGACTCACATACTGACCAGGGAGCTTCCGCCTTAATGATTGCTGCTGCCAACGGGCACCGCGACGTTGTAGAGATGCTTCTCGATAAGGGTGCCGATCCTTCCGTGAAAAACGATCATGGAAAATCAGCGATCGACGTTGCAGGGGATGAGGAAATAAGGAAGCTCCTTACGGAGAAGTCAAAATAAGCTCCTGTCCAAACAAAAGGGAGGCTGGATTGTTTACAACAAGTGTAAGGAGGATGTGAATATCGTCAGGGCAATCCGAAAGTCATCATTATAAAAAAAATATGAAACACAAATTATTTCCGGCCGTTGCCGGGCTTATTATTATTTTTTCCGCTTTCACATTTATTAAATCGCTCGACTGGAATATCAGCGAAAACTACTCTGTAAAATTTGACGGAGGCGATCCGGCAGGAGAATTCAGGGGGCTTAAAGGCACTGTAAAATTTGACCCGGAGAATCTTCCGGCTTCAAAATTTGACTGTACTGTCGCTATAGACTCTATTAATACAGGCAACGGCATGAAAAATACCCATGCAAAAAGCGCGAAATGGCTCGATGCAGATACTTATCCGGTTATCCGTTTCACTTCGGAATCCATTAAAAAATCTACAACAGGCTATGATGCAACAGGGATACTCGATTTTCACGGGGTTCAAAAGAAAATTACAATTCCGTTTACCTTTACGGATAATGTTTTCTCAGGAAGCTTCGAAATAAACAGGCTCGATTATAATATCAATAAGGAAGAACCACATCACGGCAATCCTGTCTTGCAGGTTACTCTGAAAGTACCTGTATCAAAATAAGCGAATATGTTCAGGAAGTATTTCTATCATGGATTGTCATCAGGTCTGATGGCGGCCCTTGGAGCAATTATTTACGACAGGATCTACATTTTTGCCACAGCATCTGATTTTTCCGGAATAATAAATGCCGGAACAATGATAAGCCTGAACATTATTGTTTGCCTTATATTCAGTATAGCATTTTTTTTTTACAGGCGCATCTCCAAAAAGAAAGGAATTGCCGCTTTTCATCTTCTTGTCTCCATCGTATCTTTTGCTGCAATGATAATCCCGATATCAGTTTCCCTCCCGTTATCTGTCAGGAATCCGGAGCTTTTTCCAGGGCTTGCAGTTCCCATGGTTTTCTTTCCCGCCCTTGGCTGGTTTACCCTGGGACCTTTTTTTGATCTGGATTGAAAATAATATTCCTTCCCATTTTACGGCAGCTGTCCCGGGATGATCAAACTTACTGCAGCTGGCCAAATATAAATGCAGTTTTGTATTACACTTTAAATTCGGTAAATTTGTTTACCGCTGTTTTACAGTGGCAGGATCTTTTCTGTGGGCAGATTTATAAACTCAATGGCTAAGTGGCTTACAGGGGTTGCTGGTATTATCAGGGGGGTAAAATTCATGGGAACCCGGCGTTCATTCTAATTTCATCTCATATAAAGTATAATCAATATGACAAAAAGAAGGGAATTCATCAAAAAAAGCGTACTTGGCACAGCAGGTCTTGCCATTGGCGGCACAGGCTTCTCTGCGAAATCATACGATTCGGTTGCAGGTGCAAACGAGAGATTAAATGTTGCAGTTATCGGCATTCGGAATCAGGGAAATGTTCACATAAATACCTGGTGCGGCCTGAAAGGGAGCCACAATGTCGTTCTGAAAACTCTCTGCGATACCGATGAACAGTATTTCGATCCGAGGTCAAAATCGGTTTTTGAAAAGACAGGGGTTAAGCCATTAACGGAATGGGATATTCATAACGTGCTTAATGATAAGGAGATCGATGCTGTATCAATAGCTGTTCCCAATCACTGGCATGCTTTGGCTGCAATCTGGGCCTGCCAGGCCGGAAAGCATGTCTATGTTGAAAAGCCTGCCTCGCACACCCTCTGGGAAGGACGGAAGATGATAGAGGCTTCCCGCAGGTACAATGTCAGGGTTCAGGTTGGTTTTCAAAGCCGTTCGGGTAACAATATAAGGGATGCCATCAAATTCCTGCATGACGGAGGTATCGGCGATGTGTACATGGCCCGGGGGCTTTGCTTCAATTTGCGCGATTCATATGGCATAGCCAGGGACAGTGTGCCTCCCGCCTCGCTGCATTATGATCGCTGGCTGGGGCCTGCCCCATACCGTCCCTATAATGTTAAAAGAAGCCATTATTGCTGGCACTGGTACTGGGATACCGGCAACGGTGATACGGGAAACCAGGGACCGCACCAGTTCGACATTGCACGCTGGGGGCTTGCTAAGAACGAGCACCCGGTGTCAGTTTATTCTGCAGGGGGGATCTTCGGCTTTAACAAGGACGAGAGCACTCCTGAAACAATGACTAAAGGGACTATGGCTTATGGAGATGTCGAGACTTACGGCCACGACAAGACCTCCCAGGAAACGCCCAACATACAAAGCTCGGTCTTTAAATACAATGATGGCAAAATTCTTGAATTTGAGACAAGGGACCGGTATACAAATATGGAATCTGGTGTCGGGATTACTGTTGGAAACGTGTTCTATGGCACCGAAGGCTATCTCGAACTCAAGGGAGAAGCAGGGAAGCCCTGGAAGGCATTCCGTCGCCGCGAGAAGGAGCCTTTCGCAGGTTCACCGGACGATTCACCTTCCTCAGGTCAGGAACAAAATACAATCTCTGATCATTTTGCAAATTTCATCGACTCCATTCGTGCAGGCAAAAATGAACTGCTGCATGCCGATATAATAGAAGGCCATTATTCATCAGCCCTTCCACACCTGGCAAATATCTCGTACCTTATGGGACGCGGCCTTAAATTCATGGGTGATTATGAACAGTTTGTAAATGATCCTGAAGCCGATATGCTCCTTACACGAGCCTACCGGAAACCTTATGTGATCCCGGATGAAGTCTAGAGGGCTTACTTCAGGAAATTAAACTTCCGCAGGAAGTCATCTGCAACACTGAGGATGTTGTCGTCGTAGTAACGTGAGTATTTTGGATTTCCATCCCCCAGATAATGCTTTCTTCCCTCGAAGGTATGGAGTTCGAAATAATTACCCTGCTTCTTCATCTCAGACTCAAAAAATTGCACGGTCCATTTGGGGACCTGCTCATCATCGATCCCGTGGAATTCGATCATGGGAGGCAAGCCTGACCTTATGTGATGGGCAGGCGAAATGCTCCATATACTTTCCCTGCGGTCATCGAGCAACCGGTCACACCACCCCTCGACAGTATTTACGCAGGCTGAAAACAGTAAAATTGCATCGGGACGGCTGCTGATTCCCGGGTCATCCGATTTTTCATTATAGTCGTCGATCATTGCCGTGCTGAGGGCGAGATGCCCTCCCGCAGACTGGCCTGCCGCTAATATTCTATTCCTGTCAATATTGAATTTCCCGGCATTCCCGCGTACCCAGCGCATTGCGGACCTTGCATCCATTACACATTCGATGGGGCTGATTTTTTTGTTCGGCGTCTGCCCGTTTTCTATGCATAGCCTGTAATCGACAGAAAAGGCTACTATACCCATCGCTGCATACCTTTCGCAGGTTGTGAAAAACTCAGACGGCGTGCCGTAGGCCCAGCCTCCTCCGTGAAAGAATACAATTGCAGTATTGTTCTTTGTTTTCAGTGCCTTGCTTGTATAGAATATATCAACCTTCAGCCTGAACGTGTCAACAGTTTTGTAAACTTCTCTTGTATGTATAACCTGGTCTGAGTACCCGACACTGTCCTGTCCGTTCTTTTCTGCCAGGACACCGGGAAAGACCGGCAATAACAGACAGATTGCAATAATAAGAAGAATGGTTTTCATATGTTCTTCGCCTTTTATAATATCCTGATTCAAAGTTATGCTTTGCAGGCGGATATTGGATACATGGAGCTGAAATATCCCGGGAATTTTAATTTTCAAACATTGCTGTCCTGCTTAATGGCCAGTTCAGATGCTGTTGTTTATCTGCTATCTATTCATATCGCAGGGTTTTTACCGGGTTACGGTTTGCGACCCTCCATGTTTGCGAACCCACTGTGAGTAATGCCACCATGGCAGCTAGAACGGGACCTGCAAAAAAGGCCCATAGAGGTATGTCAGTGTGGAAATGAAACCTTCCCAGGAAGCCTTTGCCAAGAACCATTGCAATGGGGAATGCTATTATATAGGAGATCGAAAGCCATTTTGCATAACCTGTCAGCAGCATGCGCATAAGCGATATACTTGTTGCCCCGTTGGCTTTTCTGATCCCTATCTCCTTTGTACGGTTTTCGGCAGTGAAGGAGGCCAGTCCGAACAAGCCCATGCATGCAAGCAGCAATGCAATTATCGAAGCGGTGCCGACAAGACCCGACTGAAGACTGAGATTTCCGAAGGGAGCAAGGTCGCTGAAAAGTGTGAGTCGTACAGGATTTTCAGTGTCGTAATGGCTGTATACGGTTCTGATCTTATCAGCGATTGACCTGAATGAAGCTGATGAATACCTGATCAGGATCGTCGAACGGTATGCCGGCCTGATATACATAATAGCCGGTACCACAGGTCCCGCAAGATCAACGCAATGGAAATCCCTGAATATGCCAACTATAGTTCCCCTGCGACCCTCGAGCGATATGACGGCGCCCACAGGATCCTTAATTTTCATCACCTGTGCCGCGACATCATTAATTAGATAGGAGGATGTATCGGTAGAGAACTTCGGATTGAAATATCTTCCCTCCACCATTCTGACCCTGACGGTCTTGTTATAGTCAAAGTCAGAATTGACACACCAGAAATGAAGCTTTTCCGTAGGGTCCTTTCCTTCCCAGCTGACTTCGCTTGAAATATCTGACCCCCGGGTGGGGATGCAGTTTGTAAAGCTCACTGCCCTTATCCCTGCAATGGAAAGCAATTCGGCTTTAAAGCTTTCTGCATGGCTGCGGATGAATGGCGTATTGTCAAGAACGAAAAGACTGTCCTTCTCCACTCCGGCATCGTAATTCCTCATATAGGCATCCTGTGTTTTAATCACCATCATCCAGATAATGAGAACTATTGGTATGGCAAACTGGAAAACGATCAGGCTCTGGCGAAAAATGCTGTAACTGTGAAGGGTAATTAATTTGCCCTTCAGGGCATCTATGGGATTGGCTGAGGCAAGGTATAATGCCGGCATTAACCCGGAGACCAGGCCTGTGAACACTGAAATGCCAAGAAGGACAAGGATCAGATTAAGGTCGGTCAGCCTGAGTTGTATATCATAGTTAAATGCAGTGTTGAAAACAGGCAGAATCAACCGTGCAATGAGAAGTGCACCCATGAGACTTGCAAAAGTGATTAAGAAGGTCTCGCCGATAAACTGCAGGATAATCCCGGGCTTGCCAGAGCCTGCAACCTTCCTGATACCTGCTTCCCTGTACCTCCTGAAATTCAAGGCGATTGCAAGGTTGATAAAATTGAAACAGGCTATCAGCAGTATTGAAAAACCTATTGCCCCGATTATTACAACATACTGCATTCCCCTCCATACCCTTTTACCGGCTGCATACGAATAAAGAATCTGTTCCCTGAGGGGGAAGAGGAATAGTTCCTGGTTCAATGTCGTTTCCTGATTCCTGATCAGGTTTTTTATCTTGTTCTCAATAATGGATGACGGGGTCCCTTTGTTGAGCAGGATCCAGGTCTCATTTGCCGTTGCTCCTGTTTCGAGAGCCCATTTATTATCGGTCAGAAACCTGGAGAAAGGAATCACAAAATCAAACTGCAATCTCGACTGCCTGGGAATATCACGGAATACCCCGGCGATCCTGTATGGCTCTTCCTTGCCCTCATCCTTGAGGACCAGGGTCCGGCCGGTACACTCAATGGTTTGGAAGAATCTCAGGGCCATCCTTTCCGAAATGACGATCGAGCCCGGATCAGAAAGTATCTCGTTTGTCCCCGTACCTGTCAGGGGAAATGTAAAGAGGCTGAAGAAGTTGCTGTCAGCATAAAGCCCATGTTCCCTGAAGGTATTCTGTCCGTTTATGAATGAAAAATCCCTTTCTGCAGTGCGTGTCATTTCACCTATCTCAGGAGCCTCTGCCTTTAGGACATCAGTCAGTGATGCAGAAAGGTATTGTTTTGGGAAGCGGTCCCCATTAAAAAATGTAACGTAGGCATTGACCGTATACAGGCGGTCATAATTTTTGTGAAACCTGTCGTAGCCAAGGATGTTCCTTATATACAGTGAGGTGATGATAGCGCACGTAAGTCCGAATGTAAGACAAAGGAAATTGAGGATACTATAGGTTTTTTTGCGCCAGAGATAGCGCATTGCGATTTTGAAAAAACTTTTTGCCATGGCGATGTGATTTAAGCATAGTACAAATTGAATAAATCTCCAATACATCGTCAAATCCAATATACAAACAAGGCCGTTTTTTCGACAACCTGATCACTTTGATCTATTAATTCAATATGACAATTCGTGATTTCAAAGCAAGCTTAGCCGGCTCCGGGGGAATATCTCAGGGAGAGTCCGGAACGAAGTCAAGCGCAATTGAATTCATGCAATATCTTTTTCCTGTCGGGGGAGGTCCGTCATCAAAGATATGCCCCAGATGACCTCCGCATCTTCCGCACAACACTTCAGTCCTCATCATTCCCAATGATGTATCGGGCCTGAGCACTGTGCTTTTGCTGTCATCCTGTTCAAAGAAGCTTGGCCAGCCGCAGCTGCTGGCGAACTTGGCTTCCGAGCGGAATAATCTTCTTCCACAGGCGGCACAGTAATAGGTCCCTTTTCCCTCATAATTCCAGTACTTGCCCGTAAAAGGCCGTTCTGTTGCTGCATGTCTCGATACTTCATACAGATCATGGGGCAGTATCTTCTTCCATTCGGCATCTGAAAGATTGAGCATGGTTGTATCGGTCCTTGAATAGTATGGATTATCTGGTTTGTCAATTGAATTCATGGCCAATGCTGATTGATTTATATTACCGGTTTGGCCGCAGGCATTAATAGCCACAGCCATCATTAATGTCAATACTGAAATTATTCTGACTGATTCATATTTAATTGTCTTCATATTATCTCCCCGTTAACAATTTCCTGTTGCAGCCATTAAAGTTATAGGCTCTGTAATTGTCAGTTAATCAGGTCTTTTTATCGGATTTAAGTAATCCTTATTTTTTTAACCTGTCGCTGAATACTTTTTCAAACTTTTCCAGCTTGGGTTGTATTACGAGCCTGCAGTAGGGAACGTTCTTGTTATGGTTATAGTAATCCTGATGATAATCCTCTGCCTTATAAAATTTTGTGAAGGGATCCAGTTGTGTCACAATGGGATCAGGATATACATGTGCCTTATTCAGATCGTCAATGATGCTCTTTGCTATCTGCCGCTGGCGGTCATTGCGGTAAAAGATAACCGACCTGTATTGAGTTCCTACATCCGGGCCCTGTCTGTCCAGGGTCGTCGGGTCATGCACAGTAAAAAAAACTTTCAGGATCTCTTCCACTGAAGTCTTTGTCGTGTCGAAAGTAATCTGGGCCACTTCCGCATGACCTGTCATCCCGGTGCAGACCTCCCTGTAGGAGGGGTTTTTTACAGTACCGCCCGAAAAGCCCGATTCGACCTTTACAACACCTTCAAGCCTTTCATATACCGCTTCCACGCACCAAAAGCAACCTCCGCCTAAAGTAATTGTATCATAGGTCCCTGCATCACTGTCGTGTCCGGCGGCAGGGTCTGTAGAAGTGAGCTTGCTGTCATTTTCCATCTGCATTTTATTATTTGTTGTTGAGCCACATGCACTGTTCAGCAATGTGAGATTTAAAATTAACTGAAAAATTAATCCGGATGATATTATGCTGTATCGTTTCATGACCTGGAATTCTGCAATTGATTCTTACTTACAATAAAACAAGAATTGCAAACTTATGTTTAGTCGCGGACAACATTGATAATTCCCCGCTTGACAATAAGTCTCAGCTTTAAACGCAACATTCAGCGGATTGAATTCCCGGATACCAGGAGGAATTTATTGTTTCCTGATAAAATATTTTAAATTTGAGAGTTAATTCGATTGGCCATAAACCTAATTCAGTCATAGAAATGTCCAGGGTAGTTATTTTAGGTGCAGGGATATCGGGACACACTGCAGCATCTCATCTTCGCAGAAAGCTCGGGAAAGAGCATGAAGTGATAGTCATTAGTCCCTCTGAATATTATCAGTGGATCCCCTCCAACATCTGGGTCGGAGTGGGACGAATGACAGTCGATCAGGTACGCTTCAGGCTGCCACCACTTTACAGGCGATGGGGCATCAGGTTTGAACAGGCAAGAGCTACCGGGATCCATCCTGAGGGAGGTGAAACCGATAAGCCTTATGTATCAATTGAATATACAGAACCCTCGAGAAAGGGAGAGACAGCCCGTATAGAATACGACTACCTTGTTAATGCAACCGGCCCCAGGCTTAATTTCGAAGCTACTGAAGGACTTGGTCCAGGCAAATTCACACATTCGGTATGCTCCTGCGACCACGCTGCAAAAACCTGGGAAGCCCTTAAGGCATGCCTTGATCAGATGAAGCAGGGGAGGAAGCTCAGATTTCTCCTGGGTACGGGCCACCCTGCAGCAACCTGCCAGGGAGCGGCCTTTGAATATGCTCTCAATGTTGCAAAGGAGATCAGGGAATTAAACCTTACCGACAAGGCCGAGCTCATCTGGATTACGAATGAATATGAGATTGGCGACTTCGGCATGGGGGGAGCATTCATTAAAAGGGGAGGATATGTAACCTCGACAAAGGTTTTTTCAGAATCGGTCCTTGCCGAATATGGGATCAGGTGGATCAAGAGGGCAGGTGTAACCAAAGTAGAGGAGGGGATTGTGCATTATGAAACGCTTGACGGATCAAAACACACCCAGGAGTTTGATTTTGCGATGCTTATACCGTCATTTTCCGGTGCAGGGATGAGGGCATTCGACAAGGCCGGAACAGATATAACAGGCTCACTCTTTGCCCCCAGTGGTTTCATGAAAGTGGATGCCGATTATTCAGGGAAACCTTTTGAGGAATGGAGCGTCGGTGACTGGCCTTCCGTTTATCAGAACCCCCTTTACAGGAACATATTTGCGACAGGTATTGCATTCGCGCCACCGCACCAGATTTCCAAACCGATGAAAAGTCCGGGAGGGACCCTGATAACCCCTTCCCCGCCCAGAACCGGGATGCCCTCAGGGGTAACAGGAAAGATAGTTGCTCTGAATATAGCCGAATCGATCAGGAAGGGCAGTGGAAATGAATTCAGGCATAAAGCTTCAATGGGAAGAATGGGCGCTGCCTGTATCGTATCTGCAGGATTCGGATTTCTGAAGGGCCAGGCAGCTACAATGACTGTATTTCCTATAGTCCCTGACTGGGAAAAATATCCCGAATGGGGGAGGGACCTTAATTATACTGTCGGAGAAATAGGGCTGGCAGGGCACTGGATAAAACTGCTCCTGCACTACCTGTTCCTTCATAAGGCTAAAGGGTATCCTCTATGGTGGCTGCTTCCCGAATAAATGAATTCCAAATCAAAACTTTACAGACATGGGCAAAAATATCGTGCGCGGTTATTATGAAGAGTCCTATCCGCCGATCCCGACAAGGGCAACAAAATTCTGGAGGCGAAGCATACTTAAACAACTTGTAATGTTCTTTGTGCTAAACCTGAGAATAATGAGGATCATCGTTGGAGGACACTCATAAAGAAACTCCTGGTGGCAAGGTTGGATTTTTCCGGGGGAGAGCCGGTGCTTTCTGAGGAATATTACTGCTTAACCAGTTCCACCCTCCGGTTCAGCGACTTGCCTTCATCCGTTCCGTTGCTTGCAACGGGTGCCGTGGGACCATCACCGCAAGCTTTCAGAACTGCTGAATTTACCATATACTTCGATACAAGTGCGTTTACAACGGCTGCCGCTTAGCAGTGAATAAAATATTGAGATCAGAAAATTCTATTTATGCAACCTGGCCGAATGAGGCTCATTATTCAGGTTCATTCCTTATCGGCAATATAGTGCTGAGGGATGCGCTTTGGAATCTCAGGATTGTCCAAAATCAACTGATATGTTAAATCGTTCCCTCGATTATTCAGACAGAGCCTGAGGCAGCCCTTTTTAATGAAATAGATTGATCTAATTATTTCGCCTTCATTTACAAGGACAGTCCTGGATGGTACTTTTATCTCCCTGAATTGAGCAACATAGTCATTCATTAATCCCGGGGCATGAGGCTGTCTTATTGTTTATTCTGCCTGGCCTGGTCACTTTTTTTCTCTGCTTTTGCCTTATCCCTGAAATAGCGTTTCATAAGAAAGGAATGCTGGAGAGCCTCCAGGTCCTCATTGAGCTTTTCGCTGCTTTGTTCAAGATTCTTCAGGGTCGCCTTCAGATCTGTCCCCGATTCCTTGTCATTCAGTAAAACTCCTATCGATGTGCCGGGATTATGAGCAGCCTCCTTCATCTGATTAAGCATGACCGTCGCGGAATCTGCCAGACGGTTTAATTTGATAACTGAGGATCTGACATCGGTGAAGACAATTGTATCAGTAGTAAGCTCATATGCGAGGGTCCCCTTTTTCTTCAATCCTTCACTGAATTCTGTAAGTGAGCTGATAAGTTGATACGCTCTGCCGGTAGCCTCCCGGAGTGACGAGGCAGCTGAATTGATATTTGAATAAAACGAATCATCAGTTAAAAATTTTCCTATGGTTCCCTCGCCTGCTGCAAGCTTACTGCTTATTACCTTGAAGTCGCCTGTAATAGCTTTCAGGTTTTCGTTGTTTTGCTGAAGAGTCCCGATCAGGTCGTCGGCAGATAAGGTCTTCTCAAAGCGAAGGGTATCTCCTTCCTCTATGTTTCCGGACATTGAGTTGCCACCAAAAATTATCAGGATCCTGTTGCCAATGAAACTATCACTTCCGAGCTTTACCCGGGAATCCTTATGGATAAATTCCTTTACCCTGGAATCTATATCCATCATAACCTCCACACCTGAATCTCCCTGCAGCCGGAGGTTATATATAGTTCCGATCCTTACTCCGGAAAGCCATACGTAATTACCCTTCTGCAATCCATTAACGTTGTCGATGAATGATTCGATCCTGATTCTTTTCTGAAGGGATCTGTTAAGGTTTCCAAGAAGAAGTACTCCCCCTAACAGTATGGCCATTCCGAATAAAACAAAGAGTCCGACCACAACAGAATGCTTATGAGTAGTTTCATTCATCACTTATTGTATAAAATTGTAGTTATAAAATCCTTTGATTCGCTTATCCCCGCTTGAGAAAACTTCAGTGAATGTTCCGACCTTAAGGAATTTGCCCTCATCAAGCATAGCTATCCTGTTGCCCGTACTTTTCGCACATGTGAGATCATGGGTTATTATGATGGAGCTTGTATGATACAATTGCTGAACTTTCATTATAAGTTCAATTATCTCGACACTTGTTATGGGATCAAGGCCTGATGTGGGCTCATCGTAAAGCATAATCTCAGGTTTTGTGATGAGGGCACGGGCAATCCCGATTCTTTTTCGCTGACCTCCCGAAAGATCAGAGGGCATCTGGAAAATTTTATCCGAAAGCCCGACAGCGCTCAGTACCTCCTCCACTGATGTATGGACTTCATTCCTTTTCAGGTCCCTGATGTTCATTGTAAGTGGAAAGGCAAGGTTCTGGAAAACATTCATGCTGTCGTACAACGCGCTGTTTTGAAATGAAAATCCTATGCGCAGGCGCAGCGCATTCAATTCAGATGTTACAAGCTTGTCTACCTGCCTGCCCAGAACACACACCTTCCCAAGGTCGGGTTTTAGCAAACCGACTATTATCTTGAGCAAAACTGATTTTCCTGTCCCGGATCTCCCGAGAACGGTCAGATTTTCCCGTTTCTGAAGCCTGAGATCTACCCCGCACAAGACATCCAGATCTTCAAACGACTTATGCAATCCGTCTATTGATATTACAGTTTCCGGATTATCTGTTAACACCCCTGAGTTAAAGCTTTTCATCTTTTACAGGTATCTTATCCAGTTTATCACCTGGACAATAAAAAACTCCTCCAGGAAAATAAGAAAAATTGATAAAACGACAGCCTTGTTTGCTGCCATTCCAACGCCACGGGTTCCCTGGGTTGCATTGAATCCTTTGTAGCACCCCACAATCCCAATTGTGAATCCATATGTTATTGCTTTGATGGCATTAGTGAACAAATCGAGAAATTTCAGTGAACTGAATGCATTCCTTAGAAAAGCCTGCACGCTTATTCCTTCAACCGAATTTATATTTATGAAAGACCCCAGCAGCTCAACAAAATCGCAGTAAAGCACAAGCATGAATATTGATAATGTTGCGGCCACAACCCTTGTAACAACAAGAAATTTGAAGGGGTTGATGGCTGACACTTCCATTGCATCGATCTGTTCGGTAACCCTCATGGAACCGAGCTCAGCCCCTATGCCTGAACCAACCTTGCCCGCAGTAATAAGCGCGGTTACAAGCGGACCGAGAGCCCTCACAATTGCGATGCCCATCAGCGAGGGAAGCCATGCGGTCGCCCCGAAAGACTCCAGGGAAGGACGCGACTGCTTCACGAATACAAATCCAACAATGAAACCTGTTATTGTGATCAGGAAAAGCGATCTGAGGCCAATCTCGAAGCTTTGAACCACAGTCTCCCTGAAATAAAACGGCTTTTTGAACAGCTCCCTGAAAAACCTGATTGTAAAATCAAAACCGTCATGAATACTGGTCAGAACTGAATCGATATTTTTCGTAAACAAGAATCTGTTTTTAATCTGACCGTTCATTCCGATTTTGCATTATGCGTTGAAACAATTTTAACACCCCTGGCATTCCACCTGACTCATTTGGCATCTTATCAGCCCGAATGTACAAGATCTGACCGGACTTACTCCGTGAGCAATCAATATTCAGGTCCCCTTTTAGCCAGCCGCTTTATTTTAAAATACCAAATATACAGACTGATTCGATTACTGGGTATAAAATCCTCTAAACAGTTGCCTTAAAGATGACCAATTTATAAAAAAACTGTAAATAAAGAATAAATCTTCAGGTTATGGTTTCAAAAGGAGGAAAATTGTGCGCATGCAATATCGTTTCATGGGATTTCAATTTCTGACGGGTCATCAGAGCCTTCTGCAATATACCAGTCATCATTTATCCATGAATCGCCGGCGATTTTCCCAATGCTCACTTTCAGGTATTTTCCCTCTGCTGTAGCTGCTATCTCCCCGTCAGGAAGAACAATTTCCGCTGTGCCTTCAAAGAAACGTGTCCCTTCTTTTGTTACTCTTCCCACAACTTTTATTTCCTGTCCGAGTGGTATTGGTTTCAGGTATCTTGTTCTGAGTTCGAGTGTGACTCCCCAAACCTGCTCAACTTTTCCGCTGCATACCGACCTTACAATTGTTTCGTCGAGGATCGTTGCCGCTATTCCGCCATGCATCCTCCCGGGATAGCCCTGGTGCTGTTCCGCGGGATTGATCAGGGCTACAAGCTCGTTTGTATCAGTTTCGTAGAATTTTGCATGTAACCCGAAATCATTCTTTTCACCACATACAAAACACATCTTTGAGATATGCTGCTTTTTCAGGACTTTATGTTTCACCGTAACAAGATTTTTAGCAAAAATAGATGTTTAAATCATGGGAAGCAACCCTGGCGGGCTGCCCCGGTCATCTTTCAGAATGGCTGTACCGGGAAACGAAGCCTCACGGCTGTAAATCATTGTTCATGATAAGTTCCCGCTCCTGTTACAGCGATGCAATAAGCTGTTTCAGCTTAATTTCAGCTATTTTAAGGTTATATTCGAAATTGATGAGGCGGGTACACGACTGAACATAGCTATCCTGGGCCTGATGAAGCTCGAGTGATGTGGACTGGCCCAGTCTGAGCCTCTGCAGGCAGATTTCAATGTTTTCCTTGTTGAGGTCATTATTCTCTTTTTCAATCTGCATCAGTTGAAGCTGGTTATTAAAGCCTGTAATTGCATTAAGGAGATCAGTGTTAACCTGGAGCTTAACATTCTGAAGTTCATATTCAGCGGATTGCAGCTGTAACCTGGCAGCCGCAACCTTTCTCCTGTTTTCTCCTGAGCTGTATATGGGAATGACCAGAGTACCGCCGACCTGCGGACCAGTTGAACGGGTATGTAAGATTGATCCTTCAGAGCTGGTCGAATTGGAAAGGTAGTAGCCAGCATTCAAATCCAGCGTGGGCAGATAGGACGAGTTTAATTCCCTGAGGCTCAGCGATGCAATATCTATCTGTTTCTGATAGGATAAGACGGTTGTATTGGATGAGAATAACTTTTGCCTGAGTTCATTCTCATCTGGGACATAGTTGAGAGGAATTGAATCGGTTACTTCAATTGGCTGATCGACAGCCTGCCCAAGCATTTCATTCAATGTCTTTTTAGCAGCTTCAATTATAAATTGCTGGTTAATTGATTCTTCCATAGTTACATTAAGATCTATTTTTGCCTGGAGCATATCAGTCCTGATAAGAGAGCCGGCATTATAGCCTGCCTTGGCAATAGTCACTCTCTCCTTGTTGTAGTTGATGACCTCATTTATTGAGTTCAGCTCCTGCTTCTGCCTTACAACATCATAATAAGCTGCAATTACGTTGTACATCGTATTCAATACCTTATCCCTGAACTGGATCTCGCCAAGAGTCTCAATTTCATTGAGCTTATTTTTTGTTACGAACATTTTCCCTCCGTCGAACAGGGTCCACGAAAGCTGGGTGCCTGCACTTATTGCAGCAGATTTTAGCGATGGATAGTCACTCTCAGCCCCCGACTGCAGCCCCTGGTGAATATTATCCACCTCATAGGAGGCTGAGCCGCTCATTTTAATGTCAGGCAGCATGCCTGCATTGCCCGGAGTATTGTCCACCTTTGCAACATCGGCATCGTTCCTGGCTATAAGTATATCAAAATTATTCTTTAAGGCTATCTGTACCGCATCATCAACTGAAAGTACTTTTTGCCCTTGGACACCTGAAAATGATATTGATAACAGAAGCACGGAAATAATTCTATTGATCATTTTTTTACCTTCTAAGTAATTTAGTTCCTTTTGGTATCTTTTTTCCCGGACATTACGATATAGGTTACCGGAATTACAAATAGTGTAAGCAATAGTGAGAAGAACAGCCCTCCGACGACTACAATCCCAAGCGGGACCCGGCTATGGGCACCGGCACCCAGGGCAAGTGCAATGGGGAAGGCTCCGAAAATTGTTGCCAGGGAAGTCATCAGGATCGGACGGAATCTTGCTGCTGCAGCTTCAAATGCAGCGGCCCTCTTCGCCATTCCGGATTTCTGTTTCTGGTTGGCAAATTCAACAATCAGGATGCCGTTCTTGGTAACGATCCCAATAAGGAGGATCATTCCGATCTCCGAAAATATATTGAGAGTCTGCCCGAAAATCCAGAGTGAAAGCATGGCTCCGGCAATAGCCATCGGAACAGTGAGCATAATGATAAAAGGATCACGAAAGCTTTCAAATTGAGCTGCGAGGATCAGGTAAATAAGCAGCAGAGCCAGGATAAGGGCAAACGAGATATTCGAACTGCTCTCGGCAAAGTCCCTTGATGTGCCTGCAAGGGCAGTAGTGAATGAGCTGTCGAGTAATTTAGAGGCTATCCGCTGCATCTCTGCGATTCCCTCGCCAAGAGTTCTCCCGTTGGCAGTGTTGGCCGAGATAGTGGCCGATTTATAGCGGTTATAATGATACAAAGTGGGAGGGCTGCTGCTCTCCTTAATTTTGACGAGGTTATCCATCTGTATCATCCTTCCTGTATTTGTCCTTACATAGAGCGATGAAATATCGGCCGGATCATTCCTGTTCTCCCTTACAACCTGGGCAATTACATAATATTGTTTGTTGTTGCGCAGAAAGTAGCCTGTACGCCCACCGCTGAAGGCATAATTCAGGGCATTTGAAACATCCCTTTCATTAACGCCAAGACTGGTGGCTTTGAGCCTGTCGACAGTAATATTCAATTCAGGCTTATTAAACTTAAGATCTACATCAACATTGCTGAAGACCGGACTATTCTGAGCTTCTTCCAGAAATTCAGGCAATACCTTTCTCAGTTTATTAAAATCGAGGTTCTGCAAGACAAACTGAACAGGCAATCCCCGTGAAAATGAAGTTGTGATTGTGGGCTCCTGGCTGGCTATTACCCTTGCATCGGCAATTGTTTTATAGATTTTGGATAACCTGTCGTAGATCTGCTGCTGGGAGGCTTTTCTTTCTGCGGGATCCTTCAGAAAAGTTATTACAAAGCCATGTATTCACACTCGAGCTTGATCCCCCGCCATAGCGGGCGAGAACATAGTCAGCCTCAGGCACGCTATCCATGCTTATCCCGGCAACCTTATCCACGATAGCCTGAGTGGTTGTATATTCAGTTCCTTCAGGGGCTGTAAGGGTAGTCCGGATATAACTGTGATCTTCGAGTGGCGCAAGCTCCGATTTCAATGTTCGTGACAATCCCACGATTACAACGACGCAAAAGCCCAATATTGCAAATGAGATCCATTTATTCAGTATAAAAAATCCAAGCAGACGCCTGTAGCCTTTCTCCATGCCCCTTGAAGAATGGTTCCGTGGATTCATAAAACCTTGAATGGCTGTGAAGCATACCCTCCCAGCTTAACATTCAGGACGGGAGTCAGTGTAAGTGAAACCAGGGCCGAAATCAGAACTGCACTTGCCACAACAATCCCGAATTCCCTGAAGAGACGCCCTGTGAAGCCCTGAAGGAAAATAACCGGGATAAATACAATGGCCAGGGTAAGGGAAGTTGAAACTACCGCAAAAAATATTTCGCGGGTTCCTTCAAAAGCCGCCTGCCATTTATCCATTCCGCGTTCAATCCTCTTAAAGATATTCTCGGTGACAACAATGCCGTCATCAACAACAAGTCCTGTCGCCAGAACGATTCCGAGAAGAGTGAGGACATTGACCGAATAGCCGAAAATATACATCACAAAGAAAGTGCCGATAAGCGAAACCGGGATGTCAATAAGGGGACGCAGTGCAATTACCCAGTTGCGGAAGAACAGGAAAATAATAAGAATAACAAGACTGATGGCAATGAGAAGTGTTTCTACCACATCGCTCACCGATTGCCTTACAAAAATTGATTTGTCACGTCCAATCTGCAGCTTCATTCCCTCGGGGGCATTTTCCTTTATCTGATCAAGTCTCTTATAAAATTCATCTGCTATCTGTATGTCGTTGGCCCCTGGCAGGGGTATAAGAGCAAGCACGACACCGGTTATTCCATTGATCCTTGCACCCGATTCTTCATTCTGAGGACCAAGAACAGCTTCCCCTATATCTCTGAACCGAACAACCTGATTATCTGTCTGCCTGATAATAAGGTTATTAAAATCATCTTCCGATTCAAGCCTTCCGAATGTTTTAACTATGAGCTCCGTATTATTACCACGGATCTTTCCACCCGGCATTTCAACATTTTCATTGACAAGAGCATTATTCACATCGGAAGCAGTAAGGTTATATGCTGCCATCTTATTGGGATCCAGCCATAAGCGCATGGCTGGTTTCTGCTGGCCATAGATAACTACGGCGCTCACTCCCGGAATTGTCTGCAGTTTTTCCTGCAAAACATTTTCAGCATAATCGCTCAGCTCAATATCGTTCATATTGCTGCTTTCTGCAATGAGCATAATAATCGGATCGCCATTTGCATCTGCCTTTGTCACAGTGGGAGGTGCATCGATATCCTGTGGCAGGGTCCTCATAGCCTGGGAAACTTTATCCCTTACGTCATTGGCCGCTTTCTCCAGGTCAGCTCCGAGGTTAAATTCCACAGTGATTGAACTTGATCCTATAGCCGACTGGGAAGAGATCGATTTTACCCCTTCTATGCCATTGATTGATTTTTCAAGGGGTTCGGTGATCTGAGATTCAATGATTTCTGCATTTGCCCCGGTATATGATGCCTGCACCGTTATCACCGGAGGATCTATTGCCGGATAAAGGCGCACGCCGAGAAAAGTAAAGCCAACGACTCCGAGCAAAACAATAATGAGGCTCAGGACAACAGCCCCTACCGGTCTGTTTAACGCTATATCCGAGATAGTCATATTGTATCGGCTTAAGACTGTTGAGTAGTTTAATTTTGAGCCTTCCTTCAAAAAGAGCAGACCGGTAGTAATCACGGTGTCGCCCGATTGAATGCCATTTTTAATCTCAATGCCGGAAGCTTTTCGGATCCCGGTTTTTACTGGAGTAAAATGAGCTTTTCCATTCCTGGCTACAATGAGACTCTCACCATTTTCCTGGGGAATGATAGCCTGGGTAGGAACAAGCAATGCGTTCT
Organism: uncultured Bacteroidales bacterium; assembly: GCA_963756885.1. Classification (GTDB taxonomy): domain Bacteria; phylum Bacteroidota; class Bacteroidia; order Bacteroidales; family VadinHA17; genus LD21. The sequence goes on from CAVWPG010000001.1 coordinate 520,574, forward strand.
TTTTCTCATTAAGGTTTAAAACAACATCCGTAAAAGCCCCTGGCAGGAGATGATCAGACTTGTTGTCAACATAGGCTCTTACCTTCAGGTTACGTGTGAATGAATCAATGCCCTCTTCAGTTGCCATTACAGTGGCTTCGTATTTCTTCTCATCGTTTGACAATGTGAAAATTATTTTCATCCCTGGCTTAATTTCAGTGCTGTATTTTTCCGGGACGCTGAAATCGAGTTTGAGCTTATCTTCGCTCCTGATGGTAGCCAGCAGGGTAGAAGGGGTAACCTCGGCCCCGACGCTTATATTGCGAAGTCCGATTACTCCGTCGAACGGAGCCAGCACTTCAGTTTTCCTTATCAGAACTTTCTGTACCTCAATATCGGCCCTGAGGGAATTGAGCTGAAGACCGGTCTGTTCGTAATCATTCTGACTGATGCCGTTTGCCTTCAGCAGCTCCGATTGCCTGTCATGGATCTGCTCCTGTATCGCAAGCTGGGTCTTCAGCTTTGTCAGACCAGCCTGAAGATCGTCATCAAACAGCTTTACAAGCAGGGTCCCTTTTTTTACAAATTTGCCTTCCGGCAGGTTGATCATTACAACCCTTCCCGCAACTTCATTCTTTAACTCAACCTCCTCGAATGCAAGCAGTGAGCCTGAAACGGAAATCTGGTCGACAAGGAGGGAAGGCCTTGCCACAAAAGCATCAACCCTGGTAAGCGGCCTCTCCCGCGATGCTGTATTTTTCCCCCCGGATGTGCCACCCTTTCCTTTGGACCTTATTATAGCAAATCCGAGAACCACAACGACTACGCCTGTCAAAGCCAGGAAAACCCATTTTGAGACTCTATTCATTTCTTCTGTTTCTTTTGTTGTTAATAAGGTTATTCTCAATTTTTGTAAGCAAAAAATATAATTCATCTACCTGGTTTTCAGGAATTCCTTTTACCGCTGTTGATGTGGTTTTATAGAATGCCATCCTTATGTCCGGCAATACCTTCTCGGCTTTGCCGGTTATTGTAAGGTTGATCTTTCTGCGGTCATTTGCGTTCTTAACCCTTTCCACATAACCGTTAGAGGAAAGATAATCTATTATACGCACTGCCTGCACCTTATTGCACAGCAGTTTACCCGAGAGCTCCTTCTGGGTAAGCTGCCCGTTTCCTGCCTGGATAAGGACAAGCGGATAATAAGAACGGTCAATGTCAAGATGCGACAGGTTTCGCTGAAGATCGGCCAGAAAAATCCTGCTTATCTTAGCCATAATCCTGCCTATGGGTTCCCTGGGATAATTTTCATCACGCTTGCTCATTTTCCACTGTGGCTTTTATATTACAAAATTAGTCAGATTTGCTATTAGTTATCATTGTTAACAATATTTAACATATATTTATTCGCCTCAAAAGGTTTCCCGTCAGGCGGATAAGTGCTTTATATCTCCACGGCTAATATTTCACCTGCTTTCCGGATTGTCATGGGGGAATTTCTACAAAGGAAATCTTCAGAAAATCGTTTCAGCCGGGATCATCCGGATTCTTCAGAACCGCCTTCTTTATGCAGAACGGAATCCTTGTCTCCGTTTATCCTTTTTTTTACCTTGGTCAGATGCTGCTCCGTGTCCGTTATCAGTCCCGGCCTGTCATTTTCTGATCCCGCATCTCATATCCCGGGCAATAAATCAAGCCGGAAGGGTTTTGTGAGGTATGATTCTGAATTCGAAGGAAGGGCCTTAAGACTGGTTTGTCCTGAAATTCCGCTTCACAGGCTCGGCTGCAGGCATTGCCGTGGCTGCGGGATCCGATGCCGGGATAATCGAGTACTGCGTTGACGGGAAGCAGCGGGTAAGTACAGCTCTGTTCACACAGTGGAGCGGATGGCTCCATCTTCCGTGGTATCTTGTACTGGCTGATGAGCTTAAAACCGGGTCTCATATATTGCGTATCCGTTTGTCAGGCAACAGGAATCCGGCAAGCAAGGGGACTGTTTGCAGGATAAGGTACTTCTTTGTGAACTGAATGCAGATATTAAATTAAAGCATCATCTGTTCTGATTGTAAATTACAGCGGAGTGATTATCAGCTTCTTTTTATTAAAATCCGCCGAGGCATTTATTACATCCCTGAAAGCATTAAAGCTGCTGGCAGGGTATTCCATCTCCGGATATACCTCTTTGGAATAGATGTAAACCGTATTTCCGGATTGTTCATACCATGAAGAGAAATAGGCACTTACCTTGCCATTTTCAGTCATTTCCACTTTCATGTTCATATCCTTGAGGTTGCTCACTTTATAAGCCTGGGGGACCTTAAATTCTATCTTCCTGTAGAAGCTGTGCGCAAATTCAATATCTACAGGCAATTTTCGTTCTGAAGTCTGGTACATCTCCGATTGGGTACCGATCGTCCTGCCAATGTTAAGGATAAAATCGGTGCCTGCAGATTCAATAAGCGAATTGGCTGTCAGATTTACATTAAGGATTATTGGCCGTACTCCGATATCGGTCCGGGAACCATTGCTGACTGTAAAGGAACTGACATTTGTATTCTTATCGCCCATATCAAAAACTTCACTTATAATTTCCCTGCGCCTCTCCTCTGCTATACCCTCCCAGAACGACTGAAAGCTGAATCCGAGAGCCCCAGATAATTCCCTGTGAATACCCACCTCTGTTTTCAGCTGATTGAAGTCGCAGGAGATATTTATCATCAGTGAATCAGCAGCTCTGGGAGCAGGGCATAACAGGCAGCTTCCTTACCTTGCAGGCCATTGAGCTGAGCTTGTCATTATACCTGACCGGGTGAAGGAACAAGGCATATTCTCCCTGATAGCTGAAGGCATTTATACCTAAACGGATGTTCGGATCATATGGCACAATATATTTATCCAGCTCAGGGAAGTATATAAGATATTCGTCGAGGAAATTCCATCCGTTAAAATCAGGGTCGAATCTTCGCTCAGTTTTGTCACATGCCAGTACAAGCTCGCAAGGGATGCCGAGTTGTGTGAAAAGAGCAACAAACAACCGGGTAATACCGAACTTTGAAGTTTGTTTGGACCCCAGTAAGTCATCCAGGGAGGGATCTTCGGTAATTGCGTCCGATACGGATATTTCAGTTTTGATCCAGTTTTCAGCTGCCCTTATTTTTTGTTCACTTGTACCATCCTTAATTTCCAGTTTTTTGGCCAGGCCGTTAATTGCTGAGGATTCACCTTTTGAAAGGGGGAAGATGTTGCCGTAGATCTTTGCACCAACTTTGCTCCATGAGTATGTTCTCAGAACAGAGGTATATGAGTTATATGCAAGTGTATATTCATACCTCATCATGCCGGCATTATAGTTTGCATACTTTTCGTCGGCAATCGCAGGGATATATCCGGCACTGGCGAGCATAACCCTGATGCCCGCCTTTTCATCAGTCTCGGAACTGAAATCGGGAAAGCCGTTGTAACTTTTTACAATGTAATCCAGCTTTGAAGGGAATGTAAAGATTACCTCAACATTCATCCGGGGCTCAGTGCCCTGCATCCTGAATGACTGAAAGGAATGAAACTTGTTCCTCAGGGTATAGAAATACTCTATTTCACCGCCAATTTCTATCCCTTCCACCGCGAAGATTTTAAAATCTCCCTTATTTTCAAGGTTCCTTACCTCCTTAATGCTTTCCTGGCCCATTTCCGTGATCTTTCCGCCAGCCGAAATAAAACGTGCTTTAATATTCAGTAATTCAATTACATCGTTGAAAGGGACATAGATTTTATTATAGTTATCTATTGCATTATGAGTATCGAGCTTTATCCTTCTGTGGAAGACATTGATCTCCTCAAAATTGTTTTCCTTGTTGACATACACCTCCTTTATCCTTCTTTCAAAAGTAATCCTGACACCGTCAACAGATTTGACAGTATCATTTTGAATAACCGGAGGAGAAGGTTCCCAGCTATAGTTATCGTATTTTGTTTCCTGAGCGGAAAGTATGCATGAAACAAGTAAAAATGCAGGTAACAGGGATTGTTTCATTGTCTGGATGTTTTGTATATAGGTAAAGTTTTAATGTAAGCACTGTTAAGCCGGCTTAGCATTTCACGGAACTGAGCCATATCATTATCTTCAATAACCTGGAAATTCAGGGTCACAATTGTTTTTGCAATAATTTCATTATTGCTGATTTTATAAAAATTACGAAAGCCGAACAACCTGCCTTCATAGGCAGATTCTTCAGGTATCTCCCTGATTTCGTAGCCATCGGGTATTTTGAATCTGCAGACGAAAATATGCTTTGTTGTACTGTTCAGTTCAACGGGGATCCACCTGTTTTCCTTTATGTTGGTGCCGGCAGGAAAGCGATCAAGGTTCAGGTTCAGATATGCGGTCTGGTTGTATGTGGTCAGATAATCGGGCAAATAAAATTTATAACCCAATCTTATTGTTTTGTCAGTATCGGAGGTGGCCAGAGAGTTAACCGATTCTATGATAAATTTATTACTGGCCTTTGGCATCAGTTTCTTCACAAGTTCCGGCAATACGGATGGCTCTCTCCCGTCTATGCAATCCAGCACAGAGGACCGCATATCGCCCCTGACAAGGCTTAGCCCTGTTCCGACAAGTGTATCTCCCTTCAGTTCAACCGAAAGAGAGTCGTAAACAGTGTTTTTTTCAGGTGAAGCCACAGGTATTGAATAAACCGTATACCTGTCGGGTCCGTTTTCTATCAGGCATTCCTTGCCCTGTATCGCCGAAGGTATATCTTCGATAATATTGTGAAGAGTTGTTCCGTCGAGTATTACAGGATTATTATTATCATCCCACCAGACAGCGATCATGTGATTAAAATTGCCGCTTGTCGCTAAATCAGAGAATTTGTAGGGGATATCACGGGTTCCTATCCAGGCGTAGCTTGAATGCAGGCCCTGTGTTTTCATCATGGCCACCAGCAGGCTCGTCTTATCCTTGCAATCGCCATATTTTCTTTGGAGCACCAGGCTGGCCTCACGCGGTACAAACCCGTTTTCACCATCCTCGAAGGCAATATATTTAATATTTCTCTGAACCCATGTAAATATTCGTCTAACACTTTCCTCATCAGATGCCGATCCTCTTGCAAGAGAGTCGGCCAAGGCCTTTATCGCTACAGCTTCTTCAAGATTGATTTTGCTGACCCTCCTGTAAACCAATTTATAGAGATCATCAAGCGAGTTATTCACTGTTGTTGTTTTTCCCTTGTAATTATATCTGCCGACCTGAACAATCAAATGAGGCACATAGTAGCTTGGGCTCGGGGCAAGAGGGTCGCTGATGTAGGATTTTGGATTTGATGCATGCCAGGTATAGATTTTTTTCCCACCCTTTGACATCATCGAAAAGTTGATTACCGATGTATCCCTGCCAAACATTTTATATCTTATATCGACATTTTCCGGGCAGGTTACTGTAAATATATAATCATCGCAGGGGATAAAATCACCGAAATAAAATTTATACGGAAATGAAGGATCATCGGCGGAGGTACGGATCCTGGAAATCATCCTGGTTCCCTTTGCCACTGAAGGGAATGTAAAATTAAGGGCAAAAATATCGTCATAGAACGAACTGCCGGATGTTTCGGATGTCCTTTTGAAATCTTTAACGGTAATTTTTTTATATCCACCCTTTTCAGGTACCAGGCTGTATGCTTCTATATCCTTTAATTTGTGGATAGCCCCGAATGTTTCCTTTGAATTTGAAAAATAATTTGCATTGTCAGTAAGGGCCATATATTCCTTGTATTCGCTGATATCCAGCCTGGGCTTGCCGTCAGTCATTCCAATTACCATATCCTGCCTGAATGTGGCAAGTATGACTGCATTATCCGGATATTTCCCTGAATACTTTTCAAGATCACCTGAAGTCTGGCCCTTTGCTTCACCCAACCCCTGGATATTGAGAAGAAGCAGAAAAATATATGCAGCAATGCTGTTTCTACCTGATCTCATAGAGAATCCCATTCCGGTATTTAAGTTTTTCCCTGATGCTTCCATCGGGCTTATAAACTATCCAATCTCCCTCCTCATTATCCAGGCAATAGTTACCGGTCTTTTCCTTTTTCCCGTTTTCATAGTACAATTCATATAATCCCTGCCTGGAATCAGCGGTATAGTTTATCAGTTCCCTGAGTTTATTCCCAGGGTAATATGTCTTGTCATAACCTTCGTTTTCGCCAAATTTGAATGTTTCTTCCCTGAGCAGGGAACCTGAGGAGTAGTATGCCGTAAATTTCCCATGATACAGCCCCATGGAAAGTGAAATTACTGACGAAATTTTTCCATTGGGGTAGTAAGTGGTTATTTTACCCGTTGTGTCAGTGATCGGAATCTCCTGAACCATATTCCCCGATTTATCCTGATATGAGTATCCCTTTATCGTGTTGTCGGCATATCTTAGCCTGTACATAAAGATTCCTTCAGGTGAGTAGAAATCTGAATTGCCATTTCTTTTGTCATCGACATAAGCCGACTCACGTGCTTTCTGTCCGTTATAATGATAGCCAGTTGTTTTTCCCTGCACCTTGTCCTGCTCATAATGAGCTGAATAGTCTGGTGTATTGTTTTTGAACCATTTGACATCCCCTTCAGCCTTGTCGAGGAGATAGGGAATTGAATAGGTCAGGTTGCCTTCATAGTCCCATTTCCTGTAATTTCCATTCATGGAGTTGTGGTAATATTCAATTTGTGTCGCCAGCCTGCCATTTGGATAATATGTTTCATAAACGCCATCCATTACATTATCCGACAGGGTTTTCTTCTCTTTCAATTTTCCGTCAGGGAACATGATCTCGAATGCATGTGTACCGTATTCGAAGTTCAAATCATCCGTGAGCGAGCCATCTTCTTCAAATTCCCTTGAGCGTATTGAATTACAGTCACTGTTAAAGAATTCTTCCGATCTCAGTTTACCTGTCGCATAATATGAGGATGATCGTCCCGATGCTTTTCCCTCCTTATAGAACACAATATTGCTCAGCGTGTCATTCCGGAAGTAGTACAGCCATTTGCCTGCGATGCCTGTGCTGTCATAGTTGCCCTCCAGCTTCAGATGCCCGTTGATATAATATTCCCTGTATTCGCCGAGAATGTAGTTCCCGTGACAGGAGTACACTTTTTCGGCCTGACCATTTTCATAATATGTATGCTGGGGCCCTTCAAACTGTCCGTTCGAGTAGTTCGATTCATCTGTTAAAATCCCGAGCGGATTGAAGAATTTCCATTTGCCCTCGCGCCTGTCCTTCGACAATAATCCTTCGGCACTCAATATGCCATCAGGATAAAAGGACCTGAAATAAATACTGCTGTCGGCTTCATGGGAAATGCACAGCTGATTTCCTTTTTCATCGAAACATTGGAACTGCAGGAGATGATCGTTTTGATACGTCAGGATCCTCTGAATCCTGCCATCGGGGAAAAATTCCGTCCGCGTTCCCGTCAGTTTGCCCTCCTTGTATTCATTCTCCTCTGCTGTAATTTTGCCTGGCCTGTCATATGAAATTATTTTCCCGGTGAGGTTCCCTGATGTGTTATATTCATATTCCCTGCTTTTTTGACCATTTGGATAGTATTCAGAATATTTTCCAACAAGTGTGTCGTGCTTATAGTTTCTTTCCGATTCCTTGCTTCCGTTTGAATACCACGATGTGAACGTGCCTTCGAGCATCCCCCTGTGATAAGTGCATCGCTGTTTCTGATTCCCGTTCAGCCATGTTTCCGTGGCTTCATTCTCAAGTGAATCGCCAGTGTAATTATACTTGCGCACAAACCCTTCCTTATAGCTGTTGAATATTCCCGGGCCCTCAGCCTTGTCGTCAGAATAGCTGTTTCTGTTGATAAGAAGACCCGAATGCGAATAGCTCTCGTTGATCCCCGCCTTTTTGCCCGATCTGGTGAGGTAGGATCTGTCGACAGCACCATTCGGATGGAAGGTCTGAATTTTACCATCCAGCAGATCATCCTTAAAGTTCAAGTGGTTCCTTAAGGTGCCATCAGGCCAGTAAACCAGCCATTCTCCCTGCGCTTTGCCATTTACATAGACTCCTTTTTCACTTATATCGCCATAATTGCTGATTATCAGCCATGGCCCGTTTTTGATATTACCATTCCTGGCAGATAATTCCCCTATCGAAACCAGGTTGCCATCTTCATCATAATGATATGTTTGTCTGGAATTCTGCTCATCCTGATAAGAAAAACAATATAGCCTGCCCTGATTAATGAAGGCCTGGGCCCAGCTGACGAAGGCTTTCAGCTTATCCTGATTCTTATCGGACCATTTGGCCACTCCATCGTTATTTGTATTTTTAAGTATATAATTCAGGTAAGTTTCAAAACCGGTTTTCTGGTAAATATCAACGAATAACCGGGCATATAGCCTGTTATAGATTGAGGTGTCGGCAGGATCGAAGGTGAGCTTCCGGAATAGCATCAGGGACTGGCGGCCTACAGTATAATTATATTCAAAATCATAATCGAATTCATTCCTGAAGGCCAGTTCTGACTGGAGCAGGTCTTTTAGCTCATCCCATTTTCCAGGGTTGACATCTTTTGCATATGGATATTTATATTCCTGAATTTTCAGCTTTGGCTTCTGCGAAATTGCCTCCTCAAAGGCTGCAATATTACTTACCGAGGGGTTAAGCAGCAGGGCCATATTGTAAGCCAGATACGACTGTGCAATACGCCCCATCTGGTAATTGGCTTTCGCCAGGGCCAGATGTGTGCGGTTATGGTAAGGGTTGATAAGAATGCTCTTTATAAGGATCCCTTCAGCCTCTAAAGGCCTGCCTGTATTCAGGTAACAAACTGCCAGATTATACAGTATGTTCTGATTATATGGCCATTTTTTCAGGGCTGAGTTCAGAAGTTCAATACCCTCATTTTGCCTTCCTGTTTCATCGAGAATGCTCCCCATCAAACTGTATAGGTATGCCTTGTCATAATTCAGTGACTGTGCTTCCCTGCATTTTGCCAGTGCTTCATCGTATTTGTCAATATAATAATAGGTAAGCGCCATTTCATAGCATGCCATCTCATAATTTGGATCACATTTGCTTACTTTCTGGTAACAGGCTATCGCCTTATCGTACTCTCCCTTATTGTGAAGCTCAATTCCTTCATTTACAAATTGATCGGAGGATAAATAGATTTTTTCCTGGCAATAGGTCACAGGAGAAGTGAGGCTGATCCAGAGGAGCAACAACGCAACGCTTCCTTTTTTCATATTTGTGCTTTATCAGATTTAAGTAGACCTATCAAAAATACCAATTTGATTGAAAGATTGTATTATCCGATGAATAATTCTTTGTCAGCTGAATCTGTCAAAAGCCGGATCATTGAAATTATTGGGCGAAATTTCCCTGTTTCCCGATTCAATCTCATGTATCATCTTAACGATGAGAGAATTGATTTCAATATCAACTCCCAGCTCAAGCCCGTGGCTCACGATGTAACCGTTTAAATAATCAATTTCAGTCCGTTGTCCCCTTTCAAGCGATTGAAGGCTTGAGGATTTAAGCTCCCTGTATTTCAGGCCAATAGCAAGAATCATCAGATGACGGCGCAAATCTGAAAAAGGATTATTCTCTATAAATTTTTTGAAGTCAAGTCTCCCTGAAAAAATTTCAATTCTTATCTGCATTTTTTCAGAAACAGCGACAGCTTCCCTGATAATTTCAATGAATATCCGCCTGATTTTTTTCCTTGAAAGCATTCTCCCCAGTTTTAGACCGCAGATGGCTCCAAGCGAAGTTATGCAGGAATTGATTATGAGCTTGGCATACTTGTGGCCAATTATATTTCCGGTTACACCTGAAGGCACAACTGCGGTGAGGGCCTCTGCTACCGCCCGGAGCAAATCATCAGGCTCCCTGTCAGGATAGCCGAGCATGAAGTCGCCGTTCGATGTCATTGTCATTTTCCCGTGCGACTCCATTGTTGCGCCCCAGCCTGTCACGCAGCCTATAACCCTGTTTTTCCCGAGAACAGCTGCCAGTTCGTCTTCACAAATTCCATTCTGCAGTGAAACAACATATCCGTTTTCCTTTAAAGCCGTACTGTATTCCCTGGCAGCCTCTGTCAGACCGGAAGCCTTTGTGGCAAGAACGACAATATCCTTTTTGCCAGGCACGGCAACACCCGAAGAATATGCAGGTATTTTAACAATATGGTGTCCCCTGACTCCATTGATTTCTATCCCCTTCTCAGTGATAAGTGATGCGTAATCCGCTGTTCTGACTGCGATTTCAACATCATGCCTGCCATTTTTCATCAGGGCAGCCGTGATCCCGCCCACTGCCCCTGCGCCGATTATCAGAAATGATAATTTCCGGGGAACAGCGGCAGAAGATCCGTGGTCGGAAGAATTTTTACTCATTGGATGAAGCTTAGGTAAAACAGGTACAAAAATTACAATTAATTAAGAAGATCGCCCGCATAAAGGGCGGCCTGCCGGAAAAAACCTGCAAATACTTTTCGAATCCGGAATTATTTCCGGCTGAATTCAACACTCCTGCCGGTTCTGGCTGATTCCCTGGCAGCATCGAGGATCCTTACCACCATCAGATTGTTCTGAAGCGAGTATGGATTGTAATCAGTCAGGGATAATTTTCCGCGGATAACGTCTGCAAAACAGGCAAAAGGATCTTCGTATACCTCAATGTCAGCCGAAGTGACCCGCATCTGTATTTCGTCGGCGGACCTGCGGTTTCTGATCATCATCTCTTCATTGTTCTTTGCTATTATATACCCATTCTCCCCGTAAATTTCCATATCCTTTCTCCCGAAGGGCCAGTTCCATGATGCCTGGATGACGCAGGTGCATGTCCTGTAAGTAACAATGATCGTTGCATCATCATCAACCCTGGGATAGATATCCGGTTTAAGCTGTCTTGTCACAGCCATCACTGACAGTGGTTCCTCCCCCATGGTAAGATAGGTCATAAGATTTGCCCCGTAGCAACCAAAGTCAGTAACAGCTCCGCCGCCGTTCTGAACGGGATCAGTGAGCCATGCAAGGAACTCCCTGCTGCATCCTATCTCCACCGGTCCCTGGTGTCCGTCGTTTATGACAACTCTTCTGATCCTCCCGATAAAATTGCTGTCATTCACAAGCTGCCATGATTTGGCTGTGGAGGGATACCATGATGTTTCATAATCGGTAAGCAGTCTGATTTTGTATTTTTCAGCAAGATCCTGCATTTTCCTGGCATGCTCAGTTGAGACAGCCAGCGGCTTCTCGACCATTACATGGATACCCCTTGGAGCACAGGCTTCGACAACAGCCATGTGCCCGAAGATTGAACCGAAAGCGACAACCGCCTCAGGCTTCGTCAGGTCAAGCATTCTTTCCAGATTGTCATAGATAAGGGCAGTGTCAAAATGGAATGACAAGGCATATTTTTCAGCAAGCTTGCGATTAGGTTCATATATGCCGACAATTTTCAGGCAGGGCTCATCTTTCTTCTTAAGTATAAATCCGATATGGTCATGGGTCATTCCGGCAATTGCAATTCTGACAGGCTTTTGAGGCTGAACCTGTCCGTTCAGTGCCGCAGATGTTAATATAAGGAGCAGGGCAGAGGTCTTAATCAGCAGATTTTTCATCGTTTTTTATTCAAAGATATCCTTTGGGGAGGATCCATTCAAGGAATTAAATGAAAATATTCACACGAAATCCGGTCTGATGCTTCTCCGGATTTAACATCATGTAATTTAAGGGATTAGCCTGGTACTGACGTGACTTAACAAACCATTGAAGTATGGGGATTTCATCTAGTTCATAAAGAATAATTCTCAGAATCTTTTGTGGCTGATTCTGAGTACTGCCTGGCTCGTGCTCAATAGGTGCAATGCCGGGCTGCAGCAGACCAATTCTGATTCCTGAATATTGCATAGACTGATCTGCATCAGGTATCCTGAATTTCCGAAGCTGCCATACGGGGTATGGGTCAGTTGACGGACTCCGTTACAGATGGATTGAAGTTCTTTGATTCGTGATGACTGGTCATAGATAGTGCCTGTAGTGGAAGAGGATTCTCATTGTAATATTCCAGACCGGTTTCAATTTGATTGAAGGAGCTTTCTGTGGTTCAATTTCCTTAACCTTATAGGGCAAATCAACTCCAAAGGAGAACTGAATTTTCAGAGAAGATGTCTGGTTCTGGGAAAATGACCTGACCGGCCTGTATTCCAGAAAAGGAAATTCAAGTTTTGTGGATCGGTAGGAGAGCAGCACAGTTGTACTGTCAGGACCGGGTACAAGCAAGGCATCCGGTGTTTTTCGCAATCCGTAGAGTGAAATTCCAATTTCTCTTCCTGCCATAAATTGAAATCTCCCAATTGGGGTAGCCAGGCCCGACTGCCATGGAATTAATCCGCCATTGCCTGCTGTTACCAGCATCTTCTGCAGCGTTTTTGGCGACAGCAGCCCAACGATGGGTGTAGCGAGTATCAGGTCGCCTGGTAATAGCCAGAATGGAAGACGGAGCTTGATATTAAATGCAGAGCGTCCAGGAAAATAAGAAGTAATGGAGTTTGTTTGTACACCGGAGGCATCATTGAGTCGACTGCTTCTTGAAGGAGAATCTTCACGCCAGCCAAGCTGAAGGAAAATCAATCCGTCACCTGATTCATTCATTATACCTTCTAACCCGTAACCTATCATCAAATTGGCTTCAAGACCGCCTATACCACCCTGATTCCTCTGAGTCTCACCAAAACCACCGAAAATTGTTGATAGGTTAACAGTTGTAGATGCACCAAGAAAAAATCCTTTTTCAGAACGAAACCGTGGAAGGGAGCCCTTGCCGGAGGCCAGCCCTGGGATAGGTGTTCTTAGCAGTATTTTTTTGAACGGACTATAATACAGATTGTTAGGCGGCATGTAGTTGTTTTTGCAAACATTCAGGGTATCCGGTCCATTGCTGGCATTCTGATCTGAATTTTGGTTTAGATCCAAGTCTCCGACTGACGCAGACAAAAATTGTTCAAGGCTCATCTTTACGGTCTTGGCTGCAGTATCAGCATCGGAGGGACGCATATATGCATCACCCATTACCACCATATCCGTCCCGTTCCAGGTAAGAACCTCCAGGCCCCTTTCATTATAATAATCATGAGTTCCCTTTTTAAGAGCTGAACTACCCCATGTACCAGCAATATGACCAGATGCAAACGCATCTTCCAGAAAATGGATCGCAAAGGCCTCATCAGCCAGTGCGGCAAGTATTATTGGGGATCTTTGACTCAGTGAAAGATTCCCTTTTGAATATTCTAATGCTTTCTTAAGAGCATGGTTATGATACAATACATACACACCAAGGGCATTCAGATTTGCACCAGGTCTCATGCATTCATCCAAATATTTTTTTGAATCTTCAGTTGTGGAATCGCGTTCGAGCAGAAAGTGAACACTGTTGGCGCCGGCCCTGGTAGCATAATCAACATCGACACGCTGAAACCGTATATCAGAATTGCGAATAGCATTGATTATCTCGCTGTTGTTCTTTGCTTTCTTCAGATCGCTCTTCAGTACCGCAGCTATATCTGCCACCTTTAGTACCCATTTGCTATAAAGGATTGAATTCAGCATATTTTCGGAGGAACAACTATGATCACCCGCAATACCTGTCCATGAGGCAAAGTCGAGCTGGGTTGGTTTTAACCCCTGTTGCGGTACGATCACTGTGGGAGACAATTTAGCTTCATTCCCTGTTCTGGCCTCAGACCATAATTTTTCGAGGATGCCGCGTTCTTCCGGAGTCAGTTTGCTAACAGCCAGCAAACTGATATCACGATGTTCAGGAAAAATCCAGGCTTTTATATATTCAGAATGAAATAATATAAGGCATGAGATAAGGATTCTTACCAATTTTTTCATACCCCAAAGATATATTAAGCAAGATATTTACTTTTCCCCATTATTATTAAATGTCAAGTCTGCAATTTACTGCCACTTCCATTGTCAGAGGTGCCTCATGTTAAATATCATGATTGACCCGTACGGAACCATCTGTCGACGCAAATATGGGAAATTCGCCAAAAATTCAAAAGACCTTACCCGGCAATCTTGTTAGCTATTATTGTGAATATTATTACTACTGTCCGACTAAAAGCCTGAGATTCTTCACTTCGCTCATAATCTTTTGCTAATCTGACCTTTGATCCGTTAAATAATGGATTATTATCCAAATATACAGATCGTTAAAACTACAAGCCACTTTGTTAACAGGTTCATTATATCTACAAACATTAAATTTGAATCCGGCTAACCATCACAGGGCATAGCCCATTTTCTGATTACTGTATCTACTTTGCGTTCAGTTATTTTTGGTTATACACAAAAATTCCATCCCAGATCTCATCTATTCTGACAAGAGCCTTATCCAAACTGAGGACCCGCCATTTCCCGTCAGATTCAATGCCCAGTCCGGTTTTTTCCAATTTAGCCAAAGCGTCAGTTACATCGAAATCGAGGTCTGTATTCAGCCTGGCTTTAAACCATGATTCAATTTGAATATCAAGCTCACCGGCAGTTAAAGGATTGGGGCTCCTGTATAAAAATGCATATGCAAGAATTGTCTCCTTAAGCTCTTCTTCTTCCGAGGAGTTCAGTAGCGAATAAAATGCTCCGCTGTTATTCCCGAGATTTTTGAAGTAAAGACTGTCGGAAAGTATTTTTGAATATCTTATTTTCTTGTTCACAAAGCTGCTGTACTGACGGAAGAGATATGCTCCCAGCAGCCCAAGTGCGATAAGGCCCTGGTCGAGTGACGTTTTACTGTTCAGCAGATCCAATGACTCTCCCGATTTGTAAGCAGCATACATGTCAAAAAGTGCAGGAATTACCTTGGTGCTCAGCAACGAAATACCTCCGACGATTGCGGGTACCCAGAACAGTAGCTTATCTGTTGCCGACATTATGGGAACCGCATTGGGGAATATTGTTTCGAGATCATTTTTAGGGACGCGTTTGAAAATTTTCAATACGACGCAATCCGGATCAAAGGGCAGTTTGCTTAAATTAACCTTCTTTTTCCTGAAGTGATCCGCATCATTATAATTAAGATAAATCATTACGCGATCATAGTACTCAAATTCTATTTCCTTCCTGAAGATAAGGAACCTGGTTACCTTTTCCCTGGTCCTGTGGTGACCTCTTACATATAATGCATATTCCCTGAAATCGTTAAAATCAATAGCAAGCTTCAGTCCTATGAGATCTGAGTCCCTGAATGCTTCATCAAGCGTCTCCTGGCCGACGCGAACATAATTGCCCCGCTCAAGAACTTTAAGCAGGGTTTCCCTGAAAATTGAAAAGTCGCTTTTCCCCAGATAATCAGCTCTTTCCCGGGGAGTGAGATCAGGATCGAACATGGCATAGTTCTGCTTTAATTTGCGGATAAGATTGAATGCTTCGTAATGAAAATAATGTTCGAGTAAATCGAATAGCTTACTGAAATCCCCAGCCGTCTTCTTATCTGATGCACACTCTTCTATTTGCTGTTCGAGCAGGAATTCCTTATCAAATGGAATATATTGTTCCCGTTTCATGGTGAGGCCTGATAAATCAGCAACTGCTATAGACGATTAAAGTTAATAATTTATGTAGATATTCTCAGACGGGCAACCGAAGTATCTTTCCGGACTCTATTCATACTCTCCGGCAAGCCTGTGCTGTTGATTCCCTTTCCTTAACGTCGTGACTGTACGATTGCATGTTCCATTACAATACGACCGGTTAGCAACTAACCGGGCTAATGAGCTAAAATACAGGATAGCAGCCACATCACAGAAGCCGTAGTATGCGTCCACACCTCCTTGTATGTAGCGTTGACCTGCATAGGGAAATAGGGTTTATCTTCGTTCTCGAAGGTCTCGATCCCCACCGGAACAGCCCCTGCCACATCGCCCAGGTAGCCTCCGTACAGATTTGGATAATCGTATCCCTCTCCATAGATCGTGCTGATGGCAAAGGGATTATACCCTACTATGTATTCCAGTTGCCGTGTGGCAATATCTTTTAACTCTTTGTCATTCAACAGATCGGAAAGGAGGAATGCGGCCTTGGCCTTGCCCATCAGTACGGCATGAAATCCACGGAACTGATAGGCAACTGGGAAGCGGCGCAGATAAAAGTCATTTCCCAGATGGATCCCATTTATAACCTGGGCATTAAATTCCTCCATTGAAGGCAGACCAACCTGAGCCCCTTCATGGTAGATCCCGCTGAAATCTGCATTGTTAAGCTGGTAAATGGCTGCCGGCAATATTTCATAGGGCTCTATGGTACCTGAAATATCGCGGATATAGTCGGCATAGGCTTTGCAGGAAGCCATCCATCGCGGAGCGTCAGGATGGTCGGGCGCATTTTTGAGCAATAAGGTTAGCGCCTCTGTCATCAGTTCTTCATTGCTGCGATGGAAGAACTCCAGAGGGCGTTTCCTATCGCGGGATTCGAAAAAGAACCCGTGAAGGGGTATGCTCCAGTCATTACGTCTGTCGGTTTGCTGGCAATCCATTATTACACTGGCGTGGTGTGCGGCATCGTCGAGGTATTTCCTGTCGTGCGTAAGCTGGTACAGGTGCACTGCAGCTATTGCTGCAATCGAGTAAAGCTCTGTTTCATTCTTCCCATTCAGTGCCTGTCCCATCATCTCAGTTGCAAAGGCATAATCCTCAATTGCCGATTTCCGGCACCATTCGGAAAAGACAGGATCGGTGGCCGCATAAAAAGGAGCAGCAATGGAAGTTGTTACCGAAGAGATAAAATTGTCGGAAGGATCGTTTTTAGCAGGTGTTTCCATATCATCTTTTGTCCCTACAACGTTATCCGTCCAGATACCCACAATCATGCCCCCATCGCGGTAACCGTCACCGAACCGTGTCCCAAGCAACCAGTTCAGACCCCACCGGCTTTCCTCCAGCAAGCGGTTATATAGCTCAGTGTGAGCTGTTTTAACACTGTTTGCCAGATCAAGCATTGAGATGATGGCTCTTGCAGTATTGCCGACACCCTGTGTAAGATCGGCCGCATCATGCCATCCGCCATTGACTGGAATGCGCCGGCCATCGGGGTGAACACAAAAAATATCCTTGTGGCAGACCTGGTGAATCCCGGGCTGATCCCATCCGCAACGCTCGGCGTAGAAGAAGTTGAGCGTTCTCCAGGCCAGAGACATCCATGCATTTTCCCCTACAGGGAATTTACCCGAAGTAATGTCACCGGTTTTAAGGCTATAGAGACCCGAAACATCCAGGGGGCTGAAATCCAGAAGAAGAAATCCGTTTTCAAGCTTTTTGCCGGTCCCCTCATACGCAACATCTCCTTTTTCATTCAGTACCTGAAAGCGTGTATCCCTGACATTCTGTACGAGGGCCTGCTTTCGTGCTCCCGCAATGTACCCGCTATGACAATACGCGATCGAATTCTTCCTGAGGTCGAATCCACGGCTCGGTTCAGGTGTAACCTCATCAATACTCAGCCTGTCGATATAAAGCCTGAACCGGTCGGTCGCCCCTTCCGGTGAGCCGCTCAGCATTATGCTTACCGAAATGCCTGTAACCCTGTCGCGATACAGGTCCGGTATTTCCCAGATGATCTGCTGCCACTTGCCTGGATAGACGGTACTATAATGCTGCCCTTCAAATCTTCCGGGTGTCGGGGTAATTTTCTTTCCATCATTGTACAGGGTAACCCCGACAAACGCAGAGTAAAAGCCTGCAGCTTCCAGTTTTACCCAAACCGTGATCCGGTTATACCCTTCGAGGTTTGCATTATCCAGGGGTCTTATCATCTCAGCGGTTGCATAGGACCTGTTGTTTGGAGTTTTTATGGCCAGCGATGCAGGCGTCTCAAGCAGTATGCTTCCTTCTCCGGATAGTGTAATATCCTTTGCAATTTTCAGGGTGCCCGGGCCTTTGATCTTTAAGTCATTAAACTGCGTTGCAAGCGGCAGGGCCATTGACCGGAAAACTTCCTTCTTTTTCCAGCTTGTAAACCCCATCGTTGCAGAATCGGGCTTCAACAGCATTTGCAGATAATTGCTTTGCTTCAACTGACGTGTGAACAGGCTGTCCTGACAGCTGCCCTCCTGGGAGGCAAAGCACAAAAGTGCAAGGGCTGCAAATAATCGTGTTACTTGAAAATGCATGGGATTTAATTTTCTTAAATTTAAATATTACGCTGAATAACAGTAAATTATATCACAATACCTGATAAGTAAGGGTATGTTCTACTGCTTAAAGATAAGTACAACATTTCAGTATTTTCGCAGTCTGCGCGAAAAACCGGTGCCTGTCGCGGAAAGAAATGATCGTCGGGAGGCTTCACTTATCAATAGGGGTGGGCAATTCTTACTTTCCTGCCGAAGAGGATATCGGGCTCGGCTGTATCTATATTTTCAAATCTGTGATATTATAGTATGCAGGTTGTATTTCAGTTGCTGATCTGAACTAAAAACAATCCTTGATTGTTAGCCATGAAATTGATATTATTTACTTACATATCTTTAATAACGGGGATGTTAGAATTTCAGATTCTGTAAATAATTAATACTTCGGTAAGATGAAAAAAATTATTCTATCATTGGCATTGGCCATTCTGACGTTGGCCTTTTTCCCGGTCGCATCTGCCGGGGCAATCTCAGAGAAGCCTCCTGTTACGATACCTGCACCAAAACCTGCAGATGAGGCAGAAGCGAGGGTCTTGATTTCAAGATTAAATGAAATTAATTCGATGGACAAAAGAAAATTGAATTCTTCTGAAAAGAGGAATTTGAGAAAAGAAGTTAAATCTATCAGAACCAGACTCAAGGATATCTCCGGGGGCGTTTATATATCCGGTGCCGCGCTGGTTGTTATTATTGTTATTTTGATAATCCTGGTTTAGTCCACTACTATAAGTCAATTATTCTGAATTTCAGTGTTTCTTACCTCTGACCCCCAAGGGGGGAACATTGAAATTCAGAATATTAAAAAAGATGCATTACAGTAATTTTAGGTAAATTGACTTATCGGAGTGGACTCTTAATCTAAATTCAATGAATTTATGGGGAGACTTCTTTATATTTTAGCAATTATCCTGGTCATAGCCTGGTTAATAGGTTTTTTTGCTTTCAATGCAGGATACCTTATACATATTCTTCTTGTATTTGCAATTGTCGCTATCCTCCTTCGGATTATCAGGGGGAGAAATGTATTATAGCGGTTCAGTTTCAGCTCCTTTCCGTAAACAAGGTGAATAGGTACCAGGTTTGGAATAAAGATGCAGGTTGCCAGGCAGGTTCAGGATTATAGCCAGCATACATAAGAAAACATTGGTCTGGGCCTTGCCCAGTAACCCGGTTCCCTTTCATAATGATTTCTGCCATGATCCCATCTCCAGTCCCCTTCTATCCATATATAATCATTGCCCGGCCGCACCGGTCTTTCAATCTCATTGTTATATGATGGCTCGGTTGCAACCCATCCGACCTCGCAGGAATTGAATACCGCCGCAGTACCGGCAAAAATTAAAAGAAAACATATTTTTTTCAATGAACTTAATGCATTCGCCTGAAGTTTGTTATGCATATTACTGGAGCGACCGTTTATAGAATGCATTTTGCCTGGTGTTCTGACATCTCTTTTCATATCGCTTGCAATTTTTAAATGAGAATTTACTTCGTGTGATCTTTCCCCGGAATTATTTATGTATACTTCCTGAAGATCCCATTTTTAGCTCCTTTAACCTGATCCTGTATAATAACTATAATGTTTATGTTTTGTTCAACCGGAATGGGATCCCATGAAATATTGGGGCAAAAGTTTATCCGGATGCAATACAGGATCCTGCTTGTTACGGCATCAGTTTCTTTGACGTTGGATTATTAAGGACAGAACTATTTTATTCTATTTCTGTTTAATATCCAGTCTGATTTTATCCGGCAGTCATTTTCCGGAAAGATCTCAGGTTAAAATTCTTAGTTAATTTAATTAAAGAAGTGTAAAATGTCTGGTACGGTATTTTTCTCAATGATTTTGGGGATACTGCTGTTGTTCTTCGGAAGAAGGCTTTTCTGGCTATTTGTAGGTGTGGCTGGGTTTATAGCAGGTCTGACACTTGGTCCGCAATTAATAAGCGGCCAGTCAGAAATGACTATTCTTCTGGTAGCTCTGATTGCCGGTATCCTCGGTGCCTTCCTGGCCATAATGCTGGAAGGGTTGGCCATCCTGATCGCCGGGTTCCTGGCCGGCGGCTATTTAATGAGCACACTGGCAGTTTCCAGCGGCTTTTCTCTTTCAGCTGACCCATGGGTAATTTATCTTATCGGAGGTATTATCGGGCTTCTTCTGGTGGCTCTCCTTTTCGACTGGGCAATTATCATTCTGTCCACACTGCTGGGGGCTGAAATACTTCTTCCTCTCCTGCATTTATCCGGCTCCGTGCATTGGCTTGTTTTCCTTGTATTGGTTGTCGCCGGATTAGCTGTTCAGGCTGGTATCTGGCACCGGCGTTATCCTGTTAAGCGTACATGGGGTCGCCGCCCCTGGTACTGATGCCTGTCTCAGCCTGAGGCTCAATCCCTGCCTTAGCCCTGTTTGAGCCTCTGAGTGGGATAACTAGACTTTCTAAATTGAGAAGCGAGGGTATACATGAATGAAGAATATCGTTCGCATATATGATTCGTTTTTCAGTCTTAAATTCATAATTAAATGATAACTTTCCTGGAATATCAAAAACCGGATTATGATGAACAGGAGACAATTTGTGACAAGGATGTCACTCGCTTCGGCATTTACGATGACCTTGCCGGAATCAGTTTATTCTTCATTTTATACGAATCCCGAAGAATATGTTACTGCTGAAATAAGTCAGGGAAAGATACGCGGGGCGAGGATTGAGGGGGTGAATATATTCAAAGGTATTCCCTATGCTGGAAAGATATCCGGGGACAGACGATTTCGCCGGCCGGCTCCCCTTGAAGCCTGGGCTGGTGTACGTGACGCTCTGCGACTCGGGAATCCTGCAATACAGCCACCGAATCAGACTTACGGGATAAATGAGCCGCAGCCGGCAGAGGACTGCCTGTTCCTGAATGTCTGGACCCCCGCAAACGATAATGGGAAACGACCTGTTATGTTCTATAATCATGGAGGTGGCTTCAGTACCGGTTCAGGTGGCTCAGTCGGACAGGATGGGGCTAATCTTGCCCGTTTTTTTGATGTCGTTGTGGTGGAAACAAATCACCGTCTCGGCATAATGGGTTACCTCTATCTTGATAAGATCGCTGGTACTGATTATGCAGGTTCAGGTAATATGGGCATGCTTGATATAGTAGCCGGACTTGAATGGGTGAATAAGAACATTGCCTCCTTCGGGGGTGATCCTTCAAATGTTATGATATTCGGGGAATCAGGCGGTGGTGCAAAAACTTCCTGTCTTTATGCCATGCCATCGGCAGCCCCCTTCTTCAATAAGGCTTCGATCGAAAGTGGCCCTGGTATCCGGATGACACCGGAAGAAATTGCTGCTCAAACAACTGACATGGTTTTGAAGGAATTAAATATCTCTGCAAAGGACTGGAAAAAACTGCTTGAGGTCCCAGTTTCAGTTCTGCTCGATCTGCAGCAAAAGCTTCCCTCACTGGCACCTGCCACCAGGGAAAACAAACAGGAAAAAAGGTCTTATGGAATCCTCAGCCGGAGGTTTTTCTCCAGTAGTGGATGGTGTTGCCCTGCCCAGCCATCCATTTGATCCTGTTGCGCCCCGGATCTCAAAGGACAAGCCACTTATTGCAGGCTGGAACGAAGACGAATTCAATTTTTTCGGCATGATGTCAAAGGACAAAAGCATGTACAGTATCGGTTTCGATGAATTGCCCGGCATGCTTAAACCACAGTTTGGTGAAGATACCCCGAAGATAATTGACACATACAGAAAAACACGTCCGGAAGCATCGGCTGTGGATATACTGGTTGCCGTACAATCGATCAACATGATGGGGCTGGGATCAGTCACTATCGCTGAGAGGAAGACAGAACAGAAAGGTGCGCCTGCTTATATGTATAATTTTGGCTATAAAAACGAAAATAAAATTCCGGGGACTGATTATCCCATGGGGTCACCGCATGCAATGGAAATATCCTTCAAGTTTTACAATGAACAACCTCAGAACGATGGTACTCCTGGTACAAGCTACTGGGGAGGATCGAGGCCGGAACGTTTTGTTGCTTCACATAACATGGCTGAATTATGGTCTACCTTTGCCCGGACAGGCAAGCCGGCAGCCAAGGGCGCTCCTGAATGGCCTGCTTATAACCTTCAGGATCGCCCCTTAATGCGTATTGATGCAAAATGTACAGTAATCGACAACAGATATGCTGAGGAACTGAAAATGTGGAGAGAGATCGGCAGGTTGTGAAGGTAAGGTATTTCTATTTAATGCCGGATGTGCCTGCATATCTGGCCGCATCCTTTTTATTCCAGGTTATTGTAGCTGTGCCGTATTTAAAGTTGGTATCCAGATATTTCACCTGGGATGGCATAGGTGTTTCCTCAGCAATGCCCTGTTTCATCTTCTCTATCAAAGTTCTCATATCATAGACATATTGTGCGGTAAGTTTTTCCTGTTTTCCACGCTGCCAGTAATGTCCGCCATATATGACAAGCTTATCAAGGTTGATATTGTTGACCGGATCTTCGAGATACCTTATCAGATTCTCAATGCTTTTTGTATAGGTGATGAAACTATCATAGTTAAAAAGCCAGACGCCACTGCCTGAGCCCAATGCATCACCCGTGAAAACCAGGTCCCTTCCCCTGATGAAGAATATAGTCCCATGCCCCGTGTGGCCCGGAACCTCTGTAGTAGTTATCAGATAGCCTCCCCCAAGATCCAGCGATCCATTTTCAGGGAAATAGGTCGTCCTTTCTGCCGGAAATATATCTATCCCCCTGAATTCTTCTTCAGGGATCCAGAACTTAACTTCCGGATCGTCCTTGAAAGCAGGCAGCATGCCTGTATGATCGCCGTGCTTATGGGTAAATGTAATATAAAGCTCCTTCTTTCCGACTTTCCCGGAAACAATGGAACGCAGCGACTCAACGGCCGTATTATCCCACTTGATGAAATTGGAGAGGTCGATAAGCAGTGCTTTATTCATACCAACAACAAGGTACATGTCTGAACTGTTGTTCATGTCAACAACCTTCCCTTCTTCATCAGTCTTAAGTCCGGCGGGATGGCTGCTGTTGGCATCTTCGATGTGCCAGACGCCCTCGCCTATAACATAAACCGTGTAAGGTCCTTTTTCGACGGTCTGTGCCCATGAGCAATAGGTGACAGTCAAAATAAACAGTAAGGAACAAATCTCTTTTTTCATGGTATTGAATGGAATAGAATAAAATAAAATTCAAGATTATTGAGTAATCGATTTCAGTTTAATCTGTTATGGGACAATCTGCAATCATGATTCAGTATCAGATCTTAAACCGCTGCCCATGGAACCGATAACCTCTTTAAGAGCGTATCCAATATACATCATTTTAATACTTTTGCCTTCAACCATAAGGAATTTTTTGCCAAATTCTTCATAGGATAATTTTCCTGAAGCCCTTTGCCGGAGATAATGAAGCATCTTCAGATAGGATATATTGGGCTTAATACCACGGTGTTCTTTCCAGACCATTTGGTTTTCCTGCAATAATGATATTATCTCGTCCGGTTTTATGAACATTTCCCACACATGCAGCCCGGGAGGCATTATAGACCACCGCTTCCACTCCTGCAATATCTTGATAGTGCTTATTTTGCTGAAATAGGTGCGGTTGAATGTATCATAAATAAATATCCCACCGGTTTTTAAGACACGTGAAATCTCCGAAATGACTTTTGGCAAATCCCGCACATGTTCCAATACATCACAACAAAGAACCACGTTGAAAGAATTATCCTCAAAAGGCAAATTCTCGCCTATTCCTTCTTTATAATTTATGGACAGATTGCTCTCCCTGGCATGACTTACAGCGCTTTTTAGTGATAACCCTGAAGGGTCGATACCTGTTGTGATAAATCCCATCCTGGCAATTTCCTCAGATAAAATTCCACCACCGCAACCCACCTCAAGAACACTTGTCTCTCCGGGGATCAGTCTAAACCTGTCAAAAACCCCTGCTGAATAGCCTGCCCGGAATGGATTATACAGGGTCCTTATAAGGTTCAGGGAGAAATCCGGCCGCCACCACTTGTCCCCTTCCAGATTATAAATTTCATTGTTAATCTGATTGTATATATCCTCGGTAACTTTCTGCATGATGCGGTTTATTTGCGTGATTTATTTACCCATGATTAGTGAAAACCCCTTATTTATTATGGCTTTCTTTTTACCAGAACTCAATTTCAGTTCAAATAAGCCTCTTTTTAAAAGAGTTATCCCCTGAAGGAATTCAATCTTTTTCAGAAATATAAGCAAACGCCAGACGGGTTGAAGGGAATGGAGTGCCATGGATGTTGGAATCTGTCTGAATTAATGAATAAATCCTTAGCCATAACCCGATAATTGACTACTCATATACTGATGCTCCCCAGTTAACCCTGATGGCATATTCCATGCAGGTTTTAAAGATCTCATAAGTAAACTCCGGAGGATTAAGATTATCCGTTATGAGAATAGTTTTCGTCCTGTCGAAAACCCTGTTGTCAGACAAATAAGGCCGGTAAGGTTCAATAAAACGGTCGAACAGTTCTTCAGCCGGATTTCTCAATAATCCGATGGGCATCGGACCGTAAATAATTTCCACTCCCCTGACTTTCATCAGCTGTTCGTAATATCGGGCCACAATTTTCATTGTTGTCCTGGAGGGGTTGGTAAGGTGGTAAATACAACCTGTTGAGCAATTTTCTATTATTTTAATTGTAGTGTTTACAAAATAATCCACCGGGATAATATTAATATCTCCTTCGTACGGCAGGTATATTTTAAGAGGTAAGAACAGATAACCTTCCTCATCAATGAAAATGCCGTTTTTAGCTGCTTTCAAACCTCCATTATTCATCAGGTCGTTCATATAAATATCCTTTATGGATTGAGCAGCCCGGACAGGAAAATACAGTGCATTGAACTTAAGCGAACGTCCTGTCTGTGAATTCCCGTAAACAATAGATGGTCTTATAATTGAAAGAGGAATTTCGTTTTCTTCACAGAAGCCTGAAATGATGTTTTCGGCTGCCGCTTTGCTCTCTTCATAAACATTTGTAAATGTTATTGCTGATGAGAGAATTTCCTTGCAGAATGTTGACCCGCTGCCTGCAACGTAGGCAGTGCTGATATAATGGAAGAAATCTGCATGCGCATTTTTTGAAAATTCAAGGATTCCCATGAGACTCCCCATGTTTGCAGCCATCACCTTTTCCCGTTTGCTTTCAGAAAAGCTCGTATCCGATGCACAATGAATTACCGAATCGACGACTGAACAGAGCCTGGAATATTCTCCTGAAGAAATTC
The DNA here is from genome assembly GCA_963756885.1 of uncultured Bacteroidales bacterium. Classification (GTDB taxonomy): domain Bacteria; phylum Bacteroidota; class Bacteroidia; order Bacteroidales; family VadinHA17; genus LD21. The sequence goes on from CAVWPG010000001.1 coordinate 546,071, forward strand.
CCAGATTTTCCTGAGAAAGATCTGTATCAATACATGTAACGCGATCGTACATGCTCTCAGCTCCAAACCATTTTAAAAGCTTGAAAATCCTTTCTTTAAGAGATTCTTTTTTGGCTGCCCGGCCGAAGACTATGATGTTATATCCCATTGTAATCATGGCAGCCATCAGATGGCTGCCGAGAAATCCAGTTGCTCCTGTCAGAGCTATAACCGGTTTATTCTTTATTTTCAAGGTGATAATTATATTAAGAATAAAGCAAATTTTCTTTCCTGCAGAATCCCTGATACAAAACATATGGGTGTCCCTTTACAACCCCGGTTTTAACTGAATATTCATCAATTAAAATATTGGCTTCCATCGATGCCTGTCTTATTCTCCTGATCTCCTCAGGATCATTGTAGTCATAAAAAAAATCATATTCAAAAATGCACCTTTTCCCGTTATCGATTGGTGTGATAAATCCAAAATCATTGTCAATATTATATTTTTCAGCGATCAGCCTGAATTTGTCGCAGAATTCAGTAATTAACCCCTTATCTACAGGCAAGTAAAGAAGTGCCGGTAAAAAAGGCTTTTTTCGGCCCAGTCGGGTACTCATTATCCTGTAGGTATTCAGCCATAGTATATCAGTCATTTCAGGACGCGAGAAAAGTTTTTCAAAGAAGGGACTAAGATCCTTATCAACTTCCTGAGAATACAATTTTGCAGAGGGTGAAAGGGCAGTTTCAAAAAGCTCTGCAAAACTTTTGACTTTTAAGTATGAATATGGTTCATCGCCGGAAAGTTCTTTAGCCAGTTCCAGCCACTGAGCATTTTTCAGTGATGGCAATCCAAGGTAAAGTGCCTTGAACAGACGCTCGTCAAAGTATGGGAATCCCATTTCACCTATAGACCTGATTGCAAATTTATCTCCGATTACGACTACCAGCCAGGGGATATTTAATTTCTCGATGAAAATATTTTTAATCCCGGAGGCCATTTTTTTTGTAGGAGAAAGAAATGTTGAAATATATTCTATCCCCACAATTCCTAAGGCAAGCCCAATATGCCTTACTGAACACTCCTTAATAAAATCGAGAGCATTATCAAGAGTTTCAAATGGAACAAGAATTCCCCTTTCATCCCCGGTAACGGGGTGAAGCCGTATATCTGCGGAAACACAGATACCCGGGGAATTCCTGTGTTCTAAATTTTTATATGAATAAAGATTCGGAGACGAGATTTCATTCAGTTTAAAAAATGAACCGTCGTGATTAACAAATTCAGCATCAATAAAATTGTCGGCATTTATCCCATAAGTCGTCGAAAACGTTGACATTATTCCGGAACACATGATATTGGCACATACAAGCGCTGCCGGTTCGGCTGCATTTATCCTGTATCCCCTTTTCTGTGCCTGTTGCTGAAGATCAAATGCAGCAACTCCGGGCCCCACTTTAACCAGCCAGTTCTTTTCGTCAAATTCAATTGTTTTCATCCTGTTAAGGTCCATAATGGCACCTTCATGAACAGCAAAGCCAAGAAGATTCTGACCATTGCCCCTCATTGTATAGGGAATATTATGATGATTGAATAGTCTTACCAGCGATGCAATTTCTTCCTTTGTATCTGGCATCACCACATAATCAGGAGTTTTGGGTTCGGAGACAGGGCTTAGATCGTGGGAATATGTTACCGTAATTCCTTCATCGCCGGTTGCCCATTCGTTTCCAACAATATCCCTTATTTCAGAAAGAATGCTGTCAGCTCTTGAAGTTTTAATTTCGCCGCCATTCTTAATAAAAGCCTCCACATGTTTTTTAAGTGCCTCCATGACTTTTGTCGGACGCATCTCATTGACGAAATAGCACTGGTAATCACATTTCCCGCATAAGTTGCAACTTTCGGCAATTTCAACGCACTTTTCTGTTACAGGGATTCTCTGCTCTGCAAGGGCTTCATAAAGTATCATCCTTCCTTGCGGATAGTAACTTACAAAATGCTTTTCCAGGCCTGATTCACATACACCGCTGCCCAGAAAATCAATTTTGCACATCGCATAATGCCTGCAGTTTTTGGCAGTCTTCAGGATCTCATTCATAATTTCCAATTTCAGGGAGCATGGTCATAATACAAATAATTTGTAGCCTAAATATAATTCATTTTGTTTAAGTCACATACTCTAAGACCATCATGGGAAATCAGTGCATCACACCCCCTGTATTCAATACCCCAACAGGTAAATGCTGCAAAAAGGATTATCCTCTGTTTAGCAGGATAATCAATTGATGCATTATCTTTTAATACAAAATACAATATTCAGGGGTTTCTGATTCATTTCTGACTTTCTGTATGAATTAAATGGCAATAATTTTTTCAGCACTGAATAATACTTAATTTTAACACTGAAAATAGAGTCCGCTACGATAAGTCAAATATTTTCAATTTCAGCGTTTCTTACCCCCGACCCCCAAGGGGGAAACACTGAAATTCAGATTAATAAAGAAGATGCATTATAGTTATTTTAGGTAAATTGCCTCATCGGAGTGGACTCAAAATTAAATAAAAATGAAGGAAAAAATACTGGAACGTTTCCTGAGATATGTAAGAACCGATACGGGATCGGATCCCGATTCAAGCGAATATCCCAGTACGGAGAAGCAGTTAAAACTGGCCAAAATGCTGGTTGAAGAGCTTAAGCAACTGGGATTGACAGACACGTCATTTGACAAATATGGCTATGTAATGGCAACCCTGCAATCCAATACTGACAAAAAAGTACCTGTAATCGGTTTCCTGTCGCATATGGATACAAGTCCTGATATGTCAGGAGCAAACGTGAATCCCAGGGTGGTGGATAACTATAACGGTGAGGATATTTTGCTTAACGTGAGCACGGGATTAACTCTTAAAACAGCTGATTTCCCTGAAATAAAGCAATATATAGGGCAGTCAATTATTACAACTGACGGAACCACCCTGCTTGGTGCCGATGATAAGGCAGGTATTGCCGAAATAATAACCGCTATGGAATACCTTGTATCCCATCCTGAAATTAAGCATGGGACCGTCAGGGTCGGATTTACACCGGACGAGGAAGTAGGCAGGGGAGTGGACTTTTTCGATGTCGGAAAGTTCGGTGCAGAATATGCTTACACGGTAGACGGGGGTGAAGCAGGGGAACTTGAATACGAGAATTTCAATGCCGCTAAAGCTGTAATACACATCCAGGGCAGGAATGTACACCCCGGATCTGCAAAAGACAAAATGATCAATTCTCTTCTCGTCGCGAATGAATTCATCGATATGCTTCCTGTAGGGCAGAGGCCGGAATTTACTGCTGACTATGAAGGGTTTTTCCATCTCACGAAAATTGCAGGTACAGTTGAAAATACTGTTATAGAGTATATTATCCGCGATCATGACCGAAAAAAGTTCGAGGATAAAAAAGGGTTGATAAATGATATAGCCAGCCTGTTAAACCGAAAGTACCCGGCAGGAACAGTAAAACCGGAAATTAAGGATCAGTATTTCAATATGAGGGAGAAAATAGAACCTGTGGTTCATATCGTTGAAATTGCACATAAAGCCATTGAAGATGTTGGAATTCAGGTAAAGAGGGTGCCTGTCAGAGGGGGAACCGACGGTTCCCGTCTATCTTATATGGGCCTTCCCTGCCCAAATATTTTTACCGGGGGACATAATTATCACGGGAAATATGAATATATACCTCTCGAGAGTATGGTTGCAGCAACCAAAGTCATTATCAGGATTGTTACCCTCTATGCTGAAAATATTAAATGAGATACAAAATCGTGTAATGATAAAATTTCACTTTTTCTTCTGATTTTCAGAGAACCTGGCTTAACCCCGGCATAAACATAGTTATGTTTGTCAGACAGCTGCGGTTAGCGGGGAGGCTTTAATAATCTTTCAGCTTTTCTTCATCATCCTTTCGATTGAGAGAAGATTCATCATCTGATATCTTACCTGATGAAAATTATCTTTCCTGAATACGCTTATTTCAGGACGCTTTTTATCATTCCCCAAACGATCGACCGCCTGTCTCCATACCCCGTTGCCGGTGTTTGCCATGTATTTAAGGCAATAATCCCTTCCCCGTTCATACCATTCCTTCGCCCATATTTCACCGGTGTATTCAAGGAGAGTCATTGTGGCAATGAGCATTTCTGCATGGGCCCACATAACCTTAAGGTCCAATTCAGGCCCCTCGCATTTTTCACCGGTACTGAAAACATAATAATTTTCTGTCCCCAGTCCATCAAATACGTAATCCCATGTCATTTCAATGATCCTCCGTATCCGTGATTTTACAGTTGCGAACATCTGCTGGTCCTTCCGGCGCAGGGATTCATATAACACTATCCAGAGCGATTCGAGGTAATGTCCGGTATACATATCAGATTCATAGCCCGGAAGCCTTGTGTAATTGTGAAAAAGATTCTCATTGTTGATCCCGTATTCCGGATTCCAGAAATCGTTTAAAATATGATTTATATGTTCATCCTGCAGTGCCTGAAGCTCAGTATCATTCTGCAAGCTTAAGAGATTTGTAAGGACCCATATTATCATGAAGGAGTGTCCGAGGGTTCTGAGCCCTTTTTCATTTATGCCGGCAACAGTAATACCTTCATAATCACTCATTTCGTAAGCCTTTACAGATGACCATACAGATGTTTTGGCTATTTCCAGATCCTCCCTGTTGCCAGCAGCCCTGTAAAGCTCGATCAACCCGGCAGCTGAAAACATAGCACCGTAGATATCCTTGCCCGTGCCCTGTGCTACTGTGCTTTTTACAGGTGCGCCAATCCTGTTGACCGATTCCCTCCATCGCCCCTCACCCGTGTACATGTTCTTTACAATGAAATCACGGGTTTTTAATGCAATGCCGAGATATTTTTCATCCTTGCCGAAATTGTTATAAAGAAATGAATATACCCATATTGCGCGTCCCTGGTACCATATGTACTTTTCATCATTCTGCAGGGACCCGTCATCGTGCAGTTCACACATGAAACCGCCAAGTTCCCTGTCATATCCGCCATGCTCCCAGAACGGAAGATACTGTTTAAATATGCGGTCCCTGTAATCATCCCTCAGTTCTGCGAGAGTTTTCCCGGCAATCTTCTCGGGAGGGGTATTGACTGCAGAAGATTTTGAACTGTTATCTTTTCCATCCCTTGAAGCGTTCAGAGCATGGATATCAGGCAGAATTGCGCCTGCTGATATTGCTGCTGCTCCTGCTGCCATTCTTTTTATAAAAGATTTACGGTTGGATTTCATAATGACGTCATTAAATAATTACAATAGAGAGTAAATTAAACTTCACGATAAAAATAGTAATAAACCGGGAAAGAATTTTACAGAGACTAAACATGACCATTGGATAACACCCCCTGACCTGCCCTGATTACATGTTTCACGGTAATCGGATTAAATGGAATCAGAACAGGAAGGATGTTTATACAGCTTATACTTTGAATAAAGAGTCCCCTCTGAAAAGTCAATTATTCTGAATTTCAGTGTTTTTTACCCCTGACCCCCAAGGGGGAAACACTGAAATTCAGAATAATACAAAACTTACGTTACATTAATTTTGGATAAATCATCTTATCGGAGTGGACTCAATAAATAAACAGCTATTGTATGTTTTTCCCAATTGAATTAAATTTCGGGCTGACTTAAAAGCAAAAAGTTTAAAAAGCAGAAGGTTTATGAAATACAGAAATTTTGGAAGGCTTGACTGGAAACCATCTGCCCTGGGTTTCGGATGCATGCGGCTGCCGACGACTGATAACCAGCCGTTAAGCGCGGAAATTGATGAAAAGCTTGCTGTGCATATGATTCGGCACGCTATTGATGAAGGGGTTAATTATATTGACACTGCTTATCCCTATCATCACGGGAACAGTGAGATTGTTACGGGCAAAGCGCTGCACGATGGTTACAGGAACCGCGTCAGGCTGGCAACAAAGCTGCCGGTATGGCTGATCAATGAGCCGGCTGATTTTGACAGGCTTCTTGCTGAACAGATGGGTAAGCTTTCAACGGAGCATATTGATTTTTATATTTTCCATGCGCTTAACAAAGCAAGATGGAAGGATCTTGTATTGAAACATAATCTTCTGGAAAAGGCTCAGTCAGCTCAGAGGGATGGCCGAATAGGTCATATAGGATTCTCATTTCATGACACATACGAAGTCTTTGACGAGATCGCAAATGGATTTGACTGGACATTTTGTCAGATCCAGTACAACTATATGGACATTCATAACCAGGCTGGTACAAAAGGGCTTAAACTGGCAGCCCGTCTTGGGCTTGGGGTTGTAGTAATGGAACCGTTAATGGGCGGGCACCTTGCTGATCCTCCGGCAGTTATCCGGAAAGAAATGGATGAGATTGCGGATAGCTACACTCCGGCCGATCTGGCCCTTAAATGGATATGGAATCAACCCGAGGTCTCACTGGTGCTGAGCGGGATGAGTACAATCGGGCAGGTCGATGAAAACCTTCATTCCGCAGATACATCAGCAGTGAATGGCTTTAACCGTCTTGAGAAAAATATCATTGCAGCCTTAAGAAAGAAATACAGGACAAGACTTGCAGTCTCCTGCACAAACTGCAGGTATTGTATGCCATGTCCCAATGGAGTTGATATCCCGGTCAATTTCGAATTGTTCAATTATGCTCACCTTTATGAGGACATACCGGTAGCGCGATTCAGGTATTCGCTCTATCTGGCACAATCTGAACGGTCTGACAAATGTATCTCCTGCAGGGAGTGTGAGGATAAGTGTCCCCAGAAAATACCGGTCAGCGACCTGATGCCGAAGATATCAGAAATGCTGTCCCCGGGAGTTTAGACGGGCGTCGTATGTCCCGATTGAACGCGCCTGAACAGATTGTTAACAAAACGGTTATAGGACAGATTTGCTGTAAGGCGGGGCCAAACCGTTGGCTAAAGGCAACTGCAGGTGAAATAAATCTTTATCGGATCAAAAGCCAGGTTAGATTTCAATTCGAATCGTCACATTACCAAAAAACGCTCAACCCGTATATATTCAGGATTTCAAAGAAAGATACGGAATATTGAATGGACATTGGTGCGCCATTATATTAAAAGTCTAGGAAGATTCTGAAAGATTATCCTCCTCCCGTTTCCTGTATTTTCTTCTCCACAGAATATAGCCGCTGTATACAACGATTATTCCTGCAATACCCACCAGGGGAACTATAAGTATGTAGAATACTCCCAGGATATTTTCGAATACTCTGCCTGTGTGTATTTCGAGACAAAGGCTCCATAGGGAGATTTTGGATTCTCTTAAAATATTCTCAGGCATTTCAGGGAATTCGGTTCCCTGATTTAATGGTCTGATACCAGATCCGTAATCAACAAAGTATTTATTTTTTTTTGCATCATTTATCAGGCCGGTAACAGCATAATCGCCGACTGGTCTTCCTGTACCGCTTTCCCTGTAAGGTTGTCCCGAGATAATATCAATGACGCCTGAATTTCGTGGGTTCCATGAATAAAGTCCACTGAAGGATCCGATAAGAAAATCACTGTTCCCATTCTTTTCAAATACTGTAATACCCATAACACTTACAGGAGGCTGACTATTAAACGGCACCGGAACAAAATCCTTGTCGTTCATCCTATAGATACCATCTGAAGCGGCAAGAAGAAAGGTGCTGTTTTCAGGGTCATACAGAATGTCCCTAAGTTTATCATGCCAGGGATTGGGCTGATCGAGGTGGGAGTATTTTATGGGAAGGACCCTTGATTTTCCGATTGCAATGAGAAGTGGCGGACGAAGGAACATACCTGTGAGAAACAGGATAATAAGCAGCACAAAAGTCCAGGCCCCGACCTTGTTATGCCATCTCAGGGACCATTTGCCTCTCTCTGTCAGGAGCACTGTATTCATGTCTAAACGTACTTTTCTTCTTATCAGTCCCGGAAAGAAGAACCAGATTATTCCGGTTACTGACAGAAAAATTACTATAACTCCCAGAATATCAACATATATCTTTCCTGGAAGGCCAAGGATCTCTCCTGAGTGGATCTGCCAGATTGTTTGAAAAAGAGTTATCTTATTATCAAATCCGGGAGGTGCAGGAATCCGGATTTTTTCAAAAATGCCATCCGGGCCTGTTGACTTTCCTCTGAAAAGATGTGACCTGTTTATGGCATATAATGTATCCCCGATAATTTCAAGTCCTGTGAATCTTTCTTCCCTGTCATCGATTTTAAATTTCTTCCACGATTTGGTTTTCCTGTCATAGCCATATAGTCCACGAAGGGTTGCTGCATAAATATTACCTTCTCTGGTTCTCAGCACATCATATATTTTGCGGTTATCACTACCCGCGGAGAATCCTGAATTAAATGAGGTGTAGTTTCTGAATGTTGAATCGGTCAGCCATATTCCTATGTTTCCATAGACAAGAATACTGTCTTTATTTATGATAATATCTCCCTTAAGGGCAGCATTGTTCCAGTTGTGATACCCGTAATTGCCCGGCATAATTTTCCTGCTGAAATCCACTCCCGATAACAAGTCACGGTGGTTCATTATGATACCTGTAACCGCGTAATACAATAAGATAAACGAAATAATAAGACCCGGCCATTTATGCAGTTTCTTATAGGTTTTCCACTTCTTTCTCACGATAAATCCTCTGTAAAATGTCAAAGAGTTAATAATGTCTCACGGCTGGTTATAATACTTTTCAGCGAGTGAGTTAATCGATTCTGTTGAAAGAAGACTTTCGATCGACTCTCTTATGGGAGCATATTTGTCATGCAAGGGACATGGATTTTCGCAGTTGCACTGCCTTAACCCGAAAATGCAACCTGAGATTATCCTCGAACCTTCAACAAGGTTGACAACATCTAGTATATTTACAGATGATCCCGATTCATCTAAAAAGAATCCTCCTCCTTTCCCCTTTATTGACGTCAGCACACCTGCCTTTACAAGCCTGTACAGGATCTTGGCAACAAAGAATCTTGGGGCATTGATACGGCTGGCGATTTCTTCAACACCAGGCCGGTGGTTCTTTAAATTCTGGCCCTGGATGTATACAAGGCTTTGAAGTGCATATTCGGTTTCCTTATTGAACATTATATTATAATTTATTGCAAAGATAAGAAAAATTAGCATAAATTATAAAAAGACCATTTTGTCATATAATAAATTTGTTGCATATTTGAGGAGCGTAACTATTGTAAAATGAGTTGATTGCTGAGGCTTTCAGGGGTGTGCTTAGCCTCGAGAAAAAGTGAGAGAGTTTTATTAATTAATAACCCGATCTCACTCTCTTTCAGTAACCTGAACCTGCCTGCCGGCTTGCAGGCGGACAAAATGCTTTTATCACAAATAATTCCCCTGCAACAAAAAATAAATATTTTATGGGCAGGAAGATGAAAGCATAAAACTTGTTAAGATTCCACCCGGGTGTACGAAACTATTGAATTCATTGTTTAGATTTGTATTAAATGACATTGAGGAATATTCATTGCTTATCACTGAATTCATGGAATCAAACCCACTTTTGAGCCGGCGTGAAATGCTCGGTATGTCCGGGATAGCAGGCCTGGCAGCTCTGACAGGCATCGCAGCCGGTGCAGTTCCGCAAGTTGAGCAAAAACGGCCCCGTATCGCCTGTCTCGTCTCGTATTGGGCTGCCCCGGGATCTCATGCGGACTGGATCATAGCCAAGCTGATGGACGGCTACTGGTGGCAGGGGGCACACACTCCTTCACGGGTGGACGTTGTGTCGGTATACATCCATCAGTTCGATACAAGCGAGCTGGGTCAGAAAATATGCAAATCGAAAGGTATTCCTGTTTTTAAGACAATAGATGAAGCAGTCACACTCGGTGGTAAGGAACTTGCTGTGGATGGTGTTGTCATAGTCTGTGAGCATGGGAATTATCCGACCGATCTCAAGGGGCACTGGCTTCTGCCGCGCTGGTGGATCTACCAGCAGGTAATCCGGGTTTTCGAGCAGAGCAAACGCTCTGTCCCTGTCTTTAACGACAAGCACTTGTCCTTTAGCTGGGACGATGCAAAGTGGATGTTTGACAAGTCCCGCGAGCTTGGCTTCCCCTTAACCGGGGGTTCCTCCATACCTTATTACTTCCGCAAGCCGGAAATGGAACTGGCTATCGACACGCCAATAAAGAACTCTATCGTGGTTGGAGGCGCTTCAGATGAAGGAGCCATATTTCATTGCGTCGATGTGCTACAGGCCTTTGCAGATCGTCGCAGGGGAGGTGAAACAGGAGTGAAGTCGGTACAGTCGATCCGCGGACCTGAAACAGCGAAGTGGGTCGGACACAATCCATGGGCTGGCAAACTGCTTGATTCCGTGTCGGAAAATTTTGACCTGAAAAAAGGGATCTTTCAGGAGAACCCCCAGGCAAACCTCTGTATCGTGGAGTATAATGATGGAACGACAGGCGCTGTAATTTCGGGCAGTGATGCAGGATGGACCTATGCCGGCGAAATTGAAGGTCAAAAAGAACCAACGATCATTTCAATGCTTGGCTGGCCCGGTCCATACTCACAGTACCATGCCTCAAATGCCCTGCCTCACTGGATTACCGAGATGATGGTGACCAGGAAGGAACCTTACAATGCAGAACGTCTGCTTTTGTCTACCGGGATTGTGAACAACTATATGGATTCAAACTGGGAAAATGGCCGTTACTCTCCCGTAGGCCGCCGTATCAAAACCCCTTTCATGAACATGAACTACCGATCGGAACACGGACCAATGTTTGAGAAAGGTGAGCGTCCGCCTGTTGTACCATACATCAGAGGTTTTGAGAAATAGACATTGCACAAATAAACCAATATGCCAATGAAACGCAGGGACGTTATTAAAAGCTTAACACTCCTTCCTCTGGCAGGAAGTGTTCTTCCATTACAATCACTGATATCTTCCCCGGTCACCGGAGACAATCTTCCCTTGAGAGCTCAGGACAAGTCAATGCCCGATCTCCATCGCAAAGCATTTGTGATGGACGGTCATGTGCATGTAATGACCCGTGAACTTCTGCTGAAAACCGATATTGGCCAGCGTTATACCGATGGGACAGTTGACCTGCCACGGGCCAGGGAAGGAGGAATCGATGCTATGTTCTTCTCGGTCTATACTCCTGAAAATTATTATCCCGGAAGGTTCGAGACGAAAAACACCTTTCGTGTGGTGAACCTTGCACTGGACCAGATCAAAAGCAACGGTTCGATGATCGAGCTGGCGCTCACGGCCTCTGATATAGAACGCATAAATAAGAAAGGTAAAATGGCCGCTTTCCTGGATCTGGAAGGAGGTTATGACCTTGACGGCGATATAAACCTGCTCCGGGCGCTTTATAAATTGGGACTCAGATCGATGCAGCTTTCTGCGCATAATACTTCCACTGCTTTTATTGATGCCTGCTGTGATGTCAGCCGCTGGGGTGGCATTAACGATCCCGGTAAAAGGATCATTGCCGAAATGAACAGCCTTGGAATGGTCATTAATATTGCCCATGCATCCAATGAGGCCATAAAGCAAACTGCCATGGCAAGCAAGGATCCTGTGATCTACAGTCATGGAGGGTTTTACAACATCGTGGATCATCCCCGTTGTATTACTGACGAAGCGGCAAAAGCTGTAGCATCAAAAGGTGGTGTGATTGGCGTTCAGTTCGGAAGCCTGTTTAACAATCCAAAATACTCGGAATGGAAGAAAACACAACCCGCTAAACCGAAAGTACCCGACTGCACCACCATTGAAGATGCAGACAGGCAGCTGGCACTGGAGGTCCCGCTTAATTTCAGGGGAACCATCCCCGACGAGTACTGGATGCATGTGGATCAGCTGGCTAAAGTGATCGACTATGGTGTAAAATTGGTTGGCGATGATCATATTGCCCTCGGTTCCGATTTTGATGGTGGTCCTGAGCTTCCGCACGAAATTAAGGACATCAGCGATTATCCGCAGATGACAATGGCGATGCAAAAGCTGGGTTACAGCGATCAGCGTATCGAAAAAATCATTGGCTTAAACTGGCTTCGTGTGATCCGTCAGGTAACAGAGAAAAAATCATAATAAGTGTGAGAGTTGCTTATCATTATAGTAATTCAATCAAATCAGGAAGCAGCAGTTTAAACCCTGCAGATGATTATCTGGAAAAAGGCTGCAAACAATTAAGTTCGATACTTCCGATGCAGGAGATATGAATTAGGACTATATAACCTTTGAATTATTAAAAGAAAAGTAATATAAATATCATGATTATCAGCGAAGAAAGATTACAGAAATTACCTGGGTGGATAAGAAAAACTTTAATTCTCATGAAGAAGCTGCAGGTTCCCGGCAAGATCATATTCATAATTATTTCAGTACTGGCAACCATCTGGTTCCTTGTGCGTGTAATACCTAAGCCTTCCAGGGCCTCTTACCCATGCATGCAGATAGCGGCTCCCCTGATGTCGGGTTTTGTAATATGGATCATTGCAATGGCTGGTTCAGCATATGCTTTCAGGAAGGCCAGGAATAAACTCTCCGGGGGGCGTTATCCTGTTGCAGCTTTATTTGCAATTGCCGGTATCGCAGTGGCCGGTCTGTATACTTCTGATACACATGGAAAAGCTGCTTCTGAAAATCTGAAGATTTGGTATAAGCCAAATGTTCCGCTTGGTGTTGCCAGAGGCATTTATCCCGGAAGGGTTGCCTGGGGACACAATCCGAAAATTGCATCGTGGGATGGCAAAACAGGCTTATGGTGGGAAGACTCCCACAACGATCAGAAGGAAACGGACAAACTTTTAAAAGAGACTCTCTTTAAACTTACGAATGAGCAAACCGAAAAGTCTGCCTGGAAAGGTCTGTTCACCTTTTATAACAAAACCAGCCATGGTAAAAGCCAGGGATACAGGGACGGTGAAAAGATTGCAATTAAAATAAATATGAACAATACAGATGCACATGAGAGCAATAACAGGATAAATGCAAATCCTCAATTGGTTCTTTCATTGCTGAAGAGTTTAATAAATGAAGGAGGCGTTCCCCAGGAACAGATTACTGTAGCGGACCCCAGCCGGTTTATCACAGACAACATATACGGGAAATGTCATGCAGCTTTTCCAAAAGTCAGATTTGTGGATCATAACGGCGGCGACGGGCGTGAGAAGGCAGCCTTTACTGAAAACGGATTTGTCTATTCCTATGATTTTGACCATCAGACAAGAGGGTTGGCAACATGCTTTGTGGAGGCAAGCTATGTAATTAATCTGGCACTGATGAAAGGACATGTCAGCCAGGGGGTCACACTTTCGTCCAAGAACTTTTTTGGTTGTCTTGACATTGAAAGCGACTGGCGGAAAAATGCTCACTGCAGCGGCTTCAGCCAAAACAAAGAGGGAAAAAGACAGTACTCTGTTTATCCTGATTTTATGGGGCATAAGGACCTTGGAGCAAAGACAGTCCTTTTCCTTGTCGATGGCATTTATGGCAACAAGTTTGTGGATGGTGTTCCTGAATACAAATGGGCATTGACACCTTTTGATAACCAGTGGCCAAACAGTCTGTTTGCATCTCAGGATGGAGTTGCAATTGAATCGGTTGTTCTCGATTTTGCCCTTAGCGAATGGCCCGATGCACCAGATATGATGTACAGCGATTATGCAATGGAGGAAATGGCATTGGCCAATAATCCTCCGTCGGGTGTTGTTTACGATCCGGAACGTGACGGAACGAAACTCACAAGCCTTGGGGTAACTGAACACTGGAATAATCCGTCGGAGAAAAAATACAGCAGGAACCTTGGTAAAAAAATGGGCATTGAGCTTGTCGCTCTGGAAATAAAATAACTGATCACCTGTCACCTGACGGTGGATCTGTAAAATCCTGGATGTGTGACCAGTCGGGTTTGCCTTCAGTATTTTACGTATTACTCCAGAGTTCGGCAATTACATCTTTTGTCTGCGTAATACTCAGGTATGGATTTCATTGCTCACATATAAACAACGATGATTCACTTCGTGCCTTCCAGGATTCTCAATGCCTCATCAACATGCTCCTTGGGTTGTGTTTGTGAGTTAAAGATAAAGATAACCTTGCCTTTTTTATCGGCTACATAGGTTACCCTTCCGGGCAATAAACCGAAAAAATCAGATGGGACCCCGAATAAACTTTGTATTTTATTCCCTTTATCACTCAGCAAGGTAAAATTGAGCCTGTGTTTTTCTGCAAATATTCTATGGCTCTCAACAGATTGTCCGCTGATCCCTATTACCACAGCACCGGCTTCGTTAAATTCTTCGTACAGATCCCTGAATGAACAGGCTTCTTCTGTACAACCAGGACTATCATCTTTAGGATAAAAATAGATCACAAGGTACTTTTTGCCAAGGACCGAATTGATGTCGAACATATTTCCATTCTGATCCGGTAATACAAAGGCTGGAATGTCACTTCCAATTTTGATCCTGCTCATTTTATTATTTTGTCCAAGCGTTAGGTAAGAAGTAAATAAGATAAGGTAAATAAAGAGATAGAAGCGATAGAAATTCCTTAATTTCAAATAATCAGGATTATCAGGATAACTGTTTCCGAAAAGTGCTTTCAGCTCTTTCATGAAATAGGGTTTGATATTTATGGTCCAGTTATTTGTCTGGTAAACTATCTTGCGGAATTTGCTCCGGTAAAAGGTCAGTGGCAATCCCCACGCGATGAATAAAATCAGCCAGATATTCCTGAGTATAAACATAGTTTCATAATATATTGATTAGTACTTATTTAATTAGAGTCATTTCATTACAATATTCCTGATCATCCCCCTGAAAATAAAAACGTGAAAAGGGAGAACGCTGTACCAGTACAACCTTCCCCATAGGCCCAGGGGCCTGAATGTAGCAGTCTGATGCAATACATTCTGATTGTCAATTCTGAATTCGAGCCAGGCTTCGCCCGGCAGTTTCATTTCAGCATAGAGGAGCAGTCTTTTTTCTCTCCTGTCGGCAATAAGCACCCTCCAGAAATCGAGGGTCTCACCAGGCGATATTTCCTTTTGATTTTTCCTGCCCCTTCTTAAACCGACCCCTCCGAAAAGCTTATCAATAAAACCGCGGATTCCCCATAGCCAGTTTCCGTAGTACCAGCCGGTTGTTCCGCCTATCGACCAGATTCTATCAAGAACCTTTTCAATATCATCTGCATGAAGCTTTCTTTTATCAGAATAACATCCATTTACCGGAACTTCAGCATGGCGGGATATTCCATAATTCAGAGTGGCTGAAGTAAGTGCATCTTTCCAGCTTGACAGAACCTGGTTCAGCTCGATCTTTTCAAAAGCCTCTCTTATTGCATCCTCATAACCTACAGGAACAATTCCAAGTAATTCTTTCAGGTCATTATCATTGCAGATAACCTCAACTTTCATGCTGTCAACCAGGTTTTGTGCCAGAGAATATGAGGTGGATGTAATAAAATAGAGCCAGTAGGATGACAGTTTTGGAGTCATGACCGGAACAATACCTATCCACCGCCTGAGTCCCCTTACCTTTGCAAATCTTAAAAGCATCTGCTTGTAGGTCAGGATGTCGGGGCCGCCAATATCATAGCTTTTATTAAATGTGATTTCGTTGAGCAAAACTCCTGAAAGGAATTCAATAACATTACGTATTGCAACCGGCTGTGATTTTGTGACAAGCACTGAAGGGCAGTGATTACAGTATCGCCTGTTTTGTATTCTTTACTTGCTTCTCTTATACTGGCAGCTATTTCCATATCCATTTTGCTTATTATTAGCTTAGAACAAGGATAGTACGTAAAAGTTCAATAAACTCAAATAATAATACGAAATTGAACTAATAATTTCTAACTTTGTTTTTTATCAAAAGCATAATTTTTATGAAATTTGCATTATTTCCCTGGCAAAGCGAGCTCAACGAAGCCTATCTGTTGAGGTTCCATCATACCTCTGAAATCAAAATTTAATTATGATGAAAAAGAATGTAATACTTGCAACTTTAATAAACCACTTCTTTGAATTTGATGAGGAGAAGGGTAACCAGTCCGAGTATTCAATGGATGAATTTATTGGGTACCTTAATTCAAAATCCGGTAACCGGGAGCTGGCGATGAGAGAACTATCGGGTGAAAAAAAAGAGTGGCTTAAAAATGAATACAGGAGCTCTGAGACCGATATTTCAATTTTGATTGCCCTAATGAATCATTATGCAAAACGGTATATTAAAAAAGTGCTAAGGGATAGCAATTTACAGACACCTGATGAGTTTTCGTTCCTGATTACCCTAATGACTTTCGACAGTTTAAGCAAAAGCGAGCTGATCACAAAGCAGGTAATGGAAAAGACTTCCGGGACAGAAATCATACACAGGCTTATAAAAAGAGGAATGATTGTTGAATCTGCAGATGAAAATGACAAGAGAAGCATCAGGGTTTCAATATCCGATTCAGGAAGGGAGGAATTACTACGTATTCTCCCTCAAATGAGCAAAGTGACGAAAATTGTTGTGGGAAATCTCAGTTCTGAAGAGATAAGAACACTCTCATACCTCCTGAAAAAACTCGACTATTTTCACAACGATATTTATATAAATAAAAGAGGACAAGATTTAAGTGAGATATTGAGCGGATTGCAAACATAAAAGACTGATCAAGAAATATTAGCAAGAAAAGGGTAAAGATCAGCGATCAGGATGATGGTTTACAGGGTTGAAAGGCGAGATCGGGCAGGTTTTAACTTTTCTTCTATATTCCGGTGTTTTCTCGTTCTTAGTATCCCTTTTGCATCCCGAAGGTCCTTCATAATTGCTTATCTTTAATATTCTAATTCAGGTTTGATTTAATCATGAAGACAGCTGTGATAACCGGTGGGACCAGGGGAATAGGTGCCGGACTGGTCCTGAATTTCCTCAGATCAGGATGGAATGTTGCATATTCCGGAACATCGGCAGAGACAATAGAGAAATCATTGATGAAACTTTCACAGGAATTCGGTAAAGAAAACTATATAGCAGTCAGGTGTGATATAAGGGCTGAAAATGATTTAACCAGTTTGTGGGAACATGCATTTAAGGCTTTCGGAAGAATTGACATATGGATAAATAATGCCGGAGTTGCGCATGAGCAAATTCCGTTCCACGAGATGCCACCTCAGGTGTTTGCCAGGATAATCGATACGAATGTGAAGGGTCTGATGCTGGCTACGCAAATAGTCTATAAAAGGATGCTGCAGCAGGGTTTCGGCTCAATTTACAATATGGAAGGCCTTGGCAGCGATGGAAGAATAATCCGGGGTATGACACCTTACGGGACTTCAAAACGTGCAGTCAGGTATTTTACTTATGCATTTGCCAGAGAAGTAAAGGGCAGTCCTGTCATTTTAGGGACAATCTCTCCGGGCATGGTTCTGACTGATTTGCTTCTTAATCCGATAAGAAAGGACCCCTCCAAAGCCAGGGAGCTTATAAGGATCTATAATATTCTTGCCAGTGATCCGGATAAGGTAACCCGGTTCCTTGTCAGAAAGATGATCGGAAACAGGAAACACGGAACAAGATTATCATACCTTACTGTTTGGAAAATCGCCTGGAGATTTATCTCCGCACCCTTTTCGAAACGGGATTTAGTAAGTAAATATCTCTGAGTGAAAATATCTTTATCATGATTAAAAAAGATAACGCCCCTGAAAACCTGCCGCTTGGGCTAAAGCCCGACCTTAGGATGTATCTTCTTTCGTTGGCTAAAGCCAACGGCAAGTGAAATTGTGCAAACTGTGAACATAATCTAAATTATCAAATGGCCTGGATATTAGCCAATTACAAACCAGAATTACCAAGAAGTCAATGAACTGAACTGTATATAGTTGAAAATCAATTATATTTAAGTGGGCACTAATGATTTTTTGTTTCAATCAATCTCTTACCTGGTCATCGGGTATGGTTTGAGCTAATTGTTTATCAATCCAATTTTTGAAAAAAGCGACGAGTGTGCTCGCTCCCGTCCTAGAGTACTGTTCGGTAGAGGCAGGCTCGCTCTCACTCTCGATCTTTATCTGTACCCTGAACGGATCAAAGTTGAAGCCGGTTCATTGATTATCTATATTCAAATGGTCACATTTTCTATCTTAATTTTTATTCCGGACTATGACCGGAAAGTACTTATGCGCGATGGTTATCGTGGCACTTTCTGACCATGAACGCTAAGATGACTGATGAAATAGTTTAGACTTTAACTAATTCCTTTTTTGCTTATTTTTTTACGAGTGTTCCATCAGCGTTTACAGCGATTTCTTTTTTGGTTTTCCCATTACTGATGTCAAACTCATACACTTTAGACTTTGCCGTTTCAGATATTTCTGAAACTGTAATTTTGTAACCCGGGAATTCTTTATTGAATGTATTTATAACAACTGCAGGGATTTCATTTTCAGTGATTTTGTACTCGGTTTCCAACCACGTTCCATCAGGACTGTAACTTGCAGAGTAGTCTTTATTGTTCATAATAAACTCGACTTCCCATTCTTTAGCGCTTTCCTTTTCCCATTTTGTTTTCTGTGCACCTGGAAATTTTTGATCAAATGAGGTTTTAACCTTTGCTGGTAAATCTTTTGGATTTTGAGCAAACACATTTAAACTGATAAATATGGCAGCGGCAATAATTAAAATTGGTGTTTTCATTTTACTTAGTTTTTAATTTGTAGTTAAATTACAGAAGCGAAGCTATTTCCTGATTCTAAAGGAATCTTCAAGTTCCATTCTTTCAAACTAGGTTTTCTATTTTTTAATTATCAGATTTAAAAGACCGGGTAGCACAATAAGCAATAATGGCAATGCAATGAACAGTCCGCCGATGACTGCAATTGCAAGTGGCTGGTGCATTTGCGCTCCTGTACCTATTCCAAGAGCCAAGGGGGTGAGAGCAACAATAGCCCCTGTGGCCGTCATTAATTTAGGCCGCAAGCGGGCAGAGATTGCGTAAATTAAAGCTCCGGAGACAGTATTATTTTCCAATTCAGATAAAAATTGCTGTATTGTGAAGATTGAATTTTCTCCAATAATGCCTATTATCATTATCAGACCTGTATAACTTCCTACATTTAACGGTGTACCGGTAATAAACAAAGCGAGCAGACTGCCGGATATCCCGAGAACGCTTATAAAAATCACAACCAGCGATATTTTAAGGTCTTTAAACATGAACAATACAACTGTAAAAACCAATAATCCTGCGGCAATAAGAATCTTCAGCAATTCGGCAAATGACTGTTGCTGTTGAGCATAGGCTCCGCCATACACAATCTGATAGGATGGTGGCAATGGCATTTTGGCAAGCTTATGCTGAATATCTTTCATCACACTGCCTAAATCGCGGTTGTTAAGCCTTGCTGTTACAACACCCATAGTCTGCAAATCTTCGCGCTCAATTTCAGCAATACCGCTTGTGATATTAATATCGGCGAATAAATTTACGGGCAGGTAATCTCCTGTTATAGTGCATATTCTGACCTGTTTTATTTTTTCAACAGGTGTATTATTGTTGAGCGGAAAAATCATGCGTATATCTGTAAACTGCTCTTTTTCGGGTATTGAACCGACAACTGTACCGGCAAGATTCGTTTCGATCTGGGACTGCAGGTCTGAAGGAGTAAGGCCGAATTGTTTCAGTTTATCCTCCTTGGGGAAAATCCGGATCATTGGTCCTGCAACCACTATCCCGTCAAATACATCTGCCGTACCCGTTACCATAGCTACACTATCTGAAACATACTCCGACAATTCTTCCAGTTTTTCGTGATTATCGCCAAATATTTTTATTTCAATAGGTTGTACACTGCTCATCAAGTCACCGAGCATATCCGTTATTACCTGCCCGAAATCAACAGTGAGGGCAGGTAATGCCATTTCTACCTTTTGACGAATATCATTTGATACGTCATCAGTTGTTTTGTTCCTTTTTGAATTCAGTTCTATAAGATAATCACCACGATTTGGTTCGGTAATGAAGAAGCCCATCTGCGTGCCAATACGCCTCGAATAGGATTTGACCTCAGGTGTCTTTTCAATTATCTTGTCAACTTCATTCAACATTCTGTCAGTTTCCTCCAGCGAAGTCCCGGGAGGTGAATTGAAATCCAAAACTATTGAACCTTCGTCCATGTCGGGCAGAAATCCGGTCGGCAGTTTTGGCAATATAACTGTAATAGACAATATAAGCAGCAAAACAAATGCTGCACTTATATACGGCCTTTTGAGAAAAAATTCAATCCAGTTATGGGTTTTAACGAGCTTTACCTCAACATTTTTCCCCAGCCCCTTGTCTTTTGAAAATAGCAGGTAGATTACGGGTAAACCCAACCATGTGATAATGAATGAGCAGACCAGGGTAATTATCATTGTTTCAGTAAGGATCTTAAAATAAGCGCCCGCAACGCCTGACATTAGCTCGAAAGGGATAAGGATAACTATTGTACTTAGTGAGGAACTTACCATAGAAGGGAATAAGAAATTAATGGCTTTTCCTATTAACTCTTTAGGCTTCCGGTCGGGGAATTCTTCATGAGTTCGGTGAATCTGTTCAATTACAATAATGGCATCATCAATTATCAATCCTATTGAGGCAGCTATTGCTCCGATAGTCATAATATTAAAGTCAAACCCTATAAATGTGAGAGTAATAAATGTCAGAGCCAGTGTGAGTGGAATTGTAGTTAGTATTACGGCACTTGCTTTCAACGAACGCAGAAAGATTATTACAACTACAATTGCAAGCAGCAGCCCTATCCAGAGAACATCAATAATACTTCTGATGCTGCTGTTAACAAATTCAGCCTGGTTGTAATATGGTTTCAAAACCACACCATAAGGCAAAATTTTATTTAACTCCCTGACCTTTTCGGTAACCTGGGTAGCTACATCAATCAGATTGCTCTGAGGTTGTTTGAGCACTGCAACAAGGGGCACATTTTTCCCGTCAGCCTTTATCCTGACATATTCATTTCGTTCAGAGATCTGCACCTTAGCTACATCAGAGATTTTTATCCTGCTGATACCATTATCAAAAAGAATCAGCTTCTCAAGCTGCTCTTTATTTTTTACATCAGCGTCGGTAACCGTAAGGTATAATCTGTTGTAATCAATAGTAAAACCGTTTGCCTTGATAAAACCAGTTTTCTGAAGGGTATTATAAATCTCCTGGGTACTGATTTTCAGGAGACTTAATTTTTGTTCATCAGGTATTATCCGGTATTCTTTGACTTTTCCTCCGATTATCTCGACTGAAGAGACACCTTTAATACGCGAGATATATGGCTTGACAGTGTACTCTGCAATCATTTTCAGTTCCACCTGGTCAATTGTGGAGGATTGAAGTGAATATCCCATCACCGGCAAAATTGAAGGATTCATTTTTTCGATTGTGATCTGTACGTCAGCAGGCAGGATGTTTTTAATCTGGGTAATCTGAGATTCGACCTGTTGTTTGTCAAGATCAATATCGGAACCCCAATCCATAAATGCTGAAATTTCGCAGGTTCCCATGCTTGTAATGCTACGTATGAGGTTGATATTTTCAACTCTTTTAATTGCATTCTCAAGTGGTTTGGTAACCATAACCATCATTTTATCAACCGGTTGTTCTCCATTGTCTGCAATAATTTTGATTTTTGGAAATGTGACATTCGGGAAAAGCGATGTCTTCATATTTTTATATGAAAATGCTCCTCCGATAAGTATGATTAGAAGAATAGCAGCTATCGGACTTTTAAACCTGACAAATATCTTTTCCATATCATTTTTCAATCTTTACAATAGTGCTGTCATTCATACCATATGCACCTTCACTGATTAAAAGATCATTTGCTTTTAAAGCCGGTGACGAAATCTCAACAATACTGTCATTTTCAATACCTTTTGTCACGGGCACTTTAACAGCAATATTGCCGTCATTAATTTTCATTACCCAAAATTCACTTTGTGTTTCATTTGTCATTACTGAACTCTTAACTGCAAGTAATGATTCTGTATGTTTCTCATTTATAAATTGAACCAAAAGATTCAGGTTTTCCGGTAAAGGCCGGTCTGAATATGGCTTAATTAAGACATCCTGAGTTTGGGTTGCCACATTAATAACTGGTAGAATTTTACTTACATATCCATCCAGGGAGGTGTTGTCAGGAAGAATTATTTTACACTTCATATTCTCTTTTATAACAGTATTGTATTGAAAAGGGACATTCATCTGGATTACAAAATCGGCCGTTTCGACTATACTACACATTGACCCTCCTTCAACAACATACCCGCCAGTTTCATTAATGTTTAACTCATTAATAATACCTCCTGCCGGAGCCAAAACACTAACAATACCTCCGTTTTCCTTAAAAGTATTTGTGTTTTCCAATGCTTTGCCTTCTTTGGTTTGCACCTCAAATAATAGATCGTTCTTCTGAACAACGTCACCAAATCTTATATTCATCCTGATAACGTAACCCGGAATCGGAGAAACAACAATATTTTTCTTTAGATAAATTGTTTTCCCGTTCAGGTTTATCATGTTTTCGATATCTCCTAGTTTAATTACCGTTGTTTTTACTGAAACAACAGGCGTCTGGTCTTCCGCGGAGGTGCTTTTGGTTTTGCATGAGATAAGAATTTGAAGCGTGGCAACGACAAAAATTAATATTAATATGCTTTTCATAGAGTGTTTATTAATAGTTCAGGTAATTATATGAATTGATCAAATATTGTTTTTCCATTTTAAGTAGGAGGGCCTCCTGATTTTTTGCCGCAATATCCTTCAGGAGATTTTTAATATCCATTACAGAAGCTTCGCCCTGAGAAAGTTCTTTGGTGTAGGCATTATATAGTTTGTTATATTGATCAGTTTGATGATCATTGAATATGATTCTTTGATTCAGCACAATTATCTGATTAATAATCTTGTTTTTACTTATGTCATTTTGTGTGAGGAAAGTTTGCTTCTCAAACTCAAGTGTCTGGAGGTTAATGTATGATTTTTCTCTTTGAATATCCCGTTGCCTGCCGTCAAAAATATTCCATGTAAAAGTCAGTCCCGTACTGAATCCTAACCTGTTAAACGCCGGAATATAAACTGCATTTAACCCTGCGTTGGCAAACAGATCCAATTGTGGTTTATATTTCAGCTCATAAATTGCCTGATCGGCGATAATATTTAAGCTGTCGAGCTTGTACCCAGTTGAAAACTTTGAAAAGACAACTTTGTCAGGATTAAGTATAAAATTTATTTCCTGAAGTTCCACCAGAGTTGTGTCGTTAATTCCGCAGATCAGATTCAGGTCGTACAGGTTAGTCATATATTCCGACTGATACATTTTAGACTCTGCCATATAGTTTTGAATTTCGATCTGCAATATCATTAAATCGGTTTGTTTGTAGATGGCGTTTTCAACCAGCTTCTTCAATATTCTGACCTGGCCATCAAGTTCTTTAAGCAGCAATAGACTATTGTCTGTTTGCTTTTTTGATTTAATACATAACAGATATTGGTAACCTACAACCTGTTCAAGTTCATGAATGGTTAATTCAATGTTATTGTTATTAATCTGGCTTGAGATGCCGGCTTTATTGGAATAGGTTTGATATTTGGAACCTGCAAGCAGTGGTTGTCTTACTGAAACCAAAGCCTGATATTGTCCGCCATCGGTCACGGCCATATCGTAGCCTGTGTAATTTGCAGCACCGTTTGACACCCATTCAAAACGGTTTGAATTGTTGTCGTGAGAAACGATCGGGGCAAATAAAATACTGGATTGAAGATTGATCTCTGGTTTTGAAAGAATGCTCTTTATTTGCTGCAGATCGAGTATAACAACCTTATTGTCGTTTTTACTTTTATTGATTAACGGGCTGTTGATTTTTGCCCGTTCAACATAAAAATTCAGATCCCGTTGCTGGGCATTCAAACTGCCGGCCAAAGACAGGAACAATATTGAAAAAATATAAGTTTTCAATTTTTTCTGTTTTAAAATTTTGGATTAATACTAAAACAATGCAGCTCATTTTTATGATATCGGATTTTCAGGTTATGTGATTCACAAATCTGTTTAACGATGGCTAATCCCAAACCATGCGATCTTGAATTTCCTTTCGCAAACCGGTCAAAGATGGTTTCATCATTCAACTCATTGGCCTCTCCGGTGTTACAAAATCTTATTTCATCTTGTTCCACCGTTATACTGATGGAACCATTATTAAAATTGTGATTTACTGCATTTGACAACAAGTTGTTTATTAGTATCCCTGCCAGATGCAGGTTCATTTTTATGCTAAAATCTGATTTGGAGACAAAGCTGACTTTTATTTTTTTCTCCTTGAACAGCAACTCAAATTCCAGAATCTTGCTCTTTATCAATTCGTTAAAAGATATGAAATCGCTGGCTGCAAACTGATTATTATCAATTTTAGTTAGAAGCAACAGGTTTTGGTTAAGTACCGAAAGTCGTTTTACTGCATTAATTGCCGTTACAACTTTTCTGAAGGATTCTTCGCTTAATCTCAGTTGTAGGATTTCATCGAGGTTAAGAGAGGCAATAGCAAGAGGAGATTGAATTTCATGGGAGGCATTCTCCGTAAACTCTTTCAACGCGAGGAAATCTTTTTTTAGTTTCCGGGTCAGTTTATTAACAACCATATTCAGCCTGTCAAATTCTTCGACATTGGATGAATGAAGCTCAAGTTCCTTATGTCCCCTGAAATCAAAATTCTCAATTTCATTAAGGTTGTATTCAAAAATACTCCAAATAGTTCTATTTAATTTTTTGGTTATTATATACGAAATAATAAATGCGGCCAGAAGCAAAGAAAAGATAGCGGCAGCAATACTTAAAGCCAGGTCTTCACTTTCGACCAACGCTTCCCTTATTTTTATAAAATAGTATGTGTTGTTTACCTTAATGACATTTGAGTACTCGGTAAATTCTTCTGACTCGTTTTCTTCTTTGTTAAAAATATTCACCTCTTTGAATTCCCGATGACCTACAGGATGACCACTTAACTGTACAACTTCTATGAGAGGTTTAAATTCGGGTACGCGATTGGTTTCGGAAATCTGTTTTTCAATGAGAGTTTCCTGCGACAATAGATTTTCTTTTGTATTCTTTAATATGATCGTTTTCAGCATAAAATACTCTGAAAAAGAAAGCAAGATGAAAACAGCGCTGAACAGGAGAAGGTAATTTCGGTTTATTTTTGTTAAGAATTTCATTTGTCGGTAAATTTATAACCCATACCATATATTGTTTTTATATAGTCGATCCCTCCTGCAGTTTTTATTTTTTTACGGATATTATTCAGATGAGTATAAATAAAGTCGTATGTGTCTGTCAGATCAATGTTATCCTCCCAGAGATGCTCGGCAATCGCTTCTTTTGTCAGAACACGGTTTTGGTTTATTATAAGGAATAGTAGTATATCGTACTCCTTTTTAGTAAGTGTAAGTTGCTGATCGGTGATTTTGACGATTTTGCTATCTGTGTTAATTGATATTTCGTTAAAGGTCACCATGTCAGAACCTGCAAAATTCCGACGGCGCAGCAGTGCTTTTATCCGGGAGTTTAGTTCCGACAACTGGAAAGGTTTTGTCAGATAATCATCAGCGCCCTGATCGAGACCAACAATTTTATCATCCAATGAGTTTTTTGCTGAAAGAATTATAACTCCGGCTTTGAGATTGTATTTTTTGATTGATTTTAGAAGGTCAAGTCCGTTACCATCGGGCAAAGTAATATCCAACAAAATTATGTCGTATAAGTAAATGGCAATTTTTTCGTATGCTTTTGAAAAATTTTCAGATAATTCGCAGATGTAATTTTCTTTGGTGAGATAGTTACTTATCGCAATCAATAATTCAATTTCATCTTCGATAATCAGGATTTTCATATAGTAAAGATACCGGTTAAATCTAAAGGAAATCTAAAGAGTGTTGCTTTAAGGGCTTAGCTGGAATAGAAGGAGCTCAAGGTTCAAGGGCACTGTGTTTTCCACACTAGCATTGTCAACAAGATCTTTACCTGAGATATGCATTTGTTTGAATGGAGTTCTCTGAATTTTGAAATCAACATACCAAATATAGGAATGAATTTTTGGCGTCCGAAAAACAGGTGAGAATCACTTCCAGGCATATTATTGAGAGTCGGAGTTCATATAAACAGGCTGATTTATGGTTGCAACTCTGCCAAAAAACTCATTTTTTATTAAAAAAGTTGCAACCCTAAGGCTGAAATCAAGGTACATTTCATCCATTGAAATTGTGTAAACTTACAGGTATGCTCATCCAATTCAGGTCAATTTATTATATGTGAAGTCAGATGCAGCCAAAACACAGAATTTGAATCCGATCTGATATTTAAACTTAATGATGGTCGGTGGGCTCCTGTTAAGGTAAAACCGGAAAACAAAGAGATTGAAGAAGCTGCGGCTAACTTGATTAAACTAAGGCATAAGGTTGATACCGTGAGGATGAACCAACCATCTTTTTTTATGATACTAACAGGTGGCCAGGTTGCATACAGGTGGCCTGATGGTGTGCTGGTAGTTCCAATAGTCTGTTTGAGGGACTAAGTTTTCATGAACTTCATAATTCAAAATTTGCAACACTTTGTCAGGAAATGTGAGTGGGTGAGTGAGAACAGAACGAGCGTGCTCGCTCCCGTCCGACGTAATGTTCGGTACAGGCAGACTGCCTCTCACTCTCGATCTTCATCTGTACCCTGAACGGATAAAAGTTGCAACCGGTTCAGTGATTAGCTATATTCAAATGATGACATTTTCTATCTTTAATTTTTATTCCGGATTATGACCGGAAAGTACTTCTGCAAGATTTTTATTGTGGCACCTATTTCATTCTGAAGCCAGGTAAGCGGCGCCCTCCCAATTCTGAATATATCAGAAACTACGGTCACTCAAACCCGGTCAGAAAATGGTTCTAGTGATATTTCCATCAGTAAGTATATCGAGGAAAACAAGGTCCCGGGCTTTGCTGCCTGTGTGGCCAGGAATAGTGAAACAATCTGGTCAAATTCATACGGAATGGCCGACATATGGCACAATGTTCCCATGAGCTTTGTATCATGAATATAGGTTCAGTGTCCAAAACTTTCACCGCTGCTGCAGCCATGCATCTCTGGGAAAAGGGATTGCTTGATCCCGATGAGGATGATAACTCCCAGGGATTGTGCTAGCATTCCAAAGAACTTGACACTTCATCGGGAAAGATTTTACCGTGGGGCCACACTGGTGTTGATTCGGGTATTGCGATATACCTCTTCCTCCGGCCCGACCAGAAAACAGGAGTGATCACATTTCAGCAAAGTGAAGCAGAAGGGACATTCAGGACTGTCTGGTAATTATTTCTGAGTGTGAAATAAGGCCCTGCTCATTCAGCTTTACTGGATTCAGAAAATACTGAAAGCAGCATGGGTACGTTTATGAGTGTAATTATAGCAGCAGCGAAACGGTCTCCAGGTATCAAAGACACCATCGCCAAATGGAAGAGGCACTTAATGGTCTTGCGGAGCGGGCAGAGACGAACAAACTTATGATCCGCTATATTCTTCATCGCACTTCATTTGATCGGCTATCTCTTTGCAAGTGAGACAATAGCCTGGAAAAGGGCAGTGCGCTTCTTCGTAGTCGCAGAACTCGATATGGTTTTCGCCAAACGAAAGGTGAACTTGTTCTTCGTTCCAAAATTTCCTGATAAACGGATATTTCAAATTGGCCGGATAATTTTCTGGAAAGTCAAGGTGAAAATGAAAATACAGCAGTAGATTTTCCAATTCGGTGGCCATGAGCGACTGTTGAAAGATTGTCAGTTTGTCAGGAGGAGGAAGCACTTCAGTGGCAATGCCGGTTATGGCAGAAATAGGTTCTTTGTCACCGTACAGGTACTTCTCAACATACGACATATCCTCCAGTTCCAGCTCGTAATCGGGGTCAGCTTCCGATTCTTCCCATAGAGTATGAGGTGGTTTTATATTCCAGGTTGCCCTGTGGAGGTCCTCAATTAGTTGTTCCAGGTAACGTTGCATGGGATTACATTTACCTTCTTGATTTCTTTTCATACAATAACAAATTGAATTGTGTATAGAAGTTCTTGGACTTCTGATAACCAACGGTTTTTTGAAAATCAAACATGATTGCAAGTTTCAGGTAAGCACAATTAAATAAATCAGCAGCAATACAGAGCTAATTTATAAAGAATTTGGGAAATATAAAAGAGTTTGATTGTGAGATAGAATCTTGTAGAATTCCCGCTCTGACTCTCGCTCTTGCTCAGTTTTAAGTCCTCTTTGGCCTGAGCTTTGGAGTATGATGTGGCCTGAACGGATTAAAGTTGCAACCGGGTGACAGGCATTTGCTAATTAAAAGCACACAAGTTTTAAACACATAAATACTTGTTAATATGTTACTTAAATTAAGGAGGAGTAAAATTTAATTATAAATTAACACTACCAAACGGATAAATGGTCAAATTGGCAAGAGATTCTTCGCTTCACTGGGAAAGCCGGATGTATTGACCACATCTGGCCGGTCAAAGTGCAATTATCATGGATGGTTTATTGACAAGCATTTAATTCCGGTCAGGGATGGCCAATTTTTTCCGGCGTTGGGTGGTCAGGGGCATTGGCTTTTCCAATTAAATTCAGCGACACAGTGAATACTTTCCCTTCATTTATTATGCCACATTTCCTGATTCCCGGTTTGACTTATATTGTTTATTTTTAGTCTTTCAAAGTAAAAAATATAGGTAATGAAACAAATTGAAATTACTTCAAATCTCGATCTCACTGATGGGCAGAGGGGATTGCTTGATATGCATTCATTCCTAAATCTCATGAATATTCTTCTTGGTGAAATACATATATTAGAGATGTCATTTGGCACTCAACACGGATTCACTCAGGCACTTCAGATTGCAGAACAGATTAAAGATGATCTTGGAGATGTAAAATCGACAAAGCTACATATTAATCAGGTTGATGAACTTAGTGAACAAATATATAAAGGTTTGTCTGAAGGCTTATTGGTTGCTGAGGCCGATGATTCAAATCCTGAAATAAAAGAATCACTTGATAATATTCGTTCAGTCCTTGCGATCATGAAGGTAAGATCATTGGAAATCCTTGCCAGGCTTGAAGAACCGGATAAATGGGTGGAACATAATATTAAGGATTTGAAACAAAACTTTATAGATGTTTTAGCCGCCATAGAAAGGAATAGTAAGGGGAGGTATTCTATAGTATATAATATTGCTTCAAAGGATCCTGAGGATTACATAGTTGATTTGAATATCGAAAGTATTGATAATGAGGTGATTTATATGCCTCCTGTTCTTCAGGATGTTTTACGTGATATTATTGCTAATGCCAGGAAATATTCTGATCCCGGAGGTCGGATTTCCGCCGGATTAATTGATGATGGCAAGTTCCTCAAGATAGTTGTAAAAGATGAGGGACGAGGTATCCCTGAGGAGGAAATAGCAGATATTGTAAATTATGGTAAACGTGCATCAAATGTGGGAGATAAAACAACAAAGGGTGGCGGGTTTGGACTTACAAAGGCTTATTTCATTACCCGGCAATTCGGAGGCAGAATGTGGATTTCTTCAGAACCGGGAAAAGGAACTATGATAAGTATACATATTCCTGTGAAGAACCGGATCAGGTGATCTACATTTTGTCTTTCTCCAATGAGTTCCGAATTAATCAATTGACGATCATTAGTATGTGTCGCCATGGATTAGCTTGTCAAATCAAAAACTATAATGGCTGAGAATTTTACTGTTACTTGATTCTCCAAATTAACAAACGGTTGTCTGATGGCTGAAAAGCACGGGGAGGATCAAGTATTCTTACAACCAAAAATCATGGAATTATCAGGGGGGGAGGTCAAGCAGAAAGTTCCCGGGTTGCAACCAACAAATGAGATCTGTCCTATAAATAGTGCGATTTAACTTTAATTTTGGATGGACTGAATTATAGATTTTTCCACTGTACTTCCTCTATCCTAAGATTAGGTATACTAAAAGAAAAGCACTTGTTGCTTTCCATGACCGACAGATCCAAGTTGGCTGCAGTCAGTTGATTGTTTATAAAGTTATGAAATGAATATCAGGAAGCAGACCTGCGGGGGCGGTGGGTAACTGTTTCAATAGTCATTGTAAGTGTTTTTTCAATTCGGCAGCTGCGAGTTCAATCAAACCTTTTACCTGCGCGGTTTCAGCCAGGGCGTTCAACATTCCAAAATCATGGATCATTCCGTTATATCTGACTGATAGAACCTTCACCCCGGCTTGCTCCAATTTTCTTCCGTATGCCTCGCCTTCATCTCTTAAGATATCATTTTCTGCAACCTGAATCAGGGCAGGCGGCAAATCTCTCAAATCTTCAATAGAAGCCTGCAAAGGAGAAGCGTATTTTTCTTTGCGTTGTTTTGTATCCATAAGGTACCGATCCCATGACCATTTCATCAGTGGTAATGTGAGAAAGCGTTGCTGCCCATATTCTTTATAAGAATCCTCCGTGAAACTGGCATCTGTAGCCGGCCACATTAATATTTGCAGTTTAATCGCCGGGCCTCCTTTATCTTTTGCCATCATGCATAATGCTGTAGTCATATTGCCCCCTGCACTGTTGCCCACGGCAGCCATCTTTTTCCCGTCTGCTTTGATCTCATCATCATGTTCTGAGACCCATTTGGCAGCTGCATAAATTTCATTGATAGCCTGCGGATAATGTGCTTCAGGAGAAAGGGTATAATTGACAAAAACAGCAGCATACCCCGATGCTACAACCAGGTCTCTTACCAAACGTTTATGTGTGGGATAATCACCTAGTATCCATCCGCCCCCATGCGTGAAAATAAAAACCGGTAATTTCTTTTTCTTCTCTTTTGGACGTACAATGTTGAGTTTTAAAGTATAGCCATCCTGAGTAATAGTTTTTTCACTTTCATCGATACCGGATAGATCAACCTTTACAGACGCCTGTAGATTTACAAGTACATTACGTGCCTCCTGCTCTGACAGGGATTCTACTGCAGGACCTCCTGCATTTAATGGCCTTAAGAATCCTTTAACCGCCGGTGAGAGATGTGGATCAACCGAATAGTCCGGAACTTCCTGTCTCATAGCTGCAATTTTTATTTATGGTTTTGCGAGCGTCAGTTTGATAAAACTTCGTTAGCGTAACCCGGGATAACCGGAGCTTCACGGATGAGGAAAGGTGCGTCAGACCTTCTATTGGCTATAAACAATATTACCAGCTTTTTTATTTGCCAGTAAGGTTTGCTCTATTGTATTCTTCATCAGTTACTGGTCGAAGCCATGTCACCTGTTCGTCACCTTTGTAATTGGTAATTGCTATGTCAACCATTTTACTTGTAGCAGATGCTCCGTGCCAATGTTCTGTATTTTCCTTAGCATTTACTACATCGCCCTTTTTTATAGCTTGAGCCGGCTTACCTTTTTCCTGAAAGAAACCTTCTCCTTCAATTATGATTAACACCTGCCCTTTTGGGTGTGTATGCCAATTACTCCTTGTCCCTGGTTCATATGTCAGACTGCCTACTGAAAATTCATTGTTTTTGTCCCTTTCAACTAATGCTGTTAAGTAAGCATTACCTGTAAACCAAGTGTTTGGTAATTTTTCTCCCCCTGGGAACATTGCTTTTGTTTCCATTTTCTTTTTGTTTTTCAGATTAAATTTTCAACAATCCAGTGAAATTATTGTTCGGAGGTTATGTTCTGATGTTAACGATTATCTTTTTGTACTCCGCAGCAATTCATTTATATCCAGCATGCTAATTAAGTGTATGTATCCTCATAAGCAGGCCATTCAAATGCAAGCCAGCAATTAAAAGGGAATAACCATCATTTATTGATGGTAGGGAAGTCGCGGATATTCATATAATTTCGGTACGGATTCCGTACGAACTTTCGTATTTCAAATTTGTTATCGGATTTTAGTTAAAATTTATTTGATAGCTAAGGAAATATCAAAAAATTATATAGGTAAAGCAGGCATAGGATTACGGCCAATAAAAAACAATATCATGAAAAGGCAAACTATCATCATAACAGGTGCATCATCAGGTATTGGTAAAGAGATTGCACGATACTTTTTAGAAAAAGGCGACAACGTGGTTATCAATTCGTATTCAGCTGAAAAGCTGGAACAGGCTTACCGGGAACTGGATGGTGGGGCAAACCTCGCAACTGTAGCCGGAGACGTAAGCGACAAAAAAACCGGTGAAAACCTTTTAGCTGTAGCACTTGAAAAATTTGGCTCGGCGGATGTACTGGTTAATAATGCCGGCATCTTTGAATCCAGACCATTCCTCGAAGTGGATGAAGATTATCTGGACCGGTTTCTCGATACAAACCTGAAGGGGACATTCTTTACAAGCCAGGCAATCATTCCGCAGATGCTGAAGCAGAATGATGGCGTGGTGATTAATATCGGCACACCTAAGGCAACCCACGCAACTGGCAGCTCATATGCATCAGCAGCACAAAATTTAACGAAAATGAAAGATAATCGTCAAGATTCATTAGCCATCACGCAGGCACTTGAAAAGTATTACTTCAAAGGTATCTATGAGGGTAACATTGAAAGCCTGGCAAACATCTTTAATCCCGGCACCTTATTATTCGGTGATATAAATGGGCAGCCTTATGCCAAAACGCTAAATCAGTATCTTGACGGTGTAAAAAACCGCCAAAGCCCGAAAGATTCAGGCAAACCTTTTAAAGGGACCATTATTTCTGTAGATGTGATTAACTCTATAGCCATTGCCAAAGTTCACGTTAAAATGTATGAGTTTAATTATGACGAATTTCTTTCATTTCATAAAATTGATAACAGCTGGGTAATCGTTAATAAGATGATAACAAACGTGCCAGAATAAAATTAGTGTAGGGAACACAAGTAATTCATTGACATAAGAATTAGAATTTTTAAAAACATAATGTCATGAACACTTCAAAAGTATGGTATGTAACAGGAGCATCTCAGGGGTTTGGACTGACACTCATAAAAAAACTGTTTGACAGGGGTTACCGCGTTGCGGCAATTTCACGCAAAGCGCAGACCCTGAGCCAGGCGGCTTGTGTAAATCAATTTTCAAATGGCTGAAAATTATAAGAGATTATTGCTTTTCGGGGTGATTTTGGTTATAAGCACTTGTCTATGGGCTCAGAATTTTAGTACCCACACGGGATCAGTATCATTTTTCGGAGAGAAACCTTTTGATAACGTCAGGGGCGATAACCATGAGGTGGAAGGAATGATTAATACAAAAACAGGCGAGGCAGAATTTCATGCAATCATAAAATCTTTTCATTTCCAGAACAAAGATATTGAGAAGGCCTTCAATGAAAAGTACATGGAGTCGGATCGATATCCGGAATCCTATTTTATTGGAAAAATCTTAAATCTTGCCGATATCGATTTCAATAAATATGGAGAATATCAGGTCGTCGTCGAGGGCAAACTGACCATTCATAATGTGACCCGGAGGGTCTCTCATTCTGGCGTCCTAAAGGTCACCGAAAACGAATTAAGTGCGAAATCCCAATTTATAGTGAAACCTGCGGATTTTAAAATTAAGTTGCCAAAAATGTTTGGCATAAAAATGGCAAATGAAATCAATGTCTCTGTGGATATGAGATATAGCAGACAGAAATGAAATTTTAAATTTGGACCTGTCTTGCTGAGAATACAATTGAATAAGAATTCAATGAATAGTGCACAAATTTACCTGAACATACCAGATCGGTTCAGCTGGAAAAAACGCTGGCATCGACCAGCCTTCTCCGGAACTGCCAAACCATCTCATTTAAATTGCAGATCATAGCATTATTTGATTAGCCAAGACCGATGACGGGTGGTCTGGTGACCCGTTTTGTACGCTTTATGATCAAGCACTGATTTCGTATAAGTATATGGTTTTTGCTTAAGAATAACATCACCCCTGACTTAGGATATAGTGGGAGAAGCATCACCAATTCTTTCGCCCATTTTAACAGCAGTTTCATATCCCTTTGCTGTATTGATCAATAAATCCTTATCGATGCAGATTTTACCTTTTTCAAAAAGCAGTACTACTGTTGAGCCTCCAAATTTAAAGTAGCCTTTCTCTTCACCTTTCTTTACGGAACCTCCCTTATAAGTTTGTACGATGCTTCCAACCATGGTTGCCCCAACTTCGGCCATAATAACATCGCCAAACAATGGATTTGAAAGAATTGTATATTCCCGTTTATTCAAACAGAATATTTCAGTCTTTTTACGCAAGGCAAATGGGTTGACGGAATAATAGTCACCTGTAATCTTTTTGTTTGCAGTCAGATAGCCGCTGACCGGGAAATGAAAACGATGATAATCAACGGGGGCTAGCCGGATGATAAGAAGGGCACCATCACGGTACTTTTGTGCAAGAACAGGATTATCCAAAAAGGAAGATACATCAAAGCGAAATCCTTTTATGATAAAATCAGAATTGCCAATATCGGCATAAGCCAGGATTTTCCCGTCTGCAGGAGATACAACAATATTAAAGCTGGTATCAATCGGCCTTGCATTATCCCTTAGTTTTCGGGTAAAAAAATCGTTGAAATTTTTGAACTCATGTTCCTTAGCACCGCTCATATCAATATCAAAATCTTCAATAAAGGGATGTATCCTTTTGGCTGAAGAAGTGCGATCCATCATTTTACCATAGATCGATGAAACAAGCTTTCTCTTAGCCAATGCCCACAAGGTTGCTTCTCCTATCGGATTGTCATACAACCATACCAACCACTTTTCTCCGGCAACCTTTTCTGTTTTTAATTGACCACTTTCCCTTTCATAATATTGAATGGCATTTTGCGGCGTTGGCGGAAAGCAACCAATGATGATAATTATTGCAAGCAACAACAAAATGATACTCCACCTTTTTTTAGTTTTTGTTATTTTCATTTTTGGTTTGATTGCTTTGAGAAGCAAAATTAAATCAATATCCTCTATATTAACCCACATTCCATTAACCAATATATTCTTAAATGCAAAAGTCACAGTCCCTGACCATATTGGGCTGGTATTTTCTCAATAATATAAATTGCATCATAAGGGTATGTCTTGTCCTGAAATAGGTTAATACAAAATAGTGTAAAAATTGATAATGTCAGTAAAGTTATTTCAGGACAAGACAAATATAGAAAGTGTGAGTGTGAGAGCGGGTGTGAGAAAAAAGAGTGAGCATGCTCGCTCTCGCTCACACTCTCACTCTTTTTTAGTACCCCGAACGGACGGAAGTTGCAACCTGTTGTTTCAATTTGGATTTCAATTTTTCTGTAAAAACAAGAAGTTTTTAAAATTCAATCGATTCATCTACATTAACAATATGCAGGATATCATTCTCCAATGGGTTAAAAATCAGTAATCCGGCTCCGGAGGATTTTATGATTGAATTTGGAAAATCGGCAGAGATCTTAACCAGCGAACGGTTTTTTAGTGCATAAATACCAGTTGCTGTTGAGAAATATAATATGCGCTTTTCCGTATCTGCTGACAGGGAAGTAATGATATTTTCTTTTTCCAATGCAAATAGAAAGATCAATTTACTTGTTTGGTGTGAATAGGAATATATTCCGCTTTCAACAGCGATATATATTGAATCACCCATTTCACAGATTCCGTTAACTGGTTTTGGTGAGGTGAAAAGATTCCTGTATTTGCCTCCTTTTGCCAGAAGGTATGCATTATATTTCCCGCTTGCCGAAATATGATCATAAATGTAAATCACATCTCTCCCGCTTGAGATTGACATTTGCGAAGAAGGTAGCCTGACAAGATTTTTCCAGTTACCATCTTTGTCGATATGGCATAAATAATTGCCAATAATAGCAAACAGGAGACCGTCAGAGGAATAAGCCAATGAATTTATATTTTGATTGCTCTTATTACCGATGGATGTAATACCGCCCCATCCCAAGAGATATACCTGGGAACCGTCTGATAAGGTTATTAAATTTTCTGGCGAGACATCAAGACAAGTGGTAAGCGCCCTGTTTTTTATTGAATCGCCTAACATCCTGTTATTTAGCAGTACTTCATAACGTAACGGCTTGACCTGGGCATGTCCGTCTGGCTGCACAAGAATAATAAATCCGAGTAAGAGTAGAATATAGCTTTTCATTGGCTGGCTTTTTAACGGATTTGCCTCCAGGCAGCTGACAGGTTTTCAAAATACTTATAGGATTGCACCTTATCTAATGTGGCATCTCTCATTACACCTATGCCAGCATTCTTCAGGGCACCGGTTAAATCGTCCTTTGCATTTTCATAATATGCTTTTGCAGTCTGGTCTGCCGTTTTATATAAAGCATTTACAGTGATCTTTTTAACGTCGAACTCGCCGGTCTCCTTCATTAAATAGCTATTACCGCTCGTGACGGCGTAGGTGGCATCGTCGAGATAATTCATTACACCGTCTTTAACATTTATGATATAACGGCCGGTAATTGCGGCCAGCCTCCCCCCGTTTGCTTCCACTTTTGCAATCATCTCGTTTACCAGCTTTTCGTTTTCTGTAAGTTCAGGTTCCGGCTTTGCAACCGGTATCCGGTTGTCTGCTGATATATTTGAAAAATCATCATAGTTCCAGGTGACTCTAACTTTATTACCGATGATCTTTTGTCTTTCCCTCTCTTCCTGTGTCATTGGAGCACCTGCAGAAGGCAATGGCTTAAGGGACAGGCCCGAAGCAGACTTCTCAACAGGACGGGCGTTATTAGGATCATCAAGTGATTTAAATGATTGCATTACCTTTTCATGACGTTCTTTCCTGATATTATCTTCTCGTTCTTTTGCCTCAATGGCTGCCTTTCTTGCCGCTTCTTTCTCAGCTTCTGCTGAACTGTTATCAACAGGGCTGTTGAATAGATCAATAAGCATATTAAGTTGCTGAAACTGCCCCGACGTGGCATTTGTTTTGGCCTTAGCACCTGTACCAGACGGGGGATTATAATATCGGCATGTAGTGGAATGCACACCGTTTTTCCCTCCACAAACCGCACAAGTGGGTGTCGGTGGATTGGGCTGCGCAAATCCTGGCGAAGATATACAGATCATCAACAGGAAAATACTGATTATGACAGGACCATTTGCTTTCATAAATCTGAATAGTTTCTGTTTGATAGCGCTTCCCATTCATAAATTTTATCCTGTGCTGCTTCAGCATCAGGTGCATCAGGTTTCAGGTATTTCTTCATATTGAAAATTGCCAGTTCATATCTTTTAAAATGAGAGTTAGCATCTCTTTTGTTGATTCAACAGTATATTCTTCATTGATCCTGAAAGGAACATACGGGTTGTCGATATTTTCAGCATATTTAGCTTTTGCATCGTTACCCTTTTTGTTTATACCTTCAGCAATTCCATTTGCTGAATTCATCACGTTACCTGACTGAGCATTCTGTCCGGACACCGTGAAACTGATGAGAACCGAGAAAATCACTCTTGAATAGGAAAAAAACTTTGTTTGTTTTACTGTCATGACAACATGAGTTTAATCCTAAAAAATATTTAATAAATGTCTAATTGAATATGTACAAATCTAGGAATAAGAGGCGTTTCACAAACAATTTCACAAAATTTTTTTTCTGATCTTTTGGGTCAAGGTATTAAAACCTCATGCGATAAAGCTTCGGAAGTAATGAAATCTTGTTGATTAGGAAGATCTTGAGCAAAAAGAGAATCTTTTCCTGATAATGGAATTGTCTGATAAAAAAATTGTTTAATTTGGAGTTGAAAATTATGTCAGTACAACAGTATATTGATTAAGGTAACTTTAATAACACAAGGTGGCAGCAATAAAATAAGAAACATGATATTCATTAATAAATTTTCAAGTGTAAGAAGTTTTAAGTGCTTAATCCATATGCTATTTCTGTTTGTTTTTTTGCCGGGAGCATATTCCCAACAGGTTTCATCAGGAGATGTATTAAAATTTTCAAATGCAGTCAATAAATGGGCAGATGATGTAAATGCAAAATATTCCGAATATATTGATCATCCCTACATACCCAAAACAATAAACAGCGAATTAACCTACGAAGCTGCCAGGCTAAAACTTATTGATCACTTAAAAAAGAATACAAACTACTATTCAATTACAAAAATAAACTCCTACCAAAATCTTAGCACTAAACTAACTATAAAAGATTTAAGGAACCTTAATATTACCGATCGGTATATTATGTTTACCTCAAGTAAAGAAAATCTCTCAAAAGATACCGTATACATTAATTATAAAGATATTGTTAACAGGCAGTTAAGCTACTATATTGGAGTTAGCTATGATCGCATCGGAAATTCCAGGTGGATGCAATATGTACGAGTGGGGGATCATTTACTTACCTGCCATGGTAAGGAGGTAGCCGATTTATTTTTTTATATGCAGCATCGATTTGCGGTGAAATACTACGCGGAGGATTTAGAAAGTTTTAAAATCATTGCAGCCGACTATCAAAAGTTAGCTGAAAAACCTGAGATTAGCGAAGAACAAAGAAAACTTTTAATACAAGGTAATGCGATAAATGAAAAAATGAATTATGATCAAGCCATAAACTATTATGATCAGGCAATTGCTATAAACCCGCTTTCCAGTCCTAATAGTTACTATAATTACGCATTAATTGCAGCGGTTTCCGAGAAATATGAATTAGCAATTCTTAATATGAAAAAATATTTATTGCTCTTGCCCAATGCTGAAGATGCCCGATCGGCCCAGGATAAAATTTACGAATGGGAAACCTTTATTAAATAAAGTCAAAATTGAAAAGAATCACAAGCTATGTATGCCGAAAATATCGATAATCCCTGCATACCTACTAAAATAAATAAAGAATATACATTGGAGACAACAGGGGAAAAATTGAATCTCTAATTTTTAAAGTTGCAACCCTCTTACTGAAAATTACTGTCTATCTTATCCATTGAATTAGTATGGGTTTCCCGAATGTCATTAAAAGAAACAAGAGGTCGATTTTGACCTCTTGTGATTAGTTTTTATCTAAATGTTTAATCAGACTAAACAACATTCTGGAGATTTCTTCAAGACTATTTGTATGATTTTCGAATTCTTCCTTCTCAATATCGGAAGTTTCATAAAGGTATTCAAGAATTGCCGCACATTCGAATGCGCTTCCCCTTGCGACAACCATGAAATTCTTTCGGTCCTTATTGCTGAATCGTGAAGATCCTTCGGCAATATTAAGCATAATGCTGAAGGAAGCGCGACGCAACTGATCGTTGGTAGTTCTGTCATACTTCCTTGATAAAAGAAGTTTTCTTATCAGAATGCAAAATGATTTTGCTTTCTGATAAACATCGAGTTTACAAAAATCAAACATAACACGAGTGATTAAAAGGTTAATAAATAAAAATTATATCGGCGAGACACATAGTAAATATAAGAATATTTTAAGTGTGAGTGTGAGAGCGGGAGCGAGAGGAAGAAAGTGTGAGTGTGAGAGCGGGAGCGAGAGGAAGAAAGTGTGAGTGTGAGAGCGGGAGCGAGAGGAAGAAAGTGTGAGTGTGAAAGCGGGAGCGAGAGGAAGAAAGTGTGAGTGTGAGAGCGGGAGCGAGGAAAAAAGACGAGAGTGATCGCTCTCGCTCTCACTCTCGCTCTTTTTTCTGTACCCGGAGCGGGACTTGAACCCGCACAATCGCAATGATCACTGGATTTTAAGTCCAGCGTGTCTACCATTCCACCATCCGGGCTGAATTTGCTACGGTAAATTTATAATAAATATTCCTGTTTTAAAACAGCAGAGACATGCAATTGCATGTCTCTGCTATTGAGCGGGAGACGGGACTCGAACCCGCGACCCCGACCTTGGCAAGGTCGTGCTCTACCAACTGAGCTACTCCCGCAAATTCACGGGCAAAAATAAGAAATTTTTTTTATCTGCAAAGAGCAGCCGATAAAATAATGTAAAGTGTGAATGGAAGATAAGCTATTGCTTGACTGGTCCCCAATCCTTTAGGGTATTATTCTCAAAATAGAGCCAGGTACTCCTGTAGATCCATTCCTCCTTTATGACGTTGCCACTTATGACCCTGTTGATTTTTTCTGCTGATCCCCAGCTGTCTTTCACCATATCTGAATTCATTCCTTTCCATATTTTCCCGGCATACAATCTGTCAGCCATGGAAGCACCATATTTATTTACCAGATCATCATACCTGTTGTCAGTCTGAACCTGGATTTGCTGTGCATCAGGTACAGGCCTGGAGGATTGCATTTGACTGGTTGTTTTGGGAGTCTGATCGATTACGGCATGCTTCTTCAGGATATATCCATCATAGTCATCAAAGTTGACATAATAGTAAGTGCTGTCAGAGTCAATTACTGAAACTACAGATCCTGATGGGATAAGTTCTATAACTGATGTAAGATCATACCTTAACCTGAAGAGACGGGTAGCATTCTTTACTGTAGCGGTTACAGTTTTAACCTGGTTCTGATACTGATTTTCTTCAAGGTTCTGAAGATTGGCGGATTTGTCAGATTGTGCGTTTACAAATAAAAATCCGGCGATGAACAGTGAAGGGATTATAAGGTTTTTCATATTAATATTTATTTATAACTACTCAAAAAGTGTACCATATTATTCCTTCCTCCTGATCAGCATCAATCCATCACGAATCGGTATTATAACCTTATCTATAGTATTATTCTCCCTGATCATCTTATTGAATTCTATGATTCCTGCTGTCTGTGGGTCCGTTGAGTTATATTCCATCGCTTTCCCGCCCCAGAGTACGTTGTCAGCAAGTATAAATCCTCCTGGTTTCAGCTTTTTAAGTGCAAGTTTAAAATAATCGATGTATTCTGTTTTATCCGCATCAAGATAAACGAGATCGAATTCATAATCCAGGGTTGGGATGATTTCTGTCGCCTTCCCTGTCATCTGTATGATTTTAGAATCCAGCCCTGCCTTGCAAAACCAGGAATTGGCAAAACCTGTAAGCTCATCATTGAGTTCAATGGTGACAAGAATACCATCAGGCTTGAGGCCCCTGGCAAGGCAGATAGCAGAATAACCTGTGAAGGTACCTATCTCCAGTATCTTCTCCGGTGAGATCATCCGGGAAATAAATTCCAGGAATCTACCCTGTATATGACCACTCGCCATATTTGGATTTACAAAGCAGATATGTGTTTGCCTGTACAGTTCCTCCAGAAGAGGATCCTCAGGAGATGTGTGGTCTGTCACAAATTGTTCAAGTTTTTTATCCATGGCATATTAACTTATTAATAAATTGTCATTAAGTCAAGTCATTAAGTAGTCATTAAGTAGTCATTCTGTAGTCATAAAACCTTTTTACTTGTATATCAGCATTGAGAGCCTTGATGGTTCAAAAATATCGTTTGCCGTTTCGAGTATTTCAGATGCTGTGATATTATCAATTTTGCTGTATATTTCCTCGATACTGTCAATCCGGTTAAAGACCTGAATGCTTTTGCCCAGGCTTAGCATGAGGCTTTCATGATTTTCATATCCTCTTGCCAGGTAGCCCTTTATCTGGTTTTTTGCCTTGCTGAGCTGAATATGGCCTAGCCCTGATTCCCTCAGTTTTTTCAATTCTGCCAATGTTATTGAAATGCTCCTTTCAAGGTATTGCTTGTCTGTGCCGAAATAGATTGAAAATACGCCGGTGTCAAAATATGGATTATAGCTTGATTCGATATTATAGGCAAGACCGTTTTTTTCACGAAGGGAAAGATTCAGTCTGGAGTTCATTCCCTGCCCGCCCAGGATGTTGTTAAGGAGGAATAATCTTGTCCTCCGCTTGTCTTTTATATCATATGCAATATTTCCGAGAATACAGTGGTTCTGATAAGTATCCTTAATCTGGGTTTTTGAGGAGGGAGTATACTGCCATCTCCTGATTTCCCTCTCTTTTCTATCAGGGGTAATTAGCGGGGCAAAGTATTTTTTAAAAAGCTTCAGTACAATCTCATCGGAGATGTCTCCAACGGAACAGAAGACCATCTGGCTGGCATTGTAATTTACGGAGGTAAATTCAGATAACTTCTTGCGGGAAAATGATTTGATAGTCTCCTGGGTGCCCAGGATATTCCTTCCTATCGGCTGGTCAGGAAATATGAGCTCTTCAAAATCATCAAATATAAGGTCAGCCGGATTATCGAGGTAGGAGTTAATCTCCTCGATAACAACATCTTTCTCTTTTTCGATCTCCTTGTCTGGGAATGACGAACTAAACGTGACATCGCTGATCAGTTCCATTGCCCTTTCATAATCACACTTAAGGAAAGAGGCATGAACGGCTGTCTCCTCCTTGGTAGTATATGCATTCAGTTCCCCTCCGACATCCTCGAGACGGCTGAGTATATGAAATGCCTTTCGTTTACGGG
This sequence comes from uncultured Bacteroidales bacterium, assembly GCA_963756885.1. Classification (GTDB taxonomy): domain Bacteria; phylum Bacteroidota; class Bacteroidia; order Bacteroidales; family VadinHA17; genus LD21. The sequence goes on from CAVWPG010000001.1 coordinate 588,572, forward strand.
TTCCCTTGAACATCATGTGTTCGATGAAGTGAGCTATTCCATGTTCCGTGTCAGATTCATCGCGGGAGCCAATATTGATTATCAGTCCGCAATGTGCTACCATACCCCTTGTTCTGTGATGTACGAGTCTTAAGCCATTATCGAGAGTGTGGAGGAGGATATCCATCTTGTCTTTTGAGTGAGGTGGCAAAGGTACCACATCGGTGAAATGAATCCAAATTCATATTTTATTTATGGGATGCATATTAAAAAAAATGGAACAAAATTGCGCTGGATCTTGATTTTATTTCAAATTAAATGCAGGATAATCAACTACTGTTTTCAACAATCAGGCTTCATGTTTGTTAATAACTATTGCTTATTAATAATTAGAATAAATAAAAATAAAATATACATTTGTATGAGCACTCTGAGTGAATTAGCATCTTATAATGGAGAGAGTCCCACTCCGATGGCTGGGGCTAAATACAGTTGACGAAAATGGCAACAAAAGCGAGTACAAAGAAGGCCGCGCCAAGTAGTAAGAAAACAGCTGGCGCATCAAAGGCCAAACCGAAAGGTAAATAAAAGTAATTAATCAGGAAGGATGTCCAATTGGGCATCCTTCTTTCTTTACACCTGTCTCCAATGTTTTCGGGATGCAATCCCGAAAACCATTGAAATGATGCCGGGGGGTGTCGAAAAAGGCTTAAATAACCGCAAAGCACTCAAAGTTAAAGCATTGGAATTAATCCAGATAGCTATCGGGACTTTGCGATCTTTACGTAATAGCTTTGCGATCTCTGCGGTTAATGGATTTTGACTTTTTAAACACCCTCTAAATTTAGATTGAAGGATCTGTAGTGTCATGCCATGGCATGACAACCTTTCCAATGAAATCAATTATAATGCAGGATATACATCGGATGCGCTTTTACATCGGTCTTAATCTTTAAAATCATTCCAAACAGAAAATTTTTTATCAAAGTTTTTGGTTACTCGGATTTGAAATATATATTTGCAGTCCGAAAAGGAGGTGCCATAGCTCAGTCGGTAGAGCAATGGACTGAAAATCCATGTGTCCCCGGTTCGATTCCTGGTGGCACCACACTCCTGAATCGCAGACCCCTGCAGATCAATGATTTGCAGGGGTTTTAAAATTTCTTGATGACGGGATTGGGGACGTATATTTCAACTAGCACGTTGTCAATGCATTGCAGTCACCAAGTCAATTTAAAACCGTTATCAAAGGTTTGATGCAGATTTATTTTTTTAGAAAGTAATATACTCCTGGGGTGATGCTTTTTTCTTAAATTTGGGGAAGAGTATTTAAACAGCAATTAAAAATGAATAGATTATTAACAATATTAGCAATAACAATAGGCTTAATTTCCTGTCAGCTGGGAGGGCGAATTTATATAAAGCACCAGAATTTATCTCCTCAGCTGGAATGGTTAAAGAAAGATGCACGGGAATTTAAGGTGCCCATTAAAGACATAAATATTGCATACAATATGAGTCTGTCATTTCGATATGTTGAAGGGTATCAATATCAATTTGCAAAAGTGAAAGTAACCGAAATCAGTCCAAGCGGGGGAAAAAAAATAAAAGAATATGATTTAAAGGTACGGGAAGACAACGGTGATTACATTGGAAACGCAGGTTTAGACATTTGGGATAGTGATCATTTGGTAGAGCCTAGCAAGAAATTTAATGAAACAGGAACTTACACTTATATAATAGAGCACATTATGCCCACTGACCCATTAGCTAATGTCATGGAAATAGGCTTAATATTAGATAAGGTAAAATAAATCTGTCCTTGAATTACCTGACATTTATGCTAGAATAGGTGGAACTTCTACCTTTCTCCGGACAGTAAGTTGAGCTAAAAATCTTAACTGCCGGATTTGTTGTTGGTTCTTTCAATGATTATGTTGTAAAGGCATTACAGGCATTATGTCACTTTATAACCATCAGTAATAGTGTTAGAGCTTTATAGAATCGCAACTAGGATTCTATATTCAATGGTGGTCCAACAACTTTCATGCCATGGTCTTCAAATACTTTTGCAATTTCTTCATTTGAAGGAGGAGATGTCCATGAATCTGTAGTTTTAAAAAAATCCTCCATTTTCCCAGCCGGGATGTAGGATACCAAAACCTTACCATTTTCTGTCAACTGGATGAATGCGTGCTGAATGTTTCTTGGCAGAAAAATCGTATCACCTGGTTTCATCAGGTATTTGTCATTGCCGACTTGAAACATATAATTTCCTTGTATTATATAAAAAAATTCGTCCTGATAAAAATGAATGTGCAAAGGAGGTCCTCCTGAAGGAGTGAATCCGTTTTGCTCAAAAACTGCAATATCACCGTCCGTGTCTTGTGAAGATATTTTCAAGTCGAGCACATTTAATGTTACACCTTTCATTTTAAAGTGTTTCCCGATTCTGGAATCACCTGAATTTACCTTAAACCCTTCATTTATTCTTGTCATGGTTTTGGTTAACATCTTTGAGAAAGAAGCTAAAGGATATATTGAAAGTGCTATCAAAATAAATCTTCCCCTTCTCATATTTTCCAAACTATTATTTGCAGTACTACTATAACAGCTACCTGTAGTTATTGTTTTGGCGTCACTACTTCCTGAAAATGCATAAGCCCGTAAGATCAACGTCTTACGGGATTTTGTTTTTAAAGAGGTGACAGATTCGGTAACAAGTTTTGCAACGTACACGTTATCAGGCTAATCCTTCTTACCGAATATCCAAATATCTTCTTCCAGACTGCTTTATACATCTTTATCTATGAGTTACTTGCACCTTTCTGTTAAAAATATCCTCATCGATAGCCTTTTATAATCATCGATCGTAAGAATTTATTTTGTTTTAATGATCTTTCCTGAACTTAATCACCTGTTTTTTGTTGTGTAATTTGGCTATTTATTCCAATTAATTATGGAACGATTTGAGTTCCGGTCTTAACACAGATATTTTCTAAACAGTAAGTTACAACAATATCAGGACATAAAATCTGGTGAGGGATCAGCCTGAATTACTGCCCTTGTTGTCGATTGACATACAAATCTACACTCTGTTAAATGGCATGTATCAACCTTATAAATCGAAAATTATTAATAAAATAGTAGATTGCTATGAAAGAAAAAAGTATTAATGAAGGATTCGGTGAACATGATCTGAAAGCAGCTAACGAATCCCTTAATTCCGCCTCATTCAAAAGACGTTATATCCAAACCCACTGCAATATCCCAAGTCCGAAGTGGAATGTGCCTGACGGGAAACCGATAAACGAGCACGTGCGTAATCAAAAGGACAGGTTCAGAAATGATGTCAGGTCCATCGGGCTCAATCAATTTCAGAGCGGTGTTTTTCAAAAGTTCGACGCCAACACCATGCTGACTATCGCATATAACAATTTATCAGAACCGGTTCTGCCAACGGCAAGGGACTTATTGCATGTATATGGAGCCGACCGTGACAATATCAGGGATTGGAAGCGGTTTTATCGGTACGCATGGAAAGACACCGGACCGAATGGGATCATTTTTTCAACTGATGCACAGATCATCCGGGAAGGAAAACTCTGGTGTAACTCCTATGCATACTCTGGCCAGAGTTCTTATGCGCTTGTCGGTGCCGGCATACTGTTCCGTCCGGCCTTTGGAGATGCAATAGTTAGTATCAGGCCCTATTTACAGTGGCTCACAAATGCCAGCTTCACCGGAACTGAGAACACCGCGGCTACAGCCACCGCTAGCCTTGGTATCTATGTAGAGAGTTGGGAGCTAAAAGGCGGCGGTCACTTTGTTGACCGCGACATTTGGATTCCCGTTTGGTCACACAATACTCAAAGTTATATGACAAACGCCTCTGCCGGGGGGGCCGCAAATATTTCTGATGGGCTTACAACTGATATTCTTGCTGTCACACAACGTAAATATGCCATATTCATCTACGCTTATATTGAGACAAGCGCTGGACCGCAACAAAATAAGAATGAACAGCGTTTTGTCACACTTGATATTGACGCCTCCATTCCATTTGTCGTTGTCGCAGAAAAGTTGATTTAATGTAGTACGCAGGGAATCGTCCCGAATCAGTTGATTTTCCGGTTAGAAGATTGTCTGAAAGCATAAATAACATGCCATTCAGAATAACTGATTTGACAAGTTACATATCCATATCGTATCCCATTTCCTTGAGACAGATTTTATAGCGTACTGATAATAAGAATTTTACAAGAAAACTGCTATAGGCACACAATTAAAGTATTCTATTTTGACCCTTTTGGCAAGTACCTGGTGTATTAATTTTATATTTTGAGTATACTTCATTTAACAAATCATATTCCTTATGCAATTTGGGAGACTCTTTTATGAGTTCTTCTTTGGCATTAAGCTCATCTTCCATCTTCTACATAGAACAATGTTTTTTTATTAACTCATATAGTAACGTTTTATTAATAGGTTTAGAAATGTAATCGTTGCTTCCTGCATCTATTGATTTTTCTTTGTCGCCAGTAAATGCATAAGCTGACTGAGCGATGATAATTACATCCTTGTTAAACTGACGAATTTGACGAGTGGCTTCATTACCATCCATTCTTGGCATTCTGATGTCCATTAATATCAAATCGATATCAGGATTAGTACGACATATCTCAACGGCATCAACTCCATTTATTGTATGTAAAACTTCTTTGCTGATCTTTTGGATCGTTTTTGACATAAGTGAATACGATATTTCGTCATCCTCGACAACCAATATTTTCAGTTTTTTTATTTCAACTTCTTTAAGGTCTTCAGAAGGAGTTTTTATTATTTCTGCTTTTTCTTCCGAAACAGCATTATAAGGAATTGTAAAATAGAATGATGAACCGATGCCCTCTTCGCTTTCCACCCATATCTTACCGCCAAGCATTTCAACGTAAGAATTTGCTATGGATAAACCCAAACCACTTCCTTCATAACCACGGTTATGGGATTCACTACCCTGTCTGAATCTTTCAAAAATTATTTGCTGCTGGCTCAGCGGGATTCCAACGCCTGTATCTTTTACAAAGAATTCAAGATATTCCTCTTTTTCTTTATATCCAAATTCAATTGAGCCCTCATATGTAAACTTAATGGCATTTTTTATAAGGTTAGTCAGAATTCCATAGACTTTTTCATTGTCGGTGTTAATAATGGCTTTTTTTGCAGGTAAGCCGGTTTTAAATATTAACTGCAAACCTTTTAGATTAGCTTCTGGTTTAAAGAACTTATAGGTAAATTCAATTTTCTCATTAATATCTGTTTCCTTAATATCAACATTTATTAGTCCAGATTCAATTTTCGAAACATCAACAATATTATTGATAGTATTGAGCATACGTGCACCACTAATCTGGATGGTTTGAATAAAATCTTGTTGGTCATCACTAGATAAGTATGGTTCTTTTAAAAGTTCAGCAAAACCAAGTATCCCGTTCATTGGAGTACGTATCTCATGGCTCATGTTAGTAAGAAAGGCGGATTTAAGGCGGTCGCTTGCTTCGGCTTTTTCTTTTGCCATAATCAGTTCTTTTTCACTCTTTTTTCTATCCGTTATATCCTGAAATATTTCAAGCATTGCAATTTCGCCCTGGTACAGCATGCCAGTATGACTGATCTCAAATATTCTGTTACCTAAAACACCATGAGATTCATAAGAGTTTGTTTCACCAATAATGATACCTTTATTCAGAGGACAATCACTGCATTGCTTTTTATCATCCTTATACAACTCCCAGCACTTTTTCCCGACAATGTCATAATCAAATAGTTTTTTAAAATTATCACTCATAAATAGTATATTACCTTTTTCATTAACTATTTCCATACCGAATGGAATGGTATTAAGCAAAGTCTCGCTGAAGTCAAAACTTTGTTTGAGAGCTTCTTCATCTTGTTTACGTTTAGTAATATCCCTGCAGCTGCCATAAATCAGTCCTCCCGGTAGTAAAACTGAGTTTAAGTCGGTCGAAATATAGTTGCCATCCTTTTTTAGGAGCTCAATTTCAGAAAAGACTTTACCTTCACTCATTACTTTCTTAAAAACCTCAAAATATTCATCTTTTTTGTCTGGTGGTGAGAGGTCAATGATTGTCTTGCTCTGCATCTCTTCCGATGTAAAACCCAGCAAAACAGTTACTGCTTTATTGGTATACACGTACTTCCCTTGTGGATTGACAATAAAAATGGCATCTGCAGAATTTTCCATTAATGACCGGAATTTCTCTTCACTTTCCCGTAATTCTGTCTGGACCTGTTTTCTGTCCGTTATGTCGCGCATGCTTCCGATTACTTTTTCCGGACGCCCCTGCACATCAAAACAGATTTTGGACGAAACGGAACAAGGGACAAGTGAACCATCTTTGTTCTTAAGTATGACCTCATAATCACAAACTGTACCTTTTTCCTTTAATTGTGCTATGAGTGTGGTTCGTTCGTTGACATCGGTATAGAAATCATTCATCGACTTTCCTATAAGATCATCACGGTGATATTGACCTTTTGACAGAATCCTGATTGAGGGACTTATATCTATAATCGTTCCATCTATTGTTGTTTCGTAATACAAATCCTGCACATTCTCAAATATCCTTCGGAACTTTTCTTCACTTTCCTTAAGTTCTGTTGTAATCTTATTACTCAATTGAATCTCTTTGGAAAGATCCGCGGTTCTTTCTTCAACAAGTGATTCCAACCTGTCATTCAATAATTTCAATTCCTCCTGAGTCTGAATCAGCTTTTCATTCTGTTGAATGGCTCCTTCATAAATATCGAGCATAAGTTTAATTACATTTTGCTGTTCTGCCTGAATATATCGCTTTTTCCCTTTGAAAAGGATTTGTGTACCAAATGGTATCTTTTCCTGGTTTGTACCATTTCCCTCAGAGAGAGTTTTTTCAATATGGGAAAGAAAATATTTTTCATTGAAAGGTTTGGTAATAAAACTATCTGCTCCGCAGGCCAGTCCTTCAATGATTTCTTCCGGATCGAATAGCCTGGTAAGCAATATTACAGGAATATCCTCTGTATTCTCATTTGATTTGATCTTTTTACAGAGTTCATAGCCATTCATCTCCGGCATTAAGATATCCGATATGACCAGGGATGGTCTGTGTTTAGAAAGACTTTCCAATGCCTTTATGCCATTTTGTGAAACTGACACCTTGTAATGGTAACTTTCCAGTAAATGTTTAATTTGAGTTGCTTGCGTTATGCTATCCTCAACAATAAGAATTTCAAGTATCTTCCGGGCTGGAATATTTATTTTAGTCTTCATTTCAGATTCCTTTCTGTTATCCTTTGTAATCGGGCATTTTGATAAATGCAGGGTACCCTTTTTATGTAATATGTTACAAACTAAAGTTTCAAGCCTACCACAGTTATGTCATCAATCTGGTCTCCATTCCCTTTCCAGTTATTATAGGTAAGCAGGAGCATTTCTTTCTGAATATCCATTGGATTCTTATGAATTTTCAGAAGTACCTGTTTGAATTGATTCCTGAGGAACTTTTTCTCATTCTCTCCTCCAAACTGATCAATAAATCCATCAGTAAACAAATAAACAAGGTCATTTGGTCTGGTGTTAATTTCCTGATATGTAAAGTCAGATATATTATCATGATAAGATATGGGCATTCTGTCTCCCTTAAATTCAATTATTTTGTTGCCACGGACAAGATACATAGGATTAAATGCCCCGGAATAGAGGAGTGTTCCTGTCCTGAGATCATAACTGATTATTGAACCATCCATTCCATCCTTGACCTCCATAACAGCGCCTTTTTGTCCCAGAGCATCAATTATTTTTTCCCTCAAACGGTTAAGTATTAAATTGGGTTCAGTGATTTTTTCCCTGGTTACTATTTCGTTTAAAAGTGTAACTCCAAGAATGCTCATAAAAGCTCCGGGTATCCCATGACCTGTGCAATCAAAAACTCCGGCGTATAATTTTTCACCGATCTTATGAAACCAATAGAAGTCACCGCTTACAATGTCTTTAGGAAGGATGAGGCAAAAATGCTCCCGAAAATATTCTGATCCATTCTGGGATGCTTTCAAAACTGCGGTTTGTATGGTATGCGCATAATTAATACTGTGTTCAATAAGTTTATTTTTAAATTCAATCTCCTGCATATTTCCGGCAATTTCATCCCTTCCTCTTTTAATTTCAATTTGAGTTTTAACCCTGGCAATCAACTCTTTCTGGTTAAATGGTTTAATAATATAATCAACAGCACCGAGATCGAAAGCTTTTACAATGCTCTCCGTATCCACTTTGGCAGTAAGGAATATAACAGGGGTTTCATGATTTAAAGGGTTCCTTTTGATAAATTCACAAACAACAAAACCATCCATGACCGGCATCATTATATCAAGAAGAATCAGGTCGAATTTTTTTCGGCCTGTCCAATCAAGAGCTGACTCTCCGTTTATAGCAAATTCAACGAGATATCCTTCAATCTGCAAATAGGTTCCAAGGACCTGGAGGTTTTTCGGGTTGTCATCCACTATTAATATCAAGGGTATCCCTATTGTTTTATCTCCCATCAGATATATTAATTTCTCTTTCGATTACAATTTTTCAAGCTTTTCTACTGAGTCCGTCAGCCGTTTTACAATTTTTAAATATTTGTCGTTCGCAATAGCGTTGGGGCTCTTGTTAATCAGGTCTTTAATCTCCTTTATCGAGGTACATAGCTCAAGGCAAATTTCTTTAAGAAAAAATTTTTGATTTTTGTCAAATTCAAGCATTTTATCACTCAGATCGTTTTTCTCCTTACTAACCGGATTATTGATGCTTACCCTCAGCCAGTTTTCAATTTTCTTACCCAACCAGTCATTGATCTTTTCAAGCTTTTCACTTTTCGATTTAAGGTCAAGCTGAGTTTTCACTCTTGCCAGAAGTTCCCTGCTGTCAAATGGTTTAATTACATAATCCTGTGCTCCTACCTCAAAACCCTTGAGTATACTATCCCTCTCTGATTCGGCAGAAAGGAAAATTACAGGTATCTCCTGCGTGACTTTATTTGAGCGAATTTCTTTACATACTTCAAAGCCATTCATGCCAGGCATATTAATATCGAGCAGGATCAGGTCGAATTGCTCTGTTTTTAGCCAATCCAGAGTGGCCTCACCATTTAATGCAAACTCGATCACATATTTTTCACCCAGCAACAGGTTGGCTAAGACCTGAAGGTTCTGAGGATTATCATCCACTATCAGTACGACCTGACCTGGTTTATGCAATTTTTCCATGTATTTAGCCTTTCTCAGGTAATGCCCCTTTCAATGAATCAACCTTACCTGGATATTTCTTAATCAGATTCAGTATTCCTTCAATATTGAAGCTTGTTGCAGCACTTATTAAATCCATTCCATACTCAGTAATAAAACTGGCATTATGATCTTTCCCAAGTTCTGACAGTTTATTACCGAACGCTTTGATTTCGCTGATTGGCTGCCTTGTCTCAAATGTCTTTAGTGTATCTTTGAAATTGGTTTCAAGGGAGTTAATTAACCCGGGAAGGTCAGATATCCCGTTAATGAAATCAGTATCTGATAAAATTTTCCCCTGTCCAGCGGCTTTGATCGACTTATAGGGCAAATTATTCATCAGTTCAAGGAATAATTCAGATATCTTAACCGGTTTTATAAGCAACCCTGAGAAGTCACTCTCTCTTATCCGGTCTTTTTGAGCTTTCATTACGGATGCAGAATAGGCGATTACGGGAATGTGTTTAAGAGCGCGATCACTTTTCAATTTATTCAGTAAAGAAAAGCCATCAAGGATTGGCATTCTGATATCGGTAATGATAAGATCGGGTATTATCTTTTTAGCCAGGATATAAGCCTTCTTCCCATCTTCAGCTTCAACTATTTTAATATTTGTTTTTTTAAGTGAGTCTATAAGATATTTTCGGTTTTGTTCCACATCATCAGCAACAACGATTGTAGCATTTTCAAATACGATATCTGCCGGGTCGAGTTGTATTTCTTCCGTCGTCTTATCAAAGTTCCTCAGATAAGAAACTCCCGGAATCCTGATTTTAAAAGAGCTTCCCTTGTTCAGTTGAGAATCAAGTATAATTGTTCCATTCATGAGCTGTACCAGTCTGTGAGATATAGAGAGCCCGAGACCTGTTCCTCCGTATTTTTTTATGTTTTGTCCCTGACCTTGAATGAACGGATTAAATATCTCCTCCTGCATTTTTAATGAAATCCCGATGCCGGTATCAGTAACCTCAATTATGAGGTCTATATATTCATCGGTTTTTCCTCCGGGATAGCTTATGAGCTGAGGATTTTCAGTGTACACCTTTAGCTTGATGCTTCCTTTATCTGTAAATTTTATTGCGTTACCGATAAGGTTAAGAATGATCTGGCGAACCCGTGCATCGTCGATATAAATACCTGCTGGGGTGCCTGAAGAAATTTCAAGAATAAATTTCAGTCCTTTTTCAGATAACCTTAATGAAAAGATCCGTTCAAACTCAGAAAAGAATGATTGTGAATTTACAAACTCAAACTGCAATTCCAGTTTCCCTGCCTCAATTTTTGAGAGATCCAGAATATCATTAATCAGAACAAGAAGGCTCCTGCCGCTTGATTTGATAGATTCAATATACTCCCTCTGGATTTTATCCTCAAGCATAAAACCTAACAGTTCGGCATAGCCTAATACTGCATTCATGGGGGTTCGTATCTCATGACTCATATTGGCAAGAAATTCGCTTTTCGCTTTATTGGCTGAAGCAAGTTCCAAAGTTCGTTCATCTATTCTTTGCTCAAGTTCTGCATTGAAGGCAAGCAGTTTTTCTTCATTCTTTCTAAGCTCCTTTGTTCTCTCCCCTACAAGGTCTTCAAGACTTTCATTCAACAGTCTCAGATCATCACGGGTCCGAATGAGCTCATTATTTTTATGTATGGCTCCCTCATAAATATTTAACAGAAGTTTTACCACATTTTTCTGTCCGGTCCGGATCAGTCTTTTCTTACCATCATAATTTATTTCTATGCTTTCTGAATCTCGTTTGGGATCCGAAGAGGATTTTTCAGCAAGTACCTTTTTAATATTTGTTATTAGATATTCTTTATCGTACGGTTTGGTTATAAAACTATCAGCACCGCACGAAAGTCCCTCAATAACTTCGTCAGGATCTGAAAGAGATGTCAATAAGATCACAGGAATATTTTCCGTGTGCTCATTTGATTTGATTTTTTCACAGAGTTCAAATCCGTTCATCTCAGGCATAACTATATCTGAAATTACAAGTGATGGTTTATGTTTGGAAAGCCAAACCAAAGCTTGCTGACCATCACGGACGATTTCTGCCTTGTAGTGATGACTTTCGAGCAGATATTTTATCTGGGCAGCTTGTGTGGCGCTGTCTTCGACAATTAAGATATCTGTTATGTCACCTGATAATTTTATTTTTTTGCTCATGTTTTATTTCTTAGAGCCTGTTTTTGCAAGAATTTCAGCTATTTTCTCCGGAGATAATGCCTGATCGGCTGCCCCTATACTGAGCGCCTCGCCCGGCATACCAAACACAATACAACTTTCTTTATTCTGAACTAAAGTGAAAGCTCCCTTATCCTTCATGGCTTTCAACTCTTCTGCTCCGTCTTTGCCCATTCCGGTAAGCAGTACACCACAGGCATTTGGCCCAAAGGTTCGTGCAACAGAACGGAAAAGGAAACTCACAGAAGGTTTTAATCCATTTTCAGGAGGCTGATCGTTTAAAATGATTTTATTCCCCGGACTAATTCCCATATGAAAGTTATCGGGAGCTATATATCCAATGCCTTCTGATATGGTTTCACCGGCTTCGGCGATCTTCAGTTTAATTCCGGATGTTGCAGATAACCATTCTTTAAATCCATTTACAAATCCTTTGGCAATGTGTTGAACAATAAGAACCGGTACCGGTAAATCCTGAGGTAAGCTTGAAAGGATTATCTGCAAAGCCATAGGGCCCCCTGTAGAAGCTCCTATTGCAATGACCTGAATTCGTTTTAGATCATTTTCAAATAATTGTTCAAATCGAATTGGTTTTATTTGCTCTTTTCTTTTTCGTGGGAAAAGTCTTACAACCTTTACCTCAGACATGAGTTTTACAGTCTGAATCAGCTCTTTACGTGATTCTGCGAAATGTGGATGTTCGAAACCTGGAGGACGAATAATAACAGCAAGGGCACCAGCTTCCAGAAGTCTGAATGTGGTAGTCACTTCTGCATTATTTGAACTTCCGCTTACAATAACAATAGGAGTCGGAACAGTCTCCATAATTGTTCGAGTAGCTTCGTAGCCATCCATTCCCGGCATGTGAATATCCATAGTTATTATATCCGGCTTTTTTATCTTAACGAGTTCGATTGCCTCATAGCCGGAGTTGGCTATTCCAACAACCTGAATGTCAGGATCAGAAGAAAGAAGGTGTGCAAGAAATTCCTGTATTACCTTTGAATCATCAACAATCAGAACTTTGATCATATTGGTTTCTTGTTTGCCTCCATCCCCCAAGATATTTACTCTCCAATCATTTTGCCCCCTTCTCCTTAAAGGGGGGTTAATTCGGTAATATCCTGAAGGATTTGAGTCATTAATAATTCATTTACTAAAATTAATATCTATTTGATTATCAATGTGTACAATAATTTTTAAAAACATACATTAGCCCCCTTTAGTGGGTTGGGTGGCTTCTCTTGCCCCTTTAAGGGGGTAGGGGGGACTTTTCATATCAGCTTCTTTATTACTTCCAGAAGATTCCCCTGGTCAAAGCTGCTTTTAATAATATAAGCATCTGCCCCAACCTCAATGCCATGTTCACGGTCTTCACGCGATTCAAGCGCTGTAACAAGGACAACCGGAATTTCACTCAGCTTTTTATCACCTTTTATCTTTGCTGTAAGCTCAAATACCATTCATCTTTGGCATATCCACATCTGAAACTATGATATCGAAATCCATGGAACGGGCTTTTGTAAAAGCATCAGCACCATCAACCGAAGTGGTTACCTGGTAGCCCGCCGTTTCAAGGATATTCTTTATCAATGTCCGTGAGGTAATTGAATCCTCTGCAACCAAAATTTTTCCGGTTTTCGGAACAAAAAGTTCACCATTATCTGTTTCGTTTTTCCTCCCTTTTGTCTTCACTGCAGATTTCATAAGGTCGTTGATATTAAGTACCGGTACCACATTCCCGGAACCCAGAATCGTTGCTCCTGAGATATTTCTTACCCGGTTCAGTAATTTCCCAAGACCTTTTACAAGTACCTGTTGTTCATCGACTATATCATCAACTTTAAAGGCGATCCGTTGTTCTCCGGAAACAAGAACAACAACACAGATTTGATCTGATTTCTCGATTCCGTCTCTGTTCTTCTGTCTGATCCTGCATGTTTATGCTCGGGTAATCCCAAAACTTCCCCAATGTCGACCAGTGAAATGATCTGGGCGTCAATCCTTATAGTTTCATGGTTTTCCACTGTCTTAATATCTGCCTCATCCACTCTCAATACCCGTTCAACATTCATCGTTGGAAGGATGAATAAAAATTCATTTACTCTGACCATGGTACCTCTGAATGTGGCAAGCGCCATTGGCAGACGAATACAAAATGTCGTACCTTTGCCGGCTTCTGTTTCCACAGATATAACCCCATTCAGTTTTGCAATTTTTTCATGAGCTATTGACAATCCCAGTCCACGTCCTGAAATATCTGTAATAATCGAGCTGGTTGAAATGCCCGAATGATAGATAAGATTCAAAATCTCTTCTTGCTCAAGTTTCCCGGCATGCATCTTTTGACAAGATCCCTGATTTAACAGCTGCTTTCAGAACAAGATCTTTATCAATTCCTTTTCCATCGTCAGAGAGAGTAATTTCAAACTGTCCGTTCTCTTTGGCAGAGAAAGCAAGAGATATTTTTCCCTGGACCGGTTTATTTTGCAGAACACGCTCCTGTGGCTTGCCGATTCCATGATCAATACTATTTCGGATAAGGTGGATAAGTGGGGCTTTAAGCTCCTCGAGGATTCGCCTGTCAATTTCAAGTTCTGTTCCTGTAATATTAAAATCAATCTCTTTATTTTGTTCATGAGAAATATCCCTTACCATTCCTGGAAAAACCTCAACCATGGAACCAACAGGAAGCATAAGCACCTGTTTCATTGCCTCAAGATGAAGGTTGACCAGGCGGTCATGACCATGCTGATCGAATTCCATTGAACGGGTAATCTCTGACATCTGACTTTCAGTCTTATTCAGATGAATTTCACTGGTATCGCACCATTCATTCCAGGTGGATATTGTGGCTGCAGACCTGCGGTTTTTCCATTTTTGTGTCTCATTTTTCCAATCGTTCAGCTCAGTACACAGTCCTTTGAGTTCATTGATTCTCTGATCTACGGCTATTTTTGACTGGATCATTTCCTCTGCCTGCAAAAGAAGCGGGTCGAGCTTGGAAATCCGGATTCTTACTGTTTCAGTCAATGCCGGACCTGTACCACCTGAAAAATCAGTATCATGTAAATGAACTTTCTCTTGTCGTGCAGCTTTAAAATCTGACATAGGTTCCTGAGTAGCATTTTTTTCATCTGGTTTTCCGGCAGCAATCTCTTTTAACTGCTGAATCAATCCCCTGATGATCTGATGATCGGCACCGGTTTGTTCTCTGCCGGTTGTGGTTATGATATTTGTGAGATGATCCACCGCCATATAAAAAAGACTGATCGAATAGTGAGACAAAGTGATCGTCCGGGACTTAAGCGCAGAAAAAATACCCTCCAGGGGTTGGCAAAGTGATTCTATTTCCTTTTCATCAACAGAGCGTGCTGCTCCTTTAAGACTGTGAATTTCGCGAAACATGGTTTCAATAATTTCATTAGCCCTTTCCGCTGGATGAGTTTTCTCCAATTCAATCAATCCTGAAGAGAATGAACGGAGATGTTCTTCAGCTTCAACCCGGAATGTTTCCCGGATTCGTTTCAGAAAGTCTGCTTCTTTTTTATCCATATTGTTACATTTTTTATAATTTGTAACTTCTTGATTATCATAGTTCACCAGATCTTCTTAAAGAACGAGAGTTACCCCCCTTTAGGGGGCAGGGAGGCCTATTGGCTTTACACCTTAAAGCGTTCTACCAACTCTTTAAGCTTCTGTCCCAGCTCATTGAGGTTTTTTGCCGCTTTCTCAGACTGTATCATGCTTACGGCAGTTTCTGTTCCTGCCTGGTTAATGTTTTGCATAGCCACACCTATCTGATCCATCCCGACCACCTGTTGCTGACTCGATGCAACTATTTGTGTCGCAGCCTGTACTGCTTCATTGCTGCTTTCAGAAAGAATCCTGATGGCTTCACCAGCCTGCAGTGACTGTTTTACTCCTGCCACTACTGCTTTAGTGCCTTGCTCTGTTGCCATTACTGCTGCACTGGTCGCTTTTTGTACATCATTCAGTATGTTTCTTACCTGCAAAGTGGACTGCTTGGATTGACCCGCCAGATTTTTTATCTCCTGTGCCACAACGGCAAAACCCTTGCCATGTTCACCGGCTTTTGCAGCTTCAATAGCTGCATTGACTGCCAGCAAATTGGATTGGTCAGCAATATCAGTAACTGAGGCAATAATACCGCCTATTGACTGGCTCTGCTCACTCAGACGAACTACGGTCTGAGCGATTGTATCCATTTGTTCCCGGATACGATTCATCCCGCTTACAGAATCTTCAACAGCTTTTTGACCATTCTGTGAGACTTTCGCTACCAGCTGTGCACTATCTGCAACATTTTTTGCTTTTTGAGCAGTTTGTTTTGCTGCCTGTTGCACCTCCTCAACTGTAGTAGTTGTTTCAGTTATTGCAGTAGCAGTTTCAGCAGTACCTGAAGCTACCTGGGTTGTGGCTGCCAGTATCTCGTTTGACGAGGAGCCGAGCAAATTAACCACTTCCATAATATCTTTCATTATACGACGCAGATTATTTAACATTTGCAAAAAAGCATTACCCAGAATATCTCTCTCAGACTGTGGAACTATAGACCCTGTAATATCTCCTGCAGCAATCTTTTGAGCAGTATCTGACATTATTTTAAGTGCTTCAATCATACTACTGAAATTTTGCAAAAGAATTCCGACCTCATCTTTTCTATCAACTACAGGCAATTCAACATCCAAATCTCCCTCACTTATACGTGTAGCTATTTTTGTAATTTCATTTAGCGGTCCGGAGATGTTACGGACAATAATGAACCCAATAATTATTATCAATATTATACAAAAAGAGGATCCATATATAATTATAGATTTGGTTGTCCGGATATTACTATTCATAGTAAGTATCCGACTATTACGCAAATCATTTTCATCTTTTCCCATTTCTACAATTACACTTCGGATATCATCCATGTTTTTTTTTCCTTTATCTGTAATGACAATCTGGTAGGCGGCATCAAATCCGTTTACTCTGCGTGCCTCAATTGTCTGGTTAAGTTCTGTAAATTTGTCCTTAACCAGTAGCTTAAGAGAACTTATATTCTGCTGTTGTTTCGTGTTGTATATGGTCAATTCCAATACATCATTGATTTTTGTGTTCACACCACTAACTGCCAGATTATAAGGTTCGAGATATCGTTCGTCTCCTGTAATAATGTATCCACGTTGCCCGGTCTCAGCTCCCTCTAATAATGAGAGTATCTGTTCCTGATCTTGAAGTACCTGGTAAGTTTTCATGTTCAGACCAATAGATGTTTTAAGTTTATTTGACATCAGCAATGATATAATGCCCAGAATGATGAACATTGCAATTGCAAATGCAATTAATCCGCTGATTTTAGTTCCAATTGTCCATTTCATGTTTTGTTTCTCCTTATAATTAATTCATATTTGCATTTGCTTACTTCATCCTAGGTTGTGAGTTATTACTCTGCAAACTTCTCCACCACCTCTTTCAGTTTCTGTCCAGGTTCATAAAGACTTTTGGCCGCTTTCTCAGACTGCACCATGCTTACGGCAGTTTCCGTTCCGGCTTCGCCGTCCAGTGCCGACCGTTTTACCCTTGCTTCCACTTCTTTTTGTCCTTTCTGAAATACTTTAGCCACTTGTTGTGCACTATTGGCTATATTTTTTGCTTTTTCTGCAGATAGCCTTGCAGCCTGCTGGACCTCTTCCGCCATGGTGGAAGTTTCGGTAATAGCAGAGGCAGTTTCAGCCGTTTCTGAGACTACCTGGGTTGTTGTTGTCAAAATCTGACTGGAAGAGGAAACAAGTGCATTAACAGTTTCTTTAACTTCCTTAGGCATATTTGAAAGATCTGTGTTAGCAATTAATAATTCTGTTGCGCGTTCTTTATTCCCACCGTTCTGAAAGGCAAGTTCTTTGTTAGCAATCACTAACTCTGCAGACTGCTTTTTTCTACCCGAAAAATTAAAAATATTTTTCATCATAATATCTTAATTTTTTATGGTATGATATAACTCGCCTCGTCTATTCAGGGCTCGGTTCATCAGTTTCTATTTTATAAATAGTACCTTAAACTACCTGCTCGTTAACAATGATTTTCTCATCGTTTAATATACTTTCTGCTTCAAGCACCATAATATTATCCTTTGTAACCCCTTTCAGATACTTTTCTCCGATACCTGAAACAGTGGGAGGAACAGCCAGGATATCTTCGAGTTCAATTGCCTGTGTGCCGTTAACAATATCGGCCATAATGCCAAATTCCATTTGATCATTGGTTAGAATAATAATTTTGTTCAGTTCAGCTAAGCCTTTTTCCGGAAGGTTGAAGAATTTTTTGAGATCAACTATTGGAAGTATTTGTCCGCGCACGTTGACAATACCAAAAATAAATGAGGGTGCCCCGGGTAGAGGGGTAAAATTTTTCAATGGATAAACTTCCCTCACAAAAACAGACTCAATTCCATAGGTCTCAGCAGCCAGGGTGAATGTTATGATATCACAAACCGTAGATGCCACCTTTTTTTGTTCAGGCTCTTTCGCCATGGCAATGGCTCGGTTTTTAAGTAGTGTTCGGACTTCTTTCTTCATTTTGTCAGCTGTGTTTGCATATTGGCAATGATGATTTCCCTGATATATTTTACTGATAATCCTTCTGATTCAGGCAGGATGTCATCATCTGCATGCCTGCTTATTAAATCAAGTACATTGTTAAAATATCGAGCTGCATTCTTAGTGTTTCCCTGCCGGATTAATAAGTTTCCCATTGCAAAATGTCCCATTATGTAATCCGGGTCGATATAAATTGCCTTTTTAAGCGATGCGATAGCCTCAGTACTTTTATCCAGCTCCTGAAGAATAGAAGCCTGCAGGAAATATAATCCGGGAGCGAGTTTTTCAGATGCAATTGCTTCATTGCAAAGAGCAAGTGCTTTGGGAAGAAATCCCTGGTTGGCCAACAGACGAATGGCGAATATTTTGGTGGTATCTGATTCTTCTGAAGGTGCATAAGCTAGTTTAATGGGTTGAGCTTCGTCTGCCCTCAGTTCTATGGATTGAACTGGTTGATCTTCAGCTGAGTTCAGCTCTATGGGTTGAAGGCCCTCTTTCGCTAAAGCTTCTGAGGGTAAAAGTTGAAGTTCTTCGATCTCTGACACTTTGAAGGACAAGGGAAGGACAGCTCCGATTTTTGTTTTTCTGTACAAAATTGCTCCCGGAAAATTAACCGGTGTAAACTGCGGGAATACATACGATGAGAGTTCGCTGGAAGAGACTACAAACCAACCATCTTCTGACAGAGAATTAAAAAAGTTCTGAGATATTTTGGTTACCCACTCACTGGTAAAATACATCAGAACATTACGGCAAAAGATAATATCCATAGTATTTGTACTGCGGATAGCAGACATTTCAACAAGACTAAGACAGGTAAAAGTAACCATCTGTTTTATCTCTGGAATGATCTCATACTGACGGTCTTCCTTATTGTAAAAATATCTGCTTTTTAACCATTCCGGAGTATTACGGAAAGACCATGTACCATAAATTCCGGAAACAGCTTTACCGAGTGCCTTCGGATTTATATCGGTGGCCAGTATTGTAATATCCCAATCTTTGATTTTTTGAATCGTTTTTTTGAGTGCTATTGCAATAGAGTAAGGTTCTTCTCCTGTTGAACATCCTGCACTCCATATCCTGATGCTCCTATCTCCTCTTTCTTTCAATTTTATCAATTCAGGCAGAATATAATCTGTGAGTGCAGAAAAGACCTGGGGTTCCCGCCAGAAATAAGTTTCGGAGATCGTAAGGTGTGATGCCAGTATCATTATTTGATCTTTATTCAGTTCTGAGGACAAAAGCCATTGGATGAACCCGTTCATGCTCTGAAAACCGAACTCCTTCGCAGCAGATGTCAGGTTATGCCTGAGTATGGGCCACCTTTCCCTTGGAAAATGTAATCCCATGAGCGAAACGATCACTTTGCAAACCATTGATAACTCTTCATCTGTGAGTTTACGGTTCATTTATTTATCTTTTTCAATGCAAGCTCCAGTACTTTCTCTTCTTCAAGACTCAGGAACTCTTCAAGATCATAAATAAGGATAAGTTCATTTTCGACTTTCGCTACTCCTCTGAGATGTTTTGCAAATGGTAATGTCTCACCGACAGCTGACAATTGCAGGGGATCTATATCTATTATTCCGGAAACAGAATCTACCAGTATTGCAACCTCTTTTTTTCCTGTATCTGCAATAATTAACCTGTCGTCGGGGTCAACTTCCCGTTCAGCCAGGCCCAGACGTTTTCGAATATCAGCAACCGGGATGATCCGTCCCTGCACATTTATTATTCCGGATATTATTTCCGGAGCCTGGGGTAAATGCTTTATTTCAATAGCATGTATAACCTTTAATACGGTATGCAAAGGAAAAGCATAAGAAAGTTCATCCAGAGTGAACACCACAATTTGATCTGTCATTGTATTAATTGATTCGCTCAATATATTCTATCTCCTTAATATCTGTTAATCCGGAAATGACATTATTAATATCGTAGAACTCCTCAGTTTTAATCAGAAAATAATCTGCTCCTGCCTCAAGACAATTCTTTTTGAATTGAGGATAAGGGAAATTTGTGAGCATGCAATCAATGATTTGTAGTTTCAACTCCCTTATTTTCTTTAACACTTCCATGCCATTCATTTCCGGCATCCTGATATCAAGAATTGCCAGATCAGCTTCCTTTTTTCTGATAATTTGTAATGCTTCTACTCCGTTTTCAGCGTCATCTATTTCGGAAATGTTATCGATATTATTTAATAAATCTTTAATCCTGTCTCGTCAATGATAAGAGTCATCTGCAATAATTACAATCATTTACATATAATTTAAAACGATCCAGAGGTCATTAAACTTTTATGTTTCCAAAAAGAATAAATGTAGCTATTACAAACTTTCTAATTTAGAGGTAATTAAACTATTCTGTTGTAAGGAAATTGATAATTTTGATGTAGGGGAAAGACGACATACAGTACGCGACACACAGTATACGACGCACAGTGAACGGCGCTTAGGGATTGGCAAAAGTTGAACTGTCGTTTTACTTGTTTATGATTATTGAATTTGTGGAGGCATAAATTATTAATAATCTTAAAATCTTGCTGTTATGAGTAACTTAGAGAATTTAAAGGTATGGTTCAGAGCCATTGACCTTACTGTTTCTATTTGCAAATTGACTGACGGAAACAAGTTTCTCCAAAAAGACTTCAGATTATAACACTCTCTTAACTGAACCGTGAGTCGTATGCCGTGTACACAGTGCCCGGTCCCGTGAGTCGTGTGTTGTGTGCCGTTTGCCCTGCATCATACGCCGCTTCACCGCTATTCTATCAGATCGTTCCTCAACTGTATTCTTATTCGGGGATTAGAATAATAATTTGTAAGCAGCTCTTGATGTAGTAACTTTTGTCCAGGATTTTGGGTTAACTCTTGTTTCATATGTAAGGATTACTTCAGAAACACCATTCATATCATTTGTTTTAGTTACAGTTTTCATTTTTCTTTCGCTTAAAGTTGGGGCAATAGTAATGTAGTAAGTTTCTAGAAAAACAGTTATTTAGAGTTTAATAATATTGAATGAAATTACAAATGAGGTGCTGGTGACACCACACTCATGAATCTCAGTCCCCTGTAAATCAACGATTTGCAGGAGTCTTTAAATTTTATGTTGACGGAATTGTTGACGTATTTTTCAACGTGCACGTTGTCAGTGCATTGCAGGGATAAAATCACTTTATAATCGTCAACAAGAATCGCATTACTACTTTCTATGAGGTTTGATAGCTATTATTGTATACCTATAGCAACGTTAAGAATGTGTTGAATAATTTTACGATAAACTTTAAAATATATTTACTGCCAGAGTTTATCAAAATGCATATATCGCTATGCTTCAGACATATATAACTTTGGCATCATTATAGCATCTAAAAAGCAATAAAGGATATTTTAATTACTCTATTAATCAAGCTTAGATGGCAATCACAAGTATCTACATCTTCATCAGACATTGAAGGAAAATAGCCTCTTAGCCATCAGATATTAAAATATAAACACAGAAAGTATAATAATTAAAAAACACAGATATGTTGAAATACAACTTTAATATATTTCTTAGAAAAATCATAAGATATAAAAGTACTTTTCTGATAAACATATTTGGTCTGTCAACTGGGTTGGCATGTGTTCTATTGATTACACTTTGGGTTGTGGATGAATTGAGTGTGGATAAGTTTCATACTAATGACAGCCACCTCTTTCAGGTTATAGAATACGCAGAAACCGATGGTACAATTCTTACCAATCCACGTACGGCGGGTTTGGTAGCAGACAACCTGATCAGGGAGTTTCCAGAGATAGAATATAGCACAAGTGTCCGCGAAACCGATGATGTATATTTAGACCTTAATAACATTAATCTCAAAGCAAAGGGTCTTTATGTAAGTGAAGAATTCTTTAAAGTATTTTCCTTCCCTCTTCTGGAGGGAGATAAAAGCACTATACTTAGCACTAAAAATTCGATAGTATTATCTAAAGATCTTGCAATAAAGTTTTTCGGCAAGTTAGATAATGCAGTTGGAAAGACTTTAAAATTAGGAAAAAACAAACCATTTGTAGTTTCGGATATATTTGCCGATGTTCCTTCCAACTCCTCGTTGCAATTTGATTTTGTGCTGTCTTTTGAATATTTTAAGAATATAAATCCCAATACCCTGGATTGGACATATAACACAACAAATGCCTATCTGGTATTAAAGGATGGAGTTGATACCAAAAAATTCAACAGCAAAATCAAAGATTTTATTAGGACAAAATGCCCCGATGCCTACCGGACACTATCCACAAGATTATTTTCAGATAGTTATTTGTATAGCAACTATGAAAATGGGGTACAAAAAGGTGGCAGGATAGATTTTGTGAAATTAATTGCCCTGATAGCCTTTTTTATATTGGTAATTACCTGCATTAATTTCATGAACCTTTCAACGGCAAATGCTTCATACAGGCTTAAGGAAATAGGATTAAAGAAGGCTCTGGGTTCTAAACGAAAGGCATTGGTGATACAATATTTGGGCGAGTCCTTAGGCATAACTTTTATATCTCTTCTTGTCTCCCTGTTTATCGTTGATTTTTTGATTCCCCAGTTCAATGAGGTCACTGGGAAGCAGTTGAGTCTTACATTTAGCATACAATATTTTGCTATTATTTCTACCATTTTGCTCATTACCTGAATTATTGCCGGGAGTTACCCTGCATTTTATCTTTCAGGATTGAATACTATTACAACGTTGAAAGGGAAGCTGAATATTTCTTTTGGTGAAGTTTTTGTCCGAAGAGGTTTGGTAATCTTTCAATTTGTTTTATCAGTAGTTTTGATAGTCTTTGTCCTTGTAATTTATATGCAAATAAAATTTGTTCAAAATAAGAATCCTGGCTACGACAAGGATAATATTATCTTCTTTGACATAGAGGAAAATGTTAAACAAAATCTCGAAGCATTTTTATCGGACTTACAACAATTAGAGGGTATTGAAAAGGCCAGTAGTATCGGCACAAATATTGTTGGAGGCAACAATACATTCAATTCTTTGCAATGGCCAGGGAAAGTTTCAAATGAAAAAGTTGTTTTCCAAATGCGGCCTGTTAACTATGGGATGATTGAATTATTAGATATTGGTATGCTTAAAGGGAGAACGTTTTCCAAAGATTATAGTGCTGAGGATTCAAAGATTATATTCAACAAAGCTGCGATAGATTTAATGGGGCTGAAAGATCCAATCGGTAAAGAAATTTCGATACAGGGTACAACATTAGAAATTATCGGCGTATGCGAAAACTTCAATTTTGCCTCCCTTTATGAAGAGATAAAACCCCTGTTTTTCGTATTACAACCCTCCTGGACACATTTAATAATGGCAAAAATCACAAAGGGAAAGGAGAAAATTGCAATAAACAACCTTCATGATTTCTATCAACAATATAATCCGGGGAAACAACTTGATTATAAATTTCTGGATGACATCTATAAGTCACATTATATTGCGGAGCAAAGAGTATCGACAATGGCCAAATATTTTGCAGGTCTGGCAATACTGATTTCCTGTGTGGGGTTGTTCGGATTGTCCACTTTTAATGCTCAAAGGAGAAGGAAGGAAATAAGTATCCGAAAAATTTTTGGACAGTCAGCCACACAGATTACGGTACTATTATCCAGTGAATTTGCTATACTGGTTTTGGATTCAATCCTGATTGCACTTCCCATTGCCTATTTTTTTACAAACATTTGGTTATCCAAATTTGCTTACAGAGTTCCATTACAAATCTGGTATTCCCTGGGTGCTGGTATAATCGCCTTATTGATTGCAATATTGACTGTAGGTTCACAGGCAATACATTCTGTAAATAGGAATCCTATTGAAGCTCTCCGGTACGAATAGTTTACCCAGCGCCCCTTTCGCATTCAGGTAGTCACTTATGTTGAGCAAGGCAAGGAGGCTTTAACAGGAATGAAATAAATGGAATACTATGTCCAGTTGAATCGCAAATCCCTGTAGATAAATGATTTGCAGGGTTTTTTTATTCTCTGTTTACGGGATTGGTACTGGATTTTTCAACGTACACATAATCAGTGCATTGCAAGTACGTATTAAACCAGTATTTGCAAAGCCACCTTTTTATATGGTTCAAAAGGATCCGGAAAAGCCGGTGATCTTAACAATAGTTCGCCCAATAATATTGTCCGTCAATTTCAGGAGTTAAGTACTTGTTAATAAGCTATGTATGCTAATCGTAATCTCTCTGGTCAAATGTGGTCAATATGTCCGGCTCTTACGGGATAGTGGCTATTCCAGGTTGATAAGATATTTGTACAACTCACTTTTAGTTGAAAGGATCACAAAAGTTGTTGTATCGAAAGTCTGCTCAAATGTTTCCATTGATTTAACGAAACTATAAAGATTCCTTGAAGCAGCTGTCTGGTTGTACGCCCCGGCATATATAGCAGTAGCCTTGGCATCAGCCTTTCCCATAATTTCTTCAGCCTGGCGGAAGGCTACTGATTGAATGGTTTTAAGATCTTTTTCTTTTTCACCATTGATCTTTGAGGCTTCGCCCTGACCCTCAGCCCTGAATTTATCTGCAATGCGGTAGCGCTCACTTTTCATTCTTTCATACACCTGGGTACGGACATCCTCCACATAGTTGATTCGTTTAACCCTGAAATCCAATATTGCAATGCCCAGATCACTGACTTTACTATTAGCCGATTCCAGGATCATATCCTGAATCTTTTCCCGGCCTACCATTATATTAGTCAATGTATCGCCCACCTCTTCACCAATTGAACCAGATGGAATAGGCACCCTGTTACTGGTTCGCACAATTTCTTCAAGATTGTGATTTGCAATATAATCGCGTGTTTCTCCATCCAAAATATCATCAAGTCTGGATTGTGCTCCTCTTTCATTTGTTAGGCGTTTAAAAAACTGAAGAGGATCAACAATCTGCCAACGTGCATATGCATCAACAAAGATGAATTTTTTGTCCTTAGTAGGTACCTGGTTTGGATCTCCATCCCACTCCATATACCTTTTTTCAAAATAATTTGTTTTCTGTACAAAGGGCATTTTCAATTTTAAGCCCGGAGTGGTTATGGCTTCGCCAATTGGCTTTCCAAACTGTGTAATAACAACCTGCTCTGTCTCTTTTACGACAAATGTAGCCTGCGTAATTAAAATGACAACTAATATTATTAAGACCAGTTGCACTATTAGCTTTTGACTCATAATTTTTTAAATATTATTATTATTTTCCATTAAGTTGCATCTGAAGCAGGGGTAATACACTATTGCCTCTCTCATCAGTAATTATTTTATGACCCAGTTTGGGTATCGCAGTTTTCATTGTTTCAAGATATATTCTGCGTTTGGTTACCTCCGGAGCTTTTATATACTCATTATATAAGGCAGAAAATCTCGCAGCTTCACCGAGAGCATTATTAACACGCTCGGTAGCATAGCCCTCAGCTTTCTGAATGGTTTCTTCAGCCTGACCGCTAGCCTTAGGAATGACTTTATTGTACTCCGATTTAGCTTGGTTGATCAATGTCTCTTTTTCTTGTTGTGCCTGGTTTACTGCGTTAAAAGCATCCTTTACCGGATCAGGAGGGTTAACATCCTGTAACACTACCTGCTCAATTTTGACACCAAGGGAATACTCAATACATATTTTCTGAATTTCCTCAAGCACCTGGGTAGATACTTCAGTTCTTCCTACTGTCAAAACTTCATTCACAGTCCGGTTGCCAACAATCTGACGCATTGAGGCCTCGGAGATGTCACGCAAAGATCCTACCGGATCCCTTACCCGGAAAAGGAAACTGTAGGGATCATCAATACGGTATTGCACTACCCACTCAACATCTGCCAGGTTGAGATCGCCTGTGAGCATCAGGGATTCATCGGAAGTGCCAGACTTAGTAAATTTTGACTGGATCCCTGCACTTAAAGTGCGAAATCCAAATTCTTCCTTCTGTTGTCTTTCCACCGGGACCTTAACTATTCTTTCCACAATCGGAAGCTTAAAGTTAAGTCCTGGTTCAACCTCACGAACATATTTCCCAAAACGGGTGATGACACCAACTTCTTCGGGTTCAACCTGGAAGAATGATATCCAGGAAATAATGATTAGTGCCATTATTAAGAGAATCTTCCATATATCCGGCAGAATTTTTTTCCATTCAGGTGGCAGTTCCGGTAAATCGATGAGATTATTAGCCATATAGGTAAATTTTTATTACCTTAAAGGTAGTAACTTTATGCTATGAAAGCCCGGTTTGAATGGATTAATCAATCTGTAATCAGAATTCATATCTCATTACCCGTACTCCATTTGTATTGTTTTTGAGGATTTATTTTTCACAAACCCATTTACTTCATTAGATAGGTTTACAAGATACTCTCTTTTCACACTGCTAAATAGCAGATGCCTATAGATAAATGATTTGCAGAGGTTTTTAAATTTTGTTTTGACGGAATAGGTGATGGATTTTTCAGCGTACACGATATCAATTTTATCCGGCCTTTGCGAAATCCAAATATCTATATTCAAGCCTTTCTTTATCGGACCAATCTCTTTTGTGAACTGGTAAAATTAGATTGGTATTGTTAGGTGACTTAATGCCATATTTACGCATTTGGCCCTCAGTTTCGGTTAGAATATCTGTTCTGACTTTAATAATGTAGGCTGGATTTACACCAAAAGATTTATTATCAAAAGCAGTATGATGTATTTTACATGTTATAAGCAGAAACTTCGATTTCTGAATGCGATCCATCTTGAGATCTCTGATTTCAAAATGCATTGATGCGTTAGCAGATCTGAGTGTACTTAAAAGTCTGCAGGCAGTAAAAGTATCTTCTAATTAGGTGGAATTATATGAAATTAAATTCGGAGCCGACAAAATACCTCTCAGGGGAGTGGTTATTGGAAAAGAGCGGATGTGTTAATGTTGTAACATTTGACCAAAATAGTATAACATTTTTCAATTTATAAATCTCACTTTTAAAATGTTAAATTAAAAACACAAATGAGAAATTCCATATTATTTAATGCGATAGGATTCGTTTCCGGAAGAATATTTAAAAAGAGTATTCTGATTTTTTTATTAGGACTCTTTTACATGGGAGTTATGGCTAATGCCCCTCTGGCAACAAGACAGCAAATAGAGATGTTTAAAAACACCAAAACCTGTGTTGTGCTTGAAGATGGCATTAGTTTTTATAATGCCTATATTAAGGATGCGATACAGAAATACTGGAAATCCACCAGCTATGAGTTTATCAATCAGACGGAGTTTAAGGAGCGGAAAACTGACCTGAAGTATTCTTTTATTGTTCTGATAGATGAAAATTATGATAGGGACCCGGCTGGAGTAAGCTATCGTTACATTAACCTCGTACTTGGAGATGCTTCAGACAATTTAGAAATGATGCCTGAATATTGCAGCATTCCTGTCTCATACTCAGGTGATAAAGGAACAGATTATGAATATGTTATACCTGCTATTGTAAAGTTTATGCAGATACATGTAGAAAATCTTGGTAAATATCGTTTCCCGATTTCATTGAATGGTTTGAAATACTATAATAAATCAGGTTTCAAAGACAAGGTATTGTTATTTGATAAA
Organism: uncultured Bacteroidales bacterium; assembly: GCA_963756885.1. Lineage (GTDB taxonomy): Bacteria > Bacteroidota > Bacteroidia > Bacteroidales > VadinHA17 > LD21. The sequence goes on from CAVWPG010000001.1 coordinate 616,307, forward strand.
GATAAAATGGCTCCAGATGCTGATTCCCCTGAGAAAATAAAAGCAGAATATCCTTATAATTTTAAATTGCTAAATATTGATGAAATTGAGAAAGAGTTTACTGCTGGACCTGCCAATACATTATTTCATTTTCATGTGGGCCCTCCTAAGGATTCGGGAGCAGGAAAATGTTTTGAAATGTTATTTGATGTGGATGGGAATCTCTATTATTACAATTTCAGGAAGGTTACCAATGATAACCCGGATGGTTTTAATCTGAAAGATTTTAATAATATAAAATAGAAAGATTTATACGGTTCTGAGATTATTGATGAAGCTGAATTTTTTTTGGTTTGTAAATAGGATCAACCATAACCGCGAAAGAAAAATCTCAACATAGGGGGTAATGTGAGAAGTAAAAAAAGAGATGAAAATGGAATTATATTAACCAAAATTGCCCGGATCAGTCAGTCAGCTCTTGTAATACTAAAGTTCACACCTTCTTATCATTGAACATTGGAGATGTAATACTGTTGTACTATAAATATTTGTCCTGAAGTTTTTAAACAGAAAGACACAGCGATAATATTTGAAGGCATATAATATTCTGATTAGGGTGAGAGAATTAAGGAAATATCATAAAGGTTCCCAAAAAATGTTAATAAATCTACTTATAAAATTACGTGAATGAAGGAGCTTCAAACAAAGTACATGGGGATAGAATTGGATAACCCTATAATCTTAGGTGCGTCTGACATGGCAACAGATTTGGATAAGTTGAAGAAGGCAGAAGAACTTGGTGCCGCTGCGATCGTTTATAAATCTCTGTTTGAGGAACAGATACAACTCGAGAAATTTCAACTGGATGAGAGGCTGAACGAATTCAACGATCTCAATGCAGAAATGATTACAATACATCCTTTAATTGAACATGCAGGACCAGAAGAACATTTATTAAATATCAGGAAAGCGAGGGAAAGCTTGTCAATTCCGCTGATAGCCAGCCTTAATGCAGTCAATCCTGATACATGGGTCAAATATGCCAGGTTATTAAGCGAGACCGGAGTTAATGGCATTGAATTGAATTTTTACCAGATTCCTTCAGATTTTAGTAGAGATTCAAAGGATATAGAAAACGAACAGGTCAATATTGTAAAAGAGATCAGACAAAATATTTCAATACCTGTTAGTGTAAAATTAAGTTCTGACTATACAAATATTCTGAATTTCGTTAAAAAGCTTGACGAGGCCGGGGTTGATGCGGTTGTCCTTTTTAATTCTTTTTTCCAACCGGATATTGATGTTCAAAATGAGAGACATATCAAGTCTTTTAATTTTAGTAATAATGGAGATTATAAGAAATCTTTGAGATACGCAGGATTATTATTCGACAATATTAAAGCTGACATATGCAGCAGTCACGGAATATTCTCCGGTTCAGATGTAATCAAGCTTATATTATCAGGGTCATCCTGCGTACAGGTGGTAAGTACTGTTTATAAAAATGGCTTAGAACAAATTAATAAAATTAAGAATGAATTACAGGAATGGATGGAGAGAAAAAATTATAAGAGTATCAAGGAATTCAGAGGAAAATTGTCTAAAGACAAGCTCACGAGTAATCCTTTTATTTATAAAAGGGCACAGTACGTTGAATTGCTTATAAATTCAGAGGAGATATTTGGAAGTACAGAAAACCCCTAGATTAGCTATGGGAGTATTTTTTCAGTTAATAATCAATCTGTTATTTGTGGAGGCTTAATTCCAAGTTGCTCTATTATGACAAATCAGTCTGAATCACTGAAAATCAATTATTTTCCTGTTAAGTCTGCTAATCAATGGGGCTATTAAATTTGTTTTTTGCCTGAAAATTGTGTAACTTGTTATCATTGTTTAAATTAATTAAATATTAACTAAAAATCATACAATTATGAAAAATTCATCAAGAATACTGTTATCGTTCATCGTGGGAGCTCTGGCCGGAGCTGCTACAGGCATACTACTTGCACCGGACAAAGGCAAAAACATCCGGAAAACAATAAAAGATTCGATCGACGAGCTTAGTGAGAAGGCTAAAGATTCGATAAATGATATGAGTGAGAAAGCTAAAAAGACATTCGGCAAGGAACAAACAATCAAAAACAATACATCGGCTTAACAGATCAAGTAAATCCAGCTGCTAGGAGTGGTTTAGTGTGATTCCAAATTTTAAAAAAGAGCCTATGCTTTCCATATTCAAAGGAGTAAAAACGTATCTTGAAACCAAATACAACATAGCCCGGTTGGATATAACCGAAAAGACTATTATGGTAATAAGCCTTGTACTACAGGTTTTCATTATTGTAATACTTTCATCCGTGATCCTGCTTGTACTTTCCTTAGCTCTTGCCGGTTATCTGGGAGAATATTGGGATAATACAGGTTTAGGATTACTGACGGTTGCAGGATTAGATATGCTTTTATTGCTGATATTCATTGTTTTCAGAGATAATTTAATCATAAAGCCATTGAGTAAAAAACTCATCCATCATTTGGTGAAACAGCAGAGGGAGGCAGACGATGACGATGACGATATTTAATGATATCAGTTCCCTCGAAGATATCCAAAAACGAAAACTTCGGCTGGAGAAAAAATTGAGGGCAACTGAGAAATCGATCTCAGACAAAACAGACATATTCAATTTATTATCCAACAACAATGAAGGTTCTGGCAGTTTGTTTGATGAAAAGGATTATAAGATGGCTATATTAGCAAACGTATTGCCATTAGGAATAACTTATTTACTGAAGCAAATACAAAACAATCCGGACAAGAAACTTCTAAAGAAGCTGATAATTTATTCCGTCTTTGGAAGCTTGTCCACTTTAATGGCATATCAATACCTGAAATACCGGAAAACCAGAACCGTGAAGTAACTGTCTCCGGCTTATTCTGCGTGTGTCATGTTAAGCACAACTAAAAATCGTAACCGTTTTAACCGAAGAATAGTGATAAATTATCATCAGACACATACGATTAAACCGTTGTCATAAAACACCTCAACGATCTACAAAAGATTGCACACTTTAGTAATTTTCAATATACGGGAATCAGGCTGAATGTATTTCATTATGAAGGGATATTGGAAAAATCAAAAATGGAGGAATAATTATAAAGGAAAAGCAGATAGTTCTCAGGTGTATAAGTCTATCCAAAGAATACTCACAAAGAAAGAATAAATGAAAATCAAGTCACAGACAATTAGATTAGGGATATTCATCTTTATAAGTATTGTCTTATTATTTGTGCTTATATTTTTTTTTGCAGCGAATAAATTATTTGAGAAATCAGATAATTATTTTGTTTCATACCGAGGGTTATCCGTTGGCGGGCTGGAAGTGGGAAGCCCGGTAAATTACCTTGGAATATCGATAGGCTCTATTTCAGATATTTTCATTGATCCTAAAGATGTTAATGTAATTATTGTGAAACTCGCTATTAAGCCCGGAACACCTATAAAAAAGGATTCTTATGCTGATATAATATCAATGGGTATCACTGGGCTGAAGGCCATTGAGATCAGGGGAGGAAGTAATCAGGCTGAATTTTTGAGAACCGGAGAATATATAACAGCAGGGTCATCTGTTACTGAAGAGATAACAGGAAGGGCGAGCATTATTGCTGAAAAAGCGGAAAAAGTTATAAATAATCTTCAGATGTTCACCAATCCTGAAAATCTTAACAAATTCTCTGATGCTGCGCAAAATATAAATTTGCTGGCTGAACAGCTAAATAAAACGGTTTATCTGATTGATACACTTATTAAGGAGAATCGAACAGCGTTAAATGAAACTGTATTTTCAGCAAAACTTGTATTAAGCAATTTTGGCGAATCGAGTCAGACATTTAAAGAGGCAATGAATGGTATAAACAGAATTATTCAAAGTGATACGATCCAGCAGATTGTAGAGAATGCCCATGATATTTCACAACATCTGAAAGATACAGATCTTAAGCTTTTTATTGAAAATCTTGCCGCAGTAACAGACCAGACCAGAAAGCTGCTTTACAAATTGGATGAAAATATTGAGAACAATAGTCAGGAGTTGGCTGAGAGCATAAGGCTGCTCAGAATAACTCTTTCAAATCTTGAGGAGGTATCATATAAGATCAATACAGATCCTTCTATACTGATTAGAGGCTCAACTGAAATGAATGTCCCGGATAAGAGACTTAAAAACAGGTAATAACAAAACATTCCTTACGAAAATAAGAAGCAATAATATATAATCAGATGAAACAAAACGTAAATATTTTCATCGTTTTCATAATTGTTTTTACAGGATGTATTTCTGGAAATAAAATAGACAGGAGATATTATACAATTGAGATACCTGCTGATCTGATAACTACCGGTACTGATTCAATTTTACAAATCAAAGGGAACTGTGAGATAGAGCAGGTTGTTGTAAACGAGCTTTATGAAAAAAATCAGATTGTAAACAGAGCCAGATCTAATGAGATAAGTTATTATATTTATAATCAATGGGCAATCAGTCCCTCCGATGCAATTACTCAGGTTATAAAGGAGTATATCGATGTTACCGGAATATTTCAAGACATAACAGACAGGTACAGAAGGTCAATTCCGGACTACAGGTTTTGGACTTCTATCAATAGTCTGGAATTAATTGAAAGGACCAGGTCATTCTCAGCTCATTTAAACCTGGAGTTCAAATTAATTGATAATTCAAATAATAAGATTATTGTCAGCCATAGGGCAGACAGGGTAAATGCACTGAAGGAGAAAGATCTTAATCTGTTCGCCCTTGAGGTCAGTAGAATAATCCAGGAAGAGCTCAACATATTTGTGGGAATGATAAACGATAGGAGGTACTTATTTTCCAGGGACGCCCTAATAAAAAATAAAAATTAAGTAATCGTCTGATTGTGTTAGATAGTGAATTGAAATCTGCTTCATTTTTACTCGAGGATAGTACACTTAAAATCAGAGGTATATTATCTCTAAGTACAGTATATAAATTACTTATTGCTATAGAGGATACCCTTCTGAATTACAAAAATCAACGGCTGTTAATCAATCTTGATAAACTTGAATATATTGATAGCGCAGGTATTACCGCATTATATTATCTGAAAGATAAATATAAAGTTAAGGGCTTAATAGTTGAGATTGAAGGAGGAAACGACAATATAAGACGTAAAATTGATCTATTCAGTCCGGATAAATTGATCAAGAGTGAGACGGGACTTAAAACCGGGTTTTTCGAAACTCTGGGTAACGGTACGATATTTCTGTTCAATGAATACCTCCGTGGATTTTTTCAAATAGCAGCTGATATTACTTACTGGTCGGTTGCCGATCTGATCCGTAAACCGATGCGACGGAAAGGGGAATTTGTTAATCAGGCATTGCTCATCGGAGTAAATGCTGTTTTTATCGTTGGTGTAATGTCGTTTATTATTGGATTTGTTCTTGCGTTACAGTCTTCAGCCCAGTTGCGTTCCTTTGGAGCAAATATCTATATCGTTGATTTAACTGTCATCGCTATGATGAGCGAGATGGGTCCGCTTATTACTGCTATAATGGTTGCGGGAAGAAGTGGATCATCAATTGCAGCTGAGATCGCCACAATGAAAGTAACATCGGAGATCGATGCTTTAAAAACAATGGGACTAAATCCCGTGAGATTTGTTATCGTCCCCAAAATGTATGGCAGCATTATTACTATGCCCTTCCTTACAATTATTGCGGATATATTAGGGATTGCAGGTGGATTGGTAATTGCTGTCACCTATCTCAATATTTCACCAATTGTTTTTATGCATCGTATGCAGGAGTCACTGAACATGAAGGATATCATATTCGGCATAATTAAAAGCATTGTCTTTGCTTATGTTATTGTAATAACCGGCAGTTATTATGGTTTCCGGGTTAAACATGGTGCCGGGGGGGTCGGAAAGGTAACCACTATGGCAGTTGTTGTTTCCATCTCACTTGTAATAATAGCTGATAGTATTATGGGTTTAATATTTTACTGACAAAAAATATTTACGAGTCGAATATGACCTCAGACAAATTGATTGAAGTAATTGGACTTACAGCGATTATAGACAATAAAAAGATATTGTCAGATATCAGTTTCCATGTAAATAGCGGAGAAATAATGGTTATTCTTGGCAGCAGTGGTTCCGGGAAAACAACATTGTTTAAACATCTCCTGGGGCTATATTCTTCAGAAAAGGAAGTAGTTTCCGTTCTGGGGAAGAATCCTTCAAGGCTTGACGAAAAAGAAGAAGCCCCGTTTTATCAGCAGCTTGGAGTCTTTTATCAGGAAGGAGCTTTACTTAATTCCCTTACTGTAGGTGAAAATATTGCACTTCCGCTTGAGCAACACACCAACCTTCCTTCTGCTTTAATTGAAAATATTGTCAGGCTTAAACTTCAGCTTGTAAACCTTGGCAATTGTTATCATTTGTTCTCAACACAATTGAGTGGCGGTATGCTTAAAAGGGCTGCTCTGGCAAGGGCGATTGTAATGGATCCTCAATTGTTATTCTGTGATGAGCCGGGGGCTGGGTTGGATCCGGTTGCTCTGGCAGCACTTGATGAGCTTATAGTTAACCTTCAGAAGCTATTGGGAATGACGGTAGTTATGGTGACCCACGAGGTGGCAAGTATTTTAAGAGTTGCTGACAGAATTATTTTTCTGGAGGAAGGCAGAATCATATTCACAGGAACTGTCAAAGGGGCCCTGGAATCAGATAATAGTTTAGTGAAAGAGTTCTTTAAAAAGGGCAGGGGTCTTTAAATTTCATGCTGACCGATTTGATGCTGGTTTCCTTAACGAGCACTTTGTAAATACATTACAGATTTTATGTCACTTTAAAACACCCAGGTATACCACACTCTAGGCATAACCGTTTTCCATGAAATTGTCATGGCTTTTACTCTTCTTCCTTAAGACAATCTTTGATATTACAATACTTACTTCATAAAGACCCAGTAACGGAACAACCACAAGTGCCTGTGAAAACACATCAGGAGGTGTGATTATTGCAGCTACAATAAAACAAATAAGGATAGCATATTTTCTGTACTGCTTTAAAAAAGGAGGATCTATCAAACCTATTTCTGTAAGGAAAAATGCCATAATAGGAAGTTCGAATATAAGGCCACTGGCTAGAGCCGTTTTTGTTATTGTTCCAATATAGGAACTTATGTTGATCTGGTTTGTGATAACTTCACTTACCACATACGATCCGAGAAAATGTATGGAAAGCGGAATAATAATGAAATATCCAAATATAACACCGATGAAAAAGAGAATTGTAGCTGCAAATACTGCTCCTCTTGCATGCTTTTTTTCGTTTATATTCAGAGCAGGTTTTAAAAACCTCCAGAATTCCCAGATAACAAAAGGGAATGCCAGGATAACACCGGAAACGAGTGATACTATAATATGAGTCGTAATCTGACCTGACATGCGTATGCTAATAAGATCAAAGGGGTTTGTGTTGATGCATAGCGCTTTGGTATTCAAGGCTTCGCCAATCTGACAAAGAATGCGGTTAGTAAAAAACCCAGGCATTCGTGGCGCCAGAATTATTCTATCGAATATAATGTTTTTGAAGAGGAATGCTACTATTGTCATACCGGCTATGGCTAATACAGCCCGGATGATATGCCATCTAAGTTCTTCAAGATGCTCAAGAAATGACATCTCCTTCTCTTTTTTCTTCCATCTCTCCCATTTCAGTGCCATATGGTATAAAAATTAAATATGGTACGGGTTTTAATTTTTTCACAACACATCTGGTTCTTATGTGTTGCCTGAACTTAGCTTGTACCAAAAAACTAATAAATATATTTTATCTACAGATTCCCTGATTAGTTCAATATCTGTAATTCCCAGACAGATCCAGACTTTAAAGATACCAATAAATATTATACTATCAGCACTTTGTTTCTGACACTCTTTACCGGGGTAATAAACAACATTTCAAATGCATTAATTTCGAAATAACCTCAATTGATTACCTTTACCTGAAAGTATGTAAAATGAAGGAAATAGAAAATATTGAACTTGCCCATTTGAATCTCAGTGATTATCAGGAATTAAAAGATGCGATGATCGCATCATATACAATGATGCCAGATTCCTACTGGACTGAGCACCAGATTAAGATATTGATCGATTTATTTCATGAAGGCCAGGTAGTCATTAAAGCCAATAATCTGATAGCTGGTGTGGCTTTATCAATCATTGTTGACTATGACAGGTTTGGAGATAATCATACTTACAAAGAGATTACAGGTAATTTTAAATTTAACACACATGATCCGGATGGTGATATCCTCTATGGTATTGATATTTTCATTAAACCTGAATTCCGCGGAATGAGGCTGGGCAGGAGGTTATATGACTACAGGAAGGAGCTATGCGAACGACTGAATCTGAAAGGAATAATATTTGGAGGGAGGATTCCAAATTACCATAAATACTCAGGGGATTTAACACCGAGGAGATATATTGACAAGGTTAAGGCAAGGGAGATACATGATCCTGTATTTAACTTTCAGATATCCAATGACTTTTATCCTTCAAAGATAATTAAGAACTATCTCGTGGGAGATACGGCATCGAATGAATATGCGATACTACTAAAATGGGATAACATTTATTATGAAAAGCCATCTGATAAACCAGCAAAGACGAAAACTGTTGTCAGGCTTGGTCTTATTCAATGGCAGATGCGGCCCTATGCAAATCTTGATGATGTTATGCAACAAGCTGAATTTTTTATAGATGCTGTTTCCGGGTACCGTTCAGATTTTGCATTGTTTCCGGAATTTTTTAACGCACCTCTAATGGCTGATTACAATCACCTCTCTGAATCTGCTGCTATAAGGGAGCTTGCTAAATACACATCAATGATTGTACAGAAGTTTTCTGAGTTTGCGATTTCTTACAATATTAATATTATCACTGGAAGTATGCCGGAGATTGTAAACAACAGACTGTTTAACATTGGTTATGTTTGCAGGAGAGATGGGACAGTCGAGAGATATGAAAAATTGCATACTACTCCTGATGAGGTGAAAGTGTGGGGTTTGGAAGGAGGCAGTATGTTAAAGGTTATTGATACTGACTGTGGCAAAATAGGAGTGCTGATATGTTATGATATTGAATTCCCTGAACTAAGCAGAATACTTGCTGATTCCGGAATGAATATTTTGTTTGTACCTTTTCTTACTGATACCCAGAATGGTTTTTCCAGGGTGAAAAGCTGCGCACAGGCCAGGGCAATCGAGAATGAATGTTACGTGGCTTTAACCGGTAGTGTTGGCAACCTGCCAAAAGTTCAGAATATGGACATAAATTATGCACAGGCAATGGTATTCACTCCATGCGATTTTGGATTCCCGATAGATGGAATTAAAGCGGCAGCGACTCCTAATACTGAAATGATACTTATAGCTGATGTGGATATTGATTTATTGCGAGAACTGAACCAGTTTGGAAGCGTCAGGAATCTGAGAGACAGGCGAAAAGATATATATGAAGTAATTCGCAAATAATTTACCGGGTGTGTGATCAAAATAATTCTTACTCATTTACACGCAGACCTTCCATTCTCCTGCCTCCCTGATACAAAATCAACTTTGATACTTTGCCTTTATCATCCTGAACAAATTCAAGCTGCGCATCAATAGCTTTTACGAAAAATCTTGTATCCGTCTCTGCAAAAATTGCAACTTTGTTTTGTCCCGTTCCCTGGGCAAACATTTTATCACCCTCCCTGGTTATCATAACAGTGAATCCAGCTGCTATCTGATAACCGCCTGTATAAGTGTCAAGGACAGCTTCAGAAAGCGCTATCTCTTTATTGACCGGAATCTCGGCATCAGTGATATTATATGTTTGAATATTTCCCCTGTCGTCTACAACCATACTGGTTACCTTAGATTCAGTATCACGTTTAAATTCGATTGTGGTAAAAGAATTTTCGATGAAGAATTTATCTTTCTGGTATGGTGAAATTAATGTCATAAATCCACCCTTGCTTTGCGAATATAATTTATCGTTATCCACAGATATTGTTCTTGCGTTTTTTTCATCATTCTCGTAAATACCCCTGTACTCACCAGGTGTAAAGTTATCAAATGGGATCTCACTAAAATCATATGGTTTTCCGATTAACAGGGCTGCCATTTTCAAAGACACTAATTCAGGCTGATTTGCAGTTGAGTTGGATAAAACCGCAACAAAAACATCCTCATCAGGAAGGTAGACTCCGCTCGTCAAAAATCCATTAATTCCACCTCCATGCTCTATTGTTGGCGACCCCTGCAACTTTCTCAGAAACCATCCGTACCCATATTCTGTACCTTTGCCATTTGCCAGGTGGTACTCGGTAAAGGCTTTGGCAAGTGTTCCCTTTTTAACAAGCCTGTATGAATGCAGGGCCTGATTCCATTTATAGAGGTCCTCAACTGTCGATAGTATTGATCCTGCAGAATAAGGGATTGTCATGCTGATTATTGAAGCGTTTGCTATGCCATTGTCTCCTTTCTGGTAGCCTGATGCCCTGTTCATAATGATGCGGCTATCGCTTCCAAAACAGGAATTTGTCATTCCCAGGGGCTTAAAAAAATTGTCGTCAAGATATTGAGCATAAGTTTTACCCGATACTTTTTCAATAATATATCCGAGAAGAAAGTATCCTGAATTACAATAACTCCATTTTGTCCCGGGGGCGAACTCCAATGGCTTGTCTTTAAAGAGGTTTATAACCTCAACAGGCTTTTTTTCATTCCTCATATACAGCGTAAACTCAGGATCACTGGTATAGCTTTTTATTCCTGAAGTGTGCGTAAGCAGGTTTTCAATTGTAATTCTTTGCCCCCGGGTTGGATAATCGTGTAGGAATTTTGTAATGTCGTCCTGAAGATCCAGCTTTCCAAGTTCCATTAACTGCAATATTGCAATTGCTGTAAACTGTTTTGTCATAGATCCTATTCTGAATACCATATCAGATTTCATTGGAACATTCAACTCAAGATTGGCCATTCCGAAGGCTTTCTTGTAAACGATCTTTCCCTTTTGTGCAACGATTGCCGCACAACCCGGTTCTCCGTTTTTAAATTGTTCAGACAATAATTTATCTAATTCATTGCCAGTCTGCTTTGTAAAAGTGGATTGATTAAAAGCAATGCGGGAATTGATTAACAGAGTCAGAGTTATTAGAATTCCCATTTTCGATATGTTCTTTTAGTTGTTCATCGGATTTGTTTTTAGTTTTTAATATGATTGTAAAAAGTTGCCGGATCATTTTATTTTGAAAGTTAATCACATACCAAAATTCAGACATTAGCTTTAATTGCACAAAAAAAATCTGCCAACCAGCTTATACGTTCGACAAAAAATGTTTGATAACGCCGGTTGCTACATGAACCCCCATCTATTTTAGATTTGGAAATGGGTAAGGTGCTTTTACCCATTTAATTACTCTGTTCTTCTGTTTTCCATACCGGTGGAGCATTTTATTCGGCAATTAAGTATTATCGCCAGACAAATAAGGAATCGGGGTTCATTGGGAATGCATTTATAGCAATTGGTGTCCTGTTGCCGGGAATTGGTGTTCCTTTAAAAGAATGGGTTATGTTAATGTGTTATTTGTTAAAGAATTAACCTGCCTCCTGATGATCTATGCCGGGTACAGGATTATAAAACATGACAAACGCCGGAATTAATATAGCTCAGGATTTGAAGGGAACTTAAATAATTTGAAATATCTTTACATAAATACAACTGGATTTTACCAGGAAATGTTTGGAATCGGGTTAAAGATATTCATCCGGAAATGTCAGAAAACAGGCTATAATTCTGATCAAAAGCTATTTTATGTTATCAGCAATTTATAAGAAGTACCAATATTTCTTCAACTTGCTTGGAGTTCTGTTATTGTTGACAATAGTCAGAATGCTTGATTCATTTGCCTGGATGTTGCCCAGTCCAAAAAAACAGAATTTATCCTTGCTAATTTTCTATTTGAATTCTTTACTTTCCTGCCATTTGTATTCTTGTTCATATATAGCTACAAATGGGCAATAAGAAGGAAGCCTCCTGTTTTGTTCTATACCCTGGTTATAGTTTATTCGGTTTTTGGACCAGGCCTGTTTCTTTTTTTAAGCACCTGGATTGAAGCTGCTTTTTGGAAGAAGGATGTTATTCCTTTTTCGCTCGATCTGGTTAAGAAATATTCACCCGGTGTAAGCCTTGTCTTTTTGTTTTTAAGCGCTGCATTCTACCTTACTCATCTCAAAATTCAATCCGTAAAACAACTTGAGGAGATGCATAGGGCAGAGACGCTGGCCAAAGATGTACAGCTTAAAATGCTCCGATACCAGATAAACCCTCATTTTTTATTTAATGTACTGAATTCAATCTATACCTTAATAGATGAGAATACTGAAAAGGCGAAGAAGCTTGTAATAGATATGTCAGAATATTACAGGTATACCCTTAACAAACAACAACTGACAATTTCAATCGAAAAAGAGGTTGAGTCTATTATGAGATATCTTCAAATTCAGAAAACAAGATTCGAAGAAGAATTTCAGTATGAGATATCAGTTAATGAAGAAGTGAAATCCATATTAATACCTTAGTTTCTGATACACCTGCTGATTGAAAACGCTGTAAAGTATGGAACAAAGACAGCAAAGCAAAAATTGTTTGTTAAGCTTGAAGCTAAAAGTGTTGACAAAACACTTTTAATCAGGGTATCAAATACCGGTAGACTATTGAATAATACCCCTGCCAGGGAGAAAAATATTGATGGGACCAGTAATGGTATTGAAAACTTAAAAAACAGGCTTGGATTATACTATAATGACGATTATTCATTTTCGCTTAAAGAGAAAAATGGATGGGTTATAGCAGCAGTTGAGATTAATAATATTGCTATATCAATGAACAATGACAAAGGTTAAAGCTATCATAGTGGATGATGAGAGGCTGGCCAGGGTTAATCTGAGAAAATTATTGATTCCTCACACTGATATTGAAATAGCAGGAGTGGCCTGTTCCTGTGAAGAGGCAGTTAACCTGATCAAAATTTATAATCCACAATTGATTTTTCTTGATATTCAGTTAAGCGGAGAAACGGGTTTTGATTTACTGGAATTGATAGATAATTCAATAGAAATAGTTTTTGTAACAGCCTATGATGAATATGCCATTCGTGCTTTTGAAGTGAATGCAATCGATTACCTGTTGAAACCTGTAAATCCGGAACGACTTAAGATGACCGTAGAAAGGTTGATGAACAAGGAAAAGACAGAGAAAGGTGACGTGAAGAGCTATGAATATTCTGATAGTATTTATGTAAGGTTAAATAATTATGCTTCCAGATTCATAAAAATCAGCACAATAACTTTCATTGAACCAGTTGGGAATTATTCCAAGATAGTTACACTTGAGGGTAAACACTGCCTGGTGTTAAAAACTCTGAAACAATGGCAGGAAGAGCTTCCAGATAATAATTTTGTCAGAATACACCGGTCAAGTATCGTTAATATCGAACATGTTGAACGTATTGAAAAAAAATCAAATACCTGCCACAGAGCTTATCTGAAAAACATATCAGAACCACTGGAAGTCAGCCGCAGATATGCCAAAAAACTAAAATCCTTGAACTAGCAGCAAGTTGAATTTATTATTTCGGAAACCTAAAGTTGGCAATAAGCAACTTATAAGATTTTGTCAGAACAGAGTTAACGTAACACCATGATGCTGACTGTTTAATCCCAGGATAAACCACTTATCATATTATCTGACCACTAATCATTTTTCCCTTTGATTAGGCGTGATGCGCCATTTTCTTTGTGTCAATTATCAATCAAAAAAAGGTTTTTTATAATAATTAATTTAACTGACACAATGGAAAAGTTTATTTCAACTACATTCATGATTGCCATGTTCGCTTCACTGGCTTTTGGTCAAAACCTTACCCAGGTAGTAAGAGGCACCATAGTTGATGTCGATAGTAAATTGCCGGTAATTGGTGCCACTTTGGTGATACTTGGTACCGACCCAATGGTTGGGACATCAACAGATATGAACGGTATTTTCAGATTTGATAAAATCCCTTTAGGAAGAACAGCCATTAGAATATCTTACATTGGCTATGAAACAAAGACCATTTCAGATATTGTAGTAAACTCAGGCAAAGAGGTGGTCCTGGATCTCTCCATGCAGGAATCTGTTATAAAAATTGATGAAGCTGTTGTCAGGGCCTACAGGAATAAGGGAGAAGCAATAAACGAAATGTCGCAGCTAAGTTTACATTCCATTACCCTTGAAGAAACTAATCGTTTTACAGGAGGTATGGACGACCCTGCACGTGTAGTTTCCAGCTTTGCAGGAGTAGCGAGCACCCCCGACGGAAGCAGCGATATTATTGTTCGGGGCAACTCGCCCAAATACATGCAATGGCGCCTGGATGGGGCAGAAATTTCAAGTCCGTACCATTTGGATGATCAAAATTCTTCTTTTGGAGCTCTTACAGCTCTTAACAATAATTTATTAGCCACCTCCGATTTTTATACCGGAGCCTTTTCTTCTGAATATGGCGATGTGTTATCGTGTGTTTATGATGTGAAGCTCAGGTCGGAAATTACGAAAAGTTTGAAGCCACCGGAGGGATTGGTTTAATGGGTACAGAACTTACCCTGGAAGGTCCGTTTAAAAAAGGTTATGCAGGCTCGTACCTGTTTAATTACAGGTACTCCTCAATTTCGCTTATTAACGATCTCGGTCTGGTGGATGTACCGGGAGTTGTGAATTACCAGGATGCAACCTTTAAAATAGTTCTGCCTACTAAAAAATCCGGGACTTTCTCCTTCTATGGGTTGGGAGGGTTAAGTGGGTTTTCAATGGATAATATGGGACCAACAGGACTGGCTAAACCAGGCAGCCCAACAACCAGCTCTCTAACCAGCAAAGATTTTTACAAGGAAAATTATCTGGCTAATCTTGGGATGAACCATATTTTGTCGCTTAATGAAAAAAGCTTTATTAAAACGTCACTTAATTATTCAGGAACCGGTGCCAATGATGATATATTTGAGAGGGATACAATACAAACATACGCCAGTGAAGGTGTCCTTATAAGCGATTCCATTTCTCCCAGAATGCACACGATTCAAAGCAGGATTGTGAATTCAGCAATCAGGGGAGCAATTACCTATAGTAATAAAATCAATGCAAAAAATAAAATTCAGATAGGCACGAAATACACATTGTATAACTTCAATGCCAATCAAAACATTTTTAGCAATGAAGAGGCTTCTATGATTAACATAATTGACTATAAAATAAATGTAAGTACCATAAATAATTTTATAAGCTGGAAACACAGTTTAAATGAGAAAATTAGTATTGTGGCAGGTTTACATAACATGAATATTTTAAACAAATATAACAGCACCCTTGAACCAAGATTAAGCATAAACTGGAATATCAATAATACCAATTCACTGCACGCAGGATACGGTATGCATAGCAAAACAGAAAGTGTACACAACTATTTTACCAAAATCCCGCAAGACGATGGTAGTTTCACTGAACCTAACAGAAATCTCGGATTGTTAAAAGCAAATCATTATGCATTGGGCTATGAAAAACGCTTCACGGAAAATTTAATTGGGAAAATTGAGGTATACTACCAGTACCTTTACAATTTACCTGTCGAAAACAACGACACCAGTTATTATGCCACAATTAACGAAGGTATCGATTATAAATATGTTGAACTGGTTAATAAAGGCACCGGTAAAAACTACGGTCGTGGAAATTTCCCTCGAAAGGTTTTTTGATAAAAATTATCTACTTTTTAATAAATAGCTCGTTATTCGATTCGAAATATAAATCGTTGGAAGGAGTCTGGAGGAATACCAGGTATAATAACAACTATATTGTGAATATTTTATTTGGGAAAGAATTTAAAAACCTTGGTAAAAAACAAAATCAGACCCTGGCATTGAATACAAAAATTTTCTTTGAAGGTGGCCAACGCTATATTCCGTTGATAAGAGATGCTCAGGGAAATGTAGCTGTTGAACCTGGAAACGACAAATATTTCGACTATAGCAAAGCCTATAATGATAAACTTGACAATATCTTCCTGCTGAATTTATCGGTCAGCTATAAGTTCAACAGGCCCGGGGCTACACACGAAATTTTTCTGGATCTTATGAACCTTACAAACAGTCAGGCCAGAATGGCTGAATATTATGATGTGAATAACCCGGGTAAAGTTAGCTATACTACTCAGTTTGGATTTTTCCCTAACTTAATGTACCGGGTATATTTTTAAATTTTAAATCCCCTGAAAATGAATTCAGCCAAAATGAAAGCAATAGTTTACACAGAATATGGTGAGCCTGACGTCCTTAATATACAGGAAGTGGAAAAACCTCTTCCCAAAGGCAATGAAGTGCTAATCAGAATCCGCGCTGTTTCAGTAAATTATGGTGATATCATAGCCAGGAATTTCAAGAATATTTCCACACGGGAATTCAATATGCCATTGCTCTTTTGGATACTTGCCCGATTTGGGTTTGGCCTTAATAATCCTAAAAGGAAAATATTGGGAAATTCTTTCGCGGGTGAAATTGAAACAATTGGAAGCGATGTAAAACACTTCATGGAAGGCGAACAGGTTTTTGGCTATACAGGAGAAAAAATGGGGACTTATGCAGAGTATCTTTGTATGCCTGAAAATGGTATTATTGCTGTCAAGCCCTCAAATATGACTTTCGAAGAAGCTTCAGCTATACCTTACGGGACTATTATGGCGCTGAATTTGCTTAAAAAAGCAGATATACAAAAGGGGCAGAAAGTACTTATAATCGGAACTTCCGGAGGTATAGGATCAGCAGCTGTGCAACTTGCGAAACATTATTTTGGTGCGGAAGTAACAGGTGTTTGCAGTGCATCAGGATTTGAATTTGTGAAAACCCTGGGAGCCGGTAAGGTTCTGGATTATACAAAAGAAAATTATTTACAATCCGAAGAAACATATGATATTATCCTGTTGGAAAATGAAAATAACAGTACTTGCCGGCAATTCAGTTTTTAAAACGAATCCATTGAATCCAATATCCGGACATGGATTAAGCTTGTATATTGAATTTGATGCAGGAAAAATCTTATTTGATACCGGTCAATCAGAACTGTTTATACATAATGCAAAGAAAATGGGAATTGATCTGTCACAGGTAGATTATCTGGTTTCATACCTTACCACATGGAGCCCTATCAAGTTATTAATGGGCAAAACAGCAGGATTTATTTCATTGATGAAGACACTCAGATTGATGATAAATTTATACTTCTTGAAGGATTTCAGGACGTATTTCCTCAACCGGAAGCAAACACGACATTATTTGCAAAGACTCAAAACCTGTTTATTACATATAAATTCAACCATAATTTGGCAATGCTGCTGATTGAAAATGATGAAATAGTTTTATTTTCCGGTTGTTCTCATTCTGGGATCATCAATATTATAGATGAGGTAAAACTCTTTTCAAAAACTATGAGAATAAAAGCAACTTTCAGTGGTTTTCATTTCAATAATGCTGATAGCAAAAAGCATGAAGATCAGGAATATATTGAGAGATTAAATGAAGCTCATGGTAAGACAGGTCAGGTATTCCACACAGGTCAACATACCGGAGAAAAAAACTTCCTCTGTACTAAGGTCCGGATAGATAAAAAGATTCAGGCGATGAACACAGGGGAGATTTTTGAGGTATAGTTATATCCGTTAAATGAATTTGGCGGCCTCTGCTTATTAACTTTCTGAAATTAGAAAATAATTCTCCTGCATACTCCGTTATGTAGCATAGTTTCTGATGATGAAAATATTTTTTGAAGCCAGGGGAAAATTCCTTTTATTATTAATTGCCGGATGCCAGTTACTTACTACCTACTGCTCCAATAAACTCTACCATGAATCATCGTTTCAGAATATAGAAAGCAGGAATGAAAAGAAAAAGCTGAAAGATTTTATGGAGGCAGGCACTGAAAAAGGGATAAATACTAATAATACCAGCGCTGATGAAATTATTAAAACCGCTCAAAAATACCTTGGTGTGCCTCATTGCATGGGAGGAACAACAATGAAATGCATGGATTGCTCCGGATTACTGGTAACGGTTTTTGCCAAACACGGAATTAACCTGCCCCATAACTCGGAAGAACAGGCCAGGTATGGAAAAATAATAACGGAAATGAATGAACTTACAAAGAGGGGATCTGGTCTTTTTTATCCGATCATATAAAACACATCAGTTCATCACCCATTCAGGGATTTATATCGGGAATAATAAATTTATCCACACTTCTTCCAAAAAGGGAGTAACCATTACTTCATTAGACGATCCGTGGTGGAGAGAAAAGTTTATTTTCGGAACAAGGGTATTTAATTAATTTTCATATTTTTATTATAAAATCCATTCCAGGGCTCATATCATTTCACGTACCGGCATGAAGAAGTTTATGATTTATTTTATTATTAACTCAACATTATGAGAATATCAGTGACTGTCTTTACATTGCTTTTGTTGCCTGCTGTTGTTATCGGCCAAATTACTTTACATAAGGTAAGCGATGAGCTTATTTTTAAAGAACCTCCTTTTGCTCAATGTCATGCTTCCACTATTGCTGAAGTTTCACCTGATAATTTTATGGTGGCTGCTTTTGGGGGTACAGCAGAAGGCGAAAAGGATGTGTGCATCTGGTCTGTTATAACTGAGAAAGGGGATTGGAGCAAATCTCTGAAGATAGCCGACGGTATTGTAAATGACACATTGCGCTATCCATGCTGGAACCCTGTTCTTTTTAAAGCCGGAGAGGGTAAACTGTTTCTATTCTACAAGGTGGGTCCATCTCCACGTACATGGTGGGGTATGGTACGTACCTCCGCTGATGACGGGAAGACCTGGACATCTCCTGACAAATTGCCAACCGGTATTTTAGGTCCTGTAAAAAACAAACCTGTTCAACTTCGTGATGGTATTATTCTTTCCCCGTCAAGTGTTGAAACAAAAGACAACTGGAGAATACATATTGAAAAATCTGCGGATCTGGGAAAAACATGGCAGTTTATTCCAATTGATCCTGAAGCAAAATTTAATGTAATCCAGCCTGCCATATTAATACATTCAAACAATAAGTTACAGATTTTGTGCAGGAGCAAGAGCAATGCCATAGTACAAGCCTTTTCAGAAGACAACGGAAACAGATGGGGAGAGTTGTCTAAAACGGAATTACCAAACCCGAACTCCGGCATTGATGCTGTCACACTTAAAAATGGATGGAATTTGCTTGTATATAACCCGACCATTCAGGGTCATGATGGCAGAGCCAGACTTAATGTGGCGATTTCAAAAGATGGTCTGAAATGGTCTGATGCTTATAAGCTTGAAAGTGAAGATAAAGGTGAATTCAGTTATCCGGCAGTGATCCAGGCAAATGATGGGAAAGTCCACATTACATATACTTACAACCGGGTAAACATAAAACATGTGGTGTTAG
Source organism: uncultured Bacteroidales bacterium (assembly GCA_963756885.1). Taxonomy (GTDB): domain Bacteria; phylum Bacteroidota; class Bacteroidia; order Bacteroidales; family VadinHA17; genus LD21. The sequence goes on from CAVWPG010000001.1 coordinate 635,900, forward strand.
TGGTGTCACAACCCTGAGTCGTAATTTTCTGTAGATAATTGACATAATAAAATTTATTTCTTGCTGACCTATTTAATTACGGATACCGTGATGTCTTTAAGTTCAATTCTGTTCCTGGCCGCATTCTCTCTGATGGTTTTGGCAGAAGATGGCTGCATGATGAATTAATGAATTGATTTCCTATACTTAGATAAATTTTTTTAATCTATCAATGATGTTAAAGAATCCTGTTAAAAATATGTTGTTGTTATCCGCTCTTTTTCTGATAGGCTCATGTGGCAGAATAGCAGAAAAAAATAATGGTAAATCTGATATTCAGGACGATGAGAGCTGGAAGTATATGATCGAGAAAGCCGGTATGCTGGGAAAACCTGAATGGCGCCCAATGTTGAAATATGTGGCTGAATTACACAGGCGAAGCACTCATCCCGCAAAGTATCCATTTGATTTTGAATGGGAAGAAATCGGACCAGGATATATTTACGGGCCTGCATTCGGACATTGGGATATTATTCACCAGATCCTCGACGTAATGAATTTATTCCCGCAACATGCACTTCATCAGTTGCTTAATGACATCAAAAATCAAGAGCCAAACGGACTTTTACCAGGTTCTATATGGTTGCCTGGCTTGCCATCGGGAAGGGATACAGTTTTCTGGAGCAAGAATGACGAGGGACATCCGCCTGTATGGGTGGTTGCTGTACAGGATTATTTTGATCTAACCGGTAATAAGTCGGACCTGCCTCAGTTCTTCAGTGCATTGGTTCGTCAGATTACGTGGTTTGAGAACAACCGCAAGGCGGAAGGAGAAGGTTTTTACTATAATGACATTTTACTAAAGAAATGGGAGAGCGGGATTGATGAAGGCATTCGCTTCGATAAGACAGATATGGGTAAATGGGCATGTATTGATGCAACATGTCACGTTTACCAGCTATACCACTATGCCGCTTTGTGGTCAGCAGATATAGGAGTTGATTCAACTTTCTTTAAAAAGCGGGAAAGCGAATTATTAAATTTTATCCGGACTAAGCTGTATGCTCCGGAGGAAAAGTTGTTTTATGACATCTGGGCTATAAATGATACTTCACTCAGAAGTATGGCTTTTGAAAATTTGTGGCCGCTGATCGTTGGTGCAGCAACACAGGAGCAGGCCGATAATCTAATAGATCTCTATATTTTAAATCCTGATGTTTTCCTGACAGAACACCCGATATCAACTGTTGGCAAAAATGATCCGAAGTTTGAGTTAAGATTATGGCGTGGACCTGCATGGAATAGTATTACCTACTGGATAGCACGCGGATGCCTTGCATACGGACGAAAGGATGCTGCAAAGATCCTTCTGGGGAAAGCTCTCGATGATTCTGCAAAACAGTTTGAAAGGACAGGCACTATTTGGGAATTTTACCATCCGACGGGTGGAATACCTGAGGATCTGAAACGGAAACCTCAAACCGAAAAGAATATGCCATGCTCTGAATATCTTGGTCATAATCCGCTGATCGCTATGGCTATGATGTATGATGGAATCAGATAATGGTATTAATGTCCGGGATTTGACCAGCCTCAGAGCAGGTAAAATTATCCAGAACTTCCCTGGAGTCCGGAGCTAATCTTTATACGCATATTACCTCCCAAATTAACTATAGACGAGTTAATCTAAATTTATAGAAATTGTGAATTGTACGGCAGATTCCGAGCATAGCGAGAAATCTCATTCTTCCCATACAATTCCCTTTTATTATTGTTTTTTAGCGTATTATGTTGTCCTTCTTCAAAACATTAAATAGATATGTATAAAGATTTGTAGTCTTGAAAGGGTAGTTGAAATCGCAAGTTTATTCAATACCGGATCTGTGAAAGTGCCCTCATGAGAGAATTTGCATGGCAGGTGTTTCCTCCAGCATTAATTGAATAAATTTGATTTGATTCCTGTTGATTGAAGGAAGGGTAACTTCGAATAAATATCCCTGTTCGTTTTCTTTCAGGAACTTTATTATGGGATCTTCCTTCAGGTTACTCCATGGAGAGTTTAATATTACAGTACGAATCAGGGATTCTGCATCATCTGTTCTGCCAGCCGAAAAGTCTACAATGAGATGCAGTGTATGTTCCTCTGGTGCACCTGGATATGCCAGTTCAGTGATTGCTTCAAGAATTATCATGGAATAGGGCATTCTGATTATCTGGCCGTCTCCCGTCATGATCTTCATAAAGGTAAGCTGCTGGGATTTAATCTGGCCTGTAATTTCTCCTGCTCTTATGTAAGAACCGGGGATCAGGTTGTGTTTTATCCTGAATATGATACCTGCAAATATATCTTTGAAGAGATACCAGGTCAGGAAGCTGACAACAATTATTATTAGTATGTAAATAAGATACGGGTAGAAGAACGCCTTCTTAAATAGAAAGTCAACTGCCCAGAATATGTATCCCAGCCATATGATGAGTTCAATTGGCATAGTGAGATTATCAATAAATTTTAGTCCGGAGTAGAGGCTTGAAAGGCGTTTTATTCCTATCCTGCCTGCCTTGAGGGACAGAAAGAACAGGGCTGCAACCATAATGGCAATAATAATTTTCATCTGAAGTCAATTATTATATTAACTGAAGCATAATCATAACAACTCTTCTTTTTTAAGAACTTTTAAGAGGTGTGGCTCAATAAAAGGATTGACAATATAAAGGTCCTCTCTTCTTGCTTCAATAAGGCCGACCCTTAACATTGAGTTTATAATCCCTCTTGTAGTAGCATCGTCCGAGAAAAATACTCTGTTAATCCTGTCATAACTTAACCGTTTTTGAAGCATCATCTGGACAAGCACTACTTTCCAATTCTCTTCCAGTTCTGTCAGAATTTTTATATCAGGAATATGTGGATACCTGATATATATGCTTTTTGCAGATACTCTTACAATGTTTTCCATCCATCCTTTCAGGGCCGTTCCCGGATTGCCTTCAGAATAATTAAAATACTTATTGAACAGGCTGGCCATACGGATTTTTGACAATTCATACTCTCTGCTCTTATTCAGAACGAATTCGAGGCCGCTTGAGTGGTGTCTGCGTATGATCAATTCCTGAATTTCTTTAGAATCGAAAGGCATTAAAGGGATCACACTTATAAATGCATCCTGCAGATTTGCCATTTTATTCATCAGGTCGAAAGCGTAGGGATTCATATTAACTACAAAAAGAAATTTTTTGCTAAAGTCAATTATAAGATCCTTCATCAGGTTGATCACTTCCCATCCGGCGAGTGATCGTTCCCACCAAAGCTCAAGGTCATGGAAGATGAGAACGCTTCCCTGGGGCAAAACTTCCATAATTTCGTGTAAACTTCCGGGTGTATTTGTAACCTTACTTAGTTCCGCTACAAAATCCGGAACTTTCGCAGATCCTGTATAAGGGGGGGAAAATATGATATACTTTATCTTTTTTAAAGAATCTTCCGGCAACATGCCTGCAAAAAGCGGTCTTGCCCGAATTTCTCTCCCCGACAATCATGATGCCTCCCTTATGCCCTGAATTAATGCGCATTGCACCTTTATGGAACAAATCTTCGTCCTTTTCCCGTTCTATCCAGAAGTCCTCACCGATACTAGATCTTCCGCTGAATAAATTTTTATAGAACTGGGGAAGCTCATAAATGACCTTTTCATCAGGACTGACAGTCTCAATAAGGTCGAGAATTTTTTGGTTGACCGTACTCTTCTTGTCAGATTCCATAATTTTTTTTGCCAGTAAGATCCATTCGCTTCTCGAATACAGTACTTTGGTGGTTAATTGATTGAAGGAAGATTTCAGGTGGTCCAAATATGCATAAAATCTTTTTTTGACTTTTATACCCTGAGCCTCCCTTATGAACCAGGAATACTCGGATATTGTTGCAGACATTTTATAAGCAGATAGTTTGTCGAAGACTTCCTCAAGCGAGCTGTCGATTGTGCCGGTGATGTTTTGCTTGACATGTTGAATTTCATCTTCCTCTTTAAGCATTTTATTGCAGGTATCTTTGATAATCGGGTTTATTACCTGAAGTTTATCTGGTAAATCCTCAGGAATATTTTCGAGGTTGAACCGTGTGAGCTTGAGGAGATCGAGGGTTATTATAATGGAATTTTTTAACGACTCGGCTAATTTCACCAGGTTATCATGTGTTGTACCGATGAATCTCGATTGAATATAGAAACGCGTGATTTTCCTCAAGGGAACATTCAGGGAATTCTCACTTTGGTCCGCTGTTGGTTTTGGGTTGCTGTCTGAGGCAATAACCATGTTTTCAGGCACGGAATCAGTAAGCTTCAGGATTTCTTTCCCAAAATCTTCAAAATCCTTCAGGAATGTGATATTTTCTTCAAACGAATTAAGGCTTAATTTTAATTCCGGAATATAATCGGACTTATCTCCTATTTTTTCCAGTTTTGATCTGAAACCCTGCAACACCAAACCTAGCTGGTTATCCAACTGCCGGGATATATTAAGGTTAAACTCATTTATCTTGTCTTTTATGCGGCTCTTGAATGATTGCAAAATCACATCCATATGGATTTTATTTACCTGGAGAAGAGTCTCTTCATGCCATAGCTCGCTAAAATCCAGGTTCTTTTCAACAAGTCCCTTGTAATATTTTTTATTCCTCTGTTTTCGCCTGATCCGGAAATTAATGTCAATCTTTCCCATATCATTGCTCATAAGCTGCAGATTTTTGCGGAATTCAAGCAACAGTCGGTACCGAAGCTGTTCCTGCAAAAGAGTGATGCCGGCCATTAAATTATGGATCCTGACCTCATTGGCCGTTTGTGCGGCATTCACAGCCTCCAGTAGTTCAACCTTCCTTGCTGCTTTTTCAAACAGATTCTCGAGCAGGCTGTCGACAGAGATGATCAGGGTTCTCACTTTTGAAAACTGCACAAGAAGGTCTGTCTTAAACTTAGTCAGATAAGCTGAAAGAAAAAAGTAACGGTTATTTTGCAAATAATAAGCAGCTATTTCATGATAGTGAATCTTTCCAGGGATAGTTTTCTTTGTAAAGGGATGAGCCAGACGTTTTCTTAATATAAACCACTTTATCCTGAACGGACTCTTTTTATTCAGTATAAGATCCTCCTTTTCGTATGGAATTACCATTTTTAATGGATATTGCATCAGATCCCGGGAAAGTTGATCAATGTACCACTCAATTCCGCTTGCCAGGGCTTCTTTTTGCAAATCAAGTTTTTTATCGTCAATTTCAGTAAAAATATTATTGATCCGGAAATAGAAGTCGTTTTTGATTTTAATCAGGGTCTTCTTACTTCGGTAAGTATTATCTGAACTTTTCAGCTTGTTAAGTTGAATAAATACCATGCTTACTGCAGCAAGCAATTTGTCGGAAACTCTCTGTAATCCTGTAAATGCAGGCTCAATAGCTTTTTTAAAAAATTGGTTAAGGACCTGCTGACCGTTGATATCTATTTTCGTTATATCCTCATTGAGGATCATGTATTTTGACGGGACCAATTCCGGAAGTTTAATATCAAAGACCAGAGAAGCTTTCTCTTCTTCCTCCGGTCTTACTTCCAGATCCAGATCAAACGATTCAAAGCCGGAGGAGCCGTTCACCAGCAAAAAAGTTCCAAGATACTGAACAAGGTAGGTGACTTCTTCATAGGTCTGTTCAAGATGGTTGTACTGACTGTCGGGGATATCGATAAATATAAGGTCTGTATCTGAAGATTCACGGAGTATGATCTCCTGGCTGGAGAGACCACTAATACTATTGTTGATAATTTTAATTTCCAGATTGATCCTGTATTGAAGAAGAATATGTTGCAAAATCTTATGAATCGTTTCTGCACGTTCAGAAAGACTGTTTATGACCAGGAGCCGTATATGAGCATCTTTCCAGTCCCCTGCTGAGGTAAAATGTCTTAACAGTGAAATAGAGAAAGAAAGGCCGGTGCCTCTGCCACTCCACCAGACGTCAATTGTATTCTTATTTCCATATTTTTTTTTGGTGTTATAGTTCAGTAGCAGTGAGTTGAAATTGCTCTCCTTAAAATTTCTGATCGACCGTAAAAAAGGTTCCCGGTTCCTTTCATTATTGCTCCAGCCCATAAGAATTGTATTGGGTTCGATGCCCGAGAATCCATATATCCGGGAGATCTCATTCATACCATCATAGATATCACGACATTTATGATGGTGGATCAGTATTTCATCATTCTTTCCGCGTACTGAAAAATATTGTGCATCCCTGATAAGCATCTGATCTTCGGATTTTACCATTTCAAATGCGGAATACATTCCCATTCTGCCGCAAATCGAACCGGCAAGCTCAACCAGATGAGGTCTGGTTTTATCCTGACCACTGAAGAGGATTATATTTGGCCGCCAGTTACGGTTGTGCAGCAAAGATTTGTTCAATCTATGGAGCCCTGTTCTGACAAGTGTGGCCCAAACACTGCTCCATGCATCTCCGCTCTCCAGAACCAGTTCCCTGCGCTTAAGAAACAGGAATAAAGTGCCAAGAATAATAACTGCTCCAACCATAGCGAGAAAGTCGAGCTGGATCATAACCAGGAAGCAGGCAAGAAATCCAAGAATACTTACCCATGGCGGTGTTTTGAATGATGGACGGAAATCAGCACTGGTCAGCGACTCAAAAGCTGCACTTAAATTCAGGAATCCATAGGTTGTGATGAAAAAAATAGATACTATACGGGCGATGACGTCCAGATCACCGATAAGGATCCCGGTTTCGGCAATAAAGAAGGTCAGCAGAAGTGCATTCCTGGGTTCTTTGCCGGCTCCGGTACCTCGGGAAAACACCCTGGGGGTTATCTTATCTATTGCTGTGGACTGTAAAATCCTTGGTGCTGCCAGTATGCTGCCCAATGCCGAACTCAGGGTTGCTCCCCATATACCTGCAATTACAAGCTGAGGTACCAGAGCAATTTTGAAAAGGGCTTTAGGATCAGTGGCTAATAACTCCCCGTCAACTGTATAAGCGAAGAAAAAAGCCAGACCTATATAGACACATAAACCGATAGCTATGGCAGAAATGGTTCCGGCAGGGATGGATTTTTTCGGATCCTTCAGATCTCCAGACATTGAAACACCGGCTTCAAATCCCGTTACAGCCGGGAAAAAAATTCCGAATAAGACGACCAGCGGCAACCCTTTACCAGATCCGAAAAAATTCGGGGATGCCGGAGCCAGATCATGTCTGCCAAATAAGATAGATAGCAGTGAGAGAAAAATAGTTGCCATGATCAGGTATTGGGTCTTGATGGCAAGTGACGTGCTGATAAAGGTTATTATGGTCACTGCCAGGAGCATGATGCTGCCTGCAATCCTGATGTGGTTGATGTCGAGTGGAAGGTTGAAGTAGCCTAGAAAGCTTTCTGAAAATCCAATAAGATAAAGACTTACGCTAAAGGATAAGCCTACAAACAATGCAAGCCCAAGCGTTCCTCCAATTGGTAATCCAAGACTCCTGGAGATGATATAATAAGTTCCTCCTTCTTTTACTTTCTTATCGGTCGCAATGGAAGAAACACTTAGCCCGGTTGTAATTGATATAAGATGTGCAACAAGAACAATAGCCAGCGTTCCTATTAATCCTGCCTCTCCGGCAATCATAGGCAGACGCATATACATGATCACCCCCAGGATGGTAAGTATGGAAGGAGTGAATACTCCCCCGAAGGTCCCGAATTTTTTTGTTCTAGCCATACAGATACTTTACAGTCAGGAAAAAGATGATATTTATCTGAGATGAAACATCTTAATATAATCAAATATATTAATTTCGCTTTACATATCCAGACTCTTCGACTTAATTATGAATCCCTATACGTTAATTATAGCTGGTTGCATTATTCTGATTTTGTCTTATCAGTTCAACTGGTTGTCAAAGGTTTTTAGAATCCCGAGTGCCATTTTGCTTATCCTTTTAGGTATTGGCATTAGGTTAGGTCTTGATTATCTTAATATTACCATCAGCCACAACCTGATGGACATATTGTTACTGATAGGGACTGTCGGATTGATCATGATAGTGCTGGAAGCTGCTTTTGACCTTGATCTTACCCGTGAGAAAAGACCTCTGATTGTGAAATCTTTCTTCCTTGCCCTCTTTTCATTTGTAACATGTGGTGCTTTCATCACTTTGTTGTTAAATTGGCTTCTAATTGACGACCTGTTTTCCGCTGTGATATATTCAGTCCCTCTTTCAGTGGTAAGCAGCTCAGTCGTAATACCAAGTATTGGCAATCTCATGAAAGGGAAAAAGGACTTTCTTATTTATGAAAGCACCTTCTCCGACATTCTTGGTATCCTGATCTTCTTTTTCCTCATTGGTAATATTGAACAAGGCTCCCCCGGGAAAATAATATTACATATTTCTATAAATCTGGCTGTAACAATAATTTTGTCTGTCATAATTGGTTATCTGATGGTGATTCTTCTTGAAAAGCTACGGGCACAGGTCAAATTGTTTTTAATGATAGCCGTATTGATACTTATGTATTCACTTGGGAAACTCTTCAATTTTTCCTCTTTGATCCTGATTCTTATTTTTGGTCTTATATTGAATAACGGCAAAATTTTTTTTCCAGGCAGATTAAGGAACTTAATTGATTTTGATTCTTTAAGGAAGATTCAAAATGATTTTCATATTCTTACAATCGAATCGACCTTCTTCATCAGGACTTTCCTCTTTGTAATCTTTGGAATGACTCTTGAACTGAATAGCCTGCTGAATGTGAAGTCAGCAATGATCAGCCTTGGAATTGTTTCAGGGATTTACCTGATACGTCTGATCAGTATGAAGATATTCTTTATTAAACGATTATTGCCTGAGGTCTTTGTAGCTCCAAGGGGGTTGATCACAATCCTGTTATTCTTCAGTATTCCTGCTTCCCTCCAGAACAATGAATTTGATTCCGGTATACTTTTTTATATCATCATCATAACAAGCGTTATAATGGCGATATCTCTCATGCTGAAAGGAGTGGACAGAGCATATCCGGAGAAGCTGAACTTTAAAGACTGGGATGAACTTGATAAGGAAATCGGATCATTGTCAAAAAAGAGATAAATTATTTTTGCAGGTATTGCCAGCTGATTATGAAATTTTTGCTGTATGAAACAATCAATTTTTAAATCTTTCAGTATTTCAAAACATATTCCTAAACGTGGCAAGCCATCTTCCATCCCGGGTACTGTAGAATATGTAGGAAAAGAGCGTAAGGAACCTGTTAAGCTACATATTATGGATTACAATGCCATAGATTTTACTGAGAAGGATATAGCGACCATTTCGGAAAGCGTGACATTTAAGGAAAGTCAGACAATCACATGGTTGAATGTAACTGGTGTTCATGATGAAACTATTATTCACGATATTGGGGAAGTATTTGAAATTCATCCCCTGGTGCTGGAGGATATCGCCAATACGACACAACGTCCAAAGATGGAAGATCATGATAACTATCTTTTTGTAGTAGTTAAAATGGGTTATTTAAACGAAGTCCTGAAAGAAATTTCTCTGGAGCAGGTGAGTCTTCTTATCGGCAAGGACTTTGTTCTATCATTGCAGGAAAAAGAGGGTGATATCCTGGATAGCTTAAGGGAACGTATCCGCACCAGTAAAGGTAAAATCCGAAGGATGGGAAGTGATTATCTTATGTATTGCATTTTAGATACAATCGTTGATAATTATTTTTCGATATTGGAAAATATTGGTGAGCAGATTGAAGGGCTTGAAGCTGAGCTCATGCTGTCAGCTGATCAGCAACTGCTTAAAAGGGTCTATCACCTCAAGCATGAGCTTGCATATCTACGCAGGTCAATATGGCCAATGCGGGAAGTAGTAAGCATACTCCAGCGGACCGATAGCAATCTGGTACACCAGGATACTTTTATTTACCTGCGGGATGTATATGATCATACAGTGCAGGTAGTGGAAACGCTGGAAACCTTTCGGGAGATGTCTTCAGGTATGCTTGAGCTTTACCAGTCAACCGTCAGCAACAAAATGAATGAAGTGATGAAGGTACTTACAATTTTTGCTGCTATTTTTATACCGCTCACTTTTGCTGCCGGAGTATATGGAATGAATTTTGAATTTATGCCAGAACTAAAATGGAAAATAGGATATCCTGTATGGTGGAGTGCAATAATAACACTAACGTTGGTGATGCTGTGGTACTTCAAGAGAAAGAGATGGTTATGAGGTTGAGCCTTCTGCTAATTTCTCCTGACCTCGATCCCGAATTTAAAGCCGGCTTTCACTCGTTCAATTAATTCGGGTAATATATCCGTGTATTCTCCCACAATACCAAAATCTGCATAATTGAAAATATGTGCTTTGGGATTGTGGTCTATGGCAATAATCTTTTCAGATTCCTTCATGCCTGCTATATGCTGGATTGCGCCGGAAATACCAACGGCGACATAAATTTTTGGACGTATTGTTTTACCGGTCTGTCCAATTTGCCTGGGGTACTCTACGATTCCGTTATCCACAACCGGCCGGCTTACAGCCCACTCAGCATTTATGCCCTGACTTCTTAGCGCTTCAGCAAGAGCTCTTATGAGACCTAAGTTATCGCCGGTGGCGCCTCTTCCTCCTGAAATTATAATGTCAGCGTCGAATAAATTTTGTAATCCGCCTTCGCCTCTCTCAGTTTTCAGAATTTCAACGACGAAATCTTTATCATTTAATACAGGATTGAAGAATGAAATAATGCCTTGTCTGCCTTCTATCCTTTTTGGCACTTCAAATGTACCCGCCCTGGCTGTTGAAATCTGAGGACATACAAAACCGAGAATGGTTGCAAGCTTACTTTCTCCATAAGTAGGACGCCGTGACTCTAGGATCGGTTTGTAAATTACCTTTTCTTTTTTGTCAATGTATTCGCCGATATCAAGTCCGGTGCAATCTGCTGTAACTCCGCTGCTTGTTTTCATACCTATTCTGGGTGCTAATTCCCTGCCGGAAGTGGTTGCGGCAAAAAGCGCGATTTCAGGATTCCTTTCCTTTATTACCTGTTCAAAAATTGAAGAAAACGGGAGAACCAGATATTCTTCAAGCTTATCATTTTCAACCGTGATAACTTCATCTGAGCCATATTCGATTAGCGTCCGGGCGAAGGAGCGTACACTTTTACCTATGACCACCGTCATCACTCTTGTTTCATTACCTAATTGTCTTGCCAGGTTTCTTGCCGGTGTGAGCAGTTCGAGAGAAGGTCTTGAAATATTGCCGTTTGTTATCTCCGCCCATGTAATTATTCCCCTGGCCCCGTTTCTGAAGTCTTTCTCCGGAAAATCGGGACGTTCAGTTTCTTTCTTAGCTTCGCTTTCTTTCTTTTCCAAAACCTTGCCTCCCTTTTGAAGGTTGGCTATTAAACTATCGACCAGTGAGGCTTCATCGTGACCAACTGACATTGTTACAGGAGGACGTTCACTAACGATATTAACCACTTTAACTACGATAGTAGGGGAACCATTAATTCCAATCTTCCCGGTTCCTAAACCAATATCGTCAATTCCAAAAGTTGTAATTTCAAGTGTGCGTGCTCTGATTGCTCCGCTTAATGATGGTTTACGCGGAGCAATTCCTGTTGGAGTTAACGATATGACAGAGGGGAGGGGCAGTTTCAACATCTGATAGCCGCCTTCGATAATTCGTTTTGCAATTACATTGCCTGTACCGTCAGGTTTTACACTCTCTACAAAAGTGGCCTGGGGAATTCCGATATTTTCAGCTACCTGTGATGGAACATGCGCCGTGTCACCATCGCTGGTCTGCCGCCCGGCTAAAATTATGAAAGGATCTTTGGAATCTTTGGTAAAGCCAAGGTGTTTCAGCATAGTAGAAATTGCAAGGCCGGTAGCATAAGTATCGCTTCCTCCAAGCTTGCGGTCGGAAAGCAGATAGGCTTCGTCATATCCCATGGAGACAGCCGTTCTGAGAGAGGCCTCAAACGATTTAGGACCCATTGAGCAAACAATCAATCTCGCATCCGAATATTCTTTTTTGAGCTGCAATCCTGCTTCAAGGCCAAACTGACAATCAATGTTGATAATTGATTTCGCTTTAGTCCTGTCCATCAATCCATCCTCACCCATTCGCATTTCACTGGGAAGCGGGACTTGTTTAATTAAGCTTATTATTGTCAGAGCCATTATTAAAATATTTTTTTCTTTTCACATATTCTGAAAATCCGGACCATTGCCTCCATTTGGGACTACCCATGTAATTCCTTCTCCTGGTGATTTGATGTCGCAGGTTTTGCAGTGCATGCAATTTTCTGCATGAATCCGGATCTCTTTCCTGCCATCCTTATTAGTGTGAAGCTCATATACTTCCGATGAGCAAAAAAATTGCTCAGGTGCACCATATTGCTCAATGTTTACTCTATCGAAATTCTCCTTGTTGTTGATATGCAGATGAACCACCTGCTGTTCATCATGGTAAACACCTGAATGATAAACATCTGTTGATTTATCAAATGTCAGCACTTTGTCGAATTCCAGCCTGCTTTTAAACCGCTCTTTAAACGGTTTCTTTTTAAGTTCGTTCAATCTAAGTGTCGTTTGGGAATCGGCGCGAGATCTAAGCCTTCCAAAAAAACCAGCGCCGCCGGTAATCAACTGGGTTCCAAAATGCAATCCCCCTGCTATAAGACCTTTCTCAAATCCTTGCCTGAAATTTCGTACAGGATAGAGCTCTTTATAAATATCACTGTTCTTTATCAGGGTCTCATATTGTTGAAGGCTTTTTTCCGAAGTATCGTCATTTATCAATGCATCGGCAGCAGTTTTTGCGGCTAACATTCCTGACCTGATTGCCAGATGTACTCCTTTCAATGCTGGCATGGCCACCAGTCCTGCACTATCACCAACAATTAAAGCATTGTCGGTATATAGCCTGGGGATGGCATAAAGACCTCCTTCGGGAAGAGTCTTTGCTCCATATTCCAACATTTTACCTCCTTTTAAGATCCGGGAGACGAAAGGTGTTGTTTTCCATATTTGTAAAGCATCATGGACATCGAAGGAGGGATCCTTATAATCAAGCCCGACAACAAGACCTACAGCTACTTTATTATCATTCAGTCCGTAAATGAATCCTCCGCCAAACTCATCATTATCCAAAGGGAAGCCGATAGTATGATAGATCTGACCCGCTTCGATATTACCTTCGGGAACTGTCCATAATTCCTTGCAACCCAATGAGTAAACCTGTTCGTTTCTGTCCCTGGAGAGGCCGAATTTTGTGATTAGCATTTTTGCCAGACTGCCACGGGTCCCCTCAGCGAAAATTGTGATTCTGGCTTTAACCTGTGTGCCGGGCTGAAAGTTTTCGAGCTTATGCCCATGATGATCCAAACCGGTATCTTTTGTTTTTGCCCCTATCACTTTCCCGTCAGCATACAAAATTTCATCTACTGCAAATCCGGGATATATTTCCACTCCTTTTTCCTCCGCCCTGGAAGCCAGGTATCTGCATATCTGACCCAATGAAGCAGTAAAATTGCCATTATTGTTCATATATGGCAGATGAAAAGGCAGCGAAATGGCTCCCCTTTTTGTAAGGAATATTGTTTTGTCCTTGATGACTTTTGCATTGAAAGGGATCTCTGAGAAGTCAACATCAGGCAATAATTCTTTGAAAACTAACGGCCTAATGACAGCACCGGACAAAATGTGGCTGCCAACTGAGCGTCCTTTTTCTATAAGCAAAATTCTGTCACTACGGCCCTTTTGCTTTAATAAATCTGCCAAATGAATTGAAAAGGCTAAGCCTGATGGCCCTCCTCCAATTATTAATACATCGGTTGATATAGTATCATTATAACTCATCCCTTGACCTCCCGGTTTTTTTATAAATCTATCTGCACGAATACAACATTCATCTTAATAAATTGTTTTTTGCAAAATCTCTATTTTAACTGACTTTGTATTTTCTGATTTAATAATCCTCTACCCCGGGTTGATTGAAAGGACGGCTTCAAATATGGACCGCAATAAAATGTTTATTAAGCAATATGAAACGAAACTGGGGGTGTGGAAAAAGTCCCTTTCTTGGACTCCCTGCCCACCAAGGGGGGAATGAAAAACTCTGATAATAAGCAAGTCCCCCCTGTGGGATTCATTGGTGTAACATAGAAAATTGATTTTTTCAACAGCCCGACGGGAACACGAAGAAACCCAGAGGATTTTTTCAACAGCCCCTGTAAAGGATTAATTATTTTCTTGTTTCAAGGGGTACATAATTGATGACACCGTTGAATATTGTAAACCACCCGGCATCAGAAATCTATTAAACCAGGATTACATCGGAACAGATCAGAAATTCACCCAATCGTCTATATTAACAAGATTTCTCCTACTCATGTCGCACTAAATCCATTTTTGAAATATGTCTTAACGTGCATAAGGATATTTGAAGATCGGCAAGCTGAATATCCAGGATCTTATTTATGAACTGGCGGCGTTAAGAATTGTATAAACAGATTGCTACTCAAATTCCTTTGGGACACCACAGATCATTCTGAAAACCTCACTTGTTGAATTATTCCTGTACTGGTGCTTTTCATTCGGATTAACAAGCGCAAAATCGCCTTTTTTAAGGGGTTTCTCTTCACCAGACTCATTTACCAAAACTCCCTGACCCTCTATAATAAAATTCATATGTTCGTAAGGATGGCTGTGATAGGGTGTATTGCCACCCGGCTCTACCGTGAATACCCTGAGAGAATAGACCGGAACACCATCCCCGCTGCCGAGAGGTAATTGTTTCCATGCCCCTGTGGCTCCCTCCATCTGTACCTTCTTCTTTTCAACCTGATCGATAGCTATTATTTTCATACTGTCAGTTTTAAATTGGATAAAAATATACGGTTTATCTTCAACTTACACCAAACTCCCTCTTTTACCCTAAACATAGGATGATCAACTTTGTTTGCTGCCTCCTGATTCGTATCAGACAGAGCCGGTTTTTTATCTGATATATACAGGAGAACCTGCTTTCAGTTTTAAATTTACGAATTTTTTCATATCCCTGGTGAAAACATCCAGATCACTGGATTCACCTATAGTATTTATCACTCCCGCCTTATCAGAGTTTAATTCAATTTCAATATCCTGATCCTCCGAAGGAGACCAGATAGCTATAACCTTCCTGGTACTATCCTTTTCGTCCTCAAAAACTCCGGAGAAAATACCTTCAGGCAGGCTGAGGCTTTTGGTGAATTTCATTCCCTTCAGGATCCTTGTCATTGTTGAATAGGCAATGTAAGCCGGCTTTGGAGAAAAATCCCTGTTCATGATCCCGATGTTGTCTTCAAAATTGAGTGGATCTATGCCGTCATTTCTCAGATCATACCAGAAGACTTTCGGATCAATTCCCGAAATAATACATGACAGATAGGTTCGAACAATTAATTCTGCCTGGACCCTGAGCCGGGTTGGCAGAAAGCCTTCCTGAACCCACGAATTGTGTGGGGTATAGGTTGTCCATCCCATTTCCGTTATCCATACCGGCCGTCGTTTGCCTCCCGGCAGAACTACCATATCAGAGGCTCTTTTAAGGTCCCTGATAAAATCATTTTCATTAAGTCTGGACCGGTAGGGATGAATAGTCAGAACGTCGAACGGCGCCTGCAGATCCTGCATCTGCTGAATAAAACTGAAGTCAATTCCGGATGTAGATATTCCCAGCACCTGTGCTGTCGGATCCACATCTTTTATTGCAATATAGCTTTTCATCAGGAGCTCTGCGTACATCTCCCGGGGTCCCTGCCAGAAGAATATATTCGGTTCATTCCAAATCTCCCACTGGTGAATGTAATTTTTATAATGGTTTACAAGTTCCCTTAGAAAAACTATATAATCGTCAATTCCTTCCTTCGTATATTCCTTTGTCCATTCCGGCCAGTAGGCCACAATGGCATATACTGATATACCGTTCTTCCTGGCAATCTGAACGACTGAGTCATTAAATGCCCAGTAAAATTTTCCTTTTTCAGGTTCCATATTGCTCCATCCAAAATCTTCCCTTATCCATTTAACACCGCTTTCCTTGGCTTTCAATGTCATTTGTTCCAGTTCTTTACCGTGATAGCGGCCCAGATATGCACCCATCCCGAACGAGGTCTCCGTTACCAGGTTTGTATCGTTCTGAATTTCATTTGGGGCCAGCCAGCATGCGTCAGCATCAGGTATTGACTGTCCGGGAATATCGAGATGAAAAGTTATTTCCGCAAATTTAAGAGCGGGGTCCCGAATGCCGGTACCGATCGTGAATATATTACTGATAGCTGCAGGTGCAATTGTAACCGGTTTGCTTCCCTTTTCAAGTTCCTTTTTGTCCCACGATAACACAGACCAGCTTAATTTTCCCTTTATCGGAATGTCGGCTATTGATCTGATTTTTGCGATAAATGTTATATTATTACCGGGCGTCAGACATTGCGATGTAAGTACGCAAAGTTTATCCTCAGCTACCTTGCCTTCAATACTCAGGCTGATAAGTTCCAGCTTGCATTCGTCTTCTGTTTTATTCCCTTCGAATTTTATTTCCAGTAAACGGAGCGGGCCATGCACGTTCCCGTCATTCTCTCCTTCCTTCCAGAGCCACTCATTTCCCGGCGGGGCATCGAACAACAGCTCCTGTACACCTGATCCTGAAAGCTTCCCGATCACTTTATGGAAAATCATAAAATGAGTCTGAATATAAAAATGGACAGGATGATCTCCTGCAGCACCTTTGACTTTTAATCTGATTTTAGTAACCCGTCCCAGCATTGATACAGGAGTGGGAGAGATAGAGATGGATTTTGCCCCTTTTGAAAAATCCAGGCGACAACTCTTGCCTTTTAATTCAGAGTTTCCCTTATCTCCTTCAGTACTAAGCGTCCAGCCTTCATCAGCACCAAAATCATAAATAGTATAGGAGAAAGATCTTTCATTTGCAATACTCTTGTTTTCAGAAGACTTGAGTGGTGCTGACTGTATGTAAAGTCCTGCAAACAGAGTAATGATTGTTATCATATATATTTTCATGATCTTGTTGTGCCAGGCATAGTTGCTTTTATTTAATAAGACCTGTTAATATATAGAAAATTATCCTGCCAATGAAGGATTATCCATTTTTGCTTACTAGTCAGGGCAAACACGGATGATATTAAAAGTCTCTGATAAAAACGCTATTCACACTTCAGGTTTGCTCTTTGGGTTTTTGATGCTTCCGAAAAGGCGCCATACAATGCATTTTTAAACGAAGCACAGGCTTCAGAAGTTTGTCCTTTGCCTTCCTGTGCAATTCCAATCTGAAAGTAAAATTTAGCTTTGGCTTCAGCATCGCCTGACTCAAGATCAAGTCCTTTTTTGGCATATTCTGCTCCAAGATCAAAGTTTTTCTGTTTATTATAAACATCAGAAAAATAATAGAAAAGGTCCTTATCGTCACCGTATTTTGAGGCTTTATTCAAAAGGACAAGAGCTTCATCAAGCTTATTTGCCTGGTCAGCCTGAGATCCGGCTGCACGAAAATATTCAAGAGCCGTACCCGAGGCTTGTTTTACTTTTTCTGCATCATTCCGGCTTTTTGTCTTTTCAATAAATAAATCAATCGTTTTCTCAAAGGAATCAGAACTATCCAGCTTAATGTATATCAGGGCTTTATTATAAATTGCAGTGATGTAATCAGGATTGATTACCAACAGGCTGTCAAATGTTATCAGGGCATTTGCATAATCATTTTTGGAAAAATAATCTGTTGCCATGCTGTTATATGCCTGTACCAATATCTTTTCGGCATTTTCCTTATTGGATGAGCTGCCGTATTTTTCAGATGCAGCTGTTGCATTTTTCGCAGCCTGAATTATCTCAGGTGCCGGTTTTTTCCCATTTAGTGCATTATAAGCTAACTTAAGATACAATCCCGGCAATACCTTGATGGCTTTTTCTTTCAGATCAGCAGCAGTTTCACCAACCTGATCGGACAATGTAATGACTTCCTCAAATGACTTAATTGCAAGTGGCAAATCAGTTTGTATTGCCTTCGCACCTTCATTGTAAACTTTTATTACATCATTTCGTCCCTGACCATTAAGGTTTGTAAGTGAAAATACAGAGGAGACAAGAATCAATGCAATCATTTTCATGGCTTCAATTTTCATTTTAATTCAGATTATTAGGTTATTATGGGCATATTTTCTTTTTAAAGGGTTCAATATAAAAATTATATTTGTTTTATCACATCTTGTTTTAAATCAGGTGATAAATATCATGCCACACTTTTTAAATCAGGCGGAGAGATCCTGATTCCCGATCACTTATTCAGAATATTATTTTGGGCTTCACTCAGATGGCTTAAAACACCTCTGAATAATCCAATTCCTTACCATACGTTTCTTCATTAAGGAATGCAGATATTAATGCGATACCAATAAAAATTATCCCGACAATTACCCCTGAAAGCCATAAGCCTGTTACAGGAGTCAATGCCCCCAGAACGAATGTAATAAGAATTGTTGAGCCCCTGACAAAGTTTGGTGCAGATGTTGTCACGGTTGCTCTCATATTGGTACCAAACTGTTCAGAGGCTGAGGTGATGAAGACCGCCCATAATCCACCCATGGGAATGCCCAGCAGGAAAAGCGTGAAATAGAAGAAAGAAGGTGTGGCTCCGGACAATGAGAAATATAGTATTGTAAGAAGGGCAATGCTTGCAATGGCTATTATTATTGCTTTATTTCTCGATGCCATCTTCATTGAGAGATAACCGAAGAGAAAGCTCCCGATTGATGCTCCTATGTAATGCAGCATTACAGACGTCGACCCTTTAATGGGTCCGGTAATTTTCAACGCATCCTGAGCAAATGAAGGGGCATTTATTGTAAGTACACTAACGGTATACCATGTTGGAACGGCAAGCAGAATGCAGAAAATAAACTTCCTGAACCGTTTTATATCGGTAAACAAACTAATGAAATTGCCTTTACTGACCACCCCTGCTTTTGTTTTTTCATACATTCCGGATTCATAAACAGCTATTCTCAGGAAAAGCAGAACCAGTCCAAGTCCTCCGCCGGTCCAGTATGCCATTCGCCACTGGAATTTTTCTGCCACCAGGAATGCCAGTACGGATCCTGCGATGCCAACCCCTGATACAATGCTTGCACCCATACCTCTGGCTTCCTTTGACATTACTTCGGAAACCAGCGTAATCCCTACCCCAAGTTCACCGGCCAGGCCAAATCCGGAAAAAAACCGGAGCCAGGCATATTGTTCAATAGTATGTACAAAGCCATTTGCTATGTTTGCCAGGGAGTATAACAGTATAGTAAAAAACAGGGTTGAGAGGCGTCCCCGTTTATCGCCCAGGATACCCCACACTATTCCACCGACAAGCATGCCTGCCATTTGCATGCTTAATAAAAAATTACCTTTACTGAACAGGGCATCTTTACCTGTAACCCCCAGATCAATAAGGCTAGGGTTTTTGACTATTCCAAACAGGATGAGATCATAGATATCCACAAAGTAGCCAAGCGAAGCTACGATAACAACGATGTTGAAATACCGGTTTGTCAGTGATTTGTCCATTGGCTATCGTATTTTTTGCTCCGTTGACAAATATACAATTTTGTATATCCTGAATTTAAATATGATTCCCAAATTCTGCTTAATAGCGCCCTGGAGCGCAATGTGTTTCCAGAAAGTGCCTGAATGGCTGAAACAAATAATTATCCGGCTTGTTCCATAGTTTATGGATCATATGTCAGGAATAAAATAAATAAGCTTAAGTTTGATGTACCGGGAGAGTTTCCCGTAAAGGATAATATCCGGTTGCCCTCTAACAATTGCCTGAACAGAAAGAACCGGTGTGAATCATATAATTTGTCTATGGGACCACTTGTAAATAATTTCAGCCCGCGTATCATAATCTTCCTTCTGATTTTAATATTTATTGATATATACGCGTTTCAGGCATTCCGTCATTTGATCAAAAGTTACTCACAGACAACAATTCGGCTGATAAATACTTTGTACCTGACTATTTCAATTGCCTGTTTCTCGGTAATTTTACTTACTCAGTTTACAGACTGGCATGACTGGAATATATATTTCAGGACATACAGTTTCGCACTTTTGATTATTCTGATATTTTCAAAAGTCATTCTCGGCATCTTTGTTCTGATTGATGATTTTGTCAGAGTCATTCGACTGTTTTATCTGAAAATTTTATCTCTGTTTCAAAGGCCGCAGTCAGGAAAGACCGGTCATGGAACCAGATCCATAAGCCGGTCTGATTTCATAATCAAGACAGGACTGGTTTTAGGTTCCATTCCATTTTTCAGCCTGATCTATGGCATGGCGGGGAATGCATATAGATACCAGGTAAGAAAGCTGACACTGATTTTTCCTGATCTTCCGGATTCTTTTGATGGATTCAGAATTGTGCAGGTCTCTGATATACATACTGGCAGCTTTTTAAACAAAGAACCACTTACACATGCAGTCGGAATGATTAACGAGCAAAAACCGGATATTGTATTTTTTACCGGAGATCTTGTAAACTACATACATAATGAGGCATTGACCTATATTGACATTCTGAATAAAATAGAGGCAGAACGAGGTGTAATGTCCATTTTCGGAAATCATGACTATGGAGATTATTATAAATGGGAAAACCAGGCAGCAAAAGAGAATAACATTAGGGAACTCAGAAATATCCATAGTAAATTAGGATGGAATCTTCTTTGGGATGAGCACTTGTATATTGAAAAAAATGGAGAAAAAATCGGGCTGATAGGTGTTCAGAATTGCAGCAGTCATGGCTTTGCCAATTATGGGAGCCTTGAGAAGGCGACGGAAAATTTTAATTATTGCCCTGTTAACATATTACTTTCACATGATCCTTCACATTGGGATAAAGAGGTGAATAAAAAGTATCCCCGTATTGACCTGACCTTGTCCGGGCATACTCATGGAATGCAGTTTGGAGTGGAAGTGCCCGGCTTCAAATGGAGCCCGATCCAATATATCTATAAGGAATGGGCCGGTTTATACCAGGTTAAAAATCAGTATTTGTATGTAAACAGAGGGTTAGGATTTATTGGTTACCCGGGCCGGGTAGGGATTTTACCTGAGATCACCCTAATTGAATTAAGAAAACATAAGTCGTAAAGTATAAGTTGATAATTTGTCAGGTTTAGCAATATGTGACAATTGGCTCCGGAGTTACAGAATTTTCAGCTGACCTGAATATCAGACAAAGCAATAATATCTTTTGCGCTCAGTATAGTATGATCGTATCCTTTCAGCATGCTATTGATCATGGCCAGTCCGATCTGTGTTGTGGTAACAACAGAATTTGGAGCAATGGCCTTAAAGCCCTTGACCAGCCACATAAAGTAATCATAAAAGAACTGGTAGCTTTTAGTCCTGGATTTAATGCCCCGCAGGGGGATGATGACGCCCGGCCGGAACATGAATGCCTGTTTAAACCCGAGGTTAAGCAGGTCATTTTCGGTTTTCCCCTTTACCCTGGCCCACATCATTTTGCCCTTCTCCGTCGAATCCGTACCTTCTCCCGAAACATATGAAAATGTCATCCCGGGATTGATTTCCACAAGAGTCCGTGCGAGAGCCAAAGTGTAATCATAGGTTATCTTCCTATACTCTTCCTCATTCAATCCAACGGAACTGATACCCAAACAATAGAAGCATGCGTCATAGCCTGATAGTTGATTCGGTACACCCGAGAAATCCGTAAAATCTTTTATGATCAATGTAGCCAGCCTTGGATGCTTAATATCAGGTGCAGTTCTTCCTATTACCAGGACTTCTTTTATTGAATCATGGTCGAGACATTCGAGCAAAACACCCTTTCCAACCATTCCGGTTGCACCTGTTATTATTACATTCTTCATTATTACGGTTTTTATTAATTACTGTTATAGATCCTTATATCGACCTGCTTAAGGGCATGTTGTTTCATGAATGATTCACTGAATTTAGGATAATATTTTTAAAACAGAACATTAGTCTAAAAGTTCAATTGGGATAATGTATGCAAAGGGGCTTTTGATCCCCGGAATAAATTCCATGGGCAGCAAAAGTTACGACGGGAGCATATATTTTTATTCAGTATATTTTTTTATCCATTCCTGGTACTCTTCAGGAGACATCTTGTTCATCTTGTTTAAAAAGAAGTCGGTGATAGCCAAGATTTTTTCATCGGTATGTGTAGGCTCAAATGCTGGCATGCTCGTCATCTTGATTCCATTTTTAATTATCCAGAACGCTTCATCTGTATTTGGCATATTCTTCGATTTATAGAATTTGGGTGGTTTGGGATATAGCCCCTCTGTCATCTCATAGGGACTAATGCCAGGTGCTCCGTGGCACATGACACACATCTCGTTATAATGCTCAAATCCCTCTGCAAAGTTAGCTGTATCATTCATCGGAGGAACTACAATGCTGCTCAACCTTTTATTGATTGAAGCATGAGTTGTTGTTCTGATCATCCATTTTGTTATTGCATTGTGATGAGACAGCTGGCTAATATCATAGGTTCCTGAATACATGAAGGCGGTAAGGGCTGCGGCCAAAACACACAGTGTAATGATGACGGTAAGTATTATTTTTTTCATTTTATGAGATATATCAGGTAAATATAATACACTTCACAAAAAAACGGATGAAGCTTCAATTAATATGTTCACCGGAAATGCAAATTCTTATCCGTCAGGTAATTTCTGTGCTTTTATGACTTCAGAAGGAAATGTATTCTGGCTGATCTGAAAATCCTCCATAATAACAAATCCCGCCTTTTCAAGATGTTCCTTAAATGTTACGGGACGGCAACCTGTTAATAAATCCGGAATATTTTCGGCAACCCGGTACCAGAATTTATGTACCCTTTTTGTCCCAAATGAAAATGTGGAAATCACGGCAATGCCATTTTGTTTCAATACTCTGTAGAATTCGTTTGAGATTTTATCAAAAGTCTCTTCCGGCATCAGATCGATCATGAAATTGTTAAAAAGAACATCAAAGGAATTGTCACTGAAGTTAAGATCCAATGCATTTCCTTCGATTAATTCATAGTTTTGAGATCCGCTCTTCTGAAGTCTCTGATGTGCCTTCCCGAGCATATCAGGAGAGAGGTCAATTCCGGTAGTATGTCCATCAGGATTTTTCTTTACAATTTGTTCCAGCAGATTACCCGTGCCACAGGCTATCTCTAAAACATCCTGATGGTTCTGAAGGCCTGCAATTTCCATAGCTTTTTTCAGTGCCCTGGATTCCGTAAGCCGGCTCCAGAAGTCATAGATCCATATTACATTCCGAAAATTTCTGATTGTTTTATCGTAGTCAATATTTCTAAAAAGTATTTTGTTCATTTCAAATCGCTATTCAATCCTCAACTCAAATTTAGAAGCTGATTTATCCTTTTTAAAGAAGAAGTGCTTTATAAACGGGACCATTGAAACAAAGATAAAGATACCGCCCAGCGTGGCTACAATCGATGATCCGGCAGGGAAGTCAAAATGGAAGGAAATGTTCAGCCCTATAAAGGTACCAATAAAGCTCACGAGCATTGCAATAATTACTACTGCCTTATTTGATCGTGAAAGAATTATGGCGCATACGGAGGGGATTATCAAATATGAAAAAACAGGTATGACACCACTGATCCTGACTGCGAATACTATAGACAAACCAATGGATATATAGAAGAGGAAATTCCAGATATTGAATCCTTTTTTATCAATATTCCTTGTTTCAAAACCTTCAGTCAGTTCAAAAAACCTTTTGTGATAGATGGCATGCAAAATGATCAATGCTCCAAAGACAACGAAAGTATCTGTTATCTGGCTTAAATTTACAGACAGGATACTCCCAAATAATACTTCCTGGATATCAGAATCACCGTGAGGTGTCTTTGAAATAAGCATTACGGTCAAAGCAGATGCAAAAGCATAGATTATTCCTATTATGGCCTCCAGCTTTAACCGTTTATCCCTGATATCGATAAGTGAGATCAGCAATGCCCCGATCAGCGTAAATACCACAGGTATTGTTGTCAGTCCAATACCAATAAATGCAGCGAATGCGCCGCCTAAAGATGAGATCTGACCAAGAGCCAGATCAACGAAAACGATTCCCCGGCCAACGACGTGTACACCAAGATAGGACAGGAACAATCCGGTAATCAACGAAATTATGAATGCCTGCACCATAAAATCCAGACTGAACATTTGAAACATATTTTCCTTATTTATTAGTATAGGTTAAAATTTACTGGCAGTTGTTCTGAAAATCAGACCTGAAGGCCGGAAATTAATATCACTATAGTTATTTAATTCCCTGTATAAGCTTATCAATATTGTAATCAAACAGATCGAAATAATTTTTAATTGTGTCGAATGCGCCAACAGAAGTTCCCAGTATAATGATTTTTGCACCGGTTTGCTTTGAAACTACATCAGCCGACGAGGTTGTGAAATATGGAGAGGAAATAATTACTTTAATTGCGTTGCTTTTAACTTCAGAAATAATTTTCACCAGTTGTGAAGGTGTGGGCGGGATCCCTGGTTTGGGTTCCATGAAATCGACAATCACTAATCCGAACCTTTGTTCAAAATAGCACCATTCGTTATGATAGGCGATAATTTTTGTCCCTTTATAGGGAGCCATTTTCAACTCCCACTCTATAAGCTTTGTGTCAATTTTAGTATTAAAGGCCTTTAAATTAGCTTCAAAATAGTCTTTATTTTCAGGAGAGATTTTCTCAAGGGCATTGCAGATATTCCTGGCAATGATTTGTCCGTTGACAGGATCAAGCCAGTAGTGAGGATTTCCATAGATATGTATATCCCCTTCTCCTCTGTTGATGCTGGACGGTACTTGTAACAACGGTATCCCGACAGATGCATCCACATAGCCTTCACTTCCCTTCTGGATTTTATTATTGCGTGAACTGGTCAGGAGCTGGGGAGACCAGCCTGTCTCCAGATCCAATCCTACAGTTATAAACATATCAGCTTTCGAAAGCTTGATGATATAGCTTGGCTTTGGATCAACGAAATGGGGATTTTGAAATCCTGTTGCGATGGAAGAGACATCTACCTTGTCGGCTCCTATCAATTCAGTTATACTTTTTAAATCCGTAGTAGTTGTAACCACATTTATTTTCCCTGCATAAAGGGAATAGGATACAGTACAGGTGAGAAGAAGAATAAAAAATTTGAGTTTCATTATTTTGTGTATATGTTAATATTGATGGGCCCCGTGAGTTCCTATTACGAAAATCCAGCGGAATAGCACCTGATATTGCTCTTCCAGAGTATTGCCGGTTGATGTTTTTCCTTCAATCTCCAGCTTCTGAAATTCTGTGGCATACCATCCAAATGTTGTTGAAAAGGAATTCAGAGTCGTGCTGGCTGAATAAGGTGTGTTAGAATGACTGTACATGCCCGTGAAGAACCACCGTTTAGAGAATTGAAAATTAATAAAGGAATATAAACCGAAAGTGTTAACAACTTCGTCACTGGAAATGTTCGCATTGCTAAACCAGGCTTCTGTCTGCCAGGTAAGCGATTTATATGTATTAAACTGTACCGGCTTCCATTTGTAAGTCAGATCAATTGCCGCAACGTTAGTCCTGAAGTCAAACTGATTTGCTCCTGTGATGCCTGTAAATCCTACCTCAAGGGTGGCATTTGCAGATAGGTCAAAAAAGTTTTTCAGATGTGCCAGTTCAAGAAATGTGTTTCCGGGGCTGCGTGCAAAGCTTGGATTATCGATAGGTCCGTCAGTAAGCTGGAAAACCAGCTCCTGGTAAAACGCGGTATTGGGAACCAGCCAACTCAGGGAAGCTCCCTCATCATTGATACCCTCGCCAAAATAACTTTCGTAGGCATCGGGGTAGCTTATAAATGGCAATGCATGCGGATGTACCGGATTAATCCTTCCCAGTGCGCTTTTGAATTTGCCTGCTTTTAACTGAAGATGTGCTGGCAGGGAGAGGGTGGTCACATAACCTTCCTCAAGGTCAAAACTGAACTTGCCGGTTACAGGATCCCTCCCGACAGTAAGAAAGAAATCGGCTCTTGCATATGGATCCACCACTGATTGCAGGGAAATTTCCGTTTCGTTGATGCCAGCATCAAAATTTCTATCGCCACCACTTCGGTATCCGGCCCGGAAATCTCCGATAGCACTTATGTCAGGCAGGGTGACCGGAGTTGTTCTGGTTGGGGCGGGAGGCGGTGAGGGATTGGTGCTGTTCATTTGTTGTTCAATTTCCTTCAGCAGAACTGAATCAGGCTTTGCAATTGTGTCTGTCTGAGAGAAGAGGTTAAGAGGAAGGGATAAAAGGAATATGAGTGAGAGTGTGGACTTATTAAAGATATGCATAGCTATGTTCATTAAATTAATTCAGACCATGAAACAAAATAGAATCAGCCGGCATTACCACCTTTTTTTACTCAGTCCTCCCGGCATATTTGTTTATTCTTCGCAGAATGTTGCCGGAATAGAAAGTGACTAAACAAATTTATACATTTTAAATTATAGTATCAATTTCTTTTTCCTTAGCGTGATCTGGTTTTGATTGAAGAGTCATACCATATGGCTGGAACGATAACAGATAGGGGTGGGGTAAAAGTTCATTAATGCGACCGGAAAATTTACTTTTTACAACTATATTTATCCCGCACTTTAACTGAATTATGATGAGCCATCTCAGAAAAATACTTAAAAAACTACCCCGGATGTTCTGGATTTCGAATATAATGGAGTTATTTGAACGCTGGGCATGGTATGGATTCTATAACGCTTTCGCTCTTTACCTGACACTTTCAAAAGATACTGGTGCCCTGGGATTTACCCAGGTGGAAAAAGGGATTATAATTGGCACAGGCTCAATGCTCCTTTACTTTCTTCCTCTTATTACCGGGGCAATTGCTGACAGGATAGGGTTCAGGAAGGTGCTGATACTGTCGTTCACGGCATATGTTGCCGGTTACTTTATGGTTGGTACTTTCGAATCTTTTTCCATGGTTTTTACAGCCTATATTTTCCTTGCAGTGGCTGGCGCTCTTTTCAAACCCATAATATCGGGAATGATAGCAAAAACGACAGATAAGGAAACCTCATCTGTAGGATTCGGGATTTTTTATATGATGGTAAATATCGGTGGATTTATTGGTCCGTTTATTGCAGGGTTCCTTTATAAAGTAGACTGGAACCTGGTCTTCCTGATGTCGATAATTGCAATTGCGATAAACTTATATTTTCGTCTTTTTCTTTTTCAGGGAACCCGACAGGCAGCCATCTGACAAGATCTTTCTTTCAGAATATCAGCCATAGCCTTCAGAAATATTTTTGATACCCTTTCAGACTGGAGATATGACCTTTTCCTTCTGATAATGGCAGTTTTCTGGACCGCCTTTAACCAGCTTTTCTATTCATTCCCGGTTTTTCTTGATCAGTGGGTAGATATGGACAGGCTTTCCTCATTTTTCGGACTTGCTGCAGGAACAATTACTGCCCCGACCGTTGCAAGCATGGATGCATTTTTTATCATTGTTCTGCAGATCTATATCTCTTCACTGAGCATGAAAATGAAACCGATTCATTCAATGTTCACAGGGATAATGATACTGGGAGCAGGCTTGCTTTTAATGTTTGTGACACAGAATCCATGGCTCGTGATTCTTGGAGTACTGATATTTGCAATAGGAGAGATGGCATCATCTCCAAAATATACTGAGTATGTGGGTCGTATAGCCCCAGCCGATAAAAAAGCTTTATATATGGGGACATCATTCCTTCCGATTGCATTAGGGCATTTTGCTGCAGGCTGGATATCAGGCAAACCATTTGAGATTATTGCAGATAAATATTACCTTCTTTCCAGGGCCCTTGCTGATAAGGGTATTATCCTGAGTCCGGACGGACTAACTAACAATGAATACTTTATTAAGGCACAGGGACTTATGAATATGGATTCCACCAGGCTTAACCAGTATCTGTGGGATAACTTATCATCCCTCAAATATCTGGGTTGCTTTTTACCGGGATAGCGGTTACGGGAAGTATCTTGTTGTTTTTATATGACAGGTTCATCCTCTATAAGGATTAGTAATGTTCCCGTTTTCGTTCAAAACATTTAAAAATTGTTAAAAATGGCTGTTTCAGTCATTTTCCGGGTATCCAACCCGGGAGACTCTGCCTGAATGTTTATTATAAATTTCTATCTTGCAACATGTTATTTAAAATTGATAATTATGAAGGAACTAAGAAATATTTCAGTATTTGCATTTATTATCCTGGCAATGACCTCAGGGACTTTAACCGCTCAGGAGTATGGATGGCGCGGGCCCGGACGGACAGGAATCTATAATGAACAGGGTCTTATGAAAACATGGCCGGCAGGTGGTCCGTCACTTCTCTGGGAAGTAACAGGATTGGGTATGGGCTTTTCCAGTGCAACAGTTACTGATGATGCAATATATATTACAGGTACTAAAAATGATAAGGATATACTTACCTCCTTTACCCAGGACGGAAAGAAAAATTGGGAAACAGAGTATGGGAGCATCACGAAAAACGTAACATTTCCTGAAAGCCGCTGCACTCCGACAGTTGTCAACGGTAAAATACTGGTTATAAGCGGACAGGGTGAACTGAGCTGTGTCACAAAAGATGGTAAGGTGGCCTGGACGGTGAATTACTATGAGAAGTATAGCGCACCTGTGCAAAGGTTTGGAATATCAGAATCTCCGCTTGTTGTTGGAAATAAAGTCATTGCCACTCCCGGAGGCAACAAGGCAGCGATGGTTGCATTCAATATCGAAAACGGAAAAGTGATATGGGAGACCCCTCCTTTAAATGAAGGTACTCAGTATACCAATCCTCTTCTTATTGAAGATAAAGGCATGAAAGTGATTGTTACTCACACTGCAAATCATATAATAGGAGTGAATGCCGATAATGGCAAGCTGATCTGGAAATTCGATTTCGGCTCCGTAAATGAAGATAAGAAAGGTGGGAAAAACTATATTCAGACACCACTTTATCGCGACGGATTCCTTTTTGCAGCAAATGGTTACGGGCAGACAGCTGCCAAGATTAAAATAAATTTTGACGGGAGCGAGCCTACTCTTGTATGGAAAAACCCCGAGATCAATCCTCATGTTGGTGGAATGCTCCTGTTGGGTAATTACATCTATAGCTCTACTCATGACACTAACTCCAAAGGGAGATGGATATGTGTCGACTGGAACACAGGAAAGACGATGTGGATCACCAATTGGAATAATAAGGGTTCTGTTATATCTGCCGATGGCTTGCTGTATATCTATGAGGAAAAGAACGGCAATTTGGCCCTTGTAAAGCCAAACAGTGAAAAACTGGATATAATAAGCTCCTTCAGGGTCACAAAGGGGAATGGTCCATACTGGTCTCATCCCGTGATAGACAAAGGCAGATTATTTGTACGGCACGGGGATTATATGGGAGTCTATTCCATCAAAGCAAAATGAACCGGGTAATCAGGTCAGCAGGGTATCCTGAATAACTGCTTTCTGGTACAGATCATCTACAAAGAGCCTTGAAAGAACCTCATATATGATTTCAGGCAATGGCAATATGCCTGGCATGCTTTGGATTTACCTCTTCAAATTCAAATTGGCTTTCTTTAATGTTAAATGATGGCAAAGAGAGTTAAAAATTCAGGATTTTATTCATATTAATTGTTTACTGGCCATTATTGAATTCCTTTGCAGAAAATTGTCTTATAACCATGAGTAATCCAGTTAACAGGCCGGCAGACAATTCAAAGCCTAAGCCGGGAATATTCAGTTTACTGAAGCCCTATTCCGTGCTGGTGGTCCTGTTAATAATCATGGCATTGCTTGGAAGCGGTATCAACATGCTTATACCCAAGATCATTTCACATGCAATTGATTCATATACAGCCGGTCATTTTGAAGTCAGATCGGTTGTAAATCTGTTTTTAATAGCAGCAGTATCAATTTTTATTTTTACTTTCCTGCAAAACATTATTCAGACATATACATCTGAAAGGGTAGCCAAAGATTTGCGTACAAAGCTGTCCGATAAGATTTCCCACCAGAGTTATGCCTATATTCTTAAGTCTAATCCATCACAACTGCTGACAAACCTTACTTCTGATATTGATTCGGTAAAAATGTTTGTTTCACAGGCTTTTGTTACAATTATATCTTCAGTATTTGTTATTGTTGGGACCTCTGTTCTACTCATACTGATAAACTGGAAACTTGCTCTGGCAGTTATTTCAATAGTTCCGGTAATCGGCGGAACATTTTTTGTTGTTCTTAGAAAGGTAAGGGTATTATTTAAAAAGAGCAGGGAGAATATTGACTCTTTCAATAAAATAATAAATGAAAGTATTATGGGTTCGGCCTTAATAAGGGTATTGAATTCACAGCAACCTGAAAGCATAAAATTTCTTGAAACAAATTTAGTATCACAGAAATCTGGGACTATCCATTTTAAGATTGTTTGCAACACTTATTCCGGTAATAATGTTTGTTTCGAACTTGGCTGTTGTTACAATACTTGCCCTGGGTGGTCATTTTGTTGTTGCCGGCAGTATGTCGCTTGGAAATTTTGCAGCTTTCAACAGTTATCTTTTGCTTCTGATATTCCCTATCCTGATGATAGGGTTCATGAGTAACATTATAGCCCAGGCTATCTGCTTCATATACAAGGATTAATGGATGTATTGGATGCTCAGTGAACTCCGTTGAAACAGGGACAATCAGCAGCAGGATAAAGGGAGATATTCATCTTAAGGATGTTTCACTGTTTTATGATGACAAACCCATTTTGAAGAATATTTCATTTTCGGTAAAAGCCGGAAGTAAAACTGCCATTATAGGACCGACAGCTGCAGGCAAAAGCCAGTTATTATACCTTCTGACAAATCTTATTCCACCTGATTCAGGTTCAATAGAATTTGATGGGATTCCTATAGATAAATATACACAAGGAAATCTTCCATAAGCCAGATTGGTTTTGTATTTCAGGATAGTGTAATCTTTAATATGAGTCTCAGGGAAAATATTGCTTTTAATGATAAGGTTACCGATGAATCTCTGGAAAAGCGATTGAAACTGCTGAGTTAAATGATTTTATAGAATCATTGCCCCAAAAACTGAATACTATTGTTTCTGAACGGGGTACGAGCCTTTCAGGAGGACAAAAGCAACGCATAATGCTGGCACGGGCACTTGCAATTAAACCCCAGAATACTGTTACTGGACGATTTCACTTCACGTGTTGACAGGAAAACTGAGAACAAAATTCTATGTAATCTTCAGAACAATTATCCTGGATTTGACACTGATAACTGTTACCCAGAAAATTGCTCCCGTAAGACATTTTGAACAAATTATTCTTTTAATGGAAGGTGAAGTTATTGCAGCTGGCACTCATAAGGAATTAAAGGAGAGTTCTCCTGAATATATTCAGATTTACAGCTCTCAGACGAAGCACTCAGCACTATGAACTATAACTTAAATCAGGTCCGGGAGAAGACGGAGCAAAAAGTATCTAATCTTGCATCCCTCCGGAAACTGATAGCTCTTATCGGAGAAGAGCGTACGAAACCTGGTAGTGGCATTTGTTGCTATTTTTGTGAATGCAGGATTAAGTTTGCTTGGTCCATATCTGATTGGTTATACAATTGATACATATATTCAAACCAGGCAATATCATGGAGTATTGATATTTTCAGGTATTTTACTGGGTCTTTACATTATTGCATTTGTAGTAAATTATACTCAAATGAGCATGATGGGAAGCATCGGCCAACGAATGCTGTATAGTCTTGCGTAATGCTGTTTTCAATAAGATTGCAGGCATTGCCGGTAGACTTTTTTAATCAGAACAAAGCAGGTGACCTGATTTCACGTATAAATAATGATACAGATAAGGTCAACCAGTTTTTTTCCCAGTCTTTAATGCAGTTTATTGGAAGCTTATTTACAATGACAGGTGCGGGAATAATTCTATTAATAATAAATCTTCCACTTGGTCTTGCGGCATTGTCACCAGCTCTTATAGTCTGGGTTATTACTAAAATAATTTCTCCCTGGGTCAAAAAAAGGAACGCCGACAGCATGAAGAGTACAGGTAACCTAAGTGCCGAGATCCAGGAAAGTCTTGCCAATTTTAAAGTAATCATTGCCTTCAACAGGCGCGATTATTTCCGTAAGCGGTTTGAAGAGGCTAACAGTCAGAATTACACCAAAGCGGTTAAAGCAGGGATAGCAAATAATATCTTCACGCCTATTTATACCTTTTCCGCAAATATGGGTCAGCTTATTGTGCTTGCTCTTGGTATATATCTGATAGTTAAAGGACATTTTTCTATTGGCTTGCTTATAAGTTTTATAGCCTATGTAACAAACTTCTATAATCCCTTGCGTCAGTTGGCTGCTTTATGGGCCAATTTCCAGGTGGCAATGGCAGGCTGGGACCGTATATCCCAATTATTGTCGCTTGAAAGTAATTTGCATATAATTGAGGATCCGCGATGCGAAACAAGTTCCTCCTTTATTCATTTCCGGGATGTATCATTTAAATATCCCAATGGGAAAGAGGTATTGCATAAAGTAAGTTTTGACCTCGAAAGGGGGAAAACCTATGCTTTCGTTGGTCCCACCGGTGGAGGTAAAACCACAACAGCTTCACTCATTGCGAGATTATATGATGCTACGCGTGGCACTATATTGCTCGATGGGAGAGATATCCGTTCTTATAACCCGGAAGAGCGTAGCCAGTAAAATCGGATTTATTCTTCAGGAACCTTTTTTGTTCTCAGGAACAGTACGAGACAATATTTTATATGGGAATGCCAATTATCTTAATTATACCAATACAGAGCTGGAAGCAGCTATTGCAGATGCCGGGCTGGAGAGTTTACTCGAGAGGTTTGACCATGGACTTGACACAAAGGTTCAGACAACCGGTGATGGAATAAGTCTGGGGCAAAAGCAGCTTATTGCTTTCATGCGTGCCGTACTACGCAAACCAGAACTGCTCATACTTGATGAAGCTACAGCTAACATCGATACTGTAACAGAGCAATTGCTTGAGAGTATATTGAAGAAGCTTCCGGAATCAACTGCCAGGGTTATAATTGCCCATCGTTTAAATACAATTGAGAATGCCGATGATATTTTCTTTGTAAATTCCGGGAAGGTAATCCATGCAGGATCTTTCAATGATGCCGTGGATCTGCTTTTGCACGATAAGAGTGAATCATAGCGTCAGAATTTCAGGTGCAGTAAACCCGCTGCAAGCCATATTGGGAAAAAAAAAGCTGCCCTCTCAGGCAGCCTCTTTTAATATAATCCTGATTTAATTGTTTTTTGATCCCTCTGTCATCCAGTTGAGGATTTTGTTAACTTCTGCAGTTGTTACGGTTGATCCGGGATGTCCGCTGTTAAGCTTCTTGTAAATTTTGCTTGTTGTCGGTGAAGACGGATTTACATAACCTGAATTAACAAGATTTGTATAGA
This sequence comes from uncultured Bacteroidales bacterium, assembly GCA_963756885.1. Classification (GTDB taxonomy): domain Bacteria; phylum Bacteroidota; class Bacteroidia; order Bacteroidales; family VadinHA17; genus LD21. Next base: position 669,508 of record CAVWPG010000001.1, read on the forward strand.
AAGTGGAGGCTGTCCCTGAAGTAGTCCATCCGTGCGTATGGCAAGTGTTGCACTTCGTGAGTACAGGCATAACGTCGGATGTAAAAGATAATGCTGTCACTGTTGCAACAGTAGTGAAACTCCATGTGTAGCTTGCTGCAATGGCATTTCCTGCGGCATCTTTTGCTCCCGTAGAGATTGTTCCTGTATATACCGTGTTGCCTGTCAGCGCAGCTGATGGAGTAAATGTGGCGGTTGTTCCTGAATAGGAGACTGTGCCTGACACTGATGAACTACCCTGTTTCAGAGTAAAGGTGGCAGTGGTGATTGAAGAGTTGCTCATCGCCTCACTGAAGGTCACTGCGGGTTTGCTGTTTACTGCAGCGGAGGTGGCATTTGATTGTGGAGTCACAGAAAGTACTGTAGGCGCTGTGACATCACTGGCTGTTGCAGCAGTGGTAAATGCTGACGTGAAGGCAGATGCGAGTGAGTTTCCTGCAACATCTTTTACATCAGTGGTGACAGTTCCTGTATAGGCAGCATTGGCGGTAAGAGCTGCGTCGGGAGTAAATGTTGCCTTGACACCTGAATATGTTACTTTACCAGCAACCGGAGTATTCCCCTGCTTAAGTGTAAAAGTCGTTGAGGTAATGGTTGCAGGGTTCATTGGTTCGCTGAATGTAACACTATAGGTATTGCCTGCAGGTACAGACAATGCATTATTCTGGGGAAGAACAGAACTGACTGATGGTGCTGTAACATCCACTCCTCCGACTCCTGTTGAAAAGCTCCACGAATAACTGTCGCTTGATTTATCGTCATTAAAATGGTACCCTGTACCCATTTTTACCTTGCCACTGTAAACAGTATTGGGTTCCAGGTTTGAAGACGGCTTAAATATAGCCTTGCTTCCCGAAAAGGATAATTTCCCCTGAACACTTGATGCTCCGTTCTTCAGCATTATGGAGGTTGAATTTCTTATCAATGTTGTCAGTTCCTGATTAAAAGTCACGGTTACAATGGCTGCGGCCGGTACTGATTTTGCATTGTCCGGAGGATCTATAGATAATATTGATAGTGGCTGATTGTGATGATGATGGCCGGTTTTGAATCTCCATGAATATTCATTCAGTCCTGACTCAGTTGCACCCCCTGCCGGGCTTGTTGTAACCGTTGCCGTGTATTCGGTGTCAGGCGTCAGATCCTTCTCAGGTTTAAACGTTGCAGTAGCCCCGGAAATTGTAGTTTTACCCGGAACAGAACTGCTCCCATTTTTCAGTGTTATGGTCGATTCTGATATTTTGGACGGATCTGTTCCCGGTTTAAAAGTTACGCTTAATAAGGGATTCACTTCAACGCTATCGGCAAGATTAACCGGAATGACCTGAGTAATACCGGCAACCTTCAGAGGATCGGATTCTAAATTATCCTGGTTTTCATCTTTTGAGCAACCTCCGGCAATCAGTGCCATCAATATCGCATAAAAAAATGGTTTAAACAGACCTGAATGGCCTAATTGTCCCTGCATCTTATAAATGCGTCCTTCAATTTTTCTTTTTTCTCTCATGTCGTGCTTTTTTAAGTGTGAAAAACTATTGGTTGTATTAAGGATGATTATATTGTTTTTAAATTATACTTCAGACATATCTTAAAAACCCTCAGCTAAAAAAGGGAATTGACACATTTTATATATTCAATTGGATTGGCTATGCTCTTGCAATATGCATACCCAAATTGAAAAGATTTCCAAACATCTTTACAATGAAGCCATTACAAAATTAAACCAAAAAGAAGCCTGATTCATTTTGAGAAATTAATTCTCTGTTAGGGAATGGAAAGCTGAGGAACAGACGCCAGGAAAGCAGTTGGAAAGATCAGTGGGTCATTCCCATTGCCATGCCTCCGAAATAGGGGACAAGCCATATTAACCAGACGACGAGACTATAGCTGTGAAACTGTTTACGTCTGTCTTCACTTCCCTTTATTACAACATAAGTTGCCCATATGGCATGTATGAGCATAAGCCAGAGAGCGATTTGTCCTGTGAGGGTATGCAGCTTGAGAAGGTTAAATGGGTCTTCTGAAAGTCTGGTCATAGCCAGTGTGCCTGAAACATCAAATATGAATCCGGTCCAGAAAGCTGCCACGTGTATTTTTTTAAGGTAGCGTGAAAATCGTTCCAGCCAGACACCGGCTGAATAGAATGCCAGTGCAAGTGTTATAAGTGTAGCTGAAAGGGCGACGGATGGATTCATTTTTATTGATTTAAGGCCGGTGGATCGTTTGGGTTAATCTGGTATGTGACTCCTTTTTCAGAGGCAATCATAATTATGACTTTAAATATAATAAGGTTTGCCAGTATCGATTCGGCTCTGTAAGATGGAATCCGTGCAATCTTTCTGAACCCTGACAACGTTATTGATCCGTTTTTCTTCAGGTGATCCATGAGTGCATTTTCAGCTTTGCCGAATTTTACCAGAACACCGCCACTCTTGCTCTCCTTTCTCCAGACCTGAAGCAATACTTTATTTGCTATAAGATTCTGATCATTGTTTCTGAACCATGAAAGCCATTTCCCATTATCATCCTGAGCCTGATAAGGCCGTTGGGCTCCCCTTGGGACGTCCACTTCCAGAACGGTTTTCCGGTCGGCAAAATGCTGTTTTATAGAAAAAGTAATCTGGGGCCGGCAAAAAAGCTGAACGGCTGTATCAACCATATAGTATTCCTCATCGGATTTAATGCCTGCGATACTTCCATTATCCCTTACGCCAATAAGGATTTTCCCTCCGTCACTATTGGCAAAAGCTGATAATGTCCTGGCTATCTTTCTGCTGTCAGAGATGCAGTACTTGAAGTCAAGCTGTTGATTTTCCCCTCCTGCGATAAGCTTTTTCAGGTAATTTTCCATATCCAGACAATAAGAATCAGAATGTAATTGGTGAAATACTGATTAGTCCCTCCGGGAAAATGTCAATCCTCCAAATTAAGAATAAATACCAATATAGAATATTCTGCCTGTCAAAATCAATATTTTTGAATTCTGCATGCTTCAGCCCCGGATTCTGTAGAATCCAAGCGAGAGATCCGTAAAGCAACTGGAAATTCGTCAAAAATATTATATGTTATTTTGTAAGGAAACCTATATTTTATAATTTTAGTGTGATTATGATGACTGAATCAAACGAGGCTCTGAACAGAAGGGCAGAGTTTATCAATCTTTAAACCTGATATCTCTCCGATATGAATTCATTAAAGAAGTTTTTGCTGCTTACAGCACTTACGATCCTGATTTTGACATGCAAAAACAGCAGTCATATCACGAAACAACTGCCTGAAGGATCACATGGATTTATTGAAGTAAGCACGGAAAACCCGTCATATTTCCAGTTTACAGACGGCACACCATATATTCCGGTAGGGATAAACATGATAAATCCAAGCGGTAAATATCATGATAAGCCTGACTCGGCAATGATGGAGATCGGAGGGTGGATGAAGAAGCTTTCTGCAAATGGAGGAAATTATGTTAGGATATGGCTTAGCGAGTCATTCTGGGATATGGAGGATAAACAGGCAGGTCAATACAGTGATGATAAGATAAAAAGAATTGACCAATTCATCCGGATGGCAAGAGAAAATCATCTGAGGATCAAAATCACGCTGGAACATTTCCGGAGTCTGACTCTTGAAGAAAACCGTCAGTCGTGGGCAACTAAATTTATATATCATACCTCGCATGGCGGACCGCTTGACAGCATACGGCAGTATCTTACGTCTGCCGAAGGAAAGAAGCTTTTCCTCGATAAAGCCGATTTTTACCAGAAGCGGTATGGAAGCGATACCCTGTTTTTTGGCTGGGAGTTGTGGAACGAGATGAATGCCATGCATGGCCCGGCTGACAGCGTTTTTTTCGACTGGAATATGGAGATGCTTAATGAGATAAAGGAGAGGTTTCCCGAGAACCTCGTTATGCAGAGCCTGGGCAGTTTCGATAATGAAAGCATAAGGCCGGTTTATAAAAAAATGATGCTGCTTCCCGGAAACGAGGTAGCGCAGATCCATCGTTACCTCGACCTGGGAGCCAGAATGGAAGTATGCCATGCTCCCATGGATATAATCTGCTCTTCGGCTGTTGAGGAACTGCGGTCATATAATACAGGAAAGCCTGTGATGCTTGCTGAAACGGGAGCCGTTGAGCCAAGCCATTCCGGCCCCAGTAAATTATATGCAAAGGATACTGCCGGAATTTTGCTGCATGATATCCTTTTTGCGCCCTTCTTCTCAGGTTCTGCCGGATGCGGAATGTGCTGGCATTGGGATTCATATGTGGACAAGAATAACTTGTGGTACCATTTCGGAAGATTCACAGAGGCAATAAAGGGCATCAATCCGATCACCGAGGAATTTCTCCCTTCCATGTCGGAGAATGGTAATGTGAGGATCTACCAGCTTACAGGAAAGAATACGATATTAATGTGGATCCGTGATAAACGTAATACATGGCAATCTGAACTAAGGGATGGAGAACCACCTGAGCCCAACAGAAATATTGGTATAGATCTGGAAACTCACGGAATCACTTCCCCGGCAGGAGAGATAGATATTTATGACCCCTGGCTGAATACATGGGGAAAAATTGTATCGGAAGATCTGAAAATATCGCTGCCTGAATTTAAAAGATCACTTGTTGTCAGGATCAGAAAGTGAATTCTATGGTTTGATAAACTTCGATACTACCTTTTCTTCTGAAAACAGGATAGCAGTATTGATCAGTGCCAGATGAGAATATGCCTGTGGGAAATTCCCAAGCAGTCTCCTGGTGGTGAAGTCAATATCCTCACTGTACAGGCCAACATGGTTTCCGCAGAGGAGCATAGATTCGAACAGAGCCTGGGCATCATCTTTCATGCCAATGCGAAAAAGAGCCTGGATTAACCAGAAGGTGCATATCGTAAACGATGAGGAAGGCTTGCCGAAATCATCAGTATTTTTATACCGGTAAACCAAACCGTTATAAAACAGGGAATTCTTGACAGCAATTACTGTTTTTATATACCTGGGATCATTGGCGTCAATAAAGCCGTACTCTGCCATGAGAAGCAGGGAAGCATCCAGATCAGGAATGCCATATGTCTGGGTAAAGGTCTGCAGATCTTCATTCCATCCATTCCTGAATACTTCTTCCTTGATATCTTCTGCTATACTTCTCCAGGTCTCTGCGTAATATGGTTTGTTTAGCATAACAGCAATTTTAGATGCCCTGTCCATTGCGACCCAGCTCATCACCTTTGAGAAGACAAAGTGTTTTTCCTTTATCCTGATTTCCCAGATCCCTCTGTCAGGCTTCTCCCAATGAGTCGATACAGTTCTGGAAATATTACGGACAATCTCCCAGATATCTTCAATTTCGTCGAGGGATCCGGGAAAAAATTCGTAATAGTGGATGATAACATTCAGAAGATAGCCAAAGACGTCATTCTGTCTTTGGCTATGGGCAGCATTTCCTATCCTTACCGGTTTCGAATTTTCATATCCTGCAAGGTGAGGCAATTCAATTTCTATAAGCTCCCGTTCACCTCTTATACCGTACATGATCTGGAAAGAATCGTCTTTCGATTTGAGGATCCCCTTTATGTAATGCAGAAAGCGCTGGGCGGCATAGTAGTGCCCCATTCTGAGCAGTGTTTCAATCGACATGGAGGCATCCCTCAGCCAGCAGAAGCGGTAATCCCAGTTCCGAACCTCACCAATGGTTTCAGGTATACTTGTTGTTAAGGCCGCCAATACTGCCCCGGACGAATGGAATGACAACATCTTCAGAAGCAACAGACTCCTTAAGATCTCTTCATTGTATTTTTCATATTTCCTTGAACGGTTGGTCATATTCAACCAGTAAACTTTTGTACGCTGGTACTCCAGGTAAACCCTGTCAAGGTCAATATTTATCAGCTTCTGGTTATGAGATAATAAAAGAAACTCCTGTCTGGTGAGAACAATTTCCCTGGATTCGAGAATGTCGTCAGGATTTGTGCTGGTGTACAGATAGATACATTCTGTGGGTTTTACCTTAGAATAAGTTCTGATATAATTATCTTCCCTGATATGCGCAGTTTGTTCCCGGCCATAATTAAACGAGGGTTTATAAATTACCCTGAATGAGGGAGAACCCGATTTGGGTCTTAAATACCTGTAGATTTCAGCAGGAGCAAAATATTCATTATCACTTATCTTGTACCTCGGCATAAAATCGATCAGCTCAAATTCGCCCGCAGCAGATTTAAACTCGGTACAGAGGATGTTTGTTCTGTAGAAGTACTTTTGAGTGACAGTATAGGAATCATCAACGACGAGACTGAATTTGCCCCCCTTTTCATCATCCAGTATAGCGGCAAAGATGGAGGGGGAATCGAAATCGGGAAGACAGCACCAGTCGATACATCCTTTTTCAGATACCAGGGCCGCACTTCTGCAGTTCCCTATTACACCATAATTGAGGTTATTCATAATATGCTTTAAAAGACTTTTCCTGGAAGATAATGCGTTTGTAAAAATTATGCTGTTATTACAAAGATAGCAATGAAATAGATTAACCCAATACCGTTACACCAATCAAACGGAATCCAATAGATTTCATTAACCCTTAAATATTTGGTATATTTGTTACTGTAATGGATAATGTCTTGCAAAATGCGAGATTGAATTTGCGTATGAAGTTATACTGATTACTAAATAATTCCCGGGATGAGAATTACGCTTGCGCTTGTATTTTCGATAATTTTTGCTGTCGGAATTGTTGCATTCGGGTTCACCTTTTTTCAGATCTCGGCTGAACGGACAAGCCTCCAGAATGAACTTGAAGTTAAGGTAACACACATTGCGGAAGATCTGTTGAAAAATGATTCAATACTGTTTTCAAAGATCAACAGATCCAGCATTGAAAAACTTGCGGACAGCCTCAACCTACGCTTTAATTTGTCAGGAATGGCTCTTTACTTCAGCAAGGATAGCATAATTGCAAATTCCTCTTCACGTAATATTGTCTACTCATCGCTCGAACCAATTTCCCGGTCGGTTGCCGCCCGCACTCCTGCAGGGAATTTCATGTCCATAGCCGGGGAGAAGTATTATCAGTACATCAGACCGGTGGCACGGAAGGATAAATCGGTCGATACTTTAGTCCTGTACGCCGAAACAAAATATATCGACAAAATCCTCAGTGATATCTGGGTAAAGAATTTTTTAAGATGGTTTCTTCAGGCACTGCTGGTGTCAATAGTGAGCGTGGTTGTAATCAGGTGGGGGATCTTTAATCCAATAAACCGGATTCTATTATGGACAAAAGCTTTGAGGGCCGGAAATACGGACGTGCTATCCGGGAAGCCTCCGGTGCAATTCCTTGCCCCTTTGCGCGAAGAGATTGAGTATTTTGCCAGAGCCATGCAGGAAGCAAAGGCGACTGCTGAAGAGGAGGCCCGTCTAAGGTCGAGTTCAGAAGCCATATGGACACCGGAAAGACTTAAAGTCGAGGTAGAAAACCTTCTGGAGAAAAAGAAAATGATCGTTGTGTCCAACAGGGAACCATATATGCATGTTCATTCAGGCAAGGATATTAAGTGTATTGTCCCTGCCAGTGGGATGATTACAGCAATGGAACCGATACTGAAGGCCTGCAGCGGGTTATGGATAGCCTCAGGTAGCGGTGATGCTGACAGGGAGACAGTTGACAAAAATGATAAGGTTCAGGTTCCGCCTGAGCAACCTAAATACACACTAAGAAGATTGTGGCTGACCAAAGAGGAGGAAGACCATTTCTATTACGGATTTTCCAATGAGGGATTATGGCCACTTTGCCATATAGCTCATACCAGACCGGTATTCAGGATTGACGACTGGAACCATTATAAAAAGGTGAATGAAGCCTTTGCCAAAGCAGTCATAGAAGAAACCGCCAATGAAGAACAGCCATTCATACTGATTCAGGATTTCCATTTTGCTCTCCTGCCGGAACTTATCAAAAAGGAAAAGCCAAACTCACGGGTCGCCATCTTCTGGCATATACCATGGCCCAACCCGGAATCCTTCAGTATTTGCCCGTGGCAGCGGGAGATTTTGCATGGGATGCTTGGAGCTGACCTTATCGGATTTCATACTCAATATCATTGCAACCATTTTCTTGAAACTGTAAGCAGTGCTCTTGAAGCCAGAGTATTATGGGAGAATTTTTCGGTAAGGATGGGGGGCCAGACAACTATAGTCAAGCCATTTCCAATAAGCATTGACTTCACATTAAAGGATTATGACTTGATCTCTCCAAAGGTAACACCCACAGTATTGCTTGAAGATTATGGAATAACCACCAGGCACATTGGAATAGGTGTCGACAGAATTGACTACACCAAGGGAATAATTGAAAAATTTCTTGCAATTGAACGGTTCCTGGACAAGAATCACTCATATGTTGGTAAATTTACTTTTGTGCAGATTGGCGCGCCAAGCAGGACCCTGCTGAAAAGTTACTCAGACATGGTTACTGCCGTTGAAAATGAGGCCAGCAGGATAAATATGAAATTTAAAGGGAAAAACTGGAAGGCGATTCTCCTGCTGAAAAGGCACCACTCCCATGAAGAGATAGCTCCATTTTATTCCTCGGCAAATTTTTGCATGGTTACATCCCTGCATGACGGAATGAACCTTGTTGCCAAAGAGTATATCGCTTCCCGAAATCATAATGACGGCTCACTCATTCTTAGCCGCTTCGCAGGGGCAGCGAGAGAGCTCCAGGGAGCAATAATCATAAATCCTTATGATATTGAGAAGTCTGCAGATGCCATAAAACTTGCACTTGAGATGACAGTTGAAGAACAGGGCCAGCGTATGAGACAAATGAGACTCACCGTAGTAAGATACAATATCTTCACATGGGCCGCAGCTCTTCTGCGAACAATGGCCACAATCAATAATTGAGATCTGTACAATTGCCGGATTACCGGACTGGAAAGGTCAGCATCCGGTCAAATAGTTTAATCTCACAGCAACTCTTATTAAAACATAAACACTATTCAATTATCTTTGTTCCTCTTAAAAATATCAATTCATAAGTTCTGTTTATAATAATTAAATTTTAATGCCAGTATTATGCCACTGAATATTTCTGACAATCTTCCGGCAGTCAAAATCCTTGAGGAAGAGAATATTTTCGTAATGAAGGAGACTAGGGCTATACACCAGGATATAAGACCATTGAAAATTCTTCTCCTGAATCTTATGCCTGTGAAGATCACTACTGAAACACAAATTCTGAGGCTTCTTTCAAACACTCCTCTTCAGATTAATATTACCCTGATTTATACAAAGATGCATCTGTCGAAGAACACACCGAGAGACCATCTCGATTCCTTTTATCAGACTTTTGATGACGTCTCACATCACAAATATGATGGTCTGATCATTACGGGTGCCCCGATTGAGCATCTTGAATTTGAGGAAGTGGATTACTGGGAGGAGATGGTCAGGATTATGGATTGGGCTGATGAACATGTGACTTCAACGTTGTTCATATGCTGGGCATCCCAGGCCGGGCTATATCATCATTACGGTATTCCGAAATATATGATGAAAGAAAAAATGTTCGGTGTCTTTAATCATAAGGTGTATAATAAAATCAACCAGCTGACGCGTGGATTTGATGACGAATTCCTTGCGCCACATTCGAGATATACGGAGGTAAGAAAAGCAGATATAGAAAGAATCCCGGATCTGGAAATTCTTGCTCGTTCAGATGAAGCAGGAATTTACCTGGTTGCTTCAAAGGATAACAAAAGAGTATTTATTACAGGGCATTCAGAGTATGATCCTCTTACCCTGAAATCAGAATATGACAGGGATGTGAGTAAAGGGCTGGATATAAATATCCCTAAAAATTATTATCTGAATAATGATCCGGGACAAGCGCCTATGGTCAGATGGAGAAGTCATGCCAATTTGTTATTCTCAAACTGGCTTAATTACTGCGTATATCAGGTTACTCCCTATATTCTTGAAAACGGAGATAAGTGATACAGGAGGTTGGATTTTTCCGGATTTATTTTGCAAGCTCGATACACTGAAACGAGGGGTAGCCCCGTTCCCCTGAAGTATTATAATATCCTGTGAATTTCAGCTTATAATATGCACCCGTACGATCCCTGATGATATAAAATATATTCGGGTTTATTTTATAGGAATCATTCTGATAATCTTTCCATTCATATCCGATAATGTCCTGGGCGCCTGAGAAAGTATATTGCGGAATATCAGCTGCAGTGATGTTATTAAATGAATTAGTTGAATCAACTGCTGCCGTTGTGCCGTTCATGTCTATGTAAACCCCTCTTACGAGATAGGGGGTTGCTACATTCTTATCATCAAACAGAATTGTTGAGTATTGAGTGAAGCAGAGATCCCAGCTGCCGTCAGGTGGCTGTAATGGCATATTGTTTCCACCATTGCTGAAGGAAAAATAAGTAAAGCTCCTCTCTGGATCGGTTACAACGTCATAGATGTGTTCATCCGTTCCGTCCAGATTGCTGAATCGAATGGAATATGTATTGTTGTCAAAACTGTTGAAGGTAATCTTCCTTAACCCGTAAGAAATCCCATTATTATCGGTTCCCAGATCTATTATGTATACGTTTTTGGGATAGACAGGATTGAGGGGATCTGAAAAATCAGCCCATTCGCCGATTGCAGTCCTGGTAAGATCCCCATCTGATGCATCATAAACCATTGTATCACTTATATTGGTCGTGATGCCTGAAAAATCAGGCGAACCTGTATTTCCTGCATGCATGAACCGTGAGGTATTAAGAATTATGTGATGCCCGGATCCATTTGATTCAAATCCAAGGTCCCAGTCAGAGAATGAATTATGGGAAATGACAGAGCTGGTGTTAAGACTGTACCATGTCTGGGTGTCATACATGGAGTAGGGGATCTCAACTATATCTATGTCCAGTGGTGTAACTTGCTTATCCTCCGGAAAACAAGCCGTAAGAATGAAGAGTAAAAACAGCGGGATTGTATATTTGATTTTATGTCGGTTCACTTTAATATGCTATATGATAATTTGAGGAAGTAAAGCCTTCCATAGTTTACCGGGCTGTTCCCGTCGCCGGAAGTATGAACTCCGGTGGAAGCATTTCCGGTTATGTCTATATTGGTGTTATTGAAAACGTTTTTAATTCCTGCAGAAACAGCCAGCCTGTTGGCAAGGAATTTTCTCAGCAGCGTCAGATCAAGATTATGATAATCACCCATCTGGCCTCTGCTCACATTGTTATTTTCATCAATTGTGAATAGCCACGATTTGCCTGTATATTTGTAAAAGGCAGATATTTTCAATTTGGCGGCTGGAATTGACCAGCCTATGTTGGTGTTTATGTCTCCAGAGTATTTATATTCGCCCAGTCCGGAACTTTTTTGGTCGAACGAAAAATAAGTTCCTGTTTGTCCAAATCCCAGGGCAACTTCAAGATGTTGGTAAAACTCGTATGTAAACGATGCCTGATAGCCCAATGTATTGTAATTCAGTACATTGATATACTGGTATGCTCCACTGCTGCCTATATTGTTTCTCAGGGCCAGCTGGATAATATTATGCATGTTATTATAGAACATGCCGAAATCGATGCCCGAATAGTGAATTTTCTTTTCTCTTTCAGTGTTGTACGACATGGAAAGGTCGAAATTGTGGCCATATTCAGGTTCAAGATCTGGATTTGGCTGTATGTTGTGATTGACATCAACAAAGTAAATGTAAAGCTCCTTAAGGGTGGGCGCCCTGTAACCCCTTGCATAGGATCCTCTTACAGTGAATCTGCCGGATGGCTCCCACCTCAGGTTTATTGAAGGTACCGGAGGCACATTGAAGCTGGTATTATATGCAAACCTGATCCCCGGCTGAAAGCTGAATTTTTTAGAGGGGCTGTATTTCATGCTTGCAAAAAGAGCATAATCGCCTATTTCCTGTTTGTTGTCAACTATTCTTTTTCCAGTGCCTGATTCATGATTGAGATCGAGGCCAACTGAGTAATTAAATTGTTTGGCGGGATTCTCCTGTCCAAGGACAAAACGGTAGACAAGAGCATTGAAATCGGTTGTGTCGTGATCGGAAGCGTTTGGAGAGATTACCTGGTCAAGGGTGGAAAGATCCTTGAGATAGGTAATCTTGCGTCTCTGATACATTGAATATGATGCCAGCATCTTTATTGACATCCCGTTGGTAAGCGTTCTGTCATAATCAAGCCTGTTGTTGAATCTGGTTGAATAGAACCAGCTGTCGAAAGCCGTATAATACCTGGGCTCCAGCAGATTTCCCTTATCCCACAGCCTTTCATACATATAGGAGACCTGATATTTTATTTTCGCCCTGTCATGAGTGTACATATAATATAGATCTCCGTTGTATTGTTCCTTTGGTTTCCAGGCCTGGGAGCGCAACGAATCAGTTGAAAAACCGTCGAAGAAATTCCGACCTGCAGATAATGAGATGCTGTGTCTTTTCCTTCTGAAATTCACATTTCCATCAAAATTGTACGTGCCGGCTGTCTCGTAGTAGGCATTTGTTGTCAGGCCGAAATTGGAATTCTTATTCTCCTTTGTAATAATATTGATGGCACCTGCAAGGGCATCGCTGCCATAGATCACTGACATCGGGCCCTCAACCATTTCCACGTGGTCTACATTGTACAGATTGAGCTGTGTAAGATCAATGTTGCCTCCCATTCGGCCTATCACAGGAACACCGTCTACAAGTATCTTGACATTGTTTCCGGTGAGCCCTTTTATTTTAAGACTGCTTCCCAGTGCAGGATCCTGAGTGATATTAAGATTCACCTGGTTTGTCAGCAGATCTTTGAGATTGTTTGCCCCCTGTTCCTCGATCTTCTTCTGGCCAACAACCTTTATATTGTAAATGGACTTGTCAGCCCTCTGCGGCCTGAAGCTTCCAGTGACAACAACCTCATCAAGAGAAAAAACGGTAGGCATCAAGGCAAGTTCAAAGGCTATTCCGGGAGCAAGCGTGTCAGTCTGGGCAGTATATCCAATACAGGAAATCTTAATCACCGACTTGTTTTTGCACGGATTGATAACTATACCTTTTTCGTCAGATACCCTGAAAAATTCCAATTTTGTGGTTAAATCAGTGAAAAGTACAGTTGCAAATGAAACCGGCTGACCGCTTTTTGAATCTTTTAATTTAACCTGTGATGACTGGGAATACAATCCTGTAACCGAAGCGGTGAGTAAGGCAAAAATTATTACACACTTTCTGCATAGGAATTTTTTATGAATCCGCAATACTGTCATTAATAGTATAATTATTAATAAATCCTTTCCCGATAAGGATAAATTTAGCCGGATGTTACTTTTTTAACTGTGCGCCGTCAGATGGAAATCCTTGCTTGCATGCATGGCAGTTAAACATTAAGCCTCAGGATAATCCCGATATTCAACGACGGTTATTTCACAACCGAGACATCAAAAGAGAGGTTTCCTGTTGCGCTGCCCTCGAATGTTTTGAATGTAAGCCTGTAGACATCACCATTTAGGTCCTTCACAAAAAACACCCTGGTATCATCAATACTGTACTGGTAGGTTTGCATATCAACTATTTTCCAGTCTGATCCTATTGTTGAAATGTCTGTCATAAACCCTGTTGACGGAAACGCTGTTGACAGAGGGTCCGTGTCAGTGCTTTCAAGTGCAGTAACATTGATATTCTGAAGAACCCCGGTTACGGGATAATTAATGGTTTTATCAATATATTTGGTAAACAACAGATCCCACTTGTCCTTATCAGGTTCCCTGTCGACTTCCTCATCTGTATCAATTGAATAGTATACGAAATTTTTGGTGCTTGAAGAGAGGTCCAGATTTACAGTTTGTTCATTTGAACCATCGAGATCTGAATAGATGAAAGAATATTTCTGCTGAACCGATAATTTATTCATTATCCATATCTTTTTATACGATCCCGACCTGGTCTGTATAATATACAATTCAATTCCGGTAAGGTTATGAGTATTCACATCATATTCTCCCCATCCGTAATTAGGGTGACCGGTTGCATTCATATTGAACGCTCCTTCAGTCCATGTCGTATCGGAATTGTAGAGTGGAGTCCAGCTGTGAAATCCGGTAGTATCCACCGGGTCGGACCAGCTCCAGCCAGGAGATGTCGGATATACCTTCAATACAGCTCCTGCGGTTGTGTTTGCAAGGATTGCAGCCTCACGAGGTGGTACGGAGAAGGCAATATCCCAGTTATTCCGGGGGACTGATGTTATTTGTCCGTCGTTAAGGCTGTAATATATATCGTTTGAATATTCTCCTCCCATGGAAAGTGCTACACTTTTTGTAGTGAGCGAAACAGAGTCTGTACTTTTGGTGCACGCATTCAAAATGATCAAAAACACCAATACAATTATAAGATAACTAATCCTTTTCATAATTCCGTTTTAAGTAAAAATTAAATCCCCTACCTCCAAATTTCAGGCAAATATAAAACAGCTTGAGTTTTCGGCCAAAAGTAACAGCTTAATATTGTTAAGTAGTTAACAATCCTATGCTATTTATCATGATTATAAATAAAACTCATAAATGATATATATTCAGATTAATAGGTTTTCATTATTTAGAAACTCAAAAAGGCGTGAATTATTATTCAATTTGTCTGATTTCGTAACTTTGCTCAATGTCAGGATCGGTAATGCAGCTAAAATGGATTTTCCCTGTTGAATCACTCTTTTCAGTTTTAGATACCTTCCCGTTTCTGATAATCTGATACTGTCTGTCAGGACTCATATCGTATATATTGTAATCAGTAACCGTTGATCCCGTTTCAGTTTTGGCTATCCAGCTTACTGCAGGCTTCCCGTCGGTGTTCCATTTCAGGATCTCAATTCTGAGGCCTGTTTGACTGTTTCTGGTCAGTACAAGAGAAGGCGACCGTTTCCGGCCAGAGTACCATAACAACTTATTCTCTTCCGTATTCATGCTGAAGTTTGAGGAGGAACAGACAGTGAAAGAGTTTGAACTCATAGAATAATTATTGAGCGAAAGCCGGATAAAGTAATCCTGATCTCTTAACCTGTACCTGACCTGAGTTCCATTCAGTTCTTCGGTCATGTGTGGTTCCAGGTAAAGACGGTTAAAGCGTGGCTGGATACCGTATATATCCCTGTATAATCCAACGACCGGAAGACAGTTATTTGCCAGGATATCATCCCCGGCTCCCTCCTGGTTATTCCTCCGGTAACGCTGAAAGGCCAGTCCGTCTTTTTCATACTGAGTGAGCACATTTTTTATATATTTCACGGGAATGGAAGGATCATAATCCTGATATGCCCGTATAGCCACCTCTCCCCAGGCAAGGAATATATCGCCATTTTCATAATTCGGGAACGGGTAATTGACTTTATATCCCTCGTCAGGCTTATATGGGAAAAAGCTGATTGGCCACATGAATAGCTTTTCTTTCTGCATAAGGCTCTCAATCCTGCCAAGAATAGCTTTCTTTCTTGTCAGGTCATCGCATATACCATAGGCTATTGCCATAAAGTTAACAGGAGTGACCAGATTGTCACCGTGTACTGTGCCATCCTTGTCCCGCCAGTAAACGTACCAGTTGTTATCCATACTCCAGAATCCTCCATTTGCCAGGGGTTGATTGAAACGATACTTGCATTTTCCTGCCATGGACCTATAGTATTCTGCTTTTGTCATATCACCCGTGAGTTCCTCAATGTCTGCCCATTGTACAAGCGCATAATATAGCTTGGCGTTTATAAATGCACTCTCCCATGATGCCCATATGACATCAATCCAGTCGCTCCCTTTTTTTTCTAAATGGGAGGAAGTGAAGACCTCGATGAGCCCGTTCCTGTCAGAATCCCTTTCAAGCAGATAATCAAGTGATTTTTCACACTCATGCTTATGCTCTCCGACCCAATCAGTATCGCCATTAAGCTGGAATAATTCGGCGACATTTATAACATAATCAGTATTGGCATCGAGCAGATCACCCCACTGGCATTCATAAAAACCATTTTCGAATGTGCCCGGGGCAGAGTCCCAAATTCTATATGCCCAGCGGTCCTTTACGTTTCCGTCCTGAGCTATTGCATTGTCGCGGAAATAATCCAGTGTTTTCCTGTAATTACGGAAATAGTCCGGATCGTCTATGGCAAGTCCCATCTGTGCAATCCATTGCTCATGCAGGCAGACAAAGCCCATATCCAGGTGCCAGTTATTTGAGCCCATGAGTTTTTCATCGATGACTCCAACCCTTGCAATGGTATTCAAAACACTTCGCACGGATTCATTGCTGAACCCCTTGAAATCTCCCCTGTAATACTCTTTATCGTAATTCAGGGCCTTGAGCCTGTATGTAACGCTTACTGTGCCCCGGGCATCGAAATCATCCCAGATATCCTGGTGGTCAATAATGAACCTTGAGAGAAAATGCCTGGTCCTCAATTCATCTTCCGTTACATAATAGTTAAGTGTAAATCTGTTGTCGGGCTGACGGCTGAACCTTACAGCCATGTGCTGACCATCGGAAACCAGCGGGTCAATTCTCAGGCATGCCTTGTCAGCCTGGCTCCAAAATGTGACTTTACCGGTATGATTTCCAAGAGACGCATTGGTCCTGTCGAAAAACCTGCACCAGGCAACACCTCCTGTACCGGTCAAGGCTCCTGTCCATGTATCCATTCCATTAAAATACCATTCCGGGAATCCGGTATCCTCAAGCGTCATATTTCCCGGATATGTTCTTTCAATCGTCCAGTCAATATACTCGTCGTTGGCATTGAAGATCCACTGTTCAGAAACTTCATTACCATTTACGCCATAGATGATTTTGCCGATTGTTACCTTGTCCCCTTCGACTTTCACTGAAGGTGATTTTATGCCTGATCCGGATGTATATGATAACCCATTGATTTTTACTGAACTGATGACACCCTTCTGATTTGAAACGACTTCACGGCCAAGAGCTTCCACATAATCGATCATGCATTTGTTCTGACAATCAATCCCAAGGATGAGATCTCCCCGTTTATCCTGGATTTTTATCCTGCCTGTTTCAGGATTAAATTGAGCGGATACTTCTCCAAAAGTGAGTGTGAAAACCTGGAAGGACAGGATAATCTTGATAATATTTTTTATTAGATTCTTTTTCATAAGACCATTGTTATTATTTAATACTACCGGCTTCAGAGTTATGTCCAAAGGTACAAAAAGGACATTTTTAACAATACTATACGAATCGACCATAATTCTGCGTTTCATTAATGTTAATAATTAGATTTGCTCATAAATTTTAAAGATTATTTTATGAAGAGGTTTGTTCTGTCCATAATGCTTGCACTGGGGATGTTTATACTTTCAAATTCACAAGATTATAATACCGGCATTGGATTTCGGTTCGGAACGGGAAATGGTTTTACTGTCAAACATTTTTTTAATGACAGGAGTGCTATTGAAGGATTACTGACAACCAAGTGGCATGGTTTTGATATAACCGGATTGTATGAAAAACATGATCGGGCATTTGATGCTGACCGTCTGAGATGGTTTTATGGCTTCGGAGCGCATATTGGTTCTTACAATGGCGATTATGTTGAATGGGGAGCATCGGGGGCGACGCATAATGTTCTCGGTATAGACGGGATAATAGGGCTTGAATATTCCTTCACAGAAGCTCCCATAAATCTGGGGCTCGATCTGAAACCTGCGCTTAATATTTTTGGATATACCCATTTCTATGCTGATCTTGCACTTTCAGTAAGGTATATTTTCTGATCCTGTTAGAGGACAACTTAAAAGTTCTATTTTACCAGGCTAAGGCTATAGCCTGGAGTATCAAAATACATTTTTCCCCGAACTAATTTAAGTTGATGTGGTCTTCGCTTGCAGTTAAGGAGGGCTTTGTATACAACCCCAGTTTATTTCTTCCAGATTCTATTTCCGGTTTATATTTTTAGGATTATCTTGCATATTGAATCCTAAAAAAAACTCAAAATGAAAAAATTACGATTAATAGTACTAATTATCCTGCTTATTCCATTCGTTTCAGGAGCTCAGACAAAGTTTAATGGGTTGGATATGAACATGGGTAATCTCTACAGGTTATCTGACGCCAAAACACGCTCCATAAGTCCTGAGAACTATTCCGGCGAAAAGGGAAAAGCCGGCATGGCAGATCCGGCTGACAAGGACAAAACCAATACTGCCAATGCCGCTTATGCCGCCCGTGATCTGGGTCAGGGCTGGAAAGTAAACCCCTATGTGAAAATCAATCCCGGCGAAACATTTACAATGGCTTCCATTGAAGGCCCAGGCGCTATACAGCATATCTGGATGACTCCAACGGGGAACTGGAGGTTCTCAATACTTCGCATTTACTGGGATGATGAGACAGAACCTTCCGTGGAGTGCCCGGTAGGTGATTTCTTTGGAATGGGCTGGAATAAATATTCCCCGCTCGTTTCCCAGGCAATCTGCGTAAATCCGGGAAGCGCATTTAATTCTTACTGGATGATGCCATTCAGGAAGAAATGCAGGATAACGATGGAAAATATAAATGATGCCCACGCAATGACACTGTATTACCAGATCGACTACACCTTAACTGAGGTACCAGCCGACGCCGGGTATTTTCATGCCCAGTTCCGCCGGGCAAATCCTGATGAATCGTCTGTTTATACTATTGCGGATGGCATTAAGGGGAAAGGCCAGTATGTGGGAGTCTATCTTGCTCTTGGAGTAAACAACAATGGCTGGTGGGGCGAAGGAGAAATAAAATTCTACCTGGATGGAGACAGCAGGTTTCCGACTATCTGTGGAACAGGTACAGAAGATTATTTCTGCGGATCATACGATTTTGACACGAGGAAGCCAAATGCCGCTGGTGTAGAAGAGACTAACTATACGGAGTTCTGCACTCCATATTCGGGACTTCATCAGGTTATAAGGGGTGATGGCCATTATAACGTCATGCAGCGTTTCGGACTTTACAGATGGCATATTATGGATCCAGTTCGCTTTGATTCAGATCTGAAAATAACAATTCAGGATCTTGGATGGCATCTGGATGGGAGATATCTGAAACAGAAATCCGATATTGCTTCCACATGCTTCTGGTATCAGTCTGAGCCCCATGCAAAATTCCCGAAACTGCCCGACTGGCAAAAGCTCGAGGTGAACTAGTTCTTCCATCGGAGAACTTTCCACCCTCTTTTCAGGGCCTCCTTCTTAAGTTTCCTGTCAGGATTGACACAGACTGGATAGCCCACGGAGCTCAATACAGGAAGATCGGATATTGAATCGCTGTAATACCATGATACAGATTTATCAATATTACCTGCGTTACAATATCCGTTCATCCTTGTCAGCTTTTCTGCTCCAAAGCATAGTCTTCCTGCCGGTCGTCCGGTAAAATAGCCATCCTCAGCCTCCAGGGAAGAACAGATATATGCATCTGTTCCCAGGCTTTCCGACATTGAGTTACAGATAGGATTAAGGGCAGATGACAAGATTATTACTTTTGCGCCCTGTTTTTTATGAATATTTATCTCCTCTACGGCATCACTGAAAACAGAAGGCAATAATATCCTACTGAAGACTTCCGAGCACAGCGCGTTTAATTCATCTTCATTCTTGCCTTTAACCCATCCGGCCAGCTGATTGATTATTATCAGCGGATCCCTCAGCCCGAGCTTGTACATCATATACAGGTAAAATGCCCTCAGCAGGTCGATAAGATTAATAAGCCCTTTTTGCCTTGCCATTCTTATGAGAGCATTCCCGCTGATCTCACTTGTTATTGTCCGGTCGAGATCAAAAAAGGCATAATATTTTATTGGGATATTGCTATCTCTTGAAGAAATATCGTCCATAAGGGTTAAATATTATATTCACGCTTTTCGGTCTTTCCATTGCTCAAAATATGTATACTGATTTTGCTTAATAAAGGAAGCATTTTTTTAAATGGGAAGTCATTTCATCCAGAAAGTCGACGGCCTGAAAGGTAAAATAATGTTAAATGGACTCACAATCAAACTCTTTTTTATATTTTTATAAATTACGATTATTTTTTATCCCTCATCTTCTTAATAAATTTCACTATGACAAACAAAACAGACCATAGCCGCCGCAGATTCCTGTCAAATTCCGCCATGGCAGCAATTGGAACAATTGGCGCCGCCCAACTGCTGACCTCATGCGGGGATGGAAACTCGAAAAAGAAAGAGGTCAAATTACCTGAATTGTTAAATCAGGCTCCGGATGGGAAGGTACTGAAAGCTGGTCTTGTTGGCTGCGGAGGCAGGGGGACAGGTGCTGCGATCAATTTCCTGGATGCGGGCCCGAATCTCCAGATTGTTGCCCTTGGAGATGTCTTTCAGGATCGCCTTGATAAATGCAGGGCTGAGCTGAAGACGCAGAAAAATGTCGAGATTGCCGATGAAAAATGTTTTCTGGGATTCGACAGCTACGAGAAAGTTCTCGACTCAGGCATAGATATTATTCTATTATGTACTCCTCCCCATTTTCGTCCGCAGCATGTTGATGCGGCCGTTAAGGCGGGCAAGCATATTTTTATGGAAAAGCCTATTGCTGTTGATCCTGTAGGGGCCAGATCCGTCATGGTATCAGCCGAACGTGCCAGGCAAAGCGGTCTTTGCATGGTAAGCGGTACCATTCGGAGAGTGCAAAAAGATTTCATGGAGACACAGAGAAGAGTTGCAAGCGGTCAGATCGGTGAGATCGTGAGTGCGCATATTATACGTAATGGCGGATCCCTGTGGGTTATCAGGAGACAGCCGGGATGGTCGGATATGGAATACATGCTCCGCAACTGGGCGAATTTCTGCTGGCTTTCAGGAGATCATATTGTTGAGCAGTTCATTCATGAGATAGATGTAATGAACTGGTATCTGGGAAAGGTTCCTGTTAAGGCAATCGGATGGGGGGGCAGGCAGCGCAGAGTGACCGGAGATCAATATGATTTTTTCAGTGTTGAATATGTATATGACAATGGCATGCAGACGCACTGCGCTGCAAGGCAGATAACAGGATGCAGTAACCTGACAAAACAGCTCATAACATGCACGGATGGCTTTGCCGATGCAAAAGGAACTCTTTATAACCTTAAGGGTGAAGAGATCTGGAAATACCCTTATCCTGAGGAAGGTGCCACTGACCTGACATGGAAAGTAAAGGATCCGTATGTACAGGAACATATCAACCTGGTAACCGGAATCCGTACAGGCAATGTAGTCAATGATGCGGAAGCACAGGTGAACTCTACGCTTATTACAATAATGGCACGTATGTCGGCATATACCGGGAAAGATGTTACCTGGGAAGAACTGATGAATTCAGATCTGTACCTTGGTCCGAAGACCTATGCATTCGGCCCTGTTCCCGGGATCCCTGAAACGCCGCCCGTTGTTGGCACTGCTCCGGAAGTTTGATAGATGACAGCTCTTTCAGAATTAATATCCAAAGAAAAATAATTATGAACAGGAGACAATTCTCAAAAAATGCTTTAATGGCATCAGCAATGATATCAACTGTTTCATTCCCGGGCATCTCAAATACTATATCACCTCCGGTCAGGTCTCTCAAAAAGGGGATAATGTGGGGAAGCATAGGAGTCGGGAAGAGTATAATGGAGAAGTTCCAGGCTGCCAGCGAAGCAGGGTTTGAAGGGGTTGAACCGATGAGCCATCTCAACAGGAATGAGGTTCTTGCTGCACGTGATGCTACGGGTCTTAAGATTTTTAGCGTATGCGGAGAACTTCACTGGAAATATCCGCTTTCAGATCCGGACCCTAAGATCCGTGACCTCGGTCTGGAAGCTCTTAAGGTGACCCTCGGGGATGCAAATGCTTATGGTGCCGATACGATTTTACTGGTGCCGGGCAAGGTAACTGAAACAGTCACCTATGATCAGTGCTGGAACAGATGCATAGAGCAGATTAAAAAAGTCATTCCTCTTGCTGAAAAGCTGAAAGTTAAAATTGCCCTGGAGAATGTGTGGAACAATTTTCTGCTCAGTCCAATGGAGGCAGCATTATATGTCGACCAGTTCAAGAGCCCTTATGTAGCTTTTTATTTTGACTGCGGGAATGTCCTGGCATATGGCTGGCCTGAGCAGTGGATTAGGATTCTTGGCAAGCGTATTGCAAAAGTCCATATAAAGGAGTACAGCCGTAAGATCGCGGAAACCCAGGGTAAAGGAGCCGGTTTCGGAGTCAGGCTGCTTGAAGGCGATATCAACTGGCCGGCAGTTATGAAATCAATGGATGAGATAGGTTACCATGGATGGACAACCATTGAACAGCCGGGTGGAGACACTGCGGAGGGACTGAAGGATCTGTGCGTAAGGCTCGGAAAGATCCAGTCGAGTTGATTATGTCATATGGACAGGTCGCGATCTGTCCATACGTAATTTAATTATTTACCTGAATTGCTCACAAAAGCAATTTGTTTGCTGTCGGGCGACCAGGAGGGCACATTTATGGTACCCTGTCCACCATACAGATAAGCAATTGTCCTGGGTTCACCTCCAGCTGCAGGCATTAGCCTGAGCATCACACGCTTATAAGACGGATGATCATTGGGATTCACCTCCAGGCTGAATGATATGAACGCTATCCATTTGCCATCGGGTGAAATATGAGGGAACCAGTTATTGTATTTGTCGGATGTAAGCTGTTCTCTGCCCGATCCATCAGGTTTCATCCGCCATAACTGCATTGTACCTGTATGGCTCCCGTTATAATAGATATATTTTCCATCAGGAGAATATTCACAGCCATCAACATGTTCCCCAGCCTTATTATCTGTAAGTGCAACCTCTTTTCCTCCATTAATTGAATTTCTGTAGATATTATAGATAGGAATTCCATTTCGCTGGGCCACATATACTACCTCCTTATTATTGGGTGCCCAGCCATGAAAATAGGAAGGAGTATTTTCGGTAACCATTTTCGGGACTCCTCCGGTTATGGGCAGAACATATACAGTTGAACCGCCTCCCGGAACCCCTCCCTGTGATTGCTGATTGCAAGAAGCTTTCCATCAAATGAAATACCATGGTCATTATTGTTTCTTGTGGCAAAGTCAGTATTGAGTTTCACCAATTCACCTCCCTCAACAGGAATTTTATAAAGCAGTCCATCCATGTTGAAGAGAAGTTTTTTCCCATCAGGCATCCAGTTTGGAGCTTCAAACCTGCCGGGTTTTTCAAAAATCACCTTTCTCTTACCATCAAATACATTCATTGTCTCCAGCCTGCATCCAAGGTATCCTGATTTGCCCGGATCATAATTATCACTTACAGGCTTATCAATCCTTACATTCCATATTCTTGCCTCTTCAAGTATTTCCGGATCATGGGAACATACAAACAACCCGGCAAGAACTTCATCAGGCAGGTTTTCCATTACATGCGACCCGATAGTGCGTAAGGGCTCACCAGTATGAGCTCCTCTCATAATAATTGTTTTTCCGGCTCTTTCGAGTTGTATAATATTATACCATGAAGTGTCGGCAAAAATCTCATCCTGGGGATCTCTCATCGCAGCACCCGCTTCACCTCTCCATTGAGCACTGTCAGCCCGTCACCATGGAGGGTGGCAGTAATGTGGGGTGATTTGTCCTCGTTGTGGCCCTTACCATCCATCCTGTTTTTCTGTGGGCATTGGTGCCTTTTCCGACGAACTCAAAATTGGCGGTAAGAATAAAGTCACCCTTTATTTTATTATAAAGGTAGTGAAACTCATCCCTGTCAAACCAGATGTTGTATCCTCCACCTTTTATGTTATAACTTTGATTAGCAGGGTTATAGGTTGCCGATCCGGCTTTTTTGGGATTCCCGATATCAGAATTGTACTGAAAAATACCAACATTCTGA
The DNA here is from genome assembly GCA_963756885.1 of uncultured Bacteroidales bacterium. Lineage (GTDB taxonomy): Bacteria > Bacteroidota > Bacteroidia > Bacteroidales > VadinHA17 > LD21. The sequence continues at coordinate 693,458 of CAVWPG010000001.1, forward strand.
GCTGAAGCCAGGCTGAAGATAAAGATGGAAATAAACAGAATTGCAGATTTCATAATTTAATAATTTGTTATGATTATATTTTATTCTTTTAAATTTTGTTAAGGAGCATTTAGTTTGATAGCAAAGATAATATTGTTTATAATTCTATTTTCAATATTAATTTTTTTCTTCAACTCATTCAACTATTGTCATTTTGAGTAAAGTGAACAATATCCAGTGTCTTATCCGGACAGCAGTTTTGAAAAATATATTTATGAGATAAGTGTCTGACTCAAATATTTATATAAATTTGGCTGCAAACAAAATATTTTGATTTATTTTGAATGCAGATTTGACATAAGCTGTCATTTCTTTAAAATTCTTCTTAAACAGATAAAATTATGAATGATATTCTTGAAAAAATCGCACATTGTGTCGAATTTGGTAAGATTAACAAAGTATCACCCTATCCTCCGAACATGAAAGATCAGGATGGCGCTGATGAGTTGGCAAAAAGAGCTCTTGAAGAGGGAATTAAGCCTGATGAAATTCTTGAAAATGCACTGGTACCTGCAATGGCAAAAGTTGGTGAAAAATTCACAAGAAAAGAGATATATGTTCCTCAGATGCTTATGGCTGCCAAGGCTATGAACAGTGCAATGATGCATCTTAAGCCATTTTTTCAGTCGGGTGAAACAAAACGAAAGGAAAATTTATAATCGGAACGGTTCGGGCGATCTTCATGATATTGGCAAAAATCTGGTTGCCATGATGATTGAAGGAGGAGGATGGGAAGTAATTGATCTTGGAGTTGATGTAGGTACTGAAAAGTTTCTAAAGGCCTTGGATGAAAATCCCGGGTGCTGTTGTGGGATTATCGGCTCTACTCACAACAACGATGGAAAATATGAAAAAAATGGTTTCTGCCATTAAGGAGAAACATGCTGCTTCGAAGATTCTAGTAGGGGTGCTCCTGTAACCATGAATATTGCGAAAAGATCGGAGCTGATTTTTATTCACCTGATCCCAGGGAGCAGTTAATTATCTGAAGCACTTGTTTCCTAGCTGATTACATGCTGTATATAATGAAGACAATATTTAGTGGAAATACCAGGGAAGTATTATTGATACTGAGGTCCTGTTATTATTATTGGGGAATGTATAAATCCGACCAGAAGAAAGAAACTGGTATCAACATTACAGGCAGGTGATTTTGAATATGTTCTGGAACTGGCAGAAAGTCAGATCAATGCGGCAGCAGATGTGCTTGATGTCAATGTGGGTTTCCCGGGAGTTGATGATGTAAAGACTGCTTCCTGAAACTGTTATGGCAATTAAGGGACAGATTTGATATTCCTCTTTGTCTCGATTCCCCAAATCCCAAAGCAATTGAAGCTGCCCTTAAAGTAGCAGGAGGCAAATGCCTTATCAATTCGGTGAATGGAGAAGAGAAATCAATGAATACATTTCTTCCGATTGCAAAAGAATATGGTGCAGCAATAATAGCGCTTACAATGGATGACGAAGGAATAACAAATGATCCTGAAAAAGGATTGCAATTGCAGAAAAGATTCTGGAAAGGGCTGTTAAAACCGGAATCAAAGAGGAGGATGTTATTGTTGATCCCCTGGCTATGGCTGTCAGTGCGGATCCACAAGCATGTCTGGTTACTCTTGAAACAATCAGGCTTGTCCATCAGAAAGCTTGGGCTTGAATATTACACAGGGTGCAAGCAATATTTCATTTGGATTGCCAGACAGGGAGATCCTTAATTCAGCCTATATGTCATTGTCAATAATGAACGGACTGACATGTCCGATAGCAAATCCGGAGAAGATCGCTGCAGCGGTGAGGGCAACCGATCTTATTCTTGGCAGGGATGATTATGCAATCAGATTTGTTGAAATATTCTCAGGCAGGCGAACTATTAAAATATAATCTCATTATTATATATCATTAAAAATATGTCTGGTATAAAACCTGCCCGCAGATGGCAACCAGCCTTTTATCCTTTTAAGAGGGAAAAATTCAGCAGGCGGGTTTTCGCAAAAACTGAGCTTCTTGTCAAGGGACCTTTGTTTGGTTGCCGGATGTGCGGAAACTGTCTGCTTCAGGAAACAGCATTCATATGTCCAATGGAATGTCCGAAAGGGATGAGAAACGGACCATGCGGAGGAGTGACCCCTGAAAAAAACTGTTATGTAGATGAGACACGCAAATGTGTATGGTATGCAATTTATAAAAGGGCACTTAAAACGGGCAGACGGAGAAACTTCTTGAGGTGTTGCCTCCTCTTGACTGGCAAAAAGTTGGAACAGAAACCTGGGGAGATGTTGTAAGACAAGTAAAATGGGACCGGGAAATTCATAGGAGGCTATTCTTTCAAAGGATAAAGCGAAAAAGAATGAGGTCTGGGAAAGTGTTTTCAAAACTATCCGCCAGCCCGACTGGTGGAAAGGCGATTCAGAATATCATCCGCCGCTTACAGCAGAACCTGTATCTGACCTTGAAAGGCGGCTCAGAAACGGTAAATTTGTTGTGGCAACAGAGGTTACACCTCCACGGTAGGTTCAGCAACCGGACAAGCTTAAAAGAGATATTGAGCTTGTAAAACCCTAGGTAACGGCAATCAACTTTACTGATTCTTCCTCGGCCCGGCCGAAAATGTCCAGCATTGCATGCTGCAATGCTGGCACTCAGGCTTGAATGCTGAACCATACTTCAGATTGCTTCACGGGATACCACACGCTGCGGATTACAAGTCGATGTTGTCGGAGCTGAATGATATTGGAATCAGAAATGTGCTTTGTATTACGGGTGATAACCCGATAGTCGGACCATCACCATCCGGTTCAATGAAATAATTGATATAGATTCGGTTCAGATGCTATGGATACTCAGACGAATGAGAGATGAAGGCATTTATCTTGATGGCAGGAAGATGAAGGAACCTCCCGAAGCTGTTTCTTGGCGCTGCAACTTCTCCTTTTGCCTCGGATCCTGTACTGCAGGCAATAAAGGATCAGAAGAAAGTTAATGCGGGGGCGCAGTTCTTTCAGACAAATCTGGTTTTTGATGCGGAGAGGCTTGATCCATGGCTTGAGCAACTGGATAAGAGAAATGTACTGGAAAGGTATCGATCCTTATAGGATTAGCCCCCTTAAAAAGCTATAAGGTGGCAGAATATCTTCACACCAAAGTTCCGGGAGTCAGCGTGCCCGATAATATCCTGAAGCGGATGGAGAAAGCCGGAGAAGCAGCTCCGGAAGAGGGAGTCCAGATAGCACTGGAATTCATTGATAAGATAAAAACCAAGGAGGGGATCAGGGGCATTCATATAATGACCATTGGGATGGGAGTCGATTGTTGAAAGGCTGGTACTTGAAAGCGGACTAAAGGCATAAATACTAATTATGGCATACTCAACTTTTCAGATTAATTACGGCGATCTTGATATCGATCTGAGCCAGATTGAAAATGTACTTGGATACGGAGAGGGCGATGACCGTGAGATTGTCAATACAGTAATTGAAGAGATATTGAAGGAGCCGGAATTATTCCCTGGTATAAGAGCTGAATACAGGATTTTTGATGATATTGAATTCCTTGCCTCAGACAAATCAATCAATATCAGCGGCATCAACTTCCAGATCAATAAAATCCTCTACGGACAGCTAAAGAAGTCTGATTCACTGGCATTCTTTTTATGCACGGCAGGCGCAGAGACAGGCATTCGGTCCAAATCAGCCATGTCTGCAGGAGACCCTCTTACAGCATATATACATGATATCATTGGAAGTATTGTAGCAGATGCTGCCGCAGACCTGCTCCAGGGTGAACTTGAACGTAAAATAATTTCTGAAGGGAAGAAAATTACGAACAGATATAGCCCGGGTTACTGCGGATGGGATGTTTCCGAACAGCATAAATTATTCCGGCTCATCCCGGACAATTTTTGCAAGATCACATTGACGGATTCAGCACTAATGGATCCGGTAAAATCAATCAGCGGCCTTATCGGGATAGGGGGGAATGTAAGATTTAATAAGTACACGTGCAGCTTATGTGATCTGAAGGAATGCTCCTTCAGAGTGTTAAGTGAAAGAAAATCACAGAAATACTCAGTGTAGGCATTTATTCGTTTTTGTATTTTAAGTATGCCTCCGAAATTTTAGCTTGTTTATAATCGCCTGAGTGCACTATCACCCTGTAACGGAGATCCAGTATTGTTCCCTTTTTCAAAAAGGTAGCTGTTCCGTTTTCAGGCCAGTACATTGGCGTTGGTGACATAAATCCATAATCGCGCGTGAACCATGGTGATGGAAACCAGGGATTTGAAGGATGCTGAAATATTGCCAGTCCCTCTATGCCATTTCCCCTCCTGCCATAGTAATCTATCCAGGGAGATGACTTGCCGAACGTCTCTTTTTCATTTCTAAGACCTTCAGCGTTTATCATTGTGCCACCGTTAAGCACGGAAAGATCTGCTGCAATCCTGGCACTGAAAAGAGAGTGATTGGTCTTCAGAATTGTCACATCAGCAAGCATCTCCATTCTGATCTCTACATCTATTTGTCTGGTACCTGCTTCAGGTGCAGTTATAATAATTTTCCTGATGTCCCTGACAGGTGAAATTGATTCCGGCCGGTTCCAGATGCACTCGTCACTTATGATTACACTGTCGCCTCCCTGCTTCACTATTAGAGCATTAATCGAGATTATTCTTCCTCTCTCAAGGCCCTCCTGCCAGTAATTGCCTCCGTTAACCAGGTCGCACCCGAAAAAGAGCGAACTGTGATGCGGGTACTCACTGTTTCGCATCGAGGTTACTGATCCCCCGGAAACCGGGCCATTGACAGGATAGAAAAATGGATACTTTTCATCTTCAGAAAAGATATAGCTTGTGAAAAACTTGTCGTCGATTGTGATGTTGATTTTTGAACCGACTCTCACTGCCACAATTTTTGCAGCGTAAACAGGTGCTGAAAATGAAAATCCCGCAAAAAGGAGTATGATTGCAATGAACTTATTCCTCATAATACATGCCATGAAATCAAATATTTATGTACTCTGTTCCGTAAGGGTACCTCTGTATGCGTGAGAGCTTTGAATTAGCCTCATTGTCATTTACAAAAACTTCCTTATCAGGATTCCATTGAAGTTTTCTTCCAAGCTTCATAGCTATATGAGTCAGGAGGCAAACGGTACATGCCCTGTGGCCTGACTCAACAGGAGAAATAGGTTCACTGCGCGATTTTATGCAGTCGAGCCAGTTGCCATGCTGCTCATAGCTCACATACAGATGTATTTCGTTCTCCCTGATGACACTTGAAAGAATAGCCGGATCGCTTGCCTCAAGAGATTTAATGTTGTTTGTTTTTGAAACAGGATCACTGGGAGATGCAGTATAGTTACCTCTTGTAACAAAGATCCAGCCCTCAGTTCCTTCATATCTTACTCCGTTTGGATAACCTCCGCTTGTCAGCATTGTGATACCGTTTTTATATTCTGCCTTAGCCATAAAATCTCCGTGGACATCCCATAGTCCTGATTTTGGAAACTGTGCCACGGCTTCTATCTCAACAGGACCCGTAAGCTCGGTATCCATTCCCCATGCTGCTGAATCGTAATGGTGCTGCCCCCATCCGGTTATCATTCCGGCACCGAACTGCTCACAACGCAGCCAGCCCGGACGATCAGTGAGACTGTTTTGAGGATGAACACGCATCTCAGTATAATATACGTCGGGGGTGGACCCCAGCCACATGTCATAATTAAGGTTTTCCGGCACGGACATAGGGGAGGCTCCGGGACCAGACGGATCACCGGGAAGACCTATCTTTACAGTCTCAAGCTTACCTATTCTTCCGTTTCTTACAAGTTCCGCCGCAATCCTGAACTGCTGCATTGACCTCTGTTGGGTTCCAACTTGCAGGATCACCTTTTTCCTTTTTACAACATCACTTAACACCCTTCCTTCCTTTATTGTGAGCGAGGTTGGTTTCTGCAGGTAGATATCCTTTCCTGCCAGGGCAGCTTCAATAGCCGGCTGAGCGTGCCAGTGATCGGGTGTTGAGATAATAACTGCATCAATATCAGTGTTTTGAAGCAGTAACCTGTAATCCTCATAGACCTTTACATTCATATAACCCGACTTGCCGGTTGAACGGGCATAGTGACCCTCTATGAACTCCTTTCCCTTTGCAGCCCTGGTGGAATCAAGATCAGCAACCGCCATGATCCTGGCAGTATCATATTTCAGTGTTTCAGCAAGATCATGCGTCATGGCAATGCGGCCAAATCCTATCTGACCTATATTGATCCTGTTGCTTGGTGCATTTTTTCCGAAAAGCCCTGAGGGTACAATTTCCGGTATTCCCCCGAAAGAAAATGATGTTATGAGCGAAGCCTTTACTGAGGTATCAATAAACTTCCTCCTTGTGATCGGTTTTTTGGATCTTTCCATACTTCGGGATATTATGAATTGTATCTGATATAGAGGGGGAAATTACAACAAATTTTTAAAATTGGTTCAGCCATCAGATGTAAAAAGCTTATATTTATCCTTTGTGATTTTGTCCCCTTGCCCCTTTGCCCACCTGCCCCCCTAAAGGGGGTTAATTTCTTTACTTTTTCAACAGCTGTGTGGGGGCAGATTGGACAAAGAGACACTATGAATTCACGGAGAAAAAATTTAAAAAATCTGTTATGTTATTACTCGGAATTGATCTTGGAAGCTCTTCCGTAAAAGCCTCGGTGATAGAGGGTGAGACAGGCAAGTGCCTTGCCACTGCATTTTATCCATCAGATGAAATGGAGATAATCGCTGTTAAGCCAGGCTGGGCGGAACAGGATACCGGAAATTTGGTGGGCAAATCTTAAGGCAGCGATAAATGATTGTACTAACCGGCTTGGACAGGGAAGCAAAGATATAGGAGCAATCGGTATATCATACCAGATGCACGGTCTGGTCACAATAGACAAGAACCATAAAGTACTGCGTCCGTCAATAATTTGGTGTGACAGCAGGGCCGTAGGATACGGGGAACAAAGCGATGAGCTCGCATGGGTAACGATTATTGTCTTTCCCATCTGCTTAATTCCCCGGGGAATTTCACTGCTTCAAAACTCGCATGGGTTAAGGAAAATGAACCCGGACTGTTTGACAGGATATATAAGATAATGCTCCCGGGTGATTATATTGCACTCAGGCTTACCGGCGAAATAAGTACTTCTTTTACAGGGCTCTCGGAGGGCATATTCTGGGATTTTTCAACAGACGATGTTTCAAATGAATTATTGAATTATTATGGTTTCGATCGGGATCTGTTGCCTGAGTCCAATTCCTCATTTTCTATTAAAGGAAGGCTGTTAAGATCTGTAGCTGATGAAACAGGGTTGCCGGAGGGGATTCCTGTATCGTACAGAGCAGGAGATCAGCCAAATAACGCACTTTCGCTAAATGTACTTAATCCCGGAGAGGTAGCTGCAACAGCCGGAACCTCAGGTGTTATTTATGGTGTGACAGACAAGAAAAAATATGATCCATTCTCACGGGTAAATACTTTTCTTCATGTAAACCATACAGCTTCTGAACCTAGACTTGGTGTTCTGTTGTGTATTAATGGCACAGGAATAATGAATTCATGGCTGAGAAAGAAGCAGCGGCACCGGCTTGTCTTACAATGAGATGAATGTTCTGGCTGAAAAAGTGGCTCCCGGCTCGGACGGACTTGATTATACTGCCATTCGGTAACGGTGCAGAAAGAATGCTTGGAAATAAGGATGCCGGAGCCAGTATATCCGGATTGAATTTCAATACCCATTCCAATGCTCATATGTTCAGGGCTGCCCAGGAAGGTATTGCATTTTCATTCAGATATGGACTGGATATAATGAAGGAGACTGGAATTGATCCATCGATAATACGGGCAGGTGAGGCAAATATGTTCCTTAGCAGAGTTTTTCGCGAAACATTATCAGGGATCACGGGAACTGAAATTCATCTCTATAATACCGATGGATCAATAGGTGCCGCAAGAGGAGCAGGGATAGGATGTGGCTATTACAATTCTGCAAAGGAAGCCTTTCAGGGTCTTACTGCCGTAGGGATTACCGAGCCTGAAAAGGAAAAATCAAAAATTATTGAAGAAGCTATATGGGAAGTGGGAGCATCTGGTGAAAATGCTGTAGAGCTAATCTGAGTTCAACACATATTTATGATCGTAAGCAATTTTAAAATGGTATAATTAATTAAACAGTATTACACTAAAAAGAAAGAATATATGATCTATAAAGGCAATAAAGAGGCATATCCCGGAATAGGGAAGATAGAGTACGAAGGAAGGGACTCAAAAAATCCGCTGGCATTCAGATGGTATAATCCTGAGGAAATTGTTGGTGGAAAGAAGATGAAGGATCATCTTCGTTTTGCCGTTGCATACTGGCACTCTTTCTGTGGTGACGGATCAGATCCGTTTGGTAATGCAACCAGGTTATATCCCTGGAAGGATGAGGCGGCTGATGATAAAATCAGGCACAGGCTTGATGCTGCCTTTGAGTTTATTACAAAGACAGGGGCAGGATATTATTGTTTCCATGATACAGATATAGTTGGCGATGGTACTGTCTTTGAGATTGAGAAGAGACTGGAGAAGATCCTCCCTGTAATGAAAACCCTGCAGGACCAAACCGGTGTAAAACTTCTCTGGGGTACGGCAAATCTGTTCTCAAACCCCAGATATATGAACGGAGCAGCAACAAATCCTGATTTTAAGGTGGTCGCAAATGCAGCTGTGCAGCTTAGAAATGCAATTGCAGCAACCGTTGCACTGGGAGGAGAAAATTATGTGTTCTGGGGAGGCCGGGAAGGATATATGAGCCTACACAACACAGACATGAAGAGGGAGCTTGATCACATGGGAACAATGCTGTCGATGGCACGCGACTATGGGAGAAAGATAGGTTTCAAGGGTACATTCCTTGTAGAACCAAAACCAATGGAACCTTCAAAGCATCAGTACGATTATGATGTCGCCACCATTATAGGATTCCTCAGACAGCATGGATTGGATAAGGATTTCAAACTGAATATTGAAGTAAACCATGCCACCCTTGCGGGCCATACCTTCCAGCATGAGCTGCAGGTTGCAGCTGATGCAGGACTGCTTGGGAGCATAGATGCAAATAAGGGTGATTATCAGAATGGCTGGGATACTGATGAGTTTCCGACAAATATCTATGAGGTGACCGAGGCAATGATGGTTATATTGCAGGCAGGAGGCTTCACAACGGGGGGTATTAATTTCGATGCCAAGGTTCGCCGCAATTCGACCGATATTGAGGATATTTTTATAGCTCATGTCAGTGGTATGGATACATTTGCCCGATCACTCATTATAGCCGATAAGGTGCTTGGAGAGAGCGATTATCTTAAGTTGAGAAAGGCAAGGTACGATTCCTTTGATAAGGGTGCAGGCAAAGATTTTGAAAACGGTAAGATGACTATTGAGAATCTGAGAGATATGCTTCCGGACTAGGCGAGCCTGAAACAAGAAGCGGTAAACAGGAGCTTCTGGAACAACTTATAAATATGTATATATTTTAATACTTACTTCAATGGGAGATACTCAAATTGTTATTGAAAGCAAAAGCCGGTTTGGATTTGATAAAACCGTAGAAATGCTTGTTGCAGAAGCTGAAGGACGGGAATGGAAAGTCCCTGCCGTCCATGATCTTCAACAATCTCTGGCAAAGGCAGGCAAGACAGTCAAGCCTGTCAAAGTCATTGAGATTTGCAAGCCGGAATACTCCGGACAGATGCTTGAACTCAACCACGAAAGGATCATTTCGGTAATGATGCCCTGCAGGATCTCAGTATATGAAAAAGATGACGGACTGACCTATGTCAGTATGATAAATACCGGAGAAATTGTATCAGGATTGCCTGAAAAAATTGCCAGCGTAATGAAGGAGGCTTCAGGAGAAACCTTCGAAATTGCCGGAACAGTCTGCTATACCTGATCTTTTTAATGATTGGGATTAATTATTCCAGGCAAAAGAATTTACAGTTCATTGCATGGATCTGCGTGGAAAACATCAGGTTGTGTTACGTGAGTATTTTTTGTATCGACGACTTTTCTGTATCAGTAAGCGAATCCATCTGCTGGAGGGCAGTCTGAATCTTGGTCTTGAAATTCCAGCAGGTCATCTGCCGGAGCGACAAACGTCGGGCAAATTCATAAGTGGATATATCTTCTTTTCCCTTGCAGACATTCCAGGCGATGTAAAATGCCTTGCTGATGGGGAATTTGCAATTATGAAATATAGTTCCGGCGGCAGGTGATTCTTCTGTTTTGCATCTTGTACAACGCCTCGAGTATGATGACTTTCCCTGACAGTAATTCGAGTTTCCGCACTTCCGGCAGGTGAAGCCATTGCTCCATTTCAGCTCAGACAGAAATTCATAACACTTTTCTTCGTTGTTAAAAAGTTCTTGCAGTGTATTGTCGTCCAGGTCAGTAGTGAAAACCGCGCTCATTTTCAGTGGATTTATTCAGCAAAGATAAAAAATAATTGGTGATACTAAAAAGATTCAGGTGATATTATTGCGATTTAAAGAATTTGTCCTTATCTTTGCGGCGGAAAAAAGGCATATTTTAGAAAAGATAAAGAAATTGGAATTTTTGAAATGACTTATACGGAAATAAACAGAAGATACAGTGAACTGGCCGAGACGAGTTGTTGCCTTTCGTGCGGTGGAGCCCTGAATTATGCCAATGCCACAGATGGGGAAGTATGTGTGGATCTTGGAAGCGGAAGGGGATCCGATGTCATCAGGCTGGCCGGGATAGTAGGGAATGATGGTTTCGCATATGGGATCGATATATCAGAAGGAATGATCAGGAAAGCTGTAACCACTGCTGATCAGCTTGGTGTAACCAATGTCAGTTTCATTCAGAGTACGCTCGAAAAATTAGATCTTCAATCAGGAATTGCCGATCTGGTTATCTCCAACTGTACAATAAATCATTCATCTGACAAGCAGGCGGTGTGGAATGAGATTTTCAGGATCCTCAAGCCTGGGGGAAGATTTGTAGTAAGCGATATTTATTCAATTGAACCAATACCGGATGAATTCAGAAACGACGCTGTTGCCATCTCCGAATGCTGGGCAGGATCAGTAACAAGGGAGGAATATCTGGAACATCTTTATAATGCAGGTTTCCTTGCCACGGAGGTTATTGAAGAGTCATCGCCTTATGAAAAAGGTAAGGTTATGGTTTCCAGCTGGACAATTACAGCAGGGAAACCATTCGCAAAAATATAGAATTGTAAATTTTAAAAAAGCACAGATATGAAAAGAAAAGTTTTGTTATCACTATTGATTTCTTCTTTATTCTTCATTACTTGCAAATCAGAAAACCGAACCTCACCAGTGGGTGATAAAACAGAAACTAACACTGTTGTTCAGCTTACTAATGAGATGTTTAAAAAGGTTATTTTCAATTATGAGGCTAATAAGGATTGGAAGTACGAGGGAACCAAACCTGCAATAATCGATTTTTATGCAGACTGGTGTGGGCCATGCCGTCAGTTGTCTCCCCTGGTAGAAGATGTAGCCAAAGAATTTGAAGGTAAAATAGTTGTTTATAAAGTAGATACTGATAAAGAGAAAATCCTTTCACAAAGTCTGGGTATTTCCGGATTGCCAACGCTTCTGTTTATTCCGGCAAAAGGCAGTCCCCAGATGTCGATGGGAGCTATTCCAAAAGAGAGTTTAATTAAAGCGATAAATGAAGTTTTATTAGTTAAATAATATTTTAAAATTATGAAAAGCGTACTTAAAAAAAAGGAAAAAAGAGCTGAAGTAAAAGTTGCACAGTGCTGTGCAAAAACGTCAAAAACAGTAGTTGGCTGTCACGACTAGTATAAGATTTTTGAGGGATCTGTTCGGGCCCGGTTCCGTCTAACGTATTCTATTTATTCTATTATACATTTAGATGAAGTATTCGAATCATAATATTTTTTCAAGGATCAGGAATTCAGAAAACTATTTTATTGTAAATCCTCTGTCAGGTAATGCTGATATCCTGAGTCCGGATGATGCCGGGAAACTTGAGATAATTAAAAATGGAGGAGTAGTTCACGATATTGTATTCATTGAGGAACTGGCAGTAAAGGGATATCTTGCTGAGGAGCCGGAAGAAAAGAAATTATACAGGTCGAGATATCTTGACTTTATAGATTCTCGCGAAAAGGATGAGGTTCAGATATTCTTCGTAACGAACTACAGCTGTAATTTTGCATGTTCGTACTGTTACCAGGACCAATACAGTAATCAGGGCAGTGAGCTGACACATGAGATAATTGATGCTTTTTTCAGCTATATACTGAATGAATTCGATGGCCGTAAGAAATATGTTACTGTATTCGGTGGTGAGCCGCTTCTCGGAAGTGAGAAACAGAAGGAACTTATAAGCTATTTCGTTTCCAAATCTGCTGCAGCTGACCTGCAGCTTAGTCTTGTGACCAACGGATATGCGCTTGAGGAATACGCTGCAATTCTTAAACGGGGAAAAATCCGGGAGGTGCAGGTGACTCTTGATGGCACCGAGGCAATACATGACAGCAGGCGGTTTCTGAAAGGTGGGCAGGGAACATTCCGTAAAATAGTCAAAGGCATCGATTCACTGCTCGAAAATAAGATTGACATAAACCTGAGGATGGTTGTTGATAAGGATAATATTGACAACCTTCCTGATCTGGCGCGATTTGCGATAGACAGGGGATGGACAAAAAGCGGTCATTTCAAAACGCAGCTGGGACGCAATTATGAACTTCATCATTGTCAGTCCGCGTCAGGTAAATTGTTTGACAGGATATCATTATATGAAAGTATCTATGAACTTGTCAGAAAATATCCTCATATAACCGAGTTTTACAAACCGGCATATTCAATATCAAAATTCATCTCAGAGCAGGGAGAGCTTCCTGATCCCTTATTTGATGCCTGCCCGGCCTGCAAAACAGAATGGGCATTTGATTATACCGGGCAGATTTATTCTTGCACTGCGACAGTCGGAAAAGCCGATGAGCTGCTCGGAACTTTTTATCCATTTATCACCCGGAAGACAGAACTTATTGAAGAGTGGGAACGGCGTGATATTTCAGCCATCCCGGAGTGCAGGGAATGTTCATTGCAACTCGCATGCGGAGGCGGGTGCGGTTCTGTAGCAAAAAACAGGACCGGATATGTCTGCTCATCAGACTGCAGACCAGTAAAGGAATTACTGGAACTGGGCTTCTCGGCATACCTTTGAAAATTAATGGAAGAGGTTCCCTCTTTTATACAATACTACCATAAATGAAAGAAATTAATTACATCTGAATTTGACAGCGAGGTGTTGCAGGCAGATAAAGTTGTCCTTGACTTCTACTCAACAGAATGCCCTCCATGTGAAGCACTTGCTTCAAAATTTGAAGACCTTTCCAATCTTTACGGGAAGGATATAAAATTCATTAAAGTATTCCGTCAGCAGAACAGGGAACTTGCTGAAAAACTTTCAGTAAAATCGTCACCCACCCTTCTTTTTTTTAAGGACGGGAAAGAGGTGGCAGACAGACTCACTGGCGGAATCAGGAGAAAAGATATAATAAGGAACCTCGACAGTATGCTCTCTGAAGATAAGGTGGCGCATATCAAATCAAAAGTAAAACCCTCAGTTTCAGAATTTGATGTTATAATCCTTGGTGCCGGACCGGGAGGATTGACCGCAGGTCTTTACCTCTGTCAGGCCAAGATCAATACCGTCCTAATAGATATATCCTTACCGGGTGGTCATGTTTCAACAACACATGAAGTGTCCAACTACCCTGGATTTATAGAGCCTCAGGCCGGTTATATGCTTTCTCACAATATGAGCGAGCAGACAAAGCTTTGTGGTACCGTTTACAAGGTAGCTGTAGACATAACAAAGGTTGATCTTGAGAAAAAAGAAGTTGTTATTGATGAGTATGAAACTGTAAAAGCTAAGATGATAGTCATAGCAACAGGGACCACTCCAAATCTTACCGGGGCTCCCGGAGAAAAGGAACTTAAAGGCCAGGGCATTTCATACTGTGCTACATGCGATGGAAAATATATGGACGGGAAGGAAGTCATTGTAATCGGTGGCGGCAATTCCGCGGTAGAGGAGTCAGAATATTTAACCCGATTCGCAGATAAGCTTACGATTGTTCACCAGTTTGATAAGTTCACAGCCAATATGCAGGCGCAGGAAAAAGCATTTAACAATCCTAAAATATCTGTAATATTTGACAATGAACCAAGGAATTTTGTAAGGGACGGTGAGAAAATTGTAGCCGAGATTGAAAATGTAAAAACTAAAGAGAGGCAGAATCTTACTGGTGACGGTGTATTTATCTTTATCGGAATGAAGCCTAATATTGACCTTTTCAGGGGTAAGCTTGAGCTTGATAAATGGGGTTATATTAAGACCAATGAAGATATGCTGACAAGTATCCCGGGTATATATGCTGTAGGAGACGTTATCAGTAAAAAATACAGGCAGATTACTACGGCTGTTGCCGATGGGACAATAGCCGCTATGGCTATTTCAAAGGAATTGGTTTAGAAATTATATATATTAATTTAAAAAAGGTTTATTATGAAGAAGAATCTGGGAAATGTTGACAGAGTGATCAGGGTATTGCTCGCCATTGTATTTGCAGTACTGTATTTTACAGGTAAGGTTACAGGCGTACTGGGAATTATCCTGTTAATCCTGGGAGCTGTTTTTGTTGTTACAAGTTTTGTTAGTTTTTGCCCTATTTACTGGTCTCTTGGCTTGAGTGACAGGAAAAAGGTATAGAAGCTATTTATGAACGAGTTTGACGTTAAGGCAGCAGAATGGGATAAGAATCCAATGCATTGGGACCGTTCCGAGGCAATTGTTAAAGCTATAAAAAATGAGATACCTCTGAACAACAGTATGACAGCAATGGAGTACGGAGCTGGCACAGGTATTGCGAGTTTTCTTCTGAGCAATAATCTGAAGGAGATAACTCTGATGGACAATTCGTCGGAAATGGTCAGGATTATGAAGGAAAAGATTGAAGCTTCAAAGGTGTCGAACCTCAGAGTCCTCAACTTTGATCTCGAACATAATGACTATGCCGGTGGAAAGTTTGATCTTATCTTTACACAGATGGTGCTTCATCATGTGAATGACATTGAGAATATTATAAGAAAATTTGGTATGTTGTTAAACGACGGAGGTTATCTGGCAATAGCAGATCTTTATGAGGAAGACGGATCCTTCCACGGAGAAGGATTCACCGGTCACAAAGGTTTTAACCCTGAGGATCTTTCCGGCATACTGAGGAAAAACCGGTTCAGAAATATCTCATACAGACCCTGTTTCTTAATTGAGCATAAAATATCAGAAACAGAATCAAAAAGCTTTGAGGTGTTTCTGCTTACCGCCAATGGCTGATAAACAATCATCCGGATCATTTGTTAGTGTATTCAATAACCCAATCGAACAATTAAGTTAAAATGGAAATAACATTCGAAGGTGGAAAAGTGGTTTCGGCTCACTTCCATGGTCACGTTATAAGAACTGATCAGCCTGTCAATAATGGAGGAGGGGATACAGCACCTGCCCCTTTTGATCTTTACCTTGCATCAATAGGGACATGTGCCGGCATTTATGTAAAATCATTCTGCGATAACAGGAAGATTCCGACGGATGGCATCAGGATCATTCAGAAGACTGAATTTGATAAGGAGACAGGGCTGCCTGTTGATATAACAATTGATATAAAGCTGCCCCCGGACTTTCCTGAGAAATACAAGGATTCAGTAGTGAAGGTGGCTGATTTGTGTAAAGTGAAAAAATCTATCGACATGTCCTCCATTATTTAAAGTGATATTCATCTCAAATATAAATTATGAAAATAGCAGTACCAATAACAAGTGACAACCAGATTGATGGCCATTTTGGTCATTGCGAATCATATGGAGTTTATACAATTTCAGAAGCAAGGGAGATAACCGAGATCAAGAGTGTCGAATCTCCCGAGGGATGCGGGTGCAAATCAGATATAGCTTCGGTGCTCTCCACTGATGGAGTTACTGTGATGCTTGCAGGAGGAATAGGAGGCGGTGCAGTTAATGTGCTTAATAGTAATGGGATAGAAGTGATAAGAGGCTGTTCCGGTAATGCCACGGATGTAGTAAAGCTTTATGTCTCCGGATTAGTGAAAGATACCGGCAGCAGTTGCAACCATCATGGAGATCATCATGGCCATCACCATGATCACGATCACGAGCACGGACATACCTGCAGTCACAACTGATTAATCTTTCCAGAGATAGTACCGGTACTCAACCCGGCTGAATAATTATTGTAGAAATTATTTCTGCATGAGATAGTTCTTCGGTGGAATGAAGGTTAAGCGTCCATTTTAAACCATGATGAGTAATCAGATACTATATCTTCCGGGAAATTGACGTGGTGAAATTCATTTGTATGCTTGTCATAAGAATAATCAGCCTTCCAGATATCAATATTTTCAACAATCTGCCTAATGGCATCCGTTATCTGAAGTAATTCCTTATCGGTCATGGTCGGATGAAGAGATAACCTTATCCACCCTGGTTTCATGGACAGATCTCCGGCATCTATTTTGTCAGTTATCTCTTTGGAGAGGGTAAAGTCCACATTAAGGAGGAAATGTCCGTAAGTCCCTGCACAGGAACATCCTCCCCGCATCTGAATCCCAAACCGGTCATTCAGCAGCCTGGTTATAAGATTATGATGGATATTGCTCAGGTAGAACGAGAAAACTCCAAGCCGCTCCTTAATGTCATCTGCAAGGATATGGAGATCTTTCAATTTCTGATAGCTCACTGAAAGCTATGTTTTTAAGTTCATTCTCTCTTTCGCGGATCTTTACGGTTTCCATTTCTTCCTTAAGAGAAACAGCCAGGGCTGCCTTAATGCCCTGGAGAAATCCGGGAGTCCCTCCGTCTTCCTTTACTTCAATATCGCTGATATAGCTATATCCTCCCCATCTGTTTGTCCATTTAACCGTCCCGCCACCTGGTGTGTCAGGTATTTCATTCTTATATAGTTCATTGCTGAAGATGAGTACTCCCGGACTGCCCGGTCCGCCAAGAAATTTATGAGGTGAGAAAAATATTGCATCGAGCTTTTCCATTTTATTTTCCGGATGCATATCAATATCCACATACGGCGCTGAGGCGGCGAAATCGACAAAACAGTAACCATTATGTTCATGCATTATGCGTGCAAGTTCATAATATGGCGGATAATATCCGGTAACATTGGAACAGGCTGAGAATGATCCTATAAGAAGTGGTCGGTCGCTATATTTTTTTATTTCTCTCCTGAGTGCATCCGGATTTACGGTCAGATCCGGGGATGGTTCCAGAACCACTACATCGGCCAGCGTTTCGAACCATGAGGTGTGATTGGAATGGTGTTCAGTATGTGTGAGAAAAACAACCGGTCGGTGAAGATTTGATAATTCACTGCATCTGACATCATTGTACATTGCGACAGCGCAAAATTTCTTTGCCTGCTCGGGCACCTTCAACCCGATAATTCTCTGCAGCTTTACCACCGCGGATGTCATACCCGTCCCGGTAAAGATCAGTATATCGTTCTCATCTGCATTTACATGCTTCTTGACTATCCGTTGTGCATGATGATAACCATCTGTCATTGTCTTTCCTGTGGCAGTCGATTCTGAATGCGTATTACCCACCATCGGACCTATCTCTTCTGAAATTCTCTTTTCGATCGGACGGTATAATCTTCCGCTTGCCACCCAGTCAGCGTAGATGAGCTTTTTTGATCCATACGGAGTTATTATCTCTGTGTCAATCCCAATGATATTCTCACGGAATTTACTGAAATATTTTTCAAGATCGGACATGGAAAATACACTATTAATTTCCTGCGAAGGTATATATTAATGGTGCATAAATAATGATTTTTGTTTATTCGCTTTTTCTTTTTTGCCTCTGCTTCAGCTCTTCTCTTTGCTCTTTCAGCCTTCATCTTATCCATGTAATCGAATAGGTCCTTCTTATCCATTGGCAGATCATTTTTTGTATTTATCCATTCAACGAATGCTTTATCAAGCTCTTCAGGTGTCACATCTACAAAGTGTTCATTGTCATATTTGAACTTTTTGGTCTGGATGCAAAAGAAACTGAACTGGTCGCGCAAAGCAGTATATTCACCTGATAATACGCATTCGGCAACAAGGTGAGGTGGTATAAATGTTATTCCCGTCGGTTTTGCAAGCACCACGTCGCCCGGCAGAACAGTTACTCTTCCGATCCTGATAGGAGCATTAACAGTAGCACACATCATCTGGTCAATGGCAGATGGATCAGAGCCGCGTATCCATGCCGTTAAATCCCTCTATCTCACCAAGACCTTCAAGGTCTCTTACTGATCCGTTAAAGATTATTCCCCGTTTTCCGTTTTTGTATATTGCGTTTGCAAGATTATCGCCGATAAGGGTACCGTTTGCAATTTTACCATAAGAGTCAGCTACGTAAATATCTCCGTCGCTCAGGGCGTTGATCGGTGCGTAATTGGTAACAGGCGAGGTCATTTTATGTTTTTTTCCAATCTCCTGAACGTACGAATCAAAATCTTTCCGGAGAGGCATGAACTGACGGAGTTACAACTCGTCCAGTCATAACCTTTTCAGGATGAATTATCACCCAGCCGTTGCTCATATATATTGGAGAAGTTTTCAAACTGGTTCTCATAACCCTTGCTCTTGAGAAAGCCCCAGCACTCTTCCATCGATATTGTCTTAAGCCGCTCAAGAAGTTCATCCGACACTTTTGGTCTTCCATCAGGTGTACGTTCTCCTGTCCACTCCTTTGTCAGAAGTTTTATGTCATCGGGTTGACCATTTTACACTTTGTGCATTCGCAAGTAATTACGGATAGAGGTAATTGTCACCAGAATAAGAATTATTTTTCTTGTCATAATAATATTAATTTAATCAGTTAACTTTGTTCTTTACTTACTGATTCTGCCAGACCTCTTATATAACCAATGGCATAGAGAGTTCCAAGTGTAGTATATCCTCCCCTCATTCCTGCTTCAATTTCGGTTGAGAGTACTGGTACATGATCAGGGCGTATCGGGCCTTCAAAGCCTATATCATAGTATGCTTTCATTGCCTCATACATATCTATCTGGCCTTCATCGTGGAATGTTTCAGTAAACTTTGTGCTGGGGACGCTATTGCTCAGATCCTGAACATTTCTGAAATGGACAAAGTTGATTTTGTCCTTCCCCATCTTCTTACAAGTTGAGGAATATTGGTTCCCATCAGGGCAAAATTGGCCTGGCACATAGTAACCCCGTTGAATTTACTTGGATACATTCCCATTGCCCGGTCGAAACTTTCAACCCTGTTCATTATCCTGGAAATTCCCTGTATGTTGTCCACCTGCGGATCGTCAGGGTGAAGCGACAAGTTCATGCCAATTTTCTCAGCTTCCGGTCCACTATTTTTATGAAATACTCGTAGTTTTTCCACAAAGTTTCTTTCGATACTTCGCCATACTTTGTGAGTGGTTTACCTTTGGAAGCATCATAGTCAAATTCAAGCATCAGGGCTCCGCCTCGTCCGGGCCTCTCCATATTGGTGCGAGCCCAGCTGATAACTGGCATCCAGTTGTAGCAAATAATATCTACATCACCGTATTGCCTGAGATTTTTCATGAATGTTATGAAATTGGCGATCTCCTCATCTCTGCCTTCCAATCCCAGTTTTGTTTTTTCTCCAAGTGAAGGAGGCCCTTCCACTACCGTCCATTTTATTCCAAGGTCATCCCATGTTTTTTTGGTAGCTGATATAGCCTGTGGATCCCATGGTTTCACATCCTGAATTCTTTCAACCCCTGAAACTGCATAATTGACTCCCATTTGCTTTGCGAATGGAACTCTTGGCGATTTAGGGTTCATTAGAAAGGAAAACTTCATTCCTGCATCAATTTTAAAAGGTTTCGGAGCAGGAGTATTCTTCATAGTTTCATGACCTGGCATGCCATTGACCAAACTTCCGACTGATACAGCTGCTGCAAGGGAGGCACTCTTTTTCAGGAAATCTCTTCTGTTATCTTTCATAGGGTTCAAATGTTTTTAAATTTACGCTGATATTTTGAGAGTCAGTAAATTTAAAATACTGAATATCAATAATATATATTATTATAATTTTATGGCCTTATTATAGTACCGTCGTATTTTCTCACAGTCCAACCAGGTGCTTTATTATTGATCGGATACTTGGCAGCCTCTTTTTCATTAATATCCACCCCGAGTCCGGGCGCTTCATTTACATAAATGTAGCCATCTTTGAATGTGGGGCATCCGGGAAAAACTGTCTGTTCATTTTCAGTGAAATGATAAGCGCCCTCCTGGATTCCAAAGTTCCATACATTAAGATCAATATGAGCATTTGCAGCGTGTCCGACGGGACTTACATCACCAGGTCCATGCCATGCTGTTTTTACGTTGAACCATTCGCCGAGTCGTGCAACTTTCATTGCAGGAGTGATTCCACCTATTTGCGATATATGTATTCGTATATAGTCGAAGTAGTGATTTACCATTGGTTCTACGAATTCATTGATATTGTTGAATAGTTCGCCCATGGCAAAAGGAACTTGTGCTTTCCCTGAGTTGTTTCCACCAGTGAGTATTTTCAGGAGACAATGGATCTTCGATGAAGAAGGGACGGTATTGCTCGAGCTTTCTGCACAGGTTGATTACATCCATTGGCTGGTTACGTTCGTGAATGTCATGCAATAATTCCAGCTCCTCCCCACACGCTTTGCGTACAGCATCGAACATTTTAGGCACACCTGACAGGTAAGCGTATTCATCCATGAAGTTATCAGATTCTGCTCCAAAGCCTGCTGCCTTATAATCAGGCGTTTTAGGAACTGCACCAACTCCGCCGTATCCTCCCAGTTGTATACGGACGTATTTGAAACCCTGCTCCTGGAACTTCTGAACATTTGCAACAACCTCTTCGATTGTTCTTCCACTTGCATGCGCATATGCAGGAACAGCAAACCGTGATTTACCTCCAAGTAACTGGTAAACCGGCATACCGGCTCGCTTTCCTTTGATGTCCCACAGAGCCTGGTCAAGTCCGCTGATTGCATTATTAAGCACAGGCCCGTTCCTCCAATAGGAGCTGACATAAAATGCCTGCCACATATCTTCAATGTTGTCAACATCTCTGCCAACACAAAAGTCGTTCATATATTTCTCAATGGCAGTTACAACTGCAAAAGCGCGCTGTGTGAAAGTAGCACATCCCAGTCCATACAAACCTGGTTCAGAAGTTTCAACCTTTACAACTATCAGGTTCGATCCTGCGGGTCTTGTGGTGATAGCTTTAACACTTTTGATCTTCACCGGAGCCATTGCTTTTGCATAACCGGCTGGTTCATAAGGGGAAGCATTTGCATTGTTCACTGATAAACCCATCAAGCCAGCGGCTGAGCCCAGCGCAAATGTCTTCATGAAGTTTCTTCTGTCTGTAGAAAATTGTTTTTCTTCCTTATTCATAATAGGGTCTTGTTAAGATTACTCAGAAAAGTATTAAATGTAAACATATTCATTTTTTTTTACCAAATTCCTCAATTGACATTTTTTAAGATTCTCTTTCAATCGAAGAAATTCTTATCCTCTTCAGTCAAATACTGTTTTGCAGCTTTTACATTAAATTCCACTCCCAGACCAGGCCTGTCCCATACTTCGATAAGGCCGTCTTTAACAATCGGATCAGGAAGTCCGTCGATTATATCATACCACCATTTAAGGGCAGGTGCAGGGTATTCAAAGGCAATGTAGTTTTCCGGCATAGCCGCTCCAACCTGAACATGTGCCGCAAGTCCGATCAGTCCGTCTAAAACTCCATGAGGAGCAATCTGGATACTATGCAGGTCTGCATATTCAGCTATCCATTTCATTTCAGCTATGCCTCCAATATCTTCCGGATCGGGACCGAGAACCCTAACCGCATGTTTTTCTATGAGCTCCCGGAAGTTTTCGCGGAGGTAAAGTTCCTCCCCGGTATGTATAGGGGTAGTAGTACTACGTGTAAGTTCCACATAGTCATCAGCCAGTACATAAGGTGTATAATCGCCTGTAAGCATATCCTCACACCACATCAGATTAAATGGCTCAAGTGCATTTGCGAGGCTTATGGCATCCGAAAGCAAATTTGCCGGGACCACAATCAAGGGCCAGACCGATGCCATCACCTAATCCTTCCTTAATAGCTGCCACACGTTCAATAATATGATTTTAATCCGTATTCAGTAATCGGACCGCGTCGACCCACATCTTTTGGACTGGTGAAGGTGTTGTATTATTATATATGAAATTGGGAACGCTATTTGTTATACCACCATGAAATCCTACAGCCTGTTTTAACAATTGTAAATCCCTGTTCGAGAGTTTCCTGAATTTTACAGCCCAGGCAAATAATCTTTTGGATCGTTTCCATTTCTTGCCACACTCACAGCCCCATCATAGCAGCGGACCTGGTCGCGGATCTTTCCGCCTAAAAGCTTGTAAACAGGAACACCGGCAGCTTTTCCGGCTATATCCCATAGAGGCAATCTCAAGAGCACTTACCGCAGCTTCCCCATGGTTTAAAGCTTCCCATTCGCGGATTTTCATCAAACAACGCTGAACATTTGTTGGGTCTTCTCCAATGAGGTAATCTTTATAAAAAAGGATATAGGTTTGAGATATGGTTTGGCGATTCAACCTGCCCGTATCCATTGATTCCGGCATCGGTTGCTATCCGGACTACAGGGCTGTCTCCCATAACTGCAACCTTGATATCTGTAATTTTGATCTTTGCTTTCTGCAAAGGTTTTGCCATGAATTCGACAGGGCTGTTTGTATCTCGGGCATATGCAGTTGCTCCAAGAAGCCCTGCGCCCAATCCGCCTATTGATGCTTTCTTAATGAAATCCCTGCGATTGGAAGATGGGAGGTTTTTTTCTTTTCCGGCTGAAGAAGGATTTTTTTTCATAATATGGGTTAGTTAGGATTTTAAAATTTCTTTGAACATTCGGGAAGTTAGTTAATTCAAACAGTATTCATCCTTATATTAATTCACTTTTCCTGATATCAATTCAATTATAACAGGAGATAGTGAAATTACCACTCCCAATATTTACAGATTTTAAATCTGCTTTTATTTTTTTGTTATTTAGTGAGTATTTTTTATATCCGGCAGGAAGTATCACAGTGGCCCCAGCGCCAACCGGGATTGAAACATCCATAGTGAATTCGTTGGTTTTTCTCGACAATCCAATCGTAACAGAGCCATAGGGTATCTCCTTTGAAACATTCACCCATGTCACTCCATCCGGTACCTGCGGATCAATTATAAAGTGCTTGTAACCCGGGAAATTTTCATCAGGCTGTAATCCTCCGAGAGCCTGGTAAAACCACGACCCAATACCGTTATAGCAGTTATGTATCCTGCTCCTGGCGCCATTCCAGTGTTCCCAGGTCGTTGTTGCGCCATTATCAAGCATGTATAGATAACCAGGGTAATCCTTCTTTTTTAGCATTGAATACATGAGGTTGACTTCTCTGTTCTTAACTGCCCATTCTGTAAATACAGGAATCCCAACCAGTCCGCATGCAAAATGGCCAGAATGATTGATCCCGATTTCATTTACAAGATTTTGTCTGATGACACTTAGAAGTGAATCAGGAACTACCCCTGCAAGCATGGGATAGGTGAGATCAATTTGTGAGCCGCTGCCATACAAATCCATGTTGGGATCAAATAATTGATTTTGAATCAGATTCCTGAGATGGTCCCTTTTCTCAACGTACAGTTTTGAATCATCATCCTTCCCGAGCACGACTGCAATCTTGTACATCGTCTCAAAACAAACAGATATGAAACAGTTGTTTACCAGCCTGATAGAAGATTCATTCGTCTGATCAGTGCCTTCCGGCACTGCCCAGTCGCCCAGATACCATGCCCTGTAATCCGTATCAGGCCAGCGCCCGAGAAGTCCGTCCGGGGAGTATTTTTCCACATAGCCCAGCCATTTTTGCATTACGGGGTAATACTTTTCCAGGACCCTTATATCTCCGTAATTCACGAATGTTTTCCATGACGCAGTGATTATAAATCCGCACCAGTAGGGGCCACCGCCGGCAGGATAGGGATTCGGAGCTGTATGAGGCATCCCGCCATCTTCACGGATGCAGTCAGCCCATGCCTGAAGCCAGTTGGAATAGAGCGGGGCAAGATCGAACATTGTCTGGGCAGTAAGCGTGGACGCATTGCCGTCGCCTCCATAGCCAAGCCTTTCTATCTGAGGACAATCGACAAGATCTCCTCCGAGACTCAGGCACCGGAGGGTATAAAATATCATATTATGGATTTTATTCAGATCGGGATCAGAACATTCAAATGTTGATGCCAATCTATATCCGGTATGTATCAGTAAGCCTTTTACTCCGGTCTTTTCCGGTTGCGTCTGCAGATTTGATATCAAGATATACCTGAATCCATGATAATTGAACTTATTTTGAAAAATCTCTTCTTCCCTGCCTGAGGCTACGTACATGTCCATCTGTCCCTGATCTTTCAGGGTTCCGTCATCGTCAAAATGGTCAGAATATTCCAATTTGAGTTGCTGGCTTGCTTTCAGGGCAGGAAACTTTATCTCGACCCAGCCTGTCAGGGTCTTTCCCATATCTATCAGCCATTTACCCTCACCAAAAGGTATTATGGTATCGGCCTTTATTATATCAGTTATACCGTTCAGTTCAGTAGTCTGGGGAGTAGCTTCGGATTCGACCGTGCCGGCTGTAAACACAGGGTTCCAGGAAGCTGCATCGAGGGTTGAAGCCTTCAGATCAGGCAGAAGGAGGGAAGCGTCTATTTTTTCACCGCCATAATCGCCTGACCTCCATGTGCCAATCCGGGAGTACCCACTGATTCTTCCCGACCATGTTGAATCAGTCCTGGTAATAATTTCCCATTTCCCGTCCTTAAAGCTCTCTGCCTGGGCCTTTACAAGCGGTGTGTCATAATCCACGCCTGGTAAACCTTTAGTGTACCATCCATGTCCAAGCCATAAAACTATATCATTCCGACCCTCCTTTGTGAGCCTGGTTATGTCATAGGTAATCACGTATGACCGTTTGTTAAACTGAGAAACAGCAGGGTTGAGTACATTCTCTCCAACTTTCACCCCATTCAGGTATACCTCATGATACCCGAGGGAATTTACATGCAGAAACACCTTATCACCAATATCTTTAATAATGAACGTTTTTCTAAGCTGCGGACTTATAATATTGTTTTCCTTTCCTGACAATCCTATGTAATATGCATCCCAATCAGATTTCCCGAGTAATCCGACACTGAATCCGGTTACAGGACTCCAATCCGACACATTATTTTTATCATCCCATATTCTTACTTTCCAGTAACATACCGATCTGGATTTGAGCATCTGACCTGCATATGGCACAAGTACCTGAGAAGAAGATTTAACCTTGCCTGAGTTCCATAGATCGGCATCCCGATCATTAAGGAGCTTTTCATCTGAAGCAGCGAGAACCTGATATGCTTTTTGTGATGTGCCGTTCCTGGAAGAATTTATCTTCCAGCTTAAAGAAGGGGATATAGTTCCAATTCCTTCCGGATCTGAAAGATTTTCACATGTCAGATCGTAAATAGTTGCTAAAGACTTTTTCTTACCGCATCCTGATAAAATTATCAGAATTGCCATTAATAATATTATACCAGGATTTTTCATTGCTTTGATCTTTGTTTATTCAAAGATGGTAAATTTTGGCAAGGGAAAAAATAATAACTTTATATCAGATTGTCAGCCGGGCTGATGCATGCCTATTATATATTGTGAAGCAATAATTGAAACCGGGAATCAGGTAAAATATATATTAATATGAAAGAATAAAAACTGGTCACGCAGAAGTTTTATAAGATCTGCAGGTTTGGGAGCCATGGCTATGGGACTTTATAATGCAGGTTGCAGCACATCAAAAAAAGCTGCTCAGCAAATAGTTATCCCTCCTCCGATACAGGGATTTGAAAGAGATAACTCAGCAAATGTAAGCCAGACGGTTTGGAAGCCATTTTCGGACAGAAAGATCCGTGTCGGAATTGCCGGATATGGCGTATGTAAGTTTGGCGCTGATTTTGGTTTCCAGAATCACCCTAATGTTGAAGTAGTGGCTGTAACCGATCTGTTCCCTGACCGCTGTTCAGAACTTGCAAAGGTATGCGGTTGTTCCAGAACATACCCTTCACTTGAAGAGATGGTGAAGGATGATTCTGTTGAAGCGGTCTTTGTGGCCACTGATGCACCCAGCCACGCAAAGCATGTTATGGAAGCATTAAAGCATGGAAAGCATGTTGCATCAGCGGTACCTGCTGTTTTTGGTTCTCTGGAAGATGCTGATATGCTGTTTGAGGCAGTAAAGTCAAGCGGCCTTAAATACATGATGTTTGAAACGTCCTGCTTCCGGGAGGATCTTTATTCCATGCGCAGAATTTATGAAGCAGGAGGCCTGGGCAGGATAGCATATTCAGAAGGAGAGTATTTTCACTATATGCCCGAGCCGATAGATTCTTTCAGGGGCTGGCGGATTGGCCTTCCTCCTCAATGGTATCCCACACACTCAAATGCATATTATATTGGAATCCATGATGGAAGCTACACGGAAGTATCGTGCCTGGGAATGCCCAGCATAATAGATCATCTGAAACCTGAAAATAATGAATACAAAAATTCATTTGGTACGGAGATAGCTCTCTTCCGCACATCAGAAGGAGGCACAGCCAGGATGGGTGTGAGCTGGGATACTCCGGGCGATGAGGGGGAAAGAGGACGGGTAAGAGGAGAAAGAGGCTCTTTTAACGGGAATTATCAAGGTCTCCTGAAGAACCTTCCTGACCTTAAGCGGCCTTCTTTGCCTCCAGGCGTTCCAACAGGAGGACATGGGGGATCTCATGGCTATCTTATGAATGAATTTGTAACCTCTGTAATACAGGACAGGAAACCCCTGGTGAACATTGCAGTGGCACTTAACATGACTGTTGCAGGCATTGTTGCTCATCAGTCGGCATTGAAAAATGGTGAACTGATGAATATTCCACAATACAGTTTTTAAAACCAGGTGGTGGGAGAGGCGGAGAGTGCTATGTAAGTCTTATTTCACCTTATAATGGTCCTGAAGGATCATTCTGAACAGTTTGCCGGGAAGAATATATTTCAAAGCAACTGCCAGCTTCTGTTCAAACGAGGCGATAATGTATCGCTGCTGCGGGTTTCTGCAATTCACTATTTTTACCATCCTTCGTGCAAGGACAACAGGTTCCCATCCCTTCGCTTCGTCATTTTCAATTACGGAGAGAGATTTGCGGAACTGCTCATTATATGGATCATTGTTGTCTGCAGGGGCAAGATAATTCCTGCGGTTTGCGGAGTTGTTTGTATGAAAATCACCCGGGTTGATCAGGACTACCTTTATATTATACTGATTTACCTCCATCCTCAGGGCTTCACTGAAGCCTTCAACGGCAAATTTGGCAGCAGAGTAATATCCCTGGAATGGTAATCCCATAAGTCCGCCTATTGAACTCACATTTATAATTGTACCGCCTCCCTGTTTTCTCATCATTGGTAATACCTCTCTGGTGAGATTAACCGTACCCATAAAGTTTGTATCCATCTGGAGTTTAAAGTAATCAGCAGGTAAGGTCTCTATAGGTCCTCCCGTATGCATTCCGGCATTATTAATCAGTACATCGATCCGACTCTCTGATTTTACTATGGATGAAACTGCTTCAGTGATTGAGTTCAAATCAGTTAGATTCATTTTAATATATCTGACTGATCCGCTGGATTCAGTTAACTTTCGGACTGTTCCAAAAACTTTATGTCCATTCTCCGCAAGCAATCTTGCTGTCTCTTTTCCGAAACCTGACGAAATACCTGTTATGAGAATTACTTTTTTCATGTATTTATGTTTTTACACAGAGGCTTTAGCTCGCTGGCGCGGATTTACAATCCGTGCTTATAACTTGCTAGCGCGGATTGCAATCGGCTTATGGTTATGGCACCGATTACAAATCGGCGCCAGCAATGGGGCAGGCAATCCGTGCTTATGGTTATGGCACCGATTACAAATCGGCGCCAGCAATGTAATCTTTTTGTAACTCGCCAGCGCGGATCTGCAATCCGTGCTTATGGTTTATTGGAGAATGCCCAGAGACTTTGCTGCCCTGGTTATTTTTTCGATAGAGATTTCAACCTGATCCTTTGTATGTGTTGCCATAAGTGAATATCTTATAAGGCTGTCTTCCTTAGGAACTGCAGGTGATACCACAGGATTCACAAAAATTCCTTCAGCCAGAAGCATCTGTGTAAGTCTGCAATGCTTTTATATCATCACGTATGAATAATGGTATGATTGGTGTTTCCGATTTCCCGGTATCAAAGCCTGCGGCTTTAAATCCGTTGAGTGCATAAGCAGTTATATCCCAGAGATGCTTTATTCTTTCAGGCTCACTTTCCATAATTTCAATTGATGCAAGAACTGATGCTGCAGATGCAGGCGTCATGCTTGCGCTGAAGATAAGCGTCCTTGAATTATGTTTGATAAAATTTATCACCTCCTTATCTGCAGCAATAAATCCGCCGAGTGATGCAAATGATTTTGAGAAAGTCCCCATAATCAGATCGACCTTATCAGTTAGTCCGAAATGTGAAGCAGTCCCTGACCCGTTTTTACCAATAACCCCAAGGGAATGAGCATCATCAACCATTATTGAAGCATTGTATTTTTCCGCAAGTTTTACAATTTCCGGCAATTTAACTATGTCACCTTCCATAGAAAAGATGCCGTCCACAACAATCAGCTTTAATCCTTTCAGGTCTGCAGAGTTTTAGTTTGCATTCAAGTGCATCCATGTCATTATGGGCATACTTCATAACCTTGGAAAATGAAAGTCTGCTCCCTTCAATAATTGAAGCATGATCGAGCTCATCAAGCAGGAGATAATCATTTCGTCCTGCCAGTACTGAAACAACACCCAGGTTAACCTGGAAACCAGTGCTGTAGCAAAGTGCACCTTCCTTACCAACAAGGCTGGCAAGTCTTTCTTCAAGCCTGATATGCAAGTCAAGCGTGCCATTCAAAAATCTTGATCCGGCGCAGCCGGTTCCATATTTGTCAATTGCAGCCTTGGCTGCCTCCTTAACTTTTGGATGATTTGTAAGCCCAAGGTAACTGTTCGATCCGAACATCAATACCTTTTTGCCCTGAATGAGTGACTTCAGTATCCTGATCTGATTGTATTTCCCTGAAATATGGATAGATGCCAGCCTGAATTGCTTTTTGAGGGGCATCATAGTTTGATAGGTAATCTCTTAAAATTCCCACTAGTCAAGTGTAGTAAATTGGTTAAACATCCAAAAATAAGTAAAATTGAATACAAAACCTGAAAATGATTCTCTTTAGAGTCATTTTAAGTTGTAATCAGGTAAATATAAATAATAAAAAATTATATTTATAATACTCTTTTTGGCTATTATGACCACCTTGCATTTAAGAATTTCCTTAATTAATAATCCGGATATGAATGGGTTTTATAATTTTTCAGTCATACTGATTTTAGGTATGGCACTGGTGGTTTTTCTGATTTTATTCTATATTTCAGCTCCCTACGGAAAATTTTTCAGAAAAGGATGGGGACCTGTTGTCAGATCAAAATGGGCCTGGCTTAATAATGGAAGCTCCCTCCCCGGTTCTTATGACATGGTTTATTTATAACCTCAGATCACAAAAACTTTCCACAGTATTTTTTCCTTTGCTTTTGGCTTATTCATTATCTTCACAGGACATTCATATATCCTTTTACACAGTCGGGAAGCAATAAGCCCTATCCGGTAATCCTGGTGTTCATGGCTTTCATTTTCAATTGCTTCAATGGATTTATTAATGGCTATGGCGTCTTTAATCTTCTTTCCTACGATAATTCATGGTTGAAATCCTGGCAGTTTATTACAGGCATACTGATTTTCGGTACAGGCTTTGTAATTAATAAAACAGCAGATGAAAAGCTTCGCAGATGAGAAGTGACAACAGGGATGAATATGTATTACCACAAGGATGGCTTTTCAGATATATTTCATGTCCTCATTATTTCGGCGAGATTATTGAATGGGGAGGATGGGCGCTAATGACATGGTCGCTGCCTGGATTCATTTTCTTCATATTTACATTTGCAAACCTTTTCCCAAGAGGCATTGCATCGCATAAGTGGTATAAGGAGAAATTCAGCGATTATCCTGTCAAAAGGAAATCTGTTTTTCCGTTTATTATTTAGCTACCAAGATAACAGGACTTTAAAGGCAGGTTTAATAGTAAATCATTGAAACACAAAGGATCGCAAAGTTCCTTGCAAAGAAAGCAAAGGTATGAACATATTATAATTGATTTTTTGGACAAGCCCTAACCACAAACTAATAAAATTTCATCAAAATTTAGTTGATTTTGCACTTGTTACTCCGGGAACTTTTTCTGTTGAAAATTAAAGTCAAAATTCATTACAGATTAGTATTATTTTATTTGGAAAGTATTAATATGAAATTTACTTTTACGCCCGAAATCAATTTTGATATTTAAATGGACGACGACCCTGCGAATATAATAATCTAGAACCTGGTATAGAAGGGTAACCGGTCGGACTGGTCATTTCTCCTGTATCAGAAAAAGAAGGAGGTGACTATGGTATCACTCACAACATTTTATTTAAGCGGAATAATTGGGCAAGAGGTATTTGATGCTGACGGAGATGCTATTGGAGTAATCAGGGATTTACTCGTTAATGCTGTTCCATCAGGTCAGAATGACCCAAATCAGCAACTTTTAATCGGAGTAAGGCTCAGGATAAAGAAAGTTACGAAATACTATTCATTCCGTACGTTCAGGGTAGCAAAGGCCAGGGAAATGCTAAGCGTAACCTGCACTGATCTCATTGAACTCAGTAATGAAGAGGTCAAGAACGGGCTTCTTCTGGTGGAAAACATCCTTGACAAGCAGATTGTAGACATGAATGGGAGGAAGCTCGTGAGGGTCAATGATGTAAGCTCGCAACCCTGCCCGCAGGCTCATTTGCCATAGCCGTTGATATAGGAATTGAAGGACTACTGCGGAGGATAGGAATAGCTCCTCCCATAAAGCTGTTCTCTCATTGTTTAAGATAAGTATACCTGCCAAATTTATCCTCTGGGACGATGTTCAGGCGATAGATCATTCGAATCTTAATATAATGCTGTCAAAGAACTATTCCAAGCTGCACACGCTTCACCCTTCTGATATTGCAGATATCCTGGAGGATATGGGTAAAAAGTCGAGCATGTCCGTGTTTTCAGCTCTTGACGAAGAAAAGGCAGCTGATGTTCTGGAGGAACTCGAAATGCGGTCCCAGATCCATATTATAGAAAATCTTCCGGTGGATAAAGCAGCAGATGTTCTCGAGAAAATGCCGGCCGATGAGGCGGCAGATATTCTTGAAGAGCTGGAGGATGACAAAGCGGAACTGCTTCTTAAAGAGATGGATAAAGAATCGTCACAGGAGGTCAGGGAACTTCTTGAATATCCTGATAATTATGTCGGGAGCCTGATGACAACCGACATATTATCCTTCCGGCCTGAAATTACAGTCGCAGACGTCATGGAAGAGCTTCGTCTGAAAAAGCCGGAATATGCAGAACTGTACGTCTGTTTGTAACGGAAACAAATGATGAACTGATCGGAGCATTTGATTTCCGAGATCTTGTTGTAGCTCAGCCAAATGCTTTGATCAGCAACATAATGAGATCCGATCCGGTATTTTTATATGACAACCAGAAAGTTGATGATATTGCTGAATTGATATCAAAGTATAATCTTCTCGCCGTTCCTGTTGTTGATTCCAGCAATCAGCTCCAGGGAATGGTTGTGATCGATGATGTGGTGGAAGACCTGATACACAAGAGAAGAACTAAAAAAAGATAAAAGACAAAAGCATATAGACAAAAGAGCTCTTGAGCTCCCCATCCCGGGATGATCAGAGCCAGGATTTGAAGACAAGGGAAAAGGGCAAAATATAATGGAAAAAAGTCTGTAATTATGCTCAGAACAAAACTTGGAAGATCAAATTTTTTCAGGCGTCTGGCAGTGTTTTTTGCTATAATTGGACCAGGAATTATCACTGGAAGCGTTGATAATGATGCCGGTGGCATTACGACTTATTCCGTGGCCGGAGCTATGTACGGTTACGGCCTCATCTGGACTCTGATTCCATCATTTGTAGTTCTGCTCGTTATCCAGGAAATGAATGCCAGGATGGGTATTGTAACAGGGAAGGGTCTGTCGGATCTGATTAGGGAAAACGCAGGGATGAAAATCACTTTCTTCATTTTTGTCGGATTGCTTTTTTCAAACATAGGGAATACAACAACTGAATTTGCCGGCGTTGCGGGAAGCATGGAAATCTTCGGTGTAAGCAAATATTTGTCCGTTCCGGTTATGGCAATACTGATCTGGTTACTTGTGGTTAAGGGGACCTACAAGATTGCAGAACGTATATTTCTGATTTTCAGTGTTTCATTACTTACCTATGTTGTTTCTGCATTGATGAGTAAGCCGGAGTGGGGAGAGATTGGTGCATCGATAATTCATCCCAGGATTGAAAAGAGCACTCAGAGTCTGGCTATGGTCATAGCTCTTGTCGGTACTACTATTGCACCATGGATGCAGTTCTATATGCAATCTACCGTTATTGAAAAGGGGCTCAAAATGAAAAATTTCAGGTATACTGTTATTGATATAACCATCGGATGCGTTGTTACGGTTGTAGTCGCATTTTTTATAATGGTCGCATGCGGATCAACACTGCATCCCAACGGAATCGAGATAAATGAAGCCAAGGATGCTGCCCTTGCCCTGAAGCCTTTTGCAGGTGCTCTGGCATCACAGGTTTTTGCGTTCGGACTCTTTATTGCTTCAGTATTCTCGGCGACTATACTGCCTTTGGCGACCGCATTTTTTGTTTCAGAGGCCTTTGGCTTCGAAGCTGGTATCGATAAATCGTGGGATGAGGCAAAGGAATTTTATATACTTTATACAGGTATATTGGTTATCTCAGCATTTATTATACTTATTCCCGGAGCTCCTCTTATACAGATTTCAATATGGTCGCAGGTACTAAACGGGATTCTTCTGCCTGTAGTCCTGGTAAGTATGATATTGTTAATCAATAATAAAAAGATTATGGGCAATTATGTCAACAACAGGCTTCAGAATATGATTGGCTGGTCGGCGGTTACGCTGCTGGTTGGACTATCTGCCGCCCTGCTCCTCCTTCCATTGCTTAACAGATGATATAATAGGTGTTATATCGCTGAAAAAAAGTATATTAGAGGAAATTTTAATATACAATAATATGCATCCTTGGCATGATATCGATCCGGGCAGTGAGACGCCCGCTTTTGTAAAAAGCATTATTGAGATACCAAAAGGTTCGAAAGGCAAGTATGAGCTTGACAAGGGCTCAGGTTTACTCAGGCTCGACAGGGTACTCTTTTCTTCAGTTCATTACCCGGCGAACTATGGCTTCATTCCACGTACTTACTGTGACGACCATGATCCTCTCGACATCCTGGTTATCTGTTCGATAGCTGTTATTCCAATTAGCATTATCGATGCAAAAGTTATCGGAGTCATGGAGATGATTGATGGAGATGAAAGAGATACTTATGAATCCTGCCTGATTACATGAAGATATTAATTTTGATTTAACGCAGCCCCGTCTGCCTCATGACCATTTTCCGATTTAAATATTAGATTTGCATATATATCAAAACCATAAGAAATTTATTTAGTCCCAATGAGTAAGTTCTCTATTTATATTATCAGATTACTTCTGATTATATTTGCTTTACTGCAATCATCTTTAATTTATTCACAAAATAATATTCAGAACAGTTCCGGAAAGCCGGATCTGTACAAGGCAAAAAAGGATGCAATTGAATACCTCAGCGATAGTCTTATAATAAAAAAATACGGAATTGTTTCGGATGCAATATGGAATTACGCAGAGCTTGGAATGCAGGAATTCAAATCATCTGCCCTTCTTATAAAGACTCTTGAGGATGAAGGTTTTAAAATAGAAAGAGGAGTGTCCGGAATGCCTACCTGCTTCGTTGCCACCTGGGGAAGCGGGAAGCCTGTCATAGGAATTCTGGGCGAATTCGATGCTCTGCCGGGTCTGTCTCAGAAAGCAAATACTACCGAAAAGATGGCTGTAGTTACAGGAGCCCCTGGACATGGCTGCGGTCATAACCTGATGGGCACAGCAGGTGCATCTGCGGCAATAGCTGTTAAAAAAAGTATGGAGAGGAATTCACTGGGCGGCACAATAAAATTTTTCGGCTCGCCTGCTGAAGAGACTTTAATAAGCAGGGCATATATGGTGAGGGACGGAGTATTCAACGATGTTGACGCTGTTATTGATAACCATGCCTCATCAGGCCTTTCAACAAGCTATGGCGTATCAGGCAATGCAGTGATTTCTGTTATATTTTCATTCAAGGGTAAATCCTCGCATGCAGCAAGCGCTCCCTGGTTGGGGATAAGTGCATTGGACGGGGTCGAACTGATGAACGTTGCGGTAAACTACCTGCGTGAGCATCTCTTTTATACAGCGAGGCTTCATTATATAATAAAGGAGGGAGGTGAAGCTCCCAATGTAGTTCCTGACCGGGCATCTGTATGGTACTATGTGAGAAATTCCGATGACAGGATCGAAGAGACATATAATAGGGTTCTTGATTGCGCCAAAGGGGCTGGAATTGCTTCGGGAGCAACGCTTGACTCGGTTACAGTACTGACAGCAATCCATCAGCGGCACAGCAATAAGGGCATGGCTGAGATTATCCAGAGGAATATCGAACTTATCGGCATGCCTGAATGGACTGAACAGGAACAGCTATTTGCTAAAGCGCTTCAGCGGGAGCTGGGAGCGAAAGAGACCGGTTATGCCTCTGAAATCCAGCCTTTGAAGGATCCTGCATCGAGTGAGATGGAGGGCAGTTCCACCGATGTGGGAGAGGTTACTATGGTAGCTCCGACAGCTACTCTGAATTTTCCGGGTGAGGTTCCCGGTTCAATAGGTCACCACTGGTCGCTGGTGACCTGCAATTATGGCCCCACAGCATGGAAAGGCCTCAATGCCGGAGCAAAAATTATGGCAGCAACAGCAGTTGATCTGCTGACAAAACCTGACGTTCTTGAAGAAATAAAAAGTGAGTTCCTGGAACAATCAAGGGAACACCCTTATAAATCATTGCTCCCTGAGGGGACTAAACCCCCGCTCTACCTCAACGGCGACCTGATGAATAAATACAGGAATCAGATGACAGAGGACGGTAAGGAAGGTAAGTGAACTAAATTCGAGATATTTTAAAATTCAATCAGATGCAAAAAGGATATTTTGGTTGCGATTCTTATCATACACCTGAAATTCAGTACCTTTCCTTAAGAGAGAAAATCCTGTTAAATAACCGATTATATTTCACATTAAAATATGCTGGTATTGTTCTGCGGACCAGGAAGCAGGCTGTAAGAAAAAGGTATGATACAAAATGCTGGTCTGATTCCTCATTCTATATTTTCAGGTTTATTGAGAACTCCGGAGGAAGGTTTCATATAACCGGAATGGAAAATATTACAAAATCAGCAAAGCCCGTATTGTTCATCAGCAACCATATGAGTACACTGGAGACTATGATTTTGCCCTGTATCATCGCTCCACAGCGGGAAGTAACATTCGTTGTGAAAGAGAGTCTTGTAAAACATCCGCTTTTTGGCGATGTTATGAGATCAAGAAATCCAATCGTGGTAGGGAGAACAGATCCCAGAAAAGATCTCGATGCAGTCATGAATGGCGGATTGGAATTGCTGAATCAGGGAACATCAATAATCATTTTTCCGCAAAGCACCAGGAGTGTGGAATTCAAACCTGACGATTTCAATACACTGGGAGTTAAACTTGCAAAAAAAGCCGGTGTTGAAGTGGTCCCAATGGCAATCAAAACCGATTTCTGGGGAAATGGAAATATTATCAAGGAACTGGGGCCTATCGACAGACATAAGCCGATTTATATAAAATTTGGTGAACCGTTTGCCATTAAGGGAAATGGCAAGGAGGAAAACCAGAAGATAATCGATTTTATCCGGGGATCCCTTGCAGAGTGGAGTAGCTTGTAGAGGGATTTGACCTTATAAGTTTGAGCCCCCTTTTTATTCCCCAAGAGAAAAAACCGGTTGCACACGCGCAGGATTAATCTTAATGCCGCTCTCTGGGTGAGGGGCATAAATGTCAACGTGAGAGTAGTTTTGTAAATACAGGGATTAGAAAAAGTTTTCCCCTCCTTTTGAAGGGGGCTGAGCGTTAAGAAATTGCCCGGTGGGCAATTTTAGCGAAAAGCCAGCCTAGAGGGAAGGTGGCCGGGATAATTGATTATCTGACATTTACAAGTTTAATTTCCCGGCCGAGGTGGTTGATTTATTCCTTACTTCTTACTTTTATATCTATGAAAAGCAAAAACCTTTTTAATAGAAAAGGCCTTAAATCTTAAATATCGTCTCTTAGGAACAGTTCCACTTAGGCTGAGGCAGCATAATGGGAGATTTTAAAATCAAAATACCTTGACGGAAGAAAATTCAGAAGACAATACAGTATTGGTAGTTACATTGTTGACTTCTGTTGTCCTTCAGAAAAGCTTATAATAGAACTTGACTGATCTCCCCACGGTGAATATCATAAAATACCGGAATATGAAAACCGAGATGAATTCATGGAGAGTCTTGGATTCACTGTATTAAAGTTTGAAAACAGATTTGTATTCCAGGAACCTGAATAATTAAAAAATGAGATAAGGAAAGTTTTCAATAAATAAAAAGAGTCGATCTGATAGACTAATCAACCACCCCGGCCGCAGTAAACCTCTGCAATACTTTGATTATCATTGTGCTGCGGCCACCCCTCCTTCAAAAGGAGGGGAAACTACCAAGAACCAACTAAATTTCAACATTAAATACCGTTTGCTTTTACTGATCCTCTCCGAAAACCTTTTTCAGACTCCTTTTTGTAATAGCCATAAGCGAGGGTTAAATACCCTTCAGATATTCCCTTGATCTTCAGGCTTTAATTTCTTGCGAAATATATTTTAAGTGTAATATGTACATTTAAATATAATTTGTAGATTTGTTTAGTGCGGATCACTGAAATATGGATTTGGCAGGCGGTTTTGTTATTGTTCGGCCGGGAAAGAATTTACTCATCATAGAATTAACATTTCAATACACGTAAAAACATGTTAATATGGCAACATTAGACTGGATTGTTCTGGGAATATTTTGTCTTGGCCTGATAGGAATAATTCTGTGGGTAATAAGGCAGAAAGATGAAACTTCCACTGATTATTTCCTTGCCGGTCGTGACGCTACTTGGCTGGCAATAGGATCATCAATTTTTGCTTCCAATATCGGTTCCGAACATCTGGTCGGTCTGGCAGGAGCCGGCGCTTCAAGTGGTATGGCAATGGCCCATTGGGAGATGCATGGCTGGCTAATTCTGATCCTGGGGTGGTTTTTCGTGCCTTTCTATGAAAGAAGCGGAGTATTTACCATGCCGGAGTTTCTTGAAAAACGGTACAACAAGGGATCCAGGAGCGTATTGTCCATTATATCCCTTGTAAGCTATGTATTCACCAAGGTTGCAGTAACAGTATATGCCGGAGGAATAGTTTTCAAGCAGGTTTTTGGCATTGAGACTATGTTCGGGATAGATTTTTTCTGGATAAGTGCGGTAGGACTGGTGGTTCTTACGGGAATCTATACAACCCTGGGAGGTATGAAAGCAATATTATGGACCTCTGTTTTGCAGACTCCCGTACTTCTTGTCGGTTCACTGGCAGTACTGGTGATTGGCCTTATAAAACTCGGCGGATGGAATGAGATGATGGCGATTTGCCGTGCAGTCCCGGTAAACGCTGATGGCGATACAATGACCACCCTGATACGTTCGGCAAATGATCCCGAATATCCATGGACTGGTGTTATTCTAGGTTCGGCCATAATTGGCTTCTGGTATTGGTGTACCGATCAGTTCATAGTACAGAGGGTCCTGTCGGGGCGCGACCAGAAACAATCACGCCGGGGAGCTATCCTCGGAGCGGCATTTAAACTCTCTCCAGTGTTTATTTTCCTTATACCTGGCATGATAGCTTATTCACTAAATGCAAAAGGGATGATAAATCTGACAAGTTCGGATGCTGCATTTTCAATTCTCGTGAAAGAACTTCTTCCTCTTGGTTTTAAAGGACTTGTGGTTGGAGGAATCCTTGCTGCCCTTATGAGTTCCCTGGCATCGCTTTTCAATTCCTCAGCGACTCTGTTCACTGTGGATTTCTACGAAAAGTTCAGACCAAATGCTTCTGAAAAGGAACTGGTTAAAGTGGGCCGGATTGCAACGGTTGTTGTTGTGGTCCTTGGAATCCTCTGGATCCCGGTCATGAAGGGTCTGGGTAAAGTTCTTTATGCCTACCTGCAGGATGTTCAGTCGCTTCTGGCTCCAGGCATTGCAGCAGTTTTTCTTTTAGGAATCATCTCAAGGAAAACCACCCCCATTGCTGGTTTAACGGGCCTTATAGCCGGATTTGTACTTGGAATGTTCCGGCTAACTCTTAAGATATTTGCAGGAGGGATTGGCCAGGATGGACTTATTTATAAAGTTTTTGTGGCACCCAACTGGCTGCATTATGAAATAGCTTTGTTTTTTATTGTAATTGCCATCATAATTGTAACCAGTTTCTTTACGCCAAAACCCGATCAGGTTGCTATCAAAGGATTGTATTTCGGGTCGGCAACAGCCGAACAAAAAGCTCTCACCAGGGCAAGCTGGAATAACTGGGACCTTGTCTTCTCCGGTATGATTATAGCAGTGATTATTGCCTTCTATATATATTTCTGGTAGACTTGAACTATTGTATTGATTTTAGCAGAATGAAGATTTAATTTATTAATCCCAGTGGGCTGTTGGCAAAGAAAATTATATTGCTTTAATGACTTTCCCAAAGGTCCTGAATGGAGAATAAAAAAAAGATATTATGGATAAAATTTACAAACAAGAGGTCTGGTTTGTCACCGGTAGCCAGGAACTGTACGGACCCGAAACTCTGAATCAGGTTGCTGCTGATTCCGTCAAAATTGCATCTGATCTGAACAATTTTCCAAAAATTTCTCAAAAGATAGTTTTCAAGCCGGTATT
Source organism: uncultured Bacteroidales bacterium (assembly GCA_963756885.1). Lineage (GTDB taxonomy): Bacteria > Bacteroidota > Bacteroidia > Bacteroidales > VadinHA17 > LD21. The sequence goes on from CAVWPG010000001.1 coordinate 732,914, forward strand.
GACAACTCCGGGTTCTATATTTGAACTGTGTTCGCTTGCAAGCAATACACCCGAGTGCGTTGGACTGATCATCTGGATGCATACATTTTCTCCGGCCAAAATGTGGATCAGGGGGCTGTCAGTGCTAAACAAGCCTTTCCTTCATCTTCACACGCAGATTAACAGGGATATCCCATGGGATTCAATAGATATGAATTTCATGAATCTCAACCAGTCTGCTCATGGAGACAGGGAGTTTGGGTTCATCGGGGCCCGGATGAGGTTGAAGCGGAAAGTTGTGGTTGGTCATTACCAGGACCCTGAAGTAATAGAACGCATTGCCGTATGGATAAGGGCTGCAACAGCCTATAGTGATATGCTGGGAATGAAAATTGCACGATTCGGCGATAATATGAGAGAGGTGGCAGTAACTGAAGGTAACAAAGTCAGCGCCCAGATAAATCTGGGATATACAGTTTACGGATTTGGCATAGGTGACCTTGTAAAATATGTCAATGAAGTTTCAGCAGGTGATATAAAAAAACTTCTGCTGGAATATAAAGCAGAATATGAAATCAGCAGCGATGTTGCCTCTTCCCAAACATTGGGGGAAGCTGCAAGAATTGAGCTCGGGATGGAAGCCTTCCTCCTGGAAGGCGGGTTTAAAGCCTTTACAACGTCATTCGAGGACCTTCACGGACTTAAACAACTTCCGGGGCTGGCAGTACAAAGACTAATGGCCAGGGGTTACGGTTTCGGAGCTGAGGGAGACTGGAAGACATCAGCACTGGTCCGCTCAATGAAAGTAATGGCATATAGACTAAAAGGTGGTACTTCATTTATGGAAGACTATACATATCATTTTGATCCTGATGGAATGAGAGTTCTGGGCGCTCATATGCTTGAAATATGTCCTTCCATTGCACTTGGGAAACCATCTGTTCAGGTACATAAGCTTTCTATCGGAGGAAAAGAGGATCCCGCGAGGCTTGTATTTAAAACAGCCACTGGAAGTGCGATTAATGTTACTGTTATTGATCTGGGGAACAGGTTCAGGATGATAGTAAACAAGGTTGAAGTGGTAAAATGCCCTGATATGCCTAATCTTCCGGTTGCCAGTGTTTTATGGAAGCCAATGCCTGATCTGAAACGAGCAGCAGCAGCATGGATTCTCGCCGGAGGAGCTCATCACACAGGATTCAGTTCTTCCATTGACAGGGAATACATGGAAGATTTTGCAGAAATGACAGGGACTGAATTCGTTGTAATTGATGAGAAATGCGATCTTGAACAGTTCAGGAAAGAACTGAGATGGAATGAAATCTATTATCACCTCGCCGGGGGAATAATCTAGTTATACAGCGTGCTCTTAAACTCAAATATAATAAATTCTGACCGGGTGATAGGGCTTTATACAAATCATCCCCGGTACCTCATGGCTGTTGATTGTATCGTATTCGGGTATGACATACTTGAGAAGGAGCTTAAGCTGCTGCTTATTAAAAGAAGTTTTGACCCCATGAAAGGAAGCTGGTCGCTTGCCGGGGGATTTGTTGATGCCGGGGAGAGCCTTGACGAAGCTGCCAGCAGAATACTGAGGACTTTCACAGGTCTTGACCGTATTTATCTTGAACAATCTTATTCATATGGTGAAACTGACAGAGATCCCGGTGCCAGAGTGATCTCGACCGCATACTGTGCCCTGATTGCCATAAGGCACATCAATAAGGAACTGGCAATTGAAACCGAGGCACACTGGAGGTCATTTTCAGCATTGCCCGATCTGATATTCGATCATTCCAAAATGGTCAGAAGAGCACTCTCCGGTCTGCAGGATCAGATTAAGGTAAGGCCGGTAGGCTTTGAGCTTCTTCCGGAAAAATTCACTCTCGTTCAGCTTCAGGATCTGTATGAGGCAATTTATCAGAAAAAAACTGACAAAAGGAATTTCAGGAAGAAGATACTGTCGATGTGCATCCTTGAAAAACTTGATGAAAAAGAAAAACAGACTTCTAAAAAAGGAGCATATTACTATAAATTTAACAAGGAGAGATATGAAAAACTGGCTCAGAATGGATTTTATTTCAATCTCGATGTCAGCTGAAATAAGAAATAATGGCACGGATTGCAAATCCGCGCCATCATTTTCCTGCATGCAACTCGCGAAAACAACTGTCCACAAGAGCTGGCGCGGATTTGCAATCCGTGACTGATTTTATAATTCTTTTAAAGTAGAAAATTATGCTTGAAAAGTTAAAAACAGATGTTTATAATGCTAATCTGGATCTTGTAAAACATGGCCTTGTAATTCATACCTGGGGAAATGTAAGTGCAAGAGATCAGGAAAGTGGACTTATTGTTATTAAACCCTCAGGTGTGAGGTACAAATCTATGAAACCCGGAGATATGGTGGTGATTGATCAGACGGGGAAAGTGGTGGAAGGCAGATTTAAGCCATCAACCGATGCTCCCACTCATCTTTTACTGTACAATGCCTGGGAAACAATTGGAGGGATTGTGCATACCCATTCATCATATGCTACATCTTGGGCTCAGGCAGGAAGGGCTATTCCTCCCTTTGGTACTACCCATGCTGATCATTATTACGGAGAAGTGCCCTGCACGCGTTCTCTTACAGAGGATGAGATATTGAATGATTATGAGGCTAATACAGGAAAGATTATCATTGAGAGTATGGGTAAGACCGATCCTCTTGCTGTTCCTTCGGTTCTGGTAAATTCTCATGGTCCCTTCTGCTGGGGGATTGATGCAGATGATGCGGTTTACAATGCAATTTCTCTTGAAGAGATTGCCAGATTAGCATTTTATACAGTTCTTCTGGGCAACAAAAAACCTGTTTCAGCATCACTTCTCAATAAGCATTTTAGAAGGAAGCATGGAAGCGATGCTTACTATGGCCAGGGTAAAAATCAAAAAATCAAATAATTTTTCATATGACAAGGAAACATGTAATTGGCATAGACTACGGAACTGATTCAGTTCGTTCAGTTGTCGTTGATACAACAGACGGAAAAATTGCCGGTACATCAGTTTTTGAATACCCCAGGTGGAAGAAAGGTCTTTATTGTGATCCTGCCATTAACCAGTTTCGCCAACATCCTCTTGATTACCTGGAGGGGTTGGAGCAGTCTGTAGCGGGAGCTCTCAAGGGTCTATCCCCTGAAGTTATAAGCAATATTACCGGAATTTCTGTCGATACAACTGGATCCACACCGGTTGCTGTTGATAAGAAGGGAGTACCTCTTTCAATGAAATCGGGATTTGAATGCAATCCGGATGCGATGTTCGTACTTTGGAAAGATCATACTGCAGTAAGGGAGGCAGCGGAGATCAATAGTCTCTCCAGATCCTGGGGAGGAGTTGATTTCACGAGGTTTGAAGGGGGGATCTATTCTTCGGAATGGTTCTGGTCAAAGATCCTGCATGTGCTGCGACAGAGTCCGGAAGTAAGGAAAAGCGCCTGGTCGTGGGTTGAACATTGCGACTGGATCCCTGCAGTGCTAACAGGCAATACAAATCCTCTTAAATTGAAGAGAAGCCGCTGTGCCGCGGGGCATAAGGCCATGTGGCATAAAGATTTCAACGGATTGCCGGATCAGGATTTCCTTTCCCGGCTCGACCCTCTTTTGTCAGGCATCAGGGACAGACTATATACCGATACATACACCTGCGAAACCGAAGCAGGAAACCTTAGTCCTGAATGGGCTAAAAAACTCGGTCTCTCAACTGCCGTAAAAGTAGGGGTAGGCTCATTTGATGCTCACCAGGGAGCAATCGGCGGAGAAATAAAGCCGTATAATCTTATAAAAGTCATGGGCACTTCCACCTGCGATATGCTTATAGCCCCAATGGCAGAGGTTGGAGATAAACTTGTTGCAGGTATCTGCGGTCAGGTCGATGGTTCAATTGTTCCCGGGATGCTAGGTCTGGAAGCAGGGCAATCAGCGTTCGGTGATATCTATGCCTGGTTCGCACGCCTGTTATTATGGCCTGTGAATGAGATTATTTCAGAGATGCGATGGATTGACGCAAAAACAAGGGAGAGGATAAGAGAGGAGAGTGCGGAGAAGATAATTGCTGAATTAAGCAAACAGGCAGAATTGCTCCCTGTTGAAGAGACAGCGATTATAGCACTCGACTGGATGAATGGCCGGAGGACACCTGATGCCAATCAAGAGCTTAAAGGGGCTTTAACCGGATTGTCACTCGGATCTGATGCTCCAAGGATATTCAAGGCACTTGTGGAAGCAACAGCCTTTGGATCGAAGATGATAAATGAAAGATTTGCATCAGAAGGAGTTCGTATCGATGCTGTAATTGCCACTGGCGGAGTTGCGAGAAAAAATCCGTTTGTTATGCAGATTGTCGCTGACGTTCTGAATGTTCCTATCAGGGTTGCCAGCTCTGACCAGACCTGCGCTCTTGGATCAGCCATGGCAGCCGCTGTGGTAGCCGGTGTTTACAGAAATATTCCGGCAGCACAAAGTGCAATGGGCAACGGATTTGAAGAGGAATATCTGCCTGATCCGGCAAGGGCGGGAAAATATGAAATCCTTTTCAGAAAATATAAGGAGCTAGGTACCCTGATTGAAAAAAGTAAGCTGTAACTTTAGGAAACCTTTGCGCCCTTGCATTTTGGCATTGAAAAGATTTTTGCGATAGAAAGCCAATCCTGGGAGTGAACGGTAATATGACTGTATTAAATGTTTATTATTCTATCCTATGAAGAAATTTTCCGCTACCATTCTGCTTTTATGTATGCTTGCATCAGCCGGAATATATGCACAAAAAGAGAATCCTGTTTCTGTAAATCAGATGGTGGTCATGGCAAATCATCCGGGACCAGTGATAAACAAGGATATCTATGGTCATTTCTCTGAACATCTCGGAGCATGTATATATGGAGGAATATGGGTCGGTCCTGACTCGAAAATCCCGAATACCTACGGAATAAGGAATGATGTATTGTTTGCTCTCAGAGAGTTGAAAGTTCCAAACCTCAGATGGCCCGGCGGCTGTTTTGCAGATACTTATCACTGGAAAGACGGGATAGGCCCTCAGTCAGGCAGAGCGTCAATCATCAATACTTACTGGGGTGGCGTTACTGAAGATAATTCATTCGGGACCCATGAATTCATGAAACTCACGGAACTTATAGGATGTGATGCGTATATTAACGGTAATGTTGGCTCAGGAACCGTGAGAGAGATGGCTGAATGGGTTGAGTATCTGACCTCTGATTCAGACAGCCCTATGACCAGGCTGCGAAAGGAAAATGGAAGACCGGCACCATGGAAAGTTAAATTATTTGCAATCGGAAATGAGAACTGGGGTTGTGGAGGAAATATGACTGCTGATTATTACAACAGCGTGATGCGTCAGTTCTCAACTAATCTTAATAACTATTCCGGGAACCAGCTCTACAGGGTAGCCTGTGGTCCCAATGGCGCTGATGTCCAGTGGACTGAAACTATGATGAAAGATCCCGGAACGCGTGCAATGTTCCAGGGAATTTCATTGCATTATTATTCAGTTGTTAATGGATGGGAATCCAAAGGTTCAGCCACTCAATTCGATGAACGTGAATGGTTCGAAACATTCCGTTTAAATCTTGAGATGGAAAAAATAATAAAGGGTCATGAAGCCATAATGGACAGATATGACCCGGATAAAACAAAGGGGCTTATAGTGGACGAATGGGGAAACTGGTTCAGGGTGGAACCCGGAACAAATCCTGGTTTTCTCTTTCAGCAAAATACTATGCGTGATGCAATTACTGCGGCAATTCATCTTAATATTTTCAATAAGCATGCGGACAGGGTTCAGGGAGCAAATATCGCACAGATGGTTAATGTTCTTCAGTCTGTAATTCTGACTGATGATGACAAAATGGTTCTTACGCCTACATATCATGTATTCAGGATGTTCAGTGTGCATCAGAATGCCAGGCTTCTGAATATTGATCTTAACTGCGAGGATTATGCATATGGCGGTAAAAAGATACCCTCGATATCTGCATCAGCCTCCGTCGGTGAAGATGGTAAAGTGCATATTTCACTTGCAAATCTGAATCCGGGCAAACAGGTCACTGTAACATGTCCGGTTATAGGAGAAGAGTATAAAAAGGTTACAGGAGAAATACTTACTGCTTCAGCGATGAATTCATTTAATAGTTTTGAGAAGCCTGATATTGTAAAACCGGCTGATTTTACCGGATTTACAATAAAAAACGGAATACTTACTGTCAATATGCCTTCAAAATCAGTTGTTGTGCTCGAACTTTCAAAGTAAAGAGCAGGTTTGATACCGGATCAGTGGTTTTGCATTAACGAGATGTTAATTTAATTTTTATGAAAGGTTAATCAGCTTATTAGTCCCTGTTGTCGGAATGGTTTTGCTGATGGCCGGATGCAGTGAAAAACATTCCTCTTCCGGTGAATACCCGATTCGGCCGGTTCCGTTTACTTCTGTAAAGCTGACGGATAATTTCTGGGCGCCAAGAATAAAGAAGAATGCGGATGTTACTATCCCGATAGCATTTCATTACTGTGAGACAACCGGAAGGATAAAAAACTTTGAGATTGCCGGTGGACTGGATACTGGAAAATTTCAGACAATCTATCCGTTCGATGATTCTGATGTGTATAAAATAATTGAGGGCGCCAGCTATTCTCTTCAGACCTACCCTGATCCAAAACTCGATGCATATCTCGATAGCGCTTATCTACAAGATAGGACTGGCACAGGAAACAGACGGCTATCTCTATACAAACCGTACAATAGCAGAGAAGCATGGACGGAGAAGGATTGCATGAATGGGCAAATCAGAAAAGATGGCTGAATGATTCTATTTCAAGCCATGAACTTATATAACCTGGGTCATCTGTATGAAGCGGCGGCAGCTCATTATCAGGCTACAGGAAAAAGATCACTTCTGGATATTGCCCTGAAATCGGCTGATCTTGTGAACAGAGATTTTGGATGGGACAGGGTAAAGGTTTACCCGGGCCATCAGGTTATAGAGATGGGCCTTGTGAAACTTTACCGGGTTACAGGTGAAAGAAAATATCTTGACCTGGCAAGATTTTTTCTCGATGTGCGCGGGCCTGAAGGTCAGCAATACAACCAGGCTGATCTTAAACCTGTTGATCAGACAAAAGCTGAAGGACATGCCGTAAGGGCTACATATATGTATTCCGGAATGGCAGATATTGCAGCAATTGAAAATGATACTGCATATCTAAATGCAATTGACAGGATCTGGGACAGATATCACGGGTGACAAAATCTATCTTACCGGAGGGATTGGAGCAACGGGAGGAAATGAAGGATTTGCAGAGCCTTACAGGCTTCCAAATATGACAGCATATTGTGAGACATGTGCTTCAATAGGAGATATCTTTTTTAATCACAGGCTATTCCTCCTGCATGGCCAGTCAAAATATATTGATATTCTTGAGAAGACACTCTATAATTCAATGCTCTCCGGAGTATCATTATCGGCAGACAGGTTTTTTTATCCCAATCCGCTTGAGTCAAACGGCCAGCATCAGCGAAGCGCCTGGTTCGGATGTGCCTGCTGTCCGTCAAATATTGCAAGATTTGTTCCGGCAATACCGGGATATATTTACGCAGTAACTGATAAGGAGCTTTATGTCAACCTTTATATTTCAAATGAGGCTTCCATTAATACTCGGTGAAGATAAAGTAGGCATTTCCCAAAAAGCTGATTTCCCATGGAATGGGAAAGTTGAATTGTCGGTAAACCCGGACAAGCCTCTTAAATTTGAACTGAAGCTACGTATACCCGGATGGGCACGGAACGAAGCTATTCCCGGAGGTTTATATAGATTTGAGGATCAGATCGATGATACGGTAAAGTCTTACTGATCAACGGGGACCGGATTCAATTATCCTTGATTGACGGATATGCAGTTATTAAAAGAAAATGGAAATCCGGCGACAAGGTGGAACTGGATCTTCCCATGCCTGTCAGGAAAGTTGTGGCTGATAAAAGAATATCGGATGACAGTGGCAAAGATGGCTGTTCAGAGAGGTCCGTTGATATATTGTGCGGAATGGCCTGATAATAACTCCGGTAACATACTGAATCTTAATGATCAGAAAAGATGCCGTGTTTACATCCGGGTTTGTCCCTTCGCTCATGTCCGGTACGGAAGTGATAAAAACATCCGGATATCAGACCAGAAGAACCCTTGAAGGGAAAGTGGATACATTGAGGAGAGAAGCCTGTTACACTTATACCATATGCTTTGTGGAATAACAGGGGCCCGGGACAGATGGAGGTCTGGCTGCCTGTTTCAACAAGGTCAACACGACCTCTGCCTGCACCTACAATAGCCTTCAGAAGCACAGTGAAAGCCAGCAAGATGTCAGAATCATTGTCTGCAGTAAATGATCAGATTGAACCTGCTGATTCTAATGATAAGTCAGCCCCATTTTATGACTGGTGGCCTGCAAAAAGACAAATGGGAGTGGGTTCAGTATGATTTTGACAAGCCGCTTTACATTTCAGGAACAAAAGTCTACTGGTTTGATGATGGTCCGGATGGTGGTTGCAGATTCCTGATGACTGGGAAATTCTTATATCTTAATGGCAATATCTGGGAGACTGTTGACAACCTGAATCAAAATATAAAATTTCCAAAAATGGCTGGGATGCGCTGGCATTTAAACCTGTTCTTGCCCAGTCAGTGAAAATAAAGGTAGAGCTCAAAAAGGATTTTTCTGCAGGGATTTACGAATGGATTATTGAATAGTATTTAAAAATATAAAGATTATTGTTAATATGCAGGCGAAAAATGTCTGCATGAAATAAAGATAAACGAGATGAGAAGAACCTTGATGATTTTTGGATTTACACTTCTGGCAACTGGAGGCTTTTCGCAAACGTCTTCCTTTGTGCTCAACAAGCAGGAATATTTTGAGAGGGAAGGAGTTAATGTAATGGCCTTCCAGGATATTTATCCTGAAGGTCACCAGGGCGGTGTTGCAGTTATAATGCATGGCAGAAGGGTAGCGACCAACGGAGATTTGAGACTGGATGTAACACCCGGTCAATGGCAGCCTATTCCCAAACAAATTGACCGTAAAGTGGATTTGACTGCCAATGCGATTACAGTTAATCTTGCCTATCCCGATCCGGCGATAGACAGGAAAGGCTTCAATCCGGTTATCTATCCTGATCTGAATTTCAGCTATACTGTAAAAGTGCGGTCAGCCGGCGAGTCAATAATCGTCACAGTAGATCTGGATAAACCAATACCTACAGAATTTATCGGTAAAGTAGGATTTAACATGGAATTATTTCCCGGATGGCTATATGGTAAAACATGGATCCTCGGGAATAAATCAGGCATCTTTCCCAGACAGGCAAACGGGCCTGCAATGATTGATTCAGATGGAGATGTGGTTGCGGCAATGCCAATGGCCACAGGCAGCAGGCTGGTAGTCGCGCCCGAAGAAGATATGCAGAGGATGACAATAGAATCGCAAAACAGGCGATCTTCAGCTTCTTGATGGCAGGTATGTGCATAATAACGGATGGTTTGTCGTCAGATCAACTGTTGCTGCAGGAATTGCCAAAAATGCAGTGGAATGGATAATCACTCCGAATTGCATAAAGGGATGGGAAAGTGAGCCGGTAATCCACGTATCACAGATAGGGTATTTGCCGAACCAGGAAAAAGTTGCAATAATAGAGCTTGACCGGAAAGACACATCCTCCGACTCACCCAAGCTCTTTAAAATTGAAGGAAATGGTCAGGATCTCGAAGTTCTGACTGCGAAACCGGAGAAATGGGGAACCTTTCTCAGATTTAATTATATTAAATTCAATTTTTCATCCATCAGCGGCGAAGGCCTCTACTTAGTTAAGTACGGGAAACAGACGTCGCAACCTTTCAGAATCGCAGATGATGTATTTAAGAGAAATGTATGGCAGCCTGTGGTCGAATATTTCCTGCCTGTGCAGATGTGCCACATGAGAGTGAATGAGAAGTATCGCGTATGGCATGGATTGTGTCATATGGACGATGCACGCATGGCGCCGACCGATTACAATCATTTTGACGGATATATACAAGGGAGCTCGACTCTTACGGCATTTAATCCCGGTGATCATGTTCCCGGACTGAATACAGGAGGGTGGCACGATGCCGGAGATTATGATTTAAGGGTCGAATCACAGAGCGGTGAGGCATATATACTGACAATGGCTTACGAGGCATTCGGAATAAAGATTGACGAAACTTCAATTGACCAGAATACACATCTGGTGGAAATACATCAGCCTGATGGCAAAAACGATGTGCTTCAGCAGATAGAACATGGTGCTCTAACTGTTGTCGGCGGGTATAAAAATCTGGGGCGTCTTTACAGAGGAATTATAGCAGGAGACAAGAGGCAATATGTTATGCTTGGTGATGGTTCGACGATGACTGACGGGTTATTTTATGACGGAAAGCTTAAAACAGGGGAAAGGACCGGAACAGGATCTTCAGTACCTGACGACAGATGGGTTTTTACTGAAGATAATCCCTCCAGGGAACTTACCACGGCAGCACATCTCGCAGCGGCAGCAAGAGTCCTGAGAGGTTTTAATGATGATCTGTCCAGTCAATGCCTGGATGTTGCCAGAGCAATTTATATGCATGATTACCAGATTAAGGGCAGGGTTGCAAACGCAAAGATCCATGCTGCCAGTGAACTTTTTCTCACAACCGGAGAGGAACAATACAGAAATTACCTGGTTCAGAATAAAACCGCTGTCGTTGAAGGTCTCAATCAGATAGGCTGGCTCATTGGCAGGGCACTTCCAAAGATCAATGATCCCGGGCTCACGTCAGCGGTCAGAAGCTCAATCAAGAAAGTGTCAGATGAAATTACAAAACTTTCAGAAGAAACGCCTTTCGGTGTTCCGTACCGTCCCCGTATATGGGGTGCAGGATGGGATATCCAGAGCTTTGGAGTACGTCAGTATTGCCTCTATAAGGCTTTTCCGGATATCTTTTCATCAGCTCCGGTTTTCAACGCCCTTAATTTCATTCTGGGGGTACATCCGGGTGAAAACACCTCTTCGTTTGCCTCAGGAGTCGGGGTAAGGTCAGCTACCATAGCCTATGGCGTAAACCGTGCTGACGAATCTTATATACCGGGCGGCGTTGCTTCAGGAACGGCCCTGATCCGTCCGGATTTTCCTGAGCTTCTCGACTGGCCCTATCTGTGGCAACAGCAGGAATATGTTATGGGAGGAGGATCCTCCAACTACATGTTTCTTGTTCTGGCTGCTGATCAACTGAATTCTGGCAAGTAGGTATATGATTCATGCTGAATAAATTGAGAGACATATTCAGAATATTAATACTAAATTATGAGCACGCGGATGGTTATGAAAAAAATTCAATTATTATCACTAATACTGGTTGCAGTTGTTTTTGGTTCCTGTTACCGGTCAGTAAAAAACAAGGAGATGGTTAGAAAAGAAGTATTCGGTAATCACCAGGGTAAGGAGGTATATCTCTTCACTCTTACAAATAAAGCTGGAAATGTTATCAGACTTACAAACTATGGTGCAAAGATCACATGGATAGAAGTGCCTGATAAAAATGGGAAGAAAGATAATGTTACATTCGGGTATGACACCTTTGACGCGTATGATAAATGGGGATATGTCATTCGGATCAATAGTTGGCAGGTACGCCAACCGGATTGCAAAGGGGAAATTTACCCTGGAAGGAGTTGAATACACTCTGCCCTTAAACAATGGCCCGAATACACTGCATGGGGGACCTGCAGGATGGCATAGCGTTGTCTGGAATGCTGATATACTTAAAGATAGTAAAGTGCCGGCAGTAAAATTCACCTATGAAAGTCCTGATATGGAGCAGGGTTTTCCCGGAAAAGTTAATGTGACTGTAATATATACCTGGACAGATAAAAATGAAATTGTTATGGATTATACTTGTACAACGGACAAGAAGACGGTTATAAATGTCACTAACCATGCTTACTTTAATCTGCATGGAGCTGGAAACGGAGACATTCTGGACCATGAACTAATCTTAAAGGCTTCTGCATTTACTCCCGTTGATTCGGTTATGATTCCAACAGGTGAGATCCGTCCGGTGGCTGGTACTCCTTTTGATTTTACCTCAGCTCATACTATAGGAGAGAGAATCGGGGAAAATTATGAACAGCTGGTTCTGGGCAAGGGTTATGATCATAATTTCGTTTTGGATAATAAGGATGAGGTGGATGTCTCTGTTTTTGAACCTGTGAGCGGCCGTCTTCTGGAGGTTATTAACGGATCAGCCTGGGATGCAGCTTTATACGGGCAATTTCCTGGATGGCACCAATATTGGACATGGCGGAAAACCGCTGAAATACAGATCAGGTTTTTGTCTCGAATCGGGACATTATCCTGACAGCCCTAACCATCCTGATTTCCCATCTACAGTATTGAATCCGGGCGAAACGTTAAAAACAACTACAATTTACAGACTTTCGGTAAGGTAGTTCTGACACTGGTTTTATATTGCCGGCACTGTAAAAGGCCTGGCCTTGGATCCAAAGTTTTACTTTAGGATATTACTCATTCTAAATGGTTTACCTTCTTGTATAATTCTTAGATAAGTTCTGAAAAGTTCACTTTCAGAGCTTAAATTATTAAGATGGTTTAGTTAAATATTGTAAAAAACCTGTTCATTGATCAATGATTATTTATATATTTATTATCTTGGCATTTGTTGATGTTAGATGAGATGTCGCCTGTAGAATGATATAATGATTGTAATTGTTTGATATTATTATATTTATAACCCTAAAAATTTTAAATTTATTTTAGTTTTTTAACCTAACCCATTTATTGTATGAAAACATCTCTGAGATTTTTACTATTACTGCTGATCTTTCTGGCAGGTACTTCAGGTATCTACGCACAGAGAACAGTAACCGGAACGGTATTTGATACCGATAAGCAGCCGGTTGTTGGAGCAAATGTCGTGGTAAAGGGAACGAGTGTTGGTGCTATTACAGACGCTAACGGTAAGTTTTCCCTTAACGTTCCGTCAACTACCAGCACCATGGTTTTTTCCTTCATAGGAAAAGTTCCACAGGAAGTGGTGGTTGGCAACAGTTCTGTCATTGATGTGACTCTTGAAACTGAAGCAACTGCACTTAATGAAGTTGTCGTGACCGCCCTGGGAATTAAGAAGGAGGCCAAAAGGATCGGTTACGCTACCAGTACTGTAGATAATCAGGTTCTGAGTGAAAACAAATCCACAAACATTGGTAACAGGCTGATCGGGACTGTAGCCGGGTTAAATGTGTCAGCACCTGCCGGTGGCCCTGGTGGATCATCTAAAATTCGTATCCGGGGACAATCTTCATTTGGCGGGAATAACTCACCACTGATTGTTGTAAACGGTGTACCAATCAACAATAATGGTATTTCTGCGGGTGGTTCCAATGGCAATGGTACCGGTAACCCCACAGGAGGTTCTTCAGACCAGGGAGACGGACTGCAAAGTATTAACCCTGATGACATTGAATCAATGACTGTCCTTAAAGGTGCTGCTGCATCTGCTTTATACGGCTATCGCGCAAAAGACGGAGCCATAATTATTACTACCAAGATGGGAGCTGGCAAGGAGGGTATCGGTGTTGAAATAAACTCGAATATCCAGATGGATCAGCCACTCGATTATACCGATTTTCAGTATGAATACGGACAGGGAGAGAATGGGATAAGGCCCCAGTCAGTTGCGGAAGCTCAGAGCTCAGGAGTCTGGAGTTTCGGCGAGAAATTTGATGGCGCTCTTACACCCCAGTTTGATGGACAAATGAGACCTTATCTGCCTAGTAAGACACGAATTAAGGATTTTTATCGTAAAGCAATGACATATACAAATGATGTTGCTCTGACAGGTGCAAACGATAAGGGAAATTTCAGGCTTTCTTTCGCAAATACAGATGCTCAGGCGCTTATTCCAAATTCGGATTATCATAAGAAAATATTTAATCTGGGTTTAAATTATAAGTTTATACCACAGCTCTCACTTTCAATGAACATTAACTATTCAAATGAGTACAATCATAATCCACCGCAGATCGGTATTCAGGATATGAACGCAAACTCTACTATCTATACAATGGCGAACAGTATTGATGTGGCCTGGATGAAAGAAACATATATGGATGCAAATGGAAACGAACAGCCTCTGGCCCGTTTTACCAACCGAAATCAACCATACTGGGTGGCAAATAAGAGATTTGAGGATGTTCATCGCGACCGGTTATTCGGTAACGTAACTCTTCGTTACCAGCCTTTCGACTGGTTGTACATACAGGGCCGTATCGGGCAGGATTATTCTGCTCGTCCATATGATTATGACAGGCCAACAGGTACACGTTCAATAGGAGCTGTCACTTCAGGATTTAACGGCTATTATTATCAGGATGAAACCAATTTCCGGGAACTGAACATGGACTTTTTAATTGGTGCCAATAAGAGATGGGCGGATTTTGGTGTGGATCTTACTTTCGGTGGCAACGCCATGACACAGGAAAATGAGAATATTGGAACATCAGTTACTAATTTTTACGTGAGAGATTTGTATACAATCGGAAACGGTCAGATAAAAAATCCGTTTTATAATTATTACAAAAAAGCTGTAAATTCCCTATATGGCTCAGCTGAATTTTCATATAAGAGTTATTTATACTTAAACATTACAGCCCGTAACGATTGGTTTTCCACACTGAATCCCAAATCAAATAACTATCTGTATCCATCGGCCAGTTTAAGTTATATTTTTACTCAGTCGTTTGAAGTGCCTAAATGGTTAAATTACGGTAAAGTAAGGGCTTCATATGCTGAAGTTGGAGGCGATACCAGTCCTTATTCGAATAATTTATACTATTCAATGAATTCAAACCAGTTTAACGGTGTAGCTCTTGGATCTATTTCCGGCTCAGTGAGCCCTAATCCGAATCTCCGCCCGTTGAAAGTAAAGGAAACAGAATTTGGATTGGAATTAAGGACTCTCGATAGCAGGGTAAACCTCGATATGTCGGTTTACCAGAAAAATACCGTTGATGAAATCCTGAATGTCGACATTTCAAATGCATCGGGATACAGCCAGACAAAGGTGAATGTCGGGAAACTTCAGAATAAAGGGATTGAGTTGTTACTGACATTTGTTCCGGTACGCAAACCATCTTTCGAGTGGGAAACCGGATTCAACATGAGTTACAATAGCAGCAAAGTTGTTTCTCTGGCCGGAGGACAACAGCGTTTTGATGTAGGTACCGGGGAATTTTTTGGGTGGGTATCACAGGAGGTAGGTCAGCCACTTGCTTCGCTGCGCGGATTTGATTACAAAAGAGATGCCAATGGTAAAATTATAACCGTCAACGGACTTTTCCAGCAGGGCGATATTGTTACCTTCGGAAGTGCAATTCCAAAATATGTCGGAGGCTGGCTCAATACTTTTACTTATAAGAATATCCGGGTATTCGCGCAATTTGATTTTAAAGCCGATTACAAAATCATGTCCAACTCGAACCTTAATTTCTACCGTGAGGGATTGTCAAAAGCCTCACTTGTAGGACGTGAGGACGGTGTAGTTTTCGATGCAGTGAATCCTGACGGAACACCAAACACAACTGCTGTGCCTGCTGAACAATTCTATAACCAGTACAGAAGTACAGCCATGGCTACCCCTTTCATTTATGACGGAAGCTTTATAAGATGGCGCACATTGTCTGTGAGTTATGACCTTTCAAGATATGTAACGAAAGTGTTTAAAGAGATGTCCGTTTCGGCTGTTTGCAACAATGTTGCACTCCTTCTGAAGCATATTGATAATCTTGACCCCGAAGCCTCGGTATCTACATCCGATAATCTCCAGGGTATAGAAACGCACACGCTGCCAACAACGCGCAGCTTCGCCTTTAACGTACGTTTTAAATTTTAACCCAATATAATTAGATCTATGAAACGAATATATATATATCTGGCACTGGCTGTTTTGTTAACAGGTTTAAATGGGTGCGATAAAAATTTCGAACAGATTAATACCAATCCTGTTCTTGCGACTTCTGTTGACCCTATTTACCTTTTTACAAATGCCCAGTATGGATCGGCACTGAATACCCTTTCCTATCAGAGTCCGATTGTTCAGCAGATCCTTACACCTTTCACAGGTGTTCTGGAGGGAGGGAATCATAATATTGTTTATGATCCGAATGCCAATGCCCTCTTTAACTCTATGTACACCGCTGGCGGTGGCCCGGTTGTTCTGCTTACTGATGTAATCAATAAGACAATGGACAATCCGGACAGAAGCAATCTGTACAATATGGCACGAATCTGGAGAGCTTATGTTTTCTCAGTTCTGGTGGATACCTATGGTGATGTTCCATATACAGAAGCCGGCCTGGGTTTCCTTGATGGAAATTATCTGCCTGTATATGATAACAATGAGACCATTTATTCAGATCTGCTCAATGAACTGAGTGAGGCTACCTCGGCTCTGGATGCTTCAAAAGCTATCGAAACTAACGATCTCTTCTACCAGGGCGATATAAGTCAGTGGAAGAGGTTAGGCAATTCACTGCTTCTGCGTATTGCAATGCGCTATACCAAGGCAGACGCGGCAAAGGCTCAACAATACGTGAGTACTGCCTTTAATGGGGGTGTTATGACCTCAATAGCTGATAATGCCATTATTAAATTTAACAGCACATTCAATCATCCATCAGCTGGGAGCTACCAGGGTACGGAAAGGGCAAACTATTATCTTGGCAAGCCATTTGTCGATTATCTTCAGAGTACCAGTGACCCGCGCCTTTCAATGATAGCAGTTAAATATGAATTTCCGGCTAACCCCCTTGCAACGGCAGGTGCTGCTGATACAGACCCGGCTGACCAGCAGGGTATGCCCTTTGGCTATAGTGAAGCTACCATCGACCAGGATCCGAATTATCCGGGAAAATCAGGCGCTGCCTGGAAATATTCACAGTTAAACAGGACAACCGTGGCAAAAATTGATGTTCCTGAATTCCTAATTACATATGCCCAGACTCAGTTTTTACTGGCTGAAGCAGCCGAGAGGGGATGGATATCGGGAGATCCTGCAATGTATTATGAAGACGGCGTAAGAGGCCATATGGACCAGATGGCCCAGTATGATCCTCTTGCTACTATTTCTGTCGCTGATGAAGATGCATATTTGCAGGCAAACCCATTCGATGCTGCCAATGCACTGGAACAGATAAATACTCAATACTGGGTGGCTTCATTCCAGAATGGATCAGAGGCATGGGCTAACTTCCGCCGCAGCGGATACCCGGCACTGACACCAAATCCTTACCCGAGTGCTGACCCTGCCGTAGCAGGCGGATTCATTCACAGACTTGTATATCCTGCAAGGGAAAAATCAGTTAACAGGGAAAATTATGATGCTGCCGTAACCAGGATGGGCCCTGATAATCTTGCAACTCGGGTATTTTGGGATAAAGCAAATTAGAGACCGGTAAAAGGCGCTTTTCTTACTCAAAAGCAGCCCCGGAAACTTTGAATTATGCCCACCTGGTTCTTTCATCAGACCAGGTGTGCATTATTTTCTATTACCCGATATCCGGGTTTTGGAACAGTAAGTTTTATTAAACCTGGTACAAAATATAATAATCTATGAAAACTATATTACAGCAAATCGCTAAGAAAACAAGAGAAGAAGGAGAAAGCAGAAAGAGAGCCATAAAAGCTGAAATTGAAGGGGCTCCACACCGCGGATCGTCGTAATTTCCTGAAAAAGGCTGCCCTTGGAGGTATAGCCCTCGGGGGTATGATGAAGTTATCCATTGAGGATACAATAGCCCAGACAACCTCAAATGTCCAGCGTGCATCAAGCCCTTCTGAACTGAAGATCACTGATATGAGAGTGGCAGTTATTGGTAATGTAGGACGTACAGCCATTATCCGTATCGATACAAACCAGGGCATATATGGTATTGGTGAAGTCAGAGACGGAGCTGATGAGCGTTATGCCCTGATGCTGAAAAGCCGTATTCTTGGTCTAAATCCCTGCAATGTGGAGATGCTGTTTAAAATAATAAGGCAATTTGGAAACCATGGCCGACAGGGCGGTGGCGTATGTGCAGTTGAAATGGCTTTATGGGATTTATGCGGCAAAGCATATGGAGTTCCTGCATGGCAGCTTCTTGGCGGCAGATACCGGGATAAAATAAGATTGTATGCTGATACATCCGGAGCGAATGACCCTGTAGGATTTGCTGAAACAATGAAGAGAAGAGTTGATGAGCAGGGATTTACATGGCTTAAAATGGATCTGGGAATTCATGTTGTAGCCAGAACATGCCCGGATGCACTGGTAAACACCAAATTCTGGGATGGTGCCGCCGGCCAGTATGATCTGCGGGATTATATGGGCTATGGAAATACCCTCCACCCCTTTACACAGGTTCAGATAACGGAAAAGGGTCTGGAAGGTCTGGCAGAATATGTCGAAGATGTGCGGAAATGCGTTGGTTATGAAATCCCACTTTGTGCTGACCATTTTGGTCATTTTGATGTTAATAATGCCATCCGTTTTGGCAGGGCAATGGATAAATACAGACTCGCATGGCTGGAAGATATGGTTCCATGGTTTTATACTGATCAGTATAAAACTCTGTCTGATGCACTTGAAACGCCGATTGCCACCGGAGAAGATATTTATATGCTTAAAGGAGGATTTAAGCCATTGCTTGATGCCATGCAGTGGATATTATTCAGCCTGATCTCGGTACTTCAGGTGGCCTGCTGGAAACAAAAAGAATTGGCGATTATGCAGAAGATTGTGGTGTGGCTATGGCAATGCACATGGCAGGATCTCCTGTATGCTTCATGGCAAATGTTCATTGTGCCGCTGCAACCCAGAATTTTCTGGCACTGGAACATCACAGTTGATGTACCCATGGTGGGGCAACCTGGTCAAAATGACCGGTTACCAGCCTATGATAACCAAAGGTTTTGCAAATGTTCCGTTGGATGCTCCGGGACTGGGAATTGAACTCAATGAAGAGGAGATAAGAAAACATCTGAATCCAAAAGCTAAGGGTTACTTTGAACCAACACCGGAATGGGACGAAAAAGATCACACGACAGACTATGGAGTTAAACTGTTGATTATTATTTTAATGAAAAGCTGCTGTTGATTTAACATTGCGCCGGTTCTTTTGTTTAGTTGTAACAATGGTAATAACCCAGTACCCTATGTGGGAAGGGAATAACATCACAGACGTCGACTATCAATAAATTCCGATGATAATATTGTTTAATTCAACAAATTTAAAAGCAGCATTATGAAAAGTATTTTACAACAGTTTGCTGAAAAGTCCAGAAAACAGGAAAAGGAGGATAATGAAACCTTTAAGGCAGAGATTAATAATCCATTAACTTCAAACAGTCGGCGTAATTTTCTTAAAAAGGCAACCCTTGGCGGTATTGCATTGGGCGGGATGATGAATCTTTCCATTGAAGATATGATAGCTCAGACCACCTCAAAGGTTCAGCGTGCATCGAATCCGTCTGAACTGAAGATTACAGATATGCGTTATGCACTGACCGGAGCCATGGGAGGTACTGCAATTATACGTATAGATACCAACCAGGGTATTTATGGATTGGGAGAGGTGAGAGATGCTGCGGATCCCAGATATGCCCTGATGTTAAAAAGCCGGATTCTTGGTCTGAATCCCTGTAACGTGGAAATGATATTTAAAATTATCAGGCAGTTTGGAGGTCAAAGCCGGCAGGCGGGTGGTGTATGCGCTGTTGAGATGGCCCTTTGGGATTTGACGGGAAAAGCCTACGGAGTGCCGGCATGGCAATTATTAGGAGGAAGATACCGCGATAAAATCAGATTATATGCAGATACGCCTGAGGCTAACTCACCTGAGGAACAGAGAAAGCTTATAAAATACCGGATTGAGGATCAGGGCTACACCTGGTTGAAAATGGATCTGGGTATCAATGAAGTATCGAAAATCCCCGGTGCTCTCGTGAATGAAAAATTCTGGGAACAAAATGGCGACCTACGACAATGGGAGGGTGGTTATATGTCTTTTTCAAATACAAAACACCCGTTTACCCAGGTTCAGATTACGGATAAGGGTCTTGAAGAAATGGCTAAAATAGTTGAAAATGTGAGGAATATGGTAGGGTATGATATACCCCTTTCCACAGATCACTTTGGCCATTTTGATTTGAACAATGGCATACGCCTGGGCAGGGCTCTGGAGAAATACAGGCTTGCATGGATGGAAGATGTTGTTCCGTGGGAGTACACAGACCAGTGGAAAACTTTGTCTGACGCACTCGAAACGCCCATGCTTACCGGGGAAGATATTTACCTCCTGAAAAACTTTAAGCCTCTGATTGATATTCATGCAGTTGATATAATCCATCCCGATCTGGCCACCTCCGGCGGACTCCTGGAGACAAAAAGAATTGCAGATTATGCGGAAGAGCATGGAGTAGCCATGGCACTGCATCAGGCAGGCACACCGATCTCGTTTATGTCTGATGTGCATTGTGCAGCAGCCACACAGAATTTCCTGGCCTGTGAGCATCATAATATCGACGTTCCCTGGTGGGAAAGCCTTGTAAAGACAACAGACGGGCGACAAATGATAACCAAGGGATTCGCAAATGTCCCTCTGGAAGCACCCGGATTGGGAATTGAGCTGAATGAGGATGTGGTAAAAGCCCATCTGAACCCCAGGGATAACAGTTATTTCAGGCCAACACCGGAATGGGATCAGAAGATGTCTCACGACAGACTCTGGAGTTAGTAATTATCGGCTAACATATTTAATGTTCAAAATTAATGAAAGAAGCAGTAAGACTTTCCATTCTGGCATTGCTATATTCGCTTGTATCATTACTTACAGGTTGCAATCGGGCTCAACGTGATTCTGAAGCAGTTTATAAATTGTATATTTCAACTCTTGGCAATGATAACTGGTCAGGTAGATTCAGCACCCCCTCGTCAGACGGGAGTGATGGTCCTTTTGCCACATTGACAGGGGCAAGGGACGCAATAAGAAAATTGAAAGAAACAGGTAAGCCACTTCAAAAAACTATCCTTGTCGAGGTTGGTGAAGGTATATATGAATTACCCGGCACATTTGAATTAAATGAGCAGGATAGCGGTCTCGATTCACTCTCCAGGATCATTTACGCCGGTCAGAAAGGAAAAGAGGTTCGGGTGACTGGTGGTAAATACATAACAGACTGGATACCAGTGAGTGATAAAGTTGTTCTTGAAAGCTTTGACCCTTCAGTCAGATCCCGGATCTTTCAGGCCGATCTGGGTGAAATCGGACTGGATGATTTTGGTTCTCCGGCCGGAGGAGGATCAGAACTATTCTTTAACGATATCCCTATGCAGGTCTCCAGGTATCCAAATAAGGGCTACATTAAAATTGCCGGTATTCTTAACCTTGATCCTGTCGATGTAAGGGGAACCAAAGGAGATAAAACAGGCAAATTTATTTACGATGACAGAAGGGTTTCCCGCTGGACAGGTGAAAAGAATGCCTGGGTGCATGGGTACTGGTTCTGGGATTGGAGTGAAGAACGCCACAAGATAGCAAGCATTGACACAACCAGAAAGATCATGGAGGTTATGCCTCCCTATCATACGTATGGCTACCGCGTAGGACAATGGTTTTACGGATTCAACATACTTTCTGAAATAGATGAACCTGGGGAGTACTATATCGACAGATCGGGTAAGCTGATTTATTTTTATCCACCATCGGAAATAAAATCAGGAAAAGCTTATATTTCAGTGAACAAGAGTATTATAAACATGAGTAATGTTTCTTATGTAACGATTAGCGGACTTATACTTGAAGGATGCCGTGAGACGGCCGTGCAGATGGAAGACTGCAACAGTTCTGTGATTGAGGCATGTACTATAAGGAATGGTGGTGACGGTGCCGTTAATATTGAACATGGACAAAGGAATGGAGTGGAGGGCTGTGATATTTATGACGTTGGCGGAGCCGGAATAAGGATTGAGTCAGGCGATCGCAAAACACTTATTCCCGGACTGTGTTTTGCGGATAATAATTATATCCATCACATAGCAAGACTAAAAAGAGTAATATAATCCGGGAATAAGTATAAATGGTGTGGGTGACCGGATAAGTCATAATCTGATCGCAAAAGTTCCGCACATGGCAATTGGATTTAAGGGTAATGATCATCTTATTGAATATAATGAAATTGACAGTGCCTGCTATGAATCAAATGATGCG
Organism: uncultured Bacteroidales bacterium; assembly: GCA_963756885.1. GTDB lineage: Bacteria > Bacteroidota > Bacteroidia > Bacteroidales > VadinHA17 > LD21. The sequence goes on from CAVWPG010000001.1 coordinate 755,267, forward strand.
GGCGCCATTTATACAGGAAGGAACTGGACAATGCGTGGTAATGTCATCCGTTACAATTACCTTCATGATATTGCCGGTTTCGAGGGTAAAGGATGCGTGGGGATCTACCTCGACGACGCCTTCTCCTCTGCTGAAATTACAGGGAACATATTCAAAAATGTTACCAGAGCTATGATGATAGGCGGCGGTCGCGACAATAAGGTTGTCAACAATATCTTTATCGGTTGCACACCATCGATTCATGTTGATGCCAGGGGAATGGGATGGATGAGGAATGAGCATATTCCCGCCTGGATAAAGGAGGCAAAAGATTCTGGGTACTATCCAGGGAATCGCATATAAAAAGCCTCCATACAGTTTAAAGTATCCCATTCTCTCTGATATTATTGAGGACGAGCCAAAGAGCTCCCAAAGGAAATATTATTTCACGGAACATTTGTTACCGAGGATTTTGGGATAAGGCATCAGGATTCTGGCATATGTCGATAGAAGATAAGGCACGGCCTTATCTGATTATGGAAGAGAATATTGTTTCACCTGATTCGCAGGTGGAAGACAGTCTGTCAAAAAGTATTATTATTACCGATCCGATGTTTGCGAATAAAGCAGATCCGGAGGCAGGACAGTTCAGACTGGATTGATACTTACCGGCACTTTTACACGGTTTCAAACAGATTCCTTTTGCCGATATAGGGCTTTACAATGGTAATACAAGTAGCCAGCTGGCCTGTAATTCAGAAATAAGATGATCGCGGATTAGTTATGATTATGCAATTCCTCACCATACTTAGCCCATAATTCTTTTGCAATCGCCAGAGGGATTCCTGACGGAACAGATTTTATATTATCATCATGAAGGGTTACCCAGTTATCCTCCCATGCCATGATTTCAGTATTTAACTTTTCAAAGTCCAGCCGCTTACCGCCTTTAATCTCAACTCTCATTGCATCAAATAATTTTTCCCATTTCGGCAGGTAATAGCTGCTGTATAACCCGGCCCAGTCCTTAATTGCATAACCATAAAGAATCCTTCCTCCCCAGGTTGTTATTATTGCCCTGGCATTCCATTCATATAATTTTGCTTCATCGGGATCGGTAGCATGCTTCCTGCTGTCAGCTATCCATTTTCCAAAAAGAAACTCCTCCCTGGTGGCCAGCAGGTCTTCAATTTTATGGGAAAGCTCAAGAAAATCTTTAACGGAAGCATCAAATTTACTGATATTCTTCTGCTGGTAGCTGTATCGTAATTTCATACAGCATATGACCCGCATACTGACCGAAAACTTCCCGGAACAGGTTAACAATATCAAACTGGTATGAATCAATCCTGCCCAGGCTTGAAGAGTCGGAAATCAGGCTGCTTATTCCTTTTACTGCATCCTCTGATGGCCACATATCTTCCAGTACAAGATATGGCCGTTTTATGACAGGATTGACCTCAAAAATTCCGCTTTTGGTATAGTAGTAATTAAATATATGATCCCATCCGGTAATAATACTGCTATCGGGATTACCGTAACGTGATATCAAATATTTACTTTTCCATGCTTTAAGGTCAGGGACACTTGTCTTCCCACATCATATCAGTAATAATTTGATACGTAACAGGATTATAATCAAGGCCTTCCATCATAAGTCCCATTCCTTCCAAATCTCCCTTTGAAGGGCTTGAGAGAGCTTTATCAAAATTTTCTGCGATTTGGGTCAACCCACCGAACATGCCTACATTATCGCCAAAATTGGAAATGATTGACCATACCCATGGTTTGCCGTACCATCCTTCATGCTTATACCATCCTGTATATTGCCAGGATTCTCCCATTAGCTCCAGGGCTACCATGCGATTATCGGGCACCCCGTCAAAGTATGCTTTTGTTCTTTCCCTGTTCCAGAATTCCGTTTCCTTGAATGGCCATGTTTGAATCACCCATTTCCCCATTGGTCTGCCTTATCGATGCCGTCAAAAATACTGTCTGCTCATGTTTTTTAAATACACGGTGTCGTCTTTGGCAGGTTTCATCTCAATGAATTGATCAATTGCATAAAAATGATCTGTTCCGTACTCCTTTGTCTGTTCTGCAATAAAATCATTGGCAATTTGTGTGAATAGCGGATCTTCCCAGTCAAGAAGATAAGTTGCGGGAAAATCAAGCCAGGTGAGATTTGTAAATTTCAGGCCAGGGTTTTTCTTTATAAGAGCAGGAGGGACATGTCCGGTAAATCCCTGAAGAACCGGAGTCATGCCGAGGATGCGTTCACGTTGAAGAATTTTTTTCTGAAGCGATTCTCATTTTCGATCCAGCTCTGAGGCAATGGCCCTCCAAAACCGTCAATACAACCCATCCTGCCAAAGGCATTGTATGCGGGTCCTACAAAAAAGTCACGGAGATCTTCCTCAGAGACCCATATTTCTTATATACCCTCTGCCAGATTATCTCCTGCCCCATTGGTGCAAGTGGCATATTAATTCCGTTAAGAGCCATCCAGTCAATCATTCTTTCCCATTGGTTCCCAGTCCCAAAAGGCCATTGAATAAGAGAATGTACAATAATTGAATATATATCGGTATTTATACGGAGTGATTTTGCTTATCTTTTTAAAGTTGTGGGGAAGATCTCCCTTAATATTAAGATTATTACCACATCTGAAGTTGTACGAGGAATTGCAGAAGTTCTTCAGGTAATAGTTAAATCCGCTGCAAATGGCTGAACCTGATGAACCTCTTATTACTAATCTTTCCTTTAAGGGGTTCTATCTCAAAAACATCCTTGCCCCCGACTATTCTCAATAAGGAGAGCTCAAACTGCCCGGCATATTCAGGCAAAATTCTCCTGATCACTCCGGCAGCTTCACTGACTCCGTGGATCAATGTCAGAATGATGAGAACAGGAGAGGGAAATTGCCATCATAATTACTGCTTTAAACGAATTGCGGAATCTGACGATCATTCATTGGTTTTAAGACTAATTAGTATATAAATCTACATCTTTTCTGTAAAATGTAAATCAATACTTAGGAAGTTTTCATCATGACTGTCTTTTATCCGGGGGTTATTCATATCAGTCCACTGTACCCCCGGCTTGTGCCCAATGCCGTTAACCTAAGAGTTGGATTTTAAATACCGGGATGAGTAGAAGTTTCCCCTCCTTTTGAAGGAGGGGTGGCCGCAGCACAATGATAGTCAAAGTATTGCAAAAGCTTACTGCGGCCGGGGTGGTTGATGTGTGCCTTGAATGAGACCGAGGAAAGATCGGGATCAATGCTGTAATTATGATGGGGGCAGGTCCCCCGCTGGTATCGTACAGGCGAGACCAGCAAACCGCCCTACGGTGCTTTCCGGGTGACTGGAAGGTATTGAACGGAATAGGGAAAAAGTCCTGTTAGAAGGATTAGGTAAGAATAGAAAAGATGAACGAAAGTGAACCTTCGATGAGGTGTCGTGAAACCGTACTTTCAGTCAAAACTACCGGCTCATTAACGCTGGGGGAAGAGTGTAGCGGTTACCTGTTTACCGGCTACATGGCTGACGGCATAAAGGAGGCATGAGTTCTATTCAGGCGTAGTTATGGAACAAGGGAAGTCATACAAAGATGCAAAGGGCAAGGCACAAGCAGGGCAAACACCTGTGAGGCCGAATACCGATGATTTGTATGAAACCGGACTCAGTCATAGTAGTGAAGAAACTCCTGTAATGGGAGTGGAGCGAAGGGCTGAGGTTACACAGTTGAGGTTACCGCTAACAACCCCAAAAGGGGGGAGGGATAGTGGAGCTGAGACGAAAAGTATACCAATTACCAAGAGAATGATTTGGGAATCCTACAAGAAAGTGAGGAAGAACAAAGGGGCCGCAGGGATAGATGAAGAGACCATAGACATGTATGAGCAGCGTCTTGAAGACAACCTCTATATGCTATGGAATCGGATGAGTTCCGGAAGCTACTTTCCACCTTCGGTACTGGAAGTGGAGATTCCCAAGGATGATGGTAGGAAACGAAAATTGGGCATTCCGACAGTTAATGACAGGGTAGCACAACAAGTACTAAAGAACTACCTTGAAGAGAGATTTGAAGCGGAGTTCTCACCTCAATCTTATGGATACAGACCATTAAAGAGCGCTCATCAGGCAGTAGAACAGGTTCGTAAGAATGTGCGACGCTACCATTGGGTGATTGATATGGATATATCCGGCTTCTTTGACAATATGTCGCATGACCTCTTACAAAGAGCGATAGAACGACATGTACAGGAGAAATGGGCAAAGATGTATATCACAAGATGGCTTCAGGCACCCATAGAAGACAGGAATGGAGTCAAACGCACCAGAGATGGAAAAGGTACGCCACAGGGAGGGGTAATAAGCCCCCTGCTTGCTAATCTGTTTCTCCACTATGGTTTTGACAAGTGGCTTGAGATAACTTATCCAAACTTGTGCTTTGTACGTTACGCAGATGACATCATTGTTCATTGCAATAGTCAGGCAGAAGCAGAGGAAGTATTGATAGCCATAAAGATGAGGCTGGGGGAGTGCAAATTAGAATTAAATGAAAAGAAGACCAGGATTGTTTACTGTAAGAAAACTCACCGAAAGGATAAGTTCAAGACAGTACAGTTTGATTTTCTCGGATTTAGTTTCCAACCAAGGTCTGCATCCAATCATGGCAGTGAGCTGTTTTTAAGTTATGATTGTGCGATTAGCCGAAAGAGTGAGAATAAGATAGTGGAAGTATTTAGAAAATTAAAGTTCCATCAATGGACTTCTTATGACCTTTCCCGGATTGCGCAGGTTTTAAATCCAAAAATTCGGGGATGGATTAATTACTTTGGGAAGTTCAAGATGCACAAATTATCAAGAATCTTCATGATCTTAAATGAACGGCTAGTCAGGTGGGCGGTAAATAAGTACAGGCGTTTTGGAAATAGTTTTGCTAAAGCTGGCAGATGGCTCAGGAATCTTGCAGTTTGCTATCCGGGTCTTTTTGTCCATTGGCAATATGGTTTTCAATTCACCTGATCTTTGTGTAACATGAGCCGTATGATGCGAGAGTATCACGTACGGTTCTGTGAGAGGTTTGGGGTGTAACTCCCCTTACCTACTCGACTAGTCTATCAGATCGGCTCTTTTATTTATTGAAAGCTTTCCTTATCTCATTTTTTAATTATTCAGATTCCTGGAATACAAATCTGTTTTCAAACCTTAATACAGTGAATCCAAGGCTCTCAAGGTATTTATCCTTGGTTTCATCTTCCTGCATTTTATGATATTCCCAGTGGCGGGCTGCCAAGTTCAATTATAAGCTTTTCTGAAGGACAACAGTAGTCAAAAATGTATTTACGAATACTGTATTGTCTTCTGAATTTTTTTCCGTCAAGGTATTTTGATTTTAAAATCTCCCATAATGCTGCCTCAGCCAAGGTGGACCAGTTCCTGAGAGCTGATCTGAAAGATTTAAGGCTTTTTCAGTTGAAGAGGTTTTTGGGTTTTATGATATAAAGGTAAAAATAAGGATAAATCAACCACCCCGGCCGGGAAATCAGCCTCGTAAAAAGCAGATAATCAATTGTCCCGGCCACCCCTCCTTCAAAAGGAGGGGAAACTTTTTTTAATCCTCTATTTACAAAACAACTCATAGGTTGACGGCCTTGGGCTTGCGTCGGGGGTTATTCATAAATGTTTCGGCTTAGTGTTCTTTAAGTCAACTTAGTGCTTTGCGGTTAAAAAAGACTTCTTAGAAAGGCTCTTTTGGTTCATCAACAGTCCTAGCCCTCTGGCTGGATATCGGAGATTCCGGAACGTTTAGCGGCATCTCAAATTACTTTCTGGAAAAATATTTCATAATTTTAACGTTACCCGGCTGATAACCTTACTATATTAGATGGACATTTTGGAGGATCAGATCCGGGTTTAATGAGTTTGGTAAAATAATCCATTCTGAACAGACATATAATAATTAAATGAATATACCTATGACAACTAGACGTGAATTTGTAAAAAACACAGTAATAACCTCGGCCGCCATTGGCCTTGCTCCATCATTATCAAGTGCACTTGCAGGATGCGCACCCTCAGACCGGATCCATGTGGGCCTGATAGGATGCAATGGAATGGGATTTGCTGACCTCACTGCGTTTCTGGAACATCCTCAGGTAGAATGTGCCGGATTGTGCGATATTGATGAAAGTGTATTGAACCGCAGGGCAGCAGATGTGGAAAAGATAAGGGGTAAAAAGCCGGCAAACCTTTATAGTGATTGGCGCAAACTGATCGATAACAAAGATATCAATCTGGTAATCGTCGGGACTCCCGATCACTGGCACTGTCTGCAAATGGTTGCTGCCGCTGAGGCAGGGAAGGATGTTTATTGTGAAAAGCCGATCGGAAGAACCATTCAGGAGTGCAACCTTATGATAGATGCAGCCAGGAAGAACAAGACTGTGGTTCAGGTGGGCCAATGGCAGAGGAGTGACCCGCACTGGCTCGATGCAGTGAACTTCATAAGATCCGGCAAGCTTGGAAAAATAAGACTCGTAAGAGTGTTTTCATACCAGGGATGGTGTCCTTCCATACCCGTACTGGCTGATGAACCGGTGCCTGCAGGCGTGGATTATGACATGTGGCTCGGCCCGGCTCCAAGCCGTCCTTTTAACCGTAACCGGTTTCATTTTACATTCAGATGGTTCTGGGATTATGCGGGGGGATTAATGACAGACTGGGGGGTGCATCTTCTCGACTATGCTCTTTACGGCATGAATGTGACAGCTCCAAAATCGGTGATGGCTATGGGAGGAAAATATGGCTATCCCGATGATGCCTGCGAAACGCCGGACAGTTTACAGGCAATTTATGAATTTGACGGATTCAATATCCTCTGGGATCATGCAATTGGCATTGATGATGGTGCCTATGGCCGTAATCATGGCCTTGGTTTTGTTGGTGAAAACGGGACACTCGTTGTTGACAGGGAGGGATGGGAGGTCATCCCGGAGGTTGTGAACGGCAATGCCCGTATGGAGGCATCCCCACTGAAGAAGGGAACAGGACAGGGCCTGAGAAACCACGTGACGAATCATCTTGATTGTATAAAGAGCCGTAATCAGAATACCAACGCCAGCATTGAGATTGGCGCACATATTGCTAAATTCTCCAGCCTTGGTAATATTGCATACCGAACTGGTAAAAAGCTTGTATGGAATGGCACCAAATTTACGAATGACAGTGCTGCAAATGATTACCTTACTCCTGATTACAGGGGGCCATGGAAACTCCCGAATGCTTAAATTGCCGTTTAATATATCTCTTACCCGAACAATTCTGAATCCAATGAACAAATTCCTTTTAGTCGCAATAATTTTGTTGCTGCCACTCACCGGGGAAATGATCTGGGGTCAGCAAAATGTATCCTCCTTTCCTTTTCGCAACCCGTCAATTTCGGTTGAGGAAAGAGTTAATGACCTGGTGTCAAGGATGACTCTCCAGGAGAAAGCAGACCAGCTACTATATACTGCACCAGCGATCCCGCGGTTGGGAATACCTGAATACAACTGGTGGAATGAGGCTCTTCATGGAGTTGCGAGAGCGGGATATGCGACTGTTTTCCCTCAATCAATAACTATCGCCAATTCATGGGATGAAGGATTAATGTTTAGTGTAGCCAATGCTATTTCCGATGAGGCCAGAGCCAAATACCATGAATTTCAGCGACGAGGGAAGAGAGGTATTTACCAGGGGCTCACATTCTGGTCGCCAAATATCAATATATTCCGTGATCCCCGATGGGGAAGGGGGCACGAGACTTATGGGGAGGATCCATTCCTGACAGGAAGAATGGGATACGAATTTGTCAGGGGAATGCAGGGAGATGATCCCCGATATCTTAAAACGGTTGCCACTGCAAAGCACTATGCAGTTCACTCAGGTCCGGAACCTCTGAGGCATTCTTTCAATGCCATCGTAAGCGAATCGGATCTGAGAGAAACCTATCTGCCCGCCTTCAGGACACTTGTGGTGGACGCAGGTGTCTATTCTGTGATGGGAGCCTATAACAGGTTCAGAAATTATCCCTGCTGTGCAAATCCTGTTTTGTTTGGGATACTTCGCAATGAATGGGGGTTTAAGGGCTATGTTGTCTCCGACTGCTGGGCCATATCGGATTTCTACAAGTTCACCGGATTTGCGAAGGATGCCACCGAAGCAGCTGCTCAGGCTCTGAAGGCTGGCACTGATCTGGAATGCGGCGTGGACTACAAAAACCTTGTAGAAGCAGTCGAAAGGGGCCTGATTACCGAAAACGATATCAACACTGCTGTGAAAAGGGTTTTTACAGCACGGTTCAGGCTCGGGATGTTCGATCCTGATAGATGGTTCCCTATGCCCAGATCCCGTTCTTCGTGAACTGTTCGGATTATAATAATTCACTTTCGCGCGTTGCTGCACAGAAATCTATTGTACTGCTTAAGAATGAGAATAATATCCTTCCCTTATCAAAAGCGATAAATAAAATCGCAGTGATAGGACCGAATGCAGATAATTTTGAAGCACTAATCGGAAATTATAACGGTATACCCATGGAAGCCATCACCGTGCTAAGGGGAATCAGCGATAAGGTTTATCCCGACACAAAGGTAATCTATGCGGAAGGCAGTGACCTGGCAGAAGGGATCCATAATCTGACGCCTATCCCGTCCCGTTATTTGCAGACTGCAGATGGTAAGCAGGGAGCTTTGGGTGAATATTTCGACAACAGGGAGATGAATGGTAATCCCTTGTTTACCAGAGTTGATGATCAGATAAACTTCTACTGGGAACACCTTTCTCCGAGGTTTGATATGCCGGATGACGATTTTGGAATTCGATGGACTACCTGGCTGGTTCCCCCGGAGAGCGGAACATATTATATCGGAGGCTGGGGTTCATCATCGTACGAGATTATCCTCGATGGTAAAAGTTTGATCAAGTACAGGGTAGAGCATAGTGCCTTTCATGCGGAAACCCCTGTGGAACTTAAAGCCGGCAGTAAATACAAGATTGAAGTTCTCTATAAAAACTATTCCGGTGATGCAGATATCAAGCTTCTCTGGGCCCGGCCGCGGGTGAATCTTGTCGAAAAAGCAGTAGCAGCAGCTAAGGAAGCCGACGTCACGGTTCTGGTCCTTGGACTTTCACAGCGTCTTGAAGGTGAAGAGATGCCTATAAAAATTGACGGGTTCAGCGGTGGCGACAGGACAAACCTTAATCTTCCGGAAGTGCAGGAGCAATTGCTCGATGCCCTGACATCCACAGGGAAACCGGTTATTGTTGTGCTGGCCAATGGTGGAGCTCTCTCTGTGAATAATGCGCAAAAAAAGGCGTCTGCCATTATCCTTGCGGGGTATGGAGGTCAGCAGGGAGGAAATGCAGTTGCAGATGTTCTGTTTGGCGATTATAACCCGGCGGGCAGGCTACCCGTTACATATTATAAATCGGTTGATCAGATTCCTCCCTTTGAGGACTATGCAATGAAGGGCAGAACATACAGGTTCTTTACCGGAGAACCTCTTTATCCGTTTGGTTATGGTTTGAGTTATACTAGCTTTACATACAGTAACTTATCTATTCCTGCCAAGGCTGTGGCCGGGGAGTCAGTCAGGGTGAAAATTGTAGTCACCAATTCAGGAAAAGCGTCTGGTGAGGAAGTTGTGCAGGTATACCTGACCGATGAAAAGGCATCTACTCCACGACCTCTGAGACAGCTCGAAGGTTTTCGGAGGATAATGTTGCAGCCTGGTGAAAGCAGGGAAGTTGAAATCACACTGGAACCAAGACAGTTCTCAATTATAAATAACAAGGATAAAAGAGTAATTGAACCTGGTTACTTCACCATTTCAGTAGGAGGAAAACAGCCTGGTTTCAAGGGTTATCCCGATCCTCAGTTCACTCAGGTTCTGACTGGAAGGATCAGACTGACCGGAAAAAAGTTCCCATTTGCCAACTGATTCTATTTTCACTGAAGCTGCTTCATAAGCCAGTTGTTAAGTGCTTCTGTTTCCTCAGGAAAGGTCCAGTGACCTGTTTCCAGGTACAAATGAAGTTCCTTGGGTGCAGTGATTACATTATATGCTGAATACATTGAGGTAGGCGGACAGGTGAGATCATTATATCCCCATGTAAGGTAGCCTGGTATTGTAATCCTTCTGGCAAAATTCACGACATCGTAATAAGCCAGGGTTTCTATCTCTCCTGGTTTTGGTGCATTGTCCCTGAAATAATGAGGCCATCCTCCGGCTCTGCCATGAAGGTATCCCGTATGGTCGCACATTGCAGGATATAATCCGGCCATATATTTTATCCTTTTATCCAGACTTGCTGTGATAATGGTTAGTGCTCCACCCTGGCTTCCTCCTGTCACGGCAAGGTCAATGCCATTGAATTCAGGAAGAGTGAAAATAAAATCAACCGCCTTGACGCACCCCAGGAAAACTCTCTTATAATAGTGGGTATTCCTGTCATTCATTTTAACCGACCAGTATCCGCTCAAAGCGCCGCTCATTAGGTTATCATAGACCTGCGGGTCAAGGTTCACCGGAATGCCATGGATCCCGATCTCCAGAGTAATGAATCCCAGACCTGCCGTTTTTGAATCGCCGGCATAGGGCCTGATACCAGCCCCGGGAACTTTAAGAATGGCAGGATATTTTCCCGGTTTATTTGGAACAGCCAGTATCCCGTAAATTCTGGAGCCCCGTAATTCATTCTGGAAGCTGATCTGAAAAACATTAGCAGTACTTGTACATCTTTCCGGCATAAGGGTTAGTTTCGGATCAAGATCGATCTTGCGGGCCTCTGCTATAGCTGAGCTCCAGAAAGAGTCAAAATCCGCCGGGTCCTTTACCGTCGGCTCTATCTTTTCAGGATCAAAACCGGCCGTTGCCAGACCTTCATATCTCTTCCCGTCAACAACTGCCCATACTCTGACACGGTAAAATCCGGGTGTCTTCATTGTGCCCGTGAATTCGGTTTTGCCGTTTTTGAGTATCACTCCCTCTTTCTTCTGATCGGGAATGGCCTCAGGACCTGATTCATAATCGATGGCAACATTTTCCATGAGATTGCCGTATTTGAGAACCTGAACTGAAAATTTAGCCGTTTCACCGACCTTATAGGTCCAGTCCTTATGATCGCATCCGACAATTACTTTGACAAGGGTCGTGGCCGGCTGCGATGATGCATTGATCGATAATGCGATCAGAATTATTGACTGCAAAATCAGTCTGGTTGTTTTGCTTTTCATCGGATTGTTTTTTTGTTTTTAAAAATAACTTAAAAAACGAGATGTTTATACTCCGGCTACAAGAGTGTTAAAATATTTTTAACCTCAATCCGTTTATCTTAAAATTCACTTAAAAGTAAGGAGTTGAAGTGTTAATTTTTTGTTATTCTACTTTTTAAATGGAATATTTAAATAAGTTTGCACTCGAACCTAAAGACCTGACCTTATGAGAATTTATTTAAATATTTACAGGAATGTAAATGGAGAAAAGTATCTCGCATACGTGATCTTCATTTTGCTCTCCCTCATCGGGTTCCTGTCGTGCAAGGGACCTTCTTCCGGTTCAGAAAAACATTTGTCTCTTTCAGTACCGAAAGCTGATGATGAATATTTACAGGAAATCGGTCAGGCGATAGGTTTGGATTTTGTGAACTCTATAGGAGAGGAGCACCTTAACAATATTATTGAATCAGTAGGGGGAGGAGCAGCTTTTCTTGATTATGATCAGGATGGATTTACTGATATATATATCTGCAATGGAACATGGATTGAAGGATTCAGTCAGGGTCCCAAACCAGATAAACTTCCTTTTAATCATCTGTATCACAACCTGGGAAACGGGACTTATGAGGATGTTACCAGGAAAGCGGGACTGGATAATCCTGTTTTCTCAATGGGTGTAACAGTAGGTGATTTCAATAATGACGGGTATCCCGACATTTATTTAAGCAACTATGGGCCAAATGTGCTTTATAAGAATAATGGCAACGGATCATTTACAGATGTAACGAGGAAAGCCGGAGTAGCAGGAGGCAAAGATTGCAGTGTCGGCGCAGTATGGTTCGACTACGACAACGATGGCTTTCTGGATATTTATGTCGGCAATTATCTCTATTATGATCCTGAGTATAAGTATTTTTATGCCCCGGATGGTTTTCCGGGACCGATGGCCTATGATGCCCAGCCGGATGTGCTTTATCACAATAATGGGGAATGGAGTATTTGAGGATGTAACTAAAAGTATGGGAATAAACGATATTGATGGGAGAGCTATGGGAGTCGGCGCCGCAGATTATGATGATGACGGCTTTGTCGATATTTATGTGGCCAACGATCATACACTCAACTATCTCTGGCATAATGACGGCGGAAAGGGATTCACTGACAGGGGAACCATGTCCGGAACAGGTTTCAGCCAGGCAGGAGAGGCAACTGTAAGCATGTCAGTGGACTTTGCAGATTTCAACGCTGACAGCCTACTTGATATGTTTATATCGGATGACTCCTATTGTTCATTATATGAGAATATGGGCAATGGTATTTTCGCAGACAAGGGAGTAGCATCCGGCATTTCAATGGCAGCAGCCCAGTTTGTGGGTTGGTCCTCCTCTTTCTTTGATTATAATAACGACGGGGAAATTGATATATTTAAGACCAATGGTGCTCTTAAGCATCTTTATGGACAGGAAGATCAGATATTTGAAAACCTTGGCGATGGCAAATTCAGGGATGTATCACTTGAGTTGGGTAAGTATTTTGAGAAAGAACTGGTAGGCAGGGGTGCTTGTATTGGAGATTATGATAACGATGGCGATATGGATATACTTGTCGTCAATCTTAATGAGCATAGTGTATTCCTCAGAAATAATAAGGGCAATCAGAATAACTGGATTTCCCTGAATCTGGTGGGAACAGTCAGTAACCGAGATGGTATCGGATCAAGGGTGAAAATAATTTCAGGAGGGAAGGTACAGACAGCCCAGAAAAAGAGTACTACAGGATACCTTTCACAAAATGATTCGAGAATGCATTTCGGGCTTGCAAAGAATGATATGGTTGATAGAATTGAGATCAGATGGCCTTCTGGTAAAGTATCAGGTTCTAGAGAATATTAAAGGCTGACCAGATAGTCACTATTAACGAACCCTAAAAACTGATTTTTGGATGAAGAGTTTGAGAACGAGCCTGATTATAATTGCAGTATTGTTAATAGCTTTTTCCGGGATTTTACTTACATCATGTGGAAAAAAATCATTGGAAGGGATGATCATCTTTACCGAAGTAAGCAGAAAGCCGGAGGGCAATAATGATGGTAATCGGCAATACAGTGGAGGTACATAGCAGGATCCCGTATCGTGGCATGGACCCTGCTCAATCCTGAGAAATCTGTAAAAGTCCTGACCTCAGGTTATTATTCGGCACGCTCTCCGGAAATTTCATATGACGGAAAACATTTCCTTTTTACAGGTCAACTGAAAGAAAATGACCATGGCAGATATGGGAAATGAATCTGGCCAATTCAAAGATCAAGCCAGATTACATCTTCGAAGGATAACTGTACCGATCCTGCCTATATGCCGCTGGGACAGATGGTCTTCAGCCAATTCCTGGAAAATGATTCCCTGAAATCCGAACATTCATTATTCACCGGTAATCTTGATGGTTCTGATATAAAAAGAATCACTTTTAATCCACACACATATATCTCATCGACTGTATTGAAGGATGGCCGGATACCTGACAGTCAGCAGAAGGATTTACCCCGATGAGGTAGATCCCTCCCTTATGGTTATGAGGCCTGATGGCACAAAAGATGAATTGTTTTACCAGGGAAACAGCGGAAGTTCAATAGTCGGCAGATGCTGGGAAACGAATGAATGATAAAATCCTTTTCATTGAATCGGAAACTCAGGGAAGAATGAAGGTGATGTAATTTCAGTTAACTATAACAGTCCTCTTCATTCTCGTGAAAATATCACATCCGGCATTCAGGGTGATTTTCATGTCAGTATTTCCGGAAGAGTCAGGCAGGCTGTCTTGTCTCGTATCGCCAGTCGAATCCAGACAAATTTCGCCTTTATGAATTGGATCCTGAGAAAAGATCCATGGGCAGATGCCTTATATAGTGAGAATGACTTTGATGTACTTGAAGCAGTTGAAGTGAGTGTCCATGAGAGGACCAAAAAAACTTCCGAGTGAAGTGCATATGGTAATTAAAACAGGATTAATTAGTCTGCCAGGATGTCAATCTACACGATCCCAAGTACAATCCTAATCAATATCTGTGCACTGCAAGCTACAGGTATTGAGATTATTGGGGATTGATTCTTCGCTCGGGGTGATTTGAACCTGAAAAGGATGGTTCATTTTACTTAAAAGTTATTGCAGATAAACCATTTAGGATAAGCTCACTGGATAAGCAGGGAAATGTAATGCAGGAATGTGACTGGATATGGCTGCGACCGAATGAGCGCAGGGGATGCGTTGGCTGCCATGAAGACCATGAACTTGTGCCCGAGAACAGAATACCCTGGCAGTCAAAAAAGCCCCAGTAAGTGTTCCGGTTCATGTAAATAAAATAAAGGAAAAATTGATTGACACAGAATAGTTGATATGAAATACAATAAAATAGTCATGATTTTGGGAATTATTCTTGCGCTGGGGTTGATCATCCTGTTTCCCTTGCCATAAACTGGCCAGGGCGCATGTTAATTATAAAACAGCCACAACGGATCATCCGCTTTTATGTACCTCATGCCATCTCTACACACAGAAAACAGGGATTATCGCAAAACTGATCAATGCACAATATTTATCTCCGTTTAATCTGACTGTTTCCGCTGACGGTAAAAGGCTGTATGTTGTTGCCCAGGAAGCAAATGCACTCCTGGTTGTAGATGCTGAGAAGCAGAGTGTGATTAAATAAGATCGGGGTAGGAGTTCAGCCTCACAGTGTCATCCTGAGTCAGGATGGTAAAAAAGCATATGTAAGCAATGAGTGGTCTGATAATGTTTCGGTAATAGATCTGGTATCCATGCAAAGTCACAGATACATTGAAAACAGGAAATGGTCCCGCAGGATTGGCATTAAGCGCAGATGGACAGTCACTGTATGTCGTTAATTCATATTCTTCAGATATTTCAGTCATAGATCTGAATTACAGGGAAGAGATAAAAAGACTGACAGCAGGGAATAATCCTACAGGAATCAAACTGTCGCCTGACGGGAAAAGTGCTATTTGTGACAAGCCGGCGTGCTAATATT
Source organism: uncultured Bacteroidales bacterium (assembly GCA_963756885.1). GTDB lineage: Bacteria > Bacteroidota > Bacteroidia > Bacteroidales > VadinHA17 > LD21. Next base: position 770,556 of record CAVWPG010000001.1, read on the forward strand.
GTACCTTACGGTGAACCGGTTGTCACGGAACTGACTGTAATTAATGACAGTACCCAGAGGGTCATTGAGTATAAGAATATGGAATCAGCCTATATGATGGAAAATATTGCCTTTACACCATCCGGCGACCTGGGATTTGTGACTTTGATACGTCCGAAAAATCTGATTCCATCCATACAGGTTGAACAGGGATGGATGATGACACATGGTTTCGGCATAATTGACCGCAACAATAGTGGCAGGGTGATTCAGTTATTACTCGATGAACCTAATGCCTATTATCCTGATCCCTTCGGTATTGTGATCACTCCTGATGGTAAAAAGGCTTTTGAATCAAGTTCAGGCGTTGACCGTATTTCAGTTGATTGATATAGACTCTGTCAGGGCTTTGATTCAACGATCAACGCCTGAAATGCTGAATAAATATTCCGATAATCTCGGAATCAGCCGCCGCTATATTCTAAAACGTATTACAACGGGTGCCAATCCTAAAGGAATGGCACTGTCACCGGATGGGAAAAATTTGTATGTTGCAGAAGCACTTGAAGATAAAATTGCCGTAATTAATACTGAAACTCTTGAAACAGTCTCTTCTATTGACCTTGGAGGTCCAAAAAGAATTACGGTGGCACGACAGGGACGCAGGCTTTTCAATAATGCCGGGCATACATTTCAGAATCAATATTGCTGCTATACCTGCCATCCTGATATGCATGAGGATGGACTGGTTTATAATATGTCAGGCAAGGATATGGGCAGAAATGTCACAAATACAGAGTCTTTGCGCGATATTGGCGAAACAGCCCCATTTAAATGGACCGGAACAAATCAGACTGTCTATAAACAGGATGGCATGCGTTTTTCTACATTTCTTACAAGGACTGAATCATTCAGCTATAAAGATCTGGATGCTCTGGTAGCATATATTATTACAGGAATACATTATCCTCCAAATCTGATATATAATCCGAACGGAGAATTAACTGAATCGCAACTTCGAGGAAAGGCCATATTTGAACGTTCGGTTGATAATTTTGGCAAGGAAATTCCGGAAAATAACCGTTGTATAACATGCCATCCTCCTCCATACTATACAAACAGAAAGCTTGAGTATGTCAGCACACTTGCTGCGACAGACGATTCAGTATTATTTGATACTCCGCACCTTAACAATATCTATGCTTCGCCGCCCTATCTGCACGATGGACGGGCTGCCACTCTAGAGGAGATATGGACCGATATATGGCAAGGATGATAAACACGGTCTGGTCGGAGATATGACTAAAAATCAGCTTAATGATCTGGTCGATTATCTTAAATCCCTCAGGTCGCCGGAGTACGATGAGAAAACTTCCGAGTACTCATAGTAGTTCAGATATGCAACATGCTTCAAATACATCTCATTAAAAATGAAAATCATGGGAAAAAGATTTCAGGGAAATTACTTTAATCACGTGGCGCTTGTTGTTGTGCTTTCATGTGTCTGTTCTCTGGGTTTAAACGCGATGAATGGAAATCCTTCTGATAGCAATCCGGCCAAAGATGACGCGAAACCAATGCCTGTATACGGTCACTGGCGCAATTTCACCACCAAAGATGGATTGCCCTCAAATAAGGCGTATGCTGTTCGCATTGATGGCAAGCGGGTACTGGTCGGAACACATGAAGGCCTTGCAGTTTACGAGGATGGAAGTGGCGAACATATACAACAAAAGACGGACTTGCCACATAATGGCGTTGTTTCCATTGATGTAAGCGAATTGACAGGAGATGTCTGGATTGGTACACTTGGAGGATTAAGCAGGTGGTCGGCAGGTAAATTTGAAAATTTCACTCAGCTTAACAGTGGTATGCCAAATGATCTTGTTTACTGTGTTATATTGTGACGGGAAAGATGTATGGGTTGCTACCGGCGGAGGTGCCGGTCATTACGATACCTACACAAAACAATGGGAGATATTTACCGAAAAAAATGCCCCGATGCATGAGCCATGGACCTATGGCGTTTCTGCAGGTGACGGAAAGATATTTATTGCAGCCTGGGGCGGCGGCGTGATAGAATATACAACTAAAACCAAACAATTCAGAGATTATACCGATCCTGATGGTGAAATGGAGATAGATCTGCTGCCTGATGATGGTGCTGTTCATGATATAACAACAGCAACATCCTGGGCAGACGGTATCTTGTGGGTATCAACATATTTTGGATTAAGCAGATATGATGGCACTCACTGGAAAGGATATTTTGATCATGACAGCGGTCTGGTAAGTAATTTTATCAATTTTGTCAGAGCTGAGGGCCGTGTTGTGTTTCATTTGCAGCGATAAAGGGTTAAGCAGTACAAATGGCAAAAGCTGGGTGACATATAAGAAAAATGACAATAACAGCGATGGAAAGGCTATCATAAAAAATTATTAGCTCGGAACGATGATAGTACTGCCAATAAAACAACCAAGGAAATCCCATTGTCATCCTTCAATCGCTCACAATTTTATTATTGGCGTCGATGCTGATAAGGATGTATCTCTGGGTTGCCACCTGAAAAGGGTGTAAGCCGAGGAGAATTACTGAAATAACATGATAAACAGATATAAATAGAAATAATAGAAATATTAGAAATAACTGAAATAAAAGAAATAATCGGGTGAAAAGCAATTATTGATTGATCTGTCGAAACTGAATGACGGAGAACGCATAGAGATGAAAAAACTCGGAATTTTATCTGAGGATAATAAGCATTATTGAATCCGTTTATCCTTCAATTCATAAAGAGCGTCCCCCGATTGAAAAGCATGTGGTGCATGCTCCCGCATGTAATAAATGAAGCATATGACTACCAGAAACCTTCTTCCTTTTCCAGGGCACTGCGGCTTGATTTTGGCGGTTACAAAGTGCTGTTGATATCCGGTACAGCAAGTGTAAACGAAGAAGGTAAAGCTGAACATATCGGCGATTTTAAAGCCCAGCTATGGAGAACCTACGTGAATATTACCAACCTGCTGGCCGCTGAAGGAATGACCTGGCATGATGTCGTGAGAACAACAAACTATCTGAGGGATATTGAAAGGGATTATGCTGAATTTAATAAGATCCGCACTACTTTCTACAGTGGATGAAACTTGATCCGCTGCCTGCAAGTACAGGAATCCAGGCAAGACTATGCTGGGAAACTTTCCTTGTTGAAATTGAAGCCTATGCTATTTGCAAAAATCAATTTAAAGCTGAAAATATGAAACCAAGATTAAAACTTGTGTGTTTTCCATCCTGATTTTCCTTCTTCCCCTATTACTATCATAGGACAGGAGAAGAAACAAAACTATGGTAACATACCCGATGAAATGTTCCCTTTCGATAAATATCAGAAAGCATATAAATATCATTTTCTTGTTCCGATTCAGTTTTATGGTGCCGGACGCGATTAAACCTCCGACTGATCTTAAGGAAGTCAGAATAGGTTTTCTCGGACCCCTGAGGGCTCCATAATTTCTGATCTTGGGTAAGCAAATGTTACAGGGATGCATATGGCGATTGAAGAAGCCAATAAGAAAGGTGGCTACCACGGTATCCCATATAAGCTTATGGAGCACAACGATGTGGGTCTCTGGGGTGCCGCCGCCAATGAAGTGGTGAAAATGGACGATGAAAAGGTTTGGACATGGCTCGGAACAATTGATGATATAGATTCCCATGTTGCCATAAGAGCTACACTTGAAGCTCGAAATTGCCAATGTCAGTACCGGAGATCCGGATCCAACCTTTACCGAAACCAATATTCCATGGGTAATACGAGTTATCCCCGATGATCGTCAGAGTGGATATGCCCTTGTCGACAATATATTTAAAAAGGATGGTCATTCCAGGGTTGCAGTGATCAGAGACAATAACCGGTACGGAAGAACCGGAATTAAACATTTCACTGATAAGCCACCCGTATTGGTCATCCTATGATTATGGAGGAACGATTCAATGACGGGGAGACTGATTTTAAAGATCAGATCGAAAATATTAAAAAAACTTCGCCTGATGCTATTGTCATCTGGGGAAATGCTAAGGAATCGGCCCTTATTCTGAAACAATTGCGTGCCATGGGACTTAACCAGCCCGTATATGGTTCCGACAGGATGGTGTCATCCGAATTTCTTAAAATTGCAGGCCCTCTGGCTGAGGGAATAGTAACAACCTGCCAGTACAACCCTGATGCTGATAATCCCGAAATTGAAGACTTTTCAGGCTCATACAGGAAAAGATTTGGAATGGAGCCAGACGTATTTGCAGCACATGCATATGACGGCATGAATATTATCACAGAAGCCATACAGAAGGTTGGACTGAACCGTGTGCTGATAAGGGACGTGCTGACTGATATGAAGACATTCAATGGCTATGATGGGGTTACGGGAAAGATCATTTTTGACGATTCCTGGAATAATATCAGGCCAATTTATATGGCTAAGGTCGCAAATGGTAAATTTGTATTTTCTCCTGCTCCTCGCTTTGAGAAGGATGATAAGATCTACAAAAACTCTGAAGGTGGATATTAATATTTAACAGGAATGTAAAATGGAGTACACATTCATGCAATGTTCCGGGATATGTGGGATTTAGAGTTCCAGGCAAGGTGAATCGCGATGCAAGGCCTGATTCATCTGTGGTGAATGTTGCAGGAGTGGAGATAGGTGGTACTGAAGTGGTTGTGATTGCAGGACCATGTGCTGTTGAGAACCAGGAACAGCTTTTCAATACTGCACGGGCAGTTCAGAATGTGGGAGCACGCATCCTTCGTGGAGGTGCATTTAAGCCCCGTTCTTCCCCATATAGTTTTCAGGGTATTGGTGAAGAGGGATTAAAACTTCTGAGCTCAATTAGGGAGGAAACAGGCATGCCGGTGGTCACTGAGGTTATGGATACCAGGCAGGTGGAACTGGTAGCAGAGTATGCTGATATGCTGCAGATTGGATCGAGGAACATGCAGAATTTCCCGCTCCTGAAAGAGGTTGGACTTACCCGGAAGCCGGTTCTCCTTAAAAGAGGCATGATGGCCACAATAGAGGAGTTCCTGATGGCCGCCGAATATATTCTTAATCAGGGCAATGAAAATGTTATTCTCTGCGAACGAGGGATCCGTACCTTTGAAACTTCCACAAGAAATACCCTTGACCTTAGCGCCGTGCCCATGCTGAAGAGACTTACCCATCTTCCGGTGATTGTAGATCCGAGCCATGGAACAGGAATGAGCTGGATGGTGCCTGCAATGGCAAAGGCCTCAATTGCGGCAGGAGCCGACGGACTAATCATGGAAGTGCATTATAAGCCGGATGAAGCCCTCTGCGACGGGCATCAGTCACTTGATCCTGATGTATTTACGGGATTAATGGCCGATCTCAGGAAAATAGCTCTGGCGGTCGACAGAAATATATTATGATCTGTGTCAGCACAATTAAATGAAATATGTTCATATAATTCTATCTTCCTGTCTGTTAACTTTGTTGCAGGTTCTTCCCGCTGGCAGTCTCACTGACTACCATCCCGATAGCTATCGGAACCACAAGGGAGAGCTTTTTAGTTCGGATTATAAGTCCCCCCCTTCGCGCCGCGCCGTCGGCAAGTCTATGACGGCAGATGGTAGCCGCTTCGGAGGAGCAAAGTCGGAAGATCAGGGTGTGGAGGACACCATTAAGATTGGATTGCTTATTCAGTATAATAATTCAACTGCAGCCCGTCGGTTGCAGCTGAACTTGCCGTCTCCATTGCCAATCAAAAGAGAGGAGTGAACGAAACCCCGTTCAGGATCATTGTAAAATCAATGGAAGGGCCATGGGGAACAGGCTCAAAGCAGGCCGTCTCACTGGTGTTCGATGAAGATGTAGCTGCTCTTCTTGGTTCCCATGATGGTCGTAATGCCCACCTGGTGGAACAGGTTGCTGCGAAATCAAGAATTGTTTTTATTTCAGCATGGTCAGGAGATCCTACACTTTCCCAGGCATTTGTCCCCTGGTTCTTTAACAGTGTATTCAATAACAATCAGCAGTCGAACTCCATGGTCCGGGAGATATGTTTTAATAAAAAGCTCGACAGGATTGCGGTCGTTTCCGATGACAGCTATGATTCAGGGTCAATGCTCAAGTGCTTTCTGGAACAGATAAAAACCGAGGGAAAAGCCGATCCTTTTCAGATTGCATATAATCGTGAAAGTAAAGATACAAAGGGTATTATAAATACTTTAAAAGGCGGGAATTTCGATTGTCTTGTATTGTTCGCGGAACAGCCCTCATCATTGAATATCATAGAACAGATGCGACTTAATAATTTAAAGCAACCTGTGTATTGTTCTATGAATCAGCTTGATGAAGATGAATTGCCAGGGCATGAAGTGAAGCCTTTTGAAAATGTAATTTTTGTTTCCCCGGTAAATTTTTCAGGTAAGGCAGGAATCTCTTCAGAGAGGAGTACAGAAAGAAATTTGGAATCTCTCCGGGCGCTGTTGCTGCCTGTGCATTTGACGGGATGAATATTTTGATAGATGCCATCAGAAGTGCCGGGACCGACCGCGAGAAGCTACAGAAGAGACTTGAAGGCATTAAGTATGAAGGTGTAACAGGGTTGATCGAGTTTGATGATAAGGGAAACCGAAGGGGAGCTCCGGGTTTGGTGGAGATAAAAAACGGGCTTCCTGTTCAAGTGAAATAATAAAGTTTCTAAATAGATTTTTTTAACCGCGGAGTACGCAAAGCTTTGATGCAAAGAGCGCAAAGTAAAAATCATGATCAGGAGCTCTTTGTGATCTTTGCGCAAAATCTTAGCGCCCTTTGCGGTTAATTCGTAAATTTGACGGGTTGATCAGGATTATGGTTCATCATCCGTTATAGACAATAATCAGGAATGAAAAATATCAGTATTATATTACTTGCTGCAATTTGCTCTTCTGTCATATTCAGTTGTAAGGAGAGCCCTGAAGCAGCCAAAAAGAAATCGATTGATTTGATGACAACCCAGACTCTGGGTCTGGCCTATCTGGAAGAGTTCAAGCTCAATGAAGCTGAGAAGGAATTCCTGAAATATATAAAACTTGCGCCAAAGAAAAACTTGGATATGCAAACCTTGGCCTTACCTATTTAAGAATGGCCAAATATCCTGAAGCAGAAAAGAAACTTCTGAAGGCAATCGGCATTGATCCGAAAGACCCTGACATCAGACTGATACTTGCTACAGTCTACCAGATGAATGATCAGCGTGATAAGGCTATAGCCGAACTGAACAGAATCACTTGAGTTTCCCCCGGCCATGTCAAAACATTGTATGACCTTTCTGAACTTTATTCGGTAGCATCAGACGAACAATCCAGAAAGCTTCGTGAAGACGTATTGTTAAGCTTGTTGAAAAAGTTCCGGGAAATATTGTTCCTCATTTAAGCCTGACAGAAATCTATATCCGGAACGGGGAAACTGACAAAGCACTTGAACAGATGGAAATAATACACAAACAATTCCCTGAATTTCCAAAGGAAGCTGTAGAGTATTATAATAAAACGGTTGCATATGTTAAGAAAGGGGATAAGGAGAATGCAATAGTTCCGTTTACAATTTTCCATAACTATCTGAAGGTTACCTCTCCATACCAGGCTGGAATTATGGAATTAAAAGGTCCCGGAGGATCACTGATTGGTTTTCCCCTGATAACATTTGATCAGCAATCAGGTTCACCAGATGCTAACGATAACCGGTCAGTGCTCGAAGTTGTTAAATTCAATGATGTATCGGAGTCAGCAGGGCTGGCTATTGTACCTGTGGGCACAGAAGGGCAAAACAGCGATTTCAAAAATTCGACACACGTAGCAACAGGCGATTATGACGGTGACGGTGACATAGACCTTTATGTAGGCAGCTATGATCCCGTATCTTCATCCTATAAACACTACCTTTTCAATAATGATATGGGAAGATTCAAGATGTATCTGCGGAAACCGGGATAAACCATACAGGAAAGGAATCATATGCCACCTTTACTGATTATGACAATGATGGATTTCTCGATCTTTATATTGTAAAGGAAGGTGGTGATATACTTTACAGAAATGCAGCCCGGGGAAATTTGAAGATGTGACAGCTAAGGCAAGGGCAGGAAGTCCTGATGGGGGAAATACGCGCTCTCTTCTTTGACATGGATCATGACGGGGACCTGGATTTCTTTGAAGCAAGGTCGACTACTGACCTCCTGTTCCGCAATAACGGTGACGGAACATTCGAGGACCAGTCAGCAAAACTGGGTTTGCAGGGGAAAGCTAGAAAACGCTAGATGCTGCCATCGGTGATTTTGATGAAGATGAGGACATTGATTTTGTTGTTATAAACGAGAATGCCAAGCAATATTTTGTATTCCAATCAGAGGCAGGGTATTTTTAAGGATATCACTGAGAGCAGCGGATTAAAAAGCGAGGGAGGATCAAGTGCTGTAGCTGTCGGAGATTTAATAATGACGGTTACCTCGACATCTTCATTACTTCAGTTAAATGGAGGCCACATAAGCTTTACCAGAATCTCCGGCAACGGAACGTATGAAGTGGTAAAAAACAATAAAGAGATGTTTGCTGCACTGGAGAAATTAAAGGCATACGATGCTACCTTCTTTGATTTCGATAATGACGGATACCTTGACCTTTTAATAGCCGGAGAATCAACTGAGAAGGATGGAAGGGGAATATTCCTGTATCACAATGACGGCAATGGCAATTTCACCGATGTTTCACAACTGTTGCCACCTGAATCTGAAATCAGGCAGCAGATTGCGTATTTGATTATAATGATGACGGAGACCTCGATGTGGTTATAGCGGGATTGAATGGAGGAATATTCCTTCTGAGGAATGACGGTGGAAATACAAACCATTATATCGAAATGAAGCTTGTCGGATTAAGAGCAGGAAGTGCCAAAAATAACCATTTTGGGATTGGCGCAAAAATGGAGATACGAGCAGGCGACCTTTATCAGACAATGGTCGTGACGGATCCCAACATTCAATTTGGACTGGGTAAGCGTCTCGGCAGATGTGATAAGGATAACCTGGACAAACGGCGTTCCTCAGAACATCTTTTTCCCAGGACAGATCAGTCGCTTATTGAAGCACAGACCCTTAAAGGATCATGTCCTTTCCTGTATACATGGAACGGAGATGAATATGTATTTGTAAAGGATATTTTGTGGAGAAGCGCTCTGGGCATGCCGCGGGAATTATGGGAGGAAATACAGCATATGCCTTTCCTGATGCATCTGATGATTATCTGAAGATCCCGGGTGAATCACTGAAGCCTGAAAGATGGCGAATATTCCATTCAGCTTACATCAGAACTATGGGAAACAATATATTTTCGATAAAGTTGAACTTGTGGCTGTTGACCATCCTGATTCAGTTGATATTTTTGTCCCTGAACAGTTTTCTCCTCCCCCATTCCCGGGCGATAAAGATTTATCAGGTGAATAAGAAAAATCTTCCTGTTTCAGCGATAGATTCAAAGGGGAATGATGTACTCTCATTTCATTACTCAAAAAGGATGATGTTTACCTTTCAGATTTTAAACCTGGAAAAGTACCAGGGAGTGACAGAGATGCAAGATCTGATTCTGGATCCCGGAAAGACGGGTCAGTCAGGAAAATTGTATCTTTTCATGAACGGATGGATCTTCCCTACAGATGCAAGTATTAATGTGGCACTTTCACAATCGATCAGCACTGAAGGTATATCCTCCTTCAATCCAGGTATCAATAAAAAAGGGGAATGGGAAACAGTGATCGACAATGTTGGATTCCCTATGGGAAAGGACAAAACCGTAATAGCTGGATCTCTCAGGCAAATTTCTAACAGCAGACCATCAGTATAAGGATAAGGACCAATATGGAGATATACTGGGATTATATATTCTTTTCGGATGACGTTTCTAATTCCCCCGTGAGGTCACAAAGTTCTTGAATCCTGTGTCAGCAGACCTCCATTACAGAGGATTTTCGCGAAGCTACAGAAAAGGAGGCAGATATGGACCTCACTGGTTTGATTATTCCGAAGTGGAGAAAAACCAAATGGAGGGATCTGTCGGGAAATTATACACGATATGGAGATGTGCTGCCACTGCTGACAGAGTCGGATAATAAATATATCATCTCAAATGCAGGTGATGAAACTTCGGTAAAGTTTGATGCTGAAGGATTGCCGGAATTAAAAGAGGGATGGAAACGGGACTTCCTTATCCACAGCGTGGGCTGGGTAAAAGATGGTGACATAAATACAGCCTTCGGAAGCACTGTTCTTCCCCTTCCTTACCATGGCATGAAGAGTTATCCTCCAGGACCTGGGAGATAGATATCCTGAAGATCCTGATCTGCAAAAATATAACAGGGAATACAATACCAGAGTCGTTACCCCTGACAGGTTTCTGAATGCGCTGAGATAGAAAATATTAATGCTGGAAAACGGATTTTAATGTTGAAATTTAGGAATTTCATAAAACTTGAGGCTGTTGAAAAAGTCAAAATCCAATAACCGCAGAGGTCACAAAGATCTAAATAACAATGGTTTGTCTTTGTGCACTTTGCGTAAACCTTTGTGCACTTTGCGGTTAAGAAGACTTTTTCAACAACCCCAACTTATTTAACTTTTGTATGCATAATGATATTCTTAGCTTGACGGCTATGCCCATTGGGGGATTTGAGAGTAAAAAGAGTGTGAGGATTATATACCTTGCTAATTGTCTGTTTTTAATATTCTTAACCATAGTTTCTTCCGCCCAGAAGAACAGTGTGAAGTTTACTGATGTTACGAGGAAGTCAGGCATTAATTTCAAAACGACAATTGGTGATTTCACATACAGGAATATAATAGAAAGCAGCGGGAACGGGATCACCATCTTTGATTATAACAATGACGGACTGATGGATCTGTATCTTATGAACGGAACCTATCTTGAAGGTATATCCGATCCGGAAGGTAAGGTTTTCAGCAATACACATAACGAGCTTTACAGAAATAACGGCAATGGAACATTTACAGAAGTTTCTGAAAAAGCCGGAGTGGATGACCGGCACTGGAGTATGGCCGCCGGAGCAATTGATTATGATAATGATGGTGATCAGGATCTGTATCTTCTTAAATTATGGTCCGAATGTTTTCTACCGAAACAACGGTAACGGAACTTTTACTGATATAACGTATACTAGGACTCGCAGGTCCGGAGAAGCTAAATGGATTTGTGAAATGGAGTATTGGAGTTGCATTCCTGGATTATAACCTGGATGGAAGGCTTGATGCAATGGTTGGGAATTTTCTTGCTTTTGATCCTGCATATTTTACTCCTGCCACGCCTGATATGATGCCCCATCCCACTGAGTATAACGGACAGGCTTCAATGCTATATGAACAGCAGCCTGATGGAAAATTTATTGATGTCACAAAGTAAGAATAATCTTTATTATCCCGATTCAAAATGCATGGGACTGACAGTGTGTGATTATGATGATGACGGAGATCTTGATATATTTCAGGCTAATGATCATCAGTTGAATTTCATCTTCAGAAATGAGAATGGATGTTTAAGGAGGTTGGAGTGGAGATAGGTGTCGCTGCAAACAGCAAGGGGCATGGAACAGGTTCTATGCATGGATGCCCGGGAGATATAAATGGTGACGGTTTAATCGATCTACTTGTCACTGATCTTGCATTATGGAGCTCTTTACCTAAATAAAGGAAATGGCTTGTTCTGACGATGTAACGGAATCCAGTGGAATAGCCGCTGCAATGGCCGGTAAGGGAAGCTGGGGTGCAATGCTTTTTGATTATGACAACGATGGCGATCTGGATATTGTTGCTGCAGACGGAACAGCCGAGGAACTGATACTTCAGTATCCATTGTTGCTGGAGAATGACGGGAAGGGCAGGTTTAAGAATACAGGCATGGATCATGGCAGTTATTTTAATACAAAACGATCTGGAAGAGGCATGGCAGTCTGCGATTTCGACAATGACGGAGACCTCGATGTTATAATTTCACATGTTGACAAGGAAGCGACTGCCGCTTTTCAGGAACGATGGCGGAAATACAAATAACTGGCTCGGGATCACACTTAAAGGCAGCAACGGACCCTCCGCTGCCATCGGTGCAAAAGTTGTAGTGACAGCAGGAGGAGAGAGGCAGGTATTTGTAAATCAATGGGCAACCAGCTATCTTTCAAACAATGATCCCCGTATGCATGTAGGGCTGGGAAAAAAAAAGTCAGTCGACTTGCTTGAGATAACCTGGTCGGACGGGAAGAAGGAGACATACGAGGAATATTGGCTGTAACAGATATCTGACAATTACGGAAGGCAAGGGCGTTTCAGGCCCCTAGTCTTACACTCCGTGCCCTGAGCCCAGTACTCTTTGCTCTGAGCCCTGCGCCTGAGCCCTGAGCCCTGACCCTGAGCCTGACCATGGAAGTTTAATATTATTAGTAACCAAATATACAGAAGATTATGAATCACGAATATGTAGGGAATGTAGTGGATCTGACGAATCCGGAGAAGAACGTAATATATAACATGAGCCATGAGGAAGCGGTAAATATCGTTAGATCAGGCGATGCCGGTGCGGTACGTGGTATTGACGGACAATTCTCCATCGTTTCCATCGATGGTAAAACAATCAGGATGGCTCGTTCAATTGGCAGGCCCATCCGGTATTTCATTGCAAAGAAGGCAGCCGGTCCGGTTTTGATCATCGCCGAAAGAATCGATGTTATATATGATTATCTCAAAAAGGAGGGACTTGATGACCAGTTTCATCCTTCTTACTCACGCATGGCACCAGCTCATTATATTACAAAAATAGAATTGCTTGGCTGTCCGGATCCTAATCCTGTCTATAGCCGGTTTTTCACACCTGAGCGAAACAAGTTTTCTGCTGAGGACCCGGGACAGATAGGGAAAAGCTACATCGGAACTGTTTACAATGAGATTAAAAAGTGGCTGCAATATCGCGCAAAAACAGGTCCTGTGGGTGTTACTTTTTCAGCCGGGATAGACAGCGGGGCCGTGTTTTTGCTTACATATCATGCGCTTAGGGAACTTGGACAAAGTCCTTCACGATTAAAGGCATTTACCCTTACAATTGATGGTGGCGGAGATGATCTCATCCAGGCAAGGAAATTTCTGGAAATGCTCAACCTGGAGTTGTTTCTAGAGCCTGTTGAGGTTGATTACTCATCACTTGACTGGAAAAATGCAATAAAAGTGGTTGAAGACTATAAATCACTTGATATACAGTCTGCTACCATGAGCCTGTCACTTCTTCAGGCAATAAGGTCGAAATATCCGGAATGGAAATATTTAATTGACGGGGAGGGTGGTGATGAAAATCTGAAGGATTATCCTATTGAAGAGAATCCTGAACTTACAATAAGAAGCGTTCTTAATAACCTGATGCTCTACCATGAAGGCTGGGGAGTAGACTCAATCAAGCATTCACTTACTTATTCAGGCGGACTGAGCAGGGGATATATGAGAACCTTTTCAACATCAGACCTTACGGGCTTTGAGGGCTTCAGTCCCTATACACTTCCAAATGTTATAGAGATTTCTGAGGGGATCCCATATATTGAAATGACAAACTGGGATCATAAGAAATTATATGATCTCAAGGGAAAAATTGTCTCTGCCGGAATTAAGGCAATAACAGGCATGGATATGCCGGTATTTGAGAAAAGAAGATTTCAGCACGGGGCTGCTTCCGGAAAGGATTTCAGGAGACTTTCCCCGACAGGGAGATTGCATACAGGAAGGAGTTTCTTTCCAATTATGAATGAAGTTACAGATCTGACAATAAGTGACCAGTGGATAGTGTCGCTTCGCGGAGACAAAAATCATGTTGATCCGGGGAAGCCATATGCATGGATTGTTGAGAAAGAACGCAGCATTTCAGGAGATATGGAGGATACTGCAATAATATTCCTGACGAACAGTGAATGTACCTATCACTGCCTGATGTGTGACCTGTGGAAGAATACGACCGATTTCCCGGTTCCACCCGGCGCTATACCTGATCAGATCGAATGGGCGCTTGAAAATATGCAAAGCGCAAAACACCTGAAGCTATATAACAGTGGCAGTTTTTTTGATGTCAGGGCTATACCTGAAGAGGATTATCCCAGAATAGCGTCGCTTGTAAGTCATTTCGAGACTGTAATTGTGGAGAGCCATCCCAGGCTGATAGGAGAGAAGTGCATCAGTTTCAGGAACATGCTAAAGCCAGAACTCCATATTGCCATGGGTCTGGAAACGGTAAACCCCGGCTTACTACTGAGGATCAACAAGAAAATGACTCTCCATGATTTCACTCATTCTGTAAGCTTCCTTAAGTCAAATGGTATACCCTCGAGGGCATTTATTCTTCTTCGTCCTCCTTTCCTTACAGAAGAGGAGGGTATTTACTGGGCAAAAATGTCTCTGGATTTTGCTTTCAGGGTAGGTGTTGAATGCTGTACCATTATTCCTGTCAGGGAGGGGAACGGTGCAATGGATAAATTAATGGAACAGGGTTACTTCTCAAGACCTGATATACGGTCACTTGAAGCTGTACTTGAATATGGGATCGGACTGAATAATGGACGTGTATTTGCAGATTTATGGGACTTAAATCTGTTTTCGAGCTGCAGCAAATGTTTCGAAAGCAGAGCCCTGCGTTTGAATGAAATGAATCTCGGACAGATAATAACAGATCAGGTAAATTGCAGTTGTGAAACGTCGTAAGGGCACAAAATTTTGTGCCCTTACTCATCATATTATCATCAAATTCCGGTAATCATGAAAATCCTGTTCTCCTCCATCCTCGTCTTCTTTATGATATCAACTCTGTTTTCCCAGACTCCAACTCCAAACACCAGAGCTGGCCATATTAGACATGGATTGCCATAATCCATACAAATGATAATACCGGGGACACGACCCCTGAAGTTGTTCAGAAGATAATGGATGAGATTAAGCGACTTAATCCGAATGCCAGGATAATACAGGGAAGAATGTCGGATTTTTATGACCTGATTATGAAGGAAAATGCTGAGATCCCTTTCGTGGGAAAAGATATGCCCGATACCTGGATCCACGGTTATATGTTAATGCAAAAAGAGGTTAAGGTTTCAAGAACTGTTAAGAAGGAAATTTTTACACTTGATATGCTTAATGCTGAACTGAATCTATGGAAGTCCGGGGGAAATGATATTTCTCCCGATATCAAAAAGGCTGTCGAGAACAGTCTCCTTTTTGATGAACACACCTTCGGACCTGCAATGAGCCAGGGACTTTCCTGCTACTGGTGCTACGGGGACCAGTTCAAGACTTTAAAGACTGAAGATGAGTTCGATCCGATTGAATTTTCCTGGAAAGAGAAAGCTCTGCGGATAATTGACAGGAGCTGATTTTAAAATAGTCAACAATAAGATTGTCGTTGATATTAAGAGGTATAAGCCTTATTCGTTTGAAATACTTTGATAATTAGGTTATATAAAAAATGAAAGCACTCTTTCGAATGCTTTCATTTAAATAATAGTGTTACTCAGGACTATTTCTTATCCCACCATAGCTTAGTATTAGCTTGATCTCCATTAGGTGTAGAAGATTCATCATTTAGCTTGGTTATTGCATTTAAAACTTCCTGGTTGTTGTTGGTGTACTCATTGGTCCAGTAAGTTAACCTTACAGGAAGTGAAGTATTAGGAACATTGGTATTCTCACTCTCCAAACGAATATAGAGTTTGGGATAACCAGTCCTTCTTCTTTCAGCATAAGCCTCCTGGCTGTCAGGAAGAAGACCAATCCATTTCTGTGTAATGATCTGCTCTAGCTGCTTCTCTTTTGAACCAGCTGCATCAAACAGGATTGGAACAGTAGAAGCAGGTGCCGGAGCAACCGCAGCAATAACAGTGTTGAGATCTATACCAGGGGTCATCGGAACCAGTGTACTGGTAATATATGGATCACCCAGAAGGTTAACATCTCCAAATCCGTCCTCAGCAAGAGATGTAGAAATACCAGTATTGTAAAGAGACTCAACTGTTCCGCCTCCCATATTCCAGCCTTCAAGAACTCCTTCAGCTCTGAGGAAATATCCTTCAAATGCTCTCATAACAAACCATTTTGGTCCGGCAGCTCCAACGACAGTATAAGGAAACGCCATGTCAGAAGCTTTTTTATCCCATGCGACAGCGCTCCTGTCATTCTTTGTCTGACCGTTCCTAAGGCCTTCGTATGGGAAGACGACACCGGCTGGATCATCTGTTGGATCAGGCTCTGCTGCAGGAGAGTAATAAGAAGCAACCCTTGGATCGAGATAACCTTTGAGAATACTTTCCATGTCGGCGCTCATCCTATACTCACCCCAGGGGCTGATAATGTTATAAGGATTCTGGAAATCGGCAGTGGTTGTGATCCATCCGTTGTCGGTATTTTCAGTTATAATACCATTTGCAACGGCCTTTTCACACTCAGTCTGGGCAACTGTTGGTGCTACATACTTTAGCCTCATACCAAGTCTCAGGTGAAGTGAATTGCCAAATTTTCTCCACTGATCAAGATTGCCACCGTAAATCATGTCATAGGGTGAGAGATTCCGGAGGTCTGACCTGTCAGACCTTTTAGAATATTCTCTGCAGAATCGAGTTCAGCGAAGAAAGCAGTATAAATATCCTGCTGCTTGTCATAAGGTACCGCTTTCTGATAGTTACCATACTCTGAGTAAGGGATTGGTCCCAGAGCATCGGTGTAACGATGGTAGCACCATACTTTCCAGATTTTTGCCATAGCTAATTCTCCCTGCAAATCATTTCCCCTTGCAAAATCTTCAGAATATTTTATCTGGGGAGCCTCATTTGCATAATATGAATCAAATGCACCATTTAACCAGCTTCCAACCATTACATACCTGTCGGAAAGGAAGTTAGGAGTAGTAGTTGCCCAATAGTTGGCATAAACATCAAAATATAGTGAGTGAAGAAGCTGCATTCCGTTTCCTGCTGCTTGCAGGTACGAGGGCCCCATGATAGACTTCTTAAACACGAATCCATAGGATGCCGAGTTCAGGCTGGCAAGCGTTAGCGCCTTTGGATTGGTGTTTATTTCATCGAAATTCTTTGTACAACTGCTGATATTAACAGCAATCAACAAAACAATAAACAACTTTAATAAATTTTTCATAATATATTGCTTTACTTATTTTTACAATTAAAAGCCGAAATTAAGCGAGAATCCATATGTCCTTGATGTCGGCAAGGGGAATGCATTTACACCTTCAACAGTGTTAGAAGTGCTTAACATGAGCTCAGGATCGATATATTCAGCCTTGTTGGAGATGAAGAACAGGTTACGGCCTACAAGAGATATTCTTGCTGATCTGAAGAATGTTTTATCGATAATTGATTTTGGCACATCGTATCCAAGAACCACTTCACGCATACGGATATTTGAGGCATCTCTTATGAAAGCTTCACCTGTAGGGTTGTTCCTGCCACCAACGTTGTTCCAGAAAAGTTCAGCGTCGGTTGTTGCTGTATTTGGATGGTATCCTGTAATATTACCAGCACCATCGTATTCAGCATTTACTCCTACTTCACCAACCAGGACGTTCTTTCCAACAAGCAGAGTACCATCCCTTCCAATTGCGGTATAATCCTGGATGCCACTACCTGCTGAAATAGCTTCACCTTGTGCGATGAATGAACCGCCCTGCCTTATATCAATAAGGAAGCTCATGTGAAGGCTCTTATATCTGAAAGAGTTACTGATACCACCTAACCAGTCGGGATTCCAGTTGGCTGCCCTAACAGAAAATCCAGGAGTGATCAAAGGAAGTCCGTTATCGGGATTAACAAGAATCTCGCCCTTCTCATTTCTCTGCCATCCTTTGGAATAAATTTCACCGTAAGGTGCTCCGGCAACAAGCTTGTAGTCATATATAAAACCACTTCCTCCAGTTCTTAATACATCGAATCCGTCAGCAATCCTAAGAACCAAACTGTTATTTTTTGCCCAGTTTAAATCAAGATTCCATGAAAAATCACTGCCTTCAACGATTGCAGCACCGAGAGTTATTTCAGCACCTCTGTTCTGTACGTCAGCTCCATTCTGGAAAATACTTGCAACACCTGATGTTGCAGGAACCGGAGTTGCAAAAAGCTGATTGTATGTGTTTGTCTGGTACCATGTGAAACCAAGTCTTACCCTGTCCTGAATAAGTCTGAGGTCGAAACCTGCTTCGACGGATTTTGTGGTTTCAGGTTTAAGGTCGGCGTTTGGCAATGTACTGCTGATTGTAATTACTCCACCTGTACCAACGGCTGCAGTTCTGTAGAGCTGGTATGGAGAGGTATCATTACCCACTATGGCATATGAGCCTCTGAGTTTGAAGTAAGTAAGGAAATTAGGCATGGTGATCAGGTCGCTTACTACGGCAGTTAATCCAACTGATGGATAGAAATATGACCTGTTAGCTGCAGGAAGAGTTGAGCTCCAGTCATTTCTGCCGGTTATGTTCAGGAATACTGCATTTTTCCAGGCTATTTCTCCGAACCCGTAAACAGAATTTACTTGCTTTTGGTTATAGTCCTCTGCAGGTCTTGGATTAGCAGTATTTGCCAGTGCAAAAAGATTTTCAATATTGAATACTACTCCATAGCCGCTTACTGCCTGATATTGGGTTTTGTAGTTATTACCCCCCGCGTTTAAGTCGATTGCAATATCACCCCATGTTTTCTTATAGTTGAGGAGAAAATCACTGTTCCAGCCGTAGGAGGAACTGTTGTATTTACCGTAACCTCCGTTAATAGCCATTGTATAGGTATCATTGTAATACTTCAGTTCATTATCTGTTGCAGTATAATCAATGGCAGATCTTCCCATGATAGAGAGATCCTTTTACTATCTCATATTTAAGGCTAACCATCATATTGTTCTCCAGTTGTTCCTTGGCTGAAGTACGCGGTACCTCGTCCAGTATGGGTTACCAGTACCGTTATCATTCCATCTCCAGTAGTGCTGCCTCAATCTGTTCCGGCAGCAGTCATATATTCATAACTTTGAATGTCCACTGAACGGATGTTCCTTGGAAGAACATACAGGTATCTCATAGGATTATCGAAATCTTCACCCGTTGAAAATACATTCTCAAACTCCTGCTTGATAAAGGTAACTTCGAGTCGAGAGTGAGTTTTTCGCCAAATGTACCGCCAAATCGAGGTTAAGGTTATTAGATGAAGATTATTGGTTGCAACTATACCCTTTGCCTGTGTATTTGTATATGAAAACGCTGTGTTTGTATTTTTTGTATTATAAACAAATTGCACGTTTGTAGCAAGTTCATCGCCCCTGCGGAAATAGTCCTTGAAGTTATTTGGCTGAGCTTCATAAGCATAAGTTTGACCATATAAAGGATCATTTGGGTCTGGTGTCCAGTGGGCAACCTGTTGACCTGTCATTTCCGGACCCCAGGATACGATAGCTCCGGGAGAATAAACACCATTAGCACCCTGGCCATAGGTATTCTGCATTTTGTCAAGGAAAATTGCAGAGGCACCCTGGTAAGTAAATCCCAGGTCTACCATCAAACCTTGTCCTTCTCCTGCACCTGATTTAGTTGTAACAATTATAGCACCGTTGTTTGCGCGGCTTCCATAAAGAGCAGCAGCGTTAGCACCTTTCATGACTGATATTGAGACTATCTCATCAGGAGAAAGGTTCGATAAGTTTCCCATCGGAATACCATCAATTACATAAAGGGGCTCACTGCTACCGGCTATTGAGCGGTTACCTCTGAGGAGTACCTTTGAAGCAGCGCCAACACCTGAAGAAGCTGTGGTAATTGAAAGACCTGCAACCCTGCCACTAAGGCTGTTAACCGGGTTGATTGATCTTGCCTCTGCAAGAGCCTGAGTGTTAACATTCTGTGTAGCATATGTGAGCGCTTTAGCCTGCCTCGATATACCAAATGCTGTTACAACAACATCGTTCAAAGCAGTTATTTCTGGTTCCATTACTACATCTAAAACTGTTTGAGATCCAACTGGAAGTTCAACGGGTTTCATTCCAATAAATGAAATGGCAAGAATTGCATCATTATTTGGAACATTTAATGTAAATGTCCCATTAATATCAGTCGCAGTTCCCGTCGTTGTGCCTTTTACCACAACAGTAACGCCGGCTATTGGAAGACCGTCCTCCGAACTGGTAACTTTCCCAGTAACCGTTTTTTGTGCGAACACACCCTGCGAGACTGCAAATAGCAGAAAAGCAAGTAAAATTGTGATTTTTCTCATGGTTAATTAATAGGTTAATAAATAGGTTAATAAATGGGTTAATAAATAGGTTATTAACAGTTATTGAGAATTACAAAAACAGATCTGAAAATCCCAACCGGACATAATCATAATCCAATTGAGAGTTAACATATCTTTAACAAATATAGTAGTTTTTTTAACAAAAAATAATTTTGTTTTTTTTTTTTAAAGAGCAGTCAATAAATTATAATGATTAATTGATACTGTCATTTAGCATTTCAAGAGTCTTTTTATAATTCAGTCTGATAAGGGTTGAAGAAGATTTTTCAAATGTGGACTTGATACTGGACTCAAGTGTCTTTCTTTCTGCCGGGGACATCCATTCAAAATTTTCGGCTAAAGAGCGAGTGACTTCAACGCTTAATCTATCCAGATCTCTGTCGGTGTAGGTTTTAGTTTTTAACTGCTCCGTCAATAATGATTCTATCATATTTAAGTAGTTATATTTCACTTTGGAAAGTCCTGACATAATACTTTTATCAGACTCGTCCTTTGAATTCATTATTTTTCCCGCCAGCTCAAACATTTTTTTGTATATAAACAACCCAAAAATATCAAGGTCAATCAATTCCTCCTTAAAATACTGTTCTTCAGTTGACTTGGTGGTATATATGTTCTTCAGCTGGGACTGAAAGTTGGGAAAAAATTGTATCAGGGAAGCTCTGATACGAAGAGGCATAGTTGTATCATTTGCAAAAGATAAATTTTCTTCATTTACAATTCTTGTAAAGATCGCTCCTGAATTTTTGCTGTTCTTCCTTGGTAAGGTTAAGGGATTATTACTCTTAAGGGAGCTCAAAGTTATATTTGCATTAATATATTCATCATTTGTCCAGATTTTTGTAGGATCAGGCATCCCTAATTTCTTATATACTTCTAAAGAAAGTGACTGGTCCTTTGTAGATAAATTTTTGCAAGATCCACATGTTAACAAAGCTGACATTAAAATAATCAGGGAATTTTTCATTCTGCACACAAGTTTTTAAATTACATAATACTTACATATATATTCAATCAGATATTTGAAGCTTTCAGGCACAAAGCAAGGAGCTTGAGTATGTTAGCTCCCGTTTTTGTCCTCCTCCGTCTGTATTTTATTTATTGCCACAAAATTCGTATAATCTTGCAGAATCATTATTCAGGACAAAAATCAGGATATTTTTTCCATTTGCAAGTCTGACATCCCGGATGTCTCTGACTTCACCTTTTATATATAGACCGCTTTGGGTGTCGGGAACTACGGTAAAATTCCCTTTCCCGTTTCCTGTAAGAAACAATCCCTTATTGGCATCATATTCTCCGAATTGAATTCTGTTGCCATGAAAAGTTTCCAGCCAGAATCAGATCCGGATTTCCGTCACAGTTAAAGTCCTCCGAATGGATTGCTGTATATAGGAGAAAATTGTGCTTCATGAGGAAGGGGTGAAGCTCAAATTGAAGATTCCCTTTATTTTCCAGATAGCAGCTTGCAAAAAGTATTGCTTTTAGTTTCAAGAGCGCTATTTAGTTCTAAGGCGATAAAATATCGTGATCGTTTGCCTGGCATAGGATTCATAGGTGGGGTATTTCTTTAGAAAAAATGGTATCTGATCCTGAATGTCATCCTTAGAGTAGAAAGGATAACTTTTGCCCTGAATATAATAGCACATCACTGCATCGACAGTTCCATTATTGTCAAAATCCTTTGCATAAATAGTTGCCGGTTCAGAGGGCGATGCCTTTATCTGTGAATTCAATCCCAGATTTCCGACTAACAAAATCAATCTCCCCATCGTTATCAAAATCATCAGCAATGATTGAGTTCCACCAGCCTTCTGAATTTTTGGGTCCGGACTGATCTGTTATTTCTTTCAATGCATTTCCGGAATTCAAAAAAATCCTGATTTTCATCCATTCTCCGACAATTAACAAGGTCAGTTTTTCCGTCGTCTATTAAAATCAGTCCGAACCGCATCAGTAACCATGCCCGGGATTAATAGTGATTTATTATATTGTTCAGTTACATCGCGGAAATAGCCTTTCCCATTATTCTCAAGTATATAGCTTCTTGGCGCAAGAGGGTAAGCTCCGGGAACAAGTCTTCCGCCTACAAAAAGATCAATATCCCCATCATTATCAATATCTGCTGCCTTGACACATGAGCCGCATGTAATCATTACAGGCAGATGATCAGCAGATTTAATGAATTGTCCTTCTCCATCATTAATATATAAACGATCCTGAAGCTCGGGAGAATCTCTGGCGAACTCATTTCCGCCGCTAACAACAAACAGATCAAGATCTTTATCGCCATCGGCATCAAACAAATTGAGCTCCGATATCTTCACATTCCCTATCCGACTCAAAACAGGTTTGTGGCTCAAGCCTAAATGAACTGTTCTTTTTCTGAATGTAAAGTTTGCCGGGAGTCCTTTTGGCCTCGCCAATAAACAGATCCTCAAGGTCGTCATTATTGACATCACCCCTGGCTATACCCGGTCCCTGAGTGGAAAGCAAGTGAGGAAGCAAGGATTTGATTATTAAAATCATTATAATCGTTTTCGGAGTGCTTGAAACCGAGTATGTTGCTTCTCAATGGGACAAATATCTGTTTTATTGCCGGCGCGATAACGGCGAACAGGGTCTTGCCTCATCATTGTGGAGTACAGTGTCTGATCAAATCCACTAAGGTTAAAACTTGTTCCCGCAGATCAGGCCAGTAATCTTTAGGGTATCGATAATTGCTGCCTTTCCAATACCAAAAATCAGATCATGATCCATGGATGACATATAACCGCGTGAGGGCATAAATTCCTGTGTAAATGTCTTATCTTTGCAATTAACTTGTACTTTCGCGCCGATTCCACCTTTATTTAACCCGATCCGTCAAATTTAATTTTCAGGAAGTGATTTAATTTGTTTTCATTGCGATTATTCCGGTAGACAAAAGCATAATCATTGATATTGTTTACTACCAGATCCATATCTCCGTCATTATCAAGATCGGCATAGACGGTCCATTTGATAGTGAGGGCATTTCATCCCCCCAGGAATCAGTGACATTGGTAAATGTAAGGTCTCCATTGTTTCTGTATATATAATTTTTCAGCACTAGTGGGAGGTATTTTTTCAATAAAACTCATTCTTGGCATTGTGGCTTCACCGGACTGGCCCTTTTTTATCTGCTCAACGCAGAATTGATAACATCCATGTGGGTGCTGTTTCTACCATATCCGTTAGTGATATACAAGTCCTTATTCCCGTCATTATCAAAATCACATAAGAGAGGAGACCAGCTCCAGTTTGTACTGTAAATCCCGGCATATTGCCCAATCTCAGTGAAATACTTTCCATGATTATTCATCTGCAACATGTTACGGGTCGTTTGATAATAAAAACCGGTTTTTTTGAGTGTATTGAATTTATCATACCTATCTGGTCCGGCCACAAGTTTCTGACCATAGCTGTCCTCAGGCAGCATATCCAGAGTAATCAGGTCAATATATCCATCATTATTAAAATCGGCAGCATCTGTACCCATGGAGGAGAGGGGAATATGATCGAAATACTTATTCAGCTCTTCAGAAAATGTTCCATTCTTTTGATTGATGTAGAGATAATCCTGTTCGAAATAATCATTGCATACATAAATATCAGGCCAGTTGTCGTTATTGAAATCGGCAACAGCGATACCCAGGCCGAAATTCAGAATATTGGTGACCATTCCGGTTTCATTTGTTACATCAACAAATTTTCCTCCGGTGTTTTTAAATAATTTGTGCTCAAATTCAGGAGCATGCTACTTTCTTCATCTCGACGTCGGCTTGGCAAATTTGTCAAGAGAATGATTAATAACAAACAGATCGAGGTCTCCATCTTTATCATAATCAAAAAAAGCACTGTGTGTTGAATAGGAGGGATCGTCGATTCCATATTTGGCAGCACTTTCTGTAAAAGTCAGATTTCCGTTGTTGATAAGCAGTAAATTTCTTCTTTTTTCCGGTCTGCCATCCGTGGAACTGCATACATAGATGTCAAGAAATCCGTCTCCATTGATGTCGACCATGGTAACGCCGGTATTCCATGAGCCCATACCCTCTAATCCGGCTTTACCGGAAATATCTTCAAACCGGAAATTACCCTTATTAAGATATAACTTACCTTCAATAAAATTACCACTGAAATAGAGATCCGGTAACTCATCATTATTAATATCACCTACAGCTACGCCTGCTCCGTTATAGAGATAGCCGTAATCCATAACATTGAATGTCTCACTTTCCTTGATCATGTTCTTAAATTCGATTCCGGTTCTTTCGTGTGAAAGAGAAGTGAAGATCTTATCTTTATTGTATTTACAGGATGAAATACATGGTAAGATTAATATTATGATAAAAATAAATGAAAGTTCGCTTCATAACTTAACTGGGACGTTTATTACATTGTTCAGGACAGCATAAGTTGTCGCTCTTCCGCTCACAAATATATATTACTTTTTTATATTCACGCATAACTCAGTACATGGGATTTATCCCCTTCCCTATAGCTCCCGATAGCGATCGGGACGGGACCCGCAGCGGGGCTTGGAAATCCAGTGATAATCATCGATTTTACCTCATTACAGGGGTTCGGAAGGCAAAACTCCCGAAACAATCTAAGGGTTGTGGCCCCAGTCGCCATATAAGGCAACAGAAGGCAATATTTATTTAATCATCTGTAATCCAGATGGGTATATATCCTACTTTGAATTCATCCTGTATGTAACCACACCAATATTATTAATCCCTGCCAGAAGATAGCGCCTGCCCCTGACTGTCATGAATTTAAGGGATTTTACATCTCCCGTAATGGAAAGCCCTGATTCCGGTTGCGGGATATATTTGAAATTCCCCTTACCATCGCCTTCAAAGAGCTGTCCGTAGTTGGCATCGATAACCCCGATCTTTACGCAATTTGCACTCTGGTTGCCTGCAAGAATAAAATCAGGCTTTCCGTCCCTGTTATAATCCAATATTTCGATGGCATGTACGGGAGCAAATTGTGCCTCCTGGGGAAGAATATGCTTTTCGAATTTACTCCCTGTATTTCTATAGAATACTGTTCTCAATTCAGTTGCCGTAAGTATTCCAGCTCCTTTCAGATCCCCGGGGGTAAAAATATCATTAATCGTGGCAGTGGAATAGGAGGCATAGTCAGGAAATTTCCTTCGCAGGGCGCTGATCTGATTCAACATCTCATCGTGGCCCGCGAACGGATAAGATTTTCCCTCGACATAGTAGGTAAGTATCGGATCAATTTTGCCATTATTGTCGAAATCCTTATAATACAGCTGTAATGGCTCAGCCGGGGAGCTTTTTAGTTGTGAATTGGTCCCGAAATTTCCGGCAATAATGTCAATATTGCCGTCACCGTCAAAATCAGCGAGGGCTATTTTATTCCACAATCCTCCCTCAGAGGGATCAAACCAGGATTTTGTGGCCTCACTGAACCTTTTCCCGTTCTCATTTATAAATACACGAATAGGCATGAACTCTCCTGCTATAATCAGATCGGGCCAGGAATCCTTATTCAGATCAACCCAGGCAGCATCGGTAACCATGCCGGCAGAAGACAATTCGGGCAGTACCGTTGGTGCAATATTTTTATAATGAGCAGGCCTGTCACTATCCAGAATATAACTTTGCTGAGGATTAGGGTAATCACCCGGCATAACCCTCCCTCCGACAAAAAGCTCCATATCCCCGTCCTTGTCCATATCCGCAGCCCTGACGCAGGATTTTGCGTTTTGCATGGGAGGCAGCGCATCAGCCTTCCTTGTGAACCGGCCTGAACCGTTATTGAGATATAGACGATCCTGTAGGTTTTTGTCGTTTTTCTGATATTCGTGATATCCTCCGCTTGCAATATAAAGGTCCATATCGCCATCCTTGTCTGCATCAAAAAACAGGGCATCGCCATCAGTGCATGAAAAATCTTCCTTGAAACTAAAGTAGGAAGAGGGTGTGAAGTTCCCGTTGGCTGTCTGGAGATAGAGTTTTCCCGGATTCTCCTTAACTCCTCCAACATAAAGATCAGTCAGTTTATCACCGTTAACATCGGAAGCTGCCATTACAGGACCTACCGGTGAAAGCATTGTGGTTAAGAGAGGTTGTCGCTGAAAATCATTTGACCCATATTCAACATGCTCATAGCTGATAAGTGATTCGATGGAAGAAAACACTTTTACAGGCTTACTGACCGGACTTTCTTTCACTTTTGAGGTTTGTTCAGAAACAGAGATAATCTGATTTGCCCTTACGTTTTTCATAACACTTATATCTCCAAAGGGCCACACGACCTTTACAGAATCGGCTGAACCAATATTTCCGAGGCCGAAATGGAGCTGAGTGGACACGCATGACTGATATCCCCTGGTTGGCATCTGCTCGATATACTGTACTCCCAGGCGTGAGTATACATAAACTTTACTGCAAAGCCCGCTTCGGTTTTTCCCACTGCCCTTGAGATTAATGTCGAGATAATTGGAGTATCTTGAATTTGATTCACGGAGCATATTCCGGTAAAGAGAAGCGGTTTCGTTCTGATTGCTGATAACAAGATCCAGATCGCCATCGTTATCGAGATCTGCATAAGCAGCTCCGTTCGAAAAACCTTTCTGGTTGAATCCCCATTCCAGGCTTTTATCTGTAAATGTAAGATCCTTATTGTTTTTGTAGACTATGTTATGAATAGGTGTAGATTTCATGAAGCTTACAAGCTTAAATGTGTCCGGTTTCTCACCGGCTCTTGCCTGCTGGGTATAATAATCCCTTTTGTATTTTAGGAAATCGAGATTTGTGTAGTCTTTGAAGTATCCGTTTGTAATTGAGAAATCCTTCCACCCGTCATTGTCATAGTCCGCGAAAAGAGGAGCCCAGCTCCAGTCCGTATTTGAAATGCCTGCCAGCTGACCAATTTCACTGAAGCTTCCATTCTCATTATTAAGCTGAAGCATATTACGCTGCGTTGCGTGATAATAACCCTGCAAGACCATCATGGCATACTCCAGATAGTTTTCGGCCACATACAGGAGCTTTTGACGTTTGTTCTCAGCAGGAAGCATATCTGCTGTGAATATATCGGGCCAGGTATCATTATTAAAATCATTTATTTCGCAGCCCATGGCTGATAGCGAGATATGCTGAACCTGTTCTTCCAGTTTATTGGAGAAAGTTCCGTTTCCGTTGTTTATATAAAGGTAGTCAGGTTCTATATAATCGTTTGTTACATAGATATCAGGCCATCCGTCTTTGTTTATATCCGATATGGCAACACCCAACCCATAGCCAAGGCCGTTGGAAAGTATTCCTGAATTTTTTGTGACATCTGTAAAATGATCACCATCATTTCGGAAAAGTTTGTCTCCTGCGTAAGGGTCGTCATTATTACGGGCTTTACTCAATTCCATACCCCTCATAACTACCACATTCGTGGCCACAAGAAAAAGATCAAGATCACCATCATGGTCATAGTCAAAGAAGGCTCCGACAGTAGAATAGGAAGGATCGTCCAGACCATATGCTTTCGACATTTCTTCAAATTTCATATTCCCCCTATTGATAAACAGTTCGTTTCTTCTTTTCTCAGGGCTTTCCTTCCCGGAATGACAAACATAGATGTCCAACAGGCCATCTCCGTTTATATCCACCATTGTTACACCCGATTTCCAGCCCGGTCGTCCGGCGACCCCTGCATTTTTGGTTATGTCTTTAAACTTGAAATCTCCCAGATTCAAATACAGCCTGTTGGTTTCCATATTGGAAACAAAATATATGTCATCAAGGCCGTCGTTATTGATATCACCTACAGCAACACCTCCGCCATTGTACAGGTTCTCGTATGTAAGGGCATTGTGCTCTTCATTTTCTGTTATTGTATTTTTGAAATCTATCCCCGATTTTTTTGATGGCACCTGTTCGAAAAGTTTTAATGGCTGCGCAGTTGCCGAAATAGCTATAATAAATAGTACAACAGTCAGGAAAATCTTGCTTCTGTATGAAAGGATAAGGTTATCCGGTAACGATACTTTCATGATTTCTCATTTAAAATTCAGTTACTAAGCTTGCAAAAATGCAAAAAAATCACAATAAGATGTCGCGACTTTGCTTTTTTAACTGATTATGATTTGTATTAAGCGGTTGTTGTATAAGTCCGATTTTACCCCCAAGCCCCCCGCCGAGAGCTTGTAATACGCTGTATTTTAATAAGTCTTATTCCGGAGGATGTATGGCACAACCGTCAACTGGAGAGATGTATTGTAAATACATGGATTGCATGAGAATCATGAGATTCCTCGTCCCGTTTAGGCGGGACTCGGAATGACAGCTCATTTTAAGGGGAGGAGAGGGAGAAGCGGCGATTCGTAAAAAAAGAATTTAAAATGAATTGTCGTTCGAATCGCCGCTTCTCCCTCTTTAACAACAGATTAGCTTGTCATTCCGAATGAAGCCTATCCCCTGAGCCAGGCGAAGGGGAAGGCGTAATGAGGAATCTCATGTTCCCGTTACTGATGGTCAAAGGGTGTATGCGTAACGAGGAATCTCATGTTCTCTTCACAATTTCTTTCAAATTCGTTTAACTTGTTTACAGTTTAACCGGGAGTGAGGTGTGTATAAAGATTAGTTCAAAAGCAGAGCCTGCCCCGCCGTGGCGGGGGGAAACTTTCATGAACTAACTAAATTTCAATATTAAATTCCATTTGCCTTTACTTATCCTCCCTGAAAACATTTTCAGACTCCTTAGATTGAAGGGCATGGGATTTATGGGTGAAATTAACAAATCAGACATTTACAACGGCATCTATTTGGTTTCAGATATTTCTGCCATCAGCCACAGTGTATAGGCGACCATCGGCGTCCAGTATTCTGATATCTGCCAGTCTCCATTGCCTATGCTTACCTGGTCATCAATATTTCCTCCGAGGCCATTCAGAACAGCTCCCGGGATAACCGGAACATTGGGCTGGAATGTGCCTCCCGGATAATGCATTGGGTTATTATGTCCGACCATTTCGATTGTGGAACTGCAGAATGGATTTACACCTATTATCCAGTCAAGCTGTTTCTGGGCTATTGATTTGAGTTTTTCATCTTTTAAGATATGTGCTGCCTTTACAAGGCCGACTCCTGCAGATGCCAGATTTGAATTTATCCCGACCCACCACTCCGGATCAGGTTGCATGAAATAACGGTACCAGTAAATGCCCGCTTGCCTGTTGCCTCCTGGATCCTTACCCGAATAGAGGCCGAAAGGAACAATACCAAAACTATTCCTTTCCGATAAAAAGGAGAGATAGTCGTCTGCATAACCTTTTATCATTTCTTTCCATGCGACTGCATCCTTATCATTGGGGAATGCCTCGGCAAGGTCGCACAGCGAGATGAACTCAAGGCATCCCTGCCAGATGTTCTTATAAGGCTCCCTGTCAGTTGCAGAAGTTATGAAGAATCCGCTGACCCCCCCCTCCTTATTGCTTACATACAGATTTTTAAGCTTAGATGCCTGTTTGACTGCAAATATTCTGTAGTTATCCTGCCCTGTGGTTTTGAATAACTCCAGAGCTGCCTGAATTGAAGCTCCGATAACACCAGTATTCTCATCTTCTGATTTGACTGAGCACCAGTCAAAACAACTTTTTGCAGCCTTAAGACATTTTTGTGAATATTCGTTATCCGTTGATTTTGTGATCCTCGCCATAATTGCTTCCGAGGTGATGAAATTATATTGTCCTGTCATACCAACAGGATCAGTCCTGATAACACGGTCATCCTGCATACCGAAGATCAGCATGTCGCTTTTTGATTGTCCTGCATCAGGTTTAACAAATCTGAGCTCACCACCCTCTTTTTCAATAATGTTATTTGTCCAACGGTTACTGTCTGAGTGTTTTTTTACATCTCCTCCAACATAATTCATAACATATCCCTGGGGTTCCTGCATTTTTAAGAAATACTGATTCCCCCATAATAGTTCCTCCATTATTTTATTTTTGTTGTTGTCAGGCTGATCCTGCAATTCGTAGGTTTTTGCAAGGCCAACCATACCGTATATCGTAGCGTCCACCCATTTTCTCAGATCACTCGCATCATGCCACCCGCCTGTCACATCCTGGTGTTTGCCGTTATCCATACGTACACCATCATCAAGATGGCAGGGAGAGAGATAACCCGTGGTGCTGGATCCGCATCTTTGCCTGGAAAAATAACTGACTATCATATCCATTACCGGATTATACGCTGTCCCGGAAATGACAAATGGCCAGGAACGCAATGTGTCACACCTTATATAATAGTGTCCTTCCCTTTTGAGTTCACTGAAATCGGCTGAAGAATAATCGCCAAAATCATCAGATCCCGGATGAAAATATCCTGTAAATACAATTGTCTGGTTTTCAAGATCGATTATCTCGAATTTGCTGTTTATTTTACCCTTTGTAACGAGGTTCTTTCCTGCGGATGGCATATATCCAACCTGATTCGTCAGAAGGTCCACGTTCAGATCCCGCGATAGCCTCTGACTGTTAATTTCCTGGGTTGTGATGAAGGCAGAAAAGAGGATTATTACAGTAATTCTGATTGATAATGAGTTATGAGTGGTTTTCATAGGGTGTAATTTATTAAACACTAAGGACGCAAAGTGCCACACAAGGGACACAATGGCAATATCATTATAAATTTGACTTATACTTCACTTGCAAGGTGAACTGATTCAAAAATAGCATTTTATTTCTGAATTTTTAATTTAACTATATTTAACGATAGCTAACAAGTTTAATGTTAACGGATATTTATATATTTATCAGAATTAATCGGTCAGAAACGGATAATATATGAAAATAACAAAAGATTCTTCGCTTCACTTCGTTTCGCTCAGAATGACAGACTTTGGGGGTTTTCAGAAGGGGAAGTATGGGGTGTTTGGTGGCAGCGCCACCAAACACCCCATACTTCCCCTTAACTCTATAAGTACCTGTCATTCTGAGCGAAGCGAAGAATCTCATGTTTTTAGCCGGACAAAAGTGATAATTAATCGGTCACATTAATTACTTACATTTAAAAAGAAAAAGCATAATTTCAGAATCCGGTTATACATAATTTCGAACCTCAGATATTTTTGATTTTAATTTCCTGTAATTTACAACCTATGAAACGATTCAACCTTCTTTTCTTAATTATTTCTGCGGCTTTAATGCTGGCATCGTGTCAGAACCGCAAAGCTGAAGAAAATATAAAGTCCTTTCCATACACTTCATTTCATATTATGAAAGGGACCAACATTGCGCACTGGTTGTCCCAGAGTAAGAAAAGGGGGGAGGAGAGGCAGAAATTCATTACCGAAAAGGATATTCAGTTTATTGATTCCCTCGGCTTTGATCATATCCGTCTGCCAATTGATGAGGAACAGATGTGGGAGGAGAATGAAAAGAGGCATGATGATGCTTTCGTGCTTATGCAGAATTGCCTTGAGTGGTCACGCAAAGCCGGACTCAGGGTTATCATTGATTTGCATATACTTCGTTCACATTATTTTAATGCTCAGGAAAAGCCTCTCTGGACCAAAGTGGAAGAACAGGATAAATTTATCAGGCTATGGAAAGACCTTTCCGGGGCTCTCCATGAGTGGCCTAATAGTATGGTTGCATATGAATTTATGAATGAGCCTGTTGCAGATGATGCTGAACAGTGGAATGTATTGCTTGCACGGGTTGCTGATTCTATCCGCAAATGGGAGCCGCAAAGGGTCCTTGTCATCGGTTCGAATAAATGGCAATCGGCCTCTACTTTTGATAAGCTGAGGGTGCCTTCAAATGATACCAATATTGTGCTGAGTTTCCACTTTTATGAACCTATGGTACTGACACATTACCAGGCCGGATGGACTGAATTTAAAGATTTCACCGGCGAGGTGAATTATCCGGGTCAGATAGTTCTGAACAGCAACAGACCAGAGGATCTGAGGGTTTATAACCGTGATACCCTGTTAAAGATGATGCAGAAGCCGATCCATCTGGCTGACAGCCTTAAACTGCCATTATATTGCGGAGAATTCGGGATCTACAGGGAGCCATTCCCTGCTGCCAAACTGGCCTGGTATACAGATATGGTATCTATATTCAATGAAAATAATATTGCCTATGCCAACTGGAATTATAAGTCAGGTGAATTTGGAATTGTTGATAATACAATGAAACCATATGTGTCAGTAATAAATATTCTTTCACCGTCCAGAATGGAATAGCTGCTTTTCACTGGTAAAAGTCCTTTATACCTAAAATAATCCAATAAACTTTTCAACTTAATTCCTACTCTATGAAAAAGATTATCAGACTTATTCCGATTGCACTACTGCTCCTGATACGGCAGACAGACTCTGTTGCCCAGTACTCTCAAGACGCTGTGTTCCAGGTCAGGGGATTTTGTATCAATTCTCCAGGACCCGCGGACCTGGATAGGTTTATTAAGTTCATTGATGAAGAACTTGCTCCCAGGGGAGTCAATACTCTCCTGTTGCTGGGAGATTACAACTACCAGTTTCAGTCATATCCCCAGATGGCGGATTCGGCGAGCGCTTTCAAAACAGGATGTAAAAAAGATTGTGGCTGCCTGCAGGAAGAATAATATCAGAATTATTCCGCAGATAAACTTGCTGGGTCATCAGTCCTGGGCAGGTAAATTAGGAAAACTCCTGACAAACTTTCCCGAATTTGATGAAACACCCTGGGTGAAGATGCCGGAAAAGTATGTCTGGCCAAACGATGACTTTTTGTATTGCAAAAGTTATTGTCCGCTTCATCCTGATGTTCACAAGGTACTTTTTGCGGTGATTGATGAACTTTGTGATGCTTATGAGACCGATGCATTTCATGCCGGTATGGATGAAGATTTTCTATCTTGGGGAGGACAAATGTCCTCGCTGCAAGGGGATAGATAAAGCCGAATTGTTTGCAGGTGAGATTAATAAGATCAGAAGCCACCTGGCTGAAAAAAACAGGGAGTTATGGATATGGGGAGACCGTCTTATTGAGGGTAAGATCTCAGGAATGGGCTTCTGGGAAGCCGCCTACAATTACACCTGGAGAGCCATTGATATGATCCCTAAAGATGTTGTGATCTGTGACTGGCATTATGAAAGGCCCGACCAGACTCCTGTCTATTTTGCCATGAAAGGGTTCAGGGTTGTGACATGCCCGTGGAGAACGCCTCCTACTGCCGTCATTCAGACAGAAGATATGGCGAGATGGAGGAAATATGCCACGCCTGAAATGAAGCCCAGGTACTATGGGATGGTGCTCACTACCTGGATGGATAACGGTGGTTTTATGGATGGTTTCTACGGCGATCTTTCACCAAGGGCCAAAGGTGCCGTGCATCCAAAAAATGCATCATTCACCCCATGGGATACTTTCAGGGCCATGTTTAAAAGAATGGACGAGCTGGAGAAAGAAAATTAGCACTGTTTATTTGCAATAACCTATAATTGATACGAATATGAAAAGTAAATATATTATTCTGACCTTAGCATTGTTAATGGTTTGGGATCTGGCAACGACAGCACAGTCACCCTCTGAAAAAATATTCCAGGTAAGAGGCTTTTGTATAGGTGCTCCAAAGCCGACAGGGGTCGACAGATTTGTAAAATTCATAAATGAAGAACTTGCTCCCCGTAAAGTGAACACTTTGGTCTTGCTGGTGGGTTACAACTACCAGTATAAAAGCTATCCCCAGCTTCGTGACTCGGGAGCGTTGTCAAAGAAAGATGTTAAAAAGATAGTGAAAGCCTGTAAAGAAAATAACATCAGAATTATTCCGGACATAAATCTGCTCGGTCATCAGTCTTCAGGTAACAAGATTAACAAGCTTCTTGAGAATTTCCCGGAATTCGATGAGACACCCTGGATAAAAATGCCGGAAAAATATGTCTGGCCCAATAAGGATGAGCTATACTGCAAAAGTTATTGCCCCCTGCATCCGGAAGTTCATAAGGTGATCTTTGCTCTGATTGATGAACTGTGTGATGCCTTCCAGGCAGACGCTTTTCATTCGGGCATGGATGAGATCTTTTACCTGGGCGACAGCAAATGTCCCCGTTGCCAGGGAGTTGATAAGGCAAAGCTCTTCGCAGATGAAGTGACCCTGGTCAGAAACCACCTGAAAGAGAAGAACAGGGAACTATGGATGTGGGCCGACCGCTTTATTGACGGAAGGTCGACAGGTTTAGGTTTCTGGGAAGCCAGCTACAACTATACATGGCGGGCTATTGATATGGTGCCAAAGGATATTGTAATGTGTGACTGGCATTATGAAAGGCCTGATCAGACTGCAGTTTATTTTGCACTCCATGGATTTAATGTTATAACATGCCCCTGGAGGACACCTCCGACAGCTGTAATTCAGACTGAAGATATGGCAAGATGGAGAAAATATGCTACAAAGGAGATGAAACCAAGATACTACGGGATGATGCAGACATGCTGGACAAGCACTGAAGGATTTATTGATGGCTTCTACGGAACAGTTAACGACAGGAACAAAAGGGCAGTTCATCCAAGGAATGATGCATATTCGCCATGGGATACTTTCAAGGCGTTGTATAAGAGAATGGACGAACTTGAAGCTGAAAACCAATAACATTCGATGGCATGAAAAAAATAAGTGTTCTAACGGCTATTTTACTGACAATTCTTCAGCTAGGTTCCCTTTCTGCCGCTTCGCCTGAAATTGTCAGAATCAGACAAAGACCCGATTCCGTCGGATTATTTGAGAAATTTGAGATCTCACTTGAACTGAAATGTGAATTTGTGAATCCATTCGATCCGGATGAAATCGACATTCAGACGATATTTACTTCACCATCGGGAAAAAAATGGAACATACCAGGATTTTATTACTTCTCGATGTCCACTCTTTGGAAAGTAAGGTTTTCTCCGGATGAAGCCGGGAAATGGAACTATTCGTTAACCATACGGGATAAAAACGGAACCGTTTCCAGTGCACCACAGTCATTTGTGGCTGTCGGTTCAAAGCGAAATGGCAGTATCCAGGTAGCAGCCAATAAAAGGTATCTTACCTACAGAAACGGGAAGAATTTTTTCGGGGTGGGATTATGGTATAACGATAACTATGAAGGTTTTGGAAGCGGCCGTATTGAGGCAGCAGAGCTTGATAACCTTAAATCGCTTGGAGTTAATTTTATCAGCACATACATTACTCCTCTCGAGACATGGGGCACCGGAGTCGGAAGATATGATCAGAATATTGCCGGAAGGCTGGATGAAGTTCTTCAGATGCTTGAGGAAAGGGATATGCTGCTGAGCCTCAATGTCTGGTTTCACTCTTATCTTTCCGAAACGGTGTGGGGCGGAGGGAATGTAAGGTGGTATACCAATCCTTACAGGCAGATTACCGAGGCAAAGGACTTCTACTCCAGCGATGCTGCCTGGAAGTACCAGGAAAAGCTCTACCGTTATTTCATTGCGAGATGGGGTTATAGCAGATCTCTTGCCCTGTGGTTCATTGTTGACGAGGTAAACGGAACTGACGGATGGGTGAAAGGCGACAGCCTTGCTGCTTCGGAATGGGGCAGAAAGGTTCATAACTACCTTAAGGCGAATGATCCATATAACAGGCCAACGACGGGTACAAGGAGTGGCGGAATAAAGGAATTCTGGACTCAGGGCTATCAGACATTTGATATTGCAGCACGTGAAATATATGAAGCCCAGGGATTTCCTATCAACAAAACAAGTACCATCGATTCGGCCAGTGTAAATCCGCTTACAAGCAGTTACCGTAATTATGCCAGTGAGAATCAGAAGCTATGGTTCGGTTTCGGGAAACCTGTCATTAATGGTGAAACGGGATGGGCTCATACCTTCTATGAGCCGAGTATGCCGGGCTACCTTGCCATGTATCACAATGCCCTTTGGGTAACCCTTGCCACCGGGTCTGCCATGACTCCATTCTGGTGGGCTCATTCCAGGTTCCTGAACGACAACATAATAAATTCACAGATTACAAGCATCAGAAAATTTACGGATCAGATCCCATTCTCAAAGCTGACGGGTATTACTCCGGCTGATGTAAAATGTCTGAAGGGAGATGCATATGGTATGAAGAGCAATGAGGTTCTATTTGGATGGGTTGTAAATTCAGCTGCTGATGTTGCAGGAGAAAAAATAACGGTTTCTTCCCTCAAAAACGGGAAATACAAGCTGAAGATTTTCCATACCTGGAGAGGTGCCTTCCTGGAAGAAAAAGATGTTACTGTCACAGGTGGAACCATCACATTCGGACCACCTTACATGCACATTACCGGTTCTCAGGCAAATTATATAGGCCAGGATCTTGCTTTTATTCTGGAACCTGTTACAGGAAAATAAACGTGGGGGCGCTAAATTTAGCGCACCTACATTTATACCCCCAAATTTATATATGAATTTTAAAATTATGAATATGAGAACTAAAAGATTTTTCATGTTATTGTCTGTTATCCTGATGGTGGCAGGGATGATTATTCCTGCTCAGCGGGTATCTGCCCAGAAGAAAAAATCCAATAAGAAAGTAACGACGCAAGGCCTTGCGTCGCCACAGCAAATCATTATTGCCCGTAACGGGAACAGCCTCTACAGGATTGTGATCCCATCTGCTGCCACTGCAGAAGAACAAAAGGCTGCCACTGTTCTTCAGGATTACCTTCTTCAGATTTCAGGAGCTGCCATTCCCATAATTTCAGCGAGTAAACCTGGCAGCAGGTATGAGATTATTCTGGGGCAGAATGAACGGCTTGATGCACTGGGAATTCCTGTAAATTTCAATGAGCTTGGTGCTGACGGGTTCATTTTAAAGACTGACAGCCTCAGGCTCATCATTGCCGGAGGGAATGAAAAAGGTACACTCTTCGGTGTCTATGACTTTCTCGAAAAGTATCTTGGATGCAGAATGTATACTCCGGCGGTGAAAATAATACCTGAAATGGATACAATCCTTATCAGTAAAATTGAGGAAAAGGAAATTCCTGAAATTAAATACAGAACTATTCATTACAATTCTGCCTGGAATGCTGAATATGTCGACTGGCATAAACTTAATCATGATGCAGAAGGAGAGAGACCGGCATGGGGCACATGGGTTCATACATTTAACAGTCTGGTCCCCCCGGAGGTATATTTTAAGGATCATCCGGAATATTACGCCATGCGTGATGGCAAAAGGTTACCCACACAGCTTTGCCTGTCTAATTCAGAGGTGGTGAAAATCGTTATTCAAAATCTCCGGAAGGAGATAGCCCGGAACCCCGGAGCAAAATACTGGTCAGTCAGTCAGAATGACAACAGGCAGTATTGCATGTGCGATGAGTGCAAAGCCATGGATGAGAAGGAGGGTTCACATTCAGGCACCATGATAAATTTCGTTAACAAGGTGGCCGGTGAGTTTCCGGACTATATGATTTCCACTCTTGCTTATGAGTACACCAGAAAAGCGCCAGCAACAATTAAACCTGCTAAAAATGTTAATATAATGCTCTGCAGCATAGAGGTGAGGCGGGATGTTCCGATTGCTATGGCAGATGATTCAACATGCATCAGCTTTGTGAGGGATGTAAGGGACTGGGGTAAAATTGCAAGTGATATTATTGTTTGGGATTATGTGATTCAGTTCAATAACCTTGTCAGCCCGTTTCCCAACCTGCAGGTTTTAAAGCCAAATCTTCAGTTTTTCACTGAGAACGGAGTGACTGCCATGTTTGAACAAGGCAACAGAGAGGTTGGAGGCGAATTCTCGGAACTAAGGAGCTATCTTATTGCCAAGCTTCTATGGAATCCAAACGCTAATGCAGACACAATAATTAACGATTTTCTCAGAGGTTATTACGGGGCTGCCGGTATAAATATCCGGCAATATATTGATGAGATGAGGGAGGCTCTTCTTCTTTCAAATCAACCTCTTAAAATCTTTGGGTCACCAGTTGAGGCGTCAGTGAGTTATCTTACACCGGAGTTGATAGCACGGTACAAGAAGATTTTAGACGAAGCTGAATTGGCAGTTTTATATGATCCCAAGATCCTTGAACGGGTAAGAATTGCACGACAGCCCCTGAATTTTGCCATTATGGAGCAGGCCAAGAGAAATTTCACGGGAGAGGAGGGTGTATTTATAAACAATGGCGACAAATGGGTTGTGCGTCCGGAGATCAGATCGATGATTGACCCCTTTACAGATCTCTGTCTCAGGCAGGGCGTCACCCGGTTGAGAGAATGGAGCACCACACCCGAAGCTTACAGGTCGGATATGTACAAAATGTTTTACCAGGGGAGAAATGAACATCTTGCATATAATAAGAAGGTATGGTTCATCAGTCCTGACTCCTCCAGTCTCTCAAAAGAGGATATGTATAAGCTTACTGACGGCATAAGGGCAAGCAACGACAGCAAGAATAACTGGCTTGGCATTCAGGGGAAAGATCTGGATGCAGTAATTGATCTTGGGAAGATTGAACAGGTCCGGCACATAGAATGCGGATTTTATCAGCTTGCCGCATGGCTCAGCATATTGCCGGCCAAAGTGGCGTTTTATATATCTGTCGATGGAAAAACTTTCACCGCAGTGGGGTCCGTAGACAATACCCTCCCTATCGATCAGTATGATTCTTATCTGAGGGATTTTATTGCCGATTTTAAACCATCGGATGCACGATATATAAAGGTTGTGGCAACAAATCTGGGAAATACTCCGGAATCACATCCGGGAGCAGGTCAGCCCGCCGTGATGAGGATTGATGAAATAGTAGTTGAGTAGACCATTTTTGATGATTTTGTTGAACAGCTGATATACAAAAGATTATCAGAAATGACTTAAATGTTAATATATATGAATATCATGTTAAAATATGTTAACTTTTTTTTTCAAAAATTAGGATATAATAAATCTAGTTGATATTTTTGGATGAAACATGGCTACTGAGAAAAGCGATTTTTGAGGGGCCCTAAAACTAAACCATATGATTATAAGAAAAGTGTACAACAATTTGAAACGTACGATGCTTCTCTTGCTCTGGCTTGCATGCTCACACGCAGTGTTGGCTCAGGAAAGAGTTGTATCCGGATCCGTAAAGGATGCAGACGGTGGCGGTTTGGCCGGCGTTAGTGTGATCGTAAAGAACTCTACTACCGGGACAAACTCCAACATCGAAGGCAAATTCAGCATTTCAGTTGGAAACAATGCTGTACTTGTCTTTTCTTTTATTGGCTACATTACACAGGAGGTTACCGTTGGGAACCAATCGGTGATTGATGTAGTGATGGCGGAAGATATGCAGCAACTCGGAGAAGTTGTGGTAACTGCCCTTGGTGTTGAAAGAAGCACAAAGGCACTGCAATCTTCAATTACAAAGGTTCCTGGTCTGGAACTGGCGGCTGCCCGTGAAAACAACCTTGGTTCCTCAATCCAGGGACGTGTTGCAGGGGTCAACGTAACAAAATCTGCTTCAGGACCTGCAGGATCATCCCGCGTAATTATCAGGGGTAACAAATCCATTGGAGGAAGCAACCAGCCCTTGTATGTTATCGACGGTATACCGATGGATAACACCCAGTTTGGCCAGGTTGGCGTCTGGGGTGGTACTGACCAGGGTGATGGTCTTACCAGTCTTAACCCGGAAGACATTGAGTCTGTGACAGTTCTTAAAGGAGCTGCTGCTGCTGCGCTCTATGGATCAAGGGGTGGTTATGGTGTTATCAACGTAACAACCAAAAAAGGCACCCTGAAGAAAGGTATTGGAATTGAACTGAACTCAAACTATGTTTTTGAAAATGTTTACAGGCTTGATGACCTTCAGCAGGTCTATGGCCCCGGAGGATTAAAGGCCAATCCGGCTGATCCATTAGGACCAAAGATTTTTTCAACCGCTGCTACCCAGCAGGAAGCATATGGCTGGGGCGCCAATTCAATGTGGGGAACGAAACTTGACGGATCCTCCGTTATGCAGTTCGATGGCGTTTCAAGGCCATATTCATTTGCCGGTGATAACTGGAAACGTTTCTATCAAACAGGAGACACCTGGACCAATAGTGTAGCTATAACCGGAGGTGGAAACAATCAGACATTCAGATTTTCCTTCTCGGATATGAAGCAAAATTTCATTATCCCCAACTCTGGCTTTAAAAGGAAAAACGTTTCACTTTCCACTAATGGTAAATTTGGCAAGAAGGTAACATTCAATGCCAAGGTGCTCTATTCCAACGAGGATATGGAAAACAGGTCAATGCTCGGCGACTCTCCTGGTAATGCACCGTTGCAATCTGGGGCCTTGCAAATACAGTTAATGTTATGGACCTTTACGGCGATCCTAATAAACCGGGCGCTGTTCCGATAGGAGTTTCAACTCCTGACCTTAAATCTCCGGGTGAAGAATACCAGCAGGCAGATAACAACTGGCTTCAGAATCCCTGGTGGGCAGCATACCAGATTCTCAACTCAAACGTAAGAGACCGTATAATAGCCTCCGCTGACATCAGATACAATATCATGCCATGGCTTTATATTCAGGGTAAGTTAGGTATGGACTATTATACAAGGGACAATAATTCTCTTACTCCACAAGGTACTGGTTATCAGCGTGGCGGTGCGAAGAGCAATACTTCAAACTTTGTAAGGGAAGTAAACCAGGAGTGGACACTTGGCTTTGACAAGGAATTTGGCAAAATCAGGGTAAATGGATTCTTCGGCGGTAACAAGATGGTCAGATCAGCTGAAAATATAAACGTCAGCGGTACCGACTTCAACGTACCATTTTTTGCCTCGGTTAACAACACCAAGTCGCAGAGTATCGGCTATGGTTACAGCCAATCAGGAATCAACTCTCTGTTAGGATCTGCTGAAGTAAGTTACGGAGGCTATCTGTTCATTACTGCAACAGCAAGGAATGACTGGTTCTCTGTTCTGACTCCTTCACTCAACAGTAAGCTCTATCCTTCACTCGGTGGCAGCTTTGTATTCACGGATGCATTCAAGAGTGCAATGCCCAACTGGCTGAGCTTCGGGAAAGTAAGGGCAGCATGGGGACAGGTTGCTACAGCTAACGTTGGAGCATATGCCGTCAATCCGACCTATTCTCTTCTTGGAGCCGGACATCTTGGCCTTGCAATGGGTACATTCTCATTTGGTGATAATATTCCTAACCCAAATCTTTCACCTGCATTATCAACAGAAACTGAAGTTGGTACAGAGTTAAGATTCTTAAACGGAAGAGCAGGAGTTGAATTTACCTACTATTCCCAGAAAACTACTGATGACATCCTGTCAGCCACTATTTCTCAGGCTTCCGGATTCAATTCAACATCAGTAAACATTGGCCAGCTTACAAACAAAGGTATTGAGTTATTGCTCACAGCTACTCCTGTTCAGGGTCCTATCACCTGGGATATTTCATTTAACATCGCCAGGAATGAGAATAAGGTTGTTGAGCTTAGTGAAGGTGTAACAAGACTCTTTGTCGACGAACCGCGTACAAGGACCGTTGGTGTATACCAGGTTGTGGGATATCCTTTTGGAATGATCTTAGGTTATAAGCAGAAGGTAGATCCGGCATCAGGACTCAAAGTCTATGATGAGAACGGATATCCTATGAGATCGGATGTCTATGAAATTCTTGGTAACGGTATTGCAAAATTAACCGGTGGTTTAAGCAACTCGATTGCCTGGAAGCAATTCAAACTCGATGCTCTCCTGGACTTCAAAGTCGGTGGTGATATCTATTCAGGATCAGAAGTTAACCTGACTGGATGGGGCCTTCATAAGCAAACCCTCGCATACCGTGAAGGTGGCATGCCGATTGAAGGAGTAATTCAGACAGGAACAAACACTGACGGAAGCCCCATTTATGGTCCGTTATCAATGACCCTTAACCAGGAACAGACAAGGAACTATTGGGGTAACCTGACTTCAAGAGCACAGGAAAACTTCATGTATGATGCTTCATTTATCAAGCTGAGACAGATTTCTCTCGAATACAACCTTCCTTCCAAACTGCTGGCTAAGACTCCTCTCAAGAATGTTGGAGTTTCCTTTGTAGGAAGGAACCTTGCAATCCTTTACAGAAACACCGATAACATTGACCCGGAATCATCCTATACAAGCGGTAACGGCCAGGGTATTGATCAATTCGCGATGCCTGGAACCCGTAGTTATGGTTTTAACGTAAGGGTAGTATTCTAACCTAAAAAACTTGATAAACATGAAACATATATTAAAACTGATTCAGAGCACGCTGTTGATAGCTATTATTACGGCGGGATGCGACACTGATGAGCTGCATAAAATGAACATCGATCCAAATGCAGTAAATCAGATTGACATGAATTACTTCTTTACTGCTGCGGAACTTGGCATGGCAAGTAACGGATCTTCCGGTGACAACAGATATACTGACTGGAGAACAAACATGAACTTTGCATCTTTTGCAATACAGCAATTTGCAACGACAGGTTCGACACTCGGTGAGAAATATTTTGATAATGATGTTGAACCGGCTGAAGCTCCTTTCCAGTTCTACTACAGGGATGCGCTGAGAAGAACTGCTGAAATATTAAGGCAGACAGGCGAAGGCGGATATGTTGCAGGACAACTGGTTAATACCCGTCAGGCTGCAAGGATTATCAGAGTATTTGATTTCCACCGTCTTACCGACTGGTACGGAAATATTCCTTATTCTGAAGCAAACCAGGGACTGAATGGCATATTCCAGCCACAGTATGATAAGCAGAGAGACATTTACACTGA
Organism: uncultured Bacteroidales bacterium; assembly: GCA_963756885.1. Classification (GTDB taxonomy): domain Bacteria; phylum Bacteroidota; class Bacteroidia; order Bacteroidales; family VadinHA17; genus LD21. The sequence goes on from CAVWPG010000001.1 coordinate 813,689, forward strand.
CATGCTTAAAGAGCTTGATGAAGCATGTGCTTCGTTTGATGGCGCTGCCGTGGATTATGGAGGTTTCAAGGCAGCCGACTTCATCTTCGATGGTGACATTGCAAAATGGAAAAAGTTTGGTTATTCACTTATGCTCAGGCTAGCCATGAGGGTATCGAATGTAGATGCCACAATGGCTGATACCTACGTTACAAAAGCTGTTGCCGGCGGAACAATGGCCACCAATGATGACAATGTTTGGGTGGAAATGTCTCTTACACCAAGTGAATGGATGGACCAGAATGGCATATCACGCGCATTCTATCCTGGTGACGGGGGCGCATGGCAGGGCTCGCTTTTAAGCAAAAAGCTTATTGACATTCTTAAAGGAGCAGATCCATTAAGTGTTGCCGATGATGATCCAAGACTTATGATCTTCACAGGAGGTATAGTTGAATGGACAGCTAATGCAGTGGTACCTATCGAACTGGATCCTCTTAAGCAGGAAGGAGAACCTGTCGGATTGGACGGATCACAGATCAATATTTTATATGGTATCGGAAGTCCTCCAAATGCTATCCCTTACAAGACTTTTTCATCCGTAAACTTCAAGATGATGCAGGATGATGAGCCATATCAGATCATGAATGCTGCTGAATCGGAATTCCTTAAGGCTGAAGCTCTCGTTAGTGGGATAGGATCAGGAATACCAGGAACTGCCCAGGAACATTATGAGGCCGGAGTTAAGCTTGCTTTGCAGCTTTATGTCCCATATGACGCTTCATTCGTTGTTACTGATCAGCAGGTTGCGGATTATCTTACCACGTATCCATATAATCCGGCAACTGCTCTTGAGCAGATCGGTACACAGATGTGGCTGAGCAAGTACATGATGTGGTGGGACGCATGGTCTGACTGGAGAAGAACAGGTTATCCTGTTTTGGTTCCGACCAATTATCCTGGAAATGCCACAGGCGGAACGATTCCCAGAAAGCTTACATATCCATCTGTTGAAGCTGCCGGTAATCCTAACTTTTCTGCAGGAGCAACGCTTCCAAACGAGCTTACTACCAGAGTTTGGTGGGATGGCGGCGCTGAGTAGATTATGTTAGATTAAGAACATAACAATCTGTAAAGAGCCCTTGAATTTTTCAAGGGCTCTTTTACTAATATTTCCAGTCGTCAGTCCGGAAAGGAGCAACAGGCAGTCCTTCCTGGCTGAAAAGGTTTCCAATACCGTCATTTGACCATGAAAACCTCACAGCTACAGGCGCTTTTATTTCCTTTGACCACACAAGTACGGTATTGCCATCAATCTTCACCAGTGCAGGCTTGAATAGCTGATCAGAGCCTGCTATCTCAAAACAGGCAATTGCGTCTCCGGTTGACTTAAGTCCTTTGTCAACATTTTCAAATGAGATCCTGACTTTATTCTTTTCAAGTTTCATTGATTGATAAAGCGGATGCTTATAAATCAATCCTGTGACACCATAGGTTTCAGCGAGGGCCCAGTTAGCAAGCCTTTTTCCCACATCCTGCTTGTTTTTTGGATGGATATCCTTCACATTGTCCACACGATCGGATACGACAACCATTCCTGTTTTGGGAACATCCATTGTTTGCATCTGCATTTCTCTTATCAGCGGAGCTCTCGTATCTTTGCCGTATGTGTAAGGAGCAATCTGTACGTAGTAGAATGGGAACTCATTTTCAAAATCATGCCTCCAGTTTTCAATAAGGGTTTTGAATAACTTACGGTAACTTTCAGGTGTATCGGCATTGCTTTCTCCCTGGTACCAGATGGCTCCAGCAATCCTGTAGGGCAGAATGGGAGAAATCATGCCGTTATATACAACTCCCGGTTTGGACGGCCAAAAATCATATGGCTTCAGTTTTTCAGCACACGATTCGATAAGAGGATCTGATCTGACGAGATCTTCCCTGACCCAGACTTCTGCAGGAGTGCCACCCCATGCGGCTTCAATGATGCCTATCGGGACATTAAGATTTTGCAGAAGATCTCTTCCGAAGAAGTATCCTATTGCACTAAAGGAGTGCATTGTTTCAGGAGTACAGACCTCCCAGTCCGCGAAACAGTTGTCCTGAGCGGATTCGCTTCCAAGCTTCTTAACATGAAAGAGCCTTAAATTAGGATAATTGGCATTTTTTACCTCTTCCTCCGTGTTAACGATCTTTGAATCTGCACTCCATTCCATATTTGACTGTCCCGAACAGATCCAGACCTCGCCGATCATAACATTTCTCAGGACTACCTCATCCCTACCTTTGATTGAAACAGTAAATGGCCCTCCAGCAGCCGGAGTCTTCAGCTTTACATTCCAGACTGACTGATTCGAGATCTTACCCTTAACAGTATCTTTGCTCCAGCTGCCTGAAACTCTGACCTCTGATCCGGGATCGCCCCATCCCCAAATGGCTACTTCACTTTTTTGCTGTAAAACCATATTGTCGCCTATAACGGCAGGTAATTTGATCTGGCCGAAGCCTGGCACTGATAATATTAAAATTATCAATAAAGTAATGATTTTGAAAAAAGATTTCATGGCTTAAAATATTAAAATGATTTTTGAGACCTCAAGTTAAGATTTTTTTGAGATTCTTTAAGAAGTCAGAATCCATTAACCGCATATTTCGCAAAGTCCTGTTCTGTCGCGCCCCTATAGTTATTAGGAGCTATCGGGATGCAGTCAGTGATATGCAATTTGGCAGAGAATAAAATCTCCCGCATATCGCCCTGATCATCGCTGATAAGATTTGAACATCTGCGCTAATCTGCGAAATCTGCGGGAAATAAAATCCCTATGGCGGGGTCCCATCCCGATAGCTATTGGGACGGGGTCTCCAGGAGGGTCTTATTTAAATACAGTAAGTTAGAAAGCCTCCTCGGAGCATAGCCGTCAAGCTAAGGAGTCTAAAAGAGGTTTTCCAGGGAGGATAGGTAAAGGCAAATGTAATTTAATGCTGAGACTGAGTTCGTTCATGATAGTTTCCCCCCGCCACGGCGGGGCAGGCTCTCCTTTTGAAGGAGGGGTGGCCGGGATAATTGATTATCTGACTTTTACAAAGTTCTTTCCCCGGCCGGGGTGGTTGATGTATTCCTTTTCTTTACCTTTATATCTATGAATAACAAAAACATCTTCAACAGAAAGGGTCTTAAAGCTTTCAGATCATCTCTGAGGAACAGGTCCACTTCTGCAGAGGCAGCATTATGGAATATTTTAAAATCAAAAAACTTGACGGAAGAAAATTCAGAAGGCAATATAGTATAGATAAGTACATTGTTGATTTCTTTTGTCCTTCTGAAAAACTGGTAATTGAGCTTGAGGGAGCTCCGCATGGTGAGTATCATAAGATACAGGAAGATGAAAAAAGGGATAGATACCTGGAGAGTTTAGGATTTTGTGTATTAAGGTTTGAGAACAGGTTTGTATTTCAGGATCCGGAATTTGTCGAAGATGAAATAAGGAAAGTTATAAATAAGAACACTTAGAAGCTCTGATATACAAATCAACCACCCCGGCCGGAAAGATAAGTTGTATATAGCTAATAAACAAGCGGTCCGGCCACCCCTCCTTCAAAAGGAGGGGAAATTTTTTCTACTCTCCACCTTTTCAATACTACACTTTGTCTGACGGCTATGCCCCTTGGGGTCCCGATAGCTATCGGGATGGGGGTAAAATAAACCTTTTTCAATTGCCCCCTATTCATATCCGGCTCTTTCAGAGCCCTCATTAACAAATTCTTAATCTGCATAATTTTCCTAAGCTGGCAAAAAGATGCATATCAATAGAGTTACCTCCATTTGATTACCTTGAATACAATCTCTGAATAATCGGCTCTTTCGTAAAGTATCCCGATTTCATCGGGAGAGATGCTTACTATATCGGAATAGGCTGTATAATCCTTTGAGTTTGATGCATCCGGTGATTTGTCTACAGGAAAGACTACGGGCCAGGTTCTTCCCTCATCATAGCTTATCCTTAAGGTGAGATTATCACGCCTGGTTGTGCTTGCTGCATTGCAGAAAGCCAGAATATTTTTCCCGTTCGACTCACCGATTTTGAGGATACTTCCCTCGCAAACCGGGTCGGGCAGGTTCTTATCGAACCATATGCTGTCCCAGGTTTCGCCTCCGTCATTGCTGATTGCTGCAATTCTCGCCCTTATATCTCCCTTCTGATTCCTGGCATTGAGCATCAGTCCGTTATTCGAGAGTTCTGCCGCTGTAGCTTCATTGCTGCCTGGTATAGCGACAGACCGGCTAAGATTAAATGTTCTTCCATGGTCATCGGTGTAAAAATCATGCGAAGTATAATCCTCCCAACTCTTCACCGGATCTCCTTTTGAATGGTTCGCTGCTACAACAATCCTTCCCCTGTAAAGGCCCTGTTGAATCTGTATTGCATGGCCGGGAGTATTTGCATACGAACGCCAGTCCTCCCTGAAGTTGTAGGAGGAATTTGCTGCAGGCTGATATGGCCTGTGGACCCGGGAGGTTATATTTACAGGTTCGGACCATGATCTCCCGTTGTCAGCTGACGTTTTGTACCATACCTCACGGTAACCGTTACCCTTTCTTACCTCGCCCTCAGTATTAGTTCCCGTGTTATAAAAAAGAAATATTCTGCCATCAGGGTACAAAGGATCAGTCAGGTCAACAACAGGGGCAGGATTCCCTGCCTGCAGTCTGTCGTAATCGACGACTGTTGATACCGGTCCCCATGTTTTTCCGTTATCGCTGCTGCGTTTCAGTACAATATCGATATCACCGAAGTCATTGCTCCCGTTGACACGGCCTTCCGCAAAAGCAAGCAACTGTCCGTCTGGTAGATTAATGATTGCAGGTATACGATAGATTTTATGACCTTCGGTTCCGGAAATGAATACCGGGATACTCACCTGTGCGGACAGGAAAAAGGAAGTCAGGAAAAAAAGATTAAGAAGAATTATTAGCTGTTTCATAATTCGTAAATGTCAGGCTTTAATCCTCGTTGTAATTGCCCTGTGCCATTTTATGTCTTCCCACATTCCCTTAAATTGAGGATGAGTGAAATTGGAAGTGCAAATGAACTTATAGTTCTCATGACGTCTTGCCAGATCGACGCAAATTCCCCCGCTTTCTTTTACCCACTTCCAATCAAGTTCCGGATGGTCAAACCAGGATATTGGCCCCCAGCCTTCAGTATTTCCACAGACAATATTCTGTTGGGCTGCTGCTGTTGAAATATCAGTAAGTCGCCCGCTCATCCAGTCAACCAGAGTTTTCCTGTTTTCTTTCCAGTAAGCGAGTAAACCTGCATAGACTTTCCTGTAATCCAGAGTCTGATCAATCTGACTGACCTCCTGAAGCCCGGGAACCTTATTTGAATGTGCAAACCAGATGTGATAATCAAGAGCATTGAAACCGGAAAGATCAATCTGGTCCAGCTCCATCCCGGAGTCAAGCGATGCAAAAAAGTCAAGATCCGGATATTTGCTCTTAAGTGTGCCCGTCAAGGAATTGATAAAATCGTTATAAAACTTCCGCTGAAGCGAATTTCCCTTCCTCTCCGTTGCACCTGGCTCAGGCAGATTGGCATCAGGATTATTCAGTTTATATTGATTTGCATCGGTAACGGAATTCATTCTTTTTTTGAACCAGTCATATCCATGCCAGTTTGGGTATTCATTAAGGAGGTCAACATAGATAACATTGTCCAGCAGGTCATTTGATTTCAAAAAGGTGAGCGTTTCATCCCAGGCCCGAAGCAAGCCTCCCTCTTCATTGAAAATCTCTTTCCTTACGGTGCCATGTCTGATAAACCATGTTGCAAGACCCACCTTAATACCATATTTTTTGCATTTCGGAAGAAACTCAAGAAGCGCTTCGCGCGGACGAAAGCTCATAGTATAGTCATTTCCCCAGAGAGAAGGCCTCCATCCATCTTTTACACTTCTGAACTCCTGGTCCACCTGTCCGGATGTGTCAGCAGCCACATACTGTGGCATTGCATCAATCCTTATTGCATTATAGCCTCTATCAGCTAGTCCCTCCAGTACAACATCCCAGTTTTCAAATTCACCATATCTGTGGTGTCTCAATATCCAGCTATAATCCCACATGGCTATTGCCAGAGGTCTGCCGAGGTTTGAGACCCTTACTATTTTTTCCGGATCTGGCAAAAGTGAATCAGTAAATGGTCCGGTCATACCGGGTAAGCTTACCATTCCTGCTGCCAGAGAGAAATTCCTGATAAAATCGCGTCTGTCACTTATCATATCGGTGATATAGATCTATTTGACATTTATTTTACTGCGCTTTTCAGCTGTGTCTACGAGTTATTACTATACGGTTGTCAAGTTAACCACGGAGTTACACAGGGTCTCACGGAGTTTCACGGTTCAGGTAGAAAAGTTATTTCTTCTTTTCAGGCGTCTTTGTGGCGGTAAAATTGACCTTGCCATCAGGAGTATCAACTGTTCCGGTCATTTTTGAACCTGCAACTTTACCGTTAACTGTAATTGAATAACCCTCAACATAGAGTGTCAATACAATCTGGCCATTGGAATGTTTGACAGATGTTAATATAACCTCATTTCCCGAATCAAATTTTATACTGCCAGTGAGTTTTCCTTCTTTTTCAATGAATGTGATAAGACTATTGCTATACTCGGGAGCGACATCAACTACTGCACATTTCCAGGAACCTATAACCGCACTGTTATCTGCATCTGCAGGTTTTGCAGCTGGGTAAATAAATCCGAGAAGCATGATTATAAAAAGAACTTTTTTCATGATAGTTTGAATTAAGGTTTATGAATTAATTAAGTAAATGTATTCTATTTTAATCTTGAAGACATAAAATCCAGTTATTTACTGGTTTTGCACTCAATTGAAATTGAATCCTGATCAGTATTGATTTTAAAGTTAATATATATTCAGAAGACTTACAGGTAAATTACCTGAAACAAAATTACCTGAAATTTATTCGCTATTAAACGGTTAATATGTGAAATTAACATGAGATTCTTCGCTTCACTTCGTTTCGCTCAGAATGACAGGCAATTGTGTTTTTGAGTAGGAGGTGGTTGGCGGCTCAGCCGCCAACCACCTCCCCCTCACCCTAATACTCTTTAAGTAATTGTCATTCTGAGCGAAGCGAAGAATCTCATACTTTTAGTCGGACAATATTGTTATTTAATATTAAACACGAAGGAGGTAAAGTACCCTGAAAAGTAGCACCCAGTGGTAAGCAATTTTATCTTATACATCCTTGAAATCGAACTCTGCGGGTTTGTTTTTTAAGCCTCTGGTCTTTATCATTAGAAATGCAATTCCTGCAAGAAGCCAGATTGTCCCTACTATTTTGGCAGGGGAAGGGAGGCTTAACCAGATGAGAAGGCACACGGAGAATCCAAGAAATGGGATGCCCGCATCGGTTAGGAGCTTCCTTTTTTCACCGGGAGGGCGCAGAAAGTAGAATTTTCTCAAGGCAGCGGCATTCACACCCATAAAGCCAAGAAATGCCCCGAAATTTAATAGTTCCGCAGCACCCTGATAACTTATGATCATGGAAATAACAATTGTCAGCACTGCAATCAGTATAATATTGTAGTCAGGTATTGAAGATTTCCTGTTCAGATGTGAAAATAACTTTCCCGGGAGAACACCATCCCTTCCCATGGCATACAGCAATCTTGCTGCCCCGGCCTGGCCTGCCAGGCAGCTTCCCAGACATGCGATGCATAATATAATGGCTATGGCATTGAACAGCACCATTCCACCGACTCTGGCCGAGACATCAAAAAAGGCTGTTTCAACATTGGGGAAAGTGTTATAGTCTGGCCATACCCGTTGAGCAAGATAGATCTGCAGGCCGCTGAAAAGGCCTGTGAAAAGACAGACGAGCGCAGGTGCCAGAAGCAAATTCCTTGCCGGATTCTTTACCTCCTCTGCAAGGGTCGTAACTCCATCGAATCCGATGTATGTCAGGGCGGCAAAGGAAGTAGCGGTCATAACGGCTGCAAGGTTGAAGGTATCAGGGTTATAGAATGGCTTATATGAAAGGAGGCCGTTCCATCCCTGAGCGCTGAATATATAGCGGATAGCCAGTACAATGAAAATAGTTATAACTATTGTCATTATCACCAGTAATATTTCGTTCGATCGTGCAGTTGATCTGACTCCTCTCAGGTTGAGGAAGGTGACAAGAGCTATGAATATTAAAACCCACAGGACGAAGGGAACAGACGGGATCAGCCTCTGCATGGTAAGTGCTCCATACACTGTGTTGATTATCGGTATAATAAGATAATCAAGGAACATTACCCAACCAGCCAGAAATCCAAGATGGACATTCAGACCCTTTCCCACGTAAGTATACGCTGATCCGGCAGAAGGGAAAATGGCTGCCATCCGGCCGTAGCTTATTGCTGTCAGCATCATGCCCACCATAGCTATCAGAAGGGTGGTTACCATATGTCCTCCCGATTCCTGTGATGCGATGCCGAAAAGACCTATAGCGGCTATTGGCTGGATCAGTACAATACCGTAAAAGATCAGATCCCAGAGCCCCAGAACACGCTTCAGTCCTGGAGCAGAGGTTGCATCTTCCTTCTTCTGATCCGCAGCATCAGCATTCATGCGTCAGGGGATTATTCGAAAATGAGCTTTCCGAAAAATTCAGGCCTGTGAAAATCCGGTTTCTCAATATCAACGACGGACCATGTTATGTAATGCGGATTTGAACTGTTTTCGGCTATCTTGTAAAAATTAGCTCTCCATTCAACACCCTTCGCTGGACTCGTTATAGCAGAATATTTTTCAAGCATTGCGATGGGAATCCTGTATTCAAGTGTCCAGGTCACAGGATCTTTCATTTCCGGATCAATAATCTGCGGCAATGTATGTGCAATCTCAATCATCTTTATATCCTCCTTTGAAAGCTGTTTTGATTCCTTTCTCGGAACCATATTAAAATGCATCAGGGGAGTTCCGCCGCAATTTGTTTCCAGATTAAAATAGAGAAGAGGTTTTTCCGTTTCGGGGGCAAAGAAGAATTCAACGGCACTATCCTCCCATACAGGCCCGTTAATTTCATTTGTGATGCACCTGACGTAACGGTCCTTTACATGAAAAATAACATATAGGTTTTTATCATCATACATCATTTTCGCCTGAGCTTCAGGTTTGAAAGCGGGAATGGTTCCCATATAATTGGTAATTTCAATGGGAGGGACGTTTTTCCACTGAGGCTTATCCCATTTTGCATCGATCTTCATAGGCTCCTTAAGCCTTGCGACATTGTAAACTGAATCTTTTTTCATTGTTTTATTACTTGTAAATGAATAAATAACAGCAATTAATGCCGTTATACTGATTGTAAGGATTATTTTTTTCATATGTTTATTTTGAATAGGCAATAATTACTTTTCTCAAGGCGTCACCTATCTGTTCGCAGTTTTCCTCAGTATAAGTAGGGAAGGCAAAACAGGTGAATGTATGGTCTTCATGCCACTTTGCATTTGGGACCTCCACATGAGTATAGTCAGCACTGGACGGATCTGTATATTCCTTCGACCTGAAAGGGAATCCGCTTTTGCCAAAGGAGCTATGCTTCTGAAAAGCCTGTTCGACATGACACTGGGGCCAGAAAACTTTCCATACGGTTGCGCCTTCTGCAACCGAAGCGTCTGCAAACTCCTTGATATTGCATGTCATATTGTCGATATCGAGGGAAAATGCCATTACATACCAGCCGTTTCTTCTTTCAGCGTTATCGACAGGCATATTTATAATTTGTGGCAGATCCCTGACCTTATCCATTATGATCCTGGCATTGCGTATCCTGTTAGGCATATTCCAGGTATCCATCCGCTCAAGCTCCATTAATCCGATCGCGGATTGCATCTCTGTCATACGGTAATTCCAACCGACCATATTGTGGATATATGGGAGCTTTTGTTCCAGTTCCAGCAGACTGAGCCTCTGCCTTACATCATATCCGTGATCTCTGAAGCTCCTTGCTGTCCAGGCATATTCCTCGTTATCCGTAGTAACCATTCCACCTTCTCCACCGGTGGTAAAGGTCTTGTTCTGGCAAAAGCTGCAGCCTGCAATATCACCTATAGTGCCGGTTTTCCTCTCTTTGAAATAGCCTCCGAATGCTTCAGCATTGTCTTCTATTACAAGCAGATTATGCTTTTTTGCCAAAGCATTTATCTTGTCCATATCACATACATTGCCATAAAGATGCACCGGCATTATTGCCTTTGTCCTGGAGTTTATCAGTTTTTCGGCAGATTCAACGCTGATACAGTGATCGTCGAGATTCACATCTGCAAAGCGTGGAATGGCGCCGGCCTGAACAACTGAGAAGCTTGAAGCTATAAAAGTATAGCTTGGGACAATCACTTCATCCCCCGGACCTATTCCCATTGCAGTGAGTCCTACATGCAGCGCCGCTGTACCTGTAGCCACAGAGATCGCATATTTGCTTCCCTGCCATTCGGCGAATTTCTTTTCAAATTCCATTCCCTTTGGGCCGGTCCAGTAATTTACTTTACCAGAGCGCAGGACATTTTCTACCGCCTTAATTGACTGTTCATCAAAATGAGGCCAGCCAATTTTCTGACTTGTAACAGTTTTGGAGCCGCCATGGATAGCGAGTTTATCTGACATGATGTATAAATTGAATTATTATATTAATAATTTTATAGGGACAGGCCGCGACCTGACCATACGGGGAGGATATTCATTCAAATAACCTGTTCAGCTGATTTATTGCCGATTCGGCCAGCTTTTCACCTGAACCGGGCTCATATAATGTTGATCCGGGAGTAGTTTCGTAGCCGGTAATATAAGGTGTAAATCCTTTGGGACCCTGCGTGAAGGACACTTCTGTAGGGAAGTATGATCTCTCATCATTTGTGAGTCCTGTCACAATAGTATTTTTACAAGGTGATTTTGCCTTTATATCTTTACCTAATTCGTTGAACATTTCACCAGGCAATCCGGCAAATGCTACATCCCCGATCCGGATTACCATTACCTCTGCACTGTCAGTGATCTCTTGTTCTTTTCTCAGCCGGATCCATTCTTTTGCATAATATGCGTCGGGCATTCCATCCTTCTGTATTGGTGGCATGCCCTCTTTTTCAACTTTTTTCATTAGCTTTTCAGCCCATGCAAGCTGTTCATCAGAAATATTAATACGGTTAATAGGAACCATTTCTCTCGAGACTGCAACCTGATCAGTAGAGACCGGTTTTGATGATCTCATTGCTTCCAGTGATGCAACGGCAAGAATATATCCGATACGCTGACACTCCTGATAGGTTGATGGGAAACCGATCCTGTAGTCGACCTGAGTAACATTTCCGCAACAGCCGTTGCAAAACAATGATTTGTAATCCTTTCCCTTGACTTTTTTTATTGCTTCTGCCAGATAACCAGGGTAATCGGCTGTATAAAGCCAGTTATCTCCGGTCAGAGTGGTGGCATGGCACCCAAAATTGACCAGTACACCAGCCTCCCTGCCTTCCTGTTCAAAGGAAAGCGTAATAACTTCAGGATCGATTCCTCCCCATGGCTCTATAACATATCCCGGTTCAAATTTCTCCCAGCACATGTGAGTTGTGCCATCCTTGCATTTCAATCTGCGGTTATGAGAGATCCTGTTTTCCTGGCTTTTCCCAACGGATACTACAGTGGGTTTAAGATTATTATTGGCAACAATTACGGCACTGGCTGCCCGTGTCAGGTATTCCTTTGCCTTAGGCGCCGTAAGATCTGAAGGGGGTCCGCTGTGGGTGTGCGTTGACATGATCATAACATTTTCAGGCTTGATGTCGGTGTTGGAAGCTATATAATTGCGCATAAAATCAACAGGTTCTTTTGGCAAAAGACAGATGTCAATGGAGAGGATTGCAACTTTTTGTCCCTTCCCGTCAGAGGCAACAAGTGCCTTGGCGTAGAGTGAATCGTGTACACCCCTGGATGCATAATCGTCGCCACGGTAGTTGCCAACCAGATCAAGACCGATTCCGGGAGTGTAGTTTACTTCAGCTATCCCGATCTGAAGCGTCGATCTGACTTCATTTTTAGCCCCGTTACTGCAGGAAGCCAAAAGTAGTATTGTTGCAGGAATTAAGACTGCAGCCAATTTGCGTAAAAACCTGAAACCTGATGACTTAAATAATTTCTTTTTCATACTTCTGATAGTGTTAATAACCTCATTTATTTAACATAAACGTCAATGATTCAGTGCAATACTATTATTTTGCCGGTTCTGACCGAGCTCAGGTACCTGATCCGGCAAATATATACTCCTGACTGGTGATTTCTGCTATTCCAGGGGATTGTATATTCTCCGGAAGTCAGGGGTCCATTAATCAGTGTCTCAATGACCTGTCCGTTGCTTCCAAGTATATCAACTGATACATGACCGTTTCCGGGAATATTGAATGTGAGTGAAGTCGAGCTTATGACCGGATTAGGAAAATTCAGTTTCAGATAAAAACTCTCAGGGTTTTCTGGTATAGCATCTATACTTGTAGCATTATAGTAATAAGGTTCATTTACCAGGTGCCAGTAGGGTTCATTCTGGCCGGCATAATCACGCTGAAGATAATAGGTAAGCAGAGGATATCTTTTAAATGTTGTTAGTTCGGTCAGCGAATAGCCTTTTGCTGTATCCCATTCATAAACCGGTATGCTCCCGGGGTTTAGAGTAGTAATCATGCCCCGTTCGAGAGCAAGGTGAAATAGTCCGAAATTGCCCGGCTCATGGCCTCCCAGATAATGCCCTATAATATCAACATAGAACTGGTTACGTCCAAATATTATATAATTAGTCATAAAATCTGTGGCCAGACCCTGGGGATCAGGACCGTCCAGAAAATTTCCGTCTCTTCCGTAAATACCTTCAATGATGTGAAGGCCTGCAAATGTAACTGAATTATTGTCAATGCAACGGGTTGCCCAGGTCTCCTGCCAGAGACCGCCCTCGCTGCCTGGTCTTTTCCACCTTGGAATACCCTCTTCCATGTGTCTGCTGTAATTGGCAATAATTTCCTCATTTGCCAACGGATTGAGATGATTCGGATTAACGCCTGACATATCATTGCCATAAGAGGTGCAGTGTGCCTGGTAGTTCATCGCATTGGTCCCCTGCAGGTTCTTTGCGCACAGGGTGAGCCCCATGCCATGTGCCTTGAACTTGGCTATGTTCAGCAAAAATGTTTCGGGTGCATTGACTGGCCAGAGGTAGGGTATCTTTCTGAACCATATTCCATCGGGAACATCAACCCACTGGATTTTGTCAGGTGCAAGACTGCCGGCAGGGGCATCGATACACTGCAGATCAATTCCTGTACGCTGAGCCATCTCCGGATAGCCCCCATCAGCCAGATCATCAGGACAATTTACCTCCCGTATATAGAATTGTCCTGCCTCTATGCTAAGCTCCTTCATACTTTCAATTATACCTTCAACGAAGTGGGCATCAGTAACTATACCCATGGAATTTTCTATGGTATATATATCTCTTCCACGCTGACGGCATGTAAGATTAGGCTTGATGACAATCTTATGAGTAAGGGGTATCCCTTCTGTCGGGTTGTCAGTCAGTCCAAACACTGAACGGCCAAAGCCCAGTCCTGCTGATTTTAATGCCGCAGAATTAGTTTTATAATCAACATTCGTTTTCATTATGAAAACAGCGTCAGGATTCTGCAGGATAAACGGATGAATGCCAAATAATGAAGACTTGCTCCCGGCAAGCTTGTTTTTGCCGGGCCTAGAACATAAACCTGCGCCTGCAAGTAATGAGGAATGTACAAACTGCCTTCGGGTTATTGTCATAACAAGATCACCATTAATTGAAATTTTTCCTGAAAAACTTTTAACTATATTCAAATATATCAAAGTTTAATCAGCCTTGAAAAAGTCCCGGTTAAATATACATATTTTCACTGTTCGGAAATCTGTTTTTGATGGAGTAATATAAACAAGCCATTTCCACTTCGATAATATTTGTAACGGTTTCCCCGGCTTTAATCCAGGGAAGGAGATTCTCCTCCTTCAGGGCTACCCTGTCTTTTGCCGGTACATTGCATGGCTCGAGTCCGAGAACATAATCGCCCATACCCATCATTTTCCATTCCGTAAGATAGGGCAACTGGCCGGAGTTAAATCCGATGGTCACTGAAATGCCCAGATCCCTGTTCAGGATAGAAACCCGGGAGCGGCCATTGACGTCGCCTTTCATCGAGTGGAAGTATACCTGTTCCCTTATGTCTGCGGTGGGTTTTATGAAACGCCTGAAATCATTTATCCCTTCCGCTGCAAATGGTGTGGCAGGCACTGTTTCGTCAGGATCAATAATAAGTTCAGAAATTTCCGATAACATCGGATATCCGAAATTCATGTGGTAAAGAATCGTATAGGGACTTGACTTATAGCCGACATTTGTCACGCTATCCTTTATTGTAATCCTATTTCTCCCCACGACCGAGGAAATTTCTCTTTCCAGACGAAGTTTAGTGCCGAATATGCGGCCTTCCTCAATGATTCCTTTTAACTTTATATTGTATTCATCTCCAATCCATTCTGAAAGATCGGCTACCTGTCTTCCTGGTATGGTGGAATATCTTCCGTGAAGGCCAAGCTCCTCATCGCCGTCTTTTACAGGGGCTCCAAGCCAGGTAAGTCCGCATGTCGTAAGAAGTCCGCCTGCAAAGGTATTAAGCCATCCGAATCCTTGTGGTTCATAAAAGGCAGGATGGGTTTCTCCGTTGTATGATATGTAGACCAGATTATTACCCAGGAAGGAGGCGAGTGATATATCCATCCCCCTGTCAGGAAGAATAGTATACTGCAGACCGGAACCCGTATTTACATCAATCGCCCTCATGTCGCGGCCACGGCCATCTGAAAGAGTATAATGCCTGCTTCCGCCTATCTGGGCTGTATTACCTATGTACCGGAATAGTTCGTCTTTTTTCATAGATTGTGTTTTTTACCAGCCGATTCAACGAGTGGCAGGCGTAGAGATTCTTATTTTCTTAGTTTATCCGCTGCATTTTTTACCCCTGCAATGATCATATCCAGATCTTCCCTTGTGAGTCGGGGATTCATCGGCAGGCAGGTATGCTCATTATAGAAGAAACTCTCTGCGTTGGGGCAAAGTTTGTCAGGATAGTGATACATATTCTTCAGACCCGTAAAATGATAGTTGGGCTGATAGTGCTGAATTCCCTGGATCCCTTCCTCCTGGTAAAGAACTCTCATAAAATCATCCCTCGATGCACCAAGCTCATCCGGTTTAACAAGAATTGCATAAAGATGGAAAGAATGGTAACAGTTGGGATCTTCATATACCTCTCTTACCCCTTTGATCTTTTTTATTCCCTCATTAAGATAATGGCTGTACTCCCTTCTCCGGCCTATGAGCATGTCAATTTTTCTTAGCTGTGCTCTGCCAACAGCTGCCTGCGATTCATTCATCCTGTAGTTGCAGCCCCATTTCCCATTGTCGTCAATTACATCAAAGTGGGATGGAAGCCAGTAGTCTTTCACATCCTTCTTTTCCATTTTGTATCCGCCAAATTCAAATTTTGTCTGGTTCGGGTTCCAGTGAGTAATGCTCATTACTCTCATGCGCTGGAGTTTATCAGCCAGATCATCACTATTGGTTGTGATCATTCCCCCTTCACCAAGAGTAGTAATATTTTTGAGGGAATGGAAGCTGAAACATCCCACATCTCCGATGCTTCCTGCAGGACGACCCTTATATTTGGATCCCACGGCATGGGCGCAGTCCTCAAGCACAAACAGCTTATGTCTCCTGGCGATCTCCATTATCGGATCCATGTCGCACATCTGTCCTGCATAGTGAACCACATAGATCGCTTTTGTTTTTGAGGTTATCTTATCCTCGATCTTTTTTGGATCTATATTGAATGTTTTCGGGTCTATATCTGCATATACAGGTTTTGCGCCTTCTTTCAGGATTACAAGAGAGGTTGCTATGAACGTATTGGGTGTCACAATCACCTCGTCACCAGCTCCAATACCGAATGCCTGTGTTGCAGCATGCATAGCTGTTGTGCAGTTACTGGCTGCCATGGCATGCCTGACCTCGAATATTTTTGCAAATTCCTGTTGAAACAGTGTGACCTGAGGACCCATGGTTTGGGACTCCTGAGCCATGGCAACTTTTACTGCCCTTTCTTCTTCCTCATCATAAATGGATCCGAAAAATGAATAGGGGACTTTGAGAGGAACACCATCGTTCATCTGATAACCTGAAGTAATACCGCCTTCGGTCTCAGATCCGGTAAAAAGCACTTCTTTATTATTTTCCATAGTATTTTGAGTTTAAAGGTTGATTTGCATTTATGATGATAATCCTGTTCAGTGCATATCTGTTTTACATACTCCCAGACCGCCTCTGAAATAATTGAACTGTACATTCGGATGGTCTGCGAGGAGTGACATAGGCACGGAACTGTCCATAATCTTCTTTCCGATCATCATTGCCGTAAGCCTCTGTCCGAAAGCGTTGTCGTGTGTCCCGGCATGCCAGATGGATACTTTTTCTGCCATCCAGGTCTGCACCGGACCTACCGTCAGGGCCTGCACAGGAATTCCTGTTACCACTCCTCCTGCGCTTGTACGGGCATTCTGCATGCAGGTTATGGGATGAAGATCAACAACGCGCGTCGTCAGTTTCCGGAATTCTTCGGGAGTGGGTGGGGCATTGGTGTATTTTCCTTCCCTTTTGAAGGGATCATTGAAGGCCCAGTGCTTGGTATCGCCCTGTCCCCCTTGCATTACAGCGCAGCGGATGCCGCTTTCCCAGCTCCGGATATATTCCCTTGTATCAGCCTTGGGAAAATGAAGATTAGAATCAGGTATCCGGTACTTCTTATCTATCCTGTTGAAGCAGAGTTCCCTGTCGGCCTTCTCAAATGACAGGGGATGAGTTGCAGCGAGCTCTTTTCCATTGACATACCATTCATCCATGCCCCAGAAATGGGCATTTGAAAGGTCCAGCTGAAGCTCATTTACCAGGCGGGCTACCAGGGGCAGTTGTTCAGTCGGACCGATTGGTCCGCAGATGCCGGCAGGACTATTCCCGGTTGCCTGTTTCCAGGCAGTGATGTATTCGAGAGCTTCTGCAAGGTAAAAATCCTCCAGAGTATCGTAAAAGATCACTTTAAAACCATCCCTCGAAAGCTGCAACATATCCTTTTCACTGAGCCTTGCAGCATCTCTCAGCAGATCATCCGGCAATGTGGTGAAATCCCACCAGTCAGGTGCCAGCATACTTAATTTACGCGTCATTTTATCATGAATTTAAAATCTAATCAAACAAGCACTCACTAAGAAAAGCAGGCATATAACCTTTATCATTGGCCCACTTTACGGCGGTCAGGACCTTTTGTCTGTATTCCGGCTGATAATTTTTATAAAATGAATAAAAGTATTGCTCATGTATCATCAGGTCGATGTATGCCGGTTTATGTGCATCACTCCGGAGATTGTCCAGATATGGAATAATCTCCTCAAGTCCGACAGTATTGATGACCAGCGCCAGCCTGGAAAAAATGATTCCTTCCCTTTCGTCGCGCCAGATAAATCTGTTGTTGACATGCAGTCTTTGTTCATCATTACAATAATATGAAACGGTGTCTGGACCTTCAGCACTGAAATAACCGGCAAGGGCCAGATAGCCCTGGTCCCTGAGTGCCCTGGAACCCTCAACCGTGGCAGTTCCCCAGTGTAGTGTGGTAACTGGTCCCATGAGCTCTTCACCGGCAAACCTCCTGATATGTTCCTTTACCATCACGCAGTCATTCTTAACAGTCTCATAGCCTGCATGCAGGTAGGGCCTGTCAGGATCATTTCCCAGGGCGTGAAAACTGAGTCTCATCCATCCGGCATTGTCTCTCCACTCACTTTTGTATTTATCTGTCATCTGAGAGAGGTTGAACCCGTCAGTCTGATAGAAGAGGTTGAGATGAATTTTTGTTCCAAAGTTATCGTGTACCTCCTTTAGAAATCCGAGGTAAGGATTTTCAAATATGGATTTATATTTTGCTGCATTTTCATTTATATCTTTAAGGAACCAAATATTGTCATCCAGTGACAGCCTGTACCTGTTTACAGCATTTTTCAACCGGTAACAGACAATGCTGCTCTTTTCTCCGGTTACAATATCCTCGGCGATGATTATATTCTTGTAATCTTTAACAGGCAGTGCTGCAATAAATTTGCCATCTGACCATCTGGCGTCAATCCCGTTGATTCTTAATTTCGTGCCCTGAGGGGCGGAGACCACCACTTCCGTCACTAAATTACCTTCAGATAATCCGCCGTCATAGGTGGTAAGCATATCTCCGTCGATGGGACTCAAGAATTTTATTTTGTTTTGCATTGGGTTTGAGGATAACAAATCATTTAACTTATTCTGAACTGGTGAGGCATTAAAGACAAGTCCGGCCAGGCTTGTTTTTTTAATGAATTCCCTTCGGCTATTTTTCATCTGCCGGGGAATTATCTATTACTTTTTTCCCCAGGATTTCCTTAAGGATATTATCCTGAGGAAAGCTATGCCCGAGATGTTGTCTGAAGCCTTCGGCGTAAACAACTCCCGTCTCCAGTCCTCTCTCTGCCGCGAAACGTTTCATTGCCAGGATATATTCATCCACCTTATGATGTTTGAGAAGCCAGTTCCTCTGACTCTCGTGCATGGCAAGCATCTTTTCCTTAACACCTATTTCACTTGTAATATCAACATACAGAGACGGCACAACTGTTTTTCCGAAAATGTCTTTTCCTTCCATCGGGTCGCAATAGTAGAGATAGGGCACCGGTTCAAATGGTGCAATATCGACTTCCATGTTTTTTATGCCGCAGGCAAAACAGGCAGTCTGGACAATTTTGGCTGTTAGTTCATGGTCGACCATATAATCATTCGGGCTGGCTGTAAATACCAGTGACGGCTTTATCATCCGGATCAGGCTTGTGGTCCTGTTTATGGCATCCCGGTCGTAGAGTATATAAACATCTTCCAGTTCGAGGCAATGATATGCAGCTCCTATGACCATGGCAGCAGACGCTGCTTCGGATCTTCTTATCAGGCTTATTGCTTCCCGTGAGTGCTCAGTGGTACCCTTGTCGCCGGGTGCCATAGTTGCAATATGAACCTCCCATCCATTTTTTCTCAGGAGTGATAGTGTTCCTGCACATACCATTTCCGCATCATCGGGATGTGAGAAAATTCCCAGAGCAGTTTTTACCATAAGTTTATTCAATTAATATGAATAACTTTTCCTGATTTTGCAGATTCATAGCAGGCTGCCATAATTTTCTGACTTTCAAGTCCGGGTTTAACATTGTTAGACGGCTCTCTTTTTTCAAGTATTGCAAGGCTGAATTCTTCAATTTCGGCCTGATAGGTATTCACTGGCAAGGGATTGATCGAAATGCCTTTACCATCGTCTCTTATCTGTTGTGCATTATAGCCTGAAGAGTCTGATTCAAGGAATGCAGTCATTTCTCCCTCGGACCCCTGGCCAATGGTACCTTTTGCAAGAATACTTCCTTGTGATCCATAGAGCTCCAGAATATTTTTGCTGCTGTTGTCCGGAATACAAAAGTATGTATCAACAGTTCCCATTGCCCCGTTTTCAAAGAGGAGAGAGACAAGAGCGCTATCCTCTGATTTATAATTGTGAACAGTGTTATTGATGAAACAGCTTAAACTCTTTATCTTTCCGAAAAACATCTCAAGAAGGTCGATACAATGGCTTCCCATATCCATAAGCGATCCCCCTCCTCCGGCCGCGGGATCCTGTCTCCATGCACCTTTCATAGGCGGATACCAGCAGGAGAGCTGAGCCCTGGCATAAACAGGCTTTCCAAGCTTACCTTCCCTGATCATTTGCAGAGCTGCCTGATGCTGAGATTGAAATCTCATCATAAATGATGTACCGAGCATTATCTCTTCAGTCCTGCATACTGAAATCATTTTTTCTGTTTCCGGCATGGCCATTCCCAGCGGTTTTTCACAAAGCATATGCTTTCTGCCTACAGCAGAGGCAATAACATGGTCGTAGTGCATATTTACGGGAGATGCAATGTAAATTGCATCCACATCCGAGTTGAGAAGTTCGGTGATACTGCCTGCGGCCCTGGCACCAAATTCACTTGCAACTGATGCATTCACCTCTTTATTTATGTCATAAACAGATGCCAGCAAAGCATGTTCTGCTTTCATTATCCCTTCCGGGATAGTCCTCCTTCTGGCAATACCTCCGGAACCTATTACGCCCCATTTTATTTTATTTTCCACGTTAATCCCTCCTAGTTTTAAACAATTATTTCTATAAAGTTAGATTTTTTTTTTTAGGTTGTTTTAACTGATGGTGATTGAGTTATTTTGTAATCAATTATAGTGATGATGACTGTTGAAATCAATACAAGGAAACCGCCTGCAACTGCCTGTTTGTTAAGCGTTTCGCCCAGCCAGATGGCTGCAATGGGCAGACCAAAAAAAGTAATCAGGTAATTCGAAAGTGCAACCTGTATGGCATCAAGCATTTTAAGAGCCTTGAAGAAGAGAATCATAGAGAGGAAATTGTGAAATATGGTGAGAAGGGTCATCCCGGTCCATGTCTGAAAGGTAAAGGAAGGGATCCTTGCAAAAATATCAGGTTCATAAATAATTACAAGCGGAGTAAGCAGGATCACCATTACTACATATGTATAGAATACCATTTCCCTGGGAGTATATCGTGATGCCACCTTTTTTACACCTACATTGTAATAGGAATTACCAATTATAGCCATGAAAATCATCAGATTCCCAATGGCATATTTTGAACTGAAATCCAGCTGTTTTATATCACCTGTAGAACAAAGCAATACACCGGCAATAGCTACAATAAAACTTACCCATCTGATCCGGTTCATCTTCTCCTTAAGGATCAGAAAAGCAAATATGCCTGTAATAACAGGCAGACTTAGAGTCAGTATTGCCGCGTTACTGGCCAGGGAGTATTGCGTACCCCATGTCATCAGGACCTGTGCCGGGAATGCTCCAAGCAGCGCCAGCTGTCCGAAAATCAGAATATCACTGAATTTTTTACCCTCTTTTTTGAAGTCGCCCAAAGCAAATCCTGCCAGCAGGATTGATGCCAGCAGCATAGGAGCCCATACCGTGAAGTAAGGTCCTACCTGGTCCTGAGTAAGTTTTATGCAGGTGAATTGGAGTGACCACATCAAATTGCAGGCAAACAGCAAGCCCCATGATATAAGGGTGTTTTTCATACAACCATGAAATATTAACTGATGAACCTGATCAAAATAACATAAATATCATGCTATATAATAATACTTTTCAATACATTTATGGTACTCTTCTTTAAAATATTTATCACTTCCTGATAATAATATTTTAGTTTTATTAATATTTGTATCATATTTCCTTTAAACTATGAAGATAGCCCAGTTAAGGCTGCAGCAAGAGACTGATAAATCTTTCATTGTGCACAATGAGTTCCATCCCTTTGCCCCATGGCATCATCACCCTGAATATGAACTGGTTTTGGTTCTGAAAGGAAAGGGTAAAAGAATGGTTGGTGACAATGTCGACAGGTTCAGGGAGCATGATCTGATTTTCACAGGTCCATTCCTTCCTCACCAGTGGCTGCCTGATGTTTGTCATCCGGAACATCCTGATAATCATGAGGAGAGATGTTTTGTGATACAGTTTCTATATGATTTTCTGGGGGAAAAGTTTTTTGAAGTTCCGGAGAATGCCTCTCTTAAAAAATTCCTGATAGGATCATCACGGGGATGTATATTTTATGGAGAAGCCAGGAGAAAGATTATTTCCATTCTTCTTAAAATGACAGATACTGATGATGCCGGTCAACTTTTCGGACTTATCTCCATCTTCGAGATTTTTGCCTCTACATCAGAATATTACTATCTGTCAAGCCCTGCCTCTGTTGAGTCCTTCATGCTGAAGGAAAATGAGTCCATGCAGAAGGCATTGCAGTATATCATGCAAAATTTCCAGAAGGATGTCCAGATCAAGGATCTGCTTGAGGTTACAAATATGTCGTATGCCACATTTTATAATTACTTTAGAAGAAATTATAAAGTACCCTTCAAGGAATATCTACTCGATATCAGAATCGATTATGCATGTAAGCTTCTCAAGGATGAGACTTTAAATATCTCGGAGATTGCTTATAGCTGTGGATTTGAGAACTTGTCTAATTTCAACCGGCAGTTCAGGAGGCTTAAATCAATGACTCCCTCACAGTATCAGAGACAGATTCGGGGAAACGTCATAGTTTAGTGATCGTAATGCAAAAGAAAAGTTTCAGGACAACTGAACACGGCCATGTTCCCATAGATATCAGCTGCTTCAACATCCACACGGTAAAAGTAGGTTGAAGGCGGTGAAATCTTGCTGCTGAATACCTTGTCGCCGGCTACGGCATCACCTTCCTTCCCCTTATCATTGAGCTCAAATTCAGGTATTTTTTCCGGTTTTGTCAGTGTGACATAATCAAGTCCCCTGACATTATTTACAGGAATCAACTTAGGCCTTACGTAACTTATGTCTCCACCATCATATAATTTCACCTGCAGGTTATTACTTGCTGAAATATTGACCCAGGCAATTTGAGGAGCTGTCATATCTTGACCTGTTACAGAAATTGAGACTCTTCCCTGCTTAATAATATGAAATCTGTTTTCAGGGACCCAGTATTCAGCTATGAATGGGATCTGATGATTGTCAGGACAGAAGGAAGAAATTAATGGGACGGAATATTTTGGTGAACTGCCGATTCCTCCGAACTGATTCCAGAAATCAGTGGCCCTCACATTGATCCCGTCAGGATTAGCATATTTATCTGATGTATATAAATTGGTCCGCCAATACTTGTCGTTTTCCTTAACGAGAATAACTATTGATTCTCCCGGATTGGCAATCCCGTCCCCGTTCCCGGAACCCAGGAACACGCTGTCAGTCAAAACTCCTGCCTTTGCAACCAGGAAAGTTTTTCCGTCAGCTATTACAAAGTCACTTATTTCAGGAAGGTCCCGTTTCAGCGGAATTTCAAAAATTTCAGTCCATTCACCATTTTCTGCATCCCTGATCGTCAGTCTGAACTTTGCAATTTCTATACTGTCTCTTTGTACATAAAATGAAAATGATCTTTTGCAGGAAACCATTTTGCCGGGGTCAATGCCGCCGAAATCAGATTCCCCGGAAGTGATTTTTACATAGTCTTTTACCGATGACAAGTAAGCCTTGATATTTTTAGCCCTGGTCAGCCCTTTATTTAAAAGAACAACAGACAGTTCAACCTCCTTTTTATCTGTGGCCCAGTCCATGTTATTTACCCTGACAGAAGCTATTCCCGGGTTAGGCAAATCACCACCAATATTTATTCCGATATTGTGAAGGCCTCCATCAAGGTGAATTTTTAACCTTCCTGAGTCGTCACTTTTAATGGCTTTTTGTGATACTTTTCCGCTTAACGGTTCAATGTCATTAATTATATAATCTTTGTTTTTACTGTACAGAGGTGGAGTTGTGATGGTTAAACTTACAAATGGCATTGTTTCTCCGTCAGGCATGAACTCTTTTACTGTACTTCTGAAACCTCTTATGTCAACATCTTCGAGAACTGTAAATCCTGGACGGAACCTGTCGGAACTTATCTTATAACCCCATACTGAAAAGTCCGGGTAAAGGTCAGTGTGATCCCATCTCAGAGGTTTGACAGGAGGATTCTCAAATGTAGCCAGGCAAAAATCAAACATATCACCCAAACCGCAGGTAGAATGATTAGCATTGTATGCTTTAAATTCATAATTATCCATCACTTCCCTCCAAACCCTGTTCATATCAAAATGAAAGAAACGCAGATTATCCCTGATCCCATAATTGAAACGGAGGTTCACACCCTGATAATTTTTGTACAGATCAAGGATACGGTATTCAACAGGGATTTTCAAAGGTCCGGCCATAAATTCAGATGATCCGCAGAAATTTCCTGCAGCTGAAACCATATCCGGATATTTTCCCGCTACCCAGTAAGACATGAATCCCCCCATTGACAGGCCGCAAACTGCCCTGTGCTCTCTGTCGCAGATGGTCCTGAAACACCCGTCGACCTCATTTACGATTTCAGGAAAATAAATCGGGAACTGTCTTGAAGTTGTAACATAACATTCATTGTATGGTGACAGCTCATAGACCTCATCTGATAAAGGGTTGAAGCCATCAGGTTTGACAACAATGACATCATGTGCAGCAACGTAATTGGCTATGTTGTCGCCGTTGTTGTCTTCACCCTTGTCATAATTGGAATAATTATCCCCAACGGGTCCAAAATAGCGCTGTGACCAGCCGTGAAAAAAGTATATCACCGGGTATCGCTTTTGAGAACTGGCATAATAACCGGAGGGCAGAAAAATGCGATAATTCCTTATTTCTCCGAAGGTTGTACTGTAATGGCTTGTATCGATAACAAAAGGGTCATATGCTCTGACTTGTGAAATCTGTGCTTTTGATGAAAATACCAGACAACCGGCAACGATAAAAGTCAGAATTTTTTTCATGGGTATATTAATTTCGTTGCTATATTATTCTGCCAGATCTCTTGCTGTATCCATCATTGCCTTCATGTTCTCGAAAGACACCTGGCCGGGATTCATCTCGCCGGTATTGAATATATATCCTTTGTTATCCCTGCATGCCGTTATTATCCTCGTCGTTTCCTTCCTTATCATATCAGGAGTTCCTTTCCACAGCACCTCAAGCGGATCAAGGTTACCGCTGAAGGCAGCTTTGCCTTTAAGTGCTGCAGCTACCCTGGCTATATCAGCTGCCGGACCCACATTTTCAAAACTCATTCCAATTGGAAGATGCGATAAGATATGTTCAAGGTTTGTCTCGCTGTTATGCATCCAGATCATGATGTCAAGTTCTTTTTCACAATATTGTACAAGACCTTTTGTTACAGGCAGAATATGTTCCACATAAAGATCGGCCGGGACCATACTGCTGAATGCGTTACAATCTCCCAGCCAAATGGCATCAGCTCCTGCATCCTTCTGAGCTTTTATGTATTTTTTGTAGAATTCGAGCCAGTAATCCATGGCTTCATACAACAGGTCAGGATCCGTCAGCAACAGCAGCATAGATTCCTGGATGCTCCACATAAGTCCTACGGCAGAAAAAGGTGCCGCGCATGAACCGCAAATTAGCAGAGTGTCACCGTAATGATCCTTCAGTCTTCTGATTGCTTTGAGTTTCTCCGGCATCCTGCCGTCTCTCAGGGGATCCATCGACGGAAGCTTCCTGACGGTTTCAGAACTTACAGGGAGGTAACCGTATGTTGCCCTGAGCACATTCCCTTCTCCCTTAACTGCAACACCTGCGGGTTCAAATTCAAAGCAGTCGTCAATCTGGACCCATGCCCAGTCGTATCCGAATTCATCGACAGCTGCTTTGTAAACTTCAAAGATCTTGTCTCCATCCTGACAGAACTCCTCATAATTATACTTGCCGTACCATCTGACATCGAATTCCTCGCTACAGGCAACACATGGGATCCTCATCGGTTTTTCAAGATTCCTGATCTTCCTGAAATCATCCAATACACCTTTATATGCCATAATGATTGTTTTTATCTGGAATTTAAAAAAAGCTTTTCAAATTTTGCCCTTGGAACTTTCTCATCATGATGGTTGATATAAGCGGCTATTTTAAGAGACATATTTCGCCATATCAGATATTCCGAATCGAAACGGCCTGTAATTGTTTCCATTCTGTAGCTCATGTTCTCAGACAGCCACGCATGCCTGTATTCCTGCCTGAGGCCTGTGCAGTAATCCATCATATCTGCAATCAGCCCGTGAGTGGTATAATTTATGTCATAATACATTACATAATCTTTTTCACCTCTGGATTTGAGGTCGTAGATCCAGTTCCATCTGTCAACTATTTTCCTGGCCCATATGAATCTTGTGACAGTATAATGCAGCTGCCGTGCATTGACCAGCATAGTCTCTATAAAAGCACTGTCATGACTTCCTTTTGAGAGGGCTTCAATAAGTTTTTCCTGAGCTTCTTCAGCTGCTGCTCGGGCATTTTTGTAATCCTCCATGTTCTCCCCTGTTTGCTTAAGATGGTAAGATGAAAAGGGGTCTTCCCACATCTCTGAAAGAGTATGTCTTCCAAGACATTTTGCAAGCAAGTCTTCAGATTCTGACATCTTCTCAAAAGCATCTTTCATAAGGCCTGATATTCCAGGATACATTATACGGCAATAATTCTCAGTAAAGCTTTTCCTGTCCACAGGTTCTTTCTGCCATGCTCAGGGTGATACCGTTATTCTCTTTTACATTATATTTATAAACCCGTAAATTCCAGCTTGCTCTCTGTCTGACAATTCAACGGAGAATAGTATTTTAGCTTTTTCCAGATGAAATTTTCCATTGCCCCATGCCGTTTCTACGGGTACTGGAAGCAAACCCTGGTACTGTCCGCTCATAATTTCTCCCGATAGGAAGAAAAAAAGAATATTGAATAATACAATAATGCTTTTCATGGAAGGATACCAGGATTAATTTGGTTTCACAATTATCTATTGCTGTAATTTTTTAAGCTCCTCGTCGATGGCAGCTGAACCTACAAGAGCACTGCCAGGGTAGGGATTCTGACTTGAGAAAGAGAGCATTGTGATCGCATTTTCGATATCACTGCTGCTTTCATTTATTGATCCGTCAGGATCACTGACAGCCTGCAGGTTCAATCCGAGATGCTTTGCCATGAATTTATATACAGGAATTCTTTTTGCATAACCATAGTCGTGAACGCCATCAGGGAAGTGTGCATTTTCAACATCACCTCCGGCATTATAAAAAGAGTAGGTTCTTTTTATAAATGGAAGTTCGAGAGTGGGTTCGTTTTTAGTCCAGTCAGCCCCATCCGATACCATTAGCATTGGTTTAGGCGCTACCATTGCAGCTATTTCTGCATTATTTGTAAAATGATCCTTACTCTGGTGAATAGGAAGTCCGCTTTCACAGTTGCATCCCCCGAAGAAATTGCATGAAACCATTACGACAGGCACGCTTACACTTATCCTGTCATCAAGGGCAGCGAGAAGGAAGGTCTGTGTCCCGCCACCGGAGGCTCCCGTTACTCCTATTTTCGTCATGTCGACATCGGGCAGCGTTTCCATGAAGTCGAGTGACCTAATGCTGTTCCATGTCTGCATGGTGAGTGCCAGTGGTACTCCGTGGTATTTACTTATGGTATCGGTGACTGGCTTTTCAATAATGGCCGAAGGATCCAGTTGTTTGATCGCTTCACCTCCCCATCCGAACATGCTGTAGCTGAATACAACAGCACCCATCCTGGCAAAGGTGGCACATCTTTTCTGCTGGTCAGCCCTGAAACGACCCCATGCTCCCAGTGTGTCACCGTCAAAATGTCCGTGAGGACACAGGATTGCAGGATGCTTCACAGAATCGTTGAGCGGTCTGTAAAGGTTGCCGCAGAGGTAGAAGCCCGGGATGCTTTCGAAGGCGACATTTTGCACGGAATATCCGTCGTGTATGCGTTTAGGACCCAGAACTGCATTCAGGGAAGTCTTTGCTGGCATAGGAGAGAGGTTCATCCCTTTCAGGATATTTCCCCTGAGCATCTTTTTCCGGGCTTCCCACTGTTGACGATTACTATACATTGTTTCAAGCTTTTTAAGCTCTGCTGCGCCCTGTTCCACAGTATAGAATTCCCCCTGACGGAGGGTAGGCTTTTGGCTTTTTGCGCAACCGGACAGGATCAGCAGGCTGACTAGTGCAAAACAACAGTATTTCATAATTTTATTTTTAGGTTTAATGTCAATATTTTTCAATTAATAAAGATTAGCCTATGCAGTCTATTTTTTGTTTTTATATACTTCTTCCGCCTTTTTTTGAGCAGCCTTAATAATATCGTCAATTTCAAATCCCAGAGGCTGGCCTGAATTCACTTTTGTTTTAGCCCTAAGGAGGGCCTGCTGAAATCCTTCAGGCAACTTATCATTTTTCCACCAGTCCATGTCTTCGGTATATAGCCAGGCATACTCATCGGATGTTTTTAACGCATAATAGACATTATGTTCAAACCATCTGGCCCTGTTCTTTGATGTCATCATTGAACCTTGTGCTGAAAGCCTGTATGGAAAAGGAGATATCCCCAGCCAGTTTCCCGCAATATAGTCTGGTGATATCGCCTGACCGATTCTGAAAAAGGAGGCATGTTTAGTCCACAGCTCAGGGGGTATAAGAGCCCTGGCATCATCCATAAGTGTTTCACGGATCATATAAAATTCGAGTGCTGAGGTATAATAATAAGCCTCCTCATTGGCATCAATCAGGTCAGTTCCGGGCTGAATGGCATCAAGCAATCCTGCATAGAATGCCGGATGCAGGCCCCACCATGCACTCTCAAGTTCCTTAATTGTATTCTCCCTGCCGGTGACAGGCAGCAAGTCCCCTGAGAAAGGAGATCCGTTCTGCCAGTCGGATAATTCCCTGAGGGAGAAAATCGTAATACCCGGGAATTCTTCCTGAAGAGCTTTAATGAATTGAGCTCCCCGATGTCTCACTTGATTATAATATTCAGAAAATGAATATCGTTCAACTTTTTCCTGTTCGCTGTATTTCCATGGGTTCTTTCCTGGCTTATATGGTTCAGGATCCCAGAGAACTCCTTTGCAGTTCGCAGCTTTTGCAAGCCTGGCAGCAAACCTTATCTGATCTTCAGCAAGAGCCCAGTCTTTATCAGAGAACCAGTCCATCTGCGAAGCTCCGTAAATTACGAGAAAATTATCGGTAAGAATTTTACTTTTCTCCAGCGAAAGTATGATCCCCTTTTCAGATTCTTTTGTCTGTGAAGAGATCTTTGACCAGTCATCGACCATAAAAACATTACCGCCGCAGGCCTCCTTCGATAGTTTGAGTGAAACTCCGTCGAAAGGCCCGTTCTCATAGAATTTCATATTCTCGTGGTACTCTCTGACAAATGGCGAATTCCATCCGAAATCAATAAGCTTCTTTTTGGGAAGATCATAAACTATCTGGGCATTTATGCCCTGGATAGTCGTCAAAAAAAACATTACTGAGTAAAAGAAGTATCTCTTTTTCATAAATATTCAATTTCCGGCAAGCTGATTATTTGGGAACAAATGGCTTACGTTTTACTACCTTACTGATAGCTGCGAGAATAATGGCATTGCTTGCCATTGGTGCTGAGACTACCTTACCGTAATCCTGCTGCTGTGCCTGGTAATTAACCGATCCATACAGGTTAACCTCTTTAATGACTTTTCCAAAGCGGTTATTTACCCATTCAAAGGCAAATAAGGTAACAGGTTTGTTTTTCATATCGGAAGAACAGGCAACTGCATCAGATTCATAGCAATAAGCGTTCTGAGCTGATCCGGTATCTCCTTCCAGGGTATCGAGACTTCTCTCTCCGCCAGGATTCCATTCCAGGATATTTACGCCATACTGTATGGGGACAATCTCCTTATAACCATCCTCATAAACAATTTCATACCACCCCAGCAGATCTGCCGAGTCAAAGAAGTCGGGGATGTTGAAGTAGGCTTTCTGGTTTGCGGCAGGAACAGCACAAGCATGTAAAAATATCAGGCTGCTCACATCATCATTTATTTTAATGTTTTTTACTGCATTGGGCAGCGGATTCTTATCCTTGCCATAGGTTCCTGCAGCAGCGAGCCGGTTACCCGAAGCAGCAAGCCTGAAAACTTTGGTTCCTGACCTGACCTCTCCGGAACTCAGGCTGCTTAGGCTTACTCCAAAGACTCTGGTATCAGCCTTAAGATTCATGTTTTTTGAAATATCAACCTCAACAACGGGATCTCCGTCTTCACTTGGTATTCGTGTTCCCCTGAATCCGTCCCTGACAACCGGGACTATATTCCTGACAATTTTGCCAAGATCAGACTGGTTGAGTGTGGTGGATGACCATAGCAGGTTTGCGCATCCAAGAAAGTCGAGAACGAGATCTTTCCCGAAGTTGAATTCATTTGTCGAAGCCCATGAAGAGGGAGCTCCTCCTATCATATCCACCTTTTTGATCCTTTCATCCCAGCCGGATATTGCAGGAGTAAAATTCCCGTATATCTGTGTGAAACCGAACTTGTATAGTGCCATCTCCTTGTCAGGGTCATCCCAGAACCAGTTAAAGACCAGGATATCTTTCGGGATTAATTCCTTTACTATTTCAGGTCGTACGGCTCCCGGCGTCTGATATTTCATTCCTGTGGAAGAGACTCTGTTCTGAACCAACGTATCTCTGACACTTTCAAGAAGATAATCGCCCCACATCGCAATTTTTATCCCTTTTCTGGCAAAGTAGCTGTGAATCCTGTTCACATCCTGGGCAAAAAGCAGAGAGTAGTCCTTGTCCCTGCAGAGCGGACATACTCCCATTGGAGCTCCCCACCACTCATCGTGGCCTATGTGAACCATCTTAGGCTTGATCACATCAACATATTCATCGTAAACATCATACATCAGATCATATGATGCGGGATTTGAGGGGCAGTAGGTATCCGGCCATTTATCACCAGGATACTCAGCCAGCTCGGGATGTCTGGTTAAAAGGTAATAGCCATGAGTAAGCGACGGAATTTCAGGTATTACCTCAAGAAAATTCTGGTTGGCAAATGCAACAATATCCCTGACATCATTCTTTTCGATAATATATCCGTCACCGGCATCGTAGTGGCTTGAGTTCTTTTCCTCGCCATGCAATCCCAGTGTGGAATTGGAGCGGCTGTATTTCAGTTCTTTTGAAAATTCGATCCATCCTGCATTAACTTCGGGGTGCCTGTCAAGACGCATGCAATTGAGCTCGATTATTACTTTATTATATTTGTACAGAGCCATGAAATCTCTCATAAATCTTTTGAAAAAGGCAATATTATCAGGTCCCGGAACATAAAGTCTTATGGCTCTGAAAGGCATGCGTGGCCAATCGATAACTTCAACACCCTGAATTTTTTTGCCACTTCCATCGTTGAGCAGCTGCCTGACAGACTGGAATCCATAAAATGCCCCCTGATCATCATATCCGGCAACAACAACAAGGTTATTTCCGGCATGTAAAAGATAACCTTCAGGTCCTGGTGTCTGTTCAGTAATCTCAATATTATTGTCACTGCAATATTTTCTTACAAGGGTATTATTCAGGGTACCCATTATTACAGACCTTCCTGTTTCAGGGAGCTTTGATACCGCTTTTATCCTTATTGCCACTCCGTATTTATCACTTAATTCCCTTACAAGTGCTTTAGCCAGATTTACGTCTGGTTCACTGGCATTTTCAGGTACAAGAATGGAAATCGATTCATCAATCAGGAATGCCTGTTGTGTTATCTCAAGTTTCTGAGGGACAGGGAAAATCAGAGGCGTATCTGTTGCCCTGAGGTTCTGGGATAGTGTTAAAACAGCAAAGCAGATGAGAAAATTGGATGAAGACCGGATGTAAGAGGATACTTTATTCATTCTAGTATATTTTAAGGTTATTGATCAATTGCTCGGGGGAGATCTTAAAATTGGGGCTTAACAAATTTAGCGACAATTTTGATGTGAACAAACTATTTAATTAGAGAGGGTCATTTCATTCTTTAACTTAGAGTTTGATATTTAAGAATTTCGTTTACTCCAGGCACAAGACTAGTGCTGTTATGGGAATAAGAACTATTAAAAGCTCTGCAAGAGTGCCTTCGGTTATAACTATTCAAATGACTAAAGGTGCAATAAATAAATTTACTATAGGCATTCTCATTTGATTACTTATTTTTGCATATATGCCAGACATCATGCAGACGACTGACCACATTTTTCAGAAGCGAGTCAACCTTTTCGACGGGATGGCTATTGTTGCAGGAGCAATGATCGGTTCAGGTATTTTCATAGTCAGTGCCGATATAGCCAGGAATGTAGGATCACCTGGATGGTTGCTGGTTGTATGGCTGATCACCGGCATTATTACTGTAATAGGCGCCTTGAGTTATGGAGAACTTGCCTCTATGATGCCTCATGTGGGAGGTCAGTATGTTTATCTAAGGGAGGCATATCATCCGCTGCTCGGATTCCTTTTTGGATGGACCACCTTTCTGGTAATTCAATGCGGATCAATAGCGGCCGTAGCGGTAGCTTTCGCAAAATTCAGTGGTGTCCTCTTTCCATGGATTTCCGACAGGAATATCCTTATGCATCTGGGACCACTGAAGATAAACAGCACAATGGTTGTTGCCATTGCCATGATATCATTTCTTACCTGGCTTAATACCCGGGGAATCGTCACAGGAAAAACTGTGGCAAATATATTTTCCTCAACCAAGGTTATTGCTCTTTTCGGTTTCATATTTATCGGATTCCTGGCTACGAAAAGCATAAATTCGTTTGAGATCAATAAGGAAGTCTTCTGGCAGGCCAGCAAGATAGGCCCCGGAAATACAATTATTCCTCTTGCGGGTTTCTCACTCATTGCTGCCATAGGCACGGCGCTTGTAGGCTCGCTCTTTGCAGCAGATGCCTGGTATAATGTGACTTATCTTTCCGATGAAGTAATTAATCCAAAAAGAAATGTTCCCCTTAGCCTGTTCTATGGAACGGTTCTGATATCAACAATCTATCTTTTTACAAACTTTGTCTATATCATGATCCTTCCGCTTTCAGGCTCGCCGGCCGGAACTGATGTCCTTAGCCGCGGAATCCAGTTTGCTACCGACGACAGGGTGGCTACATCTGCTATGAGCGTGGTATTCGGCGATTATGCTGCTATTATCATGGCAATATTCATTATGATAAGCACATTCGGGTGCAACCATGGATTAATCCTTGCCGGTCCGAGGGTTTATTATGCTATGGCAAAGGATGGCCTGTTTTTCAAAAAAGTCGGTGAAATCAACAGCAAAGGGGTGCCGGGATTTGCTCTTGCAGTTCAGGGGGTATGGTCTGTATTGCTTTGTTTATCAGGAACATATAGCGATTTACTGGATTATGTCATCTTTGCTGTTCTTATATTTTTCACTCTCACTATACTGGCTATTTTTGTCCTTCGCAGGAAACGTCCTGACATTCCAAGACCATATAAGGCATTCGGTTATCCGGTCATACCGGCAATTTATGTCTTCACTACCTTTTTCATTATGGTAATACTTTTAATTTATAAACCTGATTATACCTTTCCCGGCCTGGCAATCGTACTTCTCGGAATCCCTGTATTCTATATCTGGAGAAAGAAGAAAATAAACCCTGAAAACAGAGACCAGGAGGCACCGCATTCATGATGGAATTGATCCTGTGATTGTAATCATTTGAAAATAACTTTATTATGATGAAAATGTTGTTTAAGGAGGCCAGGTACATCATAAGTATACTGTCAATTTTGTTTTTCAATGGCAATATTGAAGGACAATCATTTAAATGGGGCTGTTCCCTGCCTGAAGATGAAGGGTTCTCAACCAGGGAGTTATATTCAATGCGTGATACATTGGCCGCTCATAAAACAACTTCAATTTTAATTGCCAGAAATGATAAGATAATTCTGGAGTGGTATGCTGATGGATGGAATCCTGCAAGTCAGCATTATACTGCCTCACTTGCAAAGTCTCTTGTTGGAGGCATGTCGCTGGCACTGGCTTTAAACGATGGGAGGCTGCATGTTGATGATTCTGTATGGAAGTTTATTCCCAGGTGGAAGGATGACCCGCAGAAGTCACGGATAACTATCCGGGAACTGGCAACCCATAGCTCAGGGATACAGGATGCTGAATTAACAGAAAAGGATATTTTGGAAGCTAAAGCGAAAGGGTTAGAGATTAAGGACAGGCATATGGATATCCCGGGATGGAAAGGTGATTTCTGGAGAAAAGATCCTGATCCGTTCACTATTTCAAGGGATCTGGCACCTGTTGTGTTTTCACCCGGAACCTCTTATCACTATTCGAATACGGGGATGGCAATGCTCGCATATGCTGTCACGGCAAGCTATAGAGGAAGCGAATATAAAGATATCAGGACGCTACTCCGTGAAAGACTCATGGAGCCGATAGGTATCAATGATGATGAATGGGAGATTGGTTACGGGCAAACTTATAGTGTCGATGGTCTTGAGCTTGTGGCCAACTGGGGGGGGGGCAGCTTTACTCCCCGCGCAGTAGCCAGGATAGGCAGGCTCATGCTTCATAAGGGTAATTGGAGCGGGAAACAACTTATTGATTCTATATGGGTCGAAAGAATTGTTGAAAATGCAGGTACTCCTTTGCCTCCCAGGGAGGTAAAAAATCTGTCACCTGCATGTGGTCTGGCGTGGTATAATAATTTTGACGGTGTTTGGTCACGAGCACCAAGGGATTTGTTCCTTGGAGCTGGCGCGGGCAACCAGACTCTGATGGTTATCCCCAGCCTTGGTATTGTTGTCGTCCGCAATGGAGAAGATATGTATGATCCTGAGAAAGGGGAAGGATTTAATTATGGAGTGGTAAAATATCTTGTAAATCCACTCATGGACGCTTTTAAAGAGCCACCCTATCCATTGAGCAAGAAAATTACTGAAGTTAAGTTTGCCCCTGACACAACCATAATCAGAAAAGCCGATGGGAGTGATAACTGGCCTGTAACCTGGGCTGATGATGGCAGCTTATATACTGCATATGGAGATGGATGGGGTTTCTCCCCGGGAGTAGAAAAAAAACTGAGTCTGGGGCTGGCAAAGATAGTTGGAGGTCCTGGTGATTTTAAGGGGATCAACATCCGTTCAAAAACCGGGGAGTTCGTTGGTGAAGGCAGGAACGGTAAAAAGGCAAGCAGCTTGCTAATGATTAACGGAATACTTTACATGTGGATAAGAAATGCCAGTGGGAACGGAATCGGATCTCAACTGGCATGGTCTTCTGATTATGGCAGGAAATGGAAGTTTGCTGACTGGAAATTCACAAAAAGCTTCGGTTACCCGGTATTTTTGAACTTTGGTAAAAATTATCATGGTGCCAGAGATAACTATGTTTATATCTATTCACACGATGAGAATGATGCATACAAGCCTGCTGACCGGATGGTTCTCGCCAGGGTACCAAAGGATAAGTTATCGGATCCAGCCAGTTATGAATTTTTCAGCTCTGCAGATAAATCAGGCGAACCTGTGTGGTCAAAAGACATTAACCGGCGCGGAGCAGTTTTTTCAAATCCCGCGATGTGTTGCCGTTCAGGGATGAGTTATGATGAAGGGCTGAAGCGATATCTCTGGTGTCAGATTATTCCGGAAAGCAATCATCCACAGGGCCCCCGCTTTCAGGGCGGGTTTGGCATATATGAAGCACCGGAGCCATGGGGTCCATGGAGTACAGTATACTATACCAGGGACTGGGATGCCGGTCCTGGAGAAACTTCTTCATTCCCGACAAGTTGGATGAGTGCAGATGGTAAAACTTGTTACCTGGTGTTCTCAGGTGATGATTGCTTTTCGGTAAGAAAGGTTGAATTTTTCACAAAATAAATATTTGGTCAGGAAAAATCCTGGTTTTATATAGCGAGATCATTGAATTGAGGCATTTACAAGGGCTTATCCCGATAATATGATAATCCAAAAATATCAAATGTTCCCTGACAGATTTAAACAGAGAATTATCACACAGAATTATGTAGATGCCGGAGCTCTTCTGAATGCTTTGGGAGAACCATCGCCTGTCACCATAAGGATCAATAAGGCAAAATGGAATAAGAGACCGCTGGACTCAGAATCTGTTCCCTGGTGCAAAAAGGGATTTTACCTGACATCCCGGCCATCATTCACAATGGATCCCCTGTTTCACTCAGGTTGTTATTACCCGCAGGAGGCTTCAGGAATGTTCCTTGAACAAGTTTTTTTGCAGTCAGTTCAATCGATGAAAAATATAAGAGTGCTTGATCTGTGCGGCGCACCTGGCGGCAAAAGTCTGCTGCTTTCAGATCTTATAGGTCCCGGCAATCTTCTTGTCGCAAATGAAGTGATACGTTCAAGAGCTTTAATTCTTTCCGAAACGATTACAAAATGGGGCGCAGGCAATACACTTGTTACACAGGGAGACCCGTCGGCTTTCGGGAAAGTGCCAGGATTTTTTGATGTTGTTTTTGTTGATGCCCCCTGTTCTGGTGAGGGAATGTTCAGAACAGAGGTTGCTGTGAGGGAATGGTCGCCAGAGAATGCTGTCTATTGCGCCGGAAGGCAGAAAAGGATACTTATGGAAATCTGGCCCGCCCTTAAGGAGAATGGAATACTCATTTACAGTACCTGCACTTTTAACCCGGGCGAGAATGAGGAAAATATCAAGTGGCTTATTGAAAGGAATGAAGCTGAAGCCATAAGGCTGGATATAAATTCCTTCCCGGGCATTACTGAGATCAGCTTTCAGGGGATTTACGGCTATGGTTTCTATCCGGATAAGATCCGGGGGGAAGGATTTTTTATTTCAGCTATCAGAAAAAAGGGAAAGCAGGATCAGATACATCTCCGCAGTAATCGCCAGGCGGAGACAAAACCGGATAAATCAGACCTGAAAATTGCAGCTTCCTGGACTGATTTTAACGAAGACAGGATCATGAAATGGGGTGATGAAATAATTGCCGCCCCATGTGATATGGACGTTTACCAGATTCTGTACGGTAATCTGAGGGTTATCAGCGCAGGAACAAAAATCTATACAGTGAAGAGGAATAATTCGCTTCCTTCTCATGAACTCGCCTTATCGTCAGGCCTGAAGCGAGAGACTTTCCCGCGACATGAGATAGGTATAGATGAGGCAGTAGCCTATCTTCGTCGGGATAACCTCAGGTTAACCGGCATCCATGAAGGCTGGAACATCCTGACCTATAAAGGAGTAAACCTCGGATTCATCAAAAACCTGGGAGCGAGGGTGAATAACTATTTCCCTGTAGGGTGGAGGATCAGGCTTGATGCTTCCGCAATAAATCAGGCAAATCCTGTATCATGGATCGGGTAAAGGGCAGGATGGTAATACTCAACCGCCTCTACTTAAATTTATATATAAATATCATGACCTTATATCATAAATAAGGTTTAATTATTAGTTTCGCAAATCATTGATATTATTTACAGACCGATGAAACATGACATTGCAATTGCCCAGGCAGCGAAGATAAGGCCGGTTGGTGAGATAGCAGAGATCCTTGGTATTCCAAAGGAAGATCTGGAATTCTATGGGAAGTTCAAGGCAAAGATTCCGCTTTCTTTCCTTGACGAAGAGAAGATAATGCAATCGAGGCTCGTCCTTGTTACTGCCATAACGCCCACTCCTGCCGGAGAAGGTAAAACAACAACTTCAATAGGACTTGCGCAGGCCCTGAATGTAATCGGGAAAAAAGCAACGGTTGTGCTCAGGGAACCATCACTGGGTCCGGTCTTCGGAATTAAAGGAGGTGCCGCAGGAGGAGGTCATTCGCAGGTTATACCCATGGATGATATCAATCTTCATTTTACGGGTGATATGTCAGCAGTTGAAAAAGCTCATAATCTGCTGGCTGCCCTTATCGACAATAATATTCAGCTTAAGCAAGGTAATCTTGGAATAGACCCGAGGACAATATCCTGGAAAAGAGTTATGGATATGAATGACAGATCTTTAAGGGAGATAGTGATTGGCCTTGGCGGAACCACCGAAGGAATCCCCCGGCAATCAGGATTCAATATTACGGCTGCATCAGAAGTTATGGCTACATTGTGTATGGCAAAAGATATGGACGATCTTAAAAAAAGGCTTGGGAATATCTTTGTAGGCTATACATATAAGGACCAACCAATATTTGCCAGAGACCTTAGAGCACAGGGAGCTATGGCTGTTCTCCTGAAAGAGGCCATAAAACCCAATCTGGTTCAGACCCTCGAGGGTACCCCGGCTATAATTCACGGAGGTCCGTTTGCAAATATTGCGCAGGGGACAAACAGTATAATTGCAACGAAGATGGGGTTATCACTCAGTGATATTGTTGTTACTGAGGCTGGCTTTGCCAGTGAGCTGGGAGCAGAAAAATTCTTCGACATCAAATCGCGGTTCGGGAATCTTCATACGGATGCCGTAGTTATTGTGGCTACTATACGTGCCCTGAAATATCATGGAGGAGCGAAGCTTTCATGCGTACAGACAGAAGACCTTGTCAGTCTTGAAAAAGGCTTTGACAATCTCGATAAGCATATTGAAAATATGCAGTTGTTTGGCTTTAACCCAATAGTTGCGGTCAACAGGTTTGAATCCGATACCCGGGCTGAAATAGGTCTGCTCATCGATCATTGCTGCAAGAAAGGGGTAAAGGTTTCATTGAACAATTCCTGGGCAGAGGGTGGTGCAGGTGCCATTGACCTGGCTAAGATGGTACTGGAGTCAATCAGTGAAAGCACCAGGGATTTCAGGCCAATTTATGAACTGTCATGGACTTTTGAGAAAAAAATTGATACAATTTGCAAGCTTATGTATGGAGCAGGTAATGTTGAGTATGCGCTCAAAGCAAGAGCACAGCTTGACAGGATTGACAAGCTGGGGCTTGGAGATCTTGCCGTATGTATCGCAAAGACCCAGAAATCGATCTCTGATGATCCTTTAAAACGGGGACGGCCAGTTGGGTTTACTGTCAAGATCCGGGAGGTGGAACTTTCTTCAGGAGCAGGATTCATTGTCCCCATTGCTGGTACAATTATGAGAATGCCCGGACTTCCGGCAATCCCATCAGCTGAGAATATAGATATTGATTCCGAGGGTAATATCACAGGACTGTTTTAATGGTTGAAAAAATATCCGGAGTAGTTCTGGCCGGTGGTGCTGGACATCGCTTTAACGGCCGGATGAAACCTAAAATAATTATTGAGGGCGAACCTATTATTTCGAGAATCTTATCTGTGATCAAAGATATCTTTGATGAAATAATTATCGTAACAAACAATCCGGAGGAATTTGAAGATTTTGATTTCTGCACGATTGTGCAGGATGAGATCCGGAATGCTGGGCCACTCGGCGGCATTCATGCTGCAATGAAGATTTCGACAGGAAATGCATTATTTGTATTTGCCGGCGATATGCCATTCCTTGACAAGGCAATTATTACGGAGATGACAGAAGTATACGATAATTCCGTCCATGATGCGCTGATACCAAGGATTAATAACAACATCGAACCTCTTCATGCAATTTACAGTACATCACTTGCTGAACGTCTTGAGACTTTCGTGTATCTGGAAAACAGCCGGGCCGTAAGGGACTTCGTAAAATTATTGAACGTTAAATACCATGATATTGATGGATCTGAAAAAAACAATAAAGCCTTTACAAATATCAATTCTCCATCAGATATAAATCTTGCCGAAGGAACAGAGGGGTAAATCTACTTTTTTATATAACTTTATCTTTATTACTAAATTAAGATCCTATGAAGAGAATCTCATTCTATATCCTGGTAATAGTATTTTCAATTTCTGCATGTAAAAAATACAGTAAGTATGAAGGAGTTGCATTCACAGAAAAAGAGCCGCGTGACTGGGAAAATCCTGAGATATTCGGCATTAACAGAGAGGCTCCTCATGCATCACTTATTAGTTATCCTGATGAACAGACAGCACTTGAGGCAATAAAGGCAAACTCTCCAAATTATAATTCTCTTGACGGAACATGGAAATTCAACTGGGTTAAGTCGCCTGATCAGCGGCCTTACTGGTTCTTTAAGGACGATTATGATATCCGTGACTGGAAAGATATGAAGTGCCTTCAAACTGGCAAATGAAGGGTTATGATGTTCCAATTTATATCAATATAACTTATCCATTCAGGCATATGAGAAGTATTAGGCATAGGGATATAATCAATCCAAACCACAGACTTGGAATCCCTGTCGGTTCTATAAAAGGAAGTTTAAAGTTCCATCAGGCTGGAAGGATAAAGAGGTATTTCTCCATTTTGGCGCAGTGAGTTCGGCTTTTTATGTTTGGGTTAATGAACAACTTGTTGGATTATAGCCAGGATAGCAAGCTGCCAGCAGAATTTAATATTACAAAATATCTAAGAAAGGGAAAAACACAGTTCTGCAGAAGTATACAGGTGGAGCGATGGAAGTTATCTTGAAGATCAGGATTTCTGGCGACTAAGTGGGATTCAGAGATCAGTTTTTCTTCATGCACGGCCAAAAACATATATAAGCGATTTTTTTGCTAAAGGCGATCTTGAAAATAATTATAATGATGGACTCTTAAACTAGATGTATCCATGAAAAGAACTAGCCCTGGATAGAAAGGATATATTGTTGATGCTTCTGTTTTATGATGGGAAAAAAGATTTATACAGAATCAAAAGATGTAGATTTCGGAAGGAGAAGGAGCTGTTGACTTTGCAAAAAGCTTTCCCGGGATTAAAAGATGGTCAGCTGAAAAACCAAACCTATATTCACTGGTCCTGAGCTCTGAAAAATAAAGATGGGACAAATACTTGAGAGTGTTGGTTCAAAGATCGGTTTCAGGAAGGTTGAAATAGTAAATTCACAGCTTCTTGTCAATGGAGTTGCAATTACATATCAAAGGAACAGATTTGCATGAACACAATGACAAAACAGGCCATGTAATTGATGAGGAAACTGTGATGAAAGATATCAGGATGATGAAAAGCCATAATATAAATGCTGTAAGAACCTCACACTATCCTCAGCAGGAATTCTGGTATGAGATGTGCGATAAATACGGACTTTATCTTATTGATGAGGCCGATATTGAATCACATGGCATTGGCTATGATAAGGATGTAACCCTTGCCGACAAACCAGAATGGGCTGCAGCCCATCTTGGCAGGATGCAGGGGATGGTTGAAAGGGACAAGAATCATCCTTCGGTCATAATATGGTCGATGGGTAATGAAGCAGGTGACGGGCACAATTTTCTAAATGGATATAAATGGATTAAAGGAAGGGATGATACCGCGTCCTGTCCAGTATGAAAGAGCAGAAAAAAGTACTAATGCCCCTGAACGACATACAGATATCTGGTGTCCAATGTATCCTGCAATTGAATATCTTGAATCATATGCAAAAGATCCAAAAAACGACAGACCACTAATTATGTGTGAATATGCGCATGCAATGGGTAATTCAACGGGCAATCTTCAGGATTACTGGGATGTTATTGAAAAATACCCGAAGCTTCAGGGCGGATTTATATGGGACTGGGTTGATCAGGGTCTTCTTAAAACTAATGAAAATGGAGAAAAGTATTGGGCATATGGTGGTGATTATGGAGAAGCCGGCATGCCCAGTGATGGCAATTTCTGCATTAACGGACTTGTTTGGCCTGACAGAACTGCCCATCCGGGACTTTACTGAGGTCAATAAGGTTTATCAGTATATTGGATTTGAGCCGGTTGATCTGAAAGCTGGAATGATTAAGATTAAAAACAAATATGATTTCACCAATCTGGCTGAGTTTAATTTTGAATGGGAGGTAGTATCTGATGGGATTGTATTCAGTCAGGGAAGATTCCTAGTGCCTGATTTTAAACCTAAAGCGGAATTGCAGTTCATGTCTCCCAATTAATAAAATTGATCCTGCTCCCGGGACATGAATATTTTCTTAATCTCAGGATGTCAAGAAGCGATGAGTGGAATTATGTTCCTGAAAATCATGTTTATGCATACTGCTCAGTTCAAACTTCCTGTTAGAAGCGTAAGCCTTCGTTATCAAAACCGGCAGAACTTGCACGTCCTTCAGACAAAAACGGTTGATAAAAACTTGAAGTAAGCGGAGTTGATATGAAATTATTTTTGAACTGGAGAAAGGAATGATGGAATCATACAATTTATAAGGAGAAGGAGCTATTAAAAAAGGTCCGGAGCCTGATTTCTGGAGACCACCTACTGATAATGATTATGGTTATAACATGGATAAAAACTGGGTGTATGGAAGAAAGCAGGGGAGAGAATCAAGGTAACCAGGGCAAATATCAGTCAGCCTGAATTGGGCAAAGTGATAGTTAGCATTCACATATGATATTCCCGGGACCGATGGAAAAAAGATAGCAGGCTATGCGACTTCTTATACAATTTATGGTTCTGCGATGTAATTAGTAAAAAATCAATTTTCAAAGTGTCAGCTGAAATTCCTGAAATTCCAAGGATGGGAATGCAGATGCAGCTTCCTGAAGAATTTACAAATCTCAAATGGTTTGGACGGGGACCCCATGAAAACTATTCCGACAGAAAAACATCAGCCGATGTAGGTGTCTATGAAAGCACTGTTGCCGATCAATATGTGCCATATATACGCCCTCAGGAAAATGGTTATAAAACAGATACACGCTGGCTTACTTACAGATGATAATGGACACGGGATATCTTGTTTACCGGAGAGCCGTCTGATTTGCTTTGCTGCACTTAATAATATTCATGATGATTTTGAGTCTCCGGGTAAATTGTCACAGTACCGGAAAGATGCAAAAACTGCCAATACCCATACCATTGATGTTAAACCTCGTGACCTTGTAAATCTGAATATTGATCTGGGACAGATGGGAGTGGGTGGTGATGATTCATGGGGGGCATGAATACATCCGCAATACAGGCTACTTGATATGAAATATGAATACTCATTCAGAATGAGACCCTTTGTGAAGGAAGATGATATCCTCAAACTGGCTAAGCAAAAGTTTTGAAGAAAAGGTTGAAGAAGGTTGAAACCCCCTTCAACTCTTCAACCCTCTTCAACCCTCTTCAACCCTCTTCAACCCTCTTCAACCCTCTTCAACTCTTCAACTAATAATTGATTTCAATCTTTAATACCTCGTTTTCGCCTGTAAGAATATTTTTCACATCGTACGCCAGTGGCATTTTTGCTTTTTTGCTTACAACAACCCGGGTGACCGAATTTGCTGCGAGTGTAATTTCCCCCGGGGCATTTTTGAGGCCGTTAATAAGGTAGAAGGGAATATCAGATTTATTGGTAACCTCAAAATAGATATTGTCCTTATTCTGATAATATGGTTTTCCAACTTCAATGCACCGGTAAAAAAGAGGCTTTGCAAATTCATCCCTGCCTGCAAGCATATCCCTGAACCAGACCATGGTTCGCCCGGCAAAGAGAGCCTCCCTCAGTGCATCCTGGCTTCTGTCTTTCGCAAACACCAGTGTCATAGGTCTGTTGATAAATTCAGGTTTAGTGTATTGCTCGCTTATAATTCCATGATTATCGCTGTTTCCCATCAGGGCCAGATTGTATTGCCTGCATATCCCAAAAACCGTCGGATAATATTCCACATCATTAAACAATTCAATCCCATTAAGCCAACC
This sequence comes from uncultured Bacteroidales bacterium, assembly GCA_963756885.1. GTDB lineage: Bacteria > Bacteroidota > Bacteroidia > Bacteroidales > VadinHA17 > LD21. Next base: position 857,103 of record CAVWPG010000001.1, read on the forward strand.
CTTTGCCAGTAGCTTCTTATGAAATTCGTACAACCTGGGAATGCCGTCAGGTTCCTGGGCTTTCCAGCCCGGATGGTTCCACTGAATGAAAGCTCCCTGCTTAACGGCTGCTTCAATTGCATCCCACGCAGAGTCGACAGCTATAAGAGATGCGTCGGTGACGAATAAGGCATTAAAATGGCCCGGAGGCATTTTCCGTGTGATCTCCGTCGCATGAACAAGTATAAGGTTTCGTTCCCTGGCGTATCCTTCGCCTATCTTCCATGCAGCATTATGATCAGCAGGGATATAATCACTGTGCGGACTGTATTCAAGATGGTCAGTTATGGCAATGGCATCGAGCCCGTCGCGGAGAGCTTCATCAATTCTTACTGTGGGCCATACATTCCCATCCGAGAATATAGTGTGCATATGAAAATCACACTTGAGAGTAACGTATCCGGGTAGATCCGGAAGATTGATGATTTTTCTCTGCCCGAAAAGTGCTGACAATGCCAGTAAAATAAGCAGGCTGGTTATGGTTATCCTTTTCATTTCATTTTTTTTTACTACGTGTTGCACGGAGGTCCATTGAGTATTTAGGTTTCATTTCTCTAAGTCTCTCAGTCTCCAGGTTTCTCAGGATTTCTTAAATTTCCTCATAAAAATAGGCTATTTTCTTATCCGCGTCATCCCATGTATAAATTTTTCTGCCCTTTCTAAGGAAGTAGAAGTTCAGGAGAGCAAAATCACCAGCACACATTGTTGTATGAACAAACAAAAAGATTGAAAGGCTCCATTTCCAAAGTCCTGGCAGAAACAAAATGAGAAGTATTAAAGTTATGGATATGAGAAGGAATGGCATCATGGCGACGATCCTGAATTGCATGGGAGAAACCACATACCTGTGAGCAGTAACATAAAAAAGGTATTGTTTCAGGTCCATGCCAACCCGGATTTTCCTGGCGCCGAAGATATAGTATGGGAGAATGTGCAATAGCTCATGAACTGGTATGCAAAGTATCGGCATTATAACCAGCCCCAGAATGGAATGAAAAAGAAGTTCACTGGCTGCGAAGTAGCCTGCCATATTCAGCCTTACGCGTATGGCTATCCCAAGAAATACGATACATGCTGACCAAAAGAAGATCGTCACAGTTGACACTCGTTTTACATAATCAAGAATAAACTGAATCAGATCTTCATATTGTAATGCTTCAATCTGCCTGTATCTTGAATGATTTTCAAGATCCTCAACCTTTAATGACATAATAATTCTTTTAGCAAATTTACTCTATTGAAAAGTCTCTTCAAAATTCAGAATGATAAAACCATTGAATGGATAAAGATCCGGGAGAACCTTTTTCCGGGCTTTATCTCATAATCCATGCAGACCTAACAAGTGGTTCTGAACTATCCCTTATGCAATTTGTTTTTGATCATTTGGTCCGTTATTTGATACCTTTGCAAAAATAATATCATGTGAGAATCATCTGCGCTATATTGTTTTTTTTATGCATTTCCTTTGAGGCTTTTGGTCAGGTGGATTCAGCCAGAGTCAGGAATGACACTTTGCCTGAAAGTTTATACCTTTTGCCTGAAGTCGACAGAAATGGAGTGAAGCTGCCTGAGGTAGAGATAAAGGAGGTTACTATTCATGCGCGCAGTGAAAGAGCACGGAGAATTGAATACAGGAGGTATGAAAAGCTGGTTTCAAACATCAAAAAAGTGTATCCCTATGCGTTGATAGTCAGATCAATGCTTGGTGACGTCAATGAAGGCCTGAAAAGCATTCCGGGTGACCGAGACCGGAAAAAGTACATCAGGGAAGTGGAAAAAGAGGTATTTTCCAAATACCAGGGAGATATAGAAAAAATGACAATTTCTCAGGGCAGGCTGTTAATCAAGCTTATTGACAGAGAAACGGAAAATACATCCTATACTCTTATACATGATTACAGAGGAAAATTCAGCGCTGCATTCTGGCAGAGCATTGCACGCATATTCGGGACTAACCTTAAGGATGAGTATGATCCATATGGAGAAGATGCACTGATAGAGGCTATTATCAGGGAAATAGATGCCGGCAGATTATGAAAAATAAAGAATACTTGAGGATGAAAAGAATTTTTATCGGGGTTAAGATAGATCCGGGAACTGCTCTGATGAATATGATCTCAGATTTCAGAACATACTTAAAAAATGAAAAAATAAAATGGACAGAGATTGACAATCTCCATATTACAATTGAATTTCTTGGCGACACTGATGAGGAGATGATAAAGGAGATGGATAAAATGCTGAAAGTGGTTTGTGAAGGTACTGGTCACTTTCATCTGGACCTTACAGGAGCCGGAGTATTCAGGAGCCTTTCGGACCCACGGATTTTATGGGCAGGCATTGTCTCCTCGGAAAAACTAAACAGACTTCAGGAAGCTATAAGGAAGGGGTTAAAAGAGACAGGAATTGAAGTTGAAGAACGTGCTTTCAATCCCCATCTTACACTTGGAAGAATTAAAAGGATTCAGGAAAGCGATAGCCTGAAATCACTGATCGACAAATATTCCGATAAAGGAATACAAACTCAGCTTGTCAGTGATGTAATTCTGTACGAAAGCAGATTATCACCAGCAGGTGCTGCATATATACCATTGTCAAGATATCCTCTTTAGCAGCTGCCGTAAGTGAGATCCCCCTGCTGAACTTTAAAGAGGAAATCGTGTTCATAAATGGGATGAGCATACTATCGTGCCGTCTAACATTTTTTATATTTTTGCAGCATTAAATTTATGCTTTGGAATATCCAATGACAGATACATTTGAAGCAAAGGGCAAACGTAAAAAACTGGTTGCCGAGCTAAGGCAAAAAGGGATAACTGATGAAGAAGTGCTGCGAGCCATCGACACTGTTCCAAGGCATTTGTTTATGGACCCTGCATTCTTTATACATGCATATGTAGACAAAGCATTCCCTATCACATCGGGTCAGACTATTTCCCAACCATATACCGTGGCAGTGCAGTCATCCCTTCTGAAGGTAAAACACAGGGATAAAATACTGGAGATTGGGACAGGATCAGGTTATCAGGCAGCTATACTTGCGGTGATGGGTGCCAAAGTTTATACTATTGAACGATTCCGTGAACTTTTCATAAAAGCCCAGAGAACTCTTACGCACCTTGGATATTCTGCCCATTACTTTTATGGAGATGGCTATGAAGGGAAAGCGCAATATGGTCCATATGACGGAATAGTCATTACTGCTGCCACACCAGCTGTGCCGGAGACTCTGCTTCAGCAACTGAAGACCGGTGGAAGGCTCGTCGTGCCCCTTGGCAGTTCCGACTCGCAGGTAATGACTGTTGTTGAACGGACCGGGCCTGATAGTTTTGAGACTACCAAACATGGAAATTTTGTATTTGTTCCGCTCCTTAAAGGAACAGTAAACAGATAATAAACGGATATGGAAGTATATAAGCTTGTCTTTTCACCGATAGAGGTCAATACCTATATTCTTGCTGATCAGTCAAACGATTGTGCCATTATTGATTGTGGCTGTTATGACAGGTCCGAATTTGAAGAACTTGTCAGGTTCATTGAAAGCAAAAAGCTTAACCCGGTGCTCTTGCTTAATACTCATTGCCATCTCGATCATATCTTTGGGAATGGGTTTGTCCTTGAGAAATATAATCTGAAGACTCTGACGTCAAAAGAAGAAGAGGTAAACAGAAAAAAATCAAGACAGCACGCAGCTTTTTTCGGGCTTTCAATGAATGAGGCCCCGGAGCCTGGAGGGCTAATTGTTGACGGGCAGAAAATAGAATTCGGATCAATAGAATTGATTGCGCTGCATGTACCCGGGCATACGGCAGGCAGTATGGCATTTTACAACGAAAAGGAAGGCTGTGTCTTTACCGGTGATGCCCTGTTTGCAGGCAGTATTGGGAGGACCGACCTGGAAGGCGGTAATTATGAGACTCTTATTAAAAGCATTATGTCCAGGTTGCTTGTTCTTCCACCGGAAACAGTGGTATACCCCGGTCATGGTGATCAGACCACAATAGACAGGGAAAAGATGACAAATCCATACTTTTCCTGAAATTTTTACTTTTAATATTGCATTGAATTTACCGGAGATATTAAGTAATATCAATTTTAGTATCATTTATTTTTATTTTTTAGAATAACCAAGGATAAACATATGATATCAGATAGTTTTGTCAGCCGGCATATTGGACCCCGGGAAGATGATCTGCCTCAAATGCTTAGGGCAGTTGGAGTAAAATCACTCGATCAGCTTATTGATAATATTGTACCGGACAGAATCAGATTAAAAAGACCGCTCACTCTTCCTGACTCAATGAGTGAATTTGAATATCTGAATCACATAAGGGCTGCAGGAAAAAAAAATAAAATGTTCCGGTCATTTATCGGGCAGGGATATTACGGAGTCGCTCCGTTATCTGTTATAACGAGGAATGTTCTTGAGAATCCATCATGGTACACGTCGTATACACCCTATCAGGCTGAGATTTCACAGGGCAGACTTGAGGCCCTGTTGAACTTTCAGACAATGATTATTGAAATGACCGGGATGCAGATTGCAAATGCATCGCTGCTTGACGAGTCAACTGCTGCAGCGGAAGCAATGATAATGATGTATAATGCCAGGTCAAGGGATGCAGTTAAAGCCGGGAAAAACATATTTTTTGTTGATAGGGATATGTATCCTCAGACTCTTGATGTAATCAGGACCAGGTCAAAGCCTCTTGGGATAGAACTTGTTATCGGAAAATATACGGAAGCATATTTTGAGGGGTCGTACTTCGGTGCCATTGTACAGTACCCGGCTGCATCCGGCCAGGTAAGGGACTATAAGTCTTTCACGGATATGGCACACCATGCCGGGATACTTGTTGGCGTTGCTGCGGATCTGATGAGCCTTGCTCTCCTTACACCTCCCGGCGAATGGGGTGCAGATATAGTTGTAGGTTCAAGTCAGCGAATGGGACTTACAATGAGCTTCGGAGGTCCGCATGCCGGATTTTTCGCAACCAGGGATGAACTCAAACGCAGTATGCCTGGCCGTATCATCGGGGTATCAGTTGACGCTCAGGGCAACAGTGCACTAAGAATGGCACTTCAAACCAGGGAACAGCATATAAAACGGGAACGGGCTACCTCGAATATCTGCACAGCACAGGCTCTTCTTGCCACAATGTCAGGCATGTATGCCCAGTATCATGGTCCGGAAGGGTTGAAGCGGATTGCAAGTCATATATTAAATATGGCTTGTGTTCTAAACAGCACTCTGAAGGAGATGGGATACCGGCAAGTCAATTCAGCGTACTTCGATACTCTCAGGATCGATCTTTCCGGAGGTGTCTCCGTAAATACAATCAGAAAACTTGCCCTGAAAGCTGAAATAAACTTCTACTATCCTGATGAGAATACAATCAGCATCAGTATGGATGAGATAACCTCATTCAGGGAGATAAACACAATTATTGGCATTTTTGCCGAAGCTGCCGGAAAGAGTGCCGGGAATGTTACCGGTTATTGCAGCTGCAAATGCATTGAGGATAAATTCCTCAGAAAATCGGCATTTTTGAAAGGAGGAACCTTTAATAACTACCATAGTGAAACCGAGATGATGCGGTATATCAAAATGCTGGAAAGGAAAGACTTCTCACTTACGCACAGCATGATATCCCTCGGATCATGCACAATGAAGCTTAATCCGGCCTCATCGTTGTTCGCCCTTAGCTGGCCGGAATTCGGGAATATTCATCCATTTGTTCCTTCTGATCAGGCCGAGGGATATTATCAGATTATGGATGAGCTTGGTGAAGTTCTGAAAGAGCTGACAGGATTTTCCTCAATTTCATTCCAGCCCAACTCCGGCGCTGCCGGAGAATATGCCGGTCTCATGTTAATCCGGGAATACCACCTTAACAGGGGAGATGAGCACAGAAACAAAGCACTCATTCCATCTTCCGCACATGGAACAAATCCTGCAAGCGCTGTAATGGCCGGTATGGAGGTTATTGTCGTGGAGTGCGATAATAAGGGTAATATCAATGTCAGCGATCTTAAGGCGAAAGCAGAAGAACATAAGGCTGATCTGGCCTGCTTTATGATTACATATCCTTCAACACACGGGGTATTTGAAGAGGCAGTTATAGAGATGACTGAGATAATCCATTCAAATGGAGGACTTGTATATATGGATGGAGCAAATATGAATGCACAGGTAGGCCTGACTAATCCCGGTCACATAGGAGCGGATGTTTGTCATCTGAATCTTCATAAAACATTTTCAATACCTCATGGTGGAGGTGGCCCGGGAATGGGTCCCATTCTTGTAAATGACAAACTGGCAGAATACCTCCCTTCACATCCGATGGTTAAGACTGGTGGCAGCCATGGCATCACGGCTGTTGCGGGTGCTCCTTTCGGAAGCGGTCATATATTGGCTATTTCGCACGCTTATGTAATGATGCTTGGCGCCAATGGTCTAACCAGTTCGACGAAATACGCTATCCTGAATGCAAATTATATCTCTGCCTCACTGAAGGATTGGTTTAAAACGCTGTATACAGGCAAAAACGGATTTGTTGCACATGAGATGATTCTTGATTGCAGAAATTTTAAAAGTGAAGCAGGAATTACCGAGGCTGACATCGCAAAGCGACTGATGGATTATGGATTTCATGCACCCACACTCTCTTTTCCTGTTCATGGCACGCTTATGGTTGAACCCACAGAATCGGAGTCAATAAGGGAACTGGATAAATTTATAAGTGCCATGAAGTCAATCTGGAATGAAATTCAGGAAATAAAAGTGGGAACGGCAGACAGGGATGATAATGTTCTGAAGAATTCTCCCCATACTGCAATGATGGTGACAGATGATAATTGGAGCCATAATTATGAACGCCGGAAAGCTGCCTTCCCCCTAGGATGGGTGGTTGAAAATAAATTCTGGCCATCTGTGGGCCGCATTGATGACAGCTATGGAGACAGGAACCTGGTATGTACCTGTGATCCGATTGATGCTTACAGGAGTGAATCATTAAAATAAAATTGCTACTCTTAAAATAAATCATCAATTTTATTACTTTATTTTTTTATCACTCTTTTCCGTTATGCGTAATTCTGCATGGAATGATCTTGTGGCTCTGATTGACGGTAAAACGCTCAACTACCAGCCGGCAGGCTTTATCATTGACAGCCCATGGATACCTGCGTGGTACGGGATTTCTAAAATTGATTATTATACATCTGATGATCTTTGGTTCAGATCAAACCTCAAAGCTGCCAATACATTTCCTGATGCCTGGTTCATGCCGGGATTCTGGTCGGAATTCGGAATGTGTACTGAGCCCTCAGCCTTCGGGTCAAAAATGATTTTTCTTGAGAATAACCTTCCTCATGCTGAAAAAATCCTTTCTGGAATTGAGGAGGCCGCAAGTGTGGAGAAGCCTAATGTTATGACAGACGGACTCTTGCCATTTATGATCGGCCGGCTGAGAAACAATCAGGATAATATTATCAGAAATGACCACCAGATACGCTTTGCTGTGGCCAGGGGTCCAATGAATATTGCAGGTTTCCTGATGGGAACAACGGAACTGATGACAGTTATTGGACTGGACCCTGACCGTACGCACAAGTTCCTCAGGAAAATCACTGATTTCATTTGCGACTGGATTTCATGGCAAAAGGAATGTTTTCCTTCGATTGACGGGGTACTGATCCTGGATGATATAATCGGATTTATCGGTGAGGACGATTATAAGGAATTTGTTCTTCCCTATTTAACAAGAATATTCGGTTGCACAGGTTCAAAGGTAAAATTTCTGCACAATGATTCTGATGGCCTGATAACGGCAAAATACCTTAAGGAGATGGATGTGAATATGTTTAATTTCTCCTTCGATCATACTATGGACGAGATACGAAAACTTGCAGGTCCGGAGGTGGTTCTTGTGGGAAATATTCCGCCACGCGATGTACTGGCTGCAGGGAAGCCTGATAATGTTGAAGCTGCTGTTGTCAAGGCTTTTGGGGAGGTGTCTGACCATAAGCGCATCATATGGTCGGCAGGAGGAGGAATGCCTCCCGGGGTGGAAGATGCGAATATAAATGCCTTTTTGGATGCAGTCAAAAAATGCTCATCATAATCCGTCTCTCTCTACACTGATATCAAAATTCATAACATTTAAATAATGAGAAAACTGCTATTATTAATCGTGCCTGTTGCATTTGTAATGTTCTCCTGTGGCGGAGGAACCGCTAAACAGGACTCAGGCAAAAATCAGAGTGATTCAATGGAAAAGAAATATCAGGTCAGGCTGATTACAGTTGATCCCGGTCATTTTCATGCTGCTCTTGTTCAGAAGAGAATGTATGAACAGGTTTCGCCGGATGTACATGTATATGCTCCGGTAGGACCGGATTGCCAGCAGCACCTGGCAAGAATTGAATCATATAATACCCGGAAGGATAATCCTACTTCATGGAATGAAATAGTTTATACCGGCCCTGATTTTTTTGAAAAAATGCTTGAAGAAAAAGCCGGAAACGTTGTGGTGTTATCAGGGAATAATAAAAAGAAGGCCGAATATATCACAAAATCTATTCTTTCAGGATTCAATGTCCTTGCCGATAAGCCGATGATAATTGATCCTGCTGACTTTCCGGCGCTTGAGTCAGCATTTTCCTCCGCAAAGGAAAAGGGGCTTTTGCTTTACGATATAATGACTGAACGTTTCGAAATTACAACAATTCTTCAGAAGCTCCTGTCTCATAATTCAGACCTTTTCGGACAACTGAAGAACGGGAGCCGGGAAGAACCTGCAGTGACAAAGGTAAGCGTGCACTATTTCTCGAAAGTTGTATCTGGCAATCCGCTGATTCGTCCGGGCTGGTTTTTCGACGTCAGACAACAGGGAGAGGGAATAGTCGATGTAACCACCCATCTTGTTGATCTTATTCAATGGGAATGCTTCCCTGAAGAGATTCTGAACACGGACGACATAAAAATGACAACAGCCAGGCGATGGCCTACAACTATTTCAAAGGAGGAGTTCAGGGGTGTGACCGGACTGGATGATTTTCCGGATTATCTGCAGCAGGATATTAAAGATGGAAAACTGAATGTCTACTCCAACGGGGAGATGGTATACCAGATTAAAGGAGTTTTTGCAAAGGTGTCGGTGGAATGGAGATACGAGGCTCCTCCGGGAGGCGGCGATACACACTATTCAATAATGCACGGTACAAATTGTGACCTGGTTATTAAGCAGGGAGCTGAAGAAAAATTCGTTCCGACGCTTTATATTGAGAATGTAAAAAGCAATGCAATGAAGGATTTCAGGCTGAAGCTGAAAGATGCTCTTGGCTCGATGCCATATGACAGCCTGGGCATAGAAGAAAGCGGCAAAAACTCATTTAAAATTGAAATCCCGTCAAAATACCGGGTAGGTCATGAAGAGCATTTCGGACAAGTTATGAACAGATTCCTCGATTACATGAAAGAGGGTACTCTGCCTGACTGGGAAGTAGCTGATATGATAACAAAATATTATACAACAACGAGTGCGCTCAAAATGGCAAGAGGATTCTGACAATCTTATTTTGTCAGGCGAAAAGGTCCTCCAGTACAATAGAGTATAATTCCCGGAGAGGTATTCCTGCAGCTTTAGCTTGTTTAGGGATCAGGCTCTCCTCCGTCATCCCCGGAATGGTATTGATCTCAAGGAAATAGGGCTTTTTGCCAACAACAATGAAGTCGACCCTCACGATGCCCCTGCATCCCAGGAGGTCGTATATCCGTGAACTGAGAAACTGTACCTCACTGGTAACCTCTGCCGGCATATCAGCGGGAGTAACCTCATCGGATTTTCCGGGTGTGTATTTTGCCTCATAGTCAAAGAACTCATTTTTACTGATGATTTCAGTTACGGGAAGCACAACTGACTTTTTCGATGCTTTAACAACACCGCAGGCTACTTCCCTTCCGTCAATAAATGCCTCTACAACTACCTCCCTGCTTTCCTTAAAAGCAGTACTGAAGGCCGGAAGAAGCTCCTCTATACTTTTTACCTTGGTTACGCCAAAGCTTGAACCGCTATCATTGGGCTTGACAAAGCAAGGCAATCCTGTCTGACGGATAATCTCATCAGGGTTAATATCTTCTCCTGCCCTGATCATAATGGAATCAGCCATTGGGATCCTATAATCCTTCAGGAAAAGCTTGCAGGCCTGTTTGTTGAAAGCGAGTGCTGAACAGAATGCACCGCAACCTGTATAGGGTATCCCCATCATATCAAAATATCCCTGAAGCAGCCCATTTTCTCCCGGAGTACCATGAATTGCGATGAAAACGGCATCGAACCTTATAATTGATTCATTGGTTTTCAGGCTGAAATCATTCTTGTCAACATTATGATACCGGCCTTTCCGGTCCTCCCAGTACCAGTTTGTCTCCTTTATTGTTATAATATATGTTATATACTCTGTGGACAGAACTTTACTTACCTCAATGGCGCTTTTTACAGAGATCCCGAATTCAGAGGAATTGCCTCCTGCTACTATAGCAATAGTCTTCATTTTAATATTGGTTAATGTTCCCAAAAATAATCAATTTAATTATGTGAAATTTCAGGGCATGATTATTAAAAACAGTTACTCAGAGGGTAAGTGAGTCTTTACCGGGCAGAATCTCCGGGGAACTTCATTAAAACTCTGTGTTTCTTGTGTAGTAAAAATTAGATAACAGATAGACATTTAATGAGCTATAAATGTTAAATTTGTTGAAATTTTAAAAAATCGCGATATGAAAAAAGGTTGCTTAATAGGATTGGTGATAGCCGGATTTCTGGTCCTTGTTGTTCTGGGAGTAATTTCCTGGGGTACAAAAATATATAATGGCATGGTTTCAATGCAGGAGTCTGTAACAAGCCAGTGGGGCAATGTTGAGACAGCTTACCAGCGCAGGTCAGATCTTATTCCTAATTTTGTAAACACAGTAAAGGGTGCTGCAAATTTTGAACAGACAACGCTTACTCAGGTTATTGAGGCTCGTTCCAAGGCAACCGCCGTTAATATTGATCCTACTAAAATGACCTCTGAGAATCTGGAACAGTTTCAGCAGGCCCAGGGACAGCTCTCTTCGGCTTTGTCAAGACTCATGGTTGTGGTAGAGAGATATCCGGAACTTAAAGCAACACAGAATTTCAGGGATCTGCAGGTGGAACTGGAGGGCACGGAGAACAGGATCTCCGTTGAAAGAAGAAAATTCAATGAAGTAGCCCAGGTGTATAATACTTATATAAAAAGATTTCCACAAAATTTTCTTGCCGGAATGTTCGGGTTTCAGTCAAAACCGTATTTCAAATCTGCTGAAGGGGCTGATAAGGCACCTGAAGTCAAGTTTTAACTTAATTTAGAAATCAATGAAAGCTGCATCGTTCTTTACTCAGGAGCAGCAGGACCGGATCCTTGCTGCCGTCAGGGAAGCTGAAAACGAAACCTCCGGTGAGATAAGAGTCCATATTGAGACCTACTGCAGTGAAGATGTTCTGGACCGTGCGGCGTGGGTTTTCAATAAACTGGGCATGAACAAAACTGCAGAACGGAATGGAGTACTCTTTTATCTGGCTGTAAATGACAAAAAGTTCGCAGTGATAGGTGATGCAGGAATTAATTCCAAAGTTCCGGAAGGATTCTGGGACAGAGTAAAGGAGTTGCTTCAGGTAAAATTCCGTGAAGGCAATTTCACCGATGGCCTTTCTGAAGGAATCATCCTCGCGGGGTCACATCTGAAGAAACATTTCCCTCACCGGAATGATGATGTTAACGAACTTCCGGATGAGATTTCATTCGATAAATTAAAAGTGGAATAATTACAATGATGAAGAAATATTTTTACCTGGTGACTCTGGCAATTTTGCTGATTGCCGGACCATCTGCCATTGCTTTTGCACAGAATATTCCGGAAAGACCCGTTCCTCCAAGACTTGTAAATGATTTCGCTGGAATTCTGAATAGTGAGGAGGCCAATGCCCTTGAGCAGAAGCTGGTTGCCTTCAATGACTCCACCTCAACACAGATTGCCATTGTAATAGTTCCATCACTCATGGGT
>CAVWPG010000002.1:0-78625 GCA_963756885.1 uncultured Bacteroidales bacterium
CATGGCTATCTTTCTCGAGCTTGTTGCAAGGCCTGACCTGTCGTTAAAATCCATTGTAGGCCAGATCTGTGCAACCACAACTGCTCCTGGATGCATCTTCGAGACCCATGGCTGGTCGATCCAGCCTCCTGCCAGGCATAGCCTGTAGGGAAACCTCAAATCCCTTTTTGTTCCCGAACTGGAACGGGCAGCCAAGCCCGGCTCAGGGATCCTTTCAAGTACAATATATCGATCCCCAGTCTTTTGCAAAGGTTTTCCTTATCGTTGGTATGGCCCTCACGGTTTACAACAAAGACATCAGGCTCAAGCCTGATGATATCAGGCTCAAAGTCAAGAACCCCCGTTCCTGAACCCAGAAATGCATCCTGAACAAATCTTATTGATTTTACAATATATAACCTTTCCTCCTCCGAAAAAACAGGCTTTTTGCCCTTCAGAAGCAGGAGGTTTTCATCCCTGCCCACACTGACATAAAGATCTCCGTATGCCGCTGCAGTTTTGAAAAAAGCAATATGCCCTGCATGCAGCAGGTCATAACATCCGCTTACCAGAACCTTTTTTTTCAAAATTATTTTTAATAATACGAATATCGGTAATGATTAATAAAATAATTTACTCCTCGTCTTTACCTCCAAACCCCTATTTATTGAACCGGTCTATTCCTTTTTTGGTCTTATTCTCATCCCCAAGCTGAAGATTTATCCAGTCAAATGTTTTCTTCATGCCTTCCCTGAGCGGAATTGAAGGCTCCCATCCAAGATATTTCCGGATAAGAGTATTTTCGGAATTTCGTCCCCTTACCCCTTTTGGGGCATCCGGATCGTATCTGCGCTCCAGCGTGTAGCCCGCTATCTCCTCAACTATATCCACAAGCCCGTTTATGGAGACCATCTCACTGCTCCCGAGATTAATCGGTTCGTTGATCGCACTATACATTATATCGAGAATACCCTTAATGCAATCGTCTATATACATGAAGCTTCTTGTCTGCAGGCCGTCTCCCCATATCACGATCTCCTTCATGCCTGTTCTGCCGGCTTCAATCACTTTCCTGCACATGGCAGCAGGTGCCTTTTCCCTTCCACCGTCATAAGTTCCGAAGGGACCATAGACATTGTGAAATCTTGCAACCCTGGTCGTCAATCCGAAATCCTCCGAGAAGTGACGGCACATCCTTTCACTGAAGAGCTTTTCCCATCCATAGCCATCTTCGGCCATAGCAGGATAGGCATCTGACTCGCGCAGACCCTGATTATCGGTATCTGTCTGCATCGAGGCATTATAAACGCAGGCGGAAGATGCATAGAAAAATCTGTCAGCACCACAATCCCTTGCAGCCAGGAGCAGGTGAGTATTGATAAGCACACTCAGCATGCAGGCGGCTTTATTCTTCTCAATGAAACCCATTCCACCCATATCGGCTGCAAGGTTAAAAACCTCATTGCAACCGTTGACAGCCCGGTAACTGTCCTCCTTCAGCCGGAGATCAAGCACAAGATTATCTGCATGTTCAGCCACCTGGTACCATTCTTTCAAAGGCTTGATATCGACTGCCCTTACATGATTGCCTGATTTTACAAGCTCCCGTACAAGATGTCCGCCTATAAAGCCTCCGGCACCTGCAACAAGTATCTTCTTCATTTCAGCTTAATTATAGTTCGTGTTAAAATTTGCCTGTTTTATCCTGAGCCAAATGTCCGGGCTCCCGTTCTCACTTTGCCCCGTTGTTCAGGGCAATCCTGAGAACTGTTGCGGAATGGGCCGGGAAAAGATACTTAAAATTAGCATCTGCTGCAAAGGTTCCTTTAACAGGGACAATTTTATAGGGATCCTCTATTGAATTTTCATCGCCCGGAGCCCCTTTCAGAACTGTGGAATGCCCTCTGGGGTTTACTTTTACCGAACCATCGAGAACAATTTTTATTGTTCTCCCGGTCTCATTCATATTTACAATTTTCAATATCAGCTCATTTTTCCCCTCCTGTGTATAAACTGAAGCTGAGCAATAACAACCTCCGGCATCAAGGTTAACAGGCAGCGTGCGGGTACCGGCATTATCGGTGAACAGCATCTTCTGCATATAGTAAGAAGGGGAGGCAAAGCATGTTACTGCATCATTCCATACGATGCATGGCCCGAAATTGCCATGGCCGAGCAGACCTGCATAATTGCCATATCCTGTCCACCACATCCTTTCAGAGTTCCTCTCGCAACCAAGCATGAAGGCTGCATCGGAAAGGGCATCACCAAAGTTACCGGTTATGTTTCCTCCGTTTCCCCCGATGGATGATGCGTATTCAGCAACACAGATTTTTTTGCATGCCGGATCAATTGTGTCATATTTTCTGTACAAGCCTGACAGATCCTTAAGGTAAAAATGCTCGTCGACAAAATCGACTGAATTCCCGGAGGTATGGGACATCACATTATCCTGCCGAAAACCGTTGTACATTATTTTCATCCCCGGGTAATGTGCCAGGATCGAGTCGTGGATCATCGCATACCTTGGATTATAGAGGTCAGCTGTTTCCCATCCGTTCTCATTCCCTATTTCAATGTATTTCAGATTGTAGGGGGCGGGATGTCCGTTTCTGGCACGCTGTGCTCCCCACACGGACTGTACAGGGCCATTGCAATATTGAATCAGGTCAAGGATATCGTCTATTATTGGCTGCATCCTGTCAGTCGGACAGACTCCGTACCACTGCCTGTCCCATTCTCCCTCACTTATTCCTGAAGAGCAAGTATATACAGGTTCAGCCCCAAGGTCTTCGCAAAGCTGCAGATATTCATCAAGTCCGAAGTAAAGGTCATTCTTGTACAGCCATCTCGATCTTGTCGATCCCGGTCTTTCCTCAAGGGGACCTATTGAATTCTTCCAGTTCCAGCATTCGCTCATCTTGTATGACTCAGCTGTGCATCCGCCGGGAAACTGAATATATTTTAGCTTTAAGGAATCGAGCTTCGCGGCCAGATCCGGACGGAGGCCATTGGGACGATCCTTCCAGGCCGGCGGCATGAGTGTAACGACGTCAAAATACACATCGCCCTCAGAAGAGGCATAAAGGGTGAAGCGGTTGTCGCCGCTGATCGCACCTATATTGTCAGTATACAGGTCACACGTGAAATGCTGCCAGGTCAATGCAGGCTTAAAATCCTCCGATTGTGCATATACCTTTCCAGTGCTGCTTTCAAGCCTGGCACTTATTATCCCATTGAAATTCTGACCCTTTTTTGCCCAGAAGGATAGCATGTATTTCCTGTGATTATCCAGCCGGATACCCCAGTATCCGCTGTTTGACAGGCCGACACCTCCCGGGCCTGCAGAGGTGACCTCAAGCTTAATGCAGCGCTCCTGTTTATTGTTAATCTGGCTTGTCCCGCCCGATGTCTGGCTTGAAATCTTGCCCTGTGAGCTCCCCGGTTTGATCAGTGTCCAGTTCATTATCGGATCGTTCAGCTCTTCGAACGATGGATTGTTTATAAGCTGGGCATACAAGCCTCCCTGGAACTGGTAGTTGAATTCTTCCAGCTGCTGGCCCCTGCAGACAGGGGCAACCGTTGCGCCGGGCCGTGACAGGTCGATTGTGCATACCGGAGCGGCGCTCTGACCCTTGAGTACAGGGGGTAGCAAAAGCAGTAAAACCAACGTGGAGATTATACGACCTGCTCCTGTAAAGATCCGTCCAATCTGGCTTTTTATTTTCATATGTTCCTTATTATTAGGTTGATCCAGCTAAGTGATATCCGGGATATATTCAGTTTGCTCCCGGCCAGAGGCTGTTGATGAGCTCAACTGTCCGGTCTACAAGCAAACCTCCCCCTTCAGGGCTCACAATATCGCTCTGGATAACTGCACTGTAGCCTCCTCCCTTTACAGCTTTTTCGGTTGGCAGATATGATCCCGGACCTGCAGCCAGTTGTATGACAAATGTCTGCAAGGCTTTGCTGCGTGCCTGGATCCTGATGCCATAGTCTGTGAACAGCTCAAACTGATTTGTACAGATTGCGACATCACCCAGCCTCAGTACGTGTATTTCTGCCCCCAGCAGAGGCCGGGGGTTTGCCTTCTGGTTCTCATAGCGCCTTACAACATCCCTGTTCCACGTCATCCGTGCAAGCTCAAACCCTGCTGCAGTTGAGTCAGCAGCCATAGCTTCGGAAGCTTCATCCCTCTGTGACCTGCTGAAATCGTATTCCTGGTCGGTGACCAGCCGCATTGGCAACTGGAGCGTTTCCACCCTGTGTTCCAGCTTGACGTTTTCATACCTGTCATCCTTAACTGTTTCATAGGATTCTTCGACTGCCAGAACAATTCGCCTGGCGATCTCTTCAAGGTGATTAAGCTTGCGCAGTCTGATCATCCTTTCTTCAGCCTCCTTCCTGTACAATGGCCTCGGTGACTGATCCCCTGCCGCACCTATCCAGCCCAGCACACATAGGTCCGGGCCAAAGCGCTTCTTCAGCATCTCCCTCACGGGATACCAGTAGTCCGCATTGACAGCCAGCCTGTTTTCAACTTCCTGCGCCGGACATGGAACATTTATCGCCATTGCAGTCAGCTTGCCTCTCATATCCCAGAAGAAAAGTGTATTGACATCGTGATCTTCCATCCCTTCGAGATTCAAAAATTCCGGCAGCCCGGTTGCACCATACATCTGTGCTGTTCCTGCCCCCATGCTGCCCTGAGCCATCTCCTTTGAATAAACCGCTCTCCTGTTGTAGGCAACTGCTGCATGACCAAGCCCCCAGGTAACGCTCCCCTTAGACCTGGTCCGCCATGCCCTGGCTATTGCCTCAGATATCCTGCTTACAAAAAACCTGTCATAATCATCGACCTGCAATACCCCTTTCTCAGGGATCTGGTATCTGAAGGAGCAGTCAAGGCCATTTTCAAGTACCGGAGCCGTATGGGTGTGGATAGCTGTAAGGAATATTTTTATTGTATCTATCTCAGGTGCAGCTTTATGCACCTCTGCCCGGATCATTGCAAGAAGCTTTTCGGGGATCTCAACCACATCGCATGAGACCATAATTGCCATATCGGCGGAGGCGTTACCCTCGCGCGACTCAAGGGCAATGACACTGGCAGAAAGGGGAGTTTCAACAGTGTCCGCAATGCGGAGATTGAACTGCCCCACGAGAGCAACAGGCAATTTTGGGGTAATATCCGCAACAGCAGTACCTACAAGCAATTGTGACGCGTAAAGGGAGGAACTGATCTGAAAGATCGTCATAAGGAGAAGAGAGGATATTCCCATTGCATATCTCCTGTAACGCCGGGGTGAATTAGTTTCTTCATTCATAGCATTGACTTTCTGTTTAACCTTATTATCTTAAGAGGCCCCGTCAGACCGGAAGGCTTCAGTGGCTTGTCCTTGTCAAGAAAATCGGTTATCGGGGATGATGTAAAAAGATTCTGCACCTTTCCGTACTGGATGAAATCGCCGATGAACCTGTTCCTGTATACATTCGCCACATCAACAACAAGAGTATTGCTGCCCTTTAGTGAACGGGTTATGTCGAGCATTGTACCTGGTTCCCAGATTTTCCCAAGCTCTGTTCCATTTAGCGAAACGTCAGCCACAGCATTGAAATATCCCATATTCAGGAACACGCTCCCCCTGCCATCAACAAAATTGTCCGGCACCTCGAAATTTATAGTATAGACAGCATTTCCTGCAAAAAAGCGGATATCAGGGTTATCGTAAGCAGAAAGTGGCTTTAATGCGGATATGTCGACCGATGGAACAGAGGCAGGATATCCTGCCCTGAATTGTATGGAACCGCTGAAGCCGGTCAGTTCCAGCACCTGAGGCGCTTCATATTTATCCGTATGACTCTTGCCTCCATGGGTTGTAAATTCATATTCTCCTGATGACATGACGGTTACCTCCTTCCCATTCTTCCCGGCAGTTATAACGGGGACTTCTGAGTCCTCTTCGCCGACTGCAGCGGGAAATATCTGCTTCCCATCCTTTCGGACAGCATCGATATAATCTGCTGCGATTCGCGACCTGAAGACAAACATGACTGACTGGAAAGGCTTAAATTCAAATGGGAGCCTTAAGATCCCCTTGTCAGTCTTGAAGATCATTGGCTGTATTATTTTACCAGTTTCAGGGTCCCATATTTCAGGTGTTTTATCCCCAACCCTGAATAGGCATTCCCTGTTAACAACACTATCCAGCTGATTGGCAACAAAGTAGATATCCGTATCACCCATTTTCTTATGAATGAACTGGAATGTATTGTGCTCGTGCCGGTTGGTAAAGAAATCCGGACCAAGCCCGATCTCTTCGAATACCCGATCCAAAGGCATGCCCCAGAATACCTTTCCCTTGCCATAGTTGTTTTGGGTCGTTGTTTTGCCGTCGACCTTGCCCCAGATCCTGTCAGCCAGATCATGGAAGGCTGCCTTATTTTCTGTCAGGTCGCCCCTCGAAAGGGTTGAAACCGGTTTCGGTCCATAAACCACAGCGCCTTCATTTACAAGGTTACCGATCAGTTTCAGCGTTTCATAATCCATATATGGAAATTCAGGAAGTCTCAGCAACGAATAGTCGCATGAACCATTGAGCCTTAGCTTCCCATCCCTGACTGCAACCCTGTTTTTGAGAATATCGAAGTTGCATGCATTCAGCTGGTAACCGAAAGGGAGGGTTGTCGATTCTTTCTCAACAAAGAACTGAGGCAACTGATCGCCAAGGTAATAGAGCACATCCGGAGATACAGATCCTTTCTGAAGCAGGTATTGAATACGCGACTGGAAGTCGAACCATCCGGAAATATATTGCCAGTAGAGGTTATTCCTGTTAAAATGGGAAGCAAACTGCCCGAGTGTCATGCCCGGCTTCCTGTCGGTCGGCTGATGAACATAGCTGTGCAGTATCATCTGGTTGATGCCTGAACAGAAAGCCCTGTCGCCGAAGGGTTTCAATTCCCATGGTGATTCGCTGTAATGTGCAGAACCTGTATAAGCTTCCGAACCCAGGATCCCCTTGTCGTATCCTGTTACGGCACATGCCGGCATATTGAATTCCGGACCGGCTTTCGGCTCATACCTGACAAAATTATTCCGGTCGGTCGATGACCAGAATTCATACATTGGCAGATCGACACAGCGGGTCGACTTCAGGATATCGAGAGGAGGATAAGAGCCATTGCCATATATCACCTCGGCATGCATCTCAACCCTGTTCCTATGGCAAAGCTCGCTGAAGCACTCATAGTAATTCTGTTCAATAAGGTCTGCAATTGTTTTCCTGAAATCGTAAAGCACGGCTTCCGACTCCCCGGGTGAGTTCAATATCTCCCCGCAAAGGACAGGAAGGTAGGGGATCAGGCTATAGCCCCTGCGCTTTTCGAATTCCGACGGAAAAGCAGCTGTCCAGTTCTGGAAAGCACATTCCCAGCTATCGATAAGTATAAATCTGAATGTATTGCCTGCATATTTTCCGGCGTGGTCAATCAATTTTTGTGGAAAGCTCCTGAAATGGAGCCCCATGGCAGCAGTATCCATCTTATCGCATTCCAGGCCCACTCCTTCCCTTGTAGCCGGGGAATTGGTGGCTCCGGTAGTGGTGTAGCCAAACCTAAGCACTGTCCAGCTTCCCGCTGGTGCATCCCACTGAAGCATCCCGTCGGGTGACATTTTGCCGGTAAGTTCTATGACTTGCTGTGAGGAGGGGAAATCCTTCCCGCTTCCGGAAGTGTAGAAAAGCTCCTCAGTCTCCGATGTTACCGAAGCGGTTTTCTCAGAGATGTAAGGTATGGATGGGGAGAAGGATGCCTTTTCATTGTCTCTCAGCAGCCCTAGCTCTGATAGCTGCACGGGCGACTCATCGCGCCCATCCCCGTAACTGTCAAGGCTCAGGCGCGCAAAGCGGGCTGCAGTAAGGGGAACATCGACATATTCAGTTTTGTTGAGACCTTTAATACTGAAGCCCGATACTTTACGATATTCTTTGCCATTCTCTGATACGGAGAATGTATACGACGTCACAAAATCATTTGTATTGCCCCACATGAAGCTCCGATGGGGATATATTGCTATTTTATTGAATGTAAGCGGTTTTTGCAGAGAGATATCGAGGTAGTCGCCAGCCTTCATATCTGGTCCGCTGACCGGATTGCCATCGGTTACATAGGAGGCATCAGCCGTGTCGTTCAGCATAACAACCGGCGATGATTGCAGGAACAGAGCTGGCTTTTCATCCGATCTGTATGCAACGAGTGCAACATCCCTGTAGAAATTATCAAGGCTGTAGGGCTTTCTCAGTTTTATACTGATATTCCGGCCACCCTCGACAATTGCCTTGGTCCAGACGAATTGCTTCATCGACATTTCCGGGGTTATCCACGGGCCTCCGCTGGAGCTCCAGCCATCGCAGTTGTGGGCACCTATCCTGATGCCAAGCCTGTCAGCCTCCTGCAGCGCCCAGCTGAACATTCCGAACCACTCGTCGGTACCGAATTTTACTTTTTTGACTCCAAAATCACGGTCATCGAATAGTCCAACATTCAGTATAGTCGCCTGAACAATACCCTGGGCCTTCATGGCTTCAAGGTCTTTTGTAATCCCCTCTTTTGTGATATTGCCATCGAGCCAGTGCCACCATGTGTTGATTTTCGCACTCACGGGCGGATTCTGAAAGTCCCTGGCTGTCAGCTCCCCTCCTGGCTTTTGAGGTGCACAGGACATGCAAATTAAATACAGCAGGGATAGCCCTGACAGGATAAGAATAGTTCTTATTCGCATAGATGAAAGGTATATAAGTTAACAGAAAACTGTCACAATTGCACATTATGAGAACCTTTCCCTGCGATGACCGAAGGCTGCTATTTTTCTGCCAGCTTATACCACCTGACAGCATTCCCGCTGTAGATCTTTCTTACAACCTCTTTCGGCAATTGCAATCCCTCAAACTCTCCCCTGAAAGACCGTGAGGTCATCTTATCATTTGTAGTGAAATATTTCCAGTCATCAAGCCATGTATTATGGACAGTCGCCGACAGCTCAGCATCGCTCCCTTCCCCAAGATCGGAAAGATCAGTGCCATACAGCAGCCGGTCCTGGTATTTTATGCAGAAATCCCTTACCCTTTTGCGATCCCTGGCCGACTGATACTCAAGATGGCAGATCCTTGCAGCCATATCAACAGCCATATTCGGAAACTTGTCGAGCCTTTTTGCAAGCTCGTCAACATTCCACTCCAGGCTGCCCAGATGACAACCTACAAAGATAAGGTCGGGATGCTTTTCAAGCATATGGTCCCTGGCATTGATCTGATCCTCATAGGAGGGATATTCAGGATGAAGGAACATGTGATACTGCGGATGTTCGGCAAAATAGCTGCTGTCGCCGCTTACAGTCATCTCGCTTAGCGGAAGCCAGCAGTTGCGGGGCTCACCAAGGTGTCCCGTTATTGGCAGATTCTTGCTAACGATAAAGTTAATGACCGGATCGAGAGCCGGATCGTCCACCATGATAAACCTGCCATTCCTGTCGCGCTCAGTCATCCCGATATTCTTCCAGATCTTTACCGATACTGCTCCTCCTGCTATATTATCAGCCAGGTGGTCAATTACCTTCCTGCTCCAGGCTTCGGTACCGAAACCGGTTGTATCGAAGTAAAATGTTGCTGCATAAAAAACAGTCCCCGGGTATTTTTTTACTGAACTCAGAGCCTGGTCATGCTGCATCTTCACAGCAGCCGAATCGGAATGGTCGACATTAATCGTAAGCAGCCTGAAATTATCCTTTATCGCCTGATTTTCGAGAATACCCTTATCGGTGTCTATATGTGCATGCGAATCGATCTTCGGCACCGAATGAAAATCATCCATTGTAAAAAAATCGTTCCTGCACCCTGCCAGTAAAAGGGTCGCACAAATTATCGCAACTATGCTGTTCTTCATTCTTTTAACGGATTTAAACTTATTCTTAAAATCAAATTTGTCTTCCAGGTATTCAAATAACCGCAGGGACACAGAGCGCCGGTAATTGCCGGATCTCCGTGGCCCGCACGGTCAGGTGATTTTATTATATACGGATTCTATTTACTGCTTGTTCAAATATCGAAGATTCAGCAAAAAACTATTTTGGCATTACAACGAATGGCTGAGCGTTAAGCCAGTCAATGCTCTTCTTGCAGCTTGTATACTCATCAAAGTTATATTCTTCAACCTCAACTATACCGTACTGCAAACCCGATTTGGCTGCATTCTCCCAGTATGCCTTGAAATCCATCATGCCGCTTGCCCCAACTTCCTCCTTATCCTTTATATGCCATAGTTCGAACCTGCCCGGATATTTATTGAAATAATCTACAGGATTAGCTCCTCCCATTACTGTCCAGTAGAGATCCATCTCGAATGTGACCTTGGCAGGGTCCATATTTGCAAGCATGAAATCGTATACAGTCTGGCCGTCAAGCTTTGTCGAGAATTCCATGTTGTGGTTATGATATCCGAAGCGGATCCCCTTTGCCTTGCATTTTTCTCCGATCGTATTGAAATAATCACAGTACATCTTCAGTGTATCCAGGCTTGTATATGCACCACTGCCCATGAAAGGCTGGACAAGATACAGGACACCCATCGAAGCATGAGCATCAATACAAGCATCCCACCAGGCCATTGTGGCTGCCATGTTGGCCGAATCGGGCAGAGCCTGTCCCACATGGGCGCTTAAAACCTTTAAACCATTTGATTCGCAAAGAGCTTTAAATGCAACCGGTTCCATGCCATAAACCTTCCCATCACTGTAACCTGCCGGTTCAACGAACTTGTATCCCATCTTAGCCACTTTGGCTATTGCACCTGGTACATCCCTGCCGATTGAATCGCGTATAGAATAGAGCTGCAGGCCGATATTCTTACCCGGGGCTTTGCATGAATTTAAGGCTGGTAACAGTAATCCTGCCATAATAATTAACAATACAATTGTAAAAAAGCTTCTTTTTTTCATTTTGATCAGGTTTTTAAAATTTTTTCTAAGATAGCAATAATTTATATTCCCAGGATTCTTTTTGCATTCCCGCCCCTCAAAAGAGCCTTAACCGAACCGTCTGCCTCCTCATCCGTCATCGATTCAATCCGCAGTCGTCCGGTTACATAATCAAGTATGGGAGAGTGTGTTCCGAAGGCAAATTTGTCCGTACCAAACCTCTTCAGCAATTCTGCAAGTGTATTCTCTCCCCTGATCTCTCTGCCTGAAGTATCAAACAGGATGTCGGTCTTCCTTAAAAGTGTAAGCTCTTCATCATTCAGATCCAGGCTGTTGGCAAGGTTTACTATTATATATTTTGCGTCCGGAACCGCCCTGATAACCGGCAATATATTCCTGAGGTTCCACTCCTCCGAAAATGATATCCTTTTTTACAGGAGAATTATAATCGAAAAGTGGTATATCGAGCCACGACCGCTGCCTGCTGTCGACCATGCGCATATCGAAGGCAACGGGCAGGCCGCGGTCGCGGGCCATCCTGACCAGCTCTGCGAGGGCCGGATCTGTCATCCCATAATCGTGATACTGCGGATAGAGCCTGATCCCCTTCATTCCCATTGAGGATATGCAGACTTCGAGATCATCCTTCCATCCTGCATAGATCGGATTGATAACAGCAAAGGGGATCAGCCTGGTGCCGAACTTTTTATCCGACATGAGCTCATTGCGGAGCTCTTCATTGGCCGACTGCGTATTTTTATAGAATATGCCGTTGATGTTGCTGACAACCGACATGTCGACGCCAAAGCAGTCCATCCTGTCAACGAGCAGGGAACAGGTATTATACTGCAGCTGCTTGAAAGGCCAGTGCCCTACATATGTATTTATATCAACCACCATAGCGGCCTCCTTTCATCAATACACTGTTATAATTATCCCTGAAGATCTTTTTCTTCTGATCCTCTGTGGCTCCGGAGGCGAGTATCTTTCCAACACCATGATGATAGCAATTGTCCGTTCCGAAAAAGATCCGGTCCTCGCCAAGGTACCTTATCGCAAAATCAATAATATTCTCCTCGTTATTGCTTCCGCCTGTATCTGCATATATATTCGGACAGCCTGCGAGGGTCTTGCATTCATATTCCCAGTCGCCTCCCCCTGCAATATGAGCAAAATGGAAAGTTGCTTCAGGATATCTTCTTGCAGCATCAACCATGTCGTCAGGGGTTGTTGTATTGGGAAACCTTCCGATATCATACTTCATGCGGTATCCGGCCATGCCCAGCTGACAGAATGTATGCATGAAAACAATCATCTTCAGCCCGATCAGCTTCTCTATAATGGGATAATATACGGGATCGTTGATCTTTGCCTGAGTATACCCCTTGTAACCAATCAGCCCAAGGTCCACGCACCTCTTCATCTCATCCATGGACTCCTTCCTGTAGAGCGGATTAAGGGTAAAAAAGCCGATGAACCTGTCGGGGTGCTTCCTGACGGCACTTATCACTATGTCATTGTTCTTCCTTACCTGCTCCGGACCTTCCGGATCACTGCCCGAGAAATTAGTTACCGGCATCGATATCTGCATCTTCTCTATTCCAAGCCTGTCAGCAATTTCAAGTTGTTTTTCAAGATCACCTTCAGGATGACAGTGAGCATCTATCTTCCTGTATTTCATAACATCCTTCATTACATCATACGAAGACAGAGCCGGCTTCATGCTCCCCTCGCCGCGGGAAAAATTCCCTGCGAGCATGATCCCGGCTGCCGAAAGGGATGTTTCCGACAGGAATTTCCTCCGGTTTATAGCTTTTGACATGAGAATAATTTTAAAGTTTTGCCGAAAAGTTAAGCAATTCTGAATAAACTGAAAAGAAAAGCTTGTCTTTAAATGCAATAACAGGAAGTGCCTCCCTACCCTATTCGCTTATGAACTTGTATTCAGGGATAAGGAGAGGTACCCCTTTTTCAACAACATATGAAACTGCAGTGTTTTTTCCCTGGCGCTCACTGCCATTGCTGTTTTCCTTTACGGGCGTCTGCACCCTTATGTCGGGGTTCATCCTGCTGATAAAAATCAGCGCGCGCTCCTTCGCCTCATCGGTAAACTTTTCGAATTGGGGATAAACAACCTTTATTATATCGGGCAGAAGACTCTTTTTTGTGCAGATAATACCTTTGGGCGTCTTTTCCGCCAGGTTGTCGGTAACCATTACAACAACCCCGCCGGAAGGGATCCAGTTAAGCCAGCTCATTTCATCTCCTGCATTTTTCTCGTAACCCATGGCTATTATCGTTCTTGCATAATACCTCCTCAATCCATCCTTGAAAAGAGGGGGCAGCTTTGTCTTTTCAATGTACGATGCAATAAGCCTGCAATTGTTGTAATGCATTGCATTATAGTTATAATCGGCTGCCGGAATATTACCTGAGTTGTTGCCGAGCTGACAGGCCAGCAGTCGGGTCAGCGCCTTGAATTCTATCGAGCTTGTATCTATCTCCGGGTTAGTTTTTTTCATCAGCCAGCTTATCTGCTCCCTGTAATTATCCTTTTCACCCGGTAGTAGCTTCAGATCGGTCCCGGCAGGCATCAGCTCCTGAGGGATCACCTCAATCCTCTCGGTCACCAGCGGACTGGCCGCTACCGGCTTCCTTCCCTTAAAGGACAGCTCAGGCTCATAAAATAATGAGTCAGCGTCTGCTATTTTGTCTGCAATTATTTCGCACGATCCGGATGCCAGCCCAGCCGAAAAAACAGTGATCGTGATCTTCCCCGGATTTCCATCCGACCTTACAATATTTGTAACAGGCATCTCGATATACCAGCCCTCTCCTGATTTCCTGTTGCTGTCGGCATATGTGGCAAAATCTGAAGGACCTGAAAGGCTTCCCGGACCATCAACCTTCCATTTAAGAGTGTTCTTTGCCCCCGCGATCTGATTTCCCCGGGAATCTGTTACAACAGCCTGCACAATGGCCACGGAACCTCTGTCTGCAGGAATAATCGAATGTGATGATCTGACCGTTATCCTGGCTTCCGTTCCTGCTGTGACAGCTGCCGGTGACGATGAGGGTGAGGGCGCAGGATATATAAAATAAACGGAAGATGAATCGGTTATTGCCCGGGCCTTTTTAATGCTCCTTGTCGAATCCTCACCTTCTGCGAATTGCTCATTTTCGCCGGCAGCGGGTGTATCTCCAAGCCACCATGAAATTATCGAGGGATGGTTCCTGTCGCGTCGTATCATCTCGCTTATCTGCGATTTTTGCTCCGGTCCGGAAAAGCCATGTCCGGTAACTCCCGTGAAATCTTCCTCGGCAATAATGCCCAGCCCGTCAGTTATTGAAAAGTCGGACGCTGTAGCCGGATAACCGATAATCCGGATGAAATTGCATCCCCTGGTCCCCTTCGCATCTGAATAATCCATTTCAGCCATCCATGCCGGTACCGCATCCCCAAGCCACGGGTACTGATTGTGGCGGTCGATGCCCCTGAGCTCTGTCTTTTTGCCATTCAGGTAAAGTGCATTATCCTCCCCGATCTGAACTTTTCTGAACCCGAAGGTGGTTGACAGCTCATCCGTTACATCCTTCCTGCCGAGTACTTCAGAATGTATAGTATAAAGACTGGGCTCCCCGGGCGACCATAATGCCGGGCTCTTTACAGGCTTACTTGTCTGGTCGAACATGAAAAGCAGGCCGGGCTCTATTTCAGCCTCCGATTTGATTACCTGGATCACCTGCCCCTTCATGTCGCATATTGAAGTCTGTAGCAGGCAGCTTTTTTGCTGGGGATAATCGTTCTTCACCCAGGTTCTCACATGTACAATCGCTTCATCTGCTGAAACTTCCGGTGTTTCAACAAATATGCCTCCCTCATGGGCTGCCGATCCCTGCATTGGAATATAGAGCTTATCCTTAATTACAAGCCTTACATTCCTGTATATCCCGCATGACACGTTGAAACGGCCATCGGTCAGCGGATGTATCCTGAACTCATCGTTCTGGAGGTAATTGACGGCAACAGCCAGGAGATTATCGCCCCCATTGTTCAGAAAGGGTGTAATATCAAAATCGAATGAACCGTAACCTCCCTTATGGTCACCGGCATATTTGCCGTTCACCCACACCTTGCAATATTTCTGTACCCCTTCGAACTCAAGGAATACGCTATGGCCGGACAGTTCGCTTCTTATCGAAAAATGCTTGCGGTACCAGCCCCATCCTGTCCACCAGAAAGTCTCCCCTGTCTCTGCTGGACTTCGGGTGAATGGCCTCGCCTCCCCTGTCGTCCCGAAGGAGTTCCATGTATGGGGTATACTTACTACCGGCCACCTGGAATCGTTGAATCCGGGGGATTCATACCCGTTGGCTGCATTTTCTGATGGGAAATAGTTGAAAGTCCAGCCTGAATTGATGATTTTTTCAATCCTTATGCCACGAGGGTCATCTGCCTGTTTTTTTTGTGAGACCGAAAGAGTAATGAATGACAGGAGTGAAAGCAGAATAGCAATAACTTTCATTTTCAACTCTTTAATTATAAATAATCAATTACAATATATGAAATGTTTGAAATAAAATCAATCGGCAGATAAAATGTTTATCCCATATTATACAATGATATCAACAATCTTCCCTCCACAATTGAGAACCGGCCGGGGGAGGGTGAGAATATTAATGCGTAAGGGAAACCGCTGCTTCGCCCGAGAGTCATTGGCTGGGTCCCGCCTGAATGAAGCGTCAGGGTCGTGAGTCATGAGTGATGAGCAGCAAAAAGCGTAGAGCGTAGAGCAGAGAGCGCAGGCTATTATGATGCAGATTCAACAGATCTGCACTGGGTTGATGGAGGATGTAGGAAAAATTGAAATCCATTAACCGCAAAGGTCGCAAAGGTTTTACGCGGAGTACGCAAAGTCGCGATAGCTATCGGGATTAAATTCAATGCTTTATCTTTGCGTACTTTGCGCTCCCGATAGTATCGGGACTTAGCGCACTTAGCGGTTAAAAAGACTTCTTCAACAGCCCCAAGGGGGTAAGAAACAGAGGAGCACAGGATTGTTCTTATGTTTGAAACAACCTGTCAGGAACAGTCAGGCGGATTTGATTCGAAAAGATCCTTTCCAGATTCCTTAACCTGACGGCAATGCCTTCGGGCCAGGTATAAAAGCCTTAAAATCGCAATAAAAAATCACAGCTGTGATAAACCTTTTTACAGTTCAACTGTTTCATATTATATCAGTTTCGGTAAGAGGTAATAATTAAGTGTTATACCGGCCCGGTTTAATATATGAAATTAAAATTCATCAGGAAAATATAAAATTTTTAAATTTGTTACTTTTACTTGTTTTTTATAAAAAAATATTACATTTGCATTCTGATTTTACATGATTATGTTGAAAAACACTTTAATATATATTATTACCCTCGTGCTTCTCATTGCCCTGCGCAAATGAACCGGGAATAATATGTATTACTATAAATATACAGAAGCTTTCCGGGAAACCGGGGAGCTTTTTTAATATAAAGAAAGAATATGAAAATACAGCTTAGAAGCGCCAGAACGATTACAGGCAGGAACATGGCAGGAGCAAGAAGCCTGTGGAGGGCTAACGGCATGAAACCGGAGCAATTCGGAAAGCCGGTAATAGCCATTGTAAACTCATTTACTCAGTTTGTACCTGGTCATGTTCACCTGCATGAGATCGGGCAGTTCGTAAAGAAAGAGATTGAAAAGGCCGGCTGCTTTGCTGCTGAGTTCAATACAATAGCAATCGATGACGGAATCGCAATGGGGCATGACGGCATGCTCTATTCCCTGCCATCGCGCGATCTGATTGCCGACAGTGTGGAATACATGTGCAACGCACATACCGTTGATGCAATGGTATGTATAAGTAACTGCGACAAGATCACCCCGGGTATGCTGATTGCTTCGATGAGGCTTAACATCCCCACAGTGTTCGTATCCGGCGGGCCTATGGAAGCAGGGCGGCACGGGGATAAATATATAGACCTGATAGATGCAATGGTAGCGGCAGCTGACAGTTCAGTAAGCGATAACGAACTGAGCGAGATAGAAAAGCTTGCATGTCCCACATGCGGTTCATGCTCCGGTATGTTCACTGCCAATTCAATGAATTGTCTTAATGAAGCGCTCGGGCTGGCTCTTCCCGGAAACGGAACAGTAGTCGCCACTCACGGGAACAGGGTAAAGCTTTTTGAAAAAGCTGCCTCGCTCATTGTGGAGATGGCCAACAGGTATTATTCTGAAGGAGACGAATCGGTTCTTCCTCGCTCCATAGCAAACAAGGAGGCTTTCCTCAATGCGATGTCGCTTGATATTGCCATGGGAGGATCCACCAATACGGTTCTCCATCTTCTGGCCATAGCGCATGAGGCAGGAGTTGATTTTACAATGAAGGATATAGACGAGCTCTCAAGGAAAATACCGAATATCTGCAAGGTGGCTCCGAGCTCCCATTATCACGTACAGGATGTTAACCGCGCCGGCGGGATCCTGGGAATAATGGGTGAGCTGGAACGCGCAGGCCTCATAAACAGCGCTGTAGGGAGGGTTGACTATCCAAGTCTCGGTGCAGCCATATCCGAATGGGATATAATGGGCGATAAAGCGATCCAGGAAGCGGGCAAGGTCTTCAGAAGCGCACCTGCCATGCAGAGAAATATCGTAATGGGCTCGCATGAGACATATTACAAAGATCTTGACACCGACCGCGAAAGCGGATGCATAAGGTCAGTAAGCCACCCTTACAGTAAGGATGGAGGCCTTGCAGTATTGTATGGCAATATTGCAACAAGAGGATGCATTGTGAAGACTGCCGGAATAGATTCCTCCCTCTTTACATTTGCGGGCGATGCCGTAATTTTTGAATCACAGGAGGCAGCTGTCGAAGGGATACTCCATGGAGGAGTGAAGGCCGGGGATGTTGTCGTAATTCGGTATGAGGGTCCGAAAGGCGGACCGGGCATGCAGGAAATGCTTTATCCCACCTCTTACCTGAAATCGATGGGGCTCGACAAAGACTGCGCCCTTATAACGGACGGACGTTTCTCGGGAGGCACATCAGGCCTGTCGATAGGACATGTATCACCCGAAGCGGCATCAGGAGGGGAAATTGCACTTATAAAGACCGGCGACAGGATTGAGATCGATATAGCAAAACGAAGCATCAATGTTGTACTCTCAGAAAATGAACTGAATAAAAGAAGAAGTGCCGAGTTGTCAAAGAATGGGGAAGCATTCAAACCAGGAAAACGTGAAAGGGTGATCTCGGTTGCTCTTAAAACCTATGCTGCAAATGTAAGTTCAGCAGACCTGGGGGCGATAAGACTCGTTTAAAATCCATACGGCATAGCAGATTTAAAGGGTGCATGGCACATTACAACATGATAATTACTGAAACACATAATGACAATAAGACCAAAAGACAGCATAATATGAAGAGTGTAAAGGAAAAAGAAGAGACAACCATTCAGACTACCAGCCAGGAATCGGTTTCAGGCGCAGATGCGATTTTACAGATCCTTATTGAGGAGGGAGTCGATACCATTTTCGGGTATCCGGGAGGAGCAATTATGCCTCTCTATGACAAGCTTCTGGACTATGAGGATAAAATACATCATTATCTGACGCGCCACGAACAGGGGGCAGCTCATGCTGCACAGGCTTATGCGATGGTTACGGGAAAACCGGGGATCTGTTTCGCAACCTCGGGACCGGGAGCCACCAACCTCGTCACAGGCATCGCAAATGCATTCCTCGATTCGGTTCCCGTGGTCTTCATAACAGCCCAGGTAGTATCCTCACTCATCGGCACCGATGCCTTCCAGGAGACGGATATTATAGGTATATCGATGCCAGTAACAAAATGGAACTGCCAGATCAAAAAGGCACAGGATATACCGGAAACCATGGCAAAGGCTTTCTATGTAGCAAAAACCGGACGGCCCGGCCCTGTCCTGATCGACATAACGAAGGATGCACAAATAGAATCACTTGATCTCAAATATACTAAGTGTACTTACCTGCGCAGCTATAATCCCCAGATACCACTGCATAAAAAGGCAATTGAATCGGCTGCCATAATAATAAATCACGCCGAAAGGCCTCTTATTCTTGCAGGACATGGGGTTCTCCTCTCAGGAGCCGAAAACGAGCTGAGGGAATTTGCCGAAAAAACAGGTATCCCCGTTGCCGTAACACTGCTGGGAATATCGGCATTCCCTACCGACCACAGGCTTTATGCAGGAATGCTTGGAATGCACGGGAACTATGGCCCAAACATTCTTACAAACCAGGCTGACCTTATTATAGCCGTTGGGATGCGGTTCGACGACAGGGTAACCGGCAATCTGAAGAAATATGCAAACAATGCCACAATCATTCACATTGAAATCGATGAGGCTGAAATTAACAAGAATGTCATAGTCGATGTCGAAATAAACAATGATGCAAAGGAGGCCCTCAAGTATCTAACACCTCTTGTAAAGGAAAATTCATTCGAAAAATGGATCAGGGAGTTCAGGATAGCTGACAAAACCGAGTATGACAAGGTTATCAGGTCAGAGACAAAGCCAGAAACAGGAGAGATAAAAATGGGGGAAGTTATCAGGCAGATATCCGATCTTACAAAGGGAGAGGCTATAATTGTCACTGATGTCGGACAGCACCAGATGTATTCGGCGAGGTACTATAAATTCACAAAGCCCAACACCCTTGTTACATCCGGCGGGATGGGAACTATGGGCTTCGGCATACCTGCCGGTCTGGGCGCCAAGCTGGGCAGCCCCGAAAGCACTGTCATCACCCTCGTTGGTGACGGAGGCTTCCAGATGACCATGCAGGAGCTGGGGACGATCCTGCAGTATAAGATAGGAGTCAAGATAATTATTCTCAACAATAACTTCCTCGGAATGGTAAGGCAGTGGCAGGAGATGTTCTTCGACCAGAGATATGCCTCCACCGAGCTTGTAAATCCTGACTTCGTCATGATAGGCAAGGCATTCGGAATACCTTCGAAAAAAATAGCCCTGCGGGAAGAGCTTAAGCCTGCCCTCACAGAGATGCTGAAGACCGATGGGCCCTACCTTCTGGAGGTCAAGGTTGAAAAACAGGGCAATGTATTCCCGATGGTTGAGCCCGGGAAATCGGTTTCGGATATAAGATTAACATATTAAACAAGATACTTCTGTGCTCCTCCAGTGTACCTCTGTGTAAGTTCTTTTTTAATTAAACAGAGAAACACAGAGAAAAAAAAGAGATACACAGAGGCTAAAAAAAAACAAAATGAAACAGGAATATACAATATCGCTCTTTACCGAGGATCATATAGGAATACTCGGCCAGATCACAATCATCCTTACAAGGAGGCAGATAAACATCGACAGCTTCTCAGCCTCAGAATCGGCAGTCAAGGGGGTGCACCTTCTCACAATAGTTGTAAAGACAACAAGCGAGATGATCCAGAAAGTTGCGCGGCAGATGGAAAAGCTTGTCGACGTGCTCAAGGTTTTCGTACATACCTCCGACCAGATCATTTACCAGGAGCTTGCCCTTTATAAGGTAACAACCAAGGGTCTCATGTCGGGCAATATAATTGATCATATAGTACGCGCCCATCACGCCCGCATTCTCGAGGTATCTCCGGAATACATTGTGATTGAGAAGACCGGACACAGGTCTGAAATTGCCGAACTGCTTACTCAGCTGGAACCCTATGGTGTGCTGCAGTTTGCCAAATCGGGACGGATAGCGATTACAAAACAGGTGAAGGAGCTTAATTCATACCTGAAGGAGATGGATGAAGCCAACAGGCTCAAGCCGGAAACCTTTGACCTGCTCTCGGAAAATTAGCAGGTCCCTGAAACGGAATTAGTAGTTTTAATCACATATTTAATATTTAATAACCATGGCAAAAATTGATTTTGGCGGAGTAGTTGAGAATGTAGTTACAAGGGAAGAATTTCCACTCTCAAAAGCCCGCGAGGTTCTTAAGGATGAAGTAGTCGCTGTAATAGGTTACGGTGTCCAGGGCCCTGCCCAGTCGCTGAACATGAAAGACAACGGGATCAACGTTATAATTGGTCAGGCACCCGAATTTAAAGCCGACTGGGATAAGGCTATTGCCGACGGCTGGGTTCCGGGCAAAACACTTTTCCCTGTTGAGGAAGCCGCAACCAAGGGTACTATCATTCAGTACCTGGTCTCCGATGCTGCACAGCGTATACTCTGGCCCAAAATCAAGCCATGCCTTAAAAAGGGAGATGCCCTCTATTTTTCACATGGTTTCTCAATAACTTACAAAGAGCATACCGGTGTTATTCCGCCTGCCGATGTTGATGTTATCCTGTGCGCTCCAAAAGGTTCCGGAACAAGTGTCAGGAGGAACTTCCTCGCAGGGGCTGGCATCAATTCAAGCTACTCAGTCTTTCAGGATTTCACCGGCAGGGCAGAGGAAAGAACAATTGCATTAGGCATCGCCATCGGCTCAGGCTATCTCTTCCCGACAACATTCGAGCTTGAGGTCTTCAGCGATCTTACAGGTGAAAGAGGTGTGCTGATGGGCGCACTGGCAGGAATCATGGATGCTCAGTACCAGGTTCTCAGGGCCAATGGGCACAGCCCTTCCGAAGCCTTCAACGAAACCGTCGAGGAGCTTACCCAGAGTCTCATCAGACTCGTGGATGAAAACGGGATGGACTGGATGTACTCCAATTGCAGCGCCACTGCACAGCGTGGAGCCCTCGACTGGAGGCCCAAATTCCGCGATGCTACGCTCCCTGTATTCAAGGAGCTCTATAAAAGAGTCAAATCGGGCGAGGAATGCGTGAGGGTACTCAATTCAACGGGCGCACCCAACTACAAGGAAATGCTCAACGGCGAACTTAAGGAACTCGGCAATTCGGAAATGTGGAGAGCCGGAGCAGCCGTGAGAAACCTCAGACCGCTGAAAAAATAATTATTGAAAATAAGTGAAAATATGAACGATAAGGTCATAATTTTTGATACCACCCTCAGGGATGGGGAACAGGTGCCGGGTTGCCAGCTGAATACGATTGAGAAAATTGAGGTCGCTCAGGCACTCGAAGCTTTGGGAGTGGATGTTCTGGAAGCAGGGTTCCCTGTGTCGAGCCCTGGTGATTTCAAATCTGTTGTGGAAATCTCCAGGGCAATTACAAACCCGGTGATCTGTGCGCTCACAAGGGCTGTCAAGAAGGATATTGAAGTTGCGGCTGAAGCTCTGCAGTATGCCAAAAAGAAAAGAATACATACTGGCATAGGTGTTTCTCCCTTTCATATTCAATATAAAATAAAGACTACCCCGGAAGAGATCATTAAAAGAGCTGCCGATGCTGTCAAATATGCAAAAAAATTCGTCGAGGATGTTGAATTCTATGCTGAAGATGCCGGAAGAAGCGAGAACGAATACCTTGCAAAAGTTATTGAAGCTGTCATAAAGGCAGGGGCAACAGTTGTTAACATACCCGATACAACAGGCTATTGCCTGCCAGAGGAATATGGCCAGAAAATTAAATACCTTAAGGAGAATGTTCCAAATATCCATAAGGCAACTATCTCGACCCATTGCCATAACGATCTTGGGATGGCCACGGCGAACACAATGATGGGCATCCTTAACGGGGCACGCCAGGTAGAGGTAACAATAAACGGTATCGGGGAGAGGGCAGGCAATACATCGCTCGAAGAGATTGCCATGATACTAAAGAGTCATCATAACCTCAACTTCCAGACCGAGATCAACACAAAGCTGATTTACAGCACAAGCAGGCTCGTCTCCACCCTCATGAGCATGCCTGTACAGGCGAACAAAGCCATTGTAGGACGCAACGCCTTTGCCCACTCGTCGGGCATACACCAGGACGGCGTACTGAAAAACAGGGAGAATTACGAGATAATCGATCCCGTTGAGGTCGGAATCAAGGAATCGTCTATAATCCTCACAGCCCGCAGCGGAAGGGCAGCACTTAACCACAGGCTCGAACTGCTCGGATTCAAATTCGGCAAGGAGGAGATCGATGATATCTATCACCGGTTCCTGCTTCTGGCCGACAAGAAGAAGGATATCAACGATGAGGATATAAGGATCCTTGCAGGCGAGGTCTTCAACGGTGAAAAATCGATGAAGCTCGATACACTGCAGGTCGCCTGCGGAAAGACAATGATCCCTGTTGCTACGGTAGGAATAAAGATAAACGGAGAGCTCCATCTCTCGACTGCTTCCGGTAACGGACCCATTGATGCAGCCTTCACAGCAGTAAAACAGCTGATTAGCAAGACCGTTCACCTCGAGGAATTCCTTATCCAGGCAATTACGAAGGGGAGCGATGACCTGGGTAAGGTGCATATCCAGGTCGAGCATGAAGGGAGAACCTTTTACGGCTTTTCGGCCAATACTGATATAATAACAGCTTCGGTTGAAGCATTTATAGATGCAATAGCAAAAATTAATTAACTCCCTGTTCGCCCGTTCGCCCCTAACCCCCAAGGGGGGGCTAAAAAAGTGGTGTTTAATCGCTTTTTAACCCCCCTTCAGGGGTCCCGATAGCTATCGGGAAGGGGGGCAAAAAGGGAAGAGGAAAAGATTCAATTAAGAATAATTACATGAAACCAAAAACACTTTTTGATAAAATATGGGATGGTCATGTGGTGAGATCCATAGAGCAGGGCCCGGATGTGCTTTACATAGACAGGCATTACATACATGAGGTGACCAGCCCGCAGGCCTTCAACGGACTGATGGAAAGAGGGATACCTGTATTCCGGCCCGAACGGACACTCGCGACCGCAGATCATAATATCCCGACAAAGGACCAGCATCTGCAGATCAGGGATGCCTTGTCGAGGAACCAGGTGGAAAAGCTGAAGGAGAATTGCAGCCGCTACGGAATAGAACTGTTCGGCCTGAACCATTCAAAAAACGGGATAGTTCATGTTATCGGTCCGGAGCTGGGCTACACACTGCCCGGCATGACAATCGTCTGCGGTGACAGCCATACATCCACCCACGGAGCCTTCGGAACAATTGCCTTCGGAATCGGCACAAGCGAAGTCGAGATGGTTCTGGCTACCCAGTGCATAATGCAGCCCAGGCCCAAAAGAATGAGGATAACGATTAACGGGAAACTGCATGAGGGTGTTACATCGAAAGACATAATAATGTATATAATCTCCGGGATATCCACCGGAGGCGGCACAGGCTATTTTGTCGAATATGCCGGTACCGCAATTGAGGATCTGAGCATGGAGGCCAGAATGACAATCTGCAATATGAGCATCGAAATGGGTGCACGAGGAGGCCTCATAGCTCCCGATGAAAAAACGTTCAGCTACCTGCGGAACCTCCCGTCGATACCGGGAATTGAGGATCGTGAGGCAGCAATAAAGGAATGGAAGAAGCTCAAAACCGACAGCGATGCCGTTTTTGACCGCGAACTCGAATTTGATGCGAGGGTAATAAAGCCTATGATAACATATGGCACAAACCCGGGAATGGGAATGGCAATTGACTCCTCCATACCAATGCCGGCCGACAGGCCAGGCGAATCTGCATCATCGTTCCTCAAATCGCTCGATTACATGGGACTGAAGCCCGGCATGAAGCTGCTCGGCCATCCTGTCGACTATGTTTTCATCGGAAGCTGCACCAATGGCAGAATTGAAGATTTCCGGGCCTTTGCAAGGATCATCAAGGGAAGAAAGAAGGCAGCCGGCATTGAAGCGCTCATCGTTCCAGGCTCCAGGAAGGTGGAAGAACAGATGGTGGCGGAAGGTCTCATTGAAATTTACAGGGAGGCCGGGTTTGAGGTGAGACAGCCGGGATGCTCATCATGCCTGGCTATGAATGAGGACAAGATCCCGGCAGGAAAATATGCGGTCTCCACCTCAAACAGGAACTTCGAGGGAAGGCAGGGACCAGGGGCCAGAACACTGCTGGCAAGCCCATTCACTGCCGCCGCGGCAGCTATTACGGGCATGATCACCGATCCCCGCGAATTTATAACTGAAGAAATTAACGTTAAATAATAATCTGATATGGCAAAAGTCAAATTTGATCTTCTCGAATCAACCTGTGTTCCGCTTCCCCTGGAAAACGTGGATACCGATCAGATTATCCCTGCAAGGTTCCTCAGCGCAACCTCGAGAGAGGGATTCGGGAACAACCTGTTCCGCGACTGGAGATACCTCAAAACAGGCGAACCGAATACTGCATTTGTTCTGAACGATCCCACCTATACCGGCAAGGTTCTTGTTACGGGAAAGAATTTCGGCAGCGGCTCAAGCCGCGAGCATGCCGTATGGGCAATATTCGACTATGGATTCAGGGCAGTCGTTTCGAGCTTTTTCGCAGATATTTTCATGAATAATTCCCTCAATAACGGACTCCTTCCCATAGTGATCTCCGAGGATCTTCTGAAGAGGCTTCACGAACAGATCCGGAAGGATCCGTCGACAAAGGTCAGAATTGATCTCGAAAAACAAAAATTTACAATACTTCCTACGGGTGAGAGTGTAATATTTGCAATAAATCCATACAAGAAAGAGTGCCTTCTCAAGGGACTTGATGATATAGATTTTCTTCTCGGCATGAAGGATATGATTACAAGTTATGAAAACAATAAAAGTCTTGTAAAATGAGAGTTGAAATAATGGATACTACCCTCCGGGACGGTGAACAGACCCAGGGAGTATCATACTCACCGCTCGAAAAACTCCATATAGCCAAACTTCTTCTCAAGGACCTGAGGGTCGACAGGATTGAAGTGGCTTCGGCAAGGGTATCTGCCGGTGAGTTCCAGGCGCTGAGCAAAATAACCGAGTGGGCGCGCCATAATAATCTTCACAGGAAAGTGGAGGTTCTCGGATTCGTCGACGGGGATGTCTCCCTCAACTGGATCAACGATGCCGGAGGAAAGGTTGTAAACCTTCTCTGCAAGGGGTCGCTCAGGCATCTTGAAAAGCAGCTTAGAAAAACACCGGAGCAGCATGTCAGGGATATCAGGGATATAATAGAAAAAGCAGAGGCGCTCGACATCCAGGTAAATATTTATCTCGAGGACTGGTCGAACGGGATGATCAATTCGGAGGATTATGTCTTCTATATGCTGGAATCGCTGAAGGATGACAATATAAAGCGATATATGCTCCCCGACACCCTGGGCATTTTAAACCAGGAGCAGACATTTGAATTCTGTAAAAAGATAGTGGATCGCTATCCGGGGCTTCACTTTGATTTTCATGCCCACAACGACTATGACCTGGCGGTGGCAAATGTCTACTCTGCAGTGAAGGCGGGAGTAAAAGG
The DNA here is from genome assembly GCA_963756885.1 of uncultured Bacteroidales bacterium. GTDB lineage: Bacteria > Bacteroidota > Bacteroidia > Bacteroidales > VadinHA17 > LD21. The sequence continues at coordinate 26,299 of CAVWPG010000002.1, forward strand.
GATTCATACAACCGTAAACGGCCTGGGAGAAAGAGCCGGCAATGCACCCCTCTCCAGCGTGATAGGCATAATGCGCGATCAGCTCCATGCCGATACCGATATAAACGAATATGAAATCACAAAGGTGAGCAAGATAGTGGAGACCTTCAGCGGCATCCGCATCCCTGTGAATAAGCCGGTGATCGGGGAAAATGTCTTCACCCAGACATCGGGTGTGCACGCCGATGGCGACAGCAAGGACAATCTTTACTATAACAACCTGATGCCGGAACGCTTCGGCCGCAAGAGGAAATACGCCCTGGGGAAACAATCGGGCAAGGCAACCGTAAGGAAAAACCTTGAGGAATTCGGGCTCTTCCTCAGCCCTGAATCCCTTACGAAGGTGACCCAGAGAGTAATAGAACTAGGCGACAAAAAAGAGAATGTGACTACGGAAGACCTGCCATTCATCATAGCCGATGTGCTCGGCAATGACAAAAGCAATTACAAGATCTTCATAAAGAACTACTCCCTGTCCCTCTCCTATGGACTGAAGCCATCAGCAAATATTCAGGTCGAGATCGACGGGCACCTTTACCAGGAAACATCCTCGGGCGACGGGCAGTACGATGCTTTCATGAAGGCCCTGAGAAACATATATGACAAGCTCGGGAAACATTATCCCGCCCTTACCGATTATGAGGTCACAATACCACCCGGAGGCGCTACCGATGCGCTTGTTGAGACTATAATCACATGGGATTACAGGGGAAAGGAATTCAGAACGAAGGGACTCGATGCCGACCAGACCGAATCGGCAATAAAGGCAACGGAGAAGATGCTCAACATAATCGAGGGGCTGAGCGAGACAGAGTACAAGACGGAACACCCGGAATTACACAGCGTGAAATATCATTAAAAGCAGTAAATAATCTTTTATTAACAGAACCAAATCTATGAGCAAATCTTACAATATTGCAGTTATTCCAGGTGATGGCACCGGTCCCGAAGTAGTCAGGGAAGGGAAAAAAGTACTCAGCGCGGTGGCATCGAAATACGACTTCGCCATTAATTTCGAGGAATTTGATTTCGGAGGTGAGCGGTATCTTAAAACGGGCGAGGTACTTCCCGATTCTGCTTCGGAACAGCTTAAAAAATTCGATTCGATTTTCCTTGGAGCAATCGGTCATCCCGATGTAAAACCCGGTATACTTGAAAAAGGAATACTGCTGAAGCTCAGGTTCGATCTCGATCAGTATATTAACCTGCGCCCGATCAAGCTCTATCCCGGTGTTGCCACTCCCCTTAAGGATAAGGGCCCCGAGCATATCGACTATGTTGTTGTCAGGGAAAATTCAGGCGACGTGTATACAGGCAGCGGCGGTACAACCATGAAGGGAACGCCCCACGAAGTTGCAATACAGAATATGGTCTACTCGCGCATGCAGGTAGATCGCTGCCTTAGATATGCATTCGAATACACAAGAAAGAGAAACAAGAGAAAAACACTGGCTCTCTGCGGAAAGACAAATGTCCTTACCTTCGTCTTTGACCTTTGGGAAAGGGCCTTCAATGAAATAGGAAAAGAATATCCCGATATCAAAAGGGAATATTACCATGTCGATGCCACCTGCATGTGGATGGTTAAAAACCCGGAGTGGTTCGACGTCATCGTTACTACGAACATGTTCGGTGACATAATAACTGACCTCGGAGCAATAACACAGGGAGGCATGGGGATTGCAGCAGGCGGCAACATCAATCCGCGCGGTGTCTCAATGTTCGAGCCTATCGGCGGTTCCGCACCAAAATATACAGGAAAGAATATAATCAATCCGCTGGCTTCAATAGCCTGTGGCGGAATGATGCTCGAGCACCTGGGAGAAGAAAAAGCTGCCCGTTCAATCGAAAATGCAATAATGGACGTTACTGCCAATAAGCTGAAGGATATGGGAGCCGGTAAAATGGGATATTCCACTACAGAAGTCGGTGACCTCGTTGCCGAAAGAATATAAATCTGCCTGCTACCCCCTGCGAGAAAGGGATCAGAAAGTGAATTCATTAAAAAATTATTCAATTTCCCGCAAAAAGTAGTAGCATATAAATAATTTATTATTATTTTTGCATCATATTTTAAGAAAATGAATTACAGGACATCACATCATTATCATTTTGAATCTTGCTGTCAGGCGAGGAGATAGTGATATGTTCAAATATTAAAGTATCATAAACCCGTCTGAGCAGATCAGGCGGGTTTTTGATTTCCTGCCTGAGTTGTTCGGACACATAGGACAAAGTAAAATGAGTGTACTGAAAATTGCCATCCAGAAGAGCGGACGACTGAGTGAAAATTCAAAAAAACTGCTTGAAGAATGTGGTATCAAATTCTCAAACGGAATAAGTGTTCTGAAAACATCTGCTTCCAACTTCCCGGTCGAGGTTCTCTTCCTGAGAGACGACGATATCCCGCAATATGTCGAACAACAGGTGGCCGATATCGGGATCCTCGGGGAGAACATGGTGGCCGAGAAAAACAAGGATGTCGATATTTTTGAAAAGCTTGGCTTTGCCGGCTGCAGACTGAGCCTGGCCATACCCAAGGAGGAAAAATATACAGGTCCGGGATTCTTTATGAATAAAAAGGTTGCTACAAGCTACCCCAGGGTCCTTACTGACTTCTTCCGGAAGAATGGCATAACCGCAGAGATCGAGGAGATCAGCGGAAGCGTCGAAATAGCTCCGGGCATAGGGCTTGCAGATGCAATCTGTGATATTGTGAGCTCAGGAAGCACACTGCTCACAAACGGATTACAGGAAGTTGAGACTATCCTCAGGAGCCAGGCAGTAATAATCGGCAACAGGAACCTCAGCGAGGGCAAAAAGGAGATCCTTGCCAGGCTGCTCTTCAGGATCAGGGCAGTAATCAATGCCAAGGAGAATAAATATATCCTGCTCAATGCCCCCGAATCGGCCGTTGACAGGATCTGCGCCATACTCCCCGGAATGAAGAGCCCTTCGATAATACCCCTTGTAAATAAAGGATGGGTCAGCATGCACTCGGTTGTGAAGGAGGATCAGTTCTGGGAAAGGATAGATCAGCTCAAGGAGGCCGGGGCGGAAGGCATACTTGTTATTCCCATTGAAAAAATGATCCTGTGATGAAAACAATAATACTTCCCGAAAGGAACGACTGGGAGGAGATCTGCAGCCGTCCTTCAATGAAAAAATGCTATCTTGAAGAAAAGGTCAGAGCCATTCTCCTGAAGGTAAGATCCGAAAAGGACAAGGCGCTTCTTGAATATTCCGAAAAATTCGATGGCATCAGACCCGACAATCTGAAAGTATCCCCCGCTGAGATCGAAGAATCGGTTCAGCTCGTACCCGCCCCGATAAAGGATGCAATAGATATTGCCCGCAAAAACATAGAAATGTTCCACAGGGCCCAGCTGGCCGCTGAAGCTCCCGTCGAAACCCATCCGGGGGTTAAATGCTGGCGAAAAAATGTTCCTGTTGAAAAGGTGGGACTCTATATTCCCGGGGGCAGTGCTCCTCTCTTTTCAACTGTTCTCATGCTGGGGATCCCGGCCAGACTGGCAGGATGCCGCGAGATAATCCTTTGTTCTCCGCCGGGGAAAGACGGCAAAATAAATCCGCTCATCCTCTATACCGCCAGACTGATAGGTATAACCTCGATCTATAAGGCCGGAGGCGCACAGGCTATAGCTGCTATGGCCTTCGGAACAGAAAGCATTCCACGGGTGTATAAAATATTTGGCCCCGGAAACCAGTTCGTTACCAAAGCTAAGGAGCTTGTGCAGGAAGAGGGCGTCGCAATAGACATGCCGGCCGGACCCAGCGAAGTGCTTGTAATATCCGACTCCGCAGCAGATCCTGAATTCATAGCTGCCGACCTCCTGTCGCAGGCAGAGCACGGTCCCGACAGCCAGGTGGTCTATCTGACCGACAGCAGCGATATGATCGGGAAAGTACTGGAGCAGATAAATCAGCAGCTCCGGCTTCTGCCAAGGAAGGAGATAGCCGCCCAGGCCTTGGAAAACAGCAAGCTCATACTCCTCCCCTCGCTCGATAAATGTATGGACTTCAGCAATCTGTATGCACCGGAACACCTTATAATAAATACTTCCGACCCTCACCGGCTTGCAGCCGGGGTTGTAAACGCAGGATCGGTGTTTCTGGGATCTTTCAGCTGCGAAAGCGCCGGCGACTATGCCTCGGGGACCAATCACACCCTCCCTACAAACGGTTATGCAAGAAATTACAGCGGTGTATCGGCCGAGAGCTTCATGAAAAAGATCTCCTTCCAGGAGCTGACGGATGAGGGAATAAGAAGCCTGGGACCCGTAATAGAAATTATGGCAGAGGCAGAACTTCTGAACGGACACAGGAATGCCGTGAGTTTAAGATTAAAAAGCCTGAAAAATGACTGATATAAATAAGCTTGTCCGGGAAAATATAGTCAGGCTTACCCCCTATTCCAGCGCCCGGGATGAATACTCCGGAAGCCGTGGAATATTTCTGGATGCCAATGAGAATCCTTACGGCAGCCTGAACCGTTATCCCGATCCCTACCAGCGGATCCTGAAAAAAGCTGTCTCGCGGCTCAAAGGCATACCCGAGGAAAAAATATTCCTTGGCAATGGAAGCGACGAAATAATCGACCTCTGCTTCAGAATATTCTGCAATCCGGGCAGCGACAGCTCCCTTACTTTTCCACCTACCTACGGGATGTATGAAGTTTCTGCATCGGTTAACGATGTGAAAGCCCTGAAGGTTCCCCTTAACGGCAATTTTCAGATTGATCTCCCCGCAACGGAACCACTTCTCGGAAACAGGAATCTTAAGCTCATATTCATCTGCTCACCCAACAATCCTACCGGCAACTCGATAAACAGAAGCGATGTTGAATACATCATCTCCGGCTTCAACGGGATTGTGGTGATCGATGAGGCCTATATCGATTTCAGCGATAAGCCCTCATTTCTGGAGCTCACCTCAAAATATCCCAACCTGATTGTGATGCAAACCTTCAGCAAGGCATTCGGACTTGCAGCAGTGAGGGTCGGCGTGGCTGTATCCGATCCCGCTGTCATCAGCTATTTCAACAAGGTGAAGCCTCCCTATAATATAAGTACTGTGAACCAGAAGGCAGTACTGAGGAAAATCGAAAAGCACGATTTGTATATGGAGCAGGTCCGTACTATCAGGCAGGAAAGGTCAAGGCTTGCCGATACGCTTAAAAAAATGGGTGTGGCCGAGAAAGTGTTCCCGTCTGATGCCAACTTCCTCCTTGTAAAAGTCAGGGATGCCGGCCGGATATATGAATCGCTTGTTGAAAGGAATATTATTGTTAGGAACCGCAGCAGTGCCGTTGAGAACTGTATCAGGATTACAGTGGGTAAACCGGCCGAGAATAATAAATTGATTAACGCACTTAAGTCCTTTTCAAAATGAAAAAAGTTCTATTTATCGACAGAGACGGGACCATAATAGCTGAACCGTCTGATGAACAGGTGGACAGTTTTGAGAAATTCAGCTTTCTGCCTTCGGCTATAACCTGCTTATCGCTGATAGCCAGGGAGACTGATTATGAACTTGTAATGGTGACCAACCAGGACGGCCTCGGCACCGGATCTTTCCCTGAGGAGACTTTCTGGCCGGTGCAAAACAAGATGCTCGAGATCCTCAGGGGCGAAGGGGTGGTTTTCAGGGAAATATTCATCGACAGATCGATGCCCGCCGAGAATGCACCTACCCGAAAGCCGGGCACTGCAATGCTTGTAAAATATATCTCCCAGGGCGTAGACATGGATGAATCATTTGTAATCGGCGACAGGCACACCGATATACAGCTGGCCAAAAACCTGGGATGCAGATCAATTTTTCTTAACAGTGAAAAATCACCCGATGCCGATTTTTGTACTTCCGACTGGAATGAGATCTATAAATATCTCAAACAGATCCCGCGCAGTAGTATAATAGAGAGAAAAACATCGGAAACTCAGATCCAGATCGATCTTAATCTTGACGGAGCCGGCAAGAGCAATATCTCGACGGGAATAGGCTTTTTCGATCATATGCTTGAACAGATCGCCAGGCACGGCAATCTTGACCTCAGCATTAATGTAAACGGAGACTTGTACGTCGATGAGCATCATACTGTGGAGGATGTTGCAATAACACTCGGGGAGGCAATGCTAAAGGCTATCGGAGGGAAAAAGGGGATTGAGCGGTATGGCTTCGTGCTCCCCATGGATGACTGCCTTGCACAGGTTGCCCTTGATTTCGGCGGAAGGCCATGGCTCGTCTGGGAAGTAGAGTTTACGAGGGACAAGATAGGAGAAATGCCCTCCGAGCTGTTCTTCCACTTCTTTAAATCATTCAGCGACAATGCCAAATGCAACCTTATAATAAGGGCTGACGGACAGAACGAACACCATAAGATAGAGGCTATATTCAAAGCTTTTGCTAAAGCTGTGAAGATGGCCGTAAAACAGACAGATAACTACAATCTCCCAAGTACCAAAGGTAAATTATGATAGCCATCGTCAAATATAATTCAGGAAACATAAAATCGGTGCAGAATGCCCTCGACAGGCTCGGCTATAAAAGCATTATTACTGATGATCCCGATGATCTGACCAGCGCCGAAAAGGTGATCTTTCCGGGAGTCGGCGAGGCAGGCACGGCTATGAGGTACCTGAAGGAAAGAGGGCTGGATGAGGTTATCAGATCACTTGAACAGCCGGTACTCGGAATATGCCTCGGACTTCAGCTTATGTGCCGGTTCTCCGAGGAGGCAGATACGACATGCATGGGCATTTTTGATTCGGACGTCAGGCTGTTCCCCCCTGTTGATAAGATCCCCCACATGGGATGGAACAGCTTTCTTACAATAAAGGGTGATTTGTTCAGGGGCATCTCATTAAATGATGATGTTTATTACGTGCACAGCTACTATGCCGAGATCTCTTCATGCACTGCTGCAACATGCGACTACATCCTTCCCTTCAGCGCCGCCATGACAAAGGGGAACTTTTATGCGACCCAGTTCCATCCTGAAAAATCGGCCGGGATAGGCGAGAAAATCCTGAGAAATTTCCTCAGCCTATGAGAATCATTGTTGCCATGGACATAATCGGCGGCAAATGTGTCCGCCTGACAAAAGGAGATTTCGGTACAAAAAAAATTTATAGTGATGATCCGCTTGAGGTAGCCAGGGAGGTTGAGGATAACGGCATAAGATACCTGCACCTTGTCGATCTCGACGGCGCCAGGAATAAAAAGATCACCAACCTTCAGATACTTGAAAATATCGCCGGCAGGACGGACCTTAAAATTGATTTCGGCGGAGGGATCAGGACCGGGGAGGATCTCCGGACTGTTTTCAATGCGGGGGCTGTGCAGGCTACTGCCGGCAGCATTGCAGCATCAGATCCTGAACTATTCCTGAAATGGCTGTCGGAACATGGTCCGGAAAAGCTTATACTGGGCGCTGATTATAAAGGCCGTAAGATCTCTGCCGCGGGCTGGCTCGAAAATTCCGCTATCGGGCTAACCGATTTTCTGACCAGTTACAGCAAAAAGGGGGTGCAATACGTTATATGCACCGATATCGAGAGGGACGGAATGCTGATGGGACCAGCAGTGGCAATGTACAGGGAAATTCTTGAACAGACCAAAATAAATCTCATAGCCAGCGGAGGCATTTCGTCACTTGAAGACATTGAAGAGATCAGGGAGGCGGGCTGCGAAGGGGTTATTGTAGGCAAAGCCTTTTATGAAGGAAGGATAACATTAAAAGAACTGGGAAAACAATGCTGAAAAGAAGAATAATACCCTGTCTCGATATCAAGGATGGGAGAACCGTGAAGGGAGTTAATTTCCTTAACCTTGTCGATGCCGGCGATCCCGTCGAGCTGGCAAAAGAATATGTCAGGCAGGGGGCCGACGAGCTTGTATTCCTCGATATAACAGCCACTATCGAGAACAGGAAAACACTGGCCGGACTCGTGGAAAGGATTGCGGCAGAGATCAATATCCCGTTCACAGTCGGGGGTGGCACCGACACCGTCGGGGATGTTGCACTGCTGCTGAAGGCAGGTGCCGATAAGGTTACCGTCAATTCGGCAGCGGTCAAAAGGCCCGGACTGATCTCAGAGCTTGCCGGCCAGTTCGGCAACCAGTGCATAGTAGTCGCAATCGATACACGCTTTGTTGATGATGAATGGATCGTTTTTGTTAACGGCGGCCGCACCCCCACCCCACTCAGGACAATAAGCTGGGCCCGCAGGGCGGAAGAGCTTGGCGCCGGGGAAATACTCCTCACCTCCATGAACAACGACGGCACGAAATCGGGATTCTCGATCGATATTACAGCCGATGTGAGCCGCAGCATCAACATACCCGTCATAGCTTCGGGTGGAGCGGGTACAATGCAGCACTTCAGGGAGGTATTCAACAATACCGGATGCAGTGCAGCCCTCGCGGCAAGTATCTTCCATTTCGGGGAGATAGATATCAGGGATCTGAAGAAATACCTGACCGATGAAAATATATCTGTAAGATTGCAACCATAATTAAAGCTCTCCGTGGCCCTCTGCACCCGCTCTGCGGATCCCTGTGAAATGGAAAATAAATGCAGGAAAACCGGAAGGCACACTGAGCTCACACAGCATCAAATAATATATCAACTATGAACAGGATTGACTTCAGCAAAGGAAACGGGCTCGTACCGGCAGTTATCCAGGACAACAGCACTCTTCAGGTCCTGATGGTGGGCTACATGAATGAGGAGGCACTTGAAAAAACAAGGAGTGAAAAGATTGTAACCTTTTTCAGCCGGAGCAAAAACAGGCTCTGGACCAAAGGGGAGACCTCCGGAAACCGGATGTTCGTGGAATCTATTCAGGCTGACTGCGATAACGATACGATCCTTATAAAGGTAAGCCCCACCGGGCCTGTCTGCCATACAGGAAGCACATCCTGCTTTGCCGAGGAGACTGCCAAAGGATTCATTTACAAGCTTGAGAAGGTGATCAGTCAGCGCATCGACGACAACAGTACCGAATCATATACGAATAAGCTTTACCGGAAGGGGATCAATAAGGTGGCGCAGAAGGTAGGTGAAGAGGCTGTGGAGCTTGTTATTGAGGCCAAGGATGATAATCTGGAGCTTTTCAAAAATGAAGCAGCCGACCTTCTGTATCATCTGCTGGTTCTGTTAAAGGCCAAAGGTGTCAGCTTTCAGGATGTGGAGGAGGTACTGAAGGAGAGGCATAAGCCATAGACAGCTTCTGCACAGGGTGAGGTACCTGCCTCATTAAATGGCGATTTACGCTGAAATGTGATTTTTGCCGCCTGAACGGGATCCGGAGCCTGGAGGAATACCTGGAAAAGGGAATGGAATAATGGCTCGCAGATGACACAGATTCGGCAGATCTGCACTGGTTTTATGCCCCCTTTAGGGGTCCCGATAGCTATCGGGAGGGGGCAAAAAACAGTGGGGAGAGTCACGGTGCTGGGTGCTTGGTACTGGGTACTTGGTGCGGGGTGTTGGGTGCTCGGTCGATCAGAGCGTAGAGCGTAGAGCGCAGGCTATTATGATGTAGATTCAGCATATCTGCACTGGTTTTATTCCCCCTTTAGGGGGTTGGGGGGCAAAAAACAGGAGGTGGCAGGACAAAAAGGCAAAAGGGGGACAAAAAAATTGATATCTTAAACAATAACTGCAGTTATTACGAATTTTTCTTTGATATATTCAAAAAAGTATATATTTTTGCAAGCTAAGAAAACAGACAGATGAATATTGTGTACAATTATTTTATCTCCTTTTATTACTTCTTTTTTTACTTTAAAAAGAGATAGGGGATTTTTGTATACAGATAAATAAAATTTATATGAAGCAAGGGTCCCGGAAAGGGGCCCTTCTTTTTTAATACACATTGATTATGAAAGTAGCTGTACAGGGAGAGACCGGATCATTTCACGAAGTTGCTGCAAGGCAATACTTCAGTTACGATGAAGTTGAAATTATTCCGTGCTCCACATTCGACCTGACGCTGAACACCCTGAAGGCCGGGGAAGCCGATTTTGCAGTTATGGCCATTGAGAATGCCCGCTCGGGCAGCATACTCTATAACTATACACTTATAAGGGAATCGGGACTGAAGATCCTTGGAGAGCATAACCTGAGGATAAAGCAGAACCTTATGGCGCTGCCGGGTCAGCAGATCACCGGTATAAGGGAGATAAGATCCCATCCGATTGCCCTTGCCCAGTGCATGACTTTCCTAAACCAGTTTCCCGGGATAACCCTTATCGAGGCGGAGGATACGGCAGGAAGTGCCAGGCAGATACGCGAGAACAACCTGACCGGAGTTGCTGCCATCGCCTCAGGAATATCCGCTGAGATCTACGGGCTCGACATACTTGCAGAAGGGATCGAGACCTACAAGCAGAATTATACCCGTTTTCATATTATAGGCAGCGAAGACAAGGGAAATACGAAGGGGAATAAGGTATCAATATGCTTCTCGACGGGCCACCGGCCGGGATCCCTGGCAAAGGTGCTCGTAAAGCTCGCAGAGCTTCAGATCAACCTTTCGAAGATCCAGTCGGTTCCAAGGCTCAACGGGGAATGGGAGTACATGTTCTATGTCGACCTCGAACTCAACAAGAATACAAAATCCGAAGTGATCAGAAGGGTGCTCGCAGAATATACAAGCAACCTTGAAATACTGGGTGTTTACTTTAAAGGAGATATGATGTATGAAAGTTAAGCCAGCCGCCAGAACCGGAAATGTCAGCGAATATTATTTTTCGCAAAAGCTCGCACAGATCGACAGGATGCGGAAAGAAGGAGCCGACATCATCAATCTTGGAATAGGAAGCCCCGATCAGGCTCCTTCCGACAGCACGATAGCAAGCCTTATCTCTTATGCTGTAAGGGAAACATCGCACGGGTACCAGAGCTACAAGGGGATCCCTGAACTCAGAATGGCATTCGCCGGCTGGTACAGAAAATATTTCCGTGTTGCGCTCGATCCTGAAAGTGAAATACTTCCCCTCATGGGCAGCAAGGAGGGGATAATGCATATCAGCCTGGCCTATGTGAATCCCGGCGATGAAGTACTGATCCCTGACCCCGGCTATCCGACATATTCATCCGTAACAAGCCTGGTGGGAGGAATAGTAAGGAAGTATGACCTGAAGGAGAGCAACGGATGGCTCCCCGATATGGAGGCTCTCGAAAACACCGATCTGTCGGGGGTTAAGCTGATGTGGATAAACTATCCCCATATGCCTACGGGCACAAGGGGGTCAACTCAGCTCTTCAGAAGACTTGTGGACTTTGCTGCAAAACATAATATCCTGCTCTGCAATGACAATCCATACAGCTTCATCCTGAACAATGACTACCACAGCATTTTGGAAACAGAAGGTGCCATGGACACTGCGCTCGAGCTCAACTCGCTGAGCAAATCCCAGAATATGGCGGGATGGAGGATCGGGATGGTTGCCGGGCACAGCGATTATATAAAGGAGATCCTCAAGGTGAAGAGCAATATGGATTCGGGTATGTTCCTTCCGATGCAGATGGCTGCCGTGGAAGCCCTTCATAACCCCGAGTCGTGGTACGATAAGGTAAATGCTGTATATGCAGCGCGCAGGAAAACAGTTGAAGAGATCATGGATATCCTTGGCTGCAGCTACGATCCGGGACAGTCAGGGCTTTTCATGTGGGGAAGGATCCCAGGCAGTGCCGGTGATTGCGAAGCCTGGGTTGAGGACATTCTGAACGGATCGCATGTATTCGTTACGCCGGGGTTCATCTTCGGCAATAACGGAAACCGGCATATAAGGATCTCCCTGTGCGCCACGCAGAAAAGACTGGAAGAGGCGAAGGAGAGGCTTGAAAGGAGAAAGTAGAAAGGAGAAAGGAGAAGAGAAAGAGAAAGGAAAAAGGAGAAAGGCAAATGGCGAAAGTTACACGTTACGGATTCCCCCTTTGAAGGGGCCCGATAGCTATCGGAAGGGGGATGTAAAAGGCGCAGGGCGAAGGGCAACCAGAGCCATTCATCCGGCAAATAATATACAGGGAACAATTTTTTTACAATTAATAAACAAAACATGACAATTGCAGTTATTGGAGTAGGGCTCATAGGCGGTTCTCTTGCCCTGGATCTCCGTAAGAGGGGATTTGCGGAAAGGATCATAGGAGTTGACAATAATATCCATCATCAGAATATAGCCCTTTTATGCGGATTGGTTGACGGGAATGATACGCTTGAAAACGCTATAGACAAGAGCGACCTTATCATCCTCACCACACCGGTCAATACGAATTGCACGATGCTGCCCGGAATCCTTGACAGGATAGCCGGAACAACAAAAGTGGTTACAGACATGGGGTCGACGAAGGCAAGCATAGCTGTAGCATCTGCGGATCACCCCGCAAGGGGACGGTATGTGGCCGTCCATCCGATGGCAGGAACCGAATTTTCGGGTCCGCTTGCAGCTATCGGAAAGCTCTTTGACTATAAGAATGTTGTAATCTGCGACAGGGAGCGCTCGGATCCGGATGCCCTCCTGCTGGTGGAACAAATGCTGGACACTCTGAATATGCGCAAGATCTATATGAACTCAGGCGATCACGATGTACACGTTGCATATATATCGCATATCTCCCACATAACGTCATTTTCACTTGCATTGTGCGTGCTCGACAAGGAGCAGGAGGAACAGAACATCCTGTCGATCGCAAGTGCCGGATTTGAGAGCACTGTAAGGCTCGCCAAGAGTAACGGGGATACATGGGCCCCTATCTTCGTTGAAAATGCCAGCCCTATCCTCGAAGTAATGGATACATATATTGAAAAGATGAACTCTTTCAGGAGAATGATAGCCGGAAAAGATGTCGAAGGGTTGAAGTCGCTGATGGAAGAGGCAAATAAGATCAGGAAAATATTGAACTAATAAAATAATCAAATCATGGAAGTTAAGCTGGAGAATCCACTAATCAAAGACTGGAGAGGTTACAAGGGCAGGCCCTTTTTAATCTCCGGTCCATGCAGCGCAGAGACGGAGGATCAGGTTATGGAAACAGCCAGGCAGCTGGCTGCAATAAACCAGGTCAGTGTTTATCGCGCCGGCATCTGGAAACCCAGGACCCGTCCCAATTCCTTCGAAGGGGTTGGCAGCGAAGGTCTGAAATGGCTGAGGAGGGTTAAGCAGGAGACAGGCCTGCTGGTTGGGACCGAAGTGGCCAACGAGAAGCATGTCTATGAAGCCCTCAAATACGGCATCGATATGCTGTGGATCGGGGCCAGGACATCTGTAAATCCCTTCACAGTGCAGGAGATCTCAGATGCGCTGCAGGGCGTTGATGTCATGGTGCTTGTCAAGAATCCGATCAACCCCGACATAGAACTATGGATCGGAGCCATCGAGCGAGTCGCAAGGGCGGGAATCACAAGGATCGGGGCCATACATCGCGGCTTCTCGTCGTATGAGAAGACTGTGTACAGGAACCAGCCCAACTGGCAGCTACCCATAGAGCTTCGCAGGCGTATCCCCGATCTGCCGATAATATGCGACCCGAGCCACATCGGGGGGGCGAGACCCTTCCTGCACGAGATCTCACAGAAAGCCATGGACCTGAACTTCGACGGACTGATGATCGAATCTCATATAAATCCTGCGAAAGCACTGAGCGATGCAGCCCAGCAGCTCACTCCCAATGATCTGAAGGAGCTGTTGAGCAGGCTCATCTACAGGAGCCCCGATACCTCCGATCCCAAACTGCTCGACGTGCTCGGCGAACTGAGGCAGCAGATCGATATTTACGATGACCACCTTCTTGACCTGATGGAAAAAAGAATGAAGGTTGCAGAAACTATCGGGCACTATAAAAAGGAAAATAATATCACTATCTTGCAGAGTCTCCGGTGGGATGAAATTATAAGAAAAGCCATCATCAAAGGGAAGGAAAAGGGACTCAGCCCTGAACTTATCGATGCGATTTTCAAGGCAATACACCAGGAATCGATCAACCACCAGATGAGAGTCATGAACAACGGAGTGAAAGACAAGGCGGAAAAAAAATAAAACATTCAGATATTCATGGAAAGATGTGTAGAACCCTCAGAAGTTAAAGGACATATAAAAGCCCCTGCCTCCAAGAGCATGACCCAGCGAGCTATTGCTGCCGCCCTTCTGGCTGACGGGGAAAGCACCATCATCAATCCATCATATTGTGACGACTCTCTTGCTGCAATGAGCATCGCATGCGGCCTGGGAGCAAAGGTAGATCCCATACCAAGCGAACTGAAGATCAGGGGCGCCAGGATCCTCAAGGAGGAAAAGCTTAATTGCGGGGAATCCGGACTGGCTGTCAGGATGTTTTCGCCCATAGCCGCCCTGTATCCTGCCGAGATTACAATGGCCGGGGCCAATTCCCTGAAAAAGCGCCCTATGGGGATGATCGAGGAGGCGCTGACCCAGCTTGGAGTACAGTGCACAACATCAGAGGGTTTTCTTCCCCTTACGATCAGGGGACCCATTAAGGGGGGAAATTGCGAAATTGACGGCTCCGTAAGCAGCCAGCTTCTTACAGGACTTCTCATGGCTCTGCCACTGGCAGAAAAAGATTCGGTGATCAGGGTTAAAAACCTTAAAAGCAAGCCCTATATCGACATGACCATACAGCTGCTGCAGACTTTCGGCATCAGCGTTCAATGCGATGATTATGAAGTGTTCAGAATACAGGGCAACCAGCGTTACACTCCAAAAAAATTTGCCATCGAAGGCGACTGGAGCGGCGGGGCTTTCCTGCTCGTTGCAGGAGCAATAAACGGCGACCTCAGGGTACAGGGTCTGCGCACGGACAGCAAGCAAAGCGATATGGCCATCCTCACCGCACTTGAAAAGGCAGGTTCAAAAATACACATAATGGAGGATCAGATAGATATCTCCAGATCGGAACTAAAATCATTCGAGTTCGATGCTACCGAATCACCCGACCTCTTTCCTCCTCTGGTGGCGCTCGCAGCCTATTCGGATGGTGTCTCGGTAATAAAAGGGGTCTCAAGGCTCATTTACAAGGAGAGCGACCGTGCCTCTGCACTCAGGGACGAATTCGGAAAAATGAACATAAATATCGAGATCAGCGGTGACAGCATGAAAGTGACCGGAGGCCGCCCAACAGCCGCACGGGTTGAGTCTCACGACGACCACCGCATTGCCATGGCCGTTGCTGTAGCTGCATTAAGGGCAACGGGCAAGGTTAGTATACAGGGATTCACAGTGCGTTGCAAAATCATACCCCGGCTTTTTTGACGATCTGAGGCATCTCGGAGCAATCGTCCGCGAATAAATACAATGCCATCCCGGCCAGTATAGCAAGGGCTCTTAACCTTCTATTCAAATAGCAGTTCAATCAGACATATCACAGAGAGCCCGGGAGAGGGCAATCGATTTTCAAGCAAAATGCTGATATTGATTTCAGTTGCCAAGGAGAAACGGTCATTGAATCATGATTTTTTAGAAAAATTCCGATTTTTTAATTATAATTTAAAAATTTATTTATTTTTGTAGCTGTACATAAAAAAAGTAAATACCGAATGAGATTGAGAATGTTTTACGATTGGTCCTGGCGCAGCTTGAATTATAATGCTGTGAAATAGGCCGTTGTATAACATTTATTTGATACTGATATAAGGCACGCTTTTCACAGCGTGCCTTTTTAATTTGCCATCATTAAACAACCATAAAAAATCAGAAAAATGGAAAAGTTCAGAAAGATCATCCTCAGTGAAAATGAAATGCCCAGGCAATGGTACAACATCCTTGCAGATATGCCGAACAAACCTCTGCCTCCCCTCAATCCGGCAACCGGCAAACCTGTCGGGCCGGAAGACCTGGCTCCCGTTTTTCCCATGGAGCTCATAAAGCAGGAGGTATCCACGGAGAGATATATAGATATTCCGGATGAGGTGCTTGACCTCTACAGGACTTACCGCCCCTCTCCCCTGTTCAGGGCAGTATCGCTCGAAAAAGCACTCGGGACAAAAAGCAAAATTTACTACAAGTATGAAGGTGGCAACTATTCAGGATCTCATAAGGCCAATACGGCAATAGCCCAGGCTTACTATAACAAGCAGGAGGGTGTGCGGCGGATAACGACCGAAACGGGTGCCGGACAGTGGGGAAGTGCCATGAGCTTCGCATGTCAGCATTTCGGGCTGGAACTGCTTGTATTCATGGTAAAGGTAAGCTATAACCAGAAACCCGGACGCAAGCTTCTGATGAACACATATAATGCAAGGGTAGTGCCTTCACCAAGCACTATGACAGTGGCCGGACGGAAAGTACTGGAGCTGGATCCCGATTCACCCGGAAGCCTTGGCATAGCAATTTCAGAGGCAATGGAGGTGGCCGTACAGGATCCTTATACAAAGTACTCACTGGGCAGTGTCCTAAATCATGTCATCCTGCATCAGACAATCATCGGACAGGAAGCTCTCCTGCAGATGGAAAAAACGGGCGATTACCCTGACGTGGTTATCGGATGCTTCGGCGGAGGCTCCAACTTTTCCGGCATCGCCTTCCCCTTCCTTCGCGAAAATCTGACCAAGGGTAAAAAGACAAGGCTCCTCACACTCGAACCTGCCTCCTGCCCCAAGCTAACAAAAGGCAAATTCATGTACGATTTCGGTGATTCGGCAGGGATGACCCCTCTCCTTCCGATGTACACCCTGGGTCACAATTTCATCCCGGAAAAGATCCACGCCGGGGGACTGCGCTACCATGGCGCCGGCGTACTGGTAAGCCAGCTTCTAAGGGATGGCTTCATTGAGGCAAGAGCCAAGCTTCAGAGAGAATGCTTTGAAGCAGGAGTGCTCTTTGCCCGTACTGAAGGGATACTGCCTGCCCCCGAATCAAACTATGCTATTGCCGGAGCTCTTGATGAAGCAAGAAAAGCCGACCTGGAAGGGGTGTCGAAAACAATCCTTTTCAACCTCAGCGGACATGGACATTTCGATATCTCAGCCTACGAGAAATTCTTCGAAGGCAACCTGCCCGACCATGAGCTGACAACAGCAGAAGTCGAGGAAGCCATTTCGAAGATAGAACTGCCCACACTGATAAAAATAGATTAATTCTCTGTGAACCTCTGTGCCTTATCCTCTGTGTAACTCTGTGTAACTCTGTGTAATCAGTTCCTAAGAACTTACACAGATCCCGATAGCATCGGGACACAGAGGTCCACTGAGGACACAGAGATTGAGTACTACTAGAAATCGGAGCAGGAAGCCGGATGAAGCAGGTACACATGTACCTTCGAAACCGTGTTCTTATATTCCTCCATTCCTGATATGCTCTTCCATTCCGGTGAACCGCCAAATGCCTTCCACAATTCATCATGTGTTTTGAGGTCGGCAAAGGTGGTCATATACATAAGGTTCGGCTTCTGATTACCTGCCAGTGCCTCGCCGTAAAAAACGGCATTGAATTTAAGCTTCGCAAACAAGGCTATCTCCCCTCCCTTGTTGAACATCTCGATCTTCTTTGCAGCCTTTGCTTCCGTTGCACTTTCATAACTCCTCAACTCATAAATCCTGTCACCAACAGGGGTTGAAAAAACAGGTGCAACAAACCTTGGCATATCGATAAAGGCCTTCAGTAGGATGCTTTGCTGCCTGTCGTACGGCGGATTGTCGAACGGTGCGTCAATGAAAGAGCTGCCGGCCTGTGCATATGTCTTATCCTTTTCAAGGATGGCAGGCAATCCTGCATACTGCTCAATTGTGTTGAAAGGAATAAAAAGATAGACCAGCTTGCCGAAAGCGGCAGTGTCTGTTTCGACCGGTTTGAAAACACCTATCTTAGAGATGCCTGCCCTGTGAAGGGCCGGAATAAATGCATCCTTCAGGAAGGCATCCACCATGCCGGCCTGAGCCGGAGAGGAAATTGAGTAGATCCGTATTTCATAATACATCTGCTTATCAGCGCCGAAGATTCTGAACGGAAAGGTGGCAAGAATAAGCAGCAGTAAAGCCTTGAATGGCAGATTAACATGTTTTGCGGTTTTCATGGGCGGGGTTTTAATTGTTACATTATTGAAATGCTTTAATATTCCTTTGCAAAATTCTCGAAGATCCTGTTTGCCTGCTCAGATGTGATCTCGCCCCCGGCCTGAACGACAAGCCTGTGCCGCAGGGTCACCGAATGACCCTTCTGCAATACAAACTGCACCTTCTCTTTTTTCGCATCGTAAGAATGCTGACCGAAATTGTTTACAGCGAACAGACCGTAGCCCCTGGCATGTGCATAGGCAGGATAACCGTGATTTTTCGGATTGTCAAAGATCCCGATCGTTATATGCTCATTATCTTTCGTCCCATTGAGCAGAACCCAGTCATTCCGGGTGCCCCATACGGCATCGCCCTTTAACCCGTTGCTGGAGTTGTACATTCCGGTTACCCCGGTATTGTCAACAACGCCAACTGTGGTGGGATTACCTTTATCATCGGTAAAAATCTGAGGTTCGTCGGAAGGCATCTCAAATGCCCTGTCGACCCTTATGGCAAACAATCCCTCCTTGCTGTCATTAAATGTAACGGGTCCATTGACTGCCGTAAGGGTTGTTATATGATCGATGGTTCTCAATCCGCCATTGCCCGTGAAATAATAAGTCGTGTTCTCGCGGAGAAGGGTATTCCCCTTATTGTCATCCCAGTCGGCAGTTATTTCAAGAACACCTTTCTTTCCGCTTTCTGCCTTAATTATCTTCTGAAGAACAATATGCCCGTATTCATCCTTCTTTTCGGCAGGGATTGCAGAGGAATTGTTCCAGAAATCGAGCCCGTTGATATTTCCGTGATTGAACCAGATTCCAATATGATGAGGATGATCCACCCTTTCCCCCTTCCGGGGCTCTATAGGAAATCCCCTTGTAATGACGGAACCATTCGGAGCAATTACAGGATACAAAAACGGCTTTTCAATATCTGCAGGGTACTGATATGAAGTAAAAAATTTATCGCCGATATATACATCGACCCTGCTCTTGTCGTCAACTCTTGCAAGCTTGACATCGAGACTCTTTGACTGCTGTGCTTCCAATGACATAGCGAAGGTAAAGAACAACAATAAGGCCAGCAGTCCGGCAGGTTTTACAGATATGATACCAAACTTAACTGTTCTCATGATTATTTCTGTTAAGATTACTTATGATCTATTCATCATTACTATTCTCAATCGGAACGAATTGCAGTGGCTTGCGAAACCAGTTCGTCCGGTAGGCTCCGTAAAGGACTCCTGCCGTCAGCCATGTAAGTCCGACGATCTTTGCATTTATCCCGAGGCTTATCCAGAGAAACAGGCAAATGAAGAAACCCAGGAATGGAACGATCAGATTGCTGAACTTCCGCTGTTCCGCGTGCAGGAAATAACGTGTGAATGATGAAGCATTTACGCCCATGAAGGCTATGAGAGCTCCGAAATTCAGAAGCTGGGCGCCGACAGGATAGGAAACGAGGAATGCCCCTATCATAGTCAAAGCCCCGATAAGTATAATATTATTTGAGGGCACCCGCGTGCGGGCATTTACAACCCCGAAAAATTTCTTCGGTATTGCGTTATCCCGGCCCATGCCATAGAGCAGACGTCCGGCACCCAGCTGGGCACCTGCGCCCGATCCGATCGTAGCGACAAGCAGGGCGAAATTTACAGTATGAAAGAGCCACTGACCACCAGCCCTGCCCGCAACAAAGCAGAATGCAGTATCCTGATCGGGAAAAGTGGTTGCCGGCCATACCATCTGTGCAAAATAGACCTGGATGGAAGCAAGGACGCCTGTTATTATGCATACAAGCACTGAAGCCCGCAGGATATTCTTCCTCGGATTATGAACCTCTTCCGACAGGGTCGAAATACCGTCGAAGCCTATATAGGTAAGTACTGCCAGTGATGCTCCTGCCGAGACTCCCGAGAAAGAAAAGGTTGCAGGATCATAAAAAGGCCTCGTCCAGGCTCCGGCCCCGGCCGGGGGATTAATAAAAAGATATCTTACAGCCGCCCCGAGAAACAAAACTATCACCACACCAAGGCCTGTTGCAATTATCGTATTTGTGCGGGAACTGGATTCAATTCCTCTCAGGTTCATTCCTGTAAACAGGGCAGTGAAGACTACGAGATAGACTCCGAAAGGGATCTCGGGGATCATATTCAAAGCAGCCTTGCTGACCCAGATCACGCATATTATCGGATTCATTATGTAATCGAAAATCATCCCCCAGCCCACAAAATAACCGAGGGAGGGATGGATCTCCCTGCTTACGTATGTATAGGCAGAACCTGCGCTCGGATAAGCATTTGCCATACGGCCATAGCTTATGGCGGTGAACATCATCCCAACCATTCCTATAAGTATGGTGGTTACAACGTGACCCTTTGCCAGTCCCACAGCTGCGCCAAACAATGGCATCGGTGCAGTAGGCTGGATAAGTATAATGCCATACAGCACAAGGGACGACAGACCGAGAACACGCTTTAAACCCGGACCGTTATTTGAAGAGGTTTGGGAAATGCTCATAATTTTGTTCTGATTAAATTATTGTATCTCACTTTTGATTATTTATATTTGGGAACATTTTTTCGGAATTTTCAAATATGCAAAATAAAAGGTAAATAATCTGTCATACCTCGGTTATTTTACCCAAAATTTGTGAGTATATAAAAATCTATAAAAGCAAATCATGGAAAATCAATCAATTGCTCCAAAAAGACTTCACTCCCTTGATGCCCTGCGTGGTTTCGATATGTTCTGGATAATGGGAGGCGAAGGCATCTTTGTCGGACTCGCTTCACTGACAGGTATTCCTGTGCTCAACTGGTGGGCGGGTCAGCTGGAGCATATGCCCTGGCACGGCTTCAGGTTCTACGACATGATCTTTCCCCTGTTCCTGTTCATAGCCGGTATCTCATTCCCGCTCTCATTGGCAAAGAGGAAGTCTCTTAATCAGAGCGATAAGACTATCTACAGGCATGTAATAAGCCGCGGTCTCATACTTGTCCTCATTGGCATTGTCTTCAATAACGGTGTCAATTTCGACTTCGCCCACCTGCGCTATGGCAGTGTTCTTGGAAGGATCGGTCTTGCATGGATGTTTGCGGCTCTCATCTTCATGAATACAAAGCTTACATTCCGGATAGTATGGCTCGCCGGGATCCTGATCGTGTACTGGATGCTGTTCATCCTCTTTCCTGCTCATGATCTGGGGGCAACAGATCCATATTCAATGGAAGGGAACCTCGCGGGACATATAGACAGATTATTCCTGCCGGGTAAATTCTGCTGCTATAAATTCGGCGACAGTGAAGGCATCATGAGCACAATACCGGCCATCGGAACGGCGCTGCTGGGGATGCTTACCGGACAGTTTGTAAGCTCCGGGTATCTTGGCGGAAAGCCCGTTCGCAAGGTGATGTACATGATCGCTGCGGCGGTGGGACTTATAATCATTGGAAGGATCTGGAACCTGGGATTTCCTATTAACAAATACCTCTGGTCCAGCTCATTTGTATGCTTTGTCGGCGGATTGAGCCTCCTTCTTTTCTCTGTCTTCTATCTTGTTATTGATGTCTGGGGCTATAAGAAATGGACATTGTTCTTTGTGGTTATAGGAATGAACCCGATCACTATTTACCTCACTGAAAGAATTGTAAATTTCGGTTCGGCAACCAGGTTCTTCTTCGGTGGCTTTACTGCCATGCTGCCGGAATCCTGGGGCCCGCTCATTGACGGGATCGGGATAACTACGGTGGCATGGGTTTTCCTCTATATCCTTTATAAAAAGAAAATCTTCCTGAAGGTCTGATCGCGTGAAACAAAGGGCGTCATGCCGTGAAACGGCGGGATGGTATGGCCTCGCCGGATCACGTGGCTGCATATCCCGGCGGGAATTGCATCGGGATAGCTGCCGGGACCGCTACATCGTTAATGCTTAAAAGTGCTGGCACCGGTTTGTTCACTAATTAAAAAATTCAGAACAAATCAGGCAATTCACGGTTTATAGGATTATAATAAACCGAATGTAATGTCTCCAGATCTTCTCACCAACACACAGGTTGATTTTTTCAACAGGAATGGCTATCTGCTCGTTGATAAGCTGCTGTCAATGAATGATGTGGAGGAATACCGAAGTATATACGAGGATTTCCTTGCAAACGGGCATAATGCGGCAAGGTACAGGGCCGATCTTGCTGGTCAGCCTGACGATTCTCCAAAAGCAGCAGGTGAAAGGATAACCCAGATCATGGTACCGGGCCGACTCCTGCCGGCGCTTCTTGAGAAAAGCCTGCACAGGAGATCGCTGGCCTGGGCCAGGCAGCTGCTGGGTGATGATATGGAGCTCGATTTTGACATGCTCATCGATAAGGCGCCTTTCACATATGCTCCCACACCATGGCACCAGGATTGTGCCTACTGGATATCAATGCCCGACACAAGGGCTGTCAGCTGCTGGGTTGCCCTTGATGAAGCCACAAGGGATAATGGCTGCATGTGGTATGTTCCCGGATCCCATCTTGCTCCTGTGAGACCCCACAGGCCATCCTCCAGGGGAGGGGGGGCACTGATGTGCGATGCAAGTGAAGAGGAGGGCGTCGCCGTGGAGATAAGTCCCGGCAGCTGCATCTTTCATCACGGTGCAACGCTTCACTACAGCAGGGGAAATTCAACGGACAGAAGGAGACGCGCTTTCATAACCAATTTCAGACCCGGGACCATGATCAGGTACGAGAGGGATCATGGCTTCGATCACACAGGTGAGCGGGAGGTGAATAATGATGAGGCAAAACAGCTTTAACCGACAGGCGACCACTATCATCCCAGCTCCTTCATTGCAACATCCAGATCGATCTCCTTTTCCCATTTGGCTACAACAATTGTAGCGACTGAATTGCCTATAAGGTTCGTAATGGCCCTGGCTTCACTCATAAAACGGTCGATGCCGAGGATGAGGGCAAGCGAGGCAACAGGTATGTTTCCCACAGCGGGAAGGAGGGCTGCAAGGGTTATGAACCCGCTGCCCGTCACTCCTGCTGCTCCCTTGGATACGAGAAGCAATACAAGCAGCATTGTGACCTGATGGTAAAGGGTCAGATGGGTGTTTGTCGCCTGTGCCAGGAACACGGCAGCCATTGTAAGATAGATGGAGGTGCCGTCGAGGTTGAAGGAGTAACCCGTGGGAATAACAAGCCCGACCACTGGTTCCGATACGCCCCCCTTCCGGAGCTTCGCCATCAGGCTGGGTAATGCCGCCTCAGACGACGATGTGCCAAGGACGATAAGTATTTCTTCCTTTATGAAGGCCAGCACCCTGAAGATCCTGAAGCCAGCAAGCTTAAGGATACTTCCCAGGACAATAAAGATGAAAAGCAGACAGGTGAGATAGAAGGATATCATCAGCTGACCGAGTGATGCAAGAGAGCCGACCCCGTATTTGCCGATCGTGAAGGCCATGGCACCGAAAGCGCCGACAGGCGCAGCTCTCATTATAATGTTTATTACGGCAAAAAGACCTGCTTCAAGCGATTTTATTCCGCGCAGAACCGGCAGGGCCTTGTCGCCTATCCGGGAAAGGGCGATCCCGAAAAGTATTGAAAAGAACAGGATCTGAAGGAGATCGCCGTTGGAGAGGGCATTGACGATATTGTCGGGAATTATATGAAGCAAAAAGCCGACAACCCCTGTCGTTTTGCTCTGTGTGACATATGAGGATACTGCATTTGCATCGAGGGTGGATGGATCCACATTCATTCCCGACCCTGGCTTCAGGAAGTTTATTACAATGAGGCCTATTATAAGGGCCAGTGTTGTAACGATCTCAAAATAGATAATGGCCTTGATGCCTACCCTGCCTACCTTCTTTATGTCCTGCATGCCGGCAATACCGTTAACTATCGTACAGAAAATTACCGGGGCGATCATCATCTTTACAAGCTTGATGAAACCGTCACCCAGAGGCTTCATCTTCACAGCCAGGGCGGGATAGAAAAACCCCAGCGCTATTCCTAGTATTATTGCCGCTATTACCTGCCCGTAAAGACTTTTGAAGATTCTTGGCATTAGTTGTTAAATTATTTAAAATTCTGTTTATCCTGTGGCTTTCGACTATTTTAACCACGGAGTCACACGGTTTTGCTTAATTACCCATTATTCTATCACCGTAACCTTCATCTCTCCCGGCTCCAACCCTTCCGCTTCGGCCCTTACCTTCACAACACCCGGTTTCATTCCCGCCTTCAGTAATATACATGCAATACCTGCCTCCGCCTTCGCCGGATTAGCCCCAACCAGCGACACATCACCCGCCACTGAAAATCTTATCGGCCGGTTATCTTCAGGAAGCACTGTTCCGACAGAGTCTGTAACTGAAGCATAGACGAAAACAATGTCATTCTTGCCTGACTGAAGCTCCCTGCCGCTAAGATCCACAGACAGCGCTATCCTTTCAGGCCTGCCCGGAGTCTTCCTGACAGCAGAGACAACCTCCTTCCCGTTTATAAAACCCTTAGCCTCAAGAACTCCTGGCTCAAAGCGGCTCATCATAAACGTGAAAGGGGGCCAGGTAAGCTTCGTTGAAAACATGTCAGGCAAGGGTTTCTGACGGTAGACTACCCTGCCGTTAACTGATAATTCAACCTCCGCGCAATTGCTGAAGACCTTTACAGTCCTGAATGCCGGATCACTCCAGTAATTGGCAATGAAGATCATGGGATCCGCATTCTCTGCCTGGCTTTTGTAAAAATAAAATGAAAACTTGGGGATCCTGAAGATATCCATTATCCCCGACGACTCTATATCAGGTGCATAACCCCGCTTGTAGTCGAACATAAGCCAGTTTGCATCCCCAATGGCATGCCCCCTCAGATCGTCATTATGGGAGTCCTCGAAGTTGAGAGCCTGCTGAAGAAGTCTTTTCTGCCCGAAACCCCTGAGCTGCCTGGAGGAGCGCTCTTCAGGCTTCAGGCCCGCATAAGCTGTCTGGTTGAACCCGGCATTCATGGCATAATACTCCCAGTCGCCATATTCGGCAATGAGCAAAGGCTTGTTCTTCGAATACCTGTTCCAGTAATAGGGAGGATCGGCATGCTGCCGTGCCGGGATGAAAATATCATATACATCATCTATCCATCCGCATGTATAAACATTGCTGAAAGGAAGCTCCCCGTGAACAGCTTTATGAGCCCGTTCCATGAACTGGCGCGGCATCTCAGTCTCATTGAGCGACGGTTCCCAAAGCACTACGCAGGGATGGTTCCTGTCGCGCCTTACCATCTGCCGGACATCAGTGATGGCATTGTCCTGAAATTCCCCATTGCCAAAAAACTGCCATCCGGGAATCGGATCCATAACCAGGATGCCAAGCATATCGCAGGCATCCAGAAAAGCCGGAGACTGCGGGTAATGGGAACAACGGACAAAATTGAACCCCGCCTCCCTGATCTTGACCGCATCCCTGTACTGGGCATTATCGGAAAGGGCATTTCCTATATAGGGATAAGCCTGGTGACGGTTGGTACCGGTGAGCCTGACCTTCTCCCCGTTAAGGGTGAAGCCATCACGCGCTGAGACTGCAAAAGTGCGTATGCCGATCTCCATTTCAACAGAATCGGCTGCCATACCATCGCTAAGTACTCTTACCCTGAGCTTATAAAGTGAAGGCGATCTGACTGACCAGAGACGTGGATTCTTTACTGTAAGCTTTTGATTGAAACGGGTGAAACCAGAGGCAGGAATCTGCCTGCTGTCTGCTATTCCCGTGAGAGTTTCAGATCCGTCAGGCGATACGAGGGAATATTGCAGTCCGGCATTCCGGGGCGCGCTCCCTTCATTTTCAATATCTGCCTGAATGTTCACCTCAGCCATTGCTGCGTTCACGCTGCCGAAGCTGATAAGCATCCCTCCTCCTGCCTCCCTGCCGGCTTCAACGGCATCTGAAATATGGATCTTCTCTTTTATAAGCAGTGTAACATTCCGGTAGATCCCGCTATAATAGTTAAAATCCATCTGAGCAAGGGGCTTTCCCGGAGGGACAAGCGGGTTATCGCGGTTATCAAGCTCGACAAGCAGGCAGTTCTGTTCTCCGAAGGCGATCTTACCGGCGAGATTAATATAGAAGGGGAGATATCCGCCCTTATGTGTCATTATAAGATCGCCGTTCAGAAAGACCCTGGCTACCTGCATGGCTCCATCGAACCGGATCGTCAGCGATTTATCCCTGTACTTTTCAGGGATAATGAAAAACTTCCTGTACCAGGCTATGCCCTGCCACTGCAGTCCTGATGAATCTGCCGGCTCAATACTGGCTGTATGAGGCAGGCTTATCTTCTGCCAGCGGGATCCGCTGCTATCCTGACCGGTAAAGAGTTCCGGTGAAATGACGCCTGCAGGATCCCTTATGAACTGCCAGTTGTAATTGAAATTACCGTCACCCACTGCTAATGAAACCTCCTCTTTTTCCTTGCAGGAGGATACAAGCAGAAGCAGGGTCGACAATGCCAATAAGCCGCGGATGATCATATTTCCCGATTTTTAATAAAAGTAAGAATTATTTGTTAATTCCCGGCAGTTCACGCTTCTCAGCTTTGGCGCAGCTGTAACCGGCCATAAGGATCTCAGAATCCTCATGCCGGTCTTCATAACAGCGTTAATCCCATCCTGAAATTGTAATCGTATATTTGCAAATCGTTCATATCTTTAAAGCCGTAAGGATAACCTTCGTCTGACAAAGAGAACATGACATCACGAGAACGGATCATAGCATCCATAAATCATATTCAGCCCGATAAAGTACCGATCGATCTTGGCAGCTCCACAGTAACCGGGATCTCAGCCATAGCCTGTAACAAACTGAAGAAGCACCTTGGGATAACCAGCCGGACAAGGGTATTTGATGTTGTCCAGCAGCTTGCGGAGGTAGATATGGAGATTGTCAATATGCTCGGAGTCGATGCCCTCGATATCAACAGGGTATCTGCTGATGGCAATGACTGGTACGATGTGGTGCTGTCCGACGGCAGCAGGGCGCAGTATCCCTCATGGTTCAGGCCGGTAAGGTCGGAAGATGGTTCCATGTACACTACCGACGGGAACGGAACAGTTATATCAAGGAAAGCGGCGGATGCAACATTTTTCGACCAGATGCATTTTCCATGGGAGGATGGATATCCGGAAAATCCTGACGATCTGAAGGAAGCACTGAAGAAAATAAGCTGGGTCGTTCATTCCCATTCGTCAAACCTGAATGAAACAGAGCTCAGGAACAAGCTGATGACCCTGAAGGAATCGACCGGTAAAGCTCTTGTAATGTCGGGCGGGGTGAAGCTTCTCGAGCTTGGCTTCTTCATCCGGAGAATGGACAATTTCCTGATGGACCTTATGATAGGTGACGAAAAGCTCTCCGGATTGCTCGACAGTCTTGTCGATATGCACCTTTCCGGACTGGAGAAAAAATGCCGGAATGTCGGGGATATCGTTGATGTTATAAGATTCGGCGATGATCTTGGCATGACATCCGGTCCCTTCATGGATCTGGCCACATTCAGGAAATATCTGAAGCCCAGGTACAAGATACTGTGTGATTACGTCAGGAAGCACAGCAGCATGAAGATCTTCATGCATTCATGCGGAAGCATAAGGCAATTCATACCCGACCTGATCGAAGTCGGCTTCGATATCCTGAACCCTGTCCAGACCAACTGTTACGGCATGGATCTCGTGGCGCTGAAGAATGAATACGGCAGGGACATTACCTTCTGGGGCGGAGGGGTCGATACATCTTCCGTCATCAGCAGGGGGACCCCGCAGGATATAAGGAGGGATGTGCTGATCAGATGCGAGATCCTCTCGAGGGATGGAGGATTTGTCTTCGCTCCCATTCATAATATCCTCTCGGAAGTACCCCCTCAGAATGTTATGGCAGCATATAATGCCGTACGGGAATTCAATGAAGGGTAGGAACGGGTCGCGACCCGAGCCTACAATAATTCTCTTCTTCTGATCTCCTTCGTCGCCCCGATCATAGCCATAAACCCGTCAACCGGAATATATCCG
This sequence comes from uncultured Bacteroidales bacterium, assembly GCA_963756885.1. Classification (GTDB taxonomy): domain Bacteria; phylum Bacteroidota; class Bacteroidia; order Bacteroidales; family VadinHA17; genus LD21. Next base: position 54,422 of record CAVWPG010000002.1, read on the forward strand.
GGAATGGAGTTACCGGATCCGAGCCCAAAGCCTTTTGCCTTATTCCTGTAAACTGTACCGTTCTCTAAAACAGTTCTGTAAACTTCATCCGGAGAAGAAAGTATCAGAAGATTCAGGTCAAATCCTCCGAAAAGACCAATCTTATTGGAATATTTATCGATCCAATCGATAAAGGGAGCAATCTGATCCTCATTGGAATGCTTGGCATCGATGCCCAGGCCTATGATCTCATCCATCAGCGGAAATATGCAGCCGCAGCTGTGCAGCAGGAACTTTTTACCCGAAGAATGAACGAGGTCAATAACCCTTTTGTACTGAGGAAGAATATGTTGTCTTATGATTTCAGGCTCCAGCAAAGTGGATGTCTTATGCCCGAGATCGTCTCCCATCCTGTAAAAGACGAACATGTCGTGATAATTTCCTATAACCCAGCTCCAGAGCTCAACCCAAAGATCACCTATTCTTATGAAAAGGTCCCGGAACAGATCCGGATCCAGACACTGCATCACGCATAGTTGTTCAAAACCGACAAGATCCCGGCTGGCTTCGAAAATACCATATCCGCATCCACCATAAGCTTTCATGCCGTCAGGAAGGGTCTTTCTTATCGCATCAAAATGAGGAATATATTTTTCCCTGAATATCCCCGGAATATCCTCCCATGGATATTTTTCAAAATCATCCCTCGTCTGAATGGGTCCGGCCATCCCTCCCATTATTGCTCCATGTCCGGGGAAGATGTCACATATTGCTGCCTCAAAATCAAATCCGTCGTATGTCATATCTCTCCAGAAGCCGGTCACTTTCCTGTAATAACCGATCAGTTCGTCAGCAGTCAGGTTCACGGGATTTATCTCCTCTCCAAGAGCTTTGGAAATGAATGGGGGATCGATATGATGCTCATAGAGCGGTAACCTGTCAGGCCGCTGATTATTGAGCACCTGAAGGAGGTTGTGGTAATCGGGTAGGAACGAAGTGTGTTTCATGCATCAGAAATATTTACTCAATGGTCATAGCTAGCGCGGATTTGCAATCCGTGCTTTAAAATATTGGCTCTGCTGGCCCCAATTATGCTAGCCGGCGCCGATTTGCAATCGGGGCCTTAAACATTGTTGCATTATCACAATCCTTCTATCTGAACTCATCCACCGCCTCAAACATTGCCATTATATTTTCCGCAGGAACATCGGGCAGTATATTATGAACGGTATTGAACACGTATCCTCCTCCCCTGCTGAATACATCTATATTATGCCTCACATGGTCCTTCACCTGCTGCGGCGTGCCCTGGTTGAGAACGCTCTGTGTATTCACCCCTCCTCCCCAGAAAGTCAGATCGGCACCAAATTCCCTCTTGAGCTTTTCTGCATCCATGTTTACGGCATTGATCTGCACCGGGTTGATGATCTCGAACCCGGCATCTATCAGTCCGGGAATAAGCTCATATATGCCGCCGCAAACATGCAGCATGGTATGGGCCGATGAATTGGCCTTCACATAATCGCACATCATCCTGTGCCGCGGTCCGAAAAATTCCTCATAGATCTCCCTTGGCATGAATGGACCGTTATTTGTTCCAAGGTCATCTCCGAATTTGATGATATCGACTAGATCCCCTACCGATTCACAGATCTTTGCAATGAACTCCATGTGGCCGCTGACAAGCTGATCGAGCAGCCTGTGGACATTCACAGGATCAAGGTAGAGATCCATAAGGAAATTATCTATCCGTCTGAGAAAGGTGCCCCATTCGAAGAGGTTGCATCCGATGCCTATGAGAAATGCCTTGTCGGATCGTGCCCGTTCCCTGATTATGGTTTCGCGAAGCATCTTCCAGAAATCCTTTTCATCCATCCAGTCGAAGGGGGTGAATCCGAACCCTCCCCAGATCACCCTTGTCATCTCACGGCTGATGCCTTTATAATCTGAAGGATAACCGTCAATATATGGAAATATTATCTGATCGAAGAAGGTTGCTGCCGCTGGCATCTTGCCAATGTATTCACCGGTTTTGCCGGGTGCGAGCCAGCTGCCATCGGGTTGTATTTCAGGATTGAACCATTTGGGGTAAAGTGCCGGATAGCCTTTGATAAGTTCCAGCTCCTGCCAGTAATCTTCCGCGGTATTGAAGAAACGTCCGGCATCCACAACATCCACCCCGAAATAGTCGAGGAATTCCATGTCAGGCTGTACAACCTCCTGGATCACATCATAGACATGAGTCTTCAGGTGGGGCTTGCCGATATGGCGGGCCAGGTTCTGCCAGGCCACTACAGATACGCCCGAACTGGGCGTGGCCCCGATATCCACCGGGAGCCTGTCGGGTTGCCTGTGGCTAATTGCGGCAAGGATTCGTTCTCGTGATGTCATAATATCCATATTTATTGGCATTATTTTTTACCACTGAGTTGCACGGTGTTTTACACGGAGTTACACTGTTATAACTGGCAGTCAAAAATGTATTTTCAGAAGATTAATTTACCTGGTTTCTTACTCCGTGATTTGCAGTCTGTTTTACTCCGTGTCCTGCACCGTGGAACTCAGTGCAACTCTGTGGTTAATGCAGCACCCTTTCAACCCTTCAACCCTTCAACCCTTCAACCCTTCAAAATTTTTCCACACCCTTCATCCAGCATCCAGCCCTCGCCTATTATTAGGCCGGCAAAGCCAGCACCATGACCTTATAGCTCTATCTCAATAAACTTCACCTCATAAGGCTTAAGAATCACCGATTTCAACGGCTGCCCGATCTCTTTTCCGATCACATTCACCTCGACCATCCTCTTTATTGTCTGTCCGGGCACGGCAGACGAAAGCGTTACCTCCGCATCCTTGCCCTCGAGCTCGCGGAAGTGAAGAAGCAATGTCCCGCTCCCTTTGAAAGCAGGCCTGCTGTTAATGAGCATTGCGTTCGCCGGACCAGTAATCTTCAGAGTCCCGAGCGAAGGCGCTGTAAGCTCATTGGCCCCTGCCGGGAAAGTCCTTGACGGGAATGGGTTCCGCTCATTCCAGGCATACTTTGTTGCAAATGTATTTGTTGTATCTGCTGAAGAGGTGAGCTGGTAGCTCCAGCTGAAAGCTCCCTCCTGGAATGCCCTGAAGTTGGTCATCCAGTAGTTGTTCATCACATATGAGTAGAGCCAGGGCTTTCTTTTCTTCGGTATCCGGTCCCACTTTCCCATGTTGAAATCGCTGAACTGCCAGAGAGGCGCCTCATTGCTTACAAGGACTATCTGGCCTTTCTGCCCCCTGACAGCCACGAAATTCTGGGCAACGTTCCAGTCGGTCGATGAACCAGGCAGCTGCTGTCCCTGCGAAAGGATGCCTCCCGTCGTTTCAAAGACTATCCGTGAACCGGGCAGGGAAAACGGGAAGGCAACATAAAGGGCTTCGGGATCGGTGATTATGAGCTTCCGGGCCATATATTTGAATTCAACCTTCTTGACATTTTTGTAAAGCCTGATCTCCAGTACAATACCCTTGGGAAGATCGCCGACCCCCGGCTCACATCCGGCCAGGTCAGATGAGATCTTTACACTTTCCCATACAGGGCCGTCGATCCCCTTGTCCACTCTGACATTATATACGGTTGTGCGGGTAAATGGCGCAATATCGCGCTTCACCGATGTCTCCCTGACGGGCTGACCTATATTATATGGATTCTGTCCGTCAGCTAGCTCCTGCTGCAGCTCCTTGTCGTACAGGCTCACTATGGCTCCCGTCTTCCTGTTGATGATTATCCTGTAAAAATTATTCTCCAGGATTTCATCGTTTTTTCCCGAATATGATGCCGGCTCCTGATCGCTGACCTCGATCTTCAGAGCCTTGTATCCCATGGCGGGGATATCATTTACCTCGAGCACCCAGTAGGCACCTTCTGCCCTTGTGCCCAGCACCTGTGCCGGGACTTCCCTGCCGGTAGTGAGATCGGTAATCCTGGCTTTTTTGCTGACAGGAAGGACCTCATAGTCGATAAAAAGGTTCACATCGCCCGACCTGTTCCAGCCCATGGAGTTCATGACATATATAACAGGAAAGCCCGCTTTTTTCAGGAAGGGCTGGAAGCGCGCCAGAGCCTCTTCGTTCAGCAATGTGGTCTTTTTGACAGCCTCCCATGCATAGGCTCCCTTCTGAAGCCATTGCTTGGTCGAGTTTTCGGACCAGGGCTGGCTTATACTCTCAGCGGCACCGCAGGTATGCTCATCGAAAAAGATCTCATTTTCGCTTATATGATCCATATCTGACCGGAGGGCAGGGTTCAGCTCCCCTCCCATCATGGAGACCATGGCAAACAAGCCCTGATCAACCTGCATTGTATTCTGGTTTTTCCTCACCTCTGCCGTCTCCCTCGAGGTAGAGCCATAGCCGTCGGTCCACCAGTCGAGCCATGCCTTCCGGATAACGGGAAGCCTGTCTGAATAATTCTTTTCCACATAAGCAGGAAACTCGCCGGCGACGGCAAGTCTCAACTTCGGAGTTTCATATTTCTCATTCCATTTCTTCACAAGCTCGCAGGCCGTTGTCGAGGGGGGAGCATTATCGGTAAAATACCCGGAGAACTGGATCCCTATCCTGTCGAAGGGATAGCCTTTGCTATCGATGTCGGCAAGATGACCCAGCATATTTTCTGCCTTTATGGAGGAGCTTTCGAGCCCGAAAAAGTTGCCTGTCATATAATGATCGGCACGAAAGGCGAGCAGCCTTGCTCCCGAAGGAGCCTCCCACCAGAATGCGGTGGGCTTGTCAAACGGGAGTACCGAGCGGGTTTCATTTATCCCCATTATAAGATATTTTACACCGGTATTCTTAAAATAATCGGGCATGCACCAGGCAATTCCGTTGACATCGTTCTGCATTGCTGTTCTGACAGGGATGCCTGCATCGGAGAACTCTTTAAGAGGCTCAAGGAAATCGTACATCACATTTTCATCGGAGATCTCAGCCATATTGCAGTACATGCCTGCAACCTCGATACGTCCTTCGGCGATCCTCTTTTTGAACCTTTCTATCTGCGCAGATGGTCTTGACCTGAGATATTCCCTCGTCACCCAGGCCGATTCACAGGTCCAGCGGAACTTTGCATCGTCGGGCATATTATCGGTAAGGTCGCAGTAATCGAGTGCATAATCGATATAGCGCATGTGCTCGGCCAGTATCTCCGACTGCGGACGAGTATAGCCGATGTCGGTATGTGAATGCTCCACGAAATAGATCTCCCAGTGCTTTGGCGGCTGAAGGGTGAGCGAATACTTTTCCGGGGCGCCCTCATCGATCCTGGCAGTAAAGGTTACTGGTTTTGGCTTCGTAACGGCAGGAACAGTCAGGAGGAATTTATTCTGACCCTTCTTCAGATCAGCTGAAAGAAGTGTTTTCCCGTTGCCCGAGACAACTATCTTTCCGTCATTGTCTGAACTGCAGCTCACGGCTACCTGCTGGTATGATTTGCCGCCCTCCCTGAAGAGGACCGGGGCATTGAGGAATTCAACCTTCGGGTATGATGTCTGACCTTCAAGCTTTATAGTGCACATTGGGATCAGCAACATTATTACTGGCAGCAGGAGTTTGTGTTTTATCATGGTCGTTTATTTTAATATTTTTTTTACCACGGAGTTACACAGGGTCTTTCACGGAGTTACACGGTTTGATCAACCCAGCACCAAGCACCCAGCCTTCGCTAGGGCTTCGGCTGGCAAAGCCAGAGCCCTGGCCCTGCGCCCTGAGCCCTGAGCCCTGCGCCCTGAGCCCTGCGCCATCCTCTGTGCTCCTCTCTTTTTTGCCCCTCCCGATAGCCATATCGGGAGACCACTGTTAAAAAAGGGGGCAAAACTTAATAACTGAAAGTTTTACAGCTATAGTATTTTCACCTAAATGGGGTTGCTATAAATACCAGATATGAAAGTACAAAATTGTAAGCACAATACTGCATTTGGAGGGATAAATTTTGTTTTTGAGTACCTTGAAGAAGGTAACTTCATAGTTTATTCGAAGTATTTTCCTGGATTAGAAATCAGAGCGCGTACAGCTGGAAAGATATAATATGCTCATATTAAGCATTATTTGTGCGGGGTGATTGCATTGAAGATTTACAGATACATCTGAAGGAGACATTTTCAGGAATCCATTTATTAATATGCCAAGTTCTGACACAGTTTTAAAAAGGCTTAAGGAGTTATCTGCAGACAGCAATCTATGCTTTGCAAAGAGAGGAACTGTGAGCATATCTACAACAGGAACTCACATATTAGAGAAACTTAATTTGCAGTTACTTGAGAAACTTGGAGCTTTTTTTAAAGATGAGATTACGATTGATTATGATAATACTATTCTATTCACTGAGAAAAGTGACAGTAAAATGACTTATAAAGAAATCCTGGATATCAGCTAGCTGTATGCACTCATTAACGGAGACAGCTTTTTTATATTGAAAACAGAAATGAGAACAGTGACGCAAATCCTTTCAGGCAGATACTTAGAGCGCTTATTTACTTACTAAGTAAAAGGTACATAAAAAAGCTGATCATTTAGAGCAGACCTGCTTCTTATCAATTTGATGTTATGAAGCTTCTGGATCAGAAGGTAAGAACTTTTACATTGGATGCACGAATAGTTATATAGAAAAATATTTTGCGCAGATTCATAATTGAGTGTTCATTATTATACCTGTAATGAGACAATGGAAGTCGCTGAGATCAACATTCCTTTCAACAACAAGCAAGATGATAATAGAAAACCTCTAAGGAATATAGATTGATAGTGAAAAGAAAACTGACAGAAGACGACCAACTAAATCTGTTTACCAAGATGTTCGAATACAGGGCTATACTTACAAGTAACACAGAGTGGAGTACTGTTGAAATAGCTCAATTTTATAACCATCGTGGAAACATGGAAAAGCAGTTTGATATACTTAAAAATGATTTTGGCTGGAATTACATGCTTTTCTCAAAACTGCACAGAACACCGTATTTTATATATACAGCATTTGCAGAAATCTATATCACGATATTATCAGATACTTCTCAGAAACACCAAGCACTAAAACCTACATCCAGGTTAAAAAGTTCCTATTCCTGTTTATCATTCTGCCTGCAAAATGGATAAGAAGGTCAGACAAAGCTATCTGAGAATATATGGTGAATACTTCTCAACTAGATCATATAGACACCAATTTAGCTCAATGCTCTACGCTCTACGTTGCCAGCGGTATGGGTAACATATGTCCCGAAACTAAAATAACTAACGAGAATCCTAACTGTTATCTCGAATTTGATATAAAAAATCTCAGATAACTATTGAAGCTCTACCTCATATCTATAGCCTCGACTCTTTAAGCGCTCTACGCTCGTTGATCGAAGCACCCAACACCCAGCATCATAGTACCCAGCACCAAGCACCCTGAAGGGGGCATTAAACCAGTGCAGATCTGTTGAATCTGCGTCATCTGCGTGCCATTTTTAATAGCCTCTGCTCTCCGCTCTACGCTCTACGCTCGACTCACATCTCACATCTCACATCTCACCACTCATCACTCCTCACTGCTCTGTGTCCCTCTGTGTCAGTTCTTCCCTTCCTTTGCAATCAGAGGATTTCTATCTCCTTTTCACCTTGCCAAGCAGCAGATCCGTCAGGTTCTCCGCCGCCTTCCTGTTATCAAAGCCCTCCGGCAGCCGGTCGTGATCGATATACTCGTTATAGATCCACGGATCGCCTATTGCAAAAACATAGCCCTTGCCGACATTGTTCTCAGCAATCAGAACCTTGCCATTCTCCGTAAGGATCGATCTGGCGGTGCCGGAGAGATTTAAATCGGACACCTCCTTTATATATATTTTCCTGACATCCCTGAAGAGCGGATGATCAGGAAGGTTTTTGGATGCTCCCATTTCAAAGTCATCGCCCGGGACAGGATGGATCGTTACATGGTTGAAAGTCATCCCGAACTGTGATGCCAGCTGGTTGAGATGGGTGAACTCGCAGTTGGGGGCATCGTTGGCGAGTATAGCCAGAACACCCCCTTTTCTGACCCACTCTGTTATGGCTTTAATGTCGTCAGGCATTATGTAGTTGGGTGACGGATTTTCGCTTGTTGTATCAGGATCGACAATTATATAGATATCCACTCCCGAGAGGGTTTTGGCATCGGGCTTTCCGAGGGTAGCGAGCTTTGCTCCCCTTGCTGTAAATGAATCTCCCCAGCGGGAGTAGCCGCTGAATTCGGTGTCTGTCCAGAGATAATGGAACGGCTTGCCGGTAGCTTTATTTGTCTCGTGATTGAACCAGTTGTCGAGTCCCACGACCGGCTGTGACTGAGCACAGCCTGAGGCAATGAGAGTTAATGTGAATGCTATCGGAAGAAATGTATTCAGAAAGATGCCTTGCTTTTGCATGATCGTTTCATTTAATGTTATTCAAAAATATAAAACATTAGCGATGTAACGACAAGACTCCTGAATATGTTTAATAAACAAGTTTGACCTCGATATCAGCTATGACCTCATCCTCAACGTCCCATACAGCTTCCCAGATCCCTTCCGATTTTTCTGAGATCAGGGCACCTGCGGTGTATTCGGTATGGATAAGTGTCTTTCGGTAGAGCATGGGCTGCTCCACCTCATGAGCCAGCGAGCCGTCGGGGGCATAGAGTCTGAACCGCAGACTGGTTCCCAGCATCAGGTCGCTTACGAAGCCGACGAACATAACACTCTCCGGGGCATGAAATGTATTTTTTATATTCTTAAATTCGTTATAGTCGTAGATCCCATCCTTGTTGTAGTCGACCCACGCGTTGCAGGCAAAAAACTTAATCGGACGGTGTGATGGCTTTTTATTTGCGACGCTGCATGAGGACATCAGCAACAATATGATCAGAAGCTTTTTCACCGGATATTTTTACACTGAGATAAATTAATCCTTCAACGCCGGAAGGGGATAAATGTTCAGGCTTTGCCGTGGGAAGCTTTCGGTGGCGACTGGTGCTGCAGAGAAGGGACCCCCTGCCTCCTGTTTTTTGCCCCCTCCCGATAGCTATCGGGACCCCTAAAGGGGGCATAAAACCAGTGCAGATCTGTTGAATCTGTGTCATCTGCGTGCCAAATTTCTTCCATAGTGCACCAAGCTATCAATTATTGAAGTCAGACAAGGATGCTAATGTTTGGGGCTGCTGAAAAAGTCTTTAACCGCCAAGTGCGCAAAGGTTTACGCAAAGTGCACAAAGACAAAACTTTGTTATTTAGATCTTTGCGTCCCGATAGCTATCGTGATCTGCATAATCTCTTTGCGACCTTGGAGCCTGCCCCGATCGAAGTATCGGGGGTTAATGGATTTCGACTTTTTCTACATCCCCCATTAAATCAGTGCTGATCTGTTGAATCTGTGTCATCTGCGTGCTATTATTCTTAGCCCTTTATACCAATTCATACTTAAATAAAGTTAAGCCTGCATGCTAAAGTTTCCCCACCTTCAAAAGGAGTGGAGAGTTCACGCGATTACTCACTGATGAAACCCGGCTTGGAGGTTCCTGACAGATTGCATTAAACAGAGATAAAAGTTCAGGCTTTGCCATGGGAAGCTTTCGTTGACTATTGGTGCTGCAGAGAAGGGACCCCCTGCCTCCTGTTTTTTGCCCCCTCCCGATAGCTATCGGGACCCCTAAAGGGGGCATAAAATCAGTGCTGATCTGTTGAATCTGTGTCATCTGCGTGCTATCATTCTTAGCCCTGAGCTATGCCGCAGTTACCTCCTCTTCTTGATCCCCCGCTTCGCAGGTTTGAAGGTCAGGCCGAGCCTTACATTGACGAATGAATCGGTCGACTGTCCCGACCGCAGCAGCAGGCATGCTCCCAGGTTGATTCCGACTTTCTGTCCAAGAGCGTACATCACTCCGATGCCCGGGTTAATGAAAAGGTTTGCAGAGGATTTCGAGTCGAAGAGCACTCCTGCCTCCATGATGCTGTAGGGGGTGAACGGACGTATTATGAAATTATAATGGAGATGAAGGTAAACCGGAATAATTGTCCCGCCAGGATAGAACCAGGCCCCCGCTCCGCCGCCTGCCATCACATTCTTGTCAAACTGATAGCCATGAACTGTAGTGAAGCCATAGAATGATTTAAATCCGACAAGGCCCGGGTGGTGTGTATTGAAGCCGCCGTCAAACTCGGTTATCGTGATATAGCCCGGAGTATAATCGAGGGCTGAATATGGTTTATTCGGCTCCGCCAGGAACTGGGCCCTGACGGTGGTCATGGCCGCCATAAGGAAAAAAATTATCGGGAATATTCGCTTCATGTTCAGGTTAATTCGGATCTCTGTTTTTTCTTGGTGCTTGATGCCTGATGCTCGGTGCGGCCGACTCACATCTCACAATTGTTTTTAACCACGGAGTACACGGAGTTTTTCACGGAGTTACACTGTTTGGTCTCAACATCAACCCCCTGACGCTCCGATCAGGGTCTCGCTTCGCCCGACTCACGACTCATATCTCATATCTCATACCTCTGCGCCTCTGCGCCCAGCCTCCGCAAAAGCTTCAGCTGGCAAAGCCTGCGCCCTGCGCCCAGCCTCCGCAAAAGCTTCGGCTGGCAAAGCCTGTGCTCTCCGCTCTACGCTTTTACTACTCATGACTCTTCACTCACCACTCACTACTATGCTCTCTGTGTCAGTTCTTCAACTCCTCCCCAGCTCTCTTCCATTCGGCAAATCTACCCATAAAAAGAATAAAGCCATGCTCGCACATGGCTTTTTGTTTACGATCGGGGTAATTTTTGATTTTAATTATACCCTTCTGGGAGGCATCAATTATTTGCTGCAAAATTATTTTTCAGGTTTAAAAATTTAGTTTCAGGCCTCGTAGTTAAGCTCGAGATGATGTTTTTTCCACTTGTAATAGTAGGGAGATATATTCTTCTTTATTCTCGGTGTACGGAAGATTGTCTTATACAATTTTTCGTACAGAATAAGATAGATGAGTGCCGCAAGGGATCCCAGTACGAAATACACAGCCGAAAATGCAAAGAGTGCAATTACCTTGATTACAAACCCCAGGGAATTGAATACAGAAAAGATTGCTGCGGGCAGCTGTCTTTCGGCTGCAGTGTCGATTCTCAGGGAATCAAAACCCCTTTTGTCAGTCATGGCAGGCATGCTCACAACTGCAGGGGTGCAGACAGGTTTTTCTGTGCGGGACTTTGAGCCGTAAAAATCCGGCCTGTCAAATCCACCCTTCAGAGCTATATTATTTCCCATTGCTTCGCGTTTTAAATTACATGTTAAAAGTAATGCGAAAGCAGGCTCCGGTCAAGCCCCGTATGCCCGGCGGTGGCAATCCGGGCACGATTTTAAGGGCTGTATATCAACTTAATGGGGAAGATCATTACCCGGCAGGGATAATTGATGAACAAAATGAGGATGCTCGTCAAAAACCGGCGGAAATTTATAGGCAACGGAGAAAAAAACGGAGGGATGAATCCTGAAAGTATTATATAGTCCTGATTTAGTGATAAATAGGCCGACAAACACGATCCCTTGAGTAATAAAATCCATTTTGACAAACGGAAAGTTTGCGTGGACCAATTTCGAATCATATCAGTGCAATTAGCCCCATTATTCAAATTAACCTGGGCCGAAACGTCATTTAATTGAAAAATTGAATGAAATCTGGGTGATAGATGGGGCACCACGTACCCTTAAAAACCTCATCAAATAAAAGGCTTTCTTTAACCACGGAGTCACACAGAGTTTTTCACGGAGTTACACGGTTTGGTCTCAACATCAACCCCCTGACACTTCGGTCAGGGTCTCGCTCCGCCCGACTCACAACTCATATCTCATATCTCATATCTCATATCTCATATCTTCTTCCCTCTGCGCCCTGCGCCCTGGCCCTCCGCTCTCCGCTTTTCTTCCTCACCACTCACATCTCACTACTCATATCTTCTTCCCTCTGCGCCCTGCGCCCTGCAGCCCTCCGCTCTCCGCTTTTCTTCCTCACCACTCACATCTCACTACTCATATCTTCTTCCCTCTGCGCCCTGCGCCCTCCGCTCTCCGCTTTTCTTCCTCACCACTCATATCTCACTACTCATATCTTCTTCCCTCTGCGCCCTGCGCCCTGAGCCCTCTCCGCTCTCCGCTTTTCTTCCTCACCACTCACATCTCACTACTCATATCTTCTTCCCTCTGCGCCCTGCGCCCTGAGCCCTCCGCTCTCCGCTTTTCTTCCTCACCACTCACATCTCACTACTCATATCTTCTTCCCTCTCGCGCCCTGCAAGCTTCGCTGCAAGCCCTGAGCCCTGCGCCCTGTGCTCAATTCTTACTAATCACCGCCTTCTGCGCCCCTGCAACCTGGATCCTTGCAGCTTTTCTGATCATGCCATCCCGTTTCCTGTAGAGCTTCTTTAGACTATCAGCAAGCAAGAGCTCTACTTCGTTGAGCTTTTTAGTACGGCTCCTGGCAAGGTTCACGAGAATATTAGCCATAATTGTAGCAATTGATGCCAGCAGGAAAGTCAGCTTGATGATGCCTATTCTGGCAAAGAAGAATGAGAATGCGATAAAGAACAGATTTATTGATAAGAGGATCATTGTTGCCTTCAGATGGGAAAAGCCAAGCTGCAGCAGCCGGTGATGGATATGCTGCTTATCTGCCCTGAAGGGGGATCTGCCGCTGGAGATCCGCAGTATGAAGACACGCAATGAATCGTACAGCGGGACGATCAGTATTCCGATCACCACGGCGGGGGCGGCAGCGATCTTCAGAGCTGCGGGGGCGGTCATTTCTGACTGGAGAAAATGGCATACAAGGATTCCCGTGACGAATCCTATCAGCATGGAGCCGGTATCGCCGAGGAAAAGCTTGTTCTTTTTCCCGAACACGTTAAAGACAAAAAAAGCGCCCAGCGAGCCTATAAAGGAGAAGCAGAAGATTGCATAGGGGATATCGCCGGATTGCCAGAACCACAATGCAAAGACAAGGGTGGTCAGCATGCCCATGCCCGAGGCGAGGCCGTCTATGCCGTCAATAAGGTTAAAGCCATTAATAATTACTATAAAAACAAAGACAGTCACAAGAAGGCTGGCAATGTAAGGGAGCTCTCCTACATGGAACAGGCCGTAGAGGTTTGCTATCCGGATATTTGCAAAGAGGACCAGAATTGCTGCAGCGCCGAGCTGGCCCGCCAGTTTTTTCAGCGGGTCGATAACAAGGATATCGTCTTTTACCCCGATGAAGAAGACAATAACGAGTCCGGCAAAGATATATCGCTGCTCGAATATCGAATGGTTCCCGCTCACGAGCACCATGGAGAGGACAAAGCCTATAAATACAGCTATGCCGCCGAAAGTAGGGGTATCGATGTGATGGGAGGTCCTGCCGTTTGGACAATAGCAAAGGTTTTTAGCCCGGGATACCCCAACTATTGAAGGGATTATGAATCCGGTAAGGCAGAAAGCCACGATCAATCCCAGTATGATCAGCATCCAGTGGGGGATTGGAAGGGAGTGGATGCCTTCAGACAGGCTCAATACAAACAATATTAATTACTAACGTTTTTCCAGGTCAGCCGGGTGAATCTTTAGGGTCAGGTTACTGAACGGAATAAAGAATACTTGCGAACTGCATTTATAAAAATAAATAATTAAAGTTTATGTTTTACGCGTTTTAAACAGCCCGAAAATCCTGAAATATGGGCAAAGTCCCCATTTACACACTATATACCTCATTTAATGCAACTTACAGCATCATATTTAAATTAATCAACAATGAAAATTTGATGAGGTTTTGTTCTGACTGGATGAAACGTTGTATTTTCCAAACGAAATTATGAACTTTTTGCGGAAAATTATCAACATAAAGGACATTGTACCGTATTCGGGGCGTAGAAGTGTTTCTTGGAAGCGTAGAGCGTAGAGCATAGAGCGTAGAGCGTAGAGCGTAGAGCGCAGAGCATTGTGCGTAGAGCAGCGTAGAGCGTAGAGCGTAGAGCAGCGAAGAATAAAATACCACATTTTAAGAACACCATTTTTCCGGATTATTTATCATGGATATGAGCATTTTTCTCACTTCGTCATAACCACTTAACAATCTGACATGCGTTTCTTTATCAATATATTTGCAGTCAAATGAATAGTCCAGCCAAACTTCCGTCTCATTTTCTTCACCCAATGAATCGACAAGTTTATTAACGAATGATTTTATATATCTTCTTCTGGCCCAGGATTCAGCTATGCAAGTAGTTACTGATCTTGAAGATCGCCGGATCTGATCAGTTAATGAATATTTTTCCTCTTTAGGAAACTTTTTTGAGATTTCAAAAATCTCCATCGCAAGCTTATACGCTTTTTGATATACAATCAAATCCTTAAAACTCTCTATCTTGCTCATCTTATTATCATTAAATAATTTATGCTCTCCGCTCTACGCTCTACGCTCAAAACTCCTTCCCCACCCTAACCATCAACCCATACGAATCATACAACAACTCCCCCACATCCACCGCCCCCGTAAACCCGATATTCAGTCCGTTTCTCAATTCCCTGGATGCATCGAGATAGGCAGAGAATTGTTTTGTTTCTGGGAATTGGTCAATCGTGGCATAAGTGCCATAATTCAGTGAGTAAGAAGTTTTCAGGATGAAATCCCAGTTGTTTATCGAGCCTTCATAGCCAAAATGAAAAGCGGCTACGCGGTTACTGATGAAATACTGATATGGATCTGAGGGTAGACCTTCCCTTGTTAGATTCCCGGGAGCAATGAAGGGATTGCCGATTCCAATCCCCTTGTATGACCAGCCCTGAAGGTACTGGTAATGATTATAATAATCTTCCGGTCCGGAGGGTCTGGGGACTGACCAGGACTCTCCTCCCTGGCTTTTTGTGTAAAAGAATTCGACCAGTAACTTTTTCCATTGAAATCCCTTACGAGTGTAATTTGTATGTGTCAGGCTCAGGCCATTCAATCCATCCATGATGTTGGCCAGGTAATACAGGGCCCCTGCTTCATAGAAATTCTGTCTGTATACCAATAACCTGATATTTCTAAAGTCATACTCAAAACCAAGGTCAATGGATCCTAAATGATCCCCCAGTCTTGTGTTGCCATCGATATAAGTTCCCCCTCTTATTACATACATATAGGTTTTAAAAGTCGAAAATGCATAATTGCTATAGGAGATATTTTCATGACCCCATAATACCTGGTGATTAAACCCGCCGTAGAGTTTAAATTTCCATTCCGGCTTGCCAAATCTTCCATAAAATGATGACTGATGCAAATATGTTCCTACTTTGAAAACAACGCTGTCCATGTTCAGTGAGGCATCTCCGATCCAGCCATGGGCATAATTCCCCTTAAAGGCAAATAACCTGCCGAGGAATGGAATAGTATAGAATTCAGGTATACTGAGCTGGACTTTTGGAATTCCCAGCGCATTTCCGGAAACAGAAAACGAGCCGGAGGATAAGCTGGTATCACAGAGACCCGTTATTTCTTTTGATCTGCCGGCCCTTAGCTCAAAAACGCCTAACCGTATTTTTCCGTATCCTTCAGTTAATATGAAATTTGACCTGTTTCCGATATTCGCCCGGCCTTCTACAGAAGCTCCCCAGTCAAAAAATCCCTTTTTGCTCTTATCATATTCTTTACGAGCTGACCCTATAAGGCTCAAAGAGGCATTATCCAGGGGGATACTGCCAAATTGATTTGATCTGAGCCAGAATGGAATATGGCCAGGAGAAATATAGCCTGCAGAAGACTCCAGATCAAATGTAAAAATCCTCTTTTGAGCGTTTATGTTCAGGAGAGTCACCCGGAGGAGCAAAAGGATCAAGAAGGAGAATAGAAATGAAAATAAGATCAAGATCTTTTTAAGATTTGTAATCAAGATCTCTTAACTTATAAAATAGGTAATTTAAATGCCCAAATATTAAGCAGGCTATAAATAATGGTAAACAAATCTTCAATTTTTAATTATTCTGTTATAAATACAGCCAGATCCTATGTTTTAGTTACAAATTCAAATTGTATGGTTCTGTTAAGTCCTTCCTCTAAAGTAACAGGTGCTTTGAATCCTGAATTATGTGCTAATGTCGCATCGAATTGGGTAGTAGCACAGAATTTTTTAACACGGATAGCACTTATTGAAAAATTTTTACCAGTTACCTTGGTAAGAAGATCGAAACTCAATCCGCCCATATAACCAAGCCAGTAAGGTAAACGAAACGATAATAATTCTTTACTAAGGCTTCTTTCAACTTGTTGAACCAGTTCGTTCATACAAAGATCGGGTTTGTCGACATAATTGAATAATCGGTAGCCAGGCTTTTGGGTTTCGAGGCAATTTTTAATAAAAGCAACTATGTTTCCAACATAAGCCATTGATTTCTTATTGGTGCCGTTTCCGACCATTAAAAAATTGCCTCTAGAAATTTGATTCAACAAATTATAGACATTACCCCTGTTTTGCTCTCCAAAAATAACTGTTGGACGTATGATAGTTAATGCCCGATTTTCTGATTCCTTTCGATACCATTCTCTTAAAATCTCTTCTGCCTGCCATTTGCTTTTACCGTAATGATTAAAAGGATCAACAGAAGAAGATTCAACCGGATTTTTTTTGTTCAGGCCATATACCGCTACAGAACTTGTAAAAATGATATTTTTGATTCCGTTTTTGTCCATGGCGTCCAGAACATTGCGTGTACCTTCTACATTCACCTCATAGTACAGTGAAGTAGGGGAGACATCATCACGATGTTCCGCAGCCAGTAAAACAATGGTCTGAGTTGTAGGAGGTAAAAAGTCGGTCAAATTCTTTTGCGGATATCATGAATGGTGGTTATTTCATTATATTTGACTGAAGGTTTCTTATCGAGATTATGACAATAATCCGAGCCAAGTTCTTCGATTAAACGAGATCCTACAAAACCAGATGCCCCAATAAGTGTGATTGTTTTTATCATAAAAATCCAATGTACTTATTCTGAAATATTTTTTATAGAATTTAAAAGGTCAAAAAGAACAATAGATTCTGAATATTTTCTTTCAGATAATCTTCTAGCTCTTGATCCCTTTTCTGATAGCTCATCAAAACAATTCAAGGTCAATTTAGAGAAGAAATCAACTAATTCTTGTTTCAAACTAATGTCCAATGACCAACCAATATCTTCTTTCAATACTAACTGTGATATTTCCGATCCATCTTCTCCGACAAACAAAATTGGTTTTCCGGCAGCAAGAATATTATAAGTTTTGGAGGGTACTCCTAGTCCATACATACCTTTAGACAGAGATACAATTGCTATATCGCAGGCATTTAATATTTCTTTTTGTTCCTGTCTGGAATAAACACCATAAATACTAATATTTTGAATTTCTTTTCCTTTTATGAACTGGTCAATAGTCGATAAATAGGCTCCAGAACCAAATATAACCATATGAATATCTGGATTATTAGATAAATAAAATGCTTCAACAACCTCCTGGAGACCCTGCACTCTTCCAATGTTTCCTGCAAATTGTAATACAATTTTATCTTCCAGACCCCATTTTTTTATTAAAGAATCTGATCTCTTGATTGGTATTATTATTTCTGTATCACTCCAGTTTGTTATGACTGTTACGATAATTTGCTTCTTCATTCTTTTGATTTTGTGCTGAACTAATTCATTCATATCCTTACCCAGAACAATCAGTTGATCAGCCTGGCAATATGCTTTATCAAAAACCAATTTAATAAACCTGTA
Organism: uncultured Bacteroidales bacterium; assembly: GCA_963756885.1. Classification (GTDB taxonomy): domain Bacteria; phylum Bacteroidota; class Bacteroidia; order Bacteroidales; family VadinHA17; genus LD21. The sequence continues at coordinate 72,164 of CAVWPG010000002.1, forward strand.
AATTATATTAGATTTCTTCTTAAAAATTCCTGCGGCTATGGTATTTTCCGGAAAGACATCGTGGACTAAAATATTCAATTGAAAAACTTTAAAATGTTTTAATAATCCTAAAAATAAAATCAGAGGAGCTGGATTGGTAGATAAAAGGACAATATCTCCTTTTGATATATTCTTTCTTAAGCTATTATATAACTTAAAACTAAGAAGTAAAAAGCGTAGTGATCGTCCGGATAACTTATTTTTATCCAGTTTAATAGTATTATGCCTAAATACATGTATACATTCAGCTAGAGGAGCTGCATTTGAAAACATTTTGTCAGAATCATTATAAGAATCTGGTCCGCAAATAACGTTAACATCAAATTCTCGAGTAAGACAATTTGCTATTTTGGTGAAGATATATGCCGTCGCATTTTCTTCAGGATAAAATAATTCAGTCACTAACCATATTCGTTTTTTTACAGTCTCTTTCATTGTAACCGAATTATAATGTTAATATTACCAAAGTTAGAGAGCAAAATCAGTTTAATTGAACGATTTTGGTATTTTTGAAGCAGCTCTTCCAAATCTTGTACATGTCATCATCGCTTCTGATTCCGCCAATAATTGAGTTTCGTTCATATGAACGATGACACTAAACAGTCAAGTAGTACATGGTGTTACTATGTAAGCCATTGACGTATTTGAAGGTCATCTATTCCAAGGATCTGTTTGGATTCTTTTATGCAATGCTCAATAAAGTAACGTTCTGTTGCATGTAGACTAATCCTTCAGGAGTATACTGTTTAAGATTGGTATTTGTAAACGAATACTTTATCTCAACAACTCCCTTAACAGATTTCGCTTTGAGGATTACCAGTAAACGATTTCTATCTGGTTGTATCCCCTGTTCCAGATGAAAACATCTTCAAATTGGTAATTCCCAATAAGCTTCCCTTTTGTTGTACTGCGGCGTACTGTTAATTTTTGCTAGTCACTGCCATTAAGTGTCTTTAAATAATCATTTGAATTTATGGCGTCGGTCTGTGCTTTCAGCCTTCATGGTTAACAGCCTCTTAGTCTCTTTCATTGCGGAATAAACAGTTCAGGTTTCTCCAGATTTATCCCTTGATCGACATAAATGCCATGCATATTTAGGTAGCCATTATTGTCTAATACCCTAGCAAGGTCAACATATTCCCCTTAAAAATCGTATGCCTTCATATAATCAAACAAAATGCTTTTCGCATTTTGAAGGCGTATTATTTCTTCAGCAACTCCAATACTCTTATTCCCTTTTTTAACTAAACTGCTTTCATCGATTATCTATACTGTCATTTTTCTTTTTGGGAGAAACATGCTGATTGTTCTGGCTGCCTAATCTATTACTTCTTAACGAGCATCCTATTTGGGCTGGGTAAAAAATGTTGAATCTGAAAAGAATCAACCTTTGATTCTCACTTATCCGTTCTATGTCCCGCATATGGCTTTTCAAAATCCTCAATGAATATTTTCCTTCTTTTCAAAGAACTTTTTGGTCTTGTTCTCAACATTACACTCATATTAAATAATAGAGCTCATCAGCCTCTTTTTAGACGAGGCCAGTGTTTTTCCATAATCTTTACTAATATTACATTATCACAAATATTTTTCGGATAGATAAACTTGTTTTTCCATGTCTTGAAAATAATGAATCTCTCTGAATTTCAGAAGTTTTAAAAGTTCTTTTTTAATCTGTCAAAGTATAACTAAGTTATTATGCTTTATAGATTTGAGACAATTGATTAATATACTCCTTAATAGTATACTTCATGGATAGTTCTAAACTTTTTTCCTGAAACTTTTTAAGGATATCTCTATTCCTTCCAAAGTATAATATTTTATCAGTCAATTCACTAATTTGACCAGGCTCTAACAAAAATCCATTATAATCAGATCTAACTATATCAGGGATGCCTGCAACATTAGTTGAAATTATAGCACAACCAAAAGCCATAGCTTCCGGAATTACCATTGGAAACCCTTCTGCATAAGATGGCAGTACTAGAATATCTGAAACTCTTAATAGATTTTCTTTTAATTCGCCATCTAAATAACCGCGAAAATGTACATTCAGATTTTGGTTTCTAATTTGATTTTTAAACAATAATTCAATAGAATAAGAATGAAAAATCTCCAAGTACATTCAAATTATAGTTAATAGAAATATCTTTTAGAGCTTCTAACAAATCAAATATTCCTTTCCTATGATTTATACTACCTATGAAAATTAGTTCAAGAGGTTTATTCAAATTCTTCTTTAATTCTTCAAAATTAAAAGATTTTATCATATGAAAATTAGGCAATACTACCAATTGTGAATTTTGAAATCCCTGTGAAACAAGTTCTTGCTTGAAATTCTCAGAAAGTAATATTACTTTATGAACGCCTTTTAAAATATTAAATTGCAAACGTCTGATAAATTTAATTTTAATGAATGTTTCATTAATTCCTGAGTAATGGACCTGAAAGTATATCCTCTTAGGCGTAAAAAAACTAATAAAATAAATTATTAATTCATCTTTCAAGAGGCCAAATCCTTCTGAAGAATTTACGTGTATTTCATCAAAATTATTTTTATATATTCTTTTAATTAAACTAATTAACAAAGTTAAGGCTTGCAATACATTTACTATTGTAACCTTTCCTTCGGAATTTTTCGGCTGACCAAGTATCGCTGAATTAAAAAATTCAATTTTTAAATCGATCTCTTGAAATAAAATTTCAGATTCTCTTTTTCTTAAATGCTCCGCAATTTTCATTATTCCTCCCCTATATCGATTTTTGACAAATGGGGCAATGTATAGAACTGTTTTCAATTACCCTTGATTCTTATAAATGTATTTCCTGCAGCGATGCAATTACTCACTAGAGCGTTATTTCCGAGGCTATTGACTCCAATTATAGCATTATTCCCAATAACTACTCCATTACAAATTGTTACTTTAACTCCTATCCAAAAATTATTACTAATGATAATTATGAGCTATCAAAATATTTCCAAGCCTGTAGAGTTTTATTGGATTCAACCTTTATTCTTGTTTGGTTTCACCGAGTCCAAAAAAAGTGTTCGATATTCATTAGTTACTCTATTTATAGAATACTTTAGATTAAAAACACTTAAACAAGCCTGTCTCATTTCTTCCTTGCTAAGTGAATCAAGACTTAGAAACAAAACAAGAGCATCATAATAATCTTCTTCAGAGAATCCCTTGCTTATAAAACCATTATAAGCATTTGTAACAGCATTAATTAGTCCACCTGCTGGTGTACAAATGGGAATGCACTTAGCGGAAAGTGCTTCAAGTACTGTAATTGGGAGGCCCTCCCATTTAGAAGAAAGTACAAATGCATCAGAATAAATGAGGTAGTCAGTTGCATTCTCAAGCGAACCCAATAGAAGAATTCGTTCAGAAGTATATTTTAAAAGATCATTATATATGAAATTGTGTCTAATCCCTCCTATAATTAAAAGAGATACATCAAAACCATTACGGATTAGTTTTTGGAATACCTTAACAAGCATTAGCTGATTTTTTTCTTCTTCTATCCTTGCAATATTAATAAATACTAAAGTATTGCTGGATTTTTTGATTTCTTGGATTTTAAATTTAGCTTCGTTAACATTCTTTGAGGGGGTAACTTGTCTGGTTCCATTGTCAATTTGTACAGGATGTATACGGTATGCCTGAATAAAACTCTTTCTGCTTTCTTCTGATATAGTTATCGGCATGATAATTCGGGCTTTATATAAAATCCGTCTGATATTCCTTAATAATTTATTAGGCGCCTCCTTATAAGCCTCATTATGGACAGTATGAAAATATTTTGGAGTTCTAAAAAGAAGTATTGTTGGAATTAAATACTCAAACACTCTTCCATGACTATGAACAATATCTGGTTGAATTTTTATTATATTGAATATTAGTTTGAATAATATTATTATATCAAGGCCTTTTTTCTTATTAAGTGTAATAATTTTAACTTCCGGGTTAATAAGTTTATTAAAGAAGAATGTTTCCTTTATTTCATATAAACTTATTATTATAACTTCGTCATCAAAGTCTGCAATAGAATTTGATAAATCCACTACAAACTTTTCTTGTCCTCCATCAATTAAGCTTGGAATTACTTGTACTATTTTCAAATTTTATAGTTATTAGTTAAATATATGACAATAATTTTCAACATTAGCTGAAATCATCTATATCGTTGCTAAATAGCAAGTTGACAGAACTTTTAAAACCACATTTGAATAGGCTCTTAGCTCTTCTACCCTAATTTTTGAGTTTAATAAGGACAATCCATCCAGATTTATTCCAGTATTTTAGACCTAGGCGAAGACGATTATAATCAGTGCCAAAAATTTATTGATTCTTTAAATATCATACAGAGGAGTTAGTACAATATTGAATACGTTAGTTTTCAATGGTAAGCATCCGGCCTAATACATCTTTTCTCGTTTGCCGCTGCTGATTATTTTTCAGCCAAACATTTTAAGATGATAAATGAATCAAAAATTCTGGATCTGATCAAAAGACAAAAGGAGACAGGGCTTAGCATAACCGCTTTTTGCGCCAACGAAGGCATTCCAAAATCCTCCTACTACTACTGGCGAAAAAAGCTAAACAAGGAACCAGGGAAACGCTTTATTCCGTTACTTGTTAATTCCACTCCAGCACCCATAGGTGGATATTCAAAAGACTACATCCGGGATCAGCATGAGCATCACACCTCAGACGATGATTTTCTTCTGGAGCTACACTATCCAAACGGAACCAGGCTTAGGATAAAAAGCGACCCTGGCTTTGACCATCTTCGCACGCTTGTTTGCCTTTTGGATTAAGGTCATGTTCCATCTTCACAGCTCACTGAAGTATTATCTATATCCTCTTCCGGTAGATATGCGAAAGAGTTTTTACACACTGAGTGGTGTTGTAAATTCATATATGAACCAGAATGTCCGTGACGGAGGGGTTTTCATTTTCATAAACCGCCACCAGAATGTGATGAAAATCCTGCACATGGAATATGCAGGCCTTGTAATCTATCATAAGAGACTGGAATCAGGCCGGTTTAAGCTGCCGGCTTTTGATGAAAATACCACTTCGCTAACCATAAACTGGCAGGATTTAATGACTATAGTTCAGAGTGTAAAAACAAGGAGTTCAAAGCTCACAAAATTGTTAATAAAAACCTGCTATTTAGTTAGTTATTAACAACATAACGGTTTGTTGCTACGATTTGTTTTGTTATCTTTAACGCAACAAAACGCAAAGAAAACTGTGGATAATTTAGCTGATAAAGATACACTTATAGAGACCCTCCTACAGGAGCGCGATGAGCTTTATCAGGAACTCTCCAAATTGCGTCAGGCCGATGGCGGTTCCCTGGAAATAGCTGAGAAGAAAAATGCACGTTATGAGCAGGTTATAAAAGACAAGGATGAGGCGATTAAAAAATTAACAGATCAGCTCGCCTGGTACCGCCGCAAGTTTTGGAAGGCAAGTAGCGAAAAATTCATACCTCAGGATCCTGCCCAGCGCAAACTGGATTTTGGCGGCCTTGACACCCTGCCTGAAGAAGAAGAGGTGGCAAAGGAAGCAGCCAGGGAGATCATTACATATGAGCGTAAAAAGCCGGAAAAGATTAAAAGACAGCCTGTTCGCATGCCCCTTCCTGAACATCTTCGCCGTGAGCAGGAGATAATTGAGCCTGAAGGCATTGATAGCAACTGGATAAGGATCGGGGAAGAGGTAACGGAGATACTTGAGCATAAACCAGGTGAACTTTTTGTTCGTCGCATCATACGTCCTAAGTATGCATTGAAAAATGAGTTCCAGAAGTTGCTGGAGACTAATGAAGATGGGATACAGTCGAAGGTTGTAAAGATATTTCAGATGCCTCTCTTGCCACTCCCCAGGAGTAACGCCGGAGCGAGTCTTCTTGCAGAACTATTGATGGGCAAATACTTCTTTCATATGCCATTTCACCGTCAGATCAGCCTTTTAAGCTTGCAGGGGTTTCGCTTCCGGCCTCAACTGTGAATGACTGGTTTGGAGGCGGTAGCGATCTGCTCCGGGCATTGTACTTCAGGTTGAGAGAGATAGTTCTTAAATCGGATTATATACAGGTTGATGAGAGCCCGGTACCGGTAATCAACAGTGAGAAGCAACGTGCAGTCAAGGCATACCTGTGGGTGGTCCGCTCGGTAATTGATAAAATGATTTTTTTCCATTATGATGAGGGATCAAGGGCACAGAAAGTTGTATTAGAGCTTCTCAAGGATTTCAAGGGAGCAGTTCAGACGGACGGTTATGAGGCTTATTCGATATATGAGAATAAGAAAGGAGTTTTATTATTAGGCTGCTGGGCACATTCAAGACGGAAATTTTCAGAGGCCTTAAAAGAGGATAAATCTGGTGCAGAATATGCCCTGGAGCA
>CAVWPG010000003.1:0-624427 GCA_963756885.1 uncultured Bacteroidales bacterium
GCCCAGGAAATCAACAATTTCATTCCAGTCATCATAGCTGGCAATTCTCCATCCATCCGGACTCAGTCCACGCGGATCTGATACCGCGTACCAGTTATAAAGTTTCCCGAATATTTTACCATTGGATGCCAGAAAATCATAATAACACCATCCGGGCAATTTCTTATCCCTTGCTTCTTTCCATGCTTTCTCTGTTTTGACCTGAGGTATTTTATCTCCATTTCTGAATGTGCTGACAGTGAGGTTTTCAGCCATCCATAGCTGATCGCCGATTTTCACACTTTTGAATTTATTTTCAGAAGATGTAGCAGGTTTCTTCCTTTCTGTTTTGGCATTCGCAGTAACTAATATTTGCTGTTTCTTCGAGAGCTCAATGAGCTTACGTAAAAAAACTAAACGATCACTCATCCCGGCCATTTGTATCTTCTCATTCTTTGTCAACCTGTTTGATCTTTTCAAATGATAGAAATAGAGATCAATCAGCTGTATTTCTCTATTGTCAAAAATACCAGCCACCCATAGTACTGATGCAGTAATGCTGACCCGGTCAAAAAGATTGAATAAAAGATCAACGGCAAATAGCTCCGTATCATTAAAATCGTTTAGTAATTTCTGTAATTCCCTTGTTATGCAAGTGGGTACTTTAGGAATATTATTCTCTTTCATCTCCTCAAGCGACTGACTGTAATTAAGCTGAAGATCAACCCACTTCTTTCCAAGAAACGATTTGATTTTTTCAATAACCCCAAGCTCTAACTGCATGTGAGGTGGCCCCGGGTCGAGTCTGTAAGCCCGATCCCACTGAATCATAAAAGGCAGATCAACAGGGGAGGTAAAATCTTCTTCTGCTTCAATAAAAGTACTTAAAACACAATAGACAAGACTTACATTATATTCACCAAAAATAGCATGTTCCCGAGGAATCGAGTTGAGATCGTCGCACAGCAAGTCTGCAACTTCTTTGGATAATCCAGGATATGTTTTTCCGTTGTGTGTTTCAATGACCGGTGAGTCGGAATAACAGGTATTGCAAACATAGAAAAGGGAGTTTTCCTCTTTTAAGATAAATAGGACCTTTGTTTCCACAGGGATTAGATTTTAACAGTTTATCAATTATTTTATTCTGAAATTATCTTCAATTTATTTCCATATCTCAGTTGTATTAATATGAAACAATTATGTTAGAACAAATATGTTACATTTATGAAAGTGGTATAAGGAAGGTGACATCTGCTGGACCTTAATACTAATTATCCCTGCTGTATACATTTTTAAACTCAATGGTGTCAAATCCATGCAGCCTGTTCTTAGCAAGACATGTATATGTGTTACAGGCCTTTGCAGACATAACTATTCCATTCCCCCCTTCCAATTCGCTTATCAATCCAAAATACGCATCACACGTTTTTTCTTCCATTGGTATTACGAGCCAGGCCGGTTCACATTCTGAAAATTCAGGTATTGAAAGCGCTTTTTCTATCTTAGTTAGGAGGTTTCTGCCAAGCTTATAACGTGAGTTCAGTTTTCCATTGTTCTCATACTTGTTCCTGGTTTTTACTGAAATAAGATATTTTTTGCCATCCTTCTCTGCATAAAAATCTGCAAACCGGAAATTCATCTCTTTTTCATTCAGATTCATTATACTTTTAAATCCGTTCTCTTTCAGGATTTCAGCGGCAAGTTCTTCGCCAAGGTCCCCCAGTTTTTTAAACCTTCTGCCTTCTGCAGGTCCTATATTTACATTTCTTTTTGCAGGATCGTACCCGTTTGGATTCATAATATTTCAATGTTATCAGTCCTCTTCTTTTTCAAAAATATACAACTTGTTTTTTGCCCTCGATGCCTGGGTATACAGCAGCTTTTCGTCATATCCTCTCACCTTGTCGGTATCGATAATGAGAACAATGTCAGCCTCAAGTCCCTTGAATGAGCTGATAAGGGCATAATTGATATTATATTCACTCAGCACACCCCTGCTGCCCAGTTTCTGAATCGGGTACTTGTCAACCTTTTTTGTCTGGGCAAGACATGAATTTTCGATACCGGTATTGAGAAGTATCAGTATCTGGTTTGGTCTTACACCCTCTTCAATGAGCTCCCTGATCTTGCGGAGAACCTTTGTCTGCTGCTCGGTATCGCTCCGGTATTTAATTAGTGTTACATCCTCTCCCTCCGGCATCCCCGGCATGGAGCGTATCTCCGTCTCGATTATTTCCGAGAGCCTGGAGGCTATCTTCTTCGTGTTCCTGCAATTCTCGGTGAGCGGGGCAATCGTAAATTCTTTCAGCGCAGGAATCCTTGGGCAGTTCTGATAAATATTCTGCATCGTGTCCATGAAGACGTAGAACTTTCCGTCAGGCTTCAGAAAATACTTGGTAGTAATGAACCAGTCTTCGGAAAAATCCTGGCCTTCGTCGATAATAATTGCATCGTATTCCGGAATTATTTCCCCGTTCTCCTCAAGCTGCATTAATTTGAACGGCACAGCCTCACCCCAGAAATAACTGTTGTTGGGGACTCCTATATGCCCCTTCCACCATCCGGGATCGGCGCTCTCGATTACCGAGTAAGCGAATGAATGATACCTTTCTACCCGTATGGAATTCGATGTGCCTTTCACTTCCTTCTTTCGGTCTTCCAGCTCTTCTATCCGGCTTGCGAGCAGCAAGAGTGATTGCTTTGAAGATGGCCCGTCAAAATCTATGTCGAATTCATTGAGGTAGCTGCTGACATTAACCCTTGTCCCTTTCTGAAAATAATATTCGATATTGTTTGCCAGGACCCTGTTGTAACAAAGGAATAGGACGTTTAATCCCTTCTCGAAGAATTCATGTGCCACCTCCTTCGCAATGAGCGTTTTTCCTGAACCGGCGGTTCCTCTTACAAGCAGCTTGTCGTTGAACCTGTAATTATTGAAAACTTCGGCCTGTTTCCGGGTCAGCCGGATAAAATCGACTTCATCTGCCTGTATCCTTGAAGAAAGAGGAAGAACAAAATCACAGCTCCTTACAAGGCCTGCCTTGAAATAATTAATATAGTCGTTCATTTCCGTACCTCTCCTGTCAGGGTATTCCTCTTTCCTGTTGTCAAAGAAATTCAATAAGGTCTCCTTCAGATATGCAAGCTTAAGCTTTCCTATTACCTGATTTTCATTCAGCCCTTTTGGAAGCTTTTCATTTCCCGGTTCACCACTGTCGGGGAAGCATACCATCCATCCTGTGCAGATCTTTCTTTCCAGCTCGGGATGCCTTTATTCATAAGGTTCTTGAGCCCCGAAAGTGCCTGGGAAGAAGGCGAATCGATTTTCCTCCCGTTCTGGGTCCACTCATTGTTCCCGGTACACTTTATAATGCCTCCCTTGACTTCAATGCACACCACACCGTTGAACCTGTGGTTACGAAGATCAGCCACTATAAAGTCTATCTCGTAGTCTATTTTCTCTCCATGATTCCTTCCGCTGATTTCCTGGTTATAGAATACATCGAAGTATTCGGGAAGATGAAGCATCTTTTCGTATACCTTTTTTTCGGCGGTTTCGTTGATTTTTTCTTCTGGAAACCTTTCCGGATATATTGCCATATGCTGGGAATAAAGTTTCTAATAATCAGTATCAGTGAATCCTTCACCGGTCATCCCCGATTCTGAAAGGGCAAGGAGAAATTCCCCCATGGCATGGAACAGTTGAGCGCTTGTAGACCCTGTAACATGGTATACAAACTCCTCCATGATCCGACTGCCAGACAAATCCCATCCTTGGATTAAAGAGGTTTATCATGCTGATCCTGTACTTATGGCCGGCCAGATAATTCAGGGCGCAGTAGACAATCAGCTGCCTGAAATCCCTGTTTTCAAATGGTTTGTTGTACCTCCTGCCCGCATTGGCTTTTATTTCCACCAATGTCGAACCGCAAAGCAAGTCCCCCCTGCAATTTGCCAGGATCCCATAACCGGGGAACGGAGGATCGTGAACAAGCTTTCCTTCATACTGGCTTGCAAGCCTCTCGGTCTGGGTCAGTATTATTTCCCTGTAATCCCTTGTCAGCTCATAGCCTTTGGCATGATTTGCCGAGAAAATATTCAGGACAGGTATGCTGTCACGGTAAGATTGTTCCAGCGGATAATCCGGATCCGCGCTAATGTTCCTGAAATGGGTGGTTGCAATTATGTTGTTCAGGGAAATATGAAAACCTTTTTCCGGGATTTCAATTGCCTGCCCGAATCGTCTGCCTCTTGCCTCCGGGGTGGAGCAATAAAATGAGAGGTGGGGGGTGGCTTCGTCCCAGAATGTTTTGTACGATTCGGCGAATTTTCTCTCGGATATCATAGCGGCAGCCTCCATTCCGGATTTAAAGATAATTTCCCGCTGGCCCATTCTTCCATGAGTTTTTCAAGGGGAGAGTCAAAATTGACATGATTGCCTTTGCGCTTTTTCCCTTCTGTCGCCTTAAATGCCGATGCTGCTGCTGCCGCACGGCGTTCCCAGGCAGAGAGGTTGTGGACGCTGCTGAGCAGTTCACTGAGCCACGGAATATTCCTTAGGTTCGTCATTGCATATATTGCATTTGTCCTGACAAGACTGAAATGTTCGGGATTGCCGTTCGCATCTCCCTTATAGACAGCCCCGATAATTTTCCTTGAACGGTTGTCGTCATAATGCGACAGCACTCTTAATGCAAATGATGCATTATTTGCAGTTTGGATTATATATGAGTTTTTATCGAAAAGCTCCGCAAGTTTTTTATAGAATGCTTTTCTGGCCTTAATGCTGCAGTATGGCAGGTTATAGTAGGCCCTTCTCATGATTACCGGGAAAACAGGATAAAGCTTGTCAAAATTCTCTGCAAGAACTTCAAATGCAAGGGACTGGTTTTTTTTATCGATCACCTGCACGGCATTTACAATTTGTTTGCTGAAGGTCTGGTTTATCTCGGTCTTAGTGCATTCGAGCCTGAGCAGGCTGACAAGTTCCGAGCCGTTGATCCTGCCCCTGAGGTCCCTCATTTCCTCATTACCCATCTCCAGGTACTTGTCAGCCCCCCGTTTAAAGCTTAAAATGGAAGCCCTTGCCGGATCATTTTCCTTTCTTATCTCTTCGAGTACAGACTCCGAATGAGCTTTGAAATCCTTCTTCGACATAATAGAGGTTTTGCTTTTCTGGAATGTAAGCCCGAGGTACCTCTGGAAGAAATCAGCGCACCGGTTGAGTATGCTGAATGCATCATTCCTTGAACCGGCATAAACGTAGTAGTCATCGACAAACCTGCAGAATTTTATGCCATTTTCCTTCATGAAATTATCTGACCTTATAAGATAGGCTTCCGCAAGGATCCGGGAGGCATTGCCTCCTATGGGCAGACCAAATGCCTCACCACCACCCGAGAACCTGGAAATCAATGTCATGATCCTGCCGGCAGTTTCCGGATCAGCTCCAATATCATCAAGCAGGATTTCCCTGAGCCTTTCATGATTTATACAGTTATAGAAATTGGCTAAATCGAAATTAATGACGAAACTGCATTTTTCAGCCATTTTTTCCGATGTCTGCGTGTAGGATTGGAAGCTTACCGCCGGATCGAAGATCAGCCCGGTTGATTTATCGTATTTCAGCCGGTAGGAAAAGACGGACTTTTCTTTTACGGGGATCCGTTTATTTTCTATCTGGCGGGATATCTTAAGCACCTCCGCGAGGAAGAATGCATTCCATAAAGGGTCGATCATTGTAGCCCATCTGAAACCCCTGTAATTATGCGGTATGCAGGCCTTGATGCAATCTATCGTCCCTGTATTGATAAGGGTATCATAATTGGTGTCCATATCAGATAAAAACCTGAGGATCTCTTTCTGCTTGTCCTGAAACAGATACCTTTCTATCGGAAACGGGAAGATATCCGTATCGCCCTTTTCGGCGATGTTATGAACAGCCATTTTGTAAAATTCACTCATGCAGTAATGAATTTAGAGGTTAAAGGATATTCTGCCAAGTTAATTATTCTTTAGAGGATGGGTTGCCATTTAAAAAGATTTTATAAACCCGGTATTTTTAGTTTTCAACAAATATTTCCTGTATTCCTCTGCATTCAAGCCCACTAAGCATGCTTGTACCTTGTATCACAGGCTTACCAAAAATCCGTAGGGACTCTACTGTCAGGCAATCTGCAATGCAGGCATTCATTCAATTTATCCCGGCGCCTGACGCCTCCATTAAAATATACACCCTTGCCTTAGCTCTCGAGGCCCCGATGAAGAGCTCGAACATCTTCTTCTTATCATCCACATCAGAAAGGACCAGCACAACAACATCCCACTCCAGCCCTTTGGCCCTGAGTATGGTTGTATACCTTGTCTTACAGGAGGGGTCTGAATAGTTCGAATCGGTCATCTGTTCAAATTCTCCGTCATCTTCAAGCAGGGGTTGCAAGCCAGAACCTTCCTTCAGAAGGGAGGAGGCAAAAAGCACTGCAATCCTTTCTGAGGCGAGCCCTCCCGAATATCTCTCCTTCAGCATGACCTGCCTGATCAGCCTGACCGCATCTTCGGGCCGGTTCCATTCCTCTCTCCTTACATCGGTCCCGTAGTCTGTACCGGCATCATATATGCCGGATGCCGTGGCAGATATGAGTTCGCTGATGCCATGCCCTGTGTTTACCCTGAGATTTGAAGTAAGGTTGTACGATGCCCCCGCATTCCTGAAGGCATCCCGCGTGCGTATGTAATGGCTGAGGTCGCCCGCTTCGGGATAATCCTGGCTGTCGTCGTAGAAGATATGCCAGCTGCCGTTCTGAATAGGGTTGTTCACCTTGAGCAGGACTTTCATTATAAAGTCGATCCCCTTGTCGAAGATATCCTGTGCCTCGTCGAATATGAGGAAATCGTATTTTTCATGTTTTTTTGAGTTACCGAGCTTTGCCACCAGTCCCTTCACCAGCTGCCGCATCTCACCCCTTTTCACCAGCTCATCGGTCGGGAGGAATGACTTGTCCCCCAGTTTTTTTGCCAGTTCCGTTACCAGGTCGAAATAGAGCACAACCCTTATCCCTTCTTCCGGAAGATCAGCATCCGGATCCGAGATCCTCATTTTCATTTCCGCAGCAAGCAGTCTTGTCCAGCAGATGTAAAGACCCTTTTTGCCCTCATCCCTGCAGAGCCGGAGTATGGTGTCGAAGGCATAAGTCGATTTACCGCTTCCCGGCGGTCCCTGGATTATCATCCTGCTGTTGCCGTTCAGGCCGCTGAGTATTGCCAGCCCCTCTTTTATGCGCCTGTCGGCCTCATCGATGCTCATCCTTATGAGCGAGCGGTAACGGACGGGATCGAAGCCAGGCTCCAGGGCGACGGTTATTCTTTGCATCTCATCCTCATCCAGCTCCTTCCATCCGACCATTCTCGCAACACCCTTTCTTCTTTCGTTTTCCCGGAATTTTTCAATCTGCCTCTCAAGCGAATCGATTATCATGTCCGGCAGTGGCATGCCATAATCGCGGTGCCACAGGTCATCTTCTCCCAGGCCTCTCATCGTGAATACGCATTCGGGAAAGCAAACCATCGATCCGACAAAAATATTCCTCAGCCCCTTGTCATTAAGATATTTTTTTACAGCAGCGGAATTGCCGTCAACCTGAAGGAAGGGATTATCGAGAGCCTCTCTTGTCCTTTCACTTTTGAGCCTGTAATATCCTGTTCCTCCACCGGGCTGGCTTCCGTAGCCGATCACTCCTCCCTTCACCTCGATTATCATCAGTCCGGGTCTGGCAATGACTATGAAATCGCATTCGCCTGCCATCTGCCTCGGATGGTAAACAGAGGAGATCCTCACCTGGTGCATCACGCGGAAAGGCTCATCATCGTCACCCTGCCTGCCGAGCTGCCTGTCGGTCTCCTTCTCCCCGGGGATGGGATCACAAGGGGATTAGAAATTCTGTTATCAATGAAAATTATATTGATGGTTTCATAATGCCAGACTGCAAAATGCATACACACACTTGCCACCTTGGTTGCATTCAAAACCCACCTTAAAAGAGGTTTAAGGAATCTGTTGGTTATAGCGTGACTCCGTTTTTGATTGCGACGTTAATTTTCCCAATTCTTTGTCCCAGTTTAAGTCCATCAAGTGGTTCATAAAGTATCCTCCCCGAGAAAACCTCCCTTATCATATCAGCATAATCCTTTCCGCCAAGGACTATTATTTTTTCGAACCGTCCAATCCATTTTCCTTCAGTTGAATAGCCAGTTCATTGATGGATATCGGTTTGGTTTTCTTGTTCTTGAAAGTAACATTATAGTCGCAAGGCACTATATCATCAGGAAGTAAGAAACCATATTTTGCCGATAGGATACACCAGGATGAAGCATAAAATTTCGCAGCATATTCAATACATTTTCCTGCATAAGGTCCAATATAAACCTCCCTGGCTTTCTTTGGACCGGCATCTGGATGTTTCTTCCAGATTTTTCTTTGACCGCACGGGGCAATGCATAAGATTTTCATGTGTCTATTTCCACAAAGTTTTTTTCGATAATAACCTTTCCCTTTATGCAGAAATCTTTCGCTTCGCATTTGTTAAAGACCGAGCAATAGCCAG
The DNA here is from genome assembly GCA_963756885.1 of uncultured Bacteroidales bacterium. Classification (GTDB taxonomy): domain Bacteria; phylum Bacteroidota; class Bacteroidia; order Bacteroidales; family VadinHA17; genus LD21. The sequence goes on from CAVWPG010000003.1 coordinate 8,580, forward strand.
TATCCTTATCACGGTTTTTTGAGCAGCCATATTTTGATAAATGCCACAAAGGTTCATCGACATCAAGAGCAATCATCGGTCTTGAACCAATGTTTAATCCTTTTTACACTTTCAAACCATGCCTTTCGGATTTCCTCATAAATCAAATCCAGTCTGCCGCTGAATTTACCACAAATATTACCTGTACATAAAGAGGCTCTGGCGATATGAATATCAACAGGAATTGGTACTTTATCCAGATTAACCAGTGTTGTTATACCAACATTGTCTCTAAGCATTCTTACCCACAATGGACCAATCTTGGTCCACGTAAATTTGGAAAATCCGATTCGAGTTTTTCCATCGAAATTGGCTGATAATCATTTCTCAAGCGTTCCAGAGTAGCCAATTTGGGCATCCCAATGGCAGTTTTCAAGGAAAGTTAGCGGATTATTACTCCCACTTGTTAAAAAAGTAATTCCAATATTGTCCAGATTTTTGATCCCGTATAGGTTTCTTTGAGAATCCGTACTTATGCATATCCTTCACAATCTTATCAAAGTCTGTTTTGCCAATAATTCAGGTGAAACAGATACCTTGTTTCTTATCTCCAAAACTTATCCGGGAATTTGCCCATATTGGCATCACGTTGATAGTCAATGGACACTGTAAGAGTTACGAAGAATAAATGATCCAATGAGCCTTGCGCCATTCCTTTAGGTAAAATGTCCTCTGGCATATCATTTCTCCCATGAATACCTCCTTCAGAAAAGGCGTTGAATAGTAGCAGTACAAGCTTGTTGTTCCTTGAATTTACCCTTTGGCAATTATCACGTCTTAGTCTTGGTTCAGGTGTTGTCATTAAGTTTGCATAATTTATGCTAATTCTTATACGAATGCTGCTTATATCCTCAGTGTGACCATAATCATTTGCACTTGTACGCCTTTTTTAATGTGCAATTCAAGTCATTAGTGCTTAGTTTTAAGCCCTTCCGAAGCTCCGGGGCGGAGGGCCGGTTTATTACTGTTTAAATCCGATTGCTTGTAACATAATTTATAATTGAAAACTTCTACCTAATACATCTTTGCTTTTGTAAATCCAACACATGAAGTGGATGCGGAGATCGGGAAAACATATATCCATCCTGGTTTGAAGTAGCAATAACCCTCCAACTAAGGATTATATCTCCTGAAATTTACTTCCGGCAACACAATTAAACTCTCTTCTTCCGAATCTTTATCAAACCAATACACGATAAATTTTACCTTCGCATCATTCAATTTATAGCCTTTTATCTCAAGTTCATCGATTTTCTCCTGGAAAAGCCTGGAAAATTTCAGGACTGGTTCACCATTGAGATTTTTGCACCCATCTTTTTCAGGTATAAATTTTTGTCCTGCGTAAGTTGTTCTATCCTTTTACGTATATATTTAAAATATCCAAGATTGATATCACGATGTGACAGCTGAAGTGATATTAAATCAGGTACATCATAATGAGTATTGTCCTGAAACTGATCAAGGTTTTCAGCAATATACCCATGAAAATAATTACCATTATAATGAATTGTGAGATTGTCTTTTGCCCTGGTCATAGCGACATAAAGGAGCCTCTTATTTTCATCGGAGGAAATGTCAAAATCAGGTAGAGTCAGGAAAACATTGCTGAACTCACGACCTTTTGATTTATGCATTGTGGAAACATAAACAGTTTCACTGTCATGATCAATCAGATCCTCATATGACGATTCATGGACAAAGGTTTCAAAATCCGAATAATATTTAATCCTTGTATTTGAAGAATTGAACTCCCTCATCAGGATTGTGCATAAATCCAGATTTGAACTATTGTCATACTTCCTGGTCAATTCCTTCCGGGCTGAGTCCCATCTCTCTGCGGATATCGAAGGAACTTCCTTTTCTTTAAGATATGACATGAGAAATCTGATCTCGACCAAATTAGCCAGGTCGAAGTGCTCATTGGACTGAATGAGCTTTGATTTTATACCTTTCTCATGTAAAAGTCCTGCAATTTGAAGCGCCTCATGGTTCGAACGTGTCATCACGCATGCGGATCCTGCCAATTCGGAATCCAGGATATCATTGACCACCGGTACTATAAGATTATTGGAGTTGTGCCTTATGACACGAATCCGGCCATTGTCATTCGAGAATGGAATTATTTCAGATTGCTTAAAGCGGTGGGGAATTGACCTTACAAAATGGTTAGAAAAAAAAACCAGATTTTTCTTACTCCTGAAGTTCTGCATCAATTCATACTTTTTAGAATTCATCTCTTTGATAAAGTTGGTCATGTATCTTGAATCTGAACCACGGAAACTGAAAATGTTCTGATCATCATCACCTACAGCAATAATCCTCATCTCATCATTTTTCTCCATGAGAATCCTGATCAGGTCATATTGTACCTGATCCATATCCTGCGCCTCATCTATTACCAGCACGGTTTTTGTGATCTTGCTTTGTTCAATCTCACCATTACGGATCATTTGAATTGCCGAGGATATTATTTCATCAGATTTATTAAGCGTTCCGACCTTTCCCAGGAGATCAAAGCAATAAGAATGAAAGGTTTTTATTTCTATGAAATTTGCAGCATTCCCATAAAGATTAATAAGCCTCTTCTTAAATTCTGTGGCTGCGGCACGTGAGAAAGTAAGCATAAGAAGCTGCTCATGCTTTACATCTTCCAGCATTAACAAGGAAGCCAGCTTATGCACAAGAAGCTTGGTCTTCCCACTTCCCGGACCGGCAGCAACCACTATGTACTTCGAATCACGGTCCCTGATCACTCTGTATTGTTCAAGACTGAGTGTCCCGGTCAGTTCCCTGAATTTGGCCGGAGTCAGGCAGTTCTTTATTTCCGACTTTCTTTTTCCTTTAAAATACTTATTAAGGAAACTATCATAATTCAGATTAAAATAATCGTCCACAAAGAGAAGTGCATCCTGGTAATCTTCAACCATTTTCTTTGCATATTCTCCGACTATATGGATCTGTTCGACCTTGTTCTCATAAAATTCCTCGAGCTTCCTGTAATCTTCTTTTTTATACTGTGTCCTCGGGCCTTTTTCAAGTCTTTCAATCGTAAGTCTGTTATATACGACCAGGAATCCGCCTTCTATTTTAAGAGCTTCAATTCTTGAAAGATAAAACAGTGTATCCTCAACATCATCCGGGCTGATCTTATACTTAAAAAGCTCATCACTTTTTTCATATGCGTCCCTGAGCTCGAGGACAGAAAAATCAACTGGTAATTGCCCCGATGCTGGTACAGATTCACTGCTCACCTTATCATAAAGATACTGTATTATGAATTTTGAGAGATGATGCCTCTTCTCGATCTTGTCACTAAGGATTGATTTGGACTGCTCCGGGATGATTATAATATGATTTTTTGAAAGCTCTTTGTTTTGCTTTTTGATCCAGTTTTTGATACACCAGAAGTTCAGAACTCTTTTTATTTTATCAGTGCTGACCGAATAGCAACCTGAAGAGCCTATTATTTCATTAAGCTCTTTTATGTTATATGTTTTTTCATGATCTTCGATCTCGCAGAAAAGTTTCTTTTCTATTTCTGCAAACGACTCTGTGATCCTGATGGATCTTTCTTTCGTGTCTCCCTCTTTAATATATGCTGAGAGATCCTTTGAATCACCCAGGATCTTTTCTTCTCTGAGCAGAGTAAGTATCTTAAAAACTTCCTCCTTAACTATTCCGAGATTATCAGCGATGTAATCAACCCTTGATTCGGCAACCTCATCAGTTGCATTTTTACGGTTTCTGGCTGAAATAAGGCTTTTAATTATTCTAGTGGCTTTCTCTTTTTGCCTGCCATCAAATCTTGAAGAAGAATTTATCTTATCGATCGCATCCTGTGCGGTTTTAACAAGAATGCTGTTAGCGTAGATCCTGGGCTCATTTTGTCCGCGCTTCAGGTATTTTGCATCTTCGAGTGCTGCAATGGCAGTTGTAATTCTGGTTTCAATATCTTTTATACTATCGTCCCATCCTGCTTTTCTTGCAATTTCCAGGGCCGAATTGGATATCTTTTCCCTGGCTCTTGTGATGTTCTTTATTGCCTTCCATACCTGGTTTATCTCCTTAATATTCAATTTGGTTTGATTCAGGAGGGTAAAATGCTTTCCGAGGTCATCTTCATTATAAATAATGAAACAATCAGCATTGATATTTTCATCCCGCCCGGCCCTGCCTGCTTCCTGAACATAATTCTCGAGTGAATCTGAAATATCATAATGAATTACCATTCCAATGTCTGATTTGTCAACACCCATTCCAAAGGCAGAAGTAGCTACCATGATCCTCGCATCGCCATTCATGAAAGCGTTCTGGTTTTCAGTCTTTTCTCGGGATTCCATTTTGCCATGGAAAGCCCTGGCGTTGAATCCATCCTCATTTAATCTGAGCGCAAGAGCTCTCGCCCTTGCTGTTCTGGAAACATACACTATTGTGGGGCAATCTTGTGATTCAAGGAGGCTTCTGAGCCTGTTGTACTTATCTTCTTCATTGGTATTCTGGAGAACATCATACTTCAGATTTGTTCTTCCTGTTTTTGATGTATAAAGTTCCAGCTCAAGCCCCAGCTTTTCTCTGAAATATGTTTCTATATCTTCAATTACCCTTAGTTTTGCAGTTGCAGTAAAGCATGAAACCGGGATTTGTTCCTGATTGAACTTCTTCTCCTGAAGATTCTTGATAAAATCACCAATATACAGGTAATCAACCCTGAAATCCTGTCCCCATGAAGAAAAACAATGAGCTTCATCAATTACGAATCTTTCAATCCTTCTGTCAAGTAGAAGTTTCTCGATTGTATTTGACCGAAGTGATTCAGGAGCGATATAAAGAATAGATGCCGATCCATCCCTTACTCGTTGAATAGATTTTGATCTCTCTATCGGGTCAAGCAATCCGTTGATGGTAACTGCATCCGTAATACCTTTTTTTTCAAGGTTATCAACCTGGTCTTTCATTAGTGATTGAAGCGGTGAGATTACAATGGTAAGACCTTTGTTGCTTTCGCCGCTCATCAGTGCAGGAAGCTGAAATGTCAAGGATTTGCCCCCTCCAGTAGGAAAGATGACCAGGATAGATTTATTGTAAATGGCTGATCTGACAGCATCTAATTGCAAGGGCTTATTCCCATATTCGCGGAACATCGAAAATCCAAAAAAACGATTCAATGCGATATAAGGATCATGTGCCTTATTACAATAATCACATCCTGTAATACAAGGATTACTCCTTAACAGATGCATGATTCTTTCTACCTTTGGGAAATTTTTCAGTACCCATGGAGGTGTGATTGAATATTTATCTGTGCAATTTATTAAGGCCAGGCAATATGTAAGTTCAACAGGATATTCATTAACCATTTTCGGGACATTAGCATTTCCACAGATTAAACCATTGAAATGGGAATGAATAAGTCCGGCAACTGATTTTGATTCCTTTGGAGCAAAGGATAGATATTCAAAAAATGATGCAAACCTGGGATTGCCGCTCAACAGCATGCAATAAATTGATTGCAGATTCTCATCTAGCTGTCTGAAAGCTGCTATTTCATCATAAAACAAGTCACGAGCTTTTATGGAGTCGTTTAGGGGATTATTTAACTCCTCAGTTTGAAGCTTCTCATCTTTCAAAAGCCGGTGATAAGGTTTTTGAGGGAAGAATATCGGAGCAAATAGCAGAGTATCAATTATTCCATATTGTTTATAATAATCAGCATTTGTTTTATGGATTAATATTTTCAGATCATGGTTGATAATATTATGTCCGCATAAGAATCTTTGATCTCCAATGAATCGGAGAAAAGCATCCAGCGAATTCAGGTGAAACGAAGAATCATCCGATTTTTTACAAGCGATGTCGACAATTTTACTTCCATCATCACTTGTTTCAAGATCAAAAAATGCTATCGATTCCATTAACCTTTTCTAGACAAAGTATCGATTTAAACATTGAGTAGGAAAGTTAATAAAATAAATCAAAAATTAACTGATAAAATTAGTTCGCTACCACCACTCGTCAATGCCAAACGCAAGTTTGTCAAAAGTCCGGGAAATTCAGCAACATTTAGTGCCCGCACTCCGTAATAAAGGTTAAAGCTGGCATTAAAGAAACTTAACGTAAGGAAACCATGAAAGCGGATAGAGGAGAATACTGGAAGTCCAGAAAGGGGAAGCTCCTTAAAATGTTCAAGTGTCTTTCCCAGAAAGATCTTGATTTCAAAGAAGGCGACGAAAATGAAATGCTGGATATTCTGAGCTATAAGCTTGGGAAAAGCAAACAGGAGCTGCTTAGTATGATTATAATGTTATAGTATGTCGTAAAGGTTCATATTGATAAATAGGGTATTTAGGGTATGAAGGCTGTAAAAGGGTTAATTACAGCCTTTTTTATTTAATGGTAAGCAGATGACACAGATTGAGAAGATCATAGTGATTTTAAGAATCTTGATCTTTCAAATGATCAGAACGACACCCAGGTATGCAGTATGACGATTTTCTTAAATCGATGGAATTTTGCAACACTTTAATTTTAATCTCAACAAAATACAGTAATGGGGCAGCACATACTAAAGCTTTGCCATATTCCTTTCTTCTGGAATTCTATGAACGACTTATAGGGGAGAATCAAAACGGTTTTCTATTTATACTGTTGGATGCTTTACGGAGAGATAGTATTCATTAAGATTCTTTGTCGAATTCATTTTTTAATTTATACCTTCTCTTTGTCGGATCTTTTTCTCCTGGTTGCATTCAATACTCACCGTAAAAGAGTTTTAAGGAATCTGTTGATTATAGCGTAACTCCGTTTTTGATTGCATCGTTAAGTTTCCCAAAACTTTGTCCCGGTTTAAATCCATCAAATGGTTCAAAAAGTATCTTTCCGGAGCAATAGTCATTAGTGCTTAGTCGCGTTTCCCTTCCGGAGCTCCAGGGGAGTTTTGAAGTGGTCAGCCTGCCATCAAGGTCTTCAAGCAACCTGTTCAACATTGACCTCTGACGAGAATTCAGAATTTTGTCCGAATTCTTTCTCAAGAAAGCTGCCTTGTGCAGAACCCGTGCCAGTATTGATTCAGTGGAATTCAGGGCATTCCTCAGGCAGTTCAGGTACCACAATAGCCAGCCGGTTATCTCAGGAAAACTAGCTGATGGATTTGCATCCCGGTCCGCTCAGCACGCTTCTCCCTGCCCTGTATTTGTTTAACAATGCGGATCTCACATACCTGGTGGTTATCGATCAGATTCTATTCAAAGGTTAGACGCATGTTACAAGGCAAGTTATAATTATCTGAATGTCTATGAAGCATATCACTCAATCCCTTAAAAGTTTTTTATAATACCGGTTTCTCTGTCTGAACATATTTTCAAAATAATCAATTTTGGAATCTCTGTAATCAAAAATTACAGGCGGATTGACTGAATGCTGAATGCGTCCAATATATTGTATTAACTTCCCTTCAAAAGCAAATGGATAAACTATAAATAGGCATTCCAGATTATTGAGATCTATCCCTTCGCCAAAAAATTGGCCCGTTGAAATCGCAATTTTATAATGACCCTGAATTAATTGCTCAATTTTGCTTTTCCGGCTTCTTTCTGAATCATCACCATCAATTTTAATAGTCTCATATTTGTCTTTAAGATAGAGGTTCAAAATTTCCACATGGGCTTTTCTCTCAGTGAGTATCAGGATTCTTTTAAAACGGCTGATATTTTTTTCAATGTCATCAAGAATAATAGAGTTACGGTTTGTATCGTGAATAAGGATCCTGGATATAGTTTCATATTTATCTATCTTATAATCAAATGGAGCATATAGATTTGTTTCCCTGATATAAATTTCAACTTTGGTCCGGTTTTGTCTGATTTGTTCAATTTGTCCGGTATTGTATAAGATATTGCCAATATATACATAAATAAGCTTCTCATCATTGTTCTTGCGTTTAGGGGTAGCCGTCAATCCGTATAAATAAAATGATGTGAAGCTGACAATAGCTTCTCTAAACGATTTGGCAGGTATATGATGGCACTCATCAACTATTATTGTCCCAAAACTTTTTGATATCTTCTCAATTTCCTTGCATCGGGATAGCGATTGGATCATCGCGACAGTTATTTTTTTCCCAACTTTGAATTTCTGATTACCAATTTGCCCTATCTCTTTTTTAGGAATTTTCAGAAAACTCCCAATCCTTTCAATCCATTGGTCAAATAGTTGTTTTCTGTGTACAATGATCAAAGAAGGCTGGCGCTTTAGGGCAATAATTTCAAGTCCAATTATTGTTTTCCCGGAGCCGGGAGGGGAAACGATTACGCCAAAATCTTTATCGAAAGTTTTTTCAATGGCGGATTGCTGATTTGGCAATAATTTTATTTCAGTGTTAAAATCAATAAAATTCAGCTTCTTTCTATTATCGATAATTTTAAATTGGATATTTTCCTGTTTGCAGAAACCAATGAGGTTTGATGCAAATCCACGGGGAATAATAATACTATCAGTCGTTTCTTCTATTAATCTGAAATACTTTTCAAGCTTGAAAGTTGATTTGCCAATATTTTTTTTAACCATGTAATCTGAATTAAGAAAATTCAGATTTTCTCTTATAAACTCGATTAGTTTTTTATTTAGCTGAAGACGATTAAGAAAAATCTGGCCATTAATTTTTATTTCAATCACACCTGAAGAGTTCACAGCAAAGCTTGACTTGAAAAATGCCTCAGTTTTCTCGTTAAAAACATTTTCATATATGAATTTGAAATTTTCCTTTTTAAGTTTCTGAAAACTACTGATTATCTCAAATTGATTGGGATATGGCTCTAAATCATAAGGATTTAAGAATGCTGAATTATTGTTTTGAAGAGCTTTGCCATTCAATGGCAGAGCGATAAGATTGCCCAGGCCTTTGCCCGAATGGAAGTCCTGATTAGGGAACAGCCTGTCAAAGCTATGTTCTTTTTCGAAGTGAGAAACGATCAAAGCTTCTTTTAAAAGTTCAAAAATCAGTTTGCGGATTTGCTCTGCAGGAAGGTTTTCTTCAAAGAATATCCATAAATGGGCACCATTTCCCGAACGGGAACGCTCTATATATGAGGATATTTCATGTTTTGAACAAGTCGAGAATAACCTCAGTACTGAATCTTTCCAGTTCTCATTATCAAAATCGGCTACAATAAAAAATGATGTGTTATCTTCAAATAGCGGATATATCCCGATTGTTTCAATTCCTTGAAAATGACGGAGCAGTATATCACTGGTTAAAGGTTGGTACTCTTTTTTACCATAATCCTTAAATGTACCTCCACTGGCTTTGTATTTATTGTAATCACTCCAGTCAAGTCTATAAGCCGGCATGTAACCTGATTTGCCTTCTTTTTCCCATCGCATGGCATAAACATCCTGCCTTCCGCGAAAGAGAGACTGATAAAAATTTAAATAGTCAGACGAGAGATCCATTTTTAATAATCAAATAACGGTGTTAAATCCTTTGCTAACATCTCCAAAAATCATGATCAACTATATTGTCAATAAAGTAGATTAATTTTCATTTCATTAGATGATTAAACAGGTGCTTCTCAGACTGTTTTCTTAATAAAACTTCAAAAAACATATAACAAATAAGGCCTCATGCGAGTTGTTATTCCCCGACAACACGAAGCCTGAAAATGGTGTTCATTGTAATTTATACCAGCAACTTGACCAACTCTTCCTTAAGAGTTTTAAGTTCCGTCTCAATAGTTGCCCAGATAATCTCATCCCTGATCTGATAATAGCCATGAACCAAAATGTGCCGCATTCCAACAATATCGCTCCAGTGTATTACATCATGTTTGGTCTTAAAATCTTTTGAAATCAGAAATGCTGCTTCTCCGACTATTTCAAGATTTTTTATGACCGCAAATCTTAAAATCTTATCTGCTTTAAAAACATCAAAGGATTTTTCATTAACAAATTCAAAGATGTTGTCAATAGCTTCAATCATATGAAGTAACCTGTCACTATCCCTTGGCTTTTCTCTCATAGATCAGCACTTTTTCATTCTCTGCACTACCTACGGCAAATTTTTTTAAATATCCGTTCTCAACAAGATCAACCTTTCTTCCGGTCAGTTTTTGCAGATCATTTATGATATGAATGTATTTAAACAGAGTAATCCTTTCATTCGGGAATAAAATTTACAAGGATATCTATATCGCTTTGGCTGTTTTCCTGTGAACGTGCAAATGAACCGAATAACCAGGCTTTCTCAATCGGCTGATTGAGAAAGTAATGCGATATCTTATCTATAATAATCTGATCCATACCTGTCCTTTATGCAAATTTAGTTAATTAAGGTCATCACATGGCCTTATTGAGCAAATTTTGTGCAAATTTGATTAATAACTCTAATTTATTAAGTGTTTAACGCCAGAACATTTATGTAAAATAAGTGGATCACTAACTGATCGATTTGCATCCCGGCCCGCTCAGCACACTTCTCCCTTCCCGTACTGGCTGAACAATGATCTTTGTGTTTATCCTCTCCTTCATGGCTCCCACATGGGAAATTACTCCTATCATTTTACCATCCTGCCTGAGCCCGGCCAGCGTGCCCAGGGCAGTTTCCAGAGTATCCTCATCGAGAGTGCCGAATCCTTCGTCGAGAAACAGCGAATCCACCCTCACATTCCTGCTCGACATCCTTGATAACCCCAGGGCCAGTGCAAGACTGACAATAAATGATTCTCCGCCCGAGAGGTTTTTCGTCGAGCGGATCTCACCTGCCTGGTAGTTGTCGATCACATTGAGCTCCAGCGGCTCATTTTTGTCGCGTATAAGCAGATAGCGGTCACTCAGCCTGACCAGCTGGCTGTTGGCATAAGATACCATTATCTCCAGGGTAAGTCCCTGCGCAAAATTGCGGTACTTCTTTCCATCATGGGATCCTATAAGCTCGTTTAGCCTGGCCCAGCGCTCATAAACTCTTTTCTGTGCCTCAATCTTACGGGCGATCTGCTCGCCAAGGATCCTGGCTTTGGCGTTGGATTCCAGCTTCTGTGCGAGCGCGCCGATCTCCTGCAGCAAAAGCTCCAGCTCTGTTTTGGATGCTTCATGACGTGCTGCCAGGTCATCCAGCGGCTCTTCCGTCAGCTTCCTGGACTCCTCCCGCACAAGGCTATCCTGCTTTTCCTTCTTTCTTGTCTCGAGCTGTGTCTTTCTTGTTTCGAGAGCTCCGGCGACAGCCTCGAGCCCTTCTTTTTCAGTTAAGCCAAGCCTGCATGACAAAAATTCAGCTTCATCCGCAAACCCTTTCTTCAGCAGCAGCTCCCGGAACTGCTTTTCGCTTTCGTCAAGAACTGTTTTCCTTCCGGCTGTTTTAACTGAAAGGTCATTGATCCTGACCCTGGCTGTTTCAAGCGATTGACTTTCCTGCTGAAGCAATTCGAGAGCCGTCTTCCTTGCTTCCTCCGACTCCGAAACCCTTATAGAGGCATTTGCCTCTTCCTCAGCCGCAGACTTTTCGCCAAATAATTCTGTCCTGCTGTCGGAAAGAGCTTTCAATGAAGCTCTCAGTTCACCGGCTTCCGTGGCTCTTGAAGCGATATCCTTCTCCTTGGTCTCGATAATGGCATCGCATCTTACTGACTCGCTCTGTTTTGCATTGATGTCAGAGATTATCTCCGTTTTCCTCTTTTCATTCTTCTGCCAGATATCCCTCCGGCCTTCGAGAGATGAAAGCATTCTGCCAATTTTTGTTTCATCGGGTGGAATTTCAGATATTCCATAGGGAAGGAGGAGTTTTATCAGCATCCCTGATGTCGCTTCAAAATTTGCCTCTGACTTGCTTAATTCCAGCGTCTGCCTGGAAATATCCTTTTCAAGGCTGAGCCTTTGCTGCTGAGCAGCATTATTAAGATTATTTTCCTGAAGCACCCTGGCGCCGGATTTCCTTTCAGCTTCCGTAAGCTCATTTATCTGCTGATTTTTTGATCCAATCTCCTTTAACAGGGTTATCAGGCCGGCCAGTTCATGTTCGGATTCGTTTACCGAAGGGACGTTTCCTTCGGCATAGGGATGATGAAGTGATCCGCATAAGGGACATGGCTTGCCATCGGACAGACGGGCCCGCTCCGTGCCGTAATCTGCAATTTTCCGCAGCTCAGCCAGGTGCAGTATCAGCTCATCCTTCCTGCTTTGAAGCTCTTCAGGCGATCTGCCGTCTAAAATTGACAACAAGCCAGCCTTTGCCAGTGCCAGATTGTCAAGATCTGATTTATTTGCCTTAATGATCGCTGCCAGTTCAGCGTCGATACGCCTGATCTCTTCATTCTTGCCATCAAGGGCTTGCTTCGAAACCCTGAGATTTTCGTTTACTTCGGAAAGCGAGGCCCGGGAGTCCAGCAGCCTCGTGACTGTAGCCCTTATCCCCGTCAATTCATTTATGAGTGAAGCATCAGCCTTGTTCTCGTTCTGATAGCTCTCTATAGCTTCGGATTCCGCCTTGAATCCCGCAATTAATCGGTTAATATCCGCTTTCCTTGTTGTTTCTGCGTCCCTTTCACCTTTGAGGACCCGGATCTGAGATTCAATATTTTCTGCCGCTGACTTCTTCTGGACAATCTGCTGGTCCAGCAATCTTGCCTGTCTGGTTATCTTAAGCAGTGATTCCTGTCCGGCTTTTGCATCAGTGAGGTGTTTTTCAGCTTCATTTAGCGATGTCCGGGCAGTTGTTTTTGAAGATTCCAGACCTGGCATCCTGATCTGAAGCGTTGATAGAAGTTCAAGATCCTCTTTCTGCTGATCCCTGACACCTTTCAGGGAGGCAAATTCGCCTTCAAGACCGGCAGCTTTCCGGGCATTTGCCAGGATTTTCCGTTCAGGCCCGAAGGCTTCGGTATCTTTAGCCAGTGTGGCCTCTTCCTGAGATATTGCGATCAGCTCCTTCCGGTAATCCTGAATGGTTTTTATCCATTTGATGGCGGTATCGAGTTGTTCAACCTTCACTGACAGTAAAGACTTGTTCTCATTCTTTCCGGCAAGGTCAGTTTTTATTTGCTCTTCATCCTCATGGCTGAGGAGGAGGATGCCTTTATTCTCCGACTTCAGGTTTTCGAGCCCTGCCTTTTCTGCATTGTGTCTCTGGTGGACGTATACCGAGATGTCGCTGTAGATTTTCGTGCCGGTGATCTGTTCCAGTATAGGTGCGCGCTCATCTCCCTTTGCCTGCAGGAAAGCTGCAAAGCCGCCCTGTGCAAGCATCATGGACTGGACAAACCTGTCATAGTCCATGCCAGTGAGTCTTTCAATCTCCTTTCCTGAGGTGCTGAGCTGTGACGAGATCACCTGTGTTGTGACGGCATTTGAGATCTCATGCTCAGGATTCTGCAGGGCTCCGTCAGCTTTTTCGCGGGCCCGCCGCTGGCTCCAGAATGCCCTGAAAGTTCCCTCGTGAGATTCGAAAACGACTTCAGCGAAGCAGATCCCCGTTTGTCTCGACATAATTTCATTTGTCGACTTTGAAATATTTTTAAGCCTGGGCGTCCGGCCGTACAAGGCCAGGCAGATCGCATCGAGTATTGTTGATTTGCCGGCACCGGTAGGACCCGATATGGCAAATATGCCGTCGGCTACGTATTCAGTGACAGTGAAATCTATTTCCCACTCACCTGCCAGGGAATTCAGGTTTTTGAAACGCAGTTGATTTATCTTCATAATGCTTCCTGGTTTGCGTTCGAATCTGCATTCAGCATAGAAGCTATGGCTTCGTTATATGTATCCGTGAGAAGCAGGCTTTCTTCTTCAGGTATCTCATGAGACTTAAGGCAACGTAAAAAAACATCGGAATCATTCAGTGATTCGAGTGTCTCATTCTCTGCAAGGGGAGTCAGTGCCCTGTCGATTATGTTCCTGTTCCTGATCCTGAGGATCTCAAGGTCTGAACCCTTCAGCAACTCGTCAAAATGTGACGTGATAAGGGTGGCGGCTGTAAAGGAAGTGATCTCTATCTCAAGCCATGCATTGCTTCCTTCTGACTTCAGCTGACTGATCCTTACAGAAATTGCATCGATATCTCCTGCTATCCTCAGCAGTTGCTGAAAACAGGGAACCATGTGCTCGGTTATTACGGGAGCAAGATCCTCAAAATCAACGACTATAACTTTTTTGGTCTGGTCCGCTTCAGAAAATCCCATGGGGATTGGTGATCCGCAATACCTTACCCTGTCGGAATTGCCGGCAATCTGGGCCATATGAAGATGGCCCAGGGCCATGTAATCGAAACCCTCCGAGACAGCGTCCCCGTCAATGTGAGCCAGGGTGCCGATATAAAGCTCCCGCACCCCGTCTCCCTCCGAGGTCCTTGCATTTCTTGTGAACAGATGTCCCATTCCTATTACAGGCACCCTGTTCTTTTCATCCTGGTGCTTTCGGGCTGCAGCAGCGATATCCCTGTAGTGCCGAGAGATATTTTCAAGAAGTTTTTTTGTTTTGTCGTCAGGGTTTTCGCCGGCCTCCACGGTACGGATGTCCCTGTCGCGAAGGAATGGCACTGCACAGACTATAGCTTCATTTTCACCAGATCTGTTTTTCATGATGCAGATTTCATCCTCCGGGTTTTCAGTGATGGCGCCAACAACGCTGATATTAAGCGCATGGAGTAGATTTTTTGGTGCGTCGAGGAAGGTTGGGGAGTCATGATTGCCTCCGGTAATTACGACATGCCTGCAGCAGGATTGCGAGATCGACCACAGAAAGCGGTAATAAAGCTCCTGTGCCCTGTTTCCGGGAGATGAGGAATCGAAAACATCACCGGCAACCAGAAGAATATCGATCTGCTCATCTTTTATGAATCCGGCGAGCCAGTCCAGGAATGCTTCAAACTCGGCATATCGCTTCCTGTCGTATAATGACCGGCCCAGATGCCAGTCGGAGGTGTGGAGGAGTTTCATAAATGCACTGAATTACTATATTATTACAGTCTGACTCGAAGTGCTAGTTACTAAAAATGCTCAGAATTTGAAACACAAATTGGCTAATTTTGACTTGAGACGAATGACTTTCATGTGTCCGGCTTATCGGTTCCTATTTTGCCTGAGCTGGATATGTGCCAAGGGGTGCAGAGCCGGTATATCATTTCTCCAAAATAATACAATGAGACGTTCAAAACCAAATATTTATAAACAATGGGAAAATGCCTGCCATTGAACAAAAAAAGAAACACTCCTTGCGGAGCGTCAGACCAAAGATGCTATCTTTGGTGATGTCTTAGTGCTGCAAAGATAAATATATAAATATGTCTGGAGCAAGCTTTCCAAAAAAGAGAGTTTTTGTCGCATTCCCTCCTAAAAGGCATAATGCCTCTGCAGTGCTGGATGCTAAAGGATCTCTGACAATAGGGAGAAATAAACTTTCAGATAGTCAGTTTGATATTGAGGGAAAGAAAAGATGGATATGTCCGTCATAGTCCAGGAGAATGACAATGAAATGAACTTGCATAACATTTTCGAAGTCGAATTCAGCAGAAGGTACAAGGGAACAAACCTTCATATCTCACCGGCCGGAGGCGGGAAAGATTATATAATTTCGAATGAAGAAGCGTCAAAGGCCCATCTTGTAAGAACTGAATTTCCATGCCTGGATGAAAAGACGTTTATGCATGAAAGGAAGCCGGCACCATTTCTGAATGCTGAGGCAGTGGTGTTTTTCCGATTCACTTTAGCCGATACTATTTACCCGCCGGATTTTATGGTTCTCATTTATGAAAATCCAGTATCGGGAAGCACTGATTTTCTCATTTTCGCACAAGAGAGAACTTAAAACACGTCTTGGGAGAGATTCCTCTCAGACCAGGCAAAGGAGGCTTTTATAATCTGCTTCTGTGGATCTTCAGGGATAACTTTGTATTCGTTGCCAGCAACCTGTCGGGTGAAGGGGAGTGGTATCTTCTCGGCGGACTTGAAGGGGGTGGCGATTGCATTGCAAGGGGAGGGGAGAGGGACTTTTCAGCTTACCTGAACAACTGGAAGATTATCAGATGATAATGATTTGCCGGATTTATTTGGGTAAGCTTTAGTAATGTCAGCGGATAATTTTCCGCAGTATTTGTCAACACACAAGCTGTTCCCAATAATCCCTTATGCGGTTGTAATTATTTTGTGAAGATCTGCACACAGGGAATGATATCCTGTTTTGGCAATATATCGTTGGTAAAATGATTTAATTGAAAGCCGGTTATATTGCAAGTGAAACATGGTACGAATTGCCAGAACATTTATCAAATGTAACACTGGATGAATTCGTGGTAATGCCAAACCGTATAAACGGGATCATAATTATTGCAACAATGCCAGTTGCCGAATTGACGTTTCGTGCAATGCCGGTGCATGCAACATACCTGCTGATTGAAACAGCCCATAAATTTCCGGATTAGGTCCCTGAATCATCATATGAATTTTCTCCCTCTTTAAAATATTGTAAATAAAAAAATTGTAACTTAGCTCTGCTGCATTTAAAACTTACTGTCATGCTCACTCCCTCAGAAATGAAAGACCGGATGCACGAACTGGCCCGAAATGAAGGGAATATACCAGGCATCTACAATTACTGCGACCGCTGGTGCGAAAGATGTGCATTCACATCGAAATGCCTGAATTATGCATCCTCAAAGGATGAACCTGAAACAGACGGACCTGAACTATGGGACTATCTGCATACAGTCTTTGAAGCGACAATGCTTATGCTTGAGGAGATGATTGAGGAGGCAGGACTCTATCGGGAGGAGATCAAAAACATGGAGCCGCCCGAAGAACCCGATCCGAAGGACCATCCGTTGTATAAGAAAGTTCATGAACTATCCTTCTCGATGCATAAATGGCTCGAAGAATATAAACCGGGAAATATGACAGATCCCGATCTTGAAATTCTTCCCGACGACGAAAAAAGCAGGAGGTTCAAAGATGCCCTTGAGGTGATCTATTTCTATAACTTCTTTATTTCTGCAAAGATCTTCAGGGCTTTAATACCAAGGGATACCTATGAAGCCGGTGAGATCCAGACCGATTCAAACGGATCGGCCAAAATAGCCCTCATTGCTCTCGACAGGCTGATTGCTGCATGGTCACTGACAATGGAGAATATGATGGATCACGAAGATGAGATTTTGAAGTTCCTCCTCAGCCTTGCCGATGTCAGGAAACAAACTGAAATCACATTCCCCATGGCACGAAAATTTGTCAGACCGGGATTTGATGATCTGCCGGGTCCTGTTTAATATTAATTACACACTGATGACACAGATTGAGCGGTCCCGATAGCTATCGGGAACCACAGATTTTTAAGAGTTTCTCGCAGATTTTCGCAGAAGTTCTCGCAGATTTTCGCAGAGTTTATCGCGGATTTTCGCGGATGTTAAAGGAATTTAATCGGCGCGACCCAGCGTTCTTCAATCTGCGTGCATCGGCGAGAAATATGAATAATCACCAATTCCTTAAAGCATGAATGTTCCCGCAGAGTTTCGCAGAGGTTATAGTATTTATCTGTGACAATCAGTTTAATCAGCGTCATCTGTGTTCCATTGGATTTTAATGGCACGCTGATGACACAGATTGAGCAGTCCCGATAGCTATCGGGAACCACAGATTTTTAAAAAGGTTCCCGCAGAGTTTCGCAGATGTTCCCGCAGAGTTTCATGGAGTTGCAAGGTAATAGTCAGCACCGGTAAACGAATGCCGGCTAACTGTAATGGCTTAAGGCCCGCAGCACCACGACATGAGCTGCGACCATCACAGCTTCCCTATCGATCTCCACATATCAAGCTCAATGCTATAGCGGTTACGGATAATTTCGCATTTTGCATCGATCCTCATTGTTGGCCTCTCCTTCAGATTGTAAGCGGGCCAGTCAGGAGCTCCGCCAACAGCTGGTTTGCCGGTGCGCGCAAAGCTTGTCCATAATCCGGCCATGTTTCGTGAAGCCGTGAAACGCTCAGGCCTGCTGCCGCCAAAACCTGCTTCCGGCTGAGTTTCATCCTTTGGAGTATCCTCATTCAAAAATTTAAACCTTATATCCATTGCATGTGGAGTTCCGAGCGGATAATCTGTTCCGGGGATCTTCACCTCCGACTTATATCCTAAATTGTACAGGTAAACCGGGGCGACATTCTGCTCCGCCTTTCTTTCAGCAATTTCAACAGATCCCAGTCCCATCATGGCCATGGATGAAATCGCCACCAGAAGATCAGGAGCCGAAGCTTTGGGCCTTGCATTCCTGTAGGCGCCGATGATTGTCCGGGTATCCTTGCCGAACTGAGGTTCAAGCTTTGACTGCAGCTGATCAAAATTAATCTTGAAGGATCCCGAATCCTTCATCTCCCACGCCACGAATGTATACTCATCTTCATTCCAGCCAACCATAAGGGGCTTGTTCGCTGAAATCACGGGTGCAACCGGGTCAAACGGATCACTCAGAAGGACAACTCCGTCAACTACAGGTCCGAAACCGCCCGAAGATATTCCGGCAGTGCTGCCAGTATTTCTTTTCGGCAGGTAGGGCGAGATCATGGGAAATTTACTCTGAATAGCCAGCAGGCCGGCAGCAGGTAGCTCCAGCAGCTTCCTCCAGTCCTTTGGATCAATGCCCAGTTCCCTGAATA
Source organism: uncultured Bacteroidales bacterium (assembly GCA_963756885.1). Classification (GTDB taxonomy): domain Bacteria; phylum Bacteroidota; class Bacteroidia; order Bacteroidales; family VadinHA17; genus LD21. The sequence continues at coordinate 27,238 of CAVWPG010000003.1, forward strand.
CCCTGTCGGTCGTTTGCCTTGCTGTCTCATCGCTTTGCATGCGCACACCCGGACCGCTCTCTATTGATGCCTTGTTGAAATAAGGGGCTGCAGAGGGCATGGCATAAAGACATGACGTCTTGCCACCACCACCTGACTCACCGAAAATCATAACGTTATCGGGATCACCACCGAACATGGAAATATTTTCATTGACCCATCTGAGCCCGGCTGCTATATCCAGGAGTCCCATATTCCCTGAGCCGGCGTACTCAGGACCGGCAATTTCATCAAGGTAAAGAAATCCGAATATCCCGAGCCTGTGATTTGTCTCTACCACTACAACATCAAAATTCCTGGCCAGGTTGGAACCGTCCTGGGATGATTTGCCACCTGAGCCGATAAGGTAGCCGCCTCCGTGATTGTAAAACATTACAGGGCGTTTCCTGTTATCGTTGGCGGGGGTCCAGACGTTCAGAAAAAGACAGTCTTCAGAGGGTGCAGGTTCATTCCGGCGCGGGGCCTGCATTGCAGGAGCACCAAGCTCAAGAGCTTCCCTTATGCCCGGCCAGGGCTCCACTGGTGATGGCTTGCGAAACCTTTTTTCTGCAGATACCTTGCCTGCATATGGGATCCCCTTGAAGATATTCACCCCTTCAACCCGGATGCCCCTGATCTTACCATGTGCTGTTTCTGCATCAACATAATCCACGGTCTCTTCCGGCTGTCTCATGTTGCCAATAGTTAAATAGTTGTGCTGTAAAAAGGGAACTGCACCGGCCGTTAATGCTATGCGGTCAAGAAATTGCCTGCGGCTGAATAGTTTCATTTATTGTTTTTTTTTGACTGTTGAATACAATGAGTTTGAACAGCTGAATACTACGAATAGTTGTTCAAAAATAATAACAAATCCGGATAAGTCAATCGTGATCATTCGATGGTCATTTACACTTTTTTAACCGCAAAGCGCAAGGATTTTAAGCTAAGCATGCAAAGAAGTCATTCAATAGTCATTCAGTCCCTGTGTACTCCGGAATGGAACAAATGGTTTTTTTATCTTTAGCTGCTTTGCGGCAGTGTCGTGAAACCAGGGGACGGTTAACGAGGCAGCAGTCATACGGTCCCATGGCGTAACGAGCGCTTAAAGATCCCTCCTTCACAAGTCAAAGGATATATAATTATCAAACTGGGCTTATTCCCGGAACATTTTGATATTTATTTATGTTTATTCAATTAAAAATTAGGGATCTGAGACCGGATAGATTGGCCTGATTACCTGAAAAAAATATACCGCACATGGCATACGACGAGAAATTGGCTGACAGAATACGTGAACGTCTTGCAAGCCTTCCCGCTGTCGAGGAAAAGGAGATGATGGGAGGGATGGCATTCATGGTCAATGATAAAATGTGTGTAGGTATTTACCACGACGAAATGATGTGCAGGATCGATCCTGAATTTCATGAAGCCGCAGTGGAAATGACCGGTTGCCGTACAATGGATTTTACAAAAAGACCCATGAAAGGCTGGGTATTGGTTGACAATACCGGCATGAGAACTCCAACGGAATTTGAATACTGGATCAATCTCGCCCTTGAATTCAACACCCAGGCAAAATCCTCCAGGAAGAAAAAAAAAGAGATGTAATTATAAAACTGATCCCTGTTTCATTGTGAACCTGCAACAGATCAGTTCACAAATGGATGACAAAAGGATGAGGATCCTCATTGCACCTGTAAGAACAGGCTGTATATGCAAAATTTAAAATATTAACCAATCTTAAACAAAAGAAATCATGGAATTAAAAATCAACTTTTTGGCAATCCTGGTTGCAATGGTCGTAAACTTTATCCTGGGCTTTATCTGGTTTACCCCTCTGTTCGGGAAAGCCTGGGGAAAAGAAATGGGCTTCCACTCTGATGTGAAACCCGATAATTCGGTAATGCTGAAGGGAATGGCATTTTCCCTTATAGGCAATCTTCTTTTTGCAGGAGTTCTTGCACACAACATTGCAGCCTGGCAATTTGTCCCCGGTGTCAAGGATATGGGACCCTTCTCAAATGCCTTAACGGCCGCGTTTTTTACCTGGCTGGGCTTCTATCTGCCCGGCGAGCTTGGCGCTACGGTCTGGGAACAGCATTCATGGAAGCTGTTTGGCATAAATACAGGATACCACCTTGCCTCTTTGCTTGTTGTGGCTTCCATTCTGACATACTGGTCATGATAGTGTAATTCAGTGGTCATTAACAGGCTCGTGATATGATGCTTGACAAAAACTTTAACTCTTTGTGACTCTCTTGTGATACTTCTCATGGAACTTTGCCGGAGTTAATCTTAAAATTATATTGCCATGAGAGTATTACGTTTAACAATGACAGCAGCGCTGGTTTTATCAATATTTACCCAGTGCACCAAGGACAGATTCCATGACCGGTTCTTCAATGACCGGTATGATTTCAGGAATGATAAATTTACTCCGTTCGGGAGTTATACAATTACCGTGGAAAACATTTCCACCCCCTTTATCTTCTTCGAATCCGGGGTATCAAGCATCCCGGAGGGAAAGAATGCAGCAGGTCCTGCCCTTCCGGGAGAATCGTTCAAATTCTCCTTCCATGCCGGTCCATCGCACAAATTATCATTTGCTACGATGTATGGCTTTTCAAACGACGGCTTTTATGCCCCCGGAGGAAATGGGATAACTCTTTATAACGGGGACACACCTGTAACCGGAGATATCACCTCCCAGGTCATGCTGTGGGATGCCGGTACTGAAATGAACCAGATGCCGGGTCCGGCGAATGCTCATGATGGGGCCAATACAAATGGCATAGTGCAGTTAATGTCAGCAGTGGGTGATGGTTACGACTATGGAATGGTTGGAACAAATCTGAAAGTGACGCTGGAATACAATGGCGCCAGCAAGTTTACGGTAACCGTAGATAATCTTAGCGGAAGCACAACGGCTATTTCTCCTGTGGCCTGGGTGGTACACACTGCCTCTGATCCACTCTTTACTGAGGGAGTGGCCGATTACGGAAAGGGACTCGAAGACCTTGCTGAAACCGGAAATGCGACCCTGCTTGGTAATTATCTGACCTCCAACAGCGGGTATGTTTCGCCTGTTGCGCCCGTTCTCTGGGTTCTGCACGATAAGAAAGATTACCCCATCTTCAGGGCAGGAGTGCCTGACTATGGCATTGGTCTTGAAGCACTGGCCGAAACAGGCAACCCTGAACCCCTTTACCAGTCATTGTTGGCAAAAGGGTATAAAACCGGATTCCAGGCAACTCAGACAAATGGTTCCGTTGGTCCTCTGTTTCCCGGGCAGAAATATGTGTTCACTATAAATGCAAAGGTTGGGCAATCTCTCAGTCTTGCCTGTATGCTGGGAGCATCCAATGATATTTTCTTTTCAGACGGAGACCAGGGCATCAAGCTCTCAGACGGCCAGGCCAGGATAGACCTTACACATTTCATTGACTTATATGATGCAGGTACTGAAGTGAATGAATACCCCGGTGCCCAGACACATGCCGACACGGAGGAGCATGGAGTCGTCCGCAGACTGGATGACACATTGCCCTGGCCGAAAGCTTCGCAGGTAATTAAAGTAACTATGCGAAGAAATTAAGACAGGATAGCTGGCAGGAAGAAATTGCCAGAAACCGGAGTATATTGAAAATGTGTTTTAATAACAGCTTAAAGGCCGCTTGCAGATCTACCGCAAGCGGCCTTTGGTATCATAGCCGGCAGCTGAATGAAGCAGGCAAGCCTTCCCTACTCCTGATCTCCCCGGGAAGCTGTGCTTTGATTTCCCGTTTCTGCATCGTGCGGCAACCTGGCCGTCATTATTTGAATAGTCAATGCTCATTTTCACACTAAAGATTTCATAAATTGAGTCCACTCCGATAAGGCAATTTAGCTGAAATTACTGTAATGCATCTTTTTTAATATTCTGAATTTCAATGTTTCCCCCTTGGGGGTCAGGGGTAAGAAACACTGAAATCCAGAATAATTGACTTATCGTAGTGGACTCTGAATTGAAAATAGATGGAACCGGCGAAGGGAATTTAAAATAAATAATGCAGCCAGCCGAATAATTCTGATTTGATATTGCCGACTGGCAAATTATTTTCTTCTGCAAAATTCAAAATAGTTACATTTGCGTTTTGTAAAATTAAAATCTGATAAAATGAATAAGTTAATTCCGGGACTGATAGTCCTGGCAAGTCTGGCAGGATGCACAACAGAAGTAAAAAAACCTGCCGCCGGCAAGAACTATCCCGCATTTGATGTTCAGAATATGGACACAACAATAAAACCTGGCGATGATTTCTATGATTATGTAAATGGTACCTGGATAAAGGATCATCCCATACCGGCTGACAAGAATGCAATTTCAGCCTTTGATGAGCTCCTGGAAAGGAACAGGCGCGACATAAGGGAGATAATAGATGAAGCTGCCGCCGATAAAGATGCACCGGAAGGCAGTATTACAAGGAAAATAGGGACTTTCTATAATTCCGGAATGGATACTCTGGCCATCGAACAGGAAGGGATCAGGCCTATTCAGAAGTTCCTTGACAAAATTGACTCAATACGGAGTATTTCGGATCTGCAAAGCCTTGCCGCTTACTTCCAGACATTTCAGGCAGGCCCATTTTTCCACCTGTTCTCGAACCAGGATGCAAAGAACAGCGCCAGCGTGATTGCAGGTTGCTACCAGGCCGGAATTGGGCTTCCCGACAGGGATTATTATTTCAACAATGACGGACCGACCAAAAAAATAAGGGAAGAATATATTGAACATATAAAAAATATGTTCATGCTGTTAAATGAAAAGCCCGAAGCTGCTGCAAGGGATGCCCAAACAATTATGAAGATTGAAACGGAACTGGCAAAGGCTTCATTTACAAACGTTGAGAATCAGGATCCCCAGAAGACATATAATAAGCTGTCTCCCGATGGTCTCACAAAGCTTGCCCCCGAGATTGAGTGGAAGAAATATTTTATAACTACCGGCTATCCTGATCTCTCGGAGATAAACGTCTATCAGCCATCCTTCCTTGCCGGGCTCAGCAAGATGATGAAGACGGTTCCCGTCGATGACTGGAAAACATTTATGCGCTGGAGCCTGGTTAACTCTGCAGCACCATACCTGAGCCAGGCTTTTGTGGCTGAGAATTTTGATTTTTACAGCAGGAAGCTCTCCGGACAGGAAAAGATGAAGCCCCGCTGGAAGAGCGTTCTTGACGAAACCAGTTCTGACCTGGGAGAATGTATTGGTCAGCTTTATGTAACGAAATATTTCCCTCCCGAAGCCAAGCAGCGAATGACGGATCTTGTGGCTAATCTTAAGAAATCGCTGGGGCAGAGGATCGGCAACCTCTCATGGATGGGTCCTCAGACAAAGCAGGAAGCAATTGCAAAACTTGATAAAATGGGGGTGAAGGTAGGCTATCCAGACAAATGGAGGGATTATACCGGTCTGGAAGTTAGTTCCCAGCCTTATATCCTGAATGTGCTGAATTCACAGAATTTCGATTTTCGATATACTATGGATAAAATAGGCAAACCCGTTGATCCAACTGAATGGGGTATGACACCTCAGACTGTAAATGCGTACTACAATCCAAACAGGAATGAGATCGTCTTTCCGGCAGGGATCCTTCAGCCGCCTTTCTTCAACATGAATGCAGACGATGCTGTAAATTACGGTGCAATAGGAATGGTAATAGGTCACGAGATGACTCATGGTTTCGACAACCAGGGAAGACAGTATGACAAGGATGGGAACTTGCGTGACTGGTGGACCAAAGAGGACTCCAAAGCGTTCAACGAACATACCCAGATGCTTGTCGACCAGTATAATAAATACGAGGTCCTCGATTCAACTTTTGTTAACGGGCAACTAACACTCGGAGAGAATATTGCGGATCTGGGTGGAATAACAGTGGCTTTGAACGCTTACAAGATCTCACTTGAAGGGAAGGAGCCGCCCAAACCCATCGATGGATTCACGAATTATCAGCGCTTTTTTATGTCATATGCGCAGATCTGGAGAATGAATATGCGTGACAAGGAGCTGAGGAGGAGGGTAAAAACGGATGAGCATTCGCCCGCCAAAGTGAGGATTAACGGCGTTGTCTACAATGTCCCTGACTTCTATTCTGCTTTCCCGCAGATAAAGCCGGAAGACAAATTGTACAGACCGGTTGAGGATCGGCCGGTGATATGGTAAGTTACTCCCCCCTGCAAAGATTCCGTGATGAGTTTTAGGGGGGTATTCAAAAGTAATTCAGTTTTATAACAGAATTACAGCGAAGCCAATGATGCGGACAGCACAGAGGCCGGCACAGCGAATGACAAAAATGATGCCGGCTGCAGTGCCGGATAAGCTCTGCCGGATGGTTTTATTTTGTTACCTCCACAACCGCATATTTTGAGACTTTCCAGAAGCTCGCCGGGTCTTTTATCTCTATAGATTCTACCTTTCCGCTTTTGTCGCGCGTAAACTGGTATGAATTTGCAGGATGCTCGGATATTAATTTGGCTTTCCTTGAATTCACGGGAATCGAAGTTGTTTTTGTGATATCGACCTGTACAAAGGCACTGTCGGAAAAGCTTGCCGGCAGTGCTTTTGTTTTGCCCAGCCCTATGAATCCACCTTTCTTTGTAAGAAGTCCCTTTGCCTTCAGCTGTTTTGTTGTGCCGCAGGCATAGAAAGCCTTGTTCATCTCGAAGGTCTGTTTATTTATTGTCTCCTCCTGCTGTGCATTTGAATTTTTCAGATCTGCGTTCTGAGTATTGAGCTGGTCTATTTCGAAGTTTTTACTTACAAGAGTGTTCTTCAGATCAGAAATTTCTGCTTCATTTTGCTTTACTGCGGCTTCCAGGTCGCTGATTTTGGTTTCCAGGGCCTTTATCGTCCCCCCGGACTTTTTCAACTGGGCTGTCAGGGAGGCAATCTTCTGCTTGTTCTGTTCCAGAAGGGAATTAATGTACTGGATGTCATCCAGAATCTGCTGCCGCTTGTCCTTTGACAATTCATTGTTCGACGAGCTCATTGTTATAACATGTTCCTTCTCCTTTATCATCGCGATATTCTTCTCAATCTCGTCAAATGTTGTAATCCACTCACCGATCACGGAATCACGTGAGGTTATCCTGCCACTCAGAGAATCTTTCTGCATCTCCATCTGACCGAGAAGGACATTCCTTTCGTGGTGATAGTGGGAATAAACAATTATAACTGCAACCAAAAGGATAATTAATCCCGCAATGGAAGCCGTTATTATACCCTTTTTAAATTCTTCGCTCGGGGGATTTTTTTTATTGTTTCTCATTGCCGGTCCCTTATTGCCGGTTCCTGAATAGTCATTGACAGGTTCAGAACCGATGTTTTCATCAATTTTCATATGGTTTCCTCCTTAATTAGTTTGAAAATGTCTTCACGATGTTTTTATTGACAGATGGCGCAAATATAAGAAAAGCGGCCCGAACATACTCTATTGTAAATCAGACTTTTATTAACAATTTATAACCAAGGGTCCATAATCTATTCCGTTAACCATTTGCAGATGTTCAGCCAGAAATGACTATACTCCTTCCAGAAAACAAAATTGCAGCCCCAATGGGGAGCCGGATCGGATGTATAGGCAACCACCCTTCCTTTACCGAATTGCCCCGTGGCAACCAGAGGGTCCCCGGAGCCTTTCCAGTATGCAAGGACCTCACATTCCTGGCGTGGCTTTACCTTGTTGTATCCAAGCACCGGAGGGAGCGATGAGAAATCGATATCTGTCAAAATGGGATGATCGGGATCCAGAACTTCGGCGCCAAAGCCTTCGGTCGACTCAACGAGATCTTCCACATCGAGGCATTCGACCGGCAGGATCTCTTTCAGATGCGTTCGTCCCCAGCCTCCCTTGCCCAGTTCCCCATTGAAACTAAGCCAGCCTCCGGCAAATATCATATGAGTTCCATTTTTAAGGGCATCCACAGTCAGCCTCACCCTGTCAGGAAATGTAAGTACCTGGTGCCCGAACAGTTCCCGTGAAAAAAACTGGGGAGCGAGCTGAAAGTTTTTTGCCTCCACATCGCTGAATATTATTATATCGTATTCATTCAGGATCCTTTCCCATTCACCGGGCCCCAGGAGGTAAAATTCCCATGTCGGAACTGATACGACCTCATTGTCGCCTCCCGACTCTATGGCGCTTTTCAGCCATTTCCCGTAATTTATGACGACAGTACCCTTGTTTGCATAATTAAATGGCGTTTCAGCATACGTAGGGCCCAGCTGAACAGCCCAGTCTCCAATGTAATAAACCTTCGACATAATCCAGGTTTTTAAGTTACCGAACCAGTGATGGTGAAAAAAATCAGATGCAAGTATCTTTACCATGTTACAAACACCGATCATTGGCTTTTGTTTTGCCTTCGATGCCAGTGATGGCCACCTCCTGCAAAGCAGTATTGCCATGATCAGTTGCAATAATATCATTAACTTTGTATAACATTGCATATGTGTTGATCTGTATAATTGGTTCAGGTCATGTTGTTTAAGGTAACAGAAAGTTCTTCCTTTCCTTATAAGCCGCTGTAGGGCCAGGGGAACAGGGTAATAATTAAATGCAGAATAAGATGAAACATTTAGTGCTCGCCTTCAGTTTTTTGACTCTGTTTGCCTCCGCATTTTCACAATCCCGTAAAAGCCATGAGGCTCCGGCCTCCGGTGCAGGAGGGAACAGGTCACAAGGTGCAAATGCATACTATCTTTCTGTCAACGGGGCAAAATCCGACGCCGATTTAGGGATGTACAGTGTGACCTTCGGTACTGATAATACCTCTGCGATTCAGTCAGTCCTGGATAAGGCAAAGGAATCGCCGATCACTGTATACTGGGATGGCAGGTACTCAGTAACGGGACTGAAGATCTACAGCAATACAACAATCATCGCCAATGCAGGCTGCGGGGCCATTCTGCGGAATCATTCCGACAGGTCGATCCTGATCAATGCAAGCCAGTCATTCGGTGCCAGGAAAGATTCAAACATTGTGATAAGCGGAGGGATCTGGAATGGAAACTATTACAATCCTGCAATTCCAAAAGGTGCCCAGAGCAAGGGTGACAGCATATCCGGACTTGTTGGCTGCTTCAGGTTTTACGGGGTGGATAATCTTATTGTGCGGGATGCCATTCTTTACAAGCCGGCAACCTATGCCCTGGCCGCGGCCAATGTAACTCATGTACTTTATGAGAATATTATTGTCGATGTGGGCCCCGATCCACTTATAAACAATGATGGCCTGCATATTGACGGGAATTCACAGTATGGTGTAATAAGGCATTGTATAATAAATACTCATGATGACGGTATCGGACTGAATGCAGATGATCTCTACCTGTACTGGTACAATGGGAAAAATGACAGAAGGGGTAGATCGACTGAGGGTTTGTTTTATTCAGAGAAGGCGGCAGGACCAATATCAGATATCCTGATAGATGACATCACATTCAACAGCTCACTCTTCGGCATAAGGATACTGAGCGGGAAAAGCAGGGTAGACCATATCACCATCAGGAATATAAAAGGGTATACAAAGGGCTATGCCGTTGTGATAGATAACTACCAGCATAATCCTGAGGTTGTAACCTGGGCCGGACCTGGTAATATTGGTACAGTTAACATCGAGGATTTTGATGTTGCGATCAACCCGGGCACCGAAAATATGCCCAATGAAAGCTGCATAAACGTGAGTACGAATGTCGAGCAGCTTATTCTGAGAAATATAAAGAGAAAATATTTCGAAGCTCATGAGCCTACGATCTTCATCAGGGGAAAGAATACGGTTATAGGCTCCCTGGATCTTGATGGCTATTACAGCCTTGATACCCTTGGTAATTCAACAATCTCCCATATACTCATAGACGGTGCTTCTGTAAATCAGCTCAGCATCTCAAACGTATCAGCCCGCAGAACCAGGAGTGGCAGCGGGAATGAAACCGTTCTGCTTCAGACACGCAATAATGCCAGTGTCAATTCCCTGCAATTCAACAGGATCAATATTGACGGGATTGCCTCCCTGATTTCAAACACAACGGGGAAAGTGAGTATAATAAATGGCTCCAATATTATTCACACGAACTCCTATGGGCATTTTTCCTTTTTCCTCGATAATGAGAATGAACCCGTCAGGGCTCTGACTGTCTCGAACTTCTTTGGAAACGGGTTGACTGATGGTGGCAGGAGCAGGATACTCATCAGAAATGGCGACGCTTACTAGGCAGGTTATTGTCAGACCCGCTGGAGCTGTTACCTCGGATGCTTTTCAAATCGGCTCCGGATAACCTCATCAGCATCCCTATCCATGCTGGTTTTGACTGTAATCCTTTCATTTAAATACTTATAACCCCCTGGCCAGGTATGACCGACCTTCATTTTCTTTCATCTTACATTTTGATCGCAGACCTGATAGTCCAGTCGATCTGCTTCAGTACATCAAGAATTTCATTATAATGGAATGCCTCCCAGGGCATCTGGCCTGCTTGCAGACCGGGATATCTACCGGCCCAGGAGATCGTGTAGGTATCCTCTATAAGATCGAGTAGCGGCGGATATTCGTAAAAGAGCCATAGCTGCTGCCTGGTGCCATCGGGCAGTGTAAACCTGATATCTATAGTAGCCGGGGCACTGATTTCAAATTCTCCCTGATCCCGTGTAGTCAGTTCAGCTATTTTCGTGTTAATATTCCAGATCTCAACTGGAAGCTTTTTCATTGGGCGTCCTTCGCAGTCGAGAATTCTGCCCTTTATCCGTGAAATAACTGGTAGCGGAGGGTGCCATCCGGGGGCATTGAAAAATACAGGTGCCGTAAGGCTAACACCTGTATTGGCGGCATAGTCATTGCCGGCAAGATCCTCACACTGGCTGGCGTAGGCTATCACATCGAACTGCAGCTCTTTTCCGGGATAAACCTTTCCGTAGGATTTTACCACGTACCAGGCAGTTTCCGTATCGCTGACAGTGAATTCATACTTCACCATCCGCTGTTTCTGCTGCCTGTAATCCAGCTTCCGGAACAGCGATCCGTTCCGGTAAATAACAAGGTGTGAGACGTATTCGGAAGGATCCGGTTCACTGAACACCTGCACGCCGATAATATGCTTTTTGCCATCTGCAGGAAAAACCGAACCGGGAGGAAATTTTCCATCGACTGTAAGCAGCATAACGGCCTTTCCGGAAAGCATAGTATGACCTGCAATCAAGTTGCGTGTGAGTGATCCGATGTCAAACTGGTCTTCGCCGGTCCAGGCATAGGTCAGTGACGCATAACCGAGGCTTCCGCCGGCTATATTACCGTCACATTCGGCTACGGGAGTCAGTCTGTAGCCGAGATTCAGCAGTTTAAACCACAGGTTCTGATAGAAGATATTATCCTTGCAATCACCCATTACAACGATACCGTCATACGACCTGGCTGTTAGCATATCGAAAGCCAGATCGGCGGCAGTATTTGTCGCAGGAAATATTTCAGAAGGCCCGTTATGCCACCATCTGGTGGGATGGGCAGCTACGGCAAAGCTTCCTTTCTCCCTGTTTCTCATCCTGTCGGCGAAGGGGGGATTCCATTTTGGGTGCAGGGTTCCCCTCAGGTCGGGAGGGCCCGGGTTGCTTCCCTCACGCGGAACCAGCGAAGCGAAATAATCAGCATCGTGCCATTTCATGTAATCGCCGAGAGGGTCGGTCAGGCCGGGGTGATTTACGTACCAGGTATGACCATATCTCATTTTTGGACTTTCTGCTCCAAAGCGCAGATCCAGTTCAGGCTCGGAATTTTTTGCCAGGTACCTAACAATCGAGTCATAGCTCACAGCCATTCCAAGGCTGAAGTTCCATAGCTGGCAGACATCCAGATGGTCAATCCCCAGGGCTGCACAATAGGGATAGATGAAAGGAGGCTTGTTCCGTTTATCATCCCCGTCGAGATGGTTATGGCTGTCAAATGAGAAGTATCCTGATCGGTGCATATCGAAGCGGGGAGTAAGTACCAGATTACATTTTGCCGGATTTCCGTTTATAATAATGAGATCCGAACTTACCTCGTCGCATTTGCTGTTCCACGCGGTCACAGTTACCCTGCCGGGAGGCACTTTTATCTTTACGGGAGAAAAAGCCGGAAATCCCTGTGGCCCTTTTTTATCATACCAGCCCCCATAATTGTCATTATCTGCAGTCCTGATCCGGATCCATGCTGCAGGCGGATGACCTGATCCCTTCTGTACCAGCGCGATAGTCAGGTTGGTTGCCGTATCCTGAGCTTTGCGCTGCCATTTGAGCCCAACGATCGCTGTCAATATTGTTCCGATGATTACCAAAGTCAATTTCATCCGCTTCAGGATATCAGTTGCAAATCATTTGCCAATAACAGGCTTTATATCAAGATTTTTACTTCCTCCATTCCAGATAAGCTTCAGGCGAAAGGGGAGATCTGAAGTTACCCTGATCACAGGTTCATCAGTAGCATTGTCTCTTTTCCCGCACCAAAGGTTTATGCTTCCTGTCTTTCCAAAAGGATATCCGTTAACACCAAAGCCATCAGTGAGCCTGATGTCCCAGACGAGGGTTTGTTCAGGAACATTGGCGCGAAGCCCGAAAATATATTCGAACAGAATGGCAGTCCCTGTTAGCCCCCCTTCCCCTACGAAATTTTCCCTGCCGCTTCCACGGGAAAATTCGGGCGAATAGTTCTCCCAGATAATATTTGTGCTGTCGAATATCCGTGCAACGTTATTCAGGTGGTTCCATGCAATTTCATAAGCCAGCGAGTCAGCTCCGGCTTTGGTCAGTCCCCGCAGTACCGAATAATTTGTCATAGCCCATACTGCTCCCAGCCAGTATCCCCCTTCACGATCATAATGGGGGTTGTCGGCAGAGAGGGATGGTATGCGGTGAGGCCTGTTGAATTCATTTGTATCCGAGAGATGTGCGAGGAAGGGTCTCATCCTCTCCGGAGGCACTATATCAGCAAGCAAAGCCCAGTAAGTTCCTATGGTCTTCACGCCGGAGAGGGCCCCGTCCCTGAACCTGTCGGCATAGATTGCATTCCGTGGATCCCACATTTTTGAGTTGACGAATGCCGAAAGATCAGCCACCTCCTTTCTTATCCCTTCCACATCCTCCGTACGGTTCACTATCCGGGCCATATCGATCAGGATCCTGCCCGCAAAGATCTCCTGAAGGGTGGCATCAATCCACGACATATGGCCATGGCTGAAGGCCGGGTTATATCCTTCTGGCAGCCTCGGCTGGTTATCCATGCCACAGCCCCAGCCGCTGGAGAAATAAGTGCCATCGGGCCAGGTCCTGTATTCACTATACCACTGGTAATTGGCCAGCAAAACAGGGAAGATCTTCTTAAGCCGGTCCAGGTCATTGAAATTGCAATAGTATTCCCATTCGGCCCAGGGGAAGATATTTATGCCGGAGGATGACGGATCGAATCGTTCAAAAGCATCCCTGCCGCTGGACCCCAGAATTTCGCGGCAAATGAAGCCATCGCTATGCTGTTTGGCATAGAAGTTATCGAGAGTCTGCTGAAAATCGAAAGCTCCTGACGCATACCTGCAAAACAGTACCATAAAACCGCAGTCTTCCGTAAAAATGTTGTTGTTGAATGCCGGATCGATGTATGGTGTTAAAAAGCCTTTGGCGGGGTCTGCCCTGCGTATATTTCCAAAGGCAAGCTCCCACGTTCTCCAGTACATCCTTATTATGTCAGGACGCCCTGGCCAGACCGGAGCTGGCAGTTTATTCATTATCTCATGAAAGGCGGGAGGGGTGGAAACATCGGGCGGAGCCCCCTGGAACGTGTTTTCCAGAGCATATTTATTTTGGACATGGGTGTCGAAGAATGGCTGGCCGCCAAGCTCATCCGCGAAAGCAAATATTGCAAGAATTGTAAAGGGAATAGACAGGGCTCTCATAACCGATCCGGGTAAAAAGGAAATATTAGCTTATAATTCTGTTTTTAAAGTTATTAATTTATTATTACTACTTTTATTCAATCGGGTACTTAATTGATACAGGCAGGAGGGACATGAGAAATCTTATATTCGGGGCGTTAATTCTGGCGGTATTGTCTCTTTCAGGGAATGGGTGCAACACGCAGATTAGTGACAGGGGAGAGTCAGTGCCTGATGCGGCAGAAGCTGACAGCACGATGAGGGGACCGTTGTCATCCATCGACGATTACCTCAGGTATTCATATACGGGTGAACAATGGATCCGGGCAGATGAGGTGAAGCTGAAAATTGACGGGCTGGTAGAGTCTCCCCTGGATCTTGACTATCAGGAGGTTCTTAATCACAATCCCTGCACCAGGGTAGCGAGCCTCAATTGCATTGATGGGTGGAGCGTGAAAATGAGGTGGGAAGGGATATTTGTCGGCGACCTTGTTAGGGAAGCCGGGGTAAAGGATGATGCAGTACTGGTTGTATTCCATTCGTTCGATGGCTACCAGGTCTCAATAATGCTGAAAGATGTTCTCGCAGCCAAAATGATCCTTGCTTATAAGGTAAATGGATCCATGTTACCATTGAAGCTTGGTTTTCCCTTCCAGCTTGTTGCCGATGGAATGGACGGCTATAATTGGGTTAAGGGAGTAGCCGAAATCGAGCTTCAATAGAAAGGATAAGATGGAAAGAGCTGAAGAATGAAAAAGAATAGCCTTGCATAGCCATTTTCCTTTTCCATTTGTTTAAATCTTTGATGGACACTCACTTTAAATAAGAGATTATGGGCGTATTGATGCAGGCCTTCTATTGGGATTGTCCCCGTTTATCCAATAGTCAGTTCAGCTGGTGGAACACTGTGAGGCATGAGATTCCATTCCTTGGTTCAGCAGGATTTACTGCCCTGTGGCTGCCTCCGGCCTGCAAGGCAAAAGATGTAATAAGCATGGGCTATGATCCCTTCGATTTTTATGATCTTGGGGAGTACAAGCAAAAGAATCATCTGCGGAAAGAGACATGGTTCGGATCGAAGGAAGATCTCATTGGATTGATTGGTGCAGCACATGGCTCAGGTATGCAGGTGCTTGCTGATCTTGTAATCAATCAGTGCAGCGGCGGTGAGCTGGAAACAAACCCGTACACCGGGCAGAAGTGGTATACGAAGTTCGAACCGGCCAGCAACAAGTTCAAACGAAACTATGACTGCTTTCATCCTTCAAGATATGAATCTGACGATGGTGCTGTATTTGCAGGTTATGCCGGAACGGACATGTGTCACAGGAATCCTTACGTCTACGGCGAAATACTTGAATATTGCAGATGGCTGGTAGAGGATATCGGTTTTGACGGCTTCAGGTATGATTGCGCAAAGGGGTATGGCGGCTGGATTATAAAATCGATCCAGGAATATATGTACAGGTTATCAGCAAATGATAAAAAATATTATAAGCCCTTCGGCGTTGGGGAACTCTGGGAAGAACGGGATCAGCCAATTGAATCCTGGCTCGATGAGGTTAACTATGCCTCCGAAAATCCTGCCTCCGCTTTTGATTTCGTTCTCAGGAAAAATCTCCGAAGCCTCTGCCTCGACAGGCAATTCAGCCTGAAGGAGCTTGCAGGGTGGGACAGTACCCTTCTGAACCGGCCTTTCGAGGCAGTCACTTTTGTCGAGAACCATGACACCTGTTCTCCTCATCCCGATGTGGCCGATAAGGAAATTTTTTCGGACAAGATGCTTGCCTATTCATTTATCCTGACACATCAGGGCTATCCCTGTGTGTTCTGGCGCGATTATTACGATTTCAACCTGGCACAGCCAGGCAACAGGAGCGGGATCGATGCCCTGATACAGGTGCATGAGCGTTATGCAGGAGGGAATGCCACCCTGCTTTATGCCGACGATGATCTTTACATTATGCAGCGTGAAGGGCATGAGAGCCAGAAAGGGCTCGTCTATGTTCTGAATAAGACTGAAGGCAGCTGGAACGGGAGGCGCATTCAGACGGGGTGGAAGAATTCAAAGTTCATTCCTCTGGCATGGAGGGGCAACAATGACTCCAATATTCCGCAGAATGTGCTGACCGGTGATGACTGCTTCGGGGATTTCTGGGCTCCACCAAGGGGCTATTCGGTCTATGTTCCTGAATGATCTCCTGCCGTTGCCCTATTCTCCTCCCATACCGCCATCTAAGTGTTGAATAACAAGCAAAACCTTACCGGCTGACATGTTCGCAAGGTAGGTCTCCACGGCTTTTTGTGCTTCGGATATGGGAAATCGGGCCTGAATTGTAATATTCAGATCGTTGGCAAGGAGTGAATTTACCTGTCTCAGGTTCATCATATTCTTAAGAATGCCGTTTTCGCTTGCCCTGGAGGCAAGGTAGAACCCCGATATCGTTATATTGTTTGAGATGAGGGTTCGTGGCTTAAAATGTATCTGTTCTTCCTGTGACAGGTTTCCGTAAATTATTATCCTGCTGCCGAAAGGAAGGACATCACACATCTCCTCAAGCTGACTGCTGCAAACTGAATCAAAAAGGAGGGTTGCATTCAGGTCGGCCGCAAGAGAGCCAAGATCATTAATGAATGACTGATCCGAACTGTCAAGCACATATTTCGATCCGAGATTAAGGAGCTTCTCGCGCTGCAGCTGGCTTCTGACAATATTAACAACCGGGATCCCGTGTTTATTGCCGAGATGTTCGACCATTCTTCCAAGGGCACTGGCTGCGGCATTATTGATAATGGCAGTGTGATTGTATTGTTTTGCGATCTCGAAAAAAGCAATGGCTGTCAGGGGATTCACAAGCAACATAGAGCCCTGCTCGTCCGATACCCGGCTCCCAAGAGGAAAGCATTTGGCAGCCTTTGTAACCATGTATTCGGCCCATGTGCCGCTTGTAGCGTATTCCGCCGAACATGCGACCCTCTTTCCCATCCAGAGCCGGGGCAGTATTCCCTTTCCTGCGGCAACCACTATTCCGCTTCCCTCCAGTCCGGGGATAAATGTGTTCAGATCATAACCGGAAGCTGCATTTCTGATCCGGGCCAGATCGGAAGGATTAACAGGTGCAGCGCTCATCCTTACAAGGACTTCTCCAGGCCCGGGAACGGGGATTTTTACATTCCCCGATATAAGCCGGTCGCCCGATTTACCGAGAAAAACTGCATGCATTGTATCGGGGATGGATCTGTTTTCTGACATTGTTTTTTTGAATCAATACTTATAAGCCGCAAGGTAGGAAATTCTGAAATAAAAAGGGGCTATCATTATATGCAGGCCCCGGGCATTGACAGTTATCACCTGAGAGTGTCGCCTGAAAGGACAGGCTTAAGCTCTGACCCTCCCGATCTGCTTGTAACTGAAAAACTCCCAATGCTCCCGGAAGGGAATTCGACATGATCCTCCCCTTCATTGAGAAGGACGTTGACTGACAGGTCATTGCCTGTCTTAATACTCACCTCCCTGACGTCGGGCTTGTTATTCAGCAATACAGGCTCGAGAACGGATATGAAGCGCACGATCTTTCCCCTGCGGCGTACAATAACCATTGGAACACGGTCTGCCACGCTCCTGAAGGGGCCTGTAGCCGTAAACACGACATCGCCAGCCTGACCTGTCATTGTTAGTCGTGTTATCAGATGCTCATTCGGGAAAGAAACTTCTATCGGTTTATCTTCACTTACCCCGTGGGCACTTACATCCTTCATGTATGCATATCCGGCAGGCGATTCTCCGGGGGTTGCAGCGGAAGATGGCAGAGTGCAGGCAGCATTCATCCCCTTATTATGGTACAGCCAGTCGAAGCTATGCTCCTTACCGTCAAGGGATTTCAGTTCGTCGACAACAAGTATGTAAGCCGGCGCAAGCAGCAGAAAGCGGCGCTGGGAGACATTATCAAAGGCAGGACCCGCATCGGCCGATATTGCAGTGTATGATGGAGTGGCAGAGAATGCAAGCAGTATCCCCTCAGCCTCTTTCTGCGACTGACCGTCGACAAGTATTGCATTATGTCCTGTTGTTGCCTTATACCATTCATGGTGGATCGGAAGCCGGTAGGCCTGGCTGGCTGCGCGACCCGGGTCGACTCCCAGTTCTTCGCCAAATCCGAAGAACACAAACGAAAGCTTGTCAAAGTGGCCATGAAATCCCCCGTATGGACCGAATGTTATTGCAGCTGTCAGCCTGCCTGGTCCATCGGTTGCAAGGATGGCATGACCAGATCCGGGGATCAGCTTGCTGACGGAAGGTAAACGTTCGGGTATGATGCCCGGCTGTCGTCCGGCCATTATCATATCCCATGAAGGCTGCCGGGGGAGTGCAGCCAAAAGCCGCGGATCGCGGTAAGCAGCATAAGCCTGTTCATTGACTGGCTGATTATCGGGAGAATCTTCCACTGCATCGCCGAAGCGGGGCAGTGAACCGTCCGACATCCTGTATTCAAATGCAAGAAGATACATTTTATGTAGCATTTCGTCGCTGTAGATATCCATTCCCAGCCTTCTGCATGCCTCGGCTATGATTGTCATGGCATCCAGCGTATAATAATGGTAGCCCCAGGAGTTTTCAAACCACATCCCCTCTGGAAGCACGGAGATCTTCATCTGCGCGGTGAACCCGTTTGCGCTGTCAAGCAGGGCTTCTCTCACCATCTGTCCGTCACCAAGAACCACCCCTGCATACATAAGGGCAGCATTATGCCAGGTCTGCCAGTTCGACTTGCCGGTTTTGTTTACATCGATGCATTCAGCCATGGCCCTGAAAAGACCGCCTTCGATAAGCTTCTTGTCCCGGGATGTCAGGATCCCGCTGTCATAGATCAGATCATAGGCAGTTACGGCGGGGATCATGAGCATTGCCTCATCGAGGGTCTGTGACATTATGTGGCCGGCGCTCCTGTAAATTGTGTTCTTTCCGGCGGCGATATCCACATTTTTGTCACCAACCCCGGCATCAACCATCGGGTAGTCAAGGTAACGGGTGGCATATCCTGTCAGGATCGCAGAGGCCAGCGAGGCATACTTTTTCTCGCCGGTGACTGCCCAGGCCCATGCCGCATCCTCAGCCAGGCTGAAGTTTTCCCTGTGCCGGTCGCTGTAAAGAACATTGTCGTAGGGAAATCCTGAGTAGATCCTGCCGCACTGAGGGCATTTATGATGGTGGGCATCGATTGTAACAAGGCCCCGCTGACATATATTGCACTGGTACCACTGGTTATGCTGTCCTCCTTCGGGCGGAAAAACAAGCTGGCTTGCCATTGCGTTGTCCGCCCTGGCAAAACGATCTGCCAGCACATTATGTTCTGGACCGGTGGAGGCCCAGCCCTTTTTCAGCCTGCTAAGCTCAACAGGGGTTGCGGCAATGACAGGTGCTGCTGCACTGCCATCATATTGCCAGTTATGGCTTTCTGTAAAGGATTCAAGTTCCTTTTGGACCTCGGCCGTGGATTTCGGTCTGAATTGTCCTGTTTCATGATGAGATGCCGTGCAGCCTGAAAAGAGGATTGCAAGGGGAAATAGGATTGCAATTTGTTTCATTTCAATGAAATAAGCATTTAACCCGTAATGGCTGAAAGGGTTGACAGCTGTTATTTCGGGGTCTGCTTCTTAATAAAAGCCAGAACCTCTCCGGAATCTTTTTCAGGATCGACGGCATCGTTTTTGTAAATGATCTTGCCATCTTTTCCTATAATAAATGTCCACCTTTTTTCAGTTACACCGCGTAAAAGCTCATGTTCAGTCCCGTCAATCGTACGTACCAGGGAACCTCCTTCGCTTATAGGTACGCCAAATGCTTCTGCTATCTGGCCGTCGGCATCGGATAACAGAGGGAAATTCAGATTTTCAGTATGCTTGAAGAGCTTAAGTCCATCAACATTGTCTCCGCTTATTCCAACAACTTCAACTCCGGCTGCCCGCAGGTTTTCCCGCTGATCGCGGTAGGCGCATGCCTCCTTGGTGCATCCTCCTGACATCGCAGCAGGATAAAAGTAAACCACAATGTAATCCTTGCCCAGGAATTTTTTAATATTCCAGGTCGAGCCATCATCAGCCATCGCTTCGAATACCGGGGCTGTATCGCCAACCTTAAGACCCTGTTGGCCCGAGGCGTGAATAAAGGCAAATGCAGAAACAGCAAATGCCAGAATAACAGATTTCATAATTAAGCCATTTAAGCTGTTACCTGTAAAGGTACAGATTTTAAAAAATAATTAATAAGTCAAATAAATAAGGGATGAGCAATATCTCAGCTCTTCCTCCATTTAATTCCACAGCCGATAGCCTTGGTCTGGGCAACAGGAACAGGATCTCCTTTAAGAAGGGCATTCACTGCCTCTTCGACATATTTTTTATCGGCCATAGAAGCATTGTCAGAATTGTTGTCGATAGACCCGACATATTCAACCTGCAGCTTGTCTCCTTTTTTCGAAAGCACATATACATGAGGGGTATTTGTGGCTCCGTATTTCCTGGTAACCTCCTGTGATTCATCGTAGAGGTACCGGAATGTAAATCCCTTGTCCTTAGCCAGCTTTTGCATCCCTTCATATGAATCACCGGGCGAGACATTGCTGTCATTTGAATTTATGGCAACAACAGGATAGCCCCTGGGGGCAAACTCCCTGTTCAGGTCAATGATCCTGTCCTCATATTTCCTTACGACGGGACATGTGTTGCACATGAACACAACAATGAACCCCTTTGCATCCGGAATGGATGAAAGGGATACTTCGGAGCCGCTGATACTTTTCAGGGTAAAATCGTCCGCCGTATCGCCCGGCTTATAAGGCACAAAGGCCCCTGCAGTATTGAGTATGATCAAAAAGGCTGCTGAAAATAATAGTATTTTTTTCATAATATACTGAATTTAAAATATTAGTAATTATAAATACGAGTTTATAAGTTTCCTTAGTCCCTGCTCATCGAGGGCTTCGGGATGAAAGAGCCTGATCTTTCTGGCATTGTTAAAAAACAGGGTGGAGGGGATATTCCCCTGCCATGAAGGATCTACCTTATCGATCCACAAATTTGCATCAGTCTCCATCATAACTGCCACTTCCTGATCAATTTTATTCTTTTTCAGGAACGGGATCAGCTGTTTTTCTATCTGGCTTGGAAAATCCAGGCTGATGAAAATGAATCTGACCCTTGACTTGTCATAATCGCCGGAAACTTTTTGGAATGAGGGCAATTCAGCCACGCATGGCGCACACCATGTGGCCCAGAAATTGATTACATAAAGCTTGTTGTCAGTGTTGCCCAGGATCTTTTCCAGATCGGGCACCTTTATATACTCTATTTGCTGACTATAGGCAGTTGAGATCGTACCCGGAAGGAGAACAAGCAGCATTAATAATATCTTTTGGCCTATGCGCATACCCTCTTTTACAGGTTAAACCCCGGGAAGAGAGATATGTTCGCAGGCGGTCCCCGGTACAATCATTTTTAACATTTTTTTAATGCATGACGTGACGGAGGATCTTGGATAGCCCTGGCCTGACAGCCATGATGTAGTTATCAGATATCCCTGCGCATGCTTATATTTATATCAGCAGCTTTAATGTAAAGGGTATCTGAACCTGTGCTTTTCAGTAAAAAAGCCTTTGACAGGACTGTATTATTGACTTTAAGGCTTTTCTGAGCAAGGCACGGGAGCTCCTTTATTAAATATTCTTCAGGGTAGATGGAAACCGTGTCGAGTTTCTTCCCGGCGACAAGGGGCTTGAGAAATTCTTCAGGAGCTCCAAGCTTCGCTATCACATCAAGCAGGACATCTATCTCATTATTCTCACTGCAGCCGGCCGTACCTTTTTCTTCCAGGTTCTCCTCCCCATCACGGGTAAGCATGTAGTACTTTCTGGGGATGCCCGATTCCTGCTCAACCCATTCGGAGGAGACCATATTATCCTCCTTCAGCCTGATAAGCAGTGGATAGAGTGTTCCTTCGGCCACATCAATATTGGGGTATCTCCTTATCTCTTCAACCAGTTCATACCCGTAAAATTCACCCTTGCTGAGTATATTTAGTACTACCAGCGACAGGATCCTTTCTTCACCTGCGATTACCACTTATGTACAAATTCCTTGTTCATATGGCAATTATAAAATAAAATACATAGCTATGCAGGGTATTGTCCATTTTTTTCAAAATTTTTAATCAAAATGGATATTCCAGGCCGGATATATTAATATACAGTGCTTTGCATTTCAAATTATTATTTATATTTATAGTGAGATTCTGTTAATGATGTGAATGAAGTCAATTTTGATCCGGATATCCCGGGGATGTTCAGGACAGAGGAAATCAATAATTTGTTATAAGCCAGTCTACGATGGGAAGGGCACTCAATAAATATTACCTTGCTTATATTTCAGCAATTTCTGCCCTTGCCCTGTTGATTACTTCATGTGAGTATGAGCCGGTGGAGAAATATTACGTCAGTATTGAAAAGCCAGCGGAGGGGGTTCCGCTGATTGTTGACCTGAGTCTTTCTGTGGATACTGTTTCCCTTTATCAGGGAAGCGAGGTAAGCCTGAGAATCGACCCGGGCAATTTAAAGGTGCATTCAGTTCAGTACTTCCTTGATGGGAATGAAATATCCGTAAGATACTCATATCCAAAATATTTTACTGTTTTAAATTTTGCTTTGCCCGGAATTCACAAGTTCAGGGTGATAATTACAACTAATACAGGTTCCCACAGTATTGCAGATATGGTTGGTTCTGAAGTCTTCCAGTACACTTCAAAAGAGTGGACCCTTGTGATAAAGAATTACAATACTTTCAGCAACATGAGTTACCGTGTTGACAACAACAGTCTGTTTTTCACCTGGAAGGAGTATAAGAGTTTTGACTTTAAATGCTACCGGCTCATAGAACTTGCTACCATGAACAGCTATGAGATATATGATACATCTTTTAATCTTACAACCTGGGCCGGTGAGGGTGGCTCTTATGATTTATACGTGAAAGACAACGATACAACTGAATTCCTTTGGGGAAGATGCTCTGTGAACAGGAGTCTTCCCATTCTCAGGATCGGAAACGTGAATAACCAGATCGCATTAATCTGGAATAAAACCATCTGGAGTGACAATATTGCAGAGTATCAGTTGTTTCAGTCGTTTCCCGGGTCAGGCTGGACTTATCTGGCAACATTGGGCACAAGCGATACCTCATTCCTGATTAAAAGTAATGAGAACGTATTCGGAGAGAGTGTAAGCTTCTATCTCTACAGTGTGCCTAAAAATTATACATCCTTAGAAAACAATTCTGTCTTCAATTCTTATCTTGATGCTGTTGCTGCACTGCCTGGTCCGGTGTATGGTGCCAACTATTATGGACCATCATGCGACGGATTCTATTTTGACCGCTTTTCACCTGTTTTAAATGGCTCTGTATTATACAGATATTCAAGTGCTACAGATAAAGTTGATTCGCTTATGGATTATAAATTCTGGTGGAAATTTTCTCCGGGATCCCGGTTCCTGCTGTTTTCGAGGGATTCGGTAATGAATTTATTTGATCTGGGGACAAATACTATTTCCAGATCAAAAAATTTCAAATCCTTCGCTGGTAACTTTTATCCATGGACAGGAATGGATATTTCTGACAACGGGATTTGTATATTTACTGTGGATAATTTTGTTTATGTCTATGATTTTATCCAGGATAAGTTAATAACATCAGAATACATCAATTCAAGCGCATTCAGGATTTCACCCGACGGGCATTATTTTACAGCGGGAGTGGCCGATTCATTACTTATTTACAGGATTAATGAAAATTCAGTTGATCTTGTAACAGGGGCAATATTTTCAAATGGCGTCTATCTATACTCTAACTATGGCTTCTGTGCGGATGGAACTGACAATCTTTACTTTTTTGAATCACCTGTATTGTATATAAGATCATGCCTCGATCTGTCAGTTACCAGGAGTATTGATATCGGCGATTACTTCAATAATATAGATTTTTGCTCAGGCAAAATACTTTCTGCAAGGAGTGGGGGTGATTGTGAAATTCATGATTTCAATTCAGGGGAATTGTTACAAAAAATAAAATTCAGATTACCTTCAGGATGCTCAGACTGCATAGTGCTTACTGGCAATATAATCTATGCGCCCGGGTACAAGTTTTTACTGAATGATTGATTTAGACTGGCAATCAGGAAATAACGACAGATGAAAAATGTCTTAATTACAGGCTTCTTGCTATTCCTTCTGAGCATTTCACCCCTGGGATTCTCACAAGAATTGCATTTAAGCTTTGAAACCGGTTTGGGGTCATATAAAATGAGAGATTTTAAAACACTTAATGATATGGATCTCAGATCTTTGCCATTTGAAGCAAAAATTACTGAAGATTTTCCAATGTTCTGGTACTACAAGCCGTCGTTTCTTGTAGCCATTTCAAAAGTTTTTTCAACAGGTATTGTTTGGACATACCAGTCAGCTGGTTCACGCATTTCCAGGGAAGATTATTCCGGTGAGTATCTGTTTGATACACGGATAAAGGCATCCTCTCCCGGATTGGTGCTTCAGATGAATTATCAGGTCAATAAGCTTGAATTCTCTTTTTTCAATGAAGCCGGTGTTGAATTCTCAAAGATTGAAATGAAGGAGTATCTGAATGTTAATGCAGAAATTTACAATGAAGTGTATAATTTTAAATCATTAAACTTCTATGAAAAACCAGGTCTGAAAATTTCATATCCCATTTCGGATTTTACGCTGGGATTGATATGCGCCTATTCAATCGATTTTATCAGGCGGCCAATTTCCCTGAAAGGTTCAGGTGATATCTCCTTAAGCTTTCCTGATGACAGACAGGTTACTGCAGACTGGACAGGATTGCGTACGGGGATATTCATAACCTACAAGCTATTTACAAAATCCTTGTCGGGAGATCATTCAGGCCAGTAATATACAGAAACCTCAGTGTAATTGACTTCCTGAAATGAGAAAACTGAGTGATTGATTCCTGCCTGAAATTTTTAACCAGGCCGGAAATTATTTTGTATACTTTCTCTTTTTCAGAATTTTTTGATAGGAACGGTCCAGAGTCTTAGCCTTGTGCTTTGAATAATAGCCTTTATTCCTTCCCAGCTGGGTATTTTCCAGGAGCATAAGCCCTTTCTTCTCGCTGTAGGCTCTCTTTTTAGCGGCACAGCCGGGAAGTGCAGACATAAGTACAAGCATAACCAATACGGAAAAAATGAACCTTGTCATGCCTCCGTAGTATTATATTAACAGACAGTAATGCAAATATCGTAAAAACCGCTTATATAAGCAATAGCTTCAGACTTTCAGTAATTTCATCAATTCATCGAGCTTTGGCGAGAGGATAATTTCAGTCCGTCTGTTTTTCGCCCTTCCTTCGGGAGTGTCATTATCGGCTTTAGGGAAGAATTCACCTTTGCCGGAGGCTGTCATCCTTGTCGGAGCTATTTTATAGTCGTCGATCAGAATTCTTACGATCGACGTGGCTCTGGCGACACTCAGATCCCAGTTATCCTTATAGACGGAAGTTTTGATTGGCACATTGTCGGTATGGCCTTCAACAAGTATATCGATATCCGGATTCTTGTCCAGTACATCTCCCAGGAGCTTCAGGGCCTCCTTTCCCTTGGATTCCACGGCTGAGCTTCCCGATTTGAAGAGAAGCTTGTCTGACATTGAAACATAGACCTTGCCGTTTTTGATTTCAACGGATAATTCATCTGAATTGAATCCCAGGAGTGCATCCCTAAGAATTGAATTCAGGCGCTTTGTTATCGAGTCCTGCCTTGCGATCACCTTGTTCATCTCTTCGAGGGTTTTCTCCCTTTCAGAGAGCAATCTGGCCTTCTCATCGAGCTCTTCCGACTTGGATGCCAGCGCCTTGCTCAGCTTGTCAGTCTGGGACAGGCTCATATTTGTCAACAGATCATACTTCTTCTGAAGCTCGTTGTTCTGATCGGTAAGATTCCTGAATTTCCCGCCAAGGTCAGAAAGGTCTTTTTTCAATCCTTCATTTTCCTTTTCCTTTGCTGCCAGGTCAGAGCAAAGCTGATCTCTTTCGCTCACAACGGCTTTAAGTCTTTTTCCCATTCCGGACGGCTGTTTGGCGGGTTTCGGATCGCCGCATTTATAAACAGGTGCGCATGAATTAAGTACCATGACAACCATTGCGGTGATCAGCAGGTAACGGATATTTTTCATAGGCTTCAGTTTAAATTATCTGTAAAATTAACATCTTAACTTATTAAATACGAATTAAGTTGATACTTATTGAGCAGGAGCCTGTTTAATTTCAGGGATTATTGCATGACAGGCAGGGCTTGAAATCAAATCGGTACGCATACGGGGAAACGGAGTATTTATGATTGCAGCCTGCTGGTAGATCAGGATGAACTATTCAGATCTTTGAGGCAATCATCTGGCTCGATCCGGTTTCCAGTTCCCTCCTCGAAATATTCTTAAATCCGGCAGCGTTAAGCATTCCCCTCACCTCATGCTCTGTAAAGCAATCGCCGGCTTCAGTGCCAACGAGCATATTTATTGCAAATATTGCACCTGCCATGGGTTGTGTCCGGTCATTGTTCATTATCCAGTCCTGTATTACGATTTTACCGTTTTTATTAAGAGCGGCAAAGCACTTCCTGATCAGCAATGCGTTTGTTTCCAGGGGGTTGCTGTGAATGATGGCAGACAGGAAAACAAGATCGAATCCCTTTGGCAATTCATCGGTTGTATAATCGCCCTCATATGTTTTTATTTTATCCGGATATCCTTCACGGGCAAGGAATTTTTTTGTTATCGGGATTACATTTGGCAGGTCAAACACAGTTGCCTCAATGTCAGGCTTCATATTTATAAAAGCCATTGAATATGCGCCTGATCCGCCACCTACATCGAGCAATCTCTTTACACCTGAAAGATCGACGGCAGCGAGCTGCGACGGGGCCTGCCTTGTTGCCCTGTCATGCATCGCATTAATGAACGGGAACAGCCATCCTTCGCCTCTCTCATTGATTTCCGAAGGATTGGCCGGCTTGCCGCTCATTACTACCCGCGTGAGATTGCTCCATGTATTCCACAGGTGGTTTGAATGCATCAGCCCTCCCAGGTATTCGGGACTCTTTTTTGAAAGAAAGGTAAAGCTCTCGGTTGTATTGAAGAAAAGATCATCCTGTTTCGTGAGAAATCCAAGAGATACAAGAGCGTTCATCAGTCGTTCACAGGCATGCCCGTTAAGGTTCAAAGTGTCCGAAAGATGATTGCTCGGGGAGCCGAACTCATCGATATGGGTAAATATGTCGAGTTCAAAACCGCTTAAGAGGATTCTGCTTTTTTGAAATGAAGAAGCAAATTCCCTGATTGTACCAGGATTCATCATGACATTAATATTTAAATGGATCTTTGTTTGTTATACTTTTTGCCCTCTCCGTAAAGACCGGGAAAGCAATTATTCGTGCTACTGATTATAACGGATAACATTCAGTAATGTTTATCTTGCTTTCATTTGTTTTCTTCCTGCCCGGTGCTGTTTTTATTTATTGAGATTATGTAATCAACAAGGCAATCGATATCTTCCTGCGAAAGGTTGATGACAGGCATTTTTCTCTTCTGAAATCCCGCCACTTTTTCAAATCCCGGATCTTTCAGCGATCTCATAATATAATCCCTGTCGACAATAACCGAATCGGTTGTCTCGCCTCTTATAACAAGCACCTTTTTACCGAGGATTGAATTCAGTGGCGGTCCGTAAAGATTTTGCCCGGTGACCGAGTGACAGGCAGCACAGCCGCTGGCCTTAAAAAGGATCTCACCCTGCAGGGGGTTTTCGGTGTGTACTGCAGCAGGCTTCCTTCCCTTTCCGCAACTTATGACTGTCAGGAGGATCAGTATGCCGGCAAGGGTTCTCAACATGATAGTATCTGATTTCGATGGCTGCTTGTTCTATACTTCATCTCCCTGCTTAAGGTAATACCCCACTACATTGAGCGCCTCGCTCTTCCTGTAGTATTCGGGATCGGTAAGCTTTGTGTGCTCCACCCGTTTCACCCTTACCATCGAGCTGCCATCCTTCTGCTTCATTACCTGGACTCCCTTTGTGGTTCTGCTGCCCACTGCATTTATATATGACGTATTAAAAAGGACCACTTTTTTAATATTGCTGACAGTAACGAGATCGATGTCGTGCTCGGTCATTTCAATGAAGATAAGCCGTGATTCATTATTAAAGGCATTTTTAAGCTTCTTCCGGTTGTAATCTGTCTGATAGCTGTCCATGGAGATTTTCCCAATCTTCCCGTTTTCAAACGCCACTATAAGAAAGCCCTTGTAGTGTTTTTCCCCTGTCAGATAGACAGGCTTCTCCTGCGGTTCGAATTCTATCTTCTGCAGAGCCTGGAATTTATCCCGCAGCTCTTTTTTACGCACCTTATAAACATTATGATGTGTTGTGAAAACCAGTATTTCGTCGGAATTTGAATCATCCGAGATCTTGACTGGTGTGGAGGTTGAGTCGTGTCTGTCGGGTGAGCCATGCACACTGCCGGGTTGCTCTTCATTGTTCATAATTGTCTTTTTTTGTTGTGAATTATTCTGTTCCGTTTTACTGCTGCCCTTTGTCGTTGTAATTAAATGCCTTCACAGGATATCCGGGAACCGGCGGTGCTATTACAGGTTCCTTCTTTATCAGGTCAAAGAGGTATTTGATTGCTGCCTCCAGCTGGGCATCTTTTCCATTGAAGCTCTCGTTGGGGAGGTTATCTGATTTTATGTCGGGCTCGACCCCCCAACCTTCTATAAGCCACTCACCCGAAGGAGAATACACGCCAGTTTCAGCAGCAGTTGCAATTCCGTTGTCCACCAGCCTGTTCCCGGAGGAGAGCCAGATCTCACCGCCCCAGGTTCTGACTCCTATAAGCTTTCCGAGACCCAGGCGCCTGAAACCTTCAGAGAACGCCTCACCGTCGGAGGCAGTGTGCTCATCCATAAGAACAACCATATGCCCTGTAAAGGCATACTGCATGTTTGGAATTGATTTGCCCACCCTGGGGGCCCAGTAAAACCAGGCTTTGCGCATCAGTTTTTCGAGTATCCAGCTGTCGATGTTTCCACCCCGGTTATGTCTGACATCAATAATGAGTCCCTCCTTACCGATGGCAGGATAGAAATCCTTTACAAAATCGTCATAGTCTCCGCTCCCCATTGCTCTCAGATGGAGGTATCCTATCGTGCCTGACGACAGGCTGTCAGCCCGGAGCCTGCGCGAATACTCCCAGTCGCTGTAGCGGAGGTCGGAGAATTTCCTGGCATCCAGTGGCTTTACAACCTCTTCAAATGTTTCGCCAATGGCGTTCCGAAGCTTCAGTCTTACCTGTACATCGGCCTTGTTTACGAGCAGTTCGTTTATATTTTTTACATCAGATGTGCTTATGCCATTCACTGCGAGTATCAGATCGCCCTCCCTTACCTTTAGCTCAGGCCCGGACAGCGGCGACATTTCCGAAGGATAATCGGGATCTGAGCGGTATATATGATCTATTGAATAGCCACCCCTGTTTTTATCACAGGTTAGGAGGGCCCCGAGGTAACCGTTTGAAATATTATCCTTTGGGGTCCTCTTATCTCCGCCGTAGACGAACATATGAAGCGCTGAAAGCTCAGAGATCATCCGGGCAAGAAGGTCATCCAGCTCATAGCGGTCAGTGAGCCGGTCAACCATCGGGGCATACTGGTCATATACACCCTGCCAGTCAACACCATGCATATTCCTGTCATAAAAAAAGTCGCGTTCCATCCTCCAGGCATCCTTGAACATCTGTTTCCAGTCTTCGGCCGGGTCAATTGTGAAGGCCCATTTTTCAAGGCTGACAAGATCTTTTTTTGCATCCGGCTTTGAGCCGTCGGCATTAAGGACCATGATTCCGCTTTTATCCCTGACGAGCAGCTTCTTCCCATCCCCCGAGATCCTGAAATCGATTATCCCCGAAGCTATATTCACTACATCATTATTCTTCTTATTCGTGATCTTCAGTGCATTGAGGCTTACTGTGTTATTTTCAGGATTATATTCCGCCCAGTACAGCCAGTCCTTATTGAGATCTATTTTCCCGATATTTCCAGCCTTCATCGGAACTACATAGAGCTTTGAAATTGCCCCTGCAAGTTCGGCAGCTGACTCGTCGGGTCTGGCTGCCTGCAGCCTGCTGCCTCCTTTCCTGGTTTCCTTGCCGGCGGCTGTGGTCTTTGTCGTATCGGGCCTGGCATTATTCAGCTCGGTGGCTTCACGGAAGGGAAATTCAGAATGAGGGAACAAGGCTATTGCATATATTTTTGCAGTCTTGCTATAATATGGTTCCGGCTGCCTGCTTCCCCATGGACTTTTCACCTCTGTATTGAAATCACGGTCGGATATGAAATAGAGCCATTTGCCATCAGGGCTGAATACTGGAAAGTAGCTTTCCTGCCTGTCGGTTGTGACCTTGTATGCTTTTGCCGATTTTATATCGTAGATTTTTATAAAACCTGTCTGGTTTTCAGCCCGGTCGGTATAGGCAACGAGCCTGCTGTCGGGGGACCATGCGAAGGGTGATGAAAAGCCGAAATCATTCGTTGCAATTTCGGTACTGAGTCCGGTGCTTTTTGAGTACAGCATCAGCCTGTTGTCTTTTTCATTGAAGATAATATACTGCCCATCGGGAGAGATTTGAAAGTCCTCGATAAAATTTGTTGTTCCCTTAGTAATCTGAGAAGGGCTTTTGAATCCAAAATTATCTGTCTGCCAGAGCTCGAACTCGCCCGATTCATCAGAAAGCATCATCAGATCGTTATCCTTGCCGAAATAGGTGGCATCCTTGTAGCGAATACCATATTTGCGGGTGACTTCAGACCATCTCTCAGCCACCACAGGTACCGAAAAGACACGTCCCCTCGATGTCACCGCCAAATAATCGCCGGTGTAGGACAGATCTGCCGAAGTAATTCTGGATTTGGGATCACTGATCCACTGGATGCGCTTCTGGTCAAAATCTGAGTTGAGTGTGATATCCAGAAGCCCGGATTTGTCGGTATTGATGTCGTAGAGCAAAATGTCGGCTCCCTGCTGGCATACTATTTTCCCGTCATGCAGGTCGGCATCCTCAAGATCCCAGCGCCTGACCCTTGTATGCTGGACAAGGTTTTTCCCTGTTGTATCCATTGACCAGATATTCATTGTTCCGTCGCGGTCCGAAAGAAAGTATATCCTGTTCCTGAAGTACATCGGATTCTTGCTGGTTCCCGGATAATCTGCCGTGAGCGGACTGGCTTCATTCTTCCCGTCGAATTTCCAGAGCGTCTGGGCTGTCCCTCCCTTGTACCGTTTTGTATGACTGCCCTGGTCCCTTAGCCTGGTGAAGAAAAGGGTCCCGGATGGAGCATAGGTGCCCTGGTCAGCCTGTGAAAGCGGTACGGTCCGGGCTGCCATAGTGAACGGATTGATCCCCACAAGCTGCACATCCGGCAGCGTGGAGTAATACGATGTTGAATACAAAATGCAGCTGTCGGAGCTCCATTGGTAAACGATAGGGGTGCCCTCTTCATAAGTAAGCCTTTTGGGGGTTCCTCCTTCAACCGGCATGACGTAAACTTCGGACGGCCCCTCATATTGAGCCACAAAAGCAATCCACCTTCCATCGGGTGAGATGCTTGCGTTCGATTCGACACCCTGGCTCGTTGTCAGCCTTTTCGTCTCCTTTGCCGGCATGTCGAACCTCCAGAGGTCACCCTCAGCTGTAAAGATTACAAAGTTTCCATGAATTGCCGGGAACCTGTAGTAACCTTTGGCCTGCCCCGTAACAGTCGTTCCGGAAATCAGGAAGAGGCTGATTATCAGCAGTGATTTCACATAATTAAAACTGTGCATTTTGATTCTGATTTTGAATTTGATATTGATGGATCACAAAACTCAAATGTCGCTAAAATTTAGCCATGGGAAATACCTTCCCGGGGAAAATGATCGGATGTTGGATCATTTTTTACTTCGTGTCAGAGGCTCTCCGCGACAGCGGAATTAAAAACCCTGACATGACACATATTATGACCTCAGCTCTTTTTTTAATCAAATTGAATAACGACATTTGGCGACAGGGGAAATGAATTTTAATGTTACAGGTTTAGGGGAATTCTTAAAAATCAATTTGCACGTATGGTTACGGATGAGGTGCATATTCTGCCTTCAGATAAAACTCCTGAGGTCATTTTAAATCCTGAAGGCACCATCAGGATACAGGGAAGAGGGCTGAGTGTTCACAGATCTGAAGTCAACGATATGATAATCGGCTGGATTGACTCCTATCTTAAGGAACCTGCAG
The DNA here is from genome assembly GCA_963756885.1 of uncultured Bacteroidales bacterium. Classification (GTDB taxonomy): domain Bacteria; phylum Bacteroidota; class Bacteroidia; order Bacteroidales; family VadinHA17; genus LD21. The sequence continues at coordinate 59,583 of CAVWPG010000003.1, forward strand.
AAATCACCTATGTCCATATTGCTTTTGAATACCTTAACAGCTACAGTACCAAAACATTATATGAAATGCTGAAGAGACTGACCCAACTTTTGATCCAGTCGCGGAAGCTAATAATAAGGTGGTATTATGAGGAAGACGATGAAGATATCCTCGAGCGCGGTGAATATATATCATCGGCACTGAATATCCCTATAGAATTCGTTGTGAGCCACAAAAACCCCGGTACCCTGTAGCTCTTTCCATGGTTACACGGCTGATAGTTAAGAAAGAGGGAGCTCGGGCTGATCTGATTTTTTCTTTTCGATCGCACTTTCATAAAGACTTACATATTGCCCTGCACTCTTTTCCCATGAAAAATTGCGTGACATTGCTTTGCGGATAAGCTTTTCAAAATGTGGCTTATGGTTTGAATATGTGTCCAGGGCCCATCTGAGGGTTCCTGTAATTGCCCCGGAGGAGGGTTCTGAAAATTTGAAGCCAGTACCCTCACCCGTATCAGGATTGTAGTTTTCAACAGTATCGTTCAGGCCGCCTGTCGCCCTCACTACAGGGAGAGTTCCGTATTTGAGGGCATAGATCTGTGTCAGACCGCAGGGTTCATACAGTGAGGGCATCAGGAGAAAATCGCTTCCGGCCTCAATAAGGTGCGCCAGTTCATTGCTGTAGCCGATGAAGGTTCCGATTTTGCCCGGGTAGTTTGACCTCAGGCCGGAGTAGAACGATTCAAGCCGCTTATCTCCGGTACCCAATATGGCAAACTGAACATCAAGGCTGCCGAGAATATCCGCTATGCATCCGGCGAGAATATAAAATCCTTTCTGTTCAACCAGCCTGCTTATAATTCCGATGACAGGAGCTCCAGGTGAATGGCTGAGGCTGAATTTATCCCGGAGAGCTGATTTACATGCCGATTTTCCCTCCATGGAGGCAGGGCTGTAATTTTGAGGGATCAGGGGATCTCCCGAAGGGTCCCACTCGGAATAGTCGACTCCGTTCAAAATGCCTGAATAATCTTCCCCCCTGCCTCTCAGAAAGGGATCCAGCCCGAAACCTCCGGCAGGAGTCCTTGTCTCATCGGCATAGCTTTTGCTTACGGTATTCACCTTATCGGCAAAATGTATTCCCCCCTTGAGCAGGTTGACTGCATTGTAGCATTCAAATTTGTCAGGGGTAAAATCCCTTTCCTCAAGGCCTGTTTTGAAGTAGAAGGCTTTGTCATACCTTCCCTGGTAGGCCAGGTTGTGGATTGTTAGTACACTGGCCGTATTGCGGAAGAGGGGATCGTCAGCATGGAATCTTTTCAGAAAGGCTGGCAGGATAGCGGTGTGCCAGTCATTGGCATGAACAATGTCGGGAGTGAAGCTCAATTCCCTGCAAAGCTGAAGGGCAGCTCCAGACAGAAAAGCAAACCTTTCCGGGTTATCGTAATAATCGTTGAAGTTCTCGTCGTGATAGATATTGGGCCTTCCGAAGTAAGGTATATAATCTATAAAATAAACGGGCACCTCTCCGGCAGCTTTTGTCCCCAGGACCCGGCAGGCAATAGCCCCGCCTTTAACAGGGACCACCATTTTATCGATTATGGTACTGATTGCATATTTGTTTTTGTCGATGAAGGAATAGAACGGAATTACAATGATCACATCGTGTCCCGCCCTGTGAAGGTAGAGCGGCAACGCACCCGCAACATCTCCCAGTCCACCGGTTTTTGCAAATGGGACACATTCTGCCGAGACCAGGAGTATTTTGAGTGAGTTTGTCATTTAGTCACATCAGAAGGAAGAGAGATTTATTTCGGTATTTTCTCCGGATGCAAAAGTGAGTGCGACAACCAGTGTGAGATATTCTCTCAGTTGCCTGGTGATAAGATAGTTATCCAGAACATACTGTCTGGCGTTCCTCCCCATCTGCTCCATGATGTCAGGATGTTTCAGAAGATACCTGATGCGTATAGCGGCGCCCTCGGGCGTATTTACCCTGAACCCGCAGAAATGGTTTATAACCTGCAGCTTAATACCCCCTGTATCGCCGCCAATAACAGGCTTCCCTTTCCAGAGTCCCTCTGTGACAGTAAGTCCAAAGCCCTCTTTCAGCGATTTCTGTACTATTATGTCCGATCCCCTCTGCAGGGCGTTAATGGCGCGGTGGGCATCGGAAGGTAGCTCAAGAATATGTACATCAGGGTCCTCTCCGGCATAGGATTTCACATCGCGCAGCACCTGTTCCCCTTCGGGATCGTCTGAAGCTCCCCCTCCTGCGAGAACAAGCTGAACGGGGACATAGTTCCTGATAAGCCTGTAGCTCTGGATTACACCTATCGGGTCTTTGAAACGGTCGAACCTGGAGACCTGGGTAATCAGGGGACAATCATTCCTGATTCCCCATGACTCAAGATAATGCGATATCTCCTTCTCAGGGAGATCAATATTTTTTTCGCTGAGGGGATCGATGCTCGGAGGGATCAGATACATAGGGTGGGACAGGGGCTGGGCAAAAGCCGAAAGCGACCATATGCTTGCATCGTAATCCTTTATGAATTCACGCAGGTATTTCCATACATGACGGTATGGGTGACTTACATCGATATGGCATCGCCAGACCCATTTCCCTTTTCTCCCTTTTGCATGATGGAGCAGGGCTGCTGGCTGCGGATCGTGAATAAAAACAAAATCAGCCTCCTCTAGTTTTTGCCTGAGGCGCTCAAAATTCTGCAGGTTGGTTTTCTCATAGATCTCAAGAAGGGCAGCTGATATGTCATCCCTGTCACCCTGGAGCGAGTTATGCATTTTCTTTGTGCACTGATAGAATTCCTTCTCTCCCTGGATAATTTCCCATTCGGCATCGATTCCCAGTTCCCGCTTCAATGGTATCAGGCGGTTGAGGATCTCAGCCACACCTCCCCCCTCCTTTGTGGAATTTATATGGAGGATCTTCATCCCTTTAAGTGGATTGGCAAGTTGCCTGAGATGATCTATAACCTCATGGCCGACAACTTTTGAATATTGCTCAAGCAGACTTTCCATCATGCACCTCCTTTAAAATAATTATGGTAAACCGTATTGATTTCAAGCCTGAGCTCATTGAGTGTTGTAAAATACGGATCAATTTTATCAAGCTCTTCTATCAGGTTATTATATTTGTCGCCAAAGCCGGAAAGCCAGACTGAGAAATCATTTTTTTTCTCAGGTGTCCTTCGCCTGGAATCGATAAAGTGAAAAAAAAGACTCCCCAGCGACATGCCCGGCAGTATGTCGAGAAGTTCTTCAGGGGCATTGTAACTTACTCCCGTATCGAAAATTACTATCTGGGAACGGATAAAATGGAATTCCTGTCCTGTTTTCACCCATGGCACATGCTCCGACTCGGATAGTCTTTCCTCAACTATCTCTACAACCTCCTGCCTGAGATCTTCAATGTTGGGGAACAGCTTTGGATCGATTACTGAAAGTTGTTCGGAAACCTTTGCATCGTGGAGGTTCCGTGATGACCAGACGGCAAAATCATTCTGAAACTCCGGATCATCAAAATGGGGATGAAGCAGGCCTCCCCAGAAATGATAATAAAAGCACCCGGGATGAATAATTTTCAGCAGGTCCCAGAGCTCTCTCAGGTTCTGTGCCTTTTCACCTGTAGCAATTGCAACAAGCGCACAATCGAAAATTCTGAAGGATTGGTTCATTGTATTGTATTTTTTTAAAGAAAATATTAAAACTTACTTTGACTGCAATTTTCAAATACGAAGCTTGTATTGATTACAGCTTCACCCGTATTTGTAACATATATAACGGAATAATGTTGTCAGCTGCCAGCCTGGTGAGCCCCGGGTAATTTTCGTAAATTGATGACATACATGCTGTTAAAGATCATTTGTGAACCGGGAATCGCCTATATAAAGTTAACGAATCAATAGCAGAAAATCAAACCCCGGAACCATATAACAATTTAAAATCTATTGTGTTGCGACTATGCCGATTGGCCCAGGTTTGGTTTTTCCTGCCTGAAGTGTTATCTTTGGGGTACGTCTCCGGGATTTATTCCTTTTTGAAAAATCTTAATTCAATCGCACAGATAAGATGGAAGAAAAATTCATTCTTAAGAGATTTGCCGTACCAATCATACTGATCGCCTCCGTTACTTCCTTAATATACTTTGGAAGCGGGAAACAGGGCGATAGTCAGGCTGAGAATATAATTGAGGTAAAAGAGGGGGTTTTTAAAATATCGGTTACCTCTTCCGGTGAGCTAATGGCTGAAAAATCAATTGACCTGAGGGGACCCATGCTACCCGGTAACGGAAGAAGGATGAGACACGGGAGAGGAAGGCGGATCCGCGCAAGGAATATAAAGATCCTTGATATCGTTCCTGAAGGGACTCTTGTCCGTGCCGGAGATTATATTGCCCAGCTTGACAGGACCAGCTACGAGAATATCGTGAAGGACGAACTGGAAACCCTCGCGACACTAAAAACCGATCTCCGGATGAAGATGCTTGATACGGCCGTAATCCTTACCGACCTGAGGAATGATATAAGGAACCAGCTCTTTGCTGTTGAGGAGGCTTCACTGACACTTGAGCAGTCAAAATATGAGCCTCCATCCGTAATCAGGCAGGCAGCTCTTGCCCTTGACAAGGAAAAAAGAGGACTGAAGCAGAAAAGAAAGGCATACAGCCTCAGGCAGGCTCAGCAGGTAAGGGAGATCAGCAATATCCAGCTCAATCTTTCAGGGGAGGCAAGACTTGTGGAGGATTTGAAAAATTATCTTGCAGCATTCACAATCACCGCTCCATCAGGTGGAATGGTTATTTACAAGCGGAACTGGAACGGCACGAAAAGAGGGGTGGGATATGAAATCAACCCCTTCGACATGGTTGTTGCAACATTGCCTGATCTTTCGTCCATGATCTCCAGGACATTCATCAGCGAAACGGATATAAGGAAGATAGCCATTGGACAGAAGGTCAATATTAAAGTTGATGCTTTTCCGAAAAAGAGCTTTAGCGGTACGGTGATAACTATAGGGAAAATAGGGGAGCAGCTTCCGAATTCAGACACTAAATTATTTGAGGTCACAAGCAGGATAAATGTATTTGATCCTGGTCTCAGGCCCTCAATGACTACATCAAATGAAATTATCATAAAATCTTTCACCGATGCAGTGTATGTCCCGCTCGAAGCTGTGCAGGCAGATGCCCGGGGTCGCACATATGTCTATACAACTGACAAGGAAAAGCAGCTTGTTTTACTGGGAAGATCGAATGAAAGGAATATTATTGTAAGCAAGGGTCTTGAGCCTGGGGATGAGATCTTCCTGTCTCCTCCGGAGAATGCGTGGAAATTCAGGGTTAAAGGTGAGAGCACAGACAATGATAGGCAATAATTTAAGCGAGAGGTTTACAGGGATACTGACATAGTCTTTTGTTAAACCATCCCGCCTGCTTCAGGAAAAGGTCCGGAATTAATATCCGGCCCTGTCTTAATACAATCTATCCGACATACACTGTTTTTACATTTACGAATTCACGTATCCCATGCTTTGAAAGCTCGCGGCCGTAGCCCGATCTTCCCGTTCCCCCGAAAGGGAGCCTGGGATCAGATTTCACAAGTTCGTTTATGAATACTGCCCCATCCTTGAAATTCACCTGCAAGTCTCAGGGCTTTTTCAATGTCCCTTGTAAAGAGAGATACACCAAGACCGAACCGTGTCTTATTCGCAAGGTATATTGCTTCTGTCTCGTTACCTGCTGTTATTAGGGGAGCCACCGGACCGAACACCTCCTCCTCAAAAACCGGCATTCCCGGATTTACATCAGTAATTACCGAAGGAGGGTAGAAAGCCTTATCCCTGGTCCCTCCGGTGAGTAGCCTGGCGCCCATTTCAAGCGATCGTGCCACCTGGCGATCCACGATCTCAGCCTGCCCTGCCGATGCAAGCGGGCCCATATCGGTATCAGGGTCAGCAGGATCGCCAAGCCTGAGCCTGTTAACCCTTTCGATAAACATTGCTATGAATCTCTCACTTACTTTTCTGTCTATTATGAATCGCTTGGCTGAGATACAGCTTTGACCCGCATTCATCATGCGTGCCCTGACACCTGTTTCTGCGGCAGCTTCCAGGTCTGCATCCTCCAGCACTACGAAGGCATTGCTGCCTCCCAGTTCGAGCACTGCTTTCTTAATATTTCTGCCGGCAGCCTCTGCTACCTTTTGTCCGGCAGCCTCGCTCCCGGTAAGAGATACCCCTTTCACAGCCTCATTTTCTATTACCTGCCCGACTTTGTCCGATCCTATGACCAGGTTGATGAAAGTTCCGGGAGGAAAGCCGGCCGCAGCAAAGATTTTCGCGATGAGCCCTGCGCATCCCTGAACGTTTGAAGCATGCTTGAGCAGCACGGAGTTACCTGCCATCAATGCTGGCACAGCGAATCTGAAAACCTGCCAGAAGGGGAAGTTCCATGGCATTATGCCAAGCACCGGCCCAAGCGGTTCATAGCTTACAAAGCTTGTCGAAGCTTCGGTAGCAATATTTTCATCCCTCAGAAATTTCTCGCCGTTTCCTCACTGGAAAGCCTGCCCTCTTCCATTTCTCAAAAGCTGCAACCGAAACTGACAATAATTCCTGCAAGCAGCTGCCGGAAAATTCCTCATATTCACCGATAGTCATTCCGGTATATGGATTTATGCTTCTGAGAGTCATATCAGAAATTCATTTGTAATTATTAGTCATGTACCATTTCGGGTCAGGTTACAGGCATTCTTCTGAAGGGCTGCAAGCCATATTTTGCCCTGCCACTCGCGAGGCTCTCGTCGAAGAGCAACTCGAGTTTTGCATTTACGCCACGCAAGCCGGCAACGACATCCTCAGCCCAGTCGAAGTAATCCGATATCCGCTGCAGTGGCCACCCTTCAGGAGGGTTATCAGCGATATCCCTCAGGTTCATTATCTTATCTGCGATCTTGAGCTTTCTGGCTTTCACTGACTTGTGTGAGGCATTTTCCACCTGAAGCCTTTTTCTCTCCTTTTTATCAAGTGTTTTATCATCAGTGACCTCAAGGGTTATAGAGAGGATGGCCTCCCCGAATATCTCCCGTATGATTTGAATAAGTTCATCCCTTTCCTGTACTGAATTTACTGTGTCCTCCATTACATCATGAAGGATTGCGGCTGCAAGCAGTTCAGGATCAGTTTCTCCGCCGTCATTAGCGAGGAGGCTCGCGACCTGTATCGGATGGTTGATGAAGGGGGTCCTGTCAGCCCCCTTTCGGAACTGGGTCCGGTGGCGTGCTGCTGCAAATTCAAGCGCTTTTAATATCAATGATGTATCTGACATCCTTTGTCCGCGGTTGATTGTGAACAGTTGTTTATAAGCTGATGACCCTGAGGCCTGTCCCAAAGGTATTAAATATAACCCTGGAGAACAGGCTGCCGGTCCTTAATATTTTATCCGGTCAGAAAGGCATACAAGCACAAAGAGCATAATGGTGCAAAGAGATAAAACAAAAAACAGGGGCGGTTGTTAGATATGGGTGAAACAATTCATGAAAACAGCAATAGTATCTGAATGAGTTTCGTACATCGTGTTATAAATAAAATACAAAGTGCAATGAAATACAATCAACTTGGAAGGACAGGGGTCCTGGTATCAGAATTATGTCTGGGTGCAATGACCTTTGGCGGGAAAGGCTACTGGGAAGCAATTGGGAGGATGAGCGAGGGCGAGGTTATACAGTTCATAAAAATTTCAATTGACAGGGGGATTAATTTCATAGATACAGCAAATGCATATTCAGAAGGCTTGTCCGAGATACTTACTTGGAAAGGCCCTGAAGAAACTTGGAGTATTCCGGCAGTCAGTGGTTATCGCATCCAAGGTCAGGCTGAGGATGGGAGTCGGGGCAAACCAGGTGGGGCTTGTCAAGGCTGCACATCAGCGATTCCGTTGAATGACAGCCTCAGGCGCCTGGATATTTCCCATATTGATCTCCTTTATATTCACGGAGTCGATCCCCTTACCCCTCTTGAGGAGACAATGAGAGGGCTTGAGGATGTTGTGAGGTCAGGCAAGGTCAGATATATCGGGGTAAGCAATCATCCTGCATGGATGGTAATGAAAGCCAACAGCATAGCGGAGAAGATGGGCTGGACCAGATTTGTCGCTTCACAGAATTTCTACAGCATTGCAAGCCGCGATATAGAGCGTGAAATAGTTCCCATGGCACTTAGCGAAGGGATGGGAATAATGCCATGGAGTCCGCTGGCCGGAGGATTTTTATCAGGGAAGTATGACAGGAATAAAGAGACAGCAGGCGACAGCCGGAGGGATGCTTTTGATTTTCCGCCCATGAACAAGGAGAGGGCGTACGATATAATTGATGTGATGGAGCGCATAGGGATAAATCATAATGTATCGGTAGCCAGGGTGGCTCTGGCATGGATACTGACAAAACCGGGGATCACAAGCATTATTATCGGTGCCAAAAGGGAGGAACAGCTGATTGACAATATCGAATGCACAAAGCTTGAACTGGGCGATGAGGAGCTGAGGGAACTTGAGACAGTAAGTGCTCTGCAACCCGAATATCCTGCCTGGATGGTAAACAGGCAGATGACAGGAAGATTTCCTGAGGATTTAAAATAATGACCGGGAGGTTTTTTCACCCGACTGTGAGCACTATTTTTCCCCTTGTCTTGCCGGTTTCAATCTGAAGGTGGGCTGCACGGATTTCCCCGAAAGGATATATTGATGACAGGGTTGATTTTATCTGTCCTTTTGACAGCATATCCGCTATTTCACTCATATCACCGCCATCGGAATATACCCGGAAATGGTCCCCGTTCAAGCCCTTTTCATGAGCTTGTTCAGCTATGTCCGCTGAGGTGCCTGAGGGTATGCAGATTATTGTGCCGCCAGGTTTCAGAACGCTGAACGACCTGGAGGAATATTCGCCTCCAATAGTATCCAGAACAAAATCCATGTCGAAGAGCCCCTCCTCGAAATTCGCTTTTTCATAGTCGATATGGAGGTCGGCTCCAAGATTCATTATAAAAGCCCTGTTCCTTTCTGATGCCGTACCTGCCACCCATGCTCCGAGATGTTTCGCCATCTGTACTGCATAATGCCCGACTCCGCCCGCTGCCGCATGAATAAGCACTCTTTTCCCTTTCAGCGGTCCTGCCTTGTATTTTAATACCTGCCATGCTGTCAGTGCTGCCAGCGAGGCAGCTGCAGCTTCCTCATGAGACACAGCCGGCGGCTTTAAGGCAAGATGGGAAGAAGGTGCAGGCACAAATTCGGCGTAGGCCTTGCCATGCCCCGGGAAATTTACCATGCCAAATACATCATCCCCCACTCTGAAGGATGTTACTTTATCCCCTGTCATTGTAATGGTCCCTGACACATCCCACCCTGGTATAATCGGATCAAATTCCCTGAGGGCACCCGCCATTCCCTTCCCCTTCCTGGTTTTAATGTCAACCGGATTGATGCCAATTGCCTTTGTCTGGATAATTACCTCATTATCAGATAAGTTTGGGAAGGGAACATCAGCTATTGCGAGATTTTCCACACCACCGAATCCTTTCAGTATAATTGCTTTCATAATTAATGTATCAGATGGCTGCAAATTCTAACACTTCATACAAGGTTTTGTTTACATTTTTCCTGTGTGTAAATATATTAAAGAGGGAGAAATAATTTGATCAGGCAACAGGCTCGAGGGCAGATTTTTGATATGATCTGACAGAATCCGGATGCTTATTCCCGAAGGGATCCTGTTTATGCCATTTGGTCCGGGGAAAGGCAGCAATTTCCGTTTGGCTTTAATTTTGCATGTGTCACAGAAAGAGGAGGAAGGATTATGGACAGTATTTCTGAAATAATCGTTTCGGCGGTTGATAAGGTAAAAAATTCAGTTGTTAAAGATCGACAGGTATAATAATATCAGGGAGAAGGAGAGAGACTTTCCGGCACAGGATCAGGTTTTGTATTCTCGAGCGACGGGCTGATCTTTACAAATGCCCATGTTGTTGAAAATTCAGACAAGATCAGGGTTATGCTTCTTGACGGTGATGAATTTGCCGGTGAAGATTGTAGGAATAGATAAGGAGACCGACATTGCCATAATAAAATATTTGGTTCAGGTTATTCATCCTTCCAGGCTTGGCACTTCGGCTGATCTGAAGACCGGGCAGCTGCTGATAGCAATTGGGAATCCGCTGGGATTATCAGCATTCGGTATCCGTAGGCGTATTGAGCGGAGTGGGGAGGACAATGAGGACTCCCGACGGGCATCTTGTCGATGATGTACTTCAGACCGATGCAGCCCTAAATCCGGGCAATTCCGGCGGTCCTCTGATTGAAACGGGAGGGGAAGTAATCGGAGTAAATACGGCTGATTATCCCCAGTGCACAGGGACTGAGCTTTGCAATAGGAATAGATACTGCGAAGGAGATTGCCCGTTATCCTGATCAAGGACGGGAAGGTGACAAAAGCATATCTTGGGCTTTTGCTTCATGAGATAGAGATCAATCCCGCGTATAAAGAATTTCTATAAGCTGGATTCCAAAAAAGGACTAATTATAACCGGCCTTGAGGATAAATCCCCGGCTGCAAGAACAGGGCTGAGGGAAGGTGACATTATAATTGAATTTGACGGGCTTGCATATAACAGGCTCCGGTGACCTCACAAGAAACTGACAGGCGAGGGACTGATCTCAAAGCCACACATAGGATAAAGTCCTGAGGCAGACACTGGTCAAGGAGCTCGATATCATTCCTGTTGAAAGGCCGGCAGCCTAGTTAAGTTCTTTTGAGTCTTGTTTAATAGCGTTCAGTATTTTTGTTCACTATCCCTGTTTTTACCTTTGAACATTTTTTTGATCATAAGTGTTAATTACGACTGCTTTTACTATTTTAAATTTTGTAATTCTGCTTATCAAGTGCCTGAATGAATCTGTGATCCTGAGCGGCTAAGACATAGAAGCATATAAAATAGTAAATCCCAAAACAATTTTATGACTCATGTAATGGCGGTAAAAATCTTATTTCGTTGGTTAGGATATCCGTCAATGCGTTATTTTTATTTCTGATTTCACCATCTCTGAAGGCACAGGATCAGCCTGTTGTTTTCAGTGACAGCGTGACGATGTCAGAGAGTGTATAAGTTATGCCCTTAAGCATCAGCCGCTGGTCACCCAGCTGAAAATTGATGAGGAAATTGCAGAAAAGGATATCAGATATTTCCTTTGCGGACTGGTTTCCCCAGATAACCTCCGGTGCAGGTTTCCAGCATTACATTAAACAGCCTGTTTCTATTTTCCCAAACTTTTCAGATCCTGCAGGTCCTAAAATGCAGGTAACTACCGGGGTTGTGAATAATTCAAATATTCAGTTCACTGCTAATCAGAAAATTTTCAGCAGCGATCTCATTTTTGCTGGGAGAACGGCAAAGTATTACCGCCTGCAGGCCGGTCAGTCACCCAACGAAGGGAATAATACAGCTGGTAGTTGATGTCCGGAAAGCCTTTTACGATGTACTTCTTACGCAGCAGATGCTGAAACTGATAAATGATGATATTGAAAGACTGACAGAAAGCCTGAAGGATGCACTTGCAATGTACAACAACGGGGTTACCGACAAAACCGATTACAGCAGGGCGACCATTTCGCTGAATACGGCCCGGTCCCAGAAAATAAGCATAGTAAATTCCCTTATTGCAAAGATCACATACCTTAAGCAATTAATGGGTTATCCGCAGGATTCCGGGTCTGTCTCTGAAAAGAAGCTTTACAGAAATGAGAGAGGAGGCAATGATTGATACGATTAAGCCTGTACAGTACAGTAACAGGATTGAATTTCAATTGCTTCAGACAGATCTGATACTGCAGAAAATAACAATTGGTTATTACAGGCAAAGTATTTTGCCATCCTTGTCTGGCTTTGCAACCTATAATATCAACTACCAGAATGATAATTTCGGTGATCTTTATAATAAATCATTTCCTAATTCAATAGCAGGGCTCTCGTTGTCATTTCCCACTGTTTGAAGGCACGAGGAGGATTCAGAATATTAAGAAAGCCAAATTGGTGTACAATCGTCTTGTGCTTGACACGATTAATCTGAAGGATGAAATTCACACGGGGTATATTGATGCACTATCTTCCTATAAGAGTAATCTTGCTGGTTACAGGCTTACCAGGGAAAATATTGCGCTGGCCCGTGATGTTTATAATACTATCCAATCACAGTATAAGGAAGGCATTAAACCTTATCTGGAGGTGATTGTTTCGGAAAACGAATTGAGAAATGCTGAGCTTAATAATCTAAATTCCCTGATAATGCTGATGTTCAGTAAGATTGATCTGGAACAGGCTCTGGGTAAAGTGTCTATAGACTATTAATTTATCATTCTGAGAATATGAAAAGCAATAAATTCATAATATACAGTCTGGTTCTGCTGACACTGATATTGTTCAGTGCCTGCAAATCGAGACGGCAGGTGCGAGAGATGGCAGCGGTGCTCCGGTTGCAGTAACAGCCTATACCGTGCAGAAAAAAATGTTGTTTATTATGATACCTATCCTGCTACCCTGGTGGCATTGAATGAGATTCAGCTTAGAAGTGAGGTAAACGGTTATATAACCGGGTATTTTTTTAAGGAGGGAAGTCAAATTACAAAGGGAGAGAAGCTTTATGAGATTGACAGGAGAAAATATGAAGCAGCTCTCAATGCTGCCAGGGCAAATGTGGATATTGCGGAGAGCAATCTTGAAAAGGCTCAGCGTGATGCTGACAGGTATCAAGAGGCTTGATGAACAAAATGCAATTGCAAAGCAGGTTCTGGATGATGGAATGACGGCTCTTGGGAATGCCCAGGCGCAGGTAAAACTGGCAAAAGCCAATTTGCTGAATGCAGAGACGGATTATAATTATTCAGTGATAACTGCTCCCGTTTTCAGGGTTGATCGGATTTTCATTTGTCAAGCCCGGAGCATTTGTCTCTGCCGGGCCAGACATTGCTTACGAGCATCTCTTCCGATGATCCCGATCGGTACCGACTTTTTTATAGATCAGAAAACATTGCCTTATTTCCTGAAGCTTCAGGAGAAATAACAATAGCCGATACGGTTCCCATATTTAGGATTTTGATGCCTGATAATATCTGATTACAAATCTTATGGTAAGCTTAGCGTTATTGACAGGGCTATCGATCCCCAGACCGGAACCATAAGGGTCAGGGTAATCTTTCAGAACAAGGGAAAGCACCTCAGGCCCGGAATGAGCTGTAAGCTGGAGGTTCTTGATGAGAATTCGGGATTGAAGGTTGTGATACCAACCAAGGCCAGTATCGAGCAGATGGGGGAATTCCTGGTTTACCTCATTGAAGACAACAAGGTGACCCAGAAGAGGATATGCTACCGGGTCCCGATCTCGGGACATTCACAGTGATTAATGAGGGACTGAATCCTGGTGACAGAATCATACTTGATGGCATTCAGAGAGTGCGTCAGGGATCAGCTGTAACCGTTGAGGATTCACTGAAAACGCAGGCAAACGCGAAACCATGATCAAGGCTTTAATTACCTGAAGAAAGATGATATACGATACATTCATACGGCGGCCGAATACTGCGATTGTGATTTCCCTTATAATCCTAATTCTGGGGATTGTTTCGATAGTGAGTCTTCCTGTAAGCCAGTATCCGGATATTACACCGCCGGTTGTTCAGGTGTCAGCCAACTATACCGGCGCCAATGCACAGGTTGTTGAAGAAACAGTTGCAACCCCCATAGAATCGCAGGTAAATGGTGTCCCGGGCATGTCCTATATACAGTCGAACAGCACAAGTACGGGTCAATGGGGATGAGCGTGACATTTAAGATCGGCACCGACATCAATATCGCTGCCCTCGATGTTGAGAACAGGGTAAATGCTGCCTTGCCGAATATCCCGGATGAGGTTAAGGCACTGGGAACAATTGTCAGAAAGCGAACTCCCAGCATCCTGATGGTTATAGGTGTTTATTCACCGGGTAAGACACACGGAATACAATTTGTTGATAATTATACAAATATTTACATCAGAGAAGCCCTGCTGAGGGTTAGGCGGAGTTGGTGATGTGTTTGTAAGGGCAGATCCGTTTGGAATGCGCCTGTGGCTTAATCCTGATAAGCTTGCAAACCTGAATATTACTGCAGCCGATGTAATACAGGCTGTCAGGGAGCAGAATGTCCAGGTTGCAGCCGGAACAATAGGAGCTCCTCCGCAGGAGAATGATCAGGCATTCGAGTATACATGCTTTGTGAAGGGCAGACTGGCTTCGGAAGAGGAGTTTGGCAATATAATCATAAAAGCTAATCCCTCTGATGGTTCGATTGTGTATCTTAAGGATGTTGCAAGGATTGAGCTTGGTAAATTCAACTATTCGGGGAGCTCCTATGTTGATGGAAAGCGGGCTTCATCCTTCTGCTGGTCTTTCAGCTGCCCGGGAAGCAATGCACTGGAGACAGCCAATGGCGTATATGCCGAAATGGAAAAGCTCAAAAAATCATTTCCCGCCGATCTTGACTATCTCGTTCCCTTTGAGACGGTTTCGGTCGTGAAGGTATCCATCCAGGAAGTAGTTAAAACGCTTCTGATTGCATTATGCTGGTCGTAATAGTTGTATTCATCTTTCTTCAGAGCTGGAGAGCCACTTTATCCCAGTACTTGCAATACCTGTTTCAATAATCGGGGCGTTTATATTTTTCAAGCCACTAGGATTTACAATCAATACCCTGACACTTTTTGCTCTTGTGCTTGCAATTGGTATAGTTGTCGATGATGCAATAATTGTTGTTGAAGCTATCCAGCATTATATCGATGAGCATGGTGCTTTCTCCAAAGGAAGCGGCGGTCAGAGGCCATGCAGGATATCTCTGCTCCTGTTGTTGCTATTGCACTTATTCTGGCTGCTGTGTTTGTACCTGTGGGCTTCATTCCCGGCATAGTCGGCAAACTGTACCAGCAATTTGCCATAACGATTGCCCTCTCTGTTTTGATTTCGGCATTTGTGGCACTTTCCCTGACCCCTGCCCTGAGTTCACTCCTACTGAACCGAGCTAAATCACTCCGGCAGGTGGCATCCTGAAAAGGTTTTTCGCCTTATTCAACAGAATTTTCAAAATAAGTCTTGATACCTATTCGGCCAGTGTGCTGAGGGTAATCAAACATTCCAGATATGTAATTATCCTTCTCATTCTTGTAATTGCAGGTACCCTGTCTATTGTTTAAGAACAAGCCAACAAGCTTCATTCCCACCGAGGATGATGGCAGGTTATATATAACTTTTGAACTGCCTGAGGCGGGCTCAACAAGCCGCACTGTCGAAGTGCTTCGAAGGTAATGGATATTCTTAAGGAAGTTCCGGGAGTAAATCATTATGCCGGGATTGCAGGACTTAATGTGATTACATTTTCAACAAAATCAAATGCAGGTACAATTTTCTGTCAGTTAAAACCCTGGGATGAGACGGAGAGCTAAATCGGAACAGCTCGCAGGGAATAATGGTGATCTCAACCGGCGCTTTTCAGTTATTAAGGAGGCACGTATAATTGTGATTGCGCCTCCCTCAATCCCGGGACTCGGAAGCACAGGAGGATTTTCATTTGTTTTGCAGCAGAGGGAAAGCAATGATGACATTAAAGGATTCGAGAAGGTTGTCAGGAATTTTATGATTGAGGCAAATAAGCGTCCTGAAATAGGAAGTGCATTTACATTCTTCACTGCAAGTACTCCAAGGTATGATATAACCGTCGACAGGGATATGTGTAAAAGGATGGGAGTAACGGCTGACTGATCTTTTTGGTACTCTTCAGACATACCTCGGAAGCTCATATATAAATGATTTCACAATTTACGGCAGAAATTTCAGGGTAATGGCACAGGCAGATACTTCCTTCAGGGAAACTATTACTGATATCAACAGGTATTATGTAAGAAATAGTCAGGGTGATATGCTGCCTCTGAAAACTTTTATTAGCTATAAGATTACTGAAAGTGCTCCTCTGATTTCTCATTTCAATCTTTACAGGTCAACTGAGTTCAATGGTGATGCTGCCCATGGTTACAGCAGCGGACAGGCTATACAGGCACTGAAAGAAACGGCGGATAAGGTTTTGCCACCCGGATACGGTTATGAATTTTCCGGACTGAGCCGGGAGGAGATAGATGCCGGATCAAAATCCGTCTGATATTTTTTATATCCTTGATCTTTGTCTTTCTGTTTCTCACAGCTCTGTACGAGAGCTGGTCTGTTCCATTTTCCGTACTTCTTGCAGTACCACTGGGAGCCTTTGGCGCAATACTGTTCCCTTACATTGGTCACGAAGCTGAGCAACAATGTATATGCCCAGATTGGCCTGGTGACTTTATCGGACTTGCTGCAAAGAACTCAATCCTTATCGTTGAATTTGCCAAAAACAGGGTAGATTCGGGTATGGACATTATCAAGGCCACATTCGAAGCTATCCGTCTAAGGCTGCGTCCCATTATTATGACATTCCCTTGCATTCATTTTCGGCGTATCCCCCTGATCTTTGCCTCAGGTGCCGGTGCTGTTGCCCGCCAGACAATCGGATGGACCGTGTTTGGCGGAATGATTGCTGCAACTTTTATCGGGATATTCATGGTTCCGGTGCTCTTTGTGACAATAACGAAGTTTACCACCAGAAATGGCAGGAATGCTACACCGGCATCTCCTGAAGAGAAATCATCGTAAGGTCAGAAATTTTTAAAATCCCTGATTGTCTTTATTATAAGAGGGACGTCGAACTTGTAGTGATGATCTCCAGGTATCTTTCTGATCTGGGGGCCTTTACCGTCGAGCAGGCTGGGAATTTCAGTTTTTTCGCCGCTCCCGAGGATAATGAGTGTCGGAACCGGCTGCATCGACCTGATCTCATCGGCAACGTTATAGACATTCTGACGGTTTCCCATGCCCAGCATATTGGAGATATGGATCTCGAAATCTGTGCTGGTATCGGGTGAAAGCAATACTGAGGAGAAAATGTCAGACCTGAGCTCCTCCGGAAGCCTGTTGACAATGAAGGGAACTATCTCCGCCCCGAGTGAATACCCTATAAGCATGCATTGACTGCGGCCCAGTTCCTTGCTGTAGTACTTCAGTGCCTGGGCCATGTCGGCTGCTGTCTCTTCGGGTGTTTTTCTCTTCCAGAAATATTTCTTGGAATCCAGGCCAATAGTGGGTATTCCATTCCCTGCAAGATTGTCTGCTATTGACTGTTCGAACGAGTACCAGCCTCCGTCTCCCGAGATAAGGAGGGCAAAGGGCTTTCCGGGGTCCCCGAACTTCGCCCTTGTAACTGTAAGGGGCAGCCTTTTAACCTGTTCCCCTACATCCGCTGGCAGGTTATTTTCCACATCACTTTTCGTCAAACGGTTGAATGCCTCTTTCCACTGGGGCATGAAATCTGCCCATTTGGAAAAGCCATGTCCGGTAGCGGGAAGAGTGATCAGCTCGGCATCGGATGTTTTGCGAACGAAGTCAGCGACATCCTCATAGCCGCAGACCTTGTCTAATTTCCCCTGAAGCACTATCCAGTGATTTCCAAGCTTCGCATCAGGCTGCAAAAAATAACTTTTGCCGCTTACATCAGTTTTTTCAGTCAATCCGTTGGTTTCACAAAGCAGTTTAGGAAGTTCAATATCGGGGCAGAAGCCAAGCGATATCCCCCCTATGAAGGTACCTGGACGGGCCTGGGCGAGGATCCCGTAAACAAGAGTTGCGCCGCTGGAGTAACCCATGATTGTGGCAGCCTTGTACTCAGCGAAATCATATTTCTTTTCGATGAAGGTGATAAGCTCTGTAAAATCTGTGGCAACCCTGTAACACTCATCGGTCCGGGTTCTGAGCTCCCTGAAATAGCGGATTATATCCACCCCGATTACAAGGTTGTTCATTCTGGAAAATTCGTCAGCAAAGGCTGTCACGCCTTGTTTCCATCCCGCATCGCCCGAGATCATCACAACCACATTCAGTGGAGGGCCCTGGGGCCTGTAGACATATACCCTCCCAAAAGGGGCTACATTCAAGGAATCCTGAGTGGGGGCAGAAAACAGGATGGAAGTCTGAAACAGGATCAGCAGAAGGAATAACCTTGAAATCGTCTTCATGTATCAGGCAAGCAATTGTTTCACTTTTGATGAAATTTCCCGGCCATCGGCTTTGCCTGCCAGTTCCCTTGTGGCTATTCCCATTACCTTTCCCATATCTGCCGGCGATTTGGCGCCGGTACGGGCAATGATCTCCCTGATAATGACAGTAAGCTCTTCATCGGTAAGCTTTGCCGGGAGATAGCGCTCCAGTACATCTGCTTCAATAACCTCCTTTTCATACAGGTCCGGCCTGTTCTGCTGCTTGTAAATCTCTGCTGACTCCCTCCTCTGCTTTACAAGTTTCTGGATGATCTTCAGTTCCTCTTCAGGTGTGAGCACGGAACCGGCCCCTTTTTCCGATTTAGCAAGTATAAATGCCGTTTTGGCAGCCCTTATGGCCTCCAGGGCTACTTTATCCTTGGCTTTCATGGCATTGATCAGATCGCTGGCAATTTTCTCGGCTAATGACATAATTCAGAATTTAATATTCAAAAATACAATTTTACAATGGAATGTCAAACGGAGGCTTGTCCCGATTATCAATGTATTGATTTTCTGTCGTCGGAGAGGGGATCGCTTACTGTCTTACCGCTGTTCAGCTTCCCTTTCATTGCATCCTGGCGGAATTCCTTGCTCGCATCATAATAGTTTTCAGAAATATCCATGTCTGATATCAATACCCCGGGTGTATTTGGTGTAAGCTTATTCTTAACGAGTCCGTCAGGTGTTATGAAGTAACATGGCCAGCTTTCGGGTGCTGAGGAATTGGTGAGCGACATGTAGAAATAATTGGTGGCTGCATGTGCCTGGGCTGAGATGGGCATTATTACAGGGTGTATGCTGCCGGGTTGCTGTCTTGCATTGTAGAACGACTGAAAGATAAGGTCGCATCCCAGCTTCCTGTATTCCCGGTAGAGCTCAGGGAACCTTACGTCGTAGCATATCAGCAGGCCGCAGGTCACGCCCCTGATCCTGAAAGTTGCAAAATGATCGCCGGGAGTGCAGTATAGGAGATCCGACCCCGTACAGAATCGCTTGTCGTATCTGTCTTCGATCCTTCCCTGAGGATTTATGACATAAAGGCTGTTATGCGGCTTGTTTTTGCCGGTGAGCCTGTGAAGGGATCCGACAATCACCCAAATATCGAGCTTCCTTGCCAGCGCTTCAATGGAATCGGTCATTGCATGCAGTTCATCCCAGTCGAAATTTTCAAGCGACATCATATCCGTACCCGGATAGCCCGATAAGGCACATTCCGGAAAATGGGCGACATCAGCTTTTTTCAGACTGGCTTCGGTTATCTGTTCGCGGATATAATTGTAATTCTCCTTAATATCTGAAGAAACAGGGAACTGGCAGGATGCAATGCGGATCCTGCCATCTTTTTGTATGGCTGGCTTGTCCTGTCCCTCAGCAGTATTAGAGCCAGGGAATAAGGCAGGAAGCAGGGCCAGGAATGCGAGAGTCAGAATATTGCGGAGCATGCAGAGGTTATTTTAGAATATGTGCAGCATTATCGTGATATAATTTTTTCAGGACTTGTTTGGGCAGTCCGAGGCCATAAAGCGGCCAGTGGTATCCGAACAGTTCAGTCTCGTAGAAATGTTCATCGCCTGATTCAAGGATCCTGAAAGTAGTCCGGTACATTGCCTGGTTAAATGACATATCGGTACCGTAGAGGAGCCTGTCCTGGTATTTTTCGTAAAAAGCCCTTGTATATGCAGGTACCGGTGCTGATTCAGCATAGCGGGCCGAAATATCGGCATAGAAATTCGGGTATTTGTCAAATATAGCGCCGAGCCGGTCGAGATCATGGCTGAGATTTGCGACGTGGCAGGCAATAAATATAGTTTTGGGGTTATCCCTGACTGCATTTTCAAGTGTCTGTATAAGAGCGTCGAATCCGATAATACCCGGTTTGGTCATGTCGATGCGCCAGGTCTGCGCGTTCATAAGGCCATCGTTTGTAGAATCCATTTTTTCGTACATCCATATTGGATCTGCAACATGAATGCTTATCGGCATCCCTAGCTGGGCACATTTCTCAAACAGCGGCTTCATTCTTGGGTCGTCGAAATGCATTCCCCATGCTTTCACAGGGTCATTGAAGAACATTCCGAGCCCCTTGTCCCCCTCTTCTCCAACCCCTTTTGCTCCCATTTTGAAGCAGCGCTCAAGTTCCTTCACTGCAGCGGGACCATAGCCGGGCTTGTTGTATCCGGTATAATCAAAGCCGCACCAGACCTCGAACCTGTTGCCATATTTGGAGTACAGACGGCAGATAGTGTCGAAGGCGGGTCCTGAAGTCTCGGTGAGGACAACGGACTTTTCAATACCGCAGGCATCCATATCCCTGATCCATTCCCTTACCCCTTCATCAGTTGTGGCCCATGCATGTGTATGTGCATCTATGATGGGATATGCCGCCCTGTCGATATGTGTTACCGGATTCTTGAAAATTGTAACGGGCCTGTAGTCCTTTACAAGGATATTGTCGGCATTCTGGGCTGCGAGATAGGCTCCGGGCAGCAGGGCCAGCAGCAGGAGGGAGATTTTTGTTTTCATATGAAGGTCAGACTTTATTAATGATTTCGAGCTTTTTCTCAATAAGATCGATAACTGCCTGGGTTGCATCGGGAAATACTATCCTCAGGTCAATTTCGCTGTTGAATTTCAGCCTTTCCTTAAGGGCAAGCATGAAAGTATTTTTTGTCTCGGTGGCAAGGTTGATCTTGCAGATCCCATTTGCAATGGCTTCACGGAGCATCTCATCGGGTATTCCGGAGCTGCCATGTAAAACCAGGGGAGTCGGTATCGCCTTATTTATCCTCGACAGCAGGTGGATATCGAGCTTTGGTGATTGCTTATAGAAACCATGGGCAGAGCCTATCGCCACAGCCAGGGAATCTACATGGGTACTTGTCACGAAAGCTGCGGCATCCTCAGGCGTCGTGAACGGATGCTCGTCCTGCTTCTGCCCAAGCTTTGCCACAAATCCCAGTTCAGCCTCCACTGAGGCTTTATATCTTTTTGCAAGCTCGACTACCCTGGAGGTCAGTTCAATATTTTCCTGAACTGGCTTTTCGCTTGCATCGATCATTACAGAATCGAACCCGGCATCCAGGCATTGTTGTACCATTCCGAAGGAGGTACCATGATCCAGGTGGAGCCATGATTCAACGCCGAACCTGCCTATAGCCGCTTTTGCCATGGCTGTTGCGACAGGGAGGCTCAAATACCTGATAGAGCTTTCCGAGAGCTGGAGAATTACAGGGAGCTTTAGGTTGGAGGCAGCCTGAAGGATCCCGGAAAGAGTTTCGAAGTTGTAGAAATTGGCTGCGAGAATTGCCTTTTTTCCTTTCTTAAGCTGTTTTAGTTTATTCTGCAGTTTCATGATTCACATTTTGTAACCGAATCTTTCGAGTGCTATGTTTCTTATTGTCCGGATATTCTCAAAGGCTCCTGTTCCGCCGGCCCTGGTTGTATTTATTGCTCCCGTGAGGGCCCCTGTTTCAAGGCATTTTGCTATGGGGGCATTGCTTATAAAGTCCATAATGAAGCCGGCATCGAAGCTGTCACCTGCCCCAATACAGTCGATCACCTCCTCATTTTTGAAAACGGGCTGGCTGATAAGATTGCTGCCATCCCAGCACAAGGCGCCATCACTTCCGTTCTTTATTGCAATTATGTGAGCGAAACGTTTCAGTCTGGCTATTCCCTCCTCAACCGTATTGCTGTGAGAGAGGAACTTGAATTCTGCCATATTCGGCAGGAAAACATCTACATAGGGGAGCAATTCCTCCAGGGGGAGGTCCCATTTTTCCTCAGGGTCCCACTGAGTGTCAAGCGATGTGGTCAGTCCAAGCTCCCTGGCTGTCCGGAAGAGTATTGTCAGATCCTTCCTGATACCCGGCTGCATGAAGCAGTTTGCAAAATGCATATGTCTGGCTCCGGCCAGAAAATCCCGATCTATGTCATCTATCCTCAGATCGTTCATGGCCCCCGGGTATGTGACGTTTGCGCGGTCCTGACCGTAGTTCAGTACTATTGTGGCGCCCGTGGCGAGTGATTGCGATCTGATTATATGGCTTGTATCTACATTTTTACCTTCAAGGGATGACAGTACAACACTGGCAAAATTGTCTTTTCCGATTTTCCCTATAAAAGCCACGCGGGCTCCGAGCGAGCTCAGGTTGCTTGCAAATATTGCAGAGGAGCTTCCAAGGGTTACGGACATCGAGCCTGCCATTATTTCCTTTCCTACAACGGGAAGGCTTTCGATCTCATTGAGTATGATGTCGACATTCAGCTCGCCGACTACTATGACATCTGTCTTATTTCCAGTCACAATTTCAAGGTTTTGAAAATATAAAGGTAGGCTCTATAATTTAAAATCCGCGATTTTAAATTACCTCATGCCATATTTTTACAGCAGGTCATTCAATCCGGTGAGATTAAACCTGTAAAAATACCTGTCCATTGCACTCTCGATCGATGATTCCGTAATGGCAGCTGCATCGATTCCCTGAATGGAGAGGTTCCTGTACAGCAGTGTACGGGCGGCAACGACTTCCGGATCTTCCCATATGTACCGGCAGCCGGTCTTTATCAGCCATTCCTGTCGCTCTTTGGTCGCAGCCTGGAAATCGGAGGGATCTTCTCCCTTCAAAAGCCATTTTTTCCAGCGGCCCGATTTTATGACTGCCTCACGCAACTGTTTTTTCATTCCGGCCGGTTTTGCTATCCTCCCTTCTGTGAGGAGCGATTGCTGCAGTTCTTCGAGCTCAGCCAGGGCGTCATACTCTCTTTCAGTGAATTCAGGTCCGACATTTGCGGCTCCCATGCCGGATTCAGGATAGGCCTCCGGATTTGTTACATTGTCGGAATAGTGTCCCTTTATAAGGCTTCCGTAGCTTCGTGCAATGCGGGTCAGTTCGCTTGCCACTGCAGGATCAAAAGTTGTAGTATGCAGATCTGTTCCCACCTTTCCAACCACAAAGCAGGGCCACACTTCATTCAGTCCTTCCTTCTGAAGCCCCTGTCGAAGCAGATCGAGGAATCTCTTAAAAACATTCAGGTCAGCCAGCCCTCCATGCACCTCCTCGGTACCCACCTCATAAGAGATCCGGGGATAGCCATTTGAGATCCTGAATCTTTCCGCGTGCACAATCAGTTCGATAGTTCTTTGTGCTACCAGGTCAATGCTGATAGGTTCCCTGCCCGGCAATGTTATATCCACTGTAGGATCGACGTGGATAAGGTCGAATCCGGCATCAATGGCAGCCTCGAACGACTTTTTTACGGCCGACATTGTTCTTTCATACGGCCAGTTGCCTGTTTTATGCAGATCCTTAAGCCAGGGGCCCCCATGATCGATAGCTATTATTACAGGTGATTTGACATTGAGGTTCCGTGCATGCAGGCGGATTGTATTTACGAACTCGGCATGGGTTAGCCCTGTATATCCTCCATCTGTATCGACCTGGTTCAGTGTGGCAGCAAACTTGACAGGGGCATTGCAGCGTTTTGAAGATTTCAGTGCAGCCCTTATTACCGCGAGTGAATTGGGGCAGGCTGCAAATATTGTCCTTTTGGCACCTGTCAGGGATTCCAGCTCGCTTATCCTTTTAAGAATAAAATCCATAAGAGGCAATCCGGCAGAAGAGGCCCTCTTTCTGAGTTCGCTGTTCATCTGAACCGGTTAATACTTATATATTGTGACATCCTCGACAACCCTGGAGATCGCACCGCTCTCGGAGGGAGAATCGGGCTTCAGTCCAAGGGCAAGGGACTTATACATTCCAAGGAGCTGTGCAGGCATAATATAGCATACTGCCAGAAGTTCCTCGTCAAGCTTGATTCCCCCCTCGGAAAGCTTTATTTCGAGATCGAATTTCAGGCCGTTCACATCATTTTCGAAAATTCCAATTGTATAAAGCGGCTTTTTCCCCTTTCGCATCGAAAGGACCAGATCCCGTTCATACTGCATCACGAAGGGATCATTCGAAAAAATAAAAACTATAAGTGTTTCCTCGTCTGTAACTGCCTTCGGACCGTGGCGGAAGCCAAGATATGAATCGTTTTTGCATATTATGTTCCCGTCGGTAAGTTCCTGCAGCTTGAGGTTTGATTCTGTAGCGGTTCCATAGAATGGGCCTGAGCCAAGGAAGACTACCCTTTTAAAATCGATTTTTGCCACTTCCCTGATCCGGCGCGCAAATTTATCGAGGATCTTTTTGCCATATGAGTGCAGGGTATAAATCTGCTTCTCCAGCGATTCAATTTCATTCAGTCTGGAGATCAGCATTCCGCACAGCAGCATTCCGGAGTAGCTGCCAGTCATAGCGAGGCTTTTATCATTCGATTCGGGTGGCAGTACTACGAGAAGCTTATCAGATTCGGTCTCCCATTTTGCCAGTTTCCCGTCGGGATCGCACGTGATGATCACATGAAAGCATTTTTTGCAAAGCTTGTCAGCAAGGTCCACTACCGCAGTACTCTCAGGGCTGTTGCCTGAACGTGCGAAAGAGACAAGCATAATTGTCTCGTGGCTGAAAAAATGATCCCCCGGATGAGATACCAGATCGGTTGTTGCAACTGCATCGGTATGAACCTCCAGGGACCTGTTGAAAACACCGTGAAGAGTAAGCCCGATATAGGCACTTGTACCAGCCCCTGTGAGAATAATTTTCGAAATCTCAGGCAGTGATCTTTCGATATACGCTGAGATTCTGTTCTTATCCTCCAGGACTTTGCGGTATATACTAATCCAGAGGTCCGGCTGGCCTGCAATCTCACTTGCAGTGTACAAAGCTCCCGGCTCTTTAACCTGCGACATTTCTATGTCAGTTGGATACATAAATTGGAATTTATCGTAATTTAATCGAGCAAATTTACATTTTAAACTAAATAAAAACAAGTTTAATGAAAGATAATAATAAAAAAATATAAGTTTTTGAAAGATCTGTATTGACTTTATAAATATTCCGTTTCAGATTCTTTTTTAATGGATTAAGATTATTATCTTTACTTTCACAACCACAATCTAAAACAATTTCCCCTTATGAAAACGCGTAAAAGGAGCTCGACTGTAGAAAGGCGAAAAAGCATATTGAGCCAGATCAATGACACCGGACAGGTTCTTGTTCATGAATTAAGCCGGGAATTCGAAGTCAGTGAGGTTACAATCAGGAATGACCTTGAACAGCTGGAAAAGAAAAACATGCTTATAAGGGCCCGGGGCGGGGCTATAAAAGCTGAGAGGGGCGTAGGGATCGATTACCGGATATCGGAAAAGGACAAGCTGAACAGCGATGAGAAGGGGAGGATCGGCAAAAGGGCCGCACAGCTTATAAACGAGCACGATACAATTATTATCGACTCAGGCACAACGACGATGGAAGTTGCGAAGAACCTGGGCCATCTTACCGACCTGACTGTGATCAGCAATGGCATAAATATAATCAGTCAGCTCATTCAGCTTAAAAATGTGAATCTTATAATCCCCGGAGGCTATCTCCGTAAAAATTCACTTTCTCTTGTCGGGCCGCTGGCGGAGAAGAACCTTCAAAACCTATATGTTGACAAGGTTTTTATAGGAGTTGACGGGTTTGACACAAAGCATGGTATTTATACGCCGAACATAGAGGAGGCTTATTTCAATGAAATCATGATCAAGATCTCCAAGGAGGTCATAGTTGTCTGCGACTCCAGTAAATTCCTGAGGCGGAGCCTGGCTTTCATATGCGGTATCGACAAGATCCATACCGTCGTTACTGACAACGGCGTTCACGACGAAGACAGGAAACGGCTGGAAGATTCCGGCATCAAGGTAATTATATCATAAGCAGGCAGGAAGACAGACTACCTGTCACTTTTTCTTGCTCTTGTCCATTTTTACAACGATCCTCTCGCTAAAGTCGGGCAGGGGGGTAACAACATTTCCAACATCTGACCAGTCAGAATTCATTATGCTCATGGAGAATGCCATGGCATCGGAATTGATCTTAAAGATTTCCCTTGAAATGCCGAATTCCATCCTGATTTTATTGCCCTCCTTTACAATGTATCCCGGCTTCAGGGCGTTTTCATCATCGAATCCTACAAAAGGCCAGCCGGGGTCGCCATTGGCGAGGTCAACAACGCTCGGAGCGAACCAGCCTCCGTCGTAAATGTTCCCTTCAACACCGTAGTCGACACCCATCTCCTTCATTGAAAAGCCTGTCGAAACAGAATTGTCAACGTCCATATAAACGCCGAAAATATGATCAATGATCCCTGCATTCTCTGCAATTGAATCGAATTCGACATAGATATAGATATAATTGGCATCATAGTCGACTTTCGCAGTGTCGACAGCGCCCTTGCCCGAGAGAAGGAAATCGGGATAGGTTACTCCATTCCAGTCGTCGAAAGAGCCATCATCGAGATTTATAACCGATGATTTATCAACTCTGAGCATCGTATGGAAGATATACGATTTTCCATCCAGGGTTCCGTTCATTGTTATTACATAATTGCCTATTGCGTCATATGTATGCTCCACCGAATCGCCCGGAACGACACCTGAACCGTCGCCGAAATCCCATGAGATGTCGGTTGCTCCCCCGGTAGCGTTGGCAAAAGTGACTGTAAGCCCGTCATAGTACGACCTGAAATCAAGCGGAGGCATTTCGGTAAGCTTGTAATGGCCTGGCTTGCTGCACGACAGAAACAATATAACTGCCGTTACAGCGAAAAGCAAATGATTGTGCCTTAAGTATTTCATCTGATATAAATTTTTACTCGTTGGGTATGCAAAGTTTATTTGTGCTAATCTCACTGCTTGGAATCGGATAGATTACATTGGGATCGTCGGGGTGAAAAAGTACGCCGCCTGCATTCAGACCCGGTTCTCCGGATGAAGGAACTCCATTGTAGCTGTCAAGATGAAAGCCCCAGTAATTTCGGATTATGTCCCTGCCGTTTCTCAGGAGGTCAAATATCCTGTGACCCTCGAAGGCGAGCTCGATCCTCCTTTCCTTAAGGACGATGTCAAGGATCTCATCATTGCCAATATTGCCATCGGAGTAGAGATAATCATCGATTGTTCCACCCTCGGGCGGTACAAGACGGTTTTCGAGCAGGGTATTAAGGTCGGCAACTGCGGATGTCACATCCGATTTTTTGGCATAAGCCTCGGCGCGGTTAAGATAAACTTCAGCAAGCCTGAGGAATACCGGAGAGCTTAATGTAGGGGAGCCGTCCTGTCCTGAGAACTTACTGATATAGTACATGTTTATCCCATTTTTGACAACCTGTTCATCGGTGAGGATATATTTCCATCTCTGATCGATCTCCTGCATATCGGTTCCGAATCCCATATCCTGCATCAATGTTGGGGTTGCCCCTTCTTCGGCCCAGCAATTATTGCCATTGTAGATCATGGAGGCCACTGAACCTTCCAGCTGATCGTCAACGAGATTATAGGGTATGAGCCAGATGCTCTCATCAGAAGTTTTAGCGGATGAGAAATAGGATGGGTAATTTTCGGCCGGTTCGAGTGAGAACATACCGGAATTGATAACCATATCAGAGTACATTATGCAGCTGTCAGGCTCATTTTTATAGAGATAGACCCTCGAGAGCAAAGCGTGCACAGCTTCCCTGCCGGCAAATTTGTGATTGTCATTTCCTCTCTCAGGAGGCATTTCATCGCCCATCAGCGATTCAGCCATCTTAAGGCTGCTGATTATATACCTGTAAGTCTCCTCAAGGGTGGCCCGGGCCTTTGGCATATTGTCCGACTTGTCTTCACGCAGTATTACACCAGGTGCCTGCATGTTGGAAGTGGTGTACGGTTTTGCAAAAAACCTGACAAGGTTATGGGTTGCATAGGCCCGGAGAAAGTAGCTTTCACCTTTAAGCTGGTCGGTCAGCTGATCGCTCCCCTTCAGGTCGGCCATGGATATTGCAACATTTGCACCGTAGATTATCTTGTATGACATTTCCCAGAAGTAGTTGATATTGGATTTTTCAGCTGTACGGTCCCTGTATCTGAAGCTGTTGATAAGGTCATCTTCAGTTTTGTAGGCACAAACAATATCGTCGCTGGCAAAATCGCTCATCTGGTAGAACTGGCGGATATAGCAGTGACTGCCATAGTCGGCAGATTCCTTGAAGATGGCATACAGCCCGTTGACGAGACTGGGCAAGCCATCTGAAGTTGTCGTCATCTGTTCGCTTGTAAGCGCATCCTGGGGGATTACATTAAGATCACATTGTGTAACAACAAATGCGATGCACAGGAGGGATATATTTCTTATAATGCTTTTCATGGTCGTTATTTATTAGAAGCGGAAGTTCAGACTTACAAGATACTGCCTGTTATTCGGGTATTTGAACTCGGCATATCCCGGGAGAAATCCCGGTTCAGGGGTAATCGATACCTCCGGATCCTGTCCCCAGAAATTTGTAAAAGTGTATACATTGTCGGCTGAGAGGGATACAGTTATTCCCCTTACCCTGGCCTTTGATACAAGGCTGTGGGGCAGTTCGTATGACAGCGTTATATTCCTTATTTTCAGAAAGCTCCCATCGTCGATAAAGCGGGTGGATGGGTCGAAGGAGTTTCGCGCGTTTTGCGGGAGAGGTTTCGTTGCGATATCTCCCGGCTGCTGCCAGAGCTTATAGTCGTCCCGGGGCATCATTATATTGAACTGGGTGTCATTCAGGTCATTATCAACATATCTCCGGAAGTAATTGAAGATTTTATTACCCCACACATAGGAAAAGTTGCCTCTGAGGGTGAAAGCCCTATAGCTTAATAATGTGCCGAAACCTCCCTGGTACCTGGGCATCGGAGAGCCAGCCTCAACATATCTTGCATCCTGGTATTCGTGGGTTGTATGTCCGTCGCTGTCAACCCACAGCATCGATCCGTTAGCCGGGTCGATGCCATAATATTCCTTGGCATACCAGGAATACAGGGGGGCCCCGTTATGGTAAACCTGCATAACGCCATAGTTGTTTGTGGTGATTATTGTATCGTTCCCAAAGTCCGAAAGCTTATTCTTGTTGAAGCCGAATGAGAAATCGACAGACCAGCTGAAATCCTTAAGCTTTACTATACTGGCATTAAGGCTGATATCAACTCCCCGGTTCATATCCTTGCCACTGTTTTGCCACTGTGTCCTGAATCCCCCTGAAGGTGGCAGAGCCCGTTCCACAAGCAGATTGCTTGTCATGTTCCTGTAAATGTTAAGCTCCAGGTCAATTCTTTTGAATAATCCAAGCTCGATACCTGCATTCAGCTGGTCGGTTTGTTCCCAAGTCAGATCCGGGTTTCCCATCTGGGTGGGCACAGCGGCAGGCTGACCGTCGTACTGCGTTGAAAAGCTGAACATTTCCATATAGCGATAGGGACCTATGTCCTTCATGCCTGTTTTGCCCCAGCTGGCTTTCAGCTTGAGATTCGATACCGCGGCAATGTTTTTCAGGAATTCCTCGTTGCTCATCATCCATGCGCCCGAAATGCTCGGAAACCTTGCGGTTCTTTTGTTGGGAGCAAACTGGGATGACTGGTCGATACGGTAAGAGGCTGAAAGAAAGTATTTATGTGCATAGCTGTAGTTGACCTGCGATATTAACGACTGCATTACTGATCCTGTAGGGGCGCCGCTTATCTGGTACGAACCTGAGGCTACCGAGGGGACTCTGAGTCCCTCAGGCACACCCATGCCTGATCCGAATATGTAATCATCGGTCCCTCCCTGTGCCTCAAAACCCACCAGGCCTGAGATTGAATGTACGGGGCCATCGAAATTAAACTTGAGGAGATCAGTAGTTATTCCGCCATAGTTGAGATTGCTTTGCGAGCTCACATAACCGAGGCCGTAGTAAACAATATTGTCAGCGGCTTTTGCATAGTAGGTTTTATCGAGGGCATTGTAGGCGCTTAATCTGTTTGTAGTAACGAATGAGAGCCAGCCGGTGATCTTTATATCCAGATCAAGGTCATAATCGAGGCTGAATCCTTCAGTGCTGAGTTCTGAGTTTTCTGCCGCCTGCACAGGATTTATCTTGTCCTTTGACCAGATTACATCTTCGGAAGTTTTGAAGCTTCTCGCATTGCCGTTTGCATCATAGGGATTGTCCCATGGCATGTTAACATATGCGTAGTAAATGTTCATATTGTCAGCTCCACGGTTTTTGGTTCCGCTCAGGTTTATGTTGTTCGACAGGGAAACCTTGTCGGAAAATTTATATGTGGTGTTGGCTCTGAGGTTGATCCTTCTGAAATCCGAATTTATAAAAGTTCCCTCCTCATCGTAATAGCTTCCGCCGATGTAATAGGAAAGCTTGTCGCTTCGTCCGGAGGATGAAAGGAAGTAGTTCTGGACCATTGCCGGCCTGAAGGTCTCTGCAAGCCAGTCGGTATTGACATCCAGCAGTGATTCGGGTCTTGCAGCCTTGAATTTTCTGTCATCTATAATAAAGGTTACAGGGTCGCGGAAGAACTCCCGCTGGTAATTGTACAATGTTCTGCTGTCCATCATGCGCGTGTGCCCATGGTCGGCAACACGGAAGCCAGCTACAGCCTTGAATTCGAATACAGGCTTGTCGGAGGCTGCCTTTTTTGTCGTGACCACCACCACGCCCCCGTTCGCCTGCGACCCGTACATTCCGGTGGCACCTGCATCCTTAAGCACGGTAATGGTTTCGACATCATTCGGGTCAAATGTTCCTCCGATTATCCCGTCCACCACATACAGCGGACCCTGCGGAGCACTGAATGAAGATATTCCCCTTATGCGTATTTCAGAACTGGCCCCAGGGGCACCTGAGCTGTTTACAACCTGAATGCCGGATACCTTTCCCTGGAGCATGGATCCGATGTCATTTGATGTAACATCCATTAATTTATCTGACGTTACAGTAGATACGGCACTTGTGATTTCGTTCTTTCTCTTTGTGGTGTATCCCATCACGACCACAGGTTCAATTGAAATGATATCCGGCTCAAGTGTAACGTTAATAGTATTGCCTGTGCCGGCTACAACTTCCTGGGGCTTGTACCCGATAAAGCTGAAAACAAGTATATCGCCTGCGGAAGGCACAGTGATACTATAGGTACCGTCAGGGCCTGTGGCTGTGCCCTTGCCGGAACCCTTTACAACTACATTGACACCGGGCATTGCCTGGTTATCCTCAGAGGAAATAACTTTGCCCTTTACAGGTATCTGTCCATTGACAAAGGAGCTGGCTGCCATCATTATCAACAGCAGACAGGTGTTTCTTAGTTGCCGATAAATAAATTTCATCAGTTAAGAGTTATTTTAGAAAGAATACGAGAAGATTTTGTTGAACATCAGGAACTAAATTACAAATCTTTTCAGACAAATGAAAGTGAAGCGAAGAATCTCTTGCTAATTTGACTATTTATCCGTTTAATATTGTTTTAAAAATAAAAATCTTTTAAAAGCTTATTCTTAATATTCATATATTTGTTAAAAGTTGAAGAATGCAATTTCGTTTTTACGAAGTTGATGTGTATTATTAAATTTACCCGGGGAAAATTAATTTATGAGCAGTCAGATTACTACTGCGGAACTTTATGAGTGGTGCAGGATCCCATACATGAAGCTTGAAGGCAACCCTTTGCTTAAGGTGCCGTTCCGCCTTGTCAGGGATTCAGTTGAGATGGGAAAGATTATGGCCGGTGAGCTGGCCGATGAGATCAGGGCTAACAATCTGGCAGGCAGGATAACGAGGGCCATAATTCCATGTGGCCCCGCATGTTGGTACAAGCCCTTCACCGACCTGGTGAACATGGAGAATATCTCGCTGGAAGGCCTTGTTGTATTTCATATGGATGAATGCCTTGACTGGCAGGGCAGGGAACTCCCGGCCAGACATCCATACAGCTTCCGTGGCTTTATGGAAAAGAATTTCTATGGTCCTGTTGCAAGTGGCTTATCAGTGCCTCTAAGCAACAGAAAGTGGCTAAATGCCAATAATATACCTGAGATACAGGAGGAAATTGAAAAAGCTCCGATCGACATAACCTATGGAGGATGGGGACAGGACGGTCACATTGCCTATAACCAGGCAAGAAGGCATCCTTTCAGCCATGTGACTCTTGATGATGTCCGCAATTCCACTGTCAGGGTTCAGGAGAATAACCTGGATACAATTATTGCTCTGGCACAGAGGACATTTGGATCCGCATACCAGTTTGTCCCGCCAATGTCTGTTACCCTTGGTGTGAAGGAATGCCTATCAGCGAAGAAAGTCAGGCTTTTCAGCGATACAGGATCGTGGAAACAGACTGCCCTGAGGGTTGCACTGTTTGGTCCCCTGACACCCGAATATCCTATAACTCTCTGTCAGGAGCATCATGATGCCCTGCTTACAGCAACTGTTTCTACGGCATCCCACCCGATAAGTGAAAATCCTGACTGGGAGCTAATTTATTGAGTATTGAAATGATTCCCAGAGAGTTAAAATTTGCTCCTTCAAGCTTGCTTTACGATGGTATTATCGGAACAGGAGGCATAGGTTCGGGGAAATTTTTTGTCCTGAATGGTGACCACACGCTCGGCAGGGAGGAGAGCCGGAGCGGACATTTCCTTGGCATAAGCGATTATTGCAAGCAGCACATTATACTGCATTATATAAGGGTATTGCTTGGACCATCATTCAGCGTAATCCCTGTCGGAAAGGTCGGGACCGACGATACCGGACTTGCCCTTATAAAGGAGATGGATGAGACAGGCTTTGATATGAGGCTTGTCGGGCGTGAGCCGGAGGCCTCCACATTATTTTCATTTTGCTTTTATTATCCTGACGGAAGCGGAGGCAACCTGACCACGGATAACTCCGCCAGTTCTGCGGTGGAACCTGAATATATAGAGAAAGCTGTTCCCCACATGGAAAGACTTGGCAGGAGAGGGATCATTATGGCAGCTCCTGAAGTACCTATGGCTTCAAGAATAAGGATGATAGAGCTGGGGCACCGGTATGGCATGCTCTGTACGGCTTCCTTTACAACCGGAGAAGCAGGTGCATTGATGGACAGCAATATTATTGACAGGATCAGCCTGATCGCACTCAACCTGGATGAGGCAGCATCAATCGCCGGAATAACCTGTGAAAAAGAGCGGGCAGAGGATGTGGTGAAAGAGTCGGTTCAGAAGCTTTCACGACATAACCCGGCTATAATGGTCTCAGTAACAGCCGGTAAGAATGGAAGCTGGTGCTGGGATGGGGATGAGCTCAACTGGTTCCCGTCGGTGAAGGCAAATGTTGTCAGCACGGCAGGTGCCGGTGATGCCTTTTTTTCCGGACTGATTTCGGGGATCGCCCTTGGGCTTACCCTGTTTGAAGCTCAGCAGCTGGCATCGCTTATTGCGGGGCTGAGCGTCTGTTCTCCCGATACAATCAACAAGGATATAGAAAGGCATTCGCTCTGGCAGTACCAGCTTGCATCAGGGCAGCATTTTTCGGAAGAGGTTTTGAAACTTATATCACAATAGAATTATGGGAATAGTAATGAGGATAATTCAGCAATTTGACCCTGCCCGTGAAGATCAGTTCATGGCGCTTGAACGGAAATTCGATGAACTGGAAAAAAGACGTCCGGATTTTCCGAAGGGCAGGCGCATGCAGCCTGTCTCATCATCAGAGCCAGTAAATACCCTGATCTGGCAGTGTGATTTCCCGGACATTGAATCTGCCTTTATGGCGCTGAATTTCTTTGAGGGCGACCAGGAGCATGACAGGCTTTACAGGGAGCAGGTCGAGCTTATGAAATCGATAAGGATTGAATTCTACAAGACGCTCGATTTCTGAAAGTGGGGATCAGATGCTATTTTAACATAATTAACTTTTCAGAATCATTGACATACGGGTTATGTTGATTAAATTTGAAATGGGATATACAGCGGTATAATTCCGGCATTCCGCCCGGAAAGAAATATTTTCAACTTAAATAACTTCAATCATGCTTAAAAAGAATTTGATCTTCCTGTTTTTTATTGTCTCTCAGATGGCTATGGGCCAGAAAGCTACCATAACCCTGCAGTCAAGGGACATACTGACCTATCCGTACGATGATCCCAGCCCCGTGCCCCTGCTGACTGAAGGCAGGCCTGAGATTTATCCCTATTTCTCCTTCAGTGGCTACAGCCTGAAGGGCCAGATGCAAAAGTGGAATGTGGTAAAGCTCGAGAATGATTATATCGAGGTATATGTAATGCCGACAGACGGAGGGAAAGTGTGGGGAGCGATTGAAAAATCGACTGGAAAGGAATTTATCTACAGGAACGAGGTTATGAAATACAGGAATATATCCATGCGCGGGCCCTGGACCTCCGGAGGTATCGAATTCAACTTTGGATTTATAGGCCATAATCCTTCGACTTGTGTTCCCGTAGATTACAAGATGGTGGATAATCCTGATGGCAGTGTAAGCTGCATAGTTGGCAGTCTCGATCTTCCGTCCCGCACGAAATGGGTGGTGGAGGTCAGGCTTCCGAAGGATAAGGCTTATTTTGAAACATATGCAATGTGGAGCAATCCCACTGTGCTTCCCCAGACCTATTACACCTGGATGACCGGCGCAGCGGTAGTGACGGATGACCTTGAATTTTCCTATCCGGGTGATGCTGCTATCGGACACGGAGGAGAGTGGCAGCCCTGGCCCATTACAAAGGATGGAAGGAATATCTCCTGGTACAAAAACAATAATTTTGAATCAAGCAAATCCTATCATGTTGTAGGGGAATACAATGATTTCATGGGAGGCTATTATCACAAATCCGATTTCGGGTTTGGTCACTGGGCACTTTATGATGAAATGCCGGGCCATAAGCTATGGTTATGGTCACTGGCAAGGGACGGGGGAATCTGGGAAGACCTTCTTACCGATACGGATGGCCAGTACATGGAATTCCAGGCAGGCCGCATGTTCAACCAGTACGGAGGCTCCTCTGCCTTCAAGACACCGATCTCCCAGACCCCATTCGATCCGGGACTTACAGACAGATGGCACGAAATATGGTTCCCTGTAAAAGGTATCGGGGGGATAAAGGATGTTTCTCCACAGGGAGTTATGAATGTTGATCCTGAAAACGGAAAGCTGCATATAGGAATAAATGCCCTGGCTTCTGCGCAGGGAAAGATTGTTGTGAAGTCCGGCGGGAAAATCGTCTTTACGGAAGACAAGAAATTCAAGCCTATGGATGTATACAATACGACGGTGGATCTGAATCCTGATGCAGGCTATGAGGTTTCTGTCGAAGGTATGGATCTCAAATACAGCCCGTCCGAAAAGATATTCCTGAAAAGACCTTTTGTTTCGGAAATGCCCAAGGACATAACAACCGGTGCTTCACTTTACCAGGAAGGGATGCAGCTGAAGGATGGGAGGAATTACCTGAAGGCTGAAAAGGTGTTCAGGAGCTGTCTTCAGAAAGATCCTCTCTATATCGATGCCTATGCGGCACTTACCGAGCTCTATTACCGCAGAATGCAGTATGATTCGGCTTTATACTTTGCAAACTGTGCCCTTCAGCTCGACACCTACCATCCGGCAGCCAACTACTTCGCCGGTGTGACCTACCTGGCAAAGGGAGACCTTCCTGATGCTATCGAGTCGCTGGGATGGGCAGCCCGCTCACCCGAGTACCGCTCCACAGCCTATGCATGGATGGCAACAATCGAGCTGCTGCAGAACAATAAGCCTCTCACGGAACATTATGCAAACCTTTCTCTCGACAACAACCGAACCAATATAAATGCCCTGAGGGTACTGGCGGTTCTTTCCCGCATTTCCGGAGAGACAGTCCTTGCAGATAAATATATTCAGACATTAGGCAGCATCGATCAGCTGAGCCATTTTGCAGATTACGAAAGGTACCTTCTTCACAATTCATCGGAGAATCTGACAAAGTTCACCTCCTCCATCACTAATGAGATGCCTTATCAGACCTATCTTGAGCTGGCCATGATATATTATGGTTTTGGATTAAAGGATGATGCTCTTGCCCTTCTCGATAAGGCACCTAAGCACCAACTGGTTACATTATGGAAGGCTTATCTTAAAGATGATGCCTCGATGCTGGATGAAGTGGCAGCTGCCTCACCTGCATTTGTCTTCCCTTACAGGACTGAGACCGTATCGGCTTTGACCTGGGCCATGTCGAAAAACAACAGCTGGAAATTCAAATACTACCTGGCTCTCAATTATGGTGCAAACCAGCGGGAGTCGGATTGTCTGAAGCTGTTCCTCGGATGCGGTACCGAGCCTGATTTTGCACCCTTCTATCTCTCACGGGCATCTGTTTTTGCAGCCACCGACGAAAATCAGGAGCTTCAGGATCTTCAGATGGCACAGAAGCTTGCACCTGACGACTGGAGGACAGAGGCAAAGCTTATCGAATATTATTTCCGGAAGAATGATCCAAAAATGATGCTTTCATTGTCGACCCTGGCTTACAGGAAGCACGGGAATAACCCTACAATCGGTCTGCTGTATGCAATCTCGCTTATAGACAATAAACAGTATGCAAATAGTCTGAAGCTGCTTGAAGGTATGAACATACTGCCTTTCGAAGGGGCAAGCGAAGGGAAGGTGGTCTATGACCAGGCTTGTCTCTTCCTGTCAATGGATCTCATTAAGGACAGGAAATATTCCAATGCGCTGAAAATGATTGAAAAATCAAAGCTCTGGCCTGAGAATCTGGGTGTTGGGAAACCCTACGATGTCGATACAAGGATACAGGATTACCTTAATGCTTACTGCCTGCAGAAGATGAATAAGGCCGGTGAAACGGAAGCCCTTAAGAAATCGATAGTGGAGTACACAAATTCCCACAGGCATCCTTCATTCAGCACTATACTTGCAATAGAGACGCTGAAGGCAGGTGGGGATAAGAATGCAGCTGAGGAGCTCGTAACGAAGCTCAGGGATTCGAGAAACCCTGTTCAGCAGTGGGTTGTGGCAACAGCGACAAATGACAGGGCTGCTGCAGAAAAGCTTGAAAAGGGCTTTGCAGGAAATAACGATTTCCTTGTTATACAAAGGGTTCTTGAGGTCACAGGCAAATAGTGATGTAATTAAAACAGAATAAAATGGCTGGGAAGTACAGGCTGTTTCTGTCTTTATTTCTGATTTTAATACCAATGGAAATGAATTCACAGAGCGCTGTTCACGGATTCAGGCTGGCATTGGTTCAGATGTATGTGGAGCCGGGTGCTCTGCAGAAGAATCTGAGCCATGCCGCTGACCTTATAGCCGAAGCAGCCAGGGGAGGGGCCGATATCGTTCTTCTGCCTGAAGTGATGGATCTCGGTTGGACTCATCCATCAGCAAGGGAGCTTGCTGATTCTGTTCCCGGAGGTATAGCCTGTGCCAGAATATGCAGGGCGGCAAGAGAAAACAATGTCTTCATTTGCTGCGGTCTTGTTGAAAGGGATGGGAGCCATGTATACAATTCGGCTGTCATACTCGACAACAAGGGGAAGGTTCTGATAAAGCACCGGAAGCTTAATGAGCTTGACATTGCCCACGATGTATATGACCAGGGAGACAGGCTCAATGTCTGCAACACGCCATGGGGCACCTTCGGATTGCTGATCTGTGCCGATGCGAATGCAAAGGACCATATGCTCACGAGATCCCTTTGTTACATGGGGGCAGATGTGATCCTCTCCCCGTCAAGCTGGGCTGTTCCTCCTGAGCATGATAATAAGGCTGATCCCTATGGAGATACCTGGCGCAAGGCTTACATGCCTGTGGCAGGCGAGTTCAAAGTGTGGATTGCTTCGGCAAGCAATGTCGGGCCTGTTACCATGGGGCCGTGGAAAGGATGGAATTGTATCGGCTGCTCACTTGTCGTTGATGCTGACGGGCATGAGGTGCTTATGGGGCCTTATGGAAAGGAAGCAGAAACGATACTTTACTGTAATATAACCCCTGTCGCAAGACCCGCAAGAGGAACCGGCTGGTCAGAGAGGTGAAGCTGTTTCCGGCAGGTTTCCCGGATTGCCGCAGATGACAAACGCAACCAGATGATCGCTGATCAGAGCTTTATAAAAATCTTCCGCTTGTAAAGGAAATAGCAGATATACCAGGACATTGAAGCCACAACAATGGTTGTCACAATGCCTATGGTGATCTCTCCTCCCC
This sequence comes from uncultured Bacteroidales bacterium, assembly GCA_963756885.1. Taxonomy (GTDB): domain Bacteria; phylum Bacteroidota; class Bacteroidia; order Bacteroidales; family VadinHA17; genus LD21. The sequence continues at coordinate 97,909 of CAVWPG010000003.1, forward strand.
AGGAGAAAAGCCTCGAAGTAAAGGGTTCAGCCATGGCAGTGAGGATATTTCTTCCTCCCAGGTTCCAGAAGAGATAAATGAAAATCGGATTCATCCCCATTATTGCAAAGAATACCGCCAGCTTCCTTATTTTCAGAACATCGATCAGCCAATATGAGAGAGCCATCGCCAGCAGGCAATATCCGCCGCTTACGATCATAAAGGAACTGGTACATAGCCTCTTGATTATCGGGATATAGGGATTCATCAGGTAACCTGCTATGACTGCGATAACCCCGGGGATCACAAGTATCAGTATTTTTTTCCTGTGTGGAAAGTTTTGCATAAGAAGCTTGCCAACGAGCACGCCCCAGATTGTGTGCGCACTTGTAGGGATTGCATTGAAGGCTACCCATCGGTCGTGGGCCAGCCTGCCGGTTAATTTGATATCGACCCAGGAGCCGAAATTGTGATCCGCCGTGAATGGCTGATTAAAGCCAGCCACGGGCCAGATTCGATACATTACGTCGGCCAGGATTATAAGTGCAAAAGATACGGCAAGCTGCCATCTGAAATCTTTTTCCATGAGCAGGAATGCAACCAGGTATGTAAATGAAAGCTGGGCCAGTACATTGGTGAGACTGAATCCATCCTTATCTGCGCCCAGCATGAAGCCGAATGCAAGGAGCAGGAACGAGCGCCTTAGCACATGGCCGAACGCCTTATTCCAGCTGTCCCCCCGCGCAATCCTCTTCGATACGGCGAATGGCATGGCAACCCCAACAATAAACATGAAGAAGGGCTGGATAAGATCCCAGGCGAAAAGGCCGTTCCATTCGGCATGTTCAAGCTGCTTATTGATCGCTTCGATCACAACTCCCCCCTTCTGGCCGTCTGCCAGGATATGGAATACACCTGTAATTCCGGTGACAAGCATGAACATAGTGAATCCCCGGAAAAAATCAATTGAAAGGATCCTGTCCTGTTCCTGGTTTAACTGAATTTTGTCGCTCATATTTCTGGTGTCAGATCTTTATGAATAATTTATTCTTGTACAGCCAGTAGGTTATATACCAGAGGGCAGCCCAGGTGCAGAGGCTTGCAACAATTCCGGCTGTCACTTCGCCTCCCCAGGAGAAAAAGGTATTTGCAAAGGGTGCGAAGAAATTTCTGAGAACATCTGCTCCGCCGACTGAGAAGAGAAGATAGATGAATATGCAGTTCATCCCCACTATAATAAAAAATCTGGAGCCGTTTGTAAAGATCTTTTTCACATCGATGAGCCAGTAGCAGAATGCAAGGGCCAGTATAGCCCAGCCACCGGATGCGAACACGAATGATGAGGTTGCAATTTTCTTTATGATAGGGGTGATATGAAGAAAATCGAGGGAGTATCCGATTACAAGTCCCGAGAGTCCGGCAATGATCATGATTTGTATCTTGTTCTTCACTTGCCTGTCGCTTCTCAGCAGCTGCCCGAACAACACTCCCCATACAGTGTGTGCAATTGTAGGGAAAGCATTGATTGATGCCCAGATGCTTGCCTTGTCGACACCCTCGATCTTGTTATTGGCCCATGCACCGAGATTTTCATATGGCACCCAGGGATGATTGAATCCATCTACAGGGAAATACCTGTAGGCCAGGTCGGTGATGAGAAGTATGGCCAGGGTGAAGATAAGCTGGAAGGAAAAGCTTCTTTTCATAATAAGGAAGGCAACCATGTAAGTCACTGAAAGCTGGGCCAGAACATTCTGAAGCCGGAATACTATTTTCCCCGGACCCATGCAGTAAAGCGCCCATCCGAAAAAGAGGAGAAGGGCTGACCTCTTCAGTGCATGGAACAGGATTTTCCTGTCAGAATCCCCCTTCTTCTGCCTGTTTGCTACGGCAAACGGAATGGCTACCCCGACAATAAACATGAAGAATGGCTGGATCAGATCCCAGAAATGGAGCCCGTTCCATTCATGATGGCTCAGCTGTGTTGCGAAAAAATGCATTATGCCGCTGTTATGTATGGATTGGAAATGGCTGTACAGTTCGGTACTTTCGCCCATCAGGAGAAACATTGTGAAGCCCCTGAAGAAGTCTACTGAAGTAATCCTTTCCTGAACCGGATTTAATTGAATCTCTTTTGTCATAGTTTCTGTAAAAATTATAGTTTTTACCTGTAAGAATATCTGCCATGCCGGATAATGCCAGCCCTTCTGTATGCGGGGCAAAATAAAAAGCTCCCGGACATTCATGTCCTTTGCATCGTTTATCAGCTTCAGGCTCAGGACCGGCTGACCCCCTCAGCATATATAAGTGAGCTTAATGCATAGTGTCACGGCCCGGGTTATTTTCATTTCCGTTCATAACAAAAATATAATATTATTATTCATTGCGATTATAATTAAATAATTATTTTATATTTAATAATAAGGAAATGAAATATTAACCGCTAAATTTTAAAAGAGATGCAAACCCAGTCGTTCCGTCCGCCCGAAGGGCGCCTGATATCGGTAGATGCATTGAGGGGATTGACAATGTTCTTTATTATAGGAGGGGAGAGGATATTTACAAGCCTGTACGGGATCTGGCCGGATTCAGTCACTGAGTGCCTCTCACGGAATATGGAGCATGCAGGTTGGCAGGGGTTTTATTTTTATGATTATGTTATCACTGGCGCAGTGCCTGCCTTGTTGTTGGCTGCATTGTGCCTGAATGAATCGAAAGAAGCCTTCGAGAGAGTCTCTGCCGTTGCCTTGATCATATCGGGATAAGGACGGTCGGTTACATCCACAAGTCCTATGTTATAATTCTCTCCGTCATATCTTCCCGTTGAAGGCTGGTCTATCCACTGGAACCAGTGAGCACCTATAAGGGCAGGATGTGAGGCAGCATTTTCGACGTAGTAGCGGTAAGCCACAGCCCTCTCTTCCATGTTGCTTGTCTGTGCCAGGCCCGGTGCCAGGCCACGGCCGGGTGTACCAAAATGGAATTCACCTATTACAACAGGCAGTCCGGTGAGGTCATAAATTCTTTTTATTTCATCGAGGGGGGCCTCGTACCCATAGTGATTGATACTGAACACATCGAAATATTTCCTTGAGATCCCGATAATCTCATCTGCAGGAGTTACTCCGAAGCGCAATCCGAGATTCAGGTGATTGGGATCATATTTTTTTACAGCAGTACAAACAACCGACAAAAACCTGGCAAAGGCCTGATGTATAAATTCTTTCCGGCGTTCAGGCGAATCGCCCTGTGCCAGGAACTCTTTGAAAGCTGCCTGCATGGGAGTGGCTTCCCCATCCAGTAATACACCGGCAAGCTCATCCTCGCGTCCGGGCCAGGGGAGCTCATTTCCTATAAAATACCCGAGCAGATAAGGATCATTTTTTAACTGCCTGCACTGTGATGATGCGGCTGAATCGACCATGGCAGCATATCCTGGTGCATAAATATCGGGCATACCCATCTTTCCTGATTCGATTCCCCATCCATGGAGTGTTGCAACATATGCTGTCTTATGGCTTTGACCCAGACTGGGGTCTGACCAGTTTCCTATTGTATTGATGCCCCAGCTTTTCATCCTCAGGGCAGTGATCTCTGTCCATTTCTGATACCAGTCGGGACCGTAGCGGCGCAGCAGGTTCCATGTATAGAAGGAGTTAATGCCATCTCTTTTCCCGGCATCAGGTGGCAGTGCGGCGAAGATGTACCTTCTCCCGTCCACACGTGCCAGGCTCATCCCATCTTCGATACAGCAGCTCCCATTGGAAAAGAAAAGACATCCCTCCGGGTCGATGAACCACCATTTTCCATCAGATTTCTCAACATGGAAAAAGCCTGTTGCCTTACCTTTTTTGCCAGCAAAGCCGCCATACTTTGAGATCCCCGGATTTTCAGCCTGAAGCGATTTCTCCTCCTCTTTCCACGATGCATTAAGGTCGTCAAGCGATGCAGCTTTGCCGGGCCAATCGGCAGGTATCCACTGTCCGAATTCGTCAACAAGTGGCTTGTCTGTGAATATTGTGTCTTCGGGGGCCATTGTCAGCCTGACATTTCTGATTTCCAGGGTGGGTTCACCAACAGGAAGATGCATCGCCACACCCAGCGAATCTATGTTTGTAATTGGTCCCACTGAGCCTGTAAAACCTATCCAGTACCCGGGTCTGGCTGTTTTCCAGATGGCAGCCATATCCATTCCTTCTGTATTCATCTTCTGGTAATGGATCAATGGTATTGATGCCCTTATCCAGACACCCTGGAAAGGATGGATCTGCAGCTTGCGGATCCCCGTCCTGTCGTATATGCTCAGCTCGAAGCGCTGAGTCGTTGATGAGCACAATTCAAGTGTCATGTATTTGAAGGGGGACCAGTCTGACGGCAGGTCAGAGCTCAGCTCTTTTATTGGCCATTTCCTTTCTGAGCGGGTCCCTTCGAATTTTATCTGCCAGGAATCCTGCCTGGGGGCACAGCCGTATAATACAAAGAACGATGCGACTGCCAACGGAAGGAGGGATGATTTCATTATATTTAATATTTTGTTGTATGTATGTTCATAGAGACATGAACCCTGCAGGTGCAAAACAGCTTCCATGCCGGAATGCGATCAGCAGAAGCGTATGCCGGCCGTCTTTGCTATAGCCCTGATGTTTGCCGCAGCCTGCGTATAATCTTCCCTTGTCGTAAGATGTTCAAGCATCATGGGAACATTTTTCAGCTTGCTTACTTCTGTAAGAAAAACCTTGTAATCCAATGCCCCGGTACCCAGAAGGACTTCATCGAGATGCACGGTAAGATGAGTGCCCAGGAGAATATCCTTGGCATGGCAATTTTTGATATAGGGTCCGAGCTTCTGGAAGCATTCCTTTATGAATGCGCCATTATTATAATACCTGCGGGGCGAGTTGATCATATTCACGGGATCGAGGTGGGCTGCAAGCTGTTTACGATCTATTGCCTTAATGAGCCCGAGATATGAATCCGGAGAATCGGGGAGGGCCCATGGCATCGTTTCAAGAGTGTAGAAAGTCCGTGTCGGCTTTACCTCGTCGATTATTTCCCTTGTCACCTGAACTATCATGTCAAATGTTTCGCTGGAAATATTCAGGGGATCAGGGCCATCCCATTGCTTTCCCCTTGAACCCGTAATGTTGACGCAACAGCCCGCACCGATAAGATCGGCCAGGGCAAGGGACTCCTTGCATTTCTTTATTGCATCCTTCCTTTCCTTTTCATCGCTGCTGACCGGATTGCTCCACGCGCCCACTTCCGATATTATAATATCTGCATCGTGTGCCGCTTTTTCAAAAGCTTTTACAGTAGCAGTATCGGTACCGGCGGGAACAGGGCAATATGCAGCACTGTAACCCTCGGCCTTCACGGCTTTGATCCAATCTCCCGGATCCTTGAAGTCACCGAAAACAGGGCCTCCAAGCCTGACACAATTTGTAGGGGCAGCGGGGCTGCTACTCACCGGGTAAGTTGTTGTTATTAGAGCTGCTGCTCCCGTAACCGACAACTTTGTAAAATTCCTGCGGGTAAATGATCTTTTCATGTCTGGGAAGTAATTATAAACATCTTCTTAAAAATTTAACTGCTTAATCCCGCTCCCTGGTTTGCCCAGGCCCACTGCTCCAAATGGGCCCGCCCTATTGTCTGCCCCCGGCCCCGCCGGAGTCCTCCCCATGAAGGGGGCCTGATCACCGGGCAAAATTATCCCTTCCCGGGGGTGATCATCAGGTGGGAGGAGGATCATGGTGGTCAATCAATCGTCAGCAAAAAATCTTCCTATTTTTTTCATGATCTCCTTTCTTACCTCGAGCACATCGATAACCCCGCTATGGCTGTAAACTATTTCACCGCCCGGGGCAACCAGAATCGTGTAGGGAAGAGCACCCGGCCAGTTTTTATCCACAGCATCGATGAGAGCATACTTGTCATCCGAACCGAAGATATAGTTCTTTGTTGCGGCATTCTTCTCCTTAAGAAATGCGAGGACCTTATCCTTTTTCTTCAGCCCGTCGGTATTTATGGAGATGAATTCGAAATCCCTGGCTCCGTACATGCGCTGCATCGTTATGAATTCAGGGAATTCGATTACGCATGGCCCGCACCAGGTGGCCCAGAGATTGATGAGCCTGTATTTGTCAGATTTGTTGGCTATGATCTCTTTAATGCCGTCTACGCCTGCTTCGGTAATTTCGACAGGCTTGTTATTCCAGTCGGTATCGAGTTTATGTCTCCATTCGGCCTTGCTTGCCCATTTTATTGAGCATCCGAACGTCTTTGTGGTTTCAACGGGTACCTTCTTTCCGTCCAGAAGGGCAACGATCGCATTTCTTGCGTCATGCTGTGTTGCCTTCAGGTAGGGATTCTCCATCTCGTCGATTCTTCCGCAGTAGCGCAGCTTGCGCTGACTGTCAAAGATGAATGCATGAGGAGTTGTCGTCGGACCGTAGGCCATAGCTGTTTTCTGTGTTTCACCATCATACAGGTAAGGCATTGGAAAATTCTTGTCCTTTGCCCTGATTTTCATCTCCCCGAAGGTATCCCCAAGGTCGCTGTAGCCAATTTCCTCGAGGCATACAGCTTCAGGGCTGTTGGGAGATATAAGCACGAATTCCACTCCTTTTGGATGGAATTCCCTGTAGAGATCCATTATCCTGTCTTCGTAAGCCTGGGCTGTGGGACAATGGTCTGCAGTAAAGACTATAACCAGTATCTTTCCTTCCCTGAAACTGTCCAGAGAATATGTCTTTCCATCCACTCCCGGAAGCGAAAATGCAGGAGCTGAAGAGCCAATTGCAAGTGTTTTGTGATCCTCTGCGTTCATAATCAGTGTATTCCATGCAAGCCCGACGAATACGAGAAGTGAGATCAGGCAGATTTTGTTTTTCATACTGAGTAATATATGTGTAAATTGTTTGTTTTCAACGATTTTAAAAGGTCAGGCATTTTCAATCCATGCTTCAGAAATCCGGTTTTTTCAGTCTGGGAAAAAATATCCTGATGCTGTGGATCAGGTAAAGATAAAAAAGATTTCTGTTTGTAAAATTACAAGTGATCCGGAAATCGAATATTCAGGTTTCATATCAATTCACTCCCTTTACCGTGAAACAATGTCTCCCATCTGAACCACTTCGAAGTCGGTGGCCTTCAGGGTTGAAAGCATGTGCAGGTCATCATTGTCCCACCTGTCGTCAGGAGCACCTGAAATGAAAAAATCTGATCCGATATCAGCGAGTATGAGGCCGTAATGTTTCATGGCAGTCAGGATGACCCTGTTTTCGTCCGAAAAGGCTGAAATATCAAAATCGCCTTTCAGTCGTACCCTCATTCCCATAGGTACGGGTGTATCCGCATTGCTGTTGGTCCCGCTTACCAAATGGCTTGCCGGTGCAGTATAAGCCCGGGTTACTTTGCTTTTGCTGAGTGTGAACCGGATGGCATGGTCAATCACCCCTTTTTTGACCTCTTCGTACCTTACCAGAAGAGGAAGTATTGGAAGTCCGGCAGCATCGGCTGATGTCCATCCTGCAGGTCTGGCAGCGTTAACTTTAAGATCCCAGACCGCTCCGCTGGAAGCCTCCCATGATCCATTGCTAACCCCGGCATTATACAATTCATACAAAATCTTATTATCGATATCGACAGCAAGTACATGGCTGTCACCTGAACCATTTCCCTCCACTGGCGCTGTAAGAGGAACGGGATAGGGGCCCGCATCGCTCTCATTGCCGTAATTGCCATCGTAGCCGTTGGCCCTGAAGATTACCGGGATCATGGGCTGAGTGCCGCATACGAGTATATAGGGTATGCCGATGGGGCCGCCATCGTATAGTCCGCTCCCGAAATCGGCATGGACAGACGGGGACCCGATCAGGGCTATTATTGCATCCGAGTGACTATCCACGGGCGAATCTGAAATATCGAGATTGACCGGATTGTCAGAAGGGAAGATCGATATCTCCTCCAGCTTCGCCTTATCCGTTATTATACAGTCAGCTGTATCCCCCGCCGGCTTATCCGTTTTACTGTCGGTACAGGCAGTCAGGAAGGCTGCCATGGCTGCTATTTCCCAGAAATATCTGATAAAAGGGGAGGATCTCATAATTATCTTTGATTTTTCTCAGATGCATGCTTTTCGGAGGAAGCAGGGGCCAGGAGCCGGGCAAGCTGCCTGCGGTACTCTTCGAATTTATATCCTCGCGATGACCAGCTGACATCTTTGAGGGATTTTGCGTCCCATACTCCGGCAGGGACACATTTATCGACTATTGCTTCGGCTTCACTGCCGAGCCCCAGATTTTTTGCCATCCACATGTATTCATAATCCTGTTCGCCCCTGCGCCAGTTTTTCGCGCGTATTGAGGATAGGGGACCTGCGAGGTTCCTGTCCTCATCGGGAAAGATTGCATCCTGTCCGGGGTAGAGGAATGTACCGTCTCCGTTGATCCTGTCTTCGTAGGTCAGGGGACTAGCAAATACATTAAGCTTTCTCCAGAACGTAGTGGACCAGTAAAAGTACTGGTCTATATTGTACTTCCATACTATCCAGGGCATTACCCTGAATTCAACAGCATCGGCGTCGCTTACAACTGCTCCCATTCCGGGCCTGAAGCCGTTATAGATACCGAATTTACGGCCTTTGGCTCTTTCAGATGACACATCCTCCGGGGTAAGGTCGGTAACCCATTCCTGGGCCGAAATTGACCAGAAGTCAACAAAGCCCTTCAGGTCGGGCCTGATCTTGTTTGTTACAAGCACCGGGATGGATCTGCCCGGACCAGGGTCGCTGTGCGACCATCTGGCCTGCATCCTGATTGTGTCCATCGATCCTGTGCCCTTCGCATTGTCGGGTCCCTTGAAATCAGGTTCATCAGGGTAGAGATACTTATGACGTTCCACACCCGGGGCATTGATCCTGAACCAGTTCTCCCATTCGTCGGAGCCTTTCCACCAGTCTGCCTTGTTCATCCTGTCGATGCCTCCGCCGTATTCTTTAGGGAAGTCACCTCCGTAGCCGATGGAGAAGGTTGAGTTTCCTGTATTCTCGCCCGGTCCGGCATAGCCCAGTGCCGCTGAATAAGATTCTCCCGTGAAATACCTTTTATAATGAGCCGTCATTTCATCAAGGTCATTCACCTCATTTACAAGATCAAACCTGTGCCTGTGGGCAAGCTGGTTATATTTCAGCTCAAGGTCATAATATTCCTTGCTTCCCCTGGCAACCTTATGCCGTGAAGTTATCGACCCTGCCGAATAGCCAAACATTGTTTTGAGGTGAGTGGAATCGGGCAGTGTAAAGTCGTAGACCTGCAGATTGACAGGTATAATCTTGAAATCCCTCTTTCCGGCACTGATCCTGGCGCTCCCCGAATAGGTTCCGGGGGAGGCATCTTTCGGGATCAGTATATCGACCCAGACGGCCTGGTTCCTATTCCCTCCGATAGAGAATGGTGCACCCCCTTTACCCGGGGGAGCTGAGAAAGGAATAAGGCAGTCGGGCACCCATCCCGTGTAGTAGGCAGAAGGCGCAGCACTGTCGGAAAAGAACCAGAGCGGCGGTGATCTTTTTACAATATTCAGATAGTGCTCGGTAAAAAGCTCCGTATTCCTTCCCCTGTAGTCAAACGGATCAGACGGGCCGGTGGCAGAGCCAGGGATAACAGAGCCTCCCTTGACAAGGTCGCTGATCTCCACATTGACATTTTTTGCTCCCGAGGTATCGGCCTGTATAATGAGCTGAAAAGCAACAATTTCATTCCTTCCCCCGAATATATTTACAGTATCGTTTTTCCAAAGGCTGTTGTTCTCATCGGTTGCAAGAGGATTGTTAATATCTTCCTGCTTTATTTTTTCACCGTCGTCGATTGCCCAAACCCGACTATACCGGCAGGATTCAGTGCACGATACAAGTAATAATAAAATGACAAGCACAAAGGAGTGCGCGAACACGTAGGGCAGGGGCAAAAGAATTTTTCTCATTGGTAAGACATTTATCAGTTGTCCTACATAATTACAAATAGTTTTATGGAAATTCAAACTTAAAGCAGGTTATTATATCTTCTGCTTCATAAATTGTTTCAAAACAGCTGAATTTCGGACAGATTTAAAGAAATATGCCGGCAACCTATTGGTAAACCGGCATATTCAAACTAAAACTAACCCTAAAATTACTAACTACAAGATATCTTAATTCTGATTTTTTCAATGAGGGGGAATCGGGGTGATAATGTCTTCCACAGCATCTTTATCGCCAGTCGCTGGGCCATGCCATACACCTCCCCCATAGGTATTTATATATATCGATTCCTCGTCCAAAGGATCTATATCGACGCGTCTTCCAAACTTATGGTTAAATCCCCTGATTCGCTCCCATGTTTCTGCATTATCGTCGGAGCGATATGCTGAGCCGCTGAAGCCGCATGCATAATATCTTTTATTTCGGGGGTCGTATGTAAGATCATGAATGAACTGGTCTTTTTCAAGGGTTTGTTTCCAGGTTTTTCCATCGTTGGAGGAAACGAAAATTCCACCCCCGATAAATTCCGAATTCATCTTCTTCCCTTTTCTTCCCCATGCTGACAATACCAAATGACCAGGATCATGCGGATCTGCCAGGAGGCATGTAGGGCCATTGGTTTCAGCAGGGAGAGTCATTCTTATCCATGATTCGGCCCCATCAGAAGACCTGTACAGAGCTCCGTCCTGGTCAGTGCCTGATATGCCATTATCGGATCTCCTGTTAACAATGAGGAACAAGGTTCCATCCTGTACTCTTCTCGTCATTGACCATGCCAGAGGTTCCGCTCCGCTGATGCCATTGTTTTTCTGCAGCCAGTGTTCACCGCCATCTGTTGATTTATAGACCCCTTTCCCGAATGCACAGGCATATAGTGTTCTGGACTTCCTGCTGCCCGACGGATCAATTAAAATATATGTCATCGCGGCTTCCCCTATTTCATTGCTGAGAACCCGGAAAGTCTTGCATCCGTCCTCAGTGATCAGGATCCCGCCACGGAATCCTGAAACTCCATTTCTTCGCCACATCTTATATCTGGGAAGATCGTGTACACTGCTCATGACTGCCCATGCTCTCCCCCTGACTTCAGGGTCGAATTCAATGTGATAGGTATTGGCCTGCCATTCTTTCGGTATTCCGTTGTCCCGTGTTGCGCTTGTCCAGCTTTCACCCCCGTCTTTGCTTTCCATTAATCCGACATCGGTATTGGTGATGAACATATGATTCAAATCAAACGGGTCGGCCACAATACTATAGCCGGTTGTGACATCCAGCCCTGTGGAGATCCAGCCTGCGCCTCCTTTCTTCACGGAATAGAGTTGTTTCCATTTCTTCCCACCGTCAATAGTCCTGATTGCCCGTCCAAAATCGGTTGTGTAGCAAATGTCAGGATTTGTGGGAGATACTCCCATGGCAAATGGATTTTCTCCCCAGGTTGGTCCGTATCTTTCATCAATCCAGCCACCTTCATAATTTCCGGAAAACCGGTATCCGTTTCTGGTTAGGCAATCCTTCAGAACCAATTTCCAGGATCTGCCATAGTCCTCACTTTTGGCTATACCGAGGCATAAAGTGTCCTCGTGTATTCTCAACCCGTTATATGATATATATAGAACATTCGGGTTAAATGAGCTTGTGGCAATACTTCTCCATTCAGGCGGATCTGACGATTTTATGGCGAATGCCATCAGCCCTTCCTGCCTGTTCTGCCAGGTCCGGCCTCCGTCGTCGGTAAAATAAATGCCCTGTTCATCACCGGCAGGATTAAAGTACGATTTCCCGGCTGTGGCATAAATTATGAACTTATTCAGGTGCCGGTCGAAGCCTCCCGCATATTCGGTGACCATTTTTACTCCCTCCGGGCCAGTTGCTATGCTCCATCTGCCATCTTCCCGGCTGGTTATTGTACTATGCCCGGCTACATAAATTGTTCTGTCGCTGTCGGGTGAAGATGGTACAACGAATATTTTTCCTGCTCCATCTTCAAGTATATGATCTTTCATCCAATGAGATCCTGCATCCTCCGAAAGATAGAGGGCTGTTTCCCCATTCACCGCAAAGGCAGCATAAAGCAGTTTTGAATTGCCTGGATCGACTGCAAGAGCCAGCACATTTCTCTCTGAGTTGTCTTTTGTGATGAGAAATTGATCAGCCTCATCGCCCGTTGTTCCGATACCGGTTATATCATTGAGATCAGGGTAAATAATACTCCATGTATTTCCTTTGTCCTTACTTCTGAACAGGCCTATTGAACTTGCATAAACAGTGTTCGGATCGAGCGGGTCGAAGGTATAGAAATCAACCATCCCTCTCAGGTTGAACATTCTCCAGGATGATCCTCCGTTGTAAGATACAAATGACTGGCTCATATCGCAGGAGACAAACATAAAGTCCGGATCATGAGGACTCACTGTGGGATGGAACATTGCGCCACCTCCTCCAAAACCTACGATGGTCCAGCAATCATTCCGGGGACTCTCATTCCTGACTACAGGATGAAATTTATTGTTTGGAACCGACCTGCACCCGGGAAGGGCGCATGACAGAAGCATAAGGACCAGATATTCCAAAAGAATTTTAAAGGTTATGGTTTTGATCGTATTATTCATATCGGAGAACAGTTCAGTTGCCTTTTGAGCAATGTTTAAAAATTGGTTTATGGTAATTGTACGAGATGGCGAAATATCCCTGTTCGCTATTAAATATCCCTGATTAGCTTTAATAATGCAGTTCAGCAGGATCTGAGAAACCTAGCCCTGCCTGTTGCAGCAGGGCTTTGAGTTTCTTCAGACAATAAACTTCTCAATACCCCGGATTCTGACCTATAAATTTTGCGTCATATGATGGGATCGGGAACAGATAATCCTCCGGGTTATAATTCACTAGGATTTCCGGGGGCAAAACTTCCTGGAGCAGCTTTTTTCTGTAGACATCGAAGATCCTGTCAAATTCGAAGCAAAGTTCATAGCTTCTTTCGTCAATCACTTTTTTGTCAAATTCCTCCACGGTCATTGTTATATCAGCTCTTGGTTCAAGTCCGGTACCGGCATTGGCTCTGTCGATAATCATGTTAACTCGATCAACTGCAAGCTGAGTCGGTCCCCCGTTAGCCATATTGGCTGCCTCTGCATACATTAACAATACGTCGGGAAGCCTCAGCAACGGGATATTTATCAGTGAATTGCCCAGCTGCTCGTCCATCGAAATATTCGGGTAGTTGTATTTTCCCATGTATGGCACCTGATCGATGCTTTCAGTGTAATGTATGACCGGTTTGCTGAGATCATAGATATCTGAGTAGAAGTCCAGGAGAATGTAGTTGTGTTTTCGTGGTTGTTCAGGATAAGCCTCGGCCCAGACTATCTGAACCGCTCCGCTGCTCCATCCATCCCATTCGGATGGTGCATAGGTATTACCGGGTGCCCTGGGATCATCTGGTGTTGACTGAAATGCGAATATCATTTCACTGTTATTCTTGTTGGAAGTCTTGAAGACATCCTCAATATTGGGTACAAGTGAATAAGGTCCGTTAGTTATAACATCATCAGCCATATCCCTTGCTTTGGCATAATTGCTGGTCTGATTCAGCGGGGCTGTGGCCCTGGTCAGGTAAACTTTTGCCAGCAATGACTTGGCTGTCCACAGATTTGGTCGTGCAGGTGTGGCAGCATTGAAATCCGGCAGGTTTGCAGAGGCATAGGTCAGGTCCGCCTCCAGGCTGTCGTACATCGCCTCAACTGAGAGACGCGATGATGTCGTCAGCGGTATGTTTACGGGGTCAGGGGTATTCTCGGTAAGAAAAGGGATCTCCCCAAATAACCTTACGAGGATAAAATAATTGAAAGCCCTTAAAAATTTCCCCTGGGCCCTGATGCCATCGACTTCATCAGGATAGGCCTTTAGGCTTCCGCTGTGGATAGCCTTTAATACCGCATTGATGTTTTTGATTGCGCTGTAATGCTGTCTCCAGAGCTCTGCTCCGTAGTCGGCTCCCATATCGAGAGTTTCGTATTCATGGTGACCGTCAGGGAAGAGTCCGAAAAAATTTTCATAATAGTTCCATTGTTCGATCAGATCATTCATTGCTGCTGTATAGGCCGATTCACACTGAGCAGGAGTGACATAGAAGTTTGCAGAGGTTGTTATCCCCTCGGGCTTTTCAGTAAGATCCTGGCAGGATATGCCGCTTATGAAAAGCAACAGGATTATGCCCTTCGATAATATTTTATAATAATTTGTCATAATTTCAGAGAGTTAATTCGATTCCAAATGTTAAAGTCCTGACTGTTGGATAGTTACTGACGTCAACACCCTTCGCAGCATCAGTTCCTTCGTTAAATGAACTGACTTCGGGATCATATCCGTTGTACTTTGTGAATGTAAGGGCATTCGTTGCAGTGATATAAGCCTTCAGGTTGGTTATCCTTATCTTGTTGACTAGCGATCTGGGCAGGTTATAGCCAAGGGTGATATTTTTTAGACGTACATATGATCCATCTTCTATCCAGCGGCTTGATCTGTTATAAGAATTCTTGCCGAGATTAACTTTTGATGTAAGTCCGGCAGCTTCCCTTGTCACCTGATCGATAAAGGCCGGCACATCAGTATCCTGGTTATCAGGTGTCCACCGGTTATTCAGATTGGGGCTTGCACCTACCGTAGGGCTTTCAGTTTTTATCCTGGTTGCATTGAATATGTCATTACCATAGCAACCCTGGATAAGGAAGGTTAGAGATAAGTTCTTATAGAATAAGCTGTTACTCCACCCATACACAAATTTTGGAGAACTGTTGCCGATTGTTGTCAGGTCATCAACCGAAATCTTGCCATCCGGGATCGGGTGGCCCTGATCATCCAGCTTTCCCGCAATATCTTTCCATTTTGGATCTCCGGGTAATTGTCCGTAGGTTGCCGCTTGGTCTCTTTCACTTTCGCTCCAGGTGCCCAGGTTTATGAAACCTCTCATACTGCCGAAGGGTTTGCCCACTTCCAGGTTCATGAGTGCATTATTATCTCCATTTGCCCATATCTGGTATCCGCCTCCTGTATTGGTTCTGATAGGCATAAACTGCTGACCCTCCAGCAGGGACAGGACCTTGCTCCTGTTGATTGTGATATTTGCGCTGGTATTCCATCTGAAAGTGCCGACCAGGGGGTCGCCTCCCACAGTTATTTCAATTCCTTTGTTTTGCACTGAACCAACATTATCAAGCAGAAGGGTGAAACCTGTATATGATGGCACCGGTCTCATGAGCAGCAGATCGTCTGTGGATTTTTTGTAGAGATCTACACTGGCTGTAATCCTGCCATTAAAGAATCCCATGTCAACACCCAGATTAGTCTGAGTTGTTGATTCCCACTTCAGGTTTGGATTTGCCGCCCTGGTAGCTGCGAAACCAATATTTGTCGATCCGGTCCCGTCGTAGGGGTAGTTATAACCGGAAGTGATCGCATCAAGGGTGGCATAAGGAGTAATAGCCTGGTTCCCGGTAATGCCCCAGCTTCCACGGATTTTGAGATCGGTAAACAGGTTCAGATCTTTAATGAATCCTTCTTCTGAAGCTCTCCATGCCAGTGAGGCCGAGGGGAAATAGCCCCATTTGTTATTTGCACCAAATACCGAGGAGCCATCGGCGCGATAGCTGAAGGTGACCAGGTATTTATTGTCAAGACCGTAATTGATCCGGCCCATGAAGGAGTTGATGGCACGTTTGTTATCATAGGAGGATTTCTCCTTAATAATATGAGCCTGGCCCAGATCATTGATACCGGTTGCATCGGAGAAGAAGCCGGTTCCATTAATATAGGACCCATTGTCCCTGTAGGCCTGGGCTTCAGCCACACCGGTAAAGATTAGGTGGTGTCTTTCTTTTATTCTCCTGTCGTAAGTAAGTATGTTGGAATTCTGAAGGTAGAGATAACTGGCCTCGGTCAGCTCGCCCACACCATCAGATTGCTCTCCGTTCTGAGTTATATGGCTGTAGTAAGTCTTTTTTCCGGAATTCGTAATACCGGCGGCGCCTGTTATCCTTAAGCTAAGGCCTTCTGCCAGTTTAAAATCCAGATATGAATTCACATTTGTGGTCATTTCATTATCAGTGTTCGAAGCTCCACTGGTGGTCGCAACCGGGTTCCATACGTCGCCATCCCCATAGGCTTTCGGCGGCCTGCTGAAATTCCCGTCTGCATCATAGACAGGTGTTATCGGGTCGAACCTGAGAACTGCGTTCACAACCTGCCCCAGTATATCGACGTATCTCGTGCCCTCACCAAAGGGAGGCACATTACCTTTATCCTTTATCATGTTTACATTAAGACCAGCCTTGAGCCATTTATTAACATCCAGGTCAATATTTGACCGTGCGGTATATCGCCTGAAGTTAGTGTGAATGATAAGGCCGTCCTGATCGTAGTATCCTCCGGCAACAAAATATTTCAGCCGGTCTGTCCCTCCTGAAACAGATAACTGGTGCATCTGCAATGGGGCTGTCTGGTAGATTTCATCCTGCCAGTCAGTGCCACCTGTAATGAACAGTTGATCTATCTGTGACTGGGTGAAGGGCAGTACCGGATCGCCGTATTTGTTTTGTGTCGCACGGTAGGCATTCTGGACCTGGGCATACTGCCCGGCATTCATGAGATCGACCTGATGTCCGAGACTCTGCAATCCGAATGTATAGGTATAATCCAGTACGGGTGCACCGGCTTTCCCTTTTTTCGTAGTGACAAGGATTACCCCGTTAGCCCCTCTGGATCCATAAATTGCGGTAGCGGAAGCATCTTTCAAAACTTCCATGGATTCAATCTCATTGGGGTTTATGGCACTCAGGTTACCAGCATGAAATCCATCTATCAGTTTTAGTGCGCTGTTTCCTCCTGTAATTGAGTTTAAGCCTCTTATCCTGACACAGTGCTTCCCCCGGGGGCGCCATCCGTATTGGTCACAACGACACCTGCGGCTCGTCCCTGGAGTTGCTGGTCGGCCCTCATAACCGGAAGTTGAACGAGATCTTTCTGTTTTACCGTACTGATGGATCCTGTCAGGTCACTCTTTTTCTGACTCCCGTAACCAACCACGATTACTTCGTCGAGGTTTGTAACATTGGGCGTTAATTTTACATCCAGGCTGGATTGACCTGAAAATTTGATTTTTAAACTCTCATATCCGATATATGAAAATACAAGGGTTGCATTTTCATCCGGAACATCTATCGAATAATTGCCGTTAACGTCAGAGATAACACCCTTTGTTGTCCCCTCTATCGATATATTCACCCCGATCAGAGGTTCGTTTGTCGTAGCATCAATAATTGTCCCGGTTACCTTACCGGTCTGGATAATTGCATCTTTCCGTGCAAAAACAATTACCTTATCCATAACGACATATGAGAGGTGGGTCCGAGCCAGCGCATTGGTCAGCAGATCGGCAACAGTAGCTTCACTAGTGTCAATATTGACTGGCTGAGTTACATCGACCTGATCGGTCTTATAGAAGATCTTATAGTCACTTTGATTCTCAATTGCCTCGATTACATTCATGAGTGTCTGATTTTTTTCACTCAGCTTTATCATGCTTGATTGTCCATATCCTTCAGCAAGACTGTTAAATGTGGCCAGGATAAGGAAAAGGGTTGAGAGTTTCATAATCAGCAGGGTTTGTCGGAGCCATTTTTTTTTGAAAAAAATGCCCAAAAACAAATTGTTTTTCATAATTTTGATTGATTTACAGTTATTAATTACCCATGTCGCTTCTGATCGAAGCATATGGGACGATTGCATTTTGAACTACCGGGAAATGTTCCACCATTTTCCGGTTTTTCAATTTTGAATTGATTATTTCCTGTTTCTGTTCATGGGCATAGGGTTTTAAAGGTTAAGGGGTTATTTCACTTTTCTTGATATTATTATCGTATCATTTGATACCGTATAGGTAATGGGAGTTGTGATTTTTATAGCTTCCAGGACCTGGTAAATAGTTTCATTATGTACAAATTTCCCGTTATATCTTTCTGATTTCAGCTTTTCGTCATCGATCCTGATCTTAACGTTAAACCATCGTTCCATCTTCACGGCAAGATCACCGAACGATTCCCCTGCAAAAACAAGCAGCTGGTCCTTCCAGCTTACGAGATTTGCGGGATCGACCTTATCAACTTTAATTGACGGATTTTCAGAAACAGCCTGGCTATCCTCCCGTTTATCCTGCAATGTGGCCATCTCATTTGGTTTCAGGATCGTCGCCTTTATCTTGCCATTAATATCCTCGACCTTCACTTCACCTCTTACAACAGTTGTCTGTGTCTTATCATCCCCCGGATAACATTTTACATTAAAAGCGGTGCCCAGGACATTTATTTTCACGTCACGTGTACTGACAACAAACATTTTCCCCTTTTGCCTGGCCACATCAAAATAAGCCTCGCCCTCCAGGTCGACATCCCTCGAAGTTTCCCCAAATTTTACGGGATACCTGAGTTTACTGTCGGAATTAATCCATACATGCGATCCATCTGACAAA
Source organism: uncultured Bacteroidales bacterium (assembly GCA_963756885.1). Classification (GTDB taxonomy): domain Bacteria; phylum Bacteroidota; class Bacteroidia; order Bacteroidales; family VadinHA17; genus LD21. The sequence continues at coordinate 116,424 of CAVWPG010000003.1, forward strand.
ATGATCTGAGCTTTTTCTCCCAGGGGTACTATTATTTCATTATATGCAATTTGCTCAGTATGGGTTTTGTGCCCGGTAAATACTTTCCAGACTGAAAACAGTCCTATTGCAAGCAGACTGATGGCAGCAATTTTCAGCCATACATAACTGAAGTTCCTCACGGGATTTATCCTTTCAGGCTGTTCCTCATTTATAAGTTTCAGCAGGCTGTCCAACGACTTTCGTTTATCGCTTTTGACCTCCCTTCTTCCTGCTTTACCGAGGACTTTCAGAATACTGACTGCCTTTTCGACTTCCGATCTTTTTTCCGGGTTGGCTGAAATCCATTTATTCCATAGTTCAATCGACTCAGGATTCGTCCCCTCAGCGAATTCACGAAAAGATTCGTTCAGAATCATTTCCTCCAGTTCATCAAAATCAGTATTTTCCAAACCTTGTTAAATTAGATTCTATTCTCTTTTTATGCATCACGGCGACTTCTGCTTTTTATACTCACTTATACTGATAAATATTTTAAAATATTTGGCTACATAAGGAGATCAATATGTTAAACGTCTCACTATAAATGGTTTGATTGTTGATGGCTGCATTTACAAGAAAATACTTTTGCAGCCGGTGCTTATAATGCCCGGTTTTGCCAATTACAATAAATTAACGGTATCGTGGACAGGCTTATGGGAATAACCCGGGCAATGATTTCAAGGTGACAGGAGATCTTGCTACACCACACTGAGCTCACGCATTGCAATTACCCCCCTGCTGATCAGGTTACGGACCGATTGCACATTCATATTCATTATCATTGCTATTTTTTCAAATTCCTGGCCTTCAAAATAGCGCAGATATATTGCATGCCGTTGACGGGGTGTCAGCTGGTTCAGTAAGCGAATAACATCTTCCTCTCTTTCCTTCTCAGACTGGTTGTCACTCAGGAAATCCTCAGCCGTGAATTCAACAGTGAAATATTCCTCAATGTCGCAGTGAATAGCCAGATCATCTCTTCTTAATTCAAGAATATCAATAATATGATTCTTTAATGACCGAAAGAGGTAAGCCTTATATTTTTTCAGTGCTCAGATTTTCCCGGTTTTTCCATAATCTGAGGAACAGGTTCTGGATACAATCATTAACTGTTTCCTGATCCCTGATAAGTCTTGTCCCATAACGAAACAAATCATAATGATAGGCCAGAAAAATTTCTGAAAGAGCCTGTCTGCTCCCCTGAATCAATAATGGCCACCATTCAGCCTCATTCATTTATGCAAAATCGGTTAACCTTTATAAGAATTTAAGGTGGTTTTTAATACTGACTTACTAACAAATATAATTAAAATAGATTCAATTAATCGGTCAGGGAGATTAAACTTTTCAATAAATTTCCCCATTCCCTTCAAGCACATGAAGGCTGTGGGACCACCCCCAATTTCTGCTTCCTCTTATCCTGAATGGCTGATTTGAGCTGCTGTTTGTCGGAACATTTTCAATATTATTTTTTCTGAAAATGAACGCATACATCAGGGTGCATTGTGTAAAAAATATATTTATCACCGTCCGGGACCATTTCCGGACTTGATTTATTTTCCCTCATTATAGGGTTTTTGGGATATTTTGTCCAGTGAAGCAGATCGTCTGATTCTGCAATGCAGGATGTCCATTCATGCCAATCCTTGAATTCCGTTGCATGGTAATAACCATAATATCTTCCTTTATACTTGATTATCTGGTCCATGGCCAGTCCAAACTGATCGTAGGTTTCAGGTCCCATTTTTATAACTGGTTCATCCTGCTTGTTGGTCCAGACTTTGGCATCTGTTGAAGTCGCCAGCCATATCCCCAGGTCGTCCCGTTCATACAGGAGGTACCATATTCCATCCTCATACCATACAGATGGTGTTCCATAGGATCCCGGGCTTATCGATTCCCCGTTAACCTTCCTTATATCGAGGTTTCCTTTCTCCTGCCAGTGGATCCTGTCAGTCGAGACAAGCATATGTGCGGTATCTCCCCGTCCTTCAGAAAACATGTAATAGGTGCCATCATGGTTAATCACACACATATCTTCAACCCAGCCTGAATCGTAGATTGGATTATCCTTATACCTGGTCCAGTTCAGTCCATCGGTTGAGGTGGCAAGCCCCAGATGTTTTTCGACATTCTCATCTCCCTTGTAGCCTGTATACCAAAGATAATAAGTGCCCTCCTCGTGAAGGATATAACCCCTTTCCCTGATTTTCTGATCCCAGGTGTCGGTACCAGTGCCGGCAAATACAGGATTGTTTTTATATGGAGTGAATTCTGTAAGTTCCGACGGATATCTTGTCGTGTCAGATATTGTTGTATTGCCTGAGGATGAGGGTTTCTGCCTGCATCCGGAAGCAAGAAAGATGATTAGGATGAGCCTGATAATGATTTTCATGATTATAACGATTATTGAATTAATTTAATGTATATTCCTTCCCGTATTATCCCTAAGGGGTTGAAAGTAGTAAAAATTATATACAAAATATGTCACGCATGATCTTAGTGGCATGAAACAGATCATTATTCATTTCTTGAAAATACCGGGGTGACTATATCTTCGGCAGCTTGTACATCGCCTTTAGCCGGTCCGTGCCATACCCCACCACCGAAAGTAACTATATAGACAAGGGCGGGATCAAAGGGATCAGGGACGACCCGTTTGCCCCACTTGAAATTGTATCCCCTTATCCTTGACCAGCTTCTTCCACGGTCGCCGGACCGGTATGCAGATCCGTTGAAGCCGCAGGCATAGAAAGTGCCATTGCGATGATCATACGTTATATCATGAATATGCTGATCGGTGTCGAGTACATTTGTCCAGGTGCTTCCATTGTCGGTGGACAAAAAGATACCACCTCCTGTGTCGGGCGCAAATTGTCCGGGAGAGATCCTGCCCCAGGCCGACATCAGAATGTGTCCTCTTTTCTGAGGGTCGGTCATAATGCTCATAGGGCCATTTGTGCCTGAGGGGAGATTCATTTTAGTCCAGGATTCTGCCCCGTCTGATGACCTGTAGACTGCACCATCATTTTGGTTTCCAATGCTTCCGTCATCGCTGCGTCTGCAGACTACAAGGAAAAGCTCATGATGCTTTTCGTTAAGGGTAATGCGCCATGCGAATGGTTCCTTGCCTTCGATTCCATTATTTTTCACTGTCCAGCTTCTCCCTTCATCTGACGATTTATAGACGCCCTTTCCGAAGGCACAGGCGTAAAGGATCCCGGCACCGTTATTGCCTGAAGGGTCAACAAGAATATGGGTAACAGCGGCTTCACCGATAGAGTTGCTTACCGGCTTCCAGCTCTTTCCGTCGTCTTCGGTCATTACAAGTCCTCCCGTGTAATCAGAGACCCCTCTTCTTCTCCACATTTTTGGTCTGGGCAGGTCGTGCACATTGCTCATTGCTGCCCATGCCCTCCCTCTCACATGCGGATCAAATGCTAGCCAGTAAGTGCTGTTCATCCACTTGCGGGGTATTCCGTTATTGACAGTTGCGCTCATCCAGCTTGCTCCCCTGTCATGGCTTTCCATCAGTCCGACATCCGTATTTGCAATGAATATATGGTTTTTATTGAACGGATCGGTTATGATCTCGTACCCGGTTGTAACTTCGAGCCCTGTCGACACCCAGCCGGCTCCATCCTTTCTTTTTGTGTATAGCTGCTCCCATCTTTTTCCTCCGTCAGTGGTCCTGATTGCCCTTCCAAAATCGGTTGAATAGCAAACCCCCGGGTCAGATGGTGAAACGGCCATCGCAAACGGGTTTTCCCCCCAGGTGGGGCCAAATCTTTTATCGATCCAGCCTCCCTTATAATTCGGTGAATATTCATATCCTCCCTGTGAAAGGCAGTCCTTCCATGCAAGCTTCCATGTTTTGCCGAAATCTTCGCTCACTGCTACTCCCAGGCAAATTGTATCTTCTGACACCTGCAATCCGCCGTACGAAACATAAACTTCTTCCGGATGGTTGATGCCTGTAGCTATGGATCGCCATTCGGGAAAGCCTGATACCCCCTTTTGAAAGGCAAGCATCCCGGCCTGCCTGTTTTCCCATTTCCGGCCGCCGTCTTCCGTGTAGAATATTCCGGAAGCGTCACCTCCCGGGTTGAAATATGACTGGCCGGAGATGCCATAGATAACGAACTTGTTCCCCTTACTGTCATATCCTCCCGTAAACCCGGTTATCATATTTACTCCTGCAGGAGCCGGATTTGATTTCCAGGCAGCATTCTCTCTGGCCAGAATATAATTTTTACAGGTTATATACAGAGACCTGTCATTTTCCGGACTGGCCGGATTGACAAATATGTTCCTTACACTGCTGTCCAGATCTCTTTCCCGGTTCCAGCTTATTCCCCTGTCGGCGGAGGTATAGAAGCCTGTTTCATCATTAATTGAAATGGCCGCATAGAGTTTATCTGAATTGGATGGATCCACAGCGAGTGCAAGAACATTCCTGAGTGTACTGTCCCTTGTTATTATCCTTTCTTCAGCGTGGTCACCTTTAGCCACTATGCCGCTTATCTCCGAAGCAGGAGGGTAAACAACATTCCATGTATTTCCATGATCGGAACTTTTGAAGAGGGCGATTGATTTTGCATAAACCGTATTCGAATCCACCGGATCAAATACGAAATATCTTACAGGTCCCCTGAGGCAGAACATCCTCCATGACTTACCCCCATTGGTGGTGGCAAATGATCCTGTCATATCACAGGCCACGAGTGCAAAATCAGGGTTGAAGGGGCTCACTGCGGGATTGAACATGGCTCCTCCGCCACCGTACCCGGTGAAGCCCCAGGCGTCATTGCGGCCATTGGGGTTGGGAGAAGAACCCTCCTTTTCAAGGGAGATGCCGCACCCCGCAAGAGCTAAGGCCAGCAGCATTATTGTAAAAATTCTTTTTAGGGCAGCCTTTATTCCATTTTCGGACGATGTTTTTTTCATAAGCAGTTCCAGAATATATTTTGAATGATTAGATCAGAACGAGGAAAATCCAGCCTGTCTGCCCTTCCTCCCCTCTCTTTTTCCTGTCTGGGCAGGGGATTAAGTACACACCGGGCAAGGGTCAGGGATCTCATTCGGTCAGTGGGATCCCATGCCATACGCTGGAACCGAAAGTGGTGATATACACCTTTTCGGGATCATTATGATCAACAATGACCCTCTGGCCCCAATGGAAATCATAACCCCGGATCCTCTTCCAGTTTTTTCCGTTATCGTCGCTCCTGTATGCCGCCCGGTTGAATGTATTGCAATATAGTCTTCCAGGGTGATAACTATCATAAGTTACATCATATACGTATTGCTTTTCATCGAATATCTGCTTCCAGGTGTCTCCTCCGTCTTCCGAAAGGAAGATTCCGCCAGGCATGCTTATTGATTCGTTCCCTCCGTTTTTTCTGACTACATCCCCGCCCACCAGGTCGCTCAGATCGATATCTGCCCAGCAGCCCAGGTAAAGACGGTCGGGGTTCTTCCTGTCGTATTCCATCCCATTCGGGAATAGATTTCCATCCGTAACATGCAGTTTTGTCCAGGTTGCCGCACCATCTGCGGAGCGGTATACTGCACCTGAATAAAATTCTTTTCCTTTTTTTCCGTCTTTATGCATCGGGGTTGCGCTTACCGTAAGGAACAGGATCCCTTTCCCCGTCAGGGTCAGCTCGAAAGCACAGGTATTGCCTTCGATTCCGTTGTTTGCACTATTCCAGCTCCTGCCGTCATCGGTGGATTTGAATACCCCCTTGCCGTAAACAGTGGCATAAAGGGTACGGTTGCCGGGAGCAGATCCAGGGTCCAGCACAACGGAAGTAGCCGGAGAATCAGATCCCATTCCTGAAACAGAAGGTTTCCAGGTTTTTCCGCCATCAGTTGAAACACAGACCCCACCCCTTGCATACTGTTTCCATCCTGGATTCCTTGTCATTTTGCCACGGGGAATATCATGCATCGATGACCATACGGACCAGATCTTATCTTTCACATCCGGATCGAACACAACCCAGTAACAGGTATTAACCCAGTCGGCCGGCACCCCTTCCACCGACCTGCTCCAGCTCTTGCCCCTGTCAAAGGAGTGGTGATAGCCTATATCGGTATAGCTGATGGCAATATGATTGCTGTCGAAGGGATCAAAATGAACTCCATAGGATGTCGTTACGTCCAGCCCCCTGCTGATAAATGATCCGTCGGGCTGACTTTTGCTGTAAATCTCTTGCCAGCTCCTGCCTCCATCAATGGTCTTCATGGTCCGGTACCAGTCGGTCACTATTGCAATATTACCATCAGAAGGAGCCACTCCGACATCCATAAGCCGGATATATTCACCGCCAAACGCCTTCTCGGCCCATGCATCCTTCAGATTTGCAACGCCTGAACCATCCCTGACCCCATACTTTCCGGTCCCGCCGCCCCCTTTCCATACCCATTCCCATCGGTTTCCCGCATCACTGGTTTTAAGTGCCCCATACCAGTATCTGAATTTTTTACCAGTGCCCGTCTCTTCATAACGATTTGTGATCAGGTAAGCCTTTTCGGCATCCGATTCAGCACAGGTGATCATCGAAAAGCTGGGTTTTATACCTGAAGCACTATTGATCACCACGTCATCCATTACCCTTTTCCATGAATCACCCAGATCGGTGGAAATCCAGACCTCGCTGTACCCGAACTCTCCGTTGATTTCCTGTGAAGCATCATGATGAAGTGCATAGAATATAACTTTGTCGCTGGATTTCACTGTCCCGGCTGTGAATGAAAAAGCCGGAGACATCTGATCGGGAAGCTTTTTGCTCAGGATACTGTGCGATTTTTTATTGAAAATTCCAACCGCTGATCCCGTGAAAATGTATACATCATTTTCCGGGGCCTTCCTGCTGCTGTAAATGTAATCGATAGTCTCGTCAAGAGAAGCTTTTTGCCATCTCTCAGGTGAGTTGTCAGGATAAAAGAACTGATTCCCCATGCTGAAGTATACATAGCCAGGGGCGAAAGGATCGGCACGTATCGCTCCGATCCTTCCCGGTTTACTGTCGTACAGGGAGTTCCCTGATGTCTGAATTGTATAATCGGCATGATCTCCACGGAATTGCTCACCTGTGATTTCATCATTGGCCGGGAAGATCCTTTCCCAATTTTTCCCGCCGTCTTTTGAGCGGCTGAGGCAGGCTGAACCTATATAAACAATATCAGGATCACCGGGATCCCATGCAAACGACGAGGCTCCTCCTGCCATATTGATCTGCTTGTACGAGCTGCCCCCGTCATTTGTGAGATAGGTTCCGGTCATGTCGCATCTTAGCAGAAACTTGTCTTTCGAACTGTAAGAAAACGTAGGGATAAACACTGCACCGCCTCCGCCCGGACCGATCTTTGTCCACTGATCATCCATAATTTTGATTTTTTCTGCACTCTCACCGACATGGCAAGCGGAAAAAATTAATAACATGTAACAGAGGTGGAGAAAAAGTAAATTCTTTTTCCCATTAATAAGAACGTAGCTTGAGAATAATTTCATTCAGTTTTTTTCAATGATTTAACCGCCAAATTAATATTTTTCTGAAGTATTTAGTTACAGATAATATATCAGGCCTCTGGAATACCCATGAGATAAAGTTGACTTATCTCAGGGCACTAATAATAAGTGTTTCGGTATCATGGTTTTAAATTATAGCTATTTTGTACATATTTTTTGTAATGAACCTGATTATCAGAGCTAAAATATCTATTGTTCAAACAAACAACCTGTAATTTCTCAATTTCTGGAATGAGGAACCTTATTAAAATATGCCTGGAATAAAAACCGGGGATGGACCGTGCTGAAAACTAAAACAGTATGTCCCTTTTTTCAAATATTTTATATTTTTGATTAAGTTTTCAGACGGACCTTAAGAGATAGGTTGAATTGCGGATCTGCAAAAGGTAATCTATGATGGAGAATTCAAATCAGCAACTGATAAATGGTATTAAACAGGGTGATGTTGCTGTTTTTGAAGAACTTTACAGGGAGTACTATGTTTTCCTATGTCTGATCGCCGAGCATATTACAAGGAATCATTCTGATGCTGAAGAAATTGTTTCGGATGTATTCGTAAAGGTGTGGAATATCAGGGACAAAATTGAAATTACAACTTCTGTTAAAGCATACCTTGTTAAGGCGGTACATAATACTTCATTCAACTACATAGAAAAGCTTAAATTGGAGAACAAATTAACCGATAGTTTATCCGGGTCAGATTATGCATTACTTGCCTGGGACAGCGATTATCCTCTTGGACAGATATATGAAAAGGAGATCGTGCAGATTCTTGATCGTGGCATACGCACTCTCCCTGACTGTTGCAAAGAAATCTTTGTTCTCAGCCGGGACGGGAATATGAAGTATGCTGAAATTGCTAAAAAACTTGGGATCTCGGAAAACACGGTCAAAACCCAGATAAAAATTGCCCTGTGCCGTCTTCGTGAAATTCTTAAAGATTACCTGGTCATTCTGATACTGATCGCGGTTATGTAAAAAATATGTATCCCTTTTTCACCCTGTCCTGATTTATTCCTGTCTTTATATTTAGAAAAGATCTTATGCAAACACCAGAGAACACTAATCCTGCGGACAATTTAATTTCAGGCTATCTGAATGGGGAACTAACTATTGATGAGACGAAGGAGCTCCTTAGATGGTTGAAGATGGAACCGGCCAATAAGAGATATTATGATGAATATTGCGAGCTATGGATAACTTCCAGATCATCCTTGAAAAATACCGGATATAGTTATCAGCAGGGATTCTGGAAATTCAAACAGAGAATTAAAGCCGGTGAGGCTGTTAAAACAGACTTGTATAGAATGACTCGGGTAAAAACATTTTTTAAATACGCGGCTGTTATCGTTGTTGCGTTTACCATAAGCGGCTTAATATTCTACAAAATAGGCAGGAATCAAGTTATTGTTCCACAGCAAAGCTTCAGTGAACTGATCGTACCAATGGGGTCGCGAGCTCAATTTACCTTACCGGATGGAACAACTGTATCATTAAATGCGGGGAGCCGCTTAAAATATGATGAAAGGTTTGGCATAAATGACAGAATAGTTGAGCTTGAAGGGGAGGGATATTTTAAGGTTGCCAAAGACAGTAAAAGGCTCTTTACAGTAAAAACTTCATACCTGAATGTAAATGCTTTGGGCACAGCTTTTAACATAAAAGCTTATTCAGATGATAATACAATTGAAACTACTCTGGTAGAAGGTTCTGTAAGAATAGAAGAGATCGCTGATAATGGCAGGAAGGAAGTTATGGTTCTTAAGCCAAATCAGAAACTTACCTTTTTTAAGGCAGATTTGACTATGGTGGGTGAATCAGCAGTTGCTAAAGAGAAAACCGGGAATGAATCGGCAAAATTAAAAATTCAGAAAGCAATCCCTATTCCAAAGCTGGTGAAGGAAAATGTTAATGTAGACCCTGTCATTTCGTGGAAAGATAACCGCTGGATATTTGAAAACCAGAGTCTGTCGGATATCGCTACTGATCTTGAGCGCAGATTCGATGTTAAGATACATTTTGAGTCAGAACAGCTAAAAAATTTCAGGTTTACCGGAATCATAATTGCTGAGCCCATTGAGCAGGTTCTCCAGGTTATGAGTATTTCAGCTCCCATCAGTTTTAAATTAAAGGGCAAAGTCGTTACCCTGTCTGAAAATAAAAGCGTCAGAGAGATTAATAAACGCCTCTACAAAAGGCAATAGATAATTATGGCCATAAGTAAAACCAATAAAATTTTGCCTATGAAATAGTGAAGATGAGATCTTAAACAAAAGCGCAGGATGCTGAAACACCCCGCGCCCCGTTTTAAAAAATTATCCCAATGCATCTTTCTTCAGAAGAACATTGGATTGTTAAACTAAAAACATTACAAAATTATGAAAAAAAACCTTCCTAACCTTATTCCTGTTACCAGACCAGGAATAAAAAAACTTCTTCAAATCATGAAACTATCTCTGATTTTGGTTTTTTTAAGCGTTTTACAAGTCAGTGCAACTGTATATTCTCAGGTAACTGTCAATTTGGATGTCCGGGATAAATCTGTCCGGGAAGTTCTTAAATCGATCGAGAAGCAGACTCAGATACGGTTTTTCTATAGCGACGATCTGTTCGTCATGAATGAAAAGATTGATTTAAAGGCAGATAACAAAAGCATTACAGGAGTGCTGGATGAGATCTTCACCGGTTCTCCGCTGACATATAAGATGTATGACAATGATTTGATTGTCATAGCCCCCAGGGACCTGATTCAACAAAACAAAATAACAGGTACCGTTACAGATGTAAATGGTTCAGTCATACCGGGAGTGAATGTGGTCATAACCGGAACAACACTTGGAACAATAACTGATGCTTCAGGAAGATACAGCCTGGAGATTCCTGAGGGCTCATCCACCCTTACCTTTACTTTTATTGGAATGGATCCAAAGGTAGTCACCATCGGAACCCAGACCCGGATCGATGTTACAATGGCTGAATCGGCAATCGGACTGGATGAGGTTGTGGTTGTAGGATATGGCACGCAAAAAAAAGCTATGGTGACCTCCTCTGTCGGATCTATAAACGCTGAACAGTTGAAAGACAAGGCTCTTACATCATTTACGGAAGCCATGGCAGGACAACTGGCAGGCGTACAGGTACAGCAGACAACGGGAGCTCCGGGGGGCGGTTTTTCTGTCAAGATCAGAGGTGTCGGTTCAATTACCGGCGGAAGTGAGCCATTGTATGTTATAGACGGAGTTCCCATTGATAATGTAATTGGTACCCAGGCGGTAAGTACAAGTTATTCGACATGGACTACCTCTAATGGTCAACAGGCACAGAATCCGATGGCGACATTAAACCCCAATGATATCCAATCAATCGACATCCTTAAAGATGCTTCGGCTACAGCTATTTATGGTTCCCGTGGTTCCAACGGTGTCATTCTGATCACAACCAAGCAGGGTACTTCGGGCAAACCGGTATTTTCACTGAACGTAAGTGCCGGAATTCAGAGTGTTTCCAAGAAAGTTGACATGATGAATATGCCTGAATATATAGCAATGGAAACCCAGAGAAGAAATTATCAGTGGGTTATATATGGTTCAGGTGCTGACCGTCAGCTGGGCGACCCTAATTCAGTCAGGTCCCTTAACGATTATAAGATTCCGCTTGAATTCAGTGATCTGTCAAATTTCAAAAATACCGACTGGCAGGATGAGCTTTTTCAGAGTGCTCCGATTCAGACAGCCCAGTTATCCGTATCTGGAGGTTCGGATAAAACCCGTTTCTACCTTTCGGGAGATATGGTAAATCAGGATGGTATCCTTTTAAATACCAGCTTCAGGAAATTCTCATTAAGGACCAATGTCGATATTGAAATTTCGAAAAAAATTAAGATAGGTTTTAAGATCAACCCCTCCTACAATATCAGTAATATGAATCAGGCAGGTGGTTATGGGGGTACAATTGCTCATGGAATAATGAATTTACCTCCTAATTACAGGGCATACAATGATGAAGGAGGATACGAATATTATACCCCTTACTATACTTATGGTGATGGTACTTTCGATTATATACCTTTTAATAATCCGGTCGCCAGGTCATTGGAAACTGAAATGACTTTTGACCAGATCAGACTTTTATCCAGTGCCTACATTTCAATTGATATTTTAAAAGATCTGACCTTAAGATCATCAATAAGCACAGATATCAACACATTCTCCTATAATCAGTTTACTCCGTCAACAACAGGTGCTCCGGGCACTGTCTGGGTAAATGGCAGTTTAAGCGCTTCGAGAAATATCAACTGGATTAATGAAAACACTCTTTCCTATACACATACATTTAATGAGAAGCATAATCTGGGCCTGCTGGGTGGATTTACAATTCAAAAATCGTATTTTGAATTCCACGATATGGGTGCAGACGGATTCCCGAACGATAATGTTCATACTCTGAATGCAGGAATTGTCTCTACCGGTTCACAGACCAAGTCAGAATGGTCATTATTATCTTATCTCGGCAGGGTGAATTATGATTATGACAAGAAATATCTGCTCACTGCGACTATCCGTGCTGATGGTTCTTCACGTTTTGGCCCCGATAATAAATGGGGTCTGTTCCCTTCAGCTTCGGTAGGCTGGCGTATTTCCCAGGAGAGCTTCATGGAAAACCTGAGTACGGTAAGCGAACTGAAATTGAGAGCCAGCTACGGCATTACAGGGAATAATGATATTCCGGACTATGGCTCAATTGGCTCCATAGGCGCTAGTAATTACATACTTGGTTCTGGCTCAGGTGCAATTGTGAACGGCCTGGTTCAAAACTCGATTTCAAACAGAGAACTTGGTTGGGAGCAAACCAAAGAACTTGATCTTGGTTTAGATCTGGGTTTATTTAAAGACAGGATCTATTTAAGCCTTGATTATTATAATTCCCTGACCTCCGGGTTACTCCTTAATGTGCCAGTCCCACTCATTACTGGCTTCGAATCTGCCCTCCAGAATATTGGCGAGGTGAGAAACAAAGGACTGGAGTTTATTGTGAGTACAAAGAACATTGTGAAAAGCGACCTTCAATGGAATACCAGCTTCAATATTTCATCCAACAGAAATACCGTTGAATCATTGGGCCTTGGCGATGCCCCGATAATAGTTGGCCCAAGAAATTTCTTCAATGAGCTTGCATATATTACGACAGTTGGCCAGCCAATCGGCAGCTACTATGGTCTCATTTGTGAAGGCGTTTATAAGACCCAGGCAGAGGCTGACGCGGATCCTGCCAAATTCGATAAGGCCAGAGCAGGAGACATGAATTTTAAGGATATCAGTGGTCCGGATGGTGCGCCTGACGGTGTTTTAAACTCCTACGATAATACAATTATTGGCAACAATCAGCCTGATTTCATCTTTGGCCTGACCAGTAATTTTAATTTTAAAGGGATTGATTTTAATTTCACTTTACAGGGAGTAGAGGGAAATAAGGTATTGAACGGACAGAAAAGAAATGTGTACAGGTGGATCTCAGGTCAAAGCAGGGATTACTGGAAGTCAGAGGCTGATCCCGGTGATGGAGTTACTCCGAATCCCGGCGGGAACTATCAGAATCGTGCGGTTTCAACATGGTGGCTCGAGGATGGATCATTCCTGAGAGTAAAAAATATCAGTATCGGCTATACAATTCCGGCTAAGGTATTTGCCGGCAAGATCAGCAGGGCAAGGGTCTATGTAAACGCTGACAACCTGATGACCTTTACGAAATATCCGTTATTTAACCCAGAAATTAACTCGGGAGAGGGCGATGATTATAATCAACTTACTCCGGGTCTTGATTTTGGCGGATATCCCCTGGCACGGACAATTACTTTTGGACTTAATATGTCATTTTAGCTGACTGTCATTGTTAAATTTTTAAATAAAATAAAATGAAATATATAAATAAGATAACAGGTACTTTACGCCTTCTGGGGATAATGGCTTCGTTGACTCTTGTCTTGTCCTGTAAAGACTTTCTTGAGCTGGCTCCCATTTCCTCTTCCAGCGCGGAAGGATTCTATAAAACAGATGCTGATTTCATGCAGGCCGTAAATGGTGCATTTGCAACCCTCGCAAATCAATATGGTTATGGGTATTATCTTCTGTTCGCTGACTTAAGGGCTGACAATACAACAATGCTTGGCCCCGGTGGAGGTTCTGAACAACAGAAGATATCCTTTGATAACTTCAGTCTCGATCCTACCAACGAGCATTTACTGACTTACTGGAGAGTTGCTTACTCTGCTATCCAGAAAGCGAACGGGGTGTTTTCCAATATTGAAGGAGCTGATTTTGATCAGGGTAAAAAAGACCAGTATAAGGGAGAATGCCTTGCCATAAGGGCTCTGACTTACTTTAATCTTGTACGGATTTTTGGCGGCGTACCACTGGTTACCTCAGGGGATGTTAATATAAGTGAAAGCTATAATACCCCAAGATCCTCTTCTGATGAAGTTTACGCTCTTATAACTGCCGATCTGACTGAAGCAGCAGGACTTTTACCTGAGACATATCCGGAGGATGAAACAGGCAGTGTTTCAAAAGGAGCTGCTCAGACTCTGCTGGGCCAGGTTTACCTTACTATGCATAATTATACTGATGCTGTTACACAGTTCAGTGCTGTAATTAATAGTGGTACATACTCCCTTTTGCCAAAATATGAGGATAATTTCACTGGGACCAATCAGGGTAATTCAGAAGCAGTGTGGCAGATATTGTTCAAGAGTGGAACAGCTGATCTGGGAAGTAATTATCCTAACTGGTTTGCTCCCATTGGTTCAGAGGGTGCCCTCACCAGTACCGGAGGTGCCTATGGTTTCAATCAGCCAACAATGGATATTTATAATTCATATCCAGACGGCGATCTTAGAAGAGATGTTTCTATAGGTCTTGGTTATACAAATACTCAGGGTACCTATGTGCCGTCAAATTATGTAAAATTATATGTCGATCATAGTGATGGAGACGGTTATGCTGATTCAGATTGTGACTGGAATGTTTTCAGGTATTCCCACGTCTTGCTTATGGGCGCAGAAGCTATTAACGAGGTTAACAATGGTCCGACCGCCGAGGCTTACTCATATATCAATGCCGTAAGAGAGAGGGCAGGGCTTGCTGATCTGAGCGGATTGTCCCAGAATGATTTTCGTATAGCTGTGTATCAGGAGGAGAGGCTGGAAGTTGCTTTCGAGGGACACAGGTGGTTCGACCTTATCCGTACAGGTCAGGCTTTAACCGTTATGAATTCCAAATTAGAAGGAACTGACCCGGTTGGGCCAAGTGAATCAATTGATGAGCATGATTTGATCTGCCCTCTTCCGGAAAACGTCATTTCAACCAGCAGTCCGGGAGTAATTACACAAAATCCCGGATACTGATAGACAGGGTGTATCTGAAATGCTGATCCTTAAACATCAATATACCGGAGCAATTTGACAGGTTTTGGTTCTATAGTAAATAGTTTTAGGTTTCAAGGGTTTGTAATTAGTGAGCCCCGGTCTGAAAAACCGGGGCCACTATTATCAGCAGTAGATTATCCTCCTGCAGCAATGGTATGCCATTCATCCAAAATTTTAGCAATCACATTATTGGGTGGCAGCGACAAATCCCGATCTGTTCAGCAGTGCCTCCGAGTTCTGTCATTCGCCCGGCTTTTATGATGTTGGAGAACATGGATACAGGACGACGATTGATATTCAAAAACTGAAGAGAAAAAATTTTGTCCCTAAAGATGCAAGATGAATTTAATTACGCAATATATAACCAGTATGAAAAATAACCATGTTCATAGTAAGATAACATTGTATCGTTCAATTGGGATTCTATTTTTCCTGTTGCTGTTTGATTCAGAAGTAAGTTTTGGCTTTATCAATGATCTCAGGGCAATGGGCTATAGCCTGATACCCGCTCCACAAAAGATTGAAATTACCGGTAAGAAGGTATTCTTTGACAGCAACTGGGTAATCGAGACCAAACTTAATGCCAGTACAATAGCTGTAAAGAGGCTGCAGGCAGGCGCGATGGAATTTTATGGCATAAATTTCAACGGAAAGCCAAAAAACAAAATTATCCTGGAAATTATTCCTGGTAGCAGAATAAACAGGGATCTGTCTCCTGAATCTGCAAAACAGGCTTATCGTCTTATTATTTCTTCCGGCCTGGTCAGGATAACAGCAAATGACGGCGCCGGTTTATTTTACGGAGTGCAGAGCTTTTTGCAGCTCCTGCGACCAGAACAAAATGGCGGATATTCATTACCTGAGGGTACAATAACAGATTGGCCCGATCTCCGGTTACGGTTTATTCATTGGGACACGAAACATCATCAGGACAGAATAGAAACTCTTAAACGTTATCTGAACTGGGCTGCCTACTTTAAAGTTAATGCAGTTGCATTTGAGATAGAAGACAAATATGAATATCCCAGCCATCCGGTGATCGGTGCGCCAGGTGCATTCACGAAATCTGAAATTCAGGATCTGACGAGGTATGCCGGAGAACGGTATATACAGCTGGTCCCGGATGTCCAGGCACCGGCACATATGTCTTATGTGTTGAAATACGATGAATTTTCTCATCTAAGGGCAGATGGGAATAATTATCAGATATGCATGTGTGATGAAGAAGCAATGAGGCTCATTCAGGATATGTACCAGGACATGATAGATGCTACTCCTGGTGTTGATTACTTTCTGGTCTCAACCGATGAGGTATATTTTGCGGGATTATGTGAAAAATGCACTAATGACTATAATGATAAGAGCAGAAGTCAGGCATGGGTGGATTACGTTAACAGGATGCATAAATGGATGTCAGACCGTGGAAGGAGAATGATCTCCTGGATCGAGTTCCCTTTGTTGCCGGAGGATATTCATAAATTGCCTTCAGGTATGATAGATGGCGTTGTAAATGAGGATTGGATCAAGGAGCTTAACAAAGCAGGAATTCAACAACTTATTTATAATTCCATTCAGGGTGCAGAGTACCTTTTTCCCAATTATTTTTCAACAGGGGCCGGGGAATCTGAAATCAAAGGTAACCTGTACGCCACTTCAGTTTCAGGCGCCAGCGCGATTAAAAATGGTGCCGATCTGATAGGATCGTTTACTGCAGCCTGGGATGATGCAGGATTACATAATGAACTGTTCTGGCTGGGTTGGGCAACGGGCACCCAATATGCCTGGTCTGTTGGTAAAGTCTCCCCCGAACAAAACATAGCTGATTTCATGGATGCCTTCTACGGTTACAACAGCACTGATATGGTAGAAATTTACCGGCTGCTACAGGCAGGAGCCCGGTTCTACCAGGACTTGTGGGATGATGTGATATCCAAAGAAAGGGGACCGGGGTATGGTGACTGGTACGGCAGAGGTCTCAATACCGAACGATTTGATCAGGCCCTGACCGGATTGCCTGTCCCTACTTTCATCATGAGAGCAGATTTCAGCAAGAAATATAAAGGCAAACTGGCAGAAGCATCTTCTTTATTACCTGATATCGAAAAACTTATCAGCCTGCTGATGCAAAATATATCAAAGGTTGAGAGAAATCGGTACAGCCTTGAAGTAATGCTTTCCATTGCCGACCTTGAAAGATATACCTTACAAACGCTCTTTGACTGGGAAAAAATTGAAAGTGACCTGGTGGAGGCCGCTAATGCGGGGGATGACCATGCAAAGGCTTTAAAACTGCTTTTAAGTGCATACGGCAGGGCAGGTAAGATTCTTAAAGTAAGGAAGGAAATCATTGATGAACTTAATACCACCTGGGAGAGAAGCCGTTTTGAAAAATGCCGGACCGTAAATGGGAAGCAGTTCTATCATGTTCCCGATGATGTAAAGGATCATTTTGCTGACCGCCGGCCGGGTCTCGAATATATGCTTGCCCCATTTGACAGAATGGAAATTGAGAAGTGGCAGGAACAATTAAAGGTTGTTATAAGTGCATTCTCCAAAATTCACAACCTGCCCGTTGAGGCGATGCAGGAACTCTGAGGTATGTGAGATTTTCTCTTTCATGGATTCATTAATGATGTCTCAGACATTTTCTATATATATTTAGAATCATCTCCTGTGAAATAGTTGTATCTGTTTTTATGATTTGCGATTAACTGTTGTAAATTGCAATTCTTTTGGTTTAATACAGGAAGCTATGAAAAGAAGAAAATTTCTGGAGAGTGTTTCTCTCGGAGCTGCAGGGCTGGGGCTTGTAAGCTCATGTACAGGAGGATTGAAGGGTGGGGAAGGTGCTGCCATTCCAAAAATCAATCAGCAGGAACCAGCGTACAGGACGAAATTGAAATCATCCTTTGCCTCAACAAGTGGACGTCCTGCCAGCGACAGGGTTATACTCGCACTGATCGGTGCAGGCAACTGGGGAACCGGACTGGCTTTGACCGTCAG
The DNA here is from genome assembly GCA_963756885.1 of uncultured Bacteroidales bacterium. Classification (GTDB taxonomy): domain Bacteria; phylum Bacteroidota; class Bacteroidia; order Bacteroidales; family VadinHA17; genus LD21. Next base: position 134,405 of record CAVWPG010000003.1, read on the forward strand.
CGATGCCAGCAAAAATATTGCAATAAAGTACATCTGCGATGTCGACGATACCAGGGGTGGGAGAGTTACCTCGGAGATTGAGAAAAAGCAGGGATTTGCTCCAATCCAGTTGAGAGACATGCGTAAGGTCTTTGAAGACAAGGAGGTTGACGGGGTAATTATAGCGACGCCGCAGCACTGGCATGGACTGGCCAGCATCTGGGCAATGCAGGCAGGAAAGGATGTCTATGTTGAAAAATGTGTCTCGTTTACAATTGCCGAGGGACAGAAAATGATAGAGGCGGCAATGAAATATGAGCGGGTATTGCAATGCGGTACGCAGAACAGAAGTGCAGAATACAATTTCCTTGCACGCGATTATATAAAAAGCGGTGAGCTTGGCGACATTGTTGCGGTTGATGTAATGGAACTCGATGAGGGTCCGGTTCCTTTCTTCGAAAAAGGTGAATCCGCTCCTCCCGACACAATAGACTGGGATCTGTGGCTTGGCCCTGCACCCAAGGTTCCATATAGCCTGTCCCGTAATAAATCGTGGCTTTACTACTGGGATTATTCAGGGGGCAGTGAGCTTTCGAATGGTGCAATCCATCAGATGGATCTGGCCCGTTTTGTGCTCGGTGATCCGGGCTTCCCGAAATCGGTCTATTCCACAGGTGGCAGGTACCTGTTTGATGACAAGAGAGATATTCCGACTTATCAGATGACCACATATGAATATGATAATTTTATTCTGACCCTCAAAACAGGTGATTTCACTCCCTATATGTCGAAAGCAAGCCTGGAGATCCGGACGGGAGACTTTTTCCCTGAATGGAAACTGAATTGTGACAAGATAGTTATTTACGGTACGAAAAGGGTAATGTACCTTGGCAGGATGGGAGGAGGCTGGCAGGTGTTCGAGAAGGACGGGAAGATTGCAGCTGAGCATTACGGCAGGTTCCCCCTGGCAGATCATCTTGCCAATTATGTCGATTGCATCCGTTCAGGGCAGCAGCCAAATGCGCCCATCATTCAGGGTCATCAGAGCTCCGTACTGGTTCATCTGGCAAACCTGTCGTACCGGTCTGGCAAAAAACAGCTGCTGTTCTCTCCAGAGTATGAAGAAATTACAAATGATGCTGGCGCTCAAACTCTTGCCGAAGGTTATCACAGAAAAGGATTTGAGCTGCCGGTAAACGTTTAGGTTAATCGGTAAAGAAAAACTGTAAAATGATTGTTTGACAAACGTGAAAATTCTCATCCGGTTTTCGTGAAAAAAATGTATTCTTGTAAATGATAAAGATCGATCCAAATCTTAAGCCAGCAGACCTTTCGACTGCATTGAAAAGGTTCTGGCAATATTCAGGCGAGAAGATTCACCTGATCGCATCGGAGTATGACGAGTCCAAGGGTTCCCCGGTATTTACTGCAGGGGGAGTGTACACAACAAGGGGCTGGACTGAATGGACCCAGGGGTTCCAGTACGGCTCTGCCTTGCTGCAGTACGATGCCACGGGAGACAAACAGCTCCTTGATTATGCAAAAAGGAAGGTGCTGGAAAAGATGGCCCCGCATATAAGCCATACAGGCGTGCATGATCATGGCTTCAATAACGTAAGCACTTATGGGAATCTGCTGCGGCTTATGAAGGAGGGAAAGATCGCCGGAGATGAATGGGAGAAAAATTTCTATGAACTGGCCCTGAAGATCTCGGGAGCCGTTCAGGCTTCGAGATGGACAGTAATTGCAGGAGGCGGCTACATTCACTCATTCAATGGGCCACACTCGCTTTTTGTGGACACGATCAGGTCAGTCAGGGCATTGACCCTCAGTCATATGCTGGGCCATGTGTACCAGGGAGAGGGCGACAGGAAGATAAGTCTGCTGGAACGGGCCGTACAGCATCTCAGGGCAACTGCAGAATATTCTGTTTTCTACGGAGAAGGCCGGGATATCTACGATGTATGGGGACGAACAGCCCATGAAAGCATTTTCAATGTAAAGGATGGTAATTTCAGATGCCCTGGAACCCAGCAGGGCTATTCGGGTTTCAGCACCTGGACAAGGGGGCTGGCCTGGGCCATGTGCGGCTTTGCCGAACAACTTGAATGGATTGAAGGAATGGATGAAAGCGATCCCGGATTTTCCGGATCCAAAGGCAGCCTTGCAGATGCAGCTGCTGAAAGCTGCCAGGGCTACCTGTGATTTTTATATAGAAAACTCACCCATTGATGGTGTGCCATACTGGGATACCGGTGCTCCGGGATTGGCTAAGATGGGAAATTACCTTGAGAGACCTTCTGATCCGTTTAATTCCTTTGAACCTGTCGACAGTTCTGCTGCAGCGATTGCAGCGCAGGGACTTCTCAGGCTGGGAAGCTATTTGTCGCTGCATAAGGGTGAGGATGAGGGGAGCCTTTACACCGGAGCCGGGCTTGTAGTACTGAAGACTCTTCTGGATAAGCCTTATCTGAGTGTTGAAGCACGGCATCAGGGGTTATTGCTCCATTCTGTCTATCACCGTCCCAATGGCTGGGATTTTATTCCGGCGGGAGAAAAAATACCGAATGGTGAATCGAGCATGTGGGGAGATTACCACTTTCGTGAAGCCTGCATGTATCTGCAGAGAGTTATCGAAGGTCAGGAATATTATACTTATTTCAATTGTTGTAAATGAATCAGTCAGCTACAGCTCCGCTTTCGCGTCTCTGTCTCCATACAATCACAACAAAGCCCTGGGGGATCGAAGAGGCTGCAAGGAATTACGCAGCCAGCGGAGTCAGGGGGATAACAGTATGGCGGGATGCCCTGAATGGCAGGGACATTGGGAAAACCGGAGATATGCTTCGTCAGGAGGGGTTGCAGATCGTATCCCTTTGCAGGGGAGGGTTCTTCCCGTCCCGTGAGCCGGCCAGGAGAAAAGCTGCAATAGATGATAACAGGAGAGCCATTCAGGAGGCATTTACTCTTGGAACAGATAAAATTGTAATGGTTTGCGGAGCTGATCCCGCACAGTCCCTGGAAGATTCAAGGAAGCAGATCCTTGACGGGATGGCTGCCATCCTTCCGGAGGCCGCGGCTGCAAAAGTGCATCTCGCTATCGAACCTCTTCATCCGATGTATGCAGATACCCGGTCTGCGATCAATACGATCGCCCAGGCCAATGATATGACCGAAGCCCTTGACAGCCCATGGGCAGGTATAGCCGTGGATGTTTACCATCTATGGTGGGATCCGGCTCTTGAGCAGGAGATAAAACGATGTGGCAGGAACGGCAAGCTGCTTGCATACCATATCTGCGACTGGAAATCGCCAACCACCGATATGCTCAACGACCGTGGCCTGATGGGAGAGGGCTGCATCCCTCTCAGGCGTATAAGGTCATGGGTCGAAGAAGCAGGCTTCAATGGATTTATTGAAGTCGAGATCTTCTCAAATGAATACTGGAAGCTCGACCAGTCGGTGTTTCTTGACAGAATTGTAAAAGCCTATAATGAATATGCATAAGGAAAGCAATGCCGCCTCCGGAAACCGTGAAGAAATTAAAAGACTCCCAGGAAGTTTCAGGATAAGAACTGTAAATCAATTATAAATTTAAAATATGAAACAGCATAAAGCAGGAATAATCATGAATGGCGTCACGGGGCGTATGGGCACAAACCAGCACCTGCTGCGGTCGATTCACGAGATAATGAAGCAGGGAGGGGTAAAAACCGGGTCAGGAGAGACTATCATGCCGGATCCGGTGCTTGTAGGCCGCGATGAGGAAAAACTTAAAAAGCTGTGCAGCATGACCGGCCTCACCAGGTGGAGCACCGATCTCGACAGCGTGCTAGGCGATCCTTCCAACATAATCTATTTCGATGCCCAGACCACCGGGCGCAGGGCCGATGCAGTACGTAAGGCGGTAAGGGCAGGGAAGCATATATATTGTGAAAAACCAATTGCAGTCAGTACTGACGTTGCCTTGGAGCTGTATAATCTTTGCAGGGAGGCAGGACTTAAAAACGGTGTTGTCCAGGACAAGCTCTGGCTGCCAGGCATTGTGAAGCTCAGAAGACTGATCCAACAGGGATTTTTCGGGAGAATTCTATCTGTGAGGGGAGAGTTCGGCTACTGGGTTTTCGAGGGGGACACAATTCCTGCCCAGAGGCCATCATGGAACTACCGCAAGGAGGATGACGGCGGGATTATTGTCGATATGCTATGCCACTGGCGTTATGTCCTTGATAATGTTTTCGGAAAAGTGAAGGCTGTCTCCTGCCTGGGAGCAACCCATATCGACAGGAGGGTCGATGAAGCGGGAAAGGAATACAAATGTACTGCAGATGATTCAGCATATGCAACATTTGAGCTGGAAGACGGCATAATCGCCCATTTCAACTCATCATGGACAGTGAGGGTCCGGCGCGATGATCTGCTGACCTTGCAGGTCGATGGCACAAAAGGTTCTGCAGTAGCCGGACTCAGGGAGTGTTATGTTCAGCCTTACGGTGCTACCCCCAAGCCTGTCTGGAATCCAGATATTCCTCAGACCATCGATTTTTACAATGGATGGTCGAGGGTACCGGAGCAGGAGATTTACGAGAATGCTTTTAAGGTTCAGTGGGAGCTGTTCCTGAAACATGTTGTAAAAGATGAGCCATTCCCGTGGAGCCTCCTGGAAGGGGCCAAGGGGGTGCAGCTTGCTGAGAAGGGACTTGAAAGCTGGGCAAAGAGATGCTGGATCGATATACCCGAATTAAGCTCATACTAGAATATTGATTATGAAAACTTCAAGGCGCAGTTTTATTGCAAAATCAGTTTTAACGGCTGCAGGTGTTGCCTCTGGCATAAATGCAATTGCCGGATCACGGGGTATTTATGCAGACCCGGCAGGAAGGGGTCTTCTTAACGGTGCAAACGATAAGGATGCTTTTAAGATCAGTATTTTTTCAAAGCATCTTCAGTGGCTTGACTATAGGGAGATGGCTGAAGCTGTGGCTGAAATGGGATTTGATGGAGCGGACCTGACTGTTCGCCCCCAGGGGCATGTGCTGCCGGAGAGGGTAGAGAAAGACCTTCCTGAAGCGGTGAAAGCCATCAGAAATGCAGGCCGGGAAGTATATATGCTGACCACTGCCATTACTGATGCAGATGATCCGGTAAGCGAGAAGATCCTGCGTACTGCCAGTTCACTTGGCATACATCATTACAGGATGGGATACGGCAACTATGATCCGAAGAGATCCGTGGAGGATAGCATACGCATCATAAATGGCAAGCTTGAAAAACTTGCAAAGCTGAATGAAAAATATTCGATCTCCGGTGAATACCAGAACCATTCCGGAGATTTTGGTTCAGGCATATATTTTGGAGGCCCGATATGGGATCTGGCCGCTTCCCTGAAGCAGATCAACTCTCCGTTTTTAGGCTCCCAGTACGATATCTATCATGCAACGGTCGAGGGTGCAAATGCCTGGCCGGTAGGGCTTGAGCTTATAAGTCCCTATATCAGGTCAATAGATATAAAGGACTTCCTCTGGATGAAGAAGGGGGAGAAATGGATTTCAGAGACTGTTCCCCTGGGAGAAGGGCTTGTGGACTTTAAAAGATATTTTGGCTTGTTAAAAAGGTTTAATATCAGAGTGCCTGTTTCACTTCATTTCGAATATCCGCTGGGCGGGGCAGAAAACGGGGCATCGAAGATAACCATGAAAAGAGAGGAGATCCTGTCAGAAATGAAAAAGGATCTTGCTCACCCTTAAAAGATACCTTGCTGAGGCATCACTTACCTGATAATAATACGATGTTGAGAATTTGTCTGGCTATAATACTGATCTCACTGTTCCCGGGGTTAAACTCAGAAGGACAGTCTGCATCACCTGCAGCTGAAACATATACCCTGGCTTCCGGTAAAGCTTCGGCATACAGGATAGCAGTTGGTCCCCTTGCCTCGGAATCAGAAAAATGGGCTGCCCATGAACTTCAACACTGGATCAGGGAGATATCGGGAGCAGATTTGCCCGTTCAGGATATCAATGATGCATATTCCGGGCCAGAGGTAATAATCGGCTATAATAATTTCATAAGAGAGAAAACAGGAGCACCGGCACCTGCAGAATCGGATGAATCATTCCATTATTTCAATTCAGGCCCCGATATTTATATCTATGGGGGCAGCCGGCGCGGCACAATGTATGGCGTAATGGCATTTCTTGAAAATGAGCTGGGATGCAGATGGTACACCCCTTCTGTAAGCGTGGTTCCTCACCGGGATGAAATAACCTTTAAATCATATGATCATTCGGAAAGTCCCGGAATAAGGGTCCGCAATGATTTTTACTATGAGGCATTTGATCCGGTGTGGTGTGCGAGGAACCGAATGAACGGAGCCATGGGCTCAACCAGGGATACCCTGAGCCAGGAGGAGAACTGGGCGGTGCAGAGAAAACAGCCGGGAGGGGTTGAGAGCTACTGGGCTGTACATACCTTCTATCCTTTGGTGCCACCGGAAGAGTTTTATGATAAGCATCCTGAGTACTATAGCCTTATAGATCACAAGCGTATTTACAAGGATGCACAGCTTTGTCTGACCAATCCCGATGTCCTGAGAATTGTAACGGAAAGGATTAAGAAAATAATGCGGGAGAATCCTGAATATCTTATTTACGATGTATCGCAGAATGACTGGGACAATCCATGCCAGTGTGATAAATGCCAGGCCATTGCGAAAAGGGAAGGGAGCGAATCAGGTGTGGTATTATGGTTTGTCAACCAGGTAGCGGAGGCAGTTGAGAAAGAATTTCCGGACAAATATATTGGTACCCTGGCATATAAATATACACGAAAGCCCTGTAAAACCATTCATGCCCGCAAAAATGTCGTTGTGCGCCTTATGCAGCATTGAATGTTGTTTTTCGCATGATATCAGGTCATGTCCCCGGAACGAGCCTTTCCTGGCAGACCTGAAAGGATGGTCAGCGATTGCACAAAACATGTATATCTGGGATTATGTTGTATATTTTCAGCACTATCTGATGCCTTATCCCAATATTCGTGTTCTTCAGCCGAATATCCAGACATTCAGGGATAACAATGCAATCGGAATTATGGAGCAGGGAGCTTACCAGATGCCGTGGAGGGGAATTTGCCGAGCTCAGGTCTTATCTTATTTCCCGCCTTTTGTGGAATCCTGATTGCAATGTCAGAGGATGTTATTGATGATTTTATTTATGGCTATTATGGAAGGGCAGGAAAGCAGGTTCGTCAGTATTTCGACCTGTTGTATTCAGGGATTACCCCTGAAACCCACATGCATATAGAAACAGCTAATTATGAAAAACTTACAGATCAGGATAAGATGTTCTCGGATGAATTTGTTACAAAGTCCTGCGCTATTTTTGAAGAGGCTGCCAAGGTGGCAGATAACGTTGAAATACTGCATCGTGTAGAACTGGCATCCCTGCCCGTATTGTATCTTAAGTGCAAAAAGACACCCGTAATTGCCAGGAACGATGGCACTTACGCAAAATTCAGGGAAATTGTAAAGCGTGAAGGCATAACACGTTACGCTGAATACGGGGAGGAGACAGTCGATGCTTTTCACCGGCAGGTTGAGAATGCAAGATAGAATTCACCTCATTAAATGCCTCTGTTCCTATTGGTTTTTTTGTACAAGGATTTCGCCTAATGTATACCAGCCGTCGTCATTGATACCGGCTATAGCAAGTTTTACCCTGGGTTCATATGAAACCGGGTCTACTATTGCAATTTCAATATTATAGCTGCCGGGAGGCATATCATATGGTATATAGAGTTTTTCATCATGTACAATATCTCCCGGCAGCCAGTCGGGTAAATAAGCGGAGGTGATCATTATCTCTTTTCTTTCGGTATTTTTGAGCCGGACTGCAAATTTGTAATCCTTGTAGAGCGGAGCAACTCCCTTGTTTTCCCACCACGTTGTAAGAGGCAGCTGGCCTTGCGGATTAACAACAGCAGGATATGTGAACCTTCTTAAAACGAACCGGTACCCCATCCTGTTAAGCCATTCGTTTACAAGGGGGGAATAGATATCGGGGACAGCAGAGCTCTTGGCATTAAATGATGATATGTGCCATTTGAGCGCCTGTCCGAAAATATATTCCACAGTGTCCTTGTTGTATTTTTCCTTTTCAAGCCACCGGAGAAAGGTGCCGCATATTTCCATAGTTACCGGAGCCTTTTTCCACGCCTGGCTCATGCCGCTTTTGACAATATCCCGAGGATATACATCAGTCATATGATTCCAGTGCCAGTGAGGCCAGAAACCCATGTCTCCGAGGCAATCCAGGCGCCAGCCCAGATCGCGCATCTGCGGTCCGGTCCCGTTATTCCTTCCATCAGGCCAATATGCTGCGATAGTAGTATTTTTTACGAGCACACCTGCATCGGGAGCATCTCCGTTAAGAGGCTGGAAGGTCAGGTAAGTCTTTTTAAAATTGTCGAGATATGCATTTATAAGGGCCAGCCGGGTCTTTTCGGAAAGGAGATGACTTCCCTCTCCCTCACCCCAGAATCCTACAAGCGACATATCAACCGATTCGAGGTCAGGGTGCCCGTCATAACGTTCTCCCAATGCCCTTATCATATTTCCATAATATTCAATATACCTTGGATCCTCGGGATCGACCCTCCATTTTGCAATTTTGGAATCAACCTCCTTTCCAACCATTTTCCTGTACCATCCGGGGACATCAACTTCAGCACTGTATGGAGGAATACGGAGCATCAGGGTCTGGCCACGTTCCGCAGCTGTTTTCAGTGCTTTGTCAATCATCGGCCAGTTATATTTCCCTGTTCAGGTTCAAAGAAAGTCCAGTAAACCCTGAAATAGGCAATGCTTGTCTGCGGGTGGTTCTTATTGATAAGATCCCCGTCAAAATCCTGGTAAACGATTGGAAGACCCTCTGTCCAGCCCATGCCTTTGTTAAGGTCATCTCCGTTAAATCGCTGAAAGGTCATAAATCCGATTCCCGGGATTAACAAGAACATCATTGATCTCAGCCGGTTTTACAACTTTAGGTTACAGGTTCTTCCTGGGCCAGATACAAGGGTGCTGCCGAACAGTAAAACAAGGAACAGATAAGCGAGAGGCTTGTTTTGAACATCTGTGGAATATTTATTTGTTACAGGAATTTTAATGGATGCATAAATGTATATTGAGTGACGAGCTGTTATTTCAGCCATTTATCGAACCAGCCAAAAGCTTCCTTCTGCATATCGGCATCAAACTTATGCTCGCCCGGATAGAAAGAGCATTTATAGCTTTTCAGGATGTCCGGCTTTTGCATAGATCTCCTTTAAGATATTGTCTGCAGCATTCATCTCCGGAACAGTATACAGGTCATCATCCGTATCGTTAAGTACAAGAGTGGGAAGTGGCACCCGCAGTCCAAGTATTTCAGGAAAATCGAGTTCTTTTGGTACAAGCGGGGACATAGGTCATCCATGTATGGGTATATGACTTATTCAGCAGGAAATCCTTCCATGTTGTCATAAAGCCAACACAAACGGCGCATTTTATCCTTGGATCCTGTCCGGCCATGAAGACAGTACGCATTCCACCCCCGGATAAGCCTCCGCAGCCTATCCTGCTACTGTCCACATCCTTTCGCGAACAGAGAATATCGAGAGCTATCCTGTCTTCGGCAAAAAATACTCCCGGCCATGTGGTACCTGCGCAGAAGAGCGATTTTGCCATCACCGATTCATGCTTTCCTGCCCATTCATTGTACGCGGCAATATTCTTCGGGTCCTCAGGATTGTCGTCGTTCAGGCCCTCTCTCAGAATTTCAGGGACATCCCTGAGCATAACGCGCCGGCTTGCAAAGGGGAAGGCGTCGGATACAAGGACAACATATCCCTTTCTGGCTATCTCATTTGCCCATGCCGTTCCCCATAATACAATTTCTGATGTTCAGCCATCAGAGGATGCTGCGCGTCGGATGTCTTTGTGATCTTTCGTTTTCCGAAATACTTGAGGCCACCATGATCATGAAAGGCAAGTATGCCGGGAAGGGGCCCGGCTGGCATCGTGTGGCTTGAGAAGAACTAGCCTCGGTCGGCCTGCCGTATGGAAGACTCCACGACAGTTCCTCAATATCCAGTCCGTCATATGAATATTGTTTATTAACCGTTACACTGGGCATAGATCCTATATCAGGTGCTGCGAGCTTCTCCCTGAAGCTGGCCAGGGCCTTCTTTTTCCATTGCCCAAGGTCGGTGAATTCGTTCCTTCTGAATGACATCGCTGGCAATGCATTTCCGGAAGAGACGCTGCCCATTCCCCATAAAGTCCGATGACACTTAAATTTTCTGTTTGCTTCATAGCTTGTGTTAAATTTTCTGTATTTGTGACATCATTAAAGGGAGACTTAACCCGGGAGTTGATGCAAAACCTCCCGCGAGGCTGCTCCCCGCTATCCCCAGACCTGCCATACCGGCATTTTTGAGGAACTTCCTTCTGCTGTTTTTCATTGGTAAGGCTGGAGTGAATTAAATAATACCGACATGAACTTAAATGAGATTTCCGGTTGAATTTACAATAAAAATCGTTGCCACCGGAAAAATTCCCGGAACAATTCCCGTTTTGACGGGTCATGACCGGAATGGACGGGTCACCGCCAGTCCCTGCCGTTCGATTATTTAATATCTTTATGATGGACATAATCTTCAAAAAAATCGAGGAATGAGAAAATCCAATTACACTTCGTCAATAATCCTTGTCATATCTCTTCTGGCCCATATATCCCTCTCAAACGGACAAGCCTTTACACGGGAGAAATTCATCGATCCCCCGATCAAATACTGGCCCAGGCCACTCTGGTTCTGGAACAACACTGAGGTAACTGCAGATGGCGTGGCTAATCTGATGCAGGAAATGAGGGACAAGTGCGGGTATGGAGGTTTCGGTGTGGTCCCTTTCGGCAAAAATTTCAGGCCGGTATACCTTTCCGATGCTTATATGGATATTTATGGCAAAATGCTCGAGAAAGCTTCAGAGCTGGGCATGACTGTAAGCTTGTATGACGAATTCGGCTTTCCCAGCGGTTCCGTAGGGGCATTCGCAGAGGGTGACGATACGCCAAGGTTTCAGCAGAAATTCCCTGATCTGACTATACAGCGTCTTGATAAAACAGAGGAAAATATTACCGGCCCTGTTGCATATGAGAAAAAGATACCTCTGGGCAGGATCATGGGTGCAGTAGCCATTGAAGAATCTGACCTGAAGAGGATAGATATCACCGGAAAGATTTTAAACGGGATTCTGAAATGGAATGTTCCGTCAGGCAAATGGAAAATAATGATTTTCAATTGTGTGATAGACGGGATTCCCATTGCAGATTATCTTAATCCTGAGGCAGTCCTAAAATTCACGGAAATGGTGCATGATGTATATTACAAGCGATTTAGGGAGTATTTTGGACCAGTAATTTACGGGACTTTCTTTGACGAGCCTTCAATGTTTCATGCCCGGTTCCGGATGTGGACACCGGACTTCAATGAAAAGTTCACAAAAAAATATGGATTCAGCCCGGTTTCACTTTATCCGGCAATGTGGTACGACATAGGTCCTGAAACAGAGAGTGCAAGGAACTACCTTTTTGGCTTCAGGGCCGAATTATATGCAGAAGGATTCACTAAGGTTGTCAGCGACTGGTCGGTGGCTCATGGCATTACCGCAACAGGGCATACTGCTCCCGAGGAGGCACTGGATCCGGTAAATTCAGCAGGCGACCTGATGAAATCCTTTAAATATCTCGAAATACCGGGCATCGACAAAATAGGAGGCCAACGTCCTGCGGAACGTTTCTATAAGCTTGTCAGCTCAGCGGCAAATAACTGGGACAAGAATCTAGTGATGTCGGAGACCTATGGCGCTATGCCTGATTATGAAAAACCGGGTGACCTGACATGGAACCAGATCGATTCGATCGCCATGGATCAGTATACAAAAGGCATTAATATGCTTATCCCGCATGCAGTCTGGTATGATAATACAAAAGTGACATATAAGCCTGAATTGTCGGATCGTAATCCTTTGTATGCCGACAGCCTGAAGTATTTTACAAAATTTCTTTCGCGCCTGAATGTAATGCTGCAGAATAATGGCAGGCATGTTGCAGATATTGCAGTCCTTTATCCGATTGCCTCACTTCAGGGTGACCATTATTTTGACGAGCGCCAGGGTCCCTCCAACACGGACGGGCCACCTGATCCTTCCAATGAATACTATAAAAGCGCTGTCAGGGAGATTGACTATGTAAATGTTGCCAACTGGCTGACCAGTTCTGCCGGGAAGGATTATACCTTTATCCATCCTGAAGTGCTTGACGAAAAATGCACCATTTCTCCGGGCAGGCTCATGCTGAAGAATAAAATCAACGCCGAAAGCTATAGGGTAATAATTGTCCCTTCCTGCAAAACTATTTCCTTAACCAACATGAGGAAAATAGCAGATTTTTACAACCTGGGCGGTATGGTGATATTTACAACAAGACTTCCCTTCAAATCAACTGAATCCGGAAAGGATAATGAGGTGGCAAACATTGTGAAGTCTGTATTTCCCGGCGGAGAAGCTGATGCCGGTTCCATGAAATCGAACCCGATGGGAGGCAGGGCTTTCTTTATTGCACATCCCGATGGTCAGAATCTGCGGAAGTTGCTTCAGAAGTGGGTGCATGATAAAGATGTCGACTATCCGTTTGAGCCGGATCTGCAATATATACATAAGGTTATTGATGGGAAAAATGTATTCTATTTTGCAAATACCGGTAGTTCATACAGTCAAAACAGAGATCACCCTCAGGGGAAAAATGGATCTTGAAGAATGGGATCCTCATTCCGGTTATATTAGTACAGCAGCAGCAAAAAGTTCAGAAAACGGGTTCAGGGATTTCATTACCATGGTAAAACTGGATCTGAAGCCTTATCGTTCATGCTTCCTGGTTGAAGGCGAAGCAGGTAGTCGATCGGTAATCGGTAATTACGTTCATACCTCTTACCGCTGTATAAATGCTATTTCACTAATTTCTTAATGACAGGCTGAAGAGCATCCGCCATCCGCATCATGCCAAGGTCATTGGGATGAACGCCATCCACGGTTCCCTCATAATCGTCGCCTATCATGCCATCTCCCTTCTTATAGTAAATCTGCCCGAGACCTGATTCCTTGAGTGTCCTGAAGGCATGCCGCAACTCGGCTCTTTTCTTTTCATCCTCCGACTTCTTCGGATCTCCGAGTCCGTTGACATAATAGTAATTTTCAACAAGCAGCACGGGGATCCCGGGTCTTTTCTCCCTGAGGTATTTAACAAGTGCCACGGCCCTGTCATAGATGAGCTCGGTTTTTGTATTCGGGTTACAGTCTATTACATACAATGCCGCATCTATTTCGCTCATTGCTTCACCTACAGGCAGATCGAAGGTTCCGCTTCCGCTGAACCCCATATTTATGAAGCATCTGTCCATTGCCCTCTCCAGTATATTTGTGAATGCCATTCCCGGGCGTGAGGCACAACCTCCCTGCGCAATGCTGCTGCCGTAGTATACAACGGGCTTTTTGGCTAAAAGATAATTCTCATGAGGCGATGTGATTTCAGCGCTGCTGTTCACTCCGATCGATAAGGAATCAATGCCATCGTACAAGGGGAGATTCAGAAGATATTCCCTGTAAACTGCATCTCCTGTCCTGAGCAATGTAAACTCGCTTGTCTTTCCCTTAACCCTGCCTGTGCCGGTATATTTCCAATGGTTGTCAACATAAGCGTAAAGGTCTACGCCTTTAATCCCGGTAAATGCCATGTGATCCATTACATTATCCTCCATGACTGTCCAGCGGACGGTTATCCTGGTAGCATTGGTCCTGAACCGTATGCTTATCCCGGTAGAATTCTGGCCAAGATCCCAGACATCTTTCCTTAGTTTGCTCTCATACTCCTTTGGAAAGCGGACATAGTTTTTTTCGGAATGGTATTTCCCGATAATGGTAAATGACTGTCCGTCATAAAATTTCAATTCATCCTCCTTCCCGTTATTCTGGCCATGTGCTTTAAAGACAGATGCGAAACTGAGCAGGAGGATCAGGTAAATCAGCCTGTAAAAAGACCTGTCATGAAGCTGAAAACAGTTTCCCGATAAGAATGTTTTTTTATCACAATCCATCCATTATTTTGTCATCATCGTTTTGAGGATATTTAAATTGTTGTAAAATCTTAAGAAAAGACGAAACCTGTTTTCTGCCGGAGAGGCTGCTATCTCTTTTTCCAGTCCGGATGCCCTGTCATCCTCATTCATATACCTGGCGAGGAGCCATTGAGCCTTTTGAGATGAGGAGCCCTCGGATATTTTCCATTTCAACAAAGAGTCCTGTTCGGTTTTCCATTTTTTCACAGTCTCGTCTGCGACATGTCTTTTTCCCCTGATCTTTCAGCACATAAGTCCCTATAAGCATATTGACAGCTTCCTGATCAGAGCCTTCCATATTTACAGAATATTCAGCTATCTGATCCTTGAATATTTCTGCAGGCTTCCGTTCACCAAGCTTCTCATGACAAAATGCTGAGATATAGTCCTGAAACCGGGTATCCGGATCGTAGGGTTTACCTGCTCCGAGGTTTTCGGGCCACTTCCGTGAGTTACCGGTATATTCAAGGGCCTTCCTGTACTTCCCTTTTTCAGCCATTTCAACAGCAAGCGAAAGGTTGGCCAATTCAAAAATATCATGTCCCTCATGGGCTCCCTCCTGGGGAAGTATACTGATTTTCCGAGAACACCGAAGACATTCAACATACCTGCCTGAATTAAGCAGGGCTTTCGCATGATCAGTTCCGATCACCGGATTGGAGGGGAACAGGCTATAGGCTTTTCCTGAATTTTCAACCTCACTTTGAAAGGCAGCTTCGGACTGCAGAAAGTTAACCAGATAATGCCATGTCCTCCACTCTCCGGGATCCATCTTAACAGCGGCATTGAAGTCATTGCAGGGGTGGCAGTATTCTGACTGAATATTGCGGAAAAGGCTTCCCCTTGCTATATAAAATGGTGCAAAATCAGGTATATCACCGCAATTCTCGAACAATTCTGCGGCTTTACATTGCGGTTTATATGCCAGTAGATCAGTCCAAGATAATATTTTGGTTTCCATGACGGGTCTGTTTCCGCTGCCCAGGTCATGACAGGGAGGGTCTCAAGCCGGTGTGGAAAAACAAGGAACGGGAGACATTTCCGAAGCTTTTTTCAGGTAAGCTGCTGTTTCCAGGGTCTGAATCCCTGTACAGATATGCAAGCCAGTAATATGCAACAGGGGAGGAGGGTGCTTCACTTCAAGCACTTTTACGGCCTCCTCTTTCAGTCCAAGGTTGGCATATTCAACGGCAAGCTCGAGATAGGTTTCCTGGGGAAGCTCATTCTTGATCAGAGACTTGAACTGTCAAGATTTTCAGGTGAAGGATCCAGGAGATATGATTCAAACCGTATAAAATGGTCGAGAGGATCCAGTTCGAAGAAGTTCATTCAGTGCATTTTCTGCCCCGGTCCTGTCATCTAGTTTTCTGCAGCATGAGAGCCAGGAACTCATGGGCACTTATATTATACCGGTTGAAATCAATTGCCTTCCGGGCATATTCAGCCGCCCCCGTGTAATCGCCCTGCATGATCCTTAATCCGGATATCCTGAAGATACGATGCTGAACGATATTCCATTGTTCTTGAAGCGACACTGAAAGCTTCTTCTGCCTGGTTCAGCTCCCCATTCCTTTAAGACAATGCCGAGGATAAAATTTCCTGATCCGTCATAGGTATCCTTTTCAAGTATCTTAACTGCCAGCCTCAGGGCCTCTGGATATTCCGCCCGCCTGTAATGAAGCTCTGCGCTCCTGTAGAGTGCCGCACTGTGCGCCGGCTCTATTTTAAGACACTCTCCGATAATAAACAAGAGCCTGATCATATTCCCGCATGGCATTATATCTTCTGCAAGCCTGAAAAACCAGGCTGCAGAATTATAATCACCGTCATCTTTGGTGTAACCGCAGGTCTTTCCGGTAATCAGATCATTGCTGTCGCGAATTATATGAAAGCAGGTTATTCCCGAGCCTTACCGCAATCGTCTTTTTTTCCGAATCCCCTTCAGCAGGAATTTGCCGTGATAGATATGCAAGCGGTCTAGAGGGAGAGATTGGCGGAAATGACCGTTTTTCCTTCAGCGCTTACTACGAGCGAATCATTAATTTAAGCACAGGGACAGATATAGATATTAATGGAATCGCTTGAACGGATCACATTCAGTGTGCCGTAGCGGGAGGCATCTGCCATCGCCTTTGTATTCATCACGGGGAACCAGTATTCGGTTTTGGTCTCAGTATAGCCCGGCCGCATGGAGAGCTGATTATAGGGACTGTGATAACCGCTCTCGCCTGTTTGCCTGGTTCAATTTCACCCCTGACTGTGCCTCGATATACTGGCCGTCACTGTCTGTCAGGAGATCCTCCCAGATGGCACCCTCCCTGGCAAGCGACCAGATCCAGATCTTTTTACCCGGCACATCGCTGTAGGGAGCGGAGTGGCCAAACCGAAGCCGGAATCATGCCAGTATCCCCCGAACCAGTCTGTGAAGTATCCTGATACATGATAGGATTTACTGCTTCCGAAGTTATTGTTCCTGTACCATGAGAGATCTCTTCCTTTCCTGTCGGCCGGCCAGGGGTTGACGGAGCCATCGTGCCCGATGTAGTAATTGCCCGGGAAGAAGAACTGAAGATCATCAGAGGCCCTGAAAGCCGGCATTTTCCCATGACAGGTATGCATCATGAAGGGGTGTGGGGTTATACCACATACTCTGTGTTTCGAAATATGCCTTATCCTTTGGGAAGGAGGATATTTACCCTCCATTGTGTCCGGGAAGCCAGATCGAGACCTCCCACGATACAGCTTACACTCCCGTCATCATTCTCCTTAAGGATGTAATCGACAGGAGAGGCAGTCCAGGGAGCATGCCCCAGGTCGAGCCCGAAATTGTGCTCTATCCCGCCACTGGTCCATGGGCCTCTTATGCCGATTGCACGGAATTTCATTACATGGTTCTGGTAAACGAATTCCCTTCCCGTGGATTTTTCCGTGGCTCCCCAGACCTTGCCACCCATTCCCGGAAGTACAGTTACGCTGATAAGGCCATTGTCGAGGGATAACCACTTTCCATTCCATGTTTACCCCATGACAGTAAATCCGTCAAAGACAAAATAAGGATAGAATGGAGAGATCATTGAACTTACTGCCATTGATGGAACCGGACTGGGATCAGAATAAGGATAGGTAAGGATTGTCTGGTATTCCTCTTTTATTGAGGCATTCTGGGCATAGATATTCAGGTTTAATACCAGAAGGATTAACAGAAAAGTAATTTTACCCCCAAACCCCCCGAGGGGGGCTTTAAACCATTCCGAACTACAAAAAGTCCCCCCTGAGGGATTTAGGGGTGAAAACAGGAGTCATAACTTTTTCATTTTAAAACACTCACAATAACGCTTGAAGGATTCTTTTTATCATGGTAGATACGCTGTGTGGCTTTCTGGAAATCGCTCTTTATCTGCATGGTAGATATCTGTGAATTTCTGGGGATTCAGGTCAACCAGGGGAAACCATGAATTCTGTACCTGCACCATGATACGGTGACCTTTTCTGAAGCAGTGTGAGATATCCGGAAGATTATATCTGATCTCCGTTACCTTGCCGGGGGTGAAAGGCTCTGGAGTTTCATAGCTGTTCCTGAATTTGCCTCTCATAACTTCCGCCCTTACCATCATCTGGTATCCGCCAAGACTCAAGATTTTCGGGGTTTGGGAACAGGATCAGGATAGTTATCAGGATAAACATCAATGAGCTTTACAATATAATCAGCATCGGTCCCTGATGTGGAGACCAGGAGATCTGCAATAACAGGTCCGACAAGCGTTATGTCATCCTTCAGTTCATCAGTCTGGTATACCATTACATCCGGTCTTCTCGAGGCAAAACGCTGATCATCGATCATATATTTCTGTGTGCGCTTAAGGTGAATTCCGTCGTCATAGGGAACCGGTTTGGCAGGATCGCTTACATATTCATCAAATCCGAATCTTCCGCAGGTGGATTGAATGCAAGGTGGCCATTTGACTGGAGATATAGATTTTTCTGCTCCATGTTATCAGGTGGCCACTTGTCATAGCGGCGCCACTTATTTGTCCCGGTTTCAAATATCATGGCCTCGGGGATACCCGGATCGGGTTTGTCGTTAAGATAGTGCTGGAAGAAGGGGAATTCAATTTTCTCCTGATACCATGTGCTTGTAATAGTATCGGTTCTGATATCGCTGAAAATCTCTGCCGCGTCGCCATACCAGCCGCCTGTTCCTCCCGACCATCCGCCGTGATACCATGGTCCCATTACGATTGTATTGTGATTGCCCTGGTTTTGTTTTTCCAGTGCTTCATATGTATGAAGAGCTCCGAAACAATCTTCGGCATCGAATAATCCTCCGACAACCAGTGTAGCGGGTTTTATATTGGTAAGCCAGGTACGTATATTCCTGGCCTTCCAGAATGCATCATAGGTCCCATGGTCCATCAGATCATTCCAGAATTTCATGGAATCGTTAAAATATCTTGCCTTTACATTTTTAAGCGGTTCAAGTTCAATATAAAAATTGTAGTTATCCTGGGTGTAGTATTGAAATGGTGGGGGGCCCTGGATCAGGTTTTATAGGTTTTGGCCTCGGAACGCCGAAAGATGAATAAAACGCAAAGGCATCCATCATCATGAATGCTCCGTTATGATGAAAATCATCACCGATAAACCAATCGGTAACAGGAGCCTGTGGTGAAACGGCTTTTACAGCAGGGTGTTCCCCTGGCAATGAGGCCGTTGCATAGAATCCGGGGTAGGAAATGCCATATATTCCAACTTTGCCGTTGTTGGATGGCAGGTTTTTCAGAAGCCATTCTACCGTATCATAAGTATCAGTGCTTTCATCAATATCGTTTATTGGTTTTTTGTCAGGGTTATTAGGCCGGATATCCACAAAATTACCTTCGCTCATCCAGCGGCCCCGCACATCCTGATAAACAAAAATATATCCTTCTTTTACAAACAGCATGGATGGAACAAGTCCCGATGGATAATCCTTCTCTCCGTAAGGGCTCAGGGAATAAGGTGTTCTGGTGATCAGAACGGGATATTTTCTCTTCTGGTCCTTAGGAACATAGATTGACGTAAAGAGCCTGACTCCGTCACTCATCGTGATATATCTCTCCATTTTGTTATAATGTTGCCGGATATAGGACTGTCTGTTGCTCTTTCTGGGCTTTGGCTGCAATTGTGCATCAAAGCAGTATGACAGAAGGAGTGCTTATGTCATAGTTTATTTTTTCTCATATACGATCTCTTTCGATCCGGATATTTTATTGCCGGATGTGATGATATTTGTACTATTTGGACCCACAAGGATTGCGGTTGTCTGATTTCCTTTGCCTGTGGAGCGGATAGTATTGTTTGTGATCGTAATATCATGTGTATATGCCGCCGATAAAAATCCGCTTGCCTCCTGTCTTCATCCCGTTATTTTCGATAATATTGTCTACGAATGTATTCCGGTGCCCGCTGTTCTGTTCATCCTCATCGCGGAAAAGAACACCCTGGAAGCCGTTTTCAAACAGATGGTTATTTTCGAAAATATTATCAGTGTCCTTGTGTCCAATCGAGATCCCGTTTTCTCCGTTCGAATAGGATGTATTATTCCGGAAGATCCCGTTCTGAACCCGCCAGCACAAAAATATCCCGTCGCCCTTATTATGATGGCTGATGCAATTCTCGACAATCGAATAGTCCGAACCTGTTCCGGGATGGAAACCCAAGCCCGTTGCCGTTTGACGCCTCGCAGCCCCTGACATTGATCCCTTCTGTGATCTGCCAGCTGAAGGAATCGCCATTGAATTC
The DNA here is from genome assembly GCA_963756885.1 of uncultured Bacteroidales bacterium. Taxonomy (GTDB): domain Bacteria; phylum Bacteroidota; class Bacteroidia; order Bacteroidales; family VadinHA17; genus LD21. The sequence continues at coordinate 154,373 of CAVWPG010000003.1, forward strand.
ATTCACATTCACATTCCGGACAAGGCAATCCTTTGACTTATGAATATAAATTCCGCCTCCCCTGCATCCGTTGATATAATCATTTGTCGTCTTGTCCCTTCCACAACCAGATCGGCAATCTTGACATTTGTCACCCCAACAGCCTCCACGATTGAGCATCCATTCGAAATTGTACCTCCGTATTCGGCGATATAATCGAAAACGGTCCTGTTGTCAAAATAAATTACATTATCCTTAATATCGGTTATTATAGCTGTCGTAACATCCCAGCCCTGATTATGATCATCATCGAAAAGCTGGATCCCCATGCCGATTCTAAACCCGCTGGCATCCTTTACAGCTGCCTTCATCATTCCATAGTCTGCATCAATTGTATAGCTGGTCCTGAACCCGTTGCACTTTTTGAGGACGGTCGTCCTTTCCTGAGCCTATCAGTGCAGTATTGTCGGGCACCCTAACAGGTCCGATAATATCATATACTCCAGGATTAAGCTTAACCGTGCCTCCTCCTCTTGTCCGATGGCATCAAGAGCGATCTGGATTGCACCGGAGGTAAGCCCGGGAATATCGGCATCTGGCCCGCCAACTGTAATAGTCTTTTCTGCATAACTGACATCAACAAGTCCTATCCCCTGCGCGGAAAATTCATATTTGCAGTGAAAAAGAGCAATATCAGGATAAAAACAATGATGACTTCTGTTTCATAATTTGTTACCTCCCATTATATTAATTTAATAAATTCAGATAATCTAGTTTTCAGATACTGACTGATCAATCATTTTACCAATTGTAATCCTTGCTTCATCCCACTTACGGCTGTCAAAACTCCAGACATCCAGATTCCCGATCGATGCTGGGTCCAAAGGGCAGTTTTATGATGCTGTTGACCACTGAATCAGCACGTGTCCTGTCATTGTCTACTTCCGAGAGCAGTCTCATATATTCATACTCCTGGACGCCGTCGCGCATTGTCTTCAATCTTATGGACGGGCATGGGCCATCTACATCCGGAACCACACCTGGGCTATAAACCAGCAATGCATTCCCATTCAGTTTTTTGTAGGTGAATTCTGATTCTGCTTCGGAGACGGCTTTTGAGGCGTCCTTCCATGACTCCGGATCGTACCATCCGTTTTCCCATCCTGCGCCTGCTCCCCAGCTGATCCATGATCTGGTATCGTATTTCCAGCATGCCCAGCTGATGGCGCGGTCATTGACAAGGGGAAGATCAATGAACGTTGAGCTTCCTACCCAGCTGTTAACCTTGCTTTCATAAAGCATCGGGCCGTATAGCCAGACTTTGATCCCCATATCCTGGTATTTTTTGATTGTCTTATAATCATATTCAATTGTATGTGATGCCCAGGAAGTAATTGAGTTTTTAACAATCTGCATGGCCTCCTCCGAATATCCTCCGTCGATCCTGAAAAATGCCTCAGGGTAATATTGACGGAAAAGATCTCCATACATAGGCCATGCGGCTCCATGCTTCCGGGAAATATGACTCATCAAGCCCGTTAAGATACACAGTGATATCGGTCTTTATCAGGATTAATAAGTGAATGCAAGATGGTCCCTACTTTTTTTATGCAATCAACATAGATGGCTTTGTTTGGAGGCATTGCGTTCCCCATCAGGCTTTCCGATATCGGGCCATCCCCTTGTGCCATGCTTGCCATATACATCAAATGGCAGTACAAATGTCTCTATCGGCTCTCCATAGCCAGGGCCATACCTATACCCATAATCTGAGTAAAGGCTTTCCCTGAGAAATATTTATTCAAGCCTGTCATCGAACGATCTCCAGTCGATCGAAATTTTTCCGCTTTCTGTCATTTGAAGCTGGGGATGATATGTCGGATCCAGCAAGCGCTATGCGGTTCCGTTTGAATAGCTGGTATATTTCAAGCTCATCTTTTTCAGGCATGCTTCTCAGGAAGCCCTCATGCTGAAGGCTTGCTTTGAATTTATTTTCGTTGGGGATGGCAAAATTCCAGACTGTCAGATCTACGGGGATCTTGCTTGTCTTCGGCCATCGATCGTCACTGAAATTTCACTTGCATATTTGCCTGGCAGGGGCCGCTTCATCCTTAAAGGAATGTACTGGTCGATCCATACGATCATGGATTTCTGATCATCGACACGATTATTGAAATCGGGAAGCCATAGCGGATAGGTCCAGCGATCCTTACACGCGAAGAGTCGTCCTGGATATAGCGAAAAGGAATAAGGGCATCAGGATACCATCCCTTTCCGAGGGAAGCTTTGGGATAGCCTGTGCTTGGTGTTTTTACGTCTACAAACCATTCAAGGAAGAATTCAGGACTGAATGGCAGGCTCTTCCCTTTCAGACTGAACTTATCCATCCCAATCCTGATGTTTTTAAGTGTTTTTCCCGAATTATTCGTTACCACCAGCTGGAATGACACATATTCTCCCCTGGCACCGTAAAGTGATACATGGGAGCCGTCGTATACCTGGTTTCCCTTCAGCATATCATCATGGTTACCATGAGATTCGTCGGTAAGGAAGAAGCGCGACTCGATTATCTGGTCAGTGACCGGATCGAGCCTGACAGAAGAGGGCAGTACGGAAACGGTCCATCCTGTCTTGAGTGATCTATTTTCAGCCGGCTTGCATCCATAAGCAATTATTCCGATCAGCAGTGCAGGGAAGATTTTTTTCATACGGGATATTATAACCGACAGACCTGGTATTAAAAGCCGGGATTTTAAAGAAATGATAACAGATTCAAATTTATAAAAATCTTGTTAAGACATGACGGTTGAATAAAATAAAGACAAACTGAGCCGTTTATTTTTTTGCTATATTGTACGCTCTAAACATAATCCTCCTTTCTGATGACGATCACTCAAAACACCGGTAAAAAGGGCTCACAGGCAAACTGGATAACCGTTGGAACTATTGGTTTGTTCTTCTTTATCTTTGGTTTCGTTACATGGCTTAACGGCATACTGATACCCTATCTCAAGATCTCCTGCGAGCTGAACCATTTCGAATCCTACCTTGTAGCTTTTTCCTTTTATGTTGCATACGTTATAATGGCGATACCCGCATCATGGCTTTTAAAAAGGACAGGACTTAAAATGGGTATGATGCTGGGATTGTTTGTCATGGCCGCCGGAGCTTTGTTTTTTATTCCTGCTGCAATAACACGAACCTACGGGCTATTTCTGTCGGGATTATTTATAATGGGAACAGGACTGGCCATCCTCCAGACCGCCGCCAATCCCTACATCACTATTCTTGGCCCTATTGAAAGTGCGGCTCAGAGAATAAGCATAATGGGGATCTGCAATAAATCGGCAGGGATCATCGCAACCTTTCTTTTCGGTGTTATGGCACTTAAAGACGGGGATGCACTCCTTGCGAGCCTTAAGAGCATGGATGCAGTTCAGAAGGCTGCTGCCCTCGACAACCTGGCTTCGAGAGTTGTAATTCCTTATATAGGCATGGCTGTTATTCTCGTTGTAATAGGTGTCCTTGTAAAAATATCCGGATTGCCTGAACTTGATCCCGATGTTGAAAATGCCGGCGAAGACAAGGATTTTTATTCAGGAAGGACCTCGATCTTCCAGTTTCCTTTCCTGCTTCTAGGGGTGATTGCGATTTTTTGCGATGTGGGACTTGAGATTGTCGCCGGAGACACAATAATCAGCTATGGACTGAGCCAGGGGATACCAATTTCAATTGCAAAATATTTCACATCGCTGACAATGATTGCAATGATACTGGGATATACAACGGGAGTTATCCTGATCCCGCGGTATATCTCTCAAAGCAAGGCGCTAAGGATATGTGCCATACTGGGGATAATCCTGACAGTCTTTGCAATCACAACTCCGAGTGCTGTCTCAGTAGTCTTCATAGCATTGCTGGGATTGGCAAATTCATTGATATGGCCCTCTGTATGGCCACTGGCTATTGACGGGCTGGGACGATTTACCCGCGTTGGCTCATCTTTGCTTATAATGGGGAATCTCGGAGGTGCCCTCCTGCCGCTGCTCTATGGCCGCCTGGCAGATATTGCCACACCGCAGCTCGCATATGCGGTTGTAATACCATGCTACTTTTTTATATTGTACTATGCCATTTCCGGGCACAAGGTTGGGAAACGTATTATTGCGATTCAGACCAGGGCATAATATAATTTGAAAGAGGTTCCTGAAAGTACAGGGTAATGACCAGCATGCCATTTTTTTGAATTTGAGAATAGATTATCCTTTATCATTTCCTATATTCAAGTAATTTAATAGAAAATAAACCCATCTGTTATGGAAAATCTGTCAAGACGAAATTTTATTAAAACCGGAACAATGGCAACAATTGGATTGGGTATTTTGCCCAGCCATTTATCTGCCTCGGGGATTTCTGAAAAGAACATCAGGGTTGGAGTGATTGGTACAGGGAACCGTGGAACAAGTCATGTAACCACACTTCTCTCAATAGATGGAGTGGAGATAGCAGCCCTTTGCGACCTGTTTCCAGAAAAGGCTTCAAATGCTGCTGATATCTGCGTAGGTGCAGGAAGGAAACGACCGGAAGTTTATGTAAAGGATGCGACAACCTATAAAGAGATGCTTGCAAAGGAAAAGCTTGATGCAGTGATCATTGCAACATATTGGGATTCACATGCCCCGATAGCCCTCGAGGCCATGAACAATGGCACCCGCCCGGGCATTGAAGTTCCGGCAGCCCTTACGGTTGAAAACACCTGGAAATTGATTGATACTTCAGAGAAGACGGGCATACCGTGCATGATGCTTGAGAACTGGAGCTTCAGGCAGGATAACCTGGCGGCCCTCAATATGAAGCGTCTGGGCATGTTCGGAGAAATAGTCCATTGTCACTGCGCTCATTCGCACGACTGTATCGACCACTGGTTCTTCGACAGCAAGACAGGGGACCAGAGGTGGCCGGCCGAATATCTCCTGAAGTATAACAGGGATCAGTATCCCACACATGCCGTGGGTCCGGTTATAAGCTGGATGGATATAAACCGCGGGGACGTATTCACCGAAATCTATTCGACAGCTACGGCTTCAAAAGGTATCAACGCCTATTTTAAAAGGGAGTTCGGAGAGAACCATCCGAATGCAAATATAAAATGGAAGCAGGGCGATATAGTAACTTCGACCCTTAAGACAAAAATGGGTAAAACGCTTGCAATTAATTATGATATGCAGCTTCCCCGTCCTTATTCGAACCGGTGGATGCTTCAGGGCACCCTTGGCGTATACGATGAGGAAAAAAGCTCAATTTACCTCAGGAAGGAGAGCCCGAAATATCATGAATGGGAACCATGGAAGCCATACGAGGAGAAATATAATCACAAGTGGTGGAATTCAGGGGATCTGTCAGAACAATCACATGGTGGAACTGACTTTGTAATGCTTACCCAGTTCACCGATGCGGTTAAGGCTAAAGGCCCGGCACCCATCGACGTCTATGATTCGGCAGTGATGACTGCAATAGTTGAACTTTCGGGAATTTCAATAGAAAAGGATGCCCCGGTTCCATTCCCGGATTTTACCAGGGGGAAATGGCAGACCAATTCGCCGTATTTTGCAATGGATAAAAGTGTTTAGGAGTATGTTGGAAGTGGCTGTACCCCGAGTCACTGTTAACTCCGTTTGCGAAACAAAAATTGAAAATCTTTGTTAATTTAACGAGTTGATATTGAAATATTTGTTATTGCTATTTTCAATCAAAGAACTAATATTTACAAAGATGAAGGTTAAATTTTGCCGGACAGAGGTGGAATATCCGGGGGACAGACTTGGCGAACTTACCGATTCGGATAATCTGCTGAATGATTACGAAGGGTTAAGGGCAAGAATAAAGAGGGATGGTTACCTGCTGTTCAGAAATTTCATTGCTCCGGATACCGTAATGAAGGCAAGGGAGGCAATTGTCAGCTATCTCAATGAAAATAATGCACTTGTAAAGGGGGAGCCATTGCTTGAAGCTGTTATGCCAAGGTCGGGGAGAGAGGTAAGGATGACAGGGCAGAGTGCAATAACGCATCATCCTTCAGCCCTGGAAGTATTTGAAAACAGGAAATTGTTTGATTTTTTCAAAAACTTCTTTGCGTGAGGATGCCATAACATACGATTATAAATGGCTTAGGGCAGTCGGCAATGAGAACTTCACCGGATGCCATTATGATACCGTATACATGGGAAGGGGCTCCCGGAATGTTCATACAGTCTGGATCCCTGTCGGTAATATACCTGTAAGCCAGGGTACACTGGCTATCCTGGAGGGGTCGCATAACCTTGAATCTTTTGCCCGTTTAAGAAGCACATACGGAGGAATTGATGTTGACAGGGACAGAATCAGCGAAGGCTGGTTCAGCTCGGATCCCTATGAGATTACCGATAAGTTTGGAGGCAGGTGGCTCACAACGGCCTTTAATCCCGGTGATGTGCTTATCTTTGGGCTTTTTACCATGCACGCCTCGACCACCAACCTTACAGATAAGTTCCGGATAAGCTGTGATATAAGGTTTCAGCCGAAAAGCGAAAAAATAGATGAGCGGTGGGCTGGAAAAAACCCCGGAGGCCATTATGCCTGGGGTACTGCTGAGGCTGAGGAACGTCCGATCACTGATCTTAGAAAAGAGTGGGGAATTTAAGTTATTTTGGTACTGCCAAATTTATGATTGAATTATATGATATCAATTGAAGCGAGTGTTTCCAAGGGATGGCTCCACACGAACGGAGGATTTATGTTCGACAACCAGTATTATCTTGATCCGGTTCACAGGTGGGAACAGGATACGGTAATACACAGGTTTGTGAAGGATAAATTTCCGCGCTATGCGATTTACAACATGGAAGCAAACCTTTTGCAGGCAAAATATGTGAGGGACAATCACGTACTTGTGGGAGCTATACAGCCAAATATGATCCTGGCAACTATCCTCGGGGCTGAATTTTCTTTTTTTGAGGACAAGGATGCCGACGTAGCCGGAAAACCGCTTGAGTTTATTGCAAGAAAGGAAGAGCTGCCTTCTGTTTCGGCTATCCTGGAACATTCGCTTGTAAAGGACCTTGACAATCAGATAAAGCTTATAAAGGAAACGAGGCCCGACCTGAAAGTTATTCCTCCATTTTTCTGGGATGAGTCGGGAAGGGCAACGATTCATGGGATTATTACGACATCACTGAAGCTTACCGGCGACAACATTATGACAATGATGATGTTCGATCCCGATCTGGCGCATGCAATTCATCAAATGGATAGTGGATGCATATATAATTCTTGTGGATCATTTTGCCGCGGCAGCTGATCTGCCTGCGACCTCCGTTCATGTAGGTGAATGTGCCGGCACAATGATATCCCCGGAATTGTATGAAGAGTTTGTAGTTCCCTACATCAGCCTCCTCGGCGACAGGTATGGCGCAGTACGCCTTCATTCATGCGGCTTTTCCGATCATCTGACCGATACAATGTCCCATATCAGGAATCTGAGCATAATAGATACCGGATCAGGGACCTCGATCGCTAAAATAAGGCAGCTTATGGGGCCCGGTTTTGTCATACATATAGCACCTCCCATGGAGCTTATGATGGGGGAATCCCCCCGGTCAGAGCTGCTTGGATGGCTCAGTCAGACATTATCGGAGAATGGGGGTGGTCCGCTTCAGATCGCCTATCATATAGAGCCCGATTACGACCTGGGGAATTGCCTTTCAATGCACGATGAACTTGAAAGAAGAGGGCTTATCACAAATATGAGGCTCTACTAGGGTTGCCTGTTCATCTGCCTGCCAACACTCAGAACAGCATGCCTGTAATCAAAGGCATGCCTCTGGATGGGTCTGTTGAAGCCCTCCTCACTGAATTCGTAGCTTTCACACTGCAGCCATAGGTTTATTATGGTTCCGTCAGGTGTGGCCGGGTCAATAAGCAGGGGCGACTGGAGGTTTGCAGCACCACTGTATTCGCTTCCCTTTATATTATATCTGAGCCGTGGGACACTTATCCACTGAACCATGTCCCTGTTCAGCAGAAAGGCAGGATGATATGTATTTTTATCAGAAGGCCCCAAACCCTGTGGAAGCCGGACCCAGAGCTCCACAGTCTCACCGGCCTCGGGAATTGAATTGCCATTTCCCGATCCACCTGTTACCGTGATTAAAGAATCCCTGTGAAGCCTGTTGTCGTAATATTTCAGCTGCCTTGTACAGCCATCGAGAATAACCAGATCATTGGGATCGTTCAGCTCTGAAGTTCCTGGTACAGGGTAAACGAATATATCTGTAATATCCTGGACGGAATCGTTGCAGGATACCTCGAGCGAAACTTTCGTAATGAAGTTTTCCTGATCGGGCTTACCATACTCACCGCGGGCAACAGAGAACGGGAAGCAGCCGTCTATGCTGACCTGATGGCCCGGTTCAAGGCTGCCAAGGATCATAGTATCTTTCCTGAACGAAAGAAATGATTTTGGTGTGGATGCCCTGATAAATATTGGTCCTGAGGCACATTCACCCACGTTTGCAACTGTAAAGCCCAGGGAACAGGCAGTGCCTGCTTCACAGTACAGCTCCTCCCTGTTGTATTCGGGTATCAGGAATAATTTAGCTCCTTCGCCTTCCCTGTTTATTCCAATTGCATGACCTCCTCCATCAAGGATCAGTTTAATTCTTCCACCGGTATCGGACAGAACCCGTGATTTTCTCAGATTTCCGGTCGACCGGTTGAAATCGGTAATAATATAGTACTCGGAAGGGGAGTAAATTGTATCCGTAATAATGCTGATCCTTTCATAATCCGTCAGAGGGCCGTCGGGCAGGTAGGACCTTGAAGAGACAAGCAAACCGGAAGGTGTTACCTTTTCGAGGATTGTAAAAGCTGCCGAATCCCTCTCCGCTTCAACCGCATAATCCCAGACCCTGAAACTTGTAAAGGGATCAGTATGATGCCAGTTTTCCGGGGGAGGATGGGATTTGGAAAATTCAGCCATATGGAAGTTGAATTGCTGAGGTATATCCACGGCTCTGTGATCGGGGTAATCTGCCTCATGAAATTCAAAATGTGTGAGGTCTGCAAGTTCCCAGACAGCTTTCTGCTCCCGGTAATACTGCCGGTACCTGTCTCCCCTGGCCGCCGTAAGACGGAGCGGAATTCCTTTCAGGCTTCTGTAAAGCTCCCTGTTCACAAAGCAGACCTCCTTGCCCCGGGGCCCAAACATGGCAGCATCGGGTGAGGGGGAGAACATGCTGGCGCTGCCGAAAAGGTCTTTGTTCTGGCTTGCAATCCATGGCGCCATGAGCCCGCCCATGCTCTGCCCGGATACTGCCCTGTGATCGCGGTCAGGGATTGTAGGGTAAAGGGAATCGATAACATCAATAAGTTCCCTTATATACTTCGTGAAATACATGCCGGTAAGGGCTTTATGATTTTCCTGGGTCCTGCCGGCAAATTCAAAGGCAAGGCCGTAATCCCATGTAGATCCGCTTTCTGTAGTTCCGTCGACATTGACTATGATAATGTCATGGGTGTTGACATAATCTTCGAATTCTGACCTGTAGGTCTCCTGGCTGGCTGAGCCTCCGCTGCCATGGAACCAGTACAGTACAGGATATCTTTTTTCTGAATTTCCATAACCTGGCGGAAGGAAAACACGGAAATTGCGCTTCATTCCGAGAACAGCGCTGTAATGAGTCCGGTCCTCAATTATGGCTCCGAAACTGTGTGAAATGACAAAGGCTGAAAAAAGAATAACCGACAGACAATGTCTCAGTATCCGTTTTTGCCTTTCTGAAGCTGTATTCCCCATTTCCCTTTTGAAATTATGAAGTGACTTCATGGCTTTTTCACAAGAATGTGAGAATGGCTATGATCATTTTCTATAAAACTAATTATAAAAGCCGGGAATGAATAATTTTCGGCCCTGATTAATTTTCAGAACCTCTCTTAAAGGAAGGATAATCCCTTCTGATTATTTTGGAAAATGATTACATTAGTGAGCTCATATTTATTTCCCCCCTGGCATTACCAAATAAGATAGTCCTGAAATGAACAAATGTCTATTACTCATTACAACAGTTATTATGATCTCATGCAGCAAACCTGAAAAAGTTCTTTACCAGGAACTTACTCCCGCTGAGTTTACGGCCCGGCTTGAGAAATGCCCGGTTGCCTATCTGCCCCTCGGTACCCTGGAGTGGCACAGTTATCACCTTCCGCTTGGATCTGACGGATTGCAATCGCTTGGGTTTTTTTGAAAAACTGGCAGCTGAAGCGGGGGGAATTGTCCTTCCCATGCTCTTTGTCGGCCCTGATGGCTACGATACGGTCATCAACGGGCATGAGTATTACGGCATGGACTGCGGAAGTCTATTCAGTCCCCAGTGCAAATATGAGATTCAGCAGCTTAAGGGAAGCGCCTACTGGGTACCGGATTCCGACTTTCGATATCATGATGAACGGCATCATGAAACAGCTGAGCCGTGCGGGATTTAAAATTGTTGTTGCCCATGGCCATGGACCCTCGACCAATTATATCGGATCAAAAGCTGGGGAATTCAGGGAGAAGTATGGCCTTGTCGTTATGAACTGCTGGGGTAATGATACTGAAGACCTTTGTCTGATGTGCGATCATGCAGGAGCAAACGAAACCTCAATAATGATGTATCTCCATCCGGAACTCGTGAATATGGGAAACCTGCCGTCCGACCCCGGCGAATGGCCACTGGGGATGCTTGGAAAGATCCCCGTACCCATGCCAGCAGCGGCCATGGAAAAGATATAGTGGATTTCGAACTGAAAAAAATGAAGCTGATAATTCAGCGACGAATTGGAAAAATTGAAATAATTTCCATGATTTCACTCTTCTATTAAATAATTATCTATGCGTTATATTCTTGTTTACACTGCTTTTGCTTCCTGTTTCTGCTTTTTCACAAAAGGCAGTCATTAAGGAGGTTGAACGGCCGATGACAACATATCCGTTCTCTGATCCTGATCCCGTTGCACGTCCCGGCCGGGTCTATCCATATTTCAGATTCGATGTCTATACAAGTCATCCCATAACTATGGACTGGAAAATGATTGAAATGGAGAATGACTATATCAGGCTTGCCATCATGCCGGATATGGGAGGGAAAGTATGGGAAGCATATGAGAAATCGGAGGATTTTCCTTTCATATTCTCGGGTCATTCAGTAAAATTCAGGGATGTTGCCCTGCGCGGCGCCTGGACCTCCGACGGACTGGAGTTCAATTTCGGTGATATCGGTCATGCCACAACTACCTCGACTCCGGTTGATTATTTTACGAGGACGAATAGCGACGGGAGCGTAAGTTGCTTTATTGGTGCCACGGAATGGGCATCAGGTACTACCTGGCGTGTTGAGATAAAGCTGGAGCCTGACAAGGCCTTTTTCACCACCCGTTCCTGGTGGTATAACGGAACTCCTGTCGAGCAGGAGATGTATCACTGGATCAATGCAGGGTTCAGGGCACCCGGCAATCTCGAGTTTATTTTTCCCGGGACGCATTACATCGGCCACCAGCGGTGAATACGATACATGGCCGATAGATTCCTCGGGCACAGGATTTCATTTTATGAGCATAACGACTTCGGGAGCATGAAATCTTATCATGTTCTGGGTGAACCCACGAATTTTTACGGGGGATTCTGGCATGATTACAATATGGGTTTCGGTCACTATGCTCCATATTATGAGAAGTTGGGTAAAAAGGCATGGTCCTGGGGTCTATCGGGCGAAGGGCTGATGTGGGAAAAATTGCTGACCGATACTGACGGGCCAAACGTGGAGCTTCAGTCTGGCCGTTTGTTTAATCAGGCATCGAGGGGTAGTGAGCTAACTCCCTTCAAGCATGTTGGTTTTGCGCCATACACTGCAGATGCCTGGACCGACCACTGGTTTCCCGTCAGGCATACCCGGGGACTCACAAACGCTTCTCCCCGAGGTGCGCTGAATCTGAGGGTCGAAGACGGATGGCTGAAAATTGACTGGATGTCCCTTGCCACTCAGACAGATACATTAAAGGTTGCCGGGGCGGGCACTGCTCTCATAACGCAATGGCTGTCGCTCAAGCCTATGGAGCTGTATCGCGACTCGGTAAGATGGAATGGGAGTACAGATCAGGTAGTTGTCAGTCTTGGCAAAGATATTCTGACCGATGATCCCGGGAAGCCTGACAGCCGTCCGCTGAAAGCACCTGCAGATTTTGACTGGAATTCCGAATATGGACTGCTTGTGAAGGGGACTGACCTTTCAAGGCAGAAAAATTATACTGAAGCCGAAACCTTTCTTACCAGGGCACTTGAAAAGAATCCTAATCTTGTTCCGGCTCTTGCGCAGATGGCACAGATCAGATACAGGCAGGGGTTGTATGAAAGCGCAAGGCAGTTTGCGGGAAAAGCACTGGCTGTAAACACTTACGATCCGGAAGCCAATTACTTCTGGGGTCTTTCGAATGATAGGCTCGGGAATGAGGCAGATGCACTGGACGGATTCTCAGTAGCAGCAATATCTCCCTCTTTCCGGCACGCTGCATGGCTCAGGATAGCATATCTGGCAATGAAGAAGAAGAACTGGGCTGAGGCAGGAAATGTTATAGATAAATGTACCGGTGGTTATCCTCCCGATGAACTGGCCTGGAACGTAAAGGCAATAACCGAGAGAAAACTTGGGCAAGACTGCGGCTGCCATCGGGATCCTGAATAGGCAGATTGAACAGGATCCCCTTAACCATCTTGCCAGGTTTGAAAAGTATATGAATACCCGTGATGATAAGGACAGGGATGAATTTGTCGGGATGATCAGGCAGGAACTGCCTCATGAGACCTATATCGAAATGGCTATTCAGTATTATGAGTGGAATATGGAGGATGAGGCATTGATGATGCTCGATCTCGCTCCTGAGAATCCGATGGTACAGATCTGGCAGGCATGGCTCCTTGACCGGGAAGGAGATAAATCAGGTGCTGAAGAGAAGCTTAGGCTGGCATATGATGCTTCACCCGACCTTGTATTCCCTTTCCGTCCCTCCATGATAGGACTGTTTTCATGGGCAAACCAGGTAATGCCAGGATGGAAATGGCCATATTATGAAGCTCTCATTTGCTGGCAGCAGAACCAGCTTTCACTGGCCAGATCGCTGTTCCTTTCATGCGGTATGGAACCTGATTTTGCCCCTTTCTATCTGACAAGGGCAAAGTTATTCAGCGATAACGACAGCATTGTTGAGGAATCGGTGGAGGAGGCCTATAAACTTGATCCGGCATCATGGAGATGCGCAATGGAAATGGCCAGGCTCCAGGCGAGGGAGGGAAAGACCGGTTTGGCTGTACGGACCGCCTGCAAAGAACTTTAAGGCGAATCCCGATAATTGTGTTGCCGGTCTTCAGCTGGCAAATATTCAAAGGATGGCCGGACAGTATTCGGCCACTATCAAGACCCTGGGCCAGATTGAAATGCTTCCGGCAGAGAGTGATAAATGGTCAGGAGATATTGATGCCCACACCCTTTTCAGGGAAACAAAAATACTGATCGCCCTGGACCTTATGAAAACGGGAAAATGGAAAAAGGCAGCCTCTTCCCTTCAGGATGCCGAAACCTGGCCTGAAAACCTTGGCTGGGGTGAGCCATATTACCCCGACAACCGGCTGACACAATTCCTTACAGCCTACTGCCAGGAAAAACTGAAGGATAAAGATCTGTATAATAATTCATTCAGATATATCGAAACATATTCAATCCGGATGCACATACAAGTCCTCTGGAAAATCACTTATCGGCTCTTGTAAAGGGAGGAAGCAGGGATTTCAGAGCCATTGTTCGGAGCACTGGTGAAGAGGACGAGCGCGAACAGGGAAACTGAGATTATTAAAATTATTTCTTGACAATTTTAAATTAAGGGAAAATTTTCAGACACTTAACATAATACAGAATGAAATACCTTCTGATTATATTTAAGTCTGGCTTGTCCTGGAACTTATGCACAGCAATCAGACATCAGGGAGGTCGGGCGTCCAATGACCACCTATCCATATTCGGATCCTGACCCGGTGCCAAGACCCGGCAGGGTTTACCCATATTTCAGGTTTGACGGCTTCACGAATAAATCAGAGATCCGCAAATGGAAAATGATAGAGCTGGAGAACGATTACATTAAGCTGGCGGTTATGCCTGAGATGGGAGGAAAGGTCTGGGAGGCAATCGAGAAATCACCAGGTATCCTTTTGTATTTTCAACCCATGTTGTGAAGTTCCGTGATATCTCTCTCAGGGGAGCCTGGACGACTGGCGGGCTGGAATTCAATTTCGGTGATATAGGTCATGCCACTACTGCCTCTGTTCCTGTCGATTACTTTACTCGGACCAATCCTGACGGCAGTGTAAGTTGCTTCATCGGAGCAACAGAATGGGCTTCGCAGGACTACATGGCGGGTGGAGATAAGGCTGGCTCCCGACAAGGCATACTTTACAACCCGTTCATGGTGGTATAACGACACACCTGTCGAACAGGAATTTTATCACTGGATAAATGCCGGGTTTAAGGCCGGAGGGAATCTTGAGCTTATTTTTCCCGGGACACATCATATTGGACATGGCGGGGAATATGATACATGGCCGGTCGATTCGTGGGACGCGAAATTTCATTATATGAGAATAACAATTTTGGAAGCTATAAATCATATCACATCATTCGGGACGTCCATCAAGTTTCTATGGCGGTTACTGGCATAATGATGAGATGGGTTTCGGGCGATATTCCCCATATTATGAGAAACTGGGAAAGAAAGTCTGGATCCTGGGGCTGTCGCAGGAGGGGGAGAGATGGGAAAATCTTCTTGGGGATAATGACGGGCTTAATGTGGAACTGCAATCGGGCCGCCTTTTTACCCAGGCTTCCCGCGGAAGCGAAAAGACCCCGTTCAAGCATGTTGGATTTGCTCCGTATACTGCTGATTCCTGGACTGAATCATGGTTTCCGGTGAAAGGCACAAGGGGAATGACAAATGCTTCACCCAGGGGAGCCCTGAATCTCAGGGTTGAGGAGGGCTGGCTGAAAGCAGACTGGATGTCACTTGAAAATCAGTCCGATACTCTCAGCATAACAGAATCGGGTAGATCACTCCTCAAAACAAAGCTTGTTCTGAAGCCAATGGAGCTTTTCCGCGATTCGGTCAGATGGGAAGGCAATACTGATCAGCTCACTGTCAGCCTTGGACATGATGTTCTGACAGATGATCCTGGCAAGCCTCTCAGTCGCCCTCTCGATGCACCGGCTGATTTTGACTGGAATTCTGCCTACGGACTTCTCGTAGAGGGAACAGATCTCAGCCGGCAGAAAAATTACAGCGAAGCTCGGATCTGCCTCGAAAAGGCACTTGGATAAAATTCCGGCCTTGTTCCGGCAATGACACGAGCTGGCCCAGATAATGTACAGGCAGGGCTCATGGGATAAAGCCCGTGAGTATGCACAAAAGGCTCTTGCAGTAGACACCTACGATCCGGCAGCCAATTACTTTATGGCCCTTGCGAGTGAGAAGACAGGTAATGATCAGGATGCACTCGATGGATTTTCAGTAGCCACACTCTCTCCCGGATACAGGCATGCGGCATGGCTGCAGGATAGCGTACCTTGCAATGAAAAGGAAGGACTGGAAAGAGGCAGAATATGTAATAAATAAATGTACATCGAGATTATCCTCCCGACGAAAACGCCAGCGTAGTGAAAGCCCTTGCGGAAAGAAAGATGGGTAACAGGGAAGCTGCCATTAAGAAACTATGAAGAGACTGCTCGATCTCGATCCGCTGAACCACATGGCCCGATTTGAAAAATATCTGAATACAGGCTCGGAGGCAGATAAAAATGATTTTGTCCATTATATACGGCAGGAGATGCCTCACGAGACGTTCATTGAGCTGGCCATCAGCTATCATGAATGGAACCTTGACGAGGAGGCCCTCAAGTTGCTTGATCTGGCTCCTGTGCATCCAATGGTTGAGCTATGGCAGGCCTGGCTGCTCGACCGGAGCAGGGAATAAAGAGAGAGCTGGCGATAAGCTCATGCTGGCCATGGCTGCATCACCTGAACTTGTATTTCCCTTCCGACCGGAGATGACGGCCCTTTTCACATGGGCTGAACAGTGGTACCGGACTGGAAATGGAGGTATTATGAGGCACTGATCCATTGGCAGGATAACCAGACTGGATGAAGCGAAGAAATTATTTAGCTCATGCGGCAGCGAACCTGACTTTGTCCCATTTTACCTGGCAAAAGCCGAATTGTTCAGGGAGGATACATCGATGGCCGGTGCTGCCCTCGAAAAAGCATATGCCATGGACCAGGGCAACTGGAGAACCGGATTAAAGCTGTCGCAGCATTACCTGAATGCAAAACCTTCCCGCTAAGGCACTCGGGGTGGCCGCCATAAATTACAGGACCCATCCAGGCGAGTTTTATCGTTGGTTTGCAGTATGCACAGATGCTTAAGGAGAACGGGAAATACACCGAGGCTTTGAAGATACTAGGAAGCCTTGAAATGCTGCCCGCAGAGGGAGATGTTAATGCACACAGCCTTTTCAGGGAGACGAATATGCTGTGCGCATTGGGCGATATGAAAAGAGGCAACTGGAAAAAGGCAGTACTGTACCTTCAAAAGGCCGAGACCTGGCCCGTTAACCTGTTTTCGGGGGAACCCTATCTCGCCGATAACCGTGTGACGCAGTTCCTTTCGGCCTATTGCTTTATGAAGCTTAAAGCCATGGAGCCGGCAGATAAAGCATTCGCCTATATTACAGGATACAGGAACCCCGACGGGTGGACGAGCAATGCCGGAAACAGGCTTACCGCACTCACCGGGAAAGGGAGCCGTGACTTCAGGGAGATAACCGGAACCCTGCTTAATGAAAAAGTAAAGGACAGGGATGATGAGATCCTCGCACTCTTTCTGAAGATGCTCTGAATGCTGCTATACCTTGAACCTCTCCAGCTTATATAGTTTATAGGCGTTGTCCCAGTACAATTTACGCAGTACTTCGGGCTGAAGGCCTATGCCATCTATTTTCCAGTTACCCTGAATAGGGGTAGGATGGTCAAACTGTTTGTCCCTGGTCTGGAAATATCGCCAGTGGATATCGTAGAAATGCCTGTCCTCCTCCAGGGTGAAATTCCTGCAGGGCCCTGCTCCCTGAACGTCGCAGTTGTCCCAGTAGGCCATATCCGTTCCAAAAAGTATCCTGTCCTGATATTTTGTAAAGAACTCGTGCCCTTCCGAAGCAGGATGCTTTCCAAGTTCTCCGATTCTGGCAGCAGTGTCGACTGTGAGGTTGGGCAGCTCATCGAGCCACTTTCCGACTTCCTTAATATTCTCCGAATAGCCTGCAACGTGAACGGCTGTGAACCTTACATTTCTGAACTTTCTGTATACATTGTTTACCTGTCTGAAAAGTGTATCGAGCGGAGGATACTTGCTTTTGTCGGCAAAGGACCACTCGGGATGCAGCTTAAGCTCGTCCCAGCGCTCATTATCGGAATTCCAGGGCTTGAAAAATGCAACAGGGTCGCCTGTATGAAATGCTACAGGGATATTAAGCTTCCCTGCCCTTTCCCAGATCGGGAACAGGCGTGGGTCGTCTATAGCCAGCAGCTTGCCTTCATTATCCCTGGCAGTCAGCCCGAGCTGTTTAAGGTTTTTCAGACCGATAGCTCCTGCCTTCACTGCTTTCTCAAGCATGTCAGGCGCTTTTGTGAAAAAATCAGGATCCTTTTCTGCAAGGTCCCAGTCGAAAGTATAATGCAGCCCGAGGCGGTTCCTGTATGGTTTCATAGCTTCCAGAACCTCATAGAATGCCTTGTCGCCGACATACTGATTGGGATCATCACCTGCAATCGAGGCAATGGAAACGCCATACATGATAGCATTGTCATCCATCACTTCAAGGGCTCTTTTTACCTTGGCAGCAGAAACGTGAATATGCGCATCGATGGCTTTGCCCCCGGTGATCCTGCTGTTTTGTTTTGCCTGGTCCGGTGCGCGGCCGGTCAATCCTGAAACTGTAATTACTGCTGC
The DNA here is from genome assembly GCA_963756885.1 of uncultured Bacteroidales bacterium. Taxonomy (GTDB): domain Bacteria; phylum Bacteroidota; class Bacteroidia; order Bacteroidales; family VadinHA17; genus LD21. The sequence continues at coordinate 172,461 of CAVWPG010000003.1, forward strand.
TCCCATGCCTGTTTTTTTTATAAATTCTCTTCTGTTAATCATATTTTTAAGTATTATATGCTGGTTTAGTCAACCGTTTTCATTTTTCTCCTGAAGCCCTTCTCTCTGTGGCAGTCGGTACAGGCTACCCAGTGAATGTTGTTTGCACTGTTCCGGTCCTTAAAGGAAGTATTCATTTTTGTAACATCGAGGCCGCAATTGGATATTGCCGGATGACAATTGCTGCAGCTTTGCCGGGCATCGTTTGAATGCAATGCATGGCATGCTGTGCAACTGAGTCCTTCATGAACCCCCCGTGGAGTGCGGTCGTCGCCCGTTCCCGCCTGATGCCTAGAACCGGGGGCATGACATTGGATGCAGAGCTTCATTGCAATATCATCGGAGACCCTTATATCCCTTTCATCGTCATGGAGACGGAGCTTGGGCAGATCGTCAGCCGATATGCTTCTTTTGTCCGGCCTGTAGTAGAGACTTATGACCACATTTGAATCGCGGCGGTTATAAAAAATGGCCGAAGGTGCGGAATAATCGGGGCTTACCCTGGGAATACCCGATCTGTGGGCCTGGTGGCAGGCCATGCAGGGGATTACAGGCTTGTCAGCCAGGGAAGGATCTTTCAGTTTCCACGGCCCTGTCCGGCTCAGAGGCTCCACCACCCCGCTCACAGGCACATCACTGAACATGCCGTGACATCTGAGGCAATCGGCATTTATCTGTTCCGTTTCGTTGTGCCTGCTGTCGAGGAATATATCATGATAGAGGGCTGAGTGTCCTCCCGATTTCCAGTCTGCATATTCTGAGCTGTGGCACCTGGTGCAGTTATCCATCACAGCCAGAAGCTGCACCTGGTTGAGCCTGATATCTTCACCGGCATCTGATCTCATGTGGGAGACCACCATCATCCCCTTTTCCTTCAGGCTGTGCAGACCGTTGCTCATTGCAGTGCCATGACATTCACTGCATTTCATTTCACGGTGGGCTGACTGTGCGAACAATTCAACGGATTTGGCTATCTCGTGGCACGATGCGCAGGTCTTTTCCGGCGATTCCCTGTTCCAGTAGGCGTAGAATGACCCGAAGAGCAGTAAAACAGCTGCCAGTGCAAGTGGAATGACAAGCTTGAAGATCGTTATTACTGTTTTTCTTTTCATCTTCTGATTCGCTCATTTAAAACGGTTGCCCCTGTTCCATTCAGAGGCTATATATCCTCCTATGCGAAATCCGTTTGCCATAATTGTAAGTGCAGGGTTAAATCCCCCGTTTGTGACATGCAGGCTGGCATCTGCTACAAAAAGATTCGGGACGGAATGTATTCTTCCGTATTTGTCTGTAACTGAAGTTTTTGGATCGTTGCCCATACGGCATGTACCCGCCTGATGCGACATTGCGCCGACGGCTTTTGAGGTACCCGGTGATTTCCACGTTGTTATTGCTCCCGCTTCCTTAAGCCAGAGCTCGGCTTTGGCTGCTATATAATTGCACCCCTCCATATCGGTCTCTGTCCGGCCTGGAATCAGCCTGGCTACAGGTATTCCCCAGAAATCCCTTACACGAGGCTCCACCGTTACCTGCTGATCGAACCTTGGAATATCCTGATGGGGCCCGTGTACCTTGATCACCCTCCTGTAATTTATCCTCTGGAAATCCTTGTGCTCCTTGCCCCAGAGCTTCGATCCCGGCGGACGTGTCGATGTAAATGAGTAGGGCCTTATGAAAAAGGAATTGGTCAGATATCCGCCTCCGACAATTCCCGGATTGTGGTGATTGAAATCGCAAATTGTAACTGAAGAGCCGGGTCCCAGATCGTCATACACATCCTCGCCGAAAATTCCGTGTGCTTTCGGATAAGCATGGCCATGGAGGTTTTTGCCGACCCAGCCGTTTTCATTTCCTATACCTTCGGGGAAAAAATCTGACCTGGAATTGAGGAGCAACCTCGCAGTCTCAATGGCCGATGCCGAAAGAACTACAATATCCGCGGTCTGCGTTCTCTTCCTGTTTTTCTCATCGAAGTAGGTGACACCTGTAATTTTCCCATGGTCGTTCACCATGACTTCACTTACCACGCAGTGGATGCGCAGCTCGCAGTTGCCTGTGGCAAGGGCTACGGGTATCACAGTGTTATGTGTACCACACTTGGCATTCACGGGACAGGGAGAGCCGTTGCAGTTGCGCATCCTGATGCAGGCTGGCCTTCCGTTGAATGGTATTGAATTGCGCAGCACAGGGCTTGGAAAAGGATGAAGCCCCAGTCTGAGTGCTGCATCATACAGGATCTGCGCCCCTTTGTTATGGGAAAAAGGGGGCATTGGCTGCGGCTTATTCCTTGGCGGGGCGAACGGATTCTGGCTGTCATCTCCCGATACTCCCACCTCCCATTCGGCTTTTTCATAGAATGGCTCGAGATCCTCGTAGGAGATAGGCCAGTCCTCCAGTGTTGAACCGGGTACATGTCCATATGTGCTCTTCATTTTGAAGTCCTCGCGCATATATCGCCATGCCAGTGCCGCATATGTAACTGTTCCGGATCCGACGCAGGCTGCGATATTATTGTAATCGCCCTCGCTTGGCAGGACGATCCGGCTTGTGCCATCAGGGAAATCGACTACCCTCCGGTATCGGTTGTCATCAGGACCACAAGAAGTACCCAGAGGTGAGCTGGGCTGCATGATGAGCTCATCGTCTGTGTGGTCGTCGTAGGAGATCCAGCCTCCCCTCTCGAACAGTACAACAGACAGGCCTGCAGTGCTCAGTTCTTTTGCAACCGTGCCACCTCCTGCACCTGAGCCCACAATGATGGCATTTACATGCTTGTTCGTCATTTGCTATTTCCTGTACCGGTTTTGACCAATTATTAGGGGATAATCGAGTCCGATCATCCTGTAGCTTATTTTATTTCTGTTGCCTCCATGAACAGGGCTTCCGTAATATGCCTGCATCGAGTGGTCCCTCATGAGTTCGAAAAAAGTCATGTCAAAACCGTCACTCCAGGCTTCTCCTTTCATATTTCCTGCCTCCATGGTCTCCAGGAAACTGTACTGTTCGTCGGGGGTAAGCTCTTCGAATTTTCTCTTGTACAATTTATTACTGCTCTCCTGAATGGCAGCGATCCCTTTGCGATATACCTGACGGAAGCGTTTATAGGGACCTGTGAGCTGCTTGTCGATAAAATTGGTTACCCCCGATTCCTTCCCGCCCGGGCCAACTATCTGGAGGTATAATCTGGTCGGCTACGGCATCGATCAGGCTGGCTTCAGCGAGGGTGAAAAACCGCCATTCTGACTTTTTTCCCGAACATGCAGGGAGCAGGCATATTCCTCCGGTGCCTGCGGCTGCGAGCCTGACGAAGCCTCTTCTTGAATATTTGCTTTCCTGTCTCATACGGAGATCTGTTTTGCTGCAGCTTATTTTTCTCCGAGCGATCCAAAGATATCCGATCTCCTGTCTTTCTTCCAGACACCCTTCCACACGCCTCTTCCTGCATTTCCGATCCAGTCCCACGGAGGGTTGTAATTCAGGTCGATTGTTGCCGTAAGCATCGTCCCCTGCTGGCCGCTTTCCTGAAGGACCTCCCCTGCAGGGTTGACAATTACACTGTGACCGTCGAATATGTTTGTTACGAAATAGACGCCATTATCGAAGGCACGGCTGCGAGCCGTGAGCTTCCATGATTCAGGGCCGCGCACATCCCCCCATATCGGGCAAAAAAGGATTTCTGCCCCTTTTACGGCCAGCATCCTGGATATCTCCGGAAATGCACTGTCCCAGCAGATAAGGATCCCGATCGTGCCAAAATCGGTCGTAAATACAGGAAATTTGTTTCCCGGCACTGCACCGGCCTCGGTTTCGGAATCAGGCAGCTGGATCTTTTCGTAGACGCCCTGGATCTTGCCCTGACGGTCATAGAGCACTGCAACATTTTTGAGGGTGTCACCGCTCCAGCTGTACAGTCCGGAAACTATATACATTTTATACTGCCTGGCTTTCTGCGACATCATCCGTGAAGCGCTCCCGTCAAGTGTGTTGGCCTCCACCTTTGTCATGCCTAGCCCTGTATCGCATGTAGGCCATCCTTCTGGAAGGCAGACTATATCGCAGCCTGCTTCGCCAGCCTTGTCGAGCCAATCGCTCATCGCCTTTATGTTCTGCTCAACTGTTGGTCCGTGGGGACGGAAGTAGAAAGTTCCTACCTTGACATTCCTCGGAGGATCGGCCGGGCACGAATCCATCGATATATCATCCCACCATACGATGCCTGTGCTCCAGCGGAATTCAAGCGAGATCTCGGCAGCATTTGCTCCTTCAATTGCCTTGATTTTATCGGTGGCGTGATACCATCCGTCTGATTCTCCGTCAATATCGTAGATGAAGCTGTATCCGACCTGGTTTTTGTCGGCAAGCCATCTGACCCTGATCATCACATCCTTATGGATTGACATAATATCCCTGGTTCTGAAGTGTGCGGAGAAAAGATATGTCTGTCCTCCGCTGACAGGAACGGTCTGCACTGCCCTGCCGTGGCAATTGGGATTGGAACTTTCCATTTTGAGTCCGTACTGGCCGCTGAATTTGTTTACATTATCAATAACCGTGACCGGTTGCATTGTTTGAACGGGTCCTGTTATTGTCCAGTTTTCAGCCTTAGTGGCAGAAGTCTCAAATCCGGGATTTTTTACCAGATTGGTTCCGACAGTGATCTGAGCTGCAGATAACCATACCGCCAGACACATTAATAACCAACGTATTACCGAATTTTTTCTCATAATATTAATCATTTTATATTTCTCTTTATCCTTTAACCTTTCTCCTTTAACCTTTCTCCTTTCTCCTTTCTCCTTTCTCCTTTATCACCTTTTTCAGGTAGTCATGGTTTATTTTCCTCTGCGCCCTTAGCCCTGAGCCCTGGGCCTCATTACCCCGTTATCCATTTGTATGTGCAACCCTGGTTGAAATGAACCGTTTCAATGGCTGGGAATTTCAGCTTTATAATCTTATTAAGCATTCTCATTCCCATCTCTTCCGAGGTACCATGGTTTATAACTATTAGCGGGTCACCACTATCCGAAGCATAAGCCGTTTGTGTCCATGTTCTTACTGTATCGTCAATGGAGATGAACAGACCGGGTTTCAGATCGGCAAATTCCATCGGATCGCAGATACACCCCGTGCCGAGTCCTATACTGGTTATAATACGCTCCGGATCACCGTAGAATGCAACACCCGGCTGACCGATCGTGGATAGCCTTTTGGCAAGTGACCGTGCAAATACTGCTGCTGTCTGGCTCTCCACCCTGTATACATTGAAGTAGGTTCGGGATGCAATTATGTCGGAGTTGGCGTATCCGAGGAACTGACCAAGCGCAAAGGGTATTCCGGAATCCTTCAGGGCATCCATTGTGTCGTGATTCCTGATTATGACAAGGCCGTTGCTGTCGATCCATTTTTTCTTTTGATCAACCAGCTGCAGGTAAATCTGTTTTGCATATTCCGGCGCGGCATAATAATCGGCAGCTTTTTCATCCAGATCCCAGTGGGTATAAAATGTGGGTTCGTGAGTAACAAGGACATTTACACCCGATTCAACTGCTTTCCTGCATGTCTTCCAGTCCGACATCCAGCATGTGCCGATTTTTTTTATAACAGTATCAGGATTACCGGTGATGAATCTGTCTACAGTTTTCGGTCTCAGGGGTGTTTGAGAGATAAGGAATTTCTGCAGCTCTCCTGCAGTTATTCCTGCATATGCCAGCTTCCGCCCCTGATCCTTCGCCTTCTTCAATGCCGGAGAGCCGCTAAATAACCACCTGACAGAGCGGCCAGCCTGATGAAATCTTTGCGCATCATTTCTTAAGTTTTTACGTTTCAAGCCAATTTTGCCCGGTTAAGATTTACCGGGGATATTCCGGGCAGAAAACTTACGATTCATTTCAAAAACAAATATATTGATTATTTTTACTTATGGTAATATTAATAAAGAATATGAAAGAAAAGAGGTTGTGGTTGATGTATGCCCTTGTCACAACCGTTTTCTGGGGAATATGGGGCGCATTTATCGAAATCCCTGAGAAGTCGGGCTTTCCTGGCAACACTTGGCTATACTGTATGGTCACTCACAATGATCCCTGCGCCGTTTATGCCCTGTCGGGTATAGGGTGGAAGCTTGACCACGACAGGCGGTCCATCGTGCTGGGTTCAGCGGTGGGCCTTCTGGGGGCGGGCGGGCAGCTGATTCTTTTCCAGGCTTTGCGTCAGGGACCGGCCTATATAATTTTCCCTATAATATCCATGTATCCTGTCCTTACTATCTTTCTTTCCATTGTCTTTCTCAGGGAGCGGACACGCTTCAGGCAATGGACAGGCATCATTCTTGCCCTCATCGCAATGTTTTTCCTTTCAAATCCACAGATCAATCCGTCAGGGTCAGAAAAATTCAGGCTGGCTTCTGCTTGCCGTTTTGGTATTTCGTAATGTGGGCACTGCAGGCATATGCGATGAAATTTTCGAATAACAGCATGAAGGCTGAGAGCATATTTTTCTATATGACTGTAACGGCACTTGCATTGGCTCCCGTTGCAGTTGCCATGACCGATTTCTCCAGCGAAATCAACTGGGGATTCCGGGGTCCGTGGCTTGCCGCAATTATTCAGATCCTCAATGCGATAGGAGCCCTTACGCTTGTGTATGCACTGCGGTACGGAAAGCTATAATTGTTGTTCCGATGACTGGACTGGCACCCGTGATCACTGTAATTTTATCGCTTGATACTCTACGGGGTTGTTCCGGGAGGGATTTTGCTTGCCAGGACTTATAATTGCATCGGTTGCAATATTTTTGTTATCTGAGTGAGTGCTCAGCCTAAAGCGTGAATCAAGGGATGAGTATTGCACAGAAAGGTAAAATGTTAAAGGGCAAAGGTGCAAAGTGCAAGGTTCTTCGATTGTGAGTAAATTTAAAGAGATAAAATTTAATAAATATCAAGAAGAATTATGAGTGATAAAGTTTGAAAAACAGACCTGAAGAGGCAGGAAATCAGGGTCAAGACGTAGAATTATTATATCAAAAAGTACGGCTATTTTTGCAGGAGCCATTGCACTTCCCTACGGCAAAATTCCCCGATATGCCGGTAAGCAGGACGGAAAGGATTACTGGATATGAAGGGAAATGATATGACAGAGATTTTTGACTGCCATCTGCATTCTCCTGCCGACAGGGGAGAGGCATGGCAATGGCACAAGGTCACTGCCACTTTTGATGACTTTGTCAGATATCTTGACAGAGACAGGAGTAGGGAAGGGGATCATAAATTCCCAGAGAAGCTATGGACAGAAGCCTGAAGAATTCATTGCCGGTAACCGTGAAGTGGCAAGAAATGTCGAAAAATACAAGGGACGTTTCCTGGGAGCATGCGTTGTCAATCCACTGTACATCGATGAAGCTTTGAGAGAGATCGAATACTGTCACGATCAGCTCGGTTTCGTCTGGGTCGGTGAGCTTTGCAATTACATGGTGCCTTACAACTATTCAATCAGAGAGTTTGAGACTCTCGTTGATCATGTGGTAAAGCTAAACATGGTTTTTCGCTGCATACAGAGCATGGCGAGATGGAGTATATCTCCTCGAAATTTCCGCAGGCAACAATTGCTTTTGCCCATTTCGGTGACGACCACGAATACGAGGATATATTCAAGCGGATCGATATGGTGGCAAAGAACCCGAATTTTTATCTTGACACATCGGGATATGGTCATGACCGTGTAGGAGTTCTTGAATATGCTGTTAAAAATATAGGTCCTGACAGGGTTCTTTTTGGATCTGATTTCAGCATAAATGATCCGGCAACTGTTATTGCCAGGATAAAAATGCTTTCCTTACCGGTGAGGAGAACAAGGAAAATATTTTCAGAGAATCATGCAAAGACTTCTGACAGGGTCAGCGATATTTGATGTGGATGAGGAGCTGGCAGTGTCATGTTCGATTTAAAATCCGGCAGGATTATTTATTGGCCTTAACGTTGTTTATTCGGATGTTCACCCTTGTACCTGCCGCATTTCCGCCGCTTATCATCATAAAGATCAAGAATTTCATAGCTTACTTTTTCATCGTAGTATTTATTATAGATCGAATAAAGCTCACTTATTATCTCAGAGCCCTTTGGCGGTTGTTATTTTGTTCATGGCTTCGGGATAATTCCCTGTCCTATGCCATTATCGGTCACTTCAACCATAAAGTTACTCTCAATCCTGCATTCAGAGTGATTAGTAACCATGGCCTGCTGTGTCCATAGGGTGACAATCCGTGCTTTATGGCATTTTCCACATGGATCTGGATGAACAGCTTAGGAACTGAGGCTGGACTTTTATTGACATCGTCTGAACACAGTTAAATCGGTAACTCGATTTTTTCTCCGAATCTCATCTTTTCCAGGAGAGGTAATCTGAGCAGAAATCAAGCTCCTCTCCTGGATACTCCATTGCACTGAAGTTGCAGAGAGAAGCAGATTCCTGTAAAGATTCGCGAATCTTCTGAGCTGGTCACCGGCAATATGCCTGTCTGTATATTCCAGAGAGTAGATTATTGAATTGATTGCATTGAGAGTGAAATGTGGATCGAGCTGACTTTTGATCAGAGCGAGCTGAAGCTGGGCAATTTTATTCTCATTATCGTATTTTTTTTTAAGTTGATTTTTCTGTATGTTTTTAATTGTCAGTGCAAATGCCAGAACAGCCAGGTAGATTCCCGGATAGAATGAAGAGATAGAAACGGATAACCTGGATTCTTCCCGTACTTAAGCATGTATTGCTTTGGACCGGATTGCAGGGATATTAGAGGGGCTGAGAGTGTGGTCAATTTTCAGGGTGATGATATCGTTATTAAGCTGACATTGAAAGGAATTGTGATGGAAACTGGATTGTTCAGCCCTTCCCTGAATATAGATATTTTGCCTGTCTTCCGGAGCGGTTATAAGGATTTCATTTTTGCCATCCAGATCCAGATCCATTTGAATGAAGATAAAAGTATTGTCAACTCTTAGATATTTTCAGGGGTTGAAACAACCGGAATTCAGGAAAAAGTCCTAGGCTGTTTGGGGGAACTCGAAGCAGGAAAATATTCTTGTTTTAGTTCCGAAGGCTTGTGTTGCTAATAGTCTATGGCAAACCTTCGAAGCTGAACGGAATCTGTAAGCCTTCCTTCTGTGCTTACAAAATAAATTGTAGAGTTGGCCAGACTGGATGCCTGATTGTACAAGAATACCAAGGTTGTTTTCGTTTTCCTTATTTATTATGAATGGGGTTACCTTGCTGTACCTTCCGGCGAATTCAAGGGGAGGGAAAAGAAACTTGAGGTTTTGGTCAAGAACCATCAGATATGAACTGTAATCATGATATTTAGCTTTTTCAGGACTGATATTTGAAGTAGCATAGCCATAGGAATTATTTCTCTTTTCCCGTCACCGTTAATATCTGCCTGCAGTTATTTTCCAGATGAAATATGATGATTCAGGTGAGGATACAAGGGAATCCTTTTGATATATAGTAGGCATATACTCTCCGTGGGATATTCTGAGTAGCCACTGCCGATACCGAATATCAGCTCCTTATACCCATCACCATCCAGATCCTCCATCTCTGCCGGTATAATAAAAGGATCTGGTGATTTTAATCCCGGGCCGGTTGACAGCTATAAAGCGATTTACTGGTGTTCTTGATTTCCTAAAATCGGGAACAATATGAAGGAATATTGAATCATCAGAGAGTGTGAAGGCATAAATCTCCTTTATGCCGTCGTTGTCTTTATCACCTGTAATGAACAGGCAGGTCTTGCGCTCGAAATTATAGCTCCCCCTGAAACCGAACTGGTTGACGATCCCGTTGTCATTGCTTATTGCCAGGCCCGTCGACGTTGGCTGGTTTACTGCAACAAGCCTTTCGGAAGAGCCGTCATTATCAAGGTCATCGAACCATACCCAGGTGTCCTTTGTAACGGTCAGGGAGCTTTCTGTTTCGAGTGAGTAGGGCTTGATCCCGCCATGAATAATCAATACTATAATAATAAAAGGGAGAAATGAAAGGATGTATGGACTGGAATATATATTATTAATATACTTCATTTCAAGTCTCTTGCTATGTACTGGATATTGATAACTTAAAAACGATCATGCCGATTTGAAAACGCATTCTTCGGAATATTTTCACCCAGGCTCCACATGTATTGTAACCGTAAGATTTTCAAAGCTGTTTGTCAGTTCATGTTCAATCCTGTCGCAGTATTTATGGGCGGTTCCGACCGATTCATCCTCCGGGATCTGGATATGCAGGTCGAGGAACCTGTAGTTGCCGGCCACCCTTGTGCGGAGATCGTGATAATTCACATTCAGCCCTTTAAGGACATTTTCCAGTTCGTTGATATCAGTATCGGCCCATGCCGTATCGAGGAGGGGTGTAAAGGCCTTCCGGAGCAGCTGAAAGGATTCCCTTATTATGAAGGCAGCCACGAGGATTGCAACGAGAGGGTCGAGCCAGTTTATCCTGGTGACGAGTATAAGTCCCAGGCCAAGGGCCACTCCCAGCGAGGTATATACATCTGTTTTGAGGTGGAGTGCATCTGCCTCCAGGGCTATGGAATGAGTTGCCTTTGCCACCTTGTATAATCTGCGGGAGACTATAATATTTATTATTGCAGAAATAATCATAACCCCGGATCCCAGGGCAACCGATTCAAGTTCAATTTTTTCACCAAGCAGTTTTTTCACGGCTTCGAATATTATCCAGCCGGCTGCAATAAGTATAAGTATACCCTCTGTTACTCCCGAGATATTTTCAATTTTGCCGTGACCGTAAGGATGCCTTGAATCGGGAGGGTTGTCGGAAACCCTGACGGAAAAGAATGCTATAACGGCAGCTATCAGGTCCATCGAAGAGTGTATCGCCTCTGATATAATGCTCACCGACCCGCTGATGATACCAACAGCCAGCTTCATCAATATAAGCAGAGTATTGGATACGATGGAAAGACGTGCTATCCTGACTTTGGCATTCATGGGGGCATGCGGGTAATGAGGAATAAATCAAAATTAGTCATAAAAAACTCTTCACCCAAAACATAATTTGACTTAGTAGGATTTAAGGCTATTTAATTCCCTGAGCAGGAGCAATAAAATTTTGAACCGGAATGAAGAAAAGGAGGTTACCTATCGTAATGACATCATTTTTGATAGATGTCCCCGAATACTACAGAGTCCTGTTCTTAAATGTTCAGGGTAAAGCAGTATCTTAATGGAATAATATGCTTATTCAGTCAGGACTTTCGTTCGGCAATGTAAACTCAAAGCGTTAGGAGTTTTCTTTTGATATATTACAAAGTTCCTGTAACGCATTGCAGTATTGTACATTTGACGCAGTACCACTCTGCCGGAATTGAAAACGGGGCCATTATTATCAAAAGCAGTGTCAGTAACCTCAAAAACTGTATTCCCATCAAATGATCCATAAAGGTTATTGCCAATTTTGATAAACCGGATTTTAATCCAGCGCCCCTGTTCGAGCCTTGGAACACAGCCCACGAACAGACTTTTCCCCCCAGGGATTCTTACTAAGGTACTGAGTTTCCACATCTGTTCGCATCGCCTCAACACGTCTGACATATTCCCAGTGATAATTTCTGTAATTTGAGAGCATATCACCCATCGATCCCGTTTTTAATAATCCATGATCCTCAATCATGTCCTCACCCTGTATGCCGCTGGCGCACATCATCACCAGGGCAAGGCCTTTTGGCGAAACCAGTTGAAATTCAAATTCGATCCATTGATCCCCTTCGAGTTTTGCCGGACACCATAAATTTCCCCTGGATTCAGTATCAATAATATTTGGGGTTTCCCAGTAGAGGCCATTTTCTGTGATATCCAGCCTGAACCTGTCTCTGAATTTATCCCCGGTCTGGAAGATCCACCCATCCAGGTCAGATTTATTGGTAAAACTACATTCATATACTTTTTCCCATGAGTCATCCAGTTGAAATTTGAAAGGAGGTTTATTCAGGGGAACCACGATGCTCCGGATATTATTATCCGAAAGCTGGTTGGACTCTGGTCTCATGGAGAGGTATTCTTTCCTCACCTCTTCACTGCTCATTACATTACTTTCTATTTTCAGATTGCTGAGGACCATTAAAGGATTTCCTATATAAAGTTTATCCTTTGCTGATTTAAAGTTCTTAGCCTGAAAGTTATGACCGACCAGCTCTCCGTTTATGTACATGAATGTTGTGCCTGCAGACCTGTCCCAGGTAACTGCAAAATTATACCATTGACCTTTCAGAAGAGGGAGCGATTCGGCATAAACGAAAGGGGCTACTCCAAAATCCATTTGTCCCCAGAAGCTGCCATCGGTGAAACGGGCTATCACCCTTGGATACCCGGAACCCTCGTAGTAAACTGAGAAACGGCAGCTGTCAGTCAGGCTCAGAGGGTAGTTATCGGATATGAGCGGATATACAGTATTCAACCCTGCGCTGGGTGATTTGTCAGTATCTTCCAGTGGCGACATCCATATCGAAAAAGTGCCTCGCACTGCCTGTAATGCAGTAGTTTCAAAAGAAGCTTTTGTATTCAGGCTACTGACATGAATTCCTGTAATACCAGCTATTTTGACAAAACGATGGGGCCCTGCAATGACCAGATGTGATGCGTCATTCAATGGGATATTCAGATCTCCCGGGTTTTTTTGTGCACGTGCAGAATCTGATGAAATGAAGATACCAAGGTAGATCAGTACTAAAAGATAGAGATTATGTGTTTTTTTCATGATACGATATATGATTTCAGATTTACTTTTCTTTTTTAAAATTGATTAAATGAATTGAGGGTTGAAGGTCAGATCATTGGAACCGATGAGCCTGGCGAGGTACGTACACTGTATACCACTTCCCCTCAAACCTGATTTTCAGCTCGTTCCCGTTTCTTGTCACTTCAACTGGTCCATTTAAGGGTTTACGGCCACGGGTTCCATTTACGTAAAATATCAAAGGAATATATGGCGGGACAGGGTATGAGCTATGCCAGCAAGGGTATGCACCCTGACCCCCGAAAAGATGGGTAGCGTTCCATCCCTCCTCCGGGATCAGCTGGTTGGATTCAAATTTTCCTTCAGGAACCTGAATTGCATGGATGACAGAATAATAATTTCCATTATGAAGGAGAATAGTGTCTTCTGTTTTCTCAATATCCATTTTCTGATCAGGATTCACACTAATGCCATACCCTCCCAGGTACATATAAATTGGATCTGGATAAGTGTGCCAGAAAATATGTATTTCACCATCTATGCCAACGAGTGTATGAGTTACGATTTCATCGGTGTTTTCCTGTGGCACCGAACCCTTTTCATGGGCTGGTTTAAGTGAATAGCTGCTGATCAGATGGTCATTGCCGACTAGAATAGATTTTGAACGTTCTCGGTAAAACCAGTTTGTGCCATCGAAGGAGTAACCCGACCGGCCTGCTCCGATATCAGGTCCGTCTTCGCCGGGGATACAGAAGCCCAGGTAGCCCGAATATCCATGCTGATCGTATTTGGCACCTGTTTGCCATCTCTTGCGATCCATTGCAAATGACTGACCAACAGGAAATAAACGGCCTTCGCCGTCAATGGGACTTATCCGAATCGTAAACTCTGCACCGGGAACAGCCAGTTTTCCCCCGGCGCCATCCGCCGGAATGGGTTCCTCAACGTCGGTCCAGAAGGGATTATTTTCCGGAATAAGCAAGCATGCTAAACCCTGATTTGCCCAATAGGGGTCGCCATAATAGAGATAAGATTCACCTATTGAAGCGTTGGCTCCCCAATAGCCGATATTCAGCAAATGATTGTCTCCCAGGCAACCATGTTCCCAGAAATATTTCAGTGAGCCCGAGGCTATCCGTCTTGCCTGCCCCGGAGGCAGCGTACACGTCCCGTTTATCACAGACCAGGCGATGGCCGCATTTCCGGCAAACCGGTATGACAAAGAACGGCCGAAGGGGATGGGACCTCCGTCACGACCAAACAGCCAGGGAAGAGTCTCCATGAATTCGGCTGTTGTTTTTACAATACGGTCACCAAATTGTTTTCGCCATTTTGGATCGTATTTATATAAAACCTGATTAAAAAGCTGAAATCCCCAGAGGTTATAATAATCGAAAGCGCTGTTGCTGCCATCCAGAAACCATCCATCACCACGATACCATCCCATTATTCGTTCGTACATTCTGGTCAGGTGTTCCCTGTTTGAATCAATTCCATACTCTTCGAGCAGTTCGACGGGGACCATGTGAAAATAAAGATGATTGTTATTATATGTCTTCAGGTAAACCGATCTTCTGAAATAGGACAGGAGGTTGTTTTTCTGTTCCGGAGTCAACGGTGTCCAATAACGCTGGGGCTCAATATAAGCAGCCATTGCGAAGACAGAGCCGACCTGATCATTTTCTGACTGATCGCCCCAATAATCGGAGTTTTTTGGATCGGTTCCCCTGATAATGGCTTTGATAAAAGGTGCTGAAATTGATCCCTCGTAACCTGGAACCTCATCCTTGCCTGTTGCTTTTGTATAGATAATTACTGCCATCATGATCCGCTCCAGGGCGCGCTTCTGGGTTTCTTCAGGATTTTTATCACGCAGTTTCTCAAAAGCGGCATCACCTGACGAACCTGGCAGAATTGGCAAGCCGGTTTCATTTTCCAGGTAAGGCAATGATCCTGAGATAATCTTTTCAGTAATTTCGATCCAGTGATCGCGTGTATAGCCTGTGAAAGGACTAATCTTCCAATTGAGGCTGTCAGATAAATTTCCTGATGAACAGGCATTGCCACAATTGCCTGTTTTTACTGTATTTGCCAAAGGGGTCCCATGTGCCGATAAGCAGATTGCACAGAGGAATAATACTTTTAGCATTATAAGGCCATTTTTTACAATCAGATGTGATAAAATTGCCAGGAGCTTGTTTCCACTCACCCCTGGCAAAATATCCAGGACTGATAAATTAAGATATTTCTTTAACAGACCTGATAAAACCTGTATTCAATTATTAATACCCCGGATTCTGCGTCAGGTTCTTGTTAGTATCACGTTCATTCTGCGGAATAGGCAGGAGCAGATGATTTTCATCCACAGTAAAACCCTGTGAGGCTTTGACCTCTATCATTTTTCCCCATCTGATAAGATCATGACGCCTGACCCCTTCAATTGGCAGTTCCAGGAGTCTTTCCTTATCCAGCGCGTTAATGAAATCCTCTGAGGTTGGCGTATTTGTAAAGTCAAGCAGTTTGCTTCCCAGACCGGCTCTTGTCCTGATGGCATTGATGCCATCGAATTTATTGGCATCACCGGGGTTTATATTGTTCAATGCTTCAGATTGCATGAGCAATACATCTGCATAGCGCAGCACTACCCAGTTTTGGCGGCCACGGCCGGAACTTGCCATGTCAGGATCAAGATACTTTGAAATCCAGGTCTTCCCCTCATCCACTAAACCTACAACAACCTGCTTGCGGGTATCTTCAGGATCGTATGCATTTACAAATGAGTCATAAGGCAGAAGAGATTCCCAGCCGGTTATACTTGCAGGGGTAAACATGTAGGAGATATTGCTCCAGGTAACCGGAGGCTCTCCAAACTGAATTGAAAAGATACATTCCGGACCGTTTTTCTTTGTAACATCAAAAATATCCTTGTAATCAGGAACGAGGGTCAATACATCCGGATGGGAGGCAGAAAAGCTTATAACCTTGTTGCATTCCTCCAGGGCGCTCTGGTTATCTGTTGGTAAGGCAAAGCTGGTGCCTGATCTTTGCAGGTAAGCCCTGGCAAGCATCGAGGAAGCTGCTTCGGAAGTAGCTCTTCCTATTTCACTTGCAGGCAGCTCACTTATATGCAGGCAATTTTCTTCTGCGAACTTCAGATCTTCGATAGCCTGGTTATAAATAAGATCCGAAGCGGTACGTTCAGGGAAAAGATCCTGGTCTCCTGTATTCTGGAGCACAAGAGGCACATCGCCAAATAGTCTGACAAGGTCAAAATACGCCATCCCTCTCAGGAAGTAAGCATTACCCAGTATATTATTTTTCCGGGTAACATCCATATCGATACCTGGCACATACAGAATTACATCATTGGCGTTTTTAATCATCATGTAGCTGTATAGCCAATAATCGTTGACCAACCCGTTTGTGGGCGACACCTGACATCTCTCCAGCTGAAGCCTTGGTTCATTGGCGTTGTTGACACGAAAAATATCACCGGGAAGGTCGGAGATTATATAAACAGTCCTCTGGTAATAATTCTGATACTGCAGTGGTGCATAGACGCCATTTAATGCAGATTCGGCGTCCTGTGCCGTTTTATAGAAGTTACTTGGTGATATGGCGTCATGCATTTTTTCCTCAAGGGTCTTCTTACATGACGTGTAAGAGAGAATAGAAAAAATGCATGCAATAAAAAGAATATACTTTTTCATAGTATTTTAATTTTATGTAATATATTTTATTTTATTAGAAACCAAATTTTATCCCAAAAAGGATAGTTTTATAGTTGGGATAAGCATTGTAATCAGTCCCAAGATTCAGCGGGTCCAATGATGAACTGACTTCCGGGTCATAACCTGTGTACTGAGTAAAGGTTAATAGATTCTGGGCGGTAACGTAAATGTTGGCTGATTTAAATACGGAAGTCAATTTTGGAAGCGGCATATCGTACGATAATGTTATCGTTTTAAGGCGAAGGAAACTGCCGTTTTGCAGTACATCGCTCGTAAATCCCATCGCGTTCCGAAGATTGCTGCTCACTCTTGGCAGTGTATTGCTTGTGCCTGCACCATGCCAGCTGTCTGTTGCCACATAAGCAAATTTGTTAGTAGCAGGAAGACCGTTTTCATTGCGATACAGGTTTTCATTAAGAATCTTATTTCCACTGACACCATGAAAAAATATGCTCAGATTAAACTTTCCCACAGTAAGGTTGCTTATCAGCCCAAAAAGAAATTTGGGGTTTGCCTGGCCAATAATTGTTCTGTCAGCTTCTGTTACATCCTTGTCACCATTGAGGTCTTTATAAATAGGATCGCCCGGAGAGACAGCCTGTAAAGTTCCGCTGTTGTCTATTTGCTCCTGTGTTTGCCATATACCGTCAAATACAAAACCGTAAAATGAACCGATCGGAGATCCTGGTTTCAGGATTGATGTAGTCGGGGAATTACCATGAAACACATCACTGCTGAGTCCTCCTGTATATATCTGTGGATTTGGCCCGAGGCTTTCAACATTGTTTTTGTTTGTAGAAAAGTTAAAAGTAGTGCTCCACTTTACTTTTGCTTTATCGACGTTGAGCGTTGTTGCTGAAAATTCAAAACCTTTATTGCTCACGCTTCCTATATTCTGCAGAATACTTGTATAGCCGCTTGTCATCGGTATGTTTACATACAACAGGAGGTTTGAGGTATTCTTGTAATAGTAATCAGTCGTTATTGACAATCTGTTTTTCCATAATCCAACGTCAAGTCCGATATCGGTCGAAGCGGTAGATTCCCATTTAAGATTTGGATTGGCAATATTGGCAGGCGATATGCCTACGACCCTCACTGGAGTATAGCCAAGGGCATATTCATTCTGAGCGTACTGGCTTAATGAGTTATAGGAGCCGATTTCCTGATTACCTGTAACACCATAGCTCAATCTAAGCTTCATATCACTTATTGTCTCTATATTCTTGATGAAGTCTTCCTCAGACATCTTCCAGGCAAAGGCCCCTGATGGGAAATAGCCCCATTTGTCATTTTCTCCAAAGCGGGAAGACCCATCAGCGCGCATTGTAAAGGTAAAAAGGTACTTGCCAATAAACTCGTAATTGATCCTGCCGAAATAGGAGGCCAGAACATTTTCCTGAAAATAGGCATACGGAACTCCCGGAGTGCCAACCCCAAAATTATTGGGTCCGAGAAGGTTTGTTGAAAGGTTCGTAATACTGGCTCCAAAACCCTTACTATACCAATGTTGGAATGTTAAACCTGCCGTGACATTTATAGAATGTTTATCGGCGAAATTCCTGGAGTAGGTTAACGTATTTTCATTAAGCCAGTTATATTGTCTGCCCGAAGCCTGGGCTGCCATACCGACATTCAGAAATTCGTAAATATCCGTTGGAATGAATTGTTCCCTGTTGCTCGTATTATAATTGACTCCAAATGTGCTTCTGAATCTCAGTTCTTTAAGTATATCATATTCACCATATACATTTACAAAGGTATTCAGCCCATATGAATTATCAGTAACTTTATTCGCCCATGCAACCGGATTTCCCAGGGGTTCAACCCAGCCTACAGGTTCATTCGATAAAGTATAATTACCATCGCTGTCCCTGACAGGTGTTCCAGGGTTAAAATCCAATGCATTTTTCATTACCCCTGTGCCATAATCAACACTGACCGGGATTGCGCTCTGTATACTGTAACCAAGCTGAGAGGATACTCCTACCTTTACTTTTGGGCTGATAGTCTGATCCATATTATACCTTATACTGCCTTTCTTAAAAGCAGAGCTTATTACGACCCCTTTTTGATCAAAGAGATTAATACTGAGGTAGTGCCTGGAATCACTGGTGCCTCCATTGAAGCTTACCGAAATGTTTGTGATGGGGGCAAGCCGCAGGACCTCATCCTGCCAGTCTGTTCCCTTGCCCAGAGAATTGATCTGGTCCTGTGTAAATGGCAGAGGGTAGGATGTGCCATTCAGATCATTGTTCTCCTGGCTTTCAGTATTGCTGTATACAGCAAATTGCTTTGCATCCATCATTTTGAATTTCTTTGTTACCTGCTGTACTCCGGTGTAGGCATCAATATTGATTTTTGTCGCATTTGTGCTTCCTCTTTTTGTTGTGATCAGGACGACCCCGTTGGCACCGCGGCTGCCATAAATCGCTGTGGCGGAAGCATCCTTCAAAATATCTATTGATAAAATATCGCTGGGGTTGATATCCCCACCGCCACCGGCATATCCATCGATTACGTATAAGGGTTCACTGCTTGAATTGATTGTGTTTGTGCCACGGATCCTTATAGAGAAGGCGGCTCCGGGTTCGGAATGTTGCTGAGTAACGAGTACACCCGCTACCCTTCCTTCCAGTAGCTGTTCAGCACTTATTACAGGAGTCTTGACCTGATCATTCACCTGTACCGATCCAACTGAGCCTGTAACATCTTTCTTTCTTACGGTGCCATATCCGATAACGACAACCTCGTTAAGTCCTACGGCAACCTCCTTGAGAACCACATCTATCAGAATACGACCGCTGGCTGGGATTTCCTGTCTCAGCATACCAACAAAAGAGAAGGTCAGCGTATCATTCTGACGTACATTTTCAAGGATGTATTTACCCTTTTCATCAGTGAGTGTCCCATTCGCGGTCCCCTTAACAAGAACGGTTACGCCCGGAATCGCATCACCTTTTTCATCTGTTACAGTGCCTGAAAGCTGATGTTGCTGAACAGCTGAAGAGAGCGGTTTAACATCGCCTGGTGTTAGTATGATCTGCTTGTCATATAACAGATAATTAACATCTGTCCCCTCAAAGAGAGAGGTAAGGATTTCAGAAATTTTCTTATCTTCTGCCGATACTGATACTTTTCGGTCCACATCAATTAGTTTTGCATTGAAAAGGAAATAAAATTCGCTTTTATTTTGAATTTCCTCCAGTACATTAGCCACGGTAACATTAGCCAGATTCAGATTCAACCTGGTGCTTTGTGAGTACGTGTCACTGGCATGTACTTGTAAGGCTGTAATAAAAATAAGTATCAAAGTATTTCTCATAAACTTAAAGATTTTACAGGAAGCCAGTTTATTCAAGTAGCCTCCTGCAGACTTACTATTTTTTTTCATAAATTTAGTTGATTTAGTGGATTAATACCTTAGGTTAGATTTTTCTGGAAAAACTGCTGAATCATTTGGAATGAGCTGAAACGCTTTCCTTATTTTCATTTTTGGCTGTTGTCATAGGCTCTAAGTCGTTAGGATAAGTAGTAGGATTATCAGTTTTTTCTACTGTAGTACAGTTCGATCTTTCTTTTTTCGAATGTTCCATCCTGTCTCCTCTCCCTTGCAAGATCCTTAAATCTTATTGGTGCTGTAAGACGAAGCAGGTTAAGCACTTCCTCCAAGGTTTCATCCTTAAAAGTGCCGTAATAAATGTAGCTGTCAAGCAATTTATCCTTGATCACTATATTTACATTATACCATCGGTTAATCCTGTGGATAACCTCCTCAAATGGTTCAAATTTGAATGTCAGCTTACCGTCTAACCAGGAAAGCTTTTCCTTAATATTGATTGAGATAATGCTGTCTGAATCGGACACTGAATTATATGTGAATGACTCATTTGGCTTTAACAGTCCAATGCTTTGTCTATGATTATTTAATTTTTTGAAAACTTCAACAATTCCTCTTTCGAGTGTTACTTCGGTTATCTCTTCATCGGTATAAGCCATGACATTAAATGAAGTCCCGGACACTTTCACATCGATATTATCGGTTGACACGATAAAAGGCTTTTTATGATTTGAGATAACATTAAAATATGCCTCTCCTGTAAGTTTAACCTCTCTGGTTGTTCTACCGAACCGGGTAGGAAACTTCAACGAGGAACCTCCGTTCAGCCAACCTGTTGACCCATCCGGCAAACTAAAGGATGTTCTTGTGCCATATGGTGAATAAATATCAGCATAGGATTTTATCTTTCTGAAGGAATTATTCTGAAAATAAAGAAACATGGAGGCAGCTAAGACCGGAATAAACAAGCTGGCTGCAATTCTGGTCAAATAATTAGCAAGCCTGTTCCTGACTCTGCTTTGAGTAAAGAATACTGCTTCCTCAATCTTGATTTTATGGTGGATATTGTCAAGTAAATGATCCTCATCATATTCTTTAATAATTGGATCCAATGCTGATTTATCCCAATATTGCAGCGATTTCTCATACAATTCATTCTCCGATCCCGGTTCTGAAAACCATTGGTTTATTATCAGCCTGTCCTCATCAGAACCAATCCCCTCCAAATATCGAAGTAATATCTTAATATCAATCTGGCTTTTTTTCTCTTTGTATTTTTTCATCAAGCTAATTCTCGTTAACCTATCCTAATTATTAATATCCATCAAGGAAGGTGAATTCCCGGATAAATTTCAATTTATAAACAATCTAAATATGGGTAAAGGATAAAATGGCTAAAGGACAGCTCTTTAAGATTATTTTTTGACCAGAGGAGTATTCAGATTACTCTACTTAAGAAAAAGCCAGATAAAAAGAACAGACAGGATATGTCGGTCGGAGAGTGATTTTCTTAAGGAATTTTTTGCCATGGTAAGATAATTTTCTGCCGTCTTTTTCGAAATATTAAGTTTCTGAGCTATTTGTTCACAGGTCAGGTGATCATTCATGCTTAAAAGAAATATATTTTTTTGGCGGGAAGGCAATTTTCCGATTAGTATACTTGCAGTTTCCATCAGGTTATTGTATTCAATATCAATGTAAGTTGAGTTGTCTTCTGAGGTAATATTTTGAAGGACCTCTTCCAGCTGTCTTTTATCTGAAGCCTGTTTCCGGAACTTTTTGCATGTTGCATTATAAGAGATCTTAAACAAATACTTGCTGAAAACATGATATTCATTGATCTGGTCTCTGTGCTTCCAGAGACTTAAAAATACTTCCTGAACGACATCCTGGGCTTCTTCATTATTTTTAAGATAGCTCAAAGCGAAAAAGAAAACTTTTTTATTGTATTTTTTGAAGATTTTATCAAAAGACAATACATCACCATTTCTTAGATTTTTAACAATCAGCTTATCGTCAGGATATTCAGTCATTGTAAATGAAATGTAATAAAGCAAATTTAGTATTTATTGGACAAAAGCTATTATAGTCCGGCATCAGTCTTCCTCTCTCAGGTAAAAGAATATGCTTCATAAACAAGTATCCCTGAAATCTCCTTTTTACAGGAGAGATCAGGGAATACTTATTTTTGAACTTATACGGATTATTCTATTGTCTCAAGCGGGGGAATATTATTTCCAGCCCCTACATAGCCAATATTTTGATTAATAACACCTTTTGTGTTTTGTGCATAAGACACCCAAAATTAATTGGCGGTTATGATTTCAACGATCTTTTATTGCAGGGGATTATTGTTCGGCCTAAATGATGACTGACTGCCATCATCAGCTGGGATTATAATCTCATAGATCTTGTTTATTTGCTCAATAGCCTTTTCAACAGATGTTTTCAGGTTATAAACCAGAAGCAATCTCTCTAACTACTTGTAAATTAGATAAACAATGAACGAAATTCTTATGTATGATTCAATCCTTTTTCTGGGACGACGATATACTAGCCTGATTTGCAGGTTTGTTTTTGATATTCGAAACCCCTTTTCCATTTGCCAGAGATACCTGTATCTGGTTACAACCAGCTCCCTGGTGAGATCAGTAATTGTAACATATCCTTTGGTCCAATTTCACTGCTTGTCATTGCCATACTTCTGATAATCAATGCTGATAGATATTTCTGCATCAAACTTGATAAATTTATTATAACTTCTGTTGTTGAGATTGCATTTCGTTAATTTTGCTAAACATATAACATCTTCATATTAAGGCATTTTGCTTAATAATTCCGAATGATGTTTTGACAGATTAGCATTGCTACATACACTTACCTATTGGCAGCAATTACCAGGGAAGAAACTGCATATGGCACTTAGTTTTTACACTTTAGCTCAAACAATGCATCTGACTCTATTTGACAAGATACTTTATTAGAATCACTTCATTCCGTCCGGGTGCCTCACAGGACGCCACCTGATGCTGACAAACACCAATTGTTTGATGGCGAAAACGAGTTGCACGTCCAAAAGCATATCTGGTGTTTGTAACACAGCCTCTCCAGCGTCGTTTTTCCGGAGAATGCATGGCTGGGTGATTCCACAACCACACTCAGAGCACCGCAGTGCAAATTCGTACGCCATCCAGATTATAGACACCATTCGGGACTCTACTTAAATGGGCCGTGATTTTAGGATCTTTAGTATGCTGTAACCCATGCAAAGCTAATCCTGAATGGACATAGGTATATAGAGAATCAAATACAGCCCTTAACACCGGTTCACAAAATGGACGGTGCATTTGCATAAAGATCTGCACCAGTGTGCATATTTATAATCAAATCCGGTTTTTCTTTTTCGGTTAAATTGAATAAAGCTTGTGTCTCTGGCTGCCGCTTACCTAAAAAATCATCGTGCTGGATATTTACTCCGGCATCGTTAGGATAACCCCCGGGGAAACCAGGACGTTTAAAGTCCATTGGAATGAATTCCTTCATCTGAGGCCAGCCGGTAATTGTTCCGTCAGGCTTGCCACCGGTATTGAGGAACTCCTCAACAGTTAACGTTTGTATCCCTGTATGCTTCCATTTGTAGTGGGATACGCGTCCTACCATCCGGATTGACTATCGGGATCAGAATAATACGGTCTAGTTTTGCTACAATAGCCGTTATTTTCAGGCCACTCTTTTCCACGCAGATCTTTACCTGTTTCTATCACTGAAATGAGATTCACAGTACCAACAATTCCCTCAAATTCACCACCATGGACTGATGACATGCCCATATACACTTTTTTATTATGGTCAGGACCCCTATAAGCGCGTATGTCTCCAAAACCAAGAGATCCGGATAGTGTGGTTGTCCCCTTACCTTTACGTGGTTGCCCATATACCACTGCACGAATAGGCCTGCCACCTGCAGAGATCCCAAAAAATCAACCTTAACTGTCTATGAACATTTTTTTTGAGGAAGAGATTAACATCATCAACAGTAGTAATCCAAAAAGAGGGAATATTTTCCGCCTCTCTAAGGTAATCTCTAGGAATTTGGAAAGATTGACCTGCTGCCTTTCCTGTTTTTGGAGTCTGTCCTTTTACTTTGCCAGAGGATACTGCGAATAAAAAAAGAAAGATTATTAATAAAAGTTTAAGACCTTTCACCTTCAATACATTATTCATTATATCCATTAAATAATTACTCAAGCCTTGGTGAGATAAGGGGAACAACTTTTTATAAATTAGTGAGATATTCATAATTGATTTTTTAAATTTTTTTTATTTCGAAATGATAAAGATCTGTTTAACCCAAATTTGGGTTAAACAGATCTAAAGTAGTTCAGGTTATAGCGGTTATATGATAGAATAACTCAGATGGAAACATTTCTAATTATAACCCGGGTTTTGAATAAGTTTGTTATTCTTATTCATTTCATCGCGCATTAGCGGGAAGAAATATGCTTTATCGTTCCATGCTCTGGCATCTCCCGGTATATCAATAACTGTAAAGACAGGGGCACTCCATGTAGATCCGTCTTCCTTGCGATAAGTAGAGGTCGTGAGAGGATCATTGGTAGTATAGCTGATATCAACGCCATGCATTTGATGATAAGCATCAGGCCCGATTAACCATCGGCGCACATCCCAGAAACGCTGATCTTCATATGCATATTCGATACGGCGTTCATGCCTATATGCTTGCCTTAAATCATTGCCTGTTAATGAACTTGCCAATTCAGGCTGACCTGCCCTTTTTCTGATCATATTGATATAAACAATGGCTTCATTCCACTCTTCCAGTTCAATACAAGCCTCAGCATAATTAAGAATAACTTCCGCATAACGAATATGACGGAAAGGTATATCTTGATTAAAATAATTAGGATCAATTGTCGGATCAATATATTTTCGTGTATAATAACCTGTGTAGCTGGCGTTCCATGTAGAAACTGGACCGTATTTGGTGTCAAGTCCACCTATGACCATATTTCCGCTTTGATCATAAACATTTCCTGTTTGTATTTTACCAAACGGATCTTTGTTTACAAGATCTGTCGGGCGGACTCTCCATTGAGCACCCTCGTATAAGATAGATGCATACAGGCGAGCATCGCGGTTTGCATAGGGATTGGCCTTGTGAACAGGATTGTTCCAGTCAAATTTGCTTCCGTCCTTCATTTCATAATCATCCACTAATTCCCCAATAGGATTATTATTCCCATATAAATAATAACCATTTGGACCGCTATGGATTGCCGGATCATAAGCACCCCATCCTTCACCAAACTCGGTAGTTGCAGTAAAGTATTGCAGAAAAATATCTTCTTCAGTGCTATAAGAAGTAAATAAATTACTGATGTTCAGAGCAACGGAATCTGTCGGAGCGGGATCTTTTTTATATAAATCGTACAGATTAAGATCAATTACTGCTTTGGCAGCATCTTTAGCAGCTTGCCAGCGTAAAGTACGGTTGCCTCCAATATACCCCAGTAGTTCAGGGTTCGAATAATTTGGTGCATATGTATCCATATTAGAATGCAAATCACTGGCTGCATATAGCAGTACTCTCGATTTCAATGCTAACGCAGCTCCCTTTGTAGCTCGTCCCATCATAATAGCATCAGAATAACTGTCCGGCAGGAGCATTGCCGCTGAATCGAGTTGACCTACAATAAAATTGATGCATTCTTCGTAGGTGTTACGAGCCACTGAAAAATCATCATTTAAAGTATAGACTTTGGTAATTATAGGCACTCCTCCATATAAAGCTGTCAACCAATGATAGGTTAATCCACGAAGGAAATAAGCTTCTCCTTTTAATCTGTCTATCACTTCCGGGTCTTCAGAAGGGACCGAATTTATTTTTGAGAAAAATATACTTGCACGTCTCACATTAGCATAAAGAGGTGCCCATTGCAGCATATCGAGGGTATGTCTTGAGGATGACCCCACCCAACCTAGCAGGCCATCAGATGTCATCAGGCATTGATTAAATGCTAAAGCAGCCCCGGCCGCACGCCGGTGAGATTCATCACTAAAATCAGCTAATCTGACAATTGCTAAAGGAAATCCTTCAGCATGCCTGTACATACTATTAACAAATGTCTCAACCAAGGCAGGATCGTTCCATACAGCATTTTCAGTGTATTCGCCCAGAGGCACTGTGCTTAGAAAATCTTCCTTGCTTGTACATGATGATATCATTCTTATAAGAAATAATACCATAAAACCATATAATATCTTATTTTTCATAGTATTCATTTTTAAAAAGTTAGGGTTAATCCGACATTGATTATTCTTTGGAGTGGATAAGCCCTTCCACCTGTATCGTCAGATTCAGGATCCTGAACTTTAACTTTATCTAACGTGAGCAAATTAAGTCCATTAAGATAGAACCTAAGTCCATCGATCTTTAACATCTGATTAATTTTTACGGGTAGTCTATATCCAATTTCAATGTTTTTCAAACGCATATAATCAGTGCTTCTGAGCCAGTAAGTATTAGGCTGGGACGCCCAGTATTCCTGATTCCAGTTATAGGCTCTCGGATTTGAGGAACTTGTATTTTCGGGTGTCCAATGATCATCGGCAAATTCTTTCAAGTAATTACCTGCCTCCCCAGATGTCGGGAAAACATATAACTGGCCCCCGGCTGCTCCCTGGACCAGAACTGCTATATCAAACTGCTTGTATCCCAGATTAATACTTAAACCACCGGTAAATTTTGGCATTACGCTTTTTTCATTACGAACCATGTCCAAACCATCAATTGCACCATCCTTATTTACATCTTCAAAAATAATATCGCCAGGGCGAGCACCCTCCCAGTGAGGATAAGCATCTATTGCAGCCTGATCTTTAAATATTCCAAGGGAATTGAAATACAACTCAGATCCCATTGGTCGTCCTGTAGATTCCTGATAGTCAGGTATTCCCGGGGTTTCGTCCCAAAATACTATCTCATTTTTTGAGTAGCTGCCATTTAATGAAACATCGTATCTGAAATCTCCAATTTGATCTCTATAACTTACTACAGCTTCAAACCCCTGATTTTTTACTTTACCAATATTTTCGGCCGGCAATATTAACCCTGAAGAGGTTGGTACGCTTGCATTCCGAAACCATAAAATATGTGAACGCAGGTTGTAAAAATAATCAGCTGATATTGATAATTTATTTTGAAGTAATTCCGCATCAAAACCGAAGTTAGATTGATTTGCTACTTCCCAGGTAACATTTGGATTAGGGATTCGTAATTCATCCAATACCAGGTTATTATTACTTATACCGGTAACCCAATAGCGCTCATTATCAAGGAAACCATATGTTGAAAGATATTGGTATTCAGCTATCCGGTCGTTGCCTGTTTGACCCCATGAAGCCCTGAGTTTAAATATATCGAATGCCATAACATTATTGCTCCAGAAATTTTCTTTCGAAATAACCCATCCTGCCGAAATACCTGGGAAGAATCCGAACTGCTTCCCTTTAGGGAACATATAAGATCCATCGTATCTCCAAACAAACTCTAAAGGTATTTTTGATCATAATCATAATTTATGCGACCAAAGTAGTTTAAACGTGCACTCTGGCTGGAATATCCGTTATTAGTCATAAACTCATCACTAGCTCCCGCAAACAACTCCTTAATTTCAGCAGAGATGTAATTCTTACGGAATGCGCGAAAATCAGAATTAATACCGCTTTGTCTTTCAGTACCAACCATAAATTTCAGGTTATGCTTTTCCAGAATCTTACGTTCAAAAGTTGTATAAACGTTCAATGTAATCCCCTGTCCATCAGAAGACTCCTGTGTTAATTGCGGAGTATCCAAACCTTTTTTGTTCTTCTGGAGTATATGATCGGTATTTCCGTCCCAGGAGTACAGATACCAAGGTTGCTCCCATTTTTTATAAGCCATAAGTGCTTTGTCAACAGAGGCATTACCTTGTATCGATAACCCTTTTACCCAGGGGATTGTTACATTTAGTCTCGCGTTAGTTTCCAAGATGTACCTTTTATCTTTTGTGTATCCGGGTTCATTAGTGGTGATTACAACTGGATTAAGGCCACCTTCAATATCTGGTCCTGGCTCTCCTGAAGGATAGTAGGAAGTATTGGTTGGTTTTCCCTGCATAATTGAAGAATAAATAGAGTAAAGACCACTGGTTGGACTATCCCTGACTTCCTCACGACCTGCAACATCAAACGACAATGTGATATTTTTTGAAATCTTACCGTCGATATTACTACGGAAATCGTATTGTGTGTATTTTGTCGCACTGTTTTTATAATATCCGTCTTCACTTCTTGCACCGAATGAAAGAAAATATTTCATTTTATCAGTACCACCAGAAAGTGAAACGTTTTTAGAATTCTGGGCTGACCACGGTTTGAATGTATCTTTAAACCAATTTGTATTGGGATGCCCCCATGGATCAGAGCCATCACTATATTTCTGCACATCATCCTCAGAGAATCTTTGAAAACGGCCTCCACTTTCATCTGCATAATAAGCTACTTCATTAAGCAGAGTTGCATATTGTGGAGCATTTGCTAATTTAGTGATCCGGGTAGGTTGGTTAACGCCACCGTTTATATTAATTGATATTTTAGGAGCACCGATTGTCCCACGTTTTGTTGTTACCAGTATAACCCCATTTGCTGCCTGAGCCCCATAAATAGCCGCCGAAGCATCTTTTAATATTGTTATACTTTCAATATCGCTAGGGGAAATATTTCCCATGGTTCGGTTAGCTATCCCATCAACTACAATTAAGGGATTATTATTACCAAGCGTATTTAATCCACGGATGCGAAGTGTAGCTCCATTATATCCTGGTTCTCCACTAGTGGTAACAGCAACAAGACCTGGTAACCGTCCAACCAGATTATTCGTCATATCAGTTGACGGTGAGCTCTTTAAATCATCACCTTTGGTAGAAACAACCGCACCAGTCATGGTAACTTTCTTCTGTGTACCGTATCCTGTTACCACTACCTCTTCCAGACCAATTGAAGCTTCAACCATCGTAACATCGATTTGCGTCAATGTCCCGATACTAACCTCCTGTGGATCCATTCCGACAAATGAAAAGGTAAGGCTTATAGCTCCCTGAGGAATTTCAATGCTGTATTTGCCTGAAATATCAGTAATTGTCCCTACTGTAGTGCCTGTAACAACAACGTTTACTCCAGGCAGAGGTGCCTCATCCTGTCCAGTAACAGTCCCTGTAACCCTACTTTGCTGAAGCAGTAATTTCGGAGTTATTACAATAAAGTTGTTTTCAAGCACTTTATAGCTGACTTCCGTATCATCCAGAGGCATGAAAGCCATTAAGCTATCGATTGATCGTCTGATGAAAAGGTAAGTTTTTTATCAAGAATCGGTGAATTCATCATTATAGAAAAACCTGAACAGACTCTCATTTTCTATTGTTTTCAGCACATCACGGACAGTCTGGTCCTTGATATCGAGATCGAACCTGGTTTTCTGCGAATACACAGATGCCATCAGATTAACGGACAGGAAACAAGTTAAAATGATTGATAGTTTCATAACTCGTAATAATTTGAGAGGGATAGGAGGAAAGTCGGCATAGTACCTCCAGGAATGGTTTTTTTTCATACTTTTGTAATGTTAGGTTTTTAATTAATCTTAAGACTTAATGCACTGTTTTAAAGGGGGTAGGGGCAAACTACTCCCTTTTGCTTTTTCAGGGTGGTTTCTCTGTAGTCATGATTTTTTCCATTGGTTAGTTATCGTGGGTCATTATTCTCTTAAAGTCGTCTTTATGCCTGATATCAGAAGTTAGCCTGACAGTATCTTTATTTATCTGATAATCAATGGGAGCAGTTAGTTGTAAAGCTTTCAGAAGCTGATCAACAGTCTCATTTTCAATGATGCCGGTGAATTTATAGTTCTTCAGCGATTCATCATAGAATATGATTTTCAGGTTAAACCTGCGTTCAAGCATAGGTGCGAGAGTACTAAGAGGTTCCCTGTATATTATCCACCTGGGATCCTTCCATGAAGTATATAATTCTGTCCTGACATTGGATAAAAGGTTTATTGTCCTGGGTTTAACAGGGCTCCTGGCTTCGTGGCTTACTTTATCTTCAGGGCTTTCAACATACTTTTCAGTCTCCTTCGTCTCCTTGTGATAAATGAGTTTATCCTTTACCTGAAGCAATATACTTTCGCTCTTCGGGTTCAAGCCTACAACCCTTACATCAATCTTCCCTTCTTCAAGGGTGGCTGATATTGTTTTCTCCTCCGGGTAAGCCTTGACATTGAAACGGGTGCCGAGTGCCCTGATGACAATATCCTGGGTATTCACAATAAAAGGATGTGTACTGTCTTTTGCTACCTTAAAATAAGCCTCTCCCGTTAGACTGACGGAACGGTTGTGCCTGCCGTAATCCTGGGCATATGTAATTGTGGTCCCGGCATTAAGCCATATTACCGTACTGTCCGGCAGCTTTATTATGCTTCTGGCGCCCAGAGGCGTCGAGACCTGTACTATCCGGGCTGCTCCGGAAGCTGAAGTCTCTGTGCGTCTTCCTGTAAGCCACAAGGCAGCAAGCGAGCCCAATCCAAAAATAAGAAGCCATGAAGCGGCCACTTTAAGATAGCTTGCGAAACTGTTCCTGTTTGTTCCGGCTCCCCTGAGGTCGGGAGCATTTTCCTGTCTGTCTGTTGCGATTTTATTTCTAAGGGTTTTCCAGGATTCTTCAATATGTACTGCCGATCCCTTCTGCGCCATCCCTCCTGACAGGACCCAGGAATTTTTCAGCTCGTTGAAATGACGCATGTTCTCAGTGTCCGCACTGATCCAGGTGCCGAGCTTAAGCAGCTCTTCATCGGTTATGTTTCCGGTAAGGCAGCTGACAATCATTAAATCGATTTCGCCGTGTTGCAAATCAGAGTTGTCCATAATGTTCTTTCTGTTATTAAGACACCGGATTATTGTTTTTTGATGAATGGCTCAGGAAATATTTTTTACTCCTGCAGCTTAAGTGCAAGTGCAATTTTTTGAAGTGCCCTGTAAATGTGTGTTTTGACAGTATTTTCAGATAAGCCCAGCCTGACTGCGATCTCATCATTTTTCATGGATCCGGCCCGGCTCATATTGAAAACACGGCTGCACTGCTCAGGCAATTCCTTTACAGCCCTTTCAATAATAAGCTCTGTTTCCTCTGAGAAGATTTTATCGGTAAGAGCATCGTCTATCCTGTAGTTATCTGATATGAACTGCCAGCATTTTTCTGATGTGAGGATGTTAACCGATTCTTTCCTGGATTTCTGCTGCCTGATAAGATTAAGGCTATGATTATGTACGGCCTGAAACAGGTAGGCCTTAAATGAGCCTTTAATATTAAGCTCTCCCCTCGATCGCCAGATTTTCAAAAAAACATCCTGTACAGCCTCTTCTGCCTGCTGACGGTGTCCTGTTATATCTGCAGCATAGTTCACCAGAGAGGTAAAAGCAGCTTTATAGACCCTTTCGAGGGCTTGCTCTTCCCCTTTTCTTATTTCTTGCCAGCAAAGATCGAAATCCAACATCATCCGGAAAAGGATAAATATTGACAGGTTAGTTATTTGGTTTTATTCAAAGTTAATTTTATTCCCTTATGAATTTTAATATCATTTATAATAATTATTGCATAGTGCATTTTTATCTATCCCGTCGCTAAAAGGCTGGCCAGCTTTAATAATAATCCTTTTTATCCCCGATAGAGCTGAATTGGGAGATCATGGATGAAACGCATAAGGCAGGATCTCTGACCGTGATGGGGTATCCGGATCAGTGTTTGTAATGAGGAATCTGACGGAGCCTTAGCGATCCGGATTACCGGGTCAGAGCAGGCTATTTATACCTGCAGCGTAAACCGCACCAGGAAGGCATTTAGCGGTTGACTGAATGTGTTGCAGCAGGTTAAACCTCAACAAGCTCATACTCCATGCTTCCCAGACCTATCTTTGCAGCATGTTCCAGTCCTGACTGCCAGGAAGTATCCGGATGGGCAAGCTTGAATTTGTCCTTGCCGATGAGGTCTTCATGACTATGGTCACCCCGTATTTTGCTCCCTGGCAGCGCAGGGGCAGCGAGAACCATGTCGGCGCAGGCCTTGTCGAGAGCCACAGGGTCGAAGGAGGCGGCGATGCCGATATCAGGCACAAGTGGATAATCATTGAATCCCCAGCAATCGCAGTCAGGGGATATATTCATCATGAAATTGATGTGGAAGGAGGGTTTGTCCCTGAGAATGGCAAATGTATATTCGGCAATCCTCCTGCACACAGTCTCAGAGGAGTTTTCCCAGACAACCCTGGCTGAATCGTACTGGCATACTGCCACGCACTGTCCGCAACCGACACATCTGCCATAATCGATGTGAGCTATCTTGTCCACACCGACCTGAATAGCTTCATGGGCGCAGAATCTTTCACATACCTTGCAGCCTGTGCAGTTTGCTTCATATATCTCGGGAGAGGCCCCTGAATGCAGGAACAGTTTTCCTCCAACAGAGGCGCAGCCCATCCCCAGGTTCTTAAGCGCTCCTCCGAAGCCTGTCATTTCATGTCCTTTGAAATGGTTGAGCGAGACAATTATGTCAGCTGCGGCAATTGCACTTCCGATTTTCGCCGAAGAGCAGTATTCCATTTCGAGAGGGATTTCGGTGAAGTCGTTTCCCCTGAGGCCGTCCCCGATTATTACAGGACAATCGGTGACCAAAGGATTGAATCCGTTCTCAAATGCCACTTCCAGATGGGAAGGGGCACTGGAGCGGCGTCCGTAATAAAGCGTGTTGCAATCGGTCAGAAACGGGACTGCATTCCTGGCCTTCAGTAATCTGACTATCCGGGCGGCATAGTTGGGTCTCAGGTATGAGAGGTTCCCCGGTTCACCGAAGTGAATCTTAAGGGCGACAATCTTCTTTTCAAAGTCAATCCTGTCAATGCCTGCCCTGTCAACAAGTATATCGAGCTTTTTTAAAAGATTCTGGGATGGCTTTGCCCTGAGGTTGGTGAAATAAACTTTCGACGACGACATGCTGCAGGGTTTGCTAAACGGATAAGATCTTGGCCAATTCGACAAGGCTGTGATTGACATCCTTATGAAGTTTTACAGCTCTCCTGAAAGGGACAAGTGTTATCTCACCGTTCATAAGACCTACCATAACGCTCTTCTGGTCATCAATAAGTGCCTCAACAGCTGCATGGCCGAGACGGCTTGCATTGACCCTGTCCATTGCCGATGGTGAGCCGCCTCTCTGCAGATGGCCCAGCACGGAAACCCTGATATCATAACCTGTAAACTCGCTTTTCACCTTTTCGGCAATTGCAAATGCACCGCCCTCTTCGTCACCTTCGGCAACTATTATAATATTGCTTGATTTCTTCCTTGAATTTCCTGTCTCGATCAATTCCTTCAGATTCCTCGATTCACCCTTCAGCTCGGGGATTATTATAGCTTCCGCACCGGTCGCAATACCACTGTAGAGTGCTATGAATCCGGCTTCTGCCCCCATTACCTCCACAAAGAACATCCTGTTGTGGGCACTGGCAGTGTCCCTGATCTTGTCAACTGCCTCCACAACCGTATTCAGTGCCGTATCGTAACCTATTGTATAGTCCGTACCGAAAATATCGTTGTCGATTGTCCCTGGGATCCCGACAAATGGGATGTCATATTCTTCGTTGAAAATCCTGGCCCCCGTAAATGAACCGTCTCCTCCAATAACAACAACACCGTCTATCAGCGCTTCCTTGAGATTCACATAAGCCTTGGCCCTCCCTTCAGGTGTCCTGAATTCTTCGCACCTTGCAGTTTTGAGAATCGTTCCGCCTCTCTGTATTATATCACTTACGCTGTGTGCCTGTAGTGGTTTGAAATTTGCGAATATCATTCCCTGGTAACCATGGCGGATACCAATTACCTCAAGCCCATTGTAAATAGCTGTGCGCGTGACGCCACGGATCGCTGCATTCATGCCAGGAGAATCGCCTCCTGAAGTAAGTACGCCGATTTTTTTGATTTTTCCCATAGACTTATTTTCTAAAATAAGTCCACAAAGGTACTATATATTTTTCGCATTTCAAATGGCGGAACTTGCCAATTGTCAGATATTTGAAATAATATCGTGTATTTTTTCAATGAGCCATTTTGGGGTCGAAGTTGCACCGCAGATGCCAACCGATTTTCTCCCCCTGAACCATTCCATGTCAATTTCATCGGGTGAAGAAACGAAGTGGGTATCCGGATTGATGCTCTTGCAGACTGAGTACAGCATTCGGCCATTGGAGCTCTCCCTGCCGCTTACGAATACAATTGTTTCATGCTTCCCGGCAAATTCCTTCAGATGTGGCTCCCTGTTGGAGACCTGTCCGCAGATCGTCCGGTTAACCTTAAGCAAATGGCTCCCGGGAGAGATTCCGTTTTCAGCCATTCTTGACCTGATCAGTTCAGCAAAGGCGTTATATCCTTTCAGTCCCATCGTTGTCTGCGCGAAGAGATAAACAGGCTTTTTTATGTCGATCCTGTCTATATCGGAGGGTTCCGAGACGAGGATCCCTTCGTTGTTGATCTGTCCCAGCAGCCCGATCACCTCGGCATGTCCGGGCTTACCGAATATCACAATCTGTCCGTCGTTTTCCCTGGCGGCCAGCCAGGTCTCCCTGATGCGCGACTGGAGCTTTTTCACTATCGGACAGGTAGCCTCGATTATTGAGAGGTTGTTTTTTGCAGCCGTGATATAAGTCTCGGGAGGCTCACCGTGTGCCCTGATGAGCACTTTGCAGTCCCTCAGCCTGCTGAACTCCTCGTGATCGATTGACTGCAGCCCGAGGGATGAAAGCCTCTCCACCTCCTTGTCATTATGGACTATCGGACCGAGAGAAAAAACCCTTTCTCCGGCTGCGAGTGATTTCTCGGCTATTTCCACGGCGTTCTGAACACCGAAGCAGAACCCGGAATGGCTGTCTATCTCAACTTTCATGCCTTCTCTTTTCAATGATCGCTGTTATCCACGACATCTGCTCCCTTACAGTCATCCGGCTGTTGTCGAGCACAATGGCATCCTCAGCCCGGCGCAAGGGGCTGATATCCCTGTTTTCATCAGCAATATCGCGTGCGATGATACTGCTTTTTATCTCCTCAAAATCGGCCCCGACACCTTTTGCCTTCAGCTCATCATATCTTCTTTTAGCCCTGATATCGACAGCAGCAGTCATGAAAATCTTTATGTCCGCATCAGGAAAAACTACAGTGCCTATATCACGCCCATCCATCACGATACCTTTGAATGCCCCGATCTCCCTCTGCAGTTCGACCATGCGGGAGCGCACTTCATAAATCTGGCTGACCCTGCTCACAAGAGCAGTCACCTCCATGCTCCGGATCTCCCTCTCCACATTTGCCGAATTCAGGAAAGTCTCATATTCCCCAAGGTCGGGATTGTATACAAAGTCTATCCTGATATCGTCGAGCCTCGCAATTACAGCTTCCGTATTAATGCTACCCTGCATGGCAATTCTGTTTTGAATGCAGTAAAGCGTTACAGCCCTGTACATTGCCCCGCTGTCAATATAGATATAGCTCATCATCTTTGCTATAGACTTTGCGAAGGTGCTCTTTCCGCATGAGGAATAACCGTCGATAGCTATTACAAGTCGTTTTTCCATTTTTTATAAGGACTAAAATTTAAATTTACCTGTTTTTCCCTGTCAGTTGTTTTTTTACCGCCTTTTTCTTTTGCCCTGCCCTCTGTTTGCCCCCTGTACTCTCTTTGCCCCCTGCCCATGTTTGCCCCCTGCCCATGTTTGCCCCCCGCCTTGTGTTTGCCCCCTGCCCATGTTTGCCCCCTGCCTTGTGTTTGCCCCCTGCCCCCTGAAGGGGGTATAAATCCTGGTATTGGCCCCCCCTTGGGGGGATGGGGGGTAAGCAGGTCTGCCCATTTTGTGTTTGCCCTGCCCATGTTTGCCCCCTGCCTTGTGTTTGCCCCCTGCCCCCTGAAGGGGGAATAAATCCTGGTATTGGCCCCCCCTTGGGGGGATGGGGGGTAAGCAGGTCTGCCCATTTTGTGTTTGCCCTGCCCATGTTTGCCCCCTGCCTTGTGTTTGCCCCCTGCCCCCTGAAGGGGGTATAAATCCTGGTATTGGCCCCCCCTTGGGGGGATGGGGGGAAGAAGGTCTGCCCATTTTGTGCCCCCTGTTCTTGTGTTTGCCCCCTGCCCCCTGAAGGGGGTATAAATCCTGGTATTGGCCCCCCTTGGGGGGATGGGGGGTAAGAAGGTCTGCCCATGCCTCCTGAAGGGGGTATGGATACTGCAAAGGTTATAAATAAACGGCCTTAAACAAAGCAATATTCAATTGTGTAGCTTTCTGAAAATATTATTTGTCTTTAAAACGATCGTGAGGGTGGTGGATGAGCCTGCGAGATGGTAGGTTGCCCTTCCAAGCCCGACATTCAGCAGCGATGTGTTTATTCCGAAGCCCCAGGAAAATCCTACAGTCGAGATTTTTGAATCGACCTGTAACTCCTTTCTCCTCTGGTAATTATATCCTCCGCACACATAGAAGTTCTTATGGGGTATAAGCTCTGCGCCGAGTATGACATGCCTCATCGTGTTTTCGAGGAATTCCGATTTTCCCTTTCCCCCGCCAGTGAGGTACCGGCTGAAGTATAATCATGGGTGAGATCATATTTTTCAAGATGCCTGAGGGTGAGTGAGAATCTGAAGGGGGCAAAGGCAAGTCTCCGGGTTATCCCTGCCTGAATTTCGAAAGGCAGCCTTTCATGGGGCTCGCCTGCATATGTAGTTATCTGGCACCCTATATTTTTCAATGCCAGAGCAGCGGAAAACAGGTTGGAGCGATTGTGCCAGGCTATACCAATGTCGAGGGCAAAGCCATACGATGAATAGCGCTCCAGGTAGGATAAAACCGGTTTCAGGTTCACTCCCACAGTGAACATCGAATCTATGCTGCGGCTGTATATCATTGAGAAGGCGTATTCCGATGCCCTGAAATTTCCGGTTATCCCGCCCGATATGTCACTTTCGGTGAAAGTCCCGTAATTCAGGTAGGTGAGCCCGGCGGCAAAATTGCCCTTTTCCCCGAACGACTCAGAGTAGAGCGCCATTCCATAGTTGATTCCTGCGAAGTAATTAACGTAATCAAGGGCCAGCGATTTGCCCATTTCGGTGCTGAGCAGGGCAGGATTGCGGTATGCCATATTGAGATCCTGCGACTGAAGGGAAACATTCGTCCCGCCGAGTGATGCAACATGTGCTGAAAGTGTCAGGTTCAGGAATTCATACACATTGTCACCTCCCGTCTGAGCGGCAGAACTCAGGACAATAATGCTGAATAGCAGGGTATGCAGTGCTCTCTTGGCCATAAAAGTTGATCAGCGGTTAAAGATAGCATGAATTCCCGATATGGTGATAATTCAGGTATTGTTACGGGCGGAGAGGCGCCCGATTGACCTTTCAGGCAGTCTTGCCTGTAAGGGTAAGCGCCTTACCGACGCTCTTTTCCCTGCCGTTAAGCTGAGCCATAAGGATCCCCGCTATAACAACTATCATTCCGGCAATATTCTGAAATGTAAGCCTTTCGCCAATAATTACGAACGAAAACAGGGCTGTGAAAAGAGGGATAAAATTTGTAAAGACATTAGCTTTCAGAATGCCTATTTTCTCAACCGAATATGCAAACAATATAAATGCACCGCACGATGCGAATGCCGCGAGGGCGATAACGGGCCAGAACATTTCTGCGGTAAGGCTAAGCTGCATGAAGCTTTTGAGATCTGAGACCAGAAAGAGGGGAAGAAAGAGCAAGGCTCCGATGAGGTTTTGAACACTCACAATATAAACAGGCGAGTATCTACCCACAAGGCGGCTGAGCGCCAGGTTGTAGCCGACTGCCGACATGACGGCCAGGAAAAGGAGTGCCAGTCCCTTGAGATTATATGATATCGAGCCGTCACTGTTGAGAAGAAAAACAAGGACTCCATGCAAATGAGAGGATAATACCTGCATAATTGATAGCTTTCAGCCTGTCGCTGAATAGAAGCCAGGCCCCTATTGTTGCAAATACAGGGATAGTGGAGATAAGAACGGCGCAGACTGTTGCTGAGACATATGTAAGTCCAAAGCTTTCCCCGATGAAATAGAGAAAATGGTTCGAAGAATGCCATTATAAAGAAAAGCTTGAAATCTCCCTTCCTGATTTTCATAAAGCCTTTCGAGAGAACGAGGAAGACAGTAAGCAGTATAACTGATGAAAAAAGCCTTAGGAAAACTATGGTGATGGGCTGGAATGTCCTGTTGGCGATCTTGAACCAGATGAATGAAAATGCCCAGAAGATCATTGACAGTACGAGTGCACTATATGTTTTTACTTTGTTATTCAATGTTTTGCAAATAATATATAATCTGATTAAGGCGTGGCGAATTTAATTTTAATATTTCATATTTTCCTTCGGCATTAAAAAAACATTTATTCAGAAGCTACCGGATTTATTAAGAATATTCGAACATAAAAAGTATTTTCGGAAACAGGGCAATTAACATACACAAAATAAGGGTTTATGGGAGCATACGTAAATTCGAATGAAAAATGTATTAAAATTTTCAGATTTGATTCTGAATCATAAATTATTATATTTGCCGCCTTAAAGGTTAAAAATCTTCGAGTCAGGTTCTATTAATCTGTTTAAGATAAGTTAAATAACAAATAATTTAATTTAGATGAAAATTCTGGTTTGTATCAGTAATGTTCCCGACACAACGACAAAAATCAAATTTGCCGAAGGAAATACCTCTATCGACACCACCGGGATCCAGTGGGTAATCAATCCATGGGACGAACTGTCTCTTACCCGTGCACTTGAACTTAAGGATGATGCATCAAGCGGGAGTAAAATCTGTCACAGTTGTGCATGTTGGTATGGCGACATCCGAACCAACAATCCGTAAGGCACTGGCCATCGGTGCCGATGATGCCATAAGGGTCAATGCTGATTCATCTGATGCATTTTACGTAGCAGCCCAGATTGCTGAGGTAGTAGAAAAAGATCAGTTCGATCTTATGATGTGCGGGATCGAGTCGAGCGACTTTAACGGCTCTCATGTAGGGGGGATGATTGCTGAATTCCTTGGAATTCCTTCCGTATCTGCTGTTTCAGAGCATTAAAATTGAGAACGGACAGATCCGTCATGACACGTGAGATAGACGGAGGAAAAGAGGTAATTTCAGTCCAGGCTCCATTTGTAGCAATAGTTCAGAAAGGTATAGCAAAGGAACCCAGGATAGCTGCCATGAGAGGCATAATGATGGCACGGACCAAGCCTGTCAAGCTTTTTGAACCGGTTGCGGTAGAGCCTCTCACCCAGGTTGTCGCGTTTGAAAAGCCTGCTCCGCGTGCTGCATGCAAATATATTGATGCGGAAAATCCGGCACAACTTATCGACCTTTTTCAGAATGAAGCAAAGGTTATCTGATAATTAGTTAATAAATCAGAAAATAATTACGATATGTCAGTATTAGTATATACGGAGAATTGGGACGGGAAATTCAAGAAACTTTCCTTTGAACTTGTCTCCTATGCGGCAGGAGTTGCCAAAATGACTGGAACAAGTGTAACCGCTGTTTCAATTGGAAATGTTGAAGAGGCTGAATTGAAGAAACTTGGCAATTACGGAGCAACCAGGATCATTAATGTTAGCAATGAACAGCTTGTCAGTTCTTGATAACCAGGCATATGCAAGTGTTATTGCGGATGTTGCGCAGTAAAGAAAATGCCGCAGTCATCGTAATCTCAAATAATAATACAGGTAAGGCTGTTGCTCCCCGGTTATCTGTCAGGCTCAAAGCCGGAGTTGGTTCAGGAGTAAGCAGGCTGCCGCTGAGCCTGAATCCCTTTACTGTTTATAAAAGAACCTATTCGGGCAATGCATTTGCACATCTTGTAATAAAATCAGATGTTAAAATCCTTACCCTTGCCCAGAACTCGTTTGAGCTGTCCGAAACACCCGGTAACACATGCATAATAGAGAATATCAATGTATCATTGGATGGGTCGAGATAAAAACAGAGGTGAAGGATGTTCAGAAGCAGACAGGTAAAATACTTCTGACTGATGCAGATATTGTTGTTTCAGGGGGAAGAGGAATGAAATCGCCCGACAACTGGGCTCCGCTTATTGAGCTGGCTCACTCTGCTTGGTGCAGCCACAGCCTGTTCACGGCCGGTTTCCGATGAAGGATGGAGACCTCACGAAGAGCATACAGGACAGACAGGAAAGATTATAGCTCCAAACCTTTATATTGCCGTTGGCATATCAGGTGCCACCCAGCATCTTGCAGGTATCAGCTCATCAAAATATATTGTTGCGATCAATACGGATAAGGATGCTCCTATATTTGAAGCTGCACAGTATGGTATAGTGGGCGATGCAATGAAGGTTCTTCCTAAGCTTGTTGAAGCGGTTAAAGAAATAAAATAAAAAAGATAATCCGGTATTGGCAAGAGAAACGATATCCATCAGACACCGAATTCCTCCCCTGAAATCAGGGGAAGGAGGTCTTCAGTATCATTTGTGTTATGAGCTTGAAGCTGATTGCTGAGCACTTATATTACTATGTCAAAATTCAATAGCAAATGAATAAACAGATAATATTTGCAATAACACTGCTGCTGACATTAGGAGTTTTCTCTTATACAGTAAACAGGCTTATAAGATTTTTCAAATTTACAAGGCCTGCATTTCCTGTAGGGATTTCGGCAAAAGAGTGAATGTAATGCTCTCGGTTGCCTTCGGTCAGACAAAAATATTCAGGAGGCCTGTAATCGGTTTTTTTCATGCTCTGGTGTTCTGGGGATTTTGTGTCATTATTTTCGGAAGCATTGAAATGGTAATTGACGGACTTACCGGGACTGACAGGGTGCTTCAGTTTCTGGCCCCTGTATAATGTAATAATGGCCTCAGGAGATATTTTTGCCCTTCTTGTGGCATTTCAATACTTATTTTTCTGAGCCGGAGGCTTTTCTTCCATATAAAAAGATTTGAGGGAATTGAGATGAAGAAGATCTCTCACATAGATGCAAATATTGCTCTTTCAATAATACTGCTTCTGATGATTTCGCTACTGGCAATGAATATCGGATATGTTGAATATAAGGCACTTCAGGGGAACCCATTGCTGGTGTTTATCCTGTGGCTCTTTGCTGGCATGGCTAAGCGGAGCAACTCGCTGAAAGCTTCAGGATTGTTTATGAGGCACTCATGGTGGACACATATTCTTCTGATTTTCATTTTTGCCAATATACTTCCCTATTCAAAGCATTTTCATGTGTTCATGTCTGTTCCCAATGTTTTTCTTTCAAGGCTTGACCCCTGGGAAAACTTCCAAATATGGACAGTATTACCAGGGAGGTAAAGCTGATGCTTGAATCCGGACACAGCATTCACTGCTGCCGCTGCTGATGCTCCTGTCTGAAAGGTTTGGAGTGAAGGATGCAGAAGATGCTTCCTGGAAAAATTATTTTGATTCACTGGCATGTACCCAGTGTGGCCGATGTACTTCCGTCTGCCCTGCCAATATAACAGGTAAAAAATTATCACCCAGAAAAATCATGATGGACCTGAGGGCCAGGATGAAGGAGAAAGGGCCCCTGATGGTCAAAAACGGAAGGGATTTCAGTGACAACCGATCTCTTCTGAGAGATTATATATCGGAGGAAGAGATATGGGCATGCACAACATGCAATGCCTGTGCAAAGGAATGTCCGATAAATATCAATCATCCGACATTTATTGTCGATATGCGCAGATACCTGGTAATGGAGGAGGCTTCTGCTCCCGGGGAGCTTAAGGCGATGTTCAACAATATAGAAAACAATGGTGCTCCATGGCAATACTCTGCCGAGGACAGGCTTAACTGGGCAAAAGATCTGGAAATTAATATAAATTAAGCTCAGGTTATGCTATGTGTCATTTCGTGTCTGTAAAAAGTAAAATAGATAATAATAAATGGAAACCCGGAAAATTGAAGTGCCTGTAATGGCAGATCTCTTTGCAAAAGGAGAAAAACCGGAATACCTGTTCTGGGTAGGATGTGCCGGTGCTTTTGACGACAGGTATAAAAAGGTAGTAAGGGCATTTGCAAAGATACTGACATATCTGAATGTAAGCTATGCAGTGCTTGGCAAGGAGGAGACATGTACAGGGATCCCGCAAGACGGGCAGGAAATGAGATGCTTTACCAGATGCAGGCATTGCAGGTAATTGAGATTTTTAAAATGATATGAAGTGAAAAAGATAATTACCATCTGTCCTCATTGTTTCAATATTTTTAAAAATGAATATCCCGATCTCGGGGGAAATTATGAGGTAATAAACTATCTGCAGTTTTTAACAGGAATATTGAAGAAGGGAAGACTGCAAATAGACTCAGAATCATTGAAGAATATTAAAATTACATATCATGATCCTTGTTACCTTGGCAGGGCCAATGATATATATGATGAACCCGGGCACATACTAAAAAAACTTACAGGCAACATTGTTGAGATGCACAGGAATAAGAGCTTCGCCTTATGCTGCGGTGCAGGAGGCGCACAGATGTTCAAGGAGGCAGAAAAGGGTGATAAGGAAGTATTTCATTGAACGAACCGAGGATGCCCTGAAAACAGAAGCGAAAGTAATAGCAACTGCTTGTCCATTTTGCATGACAATGATGACGGATGGTCTGAAATATAAAAACAGGGAAGATGAGATAAAAAACCTTGATATTGCAGAACTGATTGCACAATCACTTGAATTATAGATAAATCCAAATAATGAACTGACAAATATGGAAAACAGTAAACTCTTGAAAAGCGGTGAATTTCTTGTAAGTGAAGTTGAATCGAAAGATATTTTCATCCCCGAGGAATTCAATGAGGAACAGAAAATGATTGCCCAGACATGCAGCGATTTTCTTGAAGCTGAAGTTTATCCTAATCTGGAAAAAGTTGAGAAGAGCGACAGGGAGCTGATGAAAAGCATGCTGAAGAAATCAGGGGAACTTGGATTAATGGGAATATCTATACCTGAAGAATTTGGCGGATTCGGACAATCATTTGTTACCCAGATGCTTGTTGCAGAAACTACCGGTGCAGGATATTCATTTTCTGTAGCATATATGGCACATTGCGGAATCGGCACACTGCCAATAATGTATTATGGAAATAAGGATCAGAGGGAACGATATGTAACAAAACTGGCAACAGGTGAGTTTATTGGAGCTTATTGTCTTACAGAACCGGGTGCCGGAAGTGATGCAAACTCGGGAAAAACAAATGCAAGGTTAAGTGAAGATGGCAAACATTATATTCTCAATGGTCAGAAAATGTGGATCACCAATGCCGGATTTGCTGATACTCTGGTTGTTTTTGCAAAGATAGATACTGACAGGGTGTCTGAGTGCATTTATAGTTGAGAGCAGATATCCGGGGGTTGTTATTGGTCCTGATGAGCATAAAATGGGTATCAAAGGATCATCAACGGCCCAGATATATTTCAATGA
The DNA here is from genome assembly GCA_963756885.1 of uncultured Bacteroidales bacterium. Lineage (GTDB taxonomy): Bacteria > Bacteroidota > Bacteroidia > Bacteroidales > VadinHA17 > LD21. The sequence goes on from CAVWPG010000003.1 coordinate 215,936, forward strand.
TGTTAAGGTGCCTGTTGAAAACCTGCTTGGGAAAAGGGGAGAGGGATTCAGGATTGCACTGAGCATTCTGCATATGGGAAGGCTTAAGCTTGGTGCTAATGTAATCGGTGCAGCAAAGAAAGCAATCAATGATTCGGTTAAATATGCCAATGAAAGAAAGCAGTTTGGAGTGCTTATATCAACATTCGGAGCACTGAAGCATAAAATGGCTGAACAGGTTATTCGTCTTTTTGCCTCAGAATCAGCTGTATACAGGGTAAGCAGTGATGTAGACACCTTCATGAAGAAACTGACTGTTGACTGTGGGGATTATGGCAGGGCATCAATTGAAGCCATAAGCCATTATGCAGTTGAGGCAGCTATACTGAAGGTTGTTGGTTCGGAGATGCTCGATTTTGTTGCTGATGAAGCAGTTCAGATACATGGAGGAATGGGATATTCGGCAGAAATGGCAGTTGAAAGGGGTTATCGCGATTCAAGGATCAACAGGATATTTGAAGGGACCAATGAGATAAACAGGCTTCTTGTAGTCGATACAGCAATGAAACGTGCCATGAAAGGTGAATTTGATCTTTATGGTGAAGCAGAAAAACTGTATTCCGGACTGGATAAGTATAACAGATGGCAAAAAACGAGGTGAAAGCTTACTTCCAGGAAAAAACAAGGTATATCAAAAACTTTAAAAAAGTAATTCTGCTCTGTATCCATGGAGCAACGAAGAGGTTTGAGAAAGGACTGATCAATGAGCAGGAGGTTCTCAACAATATTGCAGAAATGATGATGGAGACATATGTTTCAGAATCGCTTGCCCTGAGGGTGAAAAGATTGGCTCAATTAAGGAGTGATAAGCGTCTTTACAAGGATATGCTTGATGTAAATCTGTTCGATGCTGCAAATATTGTGAGGAAATCTGCACTGGAGGCAATCAGCACCTTCTGCACACCCGAATCGTGCCCGGCACTGACAGGGCTGTAGAAAACCTGACAAGGGTGGGATATGTGAATGTAAAGGATGCCAGACGACGGATAGCTGACAAGCTTATAGAGGATAATGTATATAAATTCTGATTTTATCATATTCACATAACACGAAAAGGAGGCAGCCGGCATGCGTCTGCCTTCTTTTTTTGAGAAATTTTTATCATTCCTCCGAGTGATATAGATCAATTTTCAATATGATAAACAGCAGGCTTCAAACGAATTTTATCGCTGTATAAGAAATTATTAATCAGTAAAATCAGATATATTTGTGAATTAATTAACAATCCTAAAAAATGAATCAGAGAATAAATATGTTAAAACAATTACTGGTTGCGATTATTGTGATTGCAGCAATAGGAGGAATTTCGTCGTGTGAGAAGTATTCATATATGCCGGAGGTTATTAACCCTGATTGATTCAGTCCATTTTCAGGCGGATATCCAACCAATATTTCAATGCAAACTGTGTAACCTGTCATGGTGCGATCAAAGCTCCAGACCTCGAGGGAAGGCCATTCTTATAAGGCTCTGACCGACAGGAGGATATGTGAATCTTCCTGGAGAGACAAGCATACTTTACTTAAAGATTACCAGTTCCGGATCATATCCTCGTACGACTGATGTAGACAAACAGAAAATTCTCATCTGGATAAACCAGGGAGCACATAATAATTAAAAATAAATAAACCAGATAAAACCTATTACCATGAAAAAGATTTTTATCATCTTCACTTTATCATTATTCATTTCTCCTGTTTTCGCACAGGAAGAAACACAGCCGGCAGAGAAATCAGCACCGGTCCGATTTACCTTTTCAACTGCAATCCTCATTGATAATCAGACCATTGCACTCCTTACAAAGGTGGCTTGAGCTTGCAGATCCAGCACAGATTCAGCCTTATAAAAAATATATCATGATCTGTACGGAATTTACGGTTCTGCAAATACAAGGATTGGACTGAATATGGAATTACCGAAAGGTTAATGATTGGTGCCGGAACGACAAAGGACTATAAATTACAGGATATCAAGTGGAAATATCCTATACTTCAGCAGACTGAAGATAACAGCATGCCGGTATCCCTTTCATATTACGGTAATATTGTGATTGATGCAAGAAGTGAGGATGCTTTCGGTCCCTCTTCCGATTTCAAGCAGATTCACAGGATTTTCATATTTCACACAGCTTATAGTTGCACGGAAATTCAATGAGAAGATTTCCGTTCAGGTAGCTCCTTCCGTACTTATTTGAATTCTGTGAAAAGGTATTCTGACAAGTTGGCTACAAAAATCTGAACTTTGGATTTCAGCAGGTGCCCGTGCAAATCTTTTCGGAACCCATTCACTAATACTTGAATATGACCAGTTGCTCACAAAACAGGATATTGCGAAGAACTGGTCCAGCCAAAACCAAATCTTTCTTTTGGATGGGAAATAGACACAGCAACCCATACATTCCAGATATTTGCCGCCAACTATAATTTAATTATCACTCAGTGTAACCTGCTTTACAACACAAAAACGCCAAAGGTGACTATATGTTTGGTTTTAATATAACTGTAAGATTCTAATAAATATACAGGATAATTGATGAAGATTTTCAGATTCCTGATTATATCTTCCTTATACCTGATCTGTAATACTTCTGCTTCAAATGCAGGATATTCAGTTTTAAGAGGATTAATCAGACCGAACAGGATACTACATCCTTTGTATCTCCTTTTCATGATGATAATGAGCGTTGTTTTAAATGTCACGGACAGGAACGTACGAATATACCAATAAAATCTCGGCAGGCAGGTAAGGGCGCTAATGTGCTCGGAAAGGATTGTAAACAGGGAGGAATTTTACAATTCGAACCATAAAAGCTTCAGCTGTACTGATTGTCATTCCGAGCAATATACAAAATTTCCTCATTCCGGGGAACTGAGAATGGAGCAGAAATTCAACTGCATCGATTGCCACGGAGGCGATGAGAAATTTGCCAAGTATCATTTTGAGGAGATCGAGGCAGAATATAAGAAAAGCGTGCATTATAAGCTTGAGCAGGAAGGCTTTTCATGCTGGAAATGCCACAATCCGCATACTTACAAGATCAGTGTGAGAAACAATGAAAACCTGAAAGAGACAATTGCTTATGACAATGCAATTTGTCTCAACTGTCATTCTGACTATAGCAGGTTTCAGCTTCTGACCGATCGTGCCGAAATAAACATTATAAAGAAACATGACTGGCTTCCTAATCAGACTGCACATTTTGCAAATGTACGATGCATAGAATGCCATACAAAGATCAATAATGATATTCCTGTTTCGCATCTGATAATGCCCAAGTCGGAAGCAGTCAAAAGGTGCAATGAATGCCACTCCCAGAATTCGATACTGATGGCATCTCTTTATAAATTTGAATCGAAGGCGCAACGTCGTGACGGATTCTTCAACGGAATAATACTGAACGAATCGTATGTTATAGGTGCAAACAGAAATGAATATCTCAATCTTTAAGCCTGATGATTTTTGTGGCTGTTATTGGGGTAATTGATCCATATGATATTCAGGATCAGGAAGAATAATAACACAAACTAATTAGGAGATTACAATGTATCTTTACCCAAAATGGATAAGAATCTGGCATTTCTGAATGCGTTTTTTTTCTTATCCTTATAATTACGGGTTTGAGCATGCAGTATACCGATAAAGACAATGCTGCCTATGTCGTTGGGTTTGCCAAAGCCGTAAAATGGCATAATTTCGCTGCTCTAATGTTGACAATGAATTATATAGTATTTGTGACCGGGAATCTCTTAACAAAGAACGGCAGGTATTACAGGATAGAAAAGGAGAATTTTCTGAGCGATCTCATGAAACAGTTAAAGTTTTATTCTTTCGGAATGTTCAGAGGCGAAAAACATCCGTTTCCGGTTACGGAGAGGCGCAAGTTCAATCCTCTTCAAAAAATTACTTATGTGCTTGCTATGTATCTTGCTTTACCTCTGCTGATTATTTCAGGCATTGGCTTGCTTTTCCCGGAGATTACAATAAAGAGCTTTTTCGGTGTAAGCGGGCTTATTCTAACTGATATACTGCATATTACAATGGGTTTTTTCCTTTCCATATTCATGATTATTCATATTTATACCTGTACCCTGGGAGCAAAGCCTACCTCTCTGTTCTGGGGAATGATTTCAGGCTATCACCGTTCTGATGAGCATTAGACATAAATTTAAGGAAAATGAAAAAAAAAGCTGAAAATGAGAGTGATATGTCATCGAGGCGTAATTTCCTGAAAAAAGTTGGAGCCGGAGTTGGTGCAATATCCATTAGCGGGATAGCCGGCGCGGCAGTGATGAAGGAGAGTGCAAAGGGAAAATCGGGACGCATGATGAAATTGCTTACCACCGATGGCAAACTTGTGGAGGTTGATCAAGGATGATATTAAGCCGGCGAGGGAGATTGCTGAAGAGGTGAAGGAGGCTGCAAGAGCCGGCCTGCCCAACAGGAAATTTGCAATGGTGATTGACCTTGCCCGTTGCAAGAATGCAAGAAAATGTGTTGAAGCTTGCCAGGAAGGACACCTTCTTCCGAAGGATCATGAATGGATGAAGCTTTACCTTCTGCAGGATGACAACAAGACTTCAAAATACTGGTTTCCGAGGCCCTGCTTTCACTGCGACAAGCCAATGTGCGTAAGCGTTTGCCCGGTCGGCGCCACATACAAGCGACCTGACGGGATAGTCCTGATAGATAACCAGCGATGTATCGGCTGCAAATTCTGCATGACGGGTTGTCCTTTTTCAGCCAGGGTATTTAACTGGAAAGATCCGGAGGTCAAAGTTCCGGCAGGCCATGTGTATGATCCGGAGACAAATATACCAGCCACTGAAGGTACTGTCGGGAAATGTGTTTTCTGCGCTGATAACCTCAGGAAGGGTGAATTCCCGCGCTGCGTACAGGCCTGTCCGATGGGTGTATTGTTTTTCGGTGATATTCTGGAAGACACGGTGACAAACGGGAATGAGACCTTCAGATTCAGCAAGCTGATGAGCGACAGGGCCGGATACAGGTACCGGGAAGAGCTGGGAACCCTGCCGAGTGTTTATTACCTGCCGCCAACCCAGCGCATGTTCCCGGTGGAAAGCGGACTTGAAGATGCTGATGAGGCCATTAGGGAACGGTACAAAAATGCAGGTCCCAGGTAATTTATAAAAACTAATCCGGGAAACTATGGATGCAGATAAAAAACTTATCAGGGATCTTACCCCTGAGATCGAGAAGACAAGCGTAAAATGGTATATAACCTTCTTTATTTTTCTCACTTTCTTCTGCATAGGAATATACGGGCTTATTCAGCAGATCGATAAAGGACATATCGTAACAGGGATGCGTGACAATGTAGTCTGGGGATTCTATATTGTGAACTTTATTTTTTTCATGGGATTGAGCTATTCCGGTGCTTTGATATCGGGTGTCCTGCACCTGTTTCATACAGGCTGGCGAAAACCGGTCATCAGAATGGCCGAGTTGATTACAGTCATCTCGCTTATTATAGGTCCCTTCTTTATCTTCTTCTGTATCGGCAGGCTCGACAGATTCTACTTCCTGTTCATACATGCAAGGATACAGTCACCTATCACCTGGGACGTGATTGCAATATGCACCGACCTCGTAGGATGCTTTATCTACCTGTATCTTTCATTCATTGAAGACTTTGCTATTTTGCGCGACTATCCCGACCTGAAAGTTTCGCCCTGGAAAAAGAAGCTTTACAGAATCCTCTCCCTTGGCTTTACCGGGACTGAGAGCCAGCATAAGATACTGTCGAATGCCAGAACTGTAATGGCAGCCATGATCATCGCCATAGCAATTATTGTATATTCGGTACTTGCCTGGATCTTTGGGGTTACCCTTCAGCCGGGTTGGCACTCGACGATTTTCGGACCTTACTTTGTTATTGCTGCTGTATTTTCAGGTACAGGGCTACTTATAATACTCATGTAGATTTTCAGGAAGGTGTATCACCTTGAGGAATACATCACGAAGCGCCATTTTGTAAACGTTGGAGTACTTCTTACAGTCATTGCGGCATTTTACGGCTATTTTACATTCAGTGACTACCTTACCAAATGGTACGGGTCGATAAAGATGGATTCAATTCTGATTGACAAGTTGTTCACCGATTACTATTCGCTGTTTATTTTCGCCAACTATATCGGGATACTGATCCCGTGCGTCATTATTGCATTCCCAAGATTCAGGTCGATCCGGAGCATAACGGTGGCGGCTGTAATAGCCGTTACAGCCCTCTGGGTGAACAGTTATATTATTGTGATCCCTACCCTCGAGACTCCATTTCTTCCGATTCAGGACATCCGGCCGGAATGGATTAAATATACTCCTACCTGGGTTGAATGGTCACTGACAATGGCAGGGGTATCCGTCTTTGCAATGCTGTTTATGCTTGTCTCAAAGATTGCACCTATCATATCGATCTCCGAGATGCAGGAGAAAGATAAGGTTGAAATTATGAAGTAACTGATAAATTCATGGTGAAATGAAGACAAAAATTATTTACAGCATCCTGTTTTTATTGTTACTTCCGCTGTTTTCGCCGAAGCTGCATTCGCAGGAGGCATCAAGGATCAGTCCGTATGTAACGCTCCAGTATTTCAGAACGACCGATGGCGGACGCTATCTGCAGACCACTCTCACCTATTCGCACAACAGGATGGAGATACCGTTGTCAGGCATGGCAGTGTCGTTCTATTCAAATAGCGGTCAGAAGGTTCTGCTTGCCGGTAAGACAACTGACAGCAAGGGCAAGGCGAGGTTTGATCTGCCGCTCGATATAGCCCTGAAGGGCAATTCTGAGGGGATGTGGGCATTCAGTTCCGGATTCAGCGGAAACGATACTATCGATAAGGGTGAATCGGAGATAACTGTCAGGGATATGCGGCTCGAGATGAAACTTTCAGAGGCAGACAGCATAAAAACTATTGCAGTAAATGCTTTCACCCCTGATGGCAGGGGAGGGGAAAAGCCTGTTACCGGTGAGACCGTGACTGTTTATGTGCCCAGAATGTTCAGCCTTCTTCCGATCGGCGAGATCACGCTTGACGATTCGGGAAGCGGAAGCATCGAATTCCCCGCTGATCTGCCGGGAGACAAGGAGGGTAACCTTGTTGTTATGGCCAGGATTGAGGATAATGAGACTTATGGGAACCTTGAAAAAAGCGAGACTGTCAAATGGGGATTACCTACTGATTATTCAGTGCCTGTGACTCACAGGGCACTCTGGACAAAAATAGCGCCCAAATGGATGATTTATACGCTGTCAGTATTGCTTTGCGGGGTCTGGGGTCACTATCTTTTCGCCATAATCAGCCTTATAAGAATCAAGCTTGATGCCGACAGAAAAAGGGCAAAGGAAGAATTCAGGATCTAGAATATTTCGCTCGCAGCCTGTCTGAATGGCATAGAGGGAATGATATTTTTCGAATCGGATTTGATTTGAAATCTGCTGCAGGTCTGATGAAAGATTCTGTTTTAAGATCAAAAGTTGAATTTTGCACGATAATTGTATTTGTATTATTAACTAAACCCATATTAAGATGAAAACACTGAAACTTTTCTTTACGGGAGCCGCAGTATTTCTGATTAGTGCTTCCATGGTTGCCCAGCCGAAGGCATGGGTAGTCCCGGCAAATTTCAAGAGCATGAAGAATCCGGTTGCCAAGGGAGAAGCCAGCAATAAGGCAGGAAAGACCCTCTTCGACAAGAACTGCGCTTCATGTCATGGTAAAATGGGTCTGGGTGATGGAGTGAAGGCAAGGGCTCTGAAGACATTCCCGGGAGATTTTTCAAAAGCTGATTTTCAGGATCAGACCGACGGTGACCATTTCTTCAAGACAAAGACAGGCAGGGGCGAGATGCCCAAATACGAAGGGAAGCTTGCGGACAATGATATCTGGAATATTGTAAATTACATGCGGACATTCAAGAAATAATCTCAGGTCGGTCAGCAATGAATAAGGAGGGGTACCCGGGCAGGGCACCCCTTTTCTTTTAGAGGCAGAAGAGATGAATATCAGGAAAAAAAGAAGGGTGACCTTGCGGGTCACCCTCTTTCATCAAGTTCAGGCGAACTTGCTATACAGCGCTTAATACATCGAGTGAGTTCTGAAGCAAAGCCTTAGTATATTTGGTGTTGTGAATTCCGAGACTGAATTCCCTGAGGCACATCTGGAAGTTGATCATAGCTCCCATAACGCCATTTGTAAGAGAGGGGAATACAGGCAGTGCCGAGTTTGTGTTTTTCTGGGCTGTGTCCATGATCCGGATGGTGCGGGATTTCTCCATACTCCTCCTGCGTTGGTTGAAGGATCGTAAATATTCAGGTAGCCATCCCAGTTGCCTGTAGTGTTGCCTGCCCAGAGGTTGGATGCTGCATCGGGTTCCGAGTGGAGGATCGGTGTTCCGCCGCCAACCTCGTTGATTTTTGCTGCAAGGGCATCCAGCAGAGCTTTTACGTCGGCCCTTGGTGTCTTCCAGAAAGTATCGGAATTTGCAGCTTACTCCGGTATGGCAACCTGTTGCATTGCAACCATTGAAGTTTCCTTTTGCCCAGAATGTATGACCACCGGCAGCACCGTACAGGGTGCCATATGGCAATCCTCGCAAGCTAGCTACCGATGGGTGAGGTGAATTGCCATATTCCACTGTGCCGGTAAATTCGATTCCTCCGACACCTGCAAATATTGCTCCTATGGAGCCATAGTGAACATGGGTCCTGTAGGAAGGAATAACCTTGTTTGGTGCTGCGTTTCCGACAGAGCTGTCATAGAATATTGCGGTCGGATCGGTTGCCAGGCGCTACATAATCAACAACATTGCCATCTGAAGTGGTAGTGCTGGTTGTGAGCGGCCTGGGCTGATGGCATTTGATGCAGAGATTTGCACGTCCGCCTTGCTGGCTGATATCGATCGATTTCTGGCCTTTCCACATGGTCATTGATACAGCAGTGTGATTGGTGAGAGGTGAGAAATCGGTCCCTTCATAGGTAGTATGCAAACTGCTGTGGCAGGTGAAGCAGGTGATATTGCCAATTGCTGCGCTTGCCATGTGGCATAGTCGTTTGAATATTTCCCGGAGGTTGGTTTAGCGTAAAGGTTGAAGGAATGTTGTTTGCGCAGACATACTTGAAAGCCTCCTGTGTATGGCAGGGAGAGCATCCTGTGTTGCCGGCTTCCTCTTCGGCCACCAATCCCAGATTGTGTTTTGACAGTTCGAACTGAACTGCTACAGCATCTACAACTTCAGGGTTATGACAAAGTTTGCATGTTTCGTTGGCATCAAGTCCGTTTGTGCCATTGGCTCCATTCTGGCCGTCCTTTCCGGCAGGTCCCATAGGACCCTCGCATGATGCAAAAAAGAACCCTGAAACGAATAGCAATGAGATTAGTTTGATCAGGTTTTTCATATCAGGTTTATTTAGTTAAAGATTTCCATTGAATTCTTGTGCAATCTATATAAAATCCGGTGTTATCCTTAATAACAGAAAGATGCTATTTGCGAGTTATAAAGTTGATAGATGTAAGAGAACAGCTTGATAAATATCAATTTATGCAGTGATATTTGTTAGTTTTGTAGTACTTATGCTTGTATAAATAGTTATTTTTGAACCCCCTAAAAAAGGTCATATGTCTGCGATGAATTTAATAAATAACTGTGAAAGTTGCACCCATGGGTGGAAGAATTTTGAGCATCTGACAAAAAATGAACTGCATGATGATAAATCAGAACCGTTATGAGGCTACCTTCAAGCCCGGTGAGGTAATGATAAAGCAGGGATCTCCTACATCGAATGCTCTTTTCCTGTCAACGGGCATGGCAAAAATGTACATTGAAGGAAGCATCGGGAAAAATTTTATTATCGGGATTGCATTGCCCGGAATGCTGGTAATGGGACCGGGGGCCTATGTGAATTCACGCCATACCTATTCTGTTTCGGCAATAACAACCGTTCAGGCCTGTTTTATCGGTTTGATATTTTTAAACAGCTTGTAAGGGAAAATGGAGAATTTGCTGAAGGGATGCTTCAGGATCTCAGTTTAAAATCCTTGCAGTCGCACATAAAGATGGTAAGCCTCTCCCAGAAACGGATGTCGGGAAGGGTGGCTGATGCCTTGCTTTATTTTTCGGATGAGGTGTTCGGCAGCAATGATTACGATATGGTCTTTTCACGCCAGGAGCTGGGAGAAATGACAAGCATGGCAAAGGAATGCGTTGTAAGAATATTGAAGGAGTTTGGCGATTCCGGTGTCGTTTATTCTGATTCCTCAAAGGATAAGATACTTGACAGGGAAAAACTGATTCAGATTTCGGAAAAGGGGCTGAAATGAGCTGTACAGACTCGGCGTCTCCGGATTAATTAAAAGAAAGATTAATTAATTGATTGTATGAAATATATCAGGTTTTTATTTCCCCTGCCTTAATGGGATTCTTATTTCTAGCATTTGCCCTGGCAATGGCAGTGGCTACCTTTCTTGAAAATGACTTTGGTTCTCCGGCTGCCTACAGCATGGTATACGGACACCAGATGGTTCGAACTGATACTGTTGTTCCTTTCCGCAAATCTGATCGGACAATTGATTTCATATAAGATGTTCAGAAGAGGCAAAACTGCCTGCAGCACTGTTCCATCTCTCATTTCTGCTGCTGATCATCGGTGCAGGGATCACAAGGTATTTTGGATGGGAAGGTACAATGCATATCCGTGAGGGAGAGGAGCAGAATGAATGCTATTCATCGGAAAAATATATCACCTGTATTCAGTGGAAGACCTAACGGGACATATTGTCTCATCGCAATCGGAAAAGTATTCACTTACATCCGTCTCCGGCAGATGAATATAATGAAGAACATAAAGATAAATGGTAATGAATATATAGTCAGTGCTTGCAAAGATAATCCCGAATGCCATGCGACTCTATAAAGGCAAGTCCTGACGGAGCTCCGGTGGTTTCGCTGGTTGTTACTTCGGGGATGATGGACAGAGAGTCACTTGATCCTGAGGAAAGGTGAAAGGAAATCGGCAGGAGGTATTTCGATCGGATTGGATCCGCTGAGCCGGCAGATGTAAACATTTCATTTGATGGGAGCTCATTTTTTATAAGCTCCGGATTTGACATTGGAGAAATGGACATGATGACACAAGCCGTTACCCCGGTTGAAAAGGGTGAGTCGTTAAAGATGAAGGAGATGCAGATTATTTCCGTAAACGGAATCAGATTATTCCCCAGGAGATGCTGGCGCAGGCGTGTCCGGAGTGATTGCGTGTAATCCTGCTGAGCAGAATACAGGACAGAATGCATTTATATTTCAGCATTTCCGGGAGCAAGAAATCAGCGGATCTGACAATCTGGGACAGGGAATCGGAGAAAGCAGCTCTCCGTATCAGAAGCAATTGACGGTAAGACATTGAGATCAGCTATGGTTCAAAAATAACAACGCTTCCTTTCAGTATTAAGCTGAATGATTTCATACTGGACAGATATCCCGGATCAAACAGTCCGTTCAGGTTACAAGAGCGATGTCGTCCTGATCGATAAGTCTGCCAATGTGGAGAAACCATTTATGATCTTCATGAATAATATTCTTAAATATAAGGGATACCGCTTTTACCAGTCCTCATTCGACAGGGATGAGAAAGGAACAATCCTTTCTGTCAATCATGATAGGGCAGGAATGCTTGTTACATATACAGGTTATCTGCTCTTTTCATTTTCATAATCCTTTCACTCCTGAATAAAAATGCCCTTTTCTATAATATTACTGCCGGCTACTGGAATTCGACCATCCGGAAGGACAGTTACTGTTAGTTATTGCTGATACTGTTTCTTTTCAGGACTGGCTGAGTTCAATGCCCAGAAGCTTATTCCTGACAAGAGTGTTGCCCAGGAATTTGGTAAGGTACTGGTTCAGGATCAGAAAGGCAGGACCAAGCCACTATTCACTCTGAGCAATGATATTCTGAGAAAGGTTACAAGGGAGAATGAGTTTGAAGGGCTTACCTCGATGCAGGTATTCCTTGGGCTATATCTCGACTTTAATCACTGGAAGGATGTCCCACTGATAAGGATTTCAACCAGGATCTACAGAAGAAGCTTGGCATCACGGGAAAATTTGCCTCATTCTCTGAAATCGTCAATCTTGACGGTAACGGGACATATAAAATATCGGATGAAGTCAACAAGGCATATGCCAAAGCCCCGGGGGACAGAAACAAAACGGATAAGGAGGTAATGAAGGTTGATGAGAGGGTGAATATTGTTTATATGATATATAAGGGAGATTTCTTAAGCTTTTTCCGCTAAAGAACGGAACTCATGACTGGGGATTGCCTGAGGCTGCCCTGGCAAAGGCTGTAAACAAGGATGATTCACTTTATCTCAATACAATTTTGCCGGTACTCGAAGATGCAGTCAAATCGGGCAATCTTCAGACAACCACGGCAGATAACCGAATCAATCAGCGGTTACCAGAAGAGATTCTCTCAGTATGATCTGCCTTCTGAATCAAAAACACTGCCGAATTATTATATTATAAGCTGGGGATATTTGAAAGATTATTTCCGTTCTATGCCACAGTTGGACTTATAATGCTTATTTCGCTTATAGTAATGGTAATAAGGGGCAAAAAAAAGAACTCTTTATTTGTCAGGATACTTGGGTGGCTCCTTTTTGCAGGTTTCCTGTTCCATACCTTCGGCCTTGGTCTCAGATGGTATATTGCAGGTCATTCCCCAATGAGCAACGGGTATGAATCAATGATCTTTATTTCATGGGTCACACTGCTTGCCGGATTTATTTTCAGCAGAAAATCGGCATTTGCCCTTTCAGCAACTGCCGTTCTGGCTTCGATGACACTTATGGTTGCCCACCTTAGCTTTATGGATCCTGAGATAACCAACCTTGTGCCGGTACTTAAATCATACTGGCTTACACTGCATGTATCGGTTATAACAGGAAGTTATGGATTCCTTGGCCTGGGAGCAATCCTTGGCCTTATAATCATGATACTGCTGTTGTTCTCAAATGCTGGGAACAGGGACAGGATATCCGCCACAATTGATGAACTGACAGTTATAAATTATAAGACACTTGACTCTGGGTCTTTATTTTCTCACAATAGGAACATTTCTTGGAGCCGTCTGGGCTAATGAATCATGGGGAAGATACTGGGGATGGGATCCAAAGGAGACATGGTCGCTGATAACAATAATTGTATACAGTATAGTCATACATAGCCGCAATATTCCCGGGATGAAGGATATATTTACATTTAATCTCCTATCGCTGTTTGCTTTTTCCTCAGTGCTTATGACCTATTTCGGTGTGAATTATTATTTTCCGGGCATGCATTCATATGCTGCAGGAGATCCTGTGCCGGTACCTCCATTTGTATATGTGACGATAATCTTACTGACGGCTCTGTCATTTCGCAGCCTATATAAAATACAGCAATTACAGGAAGCAACAGCAGGATAAAGCATCAGCGAACTCAGAAATAGCCTGGTAGGATGCAGGGAACAAAAAAGGGATGCATGTGAACAGCTGTCCCTTTTTTGATTGAGGAGGGTGGAAGATGGGGCTCGAACCCACGACCTTCGGAACCACAATCCGACGTTCTAACCGACTGAACTACATCCACCGTTTATGGAGTGCAAAATAAGGTCAAAATTTCTATTTCACAAAATAATAATTTTATTTTCTCAAGCTGCTCTTCAATTAGTATATTTGAAACATTCTGTAAGTAAAGAACACTGCCGCACAATTTATTAATGTCAAAGTTAGTTATCTGTAGTATATTTTTACAAGTCGTAGTCCTTTTTGAAGAAAATTAAACTAATAGACAATATTTCAGGACATGCAGCTTTTTCAGCTGATGAAGCCTGTTGTATTCCTGATAATCAGCATTGTTTTCACAAAAAGCCATCTGACCCGTGCCCAGATAGGACAGTGGGAGATGTTTATGTTCATAGGAGGGTTGATGACCTTCTTCTGGGTAACCGGAATAATCCAGTCGCTTCTTCCCCTTTATCACAGGAACAAGACATATCGTAAACTGGGGGATAACGGAACTATCCAAATCACCTGAGATTTTCAATGCATTTCTCTTACTCTGTTTCTTCAGTCTGCTCTTTTTTATCATGGGGCATTCGATAAAGAATCATTTTTCGGTTTTCCATTTCTCAGGGAATGTTCCCTTCATAAATCTTCTGCTGCTCTATATTCTTCTAAGCAGCCCGGTCTGTCTGATTGAATATATATATCTTCTCAATAACAGGTCATACAGGATTTTTCAGTACGGATTGATAACATTCAGCTGCGCAGATGATCCTTATTATTACTCCGATAATTTTCGGCAAGGATATAATCTGGTCGATATGGGGACTGCTGGCTGTTACGGGTGTAAGATGGATATGGCTTCTGATCTTGCTCAGGAGATATACTGAGATGAAAGATCTCATTGAGTTCATGAAGGAGCACCTCTATCTCGGAACCCCTTTGATACTGACATCCCTTATCAGCGGCTCTGCCCAGTATACCGATGGGGTTATAATTTCTGCTGTTTACAGGGATCCGGCAATGTTTGCCTGGTTCCGGTATGGCGCCAAGGAGTTTCCACTTGTCCTTATGCTTGCAAACGGACTGAGCAATGCAATGCTGCCTGAATTTTCAACACGGGAAAGGATGAAGGAGTCACTTGCAAAAATAAGGGTCAAGTCAAAGCGTCTTATGCATATTCTATTTCCCATGGCAATAGTGGTTATGCTTGTGCACAAGGTGGATTTATCCGCGGATGTTTAACCCCGGGTTTCAGAAAAGCGCCGATATTTTCCTGATCTATTCATTGCTTATTGTTCCGCGACTTGTTTTTCCCCAGACAATAATTGTAGGAAGGAAGAAAACACATATAAGCCTGATTTCAGCCATACTGGAGCTGGCATTCAATATTCCTTTAAGCCTTCTGATGATCAAATGGGGGTATGGACTTGTCGGAGTTGCCCTTTCCACATTCATAGTATATACTATAGGCAAGATGTTTCCTTATCGGCTACCTTTGGCTCAAAATGAATATCAAGCCTTCCGAATATATCCCGGTAAGAGTCTATCTGCTTTACACCTTGCTGATTGGAATTGTTTTTGTTCTCATTGACCACAGGATAATTGATATCCACTGAAAAAATGAGTCGTTAATGATCGCCGGTACGGAGTGATCAGTTTTTGCATATTTTTTAAATTTCTGATTATATTTGTGCATCATACCCGGTGTTTAAGCTTTTGCTATGATTTAAATGGCCGAATAACAGATATTTCTAATGATGCAGATAATTGAGGTCATTACGTCAGGTGATAGGAAAGAATTTATAAATTTCCCAGAAAGCTTTATAGGGATGATCCGTACTGGGTGTGCCTGCTCGATACAGTGGTAGAGTCTGTTTTCAATCCGGTAAAAACCATGCGTTCAGTCATGGCAAGCAATCCGCTGGATCCTGAAGGACTCAGGAAATACAATTGGCAGGGTGGCTGCATTTATCGACAGGATAAGGTCAGCCGCCAACAGGCAGCCAACGGGCGGAATGGGATTTTTCGAGGTGACAGAGAGCAGGGAGGCAGCCTTTCTCCTTTTTGATACTGCGAGGCAATGGCTCGAGGGTAAAGGGATGGAAGCGATGGATGGACCTATAAATTTTGGAGAAAATGACAACAACTGGGGACTGCTGGTTGAGGGATTCATGCAGCAGGGATTCGGAATGCCATACAATAAGAAATATTACAGGAATTATTTTGAAGAATATGGTTTCAGAAAGTATTTTGAACAATATTCCTATCACAAGGATATCAGAGGAGAGGATAATGAGATAGTCCAGTTTCCAGAGAGGATGATGAAAATAGCCGAATGGATCGTCAAAACGGCCCGGCTATTCATTTCATCATTTTGAGATCAGGAATAAGGAGAAGTATATCAAGGATATAGTCGACATCTATAATTCGACATGGTCGGTCTTTAAGGAAGATTTTACCCCTCTTGATCCAGGTTTTCTTCTTGAATCATTTAATAAGGCAAAGGCTTTTCATAGATGAAGAACTTATATGGTTTGCCTATTTCAATGAAAAGCCTGTGGCATTTTTTATCCTTTATCCGGATCTGAACCAGATACTCAGGCATCTGAATGGAAAGCTGGATCCCTGGAGCATTATCGGTTTGCATATTACAGGATGACCCATGAAATGACAAGGCTGAGGGCAGTGGTAGGAGGAGTTCATCCCTCTCACCAGAACAGCGGCGTTGAATCAGCCATCTTCCTGCATCTCTATGAAGTTTTCAGGAAGAAGCCATGGATGAAGGAGCTGGAACTTTCATGGGTCGGTGACTTCAATCCGAAAATGATAGCCATCTATGAAGCGCTTGGTGCCAGGAAGAGCCAAGGTTCATATCACATATCGGCTGCTAATGAATAAAGATCTGCCATTTATGACATATAAGCAGGAAATGGAAGCTACAGGCAGGTGTAACAATGCGGCACAGGCGTCATGAATATTAATTTTCATAATTCATTTTGTATTTTAAATAATGTTAGTTAATTTTGCAGTCCCTAATTCAGAGGATTTGTTGTAATTAATAGATCAAAAAATACAGTACAATGAAAAATGGAATTCATCCTGGCAATTACAGGTTTGTGGTATTTCAGGATATGTCAAATGGCAGTCTTTCCTGAGCAAGTCGACTGCTCCCTCCAAGAGACACAATTAAATGGGAGGATGGCAATGAATATCCACTTATCAAGCTTGAGATTTCCAATACATCTCATCCCTTTTATACAGGCAAGATGAAGCTTGTAGATACTGCAGGAAGGGTTGATAAATTCATGAACCGATACAAGGACCGGGTTGTAAAAAAGAAATAACTGAATCCTGTTCGCAGGGATAAACATCAGAGACGCTCAATTCGGGCGTCTCTTTTGTTTTATACACACTATGGCACAATCATTGCAATACACCACTCCAGGATAAAATGTTGAAATAATATGTAATTTTGACATAATCACTGAGATGCACCCGGATGGCAGCGGGTTGCAGGATTGATAGGAATTAAATATTAAGAGAAAGGTAAAAAAACATGGATAAGAAATTCAGGAAAGCTGTCAGCGAGATATTCCTTCCCGGAAATAATTGACGGGGACGGAGATATAGTTCCAATAATTGCCGACGGGGATGATGGTGACCTTGAGGATGTTGAGGTTCCTGAGACTATTCCGATACTTTCACTCAGGAATACAGTGCTTTTTCCGGGAGTGGTGCTGCCAATTTCTATCGGACGCCCGAAATCGATACAGCTGATAAAGGATGCATACCGTAATGACAAGATAGTAGGAACTGTTGCCCAGAAGGATCCGGATATGGAAAATCCGAACTTTCAGGGATCTGCATTCCATCGGTACTATAGGTCAGATAGTGAAGCTGCTGGAGATGCCCGACGGATCGACCACGGCAATAATTCAGGGCAGGAAAAGAATGGTGCTGAACGAACTTGTTTCGGACGAACCCTATTTTGTTGCCAGGGTTACCCCCACGCCAGAAATAAAGCCTGAGCTTCTGAACAAGGATTTTGATGCGATAGTCGGTTCCCTTAAGGATCTTTCGCTTAAAATAATCAAGATCAATCCGAATATAAGTCCCGGAAGCCTCATTTGCCATTAAGAATATTGAGAACAATACCTATCTTATAAATTTTATCTGTTCCAATACTGACATAAAGGTTCAGGATAAACAGAAGCTGCTGGAGATCAATAATCTGCGCGACAGAGGATTTATGTTGCTGGAGTTTCTGGTGCAGGAGATACAGGTGCTGGAGCTGAAGAACGAATTGCAGTCAAAGGTAAAGAGCGATCTCGATCAGCAGCAGCGAGAATTCCTTCTGCATCAGCAGATGAAGACCATCCAGAATGAGCTTGGCGGCAATCCGGTCGAGAAGGAGATAGAGGAATACCGGAAAAGGGGAGCTGAGAAAAAATGGGGTGAGGATGTAAAGAAGGTTTTCGGGAAGGAACTTGAAAAGCTGCATCGTCTGAATCCTGCTGCTGCAGAGTATTCTGTTCAGGTAAACTATATTCAGACCCTGCTCGATCTGCCATGGGACTTCTATACCAAGGATAATCTTGATCTGAAAAATGCCCGGCATGTTCTCGACAATGATCATTTCGGACTGGAGGAGGTGAAGGAGCGTATTCTCGAGCATCTGGCAGTACTGAAGCTTAAGGGTGACCTTAAATCTCCCATCCTTTGTCTTTATGGCCCTCCGGGGGTTGGAAAAACATCGCTTGGCAGATCCGTTGCCAAAGCTCTTGACAGAAAGTATGTCAGAATGTCACTTGGAGGACTGCATGATGAGGCAGAGATCAGGGGCCACAGAAAAACATACATAGGGGCAATGCCCGGCAGGATAATACAGAATATAAAAAGGGCAGGCTCATCCAATCCTGTCTTCATTCTCGATGAAATTGACAAGGTTGGCCAGGATTTCAGGGGTGATCCATCCTCGGCTCTGCTTGAGGTTCTCGATCCGGAACAGAACAGCACTTTCTTCGATAATTTCCTGGAGATGGAATACGACCTGTCAAAAGTTCTGTTCATTGCCACTGCCAACAGCCTGTCAACTATAAGTCCTGCCCTCCGCGACAGGATGGAGATGATCGAAATAACAGGCTATCTTGTCGAGGAGAAGCTTGAGATTGCAAAGCGCCATCTCCTGCCCAAGCAGCTTGAAAACCACGGGGTGAGAAAGGATCAGCTCCTTATCGACAGGAAGGTAATGGAGTCGATAATAGAAAAATATACGAGGGAATCGGGGGTAAGGGAACTGGATAAGCGGCTTGCAAAGGTAGTAAGGGTAACAGCAAAGAATATAGCCTCGGAAACAAGCTACACTCCCCAGCTTTCATATCCGACCCTTGTCGAAATGCTAGGGCCTCCCAGGTATACAAGGGATCTTTATGCCGGAAATGAGCAGGCCGGTGTCGTAACAGGCCTTGCATGGACAGCTGCCGGGGGGGAGATTCTCTTTGTGGAAACAAGCCTGAGCAAGGGGGCAGGTAAACTGACACTGACCGGAAACCTTGGAGAAGTGATGAAGGAATCTGCTGTTATTGCCCTCGAGTACCTGAAGTCGAATGCGGAGATGCTCGACCTGCCTGATAATTTCTCGGAAAAATGGAATATCCACATACATGTGCCCGAGGGAGCTATTCCAAAAGACGGGCCATCGGCAGGAGTTACAATGGCAACTTCAATAGCCTCTGCCTTTACCCAGCGGAAGGTGAAGAAATACCTGGCAATGACAGGGGAGATAACTCTCAGAGGCAAGGTTCTTCCCGTTGGTGGCATAAAGGAGAAAATACTTGCGGCCAAGACGGGCCAGAATCAAGGAGATAATAGTGTCTGAGGACAACAGGAAGGATGTGGAAAGCATTAATGAAATATATATCAGGGGATTGAAGTTCCATTATGTTGACACCATCATGGGTGTTCTTGAACTGGCCTTGCTGAAGCAGAAGGTAAGCAATCCGAAAAACATAACCTTTGAATGAAAAAAATCGCAGTTTTTCCCGGATCCTTCGATCCCATTACGATTGGTCATGAAGCCATTGTAAGAAGGGCACTGAGCCTTTTTGACGAGATCATAATTGCAGTCGGTGCCAATGCGCTGAAAAAGAATTACTATTCTCTCGCCACCCGGAAGGAGATGATAAACAAGGTATTCCGCGATGAACCAAGGATCAGTGTTGATCATTACGAAGGGCTTACTGTGGATTACTGCAGGAGAAAAAATGCAGGCTACCTCATCAGGGGGCTCAGAACGGCTGCTGATTTTGAATTTGAAAGAGCTATTGCCCAGGTAAACAGGGTACTGGCCCCGAACGTAGAATCGGTTTTCCTGCTCACGGTTCCGGAGCACAGTCACATAAACTCGACAATTGTGCGCGATATTATCAGAAGCGGGGGAGATGCCTCCCGTTTTCGTACCCTCTGCGATACGGCTGAACGATTACAGGGGTGAGGATTAGATGCTAGCGGAGAACTGTCACATTTATCAGGTCCATTAATGACAGCCAGGCATCTTTCTTTATTTTATTCAGATCGTCAGGATGAAGCCACACAACCTTGGTTATTCCTTCCTCAACCTGTGGATCCGTAATCATTTCACCACTGTATTCCATCAGGAACCAGTGGGTTTTTTTAAGGTATGATATTCCTTCCCAGCTGTATGTGTGATAGCTTGGAGTCATGGGTTTAACAATCGTATGACCGGTAAGTGCCGCACTCCTCGCTTACCTCCCTTAGTGCACAGGCATCTGGCTCCTCACCCTTTTCTATATGACCCTTGGGAAGATCGAGCCTTCCCTTTTTTTCAATAAAGAGATATTTGCCCGAGGTGTGCCTTACAAGTCCCCCGGCAGCTCCCACCTCTGTAAAATATATCCTGAAGATCTTCCATAAATGGGTGATGTCGGTATGGTAAACATTTATTGATGCTATGCTTTTATCTTCCTGAAATTCAGCTATCAGATCATAAAGTTCATCGGTAGCGCTGAATTTATGGAATAAGCCGTATTTTTGCAATCTGTCCGGTTCGGGGCTTAAGACTATAAACCTGTTTTCAAAATGAACTTTATACATTTTATATGAAAGATTATTCAAAAAAAACTGCTGAATATCTGTTACAAATTAAAGCAATTAAATTGCAACCGTCAAATCCTTTTACATGGGCTTCAGGGTGGAAATCGCCGATATACTGCGACAACCGCAAAACTCTTTCTTTTCCCGCAATCAGATCTTACATACGGGATTCATTTGCAGCCTTGATTGGAGAATTATATCCTGAAGCTGAGGTAATTGCCGGAGTAGCAACAGGGGCAATTGCGCATGGGGCTCTTGCAGCCGACAGGATGGGGCTCCCTTTTATTTATGTCAGGTCGGGGGCAAAGGAGCATGGTCTTGGCAACCAGATCGAGGGATATTATGAAAAGGGGCAGAAAGTGGTTGTTATCGAAGATCTTATATCAACAGGCGGAAGCAGCCTTAGTGCAGTCAGGGCCCTGAGGGAGGCCGGATGCGATGTTTTGGGAATGGTAGCAATATTTACATATGAATTCGGTAAGTCTGCCGGCGAATTTGCAAATGAGAATTGTACTCTTCATACCCTGTCAGGCTATTCAGCGCTTATTGAGACAGCGCTCCAATCGGGCTATATAGGCCGGAATGAGACTGAGACGCTGAAGAAATGGAGAAGCGACCCCTCCTCCTGGGGAAGGGAGATCACTGTATAAGGGGCGATGATGTAAAACTGACAGATACATGTTTCATGGATAAAAGATCTCATTATGAAAGCAGGTCCGGCAGTTTGTCATGCACAGCCAGGGAGGTGTTTGACTTTGTCTCGGATATCAGGAATTTCAGGCAGTTTATTCCGGATGGCGCAATAACCGACTGGCACTCCGACCGGGATACATGCAGTTTCAAAGTCTCAATGGCCGGAACCGTAAATGTCAGGCTTACCCTAGGGAGCCATATACAGGGTCGTATTCAATGGGGATGCCCTTAAGGAGAACGACTTTACTCTCATTCTGCTTATAAGCGAAGAAGCAGGCAACAAGGCCGGTGTGAAGGTATTGCTGGATGCAGAGCTGAATCCCGTTCTGAAGATTGTGGCAGAGAAGCCGATAATCCAGTTCCTCGGGATCCTGATAAGGGAGATGGAGAATTTCAGGGGCTGGACCAATACTGTCGGATAAGCTGCCTGCCCTGTAATGAAGGCCTTATCCGCAGGGTAACGGCATTTGCACAGGGCTTGTCATTCTCATTGAATGAATTCAACATCCTTGAAGCCATATTCATTCAGCGACCCATCCTCCTTTTCGATGATGAGCTTGCCTGTATCTCCGACACTCAGTATTTTACCTGTAAACCGGCCTTGCTGATCGCTGAACTTGCCCCAGGTGCCTGAGCGGTAGAGCCGCGACATGTAATCTTTCCTGATGTGGCCATAGTCCCCTCCAACCAGTTCCTTGTATCTTTTATCCAGATCTGAAAGAAGGCGGACGAGGCATTCCCTGAGATCATGGTCAGTGCCTGTCAGTATTGCAAGGGAAACCGGGTTCGGTGCATCGCCGAGGAACTTTTCCTGGTTGATGTTAATGCCAATTCCTGCAACCGAATGCTCGATCTGATCTCCCATGACCGAATTTTCGATGAGGATACCTGCTATTTTGTCATCCTTCACATAAATGTCATTCGGCCATTTGATTGAAATCGAAGGAATATAGTGCCCGAGAAAATCACAGATTCCAAGTGAGATAGTCATTGAAAGCAGGAACTGGTCTGATGGCCTGATCGTGGAAGGGTACAGTATTATGCTGATCAGCAGGTTTTTATTCTCCCCGCTTTCCCATTTGTTGCCTCCATGGCCCCTGCCTGCTGTCTGGAAGCCAGTATGAATTACGGTACCTTCTGAAAGTTTTTTATCCCTCAGGAGCGACACTGCCTCTGAATTTGTCGATGGCAGGTTTTTGTAATAGATGAGTTTGGAACCTATGATCATGATTGTCAGATATATTTGATTTTATTCTGCGTTTTATTGCATGGTCATACAACTTGTGCCAAGATTGGCACTGAAATTGCAAAACAGATTTACATTATCAAAAGTACGGATAAAAATAATACTTTTGTGACTTAATATCAAACTGATAACATTGATGAAGGAAAAATCGGACGGAGCAGAGGTCCTTTTAAGCAGTATAGCTGAGGGAATTTTCGAGAAGAAGGGGCTGAATGTTCTGAAGATCGATTTAAGAAAGCTTGAAAACAGAATAACGGATTATTTTGTTATTTGTCATGCCTCTTCCACCACCCAGGTGAGCGCACTCTGCGATTCGGTGGAAGATCTGGTCAGAACCCGGGCTGGCGAGAAACCCATGCATGTGGAGGGGCTTGATAATTGTTACTGGGTACTTTTGGATTATGGCAACGTAATAGTTCATATTTTTCTTGAAGAGTACAGGAGTTTCTATAGTCTTGAATCGCTTTGGGGAGATGCAGTTATTGCAGCCATGGAAGATAAAATTAAGTAAGTTGATTTTTTATGACAGAGAATAATGCAAACAATCAGGGAGCTGAAAAAAAACCTGATAAAAATTCAAAACCTCGTTTTAATACAAACTGGATTTTTGCAATACTGGCCCTTTCCGTTATACTTTTTCAATTGCTCTACGGAGGCAAGGCGGTCGAGAAGACGACAACAAGTGAGATAAAGGAAATGATCGCCAGGCACGATATTGAAAAAATTGTTGTGGTAAACAAGGAAACGGCGGAGATCTATCTGAAAAAAGAGGCACTGGAATCAGGCAGGTATCCGAAGCTTCCAAAGCCCGGAACAGGTTTCGGCTATTCGGTGCCAAAGCCAAACTACACATATAATATTGGTGACATCAGCAATTTTGAGCCCTTCCTGATGGACGCACAGAAAACTGCCGGTTATTCTGAAAAAGAGCTTATTTATCCCGATTATATTACAAGGAAGAATTATTTCATGGATATAATATCCTGGCTGCTGTTTCCTGCCCTGCTGATAGTTCTGTGGCTGTTCCTTATGAAAAGGATGTCGGGTGGGGCTGCAGGTGGTGCCGGCGGCATCTTCAATGTTGGCAAGTCGCGCGCCCAGGTTTTCGATAAGGATACGAACGTAAAGCTGAATTTCAGCGATGTTGCCGGCCTTGAGGAGGCCAAGACTGAAGTCATGGAGATCGTCGACTTTCTGAAGAACCCAAAGAAGTATACTCAGCTGGGAGGCAAGATCCCCAAGGGTGCTCTCCTGATCGGCCCTCCAGGGACCGGAAAGACGATGCTTGCTAAAGCTGTTGCAGGAGAAGCCAATGTACCTTTCTTTTCGATCTCCGGATCTGATTTTGTCGAAATGTTTGTCGGGGTCGGTGCCTCAAGGGTGCGTGATCTCTTCAAGCAGGCCAAGGAAAAGGCGCCCTGCATAGTCTTTATCGACGAAATTGATGCAGTCGGACGCGCCAGGGGACGCAATGTTAATTTCGGTTCGAATGATGAAAGGGAGAATACCCTTAACCAGCTGCTCACCGAGATGGATGGCTTCGGTACAAATATGGGGGTCATTATCCTTGCTGCCACCAACAGGGCAGATATACTCGACAGGGCGCTGATGAGGGCCGGACGCTTCGACAGGCAGATACATGTGGAGCTTCCTGACCTGAACGAAAGGGAGGCTATTTTCAAAGTGCACCTTCGTCCCATCAAGCTTGAGAAGAATTTTGACCTGGGGTTTCTCGCCAAGCAGACTCCGGGCTTTTCAGGAGCTGACATCGCAAATGTTTGCAATGAAGCTGCCCTTGTAGCAGCGCGCAAGAACAAGACTGTAGTGGAAAAGCAGGATTTTCTGGATGCTGTCGACAGGATAGTCGGCGGACTAGAAAAGAAGACAAAGATAATTTCCGCAGTAGAGAAGAAGACAATTGCCTATCATGAAGCGGGCCATGCAACAGTCAGCTGGCTGCTTGAACATGCCAGTCCACTGCTCAAGGTTACAATCATTCCGAGGGGGAGGGCCCTTGGAGCTGCCTGGTATCTTCCCGAGGAGAGGCAGCTTACCACAAGGGAACAGATACTCGACGAAATGGCTTATGCCCTTGGGGGCAGAGCGGCCGAAGAGCTGATCTTTGGAAAGATCTCGACAGGAGCTCTAAGCGACCTCGAAAAGATCACAAAGCAGGCCTATGCAATGGTTGCCTTCTTCGGTATGAGCGAAAAAGTGGGCAATATAAGCTTCTATGACTCCACTGGACAGTCAGACTACGGATTTACAAAACCCTACAGTGAAAAGACTGCAGAACTGATCGACCAGGAGGTGAATATGATAATTGCCGAGTCATATGTAAGGGCCAGGGAGGTTCTGAAAAACAATATAGACGGTCTGACCGAGCTTGCTGAACTCCTGCTCGAAAAAGAGGTGATCTTCGGTGAGGACCTTGAGCGGATTTTCGGGAAGAGAAAGGCGGATAACCTGAAGGAACTGAGGGAAGCTGAAGCAAAATCCAGGACCAGGCCTGTCAGGGAAGTCGTTGAGCAGACACCTGTTGGCAGGAAAAAGAAAAAATCTGCAAAATTACCGGCTGACAATAACGCTGCCGCCCTTCCTGAGCTAGCCGGCACTGAAAAGGTAAAGGGATTGAAGAAACAGGAAAAGAAAGCAAAGTCAAAGGGTTAAGGTTTGTTATGTTTAATAGCTTTTGGTTTTGAATAATTTTTTCAGACGCACGCTTACCGGAGCCTGGATCGTGCTTTTTGTCCTGGGCGGATTCTGGATTCATCCATTTACATTTCTGATCACCGGCCTGATACTCCTTGTCGGGACCCAGTATGAATATTACTGCATCGTCAGGAAAGCTGGTATGAACCCGAGGATAACAGCAGGATTGGTCACAGGTATATCAGTCTATGCGATCTCGGCCCTGGTCTCTTCAGCCCTTATTCCTGCCAGATCCTATCTGCTTGTTATTCCCCTTTTCACAGGGATAATGATACTCGAGCTCTACAGGTCTCAGGAGAAGCCATTCGATTCACTTGCCCATACTTTTTTCCCGCTGCTTTACACCGCACTTCCCTTCTCCCTTTTCCCCTTTTCGGCATTCGCGCATCAGGGCCTGAATACACTTTTAAGCCATGGGAACACAATCTTCTCCCCCGGTATCATTATTGGGTTTTTTCTGCTTATCTGGGCCAATGATACGGGTGCATACCTGGCAGGGATCTCCTTTGGCAGGCATCGTCTCATGGAAAGAATATCTCCGAAGAAGACGTGGGAAGGATTTTTCGGAGGAATGATCATTGCTGCAATTGCAGCCTGGCTCCTGGCACGGTGGCTTGGGGTTGTAAGTACCGCGGGATGGCTTTTCATATCGGTAATTATATCGGCTGCAGGTACATACGGAGACCTGATCGAATCAATGCTCAAGAGGAGCGCAGGTGTCAAGGATTCAGGAAACATTCTTCCCGGACACGGCGGATTTCTCGACCGCTTTGACAGTACAATAATATCTTTTCCCCTTGTATATCTTTTTATATCACTTTTTGGTTGATTCGACGGACTTGATTAGTTTTGTGCAAATTTTATTCAGATGAGTATTCACAAGGAAGGATATAAGATACTGATATTCGGTTTTATCATCTTGCTGGTTCTGAACGTTATTGTAAACATCGTTTGGTCGGATTTCGAGCTGGTCAGATGGGCTTTCATAATATGCTCATTGATGCTCTACGTGTTTCTGCTTTTTTTCTTCCGGTGGCCGGCACGCAGCCTTGATCCCGTTCACGGACTGATTTATGCTCCGGCCGACGGAAAGGTTGTTGTAATTGAAGATACATATGAAAAGGAATATTTTAATGACACAAGGCTGCAGATTTCGATTTTCATGTCGCCCTTCAATGTTCACAGCAACAGGTATCCGGTATCAGGCAGGATA
Organism: uncultured Bacteroidales bacterium; assembly: GCA_963756885.1. GTDB lineage: Bacteria > Bacteroidota > Bacteroidia > Bacteroidales > VadinHA17 > LD21. The sequence continues at coordinate 242,519 of CAVWPG010000003.1, forward strand.
AAGTATGTCAGGTATCATCCGGGAAATTACATGGTTGCCTGGCATCCGAAATCCTCTGAGCTGAACGAAAGAAGTTCAATTGTGATTGAAACCCCGGATGGAAAGGAGATACTCGTAAGGCAGATAGCCGGAGCCGTCGCCCGCAGGATAGTCACTTATGCAAAGGAGAACCAGGAAGTGCTTCAGGGAGAGGAGCTTGGGTTTATAAAATTCGGATCCAGGGTGGATGTTTTCCTGCCGGTCGGAACCGAAATAGAAGTACCTATCCTTCAACAGGTTAAGGCAAATAAAAGCATAATTGCCAGAATCTGAAAAATCAGCTTTAATATGATGGAATCAGATACAGAAATCATCGAGGTTAACAGAAAGTGTTAAGTGGATCGGAGTGCTCGATTACGATATCAGGACATTCGATATTGTAATGCACACGCAGTACGGGACTACCTACAATTCATATTTCATAAATGCTGAAAAGAAAGCCATTGTTGATATTGCAAAGGAGAAATTCAGCGAGGCATATCTGGCGAAGCTGAAGGCTGTAACAGATCCCGCTGAGATTGAGTATATAATAGTGAATCATACTGAGCCGGATCATTCGGGAAGCCTGAGGCTGCTGCTTGAACTGGCACCATCGGCCATAGTGGTGGGCAGCGGAAATGCAATAAGGTATCTCGAGGATATAGTAAATATTCCCTTCAGGTCGCTGGTTGTAAAGCATGGTGACAAGCTGGATCTTGGAAACAGGACCCTCAGCTTTATATCTGCCCCCAACCTTCACTGGCCGGATTCAATATATACCTTCCTTGAGGAGGAGAAGGTCTTGTTTACATGCGATTCCTTCGGTGCCCATTACTGCTCCTCTCAGATTACAGTGAATTTACGGAGGAGTACACGGAGGCATTCAAATACTACTTTGACGTTATAATGAAGCCTTTCAGCCGCTTTATGACAAGGGCAATTGACCTGATAAGGCCTCTTGACATCGAGCTGATATGCCCTGGACACGGGCCGGTTCACCGGGAGAACGTTCAGAAGGCGATGGACCTGTCGGAGGAATATGCCGGCGATTATCTCAAGCTGGTGGTGGGGAGATCACCCAAAAACATCCTGATTGCCTATGTATCTGCATATGGATACACAAAGCAGGCTGCCGGCTATATTGCCGAAGGGATCCGTGAGACTGAAAATCTTACAACAGAGATACTTGATATTGAGGAGATCCCGTCGGGAGAGCTCGAATCCAAAATAATCACGGCCGACGGAATCATAGTCGGATCGCCCACAATTAACCAGAACACACTTCTTCCGGTATACAGGCTTTTTGCCCAGATCAATCCCATTCGCGACAAGGGCAAGCTTGGAGGAGCGTATGGCTCCTATGGCTGGAGCGGTGAGTCGCCCCGCATAATCCTGGAAAATCTCAGGCTGCTCAAGCTGAAGATTTTCGAAGATCCCGCACAGTTCAAGTTTGCCCCTGCCGGCGAAAAGGCTGAATTACTGAAAGATTTCGGACGCCGGTATGCGGTCAGGTTCAGGGAGGAGTGCGGCACATAGAAAATAAAACCGCCGGAGCTGCGGTAATCTGCACCTCCGGCGGTCCTGAATTTCATGCAATTCAGCCTCTTATGAAATACTGATCTGTCTTGCCACTTTTGATTTTTCTTCTTCCATCTTTGGTAAGCCGACAGTGAGTATACCTTCCCTGTAGCCAGCTTCAATCTTTTCCCTGTCTACATTTTCAGGAAGGTAGAAACTTCTTGTAAATGTCGAGTAGCTGAACTCTTTCTTCCTGTAGCCGTTCTTGCTTTCTTCGTTTTCCTTCTTCGTTTCCGAAGAGATCGTAAGTACATCCTCGATTAATGTCAATCTTCAGATCTTTCTTATCCATTCCCGGAACTGCAAGCTCCAGACTGTATTGCTTTTCATCTTCCCTTATATTTACAGCAGGCAATGAACTTGTCCTGTTCTGGAATGCCGGGAAAAAGTCACCATCAAAGAGATTTGACATGTAAAACGGTCTGTAACTTCTTCTTGTAATTGTTGGTAACATGGTTTTGTCCTCCTATTAAAATTTAAGTTTAACAATTATTTCCTGTACGCATTAGTTTCAAACTCTGTTCCAACTGCTAAACAAGACAAAATGACAGCAATATTGATCCCATACAGGACATTATGGCAGGTATTGGCATTTATGCATTGATCCGGTCATTACCGGCTACAGAGGGCATCTCACTTTTTATCCGGTGAATTTGCAGCAATTGATCAGGTAATTGGTTCTGACATTGGTTATTTTTAGCGAATTCAAAAAATTTGAAGTAGGTTTGCATAGAGAAAAGTTTTTACAGATGAATGCTACTTTCAGGAACATTCTGATCTTTCTCGGGATACTGCTGCTTCTTTTCTGTGTCTGGTATTTCCGTAGTATAGTTGTTTACATACTTGTGTCAGGGGTTTTTTCCATTATGGGACGGCCTCTGGTGGATCTGTTTTGCAGGATCCATATAAGGAGATGGTATTTCCCGAGGGCATTGGGTGCACTTCTGACGCTGATGATAATATGGGGCATTAATAATATTGTTTTTTTCGGTATTTATCCCCCTTGTAACTACGCAGCTGAATTATCTTTCAACTATCGACAGTGAGAAGATAGTCAGTCTGATAGAGAACCCGATTAAAAAGCTTGAAAACATTTTCAGGATCCTTAACAAGGACATTACAGATCAGTTATCGATACAGGATTACATTGCAGCCAAGGTTGCCGGTGTACTGAATATAAACATGATCCAGAATTTTCTTGGTTCAATAATGAGCACGCTTGGGAATCTTATAGTTGCAATATTCTCAATCACCTTTATAACATTCTTCTTCCTGAAGGATCAGCATCTTTTCTTCGAATCGATTTTAATGTGGGTGCCCGACAAATATGTTGACAATGTAACACGGGCGCTGTATTCGATTAAAAGACTTCTAACAAGGTATTTTATAGGGATCATGATCCAGAGTACCTGCATAATGATACTCATTACGATAGGAATGACAATAGCCGGCATCGAGTTTCAGCAGGCGGTTGTTATGGGGCTTATCCTTGGGATACTGAATGTTATTCCCTATGTTGGACCCTGGCTTGGCTTGTTCATTGCAATTATAATGGGGGTTGCATCGCATATGAATCAGGATTTTGCAACCGTAGTGGTACCTCTGATAACCTATATGATAATTGTTGAAGTTATTACTCACCTTATTGACAATATTGTATTTCAGCCGGTGATCTTTTCGAACAGTGTAAAGGCTCATCCCCTTGAGATCTTTGTTGTGGTTCTTGCCTCAGGATTTGCTGCCGGTATACCCGGAATGATACTGGGGATTCCAGGGTATACTGTAATGAGGGTATTTGCAAGGGAATTTTTTAATAATTTCAAGGCGGTGCAGAAGATCACTTCCAGTCTGACAGACTGGATAGCCTGGAGAAGGAGAGAAAATTCAGTGCAGGGAAGAAGGAAGGTCTATCCGGCAGAAAGGATGCAGATTGATGCTGGTGATTCTGCAAATAAGTGTAAACCAGATAGTTATTGCAGAATGAAAAAGGATCCCTCAATACTCGAAAAGGATTTTCAGGTTTTATTATGACGGCTTCAGAAATATGTCGGAATGGGGCAGGAATGTATGGATTATTATTGATAATCAAGATTTTTATAATATTTGCAATCCTTAGGCTGTTCTTTTTTCCAGATTTTCTGAGGAAGAAATTTGACACTGACAATCAGAGAAGTGAATATGTAATGAATCAATTAATAAATCCCCGTTAAACAGATGATTGAAAATGTTGATCTTACGCTAGTGGACTGGTCGAGGGCCCAGTTTGCCCTGACCGCAGTTTACCACTGGCTTTTTGTGCCATTGACACTTGGTTTGTCATTTATCATTGCGATAATGGAGACCATATATGTAAAGACCGGAATGGAAGCAATGGAAGCGCATTACACGCTTCTGGATGACTCTTTTCGGGATCAATTTTGCCATTGGCGTTGCTACAGGCATTATCCTTGAATTCGAGTTTGGCACCAACTGGTCGAATTATTCGTGGTTTGTCGGCGATATTTTCGGTGCGCCGCTTGCAATAGAAGGGATTCTTGCCTTTTTCCTTGAATCGACCTTCATCGCTGTAATGTTTTTCGGCTGGAACAAGGTCAGCAGGAAGTTTCATCTTCTCTCAACCTGGCTTGTTGCAATAGGGTCCAACCTTTCGGCCCTCTGGATCCTTGTTGCCAATGCATGGATGCAGAATCCTGCAGGCATGACATTTAATCCTGAAACTGCCAGGAATGAAATGGTTAGATTTCTGGGCAGTTCTTTTCAACCCGGTTGCAGTTGAGAAATTTCTTCATACGATTTCTTCAGGCTTTCTGCTTGCGTCAATGTTTGTGCTGGGAATAAGTGCATGGTATATTTTAAGAAACAGGGAGCAGTACATGGCAAAGAGAAGCATTCTTGTTGCGCTGTTTTCGGATTGTTGTCCTCATTATGGTTGCCTATACGGGAGACGCTTCCGCCAGAACTCTGGCACGGGTGCAGCCTGTAAAATTCGCATCCATGGAGGCTCTTGTCCGACGGCAAGTCCAATGCCGGACTTATTGCATTCGGAGTACTTAAAGACAGTGACAGGAAGATCGGTGACAAGAGTAATGAAGGAATTTGCATTCAGGATTGAGATACCCGGGCCTCCTTTCAGTGCTGACGGTGGTGACAGGGATGCATATGTCCCGGGAATTACCGATCATGTAGAGGGAATACGGAAGAAGGGGATATTGTCTGCAACTGAAAAAATGGAGAGGGGACAAATTGCCAGGGAATCCTCTGCTCGAATTCCGGGAAGCCAGGATGTCGGGCAAGGATAAGGTAAAGGACAGACAGCCTTAGGAATATAATCAGCGACAGGCAGTTCCAGGACAATTATTTCAGGTATTTCGGATATTCCATCCATCAGCAAACCTGAAGATGTAATCCCAAATGTGCATGTTTCATTTTATTCATTTCACCTGATGGTGGTGCTTGGATTCCTGTTTATAATTATTTTCAGCATTGCCCTTTACCTTTTGTTCAAAGGCGATATTGGAAAGCCGGGTGGTTTTTATGGACGGCGCTCCTGTCAATTCCCCTGCCCTATCTGGCAGGGTGAGCTTGGATGGGTCCTCGCTGAGGTGGGTCGTCAGCCATGGATAATCCAGGATCTGATGTCGGTTTCGGGTGGCGTTTCCCAGATAAACGCCGGATCGGTAATTACAACATTTATTCTGTTTGCGGTTCTATTCACTATGCTGCTGATAGCAGAGATATCAATACTGGTAAAACAAATCAAAACAGGACCAAAACATTAGGAGGACATTATTATGACATTTGAGGTATCACATCTGTTTCTTCAGCAATACTGGTGGATAATTGTCTCCCTTCTTGCCGGCCTGCTGGTTTTGCTAATGTTTGTTCAGGGGGGACAGACGCTTTATATTTACCCTTCCCGGAAATGATTTGCAGAAAACAATGATAGTAAATGCAATGGGCAGAAAGTGGGAATTCACTTTTACAACCCTGGTTACTTTCGGCGGAGCTTTTTTCGCATCCTTTCCCCTTTTTATTCAACAAGCTTCGGTGGTGCCTACTGGGTATGGATCGCCATTCTCTTCAGCTTCATCATTCAGGCTGTCGCTTATGAATTCAGGTCGAAACCTGATAATGTGTTCGGCCAGACAACATTCGATATGTTTCCTGCTTCATAAATGGCATGCTTGGTCCTTTTCTCATCGGAGTTGCAGTGGCAACATTTTTTACAGGATCGCGGTTCAGTCTGAACAGTATGAACCAGGTTCAGTGGGAACACCAGTTGGTACGGCCTGGAGTCATTGCTGAGCATCAGGAACCTTTCGCTCGGCTTTGCCGTACTTTTTCTTTCGCGGATAAACGGACTGCTATATATTACTAAACAGCATAGACGATGAAGGGCTGCTGCGGGCTCTTTAAGAAAATGTTCTGAACAGATTCCTTTTCTTGTATTCTTTCTCTTCTTTGTGATCTCACTGCTTCTCTCTTCCGGCTTTGCTGCCGATTCTGCCGGGATCATAACCCTCGAAAAATACAAGTATCTCCATAATTTCATCGGTATGCCTCTTGTATCTTGTAATATTTTCTTTTGGGAGTGGCTGGTGTTCTTTATGGAATAGGAATAACTCTCATCAGTAAGAGCATCACGGGCATATGGTTTTCCGGAACAGGAACAGTGCTTGCGGTATTTGCCTTGTTCCTTGTGGCAGGCTTCAACGGTACCTCCTTTTATCCCTCGGCCGGTGACCTGCAGAGCTCGCTTACCATTCAGCAATTCCTCTTCGAGCCATTTCACCCTACCGACAATGATGTATGTATCGTTTATAATACCTGTTGTCCTGGCATACATCTGGTATGCATGGAAGGCAATAAACAATGTAAGGATAACCGAAGGGGAGATGAACTCGGGTGAACATAAGTATTAAGGAAGCAGGAAGCACGGAAGTAAGACAGGTTAAGATAAAAGGTTAATGGATTTAAAGGGAAAGCGATATGTATATAAATGAGATTATTGAATATCTGATCTGGCCGGCTTTCATAGTGCTGGCCTGGTTTAGTCGTGAAATTTGCTCTGGCAGCATACGAGAAGAAATTCCGGGGATAACGGAGTGACCTTTCAGAATAGGAGCGAGATCATGGAGGAAAGGATATAGAGCGGGATAATCAATGGGGCGGCTGCAATACCAAAGAGCGCAAATGATGCCAGTATGAGCCCGATCATTATGTATCTTCCTTCATTCCCCTTAAATTTAAGGTTGGATACCTTGAGGGAAAGAAGGGGTATTCTGCTGACCATCAGCAAGGCCAGGAGAACCGTAAAAATAATCAGTAAAAATGCGGAATCGGAAAAGGCTATAACGGTTGCCGACCGCGAATAATGAGCAGCAATCACAACGGAGATAACTGCAATAGCGTTGGCTGGCGTCGGCATTCCCCTGAACGTCGTGGCCTGGGTCTCATCGATATTGAAAACTGCCAGGCGCAAGGCTGCACAAACAGGCATAATGGCTGATATAGCAATAATAAGTACAGTATTCAGGACATCAGAATTGATCTGGGCCGGGGAACCCGGAGAAAAGGACTCCTGAGAAGGGAATAAATGATTATGGCAGGTGCCACACCAAAGCTGACAACATCTGCAAGGCTGTCGAGCTCTTTGCCGATTGCCGAATAGGCCTTAAGCAACCTTGCTGAGAAGCCGTCGAGATAATCGAAATATCATTGCGGCAAGTATCAGCCATGATGCAGTAACCGTATCGCCGCAAGATGCAAAGATTACTGCAGCAAATCCTGCACGCCAGGTTCAGGGAAGTAATAAAATTGGGAATATGCTTCATTATTGAAGAAGTTGATTTCAGAAGGAGAACAAATTTAAGATAAATTTCAGTATTCGTTGAATTAGGAGAAAAATAAAAGAGCATCGATTTTTCCTGGTTTTATTATTAGATTTGTATCGAGTAATACATATATTTGATGGTTGATATTTCCGGAATAAAGATAGCAGTGGACTTTGACGGAACGATAGTTGAACATGAGTACCCGGAGATAGGCAAGGAAAAGCTGTTTGCATTTCTGACACTGAAGTGAGCTTAACAAGAAGGGAGCAAGACTTATCTTCTGGACATTCACGGACTGGGAAAGAGCTTGATGAGGCGGTTGAATATTGCCGGAAGAACGGAGTTGAATTTTATGCAGTAAATAAGAATTATCCTGAAGAGGTTATGAATGAGACAGTAAGCCGTAAGATCGATGCCGACATTTATATTGATGACAAGAATATTGGTGGTTTCCCGGGCTGGAGTGAGATATGGCAGATGCTTAATCCGTTTGATCTTGAGCAGAAAGCCGCAGAAAAAAAGATTGCCTCCAGGTCCGGCAAATATTTTTAAACGATTGTCAGGCGGAACACTGATTAAAATGAGAAATTGATTTACCGGTTATCTGATTATTCTGTTAATTTTACTTCCGGCTACCTGGAGCACCTCATGTTCTGTCAGATCCGGGAAGAAGGCTGAAACGGAGATCCGTGCCTGCCAGAGTTTCAGGAAATCCACCCGCCATCAGGCTTGATTAAAATGATCTCACCCGAAGAGAATGCCACTTTCCGGATAAATGAACCTGTAAGGGTGATCCTGGAAGCGGGGACAATGACAAATTGCCTGACTCTGTCACAGTATGCATTCGATGGAAGGCGGTTGCATCCTTGAAGTCGAGCCCCCTGGGAATATACAATATCCGCCTGCCTTCACTGTTACAACCGGCAGGAAATCACTGAAGGTCACTGCTTACAGGGGTGGAAAGTCACAGGTTCCGCTGACAGGTTTCCTATATTTTCCATTCGGATGTAGTTCCACGAAGATACGGATATAAGCGTTATTCATACTTATCCTCATGATGTTGAGGCATTTACACAGGGACTTGTTTACAATAAGGGAGTAATTTATGAAGGGACAGGGCAGAAAACAGGATCAAGCCTCAGGGAGGTTGAATTGCAGACCGGCAGGGTAATACAGGCAGCATAACCTTGATCCATCGCTCTTTGGTGAAGGCATTGCATTATACCACGACAGGATCTACCAGGTAACGTGGGAGAACAAAGTTGGATTCATATATGACAAGGCAACATTCAATGTTATAAACAAGATCTATTATTCCACTCAGGGATGGGGGCTGACAACTATAGATGACAAAATTGTAATGAGTGACGGATCGAACGTGATTGCCTATTATGAGCCTGAGATGTTTACAATGGTCTCAAGGATAGAGGTTTATGACAATGAAAAGAAAGTTGATTCCCTCAATGAGCTGGAATATATAAATGGAGAGATCTGGGCCAATATATGGATGAGCGACCTGATAGCGCAGGATCGATCCTGTCAAGCGGCAAGGTGCTTGGCCTATATCAATATGGAGGGGATACTGCCGGAGGCGGACAGGACACCTGAGACCGATGTGCTCAATGGCATTGCATGGGATAGAGAGGGAAAGAGGATATTTGTCACAGGCAAAAAATGGCCAAAGCTTTTCGAGATCAGGATCACCGCATAATTTTTGTGCCGTAACAATATTCTACGGCTGCAATGGTAGAATACTGAATTCGGCAGGGGTATGTCCCAGCGATTCCCCATCAGCCTCAGTCCACATAACCGAATCGGAACTCACAATCAAATTCCTGCATCTGTAGCCGTCAATTTTCGGGTGACTGAGTATTGTGCCGTCGTAAAGCATTTTAAGCCTTCTGATAATTTCAATCTTCCCTATTCCGTTTATCACTGTAACATCGAGGAGCCCATCATCCGGCAGGGCATCCGGAGTTTGTCTCATTCCTCCCCCGCAATATCTTCCGTTGCCGACATTTATTGAAAAGACGTCGGCGCTCTTTTGCTGCCCGTCAACAATGATATCCGCCTTTGTATTCGTGTAGAAGAGAAGGCTCATGATAAGGTTATAAAAATAAATTGCTTTTCCGCTGTGTCCCCTGTCTTTCTGGTAATTTGTGCGCCGGACCACAACAGATTCAAATCCGAGCCCTGCGATATTTATGAAATATCTCTTTTCTTCTGCCCGCCGGCGTCGGAAATAAGTCACAATTCCGATGTCATGGAGCATTTTTTTCCGTTGCTTATTATCCTTACTGCTTTTTCATAGTCGTGGCTCTATCCCGAACATTTTTCCCCAGTCATTGCCGGTTCCGACAGGAATTAGTGCAAGGGAGATATCTGTGGCAGGACATGTAGTCGTTTGTAAAAATCCCATTTACAACTTCATTGAGAGTGCCGTCGCCTCCAACTGTTATGATCTTCCTGTAGCCGCTCCTTAACGCCTTCTCCTGGAAATAAGCATGCATGTCCCCTTTGGTCTTTGTGAATATTACCTTGAACGGGAAGGTTCTTTTCTTCATAAGCCCGCTAATCAAGCTCCCAGTCCTTCTGTCCCTTGCCATTTCCGGCATTGGGATTGACAATGACAAGCCATTCATTCTGGCCGGGACAGTTTGATTCATCGGGTATTTAGTATCGTCAGGCAAATATGGAAATAAATAGTCTGATATTCATCAAAAATTACATTATTATCATTATATTGAACTCCTTGTTTGACGGTGGACACTGCAAGGCTGGACTCATTTTGAAGGCAGTATTAATTATTAGTCTGGACAAAATGTCATAAAATCAATCTATTATGAGTTCAGGTAGGTAAATTACTGATGTTAATAAAGTGTTGAAAACCATGAAAAAAATGTTTACAATTACATCTTTTACCACCGGCAGCAGAAATTCTTAAATAGTAAATTTGAAACTCAAAATATACATTAAAAATTATTTAATCAGATGGGAAGGATAATATCGATTGCGAATCAGAAGGGTGGGGTCGGGAAGACAACAACGGCAATAAATCTTGCGGCCAGTCTTGCCGCACTTGAAAAGAAGGTATTGATTGTTGATGCTGATCCGCAGGCAAATGCAACCTCAGGCATAGGGATAGATACCCGTCAGATCAGGTGCACATCTATATGATTGTCTGATAGACGGGAAAGAACCTTCGGAGGCACTTATGGGGTGTCAGGTGGAGAATCTTTCCATCATGCCTTCAAATATTGACCTTGTAGGTGCTGAGATCGAGATGCTTGACAGGCCGGAGCGGGAGAAGATACTAAAGACGGTACTTAGGAAAATATCAGGACAGCTTTGATTATATTCTGATCGATTGTTCTCCTTCACTTGGATTACTTACAGTCAATGCTCTTACTGCATCTGATTCGGTGATAATTCCGGTTCAGTGCGAATATTTTGCACTGGAGGGTCTTGGAAAGCTTCTGAATACAATAAAGATTATCCAGACGAATCTTAATCCTGACCTTGAAATAGAAGGATTTCTACTTACAATGTATGATTCAAGGCTAAGGTTGTCAAACCAGGTCGCCGATGAGGTGAATAAGCATTTCCAGCAGATGGTTTTCAGCACTATAATTCAGAGAAATATAAAGCTCTCCGAAGCTCCCAGCTATGGTCAGCCGGCAATTCTTTATGATGCTGATTCAAGAGGAACGGTAAATTATCTTAGTCTGGGCAAAGAGCTTATAGAAAAGCAGGAAGCAAGAGTAAATCAATAATGGTCCAAACATTTCAATCTCGGAAAATTCTATGAATATGACTAAGAAAAATGCGTTGGGAAGAGGTCTTGGTGCATTGATTGATGGTGTTGAGAAAGAGGTACTGGAAAAAAAGGTTGAGGCGAACCTTGATATCTCTGTTGATTCGATTGATGCGAATCCTTTTCAGCCAAGGACCAGCTTTGATGAGCAATCCCTGGAGGAATTGGCAAATTCTATTAAGAAGCTTGGTATCGTTCAGCCATTGACTGTCCGGGAGATCAGGTGGCGGCCGATACCAGCTAATTGCAGGGGAGAGAAGGCTGCGGGCTGCGCGGCTGGCAGGTCTTACTCATGTTCCTGCCTATATCAGAACAGCTGACGATCAGGCAATGCTGGAGCTGGCACTGGTAGAAAATATACAGCGTGAAGACCTTGATGCCGTCGAGGTGGCAATAAGTTTTCAAAGACTGATTGAAGAGTGTAAGCTTACACAGGAGCAGTTGAGTGACAGGGTCGGAAAACAGCGGTCTACTGTAACAAATTATCTCAGGCTACTGAGGCTGCCGGCAGAAATACAGCTTGGCATAAGAAACAAGCATCTGATGATGGGGCATGCAAGAACCCTGGTCAACATTGAAGACCCTAAGAAACAGATCAATATATATTATCAGATCATAGATGGGGAACTCTCTGTGCGTCAGGCCGAAGATTTGGTTAGACATCTTCAGTCCGAAAAGGTTAAGGATCCGGAAAAAGCCGAGAAAAAGAAACGGCTTAATTCTGATTTCAGACAGCTTTCGGATCATCTCAAAAAAATATTTTCTGCAAAAGTCAACTTCAGAATAAATGAAAAGGGAAAGGGTAAGATCGTAATTGCCTTTGAATCACCGGAAGAGATGGAGCGCATTTTAGGAGTGTTTGACAAGCTCAACTCCTGAAAATAATTATCTTTACCGCGCCAATGATTATTTTCCTTTTGGGAAATAACGGCTAATACTATTTTGAAGAGCTTTCAAAAAATAGCGGTTATAATCATCATGCATGCTGATTTGCCTACCGCAGACCGGTCTTGCACAGGACACGCTTATCTGTCGTCACCCCAAAAAGAAACATTTCAAGGCTGAACCGCTTAAAGCTACAATGCTGGCAGTTGCACTGCCGGGCACAGGACAGATATATAACAGGAAATACTGGAAAATCCCCGTTGTTTATGCCGGATTTGGCGCTCTGTTCTATTCTGCAGGCTTTAATGCAAAAAATTATAAGACATATATGCAGGCCTACCAGGACTTTACGGATATGATTCCCGAGACGGACAGTTATATCAAGCTTATTCCTTCCGATCCGTCAAAATACGATCCTGTCCTCTATCCCGAGTCCTACGACCCTGCAAATGCCGCATATTATAAGGAAGGATTACTAAGAATGGTCGATTATTATAAAAGATACCGTGATCTTTCCTATATTGGCGTCGCAGCCTGGTATCTGCTTTCGATCCTCGATGCAAATGTCGATGCAAGCCTTTTTGACTTTGATGTATCTGATAATCTTGACATTACGCTTGCTCCGGTTTTTATGCCCCTGCCGGGCGGATATACTGGAGCCGGTTTAAGCGCAAGCATTAAAATGGACTTTTTGACACTTTAAACCTACTATATTATCATCTATGAAATTTAAAATTTTCTTATTCCGGTTTTCTTATGCCTGCTTAATGTTGTTGCAGCACAGGAGTACGACACTATAATTATTTAGTTCGGATAACAGTGCAGAGAGAATCAGCGATGACCTCGACAGTCTTGTCAGCAACTGGTATGTAAAATGGCATACAGTGAGATTGCAACTGAGAATATAAGGACGATACAGGCAGTATACTAGGTACCTGATACAGTCTATATTAACAGGCTGAGCAAAATAAACTCAGTGATCAGCCTTCCATTACAACAGCATAATCAGGAATCATATACAGGTTTATACTATAAGACAACGGGAAAAATTCGAAGCCGTTCTGGGGCTGATGGACTACTATTTCCCCATGATTGAGAATATTTTTGACAGCTATGGACTTCCCGCCGAATTTAAATACCTGGCAATAATAGAATCGGCCCTCAATCCCAATGCTGTCAACAGGCGTTCCGGAGCCACAGGGATGTGGCAGTTCATGTATTCGACCGGAAGACAGTACGGTCTTACAATAAATTCCGTCATCGATGAGCGGCGAGACCCGGTAAAATCGACCCATGCAGCTGCAAGATTTATCAGCGACCTTTATAGCATTTATAATGACTGGGTTCTTGTGATAGCAGCTTACGATTGCGGTCCCGGGAATGTGAACAAGGCTATCAGGCGTTCAGGGAACAAAAAAGATTACTGGGATATATATTACAGGCTTCCCCGGGAAACAAGAGGATATATCCCGCAGTATGTGGCCGCAGCCTATTCGGTCAACTATTATGCCGAGCATAACCTCCAGCCACTGCCTGTGAACATTCCCATATCCACCGATACAATTATGGTAAACAAGGATATTCACCTTACCCAGATCGCCGAAGTTATGGGTATTCCAATCGAGGAGCTCCGCGCGCTTAATCCGCAGTACAGGACAGGCCTCGTACCTGGTTCATCAAGGCCAATGTCCCTCACCCTGCCAATGAATCATCTTACCGACTTCATCGATATGCATGATACAATAAGAAGCTATAAAAGCGAAATATATCTGAACAAGTCGACAAGGATTGCTGATCCCACACATTCATCATACGTTACCGCAGATGTCAAGGGCAAGACAAAACAGCTCTATACTGTCAGGGATGGAGATAACCTCGGGTTTATTTCAGGATGGTATCATGTGCCTGTTTCCGATCTGAGATACTGGAATAACCTGTACCGTAATACAATACGGGTGGGACAGAGGCTTGCCGTGTATGTCGACCCTGCCAGGTCGGAATATTATTCCAGGATCAATTTAATGACTTTTGAGGAAAAGCAGGGGATGATTGGAAGGACGATACCAACAAATACTCTTACGGCATCCGGCACGCAGGACTTTGAAACGGACGGTGAATTCATTACATATACTGTGCGGTCGGGCGATACTATCTGGGATATTGTCAAGATGTACGACGATGTAACAACAAGCCAGGTACTTAACCTGAACAATATTACTGATCCTGAAAAGATAAAGGTCGGGCAAAAGCTGAAGATCAAGAGGAAAAGCTGATTCTTTTCTATATATATGCGCCCTTTTAGGTCATTCCTGTTATTACTTGCCCTACTTGCAGTATTAACCGGTCTTCATTATCTTATTCCGGGAAGTCGTTTATTCCCGTCGGTCAGTGAATATTTTCCGGCTGCCCTGACGGAGAATATATTATCTGAGGATCAGGAGATTGACCAATATCCTCTGAAGGAGGATGCCGATACATTCACAGTATCGCCGGCAGACACAACCCATGTTTTACCGGCAGATTCCCTCACTAAATCAGTTACAGGCAGCAATCCGCTGGCCGGGTTTCTTGATTCCCTGCAGAATTCAAGGGGACAGGTGAGGGTTATGTACTATGGCGATTCCCAGATAGAGGGTGACCGGATCACCTCCTACCTCAGAAAGGCATTAAGGAAAGGGCACGGGGGAACCGGCCCCGGACTGTTCCTCCCTGTTATGCCGGTGATGTATACAAAATCGGTTTGGATCAAATCCTCGTCGAACTGGGAGAAATATAATTATCTCTCCTTCAGGTCGGGGGCGATATCGAGCAACGATCTGGGGCCGTTCATGGCTGTATGCCGCTATCTGCCTGAAGGAAAAAGATCGGCTATGGCTGAAAAGGCCTATGTGAGGATAAGACCTTCGGGAGTAGCCGACAGCTCTTCATCGGAATATGATTACCTGAGGATATTTTACGGAAATGCTTCCGACAGGGTCAATTTAACTGTAAGATCGGGCGACAGGCTCCTGTTATCTGATACCCTGCATCAGGGCCATGGATTTTTCGAGGCAGGATGTAATCTTGACAGGACCAGGGATGTGTCGATTGAATTCGAGGGAAGGGTCAGCCCGGATATTTACGGTATTAGCATCGAAAGCAGGACAGGAGTTATTGTGGATAATATCCCCCAGAGGGGCAGCGCAGGGCTCGAATTTACAATGGTCGGCAAATCAAATCTTGAGGAGGCCTACAGGAAGATCAGCCCCGATCTGATTATCCTTCATTACGGGCTCAATATCGTAAGGAATGTAAGAAGAAATTATTCATACTTTCAGAAAGGCCTTACAAGGCAGCTTTCGCTGCTTAAGGAGATCGCCCCTGAAACACCTCTGCTGGTGCTCAGCCTGACAGATATGGCGGAAGTGCAGGGAGACAGTATCGTATCCTACAGGAATATTCCTGCAATAATAAATGCCCAGAAGCAGGCCGCCCGGGATGCAGGCGAATCGTTCTGGAACAGTTACAAGTCGATGGGGGGAGCATCGTCAATAATAAGATGGGCAGAAAGAACCCCTCCTCTTGCCCAGAGGGACTACGTCCATTTCACATACCAGGGTGCGGATACTCTCTCCAGGATTCTTGCAGATGCGGTGTTCACTGTTCGAAGCACCGATAGCTGCAGGAAAGTAAAAACAAACAATCTGCCTGGCACTCTGACGAAGGCAATGGAACATGCCGCATCATTGCCCGAAGAGCCGGTGGAACATAAGGGATTCATTAAAGTACTGACTTCGTCGCTGATATCCTACGATCCGTCAGAGCCACTTATATTTACAACACCTGCCTTCTGGCTCTTCTTTCTGCTGGTGCTTGCCGGTTACAGCCTCGTCTATAAAAAGATGTTCATAAGAAACCTTTACCTTTTTCTTGTGAGCCTTTTCTTCTATTATAAGACAGGGGGACTGTTCCTCTTCCTTCTGATACTCGTGACTGTTATCGACTTTATCTGCGGATTGCTGATCTCGCGCGCGGAAAAAAGGGTGACCCGCAGGAGCATGCTGCTGATGAGCCTGGTTTCAAACCTCGGGATACTTGCCTACTTTAAGTACAGCACATTCCTGGTCGCCTCATTCAACCAGATTTTCGGTACCTCTTACCATGTGCACGACTTCCTTGCCGAATTTTCAAATTCACTCATTGGCACCTCCTTCAATATGAGCAGCATAATTTTACCGGTAGGGATCTCATTCTTTACTTTTCAATCACTCAGCTATACAATTGACGTCTACCGGAGGAAGATGACCCCGGTCAGGAATATCATTGATTTTGGATTTTATGTCTCTTTCTTCCCCCAGCTTGTTGCGGGCCCCATAGTAAGGGCTTCGGAGTTCATTCCACAGATCTATAATGAATTTCACCTGAGCCAGAGGGAATTCAGTCATGCATTGTTTCTCATCTCAAAAGGGCTTATCAAGAAGATAATTATTTCGAACTTCATAGCTATCAGCTTTATTGACAGGGTATTCGATGCGCCTTCCGTATATTCGGGTTTCGAAAATCTGATGGCAGTATACGGTTACGGTATCCAGATCTACTGCGATTTTTCAGGGTATACTGATATTGCCATCGGGCTGGGGCTTATCATGGGATTCAGGTTGCCTGTAAATTTCAATTCACCCTACAAGGCGGCCGATGTCTCGGACTTCTGGAAAAGGTGGCACATTTCGCTCTCCAGGTGGCTAAAGGACTATCTGTATATCCCCCTGGGGGGAAACAGGAAAGGGAAGGCCAGGGCATACCTGAACCTGCTTGTAACTATGGTCCTTGGCGGCTTATGGCACGGAGCGGCAGTCAGATTCATTATCTGGGGATTTCTGCATGGCGTCGGACTTGTTTTCACTAAGATATGGCATTCGGTTTTTGGCGCCAGGCATAAGCGCTCCCTGGTACGCAGGGCTCTTGGTGTTTTCGTGACTTTCAATTTCGTGAATTTCTGCTGGATATTCTTCAGGGCACCCGATATGGACAGTGTGAGGATAATGCTGAGGCAGATAACAGAGAATTTTTCACCCGGGTCCTACAGCATTGTTCTTCCGGCCTATAGCAGCACCTTTCTCCTTATCGCCGTGGGCTATATAATCCATTTGCTGCCCGAAAGAATAAAGGAGGCTTACAGGGGCCTTTTCATCAGTGTGCCGCTTGCGGCCCAGATGACAGCCATCCTGCTGATTGCACTACTCCTGTTCCAGATGCGCGGTGCAGGGGTTATGCCTTTTATTTATTTCAGGTTCTGAAGATTATTGCAGGATCCTGGTTAACTGCCCCGATTAATCAGAGGCGATTACAGGTAGTCTTCCCCCTCATGGTTTCCCTTCACGAAGGGAGCTATAGCCCTGTTGTAAATTCCCTGGACATATGCAATTGCCATACCGTAGTTTGTAACCGGTACTCCCTCCCTTATGGCCGGCAACAGACGGTTATGGATCTGTTTCCTGGAGATCATGCATCCACCGCACTGGATCACAAGAGCGTAATCTTTAACCGGCCTGGGCAGGGGATCGTGCCCGGCAACAACATCATATTCGATTTTCATGCCGGTGAAGCTGGTGATCCATCTGGGAATTTTGGTCCTGCCTATATCATCGCAGGAAACGTGATGGGAACATGATTCGAGCAGCAGTACCCTGTCCCCGTTTTTCAGGCCGGAGATCCTTGGGGTTCCCTTCAGGTAATTATCGAAGTCTCCCTTGAACCTGGCCAGCATTATGCTGAAGCTTGTAAGGGGAATGTCGTGGGGGACAGATGCATCTGCCTTGACAAAAACCTGTGAATCGGTTATTGCAAGGGCAGGTCTGATTGCTGTTTTTCTGAGGAAAGCATCCACCTCCCTCTCCTTAAGGATAATGGCCACCGCATCATTGTCGAGGATATCCCTTATGGCCTGTATCTGGGGAAGAATTAGCCGTCCAGCCGGCGCCTCGACATCTATCGGCGTGATTAGCAGGACTATGTCTCCATAACTTATAAGATCGCCGAGGAGGGTGGGGGTCTTGTATGAATGTTCCGGAATTGTTGACCTGATAAGGGAAATAAGCTCCTCATAATTCCTCCGGTCGGAGGAAGAGAATTCGAGGAGCACTGTGCCAGTCAGTGACAACACTTTGTTCCTGAACTCTGCAGTTGCCTCTTCCAGGTCTGATTTACTGTGAATTATGATAAAAGGCACATCAAAATCACGAAATCTTGCAAGCAGATCGTCTTCAAAATCTCCCCAGGAGTTTGAAGTTACTACAAGAAGTGCCAGGTCTATAAGCTCCAGCGTTCTTACTGTCCGTTCCACCCTCTTCATTCCAAGATCACCAGTGTCGTCAATGCCGGCAGTGTCGACAAGGATTACAGGGCCAAATCCAGTAATTTCAAATGATTTTTTAACCGGATCGGTAGTTGTTCCTGCCTGATCGGAGACTATTGAGATCTCCTGGCCAGCGAGACAATTGATGAGGCTGCTCTTGCCGTTATTGCGCCGGCCGTAAATTCCTATATGCGGTTTGGACTCTCTGCCTTTGGACATTCTGATGAATTTAGATGCAAAAATAACATTTTTCCCCGCAGGGTTTCACTGTACCTTAAGATTGAAGGCCGGGAAAGCGGTAAGGGTAGGGATAAGGAAGCATCAAATGCACTTGCCTGCTTAAAGATCATCCAGTGTAAAGCCCAGCTTAAGGAGGTTACCGGGCTGGAGTAGATCCCTCAGTTTATCCTGGTCCAGAATATTCAGAAGCCTGTTTGCCTCGAATATATCGATTTGTTTATCCTTCATCAGGCTTGCAATTTCGGCAGCTTTATGGTAACCGGTATATGGGCTCAGGGCTGTGGTAACTGACGGACTGTGGATCAAAGCATTGTAACCTGCCGACTCATTTATCCTGATCTCTCCGAACAGATTCTTCAGCAAAGAAATATCACAGGATATAAGGAGGTTGATGCTTTCGATTATCGAGCATCCGATTACAGGGAGATAGGCATTGAGCTCAAGGGATCCCTGTGAACAGAGTGAACTTATTAGTACATCGTTCGCATAGACCCGGTGCGAGGCAGAGATAACAAATTCCGGAATTACCGGGTTAATTTTCCCCGGCATAATTGAGCTGCCGACCTGCCTTCCTGGCAACAGTACCGATCTGGATCCCGAGATATCTGAAGCAAGAAGCCTGAGGTCGGAGGATATTTTCTCAAGGTTGACTGCATGTGCTTTTAATGTGGCATGAACCTCCACCCATTTGTCGAGATTGGAAGTTGCATCTGACAGGTTCTCGCTGTGTGCAAGGGGCAGGCCGGTGAGCCTGCGCAGTTCGGGGACCACCTCCATTATATAGAAGCGGGGCAGTGAAAGACCTGTCCCTATGGCACCGCCTCCGAGGTTTACCTGTTTTATCCTTTCGGAGCATTTGGATACCCTCCACCAGTCTCTTGACAACGCTTCATTGTATGTGCTGAAGAGCAGTCCGAATGAAGAAGGTACTGCCTCCTGCATCTGGGTATAACCGGGTCGGAGCATTTCCCGCGTCCCCTTTTCGAGTTTTTCTATTTTATTCCTGAGGCTGTTGATATTTTCTTCCAGCAGCTGCAGGAGACGCATCACAGCTATAGTAAGGGCTGTGGGTATCACATCGTTGGTCGACTGGTAGACATTGGCATGCTCTATGGGATCGATAAAGCCATATTCACCGCATTTATGGCCCGATGCAACAAGTGCTGCATTTGTTATTATCTCATTGATATTCATGTTTATGCTGGTGCCTGCTCCTCCCTGTACAGCCGGGAACGATGAAATTTTCGAGGTGAAGCCCTTCCGACACCTCTCCGGCGGCCCTTATGAGGTGATCAAGTATATTGTCGCCGATCAGGTTCAGGTGCTCTGTTTTGCCGGATTTTTTTAAGGCAGCATCGCGGAATTTACGGCAGGTAATATAGCTGGCTTGTTTTGTGATTCCAACAGCCTTATACCATTCGGGAGGGAAAGGCGAATTGCCGGGAAAATTTTCCCTGGCCCTCAGTGCATGTATGCCCCAAAGTGCTTCGGAGGGTATCTCCTTCTCACCAAGGTAGTCTTTTTCTATCCGGTACATGGGCTATGGTGTGGATCCTGAAACAGGCCTTGCATATGCCTTCACGTCTTTTCCTGTAATTTCATTCTGGCAAAGGATTATTAGTCTTTCGAGGACATTCCTGAACTCCCTTATATTACCGGTCCACATGATCTTCCGAAGCTCATCGATGGCATCCTCCGTAATAACCTTCCTGCTCATGCCGTATTCGTTGCAGATAAGTTCATTAAAGTATTCAGCTAGCATGGGGATGTCCTCGGTCCTTTCATTGAGGCTTGGTACATGGATCAGTATGACGCTGAGCCTGTGGTAAAGGTCTTCCCTGAAATTATTGTTTTCGATCTCCTTCCTGATATTCTTATTGGTTGCGGTTATAACCCTTACGTTCACATGAATATCCTTGTCGGAGCCAACCCTGGTGATCTTGTTTTCCTGAAGCGCCCTGAGTACTTTTGCCTGTGCGGATAATGACATATCGCCTATCTCATCCAGGAAAAGAGTACCCCCGTTGGCCTGTTCGAATTTGCCTATTCTCTGTTTTATGGCAGAGGTGAACGACCCCTTTTCATGACCGAACAGTTCGCTCTCGATAAGCTCGGAAGGAATTGCTGCGCAGTTAACCTCTACGAACGGACCTCTTGCCCTTGTGCTTTTTTCATGTATCTGGTGGGCAACGAGCTCCTTGCCTGTTCCATTCGCCCCGGTTATAAGCACCCTCGCTTCGGTACCGGCGACCCTGTCTATCATGCTCTTGACCTGTTCGATGGCCTGTGATGTGCCAACTATTTCGTACATCTTGCTTACCTTGTTCCTGAGCACCTGTGTCTGGGTAATGAGAGTCGACTTATCCATCGCATTGCGGATGGTAATAAGCAATCTGTTCAGATCCAATGGTTTCTCAAGAAAATCATAGGCCCCTTTCTTGATGGCTTCAACGGCAGTGTCTATATTTCCATGCCCCGATATCATTATTACAGGGATATCGGCCGATGTTTCAGCAATTTTCTCAAGGACCTCAATGCCATCCATTTTTGCCATCTTGATGTCGCAAAGAACCACATCATAGGAGTTGGATGAGAACATTTCTATCCCCTTCGGACCATCCTCTGCCAGATCGACTTCATGTTTCTCATATTCGAGTACCTCCTTAAGGGTGTTCCGGATGGCTCTTTCGTCATCTATAACAAGTATCCTCGACATTATTTAGAACTTTAATTTTATTTTAACCACGGAAGATCATGGAGCTCATGTCTGCAAGTCTTCTTGCCCTGTGACATGCGGCCTTATCTACCCGCTGTATCTCAGCCATTTCCACATCTCCTTCCAGGATGTTTTCTTTCCGTACATAAGAATTCCCGTCCGGTAGACTTTTGCAGCCATCCAGACAAATCCGAAAAAAGTAACAAGCATAAGCGCCATTGAAACTGCAATCTGCCATATTGGAACCCCGAACGGTATGCGCGCCATCATTACTATCGGCGAGGTAAGTGGTATCATCGAGCACCAGAAGGAGAGCGAGCTTTCAGGGTTCTGCATCGTACCGATAGCCACCATGAGCCCGAGGATTATAGGGATTGTTACAGGGAGCATAAACTGCTGGGTTTCAGTTTCATTATCGACTGCGGAGCCGATGGCTGCAAAAACTGAGGCATAGAGCAGGTAGCCTGTGATAAAATAAAATATAAAGCAGAATATTATTGTGCCCCAGGGCTGATTCATGGCATTGTCGAACATTTTTGAAAACTCCGCAAGTTCGGGAGATACTGTGGCATTATTAGCCCCAGTGGCAGGAGAGCCTGACGACATAAGGTTCTGCGGCATCGACTGTGTTATTTCGGCAGATTGTTATGGGGCAGTATTGTCGTTTTGAGGACGGTAGCTATTCCTACTGTAAGGAAGATCCAGATGAAGAACTGGGTTAGCCCTACGAGTGCTATGCCGATTATTTTCCCCATCATAAGCTGAACAGGCTTTACAGATGATATTATCACCTCTACGACCCTGCTTGTTTTCTCTTCTATGACGCCTCTCATTACCTGGGCCCCGAAGATAAAAACAAGCATATACATCATAAACCCGAACAGGTATGCCAGGGCCATTGCAATGCCTGTGCTTGTACCCTTGACTGCACCCGTCTCGTCTATTTTTTTTGTCTGGATAGAAACACTTGTCTCGATGTTTTTCATTATTTCATCGAGATTGGCGATCTTGTAGGCAAGGAGTTTTTGTCTTTCTATCTCTTTTTTCAATGAGTTTTCGATATACTCGAGCAGGCCGATTGGGGGTTGCTTCTTGGAAATGAGCTGAACAGCATTGGGGACATTTACAAGTTCAGGAGATATGTACAGTATTCCGTAGTAACCGGCGCTCTCGAACGTTTTCTGAAGGTCTTCCACCTTTACATTATCGAGGTATACGAATTCAGCATCCTTTGTGTTTTTAATAACACCCTTGAAAAGATCCGAATTATCCTCAATAACAGCGATTTTCTTGAGCTCGCCTCCCTGGTTCATCATCACCACGGTCGGAAGGATTATAATGGCAGCCATGAGGAGAGGGGCAAGGAGGGTCATAATGATGAAGGATTTTTTTCTTACCCTAGTAACATATTCTCTTTTAATTATAACTGATATCTTATTCATGATATTGAAATTGATTTGTCCGGATAATATTAGTTACGGTTTTCGACGACCCTGATAAATATTTCATTCATCGAAGGCAGGGCGGGGTTGAAGGAGACGAGGTTCCCGGCTTTCATCACGTTGTTCAGTATATCGTTGGTACTGATATCTGAAGTGGTTTTAAGACGGATGATGCTCAGGTCGCCTTCCTGCTTCTGATTCAGAATATTATAATCAGCATTGCCATCTATTCTGACATTCCCCTGCAGCACAAGGTCATATTCGTTGGCAGCCCACTTGCTTCTGATCTCGCTCACACTTCCCTGCAGCAATGTTTTAGCCTTATCTATAAGAGTGATATTGTCGCACAGCTCTTCGACCGATTCCATATTATGGGTCGAAAATATTATCGTAGCGCCTCTTTCCCTCAGGAAAAGTATCTCATTTTTAATAATATTCGTATTCACCGGATCAAAGCCGGTAAAAGGCTCATCGAATATCAGCAGCCTGGGTTCGTGGAGCACTGTGGTAACGAACTGAACTTTCTGAGCCATTCCCTTTGAGAGCTCTTCAACCTTTTTTCCCCACCATTCGGTTATTTCGAGTTTCCTGAACCAATACCTGAGCCGCTTCATTGCTTCTGCTTTCGTAAGCCCTTTCAGCTGAGCGAAATAGAGAGCCTGCTCGCCAACCTTCATCTTCTTGTACAGCCCCCTTTCCTCGGGAAGGTACCCGATTGACTGTACATCCTCAGGCATGAGCTTTTTACCGTTGAGGAAGAGTTCTCCAGAATCGGGACCGGTGATCTGGTTTATGATTCGTATAAGAGTCGTTTTTCCGGCGCCATTGGGTCCCAGAAGTCCGTAGATCGATTGTGCAGGGACTGCAATGCTGACATTGTCGAGAGCCAGCTGATCGCCATATTTTTTCGTGACATTTGAAGCTTCAAAAAGTGCCATGGAAGATTCTTGTTAGTATATTTTATATGAGATGTAAATATAAATAAACTCGGTGATAATTTGTGATATCTGAATTTAACAATATAATTTCTTTCATATCAGGCGTGTGCAAGGCGGGCTGGGTTTGGCTCCGCCGGCCTGCCTGCCAGGGGATACCCTGCAGGGGCTATGATGGATTCATTTTGGGAAAGCGGTTGCGGATGAAGATTGTTCTATTCGAAATATCCTTTCATCCGGTCAAAGAAGCCCCTGTCGTTTTTATCAGGCTTGGGGGTGAAAGAGTCCGATTCCCTGAATTTTTCGAAGAGTTTCATTTCATCACGGGTCATATTCCTGGGGATCCAGACATTTACATTGACAAGGAGGTCGCCGCGGCCGTAGCCATTCACCTCAGGCAATCCCTTGCCCCTGAGCCGGAGAATTTTACCAGGCTGGGTGCCCGGTTCAATTTTTATTTTCACATTATTTTCAACTGTCGGAACTTCAACATGGGTTCCCAGGACAGCATCGGGTATGCTGACGAACAGATTGTATATAAGATCATTCCCTTCACGGATAAGATCCGGATGTTCCTCCTCGTCGAATACGACAAGAAGATCTCCGTTAACACCGCCTCTCCGCGGAGCGTTTCCCTTGCCTCCGACGGTCATCTGCATCCCTTTTGCAACGCCTGCCGGTATGTTTATCCTGATTACTTCTTCCTTCTGTACTATACCTTCACCGTAGCAGGTGGCGCATTTCTTTGTTATTATCTTGCCTTCGCCACCGCATGTGGGGCAGACCGCTGTTGTCTGCATCTGGCCAAGCATGGTGTTGGTTATCCGGGTCACATGACCCGAACCATGGCAGGTAGTGCATGTCGACATGCTGGAGGCATCAGCTGCTCCGGTGCCTTTGCATGTGTCGCATGTATCGTATTTTGTTACCTTGACCTTCTTTTCGGTCCCTGTAGCTATTTCCTGAAGTGTAAGCTTAACCTTTATGCGCAGGTTTGTCCCCTTGCTGACCCTTTTTCCCCTTCTGCTTCCTGTACCGAAGCCACTGAAGCCGCCGAAGGCGTCTCCAAAGATATCCCCGAACGATGAGAAGATATCCTCTACAGTCATTCCGTGTCCGCTGAAGCCATTTGCTGACCCGCCGACACCGGCATGGCCGTACCTGTCGTACCTGGCCTTTTTCTCTTCATTGCTGAGCACTTCGTAGGCTTCTGCAGCCTCCTTGAAATTCTCTTCCGATTTCTTGTCTCCGGGGTTTTTATCGGGATGATACTTAAGTGCCTGTTTCCTGTAAGCCTTTTTTATCTCCTCTTTCGTGGCCTCTTTCGATACTCCGAGAACTTCATAATAATCTCTTTTTCCCATCCTGCTTAAATTTTTGTATTAATCAGCCACATGTTCACGTTTTTCCTGACGCCAACTGATATCATTCACCCACAACAACTTTCGAATGTCTTAAAACCTTATCCTGTATATAGTATCCCTTCTGCACAACATCTACAACCTTTCCCTTCCTCTCTGCCTCTTCCACCGGGACCTTTGCGATCGCCTCATGCAGATCGACATCAAAGCCAGTGTTCAGTGAATCGATCTCCTTAATGCCGTTTTGTTTCAGGAATTCCGAGAACTTATTGTATATCAGTTCAATTCCATCCTTCATAGCAGCAGGGTCAGTTCCGGTTCCCATATGTGACAGGGCTCTGTCGAAATCATCCATGAGAGGAATTATCTTCAGAAACAGATCCTCAGCTGCATACTTTGACAACTCCATCTTTTCACGGAGTGTTCTTTTCCTGTAATTATCAAATTCCGCAGAGAGCCGGATATATTTATCCTGCATTTCTGCCAATTTTTCTTCCGCAGGCCTGATATCGCCCTGGGTCTTTGTCAGCAACTCCCTTTTCCCCTGAATCTCCGGTTGCATCCGCTGCTGTCGGATTCCCGGGAAACGAGTCAGCCTGATCATTACCGGCATTATTTTCAGGTGCGTGACTATAATCTTTATTTTCAGTTGTTTTGTTTGTTCTCTTCTTCTTTAAGTTCGTCCTGTTCCTTAATTCTTTTCTTCATCATCACATACTCTATTTCAGTTTTAAACCAATCATCAACAAAATACCTGCCAACAGCATGAGATTGACAAATTGGCAGGAGGGGCAACCTCGATGTAGTGCCCCTCTCGCTTTTCCAGTATTCTATGTTATTCCACTCTGCGTATATCCGCACCCAGGGCATTGAGCCGTTTATCGATATTCTGGTATCCCCTGTCGATCTGTTCAATATTATGAATGACGCTCCTCCCATCAGCGGAGAGTGCAGCGATCAGGAGGGCAACACCTGCCCTTATATCGGGGGTTGACATTACGGTCCCTTTCAGTCTGACCATCTTATCCTGCCCAATGACAGTTGCTCTGTGAGGATCGCACAAAATGATCTGTGCACCCATATCAATGAGCTTATCAACGAAAAAAAGGCGGCTTTCGAACATTTTCTGATGGATAAGCACCGCACCCTTTGCCTGGGTGGCGGTAACCAGAAACACGCTAAGCAGATCGGGAGTGAGTCCAGGCCAGATCGCATCTGCGATTGTCATTATGGATCCGTCGATAAAGGTCTCGATTTCATAATGTTCCTGTCTTGGAATAAAAATATCGTCATCCTTTCTCTCAATCTTTATTCCCAGCCGTCTGAAGGAGTCAGGAATTATGCCAAGATTGTCGTAACCCGTATTTTTAATCGTTATTTCAGAGGCTGTCATGGCGGCCATGCCGATGAAGGATCCTATCTCGATCATATCAGGCAGGATTCTGTGGCTGCAGCCACCAAGGCTTTTGACCCCATCGATGAAAAGCAGGTTCGAGCCAATTCCCGCTTATTACTGCGCCCATGGAGACGAGCATCCTGCAGAGCTGCTGTATATAGGGTTCGCAGGCTGCATTATATATTGTTGTGCGTCCGCTTGCAAGTACCGCTGCCATTATGATATTTGCCGTACCTGTTACCGACGCTTCATCGAGATGCATATATGTGCCTTTCAGAGCACGGAGCCTCCACTTTGAAGAAAGGGATCGGAGGTATCGAATTCGAAGACGGCACCGAGCTTACTGAATCCGGTAAAGTGGGTATCCACTCTCCGCCGTCCTATCTTATCTCCACCGGGCTTTGGAATGAAGGCTTTGCCAAACCTTGCAAGGAGGGGTCCCACTATCATTATCGATCCCCTAATGCTGGAGCTTTGAGCCCTGAATTCTGACAGTCTGAAGAAAATTAAGATTAATGTCTGAAGCCTCGAAGCTTACAGTTGAACCGGCTTCACGTGACACCTTGACTCCCAGACGCTCAATCAGCTCGATCAGCTTATTCACATCGCTGATGTCAGGGATATTGCTGATCGTGATTTTTTCACCTGTAAGAAGGGTGGCACAAATAACCTGAAGGGCTTCATTCTTTGCCCCTTGAGGGGTTATTTCTCCATGCAGCGATCTGCCACCCTGGACAATAAAAGTACCCATTAGTGCCTGGTGTAACCTTTTTTCTTAATGAATGGCTTATTCTGTTGTTTGTTATGTGATTTTCCCTGAGGTTTTCTTTTAACAGCCGGTATCAGCTCCTTGACCTCGAGGATTTTTACTCCTTCGGTCATCTTCAGCTTGCCCCGTGAGAGGAGCTTCATATCGCCTATAATGACCTCATCCGCAACCTGTCCCCTGTTCCAGGTTATATAGGATTTCTTCATCTGGTTAACGATGAGATTTGTAAAATACTCCTTTTCGTCACCATCTTCCATTTCGGAGGCAGCGTTTATCATCAGCTCAATTATCCGGCCGTAATGAAGGTATCTTATTTCACCCTGCCTGTATGGCACCTGTTTTGGTTTTTCAACAAACTTGGATGGCTCAGGTACAGGATAAGGAGAATCAATATCAAGCTCAAAGTTTGCAATAAGGGAAAGATGATCCCATAATTTATGCTTGAAATCGCCGACATCGCGGATATGCGTATTCAGATTACCCATTATCTGGATTATCGTTTTTGCAGCCCGGTTTCTTTCATCCCTGTCTTCAATGGTTTTAATATGATCGACCATTTTCTGCACATTCCTTCCGTATTCCGGCAATGCCATCCTCTTGCTCTGAGTATTGTAATCGTAATTCATCATTTATTTTTTTACAAAGGTACGAAAAAGAATAAACTACAAACCGGGTAACTGAATTGCAGGTCCGGAGAAAAAGAGATTCCACCTGCCGGAGGCTTATTCTGTTTTCAGTGAGCCTCAGATCTATCCTGTCAGGGTTTCATGTAATGCCGGCAAAAACCGGCATTACATCCAGTCCTTACCATTAAAAATTTTCTCGTTAATATTGATGTTCTGCTTGTAGAGCAGTGATCTTGCGCCGCTTATGAAGGCTTTCATCTGGCTGTAGTCAGCAGGGTTCGGGAAGAACCCGGGATTGTCTTCAAACTGCGAGCAAGGAAGGATAAAGAATTTCTTCCTGTATTTCTCTATAGGTGTATAGACCCATGTGAGATAATACCCGGCCTCCGTGATCCTGGTCTGACCTCCTGCTTTTGCTACCTCTATTCTGACCATGGCACCTCCGTCAGTTCTGGGTTTTCTCTGGTTTGATATGAAATTGCCCATGGAGTAGATTACAACCTTGTCTTTTCCTCCGTATGTATTCCTGGCCCATACCATTTTCTGCAATACATGGGGGTGTGAGCCAATTATCAGGTCAGCTCCAAGGGAAAAAAAGTAATCAGCCAGGTCGCTTTGAGCTTTGGAAGGTATTGTGTCATACTCAGTTCCCCAGTGAAGAAAAAGTACAATGAGATCGGGATTTTTGCCTTTTGCCTTTTGTATATCTGCAGCAACTTCATTTTTCTCAAGAAGGTTTACAATCACCGGGGCTGGAACGGTTATGCCATTTGTCCCGAATGTATAATTGAGGAGTGCGACAGAAATCCCGTTTTTCCTGATGATAAGAGGATAGAGGCTGTCGCGTGCAATTGAGTCAGGAAAGGTGCCTGTATGCGGAATACCTAAACTGTCGAGTCTGAAAATTGTCCCAAGGATACCCTTTTTCCCGCGGTCAGCAGCATGATTATTTGCAGTAACCATGCAATCTATTCCGGCATTTTTGCAGGCAACGGCAAGGGCGGGCGGGGAGCTGAACTGCGGATATCCCATATAGGGCGGGCCTCCGAGGGTCACCTCGAAGTTGGCTATAGCCAGATCAGCCTCTGTAACCACAGGTTTTATGTATTTGAAAACATCGTCATAGTCGAACGTATGTGTTTCCCTGTTCTCGGCCGACCAGATCTGCTCGTCGTGCCCCATTATGTCGCCTATAAAAAGAAGCGAGAGCTTCCCGGGAGGCGCACCGGGCGTCTGGCTTTTCACTGTATGCGAAAGGCTGAAAACAAGGATCAGCAATATAACTTCAGGTACTTTGCAAACTCTTTTCATGATGATAGCTATGATTTTGCAGGAAAACCGGCAATTATTCCGATTTTTTCAAATATACATTTATATTAAAATTATTCCATCAAGCTGATTCTTAAAATATTTATTATAACTAACTTTGGCCGTTTTTTATTAAATTTTTTCCGGTGGAGTTGAAAAATCATATAAAAGAAGGCATTGGAAATCAGGTTGATATCAGGAAGCTCTCCCTGGCAGGCATTATAGTTACCCTGGGCATTGTATTCGGAGAACTGGGAACCAGTCCACTGTATGTTATGAAAGCTGTCCTGAATGCAAGCAGCGATTACAATGAACTTCTCATATACGGTTCCTTATCGCTGATATTCTGGACTCTTACTCTGCAGACAACTACAAAGTACATACTAATCACATTAAGGGTCGACAATAAGGGAGAAGGGGGCATTCTTGCATTGTTTGCATTGATGAAGAAAAAGGCAACCTGGGCTGTCCTGATAACAATGGTAGGCGGAGCGGCTCTTCTGGCTGACGGTGTTATCACACCTGCCATAACAGTCACATCATCCATTGAAGGATTGAAGCTTCTGAATTCTGAAATTCCGGTTATTCTGGTTGTGCTTCTGATATTTGCCGTTCTTTTTTTCATACAGCAATTCGGTACTAATCTTGTAGGAAGTTCATTCGGTCCGATAATGCTCGTCTGGTTTCTTGTTCTTGGAATCACTGGGCTTCTCGAAGCTTATTCAGAATCCCGAAATACTCAGGGCAGTAAATCCGGCCTATGCCTTCCGGTTTCTGACAGGTATCCGGGTGGATTTATTTTGCTGGGAGCAGTTTTTCTTGCCAGTACTGGGGCCGAGGCTTTATATGCGGATCTGGGACATTGCGGCAGGCTGAATATACAGGTTTCATGGATTTTTGTCAAAGATAGCGCTGCTGATGAATTATTTCGGACAGGGAGCATGGCTGCTTATAAATGGAGCTCCCGGGGAAGGGGTTAATCCGTTTTATGCAATAATGCCGAAATGGTTCCTTTTGCCAGGAATTTTTCTTGCAACCGCGGCATCAATTATTGCCAGCCAGGCTATAATCAGCGGATCGTTCACCATTGTCAAGGAGGCCGTATCCCTGAATTTCTGGCCTAAG
Source organism: uncultured Bacteroidales bacterium (assembly GCA_963756885.1). Taxonomy (GTDB): domain Bacteria; phylum Bacteroidota; class Bacteroidia; order Bacteroidales; family VadinHA17; genus LD21. The sequence goes on from CAVWPG010000003.1 coordinate 272,900, forward strand.
ATAAGGATTCTGAATCCAACAGAAATCAGGGGCCAGGTTTATCTTCCCTTTGTTAACTGGTATCTCTGGATAGCCTGCAGCCTGGCTGTAATCTTTTTCAGGGAATCTGAAAATATGGGTGCCGCTTATGGTCTTGCAATTATCCTGACGGAACTGATGACGACCTTCCTGCTGGCATACTATTTATATCAGAAAGGGGTCAATCACAGGCTTGTAGTAGTGATATTCCTTGTGTTCCTGTCGATAGAAGGCAGCTTCCTTGTTGCGAATCTTCATAAATTCAATGATGGCGGATGGGTGACGATTCTCATTGCTTCCCTGTTCTTTGTAATAATGTACGGATGGTATTTTGGGAGAAAGTTCAAGAACAGATATGTCACTTTTACCCTGCTCGATAAGTACATCGATATGTTCAAGGATCTTTCAAAGGATAAGTCTGTTCCTAAATGTGCCACGAATCTTGTTTATATTATAAAGGCCAACAGGCACGACCAGGTGGAATCAAAAGTGATTTATTCAATATTCCATAAACAGCCCAAAAGGGCCGATACCTACTGGCTGCTTCATGTAAACGGGGTGGATGAGCCCAACAGCTTTGAATACGAGGTAACCCAGATTATCCCGGGTGTCCTGATAAGAGTTGATTTTAATATCGGCTATAAGGTAGAGCCTAAGATAAACCTCTATTTCAAGGAAGTACTGGAGGATATGGTGGCAGCAGGGCAGATAAAGCTCGAGAGCAGCTTCCCCTCACTAAGGAAGCATTCCCTGCCGGCTGATTTCAGGTATGTACTTATAGACAGGGTGATGCCCCGTGACTATAAACTTTCAAACATTGAGAATTTTACACTTACCCTCCATGGCATTTCAAGACTTTTTTGCATATCCGATATAAAAGCCTTGCAGCTTGATTCCACAAATACTGTTGAGGAACAGGTTCCGATAACTATTGATCAGCCGATAGGGGTAAGAATCAAGCGGATACAATAAAATGCCGTGCTTTGAAGTCATTGAGATTTGACTTTTTCGATATCTGTTTGATTAATAATGGTTGAAATATGCAAAAGGCTAAACATCAATTTGATATAAATAAACTTTCTTTTGCAGGGCTCCTTGGTAACACTGGGGATCGTCTTCGGTGATATAGGAACAAGTCCTCTATATACTATCAAGGCAATTATAAAGGTGCCGGATCATTTGACAAGCTTCTGGTTTATGGTGCGCTCTCATGCGTCTTCTGGACACTTACCCTTCAGACAACAATAAAATATATTATGATAACCCTGCAGGGCCGACAACAAGGGTGAAGGGGGAATTTTTGCCCTCTTTGCACTTATCCGTAAAAAGACAACCTGGGCGGCAGTTCTTACAATGATGGGAGGAGAGCGCATTACTTGCCGATGGCGTAATAACTCCTGCTATTACCGTTACTTCATCTATTGAGGGGTTGAAACTGTTCAGTGGCAATATCCCTGTCATTCCGATCGTCCTCATGATCTTTGCCGCCTTGTTTTTCATGCAGCAGTTCGGTACCAATATTGTCGGTGCTGCCTTTGGGCCCATCAATGGTCATCTGGTTTTTGATGCTGGGGGTCCTGGGATTTTCGCAGTTAATTCATTATCCTGATATTCTCAGGGCTCTGAGTCCGGTATATGCCGTAACATTTCTAACAGAATATCCCGGGTGGATTCATTCTGCTTGGAGCGGTCTTCCTCTGCACAACAGGAGCCGAAGCACTTTATTCGGACCTTGGACATTGCGGCAGGTCAAATATCAGGGTATCATGGATATTTGTCAAAACCACCCTGCTCCTTAATTACTTTGGACAGGGTGCATGGCTTATGATGCATTATACTCCCGGATCGTCTGTAACACCTTTTTTTGATATCATGCCAAGATGGTTTCTTCTTCCCGGAATAATTATCGCGACAGTTGCATCGATAATTGCAAGTCAGGCTCTTATAAGCGGATCCTATACCCTTATAAGCGAAGCCGTATCTCTGAATTTCTGGCCAAAAATAAGGATATTTAAATCCGACATTTGTAAGAGGCCAGGTTTACCTGCCTTTCGTAAACTGGTCACTCTGGATAATGTGCAGCCTTGTGGTCCTCTTTTTCAGGGAGTCAGCCAATATGGAGGCTGCATATGGTCTGGCCATTATCAATTACAATGATAATGACAACAATCCTGCTTTCGCATTATCTCTATCAAAAGCGGGAGCTACACCAGGCTTGCAATAGTTGTGCTGGTTGTCTTTCTCACAATTGAAGGAAGTTTTCTTATTGCAAACCTGAATAAATTCAAGAATGGAGGCTGGTTTACACTTCTGCTGGCAGCAGTTTACTTCCTTATTATGTTCGGATGGTATTTCGGCAGGAAGATAAAGAACAGGAGGATATCATTTTCAAATATTTCAAATTATCTGGAACTCTTTAATGACCTTAGAAAGGATGATACAGTGCCAAAGTTTGCAACCAATCTTGTCTATATAATAAAAGCCAACAGACAGGATCAGGTTGAGTCAAAGGTCATGTATTCGATCTTCAATAAATTTCCCAAAAGGGCTGACAGATACTGGTTCCTGCATGTTGACAGGGTGGATGAACCAAACAGGTTCGATTACAAGGTAAATCAGATAATACCCGGAGTTCTTATCCGCGTAGATTTTCATATAGGCTTCAAGATGGATACTAAGATAAACCTTTATTTCAGGGAGGTTCTTGAAGATCTTGTCAGCATCAGGGGAGATAAAACTTGAGCAGCGGTTACGATTCGCTGAAGAAATATGGATTTCCAGGCGATTTCAAGTATGTGCTCATAGAAAGGATAATGCTGTACGATTTTAAGTTATCGGGCACTGAAAGCTTCATAATGAACGATCCACGCCTGATAGATCGTCTGAGCATACCTGCTGTAAGGGCGCTGGAACTTGATACCACAAATACAATCGTGGAGCAGGTTCCAATAATTATAAACAGGCCTATCGGCAGGAGGATACATGGCGGTGAAACTGATCTAGCCCCTTATATCAGGGATAGGATACCTCCTGAATTCTTTGGTTCTGTCAAAGAGATACCTGTATGTAATATAATGCTTCGCCGGAACGCCTCCGACCGAGACAAAAATTTTTCTCATTCTCGGATTGAAATCTGCAACCCAGGAAAACTCGGCTTCCCGGTAATGGTTCTTTTTCTTAGCACTTTTAGCAGATTTACAATGAAAGCCGATTCAATGCCAAGCCCCTGGTATTTGGGAATTACACCCATCAGGAGAACTTTCAGCCTGGTCATTGTTTTCCTCTTTTTCAGCCAGAGGATTCTGATCATATTGAGGAGATTCAGCTTCCCGTCAAGATGCTTTAGGATCTGATTAAGGTCAGGATACATCAGGAATACTGCAATTGGCTTTCCCTCAAAATAGGCCAGCCAGATAAATTCCTCATCTATAAATGCCCTGGCTTTGGAAAGTACTCCGCTTATATATTCTGCATCGAGTGGTTCAAAATGGATCTTGAAGGAAGCCCATGCTTCATTGTATACCCTTACAAAATCATCAATCTGTTTGTCCTGCGTCCCGCCACTTGAAATGGTGGAATTCATAACCCGGCCTGGAATTTATCCAGTCTGCAATTTTAGTGAATCTTTCAGACATTGGTTTTGTAAGATCGAGATGGAAGCCCTCCATTGTATAATATGTCCGGAATCCATACGATTCAAAGAGATCCCTGTAATAGGGTTTATTATATGGTACTTCAATTGAAGGGTGAGTGAATCCGTCTACAAGAAGTCCCCAGTATTTATCTGTCTCACCGAAATTTACAGGTCCGTCCATAGCTTCCATTCCTCTCTCAGTGAGCCACTCCCTTGCCTGATCGAAGAGGGTGAAGGCGGCCATCTTTATCATTTATGCATTCGAAGAAGCCGATGCCTCCTGTTGGCTGATCATAGGACTGGGCCAGATTCCTGTCTATAAAAGCAGCAATTCTGCCTATCGGATTCAGTTCATCGTCAACAAGAATGAACCTTGTTGCTTCCCCGCTCCTGAAATAGCTGTTCTTTTCCGGGTCGAATATTGCCTCGATCTCCCTGTCGAGCGGGCATACCCATACCGGATCATCCTTATAAATTATCCTCCCGGTATCGTGGAACAACCTGGCTGCAGCCTTGTCCTCAACCCTTATCAGCTTCATTCAGTTGCTTAAGTAATCTGGTTCCCCGTATACCGGGGACAGTATCTTATTTCACGGGATGAATTTTGGGATTAGTATCGTCCGGATCGTCCATATTGGAAACATAACCCTGCGGGGCAGAACATGCCTCGAAAGGCTTCATGCGATTTCCGAATCCATCTCCGTCTTCATCCCTGTAATATGTTGCAAGTGTCCCGTCGCCGGCCTTGAGTGTCTGATCCATTGCCCTGAGCAGTGACAGGTCTCCATGGGTGTCACAGGCAAGTTCCCATATCATTACTCCCCCCAGGGCAGATGTTTTTGCCAGAACAGTTTTTTGGGCGATTGTGGGAATTCCGTTGTAATACCTCATTCCGATGGAATCCCTGTATGCATTTGCAGGATCAGAGGCAATGATCTCTGAAAAATCGATATACCTGGCAGGAGGTGTAAAATCGAATCCGTAGAAGGGCAAGCCCAGCGTGATCCGTGAAGGATCGAGCTTTCTTTCCGAAGTATAGTATTTAATTGCATCCTCCGCATATGAATATGGTGAATGAGGACCTATTATATTGGGCCTCCAGATTCCCGTTTTGTCATAAACCATTACGTTCACAAAATCGTAGGCTTCAAGTGCATCCTGGGTAACCACCGGATCGATGTCTACGGCGCCAAGTGCACATGACATGCCTTTTCCCTTCGCATGCAGCGCCTCTTTCATTTCAATTACAAAAGGTCCGTATGTATAGCCGATATAAGGGAAAAGGTTACCCTCTATGTCGACATCAACACCATCGAGGTTGTTCGCTTCTACATAGCTTACAATTTTCATTATGAAGGCCGATCTGTTGGCAGGCAGGAGTGCATTTTTCCAGAATACGGTATCGGGTCTGCCACCGCCTCCGAGCGATATGAACACCTTAAGGTTTGCATCGTGTCCTTTTTTTACACCAACAGAAACATCAGCATTATCATCCATTATAAGGTAGCCTTCCTTGTTCGGGCTGGCAAACGCAAGGTTCAGGTAGGATAGCCTGGTGAGCTCGATTGAATCGAGCTTGTCGAAATTGCCGCCGCCGATATACCCAACCACCTTGAAGCTGTTGTCAGTCTTATAGATATCGGGTCCGTAGCTGGTTTTGCAGGAGGTGGCTGCAAGAAAAACAAAAAATGAGGTCAGGAACAGAAGGGAGATTTGTCTTTTCATATTATTCTATATTTAACATTAGTGCTGTTTTTGCCGCTTTCAGGCCGGGACGATGTAATTTTATCCGTTCATGTAGAAAGTTCATCCCACGGCCTTGTTGTTGTCTTTGTTAATAAAGAGGTTTACTGTACTTTTATAACTGTCGTTTCGGAAATGTGTCTTGACGAGTTCCCCAGCTGCAGTATGAAATCGCCGGCTTCAACGACCCATTTATTCTGTTTTTCATCCCAGAATGCAAGGTCGGATACCCTGATATCTGTTTTAACTGATTTCGTTTCCCCCGGCTGGAGAAATACCTTTTCAAAGCCCTTCAGCTCCTTTGCCGGCCGTGGGACCGAGCATACAGGATCACTTGCATAGAGCTGAGCCACTTCACCGCCATAGACTTTCCCCGTGTTTTTTACATTGAAAGTGAGGTGAATTATATCATTCATGCCATAGATTGGTTTGTCGGCAGTTAATCCGGAGATTTCGAATGTGGTATACGATAAGCCGAAGCCGAAAGGAAACTGGGGAACGATATTTTTTGTATCGAACCAGCGGTATCCCACAAGGATGTCCTCCTCATAGTCAACCTTCAGGTTCCTCCCCGGGAAATTGCCGAGGGCATGGGCGGGGGACTGGTCGAGCGTAACAGGCATTGTGAACGGAAGTTTTCCCGAAGGATTTACCTTGCCGCTGAGTGCATCGGCTACAGCATTTCCAGCCTCCATACCGCCGAACCATGACCATAAAATTGCCGGTACGCATTCCGTTATTCCTGCCAGCCCGAGAGGCGAGCCTGCGATTATGACCACGATGGTCCGGGGATTAACCTTAGCCACCTCCCTTATAAGTGTTTCCTGTCCATAGGGGAATTTCATGTCCTGCCTGTCGAACGATTCTGTATCAAAATCGTGGTTCAGGCCGCAGAAAATTATGGCTGCATCCGAATGTTTGGCTGTTTCGACAGCTTCATCGATCAGTTTCCAGTCGATTTTCTTCGTGTCCGACTGCCCTTTATTGCTTCCTTCCACAAATTTTGACTGTTTTTCATAACCCTGGGCAAAATTGATCTTTACACTGCCTCCGAATTTTTTCGTAATTGCTTCCATCGGAGTTACTTCATACAGCGCTTTTATTTCAGAGCTCAGTCCTCCTGCGCAGTGCTTCCTCGTGGCATTATCGCCTATCACGGCGATTGATTTTAATAAGGCAAAGTCAATGGGGAGCGCGTTGTTTCTGTTCTGCAGAAGAACAATGGCTTCAGCTGCCGACTGATAGGCTGCCTGCTGATGGGAGGGAGTGTTCATCGAACCCCTGGTCCTGTTCTTTTCATCGAACATCCTTGTTTTGATCATCACTCTCAGAATGTTGGCAACCTTTTCATCTACAATGTTCACAGGTACCTTGCCCTGTTTTACTGCCTCGATGAGGGGATCTGCAAAATACCACTTATTGTAGTCCCTGATCTCTGTGCCCATTTCAAGATCGAGACCAGCCATAGCCGCCTTGACGGTACTGTGTGCTGCATTCCAGTCAGTCATCAGCACCCCCCTGAAACCCAGCTCATGCCTTAATATGACCCGGTCAAGAAATTCATTCTCCGAGCACCAGTCACCACGGAATTTATTATAGGCTGCCATTACGGTAAGTGCCCCCCCTTCCTCAACGGCTGCCCTGAATCCCGGCAGGTAGATCTCGTGCAATGCCCTGTCGCTCATCGTTACATCTATTGTAACCCTGTTTTCCTCCTGGTTATTTGCAATATAATGCTTTACACTGGCAGCAACATCCTTTGACTGCAGTGCTTTTATATAAGGAACTGTCAGGGCAGATATAAGGAAGGGATCCTCGCTCAGGTATTCAAAATTACGGCCACAGAGGGGTGACCGGATTATGTTGATGGCAGGGCCAAGCAATACATCCTTGCCGCGAAAGCGGGCCTCCTCGCCCAGGACAAGTCCCCTCTCATATGCAAGCCCGGGATTCCAGCTAGCGGCCAGAGCTGTACCGGTGGGAAAACAGGTTGCAGAATCATTTGTCCAGCCGGCATATGCCCAGTTGTCACGGTTCATCTCGGCGCGCACACCGAAGGGACCGTCAGATAGCGCCCATTCAGGTATGCCCAGGCGTTTCACCCCGGTTACATAGAACTTGGAATTGGCATGAAGCATGCCGGCCTTTTCCTCCAGGGTCATCTTTTTTATCAATGACCTGATTGTTTTCTCCGTTGCGGCATCATCCTTTGAAGATATCTGTGCCGATATGTTCAGGACGGATATAAATAGCAGGGAAGCCATACATGTGAAAATTTGTTTTTTCATTGTTCAGTATTTTTTTTTAACAGACCTCCCCTGATACCTTTTTCTGATAAGTCATTGGGCACATTTCAGCTTAGTTTCATTTCCTGATTCAGGGGTTAATATCATTATTTTCAATTCGAATGCATTATTAATCAATTCACCTGCCCACACACCCCGGCAATTAAGTCAATAAGATGTTTTCAGGCTGCAAAATACTATTTATTTTCCTAAGATCGTCAAATAACCTCTGGCAGTAAAACAGAATGAAATCTGTTTAAACTTGAATTCTCAAAATTTTAACACTACTGTCCGGTTAAAAGTTCGAGATTCTTCGCTTAGCGCAGAATGACAAGTATTTAGATAGTTTCGGAGAGAGGAGGAGATGCTTGCCGGCGCAGCCGCCAACCATCTCCTTCTCCAAAACACAAAGGTCTGTCATTCTGCGCGAAACGAAGTGAAGAGAAGAATCTCCTGCTAATTTCACATTTTTCCCGTTTGGTATTGAAATTTTAATATTATTTTAGGTCCTTATAAATTAAGTTGGGAAAGTTTAAAAATAAACTTGTAGCAGACGGGCCGAAAAGGAAAATTAACAGATTGTACAAGAATGAATTGACAGTCATATAATTTAAATTCATCCATCTCCCTATACATGCTTTATCTTGTCCAAAATATTACCTTCTGGCCATTCCTGGTTTTTGCCGCATTTGTGATTATGATTGTAGGGCTTATGATAGGGCTCTCCTGGGTGCTTGGTGAGCGGCATAAGGAAAAGTCGACTGATGAGCCGTATGAATCGGGCATGCCCCCTACCGGAAATGCCAGGCTGCGATTCTCTTCCGGCTTTTATATAATAGCAATGTTCTTCGTTATTTTCGATCTCGATGCCGCCTTTATAATGTTGTGGGCAGTATCGTTCCGCGAGCTCGGACTCGCCGGCTACATTGGCATCCTGATATTCATCGCCTTGCTTGTTGTGCTGCTGGTTTATGAGCTGAGCATAGGAGCACTTGATTTCGGGCCTGACGGCAAAAAGATACTAAAGTTTAAAAACAGGATAGAAGACAAGAGATCATGATAAAGCCAGGAGAGAAATATTCGGGAGTGGAAACAGTCTTGGCTGAGGAGGCTGTACGCAGATCCATTCTGATGGGAAAGCTGGAGGAAATGATTGCATGGGGCAGGAAGAATTCGCTCTGGCCGTTCAACTTTGGCCTCTCCTGTTGTTTTGTCGAGATGGCAACAGCACTCACGAGCCGCTATGATATTGCCCGTTTTGGAGGAGAGGTGATAAGGGGAACACCGCGTGAAGCCGATGTAATGGTTATTGCCGGTACCGTTTTTCTGAAGATGGCCCCTGTCATTCAAAGGCTGTATGACCAGATGATGGCGCCGAAATGGGTGATCTCGATGGGATCGTGTGCAAACTCCGGCGGAATGTATGATATATACAGTGTTGTGCAGGGAGTTGATAAATTTCTTCCGGTTGATGTTTACGTTTCAGGTTGTCCGCCACGGCCGGATGCATTCCTGGAAGGCCTGCTGCTGCTGAGGGATTCAGTGGGAAAGGAAAAACGTCCTCTGAGCTGGGTAATTGACAATGGTGCAGTTCAGCGGCCGGCAAAGATATCGATGAGGGACAGTAAGATGGAGGAACGATCGCAAATGGATAAACTTCGTCCGATGAATGAAATTTAATTGAAATCAGGGCATTATACTAATCATATGATTAATACTGATCCCGATATTGTTTCTGATATAGCAGCAAAAATCGGCGGGGAAATAATCCTGCACCGGCAGCTGACAACAGATGGGACTCCACAATCTGGGTTGATCGGACAAGGCTTCTGGAGATGCTGGGATACCTGAAAAGCGGGGCCTCCCTGCCGTTCAGGATGCTTTACGACCTTACAGGCATTGATGAGAGGACCCGAACCATCAGGGATGGTCAGCCTTCGGGCGATTTTACGGTTGTTTATCATCTTACTTCACTTGAAAGGAACCAGGATCTGCGCATCAAGGTGGCCCTGAAGGCGGGAGACACAAACATGCCCAGTGCCACGAAAGTATGGGAGTCGGCAAACTGGTATGAGCGTGAAGTTTTTGATATGTTCGGCATAAATTTTACAGGACATCCACGGCTTACCCGCATCCTGATGCCTGAAAGCTGGAAAGGCCATCCCCTGAGGAAGGATCATGTGGCCAGGGCCACAGATCTGGATCCTTTTGTTCTTACAGATGCGATACGCACGCAGGAGGATGAAAATTTCAGGTTCAGCCCCGGGGATTACGGGATGGAAAGCAGCAGTGAAGACAGCGATTACATGTTTCTCAATGTCGGCCCGCAGCATCCTGGTACTCATGGATTATTAAGGCTTATAGTACAACTTCATGGCGAAGATATTGTGAACATTGTGCCGGACATTGGCTTTCATCACCGCGGTGCCGAAAAAATGGGTGAAAGGCAGTCATGGCATACGTTTATTCCATACACGGACCGTATAGATTATCTGGGCGGCGTAATGAACAACCTGGCCTATCTGCTTTCAGTGGAGAAGCTTGCAGGTATCACGGTTCCCGACAGGGCACAGGTTATCCGCATCATGATGAGCGAGCTCTTCCGGATATCAAGCCATCTTGTCTGGCTCGGGACTTTTGCACAGGATCTGGGACAGCTCTCTCCGGTTTTTTATACCTTCAATGACAGGGAAAGGCTTTTTGATATTGTTGGGGCAATAACCGGGGGACGCATGCATCCCTCCTGGTTCAGGATAGGTGGCGTTGCGCATGACCTCCCTGACGGCTGGGATCGCCTCATGCAGGAGTTTGTCAGTTATCTCCCTGCCAGGCTTAAGGAATATGATAATATTGTGCTGAAGAACAGGATATTAAAAGCCCGTACAGTTGGCATAGGTGTATTTACAACTACCGAAGCTATCGAGTGGGGAGTGACAGGCTCGGCTCTCAGGGCAACAGGATATGACTGGGATTACCGTAAAAAAAGGCCATATTCCGGAATTGATAAATTTGAATTCGACATTCCGCTGGGAAAGAACGGCGACTGTTACGACAGGGCCCTTGTGAGGATGGAAGAGATGCGACAGAGCCTGAGGATCATTCAGCAGTGCATCAGTAATATGCCTGAGGGACCTTACAAGTCTGACCATACCCTGGCCATACCCCCCAGGAAGGAGAAGACAATGACTGACATTGAAACACTCATAACTCATTTTGTAGGGGTATCATGGGGCCCCGTGATACCGGCCGGTGAGGCAATGGTGCCTGTGGAGGCAGCCAAGGGAAGCAATGGCTATTACCTCATAAGCGACGGAGGTACATCTTCGTACCGTTCAAGGATCAGAACCCCTTCGTTTCCGCACATGCAGATGCTGCCATTTAATTGCAAAAGGATACACTATCCCCGATCTCCTGGCGATTCTGGGTGCGATGGATTTTGTTTTGGCAGATCTTGACAGATAAAATTTAAGTTAATATGCTGACTATCGAGGAAATAAACGAAATAAAGGAGGAGATCACGCAATATCCGTATCCTTCAGTCGCCTGTATCGATGCCTTGAAGATAGTGCAGAAGCACAGGGGATGGGTTACGGATGAGTCGGTGAAGGATATTGCTGAGATGCTCGGCATTTCAAGCGAAGAGGTTGATGGCGTTGCAACCTTTTACAGCAGGATATATCGCAAGCCGGTGGGACGGAATGTGATTCTGCTTTGCGACAGCGTCAGCTGCATGATAATGGGATACGGTTCATTGTATGAATATATTTCAGAAAGGCTTGGCATCGGCTTCGGTGGCACCACAGCTGACATGAGGTTCACACTCCTGCCGATATCGTGCCTTGGTGATTGTGATAATGCGCCTGCAATGATGATCAACGATGATCACTATCAACAGGCTGACGAAGGAAAAAATTGATGAATTGCTGATGAACTATAAATAGATAATGGAAAGGCCATCTGACCAGACATATTAAACCGGGCTCGGCAGCTATTGATCTCGACGATTACAGAAACCGGAGGTTATGGAAGCGTCCCGCAAGGCTCTGAAAGAGCTGACACCTTCAGACATAAGGGATCTTGTGAAAGCCTCCAATCTCCTGGGGCGCGGCGGGGCAGGATTTCCCACCGGGGTCAAATGGGGACTGGTGCCGGATGAGGAAGAAGGCAGCCGGACTAAGATACCTTGTATGCAATGCTGACGAGATGGAACCAGGAACCTTTAAGGACAGGTATCTGCTCGAAGGTAATCCCCATCAGCTGATTGAAGGGATGATGATTACTGCATTATGCAATTCAGGCTGATAACGGCATATATATTTCCTGCGCTGGGCATATAAAAAGGCTGAGGCAATTCTCCGCAAAGGCAATAAATGAAGCTTATAAGGCCGGCTATCTCGGCAAAAATATTCTGGGTACAGGATTTGACCTCGATATATTATGTTCATTCCAGTGCGGGAAGATATATGTGCGGGGAGGAGACGGCATTGCTCAATTCCCTTGAAGGAAAAAGGGCACTGCCACGAACCAAGCCTCCATTTCCTACAGTGAGCGGATTGTTCGGAAAACCAACTGTAGTAAACAATGTTGAAACCCTTTCCTGGATTTCCCATATTGTTGAGAACGGTGCGGACTGGTTTAGAGGATTGAGTCTGACAGGTACAGGCGGCACAAAGCTTTACGGAGTGAGCGGCAGGGTGAAAAACCCGGGCTTATGGGAATTGCCTCTTGGAATAACAGTGAGGGAGCTGATAGAGGAACATGCAGGTGGCATGGCATCCGGATACAGGTTCCGGGGAGCTCTGCCCGGTGGTGCCTCAACAGATTTTCTTGTTGAAGAACATCTTGATGTGAAAATGGACTTTGCTACAGTTGCAGCGGCAGGCAGCAGGCTCGGAACAGGTACGATGATAATCCTCGATGACAAAACATGTCCTGTGGCATTTATTCATAATGTTGAGAAATTTTTTGCCCTTGAAAGCTGCGGATGGTGTACTCCATGCCGCGAAGGACTTCCCTGGGTTGAAAAGATGCTTGCGGCTATCGAGGAGGGTACAGGCAAAATGGAATATCTGGATCTCCTGAGTCATAATGCAAAATTTTTCGGTCCGGGCCATACTTTCTGTGCTCATGCCCCTGGTGCTGCCGAACCATTGCAAAGCGGACTGAAATATTTTCATGATGATTTTGTAAAGCATATAACTGACAAAAAATGTCCATGGAGGTGAAATGGTAAAGATAAGTATCGACGGAAAAAATTATGAAGTAGGACCGGAGAGGAATCTTCTGGCGACCTGTCTTTCACTCGGGATAGATATCCCGCATTTTTGCTTTCATCCTGCTCTCGGATCAGTTGGTGCCTGCAGGCTGTGCGCGGTTAAGAAATTCAGGGATAAGGATGATGCAAAGGGACGGATTGTTATGTCGTGCATGGAGCCTGTTGCAGAAGGGCTGATCGTTTCTGTTGAAGATCCTGAAGCAAGGGCATTCAGGGCCAGCGTAATTGAAGAGTCTGATGCTCAATCACCCGCACGATTGCCCGGTATGCGATGAGGGTGGCGAATGTCATCTGCAGGATATGACAATTATGACAGGGCACAATTACAGGCGATATGATTTTCCAAAAAGAACTTATCAAAATCAGGAGCTGGGACCATTCATCAGTCATGAGATGAACCGTTGCATCCAGTGTTACAGGTGTGTAAGGTTTTACAGGGATTATGCAGGAGGGAAAGGATCTTAATGTTTTTGCCTCCAAAAATCATGTCTATTTTGGAAGGCATGAGGATGGTCCACTTGAAAATGAATTCAGCGGTAACCTTGCTGAGGTATGTCCTACAGGAGTTTTTACAGATAAAACTCTGAAGAGTCATTTCACCCGCAAATGGGATCTGACAAATGCCCCATCAGTTGTGCGTCCACTGCAGTGTCGGATGCAATACAATCGCCAGTGAGAACGCTACGGATCACTCAGGCGGATAATGAGCAGGTACAACGGAGCCGTAAATGGCTATTTTATATGTGACAGGGGAAGGTTCGGATATGAGTTTGTCAACGACTGAAAATCGGATCAGGGATGTAGCCATCAGAAATTCAAAGGGAGGACACCGTGAACCTGCAGATGTGAATGACCGTTGCATTTTCACCAGGGCGATTATTTTCAGAGGCCGGCAACATTACCGGAATAGGTTCTCCAAGAGCCTCCCTGGAATCCAACTATGCCCTGAAGAAGCTCTGGCAGGCAACGGGAACTTCTACCACGGGATATCAAAAAAAGAATTCCTCCTTACAGAGACATACAGAATTTTTTACTGCAGGGCAGGGTCCATGTACCCTCCCTGAAGCAGATGGAAAAGGCCGATGCTGTGTTGATACTGGGAGAGGATATTCTCAATACGGCGCCCATGGCTGCCCTTGCGGTAAGACAGGCTTTCAGGAACGTCCCCATGGCTGAGGCAGTAAAGAAGGGCATTCCGGACTGGAACGATTCACCGCTGCGGGAATATGCACAGAGAGACGGAAGTCCGGTGTTCGTAGTCACTCCATTTGCAGATTCACTCGATGAGATCGCAGATGAGTCATATCATTCCTCACAGGGCAGCATTTCAGATCTGGGATTTGCTATGGCCAAAGCCATAGATGAAAAGCATCCTGGCAAAATATCACTTGCACCGGCTGTTCAAAGGCTTGCAGGAAAGATTGCACAAACCCTGAAGAAGGCAAAGAATCCTCTTATTATCTCCGGGATCAGCTGCGGGGATGAGGCAGTCGTTCAGGCTGCAATGGATACTGCTTCAGCTCTTGCAGGTACTGGTCAGGAAGTAATGCTTTACATCGTGCTGCCTGAGTGCAACAGCCTGGGTTTGTCATTAATGGGTGGTAAACCATTTGAAGAGATCCTGGCTGACGGGGGAAGGAAAATTGATACACTTCTGATACTCGAAAATGACCTTTACAGAAGTGCTGAGGAAGATTCTGTAAATGAGTTGCTCAGAAGAAGCCGGCAGGTCATCGTGGTAGACCATCTCTTAAATATGACAGCTCAAAAGGCTGATATATTGTTGCCGGCAGCAACTTTCGCCGAGTCGGAGGGGACCCTTGTAAATAGTGAAGGCAGGGCTCAGCGCTATTACAAGGTGCTCGTGCCCGGAACAAAAGTCAAGGACAGCTGGGCCTGGATCGAAGAAATTGGAGCTGCAGCGAATCCGGAGACTGGCATGCAGACCAAGAGTGCCGATTCATTGCTTGAAGAGCTGGCCGGCGGGCAGCCCCTTTTCTCAAAGCTTAGGAGCTACAGGCCTGATGCTGATTTCAGAATGCTCAATGCGAAAATGCCAAGGCAAACACCCCGTTACAGCGGCAGAACAGCAATGCATGCAAATATTGAAGTGAGCGAGCAAAAGCTCCCTGCAGATCCTGATTCTCCCTTTGCATTCAGCATGGAAGGTATTCCCGAGAATCCGCCGTCATCACTTGTCCCGTTCTACTGGAAGCCCGGATGGAATTCCGTTCAGGCTTTTTATGGTTACATCGATGAGGAGGGCTCCCTCAGGGGAGGTGATCCGGGCATCAGGCTGATCCCGCAGTCAGGAGAGCCTGGAACTGCCTATTTTGGGACCTGCATCTCATCTTCAGCAATCCGGTGAGGGAACGCTTATAATTCCCGTCTATTCAATTTTCGGGAGCGAGGAATTAAGTTCAGCCGGTGCGGCCGTGTCACAGAAAATCCCGGAGCCATTCGCCCTCATGAGCCATAAGGATGCGGACATCCTGGAGGTTAAGGAGGGGGATATGGTTCAGCTTGAAATACTAAAACAAAAGCCTGCTTGTAAAAGTCAGGATTGAAAATACAATGGGGAGAGGAATGGCAGGCCTTTCGGTAAATTTGCCCGGAATGCCTTTCATCGATATCCCTGGCAGGGGAAAGATCAGTAAACATTAACTGTTCCGTATGAAATATGTACTTATAATAGCGGGTGTACTCTTTATAGCGCTGAGCATTGCTGCCGGGCTTATCTGGGTCGAGCGCAGGCTCCTGTCCTTCTGGCAGGACAGGCTTGGACCGAACAGGGTAGGGCCTCTCGGGCTTGGACAGGTGATTGCGGATACAATCAAGTTGTTTTTCAAGGAAGACTGGGTGCCTCCCTTTGCAGACCATCCGGTTTTTGTCCTGGCTCCCGGAATTCTCATGGTAACAATACTCCTCACCTTTGCGGTAGTGCCTTTTGGTCCGGGTTTTTACGTATTTGATTCCAATATCGGGATACTGTTTTTTCTTGGAAATTCATCACTCGGAGTTTACAGCATAGTGCTTGGAGGATGGGCATCCAACAACAAGTATTCACTTATCGGAGCCATGAGGGCATCTGCCCAGATGCTTACCTATGAGGTTTTCATGGGTCTGTCGCTGATGGGAGTTGTAATGATGGCCGACAGTTTCAGCTTCTGCTCAATAGTTGAAGCCCAGAGAGGCGGCTGGTTTTTCATACCGCAGTTCATTGGCTTCGTTGTATTCTTTATTGCAGGTATTGCAGAAACCCACAGGCTTCCCTTTGATATTCCCGAAGCGGAGGGGGAGCTTATTGCAGGTTATCATTCAGAATATTCCGGGATGAAGTTCGGGATGTTCTTTGTGGGAGAATATCTTGGCATTACCCTTATATCAGCGCTTATTGCCACGCTGTTTTTTGGGGGCTGGCTTGGGCCGTCATTCCTGCCTCCTGTATTCTGGTTTTTATTAAAGACCTTTTTCTTTATCGGAGTTTTCATCCTGCTCAGGGCATCGCTGCCACGCCCAAGATACGACCAGCTTATGGAGCTCGGATGGAAAGTACTGTTGCCACTGGCATTGCTGAATCTGCTTGTAACAGGTGCAATATTGATTTATTTGAAATGAGAAAAACCAACACCGATATGATCAGCATTCTCCGAAGCATATGGCTACACTTTCCTTCACCTGTTTCACAAAACTGAAACAGTCGAATATCCTGAGGTCAAGCCATATCTGCCCCCGCGTTACAGGGGAAGAATAGTTCTTACGCGCGATCCGGATAAGAATGAGAGATGTGTCGCATGTTACCTGTGCGCCGCCGCCTGCCCTGTTGACTGCATCTCATTCAGGCTGCCGAGGACGAGGATGGCAGGAGGTACCCTGAATTTTTCAGGATAAATTTTTCAAGATGCATTTTTTGCGGATTCTGTGAAGAGGCCTGTCCGACATATGCTATTCAGCTTATACCTGACTTTGAAATGGCTGAATATGACAGGCAGAATATGGTTTACGAAAAAGAACATCTGCTTATAAGCGGTGAGGGGAAGTACCATGGCTATAATTTCTATAAGATTGCCGGAGTGGATATGGGAGTAAAAAGAAGGGTGAGGGAGACGACGAGGAAGACCGGTGGATGTAAGGACCTTATTACCCTGACTAACATGATGAGACAATGAATCTGTTTTTTTACATAGCAGCATTTGTGGCAGTAATTTCCACAATAATGGCAATCTCAGGAAGAAATGCCATTCATTCGCTGCTTTACCTTATATTATCGCTGCTGGCAGTGTCAGTTATTTTCTATCTTCTCAATGCTCCCTTCATTGCGGCACTCGAGGTGATCATATACGCAGGGGCCATTATGGTTCTCTTCATTTTTGTGACGATGATGCTTAACATAGGGCTTGAAAGGGAGGCTGAAAAGAAATGGCTCAGGCCGGGGATGTGGGTTGTTCCCTCCATCCTCGCAGCAGTTTTGCTTGTGTGATCTTATATTGTCAGTAAATAATATCCGGTCGCAACCCGCGGGGGTGAGATTATTTTGCCGAAACAGGTTGGGATTTCACTCTTCTCAACCTATATCCTGGGAGTCGAGATTGCTGCCATATTATTGATGGCAGGTGTGATAGGGGCCTATCATCTGGGAAGTCAGAAGAAAAAAGTTAAACACCGTTTTCTGGAAAAAAAATAGAAATATGCTAACAGTACCTGTCGAGACACAGATCTTATTTGCAGGAATCCTCTTCCTGCTTGGGCTTATCGGACTTCTTGTACGAAGGAACATGATCTATATGCTGATGTCAATAGAAATCATGTTCAATGCTGCCGGGCTAGTATTCATTATAGCAGGTACCCACTGGAAACAGCCCGACGGACAGGTAATGTTTATTTTTATACTTGCCGTAACGGCAGTTGAGGTATCTATCGCACTTGCCATGATACTTCAGGTTTACCATCATTTCAAAACGCTTGATGCTGACGCAGTCAATAATTTAAAGGATTAAAAATTAAAATTACCGGGTAGATGACTACACTAATTGCCCTGATACCTGCAATCCCATTCCTGGGCTTCCTCATACTGGCTTTGTACGGGCCGCGTATGAGCCGGAGGATTGCAGGCATTATAGGTGCCGGATCAACAGGCCTTTCGGCTCTGCTGACATTTATCTGCGCAGCTGGATTCATCAGTTCCCTTCCGGGGACCCGGTCATGGACAGTAAATATATGGGAATGGATATATGCCGGTAACCTCAGGGCAGGCATTTCCTTCAGTCTCGACTCATTGTCTCTGGTTTTCTGCCTGGTTATCACCTTTGTAGGATTCCTTATTCACCTGTACTCGATAGGCTTTATGGCCACCGATCAGGGTTTTTCAAGGTTCTTTGCCTATATGAACCTGTTTATAGGCTCCATGCTCGTGCTTGTGCTGGCTGACAATATTCTGCTGATGTACCTCGGATGGGAAGGGGTGGGCTTATGCAGCTACCTGCTGATTGGATTCTGGTACCGCGAGCCCGAAAACGGATATGCCGCGAGGAAGGCATTTATAATTACACGCATCGGGGATACCGCAATGATAATAGGGATCTTCATACTGTTCCTGAGCTTTGGGACAGTAAATATCGGTGAACTGATGCAGAAGGCCGCCGCCGGTTGGATGCCCGGATCGCCGATAGCAGTTTTAACGGCCGTGCTTCTTCTGGGAGGAGCGCTCGGAAAGTCTGCCCAGCTGCCGCTGCAGACATGGCTGCCTGATGCCATGGCGGGTCCTTCACCCGTCAGCGCCCTTATACATGCGGCAACCATGGTCACTGCAGGCGTCTACCTTATCGCCAGGACCCATGTTCTTTTTGCCCTGGCTCCCGTCGTGCAATCGGCCATTGCAGTTATCGGTGCCCTTACACTCCTTATTGCAGGATTCAGTGCGCTCGCCCAGCACGATCTGAAAAGGATCCTTGCCTATTCGACAATAAGCCAGATCGGCTATATGTTTGTTGCCCTGGGTGTTGGAGCCTGGTCGGCCTCTGTTTTCCATTTCATTATACATGCATTTTTCAAAGCCCTTCTTTTCCTTGGTGCCGGGGTGGTGATACAGGTGCTTCACGAGGAGCATGACATTTTCAGGATGGGAGGTCTCAGCAGGAAGATGCCGGTTGTTTTTTATACCTTTCTTATCGGATCCGCATCCTTATCGGCGCTGCCCCTTGTAACAGCAGGGTTCTTCAGCAAGGACCAGATCCTGTGGTATGCCTACTCATCCCCGCAGGGAAGCCTGGTATTATGGCTGGCAGGAATAGCGGGGGCCTTTCTTACGGCTCTTTATTCCTTCCGTATGGTCTTTATTGCCTTCCTTGGGGACATGAAAACTTCACCGGCATTTACTCCCGGAAGGCTCATGACGGTTCCACTGGTCATCCTCGCGGTGCTGTCGCTGGTCGGAGGATTTATTGAACTTCCCGATGCACTGGGCAATATTCACCTGTTCTCGGGGCTGCTGGGCAACACACTTCCCGCTGCCGCTGTCAATGCTGATGCACATGGTGAAATGATGCTAATGGTGCTTTCTTCACTGGTGGCTCTTTCAGGAATCTTTCTGGCCTACATTGTCTATTTCAGGAATCCTTCACTCTCAGAATCTTTCAGGCACAGCCGGTTGCATAAATTCTTCGAAGAGGGATGGGAATTCGACAGGCTCTACGATATATTGTTTGTAAGGCCTGTAGTCTGGCTTTCAGTTATCGATAAAAAAGATTTTATAGATTTTTGGAATATAAGTCTTGCCCACGTCGCCATCTACTCAAACAGGGCCCTTAGCAGGTCACAAAACGGGAAGGTAAGGTGGTACCTGTTGTCGCTTGCCCTTGGAATTGCAATTCTGTTAACTTATATGCTCACCAAATGATACTGATATATCTTATAGCAATATTACTGGCCGGAGCATTACTGGCATGGATCACTGGAAGGAAGCATCCGCTCTGGCCGCGTGTCATTGCGATAACAGCTCTGGCTGCCGATCTGATCCTGCTGATCATCGGCATGCTTGTTCAGTCCCCGGCAGATTCAGGCTGGATTATGGATATCAGGCTGGACTGGATCCCTGCCCTTGGCATAAGCCTCCATCTGGCCCTCGACGGCCTCAGCCTGGTGATGCTGTTTCTTACTTTTTTTCTGGGTATTGTCTCAGTGTTCATTTCGTGGAAGGAAATTGGAACAAGGATCGGGTTTTTTCATTTCAACCTGCTTCTGGTACTTGCCGGCATTACAGGAGTTTTTCTTTCCCTGGATCTTTTTCTTTTTTACTTCTTCTGGGAAATGATGCTTGTCCCGATGTATTTTCTGATTGGGATCTGGGGTCATGAAAAGCGGACAGCAGCCTCGAATAAATTCTTCCTTTATACCCAGGCCAGTGGCCTGCTTATGTTCATTTCGATAATCGCATTGTATTTTATCCACGGGAGATCGACCGGAATCTATACATTCGACTATACAGGGCTTCTCGATACACAAATTGCGCGTCCGGCATCAATGCTGATCATGCTGGGCTTCCTGGCTGCATTCCTTACCAAGCTGCCTGCAGTACCGCTTCATAACTGGCTGCCTGATGCACACACGGAAGCACCGACAGCGGGTAGCCTCATTCTCGCAGCATTGCTTCTTAAAACAGGAGCCTATGGCCTTCTCAGGTTTATCGTTCCCTTGTTTCCCTCCGAATCGCTGACCTTTGCCCCGATTGGCATGCTGCTGGGTGTGGCCGGCATCCTTTACGGGGCCAAGCTTGCATTTGCACAGACTGATCTGAAAAGGCTCGTAGCCTATACAAGCGTCAGTCATATGGGATTCGTGCTGCTCGGGGTCTTTTCTTTCAACGAAATCGCATACCAGGGTGTTGTTATTCAGATGATAGCTCACGGAATAAGTACCGGTGCCCTGTTCGTTATTGTTGGACAGCTTTACGAGCGCATTCACACAAGGGATCTTGACAGGATGGGAGGACTCTGGGAGAAGGTTCCTGTAATGGGTGCAACCGGTCTGATTTTTTCACTGGCTTCGCTGGGCCTGCCGGGTCTCGGCAATTTCATAGCTGAACTTCTGATCCTGCTGGGAGCCTTTAAGGCAAATATACTGATGTCGTGCCTGGCAAGCCTTGGGCTCATTGCCGCAACAATTTATTCTCTCAGGATCGTTCAGAAAGTCTTCCTTGGGAAGAATACTGGCGGATGGAAAATAGAAGACCTGAATTTAAGGGAGAAATTGATTTCCGCAGCGCTCGTAATTGCAATATTGTGGCTTGGACTGTTTCCCAAACCAATTCTCAATACTGCTAAACCGGCACTTTTGAAGACATTGAACAAACAAAAGGAGATTCCTTATCATGGTATTTCTTCATCTCAGGGCGGGTCTTACCGGTTAATACTGAAGCCAACCGGTAAATTGTTTCCTGATTCCAATGATTATTAAAGAATTCAATTAATAGCCTAATATGACCGGAGAAGATTTTTTGTGCCTGACACCTTTCATTATCCTGGCTGCCGCGCCGGTTATTCTAATGATAGTAATTTCTCTGGTGAGGAATTATAATGTCGTCTTTGGGTTTTCAGTTCTGTCACTGGCAGCTGCCTTTGCTTCGGTATTTATGGTTGCCCGGTTCGTGCCGCACTCCATCGAGCCGCTTTTCATAATTGATGCCTACGGGTTGTTTTTCCTGGGCATTATTATTATGTCTGCATTGCTGGTGACATTAATATCCTACGATTACATAGCCCGGCTCGACGGAGTGCGGGAGGAGTATTACATTGTCCTGTTTACCTCAACACTTGGGGCTTCCCTGCTTGCTGTTGCCAGCCATTTTGTTCTTTTCTTCCTTGGACTTGAGACCCTGAGCGTTTCACTTTACATTCTTATAGCTTTTCAGCGATCGAATGGCAATTCAATAGAAGCCGGGATCAAATATCTTATACTTGCTTCGGTCTCTTCCGCATTTTTGCTCTTTGGCATGGCACTGATATACACAGGTCTGGGCACGATGCAGTTTAATGCAATCATTTCGGCCCTTAATAATGCAGGTACTATATCGCCGCTTATTCTTGCCGGTTTCGGGATGATGCTGGCCGGAATCGGCTTCAAGCTTGCGCTTGTACCTTTCCATATGTGGGCTCCGGATGTATACCAGGGAGCTGCCGCTCCGGTATCTGCCTATATTGCAACGGTTTCAAAGGGGGCGGTTATGGCTGTGCTTATCAGATTGTTTTATGGCATGAACGGATCAGGCAATCACTATCTGTTCATAGTGGTTTCCGCTATTGCAATTCTCTCGATGTTTGCCGGCAATATTCTCGCCCTGATGCAGACGAATATAAAAAGGCTGCTGGCCTACTCCTCAATAGCAAACATGGGCTATCTTGCAATTATACTTCTTACAGGAAGCAACGGAGGGATCCAGGCAGCCCTCTTCTATCTTATTACATACTTTGTTACAACTCTCGGAGCTTTTGGTGTCATCTCCCTGCTTTCCTCACCGGGATATGAGGTTGAAAAAACGGATGATTTCAGGGGCCTGTTCTGGAAAAGACCGTGGATAGCAATCGTATTCACCCTTTCACTCCTGTCGCTTGCAGGGATTCCACTTACGGCAGGCTTTATCGGGAAGTTCTATCTTATCCTGGAAGGGATGAAATCAGGCCTTATGATTCTTGTTGTTGCGATGATAATAAACAGTGTAATAGGCTTATACTATTACCTGAGAATTATAACTGCCCTCTTTACAGCCGATTCGGATAACTTTCTTCCCGGACTCTCCATCACAGGAAATATCACACTTTCAGTTATCTGCCTGAGCATCCTTATACTCGGCATTTACCCGGGATGGCTGATCGGTCTGCTTGTCAGATTCTCTTTTTTCTGAATCAGGCTTCCCCTCAAATCTGATGATAAACAAGGCCGGTGGTGTCGATCAATGCCTGCCACGGAGTGATGGTTTATCAAAAATAGAGGTCAATGGTCATTAAATTGTTGGCAGTGATCATTAAAAAGATTATTATCGCAGTTAATTCATCATAAGGGAGAAATAAAATTTGCGGGAAAACCTATGGAGTATTTTCAGGCACTTTTCGACTGGTACATGGCCAATCTGAACTATTTTACAGTGGCCCTTCTAATGGCAATAGAGAGCACTTTTCTTCCTCTGCCCTCGGAGGTAGTGGTCCCTTTTGCTGCCTACAAGGCGGCCCAGGGAGACCTGAATGTTTTTCTTGTTGTTGTATTCGGGACATTCGGGGCCCTTTCCGGGTCGCTCATAAACTATACCCTTGCCTATTATCTGGGCAGGCCGTTGGTCTACAGGTTTGCTGGATCAAGGGTAGGCAGGTTCTTTCTTCTTTCCGAAGAAAAGGTGAAGCACGCAGAAAAATTCTTTATAAAGAACGGAAAGACTTCCACATTCGTAGGTCGCCTTGTACCCGGCATCAGGCATCTCATATCCATTCCTGCCGGCCTGGCCAGGATGAACCTGCGCGACTTCATGCTGTTTACCTTTGCAGGGGCAGGGATATGGAATATCATTCTTGCCATAATTGGCTATTACCTTTATGAAATAAGGGAACAGATCTTTCCATATCTCGGTCACATCCTCCTGGGGGTGGGAGTTATTTTTGCCCTGTATCTTTATATAAAGTCAAGGAGGAATGGAAGGAACAGCTCAGGTGAAGCTCCCGTGAGCTGAACATCTGAGTCGTATGTTATGGATGGCGACTGTGGCCTGACGACTTTTTTTCAGAAGCCAGTATAATAAATCAATATTGAGTCCACTCCGAGAAGTCAATTATTCTGAATTCCAGTGTTTTTTACCCCTGACCCCCAAGGGGAAAACACTGAAATTCAGAATAATACAAAACTTACGTTACAGTAATTTTGGATAAATCATCTTATCGGAGTGGAATCAATATTCAGTCTTCCAGGTAACCGAAATTTCCGGCGCGGAAATCATCATAGGCCTGCTGAATTTCATCCCGGGTGTTCATCACAAAGGGTCCGTAGGAAGCAATCGGTTCATTAATAGGCTCTCCGTTCAGAACAAGTATTATGCTGTCGTCCAGGGCTTCTGCCGAAATATCTTCCCCCCTGTGACCGAAATAAATAAAATTATCCTCGGGTGCTATCTCCGAGTTATTGACCTTTACACTTCCCTCTACAACAAGAATTCCGGTATTTGTGGAACTGCCGAAAGTGAATCGGGCTACAGCCCCTTTCCTCAGGCTTGCATTGAACAGATTCACCGGTGAAAAGGTTGAGGCGGGTCCTGTGGCGTCATTGTACCGGCCCGCAATAACCTCAACGGTGCTCTTCTTATCGCTGAGAAGGGATCTGCTGATCATTGAATTTTCAATAGCCTGGTATTTTGCGGGTGTCATTTTATATTGCGATGGCAGGTTGACCCAGAGCTGGACCATCTGGAAGATCCCTCCTTTTTTACTGAATTCCCTTTCATGATACTCTTTATGGAGCACCCCTGCTCCGGCAGTCATCCACTGTACGTCCCCCTCGGCTATTACACCGCTGTTTCCGGCACTGTCATTATGAGCCACACTGCCATGGTATGCTATAGTTACTGTCTCAAATCCACGGTGGGGATGCACTCCCACCCCTCTGGGTGTATCCGATGGAGGCACGTTCCATTTCGAGCCATAATCCATCAGAAAGAAAGGACTCATTCCCTTCATTCCGATTAAATTGCTGGAAGGAAAGAAGTTATGTACCCTGAAGCCATCGCCTACCATATGATATGGGGGAGGAGGCATGATTGCTTCAATATTTTTATAGTTATCAGACATTTACAATCTATTTTTGATTGTAAAACATTTTTCTGGCAGGAATGTTTGAAGGAGCTTTACTTAAAGAAGCCGCCAATGTTTAAAGATCTATCCGTTTGCCCGCAGCCATATTGTTACCTGCTGCAGTTTCCCGACTGATCAACGGCAATTACCCTGTAATAATATTCAGGCATATTGTGTACGGACATATCTATATACATGTTGCTGATTGTGGATGCTATCTGTCGCACCGGAGATATCTCCACATCAGGCTTTTCTGACCTGTAAATGCGGTAGTAGCAGAGGTCTTTTTCGGTATTTGGCTGCCATTCGAGAACTGCCCTTTCGCGGCCATCCAGCTCCTTTCTTTCCCATTTTACTCCGGCTACAGAAGCAGGCGGGTCCTCATCATATGCTGTAGTGTATACAGCCAGTGACTGGGAGGGCAATGTGTCGGACAGTGCTCCGTTTACTACGGATATTTTCCTCGTATACGACTGGAGATCGCCGAAATAGTTAAAAGGGACATCTGCAGGATCGTACAGATACTTTCTGAAAGCCTTGCCGTTGGAGGGTGCTGCCGTTTTAAGGTTCAGGATCCTGGGTCCGTCATTCCTGTTAATCACTGCTATAGAAAAAGAGCCGGTCCCGAGATTCCTGATGGCAGCTATCCGCAGAAGTGAATCGGGGGAAATGACCTCATAGGCTTCGGAGGGGCCCCTGAAAAATTTTGTCAGCAATCCGATGCAATAATAGGAGGGCTTGGTTGTATAATTGTCAACTTCCCAGCGGAACAGGCCCCATTTGTTGATGTAGTGTGTGTTGTATGACGATGGGAAATCACTGAAAGTCCAGTATCCGCATGCATAGATTCCTGCATTTATCATTGCAATGACAGCTTCCCCGACCTGTATGCCAAGGTACTTCTCCAGGGGTGTATTGTTGTAAATACAGGCATCGTGCATTACAGAATCGATAATATTGCTGTTCTGCTTGGCTCCGAATTCGCCCACTATGAATCTTTTGTGTTTGGCTGCAGCCATCGATGCTCCCCATTTCATCTTTTCGAGGAAGAAGGGATAAAATGAATTATCGAACAGATCGTAGTTATTGATATAATGATGTCCCCCGTAAATTCCGGTAATGCTGTCCATGTTTTCTGTGGCCCACTTTATCGTTGGCCAGTATTCAATGGGCGATGCATCTGTTGCAAGAAGGGAGATGCCGAGATTTCTTGCCCTGAATTCATCATAGAACAATTTCTGGACACTTTTTGAAATATTCAAGGTCATTCCGCATTGACGCCCATTTATCCAGAGATAATTCATTGGCCATGCAATAATACCTTATATTTGAAAATCCCTTCCTGTTCTTAAGGTACTCCAGGTTATCAGTTTCATGTTTTACATAATCCCTTTCATTTTTATATTTCTTTATCTCTTCCGTATTCCACGATGTAAAGTAGATCTCTGTATTGGTCTCCTTCATGACCTCGAGATATTTCGATATCGAATCGATCTGCCTGAAATCCCATGCCGGATCATCGTTAAGTCGCACAAATGAGGGATTCAGTTCCCTCCACCGCTTCGCAAAAACCTGTTCATAGTGCCATTTCGGGCCATTATGCACATGGTCGAAGACGTGAAAGCCAACGCCTCCGAATTTTTCGTTTACAATGCGGGCGGTAATCTCAGCAGAAGAGGCATCGATTTTCAGATTGCGGTTGTTCTGACCGGTACAGCAGGATAAAATTAGAAGGGCAGGGATAATAAATAGCTTTTTCATTTTCCGAAATTATCTGAGAAGATCACGTGGCCATTGTTATCATTCAGGCTGACCCAGTCAAATGCTCCGGATCCCTTCGTGACGAAGCGGATCCCCTTGATCCGTCCCAGCGGCTGGTCATAGGTGTCTGAGAATATCTGATCATTGCCGTTGATAATTTCGGCTTTCCGGTTTTCGATTTTTATTCTTATGACATTCCAGTCGGAGAGGTTGGCGCTGAGTGAGGACAGGTCATAGAATTTCCCGTTCAGATGCTTCTCACCAAGGGTAACTTCAGACCAGCGGTAACAGCCTTTCTGTACAAGCATCACTGAGGCAATACCGTTTTCGCCGATAATCCTGAATTCCACATCATAGCAGCTTATGCCGCCCATTCCCTGCTTGTTAAGGTACCTGGCTTCCAGGGAGCAGCTGTCGGCAGACAACTTGTAATCCATATAGTTCATGTGTTCGAGGTAGTACACTGTTTTACTGTTGAACCCCTGTTCTTTTATGGAAGCAGGCGATATATACAGAAGTCCGTCATCAATTGTATCCCTGATTCTGTTTTGCAATTCAAACACAAATTTTCGAACCCCGAAATTGTCGTCATTGAAGTAATAGCTGGTCCATCCTTCAGAGAGAACATGAATTTTAACCGAAGCCAGCACGACCCCCTTCGAGGATATTGTAACATTATAAAATCCAGGCGATTCAAAGCAATGGTTTATGAGAGTCCGGCTCTTGTCAAGAAGTTCAGCGCCCCCGGTCTCTTCAGATTCGTTCTGGTCAAAGTCAATATATACTTTATTGCCCTTTATATGAGAGATATCATAATGAAATGAAACTGTGAAGGGAGTAACTCCCATCCTGCTTTCAACAAATAAAGGGACTGTTTTATTCTTGGTTCTGCTTATTGCAAGCACTAAGGCAATAGTTACAATTATTCCAAGGATAATTGGAATTACAGTAGTTTTTCTGAACAGGGAAGTTCTCTTCAGCCATATAAGCGATGTTAGCCGGTCGCGGCTGTTCTCCTGCTCCCTCACGAACGAATCCCAGTCATCGTAGTTCAGAAACCTTGCCAGTGCATCCCTTGTAGCTGCCTGCGGGGTATAATCATCCTTGTATTTTACTTTACCGAAGAGCCTTTTCAGGGTCTGGGAACTGATGGCGACAAGTGTTTCCTTGTAGATGAGGTTGCTAAGTCTTTTATAGTCATTATCTGTCCAGGTCAGGAACCTTTTCCATTTGAGTTTCCTTTCAATCTTCCGGATAATAATGTCAATATAGTACTTGTCATTCATTTTATGAGACCTATGGATAAATTATAATGGTTAGGCTCCTGCAATTTATGTCTCTCAAAAAATAGGTTTTTCTCAATAATTGCAATCAGATGATAATTGATTAATACAACAACCTTCAGGGCTATATTGTTATTTCAAATTTAAGCGGCAATCCATAGTATTACTCATAAAATGAATTTTCATTAAGTTCCATAAAACTTTGTAAAATACAACACTTTTTTTATAACCCGAGTTAAGGGGAAATAAAAATATTTGTCTTTGACTTAATTTCCAACTTATTGTACCCTTTTTTATATTAATAATACCTGGAAGAAAAGATTTAAATGATGAATAGTGTATTTATCCCATGACTAAAGGATGGTTTCAGGGAGCGCAATCGTGAACCTGATATGGACTCTTTTGCTGGTTCTGCTTTGCTATCTTATAAAAAGCTGCAAGTTTTTACATTGGATCCTTTATGAGAATATGTTATTTTTTCTCTTTCCCTTCCTAATGGAAAGGCCCTGGCAGGATAGAAATCCGGTTTTTACCCAATTTGCAGGCATTGATCTTATTTACTGCAATCAATAGTCATAGCCAGGTAATAGATAATAAATCAGTTCTCGGATATCCGGCTCTTTTCGTTTATCGTTTCCTTAATATAAGTTATGTTTCAGAACAGTAATGTTACCACTGAATTGCAACATTTGATCTAACATATTTATTAGCAATTAGTTGCATAGGTATTTTTGACCGGTATTTATATGTACAGATTTTGTAAAGATTTTGTCAATTTGTAACCAGGTCAGTTTGGATCTGCTTTCGTACATTCAACTTTGATAAGTCTGATCATATAACTAATTATAACATCTTAAAATTAAGTAACGAAATGGAAATTATGAGAAAGTTTTTGATCGGAATTTGCTTATTATCAGGTTTAAGTCATTCGGTATATGCCCAGAACACAACGATAGACTGCTCCAAAAAGTACCAGACCATACACGGGCTCGGAGTAAATATAAATCCTCAGTCATGGAATGTTAATCCGGAAGCCGTGAAAAATGTAATTGACAGTCTGATAACCGGAATGGGATGCACTAGCTTCCGGCTGATGTTTGATGATAGCGACTGGGAAGCTGTTAATGATAATAATGATCCCCATTCATATAACTGGACCTATTATGATTCTGTTTATAGTACCCCGCGATTCACTTGTGTCTGGAATACAATACAATATCTCAACAGTAAAGGTATCACAGACATTACTCTTAGTCCCGACGGTGCGGCACCCGGGTGGATGGGTGGTACTAAGCTCAGGCAGGGAGCAGAGGTGGAGTATGCCGAAATGATGAGTTCAATGGTATATTATGGTCAAAGGCACAGACGACCGGTAATTCAGTTTTCAATGTTGTCACCAATAAATGAAACGACCTGTGGAGGTGGAGAAGCCCCTGTTATGACCTTTGCACAACTCGGAACGATATTCAGTGAAATAGCGACTCATCTTATTAAGGATGGCATCACAAATGTTACACTTATAGGACCAGATGATTGTGATGGCTGGCCCTCTAGTTTTCACGCCATGATAACAAGTGGGATAACAATGTCAAAGCTGAAATTTTTTGGTGGTCATCAGTATGGAAACAGTACTTCGGTCAGCAGGGGATTAATAGATTCCGTGAGGAATTCTGCTTATCCAGACAAGGGAGTTATCATGACAGAAGCAAACGAAATCTGCAACGGATTTAAATGCGATGGTGCAGTATATAATCCTGACTATGGGTTTTTGAAATATGCTGGTCCCGCATACAGAGATGTTCTTCAGCATCTGAATGTTGGAGTTAACGGTGTACAGATCTGGGAGGGTTACGATAGCCGGTACCATCATCCCAACAGATACCTGACCTGGAGTTTTTGGGGAATCTTTGCTGTTAATGACACCCTTCATCCGGATGTTTATAGTATACGTCCTCATTATTATGTATTTAAGCAGCTGTTTAATTTTGTCAAACCGGGCTATCAGAGGATCGATATTTCCACAACCCTGAAAGATCTGACAGTCTCTGCATTCTTTAGTGAGGCAGAAGGTACTTTCGTTATTACCGGGAGGAATGAGAGCAATAGCTCCCAAACCATTGCAGCAATCCTAAAACATTTACCGGAAGTCCCGAAGCTGAAGTATTATTTTACTGATTCGACGCATAACTTTGTCAGGGATCAGGATGTAACGGTAAACAGACAACAATTCTCAAAACTGATTCCTCCTTTGTGTGTATTTACATTAGTGGGTAAATACTGACACGGTACGCTCCCTTCCTTGGCAAACAGTAAAATCCTGAGAAAACTTTCCATTCGAAAAATATTCAGGAAATGTACTCTGAAGAGATGTTTGATCCTGAAAGATATCCGGTGCAGAGCCAATGTCCTGTTAATGATTTTTTGTTGCGGAGGTTGCCTGGTTCGTGCAGAATTTGCCGCTGGTGAGGCAATCGGATATTATTGATATTGCATCGGGAAGAGATATGTTCAGCAACCATGCAGATAAGATCGGGTAAGGGTGGCATGATTTCATGAGCCATTTGATCTTTTGTCCCGTAGGGCTTTGGGAGGAAGCGGTAAATTTTATTTTACCTCAATTAACTTTCTTCAGTTATGAGACTTGGCCATCAAATTGCAGCGCGTATAGCTAAAAGGGTGATTACATTAATTATTAACTGATTAGAGTCTTCCTCTTTCAATATGTACAGAATGTAAAAGATTTTGTACAAACATTGTAACAGAAAATATGATTGCTGGCAACTTATCCTATTCTAAATTTAATAAACTTTTTTAAAAAAGTTGAAGTATTAATCAGGTAGCGAATTTTAAATAACCTAAAACCAAAAATCTATATTGTATGAAGAAATTATTTGTATTGATCGTTTGCTTTGTGTTTATAAGTGGTTTTACCTTATTTGCGCAGACCACGACTATCACAGGTACGGTTACTTCTTCAGTAAGTGGGGAAGGTGTAATAATTGGCGGAACTGTTACTGTTAAAGGCACCACAGTGGGTGTCCTGACAGATGATAATGGAAAATATTCAATTGCAGTGCCGCTGAATGCTACCACTCTCGTATTCTCATATACAGGGATGAAGAAGCAGGAAATTGAAATAGGAGGGCGGCAGGTAATTGATGTTGTGATGGTCCCCGATATTACAAGCCTGAATGAAGTTGTTGTTACAGCCCTCGGTATCGTAAGGCAGGAGAAAGCTCTGGGGTATTCAACAACCCAGGTGAAGGCAAAGGATCTGGTTCAGTCAAAACAGATCAATGTGCTTAATGGATTGACTGCTAAAGTTTCAGGATTGCAGGTCACTACTGTGAATAATGGGTTATTTGCCCCTACACGGATTACCTTACGGGGAAACCGATCCTTAACGGGGAATAATGAGGCATTAATTATAGTTGATGGAGCCATATATTATAATGATATCAGCAATCTGAATCCGGAAGACATTGAATCCATAAACATTTTAAAGGGCGCGAGTGCTTCGGCTAACTACGGATCTGATGCTTCCAACGGCGTATTGGTAATTACTACAAAGAAAGGGGCGGCAGGTAAGCCGGTTATCAATTATTCTTCCACGGTTCAACTTGAAACGGTATCTTATATGCCTGCTTTGCAGGATCGGTTTGGGAGTAATGGTGGTGAAAGCTTTCCTCAGAATTTTGATGATCTCAGATATTATATCCCTGATGAAAATCAGCAATTCGGTCCTGAGTATAACGGCAAGATTGTCCCACTGGGGAGGCCGATAGGAGATGGCAGCCTGTTAATGGTTCCTTATTCAGCCATTAAGAATGAGAAGAGGAGGTTTTTCGAGAATGCAATTACCACCCAAAACAATATTTCCTACAGCACAGGCGATGAAAAAGGTAGTTTTTTTCTGAGCGCACAGGATGTCCATTCAAATGGAGTAATGCCTAAGGATCATGGAAGCCGTGATGTGTTCCGGGCTGGTGGATCCAAAACATATGGAGTTTTTTCTGCAAGTTATTCCGCATCCTATACCCATAAGTATACCAATACAACCAACACCGGCGATGTGTACAATAATTTTCTAAATGTTCCACAGCATGTGCCATTGACCAGTTTAAAAGATTGGCAGCATAATAAGTTTGCAGACCCCAGTGGCTATTTCAATGACTGGGCTGATAATCCGTATTTCATTATTGACCAGCAAAGGAATAAAACAACTGAAAATGACCTGGTGGGAAATTTGCAATTAAATCTGAAGGCATTTTCCTGGCTGAACCTGAGCTACCGTGCCTCAGTGAATAATTCAAATTCAAATTATGAATACACTGAAGGTGTAGCCCATTATAATAAGCATGCACAAACCAGTGACACAGTTATCTATTCCAATTCCGATGGAACGGCTCTTGATACCGCTTTTGACTATATCAAACCCCAGGCCCAGGGACCAAGTACCACACAGGCAAGGTACAATACCTCAAACTATTCCAATTTCCTTATTACCTCTGACTTTTTGGCCACAATATCAAAGGATATCAAAAAGAATGTAAATGTCACTGTAACTCTGGGCGAATCCTATATAGATAATAAGATTAATTATCTGAATGTGAATGCAGGACCGTTATTTTTGCCAGTTTATAATATTACAAACCTGACCGGGATTCCCGGTTTGGGGCAATATAAAAAACAAGCCAGAAAACTGGGATACTTTGGAGATGCAACAATCGGGTATAAAAATTATGCATTTTTGCACGGCTCCTATAGAATGGATATAGATTCCAGGTTATCCAAGTCCAATCGGTATATCCCTTATTATGATATCGATGGCGCCCTTGTGTTGAGCGAAATGATCCCTTCTATAGCTAGTGGTCAGATTCTTAATTATTTAAAGATCAGAGCTGCGCATTCATTAACGGGTAACGCCTCTTCCCTGGGTGGTGGTTCCTCCAATATTGCAGACGGTGCATATACGACAGAACCTACGCTCAGTGCTGCTCCTGGCTTTCCATTTAATGGGTTGGGAGGTTACCTGTTGAATACAACAATAGCTAATCCGAATATTAAGCCGGAAGTGATCACCGAAAATGAATTAGGTATTGAATTGGCTTTTTTGCAAAATAGGATCTCCCTGGTTGCAGATGTTTATAAGCAAAAATTAAAGGATGGAATAGTTTATTCCAATACGGCCAGCGCTACCGGGTTCTACCGCTCCCTGGTAAATGCTGCCAGTACTGAAACCAAGGGATTCGAAGCGGACTTGAATGCAACTATCATTGCTTCCAGTGCTGTAACCTGGAAAGCCGGGATGAATTATACACATATTCAAAGCAAAGTACTTTACATCAATGGGGATCTTCAATCCATTAATTTAGGAGGCAATTCTTACGCGGTGGTTGGTCAGCCCTATCCTGTTATCGAAACCAATGATTGGTTGAGGGATCCTTCAGGACATGTAATTGTTGATCCTATTACAGGAAATCCAAGTCCCGATCCAAATTTAAAAATACAGGGAAATGCAAGTCCAAAGGACTTCCTTGGATTTAATACCAGTCTGACCTGGAAGGGTTTCACATTGAGCGCTACTGCAGATTACAGGGGAGGATATAAAGTCTTTAATGCATTAGGCGAGACGATGACTTTTACAGGCATAAGCCCGGTAACGACAGAGACAGGACGGCAGCGTTTCGTATTTCCAAATTCAGTGGTGGAAGAAGGAGAGGGGAACTATGTTAAAAATACCAATATAACAACCGACGACGCTGGTTATAATTTTTGGGGAGGGTCTTATCTGAATATCGGATCTAATTACATTACAAGTGGAGCATTCTGGAAACTGAGAGAAGTCGTTCTGAGATATGATCTTCCTAAAAAATGGTATTCAAGGTTATCAGTATTCCAGGATATCAGCTTCGCATTATCCGGCAGAAACCTGATCATGCTGAGACCAAAGACGAATATCTGGACTGATCCTGAGTTTAACGATAATACAAGTAATGCGGTGGGAACAAATTCAGTTAATCAGGCGCCACCTACACGGATCTTCGCCGCAACCTTATCTCTTGTTTTTTAATAATTTTTGAATTCCAAAACTTATCATCATGTGTAAAAATATAAAAATATTGAAGATATCAATCCTCCTGGCTGCCCTGATATTAGCGGGTTCCTGCAGAAATAGTGATTTTGATATCAATAGCCCAAACCCAAATCAGCCCTCCTCTGTGCCACCCAATTATGTATTATCTGCTGCGTTAACTTCATCAGCAAGCCGGTTGTTGGGAGGTGATGTGACCTTTGCGAATTTTTGGATGGGCTACTGGGCTCCTTATGGAGAGCAATCCCCGTCTGTCCTGTCATACAATCTAACAACTGATACTTATTCCTCTAATTGGGATAACACTTATATTACCCTGGAAAATTACAAGTATATTGAAGATCAGTCAGCAGCTCCAGGTATGGCATATTTTCGTGCTATAGCAAAAATAATGAAGGATTTCCATTTTCAGCGATTGGTGGATTTATATAATAATATCCCTTACACAGAGGCTTTGTCAGCGACGAACACATTTCCGAAATATGACAGCGCCCCTGTCATTTATAAGGACCTCGTGGTTCAACTGGATTCTGCCATTGATATTATTAAAAAGGCCGATGCTTTAACAGCTGAGAACCCGGGTTCCAACGATGTGATGTTCCATGGCGATATGGATCAGTGGATTAAATTCGCTAATACACTGAAATTGAAGATCCTGATGCGCCAGACCCAAACCTCCGGAGGGCCTGAATATATAGCTGGCAATCTGAGCGGAATGTCAACCGATGATTTTATTGGTGCAGGAGAAGACGCCGGTGTAAACCCCGGGTATTCGAATTCATCCAGGAACCAACAAAGCCCATTATGGCAAAGTGTAGGTTATAATACCGACGGGTCTCCAAACGGTGGTTATCTCTATACACGGGCTAACAGCTACGCAGTAGATTTCTACCTTGCCACTAATGACACACTCAGAATAAAACAATTTTATGCCCCTAATAGTGACGGGGTGTTCCGTGGCCGTGCATTTGGAAGCAGCGATGTAGGCCAGGGAGGGAATACAATATCGGGCTTTGGTCCCGGAATTCTTCAGTCCGCCTCAATGGATGCCTACATTCTGCCTGCTTTTGAAAGCCTTTTTATTCAGGCAGAAGCTGCACAGAGAGGATATATTACAGGTGATCCGGTTGCATTATTTAAAGCGGGGGTTACGGAGTCCTTCCGGCTGTTAGGCGTGCCTGATTATCAAAATGCTGCACAGGCATTATTTTCCCAGCCCAACGAAAAGGTTAACATTGATATATCATCTAATGTGATTAACACAATCATTCTTCAAAAATGGGCTGCCCTGAATGCCTACGACCCTCTTGAGTCCTACAGCGACTGGCGGAGGCTCGGAATACCATCAGACCTTCCCGTCTCAGTGTATCCCGGAACAACGGCTACTCATATTCCTTACAGGTTGTTGTACCCAACAACTGAATTCAATTATAATTCGGAAAATGTTAATGCCCAGGGAAATATCAACCAGTTTACTTCTAAAATATTTTGGATGCCTTGAACCAGAAAATTAATTAAATATGAAAAAGATATATATCTCTTTGCTGACCCTGATGATGTGTCTGTTTTCGGCCTGTTTGAAAGACACACCCGCTGTTGATTTCAGTACAGTTGGCACAATCATTGAAATATTACCCGTTAATGGTGGGGGCCTGGAAAATTTCGCGGCCGCGGAATTGATTTTCGAGCCGACCGATGCTACTTATACCGCGGACATCGTATTGAACATTGCTTCCCCGGAGCGTTTAAGTAAAAACCTAACCATAACCGTGCAAGTGGACGATGCTCTCAGGAGTGCCTACAATTCAGCTAATCAAGATCAATATGATGCAATGCCGGATTCTACTTATTCCTTTCCCGTTAATTCAGGAACTATTGCGGCTGGTCAACGGTTAGATACTTTGCATGTATATTTCTATCCATCCAAAATAGATATAACAAAAAATTATATGTTGCCTTTCAGCATTAAAGACGCGCAGGGAGAAACCATCAGCGGTAATTTCGGATCGATTTACTTTCATACCAATGCAAGTGAACAGTGAAGACAGTTCAGTTTTATATTTCATTGTATGATTTCAATTTTTGCAACAGCCTGATAACAGCTATCGGATACTCTGGTTTTCAGCCTGGGTTTGATGAAAGTGACTGGGAAGATGTTGGTAAGAATAATGTTCCGGGAAAGTATTATTTATCCTGTTAAGATCATGTGCATAGTGCCGTTCGCCTTGCATTTGTTTTGAATTCCAGCGATATTAAAAAGGCAAGGGAAGAACTTAATATAACCCTGGGTACCGATGGTGCAGCGAATGGTTGGATCCCCGGTACTATATCAGTCATTTAGGTTTTGAAATTGCAAACAAAAGAAAGTTTTCAATAATGTAAAGGTTTTGTTAAAACATTGTAAAAGCAGATTCGATCTGTAAAATTTATTTAATCTATATTGTCATACATAATATTTTGTTAATTAAACCCATCAGAAGTTTTATGGAGAAAACAATTGCTGTTAATCTGGTTCTGGTATTGTTGTTCCTGGCATCATGTACAAATAAGGCTCAAAAATCCGAAAAGATACTCTTTTGCAATCATGAAGTGGTTCTCGACAATCATGGAAAGATAATTCCCTGGTACACTCCCAGGGACAAGGCCTACGATCATTTTCTTCACCTTCGGTGGGATTTTATCAAAAACAGGGTTCCCAACTCCCCCGGACCTGAGCCACGGTCCGATTATCCGCAATATTATTTTTATTGCGCGTTCAGGGTAAGCAATGATTCTATTTTACCTGACACATGGATGAACGATATAGGCGAAAAGATACCGAACTGGTTTGAATCGGCACGTCTCTACTATGCCTATACCGGTGATACGGCCGTTATGAGGATAATAAAGTCATTTACCGATTATACACTTGTGCATGGTACGAGCCAGGGGGACTTTGCATGGCCTCATTTCCCTTATACAACAACGAATGCGGGAGATACCCTGTTCAGGGGATTTACCTCGGCCGGCAGACTTGTACTGAATGAAATCCAGGTTGACCATGCCGGTGAGATGGGACTGACATATTACCGCATGTACCTCTATTCAAATGAAAGGAAATATCTTGATGCGGCACTGAATGTGGCAAATGTGCTTGCCAGGTATGCCCGCACGGGAAACCAGGATCAGTCTGTATGGCCATACAGGGTCGTGATGAAGGACGGAAGGGTTACAGCACCCTATGGGGCCAACTGGTCGGGCTGCTATATGCTCTTCTCGAGTCTGATAAAAGCGGGTCTTGGCAATGTGAAGGAGTATAAAAATGTACTTGACAAAACGAGGGACTTCATTCTGAATTACCCTATGAAAACTGGTTTCTGGACTGATGGCCATTCGGATACCGATGTGAAGAGCAATACATATAAAAGCAATTTAAGTGCCAGTAATACAACCCTTTGCTTGTTTGATTATCCGGATCTCGATCCGGACTGGAAGGGAGACATTCCCAGGCTGATCAAATGGACGGAGGATAATTTTGTTTTCCGCTCGGCCCCGGGTGAGCCCTCGAATATGTGGGGAGCCAATATTGTGGGGGAGCAGGATTCGTTTATGTATAAGATGGATTATCAGACTGCACGGTATGCTGCCGTGTGTGCCAGGTGGTTTGCAGTATCAGGCGATACTTCCTACAGGGAGAAGGCCCGGAGGTCGCTAAACTGGGTTACCTATTGCAATGATTCCACTGGCATGGCATTCGAAAGCCCCGTCAGCAAGGGTATATTGAGCTGGTGGTCCGACTGTTACGGTGAATGTCCCAGGATGTTTTACCAGGCATTTGCGGGAGTACCCGAATGGGCGCCGCCCCGGGAAAACCATATCTTATACTCTGAAGGGATACTTAAGGATGTTCACTATGCCCGTGAAAATCTGAGCTATTTTGCCACGGCCGGAAATGGCACCGAATACCTGAGGCTTGCCTTCAGGCCTGAACGGATACTCATAAACGGGAAAGTCATGGAGGAAAGCAGGGATCCAGGCAATGACAGCTTCACTCTAAAGGAGCTTGGAAATGGAGACTATTCCTTGATTATCAGGCATAAAATGGCAGGAAATGTAGTTATTGAGGCTCGATGAGGGAGCTGTAAATATAAACTATCTGTGTAAAGTCATGATCCGAATATCTCTTATCTGTCTGAGCATTACCTGGATGGTGATCCTTTCCGGCTGTGACGGCAGGCAGGTCAGGCCCCCTGTACTGATCCTTGGCAGCGACCAGGGTTTTGGTACATATACAACCGAAATCCTGAAAGCTGAAGGACTGAATGAATTTGAGCTTGATTCCCTGTCGGACAGCAGGGTTACTTCAGGTTATCTTAAGGAGTTCAGTGTTGTGATACTGACCGAAACACCTGTTGACGATGCAGCCAGAATGAAGCTGACCGAATTTGTGAGTTCGGGCGGCAACCTGATCGCATTCTGTCCTGACCCGGAACTCGCCGGATTATTTGGGCTTGTAGCCGATGGCCAGTACATTAAGGAAGGATATATTGCCTTGGATGAAAAAGGTGACTATGGAGGGCTTATTAAGGGGAAAAAGATAAGGTTTCATGGCACAGCTGACAAATATATCCTGAACGGGGGAAAGGAAATAGCAAAAATGTTTGAGGATAGGGTTTCTGAAGAGGGGTATCCGGCAATTGTGAGTAATAGCTATAATAAAGGCAAGGCAATAGCATTTCTCTACAACCTTCCCCGTAATGTTGTTTTCTTCCGGCAGGGCAATCCCCGCTTTGCAGGAATTGAGAAGGATGGTATACCCGGACTCCGCGGTATGGACATGTTTACCGATGGATGGATCGATACCTGCAACAGTACAATTAACCAGGCTGATGAACATATGGCGCTTCTCACGCTGGCAATTGAAAAAATGTCGTTGCCGCAAAAACCACTGCCGCGCCTTTGGTATTTCCCTGATACATTGAAATGCCTGGTCACCCTGACCAATGATGGTGAATACAAAGGAGAGGCTGACTTTGAGCCACAGTTCCGGGATGTTGATTCGATGGGTGCAAGGATGTCTCTCTATATACTGGAGACCGGCAAGGTTTCTGCTGCATGGGCACAAAGATGGAGTGCCCGGGGATTTGAGATCTCCGGTCATCCGGATGATACGAGGGAGGCTGAAAATCCCCTCTGGAAAGATATGGATAGCGTTCTCGCCTCAAAGCATAAAGAGATCAGCGACAAGTTTGGAATACAAATGCGGACAAATGTAAATCATTGGTTTGTATGGTGCGGCATTGATTCATCAGGGCAGCAGGATTTTGCTGCAGAGGCAAGACTTGAAGAGAAGCATGGCATCGGCATGGACATAAACTATGCTCATTACGATATTAAATCAAACCAGGGCGACCAGTATCTCGGGCCGCGGGGCACAAGGCAGGGTAATTTTACAGGTAGCGGTCTTCCAATGAAATTCGCCGACACCAGGGGCAGGATAATAAATGTGTACCAGCATCTGAATTCGGTTTATGACCAGGAATACACTGAAAGCCATGATCCCGAAGGATTCTTTAATGCATTCAGGGGACTGATGGACAGGAGCCTTCAGGACGGGGTTTACTCGTACATAAGTGTCAAGTCGCATAATGACGAATATTATTTTTCAAAGGTTCCCCTGATGAGAATGATCGCCTATGCAAGAAGCAGATCAATACCCGTTTGGACGGCCCTCGATTTGCTCGACTTTTTAAAAATGAAGGATGAGGCGGGGTTTACTGAAATAAGATGGTCGGATAACAGGCTGACCTTCAATCTGAACTCATCTGTCAGTAATAATAACGGACTTACCTTCATGGTTCCTGAGGCGGTTGACAAAAGGAAGATCGGTGCGATTACGTTAAATGGAAGGAAGATGGCATACACCATCAGCAGTGTAAGGGGTACTTCCTATGCCCTGGCGACTGTAAAGCCCGGGGAAAACTATTCCGTAGCCGTAAAATATATAGAATGACTGCACTGCTCTGCAACGGGCATGTGTTTTCTGCAATATTCATTTATCACATATGATTAAATCAGGCAAGACACTGGACTGGGGATTGCTCATCATAATTAACTTTATGTGGGCCACCCAGGTTCCTGTAATCCGATTCATCGGCGACCGGCTGGGACCGGTTACAGTTGCTTTTGTTCCAATGATAGCCAGTACAATTATTTTCCTTCCTGTACTCTGGGCCGAAAACAAAAAAAGGAATGTGCAATTCCGCTGGAGATGGAACGAAATTAAATACTTTATACCCTCCGGACTTATAGGGATATTCATAATGCAGTATGCCTATACACTCGGATCTAAAATGACAATTGCAGCCAATGCCGGTATTATAACTCTGACAATACCTGTTCTTGTAACAATTCTGGCCTCTTTTCTGCTTGATGAAAAGCTGAATGCCATCCGGGTTATCAGTTTTATCCTGGCGATTGCCGGTGTCCTTATGACATCAGTTTCAGACCTGTCGGGAGCCAGGATCCTCAATGGTCAGTATCTTCCGGGTAACCTTGTCTTTCTTTTTGCATGTCTCTGCTGTGCATTCTATAACACTTATTGTAAAATACTTGTAGATAAGAAGTTTACTGAGCTTGAGATACTTGTATACAGTTCTGTAATCGGAAGCCTGGCAAGCATCCCTTTATTAATATGGATCGAACCTTTTCATTTTAAAGCATTCATACAGTCAGGCAGGATAGCTGTGATATCTGTTCTGGAGCTCAGCATCATTGTCTACGGGATCTCGTCCCTTCTGTTCTTCCATGTTTTGAAGAGGATGGACGTGACCCAGGCCATCCTCAGCAATTATCTGCTTCCCTTCTTTATTGCCATGCTGGGCATTATACTCCTTAATGAGAAAGTATCGATGCTGATGATCACTGGCGGAAGCATAATTTTCATAAGTACACTTATGGTGACTGTTTATGAAAAGGATCTTCTCGCATTCTTAAAAAGGATCTTTCCCCGAAAATCGAAGATCTACACATGATATTTCAGACTCACGAAGTTGATTCCGGGGAAAATTACTGGAATCCCGGCCGAAAAGCGATCATA
This sequence comes from uncultured Bacteroidales bacterium, assembly GCA_963756885.1. GTDB lineage: Bacteria > Bacteroidota > Bacteroidia > Bacteroidales > VadinHA17 > LD21. The sequence continues at coordinate 313,893 of CAVWPG010000003.1, forward strand.
ATATGGAAATCATTGAATTTGAGGGCTGGCCGAATTGCATAAGGCTGTCCAACGGTGAAATTGAATTAATAGTAACCACTGATGTGGGTCCGCGTATTATAAGGTGCGGATTCATCAGGGGGAGGAACCTGTTCCATGTTTCCGGCAAGGACAGGGGCAAAACCGGAGGCTCTGAGTGGAGGATCTATGGAGGCCACCGCCTATGGCATTCACCTGAGGTTATGCCCAGGACATATTTCCCCGATAACGGGAGCGTTGCATATAAATGGGACGGAACTACTCTCAGGGTCACCCAGCCTGTCGAAAAATCCACCGGGATAATAAAGGAAATGGAGATAATCCTGGATAAGGATAGGAATAATGTTACAATTCTGCACCGGCTTGTCAATACGAACCTCTGGACGATTGAGACTTCCGTATGGCCGGTGACAGCTCATGCGGCGGGAGGAAGGGCTGTCGTACCGCAGGAGCCCTATATGGATCCGGCCGAATACCTGCTGCCGGCGCGCCCCGTCGTACTCTGGTACTATACACGCATGAATGATCCGCGCTGGACCTGGGGAGAAAAATTTATCGGGATGAGATTTGATGCCTCGTGCCACAGCGAACAAAAGATCGGGATCCTCAACAAGCAGGGCTGGGCCGCATACATATCGGGGGAAGATATAATGATAAGGCGGTTTGATTATGAACCGGGTGCGAAATACGAGGATTATGGCTGCAACAACGAGCTCTATATCAATGGCGATTTTATGGAGATTGAAACGCTGGGTCCCGTTACAAAGATAATCCCGGGTGGCTGTGCGGAACATACCGAACGGTGGCAGCTGGCAAAAGCCAATGGGAGCGAAGCTGCTCCATCTGAAATACAGAAACTTCTGGCAGGGTTACCTGAATTCTGAATATGATTACCCTTATTTTATTCAAGGTAACCTTTCAGCTTATTGAATTTTCTTTTTCCTTGCTTCCTGCAAAAATCCCCGGAATAATTCTCAGATATTCCGGAAGTATCCAGGCTGAAGGATCATATTCACGGAGAAAGTTCCGGCTATGGCTGTACTGGGGCATAGCGGCTGATAGTATCAGGCAGTTTCCGAGAATGTACAATGTTTGTACAAAATTTGTAACGGCCTATTTCTCGGTGGGAGAATATTCTGATCTAACTTGTACTTGCAAAGTTTAAAAAAATACCCGATCTCACTTTAATTTCTAATCAATTCATTCCACTTAATTAATAATTTAAAATGAAATGCCTATGAAATTCCTAATCCATGTTTTCTTAAGAACCTTAGTTTCATTATTTAATTCTTAAACCTAAACGTATGAAATCATCTCTGAAGATTTTTTTGCTGATCGTGCTTCTGATAACCGGCACGTCAGCTGTTTTTGCGCAGATTACCGTTACCGGCAAGGTGGTAGACGCCGAGCAGAATGCGGTTGTTGGCGCAAATGTTGCGGTAAAAGGTACTTCGATAGGTGCGATAACTGACTTAGACGGGAAGTTTACTCTGAAAGTTCCCTCAGCCGAGAGTACCATTACAATTTCATTTATTGGGTATGTAACTCAGGAAGTTGTGGTTGGAAATCAATCAGTTATCAATATCACTTTGGAGACTGAAGCAACTGCCCTCGATGAAGTAGTTGTGACAGGTTATGGCACACAGAGGAAGATCGATCTGACAGGCTCAGTCTCGGTAGTGTCATCGAAGGACTTTGAGAAGGCAGTAGTGCCTGATGCCCTCAATGCTATGCAGGGTAAGGTTGCCGGAGTTACGATCATATCGAATTCGGGTGAGCCAGGGGCGGATAAGCTGATAAGGATCAGGGGAGTACAGTCCTGGGGAGCATCCACGGATCCACTCTATGTGATTGACGGCGTAATTATGGATAATCTCAACAGCGTAAGTCCGGATGATATCGATAACATATCTGTACTGAAGGATGCTGCCTCCAGCTCGATTTACGGTGCCAGGGCTGCAAATGGCGTGGTGCTGGTTACAACAAAGAGAGGGAGCAAGGCTGGTGCGCCCGTAATTTCCTTTCATGTGTACGGCGGGACTCAGAATTTCTCAGACCTTCAGCCAAAGAGGCTTAACTCTACCCAGTGGCTGATGCTTGACAAGGAATCCTATATCAATGCTGGTCCGGCCGCACTGGATCAGTCACCTTACGGGACGCAGAATCCTGTTAACCTAAGTATTTTCAATGATAATCAGGGCCATCTGACAAACACAAACTGGCTTGATGTAGTATCCCAGCCAGGCAGGATTCAGAATTATGACTTATCCCTGACGGGTGGCAATGACAAATCCTCGTATTTTACATCCGTTACCTATTTCAAGCAGGATGGTCTTATCCTGAATACCGGGGCTGACAGGATCAGTTTCCGTTTCAATGCCGATACAAAGATCAACAAGTTCCTCGAATTCGGCAATTCAGTCAACATTTACAGTACCAGCCGCTTTGGCGGGGTAGGCAATCCTTATCTTGGCGCTATCCGCAAGAACCCCCTCTCGAGGCCCTATGAGACAGATGCCGATGGTAATATCATCAACTACGATTATGTAAGATCGTATACTATGGAGGGGGGAGATGTAGGTCCGCTCATTTATGCAAAGGAGTACAAGGATGCAGTGCGGACATATGGCTTTGTCGGCAACGTATTCCTGAAAGTAAAGCTGCTGGATGGACTGAGCTTTACTCCGAGGTTGAGCATTGATTACAGGAACAGTCATCAGAGCTCATTCACCCCCGAGCTGCATATTGTTGGTGTTGAGGCCCAGAGTATTAACAGTGTCTACAAGAACCAGGATTATACCTTCCACTGGATAGCTGATTATATGCTGAACTATGAGAAGTCTTTCAATTCGGTTCACAATATATCTGCCCTGCTCATTTATTCCCAGGAGGAAAGCAAATACGAATATCTGAACGGACAGCGGTTTGGGACCCCAAACAACCAGATCCAGTACCTGAGTGCAGGTCAGCTTGAAAATCAGAGTGTATACAATGGTTACCAGGACTGGTCGTTTGTCTCGTATATCGGCAGGTTAAGCTATAACTATATGGAAAAATACCTGGTGCAGGCTTCAGTACGTCGCGATGGTACATCGAGGTTTGTCGGAAAGAACCGCTGGGGAGTATTCCCTTCCCTGTCTCTTGGATGGCGGGTATCGAAGGAGGCATTTTTTGAACCTCTTACCGGCATAATCAACGACCTTAAAATAAGGGGAAGCATGGGGACTCTTGGAAACAGCAATGTAGGCCTTTATCCGACATATGCAACACTTGAAATGCATACTGCAGTAATGGGGCCCACAAATGGCCAGTATGCAAGTCCGAGCTACGCACTGGGAGCTGCTGTCAATCAGAATGTAAAGTGGGAACAGACCCAGAAGAACGATATCGGGTTCGATGCCAGTTTTCTAAAGTCAAAGATAAACTTCACATTCGATTATTACCATTCCCGCACAACCAATCTTCTCTACGGCAAGCCGATCCCCCTTTCTGCCGGGAAATATTATTATTCTGCTGTGGATGGATGGGTCTATCCTTCCGATCCTACGATCAACGGCGGAGAAATACAGAACCACGGTTATGAGTTCACGCTTGGCTATCAGGATACCAAAGGTGATTTCTCCTATGGCCTTAACGGTTACTTATCAATTGACAGGAATAAGGTTGTCGATCTTGAGGGTCGTAACCTGAGGGAGTATGGCCTGGAGGTAGGTCAGCCGATTTACGGATATTTCGGCTATACTTCGAATGGGATAGTCAAAAACCAGGCAATCCTGGATGCTCACCCCTATCTGACCAATCCGGAAAACGATTTTCCGATAGGGCTTGGAGATATATGGACAGTGGATATCAACGGAAGGGATGAGAACGGAAACCTGACAGGCAAGCCTGATGGTAAGATTACAGCTGACGACCGGGGCTTCATTGGCAGGAAATATCCCAAGTTCACATACGGGCTGTCAGGCAATGTAAGCTACAAAAGGTGGACCCTTCAGGTTGTAACCTATGGAGTACAGGGTGTCGACCTTAATACAATGGTAGATATCAACGGCTATTTTCAGTACACAAGCAACGATGTTGTCAGGGTTCTCGACAGGTGGGTCGACGATGGCATTAATACAAACACAAATGGTAATATGCCAAAAGTTACCAAGGCAGATGTCGCCGGAAATGCTACCCATACGGCAAGCTTCTGGTTATCAGATGCCTCATTCCTGAAAATCTCCAATGTTAACCTTAGATATGATGTACCCAATAGTGTATGTCAGAGACTGAAGATGCGTGACCTGGAAATTTATACAAGTGTTGAGAACCTGCATACTTTTACCAAATATCCCGGAGGTGAAGTTGATGTTACCGACCAGGGAATGTGGGCTCAGCCTGTAACCAAGATCCCGCAGCCAAGAACATGGGTATTCGGACTGAAGGTTTCATTCTGACGCAGCTAGTATTGATACTATAAAAATTGAGATATGAAAAATAAAATATTATTATTTATTGCACTGTCGCTTGGATTTGCACTGTTCAATAGTTGTAATGAAAATGACTTATTGACAAAATATCCCAAGGATGCCCCCAACGCAGAAAACTTCTTCATAAACGAAACTTCTGCCAGGCAAGCCGCACAGTCTCCTTTTGCCATAATGACCCAGATCCCTCATGATTTCAGAAGATACTGGGTAACGTTTCAGGATATATTCACTGATGACAGCTATACAAGAAATGTGGGTGACCGCCTGCCCGCACTTAACTGGAGTGCCGATCCGACATGGTATCATTATTATTCATGGTATTTCTGCATGTATAAGGGGATAAACAATGCCAACTTTGCCATTGACGGTATACCCACATCAAGTGATCCCAATTTCACCCCGGAAAAGCAGGCTCCCTATATTGCGGTTGCCAAGCTTGCAAAAGGATTTTGCTATCTGACCCTGACAACTCTCTGGGGCGATGTTACCTATTTCCCTCATTTTCTTAAAGATCCCGACAGTGCATTCGTAGCACGCACACCTAAAAGCGAGGTGATGGCCGCACTGATCGAAGACCTGAAGTATGCGAAGGAGAATTTGCCGCATTCATGGAGCGGAAGCGATGTGGGATTTCCTACAAAGGCTGCCGCTGCTGCCATGCTCGCCAAGGCCTACCTGTATAACAGGGACTATGCCAACGCAGCTACTGCTGCCCAGGATGCACTGAATATTGCAGATGCGGAAGGTTACACCCTTATGGATGATTATGTTTATATGATGTCGTATGACTCCCAGTTGAACGGTGACAATACGGAATTCATCTACACCTTCCCGTTTATAACCAACGGCAGTACAACCGGCAATCAGAATGAGATGCAGGTTGAGCGACTCTGCAGGGATGCGCCAAATGAGGTCAAGAACATCTATGGTGCAGGCTGGGGCTATGCCCTTCCGAGCAGGAACCTCGTTGACGCTTTCGAACCCGGCGATCCACGCAGACAATATTCAATGTGGCTGCCGGGTGATTTCTACGGGGTCTATAACCAGCCGGATGATTTTACAATTACAGGAGATGCTGATCATGGCAGTGTAGATACTGTCATACATCAGGGCGACAACATCTATTACAAATATGTCTGGTCATATTCAAATACCAATACCAGGAAGATCTGGCAGCCTATCATGAAAGATGGTACCCCCTTGCAGATTGCAGATGACCAGGCCGGGTATGACATACCTCTTCTGAGATATGCCGATCTGATCCTGTTCTATGCAGAAGCTTTGATAGAGAACAATCAGGTTCCGGAAGGTATGGCTCAGCTCAACAGGGTACGTGCAAGGCCTTCGGTCAATTTGCCGCCTCTGACAGCTACCGATCAGAACGATGCGAGAATCAAGCTGAGGCACGAACGGCGCATAGAGCTCAATATGGAAGGACAGAGACTTTACGATCTTATGAGATGGACCGCCGACGATGGCGTATCGGGCTCATACCTTGAGGAGGTCTTTGGCAGCGGTCTGAACGGGAAGCCCGTTCTGATGAGATATGGCGACGATGTAACCCTTAAGGATCAGAGCCTGTCATATCCTAAAGACTTGTTGTTCCCGATTCCCCAGGATGAGATGGACAGGAATAAGCTGTGTGTCCAGAACCCTGGCTGGTGATATCTTAATATTAAGTGATTGATTTCACCCGGACCAATGACCACGATCTGAAAACATCTGAGGTTTTAAATTTTCATATGGTTAGGTAGGGTTGCTCTCTGAGAGGAGTTATGCAGGAGGTTGCATAACTCCTCTCTTTTTTCAGATCCGAAGAATTTAAATGATTTTCCTTGCAGGGGCACTCTCCTTTCCCTCTTTTCTACCGGATAAATCTCTGATTAAATTTCCGGTACCTCTCCTCCGGGCTTGCCCTGATAAATGATAAATATGTTATAAATATCAGATTATTAGTGATATATGAACAGGGGTAGAATTAAGATTACGATTTTTTTACAAGCCGGCATATTGTAAAGCATTTGTCAAATATTTGTACAGGCATGACTTATCAATAACCTAAACCCCTGACATATATTGCATCTCTGAATTATTTGAAAATGGGTTTTATTCTTAAAAATAACGGTTTCCCATTTAACTTTCTCTCACATCACTTTTGGATCAAAATTATCTTTTGTCGAAACAAATTTAATCTAAGTTTTAAAACCTTCCGGGTGGAAATGTTTAAATCAGATTTTAATAAAACTCGATAGGATTTCTTTTTTTGATAAACTAAAACCCTAAGAATGTATGAAAACCCAACCAAAAGCTGTTGCCTGTGATTATAATCATGGCATCGGGAAAATTCTGCTGATTCTGAAAATAAGTTTATTCCTTATTTTTCTGTCAATCCTGCAAGCCTCAGGAAGCACTATTCGGTCTGAACCAAGGAAGAGTGACTCTGCATCAACGGGTGGATTACCCGAGGATCAAAAAGCGCAGCCCATTCGGGTTACCGGGACCATTACCTCTGAAAGTACCGGTGATCCAATGGTCGGGGTAACGATTGTTCTTGAAGGTACGTCAACCGGAGTGTTATCTGATGCCAATGGGAAATTTGCTATTGAAGTTCCGGGAGGTGAGGCTTATTTGCTGGTCTCATTCGTGGGTTATATTGCCCAGAGGATCCCTGTTGATGGAGGCAAAGAGTTGAATGTGGTTTTAAAGGAAGACACTAAAACCCTCGGTGAAGTTGTCGTCACCGGAGTTGGTGTCTCGACAAGTACGAAAAAGCTTGCAATTTCAGTGGAGGCAGTGACGTCAGATAAATTGCCTCAGGCCTCTACAGCCTCAGTTGATCAGGTTCTTGTCGGGAAAATTGCAGGTGCACAGATTTCAAGTATTAATGGTACCCCTGGCTCGAATGTAAACATTCTTCTCAGAGGTATAAATTCTGTTAACGGAGGAACACTTCCGATGATCATGATGGATGGGGTTCAGGTTTCTGCCACCAATCTCAATTCACTTGATTTAAGTACAGTTGAAAGAGTCGAAGTGGTACAGGGTGCTGCATCAGCAACTATCTACGGAGCTCAGGGTGCAAATGGGGTTATACAATTGTTCACCAAAAAGGGGGCAAAAAACGGAAAGGTCAGTATTGATATATCATCAAGTGTTGCAAACAGCTCTTACCTGAATATCGGAGGCCTTCGCAAAGCAAAGCTTCATGGTTTTAATACGGATGCCCAGAATAATGTCATAGATGGAGATGGCAATCCCCTTGTGTTTAGTCCTGTTGCAGGTTATGAGAACAATTTGATCTGGTTGAGCACCGACCCGACTACCCAGACAAATAAACCATATAATGCTAATTTAAAGTATTACGACCATTATAAAATGTTCTTTCAGGATGCAACGTCACTTAACAATTCGGTTTCAGTTTCAGGCGGCCATGATAAAATTGATATGGCATTCACTCTTTCCAATAATCACCAGGAGAGTAATTTAAAGAATAATGGTTATTTAGACAGGACAAATCTTATAACCAATATTGGCGCTGATCTGGCTAAAAATCTTAAATTCAGATCAATAACACAAATTATTCTTACCAAAAATACAATGAACGGGGATGCTGTTATAGGGGAAATTAATATGTCGCGCCCCTTCGCGGATTATTCGTTTACTGACGAGGATGGGAATCACATAATATATTTTGGCAATGCAGTTGGAAATATTGGAGGCAATGCTTTCTATGATCAGCAATATCGCAGGATAAATGATCAAAAAACTGATATCATTCAAACTTTCGATCTAAGCTATAAGCCATTTAAATTTCTTGACCTCGATGCAAAATATGGTATCAATTACCAGAAGCAGGACAATAAACTTTCCTTTTTAGATCAAAGCCAGAACAAAAGTGCGCAGTATTATGGCTTCTGGCTGGCATCTCAGAATTATGATGATGCCACAGGGGAATTCTTGAAAGACCTTGGTACTACAAAATTTCAGAACTTGCTGGCGACAGCCACATTGCATCTGGATTTTCAGCGCGATTTTAGCCTTAAAATCCCGATAAACTCAACGACTCAGGTTGGATATGATTACAGAAATAACGATTTCAATTTCTTTGAAGTATCCGGTATCGGACTGCCCACCTACACGCCCTACACAGGAGCTGATGCGAAGAGTTACCGTGTGTTGTCGGATTATACGACTCTCTTCACAACTTTTGGCTATCTTGTCACGCAAAAGTTTGATTATGGCGATTTTGGAGGTATATCAGCCGGTTTCAGAAGCGATTATTCCTCTGCTTTCGGCGCCGGATCAAAGCCATTTACTTTTCCACGCGGAGACGCTTATTTAAGACTTTCTTCATTTAATTTCTGGCATAATGGTCAATTGGGAAAAATAATTCCCGAATTTAAATTGCGGAGTGCATACGGGGAGGCAGGAATTCAGCCTGGTGCCTATGACCGGTATATAACATTGAACCCTACCCAGTTTGCCGGGAAAGTCGATTTTACAACCCCTATCACCTCTACAAACCCCAGGCTTGATGTTGAAGTTTCAAAGGAGTTTGAGGCAGGGTCAGATATGACCTTCAATCTTTTGAAAGGAGATTGGTTAAATCGGATCGATTTCTCAATCTCTGTATGGAAACGTACAACGGATAATTCAATATGGCCATTGGATGTTGCTCCATCTACTGGCCTGGGCGGTGTATTGAACAATTCATTCGGCCTGAAGTCAAACGGAGTTCAGGCCTCATTGAATATTGCCGTATTAACCAACCGTAATTTCAGCTGGAACTTTATGACTAACTTTGGTAAACAATCATCTGAAATAACGTCTGTTAAAAATGGTGAGTCAATACCTGTCAGATCCTCAACCGGAAGCGCAGGTTATGTTTTGGAACCAGGTTATAAAATCGGGCAGCTTTTCGGGTATCTTGGCCTGCACGATGTAAAAGCTATAAATCCAGGTACAGGGGAGCCGTTTATTCCCACAGCGGAACAAGCCTCTTATGAAGTTGCCAGCAATGGATGGGTGGTGAATTCCGCAACCAAGCTTCCTTATTTTACTCCTGATAAGTACAGCTTCGGGGATCCTAATCCGAAATTCAACATGTCGTTTATCAATGATTTCACATACAAGGATTTCATAAATCTGTCCATGCAGTGGGACTGGATAAACGGGAGCCATCTTTATAATCAGACAAAGGAGTGGATGTATCGTGATGGTATTCACAGTGATCTCGAAAAGGAGATTACAATCAATGGGGAGACAGGTGCCTGGAGCGCATTTTACAGAGGCTGCTATGCTGAGGTTGAAAGAAACGGCACTAAAAGCATATTTTATGAGAATGCTTCATTCCTGCGACTAAGAAATTTAGTCATCGCATTTGATTTTGCAAGGGCATTCGATATGAAATCAGTACGAAGGTTGCAGCTCGTTCTCACAGGCCGGAACCTCATAACTGTGACAAATTATACAGGCATGGATCCGGAAATAAGTTCCGGTCCTGCAAATTCATCGTTTGACAGAGGGGTTGATTCTCATTCAATGCCTAATCTTCGAACATACCAGGTAGGAATTAATATTGGGTTTTAAGAGATTTTAAATTCAAAACGATAACTATTATGAAATACAATAGATTTATTTATATATCGGTTATTCTGACAGGCCTGGTTACAATTTCCTGCCAGAAGGAACTCAATGTAAACAACCCTAATCAGCCAGGCCTTGAAGCTGCATCGACAGAAAGCGGGTTGCTCTCACTTGCTCAGGGTTCAACCTACCTGAACGGATTTAATTACATAAAATATTCAGATGATGGTCTGGGTGCTACATTTTATACAGGGGTTGTCGGTTACCATGAACTGCTGGGAGATGTTGTTACCTCCGATTATGCCAACGCCTTTATGAATCAGGTCGGTTGCCCTGATGCTATTACCCTGGACGATGGCTCCGTCGTGCTGAATCCGAATTCCCCCCCGAAGCAGAAAGATCTTCTGAGACAGCTGAATGTAAATGCTAATCAGGGGAATAATCCCGGGTATTATGAATGGGCTTATATGTATAATCTTTTGCATGCTGTCAACAGGATTCTCCTTCTGTCGGAGCAAGTCACATTTTCAGGTAATGCCACTGCAAAAAAGAACACACTTAAGGCATGGTGTTGCTGGTGGAAGGGCTTTGCCTATTCAAGGATCGGGTCCATGTATTATGCAGGCTTGATAAATGACTATGGAGGTGATATTACAAATGATAATACAGGGACCAATGGCAATTACGTAAGTCACGAAGAAATTATAGCTGAATCAAACAAACAGCTTGACCTCGCTATGGAAACATTAAACGGACTTGCCAACGATGAAGACTACCAGTCAGTTATGAGCAGCCTCATTCCGGCTATATTTCTTACCGGAAAAGGAGGCATACTGTCACCTGATATGTGGAAGAGGAACATCAATACTCTTAAGGCACGGAATATCCTTGCAAATACTCCGGTTAGCATCATGAGTTCAGAACAATGGAACCTGATTCTGACACTGGCGAATGATGGGGTTACTCAGGATGATTTTGTTTTTACAGGACGTTCAAATGCTACCGGTGATTTCATGTCTCCGGGTGATGGAAATCTGCCGGCAAAAACTATTTCGACCGCACCTGGAGGTAATATTTATAAAGTAAGCGAGAGGCTAATTCAAGAGTATGAGCCCGGTGATCAGCGTCTTGCAAACAATTTCTCTGAAGGAGATACCTGGATTGGCGGTTCCGACAGGGGGACTTCCTTCAATACCAGATTTACAATGGTAAATGGAGGAAATGGTATACCGGGTGTTATTGTACTTGGCACATGGAATACCGGAGAATTTGAGCTATATATGGCAAGCACATATGAAGAAAACGAACTAATGAGGGCAGAAGCCCTGATAAACACCGGCGATGTTGAAGGCGGGCTCGTCATAATTGATGATTTGAGAAACCTGCAGGGAGCGGGACTGAGCCCGGTAGCAGGCAATAATCTTTCGGCTGATAATGCAAATATTATTCTGAGAAAGGAGCGTCGGGTAGAGCTGGCATTTCGCGGTTTGTCCTTCTACGATGCACGTCGATGGGGTATAATTAGTGAGGGCAGGACGGGTTGTGTGGTAATTGACCAGGTTGGCAACCTTAACACAAATGCAACTATTAATTATAATTACCTGGATTATTGGGATGTTCCTGACAATGAATTGTCTTATAATCCTCCTGCTCCGGGGAGTGCTCCTGTCAGGAATCCTGATTAGACCGGTTCAGGATCAATTATAAATCATATACAGTAACCCGGTCACATTGTTGTGATTAAAAGAGGGTGTCATGATAAATATTTTTGACATCCTCTTTTTTTATATTTTGAATTATTCACTTATCACAACCGGAAATTCCCTGTATCCAGTTCCGATAGTCCATCTGATCCTGTAATCTCCACTGAAGGAGGCTTTTTTTGCGGGATCAAGGCCGTCCCATGTGATCAGAAAGGTCCCTTCGCTTATTTTGCCATCGTAGAGATTGCATTCTTTTTTGCCAGCCGTTGTGTATAAGTCGATGAGCAGCCTGCCCGGGATCCATGATTTGCAGATTATGATAGCCTTCCGGCCCCCTGAAATCATATGGGGAAGTACCGTTGCCATAGAGAGCTCCCTGCTCTCAGTGAAATTCACAGCCGGAACTGTAATCTCCCCCTTTGCATATTTTCTTTCAAACCCCGGAGCCCTGACAGCAATTGTTTTCTTGTACAGGAGGTATTCGACAGAGGATGTGTCGCCCCTGAACCTGAGTTTATAAAGATCACGTATTGTCTGGTCGAAATCGAGCAGTCCGGTCCATAGCTCACCTGAATTTTTAGTCACGTTCGAATGACCCCAGGCTCTCTGGAAATCTGCTAACCCGGTAGTATCATGGTCAGCCCCGAGGCCGTTGGAGCTGATGAAGGAGGGATGCTGCATGTCCTTGTTCCACATTACATTCAGATTTGTGTTGATGATCCGCTTTATATCAGTTTCATCGAAAACAACCCCGCAATTATATGCTTCAGCAATTTTGTCCACCTCACGTGCCTGGTAGCCTGAACGCCAGGGATGTACCCAGACGCCATGCCTTGTATCCTTCTTTCCCAGATCCACATCTCCCGGATAAAGGGGCTCGTAATAGTTCCAGCAGTAGTGGTTGTCAAAATACTGGAAGTGGCTCTTTGCAGTGAAAAATATCTTTTCGGCCCTGGCCCTGTAGAATTCCTCTCCTGTGATCCTGTAGAGCCTGAGGCACACGGCACCGGCATCCATCTGCTTATTGAAAGGATGGCTGATTCCAGAGCGGGATTCTCCGGGAGCGCTTATCCACTCTTTAAGGTTATCTGATTTCAGATACTTGTTAAATTCAATGTATGTGCCGTATGGACCATCGTCTATCCAGCAACCTCTCTTATCCCACTTTTCAACAAAATCCCTTTTGGCCGCCTCAACATACGACATTGCCTTTTCTCCGTACCTTTTCCTGAGGCTGGCGTCCTCAAGCGTCAGGACAGAAAAATTGAGAATGCCCCCAAACAGAATTGCATCGCCCACGAGGGCATCCTGCCAGTAATTTTCGTCATAGCCGTAAACGCCTATCCATCCCTTGTAGCCTTCAGGGTCCGTTGCCATTTTCCCGATAAGAAAGTCATAGTATTTTATCCCGGCATCGAGCCATCTTGTATCCCCTGTAAGGGTATAGTTGTCGACAAAGCGGTCTATCCCTACTGCAGCATGCCAGCAAAAATTCTCTCCATTGGCATTCTGCACAAATTCATGATTATTGATCATTTGCATGGCCAGCTCATCAGGCCTTATCCCTGAATCCGGTCCTTTCCTTGTACAGGAAGTGCCCGGCACAGTTATGAACACCACAAGGGACATATAAAAAAAGAGAGTCGTGATTTTTTTCTTCATATGATTATTTTTAAGTCAGTAACAGCTTTTAATTTTGCTGATACAAGGATCAAACAAATGCTTCATTATCACCATAAAGATAACCATTTAGTGTTAGTGATATTGAATTTTCGTATATTGTTATGTTGAAGGAATTTGTTTTTAACTGTCATAACCTGAATATGAAAACTGCCTTTTTTAACATCCGCAGCATTACAATGGTCTGTATGCTGGCCCTGATCAGTTTCAGCAGCCCTGCATTATGGTCTCAGGCTTTGGGTACCGATCCGGAAGCAGGAAGGGGAACCTATAAGAACAGGGTGTTCTACAACCTCGAAAGGTACTGGGACAGTACCCGTATTTGCAATAATCCTCACAAGGGCTGGTGCATTCATTATTATGACAATTCAATAAGCAACTATGGCAACCACCTGTCGCCCGGGGACTCCCTCGCAGATTTCCCGGAGCTTAACGATATTTATCTGAGGCTCGCCTGGAGCTATCTTGAACCTGAAGAGGGAAGGTATAACTGGATCCTGCTCGATTCAATTATTGACCGCTGGGTAAAACGGGGCCATACAATCTCATTCAGGATAACCTGCAAGGAAACGGAAATTGTATATGCGACCCCGGAATGGGTCAGGAAAGCGGGAGCTAAAGGAGAATTTATAAATCATCCGGAGCTTTCACTGCAGGCCTGGGCCCCCGATTACGGCGATCCTGTCTTTCTCGACAGGCTGGAGCAGTTTCACAGGGCTTTTGCCGCCAGGTACGACGGGAAGCCATGGGTTGAATACATAGATATCGGCAGTATAGGTGAATGGGGTGAAGGGCATACTGCTTTTTCAGGGTGGAAGGATGTTCCTGCTGGATGTTGTAAAAAAGCATATTGACCTTTACAGGCGGTGCTATACAAAATCTCTCCTTATGCTGAGCGACGATTATATAGGCCAGAGGGATACCGATGACGGCTCAGACTATGAAATTTACAGATATGCCCTTGACAAGCAGCTCGGCTTCCGTGATGACAGCGGTAATGTGCTGTGGTACAAGTTCCTGGGATTCGGTCCCTCCTGTATCCGTTCCCCTGAAATATTTAACAGGATCTATAAGTCCATCCCTGTGGTGCTGGAGTCAGATCATTACGGAGACGCATTGAAGAACGGAATGTGGGGAGACGGATCGGGCTTTGAAAAGGCAATTCATGAAATGCACGCCACATTTATAGGCTTCCATTATTACCCCAGGGAATGGCTGAAGGGTAATTACGGGCTCGCCTGCCGGCTTGGGAATCTGTGTGGCTACTGGTATTTTCCGAAATTTGCAATGCTGCCTGATACTTTGCGGAGGGGTTCTTCCGGAAATTACATCAGGCTCACATGGGAAAATCATGGGGTCGCTCCGGCTTACAGACAGTATAAAGTATTCGTCAGGCTTGTAAACAGTAAAACCGGCAGCTCATTCACCCAGCAGCTGGATGAGTCGGATAACAGGACCTGGATGCCCTGTGAAATAATTGCAGAGCAGAGCCCTCTGAGGATAGGGAACGCAATCCCTGCGGGGAAGTATGATCTTTTATTAGGCATGAAGGATGAATGCGGCTTTCATGACAGGAATATTCAACTGGCCCTGAAGAAAGAAAGGGAAACGGAACCCGGCTGGTACAAGCTGGGTGAGATTATAGTAAAATAACTCTTAATCCTTAAAAATGAATACTTAAGCCGGTTGCTTTTGTCCTGATACTGTCAGCTCTTTTATCATGCAGGGGAGAAAAGGGAAATAGGGATCAAACTATAAATTCATTCCCTCAGCTGATCTCCGGGTTTTCAGATCCATCACCCGGGTACAGGCCCGCCCCGTTCTGGGTATGGAACAAGGATGTTTCGAAAAGAGACATCGACCGCACTCTTCATGAGTTCAGTACAATGGGTTTCGGGGGGGTATTCCTTCATCCGCGTTACGGAATGATGACTGAATATCTTTCACCGGACTGGTTCGATCTGGTCAAATACTCTGCAGACCTTGCAAAAAAGCTGGATCTTCAGCTCTGGATCTATGATGAGGATTCTTACCCGAGCGGTTTTGCAGGCGGACATGTAAATGAGCAGATGCCCGAGTCATACAACCAGGGAGTGATGCTGGTGCCTCATGCAGTGACCTTCCTGCCAGCAGACAGCCTGAAGCGCGTCAGGTATGTTTTTAAAAATGAGGGGGGCAAATGGAGGGATATAACGGCTGAGGCCCTTAAGGGGGATGTATTGCATGGAGACTTCATGGTTTTTACCCTTGATGATTTTGCAAGGTCGCCATGGTATGGTGGTTTCTCCTATGTTGATCTCCTGGCTAAAGGTGTAACTGAGAAATTTATCGATATAACATTTACCGGTTATAAAAAATCTGTTGGGGATGATTTTGGAAAGACAATAAGGGGGATCTTCTCCGATGAGCCTCATACTAGTACCGATACCGAAGGCACCATCAGGTGGACACCCGATCTGGCATCCAGCTTTAAGAAACTGCAAGGCTATGATCTTGAGCCAAATATGATGTCAATGATTGAAGAGACCGGAGACTGGATGAAGCTGAGGCATGACTATTACGCCACAATCCTCGATCTGTTCATTAACCGGTGGTCAGTTCCGATGTCCTCATACTGTTCGGAAAACAATCTCCTGTGGACCGGACATTACTGGGAACATGCCTGGCCATCGCCTTCTGAAGGGCCTGACAATATGGCCATGTATGCTTACCACCAGTTGCCTGCCATCGATTTGCTCTATAACTCCCAGGTGGTACGTCCCGACCAGTTTGGAAATATCCGTTCGGTCAGGGAGCTGGCTTCTGTTGTCAATCAGCTCGGGCGCCAGAGAGCACTTTGCGAAATGTACGGAGGTTCAGGCTGGGAATTCCGGTTTGAAGAGATGAAGCGCAATGGTGACTGGGCCTATGTTCTGGGAGTAAATTTTCTGAACCAGCATCTCTCCCTGATGTCTCTCGCGGGTGACCGGAAGTATGATTATCCGCAATCGTTCGGTCCGTATGCACCTTACTGGAAACAATACCATTACCAGAATGATTATTTCGGACGGCTGTCGGTTGCGCTCTCCTCGGGAAAGCAGATAAACAGGATCCTTATCCTTGAGCCCACCACAACGGCATGGATGTATTTCTCCCCCGACAGCGGAAAAATCAACAGCCGCTTCAGGCAGATAAACCCTGCTTTCAGAAAAATGCTGGAACTTCTTGAACAGAAACAGGTTGAGTATGATCTGGGTTCCGAGCATATAATCGGTGATTATGGCCGGGTCTCCGGCAGATATTTTTGCATTGACAAGTGCAGCTACGACCTGGTTATTGTACCTGATGTAATGGATAATCTTGAAGAATCGACCTTTTCACTGCTTATGAAATATGTTTCCGGCGGAGGGAGGGTTCTTCAGATCGGTACAGGGGCACGGTTTATTGATGCACGGCCATCCGACAGGCTGCAAGCGCTCGTTTCTGCAAAATCGTGGATGTCTGTTCCTGCGCTGAATAATGAGATCATAGATACCTGCCTTGCTGATGCTGATCTGCGAGTCAATGTGACCAGGGCTGGTCAGCTGTTTCATCATCGCAGGCGGCTGAAGGACGGTGATCTGGTATTCTTTTCAAACTTCAGCCCCGACAGTATTTCCGCTGCTGAAGTTACAATCAAAGGGGCATCAGCGGAGCAACTTTCTCCGGAAGATGGAAGAGATAGTGCCAATTGAGTATAAAAAATCGGGTGACAAAGTAAGTTTTGATCTAAAGCTTTATCCCTCTGGAAGCTATCTTGTTTATGTATTCAGGGACAGTGTTGTGGCCCCCGCTCCTGCAGAAAAAGCGACTGTGCTCCGTCCTGTTGAAGCTTCTGAAACTGAAATTTCTTCCGAAGGTCCGAATATATTCAGGCAGGACTACCTGAAGCTGAAGATAAAAGATGGCCGGGATACAGTCATGTATTTTAAGCATGCATCAGATTCGGTATACAGATATTTTGGTTTTTCCGGAGGGAATCCCTGGTTCCGGTCATCACAATTCAGGACTGAAATCCTTGACAGGGATAAGAATTTTAAAAAAGGGGACAGGTTTGAAGTGTCTTATAGCTTTGAGGCTGGTGATGGAGTTGATTTCAGGGGTATGAAGCTGGTTGTGGAAAGACCATGGCTCTATACCGTTTCAGTTAACGGGGATGTGATTGAGCCTCTCAGGGATGAATACTGGCTGGATCCGGATTTTTATCTGTTCGATGTGGAGAAACAGATGAAAAAAGGGGAAAATATTGTTAGCCTTGTGGCCGACCCCTTCAGTGTGAATTGTGAGACCGAACCTGTTTATCTTCTGGGCAAATTTGCCCTTGAACCCTCAATCCATGGTTTTCGGATGGTCCCTTCGAAGGCCCTGAAACCTGGCTCGTGGAGAGCCCAGGGTATGCCATTTTACGGACAGTCGGTAAAGTATTCGAAGAAAGTTCATTTACAAAAAGCGGGGAGGATCGCGATTGAACTGCCTGACTGGTCAGGCACCGTTGCTGCTGTAAATATAAACGGCAGGGAGGCCGGTATTATTCAGGCACCACCCTATGTTCTGAATGCAGATCTTGAACCGGGGGAAACTGTGATCGATGTGATTGTAATCGGAAGTCTGAAAAACACTCTCGGTCCCCATCATGTAGTTTACCCGAACGGAGTAGGGGGACGCCCCGTCAACTTTATAAATGCACCCCTGATCCAGCCCGGGGGCAATGCCTATTCGCTTATCGATTATGGACTGATGAGTGATTTCAAAGTGTATTTACTTGAATAAACAACCATCATCTTTCACGAGGACATTAACCCCTGCGCGGCCAGAGTCTATTTTGTGAGAGTAACTGTCTGAATTGTGACCGGACCCAACAGGCCCGATTCTACAAGGGGGACTTTTGCCCATGGCACGAGCCCTTCTCCATTGCCGGTTATATTGGTGTTAGTAAATTTTTCGCCTGTTATTGCGTCACCTGTAAGCCGGTTTGACCATACATTTGCGACAATTATAATCAGGATATTCTCCCCGCTTTTAACATAGTCTGTAATATCTGCCCTGTATGGCTGCGTCCACAATATTCCAAGGTCATGGCCATTCAGGCTTACCCTGGCAATTTTGGAAACACGGCCCAGGTCGATCAGGACCCTGTCGGTATCTGAGGCTTTCATGTTTTGGGCAAACATGAATGATTTCACATAGGTTGCCGTTCCCGAGTAATACCTGATTCCGGGGTCCGGGTTTTCTGTCCATGAGGAAAGCCCATGTAATACCGTCGAATCCGGTGCGCCCCATCCTTTTGTGAACAGGAGCTTCCATTCGCCATCAATTGTCTGGCTCCTGCCTGATAACACCGCCACGGAGGGACCTGATTCTTTTTCAAGCCTGATTGTCCCCTCCTTCAGAAAGAGGATCCCTCTTTTGTTGTATTCAAGATAAGGCGTCATGTTATTTTCATCAGAGACATCTGTATAATGGGACAGTGGAACCCCGTCTGAGAATACGGCAAAGTATGAGCCATAGGGAGCCATGGTAATTGGTATCTTTATATATTTCTCCCCCTGGTCAAATATTCTGACGGGCGCTGTACTGCCTGTGACCGGATCCCAGATTTCGGGGATCCCAGCCTTTAGACGAAATCCATATTTGCCAGTGATCCAATGAGATGTGGTATTCCTGATGAAATAAAAGTCGATATTTCCCTTCCTGTAATGTATATAATCGGGAAGTACCGATTTAGTGTCCATGCAGGCAATATCAGGGGGGATACCCAGTTCCTCAAGGATCTGTTGTGGCTCTACCCCTGAAAATATCCTCCCTTCACTTCTGACGGCTGTCCTTGCATCACCATGTGCATCGCTCCATAAATCATCTATCATTGCTTCATAGCGACTTTCATTATCAGGCATGTTGCCTGCCGGGGCCGCCCGCAGCGGTTTTGCACCAATAATGATGGCCCCCTGCCCGGCCAGTTCCTTCAGTCTTGTCAGAACGAGAGGATTTATTTCTTCTTCGTTTTTAAGTACAAGAAGGCTGAATTCTGCTTTGCCTGACAGAACTAATTTCCTCTCTTTTACAGTTACCCTGTTCAGGAGCACATCGGTATTAATAACTTCATAATCGTAGCCGGGACCTGCTGTGAAGGTTGTATTTTTCGGAGTCACCGAATTGGGGATCTTATCGCCGTAATAGTACAGGACATCAGCCATGAAATCTGCCTCCCTGGCGATATAGGATATCCTCGAGATATAATCGACAAACGGGCCTGCCATGGGCCACCATACCCTTTTATCGTTGAAATGTGTCCCGGCATGATATACATATCCCGGAAAGCCTGTGCCCTGCGGGTTATGGCTGAATCCATGAAATACTACCCTGTTCATTCCTTCGCAAAAAGCCCGGTCCCCAACTGGTTTCAGATCGCAGGGTCCTTCCTGCCAGTGCTGAAATGAGGTAAATGACTCCTCCTCAGCCACTCCTCTTTGATATATATGCGAAGCAGCCGAGACCTCCTTCACTACGCGCAGAATATCAATACTGTCGTGCGAATCGCTGTCCAGGTAATACCTGGAGTGCTTTACCCAGAACTCTCCCCTTGGAATATCCAGGACTCCAAGGGCTCTCAGCGGTTCAGCCGGTCCATTATACAGCGGGTAGCCGGGCCCGCCTGCCTCGCAATTTATTTTAAGCCCATAGCTGTGGCAGATCCGTCTGGCGGTGAGGTACAAATTGCTGATCATCATTTCCGAGAGGGTTTTCCTGAAATCTGATTGTACCCTGTCATTTGTCTCCTTACTGAACAGTTCCTTATCGAACAGCGAGGGGATGAGCTTATAAATGTCATAGCCGTTTATCTTTCTGAATTCGGAGGGCAATGTTGGACTCCAGACAAATCCCCTGGCCTCGTAGCTTGCAAGGTACAGGCTTTTGAGGGCGGTGTTTCTGAAATCGCCCAGCACCGGCTTCAGGCGGTCAATAATATACATGAAATGTGTCCTTACAGCCACTGAATCAAAATGATCGACCGTCAATCCGGCTGAATGGGGGCTTGGCATCACAAGCTGTTGCCCGGAATTGGAACAGACATAGCGATAAATATCCCAGTTGCCTGGAGGGGCTTTCCATGTGAGTATATCTCTGCCCGGATCAAAATAGTGCGAGATATTGATGATCCTGGCGGTATCGGCCTTATTTTCAGCAAAACCGGCAGGGATTGCAAGGAGCACCACATCTTCGTAATAAACGGGACGGCCATCTGCACGGTATTTTATGAGAGATTCTCCCACATTGCCCTTTGCCTCTACCCTTGGGAAAGGAATATCTATTTTTTGTATCCTTGAATTACCCCTCATTGAAGTTTTGGAGAAATAGAGTGATTTGCCAGCGTTTTGGGGAGTTATCCAGCTCCCTCCGGCGTTCCAGCTGCTGGCCAGGTTCAGTCCGACCTGCAGGCCTAACCTTCCTGCTTCACTGACTACAAATTTTATGACCTTAAGGGACTCATCGCTCAGGAATGCCGGTCCACCCGGGATCATTGTGTCCTCCTTCGGGACACCTATCTCAAACATGTCGAATCCCCTTATCCCGGCATTCCTCATATCGAGAAACTCCTGCCTGGCCGTCACGGTATCGATGTTCCCGTTGAGGCACCACCAGTAAACCTTCGGGCGAACTGAATCCGGCGGATTCAGGAAACCTTTCACAAAAGTTTCACGGATATTATCCTGAGCTGGCAAATCCCTGAAAGTTGCCAGGATTAAAACAGCGATCAGTGCACAACAGGTTTTATTCATTTAATTGCTTTTTTGGTTGGTCAACCCGGAAGATATAATCTCCCGAACCGATCTCATATAATGCATAGTTGCCGGCTGAGCGAAGGAATCTGACCCCTTCCGATTGAGATGCCGGCCCGCTGCCCTCAGAAACCGAATCAGGATCGGCTGACGGAATATAAATAGTTGCGCTACAGTTGGCAGGCACAGATACTGACCAGATGAAGGAGCCGGGGCTGTTATGCCATTTGCTGGAGATCGGACCGCTGACTGAATTCAAGGTTGCAACGGCGGAGTCGAGCACACCGGTTAACTGTGGGCGAAACAGTATATGTCTGAATCCCGGATCTGCCGGATCAGGATTTATGCCGGCCAGGCCGCTATAGAACCAGGCATCGAATCCGCCACGGAAGGGATGGTTCTTCGAACGGTCGTCACCCCTGACATCCCTGTCTTCAAATTTCAGTTCACCCCAGTTCTCCCAAAAGGTTGTTGCCCCCAGGGAGAACAAATACCCGTACCCGGGGTAAGTATCGGAATCCAGCATTTTCCTCACAGTTTCACCATAGCCATAGCTTCCAAGTACCTGGCAGATAAAGCGGCTTCCGAAGATACCTTCTGTCATATGGTAGCTGTGTGTTATGGCGACATCCCTGTCAACTTTTTCAGCGACAGCTTCATCCTGTCCATCAGGAACAAGATCGAAGGCGAGCGCGAGGACATTTTTCTCCTGTCCGCCGTATGTTTTGACAGAACTATCGTAGAACTTTTCATTGAAGGCTGACTTGATTTCATTCGCCAGCACTATGTAATTTTTGCTGTCATTTGCTCTTCCCGTTACAGAGGCCATCTCTGACATTGCCGTGCCACAAAAATAGAAAAGGGCTGTCGAGGTAAACTCAACTGGTGTTTCATCGGGCATTATTCTGCCCGGAGGGAAGAGGCTGCCTATTCCTTCGTAAACAATAAAATCGCGGGCGATATTCCGGAGATAATCCATGAAGCGGGCCATTCCGGCATAGTGTTCGTTTATCACCGTTGTATCGCCGTAGTACAGGTACATATTCAGTGGCAGCTGGATATATGCGGCCCCCCAGTCAGGATCTTTGCCTCCCGTTCGCCTGCCGGGTGCAATGTTGGCAGGGATATCGCCCCTGCGGGAAGTTTCAATATCCCGTATAAATTTGGTCCAGAAGGCTGCAGAGTTGAAATTGTACATAGTCATATCAGAAGTCAGAAAAGCATCTCCAAGCCATCCGCACCTCTCCCTGTGCGGGCAGTCTGTCGGAATGCCCTGAAGATTGCCGGTTTCGGTCCGGATTGCTGTGCTGTGCAACCTGTTGAATCTCTCGTCGGAACAACGGAAGTCTCCGGTTTTCATGAGCGATGTATGCACTGTTATTCCTTCAAGATTCTCTTTCCCGGGAACACCGGGGAAACCTGTCATCTCAACATACTGAAAGCCATGATAAGTAAATCGGGGCTCCCAGGTCTCAATGGTGTCCCCCTTACAGATATACCTGTCAGTCTGGACAACTCCGGTTGCATAGGTGCCAGTGCTTCCAGGGTCTATCATCCCATTTATGCCAGGACATTCTGCAAACCGCAGCTGTATCGCGGTGCCTTTGGCAGCCCTGAGTTTAATCTTTGCCCAGCCGGCGAGATTTTGTCCCATGTCGAATACATATACACCGGGTTTCGGGCTTGTGATTTTTTCAGGTTGGAGGATTCCCATCCTTTTTACGGGCGGAATATTCTGGGAAACAAGTATCCCTCCCGGCGGAGCAGCCAGGCTTACATTCAGCCAGCCGGAATCATCGAATCCGGGCATGTCCCATCCCTTCTGTTCCAGCCTCGCATCGTACTGCTCACCTGCATAGATATTGTTGGAGATCACGGGGCCAGGAGATCCTTTCCAGCTCTTGTCAGACAGTATGTATTCATCGCTTCCGTCTGAATATCTAAGGTGCATCTGAAAAATAAGCCCAGGAATCCCGTACACCGCATCTTTCCATCCGTACCTGGCATTGTTTACAACGTTCTGGTTGTACCAGCCGTTCCCCAGCATTACGCCAACGGCGTTCATCCCGGGAGTCAGCTCGCCTGTAACATCATAAACAACATAGAATACCCGCTGTTCATAGTCTGTCTGACCCGGATCGAGCACATTGTCACCTATCCTTGAGCCATTTATTGTCAGCTCGTAATAGCCGGGTGCGCTTATGTAAACTCTTGCCTCCCTGAGGGTCTTTCTTATTTCAAATTCCTTCCTCATCAGCGGGGCCGCCTTGCTTTCGAAGCTTATCCATTCAGCCTTCCAGTCGGCCGGACAGAGAAGTCCTGTCTCCCAGTAACCAATTTTGCTCCACTGCGTTTTTTTCTTCCTTTTGTCCCAGGAACGTACTTTCCAGTAATACCGTTTCTCCGATTCCTGTTTCTTTCCGCCATAGACAATGCCTGTTGTGTTTTTGGAGAAGACCTTTCCGCTGTTCCATTTATTACCGGAGCCGGCCATTAAAGCTTCCTTGCTGTCTGAAACGAGAATCTGCCAGGCAGTCTGTACCTGAGCGCGTTCACCGGATTTCAGTTTCCAGCTCAGGCGGGGAGATTTATTATCCAGGCCAACCGGATTTTCAGTGTAGTCGCACCCGAGCCCGTAAGGCACAATACCTTCATGACCTTTGTCAGCACAGCCGCAAAGCAGGGTATAAGATCCTATAAGGGCAAGAATGTATCTCATTTCCGGGACTGAAGTAGTGATGATCCCCTCTGTTACACGATTTTGGCTTCAAGACCGAGGAAACCTGCAATTTTTACAAGAGTTGAGGCATGGTGGCCCGTACCGAGTGCAAAATGATGGGTCGGGCCTTCTTTCATCCAGTTCATAAGAAATGTTCTGATGTCGGGCTTGAAGAATCCCCTTGTATTTGTATTGCCAGTGGGGGGGATCGGGCCGCTCACTGATTCACCCTCAGCGATGATGAATTTGAAGCTGCCATTGTAGGTTGAATTGATGGAGAGCATTGTAATTGGCCCCTCCTTGATTTTGAACTCGACTCCGGCGCCGCTGCCTGGTTTGCCGTGGTATTTTTTTAAGCTCCGGAGAACAGGCTTGCCATCTGCGATCGATATATTATGTGGTCCGTCGTGGCCTACGAGCACAAAGCCTTCATTGAAGTCAACCGGATGGAATTCAGCAAAGCTGCCGCCAATGCCCAGTCGATCGAAGATCAGCAGCGCTATGAGAGTTTTCAGATCTGATTCACCGCACATGGGAACATGCCGTGCGGTCAGAAGCGAGTTGCCTACAATCAGGTTCGACATTACTTTGCGAAGCTCGCTTCCTTCGGGCCCGTCATAGTAATAGGCCAGGCCGTCGAGCTTATTTGTCCCAACGAAATTTGCAAGGGCAACGCTTACCTTTGCGGCTATCCTGAGGTCATCATCCTGAAGCTTCATCGATATAGGATCGGAGACCGGGTCGGGAGTTTCAAAAAAATCGAGAATCTGCTTTTCAGTTATTGCGATCTCATCGTCGGATACCTTGTAGAAGCTCTCCATAAGCTGGTGTCCTTCGCATTGCACTATATGACTTCCAAAGAATGATGTCAGCATCGTTGCATCGGTATGCATGTCGAGCATTGCATTGATGGGATGACCCAGGTGACCCAGTCTTGCATTCTTCAGTGAATGAAGTACCCTGGCTATGCGGCAGAATTCATTGATCTTGAGATCCGCTACAGGATCATCATCCAGTGTGCCAATAATCATTTCCGGAACCTTTTTCCCCATTCGGACAGCCACTCCCGCAAATTCCGGAAGGGCACAGATATCGTCATTTGCCAGCTGCATATGGGTTGAGGCCCTTGAATAGTCCATGGCTTTCATTGGCTGCAATGCCACCAGGATGATCGGGATATTGATGCTCTTAATTATGATCCCGAATGTTCCTGATGTTGCATAGGTGAGCATATCGCAGAACAGCAGATCGAGGTTGGAGCCTTCAATTTTTTTTACAGCTTCATAGGCTTTAAGAGGTGAGTCGATCATTCCGAAATCGAAAACCGCCATCCCTGCTGCACTCGCCTTTATTTTGCCGATGAACTTCCCTTGCTTCTGCATCAGTTCATCATACAGGCCCTGAAACTGATCCCAGTAGATTTCATACCCTACACCGAAGACGCCGATCCTTACGGAATCACAGAGCCTTTCGCCCGGATTGGTATCAGACTTTTTGCTTGCCATATCTTTGTTTTATTCGTTTACGTGATAAAGTGCGCATAAGCAGGATCTTTAATTTTTATGCACCTGATCCGGCCAGGGTTACCTGTCTGATCCTTGGTATCGCCAGCAGGAAAGCCACAAAGGCCAGAGGATACATGGTACCTGCATACCACCATACAGGCTTGTATGAATAATTCGATACGATGTACCCGATTGCCGGATTGAGTATCAGCGACAGGAGAGCGCCAGCCGATCCTGAAAGACCAACGACAGTGGATGTTGCCTGTTTTCCGAAAATATCGCCGATTGAAGTTATATAGTTGGTGATCCATAGACCATGGGCAAAGAATGCGAGTGAGATAAGGATTATAATAATTACCCAGGAGTTGATGAGGCTAATTGAGATAACAGGAATTGTCATTGCTGCCGCAACGCCCATAACAAGTTTTCTGGCAGTGTCGGTGTTCGATGTCCTGGTAAAAATCAGGTCTGAGAACCAGCCGCCTAGTATGTTCGCGAATCCAAGTGCAAGGAAGGGGATCCAGAAAATCTTTCCGATGGTCTCAAGCGGCAGTGAATGAGTTTCATTGAGATATTTTGGGATCCAGAACATATAGAAATAGAAAATTGGATCAAGTACGAAGCGCATTGCAATGAATGTAAGGGCTTCTTTATTTTTGAGAAGGACAGCCAGCCTGATTTTGTTTTTTTCTGCCTCCCTTTTTTCAGCCATATTATCCTCCCTGCTGACATAAGGTCGGTTCCTGGCTCCCGTGGAGATCAGCCAAGCTGCCAGCCAGATAAATCCGAAGCTTCCTGTAACCAGGAACAGGTATCTCCAGCCCACGGCATTCAGAAGGTATACGCTCAGCGGCGGCGCTATCACTGCTCCAATGGCAGATCCGCCTATAGCTATCCCGTTTGCCAGGGCATGCTTGTTTTTTGGGACCCATTCTATAACAGCTTTGATTGCACCCGGGAAGCAACCGCCTTCGCCGAGGCCGAGAAGAAACCTGAAAGCACCGAAATGAAATGCGCTGGTTGCAGTACTGTGCAGAAGAGTGGAAAAAGACCAGAACCCGACTGACAATCCAAGCCCTTTCCGGCTCCCGAAACGATCGATGAGAATTCCAGCCATTGTAAACATAATAGCGTAGCCTATGAGGAAACCCATGTTGATCAGGCCGTAGTCTATATCTGAAATATCCAGATCCTTCTGAATCCTGATTATGGATACTGAAAGGACCTGCCGGTCAAGAAAGCTCAGGGAGGTCGCAACCAGGAGGAGGCCGACAATCATCCAGTACCTGTATTCTTTGATGTGTCTCACTTCTTGAATTTAATTGCCCTGATAAACAACGTACACAGGCTTCGGGTTGAGCCGGGCAGATTACGACCGGGTGATGCTCTTTCTATTTCACCTGATTGATCATAATCATGCGGATAATGCCTTTATTGGCGGCTGCAATAATACCCAAAGCTTTATTTTTGCCTGAATGGATCAGTGATATTTCCCTTACATCGCCCGGTAAGAACAGTCCGGTTTCAGTGTATGGCTCCGGCATGAAATTCCCGTGCCCGTCGCCTTTCAGAAACAGGCCGATACCTGCATCGTTCCTCGGAGTCTCGACATCTGTTCCATACAGGTTACCTGCAATGACAAGGTCTTTATTGCCATCGTTGTCAAGATCTGCAGCAATAATGCTGTTTACGGCAGAGATCTGGGCCAGGTTGCCAAGTGGCCTGACTGAGAATGTGCCGTCTCCCTTATTTTCGAGATAGCAGTTTGCAAAATCTGCCGCTTCATATTTCAGTGCCTTTTTGAGGTTATCGGCACCATAAACATCTGCAAGAGTGGCCCTGGCAAATGCATCGAAGGTAAGATACTTCTGTTTTATAAAAGGCACTTGCATTGATGAGCTTTTCAGTCCGTTGAGAGGGTACAATGTGTCGTTGTTGTAGTAGCCGGCAACAATGTCGAGTTTCCCGTTGTTGTCAAAGTCACTTGCATAGAGCTCGAAGGGATATTTTTTGCTGGCCTTGTATTTAAAATTCAGGCCAAGATTGCCTGCTATAAGATCCATATCCCCATCATTATCGACATCTGCGGCGACAATGCAGTTCCACCAGCCCGTTTCCGCTGATAAACCCGCCTGTGCAGTTATATCTTTAAAGTCCCTGCCTGTATTCCTGAACAACCTTACAGGCATCCATTCCCCGACGATGACCAGATCGGGCTTTTTATCGCCGTCGATGTCAGTGAAGGTTGCATCTGTGACCATTCCTATCCTGATCAGGGCGGGAGCGACATCAGCTGTAACATCAGTGAATCTTATCGTCCCATGGTTGCTGTCATTCCTCAGAATATGGCTGGAGGCGGGCAAGGGATACTTTCCCGGTATCTGCCTGCCCCCGATTATGAGATCCTGATCTCCATCCCCATCATAGTCTCCGGCTTTTACGCATGATCCGCTTTCAGAGAGAGAAGGGAGTGCCTTATCCATTTTAACGAACCTGCCGGAGCCCTCGTTCCTGTAAAACCGGTCCCTGAGAAAAGGCGAACCCTCCTCGTATTCATTGCTGCCGCTTACAACGTACAGATCGGAGTCCCCGTCATTATCCGCATCAAAGAACAGGGCTCCGGCATCTTCGCTCATCCGGTCCTCCTCCCATGGCTGGCTCACGGCGGCAACGAAGCCTGCACTTGTCTGGATGTAAAGCTTTCCGGGGAAACCCTTTGCTCCCCCGACATAAAAATCATCGAGCCCGTCATTATTGACATCACCCACAGCCAGTGCCGGTCCGGGTTCAGACATTTTATGCGGGATCAGAGGCTCCCTGGCAAAATCATTGTATTTATCCTCCTCGCAGTTATGCCGTATTTTCATTTCACCTGTGACATCCTTGAAAAGACGGGGCGAAGGATTTGTAAAGTCATGCTTTAAACCGGCATCGGAATAGGAGAGGGTAATGGTCTGGTTGGCTTTTGTATTCCTGATAATCTGCTCCCTGCCATCGGGCCATATGATATCCAGTTCAGGCACAATTTTGTCAGCTCCGAGCCCGAACTGCAGAACAGGGCTTACCGATGACAGGTATCCGCGGGTAAGGTACTGTTCTTCAACCTGCTGCTGAGATGTCTGTTTCAGAATGATTTTGGCTCCGATACCCAGGGGGTTGGCAGGTGGTCCCTTAAGCCTGATTTCAAGGTAATTCCCCAGCCCTTTCTCAATGGCGTTATTTTTATAGAGTACTGCATAGCTGTCAGAATTATTGACAATTATATCCATATCCCCGTCGTTGTCGAAATCGGCATATGCAGCTCCGTTGGAGCATGCCGGTATATCCTTTACCCATTGTCCGTTCATTTTCTCGAAGGTAAGGTCACCCCTGTTTCTGAAGAAATAATTGCTTTTCCTTCTTCCCGGCATCTGTTTCAGAACGCTTGTCACAAAATCATTCTTGCTGACTTTCCCCGTTTCAATTACCTCCCTGTATTTTTTTTCAAAAAATGCCAGGTAGTCATTGTTGATAAAATCTCTCTTTATCCCGTTGGCTACAAACAGGTCCTTGTTGCCATCATTGTCCATATCGAAAAGCAGCGGGCCCCAGCTCCAGTCAGTGCTTGGGACGCCAGCCATCTGGGCAATCTCCGAGAAGACCGGGAATTTGTCATGACCGATGACCCCCCTGTTCATCTGCAGCATATTGAACATGTACTGGTGATGCTGATCCAGGGCAACAAGATTTTCGAACATGGGCAGATCCATCGATCCATAGCTTGCCTTGATGCCATAATTCTCCTCTGCCATCATATCGAGCGTTATGATATCCGACCAGCCATCGTTGTTGAAATCGCCCAGGTAATTGCCCATCGACGAAAAGGAAATATGTCCCATTGACCCGTCGATATTCTCAGTAAATGTTCCGTTCCCGTTATTTATATAAAGGAAATCCTTGCCTGCGTAATCGTTGCTCACGTAAACATCGGGCCAGCCGTCATTGTTGAGGTCGCTTATCCCCAGCCCCAGGCCATAGCTTAGGCTATTGTTGACAAGGCCTGCCTTAGCCGACACATCAACGAATTTCCCGTTCTGATTGTTGTACAGCCTGTCACCTGAGACTGCGCTTTTGGTTTTAAGCAGAGTCCCCATTTCAGAAACATTATATATGTCAGGATAATGGTTGATCAGGAACAGGTCCAGATCGTTATCATGATCATAGTCGAAGAAGGCTGCCTGGGTGGAACAGAGCGGAATGTCGAGGTTGTATTTTGAACCCTCCTCCCTGAAAACCGGCACTCCATTCTTATCCAGACCTTTGTTTATCAGCAGTTTGTGCTTAAGTAATTCTGGCTCGAACCTTCCTGAATTGGAGATGTAAATATCCATCCACCCGTCACAGTTTATGTCGACTGTGGTAACACCGGTGGAAAAGCCAGTATGATCGGCGGTGCCTGACTCTTTGGAGACATCCTTGAACTTAAGGTTGCCCATATTGAGAAAAAGCTTGTTAGGATGGAGATTGGCGATGAAAAATACATCCTGCAGACCGTCATTATTGAAATCTGCAACCGCAACACCGCCTCCGTTATAGTAATATTCATAGAATAATCCGTTCATCGACAAGGTTTCGGTGAGTTGATTCACAAAATTCAATCCTGTCTGTTCCGGAGTAAGTACATCGAACAATGCCGCAGATTGACTGCCTGTGGCTGCAGGCCTGACAGGTCCCTTGTTTTGCCTGCATGAGATAATGAGAGGTATTGCAAGGGCAATGGCTAAAAATATCCTCAGAGGTTTATTTGCAAAAGACATTGGCCGGATCAGTTTCAGAATGTTTGAAGATAACAAATATATTTACAGAGGGTTTAATAACCTAATATAATACCATACCGGATAAATGCCAAATATTTATTATAAATTGTAACTGTTCTGATATTAAAAATCCAAGGTAATGAAAAAACAGCTTTCATTTCTCATTTTTATATTGTCCTGCAGCCTGGCTGTGGCGCAAAACCATAGTGATGTCCTCATGCTGAACGGTACTGCCGGTTATGCTCAGACGGAATTTGCATTTCCTCCGGAGGAATTTACACATACTGTGCAGGTGCCCGGATTGATTGACATGTCTGCTCCGGCTCCTGACCAGTATGACAGGTACTTTTCAGGAAGACAGGAATTGAAATATCACTGGTACAGGTTTGTATTCAGGGTTCCCTCAGGATTTGAGAACAAATTTGCTACACTTGTTCTTCTGAAGAGCATGTTCAATACCCAGATTTTTTTGAACGGGTATGACTGCGGGACCTTCATGCAATGCAGTACCCCGATTGAAACGGACCTTACTCCCTTTTTAAAATACAATAACGGGGAAAATATCCTTCTGATAAGGGTCGGGGAAGAAAAACGAATACCGCGTGAATCGGCAATGGGCTTCGACAGGGAGAAATTTGCATATATACCCGGCATCTGGGATGACGTATTTATCAATTTTACCGGACCGGTGAGAATTGCACGAACGCTTGTGCTCCCGGAATATGGCAAAAAAGAGGTTACGGTAAAGCTTAAGATCGTGAATGTCAGCAAGATTTTTCAACGCAATATGGAATTTGCCTGGGCAAATTATACAGTTACAGGATTTCTGAGGGAAAAGAAATCGGGAAAGAGGGCAACTGCCGATTTCATAATAAGCGACAAGGTAAAATCCCAGCTTGAAAACACAAACGTAATTAAGATCCCGGTGGCTGAGCCCATTCCATGGTCACCTGAAAATCCTTTCCTGTATGAGCTTGTATTAACGGTCAAAACAGATTCAATTACAATTGATCAGTATGGAAATCCTGAGAACAGGCAGATGAAATATCCTGATTATCTTACAGGCATATCTGATATTGTCACAACAAATGTAGGCATGCGTGATTTTTCAGGGGCAGACAATTATTTTGTACTCAACGGCAGCAGATATTTCCTTACAGGTTCCACAATAACACTTAACCGTTTTTTCGAGGACAGGGATCGTAAGCTTCTTCCCTGGGACAGGAAATGGGTGGAGGATCTTTTTGTACATATCCCGAAATCCCTGGGATGGAACACATTCAGAATATGTATCGGCCTCCTTCCCCGCTTCTGGTACGACCTGGCAGATGAATATGGCATCTTGCTTCAGAATGAGTATCCGATGTGGCAGTACAGGGGAAGCGACTCCGAGATCGAGAAAGAGTACACAGACTGGGTATGGTCCGACGGGAGTCATCCCTCAATAGTGATCTGGGATGCCCTGAATGAGCAGAAGAGTGATTTCATTGGCAACAGGCTTATTCCGGAATTGCTGAAGCTAGACCCAACGAGGATCTGGGATGCAGGCTATATGACAGAAAACGACATGAAGATACAGATGCAGGAGGCTCATCCCTACAGGCTTGGCTTTGGCTGGTGGGATACGGATAAAACGATCAGGCAGGACAGGGAAAATTTTACACTCGGAACCTTCCCTCCTGTGGGAAGGGGGAAAAAGGGTGATGTGCCGGTACTTGTCAACGAGTATGGCTGGATATGGCAGACCCGGGATGGTACTGAATCGGGGATCCGGGTAAATGGTAATTTCCTGCCAGGCCAGGAGACACCCTACACCGACAATTATGAATACTATGAGCCCGGAGGAGAGGTACTCTACAAGGACAGGGACATATACAAATATTTTCTTGGAAGCAAGGCAACAGCCGAAGAACGGTTTCAGTTCCAGGCCTATTATCTTGCCATTGAGGCTGAAGCCCTGCGTGCTTCAAAATCCTATGCAGGCATACTATCCTTTGCCTACCTGGCCAATAACCGGGGATATACGGGTGACTGGTGGCTCGATGTTGCAAACCTGAAACCTTCACAGGCATTGCTTATGCAATACAATATCTCGAGATTGTTCGGTGTTTACATCAATCAGGAAGATCAGCGTTACAGCAGGAAAGGAGGATTTTTCAAGCCTGGTTCAGTGCAGAATATCGATCTGTTCGCCACAAACGAATCAGGTGAGACAAAAACGGGCAGCGTAATTCTGAAATGTATTGATTCAAAGGGAAAAGCAACTGTGCTGAAGGAGATAAGCGTTGAACTGGAGCCGTTTGGATACAGATCCGTTCCTGTGTCGGTAAAAATGCCGGCCAGGGAAGGCGGCTATATGCTTTTGTCGGAACTTAAGGAAAAAAATGCCGGCAAGCAGGATTCAAGGCAGGTAAGCAGGCGGTATATCCGTGTAGGAAATGTTGATCACGCAGCCTTTTGCAGCTATATTTATGCAATGCCTGCAGGTTACAGTGGGCCAGGGCGGTAAACTATCAGGCAATTTCAGTGTTATATGGATAGTTTTGTTGTAAGGAGCAGAGAGCCAGGTCTCGGAGAGGAGCCCTGATGCGGGGACATCTGATAATCCGTTAAATTCAGGTTTTCATTAAAGCGCTTATGAAAAAAATATTTTTGCTGATCTTACCTGCAGTCATGATACTGACAGGATTATTTGTGCCTTGCAATGACTGCAGCGCATTGAAGCCATCTGAAAATTCCCTGTATGCAGGTACCGCCAAAATCAGGATAACCCCGGAGAAGCCAATCCCCATGAGCGGATACGGCAGCAGGAAGGAGCCTTTCAAGGGAGTTCACGATGACCTCTATGCCCGGGTCATTGCCCTCAGCGATGGGAAAAATAAGGCTCTCCTGATAACGGCCGATGTTATCGGATTCTCGCACTCGTTCTGGAAAGAGGTAACAGATCGAATAACCAAGGAGACCGGGATCAGTAAGGAATATGTTTTCCTGGCGGCTGTACATAATCACAGCGGTCCGGTTACCAAGGTGTATAATGAAGATTCATCGGCGCTTGTAAACGCTTATGTCGACGGGCTGAGGGATAAGATCGTTCTTGCCGCCGGCAGTGCGCTCAGCAGCATGGTTCCGGTAACTATAGGAGCAGGCAAGGGAGAATGCCTTATGAACATCAACCGAAGGGCTCCCGACGGGAATGGAGGAATAGCTCTTGGGAGGAATCCATATGCCCCGTGCGATCATGAGGCAGGAGTTATCAGCATTAATGACCTGTCAGGCAAGCCCCTGGCAATCATAATGAACTGGCCATGTCACGGTGTTGTGCTGGGTCCTCAGAACTACCTCATAACAGGTGACTGGCCCGGGGCGGCTTCCAGGTATGTGGAGGAAAAAATTGGCGGGGGGCTGGTTGCTCCCGTAACTATAGGTGCTTCGGGGGATATCAACCCTATTTATGGTCCGCACATAGATTTTGAGAACAACAGTTCATACTCCTATGGGAAAGATGCAATAGGAGAGGACCTGGGCAGCGAATCGATCGATGTTGCCCGACAGGCGCAGACTTTCTCCACTGGAAAGATATCTGCCGTGCAGAGATTGATATACCTTCCCGGGAAGGAGAAGGAGGATGGAAAATTCCTGCAGCCGGGAAGCGTTAATCCCGACTCACTGCTTGTGAGACTCTCTGCAATGAAGATAGGGAATATAATACTGACAGGTGTATCGGGAGAGGTTTTTAACCAGATAAGTGTTAAAATGAGAAAGCAGTCGCCCTATGCCTTCACGTTTATGATAACACACTGCAACGGCAGCAGCGGCTACCTGGTTACGGAAGACGCTTATCCCAAACCCGGCATCAGCGGCTCAGCCGACAAATATAACCCAACGGGAGGTTACGAAGCCAGTTCGACCCGTGCCAGAACAGGTGCCGAAAAAGCCATTATTGAGAATCTTCTCGATATGATCAATGCCTTATAAATCGGTCATGAATACTTGAGTCACATAATGAAATCAAGCTCCAAACATCCACGCCAATGAAGAATCTTATAAAAATCAGGATAATCTGTCTGATTGCATTATTCCTTGGTTCAGCCTGTTCAATGTTTTCAGAGGATCTTTCAGAGCTTCAGCCCTATTTGAAGAAGTCGCTTAACTGGAAATGTTTCACCCTTGAAAAGTCGATACCTGTAAATGTATATTTTGGAGGGGGAAAACCGGGCCCTGACGGATGTGATGTTATAGTTTACCTTAAAAATAAGGCATGGGATCGTATAGGCCGGGAATCTGACCTGTCAATCCTGGGCGACTATATAAACAGGAACTTTATAGTGATTACAGCAGATTTTGGCAATGATACACTGGCTGTATCTCCACGCTTCGACAGGGATCTGTATGAGATATTCAGGGCAGTTTACGGATTCAGGACCGAGTCTCTTCTTCAGGGGCTTGGTCTGTATCCCAGGGAATACAGGTGTTTTTTCCTCCCCGAGGGATACCGTGTCGCCACCGACCTTGTTTACTGGGAAATCGACAAGCATGGTGCTTATGGTACAATGGAGTACATAATGGATTCATACAATACGGATATTGTACCAAAGCTTCCCGGACTGAAACCGGTAACCTCTCCCCGTGATATGGTGGACAGGTATGGCAAGCCTTTTGATTTTACGGTCAAAATGGATATAGTCTATCCCTCTCAGTCTGACAGGAAGATCCCGGCAATAATTTATTCTGCATGGCAGGCAGCAAGGAATCCGAATGGTGAGCCGATAGGCTATCTTCCTCTTTTTGCCGGATTCACAACCCGCGGATATGTCTATGTTGTAATGGGACATTGCTATAATCCATGCGTAGTGCATTATTTTCATTATTCGAAATTCACCCTTGATGCCTGGAATGGCTTTGCCTGCTACACTGCGGCACTGAGGTACATCAACAAAAATGCAGGCAACTATGGTATTGATACAAGGTACATAGGGATGCTTGGCCATTCCAAGGGGGAATATGCCGTGACCCGTTTGTCTGATCCGCATCATGACGGGGGTAAGGAGCTCAGCCATTTCAAAGGCTTTCCGGAAGGATCGCCCGAGCCCCAGCCATGGCCCGGTTACCCCTCAGCCATAGCTGCCGGCTATCAGTCTATGGGCATGGGATTGTTCGAGCCTGAGTACATCACATCCGATTATGTTCCTACTATAGTGGCATGCGGGGAAAATGAACGTGACCTTATAAGCAAGGATGCACATCCGGCTTTTGTCAAGAGGCTCGAAGAGCTGGATGTCAACTATATAAACCTTTTTATGCAGGGATTGGGACATGAAGTGGCCCATGGATATGACGAGAGGATGGGTGTTGACAGGTATCGTCTCGTTACAGATTTCTTTGACAGGTACCTGAAGGCAGAGGCCGGGCTGCCTCCTGTTGTGCTCACGGTGATACCGCGTGACAGTTCCGTGAATATATCACCTGCAACTGAGATCTCGGTCAATTTTGCGCCGGTAATCGACGGGAAGACAATACTGGATGGTAATGGCATTAAAATTTTCAGAGTGCAGGACAACAGTCTTGTCAGCGGCAGCTGGAAGGTTTCGCACAAGGGAACAAAATACAGTTTTATACCTGATAAGCCACTTAAGTCAGGCAACGGATACAGGATTGTAATCTCACCGTGGGATAAGGGACAGGGCCGGGACTCCCTTGGGCCGGGAAGTGACCTGTCATTTTCAGGTTTCATCATGATCACAAGTCTACAAGTGGAAATCAGGCTCATATAACATATAAAGGGAAGAAGCATATGGGAAAAAGAATTCCGGGAATAATCATTCTCACAGTATTTTATGCGGTGTTTTCGGGAAGCTCACCTGATAATGCCAAAAATACTTATAAGATTGTAAAGATCAACGACCAGGAATGGATGGCTGAAAATCTTAATGCAGTCTTTTTCCGAAACGGCGATCCGATACCTGAAGCCAGTACCGAAAGCGAATGGCAGAAGGCTGGAAAAGACGGTACTCCGGCCTGGTGCAATTATGGGAATAGCCCCGACAATGGCAGCAGGTATGGCAGGCTGTACAACTGGTATGCTGTGCATGATTCAAGGGGCATAGCTCCCGCCGGTTTTCATGTTGCCAGCGATGAGGAGTGGCGAAGAACGACCGATTTTCTTGGCGGAGAGGACGCCGCCGGCACAAAGATGAAAAGCGGCAGCGGTTGGAGCAGTGACGGTAACGGGACAAATGAGAGTGGTTTCTCAGGTTTGCCGGGCGGCTGCCGCGACCTGGACGGAAAATTCAGCAGTCTGGGGAAAATCGGTTTCTGGTGGAGCTCCACTCAAAAGGATGATAACCTGGCCTGGTACCGTTGTATTGATGAAAGCCCGTACTATGTCTACAGGACAAACTATCATAAGGAGAACGGGCTCTCTGTCAGATGTATCAGGAATTGATCCGTAATACTCCCCGATTGCTAATCAGAGGGCTCATAAACCCAGATAAAGGAATTGCGCAGATTTTCGGCAATCAGTATCCTTCCTTTGCCATCGGTGCAAATCACGCTGCACTGGGCAGTATTGTCGGGCCACCCCAGGCATTCAATTGAACCCAGCGATGGATCGTAACGGAGTATCCAGGAGTTGTCCTCGTCCCTTCCGCCAAGCATATATAATCTTCCGTCCCGGCCATATGCAAGCGACTTCAGGTTCCAGTACTGAAAAGCCTTTCCCTTGTTGATAACCGTCGATGTAGAAGGATAGAATTTAAACAGAAAGCCGTCATTGATCGTGCCGCACCAGAATCCACCGTCGCGCGCACGTATAGCAGAAGCTATTCCGTTCTCATAGAGAGGATCGGAATCCATCCCCTGCTGGGTGGGTATCGTTACTCCGGTAAATTCGGGCTGTTCATCGCCCCTTCCTAACCTGTATATAAGTCCTCCGGAGTAAGCTGAATATGTTGATGAACCTCCTTTCATCAGCTCCTGCTTCGAAATATTGATCTGCCTGTGGTAGTAGGTTGAAAAGTATACTGTGCCGGCATCGTCGATCATAAGTACCTTTGGCACACCTCTCCATGAAACCTTGCCAAGGTCCTTTACCCTCCAGGGTGTCATTATTTCTCCGAAGTCCCTGGCCGATTTTGTTTTAAGGTCAAAGGAGAACAGGTGACCAGCAGGATAGGTGACCCCGTATATCATGCCGCGAACCGTATCTGCTTCAATGCAGTTGATCCCCTGGCCCGGGGCAATAATGCCAAGATCATCGATTTGCCTTCTGCGGGGATCGAAGGAGAAGATATGCCCCCCTTTGTATTTTCCCGGCACCTCATCCAGTATATTGTCGTAGGTCGAAGTGGAGCCATAGAGGATATTTCCGCCACCCGGACAAAGGCCGGTCACTGAGGTCTGGCCGGGCAGTGTGGCTGTAACATTCAGGATATGCTCTGCCTTCTCCCCGTCAGTCCTGAAGATATGGCAGTTCTGTGCGCCCCAGGTAGCCCTTGTGCTTCCGTACACCCAGCCGTCGCTCATCAGTATCATGGCTGTGACAGCACTTTCACCGCCACGGATAGGCCCCGCCGGGCCATTGGATATCAGAATATGCCGTGTTACGGATCCTTTGGTTATCGCTCCTGCCCGCTGGCCGAATGCTGTGGCAGAACCTAAATCAGCAATCCAGCAAAAAATCAGAAGCAGGGCAAATGTTGCATAGTGCTTTATCATAAAATTTCCTTCTGGCGTAATTGATTAATAATATTACTTTATACCGGGTCTTGCCTGTTATTACTTTAATTTGTTCAGATTCTCCGGTGGCTCATACTTTATCAGGTAAGGACGGGTAATTGGTCTTCCCTGTGGGTCTTTCTCAATTTCATTTCCATTGTAAAAATTGCCGAAACAGCTGAAATACACTATATGATTCCTTGCGCATATGGCACCGAAGCATCCTTCAACCCCTTCTAGCTGACCGATCCAGTGATATTTTTTTGTCCTGAGATCGAGAACGGTGAGTATTTCAAGTGCATCCTCATCAACTGCACCTCCATGGTTGCCGGCAATAAAATACAATCTTCCCCATGCCTCATCGAGGGCTATATTCGGAGTATAGTGCGGATGCCCCGGCTTTCCGATTACATGTCCGAGATCCTCCATCCTTTCGCTGGCAGGATCAAAGCTCCATACGAAGCCATCAGTTGAGATACAATATATAATATTTGCCGAGGATACAACCGAGGCCCTGAAATCCATCAGTTTCCCTGGCAGCCTGACATCAATATCAGTGAATTCCTGCGTGTCAGGGTTGAATTTTGTAAGCCCGCCCACATCATTGGCAAAGTAGCAAAAACCGTTTTTATCCATGATCATTTCCCGTACCCGGTCTTCAAGCCTGCTCATCCTGGCTATTGATTCATAGCGGTTGAGTTCCATTGTGGTCAGGTTCACCCGCCAGAATTTAGCGCGGTCGGGAGATATTCCGTTGAGAATATTTCGCTTTTCATCGTAGTATAGACCGACTGTTGCGCCGTATGGGCAGGGAATTCCAAGGTAAGTTACATTCTTTGTCGCCGGATCATATCTGAGAAGGGCGCCGCCTGCATAGCTCTTGGGATAATAGGCATCCGTGAATTCATGGACATACGACATACCCATATATCCGGCAAAATAGAGGTTGCCCCTTGAATCGGATGCAATATTCCCATGGATCTTTCCATGTCCAGGCGTCTCGGCATTCGAGTAGATTGCACTGGCCCTGTCGAGCTCCAGCTCAAACGATACCTTATCTTCTTTGGGATCATAGTAACAGATTGCGGTGTTGCCAAAGCCCCAGGGCCTTTCATAATTTGCAGATTTGTCAAAGTTCCCTATCGGGGAATCAGTGCCCCAGTGGTCGCCGCCACAGAACCAGATCTTTCCGTCAGGCGTCTCTGTAATCTTATTCCAGCTGGTATTCAGCGCCGATTCATTATTCCATACCAGTCCCTTTGCCTCATACATCTTGAGCCGGATCTTTTCGATCTTCTGATCACTTACCGACTGGCTGAACAGGGAGGATTGAATGATCAGTAATCCAGATACCAGTGCAGCTAAACTTTTACCTGTTGTCATTGTTTATTTCTTCCGTTAATGTAAGTCTCCGGTCATTTTATTACTTTTATCGATCAGTACGGTATTTCAATAAGCTTCAAAGATAATCTTAAATGAGGTATATTGTCCTCACCCTTCTCTTTGAAAAACATCGTATTAAGCATGATAAAAAATTTCTGAAACATGAAGGACCCACTGAATCTGCAGGTTGATGACAACAAACCTGGATTGAATGACAAGTCAGACGGAATTGAACGTTACACCTGTTATCGTACCGGATCTCCCCTGAAGATCGATGGAAACCTCGATAAGGCAGCCTGGAAGAATGCACCCAAAACACAGCGGTTTGTCGATATGATAAGCGGGAAGCCGGCTGTTTTTGATACATATTCTGCTGCACTCTGGGATGACAAGGCATTGTATATTGCATTCTGGGCAGAGGAGCCATTCGTGGAAGCAAAGCTGACGCAGCGCGATTCAACCATCTTCCGGGAGAACGACGTTGAAGTTTTCATTGACGGTGGCGATTGTTACTATGAATTTGAAATAAATGCCCTTAATACTGTGTATGAGGTTCTCTTTATCTGGAAAGATGCCTTTCACAGGTTTGATCAGAAAGAGTTTGATGTTCATTCGCGCGAGGCCTACACTTTTGGTGGCAACCATGACAGGGACGCTGCCACATTCTGGAGGGGAAATCATCCCCGTGGATTAAGATGGGCATTCACCGACTGGGATTTTCCCGGATTGCAAACAGCTGTGCAGGTTCAGGGCACCCTGAACGATAACCGGGATACAGATTCCGGCTGGACTGTTGAGATCGCCTTTCCCTGGGAAGGTATGCGACAGATTGCAGGAGGCAGGGATCTTCCTCCCCGCGATGGGGATCTCTGGCGCATTTTCCTGGGCCGCTTTGGAAGGATGCCGGTTGGAAACGGATATGTTCCCAATGCGATGTCGCTGGGCCCCATAGGAGACAATGACAACCATTTGCCCGAGCGCTTTGCCGAATTTAAATTTACAACAGCAAGCCCTTCCTGAGAATGATTGCAGATCCTTAACATTAATATTACAGGGCAATGTGGAATTCTGACAAATACACCGGGTTGAAAATACTGTCCTCGCTATCGTTGCTTGCAGTACTGGTATTTTATTCATGCACTGATACGATAACCATAATAAAGGCAAGGGATTTCGGCGCCATTCCTGGTGACGGCAGGGATGATACTCCATTCATTCAGGCAGCCATGGAGGCTTGCAGGGCCCATAAGAGATCAAAGCTTGTTTTTGAACCGGGCACATACGATATACATGGGAGCAAAAAGGATGATAGGGGAAATTATAAACCCGCGATTGAAGTTACGGAAGTCGACAATCTGACGCTGGACGGCAGGGGATCTGAGTTTACCGGGCACGATAATGCAACCCTCATGGCTTTTACTGCATGCAGGAATTTAAATATTTCTGATCTTTCCGTCGACTGGGATCCCCTCCCGTTCACACAGGGGAAGGTGATCGTTTCCGATACGGATTATCTTGATATTGAGGTTCTTCCGCCCTTTGTTGCAAAGAGCGGGCTGCGAACTGAGGCCATTCTGGGCTATGAACCTGATAAAAGCAGGATGGCAAGAAGGTTCACCGATCACTACCAGCTGGGATTTGAAAAAACGACCGAGGTGATCGGGCAGGGAATAATGAGGCTCTTTATTGGCCGCAGCGACAGATTTGCCGGCCGCATGCCCTCAGTTGGTCAATATGTGATAGTCAGGCACCAGGTGTATGGCTATCAGTCGTTTGAATTTGTTAAATGCTCTGAAATTCTGGTTCATAATGTAAATATTTATTCAAACCCGGGCATGGGTATTACAGGGGATGAATGCCGGAATATCAGTCTTGACCACCTCAGGGTAATGATCAGGCCCGGCTCCGGCAGATGGATGTCGTGCACTGCTGATGCGACCCACTTCGCAGGATGCCGGGGGATGCTTGCAATGGAGAACTGTTTTTTCGAGGGAATGGGCGATGATGCCACCAATGTGCGAAGCGGCCATTATTTGCTTGTAGCAGGACGGCCAGGAAATAAAATGCTCATCCTGAAGACAGGTTACCGTTACGGGGATGACCTTACCCCACCTGAGCCTGGCGACATCCTTGAGCTGAGCAGTAAAGAGAAGCTTCTGCTTCCCTATGCCAGGGTAACCGTCAGCTCGGTGAAACTGAATGTTCAGGACAAGGCGCTTGAGATCCGGGTCAGGGAGGAACTGCCGGAACAGACTGTAGCCGGAGATGTCGCCGGTGATGCCAGTTCGTGCCCTGTACTGCGCATCAGGAATTGTACCACAATCCGCAACCGTTCCCGGGGGTTTATAATAAAAACCCGCGATGTCGTGATCGAGGACTGTACTTTCGAGGATATTACAGAATGTGCTATTGCACTTGAATCTGACATTAATGCATGGTGGGAATCGATAAGCGCCTCAAATGTGATTATCCGTAACAACAGGTTCATAAACAGCAAATTTGAACGCGGTTACCTGCATGGCGTAATCGAGTCGCATACAATGAGCCAGGTCGCCCCTGCTGGCGTTTACAGGCAAATTACGATCGCTGACAATATTTTCCTGGGTTCTGAGTCCGATATTATTAAGATAGGTTCAGCGGATGGAGTCAACATTACTGGTAATATAATGGATCATCCTGAGGATGAGGCAATAATGCTGTACAACAGCCGGAATGTCTTTATTTCAGGCAATAAGCTTACAAATTGTGTCACGGCTCTTACAATTGGCGCGGGCTGTGATTCTGCAACTATAAAATGCGAAAATAATACCGGGTTCTGACCCATTAAAAACAGGGATTTTACCGGCCAGCCGTTAAATTTGTGCTTCATAAGCCTGTTATGCAGTTCGTGGCCGGCTACCCTACGGAGAACTGCCGCTTTACAAAATTTTATCAAAACCTGTACAATTGCTCAATACCTTCAGATCTTTATTAGCGGGAAACAGGGCTGCAAATGGCACTTAGGGGCATGCCCGGCGCACTGGTGCCTGCCATTGTTATTGTGGATATACTGCAGATGATGAGGAAGTTGTAATAAATTGAGGCTTCGGAATAGCACTTTGGGCTAATATGAATTATATTCGCAATGGGTTTGATTTTCCACCTGGGCCCGTTGAATACTTCAGCAGCGATTCCTATATACCGGTTTAAGGACCGGATGAATTGATTTTTATTAGATTTAAAATTAATATCTTGTAATCTCTCATAAATAAGCTGAATATGAAAATTAATTATTCCCTACTGACTTTACTGAGTATAATTCTGCTGGGTTTAGTCAACGTCAACAGCCAGGCCCAATCCTACAAGACTGAGGCCAATCAGGAAAACTCTGCGTTTCAATGGCCTCAGGGCAAGAAGATGGCTCTGTCCCTTACCTTTGACGATGCCCGCTTAAGCCAGCCTGATCTGGGTATCCCATTGCTAGACAAATATGGTGTCAAAGCAACGTTTTACTTATCGCCTGATAATATGATGCAGCGGGTTGACGGATGGAAGAAGGCAGTGGCAGCCGGACATGATATAGGGAACCATTCCCTGAGGCATCCATGCACCCTGAACTATGGCTGGCCGAAAGATGCCCAGCTCGAATCATATACTCTTTACCGGATGCGCATGCGAGCTCGATTCTGCAAGCAGGATAGTTAAGAAAGTCCTGGGTGTCGAGCCGGTCTCTTTTGCCTACCCGTGCGGCGAGACATTTGTTGGGAAGGGAACGAATCTGAAAAGTTATATCCCCGTTGTTGCTACTATGTTTGAGTCGGGACGTGCCTGGCTCAGTGAAGGGCCCAATTATCCGGCAGAGTGTGATATGGCTCAGTTGACGGGGATGGAGCTCGATGGCAAGACATTCGACCAGGTGAAGGCTTTGATTGATGCTGCAAGGGAAAAGGGTCAATGGCTTGTACTTGCAGGTCATGAAATGAATGAGGGAGGATTCCAGACCTCCAGGCTGGCTACGGTTGAGGCAATTTGCAAATACGCACTGGATCCGGCAAACGGAATCTGGATTGACGATGTTCATGCTGTTGCCTCCTATATAAAGGAGAAGAGGGGAGAACCGGCATTCGCCCCCATGCTGCCATACAGGAATCCTGAGCTGCCCGTTGAACAAAGGGTCAATGACCTTATTTCCCGCATGACGCTGGAAGAAAAAGTAGGGCAGATGAACATACCGACCTGCTATTCGACCGAGCTCGGCTGGGGGCTCAATAGCAATGCTCCTTATATGTGGGATATGGATAATACAATTGAGGTAAGGGAAAAGCAGCTGGCGGGGTGCCGCAAATGGGCCGAAGGGACGCATAACAATGTTTTCGGACCGGGAGGAGGATTCTTCACCCTTTCCGACAGGCTCATTTATGAAGGTCCTGAAAGACAGTCGCGTGTTCTGAATGAGCTTCAGGGTATTGCAATAAATAAGACCAGGCTGGGCATTCCCCTGCTTGAAGTTGAGGAGGGCACTCACGGGCTGATGTGTCCTGGAGGAACGATATTCCCGGAGGGGCTGGCCATCGGAGCTTCATGGGACAGGGATCTTGTAAGACAGATATATACAGTAGCTGCAAGTGAGGGAAGGTCAATAGGTGTTCACGGATTATGCACCCTCGTTGTGGAGCCTAACAGGGATCCGCGCATGGGAAGGAATGAGGAGGGTTTCAGTGAAGATCCCTATATGTGTTCACAGATAGCAGCTCAGATTGTACAGGCAATGCAGGGTTATGATATCTCTGCTCCCGACAAGCTCATTTCAGTGCTCTGTCACTACCCTGGCCAGAGTCAGCCTGTCAGCGGCTTTGAAAGAGGGGCGATGGAAATATCTGACAGAAAGCTGAGGGAGGTTTTCCTGCCATCGTTTAAAATGGGGATCAAGAACTATGGTGCCCTTGGAGTAATGGCTACATATCCTGCCATTAACGGGGAAGCTGTTCACAGTTCCGAAAAAATTCTCACCCATATTCTGAGGGAAGAGCTCGGATTCAAGGGTATTGTTCTCAGCGAGGGCGGCGGACTTGGCACTATCGTTACCGAAAGGCATGCCCCGACGCAGAAGGAAGCTGGCATAATGGCCCTGAAGGCCGGTGTCGATGTCGGTATTTCAATCGAGGACGCCTATATGGGCGACCTGATACAGAATGTTCACGACGGCATCATACCAATGAGCGAAGTAGACCGTGCAGTGGCCAGGATCCTGAGGCTTAAATTTCAGCTGGGTCTCTTCGAAAATCCCTACACAGACCCTGAAAATGCCAAAAAGGTGGTCCATTCCGATGAGCACAGGGACCTGGCTCTGAAGGCTGAGAGAGAGGGTATTGTGCTGCTCAGGAATGACAAGAAGGTGCTTCCGCTGAAGAAGGAGATAAGGAGTATTGCCGTTATCGGGCCAGCTGCAGATGAACCTATCAACCAGCTGGGAGATTATCATCCGCAGTTCGTGCCGCAGCATGTTTTTACTCCACTGGAGGGCATCAGGAATAAAGTGTCGTCAAGGACAAAGGTCACCTATGTAAAAGGTTGCGA
This sequence comes from uncultured Bacteroidales bacterium, assembly GCA_963756885.1. Lineage (GTDB taxonomy): Bacteria > Bacteroidota > Bacteroidia > Bacteroidales > VadinHA17 > LD21. The sequence goes on from CAVWPG010000003.1 coordinate 358,820, forward strand.
AGTAACCGGAGACAAGCTGAATGAAATAGAAAAAGCCAGGGCAGCAGCCAAAAGTGCCGATATTGCAATTGTTGTCATCGGAGAGGCAGGCTATATTACAAACGGCGAGGGGAGGGATGTTGCAAGTCTCGACCTTACAGGTCTCCAGGAGAAGCTCCTCCAGGCAGTATATTCCACAGGAACTCCGGTCGTGGCAGTCCTTATTAACGGCAGGCCCCTGTCTATCCGCTGGGCATCAGAGAATATCCCGGGAATCGTCGAAGCGTGGATGTGCGGAGAGCAGGGTGGAAATGCAATAGCCGATGTTCTGTTCGGTGACTTCAACCCGGGGGGCAAGCTCCCGATAACCATTCCCAGGTCAGTTGGGCAGTATCCCTTTTATTACAATCATTCGGCAACAAAGGAAGGGGCAAAGTATATTGATATGCCCGGCACTCCCCTGTATGAATTTGGCTATGGCCTGAGCTATACAACCTTTGAATACAGCAACCTGAAAATATCACCCGAAAAATCAAACAGGGAAGGCAACGTGGAAATTTCAGCCGATGTGAAGAACACCGGTAAGCTGAAAGGGGATGAGGTGGTGCAGCTTTACATAAATGATCTGATAAGCAGCACATCAAAACCGGTTAAGGAGCTGAAGGGATATAAAAGGGTTACACTCGAACCGGGCGAAACAAAAACGGTTAAGCTCTGGCTGACACCTGATGATCTGTCACTCTTTGACAGGGATATGAATTTCATTGTCGAGCCGGGTATTTTTGAGATAATGATTGGAAGTTCATCAGCTGATATCAGGCTCAAGGGTGAATATGAGGTAAAGAATTAAGATTTCAGGATTTGTATTTAATTATTCATAAATGAAAAACAGTAGCGGAAACATTATCAGAAGGGATTTTCTCAAAGGGCTTGCAGCCATTCCTTTTCTGGGCTATTTTGCATTTAATCTCAGGGATGTGATAACCAGGGAGGCAAAGAAAAAGCGACCTGATTATCTTAAGCTGCTCGGGATAGAAGACCTTGAGGCTCCAAAAATGAAGCTGACACCTCCTGCAGGCAAAAGCAGCAACAAAATAAGATTAGGTTTAATTGGTAACGGATGGAGAGGCGAACAGCTCTTACAGTCATTCGGGTTTATTCACCCCGGGCAGATAAAGGATAACACTGTGAACGGAAAGTACAGCGAATGGCTTGCAAATTTCATGAACCAGGAGGACCTTAACATTGAGATAGCTGGCATATGTGATACTTATGAAATACATGCTCAGCGAGGCATAGAAATCTCGGCCAATGATTTGCGTCCCGGGGGAGGTGAGGGAAAGACAAAACCGGCCAAATTATTCCCAACCTACAGGGAAATGGTTGAGAGCAAGGATATTGATGCAGTTGTGATCGCTACCCCCGATTTCTGGCATGCCCCGATGGCTATTGCTGCTGCCAGGGCAGGAAAGCATGTCTACCTGGAGAAGCCAATGACGCACAGTATCCAGGAGGCCATAGACCTTAGGAATACAATAAAATCAACAGGTGTCGTCTTTCAACTGGGTCACGAGAACCGTCAGCAGATGAGTTTCAGGATAGCACATGAGCTTATCCGGAAGGGAGTTCTGGGCACCATTTCCATGGCACAAACCTTTACGAACAGGAACGGGCTGGATGGTGCCTGGATAAGAAACAGGAAGTATGATGATCTCGGAAATACAAGCAACATTAACTGGAAGGAGTTCCTTGGCAATACGCCATGGTGTGAGTTTGACCATAAGCGTTATTTCAACTGGCACCGCTTCAGCGAATATGGAACAGGGTTTATTGGCAATGACTTTTCGCATCAGTACGATTGTATTAACCAGGTTATGAGGATCGGCATCCCGGAGTCTGTTGTTGCACTCGGAGGGCAGTACTATTATAAAAACTGCGGTGATATGCCGGATGTAATGAATGTGGTCTTCAACTATCCGGGCAAGGGACTGAATATGACCTACGACGGAACGCTGAAAAATGGAATTTACAGGGAAAACTATATAATGGGATCGGAAGCTGCCATGTATCTTGATCTTGGCATCAAGATCTTCCAGGACGATTATTCGGAGCGCTATAAGGACAATGGGCTCGATTCCTCTGAGCCTATATATATGTATAACGGGGGAACAGATGTGGACGCAGTATCGTCTGCCACTGCAAGGGCCTATATCAAAGGTGGCTATGGGGCAACATATATCGATGGCAAGGTGATCGATGCCACATTCCTTCATCTCAGGGAATGGCTCGATGCCATCCGCAATCAGACAGAAACAAGCTGCAATATTGACGAAGGATTCGATGAAGCGGTCACCTTCAATCTCGGAAATCTGGCATTCATGAACAATAAAAGGGTTATATGGGACCATGTAACCGAAAAAGCGACTTTAGTATGAAAAACGAAAATTCTCCCCAATCCTGGTCAAATTTCCAGATATTCTCCCTGACTTTGCTAAGGGTTCTGATCGGCTGGCATTTTCTGTTTGAAGGATTTACAAAACTTCTTTCTTCCCCTGCCTGGAGCGCCAGGTCTTATCTGATGGGATCAGTCGGGCCATTTTCCCATATCTTTAAGGCCATGGCTTTGAATGCGACATACCTCGATATTGTCAATTTCCTGAATATCTGGGGATTGATAATTATCGGACTTGGCCTTTTCATCGGATTGCTGGCAAGACCGCTAAAGATTGCCGGCATTGTATTGCTTGCACTTTATTATCTTGCTTACCCGCCATTTGTCTCACTTCTGATAAATGCTCCGGTGGAAGGCAATTACTGGATCGTTAATAAAAATCTTATAGAGATGGCTGCCCTCTTTGTATTATTTCTTTTCCCTTCGAGTCACATAACGGGTATTGACAGATATTTTAAAAAAAAATCAGATAATATATGAAAAATCAATTTTCAAGACGCAGATTTTTACAGGCCGCAGCTGTTACAACTACGGCTGCAATGCTTCCGGGAGTAGCATCCAATGCTGGCTCCGCATCATCTGACAAATCAGCTTCAAAGGCCGGGGTGCTTCCAAAGCGGCGGCTTGGCAGAACCAACAGGATGGTCTCGTGCATAGGTTTTGGCGCCGGATCGCGCTACTGCAACTGGGTAGCTGATGAAAATACACTTCAGAGGCATATCGATCATGCAATTAAGCTGGGGATAACCTATTGGGATTCTGCCCGATCCTATGGCAATGGACTTGCTGAGGAGAGGTATGGAAAGTACCTTGTGCCAAAGTACAGGGATCAGATATTTCTCAACTCAAAAACGGAGGAGAGGACATACGACGGTGTCATGAGGGAAATTGAAGTTTCGCTCAAGACACTCAATACAAATTATCTGGATCTGTATTGCATGCATGGTATAGATATGGTGGAAGATGTCAATACACTTTTAAGTCCTTCCGGAGGCTACAAGGCTTTCCTGAAGCTGAAGAACGAAGGAGTGGTGAAAAACATAGGATTTTCATTTCACAAGTGGAACGAAGCTTCCCAGAAATCATTCAGGGAGTTCGATATCGATGCAATCCTGTGCGTTATAAATGCGGCAAGGTATAATGGCAATGAAGATGGGCTTCTGCCTGTCGTTTCACAAAGAGACATTGGTATAATTGCAATAAAGATCATGGGTCAGAATGCCCTGATCGGAAATGTGTCAGGTGATGATCTGCTCAGGTATGCCCTTAGCCTGCCTGTTTCAGTTTGCAATGTCGGGATAGATGGGTTTGCACCCCTCGAGTCGTGCGTGGAGGTGGGTAAGGAGCCATTGATTTCCGATACTGAGGCTGAAAAGATCCGTATCAGGCTCAATTTCGATCCTAAGCTTACAAGGCTGCCTTATTTTGTCGGTTAAGAGAACATTAGTATGAAAAGTGCCAGCAGTGAATCACGTCGTAGTTTCATAAGAAAAACCTCGGCAGGGATAGGAGCAGGACTGGTCGGATTGTCGGTTCCTGCATGTGGTGCAACAGGCCGTACCGAAGAGAGAAAGATGGCCCGGCCTGTCTCCGTGGCCAGTATCGACCTTAAGGGGTTATGGCCCGATAAGACGAGGGAGTCGAGAATAAAGAGAATCCTGGAGCGTATGGAAGATGTGAGGGGTCTTCATCCGGATATTGTATGTCTGCCGGAATTGTTCGATACCAGCTGGGTGGATGAGCAGTTTGCCCTGCGTGATATAGCTGAGGATGAGAAAGTCCCTGGAAGGGTCACAGGACGGATTGCTGAATTTGCGAAGAAAAATGGCTGTTATGTAGCCTGTCCCATATATACCTCAAAAGGGGGCAATTTTTACAACAGCTGCCTCATAATCGACAGGAAGGGCAATATTGCAGGAGCCTATAATAAAATGCATCCGGTAAAGGATGAAATACTCACCGGGAAGGCCGGAGAAGAGACTATAGGAGTTCTGCCCGGTGCGGTGGGTCAGCCTGTGATCGAAACCGATTTCGGTAAAATCGGAGTACAGATCTGCTATGATGCCAACTGGAGCGACGGATGGGAGAATTATAAGAGGCAGGGTGCAGAGATTATGCTTTTCTGTTCACAGTTTCCAGGGGGAAGGATTCTTAATTTCCATGCCTGGAGGTACGGATTTTATATTGTATCCTCAACAGGCGGTGATGCCAGAATAATAGACATGTCGGGGAATGATCTTCATGCAAGCAGCACTTTTATACGGTATACATGGGCTGAGATCAACCTCGAAAAAGCCAATGCAGATACGTGGCCGACGAATGAAAGGCTTCCCGAACTCTTCAGCAAGTACGGAGGCCGGCTGGGCATACGGGTTTGGGATAATACAGGTGTCGTTACTATCGAGAGTCTTGACCCCGGTCTTAAGGTCAGGGATGTAATGAAGGAGTTTGGGATCCTTACGATCTACGAAAACGTAAGGGCTTCTGAAGTGGTACAGGATAAATACAGAATTTAAATACGGATCCAATGGCAATGAGAGCTTCAAAAGAGAGCAGGCTTCCGAGGGAAGTCACTGTGGCTGCAATTAGTCTCAAGGGTCTGTGGCCTGAGGAAACAATTGAGAAGAGGATAAAGAATATGCTTGAGAGGATGGAAAATGTCTATCCGATGGAACCGGATATTATCTGTCTTCCCGAAACCTTTCAGATCTCCTGGGTAAAGGAAATGAAAACACTTGAAGAGATTGCAGAGGACGAAAATGTGCCAGGACCTGTAACATCCATCATTGCTGATATCGCAAGGAATCACAACTGTTACATCATATGCCCTGTTGTGACAAAAAAGGAGGGTCATTATTATAACAGTGCTATCCTTCTCAACCGAAAGGGACAGATTGACGGTGTGTATCACAAGATGCATCCGACAGATACAGAGACCCTTCCCGATGTATACTACAAGGGAGGAGGAACCACTCCGGGTGTATTGACCCCACCGGTTTTCAAAACAGATTTCGGGACCATTGGTCTGCAGATCTGTATGGACGCCTCGTGGTTCGATAACTGGAGGCTGCTCAGGGAATCGGGTGCGGAAATGGTTCTTTTCCCTTCGCAGGGGCCTTTCGGCGATACGCTTGCGCAGCATGCATGGAGGAACCAGTATTATGTCGTTTCGGCAACCGGGGAGGACGCACGGATACTTGATATGACGGGTGACCTTATTGCAGGTGACGGTGAATTTGCAAGATGGGTTTGCGCACCCGTCAACCTTGAAAAGGAATTTCTCGAGATCTGGCCGCAGGTACAGAGGTTCCCTGAAATAGAGAAGAAATACGGGAACAGGCTGAGAATAAAGATCTATCATCCTGAAAACTGGGCTACAATAGAGAGCCGCGACCCGGAGCTCAGGGTAAAGGATGTTCTCAGGGAATTCGGCTTGCCCACACTGGCTGAGCAGCTGAAGGAAGCCACAGAGATTCAGGATAAATACAGGTTATAGCAGGTTCTCAGACTGCCCTCCATACCCCTTTGAAATATCCGGCCGATTCGGCAAGCCCCGGCAGCGGATCAGTGGCATCCTTTTCGAACTCGATGCTGCACATCCCCTTATAGTTTATTTTCCGCAGGGCTTTGAAAAGAGCAGGAAAGTCAATAATTCCTCGTCCCACTTCAATATCTTTTCCTTCCGGCGTTGAAGCAGTCACATCCTTTATATGCATATCGAAGATCCGGTTCCCGTACCTTACGGTGACTTCAGCCGGATCGATGCCCATGAGCTGCGAATATCCTATGTCGTGGCACATCCCTATCCTGGGATCCAGATCCTTAACCTTCATGTATATGCTTTCAAGAGTCGGATAGAGCTTGTCCTCATAACCATGATTATGGATTGCAAAGTTAAAGCCATATTCCCTGACCTTTTTGTCGATATAGGGCAACAGCTCATGTTCGGGAACTCCTACGACCAACTTTACCCCGACCCGTTTGCAATATTCGAATGCCTGGTCAGCTTCCGCTTCATTTTTCATACTTATTGGGCCTACACCATAGCCGGTGACCCCCTTTGATTTAAGCTTTGCATGAAAGGCCGCTATCTCTTCCGGTGTGCTGTCGAGGGGCAGATGAAAGTTCTTGATGCAGAGATAATGCAGATCGACCCTTTCCATCATGTCGAGCGACGGGTCAAGCTTGAATTTGTTGAATGTCCATCCTGCAACAGCGAGCTTGAACTGATCGTTCATCCCTGCCGGAGCTGCCGGTTGTTTTCCTGAAGCTTCGCCCCGATAAAACAGTGGAGCTGCACTTATGGCAAGCAATCCGGTCCCCGATTTTCTTAAAAATTGTCTTCTTGAATTTTTCATTTTGAGATAGGTTTTATAATTAGTTTAATTTACTACATTTAGATTAGTATCTAAAATTAATCAATTATCAGCTTTTTAAGAAATTTAAAAATATGCTTCACATCCTTTCAGAGACTGAAAAAAGCCTTATTCACCGGAACGCCAGGGAGATCCTCGCAGAAGTAGGGATCAGGGTCCGCAGTAAAAATATATTCGATCTCCTTCTTGACGCAGGGGCTTTGGCTGACAAGTCGGATAATGTACGGCTTTACCTGCCTGGCAATATGCTTGATAAATACCTGGCTCTCTGTCCACGTCAATTCACAATAAAGGACCGTGCGGGGAATGAGACAGTGATGAGGAGCGGGGGACCCACCCTGTATTATACTGCAAACGCCACCCAATACCTTAGGGGTACATCGAAAAGAATTACAGAGATGGGAGTGAATGAATTTACAGAGCTTGTTCGCGTGGCCGACAAGCTTGAAAATGTTTCGGGCATCGTTGGGACGAGCCTGAAGGAATATCCCCCTGCGTGCAGGGATTTTGCCGGTTTCAGGATCGCAGCTCAATATACTCCCAAGCATCTCAGACCCTGCATCTATACCCCTAAAGGGGCTGAAGCAATAATCGAGATGTCTGATGTTATCCTGAATGGCAGTTCGTTGCGCGAAAATATGTTCTTTACCCTCGGCTACAGCATTGTAAGTCCGCTTACCTGGACAGAAACGGCTCTGGATCTTTTTTTCCGGACGCGCGGGCACGGAATCCCGATTATGATCAACTCCGAGCCGCTTGCAGGAGGAACATCGCCGGTTACACTTGCGGGCAGCCTGGCAATTGCCGACGCTGAGGTGCTGAGCGGTATCGTGATCAACCAGGTCATCGAGCCGGGAAGACCCTGCATCTATAATTCCGGATTTGCCCATGTATTCGATATGATGACAACGCTTGTGCTCACAGGCTCCCCCGAGAATGCCCTCCTTCAGGGAGCCGGTGCCGAAATGGCACAGTTCCACGGACTGCCCTCGGCATCCTGGGCGCTCAGTGATTCGGTAATGCTCGATTCCCAGGCTTCATCAGAAAAAATACTCACGACACTGATACATACACTCGCAAAGGTAAATATGGTATGGGGAGTGGGAAATATTGAGACATCCAAGACAATATCGCCTGAAATAGCGCTGATTGACGACGAGCTTATCGGCAACTGCAAAAGGTTCACCGACAGGTTCAGGGTCGATGATGAGCATCTTGCCCTTGATGTTATTAAAGAGGTTTCTTTCGGCGGTTCGTTTCTGGAATCGGCACACACTCTCGAACATTTCCAGGAAGAGATCAGGTATTCCTCCCTGCTTAGCCGCACAAACAGGGCCCAGTGGGAAAAGAACGGGTCACTTTCGATGGAGGAGAGGGCAGCAAAGGCTGTAAATGATATCCTTGCCAAAGAGCCGGATATTTACCTGTCGGGCAGCCAGATCGAAAAGCTGGATGCCGTTCAGACAAAATGGATCGGGCGCCTGGGCAGCTGAACTGTACCGAAACCTGAAGACCTCCACAGAATGATGAACCTTAAGATATTGAAGATTTTCCTGTTGGTTTTTTCCTTTGCATTACTGATCCTGATCTCCTGCAGGAAAAGCCAGAATGCAGACGGGGAATGGCTCGCCAGGCCTCTTTGTTCCTCACCGTTCATACCAAAATCATACGACAGGCAGATAGTAGGCTTTTATACTTCATGGAGAGAAGATGTGCTTCCTCCCGACTCTGTCAGGTGGGATAAGCTTACCCGTATAATCTATGCCTTTGCAAGGCCGAACGCTGACGGGACAATAAATACCACTGACCTGCTCAGCATACGGAAGCTTGCCGACAGTGCGCATGCAAACGGTGTTGAAATTTATGTTTCCATCGGTGGCGCAGACGGGTCCGAAAATTTCCCTGTTATGGCGACAAATGAAAAATCCAGGGCCCGATTTATCAATGAAGTACGGCAATATGTCTTCGAAAACTGTCTTGACGGGGTGGATATAGACTGGGAGTACTGGACCGGAAGCCTGACCAATACCGTTATTCCGGCTGAGAGCAATGCCTTTGTTTCAGTGCTTAAGGAGCTTAAGAAGGAATTTGCCCCTTTCGGCCTTGGCATATCGGTCGACCTTGGCGCTTCCGACTGGTGGGGAAAGGACTATTACGATGAAGTGGCTGTATATGCCGATCACCTTATGGTTATGGGCTATGATTTTACTGGGACCTGGACTGCTCCGGGGCAGCACTCTTCATATGCCGATGCGATCGGATCGGGCAGCAGTGCAAGCTCGACAGGGCTGGCATACTATGCCGGTTACAGGGGCTGGCCAAAGGAGAAGCTGATCCTGGGTGTTCCCTTCTATGGAAAGGATTTCGACATTGACGGAGGGATGTATATCTCTTATTCAGATATACTTCTGCTTCACCCCGATGCCTATAAGTATGACCAGGTTGATAATATTTACTATAATGGGGTCGGCACAATCTCAGACAAAACAAGATATGTGTACGACAATGGATTTTCGGGGATTATGATCTGGGAGATAACACAGGACGTCAGAGCCGATTCGGTCAGCCTTCTGAATGCTGTTTTTAAAATATTTCATCCATGAATAATACACATCTGATCGTAAGGCCCTTTTTACCCTTGGTAAAATGGTCAGCAGTCTCATTTCTGACTCCCCTTATAATTATCTTTTTTCTGACCTGGGAAGCCAATGGACAGTCATCCCGCAAAGGATCGCTCACAATAAGCGAAAATGGCCATTACTTCCTGGATAAAAGCGGCAGCCCTTTTTTCTGGCAGGGCGATACCGAATGGGAGTTATTCAGGTATCTTAATGCTACAGAGGCATGTGCCCTGCTTGCGGAACGGAAAGAACAGGGCTTCAATGTGATCCAGGTTATTGTAAATGGTGTTTTCCCGGAATGGGGAGCCATGACGGGCATGAAGCCATGGCAGGGGCTGAAGGCGTGGAGGAATGATAATCCCCTCACTCCTGATGAGGAATATTTCAGGAAAGTTGATTCGATTGTGGCTTATGCTGATAAGCTCGATATTATTCTTGTTATGGGTGTTTATCATGCACGCGACTGTGATGCCGGCAGAATAACCGCCCTGAATGCAAAGCAATGGGCTGTATGGCTGGCAAACCGCTACAGGAATGCAGGGAACGTAGTGTTCGGCATGTATCCACATGCTGAAGCTGCCTCCGAAACGATCATCCGTGGCACTGTTGCCGGCATTCTGGAGGCTGACGGAGACAGCCATCTGATAACAATGCATCCTGATCCATCACCGGCATCCTCGAGTTTCATGCACAGCGAATTCTGGCTCTCATTCAATACGCTCCAGACCTGGAGTACAAATATGATGAACTATGACATGGTCAGGGCCGACTACAACAGATGGCCTCCAAAGCCTGTTGTTGACGGGGAGGCGAGATATGAAGGAGAGGACGGGACAACGGCTCCTGAAGTCCGACGCAGTGCCTGGTGGGCTTGTCTGGCCGGAGGATTCTATTCCTACGGGCACAGGGACAACTGGAAGTCGCCTCAAACATGGAGGGATTGGTATGATTCACCGGCGGCGCGACAGATGAAGATTATGGGCGATTTCTTCAGGTCGCTGGATTGGTGGAGAATAGTACCTGACCAGCAGATTTTTGAAAAATGGATATCCGGGAATGTAGCAGCCCGTTCAGCTGATGGTGAATGGATTGTGGCATATCTTACAGGGAAATCACCTGTGAGGGTTAACCTGAATTCAATTACAGCATCCAAAACTGCAGATGCGTGGTGGCTAAATCCGGCTACTGGCAGCAGGAGCAGCATAGGTACCTTCAGCACATCGGGTATTGCCGAATTTGTGATTCCTGAAGGATGGGAAGATGCAGTTCTGTATATAGTCAGACATCCATGATCCTTAATATTCCGGAGCAGTTCCCTCTGCAGCCTGCCACGGAATGAACAGCCTGTGTATCCGGATCCGCTCTTTTTTGTAAATTGTACCTTATCTCACAACAATTGACTTGTATATTAAAAGCTTTAAAATCATGAGACTCAACAAACATCTTTTACCAGGGGTATTTTCCCTGATCTTGCCGGTTCTTGTCCTGTCCATCATTTCCCTTGCATCCTGCAGCAAAGTAACAGAAGAAAAACGGGAATACGGATGGTTCGATTTTGTCATTCCCGATTCAGACACAACGCATAATGATGTTGATATGTCATTTCTGAATGCAGGGTATGCAGGAAGCTCCGGGTTCATCCATGCTGATAACGGACATTTTGTGGATGCCAATGGAAAAAGGATCCGCTTTTTTGGGACCAACCTTACATTTTCTTCAGCTTTCCCGGATAAGCAGACCGCGGTGATGATTGCGGGCAGACTGAGAAAGCTTGGCATGAATGTGGTCAGGTTTCATCATATGGATAACCAGTCGGCCCCAGATGGCATATGGGACGCTTCAGGGAAGGATCTCGATCCTGGACAGCTCGACAGGCTCGACTGGCTCGTATACCAGCTTAAGCTTCATGGTATTTACAGCAATATCAACACTCATGTTTCGAGGAATTACCCTGGATCCGACTATAAAGGAATTGATCAATTCAATTACGGAAAAAGCATAGATCAGTTTTACAGGCCGTATATTGAGATGCAGAAGGATTATGCAAGGAAGCTTCTTACCCACAGGAATCCCTATACCGGAACTTTTTATAACGAGGAGCCGGCAGTTGCTTTCGTCGAGGTCAATAATGAAAATTCCCTGATATCGAACTGGAGCCTGCTTCCAAAGCTGAATCCGGCTCACAGATCGGCTTTGCTGGAACAGTGGAGGGAATGGCTGGCAAAGCATCCGGAAAACAATCGTAAAGATGGCTACAGCACAGACCTGATGGGCATAATCAGCAATTACAGTGAAAAGACGCCCGGATTGCAGAAGGAGATGTTATGGAGTTTTCTTATCGACAGGGAGCTTTCGTATGCAAGGGAGATGACAGGATTTTTCAGGAAGGAGCTGAAGGTTAAAGCCAATATTGCCGAATCGCAGGCCTATTACAGCGGTGTGGCAGGAGTATACCGCGAGTCGCAGGTTGCCGATTTCGATGATATGCACTCCTATTGGGAGCATCCTCATTTCCCGGGTCAGAGCTGGTCATCAACAAACTGGACAATAAGGAACTCCTCCATGGTGACAGACAAGCAGACCGGAACCCTCACATGGTTTGCGGAGCACCGGATAGCAGGAATGCCTCTTACTATAAGTGAGTATGACCACCCGGCCCCGACCTTCTTCTGTGCAGAGATGTATCCCATGCTGAATTCGTTTGCTGCCTTCCAGGATTTTGACGGGATCTATCATTTTACTTTTGACGCTCCGTATGATGGCGGACGTATCGACAATTTCTTTTCGAGTGCCGGGCACCCTCTTAAGCAGATATTTGTGCCGGTTGGTGCAGTGCTGTTCCGCATGGGCGCCGTGCAGTCCGGAAAGCACCCTGTTCAGCTTGGCCTGCCTTATTCATCTGTGCTCGATAACATGGTGAAGACAGGCGACAGGATAAGGCTGCATGGTTCCAATATGAAATATGTATGGGAAGATGCAGGCGCTTCTCCCGGTCTTGCAATTATGCATCCCCTGGAGGTAAATACCCGGGCTGCAGAATTCAGGCTGTCGGAGACTGTAACTCCATCCACCGGACCCTGGGAATCGGAGACCGGCGAGATCATATGGGATAACCGCGACTCGGTAAATGCTGTCTACAGGATCAATGCACCTTCGGCCAGGGCGGCAGTAGGCTATATAGGTGGCAAAAACATCATGCTCGGGTCGGTCACGATTGCAATGGACACTACCCGCTATAACTGGGCAACAATTACAGTGACCTCCCTTGACGGCAAACCAGTGGAGCAATCTTCCAGAATTCTGCTCGTGGCAGCAGGCAGGGTTGAAAACACCGGATGGAAATGGAATGAAGCAAAGACAACTGTAGGCGGCGACTGGGGAAAAGCTCCCACAGTGGCGGAGGGCATTCCGGCAAAACTGATATTCAGGGGGATGGACAATTTCAGGGTATTTGCTCTCGATCCGGCCGGAAACCGGGTCGGCGAAGTGCCTGTAACAGACAGTGGAGGTGACCACTCTTTCGGGATCGGTGCCCAGTACAAGACCTTATGGTATATCATTACAAGGAATAATAAGTAAAACAGCCATTAGAGAGACTCTTTTATTCTGTTTCCGGTTATTTGGAACAAAACTTTTGACCGGACTGGATTGTTATTTTATCAGATGGATTGATCATAGTTGCAGTTATGAATACTATCGGCTATTTCGAAATTCAATCTTCTGATCTCAGGAGAGAGATAAAATTCTACGAAACTGTTTTCGGATGGAAATTCATCAGGGAGGAGTTTGTGCCAATGGAATATTACAGGATTGAGACAAACGGCATAAACGGAGGACTGTTAAAAAGACCGGCAAAGATTCCGCCGGCAGAATCTGGTACAAATGCTTTTGTCTGTTCAGTGCAGGTTGACAATTTCGATAAAACGGGTGACCTGATCATAAGTAATGGCGGTCAGGAGGCCTTGCCAAAATTTGCCATTCCGGGGCGATGCTGGCAGGGATATTTTACAGACCCGGACAACAATACATTCGGAATATTTGAAGTGGATGGCAATTCCCGGTAAAATACAGAAAATATGACCTGAAAAGCCTCCGGCGGCATATATGCTGAGTCACACCTGAAATGGATACAGGCAACTGCAGTTATTTAGCATGAATGTAGTTGATACAGGAATAAAACGGAGGTTAATAAGATGACCATATTGCAGTATATACCTGTTGACAGGTACAATTGGACAGACCTGGAAAAGCTGTTCGAGGATAATGATGGACCGCACGACTGTTGGTGCATGGTCTGGCGTAAGATGGAGGCGGGAGAGGACGATTCCGACAGCAGTGTCAGAAAGAATTCACTGAGAAGATATATAGATAATGAATTTCCTGTGGGCCTGATATGCTACGCAAATTCTGAGCCCATCGCATGGTGCTCCATTGCTCCGCGCGAGAGCTACAATAAGTTAAAGGGGGATAGTTCATTGCCAAATGTCTGGGCTCTTGTGTGCCTCTATGTGAGCAGCAGGTACAAGAATGCCGGGCTCGCTGAAAAATTAATCAGTGAGGCACTTAAATATGCAAGGGATAACGGGGCGAAATTTGTGGAGGCCTATCCTTTCGATACTGACTCTCCCGGATACAGATTCATGGAATTCATGCCTGAATTCGAAAAAATGGGCTTTAATTTTATAAACAAGGCAGGAAATGAGAGAAACCTGATGTCAATTGCGCTCTGATGGAAGTGGCATTCAGGTTCCGGATCAACTGTTCATATTGAAAGGGCCAAACCCCTGAGGCCTGATGACTGAGCCGTGCGGTGAAATCTGAGGAGTGGTGACATATTACGCATTAATTTATACCATTGTCAGACTAATAGTTTGAGATTCTGAGCGAAACGAAGTGAAGCGAAGAATCTCTTGCTAATTTGACCATTTATACGTTTAGTATTGATTAATTCATAAAAAAGCATTTTATTATCGGCAGGAAGAAGAAGATATGAAGCTTCGTTAATTAAATTAATTTAAATTTACTATCCGGAATGGCTGGCCTGGGATATCCATGGTTCAATCCGGAATTATATTGCACAATGTTAATTAACCTGATAATTATCTCCAAATGAAATTTCTTCTGCCTTTATTCATCGTCTTTCTTATTTATAATGAGCCTGTTGCACAGTCTCAGAAAACTACGCATGTTTGGGAGAAACAGCAGCTTGAATTTACTTCCTCCGGAACATACAGGAATGCTTATACCGATGTTACGATCTGGGTCGATCTCTCAGGGCCGGGGTTCAACAAGAGGATATATGGCTTCTGGGATGGCGGCAGGGTATTTCATGTACGGCTTGTAGCGACAAGCCCGGGAACATGGAGCTGGAAGAGCGGATCAGATCCTGCGGACCCTGGACTTTCGGGTAAATCAGGTTCATTCACGGCTGTTGCCTGGAGCGAGGCTGAAAAAGCTGAAAACCCGTTGCGCCATGGTTTTATTAAATCCACCGCCAATAACCATGCACTCGAGCACGCCGATGGTACTCCCTTCTTTGCCATCGGAGACACGTGGTACTCATTGGCAAGCAACCGCTTCAAATGGTACGACGACGACAGGGAACGGCCTATCGGTCAGGGGGCCGGATTCAAGGATTACGTGCGTTACCGCAAGGCCCAGGGCTACAACTGGGTTAATGTGATTGCTGCCTTCCCGAACTGGATGACCGATGACAAGCCCTGGCATCTTGTAATGGATGATTCTGCGAGGACAACAGTCAGATCGGCATGGCTCGAATTCGGAACCGGCAGCGCAAAGAATATGGACAACGAAGGTGGAAGACCATTCTTCTTCCCCGGCAAGGTTCCGGGTTACGAATACCAGTTCCCCGACATGGACAGGATAAACCCCGAGTACTTCAAATATCTCGACAGGAAGGTCGATTACCTGAATGCAAACGGGTTCGTTCCATTCATTGAGGTTTCGCGAAGGGATGCCGGTCTGTGCTGGTATAAATACTATGGATGGCCCGATTCATACACCCGTTTCATACAATACATTTTTGCCCGTTACCAGGCAAATAATACTGTACTCAGTCCTGTCCACCTCGATATAATCGATGAAACCGTCAGTCCGGCAGATTATACGGCAGCCATTAATCTCATGAAGAAAAAATATGGCCCGCCTCCCTTTGGAACACTGCTTTCGGCAAATGCCGATCCATCCACTCTCGAGAACTGGGGGGACAATTCCTGGGTTACCATGCACCAGATCGGGAATATGCGCGAGCACAACAATTATTGGTACCTGACTGAGATTTTCAATCTGAAGGATCCGAAACCGGCTCTTAACGGTGAGCCCTATTATTCAGGTTATCGCGATGCCCGCGGACCAGGCTCCGTTAATTATTCAAGGGGAGCACCCGGCGGAACAGACAAGGACAACCAGTTTGTCCGCTCCGGGATGTACGGGAGCTTTCTTTCCGGGGGACTTGCTGGTCATGTCTACGGTGCAGAAGGAATCTGGGGCGCCGACATCGAGCCCTCAGCACCCATACACATGTGGGAAGCATTCCTGTGGCCTTCAGGAGCCGAGATGCATTATCTGAGAGACTTTGCGTTCTCCATCGGCAACCGCTATCAGGAACTGGTGCCATTGGCAGACCTCGTTTCACCCGACAAAACTCACGATATTCTGAGCTACGAGGGCTGGGCTTACTGCGCCCGCACGCCCGACAGGAAGATCTTTCTGGCTTATTTCGAAAAGGGATGTCCCAGGTCTGAGATCCGCGGGGCCATGCTCAACAGCTTCTATAAGGCTGAATGGTTCGACCCGCGAAACGGGACCTGGAAGGATGCGGGAAATGGCAGGCTTGAATCTTCCGAGATAGGTATAATAGAATTGCCGGATTTTCCGGAAGACATAGACTGGGGCCTGAAGCTTGTATATGACGGTGGAACAAAATAGAACAATGCCGGTATCATATCTGTTATAATAAGGGCGATAAGTGTTGCCATGATTATATTGTTTCCGTGATCATGAAAACTGATTTTAAATGAAGCTAGACTGGTTCAGGCGCTCCGGCATTATGTTCATACCGGTCTCGGTTACCGGCGGTATTATTTCCGGTGCAGGCATAGCGTATGCAATATATTCCTTTATCGACATTGACAGCAGGTCACACTCAGTGAGCGATACTCTGATGAATTTTGTTTTCAGGCTTGTAATTATTTATGCCGTCTATTCGATTATAGGTTACCTGGCAAGCAGACCTGAAGGAACCTGAGGCGGTCGGTTTAAAGGATGATTTGAAAGCTTATTTGTAAACCCCGGGAAACAAAAAAAGAGAGTGATGGAAATGAACCCGACCCTTAGGCTTCTACAGACATTTCCGCTCATGCTTGTCCCTGCTTCAACGATAGAGAGACGCTGGTCTCCCGCTATATGATTCACGGTGATTAAGCATATCCTAAAATATTCCAGCATAAATGAAGGCAAGGAGAGAAGTTTTTAAAATAGCAGGATATATAATACTGTCTGTCTCGTGTATTCTTTTCATTCTGATACCTGTTGTGCCATGGCTTGGCTTTCCGGCAAAGACTGCAGCAGGGATTGCTGCCGGACTGCTTATTGCCGGGGAGATACTCTTCTACCTGAGTCTGGCAATTCTTGGCAGGAGCTTCCTTGAAAAGCTGAAAGGCTGGCTGAAATTCCGCAAACGGGAAAAGAAAGAGGGAAACGAGGAAATCACGTCAGAAAGCAAATGATTTTATATTCAATTTCCCCTCCAGGTGCTAACTTTACAGGTAAATACACTAATATTTAACTTTTCCGGAAATGATAAGCAGAATCTGGCACGGGTATACAACACTGCATTATCCGCCTGAAGGGTAAACCTGAACTTTTTGTTAAATCCGTGGTTAGTAATTAAGGGAAATCTAAAACATAAAGCTATGGAAAACAAGACACTGGAAGTCAGGGCTGCCCTTCAGATCCTTAAGCCCGCAGGAGAGGTATTTGATGCAATAACCGACCCGGCAAAAATGTCAAATTATTTCATCTCTCATGGCAGTGCCAGAATGGAGGAGGGGAGGGAGATCTGGTGGGAATTTCCTGAGTTCGATATGAAATTTCCTGTAAAAGTCGGCAAGATCGAGAAGAATAAATACATCTCCTTTTACTGGGAGATGGATAAAATTGAGCTTCTTGTTGAGATGAAGCTTGAACCGCACGATACCGGTTCGACTGTTGTAAGGGTAACCGAGAAAAGCAGGGAGAACAACGAAGCCGGGATCAAATGGCTTATGGGGAATACGGAGGGCTGGGCTAATTTCCTTGCCTGCCTGAAGGCCTATCTTGAATACGGCATCAACCTGAGGAAGGGTGCATTCGATTTTATGGCCGATAATAAAGCGAAGCAGCCTTGAAGGTGGGCTCCGCTTAATTATAAAATCATCAGGCAGGGAATTCCGTGATGGCCGGCAGATTACTCCCCTGCAGAGATAGCTGAATGTCTTTCGAAAGTTCAAAATATTTGCTATGAAAAAACTGATTTTATCCGAACATGTATCACTCGACGGTCTCGCGGCAGGACTCAACCGGGAGATTGACTGGATAAGGCTGGACGCCAGGCAGTTCGATCTTGTTGGTGAGCTTACCGATCAGGCGGATACTGCGATGTACGGACGGCTCACATATGAGATGATGGAAAGCTACTGGCCGGGCGCCGGTGAAAAGCCGGACGCATCCAGGCACGATATTGAACATTCCCGATGGTATAACAGGGTTGACAAGGTTATCATCTCAGGATCGATGAAAGGAGATGAGAAAAGCAGGACAACCGTAATCGGCGGGAATATTGTGGAAGATATTAAAAAGCTCAAGAACCGTCCGGGAAAGAATATTTTGATCTTCGGGAGTCCCTCGGCAGCACATACGCTCATGCGCCATAATCTTATCGACGAATACTGGCTCTTTGTAAATCCGGTCCTGCTCGGGCAGGGAATTCCATTATTCAGAAATATAATGGATAAAGTAAACCTGCGACTGATCGGATCAACATTTTTCGATACCGGAGTCGTTGGGCTGCATTATGAAACGATTAATTGACAAGTACTTAAAAGAGAAGTCGCAGTGATTGCCAAAACACCATCGCCGCCTTATTACGCAGTGATTTTCAGCTCGGTAAGGACACAGGGGGACAACGGTTATTCGGAAATGTCGGAAAGAATGTCATCACTGTCGGCAGAACAGGAGGGATTCCTGGGTATTGAATCGGCAAGGGATCGGCTTGGGATAACAGTTTCCTACTGGAGGGATCTCGATTCAATAAAAAACTGGAGGGATAATCCCGAACATACAATTGCCAGGATGAAAGGCAGGTCGGACTGGTACTCATCATTCAGGACCAGGATTGCCAGGGTGGAGAGGGATTATGAGTTTGTGAGGGATCATTCGGTTCAGGAAAGGTCGTTCAATCCGGTGCTTAACAAGGGTAGGTGGGTATATTGTTCGGCAGGTAATGCATCCGGTATTGACCAGGATGATATCCTCTTTTTTTTCAGGGAAAAGGAAGGAGCCACCATTGTATTAAAACAGGAGGCAGCAGACAGGCTTGAGCTTGAGTATTCATTCATTGCCTCATGGATAACCCTTGATGTATTTTCATCTCTCGAGGCAGTGGGACTTACCTCTGTTTTCTCGAAAGCTCTCGCAGATAAAGGCATTGGCTGTAATGTTGTTGCTGCATTCAATCATGACCATATATTTGTAAATCAGAATGATGCTTCGAGGGCAATGGAGATACTGAACCGGTTGTCCTGGTGATTTTAATTGAACAGCCCCAGGCAAAAACAAGTAAGTCCCGATGAAAATGACTGGAAAGGAATACAGGCTTAAAAGACATTACCTCCCTTTGGGCATACTGGTCCTCATAGCAGTGTCCGTTTTTTATCTCGAGAGGGGAAAGAGAGATACCATCGCCTCTGTTGCCCAGTCGACGGGATATATCTCCCTTTTTCTTATTTCAGTCTCCCTGATAATCGGGACGATATATTTACTTGTGCAAAACAAGTCACCTGTCTCCACTTATTTCCGGAGAGATTTAAGCATTGTAGCAGGTATCCTGGCAATTCTTCATTCCGCTGTGGGCCTCTTTGTTCATCTCAGGGGCAAGCCATGGCTCTATTTTCTTGAGAAATCGGCGGAAGGCTACAAAATCCGGGTCGATAACTTCGGGAAGGCGAATTATACGGGGCTGACAGCAGCTTTGATTATCCTGTTATTGCTTGCAACATCCAATGATTACATCTTTAAAAGGCTTAATCCCTCCAGGTGGAAAAGAATACAGAGGCTTTCATACCTGATGTTCGTTCTTACAATGATCCACGCTTATTATTACTGGATCGGAGGGAAAAATATGGATCTTGTTTACTGGTTTTATATTCCGCTTATCGTGATCGTATTTATTGCACAGGCAGCCGGCATACTTCTCAGAACTATAAAATTCCGGGACAGACATTAATATTCATGAATCTTTTCAAATGGGACTTTCAGCCTTCCGGCTGCAGATTTAAAGTTTAAGGATCATAAAATGACAAGCCAGGAAAAAATCAGGGATATCAGGTTAAGCAGTCAGGGTTTGTACCCGGCTGAGTTCAGCACTGCCGAAGAGATCCTTGAAAGGATGGGAGCGATACAGGCACAGGATTTTGCAATGGCAAAATGGGCCCTGGGAGTCAGAATGGCAGGTTCATCCATCGCAAAAATCGAAGAATCATATAACCGTGGTGAAATTTTAAGGACTCACCTGATGAGGCCCACCTGGCATTTCGTATCTGCCCGCGATATCCAATGGATACTTGAGCTTACCGCTCCGCGGATAAGAGCTGCCATGAGGTCCCGCGACAGGGAACTTGAGTTGTCTGAAGCACTTTTCAGCAAAAGCAATAACATCATAGAGAGACTTGTTTCAGGTGGGAAAAGCGCGACGAGGGAGGACTTCGCAATTGAATTCAAAAATGCCGGCATCAATACCGGAGGAAACAGGTTATCCCATCTTCTTGTACATGCAGAGCTTGAAGGAATATTATGCAGCGGTCCCATCAGGGATAAAAAGCTTACATACGCCTCTTTTGCAAGCCGGGCGGTGGGCAGGAAATTCCTTACAAGAGAGGAATCACTGGCAGAACTGGCAAAACGCTATTTCCAGAGCAGATATCCTGCTACTCAATACGATTTTGCATGGTGGTCAGGTCTCCAGCAGAAAGATGCCAGAACGGGCATAGAATCTATTCGGGGCGATTTTTATACCGAGACCATAGGCTCGCTTGAATACATTTTCCCGGACACCTTCCCCTCAGGGGATCCCGTGGGAAAATCAGTCCACCTGCTTCCGGCATACGATGAGTATCTTATAAGCTACAGGGACAGGAGTGCCTCGCTTCCGCAGGGTAAGGCTGATGTTACAATATCTGCAAATGGAATATTCTACCCGGTAGTTGTCGTTGATGGTCTGGTGAAAGGGGTCTGGAAACAATCGGTTCAGAAGGGCGTAGCCAGGATAGATACCACGTTGTTCGATAAGCCTGAAATGCCTTTAAGGGAAGAAATCGAAAAGAAGGGATATGAGCTTGGCATCTTTCTTGACAAAAAAACAGAAGTAAGGTTCGGGCCTGAATGACAATCAAAACAGGGTATTGAAAAGAATTTCAACTCCGGGCAATGATAATTTCATGTTAAGTTATAAATTTGGATAACGGGCATTCCAGGTATAGAATGCGCCCCTTTTTTCCGGCTATAACCCTGCATTTGTGAAAACATACTATGAAACCCTCGACCAGACCTATTCTTATCTTGCTCTGCGCAAAGCGGTCGGATGGATAGGAATTCTGCTCCCCTTTGTTCTTATGCTCGGAGTCTCTCTTCTCTTTGGCGGTGCTCCTGTTCTTAAAACGATCAGCCTTTATTATTACACAGGCATGAGGGATGTATTTGTAGGCTCGGTCTGTGCCATAGCATTATTTCTCTTTTTCTACAGGGGATACGACAAATGGGATAACCTGGCGGGTAACCTGGCCGGTTTCTTTGCCCTGGGGGTAGCATTGTTCCCCACTGTAAGGCAGGGTCCCCAGAACTGGGCCGGCATTGTTCATTTTATCTGTGCATCCCTTTTCTTCATAGTTCTTTCCATATTCTCTGTCTTCCTCTTTACAAGGAAGAGCAGGGATCCTTCCAGTCAGAAGCTGACGAGGAATAAGATTTACATAGGCTGCGGGGCAGCTATGATCCTTTCTCTTATTGCAATCATGATATACTTCAGTTTTTTCGATTTCGAAAATTCAGGATCCTGCTTCGTCTTCTGGGCTGAAACCGCTGCACTGGCAGCATTCGGCATATCATGGCTTACCAAGGGAGGGACGCTTTATCCTGACAGGGCTGCGCCAGCCGTGTCCGGACAACCGGAAGAAGCTGGCGGAGAAAGTCAGGCAGCAAACTGAATTTACATTAAACACGACTATTTTATGCAGAGTGAGAAATCGAAAATGCTTGAGGGGAAGCTCTATAAAGCCACTGGAAAAGAAATATTGGAGGAGAGGCAGCATGCAAGGGAATTGCTGTTCAGTTTCAATGCACTGGCTCCATCAGAAATTGAGGGGCGAAAGGATATAATCAGAAAGCTGTTTGGCTCCACAGGCGGGAATTTTTTTATCGAGCCTCCGTTTCACTGCGACTTCGGCTATAATATTTCAATCGGGAACAACTTTTATTCCAATTACAACCTTATCATACTCGATTGTGCCAGAACCGAAATAGGGGACAACGTCCTTATAGGGCCCAATGTGGGCATTTATGCCGCAGGACATCCGATTGACTATAAGCTCAGGAATGAGGAGCTTGAATTTGCCCTTCCAATCAGGATTGGAAATAATGTCTGGATCGGAGGAAATGTTGTAATCAATCCTGGAATATCGATAGGTGACAATACGGTGATCGGTTCGGGCAGTGTTGTGACCCGCGACATACCCTCAAATGTTGTTGCAGCCGGAAACCCATGCAAAATAATCAGAGAGCTTCCGTAAAGCTC
This sequence comes from uncultured Bacteroidales bacterium, assembly GCA_963756885.1. Classification (GTDB taxonomy): domain Bacteria; phylum Bacteroidota; class Bacteroidia; order Bacteroidales; family VadinHA17; genus LD21. The sequence continues at coordinate 381,314 of CAVWPG010000003.1, forward strand.
CATCCTCCGGCATCGTGGTAAGCCGTAACAATATCTGAGGGGCGCATCCACGCGACCTTGTCCCCGAGATGTTTCCTGATCCTTCCCGTGACGGTCTGAAATGCTTTCCAGCCTTTCCCATTTTCCGGATTGACTCCCTGCCAGTGCTGGTACCACATGCAATAAGGGGCATTTTCCTCCAGGTGGCGGATTATTATGCCCGATTTGCCATCTTCAGTAATATAGTAATCGGGGTTCACATGATCCTGAGAGTTTTCCCATATGCCGAAATGATCCTCACAGTTTGGCATAAGGTCATATACACCATATTTGCCATCAGCAGCTCTTCTGTGCACTCCGTAATCCTTCTCGCTCGATTCATAGAAGACCGGGAGTACCCTGTTCCGGAACCTGCCTTCCATGCTGAGGCCCAGAAGGGCATCGAATGCTGCCTGATTTATATGGAGCGGACCCGCGGCTTTCAGTTCGGCATACCTTTTTGTGCATGCTTCGCAGCCGCAGCCGGGCCATGTCAGACCTGTGAATTTTATGCCGGATTTTTCACCCGACGCTATTATCCCTGAAAAGTAATCCCTGTACTCACTTGTTTTGATACCAGGCTCATGAAGCCATAGACCCTCATGGATACCGCTCTCCTTTTTTATACCGTTATTGAAATCGAAAAGGGCACCATGAGTCATTATCTCCATATGTGAATCAATCCCCCTGGAATAAGCCTGCCCTGCCTGCCAGGCATAGATGCGCTGGTTATCGTTCGGATCATCAGTGATCGATTTCCCGTTATACCCCAGAATAACACTCGATTCACCCTGGATCCCGAATCCGACACAATAGTCGAGGAAATATTTGAACGCATCCGCTTTTACGATTTCAGGATTTGTGTCATCCATGTAAAAGGAGAGGATCATTTTGTTTCTCTTTCCCGTATGGGCGAAAATTTCACTATGGCCGTCAACAGCCATCAAAGCCAGTGCTGCAGAGGAGGATTTTAAAAAGTCCCGTCTTGACAGGCTTCTTCCTTTCGGATTTTCTGTTTTTTTCATCCTGACGATATCTCCTCGTTAATCCACAGTGAATGTCCAGCTGTTCTCCTCATGCCTGTCCAGATGAACCTTGTAACTGTGCCTCTTCCCATCCGGCATTGTAAGTATTATCCCGTACTCTCCGAAAAAACCCCTGAAGCCGATTTTCCCGTGGCTGTCAGTAGGAGTTGTCAGGTTAGTCCTCCATGTTTTGTTTATGAGGTTGTCAAGCATCGTATAGACAGGCTTGGGCTGGTATTGCTCATCTATGAGGCCGCCACCGGGCAGCCAGATGTTCCTGTCGGATAGGCCCCACCAGTTTATTGAAACAACAGCAGGATGGCCGAAGCACAGTTTAACGAATTGCTCTGTAAATTCAGCCTGGGCTTCAGGTGTCCAATTGCCGCTCCTCCATCCGCCGGTTATCGGAACCCCGGATGACTGTGGATGAAACTCAGTGATATGGATGGGATATCCGAACCTTGAGTAGAGATCGAATGTCTTCCATACCTCCACGGGTGAAAACCATTCCTGTCTCGGTTCGTGTGCCTGGATGCCTATGCCCGAAAGCGGTACCTTCCTCTTTTTAAGTTCGGAGAGAAGGTCATCATACCGTTTTCTTACATCCTTATTTGCTATTGTCATGAATTCATTTACAAGCAGTCTGGCATCAGGGTTGCCCTGATGCGCCCATTCCAGGGCCTGGCTGACATAATCTGCTATCAGGGGTATTGAATCAGCGACGCCCCAGTCATTCACGTCGTTGAAATTCTGCATCTTATGTTTCCAGGTTCTTACATTAATGGGCTCATTTACAACATCCCAGATCCCTATCTTATCCCGGAAGCCAGCTGTAATATTCAACACCCTGGCTTTTAAGAGCTCCTCAGTTTCACCTTCGGGATACTGCGACAGCCAGCCTGGCGTGCCTGATCCTGTAGCCCATACTAGTGGATGTCCTTTGGTCGTTATCCCGTTGAGCTTGCACCAATCGATGGCCTTCAGCCTGTTCTCCCATCCCGTAAAGCCCTGAACAGGTTCATATCCGGGCCAGTAGAAGGGAAAGACAGCCAGGTTGAAGATCTGTTTGAATCTCTCCTTGAAAAGATCCTCCTGATGGTTGTTTTCACCATCAACAAGGTCGAAAATTATGCAGCCGAACAAGAAATCATGCGACTTCTGATGGATCTCAACAGTCGCATTTGCAATTGCTTTTCCATCGGAGTTTACAAACCGGATGGAGGCATCGCCTTTCCTGAATTTTTCGATATTATCGTCGGCCTGCTTCATCAGTCGGGCCTCGGTTTGCGCTACATCCTGGGAATGAGCTACAGAAGCAATGAAAAAGAATACAAATGATGTCAGGGAGAACAACAAAACCCTGAAGTCGGAATGAGCTTTTGATTTCATGACATTATTTTTATCAATGTGCCCCTTTTGGGAATATACAATACTTAATTACAACAGCTGTTTCAGTGATGTCAGTTCACCGCTTTCATCTTTGCTTTATAAATTGCGTCAACCAGTCCATCTTCAGGGGCATCGCCACCCAGCGACCAGAACATTATCCCGCCGAGCCCCGTGTTAATTGCATACTCTGTTTTCAGCCTGACAGACATTGTATCCTCATATGAGACAAAGATGCTGTCGGCTGCATTATAGAGGAAGGGAGCCTTGGCTATTGGGTCCCAGTGGCGGACGAAACCGTTTGCATCTTCACGCTTTGCCCTGATTGTTGCATAGTTGTTCCTTTCTCTCCAGGGGCCCCTGCTGAGCTGGTAAAGCCCGTTGTTTACGGGAGGAACGCCTATCCATCCTTTTCCATAGAAAGCCCCGCCGATGATGATCTGGGACGGATTGACGCCCCTGTTCATGCAGAACGCGATTATCTTTTCAGCCGAGAAGGGTTTTGTTGAATCACCCAGTTCACGTATTTTTTCTGCAGCGGGCGTTCCTTCCAGATCTTCCATTTTTACCCAGCCCAGGTTTGTATGGTGAGCAGTGTAGGGATCCTCGCCACCTGCCAGGTCGTACGACATCACGTTCATGAAGGAAACTGACGGCATTACCTTGTCGAGATCAACATGGCTGAAGAATTCTTCCCAGCCGGCAACAGCGAAGGTCAGGACCTGGTCGGGACTTATTTTATTCAAGGCAGCCCTGAGTTCAGCCATCAGTGCAGTGAAGTTCTCTTTGTCTTCGGGAACATACGGGTTCCCGATACCCGGCATACCAGGATATTCCCAGTCTATATCCATCCCGTCGAGCCTGTATTCCCTTATAAAATTATAGGCACTCTCAACGAACTTCTTCCGTGTCTCCGGATTTCCCGACATTTCTGAGAATCCACCGGAACCTCCCCATCCGCCGCAGGCAATCATTACCTTGAGATTGCGATGCTTTTTCTTCTGGGCCACAAGGGATTTCAGCATCAATCCGTCGGAATCATGCTTAAACTTCATCTCATTCCCAATAACCTCGGTAAATGAGAATATTATATGGGTCAGCTTATCGAGGGGAAGGCTTTCGGGATGAAAATCTCCCTTATGGGGAAAATAGTAAGCCATTATTTTAACCCCTTTGTCAGGCACCGTTCTGGTACAGGAATAATACGGCACTGCAAGGATCAGAAGGGCAAGCGGGAAAAACTTTTTCATACGATTAATTTAAATTATTATTAACTGGAACAAATATTAAAAGTGAAACACATCAAAGGCTCAGGGGATCTAAAGGACCGTTTTGAGAAGGGAGCCTGTAATTTCCTTCCGCATGAGAGGATCCCCATCGACAAATATAAGAGCAACATAGGGCTTGAGACTGTCAGTAACTTTCAGTATCAGACTGACCTTCCGGGACGAATTATCCTGAAGGTCAATTGTCTTATTGTCGAAGCTTGCTGTGGCATTAAAGCTTTTGATTTCAAGCTTGTGACTGCCCTTGCCCTTAAGAGTGACTTCCACAACGACATTTCCGTCGCCTGTTTGAACCGATTCAGCCGACAGAGTCACATCTTCGACTATATGGTTTAGCGAATCAGCTTTATGGCTGAATGCATTATAGACTGAGAGGGCGCCAAGGAACCGGTTTACCGGCTCAACCCATATCTCCTTGGTTGTTGCAGTGTTGGTGGCAGGCCACCACGGCATATCGCCACCCATGCAATCCATTCCAACGGGCAAGGATCCGACGATATCCTTCAGGCAGTAGGCGAACTGGGGTGCAAAATCATAGCCTTCGCCATACATGAGGCTTTGTCCAAATGGATTGTTTCCAAGGATCCATTCGAACTGACTGCCTGCGAGCCTCATTCCTTCCGCATCGTTCCTGAGCATGGATGCCTCGGCCAGAGCCCAGTTTGATGACATCTGTATGTTTGTGCTGCCATGGAACAGTCCGTCATGATAAATAGGGAAAGTCCTCAGAACATAATCCCTGTTCAGATGTGTTCCGTCGGAGAACTGGTCCATCATCTGCCGTCGCTGGTCATCATCTTTTATTTCAATTAGTTCGCTTGCTTTCCATACTGAGTTTGGAAGAAGATTGTACGGGGCTGAGATCCTGCTGCCTCTTTTCATGAAGAATTCACTGTGAAGTACAGCGGCACTGTACCAGCTCATCCATTTCTCATTTTCGGGATAGGAATTGCAGAGCATTGCAAGTGCGATGAGGGGAGCTTCCTCGAAAGCCGCATGGAAGTTGTGAATTACTTTTTTCCGGTCTGTATTTTCGTAAAAATAGCCTGTTATCGGGATGCTGTCAATGAAGGTCTGTTGCTGGCATTTTATCAGAAGATCACCAAAGCTGACGGCATAGTCGCTGTACTTTTTCTGCCCGGTCATTTTTCCAAGCAGTATTGATGATGTTGCGCCCCAGGATGCTTCCCTGTAATCGGCTTCATCACGGTTCCTGAGCGAATCGGTCGCAGCCTGCCAGTCTTCAATGGCCGCCTTTGCGGATCTCTCCGCCAGGGCAGGATTGGACTTTTCAAAGAGCATCGCCGCCTTGCTTTCAACAGCTGCAGTCAGAAAATTCTCCCATGGTATATTGCTTGCAGGCGAAATTACATCATCGGGAGTGCCTGTCTTGTTGTCGGTATATATGCGCATTACGCTGAAGCTCATATGATAGCCATCCCCAAACCTGGTTTTGAGAAGCCAATCGAGGCCCCATGCGGCTTCCGATCTGATCCTTTCCGCCAATTCGGAAGGAAGACCATTTTCCGACTGATTTTCGAGATTGCTCATCATTGCATACACAGCCATGGAAGTTCTCCATGAACCCTGGGAAAGGTCACCTGCATCGTGCCATCCTCCATTGATGATCTTTTTCTCATCACCCCGGAATCCCTGCCAGTCCATGTGGCATTCCCTGTGTATTCCCGGAACAAAGTAGCCACAGCGTTCGCAGAAGAAAAAATTTATAGCCTTGAAAAGGGGCTGCAGCCATATATTTTCATCTATCGGGAATGGCCTGGATACAAGATTGCCGGTTCGAAGCCTGTAAATTCCCTTTTGGGTAAACTCAGTAAAGTCCATCTGGTTGAACTTCCCGTTCCTGTTTTCAACGGGCTTTACATTCCCCGAATACACCTCCCTGTCATCACTATTCAGCAGCTGGAAGCTGGTACCGGCGCCATCTCCGGCCATTGCAATTTTTATGTCACCAGGCCTGTAGCCTGCATGACAGAAGGAGAATTTACCCGGCGCAAGGGTCCATCCCTTATATTGATCCGTTTCAACGCGCTGAAGTTCAATCTTATCTATGTCATACGTCACAATGCCCTCATCCTCTGGACTATGTCCGGTAAGCATCTGGTTAATTTCAAATGAAAGAACACTGTCACGCTTCAGGTGAGGAATTTCAAACATCACATGATTCCAGGCTCCTGGCCTGAGATCCTGTATGAAATGTGACTTGCCTGGAGTTGTCGCATTGTAGACGGTACCTTTGTTTTCAATACGGAGAAAGAGGCAATAGGTCATCATCGAGGTGGGGTGGACATAGACCCAGAAGGATATCCGGTTGAAGCCTGACCAGTCCTGGGGTTTATCGAACTTTTTTATTACGGAAGCATTGCCCCCCTGTGTCCCGCCAAAAGATCCCCATGGAGTCCTGTTTTGCCTGTAATGTTCCTCATCACGAAGGGAGGTCCGGAATCTCAGTGACTGCCTGCCATCCATTGACCGTTCCGTTGAATAGCTCATTTCACCAATGCCCGTGGCCTGCCATCCTGATCCCTCTTCCATATCATCGATAAGCCTGGTTTCAAGCACGGGTTTTTTTTCCCAGCCGGCCATCAGGCTGTTCTCCTCCGGAACCGGAAGGGGAAACTTGCCGAAATGCATCGATGGATCTGCATTTTCATTCCTGCAAGAGTATAGGATGAATGCAAGCACGGCCAGGAGAAGTGGGAAAAAATTCTTCATATAGTGTGTATCTGCTTGTAAATATAACTATGTGGTTGAAAAAATACTAAATATTCCTTTAATGAAATGGAATACACCCCGATTTATATCCATGCCATACGTTAAAAAAGATTAAATTTAGAACCGGCTGGTCGGAGCCCATAGAAATAAATTCTTATATTTAGTACACAATGAGGCATTGATAACCAATAATTAATAAACCTGATTTATCATGAAAATCAAACCTTTTTCAAGCTTTCTTCTTACTGTCTTCTTCTTGTTCCTTTTTCTATTCAACCCTTTGAAGGGGCAGGGAAAACTCACGATAAACGAGCAGGGATATTTCGAAATGCCCGGACTTGATGTGATGGTGTTTGATGATTATTACCCCATCGGCCATCAGAGCGGGATAACCCTGGTTCAGAACGGTGTTCGTGTTGCGGCAAACGGAGATATACGGCTGGATGGCTCTTCCGAAAAAGGTCCGAAAAAGGTTGACCGGTCAGCAGGTGTGATCCAGGTCCAGATGAATTATCCCGATATTTCATTTGCTTATAGTGTGAGGGTAAAGGCTGACGGACATAAAATTCTTGTGACAGCCGATCTTGGGCAGCCTCTTCCCGCAGAACTGGCCGGAAAGGCATGGTTCCAGCTGGAACTATTTCCTGCGGTGCTTTTCGGGAAGAGCTGGAATCTGGATAACCAGACCGGTTTTTTCCCGACAGATTCCTATGGTCCGTTTGAGGGCGATGAACTGGCGCCCTACGCTGAAGGCAGGGTGCTTGTTGTAGCACCCGAATCGGAGGCTCAGAGGATGACAATACGATCGCTGAAGGGTAATCTGCAGCTTGTTGACGGAAGGAAAGACCGCAAAGCCGGCTGGTTCGCTGTGCGATCAGCCATCCCCGCAGACCAGACTCAAGGTGTCATTGAATGGGAAATTGAAATAGTTCCACTTAAAGATTATATATACACACCAGTAATTCACATAAGCCAGATAGGCTATCTTCCCGATGAGCCGAAAAAAGCTGTAATAGAACTGGATAAGCGAACCACAACATATGCGGCAACGGATATTTTCAGGGTAAATCCGGATGGAACGAGAATGAAGGTTTTTTCCGCCCCGGCTGTACCATGGGGAAAGTTCCTGCGCTATAATTATGCGATCTGCGACTTCAGCCAGGTAAGGGACCCGGGTATTTACGTTATACAATACGGTGATGTCAGCTCCAATCTTTTCAAAATAGGCAGCGATATATACAACAGGTATGTCTGGCAGCCATCTCTCGAATATTTCCTTCCGGTGCAGATGTGTCATATGAGGGTTGAGCAGGGCTCGAGGGTCTGGCATGACTGGTGCCACCTCGACGATGCGGTAATGGCACCTGTAAATCATGTCCATTTCGACAGCTACAGCCAGGGCCCGGAGACTTTCACCGAATTCAGGTATCCGCAGCATGTACCGCATCTCGACAGGGGCGGCTGGCATGATGCCGGAGATTACGACCTGCGGATTGAATCGCAGGCAGTCACCACCTGGAGGCTTGCAATGATGTATGAGCTCTTCAAAATTGATCTCGACGCAACAACCGTTGACCAGGTGAAGCGTATAACTACTATTCATAAGCCTGACGGAGTGCCTGATGCGCTTGAGCAGGTGGAGCATGGTGTCCTTACTATCCTTGGCGGGTATAAGGGTCTGGGCAGGCTCTACAGGGGGATGATCAGTCCTACCAAAAAGCAGTACAGCCTCCAGGGAGATGGAAGCGCCCAGACCGACAACCTGATATACAGCCGTGATCTTCCGGAAGGAGCAAGGACCGCATATCAGTCATCAGAAGAGGATGATAACTGGGTCTTTACCGAGGATAATGCAAGGCATGAATTTACAGGTGTTGCTGCTCTTGCGTCGGCATCAAGGGTATTGAAAAGCTGGCGGCCGGCAATGTCGGAGGAGTGCCTCAGCGCTGCCGAGGAGCTATACGCTGTTTCGGCCAGGAAAGCCATGGTTGACGAGAGGATAGCAGCTGCGGCTGAACTCTATAAAACAACCGGCAATAACAAGTATCTCGATGCAATCATTTCCCAGAAGGACTATATTCTTGCCCATATGCCAGGCACGGCCTGGGCGGTTGGAATGATATATAAAAACATTACGGATGCAAAGTTCAGGCAGGATATGGATAAAGCTGCAATCGATTTTTCAGGCAGGATTGACAAGGAAAACGCCACAACACCTTTCGGGGTTCCATATAAGCCTGATGTCTGGGGTGACGGATGGACGATCCAGTCGCGGGCTGTGGAGCAATATTTCCTTGTGGCCGGCTTCCCCGGGGTCTTCAGGCCTGACAGGATCTTCAATGCCCTCCAGTATGTTCTTGGATGTCATCCGGGAAGTAATACAGCATCATTTGCATCCGGTGTTGGAGTCAAGTCGCTTACCGAAGCTTATGGAGTCAACAGGGCTGATCTTTCCTATATTCCCGGCGGGGTGGCATCCGGAACGGCAGTAATTCGTCCCGATTTTCCTGAGCTTAAGGATAACTGGAGTTTCCTGTGGCAACAGACCGAATATGTAATGGGAGGAGGAGCGACAAACTTCATGTTCCTCGTACTGGCGACCAATCAGCTTCTGAATAAATGAAACGATCAATGAAACAGGCGAAAATGAAAACATATTTCTGTCTTTTGCCGGCCCTTCTTCTGTTCTTTGGCCTTTCCCTGAATGCTCAGAAGCCCCTTCCTAACCGGAGCGTGGATTTACCGGTGGAGAACGACAAGGAGAACCTGGATGTCTTCCAGCAATGGATAAGATGGAACAATCCGGGCAGCCTTCTGATCAACTACCTGAACGACCAGGCATTCAGCTATTATGCGAAGAGGGATTCGGAGATAGCAAAACTGCAGTCCAGGGAAGACTGGCTCCGGCGCCAGCAGGAAGTCAGGGCCAGGCTGACCGCTTTTGTGGCACCATTTCCGGCGAAGGGGGCACTTAATCCAATGGTGACGGGGGTGATTAAGAAGGAGGGGTACAGGATAGAAAAGATAATATTTGAATCATTTCCGGGATTTTATGTTACAGGCTGTCTGTATGTTCCTGAAAAAATTAAAAAAAGGGCCCCCGCCATCCTGAACGTGATAGGCCATAACCAGGAAGCTTTCAGGAATCCCCTCTACCAGGTTATAAATTATAATCTTGTAAAAAAGGGCATTATAGTATTTGCAATTGATCCGCCCGGACAGGGAGAGCATGTTCAGTACTATGATCCCGGCGTGAAATTCTCACTTGCGGGCTATTCTGTTCTCGAGCACTGTTATTTCGGTAACCAGTGCTTCCTGTCGGGAGTATCCTGTGCGAAATATTTCATCTGGGATGGCATAAGGGCCATCGATTACCTAATTTCAAGAAAGGATGTCGACCCGGAAAGGATAGGAGTTACAGGTTTTTCAGGAGGCGGGACCGTTACTTCATATCTGGGTGCCTACGACGACAGGGTGAAAGTTGCAGTGCCATGCAGCTGGGCCACAGCCTCCAGGAGGCAGCTTGAGACCAAGGGAGGGCAGGATGCAGAGGCTGAATTTTATAAGTCGGTAAGCGGAGGGATAACACTCGAAGACCTGTTGGAAGCAAGGGCTCCCAAACCGACCCTTCTCACTTTTGTCTCGCGCGACGAATACCTCTGCCTTCAGGGAGCAAGGGAAGCCTTCCGGGAGGGGAGAAAAGCCTGGGACTTACTGGGCAGTCCCGGCAACCTGGCAATGGCAGAGGACGATTCAAAGCACTGGATGACTCCCAGGATCAGGGAGACAATCTACGCATTCTTCCTGAAGCATTTCGATTTGCCAGGAGATTCTGCTGAAACCGAGGCTGAGATACTGACGCCGCAGGAGCTCACAGTAACTCCAACGGGCCAGATAGCCACCTATCTGGGGGGTAAAATGATATTCGACCTGAATGAGCAGGAGACTGCTCCGCTGCTGGCAGCTCTGGAAAGATCGAGGCTGGATATCGGTGAACATCTTTCTGCAGTGCCGTCAAAAGCAATGGAGATCTCAGGTTTCAGGGATCCGGGCGACAAGCCGGAGGAACCCTTCATAAATGGAAGGTACCAGAGAAAGGGATATACTGTTACCAAATTTGCGATCAGGGGTGAAGGCTACTATCCGATTCCTTTTCTCCTGTTCGTTCCGGGAGATGCGGAGCGAAGCCATCCTGCACTTATCTACCTCAATCCTGCCGGAAAGGCTGCAGATGCGGCTCCGGGGGGAGCAATAGAGAAGCTGGTTGGGATGGGCTATATAGTTGCTGCGACAGATGTTCTCGGATCAGGAGAAACTGCAAATACGGCGGCACGCGGTATAACCGACGGATACACGGCTCTTATGATAGGGAGAAGCGTTGCTGCTATTCAGGCAGGCGACATCATACGAATTGCAAATTATCTGAGAAGCAGGGATGATACTGATCCGTCCAGGATAGGAGCCCTTGGCATAGGAGAATTGTGCATCCCCCTCCTGCATGCCGCCGCATTCGACCCGTCGATAAAGACCGTCATCCTGCAGCGTCCCCTGGTCTCCTTCAGGTCTGTTGTCATGAACAGAAGGTACAGGATCGGGTTGACGCCTCGTGTCGGCGGAGACTACTGGCATCCTCATGAAATTGATTTTACATGGGGAGTGGCGGGAGCGCTCACTGCATATGACCTGCCTGACCTGATGGGTTGCCTTGCCCCCAGAAAGCTATTGCTTGAAGACATCACCAATCAGCTTCTGGAACCGGCATCCCGGGAAGTAATTGATGAGGAGCTTGATTTTCCCCGTAAAGCATATTCATTCAGGGGCGTCCCCGAAAACATCAGGATCGCATCAGTATCCGATGATTTAGGCTCCATGCTCGGGTGGTGCTTTGAATAGAACGTAAAAAGGTATAATGCAATAATTATGAAATGATGATGAACCGGAGGAAGTTTTTTGAGAGGACGGCCCTGGCTTCGGCAGGCCTGGCACTGGGCAGTACCATACCTGGATGTTCCCGGGCAGGAACGGCGGGACCGGCAGAATACGATATTATGTCGGAGGTTATGAAATACAGAAAGATAGATGCCCATGAGCATGCAGATCTCTATCAGGGCGGCCCTGAAGTGCAAATAGATTTTGCCGACAGGCTGGGTATTGAGAAGCTGATAATTTCCCGGCCGGTTGTGACCCAGACCGCGACTCCTGCAGATTTCAGGGAGGCCAATGATCATGTCCTGAGAGCAATGAAGCTCTTCCCTTCCCGTATTATGGGACAGGTTACCCTTAACCCGCAATACCGGAAAGAATCGCTTGATGAGATTGACCGCTGCATCGGTGAGGGGATGGTTGGGATCAAGGTCTACTACCAGGTAAAGCTGAATGATCCCTTGTTTTACCCTGTAATTGAGAAGGCTATAGACATGAAGCTTATAATACTCATGCATGCCAACTGTCAGCTCGGGATGGGCGGCTACAGGATGAAGTATGACACGCATCTCAATCCAAATACTTCTGTGCCTGAGGATTTTGTCGATACTGCCCTGAGGTATCCTGAGGCAATGCTTCAATATGCGCATACAGGTGGTGGAGGAGACTGGGAGTATGCCTGCAAGCTTTTCAGGGATCATCCCAATATCTATGTCGACACGTCAGGAAGCAATAACGAGGCAAACATGATTGACTTCGCACTTAAATACCTCGGGGAGGACCGTCTCTTTTTCGGTACAGACAGCTCCTATTACCAGGGTATCGGAAATATACTGTCTTCTGAGATGAACGAGATTCAGAAGAATAAGATCTTTTTCGGGAATTATAATTCGGTCTTAAGGAAAGGAGGCAGGGATGTTGCTTGATATCAATGCATCGGTAGGTCACTGGCCGTTTCAGCACTTTAACTACAACAGCTGCCCCGCGCTTCTGGCACGGATGGACAGATATGGGGTAGGGATGTCGGTAATAAGCAATCTGAACGGCATATTCTATAAAAATACCCAGTCGGCAAATGAAGAGCTCTTCCGGGAGCTCCGGTCAGACAAGCGGTTTGCAGGCCGTTTTATTCCCTTCGCGGTGATAAATCCCATTTATGCCGGATGGGAGGACGACCTCCGCACCTGTGTCTCGGAATTCGGCATGAAGGGGATCCGTATTTATCCGCTGTATCATGATTACGATCTGACCGATCCCTCATGCATCTCACTTGTTCAGCAGGCCAGGGACAGAAACCTCGTTGTGGCGCTGACGCTCCGTATGGCCGACAGCAGGCCACGCTCATGGATGGATATCCAGACGGAGTGGTCGCTGAAGGATATCATGCCGATAGTGAAGGCTGTGCCCGATGCAAAATACATGGTGCTTAACGTGGCCAACAGTACAGATCTCGATGAAGGTGACAGTGCCATCCTGAAAAATGCAAATCTTGTTATGGATACATCAGGAAGGGCCCTCTCGAACCTGGGTGAGCTTCTGAAGAAATTCGGAAACGACAAATTTTCCTTCGGAACCCATTCGCCTATCCTCGATTATCTGACGGGACAACTGAGGATAGAATCGCTTCGTGAAGCAGAGGCAGATATGACGACCAGGGAATTGATCAGGTCGGGAAATGCAAAGAGGATTTTGGGACTCTGAAAATTGCATTGAATTCAACTGTAGTTGTTAATCCTCTTACAGGCATTCATTATGGACCGTGACCGCATGCCAATCAGGTTAAGATCGTACGATTATTCATCGGATAACCTGTATTTTGTCACCTCATGTGTTAAGGACCGGATCCCTTGTTTCAGTGATATCATTGACAGTGCGCGTCGCGACCCGTCCGTGCAATAATGTAAGATTCGGTTATTAATCATAAGCATAAAATGGCAAAAAGAATTTTGATGATCATCCTGATTATAGGTTCCTTCAGGATTCAGGCACAAACGGTGGTCACATCCGCGACAGGTTCGGTGACAATCGGCAACAATATGGTCTCCCTTACATTTGACCTTACGAATGGAATCTATTCAGTAAAAAATATTCCTGAGGATATTTCAATAATTTCAAATGCATATTTTCAGGCGGAAGGCTTGTATTCCACCGATACCACCGGGAGAATTGAATGGACATCGATGGATCTCAATGATGTTTTCGGAAAAGGCAAATCGCTGCGGATCCGTAAAAAATTCAAAAACTATTCGGACATGTTATGGACAGCAACGATCTATGATGAAAGGGATTTTGTTGTTTTTAATATGGGCATAATAAATGATTCTGAAATTCCTTTCCGTCTATCTGCATTTTATCCCCTGAAAACAAAAGGTACCTGCAAAGGGATGGATATTCAGAAGAATTTTGCGGTCCTGAACGGCAACTCCGGAGGAAATAAGACATATGTTTCATCATCAGACCAGACGATATGTTTCAATAATGTCCTGGTCCGTTTCGGCGAACTTGAGGAGCCAAAGATAATTGTAGCGGGGGGGCTGACCTATAACGAGTTTGAAAAGTTTTGCAAGGTTTTCCGGTACGATGACAGCCTGGGCATACAGCTGTTCAGCGAGGACCCGGTGGGCAAGCTGATTGACCCTGGAACTCAGTGGGAGGGCAATGAACTCTTTTATCTGTGCATCAACAATGCAGATCCTTTCCGGGCAATGGAGAAGTACGGCCTGGCAGTAAGGGATGCCCAGAATATCAGACTCAATTATTACGATTTTCCTACAGAATGTCTCTGGTATGCAAGTGTTTATGCAAAAGATCCTGAAAGGCCGAAATTCAATGACACAAAAGGGGCAGTGGATGAGATGGACAATGCAGTGAAGAGCGGATTTACAAAATATACAAGGGTAGCTATCCGTCTGGTGCCGGATGCCTACGGTAAATCAAATCAGCAGGGCTGGTGGGACGACAGGCACTGGGCAATGTGGGGAGATCCAGGCTCAGCTGACAGCAGTAATTACCGTGCTCCCTACCTGACAACTGAAAGCTGGTGCAGCAGGATACTGGAAAAGGGGGGTATACCTCTGACCTATTTTCAGTCCGGCAGGCGTTCGGAGGATTTTGTGAAGCAATTTCCCCGGTTCATGTTATTCAACGACCCGGAAAAGATGGCTACCGGACAGACAGACAGGCTGAAACATCTGAATTATGATCTCGGAGGGGAGTCGGAAGATGGTTATCTCAATCAATGGTGGGACGAGGAGAATATGGTTGGATATGACTTCACGGACACAGGTTTTATTGCGCACATGAAATCGGTATATGCCAATCTGAAAAAGGCAGGGATAAAGGGGCTGATGTTTGATTATCCCGAATCAACGGCATGGGCTTTTGAGGGTGGTTTCGATGACAAATATTCAACCACTGCATCAGCCTATCGCACAATGCTTAAACTGGCAAGGGAGGGGTTGGGGGATGACTCATATATAGACGAACGGATGATCGGCAGGGGGTCTGATGTTTCTATCGGATTAACAGCCTCGCAGCGAGTCTGGGGAGATAATGACCTTTTCGCCCCCGGGATGGTTACACGCTGTGGACTGAGGTGGTATAAGAATAGGGTGGTAGTCAATTTTGACCTCGATGCAAAAGACCCGCTGAAAGCCTTGCCTGCATTTAATAACGATGGATTAAAGACATTGATGACAATGTGTTATGTGGTGAGCGCCAGGTTTTTAATGGCCCGTGGATTTTACCAGCTTTCAAAGGCCCAGCTTTATATAATGAGCCGCACATTTCCATATCATACCCTGCCAAAAAGTGCGCGTCCTGTAGATGCCTTCACAAATGGTTTCAGCGTACCCAGGGTCTTTGATTTCGAGGTAAATCCTGACTGGCATCAGCTTACCCTGTACAATCCAAATCTCGACAGTGCAGACTATGATGCAAATATTATGAAAGTTGAGCTGGGAGCATCACTTAACAAAGGAGGTCTGGGGCTGGAGCAGAATGCGGAGTATTTTCTGTACGATTTCTGGAATGATAAATACCTCGGCAGGTTTTATGGCAGTGATCTTTTAACCCAGGAACTGCGTCCGGGCGAAACACGCATGATCAGCATTCATTCTGTGGCCAGACATCCCCAGTTCATATCAACAAATCGCCATATAATGCAGGGACTTGTAGATATGACAGTCAAGCCCGAATGGAATGAAAAGAGGGAGGTGCTTTCCGGAAAGTCATCAGTTATAGGTGGTGAGGAATATAAGGTGGTAATAGCACTCAACGGATTTGAGACAATATCGTGCTCGGCCACGCATGCCAGGGCAAAGATAGATATGGCCGACAGGGAACTCAATCTGGCAGTTTTAACAATAATGTGTCCGGAAAATCAGGATACTGAGTGGAGTATCTCCTTCAGGCACAGGCAATGATGAATATCCGGATTGTTATCCGGGAATACTTTTCAGCTTAAGCTTATATTGGAATATTATAATTTATTAATATCTTTCAAATGCCTATTCCTTTCAGCAGAGTTGATTCTTGTCAAGCCATAATATTTTCTTTAATCCTCATTGCAGGTAATTGATAATTTACAATATAAATAACCTACCCTATGAAAAAGTATTCATCTTACCTCTTTACCGTACTGCGGATTCTTATCGGATGGCATTTTTTGTATGAAGGCATCTCCAAGCTCGTTGTTCCAGGCTGGACAGCCAGGTATTACCTTATGGGATCAAAATGGATCTTTGCAGGATTATTTCACTGGATGGCATCATCGCCAGGTATTATGAAGGCAGTTGATTTCCTGAATGTCTGGGGGCTCATCCTGATAGGCCTGTCCCTTTTTATTGGCCTGTTTGTCAGATGGTCTTCAGTAGCAGGGGCAGTTCTTCTTTTTTTCTATTTTGCGGCTTATCCCCCGATTTTTGGCTACACCTTCGGAGCAGTGGCTGAAGGAAATTATGCATGGGTCGACAAAAACCTCATTGAATTATTCATGCTTGTTCTTCTTGCCAGCCTGCCTGTCGATTTCCTTTTCGGTGCCGACAGGTGGATTAGACGGTGGCAGGAGGAGAAGCCAAATGCTCCAATACCGTCATCAGCAAGGGATGAGGGATTCTCCGGCAAGCGCCGTGAACTGCTGCGCGACCTTATAAGTGTCCCCTTTCTGGGCGCTTTCGCATATGTCATCTATAAAAAATCGAGATGGGAAAGCTTTGAGAAGAAATATCTTGTTGAAAAGGCTGATGCCGTTTCGAGTGCCACACTCAAGAGCTTTCAGTTCAGTTCCCTGGGCGACCTGAAAGGGACAATTCCCAAGGGAAAGATCGGCGATTTTGAGCTCAGCAAGCTTATAATGGGAGGAAACCTCATAGGAGGATGGTCCCACGCACGTGATCTGATCTATGTCGATAAGCTCATCAAAATGTATCATACGGATGAAAAGGTGATGCTGACCCTGCAGATGGCCGAAAAATGCGGGATCAATGCGATTATTTCAAATCCTGCACAGTTGCGCGTTGTAAATAAGTACAGGCACGAGACGGGAGGGAAAATTAAATTCATATCCGATTGTGGCGTTGGCAATAATTTTATTGAAGGTATAGAGGCTTCAATCAAGGGAGGGGCGGATGTGCTCTACAGCCATGGCGGCAAGACCGATATTGCAATTTACAACAACACTCCCGGATTTTTCGATGAGCTTAGGAGAGGTCTCGATCTGATCAGAAGTCATGGAAAACCGGCAGGTATTGGTGCCCACCGCGTCGAAAGCATACGGGCGATCGTAGATCAGGGCATTAAGCCGGATTTCTGGGTCAAAACGCTGCATAGCCACGATTACTGGTCGGTACAGGTCGATCTTGAAAACAAGGATGTGCCTGAACCGGGCTGGAAGGACAATAATTTCTGTCATAAGCCCGAGCAGACTATCGCATACATGAGCACGCTCAAGGAGCCATGGATCGCCTTCAAGACACTTGCTGCAGGAGCTCTCCATCCTGAACACGGGTTCAGGTACGCATTTGACAACGGTGCCGATTTTATCTGCGTGGGGATGTACGACTTTCAGATCGTCGAAGATGTAAACATTGCCCTCAATGTTCTGGAGAATGTGAACCGCACAAGACCATGGTACGGATAATACATCCTATCTGAAGGCCGGCCCGTTAAAACGAAGCATCAATCACTCTGTTTATGAAAAAGAGGGTCGCAGGATACTTCATCACTATTTTTCCGGTGTTCCTGCTGGCTTTATCCTGCCGCAGCACATCTCAGGAAATGAAGGCTGCAGAGCCCTTCTTTCCCGGAGTATATCCGGGCAGGGCTGCCTGCATCGTTTCGGATAGCAATATGTCGCTCTCCAATAGCGCCCTTGAGGCGGATTGGGGGATTAGCGGCAATTCAGTATATCTCAAAAAAATTACAGACAAATACGATGGCGAAACAGCACAACTCGGCTCAGCAGTTCTTTTCGCAATTGAACTGGATTCCGGAGGCATTCTGACCAATATGGACTTCAGGCTGACTTCGAAGCCGGCCGCATCAATCCTGGGCACTGCCGATACAGTTCCGACAAAGGCACTGGGCTTTCCGGGGATGGAGATATCTGCTCCTATGCTGTCGGCAGACAAAAATATCAGGATAACCTGGAGGGCACAGCTGCGGGACGGATCGAATTATTTTCGTCAGAATATCACCATTGAGGCGGTCGCCAAGCCAGTGAAAATCAGAAAAGTGATCTTTTTTGACGGCAGGCTTGAAGGGGCTGAATATTCGGGAATGGTCCCCGGTTCTCCCATCAGTTACAAAAATTTCTTCTTCGGCTTCGAGCACCCTGTATCGCTGAGCAAGGCCCTGCTCTCGCGGAATATAGGGCAGATAACCGGGAACAGTATCGACGTATCTGAAATTGCGGATGCCCCTGGTGACTATGTAGTTACTGCAGAGCTGGGCAGCAGTTCCGATTATTTTGATATTAAATCGGTTTCCCTGCTATGCGACGGAAAGGTAATCAGCACCGACGGACATTTATTCATGGGCAGGGGAGGGAAGAGGGAGTACCATCTTAACCTGGCCGATTATAAAAAGGGGTCAGCATATTCCGTAAAGGCTGAACTCATAAATGGTTCCCTTGCCAACGGGGATTTTCATTTGTACAGGAAGACTGCCGGGCTCCTTAATTTTTACATGATGCGGGCCGATGAACTGGCTCCGGGCAATTTCATCTCCGAATGGTCCGTTGCAGGTGTTTCTCCACCCGGTCAGAACAGAAGGGCCTTCCTGTACTACCTTGAGCGTGAGAGGGCACGTCCCTACAAGCAATTTCTTCACTATAACTGCTGGTGGGATATCACCTCCGATGGGGAGCCAGGCTTCACCTCCGATCAGCTTATCGAAAGGATGAATTCCTGGGATGAAAAATTTATTGAGCCTTTTGGCATCAGGCTGCAATCATTTGTTTTTGATGACGGCTGGGACAATCTGGACAGTGTCTGGTATTTCGATCACGTCAGGTTTCCGGAGGGATTCAGGCCTGAAGCCGAGCTGTGCAGAAAGATCAATTCAGGCATTGGTGTCTGGATGTCTCCCTTCGGCGGATACGGGTCACACAAGCAGAAGAGGATTGCATCGGCAATCCGTCAGGGGCTTGAGACTAATGACAAGGGGCTGAGCCTGGCAGGACCGAACTACTACAATCGCTTTCTGGGCAGAGCCCTTGATATGCTCGACAACTATAAGGTCAATTATTTTAAGTTCGATGGTTTCGGAGGCTCCGAACCGGAATACCTGCCTGACATGGAGGCCGGTGCAAGGCTGATACAGACACTGAGACAGCACAATCCGGATGTTTTCATTAACATTACAGTGGGCTCATGGCCCTCACCCTTCTGGCTAAGGTTTGCCGACTGCACCTGGCGGGGATCAGGCGACCTCCATATGGCAGGCAAGGGAACAAGGACAGGCAGGTTCATGACATATCGCGATGGAACTCTTTATAATAACATAGTATGCAATGCTCCTTTCTACCCTCTGAATTCAATAATGGTTGTAGGGATCGCTTATGCTGACAACGGACTTCCCATGCAGTGCATTAACGACAGCATCGCTGATTTCACGGATATGGTCTGGTCATTCTTTGGATCGGGATCGGCATTGCAGGAATTGTATATCAGCCCTGACCGCATGAAACCGGAATTCTGGAAGGTCCTTGCAAGCGCGGCCAAATGGGTGAAATCAAATGAATATTTCCTTCAGGATACCCACTGGATAGGTGGCAGTCCGCTCAATATGGAAGTATATGGTTTTGCCTCCTGGATGCCGGGGAAGGGAATTATTACTCTCAGGAATCCTGATGACATCGGGGCCGTATTTGAATTTACACTGGATAGTATCCTTGGATTGCCCGATAAGTACAAAGGGAATTTTATTATCCGGAGCGTCAAAAAGGATGACTCCCCCGCTTACCTGGCGAAAGTGTCTTCAGGCGCCGGGACAAGGCTTGTCATGAAGCCTTTTGAAACAATGATCCTCGAAGCTGTGCAGGAGAGGTGAACACGATATTTTTTGCCTTCATAATATGATCTGACCGGTTGTTTTTAGATCCTGTTTTTATTTATTTCGTAAATTTGAGCCCAGTAATATACTTCAGATAAAACCTGGCTGCCATGAAAAAATCAATCGCCCTATCAGCTTTCATAGGTTTATCAATAACAGTAGTCATATTCACAGTTTATGGGAAAACGCGCGTCTCAGCACAGGAGCCTCCAGTAATGGGAAGGAGCGGAACTGCAATAATAATGACCGGTGCAGCAGCCAGGATACCACAGGAAGCTGCTTTGCTTGAGCGCCTGTATAACATGGGTCTTCTTAAAAATGTGGTTTTCATATCGGGAGTCAGCTCCGGAGCGCTCAACTCCGTAATTCTCAATGGTATCCTCTCAGGGAAAATGACATGGCAGGAGTATAAGGAAATTTTATTCAGTATAAAGAACAGTGATATCTTTCTTCAGGCAAACAAAAAGATACCTGTGGATACTGAGCCGCTCAGACAATTCATGACTAAGGTGGTCGAAAAAAGAATGGGTTATAATATGATCGGAGACCTGCCATATATGACTGAAATCTCGTTCACGCATCTGAAGGATCTGCGGATGAAGAAAGTGGTTTACCGCATGTGCAGCAGAAAAATCAATGAGGAAACGGATACTACACTGAGCCTTGTCGATATACTGATGGCATCCACCTCCTTTCCGCTGGCTTTTCCCCCTGTGAGGATCAGGAATGTCAGGACAATTCCCGATGTGGAGTACATCGACGGCGGAGTAGGGGACGATCATGTTCCTTTCCAGGCCCTGCTGGATTTTGAAAAATTCAGGGGAATGGGTGTTGAAAAGGTATATATCATAAGCAGGAAAAGCGACAGCATACCCGAAGTGAGTGAAGAGCTGCGAGTACTCGGGATAGATGATAAGGGCAGATTTGACAGGTTAGGCATTTCACTCGACAACATCCTGAAGAAGGACATGATAAAAAGGCTGAAAGCATATGCAGAGACAGCTCCGGCGCTTGTACCGAGAACCTATGTATGGGTGCCGGATTTCGACAGGGATTTTCTGATGTTCAGCTTTGAGAATCTAAGGGTGCAGTATGACCTTACATCGAAGTGGGCCCTTACACACGACCCTGTTCCTCTTGCAGAGTACCTGCTGCCCTATCTTGAAAAAAAATAGTGGGATGGCTTCCGGATTATCTTTTTGTCAGTTGCACTGAACCGATGAAATACATCCAGGGGAGTCGTAATTTTGCAACTTAATCTCTTGTAATGAAGATATTGATTGTTGAGGATGACAGGTCGCTATGTACCTCCATCAATGATTACCTTAAGATGGAGGGCCATATATGCGAGATGGCCCCAAATTACAGTCAGGGATTGCTGAAATCAGGTGATAACAGGTACGATTGCATTATCCTCGACATTGGATTACCGGATGGTAACGGGCTGGACATAATAAAGGAATTGAAATCAAACAGGCTATCTGATGGGATCCTGATTCTGTCTGCAAGAGGATCACTGGATGATAAGCTACTGGGGTTGAAGACCGGGGCAGACGACTATCTTACAAAACCATTCCATTTTGCGGAATTGAGCGCGCGCATCAACTCGATATACAGGAGGAATAACCTGGCCGGATTGAACGAGATAAGCTTCAACGAGATCAGGGTAATTACTACTGACAAGCAGGCATATGTAAACGATAAATTGCTGAATCTCACCAGGAAGGAGTATGATCTGCTGCTTTTTTTTGTGACAAACACCAACAGGATAGTTACAAAGGAATCAATTGTGGAACACCTTTGGGGAGATGAGGTTGTCCTTACCGACTCGTTCGATTTTGTATATACTCATGTTAAAAACCTGAGGAAAAAGATTGTGGAGGCTGGCAGCAAGAATTATATCAAGTCCATCTACGGGTTCGGTTATAAATTCCTGGAGAGTTGAAGCTTATTACAAAGAGCACATATTATTTCCTGCTTTTCTCAACCCTTGCAATGATCGCAGGCGGGATGTTTCTCTATTTTGCCATCCGGAAGGATATCAATATGCAGGTAGACGTTAGCCTGAAAACCGAGAAGGGGATTATTCAGGATCAGATCGAGCAGGATGAAACAACTCCTGATTTTTCGGCAACCTTCGGACACAGGATAGAGGTCAGCTTCCTCGAAGTACCGGCACCGGAAACCGAGGTAATAGGTGATACGATTATACACGACAGGCAGACCGGAGATGACCTTCCTTACAGATATATATATTATGTAGGGACAACTTTCAACAACAGGGTCTATTCAGTAAGGATCATGCAGCTTGTTACCGAGAAAATACATCTTCTCGAATCGATCAGCCTGTATACATTCTTCCTGTTCATCGCTTTGCTTTTTATATCATTGCTTTTAAATTATTTGATATCGAGGAAATTATGGAGTCCGTTCTACAGGTCGGTTGAGATTGCCAACAATTTTAACATACTTGACGATAAACCCCTAAGTCTGCCTGATACCGATATCCTTGAATTTTCACAGCTAAACATGGTTATTGACCGCATGACAAGGAAAATGAGGAGCGACTATCTTAACCTGAAGGAGTTCAACGAAAATGCAGCCCATGAGATCCGGACTCCCCTGGCCGTTATAAGGGCAAAAACGGAGCTGTTAATGCAAACAGGAAACCTCAGGAAAAGCAGTCTTGAACTGATAAAGTCTATAAATGAGGCCACCAACAGGCTTTTCAAGCTGAACCAGGGACTTCTGATAATTTCAAAGATTGACAATCAGCATTACAGTGAGGTGAAACAGATCTCTCTGAGGGATGTATTGTCATCATGGCTCGAAAACTTCAGGGAGATCATGCAGCTGAGACAAATTGCCGTTGAATTTGCAGACTCATCTGCCGGATTAGTCTATATGAACGATGTTCTGGCCGATATGCTTGTATCCAACCTTATAAGCAACGCAGTGCGCTACAATATCGACAGGGGATTCATCAGGTGCCGGATCGATGATCATAAGCTAGTGATTTCAAATTCGGGCCGTCCGCTGAATTCGGATCCGGAAATGCTTTTCAGGCGTTTCCGAAAGGGGAGTGACAATCCACAGTCGATAGGACTAGGGCTGTCTATTGTCAGAAAGATAACCGATAACTATGGAATGAAAATCACATATGCCTATAGTGACAATGTTCATGAAGTGACTCTGACATATTCCTGAACTATTCATTCCGGAGCCTCTTGTTTTGTGCCAATCTTAATTATTTGTTAAAAATTTCCATCTTCAGATTCTCTTCAGAATCGGCTTTTACTTTTGGTCTGTTAAACCAAAATACATCAGTAATTATGAAAAAATTATCATTTATTATGGCACTAATGATGGTAGTTCTGGCATTGAATGCTCAGACATCCAAGGTAACAGTAAAAACAGCAGATCTTCCTAAGGCAATAACTGATCATATTGCCAAGAACTATTCAGGGTACATGATAAAGGAAGCGACAAAAGTAACTGAGAATAGTATGATTTCGTATGATGTAATGATCCATAAGGGCAGTATGATGGAAACGCTTGTATATGACAAGGATGGCAAGTTCATGAAGACAATGCCTCAGCCAACTGCCTCAACCATGCATCAAGCTTCCAAGCCAAAAGAAAAGAGTACCCCGGCTAAAAAATAATATACTTGAAATTGACAAATCCTTACGGCGCTTTTCTGCGCCGTAAGGATTTTAAAAATCGTTGAATCGCTAAAAAAAAATTAAAATGAAAAGGGGATTAATAATCGTGACAGCATTGGTGGGGTTAACACTTCCGCTCATTGCTCAGGATTATACGGAGGAGGAGCCAGTGGAATCTCTGATGCTGAAAAAGGGAAATATCCCTGCTCCCGTATTGAAAGCTGCCGAAAAGCTGTTTGAAGGCAGCACTCAGATAGCATGGGGCTCATTTCCTTATGAATTGAAAGATTTCGGCTGGGCAGTCGATCAGGATTACAATGAACCTATTGACCATTATGAAATAAGGTTCAAGGGGAAGGATGGTTCAGATATTTACGCTGTCTTTGAATCCACGGGAGAGCTCATTAAATGCAAGATAATAAACAGGGATGCCCCTGTTCCGAAAAATATAGCCACGGCATTGGAAAGCGGCCAGTACAAGGGCTGGAAAATTGTAGGTGACGTGATGCAGATCAAAAGTACGCAGAAGAAAGTGGATGAGCATTATGCGGTCAAAGTAGAGAAGGAGGGGAAACGGAAAACCATCTACTTCGCTCCTGATGGGAAATTGCTGTCAGCAAGGTGAAGCACCATATATATATTTAATTTTAAAGAAAATGACTGCCGGTCCGATCAGACCGGCAGTCATTTTTTATTCTATTCCATTCTAAAAAAGCATTTATATTTTTTAATCATGTTATCACTCAGGTTGCAGGAAATATATATCTTTAATAATTATGCCGGACGGCTGCCTGGCCTGTGATAGCAGGTACCGCATCGATTACAGTGCATCATCCGGCCTTTCAGGAGTTTAAAAATATTTTATATGAGAAAAAGTACCTGTAAACTTGTTTTACTTCTTTGCTTAATCCTGCTTGCTGGGTGCGGACGAACCCCGGGCTTAAGGAATACGGTCAGCCTGAATGGGAACTGGCAGATTACTGATGGAAGTGCTGATAAAGTTCCTGATCACTTTGACCATACAATCACTGTTCCAGGTCTGGTTACCCTTGCCCGTCCGGCCTTTGTGAAAGCAGCGCCCGCTGTTCCCGACAGGGCCTCTGTCAATAGTAATCCCGATTTGTTCTTTCACCAGAAAGACAGCCTGCGCGAGTCATACTGGTACCGGAGGACATTCAGCATACCAGGCGGTATTCCGGCGGTTGCCATGCTTAAAGTCGGCAAGGCTATGTTCGGAACCACCGTGTACCTCAATGGCAAACTGGTCGGTCAGCATCTGCCATGTTTTACGCCGGGTTACTTTGACCTGAAGAAGGCAATACATACAGGTGAAAATGAGCTTATCATTGCAGTCGGAGCGAGCAGGAGCTCACTCCCTGATGATATGCCTGACGGATTTGATTATGAAAAGGTCCGTTATATTTCAGGGATATTTGATAATGTTGATCTGATACTGAGCGGAACCCCATATGTGCAAAGTGTGCAGGCAGCCCCCGATATCAGGAAAAAGACAGTAAGGGTTCAAACCAGGATCTTCAGCGGCGATAATGCAACCTCCTCAAGGGTATCATTCGTTGTAAGGGAAGCTGTATCAGGCAAAATAGCCGGTAAGTTTACAACAGGGAAGCTTGATTTCGGCGTCGGGGGAGAGAACACAATCGATATAAGTATCCCTCTTGAAAACTGCACCCTCTGGTCGCCGGAAAAGCCTTTTCTCTATACACTCGAAGTTGTTACAAGCGCCGATTCCTATAAGACAAGGTTCGGAATGAGGGAGCTTCATTTCGACCCTCTCACTCATCAGGCCGTTCTGAACGGCAAGCCATATTTCCTGAGGGGTACAAACATTACACTGTACCGCTTTTTTGAGGATCCCCTCTGCGACAGCCTTCCCTGGAACTATGAATGGGTTCGTACAATGCATAGGAAATTCAGGGATGATATGTACTGGAATTCATACAGGAACTGCATCGGTTTTCCTCCTGAGGAGTGGTACAATATTGCCGATGAGGAGGGCTTTATGATCCAGGACGAATTTCCTGTCTGGTACGGAGCCCCGTCATGGAACAAATGGGTAAAGCAGCTTGACAGTGACGAACTGGCTGCCGAATATAAGGAGTGGATGCAAGAGCGATGGAACCATCCCTCGGTTGTCATATGGGATGCTGACAATGAGACGCTGCTCACCCGGCCGTCAATTGATTCGGCTATAGCAAAGGTAAGGCCGCTGGATCTTTCGGGCAGAAGCTGGGATAACAGCTACAGTCATAACCGGGCTCCGGAAGATATTTTCGAGTCACACCCGTATCATTTCTCAAACCCCGGTTTCAAGCTGAAGGATATAGCAAAGGCAGATATAGTCCCGGAGGGAAATGAAATGAAGAATCCGGGTACCAATCCAGTAATTATAAATGAATACGGCTGGCTTTGGTTAAACCGCGATGGCAGCCCAACAACCCTTACCAGGCAGCTTTACGAAAACCTGCTCGGCAAGGAGTCTTCCGCCGGACAGCGGTGGGAGACATATGCAAGATATATTGCTGCCGAAACAGAATTCTGGCGCTGCCACAGGAAAGCAGCCGGAGTTCTTCATTTCACAGGACTGGGTTATGACAGGCCTGACGGACAAACCTGCGATAACTGGATCGATGTGGCAAATCTTACATGGGAGCCCAGGTTTTATCAATACATGCACGATGCATTCTCACCAATCGGACTGATGATAGATTTCTGGGATGATAACATTAAAAAAGGCAGTGACGTTGACATTCCTGTTCTTGTAATTAATGATCTGGGAAATGAGTGGAAAGGAACTGTAATGATAAGGATACTTAAAGACGGGACAGTGGTCAGTGAAAAGAAGCAGGAGATAACCCTTGGGGCATATGGACAGGCCAGCTGCACATTCAGGGCCGGAGGTGATCTCGGGGAGGGAAGCTATACAATGGAAGCAGCGGCTGTCGATACCCCTTTCGGAACCGTAAAAAGTACCCGTACTTTTAAAATATGAAAAGGGCCTTGTGTGAAATACTGTTTTTAATCCTCTGCATCAGATTGTTTGCAGTTAGTATGTATGTGAGGCGACCCTGCAGTGCCGGTTGAATTATGGATTAATTTAGCCGCAAAATATTAAATTATTAAATCTCACCGGAATGAATAAACGGATCTTTCTTTTAGTTTTGTGTATTTCATTGATTTCCGCATGCATCAATGCGAAGGAATATCATGTCGCCATTAACGGCAGCGACAGTAATGAGGGATCGCCCGCCGCTCCCTTCAGGACAATTAATTATGCTGCCCGTATAGCACAGCCCGGCGACGTGATCACGGTCCATGCAGGGACCTATCGCGAATGGATAAATCCGGCACGCGGAGGCGAGAGCGACGAAAAAAGGATTGTCTACCAGGCAGCACCCGGAGAAGAGGTTTTCATTAAGGGTTCAGAGGTGATATCCGGCTGGAAGAAAGAGAGGGAAGGTGTATGGAAAGTGGTAATTCCCAACACCTTTTTTGGCAGTTATAATCCATACCGCGATTCAATTTATGGCGACTGGTTTGGAAACAAGGGGCGGATTCACCATACAGGAGAGGTCTTTCTTAACGGCAAATCCCTGTATGAGAAGGAAAAGATTGAAAAGGTTTACAATCCTCTTCCTTTCGAAGGCACAAAGGACAAGGTAGGTTCCACATATACATGGTACTGCGAAAGCAATGATCAGAATACTACAATCTGGGCTAACTTCCATAAGTCCGATCCCAACAGGGAGCTGGTTGAGATAAGCGCAAGAAGGACTGTCTTTTATCCCGAAAAGCCGGGGCTGAATTATATTACAATCAGGGGATTTCATATCAGCCAGGCTGCCACTCAGTGGGCAGCGCCAACGGCAGAGCAGGTTGGCATGATTTCTACCAACTGGAATAAGTGCTGGATCATCGAGAATAATGTAATCAGCGATTCCAAATGTTCCGGCATAACACTTGGCAAGGAGAGAAGCACGGGTCATAACGTGTGGCTTGCCGATCAGAGCATTGACGGCTCACTGCATTATATAGAGGTTACATTCAGGGCCTTAAGGAATGGCTGGAGTAAGGCGAACATAGGATCCCACATTGTGCGCAACAATGAAATATTCAACTGTGAGCAGACAGGTATGTGCGGCAGCATGGGAGCCGCCTTCAGCGTAATAGAGAATAATCATATATACAATATCTGGACAAAAAGGCAATTCGACGGAGCAGAGATAGCAGGCATAAAATTCCATGCAGCAATCGATACCAGGATCGAAAAGAATTGCATTCATGATGTTGGAAGGGGAATATGGCTTGACTGGATGGCCCAGGGTACCAGGGTGACAAAAAACCTGTTGTACAATAATGACCTGGAAGATCTCTTCATGGAGGTAGACCATGGTCCCACGCTGGTGGATAATAATCTTCTTCTCTCTGAAGTAGGGATAACAACACAGTCGGAGGGTGGTGCGCTGATTCATAACCTGATAGCAGGTCAGATAGCAATGTGGCCTGAGCCTAACCGCTATACACCATACCATCTTCCTCATTCTACTGAGGTGGCGGGTCTTTCGACAATACTATCAGGCGATTACAGGTGTCTCAATAATGTTTTCCTTGGCCTTGGTCCTGAGGAGAACAGAAGGGATGCAAGATACCATTATGGCCTTTCAGGATTCGATAAGGCCGTATGGCCCGTATGGATAAACGGGAATATCTATTATAACAAGGCAGAGCCATATAAGGGTGAGACAAGGTACTTCAGGGATGCTGGCTTCAAACCTGAAATGATTGTCTCTGCCGCAGACGGCAGCGTATATCTCAGTTTTACAATGGATGAAAAACCAGCTGATGTTAAAACAGATCTGGTTACAACTGCCCTTCTTGGCAAAGCAAAAATGCCAAAGGAATTATTTGAAAACCCTGATGGCACTCCAATCACTCTTGACACCGATTATTCAGGAGTAAAACGAAGCGGATCAAATCCCCGTCCCGGGCCTTTCGAGAATGCAGTGACAGGCACCGTGAAAATAAAAGTATGGTAGCCAATGAAAAGAGCTGAGCTTATAGTTCTTGGCCTGAGCCTTGTGACAAGTCTCTTTTCCCAGTCAGCCGGGAAAATCGAGATTGGTTTTCCTTCGGATATGACATGTACGGCAGAACCGTATTATCTCCGCAATCATGATGGAAAGGCAGGGCGTGCAGTAGTACTGAAGTTCATCGGGCCAAAGTTATCTGGTAAATTCCAGGTGGAGTTGCAGGTTGACGGGAAAAAAGAAATAACCGGTTTCCCTGCGGCTGATACGGCATATTCCTTTTGTACGGTTATACTGCCACCAGATGCGGGAGTTACGGAGCAGACCGTGGCTATCGTGACCCTGAGACAGGGATTCAGCAAACTTAAAAAAACAATCGACATTAAACCATCCAGGAAGTGGACGGTCTATATCTATTCCCATTCCCATGTCGATATAGGTTATACAAATACCCAGGCAAATGTGGAGATATTGCATAAGAGGAATATAGATGAGGGGATAAAACTGGCAGAAGCTACTAAAAATTATCCTGCAGGGGCTCAGTACAGGTGGAACCCTGAAGTAACCTGGCCACTCGAACGTTACTGGCATGATGCCGGCAAGGCTGAGAGGGAGAGGGTTCTGACAGCAATAAGGGATAAATACCTCTGCATCGACGCTAGCTATCTGAATACAAACACAAGCGCCTGCAATGATGAGGAGATGTTCCAGATGTTCAGATTCAGCAGGGAAATTCAAAAGCTGACAGGGGTGAGGATAAACTCAATGCAGCAGGTAGATATTCCAGGCTTCTCCTGGGGCATGGTCCCAGTTATGGCAGAGCAGGGTGTCAGGTATCTTATGAGCTGGCCCAATACTGCAAGGGCAGGCTATTCCCATCAGCTTGATGAAAAACCTTTCTGGTGGACTGGTCCCGACAAAAAGTCCAGAATACTCTTCTTTCAGCCAGGCATGTACGGCAACAGCGGCAGCATGACGAAGGGAGGCGCTACAGGGAGGCCATGGTTCGGACAGCGTGATCCGGATAAGGTGCCTTCCGTGATTAAGACTGGAAGTGCCGATGTCAATTTCCTTAAGGCTTTGTCGGAAAGGGAGACAAAGGATTACCCATATGATTATTATGTCGTTTCATGGTCACTGTGGGATAATTGTCCGCCTGATGCAGACCTGTCTGACGCTGTAAAGGCCTGGAATGAAACATATGCATATCCCCATCTGATTATCTCGGGTGCGGAGGAGATAATGGAGATGATTGAATCAAAATATGGAGACAGCCTGCCTGTTGTAAGCGGTGATTTTACAGAATACTGGACCGATGGCCTCGGTACTGCGGCCGGTTTAATAGCAATGAACCGGAATGCGAAGGAGAAGCTTATCCAGGCAGAGATACTGTGGTCTATGCTCCATCCGGGGAAAGCTGCTCCAAGAAATGAGTTTGACGAAGCCTGGAGATATATAGCACTTGGTACCGAACATACATGGTGCGCGGAAAATCCTTCAGAGCCCTTTTTCCAGGATGCTATCTGGAAAGTCAAGCAGGGTTATTTCAGGGAGGCCGATGACAGGACCAGCGCCTTGATGGAAAAGGCTATCGCTCCTGCCACTGACAGGTCATCCGGCGGTTTGGGACCGGCGGAGGGACCCTCCAATGGCGGAGTTGTTGTGTTCAATACACATTCATGGCCCAACGGCGGGCTTGTCACTCTGTCGGTAGCGGAGAGCGCCCCTGGTGACCGTGTGACTGATGAGGAAGGGAATGATGTTCCTTCACAAAGGCTGTCTTCGGGCGAGCTTGCCTTTCTTGCAACAGGCGTTCCTCCGTTCGGATCGAAGCATTACCGGGTTGTCAGGGGGAAGCCTGTCGCCCTGCCCGGATGCACCATAGAAGGTACAACGCTGGCAAACGGGCAGCTTCAGGTAACCGTAAGCCCTGTTTCAGGAAATATTACCCGGCTTACCGATCTGAAGACGGGGCGCAATTATGCCGATGTGAAGGTAACCGGTGGACTGAATGCCTTCAGGTGGATGCCTGGCAACAGCGACAATGCATTGCCCGACAGTGTTGTCTCAGTAACGGTTTCCGAAAATGGTCCGCTTGTGGCTGAATTGAATATTCTCTCGGTGGGGAAGGGTTGCAGGAGCATCAGAAGGAGGGTTCGGCTTGTCGTTGATCAGCCGTGGGTGGAGATCTCCAATACTGTCGACAAGCTCCCGCTGGTTGAAAAGGATGGTATTCACTTCGGCTTTGGCTTCGATATACCCGGGGCCGTGACGCGGATTGATATTCCCTGGGGCATTGTGGAGGCAGAAAAGGATCAGTGGGAGGTGGCAAACAGAAACTGGCTTACAATACAGAGATGGATGGATATTTCGAACAGTACTGAAGGGGTGACATGGTGCTCACTCGATGCCCCATTGGCAGAGTGCGGATCCATGACCGCCAATCAGACCGGGACCTGGAACGGGGAGAGAAAACCATGGCTGAAAAAGCTGACGCCTGACGGCACTGTTTATTCGTGGGTCATGAACAATCACTGGTTCACAAACTTTCCTCTGACCCAGGATGGTCCTGTGGAGTTCAGATATCGCATTCTTCCGCATGGTGCATTTGATGCTGCCCTGGCCAACAGGTTTGGCCTTGACGGCACATTGGAAATAGCTGGCTCAGAAGTTCCCTGACGAACCAACAGGGCAGGCTGCCATACATATGCCGCAAACCCTGGCTCTTCCCGACAGCATGGACCTTCCAAAGGCAGCACATTGATCCCTGCATTTGTGAGCGTCAAAGAAATCCTCACGCTCTGTCGTAATATCCCAGGATTTGCCATTTGCCGCTCTGGCGGGACAAATTTCAACGCAGATATTGCATTTGCCGCAATGACTGATATCGAACGGCGTGGATTCCGGTGTAACCCGCTGCTTCAGCAAAATTGAGGTAAAACGCAGCCTCGGTCCGAATTTTCTCGTTATGAGAAGATCTGTCTTGCCAATCCATCCCAGTCCTGACCTGGTGGCTACCATCTTGTGTGACAATTCCGTGCGCAATGTTTCGTAATAAACAGTATCGAGCAGTTCCGTTGAAACGGTCGGAGGTATACCGATAGTTTCTATTCCGTGGCTGTTCAGATCGGCGCATATATTTTCCGACAGTAATGTCAGCTCCTCATTTATCTTCCTGTAATGGGAATAGTATTCGGGAGTTGGTCCGTCTGTTATCTGATCCACAATTGAATAGTCAAGCCTCCTTCCGATTGATATTCCATAACTGAATCCTGTGAATTTCCTGTCGAGCAATCCGGTAAGATCTGCAAAGCCGTATATGAAATTATCGGCTGGGATCAGGTGTTTCTTTAATATTCCGGTAATGACGTTCTGCATGAGGGTCATAAAAAATTAACATGCTTGCCGTGCGGAAGCACTATTGCTGTATCTTGTTGTTCCCCTGTCGGTTCAAACTATCTGTTCTTCAATGTGCGTTCAAGCCATTTCCCTGCCAGCAGCGGCCATGTTTCAGCTGCGGCTTTTCCGGGTCGCAGTCCATAACCGTGCCCCCCTTCAGGCATAAGGTGCAATTCTACAGGCAGCTTTGCATTTCTCATTGACTGGGCCATTACGATGGCGCTGTTGCCATACTGGTCATCGGCAGTCTGAAAGATGAATATGGGTGGCACATCAGCTGAAAGCTTCAGCTCAGGAGTCAGTGTATTGCCTGGTCCCTGGTCAAGATAGGCAGGATAGATCAGCATTGCAAAGGCAGGTCTGCACGAAAGGCTGTCCGCTTTGTCGACAGGGGGATATGTTTTCCTGCTGAAGCATGTTGCTGCCCTCGCCGAGAGGCTTCCTCCCGCTGAAAAGCCCATTACTCCGGTTTTCTCAGGATCTATTCCGAATTTTGCCGCATCTTTTTTTACTATTCTTATTGCGCGCTGCACGTCCTGGAGAGCTCCTTCTCTTTTGCCGGGTACCCTGTACTGAAGGACAAAAGCTGCATATCCGTTCCTGTTCAGCCATGCTGCGATTTCAGTCCCCTCAAGGTCGTAGGCAAGGATCTGGTAACCTCCTCCTGGACAGACGATAACAGCGCCGCCATTCCTGATTGCCTTTTCGGGGAGAAAGACTTCAAATGCCGGATCCGTTACAACCGAATATCTCAGGATGTTGTCATTTTCTGAAGGTGCAATGACAGGACCACTTTTCTCGTTTGTTTCCCCCGGCACCATCCCGGGCCATAAATGTACAATATCCATTTTCTGTGAAAATGTGTTGGCGGTAATCATAATTGAAAGGCAAAGGGAGCTTATTCTTTTCATTAACGGTGTATTGAGGGTTAATTACTATCAACCCTTAAAGCTACAACAAAACGCAATAATAGAGCTGATCATTTTATGATTCTGACAAATTTCCTGATATTGGCAGAAAGATCACTGCTTTCATCGAGAGCCCTGATAAAGGCACTTCCAATTATGGCCCCGCCGGAAAAGGCACAGGCCTGATCAAATGTCGGCTTGTCCGATATCCCAAAGCCTGTGAGGCAAGGCGTTTTCAGATTCAGCTCCTCCACTCTGCGGAAATACTCCAGGCTGGAATCGTCAAAGCCTTTTTTTATCCCTGTTGTGGATGATGTGGAAACCATATAAAGGAATCCCCTGGAAATGCTGTCGAGATACCTGATCCTGTCGGACGGTGTCTGGGGAGAGATCAGGAAGATATTGTATAATCCGTTGCTTTCATACATCTTTTCATACGATTCCAGATATTCCCCGGGAGGGAGATCCGGGATTATTGTTCCGTCGATACCCGTTTCGCTGCACTTTTTAATAAAGTTTTCCATTCCGAACCTGAAGAATGGATTTATATATCCCATTATTATCAATGGAATATCTGTCACTGACCTTACCTTTTCCAGTTGCGCGAACAGGAGGTTCAGTGACATACCGTTCCGGAGGGCTTTTTCGCTGCTTTTCTGTATAATCGGTCCATCGGCTACCGGGTCGGAGAAGGGCATTCCGATCTCGATCATATCTGCACCGGCAAGATCCAGTTCAGTGATTATCGGAATTGTATCATCCACTCCCGGATACCCGGCAGTAAAATAGACTGAGAGTATATTCCTGGTTTTGCTGCTGAATAGTTTGTCAATGCGGTTCATAGCTGGAGTATTGAGGATTTGTCAGAGGTCGTATATGTGCCTTGTAAGTTTTATTTGAAGTTATTCATGGCGTCGGTATATGCCTGCATGTCCTTATCACCCCTTCCCGAGATATTCACAACAACGATATCATCGGGTTTCAGCTTTATTTTTCCAAGGACTGCAAGTGCATGTGCTGATTCGAGGGCAGGTATTATGCCCTCGGAACGGGTAAGCTCATAGGCTGCCTTCATGGCTTCAGTATCTGTGGCATTTAGGTACTCTGCTCTTCCTGTGGTGGCCAGCCAGGCATGGATTGGTCCGACGCCTGGATAATCGAGTCCGGCTGAAATAGAATAAGGTTCAGTGATCTGGCCGTCATGGCTCTGAAGAAGCAGGGTCTTGCTTCCATGAATGATCCCTGGATCACCGATACCGATTGTGGCAGCTGTACGGCCGGTTTCAATCCCGTCGCCTGCAGCCTCGACGCCGATGAGCCTTACATTTTTCCTGCCGATATAATGGTAGAAGATCCCGGCTGCATTGCTGCCTCCGCCAACACACGCGATAATTATATCCGGGTCTTCAGTGCCCACGTGGCTCTTAAGCTGTGACTTCAGTTCCTCGCTAATAACCGACTGGAATTTCGCAACCAGGTCGGGATAGGGATGCGGGCCCACCACGGAGCCAATAATATAGAAGGTGTCCTGCGGATTGCATATCCAGTCCCTGAGCGCCTCATTCGTGGCGTCTTTGAGCGTTTTGTTTCCGCATGTTGCCGGAACGACTGTTGCGCCGAGCATTTCCATCCTCCTCACATTTGGCTCCTGCCGGAGTATATCCGTCTCTCCCATATATACAACGCATTCAAGGCCCATGAGGGCACTGACAGTCGCCGTTGCCACGCCATGCTGTCCGGCTCCTGTTTCAGCGATGATCCTTGTCTTGCCCATCTTTTTTGCAAGCAGTATCTGGCCGATTGTATTATTTATCTTATGTGAGCCCGTGTGATTTAAATCTTCCCGCTTAAGGTAGATCCGGGCCCCATATTTACTGCTTAACCGGCCGGCATGGTACAGGGGAGAGGGACGTCCGGCATAATCGCGCAGAAGGGTATTGAATTCATTTTTGAATTCTTCCGACTCGATAATGCCGTGATATACTGACCTCAGTGATTCCACGTTCTGCCGCAGCATTTCGGGAATGTAGGCCCCCCCGAATTCGCCATAATATCCATTCTGCCCTGCAATAAATGTCTCGTTCATTGTACTCTGAGATTAGCTCTTAATTCATTTATAAATTTCCTGAGTTTTCCTGTCTCCTTCGTTCCGGGACTGATCTCAAACCTGCTGTTCAGATCGACACCGCGGAAAAAGTGATTGTCAATGGCTTGAATATCTGCAGCATCATCAGGGCCAATTCCTCCGCCCAGCAGAAAAGGATGTTCCTGTTGATAGCCTTCAAGCAGCTTCCAGTCGAATTTGAGTCCTGATCCCCCGTGAGTTGCAGCCGGTGTATCGAAAAGGAAAAGATCGGTGCATGAACTATATTCGCCGCACTGCAGGAAGCTGTTGTTGTCGCTGATCCTGAATGTCTTTATAACCCTGAGGCCGGTGTTTTTCAGTTGCCTGCAAAGATCAGGCGACTCATTTCCATGGAGTTGAACGGCATCCAGGGAATATTGCCGGGCTGTCACGATCATATCATTATAATCAGCGTCTACAAATACACCGGTCCGGATGATCCCATGCCCTAATGATGAAAGAAGATCCGGGTCCAGGAATCCTGCGGCATATCTCGGAGACCGGGGATAGAATATGAAGCCCATCAGGTCGGGTCTGAGCTTTGCAACCGACAGAATATTTTCAGATTCGCGCATCCCACAGATTTTTACAAGCGGTTTCATCGGGCTACTGATTTCAGGTTATCAATAAATATTGCAGCACTTCTGCCCGGGTCAGCCGATCTCATGAATTTTTCCCCCACAAGGAAGGCATCGTATCCGGTCATGAAAAGATCGCGGACATTTTCCCTTGACTGAATGCCGCTTTCGGCAACCTTCAGGCAATCAGGGGGGATGAATTTGAAAAGATCCCTGGAATTGCCGATGCTTACCCCCAGGGTTTTCAGGTTCCTGTTATTTACCCCTATTATTTTGATATTCCGGCTCATCCTTTCAAGATCGGCCTGGTCATGGATCTCATAGAGAATATCGAGCCCAAGGCTGGCAGCTCTGCCGGAAAGGAGATCTATCTCATTTTTGCTGAGGATGGCCCCGATCAGGAGGATAGCGGAAGCACCCAGAGCCTTTGATTCCAGTACCTGGTACTCGTCTATTATAAAATCCTTCCTCAGTACCGGAATTGACAGGATGGAGGCAGCTTCCAGAAGATCAGAGCTGTTACCCCCGAAGAATGCATTGTCGGTCAGGACTGAAACGGCTGCGGCTCCGGCATCCTGATAGCCCAGGACCACTTGATTCAGTCCGGCATCCCTGTTAATATCTCCCCCTGAGGGGGATCTCCTTTTAAACTCGCAGATAACCGATGGCCCCGGAGCCGAGAGGGCCTGGCGGAATGACGGCATGACGCGGTCAAAGAACAGTGATTTTTCAAGCTTTGCTGAAGGATTTGTCAGTTTCCTGTTTTTTATCTCTTCACGCTTCACAGAGACGATCCTATCGAGTATGTTCATAATTCAGAGTTCGAGAAGTTTGGTAAGCATCTGCTTCGCCTTGCCTCCCTGCAGCGAATCGCCTGCAATGCCGAAGCAGGACTGGAGGCTTTTATCAGGGAACAGCTTTTTAAGGGCAAACCCGGAGTTTGCCATAACCACTGATTTCTGGGCCTGTGAGCCACGGCCATCGAGTATTTCGAGGAAGATATCCACAGATTCCTTTACAGTGGAGCCCCCTTTTATATCATCGTGAACGAGCCTGTCAAATCCGATCTTTTCCGGATCCACAAGATCTTCCTCGCGGTTTGATATCATCTTGAACTCACTAGTTAGCGAGATCTCGTCGTAACCGTCGAGCGAATAGAGGATCGTATAGTTTTTATCTGTCTGCTGGTAGATATAATTGTACAGCCTTGCAGTTTCGAGGTTCCACACCCCTACCAGCTGATTTGGAGGGAAAGAGGGATTGACAAGCGGCCCCAGCATATTGAAGAATGTCTTGACACTCAGTTCCCTTCTGATCGGTGCGACGGCTTTCATGGCAGGGTGGAAAAGAGGGGCATGCAGGAAACAGATGTTTGCCTTATCGAGCTGTTTCCTGAGGATATCCCTGTCGCTTGTAAATTTGTAACCCAGGTACTCTAGAACATTGCTCGATCCGCATGCAGACGATACTCCGTAGTTGCCATGCTTTGCAACCTTTACGCCGGCACCGGCCACGACGAATGAGGATAGTGTGGAGATATTGAAAGTATTCTTCCCGTCTCCGCCCGTTCCGCAAAGATCTATTGCATTGAATTCCGAAAGATCTGTCGCCAGGCAAAGCTCAAGCAGGGCGTCCCTGAATCCGGCCAGCTCATGAACCGTAATCATCCGCATCATATAGACTGTAAGGAATGCAGCTACCTGCGAATTGTTGTATTCACCGGCTGCTATCCTCTTCAATACATTTTTTGCCTCCTCCCTGTCGAGGGTGAGATGGGATGTCAGCCTTTGTAGGATCTCTTTCATACTTTCCTGTATAATTGCTTATGATTTTATAGCTCCATCCAGTTGCGGAGTATCGTTTTGCCATGCTCGGTCATAACCGATTCGGGATGGAACTGCACCCCCTTTACATCATAGCCGGAATGTGACAACGCCATTATCATCCCTTCATCATCCCTGGCAGTTACCCTGAGCCCTGCAGGAAGGTCCTTTTCGTTTACAACCCAGGAATGGTATCGTCCGGCTTCAAAATTCAGAGGCACACCCCTGAATATCCTCTCATCTTCATCTGTTACATTGATAGCTGTTTTTACCCCGTGATACACCTTGTCGAGATTCAGAAGGCTCCCACCGAAAACTTCGGCTATTGCCTGGCATCCAAGACATACCCCAAGGATGCTTCTCGCTGAGGCATAATAGCCTATCAGCTCTTTTGTAATTCCTGCCTCATCAGGAATGCCAGGCCCCGGAGATATGATGATCTTGTCATATTTTCCCGCCTCCTCCAGGGAGATCTCATCGTTCCTGTGGACATCAACCGGTCCGCCTGTCAGCTCTTTTATCACATGAACGAGGTTGTATGTGAAGGAATCGTAATTATCAAGGACCATTATTTTCATATCGGATATTTTTTTCATATTCCGGAGGCCATTGCAATTGCCGCTTTCATGGCCCCAAGCTTATTGTTTACCTCATTCAGCTCATTTTGTTCGACCGATGCTGCCACAATACCTGCACCTGCCTGATAATAAAGGGTATTGTTCCTGCTCAGGAACGAACGGATCATGATGGCATGATTGATGTCGCCGTTAAACCCGATATATCCAATGGCCCCACCGTAGAAGCCTCGGTTCTGGTTCTCAAGGGAGTCGATGATCTCCATAGCCTTTATTTTGGGTGCACCCGAGAGTGTCCCGGCTGGAAAGGAATCGCCGAATACCTTTATAGGGTTAAAGCCCGGACTGAGTTCTCCTATAACTTCCGAAACAAGATGAATCACATGGGAGTAGAACTGAACCTCCCTGAATGTCTTCACAAAAACATTGTCGGAGTTCCTGCTGAGATCGTTCCTGGCAAGGTCGACAAGCATTACGTGCTCGGAGTTTTCCTTGCTGTCGTTCGCAAGGTCGACAGCCAGCTGCCTGTCCTCCTCGTCGTTGCCGGAGCGCTTGAATGTACCTGCTATCGGGTTTATTTTTGCATAGCCTTTTTCAATAATAAGCTGGGCTTCCGGAGATGATCCGAAGAGCTTGTATCCACCATAGTCAAAATAGAACAGGTAGGGTGAGGGATTGATATTTCTCAGGGCCCTGTAGACATTGAATTCATCGCCTGTAAACTGCTGGCTGAACTGTCTCGACAGGACCACCTGGAAGACATTGCCCCGGAAACAGTTTTTTCTTCCGCTTGATACCATATCAATGTATTCCTCATCCTTTAAATTCGATTCCTCATTGTTCAGAGGCATGAACTGAAAGGACCCAAGGCTTCTGTTCCTGAGAAGACTTTTCACCTCCTCAATCCTGCCTGTTTCCCCCTCGGGAAGATTTTCGACAAGGAATATGCGGTTGTTGAAATGGTTAATTGCTATTATATACCTGTAAACCGAATAGTACATCTCGGGGATCTGATACCGGCCGTCTCCCGTGTGCCTGAACCTGACATCCTCGAAGTATTTTACAGCATCATAGGTTGTGTAGCCAAAGAGCCCGTTTGCCGGCATACCTGAATTATCTGCCTTCTCTATTTTGAATGACCGGAGGAAAGCATTGAAGCTTTCCGGCACTGTCTTTTTATCCCTGATTACTATTCGTTCCTGTGAGCCATCAGGGAAAGTTGATCTGAATTCTTTGGCATTCGGCTTTGAATTCAGCCAGAACATCAAAGCAGATATAGCTCATGCTGTTGTTATTTCCATGATAATCAGAACTCTCCAGTAATATTGCATTCGGAAACCTGTCCCTTATCTTCAGATAGATAGTTACTGGTGTTATTATATCTGCCAGTCCGGGAGGAAAGGGATAAAGGCTTGTAATCAGCTTGGATTCTTTCATTTCAGTCCGTTTAATTTCCATTTTAAAACAAAACGACCCGCCGGGAGTCCGACAGGTCGTTGTTATATTGCAAAATATAGCAGGGCTATCTCATCTCCGTATTTTCGGAAGTTGAATCTGCCACCACCAGTTGTTATGTAAAAATTTCATTTCTGTTTAATAATCTGTGCAAATAAAATGCTTTTTCCTGAA
The DNA here is from genome assembly GCA_963756885.1 of uncultured Bacteroidales bacterium. Classification (GTDB taxonomy): domain Bacteria; phylum Bacteroidota; class Bacteroidia; order Bacteroidales; family VadinHA17; genus LD21. The sequence continues at coordinate 420,985 of CAVWPG010000003.1, forward strand.
ATATAAAAGAGAAACCGATCTTTTTTTGCTTATACCCCAATAAATTCCGGTATATGCATTAAATATTACTGGTTTTTCCGGTGGGACCCCCTTCAACTGCCACCATTTCAGAGCCCGCCAGGCAACATTTCATTGCCATGCTTCTTCAGGCGGAGGGGTTACAGGCAGTCCTGCTACTCAACAACCTCAGCCTTGTCGAATTTCTGCGACTGAAAACTGACCCGTCCTGTCCGGACCCTGCTGGCTCCCTTGCTTCCGAAAAATCCCCAGCCACCGCTGCCAAGTAAAAAGCCCAGGGCATATAAGCCGCCATTGTTATTCTGGGCATACATGGTTATCTCATTATTGAAAAGCATGCCTATGAAATCAAATGGGGCAATGAATCCATGCCATAGGCCGCCAAGAAATCCGTATTTGTGACCGGTAAGGCATTGTTCAACCGCTTCATTGTGTGCACAGGCTGTGAGGAGAATAATCCCTGCAATAATTGCCAGGGATAGAATCATTGATCGCATAGTCGTGGGTTTCATTGCATTTTGTTTTAGTTGGATTTATCGGGTTTTTTCAGAAAAGCCGGAGATCTACCGGTTGGCCTGAAAATTTTTTTTCATGATCCAGGAGCCATCTCTTTCTTTTCAATCCTCCGCCATAGCCTGTAAGGCTTCCATCTGAACCTATTACCCTGTGACATGGGATAATGATTGAGATACGGTTCATCCCGTTTGCATTTGCAACGGCCCTGACTGAATCCGGTTTTCCCAGAATATCAGCCTGTTCCTGGTACGATCTTGTTGTTCCGTAAGGGATTTCCCTTAGTTTATTCCAGACAATCATCTGAAAATCTGTGCCAGGAGCCTCAAGAGGTATATCGAAATCCTTCCTGGTTCCTTCAAAATATTCTCCAAGCTGCTCCCGCAGCGCTTTGAGGTGCATGCTGTCGCCCTTTTCCAGTCCGGATCCCAGTAATCTTTCAAGATCCCTGTACTCTGCTGGAAGCAGCTTTCTGTCAGTGAATTCCAGAAGACAGATCCCGTTCTCCGTTGCGCCGGCAACCATCTCGCCCAGAGGGGTCCCTATGGTTATTGTATTTATCATTGAACAGTATGTATCAGCAGTCTATCTCGCAAATTTTCCGGAAGCCGACTTTATGAATTTTACACTTCTGAACCTCATGGCTGACCAGTCATCGTCAATCGAAACAAGCCTTATCCCATGGAATCCCACATCGTTAAGAGTTTGCCACCCATGATCCCTGTCTACAGATGATTTATATTTCTTCGATGTTTTCTTTGGATAGCAGAACCATAGCAGTCCATCGCACAGAAGATTATGCAGCGCGACTGATGTGAAGGTCTCTATTTCAGCCTGGGTTCTTACGAATATCATAATAAATTCATACGGAAAGCGCGGATCTATCACCTTGTCAACTGTCACCTCCCCGAGCGCATCAGACAGATTCTCCATGAAAATATTCTCTGCATTCAGGACGGCAATCCTGTTATTCCCTTTATAATTAAGCTTTTCAAGCAGTTTGTTCATTCTTTTCCCCTTAAATAACCTGCAAATTTAAAAATAAATCAAATCAGTGAACAATTGATCGATAAGGTAATTAATAATATGGATATCAGTAATTTTATCTGGCGATGCCAAATTTTGAGACAGAAACCGCTGCCGGAATAGATTAAAAGATAGTATATTTGCAATATCAAAAATGGGGTGCCTTAAAACTACGGGCTGAGATCATACCCTTAAACCTGATCCGGATAATGCCGGCGGAGGGAAAAAAGAGTATCTCGCAAATCAGCCAAACACAACATCCTCATTTTCTGGATTTAATGATTTATATTTTAATCATGAAGATGAGAAGTATTTGGTTTATTGGTTTTTTTGCTGATTCAGTTAATAATACTTGCACTCAGCGTTTCAGCACAATGGCGCATTAATCAGAGGTAAAGATAACCGAACCTGAATGGTAATGCTTTACCGAGCTACGGTGACAATTGTTGATAATCCATTTATTGGTGTTCATACAAACCGGATGGAACTTATTCCATTACCGGGCTTAAGGACGGAATTTACACTCTGCAGTTTTCTTTTATTGGTTATGAAACACATGATTAAGGAAATAACATCTTAAAGGGGAAGCTGACCATTGATATGTCTCTGCCAGAAAGGGCATTCATGACTGATGAGGTCCTGGTAAATGCCACCAGGGCAGGGGAACATACTCCCCTGGCATATTCAGTGGTGGACAAGGATCATTGAAAAAACAGAATTCCGGCCAGGATATGCCCTATTTGTTAAGTCTTACACCTTCCCTTGTGGAAACTTCTGAGGCCGGTAACGGAGTAGGATATACAAGCCTCAGGATAAGGGGTACAGATGCAAACAGGATAAATGTTACTATTGACGGCATACCGCTGAATGATCCCTGAATCCCAGCAGGTATTCTGGGTTGATCTTCCTGATCTGGCTTCATCAGTAGAAAATATTCAGATTCAGAGAGGGGCAGGCACTTCATCAAATGGCTCTGGTGCATTTGGTGCAACTATAAGTATTCAGACACTAAATCCTGAAAATGAACCATTTGCAGAAGTGAATCACCTCGGCAGGTTCATTTAATACAATTTAAAAACATGATATCTGCCGGAACAGGTTTGCTTGGGGGAAAATTTGCAGTTCAGATGCGGTATTCAGATATTAAAAGTGACGGATATATTGAAAGAACAGGATCAAACACAGGTCGGCAAATATAACTGGGGTATACAGGTCCGGAAATTCAAGTCTTAAGGCAAATATCATTCTTGGGGAGGAACATACAGGCATAGGATGGTGGGGAGTTCCGAAAGGATGCTTTCCGTAAACAGGAAATACAATCCTCCGGGAGAATATACCGATCGAGTTGGGAAATGTTAGATATTACAATAATGAGAGTGACAATTATATGCAGAATCATTTCCAGCTTAATTTACAGCCACAAACTCAGTAAAAATATTTCGTTTCACACTGCCGTTCATTATACAAAGGGAAAGGGATATTATGAGGAATATGCCGAGGATCAAAATTTTTCATGATTATGGTATGAGCTATGTTCACGTCGGTGATTCAGTGATTACATCGACAGATTTAATAAGAAGGAAATGGTTTTCAAATGATTTTTACGGACTTGATGTATTCACTTAAATATCAGGGAGAACGAATTGAAGCTATAGCCGGAGGAGGAATGAACGATATATCGGGCGATCATTTCGGTGATATTATCTGGATGAAGAATGCAGGAAATACAGCGAAGGATTACAGGTGGTATTTTAATAATGCGAGAAAAGGAGAGATAAGCATTTATGCAAAGCTAAATTATTCATTATCAGACAAGACTCAATGTTTCGGGGATTTTCAATACCGGCATATCTGATACAAGATGAAAGGGATCGACGATGAACTCAAGGATCTGGGACAGTCGCACAGTTTCGGATTTTTCAATCCGAAAGCCGGAATATTCTATTCAATGACCTCCAGCCAGGATATCTACATCTCCTTTTCTGTCGCAAACAGGGAGCCTTCAAGGGAGGATTTTAAGGAGGCTGTCGGTGACCCTTCCTCAGCTCCGAAGCCAGAAACACTTTACGACCTGGAGATGGGCTACAAGCTCAGGAGGCACAACGCTTCCCTCGGCGTAAATCTGTATGGAATGTTTTACCGTGATCAGCTGGTACCTACGGGACAGCTAAGTGATGTCGGCTACTCCATCATGACTAATGTTCCTGACAGCTACAGGACAGGAATAGAAATAATCGCCGGTATCCGGCCGGCAGCCTTCATTGACTGGAATCTGAATCTTACCCTGAGCAGAAGCCGGATAAGGGATTTCACCGAATATTATACCGATTACAATACGGTTGACGGGTCGTCACAATATCTCTCCAGGAATCTGGGTGAAACGGACATTGCATACTCTCCGGGGGTAATCTCTTCGAGCGATGCAGGGTTCAGGCTGTACAGGGGAATCGAACTGCACCTTATCAGCAAATATGTGGGTCGCCAATATGTAGACAATACAATGAGCCGCGACCGGATGGTCGATCCATATTTTATTAACAACGTAAGGCTCGACTGGGAACCGGCAGTAAAAAATATCAAGAGTGTCAGGTTCCAGGTGCTTGTGAATAATATCTTCAACAATCTTTACATCAGCAACGGGTATGGTGGCAACTGGTATGAGGATGGCATCGAGAAATCGTGGTCTTATTACTTCCCCCAGGCAGGTACCAACTTCATGCTGAGACTTGGGCTTACCTTTTGACCCAAACGGATTTTGAATATGATTTCAAGCTGGATCATGAGCAATTTTATTGAGATTTTCGGTGCCGTCACCGGAATCCTGTATGTATTTCTTGAGATCCGCCAGACGATCTGGCTCTGGCCTGTTGGTATCATCACTTCCGCTGTCTACATCTGGGTTTTTTTTACAGGAAAGCTTTATGCCGATATGAGCCTGCAGGCTTATTACCTGGCTATAAGCATCTTTGGATGGTACTGGTGGGTGAAAGGTGCCGGCAAGTCGGATTCCGGGCTTCCTGTAACCCGTCTTAAATTTCAAACCGGGCTTATCCTTGCTGCAATATTTGCCCTGCTCTGCTCAGCCATGTGGCTTGTGCTTACGCGGCTTACCGATTCTCCGGTGCCGGTGAGAGATTCCTTCATTACCTCCCTTTCAATAATAGCAACATGGATGCTGGCACGCAAGATATATGAACACTGGTACCTCTGGATTGTTGTAAACACAACGGCTTCAATCCTGTTTTTGACCAGGGGACTTTACCCAACCGTCGTCCTGTACCTGATATACGGGATAATGTCATTTGCCGGACTCAGGGCCTGGAGAAGAACGATCAGGAAAGATTTAACTTCAAATTCAGATGGGTGAGACACCAGATACATCGGTTACCGTGATAGTTGCCAACGGAAATTTCCCGGGGCACGAGATCCCGCTCGGATATCTTAAAAATGCAACAAGGATCATCTGTTGCGATGGCAGTACGGAAAATCTGATCAAAGCCGGCTTCATACCTGATGCCATAATTGGTGACATGGATTCCCTGAATGCCTCGATAGCCGGAAGATTTCATGACAGGATTTTCAGGGATCCTGAACAGGAGACGAATGATCTTACAAAGGCGGTCACTTGGAGCATTGAAAGAGGGTATGCCAATATTGTAATACTCGGCGCCACAGGTAAGAGGGAGGATCATACTATCGGCAATATTTCACTGCTTGCTGAATATGTAAAGCATGCAGCTGTGAAAATGGTCACGGATACCGGAATTCTGACAGCCCTGTCCCGGGGCGCTGAAATCCGGTCGTTTCCTGGCCAGCAGGTTTCCATATTTTCAGTTGATACAGAAATTGAAATAACATCCGCAGGACTCAGATACCCGCTTAACAGGAAAAAGCTCGATAACTGGTGGGTTGCAACTCTCAACGAAGCAACAGGCGACAGCTTCAGCCTGGAATTTGATCAGGGGAGAATAATAATTTTTCTGAAATTCGCGGAATAGGATCATCCAGGGGAGAACCTTTACAGCTTAACCGCATCCTTGATCAGGTTTATAAGCTGCACACGGCTTCTTACATTCGTTTTGATGTAAATCCGGTGGGTATGGTCCTTGACGGTCTGCAGGCTTATAAAAAGTCTGGCAGAAATTTCCTTGTTGCTAAGGCCGTTGCATATTTCCCTTACAATTTCGGACTCCCTGGGTGAGACTTCGAACTTCCTGCAGAATTCGTCAAAGGAGAGATCCTTTTTATCATGTCCGGCGAAGGCAGACAACAGGGTCCCATAGTTAAGATAAAGTGGCAGAAAAGTATTTCCGGCGAAGAAGGCCAGTATGAAAACCACAGCCAGGGAAACCTGCGATGAATAAAATAAAAGGGGGAGGCACTGGAGAACCGTAACAGCAAAAAGTGAGGGGGCAAGGATCCTTCTGTCGCGCCCGTGGATTACCGATAGTCCCCTTTCTGCATAAAGGATGAGGAGTGCAGCAGAAAGGTTGTAGACAATATTGAAGCCCAGAAAGTAGTATTTAATAAATGTTGCCGGACTATCCAGCCTGGCTCTGGCTATGAAGAAACCAAGAATAAGAAGTACAGAGAAATTCAGTATCAGGAAAAGTGCTGAAAACCATCCTTCAGATTTTCTTCCCGAGATGCCAAGTGAGAACTGGATCAGCATGAGCCAGGCAAAGACCAGGAATGGCAGACCCATCAGCATGGCAAAATCGGAGAACCTCACAAGGAGACCCGGGGAAATATACTCAGCGAGAAACGCCCTGATAACTACCTGTCCCCAGATTCCGTAAAATCCGAAAGTATATATGAAAACCTGGTAATAAAGCAGCCTTGAGAAGGGATCAGTACGATTGATGTTTCTCATTTTGGAGGAGATTACAACACCCCCGGCTGCCAGGGCCACAGAGACAATAAACATGAGAAACATCAGGTATACAAGCATTGCCAGAGGTATTAAACAGGCGGAAACCAACCCGTCTGAGCCACCCCCTACGGAGGTAGTGTTCCGCATACTAAAGTAGGAAAATTTAAAATCACTACTATAGTATTGAAAGCATAATAAATGCCTGGCTTACTTTTGACTCAATCATTGGACTAACCATTAATAGAAAAAATTATGGAAACAAATAATGAATACAAGTTAGTGCCCGGTTTTGGAAACAGCTTCGGGACAGGCTGGAAGGTAATGGCAGATAATTTCCTCAGGTTATTGCTGGTGGTAATTATTATCGCCATCCTGGTGGCCCCTTTCAAGATCTTTAACTTCCATTTTGGCCCGTCTGATTTCCATGGTTCTCCCTGGAACTGGAACTGGAATGATGACCACAACTGGAATCATTTCTTCGGGATGGCCTCGCTGGGCATTTTTGCTGCCTTCTTTGCCTTTGTCGCAATGTTGTATGCATTTCTGGTGGCTCCGGTGTTCAAATACGGAGGAGACTTTATTTTTGTCAGGGCGGTGAGGCGGCTGAAGCCAGATTTCGAATACCTTGTCAGGGGGTTCATGGAGAACTACCTTCACATAATCCTTGCCAACCTGCTGGTGATCGCACTTGTGGTCCTCGGGATGTTCGCTCTGATTATACCAGGGATTATCATAGCCTGCAGGCTTGTTTTCGTCTCATATATAGTAATGGATAAGAAGCTTGACCCTATCGAAGCGGTGGAGCTGAGCTGGAGGCTGACAAAGGGTCACGGATGGCAGATATTCTTTATGGGATTCGTTTCAATTTTCATCATGATTGCCGGATTGATACTCATCATCGTTGGCATTTTCCCGGCACTCATCTGGATAAACAGCTCCTTTGCCGCGCTTTATGAGTCGGTACTTCAGGAAAAGGAAAAACCTGTGGCTGAAGTTGCAGCATAAGATTTTTTCACAGCTTGCATAATACGGGTGAGGATGTCTTTTACAGGCATCCTCACTTTTGATTAAGAGCAGTATTGACAGTTCGTTGGCTTCTGTCAGATGAACTCAATTCTTTTGAACCACACCGGATAAATATTTGAATGGAATATGTAAATTTACGATCTGATACCAAATACTATTTCATGCCATGAAAACAAGAACCATCCTCCTTCTTCTGATTATGACGATAATCCTTCCTTCCGTTTCTTTTGCTCAGTTTGGGGCTGTACGGCGGGCAATAAACAGGCAGATCGATCACAAGATTGATTCTGCGATCGATAAAAGTGCCCAGGACGAAAGGGATAAAAAAGCGAAGGAGGACAGTGCAGCGAATAAGTCGGCCGGCACTAATGCCACGGAGAACACGGCTCCCAGGAATAAGAATGTAGGACTGTTTGGCGGAAAGATAGACATCAGGTACAAGGATAACTACAATTTCACCGGACGGATATACATGCAGATGGAGAATTACGACAAGAAGGATGTGATAAGGTCCGATTTTTATACATATTTCAATCCCGACAGCAGGGATGCAGGAATTGATCTTCAGACAACTGACCCTAAGCAGGGTGACAATGTAATAATGACCTCCTTCATATTTGACAGTGAGAACAGGGCTTTCATGAGCCTTCTTGATACGCAGTCAAAAATCGGAACAATCTCGTCTATTCCCACTGATTCGGCCATTGCAGCCCAGGCCAAAGCGAGGGGAGACAAGGCAAAGCAGCCTGTCGTTACAAAAACCGGCAATACACGGGTCATAGCCGGCTATAAATGCGAGGAATACAAGGTGGTCGATCCTGAAAGGGAAGGCTATTCGCTGGTCTGGATGACAAAAGACTTCAAGGTAAAATCCGATACGAGATATTGGGGAAAATCAGGCTCTAACAACTATTATAATTATCCTGGTTTTGAGGGTGCAGTAATGCTTGCCATGCAGGAATTCGATAAGAAAAACGAGCTTACCACCAGGATGGAGACAAAGGAGATCGACGAGCATTTCAATCATTCAATGTCAACCGTTGGCTATACATTTTCAAAGATCAACTTTGGTCAGGGGCGAAGGTAACCGGCGATAATTTTTCTATATTTTCTGGAGCTTTGCAAAGCGGAGGAGGAGTTTTTTGCTCCCTTCCTTCCCGAAATCGACCGTCGCGGTCGTGTTGGGAGGCTGACCGTCGATCGATATAATTTCCCCCTTGCCGAATCGCTCATGCAAAACAGGATCTCCCACAGTGAAAATGGAAGGATCGGTTCCGTTGAAAGATGTGACTGACGCAGCTGCTGTACCGGATATTTTGGTAAGTTTTTCCTCTTTAAGATACTTGCGTGGTCCCTCGTGCAGGGCAGGTGCCCGCCCAGGCAGGTTGCCCGGTGTCCCGAAGGGCTTCCCGCCGGTCTGCGGATACTGCAGATATTTCTGGTCTATCTCCCTGATAAACCTGCTAGGACTGCAGCGTTCAAGATTGCCCCACTTGTACCTGTTTAGCGCATAGCTCAGTGTTGCCTGTTTCTCTGCCCGTGTAACCGCAACATAGAATAATCTTCTTTCCTCCTCGAGTTCCCTTGCGCTTCCCGACGACATGGGCGATGGAAACAGTGTATCTTCCATTCCGGCAATATACACATGCTTGAATTCGAGTCCTTTAGCCGAATGCATTGTCATAAGTGTAACCTTATTGCGATCCTCTGCCTTCTCGCTGTCCTGGTCGGTAAGCAATGCAACATTAGCCATATATGCCTCCAGCATTGCGGGTTCTCCGTTTGTCTCGGCGGCTTCGGTAAATACCTTTATTGCATTCAGGAGCTCTTCAAGGTTTTCGTACCGGCTGACCTCCTCAGGCGATTTGCCGTCCCTTAATTCTCTCATTATACCCGAGCCCATGGCTATCTCCCTGGCCTTCGTAAAGGCATCGCTGTGTCTGCATTCAGGGCCTATCGCATTTATAGCCGTTGCATAGCCGGAGAGCTTTTTAGCAGTTCCTGCATTGAAATGCTCCGTGGTATTTTTCAGCATCCTTCAGGATATTCCATGCGGCCAGACCTGTTGAGGCTGCAATTTCAAAGATCTTCTGAACAGTGGTATCTCCGATACCCCGCTTAGGATAATTGACCGATCTCTTGAGAGCCTCCTCATCTTCAGGGTTGATGACCATTCTGAAATATGAGAGTATATCCTTGATCTCCTTCCTCTCATAGAAGGATAGCCCCCCGTAGATCTTATATGGAATGTTTTTCCTTCTGAGTGTCTCCTCAAAAATCCTCGACTGGGCATTTGTCCTGTAGAGGATGGCAAAATCCGACCAGTTGAGCTGATGAGAGAATTTCTTATCGAAAATATCTGATGAGATATTGAATCCTTCCTCCGAATCGGTCATAGACTGGAATACCTGGATTTTTTCTCCTGTCTCGTTCTCTGAAAAGACATTTTTCTGTATCTGCCCCTCATTATTTGAAATGATTGTATTTGCTGCATTTACGATTGTCTGGGTAGATCTGTAATTTTGCTCGAGCTTAAAAAGCTGATAATCAGGATAATCGTTTTTAAATTCAAGGATATTTTCAATCCTTGCCCCCCTGAAGGAATAGATGCTCTGGGCATCGTCACCCACAACACAGATATTATGATGCGAGGCGGCAAGCTTTTTAACGATCAGGTACTGGGAATAGTTTGTATCCTGGTACTCATCAACCAGAATATAGCTGAATCTCTCCTGGTAGGATGCAAGAGTAGCCGGGAAATCCCTGAAGAGAATATTTGTATTCAGCAGGAGATCATCAAAGTCCATTGCATTTGCCCTGAAGCACCGGCTCGCATATGTCCTGTAAACATCTGCGAGGAGGGGCATTCTGCTCGATTTGTCATAGTCCTGCATTGATGCGTCAGCAGCATACATGGATGCAGTTACAAGATTATTCTTTGCCGCGGATATTCTGGAGGCAATTGCTCCTGGCTTGTAAATGTTGTCATCGAGATTCATCTCCTTTATGACAGATCTTATCAGGCTCCTCGAATCGGTAGAATCATAAATGGTGAAATTTGGCTTGTAGCCAAGTTTCTCACCCTCCATCCTGAGTATTTTGAGAAAATTGAATGAAATGTACCCATCCAGAGGTAGCGGGCTATTTCGGGTGCAACAATCCTGGTGATCCTATCCTTCATCTCCCTTGCAGCCTTGTTTGTAAATGTAAGAGCAAGAATCTTGCGGGCCTGCGACACCCTTATTCAGAAGATGAACGATGCGGTAGGTGAGGACCCTGGTTTTGCCCGACTCCGGCTCCGGCAATTACAAGCGAAGGTCCTTCAGAGTTTATAACTGCCTGCCTCTGAGAATCATTCAGATCGTTAAGATAATTGGTTGTCATATATTTATCGGAATTACAGCATACACCGGACCGCAAATTTAGCAATAAGAGGCTATCGGAGGAAGGAAGAGTAAGAATTAATAGCTATTACTTATTAACACTAAATATCTGGGTGACCTTTGCCCAGTGCCATTTTTACAATATTGACTACAACGGTGGGCAAAAGACGGGGAATCTGGAATGCTTAACCAGGCAGAAAATTTGACTTCACCGAATTCTCTGATTCTATATTTTTATTATACTTGTATGACGGCATAACAATTACATATTTCACTGAGCGTTTTCGAAACATATTAAGAATTTACTAATGAACCTGACAATACTTTACCGGATTATTGCTTATTTCCACAGGTGCCTTTTCAGCCGGCAGTTTTGCAATTCCATTCGGAAAAGATAAAGTGACTGGAAATGGGAAACATACTGGTTTATTTACAGTACCGGAGCATATGTCCTCTTTCCCCTGGTAGCATGTTTAATTTTTACTCCGGGTTTTATGCATATAGTATAAAACTGTGCCTTCGGAAATACTTGTGAGGGTATTTCTGCTTGGTGCTGTTTATGGAATAGGCAACCTCTCATTCGGATTATCATTGCGCTACCTTGGGATCTCGCTCGGTTATGCTCTTTCCCTGGGTTTGATCCTTGCAATCGGCACTCTTATTCCTCCCATGATTGACGGCAGGCTGAAAATCATGATCGATAGCTCGGGCGGAAATCTGCTTATTGCCGGAGTGGCAGTAGCATGCTTCGGCATTGCTCTTTCCGGGGTGGCAGGATATCTGAAGGAGAGATGAACATCGGTCACGGAAAGCAGAAGGCCAATACTGAATTTGATTTTGTGAAAGGAGTTTTTGCTTGCATCCTTGTTGGAATAACAGGTTCAGCCATGTCGCTTGGCATGGAACAGGGGAAGCCCATAGCTGATTATTTTGAGCGATCCGGAGCCGATCCTCTCTTCACAACAATTCCCGTAATGCTTATATTGCTTTCAGGCACCCTCGTTACCACGATCATATGGTGCCTTTACCTTGGGATACGCAACAGATCACTTATCGATTACCTCAAATGTCCGCGTCCAAAACAGTTCGGTCCAATTATATATTTTCATTTCGGCCGGGTTGCTGTGGTTTATGCAATTTATTTTTTACGGAATGGGGAAGAGCAAGATGGGGCCATTCACCTTTACATCCTGGGGTATACTTGTCGGACTCACTATCGTATTTGCCACACTCTGGGGATTATACGGGAAAGAATGGAAGGGAGCTTCACGGAAAGTTTATGTGCTTATGGTATCTTCGATGCTGATAATTATACTCTCATCCTGTCTGATAGGAATAAGCGGTTCGCTGTAGCATGTGAAAACGGTGGGCATGAAACATCGGGTTTGGAACGGTTTGAAAATTATCATAGCCTAACATAAAATTGACCAGATTATGAAAAGATACGGACAGGTTATAGGAGTGAGGCCTGAAAAATTCGAGAGCTACAGGAAATATCATTCCGCCGTGTGGCCCGAGGTTCTCGAGATGATAAAAAAATGCAATATCAGCAATTATTCAATATTCCATAAGGACAACATGCTTTATGCATATTTTGAATATACCGGCACTGATTTTGAGGCCGATATGGCAAAAATGGCAGCAGATCCCAAAACACAGGAATGGTGGTCAGTAATGGAGCCGATGCAGGATCCCGGTAGCCACACAGGCAGGAAAGGCGAATGGTGGGCAAATATGGAAGAGGTGTTTCATCTCGATTGACACTTACGGATTGATCATATTTTATTATACTTGCAGAATGAATACCAAAATGTTTCCATGACCGTTTTTGTTATTAAGATCTGACATGACCTTGCGTAATCTTTTATTGATCATACTTTTATTGCTGCCTGCCCTGGCTGAAGCACAGCTTTCAGCTCCCGGGGTGCAGGCTGTCCGCTATACATCTTATCCTTCACTGCCGGCTGAAAAGGATCCTGTTTTTATTTACTGCAATAATTCGGGATCCCAGAAGGGAACACTCGTTGCCTCAAGTCCAAAGGGAACAGGGCCATTCAACTTTTCCTGGTACCAGTGGAGCGATGCGACAAAAAGTTTCAGCATCCTTGATAAAAACAACATCGGGGGTTATGACCTCCACCGCAGACAATCTTTCCGACGGAGGCTACAAGGTAATTATCAGCGGAGGATACGATACAAGTCTGGTGGGATGGGTATTTGCCGATAAACCCTATTCATCGGCAAAGCTTCAGAACCGGACATGCGATTATGTGGCTCTGAACGGGGAGGCGGCTGCCCGATACATTTTATTACAGGAATCCGGTGAACGGTGTCCAGGTAAAGCTTCAGAACGGAGTAACTTTTCTCTGGTCGTCAGATCCCTCCTCCACTATACCTCAGCCAGATTTTTTGCTAGATCCCCAGACATTCGATCCTCCGCTTGTGGATGTCACTTACAACCTTATGGTTACAGACAGCTTCGGATGCATCAGCGAATCATCGTTCTTCTATGAGTCAATCCATGTGAAGGCAGATTTTACCCTTGAGCCAATAAAGGGAGAAGCTCCCCTGGAAGTTGCCTTCACCGACAAATCCATAAGAGCCTCAACCTACAGGTGGGAATTCGGCGAAAATAAGGACAGCATTTCAGGCCTGACGAATCCCCCTCCTCAATCTATTATAAGCCGGGAGAGTACACGATCAAACTGACAATTGAGAGCGACATGCATTGTGTCGATTCACTGCGGTCGGAAAATATAGTAGTTGACCCTTCAAAACTGGAGATCCCCAATGTCTTTACACCAAACGGGGATGGACTGAATGATTATTTCGTGGTCACGGCGGAGTCGCTCAGGCACCTGAATATCGAGATCTTCAGCAGGAGCGGACTGAGGGTGTACAGCTTCGATGGTGAAGGGGAAAGTCTGAGGAACTGGACCGGCTGGGACGGGAATATAAACAACTCCTCCAGAAAGGCGTCCCCTGGGGTCTATTTCTATATTATAAAGGCTTTCGGATGGGACAACATTGTTTATGACAGCAAGCAAACAAGGGGGACCTTTTACCTGTACCGCTGAGAACTGATCATTGCCATATACCGATAATAAATCCCATAACTGTAAGGCTGATAATGCTGTAAATGGAATTTATAAGGAAATGGACAAGGGTTCTGGATTCAAAGAGATAGCTGATGCCCATGAATGTGAAAACCCAGCCCAATCCTGCCATGAAACCTGCCATTGCCCCGGAAACACCTCCTGCATCCGCCCCTATGAACATCGCAAGGAAAAATGAAGCCACAAGGGAAAGGAGGAAGCCGATACCGAAGATCCTTGTCATATTTGCATTTTTTGTTGACTCTTCCGTGATACCAGTCTCTTTCATCCATCTCCTGGCAAAGAGAATAGGGGAATACCACAGTCCCCCCAGGACGAAGGTACTCACTGCAGAGACAATAATTGCAAACCAGTTCAGATGACGAAAAGCATTTTGCATGTCCATAAGTAAGTAGTTTAGATTTCCTTATAAACAAATACGACATGCAAAAGTTTCAGAAAATCTGTCAGATATTTATAGGATCAGATTGTTATCCGGCGCTTTCTTGCCTCTACTTTCCACTCACCAGTAACTCTCGAGCCGGTAACCACATTTACTGTATCATAACGGTCAACTGTAGGGCATATATGCCATGGTATGGCATATATTGCATCTCCCGGGAGAAGCCGGGATGCCTGTGATGTCCTTATAACCATGTGTTCTTCATTATGCCCGGTTATTGAGAGATCATCAATTCCGGGGATCATAATACGTGGCTGCGGCATCTCGGAAGCGACAGCTTTGTGGCCGAGGTCGAGACAGACAATCCCGGCAGCAGGCTTGCTTATAACCCTGGTGAATAAGACGGCAGCATGGAGGAAGCCGTAATCGGAGTAAGAACTGCTGTATCCAAAGTCCCAAAGCAATACGGTTCCCGGACTTGATTCAACATCCCCCCTGGCGGCATGAACAGGGAATGTGGGGGATCCTCCGGCCACTATCCTGATTTTCGGGAATCCTTCCGATCGAAGCTCTTCCCTCATCCTTTCCACCGGAGCAAAGGCATCATCGCATATCCTTCTCCTTTTCTCAGGATCCTTTTCCCTTATATGCCCGTCATACACATGAAACCCGGCAGCTTTCAGATTTGGCAGGGAATTCATCATCCTGTAAATTTCAATGGCATCCTTCCCCGGCCTGATACCTGTCCGGTCCATACCCGTATTCAGGTCGAGCCATAACTCCGCATCAGTTTCATTTTTTACAGCCTTATCGGATAGCTGCCTGATTATTTCCGCAGAATCTACAGTACAGGAAAAGGCAGTTTCCCGGAATGCCCTCTTCAGGCTGAAGAACCTTTCAATATTGGGGCCCACAGGCTGCATAGCCAGCAGGACATCCTTAGCCCCGCAGGCTGCGGTCATTTCTGCCTCGGCAATCGTGGCACATTTAAAGCGGGTGATTCCATGAGCCAGCTGCATCCTGATTATTTCAGGCATCTTGCAGGTCTTAACATGAGGCCGCAGTCTTCCCGTATCTCCGGCAATTGCAACCATCCTCTCTATATTCCGTTCGATGCGGTCAGGATATACAAGCAGTGACGGAGAGAATACATCCCTCTCGTTCTCAATTTTATACCACTCTTTACCGGCCATATTCCTGTCTTCTTCCATGGAGTCAGTATAATTCGAACATTGCCTCCACCTCAACAGCAATATTCATAGGCAGTATCATGCCAACAGCGCTTCTGACCCCAATGCCGTTTTCCACCCCGAAAATATCGGCCATCAGCTCACTGAATCCGTTAATAACGGCAGGCTGCTTTTCGAAGCCGGGGGCACAGTTTACCATTCCGAAAACCTTTACAACACGTTTTATCCTTTTCAGGTCACCAAAGTGTGTCTTTATTGTGGAAAGCATTGCCAGACCTACCTGCCTGGCAGCCATCTTGCCCTCCTCGGTGTCGAGATCGGCACCAAGCCTCCCGGTTATGAGGGTACCATCCGACCTTAACGGTCCCTGTCCGGAAACATAGAGAAATTTATCGACAACAAGTACTGGCTTATAGACTCCCACTGGCTTTGGTGCCGGTGGCAGGGAAAGGTCCAGTTCGGTTATTCGGAGATCAGGATCGCTTTGCATAATGTAAGGTATTTGTCAGTTTTTCATTTTGTCCGGCAAGGCTGAAAATTGAAATTCAGGCCTGTTACCGGAGGATTATCCGTAAATATAAATGAATTTACTGTTACACTGCAAAAGCAGGCTGGAATATCGTACGAATATGTATTGCAATATACAGGAGAGCCCGGTGCTGTCCCACCATTTTCTCCGTTCACCGGTAAATTCCGGCTTTTTACGGCTTTTAACCGGAATTGGACATAAAAAACTATGTAAACCAAAAAAGTTTTCAGATTTTTGCGTTCTGTTTTATCAAAAATATTGAAATGAGAGAGAGGATCATTGAGAGTGCTGCAAATTTATTCAAAGCCTACGGTATCCGGACAGTTACAATGGATACGATTGCTGGCTCACTGGGGATATCAAAGCGAACCATTTACGAAATATTCTCTGACAAGGATGAACTGCTTGTAAGCGTTCTGCAGCAGATGGGTGAAAAGCATAAGGCGCTTGTCAACCGTATCCTTGGTGAATCGGAGAATGCAATTACTGCCATATTCCGGCTTCTGGAGACCACCAGCGATCATTTCCAGAATATGAGCCCCGCGTTCCGCGCCGATCTTAAGAAATATCACTATGAGGTGCTCATGAAGGGCATTGCAAGAACAGACATGCCTGATTTCCGCAGCAATCTCGAGGTGATAGAGAGGGGGATAAGGGAAAAGCTGTTCAGGAAGGATATAAATCCGGATATAGTCAACCGCTGTCTTTATTCACTGGGGCGCTCTACAATGGATTTCGAGCTATATCCCTATGAAGACTTTACCCGGCGTGAAGTTGTAAAAAACGTATTTATAAATTACATAAAAGGAATTTCAACCCCCTCAGGCTACGAACTTATTAACAAGCTGGAGGCCAAGTACTAAATAACTAATATAATCTGGTAATGAGAAACAAATCAATTCTCCTGATGATTCCGGCAGTTTTGCTTATAGCCGGTGATCTCAAAGCACAGGAGCAGGCAGCTGAATTAAAGCTTTCACTGAAGGATGCGCAGGCATATGCCCTTGAACACAACCGGATGGTCGTTTCCTCAAAAATGGATGTGGAGGCCTCCCGTATTGCGCTGAGAGAGATGATAACCAATACTCTGCCACAGGTAGATGCCTCCGGAAGCTTTAACGACAATCTCAAGCTTATGACAACACTGCTGCCGGGTGATTTTTTTGGCAAGCCGGGAGAAAAGGTGCCGGTTACATTCGGTTCCCAGTTCAACTCCGGGGCAGCCCTGCAGGCAAGCCTTCTGCTTTTCAATGCCCCTGTATACATAGGTATCGAATCGTCCAGGCTGGCCAGGAAGCTCAGTGAGGAAAATCTTGTCAGATCTGAGCTCGATACAAAGGAGGCAGTTGCCACTGCCTATTACCTGATACTGATATCCGAAGAATCGCTTACGATCCTCGAAGGGAATATTGCCAACCTGAGGGAAACGCTGAAGTCGACCCGGGCAATGTATAATGCTGGCATGGCTGAGTCAACCGATATAGACCAGATGGTCTCGAATGTGACAGCTGTTGAAAACAGCAAAAGCTCGATGGAGCGGACCATAGAGCTTAATTACAATCTGCTGAGGTTTCAGCTCGGCCTCTCTGCTGAAAGCAGGCTGAGCCTTACAGAGACTCTGGATCAATTCACTGATGAGATAAATGTCGATGCCCTTATGTCACAGCAGTTTGATCATCGGCAGAACGTAGATTACAAGCTTATCGAAGATCAGGAAAGGATGTCTTACCTGAACCTCAAATCGCAGAAGGCTGCTCTTTTGCCGACCATCTCCGGCTTTTACACATACGGCACAAACGGGATGGGTGACCAGCTGGGAAGCCTTAGCTGGTTCCCCAATTCCGTGGCAGGCTTTCAGATCTCGGTTCCTATTTTTGGCAGCGGCCAGAAATACAACAGGATAAGCAGGGCCAAAATAGACCTTGAGAAGGCAAAAACAACCAGGGAAATGGTAACGGATCAGCTTCTCCTGCAGGAGAAACAGCTGAGATACAATCTTCTGAATGCCAACCTGCAGTATCAGAGCCAGAAGGATAATATCGACGTTTCCAAAAGGGTATATGCCAGCATGGAAAATAAATTCAGGCAGGGAATGGCCTCGAGCCTCGAGCTTACACAGGCCAATACCTTTTATCTTCAGGCGGAGAACAATTATATCACATCTCTTATGGAGCTTCTGAAGACAAAGCTTGCGCTCGACAAGCTTTTAAATAACCTTTAAATATCCTGTTAACAAAATACTTAGTAACTATTAAATTCTCAATAATGAAATACTTCAGATTAATCCCCCTTTGTGCCCTGGCAGCGTTGCTGTTCACAGCCTGTTCATCAAACGGAAAGAACTCGGCATCGGCTTCGGCCGGGCAGGCCGCTGAAACCAGGCGTGCTGTAATTCCTGTAAGGACAATGGCACTCTCAAAGACGAAAATTGCACGGACAATAGACTATACGGCCACTATCCTCCCCTTTGAAGAGGTAAACGTGGCACCTTCATCACCCGGGAGAATTGAAAAAATCTATGTTGAAGCAGGAGACAGGGTGAGCAAGGGTGACAAGCTTTTCGAGATGGACAGGTCGCAGCTTTACCAGCTGGAGCTTCAGCTGACCAACCTGCAGAAGGACCTTGACAGGATCGACACCCTCCTCAGGTCGGGCAGTGCAAAGCAGCAACAGTATGACCAGATGAAAACGCAGCTGGATGTCCTGAAGACAAATGTTGATTTCATGAGGGAGAATACCTTGCTGAAGTCACCCTTTTATGGTGTGGTTACGGGAAAGTATTTCGAGGATGGCGAGATGTATTCGGGTACGCCCACAACGCAGTCGGGAAGGTCGGCGATCGTTACTGTAATGCAGGTAAACCCCCTCAAGGTAAATGTGAATATATCGGAGCAGTATTATCCTCTCATCAAAACAGGGATGAAGGCATCTGTCGAGGCTGATGTTTACAGGGGTCAGAAATTCACCGGCACCGTATACAGGATAGCGCCCACTGTAAATCCGGCAAGCAGATCATTTGTTACTGAGCTCGGGCTACCGAACAGCAGGGACATTCTCAAGCCCGGAATGTTCGTAAGGGTAAGCATGGACCTGGGAGAAGTTGAGACCTTCGTGGTACCTGCCAACACTGTCCTTATCCAGGAAGGCACCAACATCAGGTTCGTGTTCCTTGAAAAGAATAATGAGGCGCAGAGGGTTGAAGTAGCCCTCGGCAAAAGGTTCGATGACCAGCTTGAGATCCTGTCGACAGGTATAAAGGAGGGCGACATGCTTGTAACGGAAGGCCAGGCCAGGCTTATCAACGGCGACCAGGTTGAGCCTGTAAAATAGTTTTCACAAATACAATAATTATAAAATGAGTATATATAGCGCCTCTGTAAAAAGACCCGTTACTACAATCCTGATTTTTGCAGGTCTTATAGTAATGGGAATATATTCGCTTATGCAACTGCCTGTCGATCTTTACCCTGAGATGGAGTTGCCCTTTGTAGTCGTTTACACTACCTATCCCGGGGCCAGTGCATCTGACATCGAATCAAATGTTACAAGACCACTCGAGAACGCCCTGAACTCGGTGAGCAAGCTAAAGGAGATAACCTCGACTTCAAGTGATGCCACCTCGGTTGTGTTTATGAATTTCGAATACGGCACAAACCTCGACGAGGCTTCAAACGATATCAGGAGTGCCCTCAGCTTTACGGAACGGATGCTCCCCGAAGACTGTGAGAAGCCGACTATAATAAAATTCAGCACAAGCTTCATGCCCATAATCTTTTATGCAATAACTGCAAAAGAGAGCTATGCAGGCCTTGAAAAAATACTCGACGAGAAGATTGTAAATCCGCTCAACAGGATAGAAGGAGTGGGCTCGGTGGCCCTCGCCGGGGTGCCGGGCCGTAAGGTATATATTGATGTCGATCCCAGAAAGATGGAAGCCTATAATCTTACAGTCGAACAGATCGGCAATGTTCTTAGAGCAGAGAACATGAACATGCCTGCAGGCTACCTGGAGATGGGCAAGACAGATTATCCGCTGCGCATACAGGGTGAATTTCCCGAGAGCGATGTTGTCAGGAACCTGGTGGTGAGTAGTTTTAATGGCAATAATGTATATCTGAAGGATGTTGCCGAAGTCCGCGATACGATAAGGGAATCGAAGCTCGACACAAAGATAAATGGTGCCAGGGGAATGAGCATGTACATTCAGAAGCAGTCGGGGGGAAATACTGTGAAGGTCACAAAGGAGGTCGAAAAGATGCTCACAAGGCTTAAAAAGGATCTGCCCCAGGATGTCAGGATTGAAAAGCTCTTCGACAGTTCAACATTTATAAGGGGATCGATCAGCAACCTTACCGAGACCCTCATGTACGCGGCAATCTTTGTAATTCTTGTGGTCCTATTCTTCCTGGGAAGGTGGAGGGCAACATTTATTGTGATACTTACTATACCTATTTCTCTTATAGTGGCATTTATTTACCTCTTTATAACGGGAGCCTCAATAAATATAATCTCGCTTACATCGTTATCGATAGCGATAGGTATGGTGGTGGATGATGCGATCGTGGTGCTTGAGAATATCACCAGGCATATAGAGAGGGGCAGCAGGCCCAGGGAGGCAGCCATCTATGCGACCAATGAAGTATGGCTTGCCGTTATTGTCACCACGCTGACTGTTGTAGCCGTATTCTTTCCGCTTACATTCATAACCGGTCTCACAGGCGTTCTGTTCAAACAGCTTGGAATGATAGTGACAATAACGATCGTCACTTCGGTTTTTGCGGCAATCACCCTTACCCCGACCCTTAGCTCGCTACTTCTTAAATGGTACCCGATAAAGAAGGATGCTCCGTTCTGGACCTACGACGGGAGCATCAGGAAATGGCTTGACAGCTTTGACCGTCTTTACGAGAGGACCCTTCGCTGGGCCCTCCGGCATAAGACTTTCATTACAATTATGGCATTCGTTGTTTTTTTGGGTTCAATGAGCCTCTTCGGGGTTATAAAGACAGAATTCTTTCCCCAGGCCGATGAGTCGAGGATATCTGCAACTGTTGAACTGCAGACCGGCACGAGGGTGGATCAGACGGTGATGACGGCTGACAGGATCGACAGCCTGATAAGGAAGAAATATCCGGAGGTGAAGATCATTTCAACCTCTTCAGGTTCTGATGACCAGGGGAGCTTTAAAGCTATTTTCAGTGCCGGCGGAACTCACAAGATAACATACAACCTTAGTCTTGTGCCGATTGAGGAGAGAAAGAAGTCAGTATTCGATATAGTCGAAGAGCTGAGGGCCGATCTTTCCGGAATGTCTGAAATTGTAAATTTCACCCTCAGTACATCAGATAATATGGGGAGTTTCGGAGGGAGCAACGTCGATGTGGAGGTTTACGGCTACGATATTTCCACGACCAACCTTGTTGCTCAGGAGCTTTCAGAGAAAATAAAGAAGATTGAAGGCTGCAAGGATGTCACGATAAGCAGGGCCAAATCGAAGCCGGAGCTGCAGATCCTCTTCGACCAGAACAAGATGAGTGCCAATGGACTGAATACTGCCCTTGTGGCAACTGCAGTGAAGAACAGGGTGGACGGTCTGGTTGCCACAAGGCTCCGGCAGTTCGGTGATGAATACGATGTTGTGGTGCGATTGAAAAAAGAGGCACGCAGTACTATCACCGACATAGAGAATATAGGGATAACAAATCCTTCCGGACAGATTGTCCGGCTCGGTGAGATAGCCCTTATAAAGGAATTCTGGTCACCCCCAAATATTGAGAGGAAGCGCAAGGAACGCATTGTGAAGGTATCCTTTACGCCCTACAAGAGGTCGCTTACAGACATTCAGCTCGATGTGCAGAAGGCCATTGACGGTACAATTATGCCGGCAGGGGTAATGGTTCAGATTTCGGGAGCAATCAAGGAGCAGATGGATGCATTCAAGGATATAGCTATGCTTATGCTGATCAGCCTCATACTTGTTTACCTGATCATGGCTTCCCAGTTTGAGTCGCTCAAGATGCCCTTTATAATAATGTTCTCCATACCCTTTGCATTTTCGGGAGTAGCTATCGCCCTCTTCCTGTCGAACACTGCGCTGAGCGTAATTTCGGGGATAGGGGCGGTGATGCTTATCGGCATCGTGGTAAAGAATGCAATCGTCCTTGTCGACTTTATCAACCTCATGCGTGAGAGGGGATATGAGCTTTACGAGGCGATAGCTATTTCAGGACGTTCGAGGCTCAGGCCCGTTATTATGACATCTGCAACCACAATCCTTGGCATGCTGCCGCTGGCAATAAGCAAGGGCTCTGGTTCGGAGCTGTGGAGTCCCATGGGTGTGGCCGTAATCGGAGGACTTGTATTCTCAACCGTCGTAACCCTTGTCCTCGTGCCTGTAGTATATGCAATCTTCTCAAAGCACGGGGAGAGGACAAGGAAGCTGACAGCATATTCAGAATTCGATTTCATGAATGGCAGCGAGGGCAAATAACTGTAAAAACGATTAATAGCAACTTATATGAAGGCAATAATGATAATATACAACCAGGCTCATTCCGAGAAGGTCGAATATATGCTCGATAAGCTCGGGGTTCGGGGTTATACGCTCTGGGAAAATGTTCAGGGAAGGGGCACATCCACGGGTGTTCCCCACCTTGGTACCCATACCTGGCCGGAGATCAATAAGAGCCTGATGACTATTGTAAATGATGACCTTGTCGATTCGATTCTTGAAAAGGTAGGAAGGATGGATGCCGTTAATGAAGAGGTAGGGGTCAGGGCCTTTGTCTGGGATATTTTGAAAACGGTCTGATATTGTTTAAAAAACGGCAGGGACGGGTCGCGACCCGTCCCTGCAATGATGATGGACAAAACCGGTAAAGAAGGGTCAACCCCTCCCCGTTTATTCTTCTTCCTCCTCTTCGGCGTAGGCTTTGATAACGGCTTCCTGCACATCGGACGGGACCTGTGCATATTCGGAGAATTTCATTGTATAAATTGCCCGGCCCCCGGTGATTGAGCTCAGGGCCGTAGAATATTTGTTCATTTCAGCAAGCGGAACTCTGGCCTTGATGACCTCGAAGCGCTTCTCGCTCGACATCCCGAGCACCATTCCGCGCCTGCCCTGCAGGTCGCTTATAACATCGCCCATGCGGTCGGCCGGGACAAAGATCTCCACATCATACACAGGCTCGAGAATTTTCGGTCCTGCATTCCTGAAGGCCTGGCTGAAGGCATTTCTGCCTGCCAGTCGGAATGAGATCTCATTCGAATCGACAGGGTGCATCTTCCCGTCGTATACATAAACCCTTATGTCGCGGGCATAGGATCCTGTGAGGGGGCCTACCTCCATTTTTTCCATTATCCCCTTGAGTATGGCAGGCATGAACCTTGCATCGATGGAGCCGCCTACAATGCTGTTGACATAGATGAGCTTTCCGCCCCATGCGAGAGGGATCTCCTCCTTGTCGCGGACAGAGATCTTTATCTCCTTCCCTGCGATCTTTTGCATCGTAGCCTCCTTTGAACCCTCCTCATAAGGTTCGATTATCATGTGAACCTCGCCAAACTGACCGGCACCTCCTGATTGCTTCTTGTGACGGTAATCAGCCTGGGCGATTTTTGTTATTGTTTCACGGTATGGGATCTTGGGAGAATTGAAGTTCGTCGGGATCTTATAGATGTTATCGAGATGCCACTTCATAATATTCAGGTGGTATTCACCCTGACCGTGAACTATAATCTGCTTCAGTTCCTTCGAGTATTCAATTATAATTGTTGGATCCTCGAGATGTATCTTATTAAGGGCTTCACCCAGCTTTTCGTCATCGCTCTCACTCTGGGCCTTTATTGCAGTACGGTATTTGGGATCGGGGAATTTTATGCCTTCATATTTCCAGTCGTTGCCTGGTACATTAAGGGTATGGTCGGTCTTTGTATTTTTCAGCTTTACAAGTGCCCCTATATCACCTGTATTGAGTTCGGGAACCTTGGTCCTGTTCTTGCCTGCACAGATGTAGAGCTGTGAAAGTCTTTCCTTGCTGCCGTTATTGCTGTTTACAACATCAAGGTTTTCAGTGATCTTTCCCGAATAAACCCTGAAATAGTTAATTTCTCCTATATGCTCCTCGATCGAAGATTTAAAGATATAAACGGAAGCCGGGCCGGACTGGTTTGGCTTTATGGCTTCCCCCCTGGTGTTTGTCTTTGCAGGCATGTCGGCAAGAGAGGGTGCCATTACAACAATGAATTCCATCAGCCTGTCGACCCCGATATTGTTCTTTGCGGAGACACAGAGCACCGGAAACAATCCCCTTGTAATTATCCCTTTTGAGATCCCCTTGTTTATCTCCTCCTCCGTGAGAGTGTCATTTGCAAAGAAGAGTTCCATCAGCGCCTCGTCGCTCTCGGCCGCTTTTTCCATCAGGGCGCCATGAAGCCCGGCTGCCTTTGAAGCCTGGTCGGCAGGGATATCGAGAACTTCTGCCTTTCCTCCGTCTTTTGCATATCGGAGCATCTTCATCTTTAGGACATCAATGATTGAATTGAATCCGACACCCTCATTTACAGGGTACTGGATAAGGACAAGGTCATTCGACAGCCTGTCCTTCATCATTTCAACCGATTTTTCGAAGTTTGCCTTTTCATGATCGAGGCCATTGATTGCGAACATGAGAGGCTTTTTATCCTTCTCTGCATGCCTGAAATGTATTTCGGTGCCCACCTCGACACCGTTCTGGACATTTATAGTCATCAGGGCTGCATCGGTGGCGAAAAGGGATGACAGAACACCTCCGCTGAAATCATCCAGGCCGGGAGTATCGAGGATATTAATCTTTTTGTTCTGGAATTCGGTATAGAGGACAGTTGAAAAGATCGAATTGCTGTTTTCATGCTCTATGGGGCGATAGTCGGACACGGTGTTCCTGCCTTCTATTGTGCCCCTTCTTTCAATTATCCCCCCGTTAAAGAGCATTGCTTCGGCCAGGGTTGTTTTCCCTGATCCGGAGTTGCCAAGAAGCGCAATGCTTTTAATCTGGTCCGCCTGGAATGTTTTCATATTTTTCAGATATTATATATTATACAATTTTATTATATGCGGTGGTTACGGCGGGGACAAAAATAATAATTTTTTAAAACAGTTTAAGAAAGTGCAGAGAATTCCAAATTTTTTATTTCCTTTGCACCAGTTTTTTGAAACTCAGGAGTACCGTTTTTCTCTTCAACGTAAGTTTATAAAATGTTTTTCATCGGGGAAGATCGGGAAGCAACCTGTTAATAACTTACATTTTTAGTAAGATATTTTGTTTCGGAATAAGCTTCAGGGGCCTGATATTGCTAATATTATGCCGTCTGAACATGAGTGGCTCCGGTGTTTCAAAAAAAATGAGATACTTGTTTGTGAATTAAGAAATAAAAACAATACCTTTGCAGACCATTTTTTTGAGTAAAATTTAAGCTAAAATTAATTGGATATATGCCGACAATTCAGCAGTTAGTAAGAAAAGGCAGGAAGAAACTGATAGATAAAAGTAAAGCTCCTGCTTTGGATTCATGTCCTCAGAGAAGGGGAGTATGCGTACGTGTTTACACTACAACGCCAAAGAAACCTAATTCAGCCATGAGGAAGGTAGCCAGGGTCAGGCTTACCAACCAGAAAGAGGTGAATGCTTACATTCCCGGGGAAGGGCATAACCTTCAGGAGCACTCGATAGTTCTTATAAGGGGCGGCAGGGTCAAGGATCTGCCGGGGGTCCGTTATCACCTTGTTCGCGGCGCGCTTGATACATCGGGTGTGGACGGACGTACGCAGAGACGATCAAAATATGGTGCAAAAAGGCCAAAGAAGTAACAGTTAAAGGTATACGATAATGAGAAAGTCAAGACCAAAAAAGAGGATTCTGTTACCGGATCCAAAGTACAAGGATCCTTATGTAACCAGATTTGTGAATAATCTCATGTACAGTGGGAAAAAGAATCTTGCTTTTAAAATTTTCTACGACTCGCTAGAAATAATTGGAGACAAATTTAAAAGTGAAGGAAAGAGTCCGCTTGAGATCTTCAAGCAGGCTCTCGATAATGTCACCCCCCAGGTGGAGGTTAAAGCCCGCAGGGTTGGTGGCGCCACCTTCCAGGTGCCGATGGAGATCAGGACGGACAGGAAGGTAAGCATAAGCATGAAGAACATGGTATCATTTGCGCGCAAGAGGACAGGCCATTCGATGGCAGAGAGGCTGGCAGCAGAGCTGATGGCTGCCTACAAGCTTGAAGGCGGAGCCTACAAGAAGAAGGAAGATACCCACAGGATGGCTGAAGCCAACAAGGCATTTGCACATTTCCGCTTTTAACATAAAATAAAGCTGCCCAACCTCAGAGAGATGGACAAAAACCTGAAATATACCAGAAACATCGGAATCATGGCACACATCGATGCCGGCAAGACCACTACGACAGAGCGTGTTCTGTTCTTCACTGGCCGGACGCATCGGATGGGAGAGGTGCATGATGGCAACGCGCAGATGGACTGGATGGTTCAGGAGCAGGAAAGGGGAATCACAATTACATCTGCCGCCACTACTACCTACTGGAAGTACGGGGGAGAGGAATTCAAGATAAATATTATTGACACTCCGGGCCATGTCGACTTTACAGTTGAGGTTGAAAGGTCGCTCAGGGTTCTGGATGGTGCCGTTGCAGTATTCTGTGCCGTGGGTGGTGTTGAGCCCCAGTCGGAGACAGTATGGAGGCAGGCAAATAAGTATGTTGTACCCAGAATTGCCTTTATAAACAAGATGGACAGGGCCGGCGCTGATTTTTTCAGTGTTGTGCAGCAGATCCACGACAAGCTCGGTGCAAATCCGGTACCGGTTCAGATCCCAATAGGATCGGAAGAAAATTTCAACGGGGTTATCGACCTCGTCACTATGAAAGCCATAGTCTATTATCCCGATGAGGCCACCGTAACAAGGTTTGAAA
This sequence comes from uncultured Bacteroidales bacterium, assembly GCA_963756885.1. Taxonomy (GTDB): domain Bacteria; phylum Bacteroidota; class Bacteroidia; order Bacteroidales; family VadinHA17; genus LD21. The sequence continues at coordinate 448,015 of CAVWPG010000003.1, forward strand.
TAGAGGAGATACCTTCGGAGCTGAAGGAGGAGGCCGAGGAATGGAGGGGCAAGCTCATCGAGGCTGTTGCGGACGTTGACGATACTCTTCTGGAACGTTACCTTGAGGATCACGAGTCGATAACAGGCGACGAAGTGATTACCGCCCTCAGGAAAGCTACGGTTGACGGACTGGCTATACCAGTGATCTGCGGCGCAGCTTTCAAGAACAAGGGTGTTCAGAGCCTGCTCAATTCGGTTGTGGCTTACCTCCCCTCGCCGGTTGATAAGGGTTCGGTCACAGGCATTGATCCGCGAAATGATGAATCGATAGAGAGAGGTCCCGATGACGAGGAGCCTATGGCAGCACTTGCATTCAAGATAGCAACCGATCCCTTTGTCGGAAGGCTTGCATTCTTAAGGATCTATTCCGGCATCCTCAAAGCCGGCGATACGGTGCTTAATGTCCGTACAGGCAAGAGGGAAAGGATCAACAGGCTCTTCCAGATGCACGCCAACAAGCAGAACCCGAAGGAAAGCATTTCCGCCGGCGATATCTGTGCAGGGGTCGGATTCAAGGATATAAAGACAGGCGACACACTGTGCGCAATCAACAAGCCTATACTGCTCGAATCGATGGATTTTCCGGAGCCTGTTATTGGTGTGGCAATTGAGCCGAAAACCCAGGCAGACGTCGATAAGCTGTCAATTGCCCTGAGCAAGCTTGCAGAGGAGGATCCCACATTCCAGGTAAAGACAGACCCCGACAGCGGTCAGACTGTAATACATGGAATGGGTGAGCTTCATCTCGAGATTCTTATCGACAGGCTGAAGAGGGAGTTTAAGGTTGAGTGCAACCAGGGCCCCCCGCAGGTTGCCTACAAGGAGGCCATAACAACATCTGCCGAATTCAGGGAGGTCTTCAAGAAGCAGACAGGCGGCAGGGGCAAGTTCGCAGATCTTACTTTCGATATGATGCCTGCCGACGACGGTTTCAGGGGTCTGCAGTTTATTAATGATGTTAAGGGAGGTCATATTCCCAAAGAATATATACCATCGGTTGAAAAAGGGTTCCGTGAAGCGATGGTCAATGGTCCGCTCGCTGGCTTTCCTCTTGAGAGCCTGAAAATTGTACTGAAGGACGGTTCATTCCATCCGGTAGACTCCGATGCCTTGTCATTTGAAATTGCAGCCAAGCAGGCTTTCAGGAAATTTGCAGGCAAATGCAATCCTGTAATCCTCGAGCCCATCATGTCGACGGAAGTAGTTACTCCCGAAGAATATGTAGGCGATGTTATTGGCGATTTCAACAGGCGCAGGGGTAGGGTGGAAGGTATGGAATCGAAAGCAGGTTCAAGGGTTGTAAAGGCAAAAGTACCTCTGGCAGAGAAATTTGGCTATGTTACTGTACTTCGTACCCTTACCTCCGGGAGGGCAACTTCTACTATGGAGTTCTCCCATTATGAAAAGGTGCCTGCAGAAATATCAAACAAGATTGTGGAAGTTACAAAAGGAAAAATTCTTTAAAAGATGAGTCAGAAAATTCGTATTAAACTGAAATCTTATGATCATAATCTGGTGGATAAATCCGCCGAGAAGATCGTAAAAACAGTAAAATCAACTGGTGCAGTCGTCAGCGGGCCGATACCCCTTCCGACCCACAAAAAGATTTATACAGTGCTTCGTTCCCCCTTTGTAAACAAGAAAGCGAGAGAGCAGTTTGAACTTTCGTCATACAAGAGATTGCTCGACATTTACAGCTCGACGCCAAAAACAATCGATGCACTGATGAAGCTTGAGCTTCCGAGCGGAGTTGAGGTAGAGATAAAAGTGTGAAATAAGTAAAGTACTATAGAGATGCAGGGATTAATTGGTAAAAAGGTAGGAATGACATCCATTTTCGATGAAAATGGCAAAAACATTCCTTGTACGGTGCTGCAGGCCGGACCATGTGTTGTAACACAGGTCAAGACAGTTGAAAAGGATGGCTATTTTGCCGTACAGCTTGGGTTTGAAGACAAGAAGGAAAAGCACACAACAAAGGCTGAGATGGGCCATTTTAAGAAAGCAAATACGACTCCGAAGAGAAAGCTTGTAGAATTTACAGGATTCGAAGAGGACCAGTGCAGGCAGGGCGATGTAATTACAGCGGAACTATTCGCTGACGATTCAATCGTTGATGTGCGCGGATGGTCGAAGGGCAAGGGCTTCCAGGGTGTAGTAAAGCGCCATGGCTTCAGCGGTGTTGGCGGACAGACCCATGGACAGCATAACAGGGGCAGGGCGCCCGGTTCCCTCGGTGCTTCGTCGTTTCCCTCGCGCGTTCTGCCGGGGATGAGAATGGCAGGCCGTACTGGCGGGAACAAGGTGATGTCGATGGACCTCAAAGTCGTGAAGCTGTTGGCTGAAGACAATATACTTATTGTGAAAGGATCGGTACCGGGTCCGAAAGGTGGTTACGTAATAATTTCAAAATAATGGAAGTAGCAATTCTTAATATCAGTGGGAAGGAGACCGGAAGAAAGGTGAATCTCGACGATTCTATTTTCGGTATAGAACCAAACGACCATGCCATTTATCTGGATACCAAGCAGTACATGGCCAATCAGAGACAGGGCACGCACAAGTCTAAGGAACGCGGAGAGGTTACCGGCAGTACCAGGAAGATCAAAAGGCAAAAAGGGACAGGAACAGCCAGGGCCGGAAGTATCAAGAATCCACTCTTCAGGGGGGGAGGCCGTATGTTTGGTCCTAAACCCAGGTTCTATGGCTTCAAGCTTAACAAAAAAGTTAAGCAGCTGGCAAGGAAATCGGCACTTTCATATAAGGCTTCAACAAATAATATTATTATCCTGGAAGATTTCTCATTTGAAACTCCTAAAACAAAGGAAATCATCAAAATGGGAAATAACCTGAATATTGCGAACAAAAAATCTGTTTTTGTTTTCCCGGAACAAAATAATAATATATATTTGTCAACCCGAAATGTACAAGGGGTTGAAGTTGTAATTGCCAGTGAATTAAATACTTATAAGATAATGAAGGCCTCAACTTTAGTACTTGTGGAGAGTGCAGTTGACGTTTTGCAGGCGACTTTTGAAAACTAGAAAACTTTGAGTGATGAATATTTTGCTTAAACCGATTGTAACGGAAAAAATGACAAGCCAGGGCGATAAATTTAATCGCTATGGTTTTTTTGTTGCTAAGAATGCAAATAAGATACAGATAAAGAAAGCCGTTGAAGAGCTGTACAGCGTAACAGTCGATTCGGTAAACACAATGCGGTATGGCGGCAAGATAAAAAGCCGCAATACAAAGTCGGGCCTTCTTACAGGCAAAACGGTAGCCACGAAGAAAGCCGTGATTACCCTGGCTGAAGGCAATAAAATAGATTTCTATAGCAATATTTAATAACCTATATGGCAGTCAGAAAGATCAAGCCTGTTACACCAGGTCAGAGACACAAAATCGCAAGCACTTTTGACACGATCACGAGTGCTTCGCCGGAGAAATCCTTGCTTCGACCGAACCGCAAATCAGGAGGAAGGAATGTTAACGGCAAACGGACAATGAGATACATCGGAGGCGGTCACAAGAAGATGTACAGAGTAATCGATTTCCTCAGGGAAAAAGATGGAATACCGGCAACAGTGAAGACAATCGAGTACGATCCCAACCGCTCCTCGAGAATTGCGCTTGTTGTATATGGTGATGGTGAGAAGAGATATATTGTAGCTCCTGTGGGGCTTCAGGTGGGACAGGTACTGCTCTCGGGCAGCGAAGCGACTCCTGAGATAGGCAATACATTGTTCCTGAGCAGTATTCCGCTTGGAACCATAATTCATAATATTGAGCTAAAGCCCGGCAGGGGCGGAGCACTGGCAAGAAGTGCCGGCACCTATGCCCAGCTTTCGGCGCGCGACGGAAAATATGCAACGATCAAGCTTCCCTCGGGGGAGTCGAGGATGATACTTGCAACATGCCGTGCTACAATCGGCACAGTTTCGAACCCCGATCATAACCTCGAGAGATCAGGAAAGGCCGGGCGTTCACGCTGGCAGGGCCGCCGTCCGAGAGTGAGGGGCGTTGTGATGAACCCGGTCGATCACCCAATGGGTGGCGGTGAAGGAAGAGCATCCGGAGGGCATCCCAGATCCCGCAAGGGGATCCCTGCCAAGGGTTTCAAAACAAGGGATATGAAAAAATACTCCGCAAAATTTGTTATTGAAAGAAGGAAAAAATAGCTGAGATATTATGAGCAGATCAATTAAAAAAGGCCCTTTCATCGATTTCAAACTCGAGAAGAGAATCCTTGAAATGAATGAAGGAGGGAAGAAATCAGTCCTGAAGACATGGTCAAGAAGATCGGTAATATCGCCGGACTTTGTCGGACATACAATAGCAGTTCACAACGGGAACAAGTTTATCCCCGTTTACATTACCGAGAATATGGTAGGGCACAAGCTGGGAGAATTCTCGCCTACCCGTACTTTCAGGGGTCACTCTGGTAATAAATAAGTAATGTAAGGAATAAATCATTTAGAAATGGGTGCAAGAAAAAGAAATACAGCTGAGCAGAGAAAAGAGGAGACCCGTACAAGGTACCAGGCGATCCTAAGAAACTGTCCGACTTCTCCGCGAAAGATGCGTCTGGTAACTGATCTGATCAGTGGAATGGATGTGAACAGGGCCCTTGATGTGCTCAAGTTCAGTTCACAGGAGGCATCAAGGAGGATGGAAAAGCTTCTTCTCTCTGCAATTGCCAACTGGCAGTCAAAGAACGAAGGTGCCAGGATTGAAGAAAGCAATCTGTTCGTCAAACTGGTACATGTCGATGGTGGCCGTTCACTTAAAAGATTGCAGACTGCCCCTCAGGGAAGGGCATACAGGGTGAGAAAAAGGTCGAACCATGTGACCCTTGTGCTGGACAGTAAGAGTAAGGAAGTTGAAAACAGATCAAAATAGAACAGATGGGACAAAAAGTAAATCCGATTGGTAACAGATTAGGAATAATCAAAGGCTGGGATTCAAACTGGTATGGCGGCAAAGATTTTTCAGGCAAGCTGGTTGAAGATACAAAGATCAGGGAATACCTGAATGCCAGGCTTGCAAAGGCCAGCCTCTCAAGGATCATAATTGAACGAACCCTGAAGCTCATAACAGTAACTGTAAATACTGCACGTCCGGGCATCATTATAGGCAAGGGCGGCCAGGAGGTCGACAAGCTTAAGGAGGAACTCAAGAAGATCACCAAGAAGGAGGTTCAGATCAATATCTTCGAGGTGAAACGTCCCGAGCTCGACGCCAATATAGTCGGGAACAATATTGCACGCCAGCTGGAAGGTAAGATATCGTTCCGCCGTGCCATCAAAATGTCGATCGCTTCAACAATGCGCATGGGCGCAGAGGGGATAAAGGTAATGATCTCCGGTCGCCTTGGCGGTGCCGAAATGGCACGAAGCGAAACCTACAAGGAGGGGCGCATTCCCCTGCATACTTTCCGTGCCGATATCGACTATGCACTGGCTGAGGCCCATACAAAAGTCGGCCTGATAGGCATCAAGGTATGGATATGCAACGGCGAGGTATACGGAAAAAGGGATCTGAGTCCGAATATAGGTGCCAAGAATGCCAAGAGCAAGAGCCTCAAGAGGAAGGCAAAAAAATAAGACATAAAAGAGTTTATAACTTATCTAACAATATTTAGCAATGTTACAACCGAAAAGGACCAAATTCAGGAGAGCCCAGAAGGGAAGAATGAAAGGTAATGCACAAAGAGGCAACCAGCTGGCATTCGGGTCATTTGGGATAAAGGCACTTGAGGAGCATTGGATTACAGGGAGGCAGATTGAGGCGGCCCGTCAGGCTGTTACACGTCACATGAAACGTGAAGGGCAGCTGTGGATCAGGGTTTTCCCCGATAAGCCCATCACAAAGAAGCCTGCCGAGGTACGTATGGGTAAGGGAAAGGGAGCACCTGAAGGTTTTGTGGTCCCCGTAACTCCCGGAAGAATACTGCTCGAGGCGGAGGGTGTACCCTATGAAGTTGCAAAGGAGGCGTTGCGCCTTGGTGCTCAGAAACTTCCGATCACGACCAAGTTTATTGTAAGACGCGATTACATACAGGAATAAAATTTTAGAGAGAGATGAAAACTTCAGAAATAAGGGAATTAAGCACTTCAGACATTCTCGAGAGGATAGACACCGAGAGAACAATGCTGGTCCGGATGAAGCTTAACCATGCAATCACCCCCCTTGATAATCCGCAGAAGGTACAGGAGGTCAAACTCACTATCGCACGTCTGCTGACTGAATTGCGCACAAGAGAGTTGAGTAAGAAATCTAATAGCTAGAGCAGCAATGGAAGAAAGGAATCTTAGAAAAGAACGTATAGGTGTCGTTGTAAGCACTAAAATGGACAAATCCATCGTGGTGGCTGTCAAGAGGAAAGTAAAGCATCCTATTTACGGCAAGTTCATCAACAAGACAAAGAAGCTGATGGCACATGATGAGGAAAACACATGCAATGTCGGTGATACCGTGCGCATATCGGAGACCAGGCCTCTGAGCAAGAATAAAACCTGGAGATTAATTGAAATAATCGAAAGAGCTAAGTAATCATGATACAGCAGGAAAGCAGACTAAGCGTAGCCGATAACTCAGGTGCCAAGGAAGTGTTGTGCATCAGGGTCCTGGGTGGCAGTAAGAAAAGATATGCCACGGTTGGCGATAAGATTGTGGTAAGTGTGAAATCAGCACTGCCCTCGGGTGAAGCAAAAAAAGGTACAGTGAGCAAGGCTGTCGTTGTGAGGACGAAGAAGGAGATCCGTCGTGCCGATGGTTCATACATAAGATTCGACGACAATGCAGTGGTCCTGCTCAACAATGTAAATGAAGTCAGGGGTACCCGCATCTTCGGCCCGGTAGCAAGGGAACTGCGCGACAAGTATATGAAGATTGTTTCACTGGCACCTGAGGTGTTGTAAAATATAATATTGGCAGCGATGCAGAAGAAATTACATGTAAAAAAGGGAGACACGGTTATATTGATAGCCGGTGAGTCGAAAGGTCAGAAAGGACGTATTCTGGAAGTGGACAGGAGGAAGGAGAGAGCTATAGTTGAAGGCATAAATATGGTATCAAAGCATACAAAGCCGAATGCCAAAGCTCCCCAGGGTGGAATTATAAAGCAGGAAGCGCCCGTCCATATTTCGAATCTTATGCTTATCGATCCTGCTTCCGGAAAGCCGACCCGCATAGGGAAAAGGCTTAATGATAAAAATAAATTAGTGCGTTATTCAAAAAAATCAGGAGAGGAGATCAAGTAATGTACATACCTGCGCTAAAAACCAAGTATAATGACGAGATCGTCCCTGCATTAATGAAGGAGTTCGGTTACAAGACTATAATGCAGGTCCCGAAGTTGGAAAAGATTGTTCTCAACCAGGGAGTAGGACAGGCAATTGCCGACAAGAAGCTGCTTGAATTCGGAGTTAAGGAGCTGTCCGACATAGCTGGTCAGAAGGCAGTTCAGACCATCTCCACCAAGGATATATCCAACTTTAAGCTCAGGCGTAACATGCCTATCGGTGTAATGGTTACATTACGCAAGGAAAGGATGTTTGAATTCCTTGAAAGGCTTATTTCAGTTGCACTGCCGCGCATACGTGATTTCAAGGGGATCAATTCGAAGCTCGACGGAAGGGGAAATTACACACTTGGAATTACCGAGCAGATTATCTTCCCGGAGATTGACCTCGACAAGATCGCCAAGATCATGGGTCTGCAGATTACCTTTGTTACCTCGGCAGATACGGATGAGGAGGCCCTTGCCCTGCTGAAACAATTTGGATTACCATTTAAAAATACTAAAAACCAGTAATATGGCTAAAGAATCGATGATAGCCCGCGAAGTTAAACGCGCAAAACTCACCCAGAAGTATGCTGCCAAAAGGGCGCAGCTGAAAGCTGATGGCGATTATGTCGGATTAAGCAGACTACCGCGCAATTCGAATGCGAACAGGATGCATAACCGCTGCAAGCTGACCGGACGCTCAAGGGGATATATGAGACAGTTTGGGATAAGCAGGATAACTTTCAGGGAAATGGCATTGTTCGGTCTTATCCCCGGGATAAAGAAAGCCAGCTGGTAAATTGGGAATAATATATAAACTACATTAATAAATAAGAGATGACTGATCCAATTGCAGATTTACTGACCAGAATAAGGAACGCCATTATGGCCGGTCATAAGGTTGTGGAGGCACCAGCATCCAATCTTAAGAAAGAGATTGCCAGGATTCTATTTGAGAAAGGTTATATCCTAAGCTATAAGGTTGTTGAAGGTGATAATCCCCAGGGTGTTTTGAAAATTGCTTTGAAATACAATGTGAAGAGTAAAATACCCGCCATAAAGGAGATACAGAGAGTCAGCAGGCCTGGGCTCAGGCAGTATGCAGGTGTTGATGAGATACCAAGGGTACTGAACGGCCTCGGTATCGCCATTATTTCAACTTCCCGCGGACTGATGACCGATAAGGAGGCTAAAAAGGAAAAAATTGGTGGTGAAGTACTTTGTTATGTTTACTAATTAGGAGGATAGCTTAATGTCAAGAATAGGAAAATTACCTGTAGTCCTGCCAAAAGGTGTCGATGTGAGTATAAACGATGCCAACATTGTCAGCGTGAAGGGCCCGCTTGGTGAACTTACACAGGAGGTCAATAAAGACATCAAGGTTGAAGTGGTGGGGAATGAGATTATTATATCGAGGCCATCAGAATCGAAAAACCATAAGTCGCTGCACGGTCTGTACAGGGCTCTGCTTCATAATATGGTGATCGGAGTCTCCCAGGGCTATACAAAGCAGCTCGAGCTTGTAGGAGTTGGATACCGTGCCGAGGCAAAGGGGCAGAACCTTGAGATGAGCCTTGGCTTTTCGCACGAAGTGCTTATCAAGCTTCCTGATGAGGTTAAAGTTGAGACGAAGACCGAGAGAAGGGCAAACCCGATAATTACCCTTACCTGCATAGATAAGCAGCTTATAGGGCATGTGGTTGCCAAGATCAGGTCGCTGCGTCCGCCTGAACCCTATAAGGGCAAGGGGATCAAGTTCGTTGGAGAACAGCTCAGAAGGAAAGCTGGTAAATCAGCCAGTGTTTAGGGTATAAAAAAGTAAAAGAAGAAATCATGGCCTTAACTAAGTTGGAAAGAAGGACTCGGATCAAAATGAGGATCCGGAAGAAAATAAGCGGTTCTGCCGAAGCCCCGAGGCTTGCAGTTTACCGCAGCAATAAACAGATTTATGTCCAGGTCGTCGACGACCTGAATGGGGTAACTCTGCTGTCTGCGAGCTCGAGGGAAAAAGAGGTTGCCTCACAGGCAGGGATTAAAAAAACTGAACAGGCCAAACTGGTCGGAAAGCTTCTTGCTACCAAGTGCAGGGATAAGGGTATCGAGAAGGTCGTTTTCGACAGAAGCGGCTATAAATATCATGGCAGAGTAAAATCATTGGCTGATGCAGCCCGCGAAGGCGGATTAAAATTCTAATGGATTATGGGAAACGGTATAAGAAAAGTCAAAACCAGCGATCTCGAACTTAAGGACAGGCTCGTAAGTATTCAGAGAGTTACCAAGGTTACAAAAGGAGGGCGTACATTCAGTTTTTCAGCCATCGTTGTGGTTGGCAATGAAGACGGGATTGTCGGACATGGCCTGGGTAAGGCCAGCGAGGTAACAACTGCAATATCAAAGGGCATTGAGGATGCAAAGAAAAACCTCATCAAGGTGCCTGTTATAAACGGAACAATTCCCCATGAGCAGGTCGCCAAATTCGGCGGGGCCAAGGTATTTATCAAGCCGGCATCAGACGGTACCGGAGTAAAGGCAGGCGGTGCCATGCGCGCCGTGCTCGAAAGCGTGGGAGTGAAAAATGTGCTGGCCAAGTCAAAGGGCTCATCAAACCCCCATAACCTCGTAAAAGCTACATTCGCAGCTCTCCTTGAAATGAGGGATGCATTTACTGTCGCTGATAACCGGGGTGTGTCAATGGATAAAGTATTTAACGGTTAGTAAAGTAAAGAGCGATGGCAAAAATTCGTATAACCCAGGTGAAAAGCAAGAACGGAAAACCCGAAAGACAAAAGAGAACTCTTGAAGCTCTTGGTATCCGTAAATTAAACCATAGTGTTGAACATGAAGCCACACCACAGATCCTGGGAATGGTTGTCAAGGTACAGCATCTGGTTAAAGTTGAAAATATTTAAGATATAAACGATATTTATTATACACGGTTATGGATTTAAGTAACTTAAGACCTGCTAAGGGATCGGTGAAAAATGGCAAGAGACTCGGGCGCGGACAGGGCTCCGGCAGAGGGGGTACATCTACAAGGGGACATAAAGGGGCAAAATCAAGATCGGGCTACAGCAGGAAGATCGGATTCGAGGGAGGCCAGATGCCGCTTCAGAGACGTCTGCCCAAGTATGGCTTTAAGAATATAAACCGCAAGGAATACAAGGGGATCAATATAAGCACCCTTCAGACACTTGCAGAGGCCAATAATCTTGAAAAAATCGATTTTGAGATTCTCGTACTCGCAGGTCTTGTATCAAAAAACAGCCAGGTAAAGATCCTTGGCAAAGGGACCCTTGAAAGAAAGCTTGAAGTTCATGCACATGCATTCAGTAAATCTGCCGTAGAGGCAATTGAAGCTAAAAAGGGAACCGCTGTAATACTGTAATTTCATGAAACTGTTTCAGACAATAAAAAATATCTTTAAGATAGAAGATCTCCGCGCGAGGCTGCTCTATACTTTTGGAATAATTTTATTATACAGGCTGGGTAAGTATGTTACCCTCCCCGGAATTGACCCGTCGCAGCTGGCAGGACTGCATCGTCAGACCTCCTCAGGTATCATGGGACTGCTCGACATGTTTTCGGGGGGTGCATTTTCCCAGGCTTCAATCTTCGCATTGGGGATTATGCCCTACATCTCTGCCTCAATCGTCGTACAGCTCCTCGGAATAGTATTTCCCTACTTCCAGAAGCTGCAGAAAGAGGGTGAGAGCGGCAGGCGCAAAATGAATCAGTACACAAGATATCTTACAGTTGCCGTACTTGTACTGCAGGCTCCGACTTACCTTGTTAACCTGCATGCGCAGCTTCCATCGACAGCCTTCATTGTCACAGGTACCTTCTTCACTGCATCATCAGTGATAATCCTTACTGCAGGTACAATGTTTGTAATGTGGCTCGGGGAAAAGATAACCGATAAGGGGATAGGGAACGGAATATCGCTCATTATCATGATAGGTATTGTAGCAAGGATGCCTTCAAACTTTGTCTTTGAGGCCGGAACCAGGATGAACGGTGCCGGCGGGGCAATAGCTCTTATTGTTGAGGTGCTCTTCCTGTTTGTGATTGTCCTTGGTGTGATCCTTCTGGTTCAGGGAACCCGCCGGGTACCTGTACAGTATGCCCGGAGAATAGTCGGGAACAAACAGTACGGTGGTGTCCGCCAGTATATCCCGCTCAAGGTTAATGCCGCAGGTGTTATGCCGATCATCTTTGCCCAGGCAATCATGATGCTGCCTATGATCATAGCCGGCTATGCCAGTTCGGGTTCGGGATTCATGGTAGCTTTTTCAAATATGTACGGATTCTGGTATAACCTTGTATCTGCACTGCTCATAATCGTATTTACATATTTTTATACGGCCATTACTATCAATCCTGTTCAGATGGCTGAAGATATGAAGAAGAACGGGGGGTTCATTCCGGGCATAAAGCCGGGAAGGAAGACAGTTGAATTTTTCGATACAATTATGTCGAGAATCACATTCCCCGGTTCTGTTTTCCTGGCAATTGTGGCAATACTGCCCTCTCTTGCGGTCAAATCGGGAGTAACTCCCCAGTTTGCCCAGTTCTACGGAGGTACATCGCTTCTCATTCTCGTTGGCGTTATCCTGGATACGCTGCAGCAGATCGAGAGCCACCTCCTTATGCGTCATTATGACGGACTGATGAAATCTGGCCGTGTAAAGGGAAGGGCCGGAGCCGTTACATCAATTTAATAAGTTTGAGCGTTCTTTGATGTTGTATTTAAAGACTGATGAAGAGGTAGGGTTGTTAAGAGAGAGCAATATGCTGGTGTCGAGAACACTTGCAGAGGTTGCTAAATCCATACGGCCCGGGGTTACCACTCTTTATCTTGACCGGATTGCAGAGGCCTTTATCCTTGATAATGGAGCTGTTCCGGGTTTCAAGGGATATGGTGGCTTTCCAAATACCCTCTGTACATCTGTCAATGATGAAGTGGTACATGGAATCCCTTCCGATTACATCCTGAAGGAAGGTGATATTTTATCGGTCGATTGCGGTGTGATTCTCAACGGGTGGTATGGCGACAGCGCCTATACATTTCCTGTCGGGGAGATAAGCGAAGAGGCAAAAAGGCTGCTTGATTTTACAAGGGCCTCCCTTGAGGAGGGTGTAAAAGCAGCTTTTGCAGGCAACAGGATTGGCGATATCTCGAATGCGGTTCAGACTTTGGCCGAGAGTGGAGGATACTCCGTTGTGAGGGAACTGGTGGGCCATGGTCTTGGGAAAAATCTTCACGAGCAGCCTGAGGTGGCTAACTGGGGCAGGAAGGGAACGGGCCCAAAGATGGAGAAGGGACTTGTGATCTGTATCGAGCCGATGATAAATGCAGGACGGAAAGAGACCATACAAATGAGAGACGGATGGACCATCAGGACTGCAGACGGCAGTCCATCGGCCCACTTCGAGTACGCGGTGGCTGTTGACAGGGGAAAGGCAGATGTATTGACAACTTTTGAGTTTATTGAAAAAGTTATAAATTATAAGTAAGCATATGTCAAAACAATCATCAATTGAGCAGGATGGTACAATAATCGAAGCCCTTTCCAATGCCATGTTCAGGGTGGAACTGGAAAACGGTCATGTTATAACAGCTCATATCTCGGGAAAGATGCGGATGCATTATATAAAGATCCTGCCGGGTGATAGGGTTAAAGTGGAAATGTCGCCGTACGATTTGACAAAAGGAAGAATAACATTCAGATATAAATAAGAAATATTAAGGTAATGAAAGTAAGAGCATCTGTGAAAAAGCGCAGTTCTGACTGCAAGATAGTCAGGAGAAAAGGCCGCATTTACGTTATTAACAAGAAAAACCCCAAGTTCAAACAGAGACAGGGATAATTTAAGTAGTTTTGCACATCATTTAAGAAAAAGTATTATATGGCACGTATTGTTGGTGTAGATTTACCAAGACACAAAAGAGGCGAAATTGGCCTGACTTACATCTATGGTGTAGGTAAAAGCAGCGCTCAGAGAGTTCTCGATGAGGCTGGTGTTGACAGGAATGCAAAAGTCGAGGAATGGACCGATGAGCAGATAAATACCATCCGTCGGATTTTAAACGATAATTACAAGCTGGAGGGAGAGCTTCGCTCTGAAACACAGATGAATATCAAGCGACTGATGGATATCGGCTGCTACCGTGGTGTCCGTCACAGAATCGGATTGCCGGTAAGGGGACAGAGCACCAAGAATAATGCCAGGACCCGTAAAGGAAGAAAGAAGACTGTTGCAAACAAGAAAAAAGCTACTAAATAATCAGATTATGGCAAAGAAGACTGGAGCATTAAAAAAGAGAGTCGTAAAGGTTGAACCTTCAGGTCAGGCGCATGTTCATTCATCGTTCAATAATATAATTGTTACCCTGACAAATAATTCAGGCCAGGTGATCTCCTGGGCCTCGGCGGGCAAGATGGGATTCAAGGGTTCGAAGAAGAATACTCCATATGCTGCTCAGATGGCATCAGAAGAATGTGGCAAGGTTGCATACGACCTTGGACTGAGAAAGGTGAAGGTATATGTCAAGGGACCGGGCTCAGGCCGCGAATCTGCCATCAGATCGATAAGCAATATCGGCATCGAGGTTACCGAGATCGTCGATGTTACACCAATGCCTCATAACGGATGCCGTGCTCCCGGGCGAAGAAGAGTTTAAGTAGTTATTTAGTTGATTATTTGTAAGTTATTAATTTATTAGACAATGGCAAGATATACTGGCCCAAAAACAAGAATAGCAAGGAAATTCGGTGAAGCCATTTATGGTCCTGACAAACACCTGGAAAGAAAAAATTTTCCTCCCGGACAGCATGGTATGAACAAGAAGAGGAAGAAGACTTCAGAATACGGCGTCCAGCTGAGGGAGAAGCAGAAGGCCAAATATACATACGGGATGCTGGAGCGTCAGTTCCGCAATACTTTTGAAAAAGCCTCCAGGAGAAAAGGTGTTACGGGTGAGGTTCTCCTCCAGCTGCTCGAATCGCGTCTCGATAATGTGGTCTTCCGCCTTGGAGTGGCTCCCACAAGGGCAAGTGCGCGTCAGCTGGTTTCGCACAGGCATATAACCGTAAACGGTACGGTTGTGAACGTTCCTTCATATCAGCTGAAGCCGGGCGACATTATCGGAGTTCGTGAGAAATCAAAATCACTTGAAATAATCGTTGATTCGCTTACAACGAGAAAGTATACAAAGCTTTCATGGCTTGAGTGGGATGACACACAAATGGCAGGTAAATTTATGAACGTGCCTGAACGTACTGATATTCCTGAGAACATCAAGGAACAACTTATTGTTGAATTGTATTCTAAATAATAATATAAGATAAATTCTATGGCCATTTTATCATTCCAGAAGCCTGACAAAGTAATCATGCTGGAAGCGGATGACAAACACGGAAAGTTTGAGTTCCGTCCGCTTGAGCCTGGCTACGGCATCACTGTAGGCAATGCTCTGAGAAGAATTCTGCTTTCCTCCCTTGAGGGTTTTTCAATAACAACGGTCAAGATCGAGGGTATAGATCACGAGTTCTCAACCATAACGGGTGTTATGGAGGATGTAACGGAGATCATTCTTAACCTGAAACAGGTCCGCTTTAAAAGAACTGTCGATGATGTCGACCATGAAAAGGTGACTATCAAGGTCAGTGGTCAGGATGTCTTCAAGGCCGGCAGCCTGAACAATGCTTTGAGCAGCTTTGAGGTGCTGAACCCCGAACTGGTCCTTTTCAGGATGGAGCCTGATGTCAAAATGCAGATAGAATTTACGATAACCAAGGGCAGGGGCTATGTTCCTGCCGAAGAGAATGAGCCTGTCGACAGTGAGTTCGGCCTTATTGCAATTGATGCCATCTTCACCCCTATAAGGAACGTGAAGTATACTGTTGAGAATTATCGTGTTGAGCAGAAGACTGACTACGAAAAGCTACTTTTCGAGATCGAGACTGACGGTTCCATTCATCCCAAGGATGCCCTGAAGGAGGCCGCCAAAATACTGATTTACCATTTCATGCTGTTTTCCGACGAGAAGATCACACTCGACTCGGACGACAAGATGGCAAACGAGGAGTTTGACGAGGAGATCCTGCATATGAGGCAGCTGCTTAAAACAAAGCTTGTTGACCTCGACCTTTCAGTCAGGGCTCTTAATTGTCTCAAGGCAGCTGAGGTGGAGACCCTTGGCGACCTTGTTAAATTCAATAAGAATGACCTGTTGAAATTCAGGAATTTCGGAAAGAAATCGCTTACTGAGCTCGATGAATTGCTTGATTCAATGAGTCTTTCATTCGGCATGGATGTAAGCAAATATAAATTAGAGAAAGATTAGTATAAACTGGTTAAGGAAAGAGAGAAATGCGACATTCAAGAGTTGTTAACCATTTAGGAAGAACAAGTTCACACAGGAAATCGATGCTGGCTAACATGGCTTCATCGCTTATCCTGCATAAGAGGATAACCACAACCACCGCAAAGGCAAAAGCTTTGAGAACCTATGTTGAGCCCCTTATTACAAAGTCAAGGGTAGATTCAACCCACTCCAGGAGAGTTGTTTTCAGCTATCTCAAGGATAAGATTGCCGTTGCCGAGTTGTTCAGGGATGTATCCCCCAAAATAGGTGAGCGTCCGGGCGGGTATACACGTATACTCAAGCTTGGTAACAGGATAGGTGACAATGCCGACATGTGTATCCTCGAACTTGTGGATTACAATGAGGCAATGCTCGGAGGGGAAGCAGGAAAGGCTAAAACCACGCGCAGGAGAAGATCAGTAAGGAAGAAAGAGGGAGCAACAGCCGAAACAGCTGCCCCCAGGGCACCGAAACAGAAAGCCGCCAAAGCTGATGAACCCGCAAAAGAAGATAACTCTTCAAAAGGAGAGCCTGTATCAGAAGAATAAGTAAATGTTTGAACGAATATTTTAGAGAAAAGGGATAGGTCATTAAGACCAGGTCCCTTTTTTTATATATTGCATTAGTGTTAATTTTTAATAAAGAATCTATGGGACAGATAGTTAGTGTACATGCACGTGAGATACTCGATTCCCGCGGCAATCCGACAATTGAAGTTGATGTTTTGACAGCCAGTGGTTATTTTGGCAGGGCAGCAGTACCCTCAGGAGCATCGACAGGAGAAAATGAAGCGCTTGAACTCAGGGACGGCGACAAGAGCCGCTACTCCGGCAAAGGAGTTCTGAAAGCCGTTCATAATGTTAATAATGTTATCGCTGAGGAGATTATGGGCATGGATGTGACTGATCAGGCAGGGATTGACAGAAAGATGATCACTCTCGATGGTACCCCCACAAAGAGCAATCTGGGCGCCAATGCCATTCTTGGAGTTTCACTGGCTGTAGCAAAGGCAGCCGCCTCCTACCATGGCCTTCCGCTGTTCCGCTATATCGGCGGAGCAAACGCTGTCACACTTCCCGTCCCGATGATGAATATAATTAACGGCGGATCGCATTCTGATGCACCGATAGCATTCCAGGAATTCATGATCAGACCTGTCGGAGCCCCCTCCTTCAGCGAAGGATTAAGGATGGGAACAGAGGTCTTCCATGCCCTGAAAAAAGTCCTGAAAGATCGTGGATTAAGCACTGCAGTTGGCGATGAGGGTGGCTTTGCACCCAAGCTTGACGGGACCGAGGATGCACTCGAAACAATACTTAAAGCTATCTCCGCAGCAGGCTATAAGGCAGGTACCGACATCACTATCGGACTCGACTGCGCTGCATCTGAGTTCTACCAGGAAGGAATGTACAACTACTCCAAGTTCGAAGGGCCGAAAGGTGCCAGAAGAACCTCGAAGGAGCAGGTTGACTTTATAGAGCAGCTGGTGTCAAAATTTCCTATCGACTCTGTTGAGGATGGGATGTCGGAAAATGACTGGGACGGATGGAAGATGCTTACAGACAGGATAGGGAAGAAATGCCAGATAGTTGGCGATGATGTTTTTGTTACAAATGTAGACTACCTGAAAAAGGGTATTGAGATGGGCTGTGCCAATTCGATCCTTATCAAGGTAAATCAGATAGGATCTCTTACGGAAACCCTGAATGCAATAGAGATGGCCCATAGGGCAGGATATACAACAGTAACTTCCCACCGTTCGGGTGAAACTGAAGATACGACAATCGCCGATATAGCTGTTGCAACAAATTCGGGACAGATAAAGACCGGATCGGCCAGCAGGACAGACAGAATAGCCAAATACAACCAGCTGCTCAGAATAGAAGAGGAACTTGGTGAACTGGCTGTTTACGGATATAAGAAATAAAAAGCGCCCTTTACAATTGCCCCCTGACCACCAAAAGGGGGGCAATTTACAAAGGGATTTGTGATGACTTCCGAAATCTGATGGTCGTGCGTATGTACTGATCCATAGTCATCTTGCGACGTTATTAACAATTGTTGATAACTCCTGTTTAAATCGGGTTTATAACAACGGCCTCCCAAAAGAATATATTTGAAATTCCCGTTGTAAATTTGATTCATCAGGTGATCGATAAAAGGTTGCTCGAAAGAAGTGGAAGACGGAAAGGTTACTTAATTGAAACACGACCGGATTCAATCAGACCCCCGGGTCTGCGCATCTGAAGAGCCGGAGTGCTGACTAAACGAACCCCGCGTCCGCAATGTCAGCCAGATCGACGAAAACCGGAAACGTTCTTTCAGAGATTGAGTCTCAGGGCTTCAGTAAATGACGAGCTTCGGCTCCGGGTTATCTGAAACCGGCGGAATCTCCCCAGGGAGTGCACCCGGCGCCTGAAAGACACTTCGTCCCGGAATTCTCTGCCATCGGTTGAGAAGAAAGGACAGCCGGAAGGTTCTGCTGTAACAGGCAAAACCGGAAAGCCATGGGCTGCAAAGCAGGATCTCGTATCCTGGGGCACAGCCGGCCATAATAACAGTAATCTGACTCCGCGAACAACTTCGGTTGGAAGCGCTGAATGGGAACTACTCTTCGTGAATAGTTCCCATTATTGTTTTAATGCCTTCCTTCTAGCCTGACAGATCCTAAGCCTGCTTCATGATCGTCATCTATTTTAAGTGCCGGCCCTTACCCCCCCGTGCACAACAGCAGACAGAGGCAAAAATTGAATATCTTTACCTCCTGACTTTAAACTTGAAATGGCTTATTCAGGACTGGCAGCTTTTATCGCGGACCTTTCGAAAAGGAATGAACTGCGGGTGATCAGGGAGTACGTAAACCCGGTGCTTGAGATCGCAGAGATTACCGACCGTATCACCAAATCAGGTGGGAAGGCCTTGCTTTTTGTAAATACCGGGACCAGCTTTCCGCTGCTTATAAATGCCTACGGATCCGATGAAAGGATGGCAATGGCAATGGGCAGGCAGGATATCGGTGAACCTGGCAATGAGCTCGACAGGCTGCTTGCAGGCATGCCTGGCAGCGGGGCATCGTTTTTAAAGAGGCTGGCAGGAATCCCTTTGCTGCTCAGGATAGCCACCCTGATGCCAACCCGCAGCCGCCGCCGGGGCCGGTGCCAGAAAGTCATTCACAGGGATCCTGACCTTTCGATCCTGCCGGTGCTGAAATGCTGGCCTCATGACGGAGGCAGGTTCATTACACTCCCCATTGTTCATACGATTCACCCTGTTACAGGCAAGCCAAATGCAGGAATGTACAGGATGCAGATCCTCGACAGGAATACAACAGCGATGCACTGGCAGCGCCATAAAACAGGGGCAAACCATTTTGAGGCATGGAAGGCGAGAGGGGAGAGAATGCCCGTATCCGTTTCACTTGGCGGAGATCCTGCTTACACCTATTCCGCCACCGCTCCCCTCCCGGAAGGGATGGATGAGTTCATGCTTGCAGGCTTTCTGAGAAAGAAAAAGGTCAGGATGGTCCGCTGCATTACAAATGACCTTTATGTCCCGTCTGATGCCGACATCATCCTTGAAGGGTATGTAGATCCTTCCGAGGAGAAGGTATGGGAAGGGCCTTTCGGAGATCATACGGGATTCTATTCCCTGGCCGACTGGTACCCGAAATTTCATATAACCTGCATAACCCATTCATTGAATGCAGTCTACCCTGCAACTGTAGTGGGCGTGCCACCTCATGAGGATGCATGGCTGGCGAAAGCCACTGAAAGGATCTTCCTTCCGCCTGTAAAGATGACCCTGCAGCCTGAAATTGAGGATTTCCATATGCCCGATGCAGGAGTGGCACATAACCTGGTTATTGTGAAGATCGGTAAAAGCTATCCCGGACAGGGGATGAAGATCATTAGCTCACTGTCAGGAGCAGGACAGATGATGTTCTCAAAATATATGGTTGTGGTGAGCGGTAATGTCGATATAAGGAATTACAGGGAGCTGCTGGCCGCCATTTTTAAGAATACCGATTTCAGAAGAGACCTCCTGTTCAGTCATGGCCCGCTCGATGTGCTCGATCACTCCTCGGATACATTTTCATTCGGGGGCAAGGTTGGCATCGATGCCACAGTAAAGCATAGCGAGGAGATGGCAGGAAGGAAGCAGGGGAAGGAAGTCATGCGGCCGGACATGGAGGACCTGGCTTTCCTGCAGCAGGCACCTGTTGTCAGATTCAATACTGACCTCCTTGCTGGTAAAATTCCGGTAGTCATAGTCTCCGTAAACAGGCAGTCCGACTGCGATGCAACGGAAAAGGTGAAGGAACTCTTCAGGAAGAACAGCAGGGAAGGCATTTTCAGGCTGATCATCATTGTGGATCATTCTGTGGATCCCTTCGATCTGCATATGGTTGCCTGGCAGGTACTCGGGAATTCCGATCCTGAGCGCGATCATGAACTCCTTGCAGATTCATCCCTTGTTATTGATGGCACAATAAAGGCTTTCAGAAGGGGAGGGTTTACCCGCAAATGGCCCAATGTGGTATGTTCCGACGAAGCTACTATAGCGGCCATCGACAGTAAATGGGCTTCACTGGGTCTGGGCCGCTTTATAGCTTCGCCATCGCTGAGCTATGTCAGGCTGGTTTTGCAGGGAAACGATGAGATCGACATAGCCGGCCAGGTGACTTAAATAAGGCCTGTGCTGGCCGCAATCACAATAATAAGTCTATTTTTGCACTATGTGATGGTAATTGCCGGTTTAACATACAATTCTGATCAGATATCATATATAGCATTGACTTCATGGGGCTTGTCAGGGCAGATAGGCTTATCGCCGTCTGCTCCTGGTTCATCCCTGATGCCCTACGCCTTCATGGCCGGAGCCATTATCCTTGTTCTTTCAGGCATACTTATCAGGGAGCTTGTAATTGCAAAAAGGCAGGTCAGGAGAAAGATCCAGCTTCTTTCACTGGCCAGGTCATCCAACAGGCGGCTCGAAATGAAGAACAGGAATCTTACCGACAGCCTGAAATATGCAAAGAGGATACAGGAGGCGCTCCTCCCTTCGGAAGGATATTTCAGGAAACATTTTCAGGAATCATTTATCTTCTTCAAACCCAAGGATATCGTGAGCGGCGATTTTTACTGGATAGGAGAGAAGGGTGACAATGTATTTGTTGTGGCAGCAGATTGTACGGGGCATGGAGTGCCTGGAGCGCTGATGTCGATGATCGGGATTGAGATTATTGGCAAGGCAATAAACGAAAATAATATTGAAACACCATCTGAGATACTCGGGGTTCTCAGCAAAGGACTTGAAAAGACATTTTCAAGCGAGAAGAACATCGGGACTATCATCAGGGACGGCATGGACATAGGTCTTTGCCGTATCGACAAGGCGGCGATGAAGATGACATATGCAGGATCCTTTTTCCCCCTTTACATGATCCGCGACAACAGCCTGACCGAAATCAGGGGCGACAAGATCATAATAGGCATGACTCCGGAAGGAGCGGCATATACTGACCATGAGATAGACATTATGGTCAACGACATCTTCTATGTATTCTCCGACGGCTATGTGGATCAGTTCGGCGGATCGGAAAACAAAAAATTCATGTACCGCAGGTTCAGGTACCTTCTGACCAGGATCCATGGGTTTTCGGTTGGCGATCAAAAATCGATACTTGAGGAGGAATTCTACGACTGGATGGGGACAAATGTCCAGGTCGATGATATTTTGGTCATCGGCTTCCGCCCTCTCAACGGGCTGTCCTAGAGAAGATTTTTTATCTTGCTGATAAGGGCTGCAGGCTGATATGGCTTGCTTATATAGTCGTCGATCCCGGCCGACAGGCATTTCTCCTTATCACCTATCATTGCATTTGCCGTAATGGCAATTATGGGGACATGGGAACTTGTTGTGGATTCCAGGGCTCTTATTTTTTCAGCAGCTACAAGTCCGCTCATCACGGGCATCTTTATATCCATAAGGATTAAGTCATAATTGCTTGTGCCGAATTTGTCGAGGGCCTCCTTACCGTTGGCGGCAGTATCAATAGTATTCACAAGCGGCTTGAGTGTAAGAAGGGTTATTTTCTGATTAATGAGGTTATCCTCAACAAGGAGGATCTTCAGGTCCTTCATCTCCTTATGGGTTTTTTCCTGCTGTATAAGCTCATCGATCTTGTGCGAGGCAATTTTCTGCCTGGTCTCGGGCAACGGGCTCACATATGGCATAAGTATGTTCAACACAGTTGAATTATTTCCAATCTCCTGGCGGAAGGTTCCCCTGCTGGAGGCTATCAGCCTTGCTGCAAGGCTTTTTTCATTGCCTGACTCATCTATAAGGACAATACTGTCATCGGTCTGGATCCTTAATCCCAGAAAGCTTTCCCTGCCCGTTTCCTTTTCCTTCTTGAGTGTGATTGTTACCATTGCCGGCTTGCCAGAGACCTGGTTTTCGATCGTATTGAAAAGATCGAGAAAGATCTGCTTCAGTATGATGGGATCGCCAAAGCATTCGAGGTCGCTGAAATCCTTCCTGTTAAGTATAAAATCGATATTAGCCTTATCCTTAAGATTATAGAGCTCGATAGTATTCTGTATCGTAGAAAGCAGGTTGAATTTTATGGCTTTTCGCTGCTGATAGCTGAGATTTCCTGCTGACTCCATTGAAAGCTCATTGACGATAGTCACCATATTGTTGGTAGAGGCTATGAATGTGTCGAAAAGCTCTTTCTGCTTTTTCTGAAGGCCTGATTCAATCAGCATATCCACAACAATCACGAGGTTATTGAGAGGTTCCCTTATTTTGTGTGAGAAGTCGATGATCACATCGTCTTTCTTTTCATTCAGTGAAGAAAATGTTTTAAGTGATTCCTTTATCTTCCTTGTCAGAAGTGATAACTTATTGTTGATTACCAGACCCATAGCTGCTGCTGCAATAATGAATATCCCTGAAAAAAGGCGCTGGCTGAAGGAGAGCAGAAGCACTGCAGCAATCAGCAGGAACATGGCTATAATCGCCAGTCTTTCAATTTCTTTCCTGTTCCTGTCAAAGAATTCTTCCGGCGACTTTTCAAAACCATTGTTATTGGCATTATTTCCTGGGTCAGTAGGCATAAATCTCGAGTTTGGGATTGGTAAATTTAGCGAAATTTTAAAAACATGGTTGAAATATACATTACATTAGATTAAATTAACAACCTTTAAGGGAAAAGATTAATTTTGTGGTTACGGTACGAAATTTGAATGAGTAGGATTAGTAGTGAATATTTGATGCAGCGAGTGGTAAAAATATTTTTTCTGATATCGGCAGCTTTTGCTTCAGGCTTGCTGTTCCCTGTTTACGGTCAGGACAGTACAAGGACTGAGATGGTTAAATATACCCCTGATTTCCGCTTTAAGGATGGCATCTACCTGAATTTTGAACAGGTTAAAAATAACAGTCCGATACCAAAGGC
The DNA here is from genome assembly GCA_963756885.1 of uncultured Bacteroidales bacterium. Classification (GTDB taxonomy): domain Bacteria; phylum Bacteroidota; class Bacteroidia; order Bacteroidales; family VadinHA17; genus LD21. Next base: position 471,177 of record CAVWPG010000003.1, read on the forward strand.
CAAGCTCCTTACTTCGGTTGATTACAACGACAGGGAGTTTTTCAAAAAGCTCCTGGATATGGACAAGATCTATTTTTACGATGAAATGGGAGTCAGGCAGGAAGTTCCCAAAAGCAATATATGGGGCTATTCGCGCAACGGCATACTGTATGTCCAGGTGCAGGAAAATTTCAACAGGATCACATTCGTGGGCAACATCTGCCATTTTGTAGCCGATATAACAACATATGACAATCGTTACTACAATTCTCCCTACGGTTATTATGATCCCTATTATTCACCGTATTCCGGATATGGCAATTATTACTCACCCTACTATTCGCCTTACTATTCCCCTTATGGTCAGTCGAGCATGCCCCGTACGGAGCTGAAGCAGTACCTGATTGATTTTGAGAGCGGGAAAGTACTTGAATTTGATGTGGACAATACTGAATTATTGCTTATGAAGGACAGTCAGCTATATGAGGAATATGTACAGCTCTCCTCAAAAAAGAAGAAGGAGCTGATGTTTGTCTATATCAGGAGGTTCAATGAGAAAAATCCTTTATATATACCTGTTGAAAAATAACCCCGTATGAGAATTATCCCAATCAGCATCCTTCTGACGCTGCTGACAACCATCCTTTCCGGGCAGGCTCCGTTTCCTTCCAGGGAAGAGATAAAACAGTTCACCGGATCGAAGACATGCGTGGTTCTGGAAGAGGACCAGATGTCGACATATAATACATATATCAGGGAAGCGGTAAAGGCTTACTGGACAGTTACACCCTACGAATTTATTGAGGTTAAGGATTTTAATGTGCGCCGGTTAAACCCTGAGTATTCATTCATTGTGCTTACGCAGACAATTTTCGAGAGGGACAAATCAGGAGGGCTTTACAATTTCATAAACCTGCTCCAGGGCAAGAAGGGAAGCAAGCTGGGAGAGATGCCGGAAATTTGTGCGGTTCCCCTTTCATATGCAAGTGAGGATGACCTGGAGTACGGATACAAGCTGGGGGCCATTCTTTCGTTCATGCAGAAGCATGCTGAAATGATCTCTGAAGATCCGTCGCTTACAGGGAGAAAGTACCTGAAATATTACAATAAAAATATTCCTGAGCTGGCCGGTAAAACGATTCTCATCAACGGGGATGACCTGTCGCCCGATATAAACAGCATTGACAAAATCAGGGCAATCTGCAGCTACAGGATAGAGATTGTGCCCGAGGAGGAAATCGAGAAGGCCATCGCCGCAAAAGCTCCGAATACCGTAATACTTCATAAGGTCGGTCCTGTCGGGGATGCCACTGCAGGCTACTGCTTCAAGATGCTGATAGGCACTGATGACTCGGATATGTATTATTACAATCAGCATAAGATAGACAAGTACAATCCCAATGGCCTGCTCCCGGCTGATCTAAAGCGTCTTTCCAAATGATTTTCGTGCAGCATCACCGAAAGATCCCCGTCTTTGAATAAACATCAGATCGTCATGGAAGAGAACAGAGTTTTATCCGAAACAGAAAGAAACTGGGCTATGGCATGCCATCTCTCGGCTCTTGCAGGTTTCTTTTTTCCCTTTGGAGCTATTATCGGTCCGCTTGTATGCTGGCTCTCAAAGAGGGATGAATCGGTTTGGGTCTATCAGAATGGAAAGAACTCACTGAATTTTCAGCTTTCCATGCTGCTTTATATGGTCCTGGCATTTCCCCTGGTCTTTATTATCGTAGGGATCCCCATTATGGCCGTTCTTGCAATCCTTAAGATCATCTGCATAGTCATTGCAAGTGTAAAGGCATCGAAAGGCAATTCTTTCAGATATCCGCTTGTTATACCCTTCATTCAGTAATACTTCCGTGCCCAGGGCCCCTATTCCTGCAACATGCCGCGCCCATCCTTCCTATTTAGGAAACTGAACTGCATTTCTGGCTCTCCCGCTGAATAACTATGGTTTTTTATTATTATTTTTGGCCGTCAGTCGTTCAGACTGGCATGTGTCTTTCTACTTATGTCTTTAATCTTATGTCTTTAATCTTTTGTCTTTAATCTTTTGTCTTTAATCTTTGTCTTTTGTCTTTTGTCTTTTGTCTTTTGTCTTTAATCTTTTGTCTTTTGTCTTATTACTAACCTATGTCTTCAAAACCATCCATTCCGAAGGGAACAAGGGATTTTTCGACCGGCGATATGCTGAAGCGTGAATATATTTTTGACACAATAAAAGCGGTCTTCAGATTATATGGATATCAGCCGATTGAGACCCCTGCCATGGAGAATCTCACAACCCTTCTCGGCAAGTATGGCGAGGAGGGGGACAAGCTCCTCTTTAAAATCCTGAATTCAGGCGACTTTCTTTCAGCAGTTTCCGATGAAGAGCTGGCCGGAAGGGATCCATTAAAGCTCTCATCAGGCATCAGCGAAAAGGGTCTCAGATATGATCTTACAGTCCCCTTCGCAAGGTATGTCGTTCAGCATCGCGATGAGATAGTATTCCCCTTTAAAAGATATCAGATCCAGCCTGTATGGAGAGCCGACCGTCCTCAGAAAGGGCGCTACCGCGAATTTTTCCAGTGTGATGTGGATGTTATCGGAAGTGATTCACTTCTGAATGAAGCTGAGCTGATAAGGATCATTGATGAAGTATTTTCAAGATTAAGACTGTCAGTAAAAATCAATGTCAATAACAGGAAGATCCTGGCCGGACTGGCTGAATATGCAGGTGTGCCTGAAAAAATAACCGATATAACAGTGGCTCTCGACAAGTTTGAAAAAATAGGATGGGAGAAGGTCAGGGAGGAGCTCATCGTCAAGGGAATAAGGGATGAGGCCATAGAAATGCTTGGGGGGATCATAAATGTTATAAGGAAAGACAACACTCAGAAAATCGCTTTCCTGAGTTCAGTGCTGGCAGGTTCAGCTGCCGGAATGGAGGGTCTCCGCGAGCTGCAGGAATTGCTTTCTCTTGTGAAAAAGGCAGTTGTTGCATCTGAGGTGAATTTTGACCTTACCCTGGCCAGGGGGCTTAACTATTACACAGGTGCCATAATAGAGGTAAAATCTTCAGATGTAAGTATCGGGAGCATTTGCGGTGGAGGAAGGTACGACAACCTGACCGGAGTATTTGGCATGGAAGGGATATCGGGGGTTGGCATTTCATTCGGCGCCGACCGCATATTCGATGTCCTTGAAAGCCTCAGTCTCTTTGAAACCTCTTCCCGGGCATCCACATCAGTCATTGTCCTTAACTTCGGAGAGGCGGAAACGGATTATGCCTTCCGGATAGTTAACCGGCTAAGGGACATGGGGCTGAATACCGAGCTTTACCCCGACAGCGTGAAGCTTAAAAAACAGATGTCCTATGCCGATTCAAGGAAGATCCCGTTCATAATCATGGCCGGAGCCAACGAGATAATGAATAATTCAGTCATTATCAAGAATATGGCAACGGGAGAGCAGATCAGCATTGAGCTTGGCAATCTTGAAGCCTATGCACGGGAAAAGATTGCAAATGTTCATACTCCCTTAAAATAATATAATATTATTGCAAATGACACACAGCATATCCCCTGATGACCTGACCCTGGAGCAGATTGAAAAGATATTAGGGGGAAACGTTAAGCTATCCCTGTCTGAAAAATCGGTTGAACTCATCAATCATTGCCGGGAGTACCTCGACCATAAGCTTGAAAATAATGAATCGCCTATATATGGAATAACCACGGGGTTTGGATCGCTGCACAAGAAATCGATTAGCAGCGATCAGCTCAACAAGCTTCAGGAGAATCTTGTAATGTCGCACGCATGCGGAACGGGAGATATTGTACGGGAGGAAATTGTCAGGCTGATGCTTTTGCTTAAAATTCATGCATTGAGCTATGGCAATTCTGGGGTACAGGTTGAAACTGTTCGGAGGCTGATGGATTTCTTCAATGAAGGTATAACACCTGTAGTATATGAACAGGGGTCACTTGGCGCATCCGGCGATCTGGCTCCGCTGGCACACCTTGTTCTCCCCCTGCTGGGAATGGGAGAGGTGATGGATAAAGGCAGGCGCGTCGACGCCTCTGCTGTTCTGAAGCGGAAGGGATTCAGTCCTGTAGGGCTGAAGTCGAAGGAGGGGCTGGCCCTGCTGAATGGTACCCAGTTCATGAGCGCCTACGGTGTATATGTCCTTTTTAAGGCCGAAAGATTATCGGCTGTGGCCGATATAGCTTCCGCCATTTCACTTGAAGCATATGATGGCAGGCCTGATCCTTTTTTTGAATGTGTTCAGGCTATCAGGCCCCACAAGGGACAGATAGCCACGGCTGAAGCCTTCCGAAGGATGCTGGACGGCAGCCAGCTTATATCGAGAACCAAGCCTCACGTGCAGGATCCTTATTCATTCCGTTGTATCCCTCAGGTTCATGGTGCCAGCAAGGATGCAATAAGCTATGCAAGGTCGGTGATAATGACTGAGATAAACTCTGTTACGGATAATCCTACAATCTTCCCGGAGCTCGACCTGATCGTTTCGGGAGGGAATTTTCATGGTCAGCCCCTTGCCCTGATATTTGATCACCTTTCGATTGCCCTGGCTGAACTGGGGAGCATTTCAGAAAGGCGGGTGTACAGGCTGATCGCCGGACAGCGCGACCTGCCGGAATTCCTTGTTGCAAATCCAGGGCTTAACAGCGGATTTATGATACCGCAGTATACGGCTGCCTCCATAGTCAGCCAGAACAAGCAGCTTTGCACACCCTCATCGGTCGATTCAATCCCTTCATCAAACGAGCAGGAAGATCATGTAAGTATGGGGGCAAATGGCGCAACAAGGTTGCTGAGAGTGGCAGAGAATCTTGAAAAGATCCTTGCCATTGAATTATTCACAGCTGTGCAGGCTCTTGAATTCAGACGGCCTCTGAGGTCATCCGGATATATTGAAAACATTGTATCATCATTCAGGCGGTCAGTTCCTTTTATTACAAATGATAAGGTAATGTATGATGATATTGCAAGATCAATAGAATTTTTAAGAACATTTGATCTCTAGAACCCGGGGTCGGTGTCTGTCCTCCTTTGCTGCCTGTTCTCCTGCAACTCTTTAAGAAGCTGAATCTTGTATTGATTTTCAGCCTGATAGTACCTTATTACCTTTGCGGGAGGCAGAATCTCCTTCAGTTTTTTATGGAAAGCAACTGCAATTGTCGATTCATCTGAAATATATTTTATGAGCTTGTCTCCCATTATGCTCAGCTGCTTGTCATCCAATGATGCTTCATTCTGGTTAAAATCCCTTATCAGTATAAACCGATCCCTCTGGATAGCATTCTTCTGTTTCTGGTATTCATTATATACAGGCCAGAATTTCTCAGCCTCTTCCGGAGTAAGATTCATTTTTTTTGTAAAAAATCCGATCCGGTAAGCACTGAATTTTTCCATATTTGAATTCTGGGCTTTTACCCCTGACAACAGAATCATCAATGCAATAGACAATATCAATAATCTTGGCTTCATTGCGTTGTATTTAAAGCTGTTCATAAATGTCATTAATTTCTATGTTTTCAAGAACCAGGTAATCAATTATTTCTGCCTTGCTTACATCAGGCCCGTGATCTGGCACAGGCAGTGCTGCAGCCTTTTCTTCAAGCGAATTGATATCAAGTTCATACACATAGGGTGAAAGGGAGTCTGCAGGCAATGCCTCCGCCTGGATTGATCTGCCGTTTCCGGGAGAGATGATCTTTATTGCTGTATAGCTTAAAATTATAAAGCCGGCTATTGAGGCAGCAGCAAGCAGGTAAGGCCTGAGCCGGAAGAAGGAATATACCTTCTTCTCCTCCCTGTCAGGTCCTGAAGTGGAGGCGATAATTCTCCTGTTTGCATCCTCAAAATAGCCTTCAGGTATCCTGAAGGGATTTTTATTCCCTGTTTCAGTCAGTTTTTTCATCATTCATTTAGATTATAAAGCGGGCAAAAGGTTTAATCCCCGGCAATAATTAACTCTATTTTTTTTACGGCATGATGATATGATGCTTTTAGCGCCCCTACAGAAGTATTCAATATTTTACTCATCTCCTCGTACGTAAGGTCGTCGAAATATTTAAGGTTAAAGACCACGCGCTGCTTTTCGGGCAGCTTAAGGATGGCATTCTGGAGCTTAACCTGTGCCTCATCACCATCGAACCATGTACTTCCTTCAGCTGAGTGTGCAAAATGACTCCCGAGATCATCGAGCGAAAGGGCTGCATTTTTCTTTCTTTTGTTTATCAGTGACAGGGCCTCATTGGTGGCTATTGTATAGAGCCATGTGTAGAGTGAGCTCTCGTTCCTGAAATCCCTGAGGCCCTTCCAGACATTTATGAACGTATTCTGCAGGGCATCGTCAGCATCCTCGTGGAGTATCACAAGCCGGCGTATGTGCCAGTAGAGCCTGGGGCTATAGGTCTCCACAAGAAGCCGGAAGCCCTTGTCAGGATCATCCCTCAGTATTGCCGATATTTTTTCATCAGGTTTTATAGACCCGGGAATTTAACTGTCAGATCCATTAGAGTCAAAAACCGTTCCATGGTTTAAAGTGATAACAGGATTTTTTTGCAGGTGTTCAGTGAGGCCAGGTGATAATTAAGCTTCTTTCATTGCGCCTGCCACTTCTTTCAATCATTTTGAATTATCTCCCAATTTATGATAAATTTACTCCCGTCAAATTTATATTGAAATGGTATGGCTCTACAATGCGGAATAATCGGGATTACAAATGTTGGAAAGACAACAATCTTTAACTGTATTTCGAACACAAGGGGTGAGACGAATGCCTATGCTTTCAGCGCCACCAAGTCCAATATAGGGGTTGTACAGGTGCCGGATCCCAGGTTATTTGAGCTTGAAAAACATCAGGTGACCGACAGGATAGTGCATACTTCGATAGAAATAGTCGATATCCCGGGGTTAGCCAAGGGTTCGAACAAAGGGGAGGGGGTAGGGAATAAATTCCTGGCCGATATCAGGAATACTGATGCCCTAATTCATGTGCTGCGATGTTTCGATGATGATTCCCTTCCTCATATCGAAGGTTCGGTAGATCCGGTCCGCGACCTTGAGACGGTGGATCTTGAGCTCCAGGTAAAGGATCTGGAATCGGTCGAAAAAAAGATCGAGCGGCTGGAAAGGTCTGCTAGGGCAGGGGATAAGGATGCAAAAAGGGGATTGGAGGTACTGCATGCCTACCGCGGGCATATCGAAAATTTCAATAATGCAAGGACACTCGAAGTTAAGGAGGAAGAGAGGAAATTCATTGATGATCTTTTTCTCCTCACTATGAAGCCTGTTATATTTGTCTGCAATGTCGATGAAGGGTCAGCAGTATCTGGAAATAAATATGTGGCGAAAGTAAGGGAGTTCCTGCAGGGGAAGAACAATGAGATCCTTGTCATTGCAGGAGCAATAGAATCTGAAATAGCGGAGCTCGAAAATATGGACGACAGGCTTGCATTCCTGAGCGATGCAGGTCTTGCGGAACCAGGTGTCGACAAGCTTGTCAGGGCTGCTTATAAGATGCTTAACCTGCGTACATTTTTCACTGTCGGGCCAATGGAGATCAGGGCATGGACGATCAGGGTGGGGATGACTGCCCCGCAGGCCTCAGGCGTGATCCACAGCGATCTGGAAAGGGGTTTCATCCGGGCCGAAGTCATGAAATACGACGACTTTGTAAGGCTGGGATCGGAACATGCCTGCAAGGAGGCGGGAAGGTTTTTTGTCGAAGGGAAGAATTATATAGTGGAAGACGGTGATATCCTGCATATAAGATTTAACGTATAAGTTCCCAATGCGTGGCCGTATCTTCATACTTCTCACATTTGCAGCCCTTCTGTCGTCAATCGGTCTTGGACAGTCTCAGTCTGATGACCAGAGGCTCCGCGATATAGTAAGGCAGTATGGCCAGGCGGAGGTAACTGTCCCTTATTCAACGAGGGAAGCACTTGATTACCTCTCCCGGAATGTTTCAGTGCTGAATGCGGGTAAAGGGCTGATAGAGATCAGCCTGTCACGGCTAACAGTTGAATGGTTCATAAATGAAAAGCTAAGCTACAGGATAACTGAAAAAGCCATATCCCGCGGGATTGTGACGGCACCGACTATGGCACGGGCTATTGGGTTCGACATATATCCCACATATCCTCAGTACGATTCAATAATGAGAAGCTTCGCTGCAGACTACCCCGCTTTGTGCCGTCTCGATACCATAGGCTCGAGCATCAGGGGAAAGCTTGTTCTCGTACTCAGGATAACCGGCAATCAGCCCGGGGATATTGCAAAACCACAGGTATTCTACACATCAACAATGCATGGTGATGAAACGGGCGGTTTCATACTCATGCTGAGGCTTGCTGATTCACTGCTGAGATCCTACAATGATAACGACAGGGTCAGGGAACTTGTCGATAACCTTGAGATCTGGATCAATCCGCTGGCCAACCCCGACGGCACATATAATTCGGGCAATACGATAATATCCCCCGTCAGGTATAATGCCGATGGCGTCGATCTGAACAGGAATTTTCCCGATCCTTCCTCTTCACCTTCAACACCTGAAAAGGAGACAGCCGATATGATCAGCTTCATGACAAAGCACCGTTTTGTTCTGTCAGCCAATTTCCATTCAGGGACGGAGGTTGTCAATTACCCGTGGGACAGATGGCTGAGCATACTCCATGCAGACAATAACTGGTTCAATGACATAAGCCGGGCTTATGCCGACACGGCTCATATCTATTCCGATCCCTCGTATATGCGCTACCTCGACAACGGCGTTACAAGGGGAGCTGTCTGGTATATTGTTCACGGCGGCAGGCAGGATTTTGTAACCCAGCAGCTGCATGGGCGTGAAGTCACGATTGAGCTCGATAACGATTACGTTACGCCGGTATCCCTATTGCCTGTACTCTGGGAGAACAACAGGCGGTCGCTCACCGGCTATCTTGAAAATGCACTGTACGGGATCCACGGATTCGTAAAAGACTCAGAATCGTTGCTGCCGGTGCCGGCAGAGATCTTCATTCAGGGTCATGACAAGGATAGCTCGGAGGTTTATTCGGACGGGTACAACGGCAGCTTTGTACGGATGATTGAGCCGGGTCTCTGGCCGCTCACCTTTATGGCTGACGGGTACCGCGACACTACTGTCGACGTGCAGGTAACCGACATGCAGAGAACGGATATCACGGTTTATATGGTCAGGGGAACGAATCCTTCCGACTCTGTACAGGGGACAGCTTCACTCTATCCGAACCCTGCATCATCTGTAATTTATGCAGTGGTTCCCGACAAGGTTGCAGGTAAGGTTAATGTGAGTATCGTGGATCAGTCGGGACGGTACATGATATATTTCGACACAGAAATTTCAATGGGAATACCCCTTCAGATCGACATTGGCCGACTGACGCCCGGAACCTATTCAGCGGTTTTCTTCAACGCTGCAAGGAACAAGTCGTGCAGGGGACGGTTCATAGTTATTAAATAACCGACTTAGCTTGCAACTGTTGTTAAATCCCCTATTTTTGCACCTTGCTGATCCCCCGGCATTATCCGTTTGTTATAATTATTAATGCGAAATCCCGTTTTTAAGATATGAAGAACAGTTATATAAGCACGAAATTTTGTGCAGCAATATTCCTTATGTTATCGGCAGCTATCAGGATATCAGGTCAGGCGGCCTATATTCCCCCCGATAAGCCCAGGCTGGTGATCGGAATAATAGTGGAACAGCTTAAATACGATCAGCTTGAAAAGTACAGGGACAAGCTTGGAGATAACGGGATAAAGAAGCTGATAAACGAGGGTACATACTTCAAAAATGCCTCCTTCGATTATATGCTGACGCAGTCGGCTCCCGGGCATGCCACCATTTCAACGGGAACAGAGCCTTCGTTTCATGGCATAACTTCCGATAACTGGTACCTGCCTCTCAGGAATGAGCTTATCTACTGTACCAGGGATATTGATGTAAATCCCGTGGGGGGAAGCTTTGAGTCGGGGCTCAACTCTCCTGTTAACCTGGAGGCATCAACTTTTGCGGATGAGTTAAAAATGGCATCCAACAGGCATTCAAAGGTTTTTGGCGTGGGGCTGAAGGACTATTCCGCCATTTTATCCACAGGGCATGCCGCGGACGGGGTGTACTGGTTCGACAATACATCCGGTACATGGATGACAAGTACATATTACATGAATTCGCTTCCGGGCTGGGTGATGGATTTCAATGCCTCGAATTACCCGGAAACTTACCTCAATGGTGTGTGGAGCCTTATCAGGCCGGCTCAGGACTATTCCGACTGCCTTCCCGATTCGAGCAGGTTCGAGAAAGGCTTTAACGGGCAGAATACATTTCCATATGATCTGAAGAAGCTGAGGTCGAAGGTTGTGCTGAGCTCCAGGAATGATTTTGCGCTGCTCAGGGAAACCCCGTTCGGGAATACTCTGACTACAAATTTCGCCCTGAGGCTTATTGAAAAGGAAAACCTTGGAAAGGACGATGTAACTGACTATATTTCAATATGCTATTCTGCAACTGACAATATCGGTCACCGCTTCGGGCCCTCATCTGTCGAGATGGAAGATGCAATACTCCGTCTCGACAATGATATAAAGAACCTCCTGACTTATGTGAATGACAGCATCGGCAAGAAGAACGTTCTGATTTATTTCACATCAGCCCATGGGATATCAGAGATTCCGGCAGTTCTCGAAAGCTACAGCATCCCTGCCGGTTATTTCAAGCGCAACCAGGCCCTGCAGCTTCTAAGGACCTACCTTAACGCCGTATATGGTGAAGGGGACTGGGTAAAGGGCTATTCCCAGCGGCAGGTCTATCTCAACCGGACCCTTATCGAGGATGCGCGGATACCGCTCGAGGATGTTCAGAAGAAGGTGGCCAGGTTCCTTGTACAGTTTTCCGGAGTTGCCGCTGCTTATCCCTACTCTGCATTTGAGGCCAATGATTTCAACAATGGCAACCTTAAGCGGATTGTGAATAATTTCAGTGCCCAGCGTTCGGGCGATGTGATTGTTACACTGAACCCGGGATGGATAGAGAATGATGAGGATTATGTTACGGATTATAACTCACCCTATGAATATGATTCGCATGTTCCACTTATATGGTATGGATGGACAGTGAACAGGTCGGTGATAACCCGGCAGGTCAATATGACAGATATTGCAGCCACTCTTTCCTCCCTCTGCAAGATCCCGTTTCCCAATGCGTGCACCGGGGAGCCCCTCATTGAATTGTTCAGGTGACCCGGACTCTTTCAGAGCCCGGCGGGGGGTATCAGGCTTCCCCTGTCCGGTCATGATGCCTGAGCTTATCCCTTATGCTGCATGCTTCCCTTAGCAATCCTGGATTTTTTTCGCAACCATTTCCAAGTATTACAAGGTCTGCTCCGGCCCTGAATATTTCCTCAATCTCCTCCTTTTTCCCGATTCCGCCCCCCACTGCCAGGGGTATAGCTGTGTTTTTTCTTACAGTCCCGATAATACCTACCGGTACATGTCTGTCAGCCCCGCTGCCTGCCTCAAGGTATATCATATCAAGGCCGAGCATTTCACCGGCCATGGCAGTAGCAGCGGCAATTTCAGGTTTTCCGGCAGGGATCGATCCGGTCTGGCTGATATATTCAACTGAAGTCATGTTACCCGAACCGATGAGTATATATCCGACCGAGACGAGCTTTTCCCTTGCATTTTTAAGGAAGGGTGCGGCTATGACGTGGTTGCCAATGAGCAATTCGGGATTGCGGCCCGAAATCAGTGAAAGGAGCATTATTATATCGGTCTTGAGTGTGAGCTGCAGGAGGTTGCCGGGGAAGAGAACCACCGGTATGGAGCAATGCTTCCTGATCTCATCTATAAGATTGTCAATGCTGTTGAATGTGAGACTGCCCCCCGTCAGAATATAGTCTGCCTTGCACTCACCTGCAATAGTGAGTATATTTCGGAGGGATTCTGCCCCATATTTATCGGGGTCGATAAGGAGCCCGATGCTCCCCTTCACGGGAAAACTGTTTCTTTTCATTTATTTGGCAGGCTTTTCAGCTTCATTGATCTGATAATTCTTTTTTGTCCAGACGATTGCGTAATTATCATATTTTGAGTAATACAGATCGAAGATTTCATTTATTTTATCAGTATGCACATGTCCCTTTATTTCACCCGAATCCTTCACATTAAATGGTTCAATGGTAATATTCTTCCTGACACTGATCCCCTCCTTGTCGCAAATTTTATACAGTGCCTCCTTGGCGCACCAGTGCAGATAGAGGTGATATCTCCGGTTTTCGTTCTCCCTTGTAACTTTTTCTCTCCAGTTGAGGAATTTGAAAGCTATTGCCGCAATGTTGGAGCTCATATATTCCAGGTCGATGCCTACCTTTTCATTTGTGCTGAGAAGTATTGCAGTTAGCTTGTGTGAATGGGATATGCTTATGAATCTCGAACCATCCCTCAGAAAGGGCTTGTTGTTCTTGTTATATGCAATTTTCGCCTCCTTTCCAAGCAGTTCCGACAGAAGTGCCCTGACGCTGAGAAACTCAAGCTTCCGCGAGGTGCTGCTGAAGCTCTTGTACTTCTTTTTCTCCTCGGTGTCGAGCGATACAATACCCTCCAGCGTTTTGAGGTCCTCTTCAATCTTCCAGACCCCAAGGATGGAGAATTCGTTCAGGAAATGTTTTGTTATACAACCCATTGCAAGGAGATAAATATCAGTCTTTCCATTTCAGGGTTTCAATAAGATGTACTATGTCGCCCCTGAAAAAATTTATTACTGGTTCAAGGGAATCAGCGTCAGGTTCGGCAGCAAAATACAGCGATCCCCGGAGGTAGTGCCTGACACTGTCAGTCACATAGAACTGAACAGCAGAGGCTGTATTTCCCTTCAGGTCATAAAGGATGCCGTAGACCTTGTCGGCAGGATTGCTTATAACCTGTTCCTTTATGGCATCGGCCTTTGAGATGTGGTTTTTGACATTCATCCTGTAGCTTTGTTCCATAAGTCCCTCAAAATTCTTATTGATATCCTTATAGGTGAGATAGATCCTGGCTTTAAATGCAGGGAACTCGATGTTCATCCAGCCGGGTTCCCTTCTGTTTTCGTCGCCTGCAGAAAGTTTTCCGTATGCAGGATATTCAAATGAGATGGGCAGGTCTTTAAAATTCTCTTTCCGGTTGTCGAACAGCAGGTATTCCCTTTTGGGCAGATCTATCCGGAAATAGCCAGCCGGCTTGGGTACAGGTGTTTGACTGCAGCCGGCAGCAACTATCAGGAAAAGTGCTGCAATCAAAAGCTTATTCTGGTTTAATAGCCTCATTATCATTATTTAATTCAACATAGATCTCCTTAATCCTTCTCCTGTCGGCTGAATTTATCCTGAAGAGGAATTTACCATAGTTTACCGTCTGGCCGGTCTGTGGAATTTCACCTGTCAGTTCAAGGATAAGGCCTGCAAGGGTTTCTGATTCACCTCTTACCTCTGCAAAAATATCATCCTGTATATCGAGTACTTTATAGAAATCATTTAGCTGGATCTTGCCCTCAAAGGCATATTTCCCGGTATCCAGCTTCCTGTAAAGCATCTGTTCCTCATCGCTTTCATCCGATATCTCACCCACTATCTCCTCGAGTATATCCTCAAGGGTTATTATTCCTGAAGTGCCTCCATATTCATCGATGACGACTGCCATATGCATTTTCTTTGTCTGGAATTCCTTCAGAAGGTCATTGATCTTCTTGGTTTCCGGTACAAAATAGGGAGGGCGCATGAGCGACTGCCATTTGAAGCCCGGAGGGTTGCCCGTATATGGCAGCACATCCTTGGCATAAAGAATCCCCTTTACATTGTCGAAGGAGCCCGAATAGACAGGGATCCTTGAAAAGCCTGAATTTATTATCTCGTTCACAGCCTTGTCGAATCCCGATCTGATCTCAACAGCTGTAACATCTATCCTCGGGCACATTATTTCGCTCACATTGATATTTCCGAAATTCACGATTCCCTTGAGAATCCGTTCATCTTCATTAATGTCTTCCGAGGTGAGTTCAAGGGCATCCGACAGATCGTTCATGCTGAGATTGGAGCGGCGGGCCCAGGTCCGTTTCTTTACAAAGGAGGAGGAGAGTATAAGTACCGCAGTTACGGGGGTGAAGATCCGCTGAAGGAGGCGGAGCGGCAATGCCATGAAAAGAGCTACCCTTATATGGTTCCTTGATGCAAATACCTTGGGAAGTATTTCACCGAAGAAGAGCAGTATGAAAGTAATTATGACGGCATTGATGATGAAGCCCACAACCGGTTCGGAGCTGAAGTCGAACATTCTGGAGCTCAGATAGGCCGACAGCAGTACAACGGCAATATTGACAGTATTGTTGGCGACAAGTATTGTGCTTAGCAGTTTTTCAGGATTGTTATAGAGCTTTATGGCAGTTTTTGATTGTTTGTCCTTGTTTGTCTTGAAATTCTCGATATCCTCGGGCCTGAATGAGAAAAATGCAACCTCCGAAGCCGACATCAGGGCCGAACCGGCCAGCAGAAGGATCAGAATGGCTATACCGGTAATAGTTTGCAGGTCAGCTCCGTTGCCTGAAAAAACTGCCAATACTGACAAAAGGGATGCAGAACTAAAAGGTTCCAAAACTCATTCAATTTGTTAAAACCCAGCTAAAAAGGCAGATCGTCCTCATCCTGCCCGGATGCAGGTCCCTCCTTTTGAAGGTCATCAATATCCTCACCGGTATCCGTCCAGTTTTTGGCTCCGCTTTCATCGGATGCAGGATAGGGTGCTGAGGGTTCATTCACTGCCTGGCCCGATGAGTTCCTGCCCTGAATTTCATTCCTTGCAAGGTCGGCCTGGGCTGCGGCAGCGCCTGGCTGTTGTTTCTTATCCAGAACCAGCAGCATATCCGCAAGGATTTCAGTAATATATTTGTTTACCCCATCTTTATCGACATACGACCTCGTCTTGATTTTCCCCACAATATATACCTGGGAACCCTTTTTGACTGTTTTTTCAGCAACCTCGGCAAGGGCCCTCCATAAAACTATGTTATGCCATTCGGTAGTAGTTATCGATTCACCTTGCTGGTTCGTATAGGATTCGCTGGTAGCCAGCGGAAATGTTGCTTTGGCAGCACCTTTGTCAAAATACCGTATTACAGGATCTTTTCCTGCATTACCGACAAGTATAACTTTATTGACTGACATATAGTTATGTGTTGATTATCAAATTTTGGTAATGGAGTGTAAAGGTAATAAAAAAACACCGTAGTACAACCATTTGCCTGATAAATACGTTATCACTCAATACGGCAGGCTGATGGAAACATGCAGAATCCATAAAGCAGGCCAGTAAGGGCGATTGCTTCCGGCCTGTCCGTTTAAGCTTAATCTATTTCATTGGAATTAAGGCATTAATAAAAACGGAAATAAAAAATTTATTATGTAAGTGTTTCTATTTAAACAAATAATATTTTTATATTTGCACAGTTGAAAAAAGAATACTCAAAATAATTTGTTGAATTTTAAACTTCACGAAAAATGACTAAAGCAGACATTGTTAATGAAATTGCCAAGAACACTGGTATAGAAAAGGTGACAGTTCAAAAAACTGTTGAAGCCTTGATGGAAACTGTAAAAGATTCTATGGTAAAAGGGAATAACGTTTATCTCAGGGGTTTTGGGAGCTTCATCGTTAAAAAAAGAGCTAAGAAGACAGCCAGGAATATTTCAAAGAACACGACCATCATAATTCCAGCTCATAATATACCTGCATTCAAGCCTGCCAAATCCTTCATTACAAAAGTTAAATCAAACGCAAAGAAGTAATTATCCATGCCAAGCGGAAAGAAGAGAAAAAGACATAAGATGGCCACCCACAAACGCAAGAAGCGTTTGAGAAAGAACAGGCATAAAAAGAAATAGCCCGTAGATTTGCGGTCATGTAAAGAATATGATAAACCTAAAGATCTTGAGGTCTTTAGGTTTATTATATAATTATGTCGGATTATTCTGACAGGACAATAACTCAGATTAATAAAGTGAAGTGGTAAACAAGGATTTGATCATTGACGTTGGGGATTCCGAAGTTTCTTTAGCGTTGCTGGAAGACAAGCAGTTAATTGAGTTAAACAAGGAAAAGCGAAATATCAGGTTTTCAGTCGGGGATATTTACCTTGGGAAGGTAAAAAAGATAATGCCCGGACTAAATGCAGCTTTTATAAATGTAGGATATGAGCGGGACGCCTTTCTCCATTACCTGGATCTCGGGGCTCAGTTCAGAACGCAGCACAAATATTATACTACTGCCATCCAGAAGCAGGGCAAAATTCCCCCTGTGCATAAATTCAAGCCGGAACAGGATATTGACAAGGACGGTAAGATTACCGATGTACTGACAACGGGGCAGACTGTTCTTGTTCAGATAACCAAGGAACCGATATCGACCAAGGGACCAAGGCTCGCCTCTGAAATTTCCCTTGCAGGCAGAAACCTGGTGCTAATGCCTTATTCCGACAAGGTCTCCATCTCTTCGAAGATAGAGAGCAACGAGGAAAAAAGCAGGCTGAAGGCATTGGTACAGAGCATAAAGCCAAGAAATTACGGAGTCATCGTAAGGACTGTGGCTGAAGGTAAAAAGGTTGCCGTGCTGGATGCGGAACTGCGCGACCTGGTCCATAAATGGGAATCTGCCTTCCTGTCTCTCAGAAAAGAGACAAAATCCCCGAAGCTGTTCATTGGGGAAATGAACAGGACATCTACAATACTGCGCGATATGCTGAATGTTACATTCAACAGCATTCACATAAACGATGCGGTTCTGGCAGAGGATATAAGGTTATATATAAGGGAAATCGCCCCCGAGAAGGAGAAAATTGTAAAATTGTACAAGAGCTCTCTTCCGATATTCGACCATTTCGGCATTAACAAGCAGATCAAGGCTCTTTTTGGAAAAACTGTCTCCTTCAAGCATGGCGCATACCTGATTATTGAGCATACCGAGGCCCTTCATGTAATCGATGTGAACAGCGGAAACAGATCCAGGTCGGGAAACGATCAGGAGTCGAATGCACTTGAAGTTAATATGGAAGCTGGAACTGAGATTGCCAGACAGCTGAGACTGAGGGATATGGGCGGCATTATTGTGGTCGATTTCATCGATATGCAATCGTCGGAAAACAAGCAGCAGCTCTATGACAGGATGAAAGAGGTTATGTCAAATGACCGTACAAAGCATAACATCCTGCCACTTACAAAATTCGGACTGATGCAGATCACACGGCAGAGAGTCAGGCCTGAAATGAATATAGTTACCGATGAAAAATGTCCCTCCTGCCAGGGTACCGGGGAGACCAAGCCGACAATATTGTTTACCGATGAACTGGAAAGAACCCTTGCATTTATTGTGGGAAAGATAAAGACTCGAAAACTGATACTGAATGTGCATCCCTTCGTGGCTGCATATCTGAAGAGGGGGCTCATCCCTCAATACCGCAAATGGAATCTCAAGTATAAGATTAGCCTGAAGGTTCAGCCTGTTACCTCATATTATATGCTGGAGTACCATTTTTATGACAGGTTCGACAATGAAATAGACCTGACCTGAAAAAGATCGGCATTTGTGGCACTGGCAGCTGTTGATAAACTACGGCCTCTGAGGCCAAAAATAAAATTCGCAAATCATAAGTGTGATTATGAGAAAATCAATGCTATTGTTATACCTGGCTCTGTCGGCCATTTACGCTTCAGCCCAGGTCTATGACCCTGTAAAGTGGGACTTCGCTTACGAGAAGACCGGTGACAAACGGTACGATCTTATCTTTACTGCCACGGTGGAGGAGCACTGGCATATTTATGCGATGGATCTTCCTTCCGGGGGACCTATCCCTACTACATTTTCATTTGATACCGTACCTGCATTCAGATTCGATGGCACAACCTACGAAGTAACAAAGCCTGAGGATGTTATGGATGATGCGTTCGGGTTCAGGATAAAGACGTTCAGCAACAGGGCTGAGTTTCGCCAGAAGATAATTGCAGTTGACCCCTCATTTACTGTAAAGGGAGTTGTGAACTTCATGGCGTGCAACAATGCTACCTGTTCACCTCCGAAGGATGTTGATTTTGCAATAACCATAGAGGACCACGGAGGGAAGCAGACAATAGCAGCACCCTCTGGCAATGGGAATATGCCGGCTGGCCCTGCCGGGGACAGGAGGCTTCTGAGGTTTTTCATTATTTCACTTCTTGCCGGTTTCGCAGGCGTTCTTACGCCCTGTGTCTTCCCCATGATACCGATGACTGTTGCATTTTTCTCCCAGGGTACGGAGAACAGGAAAAGATCTGTGCTCAACGCGGTTATTTTTGGATTATCGATAGTTATTATCTATTCATCGATTGGAATTATTGTCTCGCTCACCAGTGCGGGTGCAGGATTTGCAAATGCCCTGAGCACCCACTGGCTGCCTAATATCCTATTCTTTTTGCTGTTCGTGATATTTGCAACCTCCTTTTTCGGAGCATTCGAGATTGTTCTGCCGAATAAATGGGTCACAGGGGCCGATTCAAGGGTCGACAGGGGTGGCATAATGGCTGCCTTCTTTATGGGCCTCACAACTGTGATAGTCTCATTCTCATGCACCGGCCCCATAATAGGAGCCTTGCTTGTTGAAGCAGCCTCTGGCGATGTTCTCAGGCCGACCCTGGGTATGCTTGGCTTCGGAATAGCTTTTGCACTGCCATTTACAGTCTTTGCCCTCTTTCCATCCATAATGAGCCGGATCCCAAAATCGGGCGGCTGGCTTAATTCGATAAAAGTCGTTCTCGGATTCATTATGCTCGCTTTCAGCATGAAGTTCCTTATGACAATAGACAGTGTTTATTCCCTGCGATTATTATCAAGGGATCTGTTCCTTTCGGTGTGGATAGTTATTTTCTCACTGCTCGGCTTCTACCTGGCCGGCAAAATAAAATTTGTGCACGACAGCGATCTTCCCTATATCGGCACTTTCAGGCTTTTCCTTATAATTATTGTCTTTTCATTCGTTGTCTACCTTGTACCGGGGCTGTTCGGCTCACCCCTGAAGGGTTTGTCATCCTTTCTCCCCTCACAGTCAGGCACTCAGCTGAATATTCCGGCACTTATCTCTTCATCCGGTTCTTCAGTGAGCCCTCAGCCGGCCTCAGGTTCCGCCGGAAAACTCTGTTCAGAGGTAAAATATGCCGATATCTTCGATATGCCACTCGGGCTTCATGGTTATTTCGATTACAGGCAGGGACTTGAATGTGCAGGGGAACAGAAAAAGCCTGTACTGCTTGATTTCAAGGGACATGCCTGCGCCAACTGCAAGCTGATGGAGGCTAGGGTGTGGTCTGATCCGGAAGTTCTCAGGAGGCTTCGCGATGATTTCGTGATCGTTTCACTATATGCCGATGACAGGAGTCAGCTGGCGGAGAGCGAATGGGTGAAATCGGCAATTGACGGAAAGGTCAAAAAAACAATAGGACAAGTAAACGAAGACCTCGAGATAACACTTTTCAAGACAAATGCCCTGCCACTCTATGTGATTGTTGATCAGAACGGCAAACCGCTTAACAGCCCAATGCCGACCAACCTGAACATTCAGGAGTATAAGGCCTGGCTTGATGACGGGCTGGCTAAGTTCAACTCCGGGAAATAGTTATGGACACGGACCCGATAGGTCTCAGAACCTTCCGAATTTAAAGGTCATCATACAGGTGAATCCCTGAAGCGCCTTTGAATTTATCGCCGGGGACCCTGTAACACCTATATCGAAGGGTGTCGTAAACCTGTAGGATGTACCGATCGCCAGCCTGAAATTCCTAGTAAGGTTTAGCTCAAGTTCCACCGCCGGTTCGGCTAGAAGAAAAGCCTCCGAATCCTCCACCATATTGTGATCGAAATTCATATTCTCGGTGATGTATGAAATTCCTCCGGCGCCCAGCAGTATTGGGAAAGCTATATGGACAGGGGAATTCGGCAAAACAATGGGTTCAAGGTACACTCCGCCATAGCCTCCGGTCAGAAATACATTCCTGTTAAGGGAGGGTTCAAAATGGTTCTCATTTATGAATCCTGTTCCCCCGAATCCCAGTCCCAGGGAGTGGCCGGTTATCCATTCTAATCTGCCGCCGAAAGTAACAGCCTGCCTGTTCTCTATCTCGGTATAGCCTATAGAAAAGGCCCCGTAAAAGCCATTATGGTGATCAGGGCCCAGGAGAGTCCTGAATTCCTGGTTGTTTCTGTCCGAATCGTGTTCCTGTGCAAACATTGTCGAGCATATGACAGTTAGCAATAACGTCAGTATAATATTTCTTTTCATAAGAATTGGGTTATAGTTTTAATCATTATTTGACCTTGAATTTTTAAGATGCCACTCAGAAGACATAAGAAACTGATAATCCGAAATCGGCGGGCATCAGTCTCACGAAGGCCGGGATTGTAATTTCCAGAAAAGGCTTATAGTTGAGGCTGACGATAACAGGGATATCACGAATCCTGTACTCAGCAGTCAGCCACCCGTCAATCCCCAGCAAAGGGCAGAAGCGTTCTTCAGTGAAGTAGTAAGCCTCACCCATGGCCCTGACATGGTCGGAGTAGATGAAACCGGCATGCCCTCCATAGCCCCAGCCAAAAAAAAGATTAGGGGAGATTCCGTTAATCGGATTCTCGTAGATTATTTTCAGCCCCGTCAGCTGGATCCCCCGGTTATTGAAGCTGATCATGGCGTTATAAGCTGTTTCGGCATTGCCTGTCTCAGAGCTTGCCTGGTAGAATATACCGCTCCTGGCACCAATCCTGACCCCAGCCTGCCGTGTATTTATCTGGCCGGAAAGGCTGGCAGCAGTAAGTGAGAACGATAAAATTAACAGAGGTAATTTTCTTATCATAGCTGGCTGTTTTATAAATATTCTGGTTGAGTCCGGTTCTTATTTGCCCCCCGGTAAACAGCAGGGAGCAACTGCCTGAATCTGATTTACGACTGTAAAGACAGAGGAAAAAATACGGGGTTGCATCTCCTGCCCGATTATTTCAGGTAAATGTCACCATGAGTGGCATCGATGGTTACTTTGGAGCTTCCGGGGTTCCTGCCTACAGTTCCGGTTGTCATATATTCCTTTTTATCCTCGTTGAGGATTCTCTTTTCTGTCTTTGCATTTTTGTCCGATATCACAAGGAATGCATTCAGGTGCCTGATGTCGAGGGCATAGGATGTGCCGGGCTCAAAACCAAGTGAAATGTCAGTATATCCTGTATTCAGATTGATTGATTCAAACCCGCTTTCTACAGGGTCAATATTCAGGCTGCCATACCTGGCAGACAGTGTTGCCTCATGTGTAAGGTTCCTGATTGTGAAATCGGTGAAATAAGCGCTGCCGGTGAGGGTCCCTATGTTGTCGATGAAGATCTTGTCCCTCCTTGACTCAAGGGTTATCTTTCCGACCTTTTTCACCTCGTATCTTGATGAGATTGAGTTTATTGAAACATCACCGATCTCCTTCGACCTGATCTCGGAAAATGAGGCATCTATCTTGCCTGAATTGATTGAATTGATTGTGGCATCGCAGAATGTAAGCTTCAGTGTTGCATTTTTCCCGATTGAATTTGCTTTGAACGATCCGTTTGAAAGTAAAATTGTAAAATCCCCTGTTATGTCTTCCATGTACACATCGCCATATTTGTTCTCGAGGTTCAGGTTGAGGTACTCGGGGATCGAGATAAAGTAATTGATCTCGACCCTTGAATCGTATGAGATAAGCTTGCTTGTCATTCCCTTGAAATTTTCGAACAGCATGCTCAGACTTTGCGTGAAGCTTGTTTCCGCGCTGATCCCTGATATCGATCCCGTTATGTTGATGTTTATGCCATCGAACATTTTGCCAAGTTTTTCCCTGCCCGGAGCCACTGCTTTGATCTCTGCCCTTATAAGCGCGGAATCCTTACTCCACTGTGTTATCTGGATTGTGCCATATTTATTGCGGATATCGAGGGTGGTTTCCCTCCCCACCGGGAAAGTCCTGATGAAATTTCTCGTCTCGGAACTGCTCTGTGACCAGCATGGCGCTGTTGCCAGCAGGACCAGGGTGACCATTAAAAGATATCTATAATTCATGGCTCTTCTTTTTATCGGCATTTCCATCATTTTCCTTTAGCATTTTGAGCATGTCTTCGAGCATGCTTATCTTTATTCTGTAGTTTTGGATAAGGGCTTCGATAACATCCTGGTTATCAACATTGTCTTTCAGGTCCTTCTTAATCTCGGAGCATATGCTGTCGATCTGTGATATATCTGAAAACAGTTCCTTCCGGATTTCGGGATTTTTTGCGAGCATTGGATTCACCTCTCCGTATATTGTATTCGCCAGGTTGTTGTAGTAGATCTCTGTTTCCCTGAGCTGTGTGTTGTTCTTCATCAGGGCCTGAAAGCTGTTAGGGTCGCCTGATCTTTCCGCCCTGTAGGCGGGCTTCAGGAAGAGAAGAGCAGTGCCCAGCACGACAGCGATCATCGCCGCAATCGATATCCATCCCGGGATCCTCCCGGTTTTAAGTTCCTTTCGTATTTTCCTCCAGACCCCGGAAGAGGGATTACGCCTGTCCAGCTCTTCCCGGTGTTTCATTATATATTCCTCAAGATTGTCCATAGCTGATTTTTTTTGAAAGGATATTCCTTAATTTTTCTTTTGCCCTTGAATACTGGGACTTGGAAGTAGATTCGGATATGCCTAATATTGCGGAGATCTCAGAATGGTCATATCCTTCGAGCAGGTACAGGGTCAGGATGATCCTGTATCCGTCGGGCAGCATTCCGATGCTGCGGAAGATCTCCTTAGTGTTGTATTCCGGTTCTTCATATTCTTCATATGCAACCGGGGGAAGTGTTTCGCAGAAGGTAAGATCGGCTTTCTTTTTCTTTATATGGTTAATGCATTTGTTTACAACGATTTTCCTCAGCCATGCCCCGAATGTTGATTCGAACCTGAAGGTCTCAATATTCCTGAAGCATTCGATAAATGATTCCTGAAGCATATCTTCTGCATCCTCCCTGCTGTTCAGTATTCTGTATGCCAGGTTGTACATAGCCTTCGAATATTGATTGTAAAGCCTGAACTGAGCCCTGCTGTTCCCTTTCCTGCATTCCTCGATCAGGGGTGCATGTATATAAATATTCAGATTATCCACTTTTTATGCTTACCTGGTTCTAAAGACATTGGAAAATTGAAGGGGTTGCATATATCCTGCCGGCTCACCTTATTTTCTTTCTCAGCGGATGAATTATAAATATTGAAAGCACCAGGATGGCGCTTATCAGGGCGGCGGCCCTCAGAATGAAATCCCCGAATCTGGCATAGGGGGTTATCCTTGTTTCCGGAATTATTTCTCCCCTTATAACTGCCTGCGACCACCAGGGCGATTCGGCTGTTCTTTTTCCCCTGATATCGATGAGGCACGAAACACCGGTATTGGCTGCCCTCATTACAGGTCTCCTTGTTTCAATCGCCCGTAGGGAGGCATAGTCAAGGTGTTGACTGTATCCGCCTGTATTCTTCCACCATCCGTCGTTTGTAATTATGCATAAAGCCTCCGCACCGTTTTTGACATATCCTGTAACATAGCTGCCAAATACTGATTCATAGCAGATTACTGGGGCTATCTTCAGTCCCGGCGCGACATGGCTGAAACAGCTTCTCTCTTTCTGTATCCCGTAGCCCCATTTATTGCCGCCAAGGTAGGGGAGGATCCTGCTGATCATTCTGCCTGGGCCATTGATGAACTGCATTTCGATTCCCGGCACAAGCTTCGATTTGTGGTACACTTCAATATTCATCGATGTATCGATTTTTAATGCAGAGTTGAAGTGATCAAAGTAGGTCCCCGGGGAATCTGTTTCCCTGGCGCTCAGCGTGGGTGGACTGCTCTGACCGTTATAGATCCTGTAGCTCACCATTCCGGTTACCACTGAAGCTGAGGGGAATTCGGCCGCCAGCCTTCTTACCATGACAACATACTTGTTTTCATTCAGGCTGTCGAGGTTTACCGGATCATCGACTGTCGTTTCCGGGGTAATTATCCACGCCGTTTTTGCGGTAGCCGCTGACCTGGCCATATTTAATACCTTATTCAGCTGATCCTCGAACGGGATTGTGAACTTCAGTGTGTAGGGATCGATGTTCGGCTGAATTATAACGACTTCAGACGGGGGGACGTCTGCCGGCCTGATTGTGAAATACCTGGTCACGGATATTGCTGCGGGGACAAGGACCACCGCCAGCCAGACACCCAGGTATAGCCCGGTTCTTTTGTCCTGTGTGAACCAGCTCACAAGCAGGTTGGTCAGGAAGAGGTTGGAGCATAATATCCACAGGGTACCTCCCGCAGTACCTGTAAGCTCATACCATTGCACAAACATAATATCCCCTGCAAGGCCGTTGCCAAGGTTAAGCCATGGCGAGACAATTGTTGCATTAAGGCTTATAAGCTCATAGGTCAGCCACAGAGTGACAAGCGACAGATAGCCTGCGGTATTGCCTGCTCTGAGCCTTATTTCATGAAACAGCCATAATGTAAAGGCCATCAGGAACGAGAGTCCCAATACCACGCTTATTGCCCCTGTCATGCTTGCAACCCTCATCCATCCTATTGCCATCATGCTGAAAATGACAAGGCCCGGGAGAGAGTATATGAAATATGCATTCCGCCCGTAATGTCCGCGATTTTCGTACAGCCAGGCCTCTATAAGCAGGAAAGGGACAAAGGCGACAAGCAGTATAAGGCCCGTGCACCAGCTGGTCCAGGCCAGTCCGCACATGAGGCCACCCGCAACCGACAATCCTGTCAATGTATATTTGTTCATTTATCCGCTTCCCCCTTTTCGGCAATCCATATCATCTCTCAAAAATAGCTTAAGAATTACAGAATCCATTATCCGGATCCGCCGGAAGTAAATTATTATTTTCCTAAATAGTTGATAAACATGTTATATTTGTTTCTTATTTAAAAACAAGATGATTCCTGTGTTCGAGATACTGCTTAAGGGAGTACTGCTTGGCTTCGCCGTTTCGATGCCGCTGGGTCCGGTTAGTATAATAATGATTAACAGAACAATAAAGAGAGGCTTTTTAGCCGGTTTTTTCTCGGGCCTGGGACTTGGAACGGCAGACACACTTCTTGCAGTGCTTTCCGCCCTTGGATTTACAGTAATAATCGGTTTCATCAATGAGGAGCGTTTCATTATCACTGTTGTTGCCGGACTTGTAGTAATGGCTGTAGGGCTTAAGGTTTTCCTTTCAAATCCGGTAAGGGATTTCAGGGATAAGGACAGGACAAATAAATCGCTCTGGCGTGATTTCTATTCGGTTTTCGTGCTATCGATCTCCAATCCTTATACAATACTTATATTCGTTGCATTCTTTTCGGGCATTCATCCTGGCAGGTATGTGAGAACAGGTCTTGTACCCTTTTTCCTGATCCCCGGAGTTTTCATCGGAGCCATGACCTGGTGGCTTTCTCTGAGCTATTTTTTAAGCAGGTTCAAGAAGAAGATCCGTTTAAGGGCTATTGTGAGGATTAACAAGCTGGGGGGAGTAGTAATAATTCTTATAGGATTTTTTCTTATGCTGAGCGTCTTTACAAGCCTCAGGATTTAGCCGGCAGCCTGGGAACCGATCCTTTACGCAGCTAGTCAGCCTGCATGTTAAAAATGGTTAAATAATCATGTTGTGAGATACTTCGAAGTCATTTTAATTATCTTGCACGAGGAACATAGTTATAATGAATATGAAAATATTTTTTGTCACTTCAATGATCTTAGCACTACTTGCAGGTTGCGGCAGCAGTGAAGAAAAACTGGCCAGGCGGGCTGACAAAATTCATTCATCGATAATGACGATCGATACACATTGTGATACCCCGATGGAATTTGCGCACGGTGAATTCGACCTGGGCAAAAGGCACGATGAGGGGTGCGTTGATTTCCCTAGGATGATTGAAGGGGGCCTGCATGCCGAATTCTTTGCGGTATTTACAGCTCAGGGCCCGCGTAACGATTCCACCTTTGAAAAGGTTCATGCCGAGGCGATCGATATTCTTAATTCAATCCACACGAATGTTGAGAACAATTCATCGCTTGCCGGAATTGCACTTACCTCCGATGATGCCTACCGGCTGAAGAAGGCCGGCAAGATAGCTGCCTATATAGGTATTGAGAACGGTTATCCGATTGGAAAGGATATTACAAGTGTAAAGCAATTTTACGATATGGGTGCAAGGTATATTACCCTTGCCCATACAAAAAACAATGATCTGTGTGATTCATCCACTGATCCTGCCGGACCGGAGAACAACGGATTGTCTCCGTTCGGAGCTGAGGTTGTGGGGGAGATGAACAGACTGGGAATGATGGTTGACATCTCGCATATTTCCGACAAATCGTTCTACGATGTGCTGAAAATTACACAAGCACCGGTAATTGCCTCACACTCATCCTGCCGGGCTTTATGCGGCAGCCCGAGAAACCTGTCCGACGACATGCTCCTGGCCCTGAAGGAAAACGGCGGTGTTGTGCAGATCTGCATTCTGAGCAACTATCTGAAAACGCCTGAGCCTAATCCTGAAATGGATGCAAAGCTGGAGGAGATCAGGAAAAAGTACGGTGAATACGGCATGCTCCCCGATTCATTAAAGAAAGTTGTCAGGAAGGAATACAATGGGATAAGGGAAAAATACGAAAAGCTGGCCACTGTAAAGGATATTGTGGATCATATAGACCACGTTGTACAGGTTATAGGGATCGACTACGTCGGCATCGGATCCGATTTTGACGGAGGGGGAGGAGTGGAAGGCTGCAAAACGGTTGCTGAGATGAAAAACATAACGATAGAGCTGCTGCGCCGGGGCTATACACGCAGCGATATCAAAAAGATCTGGGGCGGCAATTTCATGAGAGTGTTCAGAAAGGTGGAGGAAGTCGCCCGGAATTCATCATCCCGGGTGTAGAACACCGGATCCGGGAACGGGGAGCCTGCCCTCAGCCCTTAACCCTCGAAAATCTAAGCGTTTTGACCATCCAGTCGGGAAGCGATTTCCGCGGATTTCTTTTCCTCAGGTCAAGATAAAGACCGAATTTTTTAAGAACAGGCACCTTGTGCGTTTCCACGAATTCTATAAGGGTGCCGTCGGGGTCTTCTATATAGGAGAAATGACCTGCGGCCTCACCCATATCGAAGCTGTTGCCCTCATGGCTCATCTTGCTGTCGACAGTGAAGGGATAGCCCTTTTCCACGCAGAAGGTTTTCAACTCATCCATTCCGCGCATGTCATAGCAGAGATGAATGAATCCGGGATCGCCCCAGAAGCGGTTCTCAAATATTCTCTTTCCCCTGATCCCGGGCACCGTGACAAGCTCTATGACACTTTTCCCAAGCACCCTGCTGAATGGTCCCGCAAAGGATTCCGATCTTTCAAGCAATATCCTCCTGCATTCCCGGTCTCCTCCCGGCAGATTTGCAAGGTCTCCGAATGTGCCGGTAACATCATAAACAACTTTGTCATAGCCCAGAATTTCCGAATATACTACCCTGGATTTCCCGATATCGGTAACTCCGATTACTGCTCCGTATGAGCCACCCGTATGTTTCTTCTCATTCCTGAACCAGTCGGAGGCTTCGACCATCTGGAATATATTGCCATAGGGATCCTTCATGAAAAATGTCTGCTTGCCTGACGGATCAGCTGAAGCGGCAACGGGAACGGGGTGGCCGGCTTTCTGATATGTTTCGAGGGTCTCCCTTATATTCCTTACCTTCATTTTGCACGCAACTATCCCAAGGTCACCGATCATGATTTCCTCTTTGATGCTGACAGGTTCCCTTCCCTTGTACTGCCAGATCTCAAATCCTCCTCCACTCTGAAGATTCAGCGCAAGAACGGCATGCCTGCTTCTCGGTTTTCCTCCGGTATAGGGGAGCATCAGCCTTGCTTCAGCCTCATCTTCAAATACACGGCAATCCATCCCGAAAACGCTCCTGTACCATTTCCAGGCTTCCTGCACATTTTTTACTCCAATACCCATCTGCTGTATCCCACTGATTACATATCCCTGCATGGTGCTGATTATTATTATGTTGATTTAATTTTATCTGCGATTCTGAAAAACAGCCAGGGCAAATATCTTCTGATATGCAAAAGCAAAAGCTCATTCCTGCCCACGAGAATTTCCCTTTTATTTTTTTTAATTCCTCTTATGATCGTCCTGGCGGCTGCAGCCGGGGAAACACCACCGGCCTGTCCGTCATCGAGCCGCCCGTGCTCCTTTCCGGCAGGTGTCAGCGCATGGTAGGAGATGGCCGTTTTGACCCTGCCCGGAATAATAACGGAAGTTCTGATGTTTGAGCTCTTGTTTTCCAGGTACAGCGTTTCAAAGAATCCGTGCAATGCCTGCTTCGAAGCCGAATAGGCTGATCGCAGGGGAAACCCGAACCTTCCCGAGATACTGCTCGTAGCAAGAATATGTCCCGATTTCTGCCTGATCATATAGGGAAGGATTGCCTTTGTAAGTGCGATGGTCCCAAAATAGTTTATCTCAAATATTTTCCTGTCGAGCCAGAGGGGTGTTTCATCTATCCTTCCCCTCTGGCTTATTCCGCCAATATTCAGCAGGTAATCTATCCTGCCCAGCCTGCTTAACTGCAGGCTTACAATTTCCTCTATCCCGGTCATGTCTGAAAGGTCGAATGGGACGCATGTAATGCTGCCCGGTTTACAGCTGCAGTCTCCCTTTACCCTCTCGAGTCCGGGCAGGTCATTCGACGATGCAATTACAACCGATCCCATTGCTGCAAATTCATGTGCAAGGGCTTCTCCTATTCCGGATGAGGCGCCTGTAATCCAGACAACTTTATTTTCAAACAATTTATCGTTCATTGACCTTCAGTTCCTCAATCAGTTTTTGCAGCTCTCTGTAGCTGCTTTTAAGAGTTTCGTACCGGGAGTCCCTGTTCAGAATAAGCTTTCTTACCCTGAAACCACCCATAATTCTTTTATAGACAAGATAATAATCCCAGGCGAAAAGTCCTGAAGCCGGCAATGAAAGGAATATCAGGATCCCTATCCACCAGGGGGAAAATAGAACAAGCGACAGCACCAGATAGAGGGGAAGGAATATGAAGGCCAGGGCAAGGGAAATTCCGTACCTTACCGATGAATGGAACTGCGGGTCTTTTATTTTCCTGATCTGAAGATTGGGAATCTGAAGAAAGGTAAGGTTGAATATATTCCCGTATACAAACAGGGGGAATGTAATAACCAGTCCCAGAATTCCTGCGATGAGCCATCCCGGCGGGTGCTTCTTTTTCTGCAGCAGCCTGTATCCGATTTTAAGCTCGCCGGCTGTCTTCCTGACCTGAAGGCTGAGGTTGCAGATCCGGCCATATACATTCGGATCTGAACTCTTAAGCTTATTCAGTTTCTCTATAAGAAGCCTGTCCCTGAATAATTTGGGGAATTTTATATCGTCACCGTAGCGCCCGTTTATCATGCTTCTGAGCTCATCAACTGCTTCATAGTCATCCTCGGATATATGAACCATATTTGATTTCATCTCATCCGAAAGCTTTGCCCTCAGTTCGTTCAATGCCCTTTCAGGGCTTACCTTGTACAATTCATGAAATTCGGAGACCTCCACCGGTTTCCCATAGGCAACGGTAAGAACCTGCCTGAAACGGGCATAGTGTGAATATTCAAGCCCAACAGGGATTATCTTGATATTCAGGCTAAAGCCTGTAGCCTCATCTGACTGAAAGGCGACACGACAGATCCCCTTCTTCAGCTGGCGCAGCCTCCTGAACCCGGCATGGTCGCCTTCGGGAAGAATTACAAGGCCGTTTTTGTTCTTAAGCACATCGATGGTCTTTTCGAATATTTCATCGTTGCCCTTCAGGCTGCTGAAACCGTCCCTTATACGGTATACGGGCAGTATCTTGAGGAAATAGAGCACTGAAGCCAAAATCTTCTTCCTGAATATATCGGCCCGTGCCAGGAATACAGGCTGCCCTGTATGTGTGAAAAGTACAGCCAGTGCATCCATAAGGGCATTCTGATGATTTGGGGCAAAGATCAGGTGGTCATCAGGATTTATATTTTCCCTGCCCATGACTATAACTCTCCTGTAAAATACATTATTATGCCAGAATCCGGCTACCGATTTCAGAAGGGCATAACCTGCAGAATATTTTTCGATATTTTCTTTCCCCATATAATGATCATATCTCCTCAATAGGCCGTTCCGCTTTCCTTTACGGCTTTTTGCACAAGCTTGCAAGTTAAATAAAAGGGGGAGTTTGTGTTGCCTTCCAGGTTGAATTATTGCCTGTTTTTACAATAATAAGTCTTTATACCACCAATGGCTACTCATCCGATTTCTTCTGAAATTTATCAATAATTCTTCTCTCTTTTTTTGTAGGTCTACCGGTTCCTCTTGCCCTGCGAACGACCACTCCGGAACGGGCGATATCCGATTTGGCCATCTCGTCGGCAGGTGTGAGGTCTTCAATGAACTGGCCTGCAATTTTAGCCGAAACGCGGTTTCCTATCGGTTCAATTATCCTGTACGAATAGGTGACAGGAGGCTTTTTGACCTGGATAACCTCATCAGCCACGACTAACCTCGAAGGCTTGATCTGGATCCCGTTTATCGATATTCTTCCCTTTCTGCATTCATCGGATGCAATGCTCCTTGTTTTAAAAAGCCTGACTGCCCAGAGAAACTTATCTATCCTGATGGGTTTGTTTTCAGTCATTTTCAGTGCTGATTTTGACTATCATTCCGGTTTCCCGGAAGGCATTCTGCCGATCTTGTTGAAGGCAGTCATTGTGAGGTCGGTACCGGCAAAGGCAAACGACCTTATCATATCTGCAACAATGGTGATTCTGTCATCAACTATTTTCCTCTCATCAGGGTTCCATGTACCAAGTACATAATTTATCTGGGAGCCTCTCATGAATTCGTTTCCTATTCCGAACCGGATCCTGGGGTATTCGTTTGTTCCCAGGATAGTGTTGATGTGTGCTAGGCCATTGTGTCCGCCATCGCTGCCCTTTTGCCTCATCCTTATGCTTCCCAGTGGCAGTGCCAGATCATCTACAATAACGAGCATATTGCCGGCAGGGATCTTTTCCTTTTTCAGCCAGTAGTCTACTGCATTTCCGCTGAGGTTCATAAATGTTGATGGCTTGAGAAGAATCAGGTCGCGTCCGCGGTATTTCAGCCTGCATACCGCTCCATACCGCTGGTCTGTAAAAACAGCATTGGATGCCTGTGCCAGGGCATCCAATACGGTAAAGCCTATGTTATGGCGTGTATCCTTATACTCATCGCCGATATTCCCCAGTCCGACTATCAGATATTTCATCAAGTCTTAAATATGTTACAAGGATGTTCTATTCCGAAGCGGGGGTTTCGGCTGCTGCTTCAGGAGTTGCAACGGCTTCACCTTCTCCCTTCTGGGCTACGCGTGAAGTGGCGATTGTAAGTACCATCAGTTTTTTCGGATCCAGCAGTTCTATTTTATCGTATGACAGATCACCTACTTTCACCGATTCGTGAATTTTAAGGTTTGTGATGTCAATATTGATATATTCGGGCAGATTTTCGGGCAGCCCCTTGACCTTGAGGTTTCTTCTCTTAATGTTAAGCTTGCCGCCGGCTATCACTCCAACTGAGTCACCGCTTGTTTGAATAGGTATATTGATTACAACGGGCTTGTCGTCGGATACATTCATGAAATCGGCATGCAGGATTTTGTCAGAAACGGGATGATACTGAACATCCTTGAGAACTGCCTTATATACCTTGTCGTCGATATTCAGGTCTACGAGGTGTGCTTCGTGAGTGTAAATCAGATGTTTAAACGCAAGCTCCGGGGCATTGAAATGCAGATTTCCCTCTTTTCCGTAAATAACACATGGGACATTGCCTGCCTTTCTGAGTTGCTTTGAGCTTTTCTTCCCTAATTCCGTCCTGAATGATCCTTTGATTTCAATAGTCTTCATTTGTCTTTAAGTTATTGTGCTACTAAATCCCGCAAAGCGGGATCCCATTACACGTTTGACATTTTTATTTTTTTGGGACTGCAAATATAGAACAAAGGAATCAGAATACAAAATTTGTGCTTATCGACCTGTTTAATGTTACTGCCTGGATAGTATCGGCAAAGATACTTGCAATGGAAAGCACCTTTATCTTGTCCGAATTATTTTCAAAGGGTACCGAATCTGTAACTACAAGTTCCTCGATGGCCGAGTCGTTGATTCTCTCGATTGCATTTCCGGAGAGGATGGGGTGCGTTGCGAAGGCCCTGATGCTTGTTGCACCGCGTTCCTTCATCATGTTGGCGGCAAGAACGAGAGTCCCTGCCGTATCCACCATATCATCAATTATTACAACATTCCTGCCATCAACCTCACCTATAATCGACATTTCCTCTATTACGTTGGGTTTTTTGCGGAGCTTGTAGCAGAGCACCATTTCCGACTGAAGGTGCCTTGAGTAGGCATTGGCTCTTTTTGATCCTCCCATATCGGGGGCCGATATTGTAAGATTGCTCAGTTTGAGTTTCTCAATATATGGCGCAAAAATAGCTGAGCCGAAGAGGTGGTCGACAGGTACGTTAAAGAAGCCCTGAATCTGATCTGCATGAAGATCCATTGTGATGATCCTGTCTACTCCTGCGGCGCTGAGCAGGTCTGCAGACAGCTTTGAGCCGATCGATACCCGCGGCCGGTCTTTCCTGTCCTGCCTTGCAAATCCGTAATAGGGTATTACAGCAATTACCTTGTATGCTGAGGCCCGCTTGGCTGCATCTATCATAAGCAGAAGCTCGAAAAGATTGTCCGCGGGCGGATTTGTTGACTGAACGATGAAGACCATGCAGCCTCTTACCGACTCATCGAAACAAGGTTGAAATTCTCCGTCGCTGAAGAGGGTTACGGAACTCCTTCCGAGTTCCATTTCCAGTTTTTCCGAGATCATCTTGGCAAGATGCTGAGATGCTCTGCAGGAGAATATTTTCATAGGTGCGGTTCCAAACATTTTGATGTACGATTTAGCTGATTGTTTTTCTGGTAAAACTTGTACAAAATTAAAAATTCCATTCCTATATCAGGACCTATTTGAAAAATTGTTGATAGATTCTTCGATATACTTCAGTATTTCATTGCGCCCGACAGCCGTTATTGCCGATGAGATGAAGGTGGCAGGCATAGATTCCCATTTCTCGAGCATCACTGTGTTGTATTTTTCTATTGCCTTTTCTATTGCGGTTTTTGAGAGCCTGTCGCTCTTGGTGAATACCCTGGCGAATGGGATCCGGTTAATCCCGAGATACTCCATGAATGAAAGGTCAGACTTTTGAGGGCTCAGTTTCGAATCGAGAAGTACGAACAGGCATACGAGGTTTTCCCTGGCGAGGATGTATTTTTCTGTCTCCCTTACCCATTTGTCCCTGAGCTTCAGGGGAACCTTTGCATAGCCATACCCGGGCAGATCCACGAGGTACCATTTTTCGTTTATTATGAAATGATTTATAGTCCGTGTCTTTCCCGGCTGAACAGATATTTTTGCAAGACCCGACCAGCCTGTAAGCATATTGATGAGGGAGGATTTGCCTACGTTCGACCTCCCTATGAATCCGAATTCAGGTTTTGTAGGGGCAGGGCAATCACTGAGGGTAGGGCTGCTCTTAACATATGCGGCTGAATGGATTATCATTGCCGTGCTTATTTCAAATCCTTGTAGGGTAGCCCGATCTTTTTGTGAACGAGGTAGTTGTTGCCGTAAAAAGTAATGATTGATGCCAGTATATCAACCGATGCAGGCTGTGGTGCACCTGTTTTTTTAAGTTCGAGGATTCCCTTGCCGTCGATTGTTTTAATTTTTTCGCATTTTGTGGAGTCGAAGATCCCGTTGTCAAAATCACCGCGGTAATATTTCACTTTAGTCGATTTGTCAGACAGTGTCATCGAGATCGTGTAGGTTCCGCTTGTATTGTACTCATCTTTTGTTGCAAGTACGAGTTCGGGATAACCTCCTGTTTTTTTGCCATCCTTGTCGAATTCCTCGAACTCGAAGGTCCGGAATCCTTTTTTATAGCCTATCCTGGCTTTGAGCATTCCATTCCTGAAATATTGCTTCTGGATGCCATCAACAGTATCTCTTTTATAAGGTGTTGTCCTGAAAAGCTGCCCCTCCTCAAAATACCATTTTGCCGAATCTTCCTTCAGTCCATTTTCATACCAGGTTGTACCGCGCAATTTGCCGCTTGCATAAAATGTCCTGGTCATCCCCTCCTTTACTCCGTTCCTGAATGTCGTTTCCATAGATATATGTCCTCCGCTCATATATTTCTTTATTCCTGTAAAGCCGGTGTCGGATGAGGAGACGTTTTCGCCCGCCGCTCCGGTATTATTCGCAGATCTTCCCTTGCAGCCGGGATTGAGCATCACGATGATGAATACGATGAGTGAGCCATAGAATAGTTTCATGATTTCAGGTTTGGTTGCGTTATGACATATTGCTTGAATTTACATATACTTCAAGGATCCTGGCCTCGCCGGACGGATCGAGTGTTACATCCCGTATCATTGCCGGCAGGAGCACTGTCTCTCCCCTGATCACCTTCTCGCTGCTGTCTTCCCAGCGGATATGGAATTCACCCTCTACACATACATATACGACGAATGAATCGGTAAGGTGATATGATCTTTTGACAGGGGCATTGAAACGGAGGATATTCGTATTAAAGTACTCGCAGCTTACAAGGTTTTCCGTTCGGTTCATTTCGGGCTCCACCCTGATCTTGTTCTTTCCAACAGCCGAAAAGTCCATTGCTTCAAGCGCCAGCCCGAGGTGAAGCTCTCTCTTTACCTTCCCGGTCCCTTTCCTGTTCCAGTCTGAGATCCTGTATGTGAGGTCGGAAGTCTCCTGTATCTCGACAAGCACTATACCCTTGCCTATTGCGTGAATCCTGCCGGCAGGCGTAAAAAAGGCATCGCCCGGATATGCACTCTCGACAAACAGAAGATCCGGGAGAGTTCCATTGGAGAGGGATTCTTCATACATCTCCCTTGTTACACCATCACGGAAGCCTGTATAAATTTTCGAATCCTTTCCGCTTCCGAGTATATACCACATTTCCGTCTTCCCCAAATCATTGTGCTTTGCCCTGGCCATGGCATCCCCGGGATGGACCTGAATGGAAAGGTCGTCTCCGGCTTCTATGAATTTGAAGAGGAGCGGAAATTTCGTTCCGAACTTTTCAAAGACCGAATCGCCCGTTATATCTCCCATGTATACCTCGATCAGCTCCTCTATATTATTGCCGGCAAGGAACCCGTTGCTCACGACGGATAAGTTTCCGTCGACTGAGGAAAGCTCCCAGCTTTCTCCAATATTGGGCAAGCCATTGGGCTTTTTATTAAAATCTCTCTCGAGGGCATGGCCTCCCCACACCTTATCCTTCAACAAGGGCTCGAACTTTAACGGATATAATTCTGACATCCTGATTTCATTAAAATATTTTATCGTTATCCCTTCCGGTCCGGCATCCGTTATGAAAAAATACCCGAAGGGCCGGTAACCGTTCACCTCATTTTATTGACCGCGTTGTTTTATAAAGGTACCGGAACTTTGGTCAAAACCGGAAACTTTCAACTCAAATTATTAAATTTGATCTTTGAATGTGCAAAAATACGCAAATATGTTGAGAGTAGGAAGAGCCCGAAAAGGGGCAGGCGAAAAATTGACGGTGCCTGACCGGTCGGCCAGTGCTCATTCATGGCCATGCTGCAGGTTTTATAATCTGATTTTATTTTAAATATTATAGGAAGCCTGTTAATTATTTATAAGCTATGCTTGACAATACAAGGGTTGAGGATATACTTTTCCTCGATATAGAGACTGTTCCGGGAGTAGCGTCATTTGACCTTCTTGAAGAGGGGATGCAGCTGCTCTGGGAAAAGAAATCAAAGCAGTTCAGAACGCCCGAACAGAGTGCTGATGAGGTTTATGGCCGTGCAGGAATTTATTCTGAATTCGGGAAGATAGTATGCATTTCGGCAGGCTTGATAAAGGAGAAAAATCCTTTGAGCCTGCGACTAAAATCTTTTTT
Source organism: uncultured Bacteroidales bacterium (assembly GCA_963756885.1). Classification (GTDB taxonomy): domain Bacteria; phylum Bacteroidota; class Bacteroidia; order Bacteroidales; family VadinHA17; genus LD21. The sequence goes on from CAVWPG010000003.1 coordinate 507,365, forward strand.
TGGCCCCGACGAAAAAAAGCTTCTCTCGGAATTCTCAGGCATGCTGACGAAGTTTTGCAAAAATTCGAGGGATGCAATCCTGTGTGCGCACAATGGCAAGGAATTCGATTATCCCTTCATTGCCAGGAGGATGTTGATCAACGGGCTTCTGATTCCCGATATCCTCGACAATTCGGGGAAAAAGCCATGGGAGGTAAAGCTTCTCGACACGATGGATCTCTGGAAATTCGGAGATTACAAGAATTATACCTCGCTCGAGCTTCTGACAAGGGTGCTTGGTATACCCACCCCCAAGGATGATATAGACGGCAGCATGGTCGCCGGGGTTTTTTACAATGAGCAGGATGCGGCGCGGATAGCAAGGTATTGTGAAAAAGATGTGATTGCAATTGCCCGGGTTATAATGCGGTTCATGAATCTTCCCCCGTTAGACGAGGAGAGGATCGAATCAGTCACTTTCAGCTGATCAGTATCCGGAAAGAAACTTCCTGATGTTCCCCGCCACCTCGTCGGGCTTGTCGGCATGGATCCAGTGCCCGGCGCCATTAATAACCACAAACTCAGCGGCAGGAAAAACTTTTCTTATATCTGCGACAGCAACCGGGGTCATGTAGCCCGAGGAGCTGCCCTTGAGGAAAATAACCGGAAAGCCTGTTATCGGATGCAGCAAGCCATCCCTGAGGTCGACTGATGCCATAATCTTGTCGAGGTTGTCGAGAAGCGCCGGGGCATTCAGCTTCCATGCAAAAGAATTCTCCTCTACCCGCTGAAGGTTTTTCATTATAAGCCCTCTTATTTTCGCAGACAGGATCTTTTCTGAGAGAAATATTTCAGCATCGCTTCTCGATTTTATTCCGGCAGGATCCAGTGAAATAATTGTTTTGAGGATCCTGAGATGCTGGTTGTACAATGGTGAGCTCTCATTTTCTCTCGTAAAAGGGGAAATGTCGACTATCATCAGACCATCCAGAAGCTCAGGCCATTTTTCAGCAAAGGCCACGGCAGTTTTACCACCCATGCTGTGTCCGACGAGAAAGAATTTCCTGAACCGGAGGTCGGTGACCAGCTCGAACAGGTCATCCCGCATTGAATCATAATCATGGATTTCCGAATGGGGAGACTGTCCATGGTTTCTCTGGTCAGGCAGGTAGACTGTAAATACATCCGAAAGCTGTTTGGCCACGGTTACCCAGTTATCAGATGATCCGTAAAGGCCGTGCAATATTATAAGAGGTGGTCCTTCGCCGAATTTTCTGTAAAAGAGCTTCATCGGGTCAGGTCTCAGGTAAGTTGGCCCTTATACATCTGGATCGTGTTCTCCAGTCCAAGGTAAAGGGCATCTGAAATGAGTGCATGGCCGATGGATACCTCTTCGATCCATGGAATGTTCTGATGAAAGAATTTCAGGTTGTCGAGATTGAGGTCGTGCCCTGCATTTATCTTCAGCCCTGCATCCCTTGCTATCACGGCAGCCATTACGAAAGGGCTGACGGCTTCCACGGCATTCATGCTGAACTGAGCTGCAAAGGGCTCGGTATACAGTTCCACCCTGTCTGTTCCTGTCAGGGCGGCATTTTCAATGTTTACAGGATCTGTATCTACAAAAAGGGAAGTTCTTATCCCTTCCTTCCTGAATGCAGATACAATATCGGTCAGGAATGACCTGTTCCTGAGGGTATCCCAGCCCGCATTGGATGTTATTGCATCATGTGCATCAGGCACGAGTGTTACCTGGTCGGGCTTTACGGCAAGGACAAGCGCAATAAATCCCTGCGAAGGATAGCCTTCTATATTGAACTCGGTAGTTATTAAAGGCTTGATCTCCAGCACATCATGATATCTTATATGACGCTCATCGGGACGGGGATGGACTGTTATTCCCTCGGCTCCGAAAAGCTGGCAGTTAATTGCAGCGGTTAATACATTTGGTATATTGCCTCCCCTTGCATTTCTCAGGGTTGCAATCTTATTGATATTAACGCTTAACTTTGTCATTATAATAAATGTGTTGTTTATCCGTATATTAAATGAGGTACAAAAATACAACAACTCTCTTTTTTATTACTATATTGGTTGAAAATAAAAGCACATATGGTTGCTAAAGACTTAATATCAGAGGTTATACCTTCGCTGAAAACTTCGGATCTCGCCCAGACGGCACTGAACTGGATGGAAATTTTCAAGATTTCACATCTCCCTATTGTCAATAACCAGGAATTCCTGGGCCTTATTTCGGATACCGATATCTTTGATCTGAATCAGCCTGATGAACCTATCGGAAATCATGCACTTACACTCTATAAGCCGTTTGTCACAACCGAACAGCATATTTTCGAGGTTATCGGGCTGGCCTCGAGGCTGAAGCTTTCAGTCGTTCCCGTTCTGGATGCCAAGAACAATTACAAGGGTGTTATAACCTCCAATGACCTTATCAGGCACATTGCCGGCATTTCGTCGATGGATCAGCCCGGAGGGATAATTGTGCTCGATGTGGTTGACAGGGATTATTCACTTACACAGATAGCACAGATCGTAGAGAGCAATAATGTCAAAATACTGAGCATGTATATTACATCATCGCCCGGATCGACTCTCCTTGAGGTCACAATCAAGGTGGACACAAGCGATCTTGTATCTGTGATAAGAACCTTCGAGCGCTATAATTACGAGGTAAAGACCTGGGTCACCGATAACGATTCGATGGACCGCTTTTATACCGAGCGTCTTGATCTTCTTATGAAATACCTGAATATCTGATCGGAACAATTATAAAACCGGCTGCTGCTGAATATAAACACACCGGCAGCTTGCCGCGGGCAGTCAAAAACAGACCAGGATGAAAAACAACCTTCGACGAGTTGCAATTTACAGCAAGGATAATAATTCCAAGACCAGGCAGGGTGTGAGCCGGCTTGTTAATGAGTTTTGCAGGAGAGGTATAGGCATACAGATATATCAGAAGTCGGAAGATCCGATTGGCTGTCCGGGAGGGGCGCTCATCGAAAGCTTCACCGAACTGTCCTCTGTCTCCGTGCTGCCCGACCTGGTGCTCAGTGTCGGAGGTGACGGAACTTTCCTCGAGACTGTTCTGAGGATAAAGGATTTCGAGATCCCGGTCGCAGGGGTGAATACAGGCAGGATGGGGTTTCTTGCCAACATCTCGGAAGAGGATCTGAGCCACTCCATCGATATGCTTTGCGATGGGGAATACAGGACGATAGAAAGGTCTCTCCTTGAGGTCGTCAGGCCATCTCCCCTGTTTGAGAACGGGTCTTCAACAGCTCTCAATGAAGTGACTATCCAGAAGGCCGATCTGAGCATGATAACAATACATGTTTATATCGATGGCGCACACCTCAATACCTACTGGGCCGACGGGCTCATAATTTCCACGGCCACCGGATCCACAGCCTATAATCTTAGCGTCGGAGGACCTATTCTTTCGCCTGAGGACCAGAGTATTATAATTTCTCCGATAGCGCCCCATAATCTTACGATACGTCCCATCGTCGTATCAGGTGAAAGTATACTCAGAATGGTCATAGAAGGGAGGAGCACCCAGTACCTGGCTACATGCGATTTCAGATCGGGGAGGCTTCCGTTCAGCCAGGAGCTGCATATCAAAACATCCACATACAAGCTGAAGACAGTTATGCTCAATGGCATGGATTTTTACAGTACCCTGAGGAACAAGCTGATGTGGGGGGCTGACAGGAGGAACTGAGTCAGGCATAATGCTGCAGGAGCAGCAAAGACGCTGAGGGTGGATAGCGGCGTGCGGACACCGCAGGTGATTTGAGCTGTAGAGGTTTTATATACATAATTTGAACATAATCTTATTTTTGGAGAGTATTTCTGTTTCTCCTTATCAATTGATTATTATATTTGTAAGATAAAGAATTATTTTTTGATGAAACGGCTTATCCTGATCACCCTCTTTCTCGGAGTAATTGTTTCTGTATCTGATGCACAGCTGTGGAAATTGAAACGGATCGAGTTGACCGCTGGTTTGGGAACGGCGACATTCTTCGGTGATGTGGGTGGCTTCTCCCATGGCAAGAACAGCTGGGGACTCAAGGACATCACCTTTCTGCAGACCAGGTACAGTGCAAATTTCACTGTCAAATACAGGATATCACAGGTCATAAATGCAAGATTGAGTCTTAGCACCGCTCTTCTGAATGCCACAGATGAGAGGGGCTCAAACAGGGGGAGGGGATATGAGGCATCAACAACTATTTTTGAACCCGCTCTTCTGGGGGAATATTATTTTGTAAAGAACAGAACTGAAACAAGCTATCTTTTCAATAAGGGAAGGGGAAGGGGAATGATAGGCTTCCTGAAGTCTCTCGATTTCTATGCTTTTACAGGAATAGCAGGGTTGAATTATTCAATCAGGCCCAATGACAGGCTTGCTCAACACGGTCTGGTGGATCACGGCTTTACTGCCGCCGTCCCCCTTGGAGTAGGTGGTTCCCTGTCGGCTTACCCCAACATAAAGTTCGGTTTGGAACTGGGTTTCAGGTATGCTTTGACTGATAATCTTGATGGTTATACTTCGCAATATTCCAGCGCAAATGACGTTTATTATTTTTTCAACCTCACGTTTACCTACAGGGTGAAGATAAAGAAGAGCATTTTACCATCCTTCAGATAAAGAGCTGGACCACTTTTAATGAAACGATTATCAGGTATTTTGTGTATACTCCTTCTGATGCAGGGCCTCTCAGCCCAGCGCAACTCAGACTATGGTATAATGGCCGGGGTCACCTCCTACCTGGGCGATATAAATTCAACAAGGCTCCTATACTCGCCCAGACCGGCAGCCGGTGTTTTCTATCGCTATAATTTTCATCCCCGGCAGGCTGTGCGGGTTGATATCATGCATGGCGGGATACAGGGAAGCGATCTCGATTTCAGCAACGACTTTCAAAGAACAAGGGCGGCTGCCTTTGCCGGGTCGGTTACCGAATTTGCCGCACAATTTGAATTCAATTTTTTCCCATACTCGACTATGGGAAAGCTGTGGAATTTTTCTCCCTATTTTGCTGCCGGACTGGGGGGGACATATGTCAACCTGAGCTCCCTCGTGAATCCCAACACACCTTCACCGACTGCGGCCTTTGTTCCGGTGATACCCTTCTCAGTTGGTTTCAAGATTAATATCCACAAAAATATAGGATTGGAAGCCGAATATGGTTTTCGTAAAACTTTTTATGATAACTTTGACGGCTTAAAAGATTTGGTTGCCCCATCAGATTATACATGGACTCATAACAAAGACTGGTACACCTTCACCGGAGTTTCGGTTACATGGAAGATCTATAGCAAGCTGGCTGGCTGTCCGGCTTACAATGATGTGGACGTTAAAAGAAAAAGGTAGGAAATGCCCCTGAGGAAACGCGTAAATACACAAAAACTGCCCTCGCACATTGCCATCATTATGGACGGCAACGGAAGATGGGCCCGTCAGCGCAACCTCGACAGGGTTTTCGGCCATCAGCAGGGAGTCAACGCAGTGAGGAGCGTTATTGAGGCCGCCAGCGAACTCGGGATTAAATTCCTGACACTTTATGCCTTTTCAACCGAAAACTGGGGAAGGCCCAACGAAGAAGTATCAGCATTGATGGGTATCATGGTCGATTCCCTCAATAAGGAAACTGAAACACTGATTAAAAACAATATCCGCCTCAGGACAATCGGAGATGTGGAAAGGCTGGCCACGATGTAAGGGAAAGACTTCTGGAGACAATAAGGCTCACATCGGAGTGTTCAGGGCTGAACCTGATAGTAGCCCTCAGCTACAGCTCCCGGTGGGAGATCACTGAGGCTGCACGAAGGATTGCTGCCGAGGTATCCGCCGGAAGATTGGGTATCGGTTCATTTAATGAGACAGAGTTCGAGAAATACCTTACTACCTACGGCATACCGGACCCTGAACTGATGATACGGACAAGCGGGGAAATCCGAATCAGTAATTTTCTGCTATGGCAGCTTGCCTATGCCGAATTGTATTTCACTGATAAACTCTGGCCCGATTTTGAAAAGGATGATTTTTATAAGGCTATTATAGACTTCCAAAAGAGAGAACGAAGATTTGGAAAAACGAGTGAACAAGTTTTGGAAAAATGATAAAACAATGATTATCAGAAGATTTGAAAAGATTTTTAATATTTATATCCCTGACTCTCCTGAGTCTGTCATTACAAGCACAGGAAAAGACGAAAATATTCGATTTCATGACTTCTGATGATTACGTTGTGGGAGGGGTCAGTATTTCAGGCATAAGGTTTCTCGATACAAATGCCCTGATAGGAATTTCAGGGCTGAGGGTGGGCCAGGAGATAACTATTCCGGGTGAGGTGCTGAAAACAGCAGTTGAAAAATTATGGCAGCAGGGACTCTTCTCCGATATCAGGATCACAATATCAAAGGTGGTTGCAGATTCGGTCTATCTCGATATATTCCTGCAGGAGAGGCCGAGGATCTCAGCGGTCAAATACAATGGTCTTAAAAAGTCGGAACAGGATGATCTTGTAAAAAAGCTTAATCTCCCTGTAGGTTCACAGATAACCGAATATCTCCTTTCAAGCGCTGAAAAAATCATAAAGGACCATTTTATCGAAAAAGGATTTTTAAATACAACTGTAGATTTTATGCAGAGGGATGATCCGGACAGGCCGAATAATGTTATCCTGGCCGTAAATGTCGACAAGCACGACAAGGTGAAAATAGCAGATATCAACTTTGTGGGCAATGAATTCTTTTCATCCGCCAAGCTTCGCAAGCAGATGAAGGGTACAAAGGTGAAAAATGCCAATTTCTTCCGTGCCTCCAAGTTCATCAATTCCAAATATGAAGAGGATAAGCTCAAGCTGAAAACTTTTTATAACGATAACGGCTTCAAGGATTTTACAATTCTGTCCGATTCCATGTATACGGTTTCTGAAGATCGTATAGGGCTTAATATAAAGGTCGAGGAAGGAACCCAGTATTTCCTGAGGAATGTGAACTGGGTAGGTAACAGCGTATATAAGAAGGAGGCCCTGCAGCAGGTATTCAACGTCAAGAAGGGAACAGTATATAACCAGTCGCTTATCGATGACAGGCTAAACGGGACAAAGGGTGCCCCGGATGCTGTAAGTGCGCTGTACCAGGACTACGGATACCTCTTCTCACGGCTTACCCCTGTTGAAGCCAAGGTTGAAAATGATTCAGTCGACCTCGAGGTCAGGATCTATGAGGGCGACCAGGCATATCTGAACAATGTCCTTATCTCAGGTAATACCCGTACAAATGAGCATATAGCAAGGAGGGAGCTCTATACCCTTCCCGGTGATCTGTTCAGCAAGGATAAAATCTTGAGATCCATCAGGCAGCTGGGTGTTCTTGGCCATTTCGATGCTGAAAAGATCAATCCCACACCTCTGCCCGATATGATAAACGGTACAGTTGACCTTCTTTATAAGCTTGAGGAAAAGCCCAATGACCAGTTCGAGATCTCAGGAGGCTGGGGCGCAGGGATGCTCGTCGGTACGGTTGGGGTACGATTCAATAATTTTGCAATGCGCAATTTCTTCAAGCTGAAGGAATGGAGACCTTACCCATCGGGCGATGGCCAGTCGCTCAGCCTCAGGGTCCAGTCAAACGGTCGCGTATACCAGTCGTATAATATCTCATTTGTCGAACCATGGCTCGGCGGGAAAAAGCCCAATACCTTCTCCGTTTCCACATACCGTTCAATAATGACAAACGGAAAGAAGAAATCTGATGACGGGTACCAGTCAATGATTATTGACGGAGTAACTCTTGGACTTGGAAAGAGGCTTGAATGGCCCGATGATTACTTTTCTATTTACGGTGAACTGAATTACCAGAGATACTTCCTGAAGGACTATAACGTCTACAGTTTCCTGTTCGATAACGGGACCTCAAATCTTATAAGCCTGCAGCTGAAGCTCACAAGGTTCTCAACCGGCCCGAACATGATCTATCCAAGGAACGGTTCTTCCTTTATGCTTTCACTGCAGCTGACCCCTCCATATTCGCTTATCAGCGGAAAGAATATGGCAAATCTGCCTGTGGAGGAGAAATACAAATTCATCGAATTTCATAAATGGCAGTTCAAGGCAGATTACTATTACCCGCTCACAAGGGATGATAAAATGGTTCTCAATGCGAAATTTGCCTTCGGTTATCTCGGATACTACAATCGCGATATAGGCCCTTCACCCTTTGAATACTTCTACGTGGGTGGCGACGGGATGTCGGGTTATAGCTTCTACGGACGCGATGTGATCTCGCAGAGGGGATATACAAACGGATCGCTTACCCCTTATAAGCCTGGTACCTGTCAACCCCTCAGGCAATGTATATTCGAAGATAACATTTCGAATTGAGATACCCTATTTCACTCAATCCACAGGCAACAATTTTCGGTCTGGGATTTCTTGAGACAGGCAGGGCATGGTATTCCCTCAGGGAATATAACCCCTTCAAAATGTGCCGTGCAGCAGGGTTTGGACTCAGGGCCAACCTGCCGATGTTCGGACTGCTGGGTATAGACTGGGGCTATGGGTTTGATCCTGTTCCTACAGGCCAGTCGAATGCAAATCACTCTCAGATACATTTTATAATTGGGCAGCAGTTTTAATTAATTAAATATTAATTCTTTTAGCTATGAAAAAAGTAGGAGCTTTAATGGGATTATTCATTCTGACTTCGGCCATGTCGTTTGCTCAGAAATATGCCTTCGTCGATTCAGAATATATAAGAAATAATATTCCTGCTTTCACAGCTGCCCAGGAGCAGCTCGATAAGCTTTCAAAGCAATGGGAAAAGGAGGTAGCCGACGGTTATGCAATTGTTGAACAGATGTACAAGTCGTATCAGAATGAATCGGTTCTCCTGTCGCAGGATATGAAAGCCAAGAGGGAAGAGGCCATTATAGCAAAGGAGAAGGAGATGAAAAACGCTGCAGAACAAATATTTTGGAGTGGAAGGTGATCTTTTCAAGAAAAGGGAAGAGCTTGTAAAGCCTATCCAGGATGAGATACTGAAGGCCATAAAAGAGATTGCCGTCGACGGAAGCTATGCTGTTATATTTGATACTGCGTCAGGAGGTAACATCCTCTTTGCCAATCCTAAATTTGATATAAGTGACCAGGTTCTTGAAAAATTAGGTTATAAGAATTAATTAATTACATTTGCAAAAATTGTTTAATAAATATAATAAAAATGAAAAGATTTATCGGGATAGCTCTCCTTTTGGTTCCTGTTATTCTGGCGGGTCAGACTGCCTCGGCTCAGAATATTAAATTCGGGCATATAAACAGTGATGAATTAATCCAGTCATATGCCTGAATTTGATACAGCCAAGTGAAGCTTGACAGGTTTCGCAAGGATCTCATCAATGCACTTGAACTGATGACAGTCGAGCTGAATAACAAAAGTGAGTATATAATAAGGAAAGCAAGAATTATACTGATCTTGTAAAGCAGACAAAAGAGCAGGAACTTGTCGATATGAACAAGAGGATACAGGAATTTCAGAACAATGCCCAGCAGCAGCTCCAGGAAAAGCAGGCTGAATTTTCCAGCCTATAATGGCAAAAGTAGATAAGGCAATAAAGGAAGTTGGAAAGGAAAATGGCTTTGTTTACATTTTCAGTGTTGGACAGGGAAGCTCCCTACTGTACTTTCGATGAGGCAAAAAGCACAAACATTATGGCTCTGGCCAAGGCCAAGCTCGGGTTAAAATAAACTATTGCAGGCCATGCCTGTGACCATCCGCCTGCAGGCAGATGGTCATTTTTTTAATATAACTTTTAACGTTGAAAGAAAGACCGATAGGGATATTTGATTCAGGTGTTGGCGGGCTTACAGTGGCGCATGCCATCAAGCAGATCTTGCCCGGGTGAAAGCATTATTTATTTCGGTGATACTGCTCATCTGCCCTACGGTGATAAATCAGCTGAATCAATTCGTTTTTACTCCCACCGCATTACCGAATTCCTTCTTGAGCATGATTCAAAAGTTGTTTTGGTAGCATGTAATTCAGCATCAGCATCTGCCTTTGATTTCCTGAAAACAGAGTTCAGTGGGAGAACAATCCTTATTGACGTGATAGATCCTGTAGTCGAGTATATCAGTACCAGAAAATTCAATAAAATTGGAGTTATCGGGACCAAAAGAACAATCAGCTCAGGTACCTATGAGCAGAAGATCAAGGAAAAATCACTCGCGACAGAAGTTGTATCCATGGCAACACCGTTGCTGGTGCCAATGATTGAAGAGGGTTTTATTTTTGATGATATCAGTAACGCCATCATACGATCGTACCTTACTGCTGAATCACTGAATGGCATTCAGGCACTCATCCTTGGATGTACTCACTACCCGATAATTAAAAACCAGATCAGTAAGATCTTTAATTTCAATATTGAAGTGGTTGATTCTGCCCGTATTGTTTCAATTATTCTTCGTGATGCACTTGAGAAGAACGGCCTTCTGAATGATTCCGGAAAGTCAGATGACCGCTTTTTTGTTTCTGACTATACCCCTTATTTCGAAAAGATAGCAAGAATGTTTTTTGAAGGAGATATAAACCTGCGAAAGGAAGATATCTGGAGCTGATCCCTGTGTATAATCAATTTTCCGTAACTCCCGGAAGCTTTAAAGAACATCTGTTTTCAATTTGAACCTAACATTCTTTAGTTTGTTGTAGACTGAGAATTCATCCTATACCTCTGAAAAACCTTTACCGGATTTTTAGTTTCGGGGTTTAAAACATGATCAATATCATAACAGATTGCTTTAATTGTTTATTTATCAAGTCTTAAAATATTAATTTTGTTAGAAATTTTTTTGTGATACATAAAATTCTTGATTAAGAATAAATTATTAGTTATTATGGGTAAAAAATCAGAGGTTATCGAAAGAGATGAAGTGGTGATCAGATTCTCTGGGGACTCCGGTGACGGAATGCAACTTACAGGAAATCTGTTTACTGATACTGCTGCATTGTTTGGTAACGACTTATCCACCTTTCCTGATTATCCTGCAGAGATTCGTGCTCCCCAGGGTACTGTGGGAGGCGTATCGGGTTTCCAGGTCCACGTTGGTCATTCGGAAATCAATATGCCTGGAGACTTTTCAGATGTGCTAATCGCAATGAATCCCGCTGCGCTAAAGGCAAATGGCAAATGGATAAAGCCGGGTGGAACAATAATTTATGATGAAAATAATTTTACCGAAAAGAATATAGTGAAAAGCGGGATACGAAAAGGATCCTATTAAAGAGGAAAAGCTTGAGTCACTATAATGTTATCGCAGCTCCGATATCTGCAATGGTAAAGGAGGCACTTAAGGATTTCGGGCTTGATCCGAAGACGATTTTAAGGACCAAGAATATGTTTGCGCTTGGGAATGGTTTACTGGCTTTTTGACCGGAAGCTTGATTATACTGAAGACTATTTCGATAAGAAGTTTTACAGTAAGCCTGAGATTGCTGAAGCCAATAAAATAGCCCTCAGGGCCGGATACTTATTATGCTGAGACAATTGAAGCATTATCCTCGGTATATAGAATTCTTCCTGCCCAGATCGCCAGTGGATTGTATCGTAATATCTCCGGTAATATAGCTACTGCATGGGGATTGATGGCTGCTGCTGAAAAATCGGGTCTTAAGCTTTTCATCGGTTCCTATCCTATAACTCCGGCTACAGGGATCCTTGAGGAGCTTGCAGCCCATAAAGATCTGGGAGTAAAGAGTTTTCAGGCAGAAGACGAGATCGCGGGTATCTGTACGGCTCTCGGTGCCAGCTTTGCAGGTCATCTGGCTGTTACATCCACGTCAGGGCCTGGCCTGGCTCTTAAATCAGAAGCCATTGGACTCGCGGTCATGACTGAATTGCCGGTAGTGATAATTGACGTTCAGAGGAGCGGCCCGTCAACGGGCTTACCTACAAAAACAGAACAGGCTGATCTTCTTCAGGCTCTGTACGGAAGAAACGGAGAATGTCCGGTAGTCGTAATGGCTGCAAGTACTCCTTCCGATTGCTTCCGGTTTGCTTTTGAAGCCGCAAAAATTGCTCTCGAACACATGACGCCTGTACTTCTCCTTTCTGACAGCTATCTTGCCAATGGAAGTGAGCCCTGGAGAATACCCCAAATGAAGGATCTGCCGGAGATAAATCCACCTTTTGCAAAGAAGGGTGAGACTCCTTTCCTGCCCTATAAAAGAGATGAGAACTCTCTCGCACGATCATGGGCAGTACCGGGGATTCCGGGACTGGAACACAGAATCGGCGGACTGGAGAAGACGGAGAAAGGAACCGTTTCATACGTACCGGAGAATCATGAGTTAATGGTTAACCTGAGGGCAGAGAAGGTCGCGAGGGTTGCAGAAGGAATTCCTGATATTGTTCCCCAGGGAGCAGATTCAGGTGACCTGCTTGTGGTGGGCTGGGGTGGTTCATATGGTTATCTGATAACAGCAGTTCGTGAATTGCAGGCTGAGGGTCACAAAGTAAGCCTTGTCAACATTAATTACATAAACCCTTTGCCAAAAAACATCAAGGAGGTATTTAAGAAATTTAAAAGAATTCGTGGTATGTGAATTAAATTCTGGTCAGTTTGCTGGCTACCTCAGGATGAAGCATCAGGAGTTTGCCTATGACCAGATAAACAAGGTACAGGGAGTACCCTTTACATTAGTCGAGATAAAAGAAAAATGTATAAATATTCTGAAGGAAATATAAAATGACTGAAGTAGCAACAACAAAATATACTGCAAAGGATTTCAAGAGCGATCAGGAAATCAGATGGTGTCCGGGTTGTGGTGATCATGCAGTTCTGAGCTCTATTCAGCGTGCCCTTGCAGAGATGGATATTCCCAGGGAAAAGTTCGCATTCATATCAGGTATCGGCTGTTCATCAAGGTTTCCGTATTATATGCAATCATATGGTTTTCATGGCATTCACGGTCGTGCAGCTGCAATTGCGTCAGGTGTTAAGGTTGCAAATCCGGAATTATCTGTCTGGCAAATAACGGGAGACGGAGATGCCCTTGCCATCGGTGGTAATCATTTTATACATGTAATACAGGAGAAATATTGATCTCAATATAATCCTGTTCAATAATGAAATTTACGGTCTTACAAAGGGCCAGTATTCACCAACATCCGATAAGGGGCTTGTAACAAAGACCTCACCCTTCGGTACGGTTGAAGAACCATTTTCAGTGGGAGAGCTGGTTATCGGGGCAAAAGGAAAGTTTTTTGCACGCACCATCGACACAAATATTACGGTTTCAACCCAGATCTATGCGGAAGCTGAAAAGCACAAAGGTACATCTGTAGTGGAAGTACTGCAGAACTGCGTAATATTCAATGATGGGGTGCATGATATCGTAGCCGACAAAGAGGTAAGAGACGACAGAACAATTTTACTCCGTCATGGTAAGCCAATGATTTTTGGCAAGCAAAGTAACCTGGGTCTTATCCTTGACGGGTTGAAATTAAAGGTTGTCACTATGGGAGAGAATGGCATAACAGAAAAGAATATACTGGTGCATGATGCCTTGGAACCAAATCCCGGGATTCAGTATATGCTTGCGAACATGAGATATCCTGAGTATCCTGTTGCATTAGGCGTGATAAGATCTGTTCAGGGCCAACATATGAAAAGCTGGTTGAGGAACAGATAGAGGGAATACAGAGTACTGCAAAAATAAAATGCATGGATGATCTGCTTACAAGTGGTTCAACCTGGAATGTAGATTAATGTTCTTCTGATATTTAGCCTGAATTTTAATTACTGTTTTATTATCTCATGCAAGGATAGTTGATCATCCTTTGGAACTATTTTTGTAATTTTAAGAATTGATCCCTGAGAACTTATCTGATGGATGAATTAAGAGATAATAATCAGGCATTTAGCAGATTAATGCACGACCAGCAGGAACGGCTGAAGGAGTTGGCATGCATTAACCGGACAACTGCCATTCTGAAAGAAGGGAAGTCCGTAGAAGAATCCCTGCAGCAGATTGTGCTTCTGTTACCTGCCGCCTGGCAATACCCCGAATATACTGTGGCCCGGATCCGCTTTGCAGGAAAGGAGTTTGAATCTGCCTCTTTCCGGGAGACTGACTGGAGGATGTTCCAGGATTTTACCACCATTGATGATGAGAATGGCTCTATAGAGGTATATTATACTTCTGAATTCAGAGCCGAATCGGAAGGCCCTTTCCTGAAGGAAGAGAGGGATCTTATCCGGAATATTGCAGGCCTTCTTACTGGTTTTATAAACAGCTACAAAGCCCGTGAAATCATTAGGCTGAACCAGATCACCCGGGAAGGAAGATGATGCATTGACGGGCGTCTCGAGCAGGAAGCTTTTGCAGAAATTCCTCGACCGGCATAATGCTGAGAGGGATGTTTTCCACGACCTGATGCCTTTCAAGGTAAAGGAGATCCTCCTTGTGGCCAATCTCTATGATGCCTATTCGATAGAAGGGGAGGGGAGATTTTCCGACCATATGCTGGGTGAGTATTACCAGATGAGCCTTACCTCGATACCCAGGGTAACAGGTGTGTCGGGAGGGGAGGAGGCTTTCAGCCGGCTCAAGGCGCGCCATTACGATATGATCATTATTATGATCGGCGTAGATAAGGAAAGCCCGATGCGCGCTTTGCCGGATGATAAAGGAAAAATATCCCTATATCCCCACCTTTATCCTGCTGAACAACCCCTGCGATGTGCCTTATGTCAGAAATCAGAAAAGCCTGGGTGTTCCCTTCGATAACTATTTCGTGTGGACAGGAGAGTCCAAGGTTTTCTTTGCCATGGTCAAGCTGCTAGAGGACAGGGTAAATGTCGACAATGATACGAAGAAAGGGCTCACGCGAGTAATCCTTCTGATCGAGGACTCTGCGGAGTACTACTCAAGCTATCTGCCTATGCTTTACACGACTAGTAATGGAGCAGACCAAGAACCTTATTCAGGATGTTGCCACCGATGAATTATACAAGGTCCTGAAGCTCAGGGCAAGGCCAAAAATACTCTGGATAGGTATGATGACTAATAACAATATATAACAGGTACAAGGATAGTCTGTTATGTGTGATATCGGATATGCGGTTTCCAAAAATGGGAGACTGAGCGATACTGCAGGATATGATCTGATCAGTCAAATTAAGGCAGGACCTTCCGAACCTGCCTGCAGTATTGCAGTCTTCTGATCCTGAGAATGCCAGTTACGCCTTCAGACTGAAGTCAAGCTTTATAAATAAGAACTCAGAGAGCCTTCTAAAAGATCTTAAGTCATTTATAAATTATTTCCTGGGTTTCGGGCATTTTGTATACAGGGATACCAAGGGTCATCAGATTGCTGTCGCAAAATCGATGAAAGAGTTTGAATCCTATCTTCAGACTGTGCCGGAAGACTCCCTGGCCTATCACGCCATGAAAAATCACTTTTCTCTCTGGCTTATGGCAAGAGGCGAAGTAAAAATTGCAAAACTGATAACGCCCATGCAGGTATCGGATTTCAGAAGTCTTAAAGAGCTGAGGGAATTTCTTCTGGATATAATCCATCGCAGACGGCAGGAGATGAATAAGGGCAAAGTTGTGAATTTTGAAGAGTCTGCTGTAATTGACGAGACAAATGTGGTCTCACTTTCGGGCGGGTCTCTCGGAGGAAAAGGGCGCGGTCTTGCTTTTATAAATACACTTATCTATAGCTTCGAACTTGGACGATTGCTTCACGGCATAAATATAAAAACTCCGATTACCGCCATAATAGGGACCGATGAATTTGACATGTTCATGGATCGCAATCATCTGTGGGAGAAGATCAAGGAGGAGAAAGATTTTGATGAACTTCAAAAACTGTTTCTTGCAGGAAGCCTGAACTACACACTTGAAAAGGAGCTCAGGATCCTTCTGAGGAATATCACCAGACCTCTTGCAGTAAGATCATCCAGTCTTTTCGAAGATTCCCTGAGCCAGCCATTCTCAGGTATTTTCGGAACCTATCTGCTTCCAAATGTAAACCCTGATCCTGAAGCAAGGCTGAAGCAGCTTACTGATGCAATCAAGCTTGTCTTTTCCTCGATCTATTCCAGGAGTGCTAGAACATATTTCGAAGCAATTAATTACAAGATTGAACAGGAAAAAATGGCTGTGGTGATCCAGGAGGCGGTAGGACAACGATTTGGAGATGCATTTTATCCGCATATCAGCGGAACGGCCCAATCTTTCAATTTTTATCCTGTGTGCCCATATGACCCCGGGGATGGGTTTGCAGTTATAGCAGTTGGTCTGGGTCAGTATGTGGTGGAGGGTGAACGGGCATTCAGATTCTCACCGGCATATCCTTCACTCGCTATCATATCCCAAAAGGATCTTTACAAGAATTCGCAGGTGCATTTCTATGCTGTTGACATGACCAAGAAAGCGTTGAACCTGCTTGATGGGGAAAATGCAGGATTAATAAATCTTGAAATAGCTGAAGCTGAAAAGCACGGTACACTAAATCATTCAGCATCGGTTTGGAACATGGACAACGATACCATTACTCCTGGCCTCGATTCTCCCGGTCCAAGAGTCGTTGACTTTGCTGATATACTGAAATATGGTTATGCTCCCCTTGCATCCACAATCAGGGTTGTTCTCGATGTTGTCTCGGAAGCTTTCGGGGCACCTGTTGAGATTGAATTTGCGGTTGACCTGACAAAAGATAAATCAGGAAATACGACATTTTATCTTCTTCAGATAAAGCCAATGGTTGGAAGCGTAGCCGGATACTCGATTGATCCTGAGTCGATATATAATGATGACCTGATTCTTGTGACCCATAAAAGCATGGGCAACGGTCTGATAAATGAAATTTCCGATTTAATATATGTGGATCCGGAAAAATTCGATAACATGCTTACCGTTGAAATGGCTGCAGAGATTGAGATGTTTAATGAAAAAATGTTACAGGAAAAGAGAAAGTATGTACTTCTCGGACCAGGCAGGTGGGGCAGCAGGGACAGGTACCTGGGAATACCGGTAGTCTGGCCTCAGATCTCCAATGCAAAGGTTATTATTGAAATAGGGCTTCCGTCTTGTCATGTTGATGCCTCTCTCGGCTCTCATTTTTTTCACAACGTCACTTCCCGGAACGTGGGATATTTTTCAGTTGGCAGCGGATCACAGAATGATTCAATTATCTGGGATAAAATTAAGGAACAAAGATTAATGGAAAAGGGAAAATTCTTCAGTCATATCAGGTTCGAAAAACCCCTTCTGATACGAATGGATGGGCGTAAAGGAATGGCTGTAATCTCACTCAATCACTAAACAGGCAGATTTTATGACAATAATTGACGGGATACTGGATATTCAGAAATACGACTTCACAGATACTTCCTTTGACCTGCTGATGCAGAAAAGAATTCATCGGGTGCTTATGATTTGCAGTAATTATGACAATTTTATGCTGGAAGAGGATGGACGAATTGAGGAGCAGATTTTCAACGAGTATGCTTCACTGAATCTCCGTCATCCTCCTGCATTCGTGCAGACCGATAATGAGGAGGATGCCTTCAGAATTCTCCGGGAGGGAAATATTGACCTTGTAATTTCAATGTTAAGCATAAAGGGAACTGATGTTTTTGGTCTGGCAAAAAGGATCAAGGACAAATATGTAAATATTCCGATTGTTGTCCTTACTTACTTCTCTCGTGAAGTATCACTAAGGCTTGAAGGTGAGGATCTCAGTGCGATCGACTATGTATTCTGCTGGCTTGGAGATGCCTCTCTGATTCTGGCCATAATCAAGTTGATCGAAGACAATATGAATGCTGATTATGATATCGAAAATATTGGTGTTCAGTCTATTATACTGGTTGAGAATTCTATCAGGTATATATCCTCTTATCTTCCCCATATCTATAAAATTATTTTAATGCAATCGCTTGATTTTCAGCGTGAAGCATTGAATGAGCATCAGCGGATGCTTAAGCTGCGGGGCAGACCCAAGATTCTGCTGGCTAATAATTTCAATGATGCACTGGCACTTTACAGGAAGTATAAATACAATGTACTGGGTGTAATTTCTGATATTGCTTACAAGAGAGATGGTATAAGTGATGAAAATGCAGGGATTGAGCTATGCAAAGTTGTAATGGCTGATGATGACAAAGTACCATTTCTTTTACAGTCCTCAAGTTTGAAGCATAAAGAAGCATCAGAAAAGCTTGGCGCCGGGTTCATTTATAAATATTCCAAATCGCTCTCTCTTGAGTTACGGAACTTTATCATTCAGAATCTCGCTTTCGGTCCCTTTGTATTCAGGAATCCGGAGACTTTGGAGCCTATTGCCATAGCTACTGACCTTCAGAGTCTTCAGCAGAAATTGCTTACCGTACCTGATAATACACTGGCATATCATGCCTCACGCAACCATTTTTCGAAATGGCTGAATGCAAGAGCTCTCTTTCCTGTTGCACAGATGTTCAAATACCTCAACAGGGAGGATTTTGAATCAATGGATGAGATGAGAAGGTTCCTCTATGTGGCCATCTCGAGCTTCCGGCAGGGTAAGGGCAGGGGCGTAATTGCAAAATTCGACAAGTCAAGCTTTGACGAATACCAGATATTTTCAAGAATCGGAGACGGTTCAATAGGAGGTAAAGCAAGAGGTCTGGCATTTATAAACAGGATAATTAAGACGAACAAGCTCTTCAATAAATTTCCGGACGTACTTATAACAATTCCGAAAACAGTTGTACTCAGCACCGATATCTTCGATGAATTCATGGATCAGAACAACTTGTATTCAGTTGCCCTGTCTGATCTCTCCGACTATGAAATACTTAACAGGTTTATTAATGCAGAACTTCCCGGTCATGTATACCAGGATTTTTATGCTTATTTGGCAGTATCAAGAAACTTTCCCATAGCAGTAAGATCTTCCAGTAAGCTTGAAGATTCACATTTTCAGCCATTTGCCGGCATATATTCTACATATATGATACCCAGGGTTCCTGATAATAAGCAAATGGTCAAAATGTTGTCAGATGCAATTAAGGGAGGTTTATGCTTCGGTTTATTACAAGGCCAGCAAGGCCTATATGACCGCAACATCCAACGTTATTGACGAGGAGAAAATGGGAATAATTCTGCAGGAGGTATGCGGCGTGAGGCATGGCGAAATTTATTATCCTACTATTTCAGGGGTTGCCCGGTCGATAAATTATTATCCGATTGGATCGGAAAAGGCAGAAGATGGTATTGTGAACATAGCTTTCGGACTTGGAAAGCTGATTGTAGAGGGTGGTCTTTCACTAAGGTTTTCTCCCAGATATCCAAAAAAGATTCTTCAGCTCTCTTCTCCGGATGCTGCACTTCGGGATACACAGAAGGAGTTTTGTGCCCTCGACCTTAATACCGGTAGTTTCGTACCATCAACTGATGATGGAGTAAACATTCTCAGGATAGATATTAAAGATCTGAACAATGATACTGCCCTGAAATACGTCGCATCAACATATGACCAGCAACAACAATGTGATGCGGGATGGTATAATACACTCCGGTAAAGAGGATCATTACGTTCTCCAATATACTTCAGCATAAAACATTTCCTCTTGCAGAGATTCTGACCACACTTCTGGAGATTGGTCAGAAAGAGATGAATAACCCTGTGGAGATTGAATTTGCTGTTAACCTTGAGACTCCTCCCGGAACTCCCAAAATATTTAGTTTTCTTGCAGATAAGGCCCATTGTGCATACTGAGGAGACTCAGAACATAAATCTTGAACATGTAAAGCCGGAAGACACGATTATTTATTCAGAATCCGCCCTTGGAAATGGCGTGTTCAAGGGTATTCAGGGATCTGGTTTATATAAAGCCGGAATCTTTCAATCGGCAAACAATAAAAGTGTTGCAGGCGAAATTGAGAAGATAAATGCATTGTTTGTAAAGGAGAGCAAGGGTTATGTCCTTATCGGACCGGGAAGATGGGGCTCAACGGACCCATGGCTTGGTATTCCGGTCAAATGGCCGCAGATTTCAGCTGCAAGGATCATTATTGAGTCGGGACTGAAAAACTACAGGATAGACCCAAGCCAGGGAACCCATTTTTTTCAGAATCTTACCTCCTTCCGCGTAGGGTATTTTACAATAAATCCGTATATCAATGAAGGTTATTATGACGTGGATTTTCTTAATAGCCAGGCTGTGGTATATGAGGATAACTACCTCAGGCACGTACGATTTCCTGATCCTCTTGAGATCATGATTGATGGAAAGACACACAGGGGGGTGATCCTGAAGCCCTGACAGGATGACATCATCATGGCCTGAATGTGAAAATGGTTCAAAATGGCAGAAGGAGTTCTGCTATGATCTAAAAAATAGCACTTTCGGTAGCAGCTTCCCTGTTAACCTTCTTGATCAGTCCCTGCAGAACGTTTCCCGGGCCTACTTCTATAAATGAGGATGCTCCGCCCGGTGATCATGTTTATAATGGTCTGGGTCCAGCGGACAGGAGAAGTCAACTGTGAAACCAGATTTGATTTTATAATTCCGGATCGAGAGATGGCTCGGCACTTACATTCTGATAGATAGGGCAGATTGGTTTGCTGAACACGGTGTTGTTGATGGCTTCTTCCAGCTCCTGTCTTGCAGGTTCCATGAGCGGAGAATGAAAGGCCCCTCCGACTGCAAGTTTTATGGCTCTCTTGACACCTTTTTCCCTGAGTAATTCAATAGCTTTGTTGATTCCCTCATTTGTGCCTGAAATTACTATTTGTCCGGGGCAGTTATAATTTGCGGGGACTACGATATCCTTGATGGAGGCACAGACATCTTCAATAATTTCATCTTCCGATCCGATTATTGCAGCCATTGTGGATGGTGTTTTTTCACATGCCTTCTGCATGGCCGATGCTCTTTTTGATACAAGTACAAGCCCGTCGCTGAAAAAGAGAGCGTTTTGTTTGCAACGAGTGCCGACAATTCACCCAGGGAATGGCCGGCGACCATATCGGGTTTGAAAGCGGGCCCGAGTACAGAGGCAAGAATTGTGGAATGGAGAAAAATGGCGGGCTGTGTTACATTTGTCTGCTTAAGATCTTCATCGGAACCTGCAAACATAATATCTGTAATTCTGAATCCAAGGACAGCATTGGCATTTTCAAACAGCTCGTCTGGCCAGAGATGACTTGTCGTACAGCTCGCTGTCCCATCCCGCTGAACTGGGCTCCCTGTCCGGGAAAAACATATGCTTTCATTCAGTTGATTTAAAGATTAATGAGGCTTGTTCCAATGAGATGTATAAACTCCTCGCGGGTATTCAGCTTTTCAAGAAAGATACCTGTAAATGCAGAGGTCGTTGTAACGGAATTCTGTTTCTGAACACCTCTGATCTGCATGCACATATGCTGGGCTTCAATCACCACAGCAACACCCAGCGGATTCAGGCAGTCCTGAAGGCAGTCCCTGATCTCGGTGGTAAGACGCTCCTGCACCTGAAGCCTTCTGCTGAAAGTCTCCACAACACGGGCAATTTTGCTTAGACCCGTGATATACCCATTAGGTATATAAGCTACATGTGCTTTCCCGAAAAACGGAAGCATATGATGTTCACACATCGAATAGATATCTATATTCTTTACAAGCACCATCTGCTTGTAATCCTCCTTGAATTTGGCCGAATTTATTATTTCACACGGATTCTGATAGTATCCGTTTGTAAGAAAATGAAGAGCTTTGGCAACCCGTTCCGGGTGTCTTTTATAAGTCCTTCACGATCAGGGTCTTCTCCTATAATTTCAATACTCTGTAATAGATTGCAGAAAGTTCTTCAATGTTTTCCTTATTCCATGTTTCTATTTTATTATATCCGTTTGATATCATTTCTGATCCGTCATTGATCTTATCTATTGTTTTTATCCATAATATTCTATAAAATTATTTTCAGTTTCCTCCTATTTTAACGCAATGCAGCAAGGCTCCCTCTTTTCCAACTGCAGAACTGAGTTCATTCCAGACGGCAACAGCAAGATTTTCAGTTGTTGCTATTTTGCCACGCATAAAATCTACTTCGAGGTTTATATTCTTATGATCAACCTTATTTATTATTCTTTCGAGGATAACCTGTTTCAGAATGCTTATGTTCATTACAAATCCGTTTTCGGGCAAAGGTTCTCCCTTTACAGTTACCCATAAAATATAATTATGTCCATGCCAGTTTGGGTTGGAGCACTTTCCGAATACCTTCAGGATTTTTTTCGTCGGACCAGTCCTCCCTGAACATTCGGTGTGCTGCGCTAAATCGTTCCCGGCGGGTAAGGTAGATCATACTGACCTCTGTTTAGAATGCAATATTAGCCAATTATTTTGATCTTTCAGATTCATAAAATCAATATATTTGACTTTTGACTCAACTCAGGTGCCCGCAAACTGATCAAGATGCCATTAAAGATACTTATTGTAACAGCCACCTTTCTGAAGCGGAGGTTATTGGTAGACTAAAAGGAATTCAGATAATTCCGGGTGGTTATCATGTCGGCCAAATTAATATTAGCGTCCTTGTTGCAGGAGTCGGTTCTGTTTCCACTGCCTGGGAGATGCAAAAATGGATCTCTGCAAATGAAAGACCCGATGTAGCTATAAACGCCGGGATAGCCGGCAGCTTTAAAAAAGAGATTAAAATCGGAGATGTTGTAATGCCCCTTGCCGATTGTTTTGCTGATTCCGGCATTGAAGATGGGGATAAGTTTCTTACTCTTTCTGAGGCTGGTCTTTCCGATGCAAATCAGTTCCCGTTCATTGATGGGGTGATCAGAGCGGATCCGAGGTACAGTGTGCTGATGAATGGGATAGTAAAGCCGGTAAACGCCATTACTGTCAACACTGCAACTGGTTCTGAAGCTACCAGGGACCGGTTGGTAAAAAAGTATAATCCGGATATTGAGACAATGGAAGGAGCAACTTTTTTTTATATTTGCAGCAGGGCAAAAATACCCTTTCTGGCTTTAAGGGCGATTTCCAATATAGTTGAAATCCGGAACAGGGATAAATGGAACATAAAGCTTGCTCTTTCAAGCCTGCAGGAAAAGTTAAATGAAGTATTTGTAACATTATTCTGAAGAGATGAAACTGAAACTTGGATTTTCCCCATGCCCTAACGATACTTTCATTTTTGATGCAATGGTGCATGGCCGGATTGATACTGAAGGGCTGGAATTTGATTACTTTCTTGCAGATGTTGAGGAGCTGAACACCAGAGCGCTATCCTCTGAAGTCGATATTACTAAAGATAAGCTATCACGCATACTCCTATGCTGCCCGGAATTATCTGATTCTTAATTCAGGCAGTGCGCTTGGCCACAGGAACGGACCATTGCTGGTAAGTAAGCGGGATATGAGCTCTTCAGACCTGTCGCGGTGCAGGATAGCAATTCCAGGTAAATACACGACGGCGAACCTTTTGTTCAGCATTGCATGGCCTGATGCCAGAATTTAAAAAGGAGTACCTTTTTTCTGATATTCCTGATGTCCTCCTGCGGGACGAAGCCGATGCCGGCCTTATAATTCATGAGACCAGGTTTACATATGAAAAAATGGGGCTGATAAGAATTGCAGATATGGGAGAATTCTGGGAAAAGCTTACAGGACTGCCTATCCCCCTCGGTGCGATTGTAATCAAGAGGACAATTCCAAAGAGATAGCCCTGAAAGTCAATCGGATAATCCGCAAAAGTCTTGAATATGCCTACAAAGACTCTTTTGCCTCTTATTCCTTTGTGGCAGATCATGCAAATGAGATGGACAGCACGGTAATGAATAACCATATAAAGCTTTATGTGAATGAATATACCCTCGACCTGGGTCAGGTCGGTAAAGAAGCTATAAATGGGATGTTTAGAATCGCAAGTGAGAAAAAAGTGATTCCCGGAGCTTCCTGAAACGAATTTTTCTTTCCGGATAATGGCGTTATCCGCTTTGAAAATGCTAAATTTGAACATAGGATAATCTTCCTTGTTTATTGTTCAAAGTATTAATTAAAAACTTGAATTATGGCATTTGAACTACCAAAACTCCCGTACAGGCTGAACTCACTTGTTCCTTATATTAGTGAAGAGACGCTTGATTATCATTATGGCAAACACCATCAGGCCTATGTCAATAATCTGAACGGACCTGATTCCGGGTACAGAATTTGAAAACGCAAGCCTGGAGGCTATCATTAAGAAGGCTGAAGGGGGCATTTACAATAATGCAGCCCAGGTATGGAATCATACTTTCTATTTTGAAACATTTTCTAAGCGATGGGAGAAAAATGCCGGCGGGAGTTCTTGCGGATGCAATAAGTGGTTCTTTCGGGTCATTCGATGCATTCAAGGAGCAGTTCAATAAAGCCGCAGCCGCCTTTTCGGTGCCGGATGGGCCTGGCTTGTGAAGAACGAGAACGGGACATTGCAGATTCTTCAGGAATCGAATGCAGGCAATCCCCTGCGCAAGGGGCTTAGTCCCATAATGACATGCGATGTCTGGGAGCATGCCTACTATATCGATTACAGGAACAGGCGTCCCGATTATATCAAGTCATTCTGGGAGATTCTCGACTGGGACATAATTGCCAAAAGGTATTGAGTTTTTTCTTGATTCACCGGGGGATCAGTTAATGATTCCCCTGTTTGTTTAATATTATACAGCAATCGTAATCTGAAATGAACCTAAAAGATTTGGTGTTAAAAACACGTACCTGCAGGCGGTTCGATGAATCGCACCGGATAAGTCCTGAAATTCTCGAAAGCCTTGCCGATCTGGCAAGATTATCCACATCCGGAGGCAACAGGCAGCCTCTCAAATATTTGCTTTATCATTCATCTGAAGATTGTGAAAAGATTTTCTCCTACCTTTCCTGGGCAGCTTATCTGAACGAATGGCCTGGTCCTGCAAGGGGCGAAAGGCCATCTGCATATATAGTTGTAATCGGGTGACAGGAGATAGCTGACAATTTTGGCGTGGATCATGGGATAGCTGCCCACATGATAATGCTGGGGGCAACAAATGAAGGTCTTGGAGGCTGTATAATTGCCTCCATTTCCCGCGATGAACTTGCAAACGATCTTAAGGTCCCCGACAGGTTCGAAATCCTTCTGATACTGGCCATTGGCAAACCGGTCGAGAAGATTGTTATCGAGGAGCTAAAGGAGGGTGATGTAAAATACTGGCGTGATGAGAAAGGTGTCCATCATGTCCCGAAACGTAATTTAAAAGACATAATTATCAGATTGTAAACCAAATTCGGCAATGAAGCGCTTCGCGCTGATATTATCAACGGTACTTTTGCTGCTTGCTTCCGGGTACGGCCAGGTAAGGCAGACCAGTGAGGAAAGGATACTTTTCAGGGGAATGGTCGTGGATGCCACCTCACTGGCCCCGGTACCGAATTCCCAGATCCTCATAAACAATGACTTCTCATCGGTAAGCGGTATTGACGGAAGCTTTTCCTTTTACGTGAGCCGTAGCGATACTATCGTATTCAGAAGCCTGGGCTACAAGCCGGCCGTGATGTCTGTCAGCGATACACTGTTCGGGAAGGAATATATAACAGGCATATACCTGAACACTGATACACTGGCTATTCCGGAGGTAGTAATAATGCCAGGATACTCAAACCTGAGATCTGAAATTCTAAGTTCACAAAGCAGTGCTCCGGCTGAAATGGAGAACGCCAGGTATAATGTAGCCATTTCTGCATACCAGGGCAAAAACAGCCAGAATACCCTGGGAGATCCACAGAACAATTATGCACTCATCAGTCAGAGACAAAAAACAGATGCCTTTGAGAAGGGTGGCATCCCTTCAGATCACATCGTAGGCTTCAGTCCTCTCATATTCATTCCCGCTGCTTATATGCTGTTGCATGGGATGCCTGAACACCCTGCTCCGCTGAAGGCTCAGCTCACCCGCAGGGAGGTGGAGCTTGTGAACAAAAAGTATCTGGAGGCCATCCGGCATCATGCTCCTATCCCTTGATGAAGATGGCTTTGATAATGTGGCTGGCCATCCTCGGGTTTTCTTTCAGCCGCCTTGTTGAATATCCGAACCATTGTTTGCCGAAAGGTACATAAACTCTCATTCTGTGCCCGTCCCTGACAATGCTGTCGCGCAGTTTCGGTGTAACGCCGTAAAGCATCTGGAATTCGTACATTTCCTTCGGAACCTTGTATTTTTCTAACAGCCTGTATGCTCCCCGGATAAGATTCCCTGTCGTGAGTGGCAATGCCGGCATAAATGCCGTTTTGGAACATGAGTTCAAGATCCTCGAGGTAATGGCTGTTTATCTCGTCGTGCTTCCTGAACGCAATCGCAGCCGGTTCAATATATATTCCTTTGCACAGCCTGAAATTCAGTGAGTATTCCGGAGCGTTCAGTTCGGTGAGATTCCTTATATCGTCAGCTGTTCTTTTCAGGTAGGCCTGAAGAACGAGCCCGACGCTTGAAGGAAATTCAGCCTTCAGCTTCCTGAACAGTTCGATTTCCGGTCCGGTGCATGGAGAATCTTCCATATCGATCCTGATGAACCTGCCTAAGGATTCTGCTTTCGCAACTATCTCCCTGATATGATTAAGACATACTTCCCTGTCCAGAAGGAGACCGAAGCTCGTAGGCTTGAGGGAGAAATTCCCGTCAATGCCGTTATCTGCAGTAACAGCAATCAGGTCGAGATATTCCTTTTTATTCTGCTCAGCCTCTTCCAGGGTTTGAATGAATTCTCCCAGGATATCGAGTGTTACCATGATATGCTTATCGTTCAATTCCCTCGATACGCGCATGGCATCGGCAATAGTTTCACCTGATATATATGACCGTGAGAAGATCCATATAAATTTCCTTGGGAAAAAAGGCAATATGGCAGCAATGAATCTGTTGAACATGCAATTAAAGTATAAACTGTTAAAATTATTGATTTAATCGTGCTAATTAAATCAATATCAAATCATTTTTTAATGATCTTTGTCATCAGGATGTGATGATAAATAAAAGTATCATATCGGGAATATATTTTAATGTGCATGCAACCATTCACACCTGTCCCTTGTCTTGAAATTGGTCTCCGGTTATGATGAACGACCTGCAAATAATTGAGGGATGTGCCAGACATGATCGGAAGGCACAAAAGATGCTTTATGAGAAGTATTCGCGCCTGCTTTTGGGAGTTTGTATGCGGTATGCAGGTGACAGGGCCGAAGCCGAGGATATTTTGCAGGACAGTTTTTTAAAAATATTTTTCAGGATCAAGGATTATACCGGATCAGGTTCTTTTACAGGATGGCTCAGGAAAGTTGTTGTAAATACGGCTATTACCCATTATCATCAGAATCTCAAATACAGGTATTATATAGAGATCGATGATTATGTCTCCCATGAAACGGGAGTGACCGGCTTTGACGAGGATTTTTTTTCCTCCGAGGAACTTTTCATGGTGCTCAACGAATTGCCCAGGGGTTACAGGATGGTTTTTAACCTCTATGCGATTGAGGGTTATAAGCACAAGGAGATCGCTGAGATTATGGGGATAGATGCAAACACATCAAAATCCCAGTACAGCAGGGCGAGGGCTGTGATCCGCGATAAGCTGAAGAGACTGGGCAAGTTGAAGAACAGCTATCCGGCTTAATGCTGAAATGATTGAATAATAATAAATTGAAACCAAAAAAACAGGACAGGAATCTGCGGGAGCTATTCAGGCATACCCTTGAAAATGCCGAGGTTGCTCCCGATCCGGCAGTAGGCGCCAGGCTCATGCGGAAGCTTGCAGTCAGGGAATTCCTGCACTTTAATCCTGTGCGGCCGAATGTCTATTACATCGGAGGCATAGTCGCTGCAGGCATCCTCGCTGTGCTGGTGGCTACATCTCATAAGGTTGAAAATGGGGCTGTTCCCCATGCACAGATAGCAAATACGCAGGCTGAAAGCAATAAAAGAGAAATTACTATTGAGAAGCAGGCTCCCCTCCGCAGCAGCAATGAGGTGATTGCAGGAAGAACCTGTGGGTGCCGTCAGCGAGTCAGCAACTGCTCCGGGACCTCTGCGCGATAAGGGAGCAGTCAATAAAAAAGGACAGCAGGGCCATCTCAGGATTTAGTCCCGACACTGTCAACAGCTCATTTAAAAGCAGGGATCTGTTCCCCCTTAAGGCTGATTCGAATATGAAGCTTCATGACATCAAAAGGGCTGGGGAAAATCTTTTTGATCCATCTGTTACAAAAGGATGCGCTCCCCTGAGAGTCTCGTTCAAAAGCCATATGGCCTTGTCCGATTCATGCCTCTGGACCTTTGGTGACGGGGGCTCCTCCATACTAAGGAACCCGGACTGGATATATGATGTCGAAGGTGATTACAAGGTTGTATACAAGGTTTATGGTGCCGATGGAAGGATCTCTTCAGGTTCCGTCACAATAGCGGTATACTCCCGGCCGTCGGCCAGCTTTGAAATTTTACCCGATAACGCAGCATTACCCCTTGATGAAGTGCATTTTCAGAATTACTCCTCCGGAGCCGTCAGGTACCTGTGGAGATTCGGCGATGGAACAGCCTCTGATATGTTTGAGCCTCTGCACAGGTATGCAAAGCCGGGGAATTATAATGTAAGCCTTAAGGTGTATTCTGAAAATGGCTGTGCCGACTCGCTTACTGTTTATAATGCGTTTTCTGGCTCAGCATATTACATTGAATTTCCAAATGCATTCATACCGAATGAAGGTGGCCCCTCAGGTGGTGTTTATTCTCCGAAAAGCGATGAAACAGCACAGGTATTCCATCCCTCATATTCAGGCGTATCCGAATATCACCTGAAGATTTTCAGCAAGATTGGGGTTTTGATCTTCGAGTCGAACGATATAAATATCGGATGGGATGGCTATTATAAAGGGCAGCTGAGCAATTCCGGCGTTTACATCTGGAAGGTCCGGGGCAACTTCATCAATGGCGAGCCATTTACCAGAATGGGGGATGTTACACTCCTGAAAAACTAAATTTCAGATCCGGCGCCTGCAGTACTTTTTTAAGCCCCGGATCGGCATTACACAGGCTTCTGAACCATGCTGACAGTTAACAAGTTTGACGTCAGAACGGCAGTGGTGTTGATAAAAATGGACAAATAGCAGGATATTATCATGGCAATTCAGTATTTTCGTAGATGTAAACCTAATGGTGCCTGTCTTGGTGAAACGGATACTATATTTGCTCATACTCACGTTCATCATAGTTGTGGATAGTTTAGGTCAGGACCCTACCTTCTCACAGTTTTATGCAAATAAATTGTATCTTTCGCCCTCGTTCGCCGGAGCCACGGAACAGTACAGGTTTGCAATGAATTACAGGAATCAGTGGCCTTCTGTTCCGGGAGTTTTCAATACCTACAGCATCTCATTCGAAAGGGCGATGCCCAGCTTCAATTCCGGCATCGGGATCCTGGCTACCTATGATGTGGCAGGGTCTGGTAACCTCAGTACAACGAATATAGGGCTGCTCTATTCATACGACTTCAACATAAACAAGGAGTGGCACATAAGGCCCGGGGTCAACTTTAAATTCTACTACCTGGGCCTTGATATCAACAAGCTTATCTTCAACAGCCAGATAACAGGCAGCGGTACCACTCCGTCAGTCAACCCGCCTCCCTTTGATAATGTTGCAGATGTCGATTTTGCTACATCTGCCCTGGTTTACAACGACAGGATCTGGGGAGGGTTTACCCTTGATCATCTGCTCGTTCCCAAAACCTCTTTTTATGGAGACGAATCGACTGTCCCAATAAAGCTCAACATCTACGGCGGGATCCAGGTCCTGAAAAAAACAAGGTTGCGCCAGAAGTCGCAGGAGGTCCTGTCAATAGCAACGAATTTTCAAAAACAGTCGAAATTCTATCAGACCGACATAGGTGTCTACTATTACAAATCTCCCCTTGTATTCGGATTATGGTACAGGGGCATACCGTTTGTCACCTCCCAGGCCGGAGATGCTATTATCGGATTGCTGGGGATCAAGACAAACAATCTGTCGCTGGGCTACAGCTATGACTTTACAATCTCGAATCTCATAGGCTCATCAGGTGGCTCTCATGAAGTTTCCCTCATTTATGAATTCAATACTCTTTCCCTCGGACAAAGGAAAAAGATCAGGGCAATCCCCTGTCCTGAATTCTAGCAGTTTAAAATTATCTGCCATTGGCTCTCCAATTTATTTATTTGTTTATATTTGCGCCGTACTGATGTCTAACATTTTATTTTTTTATAATGAAGAAGCTTTCCATTATTTTGTATGTCGTTCTGTTTTTGGCTGTGGCAGGACTCTATATTCTGCATTTCTCGGGACCTAAAAAAGAAGCCGCTGCTGCACCGCTAAGCGAGTCTTCCACCCAGGGGATAGCCTACATAAATAGCGACACAGTTATATTCAAGTTTGATATGTTCCACGACAAGAGGGAAGATCTTATGTCGAAACAGAAAAATGCCGAAGCTGAACTTAATTCAAAGGGAAGCCAGTACGAAAAAGGTGTAAGGGACTACCAGGAAAAGGTCAACAAAGGGCTGGTGACAAGGGCCACGGCGGCCGAAATGGAGCAGGCCCTCATGCAGCAGCAGCAGGAACTTGTCAACCTGAAGGATAAGCTGCAGTCGAATCTTATGGAAGAGGAGCAGGTTATGAACCGTCAGATCCTTGAATATATCACCAAATATCTCGATGATCACAAATCGGAATATAACTACCAGTTCATTTTAGGAAAAAGCTTCGGCAGCGTGGTCCTCTACGGAGACCCCGGCCTGG
The DNA here is from genome assembly GCA_963756885.1 of uncultured Bacteroidales bacterium. Lineage (GTDB taxonomy): Bacteria > Bacteroidota > Bacteroidia > Bacteroidales > VadinHA17 > LD21. Next base: position 538,209 of record CAVWPG010000003.1, read on the forward strand.
ATATCACCCAGAAGGTAATTGATGCCCTGAACAAAAAATACCAGGGAGAAAAATAGAAACCGATGGGTTTTGCCTCAGGATACCTTGAACAAAGGACATTATTCCCCGAACTGATAAAAGAGGCACCTGATAAAAATACAGGTATTATAGTTGTCGTTCCGGCTTATGATGAGCCGGGTATAGCCAGGTTGCTCGATTCGCTTGCAAAGTGCTCTGCCGTGCCATGCGGAATAGAGATCCTTGTAATTGTGAATGCACCGGCAAGCGCTTCCCGTGAGAGCCTCGCCAATAACATCCTTGCAATCGGAAATATAAACAGCTGGAAGTCGGAAAACAGCCAGGCTTTCTTCCGGCTCTACCCTGTGGAGCTATCGCCATCATGCCATTCCTCCTGGGGGGTGGGTATGGCCAGAAAGACAGGGATGGATGAGGCTGTACGACGCTTTGACTCTATTGACATGCCGGGCGGGATAATCCTGAACCTCGATGCCGATTGTACGGTTGACAGCAACTACTTCGAATCCGTTTACAACGGGTTCCTCCTGAGAAAAGAGCGGTCAGCCTGCTCAATATATTTCGAGCATCCGGTTTCAGGGAGTGATTTTACCGAAAATATTTACAGGTATATCGTTCTCTATGAACTGCACCTGAGGTACTATTACCAGGGACTGCTCTTTTCAGGGTACCCCGAGGTATTTCATACAGTGGGTTCCGCGACAGGTGTCAGGGCGCTGACATATGTAAAGGCCGGCGGGATGAACAGAAAACAGGCGGGGGAGGACTTTTACTTTATCCAGAAGCTTATCCCTGCTGGTGGTTATTTCAGTCTTAATTCAACTGCAGTGCGCCCCTCTCCGCGGCCTTCATTCAGGGTCCCTTTCGGTACAGGGGCAGCAATAGCCAGGCTGTCGGAAAACAAGGAACCCGTACTTTTAACTTATAATGTAGACGCATTCAGGGAATTGAAGGAATTCTTTCGGTCTCGATTGTCAACGTTGCCGGTTCCGGACCGGCCGGTTTTGATGCCATTTACAAATCCCTCCCTGTGGGCATGAGATCTTTTCTCGGTGAGGAGGAATTCCATGACAGGCTTGCCGAGATCCGGAACAACACAGCCGGGGAACAATCTTTCAGAAAAAGATTTTTCGGTTGGTTCAATATGTTCAGGATAGTGAAGTATCTGAATCACGTTCACGCGGAAATTTACCAAAAAAGGACCGTTGATGCTGAAGCATCGAAGCTCCTGTCTGAGCTGGGCATGTTCCCCGGCAGTCTCGATGCCGTCAAGCTGCTTGACCATTACAGGAAGATGGAAAAGGGGAATTAATTGTTTTGCCTTGTTATCTTACGGTCCTCGGAGGGGGTAAGAATAATGTAGAGGTCTTCGTCAGGCTTTTTCATCATATATTGTTCCCTTGCAAATTTCTCGAGATTGTGATTGTCGGTCTTTAGCTCGTGAAGCTTTTGCCTGTCGGCCTCAACCTTGTTTATATAATATTCCCTGTCCTCCCTGAGCTTGTGGAGCTCCCTCATGCTCTTAACCCTCGAGATAAGGTTATTGGAGTCGAAAAGCATTATCCATATGAAGAATATAAGCAGAGTCAGAAAATACTTGTTTCTGAAAGCCGAAGGAATTTTTTCTATGATCCTGAACCTTATCATTTCATTGCAAACCTACACAATTTTTTAACCTCCGCTCATGAGATAAAGCATCTGAACATTATCTCCGTCATTAATTACTGTTGCATCATAATTATCCCTTGCTATGAGTTTTCCATTGATCTTGATTATCCTCAGCTTAAATGAGAACTTCTTCAGCATCAGCATCTCGCTCACGCTGATTTGTTCCTGACCAAACTCCTCCTCCCTTCCGTTCAGCATTATCTTCATAGACTGCAACGCATTCATGGTTTCATTTTCATAAGTATCTCAACCACAACATTCGCCTGCATATTTGCTACCATCCCAACCCGCGGGGCCAGCACCGGAAGCTCATCCGATGCTTCAGACGACTCATCACCGCAAATATAAAGAGTATTATCGACTTTCCTGTACCTGACCGACTCGCTGTTGCCCCATCCCGCCAGTCCTGAGCCTGCAATAAGAGGCGTCCCCGGCATCCTGAAGTGCACTGTCTCGATTATCATCTGTTTCATCCCGGGAGCATCGAAGGCTTCAACTATTACATTGCATCCTGAAAAGATCTCCGGTATGTTGTGGCTGTCGAGTTTTCTCTGGTGTATTATGACAAAGACCGCCGGATTTATCCTGTAGATATTTTCCTTCAGGGCAACTGTTTTCAGCATTCCTATCTGATCGGTGAAATAATACTGACGGTTCAGGTTTGACTCCTCAATAACATCAAAATCGGATATGACAATAGTTCCCACACCGCATTTTGCAAGGGCTACTGCGCAATTTGAACCCAGTCCCCCGGCACCCGCAATCCCGACCCTGAACCTGCTCAGGTGGGCTTGAATTTCAGAAAATCTCATTCTCCTGACTTTTCCTTATGTAAAGATACTTACAAATATAAATTAAAGCAACCTGCCCCCTTGCACACTCTTTTTCAGGGCCCCGGACCATGGCCATTACATATTCCAGCGTACTTACTGCCCAGCTTCCGGCAGCACTTTCCACGCCTCTCAGTTATCACTATATTGATTAATATCATATTAAAGATCAATTTTATATGATAAATTTGGCTTTGCAATTAACCCTGATTCTGAAACTGGTAGTATATGGATATGCATTCAATGAAAGAGCGTTTGTTTAGTGTGGCTGAATGGGACTATATGTGGACTCCGCTTGATAAGGGCTATACAGATAAGGTACTTTATATCAATGTTGGCACTCCTGAGATCAGGGATAAGCTTGTCCCCCCTGAGATGAAGGAGAAATTCATCGGCGGCAAGGGATATGGACTCAGGCTCCTGTGGGATGGCACCAGGCCTGATACAAAGTGGGACGATGGGGATAATGAGATAATAATTTGTTCAGGCCCGATAGGGGGCATTACGCAGTATTCAGGCACCGGCAAGTCTCTTGTTGTAAGCATTTCGCCACAGACAGATTCCGTTATGGACAGCAATGTAGGAGGCTTTTTCGGTCCTTTTCTGAAGTTTGCCGGATTCGACGCCCTTGAGCTGCAGGGCAAGGCCGAAAAGGATGTGATCGTATTCATTGATGGGATTAACCATAAAGTTGAGATTTTTGAGGATCCTTCGGAGATCGTCGACAGCCACAGGCTGGCGGAGCAGCTAACGGAGATGTTCGCCGCGAATGAGAATGAAAAGAAGCAGATTGGCGTGGTTTCAACCGGGTCGGCTGCAGGTCATTCACTCATCGGCATGCTTAATTTCAGCTTTTACGACCCCCGGAGGAAAAAGGTAAGGCTGAAGCAGGCCGGGCGGGGAGGTATCGGCACCGTGTTCAGGAATAAGCGGATAAAGGCGCTTGTGTGCAAGATCCCCGGTGTCAGGGGGAATCTGAATAATGCAGTTGATACTGAAGCCATAATGGAAAGGGGAAGAAGGTTCAACAGGGAGATGCGGGACCTTGACGACAGGCAGTGCCAGATGAAGCAGGCCGGAACGGCTCACCTCATGGAAATAATGAACGATCACGACCTGTTGCCGGTAATGAATTACAAGTATGGAAGCCACAAGGATGCCTTCAGGATTGATTCGTCGGTCTGGAAAAGACATTTTACCCAGAATGTTCCGGATGGTTGCTGGATAGGCTGCAACATGTCGTGCAGCAAGGGAATAGATAATTATATTGTCAGAACGGGCCCCTACAGGGGCGAGGAGGTCATAGTCGATGGTCCCGAATATGAGAATGCTGCAGGACTGGGCGCCAACTGTGCCATCTTTGATCCCGGTTATGTTATAGAAACCAACTTCTACTGCGATACCTACGGAATATGCACAATAACCTGGAGCACAAGCACGGCCTTCATAATGGAATGCTATGAAAACGGTATTCTGAATGCGGAAAGGACCGGCGGTCTGGAGCTTAACTTCGGCAATGCCGTGGCTGCCCTTGAAATGCTGCACCAGCTGGCCAGGGGCGAAGGGTTTGGGAAAATCGCAGGGATGGGCGTCCGGAAAATGAAGGAGTATTTTATTGAGAATGGCTGGGGGGACAAAGATTTCCTGAATGATATAGGGATGGAAAACAAGGGGCTTGAGTACTCACAGTACATGCCCAAGGAATCCCTGGCCCAGCAGGGAGGCTTCGCCCTTACAAACAAAGGGCCCCAGCACGATGAGGCGTGGCTTATATTCATGGATATGGTAAATAATCAGATACCTACCTTTGAGAATAAGGCGGAGGCACTGCACTATTTTCCGATGTTCCGCACATGGTTCGGCCTTGTAGGGCTTTGCAAGCTGCCATGGAATGATGTTGAACCTGAAAACAATGCAGAAACTGATGAGCCGGCCAAGGTGCCTGAACATGTCGATAACTATATAGCAATCTACAAGGCAGTTACAGGAAGGGAATTTGACAGGAAGAGGCTAATAGAAGATTCTGAGAGGGTATATAATTTCCAGAGGATATTCAATCTGAGGAGAGGATACGGAACACGGCTCTGGGACCGTCAGCCATACCGGGCGGCAGGACCCGTTACCGCCGAGGAATACGAATCCAGGGCCGACAGGTATGATTCCCAGCTCATTGAAAAAGCGGGGTACAATCCTGAGGGAAGGACAACTGCAGAAAAAATCAGCGTGCTGAGGAAATACAGGGAAGCGCAGTTCGAACTGCTGATAGACGCTGTTTACAAGCGCAGGGGATGGAACAGCAACGGAGTGCCCACGATCGGATTCCTTCGTAAAATCGGGATGGATCTTCCGGAAGTCATCGACGTTGTAAAAGATTTTCAGTGAGCGCACTCAACAATTATTGCTGCATGGTGTTTCATGTTCTGAACACGATACCAGCCTTCTTATCCATATGCAAACATACATCTCATTCCTCCGGGGCGTCAATATGACAGGTCATAATTCAATTAAGATGAACGACCTTGCTGCACTTTGCAATGATATTGGATTCATTAAGCCTGAAACATTTATACAGAGCGGCAACATTATCTTCGGCCTTGAAGAGGAGAAAAAGCCTGAAGATATCGCTTCCGTTATTGAAACAGCAATAAAAAATGCCTTTGGCTTCGATGTTCCCGCAATGATCAGGACCATTCCCGAAATGAAGCTTATCGTATCGTCGAATCCCTATCTTGGTGAGGCTGATTTTGATCCGGCAAAAATGGCGGTTATCTTCCTTCACGATAGTTTAACAGGGTCCCAGGCTGAGAAAGTGGCAAATGTTAGTTATCCTCCCGACAAGTTCGAGATCATACGCAATGAGATCTATACATTCTGTCCGAACGGATTCGGCAGAACAAAGATCTATACGAATTTTTTTGAGAATAAGATGAAGGTCACAGGTACTGCCAGGAACTGGAAGACAATAACCACGATTCTGAATATGGCGGTCGGCAGGAACTAGTCTGCAGCTACACCTTATACGGCGACATGCATTTTAAAGATCATATTTTCCCCGACTGTTTTGAAATACTGATAACCAAATGATTTACTTTTGTCGGTTAATTAAATATTCAGCCTGATTTGAAATATATAACTGTTCTTGTTATAATGTCATTTATGCCTATTTCCGGTTGTGGCGGCGGTAATGGAAAAAAGCCTGAAGAAATAATTGTCTTTCATGCAGGCAGTCTTTCAGTGCCTTTTACTCAGCTTAAGAAAGAGTATGAAAAAAGGAATCCGGGAATAAAGGTCCTTCTCGAGCCGGCGGGCAGCCTTGTCTGTGCCCGCAAGATCACGGAGCTCGGGAAACCCTGCGACATTATAGCTTCGGCAGATTATTCGGTTATAAATGAGCTTCTTATTCCTGAATATACAAAATGGAATTTAATGTTTGCCACCAACTCGATAGTTATAGCATACAGTGACAGATCGAGGTATGCCTCCGGGATCAACGGCAATAACTGGATGGATATTCTCCTGCGCGATGATGTAATTTATTCCCGTTCCGATCCAGATTCCGATCCCTGCGGATACAGGACAGTGTTTGCCATTATGCTCACTGAAAAACTGACCGGGAGGAAGGGGCTGACTGAAAAGATCCTGTCCAGGAACATGGATTTCATCCGTCCGAAGGAGGTCGATCTTGTGGCGCTCGTTGAATCTGACGCCGCAGATTACATGTTCCAGTACAAATCGGTTGCAATACAGCACGGACTCAAGTATATAGAGCTGCCTGATGATGTGAACTTATCCGATCCGGCCAGGGAGCAATTCTACAGATCTGTGTCGTACGACGTTGCCGGAAAGAAACCCGGCAGTAAGATAAGGATGACGGGTGATTATATCAGTTACAGTCTCTCAGTGCCGGAAAGTGCTCCCCATAAAGCAGCCGCCTACGGTTTTATCTGCTTCGCACTAAGCAGGGAGGGTCTTGAGATCTTCAGCAGGAATGGGCAGAAGCCCATAAATCCTTTACTTGCCGGAGAAGGTCAGGAGCTGCCACCGGAGCTCTCGGGTTGTATTCAGTTGGGTAAATCGAATTAATCCGATTATGAACAGATACGGACCTTTCAACTGGATTTTCCTGATTCTTTCTTCCCTTGTCCTGTTGTTCCTTGTTGCACCACTCATAGGACTGCTTTTGCACACCGGTACTAGTGAGCTTTTTGAAACGGCCAGGGACGGAGATGTCAGGGAAAGCATAATGCTTACTATATGGATCTCATTTGCAGCAACCCTGTTCTTTTCTCTTGCAGCGGTCCCGTTTGCATGGCTGCTGGCAAGGAAGAAGTTTCGCCTTAAGAGTGTTGTCCAGGGTATCATCGATCTTCCGGTAGTTTTGCCTCATACGGCGGCAGGCATTGCCCTGCTGGGTTTTATTTCAAGGGACGGCCCTCTTGGAAAGGCTGCCTCACTGGCCGGGCTGAACCTTGTGAACAGCAAGGGGGGAATAGCCCTGGCTATGGCCTTTGTCAGCCTCCCCTTTCTCGTTAATGCTGCCCGGGATGGATTTTCAGCAATACCCGAGCGACTCGAGAAAGCTGCTCTGAATCTGGGCGCCGGGAGGACAAGGGTATTCTTTACAATTTCGCTGCCCCTGGCCTGGAGAAGCATTGTTACTGGCTTTGTAATGATGTTTGCCCGCGGGATGAGCGAGTTCGGTGCGGTAGTAATAATTGCCTATCATCCGATGATAGCCCCGGTTCTTATATATGACAGGTTCACCTCATTCGGCTTAAAATATGCGAGACCCGCCGCTGTCCTGTTCATAATTGTGGCCCTTCTCGTATTTACAGTGCTGAGATTGCTGTCCGAAGGAAGAAAATCAATTGATAGAAAAACCGAGGATGCTGATTCTTAAAAACATATCAAAAAAGCTTGGCAGCTTCAGTCTGGACGGGATAAATCTTGAAATAGCCGAAGGGACATATTATGTTCTTCTCGGACGGTCGGGCTCTGGCAAAACGCAGCTTCTTGAGCTTATCGCCGGACTGAACAGCCCTGATGCCGGAGAGATCTGGCTCGACGGGGAGAATATTACAAGCAGGAAGCTGCAGAAGAGGGGGATCGGTCTTGTATTTCAGGATTATGCGATTTTCCCAAACCTGACCGTATCCGGAAACATAGGCTATGCCCTCCAGTCAGCCGGAAAGGATAAGAAAGCAATAAGCGGGAAGGTAGCCATTATGGCTGAGGAATTGAACATTACCCATCTCCTTGGCAGGAGCACGCATCATCTGTCGGGAGGAGAGCTGCAGCGGGTGGCATTGGCACGTACTTTGATAACTTCTCCCAGGCTTCTTCTTCTCGACGAGCCTATGGCTTCGATTGATGCGAGCCTGAAAGATGATATCAGACGGCTTCTCCGCCGGCTTAACAGCCATGGTTTGACCATTATCCATGTAACCCACGACTACCGTGAAGCCGTTAGCCTGGCCAGCAGGGTAGGTGTGATACATAATGGCAGGATAATCCAGGAAGGCCGGCCCGACGAAGTATTCAGAAAGCCTGTCAATAAATTTGTTGCCAGGTATTCGGGGATCAGGAATTTTTTCAGGGTTCAGTTCAGGAGAGAGGCGGACAGATGGATTGCGATAAGCAGCAATAAGCTTGTGATCAGGCTGGAGGATAATAACTATCCGGTGGAAGGGCTGCTGATTGTGAGGAGCGAGGACATACGGATCACGGCAAACAGGCCGGAAGATGCTTCCTTAAACAGCTTCAGGGGGATGATAACCGAAATCCTTCCCTCTGAATATGGCGTGGAGGTATCCGTTGAGGCAGGTGAAACATTTTATGTGGACCTTTCTTCGGATATCTTCAGGCAACAGCCACTGCAGGAACTGTCGGAAGTTTGGATTAACTTTCCGCCGGCTGCGGGGGTGGCGCTCGAAGGTATGAATTAAGCATATCCTGAGGAAGCGAACCGGGCCGCAAACTTTACCCGGGTTCGGGTCACCGCGGGGGGAGCAGAATAAGATTGACAGTAAAACATGAATTAATATGGATCTGATCTCATTTGAAGAAGCTTACACGATTGTTATGAACTCGGTCTTTGAGACAGGCACCGAGACGGTAGCTTTTACAAATGCACTCAACCGTGTGCTGAAAAGGGATCTCATTAGCGATATCGACATGCCACCCTTTAATAAGGCCACTGTTGACGGTTTTGCATGCCGGCGGTCAGATCTTGGTACTGATCTGGAAATTGTCGAAACTATTCAGGCAGGTACTGCGCCACATAAAAAAATATTACCCGGGCACTGCTCCAGGATCATGACCGGAGCCGCAATACCCGAAGGGGCTGATGTTGTATTCATGGTAGAGGATTCGGCTATCCTTCCTTCGGGAAAAGCAAGATTTACAGGACAGACCACAAAGGAAAACATCTCCCCACGCGGCGAGGATATCCGCTCGGGCGATACGGTACTGAAAAAGGGAAGGCTCGTAACTCCCCAGGATATTGCAATGCTTGCCCTTACCGGGAATATTACCGTGAAGGTGAGCAAACAGCCTGTCGTTGCAGTGATAAGCTCAGGCAACGAACTTGTGGAGCCTTCTGAGATACCCGGTTTGTCGCAGATAAGGAACAGCAATTCGTACCAGCTGATGGCACAGGTCGCGAGGGCAGGAGCGGAAGGGAAATATTTAGGGATAGCAATGGATAGCAAGGATTCCACCTACAGCCTTGTAAACCGTGCAATATCGTCAGCAGATGTCGTGCTTATAACAGGCGGCGTATCGATGGGCGATTTTGACTTTGTTCCGGAAGTTCTTGAAAAGGCCGGAGTAAGGCTCCTCTTTCTCAGGCATTCGAATACAACCGGGCAAGCCAACAACATTCGGTGTTCATGATAAGGCTCTTGTTTTTGGCCTCCCGGGCAATCCTGTATCGGCCTTCATTCAGTTCGAACTGCTCGTCAGGCCCCTGCTGTCGGCAATGATGGGATATCAGTGGTCGCCGGCTATTCTTGAGCTGCCTATGGCAGTATCATATTCAAGAAAAACGGCCGGCAGGAGAGCCATGATTCCGGTTATAATCACTGAGGACCGTCAGGTCTCGCCCGTGGAGTACCACGGCTCGGCACATATTTCAGCTTTTTCTGCCGCCACGGGCATCATTTCTGTGGACGAGGGTAAAAAGAATATTGACAAGGGGGAAATTGTAAGTGTTAGACAGATTTAACAGAAATATCAACTACCTGAGGATCTCGGTAACTGACCGGTGTAACCTTCGCTGCACCTACTGCATGCCGGAAGAAGGGATAAAATTGCTGCCACATAAGGATATTCTGTCCTTCGATGAGATAAGGGATTTCACCAGGGAGGCAGTTGGGCTCGGAATTACGAAGGTGCGAATAACAGGCGGCGAACCTCTTGTAAGACGGGGAATTGTGACCCTTGTTGGGATGCTTTCCGCTCTGGAAGGCATTAAGGACCTCTCAATGACTACAAATGGTGTCCTCCTTGGACATTATGCAGGAGAGCTGAGGCAGGCCGGATTGCAAAGGGTGAACATCAGCCTCGACACCGTGGACCCTGAGAGGTTCAGGGCCATTACAAGGACCGGGAATATAGGCGATGTGTTCGCCGGGATAAATGCCGCCAGGGAGGCCGGTCTCCATCCGATAAAGATCAATTGTGTGATCGGCCATACGGGTGACGGTTCTGAGGCAAACGCTGTTGCAAGTTTCTGTAAGGAGAATGACCTTGAGATCAGATTTATAACACAAATGGATCTTGAGAAGGGGCATTTCTCGACAGTCGTTGGAGGCACCGGGGGCAACTGCCCCCTCTGCAACAGACTGCGGCTCACCTCCAGCGGAAAGCTGAAGCCATGCCTTTTCAGCAATATTGAATTCGATGTAAGACAGCTTGGCTATAAAAAGGCCCTTGCACTTGCTGCCGGAGCCAAGCCTGAATGCGGTTCCACCAATGATACAGGTGCCTTCTACAATATCGGAGGCTGAATATTAATAACAATAATTAAAAATCCCTGCTATGAAAGAGCTGACACATACAGACAAAAAGGGCAAAGCCGTTATGGTGGATGTCGGTGATAAGGAGATCCAGAAGCGGATTGCCATGGCAGCCGGGCATATCATCCTTCAGGCTGATACCCTGAAGCTTATACAGGCAAACCTGATGAAGAAGGGCGATGTCCTTACTGTGGCTCAGCTGGCTGGCATAAATGGGGCCAAGCAAACTTCCTCACTGATCCCTCTTTGTCATAATATAGTTCTTGAAAATGTGAAGGTCGACCTGGCTGTGGACGAGACGGGTATAAGCGCAATGAGCGAGGTAAGGTGTTCCGCGAAGACCGGAGTGGAGATGGAAGCGCTTACTGCAGTCAGCATGGCTCTCCTCACTGTCTACGATATGTGCAAGGCTGTAGATAAGAATATGATCATTGACAGGATCGTGCTAACTGAAAAAATCAAAATATGAATCTTCCGGAAAAGTATCAGGTGCTCGTCATAACATTGAGCGACAGGGCACACAGGGGAGAGTACGATGACCTCAGCGGACCGAGGATCGTACTGAAAATAAATGAGTTCCTCTCTTCGGTCGGATGGGATCATGAGGTTGAGTACAGGCTTATCGGGGACGATCCTGAAGTCCTCGGCGAACTGCTCAGGCAGGCAGGGAGGAGTTATAATCTCATTATGACGACAGGGGGTACCGGCATTGGCCCCAGGGATATCACAGTCGATACTGTAAGTCCGATGCTCTCGAAGGAGATCCCCGGCATCATGGAATTCATCAGGGTGAAATACGGGAGCATGATGCCAAATGCGCTTTTAAGCAGGGGTGTGGCCGGTGTCCTTGACAAGGCCCTCATATATACCCTTCCCGGCTCGCTCAAGGCCGTTGACGAATACCTCGAGGAGATCCTGAAAACGCTTCAGCATGCTGTCTACATGCAATATGGCATTGACAGTCACCGGAAGCATTAATTTGACAGCCTGTTCAGTGTATTGAAGGTAACATTACCGATAACCCTGTCGTACCTGTCCCTGGGGTTCCTGTAATAGATTAGTATATTGTAATCGTTCTCGGTCTCATAGTGGCTACCCTCGAACAGCGACGAAGTGCCATCCCCGCTGCCGTTTTTCACAAAGGCATATTCATAGTTGTACCAGCCCTGCTTAAGAAGCATCGTGCACTCATATTCGCCCTTTCCGGCATCGTATGTCATCCGGTTGTTCTTATCGAAAGCCCAGTTATTGAGGGCGCCTGACACATAAACATCTCCTCCTTCAACAACCTGCCTGGAAGGCAGTGTAAAAAACACCTTTGCATAATCCGCGTCAGTATCGAATTTTTTACCCTCCTGAACAGCTATATAATACTTGCCGTTGAAATCCTGCCAGTAGAAATAGGGCTTGAATTCACGGCTCTCCGAAGGAAAGAGATATACGTTATAGCCCTGACTGGCAAAATCGATCGCCCTGACATATTCGGATTGATATCTGAGGCTTTTTATATCGAAGTATCTGAATTCGTTTCCTCCCTGAAAAACATTCTTGTCCGAAAGTGAATTGTATTTCAGTTCGTTGACACCGGTAAAATCAGGTTTCAGATTCTTTTTGGCATTATCCCATCTTCCGTTCTGAAGGATGAATGCATAAAAATTCCTGTAGGGATCGGTAAATTTCTGATCAGGATATGTAACCGTAAAATCAACCTGCTGCTGAGCATTATTATCAGCAGAGATCTGTGGCCTGTGCACATCCGTTTTTATCTGAACGGCATCTTCCGTAACAATAAACCTCAGGGTTATCGAAGGTTCTTCCGGCTTGTCGGAGGGATATATAACAAGGAGATAGTTTCCGGACAGCTTCAGCCGGACCCTGTCGTTCGGGAAATGTACTGTATAATGAATATAGCTTACAGTTGTATTGAATGAGGATTTGTAATCCTCTATCGGATTTTCACTGTATCCGTCAGTATATTCATCGGGAAAAATATCCGATTTGTTCCAGTCCTTGTCGCAGTGGATAAAAGTGTAGTAGTAGCTTTCTGCCTGGTCGGAAAGGAGGTCGAAATGCAGTGCCAGCTTCTCATTGCTGTTCAGCTTCATAACCGGGTAAGAGAGGTTCCATTGCTCCTGGTACAGCTGAACTGTCTTTATCCTGCTGTCATAGATATGGTTGGTGAATAATATGGCTTCATTATCAGGGACTTGTCCCTGAAGGTAAGCAAGAAAGAGTTGAAATGAGAAGATTAACAGGTATTTCATCGGGAAAAATTGTCCTTATCCAAAACATTAAATGTAATTAAATGTTGCATAATTATCCCATAATAATTAGCACTTTTTGAAAAACATGGAAGGATAAATATACTTTTGCACTTTGTTGTTAATTTTTTCACAACTACCGCAATAACGCACTATATACTTCACCAGACATGTCATTATCGATTAGACTAAAAAAGGGCTTTGATATAAAGATGACCGGGCGGGCCGAAATGGTTCTTGCAGCTGAGGCAGCCTCCGCATCGTATGGTGTCAGACCCATTGATTTTCCGGGCCTTGTTCCGAAGATTGCAGTTAAGCCGGGCGATACTGTGCTCGCGGGAACGCCTCTGTTTTATGATAAGTTCCGTCCGCAGATTGCATTTACATCGCCGGTGAGCGGCAAGGTATTGTCTGTAATCAGGGGTGACAGGAGAAAAATTCTCGAAGTTGTTGTGGAAAAGAAAGGTGATGAATTCGTTGATTTCGGGAAAGCCGACCCGTCATCACTGAGCAGGGAAGATATAAAAAAGTCGTTCCTTGTTTCAGGATTATGGCCTTCGGTGAGGCAGCGTCCCTACCATGTAATTGCCAATCCCGGGGATACACCGAAAGCAATTTTTATATCGGGCTTCGATACTGCTCCTCTTGCACCCGATTATAATTTCATAATAGGGAACTCTTCACAACTGTTTTTCAGGAACGGAATTGCAGCGTTGAAGAAGCTTACCGACGGGAAGATCAATCTTGTCCTGAATGGCAGGGGGGCTTCCCATGAAGTTCTCAGAAACGCTCCTGATGTTGAGATCTCATATGTCTCCGGACCACATCCGGCAGGAAATGTCGGCATACAGATTCATCACATTGATCCGATAAACAAGGGCGAGGTTGTATGGATCGTAAATCTCCAGGATGTGCTTGCAATAGGAAGGTTATTTGAGGAGGGGAGGTACGATCACAGCAGGATCATTGCCCTTACCGGATCTGAAGTACTTAATCCTGGTTATCACAGGATAAGATCTGGTGCATCTATCGCATACCTCGCCGGGGGCAGTGTAAAGGAGGGAAATCTCCGTTATATAAGCGGTAACGTTCTTACAGGTTCTGCAATAGGGCCGGCAGGCTATCTGGGCTATTACGATTCGCAGGTGACCGTTATACCGGAAGGCGATTATTTTGAATTTTTCGGATGGCTTCTGCCGGGATTGAGGAAATTCAGCTTCTACAGGACATTTGCATCAAAGGTTTTTCCTTCGAAGGGTTACAGGCTTGACACCAATTTTCATGGAGGGGAACGTGCCTTTGTTATGACGGGCCAGTATGAAAAAGTTGTTCCGATGGATATTTATCCTATGCAGCTTTTAAAGGCGATACTTTCATGAGGATATCGACCAGATGGAGAATCTGGGGATCTATGAGATTGCGAGCGAGGATTTTGCACTGTGCGAATATATATGCCCTTCAAAAATTGAGATCCAGTCGATCGTCAGCAAAGGCATTGAATTGATGATTAAGGAGATGAATTAGTAAACTGAGATAATATAATGGATTCTTTAAGAAAAAGGATAGAAAAAATTAAGCCCCGTTTCCAGGAAGGGGGAAGATACAGCAAGCTGCGCTCTGTCTTTGAAGGGATTGAATCTTTCCTTTTTGTGCAGGACAGGGTTACAACACGGGGATCTCATATCCGCGACAGCATAGACCTCAAGCGCACAATGACGGTTGTAATAATTGCCCTCCTGCCGGCACTGCTCTTCGGTGCATACAATGTAGGGCTGCAGCATTTCAGATCAGTAGGCGCAGAAGAAGGAGCCCTGGCTATGTTCTGGTTTGGATTCCTGAAAATCCTGCCGCTCATTGTTGTGAGCTATACTGTCGGACTTGGGATCGAATTCATTGCTGCCCAGATAAGGGGTCATGAGATCAATGAGGGATTCCTTGTTACCGGATTGCTTATTCCTCTTATAATGCCTGTTGATATCCCTCTCTGGATGCTGGCACTGGCAACAGCCTTTGCGGTCATAATCGGCAAGGAGGTGTTCGGCGGAACTGGCATGAATGTATTCAACCCGGCCCTTGTAGCCCGGGCCTTTCTCTTCTTCAGCTATCCGGGCTGGATGACTGGTGATAAGGTCTGGATCGCAGGGCTGACAAAGGGACAGCACATCATAGACGGATTTTCTGGAGCCACCCCGCTCTCCCTGTGCGCTGCAGGGGAAACGGCAAAGATACCATCATTCATGGACATGTTCCTTGGTACGATTCCCGGATCGGTAGGAGAGACCTCGACCCTGGCAATACTGATAGGGGCTGTAATTCTTATTGCAACAGGCATTGGCAGCTGGAAGGTAATAGTAGCGGTTTTCGCAGGTGGCCTTGGAATGGGAATGCTTCTTAATATATTCGCTGTCAACGCCTATATGCAGGTTCCCTCTTATTATCATTTTGTAATGGGAGGATTTGCCTTCGGTGCTGTATTTATGGCTACCGACCCTGTCTCAGGGGCGCAGACAGAGAAAGGGAAATGGATATACGGATTGCTCATCGGGATTTTATCAATTCTTTTCAGGGTCCTGAACCCTGCCTATCCCGAAGGTGTGATGCTTGCAATCCTGCTGATGAATGTCTTTGCACCGCTGATTGACTATTTCATAATCCAGTCGAATATAAACAAGAGACTTAAAAGGGCCAGGGTCGCATCAAACAATAACATGAAATGAAAGAGTTCAGTAACAGATATATATTCATTTTTTCAGCAATAATGGTTGTTGTCGTGGCAACCCTTCTGTCACTCGCTGCCACAATATTGCAGCCGCGTCAGCAATTGAATCTCGAGATAGAGAAAAAGAAGAGCATGCTGGAATCCATAGGTGTTCCGTCGACGCGTCAGACTACCGAAAGCCTTTATGACAAGTACATACAGAAAAGCTTTGTTCTCAACTCGAAAGGGGAAGTTGTTCCGGGTGTGGATGCATTCAAGGTCGCTCTGAACGTCGAGCAGAAAAAACCACTTGATCAGCAGTATCTGCCTGTTTTTGACGCAGTGCCCGATAACGGCGAAAAGGTAACTATAATACCCGTGGAAGGCAAGGGATTATGGGGGCCTATATGGGGTTATATTTCGCTTAAGGCTGACATGAATACAATTTATGGGGTAACCTTCGATCACAAGGGGGAAACGCCGGGGCTTGGAGCCGAAATAAACACAACAAGGTTTGAGAACATGTTTATCGGCAAGAAGCTGTACGACCAGGACAAGTTTGTCTCCATAGGGGTTATCAAGGGAGGTGCAAAGCCTGATGATCCCCATGGCGTTGATGCCATTTCCGGAGGAACAATTACAAGCAAGGGACTTGAAAAGATGTTGAATGACTGTATTGCGAAGTACAACGATTATCTTTTAAAAAACAGAGACTGAGACATGAAAAAAGATGACAGAGAGCCTATGTTCTCACCAAAAAACTTGAAACTCTTCACAGCTCCCCTGGGGAAGGATAACCCTATAACAGTTCAGGTACTTGGCATCTGCTCCGCTCTGGCTGTGACAGTAAAGCTGAAGCCGGCCATTGTAATGGCATTGTCGGTAACGATCGTGGTTGCAGTTTCGAACGTTGTAATTGCGGCAATGAGAAAATATATTCCAGACCGGATAAGGATCATTGTACAGCTGGTCGTTATTGCTACAATGGTTATACTTGTCGACCAGTTTCTCAAGGCCTATGCCTTCGATGTAAGCAAGCAGCTTTCGGTGTTTGTGGGGCTCATTATTACAAACTGCATCCTCATGGGCCGGCTGGAGGCCTTTGCAATGGCCAATGACCCGTGGCCCTCATTCATGGACGGACTCGGCAACGGAGCCGGATACGGGATGATCCTTGTAATAGTTGCCTTTTTCAGGGAACTCCTTGGATCAGGCACCCTGCTGGGATTCCCGGTTATGGAAAAGCTCGGCCTGTACAGCACAGGCTACCACAATAACGGCATGATGATACTTCCTCCGATGGCGCTCATCACGGTCGGAATGATTATATGGTACCAGCGCAGCCGGAATAAAAGTCTTATTGAGAAAAAATAGATCTGACACTTATGGAGCATCTCTTAAACATATTTATAAAGTCAATTTTCATTGACAACATGGTCTTTGCCTTCTTCCTTGGAATGTGCTCATTCCTGGCTGTGTCGAAGACTGTCAAGACATCGATCGGACTGGGAGTCGCCGTAGTTTTTGTACTGCTGATAACAGTCCCGGTCAATTTCCTCGTCGAGCACTATGTTCTGAAAAAGGGGGCGCTGATCTGGCTTGGAAAGAGCTTTGCAGATGTCGATCTGAGCTTCCTGACCTTCATGGTATTCATTGCGGTTATCGCCGCAATAGTGCAGCTGGTTGAGATGATAATAGAAAAATTCAGTCCATCTCTTTATAATTCCCTCGGTATATTCCTGCCGCTGATTGCTGTCAACTGTGCAATTCTCGGTGCCGCCCTCTTCATGCAGGAGCGTGAGTACGAGAGCCTGGCAGAAGCCACTGTATTCGGTGTCGGTTCCGGCATAGGATGGATGCTGGCAATTGTTTCCATTGCGGCAATCAGGGAGAAATTGCGGTACAGCAACGTTCCGGACCCGCTGAAAGGGCTTGGGATAACTTTTATCCTTACCGGACTTATGGCAATTGCCTTCATGGGATTCATGGGAATTAAACTCTAACCGAAAAAGAACAATTATGATTTTAGCTCTTTCTACTGGCGGAATAATTTTATACAGCATTACGGTATTCCTGTTTGTCATAATGTCACTTGTAGCCGTGCTGCTATTTGCAAGGGATAAGCTTGCCCCCAAGGGTAAGGTAAATCTCAGGATAAACGACACCGAGCTGGCCGTATCACCCGGATCCAACCTTTTGTCGACCCTGTCCGGCAACGGGATCTTCCTCCCTTCTGCATGCGGCGGCGGAGGTACCTGCGGGATGTGCAAATGCCAGATACTGGCCGGGGGAGGGAGTATTCTTCCTACTGAAACAGGGTTTTTTACAAGGAAGGAGCAGATGAATAACTGGCGCCTCGGCTGTCAGGTCAAAATCAGGGAGAGTATTACGGTCAAGGTTCCCGAAGCTGTAATGGGGATAAAGAAATGGGATTGCGAGGTAGTCTCGAATAATAACGTGGCTACATTTATTAAGGAATTTGTTGTAAGGCTTCCTGAAGGCGAATCGCTCGATTTCGAACCGGGTGGCTATGTGCAGATCGATGTTCCGAAATATGAAGCCTCCTTTGCAGATTTTCAGATTCAGAAGCAATTCAGGTACGACTGGGACTGCTTTAAAATGTGGGATCTCAGTGTAACCAACAAGGAAGAGACTTTCCGGGCATATTCAATGGCCAACTATCCCGCCGAGAAGAATCTTATAAAGCTGAATATCCGGATCGCGACCCCACCATGGGATAAGGATAAAAATCAGTTCATGAACGTACCAGCCGGATTATGCTCCACATACATTTTCTCCAGGAAGCCGGGAGACATGGTAACTATATCAGGCCCTTACGGGGAATTTCATATTAAGGATACAAGGAATGAAATGATCTACATTGGCGGAGGAGCAGGAATGGCCCCGCTGCGATCACAGATATTCCATCTTTTCAATACGCTGAAGACCGACCGCAAGGTGTCGTACTGGTATGGGGCCAGATCGCTCAGGGAAGTATTTTATGAGGACGAATTCAGGGCCATCGAAAGGGAATTTCCCAATTTTTCATTTAACCTGGCACTCTCCGAGCCGCTGCGTGAAGATAACTGGACCGGCTATACCGGCTTCATCCATAAGGTGCTGCTTGATAATTACCTCAGCTCGCATGATGCTCCTGAAGATATCGAGTTCTATCTCTGCGGTCCGCCACTCATGAACAGTGCTGTACTGCACACACTCGATGTGCTGGGGGTTCCCCAGGAGAATATTGCCTTCGATGATTTCGGGATCTGATCGGGGAGAGGGTAAAGCTAGCGAGAGCGTAGAGCGTAGAGAGTAGAGTCATTTATGCAGGGTTTTTATCCGGAAACATAATCTTATTTTTTTCCTGATATAATTTTTACTTAACATTGTAGCTGATTTCCCCGGAATTTAAACTCTTTTCAAGATGAGCAACAAAATATCACCATTCCTGCTTTTGGTTTCAGTTTTTGTAACATCCTGCACAGGACGGAAAGCGGTTATAGAAAATTTTACAGGCTTCACCCAGGGCACTACCTATAGTATTGTATATGACAACAATATAAATATAAATCCGGAGGACCTGAAAATTCAGGTGGATCAGCTCCTGCATAAGTTTGACATGTCGCTTTCGATCTATATCGACTCCTCGATCATCTCGAGGATCAACCGCAACGAGGATGCAGTTCCGGATTCCTTCTTCCTCGATGTCTATAAAAGATCTGTTCAGGTTTCGGAGATGACGGGAGGGGCTTTTGATATTACTGTCGGTCCCCTTGTCAGGGCTTGGGGCTTCGGGCCTGATGACCATAAGAATTTCACCGAGGAAAAGCGTGACAGTCTGATGAAGCTTGTGGGGATGGATAAGATCTCTCTTGTGAACGGAAGGATAGTCAAGACCCTTCCCGGTATTACTCTCGATGTAAATGCAATTGCACAGGGCTATTCCGTAGATGTTGTGTGCCGCTACTTCAAAAGCCTTGGTCTAAGGAACTACCTCGTCGAGATAGGGGGTGAGGTGATGGCTGTGGGAACCAAGGGAGGGGCGCCATGGAAGATAGGCATCGACAGGCCGGAGGATAATAATATGGTTCCCGGACAATCACTTGAGGCGATAATTAAAATCTCCGACAAAGCTGTGTCGACCTCGGGCAATTACAGGAAATTCTATGTCGAGAACGGTGTCAAGTATTCGCATGAGATAGATCCCAAAACCGGTTATCCTGCCAAAAACAGGCTCCTGAGCGCAACCATTGTTGCAAATGACTGCACGATGGCCGACGGCATAGCTACTGCATGCATGGTGATGGGGCACGAAAAATCAATAGAATTCATCAAATCGCATCCGGAGATGAGCGCCTTCCTCGTATATTCTGATGACAGCGGAAACTTCAAAACCTGGATGTCGGACGATCTGAAGAAGATCCTGACTGAGGAAAAATAAAATCGCTCCCGGATCAGGAGCGGCTTCAATGATTGAAATCAAGGCAACCTGATATTAAAACCGGCTGATACCGCAGCCTGCACAGCCCGGGAAACCCTCTGTTGAATTGCATCCGGTATCGGTTTGCTGGGCGCATGTAATACCCCTCTTCCTCATCTCGGGATTCCTGCTTATATGGGTCTCGGGAAATCGTCCCTGTGGCTTGAGAAGCATCCTTATTCCAAATCCTGCCGCAGCTAACAGCCAGGAAAATTGCACTTAATATAAGCAGTTTTAAAAACATATATACCTCTCTCCCGATTAATTTTGTAAATTTACATGATCATAACCTGCATGGTGATATATGACAGGGTGCAAAGATAGCAATCATTTATCCTCTATAATTTAAACAACCCTTAAATTATTTTGTTAACAAGATGGTAATTTCCATTTAGAAACATAATAGGGAACAAATGAAAGAAACGGGCATTATATCTGAATTAAAAATAACACGTGAAGAGATCCTTGCCGATTACCGACTGGCTAATCTGAGCAGGAACCTGAGTGTCATAGGTCGTCGGGAGGTATTACAGGGAAAGCAAAGTTTGGCATTTTCGGGGCAGGGAAGGAGATAGTTCAGATGGCAATGGCAAAGCAATTCCGAAATGGCGACTGGAGATCGGGCTATTACAGGGATCAGACCTGGATGATGGCAATGGGCCTGTACAACTCGCTCGAATTTTTTCATCAGCTCTATGGAAATACCGACAGGGAGATCAATCCCGGAAATTCAGGCAGGGCCTTTAATAATCATTTTTCGATGCCAAATATCGATAAGGATGGCAACTGGCTGGATCTGACAAAACAGAAAAATTCATCAGCGGATATTTCCCCTACAGCTGGGCAGATGCCAAGGCTTCTGGGACTGGCTTATGCATCCAAGCTTTTCAGGCAGAATACAGGAGCTGCACAAGTTTACGACACTTTCACATAAGGGCGATGAGGTGGCATTCGGTTCAATAGGGGATGCAAGCACATCGGAAGGGCATTTCTGGGAGTCAATCAATGCAGCAGGGGTCCTTCAGGTTCCAATGGCAGTAACTGTATATGATGACGGCTATGGGATCTCTGTTCCGAAAAAATATCAGACCACAAAGGGAAACATCTCGGAGATCCTTAAGGGATTCGAAGCCGAGAAGGATAAACCCGGCTATCACTCGTTCAGGGGTAAGGGATGGGATTATGCAGGGTTGATAAAGATGTACTGGAAGGGTATCGATATCTGCCGGACCGAACAACCCCTGTTCTGTTTCATGTGGATGAGGTCACCCAGCCACAGGGACATTCAACCTCCGGTTCGCATGAGAGGTATAAAAATGAAGAAAGGCTTAAATGGGAGGAAGAATGGGATCCGATAAAAAAAATGAGGGAATGGATTATAGGCGCATCCCTGGGAACGGCAGAAGAGCTCGACAAGCTGGAGGACCGATGCTGAAGAGGAAGCAAAGGAATCCAGGAGGAAGGGTTGGGAGATGTTCCAGAATCCGATAAAGATTGAGCGGGATGCCCTTGTTAAAATTATCGATGACCGTTCATGCAGGTGCAGTGAGACACCGAAGGAAGAATCTGTCGAAATTTACAAGGAAGAACTTAAGCAGGTGGCTGCCCCGATAAGGAAAGATAACTTCGTTACGGCGCGCAGGATCCTGCGGAATATATGTTCAGACTGCGAGAAATCGGACAGCCTGAAAGAGGAGCTGCAGGGATGGCTGAAGCGCAATTATCAGGATGCACATGAAAGTTACGACACCTTCCTCTATAATGAAACACAGACATCAGTCCTCAACGTCAGGCCTGTTGCACCGGTGTACTCTCCCGATTCTCCCGAAGTGCCGGGAAGGCAGATACTGCGGGATAATTATGATGTGCTCTTTTCAAGAATCCGTTGCTGGTTACATTCGGCGAAGATACGGGTGGCATAGGGGGCGTCAACCAGACCCTGGAAGGACTGCAGAAGAAATACGGCGAACTGAGGATAACCGATACTGGCATAAGGGAAGCCACCATACTCGGGCAGGGACTTGGATTATCGCTCAGAGGAATGAGACCGATAGCTGAGATTCAATATCTCGACTACCTCATGTATGCATTGCAGGGATTAGCGATGATCTTGCCACCACCATTACAGGACTGCAGGAGGGATGATAGCGCCTCTGATTATAAGTACCAGGGGTCATCGGCTCGAAGGGATCTGGCATTCCGGATCGCCAATGAGCATGCTGATCAATTCAGTAAGGGGTGTATATGTATGTTCTCCCCGCGATATGACGAGGGCTGCAGGCTTCTATAATACCCTTCTTGAGGGAACGACCCTGCAATAGTCATTGAGCCTCTCAATGGATACAGGCTGAAGGAAATATTGCCTGATAATATGGGCGAGTTCAGGATACAGCTGGGTATTCCGGAGATAATGAATGCGGGAAAGGATATTACAATTATTACATATGGATCGACTGTAAGGGTTGCCATGGATGCTGTAAGACAGCTTGAAAAGCATGATGTTTCAGTTGAATTAATTGATGTACAGACGCTTGTTCCTTTCGACAGACCAAGGATGATACTCGAATCAATTAAAAAGACAAGCAGGATCATTTTCCTCGATGAGGATGTGCCCGGAGGTACAACCGCCTATATGATGCAGGAAGTCCTTGAAAAGCAGGGGGCATGGATGTTCCTCGACAGCGCCCCAAGACACTTACCGGGAAGGAACACAGGCCTGCATACACTACCGATGGTGATTATTTTTCCAAGCCCAGTGCTGAGGATATCTTCGATGCCATATATGCTATGATGAAGGAGCTGGCGCCGGATAAATACTAAAACCCGGAAATCATCGAAACTTTTGGCAAGGGACGGCCTGGGAACAATAGCACGCAGATGACGCAGATTAAGCAGATCAGCACCAATTTTCCAGTTATCGTCCCATTGAGAATGGATCTCAGGGCACCACAGTCTGGCCTTCGGTTACCCCTATCACTTTCAGAAGCTCCAGTGCGGTCTGCTTTGGTCCGGTAGACTCATAGCCGGGAATTCCAAGCCTGGTTCTCATCTGTCCGACAAAAACATCCTTTTTAAAGAAGGCGGCAAAGAATTTTGCAGCAATTTCCTCATGAACGCACCTGTATTCGGGAGGTCCGAAGATATTTGCAAAGTAGGAGTGGACGAGGCCGCTGGAGGTTGTTGTTCCCTTGCTCATAACCGCACCTTCCCTGAAGATATCAAGCGCCCATTCAACCGAATTGAAGCGTTCTATTGCAGGATGTTCGCTGTCAATCTCCTCATAGTTGTTTGCATAGAGGATATAATCTATCTTATGTCCCTGGATTACGGTTTCAAACCTTGTAACGGGAAATACTATTCTTGCATTCACCTGGCTGGGATTGAATATGATCGATCTGTCGAGGTGGCCGAAAGCGTATCCGGGCTGAAGATCGTCAAGGCGAAGAAATGCGCCGATCTCGGTGCCGTAACCAATGGGATTGCCCTCCTTGTCAAGCTCTATCGATCCCATATCGTCGGCAATGATCGTAAGCTCCCTGATATGCTTTTCTCCCAGTACCCTGAATGCCTCAAGTGTCTCGCTCTTTCCTGCTCCTGTATCGCCCATCAGCAGGATTGTAGCCTCCTTGTCGCCCTGCAGGAGGATCTTCACCATGGCTCCATGGAATGGCATGTTCCCCGACTTCATGATGATTGAGTTATGCAGGGTCAGTACCATTTTTTTCAGGTATCCGAAGTAGCCGAATTCAGGTCTGTTCGGAACAGCACCAACAAAGATCGCCATTCTCCGCGTCATCAAAAAATACTGTAGGATATTTTGCAATTCCGTCAACAGAGTTGCCGGGAACACCATAGAGGAATAGTGCATCAGGCTTTCTTTCAAGATCCTTGTCGTCGGCAAGCTGGAAAAGATTGCACATTGAGAAGCCAAGTTCGAAAAATTCGATATGGAAATAAACCATAATCAGCAGCTTTCCTACCTTGGCCGGATAGCATATCCATTCGCCTGTTTTGAGGTCGACAAGATCAATCGGGTTCTTTTCAATCCTTTTGAACTGTCCTGTTCTCTTGTTCATCGGCTGTTGTATTACAAGCGGAGGATATATGAGCATCTGCCTTATAACCGGAATACTCCTCAGTTTTTTATATTTTTCACCCTTGTAGGCAATATCCTTGGGCAACGATATCACTGCGATTTCGCCACCGGCAGGAATCTGCCTGTAAACATTCGGGTGGCTTCCTGTGATATTCTCCTGTATATGTCTGTAAACAGTTCTAACCAGATGAGTCAGCTGTTCAATCGTCTCGTTAAATGTACGGTATGGCCTTTTATCGAGCCGGTCGCCTTCTGAATCATTTATTATAAATCTGTCAAAATGGCGCCAGAAGTCATACAGATACTCCACAAAATTTCCAAGCCTTCAAGGTCTTTGAGAAAGAGTTTGGACTTGTCGAAAATATGTGGGGCAAGATTGCTCTCATATTTGACCAGAAGGGTTAAAGTCTTTACGAGATTATCAACAGACTCCTTTGTAGGTTCGCTTTTTCCGAAGATCCCCAGCAGTGGTGAATTCTTGGATTTCAGATTTTGAAGGCAATGATCAAGTACAGTCCTGAATTTGTCACTGGCCAGCAGTTCCTCCTCTGTTTCGCACATCCTTTCGCGGATATTCAATACAGCTTTGTTTCCGATTATGCGTAATGTACTTCTTTGCATATGATAAGATTATCAAATCGGGGTAAAAATATGACAATATTTAATTGAAGTTAAGGATTTACTTAATTATTTTTGTTATATGTTATATATACAATAATTTTTATCACTATGCAGACGGAAATTGATTTGTTTGCAATATATGCCTGAAGACAAAATACCGGAAAAGGGAAAGATACTGATATCGGAGCCATTTCTGCCTGATACCTTTTTCAACAGGAGCATTGTTTATCTCACAGATCACTCGGCCCAGGGCTCCGTCGGATTCATTCTGAACAAAAGGCTTGACCTGAATATGATGTCCGCTGTTACGGGATTTGAAAACTGGAATGAGAATATAAATATGGGCGGCCCTGTAGCTCCGGATACCCTTCATTACCTTCATAATGCAGGCGATCTTATCCCCAACAGCGTTCTTATTGAGGATAATTTATACTGGGGCGGAGATATCGATACTATAAGGGAGCTCATACTTACGGGCAAACTCGACCATTCACAGATCAGATTCTTTCTCGGTTATTCAGGCTGGTCTGCTGGTCAGCTGGAGCGTGAGCTAAAGGAAGACTCCTGGATCATTGCCCGTGTAAAGCCGGAAATCATAATGAAAACAGGGGCGATGACACCTGGAAGAGTGTGCTTCGCAGCTTCAAGAACAAATACAGGATCTGGGCCGACTTTCCCGATTCACCGGAGATGAATTAAAGCATAATATGCAGAATTCTGTATACCAGTTCTTTCAGCAGATCGCCGGGTTCCGTTCCCGGATCACAAAACCCTTTGACTTCATGTCAAAGGTACGGAGGAGGCTGATTATCTGTACAGTTTTTGAAACATTATATCTTGACGCGGCACTCTCATATTCCTTCACAAAGAATGGATGCACTTTCAGCGAAGCAGCAACATTGTTCTTCGACTTGTCGGGAAGATAATGATAGAGCAACAGCTTGCTGAAGAACCCGAAAAGCGAAGCAATTGACAGGGTTATAGGATTTTCCCTGGGGTTATCGCCGAAATATCTGTACGATCATGTTGGCTTTGAGAATATTCTTCTCCCCGATAGCCTTCTGAAGCTCAAAATTATTATAGTCCTTGCTGATGCCTATATTCTCGTTCAATGATTGATGAGGTGATAACAGGTTTGCCTTCCGGAAGTGTAATGATAAGCTTGTCAAGTTCATTGGCGATTTTATGGAGATCGGTCCCCAGATATTCCGTAAGCATTGCACTGGCACTTGGATCGCACTTTATACCCCGTTTCATAAGATATCTGTCGATCCAGCCGGGGATCTGGTAATCACGCAGCCTGGGAGATTCAAAATATACCCCGTGGCTTTCCAGGATCTTGAAGAGCCTCGTTCTCTTGTCAAGAGTTTTGTACTTGTAGCTGAATACCAGGATAGTTGA
The DNA here is from genome assembly GCA_963756885.1 of uncultured Bacteroidales bacterium. GTDB lineage: Bacteria > Bacteroidota > Bacteroidia > Bacteroidales > VadinHA17 > LD21. The sequence continues at coordinate 564,300 of CAVWPG010000003.1, forward strand.
TACAAGGGGTTTTTCAAGATATAATGGCAAGTTCATCAATTTTCTTGAGCGACTGGGCTTCCCTGATTATTACAACCTGGTGACTTGCCATCATGGGAAACCTTCTGGCCAGATCGATTATGGATGCGATATTGGTATCGTCGGCATAAAGCACCATCTGATTGAATGACTTTTCATCTTCGGGAAGAACCTTATCCTCGTATATATTCAGTGATGAGATCAATATAATATGGCTCTTCCCCGGCCAGAAAATAAACTGGCTTGTAATATCCTGTTCCTCAGGTCCGACATTATCTCCTCAAAAGTCACTGCCATGATCAGAATTTAAGATGTTTCACCGACATGCCATTATCCTATTATTTCCCTGAGTGAATCGATCCCGATCCTGAGATGTGTTTCGACATATTCCTCCGTAACTTTCGTATCGCTTGCCTCTGTCTTGATGCCTGTGGAGATCATAGGCTGATCCGATACAAGCAGCAGTGCTCCTGTAGGGATCTCATTTGCAAAACCAACCGTAAAAATCGTTGCAGTCTCCATATCGATTGCCATCGCCCTTGTCTTCACCAGATATTTTTTGAACCTGTCGTCGTATTCCCATACTCTCCTGTTTGTAGTGTAGACGGTCCCGGTCCAGTACTCCTTATTATACCTTGTTATTGTGGCGGAGATTGCGCTCTGAAGCTTGAATGCGGGCAACGCAGGAACCTCATTGGGAAGGTAGTCGTTTGATGTGCCGTCGCTTCTTATTGCGGCAATCGGAAGGATCAGATCGCCAAGGGTGTTTTTCTTTTTAAGTCCGCCGCATTTGCCAAGAAAAAGAACGGCATTGGGGCTGACAGCGCTCAGAAGATCCATGATTGTTGCTGCATTGGGCTGCCCATGCCGAAATTTATAATCGTTATCCCGTCGGCTGTGGCGTTCGGCATATTCTTATCCTTTCCTTCAATATCGACATTGCACCATTTGCAAAGAGCTCAACATAGTACAGGTAATTTGTCAGAAGAAAATATTTGCCGAAAGTACCGATCGGCTTTACCGGTATATCTCGGAAGCCAGTTATTAACAATTTCCTCTTTGGTCTTCATATGTCCGTTATGGATATATGATTATCTCAATATATTTGCAGGAGGCTTTGAAAAAATCTTTGTGCTCCTTTTTGATTTCCCCGGGGACTTCATCGCATTAATGTTCATTTTAAACACGAATGGACGCAAGGGGAGAGCACTAAGGAACACTAAGGACAAATGTACAAAACTAAGTTGAAACAGTTAAATCTGCCGGAATATTCCTTTAATATAAGGGGAAAGGAAGGTGACGAAATGATACTGCGATACGCTCAGAAGAAGGTATGTAAAGCTTACTCCTGAGGAATGGGTAAGACAGAATTTTGCCCAATACCTGATTGACAAGGGAAAATATCCCCTGGGTCTAATCTGGACATCGAGATTATTGTACATAGCCAATAAGCTAAAGAAGAGAACGGATATACTGGTTCATGACCGGACGGAAGCCGGTAATGATAGTGGAATGCAAAGCTCCTGATATTCCTCTTGAGGAGAAGGTTTTCGAGCAGATCGTTACCTATAACATGAAATATCAAGGTTCCGTATCTAGTAGTAACAAACGGTATGAAGCATTATGCCTGCAAATTCAATGAAGATTTTACAGACTGGCAGTATCTCCTGGTTATTCCTCTGTATGAGGAACTTAATCCAGTATTTAATGATGATAAACGTTACATGTGCTATAATTCGTAATGAGGATGAGGAGATCCTTGTTGTCCAGCGGGCTGAGAGGACGGATCATCCTTTTAAATGGGAATTCCCGGGAGGTAAGATCAAGACCGGGGAGACAGAGGAGGAGTGTATAATAAGGGAGGTTACGGAGGAGCTTTCAATGGAGGTGGTGATCATTGCCAGGCTTTCCTGCGGTAGAGCACGACTATGGATTTAAGCAGATCAGGCTTATACCTTTCATTTGCGATACTCTTGATGAACTGCCGTTTCTTTCAGAACACATTGGCTTCATATGATGGCTGCAGGCGAAAAGCTTTCCTCAGTGGATTTTTCTGAAGCAGATATGGCTGTTGCAGAACATTATATTGAGCACGTGCTCACAGTGGGAAAAGAATGTCCGCGCCTGATGTAACGACACTGGATTCGCTGAAGGATGATAAGGAGCTTCAGGCTATGATCAACCGGATGATGAGCATGAAGGAAGCTGAATGGATTGCTGTATCCGCAATCGAAAACCCTGCAATTTTCACCAGCCTATTGAATACGCATTTTCTGATGAGCAGGATCTTGCCTTCCGGGCATCATGGACACTGACAAAGGCATGCGATAAATAGCCTGAATTGATATATCCTTATCTGAGGATATAGTCGGGAGGCTCGGCAATCTTGTGAACGAAAGCGCAATAAGATCTGTACTGCGCATTATTTCCCTGTCGGATATAGAGAGAGTAAGCGTGAAGCATCACGGAATCCTCGCAGAGTATTGCTACAATCAGCTCCGGTCAGGCTTTTCGGCAATTGCTGTCAAGGCTTACTCCATGGAGATACTGTATAAGCTTGTCCTCCAATATCCTGAACTGAGAAATGAGCTCTTGGCCACAATAAGCATTCTCCAGCCCGAGGGGTCGGCCGGTATTGTTTCAAGGGGCAGACAGATCCTTAAGAAGCTGGCAGAGCCTACCGGAGCAAGCAATTCAAATTAACTTTTACCTCCCCCTTCAACCCGCTGGCGCACTAGTTCGCTGGCGCGGATTCCGCTGGCGCGGATTTGCAAATCCGCGCCGTCATCCTTCCCTTTCACCCCCTTCAACTATTCAACAATTCTTCCTATTTTTGCAGCTCATTTTTATTTCAGTCCTATGAGAATAGTTGATGCCAGGGGACAGCTTTGTCCTGCCCCGTTGATCGCCACAAAAAGGGCATTGAAGGAAACGGCAGAGGGAGAATCATTTCAGCTGATAACAGACAACAGGATCTCATTTAATAATGTAAGCAGATTTCTCCGGATAATAACACTCCATTTCAATGATGAAGAGTCTGATGGCGCTGGACCTTGACAATCAGCAGGGGACCGGGAGATGGCCCATAGCCGAGGCGGAGGAATATTGTACCGATACGATCGCCCATTTCATAAGGGAGATTTCATAGTTGTGATAACATCAGACCAGATGGGCGAGGGAGACAGGGAGCTCGGAGAGTTGCTTATGCCAATTTCATTAAGGCAATAAAGGATCTTGATAAGCTGCCCCGGAAGATCATATTTTATAATAGAGGGAGTTACACTTGCTGCACGGCCTCACCACTCAGTGAGTCATATTACTGACCTTGACAGAATGGGGGTTGAGATTCTCCTCTGCGCCACATGTGTCAACCATTACGGTCTGGCCGATTCGTAGGTGCGGGTACTCTCAGCAATATGTACACGATTGCCGAGGAGATGGCCTCTGCCGGAAATATTGTACGTCCCTGAATTTAAAACAGATTCCGATCATGAAAACCGACCTTCTTCAGATGGTTGAATACGGGGGCTGTTCATCAAAGATCCCACCCGGACAGCTTGAAGAGATCCTGAAATTCCTTCCGTTGCCTGAGGATCCCAATATCCTGGTTGATATTGATACTCACGATGATGCAGGAGTATACAGGATAAACGATGATCTTGCAATTGGTCTTTACAACCGATTTCTTCCCTCCGCTGTGCAGCGATCCCTATGAGTTCGGCCAGATAGCTGCTGCAAATTCCATAAGTGATGTCTATGCGATGGGAGGCGATCCGGTTCTGGCCCTGAATATAATGATGTTCCCGGCTGCGAAGCTTCCCGATGGAGGCATATGCTGAAATTCTGAAAGGAGGTTTTGATAAGGCACTGAAGCCGGCGTCAGGATAATCGGCGGGCATACAATCGATGATTCTCCGCCTAAATACGGGCTCGCGGTTATCGGCTATATACATCCGGAGAAAATAATTACAAATGCCGGGGCCAGGCCCGGCGATAACCTGATTCTTACAAAGCCGCTGGGAACAGGGGTAATAATGGCGGCCCAGAGGCTCGGAATGGCTGAGGAGCAGGATATTGAGGAGGCTAAAAGGCTTATGAAGCTGCTGAATAAAACAGGGGCAGCTGTGATGAAGAAACATGGCATAAAGGGAGCTACCGATATTACAGGTTTCGGACTGGCAGGACATGCCCTTAAAATGGCAAGGGCAAGCAAGGTATCCCTGATCTGCAGATGAGCAGTGTTCCGCTTATTGGCAAAACATACAGTCTGATCGATGAAGGATGCATTCCCGGAGCTTCATTCCGAAACCTCGAGTATGCGGAAAAAGAGATTGATTTCTAATCCGGGCTTGACTATAATTTAAAGATGTTGCATTTGATGCCCAGACATCCGGAGGACTGCTGATGTGTATTCCTGCAGGAGAGACAGAAAGAGATACTTGCGGAGTTAAGGGAAGTCAGGTCATCCTGAAGCGGCTGTAATAGGTTCAGTAACGGAGCCTGGCGAAAAACTCGTTTACACTGGTTAGTCCTTATATAATCTTATACTTGCACAGAGTCTTCACAGGGGCTTGATAGCTACCAGGTTAAGAGAGTTTCACAGATATCAGCAAAAGTTTGCTCTGTGTACCTCTGTGCCTTCCTCTGTGTTCTCTGTGTCAGTTCTTCTTCTTCTCTTAGCCCTGCGCCCTGCGCCCTGAGCCCTGAGCCCTGAGCCCTGAGCCCTGAGCCTACTGTTTCACATAACTGGTATGTATCGCCTTGCTGAATATCACCCAGTCCTCAGCAGTCATCCTCTCAGGAGTGAAAAGGCAGATCCCTGCGGCGCCGTTTTCCATCGATTGCTTTATTGCCTCTTGCAGTTCTCCCGGAACCAGCCCATGATTCTCCGGATCCGGCTCGCGGCCTTCTTTTCCGGTTCCGGGCATATAAATAGTCCGCTGTATATCGGTTTCCTGTTGTTGATGGTAGTTACACCCTCCCTGCATACATCACCTATCCAGGTGGTTCCTTCAAGGTAGAAATCATTGTAATTCATTGGATAGAAGGCATCGATATCCCATTTATCCCATTCCTGCCTGACTATCTTTTTTGCAATGGAATTGGGCCCGGGAAATACTGCGGCATTTATCTTCTTGTTTTTTGAATGGGCCATTACAGTAAGCCTGTTGACAAGGTTTGTGACAGGTCATAGCGAACTGCTTCCACTCCTCAACCTGTGAAGGATCCTGGCACTGATTTAATATCAATGCCCGTTTTGGCCTTAAAGTCAGCAACGCACTTATCACAGTAGCAATAGTCGAACTGCGGATATTCCCTGTCCATGACAAGTTATATTTCTTCCATAGTCCCTTTGGCGAGTATCACATCGGGGAATCGTATGAAATCGAGATGGATGCCGTCTACTTCCGGAATATCTGCAACTTTGCTGTAAATTGTTCGAGATAGTCGCAAACTTCCGGGCGGTTGGGGCAAACAAAATGATAATGGCCTGCACCGAAGGTAGGCTTGTCATAGGTTGATTCGCCGATCCCGTTGATGGCGAACCATTCGGGTTTGATATCAGGATTATTGTTTTGTGTAAGGGTTGGGATCCATGCATTGAATTCCAGTCCGGCTTCCTTTGCAATTTTTCCGACCCTCCTGTACACTTCCGGATCACGGCCGGCCGAGTACATCAATCCGTCAATGCCTTTCTTCTTAAGGTCGGTGAACTGAGCTTTCAGCTCACTGTCGGTGGCTTTTCCCGGACCACCGGTCCATGCATAGCAGGGGATCTTTGTTTTATTGTTTGAAGTGCACGCAATAAGAAATATCAGAAGGCTGAGGGTCAACAGTTTTTTCATCTTTATGTCTAAAATATTTGATATATATAAAATAATGATGGCAACAGATATATTGGCAATAAATTCCGGACAGCCTGACTGCAGCCGGGAATAAAGATACGAAAAATGGCTTAATTATTTAGCCCGTAGCTCACAAGTCTATGTTTGCAGATCAATTTTATTTTGGAAGGGAGAACAGGAACTCCACACCTCCCGATTCAATGTTTCTTACCGATATTTCACCTTTATGCAGCATTATAGCATTTTTCACTATTGAAAGGCCAAGTCCTGTTCCTCCCTGTTTTCTCGATCTGCCCGAGTCAACCCTGTAAAAGCGTTCGAAAACCCTTCCAGATGTTTTTCAGGGATCCCCACTCCATTATCCGAGAATGAAAAATGGTAGTATTTCTCATCCTCATGAAAAAGGGAAACTGTGACTATGCAGTTCTCCCCGGCATAATTTATCGAGTTTTCCAGCAGATTCTGGAAAACTGATAGGAGCAACGACCTGTTTCCGTTTACATATATATCATCGGTCAGATCGCATTTCACAGTGATATTTTTGAATTCGATGGCCGATTTAAAATTATCGCGCACTTCATTGACAGATCTCATATCATCCTTATTTTTTCGAATTTGAAGCTGTCGCTGGCTTCCTCGATTTTATTCAGAACGGTTATATCATTTATAAGCTGGGAAAGCCTTTCCGACTGTGCCAGTGCCCTTTCCAGAAAATATTTTTGCTTCTCCGGATCATTGGTGGAATCCCTCAGCATCGTCTCAATATAGCCTCTGATTGACGAGACAGGTGTTTTCAGTTCATGTGCAATATTGGAGGTGACCTGCTGCTTGATGATCCTGTTGGTCTCCAGGGTGGTGATATCGCTCAGGATTATCTCAAAGCTTTCATCATGAAAGAGGATACATTGGACTCTGAAATATTTGCCGCTCCTTGCTAATCTGGTACTCCATGCGTGGAAGATCTGACACTTTTGTGTCCAGATGTTCTCTGCTTTTCGATGAATTCGATCACAGGTTTAAAGTCAGGGATCCTGAAGAAATTGCTGGAGGATATCGTAAGCTCTCCGGAAATGATATTCATATATTGAATGAAGTGGTTGTTCGTAAGTATCTTATCGTTATTCCTTGTAAAGAATGCGACCCCTTCGTTAAGCACATTAAGATGGTTGAGGATTCTCTCTTTTTCAACTGCAAGATCATCCTTGGCTTTTCGTAGATTGGTATACATTGAGATGATCTCTTCGCCAATTATTCCCAGTTCATTTTTCGGGAAGGGGATATTATTGTCAAATGGCTCGTTCCGGCTCACCTTTACTGCAAAATCCTTAAGCTTTGTAACCGATTCACTGAATTTTTCAGTCACAACAGCAGGATGATCCATATTGCAATAAATGAAAAGAGTATAACAACAATGAACATTTTTTCCGTTGCCAGGAAGTTAATCAATATTGATATCGTAAACAACTGCGGCTCTGATGTAGTATTTATTATAGAATTTGGCATAGTAGTAATAATCTATGCCGGTCGTATTTGATTTTCTGACATGAGGTGCCGAAATCGGAATATGTTGATTCCATCACCTCCGGTCTGTTCTTTGTGATTGACCATATCTTCCCAGTTTTTTACTGTGCTGTCGTACATAACTTTTCCTGAGGCATCAATAATTGTAATCCTCAGTTCTTTCTGCGGCAGAATTTTCACAAGGGAATCGAGCATGTGATAGTTCCCGTTTTCACGGATCTGGTTAGAATTGAGATAATTATTCGTAATAACTGTGATGTTGTACAATTCATCATTCAGAGTCCCAATCCTGTATTTTTTCTCACGCTGGTACAAGATAAGCCACCATAACTAGAGTAAATACAATGAATACACTGAAATAGTAAATGAATAGTTTGTTTCTGAATCTGCTTCTTGGAATCATTTCATAATTTTTTAGATCAGAATTCGAAAAAGTAGCCATAGCCGGTTTTGTTCTTCAGGTTTGGTCCGTACAATACCTATCTTATTCCTTATCCTTGCAATATTTACATCTACGGTCCTGGTCGGTAACAATTATATCGCCTCCCCAAATCCTGTGAAGAATATCTTCCCTTGAGAAAATAGTTCCCCTGTTTTCAAGAAGAAGCTTAAATATTTCGAATTCTTTTTTAGTCAGGTCAATTTTCTCATTATCGATTAAAACCTGTTTTCTGGAATCATCGAGTTCAATATTATTAACTTTCAGTTTATCGGTATTTTTTCGTTGTTTTGTGCCGGACCTTTTCAAAACGGCTTTTACCCTGGCTATCAATTCGTTAATTGAAAACGGTTTGGCAATATAATCGTCGGCTCCCAAGGCTGAATCCTGTAAGCAGGTCATTTTCAGTATCTTTGGCAGTAAGAAAGATCACAGGGAGCAGTTATTTTGTATTCATTCTTCAGCTTTTCTGCAAGCCTGAAGCCCGACATGGCAGCCCATCATGACATCCAGCAGGAACAGGTCGTAGCTGTAAAGCGTTTTTTCAGGGTATCTTCGGCAGAATGGGCGATATCGGTAACAAAGCCTGAATTATTAAGGTTGAACTGAAGAATTTCACAAAGGTCCTCTTCATCATCAACAATCAGTATTTTAATTTTTTCAGAATTCCATAGTTTGCTATTTGGTTCATATTTTTATTTACAGGGAGATCGGAGTCTTCATCGGCTCCGGAGTGTCTGTATATCGGTTCCCTGAAGAGAGTAAATTGTTGCTTCGGCAATATTGGTTGCATGATCGGCAATCCTTTCGATATTTGTTATAATATTTTTCAGATCGGCATAACTTAGTAGCATTTCTTTTGTCTTTGCGCTCATTCTTGCCTTGGAGATGCTGTTCTTAAGAAGCTTCTGGTTCATCTCATCAACGATAGCATCGTTTTTAATAGTCCATATGGCATAATCCGGATCGCTGTTGACAAATGAGAGCAGTGATTTTTCGACCATCATTTTCCCGGATATAAGCATATTCATGATGACTTCCGACATATCTTTATATTCCTCTGTTTTTCTCAGCATATCAATTGTATAGGAAATATTCATCACAAGATCGCCTATACGTTCCAGATTGATAATCATCCTGTAAACGGCAACCAGTCTTCGGATATCGGAAGCGACTGGTTGATAGAGAACAATCGCATTGATAAATTTGTCACTGACCAGTATTTCGTACTGATCTATTTTCTTTTCATTTTCAGTTTAATTTTGCAGTAAGTTTTTTATTGTCATTTCCATTCTCCACGGTCATGAGTTTTTCAATCAGGCTCAACTGTTCCAGTACCAGGTCAGCCATCTCCTGAAAATTGCTCATTATCTCCTGTATATATTGTTCTTTTTTTGTACTCATATCACAATTTTATTATCTCCATATTAGTACAAGTTAAATATTTTCCACGAATTTAATCGTCTATCCGAATTTTCCTGTCAGATATCCTTCTGTCCTGGGATCTTTGGGATTAGTGAACATAATATCCGTTTTCCCGTATTCAACAAGCTCCCCAAGGTACATGAACATTGAATTATCACTTATTCTTGCCGCCTGCGACATATTATGGGTAACAAGCAGAATCGTATAGTCTTCTTTCAGATCCACAAGAAGATCTTCAATGCGTGAAGTGGATACCGGGTCAAGGGCTGAAGTTGGTTCATCGAGAAGCAGTACTTCCGGATCGAAGGCAATGGCCCTGGCAATGCACAAACGTTGCTGCTGTCCTCCCGAAAGGAATGTACCTTTTTTAAAGAGGGAATCTTTTACCTCGTCCCAGAGTGTAACATCTTTGAGTGCTTTTTCAACTATCTATCCCTTTCATGTTCTCTTTAATCTGATGCCATTCAGTTTGTAGCCTGGCGATGACATTTTCATAGATGTTCATTGTTGGAAACGGATTCGGCCTCTGGAATACCATTCCTATTTTCCGTCTTAGCTCTATCGTTGACATATTCATTTATATCATTGTCATTCAGATAATATTGACCCTTCCGTATGTGATATTCGGATATAGCTCATGCATCTTGTTGAAAGCTCTCAGCAAAGTGCTTTTTCCACAGCCTGAGGGACCCATTATAGCAGTTATAGCTTTGCTTTCAATATCAGCATTGATGACTTTCACGGCATATTTGCCGGCCTCATAGGCAATTGACAGGTCTTTAACCTTTAAGACCGGATTGTCGGTAATAGTTGTTGCATCTGTCATTTTTTTCTCTCAGGCTTTTGATTGGCAGACAATCTGCCGGATAGAATGTTCAGTGTCAGTACAAATATCATCAGGAATAGTGAGGAACTCCATACCAGCTTAACCATATTAGGGTCATTATAAAATTCCCATATCAGGAGAGGCACAGCGCTGGTTGGTTTTGTTATATTATAATTTATTACCGTACTTCCAAGGGCAGTCATCATCAGTGGCGCTGTCTCTCCCAGGATACGTGAGAGGGAAAGCAGGATGCCGGTCGACAGTCCGCTGAACCCAGTAGGAATAAGCACCCGGAATATGATTTTATGATAGGGAGCACCCATGGCAAAAGCCGCCTCCTTTATCTCATTCGGAATCATCTTCATCGTCTCTTCAGTTGATCTAATGATCATTGGGAGCATCATTATTCCAAGTGCCACGCTTCCGGCCAGAGCCGAGAATCCGTGGGTGACGAATTTCACAATCCATAAATAAGATATTATCCCCAGGACTATTGATGGAATTCCCTGCAGAATATCTGTCAGGTTCCTCAGGAAATTGGAATAGGGACTATTTCTATTTTCATAGAGGTAAATGCCTATCATTATTCCAGCAGGTATCGCCATGACTGACGACAGCAGAACAATCAGGAAAGTTCCGGTTATCCCGTTGGCTATACCCCCGGGTATAGTATCATTATTGGCGATGGCAGTCATGGCCTGAAGGGAATCGGGCGACGTCTGAACAAAGAAATTGAAATTGATCTGTCCAATTCCCAGGATAACAATCTTGCTTATAATCAGGATGACAGGCACAACGGTCAGAGAAGACAGGATAATTACAAGAGCCAGGAATAGCTTGTTCTTTTTGTTCCTCCTGTCAATATTATCCGTAAAATATTGTAAACTGTTTGCTGTCATTAATCTGAATTTTTATGCGAATTTTCTGATAATGTATTTACCGATGCTGTTTACTATTCCGGTAATTGCAAGGAGCAGCAGACCTATTGCAATAAGTGAGCTCAACTTCAGCCCTGAAGCTTCGCCAAATTGATTCGCAATGATACTTGCCATGGTATTGCCTGTACTGAAAAGGCCGGAAGGGATTACATTTGAGTTACCTATCAGCATTGTCACTGCCATTGTTTCTCCCAGAGCCCTTCCAAGTGCCAGAATATAGCTGGCAATTATACCTGATTTTGCATTGGGTATTATAACATTGAAAATAACTTCAAGCCGTGTTGCTCCAAGGGAGTAAGCCGCTTCCTTCAGCTCATCCGGTACCATGGCAATGATCTCATTGCTCAGGGAGGTGGCATATGGAATTATCATAATAGCCAGGATAAGGGAAGAGGTGAAAATTCCGAATCCCTGGTCACTCAGGCCAAGTTTAATTATAAAAGGTCTGAGGGTATAAAATCCCCAGAGGCCATATACTATTGAGGGAACGCCGGCCAGGAGATCGACCATGGAACTCAGGATATTTGAAACTCTTGTATTCCTGTAATATTCAGCAACAAAGAGAGATGTTGAAAAAGCGAGTGGAAGACAAATTAAAAGAGCCAGAAGCGAAGTGATGAGTGTTCCGGCAATAAATGGCAATGCGCCGTACACTTCTTTTCCTGATGTAGGGTTCCATTCATTTGAAATGATGAACTTCAGTCCAAAGGTCCTTGAAAGCCGGAAGTGATCCCTTTACGAGAGAGAACACTATTCCGGCAGAGATGATCAGAATTAAAAGTGATGTAGCAAAGAGAGCCGTTTTTGTTAATTTGTCACTGTTCATTAATTCAGATTTCCTATTTCATTACAGGTTTTCCGTCGTAGGTGACCGTGCGAAGAATATTTTTAGCAACTGCCGATGCCTCAGACGGGAGGGAAGCATAATTGACACTTTCTGCCATAGCCTGGGCGTCAGGATCCACAAGCCAGTTGAGAAAATTGACTAGTGCTTCTGCCTGTGCAGGTGTGCGGCCGTCATAGTTTTGTTCCTTGTACAGAATTATCCAGGTAAATCCGCTTATCGGATATGCTTCCGGATCAGCTGGGTTGGTAACCATGATCCTTGCTATCTGCAGGTATCGAACCTTTAGCTGCGAAGCTTACGGTCTTGATATCAGGATTAATAAAATTTCCTGAGCTGTTCTGAACACTGGCATATTGTATTTTTTGAGCAAAAGCATATTCCGATCCAATATATCCTATGGTACCTGTTGACTGGCTGATGGTGCCGGCAACTCCGGGATTGCCCTTTGCCCCGATCCCGGCAGGCCAGTTCAGGGATTTGCCTGCTCCGATTTTTTCACTCCATGCTTTACTTACCTTTGTCATATAATCACTGAAAATATTTGTTGTCCCGCTGCCATCTGAACGGTAAACAACTGTTATTTTCATATCAGGAAGTTTCAGATCCTTGTTTACATCCTTTATTTTAGGATCATCCCATTTTGTAATTGTTCCCATGAAAATATTTTCAAGCAATTCCGGGGTCATTTTCAGGTTATCCACTCCCGGAAGGTTATATGCAATTACAACTGCGCCCATGCAAGTTGGAATATGCACTATTTCAGCAGGCATTTCAGACAGTTTCTTATCTGAAAGATAGGCATCGGACGCACCAAAGTCAACAACTTTGTCTTTCAGGCTTCTTATTCCTCCCCCTGATCCTATTCCTCCATATGTAAGAAGTATGCCTGTGTCTTCAGTATATTTTTTAAATGCAAGGTTATAGAATGGCATTGGAAATGTAGCTCCTGCAGCAGTCATGGAAACTTTTTTATCGCCTGGAAGCGGACTTTTTTCCCGCCGCTGTTGCATGATACGGTTATTGCAAGTATCGCAGCAAAGATTAACAGATTTTTCATGATTTTAATTTGTTGTGTATTATTTAATTTAATAATTTCTAGAATTTTATTTCAAAATTTAATGCAATTGTTGATGCAAAGGGCAGTGATTGGTCATGAGGCGACCATCCCTGGAAATTGGGTGCAATTTTTATCCCGGGTGTAGGAGAATAATCGAATCCGGTCATAAAAAGCTGCCCGTCCCTTGTATTGTTCCAGGGTAATGTTTCACCTGGTAAGGCAGTGGATTTCAGGTTGTCGTACCTGCCGAAAATGGTGAATTTTTTACCAACTCCTATTGAACTGTAAAGGGATACTCCCGAGAAATCATGATCGTTTAACATACCATTGTTTTTCTGATCGTTATACTCAAGTCCCTGCCTTGAAAGTTTTGTAGGTATAACCCGCAAAAAGTGCAAGTGTTGTCTGATTATACCTGTGATTCATCATATCATAATAGCCTCTCAGAAGAAACCATTGAAGTGGCCTTATGGTTATTCCGGCAGTCGTTTTAAAAGTGCTGTCTGCCTGGATCCTTTTATAGCCCTCACCATTCAGCAATGAGAGATCAAGCGAGATGAATTTTGCGGGTGAATATTCCACGGATGCTCCAAGGTCGGCGCTTGGATTGAAATTATATGCATCCTGGAAAGATTTGTAGATATAGCGATACCCCCATAATTTCTCCTGAAGATTATACGCGAGGGTGGGGATCATCCCAAACCGGATAGCCAGGTTGTCAGTTTTATATTGAAGGTAAGCATTCTTGATAAGGCTGTCATCTGTAATTTGCCAACACCAGGATCGGCTACATCAATATTTATTCTTGATGAGATGTTTTTTGTGAAGAAATATTCATAACCCAGGTAGGCCCTGGTGATGTCAAATGATTTTGAATATTCTTCTTTGGAAATCGTCGAACTGACATCCGTGAAGATGAGGACAAGTGGTTTCCCGTAAGGGACGAAATCAGAGTGTGCTTTGGGCTTAAGATTTATTGACTGGAGTGTGATTAAGAAGTCAGGACAATTGTGGGGTTATTTTGTTTGCATAGTTGTATTTAATGGTTTTATTCTGCAAAATTGTGACGAAATTGTTACGAAACTGTTACTTAATTTTTAAGTAATTGTTACAAAACAGGAAGCGTCATAAAATTCAAAAAGAGGCTGACCAATTAGGATCAGCCTCCGCAGCAAACTAGCGTACCACCGTAGAGTGAAGACAGGTCTGACTCTGTTAAAGTGGAAGTTAATAATCTGTGTTTTGAGGATCAAAATTACACCATCCTGCTGTCCAGTCTGTAGTACCAAAAGCTCCCCTGTAGTCCACCGGAGTGAAGAATGAATCAGTCAGTCTGCTGTTTGTAAATGCTGCTCCGGTTAACAGCGGAGATCCGGCCATTGGCAGGAAGTTTGGAGCAGTCAGGTTAAAAGGATCTGTCACCTCAAGCATATCATTTGTATCCATCACTGAGTTATTTCGTTCTGCGGCAAGATACCATGCCTCAGTACCCTGCAGTGAAGTTTGATTCTCCTTATAGTTGGTGCCCATTCCGGACATCACACAATTTTCGATCTGTAAAACATTGCTTTCTGCCTGAGCTGGGGAATCACCCAAAGCACCGTCAACATATAATCCAAACGGCCATCCTGCGATGACAGAATTATAAATTGAAAGCCGTGATCCGCTGCGGATCTGCATGCCATGACCAAAAAGGGAATTAATTGTGGTGGAAGAAGTAACCTTCGGACCAAATACGCTTCCGTTTACAAAAGTGCAGAAGTGAATGGTGAAAGCGTAGAACCATCAGCATCATTATCAGATTCAAATCCATTTGATGTTGACTGATCTGCTACAGCGGGATCGCGAAGGCTTACAAAGAACTGCACCTTTCCCGAAAATCCGTTGTCGGTATCCCAGTCATCGTCCCAGCCCCTGAGAGCAACGAGATATTTCATCTGCACTGTTCCACCGAACCACTCATATGAATCATCGCCTGAATAGGAAACCTGAATATGATCTATAGTTGTTCCTGCACCTACTGCGTAAAGGGTAAGTCCGTTAATCTCACTATTCGGAGTAGCTGTAAGCCCGATACCGGGGAATTCGATCCTGACATACTGGAGAACTCCTGAGTTATCATTGGCATCATTCCTCCATAGAGTGAACCGATTCCTCCTTCAGCAATCCCAACACCTGTGCCTGATCATGTTTGTTGGTGGGTGCATAACCGCAAAGTACCAATCCGCCCCAGTCACCATATGCGCGCTGCCCTTTTGGTTTGTCAGATGTAAATACAATAGGCATGTCAGCAGTACCTGCCGCCATGATCTTTGAACCTCTCTCAATCATCAGGGCTGCCTTGGTATTTGAAACACCTTTGATCACGGTACCTGGTTCAATTGTCAGTATGGCATTGTTCTTTAACATATACAAAACCGGAGAGCATATATTTTGCGCCGGCATACCAGGTGGTATTTTCTGTAATATCTCCCGAGACCTGGATAACCTGGCCTGTGGAGGGTGTTATAATAACTTCGCAGGTTGACTTTATTGAAGGATCGGCGTCAGAAGCAGCAGTGATTGTTGTAGTTCCCAGTGCAACACCGGTTACAACGCCATTGGCAACTGATGCGACAGATACGTCTGCCGAACTCCAGGTAACATTCTTATTATCTGCGTCACCGGGATTAATGAATGCCTGAATGGCCAGGGTATTTCCTACCTGTACTGTTGCAGTGGTTTTATCCAGAGTAATACCTGTCACAGGAACCGGATCCTTTTTACAGGAAATTGTCAGGACTATTATAGCAATAATGAGTCCGGAGAGTAGTTTTGTTTTGTCAAAAATTCTTTTCATAATGATTTTCATTTGATTGTTTTTAATTGATATCTGTTTATTGTTTTTGTTTTTAATAATTATCAGGGTACCAAAACCGGTAGATTCCAAGCGAAATGAGGCGGAGTGAATCGAAGAATCTTTTTCTCTATTCATATAATATCCGGTTTAGACTGATTTTCGATTTTAAGCTTCAGAATTTGTATGTGATTGCTAAGGTCATGTATCTGCCTGGACGATACGATCTTGTGATTTGATCCCTTTTAAAATATTTCAGGCTGTTGTCTGTTCCTCCGGTTACTTCAGACATGTCAACTGTGGTATCAACTGTTTGCTTCATTATAGCCTGTTCATTCAGAATATCTTTAATGCTTGCCTTAATTTCAGATTTTTGGTAATTTCTTACTGACAGCCAGATCAAGAGCATTTCTTGGCATTTCATAAATATTTGGAATGTCTTCCCATTCATTAGGTGATGGTCTGCCAACCGCCACGATCCTTTTACCGATTATATTGTACATCACTGTTACCATCAGTCCGTTGTTGTCGTTGTAATAGAACAGTCCTGCATTTACCATATAGGGCGACTGGCCCTGAAGTGACCTGTTGCGCTCCAGGCTCCCTGAAGGGAACTGTACCCTGCTTTTTATGAGAGCCGCATTAAGAATTATGGAGAAATTCTCGGCTCCTGAAATGAATCCCAGTGATTTCCTGACATCCGATTCAATTCCATAGCTGTATGCCGATAATACATTTTCAAAGGAGTACTGGGTAGGACTGTTTCCCATAATTACCATCTCTATGGGATTATGGAAATTTTTATAGAAGACACCGATATTGAATGTTTCGTTGGGGGAGGGGTAATGTTCAAACCTGAGATCGAAATTATGTATGTATGCCTGCTTTATGGCAGGATTCCCATATATCCCTGCATTGAGGTCAAAATCAACAAAATAGAAAGGAGCCATTTCCCTGAATTCCGGCCTGTTGACAGATAAGACCGTAAGCGGCCCTCAGCATGTTCTTGTCACGAGAGGATAATCGACAGGTTTGCAGAAGGGAAGAAATTCACCGTATCGCGCATAACATTTACGGGAATTGTTGTCCCCTGCCTGTAGCTGTCGAGCGTCTGCATATTCTTTTCAACTCTTAAACCAGTATAGAGACTTATTTTTGAATGTAAAGGAAGTTTGCGGCGATGTAGCCTGAAGCTGTTTATTCGATGCAGTATATGAATCAGAAGGAGATGTGATTTCCGCAAGTTTGATTCCATCGGTAAGATTTATGTTTTCGTCCGTAAATATCTGACCTGCAGGAAGTGTTGTCGAACCGAAGCCCGACTGGCTGCTTGCTTTGGTATAGCCAAAATTCCTTGCACTGAATCCGCGGTTCTTGTTTTCCAGGTAGATCCGGCCTTTAGTTCGGGACTGAATCCGGAGAATTTCAGCTGTCCTTGTAGAAATTGACTGCAGCCGATGATAACTTTTTCGTTCAGTCTGAACCACATCTGTGATTCGGAGGAGAGGTCAGGGTTGTCATTGAACAGCAGGAAAGTACTGTGTTGTATCCTGGCTGTCTCTTATATACCTGTACCTTTTCACATCAGGTTCATTCTTGTTTGAGAATGAATATCCTGCCACCCAGTCAATTCTTGTTTCTCCTTCATCGAAGGAATGTTCCCCTGCCAGCTGTCCGGAATATATAGATCTTCCGAGGTATCCGAGTTCCGTTGACCTTATATATCTTCCGTCATTGTACCATTCCCTTCCGTCCCTCTGTGTTGTCCTGTTCATTCCTATCTGGTTGAAGAGGTTCCGGAATTCAATTTTTTGTCCTGCGGCCGGATACCAGGTCCAGTTATGCACAACGCCAAGCTTGACTGAATTTGTGTACTGGTTGTCTGAAAACTGGTCAACATATGAAGGCTCGTCGTTTTTGAAATCGTATATTGTGTAGTTGTTGTTTGAGATCCTGTCGAAGTTATTCGTGTTGCTGTATGTTACGGCTGTTATGTTGCCGAACGACTGAGAACCTGTTTTGAACCTTCTGCTGAACCCCATCGATACGCGCTGGTCTGCATAAGCCTGTGCCGTGACGGGCACCCACGTTTTATTCAGCTCCCTTCCAAGCTCGGTAATCCTGTTCTGGATTTCAGGATTTGTTGCCGATTCATACTCATTGAGATGGGCAGGCATTCCTGCAGGCAGCGAACGATAGCCATTGTCGAATCCCAGCCAGTCAGTACTGCTCCTTTGATATTGAAGAGAGCTGTTAAATGTTGCCCCCTGGCTTACCCCTGTTCCGTAAGAGATGAAAAAGGAATTTTTTTCTGGAAGGTTCGTGGTTGTAATTTTCATGAAGCCTCCTGAAAAATCCGCAGGAAGTTCAGGTGCCGGTGATTTTATTATTATCATGTTATCGATCATTGAAGCCGGGATCACATCGAAGGAGAATGCCTTGACATCGGCTTCCGAGCTTGGAGTGGCTGCATTGTTCAGCCAAACGGCATTGTACCTCTGAGACAGGCCTCTTACAATTATGAACCGGTCATCTATTATTGTTGTTCCCGGAAGCCGTCTGATCACCTCGGAAGCATCCCTGTCCTGCGATCTCAGGATCTGCTGGGCCGAGATGCCGATCGAGACCAGGGGGCTCATACGGGTTGCATTTATTGTTGAGACTTCCGTATCGGTTTTCCTTATCCCCGTTACCCTGACCTCACTGAGAGCTACCGTATTCTCAACCATAGATATTGTAAGCCTTGTCGGTTTGCCGGCTTCGACTTTTACCTCCCCGGTTGTAAAGGGATTATATGAAATATATGAAGCCTTCACCCTGTACCTGCCAGGCTTCACATTCGTGATTCTGAAATGACCTTCAACGTCGGCAGAGGTGCCGGTTGTGGTTCCCTCAATTGTCAGGGTTACCCCGGGGAGAGCCTCCCCGCTGTTCTTGTCCGTGACTACGCCTTCAATTGAACCGGTCTGCGCCAGTCCTGCTGATGACAGAGTGAGCATGATCAAAATATTTATTGCTCCTTTCTTTAATTCTTTAAAATCCATTTTAACGTATTTACCAGGTTTTGTACTCATAGTTTGCTGGTACAAAAATCCCCCGATATTGTTACAGAAGGGTTAAGGGAGGGTTAAGAATATTTTACATATCTGTTACAAAAGCAGACCATAAGTTTTTTATACCTTGCACCCAATCAAAGAATGACCTCCATGCTGAAAAGATTAATGCCGCTTCTGATTTTACTGCCGGCCATAACGGTACCCGCATTCCCGCAATCATTTATTTCACCGAATGTTGCGATGAAAAGCCATCCCACACTTGAGATAATGAAGGTTGAACTGTCGGCCGGGAAGACTGAGGTATACATGAAAATTGAGAACAGGATCACCGGAGGATATTTCTGTGCCGACAGGAATGTTTACATTGTATATCCTGACGGGACAAGGGATCATCTTGTGTCCTCCAGCGGAATACCTGTTTGCCCCGATACTTATAAATTCAAATCCATCGGTGAGCAGCTCGATTTTGTCCTCACTTTTCCTCCATTGAGAGAAGGGGCCGGGTCGGTGAATCTTATTGAGGATTGTGAGCAGAACTGTTTTTCCTTTTATGGAGTAGTTCTTGACAGCAGCCTTAACAGGAAGCTGGATGATGCTTTCCTTCTGGCCGAGAACAATGAGCCTTCAAAAGCCCTTGTCAGCCTTGTTGCGATTGCAGGGGAGACAGGCAACAGCAACCCCGGGGCAGCGGGACTGTTGTTCATGAATATTATCCAGTTATATAAATCTACAGGTAACTCCGTTAAGGCAGGTGACTGGTACCGGAAGCTGCAGTCGTCAGGTTTGCCTGAGACTGCGGTATATATTAAGCATCTTAATTCCCTGGGGATAAGTTATTGAGAGGAAGGAGAAAGGAGAAAGGCGAAAGGCAGAAGGAGAAAGGAGAAAGGCAAAAGGCAAAAGGCAAAAAGCAAAAGGAGAAAGTTCAAGGTTCCATGTTGCCGGGTTCCCCATTTGAAGGCAGAGCCAGTCAGGCCGGTGAAGCTGAAAAGGATTTTTCTTGCTTCGTGCGGAAGCAGACTCATGTTTAACCTGAAAATTGTTTGGTGAAATTTTCCCCTCCTTTTGAAGGAGCCTGCCTGCCGGTAGGCAGGGGGTGGCCGGACCGTCTGTACATTTGCTATTTGCAACTTATCATTCCGGCCGGGGTGGTTGATTCGTATATCAGAGTATAATTCTTCGTATCGGTCAGAATAGCAAGTATTTATGGAATTTTCGGTAGGAGGGTGCTAAAAAAGTCGAATTCCAATAACCGCAGATTTTCGCAGGGGTTCTCGCGGAGTTTCGCAGAGGTTACCGCAGTCCCGATAGCCATCGGGATTCGCGGATGTTAAAGGAGTTTAATCGGCGGGACTCAGCGTTCTTCAATCTGCGTACATCAGCGAGACACATTAATAATCACAAATTCCGTAAAGCATGAGTGTTTTCGCAAAGATCTAAATTACAATTGCTTGTCTTTGCATCACGATAGCTATCGGGAAGGGGCAATAGAATTATGTGGCACTGGGATGTCAAAGAAAAGGCTGCTCTCAGGTGAGGCAGCCTTTCAGTGAAAAAAATAGTCTGGTCTCTTATTTTTTCCCGAAGCGGAAATCAAGGCCAACACCGATAAGCCATGTTGATTTCTTATATGTTTCGGTATATGTATGTCCAATTATGTCAACAAAATCCTTTGATCCGTCTTTATAGACAGTATACTGGCCGCCCAGGTTCAGATCTATCATCGGAGAGATGCGGTAGCCGAATCCTGCCCCGAAGGAGTTTGTATTTGTGCTGAAGCTCTGATCACTCTGATAATTAAGGTTAACCCCGGTATCTGTATGTGTCCAGCCGCCGCTTATACGCAGTTTCTCAGAAATTGCATACTGCAGTCCCAGTCCGTACTCAACGAAATTCTTGTCAATCTGGTCAATCTGAACGCTTTCTGATCCGTCATAATCGACGTTTTTATCAAAATAGGTTGTAAAGTTTGCGGCAATCATAAGTTTTTCAACAGGCTTATATTCGACACCCATTGCAAGCATGGCAGGCATGTCAGCTATAATTGTCTGACCGTCGATGAAGATTCCGCCGCCCATGTTGGGAGCAACCTTCATTTTGAGGTCAAGCTCTGTCTTGAACTCATATTTGACGGCTATATTCAGTTTATCGGAGGGTGCGAAGTTTGCACTTATTATTGGTGTAACCCCGGTTCCTGATGCAGATGCATTTACATTAATATTCTGTGTTGCGCCAGCGTATCCGCCCATTACACCTGCTTTACCGGCATATGTAGCTGAAGCTCCAGTGAAAAATGCCTGGGACTGTGCTATTGTCATATTTGTCGGGTCACCACCCAGGGCAGTAATTGTTCCCTGGAGGGTTGCAACCTGAAGCGGACTCAGGCCAACAGTTGTTCCGTCAGATAATGGGACATCGCCTCCGCCTCCCGTAACTATTGGCTGCAGCGACGAAGCTGTACCGGAAAGCTGGGTTGAAACACCGTTCAGATAGGTCTGGCCATCTGAAAAGAACTGACTGGCAGGTACAAGACCGCCTGTATACCCGTCTCCGAAAGCTGGGTAATTGGGATTGATCATTATATCATTGATATGTCCCTTATAGGTGTTTTTTGCGGTGACCAGACGTGCTCCGATAGCAACGGATAACATGTCGGTAATCTTGTATCCCACGTTGAACTGGTATCCGAAATAGATTGAAGATCCCTTAAAGTATATATCTGCCGAATACTGATTGGTTGGAATACCCTGGAAGGTTAATCCGGGGGGGATATTTGCAACATTCATTTCAAAGGATGGCAACCCGGTTTTATATGTTGCGCCGCCGCCGCCGCCTACCGGGTTAAATCCGGCAGAAATTGATACTTTACCGGTATTGTATGCAAGATAAACGCCAGGGAACATGGGTGCTTTTACATCACCAACATATTCTTTTGGCTGACCGGTAAGGAACTCATTGGTACTGATTACTTTCTGAGTCTGGGTTATTGTCTGGTTATTGACAGATAAAAAGAACCCGTCACCGAGCCTTGTGAGTCCGGCCGGGTTGTAGTAGACTGCGTCAATGTCTGTTGTGGCATTACGGTTCTGGAGACGTGTGAACATGGCGCTCTGGTTGGTATTTGTTACCAGCCCGCCTGCAAACAGGCTGCCCGAAATTAACACGGCAAAAATAAAAATCAGTAGTTTTCTCATAGGTTATGGTTTAAATTTAAGTTAAGGCAGAAATCCATACCTCAGTATAGGATCCCAGCAGTTACGTTTACTAGTATAATTGAAATGTTTGGTTTGGTTCAAGCTGTAAGTAAAAAATCAAGTCAAATGTAGAAAAATAATTCTTTCCTGCAATAGGTCGGAATTTGATATTGGCAGTTAGTTATTTATAAAGGTATCAGGATATCGTTCGAATTGTTTCCGGACTATTCAGCCCTGCGCACAGACAAAGTCTTCCATCAATCCATAATCCAGCATGTGTAATCCTGTCCCCGAAGGATAACCCTTCACTCCCCGCCATGAACCGGGAGTAACAAATCCGTGAGGGGGCTTGTTATGATGGGGACCGAGTAGATTCCTCAGGCTGCCAATAACCTTTACCTCTATCTTATTAATGCCCGGTTTCATCAGTCCGGAAATATCTGATGTATAAGGAGGAAATGCGATAAGGGTTGCCAGCCTGCCCATTGACAGTTACTTCGGCTACTGTGCCTTTCCATTGGCCCAGCCCTACTTCCCATTTTCCTTCAGGCTTCTCAATATTATATTCCCTTGTGTAGGTCTATTCCCCATGAATAGAATGGCATTCCCTGATCTTTCCAGCTTCCTGTAGAATATGAGGCGGCTGGGGCCCCGATTTCAAATCCTTTGGCGGCGGGTCTGACTGAGAAATCGCCGAGGATATATACAGGTTCAATCTCTGCATGTATTTTCATCGGAGAGGCTTTAAGAGTAATTGTATTGTCTCCTGTAGTGAAGAGGCTTCCGATATTGATGACACCCAATGACCTGTCGAGCCACCATTTGCCTTCTTCAGGCTTTACCACAGTTCCGTTGACCGAAACGGTCCAGATGACGGGCCGCTCGACAACTGCTTTCATGCCATCAAATTTAAATTTCTCCCTTACGGTGAAATGATAGGTTGCCGTGAAGCCAGTGCCTATACCGAAAGTATCCCGGTCGACTGTATTTGTGCTGAACTGGACTGAGGTATTCCATGGATTGCCATTATGGAACCCGTAGTATTTGAATACCTTGTCGGCAGCATCGTAATTATTGAGATCTTTTGTTAGCTCATTGCCCAGCCCCAGATCACAGAAGTCGATCATCAGGGCATTGTCCTCCATGCGTGTGACGTTTAATGGGGAGGCCGCAGTCACAGGGATAGGTTTTGTGTTTTTTCCGGCACCGGAATATCCTCATTGCCGTCCCCGGGGATAAAGACAAGCAGGCTGCCGGCAGGGGGCAGGGAGAAGGAACAACTTATGTCATCGCCTGTCTGGCCGTTCGGATAGCCGTATTTCTCTCCTGTGAGGGTATTCAGTCTCGATTGCATCTGCCCCTTTTGTTTTGAATGTGCCAGTAACAGGGGATTCGAGGGAAGAATTGACAAGGAAAATCAGCTGTCCGTCTGTAAGTATCCTTCGCTGATGATAAAGGGTGCCTCCCATAACATCGTTAAATGCAATCTGCGGAGAGGAGAATAGCTTTTGGATCACTTCGTCTGTCAGATTCGCGGGCTCGATAATTTTACCGGAATTGCTGCTGAAAAAATTCTTCAGATCGTCACTTGGCGACCCGTCAATAAGGGTTGGCTCGGAGAAGGCAATCAGCGTTCCTCCCGATGAGACAAATTTGTCAAGAAGCTCGAAGGTGGATTTGTCAAGGTTCTCAGTCATGGGAGGAATTACTGCTTTTGAATACGCCGCCTGACCGACGATCAGTTTCCTTTTTCACGCTCCCCAGATCCTTCATTATATTTTCCGAACCCAGGTCATACTCGACCTGGCTTTTTTCGAGCCTGTGTGACAAATGACTGGAATGACTGCCCTATTTCCGCGGTCCTGGGATCCTGATTGACATATGAATCATAGAGCCAGCAGGATGTGGTTGGTTCGAGCACAAGGATATCATTTATCTGCCTGCCTGACGACAGTGCAAGGGAAAGTCTTGCATAATGATCATTTATATATTTATAGTCATTCCACCATGGTTCATGATAGTCGAATGTGGGAGGGTAGTCATATTTTCTTGCGCCTGCCAGTGTGAAATATGTAAGATGCTGGTTCATCAGGTTCACTCCCAGCGCATATTCCCAGTCGCCATTGCGCTTCATGTCGGTAAAGGTCAGGTCCCAGCCTGAGCCGCCATAAGTCTCACTCAGTTTTCTCTGCCTGCCGGTCTGATTTGCCGCACTTGCAAGTTCCTTTACCGATCTGACATTCCCGAATTGGGCATGGGATGAGGAGTCATTGAACTGGTTGAAAAGCATATCGATAGCAGGCACCTGATGCCAGGCATACATTGCCATATTATCGCCGCCCGGCTTCATGTTGGGCCATGAATGCTCCCAGTAATGGCCGGTAAATTTCATGTTGTGCTCCTCTGCACCATACATGCCATGGCATCGACCAGCTCTCGATGAACATGCTGAGCAGAGTCTGGGTATAGTTATGCCGTACCTTTTTCCAGTCTCCTGTCTCCTCGTAAAGCGAGGGCAGCTGGGTTCTCAGATCATAGTTCCACTGCTTCCTGAATACATCAAAAAGGTCAGGTGTCCAGCGTATTCCACCTGGTGATTCAATTTGTGGCTCATCGGTAAATGTTCCGGGAATGGTTTTGCCGAATTCGGATCCAAGAACCTTCTCATATCCGGTCATTGTTCTCTCAATGAATTTCCGTGTTACACCGGGATAAAGGAGGTCAACATAGGAAAAACCTCCATACCAGTCGGATTTTTGGTTGTAGCTCTTTGAGAAGAGAAAATATTTTCCTGCTTTTTCCTTTCTCGGATTAGAGTGATGAAGTAATATCGTTATAATTGCCATCATCTTCCTTCAGGACAGATAAAATTTATCACAGTATCGGGCAGGGTATTCACTTCTGGTCATCTCCAGTCCCTGTCCCTGGTTATATGATTCCGGCATTTCATCGGGCACATGTCCGCCGGCAAATCCGCTTGGATAGGAATTCTCATCGTAGATCCAGACTTTCATTCCAAGCTCCTTGCCCTTATCAACGGTATACTTGTAAAGATCAAACCAGTTATCGGAAAGGTATTCAGTGATCAGTCCCGGACGCGGATGGATGAATAACCTGGGAGGATCCGGCATTTTTGAATCCTTCCATGAATTTGTCAATCTCGTCCTTTGTTATATCTGGCATTCCATACAAAGAAAGGAGCTGTTGTATATTCTGCAGGAGGCTGGTTGAATTGGGAGGAGAGTGTTGCAAAATCAGGCACTTTCACCTCATTTATCTTTTCAGTTTTGCAGGAATCAAGTGCAGATACGATGATTAAAAAGGCAGCGATGGCAATTAAGTTATTGATCCGGAATGTTTTCATGATACAATGGTTTTAGAAACTGAAAACTAGTTTAATTCTAAGAAGTTTCCAAACGTCCGGATAAAAAACATTCCTGTCCTGGTCTGCATGAACCCGCTTTGCGAATTTGCTGTACGGTGGCACGCTCATGATAGCTGTCGGGAGCAAAGAGTTGTATGGAGGACTTTTTCAACTGCCCCAATATTGCCATGCGGACTTAACTTTATTGAAAAACTGCTTGCTGCGCAGGGGAAGAACAATAGTACGCAGATGACACAGATGAAGCAGATCAGCACAGTTATGTTCTCCTGTTACACTGAAGCTGCCCCGCTGCCCGCTGGCGCGGATTTTCAATCCGTGCCCTGTTTACTCCCCTTTTATTTTCAGAATCCCTCGCTTTCGAAGTCAGTGGAATCAACCCATCCCGCGCTTGTTCTGGTCAGCTCTCCTTTCATGAATCGTGAATAGAAATTTCTGACAGTCTCATCAGCATATGGATATTTTTCGAAAACATCTCCCTTATTATAGGCCCTCGGATCATCCTGGTTGAGGAGCTCAAGATAGAGCTGATCATGCAGATTCCGTTTCAGGGCGTTATATGCTGCATTCCCGGCAAGGTTATTCAGGCATTCCGGGTCCTTGCCAAGATAATATAGCTCCTCGTCGCCTCTCTTTCCGAAGCAGATCTTCCAGCAGTCGGACGGGATGCCGGCACTCCTCATATAGAGAATCAGTGATTTGGTGGGACTTCCGTCGCAATCGAGATATCCCGTTTCTGGATTGCCTGAGGGCCATCTTCGGGATTATAATTGGAGAGAAGAGGTATCCATCCTTAATAATTCCCCTGATAGGATATCCTGCATCATCGGGCCTGCCGACATCATTTCTTTCCCTGCCAATAAGGGTATGATTTCTCTTCTTGCTGAGATAGCCTTGCCTCCTGCTGCTGAAAATATCCGCAAAGCTGCTTCCTCCGAACTCCTTCATGCCGGAGCCCGATGGCGGGATCCCGGCAATTTCCAGAAGAGTGGGAGCAAAGTCGGCAAAGCTTATGAAATCGAAAATAGCCCTCCCGGGGTTTTTAATCCCCTTTCCCCACATTATCGCCAGCGGAACGTGGTCGGAATATTCATACGCCTGTCCTTTGGCACGGGGGAATGGCATGCCGTTATCTGCAGTAACTATGACTATTGTATTTTCAAGTTCTCCTTTTTCTTCAGCATGTCAAGCATCTTTACAAGCTGGCTGTCGAAATGCTCGATCTCAAGGGCATAGTCGAGAAGGTCATTTCTGACCTGGGGATTGTCGGGCCAGAAAGCAGGAATGGATTTTATATCCTCAGGATGTTTTCCCCCTTTGTGCACCCCGAGGCAAATTCATATTTTCTGTGAGGTTCATGCGATCCGTACCAGAAGCAGAAAGGGCTGCCCTCCTTTTTCGAATCGAGGAAATCGGAGAAGTTGGCTGCATAGTCAATATCTGATATGCCATCCGTAGGAGGGACAAGTGTTTTGGAGTTGAATGCCGTTCCAGTCATATTACGTGGACTGCCGGTGCTGTCGATGGCCACGCCCGGAGCCCAGCCTTTGGCCGTATAGCCGGTATAATAGCCATTCTCTCCAAGGGCCTCCATGAAGGATTTGAACTTTGCAGGAAAATACGGTACATGGTTGCAGGCTGCTTCGAGCTGCCAGCTGTACCGGCCTGTAAGGAAGCAGGATCTGGACGGGGATGATTTGCCATTCGGGGTGTAGGCATTGTTGAAGAGGATGCCGTCGGAAGCCACCCTGTCAAAGCCGGGAGTCCTGACCCAGCTGGTCCCATACGCACCCATATGGGGATAGGATATGTCGTCGCCCATGGCAATCAGGATATTAGGGCGCTTTTCTGGGCTGACAGTCTTTTCTGTCCGGCCGCATCCTGACATTATCCAGGGAGCGACCAGTATCAGGGCTTTAAAATAAATCGGTTTCATACTCTGGAATAATATTTTTGTTACCTAAAAGTACGAAATACAGATTAATTCTCTTCCTGATTGCATTGATTTGTTATAAGTACAGTCTCGTTGTTTTAATGGCGTTTCTTATTGGGATCAGGAATGGTCACGCCATGGCGTGTCCATATCACGTGAGATTGCTAAAAGTTCCCTGAAAGCCGGACAGAGTAGTTCCGTTGAGGCCGGATATCTCCGGGCCGGCCCATATATTCGGTATTTGTAATATTCTTCACTGCGACCGACAGGGTAAGCACATTGCTGATTTTGTATCCTGCATTGCCGTCCATTGAAAAATAGCCTGTA
Source organism: uncultured Bacteroidales bacterium (assembly GCA_963756885.1). Taxonomy (GTDB): domain Bacteria; phylum Bacteroidota; class Bacteroidia; order Bacteroidales; family VadinHA17; genus LD21. Next base: position 591,945 of record CAVWPG010000003.1, read on the forward strand.
TTGTGTGTCTGCCAGTAATCATAGAATCCAGGCAGGATCTGCTCCCTTGTGAGCGGATTCAGGAAAACATCGTCGATCCTCAGTATCTTCGATTTTGCGAAAAGGTTAAGCCCAAGGTCATACCTTTTATAGGATGCACCGAGTGCAAGCAGGGCGGAATGCTTTCTCCTGTATTTGAGGTAAAGATCGGTATTTTTATGTGTTGCCTGGTTGAACTCGACAGGATATATATATGTATAACCCCCTGTAGCTGATGCGGTCACACTGCCGATCTTCCTGCTGAGGCTGAACTCGGTCTCCGTTCCGTATACCCTTGAGTTTTCGATATTTGTAGCCAGGAAGCCGTAGCTGAAAATTCCCGTTACCGGATCGGGATAGGAGCCGAACAGGTATTCAATCATATTTTTGTTCTCCGACATGAAGACCGAGATATCAGCCTGTCCCCTGGTCTCTCCGAGCAAAATTCCCTGTTTGATCCCCGCCTCTGCGCTCCAGCCCGATTCTGGATTGACAAATGGATTTGGGAATATCCTTACCGACCCGAGGGTTGTCGAAGCAAATTTCTCCGCTATCGATGGATACCTGTATCCCTGGCCAAAGGAGCCGCGCAGAAATGTATATTCTGCAACCTGCCAGTTTATCCCGGTCCTGAAGATGGGCACTACCTTGTCCATGATGTTATCCACAGAATTCTGTTCAACCCTTACCCCTGCAACAACCTGCAATTTCGGAAGGGGACGCACATCGAGCTGGGTAAAGCCGGCAATGTTCAGCCCTGAATGGTCGCCATAGAAATGCGATATCACCCTGCTTACCGTACCTGTCAGTCCGGCCGTAATATCCAGAAAAGGGGCTGCCCTGAAAGTGGTCTGGTAGTCGGTGTACAGGAGATATGCATCTGAGTTGTTCTGTTCCCGCACCGGGAACCTGTTGCCGGCAAACTGGAACCTTGTGCGAAGCTCATGTGTGAATCTGCCCCCATTCTTATAGGAGATGAAGGGATCGACAGCGAGATAGCTTCCGTGCAGCAATGATACAGTGGATGTATCCTGCTTCAGGGCCCCGTATGCAGCATTCTCCCAGAGTACAAAGTCTCTCTTTACAGTATAGCCGGCGTTGATATTCAGGCCATAATCAAGCCCTTTCACATTTGCATCATGATGCTTCAGTCGCAGTCCCAGTCTGCACAGCGATTCATCGTTATATTTCCTGTAGCCATTGTCGGTCAGGATGTTGACACCCAGCCCGATATCCGTATTGCCATATTTCTGTAGGTGTGAAAATGCCACTGATGAGAATATCCTGGGGGTATCCCACCACTTCCAGCTCATGTTCCGTGGATTGCCGTATATGCCTGTTTCTGCATAGAACTGCGAATTTGGCGTATTTGATGCATCAGCAGTCCTGAAGTTGATAATGCCGTTAAGTGCTGATGAGCCGTATAGAACTGATGAAGCCCCCTTGATTATCTCTACCTGCGATATATTTTCAAGCGGGAGGAATTGCCATTTAATATTTCCCGCATCGGGGGAGATCATTGGAAGCCCGTCGATAAGTGCAAGGACCCTGCTTCCGGCGCCATAGCTGAATCCGCTGCCGCCCCTTATGGATGCCTGGCCATCCATCACCTCTATTCCCGATGTTTTGTTTACAAGTTCCTCCGGATCGGTGATATGGGTTTTAAGAAAGTCGGCAGATTTAAGGACATCCATCGAAACTGTAAGCTCGGCAACTTTTTGCTCAGTCCTGCTTGCGCTGACAACTATCTGGCCTATTTCACGGAGATCCGTTTCCAGTCCGACATCCAGTACAAGCGTATCCCGGGGAGCGAGTTCGATAGTCCTTGTAACCGCTTTATAGCTTATGAACCTGAATGTAAGCTCGGTTTTGCCCGTGTCTGTTTCGATTGCGTACCTGCCGTCAGTGTCGGTAGTGGTCCCCTTGTTTTTTCCATAAACTATATAAACACCATAAAGCGGCTCCCTTGTGCTGCTGTCGAAGACTTTGCCCCTTACTGTGGCCTGGGAAAAGGCGATGCTGAAGGCCGGACTGACGAGTAGTATGAATGCTGCAAATGAAAGGCGCATCATTTAGCTTTAAAAGTCATTCGGATAGGTATCAGATTTACGCTTGTCGATATTTTGAAGGAGGTTGTGTTCAGTTCATCTATAATGGCAGAAATCGGTATCGGAAGGGAGTCGGTCATAATTACAACCTGCGTTTCGTTAAAGGCAAACCGCCATGTGCCTGTATATTCTCCGAAATACCCTGTATAATCGGTTTTGAATTTTGCATCCCCCTTGAATTTCTCCAGCAGCTCGCCTGGTCCGCTTGCATCGGCACCGTTGACAAGAAGGCTGTCGCTGGCCCAGACAGGGCCTGTCAGCAGGTTGAACTTATCGGAATGGGATTCCTTGCTGCATGAGAACAGCCCCACGATGCAGCAGATGACCATGAAAAGAGCTATGTTCTTCATATTATTAAATTTCTTGGGTTAATTTACCAAACTCAGGTTATATAACAATCCCTGACTGCAAGGGTTCAGAAGCCATTGTGATTATCAAGGCACCCAGCACCCAGCACCTAGCACCCAGCATCCAGCACCCTCTACTTTATCTCCCTTATTTTTATATTCTTGAATGCCACCACATCCCCGTGATCCTGCAGCAGTATGCGTCCTGCGGCATTTTCACCGAACCCGGGTATTGATTTGAATTTGCTTGTTGCCACGAGATCCTTCCATGCCTGGCTGCCCCTCTCGTACTTCACTGTGAGAACTCCGTTGAGCCAGTGCTCCACATTGTTGCCCCTGACTATTATAGTGGCATGGTTCCATTTGCCGGCACCATTATCCTTTTTTGCCATCGGGGCGATCAGGTCGTACAATCCTGCCAGCGTCCTGTTGCCTTTGATCCCCTCTTTCGCATCGGGATGGAGCCTGTCATCGAGGATCTGGTATTCGCAGCCTATTGATGCATACTGGCCGTTGTCCCTTTCCGTATCGACAAAGTATTTGATGCCGCTGTTGGCTCCGGGGGCGTATTTGAAATCGACTGAGAGCTCGAAGTTGGTGTAGATGCCGGAAGAGACTATATCGCCTCCGCCTCCCTCTGCTTTTGTGGAAGGGCTTATTATGAGCTCACCTTTCCGGATCTCCCATCCTGTTTCAGGGAATTTTTTTGTTTTTGCATTCATCCATCCGGCAGGTGTTTCACCGTCGAAGAGCAGTTTCCATCCCTCCCTGATCTCCTTCGGGGAAAGGGTGTTGTCTGTTTGTCCATTGGTAATGCAGGTTGTGGATATTACGAGTACCAGCATTGCCTGAAAGAGATGTGAACGCCTCATAATGTATGGTTTTGAGTTTATGATGTTTATTTTTCCCGAATTTAAAGATACGATTTAATGCTTGAATCAGGATAGTTGATATTGATTAATTTAATAGTAATGCCGGTAAGGGTTTTAACCGAGGAGTTGCACGGTGCCCTGTTGGGTGAAATCAAGTGGAATGGCACGCAGATGACGCAGATTCAACAGATCTGCACTGATTTAATGCCCCCTTCAGGGGTCCCGATAGCTATCGGGAGGGGGCAAGAAAGAGAGGAGCACAGAGGATGGCTCAGGGCTCAGGGCGCAGGGCGCAGGGCTCAGGGCGCAGGCTTTGCCAGCCGAAGCCCTAGCGAAGGCTGGGTGCTGGGTGCTTGGTGCTGGGTTGATCAAACCGTGCAACTCCGTGTAAAACTCCGTGCAACTCCGTGGTTAAAGAAAGATATGAGATATGAGATATGAGATGTGAGTCGAGGCCAGCAAGAACCTGACCGGAGCGTCAGGGGAGTGAGTGCATTGACCGGAGCCAGGCTCCAAAATGTGCGAAGGGCGGCAAAACGAAATAATAAACGACCCTTCTCAAAAGGGCGGATTTGAACAAAAAAAGGTGTTTTGGAGAAATGGAGATAAATTTTAATCGTCTCAAACAACCCGTTTGTTTAACGAATTCCTCAGATGGTCAAAAATACCCTATGTAAGCATTGAACTTCGGTTTATTTATGCTTAAATTTACTTTTGATAAAAGTCACGGGTCTGGAATAAAAAGTGATACGCCTGTAATAGTCATTACGGGTTTTGGGGAAGTACCACAGGGCCGGTGTTTAGGCATCGTTATACATTCGCTGCCCGATTTTCAGGGCAACACAGAAGAGTGAATTGAAATTCAAAGCTTTTAGGAATAAAGGCAATGAGAATATTTTGTCCCGGTTTCAGGTAGAAAAGCAAATTCCGGAGAGCTGGTGGAAGACTGAAAAGATAGAAATTCCGGAAACAGCAAAAAACAAATTCAAAGGCTCACCAGATGGTGTGATGCGGCCCCCTCAGCGATGGGACTGACGGGGCGGAAGCACGCCCGGTCAGTAAAAAAACCCCCTTGGTTTATCAAAGTATAATCAAAATCAATAACAGTCAGAAAATGTACATTCCAAAATCCTCCTGCTTAATAACAGCACTGCTGATCACTTTGTTCGCAACATCCTGCATTACTTCCGGGAAGCTTACATATCTTCAGCATGAAGGTGAAGCTGCTGACACTGTTAAGGCTTTCCAGTCAACAGATTATAAAGTGCAGCCTTACGATAACCTTTTTATTAAGGTTGTCACTCCCGATCCGCAATGGTCTCAGATGTTCAACGCCACTGATGCCACATCGGGTGTCAGCAATATGTCTGAGCAAAGTGCTGATCTTATAAGCTATGCAGTGGATAATGAAGGAAATATTGAGTTTCCTTTCGCCGGTAAGTTCAGGGTTGAGGGCTTAACGCTCAAGGCTGTCAAAGCCCAGATCGAAACCACTCTCAAGGCATATGTGACCGACGCTTCGGTGACTGTCAAAATGGTCAACAACTATGTCAGTATTATCGGGGAGGTAAAAACCCCTGGCAAGTACCAGATCTACAAGGACCGGATGAACATATTCCAGGCTCTTGCAATGGCCGGGGACCTTGGCGATTACAGCAACCGGCAGAAAATCCAGATAATAAGGCAGGTCGGGAACAACAATATTGTAAGTGAGTTCTCCCTTCTCGACAGGAGCATTCTCACATCGGAGTTTTATTACGTTCAGCCCAACGATATTATTTATGCTGAGCCTCTTAAAGGACGGTTCTTTCAGCTGAATGCCTTCCCGTATGGAGTGATTCTCAGTACAGTGACTACATTCATTTTAATACTGAATGTCCTTCGTTAAGCCCGGAGGTCCCTTATATTTTCAGAGAACATATTTTAAAAAAGATTATAATGATTGAAGTGAATTCAACAAATCCTGCTAATCAAGGCAAAATCCCGGTTAATGAAGAGCTGAAAAACCTGAGGAAGATATTTATGCTGATGATATCGCATAAATACCTGTTCATCGGCACAATGATAGTAACCATCGGTCTCGCATACCTTTACACAACCCGCACTTTGCCTGAATACAGGGTGTCGGCGACAATACTGATCGAGGAAGACAAGAAGGCTGCTGCAACCGGGAATGATCAGCTGCTCGAAGGTTTCGGGCTGATGCCCGGCATGAAGAACTTTGATAACCAGATCATGGTGCTTTCCTCACGATCCCTCGTGAACAGGACTCTCGAAGAGCTGTCGATCGACATGGAATATTTCTACAAGGGATTCATGAGTACTAAGTCTTTCTATCCTGAGCAGCCTGTAAACGTTGTCACGGAAGGCAGGACAAGGATCCCGGAGGATGTTGTTTATTCCCTCGATTATGCGGGGAATGATAAGTTCATTATTAAAACGGAATCCAGGGGGGCATATATGATTGATAAAAAGGCTGCGTTCGGAGAGCTTATCGAATTGCCGGGGGTCAGCTTCCGGATAGAGCTGAACGATACAAGCCTTTTCAGGGGACCGCATGGCAAAAAGCTGTATTTTATTCAGCACAGCCGCAGGAATCTTGTCGAGAGTTATGTAAGGAGATTGAAGATTGACCGTGCCTCCAAGCTTGGCTCGATAGTGAAAATAAGTCTCGAGGGTACCAACAAGGCAGAGGATCTTGCTTTTCTCAACAAGTTGTCGGATATATTCCTCAATATCTCCCTGAAAAGAAAGAATGACGAAGCCATACGTACTATCCAGTTTATCGACGATCAGCTCTCGGGAATATCCGATTCGCTTGTGATCACCGAGAACAAGCTGCAGCAGTTCCGTTCCAGGAACAAGGTCATGAACCTTTCCGCCCAGGGCCAGGTAATAATCAGCCAGGCAATGAGCCTTGAAAATGAGAAGGCCCGCCTGGGTCTCGAAGCCAATTACTACGATTACCTGAAAGGCTATCTTGAGAAGGATACAGTGGGAGAGGTCCCCATAGCACCGGCAACGATGGGAATATCCGATCCCGGCCTGACAAAGCTGGTGGCTGACCTGGCTGAACAGCAGGACAGGCTTTACAGCAAGGGGATGGGCGACAAGAATCCTCTTCAAAGCCAGTACGCCCAGAAAGTGAGGGCTACCAAAGCTGCCCTGAAGGAGACCTTAAAAGGGATGAACAATGCAAATAGCCTGGCAATCAAGGAAAATGAGGAACAGATTAACAGCATAAATGACAAGGCAACCGCCCTGCCCAGAACCGAAAGGCAGCTGCTTGGAATAGAAAGGAAGTACAAGCTGAATGATGAGCTTTTTACGTTCCTGCTCGAAAAAAGGGCATTGGCGCAGATGCAGAAGGCATCTAATACTGCAGATAACGAAATGATCGATTATCCCGAATACGATAATAAGCCTGTAAAGCCAAAGAAATCGCTTATTTACCTGTTTGCGCTGATAGCGGGAACCGGATTGCCGTTTCTTATGATTTTTGTCCATGATCTTTTTAATATTAGGATATTCGAGCTCAGCGACATCGCTAAAATTACAAGTGTTCCCATACTGGGCCACATACCCCATATTGCAAACAACTCCTCCTCAACGATATTTGACGATCCGGGGTCGCAGGCCGCCGAAGCATTCCGTCTTTTGAGATCGCGGATGATCTTTTTTACGAAGGACAATAAAGCTCCGGTAATTCTTGTCACCTCATCGATGCCCGATGAAGGCAAAACGATGACCGCGATAAACATTGCATCGGCCTATAGCCTGATGGGCAGAAAGACAATCCTCCTCGGGTTCGACCTTCGTAAACCCAAAATTTTTGCTGACTTCGGGCATGATAACGAGAAGGGTATTTCAACATGGCTCGTTGGAAACTCTAACCTCGAAGATGTGATTTTCAAAACAAAATATGAAAACCTCGACATTATAACTGCAGGTCCCGTTCCCCCCAATCCTGCAGAACTGACAGCTCTGTCAAGAACTGACGAGCTGCTGGTGATCCTTAAAAGAAAATATGAATGTATCGTCATCGATTCGGCTCCCCTGGGTACTGTGTCGGATACCTTCCACCTGATATCCCTTGCCGATACCTGCCTCATGATTGTACGGCAAAAAGTCACCTTCAAGGACCTGTTTGAAAATACGATCAGGGATCTGAACGGCAGCAACGTTAAAAACCTGTGCCTTGTCGTAAACGATATCGATACCGACGACCGCGGTTATGGCTATGGGATAAAGTATGGATATACTTATCGTCAGGCCAAGATTAAAACAGGCAATATGCTGGCCTTAAGCAGGATAAAAAGATTGATTTTCAAAACAACCTGATAGTCTGATCAATTAATATACCTAAGAATAACCTATGAACGCTGATATTTTTGCAGAATGGCTGAGAAGGCAGGGATACAAGGTCCACAGGACGAAAAGCAGCTATTGGTATAATGCCGGCCCGATGGTTCTTCAGGCTTTCCCCTATCACTGGCTGATCAACCCCGACAGGGAAGAGCTGAATGCCCTGATGTTAAAGAATCCTGTGGTTGCTCTCAGGTATTCCTCACCGTTCGATACGCCCGGGGGGCAAAGTTAGCTACCATATTGTCCAGAATAGCCCCTATGATCTGGAAGCGCTGAACAGTAAAGCGAGGAACGGGATCAAAAGAGGGCTGGAGAATTTCAGGATAGAGAACATAACCTTTGAACAGCTTGCAAAAGATGGATGGTATCTGCAGGAGGATACGCTAATGCGTCAGAACAGGCAGGGAAGCATGACAAGGAAGGATTGGGAAAAATTATGCATGGCCGCTGTCGGCCTGCCCGGGTTTGAAGTCTTTGCCGCCTTCTCCGGGTATAATATTGCCGCCGCAACCATTGTCTGCAATATTGATAATATATACAGTGTCCCCTTTGCAATGAGCCACTGCAGTTACCTGCGGCAGCATGTAAATAATGCCCTGTTTTACTCAATGATAAGTGATTTGCAGAAGAGGGTGAACAATAAAGGTATCTTTTTTACGGTTCAGTCTCTCGATGCTCCTGTCAATGTCGATGAATTTAAGATACGCATGGGACTGGAACCGAAGGTGATCAGGCAGCATGTAGCCATGCATCCCCTCGTCAGGCCATTTGTGTCCAGACCTGTTCATTCCCTGGTTGACAGATTGCATAACCGTTATCCTGCGAGCAACATCCTCGCCAAAACAGAAGGAATTTTCAGATTCTACCTCGAAGGGAAGAGTGAGGTCAGCGATCAGAACCTGCCTGAGTTTTTGAAAGATGATGCAAGGCTGTCGGGGAACTTTGCCGGCATTTAGCGAAATATTGCCGGTTTGATCTGTATCAGGAATGGACGGGTATCCGAAAGCCCGGGTTTAGTACTTCATTTTCACTAACATTAAAAATCAACATACATGAACAACCATACAAGAATTGTGCCCGCAGTCGAATTTGAAGGGTGCCAGCTTCCCTGTCTTCCGGGAATGTCAGCCGGTGCGGCTGATTATCCGGACCAGCCTTTACTGCTCAGGGTTAAGAGATGGCTTTCCTGGCCCTGGAATACTTGGGTTAAAAAGAGGCTGAAAGGGCTCTATTACAAATCGTCTCCTTCAGTGAAGGAAGTTGCACGACTGGAAGCTGTAAAATCATTTTCACATGCAGAGGCTTTGAAGAAGGGCGACCTTGTAAAGGTGAGACCGAAGGAGGAGATCCTTGGCACACTCGATCCCTTCAGTGAGTTGAAGGGATGCGCCTTCCTGGCTGAAATGCACCAGTATTGCGGTACTCAGCAGCGGGTCTTCAAATCGATGGAAAGGTTTATGGATGAGCGTGATTACAAAGTCAAAAAAACAAAGGGGCTTGTGCTGCTTGAGAATAATTTTTGCAGCGGAACACCCGTATTTGGCAAGTGTGACAGGAGCTGCTTCCTCTTCTGGCGCGAGGAATGGCTTGAAAAGATAGATTGATGAAAGCCGGTTATAACAGGAAGCAGGACTTTCAGTGCATGTGGCTATTTTCTGATAACAAGCTTCTGTGTGGCATAGGTCAGTTTATCGGTGCACAGCTGAACAAAATAAATCCCGTTCAAAATGCTTTCAGGAATGTCGAATTCCCGCGAATATGCGTCCAGCCTGTCATGCAGGAGGATTGTCCCGGCAATATTTATAATGTTGATGAAGAGCGGCAGCGGAAATGAAGGCTCGATTGTAACAATGAAATAATTCCTGGCGGGATTGGGATAAATGTTTATGCCATGAAATATCTTTTCCGCAGGAATAACCGAAATATTTATCGTGTCAAAGATCCCCGATCCGTCCTCTGCCTTTGCCATAATGGTCACAGTCCCTGTTGTGGCGGCCCTGAGCAAGCCTGATGAATTTATGGTGGCATGTTCAGTTCCGCTTGTAACAGACCAGCTTACCGATTTTTCGGTAGCATCGGATGGCAATACCGAGGTTGAAAGCTGGAGGGTCGATCCTGTGGAAACTGTTTTGGAACCGCCTGCTCCCGAAATGGTTATTTCGGTCACCCTGATAAAAGGATCCTCAGCGAAATACTCACAGGCTCCTATGTCGGGGGCGGCATCACGCCTGTTCCCGAAAATATCATCAGTGACTGAAGCAATTGCAATGCCCTTGCCGATAGCGGGCGAATCGCCGGAGAGCATGAAATATCGTCCGGTAAGAAGGCCGGGACCGGTATCTCCGGTTTTGCTGAACCCGGGGTCACGCGTTATATCGCCCGGACCTGTGGCGTCACTGTCATACGATTTGTTGTAAAGGTTATGGCTGAAAGTAATATTCGTTCCCGTCTGAACATTCATGCACGGCAGAGCATCTTCCTGGACAATAATATTATTCAGGAAAGATCCCGAGACAGAATTGCCCCCGGAGATCTGTACATTCCAGGAATAAGTGCTGTTGACAAAGGTATTGAAGGCCACTATGCTGCCGTTCATCGGGGAATCATTGTAAAAATTTCTCCTGCAGTTGAAGACTATATTGTTGACTATAAGATTTCCTGCGTTCTGATTTGTTGTAAGCTCATTCCAGTGCCCTATCCCTACAGAGGAAACATTGCCCATTGTTTTTGTCATGTAGATGAGATTTCTCCTGATAATGCAATCCTGGCAATTCATAATATAAAGCAGCACCGAACAGACATCATAAATGATATTATCCTCTACAATGCCGCTGTTGTTGCGCGTAATTGACAACCCCTCGCCCCAGACATCATGAACTATGTTTTTTCTTGCAATACTGTGACTCCTTACATCAATGCCAGCTCCCCATCTTTCAGGAGGTGTAAAGATCCCGTCGCTGTTGCTCATGCATGCATCGGATACCGTGCAGCTTTCAACAATGCCGTATTCGCCATAGCATCCTATGCCTGCTTCCCATACGTTGCTTACCTGACAATGTGATATAAGACAATGACTTGCATTGACACCGCATACTATACCAGACTGGTTGCTGTTCCTTACCTGGAACCCGCTAAACTGAATGTAGCTTTGCCACAGCATGACCAGTCCGCTCCCGGCGCCAATACTAATGCCGGTCCCGTCAATCACCGGCGCTTCGCCGGGATATGCCGTAACAATTACAGGACTGTTTTCAGTTCCATCGGTTCCGGAAATGCTTACAGTCTCATTATAGGTGCCGGCACGTACATAAAGGATATCCCCCGGCCTGAGCCTGGATATGCCCCGGTTTATGTTCCTGAATGGCTTGCTGATCGTACCGGGATTATTATTGTTGCCACCAGGGGAAACATAATAGCTGGTGGCTGATGCCAGGACAGAAAAAAATATAAAGGTAAACAGAAATACAGATCTTGAAATCATGCTGTTGTTATGACTCGGTTTTATCAGAAGCCTGCGTGTATAATACGAAAATAAGGTTGTTTTGTTGCATCAGCTGATCATAAAATTGCTACTGTAATTACGCTAAGTTCAGAAAAAATATTAAAGATTGAAAAATATAATACGGAGTTTTCATAAGAGATTCAAACAGAGCGCAGACGGAAAAGTGCTGGCAGAAAACTTCCTCTCCCTGTCGGCACTGAAAGTGCTGGGATATGTTTTCCCACTGATCACACTGCCTTATCTGGCAAGAGTAATAGGCGTTGACAAATTCGGAGAGATCGCATTTGCTGCTGCAATAATCGGATATTTTCAGACACTCGTCGATTTTGGATTCAACTACACTGCAGTAAGGGATATCGCAAGGAACCGGTCCGACATTGAAAGCGTTTCAGGCATCTTTTCAGCAGTTATGGCTGCTAAGCTGCTGCTTATGCTGGTAAGTATGGGAATACTGCTCATTCTGATCTATACTGTGCCATATTTTTATGAGAGCCGGCTGATACTTCTCCTTACATTCATGTATGTCCCGGGTTACATATTATTCCCCGACTGGCTTTTTCAGGCCATGGAGGAGATGAAGTACATAACCGTTATGAACCTGATATCCAAATTGGTATTTACACTTCTTGTATTTATCGTAATAAAAGAGAAGAGCGATTATATCTATCAGCCTCTTCTGAATGCCCTGGGAGCCATTGTCAGCGGTCTTATCTCAATACCGGTTATACTGGTCAGGTACAGGATAAAAATCAGGATCCCCTTGTTTTCAGATATAGTAAGAATGATAAAGGGCAGCTGGAATATGTTCATCATACTGTTCCTGCCCAACCTCTATTCGAATTTCTCGGTGATCCTGCTCAAGTCATACGGCGGAGCTTTTGCTACCGGGATTTACTCGAGCGGATACCGTTTCATAGATCTCGTTGATCAGCTCTCGATGGTTTTGTCAAGGACATTTTATCCCTTTCTTGCGCGACGCCTCGACAAGCATACGCTCTATGTGAAATTCAGCTTTGCAATCACAGTTCTCGCAGGAGTGTCCCTTTTCTTCGGGGCCGACCTGCTTGTGAAGATCTTCTATACAAGTGAATTTGCCGAAGCGGCTACAATAATCAGGATAATGGCGATCAGCCCGTTCTTCCTTTTCCTTATGTCAACCTATGGGCCGAATTACCTTGTGCTTGTTGACAAGGAAAAGATCCTTCGCAATATTATAGTATTCTGTTCCCTGGGGGGCTTCATTCTCTCATGGATTTTCGTTTTGAATTTTTCATATATAGGGGTGGCAGTAACACTTACAATGGTCTGGGGCGTGCGCGGCATCATTACATGGTTTTATGCCTGGCAGCATAAGAGGTCCCTGGCCCTGAAGGCTGTCGGCTTATTGAATTTTACGGATAAATAATAATCAGAAGTCATGGGAAAAATAGGTACTGCAGTAAATAAATTTCAAAAGTATCGCTGGTTCAGGATACTCTTTGCAAATATATATCCCCTTCTCAAGAAGCTTGGGATAATCTCTGTTCTGCAGCAGATCAATCGAGGAAGCTTTAGTGATCCGTACAATCATCTCCGTCCCGACCAGAATCCTGTTCTCAGGACCTACGACATGGAGAATTTCGATGAGGCAGATGCTTTTGTAAAGTATACAATCAGTCCTGAGAAGATTGTAAATGCCGGCAGAAAATACAATTTCGGCATTGTGCATGACTCAGTGAGCGATCTGAATTATCTTGACCAGGCATGCAGCATTCTTGGGCTGGATGTAACTCTCTTTGATATCAAGGATCCCGGCCTGTACAGGAATATAAAGCAGTCGGGCTGCGACGGCATCTTTATACTGCCTTCATTCAGTACAGTGCTGACCCGTACGGTTTTTCACGAAGTGGCTCATATATTGTCTTCGGAAACAGATCTTAAAATATATCCCTCACTGCGCGAGCTTGACATCTATGAATCCAAGCGCACCCTTGCAGCATTCCTCGACATCAACGAGATCCCACATCCTCAGACATCCGTTTTCTACAATTATGCCAAAGCCTCGGAATACCTTGAAACATGCAGTTATCCCGTGGTATTCAAGACTCATACCGGAGCGAGCGCCAGCGGAGTCGAGATCTTATGGAACAGGAAGCAGGCACTGAGAATGGCCAGGCAGCTGTTTTTCAAATATTACCTGAGGAAGCTGGAGGGCGAAAAGCGCTCCAAGGAATGGGGTTATATGCTGGTACAGGAATATATCGCTGATGTCAGCGAATTCCGCATCATAAAAATCGGCGACTCATGGTTTGGCTATCAGAAATGGAAGGACGATGATCAGCTCTTTCTCAGCGGAAGCGGGAAGTGCAAAATGATTACTCCTGATGAGGATTTATTGAATTTCTGCAGCGATATGGCAGAAAAATTCAGGTTTAGCACCATGTGCTTCGATATTTTTGTTGACAAAAACGGCGTTAAGATGGTAAATGAGCTCCAGACCTGGTTTGGAAGCTATGATCCTTCTGAAATGTATGTGGATAATATTCCGGGCAGATATCGCAGGCTCAATGGCAAATGGATCTTTGAACCGGGATTTTATAACGTATATGGCAGCAACCTGCTTCGTCTTGCAGATTTTATTTCCATTTTGCAGAAGGAAAAAGCCGGTAAAGCACCTGTACTGAGGTAACAATTGAAAACAGTAATAACCTTTTCCGAAAATAAAACAGCCTTTTAATCAGATGAAATTCCAGGGGATAGTCAGAAACTTTTTATTGCTTCTCTTTGCAGCCTATTTTGCACAGGGCTGGCTCTACGGATCAGGAGGAGCTGTCTCCCAGGGCTGCCTTGCGGGTATTATACTCATCTCCTTTATATATGCAGTCAAGACCTTGCTGCTAGGTGACAACGATTCTCCTTTTTTCAGGGCCTGGACAATATTCATCGTGCTCAACATCGTTGGATTTATTATAAATCCCGACCTCTCGGCTGGTACCCCGCGTGAAACTTTCAAAAACATTGCCGGCTGCATGCTTCCCTTTTATCCGTTCTATTATTTTGCCAGGAAAAACGAACTGAAAGCAAACCATCTCGTTGTTTTCTTCCTTGTAATGCTGCCCATAACGATCTTTCAGTTTTTCACTTACAGGAATAATGTGCTGCTGGAGGCCGGTTCGACAGACAAGGATGTCGTGAACAATATCTCCTATTCCTTTATAAGCCTGATGCCGTTTGTTTTTCTGATAAAGGGGAGGAGACTGCTGTCGGGGGCAGCCATGGCGCTTCTGATGCTGTTCATCATCCAGGGGGCAAAGAGAGGCGCAATGATTGCAGGTGCTATCGGCATGGTAATTTATTTTTATTTCCAGCTTAAGACAATCGAAAAGGAAAAGCGTATGCAGGGCTATCTCGTAGTCTTCCTTATAGTGGCGGCTCTTTCCGTCTTCGCCTGGAGAACATTTATGAGCAATGATTTTCTGCTTGACAGAATGAACTCCATGATGGAAGGTGATTCCAGCTACAGGGAAACGCTTTATACCGGGATCTTCAGCGGATGGCTCGACAGCGATAACTTCCTGAACTACCTTTTTGGGTTCGGTCTGACAGAATCACTGAACCTGTCAAGGGGAGATATGGCCCACAGCGACTGGCTGCAGCTTCTCTCCAGCCTCGGTATTGCCGGTATCATTGCCTATGTGTGGTTGTTCCTGACAGCAGTGAAACAGTCTTTTAAAAGTGAATGGCTGATCGATAAGCGATTGCTCATGCTTACAATAACTGTTCTGTGGTTCTTTATTTCATTGATCTCCATGGGTTACACCTCGATGAATTATTTCTCCTTTTCAATAATATTCGGTTTCCTTTCAGGAGCAGCCGGACCTGGATTGACAATCCGCACTTCAGCATCATAAATAAAATATTCAGCTATGATCTCATTCAATGCCAGCAGCTTTCCCTTTTACAGAAAATGGGTTTATTTCTCAGAAAAGCCATCCCTCAGATCAGGAGTCTTCAATTATTTTAAAAACTCATCCTCCAGGGATACAGTCATCGGGTTCAGACGCGAGCCTGCCTATACCAAGATAATTGATATTGCAAGCGAAAATCTGTATGAGTCGCTTGGCAAGCATAACCATCATAAGATCAAACAGGCAAAGGAAGGTGGTGTGATCTGCAGCTCCACCACCGATCATGAGGCCTATATTGCGTTCCATCAAAAGTATATCTACGACAGGAATCTGAGCGGCCTGTTTTCGGCTAAAGAGGTAGCGATGTATGGCGATGCCCTTCACCTTAGAGTTGCCTCCCTGAACGGTACAAAGCCACTTGTTTACCACAGTTACCTGCTCGACAAATCCCTCAGGCGGGTCCGGATCCTTACCTCGGTTTCATCCACCCGTGAAGAGAACCTTACAAATGATGAAAAGACCCTCATTGCAAATGCAAACAGATATCTGCATTATGACGATATGCTCTTTTTCAGGGAGCAGGGTTTCGTCCATTATGATTTCGGGGGGTATGCCTACCAGACAAATGATAAATCGATGGCAGGGATAAATTACTTCAAGGACAGCTTTGGAGGTCTCCTTGCAGAAGAATCAAATTATGAGCCATGGCTTATTTATATGGCCAAACATCTGAAGGAAAAGCTTCCCGGCCTTCCCGGGAGATCCTGATAAAAAGAACCTGCGTATATTTCCCTATTGCCTATTGAAGAAAATATAAACCCTCTAAAGCCTTAATCCCTCATATGCCTGCAAAATATATTATTCGTCTTGATGATGCTTCTGCATTTATGAATTATTCAAGGTGGGAGCCCTTTTATGAATTGTTTGATAAATATTCTATAAGGCCTATTATTGCCGTAATCCCTTTTAATAAGGATCCCAAAATGACAAAAGGGCCTTGTGATGACAATTTCTGGGACAGGGTAAGGGAGTGGCAGGCCAAAGACTACCGCATAGGCCTTCACGGTTATGAACATTTGTATTCAACCCATAAGGGTGGAATTTTAGGATTTAGGTACGCATCTGAATTTGCCGGTGTCCCTCTGGAAAAGCAGAAGGCAATGCTGGCTGCCGGATCGCGGAAATTTGAAGAGGAAGGGATAAGATCTGATATTTTTGTTGCCCCATCCCACTCATTCGATAAAAATACACTTAAAGCAATTAAAGCGGTTACAGGCATCAGGTACATCAGCGATGGCTGCTTTTTGAATCCGGTCATAATCAATGGTCTCAAATGGATCCCCCAGCAGCTGTGGGGGCCAAGAAAAAAATCAAAGGGTGTCTGGACTATCTGTTTTCATCCCGAGACTTCAGACTCATCCATAGTAAGCCAGCTCGGCCTCTTTCTGAACGAACACCATGCTGACGTTCTGGATCCGATGGCACTTGAATTTAAGAAACTCAGGCCCACCGATATCATGTTTTTCTTCTGCATGAGATTCAGAATGAAGCTCAGGGCATGGAGAGCTCTTCTTCGTGACATCAGGGCAGCCGGGAAATATACCAGGCACAGTGAAGATCAAGGGTCAGATTCAATGAATATTCTTTGCACAATAGACAGCCTCTCATCCGGAGGCTCACAGAGACAGCTTGTGAATATCGCGGTAGGGTTCAGGGAAAAGGGACATAGGGTCTCCTTCCTTATCTATCACGATATCCGCTTCTATGATGATATCCTCAGGATAAATGATATCGCGATCCATGTGGTGCAGGAATCAGGCTACCTGAAGCGCCTGATCAGGATCAGGCGGTTTATCAGAAGGGGAGGATATGATGCAGTCGTTTCCTTCATGGAAACCCCCGATTTTATATGTGAAATAGCCGGACTGCCATTCAGGAAATGGAAGCTGATAGTAGGGGAGAGGAGCGCTCATCCTGATATTTACAGGTCCGTGAAGCGGATTATCTTCCGGTGGTTCCATCTCTTTTCCGATTATGTGGTCGCAAATTCATATGCCAACCTGAAGATGGTCAGATCGGTCTCTCCCCTTCTGCCCCGGTCAAAATGCAGGGTTGTCTACAATATGCTGGATCTTGATTACTGGAGCCCCCTGAAGGGATATGTGCCCCTGAGGGAAGGCAGGCTGAAGCTTGTTGTTGTGGCGAGCCACCAGTATCTGAAGAACCTGAACGGGCTTGTTGACGCAATTGCCCTTCTCAGTGATGCCGACAGGGAGAAAATTTCAGTTGAATGGTATGGAGATAAGCTGACGGAGCCCTATTATTCAGATGCATATCCACAAGCCATTGAGAAGATTGAAATGCTGAAACTGAATGACCTGATCAGATTTTATCCTGCGACAAAGGAGATACGCCAGAAAATACAGGAGGCTGATGCAGCAGGTCTTTTCAGCTTTTATGAAGGATTCCCCAATTCTGTCTGTGAGGCAATGGCCTGCGCAAAACCGGTCATTTGCTCGTCAGTCTCTGACCTGCCGCTTCTGCTCTCAGATGATCCCGCCCTGCTGTGCGATCCTGCTGATGCCCGCTCGATAGCCAGGTCAATAAGTTACCTTATTGGCATGGGCCCGGAGAGGCTTAAAGAGACCGGAGAGAGGAACCTTGCCATAGCAAGGAAAAACTTCGATAAAAACATCCTGATTGACAGTTATTTAAATCTAATGAATTAATGCTGCATCACATTCTCAGAATATTGTCATCTTTTCACATGAACCTGAAGAAGCTTAATGACCGGATCCTTATGTATCTCTACAGGCATCAGTTTGCAGAATGCGGGGATAATGTCGTATTCTATCCCACAATGTCGGATATCTATTACAGGAAGATTAAAGTCGGCAACAATGTCTTTATAGGTCCAGGAGCATCCTTCATGGCCTTCATAAGCAGCATTTCAATCGGAGACAAGGTTATGTTCGGGCCCAATGTGATAATCAGGGGTGGGAACCACAGCACTCATATTGTCGGTAAATTCATGGCAGATTACAGGACAGCTGACAAGCTGCCGGAAGATGATCAGCCTGTTGTGATAGAAAATGATGTGTGGGTCGGAACAGGCGCAATAATACTTAAGGGAGTCAGGATAGGGCGTGGCGCAATTGTGGCAGCCGGTGCCGTGGTTACAAGGGATGTTCCTCCTTATTCAATAGCAGGAGGCGTTCCGGCCAGGGTTATCAGGTTCCGATGGAGCAATGATGAGATCCTGAGGCATGAAGAGCTGCTTTATAAGCCTGAGGACAGGCTGACACCCGAATATATTACCTCACTGACGGGCAAATGAAAATACTGCTTGTATCGCCCATTCCGCCTCCGGCAGGAGGAATTGCCACCTGGACAAGGAATATCCTGTCATTCGTGAAGGAGACCAATTATCACCACCAGATCATCCATCAGAATACTTCATACAACCTTAAGGAAATAACAAGGGTCGATATCCTTAGCAGAATAAGGTACGGACTGAAGGAATTGAGGCTCATCACACGTGAATTAAGGGAAAACATTTTGAATCATCATCCTGAAGTGATACATCTTACAAGCAGTGCCTCCCTTGCCCTAATCAAGGATTATCTAATAATCAGGCTGGCCCGCAAACATGGCATTCCGGTAGTCATTCACTGGCGGTTCGGAAGGATACCTGACCTGGCAAAAACCGGTAACTGGGAATGGAAGATGCTGGGCAGGGTTATCAGGTCAGGCAGCATATCAATAGTTATTGACAGCAGATCATATGACACCCTGATAAAGGCAGGATTCAGGAACATACTGAGAATACCGAACCCTCTGGGGATTGGGAACATGGAGCGGATCTCGCTGCAGCTCAGAGCCGGAGAAAGGAAAAGCGGCTCCGTTGTATTCATTGGGCACCTGATCAGGGCCAAGGGAGTGTATGAGCTTGTTGAGGCCTGTTCGCTGCTCTCCTGCGTCAAAGATCTAACCCTGGTGGGTCATTATGACCAGAAAGTTAAGGAGGAGCTTCTCAGTCTGGCTTCGGGCCGCGGGAATGGCATATGGCTCAATATAGCCGGTGAGTCTGAAGCTGATCTTGTCCACAGGCTTATGCTGGAATCGGAATTGCTTGCGCTGCCAAGTTATACCGAGGGTTTTCCCAATGTAGTCCTGGAAGCTATGGCTCTGGGCTGCACCGTGGTTGCAACCGATGTCGGGGCTATTCCTGAAATGCTCGATGCCTCATCCGATTTGCCATGCGGCCTGTGCGTGCCTGCCAGAGACGCTGAACAGCTGACGAAGGCCTTACGGTCACTTCTGGAGGATCCCGAAAGATGCAGGCTTATGGGCGAAAACGGGAAAAGACAGGTCCGTGAGAGATACACAATGGAAAAAGTAATGCTGCAATACGAGTCGGCATGGGAAAAAGCGGTGATAGAGGAACAGCTGTCTGAATAATCCAATTCAACATTACTCTTTTATAATCAAATATGATCCTGATCGTTTCTGCAATGTTTCCGCCTGAACCGGTGGTTGCTGCTTCCATGACCCATGATCTGGCTGACCTCCTGTCAGACAGTCATAAAGTGAGGGTCATAACACCTCAGCCAACCCGGCCTCTAGGATATCCGTTCCCCCACTTTCCGGCCCCGTCAAAATTCGAACACATCATTCTCCGTTCTTTCACCTGTCCGGGATCAAAAATCACAGGAAGATTGCTTGAGAGCTTCAGTTTCGGACGGCATGCAGCCAGGCACATCAGGGACAACCACATGGATATTGAGTGCTGTTATGTAAGCTCGTGGCCATTGGCGGGCCAGTATCTTATCATCCGGGCTTTGAAGAAATATTCAATACCGGCAGTTACGCATATCCAGGACATTTATCCCGAATCATTGGCCGGTAAGCTTCCCTTCCTGCGCAGTCTCTTCATTAAAATGCTTCTTCCCATAGACAAATATGTGCACAGGGGCTCAAAAAAAATCATAGCGATCTCCCCCGGCATGAGATCCTTCCTGTCAGCCACACGGTCCATTGACAGGAATATGTTCTCCGTTATATATAACTGGCAGAATGAAGCAAGATTTTATGAGTGCAGGAAAGCTGTTCAGCCCGATGCAGATAAGGATGGATTCACTTTCATGTTTCTCGGAAGCCTGAACAGGACTGCAGCAGTTCATATACTTATACGTGCATTCGATTTATGCCGGATGGAGCATGGCCGGCTCATAATTGCCGGCAACGGCCCGGAAAAAGAGTCGCTGAAGCAACTGGCTTCATCCTGCAATAACAGGAATATAGAATTCCTTGACGCTCCTGCCGGGAAGGTTCCTGAGCTCCAGATGAGGGCTGATGTACTGTTGCTCAATCTGAAAAAAGGGGCTGCAAAGTTCGCACTGCCTTCCAAGCTTATCGCATACATGTTTTCCGAACGGCCGGTTATTGCCTGCCTCGACGAGGAAAGTGACGCAGCTGATGTGATACGTGAAGCTGAATGCGGTTGGGTAGTGCCACCTGAAAACATAAATGAGCTCTCCAGAAATATGATAATGGCAGCATCCTGTGAAAAGGAATACCTGATGAGCCTGGGCTCCAATGGCTTCAGGTTTGCTTCAGATAATTTTTCTTCGGAAAGGAATGTCCGGAAGCTGGCTGCCGAAGTAATCGAAATAATTGACAAACCATGAAAACATACCCTGCACTCAAAAGACTTTTTGACATAGTCTTCTCTTTCATTGGATTGGTGATCCTGCTCCCTCTCTTTATCATCCTGGGCCTGGTTGTAATCATTAATGACAGGGGACCTGCACTCTTCAGGCAGAGAAGGGTGGGCAGGGGCGGAAGGTTTTTCATCCTCTACAAGTTCCGCACAATGAAAATTGCAAGGGGAACAGAAAGCGGGATCTTCGAGCCGGGAAATACATCGCGCGTCACTGCTGCGGGGAGGTTTATGAGAAGGACCAAGCTCGATGAGCTGCCCCAGCTGTTCAATGTTCTGAAGGGCGACATGTCGTTTGTAGGACCCAGGCCCGAAGTGGAGCGATGGATCGAGTATTATCCCGAAAAATGGAAGAAGATCCTTACTGTAAGGCCAGGCATTACCGACAGGGCGTCGCTTGAGTTCCGCGATGAGGAAAGCTATCTTTCGGAATCGACTCTCCCCGAATATATCTACCTGAACGAGATACTGCCCAGGAAGCTTGATTTGTGCCTGTCGTATGTAGACAGCAGGACATTTTTGGGCGATATTAAAATAATCCTTCACACACTTAATACAATAATGTTCAAATGACAAATCAAATGAGGATACCCTTTTCAAGGGTTGCGGTTTGCGGGAATGAATTGAAATATATACAGGAGGTCCTGGCCAGCGGCTGGCTTACAACCTCATCGAAGACCTTTCAGTTTGAGAAGCTTTTTGCCGGATATGTCGGTGCGAAATATGCCTGTGCAGTCAATTCATGTACATCGGCCTTGCATCTGGCTGTGGAGGCAATGGGCATTAAGGCGGGCGACAGGGTACTTGTTCCCTCGCTTACCTTTACTGCTTCGGCGGAAGTGCTGCGTTATGCCGGCGCCGATCCTGTCTTCCTTGATGTTGAATATGATACAGGGCTCATTTCACCTGCAATATTGAAACGAGCACTTTCTGAAAATCCTGACATAAAAGCACTTATACTTGTTCACTATGGCGGGCAGGCACCTGTTATGACCACACCGGACGGGGAGGGGATACTCGATATCTGCAGGAAGAGCAATATCAGTCTGATTGAGGATGCAGCCCATGCTTTTCCTACAAAATTTAGCGACAGGTTTATCGGTACATTTGGCGACGTAACATGCTTCAGCTTCTATGCCAACAAGACAATAACGACGGCTGAAGGAGGCATGCTTGTAACTGATGATGAGGCGATATTCAACAGGGCCAAGCTGATGCGCCTTCACGGGATAAATCATGATATCTGGTCGAGGTTCACTGAAAATAAGGCTAACGGGGAGTATGACATTGTCGCCCCCGGCTTTAAATACAACATGCCGGATGTGAATGCCGCTATCGGGCTGGCTCAGCTCGAAAAGGCTGAATATCTGAGGTCATCGCGCCAGCATTGTGCTGAATTCTACTATGACCGTCTAAAGGGACTGGAAAGTATTGATCTGCCTTTATGCAGGGAAGTTCATGAGAATCATTCCTGGCATCTGTTCCCGGTCATTATAAAGCCCGAGGCAGGCATTTCAAGAAACGATTTCAGGCAGCTGATGGCAGATAATGGTATCGGGACTTCGGTCCATTACAAGCCGCTTCACCGGATGACCTATTACAACGAAACCTATAACCTTAATCCGGATGATTACCCTGACACTGAACGGATCTGGAAAGGGACTGTCTCCCTGCCCCTGTACCCTGATTTGAGGGATGAGGAGCTTGAATACATATGTGATACGGTAAAGAGTATACTGGATAAGAAGTAGACACACCCCAGGCTTACCCCCCAGCCCCCGGAGTTCTCACGCCAATCACTGACTAAACCCGGCATGTGGTACCTGATGGATTACTTAAAACATAATAACAAATCTGTGTTAATCTGTAAAATCTGTGTTATCTGCGTGCCATTGCGCTTACCCTTCACTCAACCTGGCACCGTGTTACTCCGTAAAAACCCCGTGCGACTCCGTGGTTAAAAAAAGATGTGAGATGTGAGATATGAGATGTGAGTCGTGAGTGGTGAGTCGTGAGTCCTTAGTGATGAGTAGCAAAAAGCGTAGAGCGTAGAGCGTAGAGCAGAGAGCGCATGCTATTATGAGGTAGATTCAATAGATCTGCACTGGTTTTATGCCCCCTTTAGGGGGTTGGGGGTAAGAAACAGAGGAGCGCAGAAGGGAGTGTCAGGGTGCTGGGTGCGCGGTGCGGGGTTGATTGAACCGTGTAACTCCGTGAAAACCCGTGCAACTCCGTGGTAAAATAAAGAGCACTTTAATAAAATTTGCCTTAATATAAAAATACAGGATCACTCCCCTTCAGTAATATTTGTAATTTTAAAATTGATTTCAACACCTCAACCAAACAACCATGGAAAACTTCAGAAACAGGATCCTTCTCATAACCGGCGGCACCGGCTCCTTCGGCAATGCCGTCCTGCGCCGCTTCCTCGACTCCGGTATCGCAGAGATCCGGATCTTCAGCCGCGATGAGAAGAAACAGGACGATATGCGCCAGTTCTATAAAAACCCGAAAATAAAATACTTCATCGGCGATGTCCGTCAAAGGCAGAGCATCGACAATGCAATGATGGGGGTGGATTATGTCTTCCATGCTGCTGCACTCAAGCAGGTCCCTTCATGCGAGTTTTTCCCGACTGAAGCTGTAAGGACGAATGTTCTTGGTTGTGAAAATGTGCTTAACTCTGCCTTTCAGAACAAGGTCAGGAAGGTAATAGTGCTGAGCACCGATAAGGCTGTCTATCCGATTAACGCCATGGGTATGTCCAAGGCTCTGAGCGAAAAGGTAATGGTTGCAAAATCCAGGTCGCTGAACGGAACAGGTGTGGTGTTCTGCGGCACGCGGTACGGTAACGTAATGGCATCGAGAGGTTCGGTTATCCCCTTGTTCGTGAATCAGATAAAGAATGGACAGCCAATCTCTGTCACAGATCCCGAGATGACAAGGTTCATGATGACACTCGAAGATGCTGTGGAGCTGGTCCTTTTTGCGTTCGTAAACGGTAATAACGGAGACCTGTTTGTTCAGAAAGCTCCTGCAGCCACGATCCGCGATCTGGCACAGGCTCTCAGGGAGCTTTACGCTTCAGATACAGACATAAGGGTCATCGGGACACGCCATGGTGAAAAGCTCTATGAGACACTCGTCAACCGTGAAGAGATGGCAAAGGCAACGGATGAAGGAAATTATTACCGGATCCCGGCTGACAACAGGGATCTGAACTACAATAAATTCTTCACGGAAGGCGAATCAAAGGTAGCCCTCGTACAGGAATACAATTCCCACAACACAAAGCGCCTCGATGTGGAGGAGACAAAGAAGCTTCTACTCAGGCTGCGCTCGATAAGGGAAGATGTCATGAATGAAAAGCATGAACAGATCTACGAACCATGAGCAGTATGATCAGGATCGGAATAACAGGACAGGCAGGTTTTATCGGGACCCATCTCTTTAATTTCCTCGGGCTCAGGAAGGAGGAGGTTACACTGGTGCCCTTTGAAGACAGCTTCTTCGCTTCGGAAGAGAAGCTTGAGGGTTTTGTGGCTGGCTGCGATGCGATTATTCATCTTGCGGCCCTGAACCGTCACAATGATCCGCAGGCAATTTACGATACAAATATCACTCTAGTCGAAAAGCTGATTACGGCCCTGGATAAGAGGGGTGCGCATCCTCATATCCTTTTTGCATCCTCGACACAGGAGGAAAGGGACAATGTATTCGGGAGATCGAAGCGGGAGGGGAGGGAGAGACTGGCAAAGTGGGCAGAGAAGAATAACGCCCTGTTCACTGGCCTTATCATTCCGAATGTCTTCGGGCCCTTTGGCAATCCTTACTACAATTCCGTTGTTGCGACATTTTCCCATCAGCTTACTCACGGCGAAACGCCGGCAATCGATATGGATGCTGAGCTGAAAGTGATTCATATAGGTGAGCTGGTGAGGATAATCTACAAGGCGATACTGGACGGAAGAAACGATCCGGAATTCCAGTGTTCCCTTCACGAAGGCTGTAAAAGTATCGGGGATCCTTGCTCTGCTTGAAAGCTTCAGGCAAAACTATTTCGAGCGGGGGATAATACCCGGGCTGGACGATCCGTTCGAGCGCGACCTGTTCACAACCTTTGTCAGCTATATGGATATTGAGAAGCATTATCCTGTCAGGCTGAGGCAAAGCACCGATCCGAGGGGGGCATTCACGGAGGTGATAAAGTTGAGGAGCGGGGGCCAGGTTTCATTCTCGACGACAAAGCCGGGGATAACAAGGGGGAATCATTTTCACACAAGAAAGGTGGAGCGCTTTGTGGTTCTGAAGGGAAGGGCATTGATACAGCTGCGACGGATAGGAACGGATAAAGTCCTTAATTTTGAATTGGACGGAAGCGAACCGGCATATGTAGATATGCCTGTGTGGTATACTCACAATATAACAAACACCGGAACTGAAGATCTCTACACCCTTTTCTGGATCAACGAGTTCTTCGATGCCGATGACCCTGACACCTTTTTCGAAGTGGTTTGAAAATCCAGCTCGCAGATGTCACAGATTAACGCAGATAAACACAGAGTACTTGCATAAGGAGTTGACTGCTGAAATAATCAAATGTTTTTATACAGATATAATAAACCGGGGTCGGGTTTTAAAGGTTTACGAAAGTTCCTTACGAATGGAGTTATTAATCTGGTTTTGAGGTTGTAAACAAATGCCTATAAGTATATTAAGAGGAACAGACTATGGGTCCGAGTATTATGTTGGTCTTGGTGGTTGAAGATAAAATCATTATCGAGTTGAAAGTTGAGATATCGTTAGATCTGTGAGGAACATGAATTCAATTAATTAATTAAATAAAGGCCACAGATGCCAAATGGTTGACTTTTGAATCATGAAACAACTGCGAGATCAGAAGTAAAATATTTCCGAATGGAAAACAAAAGAAGTTGAGTAATGATTAATCTTATCAATAGCAAGATCATCTTCATTAAAGGATTCTATAGTAACAAATTGTAAATACATTATAATCCGCGAAAATCTGCGTTACATCAGCGAAATCTGCGAGAAACAAAAAAATCTAATGAAACACCCATCTTTCAAAGTACTGACAATCATAGGCACCAGACCGGAGATAATCCGCCTGTCGCGAACAATCTCCCTTCTCGATGAGCATGTGAACCAGGTTATCGTTCATACAGGACAGAATTATGATTATGAACTGAACGAGATATTTTTCGTGGATCTCGGCCTCCGCAAGCCCGACCATTTCCTCAATGTCGACGTCTCCTCCCTCGAATCCTCCGTCGGCGACATAATCAAAAAATCAGGTGAAGTGCTTCGCAAAGAAAAGCCCGACGCCCTCCTCGTCCTTGGCGACACCAATTCATGTCTCTCCGCCTACATGGCCAAGCGTCTCCATATCCCCGTCTTTCACATGGAAGCCGGCAACCGCTGTTTCGATGAGAACGTTCCCGAAGAAACCAACAGGAAGATAATCGATCACATAGCCGATTTCAACCTTGTCTATACCGAGCATGCCCGCCGTCATCTTATCAGCGAGGGGCTTCCCCAGCGCAGGATCTACCTCACCGGTTCTCCCATGAAGGAAGTCCTGGATCACTACCTGCCCAAAATTGAAAAATCAAATATTCTCACAGAGCTCGGGCTCACCAAAAAGAACTATTTCACAATAAGCATTCATCGCGAGGAGAATGTCGACAATCCTGACAATCTGCACAATATACTTGATCTGCTTGAAAGGGTGAACGCAGAATACGGCCTCCCCCTTATCGTCTCCACCCATCCCCGCACACGCCGGAGACTGGAGGAGCAGACCGGCAGGGTGCTGAATGAAAATATCCGTTTTCTCAAGCCCTTCGGTTTCAGCGACTATGTCCATCTCCAGATGAATGCACGGTGCACCATCTCCGACAGCGGCACTATAAGCGAGGAATCGGCCATCCTCTCCTTCCCGGCCATCT
This sequence comes from uncultured Bacteroidales bacterium, assembly GCA_963756885.1. Taxonomy (GTDB): domain Bacteria; phylum Bacteroidota; class Bacteroidia; order Bacteroidales; family VadinHA17; genus LD21. The sequence goes on from CAVWPG010000003.1 coordinate 618,738, forward strand.
CCCTCCGTCAGTCAATGGAGCGTCCCGAGGCACAGGATGCCGGCACCATTATCCTTACCGGTTTTGATACCGATATTGTCCTTAGTGCTATCCGTACAGTCATTCAAGAGCATGAAAGCGGCATCAGGAGGCAGATCCCGGCTGAATACGAAATTAACAACACCTCCTGGCGTGTCCTTAAGCTCATCCTGGGCAATGCCCGCCTGAGCAATAAGTGGCACGGCATTAAATAGGAACCCATCCGGACTTTGTAATTTTCTCACCCCGCGCACTAAAGTAGCTATAATTTGCAGCCCGCTTTGGGGTGCCCGTCCTGGTAGCATGAGACATGAGTGGTGAGTGGTGAGTGGTGAGTGGTGAGTGGTGAGGGGTGAGTCGGGTGAAGCCTATTAAAAATTGCACGCAGATGACACAGATTCAGCAGATTAATACAGAATTGTTCTTGGGTTCTAATCAATCTGTCTGGAACCCCATGCGAAGTTTATTCTGCGATGAAGCGTGTGAACTCTTGGGGTGTTGAAAAAGGCAAAATCCATTAACCCCCGATACTTCGATCGGGGCAGGCTCCAGGGTCGCAAAGAGATTATGCAGAGATCGATAGCTATCGGGACTTAGCGCACTTAGCGGTTAAAAAGACTTTTTCTACCCCACAAACCTTCCCCTCCTGTTTAATTTCACTGAAGAAGAAAAAACTCAACACGAATATTTTATTTCCCCCTAATATCCCCCGTCATGGATCAGATTTACAATAATTTAATCAATCAGCTTCAGCTGAGGGTCAAGCTGATGTACCAGAGGTACTCGGTGCCCAGATGGATTGTGTTTGGCATGGACAACATCGCGGTATTCTTCGTGTTTCTCTTTGCCTACATGCTGAGGTTCAACTTCGAGATGTCCGGATTCGCGATGAGCATGGCGCTCGACCATGCCCTGCTGGCCCTTGTCGTCTACCTGGCCTCCTCGCTGCTGATTCGTTCTTATGTGGGCCTTCTCAGGTACACCACTGTGGAGGACATCCTCAAGGTCTTCCTCTCCACGAGCTACGCCTTCTTCGTATTGCTGCTCATCTCCCTTCTCAGCAGGCTAATCTATCCCGATGAGCATCTTGTAATTCCTCTCTCGATACTTATAATACACTATGTTTCAGTTACAGTACTGCTGATCTTTGTGAGGATCAACATAAAGATACTTTATCACCTTGTTACAAGCTCCTTTACCGAGAAGAAGAATGTGCTTGTCTACGGGGCAGGGGAGATGGGTGCCGCCGTAAAGCGCGTCATCCACAGCGATGACAATGGCATCTACCAGGTTGCAGGCTTTCACGATGACAATAAGACCCGGCACGGCAAAATGCTCGACGGGGTGCATATTTATGGCCCCGAAGCCCTGACCCAGGCCTTCATAAGGAAGAACAGCATCGAGGCCTTCATCATTGCAATAAAGAATATCACACCCGAGAAGAAAAGCGAGGCTATCAGGACGGCTCTTTGCCTCGGGATCGATGTCCTTGAGCCGCCATCTGTGGAGACCTGGATAAACGGTCAGTTTCCCAGCCATCAGATCCATAAGGTAAAGGTGGAGGATCTCCTTGGCAGGGAGCCCATTGAGCTGAATCTTAAAAAAATAGGAGGGGAGCTTTCAGGAAAGACGATCCTGGTGACCGGCGCTGCCGGATCGATAGGATCTGAAATTGTGAGGCAGCTGGCGCGGTTCAATGTTGGCAAGCTTGTGCTTGTCGATCAGGCTGAGACGCCAATGTTCAATCTTGGCAATGAGCTGAAAACATCCTACAGCAGATGCGTTGTGAAACTGGTCCTGGCCGATGTGACGCAGCGGGCCAAGATGGAGAACATCTTTCAGGAGCACCATCCCGATATTGTGTTTCATGCGGCTGCCTACAAGCATGTGCCCCTTATGGAGGAGAACCCCCATGAGGCTATCCGCGTGAATGTGGGAGGGACCCTCATAATAACAGGCCTCTCGATGCGCTACGGCGTGAAAAGGTTCGTTATGATCTCGACCGACAAGGCTGTGAATCCGACAAATGTAATGGGCACGTCGAAAAGGATCTGTGAGATGATAGTGCAGTTCAAATCCCAGAATCCTGCCAATCCCGGCAAGTTCATCATAACCCGCTTCGGCAATGTGCTGGGATCGAACGGGTCAGTGATCCCCACCTTCAGGAAGCAGATCGAGGAGGGGGGGCCCGTGACGGTTACACATAAGGAGATGACCCGCTATTTCATGACGATCCCCGAGGCATGCCAGCTGGTACTTGAAGCCGGTACCATGGGCAAGGGAGGTGAGATCTATGTCTTTGACATGGGCAAGCCTGTAAAGATCGCCGACCTGGCCTTCCAGATGATCAAGCTGTCGGGCTTCGTCCCGGGAAAAGATATCAAGATCGTATATACTGGTCTGCGTCCGGGAGAGAAGCTGTATGAAGAGCTGCTTGCCGACAGGGAGAAGACAAAGCCCACCCATCATCCGAAGATAAAGATCGCCCAGACAGAAAAGCTCAATAAGGTTGCAGTGCTTGTGAAGATCGAGGATCTGCTCACCAATCTCTACTCATATTCAAGGCAGGAGATCGTTGACCGCTGTTGTGAGCTTGTCCCTGAATATCAGAGCACCAACGGGGAATATACCCCAAAAAGCGGAGCGAAGACAGTCCCGGTTCCTCCCGCGAAGAACAGCGTGGAGCTTTAGGGGTTAAGGGATACTGAGCACCGCGCCCGGCGTTCGTTACCTCCCCTCCCTGACGCTTCGGTCAGGATCTCGCTGCGCTCGACTCACATCTCAAATCTCAAATCTCAAATCTCACTTCTCAAATCTCTTTCTTTAACCACGGAGTTACACGGTTTGAACAAACCAGCACCCAGCACCCTGCGCCCTGAGCCCTGCGCCCTGAGCCCTGCGCCCTGAGCCCTGCGCCCTGCGCCCTGAGCCCTGCGCCCTGCGCCCTGCGCCCTGCGCCCTGCGCCCTGCGCCCTGAGCCCTGCGCCCTGAGCCCTGAGCCCTGCGCCATCCTCTGTGCTCCTCTCTTTCTTGCCCCCAACCCCCTAATTACCCCCAACCCCCTAAAGGGGGCATAAAACCAGTGCTGATATGTTGAATCTACATCATAATAGCCTGCGCTCTCTGCTCTCTGCTCTCTGCTCTCTGCTCTCCGCTCTCCGCTTTTTGCTACTCATCACTCCTGACTCACGACTCACAACTCACAACTCAATCTCATATCTCATAACTCATATCTCATATCTCATATCTCATATCTTCTTCCCCCTGTGCTCCCCTCTTTTTTACCCCCTCCCGATAGCTATCGGGACCCCTAAAGGGGGCATTAAATCAGTGCAGATCTGTTGAATCTGCGTCATCTGCGTGCCATTTTTAATAGCCTGCGCTCTATGCTCTCCGCTCTCCGCTCTATGCTACTCAGCACCCCTGCACTCAGCACCCTACAGCTCCTAAGCCTCTGAGCCCTGAGCCATCCTCTGTGTCCCTCTCTTTTTTACCCCCAACCCCCAAGGGGGCATAAAACCAGTGCAGATCTGCTGAATCTGCGTCATCTGCGTGCCATCTTTAATAGCCTGCGCTCTCTGCTCTCTGCTCTCTGCTCTCCGCTCTCCGCTACTCCCGCTTTTGCTACCCATCACTACTCACCACTCACCACTCATATCTCATATCTCATATCTCATATCTCATATCTCATATCTTCTTCCCTCTGTGTCCCTCAGTGTCAGTTCTTCAAAAACCCTCTTCATTTCTGATATTTTCTCTGCCTCCCTCCTCCGCTCTTCCATTTCCTCCCGTTTTTTTCTACCTTTGACCCTGGTCTGATCTATACCAAACCGTTTGTGAGCCGTACAAGACATTATATCATGAAATTCCTGCCGCTGGCGCTTCTGGCTGCGGTTGTTTTTTCCATTCCCTCCTGCACCTATCTCAGGCAAAGATTCAGTCTTGGCGAGTATTCCCTGAAGGCAGCCATCGAGTGGGCTAAGAAGGACAGTGCAAGGGTTGCCGACTCGCTTAAGAGAATTGCCCCGGCAGCGAATACGGATAAAAGGCAGATACCCGAAGCCGTAAAAAGAGAGATATCTGAAAAAAAGGCTTTTGAAAAGACCCTGACAGATTCGCTCCTGAGTATTGAGGCAAAAGATCCATTACCTGAAACTCCCCGTTCCGGTTATTACATCATTGCCGGCAGCTTTTCAAACCACGAAAATGCAATGGATAAGATCAGGTTATATTCCGCCCAGGGCTATAAGCCCACCATAATCGGTTCCACAGGCAGGGACGGTACCAGGCTTGAGCTTGTTTCGATCAGTAGCTTCAGTGACCGTAACGAAGCCTATGCCTTCCTTAAGGAGTTCCAGTCCGTGCATGATGCCGGTGCCTGGGTCTACGTCTCAAAATAACCTCCCGCTCCGCGCGCTGCGCTCCCCTCTGTGTCCCTCTCTTTTTTACCCCCAACCCCCTAATTACCCCCAACCCCCTAATTACCCCCGACCCCCTAATTACCCCCAACCTCCTAATTGCCCCCAACCCCCTAAAGGGGGCTTTGAACCAGTGCAGATTTGCTGAATCTGCGTCATCTGCGTGCCATTTTTAATAGGTTTCACCCGACTCACAACCCTGACGCTTCGGTCAGGGTCTCGCTTCGCTCGACTCACATCTCATATCTCACATCTTTCTCTAACCACGGAGTCACACGGAGTTTTTCACGGAGTTACACGGTTTGATCAACCAAGCACCAAGCACCCAGCACCCAGCCTTCGCTAGGGCTTCGGCTGGCAAAGCCTGCGCCCTGCCTTTGCGCCCAGCCTCCGCAAAAGCTTCGGCTGGCAAAGCCTGAGCCCTGCGCCCAGCCTCCGCAAAAGCTTCAGCTGGCAAGCCTGCGCCCTGCGCCATCTTCTGTGCCCTCTGTGTCAGTTCTTCAATCTTAAAAAACCCATTCCGCACCGTCGCACTGTCTTACCGTCGTACCCTTTGCGTCCTTTGCGTAAACCATTGCGTCCTTTGCGGTTAAAGGATTTAGAAACAAGATTAAATCTCTTACGCCTCATTCCCCATTATCCCACCACCTTCAAAAATCTGTTAGGCAGATTGTGCTAATTTACCTTCGCCCTCCATTTTCATCCTTTAACTGAAAAAATTCGCTCTTTTGTCAAATTTTAATTTTAGCTCTTGTTTTCTAATTTCATTTTATGTTATATTTACGATTAACGAATGCATCCGGTCATGCAGATTATGATACGCCCGCGGTGATCATCGCGGGTAACGGGGAAGTATTAATGACCGGTGTATAAAGAGGGTTGAACAATCATGGCCCATTCAGGGCGCAACCCTTCAAATAAGGGGAAATTTTTGTTTTTTAGATGAGAAAGTTTTAACTTTTCTCGTTTAGGTTCCTGGCAGGGTAATATGCATCACACTGGTGCATTTTGTGATTCAGAAGGATATCGGTACCAGGTGAAATGTTTCAGCAAGATATAACAGACCTTTTCAGTAAGGCATAACGATACAGATCTTAGAAAGCAAAATAAAGAATAAAACCGGCAATTTCTGACGAAGCTTAAACAGTCGTCAGCAATAAAATCCGGAAACCGGAGAAACCACTCTCCAACCCTCACTGAATGGTGAGTTGCGGTCCCTCAAGCATGTGACTGACGGGGCGGGAGCGTGCCCGA
>CAVWPG010000004.1:0-518525 GCA_963756885.1 uncultured Bacteroidales bacterium
GGTTTTCTTTCCCTGGAAAAGCAGTTTACAACGCATAGCGCCGTCTTCCTGCACGCGGGATGGCTGGTTCAGGCTTACGCCCATTGACCAATATTCCTCACTGCTGCCTCCCGTAGGAGTCTGGTCCGTGTCTCAGTACCAGTGTGGGGGATCACCCTCTCAGGTCCCCTAAACATCGTAGCCTTGGTAGGCCGTTACCCTACCAACTAGCTAATGTTGCGCATGCCCATCCAGTACCGTCGAAACTTTAAATATTCAAAGATGCCTTCAAATATTATCATGGGGTATTAATCCGAATTTCTCCGGGCTATCCCCCAGTACAGGGTAGGTTGCATACGTGTTACTCACCCGTGCGCCGGTCGCCACCAGAGTATTGCTACCCCGTGCTGCCCCTCGACTTGCATGTGTTAAGCCTCCCGCTAGCGTTCATCCTGAGCCAGGATCAAACTCTTCATTGTAAAATTTATTCTATTTGTCTTGTTCAAAACCAATCCTCGGTCTCATTTCAAAAATACTAACAAGTTTTCTTGACGAGATCTTTCATATCTCGCCTGGAATGCTACTTCATAATTTCAAAGAACTTCTCCCCTTCAATGCCTTCGCACCGAAGAACATTTTTATTTGCTTTTGGGACGACAAAGATATGATTTCCTATCATCTCTTCCAAACAAAAAATGAGATATTTTTTCCGGCCTTTTTCCTTCCCAACTTATCCTTCATCTCAAAGCCGGAATCCTATCTCTCTCTCCCTTCAATCAACTCTTCGCCTTAAAGCGGGTGCAAATGTATGAAATGTTTTCTTATATGCAAATGACTATATGATTATTTTTTGATTTACTCCTTCATACCCTCCGAAAAAAACAGACATCTTGTTGTATGTAAGAGTTTTATTCCGATGAATTATTTTTTGATTTTTGCTGGTTTTTTTTTGCCCGGAAAGATATTTCAATCTTTCAGTTTCCGGGCAAGGGTCTTTTGCAGGCTATAACCCGGGAAGTAGTCTCTGTTCACCGGGCCACTCCTTATAAAAATAACAGATCCATGCCATGATAAAGACCTTCATTTATAATACTCCCTGGAAGTATTATTCAATCATGTCATTTGAGTTTCCGGTGGCTTTCAGCTCATCTTACCTATTTTCTGATATACACCTGCACAAGTTGTGATTCATTATTCAGGTCGGACGTTTTAACAGTCAGGATTCTTCCGTCATCGGAAAGGGAATAGACGGTTATGCTCCCATATTCGCTCCCGTTCATCGTCCTGATATATTTTGTCGTGAGTATCTTTCTGTCGGCCGACAATTCCGCAGATATCCTATTGATCCCGCCCTGTTCCTCGCCCGACAGCTCCTTTCCGTCGAGGCTGAAGGTGATTGGCGGCATGGATGATTCCTTTCCGTCGTTTGTCAGAAAAATCTGTGTCACCGTTATTGCAGCCGGAGTCTGCTCAATATTGCAGGTTATCTGGTAATCCCTGAATTCCGCGTCGCTCCTGGCATGGTCAATCTGCCATTTCCCTGCAAAGCTTGCGGGGGTTTGTGCACAGATCAGCATTGTTGCCTGAAGGATAAGACCCGAAAGCAGGATCCTCATGATTGATTGCTTTAAGGTTTTTGTGTGTGCCATAGTGGTGATTTTTAGAATTTTGACAAATCTAATAAAAAGAAGCTCAGTATAATATCATCACTGCAGGATTTGTAAATACCATGTTTCACATCTTATCCTGCCTGCCCTCTGTCGCATCTCTTCCTCTGTGCTCTCTGTGTATTCTCAGTGGAACTCTGTGTAAGTTCTTTTTTTGTTTCACAGAGAGACACGGAGGAGTCACGGAGGGCCACAGAGATCTCACCCCGCTTCTCCCGCTATTATATATATAATAAAAAAGAGGGTGTCCTTGTGAGGCATCCTCTTTTGTGTGGAGGGGGTGGTGATCTTCGGGCGGTAATAACCCTTCCTGCTGCCCCGCTTCCTTTACCCTGCCGATTAGCAGCATCTCTTCCTCTGTGATCTCTGTGTATTCTCAGTGGAACTCTGTGTAAGTTCTTTTGTTTCACAGAATAGTACACATAAAAAAAGCCCCTCAGTTTCCTGAAGGGCTCTTTTTAAAGTCGGCGACGATCCCGCAATGCGGGATTTCGCTGCGCTCAACCTCCTTTCTCCCACTGTTATATATATAATAAAAAGAGGGTGTCCTTGTGAGACACCCTCTTTATTTAAAGTCGGCGACGACCTACTCTCCCACTTTCGCAGTACCATCGGCGCTGGCAGGCTTAACTTCTCTGTTCGGAATGGGAAGAGGTGGAACCCTGCCGCTATAGTCACCTGAAGGCTGTTAATGCCTTATGACATATCGGATCAGAAAGCTAATAAAATCGTACCCCGAAAGTTTACGGGTAATTAGTATTGCTCGGCTTTGACGTTACCGCCTTTACACCTGCAACCTATCAACGTCGTAGTCTTCAACGACCCTTAAAGGAGATCTCATCTTGAGACGAGCTTCGTACTTAGATGCTTTCAGTGCTTATCTCTTCCAAACATAGCTACCCTGCGATGCAGCTGGCGCCACAACAGGTACACTAGAGGTCTGTCCAACACGGTCCTCTCGTACTAGTGTCAGGTTCTCTCAAATCTCCTACGCCCACAACAGATAGGGACCGAACTGTCTCACGACGTTCTGAACCCAGCTCGCGTGCCACTTTAATCGGCGAACAGCCGAACCCTTGGGACCTTCTCCAGCCCCAGGATGTGACGAGCCGACATCGAGGTGCCAAACCGCCGCGTCGATATGAGCTCTTGGCGGCGATCAGCCTGTTATCCCCGGAGTACCTTTTATCCTTTGAGCGATGGCCCTTCCATACGGAACCACCGGATCACTATGCTCTACTTTCGTACCTGATCGACTTGTCGGTCTCACAGTCAAGCGCCCTTATGCCATTGCACTCTGCGCACGGTTACCAATCGTGCTGAGGGCACCTTGAGAAGCCTCCGTTACTCTTTTGGAGGCGACCACCCCAGTCAAACTACCCACCAAACAATGTCTCCCCTTGCGGGGGTTAGGTTCCAGATAAACAAAGGGTCGTATTTCAAGGATGACTCCACGATTCCTGGCGAAACCGCTTCGTAGTCTCCGACCTATCCTACACATTATTTACCCAAAATCAATGTTAAGCTATAGTAAAGGTTCACGGGGTCTTTCCGTCCCGTTGCGGGTACCCGGCATCTTCACCGGGACTACAATTTCACCGAGCTCGTGGCTGAGACAGTGCCCAGATCGTTACACCATTCGTGCAGGTCGGAACTTACCCGACAAGGAATTTCGCTACCTTAGGACCGTTATAGTTACGGCCGCCGTTTACTGGGGCTTCAATTCAGAGCTTCTCATCCCGAAGGACAATAACCCCCCCTCTTAACCTTCCAGCACCGGGCAGGTGTCAGGCCTTATACATCATCTTTCGATTTCGCAAAGCCATGTGTTTTTGCTAAACAGTCGCCTGGGCCATTTATCTGCGTCCCGCTTGCGCGGGAGACCTTTTTCCCGAAGTTACAGGTCTAATTTGCCTAGTTCCTTAGCCACGGATCACTCGAGCACCTTAGGATTCTCTCCTCGACTACCTGTGTCGGTTTGTGGTACGGGCACCATGTACCTGAAGCTTAGAGGTTTTTCTTGGAAGTCTGATTAGGATCACTATCCGCTTGCCCGAAGGCTCACGGTACTGTCAGGTTCATCATCACAAAGCTATTAACCCCATGATATAACTACACCCTTTAACGTACTATTCCGTCAGTACGCGGATCTTTCACTGCTCCGTCTCCTCATCGCAGTACACGGTGGTACTGGAATATTAACCAGTTGTCCATCGAGATCGCCGTTCGGCTTACCCTTAGGACCCGACTAACCCTGATCCGATTAGCGTTGATCAGGAAACCTTAGTCTTTCGGTGGACAGGTTTCTCACCTGTCTTATCGTTACTTATGCCTACATCTTCTTTTCCAGCCGCTCCAAAATACCTTACGATACTTCTTCTGCGCTGACTGGAATGCTCCCCTACCAATGCCGATTTAAATCGGCAGTCCATAGCTTCGGTAATATGCTTATGCCCGATTATTATCCACGCACAACCGCTCGACTAGTGAGCTGTTACGCACTCTTTAAATGAATGGCTGCTTCCAAGCCAACATCCTAGCTGTCAAAGCAGTCGCACCTCGTTTAATCAACTTAGCATATATTTTGGGACCTTAGCTGATGGTCTGGGTTCTTTCCCTTTTGTCCACGGACCTTAGCACCCGCAGGCTCACTCCCGTGTATATCTTGCAGCATTCGGAGTTTGTCAGGGGTTGATAGGCGGTGAAGCCCTCTAGCCCTATCAGTAGCTCTACCTCTGCAAGACTCACCACGAGGCTGCACCTAAATGCATTTCGGGGAGTACGAGCTATTTCTCAGTTTGATTAGCCTTTCACCCCTATCCTCAGTTCATCCAAAGACTTTTCAACGTCAACTAGTTCGGCCCTCCATCCCGTGTTACCGGAACTTCAGCCTGACCAAGGATAGATCACAAAGTTTCGCGTCTACCCCCTCTAACTATACCCGCCTCACGGCGGGCAGGCGCCCTATTCAGACTCGCTTTCGCTTCGGCTCCAACTCTTAAAGTCTTAACCTTGCTAGAGAGGTGTAACTCGTAGGCTCATTATGCAAAAGGCACGCCGTCACCACGCCTAAGCGTGGCTCCGACAGGTTGTAAGCGCACGGTTTCAGGTACTATTTCACTCCCCTGTTCGGGGTGCTTTTCACCTTTCCCTCACGGTACTGGTTCACTATCGGTCTCTCAGAAGTATTTAGCCTTACCGGATGGTCCCGGCAGATTCAGTCAGGATTTCTCGTGTCCCGACCTACTCAGGATACCAGTTATATACATATTATTTGCATGTACGGGACTTTCACCTCCTATGGTATGACTTTCCAGACATCTTCCATTTCATAGTATGCATAATATTACTGGTCCTTCAACCCCGCCTGCGCCAAAACGCCTGCGGTTTGGGCTATTCCCCGTTCGATCGCCACTACTAAGGGAATCACTTTTGTTTTCTTTTCCTCCGGGTACTAAGATGTTTCAGTTCTCCGGGTTTGCTTCCCGACTAATCGGGATACCACGCCTTCAACGTGGTGGGTTGCCCCATTCGGAAATCAACGGATATATCGGATATTTGCTCCTCCCCGTTGCTTATCGCAGCTTGTCACGTCCTTCATCGCCTCTGAGAGCCAAGGCATTCACCATGCGCTCTTATTTACTTTCTTGAGTATTCAATTTTACTAACTTTCTTATTCCAACATGTCAAAGAACTTTATCGGTTTTCACCCCCGGGCCCCCCAAAGAGGGAGCTCTTAAAGTCCCCCTTGGGGGATTTAGGGGTGAAACCCCTGGCCACCTTCGCCGAGGCTACGGCGGCCAATGGTGGAGAATAAGGGAGTCGAACCCTTGACCCCCTGCGTGCAAGGCAGGTGCTCTGGCCAACTGAGCTAATTCCCCATAATACTCTCAAAAAACGTTGGGAATCGAACCCTTGACCCTCACGCAAAGCGTGATGCTCTGGCCAACTGAGCTAATTCCCCATAATACTCTCAAAAAACGTTGGGAATCGAACCCTTGACCCTCACGCAAAGCGTGATGCTCTGGCCAACTGAGCTAATTCCCCATAATACTCTCAAAAAACGTTGGGAATCGAACCCTTGACCCTCACGCAAAGCGTGATGCTCTGGCCAACTGAGCTAATTCCCCTGCTGTAGTCCCGCCCGGAGTTGAACCGGGGACCTCTACATTATCAGTGTAGCGCTCTAACCAACTGAGCTACGGGACTGATTGGTTCCAGGTTCCGGGTTTAAGGTTCAATGTAACCTTGAACGGTGAACCTTGAACTTTTATTCGGTTTTCACCCCCCGGCCCCCCAAAGAGGGAGCTCTTAAAGTCCCCCTTGGGGGATTTAGGTGTGAAACCCTATCCACCATCGCCGAAGCTTAGTGGTTTAAGTTATAATAATGAAGTAGTTCCAGGCAGATATGTGGCTGATCCATTTTCCATCGGATAACAGCCAGCAGATTGATTTTCTCCAGAAAGGAGGTGTTCCAGCCGCACCTTCCGGTACGGCTACCTTGTTACGACTTAGCCCCAGTCACTAGTTTTACCCTAGGCCGCTCCTTGCGGTTACGGACTTCAGGTACCCCCAACTTCCATGGCTTGACGGGCGGTGTGTACAAGGCCCGGGAACGTATTCACCGCGCCATGGCTGATGCGCGATTACTAGCGAATCCAGCTTCACGGAGTCGAGTTGCAGACTCCGATCCGAACTGAGACCGGCTTTGGAGATTCGCATCCTGTCTCCAGGTAGCTGCCCTCTGTACCGGCCATTGTAACACGTGTGTAGCCCTGGACATAAGGGCCGTGCTGATTTGACGTCATCCCCACCTTCCTCACGGTTTACACCGGCAGTTTCGTTAGAGTTCCCGGCATGACCCGCTGGCAACTAACGATAAGGGTTGCGCTCGTTATGGGACTTAACCCGACACCTCACGGCACGAGCTGACGACAACCATGCAGCACCTTGCAAAGAGTCCCGAAGGAAAGAAATGTTTCCACTTCATGCACTCTACATTTAAGCCCAGGTAAGGTTCCTCGCGTATCATCGAATTAAACCACATGTTCCTCCGCTTGTGCGGGCCCCCGTCAATTCCTTTGAGTTTCAGCCTTGCGGCCGTACTCCCCAGGTGGATCACTTAATGCTTTTGCTTAGCCGCTGACTGTGTATCGCCAACAGCGAGTGATCATCGTTTACGGCGTGGACTACCAGGGTATCTAATCCTGTTCGCTCCCCACGCTTTCGTGCATCAGCGTCAGTAATGGCCCAGTAAGCTGCCTTCGCAATCGGTGTTCTGTGTAATATCTAAGCATTTCACCGCTACATTACACATTCCGCCTACCTTGACCGTACTCAAGACTAACAGTATCAATGGCAAGTCTCCAGTTAAGCTGAAGGTTTTCACCACTGACTTATTAATCCGCCTACGCACCCTTTAAACCCAATAAATCCGGATAACGCTCGCATCCTCCGTATTACCGCGGCTGCTGGCACGGAGTTAGCCGATGCTTATTCCCAGGGTACCGGCAAGCCCCGACACGTCGGGGGTTTTCTTTCCCTGGAAAAGCAGTTTACAACGCATAGCGCCGTCTTCCTGCACGCGGGATGGCTGGTTCAGGCTTACGCCCATTGACCAATATTCCTCACTGCTGCCTCCCGTAGGAGTCTGGTCCGTGTCTCAGTACCAGTGTGGGGGATCACCCTCTCAGGTCCCCTAAACATCGTAGCCTTGGTAGGCCGTTACCCTACCAACTAGCTAATGTTGCGCATGCCCATCCAGTACCGTCGAAACTTTAAATATTCAAAGATGCCTTCAAATATTATCATGGGGTATTAATCCGAATTTCTCCGGGCTATCCCCCAGTACAGGGTAGGTTGCATACGTGTTACTCACCCGTGCGCCGGTCGCCACCAGAGTATTGCTACCCCGTGCTGCCCCTCGACTTGCATGTGTTAAGCCTCCCGCTAGCGTTCATCCTGAGCCAGGATCAAACTCTTCATTGTAAAATTTATTCTATTTGTCTTGTTCAAAACCAATCCTCGGTCTCATTTCAAAAATACTAACAAGTTTTCTTGACGAGATCTTTCATATCTCGCCTGGAATGCTACTTCATAATTTCAAAGAACTTCTCCCCTTCAATGCCTTCGCACCGAAGAACATTTTTATTTGCTTTTGGGACGACAAAGATAATAGTTCCATTATTTCTTCCAAATAAATAACAAGATATTTTTATCAACCCTGCTTTTTCAAAATATGCTCCCCTTTCCCAAACTTTATGCAGGCTCCGTGCCTCATTTATTATCGCCTTTATATTAAGGCTGTTGAATGAAACGTGAGCCTCCTGCATGCAAAAAAAAACAGTAATCAGCCAACCGGCTGACTGAATGTAAAAATATAATTCATGATGAAATTCCAGAGTGTGACAACACCGATCGCAAAGAGCTTCGAGAGATGAAAATAGAACCTGAATTTCTCTGTGAGCAGATATACGACGAGGTTATTTATCCCCAATCCTATAACTGAAATAGTCACAAAGGAAAGATATTCAGCAACAATCCTGGCATTCTCACTCTTGAATGTCCAGGCCATCCAGGAGGAACCCACGATGCAGAACCTGAGAAATTTCAATATTAATGCCCGCTCAATCATTTCTTCATAATCCTTATCTCCGAAAAGGAATTATTTATTGCAGGGCCAAGAAGGGTCCTGAGACAGATGCCAAAATTATAACGCCCCTCGGGGAGATCCGGTACTCTGGTGGCAAAGCTCCGGACCAAAGCCTCACCGCTGCCGATTTTTCCAATTGGCTCGGATGGGACCAGCGGGTAAAGGTACAGATGATCCTCATCATGGAATGCCAGGCACCCGGAACCTTAACGAACCCAAAAGCCTGATGTTCGAAAGAACTACGAACAAAACCACCAGTACTGCCTCATATTTGCTGTAGGCAAGCCCGGCCATTGCAATGGCCAGGAAAACAATATTCCGCCAGTCGTGCGAGCCACGGAAGGACCTGTATGCGTAAAGAAAAACCGCGGTAAAGAAGAGCAGCGGCACGTCGGGGGTAGTATAGAACCCATAGGCAACAAACAGGCAGACCGAACCTGCTATCTTATAAAAGGTATACTCCTTGCCCCGATCAGGATTTTTTTCATCAGCAAGCTTCCAGAGAAGAAAAAGGGTGAGTGGAGACAGAATCACGGTAACAAGGCGTATCCCGAGGTTCCCTTTTAAAAACAGTAAACTGACTCTTGTCATCAGGGCTACCATGGGAGGATGATCAAAATATCCCCAGGCCAGGTACTTTCCATGGAGGCCATAATAGGCTTCATCGCTGATTACCTCCGTCCATGCAGCCTGCAGCAGGTTTGCCAGAAACCAGCCGAGAAGAAGCAAAATAAATAATATCCTGTAACCCTTCACCATCTACTGCCAGGAAATATACATAATATCTTACAGTCAGCTGTTTATTCCGTGAAGATTACCTGTTAAACAAAGATATAAATAATAATAAGCGGTCCTGCAATTTAACCGGTTCGTTAAATCCATCGTGCTGAGAGTTTAAGATAATGATTTATAGTGACCTTTGATTCAAATTATCATGGTAAATTGCTTACTATCTGATGAATTTCCTTAATTTAGCAGATATTTTAAGATTTCATGTCCAACTTAGTAATCATACCCACTTATAAAGAAAAAGAGAATATTGAATTAATTGTCGAGGCGATTACATCGCTGCCGGTCAGATTCGATATACTGGTAATTGATGATAATTCCCCTGATGGAACAGGAGGGCTTGTAAAAAGGATGATTCCTTCCCATCCAAGCCTGCACCTGATTGAAAGGGAGGGAAAACTTGGTCTGGGCACCGCCTATATTACGGGATTCAAGTGGGCCCTTGCAAGGGATTATGCATTCATTTACGAAATGGATGCTGATTTTTCCCATGATCCCAGGGATCTGATAAGACTCTACAGGGCGTGTAAGGAAGATGGTGCTGATGTGGCAATAGGCTCAAGGTATATAAGCGGGGTGAATGTCGTAAACTGGCCCCTTTCGAGGGTACTGATGTCATATTTCGCATCGATCTATGTGCGCCTTATAACCGGAATGAAGGTTATGGATACAACAGCGGGGTTCAAATGCTACAGGAGAGAGGTGCTGGAAAGCATCCAGCCTGATAAGATCAGGTCGGTAGGCTATGGCTTCCAGATAGAAATGAAATTCACCGCCTGGAAACTAGGGTATAAAATAGTTGAGGTGCCCATTATCTTCACCGACAGAAAGATGGGAGCCTCCAAAATGACCGGCGGAATCTTTAACGAAGCTCTATGGGGGGTGCTCAGGATGAAACTCCGGAGCACATTTACAAAATACCCCGGCAGGCAGAAAAAAACGGATTGAACAGCACCATGAGTTCTATATTAATAAGGAATGCCACAATTGTTAATGAAGGGAAGATTTCCGGAAATGACCTTCTGATTAAGGATGAACTGATAACAGCAATTGGAAGGTCGGGGAATTGGAAAATTCCCGCCGGCACCGGAATAATCGAGGCCGATGGCCTGCTTCTGCTGCCAGGGCTGATTGACGACCAGGTTCATTTCAGGGAACCCGGACTGACACACAAGGGCGACATTTTCACTGAGTCGGGAGCCGCAGCGGCCGGCGGTGTTACCTCATTCATGGATATGCCCAATACAGTTCCCCAAACAGTAACTGTTGAAGCTCTCGAAGAAAAATACAGGCTTGGTGCCGAAAAGTCGCTCATTAACTATTCCTTCTGTATCGGTGCAACGAATGACAACCTGGACGAAATCTTGAAGGCCGATCCCTCCCTTGTCTGCGGCATCAAGATCTTCATGGGCTCGTCGACCGGAAACATGCTGGTAGACAATGAGACTGCCCTGCGTGAACTATTCAGCCATGCACATATGCCTGTTTCGGCCCATTGCGAGGACGAACCGACAATAAGGAGAAATACTGAAATACAGAGGAAGATCTACGGTGAAGATGTACCCATTGCCCTCCATCCCATTATCAGAAGCCGGGAGGCCTGTTTCCTCTCATCTTCATATGCCGTAAACCTGGCCAGGCAGTATAATACAAGGCTGCATATTTTCCATCTCTCCACCGCCGATGAGATGAAGCTTTTTACAAACGATATCCCCCTTTATAAAAAAAGGATAACCGCCGAGGTTTGTGTTCATCATCTCTGGTTTGATGATTCTGACTATGAGACGCTCGGAACAAAAATCAAGTGGAACCCGGCCATCAAGACAAGGTATGACAGGAAAGCTCTCACCGATGCCGTGAACGATGGCAGGATAGATGTAATCGCCACCGATCACGCCCCCCATACATTAGCCGAAAAATCGGGAACCTACTTCAGGGCACCCTCAGGAGGGCCCCTGATCCAGCATTCGCTTGTAATAATGCTCGAACTGTGGAGAAAAAAAATATTCAGCCTTGAAAGGATCGTGGAGAAAATGTGCCATAATCCGGCTATACTTTTCAATATCCGCGACAGGGGATTCATAAGGGAAGGCTACAAAGCCGATCTCTGCCTTGTCGACACTGAAAGTCCATGGACCGTTTCTAAGGAAAATCTTCTTTATAAATGCGGCTGGTCACCCTTCGAAGGGACTACCTTCAATTCAAGAGTGGTAAAAACAATTGTGAACGGAACTGTCGTTTATGATAATGGTATTTTAAATGGCGACTTCAGGGGTCAAAGATTGCTGTTTGACAGATAAGAAACGGCGTGACTGTATTACGGTAGGATGGTACGAGGGTATGACGGAAGGACGGTGATTGTATAATGGCACACCCACCGGACCATCGCACCGTTGAACCGTTGTACCATTTCACCCTTATATCTGCCTCACTATATATCTCACTGTGCTCCGGGTTCTCTGTTCCAGCAAGATCTCCCTGCCTTCTGTGATCCTGTCCAGAGCTTCGGTGGTATAGTGCCGTACCGAGAGCATTTCAACCTTTTCATTATACACCGCCGTGAAATCCGATCCAAGCTCTTCAAGCAAGGCCTCCACCCTCGGCCGCTCATCGTCGATGCATACATCGAGGCTTATGGCGCTGGCCTCTACAAGGTTCACCTTAATTCCGTGAACCATAAAAATATGAAAGATCCTTCCAAGGTTATCTCCCATGACAAATGAAAAATCCCTGGGCAGGATTGATATGAGAATCTGATCCTCCTTTCTGATGAAGACAGGCATTATCTGCCTCAATGCTGCATCAGCCTTTATAATTGTCCCCTCTTCGTCAGGCCTCATAAACGACCTGACATGCAGGGGTATATTTTTATTGTGCAGGGGCTTGATCGTCTTGGAATGAATAACTTTGGCACCTGAAAAGGTCATCTCAACTGCCTCCTTGTATGAGATTTCCTCAAGCCTCCTGGCCTCGGGCAGCCATTTGGGATCCGCATTGAGTATCCCCGGAACATCCTTCCATACCACGACACTTTCTGCGTCGAGGATATTGCCAATTATGGCTGCAGTATAATCAGATCCTTCCCTCCCAAGGGTTGTCGACTGCCCCGATACAGTTCCTCCGATAAAGCCCTGTGTGATATACAGCCTCCTGACACTGAAATCGAAAACCTTCAGCATCCTGTCCCTGCTTTCGCTCCAGAGTATATTTGCGTCACGGTATATGTCGTCAGTAATAAGGTTTTCCCGGATGTCAATCCACTCAACCTCAGGCATAGCTATTTTCAGATACGAGGCGATAATAAGTGTCGACCAGATCTCGCCGCAGGATACTACCTGATCATACTCGTAATCATATTCTCCAGGCTTTTCAGATGACAGATATTCCCTGAGCCTGGCAAAAGAATTGTCGATGCTTCCCCGGACAGGAGGGGTCTCGCTGAAGAGCTCACTGATCACCGAATGATGATACCGTATTAATTCATCGAGCAGCCCGATATACCCCTCATCGTGCCCTATCCAGGCCTTCAGGACTGCCTCAAGGGCATTTGTGGTTTTTCCGAATGCAGAAACCACTATTACAATGTTCCCGGGTGTTTCTGAAACAATTTTAGCCAGATTCCTTATCCCGGAGCCGTCCTTTACCGATGCACCACCGAACTTGTATACCCTCATCGAGCCTGTTTTGGCAATAAAAGTAAGATAAAAGGGAAGAAATGCCAAGCACTCAGCCGAAATCGGCCCTGAGAAAACCAGCCCTGGCATCAGTCCTTCATTGGAATTCATTCATACCTCAGCGCATCAATCGGATTTCTGTTGGCTACTATTACATAATTCAAAGCTGAGATAAATGCTACCAATAAAACAATAAAAAGGCCGCATATGGCAAAAATGCCCCAGTGGAGCGATATCCTGGAGCCAAAATTCTCCATCCACCTGACGGCGGTGACGCGTGCTCCGACCAGACCGACAAAAACTGCCGGGATAGCTATATACTCGAGATCCCTGATGAATATCCCGAGAATATCCGACAACCTTGCTCCGCTAATTTTTCTTATAGCCAGCTCTTTGCTCCGGCGGGCCACTTCTGTGATAGTATAGCCTAGCAAGCCCATTAAAGTTATCAGGAAAATAACAACATTACCGGCAACCATTGCCGTACGGAAACCCTTTTCCGAGGAGTAAAGCTCTTCCTTCTCGCTTTCGAGGTTTCTTACAACTGCATCCTGATGAGGCAAAGCTGTATTCATGACATCAGCTATCTTTTTCATCATTCCGTTTCCGGCCCCCTTATATACTTTTACCATTACATAACATGACTTTGACGGATTATTTTCAATCATTTCCTGCACATCCTTAACAGGCAGGTAAGAAAATACAGCCGGACGCCTGTCGGGATCAGCCATTGAATGTATGACAAAATCATTGAATACACCCCGGATAGTATGTGTCCCGTGTTCACTGATAGTGACCTGTTTCCCTGTCACGCCATCTTTCCATCCGGTATTGAGAAGAAGCATGTCAGCCCCCTTACGGCTGATCAGGAAATCATTCGGAATACTTGATGCCGCTGAGAAATTACTGCCTTCAGCTACCGGTATGTCAAGGATTGAAAGGTAATTCTCGTCGATCATATAAAAATCGGCAAAATTAAAAAGCTGTTTATCTTCACCAGGCAGTGATATATTGTTACCGGAAGCACCTTCCGTCGGAACGCATGTACCCAGCCCGACAGTTTCAACCTGCGGTATGGCCCTGAGCTCATTTAACATTGTTGACAGCTTGTTGCCGGGCATCCCGCTTGTGGATACGAAATATACCCCTTCAGCCCGGTAACCATGATCCGTCTTTCTTAATCTGTCGTACTGAAACATTACAATGACCAGTACAGTCAGGATAAATGCGGCGCCGGCAAACTGCACAGAAAGGAGTACAAGCTTCCATTTGCCTCTCTGCCTGTAATTGTAAAAGACAGAAGCAACAGGTATGCCGGCAAAAAAACGTCCGGGCAGGTAACCTATGAATAAAAGCAACACAGTCATCAGGCCCAGCAGAGGCCAAATTACGCGTGGATTAAGGGTGGTTGCCAGATGATGGCCTATCTGTGTTTCGACGACGGGCTGCACCAGCAGGATGATCATTAAAGCTCCTGCAAGTGAGATTAAATATATTATTGCGGTCTCGGAATAGATCATCAGGTGCAGGTCCCTGGCCCTGGCACCGAAGGTTTTATATATGGCCGAAGATTTTGCCCTGTTCACCAATGCGCTGATCGTCAGTAAAATATAATTCAGTAACGAAACCAGCAGAACTGCTGCTGCAATTGCGCTCAGTATGATCACCATGTCCTTAACATCGTCGAGATGGATTTTTGTGATGGGTTTGAAATTGTATATAAATACAAGGCCTTCCTGAACCGCTTCGAGGCGTTTAATATCCTGGCTTACCTCCTGCATTTTACGTACTGCAGGGGCCAGACTTTCCGGATCTACGCCGGGCCCTAATTTTACGCAGGCATAGTACCTGTCGTTCCCGAGCCAGTTAAGAGTTCCATCCCATGTAAACTGTGAAGTTGACACCATGGATATAAGGACATCATACTTGTAGTTTGAGTTCTCAGGCAGCGCTTTAAAAACTCCGGCAACAGTGAGCTTCTTGTTCGGATACTCCTTCATTTCAATCACTTTGCCAATAACATCCCCGCCCATCATACCGGCAATCTTGTCCGATACCATGCAGTTCATCTGAACTTTCAGTATTTCAGCCGGGTTACCATAGATCATCGGGCGCGGCAGTACATCGAACAAATGGTCATCGGCAAGGGAAAATTCGCCATAATAGCTTTTCTTGTCTTCAGTATAGAAGACTGAGGGGCCTAAGTTGTTAAGCCGCGTTGCAGCCACAATACCAGGGACCGAAGCCTTTAATCCGGGAGCAATTGCTCCACTGACACGCGGCCTTGAATTCAATTTGTCTGAAGACTTATCAATTTTGTAGTTCTCGTTCACGACATACAGGCGATCTGCATCAGGGTAAAAGCTGTCGTAGCTGTAATAGTAAAATACTTCAGACAGGAGGAGCAGGCCAAAGGCCAGCCCTACCGATAATGATACTATACGGGTAAGCGTATGTTCCCCTGTCCGGAAAAGCTTGTGCCAGGATGAGTTTAATGATTTCATTCCTAAACTGTATTATTGAATATTTTTGTTTATGTGCTCCTTTACCGGCTATAATCAGTCAGCATCAAGGTTAAGCCCGGGAAACAGGAAACCATTTTCATGCCAATTCTATTAACTGCTGCTAATCTGCATCTTACAATATTATTAATCCCCATTCTGTAAAATACTTGGACATAGTACTGTAAATAGTTTTAACACTTGTCCTGCCTGATGTCGAAATGTCAAATAGTTGCTCAATATCACTGCCCAAAGCTTATCCTAATATCACTGCAGGTGGCGATGCAGCTCCCCGGTGAATAAGAAAATAAGCCCAGTAGTCATTGCTATCGGCAGGACGGGTTCGGAAAGGCCGCTTGCCATGACATAAGCCGGAGCCGGAAATAATTTACAAAAATATGTATCTTTGGCGGCTTAATATTGCAATGAAGGAGAATCCGTTCATACAACAATATCTTGGCCATCCTCTCTTAAAGTCACTTATTGAATCAGCCGGCAGTGACAATCTGAAAACTTTAAGGCTCGAAGGGCTTACGGCTTCGGCAAAGAGCATGGCCATGGCTGCAGTTTTTTCCAAAACTCAGACCACACATCTTGTTGTAATCCCCGAAAAAGAAGATGCTGCATATTTCTATAATGATCTGGTATCTGCTGTCGGAGAAGATTCGGTATTTTTTTTCCCTTCAACATACAAACGCTCGGTACAGTATGAGCAAACAGAACCGGCAAATATCGTATTGCGAACGGAGGTACTGAATTATCTTGCCTCAGGAAAAAGAAAAGGGATTATAGTGACCTATCCTGAGTCAGTAATGGAAAAGGTCGTAAGCAGAAGAAACCTGAAAAAAAATACATTCAATATTAGTAAAGGTGATAAAATTCCCTTGAGTTCCTTGAAGAGATGCTTCACGAATACAACTTCGTAAGGACCGATTTTGTATACGAGCCCGGACAGTATTCAATAAGGGGAAGTATAGCTGATGTCTTTTCTTACTCTGCTGACCTCCCTTACAGAATAGATTTTTTCGGTGAAGAAGTTGAAACCATAAGATCATTTAATACTGACGATCAGCTCTCAGTCGAGTATTCATAAACAGATTTCTATAATTCCAAATATCCAGGATATTTCAATTGAAGAGATAAATGATTCGTTTACTGATTTTTTACCACCTTCATCTCTTGATATGGATTGAAGATGCGGAGTATATCAAGGAAAAAATAAATAATATTTTCTTTCAGACAACCCAAAGGGAAGAATCGGGACAGATCGCCGACAAGAAAGAGATTGTAATGACTGGAAATAACTTTATTGACCAGTGTAGAAAATTCAGGATGCTTGAGATTCGGCCGGAAAAGCATGTTCGAACCTCGAAGCAAGATTTGAATTTCAGACAGAAGCGCAACCCGTTTTCAATAAGAATTTTGAACTACTTTCAGAAAAACTGCTCTCAAACGATATCTGAAAGATACATAACTTATATATATCTGAAAGTGAATCGCAGATAGAAAGGCTAAGGGATATCTTTTCAGAGATAAATCCGGAAGTTCATTTTCTTCCACTGCTGCTAAATCTTCACAGCGGATTTACCGATAATGATCTGCAAAGTTTCAGTATACACCGATCACCAGATATTTGACAGGTATCATAAATTCAGAATAAAAGGATATTTCACAAAGAAAGAAAGCATTTCGTAAAAGAGCTGACCGGACTAAATCCGGGTGACTATGTAGTGCATATTGATCATGGAATAGGGAAGTTCGGAGGTCTTGAGAAAATTGAGGTAAATGGCAAAATTCAGGAAGCAATAAAACTGGTTTACAGGGATAATGATATACTTTATGTAGGAATTCACTCCCTTCACCGGATATCGAAATATAAGGGCAAGGACAATTCCGAACCCAAAATCTACAAGCTGGGCTCAGGTGCATGGCAGAAACTTAAAGCGGCCACCAAAAGCAGGGTTAAGGATATTGCCAAAGACCTTATCCAGCTCTATGCCAAAAGGATGTCTTCTCCCGGGTTTTCATTTTCACCCGATTCTTACCTTCAGCGGGAGCTTGAAGCGTCGTTCATATATGAGGATACACCTGATCAGCTGACAACATCACTTGCAGTTAAGGAAGATATGGAAGCTGAGCATCCGATGGATCGTCTTGTTTGCGGTGATGTTGGATTCGGAAAAACTGAAATTGCCATCAGGGCTGCATTTAAAACAGCAGCTGACAGCAAACAGACTGCTGTTCTGGTTCCTACAACAATACTGGCTCTTCAGCATTACAAGACATTTTCACTGCCCGGCTCAAAGGATTTCCGTGTACAGTTGAATATATCAGCCGTCATAAGAAAGCGCTGATCAGAAAGAAAATCATTCTGTCTAACCTTGCTGAAGGTAAAATTGATATTATTATCGGAACACATAAGCTTGTCGGACAGGATGTGAAATTCAAGGATCTTGGACTTCTGATAATAGATGAGGAACAAAGATTCGGGGTCTCAGTAAAAGAGAAACTTAAAAAAATTAAAGCCAATGTAGACACTCTTACCCTAACAGCTACTCCTATCCCGCGAACTCTGCAGTTCTCACTTATGGGTGCCCGCGATCTTTCTATTATCAATACCCCTCCTCCGAACAGGATGCCTATTGTAACAGAATTGTATGGATATAATGAGGAAATAATAAAGGAAGGAATAGAATATGAGGTCTCAAGAAACGGGCAGGTATTCTTTATTCATAACAGGGTCGAAAATATTAAACAGATACAGGCTCAGATCAACCGGATCTGCCCTAATGTTAAAACTGCAATTGTACATGGACAGATGGATGGTACAGCATGTAGAAAATGTGATGTACGATTTCATTCAGGGCGATTATGATGTTCTTCTGGCTACAACAATTATTGAATCGGGACTGGATATTCCAAATGCCAATACTATTTTTATTAATGATGCTCATCATTTTGGTCTTTCTGAGTTGCATCAGCTCAGAGGAAGGGTTGGCCGTTCAAATAAGAAAGCATTCTGCTACCTTCTTGCTCCCCCACTCAGCACGCTAACACATGAAGCAAGGCGAAGACTAAAGGCAATTGAGGAGTTTTCAGAACTTGGGAGCGGATTTAATATTGCAATGCAGGATCTTGACATCAGGGGTTCAGGCAATCTGCTGGGAGGTGAACAGAGTGGATTTATTGCAGATGTCGGATTCGAGACATATCAACGCATATTAAATGAAGCAATGGTCAGAATTAAGAGAATCTGAATTCGTGGAAACCTGCAGCGACTGGAGAAAAAGTTGAGCGATTCTTACAAACCTGCACTATCAAGAACATTCGTATCTGATTTTCAGATAGATACTGATCTGGAAATAATGTTCCCCGATGAATATATCTCAAATATTTCTGAGAGGATAAGACTTATACAAGGAACTTAATGAAATTGATAACAGAAGAGGCCTTAGCTGCATTTGAGGAGAAACTCACTGACAGGTTTGGCAAAATACCTCCACCCGCTGAAGCGCTTGCTGGATATAGTAAGAATAAAGTGGATGGGCTGTAAATTAGGAATTGAAAAAATATGTACTGAAGAATGATCTGCTTAATTGCAAACTTTGTATCAGACCCAAACTCGCAGTTCTACAGAAGCGCAGCTTTTTGTATCAATAATGAATTATGTGAACAGAAAGCAAAAACAGATGAGCATGAAACAGAAGACGTCAAAGCTAAGCCTTACAGTCAATAATATTCCGCATGTAAAATCTGCTAAAACGTCCTTGAAGATTCTTCAAGGATTCATAATATCAGTTGCCAATGAAAGGCATGACCCGGATTCAAGTTCGTTTCCTGCATACTTCAAGTCGATGTAAGTTCTTAACTTGCCATTTTGTAAGAATGAATCTTGATAGTTGATATAGGAAACACCACACAAAGCTGGCAGTTTACGACATTAGTAAAAAATTATCGATTTCCGTTTCAGAGAATTTGATTGCGATAAGATCTTGAGAATGAGATTAAAGCTCTATAAAATTGATAAAGCAATAATTTCTTCAGTAAGAGATATTCCCGCATTCCATTAGTGATTCCTGCTTCGTTTAATATCCCTATTGTTCATCATGCTTACATACAAATCAAAGCTTCCTTTTCAGGGTTGAATATGAAACTCCTGAAACACTCGGTACAGACAGGATAGCAGCAGTTGCAGGAGCATTTAATATTTTCCCTGAATCTGAGATCCTCATAATAGATGCCGGAACTGCAATGACATACGATTTCCTGTCAGCAGGCATTTACAAGGGAGGCAATATTTCGCCCGGACTGCAATGAGATTTAAGGCCTAAAACAAGTTTACAGGTAAATTACCTCTTGTTCACGAACTCTCTTCCCATTTTCCCTGCCCGGAAGAAAGACATCTGATGCTATAGCTGGCAGGAGTAATTACAGGGGTGACTTATGAAATAAATGAGTATATTCGCACGTTTGAGAAAAAGCATATTGAATTTAAAATTATTCTTACAGGCGGCGACAGCGGATTTCTTAAAGACAAAATCGACCATCAAATCACTTATATGCCTGATATTGTGACTGATGGTTTAAACAATATTTTAGAATACAATGCGAAATAAACTGAAAATTCATCTTTTTTCATACTGCTTTCTTTGACATTCTATGTCTCACGGTCAGAAACAAATAAATTCTCCCTACTCAAGGTTCAATCTGGGTACACTGGAAACCGCAGGTTCGTTCAGAAGTCAGGGAATGGGTGGAATAGGAATCGGCGATGAGAGACAAAAGCTCCATATACTTTTCAAATCCGGCATCTTACAGCAGCTATGGACACAATTTCATTCGTTTTTGATTTTGGCATTGATTATAGTATAATAACATTATCTGACGGGAAGGATCAAATTATACCTCAGAAGATATGAATTTTGACCATCTGCTCATGGGATTTCCCCTGGCAAAGGGGCTGGGATTCGCATTAGGCATAGTCCCTTTCAGCAGCGGATATTACAAGCTTGCCCAGACTGTCCTGAAAACCGATCCGGATTACGATCCCATTGTCGGTCAGTATACCTCCTCCCACAATGGCGACGGAGGGCTTAATAACTTTTTCATGGGGACAGGCTTAAAGATCAACAAGAATTTTTCTGCCGGGATCAACATGATGCTGCTGTTCGGACAGCTAAACAGGTCATACTTTGTCACATTTGACGACTACGCGAACGTTTATAACAACAGCGCAACTGAGAAGCTGGAGCTGCATGGCATCAACTTCAACTACGGCCTGCAATATGAAGCCAATCTGAAGAATGGCTACTTTCTTACGGCCGGGGTTTCACTTACATCGGGCAAAGACTACAAAACCAGTTACCAGCAGCTTGCATATAAATATACAGCTTACAATAACCGCGATACAATTTCATACGTCGCCGACGACTCAACCAGGACATTCGTTCCGGCTACGTTTGGTGTAGGGTTCACATTCGGAAAGACGAACAAATTTACTGCAGGATTCGATTACATCATAACAAAATGGTCAGCTGCCAGGATACCCGGATTGGGAAATTATGCGGCGGATGCAAGCTCATATCGTTTCGGCATTGAATTTATTCCCGATAAATATTCGAACTACAGTATCCTTAAAAGACTGGAATACAGGGCCGGAGGACATTTTGGGGATACCTACCTTGTAGTTGACGGTCAGCAGGTCAGGGAATACGGTGCAAGCTTTGGGATCGGGATCCCTATGCGACGTACATATTCAAGGACCAATATCTTTTTTGATTATACGAAGAGATATGGTGATGGAGCCGGAAAAACCCATATTGAACACTTTTATACAATGGGTATCAGCCTGAACATGTACGATTTCTGGTTTATAAAGCGGAAATACGAATAGGGATGCCGGCTTTCGTGGCTCCCGGTGCTGATCAGTAAAGCTGCAATTGATGAAACACTCCTTCAGTAAAATCAGATTTATCCCATTTCTTGCGGCTTTATTCCTGTTGCTGGTTGCCGTGTCATGCGAAAATAAGATCGATTTTATTCCAAAGTCCGACCTGCTCACCCTTCCATCGCTTACTGTAAAGGACTTTGAGACAGTGTATTCCGACTCCGGACGCCTTCAGCTGATACTGTCGGCTCCCCTTATGGAACAGTACGATAATACTGATGCACCGTATTACGAATTCAAATCGGGTATCAGGGTAACTTTTTATGATGGCCATACTGATCCGACGGGATATGTGACATCCAAATATGCCAGGTACACAAAATCAAACAGCCTCTGGGAACTCAGGGATAGTGTTGTGGTAGTAAATTCAGGCAACGATAAGCTCGAAACTGAGGTTCTGTACTGGGATCAGCCAAAAAACCTTATTTATTCCGATCGTTTCGTTAAGATAACCAATGAGGATCAGATAGTGATGGGAACAGGGTTTGAATCGGATCCGAGGCTGAGCAAGCGCAAGATAAAGAAGGTAAGCGCCACCATTTACCTGAAGGACGAGCAACAGTGACCTTAGTGATTAAGCCCGTTTCATGGAAAAAAGAGTTAATTTTGAGAGATGAACGGAATACTGATCATTGTTCTGGCGATCATTCTTTCTGCCTTCTTTTCAGGCATGGAGATTGCATTTGTAGCCTCAAACAGGCTTCGTATCGAGCTTGACAGGAAGCAGGGAGTATTCGGGTCGGGAATTCTGAAGCTCTTCATAAATAATCCCGGGCAGTATATTGCCACAATGCTTATCGGCAATAATGTCGCCCTTGTAATATACGGGCTTGTTTTCTCAAAATTGCTGGGCCCTCCACTTGCGGCAATTATAGATTCCGATCCGCTGATCCTTTTAATCAATACATTTATATCCGCTTCGATAATTTTATTTGTGGCTGAATTTTTGCCGAAAACAGTTTTTATCCTTTCACCAAACTTTTTCCTCAAGTTTCTGAGTATACCAACCCTCATCTTCTTCTTTCTTTTTTATCCCATAAGCAAATTCACCCTGGCTGTTTCCAATCTTTTTTTCAGGGTGTTTTTCGGAATAAAAATGAGTGAAAAGAACCAGGAGAATGTAGTTTTCAGCAAGGTCGACCTCGATCATTTTGTGAATCAAAGCAAGCAGAGCCAGGAGGAATCGGAACCCTATCATCACAATATCAGGATCTTCCAGAATGCCCTCGACTTCTCCAATGTGAAGCTCAGGGAATGCATGATACCAAGGACGGAGATTGAAGCTGTCGACTCGAACAGCAGTATGGAGCAGTTAAAGCAGAAATTCATTGAAACAAGGCTTTCACGGATCCTTGTATATGACGAATCCATTGACAATATAATCGGCTATTTCGAGCTGAAGGATATTTTCAGGAATCCTGCAAGCATCAGGTCATCGCTGAGAAAGCTTGCAATTGTCCCGGAGACAATGCCTGCCAATAAGCTCCTGAAGCTTTTTGTGGATGAAAAGAAGAATATAGCCCTCGTCGTGGACGAATTCGGAGGAACATCGGGTATGGTAACTATGGAGGATGTCCTGGAGGAGATTGTAGGGGACATTGAGGATGAGCACGATGTTAACGAGCTTATCGAAAAGATCGCCGGCACAAACGAATACATATTTTCAGGAAGGCTCGAGATCGACTACCTGAATGAGAAATACCAGCTGAACCTGCCTGAGAAGGATGACTATGAAACCCTTGCCGGGATGATACTGTTCTATTATGGCAGCATTCCGAGAAGCAACGATGTGATACGGATCGGAAACATAGTGATCAAAGTTCTCAGGGCCACAACAACAAGGCTCGAGCTTGTAAATCTGAAAACATGAAAAAAAGGGCTTTCCAAAATGGAAAGCCCTCCCTAAAATATCCACAAGGTTTTATACCTGCCTACTGTTTAGTATAGGTATGAGTACCTTCTTCAATATCTGTACCGTTCTGATATATAATATAATCACCTACTAAAGTACCGGTTTCGGGATCTATAGTGCCTGATTCTATCCCTGTATAGCCACCTCCAAAATCTGTAAGAGCCATGGAATATGTATTATTTTCAAAATCAAGTGTAAAGATTGCAGGCCAGGAATTCCAGTATGCATCAATTGCAAGGGTATTCGGACTATCCTTTGTAAAGACAACAGGATATGAATAGTCTTCAGCTGGTTCATCAGCAATGTAATCACCTAAGAAAGGTACGATAGGCTCGAATACGGTAAAGCTCCAGGTCGGGCCTTCAGATGTTAATCCATTGCCATCGATCATTGTCACATGCCAGTAATAGGTAACCCCTTTCTCAACAGGAACAGTAAGTGAAAGCGCGGTTTGACCGGCTTTGTAAAGAGGCGGGTTGTCTGACGTTCCGAAATAAACATCAGCTTTGACAGGGAAACCGCTTTCACTTGTTGACTCCCATGTCAGATCAGCAGTCGTGCCTGAAATATCGACAACTGCTCCATTGGCAGGGGCAACAACTGCAGGAGTGGTAAAGGCAAAGAATTCCTTCGTCTCCGTGTGTGTTCTGTCAGTACAGCTCTGCAATGAAACAGAACATGTAATGGCAAACATTATTGCAAAATATATTATCTTTCTTTTCATTTTAAAAATCTTTTGGTAAGTAAAACTCATAACCGCAATCATTCTGACTAAAGTCTGACATAAACTTCGTGTATCTCCCTGTTGCCTCCGCCACCTACATAATAGTAGTTCAGTGTAAGGGTTTTAGTGTCTGGATCATAGGCATTAGTCTGACCTGTAAAAGGTAGAAGCGGCTGTGAAGCAGAAAGTTCACCACCGATTGTAACCGAGTTATCCGGATTAATTGTAATCAGAAAACCACTTCCGCCAAGGTCACCAATAGAGGTCTCGACTGTCCGGCAATCTATTGTTGACAGAGTCTTGACTTCATTGATATCCCTGGTACCAGCTGTCGGGTGGACAAAAGTTCCTGTCACCTGGTAATTACCGGCATAAGGGTTATTGATAGGCAGAGCCATCAGGCGTGATCCCTGGTTCAGGGCATCCGCAACAATTACACCACCTGTGGCGCTTACAATGGAGACGGGAGCCATATAGTTATCGCAGGCATCAAGCTGGTCTGCATTCCAAACTTTTACGTAGGCATATGCATTCCTGGTTCCGGCTTTGATAACGACCTGGGTATTCAGGATCTCCATAAAGGGAAACAGCTTGTAAGATGTCCCCTTTAATGAATTGTAGTCGTTCATTGCCTGTTCATTAACGGCAAGTGTTACTGTAATATCCTGGCTTGGCAGGGCATCGGTTGCAATATTCACCAGAAATTTAAACGTGTCTGGTTCTGCAACAGGCTCAAGAGCGTTTGCAGCGAAGCCTGCTTTCCAGACTTCGGCATACATTTTCCCTTTCAGAGAAGATGTCCAATCTTCACCAATATTGTCTTTCAGGCAGGAATTCAGTACAAAGACTGCCGCTAGAAAGGATATTGTCATGAATATTTTGTTTCTCATTTTCATTTTTTTTAATTGTTAATAGTCATTGGCAATTCCAAGGGTTAACGGTTCTGCCAGAAAATTTTTGTTTGAAACACATCGATAGTTCCCTGAGCGACAACATTATCATTATTTGTGCTTAATTCTGTCTGAGGATAATCCAGACGGACAGGCGGGGTATCGTTTTCTCTTGCAGGATCCTGGCTGAAATGCAGGAAATCAGGGTAACCTGTTCTCCTGTAATCAACCCATATAGGCTGAGGAGTAAGGCCATTCAGGGCAAGCCATTTCTGTGTAACAATGGCGGCAATTTTATTTCCCGAAGCATCCCAGTTTACAAGAGCCCTTTGCTGGAGAAGATAGGCAGCAGCCTCGGTTGCATTTCCGTCAGTGCCACCCATATAAATAATAGATGAAGTAACAGCACTTTCATACAATGTTTTCGAATCGCCGGTTATCATTCCTCTTTCAACTGCTTCAGCCTGAAGGAACAGACTCTCTGCATCAGTCAGGAGAGGAGCAGACTGATTGTATGCCTGAAGCATACCAGGACCAAGCTTGGATGTCGTTGGAACCGGTTCGAGTACAAGAGCTCCAAAATAATTTCCCTTGATTTCAGTTCCTCCGGTAGTTGAAGGCTGGAAAAACCTGAACTTGCGAGGGTCTGAAGTGGTTGTGAGAAAATCGCATGCGTCCTGACCGGCTACATAGTAACCAAGACCGTCAGCCTGCTGCGAGCCATCCTGCTTGTAGAAGTTCTCCCAGAAAGGATTCATTTTATCTGCAGAATTTACATAACCGGGATTAGCCATTGCCCCTTCACCAACACCGATATAGCTGCCGGCGGTGGTAGGAGTCGTTGCAAGAGCTGCTGTGATATAGGAGTCTCTCCCCGTCATGCCAGACTGATTGACAAGCAATCTCAGCTTCAGTGTATTCGCAAACTTCAGCCACATGGTCATATCTCCGTTGTAAACGATATCAAATGAACCGACCTCTTCTGCATCGGCAGGTGTGGACTGAATGAGTGCCATAGCCTCATCGAGCTTTACAACCAGATCCTCATATATTGCTTTCTGATCATCATATTCAGGGTGAAGTACCCCTTCTCCGGTTCTCAGTGCCTGGGTATAGGGAATGTTACCATACGAATCAACAAGATTCTGATAGAGGTAAACCTTCATTATCATTGAAATTGCCTTATACGACTGCAGTTTGGGAGTTGTAGAATTCTTCTCAATGAAATCAAAGTTCTGAAGGGTTGTATAGCTGTCTCTCCAGTTATTCTGGTAACTGCTGTTGATAAGCCTGTACTGGGTTCGATCTGTCGGCTGCGCATAGCCACCGCTTATAGACATACAACCGTACCATAAGTAGATAAAACTATAGTTATCGGGTTGGGTTACAATCCTTGCTACATTGTTAACGGCCGCAGTCAGAAGGAGATTGGCCGGAACATTGGAAGCTGAATTGGGGTTTACCTCATTCACTGTCAGGAAATCCGAGCAGGAAGAGCCCAAAACAAGCAGAACAGTTAATAATATTAATATTTTCTTCATATCTGTATAATTTTTCTACTTAGAAAGTAAGTTTAACACTAAACCCGAAAATTCTTGTAGGAGGGGTCTGGTCTTCAGTTGTATAACCAAGAGCATTGCTGCTGCCGGTGCGGGTGTTGAATTCCGGATCGGTCCATACATTGGATCTTGGACGAAGCATGAGAAGATTTCTGCCTACAATACCAACCTGTGCTGCCTTGATGGAGCCACCAAGAATATTCTGTACAGGCACATCGTATGACAGGGATATTTCCCTTAATTTCCAGAATGCTGCGCTTGTAAGATAGGGTATCTGCGCATTATGATAGTCGCTGCTTACCCAAAAATCGCGTGATGCATTCCTTGTAATTACATTCGTATTGGGGGTGAATACTCCTGGAGCAGTTTCAATCACTGAACCGGGGATTACGAAATCCTGCCTGCCATTCTGGGCTGAGTGCCATGAAGTACCGGTGAAATCGAGAGCGTTACCTACCTGGTTCAGGATGACGTTGCCGCTTCTGTAGTCAGCAACTATATTCAGGCTCAGTCCTTTGTAGGTAAAGTTGTTGACAATGCCGAGTATGTGATTGGGGTTGCCATGTCCTTTGTCCTTCAGTGCAGGATCCTTGATCGGATAACCGGTCATCGGGTCTACAATAATATTCCCATTGGGGTCCCTTTTAACATCTGTTACCTTGATAGCCGGAAACTGTTGCCCAACTATTGCATAAGAAACGTCAGCGATGGGCAATTCATCAAGCCCGGGAAGTATTGAAATTACCTTGCTTGTATTATAGGAGTAACTTACAGTCAGGTTCCAGTTGAATTCCCCAAGGTTAAGAAGTGGGGTAAGTCTCAGGTCAGTCTCGATACCTTCTGTCTGAAGCTCGCCAGCATTGATGAAGGCACTGTAATAACCGGTTGCATAAGAGATAGAAGCCGGAATTGTCTGATCCTTTGTATTGGATTTGTAAGCTGTAATATCGAGGTGTATCTTGTTATTAATAAAGCTCGATTCGATACCTGCTTCAATCTCCTGTGTCTGTTCCGGCTTAAGGAGAGGATTGCTCAAAGTATAGTTGAGCTGAAAGCCTCCAAGGCTGCCATAAGGAAATCCCGGATTACCATAAGGATATGCAGTACTCGTATTATTACCGGTACCCGGATTGAATGACGGCAGTGTTGCATACCAGTTGTCGAGAGAGATCTGACCCGTTTTTGACCAGCCACCCCTGACCTTAAGGAAACTCAGGAACGAATTGTCCTTGATTGAGGGAATAGCGTCAGAGAGAATGATACTTGCATCAACACCAGGATAGAAGAAAGAGCGGTTCTCTTTAACCAGCCTTGAATCCCAGTCGTTGCGTGCCGATGCATGAATAAACAGGTAGTTTTTGTAACCTACTGTTAAGTCGGCAAACAACCCGATTGAATTACGCTTGCGCATCTCTTCGCTTACGCCTGCTTCACCGAGACGGTTTGAAATATTATACAATTCAGGAATAACAAGGGAGTTATTGTTTACCCCAACCTGCCTGTACTGGTTTGAATACATCGAGTTGCCAAGGATCAGTTTTCCGGTGAAATCATTGATCTTATGATTCATCTGTACAAGGAAGTCACCTGTTAGTATGATCGTATTCCTTATATCATCGGTGGAAACACCGACATATGGGGAACTTGTTGCCATGTGGCCGGCTTCCCACGGGTCAGTCTGCATATATGAATTGTACTCGACACCGTTGCGGTATGTGTTGTAATCCCTTGAATTGTAGGTTAATCCTGTACGATAGGAGATATCGATCCATTTTGCGGGATTAATCGATATGAGAGCAGATCCGAGAACATTCTCAGCCCTTGTCTTCTGACGTGAATTATAAAGCTGCCAGTAGGGGTTCGGATAATAAGCATTGAAATAACCGTTATGGTTGGCAAACTTGTTATTATCAATATCCTTGTAATTTGTGAGATCGATCTCGTTCGGAGTATTGAGAACGTTCCAATAAACCGGCCTCTGCTGGAAATATTCGCCGCCTGAAACATCGGTATTGGTCTGGGAGAAGCTCATTGTGTAATCAGCATGGAAGATCCCTGTTGTTCTGGAACCTGCCAGACGAACGCCCGTTCTCCTGTTCTTATCCATCGGTATTGTGCCTGTGGTTTTGACATCCTGTGCCGACAGGTAGAAGCTGTTCTTCTCATCACCTGCCTGGTAGGAAACGTCGTTCTGCATCGTTACACCGACCTGGAAAAACTTTTTCTTTGAATCCTTGACAGCGCTGTAGGGAACCATTTGGTATGAGCCATCAACCAGCTTACCACCCTTGATTACCATCTGCCCGTTATACTCGGGGCCGTACTGCTGGTTCTCATACGATGTATAAGGATCAGTGTTGCGGTCAGGTCCGATCCAGAATGTATAGTTGGGATCGGAGTTGACCGTGTCTTCGCCAGAACCTGCACCGAATCTTGTCTGCAATTTGGGAAGATAGGAAACGGTTTCAAATGTTGTAGTATTGCTTATTTTTACAGTGGGCTTTCCGCCTGATCCTCTTTTCGTTGTAACCACAACAACACCGTTTGATGCATCGTTGCCATACAGGGCCGAAGCACTTGCGCCCTTAAGAACGTTTACATTATCGATGTCATTCGGGTTGACAGAATTAAGATAATCAGCACTTACAGGCACACCATCCAGGACTATCAAAGCCTGGTTGCTGGCCAAAAAGTGACGGTTACCTCTTAAGGTTATCCTTGTATCAGGGTTAACACCGTTGTTGACAGTGTTAATCTGCAAGCCTGATACTTTGGCAGTCAAGCCATTGACCACGTTGCTCACCCCAGCCTGGGTCAGCTGCTTGTCGTTAACTGTAGCCGTTGCAACACCAAGTTCCTTGGACTGCCTCTTAATACCGAAGGCTGTTACAACAACTTCATTCAATCCGACAAGTTCTGATTCGAGGACGCAATCAATTACTTTACGACCTGAAATCTCAATCTCCTGTGTCTTCATCCCGATATAGGAGAAAACAAGAGTTGTTGCATTTGTAGGTACAGTAAGTGAATATTTCCCGTCAACATCTGATAAAGTCCCAATGGTTGTGCCCTTCACAACTACCGTAACTCCGGGAATCGGACCCTCCCCCTCTACCGCGGAGGTGACCGTACCTGTAATTACTATTGTCTGTGCGAATAGAGTGAAGCCACCTATAAACACAAACAAAACAATCAGCAGAAATAGTTTCTTCATACGAATTAGTTTTAGGTTTTAAGTTAACCTGCCAAATATATAGGAACTTTATTTAATCTCCAAAACAAAATTTCCTAATTATAATCAGCTAATTTTAAAAAATATAGGGCTTTGTAGCTTTTTTGGCGCCATATTTCCCTGAAAACGGGGAATTTGAATGCAGTTATAAAAATTTAGCTGAAACCGGTATATAGAATGCTTATAAAAAGAGCATGCAGCCTGAGGATGAAACCCAAAGACTTTTGTTTATGCAGTGTTAAACATATATTCAGGGATGACCGTTTCTTTTTTTCAGTTCTGAGGCAGCGATACAAAGCTCGTCATATTGTTCCTTTCCAAGGGCCCTTATAAGTGGTTCCCTGAGAAATTCATAAAGGTATATACCGTCTTTCCTGCCTTTCTTCAGGGCAGGTGAACAAATGGGGATCTCCTGGTAGTTGACGGCTGTGAAATTTGAATAATATTTGATCCTGGCAGGAAAGAGATGGCATGACAAAGGTTTCCTGAAAGAGATCTTCCTATCATGCCATGCCTTTTCAATGCCACACATATAGATGCCATCATGCAATATTGTATAGGCACATTCCTCATTGCCGATAAGCGGAGTGACCCAGTCATTCTCAAAATCCTTTGTGCTTCGCCCCTTCGATTCAATTGCAGCAATCCCCTCAGGCCTCAGGTAAGGCTTTACATCAGCCCAGATCCCGTCAAGTATTTTTGTTTCAGGTTCGCTCAGCGGGGCACCTGAATCTCCGTACCGGCAGCAGCTGCCAAGGCAGGCCTTCAGGTCACAGCAGAATTTCTTTTCCAGAATATCCGGGCTGAATATTGTATCGCTGATTCTGAGCATTTCTAAACGAAAATTAATTAATGGAATCCCTCAGTGGACCTCTGTGTATGCTATGTATTGCTCTGTGTAACCTTTTAAAGAACTATCACAGAGGGCCACAGAGTCCCGATAGTTATCGGGAGCACGGAGA
This sequence comes from uncultured Bacteroidales bacterium, assembly GCA_963756885.1. Lineage (GTDB taxonomy): Bacteria > Bacteroidota > Bacteroidia > Bacteroidales > VadinHA17 > LD21. The sequence continues at coordinate 30,489 of CAVWPG010000004.1, forward strand.
ATCACAGAGAAATTAAACCAATACTTTGCCGGTCATATCCTCCGGAACCGGAACTCCCATAATAGTGAGCAGAGTAGGTGCCACATCAGCAAGTATTCCTTCCCTTACCTCCTTATAATCATCGCTTACAAGGATGCATGGCACCGGGTTCAGTGAATGGGCCGTGTTTGGCGAGCCATCCTCATTCAATGCCTTGTCTGCATTGCCATGGTCCGCAATTACCATAACTGTATATCCTGCCTTGTATGCTGCGTCAATAACATCGCCGGCACATACATCTACCGTGGCAACAGCTTTTTTTATCGCCTCATAGACTCCTGTATGTCCTACCATATCGCCATTGGCAAAATTCAGGCATATGAAATCAAATTTCCCCTTCCCTATTTCCCTGATGACCGCATCCCTGACCCCATAGGCGCTCATCTCAGGCTGAAGGTCATATGTTGCAACCTTTGGAGAAGGGATCATTATCCTTTCCTCATCCGGGAATTTTTCCTCCCGGCCTCCTGAAAAGAAGAATGTCACATGGGCATATTTTTCGGTCTCCGCTATCCTGAGCTGATGTTTTCCGGCAGCGGCCAGCACCTCGCCCATTGTATTGCCGGCATTGTCCTTGGGATATATTACATGCATGCCACTGAAGGTGGAGTCATATGGGGTCATTGTACAATAATACAAAGGAATTGTCTTCATCCCATTCTCAGGCATATCTTTCTGGGTAAGGACAATGGTGAGCTCCTTGGCCCTGTCGTTCCTGAAATTGAAGAAGACTATCACATCGCCCTCCTTAACCTTACCGATAGCCTCCCCATCTTCTCCCGTAACTACGATGGGCTTCATGAACTCATCGGTAACGCCTGCATCGTAAGATTCCTGCATGGCTTCGGGCACATTCAGGGTAGGTGCTCCTATCCCACTGACTATGAGATCATATGCCTCCTTTATCCTTTCCCATCTCTTGTCGCGGTCCATGGCATAGTATCTCCCGATAAAAGTTGCCACCCTGCCATTCGACTTTTCAAGATGCTTCAGAAGATCTTTCATATATCCCACTCCGCTCCTGGGATCTGTATCGCGTCCGTCACCAAATCCATGGATAAATACATTTTTAAGGCCGTATTCCATTGTCATGTCGCACAGATGGTAAAGGTGCTTGTCGAGGGAGTGGACACCACCGTCAGAAAGAAGGCCCATGAAATGTACCTGTTTGTTCTTCCCGCGTGCATATGAAAAGGCCTCTGTAAGCGTCCTGTTTTGCCTGATTTCCCCGGTCTTGCATTCCTTGTTGATTTTTACGAGGTCCTGGTATATGATCCTTCCTGCACCTATGTTGAGATGCCCCACCTCGGAATTTCCCATCTGTCCGTCCGGAAGCCCTACATCTTCACCCGAAGCATGCAGGATGCTTGTCGGAAAGTGATTCCTGTAATAAGTGAGCTTTGGCGTAGGCACCTGGCTTATAACATCTGCTTTCGAACCATCACCGATCCCCCAGCCATCCAGTATCATCAATAGAGTTTTTCTGTCCTTCATTTTTTATTTTTAATAAGCATTTCCGCCTCCTCAGGCAGCAGATGCAATTCAGGCTGCCGGCTGTTCTGCGATTAATATTATATAAACATAAAATAAGGCACCCTTGTTCAGGGTCCTGAAACCGCGGCAAATTTAGGGAAAATATTCAATTATTACCAATAAAGGAATCCGTTGCGCGGTTGTATTATTGTCGGGATCCATTAACCGCAAAAGTCGCTAAGGCTTGCGTAAAGGACGCGAAGACGAATCATCAAAATTACACACTTTACGATCTTAGCGTCTTTCCTTTGCGCCCTTAGCGGTTAAAAGGACCTGTTCTGCTTCCGGAAGTATTGGGAATTGCCTGAAATTCAACATTAAGTTCAGGCAGGCCCCAGGTTAATTATTTTATCGGTTCTATCTTTATGTTGAAGCTCTTGCCCTGGCAGGTCCTTTCATATGTAATATCTTTCCCGACATACGAATTCCATTCATTCTGGCTCAGATTCCTTGTAACATAATTGCAGATCTCCGGAACCATGTATTCCACATGAGAGGGACGGCTTACAAGATTGTCGCCGCCTCCCGCGCTGCCGGCTACAAGGTTCTTTCCATCGCTGCTGAATTCTATAACAAGTATAACCCCTGCATTGTCTGTAATTGTCACTGGCGGATCCGAAAGGTCAGCAGGATCCTTCACGTCGAAAATCCTTATTGCCTTATCGTTCCCGCCAGTTGCCATCTGATTGAGGCCTGTATTGAACCTGATGTCATTGACCTGTCCGTCATGAGCTTTTACCGCTGAGATCTTCCTGCGAAGACTCACATCCCAAAGTTCAACATTCCCCTCGGCATCCCCGAGTGCGAGAAGGTTTGTAACAGGATTGAACTTCACAACTTTTATGTTCCTGCCTGCAGTTTCAATTGTGAACTTGTCGGATGCATCGGCTGGATTCCATACCAGCGCCTTGCCATCAGAGCTGACACCTGCAAGGTATCTGTCATTTACTGAGATGTCGATAGAGGCGATCTGCTCAGAACCGGTCGAGACGTCGGTAAAGGTACGGGCACTGATCTCCCACTTCAGAACCTTACCGTCAACAGCGGCGGAATAGAGGTGCCTGCTGTCGGAAGAAAAGACAAGTGATCTGACACCCCCTGTATGGCCGTTCATGTCGAAGCCCTCACCTGTATTCCCCAGGGGTATCATCCTGATGGACGAGTTTTCACTTCCGCAAGCCAGCCAGCCTGCATCTGGACTTACAGCCAGAACATTTATCCGGTTCGTTCCCGAATAGACTACCTGGAAGCTCTTTCCAGCTCCGTCAAGCGACCATTTCAGGATTTTCCCGTCAGACCCTGAAGTAAAAAATTCATTTTTCCCGGGGATAAAGGCTATGCTGGTAACATCGCCGGTATGCCCGCTGAAGGCTCTGTAAGCACTCCCTCCGTTCTGCCTGGCCACATTGTAAAGACCTGCATATATATCAGGGTCATTGCCGCAACCATGATTTTTGCGATTGAACAGATATGCCTGGAATGCAAGCAGTGCCTGGAGCTCCTTCTGACCCTGCAGAAGCACCGATTTTACCGAAACAGCCTTTCCAACAGCCACCATCCTCAGGCGCTGTGCTTCGTCCTTTTGCTCGAGTGCAATCTTTGCCCTTTCATCGGCCAGCATGCTCATGTGAATTGCAGAGTCAGACTTCTCACTCGCCATGCTCTGCAGCTGAATGGCTTCCTCGGCCTGTCTTTCAGCCCTTAAACTCCTCTCCTCATATTTTCTTGCCTGGTCGTAAGCTTCCTGAGCCTTCAGACTTTCAATCCTCGCAGTGGAATCGGATTTACCAAGCTTGTCCAGCGCCGCCACTGATACTGAATCAGACTCCAGTCTGGCCAAAACAGCCCGTTTCAGAAGGATCTCCGAGTTCCTTGCAAGTCTGACTGCCTCTGCACGGCGATGGAGCGTCATGACAGCAGACCCGGCTGCAATAAGTGCAATTATTCCCAATCCTGAAGCAATGATCCTGATCCTCCTTATTCTCTGCTTCTGCAATCTTAATTTATAAGCCTCCTCCTCGATATACTTCCTCTCGCTTGTCCGGAGGTAAACCATTGCCCTCTCGAAGGCAGGATTATAACGCTCGGCCCATGCAAGTGAAGGTTTTCCCTGATCTCTCCAGTTTATGAATAGCTGAAGCTCAGGTGGCCTGAGCAGGCCTGTCTTCCCCTGCTGGTACATTGCAGACATTTCTGACAGCCTCAGATACATGCCTGCAGCGCTCGATTCATCATCAATCCAGTCTTTCAGTCTCTTCCATAACTTCACAAGCACCTCCTGCGACAGGTCAATAATTGTCTCATCCGTCAGGGTTGCAGGAGATACAGGTGTAATAAAACAGCAGTCCGGATCCCTGAATTTATCCATGACCTCATACAGTTCGTCAACCGGGCAGCCTGCGATATATTTTATTGTACCGACACTCACAGGGTTTCTCAATCCACGGTTATCGGCGCTTTTCTCAGTTATAGCCCTGAACATCACCTCGCAGATCTTCTTCCCTCTTGGGCCAAGCCCTTCGTAAATCTGGTTCGCATGAGCCGCCATCGCATCGCCAAGCCTGCCTACAGCCTCGTAATCTGCTATTCCAACCAGTCGTCCGGGATCATCCATCTTTTTCCACTGCGTCCACGTTCGCCTCATAACGTGCTGGAGCACAGGAAGCTGTTCCGGCCTGCCTCCGAGATCAAAAAGCAGCGTCGCAACAAGCTGCGGATCAATTTTCGCACCGGTATTGATCACAGGGCCCTCGATGGCTCTTCTGTAATTCTCCGGACTTAGTTCGGGTACAAGGTAATTGCTGTTATTGATAAGCTGGGTAAGACCATGGTAACGCGAGCTGTCGCCAATATAATCGGAACGGAGCGATATTATTGAAAATATATTCTCGTCAGGCTGATTTATAACATCAACCATGAGACTCACAAATTTTGCGACCGAAGCTGCCACAATTTCCTTCTTTCCGCGAGCAGCCAGGCGGAACAGCTCTTCAAACTGATCTATTACAAGCAGTACCTTCTCCTGCGGGTTTGATATAAATCTCCTCAGGGCTGCTCCAATGCCTTCGGGATTGTCAAAAAGCTCCGTCTCTATTGTTTTCCTGTCAGCCTGAACATTTCCTGATGCATTCAGCTCCTCAGATATTGCCAGGGCAAGATTTCCCATCGGATCATTTCCTGGTCTGAAGGATATTATCCTCCATTGATATTCTCCGTCGATATGATGGTGCCGTACAAGCGGGATAACACCACAGTTTATCAATGATGTCTTACCGCAACCCGATGATCCTATAAGAGTAATAAACCTGTTGCTCAGCAGCTTGGTGTAAATCTCCTCCATCTCAATATCCCTGCCGAAAAACCAGTCGCTCTCCCCTGGAAGGTACGGTCTGAGCCCCGGGAACGGGTTGAAATCTCTTATCTCTGTAAATGGTCCCATAACGATTTATGAGTTACAATATTTTAAAGCCCTTCATCATGCAGAACAAGCTGGATCATCCTCCGGGATTCTTCGTCTGCCATTCATTTGTTTCAATATTCATATTACCTCTCTCCATGCCGGGTCATTTTCATGCTAAAAATCAATTCTGTTTCATACTTCATTGGTTTCCAGATATCCCAATACTTTTACACTATTATCAGGGTATTGGTACAGGAATTCATCAATCGCCCTGAATGGGAGGATATAGACCGGGAACCGTGAACCACCGCTGATGGCCTGGATCTCATCAACTGTACCGGACCTGTATATCACCTTTGCCGGAGAGGCGCCATTGATCGCCTGAACCGCCCAGAGAATGAATCCCTCTGCAGGCACAGATTGCAGCTTTCTCAGGTCACCTGAGTAGATCATACTCCTGGCAAGTACAAGAAGCTCTTCCTCCGGGATATCACTTAATATCCCTGACAGGAACTGGATCTTCCCGAACAGCGAATCCCTAATGTCGGATTCCTGGTTGACTATCTTATCCAGCTGCCTGCGCACTGGTATGGGGATCCTGCTGTAAACCGACCTGTAGAGCTTAATATCGGACCGAACAATAAGTCTCACTGCTTCTTCCTGCAGGAGACTCTCCGGACTAAAGAGCAGCGCAACAACTGATTCAGCCATCTCGCTGTCGCCAATAACCTTCATGTTTCTTAAAACACAAGCCTTTGTCCAGATGCTCAGAAGGTTATAATCGCGATTCAATATTTCTTCCAGCAGCCTGTTATAGTCGGGCATGCCAACAGGGAAAAACCTGTTCAGGTTCCTGAGCTTCTCATCGTCCGGAACCACATCCATAAGGTAAATTATTTTAGCCTTTATCGAGTCGTCGGCAATTATATCGATAATTGCATGCGCATAATGCACGCTCTCGATAGTTTCCACCTCAAGGTTTTTCCTTATCCTCGTTACTGCTGCAGCATCGTATGTAATCGACAGGATATTAACGAGAAAGCTGCTCCACCTGTTAAGTTCCTTCTCTATCTCCTTCAGAAGAACGGCATCATTGTTTTCCTCAAGGCATCTCTTTGCCGACAGATTCCATGTCATTATGCCAACCACATCGGAAATAAGCAGGTTGAGCCGTTCCCTGTCTTCGGCCGAAGGTTTGAATTTGCAGTCAATAAGGCATTTGAGGGCGACTTCCTTCAACTGCCTGGAGTTAGACCAGAGCCTTGAGAATAAAAATCCGGCCCCTTCCGTCAGGGGGAGCCTTGAGAGCAGCCGGAGGATAGTTTTGCTTGTATTTATATTCCCTGATGAGACAAGGTAGTACCTTATAAGCTGTTCCTCAGCTATGCTCCCGAATGAGGACAGAACGGCAGTGGTGTCGGTTTCAAGCCCGGGCGTATTCAGGCATTCGCATAATTCCGGCAGCATGTCTGAAAGCCTGAACTTGCCTATCATATAAACGGCAAGCCTCTTTGATTCGGGATTTTTATCCCTGAGCAGTCTTAAGATCTCTGTGGTTTGCGGCATTCTCGTTTCCGACAAAGCCTTTTTGCCTGCCGCTATCCTTGTGTTTTCATCGTTGCCCGCTTCGGGTATGGTTTCCAGGGTTCTTACTATTTCTTCCGATCTGGCCCTTAAATCTTCCGCATATGACTTTCCCGACATCTTTCTTACAAGTGGCAGGAGAACGATGTCCTGCCTTGAAAAGGTATGATCGAGAACTTCATTGAAATAGAACCGGTTATCAATCTTTTCAAAAAGAGAAAGGTCGCCGGAGACAAGGTTAAAATAGTCGAGACGGAAAGCCCTTTCCCCATAAAACCTGCTCCTGTAAACCATGGGTTCATCCTTCATGGCTTCAGCGGTCTCCGTTGTTTTCAGTGACTCAAGACCTCTCCGTATCGATTTCCTGTATTCATTGTAAAGCCTGAAGGCAACAGCCAGCCAGCAAAGGAGTATAATCACGAGCACCCAGGAGAAATGGATTAGCCTGATGAAGCCCAGAACTCCAATACCTGCCAGAATCAGGCCCGCCAGGAATGCGGAAGCCTCCTTCACTGCACTGTCGATAACCGACTGCACCCCGAACCTCAGCTTTTCATCGATAGTCTGATAGAGGATCCTGAACGACGGAGCTTCAATTGAATCGTCGAGCGATTTGGAGAGGAACCTGACAAGTGCGAGCAGGATGAAGAAGATCATGAATCCGCTTGCTGTCTCCTTTGTATAGCCCATTCCCATTCCGAATGCAATTGCAACAGCAGTGAAAAAGAGCAGGATCACAGGGGACATCATCAGACATGTACGTAATCCGTACTTCTGGAGCAGGTATGAAAAAAGCAATAATTTGCCAAGGAGAGTAAGAAGCATTATGCTTCCGGTAAAGATTCCAAGGAAGACAGCCATTTCTTCGGCCGAAGGGAATTTCTCCCTTGTCAGGGCAAGAAACGAATACTGTATAAAAAAAGCAGAAATTACCGACAACACGATAAAAATCCCAAGTATCCTTGTATAGCTGTCGCTGCGAAAGATGTCTATAACAGAAAGTGAGCTTTTAAAACCATCAGGACGGTTGTTGACAGTCTTTCCTGCAGGGCTGGCCCAGGCGCCTGTAAACCCCTGGATAACGGCAGAAATAAATACAAATATGGCGCTCAGCAGCAAAATGTTATGCAGGCTTAATCCTATCCACAATAAAAGGGGTATTGAATAGCTGATCAGTATCACACCCACAATGAGAACGCTGTCCATCATGGCAAAGAGCCTTCTCCCTTTAATGTTGCTGAATACCGAGCCTGCCATTGTCCTGAATCCAATGACAGAAACAATGTTCAGCGGCCCGAGCATTATAAAAACAAGAAATACAATCCATTTCGAGGGATTATTCAGTAGCAGCAACCAGAGAATAATGGTGATTGCAGTTACAATCAGAAGATTCAGAAAAGCAAAGTTCCTGATCTTCAGATTAGACTGGAGGAAGTAATAAAATGACAACAGCAGGATCCCGGCGACACCGGAAGCAATGTATCCCTTTGCCAGCATTTTTTCATCGAAAATCGCAAGAAAGAGCGAGTGTGCACTGATATCGAATGCACCAATAAAAATACCAAGAAACAAAGCTTGGGCCAAAAGCATTGATACCGTGTTTTTCTCCCCTGCTCCATAGCCACGAAGAGAAAACAGACTGTCTCTCATAGAAAAATCCCTCTCGCAAATTATATTTTACTAAATTAGAAATATAATTGCGCAAGGTCCATAATAGTTACGAACAATGGCTACCAGTTAGTAACTGCGCAAGATAAAGCTCAGGATTTTCAGGGCGGCGGGAAAATACTGTTTTTCAGGCAGCTATGTTTTTGAATGACAGCCAAATAAGTGCACTAATGGCATACCTGGACATACAACGGTAAAAGCGGTCCCGGCATGTTGAAAAGTGTTAGTAAAATCAGATCCCCAGTTTCTCCCTTACGGTTGAATAAATCAATCTCAAATCAGTGTTAAATCCGTCAAAGGTCAGATCGGCCCTGTTATACCATTTTTCACGGGCTGCCAGCTTTTCCGTTATAAAGTTCAACAAGTCCTGTTCTCCGAGGTCCCTGATAAGTGGTCTCTCACCTCCGCTGCCCGCAAGCCTGCTTCTGAGCTGCGAAGGTGTCAGCCTCAGGTACATAGTAAGCCCGGTACCCAGCATATAGTCCATATTGTCGCCCCAGCAGGGGGTACCGCCCCCTGTTGAAATTACTGTATAATGTGAAAATTCAGGGCTTCTGAGCACTTCCGACTCGACCTTCCGGAACCATTCTTCCCCCTTTTTACTGAAGATTTCAGGAATTGTCATCCCGGTATGTGTCTCGATCCCCCTGTCAAGGTCATTGAACGACCACCCCAGAAGTCCGGCAAGCTTTATCCCGGTGGTGGTCTTTCCACTTCCCATAAAGCCTACTATATATACTTTGCTGACTGCAGGCATCACAGCTCAAGCTTCATCTGTGCGGGATCCTCATGAATCAGCGGCGGAGGGGCCGGCTCCTCATCCTTGTCATCAGCATGAGCCGGGGCAGACTCCTTTCTGACAACAGGTTCGATTTCCTGAATATTCTCGACAAGATAATTTGTCATCCTCTTGCCTTTGGCCTTATAGCTTTTAATCCCAATGAATTCTGCTACTTCAATTATCTCATTCTCCCTGTCCTTGTGCTTGCCACCGAACGATATCTCAAAACGCGGGTATTCGACTTCGGTTATGCTGATCAGCTTCGATTCAGGATCTTCATTTATAAAACATTGCGGCTTCTCCGATTCTTCAAGTGTGAAACGCTTCAGGTAATAGAATTTTTGTTCTGCATCCCAGTAAATAACTGAATATACTTTCTCGGGCCTGTACTTTTCAATTATTAGTATATTATCTTCAAAATGGTTCGAGAGGTCGAACCCGGCGATCCTGAAAAAGCCGTTTTTCGTGATCACTAGTATCTTGTCATCGCCGACGAACTCTCCAAGGTAAAGCCCCCTTCCATCCACATTAAGCCTGAAAACAGAATCATCAAACCAGATCTTTCTGCCACCGAGGGTAGAGAGGCCCTTTTCCTTCAGAGTAATCTTGTGAACTGCATTTTTTGTAAGAATATTCCCAAGCGAGCTCTTCCCCTTTATTGCCATCTGTCCGAAATCGAATTCAAAAACAAGTTTTTTCAGCCTGGCCTTTGGCTTATGATGTACTTTGATCACTTCGGCTTCCCCATTGGGATTGGCACTTAAATAGATTATTTTCGAGCCTGCTGATCCCCTTGTGAGATTATATTCCTTGTCGCGGGTCAGTCCCGATATGGCACATCTCTTGGCAAGCAGCGGGCCCTCCTTCCCATCCTGGTAAACGATGTTGTAAATTGTCCGTTCATCGTTCTTCAGGAATACCTGGGCGTAGAGGATATCGTTCCCGACGAATACCTTTTCCGCCACCTTTGTTATCAGATAAACGCCATCCTTCCTGATCACAATAATATCATCAATATCAGAGCAGTCACAAATGAACTCATCCTTCTTCAGACCAGTTCCGATAAATCCCTCCTTGTAGTTGATATACAGCTTGGCGTTATTGGCAACCACCTTGGTGGCTTCAATAGTATCGAAGCTCCTGATCTCAGTTTTTCGCTCCTTGTCTTTACCGTATTTCTTCTTTATTTGCCTGAAGTAATTGATGGCGAAAGGAATAATATTCTTAAGATGGTTTTTTACCTCCTCCAGTTCCGTTTCGATCGCCTTAATGTGCTCATCGGCCTTTTTGGAGTCAAATTTCGAGATCCTCTTTATTTTTATTTCAGTCAGCTGAACTATATCCTCCCTTGTGACTTCCCTGAACAACAGCTTCTTGAATGGTCCGAGCCCCTTATCGATGGCAGCTATAACTTCTTCCCATGTCTCGCATTCCTCAATATCGCGGTAGATCCTCTCCTCAATGAAGATCTTCTCGAGAGATGACATGTGCCATTCCTCCATCAGTTCGTTCAGCCTGATCTCGAGCTCCTGCTTGAGCAAGCCCACCGTTCTGTCGGCAGAATGCTTTAGTATGGAGCTCACTCCCATGAATGAAGGTTTATCGTCGACGATTACGCATGTATTGGGAGATATAGAATATTCACAGTCTGTAAATGCATAAAGGGCATCTATAGTCTTATCCGGAGAGACTCCCGGCATAAGATGAACAACTATTTCGACCTGTGCCGATGTATTGTCGTCTATCTTCCTGATCTTTATCTTACCCTTTTCATTTGCCTTAATGATCGATTCGATCAGCGTTGATGTTGTTTTGCCGAAGGGGATTTCCGTTATAATGAGCTCCTTTTTGTCTGCCTTTTCGATCTTTGCCCTTACCTTGATAACACCACCTCTCTGGCCGTCATTGTACTTTGAGATATCTACCATACCTCCCGTAGGGAAGTCGGGGTAGAGAACGAAGTCCTTACCCTGGAGGTAATCTATTGAGGCATCGATAAGCTCGATAAAATTATGAGGCAGGATCTTGGATGCCAGGCCGACAGCAATTCCCTCTCCCCCCAATGCGAGAAGAAGCGGAAATTTCACAGGAAGCGTAACAGGCTCCTTGTTGCGTCCGTCGTAGGAAAGCTTCCATTCCGTAGTCTTGTGGTTAAATACGACCTCCAGTGCGAATTTTGAGAGCCTTGCTTCAATATAACGGGGGGCTGCCGCACCATCGCCGGTAAGCAGGTTGCCCCAGTTGCCCTGGGCATCAACAAGGAGGTCTTTCTGACCCAGCTGTACAAGAGCATCCCCTATCGAGGCATCGCCGTGGGGGTGGAACTGCATTGTATGCCCGATAATGTTTGCCACCTTATTGTACCTGCCGTCGTCCATCCTTTTCATGGAATGGAGAATACGGCGCTGAACGGGCTTCAGACCATCGTGCAGGTGAGGAACGGCTCTTTCAAGGATAACATAGGAGGCATAATCAAGAAACCAGTCCTTGTACATGCCTGAAAGGGCTGTGACTGTATGAAGGGCCAGAGGCCCCTGAGGAGTCTCATCCCTGTTTTCCGGATTTACTAATTCCAAATTTTCCTCTTCCATAGACAAGCCTGCACTTCCTTAAGCAATTCTTCTATTTTTCCTCCTCCACAATATCCTCTTCAATTCTCAGGTTCTCAATTATAAAATCCTGCCTGTCAGGAGTGTTTTTTCCCATATAAAACTCGAGATAGCTGTTTACCGAATCATTTTTCTTCATCCTGACTGGCTCGAGTCTCATATCCTTGCCTATAAAGTTTGCAAATTCATCGGGGGAGATCTCCCCGAGTCCCTTGAACCTGGTTATTTCCGCGCCGGCACCAAGGGCTTTGATTGCCCTGGCTTTTTCATCGGGAGAATAACAATACCTAGTCTCTTTTTTATTCCGCACCCTGAACAGCGGTGTCTGAAGGATATATACATGACCTTTTCTTACAAGGTCGGGAAAGAACTGCAGAAAGAATGTAAGAAGGAGAAGCCTTATATGCATGCCGTCAACATCGGCATCTGTAGCTATTACAACGTTGTTGTACCTCAGGTTTTCGATACCGTCCTCAATATTGAGGGCAGCCTGGAGAAGATTGAACTCCTCATTTTCGTAAACTATCTTTTTGGTAAGACCGAAACAGTTCAGAGGCTTTCCCCGGAGGCTGAAAACAGCCTGTGTTTCAACATTTCTCGATTTTGTTATGGATCCGCTGGCAGAATCCCCTTCGGTGATAAAAATGGTCGAATCGAGCTTGTTTGTCTCATTGCCGTTGTAATGGACCCGGCAATCCCTCAGCTTCTTGTTATGCAGGCTCACCTTCCTTGCCCTGTCACGGGCGAGCTTCTGTATTGATGAAATGGCCTTTCGCTCCTTCTCGGAGTCCTGGATCTTCTTGAGAATTATCCGTGCAGTCTCCGGATTCTTATGCAGATAATCATCGAGCTGCTTCCTTATGAACTCGCTTATGAAATTCCTGACTGAGGGGCCGTCGGGTCCCATGTCCTTCGATCCGAGCTTCGTTTTTGTCTGCGATTCGAAAATCGGCTCCTCAACCTTTATGCTGATGGCTGCGATTATAGATGAGCGGATGTCGGCAGGATCATAGTCCTTCTTGTAAAAATCACGAATGGTCTTTACAAGCGATTCCCTGAATGCAAGAAGATGTGTGCCGCCCTGGGTAGTGTTCTGGCCGTTCACAAAGCTGTAATAATCCTCACCGTACTGAAGCCCGTGGGTAAAGGCAAGCTCTATATCCTCCCCCCTGAGGTGTATAAGCGGATATAGCCCCTCCCTGTTCATATTCTCATTTAAAAGATCGGCCAACCCGTTGCGCGACAGAAACTTATTTCCGTTAAAGTTGATGATGAGACCGGCATTCAGGTAGACATAGTTCTTCAGCATGGAATCGACATACTCCGACATGAAGAAGTAATTACCGAACATCCCTTCGTCAGGCTGGAATGTCACCTCGACCCCGTTATCCTCCGTTGTCGGTTCCAAAGGATAATCCCTGATGGTCATCCCATGAGCAAACTCTATAACCTTGGCCTGCCCGTCGCGGATCGACTTGATCACAAAACTGCTTGAGAGGGCATTCACAGCCTTCACTCCCACCCCATTCAGCCCGACCGATTTCTTGAATGCCTTGGAATCGTATTTTGCTCCGGTATTCATTTTCGAGACGACATCGAGTACCTTGCCCAGGGGGATCCCGCGTCCGAAATCACGAACCTTTACTTCCTGCCCTGTGATTGAAACATCAATCTTTTTCCCGTTGCCCATCATGTATTCGTCAATGGCGTTATCCATAACCTCCTTCAGCAAAACATATACACCATCATCCTGCGAGGAGCCGTCACCCAGCTTCCCGATATACATGCCCGGACGCAACCGGATATGCTCTCTCCACTCAAGGGTTTTAATATGTTCTTCAGAATATGCGACTGACATTTTGCAGAATTTTGCGCAAATATAACGAATTACACGAGGTGTTTCTTGTCAATTTTTCAACAAAAAAGCCTAAATATGTACAATTTAGAGCTCCATCAGGCCAATAAATAAAAGATTTGGCTGATTGATTGACCATTGCAAATTCCCGAAAATTGTTGAAAAAACAGCCTGTCTCAATCCAGGATCCCCATCTGCTTCATGAGGATTGCAGCATTCATTTTTTGTGTGACGCCATTCTGAAGCTTATAGTCAAATTTGATGCTTTCACCCTCTATTTCTACCTCAAAGCATTTATTGAAAACTAATCCGGGAAAGTCCTGCTCCATCCCGCAAAGGGAGATGTCGTGAGTAGCTATGAGCCCGGTCCCCCCCATTTCCACGATCCTCTTCATGAACAGGCGCGAACCGGTGCTTTTGTCGGCTGAGTTTGTTCCCTTGAGTATCTCATCGAGTATGAAAATCAGCGGTTCTCCGACGGCAATCTCATCTTTCAGCATTTTCAGCCGCCTCAGCTCTGCATAGAAATAGGATTCGTTCCCGGTGAGTGAGTCGGTTGTCCGCATGCTTGTAAAAAGCTTTAACGGGGTAAATGACATCGAGGATGCACAGACCGGAGCACCTGTCATAGCCAGGATATAATTAATTGAAAGCGTCCTCAGGAAAGTGCTCTTTCCCGACATATTGGCCCCTGAAATAATGACTACATTCCCTCTCTTCCCGATCGCAAAGTCGTTGCAGACCCTCTTGTTCTCATCAATCAGGGGATGCCCCATGCCTCCTGCAGATAACAAGGGCCCCTTCTCAGGTATCCCGGGATAAACGAAACCCGGATTATTGAAGGCATAGTTTCCAAGACTCAGATATGCATCTGTCGTGCCAACCATTTCAAGCCATACAGGGAAAAATCCCCTGTAGGCATTTCGCCAGCCATCGAGCCTGTATATACACTGGTAATCCCAGAGAAACAATCCATTCAGGATAAAGGCTACAGCAATATTCATCCTGCTGTCGAATGCCTGGATAAGCTGTGAAAGCTGTTTTACTGCAACAGTTGCAGATACATCCCTTCCGGAAATATTTTCACTCACCTCTTTCATTACAGCCGAACCGAAGGATTCCTCACCGAATACCTTTAGCAACTGATAAATGGAAGACAAGTAGTTGTGCATCCCTGTAAGCTCCCTGTGGATCCTGCCGATCTTTCTCAGACCCGCCGTAACCGCCAGAAGGTTTGCAAGAAATATAAATGTAAAGATTGCATAGTGGATTATTCCGGCCGCAGTAAGACATAGTGAGAGAAGAGCAGCTCCCGGCATGAAAAAGATCAATACATTCTTCAGTAAACCATGTTTAACGAAGGGCTTTCATTCATCCAGGCCACCAGTCCGGCAATGTCCTCCCTGTCGAGAGGTTTTTTCATCCCTGCTGCCATGAAGCGGTGACGCCAGTTCTCCTTCAGGGACATCTCCCTTACAACTTCCTGACGGCCGGGCAGACCGGCCGAGAGGGGATATGGGTCAGCAAGCCAGCCGGCGAGTATATCACGACCATAGCCCGTGACTGTCCTGTTAAGATACTGGAATAGTGAATTCCGGCCGAAGAGATCAACATCGCCCGAAAAAAAATGACGTGGATCCGCATACCTGAATCCCGAATCAAAGGGGGAGAGATCGCCCGACATTGCCCCGGATTCATTCCTGTTGACGAGAGAGAGCCTTTGCAGGAAGGCTTTCCTTTCCGAATGGTCGGAATATTTCTTCAGCAGAAACAGGAATAGCAGGAACAGTGGCATTATAGATAAATACCCTGCAAGCTGACTTTTTGTAAAAGCAAACCAAATCAGGATGATCCCCCCGATGAAATTCAGAAGCCTCAGCAGGGAAAGAGCCATAAGGCGCTTCTCCTCGACGGAGGCAAGCTGCGAAAAATCGTTCGCCCGGTTGAGATATTTCTCTCTCAAAGTATCATGATGCATACTGTCACATAGCTACTGAAACAACTTTTATTACACTTCTGCTTGTAAAATTATCCCGCCCCGTGAGATCAAAATCCCAGGTCCATTTCTCACTGAAAAGCCCTTCAGGCAGAGTGACAAACAAGGTGGGAATTGTAGTGGCTTCACCCGATTTTTTTGTTACAATCTCCTCATAATCTGTAATCAGCAGAGATCTGTGCTTTCTCAGATATCCAAGATGACTCTCCTGTATCCTCTTCCTCATGCTCATCAGCTCTTCCCCGTTCATTGCGGTTTTCTTTTCCAGCCAGTCTATCAGCTGGGATTCGAGCTGTGTCAGAAGATTCAGCGAAATTACATAACCCGGGTCAAAATCAGTTTTAAATTCCGGAATATCCAGAGGCTCAAATGACCTTATCTTTCTGAAAAGATTGATATTACCCGTCCTTTTCCATATTTCCCCGATCAATCCTCCCGATATATCCTGTTCAACCAGGATCACGTTTTCAAGCTCACCCGCCTGCTTCAGCACCTGGGGAGGATGAATTATGTCGACAAGATAGACCTTCCCGGTCCTCTCAAGCATCTCTGCCAGGGGAAGATCCAACAGCCACCCGCTTCCAAGCACAGTAACACATTCAGGCTTAAAATGCTCCAAAGCCCTGTTAATGAACTTTCTGCAATGTTCGAGATGGCTGTCCCATCCCCCTTCCTGACTGAGATGATTGTATATCAGTCCATTCTGATAGGCATAGTAGCCCATTTTATTGAGTATCCTCCTGTATGATATGGAATGTGTCATCATGAACTTTTTTCCGATCTCAATGAACTCAATTCCGACTTCATAAGTGTGTTCAGATCCGCAGACAGAACATCCGGGTTGTCGGTGCCGAATGCTGAAGGCAAGACCGGATCAAGCACTTTTATACGCACCCTGTATCCGCTTCCGAATATGAGTCCGTGTTTTGGAAGTATGGCGGCGGTACCGTCAATCACTACCGGAAGAATCGGAACTCCTGCCTGTATTGCCAGCTGAAAGGCTCCCCTTTTGTAAAACCCTATTCCCCCTCCTGCAGACCGGGTTCCTTCCGGAAAGATCATGACCGAGATTCCCCGCTTCAGGCAAAGGTATGACTTTGCGAGCATCTCTGTCTTGCTCTCCTCGTTGCCCCTGTCAACAGTTATATATCCTGCCATCCGGAGATACCAGCCAAGTACAGGAACCTTCGTATTTTCAACCTTAGAGATCCACCTGAACCTGTATCCCAGCAGGTTGATGAGAAGTATGTCGAGTACAGACTGATGGTTTGCAATTATTACATAGGTTGTGCCCCTGATTGCCTTTTCCCTTCCTATAACATCTGTTTTCCATATTGGCATAAGAGATGAAATTATCACTGACTGCCACACAAGCATCCGGTGGGTAGCGCTCCTGTTGGCATCGAAGGGCAACAATATCAGCCAGACGATGAATGTAATGGGAAACATGATTCCAATAAAGCACAATGCAATGATCCAGACGACAGCTGATATGAAAATCTCCATATTGTCAGGATTTATACCGGTTCAGCAAGTAGTTTTAATCACAGTCCATATCAGAAGAAGTTATAAATGCCTTCCCCCTGAAGACTTATTTCTTCTTCGTCAAAGACCTTCTGAAAATCACTCACCATATGCCTGCAGCCTTCGAGTCTGCCGGCTGCGGCTGACAATCTCCCGCCACCCTCGATTGTGCAGGAAGACACCAGCCCGCTTTTTACAAATATAGTGCAGGAATGATCAGCAGCCCCGAGCTGAAAGGAATTTCTGAAGACATAATCGGGACCGTAGGCATAATTCCATTCCCACTGCCTGTACCTGGCTTCGGCCAGTTCGCTGGCCTCCCTGAGATCCTGCCCGGTTATACTGCCTGATTCAAGCTCAGGTATCTCAGCTTTGAAATAATCAATAATAGCCTTTGTAAAATCATCCATATCAGCGAAAACTCCCAGTCTTTCCTTCAGGTTGGTTACCGATGCCGGATTGGAATTTACAGCCCTTGTGGCGTAGCATGATTTGTCGTCCCTTATTGAATTCTTAAGCGAGTCAATTGCAGAGCTGAACAGCAGAGTTCCATGATGCAGGACCCTGTTCCTGTAGACATGCTCAGCATTGCCGGAAACCTTAAGCCCATCGACCTTTATATCGCTTTTGCCTTCAAGCCTGGCGTTTATGCCCATATAATTCAGAAAACCGATAACAGGCAATGTATATTTTTTGAAATCGATCTGCCTCCCCTCCTCACTCTCCCTGATAAATGTAAAATTCAGATTCCCTTTGTCGTGAAAAACAGTACCTCCTCCAGAGATCCGCCTGATCACCGGGATCCTGTTCTCTGTAACAAATTTTGTGTTCACCTCCCTGTGGGCAGCCTGGTGCTTCCCAATCACAACCGAAGGAGAATTGACTCCCAGGATCAGGTACTCCGATTGCCTGTTCTTCAGAAGTACCTCCTCAAGGGCAAGATTCAGGAAGGGGTCATGTGTATCAGCGCTGATAAGGAGCATAGACGGTATAGTCACGAAGAAACAAAATATTCCCTGTGCCGCAGGACTCTATTGTCAGTAAGTACATAAAGCTCATATATTCCCCAGCCGATCAGTATGCCAAGGATGGATCCGCAGATCACATCGCCGGGATAGTGAACGCCCATGTAGATCCTGCTGTAACCCACTGTAAGGGCCCAGAGAATTATTGCAATTGTGAACCAGCGCTTCCTCAGCAGCAGAAGGCTCAGTAGTGCAACATTGAATGAATTGGCAGCATGTGATGACACAAAGCCGTATAATCCTCCGCATCTCCCATCGGGAAGGTGGACGAGACCCTCGAGGAAGGGCTCATGGCACGGCCGCAGCCTGTGAACCACGTTCTTGAATAAATGCACAGAGACCTGGTCGGAGAGCGCTATCGCAGCAATAATGAACAGCAGGATTACTAGGAATTTCCTTTTGTATTTTATACCAAGGGAGATCAGGATTGCCAGGTAGAGCGGAGCCCATATCAATTTTCCGCTTATTGCATGCATCAACCTGTCGCGGAACGGTGAGTGCATGAATTAAGAGAAAGAAGAGATGCTGATCAAATCGTTCAAGCATAAACAATATCTTAATCATTATTAAGCACTTTCCAGATCATATCCTTCAGGTGTAAAATCCCCTGCCTGTAAGAGCAGAAATAAATACCCTCGGTATATCAGGAAGATCCTTTCTTATCTCATCCATGAGCTCTTCATCGAGCATATCCGATTTGGAAATTGCCAGAACTCGCTTTTTATCCAGGAGCTCAGGATTATACATTTTCAATTCGTTAAGAAGTATCTCATATTCCTCCTTTATGTTCTTACTGTCGGCAGGAATAATAAACAGAAGCATTGAGTTTCTTTCAATATGCCTTAGAAACCTTATTCCCAGACCCTTTCCTTCATGGGCTCCTTCAATAATACCAGGTATATCAGCCATAACGAATGATTTATCATCCCTGTAGCTTACTATTCCAAGATTAGGCACAAGCGTTGTAAACGCATAATCGGCAATTTTAGGTTTAGCTGCAGAGACAACTGATAAAAGAGTTGATTTTCCTGCGTTTGGGAATCCAACAAATCCTACATCTGCCAGAATTTTAAGTTCGAGTATGAATTCTTCCTCGATACCCGGTTCTCCTGGCTGTGCATAACTGGGTGTCTGGTTAGTTGCCGATTTGAAATGGGTATTCCCCTGTCCTCCCCTTCCTCCTTTTGCCAGAATCTTCTCCTCGTCCGTTCTCTGTAATTTCGAAAAGTGTTTCCCCTGTTGTACTGATTCTTTGCTATTGTTCCGAGAGGAACCTGAACTATAACATCCTTCCCATCGGCACCGGTCGATTGCTGCCTGCTGCCTGCCACCACCATTTCCTGCAAATATGTGACGCTGATATTTAAGATGAAGGAGGGTCCACATCTGGTCATTACCTTTCAGAATAATATGACCTCCTCTTCCACCGTCACCACCGTCAGGACCCCCCTTTGGGCTCAAATTTTTCTCTGCGGAAATGAGCAGACCCGGCACCTCCGTTACCCGACCGGCAGTATATTTTTATATAATCAACAAAGTTTGATCCGCGACATATATACTTTTTTCTCTGTGCTATAATAAAACTTTTACTTAACTTATATTCTAACGATTTATGTAAAGATCCCAAAGATTTTAAAACGAATCTTTCACTTTGCGTAGATTTTCTGTCACTTTGCGTGCTTTGCGGTTAAAAGACTCGAATTTTACGATATCAAAAAAGCTTAAACTATTTTCTTCATATAATCAGAAAGTCTTACGAAAATATCATCAATTGTTCCCATTCCATTAACCGGCTGGTAAATACCCTTTCCCCTCGCAATATTCAATGATTGGTTCAGTTTTTTCCTTATATACATCAATCCTGTTTTCAATTACTGCAGGATCTTTGTCATCAGGTCTGCCTGACAGTTCTGCCCTTGCAATGAACCTCTTGACAAGTTCATCATGATCCACATCAAGAACGAGCATCTGATCAATCTTCATGCCTCTCTCATTCAGCATTTTTTCAAGTGATATTCGTCTGGGCTACAGTCCTGTGGAAATCCGTCAAAAAGGAAACCTGCAGCATCCCTTGCTGTTATCTATCTTATAGGCAATCATCTCAATAACAACCGCATCAGGAACAAGTTCTCCCTTTGACATAATACATACTCATTTTTTTACCAAGTTCGGTACCGGCAGCAATTTCAGCACGAAGCATATCGCCTGTTGAAAGATGAAGTAAATTGAATTTCTCAGCCAGTCTTACAGACTGTGTTCCCTTGCCTGAACCGGGAGGGCCAAAAATCAGAAAATTAACCATAGAATAAATTTTAATTTTATTTTGTGTTAAAATATCTGAAACATTATTCTTCCTTATGCATCAGTTATTACACACCCTTAATGTACCTCTGCATAAACAGATGGCAGGTTACGTCCGTAACCATCATAATCAAGCCCATATCCGACAACAAAATTATTCGGTATTTCAAACCCTACATAATCGAGATGAATATTTTTCCTGTAAGCTGAAGGTTTAAATAATGCAGCAATCCTTACCTCCGAAGCTTTTCTTATCACCAGCTCATCCACTATCCGTTCAATTGTATTCCCGGTATCAACAATATCCTCAATTACAACCACGGTTTTGTTTTTAATATCTTCATTCCATCCGATAAGCTCTTTGATTGTTCCCGAGGAACTGGTTCCCTGAATATGATGCGTAGTTTACAAACGAGATCTTTGCCGGAAATTCAATGCACCTGAAAAGATCAGCAGCAAACAGGAACGCTCCGTTGAGTATTCCCAGAAATACAACATCCTTGTCTGCCATCTCCCTGTTGATCTGACGGGCAAGTCTCTTCAATCCTGCCTTTGATAGTGGCTTCCGTAATAAATTCTCTGAAGTTCTTGTCAAGTATCCGGATTTCTTTCATGACCGCAAATTTTGAAATTTCAGCCGGTGCGAAAATATGAAAATAATACCTTATTTTTGTCCTTATCAGCAAGTTAAATTAAATTATTTTAAATGGAACCCACTAGTAAGCATCATAATGGGAAGCACTTCAGACCTGCCTATAATGGAAAAGACGGCGGAAATTTTAAACAGCTTCAGAATACCTTTTGAGATGAATGCCCTTTCTGCACACAGGACACCTGAAGAGGTCGAAAAATTTGCCAAGAATGCCGCGGGACGGGGAATAAAAGTAATAATAGCAGCAGCAGGAATGGCTGCTCATCTGCCGGGGGTAATAGCAGCTATGACCCCCATTCCGGTAATTGGCGTGCCGATCAAAGCATCACTTGAGGGACTCGATTCAATCCTGTCAATCCTGCAGATGCCTCCCGGGATACCTGTGGCTACTGTTGGGATCAATGCTGCCCAGAATGCAGGCATCCTTGCAGCGCAGATAATTGCCACAGGCAATGATGAAATCATGAAGGAGGTTATAAAATACAAGGAATCGCTTAAGAAAAAGATCGTTCAGGCCAATGAAGAACTCAGAAGGTGAAGTACGAATACAAGACCAATTGAGTTCCTTTGTGACTCTCTGTTTAACAGTAAATTAAGAATTTACACTGAGACAAGGGGTATAAACAGAATTTCACAGAGAAATCACTGAAAAAATAGTTAGATTCCTGCCAGGGAGTTTAACTTTTTTTTTGTAAATTAGGGGTATATTTTTCGAAACAGTTGAGCTCGCTGCTGAAAATATCTGTTTCCCTTGTCTTATTATTCCTCCATCTGACCGCCTCCGGCGAAATTCCTTCCGGTATACAGGCAGGAGCGGCTGAAGCTGGAATGAGCTATGCATGTACAGTCAGGGAAGGATTCTGGTCTTCATTCCGCAACCAGGCATTGCTTGCATTCAATACATCCTTCTCATGCGGAATCAGCTATGAGAACCGCTTCGGCATAAAAGAACTTGGAACCAGGACGATAGGAGCGATTATACCTGCCGGAAAGGCATCCGCCGGACTGGCTTATTCCAACTTCGGATATCCCGACTTCAGGAGAAATACCGTGGCGATTGCAT
This sequence comes from uncultured Bacteroidales bacterium, assembly GCA_963756885.1. GTDB lineage: Bacteria > Bacteroidota > Bacteroidia > Bacteroidales > VadinHA17 > LD21. Next base: position 52,519 of record CAVWPG010000004.1, read on the forward strand.
GCGGATTAAAGCTGTCGGAAAAAATAGCTGCAGGGGTACAGATCGATTATTTCTCCGAACGGACATACGGAGAATATGACAACCGGCAGTGCATCACTTTTGAAACCGGGATCATCGTTTCCCCATCTGAAAATGTAAGGTTCGGATTTCATCTTTTCAATCCTGTGCCAAACTCCCTCAGGAAGGATAATCAGCCTGCATCTCTTACAACCGGGGCCGGCATCATGCTGGGCCAGAGCCTTCTACGCGGCAGCGGAAGCTGAAATGAGCACGGGCAGCGGGTCGGCACTGCGCATGGGCTTCGAGTACGAGGCTCTCAGGAAGGTGAGGCTCAGGGCGGGGTATAGCACAAGATTCAATTCATTTTGCTTCGGAACAGGCTACCAGGCCGGAAACGTTACTGTGGACCTTGGTTTCGCAACTCACGAAATCCTTGGAATAACTTCTTCAATATCTGTAATATTCAAAATCCGATGATTGTAAAACTCAATTAACCGCAAAGAACGCTAAGCCCTGTTCCCACTGCAGAAAGAGTCTACCGGGATTCCGCAAAGAACACAAAGCGAAAATTTAGTACAAGAATTGAGAAAAAATAAATGAGAATGAAATATCAAAAAAAATAATAGGAATGGCCATATAGGTTCATAAGTCACTTGGGCCAGGACTTACTCGAAACGTGCATACAGGAATGCCTCTATTACGAGCTCAAACAGAAGGGATTTACAGAAACAGAGAAACCTATGCCCCTGGTTATATAAAATATAAAACTTGACTATGGATACAGAATCGATATCCTGGTTGAAAGGAAGGTCGTATTGAAATCAAGAGTGTTGAACCACTAAATGAGGTCCATTTTGCGCAGACTGCTAACATACATGAAATTCGCGGATATAAATATAGGATTACTGATAAATTTTAATGTAATTATTCCTTAAAGATGGGATCAGAAGATACTATAACATATAATTTCAATGTGAGACCGAAGAATCTGTGATTCACCTCTTTGGAGCTTTGCGATAATCTTTATAATGTCAAACTTTGGTTAGAAAATCAATTGTCTGACAGACTTCTGCTTTCTGGATATTTCCATTGCATGTAAACCTCTTAACGTGCCAGGAGACAAAGCTTTCCGAAATGATCATAACCATTGCCGAGGACCTTGCAGCTTCCGAAACAGACCAGGAGGCTGCAACATCCTACATCGACCGCCTGTATGAGCTGGCCGAAAACCCCGTAAGAATCAATTCTGCAGATGAAGCCGAGCTGTCACGCCTCTTCTTCCTTTCCGACTTCCAGGTAAAAGCTCTTGCCGATTATACCCGCACCACAGGAAAAATAGTCTCCTTCAATGAGCTCTCATATATCCCTGGATTTGACATTGCAACGGCTGAGATGATAATCCCCTTTGCATCTCTTGATTCGCACGAGATGCCTGTAAGGGATTCCGTTCGCATCAGAAACATCCTTGTAACCAATATCTCGCTCAGGAGCGGGAACAGGGATACAGCCTCACAAGGATCGCCGGTAAAGCTCCTCTCGAGGTACAAATTTACGGCAGGTAGCCTGTCGGGTGGACTGACTGTCGAAAAGGACCAGGGAGAAAAATTTTTCTCACCCGGCACAGTCTCTCCCGATTTCTTTTCAGCCAATTTAGCCTACACGGGAACCGGCATTGTAAGGAGATTTATTGTCGGAGATTACAGTGCCAGGTTTGGCCAGGGGACAAATATAAACAGCGGAATAAGTACGGGACTTTCACTTACATCCCAGAGCTACATGTCGGCCAGGAATGAGGTAAGACCCTATACATCAACTGATGAGAACCGTTTTTTCAGGGGGATAGCAGGATCCCTATCAATAAAAAAACTGGAAATTTCTTTCATCCTCTCGAGGCATGCTGTGGACGCCACACTGGGGTCATCATCCGGCGCTTCGGAAGACTGCGTGGAAAGTTTGTACAGATCAGGCACCCACAATACTTCCTCGCTGCTGCAGAAGAGGGATGCCGTAACTGAATCCGCTGCAGGTATTAATGCATCATGGAATTTCAGAAGTACCAGGGTGGGCCTGGCCTGGTCTGAAAATGTCTTTTCGCTTCCCCTGAAGCCTGATCCTGAAGATCCCGGGAAACTCTTCAGCTTCAAAGGGGAATCTGACAATATCTTCTCCCTCTATTACAACAGCATTGTCAAAAAGATACTCCTGTATGGGGAAGTCTCAGCAAACGATCTAAAAAGGTTTGCTGTCGTCCAGGGCATGTCCGTAAGACCCTCAGGCAGGCTGACTGTCAACTTCCTAGTATGGAAGTATTCTCCGGGCTATACAAGTTTCAATGGCATTGGGCCCGGAGGCAGTTCAGGCAGCTACGCAGAACAGTCTGTCCTTGGAAATTTTACCTTCGAGGCAGCGAGGCATCTCTTCTTAAGCGGAGGCTGCATAGTTCAGAGGTTCCCGTGGCTCAAATACCGGTGCAGCTCTCCTTCCTCGGCCGCGAGGCGGGAGCTCGGACTAAAATATATGCCGACAGACAAGCTCACAATTGATTGCATATACTCTCTCAGGTGTTCGATGGCCGACAGTGCATCCCCAACGGGCATCCCGGTGCTGAAAAGGCTCGTTAACGCGGGCTTGAAACTGGTTGTCAGGTATAATGTTCAGGATAACCTTACACTGGGAACAAGGCTTGATTTCAAAAAAACAGGCCCGCCAGGCAGCATGGGATTCCTGATTCTCGGGGATGCCAGTTACAGGATGAGGACAATTCCACTCTCATTATGGCTCAGATATTGCGTATTCAGGACAGACAGCTACGACTCCAGGATCTATACATGGGAGAATGACCTGCTGTACACTTTCAGTGTTCCATCGGTGTATGGGACAGGGAGCAGGTTTTATATAATGGCCGCATTTAAACTATCGGGGAAGGCAGAGCTAAGGTTCAAGTACGGGAACCTCTCCGAAAGTCCGGCTCCAGGAATCCTGAAAAACACTGATGAATACAGGCTTCAGCTTAAAATTGCTATTTAACCTGAGGCGTTTTAATATCCCTGATGTTCAGCTGAAGATTACGGCTTCCCCTGAATTCATTCATTTCGAGAGAATAGCAAATGTCGAAGGGATTGCCTCCCCGTATATATTCAAAATGGTCGGCCTGGCTGAAAGCTATCCCGGGAAAGCTCTTCCGCCCGGTGCATTCCTGGCACAGATCGAGCTTGAGGTGCTCGCCGCTTGATCCCACCATCCTGCCCGACCCGGTATCAAAGACATTTCTCGACACAAACACGGGCGACATGTTCTCTGGTCCGAATGGCTGGAACTGACTCATTGTCTTGAAGAAATCCTCATTTATCTCGGAGAATGAAAGCTCCGTATCGATAAAGACCCTTGGAATCAGCTGTTCCTCGGTGATTGTCTTATACACATGACTTTCAAACCGCTCCATGAAAGGCTTGATGTTTTCCTTTTTCAGGGTCAGTCCGGCAGCAAACATATGTCCTCCGAAGCTCTCGAGCAGATCGCTGCATGCCTCGATCGCCTGGTACAGGTCATAACCCTGAACCGACCTTGCAGAGCCGGTGGCAAAGCCGTTTGATTCGGTGAGGATTACGGTCGGACGGTAATAGGTTTCGATCAGCCTGGAGGCAACAATGCCGATCACCCCTTTTTTCCATGTCGGGTTATAAAGCACCGTTGTCCTTGAATTTACATTGCGCTGATCCTCGGAGATCATCCTCATCGCCTCCGTTGTAATGCTACGGTCAACTGTTCTCCGTTCAATATTGAAATTATTTATCTCCCTGCTGATGCCCGAAGCCAGTTTCGAATCGCTCGAGATAAGCAGCTCAACGGCTTTACTGCCCGTTTCCATGCGGCCGGCAGCATTTATTCTCGGTCCTATTTTGAAGACAACATCCTCTACCGTGAGTGCCTTGGTGACCTCCGATTCACGGATGATCTCCCTCAGGCCGGTACGGGGTGACTCATTGAGCTGCTTCAGGCCGAAATAGGCCATCACCCTGTTCTCCCCTGTGATGGGAACGATATCGGATGCTATGCTTACTGCAACAAGGTCGAGATAATGTGAAATCGAGCTGAATGGAATGCCATGAACCCTGGAGTAGGCATGGACTAACTTGAATCCGACGCCGCAGCCGGAAAGCTCCTTGTAGGGATAATTGCACAATGGCTGCTTGGGATCCAGAACGGCAAGAGCCTTAGGGATCTCCTCTCCGGGATAATGATGGTCGCAGACGATTACATCAAGTCCCTTCGTGCGGGCATACTTGACTTTTTCGACTGCCTTGATACCGCAATCAAGAGTAATAACAACCTTGCAGCCTGTCTGATAGGCGTAATCGAGCCCCAGAAAGGAGACTCCATATCCCTCCTTGTACCTGTCGGGAATGTAATAATCCACATTTGAGAACTGATCCTTCAGGAAGGAATACATCAGTGCCACTGCAGTGGTTCCGTCAACATCATAATCCCCGTAGACAAGTATCCTCTCGTTTTTCTTCACAGCCGAGGAAAGTCTGTCAACGGCAATATTCATGTCCTTCATCAGGAACGGATCATGAAGGTAATCGAGGCTCGGATTAAAAAATGCCTTCGCCTCTCCGGCCGATGTAATATTTCTCTGGACCATAAGATTTGCCAGGGAATCCGAAACCCCCAGTGCAACAGCCAGCTGCCTGACAACTGCAATATCCCCCTTTTCCTTCACAACCCATCTCTTCTCCATTATACTAATGATTTGTCCATTCAATGTCAAAAACCTCCTGCATGTTCCTCCTCACTTCTGCCTTTACGGGCTCCATATCCTGTGGCCCTCCAAGTTCCTTTTCCAGTGATGTAACTCCCTTGTCTGTAAAACCGCATGGATTGATATAGCCGAACCAGGCAAGGTCAGTATTCACATTCAGTGCAAAACCATGCATTGTAACATACCTGCTTGCCCTGACACCAATTGCACAGATTTTTCTCGCCGTTACCCCCGAATCCGGCTCCAGCCAGACGCCGGTACCACCCTTAAGCCTCGATGCTGTAATTCCAAATTTGCCAACTGTCCTGATAACTGCCTCCTCAAGCCTGAAAATATAATCCTTCAGTCCTATCCCAAGTGCTTCCAGATCCAGAATAGGATACCCTACGATCTGACCGGGACCATGATAGGTAATATCGCCTCCCCTGTCTATCCTGTAGAAGGATGCACCCCTGGCCTTCAGCTGTTTTTCACCTATCAGAAGATTATTGTCATGCCCGCTTTTCCCAAGTGTATACACATGAGGATGTTCTACAACTATCAGTGTGCCAGGAAGGGTTTTTTTACCCCGCCCCTCTTCCTCTCCGGTTCCTGTTTTGCTGTCGACAAGTTTTGTAAAGATCTCTGACTGGAAATCCCAGGTTTCTTTATAATCCTTTAAACCAATATCCTTATAATCAACCCTGTAACTCAATTATCCATTTATTGTTAGCAATGACAATATAGTCAAAATTATCGAGCATTCACATGTTTTTCCGCATGAAAAGATGATCTGACCAGCGGACTGCATTCCACGAATGAGAAGCCGGTTTCAAGGGCTATCAGCCTGTATTCGTCGAATTTTGCAGGAGTAACATATTCGGCAACTTCCATATGGTCTTTCCCCGGTTGCAGGTATTGCCCCACTGTAAGGATCCTGCATCCGGTACTGTAAATATCCTTTATTGTTTCAATTATCTCGCTTCCGGTTTCTCCAAGCCCCAGCATAAATCCCGATTTGGCTGCCACACCTTTGCCAGCAATGAAGCGAAGTACATCGAGACTGCGGTCATACCTTGCCCTGCTCCTTATAAGCGGTGTTAGCCTCCTTACGGTTTCGACATTATGTGATATTACATCTGGGCCGGCAGCTATAACCTTTGAAATATTGGCCGGCTTGCCATCGAAATCAGGTATCAGCGCTTCAATTGTGGTCCCCGGGTTTTCCTTTTTTAAATATTCTATCGTAGCAGCCCAGAAGGCTGCACCGCCATCCTCCAGGTCATCCCTGTCAACAGATGTGATAACACAATGCCTCAACTTCATCGTCAGGATGGCAGCAGCCAGCCTGACAGGTTCTTCCGGATCGGGGGGACAGGGTTTTCCGCTTTTTGTGGCACAGAATTTACAAGCCCTGGTACAGATATCACCAAGGATCATGAAGGTTGCTGTGCCCGAGTTCCAGCATTCACCTATATTGGGGCAATTCCCGCTGGTACATATAGTATGAAGGTTATTCCCGGCAACGACACGTCGTACCATCGAGTAATTTTCTCCGCTGGCTCTCTGCATCTTAAGCCAGCCGGGCAGCCGTCTTCCATTCTGCATATCTGTAAATATGATTGACTGTTCAGATGACAAAGGTACAAAAATTGAACAACGTAAGGCTGAAAATGCAGTTTCATAGGTATGCAGCGAATCTCAGAGAGATCAGATAAAGTACGGATGCTGCTGCAGAAAAAGAAAAAAAGATTCTTTAAAAAACTTATATTTGTTGACCTTATTATAATTTTGTTCAAAACTAAAATTTTACACTGATGGCTAATAATGAGTTGAAAATAAACAATAACTATCAGACGGTTATTGGTGATTTCCCTAAGGTAGGGATACGTCCGGTCATTGATGGCAGGATGAACGGTGTCAGGGAATCTCTTGAGGACCAGACCATGAATATGGCAAAAAATGCTGCGAGACTGATCTCTTCAACTCTGAAATACCCCAATGGCAAGCCCGTCGAATGTGTAATTTCCGACACATGCATAGGTGGTGTTGCCGAGGCAGCCAGGTGTGCCGACAAGTTCGGCAAGAACGGCGTGGGAGTAAGCCTTACAGTTACCCCCTGCTGGTGTTATGGCAGTGAGACAATTGACATGAATCCCGAGATCCCCAAAGCTATCTGGGGCTTTAACGGGACTGAGCGCCCGGGAGCTGTCTATCTGGCTGCCGCCCTTGCAGGCCATAACATGAAGGGATTGCCTGCATTCGGTATCTATGGCCGGGATGTGCAGGACTCGGGCGATCTGGCAATACCCGATGATGTAAGTGAAAAGATACTCAGGTTCATTAAAGCCGGCCTCGCAGTTTCATTTATGAAGGGCAAATCATATCTCTCCATGGGTTCCGTATCGATGGGGATAGCAGGCTCCATTGTCAGGGAGGATTTCTTCCAGGAATTTCTCGGCATGCGCAATGAATATATTGATATGAGTGAATTCAACCGAAGGCTGAATGAAGAAATATATGACCCCGAGGAATTCGGCAAGGCGCTCGCCTGGACCAGGAAATACTGCAGGGAAGGCAAGGATCTCAATACTGCACAGCATTCAAAGCAGCAAAAGGAAAAGGAATGGGAAACAGTCGTCAAAATGACTCTCATTGCAAGGGACCTGATGGTTGGCAATCCAAAGCTTACAGGCCTCGGTTACGGGGAAGAGGCAATGGGTCACAATGCATTACTCGCCGGCTTCCAGGGTCAGCGCCAGTGGACCGATCATATGCCCAACGGAGATTTCCTTGAAGCGATCCTCTGCTCTTCATTCGACTGGAACGGAATAAGACCTCCTTATCTTGTAGCCACAGAAAATGATGCTATGAACGGCGTACCGATGATGTTTGGGTACCTTCTTACAAATACTGCACAGATGTTTTCCGACATCCGTACCTTCTGGAGCACAGAAGCAATAACCAGGGTTACAGGGATGAAACCGGAAGGCCTTGCTGCCAATGGAGTCATACATCTTATCAATTCAGGGGCATCTGCGCTCGACTTCTCAGGCAGGCAGACGAAGGATGGGGAAAATTGCATCAAACCCTTCTGGGAAATATCCGGCAGGGATGCTGAGGCGTGCCTTGAAGCAACACAGTGGCCTCCGGCTGATCTCGGATATTTCAGGGGAGGCGGGTTTTCCTCCCAGTTCGATACAAAAGGAACCATGCCGGTTACAATCTCGCGCGTCAACCTTGTAAAAGGGCTTGGACCGGTTCTGCAGCTGGCTGAAGGGTGGACAGTCGAGCTTCCGGAAAAAATGAACAGGATCCTCACCGACAGAACCAACCCGACCTGGCCTACCACCTGGTTTGCCCCAAGGCTGACAGGCAAAGGCCCCTTCACTGATGTTTACTCTGTAATGGCTAACTGGGGTGCCAACCATAGCTCATCAAGCTTCGGGCACATTGGCGCTGATCTGATTACCCTTGCCTCGATACTGAGAATACCTGTTTGCATGCACAATGTGCCTGAGGAGAAGATATTCCGTCCGAGTTCATGGAACGCATTCGGCATGGATAAGGAGGGCTCCGATTACAGGGCTTGTCTTACCTATGGTTCACTTTACAGGTAATGCCAATGGACGTCAATCCTGAGAACCAGACCATTAAAATCGGACAGGGTGCTCTGAGGAACCTGAATAAACTAAGAAAATGGGCAATGTTTCTGGCCATCACCGGATTCATTTGCTTCGGACTGATCATTGCCCTCGGTATTATTACAGGTACCTTCCTGACGGCTTTTAAAAGCAGCAATTACACTGCCGGAATACCTGATATGGTCGTACTGGCCGGATTTTCCCTCCTTGCCCTGATAAATTTTTTTCCCGTTCTTTTTCTTTTTCGCTTCTCAAAACATACCGCTTCCGCAGTATCAAAGCTCGACAGCAATGAAATGAACAAGGCGATAAAAAATCTTAAAAGGTTTTTCATATTCATAGGCGTAATGCTCATAGGCGCACTCACACTTTATGTAATAAGCCTGATACTGGCAGGAACATCAACGGTGCTTATCCGGGGGCTGTAATAAGCCTGAATTCAGCAGAAAGGGGAAACTATGTTCTGTAATTTTAATACAGGGATAAATCAGGTTCATCACATCTAATCAACGATAGCATGCAGAATGCTGACATCATTATTGTTTTCGATTGCGGCGCAACAAATGTCCGCGCCGTGGCAATCGATGGAAAGGGTGAGATACTTGCCTCCCGGTCGTATCCGAACAATACCGCCCCAGATCCCGCCAACCCTGCATACAGGATATGGAATGTGGAGGAGATATGGAAAAAAATGTGCCTGGCATCTGAAGAAATAATAAAAGATACAGATAAAGACAGAATTGCAGGTGTTACTGTAACTACCTTCGGTGTTGACGGAACACTTTTCGATAAATCGGGGCAGATGCTTTATCCTGTTATATCGTGGCAGTGCGACAGGACAATTCCCATTATGGCCAATATAGGGAAATATATCGCGGAGGAAGATCTTTATGCCGAATCCGGTGTACTTCCATTCACCTTCAATACGATAAACAAGCTGATCTGGTTTGCGGAACAGAGACCTGAACTGATTGAACAAAGCCACAGATTTCTTTTTATGCCCTCCATCTTCTCGTACTTCCTAACCGGAGAGATGGTTAATGATACGACAATGGCAGGAACCTCTATGCTTACAAGCGCTTCGTCAAGGGCGTTCTCCGGAAATATACTGAATAAAATAGGCTTCCCCACCGGAAAGTTCGGAAATATTGTCGAAGCAGGTACAATTACAGGCTCGGTGAGCAAAAAAGCAGCTGCCGAAACATCCATTCCGGCAGGTACTCCTGTTGTGGCAACGGGGCATGACACCCAGTTTGCAATTTTCGGATCCGGGGCGGGGATTAATGAGCCAGTGCTCAGCTCAGGAACCTGGGAAATTCTTATGGTAAGGTCTGAAAAATACAGGTCGGGAAGGGAGCAGCTCAAAACTGGCATCACAACCGAACTCGACACAAAGCCCGGTCTTTATAATATAGGCAACCAGTGGATCGCCTCAGGAATACTTGAATGGGCACGCAAAAACCTCTATGCCGACATAGAAAAAGATCCATACGAGGCGATGATCTCAGGGGCTGAAAATGTCCCAACCGGATGTAATGGAGTTAGAGTTGTCCCAAAATTCTATGAAGAGCTGAAAGGCATGCCGGGGGGGCAGATCCTGGGGCTTACCCTGGAGACAACCCGTGATGAAATCTACCGCGCCATGCTTGAAGCATTGTCTGCAAGGCTGGCCCAGGGCAAAAAGGCTCTTGAGGAGGCGGGGGGATTTAAAGCCGCCAGCATTCTGTGTGTTGGAGGAGGCTCGAAGAACAGGCTGTGGAATAAGCTCAGGGCTACATATTCGGGCGTTCCGCTGAAGATAATTAAACAAAAGGAGACTACAGTCCTCGGAGCCTCATTGTTCGTGCAGGCGGCATGCGGAAACGCAGGTTCGCCGGAGGAGGCAAGGTCTCTGATCGATTACAGGACTGAGATCATAGAACCATAACGTGAACCGCTATTACACAAAATACATACCCTTGCCTTCACATATCATCAGATTATTATGGATATAGCTTATTTCAACGGAAACTTTCTTCCCAGGGAAGATATAAGGATCAGTCCCGATGACCGCGGATTCCTGTTTGGCGATGGCATCTATGAAGTTATGAAATGGTATGGAACCTTTTTCTTCGATCCCGGCAGCCATCTGGCCCGCCTCAGGAGGAGCCTGAGCGAGGTACAAATCGTCTGGCCCAAGGCTGACACATTCACCGAATTGTCTCACGAGCTCATCAGGATCAATAAACTCGAAGGCAGGAATGCTCTTGTATATCTTGAGGTAACAAGAGGCCAGGCCCCCCGCAACCATGCATTTCCAGATCCCGCGGTGCCCCCTACAGTCTACGCGTCAGTCAACATGCCACGAAGCTCTGGAAGTGAACCGGGCAAGGGTGTAAGGGTTCATCTGGGCAGGGACATAAGGTGGAGCAGATGCGATATAAAATCAGTGTCACTTCTTGCCAATACCCTCAGCTTCCAGCAGGCCCACGAACAGGGAATGAAGGAATGCATCTTCGTCAGGGATGGTATAGTTACGGAAGGCTCGCGTTCCAATATATTCTTTGTGAAAAATGGAATTTTATTTACCCACCCGGAATCGGAATTTATCCTTTCCGGTGTGACAAGGAAAAATATTATCCGCATGGCGCGTGAATCGGGTATTGAGGTAAGGGAGGAGCCAGTAATGGAAAAAGATCTCGGAGGAATCGGCGAGGCTTTCATCAGCAATACCTCGGCAGAGGTGGCCCCGGTGATATTTTTCGATGAACTGCAGGTCGGGGACGGAACACCAGGTCCGGTAACGCTCCGGATCCACAGGAAATTCCAGGATGAATTATTTCATCTGAAGGGCTGAGTCTCATTCAACCCCGGAATGATTTTGCCTATATTTGCACAAATTTTTGAATTACATGAGCAACATGAATTTAAGCGAACAGGAGCAATTGAGAAGGGAATCCCTGGAGGAACTGAGAAAGCTGGGCATTGACCCATACCCTGCAGCAGAGTACAGTACAAATGCTTTTGCCAGGGAAATTCTCGACAATTTCTCCCCTGAGAAGAACAACTTCCAGGATGTCTGCATAGCCGGCAGGATAATGAGCAGGCGCATTATGGGAAACGCCTCCTTTGCAGAGCTGATGGACTCCTCGGGAAGGATACAGATCTATATCCGTCGCGACGATGTTGCCCCGGGAGACGATAAGACCCTCTATAACACGGTTTTTAAGCGGCTGCTCGATATCGGCGACATAATAGGCGTAAAGGGACATGTCTTCATTACCCAGATGGGAGAAATAACTGTTCATGTGAACGAATTTACAATCCTGAGCAAATCGATCCGGCCCCTTCCCGTTGTGAAGGAGAAGGATGGTGTTTTGTTCGATGCCGTTACCGATCCCGAAATGCGGTACAGGCAGCGCTATGTCGACCTCATCGTAAATCCCCACGTACGCGATGTTTTCAGGAAGCGAACCCGCATTATACAGTCGATGCGCGAACTATTCAATTCAAGGGGTTACCTTGAAGTTGAAACACCAATCCTCCAGCCTATCCCCGGAGGCGCTGCAGCAAGACCTTTTGTAACCCATCATAATGCCCTCGATATCCCCCTTTATCTCAGGGTAGCCAATGAACTTTACCTGAAAAGACTTATTGTGGGTGGCTATGAAGGTGTGTACGAATTTGCCAAGGATTTCCGCAATGAAGGGATGGACCGTACGCATAATCCGGAGTTCACGGTGATGGAGATCTATATTGCCTACAAGGACTACAACTGGATGATGAGCTTTACCGAGGAGATTGTAAGCAAAGCCTCGCTCGACCTTCATGGAAAGACCCTGATAACCTACGGGGACAACCAGATAGACCTCACTCCTCCATACAAAAGGATTAGCATGACAGATGCGATAGGTGAAAACACCGGAATAGATATTTCTGGCATGGATGAAGCCGAGCTGAGAAAGGTCTGCGACAAGCTTGATGTGCCTCATTCTCCCGAGATGGGAAAAGGAAAGCTGATCGACCAGATCTTTGGCGAAAAATGCGAGCATAGCTATATACAGCCTACTTTCATTATCGACTATCCAACCGAAACCTCGCCCCTTACAAAGATGCACAGGAGCAAGCCGGGAGTTACCGAAAGGTTCGAGCTGATGATAAACGGCAAGGAGATCGCCAATGCCTATTCCGAACTGAACGATCCGATAGATCAGATGGAAAGATTCCAGGACCAGCTGCGATTGTCGGAAAAGGGAGACGACGAAGCAATGTTCATAGATATGGATTTCGTAAGGGCACTTGAGTATGGAATGCCTCCGACTTCGGGAATGGGAATCGGGATCGACAGGCTGGCAATGCTTCTCACAAATCAGCCCTCAATACAGGATGTCCTCCTGTTCCCGCAGATGAAACCGGAGAAGAAAGCTGCTTCATCAGATCCTGAGGAAAAATATACTGAGGCTGGTATTCCTAAAGAATGGATTGAACCGCTGAAGAAACTCGGATACGTCACTGTTTCAAAACTTAAGGAGGTTGAAAAGCATATGAAACTGCACCAGGATCTCTGCGGTTTTAACAAAAAAAATAAACTGGGCTTGCAAAATCCCACTCCTGATGCCGTGAGGACCTGGATTGATTCAGTTTAGACTTCAGCCGGACTTGAATTCCCCTGCGGACGATTATTTTCTTCTCAAGGAAACGGGCAAGCTGCCGAAATAGGTTATAGCCCTCTCTAAAATATTGTAATACAAGGCTATGTACATCAAAATCGTGGCAAGCCAGAGTACTGTAACGTTGAACCAGTAGGTATCTGCCTTCAGTTCTCCTATCATTTTATACGGAGCATAAAAATGAGCACGTCCATCACGGGCGACAGGCCTCATGAACACCGGGGCATACTTCTGTATAATCCTGTCGGGAGTTTCGATTGATTTGCTTGTATTCATATTGTCCATAAGATACTCCTTCAGCTTTTCGTTTTCATACCTGTCCCTGAGCACCATCAGATTCTTAGTCCCGATGGTTCTGATTATACTGTCATTCCTCTCCATACCAGCTATCCTGAGGGAGTTGAAATGCCGGCCAAGAGTGTCGAGATACCTGCCTGCCATGACCCCGGAAGAGGAATCAAGGCTTCCGTTTTTGAGCGAGCTGCGCCACGGTGCCTCAATGGTTCCGAAGCCTGCAAGGGCATTCAGCCTGTCGATATAGAGATTCAGCTTATGATAGTTGCCTTTTATCCTCTTCCCGTATTCTGTATTGCCACGGAACTTAAGGCACTCCGTCAGATCATCCCTCAGGGCTGTGACCAGGTAATGCGAATACCAGTCATTCTGGTTGATCTCAAGATCATTGCGGAAGAAATTCTTTTCGAACCTGTTGTTTTTAAACTGCTCAACGGCAAGAGCTTCATATGACCAGCGCGCTGCCATAAGATCCCCAAGCAACGGTACAAACTCGCTGGAGGCGGGATTGCTGCTTCGCAGCCTGTCGAACTTTACCATTACCCCGCTGAAAAGGAGCTGCGGGATCAGAATGAAAGGTATGAGTATATATATTGTAATTACTGAATTGAAGGCTGAGGAAATATTCAGTCCAAGCATATTTGCAAAGCAGGAGGTTGTAAACAATACGATCCAGTACGACAACGTCATGCCCCTGATCTGCAGTATTGAATTGCCGATCAGGATGAAGGAGATTGTTTGTATCGCCGAGATCATGAACATGATCATTATCTTGGAATTCAGGTAACTGAACCTGCTCAGGTTAAGGAATGATTCCCTCCTGAGGATCTTCCTGTCCTTAGCGATCTCTTCAGCACTAATAATAAGACCCAGGAAGAGCGAGGTGATCACGCACATGAAGAGATAAGCCGGAAGGTTCTCGTTTTCACTGAAGTGATAGCTCCCGCCTGTCTCATATCTCGTAAAATAGGCAAGGAGGAAAGCCAGCAGGGGAGCGCCGAGCATGCTTATCAGAACATATTGCCTGTTGGCCAGCTTTGAAAGGAGATCTCTTATGAAGAAGATCTTCGATTGCTTCAGCAATCCCGGCAGGGAGAAAAAATTTTCAGGTACAGGCATTTCTCCCTTTGATACATTATGCCTGATTTTCCTGATATGACCGGCAAACTTTTCAGCCCATTCCCCGGGTGAAACTTTCCTTATATGGGTTGGCTTGCCATACTCGTTCATCACCCTGGCTTCAACGATCTGAAGCATCTGATCTGCATTTATGTTGCCGCAGGCGATACACTGATCCTCATTTGCATTTGAAAAGCCTGCCATTGTCTTGAAGTAAACGACAGCCTCGGTGGGATTACCATAAAAGATCTGAAATCCGCCCCTGTCGATAAATATGACTTTATCGAACATCTTATAGATATCCGAGCCGGGCTGGTGAATATTAATTATTACAAGCTTACCCTTGTAGGTCAGTTCCTTAAGTAAATTCATGACCGTTTCGGAATCTACGGAAGATAATCCTGAGGTGGGTTCATCGGCAAAAAGGATTGTTGGTTCCCTGATCAGCTCAAGGGCGATGTTAAGCCTTTTCCTCTGCCCCCCGCTTATAACCTTATTAAGCGGATTCCCCACCTTCAGATCTCTTATCTCAAAAAGATCCATATCTGTAAGGATCGTGTCCACTGCCTCAGCCAGTTCTTCAGCGGAATGATTGTCAAGACACATCCTCGCATTGTAATAGAGATTCTGAAAGACTGTCAGCTCCTCGATCAGGAGATCATCCTGCGGAACAAAGCCGATCACACCCTTAAGTCTCTCCTTTCCGGCCTCAGAGTACAGATCGTACCCGTTTATCCTGACCTCTCCTTCATCTGGCTGCGCCATTCCGCTCAGAACATTGAGAAGGGTGGTTTTGCCCACTCCGCTTCCGCCAAGGACACCCACAAGGGTTCCTGACTCTTCGTGAAAATAAATGTTGTGAAGACCATTCTCGCTATTCCTGAAACTCAGCGATATATCCGATGCATCGAGAGCGATCTTCGTACTGAAAGCCTCTTCGGTGAATACCCTGTTAACATCATTGAAATATATTGTATTACAAACAGGGTTCCTGATTGTTGACCCATGATCAAAAACATAGGTCTGTCCTTCAAAGATAATCTGCCCGTTCAGGAACAGATCCTCCTCGCCTGTGTAGCGGAGTAAATATGTGTTTGTGCCCGAAACATACAAGAGGGAGATCTTCCCCTTAAGATTTGCAACCGCCAGGTGTTTTACACCCTCAGGCTCGCATTTACCTGTGCTGTCAATTAACATTACCCTGTTTTTCCCCTGGATCCCATCCACCGAACCCAGGATGAATTCCCTTATATTCCCGTACTCCGCGGGCGGAATATTGAACGCAGCAGAGACCGTCTCCATGAAATCCAGCTCATTTTCTGTTATCTCGGCACTGAAAAAAAGAAAATCAAGCAGCTGGATAAAAACATACAACTTCTGCTTCTGCTGCAGTTCTTCATTTATTGTTTCGCAGATTGCCAGAATCCTTACAGATGTCAGAGAGGTCCGCTTCCTGGCCTTAAGGCTCCCCCGGTCGATATCGTCGGAGTGATAAAGCTGCACATACTCGTCAAACAGCTCCATGTACCGTATTACCATCTCATTGTTGAGATGATGGGCAAGGAATAACCTGACAATATCCTTGCCCCTGCTGGAGATGCCTGTTGTGCTGTGAATATCACTTATCAGTGCAAAAAGCTTGATCAGCGCTTTTAAGATGGGTTCAATCATAATCTGAACTATTAAGGAAACATATCCGGCACCTTCATTATACAAGGTGCATCATCCTTTAAAGCTGGTTAATAATCCCTGATTTAAAAATTTTTGTGATTAAAAATCTATCTTTGCAAAACTTATTCAAGTTAGTAATAATTATATATTTAGAAAAATAATAAGATGCACCTGACGGAAGGGTTATCGGCCGGAAAAAATAAAGCAGATTGTAAAAGCATATTCACTCTGACTGTATTATGACAGGATCCGGAATTCTTATTGACTACCAGGGGAATATAGACTATCCTTCAGTCGATTCCATGCTAACCGGTTTGAAAGGGAACAGGGCGTTCATGGAATTGTTTACAACAACCAGAAAAAGAGCCTACTCCATTATAGTTGAAAGTGTTGAAAATATACTCAGGCATTCGGCACTCAGGTCTGCCGATAATATTGACCTTCAGCCCAGGATTCTTGTCAGTTTCGATGAAAAACGGATCAGGATACTGGCAAGCAACGCCGTGAAGAAGGATAAAATGAAAGAGCTATTGCAAAAGCTTGAATATGTGAACAGTCTTGAGCGTGACGATCTGAAGAAATTACATGAAATAAGGATTAACCAGAAAGCCGGCAATGGAGAGAATGGTGCCGGTCTCGGACTGATAAGCATGGCCTTCAAATCGGGGAACAAATTAAACTACAGGTTTAATCCCATCGTAACAGGCTACCTGTCCTTTGAACTGGAAATGCATCTAAACAAGTAATCTATGGAAAAACTGATTATTGACCGGACTGTAAATTCACCCAAGGTCATTCTTGACCCTGAGAAAAAGCACTATGAGATCTCAGGTGAATCGAGGCCTCCCGATGTAAGGGAATTTTATGACCAGATTGTCATCTGGCTGGATGACTTCAGCCTCGAACTCATGAAAGCCGGAGCTACTTCCGAGCCGGTCAGATTCAATTTTAATTTTGCATATTTCAATTCATCCTCCGGAAAGCTGATCCTCGATATCTGCAAGATCCTGTCCAGACTGCACTCAAGAGGTATGAATGTAAGCATCAACTGGTATTACGAAAAAGATGATGTTGATATGATGGAGGTAGGGCAGGAAATCTCAAGGATAGTAAAATTCCCCTTTGAATTTACTGAAACTGAACCTGAATAGGGTCGGTCAAAGGGCTTTAACACATGTGCATCCGATGTGGTCCGAGATAATTTATACAGGCAGCAACAGCAGAGCCGGAGCCGGTTATGAGGAGTTTGACAACAGTGTGAACTTTGCCAGACGCATTGCCGGAGAACTTTATTCCGACATGAGGCGGCTGAACAGGATACTGAAGTTTTCGGAAACTGATTTTGAGGATTTCGGAAGCATCACTGATGATGAAAAATCATTCTGGTACGGCTATGCCGGGAGAATTCCGGAAAAGCTCAGGAAGCTCAGGCTGTTCATACGCGAATATGATGATTTTTGCCGGACATGTATTATCACAGACGATGAGATTGAGTCACTTATCAGGGGAGATCTCGAAAAATACTGCATGGAAATGGGGTTATCCGGGCTGCCTTTGCACAAAATGGTAACAGCAGCGGAAGCAGCTCCCCTGGAATTCAAGCCACTTAAGAAGCTGATAAGGAACTGGAGCAGGTTCGCCCTCGAATTGAATTCCTTAATCCCCGTGGAGCTTAAAAAAGAGGGCTATGAGATAATCAGGCAGGAGGAGGCCGCCGAAATCAGTATTCCCATGGTAAAGAAACTTGCCAGGGCTATCCATTCAAAGTACCTCCAGGAAATGAGAAGCCAGCAGACAAGGCCCACGCCTGACGATCAGAATTATGTTTATTACACTCCTGGAGATTTCCGTAATCAGTATATTTCAGATTTTGAAGAGCTTCCCGATGATATTAAGTATTCCAATATTGATAATGCCGCTCACATCCCGACCAAGCTGCTTTCAATCGGGTACAAGATAAGGCAGGTTAAAAAGGGATTCAAGCCTGCTTCCCTCCAACTCAGCAAGGATGAAATTGAAACAATGGCCCGTGTCGAACACATCAGGTGGAGCTGGGACAAAAGGCTGAATGGATGGACATTCAGTAATCAGAAAGATGAAATTAATAAAACCCATCCTGGACTCATTCCATATGCCGACCTGACTGAATTTGAAAAGGATAAGGACAGGGAGCTTGTGAGGCTGATACCTTCATTGCTCAGGGATATTGATTACGAGGCTTACCCCGTTGACTCCCGGAAGATCAGGCATCTGTCATATGCACTGAAGCCCCAGAGCAGCATTCACAGGATCCTGAATGAAACAAGGGAACTGAATGAGGAGATGCGGAAGCTTGTCGAGCTCTCACCCCAGACGAGGGAAATGGTCAGCGTCAGGAACAGGAAAATTGAAGAGGCCATAAGAGAGATCGAAGGAAGCTATAACTATGCCCAGCATATCCAGGAGACATTCTTGCCCGCCGACCTGTATGTAAGGGAATGCTTCCCCGACAGCTTTATACTCTATAAACCCAAGGATATAGTAAGTGGAGACTTTTATTTCTTCTCAAAACAGGAAGGACTCATAATATTTGCAGTGGCCGACTGTACAGGGCATGGCATTCCGGGAGCTCTCCTGAGCACAATCTGCTACGGCATTCTCGACCAGGCTGTAAATGAGGTGAAACTATCTGATCCGGGACAGGTTCTGGATCATCTCTACTCAAAACTTAATCGCTTCCTGAGGAGGGATGACAAAGACTCACGCATGTCGGACGACATGGATATTATACTTTGCATACTCAATATCAGGACGAACATCCTTTCCTATTCAGGTGTCAGGAATCCATTGTACCGCATCACAAACGGGAACATGATCGAATACAAGGCTCAGAATTCTCCCGGCCATGGAGATAATAAAGCAGACTGCCTGTATTCATCCGAGCTGATACAGCTGAATAGCGGCGATACCGTTTATTTATGCTCCGACGGTTTTATCGATCAGTTCGGCGGAAGCAGGCACAAGAAATACCTTGCCTCCAGGTTCAGATCATTGCTCATGGAAGTCAGCACCTTTCCCATGGCCGAACAAAGCGATCTTTTATATCAGGAGCTGGAAAAGTGGCGCGATGAAAATCATGAGGACCAGACAGACGATATCCTGGTAATCGGGATAAAAGTATAACAGCTATCTCACTAATATACAGTCTTTCTACAAACTCTTTCACCTTTAACCGGACTACAAGGAAGCCCTTGCAAAAGCTGAAATGAATAACCCGGAGCCTGCATTCACCTGACTTGGGAAAGCCCTTCAGAACCATGAGGTGGAAATGATCTGGCTGAATGAAGAACCCCCCTTCAGATCCATGCTTAAAGATCCCCGCTGGAAGAGGCTTCTTGAAAAGTCAGGATTCTCCTAATATCAATAAAACACCAGGCGTAATACTCAGGCCTGAATTATTAAAATCCTGTCGTGTCAAAGGAATATCGACAAGGTATCGCCCGCACTGAACACCTGGCTGAATAAACTTATTTTCTTCAAACCTCATGGCAGAAAATGACGCAACAGCAATAAGGTACCAATGGATAAATTCAGGCCGGACATGAAACAACAGATCCTGTGCAGGTTCGGTTTCAAAGAGAGGGACTAACCTCAGTATATATCGATTTGTATGGCAACCAGACTCATGCTCATTTTACCGTTATTTGATTCCGGAAATGAACCAGCAAAACCATTGAAAAATTAATTTTAGCCACTCCAGTCTTTTTTTATATATTTTTACCCTCCATAAACAAATCTGATGAAGAGCTTAACAATCATTTCAATACTGCTCCTGCTGCAGTGCCCGGCCAGAGCTCAGGTACCAGAATCCGGTCAGCTCACAAACCAGCAGAAAGGCTGGCTTGCAAAAGCCAACCGCCATGAAAAGAACGGCTGGATCTACCTGCATATCGAAGGGAGCCCGCAGGAGAGAGGATTCCAGCATGGCTACCTGCTCTCAAAAGAGATAGGGGATGCTATCCGAACACTTTCAGAAATCTGGGAATACAAGACAGCTATGAAATGGAGCTGGTATGTCGCCAGGGGACACGACGTCCTTACAGTCAGGACGGATCCGGAAAACCTGGCCGAAATCGACGGCATTGCCGAGGGGATGAAGATGGCCGGCATAACAACCTCAAGGGATGAGCTCGTTGCCCTGAACGGATATCCGGAGCTTTTCGGCGACTGGTGGCCCCTTGTAAGGGATTCTCTCGGGATAGATACCCCGGCACCCGAAAAAGAATCCTGCAGCTCCTTCATTGCAACAGGATCGATGACAAAAGGCAGAGGGATAGTTCTCGGGCACAACACCCATGATAGTTACTATAACCCCCTGTGCAACGTAATAATTGATATCCTTCCGGAGAAAGGACACAGGATACTGATGCAGACTGTCGCAGGTTTTATTCACAGCGAAACAGATTTTTTTATAACTGATGCCGGCATTGTGGGCTCCGAAACCACAATCGGTGATTTCTTTCCCTTCGATCCGGCAGGAGTGCCCGAGTTCTCAAGGATGAGATCAGCAACCCAGTATGCCTCCTCAATAGACGAATGGTGCAAAATTATGAAAAAGGGCAATAATGGCGGCTATGCCAATGCCTGGCTCATAGGAGACATAAATACAAATGAGATTGCCCGGCTGGAACTGGGTCTTAAATATATAGGATTTGAAAAGAAAAAGGATGGCTTCTTTATCGGATCCAATGTTGCCGAAGACCTGCGGATACTCAGGTTTGAAACGAATATGCAGGATAATACCAACATCAAGCGTTCCTCAGTTGCCCGGAGAGTCAGATGGAAGCAGCTCATGAAAGAAAATGCAGGGAAAATAGACATAAACAGTGCTGAATTACTCGAAGCTGACCATTTTGATACATATTTAAACCAGGACAAGCCCGGAAGCCGCACCTTATGTGCACATTCGGACCTGGATCCGCAAACGGAAGGGTACTTCAGGGATGAGCCCTTCGATCCGTCAGGCGCCCTCGACGGTAAGGTAGTCGATTCTGCGATGGCAAGGGAGATGTCGTTTGTGGCCCGCTGGGGAGCCGCCTGCGGTACCCCGTTCGATGCAAAAAAATTCCTCGCACAGCATCCGCAATACGACTGGATGAGTGATCTGCTCAGGGATCGCCCTTCACAACCATGGACCGTCTTTAAAGCCGGTGAGAAGGAATAAACTTCAGTACTGAAATCGAAGAAACTATATAACCGGGAATTCAGGAATGTCATACCCTCAATTTGTTCATGTTTGATACACTCAGACTTGATTTTAACAGACAGATGAAGTAAATTTGCAACTCAGATTCTCTGATTATTAACCTGATGCCAAAATGCCCCGGAAAATGAATTATAATCTTGGAGTTTCTGCTGATATGCTCCGCTTATCCAATACATCAGGCTTCATCCTGCTGTTCTGCCTCCTGTTCTGCCTCCTCTCCTGCCTGCAGGTCTCTGCACAAAAAGGACAGTCAAATGCCGTCAGTCAGAAAACCGATCCAGGGATGAGAGACCTTGGCCTCTTCGCCAGTGAAGAGATACTCAATGCAACAATGAAGCTTGACCTCGGGGCATTTACAAATAAACCCTCCAGAAATGATTCCTTCGACTCCGAGATGATAATCTATCTCAACGAAAAGGATACTATCGACAGGAAGATAAAAATTAAATACAGGGGAATATCAAGGTACGAGATCTGCAATTTCCCCCCAATGGAAATTTATTTCAAAAAACCCATCTATTCCGATTCAAACCGGATAAAAAAGCTGAAACTGGTCACACATTGCAAGTGGGACAACATTAACAACGAATATGTTCTCAGGGAATACCTTGTCTATAAGCTCTACAACGCTCTGACAGATACAAGCTTCAGGGTAAGGCTCCTCAAAATAAGCTATGTCGATTCCAAAAATGACAGGAAGCCTGTTGTCAGGTATGGAATCTTTATCGAACCTTTGGAAATGCTGGCTAAAAGAACTAACTGTACTGTTGTAAAATCAAAGGGGCTTAACCAGAATAATATTAAGCCCTATGTGATGGACAGAGTCGCAATATTCAACTATATGGTCAGCAACTGGGACTGGTCGGTACCCGGAGAGCATAATGTAGAAATCATTAAGCCTTCCGGCCTGAATCCCGGCAACCTGGGGATCGCCATTCCCTATGACTTTGACCTGACCGGCGTGGTGAACGCCTACTATGCCATCCCCCCGCCCGCCCTCGGGATTGACAATGTCCGGCAGCCTGTATTCTCAGGCGTTTGCCGTACTAGGGAGGTCTATGAGGCAGACCTGAAAAGATTTTCTGTTGCGAAAGAAAAACTCTATTCTGTTGTAAACGATTTCCCTTATCTTAACTTCAGGGCAAAAAAGGATATAACAACCTTCCTTGACCAGTTTTTCGACCAGCTCACCAAACCCAGAAGGATTAATTTTCTTATTGATGTTTTCCTGAATAACTGTAATTGACCGGCAGACAAGAATCAGCCAAACGAATCAGATCCATGTTGCTGCACAAAGAACCGTGTGTTAATATTCCGGCCTCATGGGAACTTACCGGGGGCAGGTTCCCGGAAAAAACTTACAGCTCCTTGTAGAAAATTTCGAGTATGGCTGTTTCAGACCGGTAATCAACTTTTATCACCTTGATCTTCAGCACATCCTTGCCAGTTAGATCGGAAATATCCTTAAGCAGCCGCTGTTTCTTATTCTGCCTCAGTATATCCAGATTCCTGTAAACAATTGTATACGACTCGAAGGTGTTCTTCAGAAGAAATTCCTCCAGGACGATAGCACAAAATATAATTATCGCATTAATAATCAAAACTCCAAGGAGGGGAAAACCTACAAGCTTCAGGGAATTAATTACGGAGATCCCAATAGTAGTGAACATATAGGCCATGTCCTTGATATTCACGTTCGTGGTCCTCAGCCTGAGAATAGTGAAAATTGCAAACAATCCTACAGCCATCCCTATTTCGAGGAATACTGCGTTGAGCATGGAGCCAATGAAAAAGATCATGATTCCCATCAGGAAAAAAGCAAAAAGGAACATTGCTTTCCCTGAATAGCGGTAATAGACCACTTTCACCAGAACGAAAAGCATAGCCAGATTTATTACAAACCTGACCATAATACCCAAAAAATTAGGATTATTCAGATCGAAGATATTTTCAAACATTATATGAGATCTTAGATGATTGTAAACGATAATTTACTTTTGATGCCGCAATCAATAGTAAATATATGCAAATTTACAAAACCTCATATATGCAGGATACAATTTTTCAGATTGGCAATATATAATGAAAACATCATCCATCCGGTAGAATGGATAAGACTCAAACGACACAAGGAGTTTGTTTAACCTCTAAGTAATCTCTCTGCGTTAAGCCAGTCCTGTTCCGCACTGCCATGTTCACCTCTGAAAACCCGCTCGTTGTAGAGCTCCTGAGCTTTTTTCCTTATCTCATCGTCGCCGGGTGACCGTATGACCGATGTCTTTGCAGATTTCACTGTTTTGGAAGCCGCCGGGGATTTTGTTCCTTTGCTGCTTGTTTTGGCCTTTGAACTGCTCTTAGACTTAGAAATTTCCATCTTTTCAAAATTATCAGGTTGCATTCATAGCTAAAAACAATTTTCCTATAAAAATGTTCTCACTGTATTCCTATTTAAAAATAAATTAAATTACACCTTCATATTGTTTTATGCAGCAGGAGACGGTCATAGAGGTAAAAAATGTCTGGAAGTCATTTAAAACTGTACAGGCAGTCAGGGGTATAGATCTGAAGATTTCAAGGGGAGAGTTCGTAGCCCTCCTCGGCCCGAACGGAGCAGGCAAAACAACCCTTGTTGAAATGATAGAAGGGATCCAGAAACCAGACATGGGCGAGATAACAATAACCGGTAAAAAATGGAAGGGAAATGAAGATGAGCTTCACAGGATAATCGGGCTTTCACTTCAGGAAACACGGTTTATTGAAAAGTTAAGGGTATCGGAAACGCTGCTCCTCTTTGCAGCTTTCTTCAATCTCGGAAAGGAAAGGGTGAATGAAATAATCGATATAGTAGGGCTGGAAGAAAAACGGAAATCGTACGTAGTCAATCTGTCGGGCGGGCAAAGACAGAGGCTCGCGATAGGGATTGCCCTCATCAATAATCCGGCCATATTGCTGCTTGACGAGCCCACAACAGGGCTCGATCCCAATGCAAGGCGCGAGATCTGGGAGATACTGAGAGGACTGAGGGAAAAATCGGAGACCTCCATGATCCTGACCACCCATTACATGGAGGAGGCTGAAATCCTTTGCGACTATATCATTATAATGGATAACGGAGTAATTCTCCGGGAAGGAACCGTTAATCAGCTCCTTGAAGACGATACCGGCGAAAAAATAGTTGAGTTCACAACTGAGGACGGGCAGTTCGGCGAAGATGCACTTTCTGTTCTGTCGCCTTTTAGTATTCGCCAGGGTGAAACAAAGGATAAGGGATATGTAGTACTTAAGGATTTTGACACTGATCTTCCTGCCTTCATGGCCTTCATGAAATCGAGGAATATAACACTTAAGCACATGGAATGCCGTCGTAAAACCCTAGATGATCTGTTTGTTTCATTAACAGGAAGAAAGATAAATGAATAGATTATTGAAGTTTAACCAGCTCTGGCAGCTTATAACGGCCCTCTTTCGGGAAATCATAAGGGAACCCGGGGTGCTTTTCTGGGGAATTCTTTTCCCGATCCTGATGTCGCTCGGACTGGGGCTGGCTTTTACAAAGAAATCCGATGTAACCAGGAAAGTAGCTGTCATCGGTGAAGCCGGCCTCTCTTCTGAAAGTTCAAAAACAGGTATCGTACCGGATTTTCTGAAAAACAAATGTGATCTTAATGCTTCTCCTGACAAGGAATCATGGAAATGGAAATATGTGATAAAGGATGAAAAACTTGGCAATTCAATCTTCCTTTTTTATGAGATGCCCTGGAAGCAGGCGATGCAGCTTCTCAAACGCGGTACAATCAACGTCATTCTGGCAGATACAGCCGGTTCGGTTCAGTACCATTTCGATCCTCTGAATCCCGACGCTCAGCTTACCTACCTGAAGCTTGGTACAATTTTCGGCAATGGTCCCGTTACACCCGAAACAGGCAATATTGAAATCAAACCCCTTACCGTTGCAGGCACAAGATATATTGACTTCCTGGTGCCCGGCCTGATAACCATGGGAGTAATGATGTCGTGCATGTGGGGTATCAGCTACGGCATTATCGAGAAGAGATCAAAAAAGCTGCTCCGGAGACTTGTTGCAACGCCAATGAAGAAATCACATTTCCTCATAGCTCTCATTACAGTCAGGATAGCGATGAATTTCATCGAGTCATCGGTACTTTTTTTGTTCTCGCTTATAGCTTTCAGGATAACAATACAGGGAAACATCTCCGCACTGCTTGTAATGTTTCTGGCAGGGAATATCGCCTTTGCCGGCATTGCTGTCTTTGTATCATCGCATACTTCAAATACCGAAGTGGGAAACGGGCTCATAAATTTTGTAGTATTTCCGATGATGGTTCTCTCCGGGATTTTCTTCAGCTACCAGAATTTTCCCGAATGGAGCCTGCCGGTAATCAAAAACCTCCCTCTTACAACGCTTACAGACGGCATCCGGAGTATCTTCAATGAAGGGGCCGGCTATCATGAGGTGGCGCTTCCCGTTATTATCCTGCTGGCAACAGGTGCCCTCTTCTTCACAACCGGCCTGAAAATATTCAAATGGCATTGAATAATCTTTGAGTGCCGTGCAACAATTCATATTGCATCATGTCTTTATTCTGAACAAAAAAAAAACCAAAAAAGGAAGCAATATGAAAAGACTCAGATTATTATTGATTGCTCTAACCGTAATGAGTATATCATGCTCAGTAGGCGGACAGATCAGGAAAACTGTGCATGGAGACCACAATGTAACAAAATCCGAAAGAAGCCCGGGGACTTTTACGGGAGTAAAGGCAAGTTCAGGTGTGGATGTTTACCTTACACAGGGTGATAATGCAGCTGTAACGGTAGAGGCAGATGAGAATCTCCACGAGTATATAATAACTGAAGTCAAGGGTGATGTCCTGCACGTATATACCGAGGCCAATATCAGGGATGCCACAAGGGAAAGGGTATACGTTACAATGAAGGATATAAATTCAATTGCAACAAGCAGTGCGGGCAATATTTACGGAGAAACGCCGGTAAAGAGCGATGAGCTCAGGTTATCAGCCAGCAGTGCAGGTGATATCAAGCTGGATCTCCATGCCAGGGAGCTAAAGGTAAACATCAGCAGCTCCGGGGATGTCACACTTACCGGCGAGACTGACGAGCTTGAAGCAGACCTGAGCAGCGCGGGTGATCTGAATGCTTATGACCTGAAAGCCAGGGAAGCAGATATCTCGGTATCAAGCGCCGGAGATGCCGATGTGTATGTGACCGAAAAGCTTACCGCCAGGGCATCGAGTGCAGGCGATATTCATTACAAGGGCGATCCGAAGTACGTGGATGGCCATACCTCAAGTGCCGGCGGAATTCACAGGAAGTAGTTACTCATCAATATATATACACATTTTATTATGAGCCGCCGGTTTCCTGCCGACGGCTTTTTTTATAACTTTGTGCTTTGTATTGATAGCAGCAGAGATATTATAAACTTAGCCATATACCCTTAAAACATGAAGGAAAATCTGACAATCAGCCTGGATAATACAAGGGGCTTTATCTCCGGTGAAGAGGTCATAGCCCTGGCTCAGCAATCGGTGAGACATCTCGATGCCCTTAATGCAGGAACAGGGCAGGGCAATGATTTCCTGGGATGGCTTTCGCTCCCGGAGGATATTCTTTCCCAGCTCGACAAGATTGAAAAAACAGCCCGCCATCTCAGGTCGGTATCAGACACAACTGTTGTTATCGGTATCGGAGGATCATATCTGGGAGCCAGGGCAGTGATCGAGGCACTGTCCCACAGCTTCTCTCCCCTGCTTAAATCAGGTCATCACAGCATGATCTTTGCTGGACAGAACATCGATGAGGACTATATGGCTGACCTGATCGGGATCCTTGACGGAAGAAATTACTCGATTATTGCAATATCAAAATCAGGTACCACAACTGAACCGGCAATAGCCTTCAGGATACTCAGGGACCATCTGGAGAAAAAGGTGGGGAAACCTGTTGCAGCCGACAGGATAATTGCAATAACAGACATGAAGAAGGGAGCATTGCGCTCGATGGCCGAGACAAACGGCTACGAAACCTTCGTTATTCCTGACGATATCGGAGGCCGCTATTCGGTGCTTACTCCCGTCGGGCTTCTCCCGATCGCCGTGGCCGGCCTGGATATCAGGATGCTTGTAAAGGGAGCCAGGGAAATGGAAGAACTATCGAGACATAATAAAAATGCCGGCTCAAATCCCGCGCTTCTGTATGCAGCAGCAAGAAACCTTCTTCTGCGAAGCGGGAAACCAATCGAAATAATGGTCGGATTCACCCCAAAGCTTCACTACATGTCGGAATGGTGGAAACAGCTGTATGGCGAAAGTGAAGGCAAGGACGGAAAGGGGATCTATCCCGCTTCGGTGGATCTGACAACCGACCTGCATTCTCTCGGACAGTATATACAGGATGGCCAGAGAATACTCTTCGAAACCATGGTCTCCGTGAAAAATCCTGCCGGAAAACTCTCCATTCCAATGGAAAAGGATGATTCTGACCAGCTTAATTACATAGCAGGAAAAAGACTCTCGGAGGTCAATCATAATGCCGAGCTCGGGACCAAACTGGCTCATAATGACGGCAGCGTGCCAATAATCAGTATCTCAATCCCTGAACTGAGCGAGTTCAGCATCGGCCAGATGATCTATTTTTTCGAACTGGCCTGTGCAGTCAGCGGTTACATCCTTGATGTCAATCCGTTTGATCAGCCAGGTGTAGAGGCTTACAAGAAGAACATGTTTGCACTTCTCAATAAGCCAGGTTTCCAGGAGGCTGCGAAACAGATCCGGGAGAGACTTAAATAGAAAAAATCCCGACTGATCCGAACACTTGCCAAGGCTGAAAATTGTCATCAGCCTTAATCAGAACGCTCAGAGGGGAAAATCTTATATTGCATGATGGCCGGGATAAGGTCCCGGCCAATTCATTTCAAGTCTGGGCTAGACTAATTTAAAAGTCCTGATAAAATCATCAAGCACCCCTGAGAGATCAGGCTTGCCAATCTCCTGAAGGTCGTAATACACACGCGTATTCGGCTTTTTTATCTTTATGATCCTGTTAAGGTCGATCGGGGTGGCGATTATGACGCTGTCACAATCTGTATTATTAATTGTGGTCTCAAGGTCCTTTAATTGCTGGTCCCCGTATCCCATTGCCGGGAGCAGCGTCCCTATCCCCGGGTAGAGGCTGAAAGTCTCACTGAGGCGTCCAACTAAATAGGGACGCGGATCGATAAGCTCCGCTGCTCCGAATTTTCTTGCGGCAACAACCCCGGCACCAATCTTCATCTCACCATGTGTAAGGGTCGGGCCATCCTCTACGACGAGAACCCTCTTACCTTTAATAAGAGAAGAATCGTCGACAGTTATCGGCGATGCTCCATCGATTACAATTGCTTTCGGATTTACCTTATCGATGCTTTCCCTTACAACCTGTATTGCCTCCGGAGCTGCACTGTCTATCTTGTTTATAATCACAACATCGGCCAGCCTCAGCGTCACTTCGCCCGGGTAATATGTCAGCTCATGCCCTGCCCTGTGCGGGTCTGTTACAGTAATCATCAGATCGGGCCTGTAAAACGGAAAATCATTGTTGCCACCGTCCCACAGAATAACATCGCACCCTGAAGGATCGTTTTCAGCCGCCCGCAGAATTGCCTCATAGTCAACCCCTGCATAGATCACATTGCCTCTTACAACATGCGGCTCATATTCTTCCATCTCCTCGACCGTGCACTTGTGCTTCTGAAGGTCCTGCAACCCGGCAAAACGCTGTACCTTCTGGGCAATAAGATCTCCATAGGGCATCGGATGCCTTATGGCAACCACCTTCAGTCCCTTCTCCATCAGAAGCTCAATGACCCTTCTCGAAGTCTGGCTCTTTCCGCATCCCGTTCTCACAGCTCCAACAGCTATAAGAGGCTTCGAACTTTTTACCATCGTGGAAGAAGGGCCCAGAAGCACGAAATTGGCTCCTGCAGAATTGACAATGGCACCTATTGACATTACTTTCTGATAAGGAAGATCACTGTATGAAAACACACATTCGGATACATCTAATCTTTTTATCAGCACGGGGAGGTCACCCTCATTGTAAACGGGGATCCCGTCGGGATATAATTTCCCTGCAAGCCCGGCCGGGTATTTCCTTCCGTCTATATCTGGTATCTGGGCAGCCGTGAAAGCTACAACATTGTAATTTTCATTATCCCTGTAGCAGGTATTGAAATTGTGAAAATCACGGCCCGCTGCTCCTATTATGATTATATTTTTCCTGGTCATAGGTCCTCCCTTTTTTGTTGATATTTTTTTGAGTGGTTAAGCAAATCCTTGCAAAATGAAGTAACAAATTTATAATTTGCATGGTGAAATTCCGAGCTTTTCCCGGTAATTTTTGAATTGGCTTTTTTATGCTTTAATTTCCTTATTTACAATCATTTATTACCACCCTTACTACCTTGTGAAAACATGTTAAAGAAAATGTTTTCCGGGAGGTAAACTATATGGCAAATTCTTTGTACTATTATGTCTTATTATGAATGTGCTGGCTCACATATATCTTTCTGGCGATTCCGATAAAATAATCATTGGCAATTATATCGGTGATTATGTAAAGGGACGCGATTACCTGAATTATCCTGACCTTATAAGAAAGGGGATAATTCTGCACCGTCATATCGATGGATTTACCGACAGCCATCCGGTGGTGCACCGCAGCAAAATTTTCTTTACAAGAAAGTATCACAAGTATGCCGGAGTCGTTACCGATATAATATATGATCATTTCCTTACAAAGGAATGGGATTTTTTTTCGAGAAGGCCGCTGGAGAGCGTCACCTACAACTTTTACAGGGCGCTTGTGAACAACTATGAAATAATGCCGCCCAATGTAAGGGAGATGATGCCATTCTTCATAATAAACAACTGGATTGAATCGTACCAGACCCTGAATGGAATACGTCATGTTCTTGCAACCCTGAGCAAAAGGTCGACCCTTCCCAAGGAAACACGGTTCGCGATGCACGCGCTGAAGAAAAACTATTACTCGCTGCAGGACGATTTCATGGAATTTTTTCCTCAGCTGATCGATTATGTTGAGAAGGATTTTGGGATTGAGATCTCACACAGGATAACAATGCCTTTCTGATCAAACAAGATATTCGGCCCTGCTCCCGTCGAGTCTCAGGAAGATAAAAAGCAATACCGTAAAGCTCCAGAGCGAACTGCCCCCATAGCTGAAGAAGGGGAGCGGTATTCCTATTACGGGAACAAGCCCGACAGCCATACCTATATTGATGAAGAAATGGACAAAAATTATTGAAACGACACCATACCCGTATACCCTTGAAAAGACTGACCTTTGCCTCTCTGCAAGGAATATAAGCCTCAGCATCAGCGCCAGGTACATACCGATTACAATGAAGGATCCCAGGAATCCCCATTCTTCGCCAACAGTACAGAAGATGAAGTCGGAGCTCTGCTTTGGCACGAATTTGAATTTTGTCTGGGTGCCCTGCAGATAACCCTTGCCCATGAAGCCTCCTGATCCGATTGAGATTATTGACTGATTGACATTGTATCCCGTCCCGTGAGGATCGGATTTCAACCCAAGGAGTATGTTCACCCTGTCCTTCTGATGAGGAGGGAGAATATTGTTGAATGCATAATCGACACTGTTGACATAGAGAATGCTCCCGGCAAGAAAAAGGTAGATAACCATCACGGAAACTGCCTTTTTATTGTAAATATAATATGCATAAACAGCTCCTGTAAGGATAAGCGAAATGAATACAACAAGCTCAGTCCCAAGGGCCCTGAACAGGAAAGAATCAAGAAAATACAACAGTCCTGCAAAAATGATGAATGTTCCGGTTCCAGCCAGAACGAGCTTCCATTTTCGTGTTGAAAACCATAGCAGGAATATCGCCAGAATGGTGAGTGCGATCGTCAGATGCAGATTATTTACAAGCAGCGTAAGGAAGAAAAGGATCACCATCAGCAACCCGGAAGCAAATATATACGGGCTCATTCCCTCCCTGTACAGAACGAGGAACAGGGCAAAATAGACAACTGTTGACCCCATGTCGGGCTGAAGGGCGGTCAGAAAGGCAGGCAGCAGGATTATCGACACAGCAGGAATAATAACAT
The DNA here is from genome assembly GCA_963756885.1 of uncultured Bacteroidales bacterium. Taxonomy (GTDB): domain Bacteria; phylum Bacteroidota; class Bacteroidia; order Bacteroidales; family VadinHA17; genus LD21. The sequence continues at coordinate 84,054 of CAVWPG010000004.1, forward strand.
TCAGCCTTGTCAGATCGTGCCTCCTGGCACTCAGGTAAACAGCCAGGGCCAGGGCTGTTCCGAATTTGGCAAATTCCGAAGGCTGCAGGCTGAAGCCTCCAAATTCAAACCACGACCGTGCACCGTTGATTTCCTTTCCGAAAATAAGAACAAGGAAAAGCATCAGCATCAGCGCCCCGTAGATGAACCACGAAAAGAAGAAATAAAATCTGCTGTCGATTATCACAACAAAGACTGCAATTACAATAGCTGCTATTATCCACACAAACTGCTTGCCATACCTCTGGGACAGGTCAAGGATGCCGGAACGTTCATCATTGAATACTGCAGCATAGATATTGAACCATCCGGCGATGACCATAAGCAAAAACAAGATAATAGTAACCTTGTCTATCCGGTTCCATATATTTATATTCCGTTTCATTACGGCGACATCAGATTTAAATTCATCATAGTCTGTTCCCTGTCCTTATTCGTAACCTCTCCCCTGAGGTACTTTTCAATCATCAGGCTTGCAATCGGAGCTGCATAGGTTGCACCAAATCCAGCATTTTCAACGAAGACCATGATTGCAATTTTCGGATCGTCACGGGGCGCAAAGGCAACAAAAACAGAGTGTTCCTTCCCATGAGGATTCTGTGCCGTGCCAGTCTTCCCGCACACTATTATATCCTTAAGCGCAGCCACCCCGGCAGTCTTTCCGGCTCCGCCATTCACAGCATCATCCATGCCCTGAATGATCTCTTCGAAATTTGCCGAATCGATGCTTATGAGGTGTTTCTGAGTGAAACGGGGATCAATTTCCCCTCCGACAGATTTTACAATATGCGGAGTATAATAATAACCCCTGTTGGCGATTGCAGCTGTCATATTAGCCATCTGCAGCGGAGTTGTGCCTATCTCTCCCTGACCTATTGCCATCGAGATGACTGTAAGAGCCTTCCACCTGTTTTTTCCGTAATACCTGTCATAGTAGGCAGTTGGAGGAATGAAGCCGGGCAGCTCATTTACGAAGTCAGTTCCCAGTTTATTCCCGAATCCAAATTCAGTCAGATAATCCTTCCATTTATTATAGGCTTCAGATATAGTATTGTATTTTGGATTTTCGAGTGTCCTCCTGTAGGCCTGACAGAAATAGGCATTGCATGAATTCATTATGGCACCTTCAAGATTGAGGGGGGATGCATGTGAATGACATCCCACAAAAAGATAGCCATTTTGGCAGCCAAAAAGGGTGTTCGGGGTTATCACCTGTTCCTGGAGGGCAATCAGTCCGTTTATAGGCTTGAAGGTGGACCCAGGGGGATAGGATGCCATAAGCGCCCTGTTGAAAAGGGGTTTCAGTGTATCGGCCGACAGCTTTGCAAAATTATCGGATCTCACCCTTCCGACAAGCAATCCCGGATCATAATCAGGGGCTGACACAAGGGTAAGGACCTCTCCCGTTTTAGGCTCGATGGCAACAATGCTGCCCCTCTTGTTCCTCATAAGAAGCTCTCCGTACTCCTGCAGATTCAGGTCGAGGCCCGAGGTGATATCGGTACCCTGAACCGCCACGGTATCAAAGCTTCCACCCGCATACGCCCCTTTGATGCGGCTATAGACATCGACAAGGAAAATTTTCACTCCGCGCTTCCCGCGAAGCTCCTTTTCATAAGACTCTTCAATGCCGCTTTTCCCGATATAGTCGCCCAGCTTGTAGTAGGGATCCTTTTTGATTATGCTTTCATCGACTTCACTCACGTAACCGAGTATATGTGAAGCAACCGGCTTCGAATACTTCCTGAGTGTCCTTGGCTGAACATAGAATCCCGGGAACATGAACATTTTTTCCTGAAATCTTGCATAGGTCTCATCGGAGATCTGCTTGAGGAAAACCGACGGGGCACGCCGTGAATAGTTGATGGCAGCATCCATCCGGTCGATGTACATCTCCTTTGTGATGTCGAGCAGGCTGCAGAAATCGGCGGTATCTATTTTGGAGGTCTGGGCAGGGATAACCATCAGGTCGTAAGCCGCCTGGTTAAATACTATCAGTTCACCGTTCCTGTCGTAAATGAGACCCCTGGCAGGATACTGGGTCACATACCTGAGTACGTTATTATCTGCAGAGAGCCTGTATGTATCCTTGACCACCTGTATTATAAACAGCCTCACCAGCAAGCCCAGCGTTGCCAGGATAATAAATGCTATAACCAAATACTTCCTGTTAATGAACGGATCTTTCATAACCTTCTCTTCTACCTCCCTCTTCTGTAAAATTCAATCAGCACAATAAAGGTAACCGTGAACAGGGAACTCAAAAGTACCCGGAGTAAAGTTCTGAAAAAATCGGAGAAACGGAATACCTCGAGGTAAAAAAGAGCAGTATGATGGACCAGAACTACCAAAACAGCATAGGCCAGAAACCACCTGAAGCCATAATTCACCATCGAGGGCTCGGATCTGGATTCGTATCCATCCCTTGGAGAAATAATGCTCAGAATGGTCGGCCTCACAAAGCCGGCAAGCACTGTTGCAGATGAATGCATACCCGGAGTCCCCGAGAAGACATCCATTATAATGCCCGTTCCGAATGACAATAAAAGAAGCAGCCAGGATGGTATCTCCACAGGAAGCAGGAGAATGAACATTATGTAGACATAGGGATTGACATATCCGCTGAACTGGATATTGTTGAAAAGAACAACCTGCAGCAGCATCAGCAGGATGAAGATCAGCCCAAACCTTAATATTGAATTGATCATCTGAATTGTTTTTCAAGTTCAACTTTCTCGGCTCTCTTCAGATTCCCTATTATATCTACAAAGTGAAGCTTTTTAAAATCAGTCTTAAGCAATACCCTGATCCTGTAAAAATCTCCTCCCCGTTTTTCGTACTCACTCACCGTTCCAACAAGCAATCCCTCCGGAAAAATAGCTGAATATCCTGTGGTTTCAATAGTATCTCCTGCATTTACAGCCACATGCTGCGGTATCTCACTCAGGATAGCATGGCTGTAATCCCTGCCATCCCAGCTGAGCGATCCGAAATAGCCGTTAGCCCTGATTCTGACGCTCAGCTTGAAATCGAGGTTCAGCAGCGACATTGCAACGGAATAGTTATCGGAACAGCCGATAATTATGCCTGCAACTCCGTCAGAAGAGGTAACCGCCATATCGACGTCTATCCCTTGCTTTTTACCCTTGTTTAATGTAAAGAAATTCTTCTGACGGTTAATTGAATTTTCAATTGCCTCAGCAGACATGTGTTCATACTGCTGCCCGAAAACAGTATCCCTGACAGGTGAAAATACTGAATTGTCCCTTCTCTTCAGTCTTTCTATACTATTCTTCAGTTCAATATTCTCAGCCGAGAGATTTTCATTGATTTCGCGCAGACTGAGATAGTTCCTCGTATTATTGATTTTGGTTTCAATACCCTGGGTCAATCCCCGCAAGCCATTTACAACCCTTGTATTATGATAGCTGTTCCCCGTCGCCAATAAATAGAAGGTTATTCCCTCGAGTATAAGAAAGATAATAAGGTTATTGAATCGTATAAGAAAATTAAGAAGATTCCTCATTCATATTGAAGGATTATCTCATTAGGAATTGAAATCTCTCGACGTTTTTCAATGCAACTCCCGTTCCGCGTGCCACAGCATGCAAAGGATCCTCAACAACATTAAAATTAATATTTATTTTGTCAGACAGCCTTCTGTCGAGGCCTCTCAGCAGGGCTCCTCCCCCTGCAAGATAGATCCCCTTATTTACAATATCAGCGTATAATTCAGGGGGGGTCTGCTCCAGCACGCTCAGCAGGGCAGCTTCGACCTTGGAGAGCGATTTGTCGAGACAATAGGCAATCTCCTGATAGGATATCGGAATTTCAATCGGCAGGGCGGTCATTATGTTGGGACCCCTGACCACAAAATCTGCAGGGGGATTATCAATATCGGGCAAGGCGGCTCCGACAGCTATTTTGATGTCCTCCGCGGTGCGTTCACCTATTTTGATATTGTGCTGATGGCGCAGATAAGCCTGGATATCTGAAGTAAAGCCATCTCCTGCGATCCTTATCGATTTATTGCAAACAATTCCCCCGAGTGCAATTACAGCTATTTCAGTTGTGCCGCCTCCTATGTCAACAACCATGCACCCTTCAGGGGCCTCAACATCGAGTCCGATGCCTATGGCGGCAGCCATCGGCTCATAGATCATGTAGACGTCACGGCCGCCTGCATGCTCGGAAGAGTCGCGTACTGCCCGTATTTCAACCTCTGTACTTCCCGAAGGTATGCATACGACCATCTTCAGCGAAGGAGCGAAGAGACGGGGCCCCTTGTTAATCATCTTGATCATTCCCCTTATCATGAGCTCGGCAGCATTGAAGTCGGCAATAACACCATCCCTTAAAGGCCTTATTGTCTTGATATTTTCATGAGTCTTGCCATGCATCTGCCTGGCCGCTTCCCCGATTGCTATCAGCTTTCCGGAATTCTTATCTATTGCCACTATGGATGGTTCATCCACAACAATCTTATCATTGTTGAATTATGATTGTATTTGCAGTCCCGAGATCTATTGCAATCTCCTGTGTCAAAAATGAAAATAGTCCCATTATATGAGAGAATTAATTATTTAATGTTTAAAATGTCTGATGCCGGTAAAGACCATTGCAACGCCATGCGACGAGCAAAAGTCAACGGAATCCTGATCCCTTACAGATCCCCCTGGCTGAACTACTGCAGTGATACCTGCTTTATGAGCTATCTCCACACTATCGGCAAAGGGGAAAAATGCATCAGAGGCCATCACTGCCCCATTAAGATCGAAGCCGAAAGCGCCTGCTTTTTCAATTGCCTGCTTCAAGGCATCCACCCTGGAGGTTTGACCGATTCCGCTTGCACAGAACTGCCTGTTCTTTGCCAAAACAATAGCATTCGATTTGCTGTGCTTCACAATGATATTGGCAAAAACCATGTCGTCGTCTCCCATGGCTCAGGTGTCCTGTTGTAACCGGCTTCATCTCCTGCACGCTGACTCGGTCGACCTGTTATCACTCTCCTGCCAGAGGACTCCGTTCAGAAGAGACCTGAAAGTATAATTGCCCGATCCTGAATCTTTCCTTACAAGGATTATCCTGTTCTTCTTCTGCTTAAGGATCTCAAGGGCCGTTTCCGAATAACCGGGAGCAATTATTATTTCAAAAAATATCTTATCAATTTCCAGCGCTGTTTCTCGTCAATATGAACATTTGTCACTAATCACACCCCCATAAGCAGATACCGGGTCGCAGGCAAGCGCATCCTTCCATGCCGTAACAGGATCCTCCCTGGAAGCTACCCCACATGCATTGTTGTGCTTGATAACCACAAAGGTTGTCGATCTGAAATTCATCTATGAGACTGATGTGCAGCGTCCAGGTCGAGAAGATTATTGTATGAAATCTCTTTTCCGTGAAGCTTTTCAAATATCTGACCCGTATCCCCGAAGAATATTCCCTTCTGATGCGGATTTTCCCCATAGCGAGCGGATACGATGTGTCGATGCTTTCCCGGAAGGCAATTATCGTTCTTCCCTGTTAAAATATTTGAAAATTGCAGTATCATAATCTGAAGATGTCTGAAAAGCCATGGCAGCATGGTGCCTCTTCCTCAAGGGATGTGAAGCCTTTTTTCGCCGTAAGCAGAGCTAAGAAGCCCGGAATATTGTTCCCTTCCTGAAATTACAAGGACATCGTTATAGTTTTTTGCGGCTGCCCTGATAAGAGAAATTCCTCCTATATCAATCTTTTCGATTATGGCCTCATTTTCGGTAACAGTTTTTAGCTGTTTCCTCAAAAGGATAAAGGTCAACAATTACAAGATCGATCTCAGGAATCCTATACTGGTGAGCTGCTCCATATCGCCCGTAGTTCACGCCTGGCAAGAATTCCCCCGAATACGGAGGGATGCAGGGTCTTCACCCTGCCTCCCAGTATGGAAGGATAAGTTGTAAGATCTTCAACTTTTTCTGCAGGAATACCCAAGACATTAATAAAAGTGAAAGTGCCACCGGTAGAATATATTTTCACATCAAGGTTGTGCAAGCATTCTGACAATTTCATCCAATCCATCTTTATAAAAGACTGAAATAAGTGCACTCTTTATTCTTTTTTCACTCATAATACTGATAATTACGATTAGGTTAGGAACTAATAAAGGTGTTTAAAAATAGATATTTTTTTAATACCTCAATAAATTATAAAATATTTGATTATCAAAGGCTGTATAATAAAAATATCCCCCGTTAATTAACATGTATTTTTTTCTTTACCCCTTTCATCAATGTTGCCGGTTTTCGTATCTTTGACAATTCTAAAACTAGTTAATAGGCACGAGATGTTTTTCAGGCTTTAAAAGAGGGTTTTTTATTTGCTGCTAACTCAATTATTGTTAACAAGTTAAGAACTTTTCTTATCCCTGTTCGGAATTACAATAGGAATATTTTCGATAATCTCCGTATTTACAGTACTCGACTGGATGGAAAAATCGATCCATGACAGCATCTCCTCATGGGAGACAATGTGCTATATGTCAACAAATGGCCATGGGGTTTTGAACCTAACCTGAAATGGTGGGATATCATAAAATGGCCTTCGGTATCGACTGATGATTTCCAGGCTATTCTGAACCGGTCCACAAAATCTGCATCCGCCTGTTTTACAGTATCTCAGAATGAACAGATAAAATACATAAAGAATGTGGCGAGCGAAGCTCGTGTAATGGCTGTATCCTATGAGTTCGACAATATAAGATCATTCGATATTGAGAACGGAAGGTATTTCTCCCCTGAAGAGTCTGCCTCAGGGAAGAACGTTGCAGTTATAGGAGCCGTAATAGCCGAAAGGCTTTTTGAAAAGGAAAATCCGGTTGGGAAGCAGATAGACATAAACGGGAAAAAGACAAACGTGATCGGGGTTTTCAAAAAGGAGGGCAAGGGAGGAATAAGAGACAACGGGATGGATGAGATTACACTGGTTCCCCTGAACTACGGCAAGACCTTCATAAACATGCGTAACCGCTTCATGGATGCCACACGTTATGATCAAGGCAGGGGAGGGTATACCGATCCAGGAACTGAGCGATGAGACAACGATGATACTCAGGGCAGCCAGGCGGCTGCAGCCCGATGAGATAAATAATTTTTACCTCAACAGGGCCAGCCTGATCTCAAAAAGCTTCGACAATGTTTTTGCGGGCATCAATATCGGCGGATGGGTTATTGGAGGTTTTGCTATACTCGTTGGCGGATTCGGGATTGCCAATATAATGTTTGTATCCGTCAGGGAGAGGACAAACATAATCGGTATCCAGAAAGCCCTGGGTGCCAAAAGGTTCTTTATACTTCTTCAGTTTCTTGTGGAATCGGTGCTGTTATCATTAATAGGAGGCCTCCTTGGGGTGCTCATGATCTTTTTTGGCACTCTTGTAATAAACTACCTCTACGATCTTAATATCTACCTGACAATAACAAATGTGCTGCTTGCAATTTTTATTTCGGGTCTCATCGGGGTCGTTGCCGGCTATGCTCCTGCCTATGCTGCAGCTAAAATGAACCCTGTGGAAGCAATAGGCTTCTCATTCTGATTTTATTGCGGTTCTCATCTATCCAATTTGTAAGGTTTACGAACTGTGCGACCGACAGCTGTTCCGGCCGAAGCCCGAATTCCGGGTAATCTTCACGCCTTAGGTCAAATGCAGCTCTGACAGAATTTCTCAGCATTTTTCTCCTTTGGTTAAAGCAGGCTTTTACAACCCTGAAGAACAGGTTTTCATCACAGTCAAGCCTCTCCACATTGTTTCTGATGAGCCTTATCACGCCCGATTTTACCTTCGGAGGCGGAGAAAATACATGTTCATGAACTGTGAAAAGATATTCAGCCGAGTAGTATGCCTGCATCAGTACACTCAGTATCCCATACTCCCGGGAACCTGGCCCCGAACATATCCTTTCTGCAACCTCCTTCTGAAGCATCCCTGAAATTTCAGCTACCTTGCCACGATTACCCAAAGCCTTGAAAAGAATCTGCGTCGAGATATTATACGGGAAATTGCCGATAATGGCAAACTTATCGCTGAACATTGAATCGAGATCCATAGTCAGAAAATCACCCCTCACAATGTTCTGAAGCTGAGGAAAATTGTTTCTGAGAAAGTGAACGGACTCATTGTCGATCTCAATCACCCTGAAATCAGCAAAGCCCCTCTCCAGCAGAAAACGGGTCAGGACCCCGGTGCCCGGACCAATTTCGAGCACCGAACTGTATCCGGTCCCTGTCAGGGAATCTGCTATCCGGGCTGCTATTGCAGGATCCTTCAGAAAATGCTGGCCAAGATTCTTCTTGGGTTGAACTCTGTTCATCAGGCAGCTATTAATTTGAGCTCATTCTCAGATCTGCAGCAGGTCCCTTCCGTATTTTCTCAGAATGGGCAGCTTAAGCGTTTCGAGGAAGGCTATGAAGCGTTTCAGCAAATTATAATAGAGGGTAATAAAGAGCAGGACGACCATTATCCAGATGATTATAACATCAAACAGCAGTGTGCTTATCTTCAGGTCTCCTAACTGCTTGTAGGGGGCAAAAAAATGGGACCTGCCGTATCTCGAGCCGGGATGCATGAATACGGGATCGGCTTTCTGAATAAACCTGTCACCGGCATCGTAGATCTTGTTTGTCGCCAGCCTGTTCAGCACAATATCGGCAAGATTCTCATTATAGTTTTGCGCCCGGAGCTTAAGGAAATTGTCCTCTCCCATCCGTGTTGAGATCTTCTGGTATAAAGCATTCCGAAGATAGGTGAAAGATCTGCTCCTTACCCTGAATAATGTGGTCAGGCTGTCAAGGAATGACTTTGCCTCTCCTGCCACAAATTCATTGAAATTGTCATATGTCATATCCTTAAGCCAGTTGCCTGGCTTTATTCCAGCAATCGAAGAAAGATCATTTATGTGGTAATCAACCTTATCAAGGCTCCTCACCGAATATGATTTGAGGTTTGGCTTGTTTTCGGCTGCCACAACCTCATCGAGTGTTGCTTTCAGAGTCGGAAGGAGAAAGGAGGCGTACCAGTCATTCTGACTTATCTCCATATCATAGTAAAAGAAGGGCTTCTCGAACCTGTTGCTCTTGAACTGTTCAACGCTTATCGCCTCGTAAGCCCATCTGGTAACCATCATATCCCCTACTATGGGCACATAGATCTTGTCGCTTATCGATTTGTGAAGGTCATCGAACTTTATCATGGCACCGCCAAGCAGCAGCTGCGGCACCAGTATAAGCGGAATGAGGATATAAATACTTACTGCCGACCTCATGCCTGCCGAAATATTCAGCCCGAGAAGATTCCCGAAACACGCAGTTGAAAACAGAATAATCCACTGCTGCAGAAGCATCCCCTTCACCTGCAGGATCAGACTGGCTACCAGTATGAAGGTCAGCGACTGAATCGCTGACAGTGTGAACAGGAAATTAATCTTCGAGATCATATAGGAAAGCCTGCTCAGGTTAAGGAACTTTTCCCTCTCCAGGATCTTTCTGTCACGGAAAATTTCCTCTGCACTCACTGTCAGTCCGATGAACAAAGCAACAATAACCGACATGAAAAGGAAGACCGGATAATTCTTGTTACCTGCAAACGTGTAAGTTCCATCCTCACTGAATTTTGAGATATATCCAAGGATAAATGCCAGGAGCGGGGCCTCAAGAAGGTTAATGACCATATACTGGCGGTCGGCAATCTTCCTCGTAAGGTTGCGCCTGATGAAGGTCCTGATCTGATCAGACTTCCTGGGAACTCTGAAATTGCTTGGGGGAATGACAGATTTCACCGGCTTCTCAACCAGCACGGGCATCATCTTCTTCTTATACTTCTCATTCCATTCCTGCGGGCTTATCTGCCGCTCCTTGCCCGGATAGCCTGAATTATCTATTACCTTGGTCTCAACAATGTGCAGGATATCGTCTGTCTCGACATTCCCGCAGTTGGGGCATTCACTTTCAGCAGCATTTGCCTGCGATGTCTCCGTTTTGAAATAAACAAGAGCTTCAACGGGGTCCCCATCGTATATCATGTATCCACCCTTGTCGAGAATCCAGAGCCTGTCAAACATTTTAATTATATCCGACGAGGGCTGGTGAATGATCGTAAAGACAAGCTTACCCATGAGTGACTGATTCCGGAGCAGCGTCATCACTTTCTCCGAATCGAAGGATGAAAGCCCTGAAGTTGGCTCGTCAACAAACAAAACTATAGGCTCGCGCATTAACTCAAGACCTATGTTGAGCCGCTTTCGCTGTCCGCCGCTGACCTTTTTATTCAGCACATCACCAACCTGAAGATCCCTGATCTCATAGAGCTCGAGATCCTGCAGCACCTTGTCAACAGTCTGAACCAGCCGCTCCTCATTATAATCGCCGAAACAGAGTCGGGCATTGTAATAAAGATTCTGGTATACAGTAAGTTCCTCTATAAGCATATCGTCCTGGGGAACATACCCGATGAGACCCATCAGCTCTTCCGAATCCGAATTTATATCGTATCCGTTTATGTAGATGCTCCCCGAAGAGGGCTGGATCTTGCCGTGGAGCAGATTCAGAAGGGTTGTCTTGCCAACACCGCTACCCCCCATAATTCCGATAAGGTTTCCGGACTCGACACGGAAATTCATCCTCTGCAGGCCGTTATCCGAATTCCTGAAGAGATATTCTATCGAATGCCCTTCAAAGAAAATCTTTTCAGGAAAGTTCCTTGAAACAAATTTCTTGAAAATCTTGGAGTAATAGATCGGATCTATCCCCTGCCCCTTGATGTTGACCCCCCTTTCAAGAATATAAGGACGGCAGGCTATAATATCACGCCCCTTAAAATACAGGATCTGCGGTCCGTCGTATGTAAAGAGCAGTGTTCCCGTGCTTTCTATGTGCAGCACAACCAGGTGCCCCCTGAATCCCTTTAACCTTATATGACGCCACTGATCGTACTTTTTATAGATGCCGGCACCCGAATGATCCGGATTATCGCTTTCAATTATAAGGACACATTCAGGGGAAACATTATCATATGCCCTTCCTATCATGAAGGCCGTGGCATTGTCATACTCCTTCTTCGAGATATTGAATGTCCTTGAAACAATATCAATTATTGTCTTCTCCTGGGCCGATATCATTCCATCCTCGAATGCAAACTCGATCAGCTGCAGGAAAACTATCATCCGCTCCTCCAGGAAGAGGCCCTTTTTGATCTGCCTGCAGATATTTGTTATCTGAAATGAGATCAGCGACTCATCGTCAGATAACTCTTCCTTGTCGAGGCTCTTCAGCTCATTTGAATAAAACTCGAGGTTATTTTCGAAAAGGGTATAATACTCCTCCTCCAGCTCCCTGTTAAGATATCTCCTGAGGTAACTGCGCAGTATCTTTTTACCTCTTGATGAAATTCCACTGGGGTTAACCGTTGAAACGATCGCGAAAATGTGAATTAGAGCAAGAAGAACCGATTCCCTCATTTAAGCCTCAAATAAAAAAAAGACCGCAAAGACAGGTACTTTGCGGCCCGGTATCCATAAAATGACTATTTTATAATTTGTTCCCTAATCCCTGAAATGGCATCAGTTATATCCTTGATATTCTGCTCCGTAAGACTTGTTCCAAGGCCGGCATAGACTGCCTTGATAGGGTCAAGCTTTTTAACGAAATCACTTATCTGGGGATCGTTGGCGTATGGTTTTGTTATCTCCAGAAAAAGATCGAACGATTTCTTCTGTTCGAGGAGGACGCGGGAAATACCAGCAACCTGATAGGCAGCTTCCGAAACATGCGTTGTGAGATACATGCCTTCCACCCAGGCGCCACCCACAACCAGAAGAGCCAAAGGCTGCTGATCATTGTCGGAAAGATAGGAATATGTGTCGTTGAAGGCAGATGTAAGTATTCTTACAAGATCTTCCCTTTTGTCAAAATTATTCTTGATGCTGTCGTATAGCGATTCATTATAGATCTTCGACAGGTTCAATTCATTTGTAAGTGATCTGATAGCATTCAGATAGTCAATTACCTTCTGCTGCATATTGTAAAGAGTGGCATAACTGAGATCCGCTCCATATACGCCGGTATTGATTGCCCTGCTGGAGCTGCTGAAATATTTCTTTGTATTCTCAACAGGATTCGATATACCTATAATATATCCTACCTCAAGCTCTGTCAGCATTTTGATTACCTCGGCTGATGTAGGCAGGGGATAGACATTCTCTTCAATCTGATTATCAAATTTCTGTTTCTGTTCCGTTTCAGCCTGCTCCTTTTGTTTCTCGGCTGCCCTATGTCTGCACGAAGTCGCTAATATAAAAGTTATCATCAGGATTGGCAGAATAATACCCGCTAAAATCTTTTTCATAGAGTTTTTTTTTAAGTAAGAATATCATTTAAAACCGGACATAAAAGTAATAAATAATATTGAAATTAATTAGTGCCAGAATAACAGAGTGGCTAAAATTCTTAATAATTAATCCAATCTTCTCCCGGAAGGGTTCTTTTCCTTCCGGACGACATTATACAGGCTGCCCGGAGCGGATTCCAACCCCTGCCAGATTCTCTTGCAGTTTAGCCCGGCGATCGTGATTTTTTACCTATCTTTAGCCCCCTGAATTTATATCATTTTTTAATGACCTGGAATTTTGATGAACCTGTGCGCCGGGAAGGTACCAACTGTATCAAATTTGACCGCAGGGAGGCGGTTTTCGGAAAGAAGGATATCATTCCCATGTGGGTCGCCGATATGGATTTCAATACCCCTGATTTTATAATTTCTGCCCTTCAGGAACGGCTCCGGCACCAGATCCTTGGCTACTCCTTCAGACCACCGGAATATTTTTCATCCATTGCAGACTGGCTGGGCAGCCGCCACGGGTGGAGCATCAGGAAAGAGTGGATCACCTTTACACCCGGGGTGGTCCCTGCTCTGAATTTCTGTACCCTTGCCTTCACTGATCCCGGAGATAAAATAATAGTCCAGCCACCTGTATATTTCCCTTTCTTTTCCGCAGTCGAATCACACGGGAGGATTCTTGTCCATAATCAGCTTAAGGAGGTAAACGGAAAGTGGACAATGGATTTCGAATCTCTTGCAGGCTCCATCGATGGCAAAACACGTATGATCATTATTTCGAATCCACATAACCCGGTCGGACGGGTATGGACGCCGGAAGAACTGAGGACACTGGCAGACATATGCCTTAAAAACAATGTGATTGTTGTTTCAGACGAAATTCACTGTGACCTTGTCCTGACAGGATCCAGGCATACTCCGCTTGCTTCACTCTCCGATGAAATTGCAGAAAATACAGTCACCTGCGTGGCTCCCAGCAAGACGTTTAACATGGCGGGCCTGTCGACCTCCAGCGTGATTATTTCAAATCCTCTCCTCCGGAAAGCGTTCAATAAGGTGGTGGATAACCTTCACACAGGAAGCGGAAATATCTTCGGGAATATTGCATCGGAGGCTGCTTACACCCACGGACAGCCCTGGCTTGACGCCCTGCTTGATTATCTTAAGGGAAATGTGGATCTCGTGGAAGAATATTGCATGAAATTGTCCACTGAACTGTTGCCTGTAAGACCTGAAGCTACATATATGATCTGGATCGACTGCAGGAAGATGGGAATGACCGGAAAACAACTCCAGGATTTCTTTGTTAACGAGGCAGGCGTGGGAATGAACGAAGGGTCGGTCTTTGGACCGGGAGGAGAAGGATACATGAGAATGAACATCGGTACAGCCCGTATAAATGTAATGAAGGCAATGGAACAGATCTCCGGGGCTGTTTCGGCATTGAGATAACCATTAATAACAGAAAGAATGAAAAAAAGTGTAAAGGTACGGCTCACCCTTGAAGACGGAACAGTCTTTCATGGCCTCTCCTTCGGATCCACTGTGCCGGCTGCAGGTGAGGTAGTTTTTAACACAGCCATGACAGGCTATCCGGAAAGTCTTACCGATCCCTCGTACCGCGGGCAGATCCTGTGCCTTACATACCCGCTTGTCGGAAATTACGGCGCCCCTGTGGAAAGCGAGGAAAATGACCTCCTGAGTTTTTATGAGTCCTCCTCAATTCATATTTCAGGATTGATCGTTTCCGATTATTCTTTCGAATACAGCCACTGGAATGCGGCTGAAAGCCTTGACCAATGGCTGAAGTCGAATAACGTCCCCGGCATTTACGGGATCGATACACGTGCCCTCACAAAAAGGATCAGGGAGAAGGGTGCCATGCTGGGGAAAGTGGAGCATGACGGGGAGGAAATCGAATTCTACGACCCCAACAAGGTAAACCTGGTTGCTGAGGTTAGCACTAAAGAGAGGAAAGTGTACGGTTCGGGCAAATACAGGATCCTGCTGGTTGACTGCGGCGTAAAGTATAATATAATAAGGCACCTGCTGAAAAGGGATACAACTATTATCAGGGTCCCGTGGAACCATGATTTTCACGAAGAAAAATATGACGGGCTTTTCCTGTCAAATGGTCCGGGCGATCCCAAGATGTGCGGTGTCACAATTGAGAATATAAGGAGATCCTTCTCAGGTTCCAGGCCGGTATTCGGAATATGCCTGGGGAACCAGCTCATGGCGCTGGCTTCGGGAGCTGATACATATAAGCTGAAATATGGCCACAGGAGTCATAACCAGCCAGTCCTGCAGGCAGGTACCGACAAAGCCTATATTACTTCTCAGAATCATGGATTTGCGGTCGACAACAATACACTCGGAAGCGACTGGGAACCACTCTTCATTAATATCAACGATAAGACAAATGAGGGGATGAGACACAAAAGCCTGCCTTTCTTCTCGACACAATTCCACCCCGAAGCCTCAGGAGGTCCTACCGATACAGGATTCCTTTTCGACATCTTCCTCGAAAATATAGAAAGGTCGAAAACAATTATCCATTAGGCAGCCGGCTCCCTGGGCTCACCGGGCTTCCTTCATTCACTACGGCCTCTCACTATGATGTGAGATGGCCCATTAGCTTCTCAACAAGCTTGTCAGCAGGGGTACTGCTGAAGCTCTTTATCCTTGTTTCAAAAATTTCGCCTATCTCCTTGTTGCACAGGTTGCCTATGCTCCCTTCGTGAACATAATCGGACAGATGGGTGCGTGAGAAGGTTGAGCTTTTAACCATCTGGGAAACAGCCTTATATGCATCCCTGAACGGGATACCCTGCTTCACAAGACGGTTCACCTCCTCCGTACTGAAAATGCTGTTATACAAGGGATTGTCGGTTATGTTCTTTCTTACCTTGATATTATTAAGCATCAGCATCATGATCTCAATACATTCCTTTAGCTCTCCGAAGGCACCGAAAATAAGCTGTTTAAGGAGCTGAAAATCCCTGTTGTATCCCGACTGGAGATTACTGTTAAGTATTGCAATCTGCCCCGGAAGGGACTGGATCACATTCGACCTCCCCCTTATGAGCTCAAATACATCCGGATTTCTCTTCTGTGGCATAATGCTTGATCCCGTTACATATTCGTCCGGAAAGTCGATGAATCTGTATTCCGAGCCCATGTACAGGCAGATATCCATCGAGAAGCGCGACAGGGTCTGGGCTACAGAGGCAAGGGCCGAGGCTATTGCCATCTCGATTTTCCCCCTGCTGAGGTTCGCATAAGCTGAATTAAAGATGAGATTATCAAACTCGAGGAGCTCGGAAGTAAGGTTCCTGTTGACAGGCAGCGTTGTGCCATATCCTGCTGCAGTTCCAAGTGGATTCTGGTTATTGAGGGCCCTGGCCCCGGCAAGCAGCTGGACATCATCAGCAAGACATTCTGCATAGGCGCCGAACCATAGCCCGAATGATGAGACCATGGCAGGCTGCATATGAGTGTACCCGGGGAGCAAAACCTCCTTGTGCTTTTCACTCAGAAACTGGAGCTTCTCAAAAAGATACCTGATGTTGACGGCAAGCTTGTCAATCTCCTCTCTCGTATACAGCCTGATGTCGACAAGAACCTGATCGTTCCTCGACCTTCCTGTATGAATCTTCTTCCCCGTCGGCCCCAGGATCGACGACATCTCCTTCTCGATCTGAGAATGAATATCCTCCATGTCCTGCTCGATAAGGAGATGACCCTGGTTGTCGAGCACAAAAAGCGAATGAAGGGCTTGCAGCAATTCGTTCTTCTCCTTGTCCGATACCAGCCCTACATCCTGAAGCATTATTACATGAGCCATCGAACCTATGATATCCCATTTGGTAAGGGCAAGATCGGTTTTCCTGTCCTTCCCGGCGGTGAATTCAATTATTGCAGGCTCGGGATTGATCCCTTTTTCCCAGAGTTTCATTGTATTGAGATGAGTTAAACTATTTCTCTATTTTTTCTGACTGGCTTCAACAATGGCACGGTGCGCCATGAGCCTTATTGCATTGATCCGTATAAAGCCCTTGCTGTCAGTCTGATCAAAACCTCCTTCGATATCCATGCTGGAGAGCTTCTTGTCGTAAAGCGAGGATGGTGATTCGCGTCCCTCAATAATCACATTCCCTTTATATAGGCATAGATGAACGCTTCCGTCGATAAGCTCCTGGCTCTTCTCTATTGCAGCCATCAGGAAATCCATCTCCGGGCTGAACCAGAAGCCGTTATATATGATCTCGGCAAATTTCGGGGTAAGCATATTGACAAGCCTCATAACCTCCCTGTCCATGGCAATGCCCTCGATATCCTTATGGGCAATGTGGAGAACGGTAGCCGCAGGAGTCTCGTATACTCCCCTCGATTTAATACCCACATACCTGTTCTCAACCATGTCGAGGAGGCCGATGCCGTTGCTGCCAGCAAGCTCATTGAGGTATACATACATGTCATATGAATCTTCCTTCACGGTCCCGTCTTCCTTGTTCACAAGCTTTACAGGCTTGCCGTTACGGAAGTGAATGACTATTCTGGTTTCCTTGTCTGGCGCATCCTGCGGCATTACCATCTTTTCGAGCATGCTCTTGTGAAGAGTGTACATGGGATCTTCGAGAACACCGGCCTCATGGCTTATATGCATAAGGTTTTCATCCTCGCTGTAAGGCTTTGCAATGCTTGCCTTCACCGGGATCTTCTTCTCCGATGCATATTTAAGCAGATCGGTCCTTCCCTTGAACTGAGCAAGAAATTCCCTGTCCTTCCACGGGGAAATAACCTTCACCCCCGGCATTAAGGCATAGTAGCAAAGCTCAAACCTCACCTGATCGTTCCCCTTCCCGGTTGCCCCATGGGCAACTGCCTTGGCACCCTCCTGCCTGGCGACCTCAATCTGCTTCTTGGCTATCAGCGGCCTGGCCAGGGCTGTCCCAAGGAGATACCTGTCCTCATAAATTGCATTTGCCATTATTGCCTTGAGAACATATTCGTCAATAAACTCCCTCTTCAGATCGGCAATAATGACCCTGGATGCCCCCAGCAGCAACGCCTTTTTCCTGCACTCCTCAAAATCCTCGTTCTGACCGACATCAGCCACAAATGCAATTACCTCATAATTTTTCTCAATTAACCATTTCAGGATTACCGATGTATCCAATCCGCCGCTGTAGGCGAGAACAACTTTTTCTTTCATTATTTCATTATTAATTGATGGTTCCTATTTTCTTCCTATCTGTCCATGCACTCCGGGGAGAATGATCTCAAGGCAGGTATGAACCTGCTGCGTTGTTATCCCGTCCCTCGGAATTACAAGTATTGTGTCATCACCTGCAATCGTTCCGGCTATCTCATATCTTCCTGCGCCGTCAATCACAAAGGCCGTATTGCTTGCATTCCCTGGTATTGTCCTGATAACCATCAGCCCCCTTGCTTCCACAATATCCCTGATAACAGGCACTATGTTCAGATTCAGGGGGGCTCCGGCGTTGGTCCTTATACTTTCAGGCATTGCATACCTGTAACTGCCTGAGCCATCGGCTATCCTGCTCACCCCAAGCTGCCTCAGGCTGCGCGACAGGGTGGCCTGGGTACAGCTTATCCCCTTCCCCTTCAGCCGCCTGAGCAGCTCCTCCTGTGTTGGGATGCTGTAATCGCTTATTATACCCTCAATAGCCAGAAATCTTTTAGCCTTTTGCATATTTATGCATTTATTCTGCAAATATATTCATTTTTATTATAAATCAAATCCTAATTAAAAAATTGTGCTATTTTTGCACCTCAAACGCTTATATGAAAGATGTTGTAAAGAAGGTGGTCATCCTTGGTTCGGGGGCACTTAAAATAGGAGAAGCCGGCGAGTTCGATTATTCAGGATCACAGGCTCTTAAAGCTTTAAAAGAGGAAGGTGTCACAACGGTTCTTATAAATCCCAACATTGCAACTGTTCAGACATCCGAAGAACTGGCCGATAAAATATATTTTCTTCCCGTCACTCCCTTTTTTGTGGAGAAAGTGATAGTTAAGGAGAAGCCTGACGGGATCCTGCTTTCATTCGGCGGCCAGACAGCCCTTAATTGCGGGACCGAACTCTTCAGGGCCGGAATATTCGAAAAGTATAACGTAAGGGTTCTCGGTACTCCTGTCTCTGCGATCATGGAGACTGAAGACAGGGAGCTTTTTGTAAAAAAACTCGATCAGATCGATGTAAGAACGCCCAGGAGCATTGCAGTGCAGGGTGTTGATGCTGCACTTGAAGCAGCAGACAGGCTCGGATTCCCGGTAATCATAAGGGCAGCTTATACGCTTGGCGGCCAGGGAAGCGGCTTTGCCTCAGATACAGATGAACTAAGGGTGCTGGCTTCCAAGGCATTTTCATATACAAGCCAGATACTCGTTGAGGAATCGCTTAAAGGATGGAAAGAAGTTGAATACGAGGTTGTGAGGGACAGGTATGACAATTGCATTACTGTTTGCAATATGGAAAACTTTGACCCCCTTGGGATCCATACGGGAGAAAGCATCGTTGTAGCCCCTTCCCAAACCCTTTCCAACAGTGAATATCATAAGCTCAGGGAGCTTTCCATAAAAATAATAAGGCATATAGGGATAGTGGGTGAATGCAACGTACAGTATGCACTCGCCCCCGATTCCGAGGATTACAGGGTCATCGAGGTGAATGCACGCCTTTCCCGCTCGAGCGCCCTCGCCTCCAAGGCAACAGGCTATCCCCTCGCATTCATTGCGGCAAAGCTTGGCATGGGCTACGGGCTCCATGAACTGAAAAATTCGGTCACAAAAAACACAACGGCATGCTTTGAGCCGGCCCTCGATTATATAGTTTGCAAGATACCCCGATGGGATCTGAATAAATTCGAAGGGGTATCTCACCTCATAGGGAGCAGCATGAAGAGCGTCGGAGAGGTTATGGCCATAGGAAGAACCTTTGAGGAGGCTATCCAGAAGGGACTGAGGATGATCGGCCAGGGGATGCACGGCTTTACAGGCAACAGGAACCTTGGATTCGAGGATATAGAGAGGGAGCTGGCAGAACCGACCGATATGAGGATATTCTCAATAGCGGAAGCCCTGGAGCACGGAATGGCTGTTGACCATATCTACGAGCTCACAAAAATAGATAAGTGGTTCCTCTACAAACTGAAAAATATAATAAATATAAAGGACAGCCTCTCCGGGTTCAATACCCTCGAATCAGTTCCGGGAGATTTGCTGGCTCATTCCAAGATCTACGGATTCAGCGATTTCCAGATTGCAAGGCATGTCCTGAAATCAGGCAACTCCATGATAAACGAGGACCTCATGAAAGTGAGGAGCTACCGCAAATCCCTGGGCATAGTTCCCTACATAAAGCAGATAGACACACTTGCCGCTGAATATCCGGCAGTTACAAATTACCTTTACCTTACCTATAGCGGAACGGAACACGACATTATCTGCGAGAATGACCTGAATTCGGTTATAGTGCTGGGATCAGGGGCATACAGGATAGGCTCAAGCGTGGAATTCGACTGGTGCTCCGTAAACGCCATCGATACAATAAAGAAGGAGAAGTTCAGGTCGGTTATGATAAATTACAACCCCGAAACCGTGAGCACCGATTACGATATCTGCGACAGGCTTTACTTCGATGAGCTTACCTTCGAAAGGGTCATGGATATTATTGATCTTGAAAACCCGCGCGGGGTAATTGTTTCTGTTGGGGGCCAGATACCAAATAACCTCGCAATGAGGCTTTACAATGAAAATGTCCCTGTGATGGGAACCTCCCCCGTCTCAATCGACAGGGCTGAAAACAGGCACAAATTCTCCGCCATGCTCGACAACCTCTCAGTCGATCAGCCAGGATGGAAGGAGCTTTCAACAATTGACGACATCTATGGTTTTGTGGACCGCATAGGCTTCCCAGTACTGATAAGGCCCTCATATGTTCTTTCCGGGGCAGCAATGAATGTTGTTTCAAATAAGAGCGAGCTCACCCATTACCTTGAGCTTGCTTCCCAGGTTTCGAAACAATACCCTGTGGTAGTTTCTGAGTTCATTGAAAATGCCAAGGAGATCGAGATAGATGCCGTAGCCCGCGATGGGGAAATGATAGCTTATGCAATAAGTGAACATGTGGAGTTTGCCGGTGTCCATTCAGGTGATGCCACAATGGTCTTCCCGGCACAGAAAATATATTTTGAAACTGCCCGGCGCATTAAAAGAATATCGCGCCAGATAGCAAGGGAGCTCAAGATCTCGGGGCCATTCAATATCCAGTTTCTTGCCAAGGACAATGACATCAAGGTGATTGAATGCAATCTGCGGGCGAGCCGCAGCATGCCTTTCGTTTCAAAAGTCCTGAAGTCAAACCTCATTGAGCTTGCAACCAAGGTAATGCTCGGCTTGCCTGTTGAAAAACCCTCCAAAACAGTCTTCGAACTCGATTACGTGGGCGTCAAGGCTCCGCAGTTCAGCTTTTCGAGGCTCGCAAAGGCCGATCCGGTTCTTGGGGTCGATATGTCCTCCACCGGTGAGGTTGGATGCATTGGCGAAGGCTTCTATGAAGCCATTCTGAAAGCAATGTTATCGGTAGGCTACAGGGTGCCGAAAAAGAGCATCCTCCTTTCCACCGGTCCTGCCCGGTCAAAAGTAGAATTGCTCAACAGCGCAAGGGCACTGCGTGAAAGGGGGCACAAGCTCTATGCAACAAGGGGGACACAAGAGTTCCTCCTGAATGCGGGAGTTGAAGCCCATGTGGCATACTGGCCCGACGAAAAAAAATCGCCCAATACAGTCGACCTTATAAAATCGAGGGAGGTGGATCTCGTGATCAACATTCCCAAGGACCTCAGCCAGACCGAGCTTGACAATGATTATACTATAAGGAGAAGCGCTGTCGATTTCAATGTTCCCCTGATCACAAATGCACGCCTTGCGAGCGCCTATATACTTGCTTTCTGCCGGTTGAACGTGGATGACCTGGAGATAAAAAGCTGGGATGAATATAAGTATTAGAGGCAAAAGGCAGAAAGCTCACCGATTCCTTCTTTGAAAGGGGGCAGGGATGTAAGACGGGAATGCAGCAGGAACACCGGGGAGATGATATAACCGGTATCAATAAATTCAGCACTTCACAACAATCAGACAATATTCTATGATATCCATTCGAAAAGCCAGACAGGAGGATGCTCCCTTTATAACCGACTTCCAGCAGAAGATGGCATGGGAGACAGAAGCAATGAGCCTTGCAACCGGAATTATTGAAAGCGGTGTGAAAGCCGTGTTCTCCAATCCCCTCCTTGGGCAGTACTGGATAGCCGAATCGGATGAGCATGTTGTGGCTTCCCTCCTTATAACTTACGAGTGGAGCGACTGGAGAAATACAAATGTCTGGTGGATACAGTCAGTATATGTCCTTCCATCTTCCAGGAGAAAAGGGATCTTCAGATCGATGTACCGCCATATTAGGGGCGAAGCCGAGAGGGCAGGAATAGCCGGACTTCGCCTGTATGTCGAAACGAACAATGAAAGGGCCCGGAAAACCTACGAGTCCCTGGGAATGAAGCACGAACACTATACAATGTACGAGTGGATGAAGGAATAGGCTATGTGCTGGCTTCCGGTCATACTGATGCTTCCCTATTTTTTTCTGATAACAGGGATATACAGGAACCTTCTGAAGTTAATTCCTTTCCGCCGGGTGGGCGCCGCCTCCTCCTTCATTTCAGTTGTAATCGCCTGCAGGAACGCTCACGACTCCCTTCCATCGCTTCTCGACAGCCTGCTGCAGCAGGATTACCCCGCAGAGCTTTATGAGGTGATCATAGTAGACGATGACCCGGCACATGGCACAGCTGCCGCAATTCCCTCCGGGGGGATGCCCGGAAATTATCGGGTCGTAAGGAACGTGGGACAGGGGAAAAAGGCAGCCATAAGAACAGGAGTTGAAACGTCGGCTGGAAGGATCATACTCACAACGGATGCAGACTGCACAATGGGCAGAGCCTGGATCGGCACCATTGCAGCCTTTTTTGAGAATTATTCCCCGCAGCTTGTCATAGGCCCGGTGAAGCTGGATCGCTCCCGGGGATTCTTCGGCAGATTCCAGGAACTTGAATTCATGAGCCTGCAGGGCATCACGGCCGGTACTGCCGCGGGCAGCGATGCAATTATGTGCAACGGTGCCAATCTTGCCTTTACCCGCGATGCTTACATGCAGCATTCTGAAAACCTTCACTCAGGACTCAACACAGGAGACGATGTATTCCTCCTTCACAGCCTTAAGAAGGAACCGGGGGCCGCGATCCTCTGGCTTGAATCTGAAGAGGCCATGGTTACAACTGCTGCCTCACCTTCCCTCACGGCATTCCTGAAACAGAGAAGAAGATGGATCTCAAAATGGAATGTGTATGACGACCGGATGACAATTCTTGCCGGGATAATTGTGCTTGCGGCAGTGTTGCTGCAGGTGTACGCATATGCTACCCTCTTCATGGGCAGCTGGTGCCTTCTGCCGGCGGCTGCAATGCTCATTCTGAAATCAATTCCCGATTTCCTTATCCTCCTTACTGTTGCCGACAGATACCGGAACGGCAAACTTATGCGCTGGTTCATTCCGGCGCAGATCGTTTATCCCTTTTATGTAATTTCAGTGATCCTCTACGGGCTGCTGACGGGAAGGAAAGATCAGGATTAATTGCCCATTTCGGAAAGGAATTTGATCCTCATCAGCCTTATCTCCTCTTCCTCGAAATCATTCCCAAGCTCCTTTATGGCGTCTTCCATTGAATCCGATTCAGCCTCCTCCCTGAAGTAGGAGTAAATATCATGCTGACGCTCCTCATCGATTATTGCATTTATATAATAGTCAAGGTTTATCCTTGTGCCCGAATTTACAATTGCCTCTATCTCTGACAAGAGCTCCCCCATCTCCATTCCCTTTGCCTCGCCAATATCCTCAAGCGACCTTTTCATATCGATGCTCTGGATTATATATACCTTAATGCCGGATTTATTTACAACCGATTTTACAACCATGTCCAGGGGCCGGATTATCTCCTTTTCCTCAACATACTTTTTAATTATTTCCACGAATTCTTTCCCGTAGCGCTGTGCCTTCCCGGCTCCCACCCCGGAAATGTTCTGCAGTTCATCGGTCGTTATGGGGTACTGAATGGCCATATCCTCCAGGGAGGGATCCTGGAAAATAACGAACGGCGGTACATCCTTCTGCTTTGAGAGCTTCTTGCGAAGGTCCTTAAGGATGCTGAACAGCTCCTCATCAACGGCTGCCGTTCTTGCACCGAAAGCATTCTCTTCATCCACAGTATCAGCATAATCGTGATCCTCGGCCAACATGAACGAAGTAGGCTTTTCAAGAAAGTCAAGCCCTCTCTGGGTAACTTTCAGAAGGCCGTAATTCTCGATATCCTTTGTAAGCATCTTCGCTATAAGTGCCTGGCGGATAACCATGTTCCAGAATTTCTCATCCTTATCCTCCCCGATTCCGAAAAATTCGAGTTTATGGTGCTTGTATGACTTTATGGCTGAGGTGACCTTGCCCGCGAGGATATTCGAGATATGGTCGGCCTTGAACTTTTCCTTGACTGCGAGGATTGTCTCCAGTACGCTAACGACTGCCTCGTTCCCTTCGAACTGTGCCTTCGGGTGGAGACAGTTGTCGCAGGCCTCACAGTTTTCCTCAAGGTACTCCTCACCGAAATAATGCAGCAGCAGCTTTCTTCTGCACACTGACGATTCTGCGTACGAAACGGTCTCGAGAAGCAGCTGCTTGCCGATTTCCTGTTCGGCAATGGGTTTGCCCTGCATGAACTTCTCCAGCTTTACAATATCATTATAGCTGTAGTAGGCTATGCAGTTGCCCTCACCGCCATCCCTTCCCGCGCGTCCGGTCTCCTGGTAGTAACCCTCGAGGCTCTTAGGAATATCATAA
This sequence comes from uncultured Bacteroidales bacterium, assembly GCA_963756885.1. Classification (GTDB taxonomy): domain Bacteria; phylum Bacteroidota; class Bacteroidia; order Bacteroidales; family VadinHA17; genus LD21. The sequence continues at coordinate 108,437 of CAVWPG010000004.1, forward strand.
TGTATCACGAATCTAACATCCGGCTTATCGATACCCATCCCAAAGGCAATTGTAGCCACAATAATATCTGCCTCCTCCATCAGGAACTTGTCCTGGTTCGCTGTCCTCGTGGACGAATCCATCCCTGCATGATAAGGGAGAGCCTTTATTCCGTTTACCTTAAGCACCTCGGCTATCTCTTCCACCTTCTTACGGCTGAGGCAATAAATTATCCCCGACTTCCCCAAATTATTCTTTATGTATTTGATTATCTCCTTGGTCACATCCTGCTTCGACTTCACCTCATAGTAAAGGTTGGGCCTGTTAAAGGAGGATTTGTAGACATCGGCATCGAGAATGCTCAGGTTTTTCTGAATATCATGCTGCACTTTGGGTGTTGCAGTTGCCGTCAGTGCAATGATGGGTGAACGGCCTATCGTATCAATTATAGGTCTTATCCTTCTGTATTCAGGCCTGAAATCGTGGCCCCACTCAGATATGCAGTGGGCCTCATCAATTGCATAGAAGGAGATGCTTATATTCTTAAGGAATTCTATATTCTCTTCCTTTGTGAGCGATTCGGGTGCCACGTAAAGAAGCTTTGCACTGCCTGACAATACATCCTTCTTTACCCTGTTTATTTCGGTTTTCGTAAGCGAGGAATTGAGGAAATGGGCAACATTATCATCAGTACTGAAATTCCTCATCGCATCCACCTGGTTTTTCATCAGTGCGATTAACGGAGATATGACAATGGCGGTCCCCTCCTTCATCACCGCCGGAAGCTGGTAGCAAAGCGACTTTCCCCCGCCTGTCGGCATAAGCACAAAGGTGTCCCTCCCCTCCAGCACATTTTTTATAATGGGCTCCTGATTACCCTTGAAGGTATCGAACCCAAAATATTTTTTGAGGTAATCATGTATAGTTGCATCGTTAAGCATAGCCAATCAAAATGAGAAAACGGGAAACTGTAAAAAAAATGCTCCCACAGCTAATATAAAGTTAAGAATTTTCCACATCAAACAACAATATTTAATTATTATTAATATTATCCTTTACATAATCCTTAAAATAGTTTTTTCATTATCAAAGAATTTGATATTGTTTTGCAACGGAAGATTTATCATCTTTACAGGCTGATTTTTAAACATTCTTATCAAGGTTCTCATGGCTAAGTTATGGAATAAAGGGAAGAAGGGTGAAAAGGAAATGTCGTTTCTCGAACATCTTGAAGAGTTGAGATGGCACATTATCCGTTCTATTCTTGCAGTAGTCATATTAATGGTGATTGCCTTCATTTTCAAGAACCTCATCTTCAACACTATAATCCTGGGGCCCAAGAGTCCGGGATTCATTACGAACAGATTGCTTTGTGAACTCGGAGACTATCTGAAAACAACCGCACTATGCATTAACACCAAACCGCTCAACCTGATCAATATCAAGATGTCGGGCCAGCTTACAACGCATATTACGGTTTCAATGGTTGCCGGTCTCATCCTGGCATTTCCTGTTATATTATGGGAATTCTGGCAGTTCTTCAGGCCTGCGCTGCGCCCCAATGAGGCCAGGTATGCAAAGGGAGCCGTATTTGCAGCCTCGATGCTCTTCTTTACAGGGGTCCTTTTTGGCTACTTTATGCTTGCCCCCCTCTCCATTCACTTCCTGAGCTCATATGAAGTGAGCGAAGATGTCGTTAACCAAATCAATATCAGGTCGTATATAGGAACCCTTACCTCAATTTGCCTGGCAACGGGTCTTGTATTCGAACTTCCGATAATAACCTTCTTTCTTACAAAAATCGGGCTTGTTACTCCCAAGTTCATGCGAACATACAGGAAGCATGCAATTGTGGTTATATTTATAGTTGCCGCAATAATTACCCCTCCCGATGTGTTTTCCCAGACCCTCGTAGCTATCCCTCTTCTGATACTGTATGAAGTGAGCATAATCATCTCAACCAGGGTGATGAAACAGAAGGATAAGGAGCATGAAGATTTCCTGAAGGACGATGAACCAAAAGCCGAAACGGCAACATCATAGAAGCTTCATGAAATTATATACTGAAAATCTTGTAAAGAAATACCGAAGCAGGACCGTTGTCGACCACGTCTCAGTAGAGGTGGAGCAGGGTGAGATCGTAGGCCTTCTTGGCCCCAACGGCGCGGGTAAAACAACTACATTCTATATGATCGTCGGCCTGATCAGACCGAGGGAAGGCAAGATCTTCCTCGACAATGAGGAGATAACAACCCTTCCTGTTTACAAGCGGGCCAGAAAAGGAATAGGATACCTTGCCCAGGAAGCTTCGGTTTTCAGGAACATGTCGGTCGAGGACAATATCAGGGCGGTGCTTGAAATGTCGGGGTTTCCGGTGGAGGAACAGAGGGAAAGGCTCGAAAGCCTCCTCTCTGAATTCGGCTTGCTTAAAATAAGAAAAAGCAAGGGGATACAACTGTCAGGCGGAGAGAGAAGACGGACCGAAATAGCCAGGGCACTTGCACTTAAACCCAAATTCATACTTCTCGATGAGCCCTTTGCCGGTGTTGACCCTATAGCTGTGGAGGATATCCAGGAAATCGTGTCAAAGCTGAAGGAGAAGCAAATCGGGATCCTTATAACCGACCACAATGTTCATGAGACCCTTTCAATTACCGACAGGGCCTACCTGCTCTTCGAAGGAAGGATCCTGAAATCCGGTACTTCAACGCAACTTGCAGACGATGAGCATGTAAGAAAAGTTTACCTTGGGAAGAACTTTGAACTGCGCAAGTAACACAATCACTTTGTTTTGATCATAATTTATTATACTTTTGCGGAAATTTTTTTCACCGCGGATGTGTCGTAATTGGTAGCCGAGCAAGACTTAGGATCTTGTGTCCTCGTGACGTGGGGGTTCGAGTCCCTTCATCCGCACAAATGTTTCAAACCGCCTGAAACAATTTCATGAATGCGTTTTGGCGGTTTTTCAGTATGCTTTAAACAACTATAAACAATGACTATCACGAGAGAAAACATCGACGATCTGAATACCATCCTGAAGATTGAGATCCTCAAACCCGATTATGAAGACAAGGTTGAAAATGTATTGAAGGATTACAGGAAAAAGGCCAATATTAAAGGTTTTCGTCCGGGCATGGTCCCGATAGGCCTTGTGAAAAAAATGTACGGCCGTGCTGTGATGATAGATGAGATAAACAAGGTTGTTACTGAAAATATCCAGAAATATATCTCCGATGAGAAAATTGAAATTCTCGGCGACCCTATTCCAAGGGCTGATGACCAGGATCTGTTGGATTTCGATACTCAGGAGAATTTCAATTTTACATTCGAGCTTGGCCTCTCCCCGCTTGTTGAAGTAAAGCTCAATAAAAAGAATAAGGTCAGCAGGTACACTATCATTGTCGATGAAAAGATGAAGAATGACTACCTCGAGAACTATACCCGGCGCTTCGGGGAACTGAAAACCGGGGATTCCACGGAAGAAAAAGATGTCATAAAGGGGAGGCTCGAAGCTATCGGCGATGATGGTGCCCCTGTTGCTGAAGGGCCAGTGGCAGACTCCACTTCCCTCAGCATCGATATAATAAAGGATGCCAAAATAAAGAAGCATTTCCTGGGAAAAGCAGTGAATGAGAGCATTGATTTCGACCTGAAAAAGGCATTCCCTAATGATACTGAGATTGCAGGCCTTCTGCATATCAAAAAGGAAGAAGCAGAAGGTATTAAAGGTAAATTCAGATTTACTGTAAATGAAATCAGCCGGTTCTTTCCTGCCGTGCCCGGACCTGAACTGTACAACAGGATCTACGGCGAAGGGGTAGTTAATACCGAAGAGGAATTCATGCAGAAGCTTGAGGAGGAGATCTCAGCAAACCTCAAGCGTGAAAGCGATTACAGGCTGATGCTCGATATAAAATCGCTGGCCCTCGAAAAAACGGAGTTCATGCTTCCGGAGGATTTTCTGAAACGCTGGCTTCTGAAAGTCAATGAGAACACAACCGAAGAGCAGATCGAAAAGGAATTCGACAGCTTCAGAAAAGACCTGAGGTGGCAACTTATCAGGAACAAGGTAGCCCGCGACAACGAGGTTAAAATTACGGAGGAGGAGCTCCTTGCTGAGGCTGCCAACGTTACAAGGTTCCAGTTCCAGCAATACGGCCTCTTCTATGCCACGGATGAGCAGATTAACAATTATGCAAAAGAGACCCTGAAGCGTGAGGAGGATGCAAAGAGAATAGCAGATAAAATCCTTGAGGAAAAGGTGATACTGCTCATGCAGGATCTCGTGAAACTAGAGGAAAAGAGCGTTACAATAGATGAATTCAATAAGCTTTTCGAATAGTAATCAATGCATTGAAGTTGCATATTTAATTTTATTATCTTTGTGAGTTAATTTTTAATTCAGAGAAATTATGAACATTCTTGACGATTTTGGGAAATATGCACGGGGAAAACGGGGAGTCAGCAGCCTGAGCCTCCACAAGTACTCATCAGTATACGGAAGCTATATATCACCTACAATAATTGAAGAGAGACAGCTCAATGTTGCCTCCATGGATGTTTTTTCACGCCTTATGATGGACAGGATTATATTCCTTGGTCTTCCGATCGATGATTATGTTGCAAACATAATCCAGGCACAGCTTCTCTACCTCGATTCGGCTGATCCCGGGAAGGATATCCAGATCTATTTCAACACCCCCGGCGGTTCAGTAAATGCAGGTCTGGGTATCTACGATACGATGCAGTACATTTCAGCCGATATCGCAACGATATGCACCGGAATGGCAGCTTCAATGGGTGCAGTGCTCCTGACAGCAGGCAAAAAAGGGAAAAGATCTGCACTGAAGCATTCCAGGATAATGATTCACCAGCCGATGGGCGGGGCCGAAGGACAGGCCTCTGATATTGAGATCACCGTACGGGAAATTGTGAAGCTCAAAAAGGAACTGTACGAGATCATCGCCTTGCACTCAGGAAATCCATTTGAAAAGGTGGAAAAGGATTCGGACAGGGACTACTGGATGACCTCTCAGGAGGCAAAGGATTATGGCATGATTGACGAGATCCTGCAGAAAACACAAAAATAACCTGTAATGGATAAATGTTCATTTTGCGGAAGAACAAAAAAGGAGGCCAATATGCTGATAGCGGGCCTCGAGGGCTTCATATGCGATCATTGCATTGAACAGGCCCACAGCATAATGAACGAGGAACTGGGGAATAAGAAGAACATTAAGTTCGATACTATAAACCTTCTTAAGCCTGCAGAAATAAAATCATTTCTCGATCAGTATGTTATTGGTCAGGAAATGGCCAAAAAGATAATATCGGTTGCAGTCTATAACCACTATAAGCGTCTGATGCAAAAACCCGACGCCGAGGATATCGAAATTGAAAAATCGAACATAATCCTGGTTGGAGAAACAGGCACGGGAAAAACTCTTCTCGCAAGAACGGTGGCTAAGATGCTGCACGTTCCGTTTACTATCGTCGACGCAACTGTCCTCACCGAAGCGGGATACGTCGGTGAAGATATCGAGAGTCTCCTCACAAGGCTGCTTCAGAACGCAGACTACGATGTGAAGGCCGCAGAGAAAGGAATAGTATTTATCGACGAGATCGATAAAATTGCAAGAAAGGGAGATAATCCATCGATTACACGGGATGTCTCGGGAGAGGGTGTACAGCAGGGACTGCTTAAGTTGCTCGAGGGATCGATTGTTAACGTTCCCCCCCAGGGCGGACGGAAGCATCCCGAACAGAAAATGATACCTGTCGACACAAAAAATATACTTTTCATCTGCGGAGGGGCATTCGAGGGAATAGATAAAAAGATCGCCCAGAGGCTCAATACACAGATTGTCGGCTTCGGAGCCTCAAAGATAAGGGAGAAGGTCGACAAGGATAACCTCCTCCAGTATATTGCCCCCCAGGACCTCAGGTCGTACGGGCTCATCCCTGAGATAATAGGCAGGCTGCCCGTACTGACTCATCTTAATCCCCTCGACAGGGATGCACTGAGAGCCATACTCACAGAACCTAAAAATGCACTTGTCAAACAGTATATCAAGCTCTTCAAGATGGATAATATCGACCTTACATTCACCGAAGAGGTACTTGACTATATAGTTGACAAGGCTGTCGAATTCAAGCTTGGCGCACGCGGACTGAGGTCAATATGTGAAGCAATAATGCTCGATGCCATGTACGAGATGCCATCGGTCGCAACAAATGAACTGGAGATAAATGTTGATTATGCCAGCCTTAAGCTTGAAAGGATCAACCTCAAGGTCCTGAAGGCATCATAACATATCAGGATAGAATAAAAAAAAGCGGCGTGATAAGTTACGCCGCTTTTTTTGTCCCCGGAAAATATCCTCCCTCTACATGGAACGGTATTTATGACGCAGCAGGATCTCCCTGGTTACATCTCCCTTTGTTACCGTTGCTTTGGCATCGCACTGACCTTCTCCGTAGTTGATCTCTACATCCTCCTTGCCTTCCCTCTGGATCTTAACCACCCCGCTCACAACAAAGAAGCAGGTTCGGGTCCAGTGCAGTGCTGTGGTTATTGTGTTCACATATGCGACCCCGTCCAGTGTTGTACCGGAAGCTGTACCCGTAATCAGGCATTCATCGTCCCAGATATTGTTTGTAAGCAATCCGGCTATCCATTCCCTCTGGTGGTCAGTCGACCTTGTCACTATATTCCCGTCGGGAAGGGTAAGTTTGCCATCGGTCAGCTTCACGGAAAATACAAGGTTCTGATTTTCATTGTACCCCATATTTTCAATCACCTTTGTCCCCTCTACCTTTATGCCATTGAAATAATAATCCTCAAAAGTGATTGTCTTTTTGGAACCCGTCTCAAGCCTCGGACCAGTAACTTCAATTATTATCCTGCCGGAACGGGTATTGTCATAGAATCCTGTACACCCTGTTCCATAATCAATTGTAAGTGTCTTTGGCCATACGCCGGCATCAGGATTGGAGACGGTTATAGTCGGACAGGAATCGGTAACTACAACCAGGGATTTTGCACTGCCTCCCTTCTCAAGCTGGTCGAGAACTATCCCCGCATTGTCGGCGGTATTGAAAACATCCTCAAACACTGCATCACTTACTGCATCGTCATCTGCAATGTTCAGGACAGACTGGTCGGATGCCGAACTATCCTTCTGGCATGAAATAAATGAGAATATCACTGCCGATGCTATCATCAGATAAAATTTCGTTTTCATAAGCTAAATATAAATTAATAATAATGTTTAACTCTTCATTAGATGAAAAGCCGGGAGGATGGTTTAACTGAAAATCAGAATATTTTGAAGATTTTTATGAAGGGCTTGTATCCCCTTCCAGATCAGATCAATGCAGACCTGCATCTGCCAGGGAGCCCTGTAACTATTTCCTTTTTCTATAAATAGTGTAGGTATAAGGGATCGCATCAACGCCCGTTGCCGGAAATTCTTCCTCGATTTCAGCCTCCCAGATTTCAGGGTCAATCTGCGGGAAAAATATATCGGCGGCTGCTTTTTTGTGCACATGGGTTATATAGAGCCTGTCGGCCAGGGGGAGGAATTGCCTGTATATACTGCCTCCACCGATAATGAATATCTCTTTCCCGGTGTCACATCTGGCCAGCGCATCACCTATCGAATATGCTGTAACTGCCCCTTCGATTGTTTCACCAGGTATGTCTGTAAGCACTATGTTGATGCGTTCGGGAAGCGGCCTGCGCGGAAGGGATTCCCATGTCTTCTTTCCCATTATGATTGCATTGCCCGTGGTTAGCCTCCTGAACCTTTTCAGATCTTCAGGTATATGCCACAACAGCTCATTATCCCTGCCAATGCCCCAATCATCCGAAACCGCCACAATAATTGAAATCATATCCCCTGGTTTTTCTTTAGTCAAATCCATTTGTATCCACCTGCTGTACCCTGGTCCTCAGTACGTTAAACCCTTATCTGCTGTATTATACCCTCTCCCGCAGAACCTCTCCGTTGTGGAGTGTCTTTTACCCCTACACAGAAATGTCTCCCCTGATATGAGGATGAGCCGTATATCCGGTAAGGGTAAAGTCATCGAACCTGAATTTCAGAATGTCTTTAACATCAGGGTTAATAATCATCTGAGGGAGACCGAATGGCTCCCGTGTAAGCTGTAGCCTGACCTGCTCCATATGATTAAGATAGATATGGGCATCGCCCAGTGTATGAATGAATTCGCCGGGTTTCAGTCCGGACGCCTGTGCTACCATCAGGGTAAGGAGGGCATATGAGGCAATATTGAATGGCACCCCGATGAAAATATCGGCGCTGCGCTGGTAAAGCTGGCAGGAAAGTCTTCCCCCGGCCACATAGAACTGGAACATCACATGGCAGGGAGGAAGAGCCATATTATCGAGCTCGCCGACATTCCAGGCGCTCACTATATGTCTGCGGGAATCGGGAGATTTCCTGATTGAATCCATTACATTCAGGAGCTGGTCGATCTTTCTTCCCCCTTCCGCCGGCCAGGAGCGCCACTGGTATCCGTATATGTGCCCCAGGTCGCCGTTTTCGTCGGCCCATTCATTCCAGATCTTCACCCCGTTGTCGTTGAGGTATTTGATATTTGTATCACCTGCAATGAACCACAACAATTCATGTATGATTGATTTCAGGTGCAGCTTTTTTGTAGTCAGAAGAGGGAAGCCCTCACTCAGATCGAACCTCATCTGATATCCGAATACGCTTATTGTACCCGTGCCTGTCCTGTCTGACTTTTCAATGCCGTTCTTCAGCACATGATCGAGCAGAGCTAGGTATTGCTTCATAGGGATAATGTATTATTTTTCCAGTTGAACGATCCTGGCTGCCCATCCGCCCCCGGGCGCCAGGTGAATCTTCATTTTCTCACCCGCTTTTACATTTACACTATAGTGCTTGTAGTCTCCGGCATACCTGTCGGCGTTTATCCCGTCACTGAAAATGTCCATCCTATAATTGCCCTCAGGGAGGAATGACAGATCAAGATCAAAATCCCTGGGTGTCCAGTCTGTCAGTGCCCCTAGATACCAGTCCTTTCCCGAACGCCTTGCCAGCAGCAGGTAATCCCCGACTTTTGCATCGAGCACCTTAATATCGTCCCAGACTACCGGGATTTTTACAATGAAATCAGTTGTTTCCTGCTCCCGCATATAGTTTGAAGGAGAATCGGAGAGCATCTGGAGAGGACTTTCATAGATAACATACAATGCAACCTGGTGGGCACGTGTTCCCTGGCTCTCAGGTCGGGTGAAGTTGGGAGTAAAATTGGCACTGTCCATATTCACCATTGCCCCGGGAGTATAATCCATTGGTCCGGCCACCATCCTTGTAAACGGAATTGTAACATCGTGGTCGGGATTGATATCACGGCTCCACTTGTCATTTTCCATCCCCTTTACACCCTCGCGCGTGATTGCATTTGGCCATGTACGGCCCATACCGTCGGGCTTATAGGCACCATGAAAATCAATCAGCAGATGATGCTCTGCAGTTTTCCGCATAGCTTCCTGGTAAAAGTTGACTATTTTCTGATCGTCCCTCTGCATAAAATCAACCTTCACCCCTTTCACCCCCCATTTTTCGTAGAGGGTAAGGGCCTCATCCATATTGTCCCAAAGTGATTTCCATACAACCCACAATATCACTCCCACATTTTTCCCTGCAGCATAACTGCAGAGCTCACTCACATTGATACCCGGAACCTCCTCCATCACGTGCCCGAGCCTGTACCATCCCTCATCCAGGATAATATATTGTATACCGTTGCGGGATGCAAAATCAATGTAATACTTATAGGTCTCGTTATTTATACCTGCCCTGAAATCCACACCATATATATTATTTGCATTCCACCAGTCCCAGGCAACCTTTCCGGGTTTGATCCACTTTGTATCGGCAAGCTGATCAGGTGCTGCCAGCCTGTATACAAGATCGCTTTCGATTAGCCCCCCGTCGTTCTTTGAAATTATGAATACCCTCCAGGGGAATAATCTCGAACCGCCTGTCTTCGCAATATAATCCCGGGTTGATGTAACAAACAGGTTACGGTCACCCTCAAGCTTCTCGCCTGCCGGATAGTGGGGCCACACACCGGAGATCCTGCCTGACCCTCCACCGCGTATCCACATTCCAGGGTAATCCTCAATATCCGATTCCGTCAGCAGGACGTTCACGCCGTTTGCGTTGAAGAGTGTGGGAAGGCTTGCCAGATGATTTTCACCGATAGTATCCAGGGAAGAGTAGATAAATGTCCTTTCATTGTGCGACATAAAGCTTGTTTCAAGGGGATACCATGCATGAGTTCCGGTGGGAAAGACAAGTTCGGAGATCTCATTGCCGACTGTAATGCTGTTCTTCAGGAAAGTCCCGAACCTGTAAGCAACTCCGTCATTATATGCCCTGAATTCAACGGAAAAGCCTGATTTGAAATACAATGTAAGGATATTGCAATTGTTTTCGGTCTCCGACCTTTTGTAGGGCACTACCGGATGAAGTATTTCATGGAGCTGACTGACAGAGGCTCTTGTTACTTTTTCATTGTCGCCAAGAACCTGTCCCCCGGCAAGCACCATTGCGATCCTGTCGGAGCGCAGTATCTCCCTGCCTTCATATGCAACTGTCCAGCTGATCTGATTGCCGGCATTTATCGCAACCCCGGTTCTGCCGTCAGGCGAATTCACCTTATACTCCCGCGAATAGGCTAAGCCAGCCGGTAATAAAAAAAGAATTACCAGAAATAAACTTCTTGTCATATTGAATAATTTATGATTTATTGATTCTAATCCTCCGGGGCCCCTTAACCCTTTTTCCTGTTCCTTTTCTCTATCTCATCCCTTATTGAAGCGGCCTTCTCATAATCTTCAGTCTTTATGGCTTCATCTATCATTTTATAAAGCTCATCATCAGAGTAGGATCCATACCTGGAACTGTCGGTTTCAAATATGCTGTCAGGATCGGCAGCCGGGGCCGCCTCTCCCTCCGTAGCGCTAAGGGTTATACCCGCCTTATCGAGTATCTCCTCCGTTATGTATATGGGACAGCCGAATCTCAATGCTATAGCCACGGCATCAGAAGTCCTGCTGTCAATGGCATAGGTTTTTTCATCGTTGCTGCATACAAGCTTCGAAAAGAAAACACCCTCCTCGAGCTTGTAAATCATCACTTCCGTTATCGAAATATTGAACTCATCAGCAAATTTCTTGAAAAGATCATGAGTGAGCGGACGGGGCGGATCAAGATTTTCAAGCTTGATAACAATAGCCTGAGCCTCAAATCCTCCTATTATAATAGGTATCCTTCGGTCGCCCTTTTCCTCAAGAAGTATCAAAGCATAGGCACCAGACTGAGTCTGACTGTAGGATATACCCATCACCTTTAACTTAACTCTCTTCATTCCATTTATTTACGCATTATGAAGATTTTCGTCTTTCAAATGCATTTGACAAATATAAAGATTATCAAAGTAACACTGTGGTAACCAGATTCTTTTTTTTTAACATATGCAATACAAAAGATGCACCGCACCGGCCCCCGGATTACTGCACTCATTGAATTATCCGCCCGGTTTTACCCCTCATATGTCAATCAACAAAAAAAACCGGGTATTGATTTGTAAATAATCTAATTTGTATATCTTTGCAGTCCAAAATCAGATAAATCCGCAGGGGCAACTTAAGCTGCACATTCGCATGATAGTGTACGCCTCACGGAGAAACGAAAAAAATAAATAAGATGTACGCAATCGTAGAAATTGCAGGTCAGCAGTTTAAGGTAGAAGCAGGAAAAAAGATCTTTGTTCACAGGCTTGAGGCTGAAGAGGGAAAGGATATAAGCTTCGATCAGGTTCTTTTGATTGATGAGGATGGCAAAATTACAATAGGAGAGCCTGTAATTGAGGGCGCCGTTATAGAAGGCAAGGTTCTCGACCATATGAGGGGCGACAAGGTAATCGTTTTCAAGAAAAAGAGAAAAAAAGGTTACAGGATAAAAAACGGCCACCGTCAGAACTTCACACAGGTTGAGATCGTAAGCATTAACGGCAAGGGCTCCCCCAGGGCAGCCGCTCCAAAAAAAGAAAAGGTTCAGGCAGCTGAGGCAGTTGTTGCAGAAGAGCCTGTAAAGGCCAAAAAGGCTGCAGCCAAAAAGCCTGCTGCACCTAAAGAGAAGCCTGTTGCTGAAAAAGCTGCGAAGAAAACAGCAGAGAAGAAGCCTGCAGCTAAGAAAGCTCCAAAAACAAAAGAATAGGAAATCGAAGTTTAAGAATTTAAAAAGATAATATTATGGCACACAAGAAAGGGGCTGGCAGTTCACGAAATGGACGTGATTCTCAGAGCAAAAGGCTCGGAGTTAAACTGTTTGGCGGCCAAAAAGCCAAAGCAGGCAACATCATTGTTCGCCAGAGGGGGACAAAGCATAACCCTGGTCTGAATGTCGGCCTGGGAAGGGATCATACCCTTTTTGCACTCATTGACGGAGAGGTTGAATTCAGACGCAAAAGCGACAACAAATCCTATGTCTCGGTAAAGGAGGCGAAATAATCAGGATACCGGGCCTGAACACCAGGTAACTGCTTAGAAATATTGTAACCCTGATCGGTTAATCAACAATTTCAGTTTAAAAATTTCTGCTCCCGAAATTCTTTTTGCCAGGCGAAAAGAATTGTCGGGAGTTTTTAATAATTTTACCTCCGGCTCAACAGCCTTTTTTTATTAATACTCACTGGATATGCTTACAATTAATCTGATCAGGGAAAAGAAAGATTTTGTCATCGAAAGGCTTAAGCTAAAAAACTTCAGCGCCGCCGGGACGGTCAACAGAATACTCGCTCTGGACTCCGCCCGCCGGGAAATACAATCCAAAACTGACCTCCTGCAGAGTGAGATGAACCGCATCTCCAAAGAGATAGGCGCTCTGATGAAGGAGGGCAGGAAGGCTGATGCTGAAGCTGCCAAGGAAAAGACATACGCCCTTAAGGAGGAGATCAAATCGCTGTCGGATAAGCTGATACCGATCGACAATGACCTCCGGAATGAGATAATCACACTCCCGAACCTGCCTCATGAATCGGTTGCCCCGGGGCATGGGGCCGACGACAATGTAACAGTCAGGGAAGGGGGAAAAATGCCTGACCTTCCCGGCTCAGCACTTCCTCACTGGGACCTCATAAAAAAATACGATATAATAGACTTCGATCTCGGAATAAAGCTTACCGGGGCAGGTTTTCCCGTTTACCTTGGGAAGGGGGCAAAACTTGAACGATCGCTTATAAACTTCTTTCTCGATGAAGGGACCAAAGCGGGCTACAGGGAGGTAATGCCTCCGATAATGGTCAACGAGGATTCAGGCTTCGGCACCGGTCAGCTACCCGATAAGGAGGGTCAGATGTACAACGCCACGCTCGACAATTTTTATATGATCCCCACTGCAGAAGTGCCTGTGACAAATATCTACAGGGATGTAATTCTGAGCGCTGAAAATCTCCCGGTGAAAAATATTGCCTATACACCGTGCTTCAGAAGGGAAGCCGGTTCGTGGGGCGCACACGTAAGGGGGCTGAACCGTCTTCATCAGTTCGACAAGGTTGAAATAGTTCAGATAGCGCATCCCGATCATTCATATAAATCTCTCGATGATATGGTAAGCCATGTTGAAAGCCTGATTAAAAAGCTTGAGCTGCCTTACCGGATCCTGAGGCTATGCGGAGGGGATATGTCATTTACATCGGCCCTTACATACGATTTTGAGGTATGGTCAGCTGCACAGAAGCGCTGGCTTGAGGTCAGCTCAGTATCTAATTTTGAATCTTTCCAGGCTAACCGGCTGAAATGCAGATTTAAGGATAAGGGCGACAAGCAGGCCCGCCTGGCCCATACACTGAACGGAAGCGCGCTGGCCCTGCCAAGAATTGTTGCCGCCATACTCGAAAATAATCAGACTGTCCAGGGAATAAAAGTTCCGGAGATCCTTGTTCCATATACAGGATTTGAGATGATCAGTTAACCTCCTGCATCAGCAGGGGACGGCAAAATAAAAATGGACAGGAACCGACAATCATATATTTATGCCGGGCTGGCAATATTTTTCTGGTCAACTGTCCCAACTGCCTTCAAAATATGCCTGGGTGAGCTTGCTGTTCTGCCAATGCTCACAATTGCGGCGCTCACATCCGCACTGGCGCTTTTTGCAATACTCGCCGGCTCGGGAGGATACAGGAACCTGTCATTAAGCAGTTCAAGGGACCTAATAAATTCAGCTGTCCTGGGCTTAATAAATCCGTTTCTCTATTATCTTATATTGCTCAGGGCCTACAGCCTTCTCCCCGCACAGGTGGCTCAGCCCCTGAACATGATCTGGCCGATAATCCTTGTCTTCCTTTCCGTCCCGCTTCTCGGTCAAAAAATAGCTGCCAGAAGCTTTGTGGCGCTTTTCATCAGCTTTGCTGGGGTATATCTTATCTCATCACGGGGGAATCCCTTCCGGCCCGCGGTATCTGATCTACCAGGTGTTATGCTTGCCACAGGCAGCTCGGTATTATGGGCTTTCTACTTTATCCTGAATGTGAGGGACAAGAGAGACGCAGCTGCAAAACTGTTTCTCAATTTCCTGTTCGGGTCGGTCTACCTTTTGATCGCCATGGCCCTTACCGGCGGCTGGCACACTGAAATAAGCCTCAAAGGAGCTCTAGGTTCAGTTTATGTAGGGCTGTTCGAGATGGGCATAACATTCTTCCTCTGGCTGAAAGCCCTTACCCTGGCAACCTCAACTGACAGGATAAGCAACCTGGTTTATATTGCCCCATTTATTTCTCTGATCTTCATAAACTTTTTCCTTGATGAACACGTTTATAGTACTACTCCTGCCGGATTAGTACTTATTATAGGCGGAATATTAATTCAGAACAGAAAATCGGTCAGGAGGTAAATTAATTAACTTTGTTCACTAATTTAATTCAAGTGGCATCATGAACTCCAACAAACTTCTTTTTGTATTTCTGCTGACGGCAGTTTTTTCTGTATCGTGCAAGAAAGATAATGTACCACCATCCACCTCCGACCTTACACCGGCAATGGCCAGGGACTCATTATATTATATTATGAAAGACTGGTATTACTGGAATGACCTAATGCCGGATGTAAACAAGGATAATTACGCAGACCCCTATCTTCTCATGGATGCCATGCGGTACAAGCAACTTGACAGGTGGAGCTTTGTGGCCGATTATGACCAGTTCATGGCAGAAATGCAGGGATCGTTCGTGGGGCACGGCTTCAGGGTTGGTCTCGATGAAGCCAATAACGCCCGCATCGTAATGGTGTATAACGGGTCGCCTCTCTATGCGGAAGGTGTCCGAAGGGGCTGGATAATCAGGAAGATCAACGATACCGACCTTGCTCCCATCCTTATGGCACAGGACGGAACGGCATATACAAACCTGATAGGACCAAGCGAGGCTGGCATTACAAACAAATTCCTTTTTGAGAAGCCCGATGGTACGGAGGAGACAATAATCTCAACAAAGACCTCCTTCATACTGAATTCTGTAATTACTTACGATACGCTGCATCTTTCAACAGGCGTTGCCGGTCATCTTGTTTTCGATTCATTCATTGCCCCATCGGAAAATGAGCTGGCAACCGCATTTGCATATTTCAACACCAACGGGGTGAATGATCTTATCCTCGACCTCAGATACAATTCAGGAGGCTATCTCTATATCGCACAGCAGCTTGCAAGCTATATTGCCGGTAACGGGAATTCCGGAAGCGACTTTATAAAGCTTATCTACAATGCCCTCCATCAGGACAGCAATGTTAAGTTTCCCCTTCTGTCGACACCCTATCCCCTGTCCCTCTCCAAGGTTGTTGTAATAACCTCCCGCGAAACTGCTTCTGCAAGCGAGTGTGTAATGAACGGTCTCAAACCCTATATGAGTGTAGTAAGCATAGGTGACACCACCAACGGGAAGCCTGTAGGCATGAATGGCGGCGATATCGGGAAAAAATATTTCATAGCACCCGTCACCTTCAAGGATGTGAACAAGAATGATGAGGGCGATTTCTTCGAAGGAATTGTTCCGATGGCACTTGTAAATGATGACATAACCCGCAATTTCAACGACCGCCAGGAACTTTGCCTGAAAGCTGCGATCAGCTTTCTTGAAACAGGGTCTGTATCAACAGGCAAATCCGCTTCTGAATTCAGACGGCTTCCACAGTTCTCTGAAAAACATTCATGGCTTAATAATGCTTTCCTTATCAATAATAAGTTGCACTGAAAATATCGCAGGCTTTTGAAGGCACCGGCTAAAGAGAGGATAATCCTCGGTATCGACCCGGGAACAAATATGACCGGATATGGCGTAATACGGACTGTTGGGACGGTTCCGGAACTCATTGCCATCGGCGCTGTGGATCTCTCTAAATTCAATGATCACTACCTTATTATCAAACATATTTTCGAAAGGACAATAGGGATAATTGACGAGTATCATCCCGATGAACTGGCTATTGAGGCTCCATTTTACGGGAAAAACGTGCAGTCGATGCTCAAGCTGGGAAGAGCCCAGGGAGCAGCAATATCAGCTGCCCTTACCCGTTCGCTTCCCATCTTTGAATATGCCCCGAGGAAAATAAAAATGTCTATCACGGGGCAGGGCGCTGCATCAAAGGAACAGGTTGCTGCAATGCTTATGAATATACTTAAATTCAAGATGACGGATATTAAACTTGATGCGACCGACGGGCTTGCGGCTGCCATGTGCCATTTCTATCAGACAAATAAGCCGGGCAGTGAAAAAGCATATAACAGCTGGAAGGATTTTATGAGCAAAAACCCGAGGAGGGTAAGCAGGAAATAACCTGTTCATACTACCGCACAACCGATAGCTATTACGGTCACCCTTGCATTTACGGTTCCGGTGAGTGTATTAATGCACGACTCCATCGTGGATCCTGTTGTTATTACATCATCCACCAGCAATATATGCTTCCCTGTTAATGCCTCAGTATCGGCCACACTGAAAATGCCCTCCACATTTGTCCACCTTTCATATCGTGATCTCTTTGTCTGGGTGTCTGACTTTATGTTTCTTACAAGGGCTCCCTTGCACACCGGTACCCCGGTGGCATCAGAAACACCTTCCGAGATGCATTCGCTCTGGTTGAACCCACGGCTTCTTTCTTTCGAACTATGAAGCGGAACAGGAATTATCACATCAATCCCGCTTGTGAATCCCGCCGATTTGAGTGATATTCCGTATATCCTCCCCAGCTCGTATCCGATTTCCCTAATGCCAGAGTACTTAAGCCTGTGAATCAGGTTCCTTATCCTGCTGCCCCTTGTATAGTACGAGAAAGCGGCCGCTTTCTCAATCCTGCATCTGCCCCAGAAAAGCTGCTCAACAGGGTTTCCGGGTTGCAGGTGATAATTGGTCCTGGGAATGGATACATAGCATTCCGTGCATATGAGCTTCTCATTCCTGAGCAGATGATTGCCGCAACCATAGCATAGCCGTGGAAAGAGAAGACTGATGAAATCGTCCCAGAAATCATAAAGCCAATTCATGCAGCGGGCAGAATTATACCCTCAAATTTAGGAATATTCTTCCGATCTAAACAGTTACAAAGCTGCTGATCTTTTCAGCTGTCTTCCTGAATTGGTCAGGTGAGAACTTCAGCTTGGGATTTTTGAAATTAACATCATCCATTGAATTCATTGGAACCAGGTGGATATGAGCGTGCGGAACCTCCAGCCCGAGAACGGCAACACCGATCCTGTTGCAGGGAATAGCCTTTCTTATGGCAACTGCAACTTTTTTGGAGAAGAGGATCAGACCTTCAAGCTGATCATCTCCAAGGTCAAAAATATAATCAGTCTCCTTTTTAGGAACGACAAGGGTATGACCTTCCATGAGGGGATTTATATCGAGAAAGGCAAAATAATTCTCGTTCTCCGCAATTTTATAGCATGGAATTTCCCCGTTAATAATTTTAGTGAAAATTGTTGCCATGACGATTGAAGATGTTAAAGCTATAATGAAATTGAAATAATTTCGAACGGGATTGTACCGGACGGCACCTTTATCTTTACAATATCACCCACCTTCTTCCCTATCAGCCCCTGTGCAATAGGAGAACTTACTGCTATCTTTCCCAGCTTGAAATTAGCTTCGCTCTCAGGCACCAGCTGATACTCCATTACTGTGTTGTTCGACTGATTCCTGATCTTGACACGGTGGAGGATCCGTACCGACGAAATATCAATTTTTGTCTCATCAATTATCCTTGACCGGGCCACAAGATCCTGAAGCTTCGATATTTTCATCTCGAGCATCCCCTGTGCCTCCTTGGCAGCAGCATATTCAGCATTCTCAGACAGATCGCCCTTATCCCTGGCTTCAGCTATCTGCCTGGAGATCAATGGCCTCTCAATATTTCTCAAAAGGTCGAGTTCATCCTTAAGCTTCTGAAGGCCATCCTCAGTCACATAAATAATTTCTGACATCTTGCTCTCTTATTATTAAAAAATAAGAAGAATTCCGGTTTTGCCGGAACTCTTCAACAACAAATATACTGTTTTATTTATTAAATTACAAATAAATCCAGCTAATAAAACTCATCCAAGTATTTAAAAATCAACAGATGATCTCATTTATACTTTTTACCGGCTTTCTTTGTGCCAGCCTTCATCTGCTTCTTCTTTTCCTTGTTTTTGATTGCTGTTTCCTTCTGATTTTGCTTCATCCTCGCCTGCACTTCGGGAGACTGTATATCGTATGTCCTCTTCCTGGAACGCTCTATGGCAGTTGCATATTCCTTTTTCAGCCTCTTTTCATTTTTTTCCTGCCTGCGCTTGGCCTTATGAACTGCCCCCGGCTCCCGGATCTTTAGCTTCCGCGGACTCCTGACAGTTTTCCCGAATAAGGCCTTCTCAGGGTTCTTTGAACTTGTATTGAACGATTTCTGGGCGTCAGCCGCCTCAGCCGAGAAGATGGCTAAAAATATAAGCAGCAGGAATCTTCCCAGATATTTGTAATTCATATTCAGTGCTTGCAATATTTAATAAATGAGGCCGTTAAAATAAGATTGTATTATTATTTTTGCAACTTAATTCAAATCCGGTGAAATCATTATCAAAAATAGGTTTTTTTTTGTTTATAATGGCATCAGCCCTCACTATGGCTTCATGCACAAAAGCCAGGAACGATGTTATTCCCGATGTTTATGTAAATTTCACCCTCGATCTTTACGACCCTGAGTTTGTAAGCCTGACAGCAATAGGTTCAGATACTGTGAACGCAAGAACGAATAACTGGGGATCAGGTGCTGCAGGCTTCGACGGAAACGGCATAATCATCTATAACGGAGGAGATGCCTTCTATGCCTACGACCGCACATGTCCCTACGATTATGAAGCCACCGGGCAAAGTATAAGTGTTAAAGTTGATTTTACAATTGCCACCTGCCCCTTATGCGGCACCGTATACTCACTGTCTGCAAACGGCACCCCGGCCTCAGGGATCGGCAAATATCCACTGAAAAATTACCAGACCAGCTTCGACGGAAGGTTTGTAAGAGTCTGGAATAAATAATCTTCTAATACCTGTAATGGTCAGGCTTATAGGGACCTGCAGCAGAAACCCCGATATAGTCGGCCTGCTCTTTTGTGAGCTTCGTAAGCTTCGCACCCAGCTGACCCAGATGCAATCTGGCAACCTCTTCGTCAAGCTCCTTCGAAAGTCTGTAAACCCCTGTTTCATAGTTTTTCGTCCAGAGGTCTATCTGCGCCAGTGTCTGGTTGCTGAATGAGTTGCTCATCACAAATGAGGGATGCCCTGTGGCACATCCAAGGTTGACAAGCCTTCCCTCGGCAAGAACAAAGATAGCATGGCCGTCGGGAAAGAGGTATTTATCGACCTGTGGCTTTATATTGATCCTGCTTACATTGCTGAGAGCGCTAAGGTCGTCAACCTGGATCTCGTTATCGAAATGCCCTATATTGCATACGATGGCCTGATCCTTCATCTTCTGCATATGCTCAACGGTTATTATATCCCTGTTGCCTGTGGCGGTTACAAAGATATTGCCTTCTCCAAGAGCATCCTCAACAGTTTTTACCTCGAAGCCCTCCATCAGCGCCTGCAATGCACAGATGGGATCTATTTCAGTCACAATAACCCTGGCTCCGTATGATTTCATCGAACGGGCACAGCCCTTGCCGACATCACCATATCCGCATACAACCACAACCTTGCCGGCTATCATTACATCCGTAGCCCTTTTAATCCCATCAGCGAGGGATTCCCGGCATCCGTACAGGTTATCGAACTTTGATTTTGTAACCGAATCATTCACATTGATGGCAGGTACAAGCAGCTCTCCGGCCTCCATCATCTGGTAAAGACGGTGAACACCTGTGGTCGTCTCTTCAGAGATACCCTTGAGTTCACTCACTGTCCTGTGCCATTTACCCGGTTCACCTGCAAGTATATCCCTCAATGTTGCCAGAATGATTGCTTCTTCCCTGTTGGAAGGCTTCCTGTCGAGTATTGAAGGGTTATTTTCTGCCTTGTATCCGAGATGAACCATCAGGGAGGCATCGCCGCCATCGTCGACAATGAGGTTCGGTCCCAGCCCTGCCGGGAAAGACAATGCCTGGGCAGTGCACCACCAGTACTCCTCAAGCGTTTCCCCCTTCCATGCGAAAACGGGAATACCTGCTGCAGCTATGGCAGCAGCCGCATGATCCTGAGTCGAAAATATATTGCAGCTTGCCCATCTTACATCGGCACCCAGCTCGGCAAGAGTCTCGATCAGGACCGCCGTTTGAATTGTCATATGAAGGGATCCTGTAATACGGGCCCCCTTAAGAGGTTTTTCCGATGAATATTTTTTCCTGATCGCAAGCAGGCCCGGCATCTCCCTTTCTGCTATCTCTATCTCCTTTCTTCCGAAATCGGCAAGAGAGATATCCTTAACCTGATATTGCAAACTATCCAGCTCTGTATTCATAATTTCTGTTTTTTTTAAGGGTACAAAGTTAATAAAAACTATCGGCTTTTTTCACGATAAAAGGCGGATGGTCGATTGCTTGTCAAGCTCCATCTGATGTGCAAGCTGCTCAATGCTGTCAAACCTGATCTCATCGCGCAGCCTTTTCCTGAATACGACCGATACTGTCTTGCCGTAAAGATCACCTTCAAAACCTATGATATATACCTCGATGCTTTTTAAGGCGGTATCGCTGTTTACTGTCGGATTTGAACCTATGCTCAGCATTCCGGCGAAAAGATCCCCGGCATACATTACCTCAACTGCATAAACGCCATTCATAGGTACCAGCTTATGGGGATCGCCGGGCAGGATATTTGCAGTGGGAAAGCCAATCGACCGTCCGATCCTGCGCCCCTCCACAACGGTTCCCGTCAGTGTATAGTTATAGCCCAGCAATCTGCCTGCAGCCTCCACCCTACCGCTTAGCAACGCCTCGCGAACGGATGACGAGCTGACAGCGCCACCTTCAGTCTGAAAGCCTGTAACCTGCTCAACCCTGAAATCGAGCGATTCGGTGCACCGCTTCACCGTATCAAAGTCTCCCTCCCCTTTTCTTCCGAAGTGGTGATCATAGCCTATTATAAGATGTTTTGTCCCTATTTTCCCAACCAGCACATGCATTACAAAATCACATGCGCTCATGCGGCTGAATTGCCTGTTGAATTCAATAACTATCAGATGATCCACATTTGCCTTCTCCAGCAGTGCAATCTTCTCCTCCATGGTCGTCAGAAAAGTAAGCGATGAGCTGTCCTTATCCAGAACTATCCTCGGGTGAGGAGAAAATGTTATCACAACCGATTCTCCCCCTGCCTCCCTTGCACACGAAACCAACCGATCAAGCAGGACTTTATGACCAAGGTGGACACCATCGAATATCCCCAGTGTAACCACCGGATTCCGGAGGCTGATATTTTCATATCCACTATGAATCTGCATATATCTGGAATCTGTTTGCAAAATTAACAAAGCAGGTGAAAGTCAAGCAATAAAATGATTTTGTTTTTGTACTTTTATGATAAGAAAATTCATACACAAAATGTTATGAATCCCGCCAGTTTTTATATCTCCGACCCATGGTTGAAACCTTTCATCCCTGTTATTGAAAAACGTATAGGGAAATGCATTTCAAAGGAAAGGCATCTTGCAGGGAGGAAAAACCTTACCGGCTTTGCACTTGGGCATCATTTCTATGGCATGCACAGGGAGGGCGATGGCTGGGTCTTCAGGGAATGGGCTCCAAATGCTACTGCTATCTACATAACAGGCGAGTTTACAGGCTGGAAGGAAAAGAAGGAATTTTCAATGAACAGGCTGAACGAGTACGGCGACTGGGAGATCATACTGCCCGGTGAAAAGCTGCACCACGGCGATCTATATAAGCTATCGGTCCACTGGGCATCGGGACATGGGGAGCGTATTCCATCCTATGCCACTCGCCTTGTACAGGATGACAGCACGAAAATTTTCAGTGCGCAGGTCTGGAACCCTGAGAAATCCTATGAATGGAAAATAGGAGACTTTGAAGTGCCCGAAACAGCGCCTGTGATCTATGAAGCCCATATAGGCATGGCCACCTCCCAGCATAAGGTAGGCTCATACCGTGAATTTACAAGGGATATCATTCCTCTGATCGTGAAGGCAGGGTACAATACAATTCAGCTCATGGCTATCCAGGAACATCCCTTCTACGGATCTTTCGGATACCATGTTTCGAGCTTCTTTGCCGCTTCGTCGAGGTATGGAACGCCGGAAGATCTGAAGGAACTCATAGATACTGCTCACATTGCAGGATTGAGAGTCATTATGGACCTTGTACACTCCCACTCTGTGAGGAATGTAAACGAGGGGCTTGGCCTGTTCGACGGCACTCCGGATCAGTACTTCCATTCGGGCGACAGGAGGATCCATATTGCATGGGATTCACTGTGCTTTGATTACGGTAAGGACAGCGTGATTCACTTCCTCCTCTCCAACTGTGTCTACTGGCTCGAGGAATATAAATTCGACGGCTTCAGGTTTGATGGCATCACGAGCATGATCTATTACGATCACGGCCTTGGGAAAAATTTTACATCCTACTATGACTATTTCGACGGAAACCAGGATGAGGATGCTCTTGTCTACCTGTACCTTGCCAATAAGCTTGTACACCTGATCAGGCCTGCAGCCCTTACAATTGCAGAGGAGATGAGCGGAATGCCCGGAATTGCTGCTGACACCGCTGTCAGCGGATATGGGTTCGATTACAGGCTTTCGATGGGTGTGCCGGATCTGTGGATCAAGCTTGTAAAGGAAACCATTGACGAGCAGTGGGATATGGGCAAGCTCATGTATGAACTTACACAGCACCGCCCGGAAGAAGAAATTATTTCATACTGCGAATCTCACGACCAGGCGCTGGTTGGCGACAAAACGCTCATATTCAGAATGATAGATGCTGAAATGTACACGGGTATGAATAAGGCCTCACACAGCTTCATCATTGACAGGGGAATTGCCCTCCATAAAATGATCCGCCTGATCACATTCGGAACATCAGGAGGCGGCTATCTCAATTTTATGGGCAATGAATTCGGCCATCCCGAATGGATAGATTTCCCCAGGGAAGGCAATAACTGGAGCTTTAAATATGCGCGACGTCAATGGGATCTGGCGGTCAACAGAGATCTCAAATATTACGACCTGGCAAATTTCGACAGGATGATGATAAAGCTGCACAATGATTACAAACTTCTCGATAACAGGTCGGTGAACAGGATATATGAAAACAATTACGACAAGGTTGTCTCCTTCATGAGGGGGGAATTCCTGTTCGTGTTCAACTTCCATCCCTCACAGTCATTTACGGATTACGGCATTCCCGTCCCGGGTAAATTCAGGCTGGCGCTCGATACCGATGACCCTGAATTCGGAGGCTTCGACAGGATAGACAGGGATGCAGTATACCTTTCCATTAAAAAAGCGGAAAGGGGCATCATAAATGCCCCCTTCTACCTATATCTGTATCTCCCGTCACGGACCGGCCTCGTTTTCAGGAAAGAGGCTATCAGGAGGGCCACCGATATCTAGTCTATCCATCTCAGCAGGTAAAAATCCTGCTTGTGCGGCAAATCCTTATGCTTGGGATAGATCCGTATGCCATAGAAGAATGAACCTGCCTTTTCCGGTACAAGATGCGCCCTGTAAAGGCACTTGCCGCTTTTACAGCTCACAGGCTTAAGCTCTTCACTGGCGACAAACCTGTGCTCACCCTGCTTGTTCACCCTTGTAATTATGAATTCAACCCCCACATTTTCCCTGGGAATTTTATTCACATTAAGTGCAATCTCTGCTGTATAATCCTGTCCTGACCTGTACACGTTATCCTTGGATTTTTCAAAGCTGTAGTTGAGCACCTCGATATTGTCCCACTCTTCAAGCATCGATTTTTTCCATGCCGCAAGTTCCTTGGCCTTCTCAAAATTATTCTCCGTCAGATATTTGTGACGCGGCACGAGCTTTGAATAGAACTTTTCATAATAGTCGTCAAGCATCCGTTTCATTGTAAACTCAGGGGCCACCTTTACCATTGTGTTCTTGATATAGCTGATCCATTCTACGGGAAGGCCCTTTTCGTTGAAGGAATAGTATGCAGGAATAATTTCGTATTCCAGCATATTGTATATAGTTTCGGCATCGATGTCATCCTGCAGATCCTGGCTTTCAAAAATCCTCTTCTTAGGAAGGGCCCACCCGGCAAATGCCCTGTAGCCCTCAACCCACCATCCGTCGAGAACGCTGAAATGAAGCGTGCCGTTCATGGCTGCCTTCTCACCGCTTGTACCCGATGCCTCAAGCGGCCTTGTGGGAGTATTGAGCCATATGTCGACCCCCCTCACAAGATACTTGGCCAGCTCTATGTCATAATTCTCTATGAATATTACCTTGCCTGCAAACCTGGGCATCTGTGAGATCTCGAATATCCTCTTGATAAGATCCTGCCCGCCGCCATCATTCGGATGAGCCTTGCCTGCAAAGATGAACTGTACCGGCCTTTCAGGGTTACTGATTATTTTATCCAGCCTGTCGAGGTCCTTGAAAAGCAGTCCTGCCCGCTTATATGTGGCAAACCTCCTTGCAAAGCCGATTGTAAGTGTTTTTTCATTCAGGTGATTGCTTACGCTGAGGAGTGTCCGCGGACTAACATGCTTATCGATCATCTCACCCTGGATGCGCTTTCTGATATTCGAAAAGAGCATTTTCTTCAGGCCCGTCTTGATCTCATAAATTTTTGCATCGTCGTAGCTGTAAAGTCTTTCCCACAGAGACCTGTCGGTCTGGTCAAAATTCATATCCCCGGTTAGCTCACCATAAACCTCCCTCCATTCGGGTGCAGTCCAGGTAGGATGATGAACCCCATTTGTCACATAACCT
Source organism: uncultured Bacteroidales bacterium (assembly GCA_963756885.1). Lineage (GTDB taxonomy): Bacteria > Bacteroidota > Bacteroidia > Bacteroidales > VadinHA17 > LD21. Next base: position 133,923 of record CAVWPG010000004.1, read on the forward strand.
ATAAAGAGCTCCTCCCTCAGGTATCCAGGCCATAATTTATTGAACATACCCTGGCTTACCTCTCCATGAAGCTTGCTGACTCCATTGACTTCCTGCGACATACGGGTAGCCAGATAGCTCATGTTGAATTTCCTGTCGGCATCGCCTTCGCACTGTCCCAGGGCCATAAGATCGCCCCATGAAATATTAAGCCTGTTCTGGTAATGAGATATATATTTCCTGAGCACATCCTCATCGAAGGCATCATGGCCGGCAGGTACAGGGGTATGAGTTGTGAAGAGGGTGGACGACCTGATTGCTTCCAGCGCCTCGTTAAAGGTAAGATGATGATTTTCAATAAGGATCCTAAGCCGCTCAAAGCTTATGAAGGCCGAATGACCCTCATTGCTGTGATATACATCCGGATGGATGCCCATGGCTTCCAGAGCCCTTATGCCGCCAATGCCAAGGATAAGTTCCTGCCTCAGCCTGTTTTCGTTGTCCCCCCCATACAAGTGGTGTGTAACACTCCGGTCCTCCGGCGCATTATCGCCGGTATCCGTATCCAGCAGGACAAGCCGTACCTTCCCGATCATGGCCTCCCATACCCGGATCCTGACCCTTCTGCCGGGCCACATGAGGTATACGTTCACATTGTTCCCTTCAGCATCCTTGACCCTGTTTATGGGGAGCCTTGAAAATTCTTCGGCATCGTATACAGCCAGCTGCTCTCCCTTCGGCCCGAGCTTCTGCTTGAAATAACCATATCTGTAAAGCAGGCCGATGCCTGTTATTGAGACATGGGAATCGCTTGCTTCCTTTAGATAGTCACCTGCTAGGATCCCCAGCCCGCCGGAGTAGATCTTAAGGCACGGATGAATACCAAATTCCATGCTGAAATAGGCTACAGAGGGCTTTTCCTGGTCAGCCGGACGCTCCATATATGCCTTGTAGACATCATTTACCTTCTTTACATCAGCAACAAATTCCTCATCATCTTCGAGCACCAGCAGCCTCTTGTAGTCGATCTTTTCGAGAAGGAGCTTGGGGTTATGCTTAACATCATCCCAGAGTGAAGGATCCATTCTCCTGAACAATGATTCTGCTTCGATATTCCACGACCACCACAGATTGTTTGAAAGCTCCTTCAGAAAAGTGAGCTTTTCCGGCACATCGCTCTGTACATAGATTGCCTTCCACACAGGTACCTGATGGGGTTTCCGTACGGGAATGCCTGCAGCCTCGACAAACCTTGCAAATTCCCGGGGCTCTCCCCGCCTGTCGCTGCTGGCATCCATTGCATGTTCATACGCAGTATAATAATATGATACAAGGCTGTCCCACATTGCAATACGGGAGATTTCGTGAGCTTTTTCCCTTGCTTCCCTGACCTTTGCCACATCGAGACCGGCGAACATCTTTATGAATTTCCTTATCTCCTCCACAACCTTGAGCTCATTATCATCGGTTCTTTCGATAATTGAGATGCCGTTTCCCGGCTGGGAATAATATGATTTGACCCAGAGGCCAAAACCTGAAAGAGATGTTGTTACCGTGGGAATAGAGAACATGAGGCTTTCAAGAGGGGTATATCCCCATGGCTCGTAGTATGACGGAAAAATTGAAAGGTCGAAGCCTATAAGCAGGTCGAAGTAGGGAATATTGAAGATTCCATCATTGCCATTCAGGTATGAAGGAACGAATATGATCCTGACTTTTGACGACTTGTCGTTATCCAGCTGATTTTCAAGTATCCTCTGCAAAACCGGATCGGAAGCCGGGTAGTGGAGACTATGCGTCAGGTACCTGTCCCCGGTATTGGTCTGACCATTATTGTTGAGGATATCAAGTATTTCAGGACGGGGGCCTTTGTGATAGGCAGGCATGAGGATAAATGCAACACATTCCTTGCTGAACTTGCTGTCTTTCCTGACATCCCCGAGTGCATCTATAAAAATGTCAACCCCCTTGTTCCTGAATTCATATCTCCCGCTGTTGACAATAAGCATGCAATCTTCAGAGAGCGGATATCCCAGCACTGCCTCGGCGACACTTATAAGCTTTTTTCTGGCTATCGCTCGCTTCTCTTCAAAAACATCGCCTGACGGAACGAATGAATCCTCAAATCCGTTTGGGGTTACTATATCCACATCCTTTCCGAGAAAATGGCTGCATTCACGCGAAGTTATTTCACTGACTGTAGTAAAGACATCAGCCTCTGCGGCAGAGATTTTCTCAAGCGATTGCTTGGCAGTAACATTGAATTCACGCGCGATCAGGGAAGGATTATACTCTTTCATTTTACCGTACAGAGGGCGGTTATTACCGGCAATTGACCTTCCCAGTACTGTTGCGTGGGTTGTGAACGAAGTTGCAACCCAGGGAGCATGCTTCTTAAGGTATAATACCCCTGTCCCTGTCATCCACTCATGAAACTGTGCGACAACATTATGGTGTTCAAGGTAAAACCCCGAAAAGCTTGCGATGAGCTTTCCGGCAGCATAACCGAACAGGGCAGGCTCGACATAGTCCCACTGCCCTGTTATGCTGTCCAGCTTATATGTTTCCCAGAGCTCGGCAAAGATCTCGTTCTGCTGCCCGAAATATGGTGTGAAATCTATAAGAAATACTATTGGTTGCCCGGCTATGTTCCACCTGCCGGTTTTTACCCTGAGCCCTTCCGATGCAGCTTTAATCTGCCATTCAGTAAAAAGCATATCATCGGGGATAAATTCAGGATTTGTAACATCCTCCCTCCATACATCGGGTCCGATAAGTATGAAATCGGATCCCAGCTCATTGACGATATTAAGGGCCTTTGTAGATATTACAGTATGAATGCCTCCGACTTTATTACAGACCTCCCAGCTAGTTTCAAATATAAATTCAAACTTCATTTTCAATAAATATTCGTTTCAATTAAAAATTACAACAAAAATTTCCTCCCCATGTTCTTAAACTCGATATGGTTGACTTAAAAAGATTTCATATGTGGCTTCAGATTATGCCTTGCGTGGTCGTCCGGGACGCTTCCGGGCCGGTGTTGCCGATGCCTTTTTGGCTTTTGCAGATACTGGCGGCTCAGCAGGTATCAGCCTTGAGACTTTCCTTGTCAGCTTTTCTATTTCCACTGCCTGCTTTTCAATTATCATATCCTTCTCGATCAGCTGTGATCCGAGCTTATATATCTGTTCCTGCTCTGCAGTATCGGGAAACCAGTGCTTCAGCCTGATCTCGAAGTCGCTCAGCACATTCATATAGTTCATGAATGCATCATATGGCGTTTCATAAGGATTAAAATAGGCATGCACTGCACCATCGGAAAAGAACTTTGTGGCCATATAATAGAAATGGTCGCTGGACTGCAGATAAGCCCAGTCTTTTTTGATATGCTGATCATCGCATTTATCGACCTTCCTCGCAAGGCTGTAGAGCTTGTCGAGAGCGGCAACCTGAAGTTCATTGCCGTGCCATGCTGTTATATCGCGCTCCTCGTCGGCCCATGATATGGGTGAATGGACACTTATTGCAGATACAGGCTGCAGGCAGTCGGCTACTTCGGTAGGCGTCATAAACCTGAACGGGGTCTTTTTCAGAATTGCAGCCGGCATATGGCTCAGAAAGTCGAATATCCCAGACTCCTTCCAGTTATGCTCCCCGAAAGTTTCATAATCGAGGAAAATGTTCAGTACCTCGCTGGCAGGTGCAAGCTTGTTCACCCAGGAGGCATATTTGTCGGCCGTAAGAGGCCACTCATTCCACTCCTTATTTGAGAATCGGAATGCAATGTCATCGCTCAGCACAAAATTTCTCAGGAGAATTTTAAGGCGAGGGTTGATCGAATTGCAATAAAGAAAATTGGGGCTCTTCCATCCCAGGATATGCTTGGCTCCTTCGGTAAGAACCGATCTGAACCCCATATCGGCTATCCATGAACCTATCTCGTCGTTATATATGAGTTCGGTATTCCTGAATGACGTTGCCTCAACTCCCAGGAATTCCCTGAGCATCTCCTTGTGAGCCGTCACCTGGCTCTCGAATTCGCTCCTGCTTTTCAGGGAGGCCAGTGAATGGGAACTGGTCTCTGCCAGGAATTCCACCATACCTGTTGCCGCCAGCTTCCTGAACGACTCGAGCACCTCAGGGGCATAGAGCCTGAACTGGTTTATAGCAAGTCCCGATATGGAATATGCAACCCTGAATTTCCCCTTATGCTTGTGTATCAGATCAAGGATCACATTATTGGCAGGGATATAGCACTTCGCAGATACCTTTCGCATAATTGATTCATTGGAATAGTCATCATAATAATAATGATCGTGACCCAGGTCAAAGAATCTGTACCTTTTTAGCCGGAATGGCTGATGAACCTGAAAATATAAGCAAATTGCTTTTCTGCTTGTTGCACTCATATTCTTAATGCTTAATTATATCCAATGACCTTGTTATATATTTCCTTCACATGCCTGGCTGAATTATCCCATTTGAACCTGATCACCTCTTCCTTCCCTTTCTTAATGAACATATTTGCCAGTGCAGGGTAATTAAGGATCCCGTAAATTGAGTCGGCCATTGCATCAATATCCCAGAAATCGGTCTTTACGGCATGAGTCAGTATTTCAGCTACACCCGACTGCTTGCTGATTATAACCGGCACATTCGACTGCATGGCCTCCAGCGGTGAGATGCCAAACGGTTCCGATACAGAAGGCATTATATAGACATCGCTCATATCCAGAAGGGCATAAACATCAGCTCCCTTCAGGAATCCGGTGAAATGAAACCTGTCTGTAATCTTCAGGGCGGCCGCCCTCCTCATCATCCTCTCCATCATGTCTCCCGACCCTGCCATCACAAACCTTACATTATCCATTACCTGCAATACCTTATAGGCAGCTTCAATGAAATATTCCGGACCCTTCTGCATTGTGATCCTCCCGAGAAAAGTCACAACCTTCTCATCGAATCCCTTATTTATTATGAGCCGCTCAGAAATTTTTACAGGTTCAACTGCATTGTACACTGTCTCTACTTTATCCGGACTGATGAAATATTTCTGGATAACAATGTCGCGTGTAAGGTTGCTCACGGTGATTATTTTCGAGGCTGCATCCATTCCGTTCTTCTCGATGCGGTACACATCGGGATTCACATTGCCGCCGCTCCTGTCGAAATCAGTTGCATGCACATGGATCACAAGAGGCTTGCCTGAAACCTGCATTGCAGCTATTCCCGCAGGATAGGCCAGCCAGTCGTGGGCATGTATGATATCAAACTCGTTCTCCTCTGCAATTACCGATGCCACTATGGCATATTTATTGATCTCATCCATCAGGTCACAATCGTATTTGCCTGAAAAATCCACCATGCCGTGGCCATCGGTATGGACATAACGCCTGTTTCCCGATACCTCCGATCTTGTCATCCTCCAGAAATCTTCGGGATCCGTATAGGGAACAATTCTAGACGAAACCTCAATTTTTTCGAAATTCTGCCTGAAGCCTTTATGATATACATGTCTGAATGACATCGGGATCCTGTTCGCTCCTATAAGCCTTACAGTAGTCTGATCTTCATCACCCCATTCTTTGGGTACTACAAATATCACTTCGAGGTCGTCGAGGGTCGCCATTCCCCTGGTCAGGCCATAGCTTGCCGTACCCAACCCTCCCGAGATATGAGGCGGAAATTCCCATCCAAACATTAAAACCCGCATAAACAGCTTTAGTTAATGATTTCCATATTTAGAATCCAGCAGCTCAATTATCCTGAGCACTTCACCAACACTCCATGCCTGAGAAATTGCCCCGCGCGGTGTATGAGGCGGATCGCCGTCATGAATCTCCGACAGCGTACTGACTCCATGCTCGCTCATCACAGCCTCCAGTCCGAAAATAAGTTTCCTTACTTTTTGAACCCCCTGATTACCATATACTTTTAGCCATGCCTCGCAGAACGGCCCGAAAAGCCATGGCCATACCGTTCCCTGATGATAGGCCCTGTCCCTTTCCTCCTGTGTTCCACTGTAAGTGCCCTTATAAAACAAATTACCGGGAGAGAGGGTCCTCAGACCTCTCGGAGTTACAAGTTTCTTGTCGGCTTCATTCAGGACTTTCTCCATCTGATCCTTATTAAGCATCGAGTAGGGCATTGAAACGGCAATCACCATATTCGGTCTCACAAAGAAATTCTTCTCTTCATCATCATTCACATAATCAGCCAGATAGCCAAGTTTTTCGTCCCAGAAAACTTCCAGGAAGGATTTTTGAATAAGTTCTGGCAATGGGCCGTATTCCTTTATAAATTTTTTATCCTTTGCCTGCCCGGCCATCTCCAGTGAAAAGCATATAGCGTTGTACCAGAGCGCATTTATTTCAACCGCATATCCCCGTCTCTGGGTAACCGGCACACCATTCACGACCGCATCCATCCAGGTGAGTGATTTTCCGGGGGCATCCGCATATATAAGTCCGTTTTCCCGCATATGGATATTAAAGCCAGCCCCGTTTTGAAATGCCTTCAGGACCGATTTGGCCGCTTCTCCATACCTCTCCCACCCGTCGTCTCCTCCGTTTTCAACATAATGCTGAACTGCCCAGAAGAACCATAATGGAGCATCAACAGAATTAAATGCCGGATTGTTCAAATTACCCATGTTTGGAAACAATCCACCAACCATTCTCTCAACCTGGGTGTCGAGAACAGCCCTGTAAAGTTCGAGCCGGTGCCTTGCAAGTGCAAGGCCGGGAAGGGAGATAAAGGTATCCCTGCCCCATGCTCCGAACCATGGATAGCCAGCAATAAGGAGAGTCTTGCCCCCCCTCTTTTCAACAAATTGCTGAGCCGCATTCCTCAGACAGTTGATGAAGCTGTCCCGGGGAATCTTGCCGGCGGCATTTTTTGTAAACTTGGCAGCCAGACCAGCTGTTTTTTCCTCCTTTGTGGAGGCTGAGAAAACTATTTCGTCACCCTGCCTGGCAGTCAGCTCAAAAAAACCTGGCGTAAAAAGGTCCTCGGAATAATCATAACCCCTTTTCTGTTCCTCAAGGTATTCAACCCCGAGATACCAGTCGGGAACATGCACAAATTCCGCATTTAGCGAAAACTGCATGTCAAGTGAAGGAAAACCCTCATACAGCTTCGATCTGATGCCATTTTCAATAAAATCAACTTTTGTATTGGCAGCAAGATTTGCGTGGGTAAGATGATGAATATTCCTGAATGCCAGGAAGGGCCTCACCTGAAGCTTCATGGGCTCGGGAGCCTCGAGGATTGTAATCCTCAGAAGAAATTGCTCCTCATAGTGAACAAGAAGCCTTTCCTGCTTAAGAATCACACCTCCGACCCTGAAAATCCTTGAAGGAATCGTATCAGCATCAAAATCCTCTATATACTTGTGCCCCTTAGGATTAAAATAATCTCCCTTGTACTTCCTTATCCCGGTATTGAAACTTTTGTCCCCATTAACAACAATAACATCAAGCGATGAAAGAAGAACATACCTGTCTCCCCCGAATTCATCAACCGGGCAGACAAGCAACCCATGGTACTTCCGGGTATTGCACCCGACGATAGTTGTAGACGAATAGGAACCTGCCCTGTTGGTCCTGATGACCTCCCTCGACAGGGAATACTCAAGATTCACAATCTGATTCTTTTCAAATTTAATATAACTCATATATTATTGATTGTTTGAAATTACAACCTAACTAAGGTAACAAAAAAAAACTATCTGTCCAAAAACAACATATATCCTGCAAAGTAAGCTAATAAAATTTCTTAAAATTAGTGACGCATAAAAAAAAGAATAACTTTGCAAGTCAATATTTTAAAAAAGCAAGAGTTGATGAATAGAAAATTAGTACTGTATCTTTCTGCATTCCTGGTTGTTGCCGGATGCAAGAACACTTCCGTACAGATCACTGGCACCCTTGTGAATCCGATGAAGGGAAATTATATTTACCTCGGTGAGCTTATGTCCAATGAGGTAAAGCCTGTCGATTCAGTAAAAGTATCTGATAACGGAACTTTCAGCTTTAAAAGGGAAATCAAGTCACCGGCATTTTACCTTCTGAAAATAACCGACAGGAACTTCCTTACAATGCTTCTTGCACCGGGAGAAAAGCTAAATATACGCTCGCAATATGATTCCCTTAACTACCCGATTTCTGTCTCCGGATCACACGGAACAGAGCTTATGAACGAGTATAACAGAAAACTCAGGACCACAATATCAAAATTAACGGGGCTCAGCGAGATTTACAGGCAGAATGTGAGCAATCCCCAACTGCCGGCAGTTATAGAATCGCTCGACAGCATCGCCCAGACTTATCTTGAAGAGATCAATGCCTACACAAAGAAGTATATCGACGACAACCTTACATCGCTCGTAAGCCTGATCGCTCTTTATCAGCAGGTTGCGCCCAATGTCTATGTTCTTAATCCATCAAAGGATTACAGTTACTATTTAAAGGTCGACTCTTCCCTTTCACTGCTTTTCCCGGGCTATGAACCGGTTACTACGCTCCATGAACAGGTCAGGGAACTCCTTGGCCATGCTGATGCCAAAGCCGGCACAACACCTCAGGCAGGCGAAGGAACGGAAGCGCCCGAGATAATACTTCCGTCACCCGAGGGAGATACAATCAGGCTTTCATCCACACGGGGATCGTACGTTCTCCTCGATTTCTGGGCATCATGGTGTGCTCCCTGCCGCCAGGAAAACCCAAATCTTGTAAGGGCCTACGAACTTTATCACAGAAAAGGATTCCAGATATACCAGGTTTCTCTCGATAAGACGAAGGAAGCATGGGAAAAGGGAATCGAGGATGACAAGCTTGGAAAATGGATTCATGTCAGCGATATCCAGTACTGGAACTCAAAGGCAGTGCAGACATATAAAATTGAATCTATACCCTCAAACTTCCTCCTCGACAAGGAGGGACGGATAATAGCCACAAACCTCAGGGGAGAGGCACTGCAGAACAAACTTGCCCAGCTTTTCAAATAAGAAACAATATTCCACGTAAAAACATGTAATCAGATCATTAATGAAACGAGTATTTCTTCTGATAATGCTGGCCCTGACGGCTGCTGCATGTAAAGACAAGAATTCCTTCACAATAAGAGGTGTAATTAATGGTAAAACAGATAAATATATCCATATCAGCAAAGTCGATATAAATACACCCATCCTGATCGACTCAGCCAAAATAAGCAAAAAGGGATCTTTCCGTTTTACAGTGCATTCGGCAGAGCCTGACTTTTACCAGCTGGGCTTCTCCGGAACAGATTTTATAACACTCCTGGCCAAACCTGGAGAAACGATCAGACTAGGCTTCAGCAATAAAAACCTTTATGAGAACTATTCGGTTGAGGGCTCGGAAGGATCCTCAAAGCTGCAGGTGCTTGATCTTGCACTGGCCAATACAAAAAGAAAACTCGATTCTCTCACCAATCTGTATAATCAGTCCTCAAAGGAACCAGGGTTCGATGTGAAGGGACCAGAGCTTGAATCTGAATTTCTGAATCTCATAAAAGCCCAGCGGAAGAAAAACATTGAATTCATTATCAACAATATAAACTCCCTGGCAGCCATCAAGGCCCTCTATCAGACAATTACTCCGGACACCTATGTGCTCTATGAGCCCAATGACCTTCAGTACCTTAAAATCGTTACGGATTCGCTCACAAAGCATTATCCAAACTCCAAGCATGTTCAGGCCCTTGCGAGGGACCTGAACAATGAACTCAACAAAATGTACGTTGAGAAGCTTGGAGCAATGGCAAATGAGCTGCCCCAGTCGAAGCTCGATCCAAATCTGAAGAACCTCGCAGGAAAAAGAATATCCCTCTCATCGCTCAAGGGAAAATATGTCCTGCTTGCATTCTGGTCGTACAGGTCAAAGGAGTGCATTGTTGAAAACCTGCAGCTCAAGGAATACTACAAACTTTATAAATCCAGGGGATTCGAAATTTACCAGATCAACATCGACGACAGCGAGGAGGACTGGAGAAAGGCAGTCAGCTATGATGAACTGCCCTGGATAAATACAAGGGAAGACGATCCCCGGAATCCGGTGAACGCAAAGCTTTTCAATGTCACAACTCTTCCATCGAATTATCTCTTCGACAAGGAGGGGAAGATCATTGGTTCAAATCTGCATGACAGATCACTTCAGATCAGGCTTGAACAGTTATTCTCAAAATAAGATCAGGTTTTGACAGGTAAAGCCAAAATATTTTTTGCCTCCGATTTTCATCTTGGATTGCCTGCAGGCTCTCCTCCGCTTGAGAGGGAAAAAAAGGTCGTCAAATGGCTCAACACAATTGCACCCGAGGCCAGGGAAATATATCTGCTTGGCGATGTGTTTGACTTCTGGTGGGAATACAGGCGGGTAGTCCCCAGGGGATTTACAAGGTTCCTGGGAACGATTGCTGAAATTACTGACAGCGGTATACCGGTACATTTCTTTACCGGAAATCATGATATGTGGATAGGCGACTACCTGACCGGGGAATGCGGAATGATTACACATACCGGGCCAGTCAGCAGGAGCTTCGACGGTAAAAATTTCCATCTGGCTCACGGGGAGGGTCTCGGTACCAGGGACAGGGGATATAAGCTCCTTCTGTCAATATTCAGGAACAAGCCTCTCAGGGCAATGTATTCAGCCATGCACCCTTCAATCGGCATGGGAATCGGACTCAGGTGGTCGCTGAGCTCGAGACTGGGCAAAGGTATCAAGATTGAATTCCTCGGCGGGGAAAAAGAGGATCTTATAAGATATGCAAGGGAAATACTGGAGAAAGAGAAAACTGACTATTTTATTTTCGGCCACCGGCATCTTGAAATGGTTTACAGGCTGGACAGGGCTGAAATAATTTTCCTGGGCGACTGGATCATGAAAGGAAGCTATGCGGTTTGGGATGGCACCACCCTGAGCCTGCGCGTGTTTGATTAACCTGCCCTTTCAGAGATCTTTACCGTTACAATATAATAGGAATACAGATCATTCAGCTTCTCAAACTGGGCATCGAGCCTGCTCCCTGACTTTCTTGCCATATCAATCAGCCCCATGTTGCCTGTACTGTCGGAGTGCACTGTCTGACCGGACAATGATTTAATGAAGAACTCCTTCAGCCCCTCCGTATCGTATTTGTTAATTATGTCGATCTTCTCCTTCAGATGGGGAATGTCGGAGTTGAGTATCAGATTTCCAGTGGTGAGGGAATAGACCTTATTCGTGAGCTTCAGCATTGCCACCGGCATACCGTACCTGCGCTCCGCTTCTATGCCCGGACTGTATTTCGCAACGTTGTCAAGAAGTTCCACAAGAATGCTGAATACCCTTTTCCGCAGGTTCGATTCGATATCATCCTCCGAGAGCTTCGTTTCCGTAAGGGAGAGCACACCCTTTCCCACATCAGCCGAAATATGGCCGCACCATATCATGCTGACATTATTATCAGACATGAGCCTTTCGAGCTGTGTAACCCCCTTGCCGCGAAAAGCCTTCTCATGTCCTCCAAAATGCTTGCCTATGCCACCTTCATCGACAGTCTTGCTCAGTACAAAGTATGAGTAATCCTTATCGAGCGATACAAAATCAAAGTCCAGCTTGTTCCCTGTCTTCTTTGCCATTTCGATAAGTCCGAGCCCTGCCCCTCCCTTGTCGCTGAACTCCGCAACACTGAGCATCTGCCTGTAAACTTCCCTTATCTCATCTGCATTCAGGGTATTAATCTGTTCCAGCTTTTCCCTTAGTATTTTCTTTCCTTCTTCGGTAACAACATTGCCCGTTGTCACAGTATATCCGCTGCCCGTCTTTGAATAAACCACCAGCGACATATCTGCATATTTGTCACGCGAAACATGCCTCGATACGTTCTGAAGGCTTTCCAGAACGAACATAAAGAGCCGCTTCCTGCCCATGAAACCGAACTCAGAGCTCTCCATCTCTTTCTCAAGGAGCATGAGAAGAGGAATTGAGTTTTCTTTTGTCACAACACCCCTGTATGAGAACATAAGGTGTTCCTTCATCATTTTATCACGAATACGCCGGGTAAGATCCATTCACAAAAGATGGGTAGGTAATTAATTGCATAAAAGTAGAAAAATTTGTTAAACAGCCAAAAAAAAGTGGCTGTTTGTAAAGCAGGCTGATCAGCTACTGCTCAAGCAGTTTATTATACTCATTCCTGCAACTATGGCAAAGATGCATGCTTTTCTGATCGATATCCTCCACATAGGTGCTTGACCTCATAACACAGGCAGGCAAATGGCAGTGGATCAGGCCAAAGGTATGTCCAAGCTCATGAATCACCTCTTTAATGAACCGTTGGGTTACGATCTTCTCATCTGCATTTATCCCGTACCGTTCGTTGCTGAGACGGTAACTGGAGGCGATGCCTGTTCTCCCGTCAAGAAAAGCCTGACCGAAAATATAAGTCAGGATGGGGATGAACAGATCCACATTGAAAAGTCCGATTGTTTTGGATGAGCCCTGCGACAGCGAATTCTCGACCTCATGAATCAGCTTTACTCCGTTGTATTGTCTCCTTGTAGGATCGTAGAATTCACTCAGATCCAGATGACCCTCCTTTAAATTCACATCCATGAGGAACTCCTTTTTCACCGCCTCAGCCAGGTAGCGGAGAAGCTCGGCATCAAAATACCCGTATGAGATCAATGTAATGTATGGATCCATCAAAAAAGATAAATGTCAGATTCAAAACATCTAAGCAGCTGTATAAATTCAATTTCATGCCTGGAAAGCCTCACGAAGAAAAGTATTGATCAATATCAGTCGACAGGCTTTAATCGGTATTTGGATATCTTGTTGTAAAGGGTAACCCTGTCAACCTTCAAAGCTTTTGCCGCCCGGGAGATATTCCAGTTGTACTTGTTAAGGATCTGGTGGATATGAAGCCTTTCGAGTTCATCGAGGCTCTCAACGGAATTGCTTATCACCGATTTTTCAAGCGGCAGGTCCCTGAGAGTGATCTTCTTCCCGTTCCCCACAACTATTGCCCTTTCAATCATGTTCTCAAGCTCCCTTACATTGCCAGGGAAACTGAACTCCTCGAGTCTTTTCAATGCTGCCGGTTCTATCGTGACCGGCTGCCGGTTCATCGAGATGCAATATTTCCTTATGAAGTATTCCACGAGAAGCGGTATGTCTTCTATCCTTTCCCTCAGGGGAGGAACAAATATATTCACAACGTTCAGCCTGTAGTACAGGTCCTCCCTGAACGATCCGTTCTCCACCATGCTCTTGAGGTCCCTGTTGGTTGCGCATATAACCCTGAAATCGGATGAGATCTCCTTGTTCCCTCCTACCCTGACAAATTTCTTTGATTCGAGCACCCGCAGCAGGTCGATCTGCATTTTCGTGGAGATAGTCGCTATTTCATCAAGGAAAATAGTCCCGTTGTCAGCCATCTCGAATCTCCCCTTGCGGTTGTACATCGCGCCGGTGAAAGCCCCCTTCTCATGGCCGAACAGCTCGCTCTCGAGAAGACTCTCGGTAAGCGCTCCGCAATGGACGCTTACAAGGGGGAAATACCTTCTTGGCGAATTCGAGTGTATGGCTCTGGCCACCAGCTCTTTGCCTGTACCGCTCTCCCCTGTTACAACAACGGAGGAATTGGACTGGGCAACGCTCTCTATATCCTTAAGAACTTTTTTGATCGACTCGCTCTTCCCGATAAGGTCTTCGACATTCTCAAGCGATACTACCTTCTGCCTGAGATTCTCATTCTCCTCCGAAAGGGCTATCTGCTTGGAGGCATTCCTTATTAGATGCGAAAGATCATCGGGATCGAATGGTTTTGTCACATAATCGAAGGCTCCATCCTTAAGCGCCTGAACAGCTGTATCTACCGTGGCAAAGGCTGTCATTACAATTACAACAGAATCAGCCTTGAGAAGCTTGATCCTCCTGAGCATCTCAAGTCCGTCCATCCCCGGCATCTTGATATCGGCAAGTACAATATCAAAGCCTTCATTCTCAAGCATCGAGAGCGCCTTATTTGCATTCTCGGCACACTGCTACCCGATAGCCATCCTCTATGAACCAGTTGAACAGCGAATCCCTCACCGATTCCTCATCATCAACTATCAGAATTGATATCTTCCCTCCCATTTTTTTGTCTCCTAGATCCTTATTAAGGGTAAAGTAATGGATATTGTTGAACCCCGGCCAATCTCCGACTTTACATCTATCTTCCCATTATGGCTTTTTATTATTCCGTGCACTATCGCCAGGCCAAGGCCTATGCCGCTTGTATCATGCTTTGTCGAGAAGAATGGCTGGAATATCTGCGGAATATCGTCTTGGGGTATCCCTATGCCGTTGTCGGAAATGTCGATCCTAATTGTACCGGCATCGGGATTGATGGTGGAGATACTGATTTCCCCGTTCTCATGGACAGCTTCGGTGGCATTTACAAGAATTGCCACGCAGGCCTGCTTGATCTGGTTCGGGCTGCAGAATATAAGGTCTGAAGCTGCCTTCAGATCAGCATGGAAACTGATATTGGCTATCCTGATGGGATGGGTCATCAGCTCATATGTGTCCTGCAGGATCCTGTGAAGATGCTTCGACTCGAAATCCTCCTGGTCCTTCTTCGAAAACTCTAGCAAACCCTTCACTATCTCGCCGCATCGCTTGGTCTCATTCTCGATAAGCTTCAGATGCTTGAGCATTGTCTCCTTCTTCGCATCATCCAGGTCGGGATTGCTGAGCTGCTTATGGACCAGCTTTGTATAAACAAGGATGCCTGAAAGGGGATTATTTATCTCGTGCGCAACGGACGATGACAGCTTTCCTAACGATGCGATCCTTTCAATATGAATCAGCTCGTTCTGTGCTGCTCCCAGTTCCTCCGACTTCTTCTGTACCTTGTATTCCAGCTGCTGCGACCAGTTCTGCAGCTCCTCGGTCGCCACCTGCAGATTATCGAGCATATCGTTGAATGCTTCGGAAACCATCCTCATATCGTCGAGCTGATTTGGCCTGATCTCGAGCCTGGTGCTTTTGTTTCCGTTCGACACTGCAATGCTGGCCTTTATCAGATCGTTAAGAGGGTTTTTTATATTCTTGCTTGTGAAGAGGATCAGGGCTGCAATCAAAAGGAGGGTCGTAGCCATTGCAAGCAGGTAAAATTTGGCAGACGATTTCTGAACCGCATTATCGAGATCGGTAAGAGGCATTTTTATTATAAGCGATCCAAGCACCTCATCGCTCTCCTTGTGAAAATGACAGGCGCTCGTATAGCACGATTTCTCATTCAGGATGGGAGAACGGATAAGAAGGTGGCGGTGGCCATTGTCATTCTTATACATGCTGCATTCGCTCTTTACATCTATTATCCTGTACGATTTCTCCTTCCTTGGAAACATCGACTGGATATTCGAATGGCAATTCAGGCAGTCGGGATTGCTGTGATTCGAGGAATCGGATGAGAACGACGAATATACGAGCCTGTCATTGTCATCGTACATATTTACATCGTCGATGCCAGACATCGTATTGATAATGTCAAGGGTGCCCTGAAGAGTGCTTTTGTTATTTTCGAGCATCGAGTGATAAAGGGAGCCCTCAACAATCGATCCTATGTTGTTTCCGTTCTGCCTTATCACCGTATTGAAATTCTGCTCATAGACAGACCTGAACAGGACGCCAAAGACCAGAAATAGTATTATAGAGGAGAGGGTTATGATATACACAACCCTGCTGTAAATTGATGACCTGAATTTTACATACTTTAGTAAGAATGTCTTTATCCGGCCTTCTCCCGAAAATGATTTACCTGTCGAACCCATTGCCAGAATACATGTAATATTAACACCACCCTAAAAATACCACAAATTATTCATTTCCCGGCACAGGTCAGTCGGGCAATATTTCATGCTTGCAAATCCAGGAAAGATTGCTGGAAATCATTCCAGACCTCTTCAGGCAGACCGGCAAGAGGATAGTCGGATAATTCACCCCCGTCCTGCAATATGATCATGGATGCCTCCGGTGTAAACCTCCCGACTGATCCGGCAACAAAATCCCTGAATCTCTGAAGCTCCGTTTTCATCCACTCCAGGGCTTCATCCGCAAGAAAATATCTGCTGGTCTCCTCGCTCCACCCTGAGGGTTCGATCCTGCAGATCCACCCCTTCCCATATGGATCACCGGATACTGCCGACGGTGATTCTGAAATTAATTTGTTTATGGCGGCAATCCTGCCTGAGATCGGCGAATATACTCTAAGTCTCTTCCCTTCGTGATCAAGGTCCGCGAGCAGTTCCCCCTTCCTGACCCGGCTTCCGGGTTCCCTCAGGTTTGAAAATATTACTTCACCCGTAATATGCAGCAGAAAATCATCTATACCCACCTCCGCGAGTCCTGACTTTTCAAGATGGAGCCAGGTATGATTTTTACTGAAAAGAAGTCCGGGCGGTACCCTCAGGATACCTTCAGTAAGGACCCCGATGGCTTTCCTGATCCTTGCACCGACAGGGATCTCTTTGTTTATTATTATCCAGAATGGGATTATAAGAAGTAGGAAGGCAATTATGATAAGGTATTCTATCCCTTTGGTCTCGAATATGTTATGGTAGCTGAATCCGTCCATTGCATTTAGTGTTGTGCTGAGCCTTAAAATAAGCCATCAGCTGGTTAGATTATTGATTTTCATTTACCCATGATGGCGATTCCCTCAGGACGGGCATCCTGTAAATCACCCACCTGAATATCCAGATCTCGGTAAAAATCACGGCAAGTGTCACTGCAAATTCCATCCATGTAGGTACATATCTCACTGCTTCGGTCCATTTGAAACCTATCACTGTTACATTCAGCCTGTTGATTATAACCCCCGCCATTGTCAGTACTGCAGCTGCTTTAATCAGGAAAATGTTATTTCTCCTGTAACTGTAAAAGAACAATAACATTGGCAACAGCACAAAACCGAGCATCTCTGTCAGATACCAGTATCCCATGGGTGTATTGAGCAGATCCCACCTCTTGCCGTGCACAAATACGAGAAGCTGAAGGAAAAAATATGCAAACATTGTAACTGCACAGATCTTTGACAGCCCGCTGATTATTTTATTATGGGCTTTATGGTTGGTATCACTTATCTGGTCGAAGAAGACCTTGTGGCTGATGGATCCTTCAAAGATTACCATCGACAATCCGGCAAAAATACTGGAAACGAAGAACATAACAGGTATAAACTCGGAATACCAGAGAGGGTGAATCTTGTCCTTTGCCATGAGATACAGAGCTCCAAGTCCAGACTGGTGCAGGGTTGACAGGGTTATCCCGAATATAACCGCAGCTATTGTCATGCCAGAGAGGATCTTTCTTGCCCGCCTTGCCCCGAGCCATTCGGCTATGGCCGGCGAGAACTCGATCAGCTGGGCCATCATATAAAGCAGGAAATGCCATGCCACGAGGAAGAGGACCGAGCTTGTCCCGAAGCCGTTCCCTATGATAGGATTGATCACGTGCCAGGGGCGCCCCAGGTCGAGCAGAAGGGCACCTGCATAAAAAACATACGCCAGGAAGCCGTTCAGGACAGTTATCCTGACTATCGAATGGTATTTATGCATGTTCAGGATATAGACCATAAATGTCAGTACATAAGCTCCCCCCGCAAATGCAACGCCTGTTACCACGTCAAACCCGATCCACAGACCCCAGGGAACTTCCTGGGTCAGGTTCGTAACTGATCCCAGCCCTTTCCAGAATCGCACAACTATAATTATGAATCCAAGGACCATTACTGGCAGGGAAATTATATTGAAGGGGGTAAGGAATTTTCCCCTGGGCTTCAGTTCGCCCATGAGAAACTTCCAGGTCGACCTGGCATCATTTTGCCCAGTAAGAGTCAGTTCGGAATTATTCATCGGTTTCAGTATTATCGTTGTTGTTTTTTGTCGCTTCCCTCAGGCCCAGCAGCATTGCCGGCCATAAAACAAAGATTGTGGGTACACTGTAAAGAAATCCCTTCGAGAGTGACGGATACGATTCGGTCTGAAGCCCGGTATTGAAACCCAGCTCGTTGAACGGTACTGCCGCAAGGTAAAGGAATCCTGTTCCTCCTGCCTCATGCTCCCCGTAAATATGATCCTCATATTGTTCAGGATTATCGTTTATCCTTTTTCTGGCCTCCTTTATCAGGTCCCTTCTCTTACCGTAAACCAGTGCCTCTGCCGGACAGTTCTCCACACACGCCGGGATCTTGCCTTCCGAGATCCTGCCGAAGCACATATTGCATTTCTCGATCTTCGGATTGGCGCTGTGATACTCGAATTTCGGAATGTCAAAGGGACATGAGACCATGCAGTAACGGCATCCCATACATTTATCCCCTCTCCAGATTACAGCCCCCTCCTTCGTTTTGTACATCGCCTGCGTAAGACAGGCTGCTGTACAGGCCGGTTCATTGCAGTGCATGCACTGTTTCTTGACGAATGCCTCACCCTTGCTTGTCTGGTATGAGTTTACAACGGTACGGTGCGATTCATCTGTTTTTCTGATCACTCCCGTTTCCAGGGTCCCTTCAGGCTGGGGCAGTCCATTGGCTTCCGCACATGCCGATTCACATGTCTGGCACCCCACGCAGCGGGTCGAATCGTACAATATTCCGGTGAATTCAACTGTGCCTTTACTCCCAGGAGCAGCTGCCAGCTTTGTGCCGGCGGCAAGCGATGCTCCAGTGAGTCCCAGTACTTTAAAAAAATTTCTTCTGTCTACAGACATATCCCGTTAAATTAAGTTTTCAAAATATTTCGTAAAACCATACCTGTCTTGACGGATCAATAAAATCGCTCTGAAAATCCTCCCAGACCTCAGGACCCATATCGGACAGGACCCCGTCGCGGATCTCTCCGCCATCCTGAAGAAGTACCTGAGCATAATTTGCATCACCTGCAAGCGCCTTTGACAGAAAATCCTTCAGACGTGAAAATTCCATTTTAAGGAAGTCCCTGTGCTTCTCAGCCATGAATAACAGCTGGCTTTCCCTGCTCCAGTTTGAAGGCTCGATACGGTAGATCCAGCCATCCTTGTAAGGTGAGCTGTTGAGCGGCGATGAATTGTCCTCAAGGGCAGTGTTCTGTTCAACTATTGTTCCGCTTACAGGAGCATAGAGGTTCAGCTGCTTGCCATTCTGTACAATCGAAAGGATCTGCTCACCCTTCTTTACCTTTCTGCCGGGCTCCTTCATCCTTATCCTGGTGATCTTACCTGTAATATGCTGCAAAAAATCATCTATCCCTACCCTTACGTTCCCTGTCTCCTCAAGAAATGCCCACGTGTGGGTCTTGTCAAAATACATCCCCTTCGGGATCCTGATTGAACCTGAATCAAGTACCGGATGATCAGAATTTTCAGCCTTCCCTCCGGTTATTGTCTCATGCTTTCTACGGCCCGAAAGCGACCACGCTGCAACACCTGACAGAATTATAAATGCAGCAAGCATCAGATATGAGGCCAGAAGATTCTTTTCACCGGCTGACGCCCCCGCCACTATTGCAGGATTATTGATCTTGTCAGAGGCGCTTTGGCGCTCATTTGCCAGAAGCTCCGAATAACCATTCAAAGGAAGATATTTCTGTCCGTCGGAAAGGATCCACCTGATAAAGGCAACAGCCGGGGCATTAGCAGGTTGTTCCCTTGCAAGGGCGTAAACATTGCCGATCAGGGCTCTGGGGTACTTGCCTATCCAGACCCCCCTGGCAAAACCGGCGGCATTATCATAGATGTCTTCACTGAAATCAATGTGCCCGTTACCGTTCCTGTCGAGCGGCAAAAACCTGATCCCCTCCTTCAGGATCTGAGTTTTATCGTCAAGCACATCTGTCAGCCTGCAGAATCCGAAGGAGAGGGGATTCCCGGCGATTGCAGAAAGCACCTCCCCGGCACTTCCATGGTGAGCACCCAATGCAGCTTCTTCATCAGTATTCAGGAACGATGACAGGGATGAAAGTGCAAGTTTATCGCCAATGCAGAAAAACGCTGCTTTTTCTTTGCTCCCGTTCCCGAGGAGATCTCCCCAGGATCCCGATCCCCCTTTCCCAAGGAAGCCTGAAAGGCTCGCGGGCGATACACCCCTTGAGACTATCTCTTCCAGTAACGGGTTCCTTGCATTTATGACGGGGACAATCACATCGCGGCCAACGATTACATTCCAGAAATCCCCATCCTTCATGGATTTCGCATATTCGCCCGATATAACCGCCAGCTCTCCCTGCCTGATCAGATCCCCTGTCTTTTCCGGGTCAGCAGCATTTATGACACTGATAACCGGGCCTTCTGACTGCCTGTTATACTCTTCGGCCCACTTTTTGGAAAGATCATACAGATCCGGGGAGGCAATTATCCTTAACGGAGCGCCACCTGACGTATTCTTATTGCTCCCGGCCTGCCTGCCGTTCATTGTGCTGCATAATGCAATCAACAGGCTCATCAATAAATACACTGCTTTTTTCATAATTCTGTGTTTAAATGTTCTGATCAGTTCTCTTCAGTTCTGCCTTCAGCTATAGCATCGCGGCAGGCGCTAAGCCTGTTCAACTATGATGCCAAGTAAGATATCTCCAGGTATCGCTCTGATTATGTAGGCTTTAAGCCAGGGAGGCAAGTGGGGGAACAGAAGCATTACTGTTGAATATATCAACACTGTGTATTTATTATACGCTCAAACTCCTGTTAAATAAAGGCTATAGATTTATTGTAGATATTTTCAACACTTGTTGAATTATGCATCACTTTCACAATGTAAAACAGAAATTCCGTGAATATTTCGAACAAATATTCCGGAATTTCTGAAAAAATATTGATTTTTTGAAATTTAGCTCTTCCTGAAGGGGTTTTGTAACAGGAACTAGAGGATAATTTTCTGAATTATATTTCCTGTAGATTTTTCCTTGAGCATCAGCTTTGTGCTTCCATCCGGCATTTTTTCACTTTTTATCAGGAAATGAAGCTCATCAAAATCGATCAGATCAACAGCTGACGAAACTCGCTCCCTTCCACGCCAGTCTGATAGCTCTACGGGTTCCCATTTCCTTGTTGAAGCAGATTTATAGCACGCATCCATTATAGCGTTCACAACATAGCCGTCATAGAAGGTTTCACGTGGCTTCCTGTTTTCCTCCATCGAATCTAGCATATCCGTAAACATATCGGGATAACCCAGGGCATGCACCTCATCACCTACGGGGAAAAGCCACCCGTTATCGCTTTCAGCCTTCTCTGCCACATAATTGCCGGTTTTACCCGTGGTAAACACCTCGAAGCCGGTCCTGAGCCAATGATCCAGCCTGATTGTACCTTCCGTGCCGGATACTTCGTCCCTCAGGTCCATTCCTCCCCTGAAATTCCAGCTCACCTCCACCTGTGAAATTGCACCGTTCTCATACCTGATAAGGGCTATTGCATGATCCTCAGCCTCAATTGGCTTGACCTGGGTCTCTGCCCAGCACATGGCTTCCACAGGTCTGATATCCTTGCCGATAAAGCTCCTGCCGATCTCGATGCAATGGCAGCCCATATCGACAAGGGCACCTCCGCCCGAGAGCTTTTTATCCCAGAACCATGCGCTGTGTGGTCCGGGATGGGCCTCCCTTGATCTTGCCCAGAGGATCCTTCCAAGTGATCCGTTATGCACCAGCTCTATAGCCCTTAATGTCTTAGGTGTATACACAAGATCCTCAAGGTACCCGTTAAAGAGACCGGCTGCCTCAACTGTATCAAGGATTTCCTTTGCCTCCTTTGCATTCAGTGCCAAAGGCTTTGTGCATAAAACAGATTTTTTGGCCTTGCATGCCAGCATAATCGCCTCCTTGTGCAGATAGTTGGGAAGACCAACAACAACAAGATCCACCTCCGGGTCTTCAACAGCCTCCTTCATGCTGGATGTAAATTTTGGAATATTCCATTTCACTGCAAATTCCCTTGCGGCTTCCAGCGGAACCGAACAGACAATGTGTATCTGGTCCCTCCGGCGCTGGGCATGCAGCGACATAGTGTAAAAACTGCCAATGAGTCCTGTTCCCAGCAAAGCTATTTTTTTCATGTCCCGATAATTTTGATCCTAAAGGTAAGAAAAAAATATCTCTCGTGATCCCTATTGTGAGGCCAGGCTTGAGACTAATATCAGGCTGGATAGTCCGGGAGCGGCAAATTTACCGGCGCTCGATACCTTATTATTCTTTTCCATGCCAGAACCCAGGCTCCATTGGCGGAAATGGGGATGTTACAGCAACAGGCCGAGAAGCAATGCCTGTGAAATAAACAACAGCGAAAGCACAATAAGGATATTGAAAACCCTGTTCCAGTCAGGCATCACAGTGTCAAAGCCCAGCGACTCTTCAATCCAAACTAAAGCAGCGTCGTATCTCTGATTTCTGATCTTCTGATAAACGAATGACGCATCAAAGCCTGTGGTTAGAATTTCTGTAACCCCGGTTCCTGAGAGTTTCATGACGGCATCCTCATCTCTCGTGAAAACGAAGAAAGGGATTTCCCTGCTTACCGTGCTCCTGAAAAATATTATATTTTTCCCTGCTGCATTCAGATCGGATGCTGCTTCGTAAAAAACGGCCTCTGCTGTACCTTTAAGCTTCATATAGTTGATTCCCCTTAACAGGGAATCGAATATTATAAGTTCAATCCCTGCATCGCGCAGCTTTTTAATAAAGTCCGGATCATGTCCTATATATATACATCCTGCTTTCATAACCTGTTTATTAAACCTTTCTTCTTTTCTTCTTTGCCCTGTAAACCCATGTTTTTAGTATAACCGGATAAAAGGATCTTAAATTCAATTTCAAAATATTGTTCTGTGTTCCTGATTCTATTTTATCCGAATTTTGCTCCATTATTGGCAATGAGTGTGCCACAAAGCATATATAACTATATATCTGCATTTTATAATAGATTATAAAAACATGATTAAAGCTGAAATTCTTCGGAAATGAGGAAGAATCTTCTTAATTAAAGATCTTGAAAATTATTCCGCGGGCAGTTCAATACCAAGCTTCTGGATTCGCCTGTAGAGGGCATTCCATTCAAGGTTGAGTAACCTGGCAGCTTTGGATTTATTGAAGTTGACCTTTTGCAGCGCTTTCAGTATAGTCTGCTTTTCTATCTCCCCAAGATCAAATATGTCGCCGGTCTGAACCTGGCTTACAACAGCTCCCCCTGCAGGATGAATGAACATAAAATGATCAGGCATAAGAATATCCGTATCGCATATTATAAGGGCCCTCTCAACAATGTTCTTCAGTTCCCTTATATTGCCGGGGAAGTGGTATTTTTTGACCAGAGTCAGAACATCGGGATGGACAGCTGAAATATTTTTCCCCATCTTTCTCGAAAGGGAATGAAGGAAATAGTCCAGCAATTCAGGTATATCGTCCAATCGGTCGCGAAGGGGAGGCAGAGGTATCATAAAGGTGCTCAGCCTGTGAAACAGGTCAAGCCTCAGATTTTTCCCGGATGTAAGCTCTTCAATATTCTTGTTTGTTGCCGCAACAATCCTGACATTAAAGCTTTGTTGATTCTGAGTCCCAATCCTTGTAAACCGGCGGTCTTCCAGTACCCTCAGGAGTTTAACCTGTAGTGCCATTGACATTTCGCCTATCTCATCGAAAAAAAGCGTTCCTCCGTCTGCTGTCTCGAACCAACCGGCCTTATCCGTAAGGGCACCCGTAAAGCTCCCTTTTTTATGGCCAAAAAACTCACTTTCAAACAGCGATTCTGGCACAGCAGACATATTTACCGCACAAAATAATTCTTCCCTCCTGTCACTTAGATTATGGATGCCACGGGCTACAAGCTCCTTTCCCGTACCGCTCTCCCCGGTTATCAGAACCGATGTATCGGGTGTCCGTGCTACAAGTTCAATCTGCCTTTTCACCTCGCGCATAATATGCGACTTGCCGATTATATTGAAGCCAAACTCATTATCAACCGCTTCCTTAAGGTGGACATTTTTGTTCTTGTATTGCTTGAGGTCCGAGCTGAGCTCCGAATATCGCCTGGTCCGTTCTATTGCAACCCAGATTTCACCGGCGGAGAAGGGCTTCCTGATAAAATCCGCAGCCCCTTTCCTGAGGGCAACAATCACAGTGTCCATATTTCCTGCCGAACTGATCATTATAACCTCTATTGCCGGATATTCTTCCTTGACTTTTTCAAGGACCTTAAGGCCATCCATTTCCGGAAGCTTGAAATCACATATCAGGATATCAATTTTTTCGTTTTTAAGGATCCTGAATGCAGTGGAAGGAGCCTCAACGGCAAATACATTCAGTTTTTCCTTAAGAACAGACCGGAGCATATTCCTGATAATCGGATCATCGTCAAGAACCAGTACGTTGATTTGTGTCACCTGTTTCACCATCGTATCATTATTCTGGCCCCCCTGAAGGAAGGCAAACCTTTAATGTGATATCAGTATCTCCATCAGCGATTATATCAATATGGCCGCCGGCTCTATCAATTGTTTCATTGATTATTAAAGTGTCCATACCACCTCCGGTTTCATTGAGAGCTCTCACATCCTTATTAATGCCACTTACAGGGGTGAGTCTTATCATTGATTCCCTGAAATTTCCATTATTCTTAAATTTGATAAATATGCAGAGATATTCACCATCATTTTCTGACCTTACGCGGATGTGACCTTTTTCGGGCGTTGAAAGAATAACTTTATATAAGAGATTCCTGAATATTGTGTGTACTGAAAGCTCATCGAAATAGCCTGTCTGATCGTCCGGAATATCTGTTTCAACCAGGATCTTCCTTTTATCTGCAATATCCTTCAGCAACTCCAGGCATTCATCTATGACAGGCAGTATAAATGATTCTACAGCTGTATTGTTACCCGCCTGGCCCTGCAGCCTCGAAAAAGCCAGCAGATTATCGAGAAGTGTAATGGTTTCAGTGGTCTTTTTCTCAAGATAATTAATTATCTCCCTGAATTCTTCACTATTCAGATCGATATAACCGTTTGCTATGGAATTAATGGCCTGGGCAATGCTGGCAAAAGGGGACCGGATATCATGCGCAATAATTGAATAAAGCTTATCGCGTGATTTGTTCATTTCGATAATCTTCCTTCTTGAGGCAGCAAGATCGATATGATTTTTTACCCTGACCAGCAGCTCATCCTTTCTGAAAGGCTTTGTTATATAGTCTACTCCCCCCGATTCAAATCCCTGTGCAAGATCCTCAGTCTGATCCTTTGCAGTAAGGAACAGGATTGGGATCTCACTTAAATTCTCATTTTTTTTAATTTCCCTGCAAACTTCGAAACCATCCATACCCGGCATCATCACATCAAGCAGAATAACATCCGGAGAAATCCGGTCAAGTTGCTCCAAAGCACTTTTCCCGCTCTGGATCAGACTGACAAGGTAACCCTCGTCTTTCAGTATCTTACCCGTGAGTCCAAGGTTTTTCAGATTGTCATCCACAACCATAATATGGTTTCCCGGAATTCTCATGGTCTGAAATAAATAGCAGTTAGAATTTTCACATTTCCCTTGTTCAAAAATAATATTAATTAAACAATCCGATGCCTGGTTATGTTAATTTTTCAACAGGGGACAATGCAAATGCCTCAGAACCTGCCGGTGATTCAGGAGGTTTCGGATAACCTGAGGATCTTTTCATAAAATGCGGGAAAAAAATTCAGGGTATCCCTGAGTGAATCGAGGTCAACCATTTCAAGCTCATGCATTATTCTTTCAGAATATTGCCTGAGCCAGACGTAATCATATATCGCTGATATTTCCCTGAGCCCTTCTGCAAATTCTTCAATCCTGAAAAGTATGAACTGATCCCTTATTATCTCAAATTTCCGGATAAGGCGATCCCTGAGCATTCCGGCGATAGCCTGAACAGTACCTTCCGGTGGCTCTTCAATTGTTGCAATATTCAGCTGGTCTTCCTTGCCGGCAGTTAATTCTACGGCGGCAAATTCATATTCAAGGAACCTGGAAAGCAACTTCAACAGGTCAAATCTGCTTGCAGGTTTTAACAATAACGCATCAAAAAGTCCCGAGCTTTCAATTTTGCCTGTATTGAATACTGAGGCAGTAAAAGCAATAACGGGAACTCCGGAGAGTCCGGGATCCGACTTTATCCTTTCAGCCAGTTCATAGCCGCTCATGCCTGGCAGCCGGATATCAACGAGGATTATATCAGGGACAAGGCTCTCCAGTATAATCAATGCCTCCTCCCCATTTTCAGCCGATGAGATATTCAGTCCGGCAACCGCCAGCAGGTTTTGAAGAGCCTCTACATTGGAGGAAACATCATCCACAACCAGAATGGAGGAATTTTTAAAAATTATATTATCGCTGAACCCAGATAAACCAGTCTTCCCTGGCCCGGATGCCCCGACTGCCACATCGGGCAATGTCACCACGAAGATGGATCCCTCGCCCTCCTTGCTTGATACTGATAGGACTCCATTCATTTTCTCAACAAGCTTTCTAGAAATTGCCAGCCCAAGTCCAATCCCACCATATACCCGGTTGGACTGGCCAGACTGCTGGCGGAATGATTCAAAGATCAATTCCTGCTGTGATTCAGGAATTCCGATCCCACTGTCTTCGACCTGTAAAACAAGCTCTCCGGATTCAGGATTTTTCTGATTAAAAAAGACCTTTATCCTGACAAATCCATTGTGTGTAAATTTAACCGCATTGCCAACCAGGTTGAAGATCACCTGCCTTATCCTGATATCATCAAGAATAAGCTGAGACGGGAAATTTTCGGAAGCCGATATGTAAATTTTTATCCCCGACTTCCTGGCCTTATCATCAAAAAGAAGCTTGATCTCATCCAGGATATTCAGCAAGTCAACAGGCTGCAAGGATATATCCAGCTTACCCGCCTCAATTTTTGAGAGATCCAGGATGTCATTAAGCAGTGACAGCAGCAGATTCCCGCTGCTCAGGACAGATTCTATCATCTTCCTGTGCTGTACAGAATCGAGCTTATGATAAAGAGCTTCACTGAAGCCAAGGATGGCATTCATAGGGGTCCTGATCTCATGACTCATGTTGGCGAGAAATTCACTTTTTGCACGGTTTGCATCGTTGGCCCTGTCCCGCTCATCAAGTATCGACTTCTGCATTATCTTTCTCTCAAAAGTATTGCCTATTATGCCTGAAATAGCCCGGAGAAGCTCAAGTTCAGACCTGTTCCATGATTTAGTATGTGAGCATTCATCATACCCTATAAAACCAAAATATTTTTCGTGAACATAGACGGGATAAACCACAATTGATTTTATATCAAGCTGTTCAAGGAATGATTTCAAATCTTCAGGCAGTATGGAGATATTCTCAAAGTATACCCGTCCCTGAGTCAGGAGTAAGCCCTTCCATGACGGGAAGGCCTCGTACCTGAGCCTCTGCAGCTGATCCCGCTGAGGTTTTATCCCCGCATTGCACCATTCAAATGTGTTGCTGGTTTCAAGGCCATCCTGGCTGTCTTCGAATATATATACCCTGCTTACACCGGTGTGGTTTCCGATTTTATCCAGCACGCTATTTATCCTGCCTTCAACATTATCCACACAATTGAGCTCCAGTGCGATTTCCGACAGCAATTCCTGCTGCCGGAGGTTTTGCTCCAGTTTTTTTTCATTCTCCTTCAGACCGCTTATATCCACCATGACCCCAATCAACCCCTCCGCCCTGTTATTTTTTACAATCCTGTTTGTGTACACGAGGGAGGGAAAAACAGTGCCGTCGCGCTTTACTGCAATATATTCACGGGGAGGAAGCTTATCGGAGTTTAGTGAGCTGGCGAGGTTCTTCCTGAGATCTTCGTGCTGGTCAGCATGTATTAAACTGAATATGCTCAACCCATTCAGAATATCCTGATTTGTATAACCCATTTTTTCAAGGGAATAGTTATTTGCGAAGGTTACCACACCCTCCTTATCCAGCTCACATAACATTTCAGGCAGAAGCTCCTGCTGCTGCCTGTATCGGAATTCGCTCTCCTCAAGCCCGCTGTTGTTAACGCAGTCAAGACAGGCATGCGATAGCTTGCTGTTCAGCACCTTGAGCCTTTCGATCATATCATCCTCAATAAAGGCATCCTTCTTTACAAGCATCAGGAAGCCAAAATCCTGAAGGTTCATAATGGTAAAGAACTGATTTTTCCTGTTTACCTCCTTCAGGGGAAGCCTCTTGCGGTAAACTTCCAGTTCCTTGTCTGTAAAATGGCTTGGAATGAACCTCTCTATCTGTGGAATGTAGCTTTTCCCAATGAGGGCATAGGGAATTGAAAAAATCATCTCTGAATCGGATCCTGCTTTTTCATTTGCTCCCAGCCTGTAAATAATCCCCGTAATGCAATCCAGTTCTCTGATATAACCAGCCAGTGCTGTTCTCAGCATTTCATACAGGTTAAGGCTGGTTCCTATTTTCAGTGAGATATTATAAAGAATTTGCAGTTTGGATTCCTGATTGTCCATCGATTATGAATATTATATTATGTCCATCATACCAGGGTGAAAATTGCCCCCTGAGGCTTGACAATGAGCGGCCTGCCTGCTGTCATCATTTCTTCCTTATGTCAAACGCCAGAAGGACATCGCCATGACGCTGGTACAGGATCCCCTTATTGATGACTGGATGGGCAAAATGCTGCATAGTCCCTTCACTGATGCGGAATGAGCTTATCCTGGTCATTTTGCCCTCATCGATGCTGAGAAGGTTCATTTCCCCCTTCTGGGTATAGTAATACAGCATATTGTCAGCAGCAATGACGGCACCCGAGCCAATGCGCAGCGAATCGGCAATGACCCCGGTGCCTGCATTGACCGACAGCAGCACTGGCCTTACGGTTCCGCACCCGTAGAGATAATTGCCAATTTTAACGATTCCTCCCATGAAACTGTCGAACCTGTTATTTCTCCATAGCTGTTCAATTGAGCCGCCATCGGCCGAAAGTTTCAGCTTCACACCGCAGTTGCCATCGCCCTCGGCGTAATATATGGCACCATCTTCAAACAGAACCGTATTGCTGTGGGTATCTCCAATTCCTGGTTTTCTCTGGTCCGGAGGGTAGCTGTCCTGTTCCTGCGACCATAACAGCTTTCCGGAAGAAGCATCGAAACCCATAAGGTGATACGATGAAAAAGTGACAACTATTTCTCTGGATGGCAGATCAATAAGCTTTGGGGAATTATACCCCTCCGTCTCCCCGAATCCCTTGTTGCTCCATATCATCCGCCCGTTGAAGCGGTTCAGGGCGACCATATTATATTCCCTGCCACCCGGCATCCAGAAGACCCTTTCCCCATCGACCAGGGGAGCCGCAGAGTGGCCATGAAAGGGAGTCTTCGCGTCGAAGTCCTTCACAAGATCCTTTGACCAGACAACCTTCCCGTCTGACGTCTGAACACAATAAAGATCACCCATGCCACTACCGATATAAAGCAGGTTACCGTCAATAGTAGGAGCCGATCTCGAGCCACGGGATGTTTTTGTCCACTCTCTCCCCAGGATTGTCTGCCACTGTTTCACCCCTTTCAGGTCAAAGCAGAAAAGGACACTCATGGAATCGACCTCACCACTTATATAAAATCTGTCGCCGCTGAAAACAGGGGATACATAGCCGTTGCCTATATTCCCGACTTTCAAAATTTCTGCAGGACCATCTGCCGGCCATTCCTTCAGCAGGTTTTTATCCGGGTAGATCCCGGCACGTCCCGTTCCCCTCCATTCATGAATCTCCGGCTTCCCTGCAGATAAAACAAAAGCCAGAACAACCGGCACCACAAGAATAAATTTCATACAGATCTTTTTTTATATAATCTCAAATATAGATTCATTGTTTAAATAATCCTTACCGGGAATGGAGATCTTTAGCATGTTTTTAAATCTTATTCCCTTATTATTTATAGGTGGCGCCATAAGAGAGCCTGTCAGGGCAGGCCCAGGCAAAGTCCTCGGATTAACGGGCTGCGTTGTGATGCCGGTTTATATGCGGCTGTCAGGAAGGGCCGTTCTCTTCCCATAGTATTGCTTTACAATGATTCAATGGTTTCTGAAACAACCTTATTTCCTTCACTCACCTTAATTGAACATGACAAAATAATTCCATCAACCTTATTACCTTATTTGGGTTTATTGTTTTCCGGTAAAATTTTACATTGTTAAAAATGCCTCGTAAACAATTTGATATTCAAAATAATACAGATCCCATTTTCGGCTTCAGCCGGCCCAGCCCTCCCTGTCGAGGTTTCTGTAATTGATCGCTTCGCTGATATGTTCCGGGCTAATATGCTCCGACCCGGCAAGATCGGCAATTGTTCTTGCAACCTTGAGTATCCTGTCGTAGGCCCTTGCGGAGAGGCCTCTTATATCCATGGCTGTTTTAAGCAGCCTTCCTCCGGCCTCATCGAGCTGACAGTATTTCCTTTGCAGCGATGAGGACATCTGTGAATTTGAATAGATCCCCTTCAGGTGACCGAATCTTCTTGCCTGAATTTCCCTGGCCCGGACAACCCTCTCCCGCACCACCTCTGAAGATTCTGTCTTAACCGAATCGGACAGTTTATCATATTTCACCGGTACAACTTCTATGTGAATGTCAATGCGGTCGAGCAGCGGTCCCGATATCCTGTTCAGGTATTTCTGTACCATCCCTGTGGAGCACAGGCATTCCTTTTCAGGGTGGTTATGGAAACCGCACGGGCAGGGGTTCATGCTGGCTACAAGCATGAAGCTTGCAGGATAGTCGACAGTTGATTTTGCCCTTGAAATTGTTATCAGGCGGTCTTCAAGGGGCTGCCTCATAACTTCAAGAACGCTTCTCTTGAATTCCGGCAGCTCGTCGAGAAACAATACGCCATTATGCCCCAGTGATATTTCCCCCGGCTGGGGAAATGTTCCGCCGCCGACGAGCGCAACATCGGATATAGTATGATGTGGACTCCTGAAGGGTCTTTTTGTCATCAGCGCAGTATGGTCATCGATCTTGCCGGCCACCGAATGTATTTTCGTTGTCTCCAGCGCCTCCTCAAGTGTAAGAGGGGGAATTATCGTAGGGATTCTTTTTGCCAGCATCGTTTTGCCGGACCCGGGAGGCCCGATCATTATTATATTATGTCCTCCAGCAGCAGCAACCTCCAGCGCACGCTTAACGCTTTCCTGGCCCCGTACATCTGAGAAGTCGACATCATATTTATTTGCTTCGCTGGAGAATATCTCATGAAGATCGACCCTGACCGGGGTGAATTGCCGGGTTTTATTAAAAAAATCAACAACATCAGCAAGCCTTTCCATTCCAAACACTTCAATTCCGGCAACAACTGCTGCTTCCCTGCCGTTCCTGACAGGCACTATCACCCCCTTGAACCCCTCTTCCCTTGCTCTAAGTGCAATAGGCAGCACCCCCTTTACAGGTTGAAGGGTCCCGTCGAGCGAGAGCTCTCCCATCAGCACATACGATTCGAGCTCCCCTCCGGAAATCTTCTCATCTGCTGCCAGTATCCCTACTGCCAGGGGCAGATCATATGCCGAACCCTCTTTCCGGATATCTGCAGGTGCCATATTGATCACAACCTGTTTCCCGGGCCAGTGAAAATCGAGGGCAAGAAATGCGGAGGCAATCCTGTGCTGACTCTCCTTCACTGCACTGTCAGGCAATCCGACAAGAAAAAACTGTACGCCGCGCGACACATTAACCTCTATCGTTACAGTCACGGCATCGATGCCACTGACGGCACTGGCGAATGTCTTTACCAACATGTTGAATAGTTTTTAGCACACAACGAAACACTTATCCAAATTTAGACAATTGTAAGGAGAAAGGCAAAAGGAAAAAGGAGAAAGTTGAAGAAAGTTCAAGAGGGTTGAAGGGGGGTTAAGGGGGTTGAAGGGGGTTGAAGAGGGCAAGGGGGATGTTTTTCAGTTTTATGATTCCCCTTCTGAAGGCGGTCGGAAGTCGGTTAAAAGTAACCAGGGAAAGCTGATATGCCCGATTATAGTTTCTTGAATAAGCTCACGAACCTTCCATTGTGCCTCCAAAACTGGTTGCTAAGATTTCAGGCAGACCTCCGGATATATAACGGGAGACCTGCAAAATGCAGACATGCCAGGGATTCCTTTTCCCCATACTTGATTTTGAAAATAAGTTCTTTAATTTTGATGAGGTAAAATTCAGTGTCGGTAAATATTATCCTATCCGGAATGAAAAACAGAGTTGATAAGAATTGTCTGTATGATCGACATCCTGCCATTATCTATCGGAAGCTTTGCAATTTAATTTTCCTGACCTGGCAGGGGAAATTAATAATGCTATCCATGATGATGGTTTTTCTGGTTGTAATATTTGCACCAAATATCTTTGCCGGAAGTGCATATCCTGAGATCATAACCCTTGAAAACAAATTTATCAAAGTTGTTTTAAGCAAAGAGAGACCCGTGATTCTGGAGTACCAGATCAAGGCACTGAGCGATGTATTATTAGATAATACCGACGAATCAGAACCTGATATATCCTTTTATCAGGGAGCATTGCCTGTAATGGAATCAAGGACAAGAATAAGCTATGACGTGCAGCTTTCTGACAACCAGGCATCCTATCATGCCAAAATAGACTATAATAATGCAAGGGCGATTGAATTTACCCTTGTCTATTCGCTATTGGAAAATGGCATCGAAATAAATTTTAAAGATGTAATTGAACGACCTGATTTCTATCTGCTGAATGTGCAACTGCCAGGCTTACTAAGCATAAAATCAGATGAAAATCATGCAAAACTCGCTATTCCCGCTGATGCGGGCCGCTTAATCGATATTGAATCGGCTTCGATAAAGAGTTACGAATATGGAATTGACTGGTTAAATCCAATATTAACGGGATTTGCCTGCAATTCCAGGGTGGTTGGAATAATTGATTCAAAATCTGTCGAAAATCACACTATAGTCAGTATAAGTGAAAAACAGGGCGTAAGATATGGTTCTTTCTCAGTAAAGCTTATGCGAAGGTTAAACGAATACAATCTTCAGGAATTTGGAACCATCATTCCTGTCACCGATCCAAAGTACCTTTTGAAGGTACAGGATTCATGTACTGTGACCGTTACATTTACAGGTGATTATGACAATGATGGCGAGGTCTCCTGGGTCGACGGCACAAAATTGTTTAGGGGAAAAATAGAAGCAGTCCCGAATCCATACTATCAGAATAAATCATTTATCAGGGTATTTTTGTCACGAAGGGGAACAACAGACGAAAATATCACATTCGATGAAGTACTTGGGATGATAAAAGCGTTTGCTCTTCAGACAGATTCAGCGGCAGCTATAATATATCTTCTTGGCTGGCAATATAAGGGCCATGATACCGGTTACCCTTCTGTTGACAAGGTAAATGAGGCACTTGGAGGTTATGATAAACTGATAAACCTGATTAAAGAGGCAAAAAAATATAACGTAAACGTAACTTTTTACGATAATTATGATGATTCCTACCCAATTAATCCGGGCTGGGACCCGGATGTAATTTGCAGGGATCCCAACGGAAAGCTGATGAGAGGAGGAGCCTGGGATGGCGAGCAATCCTATCTGATAAGCAGTTATAAATATGCCGTGAAATCCGGACTTAAAAGGGTGCGGTTTACTCTGGACAGATACCCTGTAAGTGAGGCTTATTTTATTGATGTTCTTGCAGGCGGATATAAAGGAGGACGAAAGTATGATTTCAATCCGGACAGCCCTGCAGGTGCAATAAAAAATCTCGAGGGGAAATTAATGATTATAAATGAATTCAATAAGAGAGGAATTGATGTTGCAACCGAGGATTTTACTGGCTTTTTTGTTGGTCATGTGGGGACATTTGGCGATATCATTGCATTCGATAATATTTATTTCAAGGGAGAAGAACAGATCCCTCTGATTCCATTTATCTATCATGGCAAAACCAGCTTTGGGATGAAGACAAGCAGCCGCTCTTTTTATCTCAAAACTTTCCTGTACGGCCAGAGAGCTCAAAAAATCATTTTTAAGAATTCAGCATTTACTCCCGGCAATTATATCCTGGATGCCCTGCCAAAACAAATACTATATGGCAAATCCATGAAATCGTATGAAAAATACGATGATTTTGAGCGAGTTACATATGAAGACGGGACTGTGGTAGAGGTAAATGCCAGGACTGATAAATACAGCGTTGCACTGGACGATGGACTTGTGATCGCTAAGGATTATACCAGCTTCGCCCCGATAAATAAAAATGTATTTCTCGCCTGCAGCCGTGATGGAGGCATAATCAGTTACCGTATCCCCAATGAATGGGTCAATGTTGAAAGAATAAAGGTTTTTGGAATAAATGAAGACGGCAGCCTTAAGAAAATCGGATGCAACATGAATGGAAGGTATCTGGAGTTCGATACTGAATCCAGTAAACCCTATAAAGTTGTTTATGAATAAACCTGCCTCCGGCAGCTGTTTCAAACCCGCAGTCAGTACCGGTACAAATCCATGTAATTATTCATGAAACGGCTAATTATTGAAAGTCTGAATATGTATCGTCTCTCTGCTGACGGAATCTCTTTATTTATCATCAGATAGGGCTTATTGCGGCTTTTCTTTCTGACTCCGCTGTAATCTATGTCTCCCTGAAACATCCCTGCAGGCAAATCATCGAAAAAGATCCATGCTTTCCGGCTTTTTCCATTCTCAATCAAAGTGAAATTTTTGCCATTGAATTTACCAGTTATCCCATAGCTTGCACCATAAGAAAAATAAGGCCCGGTCTCGATCTTTTTATGAGAAAAGGATCGTTCCGGAAAGATAAATTCCTGCCATTTCCTCACCAGGTCATTATCCGGGATGCCAATAGCAATCCTGAAAAAGCCGACAGTATCCGCCCCTCCTATGATCGCTCCAGTAGCTTCCCGGTTCCAGAAATAGACATTTGTCCTGGTTGTTTGGATGGACACCGAACCATCATCATCCCGGGTTCTTTCCCGGTCCTTCTGCTGATATCCCTTGCAATACAAATAAACATGCCAGTCAGGCAGACTGTCGTTGCAATTTATTTCGCCGGAAATATTCCAGAAACCCAATTTTCCTGAAGAGGTACCAATTCCGGTAAGCTCTGTGAGCACAGCGCTGCTAAAATTTCTGAGCCCTGTTAAACTGTCCTTTGTCAGTACATTGGAAATGTTCCTGTATTGAATTGCCTTGAGCCCATTGTCCATAAACTGGTACAATTCCCCGTTTATTTTCGGCTTTACAACCGGAACTGAATCAAAGCTTATAATTTCAGTACGGGACTGTCCCCTGATTTCCAGACCGGATCCTGAAAGAATAAATAACAGAACAAAACATTGTACTCTCATGGCAAGATCGTTTAGAATAAATAGTTATTGATTTTTAATTTTATTACTCACTGATTATCCCTTCAATCTTGCTTAAAATTGAAAGTTGATTTCACCTTAATGCTGTCCTGGCAGCAGGCATCAGTTCACTTTTAAAGACAATTCATCGATGCTGTTGCGCGAAAATGCCCAATTCAGTTTTTGTTTTTCCCATTAAATTTATGAATATATCACGATTGAAATGCAAGTCAGTCATAACTGCATCAGATTATTTGCACAAAAATTTATCTCACTTCAGCTTCACTATATTCTTCACATAAAGCCTGAACATCTCTGCATCCCGGGAGTTAAGCTCTCCGTCAAATACATTCAGGCGAAATTTCCCGATGGTTTTGGATGATAATATTTTCAGGTCCGACATCTTTAATTCAATAATTGTGCTGTATCTGAAGCCATTATCTGAAACTTCTATGTCAATTTCCGCATCAGGCTTTTTCATCTTTGTCCCGTCTGTAAATAATATAACTGCACCCTTCCAGCCTACAAAGAGCGTACTCCCCTGTGTCATTAAATCAACATGGTAGATGGCGGCATTCTGGCTGATAGTTTTTATAATGTGGATTGTGCTCAGTGAAGTTCCAAGAACCGGACAGTCTAACAAAGTCAGATTTGTCGAATCGTCAGTCGTCCGTCTCGATATCATCTCGGCAGTTACGGTACTGTCCTGCCAGGCAGCATACCTGGCTTTTTCAGCTTTGCTGGCCTGAGCATGGGATGTTAATACAAAAATCAACGTCAATAATGTACAGACAGGTTTTTTCATAGCAAGTATATCTTATCGGGGAAGCTATCTCCCCATCCAATAATTCTGAAAGCCTCGTCGGTGCAAAATGTATACCTTGTCCAGCCGGTAGTTCCTCAGAGTAAATTTAGGAATTATTCCGATAGGTTGGTACATCTGGTTCGGACAGGCCCGGGATACTAATTTATCTGAACTTGTATCAGATTATAAGATTGTTTAACTTTGTGAAGGAGATTATTCAGAGTGAGCTCAATGTCTTGTAATCCGGTATGAAAAACGCAGCTGCAATTATAACCCTTATACTGACCGTCTTCTTAACATACTCGTGCCAGAAATTAAAAGTACCTGCTTTAAGCACTTCTGAGGTAACAAATATTACTGGCACAACTGCCATCTGTGGCGGTACCATTACAGATGACGGGGGTTCAGGCATAACTGCAGCAGGTGTTTGCTGGGGAATCTATCCCAACCCCACAGTCTCAAATTCAAAAACCATTGAAAATGTTGAAAAACAGTTCACAAGCAATATCTCCGGACTGGATGGAACTTCAACATACCATGTACGTGCATATGCAACAAACGCTATTGGCACGGGCTATGGTGAAGATAAGTCTTTTACCACGGAACCGGAGTATGTCCGGGACATCGATGGAAATATTTATGTGGAAGTAACAATTGGTGGTCAGACGTGGCTGCGTGAAAATCTGAAAACAACCAGATATAACGATGGTACCCCAATAGCCAATTTAACTGAAAATTCAATGTGGGGCAGTTCAAATGAGGGCGCCTATTGCTGGTATGAAAATGATGGGGCCTTGTATAAGGATACTTTCGGGGCCCTCTATAACTGGTATGCCACAGATACCCGAAAATTATGTCCCCCCGGCTGGCATATACCGGCAGTTATTGAGTGGGATGCCCTGATAAGTTTTTTGAATGGAGAGGACAAAGCAGGAGGTAAACTGAAGGAGACAGGCATTGAACACTGGTTAAGCCCCAATGCCGGAGCAACGAATGCAACAGGGTTTACTGCACTTCCTGATGGCAGCCGTAATGATTCAGGAGATTTTACAAATCTCGGGAGCAGCGGTACATGGTGGAGTTCTGATGATTATGACCTTAACAGCAGCTATATATACTCCATAAACTATAACAACAGTATTGTAGTAAGGCATATCGACTTTAAACAGATGGGGTTTTCTGTTCGCTGCCTGAAGAATAATCACCTTTGAAAGTCATTGACTGGCTATCCCGCCAATCCTAATAATTTTTCTCAGTGCCCCCGGCCTGTTTATAAGGTATACACCGGAAAGGATAAACAATACGGAGATGAGCATTGCGGGTGCCAGGTGCTCATTATCCGAAAGTCCCCACATTGTTGCCACAATCGGTATGAAATATGCCACAACCGATGCTACAACAGGTGAGGTATCCCTGACAAGAAAATAATAAATTGCATTGGCAAACGCGCTTCCCACAACAGATAGTATTGCAATGAAGCTGAAGTTGAGAAGCCAGTGAGGGGTGAGAAATACGGCATGTATATCTGTGCCCAGAAGCAGGCCCAATGCGAAGGGGCTCATAATGAAGTATGACAGTGAGGTTATCTCGAGTCCGTTCAGTCCTTCCACCTTGCTTACTTCATTATTTGTGAATCCGTTCATCAGCGTTGCAAGTACAACAAACAGTCCGTAAAAATTAAAAGTAAGGGAGCCGCTGTAAAGCAGTCCTACCGCTCCTGCAAACCCCAGAAACACCCCGGCGATCTGAGACCTGATGGCTGTTCTTTTATAAAACAGAAGACCAATCACCAGAGTAAATGCAGAACTAAGAGAATTCAGCATGCCTGTAAGAGAACTGTCTATCCTTGTCTCGGCCAGGGGATAAAGCAATGCAGGAATTCCGCTCCCGAAGAAACCTATAAGGACAATGGAAAGGAAATTCTTCCTGTTGTATTTTGACAGACTGCGCAGTGCCACAGGTAAGAGGAAAACAAATGAAATAAGCACCCTTAGGGAGGCTAGCTGATAAGCCGAAAAAGACCGAAGCCCCTTTTTCATTAAAATGTAACTGGTTCCCCATATCAAAGAGAGAAGGGCAACAGCCAGCCAGTGCCAGATTTTACTTTTTTTGTTCATTGCAATCAGGCTGCAAATGTAATATAAGGAATAAAATGTTTGGCTACATGGAGATGTTTTTCAATAATAATATATTGCGAAAACTGTAATATTCCTTCTTCTGCAGTGGAATCAGATACCCGGATAAAAATATGAAACCCCGGAGGGCTCCGGGGATTTCACATGACCTAAACCTAAAACTAACCGTATATAAAACAAGGGACAAATAAATATGTTCAGATAATAAATAAATTTTTTCTAAAAATATATCTCTATTGGTCTCAAAATATGTCACAGTACAATCAATCTGAAACTGACAACACGGCTTTAAATGTCGAATGATGCTGATAAGAAATGATATGGAACATCAGAGAGCGCTACTCTTCCAACCATATGCCGGTGGCTCGTGTACCTTTGAATATCCCGGGATGGCTCGCTGATTTTACGATTGTATCGCTGATATATGTACCACCATTGATCCCGATAATATTGTTCTTCCCCCTTTCAATTATCCTGTAATCAAGCATGTATAACCTGATGTTCCATTCATCGTAGTAATTGGGTGCATAGGAGGGCAGCATCCTGAATGAAACCTTTATCAGATCAGTATTATCGGGAACATCCATGAGCCTGCTCTTCCCGCCACCTGTAAGTATTTCATCAATATTGTCCTGCTGAATAATGCTTTCCCCGGAATAGTGGTATACAATTACCTCATAAACCGAACCATCAAGATATGGCACGGCTGTTACGACAGGCGTTGTACTGTTGAAAATCTGGTAAGTTGTGGGCAGTTCCTCCTTCTTACTGCACGATGCAAACGATAGTATTATCGCCAGTCCAAAAATTATTCTTTTCATAGGAGTAAACATTGACTATAAAACCGACACAGTCATAAATCTATGACAATAACCGCAATATTCAAAATTTTCAGCAATCAATTTCTGCAGTCGGGAAGCGGTCATATCGATAACCTTTATCCCATAAGGCTCAATATAATATTGCCAGCTTCCTGAACAGATAATTAATTTAACTGTTTAATCATCTGCATATCATGGATTTGAATTATAATGTCCAACCCTTAAATACCACAAAATGAAATTTATAGAATTTTCAGTCAGGCGCAAAGGCAGGAATGAGCCTATTTTCATCAGCAGCGATGAGGTTGTCTACTTTTACCCTCACCCCGATCACAGCGAACAGACTGTTATAGGTCTATCGGGCAATGTTCCATATACGCTTGAAAACACTATTGAAGAGGTCAAGACAAAATTGGGTATTGGTCCGGCAAAATAAAATATTTTACTTTCTGATACTATCTTATGGTACTGAAGGTCCGGAACAGCTTCCCAGGATATCACCATGAGCAAGATGCGACTTAACCGCAGAGGCATCGACGCATATCTCTCTTCCGTTGTGGCAAAGTTTTACCTTGTCCATCTTTTTGCCGCATCTTACATCATTTACATATACGGTTAAAGTATCTGAACTCACGCAGCCATTGGCATCAGTCACAGTGAAGGCATAAGTTGTCGTGGATACAGGGCAAACTACAGTTGCCTGGTTATCAGGAGCTGAACCGCCGGGAGACCATGAGTAGGTATAAGGTGCCACTCCTCCCGATACAGAGCCTGTAAGGATTGTACAGCCGGAACCATATCCGTATGCTACTGTTTGATCCTGACCTGCATAGGCAGTGCTCTCAAAATCATATACCGTAGGCTTACTATCCAATCCAATTGTAAATTTATCTGCATAACCGACAAAGGTTCCGGTAAAGTAAGGAGCCCCTCCGCTGATCCTCATTGCGCCCGGGCCACCGCCCTGGTTTGTAATTGTTGCTGTCGGATACTGATCGATGAGCGATGCCAGGGTGAAAAGTGTTCCCCCGCTCCATGGATCAGGTCCATCACCCCTCCACCAAACCCCGTTCGATAAATCCCACTTCTGCCATCTATTCATTTTGGTAATTCCCTGGTCAGGCCCTATACCTGAAACATAATCACCTGTTTGAAAAACGGGGTTGAATACAAGCGGGAAATCCACATTCCCATCACCATTGACGTCAACCTGGATAACTATAAATATATTATCCGAAAGAGAACCGCTTTTTTCAACGTAAGTTGAATAGGATAAGCATGAAATGGACGATAGCAGTGTCCCGATGTAATCATTGTTGTTTAGCCTGAGAAATTTCTTGTCAGGACAGCTGAACCGGAGACTGCCCTTCCCGAGAATAGTGGCTGACGGACCATTGATGAATTCTACCGATCCCGTTGCACCGGCCTGAAATTGCTTCACCCAGCCGTTCAAGCTGCAATCGGTAACCGTTACCTTATTCTGATCAAACGTTGTTAATGATTTTGCCGAAATTGCTTCAGAACCGGGTGAATCTCCTAAACCCATCGGATCAGGAGTGGTTTGTTTTTTATCACATGAATCCATGGTCAGGCACACACCAATTGAGAGAAGACAAATCAGGGTTTTCGATATGCTTTTCATGATTGATTAATTTAATGGTTCAACTATAGTAGTGATGCGTTAACTTTTTAATAATCTGTATAAAGTATTGATAATAAAATTAATATAAGCGTTCTTTGATTTTTTGATTTGATTTGACCCGTAGTTTTGCACCTTTTAAGTGCAAAATTATGAATTCAGGTAAGTATGTCTTTGCTCAGATATTACAGTTTGTCAATAAGTATGAGTTTGAAAAGTGTGTTTCTTGCTACAAAGGAAATCATCGAGTCCGAGATTTAAATTGTTGGAATCAGTTCATTCAACTTTTCTTCGGACAAATAACATCAAGGAACTCATTAAGAGATATTTGTTTATGTCTGAAAGCACACAAAAACAAACTCTACCATCTTGGTATAAAGCAAAATGTCAATCAATCCACACTATCAAGAGCCAATGAAAATCGTGATTGGAGAATTTTTGCTGACTTCGGTGAGTACCTGATAAAAACAGTCAGACCGATGTACTCTGACACTAAGCCCGATTCCCAATATCGACATTGACAATGATGTTTTTGCACTTGACTCAACAACAGTCTCATTAAGTCTTAAACTGTTTGCCTGGGCCGAAGGTAAATACTCCAGAGGAGCAATCAAGATCCATACAACGCTTGATTTAAGAGGTAGTATTCCAACGTTTATTTTTATCACAGATGGCAAGTATCACGACAGTAATATACTTGATGAAATTGTACCTCAACCTGACGCCATATATCTGATGGACAAAGCTTACATAGACTTTGCTTCGCTGTATAGAATGAATAAAGCAGATGCATTCTTTGTAACAAGGGCAAAGGTGACTATGGATTACAGGGTGCTTGAGAACAACTTCAATCTTGATGAGACTACCGGGCTCAGAAGTGATAGAACCATAAAGCTTAAAGGCCCTAAGTCTAAGCAACTATATCCGGATAATCTTCGCATGGTAGAATACTACGATGATGAAAAAGATCTCCTACTTACCTTTATTACAAACAACTTTGAGGTTACGTCACTTGAAATTGCCAGGTTATACCGTAATCGGTGGCAAATCGAGGTGTTTTTCAAATGGATAAAGCAGAACCTTACGATAAAGACGCTTTGGGGCCATTCAGAAAATGCAGTAAAAGTCCACGTTTGGATCGCTATCTGTACCTATCTCATCGTCGCTCAGGTAAAATATGCGCTTAGAAGTACCTTATCAATCTATGAAATAATGCAAATTTTAGGCATATCTGTTTTTGATAAAACACCTGTAAAAGAACTGCTTAACAAGAATTACAAATCAATCAAAATGTCAAAGAACAAGGTAATTTATTTAGTATCAACAATTTATTAACGCATCAGTAGTAGTTCAACTAAAGGAATTTTCAAAGCAGGAAACAATCCAAAATAAATTTTGTTGAAGAACATGGAATATTCATGCCACAATAAATTAGCCGTTCAATGCTGAATAACAATCAATTGTCTTTGATAATTATTTTAAAAATAAATTCAGCCTGACATTGTGCAACAAAACATTGAACAATAAAAGTCACCCATTGTTTTATTTCACGATTTTATGATTCTGTTAATTTCTCCGGGAATTGTGCATGTAATTGGGACTGCTCCTTGCACAAGTTCGGGCAGGAATCCAGGATCTGAGAATTGAACAGCCGGAAAAATATTACTCGCATAAGTTTTTTATATAAACGGACTCTGCAGACTATTAACATTCTTTCCCCCGGAATTTTATCTACAAAGCCTCAGAGCACTATTGTGCAGGCTATTTGACAGGAAGCTGGACAGCATTAATAATAACTGACAAAAACAAGGACTTATGAAAAAACAATCTGCATTTCTGATGTCAGTTCTTTCAACGGTCTGGATTATAACATTCACTGGCTGCAAGAAAGATTCTGAAGTTCCGTCGCTGGTTACATC
Source organism: uncultured Bacteroidales bacterium (assembly GCA_963756885.1). Taxonomy (GTDB): domain Bacteria; phylum Bacteroidota; class Bacteroidia; order Bacteroidales; family VadinHA17; genus LD21. The sequence continues at coordinate 176,615 of CAVWPG010000004.1, forward strand.
CCAGGTTACAATGATCTCTGCCACAGAAGGCACCACAGGAGGTAATGTGTGGTCAACAGGTGGTTCTGGAGTGACCGGACCGGAGTTACGAAGGCCTCCGGGAATAACCCGGGGGCTGGCGTGCATTCAATGAGCCTTTATTGGCTTGAATATACTCAGCAAATTCAAAAATAATATTTGGCCGAATCAAACTAAGGATTAATTTTGACATAGGTTCATACAGAACACTTAAAATGAACATTGATCTTTACTACCGATGTCAAGTATTATTCCAGGATTCGAATACGATATATTTATCAGCTACCGGCAAAAGGACAACAAAGGTGACAGATGGGTGAGTGAATTCGTTGCCAGTCTCAGGACAGAACTGGAATCGACATTCAAGGAGGATATTGGTGTCTATTTCGACATCAACCAGCACGACGGCTTGCTTGAAACCCATGATGTGGATGCGTCACTTAAGGAAAAGCTGAGGTGCCTTATATTTATACCGATAATATCCCGGACTTACTGTGATCCAAAGTCTTTTGCCTGGGAGCATGAGTTCAGGACTTTTCTGGAACTTGCAGCAAAGGATCAGTTCGGAATGAAGGTCAGGCTCCCAAACGGCAATGTTGCAAGCAGGATCCTCCCGGTTCAGATCCATTACCTTGATAAAGAGGATGAATCGCTCATTGCGGGGGAGCTCGGAGGGGTAATACGGGCAATTGAATTTATTTACAGGGAACCAGGCGTCAATAAACCGCTTAGCGCTGCAGATAATGACAAAAAAAATCTGAACGGGACAAGGTACAACATCCAGGTAAATAAGGTGGCTAATGCTGTTGCGGAGATTATCCGCGGCCTTAAGGCTTCAATCAACCAATCTCCTGATGAAAAACCGGCTCAGATCTTTTCCAGGGCTGAAGCACCGGCAGAAAATGAAAATCTGACAGGAAAGATCAGGCAAATACTGAAAAAGATTGGCTGGCTGCGGGCTGCAATGATTTTTGCAGTGCTTGCCGCCATATCTCTTCTTGTCATTCTGAAAGCCGGTAAACATGGCACTCTGGATAAGCTGAGACAATCGGGTGATAAAATATCGGTGGCAGTAATGCCATTCAGGAATATGACAAATGATACGACAATGAATGTCTGGCAGGATGGGATCCAGTTCAACCTGATCGCCTCCCTGTCGAATTCTGCAGATCTGAGAGTAAAGCAGACTGAAGCTGTAAATGATCTTCTGAAGAGCAAGGGAGTTGTCAATTATGCTTCAATCACACCATCCCTTGCCAATACAATCTCCCGGAACCTCGATGCGAATATTTATATCTATGGCAATATCAATGAGGCGGGTGGCAAAATACGGCTGAATGCGCAACTTATTGATTCAAAGACTGAAGAGGCTTTTAAATCCTTCCAGGCTGACGGCAATATATCTGATATTCTGAAACTGACTGATACAATGTCTGTTATGATCAGGAATTTTCTCATATTCTCAACGCTGAAAAAAGAGATCTCACAGGAATTTCACTATAGCACACCTAATTCAATAGAAGCATACAAGGCCTTCATAATGGGGTTTAAAGCCTACTATAATTATGATATAGCTTCTGCAACAAAATTCTTTTCCCAGGCAATACAGATTGACTCAAGCTATCTGTATGCCTATTTCTGGATCTCGATGTCATATGCTGACCAGGGACTTTATCCCCAGGCAGATAAATGGTCCATGAAATTATATTCAAAAAAGGACCAGCTGACGCTTGAGCTCAAAATATGGGCAAATTTCATTTATGCCAAATACCATGAAAGGTCAAAAACCGAGGAGCTTAAATATGCCCGACAGCTCCTAGGGCTGGATGACCAGGTGCCACTCACCCATTGGGCGGTCGGATTGGCATACTATGATCTGCACCAGTACAATAATGCAATTCCGGAACTGGAGGCCACACTGAATATTTATAAGAGTTGGGATACAAAACCACTGAACAGTGCCTTCTATCTCGCTCCTGTAGATGCCTACCAGAAAACAGGCAGGTACAATGAAGAAAAAGAGCTGCTTAAAAAAGCCATGTCAGATTTCCCGAATGATCTTCGCCTGACAAAGGATCTGATCATTCTCCAGCTTACCTTAAAAGACACAATCGCTGCAGCCGGAACCATAGAGGATTTTCTACGCCTTGAAAAGGACGAGGACAAATCGGAAGCAGAATCGACAAGTCAGCTTGCTGATATCTATTCGGCAGCAGGGATCCCAGGCACAAGTGAAAAATATTACCGGAAAGCCGTTGCACTGGAACCTGATAATCCAGTCTGGCTGAATAATCTTGCCTACTTCCTTATAGAAACCCGGAATAATCCTGAGGAGGGACTGTCCTTGGCAGATAAAGCATTAAGGATCAGACCGGATAACTACCTATTTCTCGACACCAGGGGCTGGGGATTGTATAAAATGGGCAAATACAAAGAAGCACTTAAGCTCCTTGAAAGAAGCTGGGATTTAAGACCTGTATATAACTACACATTATCCGAACATCTCGATAAGGCAAAAAAGGCTGTTGCAGCTATCAGATAGCCTCAGCTTACATCCGGGCACAGTATTGCTATTTATCGGGTAAGGGAATGAATTCAGATTGCAGTTCCCCCCTTCTCTCCTGTCCTGATCCTTATGCACTCTTCAAGGGGAGTAATGAATATTTTGCCATCCCCTACCGATCCCTCCCCGTTTGTCCGGGCAGACTTTAAAATGGCGTTGACCGTTATATCGACAAAAGCATCGTTTACTCCTATTTCTATTTTGACCTTTGGAATGAGATCGGGGATAATTATCTGCCCCCTGTACATTTCTTCAATTCGCTGTTGTCCGTGACCTGAGACACGGCTTACTGTAATTCTCTTTATATCGGCTTCGATAAGTGCCTCCCGCACCTTATCCAGTTTGGTTTCCCTTATTATAGCGGTTATTAATTTCATTGCCTGAGCTTTACTTATTATAAAATTAACTTGGGTTCAACATGCCATAGCCCCTTTCGCCGTGGTACGAACGATCAAGTCCGGCCATCTCATCATCCTCCGTTGCCTTAAACCTGATTACCCTGTCAAGAAGGAAGATTATAAGGAAGGTCCCTCCGGCAGCGTAGGCAATAGCGATACCTACAGCGAGTGCCTGGATGCCGAACTGATTCCATATGGTCCATGACCCGCCGGCAATGGTTGCTGCATCAGCCATCCACGAAGGGCGTATGAAGAAAGTAAGCAGCAGGGCACCTGTAATTCCGCCGATTCCGTGAATACCGAAGGCATCAAGGCTATCATCGTAACCCAGCTTATTCTTTGCAATAATTGCCATGTAGCAGATAAGTGAGGCAATTATACCCAGAACCATGGCTCCATAGGGCTGAACAACTCCGGCTGCAGGGGTAACTGCCACCAGGCCTGCAAGTATTCCGCTGGCAAAGCCGAGAGCCGTAGCCTTTCCCTGGTGCAGGCTCTCTATAATAACCCATGCAAGCGCTCCCGTAGCAGCGGCAACCTGAGTCGCTGCAAGAGCCTGAGCTGTGCTGAGTCCGCTTGCAACACTGCTTCCGGCATTAAACCCGAACCAGCCTACCCATAGCAACCCTGCTCCCAGCATGGTGATCACCATGTTATTCGGACGTATGACCTGATACGGGTAGCCCCTGCGGGCACCAAGATAAAGGGCTGCGACCAGACCGCTTACCCCTGCAGAAATATGCACAACTGTCCCTCCTGCAAAATCAATGGCCCCCTTTGCTCCCAGTTTGAACAAAAAGCCGTCAGAAGCCCAGACCCAGTGACATAATGGATTATAAACAAGCAAACCCCATATTGCTATAAAGAAACAGTATGCCTTGAAAGATACCCTTTCAGCAAAGGCCCCTGCTATAAGAGCCGGAGTGATAATGGCAAATTTGCCCTGGAACATTGAAAAGACATATTCCGGAATTCCGGCATCCATCACCTTTGTGTCAATTCCCCTGAGGAAAAAATAATCAGGATTCCAGCCGAACCATCCTCCGAGCACATTGCTTCCGAAACACATGCTGTAACCCAGGATCACCCAGAGGACACTAATGATTCCCATGGCCACAAAACTGTGCATTATGGTACCCAGAACATTTTTGGACCTGACCAGACCGCCATAAAACATTGCCAGCCCGGGTACCATCAATAATACAAGTGCAGTAGAGGTAAGCATCCATGCCGTTGCACCCGTATCGACAACTGCTCCGTCCGAAGCAAATAGTCCCGTAATCCCCGTAAATATGAACATGATCATCATAAGGGATCTTTTCCATCCTGATTTAATCATAATATATCTGCATTAAAGTGTGTTTTCCGATCTCTCCCCGATTGTATTACAGAAAGGGGCGCTTTCAAGGTTGTCTGATCCAAAATTTATTAACAGGCAACAAATATATACTTTTTTGGGGGTACTACAAATATTTTAATATTTTTTTATATTTTAAACCCATTATTAAGGGGGTGAATGATTATTTTTAACAATATTTGGGCATATTTGTTCTGATTTTAGGGGGTGTTTGTTAATAAGTACATATTTAATAACAAAAATCAGACAGCAATGCCTGCTGCTCCATTCCCTGTCACCAGGGCAGGGAAACAAGCATCTTATCCCACGCGAATTACAGCAAATCACATGGATAGAATTCCAGCATGCTGGTTTATCAGGAGGAAGGATTAATATAATCGGTACCCGGCATGCACCAGGATTGAGGTATATGATCCCAGTCGGCTGAATCCTGTCAGACTTTCCCGAATGCCATCGTCTCAGCCACGTCGCCATAGGATGAAGAGGCGCTGCTTTCTATAACAAGGTTTCCATCCTCCATCCTGAATATCTCGACAATTGTCAGTTCACCGCCATCTCCCATTATAATCTTGCTCGAAACCTTCAGGGATGATCTATCCGGCGACCAGACGGCATTTGATTTCTTCTCAGTATCCTGCCAGCCGGGATTTGTGCATCCCTCGCCACTGGGAGAGTTGCCTTTAAGATGCAGAGATTAGTCCTGAGCCCATCGAGGTAAATGAGTACCCAGGCGGTAAAATCATTGCTTACTGTGTAATGCCAATCCTCCTTTCCTGATTTCGGCGTGAAATTCAGGAGCGAGGGAGCCTTTCCTGCAAATGCAGCATATCCGGGAGTGGATGCCATAAGACGGGTGAGCTCCCCGAGCTTATCCTCCAGCTTCATGAAAACCAGTTCCCCTTCTTTCCCAAGACCGGTAGCGGCGGAGCCCCTTATATCGGGTCTCTTCAGATTCCCCGGGGCATCCTTCCATTGCTCAATTGTTTTACCATCGAGCTCCAGAACTTTCTCCTGACATTCCCTTACAACATCAAGCACTTCGTCTATTTTTATTGTTATTGCAGATCCCGCATCCCCGGCTGTAAGCATGGAAAGGCCCTTCCCCTGGTTTATATAGTTGCGCGAAAGCTGATAGCTGTCTTCAACTCGTTCGAATGTAACATTCAGAGCCAGAAGCCCTGAGAAAACGGAGTTAAGCGCAAGCAGCAGGAGGACAAATGCAGTATTGTAAATATTGAAATTTTTGTCTTTGGAGGTTACCACAATAAAGACAGGAAGAAATACAACGTAAGGAAATGGCAGGGCAATAATAAGCATTATTCCAGCTTTAGGCCAGTGCATCAGCTTAAACAGCATTGCAGTGAAAACTACAAAACATGTTATATAGGTTACAATGTACAGGAGCGGCTCTTTCTTCTCCCCTCCTGCCCTGTAGTGATCGGTGAGGGCAAGGGGAAGGAATAACAGTACCAGGGCTGCAATACCTGTCGTCAGAAGAATGGCTGCTCCAGGGTAATGGTTTATTTTTAATACTACGCCCGTAAAAACAATTAAGGCAGTTATCAAACCGAGGTTATAGATTTTTTGCTTCATGGCTTCCGGTATTTTGATGTTAATATCGTCCTGCAGTATTTGTCAGCATATATGCCTCGACTGCCAGGACATTATTTTTCAGAATTCCTAACGTATGAAGCACCGATAATAAGCTCAGTGAATTCTCCGAAGGATCTCCGGCAGGCAGGTAGATTGAAGGATCAAGCAGGGCCCTGTATCTGCCGGAGTCCCTGCCGGGAGTAAGGTCAGTCACAAAATTCAGGTATCCCTGAAGCGAGTCATTAAGTGCCTCACGCACCGGACAGCCCGGCATGAGAAAATTCCTGGCTGGAGCTGAGCTGAATGGAGCCGGAAGGGCTGTATATGATATCCCGGGTCCGTTATCTGCCTGCATATCGGAATAGGTTCCGGGAGAAGGAGTTCCATCCATTGTCCCCGGTGCCCCGGTTACCTGCTTTTCAGTATTTTCGAGGCACTTTATAGCCTCATTGGCTTTGGCATGTATAAGCTGCATCTGTCCGAAGCAGGCCGAATCGCGATATAGATTCATGAATTCGGCATTATAGCCTGAGCCTGTTGTGTATATGAACTTTTCCTGGTCGAGATGGGAGTAATATCCATTAATGTACATATTACGGAGGTTCAGGTTGATAAGTGCCCCTGGCAGGATGATCAGGAGGGAGCCTATTATTATAAAGATAAAAACCGGGCTTGTATGATCTTCATCCTTCCATGTAGTTCGTGTATACCATGGAAGGGCAACAACAAACAGGATAATAAGGGAGATAACCATTAAGATTGATGCCCAGGGCCAGTGCTGGATCTTAAAGAGAGAGCCAGTCACATACAATACTATACCTGCTGCCCCCAGCAAATAAACAGGCTTCCTGGCCTTGTTTACCGGATCTGCAAGCTTGCCTGTCACAAGGGAAGGGATAAACAGGAAGACAGCAATGAAAACCGAAGAGCTTAAAATAATTCCGGCCTGCGGCCAGTGCTGGATCTTGAAGAGAGTTCCGAAGATGAAGAGCAACCCCGCAACAAAGCCTGAAACAAAGAGCACAAGTCTCTTCCTGTTATGAGTTTCTTTCCACAGGACGACAAGAGTGGATGGCATGAAGATAAATGCAAGGATAAAGGCTCCCAATGACAGCATTACTCCTGCCATGGGCCAGTGCTGGATCTTGAACAGTGTCGCAATGCCGAACAATATTGTTCCGGCAATGCCTGAAATTTTCATCGTCTTTTTCATATTTCTGTATTTTGAATCAACGGCATATAATGTCTCTTCCTGAATTTCCTTTATGCGCCGGGCGGATCCCATCTTCTGCCTGACCCTTTTGTAAGCCTCATTGAAGCTGAGTCCTTTCTGCATCTCATATTCCACGTCGCAGCATAAATGGTCGATAAGCTCATCGGCAAGGTGAGAGTAGGATATCTCCTCTCTGTGTATGTCGGAACTGATATCTTCAATATTCTGAAAGCTGAGTTCAGACATGGCTCAGACCTGGTTTGGCATTTATAATGTTTTGAAGTGATTCTATGAATTCGGCCAGCTCCCTGATTTTTTCAGCTACAATCCTGTCCCCCTTTGGAGTGAGGGCATAATATATCCGTGTCCTGTTGTTTCTTATTTCAGTCGTGGTTACAAGAGCGCCATCTTCCTTCAGTTTATGCAGCACGGGGTAAAGTGCACCATAGGTAAGTTTCATTTTCCCTGCGGTGAGTTCCTCGACTATTCGTGTAAGGGCATAGCCGTGCATTGGTCCCTGCTCCTTCAGTAACTTCAGGACAATTGTTTTGAGAGAGCCTTTCAGCAGTTCGTTGTTTATCATGATTTTAATTATTAATTATCTTAAGTGAAAGCCTGGTTTTAATTCTGATCTGATGCGATTTTATCTAAACTGATTCATACTCGCGCTATATATAAGTTAAGAATATCTGTTTTAATTTATATATAAGCCTCTTATATATTGCAAATATAAAATATATTATCCGTCAAAGACAACTTTTATCACGAAATTTTTAATGAATTTTGCAATAAATCTTTAAACACCCGTCCCCGAATCTCCCGTAAAATGATAACATGCCTGTAAATGAACATATTATGAGCTTATCTGACAACCATACCATTTTCTGCCCTGCCGGAAACATTCTTCAATATGCAGTGTTAATTATTGTAAAAGGCTCAGTTTAGCCATATTTCATACATATTAAAACAAAAATTATCAATATCAGATGTCTGTAAAAGTCCCAGTTCTGAAAACTTTCCCTGTTACCGGAATGCACTGCGCATCATGCGCCGCCAGAACAGAATCATTCGTTAAATCATTGCCCGGAATCAAAAGCGCTTCGGTGAATTTTGCCGACACTTCGATTATGGTCGAATATGTCCCCGATGAGATCACATCGGCCGAAATGAAAAAAGCCGTACAGTCAATAGGTTACGATATAATAATCGATGAGGCAAACAGCCAGCAGATAAAGGAGGAAGCCCGGAATCAATATCTCAGGGAAATAAGGATCAATACTGCCGGCTCTGCAATCTTCAGCATTCCACTCGTAATCATTGCAATGGTGTTCATGAATATGACTTATGCAAATTATATTATGATGGCCCTGGCAACCCCCGTGGTATTCTGGTTCGGAAGACAATTCCCGACGGGCGCATGGAAGCAGATTAAACATGGCAGCACTAATATGGATACTCTGGTTGCCCTTAGTACAGGCATTGCGTACATCTACAGCGCCGCCGTCACATTTTTCCCCAACCTGCTTCATAAAGCCGGCATGCACGGCCATGTATATTTTGAGGCCTCCGCTGTTATAGTAACATTCATCCTGCTTGGCAAGCTGCTGGAAGAAAGGGCAAAATCAAATACATCATCAGCTCTCAAAAGACTTATCGGACTCCAGCCCAAAACGGTTCTTCTCGTTACTCCTGAAGGTGAGCAAAAAGAGATCCCCATCGCCAGCGTAATGCCCGGCAATACACTCCTCGTCAAACCAGGCAATAAGATCCCTGTCGACGGCACTCTGGTTTCCGGCACCTCCTTTGTAGATGAAAGCATGATTAGCGGAGAACCCGTGCCAGTTGAGAAAACAGCCGGATCGAAGGTGTTCGCCGGTACCATTAACCAAAAAGGGAGCTTCAGCTTCAGTGCCGATAAAGTAGGGGGTGACACAGTTCTTGCCCAGATCATCAGAATGGTCAGGGAGGCTCAGGGCAGCAAGGCCCCCATACAGCACCTCGTGGACCGGGTGGCTTCAATATTCGTTCCTGCCGTAATATCAATAGCCCTCCTGAGCGGATTGATCTGGTCTATCTCGGGGGCCCAAAATGCATTTACGCACAGCCTCCTCTCTATTGTTACAGTACTGATCATTGCCTGCCCCTGCGCCCTCGGACTGGCAACGCCAACTGCAATAATGGTGGCTATAGGAAAGGGTGCCGACAACGGAATCCTTATCAAAGACGCTGAAAGCCTTGAAATCGCACACAAAATCAATGTTGTTGTCCTGGATAAGACAGGAACAATTACAATGGGGGAACCGTCCGTCGAAGCAATTGAATGGCAAGAAAATGGCTACAACGAAGCCCTTGCCGGAATTCTTATGACAATCCAGCAAAACAGCGAACATCCCCTCGCTGAACCTGTAGCCAGATATCTCTCGGATAAAGGAATTAAAAGCGACCTGGAGGTATCTGGTATCGAAAGCGTTACGGGTAAAGGTATAAAAGCCTCCGTTGAAGACAAGAATTATTATATCGGCAACAGGAAACTTATGGAGGATCATAATATCAGCATCAGTCCCGACCTGCAATCCCTCATGCTGAAAATTGGCAGAATGATGCACTCACTGTATTCTTCTTTGCCGGCCAGGAAAATACATTTGCTGTGATATCGGTCTCCGATAAAATCAAGGAGATCCTCCGTAGAGGCAATACATCAGTTGCATGATATGGGCGTCGAAGTGCACATGCTCACCGGCGATAATGAACAGACAGCCGCAAAAATTGCCTGGTGAGGCAGGTGTAGACAGCTATAAGTCCGAATTATTGCCCCAGGCTAAACACAACTTCATTACCTACCTCCAGAAACAAGGCAAAATTGTTGCAATGGTCGGCGACGGCATTAATGACTCCCAGGCACTCGCACAGGCTGATGTCAGCATCGCTATGGGAAAAGGATCGGATATAGCCATGGATGTGGCAAAAATGACCATTATTTCCTCCGATCTGCTAAAGATCCCTGCGGCAGTAAGACTCTCCCGCCTGACAACATCCACAATCAGACAAAATCTATTCTGGGCCTTTATTTATAACATAATTGGCATACCGGTGGCAGCAGGAGCCCTGTTCCCTTTATTCGGCTTCCTCCTTAATCCAATGATTGCCGGGGCAGCCATGGCCCTCAGCTCCGTCAGCGTTGTCAGCAACAGCCTTAGATTAAGGGTAAAGAAAATATAGGGCAGCGGATACTGACCTGAGAAATTTTTAAAAAACAATATTTTGCATTTGAAAAAAATGTCATATATTTGACCAGTTGGTTAAACTTAAAAGTTAATTCATTTGGTTAAACCATAAAAGTTAAAACATGACTGAGACTGATAAACTGACCGAAGAAAAAATATTCGAGGCAGCAACTGACGTTTTTATCGAAAAGGGGATGGATGGAGCCCGGATGCAGGATATTGCAAACCAGGCAGGCATTAACAAGGCGCTGCTGCACTATTACTACCGCACCAAGGAGAAGCTTTTTACAACGGTTTTTGAAATAACCGCCAGAAAGGTATTTGCCAAATTTGCCCCAGTATTCGATGAAAACCTGAGCCTGGAAGCATAAAATAAGGTTCTTCTTCAGGGAACATATAGCCTTTCTGCAGGATAATCCCAGGCTTCCGGGATTTATCCTGAATGAAGTCAACAGGCATCCCGAAAGGATCAGAAAAATTCTTGCCTCAATCGATTTTGAGAATGTCTTAATAAAGCTTTTTGAACAGCATAAGGATGAGCTGGCCAGGTATAACATTAAACAGTCCGATATACCCCAGGTTCTTATCTCGATGGCAGCTATAAGCGTATTCCCCTTTGCCGCCAAAGGGATCCTGGAGGCGGTCCTGGAAAAAATAAATGTCCCGTTCAACGATTTCATTGAGGAGAGAAAAGAGTTTGCTGCCGACTTTGTGATCAAAGCAGTAAGCAGATAAAATATCTTTTATGCAGAGTAAGTAATTCTAAATAACCTGTAAATGAAAAGGAAAGTCCTGATTCTGATAGTTATGATGGCAGCAGCCATGCCTTCCCTGATTGCTCAGAAGATAATCACACTTAAGGAATGCTATGATAAGGCGATGGCATCAAATGCTCTTGCCGGCGAAAAGGATGCCTATTCATCCATTTCAGTCCTGAAAGATGAAAACCTTGCCAGAGGCTGGCTGCCCACGCTCGATGCCAATGCAACTGCAAACTACAATTCGGATGTGGTCGATTTCTCCAAAGCGCTTTCATCAATCCCGGGAGTCTCTTCAGTGCTTACGCCCATGCCTCACGACCAGTATAAGGTAACTCTCGACATCAACCAGGTTATCTACGACGGAGGGGCCATAAAAAGCGGCCGGGCCATGGAGAGGGCTGAGCTCGGTATAAATGAAAAACAAACTGAAGCAGATCTTTACAGGCTGAGAGGGCAGATAAATACCTATTATTTCAATATAATGATCCTGAAGAGGCAGAAAGAGCTCCTGAAAAACTTCCTTGATCTTATTAACAAGCGCATATCCTCCACGGAATCAGCCCTTAAAAACGGGGTGCTCCTGGGATCCGACATGGATGTTCTGAGATCGGAAAAAATCAGGCTTGAACAACAGCTCGCAGAGAACGACCTGCGCAGCTTCTCCCTTCTGAAGATATTGTCGGACCTTACCGGACAGCAGATCAATCAATCAGATGAGTTTGTACTTCCCGAACAGCCACAGGAACTCACAGGTGAACTCACAAGACCCGAGCTCCAGCTTTTTGACCTTCACAAGGACCAGTTATCGGCAGGTCTCCAGCTTGCACAAAGCAAGCGGATGCCAAAAGCCTTTGGCTTCGCTACCCTGGGCTATGGCAAGCCTCCGGGCCAGGATTTCTTCAAAGACAGCTTCGATACCTATTATATAGTGGGCGGAGGCATCAGGTGGAATATTTTCGACTGGAACAAGGTGAAGAATGAAAAAAAGGTGATCGCCCTTCAGCAGGGAATCCTTGACAACAGGAAAAAGGACCTGGAGGATAATCTTACAAGACAGCTGGATTCAAAATCAGCCGAGATCTCCAGCCTTAAAACCCTTATTCAAACCGATTCCGAGCTTATCTCCCTCAGGAAGAAAATAACTGAAACGGCAGAATCACAATATGACAACGGAGTGATTACAGCCACCGAATTTATGAACGAAATGAACTCGGAGCATCAGGCCGAGATAAACTATGAAATTCATAAAATAAACCTTGCCATGGCAAGAATCGAGTATATGAATATCAGCGGAAAAGATATAGAATGAGCAGTTTCAGTCACCATCCCATTTCCTGAAAATAAAAGATAAATAAAAAATGTCAACAATATGAAAACCAGATTACTGATTGCATTAATAGCCATTCTGCCGGCAGGCTGCAGAAATAAGACAGCTGAGGCTGATGCCTATGGAAACTTTGAAGCCACGGAGGTAGTAATCTCATCAGAGACGAGCGGGAGGATTTTGCAGTTTGGCAAGGAGGAGGGGGCCACGATCGCCCGCGGTGAAACTATTGCCCTTGTCGATACTTCGCTTCTGCATCTGCAAAAGGCCGAAATTGATGCCGGGATGAACAGTGTCAGAACCCGTATTGTCTCAATCAATGCCCAGAATGATATTCTCAATCAGCAGATCGAGAACCAGAATGTCAATATGGCAAGAATTGAAAAGATGCTCAGGGATGATGCGGCCACCCAAAAACAATATGATGATCTTACAGGGCAGGTTGCGGTGCTGAAAAAACAGATAGCCGCCAATAACACGCAAAAGATATCCACCGCGTCGGAACTTGCCGTTTACGAGTCTAAAAAAGCCACTCTCAATGAACAGATAGCGCGAAGCTCAGTAAAAAGCCCGCTCAACGGTACAATAATTGAAAAATATTCTGAAGCCGGGGAGGTGACAGGTCCGGGAAAGCCTCTTGCAAAAATTGCCGATATGTCGGTAATAAAACTAAAAGTTTACGTTTCGGGAGCAGAACTGGGAAGAATTAAAACAGGGCAGCAATGCAGTGTCAGAATAGACGACGGAAAGAAGGGATACCGCAATTTCAGCGGCATAATCAGCTATGTATCCGATAAGGCTGAATTCACTCCAAAAATTATCCAGACAAAAGAGGAACGGGTTACCCTTGTCTATGCTGTCAGTATAAATGTTGTAAACGATGGCACTCTCAAATCAGGAATGCCCGGGGAGGCAATTTTCTGAAAACAGGCAGCGATGGATAGAGTAATAGAATCATCGGGAGTATCAAAGAGCTTTGGAGCCACAAAAGCCCTCGACAATATTTCGTTCTCCGTCGGAGAGGCCGAAATATTTGGGTTTATTGGTCCGGATGGAGCCGGGAAGACCACTCTTTTCCGGATAATAACAACCCTTTTGAAACCCGATGAAGGTTCTGTAATGGTTCTTGGTCATGATTCGGTCAGGGATTACAGGGAACTGAGAAAGAATATAGGGTATATGCCCGGCAGGTTCAGCCTGTATCAGGATCTCTCCGTCGAGGAGAACCTCTCCTTCTATGCCACTGTTTTCGGAACAACAGTTAAGGAGAACTATGATCTGATCTCCGATATCTACTCTCAGATCGAACCCTTCAGGAAAAGGCTGGCAGGCAAACTTTCCGGCGGCATGAAACAGAAGCTTGCCCTGTCGTGCGCCCTTATCCATAAGCCTCGCCTTCTTGTCCTGGATGAGCCGACAACCGGGGTTGATGCCGTTTCGAGATCGGAATTCTGGACCATGCTTGGCAAGCTAAGGGCATACAATATCACAATTATTGTCTCAACTCCATATATGGATGAAGCAATGCGATGCGACCGCGTCGCCCTTGTCCAGCATGGCAGCATACTGGCAGTTGACTACTCCTGCCGGGATTATTGGAGGATTTACCCGAAAGCTGTTCAGAGCCAGAGCACCTGAAAAGCATAAGCTTATAAAGGTGCTGAGGGAATTCCCCGGCACATTGACAGCCTGGCCCTTCGGCGATTCGGTGCATGTTACTTTTAAGGGAGACAGCCGGGCCCTGCTTTATTCGATTATTTTAATGAGCATGGGCTTACAGGAGCTGAAGTAACAGAAGCATCAGCCGGCATAGAGGACAGGTTCCTTGAATTAATGAATACACCCGGGTGATGAAAAAAGAGGTAATAAAAGTCAGAAATCTTGTTAAAAAATTCGGACGGTTTATAGCCAACGATAACCTGAATTTCGAAGTTTACGAGGGTGAAATTTTTGGTTTCCTCGGGGCCAACGGAGCAGGAAAGACAACTGCGATCAGGATCCTGTCTGGCTTATCGGAGCCTACCTCAGGTGAAGTGAACGTGGCAGGTTTCGATGCCGGCAGAGAGTCGGAGAAGATCAAAAGGAATATAGGGTATATGTGCCAGAAGTTCTCCCTATATGAAGACCTCACAGTGAAGGAGAATATTGCCCTTTACGGTGGCATTTACGGCATGAGCATACAGCTTATAAGGCAACGCACACATGACCTTCTCCAGAAACTCCAGTTCCTTGAATATGAAAACAGGCTTATTGCCGATCTGCCCCTCGGGATGAGGCAAAAACTGGCATTCTCCGTTGCTGTTCTGCACGAACCCAAGATCGTTTTCCTGGATGAGCCAACGGGAGGAGTCGACCCGATAACAAGGAGACAATTCTGGGAGATGATATATGAAGACTCATCAAGGGGGATAACCGTATTCGTTACAACACATTATATGGATGAAGCTGAATATTGTGACCGGATTTCCATAATGAGTGAAGGACAACATTGTTGCACTCGATACCCGGAAAATCTTAAGAAACAGTATGGATGCATCTTCTGTTGAAGAGGTATTTATAAAAATAGCAAGGCCAGTACAATCGCAACCTGATCCTACATACAACTAAATATATATGAAGCGTTTCCTTGGATTTATAAAAAAAGAGTTCCTGCATATTTTCAGGGATTTCCGACGCTTTTCATCCTGTTTGGCATTCCTGCTGCCCAGATCCTCATATTCGGCTATGCCGTAAGCACCGATATAAAAAATGCAGGCGTGGCTTTTCTCGACCTTTCCCATGATGAGATAACCCGTGACCTGACGGATAAGATTGTATCTTCAGGATTTTTCAGAAAGACCGAAACCCTGCTGAATTATTCCGATGTGGATAAGGTCTTCAAAAAAGGGAAGACCAAAGCGGTAATAATTTTTGAGAAGGATTTTGGCAAAAAGCTTGTAAGTGAGGGAAAGGCATCCCTGAGTATTATTGCGGACGGTTCAGAACCAAATACCGCTACCCTCGTAACAAACTATACTACAGCTATAGTAAGTGATTTCAGCAGGGAATTGGCAGGAAGCTCTCAGACCGGTACAGTAAGAATACAGCCTGAGGTCAAAATGTTCTACAACCCAAACCTGAAAAGCCATTTTATGTTTGTGCCGGGAGTCATAACACTCATCCTTATACTTATCTGTGCCCTGATGACATCTGTTACAATTACAAGGGAAAAGGAATTTGGCACAATGGAGGTACTTCTGGTGTCTCCGCTTCGACCCGTCCAGATAATCCTCGGAAAGGTGATGCCCTATTTTATTCTGTCTTTCATAAATGTGCTGCTGATCCTGGCCCTGTCATGGTTTGTATTCGGGCTTCCGGTAAAGGGAAGCATGGTCTTGCTTCTTGCCGAAAGTATGCTATATATCCTGATGAGTCTTTCACTGGGGATACTTATATCCACAGTCTCGTCAACAATGCAGCAGGCAATATTCATATCACTTATAGGCCTGATGCTCCCCACGATCCTCCTGTCGGGGTTTATCTTCCCGATCGAGAACATGCCAAAGGTATATGATTATGTAAGCATGTTGATGCCACCAAGATATTTCATTGTCATAATTAAAAACATAATGATTAAGGGTACAGGTATTGATGTATATATGGAAAGAAACCCTTGTGCTGATTGCCATGACAATTGTGTTTATAGGTATCAGCGTAAGGAAATTCAGGATCAGACTGGAATAGAAGCAGAAGGATAATCATTATATCAGTGCTTAATCCGTTTCACAGGACCAGGGAAATATGAACAGGACCAGAAAAAAGTGACATCATGAGAACAATATTATATCTGATAAGAAAAGAGTTCCTTCAGATCTTCAGGAATAAGTTCATCTCAAAGGCGATATTTGCAGTGCCTATAGTGCAGATGCTGATACTGGTACCTGCAATCACATTCGAGATCAAGAATGTGACACTTATAGTAATTGATAAGGATCTTACCCCTGAATCACGCGGTCTGGTTAATAAACTGGAAGGCTCCACATTTTTCAGGGTGTTACGGCTCCACATTTTCTGAAACAGAGGCGGACGATTTGCTTCACAGGAACAAATGCAATATGGTACTGCAGATCCCTTCGGGATTCGGAGAGGATATTTCCGAAGGTCGCCCCGGAAAACTGCAGGCAACCATGGATGCGATTAATGCTTCCTTTGCGCAGCTCTCCTGGGCTTACCTGAATGGAGTCATACGCGATTACAATACAGACCTTATCAAAAAGAATATTAACGAGGTAACGCCTGCCCGTCTGCCTGTGATTGCAATCACAAACAGGTACTGGTACAATGAGGAGCTAAATTACAAATACTACATGCTTCCAGGAATCCTTGTGATTCTTGTAACAGCCATCGGGTTCCTCCTGGCAGGACTGAATATGGTAAGGGAAAAAGAGATCGGCACAATCGAACAGATAAACGTGACCCCGGTAAGAAAATACCAGTTCATAATTGCCAAAATGGTGCCGTTCCTTCTGATTGGGCTGACAGACCTGGCACTTGGCCTGGTGATTGGGAAAAATTGCTTTCAATATTCCATTCGAAGGGAGCATATTGCTTATGTTCTTCGGTGCTTCCCTATTCCTGATGGCAGTCCTTGGTCTGGCACTTTTCATCTCAACCTTCTCGTCGACCCAGCAGCAATATATGTTCGTCGCATTTTTCTGCATGATAATATTCATACTTATGAGCGGCATCTTCACACCCTATGAAAGCATGCCTGTCTGGGCACAGAAATTTAATCTTATGAATCCGGTAGCCTACCTTATGAGGATCAACAGGATGGTAATGCTTAAAGGTTCCACTATTAATGATATCGGAACGGAGATCTCGTCCCTTGCAATCATTGCGGTTATATTTTCATCCCTTGCAGTCAGAAGATACAGAAAAACAGCCTGACATAGACCACAGGCTCGCACAGATGTCGGACCGGGAATAGATTATCTGAGCAATATGCTGGCTTTGACAGGCCAGTGATCGGAAATAAAAACCTGGTCATCCTTCTCCACAAGGGTAGAATGATCCAGCACCCTCATCCCGTTTTTCACAAAAATATAATCAACCCTTGCCGTGCCTGGCTTATCAGAAAAACCATTATATGTATATGTGGGCCCCGATGGTTTTCTTTCCGAGAGGAAATAGGCATCCCTGAGAAGGGGAACACTTTCATCCGGCCCTGTAAGTATTGAATAGCCGGTGCTGTATGGCAGCATATTGAAATCGCCCGTAACAATAAAGGGAAAGCCGTCGGCTATCTTACCTGCTTCATTCAGAAGGATCCTGCTGCTCATTATTCGGGCAGAATCTGAATCATGTGCAAAATGAGTATTGAAGAAGTAAAAATGGAGATGGTTGTGCTTGTCAACAAGCTCGAGCCATGTAACGATCCTTGGCAGGGATGATCCCCAGCCTTTCGATCCGGGAATTTCAGGGGTATCTGACAGCCAGAAAGTAATTGTTCTAACAAGATCAAATCTCTCCTTCAGAAAAAACACAGGGTTCAGCTCACCTCCCCTGGCTCCGTCATCGCGGCCCACTCCCACGGAACTGTAGCCCTTCATAACTGAATCCAATGCCTCATACTGATTCCATAAAACTTCCTGCAGGCCAACTATGTCAGGCTTCTCCGCGGCCATGAGCCTGCTGAAAACAGGGATCCTTTTGGGCCATGCATTGATACTGTCATCAGGGTTGTCATATCTTATATTCATTGTCATTACCCTCACCTGATCCTTATCTTTTCCACGGTTACACCCTGACAGCAGAAGCAATAGCAGTAAAAATACAGAGGCACAAAATTCCTTCATAACCCCGTATTTTTAACCAAAGATAACAAACTGAAGAACAAAATCAATATAAGCCAGATGATTACCGCCCGCAAGCCTGTTTCAATAAGGTCATGAGCCAATAATTTATATATTTGCAAAGAGGATTGCATTCCGGGCTTTCGTATAATCCTTCAGGCTCAGATTAGGACAGATTAGCAAAAATTGAACAATAAACTCTTTTAATAAATGGCTGATGTAATAAAACTTTTACCCGATTCGGTAGCCAACCAGATTGCTGCAGGAGAAGTCATACAAAGGCCGGCTTCAGTCGTTAAAGAGCTTCTCGAAAATTCCGTCGATGCTGGTGGAAAATGGCTCAGGGTTATAATTAAGGACTCCGGAAAAACTCTGATCCAGATAATTGATGACGGCACAGGCATGTCAGAGACTGATGCCAGACTTGCATTCGAGAGGCATGCAACATCAAAGATAACCACTGCCCAGGATCTTTTTGCCATTATGACAAAAGGTTTCAGGGGAGAGGCCCTGGCATCAATTGCTGCAGTGGCTATGGTGGAGCTGAAAACCAGGAAGGAGGACAGTGAAACCGGCATAAGGATAATTATCAGCGGATCAAGGGTGGAATCACAGGAACCATGCAGTTGTCCCGCCGGATCAAGCTTCTCGGTCAAAAATCTGTTTTACAATATTCCGGCACGGAGGAAGTTCCTGAAATCGGATAATACCGAGATGAGACATATAGTAACAGAATTTCAGAAAATAGTACTGGCTCATCCGGAAATCAGTTTCTCACTCTACCACAATGAAAGTGAAATTTACAATCTCTCAGCCCGGTAACTTAAGGCAAAGGATTGTCGGGGTATTCGGGAAGACAGATAAACCAGGACCTCATTTCCCTTGAAACCGAAACTACACTGATCAGGATAAAAGGTTTTATCGGGAAACCCGAGAATGCAAGACGGACCTACGGAGAACAGTTCTTTTTCGTCAACAACCGCTTCATGAAGCATCCCTATTTTCATAAAGCAGTCGTTGAGGCATATCAGAATATACTCTCTCCCGATTCGATTCCGTCATATTTCATATATATGGACGCCGACCCTGCCTCCATTGATATCAATATCCATCCCACAAAGACCGAGATCAAGTTCGAGGATGAACGGGCAATATGGCAGATCCTCATGGCATCGGTCAGGGAAGCGCTTGGCCGCTTCAATATTGTCCCTTCAATAGACTTCGATAATGAGCTTCTGATCGACATCCCCCTGAGAAGCACATCCGGCATTATTCCGGAAGCACCTGCAATTGAAATAAACAATCAGTATAATCCCTTCGCGGGCGATGATATGCCTGTCAGCCGTGGTGGCTATATCGAGCGCTTTGAGAGGGATAGCCCCCAGGGCTGGCAGAAACTCTATTCCTCCCTTGAGAAGAACAATGGCACACAACAGCAGTACCAGGGGAGCAGTGAATCGGGGAGAAGATTCTTCCAGATCAAAAACAAATACATTCTGTGCCCCGTGAAATCGGGTCTGATGCTGATTGACCAGAAAAGAGCCCACGAAAGGGTGCTGTTCGAAAAATTCATGAAGTGCCTCAGCAAGGAACAGGTTGCAAGCCAGGTCGACATGTTCCCCGTAGAAATGATACTGAACCCGGCCGATTATCTTATCCTGTCGGAAATTGAGGAGAGCCTTGGAAAGCTTGGTTTCCAGATCAACGATGAAGGAAATAACACTATCACTATCATGGGTCGTCCGGCAGACACAATTTCATCCGATCCGGCCACAATGATGGAAATTATTCTTGAGGATTACAAGCGCACGCGGTCTGATCCGGTTGCCGGGGCAAGGGAAAAAGTTGCAGCAGCTGCGGCTGCAGCATCAGCCATACCATATGGAAAACCTTTGACGATGAGCGAAATGGAAGATCTTTTCGACACTCTTTTCGCCTGTTCGGAACCAAATTATTCTCCGGGTGGCAAGCCTGTTATAAGCATCCTCCTCACCGAGGAAATTGACAAAAGATTTAAATAGATTTGTGATGACATTTTGTCGGATTGACCGGAATAATAATTTTTGGCCCGACTATTGAAGTAAAAAATGATTTAAAAACCGAAAGATGAACGGATACGGCAGAGGATTCCTGGGATTACCGCCTGTAGTCAAGAATATTATTCTTCTTAATGTTCTGATGCTGCTTATTGATTTTGCAGCCAAAAGTGTATTTGGAGTGGATCTTACAATGGTCCTCGGACTCTATTTTCCAAAATCCGAGCAATTCATGCCTCTTCAGATCGTCACGCATATGTTCATGCATGCCGGATTCTGGCATATCTTCTTTAATATGTATGCCTTGTACATCTTCGGGGGAGTACTCGAAAACGTCTGGGGGCCGAAAAGGTTTTTCATCTACTATATAGTCTGTGGCCTGGGTGCCGCCCTTACCCACGAGACCGTGATAGCCTTCCAGTATGCCCACATGGCCCAGAACCTCAGTCCTGATGATTTGCATACTGTTCTCAGAGAGGGAACGGCGCTCTTCAAGGAGAGGCAGCTTTTCAGCGATCCGGATATGCAGAAGCTCCAGCTGCTTCTCAATACCCCAACAGTCGGAGCCTCTGGTGCAATATTCGGCGTGCTGCTCGCATTCGGAGTACTTTTCCCAAACACTCAGCTAATGCTTCTGTTCCCTCCCATCCCACTTAAAGCAAAATACTTTGTCCTTATATACGGCGCCCTTGAGCTTTATCTTGCACTGACACAGCCAGGGAGCAATATAGCACATACGGCTCATCTCGGTGGCATGCTGTTCGGCTATCTTCTCATACGATACTGGCGAAAAACAACCAATACGCTGTATTAATGGGTATCTGGGATGATATAAAGCACAACATCAGGAACGGAAGCAGCCTCACGCGGCTTATTTACGTAAATATTGCCGTATTTCTGCTGATCACCCTGTCTGCTGCAGCAGGATTCCTGCTGAATAATCCCGACCTGCCCGACAAGCTTATGAATGTCATTTCGGTACCCTCATCCCTGGTGGCGCTTCTTACCCGGCCATGGACGATCATTACATATATGTTTGTTCACAAGGGGGTGTGGCATATTCTTTTCAATATGCTCTGGCTTTACTGGTTTGGCGTTATTTTCCTTGAATATCTCGATCAAAGGAAACTCGTGGCTGTGTATCTCCTTGGAGGCATAAGCGGCGCGGCAACCTATATAGCAGCTTTTAATATCTTCCCAGTATTCAGGGAAGTTGTGGCTGACTCTGTTGCAATCGGAGCATCGGCATCTGTAATGGCGGTAGTGATTGCAATTGCAGCCTATGTTCCGGACTATACCGTCCAGCTCCTCCTGCTTGGCAGGGTGAAGATCAAGTACATGGCTCTCGCAATCTTTGTCCTTTCCTCCATAATGGATTTCTCGGTGAATTCGGGAGGAAAGCTCTCTCATATCGGCGGAGCACTGTTCGGTTATCTTTATACGCTAAACCTGAAGCAGGGACGTGATATGGGTAAAAGTCTGAACAGGGGGATAGATTTCCTCGCGACCCTTTTCAAGCCCCGGAAAAAGCTCAAGGTGACCCATAAGAAACCCGCTACCGAATATGAGTATAACAAAATAAAAGCGGAAGAACAGGCCCGGATTAATATCATTCTTGACAAGATCTCCAAGGGGGGATACGATAGTCTGACAAAGGAGGAAAAGGAAACGCTCTTCAGGGAAAGCCAGAAAAAACATTAGCCCTCTGAATTTGTTGATTTGCATGTGTACAGATCCGGCTCGTCAAAAAGAGCTGTTCAAATCAATATTTTCCATTTTATGGTGGTATTTTCACTATGAATAATTATTTGACTTGAGAAAAATACTTTATAAGCTTTTTCTGGGTGTAAATATTTTCTTTGCAGTTGCACTCCTTATATCATACCTTGCCGTTTATGTCAGTCCGGCTGACTTTGAGCTTCCTGCACTGTTCGGATTGGCCTACCCGTACATCCTTCTCGTAAACATTATTATAGTAATAGTCTGGATTGCCTTCCTGAGGTTTGAGGCACTTATTTCCGTTGCCGTGATTGCTATAGGCATCGGTCACTTCTCGAATTACATTAAACTGTCGAAGCCATCAGGAGATAAAACCAATACCTTCAAGGTACTGAGCTACAATGTACGCCTGTTCAATTTCTATGAGAGTGCGAACGGAGTATATTCGCTGAGAAAAATCGAGGATTTTATAAGGAACCAGAACCCTGACCTTGTATGCCTGCAGGAGTTTTTCATACTGGGCAATCCATCCATGGCTGAGGATGAAATTATCCGGGGACTCGGAGGAAATTACTATTCGCACATGAAATTACTGAAGGTGAATAAGAACAGGTATTACGGAATTGTGACCTTCACCAAATTTCCTATAGTGGGAAGGGGTGAAATTACCCATGCCAACTCATCCAGCCTGTCAATCTATACCGATGTCCTTATTAAAAAAGATACATTCAGGATATTTAACAATCACCTTCAATCCTTCATGCTCAAAAGAATGAGCAAATCCTTTCTCGAGGAGATCTCCTCCTCGCAGAACAGGGAGACCGTGGGTGAAATGAGAAATATTTCAAGGAGCCTGAAGAAAGGCTTTACCCTGCGCTCACGCCAGGCACAGCTTGTGAAGAGCTATATCAACAACTCCCCCTATCCGGTTATTGTTGCAGGTGATTTCAACGACACACCGGTTTCATATACATACAGGAAGATTAGGAAGGGACTTGAGGACTCCTTCGTAACCTCAGGCTATGGTGCAGGATTTACATACAAGGGAAACTACCCGGCCAACAGGATAGATTATATTCTGTACGACAATAACCTCATAAGTACCTCCTTTGAGATCAAAAAGGTTCTTTACTCTGATCATTATCCGATCATAGCGTATTTCAGGACAAGGAATTAAAAGGGAAGCTTTCTGAAATCGACGTTCCCTCCCGAAATTATCAATCCCGTCCTCCTGCCTCTGAAGAGCTCAGGATACTCTTTTACAACCGCAAGCACGGTGGCTGATGAGGGTTCAATGATTATTTTCATCCTTTCCCAGACCAATAGCATGCATTCCACTATCGATTCTTCGCTCACCGTACATATCGCATCCACCCGTTGGCTTATAATTGAAAAAGTAAGCTCGCTCAGGGAAGTCAGCAGCCCGTCTGCAATAGTCTGCGGGCTGACTGAAGGCAGAAGCCTGCCGCCCTGAAGAGACCTGAAGGCATCATCAGCATTTGCGGGTTCGGCGCCAATTACAGTCAGAGCCGGATCGAGGCTTTTAATATAAGTCGAGGTACCGCTCATCAATCCGCCACCCCCTATCGGCGCAACTATGATCTCTATCCCAGGTGCCTGCTGCATCAGTTCAAGGGCGGCAGTCCCCTGGCCGCAGATGACATTGAAATTATCGTACGGATGGACAAGCGTTGCTCCGGTCTGTCCGATAATAGCTTGTGCAGTCTCCTCCCTGGCCTGAAGGGTTGGCTTGCAGTAAGTAATCAGGGCGCCGTAACCGGCCACTGCATTTTTCTTGACAACGGGGGCGTTGTCGGGCATCACTATATAGGCTTTTACCCCGTTCATCCTTGCCGCAAGGGCCAGAGCAGCAGCATGATTCCCGGACGAATGTGTCACAACTCCCCTCGCCTTCTCATCCGGAGACAGTGACAGCACGGCATTGGTTGCTCCCCTGAATTTGAAAGCCCCTACCTTCTGAAGGTTTTCGCATTTGAAGCTGAGCTCACATCCAAAATGCTCATTCAGCAGGCGGGAACTGAGCACCGGGGTCCTGTGAACATAAGGACTTATTCTTTCATAAGCCGACACTATATCCTTTATTCCGGGGAGTATCATTTGCATGGTTTTTTCAAAATTAAGAAATAATAAAGGGGGTGTTGAAAAAGTCAAAATCCTTTAACCGCAAAGTGCGCAAAGGTTTACGCAAAGTGCACAAAGACAAAACTCTGTTATTTAGATCTTTGCGTCCCGATAGCTATCGGGATCT
The DNA here is from genome assembly GCA_963756885.1 of uncultured Bacteroidales bacterium. GTDB lineage: Bacteria > Bacteroidota > Bacteroidia > Bacteroidales > VadinHA17 > LD21. The sequence goes on from CAVWPG010000004.1 coordinate 200,924, forward strand.
GCGTATTCTCTTTGCGACCTCTGCGGTTAAAAAGACTTTTTCAACAGCCCCCCATTTATTATTTTATCTCAAAGGATTAACCGAAAATGCTCCATGCAACTGTTAGTCCTGCAAGAACAACGGATACCATCGACATAAGCTTTATAAGGATATTGAGTGCGGGACCAGAGGTATCCTTGAAGGGATCGCCTACTGTATCACCAACAACACTTGCTTTATGGCAATCACTTTTTTTGCCGCCATAATTTCCTCTCTCAATATATTTCTTTGCATTATCCCAGGCACCCCCGGCATTATTAAGCATGCTTGCAAGCACAAAACCTGCACTCATCCCGCCTGCGAGAAGTCCGATAACTCCCGGAACTCCGAAAATAACACCGACAAGCATTGGAACTGCTATAGCCATAAGTGACGGCACAAGCATTTCGCTCTGTGCACCTTTTGTTGATATTTCAACACATTTGGCATATTCGGGCTTGGCTGTTCCTTCCATAATACCAGGGATCTCACGGAACTGGCGCCTTACTTCATCCACCATCTTACCTGCGGCGCGTCCGACAGCTTTCATGCTCATTGCACTGAAAAGGAAAGCCATCATGGCACCAAGGAAGATCCCGCCCAATAAAATCGGGTTGAAAACGGAAAGATCATATGCTGCAACAAAGTCCTTGATTGTTGCTGTACTTATATTTACTGCAACCTGTCCTGCATGAGGAGTTGCAACAGTATTATGATAAAACAATGTGTCGCCTATCTGCTTGAAGCCTTCAGGAGCCTTGTCGGCAACCCTTGTGAGCCACATTCTTACCTCTTCCATATAGGCAGCCATGAGTGCGAGAGCCGTAAGTGCAGCCGAGCCGATGGCGAAGCCTTTACCGGTTGCAGCAGTTGTGTTTCCGAGTCCGTCGAGGGCATCGGTTCTTTCCCTGACCTCCTTGGGAAGTTCAGACATTTCAGCATTGCCGCCGGCATTGTCGGCTATTGGACCGAAAGCATCTGTAGCGAGCGTTACACCAAGTGTGGAAAGCATTCCTACCGAAGCAAAGCCGATTCCGTAAACACCCTGTGAAAAATTATGGAAGCCACCTGCAAATCCGTATGCAGCTATTATACCCATAACAATAACGACAACCGGGATCCATGTGGAGAACATACCTACAGCCATACCCTCGATGATCACTGTTGCGGGGCCCTGCTGCGACTGTCTTGCAATACCCTGTGTGGGTTTATTGCCATCAGATGTGAAATATTCGGTTGACTGCCCGATTATGACACCTGCAACAAGACCAGATACAGCGGCACCGAATACGCCCCATGTAATCCAGTTAACTGCAGCCATAACGGCCAGAACCACAAGGATAAGGGCAGAACTGCCGCCCGTACCGAGAAGAAGGGCACGAAGAAGAGCCTGTGGAGTAGCCGATTCCTTCGTCCTTACCATATATACCCCTACTATTGAAAGAAGGATCCCTATAGCGGAGACCATCATGGGGGCAATAATAGCCTTTATCTGATCACCCTGTGCTATTATGGGAAGGGCAGCGCCAAGGGCCGCCGTGGAAAGGATCGAGCCTGCATACGATTCGTAAAGGTCAGCACCCATGCCTGCAACGTCGCCAACATTGTCACCTACGTTATCGGCAATTGTTGCAGGATTGCGGGGATCATCCTCGGGAATGCCTGCTTCAACCTTGCCAACAAGGTCAGCTCCCACATCGGCAGCTTTGGTGAAGATCCCTCCGCCTACACGTGCAAAGAGAGCCTGTGTCGAGGCACCCATTCCGAAAGTAAGCATCGTGGCAGTTATTTCAATGAATTTCTGATGCTCATCAGTGCCAGGTGCCACGAAAGTGAGACCCAGGAACCGTAGGCCATGCTCCATATGCTCAGGAGTAAAAACAGCTTTGTTCAGCAGAATAAACCAGATTGCTATATCGAGAAGTCCGAAGCCAACTACCACAAGCCCCATTACAGCACCACTGCGCAGAGCGACCTGCAAACCCTTGTTCAGAGACTTTGAAGCTGCCCATGCCGTCCTGTTCGATGCAGCTGTGGCAGTTTTCATGCCGAGATACCCGCATAAGCCGGAGAAAAACCCTCCGGTAAGAAAAGCAACCGGCACAAAAGGATTCTGGATCCCCATATAAGCCAGTATTGACAATAAAAATACAAGAACGATAAATACCTTGCCAACAACCGTGTACTGACGTTTTAGGTAGGCCATTGCGCCTTCGCTGACATACGCAGCAATCTCTTTCATCCTGTCAGTGCCTTCCTCCTGTACAATCATACCCTTGTAAAAGATCCAGGCAAACAGTAATGCCATGAGCGCTGAAATTGGAACAATCCAAAATAAACTACTAATCATGATATCTGTTATTAAATTTAAAAAGTTAAGGTTTCAAAAGCAAAAAATTTTGCCGGTACAAAACTATATTAGTTTTCCAATAATACAAATGGAAAATAAATGTAAACGAAAAATAGTTTTCAGTTTAAAAAGAATCTAAACAGAATAAACATAACAGGCTGTAATACCTAATAAAAGTAAATCATGAAAACATATCTGTTAAAAATAATAACCAGGAGGCCTGTGATAATATATATTAAGCCTGCCAGAATCGCAGAAATCATTGCCCGGGCGGGACTTTAAAAACAGACATTTCGCAAGAAAGGGGGTAAAGCTCTTACTGCTTTTGACAGCATGGCCAGCCGGAAATTGCAGATCTTCTTTCCGGCTTCAGCCGGCAAAGGGCTTCTCAAGATCCTCAACCAGCTCTGAGCCGAGCACCCCTGATGCAATTTCGCGCACTTCACCTGTCATTCTTATATTCCATTCATCATCGATATGTATCTTAAGGTTGCCTCCCTGCATATGCATGGTGAGATCTCCCTTCACAAGGCCTCTTCTGAGAAGAACCGATGATGCCGCACATGATGAACTGCCCGATGCGAGAGTATAGCCTGCACCCCTCTCCCATATAAGGATCTCGGCATCATGGTCGGAAAGGACTTTCGCAAACTGCACATTTATCCGGTTGGGGAAAACAGGATGATTTTCCAGCAATGGCCCGTAGGTCCTGATCTCCTTCTCATCGAGCTCCTGCCTTATCACAACACAATGTGGATTGCCGACCGAAACACAGTTTACTTCAAATTCCCTGTCGCCTGCCATTATTTTTTGCCCTATGAATTCGGCCCTATCAGAGTCAACAGGTATATCGCGCGAAGCAAAAATTGCCTTTCCCATATCCACCTGTATCATCATGGCTTTCCCGTTTAGATCCTCTACGATATTCGGCATATACAATATCGGTCAGCGTCTCAACTGAAAACTTGCGGCTCTCTGTATACCCGTAGTCATAAAGATACTTGCAAAGGATCCTCAGCCCATTGCCGCTCTTTTCTGCCTCCGATCCGTCAGGATTATAAACCCGAAATCCAAAATCAGCTTTTCCGGAAGGAACAAGCATGACAATTCCATCGGAGCCGATGCCGAAATGGATGTTGCAAAGGCGCATGATAGCCTGCCTTGTGAGCGGAAAATTTAATTGGTACTGTCAAGGACAATATACTCATTGCCCAGTCCATGCATTTTCACAAAACTGTTTGTTTCCATCGATTAATGATGAGGTGGGAATATTAAAAAATAAAATTTCTGACAAGATCTTCGGGAGTATCTCTCCGACGGATCAGCCTGGGATTGCCATCTGAATCTATAAGCACTTCGGCAGGCCTGAGCCGGCTGTTGTAATTCGAGCACATCGAATATCCGTAGGCTCCACTGTCGAGCACCCCCAGAATATCATTCTCCAGAATTTCAGGAAGTTTCCTGTTCTTTGCAATAATATCGCCTGTTTCACAGATATTGCCAACTATATTCACATTCTCATCCTTCCCCGAAGGCAGTCCATTTTCGCGGTAGATTTCAATATCGTGATGGGAATCGTAGAGAACGGGGCGCATCAGTACATTGAAGCCCAGGTCGGTACCTGCATACTTAACCTTATAATTCGTTTTAACTGCATGCACCCTGCCCAAAAGGATGCCTGATTCGGCAACTATATATCGTCCGGGTTCAATCTTGAACTCGATATCCTTTCCATACTCTTTGACCCAGGAATGGAGAACCCCGAAAGCTTCATTCCCAGTTCCTTCAGGTCGAGGCGCGACTGGCTCTGGCCTGTTCCTGTAGGGGATCCCGAATCCCCCGCCGAGATCGATAAATTCGAGATCACCGAATTGTCTGGCCACTGAAAGCATGTTGCCGGCACTCTGCAGATAGGCTTCGCCATCCATAAAGAGTGAGCCTATATGCTGATTGATTCCGATCAGCTTGAGGTTATACTTCCATCAGGATTTTTTTCACTTCAGCGATACTGTCCATTTCAATCCCGAATTTTGTCTTTTGACCTGCAGTTGTAACCTTTTCATGATGTCCGGCACCGAAGCCCGGATTTAACCTGAATGCGACCCTGCCACCCGGGTTGATTCTCCCAAAGATCTCCAGCTGTGAAACAGAATCGACTGAAATATTTACTCCGGCATCAATCGCATAGCGAAATTCATCTTCACTTACATTATTGCTGATGATAAAAAATCTCATCCGGCCTGTACCCGGCAAGCAGATTGAGATAGATCTCGCCCGGCGACATTGCATCGGCCTGTCAAACCTTCGCTCCGTATAATCTTAACGCAGCTCCAGGTTACTGTTTGCCTTAAGCGAATAGTTGACCGTGAAATTTCGGATAGGAAATAAGTCCTTTCAGATCGCGGCACCTGCTTCGCAGAATATTTTCGTTATATACATAGAGAGGAGTTCCATATTGTTCGGCCAGCCTGACAGGATCAGTATTGCCAAAAAAATTCTTTTCACTGCTGACTCTGGAATAAATATAATTCATTGTTTTAGTGAGAATGAGAACTTTAATATATTTGCGGCTAAAATATATAAAATGGCGCAGATTAACGATAATTATTTTAAACTTCAGGCCGGATATCTATTCCCTGAAATTGGCAGGCGGGTTCGTGAATTCCAGAAGGCGAATCCCGAGGCCGATATTATCAAAATGGGAATTGGCGATGTAACACAACCACTTGCGCCCTCAGTTATCCGAGCTTTTCATGAAGGTGTTGATGAAATGGCAAATGTCCGAAACATTTAAGGGATATGGTCCGGAACAGGGTTACGAGTTCCTGCGCGAAGCAATTGCAAAGAATGATTATCATGATCGCGGTGCTGATATTCAGGCTGATGAGATCTTCGTTTCAGATGGATCAAAATGTGATACAGGTAATATACTGGAGATTTTCGGACTGCAATAATGTAATTGCCATGCAGGATCCCGTTTACCCTGTATATGTCGACACAAGTGTGATGGCAGGCCGAACGGGAGAATACCTGGGAAACGGGTATTACGACGGGCTTGTCTATTTGCCCTGCACGGCCGAAAATGGATTTATCCCCGAGATCCCGGAAAAGAAAGTCGATATAATTTTCCTATGCTATCCCAACAATCCTACAGGAACCACTGCAAGCAAAACGGAGTTTAAAAAATGGGTCGATTATGCAATAAAGAACAAGGCTGTTATTCTATTCGATTCTGCATATAAAGCATATATTTCAGATCCTGACATTCCACATTCCATATATGAAATTGAAGGGGCCAGGGAGGTAGCCATCGAATTCCGCAGTTTTTCAAAAACAGCAGGATTTACAGGAACCCGCTGTGCATATACCGTAATTCCGAAGAATCTTGTCGCCTCATACCTGCGGATGGATCTGAAAAACCATTAATCCACTCTGGTTCAGGAGACATACAACAAAATTCAATGGTGTTTCCTATCCTGTTCAGAAAGCTGCTGCGGCCATATTTACACCTGAAGGGAAAGAATGAGGTGAAGGAGACAATCGACTATTATATGAATAATGCCAGAATCCTCCGTGAAAGTCTTCCAAACATGGGGTTTCAGGTATTCGGAGGAGAAAATGCTCCTTATGTCTGGGTAAATTCCGGAAGAGGTCAAGTCATGGGATCTGTTTGACAAACTTCTGAATGAAGCCCATGTTGTTGGCACTCCCGGATCAGGCTTTGGCCCATCCGGAGAAGGATATTTCAGGTTTTCCTCATTTGCAACCGATGAAAATGTGATGATAGCCATGGAAAGACTTGAAAACGTAAAATGGTAGAAAGGGTATACGGAATAAACTGAGTAATGGATTTTGAGGAAGATATCATTGAATGCCTTAAAATCCTGAAGTGAAGGAGGCGTCATACTATATCCGACTGACACGATATGGGGAATCGGTTGCGATCCTACAAACCCCGCTGCTGTGGAAAAGATTTTTAGAATCAAATCGAGGGAAGACGGCAGAAGCCTTCTGTTACTTGTCGACAGGGAAACGATGCTGGAACGCTATGTATCTGAGATTCCTGAAATAGCATGGGAGCTTACCGGCATATCCGAAGATCCTCTCACCATTATCTATCCGGGAGGAAAAAACCTGGCTCCCGGTGTCTGTAGTGAGGATGGCTCTGTAGGTATCAGAATCTGCCGGGATGAGTTCTGTAAAGAACTGATCCGCAGATTCCGTAAACCGGTTGTCTCCACATCTGCAAATCTCAGTGGGAAACCTTCACCTGAAACCTTCAGCCAGATTGAGAAGATAGTCGTAAATGCCGTTGATTATATTGTAAAATACCGCCAGGAAGACAGGGAAAAATGTACTCCTTCACCTGTCATAAAGCTTGGACATGACGGCACAATTAAAATTATAAGAAAATAATCTATTTAGACCTGACTTTTCCTGAGCCCGATACCCGGGCATTAATCTTAGGGCTCCCGGCATAATAATATTCCCGCTTCCTGAAACGCTGGCATCAAGACTTTCGGTTACATTGCACCAGCAACTGCCACTTCCGGAAATTCTGAAATCGCCTTTTCCTATTTTAAGAGCTCCCCGGTATAGTTTCCTGATCCGCTTATACTTACGTCAGCCTCATCTGCATCCCCGTTGCCCCCGATAATAACATCTCCTGAACCGGAAATACCGACATCGAGTTTGCCTAATGTCAGGTCAGCCGTAAGGAACTTGTCCGCTTCCGCTAACAGAAAAATCGAGATTATCCGCCTTCACAGCATCCTTTATCTCAGCTTTGCCCGATCCCGAAACTCCAAGCCCGTTAACTCCGGCATTGTAATGTAGACAGTAACTTTACCTGTACTGCGCCAGTGCCTGTTATCCATTTTGATCACAAGCCTGGAACCGGAAACTTCCGTCTCGATTTCATCAAGCAGTGATTTGTCACCTTCAAGAACTACCTTAACTCCGATCCCATATTAATATACAGATCACCCGGCAATACCAAAGCTCACTTTTGTAAATCCCGTCAGATTCCTGGTCTCTTTTTCAACTGCCGGTCCCTTTGAAAACCCAGTTGCAACGGCTCATGACAACGAAAAGAACTGATATTAATAGCCCGCTTTTCATAGTGATATGATTTATGTTTTTAAATAAATACTATGAAAAGACATGATTAATTTCTGAATAGCTGCACCGGAAACTCTGATTTCATTCAGTTAATTTCCGTAAGGCCTTCCGGGATATCCATTACAACAGCCTCTTCTTTCATCAATCTTAGGATAAGACTTTCGTGAAGCGGCACAAGTATCGATTTTTCGTGTCTCAGATTAACATTCAGCAACCATTGCCCCGGATTCCTGAATAACAGCCGTTAACAAATCCTACAACCGAGCTTATCGTCGGTTAAGAACAATATACCCTTAAGAGCTTCGGTCTCTTCATCCCTGCTTTCCCATCCGCGGGGGGAGATGTGAGGAAGACATGGCAGCCGACAAAGCCAGTAACCTTTTCAGCCGTAATTGTATCCTTCAAATGTGAGCCTCAGAATATCAGCCCCGGAATAATCCGAGATCGGAAATAAAAAAAGGAACCGGTCTTCCTTCAATTTCAAGAAAGACCGATCCCAATTCGGGTATTTTTTCAGAAAATAATCGTTCCAATTTTACTGAAACGGCGCCCTCATAACCGCTTACCTTGGTGATTCGTCCGAGTAATATGTCACTTTTGTAAGCCACCGGATCGCTGACCCTTATGACCCTTCAGCTACTCCGCAGGCGCCTGCTCCTCTGACGAAACGTCAGCTGCCTCATCCTGGGCAGCAGGTAATTCAGAATCTTCGCCGGCTGCTGCCTGAGCTACTTCACGAACCAGCCTGGCATCTGCCTCTGCCTTTCTCTTGGCAAGCCTGGCCGTTCTTGCTTCGTTGATCTTTTTCTCTTCAGCAAGCTTCCTGCTCAATTCATCATCCTTGGATTTTTCAAGACCTGACTTCTTTGCCTCGATTTTTGCCTCGTTCCCATTAATCCATTCTTCAAAACGCTTCTGAGCTTCAGCATCATCAAATGCTCCTTTTTTTACACCATCGAGAAGATGCTTTTTCAGTAATACACCTTTATAAGACAGGATAGCTCTACATGTATCTGTAGGTAATGCGCCATTTTGCAGCCAACCAAGCGCCTTATCGAAATCGAGTTCGATAGTTGCCGGATTAGTGACCGGATTGTACGACCCGATCTTTTCAATATATCTGCCATCCCGTGGCGATCTGCTATCTGCTACCACAATGTGGTAATAGGCCAGTTTCTTGCGGCCTTTTCTAGCTAATCTGATTTTAACTGCCATTAATTTCTACGCTTATTTATTTAACCTGTTTTTAAAAATGTGGGTGCAAAGATAACAGTAAATAATATATTGAACAAATGAATGGTAGTTCTTTTTATGCAACCAATTAAAAGGAGGTGACCGGCACACGCATGCACCTCCATCAAAGTGAAGCAATGGCTTTACATTTACAATGACACAACCAACGGATTTAATTTTCATCCTGTTGAAAAAAAGTGCTCGGAGAGTTACTCAATTTTGAGTATTTTTGTGAACTGTTCCAATTCTATTTTGTTATCACTTCTATGGCAACTTTTACGCACTTACATGTTCATACTCAGTATTCTATCCTCGACGGAGCTTCAAATATACCATTGCTTCTCGATAGGGTCAAGGAGCTGGGGATGGAGTCAATAGCCATCACCGACCATGGGAATATGTTTGGGGTAAAGGAGTTTCACAATCATGCAACCAAAAAGTGCATAAAGCCAATAATCGGCTGTGAGATCTATGTTGCCAAAAGATCGCTCGAATCATCAAACACAAAGGAGGACCGCTCCGGTGACCATCTCATCCTGCTGGCAAAAAATCTGCAGGGGTATAAGAACCTTGTAAAGCTTGTTTCAATAGCATGGATCAAAGGCTTTTACTATAAGCCGCGGATCGACAAGGAGCTGCTGGCTAAATATCATGAGGGACTTATTGCCTCATCTGCCTGCCTGGCAGGCGAAATACAGGATGAGGTACTGAACGGTACAATGACTGGTGCCGAAAATGCATTAAAATCATATCTCGACATTTTCGGTGAGGATTTTTATCTTGAGATCCAGAGACACGAAACATACGATCCCGATGCCGACAGGTCTGCATTTCCACTTCAGCAAAAGGTGGTAGAAGCCTTCAGGAAGCTGTCGGCAAAATTTAATGTAAAGGTAATTGCATCGAACGATGTCCACTTTATAAATGCAGAGGACGCTGAAGCCCACGACAGGCTTATCTGCATAAATACTGCCAAGGATATAGATGATCCCAACAGGCTGAGGTATTCAAAGCAGGAATATCTGAAGAGCGAAGCCGAGATGCGGGCTATCTTCAGCGATATCCCCGAGGCTGTCGATAATGTATCGGCACTTGTTGATAAAGTTGAAAAATACAAGCTCGACCATGATCCCATAATGCCTGAATTCGATCTGCCCGAAGAGTATACGGATAAGGATGACTACCTTAGGTTCCTCACATATAAGGGAGCCGCGGAGAGATGGGGAACACTCGACCAGGAGAAAACCGACAGGATCGACTTTGAGCTCGCAATGATAGCCAGGATGGGATTTCCCGGCTACTTCCTTATCGTTCAGGATTTCCTCCGGGCTGCAAGGGAAATGGGCGTTTCGGTCGGCCCGGGAAGAGGATCAGCCGCAGGATCGGCAGTAGCTTTCTGCCTCAGGATAACCGATATAGATCCGATAAAGTACGGGCTCCTCTTCGAAAGATTCCTGAATCTTGACAGGATCTCGATGCCCGATATAGATATTGACTTCGATGAAGATGGCAGGGAAGCTGTTTTGAAATATGTAGTCAACAAATACGGACACGACAAGGTTGCCCATATTATCACATTCGGCTCGATGGCCGCAAAAATGGCAATTCGGGATGTTGCAAGGGTACAGAAGCTTCCGCTCCCCGATGCCGACAGGCTTGCAAAGCTTGTGCCCGACAGGCCGGGGATAACACTTTCGCAGGCATATAACGAGGTTCCGGAACTTGCCAGGGAAAGGGATTCGTCAAATAAGCTTATCGCACAAACACTGAAGTATGCTGCCGTGCTCGAGGGCTCCGTAAGGCAGACAGGGGTACATGCGTGCGGAATAATTATAGGAAAGGATTCCCTCGACAACTACATTCCTCTCTGCACAGCCAAGGATACTGAGCTTTATGCAACCCAGTACGACGGAAGCCACGTGGAGTCGGTTGGCCTTCTCAAGATGGATTTCCTTGGACTGAAAACACTTTCAATCATCAGGGATGCGGTGATCAATATCAAAAAATCCCGGAGGATCGACATCGATATTGAAAACCTGCCGCTTGACGATGCAAAGACATTCGAGCTCTTCAGCAACGGTGAAACAACAGCTATCTTCCAGTTTGAATCGACCGGAATGAAGCGATACCTGAGGGATCTGAAACCGAACCGGCTTGAGGATCTCATAGCAATGAATGCCCTCTACCGTCCTGGTCCCATGGAGTATATCCCAAAATTCATCAGGAGGAAACACGGAACTGAAAAGATCGATTATCCGCTTCCGGTGATGGAAAAATACCTTCAGGACACTTATGGCATTACAGTGTACCAGGAACAGGTAATGCTCCTGTCACAGGAGCTGGCAGGCTTTACCAAGGGTGAGGCTGACAGCCTGCGGAAGGCCATGGGAAAGAAGAAGCGCTCCATCATGGACGAGATGAAGCTGAAATTCCAGGAAGGCTGCCTGAAAAACGGTCACGATGAAAGCATTGTGAATAAGATCTGGTCAGACTGGGAAGCCTTTGCCCAGTACGCCTTCAATAAATCACACTCCACATGCTACGCCCTGGTCGCTTTCCAGACAGGTTACCTCAAGGCCAATTATCCTGCCGAATATATGGCAGCTGTGCTAAGCCGCAATATCAGCGATATTAAGAAGATCACAACATTCATGGATGAGACCAGAAGGATGGGAATGGAGGTGCTTGGTCCTGATGTAAATGAAAGCAATGTAATGTTCACCGTAAACAAGGCCGGAAACATAAGATTTGGACTTGGCGCCATCAAAGGCGTGGGGGAAAGCGCTGTACTGCAGCTTATTGAGGAAAGGGAGAAAAACGGGTTCTTTAGCGATATCTATGATCTGGTTGAAAGGGTGAACCTGAATTCCCTGAATAAGAAGAACCTGGAAGCCATGGCTGTCGCCGGTGCCTTTGACTGCTTCACTTCGATCAGCAGGTCCCAGTATTTTTCACTCGATACAAGAGGCTCGAGCTTTATAGAGAGCCTGATAAGATACGGAAACAATGCCAGGACTATCAAAAATTCAAGCCAGCAGTCACTTTTCGGCGATTCAGGCGGTTTCGACATGGTAAAACCCGAGCCGTCGGTCTGCCCCGACTGGCCCAAGCTCGAAAAGCTGAACAGGGAAAAGGAGGTGATAGGAATCTATTTATCCTCGCATCCGCTCGATGATTTCAGGCTTGAAATTGAAACCTTCACAACTGCCACCCTTGCCGATCTGCAGAATCTCAGGGACTATCTCGACAGTGACGTAACAGTAGCGGGAATGGTCACTGACACTAAAAACGGGATCAGCAAGAACGGCAAGCCCTACGGTTCATTCACGATCCAGGATTATACAGACTCTTTCCGGCTGATGCTCTTCGACAAGGATTATATCGAGAACAGCAAGTTCTTTACAATAGGCTATTACCTGCTGATAAGGGGAAGGGTGCAGAAAACGACCCTACCGCGACGATGAAATTGAATTCAGGGTTAAAACAATAAATCTTCTTTCCAGCGTTAAGGACGAACTCATCAAGTCGGTAACCCTGAAGATCGATCCCGGGAATATAAGTGAGGAGATGCTTAAGAACCTGAAGGAACTTGTAGCCGGAAACAAGGGTGAAACCGAACTGAAATTCCTGTTTATCGATCCGGAAGACAAGATCTCTCTTCCAATGTTCTCCAGGACCTTAAGGGTAAGGCTGAATACCGAATTAATATCCTACCTGGATGATCACCCTGGTATCGAGTATAAAGTTAATTAGCTATCTTTGCAGCGGAATTCAAATTTAAACTAATAATATAAAAACATGGTGTTAGAGGTAAACGACATCAACTTTGAAGATGTAGTGGTAAAATCAGACAAACCGGTAATAGTCGATTTCTGGGCCGAATGGTGCGGCCCCTGCAGAATGATCTCGCCCATTATCGAAGAGATCTCGGAACAATATAACGGAAAAGCCCTGGTTGTTAAATGCGATGTGGACAACAGCCCCAATGTTGCTGCCCGATATAGTATAAGAAACATTCCTACGGTGCTTTTCTTCAAGGAGGGCAAAATTGCTGACAAACAGGTTGGCGCAGTACCTAAGAATAATTTTCTTACAAAGCTCAACGCACTCATTTAAGCAACAATATAAAATATAATGGCCGTTCTGTAGAAATGGAACGGCTTTTTTAATAAACACAAATGAGGGTTTGCATCTTTGCCTCTTCAAGCAGCCGCATCGACAATGAATATGCTGAAGCGGCAGCTGAGCTCGGGATCCTGCTCGCCAGATCCGGAACAGAAGTTGTTTTCGGCGGCGGAGGTATAGGACTTATGGGCAAGCTGGCTGATGCCGTAATCGCAAACAATGGCTCCATCACCGGTGTCATTCCCTCCTTTATGAAGGACCAGGGCTGGGATCACCCGGCTATCAATGAGATGATAATCACCCCCGATATGGGCGAAAGGAAAAGACAGATGTTTGCAATGTCGGATGCCATAATAGCCCTGCCCGGAGGCGTGGGTACACTGGAGGAGCTGACTGAGGCAATAACACTCTAAACAGCTCGGCCTGTTCAGGGGGGCTGTCATAATACTCAATACGAGGAATTATTACAGATCGCTTATTGAATTCTTTGAACTCATGGTATCTGAAAATTTCCTCCGGTATGAACATCTGTCAATATGGGAAATTGCAGCTACACCCCTGGCAGTTATGGCCCTTCTGGAAAGGAATGATGCCTGGATGACCGATCCGGTCAGTATAGCGAAGATTTAGCAGGGATGGGATTATCATCAGTATTCAGATACACTTCAAGACTGCTGCTGGTGAATACGCTCTTTGAGAAAAGCCTGCCTTTCAGCGAAGGAGAGGCTACTCCCTCTTTAAAATACTGTGGCCCTGAGAAGATCCTGGCTTCATCCCATAACCCGTTATCAATAAAGTGGCCCAGCACTTTTGCCCCACCTTCGATAAGCAGCGACTGAATGCCCCTGTCATAGAGATATCTGACAATCTGGCTGCATGCGGGCAATCTCTCATCGAGGCTTACAGTTACGGAGCCCGGATAGCCTGCCCCTGTATTTTCGGTAAAAAGCACAGTCCCTTTTGCATCCTCAAACAGTGAGCCTCCGTTGCCAAAGAAGCCCGAGGCGCTCAGAACGATCCTCAGAGGATCCTTCCCCTTCCAGTCCCTGACATTCAGCAAAGGATCATCAGCCCTCACGGTACCCGCCCCGACAAGGATTGACTCTTCTTCGGCTCTCCACCTGTGTACAAGCACCCGTTCCGGCTTCCCGGTTATCCATGTCGGCCTGTTAACCGGATCCTTTGTTCGTTTGATATCTATAAACCCATCTGCGCTCTGTGCCCATTTCAGAGTGATATATGGCCTCTTTTTCTCATGAAATGTAAAAAATCTCCTGTTAAGCCTTCTGCATTCCTCCCCGAGTACACCGGAAATCACTTCACAGCCGGCTTCCTGCAGGCGTGTCAACCCTCTCCCCGATACCTTTTCGCTCGTATCTGGTGTACCAACGACTACCCTTGGAATTGAATATGAAATTATAAGATCTGCACAAGGCGGTGTCTTACCGAAATGTGAGCAAGGTTCCAGGTTTACATAAAGGGTCGAATCTTTCAGCTTTGAAATGTCCTGAACCGAATTCGACCGCAATAACTTCAGCATGCGGCCCTCCCGCCTTCCGATGGTATCCCTCGCCAATTATTTTACCATCGGACACTATAACGGCTCCTACCATGGGATTCGGATAGGTCATCCCCTCCGCCATGGCAGCAAGATCGAGGCAGCGCTGCATGAATTTGGCCTGTTCATTTTCCTCCATTTCGCCGAAAATGCTAAATTTGACTTATGGCCATCAAGATACAAACAATTAAAGATATAAGATCCTACCTTGCAGGCGAACTTAAGGAAACCTACCCTGAAGAAGAGATCCGTTCCCTGGCTAGAATTATAATCCGGAGCGTCATTGAATTGACGGGCATGCACGAAGCATACCTCCCCGATAAAGGGGTCACCGGCCCGCAGGCTGACGCCATCGTGAGGATTGCTGCCGGACTTAAGGCAGGAAAACCGCTCCAGTATATCCTCGGGGAGACTCTTTTCTACGGCTGCAGGATTAAGCTGAACCAGGCAACCCTTATTCCGCGGCCAGAGACAGAAGAGCTGGTCGACATGATACTGAACGAAAACAGGGGTTACACAGGCAATATTATTGACTTCGGAACCGGCTCCGGCTGCATTGCTGTTGCCCTCGCGGCCAACCTGCCGGGATCCTTCATTGCTGCAACCGACATTTCGGAAGAAGCACTTGCAATTGCACGGGAAAATGCACTGCTGAACCGGGTGCAGGTGACCTTCGTGAAGGACGATTACTTCGACGGGAAGACCGGTAATTTAAAAAAAACGGGGATTATAGTAAGTAATCCGCCTTATGTAATGAATTCGGAGAAAGTCCTTATGCACAGGAATGTGCTGGATTTTGAGCCTCACTCCGCCCTTTTTGTGCCCGATTCAGATCCCCTGCTCCATTACAGGGCGATCCTTGGGAAAGCGGCCGGGATAATGAGCTTCCCCGGAAAAGTCTACCTCGAGATCAATGAAGCATTGGGAACAGCAATGACCGGACTTCTCGGTTCTTACGGCTTCAGCGACATAAGTATCGCAAAGGATATAAATGGAAGGGAAAGATTTATTAAAGGAATAAGAAATGAAGGAAACTGAACTCTTCAGATCCTCCCTGAACAGGGCAATGGCCCTCTGTGCCAGGCGGGAATTCTCCCCGGGCGAAATGCTGGCCAGGCTCCAGACATGGGGAAACGATGAGGAGGGATGTGCTGCAATACTGGGGCGCCTGAAAAAGGATAATTTCATCAATGAAGAGCGGTATGCCCTGGCTTTCACCAGGGATAAATTCAAATACAACAAATGGGGCAAAATAAAAATAAACTCCCAGCTCAGGTCGAAGGGGATCTCCGGGGAAACAATAAAAAAGGCCCTGGAAAGCATTGATGATGATGATTATATGCAGACATTAAACAACCTTCTCACAGCCCATCGCAGGTCGGTCAGGGCAAGGAGCAGCTATGAGCTCAAGGCAAAGCTCATCCGCTACGGACTGTCAAAGGGCTTTGAGAACAGCCTGCTGTATGAGCTGCTGAATGAGACAGAGGAATAACGAAATAACCTTAACCACGTTGGTGCTTTGTGTATGCACAGAGGGCACTGTTAAAATAAAACAGATTAATTCCGGCAATGAGAATTGTAAATAGCTCTGTCCAATTACGTGACTACACCTCGCAACTCCGTGGTTAAAAAACCTGTTTCACAAAAGTCTCGACGATATTCGCCATGAACGGCCAGAAGGTGAGAATAAAGATCACCCCGGAGCCTATGCTGTCGGCAATGATAAGCTGCAGCCTGGTGCCCGGGTAACTGATATAGTACAATGAAAAGACAATGCGGAGAGCCAGCTGTGAGATAAAAAAGAGGAATACCCTCATCGAATAGATGTTCCATTGATACGCTTCACTGATCCTGCCTCTCACAATCAGCGAAAAACTATGGGATAAGCCGCATGAGATACACGGCTTTCCTGTAATTTTCTCATGGAAACAGGCTACAGGGTAATTATTCTGATCCGGAGAAAAAATGCCGGAGTATGCAATCATAAGAATTATTACTCCGGCAAAAAATATATTGAGAATAAGGTAAGGTTCATTCCTGAACCTCAACCCCTGAAATCTTACTATACTATTTCTTTTTTGGCTTAGTGTCATCTTTTTTCAGAGTATCAGCTTGCTGGGTGGTTCCTCCTTCCAGATCTTCGAGCTTCTGTTCACGGTCCTTCTTGTCGGTGCTCGTATTTATCTCGACCTTGTGACCATTGCTTTCCACCTTGATAGAGACATTATTATCCTCAAGTTCCTTGACAACATTGTCCTGCACATCATTGATAATATTGTGAATATTCCCCGGAAAGTTATCTACTCCCCTTGCAACCCTGGCGGCTACAAACACCTGTGACCCGGCAATCAGGACTGCTATTATTCCTATTATAAGCCCTGCAACAAGAACTCCCTTCGGAGAATTATTCCTTGCCGATTGTGATAATCCAACGGAAGCCAGAACTATTGCAATGATTCCGGGGATAACCGCAATAATTCCCACGCATGGAATAACTGCAAGGACAAATGTTATAATAGCGGTGATAAGCGCAGCAATTCCCAGATTACTTCCTGTTTTGTTCGGTACTTCTTCCATGACACTATTTTATTTATTGTTACTCATTCCTTTCAGGATATTAACCATATCCTGTTCTAAAGACGTCACAGGATTTTCAATGATGCGTCCTTCCTCAATATTATTTCTGTAAATGATAATTGTCGGAACCCGGTGAATATCCAGCCTGTCGTATTCGCCAACCGGCGACAGCTTTCCGTTATCGACCCCGATGAATGTAACCAATGAGACAGGAAATTTCCAGGCATCCAGTATCCTCATGAAACGGGGTACCTCCCTTCTGCTGTCGGGACACCATGTGCCCATTACTACCTTTATGCTTATCCCTTCCCTGTCAGTATCCAGCAGGCTTTGCAGGGCCTCCGGCCCGACCTGGTACTCATCATAGCCCTTGTAGAACCAGACCGAATATGGCTCCTGCCTGAGCCTCGACGGGTTGAAATATCCAAGAAGCCAGGTCTCCTGGTCGGAAAAATTCACAGGTGGATTATTATCAGCCGTTCCAGGGGCGGGTTCCTGCTGTGGAACAGTTTTTATTTCAGCAGCAGGCTTGCTTGTTTTGCAACCTGAAAATAGCAGGGCAACCAGCAGGAAGACAAAAAATATCCTATTCATTCATAAATTTTGACACACTGCAAATTAAAAGGATTTTTTCCAATAGCGATATAATCCGGGAGAAATATGACATTCCGGTCCATTAACAGTTCAGCTGCCCGTTTTCTTTATCCTGTTCGTGTAGTAAATTGAAATGCCGATCGAAATTGCTGCCAGAAAAAGCAGCGCCAGTACCCTGTATACAAGTTCTATACTTGCAAGGTCGACAATGAAAAGATAAAAGGCGGCACAGATCATTGTCCCCAATGCCATATACCTGTATTTTACATTTTTAAGCAGGATGCTTATAAGAAAATAGAGGAGAGCAGCCATCGTCCACGAGAGTGTCACAAAGTGCTTCGGAAGGGCATGAATGAGGGCATACAATACCATGACGAACCCTTCGAACATATAAAGGTTCCGGATAAGATCGGTCTGAATCTTAAGGCGTGAATGCTGCCAGTTTATTATTCTTGCGGAAACTAGAGCTACGAGTGCAAATGAGAAATTGACTCCGTCGTTTGGACTCGCCGAAAAGAGATAAGTGGCAAGTATTGTCAGGAAAAGCAGGCTGTTCATAACCACAATAAGCCTGTTTCTGAACCAGAGTGCCATAGAAACGACAATCAGGCTCTGGACTGAAAGCAGCAGATAGGCCTTCGGAAGCCCGAACAGGCCGTAAAGAGCAATGCTCATTGCCATAAATCCGTAGAGTGCATAGAATGCCGCGGCAAAATTCCAGTCGGATCTTGCATGCAATATTATCGAATATACAAGACAGGCTAAAGTAATACCAGCAAAAAGGGGTACGTACGACCCGCTGAAGAATCCGAAAACGACTACAAGGAGAAGAAATGTAAAAAGGAAACCGTTTGTGAATGTAACTCCCGCCAGATATCCGTCGGAAGAAGCATCTTCCTTTCTGAACAACAGGGTAAGTGAATAAATTGCCCCGAGGGAAAACAGGCATATTGCACTTAAGTACTTACCATCGATCAGCTTTACCGGATGCCCCACTACAGGGTCTCCGAGAATCCAGAGAAGGAAGCAGGAATAGGTGAAAATGATCGTCATCACAAGAAGTGACCTCCAACCGAACAACAGAAAATAAACAAAAGCTCCGGCTGCCGCCAGAATAAGAAGCGGAATCAGAAACAGGGCGGAATCACTTATAATTGCAGTAGCCAGTACAAACAGGATGGCCAGCCCTGCAAAGGAACGGGACCGGTTGCGAACCGAAAGATAAGCCTGGAATGCCGCAATAAGAAGCAGGAGCATTACAGATAGCGGCATCCCTGAGATAAGGGGTACCGGTGAAAAAAAGTGAAGCCTTACAGTCATGTAAAACAGAAGTACCTGGGCATTCATCCTGAAAATAGATGAAAGATGGACGTGGGATTTTTTCAGGTAGTCTGCAAACCCATAGATTGATGCCGCGGCGAGGTATCCCATGATCACCGCCCCTGCCTGATGATCAAGGCTTATCAAATACTGGTTCAGGAATATGATACCGAAGAGAAGGACTATATTGCCCATCCAGGCAAGGCCAAAGCGCCCGATCTGAGACTCAAGCCCTCTTTCATCCTGGTCACTTTCGGAAGAAGCCGGACCCGTAACTGTTGCAGGGGATCTTACCTCTGTCAGTGACTGGTCTTTATGAGCGGAATAAGCCACACCGGCTTCAAGCCTCCTGAGCCGGAGTTCAATTGAATTAAGCTGACTCCTGATTTTTTCAAGCTCACTCTCCTGATCTGCCATAACCATTAAGGTATTACTTTGAAAAATTCCGTAAATTCAGCTCCGGGAAACAAAAACCGGGGTTTTCAAAACCCTACTCTTCAGCTTCAACCATTTTCCAGGGCGGCAGAAGCCAGAGAAGAAATGCAAGGATTCCGAAGGGAATGATCAGCCAGAAAGCAGCCATAATTGTCCCGTCAAGACCGATCAATCCAAGTTTGAAACTCGTGAAACCGGCGAAACTCTTCGAGAACAGCTGACCTCCGATCACAACATTCCATCTCATTGAATAAACACCGATCAGAACGAGTATCCCTATTATAAAGTACATGGTCTGGCGCAACCGTATCCTCCCTTTATAGAACTGAAGGAAGGCAAGCGTTATCATCGGTATAATCGTCCCGATCAGACCCTGTGACACGAACAAGGTGAGGTACAATTTACCGGAAACAAGCAGCTTGATAATTTCAAAGGACTCTTCCGCTTCGTATATCCTGTGGATCTGATCGAGCCCTTCAAGCGTAAAATCAAGTATCAGGACAAAAAACAGGTACTTCCCTATTGTATCAAGCACCTCGAGGTCGATAATCTGTTTCCTGATCCTTGAAATTACCATATAGACCAGCAGCACAAGCGCAATTCCGGAGACCATGGCTGAAAAAAGAAATATGATCGGCATAAGGGGTGTCGACCACCATGGATTTGCCTTGATGGATCCAAAAATAAAGCCGACATATCCATGGAGGATAAATGCTGACGGGATACCTACGACGGTAATTATATACCCGAGCTTTTTGTCCCATTTAAGGGTCCTGGGAGAGATATCATTAACACCGAGGGTGAGAACCCTGTAGATCCATCTCATAATTCCCTTCTTCTCCTGTGCCCACACAACCATGCTGTGCCTGTAGTCGAACCATATTTCAAGAAGCAGCACGACCATGAGATACCAGAGGTATACGAATCCGAAAATAGCCATAGCCGACGATGAGTGAGGCGTTATCATTATCTCATAGGCTCTCTGTGGCTGGGAAAGATGGCTTATCAGGGGCATTGTGGCTATAAGAAGAAAAGAGAGAGCTGTCAGAAGGGCAATCTGATAGGTGGATTTAAGGATCTTTACCTTGAATACCCGCTCAAGCGAAGCAAGGATGAAAGCTCCCGCTACAAGTCCGGTCACAAAGGGATAGACGACTATAAGAATACCCCACTGAAGGTCTATTTCATTAGGAAATATATATCCCTGCACATGGTTCAGGGCCTCATACAGATTTTGATAGTTAGGGTCCATATTATCTTACCTCCGAGCTTAATTCGTTATAGTACAGCTTTGATCCGGTATTCAGATTCGGCCTCAGCACCTGCGTTGTATGCTCCTTCAGGAATTTGACTATCTCACTGTTCCTGTCGTGCAGGTTTCCGTACATCCTGGCGCCGGTTGGACAGGTTTCCATGCATGCCGGGGCAAGGTTCTTTTTCAGCCTGTGATAACATAGGGTGCACTTGTTTGCCACCTTCTTTATTGGATGTATAAACCTGCAGCCATATGGACAGGCCTGAACGCAATATCTGCATCCTATACAGTATTTTTCATCTACAAGAACAACACCCTCCGGGCTCCTGAAGGTTGCACCAACGGGACATACCTGGTCACAGGGAGATTTTGCGCAGTGGTTGCACATCTTCGGAACAAAGAAGGCCTTGAAGATATCCTCATCAGGAACAGTCTGGCTGAAGCCGTCTATTCCTCCGTTAGGTGATGAGATATCAACAGTTCCATCATTCCTGACCACATACTGCTCCACCCAGGTGCGGAAAAAGAAAGGCTCGATGGGAACATCATTTTCCTTCTTGCATGCCTTGGCACAGTTGCCGCAGCCAATGCATTTTTTTATGTCGATAACTATGCCATACCATGGGGTATCCTTATTCTCAGGCTCGGCCCCATATATAAGGTATTGCGATGATTTAAGCCATGTATAGCCTACAGTTGCACCGGCTATTGTGGCTGCGGATTTTAAGAACTTTCTTCTTGATGAATTCATTTTAACAGTGCCCATGGCTGATGAGGATTATGACATTCAAGGCAATTTTTCCCGATATTGTGCTTGCCCAGATCGACCTGGGCGATGGCTGATGCAGGCTTGGCTGCATTCTTTGCATGGCAGCTTCCGCAAAATTCGCGCCCGGAAGGCTTCAGTATATCCCCCGCTTCACCGCTGAGGACATGCTTCTGGCCCGGCCCGTGACAGGTTTCACAACGTATATCGCTGTGCACATCCTGTGCCTTCAGATCTCCGATATCCTGATGACACTCCAGGCATGCCTGCTGACCTGCATAATGGATCCCGGTAGCTGCTATCTCATCCATGGCAGCACCCCTGTAATGCCCGTACTCGCCAAAAGTAGGGGGAACAAGGAAATGCCTTAATAAGAGAAAAAGAGATATGAATATCGCAAAGGCCAGCGCTAATCTTGTCAGCTGAGGAGGAATATACATCTTCATAGAGACAGGAATAATATTTATGAAATTAGAATCTGACTACTCAATATTATTACTCCAAAATTATGATTTTCGTGAAATATGATATTTATTCGCCTGATAATTCGGTATTTATACAGATTCTAAATAGACTAAACCGACGAATTTTTCTGAAATTATGCTTCCAGCCCTCTTTAACTGGACTATTGCGAACATAATTATCCCATTCTGCCCGGGGAGGCAGTATCAATCTAAAGAAAGTTTCTAAATGCCTGCCATGAGGATCTGGAGGATCTGCCGGGCTGCTTTTGAGACCGAAGTTCCCGGTCCAAAGATTGCCGCAACACCTGCATCATACAGGAATTGATAATCCTGGGGTGGTATAACCCCGCCGGCTATTACAAGGATATCTTCCCTCCCAAGGCTATGAAGCTCCGATATAAGCCCGGGGATCAGCGTTTTGTGCCCTGCAGCAAGACTTGAGACGCCCAGTACATGAACATCATTCTCCACAGCCTGCTTTGCAGCTTCGGCCGGGGTCTGAAAAAGGGGCCCGATATCGACATCAAAGCCGATATCAGCATATCCTGTCGATACTACCTTTGCACCACGGTCATGGCCATCCTGGCCTATCTTGGCTATCATTATCCTCGGCTGGCGTCCTTCCCTGGCGGCGAAGCTGGCGGCAAGAGACCTTGCCTCAGCATAGTCTTCATCCGATTTGTATTCAGATGAATATACTCCTGATATTGTTCTTATCACTGCTTTATACCTCCCTGCTATTTTTTCACATGCATAAGATATTTCACCCAGGCTGGCCCTTCTGGCCGCAGCATCCACTGCCAGTGCGAGCAGATTTCCCTCACCGGTTCGGGCACAGGCCGTAAGCGCATCAAGGGCCTCCCTGCATGCATCCTCATTTCTTTCTGACCTGAGCTTTGCAAGTCTTTTTATCTGGGAATCCCTCACAGCTGAATTATCCACTTCCAGGGTCTCCAGCGGATCCTCCTTCTCAAGCCTGTACCTGTTGGTTCCGACGATAGTCTGTAATCCGGAATCGATCCTGGCCTGCACCCTTGCTGCCGCTTCCTCTATCCTCATCTTCGGCACGCCCGATTCCACCGCCTTTGCCATTCCACCCAGCCTTTCTATCTCAAGGATATGTTCCCATGCACGGTGAGCGATATCATGTGTAAGGCTTTCAACATAATATGACCCGGCCCAAGGATCTATGGCCCTGCAGATTTCAGTCTCCTCCTGCAGGTAGATCTGTGTGCTGCGGGCAATGCCCGCTGAAAAATCGGTCGGAAGCGCAAGCGCCTCATCGAGCGCATTTGTATGAAGGCTCTGGGTATGACCCAATACTGCAGCCATAGCTTCGATGCATGTCCTGCCGACATTATTGTAAGGATCCTGCTCTGTAAGGCTCCAACCCGATGTCTGACAGTGGGTCCTGAGGGCAAGGGATTTTGGATTTTTGGGGTTGAACCCGCTCACTATTTTTGCCCATAGCATACGGGCTGCCCTCATTTTGGCTATCTCCATGAAATGATTCATTCCTATTGCCCAGAAGAAGGAGAGCCTTGGGGCAAAAGCATCGATATCGAGTCCAGAGTTCACTCCCGTGCGCAGATATTCAAGCCCGTCGGCAAGGGTATAGGCAAGCTCAATATCGCATGTGGCGCCTGCTTCCTGCATATGATAGCCAGAAATGCTTATCGAATTGAACTTCGGCATATTGTCAGAGGTGAACCTGAAAATATCTGCGATGATCCGCATCGAGAATTCAGGCGGATAGATATAGGTATTGCGAACCATGAATTCCTTGAGAATATCATTCTGAATCGTGCCGCTAAGCTCATCGAGCCTTGCACCCTGCTCAAGTGCAGCTACGATATAGAATGCCATCACAGGCAGCACCGCCCCGTTCATTGTCATTGAAACCGACATTTTACTGAGCGGTATCTGGTCGAAGAGAAGCTTCATGTCAAGGACAGAATCGATAGCCACACCTGCCTTGCCTATATCGCCCGTAACCCTGGGATGATCCGAATCGTAGCCCCGGTGAGTGGCAAGGTCGAATGCAACAGAGAGCCCCTTCTGTCCTGCAGCCAGGTTGCGCCTGTAGAAGGCATTCGACTCTTCTGCCGTAGAGAAGCCGGCATACTGACGGATAGTCCAGGGGCAGAAAGTATACATTCCGGAATATGGCCCGCGTAAAAACGGTGGCAGTCCTGCAGCATATCCAAGATGTTCCATACCCTTCAGATCCTCCGGCCCATAAACGCCCTTGACCGGAATACCTTCTGAAGTCATCCATTCCTTACTTACCTGGTGCTCCTTTTCCCAATCGCCGAAATTACCTGGCCTTACACCGAGAGAGGTCAGGTCGCCATATTTAAAATTTGGTCGCATTGTCTTCTCCTTTTTCGTTCGCTCCCTGCCTGCCGGGTAATTTTGAATTTATGAATCCGGATTCCCAGGCAGCCAGGAAACCACCGTTCTCTTCCGTCTCCACGAATAATTTCCAGGCATTCCCGGCGATAAGCCGTGTCAGCTTCTCTATGTAGTAGGATCCGGCTGAGGGATCAGCCACCCTGTCAAAATATGATTCTTCCTTAAGTATCAATTGCTGATTCCTCGCAATTCTTTCAGAAAATTCATCGGGCTGCCTGAAAGTTATATCGTATGGTTCAACCGTCAGTGAATCAGTACCTCCCAGAATGGCCGACATGGCCTCCGTCTGGGTCCTGATCATGTTCACATAGGGCTCATCCTTTGTTTTATTCCATTTGTTTGTGACACTATGGATATTCATTCTGATATCCCTGCCGCGCACAGGGTCATAGCCATTTGCCACAACCGACCATAGCAGCCTTGCCGCCCTGAGCTTTGCTATTTCAATAAAATATGCAGGCCCTGTGCCAAAGCTGAACCTGATCTTCGATGCGGCATAAACAGGGCTCAGACCCCTTGCTGTAAGCTGTGACATATATTCATTCCCCATCGAGATGCCAAAGGCTAGTTCGCTGACAGCATCTGCCCCCTCATTCCTGAAATCCGATGCATTCAGGTGGATGGTCCGGAGATTTGGAAATATCTCCGCCTCAACCGTAAGTGATGCCAGATAATCAAAGCCCGCATTCACAGGGATGCAGAGAGTTCCATTCCTGAACAGCCTGCCCAGCGGATCAGCTTCAATAGCTCCCTGGATCCGGCTAAAATCCAGTTTTCTTTCCCTTGAAATATCTATTAAACAATGAAGGATCTCCCTGGCTTTTCCATTACACAGAAAATTAAGCTCTATACTTTCTGGTACGACATCCTGCAGCAGTATCCTGAAATTCTCAAGGCTGACAGATTCCGGATCGCTGATAATGAAACCAGGGGAGTCAACACCCTTCATCAGGATACCGAGTACCTTCCTGTTGGCTTCAGGATAATCAGCGACACCGATATTCTGCCTTACTTTCCATGAATTGCCTTTAATCCCGTTGCCTCTCAGGTATGGAAATTCCCCGGGCAGCGAATCGATATACATCAGCTGCTCCAGATCCTCGGCCCTGTAAAATGGCATCACATCAAAACCCTCAGCCGTCTTCCAAACCATCTTTTTCGTAAAGTCGGCCCCCTTAAGATCCGCATGGATCCTGTCCATCCATTCACTGGCAGATACCGGCGGAAACTGTTCAAATAGCTTTCCTTCTTTCATCCTCATTAAAATACCCGGCCGGTTCAAAACAGATATATTCCGGCCCTTTAGTTAACTGAGCAAAAGTAGTGCTTTCCTGACATGGGTTTTTATGAATTTTGTCATGCAATCACTATATTGAAGGTGTTATTTGCCTCCGAATTCCATCAGGAAAGATTTTATGAATGGATTCAGATCGCCGTCGAGCACAGCCTGCACATTTCCGGTCTCATGATTTGTTCTCAGGTCTTTTACCATTTTGTACGGGTGAAGCACGTAGGACCTTATCTGTGAGCCCCATTCAATCTTTTTCTTCTCCCCTTCTATCTTTGCCTTTTCCTCCATCTGCTTTCTCAGCTCCAGTTCATAAAGCTGCGATTTGAGGATCCTCATTGCATTCTCCTTGTTGTTAAGCTGCGACCTTGTCTCCTGATTCTCGATAATGATCCCTGAAGGGTGATGCCGTAACCGTACCGCAGTCTCCACCTTGTTTACATTCTGACCGCCGGCGCCGCTTGACCGGTAAGTCTCCCATGTAATATCCGCCGGATTGATCGCGATCTCGATATTATTGTCTACCAGGGGGGAGATGAACACCGACGCAAATGTAGTCTGACGCTTGCCCTGTGCATTGAAGGGAGAGATTCGGACAAGCCTGTGAACTCCGTTCTCGCTTTTGAGGTAACCATATGCCTTCTCCCCGTCAATCTCGATAGTAACCGATTTTACCCCCACTTCATCACCGGGCTGAAAATCAAGCTCCCTTACCTTATAATCATTTCTTTCCGCCCATCGCAGGTACATCCTCATGAGCATGGCTGCCCAGTCGTTGCTTTCGGTACCGCCGGCTCCCGAGTTTATTTTCAGAATGGCCCCCAGCTGATCCTCCTCCTTCTGCAGCATGTTTCTTACCTCGAGGTCCTCAATCATTGAGAGACACTCCCGGTACTGGCTGTCGACATCTTCTTCGCTGGCCTCTCCCTCCCTGTAAAAATCATAAAGAACCGTCAGGTCGTCGATGGCCCCTGTTATTCTGTCAAACCCCGCTGTCCAGCTTTTTAACTCTGCAATACCCTTCAGGAGATCCTCTGCCTTTTTCGGATCATCCCATAAACCGGGCTGCTGCGATAAACTCTCCTTCTCATTTATCAAATCAAGCCTGGCATCGATGTCAAAGATACCTCCTTAACGCCTCCCGGCGCCCCGATAAATCCCTTATCTGTTCGTTGGTTATCATAATCTGTTTAATAATTTCTGCAAATTTAATGTTAAATCGGTGACTTCAACAGGATCCACACAAGTTGACTGATAATATTCACATCGATTATGTCACCCTGCAGGCTTTAATCGTGAATTTATCCTATTTTTAATGGCTGTAAAACCAGAATCAATGAAAAAAGCCTGTACCCTGCTTATAATAATCCTGGCCGCCGCAGGCTGTACCCGGAACAGATTTGGAAAAGCCGACTGGCTGATCGACAACTCTCAATTCAGGTCAGAGATCACTGAGGACAAAGGCTATGTGACAATATCGAACGGACTCGTGTCGCGGACCTTCAGCCTGTCTCCCGACGGGGCAACAACCGGCTTCATGAATCTCATGACAGGATCAGGGCTTATAAGGGCAATAAAGCCTGAAGCTGAAATAACTGTAAACGGAAAAGCACTCAGGGTTGGCGGATTAACAGGGCAGCCGGTAAAAAATTATCTTGCACGCGAATGGATAGCCGGCCTAAAAGCCGATTCCCTGTCTCCCTTCAGGCTCGCGGGCTATGAAAAGGGTGAGATAGAAGCCAGATTCGAATGGAAGAAAAGACCTGAATGGATGCCTTCCGATTTGCCCTGGCCTCCGCCTGGCAAAAGGGTTGATTTCACTTACCTCCCAAAAGATCCGCATGACAGTGCCTTGATGATCAATGTGGTAATCCATTATGAAATATATGACGGGGTTCCCCTTATATGTAAATGGCTCACTGTCGAAAACAAGTCGGGAAAGAATATAATTATAAACAGTTTCAAATCGGAGATCCTCGCCTTCACCGAAGAAGAGAGTGTTGTAGGCAACAACAGCAACTGGCTCCTACCAAATGTTTATGCCGAAACCGACTATGCCTTCGGGGGAAGCATGGCCTCTGAAGCATGCTTCGAAAAATCGGTATGGTGGCTTCCCGATCCGGAATATTCAACAATTGTCAATTATTCTCACATTCAGCCATCGATGCTCGAATGCAGGCCGGTTTCCGGACCTGCTGAAACGGTATCACCGGGAAAGTCGTTCGGGACTTTCAGAACGTGGATTCTTGTAAATGACAGCCGTGACAGGGAAAGGACTGGATTGGCACGCAGAAAAATGTACAGGACCATAGCCCCCTGGGTAACTGAAAATCCGATATTCATGCACCTGAGGTATTCCGATGACGAATCTGTAAAAAGAGCTGTAGACCAGTGCGTTGCCACGGGATTTGAAAAAATAATCCTCTCTTTCGGCAGCGGATTCAATATAGAGGACACAAGTCAGGCAAACCTCGACCGTTACAGGGAGCTTACAGCCTATGCCCACAGCAAGGGTATCGCCCTGGGAGGCTACAGCCTGCTTGCAAGCAGAAGGATCGATCAGGAAAATGATGTAGTAATGCCCCGGGGAAAAGAGCCGGTCTTCGGTAACTCCCCCTGCCTGGGCAGCGCGTGGGGCCTTGAATATTTCAAAAAGCTTTACAGGTTTATTGAATATACAGGATTTGACAACTTTGAACACGACGGCTCCTATCCCGGTGATGTCTGCATGTCGACCACCCATCCGGGTCATGAGGGACTCGATGATTCGCAGTGGAAGCAATTCAGGATCATAACTGATTTTTATAAATGGTGCCGTGCCAGGGGAGTATACCTTACTGTGCCTGACTGGTATTTCCTGAATGGAAGCAGCAAGACGGCTATGGGATACCGGGAGACAAACTGGTCGCTCCCAAGGGATCAGCAGGAGATCATCGAACGGCAGAATATTTTTGACGGTACATGGGAGAAGTCTCCCTCCATGGGATGGATGTTCGTACCACTTGTCGAGTACCAGGGTGGCGGTGAAGCAGCAACAATAGAACCGCTCAGTGAGCACCTGCCTCATTACGGACAGAGACTGGCTGACCTTTTCGGAGCAGGAGTACAGGCAGCATACAGAGGGCCAAGATTATATGATACTCCACAGACCCTCGCCCTTGTCAAAAAGTGGGTCACATTCTATAAAAAGCACAGGGGGATACTCGATTCTGATATAATCCATATAAAACGCGCCGATGGATCGGATATTGATGCAATTATGCATGTAAATCCCTTGCTTGACGAAAAAGGGCTACTGATCGTATATAATCCCCTGGATCGTGCCGTTAGGCGTAATCTGACAGTCAATGTCTATTACACCGGCCTGGGAAACAAGGTCATCCTTACCGGGGACGATGGAAAGAAAGGCAGCTTCAGGGTTGACAGGCTTTTCAATATAACAATTCCTGTAAGCGTGGAAGCGAAAAGCGAATCGTGGTATATCCTTAAATAGGAAGCAGCATGCTTAAGTCGTATATGTATCATAACCTCACTGAAGCTGGCTGCGATGAGGCCGGGAGAGGCTGTCTTGCAGGTCCGGTTGTGGCAGCGGCGGTAATCCTGCCTAAAAACTTCAGGCATGAGACCCTTAACGATTCAAAGCAGCTGACTGCCAGGCAAAGGTCAGGGCTCAGGGAGATTATAATGAATTCAGCATTAGCATGGAATGTCGCATTCGTGGATAATGAGGAAATAGATGAGCTCAATATTCTAAGGGCTTCGGTTAAGGCGATGCACCTTGCCATCAAGGGCCTCAGCAGGGAGCCGCAGTTCCTGCTGATCGACGGGAACAGGTTCTTTCCGTATAATTCAATTAAGCACTGTACGGTAGTAAAGGGAGATTCGATATACTTTTCAATTGCAGCAGCCTCCATCCTGGCCAAAACGTACCGCGACGAATATATGGATAAGCTCCACATTGAATTTCCCCATTACGGCTGGGACAGGAACCGGGGTTACCCGACACGCTATCACAGGGATGCAATAATAAAATACGGATTAACTCCCTATCACCGGAAAACATTCAGGCTTACCGATACACAACTGCATCTGGAATTCTGAGCCTGCCAAATATCATTCAGAGGTGTTAAAAACATATTAAAATGATATTTGTTTTCTTCATTATTGTCTAATAGAATTATCTTTAGCGCCTAAATTTCAAAATTCTAATTAAGGTCAAGTATGAAAAAATTATTGGTAATATCTTTTGTGATCCTTCTCAGTTCCGGCTTCAGGGTTAAAGCTGATGAGGGTATGTGGCTTCTCCCGCTCATTGAGAAATTGAACATGGGGACGATGACACAGATGGGGCTGAAATTGTCAGCTGAGGATATCTACAGCCTGAACAAGGCTTGTCTGAAGGATGCCGTGGTCATATTCGGAGGCGGCTGTACGGCCGAGATCGTTTCATCCCAGGGACTCATCCTTACAAACCATCACTGCGGATATGGTTCGATTCAGGCACACAGTACTGTGGAGCACGACTACCTGAAGGATGGATTCTGGGCAAGAACAAAGGAGGAAGAGCTGCCCAACCCCAATCTTTCAGTCACCTTCCTTATCAGCATAGAAGATGTTACCAGCCAGGTCCTTGCCGATGTAAAGGATGATATGACTGAAGCCGACCGCGATGCAGCCATCAGTGCCGCCAGACAGAAAATTGAAAATCAGGCCTCTGAAGGCAATGATTACAGGGCTACAGTGTCGAGCTTCTATGGAGGGAATTATTTTTACCTTTTTCTCTACCAGAGATATAATGATGTCCGCCTTGTGGGTGCTCCTCCCTCATCAATAGGGAAATTCGGTTCTGATACCGACAACTGGGAATGGCCGCGTCACACGGGCGATTTCAGTGTGTTCCGCGTTTACACCGCACCCGACGGCAAGCCTGCCTCCTACTCAAAGGATAATGTTCCAATGAAACCTAAATATTATCTGCCGGTAGCTTTAAAGGAACTCAACAAGGGTGATTTTACAATGATCCTCGGCTACCCCGGAAGAACAAGCAGGTATATGACATCTTTCGAGGTTGACGAGCAATTGCAGATCGTACATCCCGACAGGATAAAAATACGTGGCATAAAGCAGGAGATCTGGATGAAGGATATGCAGTCAGACCAGAAGATAAATATCCAGTATGCAGCCAAATACTTCGGTTCATCAAATTACTGGAAATATTCAATCGGTCAGAAGGCAGGGCTCGAAAGACTGAATGTTAAAGCCAAGAAGCAGGAGCTTGAGTCTCAGTTCGACAAATGGATCGATGCCAACCCCGATAAACAGAAAAAGTACGGTGATGCACTGACGCTCATAAAAAATGCAATAGAAGGAAGAGCAGAGCTCTACAACGCACAGCAGTACCGCTTTGAATGCCTGCAGGGCTGCGAGCTTCTTTCAATGAACCAGGGTGTTGACGGACTCATTTCCGCACTGAAGTCAGGCGACAGCGGGAAAATATCGGAAGCAACAGCCAGGATAAAAAGAAATGCCGACAGGTTCTATAAGGACTACAGCCCCTCCACCGACAATAAATCGATGAAGGCGATGATGAAGCTCTACCGTACTGATATCCCTGCCAGATTTCATCCTGATTATTATGTAAAAATTGTGGATAAGAAATTCAAGGGCAATATAGACAGGTTTGTGGATGATATGTTCAAAAGATCCATATTTGCCGATTCCTCCAGGCTTGAGGCCTTTCTTGCAAAGCCTGCACTGAAGGCTATCGAATCGGATCCTGTGCACCTTGTTGCCGAATCGATATCAGGGAAGGGAGCCGAAATATCCGCCGGCCTCAGCAAATATGACACCGACCTTGCAAGGGGAAGAAGACTCTGGATCGCAGCACTGATGGAGATGGTACCGGAGAAGACACAGTATCCGGATGCCAATTTTACTATGCGGCTTTCCTATGGCTCAGTGCAGGATTATGACCCGAAAGATGCAGTTACATACAAATATTATACAACACTTCAGGGAGTCGTCGATAAGTACAAGCCAGGCGATTATGAATTTGACCTTCCCCAGCGCCTCATCGATCTCAACAACAAAAAGGAATTCGGAAGGTACGGATCGGGCAGGGGCTACATGCCGGTTTGCTTTCTCACAACAAACGATATAACGGGCGGCAATTCAGGCAGCCCGGTGATGAACGGCAATGGCGAGCTGATTGGGCTGGCCTTTGACGGCAACTGGGAATCCATGAGCGGCGATATTGCCTATGAACCCGAACTTCAAAGAACAATCGTTGTGGATATTCGCTATGTTCTGTGGATCATGGATATCTATGCCGGTGCAAAAAACCTGGTTGATGAGATGACAATCGTTCAGTAGGGAAAATGCCGGTCTTTAAATATTAGCAGGTGAGCTGCAATGGGGGCTGTTTAAAAAGTCATTCCAATAACCGAAGAGGTCGCAAAGAGACTATGCAAATCCCGATAGCTATCGGGACGCAAAGATCTAAATAACAAGCGTTTGTCTTTGTGCAATTTGCTTAAACCTTTGTGCACTTTGCGGTTAAGGAGACTTTTTCAACACCCCCGTTTTTTATGATACTTTTTGAGGCAGTTTGTGCCAAAGTGTTTAATATAAAGCATTTTTGTAACTACCTTTGCACAAATTTTCAACCTATGCATTTCAGCCTGATAGAGATCCTCGCAGCATTTATGGTTCTTTTTGCAATAATTGATATACCTGGATCCATTCCAATCATCATAGATATCAAGTCTAAATCCGGAGTCATCAAATCATTTAAGGTCACTCTCGCTTCCTTCATTATTTTGCTCGCTTTCCTTTTGATAGGGAGTCCCCTCCTTGGCATATTCGGCATAGATGTCTCCTCATTTGCCATAGCAGGTTCATTCATTATATTCCTTATCGCCATGGAGATGATACTTGGGATCGAGCTCTTTAAGCAGGACTCCCACGAAGGGGGATCAATATTCCCCATCGCCTTCCCCCTTATCGCAGGGGCCGGATCAATAACGACGATCCTTTCGCTCAAAGCCGAATACCAGACAATAAACATCCTTATAGCCCTGATCCTCAATATGGTAGTCATATACCTTGTTTTACGGCTCACCTCGGTATTCGAAAGGATCCTGGGTACCGGCGGGCTTCAGATACTTAAAAAGATTTTCGGAGTTATCCTGCTTTCGATTGCAATCAAGCTCTTTCTTACAAATACAGGGATTGTCCTGATCCATGGCAGGTGAGATAACGATCTATACCGATGGTGCCTCAAGCGGCAATCCCGGACCCGGAGGTTACGGAGTAGTTCTTATTTACGGCAGGCACCGGCTGGAGAAATCCGAAGGCTTCAGGCTCACTACGAATAACCGGATGGAACTGATGGCAGTGATCGTGGGGCTTGAAGCCCTGAAGATACCGCGAAGCAAGGTTGTGATATACACCGATTCAAGATATGTAGCTGACCCGGTTGAAAAAGGATGGCTCTTTCAGTGGGAATCAAAGTCATTCAGCAAGAAAAAAAACCCCGATCTCTGGATCAGGTTCCTCAAAGTATACCGCCGGCATACAGTCAGGATAGTATGGATAAAGGGACATGCCAGCAACATTGAAAATGAGCGCTGCGACAGGCTTGCTGTTGAAGCTTACCAGAAAGGGCCGCTGGCTGAAGATACAGGCTATCAGCCCGGACAGGATGGCAGTTTGATAATGTAGGATGATGCAGGGCAACCGGTTTTGCTTGCATTAATAAAAATATTGCTGCATTTTTGTAAAAACAGCCGGGATGCAAAAACTCTATTTTCCAGCTACTGAGAGCTCGCCTGAGATATGCTTTTCCCCCGGGGAAAGTAATTTTTTCATTAAGGGAATATCATGTCCCGAAGATGTGAGATCAATATATTATCCCGTCATAGAATGGATACAGAAGTTCGGGGAGAGCCTCGGGGAAGAAAATGCCGGGAGGTTTACTGAGAGTTCACCGCTAATATTCCGGGTCGATCTCGAATATTACAATTCTGCCACTGACAAGTTCCTTTACGATATCTTCCTTGAACTGAAAAGGCTTGAGGCTGCGGGAAATTGTGTGAATGTTGAATGGATATATGATGCCGATGATACCGATCTGCGGGAAGCCGGGTCAGACCTGGCCTCGCTGGCGGGGATGAATTTTACCTATGTGTCAAAAAATGGATGAACCGCAATGAGAGGACAAAAAGAGCTCTACGAGATATTTGAAAAACTGGATATAGGGTTTGAATATCATGAACATCCCCCCCTTGCTACGATAGAAGATGCCAAAATCCACTGGAAGGATTATAATTCGGGCAGATGCAAGAATATTTTCTTCAGAAACCATAAGGGCGACAGACACTACCTTGTAATTCTGGAGCATCTTCAGCAGCTCGATATAAAGGACCTCGAAAAAAGGCTCAGGCAGGGAAAGCTCACATTTGCCTCCGACAAGAGGCTGAAGCAGTACCTTGGCGTGGAACCCGGCTCGGTATCTCCCTTCGGGCTTATAAACGACGTGGAAAAACATGTATATCTCTTTATTGATGAACAACTTCGTGAATCGGAAAGACTGGCCTTTCACCCGAATGTAAATACAGCATCACTTGTAATCTCAGGATCCGATTTCCTGAAATTCCTCAGATATACCGGCAACGGATACGAATTCCTGAGGCTCTACGATTAGGATATCCTCCGTTATACACAGCCATTGCTTCATTCTCTTAAAATCCATTCTAAATTATGGAAAACAAGAGGGTGTCTGCATCAAATTTCATTCTTTTGCGTCCTTATTCATAAACCTGAAAGAAAATACATGCAAGTGAAGAATCTGGCGATAACAGCTGCGCTGTTCCTTCTTTTTACCTCATCGATCCTGGCACAGGATATTCAGAAGAAACGCTACAATGCGGTGCAGGTATCGGAGGCGCCGGCAATTGACGGGATAATAAATGAAAAGGTATGGAACGAGGGGGAATGGACTGACGATTTTACACAGTTTGAACCCTATAACGGGAAGAAACCCTCACAGCATACTGAGTTTAAAATACTCTTTGATGACAACAATCTTTATATCGCCATAAAATCATTTGATTCCAGTCCGGACAGCATCGTAAAAAGGCTTACACGCAGGGATCACGACGATGGCGATATGGTTGCCATAGTATTCGACAGCTTTCACGACCAGCGGACCGGGTTCTTTTTCGGAGTCTCTGCAGGCGGTGTCAAATCGGACCAGATGATGACAAATGACGGTCAGAATCAGGACCAGTCGTGGGACCCCAACTGGTGGGTGGGAACATCGGTGAACAATGAGGGATGGACGGCTGAGATGAGGATCCCCTTCAGCCAGCTTCGCTTCAAGAATAATTCGGGCGAGGTTTGGGGGCTGGAGGTTTTACGCACAATTTACAGGAAAAATGAAACCTGCCTCTGGCAAACCATACCCGCCGATGCACCCGGGATCATCCACATGTTCGGAGAGATGTCGGGCATCGAACAGGTTAAGCCCAGGAAGATATTTGACATTACGCCCTATGGCGTCGCACAGACAGACCGCTTCGCAGCTGAGGAGGGCAATCCTTTTGCAACCGGCAAAAGGTCGAGGCTGAATGGAGGGCTGGATGCCAAAATAGGGGTTACAAATAACCTTACAATGGATCTTACCATCAATCCCGACTTCGGACAGGTGGAGGCTGATCCCTCTGAAGTCAACCTCACTGCATATGAAACATTCTTCAAGGAAAAAAGACCCTTTTTCATCGAGGGCAACAATATAATCAGCTTTGGCCTCGGCATTGGCGATGGTGATGTAGGCAATGATAATCTTTTCTATTCCAGACGGATAGGCAGGAAGCCCCAGGGCCCCAGCTACGATTATTATGGCAGCGGCGACCAGCTGGAAGGATATTCAATTGCTCCGGACCGGACATCCATACTGGGTGCTGCCAAGCTGACCGGTAAAACACAGGATGGGCTCTCCGTAGGCTTTATGGATGCTGTTACAAGCGAGGAGTTTGCACAGGTGGACACAGCGGGAATAAGATCTCACCAGACAGTTGAACCTCTTACCAACTACATGGCTGCAAGGCTTCAGAAAGATTACAGGCAGGGCAATACAATAATCGGCGGCATGTTCACCTCAGTAAACCGCAGCATGAGCAATCTCCGCATAGCAGGCGATGCATCGGATGCCCTTATAAATACCCTGCCGCAGGCAGCTTATACCGGGGGGATCGATTTTACACAGTACTTCGGGAAAAAAACCTATATGGTGAACCTGAATACAGCTTTCAGCTATATTGAGGGAAGCGAGCTTGCAATTGTAAAAGCCCAGGAATCGTCTGCAAGATATTTCCAGCGCCCGGGAAACAGCATCTCCCTCGATTCATCGAGGACCTCCCTCTCCGGAAACGGAGGAAGGCTTCAGTTCATGAAAACCGGGAACGGCCACCTGAGCTATGGAGGTGCATTCCTCTGGAAGACCCCGGGACTCGAGCTCAACGATATGGGCTATATGAGGGAAGCTGATCAGATGCTCCAGGTCGTATGGGTTAATTACAGGATCTGGGAGCCAAAATCATTCTACAGGTTTATTAACCTCAACTCCAACCAGTATGCCGGATGGGATTTTTCCGGGAACCATCTTTTCGACGGACTCAATGCCAGTGGCAATATCAACTTCAGAAATTACTGGTCGGGAGGGGCCGGGACGAACCTCAATTACAATGTAATCAGCAATACAATGCTGCGCGGAGGACCTGTGATGAAAATGCCGGGCAGCCTCAGTTCATGGATGCAGGTTAATACCGATAACAGGAAAAAGCTGGGCTTCGGTCTTCAGCTGCAGCACAGTATAACATTCGAAGGTTCAGGGTACAGCATTAATATCCAGCCTGAGATCACATACAAGCCAGTCAATACGCTGTCCCTTTCATTAAACCCTTCATACAGGATCTCCCATGATGAACTGCAGTATGTCGATCAGGAAAACTATGGATCCCTCACACGATACATTTACGGGAGCATCGACCAGAAGATCATAAGCATGTCATTCAGGGCAAGCTTCAACCTTACACCCGACCTTACCCTGCAGTACTGGGGCCAGCCATTCATAGCATCAGGCAAGTACAGTAACTACAAATACATTACAGACCCCATGGCCTCCGGCTATCACAACCGGTTTGCCTCCTATTCCACTGAACAGCTGTTTCTTAACGGCGACGATCAGTATGAGACCGATGAGAACAGGGACGGAAAGGCTGACTATTATTTTGACAAGCCTGATTTTAATTTCAGGGAGTTTCTGTCGAATTTTGTCCTGCGGTGGGAATATTATCCCGGATCATCGGTTTACTTCGTATGGAGCCAGACAAGAAGCACATCTGACAATTCTGGAATTATGAGCTATTCAAATGATTTGCATGAACTTTTCACCGAAAGACCTCATAATGTATTCCTTGTTAAATTCAGCTACAGGTTCGGCCTGAGATAGCCCTGCCGGCTCCAGCCTCTACACTTTCCATTGCGTTTTGGATGAATTTGCCTTTCTTTGCCCTGATTTAAGGAATTCATCTAACAACAATCTATATGAAATTATCTGCCATCCTGTTGTTAATTGCCTTCGGCCTTACAGTTTCAGCCCAGGATAAACCTGCCTACAGGGTATACACCGGATCAGGAAAGAAAGCTGATTATAATGATATTGTAAGGGAAGCAGCCAAAGCCGATGTTGTTTTCTTCGGCGAACTTCATGATAATCCGGTGGCACACTGGCTCGAACTTGAAATTACGACGGATCTGTTTGCAAAACGGGGAAACGATCTCATTCTCGGAGCCGAAATGTTCGAAAGAGATAACCAGTTGCTTATCGATGAATACTTCTCTGATATAATCAAGGAATCGTCATTCGAAAGAGAGGTGCGCCTCTGGAAAAATTACGCGACGGATTATAAGCCGCTCGTGACCTTTGCAAAGGATCACGGACTTAAATTCGCGGCCACCAATATTCCGAGAAGATACGCTTCGGTCGTCGCCGCGGGCGGCTTTGATGCATTGCAGAAGCTTTCCCCGGAAGCACTGTCATACATTGCCCCGCTGCCGTTGGATTATGACCCTGAATTGCCCTGCTACAAGGATATGCTGAATATGGACAGCTCCATTGGCGGGGGAATGGAGAATAAAGTCAATGAGAACCTTCCCCGCGCCCAGGCCATCAAGGATGCGACAATGGCCAATACAATAGCAAATTACAGGCACGATGGCCAGATAATGATCCATTTTAACGGAAGCTACCATTCCGACAGGCATATGGGCATAATATGGTATCTGAACAGGTATAATCCGGGAGTAAAAGTGCTGACAATCACTGCAGTACTGCAGGACGACATCGGCAAACCGGGAGACGACAACAAGGATCAGGCTGATTTTGTGATCGTTATCCCGACGACAATGACCAGGACCTACAAATAGTGAACAGCCTGGAGCTATAAGCTGACTTTGCCCGTAAAATATCCTGGCTCCAAGCAAGTTCACATCTGCTTTGACTTTGCATTGCGAGGGGGATGTAGATAAGGAGAAAGGCAAAAGGAGAAAGGAGAAAGGAGAAAGGCAAAAGGAGAAAGGAGAAAGGAGAAAGGCAAAAGGCAAAAGGAGAACGTTTTAGGTTTAAAGTTTAAGGTTCCATGTAGCTGAGTTCCCCCTTTGAAGGCAGAGCCAGCCAGGCTGGTGAATCTGAAAAGGATTTTTCTTGCTTCCTGCGGACACAGATTCATGTTTAACCTGAAAATTGTTTGGTGAAATTTTCCCCTCCTTTTGAAGGAGGGGTGGCCGGACCGTCTGTACATTTGCTATTTGCAACTTATCATTCCGGCCGGGGTGGTTGATTCGTATATCAGAGTATAATTCTTCGTATCGGTCAGAATAGCAAGTATTTATGGAATTTCCGGTAGGAGGGTGTTGAAAAAGTCAAAATCCAATAACCGTTGAGGTTTCGCAGAGGTTCTCGCGGAGTTTCGCAGATGTTAGCGCAGTCCCGATAGCCATCGGGATTCGCGGATGTTCTAGGAATTTAATCGGCGGGACTCAGCGTTCTTCAATCTGCGTACATCAGCGAGACATATCAATAATCACAAATTCCGTAAAGCATAAGTGTTCTCGCAAAGATATAAATAACAAAGTTTTGTCTTTGTGCACTTTGCGATCCCAATAGCTATCGGGACTTAGCGCACTTAGCGGTTAAAAAGACTTTTTCAACAGCCCCGGAGTTCACGCAATTTCTCACTGATGAAACTTCGATTGGAGATACCTGACAGATTGCCTGTAACAGATAAACAAAACTGTGCTGATCTGCCTGATCTGCGTCATCTGCGTGCTATTATCCTCAACCCTTTGCACCAATCAATACTTCAATAAAGCTAAATCTGCATGGTAAAGCTTCACTACTTTTCTTACGTACCAAGACCTTGGCCTGAGGGCTATCCTTTTGAACTTGCGAGGGGGATGTAGATAAGGAGAAAGGCAAAAGAAAAGGAGAAAGGAGAAAGGCAAAAGGCAAAAGGAGAAAGGAGAAAGGCAAAAGGAGAACGTTTAAGGTTTAAAGTTTAAGGTTCCATGTTGCTGAGTTCCCCCTTTGAAGGCAGAGCCAGCCAGGCTGGTGAATCTGAAAAGGATTTTTCTTGCTTCCTGCGGACACAGATTCATGTTTAACCTGAAAATTGTTTGGTGAAATTTTCCCCTCCTTTTGAAGGAGGGGTGGCCGGACCGTCTGTACATTTGCTATTTGCAACTTATCATTCCGGCCGGGGTGGTTGATTCGTATATCAGAGTATAATTCTTCGTATCGGTCAGAATAGCAAGTATTTATGGAATTTCCGGTAGGAGGGTGTTGAAAAAGTCAAAATCCAATAACCGTCAGAGGTTTCGCAGAGGTTCTCGCGGAGTTTCGCAGATGTTAGCGCAGTCCCGATAGCCATCGGGATTCGCGGATGTTCTAGGAATTTAATCGGCGGGACTCAGCGTTCTTCAATCTGCGTACATCAGCGAGACATATCAATAATCACAAATTCCGTAAAGCATAAGTGTTCTCGCAAAGATATAAATAACAAAGTTTTGTCTTTGTGCACTTTGCGATCCCAATAGCTATCGGGACTTAGCGCACTTAGCGGTTAAAAAGACTTTTTCAAAAGCCCCGGAGTTCACGCAATTTCTCACTGATGAAACTTC
Organism: uncultured Bacteroidales bacterium; assembly: GCA_963756885.1. Classification (GTDB taxonomy): domain Bacteria; phylum Bacteroidota; class Bacteroidia; order Bacteroidales; family VadinHA17; genus LD21. The sequence continues at coordinate 240,684 of CAVWPG010000004.1, forward strand.
GATTGGAGATACCTGACAGATTGCCTGTAACAGATAAACAAAACTGTGCTGATCTGCCTGATCTGCGTCATCTGCGTGCTATTATCCTCAACCCTTTGCACCAATCAATACTTCAATAAAGCTAAATCCGCATGGTAAAGCTTCACTACTTTACTTACGTACTAAGACCTTGGCCTGAGGGCTATCCTTTTGAACTTGCGAGGGGGATGTAGATAAGGAGAAAGGCAAAAGGAGAAAGGAGAAAGGAGAAAGGCAAAAGGAGAAAGGCAATGCCGGCAGAAAGCAGGGCAGCACGCCCCCCTCCTGCCTGAAATCTATGTAAACATTGGCTTGATTTTTGCCTTTTAAAATGTAGATAATGACCTCTGTTTTTAAGTAGTTGTAATTCGGTTGCCTGGTAGGTTAATAACAACTTAAAACGCCAAAAAATGAAGAGGAAAAATGAAAAAGTTCCCGGATTTGATGAGATCATATTCGAGAACAGAAACAAGGAGTACGGAGCCTACGATCTCCGGAAACATTACGATTCAGCAACAAGCATATCAATTTTAGGAGGAGTGGCCTTCTGCGTGCTTCTGCTCATTATCTTCTCCCTCTCGATGGAAAAGGGAAAAGCTTCGGATGGACCAAAATCATTTCCTGTTTATGAGTCAACTCCGATAATTCCTGACCCCGTCAAGCCAGAAATCAAGCCTCCTGCCGAACTGATCCATTCTCTAAAGAATCTTGCTCCCGTTGTATCTGCCGAATCTCCAGAGAATCTGCCGGAGATGCCCACTGCAGAGGAGGTTGCCACAACAACAACCAACAGGCCTGTAAACGACTCATCTGGGTTTTCGGATAAGCCGGATCTGTCTGAACCGGTAGTACAGCCACCATTCTTTGTCGTGGAGGAGATGCCTGAATTTCCCGGAGGCCTTACGGAACTCATGAAGTATATAGCCAAAAATATCGTTTACCCTGATGAAGCTATCAGGAACAATATCCAGGGACGAGTAATCATCAGGTTTGCAATAAATACGGATGGCACCACTGACAGGATAGAGATTCTGAAAGGGGTCGACGCAGCTCTCGACAGTGAGGCTATAAGAGTAATAAAAGGACTTCCACGATTCAAACCCGGCAGACAGGGCGGAGTGCCGGTACCTGTGTGGTATTCTCTCCCGGTTCTTTTCAAACTGGAAAATAATTAAGAACTTTGGCCCTGTACCAATTGTTCTAACATAAAATCCTCAGACTAACCTTACCTATATGATACGAAAAAAGCTGACAGGCCCTTCATTTATTTTTCTTATTCTTTCATTCTGTTTTACTGCTGCTGCGCAGGCCCCGTTCAGCCGCGGGGTAAATCTTACGGGCTGGTTCCAGGGCAACAGCCCCGGCCAAATCCAGTTTACCAAATTTACACGGCAGGATATTGTGAACATTAAAAGCCTAGGCTGCGATGTGATCCGCCTGCCAATCAACCTGCACAGCATGACCTCGGGAAGTCCTTCATATATACTCGATCCGCTCTATGTCTCATTCCTTGATTCGGTTATCAACTGGTGCGAAGACCTTCATATCTACCTCATTATCGACAACCATACATTTGATCCGAATGTCGATACAAGCCCGGATATCGGAAATATTCTCACCAAAGTCTGGTCCCAGACAGCGGCCCATCTGAAGGACAGGTCGGATTATGTTCTGTTCGAAATACTAAATGAGCCGCACGGCATATCAACACAGACATGGGGGAGCATTCAGCAGCAGGCAATTAACGCAATACGGGAAAAAGACAGCAGGCACACGATAATAGTCGGAGGCTCCGGATTTAATTCCTATAATGAACTTGCCGGATTGCCTTTATATTCCGACAATAATCTTCTCTATACCTTCCATTTTTATGACCCTTTCATGTTCACTCATCAGGGTGCTTCATGGACAGGCCCCTCCATGGAAGCTCTCGCTGGAGTCCCTTTCCCATACAATGCTGCTGCAATGCCCCCATGTCCCGCTTCGCTTCTGGGAACATGGATCGAGAGCAGTCTCAGTAATTATCGCTATGAAGGTACTGTCAGCTATGTAAAGCAACTGATCGACGTTGCAGTAAATTTCCGTAACAACAGGAACGTAAAGATTTTCTGCGGAGAGTTTGGGGTATATATTCCCAACAGTAATACAGCAGAAAGATCCCTATGGTACGGTGTTGTACGACAGTATTTTGAAGAAAATAATATCCCATGGACAACCTGGGATTACAAGGGGAGCTTCGGATTGTTCAACAAAGGATCGAATTCGCTGTTCGACCACGACCTGAACATAAGCCTCCTCCAGGAGCTCAATCTCAACATCCCTCCGCAGACCCCTTTTTCAGTCAGGCCCGATTCTACCGGATTCTTAATCTACTCCGATTTTATCGGAAACGATATCTATGATGCCAGCTCAGGCGATGGCCTTGTGAACTTCTATTCGCACGATATGCCAAACAACGGTATGTACTGTATTGCCTGGAAAAATTTCGTTCAGTACAACACGGTCGGATTTGAGTTTACCCCATGGCGGGATTTTACAAAGCTTTTATCTGAGGATTATGCTATCGATCTAATGGTAAGAGGGAATCTTCCCACAATTAATTTTGACCTGAGGTTTATCGATACAAAGACCCAGGAGCCTGGGGATCACCCCTGGAGGATGGGCATCACTATAAATGAAAGCAGTGCGGCATGGGACAGAAAATGGCACCACCTTTTCATCCCCTTGTCATCGCTCCGGGAAAAAGGTTCGTGGGACAATAATACATGGTACGACCCGGCTGGCAGATTCGACTGGTCTGCCCTCGACAGACTTGAGATCTCCCTGGAGGGCGCACTGACTGAAGGACAACAGATCTGGTTCGACAATATACATATCACAAATCTTGACACGGCACAAGTAAGAGTACCAGATGTAGTCGGAATAGAACAGCTCCCTGATCAGTCCCTCCTGAATCTGAAGGTAACTCCCAATCCCGTCATTTATACTGCATCGATCTCATATAATCTCCCATCTGAAAGCCATGTAAATCTTTCATTGTACTCAATTACAGGGATCAGGATATGTACACTGACTAATGCTGACCTCGGACCAGGTGAACATTATACAGAATGGGACGGCAGAAGTGACAGCGGAGCGCCCCTGCAAAAAGGTATCTATATCTGCATCCTGACGGCGGGTAATCTCAGGAGTAACTGCAAGATCATCAAGTATTAAGACCACTTGCCTGCAAATTACAGAAATGATTTAAGGTCATCAGCGGAGGTCACCGGGAAAATATTCGGAAGGCTGATTTTAAGAGCTGCCTCTGCCAGCCACCCGGCAACAAGGATCTTTTGTCCGGGGAAGGTGGAGCTTAAAAGGTTTAAGTAAGTTTCTCTTCCGATATCAGGTGAATCAGACAATAAGCCGGTAACCAGTATATCAGCCATGAAGTTTCTGTTTATACCGGCAACCGAGAAAAGAGGTGTCGACTGACCAAGGTAAATTGATTCATGGCCTCTCTTTTTTATAATATAATGAAAATAAAGCAGTCCTATTTCATGAAGCTCATTCTCCGGCAGGAACAATATTATTTTTTTCCGGACTGGCTTCAGTTCATAGGAAAGGGCATCAATGGATGAAATCAGTTTCTGACGGAATAAATTGGTAATAAAATGTTCAGATCCGACATCTGCTGAACCGGTCTGCCACATAATGCCTACTCTTCTCAAAAAGGGCAGGATAACCGTATCCATTGCCTCTTCGATTCCCTTGTTCATCATCAGCCTGATAAGCAGATCATTCACGGCCTTCTCATTCTGATCTACCATGGCGGCCACAAGGGAGTCGACCTGTGTATCGCTGTGCAAAACTTCTTTGGAAAGAAAAGATACTTTGTGTTCTATCTCTGAAGAGGAGAATGTTGCTATGTCGGATATTTTAAATCCATTCTTTCTCAAAATGGAGATGTTGATGATCCTCCGCAGGTCGTCATCATCGTACCTCCGCCTGTTAGTATCTGTCCGCCCGGGCTTTACAATCCTGTACCGTCTTTCCCATACCCTGATTGTGTGCGCTTTTATACCTGATAATTTTTCAAGATCCTTAATTGAATAGAGTCCCATTGGCTTAAATAGAGAAGTTAAATATACACGATTTTCAGATCAGATAATCCCATGATCTGCATAAAAAAAGGATGTCTCCATTGAAGAAATATTTGGAGACATCCTGATCATCACCCTGAAATCAACGCTTATCTGGTCGGGGGCAAGAGTACTTTGTCTATTACATGCACGACACCATTTGTTCCCTGGATATCCGTAGCAGTAATCGCTGTACTGCCATTGATAGTCGGTGAAGGAGTCATGGATATTACTATAGTCCCGTTAAGTGTTGTTACAGGTCCGTCCGAAAGCTGGTTTGATCTTACATTACCGCTCACAACATGATATAAAAGGATCGGCGTCAGCTGTTCTGCAGTAAGATCTGCAATTCCAGATATGCCAAGTTCACTAAACAGAGCCTCGAAAGCAGTGTTGGTTGGAGCAAAGATGGTGTAAGGCCCTGTTCCCGCAAGGGTTTCAGCAAGGTTTGCTTTCACTGCTGCCTCTACAAGTATGCTGAAGTTGCTGTTGTCCACTGCAATATCTACTACTGTTGGCGGAAGAAGAACCTTGTCGATATTATGAATAACTCCATTCTTTACATCTATATCAGCCTTGACAACCTTGGTATCCTTATCTATATATACCCCTCCTGAAATAGTGATATACATACTTGCGTAATTTCCCTGGGCCGGGCTGAGCGTGGGATAATATCCTGCTGTCAGCGATGAGGATTTTTTTTCTGTTCCCAGAACATGATATAAAAGTATCGGAGTTAGTGTCTCAGCCGACAGATCAGCTAATCCGCTCACACCGAGCTGGGTAAAAAGAGCATTGAAGGCAGCGTTGTCGGGTGCAAAAACAGTAAAATTACCCGCACCATTTAATGTACCGGCAAGACCTGCTTTCGTAACAGCCTCCACGAGGATTGAATAATTCGGATCCGACTGAAGGTACCCGGCAATGGTCTGATCAGTCGTCATCATAGCAGAAGAATCATCCTTACTGCAGGATGCCATGAACAGTATCCCCATCATGGAGATACTTGCCAGAAGTGTGTTTAATCTTTTCATGATTTCAAGTTTTAGTTATTTATTGTTTTTAATTGCTTTTGTACTATAAACATCATGAAAATAGATTTGTTCATATATTATTCTCTAATTTGAGTCATTATTTTGTTATTACCTGACATATATTGGCTTATTATTAATTAATTATGTTTGTATATTTTTGTATTTCAATTATTTAAATAATTCTATATAATTTTATATAATTTTATATTTTTCTCTCATATTTTGAACATAAAAATATCTGAATTGAAGCCAACTCCCGGCGATGATTCATGGGAGCCTAGAAAAGATGGGAAATGAATTATTCAACATTATCAGGGAAGGGTAGGTGAAATGTGCCCAGTACCATATCAGTAAACCTGGTCCCTGGTGGCAGTAAATGGCAGCTGATAATATGTGCAAACACAAGGCGCCGGCTTAAAAGAATGTTGATTAAGGCCCTGTTAATTGGATCCGGAAGCTTATATGCTTAATGGAGAGATTAAATCACTTAAAGAAACAGTCCAGATCTATAATACCCGGGATGTCGGAGAATGGCCTGCGCCTCAGGGTCCTGCAACAGTAAAACATAAAAAGCCTGGCAGCCCTGGCTCGAGTGGTGCATCAGAAAATGCAATAGTTGCATTTATGAAAAACTTATCTGATGGGTACGTTCTCAGTCAAAGGGATTTAATTAGTTTCAGAGAGAGAACCATTATATACCCCATCTTTCACCCTGAATTCAATAAAGCGGCCTGCTTCGGTAAAGTGAGTAACTTTCCCGTTTATAACGAGCTGGTTTTTATCCCCCTGTTTCGGAAGCCGGATTACTGCCTCCGTATTATCAGGTATTTCAAACCGGAATATAAGAGAACCGGCTCCCTCCTTCTGCCACTCGACAGGTACTGGTCCGAACTCTGTCAGCCCCACTCCTTCTGCATATAAAAGATCTCCTGGGTGCGGCTCTATAAGAATCGTCTGCTTCCAGACAGGCTCCGGCTTCCTTACTCCAAGAACCCAGGAGGGCAGGACATAGGCAGGTATCAGACCAAATGGGTGGCAAAGGTAACCCTGTGTCTCAAAACCTTCTGCGGCAGTTCCGGGACTTACTCTTGATACCATGCTCCTCCACCTGTCGCGTATAATATCAAGTACTTTAATGTCAGTCGAATCCTGATCATACTTATACAGCTCATCAAACAGCATCCGGTAGGTATATGGGTTCTTCAGCTCCCCGCAGTGCTTCAGGAGGAACATCCTGGCATCCTCAAGGTGCTCATCCGAAACAATACCCCTGTTCAGGGCCACAAGTGCAGCCTGAACTGTTGGGGGAACTTTTTCTCCTTTTTGAATCCATTGCACGTTTCCATCGCTCCAATTCCTGATTTTTGAAGCAGGGTCCTCAATCGGGACCAATTTCAGCACGGGAAGATTGCCTCCCTCTGAAGATTCAGGAAAATAAACAGCGGCAAAAAAGCTTTTCCCGTTTTCATCCCACATGCACTTGTTATATGCTGCCTTCAGGCGTGAGGCTTCCAGAGAATAGATATCAGCATCCGCCAGCATCCCAAGCTGGCCGGCAAGCCATGAAGCATCCGCCAGGGCCTTGAAGATAAATGCATTGACAGTGGCACCCTGGCAAACCTGGTATCTCATAGGATTATCCAGGTGGATCAGGAACTCCCTTGCCGTAATAAGTCCCGAAGGGTTCCTTCTGTCAAGAAACCATTTCATCTGCTTTTGAAGCACAGGCCACATTTCCCTGACAAACAATGTATCTGCAGTATTCTCATAATATTCTCTCAGCCCCTCCACCCACAGGCAGCTGTAATCCTCGATGTACCAGTGCAGGTCAAACCTGTCGGAAGGATGATGCGCCTTCAGTCTCCCGTCCGGCTGCTGGCTCTGGGCTGTGTGGAGCAGCATGTTGTGCATGAGGCGCGGATCGCTGTATATTATTTTATCCTTGCCATAGCCAGGACCCGAGATCACCATACGGCTAACAGGGTATTGAATCATCCCGACATCTCCCATCCATTCGGCCCGTTCTGCAGAGTCGACGTAACCATCCTCGCAAAGCACCTGCGATGTGTAGCTGTCCTGCTGCCAGGTCCTGTTCAGGAATTCATCGCTGCATTCAAACCGTGCAAGCGGGATATTCGGGTATAATCTGCTTACAAACCGGATGCTGTCCATTGTAAAAGAGCCGTTTTCAACGCTGATCTTAAGGTAACGGAAGCCATAGGTATCGGTTGACATATATTGCTGCGCCCCTTCCCTGGCCGTGTACTTTGTAATGCAGTTGTAGTTGATTATACCTTCGCCGTTCACGAAATCCTGGCATGGAGTAAAGATGAGCTCTGTCCCTGCAGCTGCATTCATTTTAAGTATCCAGTAGGTCAGGCTCAGTTTCCCGGCATCAATTATTATCTCATCCCCTGCACTGAATTTCATGGGAAGATGGCGCGGCAGGCCTTTGAGTGCAGTATCCGTGGCATTCTTCCCTTTAACCTGCAGAATTGTGCCGCTACCAAGATCTGACTCCCTCAGAAGCGGTATATAGCGCGGCTCCAGGGGTCCCCATGCTTCCCCTGCGACTTTGGCCGCATTAATCCATCCGCCATCATCAAACGAGGGCTGCTGCCAGTTGAAGTCGGGAGTATTCGCATTTACCCTGTCAAGAACGCAGGACCATGTCCAGACCTCGGAGAGTACCTGTTCGGGGACCTTATTGCTGCATTGCCAGGTGCTGTCGGTAACAAACTGCTGCTCCCCGATTTTAAGGAGAGCCGTGAGACCGGGGGAATGTCTCATTATTTTCAGGTTTCCCAGGTCATTCCGTACGTTTCCAATCACAAGCACGGCTATTGTATTCTTTCCTTTATGAATGAATTTTCTTATATCCAGAAGATCATACTGAGGTCCTTTGGGATCAAACCGGCATGGCCCGCGCCCGACATATATGCCGTTGATCCAGAGAACATACCGGCTGTCGGCGAAGATCATCATCCGGGCATCCCCACCATTCCCTTTTACCCCTATTACTTTCCGGAAGCCGACGGAATGGGTACTGTTAAGCATGCTGTCACTTCCGCTCCCCCAGATAAACGACTTCTGAAGAATAGGGCCATATGACCGGTAATCTGCCGGAAGATTATCTTTACATGATGAAATGATTATCAGGACAGGGAGCAAGAGAGAAAATCGGTTCATAGGTACTGGGATGAAATGGAAACTAAAAAATAAAAGTAAAATTTATTCGTATAGGGACGAAGGATCAAAAAGTATTTATTAGCTAATCTCAAAGAGATGGATCTTATGCCTGACCCAGCCGGAACTTTGGTTAAACTCTTGCCCCCCTTTGTGGTTAATAATAAAATAGCTTATATTTCAAACCGGGAAATGATCAGATTTTAATCACTGATGGAAGAAAAGGAAGAGGGAAAAAAGAGGGACAGGGACGCTGAGGAAGGCAAAAACGATGGCGTTATCCGGCGCTTTGAGGAGAGTGGCAACAATAAACCTCTCTCAAGGATGGATCTGCTCGACAGTTTTCTGAAACAGATTACAGGTGCTTCCTCCCTCCCGTCGAAGGCCGGAACTGAGGATTCGGGCGATATCACCGCCGTGGAATGGAGCGAATACCCGGAGATGGAGACATCAGAAGAGCTCGACAGAAAGATCTCCGAACTTCAGAAGATTGCCCTTTCGATAGAAAGCAGGGATGCAGGGGATGAAGGACCATGGCAGCAGGATTTTACAAGGTTCAGGATAAATTACCCCGGCAATCTTAACCCGGCCCAGCTGGCTGCCGTTCTGATGACTGAAAAACCTGTCCTTGTAATTGCAGGGGCCGGCAGCGGAAAAACAAGAGTGATAGTCCACCGGGTATCCTATCTTATCGAGACAGGCGTTGATGCCCAGTCGATCCTCCTGCTTACATTTACACGAAAGGCATCACGCGGGATGCTAGACAGGGTCGAGACTCTCCTCCAGGACAACAGGGTTGGAAACGTTACGGGAGGTACATTCCATTCCTTCGCTGCCTTCATTCTCAGGAAATATTCCAACCTTGTCGGGCTGCCAAACAACTTCACGATAATCGATGCCAGCGACTCTGAGGATATTATCGATCTCATCAGGACCGAGCTTAAGTTCAATACAAAAGACAAAAAGTTTCCCCGGAAGGAAAGAATTCATGATATAATCTCATATGCGAGGAACAGGAATGCCAGTATAAGCAATATAATCCATGAGCAGTATACCGGCCTGATAGACTATATTCCCGATATAGAACTGATATTCAATGGCTATACAAGATATAAGACACTGAGCAGGATCCTTGATTTCGATGACCTTATTGAAACCCTGAGGGACAGGCTGAGAGATAACCTTCGATTCAGGGAGAGTCTTCAGAAACAGTATCAGTACATTATGGTGGATGAGTTCCAGGACACCAATATAGTACAGAAGGAGATCGTTGACTTTATAGCTGAAAAACACAGGAGGATAATGGTAGTCGGCGATGACTCCCAGAGCATTTATGCCTTCAGGGGGGCAAACTATGAAAATATCCTGCGCTTCCCCGAAACCTACCCCGAATGCATAGTAATTAAAATCGAGGAGAATTACCGCAGCAACCAGAAGGTTCTCGACTTCACGAATTCAATCATCGACAATGCCCGGATAGGTTACAGGAAGAGGCTTTTTACAAGAAATTCAAGGCAAACCGTTCCTGTCATCCGGAGGGTTTATGACCAGCAGGAAGAGGCTCTCTTCATTGTTGACAGGATCATGGAGCTTTCAGAGCAGAATATACCCCTGAACGAGATTGCCATCCTGAACAGGGCTGACTGGCATAACCGGTATATCCAGGTTGAGATGAGCAAGAGAGGAATTCCATACATTGTTGTGGGAGGGTTCCGTTTTAATGAGAGGATGCATATCAAGGATATAATCTCTTACCTGCGGATAACCTACAATCCATCCGATGCTGTTGCCTGGCACAGGGTGCTGAAATATATCGGGGGAGTCGGCCAGGTGACAGCCGGAAGCATTATAAGCGATTTCCATAACAGCGGGAATCCCTTTTCATTCGAGAATTTCAGGCAGCGCAAATTCCACGAAGAGCTCACACTTCTTGGAAATATGCTCGCGAAAGCCAGCCGGGCCGAATTATCGCTCAATCAAAAGGTAGAGATCATCATTGAGTATTATTCACCAATATTGAAAGAAAGGGCCGACGATTATTATACCAGGATGCAGGATATAGCAGTGCTCACTGATCTCTCAAGAAAATACAGGGATCTCGACAAGTTCCTTTCTGATTTTGCCCTTGACCCTCCCTCGAAAAGAGTGGCAGATCAGACCAAACCACTTATCGATGAAGGAGAGGAGGATGGGAAAGTCACAATTTCAACCGTCCACTCCGCAAAAGGTCTGGAGTGGTATGCAGTATTTATTCCTCATGCCCTTGAAGGAATGTTTCCATCAAACAGGGCCACGAATATCGAAGAGATGGAAGAGGAAAGAAGATTGTTCTATGTAGCCTGCAGCAGGGCTAAGGAGGAGCTCTATGTCACCTATCCCAGGACAGTCTATTCCTATGATGCTGTATTTCATCTCCCCTCAAGGTTCCTTCTGGAGATCGACAGGGATAAATATATCTTCAGCAAGTGATGATACACCCTGACGGGAAGTGACCACCGCCGTTACAGCCCCCGGTCCGATTTCCCTTTATGGCCTGAATTTTGTAACTTGTACCTGGATAAAGACCTTTGAAATAACCTCTTTCAGGTAAGCTGAATGTTATGAAAAAGAAGGTTTATCTTATGCTATTGTTACTGGCTGCTATTGAGGGATATGGCCAGACATACAACAGGAGGGCAACCGAGCTTTTCTACAGCGGGAATAACAAAGTCGCGACTGAAGATTTGACTGGAGCCTTATTTAACCTGCAGGACTACACTGGCTCTATCCACGATATTACAAGGGCACTCGAAGGCCCTGGGAATAATATCTGGTATTTTAGCCTCAGGGGACGTGCCAGATATCAGCTTCATCAGTACCAGAGCGCAATCGCAGATTTTAACCGGGTTATACGTACCTGGTCTGGCGACAGGCAACAGAAAGGCGATGCATATTACTTGCGCGTGTTATCCGAAATAAATCTCGGGCAGGCCGAAACCGGGTGGCCGGACTTAAAGAAAGCCGTAAAAGCAGGAATTGCAGATGCCCGGTTGTTCAAATACAGTGGTGGAATCTGAATATTCTCTTAAAAATCTGAAAGATGATAAAACCTGTCAGAATTAAAGCAGAATGTTGATTTAATGCTTCTTCAGGTAGGGAATCGTTTGCGGTCCCTCAGGCAGGATACAAATTTTCGCCTGAGGGCCTATCCGGCTTACAAGTTCATCGGTCAACCTGCCTATATCAGCCGTCGGATTCAGCTGAGCCCGCCGGACAGTAAAGTCATCCAGGCTCCCGCTGTATAAATATACTGAGGCCTTCTTCTGTATCAGGGCCTGGTAATAGATCTGCCATGTATCGTTAAGTATCTCTTCATTTCGCCTGATATAGTCCATCAGCTCGTCAGTATTATTTACAGCTGACAGAATTCTTTCATAATCACTGCCGGAGGGGATTCCATCCCAGCATTCAGCTGCCATTATAATGCTCCCTCCCTCCTTCACTATCTGTGCAGCAGCGCTCATCCCCTTGACGGTCTGATAGATATTCAGATCAAGGGGGTATCCGGAATTGCTTGTTATCACTATATCGTATAAGGCTGATACAGGTCTCATGGCCGATTCCCTTACAAATCCGCAGCCAGCCTCATGTGCCTTTCGCAGTCCCCCTGCGAAGATCCCCGTGATCTCCATCTTCCTGTTAAGGGCAACGTTCAGCAGAAATAATCCGGGAACAAGCTCTGCCGCCTCCATCATTTCCTCCCACAAAGGATTCCCCGAGGTAACGCCCCATGTCGCATTTACATCGGAGAGGTGGGCAATTGAATGGTTATACCTGATTGTGCCGATCGATGCCATCCCTGGGACCAGGGCCTTCGGGCCTCCTGAAAAACCTGCAAAAAAATGGGGCTCGATAAAGCCTGTTAGGATTTTAAGATCAAAATCAAGGATCTCACTGTTAAGAAAAACTGCATTTCCTGAGGAGGTTGTACCTACATATTTATGCATATCCGGGTCGCCGGCATAGTTCTGGACGATCCTGTAATTCCCGGTTATTTCCTCTCCCAGAATACCGGTAAGTTCCTTTTCGGTCGCTTTCCTGTGGGTCCCATTGGCACAGAAGAAAACAATATTCTCCCTTGCTATATGCTTCAGCTCGGAGAGCAAAGCAGGTAAAATGATGTTGTAAGGGGTCGCCCGGGTTATGTCGCTGAAGATCACAGCTGCCTTACTGCCTGCAGATGCAAGTTCTCTCAGAGGCGGACAGTAGTATGGATCATTCAGAGCCCTGGCTATTGCAAGCTCCTGATCATTAATCCCTTCAACCCATTCAGGTTCAATTGTATCAACCCTGTATTTGTCGGATAATTCTATCCTGAGGCCTGTTTTGCCGTATGCTAAATTAAAAATCATTTTCAAATAACATTTTAAAGAGTTATTTTACCTGACAATTGTCAAAAATACAAAAGAAAACAAGAGTATGGTCTGGACTCAGGAAGTTAACCCCCTAAACAACATCGGCTTATCGGCAACTGTTGCGGCTGTGCCGGTTATTTTCATATTCTGGGCTTTGATAATCAGAAAGATGAAGGGCTATATGGCCAGCCTGCTGACACTCGTTGTAGCATTGGTTGTGTCTGTATTTGTATATGGCATGCCTGCAAAGCTTGCCTTAATGTCATCAGTGCATGGCGCCCTTTATGGGTTGTTCCCGATCTGCTGGATAATAATCGGCGCCCTCTTCCTCTATAATATAACGGTAAAAAGCGGACAGTTCGAAATAATCAAAAGCTTTATGGCTTCGATAACATCTGACAGGCGGTTGCAGGCGCTTCTTATTGCATTCTCGTTTGGCGCATTCCTGGAAGGGGCTGCGGGATTCGGGACTCCTGTTGCAATCACCGCTGCCATGCTTGTCGGACTTGGATTCAATCCGCTCTATGCTGCTGGCATCTGCCTTATTGCAAATACAGCCCCTGTTGCATTCGGATCAATCGGCACGCCTGATCATAATAGCCGCACAGGTATCCGATCTTCCGGAAATGGCAATATCGCAGATGGTGGGAAGAACCCTGCCCCTGCTCTCGGTCTTTGTACCCTTCTACCTTGTGGTCCTGATAGCAGGCTTCAAAAGATCCCTCGAAGTACTGCCGGCAATTCTCGTCTGCGGGATTTCCTTTGCTTTCTTTCAGTGGTTCGCCTCTAACTTTATGGGCCCAAACCTGCCTGATGTAATTGCGGGGCTGGCTTCAATAATATCGCTGATGATCCTTCTGAAATACTGGAAACCGAAATCACTATGGTATTTCAAGGAGGAGCCAAAGGAGGAAAAGGAGACTGTAAGCGAATATTCATATGGGCAAGTCATAAGGGCCTGGTCACCTTTCATAATAATGACCGTTCTCATCATAGCCTGGGGCATGCCCCCGGTAAAGGAGGCCCTGAATGCAGTGGGAGACCTTAAATTCGTAATCCCCGGCATGCAGAATTCAATTCTCAGACCTGACGGAACGCCGCTAGTCATAAAGCCTTTCGATTTTAATTATTTATCCAGCCCGGGGCTCGCACTTGTTCTCTCTGCTTTCATCTCCATGCCTGTAATCGGACTCAGCTTCAGGGATGGCGGAAAAGTCTTCATAGCAACACTTAAACAGGTGAAATTTCCGGTGATCACTATCGCCTCAATACTGGGATTTGCTTTCGTAGCCAATTATTCAGCTATGTCAGTCACAATGGCCATGGCCCTCGCCAGTACAGGCGCCCTGTTCCCCTTCTTTTCACCGGTTCTGGGCTGGCTGGGTGTATTTCTGACTGGTTCTGACACCTCATCCAATGCACTTTTTGGCAGACTTCAGCATACATCAGCCAGTTCAATTGGGATTGACCCTCTTGTGACAGTGGCAGCCAATGCCTCTGGCGGGGTTACGGGAAAGATGATCTCTCCACAGTCGATAGCTATCGGAGCCGCTGCCGTAGGGTTGGTTGGAAGGGAATCCGACCTCTTCCGGTTTACCCTCAGGCATAGCTTCATTATGCTTTTCCTCCTCTGCATAATCACATATATGCAAGCCTATATTGTAAAATGGGTTGTGCCAGTATACAAGAAAGTCGGGGAATCTGCCATTATCAACAGGGCGGGCAGTCCGTCAGCCACTGCCCATGCAATATTTCTCGTTAGTTCAATTGCCGTGATGGGACTTGTAATTATCCTTCTGAACAGAAGCAGGTCCGGAAAGAATTAAGTTCCTTTTCAAAGGGTCCGGAGAGCCCTCACAGCTCCCCTTGCATCACCAGGAGTAAGGATATCCTCGCTCACAAAGCAGCTGGATTTGAACTATATCCTCCGATCGGTGTTGATCTTAAAACACTTGTCAATGAAGCCCTATTCAATAAATATACTGAATGCAATAGTATTGATTGTTCTGGGTAACTGGGCATATCTGTCGTCGGAGACACCTTCGCTTACCGCACTGATCCCGGTTTTTGCAGGGGTAATACTGCTTGCTCTCACTCCATGGTTCAGGAAGGGGAACCGCGTTGTGGCACATATTGCTGTTGTGCTGACTTTACTGATCCTGATTGGCCTTTTCAAGCCTCTGACAGGTGCTCTTGGCCGGTCAGACATTGCGGCGGTTGTGAGGGTATCCATTATGATGGTTTCGTCGCTGGCAGCAATGATCGTATTCATCATGAGCTTTATCAATGCACGAAAATCCCCTGAAAAAAAGGACCGAAGCCAATGACCGACAGAGATTTGGTTCATCCCTTCAGGGTATGGCAGCAGGGCAAATTATGCCGATCGGGGTGAAAGCTCAGGATAATCTCATATTAAAAACATCCAGATGTAATTCAGACAATGTTTATAAGTACCTTTACCCCATGAAAAGCGAATTAACTATACCGGAACATTTTCCAGACCCAACCACGGAAGATAAAAAGGCAGCCGACAGGCGCAGAGAAGAGTATTCAATAGCCAGAAACATACTTGTACAGAAAGACAATGAGGCTATTGCGCGCAGATTGGCAAAAGAGTCGGAAAAACCGGAATAAATTCTCCGCCCCAGGCCCTATCGCTGTTTATACCGCTATTTCTTCCCGATAGCTATCAGGTATTTTTGTGTCCTGAAATATATCATGCCATCTGTGATTGATGGTGCGGTCAGACAGATGTCATTAAGCGGCATTTCGGCTATCTGTCTGAAACCTGGTCCGTCCTGAAGGATGAAAACATTCCCTTTTTCATCAACTATGTATATCCTGCCGTCTGAAGCAACCGGAGAGGCTATAAAACTCGATGTTTTGCCGAGCTTTCCGCTGAAAATTTCGCGCCCGGAATAAGGGTCTGAACATACAACGGTCCCGTTCCAGTTTACATTGTAGAGATGCTCCCTATAGAGCAGAAGGGTATGGATATAGGATCCTCCGCGTGGAATGCTCCATTTTACAAATTCATTGCTCCTTTCATCAGGCTTCAGGGTTATATCCCCTGTTGCAGCGGTGCTTACCGCATAGACGGGGGAGGCTGAGCCATGTGCAGTGTTGAAATAGATAAGATCCTTGCCAATTACAGGGGTTGGAATAGGAATATCACCCCCTCCCGACATTCTCCAGATCTCCTTCCCGGTCTGAAGATCATAACCGCCACGATGCCTGAACCCATTCACTGCAATAATGGTCCGGCTCCCGTTTTTGTAAATATTCGGCGTGCACCAGCCGGGCAGGTCATCCCTGCTGACCTTCCATATCTCCTTTCCAGACTTCAATTCGTAGGCAGCCAGAAATGAATTCTCAAGTACATCGCACTGAATGATGAGAGTACCGTTATAAATAACCGGAGAGCTTGCGAACTCCCATTCAGCTGCAGGATAATCGTAGGCAACGGACTTCAGTACACCGAAATTCTTCTTCCAGGCAAGCCTCCCTTCAAAATCGTAGCAGTACAGACCTTCGGATCCGAAGAATGCAACCACGAATTTTCCATCGGTTGCAACGCTCGGATTGGCGTGTGTGGATTTCGGATGACGCTTTATTTTTGGAACCCCGGTAAAAGCCGTTCTCTCCCACAGTGTTTTTCCTGTATTCTTATCGAGGCATATCACCTGCCAGTTATGCACAGAGCTATCTCCTACAGGCATGCCATCTCCGTAAATTCCTGGTTTAATTCCTTCATTATCGCTCCGGCTCACTGCAGTTGTTATGAAAAGCCTGTCATCCCAGATAACAGGGCTCGAAAGGCCCAGTCCGGGTACGGGGATCTTCCACCTGATATTGAATGAGCTTGCTACATTGAACGAATCGGGAAGACTTGCATTATCAAGGACTCCTGATGACATGTAGCCCCTGTAAACAGGCCACTGGCGCTCAGGTCTAACCTGTCCGGAGGCTATATTGAAGTCATAAAGGAGTATTAATGCAATGGCAGGAATCAGAATTTTAAGCTTCATATCACGCAAGGAATAGATTCAGCGCGAAAATTAATTAATAAATCCTTACTGCAATGCAAGGTTGATTGCATTCAGCGATAATGAATGAAACGGTTTAAATATCATTGTTCCCTCCTGGCCTGCATTCCGGTGCAGCTATGCAATTACGATGGTCGGCAGCCTTGAACCTGAGTATGCACCCGGCAGTTTCAGATGCCCTGAGCCGGGCCAAATTCCAGAATTCACTTCTTCTGCTGGGGCAAAAATGCAGAGATAACGTCGATCGGCACCGGGAAGATAATTGTCGAACTCTTTTCAGAAGCAACTTCCGTAAGGGTCTGCAGAAAACGAAGCTGCAGGGCTGAGGGATTCTCACTGATTATAGCTGCAGCATCTGATAAGCGCTGGCTTGCCTGAAATTCTCCTTCCGCATGTATGACTTTGGCCCGGCGCTCCCTTTCGGCTTCTGCCTGCTTGGCCATTGCCCGTTGCATTTCCTGTGGCAGATCTATGTGTTTTACCTCAACCGTAGATACTTTAATACCCCATGGTTCGGTCTGGCTGTCAATAATTTTTGCCAGCTCGCGGTTTATCTTGTCTCTTTGCGAAAGAAGCTCGTCGAGCTCCGATTGCCCGAGAATACTCCTCAGTGTTGTCTGGGACAGCTGGGAGGTGGCGGCATGGAAATTTTCCACTTCCACAATCGCCTTGTCAGGCTGGATGACCCGGAAATAAACAACAGCATTCACCTGGATGGAAACGTTGTCTTTCGTAATCACATCCTGGGGCGGCACATCAAGCACAACAGTACGGAGGCTCACCCTTACCATCCTGTCGATTACCGGAATGAGTAAAATAAGGCCGGGGCCCTTGACCTCTATCAGCCTTCCCAATCTGAAGACTACAGCCCGCTCGTATTCGCGCAGGATCCTTATGGCACTCGATAAAATAATCAACAGAAATATAATTCCTGTTGCCAGCAGTGTGTAGGATAATTGCTCCATGATGATTCCCTTTCTTTTGTTTAAATTATTTTTCTGACAGTTAATTTAAGATTTGATACCCGTGTAACTTCAACCTTTGTACCCTTGCTGAGGTTACCCTCCTGGCTTACAGCATTCCAGAGCTCGCCATGTACCCATACCTGGCCTTCAGGCTCCAGGTCACTAACGGCCTCCCCTGTCTCTCCTGCAAGTCCTTCCATCCCTGTGGAGGGCTTCCGCCCCTGGGCTTTTATCCCGAAGCCTATCGCAAAAATGAAGAAGGCAGCCGTTAAGATAACAACCGCAAGGATTACCTCCCATGAAATTTTAATTACACCCATTGCAGACCTCGTATTAATGATCATTATTGAACCAAGTACAAATGATATGACTCCTCCTATCGCAAGAATTCCGTGGCTCACTATTTTTATCTCTGCAATGAATAAAATCAACGCAAATATTATAAGGGCCAGTCCGGCATAATTCACCGGAAGCGTCTGCAGCGAATAAAAGGCAATAATCAAGCTTATGCCTCCTATTACACCGGGGAATATGGCACCAGGATTAAAGAGCTCAAACATAATTCCGTAGATCCCGATCATCATGAAGATATAGGCAATATTCGGATCGCTGAGCAGCGCAAGGAGCTTCTGCCTGAAATTCATCCCGATACTGGTTACCTCTGCATTTTTCGTATCCAGTATCCTAGTGCCTGCCGGCAAGCTGACCCGCTTCCCGTCGATTTTTTCAAGCAGATCTGGTACCGAAACTGCTATAGTATCTATTATGCCCTCCTTAAGGGCTTCAGTCTCAGTAATCGAAAGACTTTTCCTGACTGCATCCTCGGCCCATCTGACATTGCGTCCCCGTTTTTCGCTTATGGTCCTTATAAATGCGGCTGCATCGTTTGTAACCTTTTCATTCATTATCGAATCCTGCTGGCCCTGCATTGTAACCGGGTGAGCCGCACCTATGTTGGTACCGGGTGCCATGGCGGCTATATGGCCGGCAAGGGTAACGAAAACACCGGCAGAAGCTGCCTGTGCTCCTCCCGGGTAAACGAACACTATAACCGGGATATCAGAGTCCAGAATATTGCTTACTATCATCCGTGTGGATTGCAATAAGCCTCCCGGCGTATTCAGCTTGATGACAAGACATTCGGCTTTCTTTTCACTTGCCTCTGAAATGGCTGAGTGAATATACTCCGCACTCGATGGGTTTATCGAACCATCTACCGTTATCACTATTGCGTGCCTGATGCGCGGGCTGCTGTCGGGGTCGGATGCGAATGCCGGGTGCACAGCCAGCAATGCCAGAAATAATAAATGTGGTATTAAGGATCTCATGTCATTCAGTTACTTTATCAGTTAATCAGCTTCCGTTTGAAATTTCACGATGCCCTTATGCAATGAACTGTTTGCACAATTCAAATTTATGCTAATTGATCAATATTTCATAATAAACGGGGCCCGTTTAATTCTGAAGAGATTGTCTCCTCTCGCACCGTAACCGCATGCCCGGAATCCTTTCAGATAAAACCGGCATTTCTGAAGGTCTGTAGTTAAGCATCTGTTCCTCGCTATTTAAGAAAAGCATTATTCCCGGGGAATTGCATGGAATCAGTCTGAATGCTGTAAAGCTCCGCATAAAAACCATTCCGGGCGATCAGTTCAGAATGGGTCCCTTCCTCGGCAATCATTCCATCCCGAAGTACAATAATTTTGTTAGCAAACCTTATAGTGCTAAGACGATGTGCTATTGTGACAACTGTGCGCCCCTCCATAAGACGCTCCAGGGCTTCCATCACAATCATTTCCGTTTCGGTATCAAGCGCTGCAGTGGGTTCATCCAGGATCAGGATGGGTGAATTCCTGACCACGGCCCGGGCTATTCCAATCCGCTGCCGCTGTCCGCCCGAAAGGGTAAGCCCCCGCTCGCCGACAAGGGAATCATAGCCATTGGGCATAAGTGATATGAATTCATGGGCGTTGGCTATCCTCGCAGCTTCCATTATCTCCCCCATGGTTGCCCCGGGTCGGCCATAGGCAATATTTTCGCGTACGGTACCTGCAAAAAGAATTGTATCCTGAAGCACGAAGCCGAACTGTTCGCGGAGACCTGAAAGGCTGAAGTCGGTAATATCAATGCCATCGATAAGGATCCGACCCGCTGTCGGATCATAGAACCGTGGAATCAGAGAGACAATAGTCGATTTCCCGCCGCCGGTGGGACCGCATATTCCGAGCCGCATCCCGGGCTTTATTTTGATGTTTATATTTCGCAGTACCGGGATACCGGCGGCATAGGAAAATGAAACATCCTCGAATATGATCTCTCCGCTGATCCTTCCCGGATCGAGGGCATCAGCCTTTTCCGGCACAAAAGAATCCGCATCAAGAATTGTCTGGATACGCTCCAGGCCAACGGTAGCCTGTGCAATGCTGTTTGTCATCCTGGCCAGATCCTGCACCGGTTTAAAGAACTTGCTGAGATACGCAAGAAAAACGGTAAGTGCCCCAATCGTCATTGAATCGCTCAGTATCAGTCCGGCACTTCGCCAGATTATGAAGGCAATACAGGCTGCGACAGTCACGGATACAATGGGAGAAAGCATGGATTTAATGCGCCGGGCCTTAAGGGAAGCTTTCACCGATGCCATGCTGACCTTTCTGAGCCTTGCATCTTCCTCGTCCTGCCTGCCGAACGCCTGTACCGACCGGGTGAATTGCAAACCCTGCTCAACCACGCCCAGTACCTCGCTCTGATGTCTCCTTACTTCATGTGTTGCTTTCCTGACTGATCTTCTGAAATAGGAGATAAAGAAAAGAAGCAGGGGAGAAACAATAACTACAATTATGGCAAAATCGAAGTTCAGGTAGAGCATTACACCCAGCATTGCAAATATTGTAAGCATATCGATAAGGATACTCAGAAGTGCTGTGGAGGTAAAACCCTGGATGGCAGACACATCGGAAATTATCGTACTTACCATGTTGCCAATCTGATGGGAATCATAATACTCAAGTGAGAGATGCTGCAGATGATGATAAAGCCGCAGCCGTAAATCGTTTGCTAAATTCTGGGCAACATTCTCGGTATAGTAGTTATCAATATAGCCTGCAACAGAGCCTGTCACTGCTATGAGAATAACCCCCAGGGCCGCGGTAAAGGCAAGTCCCATTGTATTCTCACCGGCTGAAATATTGCGCAGCCAGCCTAGATACCAGGGCAGGCTGTGTTTCCCGATAACGTTGTCAAGGATAATCTTGAGAGGCCATGGAGCAGCGACGCTCATTAAAGTTTCAACCAGCATCGCTGCGAAGATCAGGGCAAGATAGGCGCGGTAGGGAGCAGCAAGCCCGAGGACAAAACGGGCTTTCCCTCCCGAAGTTAACGATCCTTCGGCTGAAGATGCCCTACCCCCGGAATCTGTATGCGATGGTCCTTGCATATCTCCCATTGTATCATCATAATCCGCTCATAGAAGGTGGTGCCGATCCGGGGGCGCTTCCCCAATCCTTATCCGGTTGAGGGCCCATCCGGAAAATAAGGGTACCGCCGTTCCTGATATCATCC
Organism: uncultured Bacteroidales bacterium; assembly: GCA_963756885.1. Classification (GTDB taxonomy): domain Bacteria; phylum Bacteroidota; class Bacteroidia; order Bacteroidales; family VadinHA17; genus LD21. The sequence goes on from CAVWPG010000004.1 coordinate 262,009, forward strand.
TGTGAAAAAAACGGTTTGTCATAAGGCTTGCCATTAAGCGACGCTGACTGAATGTATTTGTTCTCAGCCGAATTATTTTTAGCTTCTATCACAAACTTCCTGCCGCCGTAATATTGCTTGTCGGTATAAATTGTCACCCTGCTGAATACAGGGCTGCCTATTTCATATGTGTTCTGCCCCGGCGTAACCGGGTAAAAGCCCATTGCGCTGAATACGTACCAGGCCGACATCTGACCCATGTCCTCATTGCCGCATAATCCTGCCGGACCATCATTATAAAGATCATCCATGACTTTTCGGGCCATATACTCAGTCTTCCACGGGGCTCCGGCATAGTCATAAAGATAAATAACATGGTGATCGGGCTCATTGCCCTGGGCATACTGACCAATCAGTCCGGTAGCATCGGAAACCGTGCTCTGGATCTCGGAGCTCATTGTAAAAAGGGTGTCGAGCTTTGTCACAAATTTCTCCCGTCCTCCCTCAAGTTCAATGAGCCCCTTCACATCCTGAGGAACAAACCATGTGTACTGCCAGGCATTTGCCTCTGTGTAGTGACGGTCTTTCCCCTGTCCGATAAATGTGGGGTCGAAGGGAGTAAGCCACATCCCTGTGCTGTCCCTGGGCCGTGCCATCCCTGTGATTGTGTCGATCACATTCCTGTAGTTCAGTGCTCTCTGCATGAATAACCTGTAGTCATCTGATTTTCCAAGGGCTTTTGCCAGCTGGGCCACGCACCAGTCGTCATAGGCATATTCAAGGGTACGCGACACCGACTGATTTATTTTATCATATGGCAGATAACCATATTTCATGTAATAGCTCAGGCCGACCCTCCCTTTCGAGCGATGTCCGGAAGGGGTTTCCAGTGCATTTTTCTTCACTGCCTCCCAGGCTTTATCAGTATCGAAATTCCTTATTCCCTTCTGCAGGGCATCAAGAATGACAACCACGGGGTGATCCCCTATCATGTCGTTTGTATAGCTGTTCCCGAACTGCTGGGGTGTTGGCATCCAGCCTCCCTGAATATACTGGGCCACCATGGTGTTGATTGCATCACTGCTCCGCCGGGGCTGTATCAGAGTTAAAAGCGGCATTTCGGCCCTGAAAGTATCCCAGAGGGAAAAATCGCCTGAATATGTGAATCCCTCTGCCGTATGAATCTGATCATCAAGCCCCATGTACTTTCCGTCTGCATCACCGAAAGCTGCCGGGAAAAGAAGTGCATGGTACAGAGCCGTATAGAAAGTTACAAGACGCTCCTTCTGATAATCCAGGTCAATATTCCGCCCGAACCCAGCCTTTATTTTATTCAGTTCCTTCTCCCAGGTACTGCCGGCCCGTGCCTTTACATCGGAGAACTGCCAGCCTGGAATTTCCTTTTCAAGGTTCAGGCGTGCCTGATCGATGCTTGTGTATGAGATCCCAACCTTGATCTCAATCTCCTCCCCATCCCTTGTCTGATAATTGACAAACACACCTATATGATTGCCGGATTCTTCCCTGGATCCCCCATTTACCTGCATCCCTGTCCAGGTCCCGTACGACCTGAATGGCTTGCTGAACCGGGCACAGAAATAGACATCCTGGTTTTTAATAAATCCTGTCGATGATCTGTGCCCTTCAATCTCATTGTCGCCCGTAATTTTAACTGTTGCATTGGTGCAGGAATCATGTATCCCATGATGCAGATCTATCAGGATATGCGATGAATCAGATTCAGGAAAGGTATACCTGTGGAAACCGACCCTTGGTGTTACCGTCAGTTCTGCCTTTATGCCGTAGTCTTTCAGCATAACGCTGTAATATCCTGGAGAAGCTTTTTCCTCACGGTGCGAAAACCTCGACCTGTAACCGCTGCGGGCAACCCAGGGGGTCCCTGGCTGAATCTTAAGGCTGCCTGTTGCCGGCATTACAAGAATATCGCCCCAGTCCCCCGCTCCCATCCCGCTCCTGTGAAGATGGCTGAATCCCATTACAGAACTGTCACTGTAATGATATCCTGAGCACCAGTCCCATCCCTTTGTGCCTGTATCCGGACCCAGCTGAACCAGTCCGCCCGGCAGCACTGCGCCGGGAAAGGTATGCCCATGATAATCGGTCCCGATGAAGGGGTTAACATAATCAATGAGTCTGTTTTCCCTGCAACCCGATAGTGACAGAGCGGCTAAAAGCAAGGAAAGCAAGACCCTGACGCATGCGTAAATGATATTTCTGTTCATGGCTGGCCTGTTTAAGGTGAATACCGGTTTCACTTTAAAATCAATGTAAAATTACCCTTTTTGTTTAATAATAGTAAATCTTTTTGATGCGGCCCGGACTGCCATCGGAGGTCTTCCATGCCCTGGCTGTAAGACCTGTCATCTGATCAGATAAAGTGGGAGATCCTGAAAAATAATTGTATTTTGTATCCACAAGAGTTAACTTTGGGTAAGCTGAGAGGCCTTCATTACCTCAATGAAAACGATCTTTTAAGTCAACGTAAATACCGTCAGTCATGAAACGTAGCTGGGTAAGGAAAATAATAGGGGGAATGAGTCTCACAACGGCAGCCTTCATCTTTCAGGCCTGCTATGGCACACCTCAGGATCTGGGTGCAGATATTTATGTGGAAGGTCTGGTAAAATCAAGGAAAACAGGCGAACCGATAAGGAGAATAAAAGTTTCGGTGGCCAATAACCCGCAGTATCAATATACAAATGACTCAGGTGAATTTTCCTTCTACACTGAAAGGGCCGATACATGCACGATCAGATTCCAGGATGTTGATTCGGATCAGAATGGCTCCTTTATCGATAAGGATACTGTGCTCACCGATGTTCTCAGGCATATTCATCTTGACATTTTCTTAGAAGAAAAATAGATGTATCCGGTCTTCAGGAAAAACAGATTCAGGCAGTTCAGAAAATCCCAGACAGCCATCCATGAGCTGAATTACCTCTTCTGGGAATGTACCACCAGATGCAATCTGAATTGTCTTCACTGCGGCAGCGACTGTTCGAAAAATGTCACCACGAGGGATATGCCCCTGGATGATTTCCTGTCAGCCCTTGACACAATAACCGCAAAACCTGACAATTTTATGGTTGTACTGACGGGAGGGGAGCCACTCCTGAGAGACGATATCGAATCGTGCGGAAGGGAGATAAGAAAACGGGGGATGCGATGGGGAATTGTATCGAACGGTTACATGTACGGCCTTCAAAAACATATCGCTCTGCTGAATGCAGGGATGGGCTCTCTCACATTAAGCCTTGATGGACTGGAAGATACTCATAACTGGCTGAGAAATTCGGGAAAAGCTTCCTGAAAACAGATAATGCAATTGACCTTGCGGCCAGCTCCTCAAGGCTCAGCTTTGATGTAGTTACCTGCGTCAACAGGAGAAATATATCTGAACTGGAACCAATCCATGAGTACCTGGTGAGGAAAAAGGTGCCTGCATGGCGCCTCTTTACGATTGCCCCGATAGGGCGGGCAAAAGGCAATCCGGAGCTTTTTCTGACAGATTCTCAGCTAAAGGAACTGATGGATTTTATTTCACTTAAAAGAAAACCGGGGTCAATCGACATAAAGTTCAGCTGTGAAGGATATGTCGGACGGTATGAATACAAGGTAAGGGACAGTGCCTTTTTCTGCAGGGCCGGCATCAATATCGGGTCGATACTTATTGACGGATCCATTTCAGCCTGTCCGAATATCGACAGGTCATTTGTCCAGGGAAATATCTACCGGGATGATTTTTTCGATACCTGGCAGACAAGGTTCAGTCCATTCAGGGACAGGAGCTGGACAAAAACGGGCAGATGCGCCCGGTGCTCCGATTACACCGACTGTCAGGGCAATGGCCTGCACTTCTGGCATGGAGACAGGTGCAACGTGATGGTTTGCCACAATGAGCAAATTGAGGATCAATTTAATACGGTTGATTTTTATATCTGACAGGTATCTCCACGCGAGTCCGGGTAAACATGATATCTCATCAGCCAGTGATGCCTATTGGCTCTTTGCGCCATTTGCGGTAAACATTGCCAGGGATAGGGATTTGGCGGATTTGGACAAAATGTATCACCAGACCACCTGTCATCGCTTTTTGCTGACCACTTTATACCATTATCCACCAATTAAATGAGATGGTCAGGCAGTTCCGGAGAAGGCTGGGTAAGGCTAGCGTTTTCCCCACTACGGATAAATAGGTTACTGTAATTTATTGATTTACAATTGTCTTTTATTGTTGTTAGTCGGTGGTGAGAAACCTGAATCTGATCCCAAATTGAAATTCTAACAGACCATATTGAGGTATAATTCCTGAGATAAAATAGCTTTTACCTGCCTCGAAAACCATAGCTAAATTTTTTAATACATTATAATCTAATCCAAGTCCGAACTCCATGGAGTTACTATAACCTGAATTCTTTGCATAGTTATATTCTCCATTTAGATCCGGCGAATTTTGTGTCTTCAGAAATTTAAATGAATTGATAAAACCTACCTTAAAATAAGGGTCTAATTTTGTATTCGCATTTAAAATATAATAATTGAGCCTGAATGGAACATTTAAGATGATTAATCTATGGTCCATTCTCACAGGTCCTGAATATCCAAATTCAGGATGAATATTAAATTCCTCTGGATGATTCACAAAAAGAATATTAAATCCAGAAGTAAATGATAATTTTTTAAGTATAAAAAAGTTTGCATTGAGGTGCCAGTTATTTAGGAAGAAGGTAGTTGAATTGATTCCTAATTCGGGGATTGAAAAAAATGATGGGGCAATAGTAAATGAAACAGAAGGTCTTCTATAAATATCCTGATCTCGATTTCCTTTATCCACTTTTTGGCCAAGGACAAAATATGGGGCTACAAACAAAAAAACACTCAGAAAAAATTTACACTTCATATATTTTAAAATCATTTTATGATATCTAATGCGAATTTAGCTTAAATTATTACTACTGTCCGACTAAAAGTTTGAGATTCTTCGCTTTGCTCAGAATGACAAGTATTTATGGAGTTTTTGGTGAGGAGGTGGTGGTTGGCGGCTGCGCCGCCAACCACCACCTCCTCAAAAACACAAATGGCTGGCATTCTGAGCGAAACGAAGTGAAGCGAAGAATCTCTTGCTAATTTGACCATTTATCCGTTTGGTAGTGTTAAATTATATTAAAATCCCTTTATTTTAAAATGTATCACTATTGAAAAATAAAATGTTTCCAAATTTTAGCTCATTCCAAAGGACAAATATTATCTCTCTAAAATATAACACATTAGATTCGGACCTGATTGGAACGGTTGAATTTTATTCTTCAGTATCAGATAAAGGATCGAAGTAAATGATATTTTAACATGAGTTTTAATTCTCGTGGGGAATATATGGGGTTTTTTATGAAATAAAAAAACCTATCATGCTGATTCACTGCTAAGATAGGATTTTAAATTGAGGTCGGTGGCGGATTACCTGCGGTGATCCGGTTAGGGGGGACCCTTCAACCAATCCCCGGTGCGCTGTACGCCCCTCCGGTCTTTTTTGTTTTCAGCCCTCTGGCCAGCAAGCTGTCCGAGGCTGAAAACAAAAAATCCCGGGGCACTGCGTGCCCTGGGATTGGTTGAGGTCGGTGGCGGATTCGAACCGCCGTAAACGGTTTTGCAGACCGCTACCTAGCCACTCGGTTAACCGACCAATTTATTTTTAAACTTAAAGAACGTCAAACTAATCAACTTTCAATACCTCATCCGTCAACCATGCCATCATTAATGTTCACTTCCGAACCGCCGTTAACGGTTTTGTCCCGATCCTTCGGGACTACCTGGCCTCCCGATAGCTATCGGGACGGTTAACCGACCAATTTATTTTTAAACTTAAAGAACGTCAAACTAATAACTTTGCAATACCTCTCGTCAACCTGCCATCATTAACTCTTCAATCCGAACCGCCGTTAACGGTTTTGTCCCGATCCTTCGGGACTACCTAGCCTCCCGATAGCTATCGGGACGGTTAACCGACCAATTTATTTTTAAACTTAAAGAACGTAAAACCAATAACTTTGCAATATCTCTCGTTAACCTGCCATCATTAACTCTTCAATTCGAACCGCCGTTAACGGTTTTGTCCCGATCCTTCGGGACTACCTGGCCTCCCGATAGCTATCGGGACGGTTAACCGACCAATTTATTTTTAAACTTAAAGAACGTCAAACTAATAACTTTGCAATACCTCTCGTCAACCTGCCATCATTAACTCTTCAATCCGAACCGCCGTTAACGGTTTTGTCCCGATCCTTCGGGACTACCTGGCCTCCCGATAGCTATCGGGACGGTTAACCGACCAATTTATTTTTAAACTTAAAGAACGTAAAACCAATAACTTTGCAATATCTCTCGTTAACCTGCCATCATTAACTCTTCAATCCGAACCGCCGTTAACGGTTTTGTCCCGATCCTTCGGGACTACCTGGCCTCCCGATAGCTATCGGGACGGTTAACCGACCAATTTATTTTTAAACTTAAAGAACGTAAAACCAATAACTTTGCAATACCTCTCGTTAACCTGCCATCATTAACTCTTCAATCCGAACCGCCGTTAACGGTTTTGTCCCGATCCTTCGGGACTACCTGGCCTCCCGATAGCTATCGGGACGGTTAACCGACCAATTTATTTTTAAACTTAAAGAACGTCAAACCAATAACTTTGCAATACCTCTCGTCAACCTGCCATCATTAACTCTTCAATCCGAACCGCCGTTAACGGTTTTGTCCCGATCCTTCGGGACTACCTGGCCTCCCGATAGCTATCGGGACGGTTAACCGACCATGTTCATTCACCGCTTAACAATATTGGTCTGTGATCTCGGTGTGCAAAAATAATAAAATTTGTAACATCTAATGTATTTCAAGGATTTGATGCATCGATTATTTCCAAATTTCTGCCTGCATCAGCGGATGTTACCACTGAGAATCAGCCGGAAACAGCCATCTGCTGACAATAATTCCGAAATGGCGCCATAATCAGGATAAAAAGATCAATCTTTGATCCTATGAATGATGATCACAAAGAAGTATAACAGTTTCATTACCGCGAACCAAAATTGTCTGCCGGTGTTCTGAACATTCAGCAGGCAGGAAAATCCTGAAAAGTGCATCAGTATCAATAACAGAAAATGGCAAAGGCTGCCCTGGATATCAGCAGGTTTGAAGGACTTAAAAGTATCTTTCGCTCTTTCCGCTACAGGAACTACAGGCTCTTCTTCGGCGGACAGAGCCTCTCCCTGATCGGCACCTGGATCCAACGCATTGCAACACCCTGGCTTGTCTATCACCTCACAGGTTCGGCATTCCTGCTTGGCGTGGTGGGCTTCGCCGGACAGATCCCAACCTTTCTGATTGCCCCCTTTGCAGGTGTCCTCACCGACAGGTGGAACAGATACCATATCCTGATAGCAACCCAGGTGGCCGCAATGCTGCAGGCCCTTGTGCTCACCCTCCTGTATTTCGGCGGACATATTCATGTCTGGCAGATAGTGCTTCTGAATATCTTCCTTGGCATTGTCAATGCCTTCGATGTTCCCGCCCGGCAGTCATTCGTGATCGAGATGGTCGAAAGAAAGGAGGACCTCGGCAATGCAATAGCCCTGAACTCATCAATGGTAAACGGGGCACGGCTTATTGGCCCGTCGGTAGCCGGCATACTCATTGCACTTACCGGGGAAGGGGTATGCTTTCTCATTAACGGCCTGAGCTATCTCTTCGTAATAGCTTCCCTGCTTATGATGAAGATTACTCCGGTACATAACGGGAAAAAAGATGCCGACGTAATAAAAGAGCTGAAGGAAGGGATCAGGTATGCCTTCGGCTTTGCCCCCATCAAATACACAATCTTCCTGCTCGCAACCGTAAGCCTAATGGGAATGTCGTATACGGTGCTGATGCCTGTTTTTGCGAAGGAGGTCCTTCATGGCGGACCACATACTTTCGGCTTTCTCATGGGAGCCTCCGGACTGGGAGCCCTTGCAGGAGCTCTTTACCTTGCATCGCGTAAAAGTGTCGTGGGCCTTTGCAATTTGATTCCCGTCTCATCGGGGATCTTTGGCCTCGGGCTTATTGCCTTCTCCTTCTCCAGATACCAGGGGTTGTCAATGGCCCTGATGGTAATCGCAGGACTGGGAATGATGATGCAAATGGCCTCAAGCAATACAATTCTTCAGACTATAGTGGATAACGACAAGCGCGGCCGTGTAATGAGCTTTTATACAATGGCTTTCATGGGCTCGGCTCCCTTCGGGAGCTTCATCGCCGGAGCACTTGCCAAAATTATAGGTACACCTTATACAATTCTTTCAGGCGGGATAATCATTGTGGCCGGCGCCATCATCTTTGCAGGCAAGCTTCCGGAGATCAGACAAAAGATACGGCCGATATATGTAAAAATGGGGATCATTGCCGAAGACCAATACAGCTGAAACGGAAGAATTTCGCTGCAGGGTTCCTTCTAAAGCCTTCCTGCCTTACTAATTTCCGTATTTATCCATCAGGGCATTGAGCTTATTCCTGTAATAGCTGAAATTTTCGAAATCGACATCAGGCGGAACAAGATGGTCGCAGAAAGGGATATAGCCCCTTGTTTTTAAAACCTCATCAACGGGAAGAAGAATCTCATCGATGCGCCTCCTTCCCTTTGCAATTTCTGATTTTGGGATGCCCCCCATCATCTGAAGCTTCGGATACTGCCTCCTTACCTTCACAATGTCCATCCCCGAATGGGTCTCAAAGGGATACATGCCCGTAACTCCAGCCTCCATAAAGGCAGGTATAAGTTCATTGCAGTCACCATCGGTATCCAGAAGGATAACCTTTACCCCCCTCGATTTAAGAAAATCTGCAATCCTCTTTATGTAGGGACACATGAACTCCCTCACCATATCGACCGAGATCATGCTCCCCTTCCCGAATGAGATGTCCTCCCAGATATGCCACATGTCGGGCACAACCTGAGGCAGGATCTCCTCAAAAACTGCCAGCCAGATGTTGGTAAATGTATTCAGGATATCATGGATGAGGTCGGGCTCCATGCAGTACCAGATGAAGAGGTTCTCGTAGCCGATCAGATGGGCAAGGGTCCCGAAAAAGCCCTGCGGATAGCCCCCGAAAGCAAGAGGATAATCCCGGTTCCTGTATTCAGCCAAAAGCGATTCCCAGTTCGACGGAAAACGGTCCCTGATATTCTTAAGGTTCAATCTTTCCGCTTTGAGCTTCTCCCAGCTCTGCCTGTCCTTGATGGGCCATTCCATAGATGTCGGGATCGTAGCCTCCTCCTTGAGAAATACTCTTCTCACCCCGTCGATATCTATATATTCGAAAGCCTTGTCATCCTCCCTCACAACCTTTATTTCGAACATCGGTGAAAAATGCATGTTGACATCGATAAGCCTCTGGGTCAGATCCATACTGAAATATTCCCTCACATCGCTGTCGAGAGGGAAAGCCTGTGTGGGCGAATACAAACCGCCACCCGTGACCGCAATGCCCTTTGGCAGGTGCCTGGACCCGCCAGCAGGCGTTTCACAGGTCCATGCAGTACTGTATAAGGATGATGTCGGAGTTGTAATTATTTTATTTACAACAGGATATTTCTTTTTGGGTAGTCCGCTCTCATACCAGTTATCGAGCGTTTCACCCCAGTAGCCAAATTCATACCTGAGTGAGCGGACATTTGGATTGAAGTCCATAATTTCGAGGAATCTTTCTCTGGTGTTCATAGTCGCCGTTAAATTATATTTGAAAATCCTGTACTCCCGGACCAGCCTCGCAAAATCTTCTCAATGCCGGGAATAATGCTATAAAGTTAATGCCCTAAATTTATATTAAATATAGCATTAACAATACTCAACCGGTCATTTTCGATTGATGTCTTCTGCTCATTTTTAAACACTATCTCCTGTGAATTGTTTAATTAACCGGAAAAGGCAACGCCGGAGCCATTGACAAAGAAATTATCCGGTAATAAATTAATATGGAAGGTTATGAACCTGGGTGAAAAAAAATGCAAGCCATGTGAAGGAGGAGTCCCGCCCCTCGATCAAAAGGAGATCATGGAGCTCCGGTCACACATAAAGAGCGACTGGGAGGTCTCTGAGAACAAGAAGCTAAGCAAGGAGTATTCATTTGTCAACTACAAGCATACGATGGATTTCGTAAATAAGGTGGCTCAGCTCGCTGAAGAGGAGGGCCATCATCCGGTAATGCACGTATATTACGGCAGGCTCGTAATCGAGCTCTGGACTCACGCAATAGACGGCCTTTCTGAGAATGATTTTATTATGGCCTATAAAATTGACAAGCTCTGATCTGCATCACTCTCCGGAATCGCAACCCATGATACTGCTTATTTAAAAAGCTCCCTTGTTCCTGAGGTCGGGGTAAGGTCTGTCGTAACCCTTGACAGAATGCCATATTATCCTGTTGAATATATCCTCATCTATCCTGTCAACATCACTGAGATCCTGTTCCATCGATTTCCGTGCCCAGTACAGCTGATCACCTGAAAGCGAAACAAGGGGAGGGTTCAGCTCATCCGCCGGGATATTGCTTTTTAACGCAGTGTAAGGCCTGAGGTCCGGCTTTCCCGTGAAGCAGTCCGACATCGGCTCCGATGAGAGATCAAGCTGGTTCATGGGGGGCAGCCCTAAAATATTTTCGATCGTCCTGACCATATTTATCTGGGAGTAATACGTTGAAATCACCTGCCCGCGCCTTGTATACGGGCTTATCACGAGACCCACCGTCCTGTGCCCGTCGACATGGTCGAGCCCTGCCTGGGGATCATCCTCAGTAACAAAAATGCAGGTCTCGTTCCAGAATTTGCTGTGCGAGATTGCCTCCACGATCTGCCCGAGAGCAAGGTCATTGTCGGCTACCGCAGCCCGCGGTGTGGGCATGCCCGGCGTTGTTCCGGAGGTATGATCGTTGGGAAGCAGCATTATAATGAAATCAGGGAAATTGTCATTCTTCCCGAATCCCTTCAATTCCTTTATGAATTCCGACGCCCTGTACTCATCAGATACTGTGTTGGGGAAGCCGATAAACGTGGGACACAGATTTGGAATAAGCTGTTCAAGATTTGCCTTTGCCCTTATCCTGATCCTTCCGGACCCTTCCCTGAAATCCCTGTAGATCTCCGGGAATGTTGATCCCTGCGGCTCGATAACGGCATTTACAAATTCCCCGTAATCGCGGAATGTAAGGCCGTGATTCAGCACATTATCCCATATGAAACCGGAACCTGCATAGGCAAGGGCATCGTCACCGTCGTAGGGATAGCTTCGGGTAAAATCCCCAAATGATTTCTCTATGTAATCGGTGGCAAATGCCTCATCGGTCCATTGATGGCCATCAGCACTTAAAACACCGCTGCAATAAAAATTGTCGAGAAGGACAAATTCCTCAGCAAGATGATGATGATTGGGGGTAACCTCCCGCCCGAATTCAACAAGGCTTGTGTCTCCGTTTCCCTGCGGCAGATCTCCGAAAACCTGGTCGTATGTACGGTTCTCCTTTATGATGTAAACAACATGCCTGATGAACGAATTCTGTTCAGGCAAAACAGGTACGGCAACAGTCTTTCTTTTCCGTACATGCCTGTCAGGCCTGTTGTCATACATGGAGAGGGCATTATTCCTGTCGACTATCGTGGTCATTTTATCCAGCTCAGTCCTGTCTGGCACCGGAATTATTGAAATTGATCCCAGATGATCGTGGGAATTGTAACCCCTGCGGTCCGTGAGCTGATTGCGCGATCCTGCCCCCTTTATATTGGCGACATAGAGTACTTCACCCCTCCTGTCCTGAACAACTGAACCCGGATACCACCCTGTAGGGATATAACCGGCTATTTCATATGGCGCACCGGTACGGATTACGCATATCGCATTCTCAGTTCCGTTTGCAACATAGAGATACTTCCCGTCAGGGGAGATGGCCAGATCATTGGGCGAACTTCCAAACAATACCCCTTTCTGTCTGTGCACGGATATATTTTCAGTTACCTCATCAGTGCGTGTGCTGATTACGGCAACCAGGTCGCTGTTGGAGCATGCCACATAGAGCTTTTCACCATCCGGACTCAACACCATGCCGCAGGGATGGAGGCCGACATCTATGTTCCTGACCTCTCTCCTTCCTTGCAGGTCAACAACTGAAACGGAGCCATTATTTGCTATGCCAGACCGGGGATCGACAAGAACCCGGCTGCCCGATGTGTTGTATGATGATTCCCCCTGCGCAGGCCGGCGGCCACCCCAGTTGCTGACATATGCCCTGGAGGCGGAGGCACAGACTACACCGTACGGAGCAATTCCCACTGGTATCTCGGTAACAGACCTGTCAGACAAATCGACAATAGCCAGTGAATTGTTCCTGCTCAGCGTAACATATAGCTTATTCCCCCTGGGATCAGCCACAACACCGCCTGGCACAGGGGAGTCACCTATGGCCGGTGCGGGAAGGATTAAAGGCTCCCTCCACCTCATCACCATTTCGCTGTCAAACTCCGCCACACAGATCCGGTTGTCTGCATCCGTAACGTAAACACGCCTGCCATCGGGGGAGAGGCAGATCCCGGTAAAAGAGGCGCCGCTCCTGCCGAATGGAAGGGACTGCATTACTTTCCTGTCGGACAGCCTTACCAGGTCAAGATCATCCTTGTTTTTTACAAGCAGGAAGTTCCCGTCTGCCGTAAGGACCATATCCACCGGCCGTCCCGGAAGAAAAACCTGGAAGCCGGCAGGTCGCAAGATCTGATTTGACGGGACCAAAATACTGCCGTCAGGCTGCGGTCCGACCTTCCGGAGGCTGTAGGGTTCCTGTTTGCTGCTGCTGCAACCGGCAAGAATTAACCCTGCAATCAGCTCAATGATTCCACTCTTCAGACTATTCCTTCCCATTATCCTTGATGAAAAGTTAACAATACTAATTTACTAATTTTTCCTTAATTATCTCTGATTATTGAGAGCAACGGCGGGTCGGCACTGCCTGCCCTTCGCCCATAACCCACAGCCATTAGCTCTTAACTCTTCCCTGTGCCGCACTTAAATTCCGGTTTCCTGTTTCATGCTTTGAATTGCACCTCATGAATGGAATTACTAATTTAACAGCCTTGTAATTTCAATCCATGCAAGAGAAGATGCGGCCACTGACACTCATATTTTTAATTACCTGCACCCTGATATCCGGCAGTCTGAAGGCAGCTGACAATAAGGATAAATATAAATATTTCAGTGTAAAAAGAGTCGTCGACGGAGATACTTTCTGGATCGATGACGGCTCGCAGAAAGGGCTAAAGATAAGGCTGATAGGCGTGGATGCCCCCGAGTCAAGGAATTCCGGCAAAAAAGAGATTGGATATTTCGGCAAAGAGTCCTCCGATTACCTCAGGAAGCTTATAGGCGGAAAGATGGTTAGGCTCGAATATGATGTCGGCCGCCTGGACAAATACGGCCGGACACTCGCCTACGTCTATCTCGGGGACGGGACTTTCGTAAATGCTGTCCTTGTAAGAGATGGGTATGCCACTGTAATGACGGTCCCCCCGAATGTCAAATATGCAGACACTTTTATCAGGCTTCAGCGTAAGGCCAGGAATCAGAAGAAAGGCTTATGGAAAGACAGTTCCGGCAGGTAATTGACGATTCACCTGTGCGATTCCACAAAGCTATTCACCTCGTTGCAAAAAAAGACCTCATCCTGGAGCATAATCGAATGGCCGCTTTTCTGTGATATAACTATCTGTTTATCGTGTGATCCGATCCTGTTGTAAAGATCCTCTCCCAGTCCCTCCGGACAAACAAAATCGTATTTCCCGAACATGATCAGAACAGGGATTGTTACTTTATAAAGAGAGGTTGAAAATTCGGTCCTTGCAAGGTCCCTGTTAAAATCAGCCTCCGAAGAGTACAGGTAGTTTACAAGCATCGACGTCAGGGGCCAGTCATGCTTTATGGCATTCTTCCTTATGAGTCCGGCCAGATCTACATCCGGCACATCAAAATAGCCCTCTGCTACTCCGCCGTAATCTTCAAGCTGTACCGATTCCCCGTAGGTGAAATTCCCGGGATGTGCATGGCACCAGTTTACTATCTCTTCCCAGCGTGCCCGGTTCTTGTTCAGGGCAATCTGCTGCCCGCCGTTTGTTACAAGCATCTGCCAGGTCAGGGAGTCGTTAAGGGGATAGTTATGGCTTGCGTCGGCGAAAATCCATCCTTTTATCATGGACTGATTGTCTCCCGAAACGAGGAAAGAGGAGGTCAGAAGGCCCCCGAAGCTATGCCCGGTAAGAAAGAGTGTGCAATCCTGCCCGTACCTGGCACGTATCACAAGAAGGACTTTTTTCAGGTCATCCGTCATCTGTGCCAGCGTGAGATCCTTCCCGTTCGACCCTCCCTGCGACCCCCCGGCATTTCGTTCATCCCAGTAAACCATTGCATATCGATTCCCGATATTGGCGCGGATATAATCGGTATCATAAATGTATGAACCGGCTCCCGGGCCCCCATGAACGAATACTATAAATACCTTCCCGGATGTATTGCCCTCAACCAGTACACGCATCGATGCTCCCTGATTCTCAACATAAAAGGTCTCCGAGACACCCGTACCTATGGTTATGACCTCTTTCTGGCATGAGGAAACAGAAAGCAAAACCACAGCAACCCGGTATATCCATTTCATTTTCTTACTTTCCTGCATCGTATTTTAACTGGAATAAAATTTCCTGGCCTTACAATCAGTCCAAGCTCCATTACCGGCCTGAAATATATCGTGTTGTTATACGGAAACATTGTCAGCATGCCAAGATCATAGCAGACTGAGACCGGGAGCCCTTTGAAAGCTGAAAAACTGTACCCCAGCCCTCCTCCTGCCGAAACGGCTGCATAACTGTATCCGGCCAGCTTCACTATATCCACTCCCCCGTTTTCATTAACCCTGTAGGTGGTTCCTCCCAGAAAGGTCCTGCTGTAGCCCAGCCCCGGGATGAATTCGATGAAGAAGCCATTTCCCCATCTCCGCCGCATTATCCATCTCCCCATAATATAGAGATTATCATGAAAATCCTTCTGATGATACCATGAGGCCGTAACGGAGACAAATCTTTCCCTTGAGATCATCTTCTGATCCGAAACGCCCTGCACCTTTTCAAGATCCACCCTATAAACCGGAAATTCAATCCCAAGACTGGCCCCGGGATAGATCAGGGATCCGTCCAGGGCCACCCTGAATGAAGAAGAAACCTTCATTACAGTCAAAAGGGTGTCTGTCTGTGAAAAACAGATTACTGCCTGCAAAAGGACCAGTTGCACAAGGAATATTTTTCTGAATGTCATCCCTCTTCAATTAAGGGGCAAAATTATAAAGTTATATCCCTGAATGTAATCCATATCCCTGAAAGATTCATTTTAGCTCTAAGAATTGCCCTAATCCGCCTTTTTAACCAGGTCCGACTGAACCTTATTCCATTCATGAGGTTCTCTATAAGGCAAAAGAGCTTTGGCAATCTGGCTATTAAAAGTCAATTCTTTATGAAAGGTATAATTAGACTAAGAAATAAAAGTCTCCCGCATATTCCGAGGGATGTTGCAGTGCCATCCTACGACAGGTCAGGGATAACGGCAGGCATCGTCCATATAGGCATGGGAAGCTTCCACCGGGCTCACCAGGCATACTACACCGATGAACTGCTGAAGCATCCTGACAATGCCGCCTGGGGTATCTGCGGCGTGGACCTGCCCGACACTGACTGCGGTAAGTATAACAATCTTGCCCGGCAGGATGGTCTCTACACCTTGCTGGTTCCTGATCAGGACGGACGGTTCAGGACAAGAATCATAGGCTCCATTGTGGAATGCCTCTTCGGACCCGGAAACCCTGAAGCCGTTATCGCGAAAATAGCCGACCCTGCAATAAGGGTTGTTACCCTTACAATAACCGAAGGCGGATATAACTCCGATCCCTCGACCGGCGAATTTATGATAAAGGAATCCCCGGTGCAGTGGGACCTTAAAAATCCGGAAAAGCCTATAACCGTTTTCGGCTATCTGACCCAGGCACTTAAACGGCGTATGGAATCGGGCACTGCAGGTTTGACTCTCCAATCGTGCGATGATATGATTGAAAACGGCAATGTTCTGAGGAGAATGCTGCTATCATATGTTAGTGAAGCGGAACCCGGTCTGGCAGGCTGGATTGAAAGGGAGGTTGCATTCCCGAATTCAGTATCGGACAGGATAACTTCGCCAACCCGGCTTTCTGACATTGAATATCTGAAGTCGGCATATGGCATCGACGATCCGGTACCTGTCGTATGTGAGCCCTATATTCAATGGGTATCGGAAGACAGGTATTCAAACGGCAGGCCACCCTGGGAATCTGCCGGAGTCCGTTTTGTCAGCGATATAGGTCGCTATGAGAAGATGAAGTCGCGACTTCTTAATGCCGGGCATTCCCTGCTGGGATTTTCCGGTACACTGTATGGCTGCCGGACCATCGATGAATCAATCCGCGTCCCCTTGCTTGGAAAATTTTTCAGAAAGTTTATGGATGACGAGGTGACACCTCTTCTGGATAACTGGGATAAAGCCGATATTGATGAGTATAAACGCAGCCTCGTGACAAGACTTTCCAATAAGAATATCGAAGATCAGCTGACGGGGATCTGCAGCGAAAGTTCCCTGAAAGTCCGCAGGTTCCTTCTGCCGACAATTAATGAACAGCTTGAAAGAGGGGGCCCTGTAAAATGCGGGGCAATTGCTATTGCCGCATGGTGCCGCTGCCTTGAACTGGCAGGCTCATCAGGGACCAATGTCACAATGCAGGACCAGATGGGAAGCCTTCTCCAGGAAAAAGCCCTGGCTTCGGCAGGTGATGATTCCCTTGCCTTCCTTAGGATCGGGCAGATCTTCGGAGGCCTTGCCGATTCGGAGCGGTTTGTTGACACATATATGCCACTTATCGATGCCCTGCGAAGGAATGATATCGAAAAGGTGATAATGGAGATCTGAGATGGCCGGCATTTAGCAGACCGGAGAGAAAACCTATTCTCCTCCTATCCGGTACAGGTATTTCTGGGATCTGAGAATCATCGAATTCCCTAACACCGCCGGGGTGGCAAAGATCCCTGAATCGGTCCTGTTCTGCGCTACAACCTCATATTTTCTGCCTGCTTTCAACACAAGTATCTCTCCCTTAGCCGAAAAGAACCAGATATTTCCGTTAATATACAGGGGTGACGCGTCGTAGTCGGATGTAACATGCTTCGACCATACCTCCTTCCCTGTGCCGGCGTCGATGCACATCATTGTATTCCTGCTGTTTACTGTATAGATGAGTCCGTCTCTTATAACCGGTGTAAGCATTTGGTTATGTGCCAGTGGCTCACGCTTCTTCCATACTATATTTGTTGATGTAATGTCACCCTTGCCATCGGGGTTGACCGCAAGGAAATCGGTATAGTTGGAGCCATCAGGGGCTACCTTGAAGCCTGTGTACCAGTAAACAATTCCGTTTTCAGCCACGGGCATGGCTATCGTCGACTCCGCTCCATCCACAACCCTCCAGACCTCCTTCCCGGTCTCAGGCTCGTAGGCAATGCAAACGGCCGAACCGTCGGAGATCAGGAGATCGCGCCCTTTTACATTCAGTATGAGGGGAGTTATATATGCTTTTCTTCCAATCTCAGGTAAAGGCTTGTAAGGCTCTTCAGGCCTGTCGGTCCTCCAGACAAGCTTCCCGCTCGATTTATCAAGAGCTGCAAGGAACCTTACATCCACCCCTTCATAGTGGAGGATGACAAGGTTTTTATAAAGAACAGGAGATGAAGCCGCCCCCTGTACAAATTTGCATTTGAAAGAGGAGTTTTTCCAAATTATATTCCCGCTGGAAGTATTAATGCAGGCAGTGCCGGCATTGCCGTAATGAACATAGACAAATCCCTTTTCGATGCAGGGAGTGGGAGTGGCATATGTATTCAGCTGGTGCTTCTCTTCAGATTCGTCAGATGTGAAAACCTTAATATCAAATATTATATTGCCTGTCTTATAATCCAGACAAACGGCATACATCTCCCTGCCGTCATCCTTAGCCGTAGTCAGCCAGATCTGATTATCAAAAACCACTGGAGAGGAATGCCCTCTGTCATGAATCTCCTTTTTCCATTTTATTGCTGAATCATCCCATTTGAGGGGGATATTTCCGGTCTCCGCAATACCATTCCCTTTGTTTCCTCGGAACTGCGTCCAGCTGACTTGTTGTGAAACAGCCGGAAGAGTAAATAGTATAAGTGAAGCCAGAGCCAGGCAATAGCGTGAATTTGATCTTAATAGCATAAAGAAGATTTTAGCTGTTGAGAAACCATACCCTAAATAAATGGCATTTTCATCACATTAGCAAATAAGCGCTTATTAAAAAATTAAATTATGCAGTTAATAATTGCCCCAAGGGTTCCCGATAAAAAATGAATTTCTTACATTTACCCTTAAGGTGATTATTATCCGAAATCAAGCAATCAATTAAAACGAAATGCCATGAGAGACCAAATCCGTTCAGTTTCCCGCAGGAAGTTCATAAAAACTGCCGCAACTGCTGCCATTGCTTCTCCTTTCATTATAAGCTGCTCGACTAACGGCACGCGGAGGAGCAATAAACTCAGCCATGCATGCATCGGCGTCGGAGGGATGGGCTGGGGAGACCTCAACAAATTCAGGGAGGATCCAAATGTTCAGATCGTTGCAATTTGCGATGTTGATGCCAATAATCTGAAAAAAGCTTCGGATGCCGTTCCCGGAGCCCGGACCTACACCGACTGGCGTGAACTTCTTCAGAAGGAAGGAGACAGGATAGATTCGGTCAATGTTACCGTACCTGATCATAATCACTTTATTATAGCATATTCGGCCATAAAAAGAAAAAAGCATGTCTATTGCCAGAAACCGATGTGCCATGATGTTACCGAAATCAGGCTGCTTACTGAGGCTGCCGTAAAGGAGGGAGTGGTAACCCAGCTGGGCACTCAGTTCGCGGCAAGGCCTGGAGACAAGACTGCAGTGCAGCTGTTAAAAGACGGCGCAATAGGAAAGATAAAGCATGCTTACCTCTGTTCGAACAGACCGGGAGCAGTTGAGAATTACAGGCTTATGGGACCGCGTCCGGCACAGGGCGAACAACCACCCTCAACACTCGACTGGGACCTCTGGACCGGAACTGCCCCCGTGCGGCCATATGCCCCTGAAATCTATCACCCCACGAAGTGGAGAGCCTGGCTCGATTTCGGCACGGGATGGTCAGGAGACATCGGATGCCATATCTTTGATGCAGTGTGGAAAGGTCTTGGCTTGAAGCCACCCATCTCGGTTATCTCGGAAGTACAGCAGTCATGGAAAGATTCCCCCGGGCGACGGGCCGATACATGGCCCCAGGGCGACCACATAACCTGGATATTCCCAGGAAACGAAAAGACTGATCAGAATACTCTTCCCCTGGAATGGTTCGATGGCGAATTCTACCCCCCGCAGGAGATCCGCGACCTGTTCAAAGGCAAGGAGTATCCTGCCGAATCTGCAATGCTTATCGGTACCGACGGAGCAATGCTTATTCCTCACCAGGAAATGCCTGTGCTTCTGCCTGACGACAAGTTTGTGAACTTTAAAATGCCACAATTTGAAGCAGGCAATCATTACCATAATTTTGTTGTGGCATGCCTGGGAGGACCTGAATCCGACTCGCCTTTCGCAAGGACAGGACCAATGGCAGAAGCTATTATACTTGGCACAGTTGCAAACCGTGTACCGGATCAGCTTCTTGCATGGGATTCCAAAAATATGAAGTTCCCTGATTATCCGGATGCTGAAAAATATCTGAGACGCACCTACCGCGATGGATGGAATACAGCCGGATTTTGAAATATGCTGTACCCTAAACAATATAAACAGCAGTCCGCTGCCTGAATAGCCTACTGAAGATCATGTAACCGTACGATTGCATGCTTCCTTGTAAACATATGGATTATGATCCAAACCGAAATATATGTTAATCCGCATATTGTAAACAGCACATTATACCCTCCCGTAAGATTCCCTGCTGCCTTGTAACTGTCGAGCAAATACCCTACAAGGATCGGGAATAATATTCCTCCGATCGCTCCTGCCATTCCGGCAATGCCTACTACGGAGCTTACAGCTTCCGAAGGGAACATATCAGAGGCCATCGTAAAGACATTCGTTGACCAGGCCTGATGAACGGCAACGGCAAGACTGATGATCCCAACTGCCATCCATGCGGCACTTGTGTACCGGGCCAGCATAATTGACAATTCAAGCACAGCGAAGATAAACAGCGCTGTTTTCCTTGCCCTCATGACAGCCCAACCCTTTTTTACAAGAAGAGAGGAGAAATAACCTCCAAGGATGCTTCCGAGAGTAGTTGCAGCATATATAATTATAAGCTCCGGGCTTACTTTTTTAAGATCGAGCTGATATGCCGACGAAAAATAGGATGGCAGCCAGAAGAGAAAGAACCAGAAAATAGGATCGATAAGCCCTTTACCTGTTATCAATGCCCATGTCTGGGGAAAGGTGAAGAGCCTTCGCCATTTGATCTTTGCCTGTGCTGTTGTGCTATCCTCTTTTGCCCCATCTTCTTTTTCGTTTATTATGAGCTTTAATTCCTCCCTGGTCAGCCGTTTCTGCCTCGACGGAGTTTCATAAAAGACAAGCCAGAATATCAGCCACACAAAACCCATCCCCCCGGTGATCCAGAAGACCTCATGCCAGCCGTAGCTTCTGAGGATCCAAGGGACGATTATAAGTGCAGTCACAACGCCGATGCTTGTACCTGAATTAAATATTCCTGTTGCCAGTGCCCTCTCTTTTTTGGGAAACCATTCCGCAATGGTTTTAACTCCGGCAGGAAAATTCCCCGATTCACCGATTCCCAGGCCGAACCTGGCGGTCATAAACTGAACCGCGCTTCGTGCCAGGGCGTGAAGCATTCCAGCTATGCTCCAGAGGCATATAATGAAAACGTAGCCAAGCCGCGTACCTATCCTGTCGATCAGTCTCCCCGTCAGGAGGAGACCTAAGGCGTATGCTGCCGTAAAAGCCATTACTATATGTGCAAAATCGGTTTCGCTCCAGCTGAACTCTACTTCAAGGATAGGCTTCAGCAATCCGATTATCTGCCGGTCTACATAGTTGATTGTTGTGGCAAGAAATATAAGGACAACAATTATCCAGCGATAGTTTCTGATCTTTAGAACCGGCATAAGCACAATGTTTAAAATTTGAATACTACCAGTCAACAACCGATCCGTCATCCGGATCGTATCTGGTGTCGTAAGGCTGCGGTTCGCCCACCTGGGCAAGCAGTTTTTCTTCATCAATCGTTATGCCCAGACCAGGTCCTGTAAGCAGTGGCCTGTATCCGTTCTCAATCTGAGGCAGCGGAGTTGCCAGCAGATCCGAATATTCATTGTCTCCCCTCTCCTGTATAAGGAAATTGGGTATGCATGCAGCAACCTGGTAGCTTGCGGCAAGGGAGCATGGCCCCTGAGGATTGTGCGGGGCAAGAGGTGTATAATAAGCCTCAGCCATTCCGGCAATGATCCTCAGCTCTGAAATCCCGCCTGCATAGCAAACATCGGGCTGGAGAATTGTCGCTGCCCTCTTTTCGAGGATCTCCCTGAATCCCCATTTTGTAAAGATGCGCTCACCCGTGGCAACAGGTATGTGTGTCTTCCTTGCCAGCTCTGCCATTATATCAATATTCAGCGGCTGAACAATCTCCTCGTAAAACCAGGGATTGAATGGCTCCAGAGCCTTCATCAGCAGCAGTGCCGTAGGTGGCTCTACAGCCCCATGAAAGTCGACTGCAATATCCACTCCCGATCCCACCTTGTCACGGAGTGCCTTAAACCTTTCAACTACTTCATCCACAAATTTCTGACCCTCGACATATTTAATTGCCTGCCTCTGTCCTCCTTCGGGTCCCACCTTCATTGCATTCACCCCCGTTTTGGGGCTCAGATTCCCGTATACTCTTATCCTGTCGCGTGTAGGTCCGCCGAAAAGCCTGTATACCGGAACCCCGAACGCCTTGCCCGTAATATCCCACAGTGCCTGGTCAATACCGCTCAATATGGCTGTTTTGACAGGTCCCCCGCGGTAAAAGGATCCCCGGTGGATCGCCTGCCAGTGAAATGCCACCCTTAAAGGATCCTTCCCAATCAGATAGTGCCCTACTTCCAGGGCACCTGCTGCACACGCCTTCGCATCATCCTTCAGCATCTCCCCCCAGCCTGTAATTCCTGCATCCGTAGAGATCTTCACAAAAACCCATGAATTTTTCAGGACGAATGATTCTATCTTAGTGACCTTGATATTATCCTTAGGCCCGATCAGCGCAGCTCCCGATCGCATATCAGGCAGATCAGCGCCCTTCTTTTCCCCTGCCGGATCCAGATAGGGCAGAGAGCCGCCGGCTAAAGCCGTTGCAGCCACAACTTTTCCTGTAGTCCTGAAAAAATCACGACGCGAGCTCAGATTGGAAGCCAGGTCTTCATTGCTTGTATTTTTCATTTGATAATAAATATTTAAGTTACCCAATATCTGCATTTTAAAGGGCATGTACAGTCAGGTTGCCGACACATGCCGCAGGCTTCATCAGCCCTATTTGTAAATGTATGTAATTAAAACATAAAATACCCGGTGTACCTCTTTGATTTCTCTGTGCCCCTCTGTGTACTACTCATAAATACAAGGATGGATCACGCCGCTGGCTGCTGAGACCCGGGTGGATCCGGAAATAGCTGTAATTTTCTGAAGCTCGTTTCTGTATAATGATTGTTTTTTTGCAGACCGGAAAAGCAGGTTTGCAGATTTTTTTTCAGTTTGAATAATCAGAACCGATCTTTACTCATTGGTAAGCATTAAATTTACAGTACATGAAAAAGCCTCTCGAAATACTTGCCCACATTTTTTTCTGGCTCATATTTACGGCATTCGTAGTAATCATGACCCAGATATTCCTGCAGGCAAAACCTGATCCGGTCATAGCACAACGCTCCGGATACCTTGTGTTCGTTGAGGTGGCCATGGCGCTGATACTATTCTATACCACATTTTTCGGTATTCCTCCGGCCCGTAAGAGCACCCGGAACATCATTATTCTTTCTGCAATACTTCTGCTGCAGCTTGCATTTTTCGCCTGGCCCGCAACCCGGCATGGCAAATGGGAAGTCATGAGCTCGCTCATACCTCATATTATTGTTATATTCCTGGCAGTTGTCTTCAGAAAATTTTCCGATTCTGTAAGGCTGGAGAAGGAGAAGCAGGATCTTCTTCTTCAGAATACTCAGAGCGAACTGGCACTTCTGAAGATGCAGGTCAGTCCCCATTTCCTGTTCAATACGCTGAACAACATTGATTACCTCATATCCAATGATGTAACCAAAGCCTCCGACTGTATCTCCAGGCTTGGAGACATCCTGAGATATATGATCTACGATGCCAAAGCTGAAAAAATCCCCCTCGCCAGGGAAATAAAACATATCGAGGATTATATTGCGCTGATAAGGCTGCGGACCTCCGGCTCCGATTTCATCAGCTATCGCCGGGGGGGAGCCGCCGGCTACCTTCAGATCGCCCCGATGCTCTTTATCCCGCTGATTGAAAACGCATACAAGCACTGCTCAAAAAAAGAGGGGGAAAACATTATTGTGATCGAGACCGGCATTGACGGGAACAATATAGTGTTCAGAGTATCCAATGAATATGAGGATTCGCCGGATCATAAAACGCAGGCAAATGAAGGGATAGGCCTTAACCTCGTAAGAAGAAGGCTGGAGCTGATCTATCCTTCTAAAAACTCTTTCAGTATTTCCCCCGACAAAAAGAGGTTTAATGTCGAACTAACAATTGAACTGGATGAATATTAACTGCATAGCCATTGATGATGAACCGCTGGCTATCGAAAAAATAAAATCATTCGCCGCGCAGCTCCCTCAGCTGAATATGGTAGCAACCTTCACCAGTCCGCAGGCCGGCCTCGAATTCATCAGGAACCACGATGTGGAGCTCATCTTCCTCGACATACAGATGGATCTGATGAATGGCATCGAGATGCTTGAAAAATTGATCTCCAGGCCCCAGATCATCTTTATCACCGCTTTCAGCGAATATGCACCAAGGGCATTCGACCTTTCAGTTACTGACTTTCTTCTTAAACCCTATACCTTCGAGCGGTTTAAGCTTGCAGTAAGCAAAGCCTCCGACTATATGCAGTGGAGCCAGCGTGATTCAGGCGAAGTCCAGAAACAGGCGGACTTCATCTTTGTGAAATCGGGCTACAAGCTGGTGAAAATATTTGTGAATGAGATCCTTTATATAGAGGGGATGAGAGATTACCAGTATATTGTTACAAATACCGAAAAAGTAATTGCAAGCCACTCATTTCATGAACTCGGGAAAATGCTGCCCAAAAGCCTGATCAGATGCCATAAGTCATATATGGTAGCCCTTTCAGGAATCACAAGCATCGAGCGCGACAGGATCAGAATAGGAAATAAATACATACCTATCGGCGATTCATATAAGGATGAATTCTACAGGAATATCTGATCCGGCTTCATAATTCGTTTTATTTATTCTATCCGGGAGGGGCAGGGCCTTCCCTTCACTTTTCGCAGACGATTCATGCCTGTTTGCAGAAATTAATTGTATTGCCTCCCTCCACTTCTGAACTTAAAGTCATGTAAAACATTAATTTTTAAAAACATGAAAAAGTCAATTGAAATCATCGCGCACATTGCCCTCTGGATTTTATTTACCCTTCTTGTCCTTGTTCTGAGCAAGCTATACTTCCAGGTGAGACCCGATGTCCCTGCTGCCATGCATCTGGGTTACATTGTATTTCTCGAGCTGGCTATGGCCCTTATTTTCTTCTATGCAACTTTTTTTGGTATCCCGCTGGCAAGAAAGACTGGTACCGGCACTTTTATTCTGGCTGTGATTCTATTGATCCTGCTTCTTGTTTTCGCCTATCCGGCCATGAGCCATGGCACCCTGCAGGTAATGAGCTCCGTAGTTCCTCATCTGCTTATCATTCTGCTGGCCATTGTATTCAGGAGTCTTTAAGATACTGTCAGACTGAAGGGCTGACAAGCCGCCCCCTTTTTACCTCTGTGCTTTCCATGTGAGGGGTGTTGAAAAAGTCTTATTTTGACTTTTTCAACACCCCTTTCTTTTATCCCGTTTATCCTATCTTTGCCCCAGAGATAATTTTTTCAGCTTATAAATGGCATCTTTCATCCATTCACTGTATCCTTCCCTTACCACTGGATATCTACTTTTGTTCCTTCTGGTTGCAATGGTGATCGGCATGTCAAAAGCCGGGTTAAGCGGCTTTGGCCTTGTTGCCGTGCCTGTGATGGCACTTGTATTCGGGGCAAGAGTCTCCACGGGAGTTGTCCTTCCGATGCTGATTGCCGCCGATGTAATGGCGGTGATTTATTACCGCAGGAACGCAGTCTGGATATATATCCTGAGGATACTTCCATGGGCTGCCGCAGGGGTACTGATTGCCCTTGTCACCGGAAAGATGGTTAACAATAACCAGTTCAGACTTGTAATGATGACCGTCGTATGGATTATGCTTATACTGATGATCCTCAACGACATAAGGAGTAAGAAGGGAAGCTCTATCCCGGAAAACCGCCTCTTTGCATCACTCATGGGACTGGCCGGCGGGTTCTCTACAATGATAGGAAATGCGGCCGGACCGGTTTTTACCCTTTATTTTCTGGCCATGAGACTTCCGAAAAAGGAATTCATTGGGACGGGAGCCTGGCTTTATCTTATAATAAATTTGGCCAAATTCCCCCTTCAGGCTTTTGTCTGGAAGAACATTTCGGGCAACCTGCTTATGCTCGACCTTATTGCAGTGCCTTTCATTGCACTCGGGATCGTGGCAGGTATTCAGATAGTAAAGCTCTTCCCTGAAAATGTATACAGGTATTTTGTAATCGGCACTACCCTGGTTACATCTGTGCTGCTGTTTATCTGATCATTCGCGCCCCTACCTGCTCATAACAACGCTTACGGAGCCTATCTTGCCCCCCATGGGAGGATTCATTTTTGACACCTTTACGGTAATCTTCTTTATACCCCCCAATTCAGAATAAATCGCGTCGAGAATGCGACCGGCAATATGTTCCAGGAGATGTGAATTTTTTTCCATCTGAAGCTTTATTATATGATAAATCTTCTGATAATCCACCGCATCCCTTAAATTATCGCTTATGGAAGGAATAGTCAGGTCAGTTTCCACCGTGAGGTCAACTATAAATTTATTTCCCACTATTTGCTCCTCCCTGAAATGTCCGTGGAAGGAGTAAAATTCCATGTTCTCAATCTGTATAAGACCCATAATAGTAAGCTTTAAAACAATTTATTACTCCGTCCACGATTGAATCAAAAATCCTAAGGATATATTTAACTGGTACCAATATGTTTGATATTCAAAACAATACGATCAATAAAATTAAATTATTGAAAATAATTCAATATTTATTTGGTTTATATTATAAACTACTTTATATTTGTGATATATTTATATTCATAATTATCATAATTTAAAATTAAACATTATTATGGAAAACGATGAAAAAATGATGACAGGCGAAGAAAGCCTCAGGATAATAACAGAAATGCTTAACAGGACCAGGGTCAACTTTTGCCTGGGCAGCTTCCACCTCCTGTTCTGGGGATGGCTGATTTTATTCTGCAGCCTCTCCGACTACCTTATGGTACGGTTCACGAGCGTTACCCATCACTATTATGTATGGTTCCTGGTGATACCGGGTGTATTCGTGTCAATGATCTATGGATACGTCAGCGGCAGGAAAATGAAGGTCCACACGTATGCAGACTCAGTCTGGATGTGGACATGGATGGCATATATCCTTACAATGATCGTCCTCTTCATAATCCATTCCCGGAGCATGGAAACGGTTGCACAATATATTCTTATGCTTACGGGATTTCCTACTTTTGTCTCAGGCATAATATTAAGATTCAAACCTCTTATCGTAGGCGGCATCATATTCTGGATAATGACACTGGTGGTCAGCTACGGAGGTCCGGCTATCGGACCGCTTGGTGTTCCTGCAGCAATGATTTTTGGCTATCTTGTACCTGGCTATATGCTTAAAAACAAGGTTGACAATGACACGATTTAAGGAACTCGATCCAATACTGCATTCACAGCTGCGGCTCGCCGTAATCTCACTTCTGGTCGGAACCGAAATGGCCGAATTTACATACATCAGGGAACAGACAGGGTCAACCGCTGGTAACCTCAGCATACAGATAACCAAATTGAAGGAGGCAGGTTATATTGAGGTAACGAAGAAATTCAGGAACAATTATCCTCAGACACTGTGCAGCATAACTTCCCTGGGGAAACAGAAATTCACGGAATATGTGAATGACCTGAAAGAATACCTGAAACCTGAAAACCGCGAGTAAATCCTGATACTACATTAAACATTATTGTGATAATAAAATCTTGCGTTCTTAGCGTAAAAACTTAGCGGACTTTGCGGTTAAAAGGGATCTGTCATTTAATTCAACCCCATTATTATTGAAAAAATATAAGGCTGCAAAGATTGTGATCTTCAAATTCATCCTATTTTTGTATTCTCAAAATTACAGGGATGAAGGAAGTGAAGAACAAGGATAAGGAAGAATTCAAACCCCCGATAAGCTTTATTGAACAGTTTATAGCAGATGACCTGAAGGAGAGGAAAAATAACGGCAAGGTAATGACCCGTTTCCCTCCCGAACCCAATGGCTATCTCCATATCGGTCACGCCAAAGCTATCTGCCTCGATTTCGGCATGGCTAAAAAATACGGAGGGAAATGCAACCTTCGCTTTGATGATACAAACCCTGTAAAGGAGGAGGTCGAATATATCGACTCAATCAAGGAGGATATTCACTGGCTCGGGTTCGACTGGGAAGAGAGGGAATACTATGCCTCCGACTATTTCGGGAAGCTGTTCGCATTTGCCGTTGACCTCATAGAGAGGGAACTTGCATATGTCGATGATCAGCCGGCTGATCTCATTTCGGCTCAGAAGGGGACACCCTCCCAGCCCGGCACAGAAAGCCCTTATCGCAAAAGGCCTGCAGCCGAGAATCTCGACCTTTTTGAAAGGATGAACAGGGGTGAGTTCGATGAGGGAAGCCGGGTGCTCCGTGCAAAGATAGATATGACGTCGCCCAACATGCATATGCGCGATCCCATTATCTACAGGATAATAAAGACTCCGCATCACAGGACTGGCGATAAATGGATGGTATACCCGATGTATGATTTCGCGCATGGCCAGAGCGACTATTTCGAAGGGATAACACATTCACTCTGCACCCTCGAATTCGAGGTTCACCGTCCTCTTTACGACTGGTTTGTGGATCAGCTGAAGACCGGTGATTACAGGCCGCGACAGATAGAATTCAACAGGCTTAACCTTACATATACCATGATGAGCAAGAGAAAGCTTCTCGAGCTTGTACAGGAAGGGAGGGTTTCCGGCTGGGACGATCCCAGGATGCCTACCCTCTGCGGCCTGCGCCGAAGGGGCTACACTCCCGAATCCATAAAAAGGTTTGTCGACCTGATAGGCTATACAAAGGTGGAGGCGATAAATGATGTATCCCTCCTTGAGCATGCTGTACGTGAAGATCTGAATATGAGGGCCCCCCGCGTTTTCGGCGTTCTCGATCCCCTGAAGGTCATCATCCGGAATTACCCCGAGGATAAAGTTGAGGAGGTCGGGCTTATAAACAATCCCGAGGACGAAAGCATGGGGCAAAGATTAGTCCCGTTCAGCCGCGAGGTATTTATAGAACAGGATGATTTCATGGAAAACCCTCCCAATAAGTATTTCCGTCTAGCCCCGGGAATGGAGGTAAGGCTGAAAGGTGCCTATATAATCAAATGCACCGGATTCAAAAAGAATGAGAAGAGCGGGAAAACAGAGGAAGTTTACTGTACCTACGATCCGGAAACCAGGAGTGGCGGCAACGGACCTGAAAAAAAGGTCAAGGGAACGCTTCACTGGGTATCAGCAAGGAGTGCAATTGATGCCGAAGTGAGACTTTATGACAGGCTCTTCGACCACGAGGATCCGTCAGGACAAAAAGAGGATGATTACAGAAAGTTCCTGAATCCAGATTCCCTTAAAATTCTCACAAACTGCAAAGTCGAGCCCTCACTGGCAAATGCAATGCCTTCTGACAGGTTCCAGTTCCAGAGGCTGGGCTATTTCTGTGTGGATCCGGACTCGACGGTTTCAAAGCTCGTCTTCAATCGTACTGTTTCTCTGAAGGATACCTGGGCCAAGGTCAATAAATAGCGGATTACCTGGCCGGCATGCTATTTCTCTGTGGATCTCCCCCATTTCTCTGTGAACCTCTGTGACACCTTTAAAAAGCATGTGCCGCAGGTCAGTCAGAACCTGAAGATTTACACCATATGACATGAATTTTGCAAGCCACTTCGGCACATTTTTTGTGCAATCCGTCTGTATCAGCAGCTCTCCGATTATACAACCAAAATATCCGGATATGAAAACCTCATACAGAATACCTGCCTCCTTCCTGGCCCTCATCCTCCTTATTGTCCTTAATTCATGCGAGAAGAAGACCGGTACCGACAGCAATGTGACCGGGATGGCTGAATTCACCTTCAGCACTGGCAGTCAGTCCGGAGCCGCCAGATCAGGAACTGCCGACAGCTCCATGATGTCATACCAGCTGATGGTATCTATTGA
Organism: uncultured Bacteroidales bacterium; assembly: GCA_963756885.1. Classification (GTDB taxonomy): domain Bacteria; phylum Bacteroidota; class Bacteroidia; order Bacteroidales; family VadinHA17; genus LD21. The sequence goes on from CAVWPG010000004.1 coordinate 291,878, forward strand.
GGATCTGAAGGGAAATCCCGTCCTGACAGACAAGATGATCCCTGTCTATGCTTTCGGCACAGGCTTCATGAGCGCTAAGCTTGAGTTAAAGGCAGGTGAGTACAATCTGACAAAATTTATAGTGATCGATCCGGCAGGAACTGTCATATATGCCTCTCCTGTAGAAGGGTCGCCCCTCGCATATATTGCAAATGATCCCCTGCCGGTTTTTTTCACCATCATGCCTGACCAGGTAACGGATATTGCACCGGAAGTTGTGGTGGTCGGAAACTACACACCCGGGGATTTCGGGTATGCAAATTTCGGGGTTCATATAATCAGGCCCCTTGCCTTTTATGCGATCTGTTTTCTCGACAATCCACTGATAATGGCTCCTACTCAGATCACGGATGCCAGACTTACAATCACCTCGATGGACGGATGGTCATATACCTTCTACCTGAAGGCTGAAATAAACCATCTGGTTATAAGGGGAGGCTCGGAATATTATACCTTCCTTCTTGAGAAGGAGGGCTATGCATCCCAGACTTTGAAATTCTCAGCCGGAGAGCTTATGGACGCTTCGGCCAACAATCCGCTTGCCCTCAGGATCCCCTGGGGACCGCAGTACAATGTAATGGAGATCCAGCCCGGACCAGTTAACGGGAAGGATGCCATGATCTCCAATCTCGAACCTGACAGGAATTTCGGCGACTATAAATACTTCGAGGCAACATTCCTTTCTGAGCCGGTACTGACAGTCATGCGTTCCAACAGGAGCCTTATTGCCTTCGATTTCGATACCCTTCCCAAAGCGGCAACTATTCAAAAGGTAACCTTACGACTTACATATGACGTACCTATACCTTTCGACAGTACATACATAACACCTGATCCAACAACCGGTATAGCCTTTTATGGTGCCGTATTGCAGCAGATCATCGAGCCATGGGATGAACATAAGGTAACATGGAATACTCAACCCAGGACAATAGAAATGAACCAGGCATTCGTATATCCCTTCATTAAAAATTCCAATTTTATCGATGTGGATGTGACATCTCTCTATGTAAATCCCAGCGCTTCCGCACTTCCTTTCTATGGGCTGATGTTCCGTCTGTGGCCCGACGATATGTTCCCGGGATTCAGGTTTGCCTCGAGTGACTACGAAGTGGCTTCAATGAGGCCAAAGCTGATTATCTACTATACTTTATGAGTGGCCGGACCTGAGTCGGGTACTGAAAAATGCGGGGCTTTTTGAAGAACTGACACAGAGATCCACAGGGAAAACGGGAGAGTCACAAAGGGCAATAAGTGAACAGTATTTCGCTGCTGGTGAAAATAATCTTACGATTTATGTTTTTTACAGATTTTATTTATATTTGCAGCCACTTAATTGTCCCGTGGTGTAATTGGCAACACGTCTGATTCTGGATCAGAAGAGTTCAGGTTCGAGACCTGACGGGACAACAAAAATCCGCACCAGCGGATTTTTTTGTTCCGTCAGGTCGAGAAGTTTATCCCGACGAGATTCTATCGAGTCGGGAAGACCTGACGGGACAACACAAATGCCGGTACTTTAGCCGGCATTTCTATTTTGGCCCTGCTTGTCTCAGCGGCAGCCTGGCTCCTTCGCTAAAATTGCCTGCCAGGCAATTTTTTAACGCTCGGCCCTGCCAGGTTCTTGCCAGGTTTTGAGGGATTTCAGCGATAATTTCGCTCTATCAATGATGCAATATCGGATTTAAGCTTTGGCAAATGAATAGTCAATATTCCCCAAATGTTTTCATCGGATATTGAGTCGTATCCATGAATAATTTGATTTCTAAGGCCAATTATTCTTTAGGCATTTTCAATAGGGAAATCTGGTTCATCTTTGAGTATTCTGTTCAGAGCTTCTCCTATTATCTCAAGATTTCTTTCAATCGCCCTCTTGAGTAAAGAGTTTCGTTTATAATTGTCAAATTTACGAGGTTCATTTTCAAAGAATGAATCTATTTCCTCGATGGCAAGTTTGATATCAAAGAGATATTTAAGAAGTTTCTCGTTCATACACCAGTCTTTTCTCTCTGTCCAGTACTTTCCTGAAAATGGGATTTCGAATTGCCTGATTTTCCACTAAATCTACAGGTCTGCCCAATACGCCTTCCAGCTTTTCTTTGAAGTCCATGTAATTGTCGAAGTAATCAAGAATGTTAATATTTCCAAATTGGACCAGGAAATCAACATCACTTGTGTCATTGTAACTCTGGGTGAGTATTGATCCAAATATAAATAGCTCATCTACCTTATGCTGCTTACAAAGAGCATTAATATTATCGATATTCCTCTCAACCAGATTCATTTGACAAAGATAGAGTTTCTTACTTTATCAGTATCTATACCTAACTATAAATGGGATCTTTGGCAAAACATCTGCCAGGGTTTGGGGGGGGTGTTCTAAAGAATTTTAGAATGGTGGCCATTGCCACCATTCTTATCTATTAACGCTCTATGGATTGGGATTTCGTTCAACACGGCTATATTGGGTCGGAAGAACGACCAGGCGAAGGCTTATGCACTGCAAGCAGTTATTATTCCATTTTGGGACAATATGTATGATCACAGGGACCAACAGTAAATCCTTCAACTATTCCATCAGCAGACACCTTGAAGTACATATCTGAATCTCCGCTCAATGGCCCCTGAATTCTAAATTTTGTAAGTGTAAAAGGCACGATCTGTAGTTTACGATTTGCAACAGAAGATTTTACAAATAGGTTATTATTTTCAAAAGTGACTTCCATAATTTCATTATCTGAGTATTTATATTTTCCTGCATAACTTTTCAGTGTTCTTTCATCAACATACTGAATATTATTGCATTTGGATTTAGATAGAAACCAGTCATAGAGCTCTTTATTCTGATATGTCTTTGTCCAGCATTCATGTCCCATATCAGGGTACAAAGTATATTTTACATCCGACCCAAGCTCCTTCAGTGCCCGAACCAATCGTTCAGATTCTTCATATGGTACCTCAGTATCTTTTGCTCCATGAAAAGCCCATACAGGAATATCTCGCATTATGCAAATACGATCCAGATTTCCACCACCACAAATCGGTGCAATTGCAGCGAATCTTTCAGGATCTGTTTCTGCCAGGCTCCAGGTTCCAAACCCACCCATGCTGTAGCCCGTAATGTATATCTTATTCTTGTCAATTGGTAATGTATCCTCTATGTGATCAAGAAGGGCAAGCAAATTTTCATTATCCCAATTTCTGTTTTCAGGACATTGTGGAGAAACTACAACAAATGGGAAATCACTGCAGCTATCTAAAAAGGACGGAGGGCCAGCGTTTTTTAAAAGATTTAAATCATGGCCACGTGCGCCACTTCCATGGAGAAAAAGGAGCAATGGATATAGACCATTTTTTTGTAAATCCCTAGGAACATAGAGGAGGTAATGAGTGTAAGAGACCATGCTTTTTTCTTGTTGTTGGGCACTTGATACAGAAATTATTATAAAAAACACCAATATCAATATTGAAAATTTCATTTTCCTTTCACGGTTTTTCATAATTGCCACTAACTTGGAAAAGCCGGTACCCCTGACCACAATCAGCCGGAAGAGATTGAACATCATAATTCAGGGTTAAATATCTGTTAATTAAATAAATATACTAATGACAAAAAGACCGGCTAAATATAGTCAAGCCCTCCGGTTTTTGCACCTTACCACCCCACTCCGGAGAAAATTGAACATCCATGGCCGTAATTAAATGCTTGATATTAAAACATCTATGATAATTACACTTTGACCGGTCAGATATTGGTCTACACTCCCGGCTTTTCCAACTATACAACAGAATTAATCTCTTTTCCAATACGGTGCAGGCCTTCTACAATCTTTTTGCGTTGTACCGGACGCGGTTTACGGTGCCCGGTAATATAATGTCCCAATTGACGCTCATTTATGCCTGTAACGCGAGATAGAGCCGAACGGGTAAATACCCCTTCAAAGTAATGAAGTAAAGCTCTGACATTAAGAACAAAATCAAGCCTGTATTTGCCTTGTAGTGCTGCAGGAATCTCATCACCATCTGCCCGCAATCCATGCAAATGTAATTCGAGGGTATCAATATAGGCTTGTTTTACACCTTCCAAAGTTTTATTAGTTGCTACGCAACCCGATACTTCTCCACTATATGCTCCGTAATTGTTTTCCCAATCAATATTTACTGTAATTGTCCGCATAACTTTAAATTTTATCCAAGTATCATTTCCACCCGGCTTGTTTAAAAATATTGTTCAATAAAAACTGCGACAGAGTATCGCTTGTTTTACCATTTATCGTAACCCTGCCTTGCTTAGTAGCATGCTTAAACTGTCGATGACTTCCTTTTTGAGCTACCAGATACCAGTTGTCATTTTTAAGCATCTTTATAACCTCTCGTACCTTGTAGCTTTTCAAATCGATTGGTGTAATTTATAGACATTTCAAAGATAGTAAAAATACTACCATTATAAATACATTAATTAAAAATTTGAGAGAAGTAACCACCACTTTTTACAATCTGGTATTTTAGTGGAAAAGCCGGTACCCTGACCACAATCAGCCGGAAGAGATTGACCATCATAATTCAGGGTTAAATATCTGTTAATTAAATAAATATGCTAACGACAAAAAGACCGGCTAAATATGGTCAGGCCCTACGGTTTTTGCAATTGAGGTCGAAAAGTACTATGGAAGGTTTGTACTTTCACCCTATGCGGAATATAATGTTGGTTATTCTGACCATCTTCCGGGATATAATATCGGTGCTTATTCCGGCATATTATTCCACGGTAAAAATAAATAAGATCCAGGTTGCTCGTGCCAGATCCTTATTTCCAATGCTCATTTGCCCGGGGCAAATTGTCATTGCTTCAGAAGGTTTACCTTATTTGCCAAAAGGAGCCAATGCACCCGGGAATTGCTCGAAGGGGGAATAAAATCCCCCGGAGCCATTTACCGGGAAGGGGCCGAAGCTATTATTCCATTTTGAGACCTGCAAGGCAACACCAATTGAAAAACTTCCGAATTTATATGTGGATCCAATTGTATAGCTGCTTTTCGGCAGATAATAAAGCGGGGAAGTACCTGCAAGCTGCCTGATCCCGGTCCCGTATAATGTCAACTGGGAATTAAGTTGATAACTGGCCGATCCGTAAACAGATAAGGCATTGAATGCACCAGGCACCGATCCTTCAGGCCTTAAATTCAAAAATGATGAATAATAGCGGCCGGCAATTATTCCGCCATCGACCGACAGCTTTGCAGACAATGGAATTGAAAAAGAGGGGGATAATGTGAATCCGGTGACACTGCCCAGATGAGGAACCGCAATGAAAGTACTTCCGATAGAATAATTCAGTCGGGGCTTTAAATCTGCTTTCAGGGCATTATACCCGGCGAGGCTGTCACCCAAATTGATTTGCTGCGGAAAAGCCTGGATGGAAAATACTGAAGCCAGGACAATAATTAAGCTTATGTTACTTTTAAATCCGCACATGGCTGACAATAATACGTGTTAAAAAGTCCTGTAAAGTTAGCAAAAAACAATCAGGATGTTATCTGCGACAGGAATAGTATATCCTGGATGCCGGATGCCCGCTCGCTCATAATGCAGAGCTTCATAATCCGATTTTCATCATATTATTGCTGAATTTTTAAAAGAATTCAAAAATTCCCTTCATCCTTTAAAGTAATTTGCAACTTCATTCGTCTACATGTTTATATGGACGAATTAATTGCAATACCGATGACGCAGCGAAATCAGAGCATCAAAAATGCTGTGCAGAATTACGGGAGGCGCTTATATGCCTTTATCCGTAACCGCGTTGGAAACGACGAGGATGCCGAGGATATTCTGCAGGATGTATGGTACCAGCTGAGCTCCATCATCGACGCCGAACCTATCGGGCAGCTGAGTTCGTGGCTTTACCGTGTGAGCAGAAACAGGATAGTGGATAAAAATCGCAGGAAGACAACATTGTCGCTTGATGATCTGGGCTTCGAGGACGAGGAGGGTGACATAGTATTTCCTGAAGCGTTGTTTGAAGACAGCGCTGACCCGGAAACAGAAATTGATAAGGTATATTTCAGGGAATCATTATTCAGGGCCTTGAACGATCTGCCGGAAAAACAGAGAGATGTGCTTGTATTGAACATACTGGATGATCTTACGCTGCAACAGATTGCTGACAGAACCGGGGAAAGCATTAAAACGGTCATATCACGAAAACGTTACGCCCTGAAACACCTCCGCGAACGGCTTCAAAAAATTTATAATTATTAACAAATTAAAAATCAGAAACTATGATGTGTTTTGGACAAAATCGGGGAAGGGGATCATGGATCAGATATGCCTTCTTAATCCCCATTGCAATCGCTGCCGGAGTATTTTTATTCGGCTGGGTGGTTATGCTTTTATGGAATGCAATACTTCCGGCTGTGCTGGGTGTTAAAATAATCTCATTCTGGCAGGCCCTGGGAATAATCGTATTATCAAAAATATTATTCGGCGTTTTCAGGGGCGGGCACAGGCACCATGATTGCCGTCATTACCCGAGAGAAGAACATCTTAAAAGATGGATGCACATGAGCCGGGAAGAGAGGGAAAAGATGAGGGCCGAATGGAAGGAAAGATACTCGCCACATACGGAACAGGAGTAGGTATAATTGCGCCGGCTTGCCAGTGTTTTTACAGAAAGAGACTGCCCTGAAATACAACAGACAGTTAATCATGCGGTGGACAGGCGGGCAGAGGGGTCATAAAACCGGATGCAATGTTCCGGTTTTGTGCCCTTAATTCAATCCCAGGCAGGTGGCTTATGCCTGATGCAGGTCTCCCCTGGCTTCAGGAACTTTACCTTTAAGGCGGATTGAATGGAATTCAATACTTAAACAATTGTGCAATTGCTGCTCCATCATCGCTTCTGCATCACTATTCTTTTCTGCTGAAATTGAAACGGTGGGCGGAATTATAGCAATATTTTTATGATTATCCGCCAGTGTATAAGCATCCGGGCTGAAGAAAATTTCAGCACAGTAGTAAAATAGAATTGCGACAATTACCATAGCCATAAGTTGTCTTATTAATTTCATATCATTTTAATTTCCGCAGATGATATTTATCCTTGAACAATACTTTCAAAATATTCATTGCTGACCAAGGATCAAAAAGCGGGCTTCGCAATAATTTCTCTACACCGGCAGACCCATACGGAAATATAATTGACCTGTTCCTCCAATTGCCTGTTTGAACTATTTTTAAGTTAAAATGTTTCTGGATAAATATTGCAGGACTAAAATATTATCTCTTAATACATCTTAAAAAGGAACAAGAGAAAAGAGTATACAGCCTCCTTTCGGAATATTATGATTTTTTTCGGGTTTACCGGAGGCAGAAATAAACAGTGCAAGATATTCTTAACAGGATTTTCTGTTCATAGACGTTAATAGTCAAAAATAAGACTTAATTATAAACCCAGTAGAGCAATATTAATCGCCTGGTCGATTACTAAAAAATTTCATCAAATGTGACAACCTCTAAATCAGGTTAATAACAAGTGTGAAATGATTTTTAGAGAAAGCAACAATATTCAGTTTCTACCCAGTGGCAGCGCTTCGTATAAAATACGATGGAAATTATTGCAGGAAGCCAGCTCCTCTATTCATCTGGTCACTTTTTCCTTTATGAAGGATGCGACCACCAAAAAGCTATTCAGCCTGCTGAAAGAAAAAGCCAAAGCTGGCGTATCGGTCATAATCATCTATGACGAAATAGTGAACAGAACCACTTTTGTAGGCCCCTGGATCCGTGAACTTCATAGCTATGGAATCCAGACTTTTGGTTATAATTCACTAAGCGACAACTGGAACATTAATTATAAGAAAGGGAGTCCTTTCAGGCAACTGATGCTCAGCTTAAAGTTGAAGCTGAAACAGCATTATCACGAGAAATATTTTATAACAGACAATGAACATCTCATTATCGGGGGGATTAACTGGGGTAATAAATATGCCTATGGAGGTATTGAACCTAAAGCCTGGAGAGACACTGATGTATACATTACGGGACAGATCGTTCGTGATGTCCAGACTCAGTTCCTGAGAGATTATGAAATGCAAAAAACATGGAAAAGCATAAAAAAAGACAAAATTTCATATGCCGGGTTTACCTGTAAATATCAGGATACTTACAGGAACTTAATTCAGCTGCAGGAACGCTATCCGGAATATTTCACTACGCCGTTACCTGCAATAGATGAAAGTGAGAAAGTGCAAATTTCATATATGCCTCACAAACCCTATGATGAGAATGAGCTCAAACTCACAAATTTTTTACTTGAAAAGATTGCCGGGGCAAAAAAGAGAATCTTCTGGGGTTGCCATGGTATAAGGCCTCCCCGGATTTTTGCGGAATATTTTAAGGCAGCTATTGAACGTGGAGTCAAAATTGTCCTTATTACCAATTCTAAGAAATCCTCCAGAACATTAATGGTAAACGGCTTGTTGGGCTGGATGTACTGGGAATGTACCAAACATTACAAATACCTGCTTGAGCACGGTGTAGAAATTTATGAATGGCAGAAACCCGGAGCGTTTCACTCTAAAAACCTGATCATCGATGATGACTTTGTCTCGATTGGATCGTTCAACATAGCCAATGGTTCATCCTTCCATCACTCTGAAAGTAATATAATTGCTAAAGATCAGAATTTCTGTCAGAAAGTGTACGAACAGTTTATGATTGATTTGCAGGATTGTGTCAAAGTGGATATTAACACTTTTAAGTTTCCCAGAAAAAATGCCTTTGATCGCATATTGCATGAAAGATATAAAATGATTCATAGCGATCTGCTCACGGAATCTATTAGTCAGGATCTTAAGAATGGTCATTACAAAAAGTTCCCTCTTTATGAGTTCATTGATATCAGTTAAAAATGTAATAATAAAATTATGCTCTCTTACATCCGCAATGGTTTTCTGAAATTTTTTGGAGATATCAAAATCTTCAAATTCCCCTTTTTTATTTTATATGATCCCGGGAGCTATAAAGTTAAAGGATATGAGGTTCGAAAAGTAATAGACTCTGTGAAAGCTGGTGATATAATGGTAAGAGGCTATAGTAATTATCTCGATGGATATTTTATCCCCGGGTTTTTCAGTCATGCAGGATTATATCTAGGTGAAACAAAAAAAACGGACGCCGTAATGCCCGAAATTGTGGAAAAAGACTTTTATGAGGGCAAACAGGTCGTAATCCACTCCATGGCAGAAGGGGTTTTCATGGAGGACCTTATTAATTTCTGCAAGTGTGATTATCTCGTTATCCTGCGGCGCAATCAGCAAACTGAACCCGGAGTGGATTTTGGTGAAGATTTCAAAAATGTTTACCGGAAAGCTATGAAAAACCTCGGTAAAGGATATGATTTTAAATTTGATTTCTCCGATTACGGCAACCTCTCCTGTACCGAACTTGTATATGTATGTAATGAAGATTTCCTGCCCCTGTACAACGTTAAACTTAAAAAAAGAAGAGTTTTGCTTGCAAGCAGGGAGATATTGATTCCGGATGACTTCATAACCAAAGAATTCGAAATTGTTTTTGTATCACAATCGGTAAGCCCGGATATTATTCAGAAAATAATTACTAAAAACAACCTATGAGATGGCTAAGAAAAAAATAATTCCGCTCAAGAAACCTGCTAAAGCCAACAGCAAGGGACCCTCGTTCGATATTGCCTCTAAAGTTAAAAATGAGAAGCATGCCGAAATGCTTTCCAATTTATCACCTCACATCAGGTTACAGATGGAGGAACTGTTCCGGCATGAGGAGAAAATTACAAAACATTTAAAAGAGCCAGGAAAAAGGGCGTTGCTTTTAAAGGATCCCCTGAAATTCTTCGCCGGTTTAAAGATAGAGTTATCACCGCTAATCAGAAAAAGGCTTGAATCTTTTAACCCTGAAGAAATATCTGAATCAAAAAAATTCATTCTCCCGAACGGACAGGTATTGAAACCAAAAATCAGAATCAACATTAAAGAAAAATAGAGTCATGGCAGGGACACAAACGCACGGATTCGATATGGTCATTGAGATCAGTGATCAGACCATTCAAAATCTGCTATCGGCAACCTTTGATAGCGATGGATTACTTGGCAGTATAATCCCCGGCAACATAGGTATTCTGGATGGCTTCGGACTGACGGTAAGCTTTACCAGGCCATCGGGTATTCCCGCAAGTGCTGTTAATCCGGTTCAGCTCATGTTTAATATAAACTTCACCAATGGAAACACCGGAACACTTGAGGTTGTTGTGGGTGTGGACGTAGACAGGTCAGATCCCAATCTGGACAAGGTCATCCTGGATTTTGTTGACAAGACTTACCGCTGCACTCTCACAGTGCCGGGTATTCCGGCTGCCATTACAGGTGTGGCAGCAGCCTTTATTCAAAACAAACTGGAAAATCATACTATTCCCCTGGTTCCGGTTCCCGTGAACAGGTCGGCTACCGGTACCATCACAATCATCAGGGCTGATGCTAAAGTGATTGACGATACCTCCGTCAGCAACAGCGACGCGTTAGGCATTATCCTTACATATGGCGGGGGCGGTACAGGAAACCTGAATGACTTCACACGGGCATTTTCCAGGGAGGGAGCGGGAGCGGCTGTTGCTATCAATTTTGACTGGATCTGCAGAAACATTAGTCCGAGGATCGAAAGCGGCATTGGCCTCCCGGCCGGCTCTTTTTCCGGATGCAGCTTCAGTGGCGATTTTGAAATCAGGGACGGGGTTAAACTCACAAACATGTCAGTAACTCCTGCTGATGATCACATCGTATTGAATGGACGTGTCGCCAAAAGTGGCACCTGCTATGATGCCAACGGGTCGTTTACAGCAAGGATCAGTGTTTCCATTGTAGGCGGTGAATTGAGGGTCAGCTTTGAAGCCGATGACCCCGATATCAATATGGATATTCCCTGGTACTGCTGGCTTGGTGCAGCTGTTTTGGGAGCCATCCTGGGAGGAGTTATTTTCGGTGTCATCGGTGCCATAGTAGGCGGAATCATTATCCCTCTCCTCCTGTGGATAGCACAGTCAGTTATCGAATCAACAATCGAAAATGTGACCAGCCAGGTCACGGATGCCATTAATGGAATTGATGATATCAACGTTCAGCTTGCAGGCATCGATACATTTCTGGACAGCGCATTCATTGATGACCTTACCGTGACTTACGATATGCACCCCAGAGAGTATTGGCCGGTTAAATCGGAAGGAACTGTCACACTGGTAAACGGGAACTTCTTCGACCTCGACAATGGAATTGTCAAAAATGAACTGTTTGGAGGAGCAGATCTTAAACTGGAGGGCTCGGGGCAATCCAGGATTATAAAAATCCTGTGCGGCAGCTCCGGTACTGTCCTGAATACCGGTAAGTCATTCGATCACATAAGAAGATTTGATTTAATTATGCTCAGCTATGGCTTTTCAGGAAATCTTCCGCTTTACCAGTTTGCCACATATATTCCCATTCCATTTATTGTGGATCAGTATTTTGAAACATTTAAAATCTTTGCTGTTAAAACTTCTGACAATTCGTACGGATTTTTTCAGGTGATCAGCGTTACTAAAGATGTGTTCGTCTTAAGATACAAGACATATAAATCAGATATCTACACAATTGATTTTTCAGGCGATTTCAGCTGTAAACCATATCACCTGTTCGATGAAAACATAAGACTTGAAAACGTGGGCTATGTCGATGCATATACAATAAACTCAAGGCTGGGAGATAAACTGCGGCAATCGAGGAAAATTCAGAAGACAGAAGAACTATCCAAATTATCTGCCTTAAATACCGATGGATTAAGTATGATGGTACTGGAAGATCCTCCTCTCACTGCCAGCCAGGATTTCAAAGTCAATCTGCTGAAAACCAATAAGGCAGCAGGCAACTGGACAGGCTATTACACTTCTGTCAGAAATAAAAAAACTGCTACTCTGATTGCCAGGGTTAACGGGAACCTGACTGTAAAATCCTACACATGGCTTGTAGACGGACACGATCTGGGTCAGAATGCAAGCGGATCAGTAAAAGTAAAAAGTCAGGATTTTCAGTACACAACCAAGGGTAAAATTCTGACACTGGCATCCAAGTCCGGTGTAACTCTCGAAGTGCCTGTAAAACTCATAATCACATTTGACAATGGCATTTCAGATTATATAATCAAATGCCTTCCTTACAAAAATGATTGCAAAACCACAAGACATTTCGTTCCTGCCCTGACGGAATACCTTGAAAAATTTGATAACGAATATGGAATCGTGATGGTTTGAACAGCATGGAGGAAAATGATGCAACTTTTCCGGTTATTCAATGATTCAAAAACCAACCAGATGCAAAAGCTATGCTTCATAATTCAAATTATTGCATTCTCTCTGATTTGTCTCAACGAGTCTCAGGCCGGAACTGCAACTGCAAATGCTGATCAACCCGTACTAAGCCAGGCCTTTATTGGAGCCTCGCTTCCTGTCATGGGCATTGACACTCTGAAACAACCTGTTACCGTAAAATTAAAACGCAATAAAGTATCCAATTCAGTTGACAATGAGCCAAAGCTTTTGCCTGAAGTACAAAAATCAGTGGTAAAACCGATGTCCAGCTTTGAATTTCAACTGTCAATTATTGTGTTAAGCTTTGGCCTTTTGGTAGTTCTTATAGAAGTATTCCTGATAAGAACAAGACGAATCAGCTCTGAGGATTCAATTAAATTCATAACCATAACCCTGATCATAACAAGTACATTATTTTTAATCACGGCCGGATACAGTAATGACCAGATAGCACCAGCAGTCGGATTATTGGGAACAATTGCAGGTTATCTGCTGGGAAAAATAAACACAACAAAAAATGAGGAAAAAACTTAAGAAAATAGCTGCGCTTGCATCCCTTTTCCTTATTGCAACAGCTTTCCCTGCTGAAAATGCGCTGGCCCAGATGATGCCCGAGAGAGTCAAAGCAGAAGCTGAACAATCAACGATCGGGGAGATAAATATCGACACAACATTGATAAACAGGAACAATGTTGCCATATGTAACGATTCCGGACAGGATATTAAAATATTGCTCGGTTATATGTTCTCTTCCCCTGATACATTTTTAATAGAAGGAAATTCAGTATGGTATAGTAAAACCTATAATAAAAATGAATTGCTTTTTTCAATCCGGACAGGTAAAAATATTATTCAATACTCCCTTATTACAGGGAAAGCATATTTATTATGCTGGAATGATGATAAGAAATACTGGTATTTGCAAAAATTATTCAGGGAGTAATTTAACACAATTCATGTGCAATTGTGAGACACCATACTCAAGGCAAGGAGCTGTAATGATAAAACGGGGAACATACAGGGCCGTGTACTGTTTTTAAATCTCTTTAAAAAATTCAATCATAAGCTTACAGTAATTCACAAACCCTGTCAGGGGCAGGGTTTCATACCTGTCATAAATATCATGGTAGGCCTGTATACCTCCCAATGTATAAATGTAAAAGCAGGGCACCTCTTTCTGATAAAAGAGACAGTGATCACTGTTGCAGGCTGCACCGCGGATCTCAACCTTTGGCAAAAGCTTTTGCTCTTTGTTGATGCTTGCCAGAAGATCGAATTTATCCCTGTATACACTCCCGTTTACCACTTTTATACCCTCATCACCTGTTCCGGCAAGGTCAAAATTTACAAGGAACTTTATCTTTTTCAGATCAACAGGAGGGTTATCAGTAAAGGCCCTGGCACCCAGAAGACCTAATTCTTCACCAGAAAGGGCTACAAATACAATAGTATATTTCGGCTTGTTCGCCGAAAAATATTTTGCAAGGTTAAGGATCATGGCCACACCGCTGGCATTGTCATTTGCCCCCGGGAAATAGGTGTCCCTGCCCATTTTACCCAGATGGTCATAGTGGGCCAGGACCACAATCATTGAGTCAGTTTCAGATCTTCCCTTTATCAATCCGGCAACATTGCTGGTCTCATAATCAGGGAGGAACCGTGCATCAATAACCAGCCTGATGGATGAGGATGAATCAAAATCAATCTCTTTTTTTATCGTGATAACCGGTCTGATTCCCTGCACGGCAGATGCCTCCCATGTTAATTTGTCGTTTGTCAGGATTATTATCCCGCTGGCATTTACCCTGGGACTGTATTTTAAAAAATTTACGTATTCATCGATCTTTCCCGTGACTTCCGGTTTCTCATCCCCTTTTCCCCTGCTGTCTATCATTATAAATGAAGTGCCGGCTTTTTTCACAAGGGCTGCCAGGTTATCATCAGTTGCAAGCTGACTCCTGGAAGTCATAATTATATTGTATTTCCCATTTATCGAAGGAGAAGAAGATTCAATTATAAAATCCGATCCGGGAATAAGGTCGCTCCCGTCAATATTGACAGAAATCCTGCCTGGGAAGGTGTTTACTGAAATATTGAACCTGAGGAAATATGACTTCTTTGTGACAGGGATCAATCCAAGATTATGGAATTCAGCTGAAATAAAATCTGCGCTTATTTTGTCTCCGTTTTCTACATATCCCCTTCCTTTAAAGTCAGGCGACGACAGTTTCTGTATTACCATTTTTGCATAATCAAGGTCTTGTGATATACCGGGAAGCTGAATGCAAAACAGGAGCAAAAGAAATCCGGATTTTTTCATTTTTCAGGAAATTATCTTTCCGTGAATTTAATTAATTCCTGAGACCTGGTTATGCCGGACCCGGAGGAAAAAAATCCTCTTCCATTGCCCACACCCATTGTCGCAGGTCTATTGCCTTTATCAGCGCAAATCTGCGCAATCTGCGGGAGATTCTTAACCCCTTAAGGCCATGTACCTTTTCAGTGATTCAATAACGAATCAGGTTCAATGCCAGGTCTTACATTTTCTTCGTTCTCGCTGATGACGCTGATTGTCGCAGATCGATTGCCGGAATCTGCCGGACAAAATGACAAAGTACCAACTGAAATAGGGCCACAGGGAATTGTACTGTCAGGGGATGGGATTGTTATTATAACTGCGTCGTCAAAAAGGAACCTTTGGCTCATGCTCCTGCACCAGGTGGACAAGGTTGCCATCCGGATAGGTTCTTCTGCCCAGGCTTGTCGACATAAAACGCCTTTGCCTTCGGCATATCCCTGACGTTAGCAGAAGCGGCAAGCTCAATGCTGCTGTTATAGATTTTCCCTGCCTCAGTGTAGTGAGATCGGATGTTTTTTTACTTAACAGATGCTCACCTGCTGAAAGGCATCCTTAATGAACCTGTTTATCCACGATGAAAAACTGATATCCCCTGTATAGGAGTTTATGTTGTCAAAAGCAATGAGGAAAGACTCATGCATCAATGCCTCAGCCACAGCCGTATCGCTCGCAATCTGCATGCAAACCGTGAACACCGGCTTGTAAAAGAGCTTATAAACCTGAAGCTGGGCCTTCTGGTCTCCTCTTCTGCATCCCATGATGAGATCGCGGGGACAATCTGAAACGTTATTCTGCAGGTTAGTAAATTCTGTTTTCATGACTTCAAGTATGGCAATTCTGTTTTATTATCTTTATCCCAAGATCATGCCAAAGAGTGTAATAGCTCATTATCAATAATATAAGAACTTCGCATTTCCCAATATGTAAAATATTTTTACGTATCGGGGGGTAAAATTTTTACATTCGCCCTCAGTTATCACCTTTTCCTGATATGCATTTCAGATTTCCATGTGGTCCTGGCGAGCTTGGCCTCTTATCTTTCTTCTGCGGTACGACACGGCCCTCATCTTAAAAAGTCAGGCTGAAAGGATGATAAGTCTTAAAGAATGTTAATTGGTTATAATATAAAAGAAACACTTATTATATTGCCCTGATAAGAAACCTCTCCCTATGTTCAGGCTTATAAAACTGGCTTTGACTTTAAACATTCTGCTTTTTGCCGCCGAAGTTTTTTCGCAGGACGACCCGGCCATAAATGCCATTATGACAGACTCTCCCCTAATTGTCGACGGAAATCTGAATGAAGCTGCATGGCAAAAATCATCTGCCGTTTCCGATTTCATTCAGATTGAACCCTATGAAGGGAAAGTTTCAGCACGCAAAACTGAGGTAAGGATATTATTTGGCAGGGATGACCTCTATATTGGAGCCATAATGTACGACAATGAGAAAGATATTGAGAATAACCTGGGACGAAGGGATGAATATAACAGGGCCGACTGGTTCATGGTTTCGATCGATTCATACTTTAACAGGAAGACAGCCTATACCTTCGCTGTCAATGCAGCCGGTGTGCAGCTCGACGGACAGCAGGATGACAACAAAAAGCTGAGTATCACCGATGTCGATCCTCTCCTGCCCGCTGGCCTTGATGTTTCCTGGGATGCCATATGGTTCTCGGAGGTCAGGATAACTGATAATGGATGGATAGCCGAGATACGTATTCCATACAGTATGCTGAGGTATTCCAGGAATGAGCTGCAGACATGGGGAATTCATTATACGAGACGCATCCCAAGGCTTGGAGAGGTATCCGAATGGCCATATATCCCGCGGAATGAACGGACAAATCTCGTATCAGGCTATGGCCGGATTACTGGGATAAAAGGGATTGAGCCGCGACGCAATATCCAGGTAAAGCCCTATGTTTTAGCAGGTCTGGATCTGTTTGAAAATGAAAATGTACCAGGCAAAACCGACCATAGGGCAAAATATGATGCCGGCGGTGACATCAAGATCGGGATCGGTCCCAATGTAATGCTTGATGCAACCATCAGTCCCGATTTTGGACAGGTTGAAGCAGATCCTGCTGTGCTCAACCTCACTGCCTTCGAAACTTTCTTTGCCGAAAAACGGCCATTCTTCCTCGAAGGAGCCGATATCTATAAATTCGGTATTGGAAACAGCAGGTTATATTATTCCCGGAGGTTTGGGGCAAATGAACCGATAATTGCAGCTGCAAAGCTGACAGGTCATTCTGAAAAAGGCTTATCATTCGGGCTCTTGGGCACAACTGCAGGCAAAGACTTCAGGCCTTCAAATAATTATGCGGTATTTCGTGCAAGCCAGAGAATAGGAGATTATTCTTCCGCAGGAGGAATAATGACGTATTATTACAGTCCGGCCGGAAAGGGGACAGGGTGGCAAAGCATGACAGGCGGTGTAGACTGGGACTTAAGATTCAATAATAACAGGTATGGATTTGAAGGGATAGCTGCCTTTTCGGACAGGAATCCCCTGGTAACCGGTATCAGGGAACAGAAAGGAGCAATGAGCGGCCTGGTACTGCGCAAGAGACAGGGAATTATTGACGGTCATTTCACACTGCTGATGTTTACCGATGAGTATAATCCCAACGATATCGGATGGATCAGCTTCGAACAAAACTGGTACCAGATATGGTCGAACATCAACTATAAGCTCAGGGGAGGGAAATCATTCGGCTCATTCCAGAGGGGGGATATCAGCTTTTTCTATACAAGGAGATATTCTTTCCTTGAATGGTATGACATGGGAAGCAATGTTAACCTCAGTACGGTTCTTACAACAAGGAAATTCAGGCTGCTCAAATCCGGGGCCAAGTTCTATGATCTGCTTGGGGGATATGATCTATGGGAAACACGCGGCCTGGGGATCTGGGCCAAGCCAAAGAGTGTTGAATTATCGGGAGAATTTGACAGTGATCAGAGAAAGAACTGGAAAATCACGCCAAAGGCAACTATAAAGAAATATGACAACCGGGGCAGTGAATATCTCATAGAATTCCTGGGAATAGTAAATGCAGGGACCAGGCTGTCGCTGCAGGCTGATCTCAAAGGTAACTGGGAGGACAATAAGACTGCCTGGGTTTCGAATGAGACCTTTATGCCGGATAATGGGACCTGGAAGATAGGCAATTCCTCAACATCTCCAGATAATCTTGATTATACACAATTTACAGCTTTCGATGACAAGGGGATGCTTGACAAAATACTGGCTGATGTGAAGGAGTATAAACCCGGGCAGTATTATGTCCCCGTATTCGGAACCCGGGATACCCGTTCACTGGATCTGACCGTAAGAGGCTCACTTACATTTACAAGCAAATTCTCCATGCAGCTTTATACACAGTTCTTTGTCGCAAAAGGGAAATACGACAATTTCAGTATTCTGGCGAATCCTGACAATATGGTTGATTTTCCGGCCTATCCGAAGAAAAGGGACTTCAATTATAAAAACCTTCAGTCCAACTTTGTGACCCGCTGGGAATACAGGCCCGGTTCAGCAATATATTTCGTATGGAGCCATTCCAGAAGCAGGGATGATGAAATGAATCCCCTGGCCCCGTGGGGGGAATCATTATATGAGCAATCGCTGGGAGGCCAGTTGAGGGATCTCTTCAGGATCTTCCCAAAAAACAGCTTTATGGTAAAGATCGATTACGCGTTTCACTGATTGATTGCCAGAAAAAAACCGGAAGAATCGTGGCTTTAATATTTTTTTAAGCGCCCTAAATGCACCTTCTGCTGGCTCCGTCCCGATTTCTCCCGATAGCAATCGGGACGGGATGTAATCAATGCCCTTACCTTTGTATATTTATAACCTGTTGAAGAGATCAGGTATCTGGTATTGGCACGAATTGCAAATTCGCGCCAGCAAAGACAATGATCGGAATAGCCGGACAGGCCTCTGAACCTTCCCGATAAAGCGCAGCCTTGCCCTCTGCCCATTTAATATAAAGCCCCTCCTATTTGTCCTTCAGCAATTGTTCCTTAAGAAACTCAAATCTCTCACCGCTGGCAGATATTGGCATCATTCCCATTTTCTCTCCCAGTTCCATGACCTCATGCCTGCTTGTATCCACAGGTTCCCATACGGGCAGGCCCGGACCGTTCGGATCGCCATCCCTGACAAAATTTGCCCAGTAGGAGGAGATCCTGTCAGCAGTAATTGTATCGGCTTTCTCCATTTTATGGCCCCTCAGCATTTTAATATTATTGAAAACGTAAGGCGCTTCCCCGGTATGGAATGCCCCGAATTCGGGATGCTCAGGCCAGGGAATGGCACGGTCGAAATAATATTCCCAGCTCTTTGTTTTTGAGGTCTTTGCCCTGTAATCCATCCACAGCCAGGTATCCAGCCTGCCCTGCTCCTGACCTGCAAGCTTCACTGCAGCCGCCTCCTCTTCAGCAGTAATAAAGGGAAACAATGCCTTGAAGTCTTTACCCGTACTTCCTTTGTATCCTGTTTCATCAGCATTCATCCCGCTCATGAACGGAGTATCATTTTGCTTTCCCTGCGCAAAAATAGTCATCGCATCTCCGGTTTGAACATAACCATCCAGGACTACTCCGAACCTCATCCCCGGCATCTTCGGGTTATTCGCAATGATATCCAGGGGCGAAATGGCCCTCAGCTCCGCGATTGACTTTGCCCCAAGGGATTCTGCAAATTCAACCCCCTGTTTCTCCCCATCGCTTAATGTCATTGCTTCCCTGGTGCCCCATTTAAACGATGTGCCGCTCTCGGTTATGGCTCCCCTGAAAAGACCCGCAGCCAGGGGTGAAATTACAAGGGCGTTTACCGATGCTGCACCTGCAGACTGCCCTGCGATTGTAATGCCCGACGGGTCTCCGCCAAAGGCTGCTATATTCTGCCTTATCCACTTCAATGCAGCTATCTGGTCGAGTAAGCCATAATTGCCTGAAACGTGATTCGGAGATTCTGCACTTAGTTCCGGATGTGCAAGAAAGCCCAGGGCGCCGAGCCTGTAATTTATAGTCACAACAATGATCCCCTTTTTAGCCAGTTCCTCACCGTCATAAACATCTATGGATCCGGATCCTTCGCGAAAGGCCCCGCCATGAATAAAGACCAGAACAGCCAGTTTATCCGATGCTGTCCTTGCCGGTGTCCAGATATTAAGGAAAAGACAATCTTCGCTAATGCTGTCCTGTACCATGAATTCCTCAGTCCACGGACCGTTTGGAAGATGTGTATATACACGGTTCTGAATGCAGCTTGAACAAAATTTTGTAGCATCGCGGATCCCATCCCATGATGCGGGTGGCTGAGGTTCCCTCCATCTTAGCTTGCCTACCGGGGGGGCAGCATAGGGAATACCCTTAAAGGAGACAACTGTCCCGCTTGCATCGACGGCCCCTTTCAGCTTCCCATATTCCGTTCCGACTAGCGGATCTATTGTTCCTTCATGCTGTACCGTGCACGAGAACAGCAGAATAACCAGGGAGATGCCTTTTAAATATCCATGTCTTATCATTGTACTTTCTGTTTTATGAATGTTATTCTACCTGCCTTTTTTTATTTTCTGTTCATTTGGTGAAATCCGCAATTGCTTTTCCTTTCATTCTGGTCAGATCAATATATAAAAATAAGGAATCATTTGGTTTCTCCGCTCTGAATGGGCTGAGGTTCTGCTTTATTATTCCCGTCGATGGCGATGCAGGGAACTGAACCCTGTAAATCTTCAGTAGCAATGGTTGCCCCGACAACTTTCTCCTCACCGGGGAAAAGGGTTATGAAGTTGGTATCCCAAAAACTCGGCAGAACTTCTTCGCCGCCCGGACCTTTCGTAATTACAAGCCTGTTAAAAAAAGAGAGTCTGCCTGTTCGGTTACTCAATTTTACTGTAATATGAAGTTCTTTCCCGATTTCTTCTTTCCGGGCATTCATTTCAAGGGGCACCGTTTCAAGATCAGCCAGGGCTGAATAGTCAGGCTTGTCATCTGAAGACAGCCAGTAAACATTCTCTGAGAGCAATGTGCCGTCCTTCCTTTCAAGTTTAAGCCTGACAAAATATATGGATGTCAGCTGAAGATCCCCGGGGAGGGTGAAGAGTTCCATGTACCTGTCGGGACCAATATTGACGGTTTCCGATCTGGCCCATACTTTCTGCATTTTGAAATCCACAATTTCGGCAGATAAATTCAGACTATCCAGGCTTTCATGCCTTGTATTGATGACCGAGATCGCATGAGTATTTGCATTCATCTGTACATGAATTGGCTCCATTGCCATTTGTGCATAATAGTATGATGCATTCTGGCAGAGGTACCAGTCATACAGCTGCCAAAGCACCGAAGGCCAGCACGAATTGAGCTTCCAGAGCATAACGCCGCTCGTGATGGTCCACATCCTGTGGTTTGCCGCCTCGAACATAGCCCTGTAACTGTTCGCATTGACAAACTGTGCTTTCCTGGCATAATCCCTGACATCTGACGGTTTACCATATAATGTCCTGATCGCATTGTCATAACCCCTGAAAGCATAATTGTTGTCGTCCCATGCTCCATGCTCGGCCCATGTACTGTCCAGGGGAAAGAAAGGCCGGGCCGGCTCCCGGCTGAACCGGGGAATAAATTTTTTCAGGCTGCTGAAAACCGGAACAGAAGCAACACCAAGTTCATTCCTGAATGCCTGCCTGTTTACCTCCAGTATCTTATCAAAATAAAACGGTTCAGGGTTCCAGTTATAATCAGGATCACCATCATCGGTGGTCCCCAGCGGAAGATCGCCCTTTATATAGGGTGTGAGCCTGTCTATATCCCAGCTCGTGCTTGAGGATGCCAGGAATGGCCGGCTGCCATCCAGATCCTGAACATATTTTCTCAGCGGGGTATAAATATCCTCCGCAACCGTGACTTCATTGGCTGCGCACCAGATAACAAGCGAAGGATGGTTCCTGTACCGTTTTATTATGTCCTGAGCCTCCCTCAATGCAAGTGCATGGTCGGCGGGATTGTTTTCCGTAGCAGTATCACCCGGATACATTCTCCAGCACTGGTAAAAGGTTTCCCAGCACATCAGGCCATATTTGTCGTAAGCATCCAGCACAATATCCGGAGGTGCAGGGGCATCCTCACTGGCTACCATGTCAACATTGGCTTTTGCAAGCAGCCTGGCCTCATCGTACACTCTTTTTTCGCCGGCATTCAGAAGAGCATCAGGCTGAAGCCAGCCTCCCCTGCAGAAAACTCTCTGGCCGTTTATAAAAAACACCCTGCCATAATCATTGCCTTTTTTCTCCAGTTTGTTAGTGACTTCCCGAATTCCAAAGGTCGTATTTTTTCTGTCAGAGACCCTGCCTCCGATAACGAAGGACAGCTCCAGGTTGTGCAAATACTGCTTCCCGTAACCGTTCGGCCACCAGAGATGGGGATTATGGATTGACAATGACTGAAAATCCGCAGGCCCTATCTCCACCTTCGTTAGAGTATCAGCCTCCAGGATTATTTTCCGGCTTATTATTATATCAGGCATGCTCCCCCCAAGATCCTTACTGTAGTCAGGAAATTCAAGAGTATTTACAAGACTGATCCTGGCTGTCAGCACCCCTTTTATCTCCTTCCCGGAGGAGTTCTTTAACTCAAGTGAAATTTTCAGGTCCGCCCGTGTTGTATCCGGCAGGGGAAGATCTGTAACAACAAATGGGTTATCTATTAAAACCGGACCTGTAGCCGTTATATATACATCCTGGTATATCCCTGTGTTTCGGTCCCTTACAACTGGTGCGCAATCCCATCCTCCTGAAAATTTAAGCGTTTCATCCTTAAAGATGTCGGTTGCATGGCCACGGTTCTTCCCGAATACCTTAAACTGGACGCCAGGGTCAGGAAGGCCGGGGTGATCAACCTGGTAGACCTTAACAGCAAGACAATTCATTTGATTCGGGAGCGCGAACGGGGAAATATCAAACCTGAAACGCAGGAACATACCCGCCATTTCACTGTGCCCCGCAATCTTGTGCCCGTTAAGCCATACATCAGCCCTGTAGTTGATGCCGTCGAAATTAAGCCAGAGCTTTCTCCCCTTAAAACTGGCCGGCAGATTAAATATTTTCCTGAACCAGTATGGGTCCTTCCAGGGATTGGTTTTCCCATCTATATAGCTGTATTTAGCCAGGTCATATTTCTCGTTAAAGACATCGGAGACATCAGGTATTTTATAATTATTCAGCCCCGTCCAAGGATCCGCATACACTCCATTTTTTACAAATGCATTCAGGACCGTAGTAGGCACCTTTGCAGGATACCACCCTTCCGAATTAAAATTTAGGGTTGAAATCAATTCACCGCTGTCCCTTGCAAGCAGGGAGGATTTTATGAACCAGTCTCCTGAAAGTTCCAGTCTTGATACCTCATTTTTATCATAACCTGAACAGGAATTAAGTTCCGCCGCTAAAAAGACAAAGACGAGCTTTAAAATGAATTTCATTATCGTATATTATTGAATTAAATGAAGGTTATTTCCTGATGAACCATTAATGATGCCTGACGGTCAACTCCCACATCGGATAAGGAGCTTTCCTGTGGTCCCGGGCCATGGCAATCTTCCATCCCATGAGAGCATATAAGTGATATAATAAATTCGAATATACTCCAAATTTAAGCCAAAATATCGGTACCTGAGGCTGAATCTGCAGGCATTTTGCTCATACTGAAGGGCAGCATACAAAAAACGGGCTAAATTATTGTCACGGATGTTGTGATATTCGCTGATCCTGCACATTGTAATATCAACTATCCTGTAGGATGAGGCAGGCAATATTGGCATTGGCAGTGGTTAGCGGTGCCGTCAGTCTGTTGAGATCGGATTTATATCTGAAATTTAAGGGGAGGTCCCACTATCTCCATACCGTGTTCATGCCACAGTTCCTTCAGCCGGGTTTCCTGGTCCCTGGGGATACTGCTTCCGAAATTGCTCATTTTTTTGAAAAAATCTTCCATTGATCCTGCAGGCTGGAACAAGACCAGCATTTGGGCAGGATCGTCATTTATCTTGGCAAAGGCATGAGGAATTTTCCTGGGAGCAAAGGCAGAATCGCCTGGCTTCAGGCTCAGCATATCATCGCCAACCCTTACAATGAATTCCCCTTTTATTACATAGAACCATTCATCCTGGTAGTGATGCAAATGGAGCGCCGGCCCGCCCTTTTCCTTTCTGAAAGTATTATAGATACATAAATCCCCTCCTGTATCCCTGGCAGATACAAGACAGTCGAACTGTCCTCCCATGATGTTTAACTCCTCCTGGAAGCGGTCGCTTCCTGAAGCGACCTTAAAGCCTTTATCTGACCTTTCGTCAGATTCTGCACGAATGCTTCCTATCATCGCAGCTGCCACAACCGGAAACTGAAGGAATACTCTTCTGTCCATAAAGGAAAATTTTAGAATTAACCGGCAAGGTGTCAGTCTGATGCCGTATCGCCTTGAAGAACAATTTAAAGGATAATATGTTCTGTAAGCGGGATTGCCCGCTCAGTATTATGCCTCTCAGATACACTGCATAATATCCTGGTAATAAAGAATTGAAGGTTTTCCCTCCGGGTTCCTGCTCAGACTAACCATAGCCCTGGCAAGCTTATCGGCAGGCATGCTCCGGTATTTTCTGGAAGATCCCGCCAGGAGAGGATCAACTGCCCTCACAGCAACAGAGACAATCCGCTCGGCCGGCCGGAACTCCTTCCTGTCACCGGTAAGGAAGCCCGGTCTGAAATGATAGATCTTTCCCGGGAAGAACCTGCTTGTTCCATCCTCCATTTCAGCTTTGGTCCTGAGGTAGAAGCCACCTTTCAGGCTTGCACCCACACTCGAGATATTAAGCATCAGGGCAACCCCGTTATGGGAGGCTATCTCAGCAAAGGTTACAGGCAGATCCCTGTCGATCCTCCGTTGCTCCTCCTTGCTGCCGGCCTGCTTAATCGTTGTTCCAATTGCATTGAACAGAACGTCTCCGCGAATTTCGCTACTCAGCGAATAAATGTCTTTCATCGGAGATATAAATTCTTTAAGCTTCTCATGCACTATACCTGTAGGCCTTCTTACAAATATCCTTGCTTCGGAAAAAAAATCGTCGCTCAAAACTTCTTTCAGGATAAGATTGCCAACCAGTCCTGTTGCTCCAATGATAATTGCTTTCATAATTCTTCTTGATTCATACAAATTTACATAATTCTTATGGCAGGTAGGTGCAGGTTATGAATCTGCCTTCAGTTTTTCTTAATTTTGGTCCTAAAGTTGCGGCAAGATCCATTGAAAATAATTCAAAATAATCCATGGCATGAAAAAGATCAATATAATACTTATGCTTGTTATTCTGCCGGCAATAACTGTAAATGCGCAATGTCCACTGAAGAGGGGCCAATACCAGTTCAATGCCGGAATAGGCTTATCGGGCTGGGGCATACCCGTTAATGCAGGTGTTGATTTCGGTGTATTCAGGGATATTACTGCAGGTTTGGATGCCTCCTTCAGATCTTACAGTGAAACAATTTACGGTTTTAAATATACAAGCAACGTATTTGGCATTGCCCTGAACGGCAATTATCACTTCAATACTGTATTTGAAATTCCAAGGAGATGGGATTTTTACGCAGGTGTATCACTGGGATATTACTCGTGGGGACTGCCGAGCGATTATCCTGGAACAAATGCTTCAGGCATTGCTCCGGGGATTCAGATCGGGGGAAGGTACTTCTTCAATAAACAGGTCGGACTGAACCTTGAGTTCGGGGGTGGCGGGGGAGTTGCCGGGGGTAAAATCGGCGTCACCTTTACAATGAACCAGTGATTCAGTCCGGATCTGCAACCAGCTATGTAAATCATTGTCTCTTTTCAGCGCAAGACACAAGTGCGCTTGAATCAAAGGAGACCTTTCCATTATGAAATCTATTGTTGACTGACTCAAACACCTCATCTTTGATTTTTGCTCTCAGCTCAGTGCCTGCACCGCTCAGTGCAGCAACAACGGGAGCTACAACATCGGTCATGTAATCCCAATAAATTTCGGTTCTCATGAAATTCATTTTCCCACTTACCTCCACTTCTGAAATATTTATCATGCCTGACTCCCTGAACAGATATTCCATAAAACCTTCCCCCGAACAACGGAATAACCCCGGTGCACCCGGTACAGGCGCAGCCATTTGGATGTTTCTGCCAATACTGCTCATAATTGCAGTAGCCCAGACATTCTTTTCAGGTACATTCCATACCGCTGCTGCCAGTCTCCCACCCGGTTTTAGTACTCTCATCATCTCCCTGGCAGCAAGCAGCATATCGGGAAAGAACATATAGCCGAGCCTGCAACTGATTGAGTCGAAGCTGTTATCGGGAAAGGGCAGTTCCGTAGCATCGCCGGCAACTACCCGAAGATTTTTTATCCCCTTTAGAGCGGCTTTGTCGCGGGCTACCTGCAGCATCCCTTCCGAAAGGTCACTTGCAATTACCATCCCTCCTGTCAGCCTCGCTGCAATCGTAAGTCCGGGCTCCCCCGTTCCTGATGCCACATCAAGCACTACATCGGCCCCTTTAGGGTTAATCATCCGGATGATCTCATCTCCTATAGGTTTGAGAAAATCCATTGTAAGTTCATCCCACCTCTTCCAGCCCGGAGAAAACCTGTTCCATATCTCCTTCTGCTGTTCCCTGATAAGTATTTGCTGTGCTTCCATCGTAATTGTGTCAGTGATTTAAGTGCTGACTCCGCACTTTTCGTATATTATGAATAAACTTGTCAGTGCAAAGATGCATCACGAGGGAGCCCGGAATCGGTAACACCAGTTACAGATCTCTGTAACTTTTGTTACAAATTCCTGAGAAGCTTAATCTGGTTGCGATAAAGCAGCAGCTTATTGTCATTCTCAAGTTTCTTCAGAAGCCGGGAAACGACAACACGGTTTGTGCCCAGCTCTTCGCCGATCTGCTTATGTGTGAGATTTATAAGTGAAGATCCGGTAGCCTTTGATTTCTCCTTCAGATAGGCTACCAGCCTGTGATCCATTTTTTTGAAGGCAATATCGTCAATGCTTCTTATGATTTCGGTAAAGCCATCGAGGATTGTTGCCATAACAAACTTCTTCCATGAAGGATATTTTGAGAGCCACTCATCAACCACCTTTCCGGGTACAGCCAGTATATCCGTATCTTCCTCGGTAACCCCTTCAATCGAGCTTACCTGGGTCGTCATCCAGCATGTAAATGACATGGCACAGGTCTCTCCGCTTTTTACATAGTACAACAATATTTCCTGGCCTTCCTCATTGATCCGGCTTACCTTGAGGATTCCGCTTAACACGAGTGGCACCGATCTGACCGGACTGCCAATACGCATCAGTGTCTCTCCTGCCCCCACCCTCATCAGCATGGATCTGGCTTCCAGCTCGGCTAATAATCCGGGCTCAAAAACGGATGAGAAAACTCTTAAATATTCCGGAGTCTCAATTGACATGATTCAATATTATATTCATAGTTGATTATAAGAAGCCAGCCCTGAAGCTTAAATGTCTTAAATTGTCATCCTGCATTATTGCCCCGTCCTGCCTGTTAACATTTACGGATCCTATTATGTTTTATTAAGGTATAATAAGCAATGACATTCCTCATTTTTCACACTGCTTAATTAAACTTCTGAAGGCGTCTGCTACATTCCTTGCCGTTTCGATATCTGCGGCGCTGATCTCAACACTGCCTCCCCAGGCCTGCTGAGATCCGTTTTTATAGACTTTCACAAGCTTTTCCTTGGTTTTGCAGGCAAGTACTATGTTCACATCTTTACCCCTGACCTTTAAATCAACAGCCTGGCCGTTCATATCCGGCAGATTAAACTCATAGATCTCCTCTGTTGTCTTTCCCTTACTGTCGGAACTGGAGACAGTATATGTTATTTTGCATGGGTCAGAATCGGCAGCCTCCACTTTCTGCTTCATGTCTTGCTCGTCATTCTTCAGCTCCACCACATTATCCGCAATGAACTTCATGGCAGACTGCCTGTCTGCCCACACCTTCGCCTTCGGCTTACTGTTGGCGGCAATGTATTTCAGGGCTTCCGCAATTGTCTGGGCCTGCCTCGAATCAAATGCCATAATACTTATATCGTTGTCGTATGCCTGCTGCCTGCCATCCTTATACACTTTTATGAATGGCTCCTTCCCTCCTGCAAATGCTTCAATATTCAGGTATTTTCCTGAAGAATTTACTTTTACAGTTCCCGGATCCAGCATATAGGGGTAAAACTCAAATGACTGCTCCGTTGCCGATCCTTTTGAATCGGTCTTTTCCTGCTTATAGCTTACATTGAGTGGGTCAGCCGACAGGGCACTGAAAGTAAGCTTATAAACATCGCTCCCCAGAGTTTCTCCCTTTACCGAACCATTGATGTATTTGATTGCCTCATCCGTGTTTTTCCAGACGGGAAGCTGAACCGCTGACTGTTTTATGGCTGATTTGAAGGCTCCGTTCATCTCATGAGTCTCATCTATTCCTTCCATAAGGATCTGAATCTCATTCTGAAAATCCTGAAGTTCATTATCCTTGTAATACTTTATGAATTTAGCCTTGCTCCTTGTTGACGGGATGAGGATAATCTTCCTTCCGCTTACCTTAAATGCCGGTCCTGCAGTGTCAATATCGCTGAGATAGAACTCATAGCGTTCCTCAACAGGCTTCCCTTTCGAATCAGGCTCGATACTGGTGAAAACAGTCTTTGTTCCGTCACCGGGTACAAAACTGATCTTCTGGTTCAATGTTTTTTTCTCAAGTGTAATATCCGCAGTGTGCTTTGCAATAAAATCAAGTGATTTCTGAAGTGAGCCAAAATCCGGCATCACAGCCCTGCTTTTTTCAGCCGCGGCTGCCAGGGCATCTATAATATTGTGAGCCTGCTCGCTATCCTCTGCATATATCTCAAGATTCTTCTCATAATTTTGCTCCTCACCATTTCTTGTATATTTTATATAGGGTTCATTGCCTTTGATTTCCAGATAAACGGAAAGCTGTGTGCCACTTACTTTAATTGCTGACTTTTTTGGATCAAGATCCAGGATGCTGAATTCATATTTTTCGTCTGTTGAAACCCCTTTCTGATCGGTTTTCTTCCCTGCTAAGCTGGCAAGATACTCCTTTCCCTCTCCGAATGAAAAAGCCTGTTCATAGGTATCCTGGCCAGAAATTACTTTTGAAATATTTGACTTCAGCCAGGCAAGAGCCTCCGAGGCAGTATTCCAGTTTTTTTTCACGGAGCCGGCAAGTGGTATTGCCGACTTGAAAAGATCAACAAGCTGCTGTGCCTCATCGGCACCGGCTGATAATATTTCCAGGGAGCTTGTATAGTTGTCTGGCTTATCCTCAGTGTAATGCTTTATGAACTTTTGATTGTTATCGACAGACAGGCTTACAAAAAGCTTCTTCCCTGATGTTTTGCGAAGAACTGTATTCTTGTCGATATCTGAAAGAAAGAACTCAAATTTATCGCTCGAGGTCTTACCTTTGTCATCAGTCGCTACGGAAACGAACCCGATCTTGCCCTTATTCCCGTCCAGAATATTTATTGACTGCTTGTATGTGACTTTGTCAATCTGGACATCTTTTACATGTTCACTGATTGCTGCAAGCGATTTACTGAGACTTGCCTGGGATCTTAACTTTCGGGCCGGTAGCATCAATAGGACAGCCAGAATAAAAAACTGGAGCAAATTCGTTTTCATTGTACTGTAATTTAAGGTTTTGTATAGAATAAGAACTTTAAACAGGCTGTTTTGTTCAAAGTTAATTGAATCAATTTCGCAATGCCGATTTAAAATTTGTCTGATGATATTATACGGACTGGAAATTCAATATCCCTTTACTGTCCCTTTCATGGAATGTTTAATCTCCGTTTATCCGTCCGGCTCTTAAAAAAAATTATATTTGCTTAAAAAGTATCCAGATATGGCAATCCAGACAAATGATCCCGAAAGCAATTCCGCTCAGGGCAAAATGAGGTCAAGACGCGATTTCATTAACAAGGCTGCAGGAGGCATGGTTCTTCTTGGAGCTGCCGGTACCGGAACCTTTGCAGCCGGGGCTCAGAATAATAATTCAGCCACAGCTGACGGGAGGAAGCTGAAGATCGTCATTAGCGGCGGTCATCCGGGTGATCCTGAATATGGCTGCGGAGGAACTATAGCGGGGTTTACTGCTGCCGGACATGAGGTTGTGCTGCTCTACCTGAACCGTGGTGAGGCAGGTATTGCCGGGAAGTCGTACATTGAAGCCGGCAGGATCCGGACAGCTGAAGCAATGCAGGCCTGTAAGATCCTTGGGGCAAGAGCTGCTTTCGCTTCCCAGACCGATGGACAGGCTGTCGTGGATGCTGCACATTACAAAGAGTTTGAGGAGCTCCTTGAGAAGGAGGATCCCGATATTATTTTTACGCAGTGGCCTGTTGACAACCATCCTGACCACAGGGCTGTTGCCTCGCTAGTTTATAACAGCTGGCAGAAGCTTAAAAAATCCAGGTCTGCCAACCCGCCTGTGCTGTACTATTACGAGGTATCCAATGGCGAAGACACACTAATGTTCACACCAAATTATTACATAGATATAACTGAAGCTGAACCCCTTAAGAAAAAAGCATGCCTGGCGCATGCCTCACAGGCTCCTGAGAAATTCTATCCGCTTCAGGACCAGGTTTCAAGGTTCCGCGGGCTCGAAAGCGGATGCACACTGGCCGAAGCTTTCATTATGCAGGTGCACTCCATGAAATCCGGTGACTTATTGCCCACGTAAAAGCCGGGCATCCCGCTATTTTATTCATGCCTGATGGATTCTATCGGCTTCAGGTCTGCTGCCCGCTTTGCAGGAAGATAACCGAAAGTGATACCCACAATAACTGAAAAGCCGAAAGCAATAAAAACAGAGTATAGCGTGAGACTTGTCTTCACTTCGGTAACAAGCGCAATGCCCAGGGAGAGGAATAATCCCAAAAAAACTCCAATGAGGCCTCCTGTTATGCTCATCGCCATTGCTTCTGTGACAAACTGACCCATTATATCCGATCTCTTGCCTCCAACAGCCCGTCTGATGCCTATCTCCTGCGTCCTCTCCATCACTGTTGCAAGCATGATATTCATGATCCCGATCCCCCCTACAATAAGGGAGATGGCGGCAATGGATGCCAGCAGAAGGTTGTATATGCGGCTTTCCTTCTTCTCCTGCTCCATCAGTTCATATGGAATGATAATGCTGAAATCATCGTTGTTAAAATGGCGGCGTGTCAGAATTGTACGGATCACGGCTGCAGATTGCATAAGTATACCCGAGCTTTCCAGCTTCACAGTTACCTGCTTCAGTTCACTTGTCAGATTGTTCGCCTTTGGAATCCTGCTTCCGAAGGTTGAAAGTGGTATATAGACATCATTATTCAGGTCGCGTGCTGCAAGTTCTCCGACTGTCTCAGTAAAAAGGGCTTTCGTATGAAGTACTCCGGCAACTTCGAACCACTGGTCCCCAAGCTTGATATTCTTACCAAGAGGATCCTCATAATTGAAGAGTTCACGGGCAATATTTGCACCGAGTACACAAACCTTAAGCTGCCTGTCGTAATGATCCTGGTCAATGAAAATTCCCTTATCCATCCTGAAGTTCAGGATATTTGTAACCTCCGGAGTGACGCCGATGACCGTTGCCTTTGATGACTTATCCCAGTACATGGCTTCGAGCTTAGCCTCCGACTGGGGAGCCAGGCCTCTGATGCCCGGCACTATTTCGGTTATGGCTTTTGTGTCGCCCGTTGACAATCCCTGGGAAAATTTTATCCGCGCCTGTTCCAGATCGGCATCCGTCAGGTCCTTGTCGCGGATAATAATATTGCTTACTCCCAGATCCTGGTATTTGGCCATAGCCTGCTCTTTTGCTCCCTCTCCTATCGATATCATCGTTATGACCGAAGCCGTACCGAAGATGATCCCCAGCATTGTAAGGAATGATCTGAATTTATGGTCGCGCAGCCCGTAGATGGCAACTCTTATATTTTCTTTAGTCTGCATTTTAATCCTGTTTACCTTGTTATGATATTCTCCGGGAGCTCAAGTGCCTGACCGCGTTTAAGCTCCCCCGAAACAATTGTATACATATTGTTCGAGAGTCCGGTCTTCACCTCGGTCTTCCTCATTTTGCCCTTCTTTCTTGTGAACAGGTAGAAGTGCTTGTTTTCCTCCAGTATACAGTTGCTCGG
This sequence comes from uncultured Bacteroidales bacterium, assembly GCA_963756885.1. Lineage (GTDB taxonomy): Bacteria > Bacteroidota > Bacteroidia > Bacteroidales > VadinHA17 > LD21. The sequence goes on from CAVWPG010000004.1 coordinate 323,920, forward strand.
AACATAAAACTCATCCCCGCTCTCATATGTAATATATTCACAGCTCACAGTCATCCCCGGCTTAAGGCGCAGATCTGTTTCTGCAATGATCACCTCCACAGGAAATATCCTTTTATCATCCTTTTCAATACAGACCCTGCCAAGACTATTTATTTTTCCATGGAACGCAACGGAAGGAAGAGCATCAAGCCTCACAATCACATTAAGCCCCGTTCTGATCCGGCTTATGTCATTTTCCATAACAAAGCCCTTCACTTTCATTGTCCGGATATCGGGGATCATAGCCACAGGTGCACCTATATAAACCTCATCGCCAACCTTTATCATGTGGTCTGTTCTCCAGTTTACATCGACCACAAAAATACCGTCGAGCGGACTTACAACAATCAGTTTGTCCAGTGTCTCCTGCGCCGCCTTCAGTTCATTCTCCTTCTGGCTTACTTTTATTTGCTGTATCTGGAGGTCGAGACTGTCGAGTTTTGGCTTAAGATCGAGATTTCTCCTTATTTTCTGAAGCCTTACTTCAGCCTGCCTGTATTCAAGTTCAAGGACCTTTCTTATGCCTGCAGCTTCAAAGCCGGATCTTTCAACGCTGAGCTTCTTAATATCATATGCTGCCTGCTCGTTCCTGAGTTGCGACCTCAGATCCTGAAGATTATTGGTTATCTGTGCCCTGAGCTTGTTGGTTGAGGCAATTTCATTTTCAAGCGATTCACTCCTCTCAATAATATATTTCTGTACCTGGGAGGGGTCGATAATTATTACCGAATCCCCTTTATGAACAGTTTTTCCATGTTCGGCCAGACCTATTATCTTGAAACTGTAGCCATATATATAGTTAATTCGCGGCATTGTAAGATATGAGGCGTTTACAGCCTGCAGCTCGCCTGTTTCAATGACCGATTGCCTGAAAGGTCCCTTCATTACCGAGTAACCTCCTGAATTGTTCCTGTGGCATGCGATGGAGAGAATGCAGGGAACTGCCAGTATTGAAGACAGCAAAAACATGCCGCTCTGCATTTTATAGTATAATGGCCTCCTTTTCATTTCATTCTGAAGTTTTGACTCTATCTGGAGGCTGTTTCCTTTTTACTGCCACTCTTTGATTTTACCTCTTCCCTGTTCAGGAATGGATCGGAAAGGGCAATTTCATCATTCTCCTTCAGACCATCAGTAATTATTGCAAAATCGGTATTGACAGCCCCTGTTTTGATATCGTGACGCCTGAAACCTGAACCTGACTTAAGGTAGACATATTCAGCACCCTCCTCCCTGAAAAGTGATTCCAGCGGAATGAAAAGCACTCCGGGTATTTCGCTCAGGATTATCCTGCAGCTGACCGTAAGGCCGGGGAGAAGCTTGCTGCTCTGGCCGGATATGCCGATCTGTACCGGGAATATCTTGATTTTTGACTTGTAGTCCTTATTCTGTGCGAGGTTGGCCACCGATTCAACTTTTGCAGTGTATATCGAATCGGAATATGCATCAGGACGGATCTCAACTCTCTGACCAGGCATGATCTTCGAAACATCCACTTCATTTATTTTTACTTCAGCTCTCATCTGTGACAGATCGGGCAGCTCAATAATCTTTGATCCTGAATATGGCTGATCGCCGACAGTCCACTTCTGGTCGGTTGTCCAGTTCACTTCCTTTATGATTATCCCTTTCGCCGGACTGACTACAAAAAGATTGGCGAGCGACCTGTTTGCCTCGGTCAAAGTGGAGGTTAACTGCTTAATAACCAGAGATTTTTGAATAAGGTCTTCCTTATGGATAACCTTCTTGTTTTCGATCTGCTCCATAGCCCTGTTCAGCGCTATCGTGGCAGATTCCAGCTTAAGGCTGATCTCCTTTTTCGTTGCCTCAGGTTCGTAAACTGATGTTTCAAAATTAATCTTCGATATTTCCTGAGAAAGACGGGCTATCTCAAGGTCAGCCTCAAGGTCTTCTATCTCCGACTGCTGGGTCGACTTCAGCTTTTCATACTCAGCCCTCGCTATTTCAAGCTGCTGTTCAGCCTGGATGATAGCCCTCCTGATCTCCGAAGGATCGAAGATCATTATTGTGTCTCCCTTTTCCACTTCAGCTCCGTCATCTGCTATTTTTGCTATCTTCAGAGCTCCATAACGGTAGGAGACGGTAGGGGCCGAAACTGAAATTGAGTTTACAGCTTCTACTGTTCCCTCTTCAGTAATCTCTTCCATGAAGGTTCCCTTTTTGACCCTTGTAACCTGAACATCCGGGCCATCTTTACCCCTGCAGGATGCAAGCATAATGAAAACAAGAAATATTACGGTTCTTCGCATAGAATTGGGTTTTGTCAGAACTATGGATTTTGAAGGTCAGGAGCCGGATGACTCTCTTTACGTTCATGTTCCCTTTCGAGAAGCCTGGCAGGAGGTTCGGCAAGTGCGAGCACTTCACCCCCCCTGAGGCCTTCCTTAATTATTGTATATGAACTTCCGGAATATCCGGTCTTCACCGCTACAGGCACATAGCGCTCCTTTTCCTTCACATAGACTATTTTGATGCTGTCCCTTTCAAAAATAGCCAGAGTGGGTACAAAAAGTGTGTCTTTTGCCTCAGTAAGGGTAATTTCACAGGAAGCACTCAGTCCGGGCTTCATTTTCGAATGGCAGCTGTCTATATCGATAATGACCTCGTAAAACTTAACCTTTGAATCTGACCATCTCTGTTCGTTACTGCCGATCAGGTTTTTCCTGTTCACCTTGCCTGTGGTGACAAGCTTTTCAGCCGCATCTACTACTATAACAACCTGCTGCCCTTTTTCAAGCTTTTTGAAATCCGCCTCCGCCACTTCGGCGGAAACCTGCATGGTTGAAAGATCCGGGAACTGAAGCACAGGGGTTTCAAACAACAGAACGCTTCCCTCCCTGACCGGTCCTCCTGCTGTTCCGGACCCCTCCAGTGAAAAAAACCTGAACACTGGCGATTCAGTCCTTGAAACAATTCCGTCACGGGGCGATATTATTGTCAGCCCACTGACCTGATCTGCCATCGACTGTACCTTTGTCTGCTCCTGTATTATCCTTGCATGTACCTGCTTTATGTCATTGTCTGCGATTATCCTTGTAGCTGCAAGCTTCTTGCCTGTCTTTTCACATTCGATGCGTGCTTTTTTCATTTCGAGCTTTAAGAGCCGTTGCTGCACCTCTGTTGCGAACAAGATCCGTAGTGAGTCGAGAGATGATATTTTAAGCTGAGCTTCATTCGTTGCAAGCTGGGCTTCAAGAAGTTCAATATTCAGCTTATTGTCCGCTTCAGCTTTCTTCAGCCCTGCTTCAAGTGAATCGAGCCTGCTTTTTGCTTCCTCATACCCTGAGATCAGTTCAGGTGCGCTGAGGACACATATAGTATCCCCTTTTTTCACAAATGCTCCGTCAGCGGCAAGCCTGATAACGGACATCTGGTAATAGGACTGGTTGGCAGGATTTACCGGGTAATTAACCACAGCCTGTATCGTCCCCGGAACAGTGATCTTCTCTACATAATCTGACCTCGTGAGATGAAAAGTTAATATGCCGTCGCTCTTTTTACCTGAACAGGATGGAAGCAAAAGGCAGAATGCCAAACAGATTAAATGGAAAACCTTCATAGACAGAGGTTCAATATTCTGTTCAATCTTTATATAACCAAATCCCGAAGAAAATATTGTTATTCAATTAACAGAAATTTATATCGCTGACAATCAGACTAATGCCTTGTTCTGACAAGGGATTGAACAAAACCAATTTAAATTTAGTTAAAATCAGGCTATAAAGGCGGGCTCTTTGTATTTATTTTTAATTCTTTTCAGACAGAGGGAAATAGAGCACAGCAATAATTATATTTGGGTAATGATTTCTTAGTTCCTCGCAATCTATGAAATAGTTCTTCCTTGTATGTTAACAAACTCCTGAACGAAAACAACAATTATGAAACGTCTGAATCTGATTTTTGTGTTCCTGCTTTTTGCCGGAACTGGCAAAGCCCAGAAGATTATGGGCTTTACGGATGCGAATGCTGCAAAGGAAATCGGGTGGGAAAAACAGTTTGATATGCAGCTTGGTACAAAGGAGATGGATGCATGGATGCAGTTCCTCTCCTCGCATGCGCACCATGTCGGCAGTCCTCAGGATAAAACGAATGCAGAATATATTGCAGGCCTGTTCCGGCAATGGGGCTATCAAACGGAAATAGAATCGTATTATGTCCTCTTCCCTACACCCGAAACACGATTGCTGGAACTGACCGGCAGCAAGCACTGGAAGGCAAAACTCGAAGAACCGGCCCTTAAGGAAGACAGAACCTCAGGTCAGAAAAAAGAACAGCTCCCAACATATAACGCATATTCGGCCGACGGTGATGTGTCTGCCACATTGGTATATGTCAATCATGGCGTTCCTGCCGATTATGAAGAGCTTGAGAAGATGGGAGTAGACGTCAGGGGGAAGATCGTAATCGCAAGATACGGAGGCTCATGGAGAGGCATTAAGCCAAAAGTAGCGTATGAGCATGGGGCAATAGGATGCATAATTTATTCCGACCCGCTGGATGACGGATATGCGCAGGGGGATGTCTATCCTGAAGGACCTTTCCGGCCTAAGGACGGAGTTCAGAGGGGCTCGGTGATCGATTTGCCTGTTTACCCCGGAGATCCCCTTACACCCGGAACAGGGGCCACAAAGGATGCTAAAAGACTCGACAGGGCTGATGCAATCACATTAATGAAGATCCCGGTATTGCCAGTCTCCTGGGAAGATGCCCTCCCCCTGTTGCAGTCTCTTGAAGGACCTGTTGTGCCTGCCTCATGGAGAGGGGGATTGCCCATAACCTATCATGCCGGCCCCGGGATGGACAAGGTTCATCTTAAGCTGAAATTCAACTGGGACATAAAGCCATTGTATAATGTTATAGCCAGACTGCCCGGCAGTGAGCTCCCTGATGAATGGATCCTCCGCGGCAACCATCACGACGCCTGGGTTTATGGGGCTGAAGACCCCGTAAGCGGAATAGTTTCAGAAATGGAGGAGGCCAAAGCTATATCCCAGCTTGTAAAAAAGGGGCTGAAATTAAAGCGAACACTCATATATTGTGCATGGGACGGTGAAGAACCCGGTCTGCTCGGGTCAACTGAATGGACTGAAGATCACCAGGCAGAATTGAGACAGAAAGCAGTCTTTTATCTAAACACAGATGCTCTTGCACGGGGTTTTATAAGCGCTGCAGGATCTCATACGCTGGAGCCTTTCATCAATGAAATTGCAGATGAAGTTATTGATCCTCAAACAGGTGTCAGTGTTAAGGAAAGAAAATATGCACTTGATCTGGTAACCGCAGACAAATCTGAACAGGCCCGGATGTACGGAAATAAAAATTTCAAGCTCGGTGCTTTGGGTACCGGCTCAGACTGGTCGGGGTTTCTGCAGTTTCTGGGAATATCTTCCATTAACATTAGCTATGGCGGTGAGGGAGAAGGTGGAGAATATCATTCAATTTATGATTCTTATGATCATAATGAAAGATTTAGCGACCCCGGACTTCAATATGAAGTCACGCAGGCTCAAACTACCGGCCGGGCAATGATGCGGATGGCTAATGCCGATGTTCTGCCATTCGACATAGATAGTTTCTATAAGACGGTCGGGGGATATCTTACAGAAGTAATATCCCTGCTCAACAATTCAAGGAGCGAAACAGAACTGAGCAATAAAATGATCGCAGATAAATTGTTTGAGATGGCCTGGGATCCGACAAGGAAATATCATTCCCCGAAAACCAGGGATGAGGTGCCTTATATTGATTTCAGTGACCTGCAGAACTCCATGATGAAACTGAGAGACGCTGCAGCTGAATTCCGGGAAAAATATAGCACTGCAGTACAATTGCCTGCAGGTAAACAAAATGAAATAAATGAAATATTATTCAGGGTTGAAAGAAGCCTGATAAATGATAAAGGCTTGCCACGAAGGCCATGGTACAAGCATATGATCTATGCTCCCGGATATTATACTGGCTATGGGGTAAAGACGTTGCCCGGCATTCGTGAAGCCCTTGAGGAGAGAAACTGGAAAGAGGCTCAGGATAATATTGAGGTAGTGTCTGAAACAATCGTAGCCTATACGGAGCAGGTTCGGAATGCACTGAAAATTATTGGGAATTAGCCAGCATGAATGAGAAATAACAGAATCAAAATCAGGAGCTGCTGCGATTCGTTCGGCAGCTCCTTCTTCCCTTTCACTTTCCCGCAATAAAGGCCTGCTAAAATTATTCCTGACAGCAGAATTATCCTTTTGAACTATTAATTGAACAGATTGTTAATTTAGAACAATTCTAAATTAGCTTGTCTTTATTCAGCATTCTCAGGTTGAGAATAATTAAGTTTTTGGTCTTTAATGAGTATTAAACCATGTTTAATTTAATTTAAAAACGAATAACCATGAAAACTTCAACAGAAACAAAGGTAAAGGAAGCTCAGAAAGTTGACCCTTCGCATATTATGCAGGTTGGTATGGGATTCTTCGCCTCAAAAACACTTCTGACTGCAGTAAAGCTGGAACTATTTACCCTGTTGGCGGCCAGACCGTTGTCGGCAAAGGAAATTAAATTTGAGATCTGCATGAGTGAGAGGGGGATATATGACTTTCTGGATTCACTCGTGGCATTGGGCTTTTTGCAAAAAAGCGGCAACAAGAAAACGGCCATCTACTCCAATTCTGCTGAGAGCGACTTCTATCTTGACAAAAACAAGCTATCATACGTGGGCGGTATACTTGAAATGGCGAATAACAGGCTGTATCCGTTCTGGGGCTATCTCGAGGAAGGTCTCAGGTCAGGAGCACCCCAGAATGAATCCAGAATGGGCAGGTCAACCATATTCGAGGAGATTTATTCGGATGTTGATAAAACGCGTGAATTCGTGAATGCAATGAGTGGCATACAGACAGGCAATTTTCTGGCATTTGCCAGGAACTTTGACTTTTCCGGGTATAAAACCCTGTGTGACATCGGAGGAGCAGGGGCGCTTCTATCGGCGCAGGTCGTCATGAATAATCCTCATATGAAGTGTCTATCGTTCGATCTTCCCCCGGTATCACCTATTGCACTCGAGAACATAAGTAAAATGGGGCTGGCCTCAAGCGTAAAAATAAAATCGGGAGATTTCTTCACAGATCCTTTCCCGCAGGCCGACGTGATAACCATGGGCAATATACTTCATGGCTGGGGTATCAGTGACAAGAAAAGACTCATAAGCAAGGCATATGATGCCCTTCCGCAGGGAGGAGCGCTTGTGGTTATGGAAGACATAATCGACGATGAAAGACGGGAGAACGCATTTGGATTGATGATGTCGCTAAATATGCTGATAGAAACACCGGAAGGATACAATTTTACATTTGCAGATTTCAACGAATGGTGCCTGGAATCAGGATTCTCAAGGATGTCTGTCATGCCACTGACAGGCTCTTCGAGCGCCGTAACTGCATTTAAATAGGCTATGATCGAACAGCCTGTTCAGGAGATAGCTCCGCCGGAGCCTTTTGTTAGTGGATTGACCTGGTAATTGTGCCTGATAATTTTTCTGATACTGCTTATCGAACTTATGTGCCAAAAATTGGAATAAAGTCTGTTAGCATATCACTGGCCATTCCAGACAAGATGAAATTCTGAACAGGCTTTCTTTTCCTGAAACTGCCTATAAAATAAAATTGCTTTAGCCATTTTCCTTGCTTAACTTTGGAAGAGGGACTAAAGGTGAAGGAAAAGAAAGAGGAAACACTTAGGGGATGATCCCGGGCAGCTACTGTAATCCTGCTTCTATGAAAGCAAAAAGTTTTATAAAGACATCCGCTGCAATACTCTTATTATTTGCATCCACTGAGATTAATGCTCAGATCAGGCCCGGGTATATTTTTGGAGTTAATCTGTCCACTATAACCCTGAACAGCAAAGGGACAATCACCACACCTGACAGACTCGCAGGAATCCATTTCGGCGGATCCTTTGAGATCCCTGTTTACAGAGGCTTTACATTCAACCCTGGCTTTGTGTTCTCCGCCAAAGGGACAAACTACAAAATAGATTCTGTTGAATATTCCCTCTCGCCCATCTATATAGAGATACCTCTTACTGCAATGTATAGTTTTGGTTCTGACCTGATTAAAATCTCGCTTTTTGCCGGGCCCTATGTTGCGCTGGGTGTCGGTGGCTATAAGATAGAACCGGAAGGGGCATTGACAGACTTAAACTACGGATCGGGACAAAATGATGATTTGAAGCATTTCGACCTGGGACTGAATTTCGGGGCCGGGGTAAGCATAAAAGGGCTCCTGATCTCTGCCCAGTATGGTTTAGGCTTTACAAATATCGCGCCCGATTCGAAGGAGAATCCGGAGATGAAAAACAATGTGATCGGCATTTCGATAAGCTCTCCTTTTTCAAGGCAGTAAATCAGAGTTTTTTCAAGGCAGCCAGTATCCTTTCTGGTGTCATCGGCAATTGATACAACCTTGCCCCGGTGGCATCGAATACCGCATTCGCGATAACAGCTCCCATGCATATCACTGCCGGTTCCCCTCCTCCCTGGGGAGGCTGATCCTTTTTGTCCATTATAATGGTATCGATCCGGGGGACCCAGGAAAAACGGGGAATTTCATAGGTGTCGAATGACCGGTTTTCGATCACCCCGCCCTTGAATGTTATCTCTTCTGAGAGCGCATATCCCATCCCCATAGTGATGCAGCCTTCCATCTGAATAGTGGTGCCCTGAGGATTAACGGACAAGCCCATATCCTGTGCGCAAACTACGCGGATCACCTGAACGTGCCCTGTATTCCTGTCTACCTTCACCTCAGCGATATGGGCCACCCAGGTTCCTACATCGGTACCGCAGGCGACCCCCCAGCCCCTGCCGCTGGGATTCTTTCCGGAGGTATAGCCGAACTTTTCTGCAGCTGCCTTAAGTACTGCAATCATCTTATCATCCCTGAGGTTTTTAAGACGGAAATCAAGCTGGTCGATACCGGCGCTGGATGCCATTATATTGATCTGCGATTCCCTTGCAAATGTATTCGTGTTATTCCCCGGCGCCCTCCAGGCTCCCGTGGCGAAAGGATGAACCTTACCCCTGCCCCAGTCTGTGGTTTTCACGTTCGGCACATCATAAATTGTTTCCGATCCCCTGGCGCCGGCATAATAGGTATTGAAATCCCACAGGGTTATCTTCCCCCCTTTATCAACCCCTGAACGGACCTTCACTACTGCTGCGGGACGGAAAGTATCATAGAAGAACTCTTCCTCCCTTGTCCTGGCAACAAGAACCGGCTTTCCCGTGATCCTGGCCAGCCGTGCAGCTTCCACCGCCTGTGCATGTTCGGACTTGCCGCCGAACCCGCCACCTACAAAAGGAGTAATGATCCTTACTTTTTCGAGAGGTACCTTCATCGCTTCCGCAACCGATTCCTGCGTTCTGAATGGTTGCTGGGTCGAAACCCAAACAGTAATCTTATCCCCATCGATCTTCGCTGCAGCAGCATGAGGTTCCATAGGAGAATGGGCTACATAGCTGTTGAGAAACTGAGACTCCGTAAGCAAACCTGAATTTTGAGCGGCAGCTTCAATATCCCCGTCGTTGCGCAGCACTTCGGCAGTTGAATCTGCCATGAGAATCCGGTCGAAAATAGTTTTATCATCAACACTTATCTCATCAAAGGTATATTCCGGCCTGATCCTGACAATCGCCTGGTCTGCCAGATCACGGTCCTCACTCAGGACAGCAATTAAATTCTCATCACGTACCACCTTTACGCCTTTAATCTTTTCAGCCTCCGAAACATCCGCATCAGTAAATTTTGCACCATGTGAAGGAGGCCTGAGGATCCTTGCATGCAATAATCCGGGGAAACGGATGTCGGAGGTGAATAAAGCCTTCCCGGTAACTTTTAGCCTTGCATCCTCATGCAGGTAAGGCTTACCTGTATACCTGAACTTCGTATAATCCTTCAGTCCGGGCCTTACATCCAGGTGCCTCGCAATCTTCTTCCCCCTGGTCAGCCCTGCATAGCTGACTTTCCTGCTGCTGTCGCCGGAATCGCTGATTATCCCATCCTTTACCTGAAGCCTGCCTGCAGGGACATTAAGGAATTCCGAGGCCAGTTGTATCAATATCGCTTTTGCTTCAGCGGCTGCTACACGCATGCTGGGACTGAACGACCTTATGGTCCTTGAACCGTTCGTCCCTGCATCCCAGGGACAAAGATCGGTATCTCCCATGACCATCTTCACCTTATCGAAAGGCACCTCTATCTCATCAGCCATAATCTGGACAAGCGATGTAATTGCTCCCTGCCCCATCTCGATCTTACCAGTATAGCAATTTACAGTCCCATCTTCTGTGATCTGAAGAAAGGCATTGAAATCGGAAGGCAGAGATCTTTGCTGACGGGTTTGCATATCGAAAGGCTCAAGGGCATTCCAGGGCCTTATAAAGATAAATATACCGCCACCCAGAAGCCTGAAGAAATCTCTTCTTCCAATACCAGGCAGTTCGTGTGAATTTATTGAAGGACTGTTGCTCCTGATTTTTTTTACCATGATAATTTCCCTCCCTGAATTTTTTGGGCCACCGTCCGAAGGATGAGGCACAAGGCCCTGGTTAATCCTGATATACGAAAGAACAGGAGTCTGAACTCCCATATCAAAATTAAAGCTTCACATGATAAAATACAATTTTATTTATTGCGGAAGTCTCCTCAATTTCAGTATGATGCTTATTTGCAGGGCTGGAAGGGAAATCAGTCAATCTGCAGCATTTCGAGAATTGAAATCAGCCGCCCGGCTTTTTCCCCGATTGAGATTATCTCACTCTGTAATCCTTGCACAAACCTGTTCTCATTATAATCGCCCCTGACGGCCAGAAAATCGAGGTCCCTTGTCTGAACATCGCCGTCAACGCCAAAGCCGAGCCTGGCACCCGTGTCGAACTCCTTTTCAGCGTCCTTCAGGATCATATTGCTGAATTTCACGGCATTTGTTTTCCAATCGGCCAGAATGCCTATCAAAGCGCTGGCAGTTATATTTTCAACGGGAGTGCCCGTCTGCCTGCCTATAAGCTGCGCACACCATTGCCATGAATATTCCTCAAAGGAGTTATGCAGTTCCTCAAGACGCGTCTGCAAATCATTTACTGATCCAATGGCCCCTGATCTGACAGATTCCATTATGCTCGCTATCCTGCCTGCAGGAGCGAAAAGGCCGGAAATTTCCACCCATTTATCTTCTCCCTCCTTCCCGCTTGTGGTCAGCCTGCTTCTTATTTCATCCAGCTTAGACCCGGAAGTGATATCTTCTATTCTCTTCACAAGTTCCTGTCCCATATAAATTTTAAGGGCCATTTCGTAATATTTCCTTGACGCCTTCAGGAGGAGGCGATGGATCTGCATTCCCTTGTAATTAACGAAATCCTGCGTCTTCGGTGTTTTTTCGGCAAAGTCGTTCAGCAGGTTTATAGCGTCAAGAATCCGCGAAACGATGAAGGGATTAAACAGGCTGAAGTTTATCAGGTCGAGCTTTTCAGGATCATTCCTTTTATCCCTGGTCGCCCATTTTTCACTGTCCCTGCGGGTGCCAACGGTGAAAATGTTCATTGCAGGGGTTAGCTCGCTCTTGCCTTTTTCCGAGGTAACATAGGAAAACGGAAATTCGGAGGAGTCAAAATTTGAATAATGGCTGCCCATTACCACTGTAAAGGGTCCGACACGGCACGGCAGCAGAAGGTAACCGTACGAACCGGTTTTTGAGCCACGCTCAAGGATTCCCTGATGGACCGGGCCAAGCTTGTACATATGATTGCTCTGGTTCGTACCGCTGCCGGCGTTGAAAAATGAAAAGAGACTTGCTATAAGGAGGGTCGATTTATGGTGGGTGACAGTATAGGGTCCGGCAAAAATGCTGCATCCCTCCCCATGAAATGCTTCGCAGTTGGCAAAGAACAGGGAATTCTCTGCCGAATACTGTTTCCCCATCCTTACGCTCTGCCCGATAAATGTTTTATCCACAATGGCCCCTCCGTCGATTCTCGACCCTGACAGGACAATGAACTTTTTGGCAATAACTCCCTCTCCTATAAATGCAGGGGCTTCCCTGCAGCTTCCGATTGTCCCATCTTCAAGCAGGCTCGCGCCGGCAATAACCGCGTGCGGGCCTATTGAGACGTCGCGTATTGTACCGGTGTCTGTGATGCATGCATGCGATCCTACCGTTCCGCGTGAGGAGAGCCTTGATGCCGAATAATCACCTATCAGTCCGAGCAACTTTTCCGTGAATGCCTTATCGTGCCGGTAGAGCACCGCCAGGTAGGCTATCTGGGAGGATAAACGGTCAAAAATCGGGAGAGACCTTCCTCCCCCTTCATTCAAAACCTCGATCGGGGTGCCGTTACCGAAAGCAGATTCCCCTGACATCCCTATCGAGCCTACATTCCCGATCCTTGCATTTTCCCCTATATCGTAGTCAGCCAGATTTTTTACATCCGATATATACACATTATCGGATATTACACAATCCCTTATCCGACTGTTAAATATGCCACACTTCCCTGAAAGGCTGCCATCATCTCCGTCTGAGCTGCAGAGAGCCCCAAGCCTTATTTTGCCTTCAAAGCGGGTGTTCCTGATGCATGATGCCGAAAAATTATCGGCAACAGATATGGCAGACCAATCGGCTGCCATGCAGCCATTAGCGATCAGCCGGCTGATCTCTTCGCCGGTCAGTAACCTGTAATTCATCTTAAAATAAGGGATTTATCAGGGAAGAGTATGATCATTTACACCTTCAAGATTATTGAAATACTTTACGGTCTCGACCTGCAGTTCCATTGTGGCCGGCTCGTCGCAAACGAAGATAGCCCTTTCGTGCATCTGAAGCATAGAGACAGTCCACATGTGGCTTATCCCTCCTTCAACAACCTCCCTTACTGCACGCGCCTTATTATAGCCTGTGATGACAATGAGCACCTCCCTGGCATCCATAACCGTTCCAACTCCCACAGTGAGGGCCTGAGTCGGAACTTTTTTCATATCGCCGTCGAAGAACCTTGAATTTGCGAGGATCGTATCATAACTAAGTGTCTTGATCCTTGTCCTTGAGCTTAAGGATGAACCCGGCTCATTGAATGCAATATGTCCATCGGGCCCTATCCCTCCAAGAAACAGATCTATACCTCCTGACTGTTTTATCTTTTTCTCATACGCAGAACATTCCTTTTCAAGATCTGCCGCATTACCGTTCAGGATATTAATGTTTTCACGAGGTATATCGATATGATTGAAAAGGTTATCGTACATGAAGAAATGATAGCTTTCCCTATGGTCCTCAGGCAGCCCTACATATTCATCCATATTGAATGTGATCACATTGCGGAATGAGATCTCGCCTGCCTTGTGTCTTTTTATAAATTCCCTGTAGACAGGGAGCGGCGAGGAACCTGTAGGCAGACCCAGCACAAAAGGCTTATCCTTTGTCGGAGCAGCCCTGCGGATCTTTTCAATGACATAGGAAGCAGCCCATTCTCCCACTTCGGCCGTCTCTTTCTTGATAATAATTCTCATATATGTATGGTTTTGATGATTGTAAAAACAGATATGGAAAACATGCAGTATGTTATTGGCTGGCTGGCTGCAGACCCTCAAAAGTCAATCCGTCAGCAGAAGTAATAATTATAAGCTCCTTTTTGTTGCCTACAGGTAGGTATTAATAAAAGTGACGGCACCAGACACTGTCTGGACCTGAAGCGATTTATCCTCGTCCATTTCAATCCCGAATTCTTCCTCAAAACCGGCTACAAGCCTGATACTCTGGATGGAGGAAGCCCCCAGATCCGTTACAAAATTGGCATCGTCCGCAATATCGGATGCTTTCAATTCCAAGACATCGGCAATTACATTCTTTACCCTTGAGTTTACTTCGTCCCTGTTCATTTGTCAAGTATTATTTTGGTGATTTTTATTATATCGAGCCTGATTCATCAGGAAGCCCTGATCAAAAAGCCAATTTGCCGCGATCTACATGAGGTTCCTCAGGCTTCCATTGTATTTCTGGCAGAAATCAGGCATATATTCCTTTACCCTGGCCTCAAGTTCTTCATCTGTAATTGTTGAGCGCCGTCCTTCCTTCTCATACTGGTCCATAACCCACTGTGCTACTTTCACCACCTTCATCTTAGTGAGCCTCTCCGCTCCTGTGAGTCCGAAGTATTCATTTACCCAGATCGAAACACCGTCGACTCCGCTTTTGTCAGTTATTGCAACCCGGGGAGAGCGACCCAGCAACTTTGTTGTATCAAAAATATTGTAAATCTGTTCAGCCTGCCTTAATCCTCCTGCATGGATGCCTGCACGGGTTGTGGCAAAGTGCTTGCCAACAAACGGATAATTGTCAGGAATCGGCACCCCAATGGATACCATATACTCTGCAAGCTTTGTAATCATGGTTGTATCAATGCCATTCAGTCCACCCTTCAGCGAAATATATTCAATTATGGCCCCTTCGAGCGGTGGATTCCCGGTACGTTCACCAATACCGAACAAGGTGGCATTAACTGCATTGCATCCGTAGATCCAGGCAGTTCCACCGTTAATATGAACTTTGTGGAAGTCATTGTGCCCATGCCATTCAAGACGGTCTCCAGGCACACCGCATTCCTTGTTAAGCTTATAGATCAGTTTTGGAATGCTCCTGGGCAATTCCACTCCCGGATAACTCACACCAAAACCCATTGTGTCGCATAGCCTGATTTTTACCGAAAGCTCCTCGGGCACCTGCTCACTAAGTCTCATGAGCCTTTCGACAAAGGGAAGAACAAACCCGTCGATATCGGCCCTTGTAAGATCCTCCAGATGGCATCTCGGCCTTACACCTGCTTCAAAGGCAGCTTCAACAACCTCACAGTATGCATCCAGGCATTCCTGCCTGTTCTTGAATTTAAGCTTCTTGAAAATATGAAAATCAGAACAACTCGTGAGCATGCCCGTCTCCTTCAATCCTGCCTCCTTAACAAGGCGGAAGTCGCCCTTGTTGGCCCGTATCCATCCTGTACATTCAGGATATTTATGGCCGAGGTCCCTGCACCGGTCAAGGGCATCCCTGTCGTTTTTGGTGTAAAGAAAAAACTCGGTCTGGCGAATCACCCCGTTGGGCCCGCCCAGCTTTGCAAGCATATCATAGATTTTCACCATCTGATCGACGGAATATGGGGGCCGGGCCTGCTGACCGTCGCGGAATGTCGTATCGGTAATGAAAATATCTCTTGTCCTGACGGACCGTGTATCAAATTCAACAGGCTCGCCATCTATATATTCGATTATCGGGCCATCGAATTTTATCAGCGGAGGAAGACTATAATTAAAGGTATCCTCCAGAAGATTGGGCTCTTCAGTGTTTATAAGCGGGTGGTTTTGTATCTGCACATTCATAGTATTTTCCTTTCGTTTATTTTGAATTAATTCCCCTGATAGCCAGAACCTTATTAGTTACTTATGAATAATTCGATTCAGTTGACCTCTATAAACGATTATAGATTAAACTTTTACGACTCAAATAAATTAACCCTGAACCCTTAGTTCCAAATATAATATTATATTTGAATGATTTACGGGGAAAATGATTATTATTACATTTCAGGTTGAAATGCAGCTCTCTTAAAGTGCTGATTCGCAGCCTTCACAAAAAAAAGAGTTGTTCCTGATATCTGAACAACTCTCCTTCATATTTTCCAGTGATCAGAGATCCTGAAACCCTTAATGTAATTTATTTTTTCATGTGCTCCTTATGCATGGCTTCAATCTGATCGGCTGTAAACCTGTCAACTTTCTCAATCTTTGCAGTAGCCTGTTCTTCTTTTGGCAACATCTGTCTTACATTGTCAACCGATGTTCCCTCCAGGAATGCGTATGCTGTATGATCTCCCGACATACAGCCAAATTCGAACTTCGAAAGATATGCATCTCCCTTTGTCTTCATTTCAGTCAGATTAGCCATACACTGCTCCGGCGTATGTGGAGCCTGAACATAATAAACATTCTTCTTAGTACTGTTAGTGCTTGTAGCCTGACTGTAAGAGACAAGAGACAGGCACATAAGAAATACCGGAATCAGAACTTTTATTGTTTTCATAGCTGTTTGTTTTAATTTGTAAAAAATAAAACGACATTAAACAAGTAACATCTTACTGGTAAAATTGTTTAATTGTGAATGCTTTCAGGGAAGGACAAGGCGATTTCCAGGACAGTATTAGTGCCAAGTTGCTATCTTTGTTCTGCTTACATTCACGACCATGAAATTGAGTCAAATAAGATCCTGGCTGAAAAATACAACCGGAACACTGGTGGAACTAAAGCTCGCTTCCCAAAATGCAGTTAAGAAATATTTCAGGAAGATCTCTTTTTACCTTCAGACTTCCGAAACTATCTTTCTTCTTGTCTTTGCCAATATAATAGGGGTAGGTGCCGGATTCGGAGCAGTCCTTTTCAGATGGATGATTTCGTTCTTTCAGGGTCTGTTCTTCACCCATGGGAAGCAGATACTGTCATTCATGGGTCCCTATTACGTTATCGTGATCCCTGCTGCAGGGGGTATCGTTGTAGGGGTCCTTGTCTATTTATTTGCCAGGGAGACAAAGGGTCATGGAGTGCCCGAGGTAATGCTGGCGGTTGCAACGGGTGGCAGCCGTATCAGGCCGAGGGTTGCAGCAATGAAGGCACTTGTATCTTCAATATGCATCGGGTCGGGAGGCTCTGTTGGAAGAGAAGGCCCGATAATTCAGATCAGCTCCGCACTGGGATCAACCCTCGGCCAGCTATTCAGACTGTCGGAGGATAAAAAGAGAATACTCGTGGCTTGCGGGGCAGCCGGAGGTATTGCCGCCACATTCAATGCCCCTATTGCCGGGATATTCTTCGCACTGGAAGTTATCCTGCGTGAATACGGAACCAGGTATTTTTCATCGGTTGTCCTTTCTGCCGTGGCTGCTACAGTGGTATCCAGATCCTTCCTGGGCTCTAATCCGGCATTCGCTACTCCGCCCTATGGCCTGCTGACCGCCTGGGACATGCCTTTCTATTTTGTACTCGGATTTCTGGCAGCATTTACCGGATGGATTTTCATCAAGATCCTTTATAAAACAGAGGACCTCTTCGATTCATTGAAAATTCCAGCGTATATAAAACCGGCCCTGGGGGGGTTGATACTCGGCATGATCGGGTTGTACTTTCCACAGGTCTTTGGAGTCGGGTACGCTTCAATAGAACAAACACTTAACGGGCAAATGGGTGTAACTCTTATTTTTGCCCTTATCGGCCTCAAGATCGTGGCTACTTCCCTCACACTTGGTTCCGGCGGGTCAGGCGGCGTTTTTGCCCCTTCCCTTTTCATCGGGGCTATGCTTGGCAGCTCCTACGGTATGCTCCTTAATTTTTTATTCCCTGATCTTCACATATCGGCTGGCGCATATGCCATGGTCGGAATGGCTGCAGTTTTTGCCGGAGCCGCCCACGCACCTATATCAGCTATACTGATCCTGTTCGAGATGACAGGCGACTATAAGATTATCCTGCCACTCATGATAACCTGTGTCATCTCAACACTTGTTGTCAGGCGAATTACAAGCGATTCGATATACACACTCAAGCTGAGCCGGCGGGGTATAGATATTGTCTCTGTCACAAAGGAGGACCTCATGGAAAAGATCAGTGTATCTGAGGCCATGTATAAAAAAGTAATTACAATCAGCCAATCGATACCTGTACGCACGGCAGGGCTCATGATCAAATCCACAACACACAGGGGTTTCCCGGTGCTGGATGACGAAGGACGGCTTAGCGGAATGATCACCTATCAGGATATCAACAGGGCGCTCAACAGCGGAAACGGAGAGCGTTCAGTTGCTGAAATAATGACAAGGGACATTCTCTGTTGTTTCCCCGATGACACCCTGATGGATGCATTGAAAAAGCTTGGCGAACGCAATATCGGTCGTCTGCCGGTGGTGGAATCAGGGAATCCATCCCATCTTGTCGGCATGGTAACCCGAAAGGGTATTATCGCCGCATATAATGAGAAGCTGAATGCGATCAACGGAAAGGCAGGCCTTACCCGGCCCCGCATGCCGGAAGTGTATGGTTGACAACCTCCCGGCAACATTCAGATCAGATCCGCCTAATAGCTGAACATTTTCATTACCAGCTTGTTTACCTTTTAGAATTAAGTTCCCCCGAATTTCAATTTTATGATTATGAATCATTATGTCAATGGTAAGTCAGAGTGGCATACGATAGTTATTGGTGCAGGCCGGGCAGGGCTGGCTGCCGGAGAACAGTCAGCGACGGCCATAATTAAGGTATATGGCCATCACTGCATAAAAAAAAGCAGTTGTCATTGAGGTATCATGACAACTGCCAAGGTGAAGAAACAAAGTATCAAATAAAAAAAAGGTTCAAAGTAAGATGGTCCAACTGATCTGAATCAGATAGAAAATACTTCTGATCAGGTCAGTTGTAAAGCTGAAGATTATTTTCTAGGTAACTTATTAGAATATAGTTAATAATTCATTAAAAAGTCCTAAATATCTGCCCGGGCAGCTGTTTTAACATAAATTCACACGGCAGCCGGATGCACAGAGGACTGGTAAACCCGGCGCAAGCCATAAATTCAATCCAGGGGATCCGTTACAGGGATCTGCAAGGAATTAAGAATCAAATCAAGGATGGCATGCCTCCCGCGGTTTAAGGCAAAGCTGATTTTTTGACATATATTGTTTAACTTTCAGAATCAAAATTTCGCAAAAAGGGAGAGCTGTATGCGCAACATTAAAATCCTGATCGTAGAAGATGAACTGCGGCTTGCCGATGTACTGAAGAAACAACTGATGGCATCGGGTTTCAGTGCAGAAATTGCCTCCGACGGTTATACAGGGAAACAAATGATCGGGAGCAATTCCTACAACCTTATAATACTTGATATAAATCTGCCGCTTATTAACGGCTATGATCTTTGCAAGGAAATCAGGAAGACCAACAGCCACATACCTATAATAATGCTTACTGCCTTCAGTACACCTGAGAATAAGTTGTCGGGATTCGACGCAGGAGCTGACGACTATGTGGTGAAGCCTTTCGATTTCAGGGAATTACTGGCCAGGATCAATGTTTTTATAAAACGTTCCGGGAATGCCCTTCCCGGGGAAAAGCTCACAATAGCCGACCTCGAAATGGATCTGAATACCAAAACCGTTACACGGGCCATGAAAAAAATCGAGCTTACCGCCAAAGAGTACGCATTACTCGAGACTTTTATCAGAAACAAGGATAAGCTGCTTACACGCGACTTCATAATTGAAAATGTCTGGGGTATAGACTTCGATCCTACCACGAACATCATAGATGTTTATGTCAATTATTTAAGAAAAAAGATCGATAAGGATTTTGATCAGAAGCTGATCCATACAAAATTCGGCTTCGGTTTCTACTGCAGCGAAAAAGGATTGTAAAAATGAATATTAAAATCAGGCTGTCGATTCAGTTTACACTCATAGTAGCAGGAATACTGCTCTTTTTCTCCCTGCTTGTATATTACTTTTCATACTCGAACCAGCGCAGCAAATTCAGGGAGAATCTGCTCGACAGTGCAAAGAATACGGCTATCTTACTTATAAACGTTGCAGAGGTCGACTCATCCCTGCTGAAGAAGATCCACCAGTCGACAATTTCATGGCAGAATGAAGAGATCGCCCTCACCGATTCTGCTTATAATATTGTCTACAGCAATAATATACAGTATCTCTGGACAGGGACGATGAGTCTTTACTCGGCGAGGGACAATTTCCGCTATTTCTCGATCGAGAATAAGGACGGGGTGTGCTACAAGCATATTCACAATTCCCGCACTTATTACGTGTTCGTGATGGCAACGGATGTCTCGAGAAAAGTCTATCTGTCCGATTTAAGGGAAATCCTCCTCTGGAGCATCCTTTTCAGCATCTCGCTCTCTGTCCTGCTATCATACTTCTTCTCCAAAAGGGCCATTAAACCTATAATAGAAATTATCAGGAGCGTTAAGGAAATCAACTCCCTTAAACTGGGAAACCGACTTAACGAAGGGAAAAGGAAGGACGAGATTGACCAGCTTGCAATAACATTCAATGAAATGCTTTCGAATCTTGAAGCAGCCTTTAAGAATCAGGAGGATTTTGTGCTCAATGCATCGCATGAATTGCGCACGCCGCTTACTGTAATGATAGGGGAAAGTGATTATATTTTAAATCAGGAAAGAGAAAGGGAGGAGTATATAAACCATATTTCAAGATTAATCACCGACCTCAAGAATATTAATGCGCTGCTAAACAGCCTGCTTGAATTAGCCCAG
This sequence comes from uncultured Bacteroidales bacterium, assembly GCA_963756885.1. Lineage (GTDB taxonomy): Bacteria > Bacteroidota > Bacteroidia > Bacteroidales > VadinHA17 > LD21. The sequence continues at coordinate 344,338 of CAVWPG010000004.1, forward strand.
ATCAACCGGAACGTGAATATCGAATTTGCGGATGTCCGCATTGACGAGATAATTTTCAACGCCATCCGGCAGGTAAAGGTGAGGTACCAGGGCCGTAAGATCATACCAAAAATTCAATACCCCGAACAGGGCAATGATCTTCTTATCAGGGGCAATGAGGGCTTATTGACTATTGCATTCAGGAACCTTGTCGAGAACGGCTGCAAATTCTCCAACGACGATGTCGTAATAGAATTCCTCATTTCGCCGGGAATTGTCGGGATCGAAATTTCTGACACTGGGATAGGGATACCAACAGGTGAGCTTGAACACATCTTCGAGCCTTTTCAGCGGGCCTCAAATGCAAAATTTATAGGAGGTTTCGGTATTGGTCTGACACTTGTGGCAAAAATCATGAAGCTGCACCACGCAGAGCTTAAATTCACCAGCACGGAAAATGAGGGTACGCGGATCTCAATCAGATTCATGAGATCGGACCTTTCCGGTGAAATTACAGGACCAGTGGAAGCTCCGGACCATAGCTGAACCCTTATGGATATTTTAAATTTAATAATCATGGATATTTCAAAGAAAACAAAGAAATTATGATCATGCCTAAGGAACCTGAGATAAAACGGCTCGTAATTGCAGCTTATCGATTACCATTTAAATTCACACGAACGAAAAAAGGATTCAGTAAAGTCCAAAACTCGGGCGGACTGGTTTCAGCAATCCTGGCCCTCTCCGAGAATTTCAGGAAGAATAACAATTTAATTACCGGCAACAAAATTGTCTGGACAGGGATAGCAGAGAACATCCCAGATCCATGTACCCAGAAAGATCTTGAGAATGAACATTTTGATATTGTACCTGTGTCAATTCCAGATGAAACAAGGGAACTATATTACGGTGGCTTTTGTAACGACCTTATCTGGCCTCTGTTTCACTATTTCCCTTCCTTCTCCGTTTTCAGCAATGAATATTTTGACGCCTACGAAAAGGCCAATGCCAGCTTTTGTGAAGAGATCCTGAAATTCTTAAAACCGGGAGACTTCATCTGGGTCCACGATTACCAGCTCCTTCTGCTGCCGGATATGATCAGGAAAAAGGTACCTGATGCCACCATCGGATTCTTCCTCCACATCCCCTTTCCGTCGTTCGAGATTTTCCGTCTTATGCCACGCCATTTCAGGGAGGCCATTGTGAACGGGATTCTGGGTGCTGACCTGATCGGCTTTCATACGCACGACTACACCCAGCATTTCCTGAAATCGGTAAAAAGAACGACAGGGTACGAGGTTACAGAGAATGTGATATATACAAAGAGCAGGCTGATAAAAGCCGATGCATTCCCGATAGGCATCGATTATGAAAAATTTCACTCCTCTTTTTTTAATGAAAAGGTTATTAAGGAAAAAGGGAAGATCAAAACAAACCTTTCCAATCAGAAACTTATATTTTCTGTCGACAGGCTCGACTACACAAAAGGTTTGGCTTTCAGGCTGAAGGGCTATGAATCGTTCCTTGAAAAATATCCCCAGTGGCATTCAAATGTTGTTTTCAATATGGTAGTGGTTCCTTCGCGCGACAATATAGAGAAGTACAGGGAAATGAAGAGGGAAATTGAATCGACAGTGGGAAGAATAAACGGAAAGTACAGCTCACTGGCCTGGAGGCCTATAATTTACCAGTACAGATCACTGTCTTTCAACGAAATGGTTGCTCTCTACGATACAAGCGACGTCGGGCTGATAACACCCCTGCGCGATGGAATGAATCTGGTTGCCAAGGAATATATAGCCAGCCAGACAGAATATAAGGGGGTGCTTATCCTGAGCGAAATGGCAGGTGCCTCAGCCGAGCTCAATGAAGCGCTTATAATCAATCCGACAGACAATATCGAAATGGCTGATGCGGTCTTCAGGGCCCTTGAAATGGGTGATGAAGAAAAAGAAATACGTCTCAGGAGAATGCAGAAAAGACTCTCAACCTACAATGTATTCACATGGGCTCTCGATTTCTTTAACCAGGCGATGGACATAAAAAAGAAACAGGATCTCAATGCAATCAGAACCGTCAACTATGCAATTTCCGATCAGATTGTATCTGATTACAGGAAAGCTGTAAGCAGGATACTGTTTCTCGACTATGACGGTACCCTTGTCTCTTTCGCCAAATTCCCTGAAATGGCCTCTATTGATGAAGAGACCCTTAATATTATAAAAAGCCTGGCGGCTGATAAACAAAATACAATAGTAATCATAAGCGGAAGAGACAAGGATTTTCTTGAAAAACAGTTCATTGGACTCAGGATAACACTTGTCGCCGAACATGGCTATTTTATAAGAAAAGAGGGGCAGGGCTGGGAATCAGCCATAAAAACAGAATCAAACTGGAAAAACACTGTTATCCCCATTCTCAATGAATATGTTAACAGGTGCAATGGGACTTTTATTGAGGAAAAGACCGGCAGCATAGCATGGCACTACAGGAATGCCGATCCCGATTTTGCACAGCTCCGCCTTCATGAATTGCGCGACGACCTTGCGGAAGTGATCCGGAACAAAACAAATTTTGAGATCCTTGAAGGAAATAAGGTCCTTGAGATCAAGAGCGGGAGATACGATAAAGGGCTGGCGGCACTTGAACTTATAGGTAAAAAGCATTTTGATTTCATACTTGCAGCCGGAGACGACAAAACGGATGAAATGCTTTTCAGGGCGTTGTCGGATGCCGTTTATACAATAAGGATCGGGCTGAGGCCAACAGCTGCCAGGTTCAATATCTCGGAATATGGTTCCTTCCTGCAGTTACTTAAGAAATTAGTGTTCTGAACCAGTGGCCTGACAAAGCTGAACCGCATGCCCGTTCACCGGATCCTGAGAATTGCCGGTCTTTCAATCGCAATAACACTGATCCCGTAGATCAGCAAGAGAAATGAATGGAAGATGAATCGCAGAAAATGGTGATCAATAGAAACAACAACGCTGATCAAATACAGCAGTACCGCCAATCCCAGGTAACCGAAGAATTTTAGCAGATTGTATTTTACAGGAAAGAATTTCTGCCCTATAATGAACGAAACTATCATCATCGATCCGTAACAGATGAAGGTTGCCCAGGCTGACCCGTAATACCCGTAAATGAGATGATCCGATGAAAGAGGTATCCACCAGAAATTGAGGACAAGGGTAACCACGGCCCCGAATATAGAAATCCAGGCTCCCCAAACCGTCTTATTGATAAGTTTGTACCATATCGACAGGTTATAGTAAACTCCCAGGAAAAGGTTTGCCAGAAGCAGAACAGGTATTACCCCCTTTCCGGTCCAATACCCCTTGCCTACAAGAATGGGCATTATGAAATCATCAAGGTAGACCATTGTAACAAGGAAGATAAGCGAAACTATGATGATAAAATAATCCATAATCCTGGCATAGACCAGCTTTGCATCCTTTTCCTTTGCCTGGGCAAAAAAGAATGGCTCGGCAGCATAGCGGTAAGCCTGAATAAAGACGGTCATAAGAATGGAGATCTTGTAGCATGCAGCATATATTCCGACATTGTAGGTCGCAATACCGGGGGGAAGAAGGTAGCGGAGCAACAACCTGTCAAAGGTCTCATTGATAATGCCAGCCATGCCTGCAAAAAGAAGGGGAAAAGCATAGATGAGCATCTTCTTCCACAGACCAGGATAAAACCTGAATCTCGTCGCAGCAATTTCAGGAAGCAGCAGGAGAAGGATCACGGCGCTCGAAATAAGATTTGAGAGGAAAATATACTCGATGCCCCAGTCGGGTCTGTAAACAGTATCAACAACCCGCATTGCAAGATCATTGCCAGGGTGCTTAAGAATGTAGGGACAGAGCAGGATGAAAAACAGATTGAGGCCGATATTCAGTATAATCCCGGTCATCCTGACAATGGCAAATTTCCTGGCCTTATTGATCGACCTGAGCTTCGCAAAAGGTATTGACGAAACAGCATCCAGAACAAGTATCCAGGCGAACCATAACACATAATCCCTGTGCCGCGGATATTCAATAAGTCGTGCAATGGCGCCTGCATTTGCAGATACAACCAGCAAAAAAATCAGGGACGATGCAAGCAGCGATATCATGGCAGTGCTGAAGACTTTCTCCTTATCGGCCTCCTGTTCATTATACCTGAAAAAAGCCGTTTCCATCCCGTAAGTGAGAATGACCATCAGAACTGAGGCATAGGAATAGAAGACATTTACTGTTCCATACTCGCCCGGTTCAAAAATACGGGTGTAAAGAGGCACCAACAGATAGCCAAGAATTCTTCCAAGTATGCTGGGAATGCCGTAAATGGCAGTCTGCCCGGCAAGTCGCCTAATAGCTGTCATAGAAACAAAGATAATGATTAAATTGTCCCTCCTGCCCGCTCCTCAATTATTACCTTACTGTAGATTAAGTGAAATTTTTTTGTTTGTTATAATCTGTTATCTTTAGTAAAAAATGGTATCAATACAATAACTGATCAACTTTCCAAGCGGTCAAATTCTTACAGATGTCTGATATGGGAGAGATAACAATAAGCGAGGTAAAAACCCGGAGCGACAGGAAAAAATTCATCTGTCTGCCTGAAAAGGTACACAAATCGGATCCAAACTGGCTGCCTCCCCTGTATGTTGACGAATGGGTGCTGTTTGATGAAAAGAAGAATAAATCATACCAGTATTCGGATACGGTCCTTTACCTGGCTTACAGGGGCAAAAAAGTCGCAGGGAGGATCATGGGTATTATCAACAGGCGATATAATACAATCCACAATGAGCAGCATGGCCGATTCTGCTTTATGGAATGCTTTGAAGATCAGGATGTTTTCAAAACCCTTATAAGCAGGGTGGAAACATGGGCACGGGAAAGGGGGATGGTTAAGCTTGTGGGCCCGCTTGCGTTTTCTGATAAGGATCCGCAGGGATTCCAGATTGAGGGATTCGGGTACCCCAAATTTATTGTCTGTCCCACAAATGATCCCTGTCTCCCACGAATGCTTGCCAGCGAAGGCTACGTAAAGTACATCGACCTTGTGAACTACCTTGCCAGGATCCCTGATGAGTTGCCCGGCGCCTACATGAATATCCTCTCCAGGGTGGCACTGAATAACCAGTACAGGGTAGTCGAATTCAGTACAAAAAAAGAACTAAAACCCTATCTGTATCCTATCCTTGAGCTGATGAACCAGACCTTTCTTGAGATCTATGGCTTCGTACCGCTTAACGATCATGAAAAAAAGGAATTTGTAGATCGCTACATGATGATCCTGGATCCTAAATTCATAAAGGTCGTTGAGAACTCCGATGGCCTGATTGGCTTTGCCGGAGGCATCAGGGATATAAGCGAAGGTATCAGAAAGGCTCATGGCAGGCTTCTTCCTTTTGGCATCTTCAGGATTCTGAGGGAATCAAAAAGATCAAAAAAACTGCTTATGCTCCTGGGAGGAGTAAAAAAGGAGTACCGGGGAAAGGGGCTGGATGTGCTAATGGGAATTAAAATGCTTCAGTCGTGCGCTGAACATAAGATGGAGCTGATCGATCTTCATCTCGTACTTGAGAATAACAGTAAAATGAGGGCAGAGTGTGAAAGGATCGGCGGCAAAGTAATAAAAAGGTTCAGGATATTCCAGAAGGATCTGGTGTCCGAAGAAAATCCATTATAATTGTTTGTTTGCGGAACTTTGGAGTTAAATATTTGTTAATTATTTTTCAGGTAATATTGCTGTAGGATAATTGCATACCTTTGAATATCAATTAAGTTAATTCCTTGCACAATGAAAAAATCACTATTTGTCATGTTGTGCCTGACTCTCGCAGCCGCCGGTATTCTGTCCGGACAAGCCAGGAATTCGGAATACGGGATAGTAAACAGGTTTAAGCTTGAGGGCGACGGAGGCTGGGATTATCTGACCTGTGATGAGCCGACTGGAAGAATATTTGTATCACATGCAACTGTGGTGCAGGTAATTGACGGGAAAACAGGAAAGCTTCTGGGAACTATATCAGATACCCCGGGGGTACACGGAATTACGATTGCCGGCGATCTTGGCAAAGCATATATAAGTAACGGAAGAGACTCATCGGTTACTGTAATTGATCTCAAATCCCTTGCCTTCAGGTCAAGGATCCCCGTGACTGGTCAGAACCCTGACGCAATACTGTACGATCAGTTCAGCCATAAAGTATTTGTATATAACGGAAGATCATCCAATGCCTCTGTAATCGATGCCATATCAGATAAAGTAGCTGCCACGATAAAGCTTGACGGGAAACCGGAATTTTCGGTTACCGACGGCAAGGGGAAAATCTTTGTGAATATTGAAGACAAGAGCGAAATCACTGTAATCAATGCATCCACCCTCAAGGTTGAAAAAGTCTGGAGCATAGCTCCCGGAGAAGAGCCCAGCGGACTTGCATTTGACAGGGAAAACAGCCGCTTGTTTTCTGTTTGCGGCAACAAGCTGATGGTTATTGTTGACGCCCTATCGGGCAAGGTCATTACAACAATGCCAATCGGAGGGAGGGTTGACGGTGCTGCCTTCGATCCTGGGCTCCGGCGTGCCTACAGCTCCAACGGTGAAGGTACCATGACTGTTGTGCAGGAAGTCAGTCCTGATGAATTCAAGGTGCTTGAAAACGTTACAACACAACCAGGGGCAAGAACCATTGCAATAAACAGTCAAACTCACCACCTATATCTTACAACCGCTGAGTTCGAGACTCCGGCAACGGGTCAAAACCGAAGGCCTGCAATCAGGCCAGGGACATTTACACTGCTTGACATTGGAATCTTACAAGACCATTGAACCCTCCTGCATAAGCAGGTGCAGGTTGATTCAGAATTTGGCCTGAATTGCAATGACCCGAATATCAATAATATCTGCGAGTGTCAGGACAGGAAGGAAAAGCCACAGAGTAGCCTTGTACTTCAGGAATTTACTTGAACAGAACAAGCTTGCCGAAGCTGTTATCCTCGATCTGAGCAAGTACAACTTCCCCCTGTTTGATGAAAGGTTGCCCTATCAGAAGTCCCCTTCGGCCGCTGCACTGGAGTTCTCAGAAAAGATTGCATCAGCCGATGGCGTAATCATTGTAACGCCTGAATACAACGGAGGTTATCCGGCCAGCCTGAAGAATGCCATTGACCTTCTGATAAAGGAATGGCAGAGGAAACCGGTGGCAATTTCAACAGTATCCAATGGGCAGTTCGGAGGATCACAGGTGATAATGTCACTTCAGTTCTCGCTCTGGAAAATGAAGGCATGGACAGTTCCTGCCATGTTTCCGGTACCGGATGTGGAAGAGAAATTTGATGAAAATGGCTCCATAATAAATGATCAGCTGCTCGAAAAGCGGGCTCAGAATTTTATCAGGGAACTTTTATGGTGCATAAAGGCAAAATCGCTTATGGATAAGTCGGGCCTGGATGACTAGCACCAGGGTTTGTTTACCCTCTCATTAACGGCATGCAAAAACTTCCCAATACAAATTGTTATCAACCGGCTGTCGAAACATGAAGCGATAAATTAGCCCGGCGGCACAGAATGGCTTTGCGGATGAAAAGTACATGCTAATAACTATTTGATCAGTTTTTAGGTTTTATATCTTTTTTTACCATAAAATGAATATTTTTGTACCGAGAAGTGATAACAGGAGATGATCCAATACGGAAAGCCATTTTTCAGTGAAAATAACTTTAACCTTACTGCAGAAGGAGGTGTTAGCTTTTTCCAGTACCTTAAGAGCTTTAACCTTTTCAGTGAGCCTGAATTACTCATACTCTCACCCAATATCCATTTTTATTACGATGAGGAGGATCTGAAAGATGTCAGGACTTTCATACTGCTTCGGAAGCTTAACCTTATTAAGGAACTGGACACATTTCTCTCCACTGTCTCAATGATCCTTCCTTCCAATGTTAACTTCGTGGGCTGCTTTTCAGATAACAAGACATTGAAATGGAACGGATTCGTGTCGAATATCTCGAATAAGATCACAAATATCCTTGATTCAAAAACCGATAATATCCTTGACAAAAAAGAGGTTACTGACCTTCTGGAAAAGCATGGCTTCAAGGTAGTGGACATGAGGGAGATGAATGAGCTGATCCTTTTCTACTCACAGACGATCCTTCGCCCTGAAAAGATAAAATGAACGTGGCACAAACAAAGTGTCCCTGAAAGCAAATCCGTTTTCCTTCAACCATAATTCCAATGCCTTGGCGATCTTCCTGTTTCGCAGAAAGAGGGTCCCGGTCTCTTCCGATGTTATCTGATAATGTACCTTCATCTTCTTATGTTTGATGAAATAGCCGAACCATAAATTAAACGCCGGATGGCATCCTTTAATTGCATCCGTTGGCCGAAATCAGCGAGGCATACTCACACTTGTTGAAATAAAATATGTTAGCCCGCTCATCTCTTTCATATTTAATGTTTTAAACCCGTTCTTTTCAAGAAGCCCCCTTACCTCATCCCGGTTCATGACATGATTTTTGCCCGATCTGAACATTTTCCGGCACCTGGCTATGCATGCCGAAATATTCCCTGCAGAAAAGCTGTTCCCCGTATAAAGCTCCTCATCCGAAAAGCACCCGATAAAGCTCGTGCCCGGAGGCAGCATCCTGACAAGTGAATTCAGAAACAGGTCGAGGTGCCTGATAAGATTGAGCCTTCTCAGGTTAATGATTATCCTGGCATTTTTCAGATCACCTTCATTGCAGGAGTAATTGTGCTTCGAAGAGAGTACGACAAGGTTGGATTCCTCAGATATCCCAAGGCTTCTGAGTAAACGGAAAAAATTCAATCCTACCTCAGGAATCAGGTTGAAAACTGAAGGCACCGTTAAGTACCGGTGCTTTCTGCCAACTGAGCTGTGAACATTCATACCTGAATTTTTATTCGTTTTTCTTCTTCTTCCAGCATGCTAAAGATAATGCAAAAGATGGCTGATGCAATGAATGAATATTCTGGCAATGAGTATTTTAGGAGCTTTCAGGATACATTTGTCAATGCATTTCAGACGGATGTAAACGGGAAAAAACCATTAGCGGAAGAAAGTCTGCTATTCGTCAAAACGGGATGAATATTGACAGCGAATATGATAAATTAATTATGGAATACAGGCCCTCTGTACTAATAGTCTCTTATTATCAGCAAGATACAGTGAGTGTCATTGTTATGGGGGATGAAATTCAAGAACAGAATCAATTTGATCAAATAACCAAAAATGTTGATTTATTTCATGAATATTTCATTATCAGCTGAATAGCTCAGGTTTCCTGAGTCTTGTCCGTAACCTCCGGCTTTAGTGTGGCGAGGAGAAGTATTATTGCAACGGCCACAGGTAAAGCCATCATCGCCAGATCGTGACCAAGATGGCCGGCATCGGTCGATCTGCCAAGGAGGTCTGTAGTAAATGCACCGACAAAGATTCCCGCCATATTCATAAGCCCGTAGCCTGCAGCCCTGTTTGACGTCGATACGAACTGGCAAAGTATCGGCATGCTGTTGGTGTCGAACATTCCGAATCCGAGTCCGAACATAATTCCACCGGTCAGAATAGGAACAAGCCCACTGCCAAACCCAAGAAGAAACAAGGCAGGTATTGTGAGGGATAAACCTATTGCACCTGTAAAAATCCTCCCCCTCAGATTTCGCATTACCCACCTGTCGGCAAGGTACCCCCCCACAATAACGCCTGCAAATGAAGACATTGCGACAGTTATTGTACATAGTGGACCTGCCTCCTCCATCCCTATTCCAAGGGTTTCGGAGAAGAGTGTAGGGAGCCAGTTTTTAACGGCCCACCCGGGAAAGCTCGGAGCGGCAAAATAAAACAGGATAACCCAGAAGCTTAAAGTTCCAAGCAACAATCCGAGGCTTTTCCTTACCGATTGCAATCCTTCAATGAATGAGGATCCTGGCTGAGCCACCCTTGATCCTTCAACCCGCTTTTCCGAAAGGAAAAAGACAAGGACCAGGGAATAGGCTATTCCGATCAGTCCGAAACTGTGGAAAGCAGTCTGCCAGCTCCATGAGCCTGCAACGGTTGCCCCGAAACCTCCGAGCGCCTGCCCTACATAGATCCCCGTCATATGTATCCCGATGGCACGCGATCGGGTGCTCCCGCGGTGATAATCAGCTATCAGCGATAAGCCTGCTGGCATATAGAGAGCTTCGCTGATGCCCATTGTTGCACGCAGCACATAAAGCTGCCCGAAAGTTGTCGCAAAGCCCATTGTAAGTGTCACAAAAGACCAGATGCCAAGGCTTCCGGTTATCAGCCATTTCCGGTTTACCCGGTCTGCAATCAGTCCTGCCATGGGCGACATCAATCCATATATCCAGAGAAAGACAGCCATGAGCCGGCCAAAATTTTCTGCCCTCTCAAGCTCCGCAATATCGGCCATAATTGCCGGCTTCATTGTGGAAAGCATCTGGCGGTCCATATAATTCAGCAGAGCCACTCCCCAGAGAAGCATTACGACCAGCCACGGATACCACTTTTTTTCCCGCAGTGCAGACATCATATATTGAATACAATGTTAAATTTCCGATATGAACTCACCCGGTCCAGGATCACCCCGGTCAAAAACTTCCGTCAGCGCATGATACATGGGAGCAAGAGGCGCTGCCGCGAGTCTGTTGAATTTTTGCAGATTCAGCATCTGATTGTGTAAAAACCAACAGTAATTCTGTTAAAAATAGTAAATCCGGCCGGATAGCAGATGCATTTCATTGTTTTATTGAAGCGAACAGGCACAAATCCGGTTGCCTCTTTGCCTGCTTTATGATACCTTTGTTTACAGGGAAGTCAGAAAACATGATGGAGAAACTGCATTACAGGATCGGCATAAAGGGATATGTACAGGGAGTCGGATTCAGATGGAGCGCTGCCAGGGAGGCGAATAATCTTGGGATTACGGGATTCGTAAGAAATCTTTCCGACGGGAGCGTCTATATCGAAGCAGAAGGGCCGACAAAGCCCATCAATATATTTATTGAATGGTGCAGAAAGGGACCGGTCACCAGCCTGGTTGAATCTGTTGAGTGCGAATCCTTGCCTGTGGTAAATTTTACTGAATTCAGGATCGAACATTAGACCTTAATTGCATAAATATGAAAACATGCCTCCTGACCCTCCTGCTCCTGTCCGTACTGATGATGAATTCATGCAAAAGCAACATTCCTTCATCGGGCGATGACATTGTAATCGAAAATGACCAGATGAAGCTGGTTATCTCAAAAGATGGCTATGCAAAAAGCCTCGTTTCACTGCCCGGACAGGAAGAATGTCTGCTAACCATGGAAAGGGTACCGATCTGCACAATTACGCAGGAACGGCCTTACCAGAATGAGATAAAGCTGGCTTATCCCACGAAGGAGACAACCTTTAAGGCAAATTCCGTTCGCAGGGATGGGGATAAATTAATTATAGGCTTCGGGCTTATTCCATGGGAGGCAATAGTCAGACTAAAAATAACCTCCTCCTATATTGGATTTACAATTGAGGATTTCAGGCTCACAGTGGCCGATTACGGTATCAGCATGGACGAACCTGCAATCTCTGAAATGTGGTTCCTTCAGCTCCCGGTGCTCGACAGGGCTCATTACGGCGACTGGCTTAATGTGATCTGGGACGGTTCCAGGGCTGTAAGTATCATAGCCTCTGATCCATATGCCCGTATAGATTCAAAAGAAGAGAAGGGCTATCATATAATGGAAGCAGGTGTAACCGGAAATGTGAAACTAAGGGGAGCAGGAGCAGCCCTCATTGTGTGCCCAACAGAGAAGCTCCTCGATAATATTGCCTCCGTTGAAGATGATTTCAATCTGCCTCATGGCGTCCGGAGCAGGCGGAATGAACTGTACAATGCTTCCTATTATTGGACTTACGATGTCAATCCGGGCAATCTCGGCCGTCATCTTAAATATGCCAGGATGGGTGGATTCAGGGCCTTCCTGATCTACTATACCGCCTTTACCGACGGCTGGGACTACAGAAAGCTTGGCAATTACGACTGGAGGAAAAAGGACTTTCCCGGCGGATGGGACGACCTGCAAAGGATGCTGGCAGAAATAAGGGAAGCAGGAATGGTCCCTGGCTTCCACTTTCTGCATTCCCACATAGGCATAGACAGCAGATATATGACTCCCGTCCCCGACTACAGGCTGAACCTGCTGAAAACATTCACCCTCGCTGCTCCCCTGAAAAAAAATGACCTGACAGTATCTGTGGAGGAAAATCCTGAAAATATGACTATGACCGATAACCGGCGGGTGTTAAGGATTGGGACGGAACTGTTGTCATATAAGGGTTATACAACCCAGCGGCCATTTAAATTTACCGGCTGTGAAAGGGGAATTTACGGAACCACTGTAAATGCCCGGCCTGCAGGGTATATTATGGGTCTGCTGGATGTCAGCGAATTCGGTGCCACCAGCGTCTATATCGATCAGAATACCGATCTCCAGGAAGAAATTGCAGAAAAGATTGCAAATATTTATAAAGCAGGATTCCGGTTCTGCTATTTTGACGGTTCAGAAGGGGTAAATCCACCCTTCTGGTTCAATGTATCATATGCACAATGGAAAGTCTTCAGCCGCCTGCAGCCAGAGCCACTCTTTGCTGAGGGAGCTGCAAAAACTCATTTCAGCTGGCATATGCTCACCGGTGGAAATGCATTTGATATTTTCAGGCCTGAAATGATTAAAGAGTCGGTACGTAAATTTCCTGCAGAGGAGGCACCGAGAATGAGAGATAACTTTACCCGTATAAATTTCGGCTGGCTGGGATACTGCCTGCCTGATACAAATACGGTTGGAACCCAGCCTGATATGCTTGAGTATGTCACCAGCAGGGCGGCTGGATGGGATTGTCCGGTATCATTGCAGTCAAACCTTGCCCTCTTTGATGCACATCCCAGGACTGCAGATAACCTTGAAGTGCTCCGGCGCTGGGAAGAGGTCAGGGCCAGCCACTGGCTCACGGAAGAACAGAAAAAAATGCTCAGGGATCTGAAACAGGAGCATATCCTGCTGATCAATGAGAAAAACGAACCAGAACTGGTCCCCTATTACCAGATCATGAACGTTGCATCAGGGAGCAGGGATGTGAGAGCTTTTTCATTCAGTCGGAATGATGGCCGGTATGTTGTTTACTGGCATATCTCAGGCGACAGGAGGCTCGAACTACCTGTACAGCAAGAAGATATCACACTCCTTGACGAACTGGGAAAGGAGGTCAGGACAGAGCCTGCTTCCGGCGGCAGGACTATAGTCCCTGTCGGACACCGCAGGTATATAAAGACAACTAAATTATCGGCAGAAGAACTCGCCGCCGCTTTAAGTAAAGCCAGAATTATCGATTAGAATCCCCTGTGGTGACAGGTTAAAAAAAAATTACTTCGAAAGGCTGTGAAATTAAATATTTTCTGCTTTACTTTGCATTTCAAAGTACTTTTATATTATGAAAAACAATTCCCAACCCGTCGAGGATATAAGGACGATCAGAAAAATGATGGAGGAATCCACCCGGTTTCTTTCACTCAGTGGACTTTCGGGCATCTTTGCAGGAGTTTTTGCGATATGCGGGGCATTTATCGCTTACTTCCTGATCCTGAACAAGGGAGGCATAAGCTATAATGAATATATATTAAACATTTCAGGACAGGAATCGGTCTCGCTCAGGCTGAAGCTCGCGGCGGATGCAATTTGTGTCCTTGTATTCTCAGTGCTGGGCTCCCTCTATTTTTCGGTGCATAAGGCTAGGCGCGACGGCAAAAGCTTCGGCTCACCAGCCTCCAGGAGACTCCTGGTCAGCCTGCTGATCCCGCTGATGGCCGGAGGCATTTTTATTGTTCCGCTCCTGCTCCGGAACAATGTTCAGCTTGTTGTACCGGGATTGCTTATTTTTTATGGCCTGGCCCTCGTAAATGCAGGGAAATTCACTTATGATGAAGTCTTCTACCTTGGCATTCTGGAGATTGTAACAGGACTGATATCGGCTTTTTTTCAGGGCTGGGGTATCCTTTTCTGGATAATCGGCTTCGGATTGCTCCATATAGTTTACGGAGTTTTAATGTACAGAAAATACGAGGCATGAAAGATCTCATTGACAAGCTGAACAAGGTGTTTGAGAGCAGGGTCAGACTCGGGATCATGTCTGTCCTCATGGTGAATGACTCCTTCGATTTCAACGGTTTTAAAGAGACCCTGAATGTCACAGACGGAAACCTTGCCAGCCATCTGAGAGCACTGGAGGAAAAGGGAATGATAAGGGTAAACAAACAATTCATCGGAAGAAAGCCAAACACGAGCTATTCGGCTACCGATTCCGGGAAAGCTGAATTTCAGCTTCATCTGAAAGCTCTCGAAAACCTGATAAGCCAGAAGTAATTTTTTTTAACTCTTTACTTTGCAATTCAAAGTACTTTTATATAAATTAAACCATACCCAATGAAAATTGAAATCACAAATCAGACAAAATGGCATCAGTCCATTACATTAAAGCTTGCATTTCTTGCCTTTCTCGGACTTATCCTCCTGATCCCTCTTCAGATGATAAAAGAGGTCATCAGGGAAAGACAGCAGAACGGAGAAAAAGCAATCAGGGAGATCTCTGACCAGTGGGCAGCCAAACAATGTTTCGCCGGACCAGTCCTGAACATCCCGGTCAGAACTGTCCCATCAGCGAAGGATGAAAAACCAGTTAGTTCGATCTGGCATATCCTGCCCGAAGAACTGCAGATAACCGGCATTCTGAAGCCTGATATCAGGTACCGGGGAATATACAGGGCTGTTGTCTACGATTCAGAAATAACTGTAACAGGCCAGATGCTAATTCCCATGGAGGGGAGTCTTAAAAATTACGAGCTTTTATGGCCGGAGGCCTACTTCACGGCAGGAATATCTGACAACAGGGGGCTGAAGGGGAAAATCACCCTCAGGACAGATTCGACAGAACTGGAGGCAGAGCCTGGAGTAAGGGACAATGATCTGTTTCAGTCCGGGATAACCTTTAGCAATCCTGCCCTGAGCCCGGGGAAAAGGGTCAGCTTTTCAATGAACCTGAGCCTCGACGGATCTGAGGGATTGCTGGTAGCGCCACTGGGCAAAACTACAACTGCACATCTCAGCTCAACATGGCCATCACCCAGCTTCAACGGAAATTTCCTGCCTGTGAAG
This sequence comes from uncultured Bacteroidales bacterium, assembly GCA_963756885.1. Classification (GTDB taxonomy): domain Bacteria; phylum Bacteroidota; class Bacteroidia; order Bacteroidales; family VadinHA17; genus LD21. Next base: position 359,527 of record CAVWPG010000004.1, read on the forward strand.
AGAAGCGTGAATGAAAAGGGCTTTTCGGCTGACTGGGAGGTCACCCACCTCAACAGGAATTTTCCGCAGAGCTGGACAGGCAATGGATATCACCCTTTGGAAAGCTCATTCGGCGTTGATCTCTACCAGCCTGTAGATCATTATCAGAAATCGTGGAGAAGTGCCAGATACGGGATCCTCTTCATCGCACTTACTTTCCTCGTGCTTGTATTTCTGGAACTGACGAGGAAAGAATCAATTCATATTTTTAACTATTTTCTTGTTTCACTGGGACTTGTGCTGTTCTTTTCGCTTCTGAATTCACTCAGTGAACAACTTGGGTTTAACCTTGCATATCTCCTGGCCTCGGCTGCGACAATTATGCTGATAACCCTTTTTACTGCCAACCTGTTCAGGAAAAGGAAGAGCGCTTTTATAGTATCCGGAATGCTGACGGTTCTTTATGCATTTATTTTTATCCTACTCAGCCTGAATGACTTTGCTTACCTTGCAGGTAATATTGGCCTCTTCCTGCTGCTGGCAGTCATAATGACCCTTTCGGGCAGGGTGAAGATTTTCAGGCCTGATAACTTCGATCAGACAGACGAAGAGAGTTAACCACCATATCGCCGAATTTCGTAATATTGCATCTATAAATTACCTGAATGACAAAGTATATCTCACTTTTAATTTTCGTAATATACGGTGCAACGGCCTCCAATGGATACAGTCAGTCAAAACTTGCATTCACGGCTACATTCCAGGACAGTTACCATAGATTCGACAGTGTCGCCATTGAAGATATAAATACAGGCAGCAGGCTCGTTAAGCATTACCCCGATACGGTGCTGAACCTGCTTATAACCGGTTTCGATGAATACCCCTCGGATGACAAGTACTCTCTCAGCCAGAACTATCCCAATCCCTTTGACGGCCAGACCCGTTTCAATATTCACCTGCCTGAGGATGACAATCTGAACATAAGCATATTCAATGCTTCAGGCAGGCTCATGCTCAGGTTTGAGAAATTTCTGCACTCAGGCTATCACTCCTTTTTATTCAGCGGCAGCGGGGAAAAGATCTTCCTCCTCTCGGCAAGAACGGCCTCCTGGTCGGGCTCAATAAAGATGATGAATATATCCTCATCGCCTGGTGCGGAACCGAAGCTGGAGTACACGGGGCAACTGCCCACTTACCGGAAATCGGCAAAGGGGTCGGACGGATTTGAATATAATACAGGGGACAAGCTGATATTTACAGGCTATATGACCGACAGGGCCGGAACCGTGCTCTCTGATACACTGACCGATATCCCGATCCGTAGTACTTCATATACACTGAGGTTCACCAGGAATTACCCGGTAGTAATCCTTATGTACCATAAGATAACTGACAGTATTCCTGCCGATGAATACGAACGAACAAGCCTCGATTTTGAAAACGACCTTATCTACCTGCGCGACAATAACTACCAGATCATTTCTATGGAGGACCTGCTGCTGCTGCAATCCGGAAAACTCAAGCTCTTCTCGGATGGAATCATACTGACCTTTGACGATGGCTATGAATCGAATTACAGCAAGGTATTCCCCCTGCTTGTAAAATATGAAATGCCGGCTACCTTTTTCCTTGTGACCGAATGGATGGATACACCCGGCTTTACTAAGTGGTCGGAGGTATGGCTGATGTCACAGTATACTGACGATTATGGAAAGACACCTTTCGTGATGGGCTCACATACGAGCTCCCATCCTTACCTGGAGCAAAGTGCCCAGTATTTCGCCACGCACGACGATTATCTGAATTTTCTCCATACCGAGCTCAGCGATTCCAAAAACTGGATCACCGATATAACCGGACAGGCCAGGATCTTCCTTTCCCTGCCCTATGGCGACGGCGCACACAATCAGGATATAATAAACACTGCTGTCGGGACAGGCTACAGCGGTATCAGAACTTCGGAATGGAACTCATTCACAATTGACAACATGAATCTGTTTGCACTGCCGAGCATTCCGATCCTGTCCGATTCTCCCATTGAGAGTATCAGGGATTATATGAATTACTGAGGCCTTACCTGTTCTCATTCAGCCACTTCAGCAGCTCACTGTTGAAAAGACTGTTCTCCTCGAGCTGCGGAGTGTGTCCGCTTTTTTCATAAATCCTGACAGTCAGCCCTTTAATATCATCAAATCCTTTCCAAAGAGCAGGGGGATCAACATAATCATACTTTCCAATGGCAACAAAAGCAGGAACAGGGGTACTTCCTGGCATATTCAAAAGCAATAACACTGTGTATAGAATGTCCGGCAATGATTACCCTTTCAAGCTTAAGTTCAGCCCTGACCTTTTCTATATCGCTGATGATGCTGTCAAGCGTAAAATCATGAGGCTTTACAGGAGCATATTCCTTCGCAAACCAACGCATGTCAACAAAATAGAACCTTAGACTATCCCGAAGCTGTTTCGAGAATGTCCTGGGGTAATAGATTGAAGAACCTATGACCAGACACGGCTTTCCGGTTCCCTCGATAACGTAATTAAGCTTTGTCCCAGAGACCTCTATGAATCCATTTTCAACAAGAGGCTCACTGTTCTCTTTTTGCTGTGCTTTCCGGCCATGATTGCAGCCTTCAAGAATAAACAAAACAATAAATAAATATTTAAATATTGAAATATTGAAATCATAAATACTCTTGCGGATTTGATTTAACATAAATGATTTTCCTGAGAGAATAGATTAATTGCAGTAAAGAGATTTTTCTGCCTCTGAGTAACACAGAGCATTCATTGAGTAATACTTCTGGAACAGACTCATACCACACTCGGTGAATTACTCTGTGCTCCATACAGAACTGTGGTTCACCGGAGCCCGCCATAAATTCCGGATTATGCCGGCTTTTTGATTTTCAAGGCTTTCAAAGTGAAGCCACGGCCTGCATCATAGCCTTTGTATAGGCAACATTGTAGGTCTGTGCCGTATAACCCCCGCCACCAGGATACTGGTTTGCTATTCCTCCCTGATGTTCCCTGTCATAGTCCAGTGCCCTCGGATGCTCAGGATAGATCCCGAATTTATAGCCCAGTCTCATAACCTCCTGCATCACAGCGAACATATTTACCTGGCCTTCGTCAAAAAAGACCTCCTCATATTTAAGGTAAGGCTGCTGCACAGTTACATTCCTGTAATGCATATGATTAATCCGGTCCCTCGATCCGAGATACCTGAGGATTTCAACAGGATCCTCCCCCATTTCCCTGCAGACACCGCAATCGTAAGTCATCCCGTTTGAGGGGCTGTCGACTATCTCTATAAGCCTTTTCCAATCCCTGAAAGTTGCAATTATCTGGGCATTTCCATGCGAAACCTGAACAGGAGGGTCATTCGGGTGCAGGGCAAGTCTTACCCCTGCCTTTTCCGCGACCGGTACCACTGCTTTCAGGAAATAGGTCAGATTATCCCAGAGCATCTCCGCTGTCTGCGGTGTTCCGTCTTTCGGGTCAGGGGGAAGATCCTTTCCCTTCCCATAATCAAAGGCTGTTATTCCTGAACCACCCCTGGCCCTGACTTCATAATATCCCTCCATAAGCCGGTGGGCATAAAAATTATATTCTATTACCGGAAGCCCCACTGCACCTGCAGCCACAATCGAAGCTATGATCTCCTTAATCTCCTTGTCGCGCCCCTCGCGCCCGTAAATAATATCCTGGTTGCCTCCTATCATCATATTTATAACAGTAAGACCCTCAGTCCTGAAGGGGTCCATTATGGCATGCAGGCTCTCCTCAGTCCATGGAACATTCGGCCCTCCCGTAAGAACATAATCCACCCCTATCTGCTTGTAATCCCTCATCATCTTTACATCATCCGGAGACATCCCGACGCACAGCTTTGGCGAATCCTGGCCAAAAACAACCGGCCAGGCAACTGCTTTGAGGTTCTTTCCTGACTTTTCTTCCCCCTTATCACCTGCTTTGCCGGTACCCGGACCAGTACAGGCCCCGATTCCGGAAACGGACACTGCAGCAGCAACAGCTGCGCTTTTCCTGATAAAATTTCTACGGTTGTCTTTCATACATTGGATTATTTTTGGTTATGTGCATAGCTTACCATGGATTTTTGCCAATTAAATTTAGCATTACTGACGGATAATTGATGAAGCTTGCAGGAGATCCCTCCGGTTGGCATGTACGGTATTCAGGCTCAAATAAAGTGCTTCAGCATTTTCACTGCTGCTTCCTGGGATATTAAGTTTCTCCCAATACCTGTTCCACCATTGCCTTTATGTATCCTATTGAAAAGGCTGTTCCGGTATAGGGACCGTACGCCATTTCGGGTATGTGGTCGGCAATTATCACGCCGCTGAAGCCGACATCCTTAAGAGCCTTCAGAATCTTATGCATATCGGCGTAACCATCATTTATGAAAGTTTCAGTGAAATGAGGCAGGGGCTGGTTTACATTCCTCAGATGTACCTTGAAAATCTTGTTCCTTTTTCCGAAATACTTTATTGTCTCGATAACATCCCTGCCCATCAGGGAACCTCCTTCCAGCCAGCAGCCTACACACAGACACATTCCCACATTCGGACTGTCAGCAATTTCAAGAGCCTGGCGGTAGCCCCCGAAGCTGCTGAAGATGCACCGGGGCACTCCTCCGAGCTCAGGAACAGGGGGATCATCAGGATGAATGCCAATGAGCACATTTTCTTCCTCTGCAACAGCTTTAGCCTGCTTAATGAAATATTCATAGTTGGCCCATATCTCATCCTTTGTGTATTCCCTTCCGTGGGTAAGGGGTCCTTCGTATCTTTTCCCTGCCCAGTCCCCTGCCGTAGCCCTTGACAGATCGAAAGCACGGGCAGGGGCGCCCCCCCTGGTCATTTCCCGGCCGGTACTCCAGATACCATTGGCCATATGTGCATAGGTTGTATAGGGAATACCAGCCTTTCCCAGATTACGTATATGATTTTTGTATTCCTCAATCTTGGCATCCCTTTCCGGAAGGTTCAGAACAATAGCGTCAACATTATGAACACTGGAGTCGCCGAAGGCATATACTTTGATACCAGCCTCCTCATAAAGCTTTCGCCTGCTGTAATAATATCCGTAGCTTGCTTTGGCGCCATCGGTATTCAGTACCACATGGCTGATTCCCAGCTGCTGTATAAATCTGATGGCTGTTTCATCAGGCTCAGAAGGAGCCTGAAGGGCGACCTTCATCAGCCCCTTGCCGTTTTTTTCAAAAGCCTTTTGTGTCGGCAGCAGTTCATTGCCTCCTGTTTTGATTCCGGCAAGTGAAAAGGCTGCAAGGGCGCCCCCCTTTTTAATGAAATCTCTTCGGTTTTCTTTCATATCGGGTAATGAGCTGGTTGATAAGCTGAGAATTGTATAAAGCCCAATTTACCAAATTTTGTTCTTTGAAAGAAATCTTCAGGGATAAAAAAGCAGTCCCCTCACCTGTATTCCGGATATACAGGCTATATTAAACATTTATCTCTGCTGTTTGAGCCCAGGGGGCACTCTGATTGGTCAAGGATGGGAAAGATCCTTAATTACATATTGTAACATCCCATATTCCGGGATAAAAAACGACAAACTCATATGCCACATCAAACTGAACGGCATGAAATGCATTCCAGGAACGGTAAGTGACTTTAACGTATAAGGGGAGAGAGCTGTTTTCGATACCATATGTATTTCCCATGCGAAATTCATTTCCGCTATCATATTCCATGGAAAAATTTTCAATATCGGTATTATCCGTTCCATTCTGCATGATCTTAATGCGCACCCCGTTGCCATGATCTACCGATCTTTTCAGGGAAGAACGCGAAACATAACGGCTGGTAACTATCCTGTATGGAGCCCTGTACCTGTGCTGATGCTTGCTTGCCAGGCTCTCAGAGCGATAAGCAGAATCACCCCTGCTGGTTGCCATAGAGTCGTTATGAAATGTAAAAACGCTGCATCCTAAAAAGATGATTACAATTGAGATAAGCCTTTTTGCCATTTTCATATATTTTAGAAGGTTTATATAGATAATTTACTTTTCCGTTTTCACTCAAAAACCGGTCAGATATCAAATATGCAAGTCCATCTAAAATCAGATAATACGGATTACTCTAAAGAAATTCCACCTCAACAAATACAAAGTTACTTGCAAATAATAAACAAGTCAAGTTTTTTTTTGTTGCGGGAAAGGGGGAAATATTGTTGACAGTAAAGGGATAAAGACAAGGTGATTCAGTCCTTTATGCACCTGACAGTGGCTCCGCTGTTCATGCTGCTGTTACTTCGGTCAACCGATTCATATCCATAGTAGACATCGCGGTACCATGAACCGGCCGATGACCACTCGGTAGATGACCACCAGAACGCATATTTGCCTATATTATTGAATCCGCCGGCATAATTTCTGTAGCCTGACGGCAAGCCTGTAAAACCGCTTGCATTTGTTGCCCCGGTATTCGGTGTCAGCCAGTGAGAATTCCCGGTTTCCTTCATTGATCCGCCCGCAACATTTTTGCCGCCGAGAAAATCTGTAAGAACCGTCCACTCATCGTCGCCTGGAACATGCCAGCCTTCAGGACATAGCTTGCCTGTATTCACTGTATACCAGTTATAGATTGCACCGTATCCGACTGAGTCATTATTGTACCAGCAGTAACCCGGAGAGGTAAGATCGGCCCATTTTGTAACATCGGGTACAAACGGGATTTCAGTACCGTCATTAAGCTTTGTGGATTTCAGGTTTTCAGCTGTCCATATCTGTGTCCCTATTGCTATGGTTCTGTACTTATTGCCTTCCTGGTCATAGATTGAATCGTACGTAAGATCCGGATTGAAATCGATTGCAATGCCTGCAGAATCCGTTGTATAAAATGCAACATCAGCCCCGTTCCCGACGCCGGATGCATTTACCGCATTAATCCTGTAATGATATTCTGTTCCTGCCTTTAAGCCTGTCAGGATTATGCTGAAATTGATGTTTGCAGTTCCTGAGGTGGTATCAGGATCGGGGCTCACTGAATTTGTATAATCCTTTGAAGTACCATACTGGAAGCTAACTGTTGTAAGCTTGTCCTTTGCGTTCACCTGTCCCTTGAGGATCGCCCAGTTGCGCCCGGGCCACCCTGCTGAATTTGTTATTGCCGAAGGAGCAAGCGATGTTGTAATACTGTCATTTTTCTTGCAGGTGATCACCGACAATGCCATACCTGTCAGCATTGCAAATTTGAGTACCCCTGATATAAAACTTCTCTTCATGATTGCATCTTCTGTATTAGTCCCGTCTGACCACAAAGGCCGTGCCACAACTGCCCTTAAATTTCCGGGGCAGGAAGGTAAAATATAAATGTTGAAAAATAAACGGAAATTGACATTTTTTTATTGCCTCAGGGAAAGCTCTTTACTGATCCGGCTGCCGAATCCCCTGCCTGCTGTGTTTCCGGCCTTGGGTGGGATATTCTCCGGCACCCTTCCGCAAAGTCGAAGGCTTCAACCTCATGCACAGATCCGGTATGGCAGCGCAGGCAATCAGCCTCTCCGGGAATGCTGGTTTTCGGATTGAATTCAGCCTTATGGCAGGCTTCACAGGTTATGCCATCTTCTTTCCTGTATGTCGGCCCAAGTGATGCCGTATCGCATGTGGCAGCAGTTACATGGCAGCCGAGGCATACCCTGCTCTCAGCCGGTTTACCCTCAATGCCTGCTGCAAGGGCATAGACCCGCGCCTTATCCGACAGGAGCGACGCATAGCCCCGTGAATGGCCTGATGCCTTCCAGAGGTCATACTGATGCCCCAGCTTCACGCTGTTATGACACGTGGATGCACAGGCCTCGGCTCCTATGTAAAGATACCTCTCCCCTTCCTGCCCGACAGTCAGGTCAGGAATCTGAGCTTGCCGTCCGGCGGAAGCTATCAGCCACACCAGACCAGTTAAGAGTATCAGATATTTCACCATTTCATTTAATCTCCATTTTATCTCCGGGATGTAAAATATGATAACGTTTCTGCAGAGCCGGCGAGAGCCGGATCCTGACCTCGTCGGGATAGCCTTTCGCCCAGAACCGATTTTCTTCACTGACCTCAACGGTACCGAAATGCTGAGGGAAGATATAGTCAGGGTCAAGAGTGTTGATGAGAATCACCGACGGATCGATGTACATGTTATGTTCCGTAGGAGAAACAAAAAGAACATCGACCTTTTTGACAAAAAGATGATCCTCGAGCAGATATGTATCACCGGGCTGAAGGAACTTTTTGCCGTTTATCGTGAACAGATAGCCGCAATCCTGGAGGTTTGCATCATAATAGATTGCGAAGTTCGCATTCCCATGAATTGCCCTTAAAGGCTCGACCCTGATCCCTCTGATCTCAAATGGCTCCCTGGGCTTTGCAACAACAATCCTCTCATCCGGAATATTCATGCGGTGCGCTTCTGCCAGGCAGCTTTCGGGCATAACAAAAAGACATGAAGATCCAGCCAGGAGGATCCGGGAAGTATATTCTTCAAAATGATCACCATGCGCATGGGTAATAAAGGATATATCCAACACCTCTGCCAGCTCTTCCGGAGTTACAGGTGCCGGAGCAATGCGGCCCTTGTTTTCAAGAAATAGATCTGTGGCAATAACAAGGTCTCCCGATTTGATTATCCAGCTGTCCTGCCCTGCCCACCATACCGCGGTGCCTCCCTTTTGAGCCTTTATCTGATCGATCATCCTGCCCTCCTGGGCAAAACAGGCATACCCTCCTGAAAGGATAAGCAGCAGCAGGAGGACAGGTCTCAGATGTTTTGATTCTGAGCAGAAATTTCTTCGAAGGTATGATGGCTCCATGTCGGGATCAATAAAATTAAAACAGAAAGATAATAATTTGCGCATTACTGCAATACCCTTACGAAATTTTTTACAAGTGCGGGATTTTAGAAGACCGGCAGAGGGAAAGACCACCCATGGGAAAAGCGGCAGGGCCGGCGGATCCGGCAAAACAGCTGAGCCTGCCTGCACCATGTGAACTCATACCTCCCGGATGCAACCTTTTGACCCTGCAGCTGGTTCTATATAGACAGTAATTTGTAATAAATGACTATCTTTAATGACTTTAAAAAAATAAACCGTTATGAAAGGACTCCTGCTCTTTTTTATAGCACTCGTTTTATGTTTTAAAGCAACAGGTCAGAATCCTGAATCATTTAACTACCAGACGCTTGTAAGAAATATAACCGGCGACCTGATTGTTTCCAGACCGGTGTCATTCAGATTAAGCATCCTGGAAGGAAGCAGTAACGGTGTGGTAGTATACAGTGAAACACAAACTGCCACCACCAATAGTGACGGACTTGCATCATTCATGATAGGTGAGGGCTCTGACAGAGCCGGCAATCTTGCAGCCATCAACTGGAACACAGGTACCTATTTTTTAAAGGTTGAAACTGACCCCGCAGGAGGAACAGCCTATACAGAAATGAATAATATCCAACTACTTAATATCTCTCCTGAACCCCAAAAGAGAAACCTTGGCCGTTCATCCGAAACTGTTATTGAAGATGAATTTTTCCTCACAAGAAAATACGTGGGGGAATATGTTGATTTCAGACATACAGGGCCCGATACAAATGACGGACCCAATATTATCTGGATAAAGACATCGATGGACAAATCCTACGGGAAGCTATCGGCTTATGGCAAAAACTGTGAATTCAGTCCGGGCGATAAGCTGTACATCAGAAGGATATATTATTCCCCCGGCGATGTAACAGGGTATTGGGTCTATCAGATCGAAAATAATTCTTCGAGATTTTACAGGCTGAGTGAATTCCAGTATGATAAAAAGGTATACGTGGAAACCCTTTTTTCAAGATAGGTCAGAGGATAATTATGTCAGCGGGAAAAGAAACACTGAACCTTTACAGGTTCTCCCTTATGCGGTTCCAGTAATAGGTCGTCATAGCTCCTGAACCGTTCCATTTTCTTGCGATCTGTTCAAGATCGTAGGGACCTATAAGGTCTGCAAAGTATAAAAATATCTTTTCTGAGATTGCATAATTGAAGAGATCCCTTGAAGTATATTTGCTCCCTGTCCGCCTGTTGTAATCCTGAAGCCGTATCGGCCTTATCTGAAAATAACCTGCAGCTTCTTCAATCGGATTGTAGCAAAGGGTATCGTTCATCGTCTCCACTTTGCCAACCGCAAGGATCAGCTTCCTGTAAGGCTGCACCGGCTCATCGGCAAATATGACAATTTCATTTACGCTGGGTGAGGATGCCCTGTAAGGAAATGACAAGAACAAAAGTGTTAAAATTGCTATTTCTCTAAACCTGGCTGGCATTTTTAACTGTTTTACTGAAGAGATGTTTACCTGCCTTTAATGACCTTAACAAGGCTGGCGTAAGAAATGTTCATCCGATACACAAAGATATTCCTAATTAACCAATTGTAAATAAACCGGATCAGCGTTTTTTATGAACATTGTTTCAACTGTGATGAACGTACTGATTCAATAGACAAAGCAATAACTGCACAGGCGGTGGATTGATTTTTTCAGGCTGATCTCCCGGATCGGTTGGACAATCCGCGCACGAAAGTTAAACAAAGGATCAAATCATTGCAGCAGCCGGAAGAGTTACCGGCAATATTAAATTTGAGCGTGTATAAAACAATAACTTTATTACTTCAATCGAATTCATTTATTAAATTTACTAGCAGGAGCAAATCAGGTTATTTTGCCCGGGTCACTGCTTAAGAAGCCAGTTAATCAAAATTTTTAATCTCAGGAGAATAAATACTATGAAAAAACCAGGATTTTCAAGACGCGATTTTGTCTCTGCCGGCTCAGTGCTTGCAGCTTCGGCAGTAGTTTCAACAGTTTCATGCCAGCCGGCCGGACATGGAGGTGAAAAGGCGAGAGGGATGCTTAATGCAAGGGATTTCGGTGCCGCAGGTGACGGAGTAGCAGACGACACGGTCCCCATCCTGAAGGCAATGGAGCAGGCTGCCCTTACAAATGGTGCTGTGTTCATCCCTGAAGGAAGGTATTTGTGCAGTGAGCTTAAAGTTCCCGAAGGCATAGGGCTGCACGGACTACCTGCATGGAGCTACCGGAAAGGGATGGGAACAGTCCTGGTCTTCAAGGGGGGTGGAAAATGTCTTTTGAATCTCACAGGGGCTTATGGCTCCTACCTGTTCGGACTCTGTCTCGACGGAAACAATATTGAAGGGGGGATCCATGGGATTCTTGTTGACAAGCCTGACTATGGCCAGCAGGAGGACACCCCGAGGATCGACACCTGCCGTGTCGAGAAGTTCACGGGTGATGGCATCAGACTCGAAAGAATATGGTGTTTTTGCGTCCGTCATTCCCACTGCTTTGTAAATAAAGGGTGCGGCTTAAGGGTCAGGGGCTGGGATGGCTTCATACTCGATAACTGGTTCTCGGGAAACGGAGAAGCGGGCTATGCGAGCTACGACGAAAATGCATCCAATACCCTTACCGGAAACAGGATTGAGTGGAATCGCATGGGAGGTATAGTAATCAAGGGAGGATCACATTACAACATCACGGGCAACTATATCGACCGCTCAGGCAGGTGCGGCATTGCACTGCTCCCCGGGGAAAACGGGAGAAGCTGCGAAACAATTACAATCACAGGCAATGTAATTTACAGGAGTGGCAAGCCCGATTGGGGAAAAGAGGATGATTACGACAGTTCACATGCCAGATTTGAATCTGTAAAAGGACTCGTATTCGTTGGAAACGCGCTTAATTCAGGCAGGGATGACGGAGGAGAAGGAAGTTATTCGCCCGACTACGGCATTGTGCTGAAAAAGCTTGAAAGCTCTGTTATAAAGGATAATGTTCAGCATAACGGATCCCTCAAGCAGCTTATTGCCGACCTTGGCGGTCATGGCGAAGGGGTCGTAATAAAAGATAATGTCGGATCCCTCAGAAAGGTAAGCTGAAGGGTCCGGCATTATAAAGTACAGGCAGGAAGCAGACCTTCTACTCATTCAGTACCGGCAGCTCTATATAGCTTGCATGGTCGCTGTTGCAGTAGATTGTATGAGTTGCGGTTGTGAAATCCTCATCCTTCGCCTCGAAAATATTCTGCACATACTTCTGTGGATTCCTGTCGATGATGGGAAACCATGTACTCTGTATCTGCACCATCAGGCGATGACCTTTCAGAAATGTATGATTTATCTGGTGAAGATCGATCACAAACTCCTCCGGCTTTCCCGGGATCATCGGGGAAGGTGATGTAAAGCTCTTCCTGAAGCGACCCCTGAATACCTCCATGGCGACCGCCAGTTCATACTGGCTCATCAGCCTGTTCTTACTGTCAAAATCGGGGTAAACATCGATCAGCTTTACCACAAGATCGAGATCGCTTGCAGTAGTGCTAACAAAAATATGTGCCTTCACATCGCCGGTTACTGTAAAATTTTCCCCCAGGGTGTCACCGGTAAAAGTCAGGACATCCGGCCTTGTGGCCACAAAGCGCTGATCTTCCACCTGCCATGAGCCCCAGCGGCTGCCATAGCTGTATGTGGCTTCGATTGGCAATGTCCGGTAGGGAACAGGCCTGGAAGGATCACTGATATAACTTACAGCACCTTCAGCTGAAACAGGTCTGGAGAAGCCTGCAGTCAGACCGGCCATTGTATAAAGCTTCCTTATCTCCGCCTCTTTCGGAGGCCAGCTTGTGTAGGTCTTCCAAAGGTTTGTGCCGGTCTGAAAGCAATATGCCTCAGCAAATTTCCCGTCCCCCTCGCCTTTGAGCCAGTAATCGAACCAGCGCTTCTGAAGATCGTGAAACCATTCGGCTGTATTGCTTCCGAATGATATCCTGCCCAGGCTGTCGGCATCCATCCCACCCCACTGGCCGTGGTTCCATGGCCCCAGAACAATGAAATTCCTGTTCTGTGTATCCTCCTTCTCCATCTGGCTGTACATAAGCTGGGGACCGTTAATGTCCTCCTGGTCATAATAGCCTCCCACATGCAGAATCGGAATCTCAGGCCCGGAAACATAGCTCAGGGGAGAATCCTTCTGCCAGAAATTATCATAGTCGGGATGATTGACAAAATTATCCCAGGTGGCAATCTTATTGTGAAAATATTTGTCATTCACATTCTTAAGCGAACCGAGCTGCAGATACCAGTTGTAAAGGTCAAACTGGGGGAAGGGAAAATGGGTGCTTCTTTTCCCCGATTCAACTCCGTATGTATATTCAAAGCCATAACTCAGCCTGAAAGCACCGTTGTGATGGAAATCGTCGCCCAGGAAGAGGTCTCCCATGCATGCCTGCTCAGAGGAAGCTTTTAGTGCCGGATGGGGATCCACAGCCCCAACGAGGGCAAGCCATCCCGGATACGAAATACCAAAAATACCGGCCCTGCCATTGTTGCCCGGAAGGTTTTTTATAAGCCAGTCGACAGAATCATAGGTGTCGGTGCTCTCATCAGTTGTCCCCTTCATTGTGAGATGGGTTATGGGAAGATGGATCTGCATCTTTCCCTCACTCCTGAATTTTCCCCTTATGTCCTGAAATACAAAAATGTATCCCTCCTCAGCCATCGATCTGAGATCGCCAAAACTTTCAACACTTATTGCCGTACCTTCCCCCGCCTGATTATCCGCACTATACGGAGTCCTTTCAATTATTACAGGCACCCGGGCAGTGCAGTTTATAGGTAAGAGGACAACTGTATAAAGCCTGGTTCCATCCCTCATTGGAATCATGAAGGTCTTCTTAACATAAGAATCGATCTTTTCGGCCTGGATTCCTCCGTGCTTCAGGGCATCGCTCACAGAAGCCCTGAAAATATTGTACGACCAGGTCGCCCCGGAAATTGCGTCAAGCCTGCTCGTATCCTGCTTTTTTGCAAGCTTCCGCGGGTAGGCCTGGACACCCGCCCAGTCATTCCTGCTCTGCTGAATATATACAGGATTGCCTGTAAAGTGCTTCTCATAGCTTCCATCAAAATTTTCATGAAGGCTGGAATCCCGTATCGAGAAACTTATACCGGTCAGCAAACCATTTTCAACGGTCAGGTGACAGATGCCCCAGAAAGGCTCGGAGATGTATTTGCTCCTGGACATGCCTGTATAGCTCCCATCCCTGTAAAGGGGAGGGCTGTCCTGCTGTGCCCCGGCCTCCTTGCCCTGGGCCTGTGCGCTGCAAACAGATGCAGCCAGTAAAATAAATGCTGAAATTGTGACAATGAACCCTTTGAGTTTTTTCATAGTCGGTTAATTTTAAGCGGGGATAAATACATTAATCAATCGCAGGTGAAAAGTTTAATTACCGATATCAATATAAACAAATATTCAGAATAAGGAAACACTTTACTCATACGTATTTAAGCGCCATCTCCTATTGGACAGCATTCCAGTTCCTGTCGAAACGGTATCTCAATCCAACCGTAAGCGAAAACCATCTCGGCATTCCGGGGTAATAATACCTCGGCGGATTTGAAGGGGTTCCCGGTGCATTTACAACCACCATGGATGCATAAGCCGTATTTGTGATATTATTCACCGAGAACATCGCATCAGGAGACCAGTGCCCTTTAAGCCTGAACAGATAGCCGGCCCTGACATTCAATACCGTCCAGCCGTCTGTGTACCTGCTGTTGAAATCATCGAGCGGTATAACACCTGACGATAGCACCTCAACACCGGAATAGATCCCGGCATGCGTCTTAAAATCAAAACTTCCTGAAAAATACCTCGCCGGAACGCCAGGCAGCCTGTTTCCCGAAAAATTATTCTCCCCATCGTTAAATTCAAGGAATCTGAAACTGTTAAGTGACCAGCTGAGGTTTAACAGGCCTGATGTGGCGGCCTGCTTATCGTTCTCCCTTTTACCCCAGAGCCATTGCTGCACTGAAATTTCAATCCCCCGGTGTAGGGAAGCCCCCGCGTTCATGCCAATATAAAAGTCCTCAGCCACCCTTTTGGGGACAATCAGATCACTAACCCTCATATAATAGGCAGCCAGGTCGATAAAAGTCCGCTCATGGAAAAGGTCCAGCCTGGTGCCTGCTTCAAAACTCCAGGCCTTCTCGGGTTTTATTTCTGTGTTGATAAGCCCCAGAGGAGTCATTGTCTCCGAAAGAGAAGGAATAGTAAATCCATGATTTACTGCTATGTATGAATTGATCCCCTTTGCCGGGTTCCAGGATACTGAAACCCTTGGCGAGAGTACCGGCTTAAAGCTGAGGGCTCCGGACTGATCTACCGAATCGATTGAAAAAAGATCGGTGAATCGGAACCCTGATCTGTTGAGGTTAAAACCGAGGGTAAAGACAAAATCCGATACTTCCATGTCGAACTGGGAGAAAAGATCAACCTGGTACAGGGCTTCCCTCCCTTTTTGCTGCAAGGCTCCCTTCAGCCCTTCTCCGCCCGGGTTTTCCAAAATACTGTTATCGTAAAGCTCAAGAAACAAATTTGTTCCCCCCGTGACTTTGTAGCTTATATTATCGCTTGTCCATGCATACCTTGCCAGAAGTCTCCCTCCGTAGGAGATCCCTGTCTCATCGAGGAAGTTAAAAGGCCGGTTTTCCTCATTCTTGCGAAAAGTCCCGAATAGCGATCCGATAATCTCAAGGTTTGTCACAGGCTGATATGTCAGCTTGTACCCCAGCAAAATCCTCTGGGGATGCTTATTCCCTCTTGTTTTAAGCCACTGAGGGGCTGCAGCGGCAGGATCCGACACAAATGTGGCCGAATCGAGGGAACTCGGGATCTGTGCCCTCACAAGCGATCCGGTAAGAAGGAGCGAGCCCCTGAGCTTTCGTCCTATGACATGGTTATAATTGACAAGGACAGAATTCCGGTGATAGCTGCTGTTTTCACGGTAGCCATCTGAACGTATATCTGCCAGGGAGACAAGCAGGTCGCTTTTCCCCTGGCTGGAAGAAAAGGTGAGATTATTCTTAAGGTATCCGAATGATCCTGCAGAACTTATCAGGCTCATCTCCGAATGGCCGTAATCGGGACGCCTTGGGTAGAGAAGCACAGCTCCTCCCAGCGAGGCGCCGTATATACTGGAGGCAGGGCCGCGCAATACCTCTATCCTGCTCAGATCCTCAGGGCTGATGTCATCAAAATAGGTTTCCCCTTCCGCACTGTAGAGTGGAATGCCGTCAAAGAACATCTTTATTTTCTTCGTGCCATATGCATATCTCGAACCTATACCACGCAGTGTGAGCTTCATTGTACCCGGCGTGGCTTCCTGTATGATCAGGCCCGGGCTTTCTGACAGGGATGATACAATGTTGTAACCCGGATACTGAGATGAATCGATATGAATTACTGTTACTGCACCGGCTACCTTTACAAGCTTTTCAGGATTGTAATAGCCGTTTACCCTGACCTCCGACAGGCTGAAGTTCAGCTGCCGCAGGGGAATCACTATAAGGCCGTTCCTTAATTTCAATGTGTCTGCCTTTACGCTGACAGTCCGGTATCCTTCAGCTATAACAGATATATATTCTGATTTACCTATTGTGAAGGAACCATCAGTACCTGAATGCGTACTTTTTTTCCCTGCCAGAACCAAAGCTCCCTTTATGGGCTCATCCGTTGATGCATCGGTCAGTCTCCCGCTTATCTGGGCGGCGGCAGGATAAAAAGAGACAAGCAGGAAGAGTATTATAATGGTCCTCATCTGTCTTTATAACCGAAAGCAGAGATTATTGTTCTATCTTATCCCGGTATCAATTTCAATGTCGAGCATTGTCTTTTCAAGGGCATTTATAACCACTTCAACGGGTAGATTGCTGCCTCCGGCCCCATAAAGATTCACTAGCTTAACAAGATACATTCCGGCAGGTAATCGGACACTGAAAGATCCGTCAAGAGACGGAGAGAGCGTAGAGACCCTTTTTGATCCGTCACTGGTCCAGACAGCCACAGGGTAGGCCTTATATGTCTCAGCCGTGGGCAGGCAATCTGATGACGGAGGATCTGTTTCCACGGGGCACAGAGGCCCGATCCTGATTATACCCTCTAAATATCCGTACTCCTGGGATACAGGCTTTTCGCATCCTGACAACGAGGAAAAAACCGTCAGAATTACAAGACCAATCACTCGGAAAAAGCTAGATCTCATCATGGCCCCGAAAATTACGCTTTATCATATATGAAGAAACATGCCGGAAATCAAAAAGTTCGGACAATTCGGGCGCTGTAACGAATACTCTTCTTCCCCTGCAAATCCTGTTTCCTCCGGTCAGTATCCCCAGCTTTTCATAACTTCAAGATCCTTTTTTACACAATCCACTGGGGTCATTCCCTGGTAAGACTCCTGTTCGATTATAAAACAGGTCGTGCCGCCGATCTTCCTTGCTGTATCAACCACATTCCTTGTATCCACTATCCCCTCTCCCAGAATAGTGCTCACATATTTTTCAGTACCGCCTGTGGCCTTTATCTCATCCTTGACGTGCATGTTTTCGAATCTCCCGGGATACTGCTTTACAACATCGATTGCCACAGCTCCCCCATTGTAAAGATTCCCTATATCAAGCTGCACAATCACAAGCTTTGGATCAATGCTCTTCATCATAATGTCAAATAGCTTTTCACCGTTAAGCATTTCGCTGAATTCAAAGTCGTGGTTATGATAACCGAACTTCATGCCATGCTTGCTGCAAAGCATGCCGCACTTGTTGAAGATATCCATATAGTGCCTGAAATCATCATAAGTTGTCCTCATCGCAGGATCCATCGACGGGCTTATAACATACTTCTGGCCCAGTACGGCGGCATCCTCAATAGTAAGCTTCCAGCTTTCAGAGAAATCCTTTTTTGCTTCATCCCAGTGCTGCTTGCCCATGACTGTGTGCCCGCTTATCATCTTCAGGCCGGCACTGTCGAGAATCTTCCTGAATTCAGGAGCCTTGTAGCCATAGAACTTCCGGTCAATGTAATTGGCATGCTCCACATATACATATCCCATCCGGGCGAGCTTTGTCAGCGTGCCGACCGGATCGGTCGCCATATCATCACGAACGGAATACAGCTGCAGGCCAACTATTGCTCCTGCACTGGCTGGTGCAGTCAGCCTTCCCGGAAGGATGGCGGTTGCAAGGGCAGCCATAGTGCCTGTTTTTACAAATGTTCTCCTCGATGTTTTCATATATCTGAATTTTTACCTGGTTTATTCATTGATTGAGCGCCAGGCCAGGATTGTCCTGCCCCGGCCCCTACTTGTACATATCATTGATATCGGCTTCATGCAGTTCATACATTACCGTGCCTATCCTTTCAATAACCGTGTTGAAGCACAGCTCACCCTTTGCCGCAGTAGCCCTGAAGGGATTTCCTATGCCTGTATCGGAAGTAACCTGGGTCCACCTGCGCTCAGCCCATGCCCAGCCCTCATTGAATGCACCTATCCTGAATTTTTTTGCTTCCCCGCTCCCTGCTTCCTTTAATGGAAGTATGAGCTCCGGAGCAACATACTGCATCATGCTGGTCTCCATCTCATCGGCATGGCCTCCGTCGTTCTCGAAAAACTCTGCATTGTCGAATGACTTGTACCAGTTTATAGTACAGATGAACATTTCAGGATACCGCAGACCCAGCTCCCTTATCATCTGCCGGAAATCATTACCTCCGTGCCCGTTCAGGATCAGGAACTTATGTATTCCATGCCTGTTCAGGACATTTGTAACGTCGTCAAGTATCGCCAGCTGGGTACTGGGGTTCATATTAATATTTAACCTGATATCCATCTGCCCCGTGTTGACGCCGAATGGTATTGCAGGCAAAACAATGAGCCGGGCCCCCCTGTCCCATGCAATCCTGGCCGATTCGGCTGCAATTTTATCGACCATCACATTATCGGTTGAAAAAGGAAGATGCAGATTGTGAGCCTCTGTTGCCCCCCAGGGAAGAACGGCAAGTTCAATCTCCCTGTCCCTTAACGATTTCCAGTTTGTCTCTGCCAGTATATATTGTCTCATACTTCGTTTTTTTTTGACCACAATAATAACTTAAATATCCCCCGTTCCCGGCAGGTACAGCAATCTGACAAAGAAAGACCGCTCTCCCTGAAAAGTCCCGGTTCAGAAAGACGAAATTAGTTATTTCCCGTCAGAAATGGAAACAGACAGGATCTTTAAGTGAAATACGGATTGACCTTCAGACCAGGAGGTATCAATCCCTGGCTTTGATAAGCTGGCTAAGCTCCTTATCCTTCACTGCAATCTCCTCTTCAAGCTTTTTGACCTTAGCCTCAAGATCAGCTGATTTCTCTCTCAGCTTGCGAACGTCTGCATTCAGACCCTCCACCTCGCTGATCAGCTTTGCCTTATCCTCTTCCAGACCCTTGATTATAGGAGTATATACCGATTTTGCATAATACCAGGCTGTGAAATAGCCTATGAGGGCAGCAACCAGAATGAGAGCTATAATAGTCAGCACGGCCCCGGTAACTGACTGTATGAGAAGTATAAACAATTGTGTCATTTTACTGCATTTTTATTGATATTTCAGTTCTCCTGTTCTTTGCCCTTCCGTCTGCTGTGATATATGAGGCAGCAGGCTCGGTCGAGCCCTTGGAATCAATGACCATCCGGCTTGTCTTCACACCTTGCTCCTCCAGGTATTTCCCAACTTCCTCTGCCCTTTTCATCCCAAGCTTGTAGTTGTAGTCTGCCGTGCCTACCAGGTCGGTATGCCCAGTTACCGAAAGCATCGACCCGGGATATTTATCGAGCCATGCCCTGAACCTTGATACTCCATTGTCGTTTTGCGGATCAGGTTTGAATCTGGATTTGTCAAATTCAAAGTAGATCGTGAGATTTTCAGGCATTGATGCCTTAATTTTCATTAAAGAATCTGCCTCATGCGAAGGTGTTTCAGGATTTGTTATTACAGTTACCGGTTTCCTCAGGGCAGGAAGAGCTTTATCATTATAGACCCAGGCGGAAACGAAGCACCAGATAACAAAAAAAACAAACCCGGTAATAAGGATTCTCATTTTTTTGAATTATTTGGTTAGAATTCAGGTAAATATTCTCCAAGTTAAGAAATAATCGTAATACAGAGAATAGAAAATCAGTAATATTTTGGGGATTTGGTATACTCAGCAGATTGAATCACCGGACCTCATTCCCCGCTGCGGAACTTTCGGAGCCTCGACTGCCAGAACAGATTGAAGCTTCCGGCAGGATCCTCGCAAAGATAAACACCCACGCCATACTCCCTTGCATCCGGATTATCTACACGCCCTACAAGCGTTACTTTCCTGAACAGCCCATTAAGATCTTCACCGGGCTTGTCATTTATATAAATAACCGATCTTATATCAGGCTCAAAACGGTCAGGAAGCCAGTACTGAAAACTCTCATTGAAGCTCAGGGCCTGAGGCAGGCCATACTTTTTCCCGATCACTGTTATAGCTCCCGCCTCCCCGTAATTCTGACCGTAAATGAATAGAGACTTCTTATCATCAACCATCTGGTATGCCTTATAGGCCAGGAAGGTCATTTCTTCCCATCCGAGCATATCGGCATAATCCTGGGGCAGTGAATGAATGGTGCCATCCTCAAACCGCCTCCCGGTGTCTATTCCATATTTTTTGCCGAGAATCCCGAAATATTCCTTAAGCCCCTTCGGACCGAATACAGGCATGCCCATAGGTATGATCGGAATTGTAATTATAAGCATTAAAAGGGGGAGCAGGATCCTGGCAAAAGTCCCTTTCAGCCACCTGTCATATGCAACGGCGCCGGCAGTAACAAGAAACGGAAAGACACCAAGAGTGTAGTAGCTCTTCCCCTTCAGAAACATCAGCGCCAGGATAACAAACATTGACAGAAATCCAAGAAACCTGTATCTTTTCATTGACGGCGCTGCAAGGAGAAAGACGATGCCTGCAACTGTAAGAATGGAAGCGGCAAATGGCATCAGGAGCTGGTCGGTCAGAAACAGCCGATAATTCATGTGCACCAGCTGGGTATTGTACAATTCATCCATATGATGAAATACAGGCCAGCCCCTCCTCACCTGCCAGACCAGGTTTGGAAGGAAGATCAGCGATCCGGCCAGGATTCCTGCCCAGAACATTTTCCTGCCAAATACCTCGCGGTACTTTGTGAAGGGTATGATAACAACTAGTCCTGCCAGGAGCATCCCTGCAAGGTATTTATTGAGCAGGGCCACTCCGGCTGCCATACCGAAGAGAAGAAGATATTTTCCTGCACCCGTATTAATATATTTTAAAATCAGGAAGATTATAAGAGTCCAGAGAAAGATCTCCGTGCAAACAGGCTGAAACATGCCAAAGGCGCGCATGAAGAATACGGATATAAGCAGCCCCAGGCCTGACACAAAAGAGGCATATCCCGATCCCCCCAGCTCCGTGGCAAGAGCCGAACAAAGAATCACAATTGCCCCGCTCAGAAGGGCCGGATAAACCCTTACTGCAAATAACGAATATCCGAACAGATGTTCCATCAGCCATGCCACCAGGGGTGTCAGGGGAGGTACCGAAGCATAACCCGCGGCAGGGTGCATCCCCAAAGAAAAGTACAGGAGCTCATCGCGGTGATACTCCAGATTGTTCATGAATATCAGGTGAATAAATACACTGAACAGTGCCAGAAACAGAATATCCAGCCTAAGCCATTCAGATTCCTTGAAAGGTTTCATTTTTACCGGAATTTATTAAAGGAAAGGTATCAAATAAAACAATAGCATAACAAAGCCATTGCAACGCAAAACAATTTTATAAGTTAATTGTCATTCCTGAAAAGCTCCGGGTATTCACCAAAACAGCAACGGCATGAAAAGCCTGAATCTTTTATCACTTTTATCTTGCCTTTTGATCGCTATGCAAATGTCAGCAATAAATAATGATAAGCAGGAATTGAAGGATAACCCTGAACTTGACAAAAAAGTCAGGAATTTTCTTGCATCCCATTCGGGTAAATGGAGCGATCTGAACGTTCCGGAATCGGACGGGCAATTACTCTATGACCTGATAATCAGGAATAACTACAAGTCGGCCCTTGAGATCGGCACTTCCACCGGACGTTCCGGAATATGGATAGCATGGGCCCTGAGTAAGACGGGCGGAAAGCTTGTTACGATCGAAATTGATGAAGGGAGACACAATACAGCCCTTGAAAACTTCAGGGAAGCCGGATTATCCGGATATATCGATGCCCGTCTTGGGGATGCCCATAAGCTCGTCAGGGAACTGAAGGGACCTTTCGATTTCATTTTCAGCGATGCAGACAAGGAATGGTATAAAAATTATTTCATCGACACAGATCCCTTGCTCAGCGTCGGAGGATGCTTCACCGCCCACAACATATACCTCGAAGGACATGGATTTGAGGCCGGGCAGAGGGCATTTTTTGAATATATAAAAAGCCTGAAGAATTATGAGACTACCCTGAATTCAACGGGTGAGGGCTTGTCGATAAGCTATAAGAAGGCTGCCAGGTAATCTCAGTATGCTCCCCAGGATCTTATCTTGCCCCTGCAAGATCCCTGATGACAACTGATGCGCAGGCTATGCCAAAAGCTGCAGGCATATATGAAATTGTTCCCACAACGGATGCCTTGTTTCTTTCACCCTGAACAGTAAGTACCCTGGATTTGTCGACGGCCTCCGGTGAATAAACTGCCGTAAATCCCTCTCTTATACCCAGCCTGTGGAGACGCTTCCTGAGTATCCTGGCCAGAGGGCAATCAGTCGTTTCAGATATGTCAGCAATGCTTATCAGCGCAGGATCGAATTTACCTCCCGCTCCCATAGAGCTTACGACATTGAACTTTCTGTGCAGACTGTGATAGATGAGGAAGATCTTGGGCGAAAGAGTATCGATTGCGTCAACAACCCAGTCATAGCCGGCATCAAGTATGGCCGTCATCCTCTCGTCCCTTATATATTCATTTATAATTGTAAGCTCTATGCCAGGATTGATATCCTTCATCCTTCTGCCCATCACTTCAGCTTTGGATTGTCCTTCGGTGCTCAGGAGAGCAGGCAATTGCCTGTTCCTGTTTGAAGTCGCAATGATGTCCCCGTCAACAATTGTCATCTTTCCCACGCCCGCCCTGCAGATCATTTCTGCTGCATAGGCACCAACACCTCCCAGGCCCACTACAAGCACATTTGCATTTCTGATCCTGACGAGCCCCTCTTCGCCGACGATCAGTGCAGTCCTTTCAAGCCATTCGGTCATCTCCCTGAATTAAAAAAGGTATTGTAATTATTCAGAATAACTGTTTTCAGCTCATCCACCTCCATGTCGAGATCGGCAGACACTTTTCCATAAATTGCACGGATATCGATGTCTGCGCCATCGGTCTCAAGGAAAATCCTCTCCGGAGGAAGGCTTCTCAGTAGTCCTGATGATTCTGCCCTCATCGCGAAGTCGAACCACAAGGAGAGATAGATACCTTTTGAAATGAGTTGTTGCGCCAGCCCGGAACTGCCCCTGAAGCCATGGATCATCCAAGGCATTTTGGGCCTCATCCTTTTATAAGCCGGCAAAAGTTCGTCCCAGGCCCTGACGCAGTGAATAAAAAGAGGCTTTTGTACCTCCTCCGATATTTTAACCTGTGCCTCGAATGCAAGCTGCTGAATTTTCATACCCGGTCCGCGAAGCTTGTCGAATCCTGCCTCCCCGATAGCCACCAGGTTCGCTGACCCTGCCACCGATTGAACATTACGAAGAAGTCCTGTGAGCAGATCCTCTGATAAATGCCAGGGATGTATGCCGTATGTACATGGCCGGGAGCCCAGCTCTGCCGGTAAAATTCCTTCATGAGCCATAAGGTTCTCGATGGCGCAGATCCCCGGGGATTCCAGTGATCCATGAGTATGAATATCTATATAGTCTCCCTGGCGCGGTTGATTCATAAATTCTGATTTCCGATCCGGGCGATCCCATTATTGATCCTGTTGATAGTCTCCTCCTTCCCTATCCATCCGATTATATCGAAAATATGGGGTCCCCTGGAGGCTCCTACTATTACAAGCCTTAAAGCATTCATAACCGCTCCTGTATCGTACCCCTTCCTTTCGATCCAGCCTTTTGCCGCATCCTCTGCCGCCGCGGATGAGAAATCGGGTAACCCGGCAATCAGATCGCTCAACTCCGTAAGAAGAGCAGGCGAATCCTCCTTCCACCTTTTTTTAATCACAGCCTGGTCATATGCCTCAGGTGCCCTGAAAAAGAAGTCGGTCTCTTCCCAGATGTCCCTGACAAAGCTCACTCTCTCCTTTACAAGGCTTACAAGGATCTCGAGCTCAACTATATCAATGAAATACCCCCTGGCCCTCAGGTATTCCCTGTATTCAATTGCCAGCTGATTGTTGCTGCGCCTTTGCAGATACTGATGATTGAACCATCTGGCTTTTTCAGGATCAAATCTCGAGCCCGATTTATGAACCCTATCAAGGGAGAATGCCCCGATGAGCTCCTCCATTGAAAAAAGCTCCTGCTCCGTCCCCGGATTCCATCCCAGCAGTGCAAGCATATTTACGAATGCCTCAGGGTAATAGCCCTCCTCCCTGTAACCCCTGGCAGTCTCACCATAGGGCCAGTAAAGCGGAAATACAGGGAATCCCATCCTGTCACCATCCCGTTTGCTCAGCTTGCCTTTCCCGTCAGGCTTCAGCAACAGGGGCAGGTGAGCAAAGAGGGGAGCCTCCCAGCCGAAGGACCTGTAGAGCATAATATGCAAGGGCAGCGACGGAAGCCACTCTTCTCCGCGGATAACATGGGTTATCTCCATAAGATGGTCGTCAGTAATGTTTGCCAGATGGTAAGTTGGCATTCCGTCAGATTTAAACAGAACCTTGTCATCGAGAGTAGCCGTATTTACAACTATATGCCCCCTTATCATGTCATCAAAGTGAATGTCCTCACTGGCAGGCATCTTATACCGAATAACATAGGGCTCGCCCTTGTCAATCTTATCCCTCCATACTGATTCGCGAAGCGAAACCGAGTTGTTGAGCTTTTCCCTGACCCCGGCATTATAAATAAATGTCTTCCCCTCCTTCTCCGAGTCGATTCTCATCAGATCCAGCTCCCCGGGAGTATCAAATGCATAATAGGCATCTCCTTTTTCCACAAGGGTATCAGCATACTGCCTGTAAATATCCTGCCTGTCGCTCTGGCGGTAGGGACCATAATTCCCCCCTTCCCTTATCCCCTCATCTGCCCTGATGCCGCACCACTGCAGTGATTCCATTATATATTCCTCGGCACCCTCGACAAATCTCGCCTGATCGGTATCCTCGATACGGAGAATAAATGTCCCTCCGTTCTTTCTTGCAAATAGATAGTTATAGAGTGCTGTCCTTACTCCCCCTATATGGAGAGGACCTGTAGGACTGGGGGCAAAACGTACTCTTACCTGTGCCATAATATGATAAAAGGGTTAAAATATGTGCAAAGATATGCAAACCCCTTAACAAATAATAGTATTACAAAAATCAGCTTTTTGACAATAGATTTATATTAATTTAGCGCCCCGGTATGTTACCTGCCGGAAAAATAATTATTCTGAGATGAATAATTCAAATAAGATGAAAGCACTTGTAAAAGCCAGGCCGGAAAAGGGTCTATGGATGGAAGAGGTTCCGATTCCCGAGCCGGGCTTAATGATGTAATAATCAAAGTCAGCAAGTCGGCAATCTGCGGAACTGATCTTCATATTTACGAATGGGATGCCTGGTCAAAACGAACCATAAAAACCCCCATGACGATTGGACATGAATATATGGGATATATAGAGAAAATGGGAGCGGGAGTAACAAATCTGAAAATCGGCGAAAGAGTTACTGGGGAAGGCCACCTGGCCTGCGGTCATTGCCGGAATTGCCGGAGGGGCAAGGAACATGTATGTGAAAATTCGGTCGGTATAGGTGTTCATATTGACGGATCATTTGCCGAATATGTAAAGATCCCGTCACAAAATGTTATACCTCTCGACCACAGGATACCCGATGAATGGGCTGCAATAATGGATCCGTTCGGAAATGCTACCCATACTGCACTTTCATTCCCTCTTCTGGGGGAAGATGTACTTATAACCGGATCAGGACTTATCGGCAGCATGGCAGTTGCAATAGCAAGGTTTGCTGGTGCAAGATTTATCGTTGCAAGCGATCTGAGCGATTACCGTCTCGAAATTGCAAGGAAGATGGGAGCCACACTCACTGTAAATCCATCCAGGGGAGAAAAGATCTCAGATGCAGTTAAAAAGCTGGGAATGAGAGGCTTTGACATAGGTCTGGAAATGTCGGGATCGCCAAAGGCATTTGTTGAGCTGCATAAACAACATGTACAACGGGTCATCCGTATCACTTCTTGGAATGCTGCCTTCAAATTTCGAAGTTCCCTGGAGTGAAATTATTTTCAAGGCAATAACACTTAAGGGTATTTACGGACGTGAAATGTGGGAGACATGGTACAAGATGGAACAGATGATAATTGGAGGGATAGATCTTAATCCCGTTATAACCCACCGCTTCCCTATAGACGATTTTCAGAAAGGCTTCGATGCAATGGAGAAGGGTAACTGCGGAAAAGTAATCCTTAACTGGGATTAGAGTTTTAAACTTTTATCCTGTAAGCCTGAGGATCGGAAGCGATAGTCACTCATGAACCTCTATACGGCAAATACGGTTGATAAATAAAATAATTCAGAAAATCATGTATAGAAATTATCAGAACCATCTTGTCGATATTTTAAATGAGATAAAGGAGGCAGGGTTATATAAAAGCGAGCGTATTATTGTTTCACCCCAGGGCGCAGAGATCAACTGGAAACTGGCAGGAAGGTACTGAACTTCTGTGCCAATAACTATCTGGTCTCTCGAACAACGACTCGCTTATTGAAGCAGCCAGGAAAGCGCTCGACGATCATGGCTACGGAATGTCATCAGTAAGATTTATATGCGGGACCACTGACCTTCATAAGGAGCTGAGAAAAAAATCGCCGATTCTTCGGCACTGAGGATACAATTCTTTATGCTGCATGTTTCGATGCAAACGGAGGGGTATTCGAACCTCTTCTGACTGAAGAGGATGCAATTATTTCTGATGCTCTGAATCATGCTTCGATAATCGACGGGGTAAGGCTTTGCAAGGCACAGCGTTACAGGTATGAGAATGCCGACATGGCAGATCTTGAAAAGCAGCTGCATTGCCGCCCAGGCTCAGAGATTCAGGCTTATAGTCACAGACGGCGTGTTTTCAATGGATGGCAATGTTGCCCACTGCGACAAGATAACGGAGCTGGCTTCAAAATATAATGCAATGGTAATGGTTGATGAATCGCACTCGGCCGGTGTCGTCGGCAAAACTGGAAGGGGGGTTACTGAGCTTTTCAATATCCGTGGCAGCGTTGAGATCATAACCGGGACCCTGGGCAAGGCATTCGGCGGAGCAATCGGGGGCTTCACAACCGGTAAGAAGGAGATAATCGAAATGCTCAGGCAGAGATCGCGCCCATACCTCTTCTCAAATTCAATACCGCCCATTGTTGCTGCAGCCGGCATAAGAATGATTGATATGATGACCGAAACAAATCTATTGCAGGATAAGCTTCACAGGAATGCGGAATACTTTATTGATGCAATGAAAAGGGCAGGATTTGATATTAAACCCACCAGATCAGCAATCTGCGCCGTTATGCTCTATGATGCAAAACTCTCCCAGGAGTTTGCTGCAAGACTGCTTGACGAAGGTATCTATGTGATAGGCTTTTATTATCCCGTCGTGCCTAAGGGACAGGCAAGGATAAGGGTTCAGCTCTCGGCAGCACATGAGATGGAACATCTTGAAAAAGCTGTAAAATCGTTCTGAAGATCGGGAAAGAACTGGGGGTAATTAAATAAAAATCTGGCGGGTCCGGGCATCCGGTAGCGCCGTCCCGATAGCCCCTGATATGCCGATAGCGCCGTCCCGATAGCCATCGGGATGCAATCGGGACTATAATTGTTTGGACTATAATTGTTTAGGCACAGATTACAAATCCGCGCCAGCTTTGTTACAAATCCGCGCCAGCTTTGTGCCGGTAGTTCAGGCGAAAAACGGAAGATCAATTTTAGCTTATAAAAAAAGGGTGTCTCATGAACACCCTTTTGAATTATATACACTCCCCGGTTACCCGGTCCCCTAGCCGCATTTGGATGATCCGCAATCCTTGCAGATAAGGCAGCCTTCCTCATAAACAAGATTTTCCGATCCGCATTCCCCACATTTGCCCTTTGCCTTTGTCCCATTGGGAATATATCTCTTCAAAGCCCTTTCAACTCCGTTTTTCCAGTTATTTATCGATTCACTGTCAAGCCTGAGCGACTGCACAAGGTTTACAACATCCCCAATAGGCATCTCATGCCTGAGAACCCCGGAAATGAGCTTTGCATAGTTCCAGAATTCGGAATTGAACATATGGGACAATCCCTCAATGGTTTTCTTATACCCGTATTTGTCAGTGTATTGAAAGTCATAACGTGTCTTGCCCTCATCTCCCTTGATTTTAATGATCTTCCCCTTGACAATGCTTTTTGGTATCGGGAAAATCTCCTCATCAGCTATACCTGTGAAGATCTCATAAGGCCTGCTTTCCTTCAGCCCAACAAAAGCGACCCACTTTTCTTCATTTATATTGAACCTTATCACATCACAATCAAGAGCTTTCGGTCTTTTTGGACGCTCCTGCCGCATCTCGTTCTTTCCTGCGATAAGGACACCGTTCCTGGACCCATCGCGATAAACAGTGGCTCCTTTGCATCCTGATTTCCATGCAGTAAGATAGAGCTCACTTACCAGTTCTTCTTTGGCATCGGCAGGAAGGTTTATAGTTACGCTGATTGAATGGTCGACCCATTTCTGAATTGCTCCCTGCATCTTCACCTTGGCAATCCAGTCAACATCATTTGCCGTGGCTTTATAGTAAGGCGATTTTGCAATTATCCCTTCAATTTCCTCATCTCTCATCCTGGTAACCTGGTCAGGATCATAGTTATTGAGCCTGAGCCAGTCAACAAATTTATGATGAAATACATTGAATTCTTCCCATGAATCACCTACTTCATCCTGGAATGTTACTTTGACATCCTTGTCATTCGGATTAACTTTTCTTCTTCTTTTATAGAAAGTTGAAAAGATAGGTTCGATACCGGAAGTCGTCTGGGTCATAAGGCTGGTAGTTCCTGTCGGGGCTATTGTAAGAAGTGCAATATTCCTTCGCCCGAACTTTGACCATGTTGTTGTACATAACGGGATCTGCCTCCTTCATTCTGAGAATGAACGGATTATTTTTCTCACGCTCTGCACTGTAGATGGAAAACGGTCCTCTCTCCTTTGCAAGATACGTAGAGGACTTGTATGCTTCAAGAGCAAGTGTTTTATGAACTTCAACAGAGAAGCTTGTAGCATCATCGGTTCCATACCTCAGTCCAAGGGCAGCAAGCATATCGCCTTCAGCAGTTATGCCAATGCCTGTTCTTCTTCCCTCTTCTGATTTCTTCCTTATATTTGTCCAGAGATTTCTTTCAACCGCTTCAGTTCTTCTAGTTTCCGGATCGGCATCTATTTTTGAAAGGATGGCATCAATCTTTTCCAGTTCAAGATCGATGATATCATCCATCATCCTTTGAGCCAGACCTATATGTTCCTTATACAATTCAAAGTCAAATTCAGCTTCTTTTGTGAATGGATTGTTTACATAACTGTAAAGATTTATAGCCAGCAGACGGCAGCTGTCGTAAGGGCAAAGAGGGATCTCTCCGCATGGATTTGTTGATACCGTCGCATATCCGAGATCGGAGTAACAGTCAGGGACACTTTCCCTGATAATGGTATCCCAGAACAGCACCCCGGCTCCGCCGATTTCCAGGCATTATGAATTATCTTTGTCCAGAGATTTAAGGCATCAATATCTTTAACAAATTTCGGATTGTCTGAAGCACTATAGGATACTGCTGCCTGAAAAGTGTTTTCTTCTCCACAGCCTCCATGAAATCATCAGTAAGCTTTACCGAGACATTTGCTCCTGTCACCTTGCCGCTTTCAAGCTTCGCATCAATGAATTTTCCGGAATCAGGATGCTTGATGGAAATTGAAAGCATGAGCGCTCCCCTTCTGCCATCCTGTGCAACTTCACGGGTTGAATTGGAATATCTTTCCATAAAAGGTACAACACCTGTTGAAGTAAGGGCGCTGTTGAGAACAGGGGTTCCTTTCGGCCTGATATGCGAAAGATCATGACCAACACCACCCCTCCTCTTCATAAGCTGAACCTGCTCCTGGTCGATCTTCATGATTCCTCCATAGGAGTCTGAAGATCCGTCATTGCCAATGACAAAACAATTCGAAAGGGAGGCAATCTGGTAATCATTGCCGATACCGGTCATTGGACCTCCCTGCGGCACTATATACTTAAAATCCTTAAGAACACTGTAAATCAACTCCTCCGACAGCGGATTCTTATACTTCATCTCAATCCGGTGAATTTCGCGGGCAAGCCTCCTGTGCATATCATCAGGCGTCTTTTCATAAAGATTCCCGAAAGAATCTTTTATCGCATATTTATTTGCCCATACCCTTGCTGCCAGTTCATCACCCTTGAAGTACTGAATGCTTGCTTCCACTGCTTCATCGTGTGAATAAACAGTCTTTCTTCTTGCCTGTGTCCTTTATTCTTTTTCATCTCTTTTACTTCACCCTTGTCTTGATTCTGAGGATGCTGACTGTACTTTCGTCGTTTTTTCAGTCTCAATAGCTGATTCCTGGACAAATAGATCTTCCATAAGTTTTTGTTATTCTCTGATTTTAATGAGATTAAACTACCACTGAATTTTTAAGCGGGTACTCGCTAAATTAAACAAGCATGTACCTCAATCCAAGAGTTAAAATTTAAGTTTATTAACATTTGACATCCTAGTTATTAACTTTTCCATAAAAGCTTCTCAATCTGCGATTTAAGTACTAAAACCCCATAAGATTAAACAGTTAATGAATTGCAAATGTTCAAAGGGTCAGGGCAATTTATATCAACCTTCAAATCCTTAATGGCCGGACCACAAAGCAAATGAGAAAAATGACAGGAAATAACCCGGAGAACAAACAATACGGGATTATAAATAGGTTGAGTGACCGCAGAACAATCTAACCCGTTAAAATCAGGAAATTCCACGATCCGTTACAGATGAGAATGTAAACCGGAATATCAGCCGAAGATTTCCTTCAGTATTATTGCTGTGGCACCGGTGTTATTCCAATGATATATTTTCCGGCAATGCTCTGCAGCTGCGGAATAAAATACCTCATCAGAAATCAACTTCCAAGGATCTCCGAAAATGTCTCATATGAATCAAAAGACATGGCCCCTTTAAGGTCGATCAAATCGACAGCCTCCCTGAACTTTTGATGATTTGGTCCGAAAATGACCGGAATTTTCCAGCAAGCCGGCTCGAGGATATTATGGATCCCCTTACCGAATCCCCCTCCGATAGCAGCCACCGAAGCGTATTTATATGCTGAGGAAAGCATACCTATATTATCTATGATCAGAACCCTGGCGTCGCAGGAATCGTCGAACCCAGGCCGAAAGCCTGCCACCCTGACATCAAAAGCTTTTCAAGTCTGTCTATGTTCGGTTTATCAATCTCATGAGGGGCAAATATCCATTTCATTTTGCCAGGATAGAGGTTTATATACCTGGCAATGATCTCCTCATCCCTCTTCCAGCTGCTGCCGGCAAGCAATAATTTCTCATCTCCCCTGAACTTTTCGATCTGCGGGATATCCCTGGCAGTGCCTGTAATCTTTACAACCCTGTCGAATCTTGTGTCTCCAGCGCGTATTACATTCGTCAAGACCGATACCGCCAGGAGATCAAGTGACTGCTTATCCTGCACGAATATCTTTTCAAATTTTCTGAGCATACCCCTGGAAGAAACCTCCGTACCACCTGAAAAAA
Source organism: uncultured Bacteroidales bacterium (assembly GCA_963756885.1). Classification (GTDB taxonomy): domain Bacteria; phylum Bacteroidota; class Bacteroidia; order Bacteroidales; family VadinHA17; genus LD21. The sequence continues at coordinate 391,494 of CAVWPG010000004.1, forward strand.
TGCTGGACCTGGCCTGAAAATCCCCGAAACAAGATAGAAGGGAATTTTTCCCTGTTATAAATCTCCGAAATGTAGTTATTCCAGAACTCATATTTTACAAAGATAACAAGCTCCGGATCAACTAGTATCCATAAACTTCCTGCATTGCGCGGCGAATCTGCCGGAAGATATTCAATACATGCTGCTTCGGCATAATTTTTCCTGATCTCATAGCCTGAGGGAGAAAAGAATGTAAGCACGACTTTGTAACTCCGGATGCTCCTTCCTGATCTCTTCTATAAGGGGCCTGCCCTGTTCAAATTCTCCCAGGGAGGAGCAATGGATCCAGATCTTCCTGTCAGATGGATTGATTTTTCACTTAATCTGGTCTGCCATCCTTTCCTTCCCTGACCCAGAGTGAAGCCTTGGAGTTAAAAGGCGCTCAAGATGAACAAGAGCCGTATATATAAAAATCGCGGTATTGTACAAAGTATTCATGGAGTTTTAATCAAGCTGTCAAAGGTAGTAAAAAAGGGATAACGGTACAATGGCGTGACGGTATGAGGGTATGACGGTATGACGGTATTGTGGCATAAAAGGAAATGGGACCAGAGGTTGGCATAACCAATTTGGCTTACAGTCGAATCCTTATTGTGCCATCGAACCATCAGACTCAAACCATCGTACCGTCAACCCCTTAACCATCGTACCATTATTTTATATACCTTGATGAGATAATCGAATAAATTACTTCTATTTTTGCAGATCATCATATCCTGGTCCACATGGTAAGACTCATTGCCCTGATTATATCAATTGTCTTGCAGATAATAGCTGCATCGATAGCACTCAGGTTCATGAAGCTCACCAAGTACAGGCTCTCCTGGATATTGCTTTCACTTTCCTTTGTATTTATGGCGGTGAGGAAATTAATACAGCTTTTCGAGTATTTCCGCGGAACACCCTCCTTTACCTGGCAGATGATAGATGAATGGATAGGGGTACTGATATCGTTCCTGATAATTGTCGGCGTTATACTGATGCGTGAACTGTTTCTCTCCCTTAAGCGGGCAGAAAGTGACAGGGCACGGACTGAAAAAAGAGTTCTAAATGCGATCATAAATACGGAGGAGAATGAAAGGAAACGCTTTGCAAAAGATCTGCACGACGGACTTGGACCTATACTGTCAACAGTAAAAATGTCCCTTTCTGCACTTACCGACAGGATAAATGATGCCTCCGGGTCTGTGATCCTGAACAATACAAACCATCTTGTAAATGAGGCCATAAGCACCATCAAGGATATCTCGAACAACCTTAGCCCCCATGTTCTTTCGAATTTCGGACTTGTAAGTGCCATCGGAGCATTCACAACCAAGATAAACCAGACAAAATCCGTTGAAATAGACTTTAAATCAAATATGGAAAACCAGCGCCTTGAGAATGACAAGGAGGTTGTGATGTACAGGGCTGTATGCGAACTCATAAACAACTCAATGCTGCATTCGGGCGCTTCCCGCATAGAGATAGAATTAAACAAACACGAAAAATTTGTTACCTTGCAGTTTTATGATAACGGACGGGGATTTGATACATCCACTCTGAGCAAGGAGGATACAAAAGGGATGGGATTATCGAATATCGAGACCACGGGTAAAAACCGTTGAAGGGGTTTTCATTCTTGAAAGCAATCCGGGAAAAGGTACAAGCGCCCTTATCAAAATGATTGATTGAAGTTCCTAATCAGTACCTGCAAATGGAAAAAATCAGAATAATTATCACAGATGACCACCAGTTGTTTCGCAACGGGTTAAAAATACTGCTGAATGCCTTCCCGGAATTCGAGGTAACAGCTGAAGCATCCAACGGAGAGGAATTTCTGCGAATTCTTAAAGATACCCCTGCCGATCTGGTCCTCATGGATATAAATATGCCTGAGATGGATGGCATAGAAGCAACACGAAGAGCACTCAAGCTCTACCCTGAGATCGATATTATTGCTCTTTCAATGTACGGAGAGGAAGAGTACTATTATAAAATGGTTGATGCGGGCGCCAAAGGATTCCTGCTCAAGGATTCCGACATATCGGAAGTCAAGGAGGCAATCCTTACTGTAAGAAAGGGAGGCAGCTACTTCTCCCAGGAACTGCTCTATCATGTAATCCAGAAAATCAAGCACAGGGAAAATGAAAGCAAATCGGCAAATCTTTCAAGGCGGGAGAAAGAGATCCTCATGAAGATATGCGAAGGACTGTCAAACCAGGAGATAGCCGAAACTCTTTTCATCAGCAAGAGGACAGTCGATAAGCACAGGGCCAACCTGCTTGGAAAAACAAACTCAAAAAACACCGCAAGCCTTATACTGTTTGCAATTAGAAATAAACTGATCGAGATTTAATATTGCCGCTTAAAACAACCTGCAATGGCTGAATCGCACGACCTGGGCATCAGGGGAGAGGAGCTGGCCGCCGCCTACCTGAAAAAATCGGGTTACAGAATCCTCTTCAGAAACTGGAAATGGGGCAAGCATGAAATTGATATCATCGCGGAAAAGGATGAAACTGTAGCGTTTATAGAGGTCAAGACCCGTACCGCCGAATTCCTCGCCGGCGTCCCCGCGACAGTCCCCCGTGAAAAGCAGAAATCGGTGATCCTGGCCGCAGATGGCTATATAAAGCGATATCGCTGTCGACAGGGAGAGCCGGTTCGATGTGCTTACCATAACCGTAAAAGGGGAATCGAACGAGATCGATCATATCGAAGGGGCATTTTATCCGACACTAAGATAATCTGAAGCTTATGGATATCGAATCAATCAGGACCCACTGCATCTCAAAGGAAAATGTCACCGAAGGCTTTCCGTTCGGTGAGGATACCCTCGTATTCAAAACCGGAGGGAAGATCTTTGCACTTGTAAATCTCTCGGGCGATCTGAGCATTAACCTTAAATGCGAACCGTCGCTGGCAATAGATCTGAGGGAAAGGTATCCGGCAGTCAGCCCCGGATACCATATGAATAAAAAGCATTGGAATACAATAGATCTTGATGGAACTGTTCCGGATAAAGATGTATTCTCGTGGATCGACCATTCATATGAACTTATTTCAGGAAAGCATTAAATTACAATAACCGGTACGGATATTTCTGTTTTTACCAGGAATTAAATATTCCGGTGCCCTGCACCTTTGGCCCTGGGAATGAATAATATTTCTACAAATATTTCGCAGCTCTGCTGCTTTGCATTCGAACTATAAAGCTCTGATCGGCTGAGACCTGAAAATAATTTTTTGTGCTGAAGACTTTAAGGTGCAGAGCACCAAAATATCTGTAGGGTAATGTACGGTAAAATGATTTAAGGTGCAGAGCACCAAAATATTTGTAGGGTAATGTATGGTAAAATGATTTAAGGTGCAGAGCACCGAAATATCTGTAGGGTAATGTACGGTAAAATGATTTAAGGTGCAGAGCACCGGAATATTTGCAGAGGTTCATTATTCACCCCTCCGGGGCTGCCAAAGGGTTTTCCTGTCTTTACCGTGGGCTGCACCCACGGTTATTCAAATCACCCCCCTTCAGGGTTAACAAATCAATTAAACCAAAAAATCGAAGAACATTTGTATTCAATTTATTATCAATAAAAACATATCTCTGAATTTATTGCAACATTGGTATTTAATCAACCTTATTTTCTTCCTCCACATTAGTAGAAAATGTCCCCCAAAAGTCCCTCAACCTTATTACCTTATTTAGGGTTAATAGTTTTTTGGTGGAAATTATCGCCTGATATTCAAAATTATACAGATTCAATCATTCATACGAGCTTATTTCAGGGAAGCAATAAATTTCAACAACCGGTAGGGATATTTCTGTTTTTACCAGGAATTAAATATTCCGGTGCCCTGCACCTTTGGCCCTAGGATTGAATAATATTTCTACAAATATTTCGCAGCTCTGCTGCTTTGCATTCGAACTATTCAGTTCAGATCGGCTGAAACATGAAAATAAATTTTTTGTGCTGAAGACTTTAAGGTGCAGAGCACCGGAATATTTGTAGCAATGTACGGTAAAATGATTGAAGGTGCAGAGCACCGGAATATTTGTAGCAATGTACGGTAAAATGATTGAAGGTGCAGAGCACCAAAATATCTGTAGGGTAATGTATGGTAAAATGATTTAAGGTGCAGAGCACCAAAATATCTGTAGGGTAATGTACGGTAAAATGATTGAAGGTGCAGAGCACCGGAATATTTGCAGAGGTTCATTATTCACCCCTCCGGGGTTGCCAAAGGGTTTTCCTGTCTTTACCGTGGGCTGCACCCACGGTTATTCAAATCACCCCCCTTCAGGGTTAACAAATCAATTAAACCAAAAAATCGAAGAACATTTGTATTCAATTTATTATCAATAAAAACATATCTCTGAATTTACTGCAACATTGGTATTTAATAACCTTATTTTCATCCTCCATCATTAGTAGAAAATGTCCCCCAAAATCCCTCAACCTTATTACCTTATTTAGGGTTAATAGTTTTTTGGTGGGAACTATCGCCTGATATTCAAAATTATACAGATTCAATCATTCATACGAGCTTATTTCAGGAAAGCATTAAATTACAATAACCGGTACGGATATTTCTGTTTTTACCAGGAATTAAATATTCCGGTGCCCTGCACCTTTGGCCCTGGGATTGAATAATATTTCTACAAATATTTCGCAGCTCTGCTGCTTTGCATTCGAACTATAAAGCTCTGATCGGCTGAGACCTGAAAATAATTTTTTGTGCTGAAGACTTTAAGGTGCAGAGCACCGGAATATTTGTAGTAATGTAGGTAAAATGATTGAAGGTGCAGAGCACCAAAATATCTGTAGGGTAATGTACGGTAAAATGATTTAAGGTGCAGAGCACCAAAATATCTGTAGGGTAATGTACGGTAAAATGATTGAAGGTGCAGAGCACCGGAATATTTGCAGAGGTTCATTATTCACCCCTCCGGGGTTGCCAAAGGGTTTTCCTGTCTTTACCGTGGGCTGAACCCACGGTTATTCAAATCACCCCCCTTCAGGGTTAACAAATCAATTAAACCAAAAAATCGAAGAACATTTGTATTCAATTTATTATCAATAAAAACATATCTCTGAATTTATTGCAACATTGGTATTAATCAACCTTATTTTCTTCCTCCACATTAGTAGAAAATGTCCCCCAAAATCCCTCAACCTTATTACCTTATTTAGGGTTAATAGTTTTTTGGTGGAAATTATCGCCTGATATTCAAAATTATACAGATTCAATCATTCATACGACAGGGTCGACGGAAAAAAGTGAGAACCTTACCCCCCCATACCTTTATATATATGGCCACATCTTTTAATCCGGAACTGATAGCTGAAGGAATATATTATTCCACCATAAGGTTGCACCCCCTTATGTCACTGTTGTCGAATCTACCGAGAATTTCGAATCCGCCGTCTTCATGAACCTTTCCCAGATCACCCGTTGCAATGAATGAACAGGAATTTATATTTGCAAGATCAATTATATTTATCCCGCCTGTTCTGCCCGGATGCCCTGAAACAGCGAGAGAGGGTCCTGCGGGTCCCTGATAACAATTTTCATCCAGGGAGGACAGTGAAAAACCCTCGGCCTGCCGAATAAGCCTGGCTCAGCAATTCCGTCATCCCATACTCCGAATGAATTGTATTCACATTTAGTTTCTCCCTCAGAATCCCATGAAGCTCATCACGTGTGATCTCCTTTCTCCTCCCTTTCATACCCCCGGTTTCCATAACTGTCACGCCAGAAAGATCATGGAACCGGATTCCGCCAGATCGAGGAGCGCGAAGCTGACCCCGAGCACATTACATGCAGGCCTTCCTCCCTGCATCTTTTTACTGAATTCAGCATTTCGTCCATCCTTCCATTGTAAAAGCCGCCGGCAGGATGGCCGCTAATGCCGATCAGCCGTTCTGCCATGTAAACGAGCGATGAACCCTTCCTTTCCGTATACGAAGGGAGCAGGGCGTAAATAAGATAGTCTGACGGATCTCCGTAAAAATGTCTGAATCCATTCAAAAAACTCATTTCGTAGAGCCCCAGCATCGGTTACATAATGCTTCCCGGGCAGGCTGGAGGTTGTACTGCTGCTCTCAAATATAGTTTCAACTGCACCTTCCCCGGAGATTATCCTGTGGTTCCTGAAAAATTCAACCGGCATAAAAGGGATATCCCTGGTGTCTGCGACCATGCCTGTCCCTTTACCCAGAAGTGACACAAAATCCCTGTATACCTTATTATTCGCGAACTGATAGGCGAAAGCCTCAAGGGTTGTTTTCCGGAATTCTTCCTCCGTCGCGATATTGAAGAGTCTCTCTTTATACAAAGACATCATTTCAGGGGAAGGTTGTAGAACCGTCCGGCTGATATACCCATTCAAAGGAACATTCCCCGTATGGCAGGTTGTCCCTGGTCTCGTTGACAGTACTGATGATCCTTATCTTGGCATAACACTGGGTGCCTGAACTGTAAACCCAAACCTGGTTGGCTGCTATGGGGTCAGCCATCTCAGTCCACTGGTAATTTCCAACCGTTTTAAGGTCGGAAAATGCAGTCGAGGCTGACCGGGCATCAGGATAGTCGCCTATTTTACTGAAGGAGGGATTCAGATTGTTTGCCTGCAGCGTCAGCCTGTCGGGAGGCGTATCAGAATTCACATATATAATAATATCAGGACCAGGGTCTTCGAGCGTAGTTACCTTTTTAGCCTTGGAAAATGAGAATCCATATACATAGTATGTGCTCGACTGATAAGTCGTATTGTCAATTGTAGCTGTTCCGGAAGAGGAGGTTGCCCCATCCTTCTTGCAACTGTACAAAACAACTGAAGCCAGGAAGATCAATAAAAACAACCTTTTCATAGCGCACACAATTAATGGATCAGTCTGATAACGTAAAGATACTGTTAAAAGTTTACGGTTTTGAAAACTATTAATCTTCCCGGCTCTCCGGAGATCTTCTATTCTCCCCTTATAGCAGTAATCCCCGGAAGCTTTTTGCCTTCCATATATTCAAGCATTGCACCGCCACCGGTAGAAACATAGCTTACCTTATCGGCAAGCCCGTTTTTATTGATTGCAGCAACAGAGTCGCCTCCGCCTATGAGACTGTATGCTCCTTTTGATGTGGCAGCAGCAATTGCTTTTGCAACAGCGGTTGTTCCTTTTGAGAATTTTTCCATTTCAAATACTCCCATGGGTCCGTTCCAGAGAATTGTTTTAGAGATTCGATAACAGCTGAAAATTTTTCGATGGTTTTTTCGGCAATATCGAGCCCAAGCCATCCATCAGCAACTGCATCAGCTGCAGTAATATCTGTATTGGCCTCATTATCAAACTTATCAGCATTAAGGCTGTCAACAGGCAGATAGAGATTTACATTCTTTCCTTTGCCTTTTCAATAAGCTCAGCGCCAGATCAAGCTTATCTTCCTCACATAGCGATTTGCCTATTTTGCCTCCCATTGCTTTAATAAAGGTATAAGTCATGCCTCCTCCGATAATTATATTATCGACCCTGTTCAGAAGGTTTTCAATAAGCATTATTTTGTCAGATACCTTTGCCCCGCCCATAATGGCAGTAAAGGGCCTCTGCGGATTATTCAGAACCTTATCCATTGCAGCCAGCTCACTGTTGATAAGAAAACCGAACATCTTGTTGTCATCAGTAAAAAAATCGGCCATAACTGCAGTTGTTGCATGAGCACGGTGTGCGGTTCCAAAGGCATCATTTACATAGATCTCCGCATACCCGGCAAGTTTCTTTGCCATCTCCTTCTGCCTTACCTTCATCTCAGCCTTTGCAGCTTTCTTCTCCTCTTCAGTCACATTTTCAGGAAGAATAGGTTTGCCCTCCTCCTCAGGATAAAAACGAACATTCTCCAGAAGAAGAATTTCACCTGGTTTCAGGGCTGCAGACATTTTCACAGCAGATTCACCGAGACAATCATCGGCAACAGAGCACTTTCTTCCCAAGAAGTTTTTCAAGAACAGGAAGAACAGGCTTCAGGGAATACTTCTCCATCCTACCCTCCGGTCTGCCAAGATGAGACATAAGTATCAGGCATCCTCCGTCATTAAGGATTTTGTTGATTGTGAGCAGGGCTCCCCTTATCCGGGTATCATCAGTTACCGTAAAAGTCTTTTTGTCGAGGGGTACATTGAAATCAACCCTGACAATAGCTTTTTTCCCTTTGAAATTAAAGTCCTGAATCATTTTCATAGATCAAATATTTTTATTTAACAGTAGAAATTTTCTTTTACAAACCTACATTTTTTTTGGAAATAATTTTCAGAGAAAAATCAACTTAATATTCATATTGAAACAGAATTATAAAACTGAGATCCCCCATAATTATGTATAATTCCGCTTTGAACCTAACCTGATTTTGATTTGTTCCCCTATCAAAAATATTGATTAAATTTGAAAAAAAACGTTATGGCAAAAATTACATTTAAAGGGAACCGGTAACTTCATCCGGAATCCTGCCGGCTGTAGGGAGCAAAGCTCCTGATTTTAAACTGGTTAAATCTGATCTTTCGTATCTTCAGTTCTCTGATCTGAAAGGGAAAAAAGTAATACTCAGTATATTCCCAAGTCAGGAAACCGGTACATGTTCAGCGTCACTCCGCAAGTTCAACCAGATGGCCGCCGGAAAAAAGAATGTAATAGTGCTTGGGATATCAAAAGATCTTCCTTTTGCTCATAAGCGTTTCTGTGAATCAGAAGGGATTGACAATGTTATTACACTCTCAGGCTTCCGTGACCAGGAATTTCGGAAAATGGTATGGGGTTGATTACTCAACGGAGCATTTGTCGGTCTTTATGCCCGCAGTGTCATAATCGTCGATGAAAAAGGAAAGGTAATATATACCCAACAGGTTCCTGAGATGGCTAATGAACCTGACTATGAAGAGGTACTGGCAGCATTATGACACATTTGAATCATGAAGTTGCTTATTCCTGAAAGATTATTTCAGGATGAATTTCTCACAGATACCCGGGCAGACGGAGATCAAAGCAAAACTTGTCCGATCGGTCAGGAAGAAAGGGTAAGCCATGCGCAGCTGTTTGCCGGACCTGAAGGTTGCGGGGGCATGGCTCTTGCCTTGCTTATGCAAGGTTTATAAGCTGTGAGAACCGTAGCGGAAATGACTCATGCGGCACTTGCAAATCATGTGTAAAGTACGAAAAGATGATCCATCCGGATCTGCATTTCGTTTTTCCGGTAATAAAAGGGAAAAAAGCCACTGATCCGGTAAGTGATAATTATATTGAGGAGTGGAGGGAATTTGTAAGAAATCTCCATATTTTACAATGAATAACTGGTTCGATTCAATTGAGGTCGGAAATGCCCAGGGGATGATATTTGCCTCTGAAGCTTCAGAGATAATAAAAAAACTAAGTCTCAAAACATTCGAATCGGATTTCAAGATAATGATCATCTGGCTTCCTGAAAAGATGCATCAGTCAACATCCAATAAACTCCTGAAGATGATTGAGGAACCACCTGATAAAACATTGTTCCTTCTTGTCTCGGAAGAGCCTGACAAGGTTATTCCCACTATTCTTTCCAGATGCCAGCTTGTAAAAATCCCTTCGTTTCAACAGCGATGAAATTGAAAAATATCTTCATTCAGAGGTTCGACATATGCCCGGAGAAAGCAGCAGACATTGCACGGGTATCAAATGGAAATATAAACAGGGCCATTGAGTTATGTGAAAATGAGGATCCTCCCTGGCCAATCTCGATAAATTCAAAAGCCTTATGAGGCATGCCTGGAAACGTGATATTATTTCCATAATCAGCCTGGTCGGAAGAAATGGCATCGACAGGAAGGGAGTACCAGAAAAATTTCATATCATTTTCACTGAGGCTGCTTCGGGAAAATCTCATGCTCTCCCTCGATCAGCTAAAGAACAGACTGGTCTTCCTGGCAGGTGAAGAGGCAGGCTTTTCCGCCAACTTTCACCCATTCATCAACCAGAATAACATCTACCTCCTTACTGATGAATTCAACCTTGTCTATTCCCATATCGAAGCCAACGGAAATGCAAAAATAATTTTCCTCGATCTTGCATTAAAAGTTACAAGGCTCATTCGCTGATTGTTACCTCTTTTGTTGGAATAATCTTATTATTCACTACTTTTGTGGTGTAAATTCTGTAACAGAGGAATTAAATGACAGAGAACGAAGATATACAGGGGCAGTCATTGATGAGACCAGAATGCCCGATATTAACATATAAGCCCGGATACAATAAACTTGATTCATTCAACTGGCTGAAGGATATTCCGGAAATATCCGGTTGAAAATGACATAGTTGAGATCCGATTTAAGAATACAAGAAAAGGATTTTTCAGAAATGTCAACAGCCTCAGGCTGGAGATAGGCGACGTTGTTGCGGTTGAAGCATCTCCCGGTCATGATATCGGGAGGGTATCAATGACTGGATACCTTGTGGAGGAACACTTAAAAAGCTAAGATCCATCCCTCCCCCGACGATATGAAAAAGGTATACCGCAAGGCAAAGCCAGTCGATATCCAGAAGTGGGAAGAGGCAAAAAAACTGGAAACACCCACAATGCTTCGTTCAAGGCAGATTTCCGAGGAGCTGAGGCTCAATATGAAGATCGGTGATGTTGAATACCAGGGAGATAAGACCAAGGCAATATTCTATTATATCGCCGATGAAAGGGTAGATTTCCGTCAGCTCATAAAGGTGCTGGCAGAAGAGTTCAGGGTACGGATAGAGATGCGGCAGATCGGTGCACGGCAGGAGGCAGGCAGGATAGGCGGCATAGGATCATGCGGAAGGGAGCTGTGCTGTGCCACCTATATAACAAATTTTATATCGGTAACCACAACCCACGCCAAATACCAGGAACTTTCACTGAATCCGCAGAAACTGGCCGGACAGTGCAGTAAACTGAAATGCTGCCTCAACTTTGAACTCGACTGCTATGTAGATGCACAGAGATCCTTTCCTCCCAGGGATATTCCCACTGGAAGCTATGGACTGTACGGCTTATTTCCAGAAACTTGAAGTCCACAAGGGGATTTACTGGTATTCAACTGATCCCCATTCGACGGCAAACCTCATCTCGATCCCGGTACAAAGGGTAAGGGAGATCCAGGCTCTCAACCGACGGGGTAAAAAGGTCGATCGACTGCTGATCCTGAGCGATATCGGACGATTCATTACCTGTATCCCAGGACCTGTTGAAAAATAACAGCCTCACCAGGTTTGATCCCGCCGGAAAAGACCAATACCCAGAATAAACAATCCGACAGAAGAAAAAACAGGAGATTTAATGACAAAAGGAACAAATAGATATTCATCTCTCCTTATTCTGGCAACCCTTTTAACGATGCTCTCCTGCAACAGCAATGTTGTCTATACGGATTCAGTGGCAATGCCTGCCAAAAAATGGGAGCTGATGAATATCGCAACATTCAGGTGCCGGTTACTGATACACTGACAAGCAATAATGTCAGCTTCACTATCAGAACCGGGTCTTCATATCCTTTCAGGAATATTTACCTTTTTGTGACGACAACATCCCCTGACGGTAAATTCATAACTGACACGCTTCAGTACTTCCTGGCCGACACTAAAGGCAAATGGTATGGAAAAGGATTCGGGGATATTCATGAACTGAACCTTCCTTATAAATCAAATGTATTTTTCCCTGTGAAAGGGACATACAAGTTTAATATCCAGCATGGCATGCGGGTTGAAGATCTTAATGGAGTATATGATTTCGGTATGAGGATAGAAAGGAACGGCAAATAAGTTAATTCAGGTGGGAAAGAATAAACTGGCCAGATGGAATGAGCTGGGATACATTCGATAATGTATTCCAGCCTGAAACCGGTGCTGTGATGGGTAAGGATCACCCGGTAAAAGGAACATGGAACAAGGAGATATTCAGAAATACCAATCCCGTAGTGCTTGAACTGGGATGCGGGAAAGGAGAATATACAGTAGGACTTGCAGACAGATTCCCGTCGGCAACAATTATATTGGCGTCGATATAAAGGGGGCACGAATGTGGCGGGGAGCAAAAACTGCAAATGAGAACATGCTGAAGAATGTGGCATTCCTCAGGACAAGGATCGAATTTATAGATCTTTCTTCGGTGAAGATGAGGTTGACGAGATCTGGATCACATTTCCAGATCCTCATCCGGGGAGAAGAAATTCAAATAAAAGACTCACCTCACCCGGTTTCTGAACCGTACCGGCTCTTCCTGAAGGATAAGGGGATGATCCATCTCAAGACAGACAATACCGAACTTTACAACTATACAAGGAGAGTCGTTACCCATAACAAACTTGAGATTCATGAACAGCACCAAACGATCTCTATTCGGAAAACTTCCCCGATGAGATCCTTTCGATAAAAACCCATTATGAAAAGATTTTCCTGAAGGACGGATTAAAGATAAATTATCTTTCATTCCGCCTTGATAAAGAAAAAATAATGAAGATGGCTGGTAAAAGAAACAAGGACCCTGACGACTTTTTCTCAAGGGTATATGATGTCACAAGGCTTATTCCCTACGGCAGGGTAACATCATACGGGGCCATAGCCCGCTATCTCGGATCAGGACGCTCGGCCCGAATGGTTGGATGGGCCCTGAATGCAAGCCATACAAGTGAGGACTTCATCCCTGCCCACCGCGTAGTGAACCATAAAGGACTGCTTACAGGAAGACATCATTTCGGAAGTCCCCGATCTAATGGGACAACTTCTTGAAAATGAAGGTCTCATTATTGAAGATGACCAGATCGTAAATTTCAGTGAGAAATTCTGGGATCCGGCTGACAGAACTTGACTGATAATTTTGCAATCTTCAAAAAAATTAGTAAAATTGCGGCTTGTTTATATTTAAATTAAATAAAAATAATGTCCGGGACAGGCATCTGATGACTGACTGCTCTTACAAAACAGGGACCTTATCCGGCATTTAATCTTTTTTAAAATATCCATCCGAAATGTTTTCTGAAGAACAGATTTTAAAATCGCTTTCAAAAATCATCCATCCCGATAAGCAGAAAGATATTGTAAGCCTGGGGATGGTTTCCGATATACAAACCGGCGAGAACGGGATATCCCTTACACTTACACCTGAAAAATCAAACGATCCCTTCATTTCATCAATCAGGAGCACAATTGTAAAGATCCTCAAAGATTCCCTGGGTCCCGACGCAGTAATAATGAAATAAAAGTTGAGCCTAAGGTAATTGTCGGGAAGACAACCTGAAAAGCAACGGGAGATCCTGCCTCTTGTAAAAAATATAATTGCTGTTTCATCAGGCAAGGGAGGTGTCGGAAAAACAACTATTGCGGTAAACCTTGCAATAGCCCTGTCGGAAAGCGGATTACCGGGTTGGTCTGCTCGATGCGGATGTTTACGGCCCATCGGTACCAAAAATGTTCGATGCCGAGAAATACAGGCCTGAGGTAAAGAGGGAAAACAATGCGGACATTATAATCCCCCTGGTCAAAGTATGGTGTAAAAGTTCTCTCTACAGGTTTTTTTGTTGATCCTGCAGAGGCAGTGATATGGAGAGGACCCATGGCATCAAATTTTCTTAAGCAGCTGATAATGCAGGGAGACTGGGGAGCCCTTGATTTTCTGCTGGTCGATCTCCCTCCCGGGAACCAGCGATATCCATCTTACTCTTGTGCAGGAGGTGCCTGTGACCGGTGCAATAGTAATAACAACTCCGCAGGATGTGGCCCTGGCTGACGCAATAAAAGGAATTTCAATGTTCAGGAGCGACAAGATAGAAGTGCCTGTTCTCGGACTGGTTGAAAATATGTCATGGTTTACTCCTGCGGAACTGCCATCAAGCAAATACTATATTTTTGGAAAGGAAGGCGGAAAAAAGCTGGCTGATAAAATGAATGTCCCCCTGCTCGGACAGATCCCTCTCGTTCAAAGTATCTGTGAAGGAAGTGATCAGGGCCAGCCCGGTTGTAATGGAAGATTCCGTGACCGGAATAGCTTTTATGGATCTGGCTGCCAGACTGATTGAAAGTGTTGGAGAAGAGGAATAAAGAGCAGAGACCAACAGTTAAATTAAAAATAACCAAATAATAGAACCAATGGCAGAACAATGAGTATAAAAGAGAGAGTAAAAAAGGCATTGGACAGAGTGAGACCTTATCTGCAGTCAGATGGTGGCGATATCGACCTTCTGGATGTAACAGATGATATGACTGTAAAGGTAAAGCTGACCGGTGCATGCCATGGATGCCCATACAGCATGCAGACCTAAAGGCAGGAGTCGAACAGGCTATAATGAAAGAGGTACCCGAAATTAAACGAGGTTATTTCTGCCTGAACAGGACTTGTTCCCAATTTTCCTTACCTTTGAAATACTATACGGATTTTAGTCAGTTATAGTATTGGTCATTTATTGGCTTCAATCAAGACATTAAAAAAATACCTGTTGTTCCTGGGATCTCAGTGATCCTGGCTGGCTGTTCGGTTGAAAAAAACACGGATGCATCGAGGTTTTATAACAGCATGACAGCCAGATACAATATCTACTTCAATGGTTATGAGAACTATAAAGCCGGACTGGATAAGATATCCAAAAACCACAAGGATGATTATGCCGGCCTGATCAGCGTATTCGAGTTCAGCGATCCCTCCACACCCTCATTGTGTTCTGCCGATATGGAAAGAGCCATCCAGAAGGCCTCAAAATTGATCGCACTGAAATCGATCACGGCGAGACCCGAAATCAAAAACAGCAGTGAACCTCTCTGCCAAGGAGAAGAAGCTGCTCGAAATGAAGGAATATAATCAATGGGTCGATGACAGTTATTTTCTGATAGGCAAAGCGCGGTTCTACAAGCATGAATTCAATGAGGCATCATCACTTATTCGACTACTGCATTGCCAATGCCAATGATCCCGTGATCAGGTCTGAAGCATGCAATCTGGCTGGCAAGGGTGACAAATGAGACCGGAAAATACACTGAATCGCTAAGGATCCTTTCTGCACTGGAGATCAACGAAAAAACACCGAAGGAGATCAGTGCAATGTACTATACAACCATGGCAGATCTCTATGTAAGGCAGAAGAAATATGAAGAAGCCATTGATCCCGCTTTCAAAAGCCCTCAGCCTCGTATCAGGGAAAACAACACGTTACCGTCTGACCTTTCTTCTCGCCCAGTTATATGAAAAGACCGACAATGCGGCCAAGGGCAACTGCCAACTTCCAGAAAGTGATCGGGATGCATCCCCCCTACGAGGTTGAATTCTATGCAAGGATAAACATTGCCGGGGTATTCGATGTAAACTCAATGGATCCTGAAAAAATGAAAAAGGAGCTTGAAAAGATGCTTAGTGATTCCAAGAATATTGATTTCCAGGACCAGATCTATTTCGCCATGGGAAATATGGCAATGAAGAGGGAAATGAGGAGGAGGCGGTGAATTATTACCATAAATCGGCCACAGCAATGTCTCAGAACCAGAATCAGAGGGGCAGATCATTCCTGGCCCTTGCAAATTACTATTTTGACAAGCCTGACTTCATTCGTTCCGGGATGTACTTCGACAGCACAGTATACTTCCTCGACCCCTCATTCCCCGAATACAAGGAGATTAAGCTTAAATCACAGAACCTCAATGCACTTGTCTCGCAGCTTAATATAATACAGAGGGAGGATAGTCTCCAGAAGGTGGCCAGGATGCCCGAACCCCAGAGAAATGGCCTTATTTCAACCCTTATCGCCCAGGCTACAAAGGCGGAAACTGAAAAAAAGAGCACCGATTACGCCGACAGGTACAATCTTGGACAGTTTTATGAAAATGAGAGACGTTTCCAGGGGAACATTGAACAGGAGGGGAAATGGTACTTCTACAACCAGTCGGCACTGGCTTTCGGCCGTACTGAGTTTCGCCGCCGCTGGGGCGACAGGAAGCTTGAGGACAACTGGAGAAGATCTGACAGGACAAAAGTAGCCACTGCCCAGCTCGGAGGAGGCGCAGACGAATCTGATCAGGAGCGCAAGGATACCTCTGCTGCCGTTAGGGACTATAAAAAGCCTGAATTTTACCTTAAGAACCTGCCCCTTACCGATTCCCTGATGTCAATATCGGACGAGAAGATCGCCATCGCCCTGATGAATGCGGGCAAAGCTTACTCCGAAAGACTGGACGATCAGAAAAGAGCTGACGAAACGTATTTAGAACTCATAAAACGATATCCCGAAAAACGAACTGGTCCCGGAGGCACTGTATGACCTGTACAGGATAAACAAACAGGCCAACCTGCCAAATCGGAAGTCTACAGGCAGCAGCTCCTGCAGCAGTATCCCGAAAGCGAATTTGCAAGGATCCTTTCCGATCCCGAGTATTTTGAAAAGAAAATGGCTGAGAAAAAGACAGCTGAGGAGGCATATGACATAACCTATGCGGCCTATACCCAGGAGAGATTCAATGATGCAATCAGTATGTGCATTGAGAACCTGCAAAAATATCCCGAGGATCAGCTGGCTCCCAAGTTTCAGCTTCTTCATGCATATTCGGTTGCCCGGATCAGCGATGAAAGAAGCTTCAAGACCGAACTGAACAAGGTGATAAAAACCTGGCCCGGAACCCAGGAAAGTAAAAAAGCAGAGGAGCTGATAGATTACCTGAACAAGAAGACGCCGGAGCTGAAAGTCGAGGAGGATAAGCAGATTGCCCTTGAACTTTTCAGAAAAGACACGACTGCAACCCATATGTTTGTCCTGATAATAACCGATCCCGCATTCAACATCAACCAGGCCACTTTCGACGTAATAAGCTATAATATTGATAACTATACAAACAAAAATTATCGCACCGAAGGGACTCTTATTACCGGTAAATTTATCATGATCACGGTTTCAGGATTCCCAGATTATACCCAGGCAATGGATTACTACAGAAAATTCAATACCGAAAAGATCGTGAGGAATCCTGCCGGGAAGAAAATGATGACATTTATAATCAGTGATGAAAATCTGAAGCTCATGATTAAGGATGGCAATCCGGGACGTTATCAGATCTTCTTTATGGAGAACTATCTTAAATGAGAAAAATAAGAATACTCTGGACTGATGATGAGATCGAGGCTCTTAAGCCTCATATTCTCTTTCTTGAGGAGAAGGGTTATGATATTGATACATGCTCCAACGGCAATGATACTATTGACCTGGTCAGACAAAATCTTTATGATCTCATCTTCCTTGATGAGAATATGCCGGGACTCAGCGGTATCGAGACCCTAAGGCTAATCAGGGAAATAAGGACTGACATCCCTGTTGTAATGGTCACAAAAAGCGAGGAGGAAGACCTTATGGAGGCTGCAATAGGATCAGAAATTGCAGATTTTCTTATCAAGCCTGTAAAACCAAAGCAGGTACTCCTTGCAATCAAGAAAAATCTTGATCAGCGAAGACTTATTACTGAAAAGACAACCACCGATTACAGGCAGGAATTCGGCAGGATCACGAATATGATCGGCTCGGCTGCCACTCATGCCGACTGGACTGAAATATACAGGAAGATTGTATTCTGGGAATCTGAGCTCGAAAAGTCATCCGACCCCGGAATGGCCGAGATCCTGAAATTGCAGGAAAATGAAGCCAATATCCTTTTTTCAAAATTTGTTACATGCAATTATGTGAACTGGCTCGAACCGGGAAACACAGAAAAGCCTCTGCAGTCGAATGATCTCTTTGCAAGGAAAATATTCCCATATGCTGACAGGCAGAGGCCCCTTTTCTTTATCCTTATCGACAATCTCAGGTATGACCAGTGGAGAACTATATCAGCTGAATTGTCGGGGCTTTACAGGATAATCGAGGAGGATCTCTACTATAGTATCCTTCCTACAGCCACCCAGTTCAGCAGGAATGCCATATTCGCCGGAATGATGCCCTCGGTGATCTCTGAAAAATACCCTCAGTTCTGGGTAAACGACGATGAGGAGGAGGGCAAAAACAATTTCGAGGACGAGCTCTTTAAAATTCAGCTCCAGCGCAAGGGTCTCGACTACAAATGGTCGTACTACAAGATCAGCAACAACACCGAAGGCAAGAAGGTAAATGACAGGCTTCACAGTATGCTTGAAAATGATATCAATATACTTGTTTTCAATTTTGTTGATATGCTTTCCCATGCCCGCACCGAGATCGGGCTGATCCGCGACCTCGCCAAGGACGAATCGGCCTACAGAAGCCTAACACGCTCCTGGTTTATACATTCCTCCCTGCTTGAGCTTCTCAGGATGCTGGCTTCCCATCAGGTTAAAGTCATTTTCAGTACCGATCACGGTACAATCAGGGTACAGAACCCTGTGAGAATAATTGGCGACAGGACAACATCCTCGAACCTGAGGTATAAGATGGGAAGGAACCTTGACTATGACCCCAAAAAGGTCTTTGAACTTAAGGAGCCAGGAAAGGCGATGCTTCCAAAAACCAATATAAGTTCAAGGTATATATTCGCCCTTAACAAGGATTATCTCATTTATCAGAACAATTATAACCACTTTGCCGGCTATTACAAGGACACATTTCAGCATGGAGGGATATCCATGCAGGAGGTAATATTGCCGGTAGCATACCTTGAGCCTGCATGAGAAACACAGGAAAACAGAATTCAGCGCTCCCCTCAGAGGTGAAGATAGTGATCAGGGACAGGAAACATCTTGCCGATGCAGCCGGAAAATTTCTCAGACAATTTGGAAACAGGCGGATATTTGCATTCTATGGCTCGATGGGAGCCGGCAAAACAACTATAATCAAAGCCATCTGCAAAGCCCTTGGGGCGACAGATATAGTTAGCAGCCCTACGTTTACACTGGTGAACGAGTACAGGACTGCGGGGGGAGAAACACTGTATCATATTGATTTCTATAGAATAAAAAAACAGGAAGAGGTGTATGATTTCGGCATCGAAGAGTATCTTACAGGCGAAAGCCATTGCTTCATGGAATGGCCTGAACTGATCGAGGAGATCCTGCCTGAAGACACTGTAAGAATAAGGATCTCTGTCGGCGAAAATGAAGAGCGGACGCTTCTCATCACATAGATAACTACGATTTTGCTCAATTCTTCAATTTTTTTACCTTTGTGAATTAATGGTCGGCCCTATGATGAATGACAAAGGCAAGAGTGGAAATATTACTTTTGGCAACAGTGCTTTCATGCCAAAGGAAGAACTTCTTGAAACCACTGTCAGGAACAAGAGAATAACAATAGGAATCCCCAGTGACAACAAGGACGAGGAAAAGAGGGTGGCCCTCACGCCGGAGGCAGTCAACCTGCTTGTAAGGAGCGATAACGAGGTAATTGTACAGTCAGGGGCCGGCATTGGGGCAAACTACTCTGACAAGGACTACAGTGAAAACGGGGCCATTGTCACCGATTCACCTGCCAAAGTCTACAGTGCCGATGCTGTCATAAAAGTTGCTCCCTTCTCCGAGATCGAGGCAGATTACCTGAAAGGGAACCAGGTTGTGCTGTCATATCTTAATGTTCTGAAGCTCAACGAGGAGATCCTTCAGAAACTTATAAGGAAGAAAGTCACTGCAATTGCCTTTGAAAAGATCCGCGAAACCAACGGGGTGATGCCCGTTATTGAATCGATGAGCGAAATAAGCGGAATAACATCGGTTCTGGTTGCATCTGAATACCTCAGCAACCTGCATGGCGGCAAGGGTGTGATGCTTGGAGGAATAACCGGGGTCACTCCTACTGAAGTTGTAATAATAGGTGCAAACACAGCGGGGGAATACGCCGCACGGGCAGCCATAGGACTCGGATCGACAGTTATAATTTTTGACAGCTCGCTACAGAGGCTTAGGCAGTTTCAGAATCTCCTGGGCCAGCGGCTCCAGACATCGGTTTTTCATCCACAGGTTCTTAAAAAGGCACTTAAATCAGCCGACGTGCTTATAGGTGCAATTGAGCTGGAGGATCTCCGTCCATGGTACTTTATTACCGAAGATATGGTAATGAATATGAAGAGGGGATCAGTAATTATTGACCTGAGCATCGACAGGGGCGGATGTATTGAAACAACAGAGTGCAGGGCTCTGCACGACCCGGTTTACGAGAAACACGGGGTCATTCATTTTTCAGCATGGAACCTTCCCTCGAGGGTTGCACGGTCGGCATCGATAGCCCTCAGCAATATATTCACGCCGATGCTTCAAAGCATGGCGGACAATGGCGGCATTACGCAGCTTCTGAAAAACGACCAGGGAGTTCGCAACGGGGCTTACCTGTATAGCGGAATGCTTACAAATGAAACGCTGGGCCAAAAATTCGGGATAATCTCAAAAGACCTCAATCTCCTTCTTTCTGCATTCTGATTATCACCGGCCTGCAACGAAAGTCGGGGCCGCACTCCTCCTTATCCCCCTCCTTCAAAATCTGAAAAGCCCGAAAGAGCTCATGGCCCGCCGAATGTCTAAATCTTTTAATTTATTATCTTTGTCCTTCCAAAAATTGCTTACACCTCATTATCAGTATCATGAAGAATTTTAAAAGATATCTTGTAACCTCCGCCCTTCCTTATGCCAACGGTCCTATCCATATCGGTCACCTGGCCGGAGTATATGTCCCGTCAGATATTTATACACGATACCTCAGGATGAAGGGTGAAGATGTGATATCAGTTTGCGGATCAGATGAGCATGGAGTTCCTATAACCCTTAAGGCAAGGCTTGAAGGTGTTTCCCCCCAGGAAATTGTCGACAGGTATCACACCATAAACAAAAAGGCCTTCGAAGATTTCGGAATAGCTTTCGACATCTATTCAAGAACATCCAATAAAGTTCATTACGATACGGCGTCGGAATTTTTCAGAACACTTTACGACAAAGGTGAATTTACCGAAAAGACCACTGAGCAATACTACGATGAAGAGGCTGGCACTTTCCTCGCCGACAGGTATATAATGGGCACCTGCCCCCATTGCGGGAATGAAAATGCCTATGGCGACCAATGTGAAAAATGCGGCACCTCACTGAGCCCCAATGAGCTCATAAACCCCCATTCCACAATCAGCGGCAGCAAGCCTGTGCTCAGGGAGACCCTGCACTGGTACCTCCCGCTCGACAAATATGAGCCCTGGCTGAAAAAGTGGATCCTTGAAGATCATACTGACTGGAAGGCAAATGTCTACGGGCAGTGCAAATCATGGCTCGACCAGGGGCTTCAGCCCAGGGCAGTAAGCCGCGACCTCGACTGGGGCGTGCCGGTACCGGTTGAGGGAGCCGGCGGAAAAGTACTCTATGTATGGTTTGATGCTCCGATCGGTTATATCTCCGCCACCAAGGAGCTTACCCCTGACTGGGAAAAATACTGGAAAGACAAAGAAACAAAAATGGTCCATTTCATCGGAAAAGACAATATCGTGTTTCATTGCATAATATTCCCGGCAATGCTTAATGCCGAGGGGAGCTTTATCCTTCCTGAAAATGTGCCGGCAAATGAATTCCTGAATCTGGAGAATGACAAGATATCCACATCGCGCAACTGGGCCGTCTGGCTGCATGAGTACCTTGAGGACTTCCCGGGGAAACAGGATGTCCTCAGATATTCCCTCTGCGCCAACGCCCCCGAGACAAAGGACAATGACTTCACCTGGAAAGATTTCCAGGCCCGTAACAATAATGAACTCGTTGCCATACTTGGCAATTTCGTAAACCGTACCCTTGTACTGACAAATAATTACTACGATGGCAGGGTGCCTGAGAGAAACCTCACCGATGATAACGATGAGAGAGTATTGAATGAAATAGGCAGAATCAGCGGGAATGTGGAAAGCTCGCTGGAGGCTTTCCGGTTCAGGGAGGCCCTAAGGGAGGCTATGAACCTTGCCAGGCTTGGAAATAAGTACCTTGCAGATGCCGAGCCATGGAAAGTCGTTAAGAATGACCCGGGAAGGGTAATGACAATCATGAATATAGCCCTGCAGATCACGGCTAACCTTACAATCATCTGCGAACCCTTCCTCCCCTTCTCGATGGAAAAGCTTCGCGGATGGATAAAATTTCCCGGCATGAAATGGAATATGGCGGGCAGCAGGGATCTTCTGCCTGCAGGTCACCTTATCGGGAAGCCCGAACTCCTTTTCGACAAAATCGAAGATGATGCAATTGAGCGCCAGGTCAATAAGCTCATGGTTGCCAAAAAATCAAATGAAGCCGTCAGAGCAACTCCTGCCAAGGAACCTGTCACTTTCGATGATTTTTCCAGAATAGATATCAGGACAGCCACTATCCTTGAGGCTGAAAAAGTGCCCAGAACAACCAAGCTTCTGAAACTCAAAATAGATACAGGAATAGATGTGAGGACCATCGTGTCAGGTATTGCCGAACACTATGACCCTGAAAAAATTATCGGAAAGCAGATCTCTATTGTTGCAAACCTGGAACCAAGGAAGATCAAGGGAATCGAATCGCAGGGGATGATCCTGATGGCAGAGGATAAGGAGGGCAAGCTTGTGATAGTATCTCCGGCAGAGCCGGTAAGCAACGGCAGCATGATAAAATAGGGAAACCTTCTTCCTGGTCAGCTTCTGAACAGCAGGAAAGACCGGAAGCTATTTCCTCTTTGAAATCCATGCGCCAGGGAACCTGGCCGCTATGCTGTCTTTCTTGACCCTGGCAATATTCATATCCCGGCATGTCAGGGCACAAACCCTGAAGAAGCCATTTGGAGCAACAATAATTTCAGGCGTGAAACCCTCCTCCTTCAGCGCATCTGCCTGGGATCTTGCATTTTCTTCTGACCTGAAGCTTCCGGTAATAAGAATGTAGTTATCATTCGCTGCAACAACAACAGGCACTGCAGCTTCAGGTTTGGCAATCTCTGCCCCTGGTGGTTCAGCAGCTTCCGTTACCACCTCTGCATCCTTTTTGGCCTTGTCTGCTTTCAGCCCTTCCTCAACATCCTTCCTGTTCTGTTCAAATTCAGCCGATACAAGCGGATTCAGATTGGAGGTTGCAACCCTGGATTTGAAAAGGTCGGTCTTAAGCGGGACGATTACAAGAACTGACAGGAGCGGAATAATTACAGCTGCCCTCCAGAGGAATTTCCTTATGGATACCTCCCTCCCAGGCTCCTTATTCAGCTGCTTCAGTACACGGCTCCTTACATCATAGCCTTCGAGAGGCATCATCTGGAATGACTCCAGACCATAGGAATCAAGATAATAGTTGGCACTCCTGTCGGGTTCAAACTGAATGTTGCCTTCCTGGTTATTTACAAAACTGCCAATATGATCGAATACAACTTTTTCACCCTTATTCAGCCTGCTTCGTGTTTCTGTCGCGAACTCCCCCACAAGATTCCTGGCATCACCATAGGGCATGCCCGATGAACCCGAGATCCTGCCAACCAAAAGACCATCGTTATGGTTGAGATTCCGGTTAAATGATATCTGCTTTACAGGCGGATAAAAGGTCCCTGATTTTTTATCGATCTGAGCCGGAGTATAATTTCCGATAAAGCCCCCAAAGCCCGGAACAATGACACAATCGTGACTGAATAATAACTCCCGTATAAAAGCAGCAATGTCCACCTGAAAAAATTTAAAGTATATACAAAAATAAGAAAATTCTGACAGCCCTCAACAATATTCGGATCTAAATAAGCACAAAGAAATTTAATCCGGAAACCCTTTTTTGCAACTCTGTTCTGACACTTGCAGCTTTGCATAAATTCAGCCGACAATTCATTTTTTTATACGGATAGCTTTAAAAATACTATCTTCGTGCTTGATACAGTTAATACCCTATGAGACAGATCCAGATGGTCGACCTGAAAGCCCAGTACGAGAGCCTCAGGCCTGAGATTGATGCAGCAATTGAATCGGTTTTGCAATCGACTGCTTTTATTAAGGGACCGGATGTAAGGCTGTTTGAGGAGGAACTCCAGGCTTACTCAGGCGTCAGGAATGTAATCTCATGCGGCAACGGTACCGATGCGCTTCGCATTGCAATGATGGTTCTCGGCCTGAATCCCGGTGATGAAGTGATCACCACCGATTTTACATTTGTCGCAACCGCTGAAGCTGCAGCCCTGCTTGGACTCAAAGTGGTTTTTGTCGATCCCGATCCGGGTACGTTCAATATTTCCCTGCAGGCAATTGAAAAAGCAATCACAGGTAAGACAAGGCTTATTGTTCCTGTGCATCTCTTCGGCCAATGCGCCGATATGGAAGGCATTATGGCTGTCGCCCGCAGACATGGTATTTTCGTAATTGAGGATGCAGCTCAGGCCACGGGTACCGATTATTACTTCAGCGACGGCACATCGGCGAAAGCCGGCACCATAGGCCATATCGGCATAACTTCATTTTTCCCTTCAAAAAACCTGGGATGCTTCGGTGACGGCGGTGCAATCTATACGAATGATGACCAGTATGCAAAAAAACTGAGAAGCATTGCCAATCATGGCATGAAGGTAAGGTACTCCTATTCCGATATAGGGGTCAACTCAAGGCTCGATACTATACAGGCTGCCATCCTGAGGGTAAAGCTTAAATACCTTCCCCGCTTCAACGATGCGCGCCGAAGGGCAGCCGATATTTATGACGGAGCATTTGCCTCCTGCCCACAGCTGTCGGTCCCTGAAAGAATCAGCTATTCCTCGCACATTTTTCATCAGTACACGTTAAGAGTCAGAAATGGAATGAGAGACGATCTCAGGAACTGGCTTGAAGCCAGGAAAATACCATCCATGATCTATTATCCCGGACCCCTTCACATGCAGGAAGCGTACAGGCATCCCGGGTTACCGGGGAAAATGATTTTCCGGTTACTTCAGACCTGTGCAGGGAGGTCCTTTCATTGCCCATGCATCCTGAAATTGAACAGGAGCAGCTCGATTATATAATTAGGAATATCTTGAATTTCTTCGATAACAAGCGATAATGGAGATGGATTATTTTGCTCATGAAACGTCAGTCATCGACAATGGCTGCAAAATCGGAAAAGGGACAAAGATCTGGCATTTCAGCCATATAATGACAGGATCGGAGATAGGTGAGAACTGCAATATAGGTCAGAACGTTGTGGTATCTCCGGGTGTACGGCTGGGACGAAATGTCAAGGTCCAGAATAATGTCTCCATCTATACCGGGGTCATCTGCGATGATGATGTTTTCCTCGGACCCTCCATGGTATTCACAAATGTAATCAATCCCCGAAGCGCCATCACCCGGAAGGATCAGTATGGTTCGACAATTGTGGAAAAGGGAGCCTCCATAGGGGCCAATGCCACTATTGTCTGCGGCATACGGATAGGGAAATATGCATTTATTGGCGCAGGAGCAGTTGTAACAAGGGATGTAAAGCCCTATTCACTTGTCATTGGAAATCCGGCAAGGCATAAAGGGTGGATGAGCGAATACGGTCATAAATTGGCATTCGGTCCTGACGGGACCGCCGTATGCACCGAAAGCGGGCAGAGATACAGGTTGGAGAATAATGAGGTTTCCAGATTAATTTAGTATTTTTAACCGTTTTTTTCGAAATCATCAATGACAGATACTCCAAAAAATTTTGGGATCATAGGTGTTGCCGG
Organism: uncultured Bacteroidales bacterium; assembly: GCA_963756885.1. GTDB lineage: Bacteria > Bacteroidota > Bacteroidia > Bacteroidales > VadinHA17 > LD21. Next base: position 417,130 of record CAVWPG010000004.1, read on the forward strand.
TTATATAGCTGTAAGACATCTGAACGCAATAAAGGAGACGGGGAACAATCTTCTCGCCAGTCTCGACAGGTTTGACAGCGTTGGCCGCATCGACAATTTTTTCCCCGAAAGTGATTTTTTTGTAGAGTTCGAAAGGTTCGACAGACATTTTGACAAGCTGAAAAGGACTGGCACCAAGATCGATTATGTGAGCATCTGCTCGCCCAATTACCTGCACGATTCCCATATACGATTCGCTCTCCGGCACCAGGCTGAAGCAATCTGCGAAAAGCCCATTGTACTCAATCCCTGGAATGTGGATGCCCTTCAGGAGATAGAGAACGAAACCGGCCATAAAATTTACAATGTGCTTCAGCTGCGGCTCCATCCCAAAATAATGGAACTCCATGACACCATCAGGAATGGCCCCGAAGGAAAGATCTATGATATTGACCTTACATATATTACGAGCCGCGGCAACTGGTATCCCGTGTCATGGAAAGGTGACATGCAGAAATCGGGTGGCGTGGCGACAAATATCGGAATCCATTTCTTTGATATGCTGGGCTGGATATTCGGTGCTGAAAGGAAAAATATAGTCCATCTGTCGGAGCCCCGCAAAGCTGCAGGTTATCTTGAACTCGAGAATGCAAGGGTCAGATGGTTCCTCAGCATCGATTACAATGATATACCGGATCATATAAAGGAGACAGGACAGAGAACATTCAGGTCGATAACAGTCGACGGGAAGGAGATCGAATTCAGCAAGGGTTTCACCGACCTGCATACAGTGACTTACCAGGAGATCCTCGCCGGCAGGGGATTTGGACTGAGGGATGCCAGGCAATCGGTGGAAACAGCCTTTACGATCAGAAACGCAAAAGCTGAGGGGCTAAAAGGAGATTATCACCCATTCTTAAAAAAAATACAAAATGTATAGGAAACTTGTTAATAAGGAGACAAAATTATCTGTCATCGGACTTGGCTATGTGGGTCTGCCCATCGCCCTCGAATTCGCGAAAAAAATCAAGGTTGTCGGCTTCGATATCAAACCCGAAAGGGTCGGGCTGATGAAAAAAGGTATCGATCCCAGCAACGAGCTTACATCTGATGCATTTAATAACACAGATATCGTTCTCACCAGCAACCCTGACGATCTGAGGGAGGCCTCTTTTCATATTATAGCGGTACCGACACCTACCGACCGGCATAACCTGCCCGATCTTACCCCCGTGCTCAAGGCATCGGAAACAGTCGGCAGGATACTGAAAAAAGGCGATTACGTTGTTTATGAATCAACGGTATATCCGGGCTGCACAGAAGACGATTGCGTACCGGTACTTGAGAGATATTCGGAACTTAAATGCGGTACCGACTTCAAAGTCGGATTCTCTCCCGAGAGGATAAACCCCGGGGATACAAACCATACTCTCACAAAAATTGTCAAGGTAACAAGTGGTTGTGATCCTGAATCTGCAGAGAATATCGCAAAAACCTATGAACTGATAATCACATCGGGAGTTCACAGGGCAAGCTCAATCAAAGTGGCGGAGGCTGCAAAAATTATAGAAAATACCCAGCGCGATATTAACATAGCTTTCATGAATGAGCTCTCCATAATTTTTAACAGGATGGGAATCAATACATTTGAAGTGCTTGAAGCTGCGGGCACAAAATGGAATTTCCTGAAATTCTTTCCCGGGCTTGTCGGCGGCCATTGCATAGGCGTTGATCCATACTACCTCTCATTCAAGGCAAAGGCTCTCGGCTACCATCCGCAGATGATAGATTCGGGAAGATTCATAAACGACAGCATGGGAAGATATATCGGGAAACAGACTGTAAAGAAAATAATTGCCGCAGGAAAAAACCTGAAGGATGCACGCGTGCTGATCATGGGTATAACATTCAAGGAAGACGTTACCGATATCCGCAACTCAAAGGTGGTCGATGTGATTGCCGAACTCGACGATTTCGGAATAGCAGTGGAGGTTATCGATCCCGGTGCCGGGAAACATGAAGTGAAGGAAGAATACGGAATCGATCTGAAGGACAGTCCCTCCGGCAAATACGATGGCATAATCCTGGCTGTTTCACACAAGCAGTATCTGAACCTCGAGGAAGCATTCTTCTCCTCCCTGCTTCAGCCCGATGGAATTATTGTCGACGTAAAGGGAATACTTCGTGGAAAAATAAAGGATCACACTTACTGGAGCCTGTAAATGAAAAGAAAAGTTCTTGTAACCGGAGGAACCGGATATATCGGGTCTCACACTACAGTGGAGCTCATCAATGAGGGATTCGAAGTTGTAATTCTCGATAACCTCTATAATTCGGAAGCTGAAGTTGCTGACAGAATACAGATGATAACGGGAATCAAGCCCCCGCTTGAAATAATCGATATCTGCGACAGGCACAGGCTCGAAAGCTTCTTTAAGAAGGAGAAGGATATCGACGCAATTATACATTTCGCTGCATACAAGGCTGTATCGGAGTCTGTCTGCAAACCTCTCAATTACTACTATAACAACCTTGTATCGCTAATCAACCTGCTGGATATGATGAAGCAGTTCAGTGTACACGACATTGTCTTCTCATCATCCTGCACTGTCTATGGTCAGCCTGAAAAACTTCCTGTCACGGAAGATGCCCCCCTGCAGCCTGCAACCTCACCCTATGGAAATACGAAACAGATAGGGGAAGAGATCATAAGGGATGCTGCCTTTGCCGAAAAAGATATCAAGGCTATCGCTTTAAGGTACTTTAACCCGATCGGAGCCCATCCCTCGGGACTCATCGGCGAGCTTCCCAGGGGAGTCCCCGAGAACCTTGTTCCATACATTACCCAGACAGCTTACGGTCTTCGGGAAGAACTGAAAGTATACGGGGATGACTACGATACCCCCGATGGCTCATGCATCAGGGACTATCTCCATGTCGTAGACCTTGCCAGGGCCCATGTGGTAGCCGTCAAAAGGCTCATTGAAGGCAAAAACAAGAAGGTATTCGAGATCTTTAACCTTGGCACCGGGACAGGGGTTTCTGTTCTCGAGGCAATAAGGTCTTTCGAAAGGGTGTCGGGGATCAGCCTGAAATACAGGGTCACTGAAAGAAGACCAGGTGATATAGAGAAAATCTGGGCCGATCCATCATTTGCAAACAGGGAACTCGGATGGAAAACAAAGAGCACCCTTGATGAAGCCATGAAAACCGCATGGGAATGGGAGAAGAAGATAAGGGAGACAAAAGGGCAGGAATGAGCAGAACAATACTTATAACCGGTGGGGCTGGCTTTATAGGATCACATGTGGTCAGGCGATTCGTAAATGCATATCCCGATTATCTCATCGTAAATGCAGATAAGCTGACCTATGCAGGTAACCTTGAGAATCTGTCTGATATTGAAAGGCATCCAAATTACAGGTTCGAAAAAACAGATATCGTCGACAAAAAGGCCATACTCGCCCTTTTCAGCAAGTACAGCTTCGACGGGGTTATCCACCTTGCGGCGGAATCACATGTCGACCGCTCCATTACGGGGCCCGATGAATTCGTTTTTACAAATATAGTAGGTACCCTCAACCTTCTTAATGCAACCCTTGCCAGCTGGAAAAATTCACCGGAAGACAAGCTTTTCTATCATATCTCGACCGACGAGGTATACGGCTCTCTCGGAAAGGAGGGATTATTCACTGAAGAAACTTCATATGATCCCCAGAGTCCCTATTCAGCTTCCAAAGCGGGTTCCGACCATATGGTGAGGGCATTCGGACACACATTCGGAATCCCTGTTATAATTTCGAACTGTTCAAATAACTACGGGCCAAATCAGTTCCCTGAAAAGCTTATCCCTCTTGCAATAAACAATATTAAAAACAGTAAGCCCATCCCTGTTTACGGGAAGGGAGAAAACATCCGCGACTGGCTCTATGTTGAGGATCACGCCTCAGCCATCGATCTTATTTTCCACAGGGGCAGAAAAGGCGAAACATACAATATCGGAGGCAACAACGAGTGGAGGAATATTGACCTTATCAGGCTTCTCTGCAGGATCATGGACAGAAAGCTGGGCCGCAGCCAAGGATCATCCGGGAAGCTCATTACATATGTAAGGGACAGGCCGGGGCATGACCTGAGGTATGCAATTGACTCCTCCAAGCTGCAGAAAGAGCTTGGCTGGTCTCCAATACCTGACTTTGCCGCCGGACTTGAAAAAACGGTCGACTGGTACCTGTCAAATGAAGAATGGCTCGGGAGGGTGTTGTCGGGAGACTACGGCAACTACTACGATAAAATGTATTCAGGAAGATGATCAGACTCCTTCCATCCTTTTCATCCTTCCTATAAGCTCATCACCCAGGGCCGATTTGATCCTGATATGTTCCCTGATGGCTGCGACAACACTGTTCGATTCAAAATCGCCACGCACCTGTTCAAAGTCAATCTTCTTTACCTCCTCATCATCATCAATGCCAAACCCGGTCCTGGATGAGAGGTTAAACTCCTTCCTCGCATCCTCATACAGCATTTGGTCGAGATCTGTAACGCTTTTCTTCCAGCGCTCAACAATCCTTATTACATCTGCTGCGGTGAAGCTGCTGACCTCCCTGCCCTCCTCCTGTCCGATCCTCTGGCCCGACCAGGTCCATTCCCAGTCGTAGTACGAACTATGCATGGCTTCAAATGACCTGTTCAGGCCCTGAACAGCAGTTATCCGGCCCGATTCTATTTCATTTAAAAGTGTGTCTACTTCACTTTTCGGTGCAATCAGTCCTGCAATATCCACCCATTCCCCTTTTCCCTGCTGCCGGTCAGGCTTCAATCGTTCCCTCAGTTCTGCATTGCTACGGAATTCTCTGTTTTCCAGTCTCTTGATAAGTGAATTGCCTAAGAACTTGTTTATACCTGTCTGGTACAGCCAGATACCCCTCTCAAGAGCCTCCTTTTTGATAAGCATGCTGTTATACCGGTAAAAAGGGATGTCGCCGGGTTGTTCCGATTTCAGCCGGGTAAGGATCTCCCTGCCCTCAAACATCTTCCTGATCGTATACGGGCTGAGGAGGTTGAAATTTACCTGGTCGGTCCTGCAGGGATCCTTCCTCCTGTCGCGAAGCGGCCATTTCTGGGCATCCCTTATTGTTCCGACGCTGCGCAGATTGATACCGGGCACAAGGATGCTCTCATCGTTGCTTTCAATAAGGTAGGAAAAGGGCAGGGAGGATGCATCCATATTTTTATAATGGCGGCCCATTACAAGGGTGAACGGACCGATCCGGGCAGGCCAGAGAAGGTATGAATCGCTGGTTGTCTTTGAGCCCCGCTCCATAATGCCCTGGTGAATAGGTCCGAGCTTATACATATGGTTGCTCTGGTTCGATCCGCTGCCGGCATTCATGAAGGAGAAGATCCCGGCGATAAGCAGGGTTGATTTATGATGGGTAACAGTGTAGGGGCCTGCAAAGATGGAGCAGGCCTCGCCATGATATCCTGCAGAGTTTGCAAAGAACAGTGAATTTTCGGCGGAATAATGCTTGGCTAGGATACAGCCCTGTCCGATAAAACACTTGTCCACAAGTGTGGAATCCCTTACAATTGATCCTGAACAGACTATAAAATGTTCCATTATAACCCCCGATCCTATGTAAACGGGATCGGCTTCAGTGCTGTTCACCGATCCCTCGTTAAGGGTCACCGATCCTTCAATCAGTGTAAAGGGCCCGGTCTTTACATTGCGGATGGTACCGCAGTTGAAGATCCTCGAACTGTTGCCTATGGTCCCGAGGCGCGATGAAATGGATCGGGCATAATCGTCAACCATAGCCTCAATTTTTTCTACAGCCAGCTTCCTGTGCCTGTAGAGGGATATCATATAAGCTTCGTGAGCGGAAAGTCCATCCCATATTCTGACAGATCTCCCGCCTGTCTCATTCAGCACCGCAACATCGGTACCATTGCCAAAGGAACTTGACCCTTCGGTATGGATTCTTCCGCAATTCCTTATCACAACATTATCACCAATAATATAATTGGCAATATAATCGCCTATATTGCTTATTATGACATCAGTGCCTATGGTACAGTTATGTATGCGGGCATTCAGAAGTCCACCGGGGATTGAAACGCCTGAGGCGTCGGTGTATGACTTACCGAAGAGGCCCAGGAAAATATCGCCTGAGAAGATGACGTTTTTGCATCGAGAGGGGTCGAAGCCATCCATTACCTTCACCCTTGACCAGTCATCGCAGCTGCATCCGTTCGCCAGCAATTTCCCGGTCTCTTCAGGAGTAAGAGTCCGATGATTATTTTTCATGGTCATCTCATGCAATTAAGCAGCCCTATTCGACTGTAACCGATTTAGCCAGATTTCTGGGCTGATCCACATCACAACCTCTCAGAACAGCCATATGATAGGAAAGAAGCTGAAGAGGTATAACTGCGATTAATCCTGACAATGCCGGAAGGGTTTCAGGGACTTCGATCACATGATCGGCCATCTTATGAATTATATCATCCCCTTCTGTCACAATAGCTATTACATTCCCCTTTCTTGCCTTGATTTCCTGGATATTGCTTATAATTTTTTCGTAGGTGTCGTCCCTGGTGGCAACCACAACTACGGGCATATTCTCGTCAATGAGTGCAATGGGGCCGTGCTTCATTTCGGCAGCCGGATAGCCCTCGGCATGTATATATGATATCTCCTTCAGCTTCAGAGCCCCTTCAAGGGCAACCGGGAAAAGATATCCGCGCCCGAGATACAGGGCATTATGGGTCTTGCTGAATAGTTTAGCCAGTTCCAGCACCTGCTGGTTTACCTGGAGGGTTTTTTCAATTTTTGAGGGTATCGATACCAGTTCTGTTATAAGCGACTTATAGGTGCCATCGGAGATAATCCCTTTTCTGTGCCCTGTTGAGAAAGCCATCATTGCCAGAACCGTGACCTGGGTCGTAAAGGCTTTTGTAGAAGCCACGCCGATCTCCGGCCCGGCATGTGTATATACCCCTGCATCTGTCTCCCTGGGTATGCTGCTGCCAACTACATTGCAGACCCCGATAACCCTTGCTCCCCTCTCCCTGGCAATTTTTACGGCAGCAAGTGTATCGGCTGTTTCTCCGCTCTGGCTGATCGCAATAATAGTATCTCCCTTTTTTATTATCGGATTGCGGTACCTGAATTCGGAAGCATATTCCACCTCGACCGGGATCCTCGTGTACTCTTCAAAAAGATACTCTCCGAGGAGGCCTGCATGCCATGATGTTCCGCATGCTATCATTATTATCCTGTCGGCAGCAGCCAGGGAATCGAGTTCATTGAGCAGGCCTCCCAGCATCACTCCCGAATAATCAGGCAGCACCCGTCCCCTGAATGTGTCATGGATCGCCCTGGGCTGTTCGAATATTTCCTTCAGCATGAAATGGGGATATCCCTCTTTATCGATCTCCCCGATCTTGAGATCAATCTCCTTCACCTCAGGTTGTATATGCCTGGTCCTGATATTCTTAAGAACCATTTCATCTTTTTTTACTATTGCCAGGTCATCATCATTCAGGTAGATGACTCTCTGGGTATGCTCCACAATAGGTGTAGCGTCGGATGCGATGAAGTTTTCTCCCTCTCCGACTCCAATAACAAGCGGGCTCCCTTTTTTAGCAGCAAAAAGCTTATCCTTTTCGCCGGTACAGAGAATTACAAGGCCATAGGCTCCCTCAACACGGTTAAGTGCCATTGTTATTGCCTGTTCGGCATTGAGATCGCCTTCGAGGTAAAGATGTTCGATAAGGTTTGCCAGGACCTCGGTGTCTGTCTGGCTTGAAAAGTGTATTCCCCTGCCCTCAAGGTGCTTCTTCAGACGCAGGTAATTTTCTATTATCCCGTTATGGACAACAATAAAATTCCCTTTAAATGAGACCTGGGGGTGGGCATTCAGTTCATTGGGTTCGCCATGAGTGGCCCACCTTGTGTGCCCCATCCCGACAGAACTGTTGAATCCGGATTTATTGACGATCTCTTCGAGGTCCTTAACCCTGCCTGCACATTTGAAAACCTTTATCTCCTCTCCTGCAAGGGCAAGTCCCGCCGAGTCATATCCACGGTATTCGAGTCTCCTGAGACCACTGATAATAATCTCACGCGCAGGTTTCTGACCAATATAACCGATAATGCCGCACATAATTAACAAGGGTTAGTGCATCCGGGCCTAAATCAGAAAAATCGGTTCACAAAAACTAGAACCTTGTATAAGTCAATTCAAATTTTACAGGTTTCTTGTTGCCGTTTGCGTTGAGAATGACACTCTTAAGCCCGGTTGAACTCTGGTAAACCTCAAGCTCCGGCTTGTATTTATTGTCCTTGTCCTCAAGGTAGAGCTGTAAATATGTCGGAATGTTGAAATAGTAGGCGCTGTCGGATGTATGGAGGCTCCCGTCGAAAAAGCTATTATTGTCATCGAGGCTGTAGTCAGGCACATCATGCTTTACCCCGTTTTCATCCGTATACCTCAGGCGCAGACTGGAAGGCACAGACAGCGATGTATATATGTCACCATCGTAATATGCAGGAATTCTGATCCGGGCCTTATTTATTGAAATCCTGCCGCCGGCAAATTTCTTCCTGAGGCTGTCGAGACCGGGGAAAATAATTTTAGTGTACACGCCATTGAGGTACTGAATGTAGGTAACCGTATCCCTGTATGTAAGGTCATTGATATGTTCTATCTGCTTTCCGGGCTCTGCCGTTGAAAAATCACGTACAAACCGGTTGTAGCAAGCATTGGCATGGACGGGATCGAGAATGAAGTAATAGCGTTGTGCAACATTAGCCGTATCGTGCATGTAAAGGGCAAAGTAATTATTGTACCCTCCGCCCGAAGAAATGCTGTTGACGAGGCTGAAAGCAAAGATCAGGGGATCGTTGTTTGGTGTAAGCCTGAAATAAAGTCCCCTGAAATAGGATCTGAAATCAGGCTTTGTCGTGCTGTAAAAAAGCATTGTGGTATCGCGCGTAAGATATTCTCCGAAATCGATGGGCAGGGAAACCGAAATATTTGCCACACCGGTAGCCGAGTCAGGCCGAATTACCGGCAGCTGTGCCGAAACCTCAAAACCGGTGGTCTCGGTAGGGGTATCCGAATAATAGGTTGAATCGGTGTTTATCTCGTTGGCTATTTCAGACAGGGAGAGTGTATATCCTGCATCGGATGTCCCTCCGCTTACACTGATCAGGCTGAGATACAATCTGACTGAATCAATTGTAACCGGTCCGAAATCCCATGCACTGCCCAGTCTGACCTGTGAGACAAATTCAGTTGTCGTTGTACCGAAATAGGGATCCTGAATGCCGCCTACAAAGGCGATCACCGGGTTGCCTGTAGGCACTGAAATATCATACATCGTAAATGACCTGACACTCATTGTGTCTATCGAGCTGATAGTCACAAAATCGTTGCCGGGAAGCAATTCGGTGCCTATTTTTGTGGGCCCTTCCTCACAGGATATTACAAAAAGAACGGCCAGCATAAAAAGTGCGGGTCGCAAAATTCTGAAAATATTACTGCTTGCAGAGGTCAATCTGAAGATAGTTGAAAAACTATGATAGGATCTTGTCATAAAAGTCATTATAGGCATCAATATACTGCGTCTCATCCTTAAACGGAAGAACCGGTTTATTAACCGTATCGAGGTATTTTGCAAGGTCACTGTTTATATCCTCGCTTCCGATAATAATACCGTCGGAATACTTGATAGCCAGCTTCGATACATTGACAAAATCCGGTTTTTTTACCATTTTAAGACTCTCCCCGTCAATCCCGTCGAAACGGAGTTTATCTGCGAATGTTGATCTAAACGGAGTTTTAAAATCATTATTGTAAATAGAATATATAATCTTGTAATTATGGAAGAGGGGATCGTCACTATAGATGCTCCTGAGGTAAACGGGCACAAGAGCCGACATCCAGCCCAGACAATGAACTATATCCGGGGCCCATCTCAGCTTCTTAACCGTTTCGATCACCCCCCTGGCAAAAAACAACGCCCGCTCATCGTTATCCTCAAATTCCCTGCCCGAAGTATCACTTACGATATGCTTGCGCTGAAAATAATCATCATTGTCAATGAAGTAAACCTGCATGCGGGCCGATTGAATCGAAGCAACCTTAATTATAAGAGGATGATCCGTATCGTCAATAATGAGATTCATGCCTGAGAGACGTATTACTTCATGCAGCTGGTTCCTGCGCTCATTGATGCAACCATACCTTGGCATGAAAGTGCGGATCTCCTTACCCTTTTCCTGTATGCCCTGGGGGAGATATCTTCCTATCTTCGATAACTTGGTCTCACTTAAGTACGGAGTGATCTCTTGTGAAATGAATAATACCTTCCTGCTTTCCATTTATCTGCCTGGATATACCATTCCGATTTAAGGTGCAAAGATAATAAAAAATAATAATATTCTACATAAGGCGAATTTCAAACCGGCAATGAGACAGCCTGGTTGTAACCCGGTTTCCAATTTATAAGTTGTTTATCCATCCTAATTAAAATAATTTGGATTAGGTTTGTAAAAAACTGCTGTATGAAGGTGTTATGTACGGTAAATGAGTTGCGTAATGAAATCAGGCAGCTCCGGCTTTCTCCTGTCGGATTTGTGCCCACAATGGGTGCCCTCCACTCCGGCCATCTCTCGCTGGTTTCAGCTGCTGCCTCCGCCTGTCCCGCCGTGGTCGTCAGCATCTTTGTCAACCCCACTCAGTTTAACGATAAAAATGATCTCCTGAATTATCCCCGTACCCTGGATGCCGATCTTGAGCTGCTTCAGAAAACCCTCAGAGGCACAGATATGGTCTTTACCCCGGGAGAGCAAGAGATCTACCCGCAGAATGACAACAGGAAATTCAATTTCGGAAACCTCGACAAGGTTATGGAGGCACTGCACCGCCCGGGCCATTTTAACGGTGTGGCACAGGTTGTAAGCAGGCTTTTCAGCATAGTGGAACCGGATATAGCTTTTTTTGGTATGAAGGATTTTCAGCAGCTCGCCGTAATAAAGGAACTCGTCAGACAGACCGGCAATAAGGTCAGGATAACCGGCTGTCCCATAATAAGGGAGCCCGACGGACTGGCAATGAGCAGCAGAAATATTCTCCTCGACCCTGACATACGAAAGAAAGCCCCGGTGATATTCAGGACAATCTCCACAGCCTCCTCCATGATAAGCCGGTCAGACATCCCCCAAATCAAGGCATATGTTGAAAATACAATAAACGGCATTCCCGGGTTTAAGCTTGAATACTTTGAAATTGTGGATGACAGGGAGCTTGTCCCTGTTTCCGCAAGGTCTGACATGAAAGCCGGAAACATATATTTCGGATGCATTGCTGTAAAAGCCGGAGGCATTCGTCTCATAGATAATATGGAAATTGGGTTGGTCTGAATAAAAAGGTTATTTACCTTTGCAGAATAAATTGTTACAAGTACCCGCCGATGCTTATAGAAGTTCTTAAATCAAAAATCCATATGGTTTCTGTAACAGGCGCAAACCTGAATTACATTGGAAGCATTACAATTGACGAGGAGCTAATGGATGCTGCAAATATGATTGAAAATGAAAAGGTCCATGTTCTGAACCTCAATAACGGGGAACGGCTGGAAACATATATTATAAAGGGTAAACGAGGATCGGGCGAGATCTGCCTCAACGGGGCCGCTGCCAGGAAAGTGGTAGCCGGAGATGTAGTTATAATTATGTCATATGCCCTCATTGATTTCAGGAGCCAAAATATTCAAGCCAACTGTTATTTTTCCCGATACAAAAACAAATAAACTGATCTGACATTGAGAAAAGGTATTCTGCAGACTACCAAATTTATAGCTTTCCTTGCTGTTGGAGTTGTACTTCTTATGCTCGCATTCAGCAATGTTAAGTTAACAAGGCTGGTCGCAGATCTTAAGGAGGCTAATTATTACTGGCTTCTCCTGTCTGTATTTTTCGGGTTTGTTGCATATGTCTCCAGAGCCCGCCGATGGATACTCCTTATTCATCCCCTGGGCTACCGTCCTTCACTGAAAAATTCATTCTATGCGCTGATGACCGGCTACCTGGCAAACCTTGCACTTCCTAGGATTGGTGAGATAACCAGGTGCGTGGCTCTTGGAAAGAAGGAAAAAATTCCTGTCGACCAGCTTATAGGTACAGTTGTTGTTGAGCGGACAATCGACTTTTTCTCCCTGATGACGATCATGATGTTCCTGATCGTAACCAGCGGCGAACAGATAAGCATCTTCCTCCGGGAAAGCATCCTGGTACCCATTCAGCAAAAGATCTTCTCGCTGTTCGGCTCCACCTGGATCCTCTGGGTAATCCTCCTTGCACTGATGGAGCAGGTCTCATAATGATTGTAATGTACAGGAACAGGCTCAGGAAAATCAGGTTCTTTGCCAAAATGTTCGACGTTGCCAGGGGTATTATAAACGGACTGAAAACAATTACAAATCTCGAGAGGAAATGGGAATTCATTTTTCTTACGGTCTTCATCTGGATAAATTACACACTTATGACCTGGGTGGTCGTTTTCTCTATTCCCAGCACATCCCATCTTACTCTTGCCGACAGCATCTTCCTCCTTGTGATAGGGGGCCTCGCTATGTCGGCCCCCGTGCAGAGCGGCCTCGGAGCATTTCATTATATAATTTCAAGAGGGCTCCTTTTTGTCAAGGGAATACCACTGGAGGATGGTCTTGTTTATGCCCTGCTGACCCATGAATCGCAGCTGATTTTCGTGGCTATAGTTGGAACTATTGCCTTCTTCATCATTTTCAGAAAACATCCGAAGGACGGATAATCCCTGACAAATGGCAAAAAACAAAACGATATTCATTTGCCAGAACTGCGGAGCCGAATCTGCAAAATGGATAGGCAGATGTCCATCATGCAAGGAATGGAATACTTACCACGAAGAGATAATTGTTCCTGCCTCATCGCGCGAATCCTCATTCCTTCAAGGCAGGAAAAGAGAAAACCTGAGCTTCTCGATAACATCAGAATCCGATGAAACGGACCGTCAGAAAACAGGAATTTCCGAACTCGACAGGATACTGGGCGGAGGAATAGTAAGCGGATCGCTCATACTGCTTGGAGGGGAACCCGGGTGTGGGAAAATCAACGCTTGCCCTGCAGCTGGCACTGGCCATAAACTCCGAAAAATACTCTATGTCTCGGGTGAGGAAAGTGAGGAACAGATAAGCCTCAGGGCAAAAAGGATGAAGAACTCAAATCCCCAGTGTTATATTCTCAGCGAGACTGAACTTGAAAGCATTCTCACTCATTCGGAAAATATCAAGCCCGGACTTGATGATTATTGATTCAATACAGACTATCAGCACCGGCATGCTCGAATCATCGGCAGGTTCAGTGACACAGGTAAGGGAATGTGCCGCACAGCTCCTTAAATATTCCAAATTAACAGGAATCCCTGTCTTCCTTATAGGCCATATAACAAAGGACGGTACACTTGCCGGGCCCAAAGTGCTCGAGCATATTGTCGATGTTGTGCTCTATTTTGAAGGCGACAATAATTACGTTTACAGGATACTCAGATCTGTCAAAAACAGGTTCGGCTCAACTTCCGAACTGGGGATATTCGAAATGCTCGAATCAGGCTTAAAGGAGATTGCAAATCCCTCTGAAATGTTTATCAATCAGCATACGGAAGCACTTAGCGGCATTTCAATCGCAGCCACTGTTGACGGGATAAGACCGTTCCTGATAGAAACACAGGCCCTTGTCAGCAGCGCTGTTTATGGCACTCCCCAGAGAAGCTCCACAGGTTTTGATGCCAGGAGACTGAACATGCTGCTTGCAGTTCTCGAGAAAAGGGCAGGCTTCAGGCTTGGGATCAAGGATGTCTTTCTTAATATAGCCGGGGGCTTAAAGGTAAACGACCCTGCCATCGATCTTGCAATTATGAGCTCTGTGCTGTCTTCAAACCTCGATATACCTATTGGCAGTGAGGTATGCTTTGCCGGGGAAACAGGTCTGTCGGGAGAGATAAGGCCGGTGTCGCGTATTGACCAGCGGATAAGGGAAGCTTCAAAAATGGGATTCAGAAAGATTTATATTTCAGGATATCAAAAGAATATAACGTCAAACGGATCAGACATAGAAATCGTCCAGGTAAATAAGATAGAGAATCTTGTGAGGGCGCTCTTCAGCTGAATCAGTACCTGTATCTCCTTGAGTTTTCCTTTCTTGGATTTTGCTTTTTCACCTTGTCGCAATCGAGTTCCCAGTTGAAATCGGCAGGCCGTTCAAACTCATCGGTTTCCATAATCCCGAACTGGGGATCATCATATACCTTCCTGAGAAAAATGGCAAAGATGGGCAGAGCCATATTCGCTCCCTGCCCCTCGTTCAATGTTTCAAAGTGAATCGACTGGTCCTCCCATCCGCTCCATACCCCGCCCACAAGGTTCGGGGTGACACCCATGAACCAACCGTTTGAATGGTTCTGGGTCGTTCCGGTCTTGCCTCCGATCTGGTTCATCAGATTATAGGGCTCATAGCGCAGCCTTCTTCCCGATCCGGTAAGCACGACGCTCTGAAGCAGGTTAAGCATAAGGTATGCATGCTCCTCGCTGAGCACCTCTTCAATCCTGGGGGTGAATCTTGTTATAGTATTGCCATTCTTATCCTCGATGCGGGTAACATACATCGGCCTTGTATAAACCCCCTTGTTGGCAAAAGTGCCATAGGCACCTACCATCTCCTCCAGCTTGATATCGGATGTGCCAAGGAAAATAGAGGGGACCGGATCTATAAAGCTCCTTATACCCATGCGGTGCATCAGGTCGGTAACAGCCGTGGGCTTGAACTGCTCCATAAGCCATGCAGAAATGTAGTTCTCCGACTGGGCAAGCCCCCATTTAAGGGTCACCATCTTTCCGTGAAATTCCTTGGGCCCCGAGCTTCGGGGAGTCCAGGATGAATCGCCAACCTCGAACGACCGGGGGATATCCTCAACCTCATAGCACGGCGAATAGCCGTTCTGAATGGCGAGTGTATACAGGAAGGGCTTTATTGTGCTGCCGACCTGCTTCCTCTGCTGGGTAACGGCATCATATTTGAAATATCTGAAATCGGGACCGCCTACATAAGCCTTTACATTGCCGTTATGCGGATCCTCCACCATGAAAGAGGACCTGATGAAATATTTATAGTATCTCAGCGAATCGAGGGGGGTCATTACTGTATCCCTTTCTCCCTTCCATGAAAATACCTTCATCCTCACAGGGGTATTGAAGGCCAGCATAATGGAGTCTTCAGGCACACCTTCAAATTTCATAGAGTTGTAACGGTCTGTCCTCTCGATCGAGGACATCATGATCTCATCGACCTCTTTTTTTGTGAGGTCATCAGAATAGGGAGGATTTTTGAAACCCTTTGCCCTCCTGTAAAAGTCGGGCTGCATCTCCTTTGAAAGATGTTCAGTTAAAGCCTCTTCGGCATATTTCTGCATCTTGGAATTGATTGTAGTATAGATCTTCAGACCGTCCTTATAAATGTCGTAGGGCTTGCCGTCAGGCTTCCTGTTCTTGTTGCACCAGCCAAAGAGCGGATTGTTGTCCCATTCCCATCTGGCATCGTCGTATGACGCTTCCCTTACATACCTGTTCTTGTCGGGCTCTGTTCTTCTCATGGTGTTCCTGATGTATTCCCTCAGGTAGGTAGCCAGTCCGGAGTTATGGTCCTCCATCGTGAAATCGGTCACTATCGGCAGCTTTTGAACGGAGTCTGCAACTTCGGAGGTAATATATCCGTATTTTCCCATCTGTGCCAGCACTGTATTGCGGCGCTGAAGCATCAGCCCGGGATTCCTCACGGGGTTGTAGCGCGTTGAAGCCTTCAGCATGCCGACGAGAACCGCAGCCTCCTGCAGGTTGATGGAATCGGGAGTTGTATTGAAATATACCCTGGCTGCCGACTTTATGCCAATCGCATTGTAGCTGAAATCAAATTTGTTCAGATACATTGTCAGGATTTCTTCCTTTGTGTAACTCCGTTCCAGCTTGACTGAGGTTTGCCACTCCTTGAACTTGGAAATGCCAAGATTTACCTTCTGCATAAAGGCGGAATGCTGAGCCGTGTCTCTCGGATACAGCTGCTTGGCAAGCTGCTGCGTTATCGTACTTCCTCCCCCGGTGCCCTGGCCAAGAAGAATAGTGCGTATGCCTGCCCTCGCCAGACCGCGCAGGTCGACGCCCGAGTGACGGTAATAGCGTATATCTTCCGTTGCAATCAGTGCATTCACAAGATTGGGTGAAATGGATTTGAAATCAGTCCATGTCCTGTTCTCGATGCTGATCTTCCCCAGCAGCACCCCGTCCTCGGAATATACCTCGGCAGCCAGATAGTACTCAGGGTTTTCCAGCTCGGCAAATGAGGGCATCGGGCCAAGCTTGCCTGCGGAAATAAGAAGGAAGATTGTTGTGATTACTACAAAAGGGAAACTGACGATAACCCAGAACCAGATAAGATATTTTTTATTGCCTGAAACGCCTTTCATTTAATCAAAAAGTTTGGCCAAAAATAGTAAATAATAAAGAATCTTAACGGTTTATTTTGAAGTTTGGTACCTAATTGATTTACTTTGTCGGGTTAAAAAATGAATTAATTTCTCTCAGGATGATTGAAAATCTTGTAATTGTTGAGTCGCCCGCCAAAGCGAAAACCATCGAAAAATTCCTCGGGAAGGATTTTCGCGTTGTCTCGAGTTTCGGTCATATCCGTGACCTTTCGAAGAAAAACCTGGGAATTGAAATTGATAAGAATTTCACACCGGTTTACGAGGTCCCGAAGGAGAAATCAAAAGTGGTTGCCGAGCTTCGCAAAGCTGCGACAGACTCGAAGAATATATGGATCGCTTCCGATGAAGACCGCGAGGGAGAGGCTATTGCATGGCACCTGGCCAATGTTCTGAACCTTGACCTGAACACGACAAAGAGAATAGTATTTCACGAAATAACAAAGGAAGCAATATCCGATGCGATCGAGAACCCCAGGCTTGTTGATATGAACCTTGTGAACTCCCAGCAGGCCAGGCGCATTCTCGACAGGCTTGTAGGTTTCGAGATCTCACCCGTCCTTTGGAAAAAGGTTCAGCCTTCCCTTTCAGCCGGCAGGGTTCAGTCTGTTGCAGTACGCCTCATTGTAGAAAGAGAGAGGGAGATCATCTCCTTTGAAACGGAGTCTTCATTCCGTGTTACTGCCATATTCAATATCCGTGGCACGGGGAATGAAAATGCAATTCTGAAAGCCGAAGCTACAAAAAGGTTCAGCGGCGAAAAGGAGGCAATGAAATTTCTCGAGCTCTGCAGCGGAGCCGATTTCTCGGTGGCCAGCGTCAGTATCAAACCGGGAACGAGATCTCCTGCTCCACCATTCACAACTTCGACCCTTCAGCAGGAAGCTTACCGCAAGCTCGGGTTTTCGGTTGCCCAGACAATGGCTGTCGCCCAGAAGCTGTACGAGGCAGGCCGCATTACATATATGAGGACAGACTCTACGAATCTTTCAAAGCTGGCACTCTCCAAGTCACGCGAGGTGATAGCTTCGGAGTACGGCGAAAAATATTCAAAGACCAGACAATTCAAGACCCGGACACAGGGAGCCCAGGAGGCCCACGAGGCAATAAGGCCAGCCTATCTCGACAATCCGGCTACTGCAGGAAGCCAGAATGAAAAGAAGCTCTATGAGCTGATCTGGAAAAGAACGATAGCTTCCCAGATGGCCGATGCTGAAATTGAAAAAACAACAATATCAATCGATATGAACAACTCCCCTATAACCTTCCAGGCTACGGGAGAGGTAATAAAATTTGACGGGTTCCTGAGGGTATATGCCGAATCGACCGACCAGGAAAACGGGGATGAGGAGAGGTATGTCATACCTCCCGTGAAGAAAGGGATGCCGCTGGATGATGAAAATGTGACTGCAACCCAGAAGTTCACGGCTCCCCCTCCCAGATATACTGAGGCCAGTCTTGTAAAGAAACTCGAGGAGCTGGGTATCGGAAGACCATCAACATATGCTCCTACAATCTCTACAATACAGAACCGGGGTTATGTTTCGCGCGAAGACAGGCCGGGAGAAAAAAGGCAGATAAGGATACTTGCCCTTGCAAGCGGAAAAATAACAGCGACCTCAAAAAGTGAAATCTCCGGAAAGGAAAAATCCAAGCTTTTCCCTCAGGATATTGGCATGATAGTAAATGATTTCCTTATCGAAAATTTTTCGGAAATCGTTGATTACAATTTTACGGCCGATGTGGAAGCGCAGTTCGATGAGATCGCGCTGGGCAAGCTCAAATGGACCAGCATGCTCGATAAGTTTTACAGCCCCTTCCATAAAACTGTTGTAAGCACACTCGAGAAAAAGGAGAGAAAGACCGGCAGCAGGCTGCTGGGTAATCATCCTGAAACAGGAGAACCGGTAACAGTGAGGATGGGCAGGTTCGGGCCCGTAGCGCAGATAGGCGATGCAGGAAATGATGAAAAGCCCAGGTTTGCCAGCCTTACCAAA
The DNA here is from genome assembly GCA_963756885.1 of uncultured Bacteroidales bacterium. Taxonomy (GTDB): domain Bacteria; phylum Bacteroidota; class Bacteroidia; order Bacteroidales; family VadinHA17; genus LD21. The sequence goes on from CAVWPG010000004.1 coordinate 435,686, forward strand.
AACCAGCTGCTTGAGACAATTACCCTCGGGGAGGCACTCGATCTTTTCAGGCTCCCAAGATCGCTGGGCGAGTACGAAAACGGAGATATAGTAGTCGGCGTTGGAAAGTTCGGCCCCTATGTCCGCTATAAAAGCAAGTTCTATTCTCTCAAAAAGGGGGTGGACGATCCCTACACAATTACGATTGAAAGGGCAGTAGAGCTGATTCTCGAGAAAAACGACACCGACAGGAAAAAAGTGCTCAGGGACTTTGGAGAGATACAGCTCCTTAACGGCAGGTACGGCCCCTACCTTGTCAGGGACAAGAAGAACTACAGGCTGCCAAAAGGGGCAGATGCCGAAAAGCTTACAAAGGAGGATTGCATAGGGATCATTGAAAAGAGTGATAAAACATCAAAGAGCTCATAATCCGATATGGTAGACTTGAATGATTATTTCAATCCGGTAAGCATTGAGGAGCCTGTATTCGAACACCTCTCCAGGCAGGCAGGTTTTGCTCATAATATAGCAATCCATACGGAAAACTCTCCGATAAGGGATCTCAGCAAGTTCCGGATCGCCCTTATTGGCGTGCCCGATGGCAGGAATTCGCCCAACAAGGGATCGGTAAACGGACCCGACATGGTAAGGGCCCAGCTCTACAATCTCTCAAAAATACCGGGGAAGGCAAGAATAACTGATCTCGGCAATATGAAGCAGGGTGTCTCCTTTAACGATACCCTTGCAGGGCTTACGGATATCCTTGTCCAGCTGATGCACGAAAAGGTGTTCCCTGTCATAATAGGAGGCAGCAGTGCCCTTGTGCCTGCCATTGACAGGGCTTTCACTCAGCTGAGGATAGGTTACACGCTTACAGCCGTCGATTCCAGGATCGACTTCAATAGTGAAAGGAAAGAGCCCGATTCAGGCAACTATCTCAACTCAATCCTGAATAATCATAAAAGCACTTTCGAACAATATATAAATATAGGGTATCAGACCTATCTGAACGACCAGCAGGTCATCAACCGTTTTTTAAAGAGAGGTGCCGACCTTGTCAGGATCGGAGATGTGAGACAGGCGATCTACCTTACCGAGCCCCTCCTGAGAGATTCCGACGTCGCCATAGTTGATATCTCCGCAGTGCGTCAGTCGGAGTCACCCGGTACATTCAGCCCCTCCCCGAACGGATTCTACGGGGAAGAGATCTGCCTTCTGTCAAGATATGCCGGAATATCGGATAACCTGAAAATGTATGGGCTGTTCGATGTAAATCCCGAGCTTGATATACGGTCGCAAACATCGGGGCTGGCTGCCCAGATAATCTGGTTCTTTCTCGAGGGCTTTTCCCAGAAGCAGTATGAAACCCCGGTACTGAGCACCGGAAATTCAGGCCGTTTCATAAAATACCATGTCAGGGTGACCGACCTGGAGGATGACATGATTTTTGTTAAGAGCAACCTTACCGACAGGTGGTGGATAGAGCTTCCTGCCGGCGCCGACAGCAACAAATATGTAGCCTGTTCACACGAAGACTATCTGCAGGCAAACAGGAATGAGGTCCCCGAAAGATGGGTCAAAGCCGTGGAAAGGCTAAAATCATAGATACTGACCTCTCCCGGGCCTTTTCAGGCATGACTGATATCCCTTTGTCAAAGATTATGATACACTCATCAAAAGAGCGTATGACTGCGGGCAAATATTTAACGCTAAATTTGTAAACGATTTGGATTTTTACTTATTTTACTCGTTCAACTAATATGTGATCTGCACCTGCAAGCAAAGAGATGAAAAAACTAAACATTGTGGCTCTCGTCTTCATTCTGGCAGCATTTCCGGCTTTGGCCCAGCAGGATCCGCTAACCAGTCAGTATATGTTCAATACTCTGACATATAACCCCGGCATTGCAGGTGTTTCAGGTATGGTTTGCGCCACAGCGATCAACAGGCAGCAGTGGGTGGGCTTCAAGGGTGCCCCCTCCACTACAATATTCAATATAAGTGCTCCTGTGAAGCCATTCAAGATCCCAGGCGGCGCCGGCCTGCTGGTAGAAAGCGATAATATAGGCTTTGACAAGGACATTAATATTTCAGCATCATACTCTTATCATCTCACACTTGGTCAGGGCATACTGGGTATCGGACTCAATGCCGGGATGATAAACAAGACCCTTAATCCGTCCTGGGAAATCCCTACTGGCGACTCACATACTCCTGCTTCAGGCGATCCGCTGATACCTGAAAATAAAGAGAGCTATGTTGCCTTCGATGCCGGGCTGGGTCTCTATTACAAGGCCGACAAATACTATGCTTCCCTTTCAGTGACCCATATAAATGAGCCGAAAATTAAATTCAGCAAGGGAACCCCCTATATCAGCCGGCATTATTATCTGACAGCCGGATATACGCTGCAGCTGCCCGATCCGTCACTAGAGCTGCTCCCCTCGGTCTTTGCCTTCAGCGATGGAAAAGTTATGCAATTTGACTTGACAACTCTCGTCAGATACAATAAAAAAGTATGGGGAGGCGTTTCATACAGGTATGGCGATGCCCTGGTCGGAATGATCGGACTTGAATTATTCAATGGTATCAGACTGGGCTATGCCTATGATTTCACTATTTCAGAGATGGGAAAAAACAGCAATGGGTCTCATGAATTCATGGTTAATTATTGCTTCGACCTCGGCCTAGGCAAGAGCCCTACGAAATATAAAAGCATCAGATTTTTATGATAATTAGAAAAAAAATAACTTACTTGCAATACTAAATATTAAAGTGAAATGAAAAAGGTAACCCTATCTGCTCTAATATTGACGATTCTGCTGGGTGGTTGCGGTTCTTCGAAAAATAACGGGGAACTGACCGGCGTTCAGGGGAGAAAGAAATTTTTTGAACCTGAACCATTTGAAATGGCATTCATTCCTGCCGGCAATTTTATGATGGGACCCAGCGATCAGGATGCTGTTTTTGCAATGAACAGCATATCCAAATCGGTTACTGTGGAGGCCTTCTGGATGGACCAGACAGAAATAACCAACAACAAATACCGCCAGTTTGTAAATTATGTCCGCGATTCCATTTTCAGGACAAAGCTGGGCAATGCAGGGGTGCCTGACAGGGAATATTTCATTGTGGACAAGGATGGAAACGTAATCGAGCCTAATGTGATCAACTGGAATGAGAAGATCGATCCCGAAGAGGAGACAACCAAATCGGTACTGGAAGAGATGCTCTATCCCCCCGAAGAGAGGTTCAACGGAAAAGTACAGGTCGATGTAAGAAAACTGAATTATTCATATTTCTGGGTAGATTATCAGCAGGCCGCAAGATCGACATATAAATTCGACTATGCCAATAATACGGGTAAGTATGAAGGACAGGTCACGAACAGCGACGGCAGCCGTACTGATGTAAAGGACCGTTCCTCCTTCATCAAGCACGGAATAATAAACGTTTATCCCGATACATTGTGCTGGATAAGAGACTTTACATATTCCTTCAACGATCCCCAGTCGGATCTCTATTTCTGGCATCCGTCATTCGATGATTATCCTGTTGTGGGAGTATCGTGGGTGCAGGCCACGGCTTTCAGCATCTGGAGGACCGACTATATGAACTCCGCACTCAGGAAGAATGACATCGCAGATGTACAGAGCTACAGGCTGCCCCTTGAAACCGAGTGGGAATATGCGGCCCGGGGAGGTCTCGACCTTTCAATGTATCCATGGGGAGGACCATATACCCGTAATTACAAGGGCTGTTTCCTTGCCAATTTCAAGCCTCTGCGCGGCAACTACATTGACGACGGAAACGTCTATGCAGGCAAAGTCGGATCCTATGAGCCCAATGAATTCGGTTTGTATGATATGGCAGGAAATGTGGCAGAATGGACCTGCTGCGCCTACCATCCCTCAGCCTATATCTTCCAGCATGACCTTCAGCCGAACTATGAATATAATGCAACACCGCAGGATCCCCCTATCATGAAAAGGAAGGTCATCCGCGGCGGATCCTGGAAAGACATAGCATATTTTCTTCAGACCAGCACACGGGACTATGAATACCAGGACTCGACTAAATCCTATGTCGGATTCAGAAATGTAAGATCTTATATTGGCGTCAATTAAACTTTTCTAACAATTTTATAATAACCTGGTATATGAGCCTAGCAGAAATAGTACAAAGCAGCGGTTGGAAAAACTTTATATCCAAGCTCTATGGTTTGGGTGCTTCAGTCGTTATCGTCGGTGCACTGTTCAAAATACAGCACTGGCCACTGGCAGGAACAATGCTTACAATCGGTCTTCTTACCGAAGCCGTGATCTTCTTCTTTTCTGCCTTTGAACCGCTGCATGAGGAGATAGACTGGTCACTCGTATATCCTGAACTTGCAGGTATCCCGGAAGACGAGACCGGCGAACTGGGTGCTCACCAGGGAAAATACTCGGGATCAGTTTCCGGCGGCGGCGGCGGAGGAGGATATGGCGGTGGCTCAGGCGCCGTTGCTCTGGCTAAATTCGATGAAATGCTCGAGAATGCTGAAATCTCTCCTGACCTTTTCATGAAGCTCGGAGCCGGAATGAAGAAGCTTAGCGATTCGACTTCCAATATTACCGCAATGGGCGATATAACTGCAGCCTCCTCGAAATATATGGGCACTATCAATGTCGCAAACGATTCCCTCGGAAAACTTGCAGACTCATACCAGTCTACAGCGAAAATCATAAATGAAACCGGCTCTGCCTACAGGACAATGGCAGATTCCCTTTCTACAGTTGAATTAGGTGGAAAGTCATACCAGCAGCAGCTGGAAACACTCAATAAAAATCTATCAGCCCTCAATGCCGTTTATGAATTGCAGCGCAAGGGAGCCGATGAACATATTAAAGAATCCGACAGTCTTTACAGAAATATCCAGGGCCTGATGAAAGACCTTTCGGATTCCTCAACAGATGCTAAAAAGTACCGCGAACAGATAACCAAACTCAGTGACAACCTGGCTGCATTGAACAATGTTTATGGGAACATGCTCTCTGCCATGAATGTTAAATAGAGTGGGTTTTTATTCATATTAAACAAACAAGAAAATGGCTCACGAAAAGCTGTCTCCCCGGCAAAAGATGATCGGGATGATGTACCTGGTGCTTACTGCCATGCTTGCGCTTAACGTATCAAAGGAAGCTGTTGAAGCATTCAAGAAAGTTGACAAAGGCCTCACTCTTACAATAGCCAATTACGAATCAAAAAATAACGATATCTACAAGGAATTCGACAGAGCCAATGCCGAAAATCCTACAAAAGCCGGAAAATTCAAGACCCTCGCATACCAGGTAAAGGAACGCTCTGACGAGGCATTCAATTTCATACAGGATCTCAAGATCGAGATAATCACAAAGACAGAAAAGGGCATCGATGCCGACAAACCCCAGGTAAAGGGCAACGAGGTTATCATTGAAAATATCAAGAGAATAGATGACCCGAATGTACCTTCAGAGATCCTTATCGGCGCCAACGAAAACGGCAAGGCATATTACCTGAAAAATGTAATCAACGAATATCGTGATTTCCTTATAGCTACTCTCGAAGGCAATAATCCCACGGCAGAGGAAGCACTGAGAGTAAGCCTTAATACAGATGACGGAAAGGACCCCGACGGCCAGAGAGCACCATGGGCGAATATGACTTTCCAGACCCTGCCACTGGTTGCAGTTATCTGCATTCTGTCGGAAATGCAGCTTTCAGTGAGAAACGGAGAAACAGAAGTACTGAATTACCTTTATTCCCAGATAGATGCTGCTTCATTCAAATTCAATAAGCTGAGTGCCATAGTGATCCCGACTACTTCAAATTATGTGACTGTCGGAAGCGACTACGAAGCGCGCGTCTTTATCTCTGCAACAGATACAACCCAGAAGCTTAATATCACAGTGGGTGGCTCGGATTTGCCTCTCGATGAATCGGGCAGAGGGATCTACAGGGTACATGCCACCAACACAGGACCAAAAAAATGGGGAGGTATAATTGCTCTCAAATCACCTGCAGGAGTAACCGTAAATTATCCCTTCGATGCAGCTTATACGGTGGGTGAGCCCAATGTGATCGTCTCACCGACCGCCATGAACGTAATGTATACAGGTATCGAGAATCCAATAGACGTCTCCGTTCCTGGGGTCAGTCCCGATAAAATCAAGATCAGGGTGGTCAATGGCACATTCACGACCGAAAAGGTAAAAAACTCCAAGGGAGAGCCCTTCAAAGGCTCCTGGGCAGTTAAGCCTACAGCCGTGGGCCAGAATGTTCAGGTAATTGTAACCGCAGATATGAACGGCAAACCTGTGCAGTACCCGCCCTATGAATTCAGGGTAAAACCAATTCCCCCTCCTATAGCAGTTTTCGGCGGCAAAAGCACAGGAAGCATCCCAAGAGCCACAGCTGCTGCCCAGCAAGGGGTATTTGCAGTCATGCCCGACTTTGATTTCGACCTCAGATACCAGATCACAGGATTCTCCGTTATTTACAATGACAAGGGCAACGACTACGAGGAAATAAGCAATAGCAGCAACCTGACACAGAAGCAGAAAGATCTCATTGGCAGGCTCACTCGTGGTAAAAACTTAATAATTAAAGATATAAAGGCTCTCGGCCCCGATGGAAAAACAAAAGACCTGCAGCCTGTAATATTAAAGATCGACTAGTATAATATAAATGTGCAACCATGAATAAGAAAATTCTTTTTGGAATTATCTCCCTTTTATTATCAGGTGTTGTCAAAGCCCAGAGTTTCGGTGATATTTATGAGAAGAATCTGCCCGACGCGAAGAAGATAGATTATCCATACCTGAGAGAAGCTGATGTTATCTGGTCAAAAAAGATGTACAGGCTTATCGACCTGAGGGAAAAGATGAACCAGCCCCTGTATTATCCCACCCAGCCAACACTCGACGGACGGAAGAACCTTATAACCATCCTTCTCGATGAGATAAAGGCCGGCAGGCTCACAGCCTACGATCCCCTTACCCCGACAGTGAATACAACTTATTCCGATATTGAAGGAAAAATGGGAGCAGTAAGCAAAACTGAATCTATAACAATCAATGCGGAGGGCGCCACAAGGGATACAGTGATAAAGCAGGATGCCAAACCGGAAGAGGTAAAACAGATACTTCTCTACGAAGAATGGTACTTCGATAAAAAGCTCTCAAAGATGGATGTCAGGATAATCGGCATTCAGCCCTATTACATGGGCTTTGATGAGCAGCTCGGATACGTGCTCAGGAAACCTCTCTTCTGGATCAGATACGATGAGGTAAGGGATGCCCTTGCAAAACAGGAGGTCTATATGTACAGCAATGATGCCCAGAGAATCTCATTCGACGACCTGTTCATGCAGAGAAGATTCGGAAGCACAATCCAGGGCGAATCAAACGTCTACAACGACCGAAGGATATCCGAGTACGAGGTGGGAAAAAGCGGCCTCTTTGAAGCAGAAAGAATCAAGAACGAATTGTTTAATTTTGAACACGACCTCTGGGAATTCTAACAGGATACTGTTTGAAGATATAATAATAGCGCGGGTCTGTGATCCGCGCTTTTCGTTTTATGGCGAGGTCACGATAGTGATATTCGACATAGCTGGCGAGGATTTGCAATCCGTGATAGCTGGCGCGGATTTGCAATCAGGGGTGTTCGGAAGAATCAAAAAATCAAAAACCGAGCTGGTATTAACAATTTATTAATGAGGATGTTAATAATGCTGTTCGATTTTGTGTTTTCCTGCTGATATGAACAATTTTTATTTATGTTGTTTGTAACAATCTCCTAATCAAGAATATAAATAGATTTTGACCTCCTATATTTACATCAAGATTTTAGGACGGATGAAATCTGAGACCAATAAAATATCCATTACACAACTACTCGCCTTAATCCCTGATGAGGATATCAGGCAAATAGCCAAAAAAACTCTGGTAGATTATTATTCAAAGATTTTAGATGGGAGAAGTCTTCTGTGTCTAATTCTTTACTCATTAATAGAAAGCCAGCGTAATAGTTTACGCACCATGGAGGATATTTTCAACAGCTCTGCTTTTAAATTCCTCTTTAATCTTGATCCAAATAAAAAAGTTAAATACAACTCCATCTCAGAGCGGCTTTCAGTAATAAATATTGATTTCTTCAAAAAATCTTATGAGCTCATATACAATCAGTTCAGTCAGCATTATAACGAGCAGGAAATAGAGAATCTCAAATTAGTCCGGGTAGATTCTACAATGGTTGCAGAAGCAGCGAATAAGCTTTTAAATGGAATGAACATCGGAAAGAAAAAGGATGGTAAAAAACAGATAAAATTTACGGTAGCTTATGACGGAAAGTATCCTTGTATGTCAGAACTCTTTACTGATAAGAGATATTTATCTGAAGATCTGGCGATACCTGAAGTTATTTACAAATACGCTGAAAAAAATAAGAGCTCAGTGTTTGTGTTTGATCGGGGAGTAGCGAAGCGTGAAGTATTTTGCAATTTAGATAATCAAGAAAACATTTATTTTGTTACCAGGTTAAAAGATAACTTCCGATATAGGATAATCAAACAGATAGAACAGGGAACGAACAGACCAGTTGGTTCTTTAGATTTAATAAGTGATCAGATTATACAGTTGGGTAAACCAGACAGTAACCAGTTTTTAGAAAATCACTTCAGAATGATAATCGCAATTAGCCCCGAGACCAAAATTACTTATTACTTCTTAACTAATTTATTTGACAAAAAAGCTGAAGAAATACTCTCATTCTACAAGAAACGGTGGGATATAGAGGTATTTTTTAGGTTTCTGAAACAGGAATTAAACTTATCACACATAACATCAACAAGCGAAAATGGAATGATGATCATAATGTATATGACCATGATTGCATCAATGTTGGTGTTGACCTATAAACGGATAAATAATGTTGGATACAAAACTGCTGTTCGCCGAATATCGTTTGAACTGAATGAGTTCATAATAAAGTTAATCGTAATGCGATGTGGCGGTGATCCAAGCTTAGTTTTTCGTTAAATGCAAAAACCTGTTTTAATTTTTGCGTTCTTTGAAAAATCTTCCGAACACCCCTGATTTGCAATCCGTGATAGCTGGCGCGGATTTGCAATCAGGGGTGTTCGGAAGAATCAAAAAATCAAAAACCGAGCTGGTATTAACAATTTATTAATGAGGATGTTAATAATGCTGTTCGATTTTGTGTTTTCCTGCTGATATGAACAATTTTTATTTATGTTGTTTGTAACAATCTCCTAATCAAGAATATAAATAGATTTTGACCTCCTATATTTACATCAAGATTTTAGGACGGATGAAATCTGAGACCAATAAAATATCCATTACACAACTACTCGCCTTAATCCCTGATGAGGATATCAGGCAAATAGCCAAAAAAACTCTGGTAGATTATTATTCAAAGATTTTAGATGGGAGAAGTCTTCTGTGTCTAATTCTTTACTCATTAATAGAAAGCCAGCGTAATAGTTTACGCACCATGGAGGATATTTTCAACAGCTCTGCTTTTAAATTCCTCTTTAATCTTGATCCAAATAAAAAAGTTAAATACAACTCCATCTCAGAGCGGCTTTCAGTAATAAATATTGATTTCTTCAAAAAATCTTATGAGCTCATATACAATCAGTTCAGTCAGCATTATAACGAGCAGGAAATAGAGAATCTCAAATTAGTCCGGGTAGATTCTACAATGGTTGCAGAAGCAGCGAATAAGCTTTTAAATGGAATGAACATCGGAAAGAAAAAGGATGGTAAAAAACAGATAAAATTTACGGTAGCTTATGACGGAAAGTATCCTTGTATGTCAGAACTCTTTACTGATAAGAGATATTTATCTGAAGATCTGGCGATACCTGAAGTTATTTACAAATACGCTGAAAAAAATAAGAGCTCAGTGTTTGTGTTTGATCGGGGAGTAGCGAAGCGTGAAGTATTTTGCAATTTAGATAATCAAGAAAACATTTATTTTGTTACCAGGTTAAAAGATAACTTCCGATATAGGATAATCAAACAGATAGAACAGGGAACGAACAGACCAGTTGGTTCTTTAGATTTAATAAGTGATCAGATTATACAGTTGGGTAAACCAGACAGTAACCAGTTTTTAGAAAATCACTTCAGAATGATAATCGCAATTAGCCCCGAGACCAAAATTACTTATTACTTCTTAACTAATTTATTTGACAAAAAAGCTGAAGAAATACTCTCATTCTACAAGAAACGGTGGGATATAGAGGTATTTTTTAGGTTTCTGAAACAGGAATTAAACTTATCACACATAACATCAACAAGCGAAAATGGAATGATGATCATAATGTATATGACCATGATTGCATCAATGTTGGTGTTGACCTATAAACGGATAAATAATGTTGGATACAAAACTGCTGTTCGCCGAATATCGTTTGAACTGAATGAGTTCATAATAAAGTTAATCGTAATGCGATGTGGCGGTGATCCAAGCTTAGTTTTTCGTTAAATGCAAAAACCTGTTTTAATTTTTGCGTTCTTTGAAAAATCTTCCGAACACCCCTGATTTGCAATCCGTGCCTGCCATGATATTGTCATGCCATGGGATTGTCATGCCATGGGATTGTCATGCAACGGATTGTCATGCCATGGCATGACACTACTACAGATATTTATCTTTTGTGGATTTCTTGACGTCCTCGAGGAATTGCTTTATATTCTGTTCCTCCTCCTTCCTCACAATCAGCAGTACATCGTCGGCATCGACAATAATATAGTCGTTAAGGCCCTGCAAAACAGCTACCTTCCCGGGTGAGATATTGATTATATTCCCCTTGTTGTCGTACGAGAACACATCTCCCCTGACAAGGGCATTTCCCTTATGATCAACAGGAGCATGTTCATAAAGGGAGCTCCAGGTGCCAAGATCGGACCACCCTATATCAGTGCATTTGACATATACATTTTCAGCCTTCTCCATAATTCCGTAATCGATCGATATACTCTTGCATTCGGAGTAGGTCTTTCCAATAAAGCTCTTCTCCTGATCAGTGCCGAAATAGCTCCTCCCTTCGTCAAATACGGAATATGTATCAGGAAGATATTTTTCAAAAGCCGAAATGATTGATTTTATATTCCAGACAAAGATCCCCGAATTCCAGTAAAAGTCTCCGCTTTCAATAAATACCCTGGCCAGATCAATATCTGGCTTTTCGGTAAATGTCTTGACTTTCAGTAAATTCCCAAAACCATAAGCGGGCTTCTTCTGATCAGCCTGGATGTAGCCATAACCCGTTTCGGGCCTGTCAGGCTTGATACCCATCGTTATAAGGGCATCATTGCTCTGGGCGAACCTGAAGCAGTCCTGGATCTCCTCACAGAACTTATCTTCCTTTACAATAAGGTGATCGGAAGGAGTAACAGCTATTACTGCATCAGGATTTTCCTTGAGGATCCTGAAGGTCCCATAGGCAATACAGGGTGCTGTATTACGACGTAAAGGCTCGCCCAGAACATGCGACGGCTCTATATCGAGCTGCTCAAGCACCAGGTCCTTATGGTCAGCACTGGTCACTACAAATATGTTTTTCTCAGGGCATGTAGTTTTAAACCTTCTGTATGTCTGCTGGATCAGGGTCTCCCCTCTTCCCAGGATGTCAAGAAACTGCTTCGGTTTTTCGCTACGGCTGAGTGGCCAGAAACGGCTGCCCACTCCACCTGCCATAATTATTACATACCTGTTATCCATGCCATATGTGATTTTGATTTACTTAATGCAAATATATAATTAATTATGTATATGAGTTTCACAACCATCTTTAAGGAAATACAGTAAATATTAGTAATTTTAACCGCACCAGAATTTAAGACAATGATCGGATTTCTTACACAGCTGGGTAAGTATGTTCTGCTTCTTAAAAAAGTCTTTTCCAAGCCCGAGAAAAGAATAGTGTACTACAGGCAAACGATGAAGGAATTTGTAAATCTTGGGCTAACTTCAATCGGAATAATAGCTATAATTTCTTTCTTCATGGGGGCTGTCATCACCCTTCAGACAGCCTATAATACAGAAAACCCGATATATCCAAAATATCTGATCGGCCTGGGCTGCCGCGACTCCATGATCCTTGAATTCTCATCAACAATAGCGGCATTGATACTGGCCGGGAAAGTAGGTTCGAACATTGCGGCAGAAATAGGTACTATGCGGGTTACCGAACAAATTGACGCCCTTGAGATAATGGGTATCAATTCCGCCTCTTACCTTATACTTCCAAAACTGATTGCCACGCTTATTTTCAATCCGTTCCTTACACTTATAGCAATAATCGTAGGGATCTTCGGGGGAGGAATAGCCGGCACCCTGTCAGGGGTTATTACGACAGAGAACTTCATATACGGGATCCAGTATGCCTTCATCCCCTATTATATAACCTACTCTCTTATCAAGACTGTCGTATTCGCCTTCATTATAACAAGCGTTTCAGCTTTCCAGGGCTATTATGTCGAGGGCGGTTCCCTCGAGGTTGGAAGAGCCAGCACGAGGGCTGTTGTCTTCAGCAGCGTTCTTATCCTCCTGTTCAATGTAATCCTAACGCAACTGCTGCTGTCATGATAAACGTAAGACACCTAAGCAAATCATTTAACGGGAAGACAGTCCTGGAGAATATCAACGTGAGATTTGAAACGGGGAAGACCAATCTTATAATAGGCAGAAGCGGGTCAGGAAAAACAGTGCTTCTCAAATCGATTGTAGGTTTGCACGATATCGACAAGGGAGAGGTCTGGTACGAGGACACACAGTTCAATACACTCAGCTTTGAGAACAAGAAAAAAATCCGAAGCGAGATGGGCATGCTCTTTCAGGGCAGCGCCCTCTTCGATTCACTCACGGTTGAACAGAATGTCAGGTTCCCTCTCGACATGTTCGCAGAAATGAACAATGAGGAAAAAGAGGAGAGGGTCAATTTCTGCCTTGAAAGAGTCAACATATTAAATGCAAATCAATTATACCCTGCAGAACTGTCAGGTGGTATGAAAAAAAGGGTAGCGATAGCGAGAGCTATTTCCCTTAATCCCAAGTATCTTTTCTGCGATGAACCCAATTCAGGGCTCGATCCCCTTACTGCAATCCTTATCGATGCCCTTATCAAGGAACTTACTGAGGAGTACTCGATGACAACGATAATCAACACCCATGATATGAACTCGGTCATGGAGATAGGTGAAAAGATCATTTTCATCAATGATGGCCGGAAATACTGGGAAGGAAATAAAAACGAAATACTTTCATCCGACTGCGAACCACTCAACGATTTTGTTTTTGCAAATTCCCTGGCCAAAAAGCTCAGGTCAGCCGGAAAATAAAAAGAGGTGATTTACTTCTTGATCTCCTCGTAATCTATATACTCGCCTACTTCCTTTGATACCTTTTTATTCCCCGTTCCGTTATCCTTATCCTGTCCACTATTCACAGAGGACGATCTGCTGCCTTCCCCGTACCTGGCAAAAGACCGCGCAATAAGATATACAATAAGCCCAATCAATAAATAACGAATCAGAATCATGTATAAATCATTTTTTATCAGTTTCTATTTTATAATTGTAAAGGAACCTGTCAGTGCCTCCCACTATCAGGTGCCATCCGCTTCTGTCCGACAATTTTCCGATTGAGAACATTGAAGCGCCCCTGAGAGGAAATCCCTCCATCGTCCTACCCTTGGCATCAATAAGGTATATGAGGTTTTTTGTCACATCAAACAACCCTATCTTCCTGTCGTTTCCCGAAAAAACAAAGGTTATCGGCCCACCAATATTATCCGAACCAAAATCACGGGAAAACAGCTTTGCCCTTTCATGGCTGTAAAGATACAACACACCCTTGTCAATAAAAATATACTCGCCGAATCCATCTCCGTTTATATCAAAAATATCAAACGAGTGCTCTGCTGAAAATTGCTTCAGGCTGAATTTTCTGACTGTCCCATCAAAGTAAATATGCTGAATGGTGCCGTCAGGTGCAGTGCAGACTACCGAAGGATCAGAGCCCGGGGTGAGCCTGATGGCTGATCCTTTTGCCCTTGTTACAGGCTGACTGAGATTAAGTCTCTTGTTTCCCCTGCGGTCGAGAAAATAAACCGAATTATCGTCGGAGGCTACGATATAGTCCTTGCCGGAAACCTTAAAATAAGCCACCTCCGAAATGACCGTTCCAGCCGTCCTGAATGGCTGCCAACCTTTTACAACACTGCCCGTTTTGTCGTAGGAGTAGATCATTTTATCTTCACCGGCAATAAACAGCCTGTAATTCAAATTATTGTCGTAATCAAATATTGCAAGGGAATTGGTTGCAGCTGATCTCAGCCTTACAGGGTATCTCTCTACATAATTGCCGTTCCTGTCGAGCAGGTGAAGATAATTTTTACCTGAAAACAACAGCTGGTACTTTCCGTTCCTGAAATAATCAACCATATAGATGTTGCCCGTTATCCTTTCCCGCAGAGGCACCTTCCACAAGACCCTGCCCGCCGCATTGATAAGGTAAGTATTGTTGTTAAGGTCCTGAATGAATATCTCCTTTACCCCTGTTATATGATTTGTGAAGAAAAATGGCTTAATGGCGGCAACAGTATCGAGAAGTGTTTCCCATTCAGTAGTGGATTCCTCCCTTGCATCCTCCTTAAACCTCAAAGAAAGGCTGTTGTATACCATGCCATTGCTGGAGGCAAGCTGGTATCCGGCAGATTGCAGCTTATTGAGTGAGGCTTTGTTTGCTTTAAGCGCCGCAATAATATTGTCATTCAGGAACCGGGAGAGATAACCTGTCATCCGGGACGGAACGCAATAGAAGAAATAACCCGACCTGCTTGGCAGGGTGCTCTCAAAATCCCTGTAAATAAGGTCATTTGCAAGTGTCTTGTTCAGAAGATTATCATATAGCAGCCTGCAGACCGTTGCATAGGAGCTGCCCGAGATCATGAAATTATCATAGAACGTGAAATATGTTTCATCGAATCCTGAAACAAACCCCGGCTTAAGTATCCCGCTTAGCTTTGTAAAAGATGTCTTGTAAACGGGCAATTTCACCTGGTCGTCCGGTTCAAAAAAATCAATCTCAGGCTTTGGCCCCAGTTCTTCAAGTAATATTTCTTCGGCCCGCACCCTGTTTGTCATCTCATAGACAACGAGTGAATTGGCTTCAAGGGGCTGATTCTTTATATCTACTATTGCCTTTGTAATTTCCTCCCCTGTACATTCCTTCAGCTTTTCCGCCAGATGTGCGGAGGGCCCCTGCCCCTGATTCATACGGGCCGACTGCTGACCTGCCTCAGGGATAATATAAGTCTCAAAAAGAACGGTTGCAGAAGGGAGAATTTTATAATTATGCAATTCCCTGGGAGTTATGTACTTGAACTTATAAAGATAATTTGTTGAATCAGTACTTTCCGTATATCCGCTCAGAACCACTCCATTCTCGTTTATATAGATATCGCTCCCGGCTGTGCCGGCAAGCCCGGGGACCCTGGCTGCAAGATCCTTACTGCCAGGCAGAAGCCATCTTCTGATCATTTCAGGAAGATTGGAAAAAACAACAAAGATTTTATCGGCGTTTTTGCCTGAGGCAAGATGAACCCTTGAAAATCCGGGCAGATCCCTGATATCTCCCTCTCCTGTCATCTGTGCCGCAGCATCCTGCACTACGGTCCCGGATTTACTGCAAAGCAACAAGCCTGAAGCTATTGAAAAAAAGAGTGTATCGCTCCTTTCATTTACATCAAAGGGGATCCCGAGCATTTCAAGGCTTCCCGATTTGGTTTCAGTGATATTGCCAATTCCGGATGAATGGAGGATCTCCTTTAAATGTCTCAGCCTGATTGTGGCCGGAAGACCAGCTGTAAGAAGAGGATTAAGGCTGCCTTCCCCGTCAGGAGTAAATGAGATCAGTATGGTTGCTCCGTCAGTCAGCTGCTTATAAGCAGGCTTATTCAGCTGATCAGCAAGAAAGCCGAGCTCCTTTTCGAAGGCTGCCAGTTCCTTTATTTTTCCCAGTTCACCGAAGAGCCCCTTGCCTGTTGTAAGGGAGTTGAGAAAGCTTTGAAGATCCACGGTCTCAATAACTATGGATGAAGCCGGAGATATTGCCTTGAAGGGATCCGTTTGAAGCCGCTTTCTTCCCTGCTGGATATAAAATCCAAGGACCGCCAGACCGATAACCAGGATTATAACAGAGAATATTGTTAGCTTTTTCCCCACTAAAAATCAGTTTTTACTTGTTATCTCCCAAAATTAACAAATAAAAAGATTAATCCGCCCGATTTTATACAGGGAGGTAAAAACCTGAAGCGACTCCCGTATCAGGCCTCTTCCGTAACTTTCCAGCCTATTGATTCTGCAAATGCCTGAACGGGATCTTTCAGGTCGCCGTAAAATGTGACCCTGTGCCATCCCCACTTGTCCCACATTGTGAAAAGCTTTTCGATATCTCCCACCGGTTCGGCACACAGCTTGGTCCTGCATGCCCTGTCATCGGGATCATTCCCTACAGCTACAGCCTGGTGGAAAAGGATCTCTTTCTTATCCTTATCTATCTGCAGGCTTGTAGTCAGGTAATTGACTGGCAGGATTGACCTCACGGAAGCCCCGTTCCTGTCCTCCGAATGAGTCAGGATACTGAACGGGTTCACAGGACCTGCGGGACCGAAGACCCTGTTCGGGGCAACACAATGGGAGTAGATTATCTGCCGTCTGGAAGTATCTATAACAGGATCCGAAATATATCCCGGCCGGCCGCCGGTCATGGCAGCAAAGGCAACCATTGTTGCCGTTGAACGCACATCGCATTCGCATCCTCCTACCAGTCCCTCATTGTTCAACTCGTGAAACCCCAGGCAGGGATATGCATGGATATGACCACCGTAAAAGCCTCCCAGGCAGTTTATTGTTATTGCACTGGCACCATGATCCTTTAACACCGATTTCATTCCTATATACATTGCCGCCGATGTGAGAAGCGTTTCATCAGGTACTCCGGTTATTTCAAGGGCTGTCTTCTTCCACCTGTCCATGATTGCAGCAGATTCATCCCTGCCTGCCTTTTCCCATGCTGAATTAACTTCGGCAAATGTTATATACTCAAGAGGTATGCCCATTATAGCATCGGCTTTCTCTGCCTTCTGGTCCCTGACAGCAAGGATCCTCGATTCCGAAAGCTGCCTGACTGTTTCTTCAGGTCCTAAAAAAGCGATTGCATCTCCGTTGAGGGCAAAATTCCCGGGAGTCTTTTCGCTGCCCAGCCTTACCCTGGTAACTGCTTCGGCAAAGCTGCCGGCCGAATTTCCTCCCTTAACCTGTCTGAAGCATCTTACTGCCGATAACAGATCCTCCATACGGGAAGAGGCCACATAACCCACGTTGGCTGTTTTATTGCGCAGGAACGACGAATTGTAGACCAGGAACCCTCCGCTTCCACCGAACTGAAAATCGGCATAAAGAACCGGCTTGCCCGTCCTGGCAGCTGTCTGCACTACCTGGTTCCAGCAATTCATCTGAAAAACTATATACCCGTCAACCTTTTCAGCCTGGTCTCCTGCCACAATCTTCCCTGCATCTTCCTCTCCCTTTGCCAGGGCAGGAAGAAATTCAATATCCGGAAAATTTTTGGTCAGGGCCATATTGAAGCGGGTCATAACCGGGTTGAAGTCAAATCCGATATTTGGCCAGTCGGGCTGCTCCTGAACAGGAGCGTGCAGAGAGTATATTACACGGATCTTCATGCTTCCCGTATTATCTGAGCCAGGCAATGATGAGTCAATAAAACTCAGGGGGGCAAACGCTGCACAGGCAGCGCAGGCAGAACAGGATGAGATGAAATTTCTCCTTGTGACACAATTTACCTTTCCCGTCCCGGCCTTTCCGGACATATCGGATGCTGTTGTTTTCATGGGCAGTTTATGTATTAGTAAGCTTAAAGGGTTGAAGCTATTAAATATACAAAAAATTATGGATTATCTGACTCTTCCTGTAATTATAGATCCCTGACCCGGGAATGGAAGAAGAGTCTCCTGAAAAGTCAATTTGGCACGCAATTTGTTCTTAAATAAGAAATACCAGCAATCTCAATCATATACTTGATCTTTCAAGGTCAGCCAGGCTCAAAGCCTGGCTTTCTTGCTTTTATGCAAATGGCTTATAGCCAATTATCTGCCTTACCTCCCTGACTGTTTTCGCAGCGCTCTCCCTTGCCTTTTCTGCACCTGCTGCAACAACCTTTGCGAGGTACTTATTATCTGAACTGATACTTGAAATCTTTTCTCTTATGGGTTCGGTAAATTTTATGATGTCCTCTGCCAGCTGCTTTTTCATATCCCCATACCTTATTTCGCACGAGGCATGCTTCTCCCTGAAATATGTCAGGGTTTCCGGAGCCGATACGACATTCATGATTGTAAAAAGGTTCTGGACCGGTTCCGAAGGTTTCTCATTCGGCTTTACAGGCCCAGTGTCGGTAACCGCCCGCATTACTTTTTTCCTGATCTCCTGCGGCGTATCTGCCAGAAAGATCCCGTTCCCCTCGCTCTTCCCCATTTTACCGGTTCCATCCAGCCCGGGTATCTTGACAAGCTGTTTTCCGAAATTATATGCATC
Source organism: uncultured Bacteroidales bacterium (assembly GCA_963756885.1). Lineage (GTDB taxonomy): Bacteria > Bacteroidota > Bacteroidia > Bacteroidales > VadinHA17 > LD21. Next base: position 454,333 of record CAVWPG010000004.1, read on the forward strand.
GGGCTCCGGAAAATACTCAACGCCATACATTGTATTGAATCTCCTTGCAAATCTTCTTGTCATCTCAAGATGCTGCTCCTGATCCTTCCCGACAGGTACTTTATTTGCCCTGTGTATAATAATATCGGCTGCCATAAGTACCGGGTAGGTAAGCAGGCCAGCATTTATATTGTCAGGCTGCTTTCTTATCTTTTCCTTGAATGATGTGGTTCGCTCAAGTTCCCCAACATATGCATTCATGTTCAGAAGCAGGTAGAGCTCTGAAACTTCAGGTACATCGCTCTGGATGAAAACCGTTGCAATATCCGGGTCGATACCGCAGGCAAGATACTCTGCGAGAACCTGCCTTATGTTTCCATGCAGGTCATCAGGATGGGGATGGGTAGTCAGGGCGTGGTAATCGGCAATGAAAAAAAAGCACCTGTTCTCCGTCTGCATCTTCAGGAAATTCCCTATGGCCCCGAAATAATTCCCCAGGTGAAGATTGCCCGTCGATCTGATTCCACTGACTACTGTATCCATTAGCTTAATTTATAAAGATCAGGCGCAAAGCTAATAAAAAAGGTATTATTCAACAACGCTTCCCCAAAACGAGGCATAAGGCCGGAACCATTAAGCCTTCATGCGGTTATGCCTTTAATCCTTTTTTACTACCTTTGACTCATAAAAACAGGGCCATGGAATCAACACGACAAAAAAAAGTATCCCGACTTATCCAGAAAGAGCTGGCCGACATCTTTCTTAGAAAAGGGAATGAATTTGCTCATGGCAAGTTAGTCTCCATAACAAGAGTGCGGGTAAGTCCCGATCTCTCTTTTGCCAAGGTTTATATAAGCATTTTCCCCGCGACGGATCAGGATGATATTCTTCATTCAATACAGGATCTCAGTTCAAAAATAAGGTATGATCTTGGTCAGAAGATCAGATCACAGCTCCGGATAGTACCGGATATAGCTTTCCATATCGATGACAGCCTCGACTATATAGATAAAATTGATAAGCTGCTGAAATCCTGATTTATGCAATACGAACCTATTAAAAGATCTGTCAGCAGATTCTTCACGGGGCCGCCCGTAATGCGTAAAATGCTCTATTTATTGCTCGACCTGCTTCTGCTGCGGACCTGGCATGTAAAAAAAGCTCTCAGGGAAATAGCACCCGAATACCCAGGTCCGGCAAATGTACTGGATGCAGGATCAGGATTCGGCCAGTATACCTGGAGGATGAGCCGCATGAACCAGCAGTGGAAGATCAAGGCTATAGATATAAACAGCGATCATACAGATGACTGCACAAGGTTTTTCGGGAAGGCAGGGCTTTCAGACAGGGTTAAATTTGAAACCGGAGACCTGACCGGGCTCAGTGAAAGGAACATCTATAACATAATCCTCTCGGTCGATGTGATGGAGCACATTGAGGAAGATACAAAAGTCTTCAGAAATTTCTGCAATGCCCTTCAGGAAAACGGAGTGCTGCTGATCTCAACGCCTTCAGATCAGGGGGGCTCGGATGTTCACAGCGATACTGAGGAATCGTTCATCGATGAACATGTGAGGGACGGATACAGTATAGCAGATATTTCCGCAAAACTGTCAGCCGCCGGGTTCAGGATTATTGAGGCCTCATATACATACGGATGGCCGGGGAATATTTCATGGCGAATTTCAATGAAGTACCCGGTACGGATGCTGAATATCTCCTTCCTTTTCTTCCTGCTGCTGCCATTCTATTATGCTGTCTTTTATCCCATTTCAGTGATTCTCAATTTTCTCGACCTCCATACAACCCATAAGTCGGGAACGGGATTACTTGTCAAAGCGAGAAAATAAATACTGTGAAGCTCTCCCTGTACATAGCAAAAAGATACCTGCTCGCCAAAAAATCGCGAAATGCAATTAATGTGATTTCGGGGGTATCGGTGGCGGGGGTTGCCGTGGGTACCATGGCTCTGATAATAATACTGTCTGTCTTCAACGGACTGGAGACCATGGTAAGATCGATATTCAATACTTTTGATCCCGACATAAAGATCACAGCCGCAGAAGGCAAGACCTTCAGCCCCGATACGGCAAGGCTGAAAAAGCTGGCAACGGTCGACGGATTGTCCTGCTATTCACTTACCCTTGAGGAAAATGCACTTCTCAAATACGGTGACCGCCAGTACATTGCCACAATCAAGGGAGTTGACGACAATTATACGGCTGTTACGGATATTGACAGCTCAATGTGGGAAGGGGAGTTTACACTTATGTCGGACCGCGGAAGACCATATGCTGTTCCGGGCGTTGGAGTAGCCCAGTCGCTTGGAATAAGGGTCAATTTTATTACTCCTCTTAATATTTACGTGCCCCGTAAATCAGGGAATCCTACCGATGCTGAAAATGCCTTCAACAGAAAATACATCTTCCCCTCTGGTATTTTCCAGATTGAAAAGGAGTATGATTCAAAGTATGTCTACATACCCCTTCGGTTTGCCCGTGAGCTTACGGAAATTGAAGACGGAGTGACCGCAATTGAGATCAAATTCACCCAAAATGCCAATCCTTCATCCGTACAGAAGAAAATTAAAAAGATCTACGACAAGGGGTTCCTCGTAAGGAACAGGTACGAACAGCAGGAGATCTTCTATAAGGTCATGCAGGCCGAGAGGCTTGCAATATTCTTTATTCTCACCCTTATACTTACAATTGCCTCGTTCAATATAATCGGGTCGCTCACCATGCTCATCATTGAAAAGGAAAGGGATATTGAGATCCTTAAGAGCCTCGGAGCCAACAACGACCTTATAAGAAAGATCTTTATATTTGAGGGTTGGATGATATCAATTGCAGGAGCGGCTATGGGATTGATAATGGGATTCATTATCTGCTGGATACAACAGACATTCGGGATTGTCAAGCTCCAGAGCGAGACGCTCATAATGGATTCGTATCCCGTTGTAATGAAATTGAAGGACTTTTTAATAGTGCCAGCGACAGTACTATTGATAGGATACTGGGCGGCATGGTACCCGGTGAGGTTCCTTACAAGGAAATTGCTTAACAAGGATGTTTAGGGAGATTGCTGATTCCGGTAGCTTAACTGGAAAAAGCAGAATGACCAGATAATAATATTACTCAAGATGATCAGGTTTCTATCAGCTGCACTTATTGCCCTCTCCCTGCTAAACTCTTCCTGCGAGAGCAGAAGGACCAGGATTGACAGGAAGAACCTGATCCCTGAGAATGAACTTGTTCCGTTGCTTACAGATATTTACCTGACCGACGGACTCATAGGAATGCCCAGGATAATAATGAAATATCCTCCCATCGATTCCCTTTCGACCTATACCAATGTGATAGAAAAGCACGGATATACAAAAGAAGCTCTCGATAAGACGTTAAAATACTATTTTGTCAAAAATCCGAAAAAGCTGATTAAGATCTATGACAGGGTGCTGAGCAGGCTGAGCAAAATGGAGTCGCTTATTCAGAAGGAGCTGGCCAGGTCAAGGTCAAAAACAGGAAACTTGTGGCCGGGACAGGATTCATATTCCTTCCCTGATCCCGATGCCTCCGATTCAACATCCTTCTCCCTTTTATTCAAACAGCCGGGCTATTATACATTAACATTTTCGGCAATCCTTTTCCCCGATGATCAATCGCTCAATCCTCACCTGATTGCCTATTCCTGCAATTCAGACAGTCTCGAAACGGGCAGGAGGCGCTATGTCAAGCCTGTATGTTATATTAAGGATGGCCGCGAACATAAATACAGCGTTGTTTTTTCAATCCCCCCAAAAACCCCGACACAGATAAGGGGGTCTCTTTATGAATCTGACAACTACCCCGGCGAGTGGGGAAAACATATGGCTATACAGAATATATCGTTCGTATATTCCCTTGTAGAATTATGATCAAATTTTCGGCCCAGTACATAATAACCAACTCCGGCCCCCCCTTAAAAAGAGGAATCGTAACAACCGATGACAGTGGTACAATTCTCAGCGTTGAAGATACCCACGGAGACCTCCGGGAGAGCGGATCGCTCGAATTTCATAATGGCATTATAGTCCCAGGGTTTGTAAATACACATTGTCATCTCGAGCTGTCTCATATGAAGGGAACAATAAGCCCCGGGGAAGGCCTCATCGGGTTTATAAACCAGGTAAGGTCATCACGATCCGCTGCAGGGGAATCGATTCAGAAAGCCTCCGGGAATGCAGACAGAGATATGTACGGGGCAGGTGTAAATCTTTGCGCGGATATCTGCAATACGGAGGTCACCTTCAGTTTAAAGAAGAAGAGCCGGATTAAATATGTAAATCTTCTTGAAGTATTCGGTATCGATCCGCTGAAAGCCCCGCGAAGGATGGAAGAAATAAAAAGAGTCTCAGAAATCGCTGCCGGCGAGGGGCTTGAATTCTATCTTGTTCCCCATTCAGTCTATTCAGTGTCACTGCCACTTTTCAGGCTCCTCGGGAAAGAAACCGTAAAAAACAAGGTAACTTCTATCCATTTCATGGAAAATCCTGATGAAGAAGAGCTTGTGGAGAGACATTCCGGAGCCATGATGAACTCATATATTAAGTCGGGACTGATCTCTTCGGATCCGTCAACAGTAAAAAGCCATGCCGACGCCGTAGTCAACGAGATCACCCGAAATGGCAATCTGATTCTCGTGCACAATACCTTTGCAGACAGAAAGACAATAAGCGAGGTCAGGACCAGGACCAATCTCTTCTGGTGCCTCTGCCCCGGATCAAATCTGTATATAGAGAACAGGGTACCTCCGGCTGATCTGCTGCGTGACGAAGGGTGCAACATTACAATTGGTACCGACAGCCTGGCCTCGAACAGTAAGCTCGACATCCTTGCCGAACTTAAGATTCTCCAGATTCACTTCCCCCACCTTTCAATACCTGAACTTGTATTATGGGCAACTCTTAACGGGGCAAAAGCGCTCGGGAAGGAAAATGAGTTCGGGATTATCGGCGAGGGTAAAAAACCGGGACTTCTCCTTCTCTCTAATGTGGATCTTCAGAGTATGAAGCTACTGCCGGAGAGCATCGTAACCAGGTTAACATAAGTTAATATTAAAAGTATTGTCCAATTTATGCTAATTTTGGGCCGGAACGATTTATTATGGCAACCTTTCTTTTTGACGAGATAATTTTCGGGCCTGTGCGAAGCAGGAGACTGGGTGTATCGCTTGGTATTAACCTTCTGCCCACAAAGAGAAAGCTTTGCAATTTCAATTGTATCTACTGCGAGTGCGGCTGGACAGGAACCGGTGAAACATTTTCATCCCGTTTGCCAGGCAGGCAGGATGTTTTCAACGCACTTGAAAGCAAGCTCGCCCTGATGAAGGAAAGAGATGAGAGACCCGATGTAATAACCTATGCCGGCAACGGGGAACCTACTCTCCATCCCGAATTTCCGGGGATAATTGACGACAGTATTGCTCTCAGGGACCTGTATTTCCCCGATGCAAAAATTGCCGTCCTTTCAAACTCGACGACTATCCGTGACGGGAAGGTGAAATCAGCCCTGATGAAGGTGGATAAGAATATTCTGAAACTTGATTCTGCCTTCGATGCAACCGTCTCAATCCATAATCAGCCCTCGGCCAGGATAAATGTGAGTGCCCTAATCGACGATCTTGCAGGCTTCAGGGGAAAGCTTATTATCCAGACTCTCTTCCTGCGAGGGCTCTTTAACGGCCGGGTTATTGACAATACAACGCCGGAAGAGCTCGAAGCATGGTTCAGGGCAGTTGAAAGGATCAGGCCACAGGAGGTCATGATCTACACAATCTCCAGGGACACGCCTCCTGAAGGAGGAGAGCTGCATAAAGTACCTGCAAAGGAACTGAAGGCAATTGCGGCTGTAGTGGAGGGTCTTGGAATTAAAACTCAGGTATCTTCTTAATATTGACCACGCAGCATAATATAATGATCTGTCCCCTTGAATGGGGATTGGGGCATGCCACACGCATGATACCTGTTGCAGTTAAGCTGATGGAAATGGGTCAGAAGGTATACGTTGCCTCAGGGAAAGAACATCTTGATCTTTACCGGTCGGAATTGCCCGGAGTGACCTGCATCAATTTCCCCGGCTTCAGGCCGGCCTATTCAGGGCATCTGCCTCAATACATTCCGCTGCTGCTCAAATCGCCGCTGCTGATTTTTCATATCGTAAGGGAACATTTGCGCCTAAGGAAAGTAATTGGTGAATTCGAGATAGATATCGTCATTAGCGATAACAGGTTCGGCCTCTGGAATAAGAAGATCAGGACTGTCTATGTTACCCACCAGCCACGCATTCCATTCCCACGGCCTTTCAGGTTCCTCGAGTTCATCGGGATCCTCCTTCACAGGAGCATTATAAGAAAGTTTACCCTTTGCTTCATCCCGGACCTCCCGGGGGAATCAAATCTCAGCGGCAGGCTTTCCCATGGACTCAAGCTCCCTGAAAATGTAATGTATATCGGGATCCTTTCGAGGTTTTCAGGTAAAGACAATTCTTATGCACGCAGGGCCGTTGCCAGGGGACACAATACTGTAATTCTCTCGGGGCCGGAGCCTCAGAGAGCAATTTTCAGGGATAAGGTTACTGAGTATCTTAAGGAGGATGAGTTACAGACTGCAGTTCTCGAGGGAAGACCCGGGAGCGGCAGGGAGATCGGAGCAACAGGCAATGTTATCTCCTATAGTCATCTGCCGGCACCAGAAATGGAAAAGGTTATTTCATCAGGCGAAAAAATCATAACACGGGCTGGCTACTCCACAATCATGGAGCTGGTGAGCCTCGGGCGAAGCGCACTGCTTGTTCCGACACCCGGCCAGACTGAACAGGAATACCTGGCTGAGTACCTGTCATCAAAAGGGTTATTCTCAGCATGCAACCAGAAAAACCTGAACAAGGGTTTTGAGTATAGCCCTGAACCTGTAGGGTGGACCGGGAGAATGATTGAAGAAAGCAGGGATCTGCTCGAAACTGCTTTGACAGAGCTGTTAAAATAACATGGCTATAGCTGAAAATCCGACAAGTCCGGCGGAAAATCCCAGCCATACCTGTCCTGAACTGCTGTGCTTAAGCTGAAGCCTGGAGGAGAGCAATAGTCCGACGGCCAGAATTACAGGGATCAGTATCCACAAAAGAGAGGTGTCCATCTTAACCGACAGTACGAGTACGATTGCAATAAGCATTCCTGCCCCAATGGAATGCAGTGAAATTTTCCACCACAAATTGATCACCGTTGCCATAAGCGAAAGAAAAGAGAGGGCAATGAAAAAGGATTTAAGAAAATTAGGAACGGGGAATCTGAAAATCAGGTATGTGGTTACAGAGTATAAGATTGTGCTTATGATCAGGGGGATGACCCTGTCTTTTCGTTCATGCATAAACCATGAGCTTATTATCTTCCTGTGAACAAAAACCGGCATCAGGGATATTGGCAACAGTATATTGTTTACAAGCACGATAAGGATTACAAGCTTCTTGAGCTCATATGGCAGGTAGTTATAGATTGTAGGCGCCAGAAAGATAATGGTCAGGCCATATACCGGCACCAGGAAAGGGTGAAGTATAACCGAAACCACGCCCGCAAGCTTATCCGGGAAAGATGAAGATCCGCTGTTTTCCATTCAGGGTTTATAATTATCGTTAATATTAAAAATGCATTCTCCGGGGCCGGCCCTGTTAGATCTCTCTCCTCAGCCTGGCAACCGGTATATTGAGTTGCTCACGGTATTTTGCAACAGTCCTTCGGGCAATCTGATAGCCCTTTTCCTGGAGTATTTCAGTGAGCCTTTCATCTGTTAGGGGTCTTCTCTTGTGCTCGTTCTCTATACAATCCTGCAGGATGCGCTTTATCTCCCTTGTGGATACCTCTTCCCCGCTGTCAGTCTGGAGACCTTCAGAAAAAAAGAATTTAAGCGGGAAAATCCCGAAGTGGGTCTGTATGTATTTGCTGTTTGCCACCCTCGATACTGTCGAAATATCCAGTCCGGTCATCTCGGCTACATCCTTGAGTATCATGGGACGCAATTTGGTCTCATCGCCATCGATGAAATAGTCCTGCTGGTATTCCAGTATGGCATTCATTGTAAGGAGAAGGGTATTTTGCCTCTGTTTGATTGCATCAATGAACCATTTGGCAGAATCGATCTTTTGCTTCACAAAAAGTGCCGCATCCTTCATCTCCTTCTTCTGGGTCTTGTCACGGCTGTAGGAATGGAGCATATCGCTGTATGCCGGACTCAGCCTCAGCTCGGGCAGATTCCTTGAATTCAGGTGCAGATCAAAACCATCCTCTGTAAGCTCGAGAATAAAATCGGGAATTATGGGCTGTGAAACCTTGCTGTAAGGATCGCTGTAGACTCCCCCCGGCTTCGGATTCAGCTTGAGTATCTCATCGATAGCAGCTTTCAGCTCAGTCTCCGTGATCCCCAGCCGAAAAATTATCTTGTCATAATGTCTTTTTGTAAATTCCTCGAAATACTGGTCAAGGATAGAATGGGCCGTTTTGAGGGCGGGTAATGTATTTCCCCTTTTCTCGATCTGCAGCAGGAGGCATTCCCTGAGAGACCTGGCGCCGACACCTGCAGGTTCCAGATCCTGAATAACCTCGAGAACCTCCTGAAGTTCAGCTTCAGTTGTTTCAATATTCTGAAGGAAAGCAAGATCATCGACAATATTTATAAGATCACGTCGCAGGTATCCATCCTCATCAATATTGCCTATTATATATTCTCCAAGTAACTTCTGCTTGTCGGTAAGATCCCTGAGGCTGAGCTGGGAATCGAGGTGCTCGTGAAAAGAGAATCCGACAGAAAAAGGGATCTCGGTCCTTTTATCCTCGTCCTTGTTATAGTTTTTCTCCTGCAGCCTGTAATCAGGAATATCGTCTTCCTCAATATAATCGTCGAGTGTAAACTCCTCCTGGTCCTTATCGGATTCCTCGAACTGTTCTTCTTCCTGTTCCCCGCTTATTTCATCCTCTTCTGCACCCTCCTCAAGAGCAGGGTTCTCCTCCAGCTCCTTCTTGATCCGCTGCTCTATCTGCAATGTAGGAACCTCCAGAAGCTTAATCATCTGGATCTGCTGAGGAGATAACTTCTGAAGCAGCTTCTGCTGTAGTCTTTGCTTTAACATGCTCTTCTTTTCCCCAAAAAAATTCCCGTTTAAGTTTTACTAAAACTCTGCATTCTTCGGTGTCCTCGGAAACGGGATCACGTCCCTTATATTCGACATCCCTGTAACGAACAGGATCAATCGTTCAAAGCCGAGCCCGAAGCCACTATGGGGAGCTGTCCCAAACCTTCTTGTATCGAGATACCACCACAGGTCTTTCTCAGGCATCTTCATCTCCCTGATCCTCGACATCAGCTTATCATAATCCTCCTCCCTTTGCGAACCTCCTATTATTTCTCCTATCCCGGGGAAGAGAACGTCCATTGCCCTCACTGTTTTGTTATCGTCATTCTGCTTCATGTAAAAAGCCTTGATCTCTTTAGGATAATCCGTAAGGATCACTGGCCGGTTGAAATGTTCCTCCACAAGGTATCTCTCATGTTCAGCCTGAAGGTCGCGGCCCCATCCTACAGGAAAGTCCCACTTGCGCTTTGCAGCTGAAAGTATGTCCACTGCTTCCGTGTAGGTTATCCTTACGAAATCATTCTTTAGCACAAAATCGAGCCTTTCCAGAAGCTCCTTGTCTATCATGCTGTTCAGGAATTCGAGATCATCATGGCAATTCTCCAGGGCATAGCTGATGAGGTATTTGACAAACTCCTCCGCAAGATCCATATTGTCATTGAGATCGTAGAATGCCATTTCCGGTTCAATCATCCAGAATTCGGCAAGATGCCTTGGCGTATTTGAATTCTCGGCTCTGAAGGTGGGACCAAAAGTATAAATATCACCCAATGAAAGTGCACCCAGTTCTCCCTCCAGCTGGCCCGAAACAGTCAGATTTGTTTCCCTGCCAAAAAAATCGTTTCTGAAATCGATACTTCCGTTTTCATTCCTTGGCATTTCCTTAAGGTCCATTGTTGTTACGTGGAACATCTCACCTGCACCTTCGGCATCGCTCCCTGTAATAATGGGTGTGTGCAGATAGAAAAAGCCCTTGTCGTTAAAATATTTGTGAATGGCAAAGGCCATTGCATGCCTAATCCTGAATACAGCGCCAAAGGTATTTGTCCTGAAGCGAAGATGAGCGATCTCCCTGAGAAATTCCATTGAGTGCCCCTTCTTCTGCAGTGGATAGGTTTCTGCATCACTTTTGCCATAGAGCTCAATTGCAGATGCATTTATCTCCACGCTCTGCCCCTGTCCCTGCGAATTAACAAGCATTCCGGTTACAGCAAGGCAAGCACCGGTTGAAATATCCCTTAAAAGTCCTTCATCAAACGATGCAACATCCACAACCACCTGAATGTTATTGATTGAAGAGCCGTCATTGAGAGCAATAAAGTTAATGTTCCTGTTCCCCCTCTTTGTCCTTACCCAGCCTTTGACAACTACTTCCTTACCCACGGGGGCTGCAGTTAATAACTCTTTTATTTTGGTTCTTTTCATTATGATCGGTTATTGACAATAAAAAAATTTATCGCAAAAATAATAAAATGCTCCGTAATTATGCCTTATTGAATCGGGTCATCTCCTTATTATCAACGCAAATTTTCGATTTTCATTTTATATGGCACTGTTTTTGTAACCGGGGCCATCGCCAGTGGATTTTAACCGTTCAGGATAATAATAATTTCCTCCCCCGCGAGTTATTAATATATAATAGCTTACCCAATAACATATTGGTTTGTAATTTGATAAAATCTGAATAACTTTGGATAATAAACCGAAAACTGAAAATACTATGGAAGAACACAAAAACATGATAGTTGTACCATGGGATTTCACGCCTGTAGCTTCACATGCCCTTGCCCATGCAGTGAAAATCAGCCGCATGGTGGGAAATGACATTACCCTGCTCCATATTGTCGAAACAGGAATAAGCCAGAAATCGCTGGCTGAGAAGAGGGCACACCTTCAGAGAGCAGCGGAAGAGGGCAGCAAAAAGTACAATATAACCCTGTCATGGAATATTACAAAGGGAAGCATCTTCCATGCAATTTCCGAGTTCGCCAATGAAAAGGAGGCCAGCCTTGTTGTAATGGGTACCCATGGAATGAAGGGGATGCAGAAGCTAACCGGGAGCTGGGCCCTGAAGGTAATGGTTAAATCGAAGGCACCTTTCATTGTAATTCAGGATCCCCCTTCCGACCAGGAAAAATATCACGACATAGTTTTCCCGGTCGATTTCAGGAGCGAGAACAAGGAGAAGATGAAGATGGCGATTTTCATGGGCAAGTATTTTGACTCGAAAATCCATATGTTCGTTGCAGGTACAACCGACAGGAACCTGGCAAAAAAGACCAAGATAAACCTGAACTTCGCTATAAAATACCTTATCCAGAACAATATTGAATACGAGATCCACGAAGTCCCCAAAAAGAATTTTGCCCAGCAGACAATAGATTTCGCACAAAGCATAAGTGCCGACCTGATACTGATCATTACAACCAAGAATATAACTTTTGCCGATTATACATTTGGTGCTTCGGAACAATTTATAATAGCCAACAGTTCCAGGATTCCCGTAATTTGTGTCAATCCGAAAGTATCTTTCACAAAGCTCGGTCAGTTTATGGGTGGCTGGGGTGATTAGTAATCTCCCTTTGCATTGTCGCAACAACGGTAATGGAGTAACAAAAACCGAAGTATGTCAATTGTAGTTAAGGAGGTTACAAAGTTTTTTGGGCAGCAGAAGGCTCTTGATAATGTCTCCTTCGTGGTTAAAACAGGTGAGATAGCAGGTTTTCTCGGGCCGAATGGCGCCGGAAAATCGACTATGATGAGGATAATATCCGGATTTCTGCCTGCTGATGCCGGCAGGGTGCTTGTAAATGATCTGGAGGCTGAAGCTGACAGCACTGAAGTCAGGAAAATAATCGGCTATCTTCCTGAAAATAACCCTCTTTATCCGGAAATGTATGTAAGGGAATACCTTGGCTTCGTTGCATCCATATATAAATCGGGCATACCGGTGAGAAAACAGGTGAATAACATTATTGAGGTCACCGGGCTTGCCCCTGAACAAAAAAAGAAGATAGGGTCGCTCTCGAAGGGATACAGGCAAAGGGTCGGACTCGCCCAGGCCCTTATCCACGATCCTTCTGTCCTTATCCTTGATGAAGCAACCACAGGCCTGGATCCCAACCAGATAGTTGAAATAAGAAACCTGATACGGGAAGCCGGCCGTGAAAAGACTGTCCTGATCTCAACACATATAATGCCGGAAGTTGAAGCAATTTGTGACAGGGTAATAATAATCGACAAGGGTGTAATCGTAGCCGACGAAGATAAAAGCAATATCTATTCAGTGCTCAGGCAGTCAAAGCAGATTGTCCGCGTCGAATTCGACAGGGATATAGCTTCGATCGAACTGCCGGGTAATCCCGCTGTAAGTAAAATTCAAAAACTCCGGGGTAATATCTGGGTCGTTGAAGCGGAAGGCGAGGAGGATATTCGACCTGCTGTCTTCAATTTTGCTGTCCGGAATGGCCTTACAGTGCTGTCGCTGCAAAAAAATGAGACCAACCTGGAGGAGGTTTTCAGACATCTCACGGGCAGCTGATCATTTTGTATTTCCATTTTTTTTTACGTTCTTTGTCTCTTCATAGACTGGTGGACAGATTTGAGCTGATTGCAACCACGGGAAAAAATGCTAAACCGCGTATGATTTCCTATTATATTTCAGCTTAATCATCATCCCCCCGTTTACTTAATAAATTTAATATTATAGTATTATGGGATATTTATTTACTTCAGAATCAGTTTCCGAAGGGCATCCTGACAAGGTAGCTGATCAGATATCAGACGCACTTCTCGACGAATTTCTCAAATGGGACCCTGAATCAAAGGTTGCCTGTGAAACATTTGTTACAACAGGGCTTGTGGTGTGCGGTGGCGAAGTGCGCACGGAGGGCTGGGTCGATGTCCAGGAGACAGCCCGCAAGGTTATAAGGAATATTGGCTACACCAAGGCAGAATACAGGTTCGATTGCGATTCATGCGGCGTCATCTCGACAATACATGAACAGTCGAGTGATATCAGACAGGGAGTGGTGAGGGAAAAACCTGAGGAGCAGGGTGCAGGTGACCAGGGGATGATGTTCGGCTATGCATGCCGCGAAATGGATAACCTCATGCCCCTTACAATTGAGCTGGCGCACAGGCTTCTGCATGAACTTGCCGAGATAAGGCGCTCAGGGAAACAGATGAAATACCTCAGACCCGACAGTAAATCACAGGTAACTGTAGAGTACGATGACAATAATCAGCCTCTTCGCATCGATTCAATTGTTATCAGTACCCAGCACGATGAATTCATCCTGCCAAAGGGCAAGTCTCATGCTTCTGAACTGGCGGCAGAAAAAGCCATGCAGGAGGCGATCACAGCCGATGTAAGAAAGATCCTCATACCCAGGGTAATGAAACTGCTCCCGGCCAGGATCAGGAAATTATTCAACAGCGATTTCAAGCTCTTTGTAAACCCTACCGGAAAATTTGTTATCGGTGGCCCGCACGGAGACACAGGCCTTACAGGGAGAAAGATCATAGTAGACACATATGGCGGTCACGGGGCACATGGCGGCGGAGCCTTCTCAGGCAAAGACTCGTCGAAGGTTGACAGGTCTGCAGCCTATGCAGCCAGGCATATAGCAAAGAACATGGTTGCCGCCGGGGTATGCGACCAGGCTCTTATCCAGGTGGCTTATGCAATCGGAGTTGCCGACCCGGTAGGGCTTTATATCAATACCTTCGGTACTGCAAAAGTGAAGGACAAAAAAGGAGTGGTGCTCCCCGACGGAGAGATAGCACAGAAAATCTCCAGGCTATTCGATATGCGCCCCTATTCGATTGTGAAGCGCTTTGGCCTTAAGGACCCCGTTTTCCTTATAACATCATCATATGGCCACTTTGGTCGCGAAAGCTTTGTCGGCAACGTTGATGTCTATTATGAAGTTCCGGGCAGCAAGCCGAAAGGGGTGAACGGCAATGGCAAAAAGGTTTACCAGAAAAAGGTTGAATTCTTTGCCTGGGAGAAGCTGGATTATACCGAGAGGATCAAAAAGGAATTTAAGCTATAACGCGGTTACCCGCATTGAAGATGGCATCCCATGAATATTCTCGACGAACTTAAGGAAAAAAAGGTCCTGATCTCCGACGGAGCATTGGGAACAATACTGCAATCCAGGGGACTGGGGCCCGGTGAATGTCCTGAGTTGTGGAACATAACTCACAGAGACGTAATAAGTGAAATAGCTGAATCCTATATCAGGGCAGGAGCAGATATTATAACCACGAACAGCTTCGGGGGAAGCAGGATAAAGCTTTCACAGTATGGGCTGGCCGACAGGACTGCCGAACTTAACAGGGCCTCGGCAGCTATATGCCGTGAGGCTGCAGGACCGGCCAGACATGTGGCCGGATCGGTGGGTCCGACAGGTAAAATGCTTCTCATGGGCGATATCACGGAGGAGGAACTGTATGATGCTTTCAGTGAACAGTCAGCAGCCCTGGAAGAGGGAGGCGCCGATATTATCATTATAGAAACAATGTCGGCCGCGGATGAGGCATCGCTCGCCGTAAAGGCAGCCAGGGCCGCTACTGCATGCACCGTAATAGTTACAATGACCTTCTCTCCCGACAATAACGGAAGCTATCATACGATGATGGGAGTCTCACCTGAAGAGATGGCTTCACTGATGAAGGCTTCGGGAGCCCACATAATAGGATCAAACTGCGGAAACGGTATAGGCGATATGATCGGAATCACGAACGCCATCCGTTCCTCCGGCAACCAGATCCCCATAATAATACAGGCAAATGCCGGAATGCCCGATCTTATCGATGGGGTGACCGTTTTCCATGACACTCCTGAAGGGATGGCTTCATTCGTGCCCCGACTGATAAGTGCCGGAGCCGTAATAATAGGGGGATGCTGTGGCACTACGCCGGCACATATAAGGAGAATGGCGGAGGCAGCCGGACGCTAAAAAGAGGCCTTGACGATCCTGGCAATATTATCCGACCGGCCGAGCGTATAATAATGGATCCCGGGAACACCTTCCTTAATAAGTTCCCTCGACTGCATGGCAGCCCATTCGATACCTACCTCCCTTGCATCACTGTCGCTCCTGCAATTCTGAACTGCAGTGACCAGGTCATTGGGAAGATCGATGTGAAAGACCTGGGGCAATAATTTTATGTCGTTGAGCGCTGATATGGGCTTCATGCCGGCCACAATGGGAACATTAATACCGGCCTTTCTGCAATCATCCCTGAAACGGCAGAACTTATTGTTGTCAAAAAACATCTGTGTTACGATATAGCTCGCCCCGGCCTCGATCTTAAGCTTCAGGTTCGTAAGATCAACCTGCCTGTTCGGAGCTTCAAAATGCTTTTCAGGATAACCGGCCACCCCGACACAAAAGTTTGTTGGAAATGTATCTTCAAGCGATTCCTCAAGATATTTGCCATTATTCATATTCATGATCTGCCTTACCAGCTCGTGGGTATGGGCATGCCCCTCCTTCTCTGCGATGAATCTGCGGCTTCCCTTTTGCGGATCACCCCTCAATGCAAGGACATCGTCGATACCAAGAAAATTCATTTCGATAAGTACATTTTCAGTCTCTTCCTTAGTGAACCCACCGCATAGAATATGAGGTACAACCGTAATGTTGTACTTATACTTCACAGCCGCAGCAAGGGCTATTGTCCCTGGTCTCAGGCGTACAACCCTCCTCTCCAGCAGCCCGTCAGGCCGCTCATGATAGATTGTTTCGTTCCTGTGCGATGTAAAGTTTATGTAAGCAGGATTAAACTCTAGCAGGCGCTCGATAGCAGTATAAATTCTTTCAATGCTGTGTCCCTTGAGGGGAGGAAGAAGCTCGAAGGTGAAGAGAGGCCCGGTGGCATTCTTAATCTTGTCAATAACACTCATATAATCAGATCATAAGTTAGGAGCAAGCCATCTGGCTGCTTCATTAATTGTCATATTTTTACGTTTGGCATAGTCTTCGAGCTGATCGGTATTTATCTTGCCTATATTAAAATAGCTTGATCCTGAATGCGAGAAGATATATGCGCTTACAGACGCAGGAGGTACCATGGCATAATTTTCAGTAAGCCTTGCACCGATAAGCTTTTCTGCTCCCAGGAGGTCAAAGATAACCTGTTTTTCCGTATGATCGGGACATGCGGGATATCCTGGAGCAGGCCGGATCCCCCTGTATTTTGCCTTTAGAAGATCCTCTGTGTCGAGATTCTCGTCAGCAGCATAACCCCAATAATCTTTTCGTATCCTTTCGTGCAGCCATTCCGCGGCCGCCTCAGCCAGCCTGTCGCTCAGTATTCTGATCATAATGGAGGCGTAATCATCGTCCGCATACTTCTTCATAACGGTATCGTCGATGTCGGCAGTGACTACAAACAAGCCTATATTATCTCTGAGCCCCGTAGTTTCAGGCGCTATATAATCAGAGAGGGAGAGATTCGGTACCCCCTTCTCCTTGGGCTCCTGGTTTCTTAAAAACCTGAGCACGGCTGCCGGCTCAATGCTGTCCTTTCCCTTATATACTTTTACATCATCTCCCACCGATACGGCAGGATAGAGAGCAAATACAGCCCTGGCCGAGAGAAGCCTGCTATCGATTATCTCCTCCAGGTACCGGAGGGCATCATCAAACAGCTTCCTGGCCTCGGCCCCTTTGACCGGATCACTGAAGATAGCCGGGTATTTGCCCGACAGCTTCCATGAAAAGAAAAAGAAGGTCCAGTCGATATAATCCTTCAGAACGCTCAGGTCAATCTCCGGCATGTGATGAAGACCAGGCTTCAGAGGCCCGAAAAGATCCGAATCCTTCCAGTCTGTAATTAGCCTGTTCTTCCTGGCATCATCAAGTGAAAGAAGATTCCTCTCGCTCTGCCTGGAATTATGATCCTCCCTCATCCTGTCATACTTCTCCCTCATCGAGGCTGTATATGCGGTGTTATCCTTTTGAAGCAGAGCTGAAATCACACCAGCAGCCTTTGAAGCGTCCTTGACATGAATAACAGGGTTTGAGTATGCCGGTGCAACCTTTACTGCCGCATGGATCTCCGAGGTCGTGGCACCGCCGATAAGCAGAGGGATCCTGATCTTCCTCCTTTCCATTTCGGCGGCAACATGTACCATCTCCTCGAGCGAAGGGGTTATCAGGCCACTGAGTCCTATTATATCGACATTATCCCTTATTGCGGTATCTATTATCCTGTCGGCCGGAACCATTACTCCCAGGTCAGTGATCTCATAGTTATTGCATGAGAGCACAACGCCCACAATGTTCTTGCCTATATCATGGACATCGCCCTTGACGGTTGCGAGCAGCACCTTTCCGGCTATTTTCTTCTCCTCCCCCTCGCTTTCCATCTCGATATAAGGGGCAAGCTTTGCAACAGCTTTCTTCATCACCCTGGCACTTTTGACAACCTGCGGAAGGAACATCCTGCCGGATCCGAAAAGGTCGCCGACTTCATTCATCCCTCCCATCAGCGGCCCTTCAATGAGCTCAATCGATCTTCTGAACAATGAGCGTGCCTCCTCCACATCCTGTTCGATGAATTCATCTATTCCCCTTATAAGTGAATGCTTTATCCTTTCGATCACGGGCAGCTGCCTCCATGCGTCCTCCTTTTCCTCTTTCTTCCCTTCATTCTGAATGCCTTCGGCAAATTTTACAAGTCTCTCGGTGGCGTCTTTCCTTCTGTTAAGTATAACATCTTCTGTAAGATGAAGAAGATCAGGATCTATTTCCGTGTAAACCTGCAGCATGCCGGGATTTACAATAGCCATATCGAGACCTGCCCTGATTGCATGATACAGAAAAACCGAGTGCATTGCCTCGCGTACCTTATCAGTGCCGCGAAATGAGAATGAGAGGTTGCTGATGCCTCCGCTTACCCTGGCAAAAGGCAGGTTTTTCTTGATCCACTCGACCGCTCTCATGTAGTTTACGGCATATTCGTTGTGTTCTTCAATGCCTGTTGCGACAGCAAGTACATTGGGATCGAATATTATATCTTCGGGCGGAAAGGCAAGCTTATCGACAAGCAAACGGTACGACCGTTCCGCCACCTTTATCCTTTTTTCAAGGGAATCTGCCTGGCCCGACTCATCGAATAGCATCACGACCACGGCTGCCCCATATCGTCTGACCTTGCGGGCATGCTCAAGAAACACCTCCTCCCCCTCCTTCAGGCTTATTGAATTAACCACCGATTTGCCCTGGATGCATTTGAGGGCCGATTCAATTACAACCCATTTGGATGAATCAATCATCAGGGGAAGCTTTGCAATATCAGGTTCAGACATCACAAGATTCACGAACCTCACCATCGCTTTTTCAGAATCGAGCATAGCCTCGTCCATGCAGATATCGATGACATTGGCTCCCCCTTCAACCTGGTTCCGTGCAACGGCAAGCGCCTCATCGTACTTTTCGTCCCTTATAAGGCGCGCAAACCTGATCGAGCCCGATACATTTGTTCTTTCACCAATATTGATGAAATTTGTCTCTGGTGTTATAGTGAGAGGCTCAAGGCCGCTAAGCCTGGTGTATCTCTTTATTTCCGGCTTTACCCTGGGCCTGTATTGCCTTGCCGCTTCTGCAATCTTCCGGATATGCAGGGGTGTAGTCCCGCAACAACCGCCGATTATATTGATCCAGCCCTCCTTCATGAAATCATCTGCAATGGAAGCCATAAACTGCAGCGCTCTGATCATACTCCCCAAACTGGTTTGGCAGGCCCGCATTCGGGTGTACAGAAACATAAAATCCCGTCTTTCCCGATAATTCCTCAACAAAGGGCCTCAGCTGTTCGGCTCCTAGCGCACAATTAAGACCCAGGCTAAGCAGTGGAAAATGAGAAACCGATATTATAAATGCTTCCAGGGTCTGTCCTGTAAGGGTTCGTCCGCTGGCATCCGTGATCGTACCGGAAACCATCACCGGCAGCCTGATACCCTTTTCCTCAAATACTGAATCAATTGCAAACAACGCCGCTTTGCAGTTGAGGACATCAAAAATCGTTTCGACCATAAGCAGATCGACTCCTCCGTCAATCAGCCCCCTGGTCTGCTCCGAATATGCCTCAGCCAGCTGGTCGAAATTAACCATCCTGGCGCCAGGGTCATTGACATCCGACGACATTGAAGCCGTACGGTTCGTGGGCCCGAGGGTACCAACAACAAAGTGTGTCCCGCCTCCCGCAGCCTCCTCGTATTCAGAGATGGTCTCAGCCGCAATGCGTGCCGCCTGAAAATTCATCTCGTAAACAATCTCCTCCATCCCATAATCACTCATGGAGATCCTGTTCGAATTAAATGTATTCGTTGTAATGATATCTGCCCCGGCTTCGAGATATTGCCTGTGGATGCCCTTTATGATCTCAGGCCTGGTGAGGGAAAGGAGGTCATTATTCCCCTTCTGGGGATTTGAATGATCCCTGAACCTTTCACCCCGGAAATCATTCTCCTTCAGCTTGTGCTTCTGGATCATGGTCCCCATCGCTCCGTCGAGGATCAGGATCTTCTTCTCAATAATATCTTCAATCTTGTGTTTCAATACTTTTTATGTGTTAATTCATCTATGGTTTGCTTGTTACTAAGTACGTTTTTTCCTGGTTTACCTCACTGAACACCGGGTTGCCTTTCTGACTCCTGTTCCCTGACCCCCTGTCCCCAAAAGGGGGATTAAAATCCATCGTGTTAGCGATTCAGCCTCTATTCAGGCGTTCCGTTACGGAAACTGTGGCGATCTAACTACTTTTCTCCCGGTATTCACTATAAAAACATCCATTGCCGCAAGTTGTTCCCTGATGGCATAAAGTCTTTCAAGATTTACAACCCCGATAACATATTTAAAGAACTTACCGCTAAAGTATTCCGAGACTTCCTCAAATCCAAATAATTCCCTGTCCTTTTCATCCTTATACCTGAGGTAAACCTCAAGCAGGTGGTTTCGGGTATATTCGGAAACTGTTCCCTGCTGGAATTTTTTATATTCATACCTGTAACCATAAGAGTTAGCCGAGATATCCGACAGAACGGCGCTGCCAGTGGCATGCCCTCCGGCTCCCTTGCCGCTGAAGAACTGCTTGTCGGCAAAAGCAGCCTCGGTTATTACGCCGTTATACTCATTATCAACATTATAAAGGTATTTATCTGACGAGATAAACCTGGGAAGCACAAAGCTTGTAATTGTACTGTCGTTTGTTTTCCCTACAAACGGAACGAGCTTGATCTTGAAACCTTTCTCCCTGGCATACTGTATATCAAATCCCGATATAGTCCTGATGCCGTAATGAAATACTTCGTCAGGTTCAAGGAAGAGGCCGTAGGCATGGCCCGTAATGATGCATAGCTTGTATTTTGCATCCCATCCGTCGACATCGAGGGTCGGATCGGATTCGGCGAAACCCTTCGCCTGAGCCTCCTTCAACGCATCGGCATATTGGATTCCCTCATTATACATTTTTGTAAGGATATAGTTGGTAGTGCCATTTAGAATGCCTCGAAGTGAATGCAAAAGTTCATTATCGTAGTACTCCTCGAGGTTTCTGATAATCGGAATACTGGCCCCTGCAGAGGCCTCGTACAGAAGCGATACCTTGTAGAGTCCCTGCATCTCAACCAGTTCCCTGAAATGTTTTGCAACCATCATCTTGTTGGCAGTAACCACATTCTTGCCATTCTTCATTGCTGTAGTCACAATGCTGAAGGCCTCCTCGGCATCATCAATAAGCTCCACAACAAGATTTATAGATGTATCATTTAGAATATCATTCTTGTCAAAAGTGAAATTCGACATATCGATCCTGCGCTTCTTGTTCCGGTCCTTCACACAGATCCTGACTATATCGGCCTTGAATCCCTTGCTGCTGTTAAGGACATCATGCAGTCCCTGGCCGACACATCCGTATCCGAATAATCCTATCCTTAGTTTTTCCCTTGTCATCTCTGATCAGTTTTTAATCCTGTAAAACCTTATCGAAAGCCTGTTCAAAATCATAAATAATGTCATCGATATGCTCAATCCCCACCGAGACCCTGAAGAGGCCGGGATCTATCCCGACAGCCAGCTGTTCTTCCTTTGACAACTGTGAATGGGTGGTGGCGGAAGGCTGAATAATAAGTGTCTTGGCATCTCCCACATTTGCAAGATGGCTTACAAGCCGGAGATGTTCAACCAGCCGTACAGCCTTTTCCTTCTCAGCCTTAAGCACGAAGCTCAGTACACCTCCCGCCCCCTTTGGAAGATATTTCTCAGCAAGCTTATTATAGGGATTTCCGGCGAGCCCTGGATAATTGACATTTTCAACCGCAGGCTGAGCCTTCAGCCATCCGGCAAGTGCAATTGTATTTTGAATAATACGCTCCATCCTGAGAGAGAGTGTCTCCAGACCCTGGAGAAGCAAAAAGGAATTGAAAGGGCTGATGGCAGGTCCCAGATCCCTTAACCCTTCAACCCGGGCCTTCACAATGAAGGCTATATTTCCGGAGGGAGAATCCTTTGAAAAAATCTCTCCGAAGATCTTGCCGTGGTAACCTTCGGCAGGCTCTGTAAAAACAGGGAAATTGCCGTTGTTCCAGTCAAAATTGCCGGCATCCGTTATCACACCTCCTATACTGGTACCGTGACCTCCGATCCATTTTGTAGCCGACTCCACGACAATATCCGCACCATAGTCGATCGGACGGCAAAGGTAGCCGCAGGCTCCGAAGGTATTGTCAACCACAAGTGGCAACCCATAACCGGAGGCGAGTTTCGAAAGCTCATCAAAATCCGGAATATTGAAGCCGGGGTTTCCTATTGTCTCCACATATATCGCCTTTGTTTTTTCATCTATAAGCTTCCCGAACGAAACCGGATTGAGATCCGCGGCAAACCGGGCATCAATCCCGAAATTGTTGAATGTAACCTTGAACTGGTTATGTGTGCCTCCGTACAGATAGGGAGAAGTCACGAAATTATCTCCCTTCCTCATTATCGTTGTAAGGGCTATAAACTGCGCAGCATGACCGGAAGAGACTGCCAGTGCGGCTAACCCGCCTTCCAGGGCAGCAACTCTTTTCTCAAATATATCTGTGGTCGGGTTATTGATGCGCGTGTAAATATTACCCCACTCTGCGAGATCAAAAAGATTGGCAGCATGAGCTGCATCCCTGAATACATAGGAGGAGGTCTGGTAAAGAGGGACAGCTCTCGAAAGGGTCTCCTTATCCGGTGAATGCCCGGCATGAACCTGCAGGGTTTCAAATTTTATTTTTCTGTCTGACATTTTTTGAAGATTTTAAAATTCCATAATGACGGCAGATAAAAAATACAAATGTCTTTATCGCCGGTGTTGAAAAAAATGAAGCTGGTTGGAAATCAGAGTTCCTGACGGCACATGCACATAGGCATGAGAGGCATAATGAAGTTGTTGTGAGTGAGATGAATCGAATTCATTGTTTCAGTGTTAAATTTTTATTATCTCCCGGCTTTCCGGGATTAGGTTTTGGCACCGTTCTCTGCCATCAGGCAGTGGTTGCCAGGGTTTCACAGAGCCTAATCTCTTCACCCTTCTTAATAAAAACCAAACACCCTCTACGGAAGGAATATTTGATTTGTGCGGACAAAGGTAGAAATGATTTTCTTAAATACAAAATATTTCGTTTCCCCTTATATTTCATTATGGCATCAATAAAAAAAATATTTACCTTACTTTTGTCAGATCAAATCCACCTTATGCAGAATAAACTCTTTATCTACAACACCCTTTCCAAAAAAAAGGAATTGTTCAAGCCGCTTCATGCCCCTTTTGTAGGACTGTATGTCTGCGGTCCGACCGTTTACAGCAATGCACATCTGGGCCATGCACGACCGGCAATAATATTCGACCTTCTCGACAGGTATCTCCTGCATCTTGGCTATAAAGTCAGGTATGTAAGGAATATCACCGACGTAGGACACCTCGAAGATGAGAATGCGGGTGAAGGAGAGGACAAGATAATAAAGAAGGCCCGGCAGGAACAGCTCGAACCTATGGAAGTTGTTCAGAAATACCTGAACACTTACCACCGGAACCTGGAGCAGCTGAATACTCTTCAGCCCTCAATCGAGCCGAGGGCCAGCGGACATATTATAGAGCAACAGGAACTTATACAGAAGATAATCGATAAGGGTTTTGCATACGAGGTAAATGGTTCTGTATATTTCGATGTTATAAAATACAGCCAGAAATATAGTTACGGGAAGCTATCCGGCCGGGTGCTCGATGACCTGCAAAGCAACACAAGGGAGCTCGACGGGCAGGATGAAAAGCGCAATGCATTTGATTTTGCCCTCTGGAAGAAAGCCGCCCCTGAGCACATTATGAAGTGGCCCTCGCCCTGGAGCACCGGATTCCCCGGCTGGCACCTGGAGTGCTCGGTAATGAGCACCAAGTATCTCGGGGAGGTGTTCGACATTCATGGAGGGGGGATGGACCTTCAGTTCCCGCATCACGAATGTGAAATTGCCCAGTCGACCGCCGCTAACGGAAAAGAAGCGGTCCGGTACTGGATTCATAACAATATGATCACAATAAATGGGCAGAAGATGGCCAGGTCGCTCGGGAATTTCATTACTCTCGACCAGCTTTTCAGCGGAGATCATCCCCTCCTGCTGCAGCCTTTCAGCCCGATGACAATTAGATTTTTCATATTGCAGGCTCACTACCGCAGTACAGTCGATTTCTCCAATGAAGCCCTGCAGGCTGCAGAAAAGGGACTGCAGAAGCTCTTAAAGGCGATGGCTACGCTGAAAAAACTGAAGGTTTCGGGTACTTCTACGTTGGATATCAGCCAGCTGAAGACAAAATGCTATGAAGCGCTCAATGACGATCTGAACAGTCCGGTGCTTCTGTCATACCTTTTCGAAGCCGTAAGGTTCATAAATTCGGCCGCTGACGGAAACGAGAATATCGATGAACCCGCCAGGGCAGCTCTCATGGAACTCCTGAATACATTTGTATTCGATATCATGGGACTCAAAGATGAATCAAGGGAGAAGGAGGATGAACATCTTAGCAACAAACTGATCAATCTGATTGTTGACCTTAGACAGGAAGCCAAAATCCGTAAGGAATGGGATGTGTCGGACAAGATCCGTCAGAATCTCAGGGAGCTCGGCATTATAATAAAGGATCGCAAGGACGGTGCAGACTGGGAGATGGAGTGATTTAACAGGCTGTTAAATCCTGAGGTCGAAACTGAAATCAGTACTGCTGTGAACAAAATAAGTTCTTTTATTAACGAAATTCTGTCCCACTCCAGGGGGAAGACACAGAGGGTTAAAGAATGAAATACGATACCAGCAATATAATTCTGCCATCCTCCGGGGGGGGCCAGAGGCTAAAATACACCTCCATTCCCATCTTCGTCGGCTCTATCCCCCTTGGCGGCATCAACCCCATCCGGCTCCAGTCAATGACAAATACGGATACAATGGACACGCAGGCCTCTGTCGCACAATGTATACGGATCATCGAGGCCGGCGCCGATTATGTAAGGCTGACGGCCCAGGGAGTAAGGGAGGCCGGCAATCTGGCCGAGATAAAAAGAGAGCTGCATAAATCAGGCTTCAATACACCCCTTATAGCTGATATCCACTTTAATCCCCTGGCTGCTGAAACGGCCGCCAGGATTGTGGAAAAAGTGAGGATCAATCCCGGCAACTATGCTGATAAAAGAGCCACCTTCGTAAGCAGGGACCTTACCGAAAAGGAATATAGCGAGGAGCTCGAAAGAACGCATGAAAAGCTGATGCCCCTGATAAAAATCTGCAAAGAGCATAAAACAGTAATTCGTATCGGCATAAATCATGGATCGCTTTCAGACCGCATCATGACCCGTTTTGGTAACACACCCGCCGGCATGGTAGTCTCAGCCATGGAATTCATTGACATCTTCAGAAGCGAGAATTTCAATGATCTCGTTATCTCAATGAAATCCTCCGACAACGCCATCATGATGGCTGCAACACGCCAGCTGGCCTGGCAGCTGCATGAAAGCGGACCGGCTTACCCTATTCATCTTGGGGTGACCGAGGCCGGGGAAGGCGAGGACGGACGAATCCGTTCAGCGGCAGGCATAGGTGCACTTCTTGCTGAGGGGATCGGTGATACGATAAGGATCTCCCTATCCGAAGATCCTGAGCTTGAAATTCCTGTTGCCAAGAAGCTTGCATCTTATTACCCGAGAGGGGTGGCCGATACAAACCAGTCAGGGACTCTAACCTTCAGGTCTCCTGCCCTGAAGCCTGAAATAGTAAAAAGCATTGGTGGTCCGCTGGTAATAACCAATATGACATCCTGTACCGAGATTGACACAAATGCATACAGGGATGCCGGGTTCAGTATCGGTGAAAACCCGGAGGCGATAACAAAAACAGATTCAAGTGCCGATTTTATAATTGCCAGGGAAGCACCCCGGATCATCCCCGGAAACGCCGCAATAATACTTCCCTACAAAAAATGGTTTGAGCATACGGAAAATGAAAAGCTCTTTCCGCTTTACTCCCCGGAAACCTATCATGATGCTGAATTCAGGTCACCGAGGCTGAATTTCCTCCTCACGGGATCGCATTTTGATATCAGGTACCTTATCAAGCCCGATCCAAGGATCACCTTAATTATATTCACATTCAATCCTGACACCGAAAAGTACGCTGCAGACAAATTCCTGAAAACCCTTGAAGAAAACAATCTTAGTCACAATGTGGTTCTGAACCCTGTTTTCCACGAGGAGAATGCCGATGATCTCAGGATAAAGGCTGCGGCACTGCTGGGCCGTTTTGTAATCGACAGGAGGGTAGCGGGAATATGCCTTCACAATATTGGAGACACCGGCCTCACCCATGTAACCGCTGTTTCTTTTTCAATTCTTCAGTGCACCGAGACCCGTATAACAAGAACAATGTACCTGTCATGCCCTACATGCGGCCGTACAAAATTCAATCTCCAGGAATCGGTAAGGAAGGTGAGGGAAGCTACAGGGCATCTTAAAGGACTAAAGATCGCAGTTATGGGATGCATAGTGAACGGACCGGGGGAAATGGCGGGTTCTGACTACGGTTATGTTGGAGCGGCAGAGGGCAAGGTGCATATTTACAGGGGTACCACTCCCGTGCTCAGGAATATACCGGAAAAAGATGCCCCATCCGAATTGCTGAAGCTTATAGAAACTGACCTCTCAGGCAGGTGATCCGTTCACAAGCCTGTAATCCAGCTGCTTTTTCTGAAGGTCAGCCTTAACGACCTCTACGCTGACACGGTCACCAAGAGTATAGACTTTCCCTGTTGAACGGCCCCTTATGCAGTAGTTTTCCTCATCGTACTCATAGAAATCATCAGCGAGCTCCCTGATATGGATCATTCCCTCGCACTGATTTTCAATAATTTCCACATAGATACCCCATTCGGTCACACCGGAGATAACTCCTTCGAATACCTTTCCGGTCTTATCGCTCATATACTCAACCTGCTTGTACTTGACGGACGCTCTTTCTGCCTCGGCTGCCAGTCTTTCCATCTTCGAGGAATGCTGGCATAATTTTCTCATACTGGTCCTGCGAGCCAGGGTTTTCGCTGTCAAGATAGGCTGTCAGAAGCCTGTGCACCATCATATCGGGATAACGGCGTATCGGGGATGTGAAATGTGTGTAATATTTGAAAGCAAGTCCGTAATGGCCTATATTTTCAGTCGAATATACCGCTTTTGCCATCGAGCGCAAGGCCAGGGTCTCAATTATATTCTGTTCCTTCTTGCCTGCGACGGATGTCAACAGCTTATTCATCGCCTTCGGCAGGGAGGATTTTTCGCCATCACCCAGCTTATACCCGAAACGGGTAATAAAATGGCTGAAATTGCTTAATTTTTCCGGATCGGGTTTATCATGAATACGGTATACAAAAGTTTTGCCCTTTCAGCTTTTTGCCAACATACTCTGCTACATGCCTGTTTGCGAGAAGCATGAATTCCTCAACAAGCTGATTGGCCGTGCCCATGTCACGGAATTTTATCCCAACAGGTTTCCCGTTCTCATCAAGATCGAACATGACCTCAATTTTTTCAAAGGCAAAAGCTCCGGAGGCAAAACGCTTTGTCCTCAGCTGCTGTGCCAGCCTGTGAAGAACGAGCACCTCATCCTTCATGTCACCCTCACCGGTATCTATAACCTGCTGGGCCTCGCATATGAAAACCTTCTGTCGGAATTAATTATTGTTCGTCCAAACCAGTCGTTTACAACCTCCGACTTATCATTCACTTCAAACACAGCCGAATAAGTAAGCTTGTCTTCCGACGGATTAAGTGAGCAGATATGATTTGAAAGTCTTTCCGGCAGCATCGGCACAACCCTGTCGACAAGATAATCGAAGTAGCCCTCTGCTTTGCCTCTTCCTCAACCAGCGTACCATCCTTAACATAATGAGTCACATCGGCGATATGAACACCAACCTCCCAGTTACCATTGTCAAGCTGCCTCAGCGAAAGTGCATCATCAAAATCCCTTGCATCGGCAGGGTCAATGGTAAAGGTCGGTGATCATGCCGGAAGTCGCGGCGCAACTTTATCTCATTATCGCTGATCTCTGCAGGGATTTTTTCAGCGTCCGTCTCCACCTCTTCCGTAAAACTGTATGGAAGCTCAAATTCTGCCAGAATCGCATGCATCTCCGTCTCATGAAGGCCCGGATAGCCAAGAACATTAATAATCTCAGCCACCGGATTCTTTGATTTGGAATCCCAGTCGATCACCCTCGCAACAGCTTTTTGTCCCTGCAAAGCCCCATTCAGCTTTGAAGAAGGAATAAACAGATCGAATGGCATGTTCTTGTTATCAGGGATAAGAAAAGCAAAATTTGGCATCACCTCCACAGTCCCAACAAATGATGTTCTCCATCTCTCGAGGATCTCCACAACTTCCCCTTCGGGTCTCGATCCTTTTCTTTTGGCATAAAGCTTTACTTTCACTTTATCGCCATGAAGCGCTGTCTTAAGGTTATTGGCCGATACGAATACATCATCCTCAAGTTCATCTGTCGAGATGAAGCCATATCCCATCCTGGTCATGTCGACAGTACCGGTAATATAGCCCCTGCCCGCTTTGATCCTGTATTTTCCCGGACTAATCTCTGCAGCACTTCCCAGTTTTGCAAGCTCTGCGAGAATCTCTGGAATCATCTCCCTCGACCCCGGATCGGTTATATTAAGTCTTTTTGAAATTTGCTTGTAATTGACTCCCTGTCCGGGATTGTTTGCCAAGACAGAAACTATCTGGTCAGTAAGAGCTTCCCTTGAAATACCAAAGTTTTTTTTGCCCCTTCCCTTCTTACTCATAATTCAGTTTTTGCGAAGGTACAAAAATGAACTATAAATTTTAATACATTTGATTTATAAATGGATAAACATGGCAGGACAAGACACAATTCTTTCCCATTCAAAGTCAATAGTTACAACCAAAACAGGAAATGAGTATGTCCTTGTTCCCGTTGCAAACAATATTGCTGATATGAACAGCATGTATACACTTAATGAGACCGGGGCCTTTATATGGGAACATATTGACGGAAAAAACCGCGTGGAGGATATTATTGCTGCAATGATAACAGAGTATGATGTTGATTATGAGACAGCTTCAAATGATGTTTTATTATTTGTCAGTGAGATGAGGAAATACCTTGTAATTGATGAATAATAAATGGATTGTGAAATATATTTTTTATTGCCCCCAGGACACATCTGAAGATACTTCTGAAAAATGAAAAATTACATTTTGAAAATAGCAGGTTACAGGATAGGTTTCGAGGCATCAGCCGGAGGCCCTGATCTTGCCGTTTCTCAAAAATTTCTCAGGAATATATCCTTCGATTCCAATTATGATGTTCTGATAAAAGTCCATTCCGGACCATATTTCCTTCCCCGGGAAGCTGAAAGGGTTTTTCATGCCCCGTTTGTGGAGGTAAGCAACGGGATCCTTATCCATAACAATCCCGATTTCTGGAGCATCTGGAAGTTTGACACATGGCTCTTCATAAAAACAATTTTTCCGCTGGGTGGCTACCCAAAGAATGCGGTATTGAAATTTTCACTGAAGGAGAAGGAATGGGATCTCTGGATGGAATCCGATAAACCCGAAACAGATCCGTTTGAGTACCCCCTCGATGGTCTGATTTTGTATTATCTTACTGTTATCAACAATGATATAATGATTCATGCCTCAGGCATCAATTACGGCGGAGAGGGATATATGTTCAGCGGCGTATCGGGGAAAGGCAAATCGACAATGGCGCGCATCTGGGCCGATCACAATGCCAGTGTAATCCACGATGACAGGCTTATAATCAGGAAAGCCGGCTACGGATTTATGATGTACAATACACCTGTTTACAACACTGATGAGCCGCTGCATTCTCAGCTTTCCAGGATTTTCATTATTGAACATGGCACGGAAAACAAGCTCAAGCGGCTTAGAGGGGCTGCGGCCATAAGCCATGTAATGGCGAACTGCATCCAGCATACATGGGGTCATGCCATCGTTTCGGGGCTGCTCGGTTCAGTCTCGGAAATGTGCGCTGCCATTCCCGTATACAGCCTGCATTTCCTGCCCGAAAATAGTGTAATAGACCATATCCTCAACATTCATGAGTAACCAGGATAAACGGATGATAGTCAGGAATACGGGGCTGACACTTCTTGCCGAAGGCAAAAGGATCCGCATCAAAGCCCATGGCTACAGCATGTACCCCTGCATCAGGCCCGGTTCCCTGGTGCTCATTGAGCCAATAAACGTGAAAGGGCCTCCCGTGCAGGGGGAGATCATTGCAATTTCAAAGGATAATGGCATGATAATTCACAGGCTTGTAAAAATTTTAGTCAGGGACGGCTCCATGACCTTTATTGCAAGGGGCGACAGCAATGCGTTTGCGGATCCCCCCGTGGCTTTGGATAAAATCGCAGGAAGGCTGGTTGGGGCGGAAACCACCGGTGAAAACCCTATATGTGCTGATATAAGGATAAATAAGAGACCGTTTTACTTTATAAACAGATTAAGGGTTATCGGATTGCACTTGCACAGGAAATTAAGGCAGGCATTATGAAGAATATAATGAAAAAGACGGCTTTGTTCCGTGAATCTGTCCTGCTCGTTTGGAAAAGCTCTCCGGTATGGGCAGCAGCAAATGTGCTGGTCTCCGTCCTCAGAAGTTTCCTTCCCCTTGTTCTGATCTGGCTGCTTAAGATACTTATTGATGATATCGGAGCAGCCGCATCAGCCGGTTCAGGAGTTGTTTCCGGAAGTCTGCTCCGGATGATAATTGCGGTGGTCGCAATATATTTTTTCGATGAAGGCTTATATGATCTGAGCAACTATATAAGGAAAAAACAGTCACTTAAACTCGAAATTTACATGTATGACCTTCTTCATATGAAGTCGGTCAGGCTCGATCTGATAAATTTTGAAAAGCCGGAGTATTTTGATTGCCTCTCACGGGCAACAAGGGAAGCTCCCTGGCGGCCCAATTCAATCCTCAACAACCTGGTCTCCCTGCTGAGGGGGCTCATTTCCCTTCTTCTTATGGCAGGACTAATACTGACCCTCAACTGGATAATAGCATTGGTTCTTCTTGCTGCAAATATCCCTGCAATATGGCTCCGGCTGCATTATGCGGGCATACTTTATAATTTCCAGAGGGAACAGACGCCCGAGGCTCGCAAATCGGCATATTTCAACTGGCTTCTTACTGGCGACAGGCCCTCCAGGGAGATAAGGCTGTTCGGACTTGGAGATTATTTCATCGGACTTTTCAAAAGATCCTTTATAAAGCAAAAGGAGGATGAGATCGGCATTATAAGGAGGAGAACCATTATCGAGCTTATTTCAGATCTTTTCAAGGCATCAGCCTTCCTGGTGACTTTATGGTTTATCGCCCGACAGACAGTATCCGGAGGCCTCTCTATTGGCCAGATGGCAATGTTCCTCCTGGCTTTCAGACAGGGCATGCTCTATGTGAAGGATCTGTTCAGCTCCCTAGCCGGACTTTATGAAGACAGCCTCTATATTGAGGATACCTTCGAGTTCCTCAATCTTGAGGAAAAGATAAGGGCTGAAAGTCCGGAAGTACAACCCCTGCCCCTGACAAAAAATATAAAATTGAAAAATCTTTCATTCACCTATCCGGGGAATACCGGCAAAACCCTTAATGATATCTCATTCGAGATCGGTAAGGGAGAGGTGATTGCCCTTGTGGGGCCGAATGGGGCAGGTAAAAGCACGCTCGTAAGGCTACTGTGCAGGCTTTATGATCCTGACTCCGGTTCGGTCGAGTATGACGGACAGGATATCAGGAATATGGATCCCGTGGAATACAGGAAATTCTTTTCGGTAGTTTTTCAGGATTTCATGCTGTACAATCTCCAGGCCGGCGAGAATATACGTATGGGCAATATTCATGAAGAAAATCCAGCTGAAAAGATCCGTTCAGCTGCCGTGAGTGCCGGAGTCGATGAAGTTCTTTCAGGACTTCCCGAAGGCTATGACAGTCCTATTGGCAACCTGTTCGATAACAGCAGGGAACTGAGCTGGGGTGAATGGCAGAAGATAGCCATTGCAAGGGCTCTGTTCAGGGAGTCTCCTGTTCTGATACTCGATGAGCCGTCAAGTTCACTCGATGCAGATACAGAGTACGAGATCTTCAGCCGGTTCAGGGAGCTTGTAAGGGGAAGGACCTCTATACTCATCAGTCACAGGTTTTCCAATGTGAGCCTGGCCGACAGGATCATTGTGCTTGATAAGGGATCGGTGGCTGAAACGGGCACTCATGACGAACTTATGTCAATCGGAGGTCTGTACAGCAAAATGTTCATGAAACAGGGCAACAGGTTCAACAGCCGGATTGACTAGAGTCCGGGAATTGTTATGCATACCTCTGCCTGATCTTGTATGATCAGGACGAAGGTTCCCTATAAATGGTAATCTACCTTAACAGCTGATTATTTTCCACATAATTGCAAAATAAGTCCAAATTAATTTGGTCAATTAAAAATATTTTGTTTAATTTTATAGTGATGTAGCTAGTCAAACAGTTTTATCATTTAAGGAAGGATGAACAAGTTCAGAAAAGAGACTCTGAAAGTCCGGCTTTTAAGACTTGCTGAACTGAAATGCACGGGTGCCCCCTCTGACCTTGCCACAAGGTTTGAGATAAGTGAGCGCCATGTAAAGCGGATCGTTAAGGAGATCCGGGATGACGGGACAGCTATCTGGTATAGTCAGACAAGAAGATCATATGTCACAGGGGAAGAATATCAATAAACGACAAAAAAATTAATTTTTGGCGCTTATAATGTCCCCGGCTCTTTTTAAACTTGTGTTAGCGATGAGATTGTGACTGTCTTTATCACAAAGTAGAATATTATGAAACAAGGTTTTGAGATAACAGGGGTTAAGGTTACTCAGTTCTGCGTATTTTTCCAGGGCACGTCTCGCTGCATTCCGTGCTAACAACGGGTTCTTGATGAACTGCCGGTCCCCTTGGCCGACAACCCCGCTCCCCGGAAGATAATCCCAGATTTTCCGGGGTTTTTTATATCAGGGGTGAATCCCCGATTTCAGCCTGGAAGCGGGTATGCTGCAGGCAAGCTCGTCAATTTCTCCATTAACAGCCGGAAGTCCTGAACCTACCTCTTGGTAGCATTAATCTTTCGGATCTCCATATACATGGCCAGAGCTCCCAGAAGTCCGATAAAGGTCATAAATGCCGTAAGAAACAGGTTTCGTCCGGAAGGGTGAAATATAATTATAGATGCCAGGAGCAGAACAGAAATTGTGAGATTTGCCGTTAATAATATTTTGTACAGAAGTAATTTGGTCATGTGAAAATCAATTTGAGCTATTTAATATTTATTATTTTTTGAATCTGTCTCCGGTTAATTTTACTAAAATGTTATTTGTCAGGCATCACAATATAGCCATTCCTGCAAAGGTAAGTAAAGAAGAGAAAAATCCTGCAATCAGCAGTATGTTTCTGGGCACAGCAGTATGGAGCCTTATCTGCCCGGTGGTGAGCGCACCCACTGATCACTGTCTGGCAGCAGCCAGGCATGACCGGAGGCTTGTACAGCACCGACTGATCATCCTCTGACTTCGGACACGGATCACTGGTGGACGTAACCCCGGGCTGAAGCCCGGGGTTGGGAGGTGTCTCACGCACATCTGCCGGATACCGTAGACAGATCCGTATCGGTGATCTGCCGGATCCCGGAGATAAGGTCCCCGAGGCTACTGCCTTACCTGACACCGGGCTGTAACATGAGCCTGGGCCGGTTGCCGCCCTCCTCATGACTGTGATACAGGATGACCACAGGTCAGGGTGCCCCGGCATGCAGTATAGATCTCATATCCGACACCGGACGATCGTGGACCAGAGTGCACAGACCTGCCGGATGTGGCTCCGTACAGCACCGACTGATCATCCTCTGACTCCGGACACGGATCACTGGTGGACGTAACCCCGGGCTGAAGCCCGGGGTTGGGAGGTGTCTCTCGCACGTCTGCCGGATACCGTAGACAGATCCGTATCGGTGATCTGCCGGATCCCGGAGATAAGGTCCCCGAGGCTACTGCCTTACCTGACACCTGGCTGTAACGTAAGTCTGGCCCGGTTGCCGCCCTCCTCATGACTGTGATACAGGATGACCACAGGTCAGGGTGCCCCGGCATGCAGTACAGATCTCATATCCGACACCGGACGATCGTGGACCAGAGTGCACAGAGCTGCCGGATGTGGCTCCGTACAGCACCGACTGATCATCCTCTGACTCCGGACACGGATCACTGGTGGACGTAACCCCGGGCTGAAGCCCGGGGTTGGGAGGTGTCTCACGCACGTCTGCCGGATACCGTAGGCAGATCCGTATCGGTGATCTGCCGGATCCCGGAGATAAGGTCCCCGAGGCTACTGCCTTACCTGACACCGGGCTGTAACATGAGCCTGGGCCGGTTGCCGCCCTCCTCATGACTGTGATACAGGATGACCGCAGGTCAGGGTGCCCCGGCATGCAGTATAGATCTCATATCCGACACCGGACGATCGTGGACCAGAGTGCACAGACCTGCCGGATGTGGCTCCGTACAGCACCGACTGATCATCCTCTGACTCCGGACACGGATCACTGGTGGACGTAACCCCGGGCTGAAGCCCGGGGTTGGGAGGTGTCTCACGCACATCTGCCGGATACCGTAGGCAGATCCGTATCGGTGATCTGCCGGATCCCGGAGATAAGGTCCCCGAGGCTACTGCCTTACCTGACACCGGGCTGTAACGTGAGTCTGGCCCGGTTGCCGCCCTCCTCATGACTGTGATACAGGATGACCACAGGTCAGGGTGCCCCGGCATGCAGTACAGATCTCATATCCGACACCGGACGATCGTGGACCAGAGTGCACAGAGCTGCCGGATGTGGCTCCGTACGGCACCGACTGAGCATCCTCTGACTCCGGACACGGATCACTGGTGGACGTAACCCCGGGCTGAAGCCCGGGGTTGGGAGGTGTCTCACGCACGTCTGCCGGATACCGTAGACAGATCCGTATCGGTGACCTGCCGGATCCCGGAGATAAGGTCCCCGAGGCTACTGCCTTACCTGACACCTGGCTGTAACGTAAGTCTGGGCCGGTTGCCGCCCTCCTCATGACTGTGATACAGGATGACCACTGGTCAGGGTGCCCCGGCATGCACTATAGATCTCATATCCGACACCGGACGATCGTGGACCAGAGTGCACAGAGCTGCCGGATGTGGCTCCGTACAGCACCGACTGATCATCCTCTGACTCCGGACACAGATCACTGGTGGACGTAACCCCGGGCTGAAGCCCGGGGTTGGGAGGTGTCTCACGCACATCTGCCGGATACCGTAGGCAGATCCGTATCGGTGATCTGCCGGATCCCGGAGATAAGGTCCCCGAGGCTACTGCCTTACCTGACACCTGGCTGTAACGTGAGTCTGGGCCCGGTTGCCGCCCTCCTCATGACTGTGACACAGGATGACCGCAGGTCAGGGTGCCCCGGCATGCACTATAGATCTCATATCCGACACCGGACGATCGTGGACCAGAGTGCACAGACCTGCCGGATGTGGCTCCGTACAGCACCGACTGATCATCCTCTGACTCCGGACACGGATCACCGGTGGACGTAACCCCGGGCTGAAGCCCGGGGTTGGGAGGTGTCTCACGCACATCTGCCGGATACCGTAGACAGATCCGTATCGGTGATCTGCCGGATCCCGGAGATAAGGTCCCCGAGGCTACTGCCTTACCTGACACCTGGCTGTAACATGAGTCTGGGCCGGTTGCCGCCCTCCTCATGACTGTGATACAGGATGACCACAGGTCAGGGTGCCCCGGCATGCAGTACAGATCTCATATCCGACACCGGACGATCGTGGACCAGAGTGCACAGAGCTGCCGGATGTGGCTCCGTACAACACCGGGCTTCAGCCCGGTGTTGACCATCCCCGTACATGCCGGGCTTCAGCCCGTAAACTTTTCAAATCCATATTTGATGATAAGCTCCTCCGCCTCTTCATCCCAGGATTTAATACTATGATGGGATTCCTGATTCCAGATATATCTCCGTACCCTCGGAACATGTGATTCACTGACCGATACAGCATAGTATTCTACTGCCCATTTGAATTTTCGGCTTGTAATTTGATTTTTATTCATCCAAAAGGATGATTCGCCCTTAATCAGCCTGATGTCATTGGATAAGGCATGATCGGGGTGAAGTAAAATAAGACAGTGCAGGTGTTGTAAATGGCCGTCTATTACGTCAATGTGGATCCCCTTTGATTTTGCATTTTCGCGTATGTGATCCAGAATGACTTTTTTTGTTTCTTTTGTCAGGAAGGGGACTCTTGATTTTGTTCCCCATACGCAGTGAAGCCAGTTTTTTACGTAAGCCATAATGCTGAAGTTATAGGCTGAAGCCCTGTTAATGATGTTGGTCGGTATCCCCTGGCTGAAGCCCGGAGTTGATGATCCTCTCCAGACCCGACTTAAGCGCGTTATCGTTAGGCATTACTTCATGGTTAATACATCATCTGATTATTGATCTTGAGTAGCCAGAACTTTATTAGTTTTCGTTATATCCCACTAGCTAAATATAGATATCTTGCCTATATTTTGTTTTTTATTAACACAAAATTCCTTTAAGCCATCATTCGAGGAAATTTCAGTTACTTTCTGTAAGCCATTTAGGTAATTCAGAGGTATAATTTCTGGAAGCTAATCTTTGTTTAACCATGTCTTTAAAAGATTGAAATGGAATTTCCTTCGAATTTGCCATATCATCAGTAATTTGTCCTTTTTCGATAATTAATATGCGTTCGCAAAGATTATAGATAAGGTCCAAATTATGGGATGTTACAAATAATGTTTTTTTACCCTTAAATGATATGAGCAAATTCAATATTTTGTCTAATGATTTAATATCAAGATGAATGAATGGTTCATCTAATATTACTAGTTCAGGATTATGAATGAGCGATGCAGCAAGAGATATTTTTATTCTGTCACCAGAAGAATAATTTATGATTTTCTTTTTATCCAGATTATTTATCTCAAATAAATTAAGTATTTCCTTTATTCTCAATATTGATTCGGCTAGAGCAATTCCTTGAAACTTACAGATAAAATTTAAATATTCGAAGGGAGTAAATTCATTTATAAGTATTGGTTCACTTAGAAATGCGCCAATTCTTGATCTGTAAGATACATAATTAGGTGTTATTTTTCGGTCAAAAATTATTATACTCCCATTATTGTAAGGTACTATATTACATAACGTTTTAACAATGGTAGTCTTGCCGCTTCCATTATTTCCGACAAGGGCTACAAACTCTCCTGAGTTGACTGAAAAAGTCAAATCATTCAAGGCTGCTATCTTACCATACGATTTTCTTACTTCTTTAAATTCAAATATCATCACCATTATAGTTCTATCTAGGTTAGTCTATCGATGGATCTATATTTTAACAAACTGAGCGATACTAATAATAACGTGATATTATAGGCAACGACTACTGGTTTTTTTGTGAAAAGTATAATTGCAATTTGAGAAATCAGTAAAAAAATTGATATGCCAATTTTAACGCTCTGTTTTAATGACCATGATCCAATTCTAAAACCAATGAAAACCAGGATCAATAGGTTTAGGATAAAGAAGTTTGATAGATCAATGTGGGAAAAACCAAAAAGTAAGGTTAAATGCAAAATTAGAAAAACATATAGAAATAAAATTCTACTAATTAAGATAATAATGCACTCGACATTGTAGAAATTTAAAAAATCTATCAATTCGTTACTTTTAAGACTTCTATTTAGAATTACAAGTTGCAACAAATTCAAGGCAAAAATATTCAACAATACAAATTGTTTATAACTGGCATTATAATTATAACAATACAAACCCGAACTAATTATTAAAATGGTAATTGGTCCTTTAGAATCCACCCAGGAAAAGTGAATCATTAACCTTATCGTATTTAATAAAGATCCCATACCTCAAATTTTATCCTTGCGATATTAATAAGGAAAATAATTAACGAAATACTCAACAATGACCCTAAAATTCCAAATTGGATCCCCATCAAATAGGCTATAAATCCATTTGAAACAGGATTAATATAAAGTATTATTTTAAAAAATTGGCTCCTATCAGATATAACAACAATTAGTATCATTAATGAGATATAGGTCGAAATCACATTCTTTAAATCGGAGGTGATCTTTTTACTTTTAATAAAGTTTTTTAATATAAAAAATATGATAATTTGATAAACCACTTGAATCAGATACAGTATTATAAGAATAAATAATTCATAATAGCTATTCTGGTTCAGAAGATAAAAGCTAGATATGAAAAAAAGAATTGAAAGAATAAAAACTCCAAACTCCCATCTTAAAAAGTAGTGCTTTAATTCTAATAATAAGATTTGAAATCTTGTTAAAGGAAAAGTACAGAAGTAGTAATGAATTTTGCCACTATCCTGGGAGCAATTGATTTCAAAATAGACAAAATCAATGGCTATGAATAAATTAAACAAGTGAATGAAATAATAAAGATCAAGTGTCCATTTATCATATTTAACTAACAATAATGAGTATAATAATATTATTATAGATATTATAATCAGCAGTATTTTTGATATGAATAATTTGGTTGACATTTGAATATTCTAATGCTATTTTAACTCCCCAATTATCAAATTAATTGGGGAGATTTGTTAATCAGAATGCCTCATTGCTAATTACTCTTAACAATTATCAATTACACCCCATATTGACCCTCCCATTCCAACAAGTCCAATAACAATTGAGGCTCCTCCTGTTGCTAAAGCAGCACCAATAAAAGCTGCAGCGTAGAAACCCAAAGCTGCACCACAAGACATCTTACCGCCTTCGATGTTTTCCATTTGATCCAAATCTAATTTTTTCATAGCGAGACATTTTTCTTTTGCCTACTCTGTTTGGGCTTTTCGGCTTCCGCCTGCCATACAATTTTTTATGAATGGTATATCAAATTAAAATCATAAGAGTCCATCAATACCGGACTTGTCAAAAATTCAATTGTAATCTTCCCAGAAGCGCTTGTAAAGATTGTCAGAAGCAATCAGTTCACTATGTGTGCCATGAGCCGCTATTTTATGGTTCTCAAGGATATAGATACAGTCGCTCAGGCTCCTCACAAGATTCATCCTGTGAGAGATAAACAGTATCCCCATCTCTGCCTTCAAACGTGATAAAAGATTAAGAATGACAGTATTCGCTCCCTCTGTCCATAAAGGAGGTGCCCTCATCTATTATAAGCATGCGGGGCTTGCTGACCAGGGCTCTTACAAAAGCCAGCAATTGCTTCTCTCCGCCCGAGAGATTAATGCCTTCCTCCCCTACCAGCGTGAATAACCCGGCCGGAAATTTATTGAAAAACACATCCAATCCATATTCTGAAACAACAGATACCATCTCATTGATTTTTGTTTCAGTCAGATCTGACAACAGATTTTGCAGAATTGTCCCATTAAATATATGAATTTCCTGCGGTATAATCCCAATCTCTGAACGCCATTTTTTTAAACCCACGGAATTTGATAACCTGTTGCCATCTGCAATAATATCACCTGATTCTGAATTATAAAACCTGAGAATGATATTTGCGAGGGTACTCTTCCCGCAACCGCTTTCCCCTATAACGGAGATCAGCTTCCCCTTCTCAAGGGTTAGGCTGATATTGTCAAGCAATAATCTTCTTCCAGGAAACCTGAATGATATATCTTTCAGCTCCAATATACTTATATCAAATGGCGCTTCTTCATCACCGGCCTTATCACCGGTCTTACCCTCCTCCGGTTCAATCTGAGTGAATTCAAACATCCTGTCGAGAGCTACCTTTGCCTCACTCAGGGGTATGCCTATGAGAGCCAGATTAAGGACAGACGGCACGAGGGTTGAACTCAGGGAAAGTATTGCCATCAATTCTCCCTGTGTAAGGCTTGACTTCATTACACAAAATGAGGCATAGATAAGTACAATTATCAGGTATGTAGTCCCCGCGATTCCAGCAAGCAGATTAAGCTTTACCTTGATCTTCCCCAGTAAAAATGCCCTCTCCTGAAATTCACCATAGATCCTGTTGTTTCCATTGAAAAAGGATTCCTGCCAGTTAAGGCTCTTAATCTCCCGGATGCCCTGCAGGGTGCTTATGAAATTACTTTCACTCGCTGCATATCCTGCCATCAGATTATGCTGCGCCGCTATAAATCTTGATTCCCATTTCCTCACAATCATGTAAAGCACAGGAAGACAAACAAGCGACAATATCCCCGACACCGGGGAATAATAAAAAATCATAGTGATCGTAAGAAGCAGGATCAGGACATCGATCGAATATATTCCAGCCATATCCGAAATTATCTTCTGAACACGCATCGTATCATTCAGGCGTGCCACAAGATCACCTGTTCTCCTTGTATCGAAAAACGTTTGCGGCAGAAACAACAATGAATAATAAAAATCATCAACTATTCTTATATTGAAATGCTTCCCCTGTGTCAGCAGCAATAATTGCCGCAAGGCAGAAATAATTACCCTTGAAGAGAGCAGGAAAAATACGAGGATTGAGATAACTATCAGAAGCTTAAAATCCCCTGACGGAAGGATCCTGTCAACCAGCTTCTGAGTAAAAACGGCCATTACAAGACCTAATACTGAAATAACCACCCCTGTTGCCACACTTATTAGCAAAAGATCTTTTTCCGGTATGACCGCTTTTAGCAACCAGCTGCGCTTGTTCCTTCTGCTCTCCTTTTCAGGCTTAAATGAACCGCCCGGTACGAGTGCGAGACATTTCCTGCTGTTCCAGATCTTATCAAGCTCATCTGCCGGCATAAGGGTAAGTCCGACAGCAGGATCCCACAAAATGAATCTGCCTTCCTCAAAGCCAAAGCTTACCATAAAATGTTCCAGGTTTTCCTCTTTGACAACATGCAGGATGAGAACATGCTCAAATTCAATGATATCCTTTATTGTGGCCTCATAACCTGAGCTTTCGAGACCGTAGTCATTCGCCGCCTGATAAAGGCCGAGCATCGTTGTACCCGTTTGTGTCGTGCCGCTCAGCTTCCTGACCTTATCGATTGTTGCATGCCCTCCATAGTATTTTATTGCCGAAACCAGGCATGCAGCACCACAATCTGTTGAATCATGCTGCAATACTGAACATCTCCTGACAGCCTTTATCTTATTCATCATTCTTGAGATATTTACAAAGCGTCTCTGTCTTTACCTCCCCGAAAAAGACCTTCACAAGCTTTAATTCCCTGTTGTATATATAATTGGACGGAACTATATCATTGCCAAAAATGCCGGCAAAAGAATCACTCGTATCTGCAAGAGCCATTATATCCGGGTTATCAATCTGAAACGGCCCGAGGAATTTTCTTATCGAATCGGGATGAACGCCCGAAATCAGCAGGACTTTTGAATGAGCCGGCAGCATCTTGTTTCCGAGTATCCCGGAAATCTCATAGCGGCAATGCTCACATTCAGGATGAAACCTTACCACAAGGACCGGACCGGTCTTTATATCAGAAGAATTAAAGGGCTCACCGGAAAGCTTCATGAACGAAAATGAGGGAAACGATCCGATTTGTTTCCGCAGATCATTCTCCTTCACGATCTTGCCGGCAACAGATGTAATGAGGTAAATAAGTGAAAACCCGAATACTGCTATGATGATTACCTTAACAGCTTTTCTCATGATGATGCATTTAATGTTATGAACATTGCTACTGTCAGCCATAATGCCAGCCCGGGCAGGTAGGAAGAGAGCACGATCCTCTCAGCATCGTGCCTCTCTATCCTGCATATGCTGCTGAGGCCGTAGGAGAGAAGAAGCAGATAACCCACATGAAAAAGGTTTACAGACTGCATAGGCAAAATCCATACCTGCCTGAGCTCGCCAGTGCTGAAAAGATTGGTCAGCGACAGAGGGTAGAAAAAGCCTATATCATTAAGATCGTAGTTGCCTGCAAAAAAGTAGAACCAGAGGAATTTTACAGTCCCTGCAAGGAGGAATATTACGTCACTTGCAATCACAATTTTGAAAACTGACCCCATTGGGACCTTATACTGAAGGTCTCTTAAAATTATGCCTGTATAAACCAAAAGACTGACAAGGGAGAATTTAAGAATAAGCATTACAGGTATGAAAATATAGCTTAGCCAGCCGATGCTCTGAAAATCATTAAAAAGCTGAACAGCTCTTTCATATGTAAGCTGCTCGCTGTAGGCATTATAGAAGACTATTTCGTTTATAAGTACCGATCTGGATAACCAGACCAGGATAAGGTTCCCCGTTATTATTAAGATAAATAACTTAAACCGGGAGAGGCTATAAAATCTTGAAAGCCAGGCCATAGTACCTATATTTAAATATATTTCACTTTTACGTATGACTCCTGCGGTGTTAATCAGGATCATCAAACAATCAAATCACTCCAGTTGCAACGGCACACTGAGCAACCGGTCCATCGTCAGCATTCAGTCTTGCCGGAATACTGAACATTTTCCGGATTCTTATGAATTATATTTTCGACCTTGATTTTTATACGCCTGCTATCGGCATAATAATATGATTGCCTGTTACAGGAGTATTTGATATCGACTCCCATCTCCCTCATTTCCTGAAGCGACTGAAAGAGGGTGCTTCGCCGGAGTCCAAGCTTTTCGGCAAATTCCTCAGGTGTACCTGTCGACATCATTGATATCAACAGATCCATCCTCTGTAATCTTTCGATATACTTCAGAAGTGACATGAATACACAATTTCGAAATGCAGCTAACCAAATTTATGAAATATTTTAATCCCGGTCCTAAAAATGAAGGAAAATTTATGGAGAAAACAGAAAAAATGTTGAAGAGGTTGAAGGGGTTGAAGGAGGTTGAAGAGGTTTATGACCAAATTGTTTTGTGAATCCCGATGGCTATCGGGATTGCGGTATAACCTCTGCGAAACTCTGCGAGAACATTCGTGCTTTACGGAATTTGTGATTATTGATATGTCTCGCTGATGTACGCAGATTGAAGAACGCTGAGTCCCGCAGATTAAATTGCTTTAACATCTGCGAATCCCGATGGCTATCGGGACTGCGGTAACCTCTGCGAAACTCTGCGAAGAACATTCATGCTTTACGGAATTTGTGATTATTGATATGTCTCGCTGATGTACGCAGATTGAAGAACGCTGAGTCCCGCCGATTAAATTCCTTTAACATCTGCGAATCCCGATGGCTATCGGGACTGCGGTAAACTCTGCGAAACTCTGCGAGAACCCCTGCGAAAATCTGCGGTTATTGGAATTTGACTTTTTCAACACCCTCCTACCGGAAATTCCATAAATACTTGCTATTCTGACCGATACGAAGAATTATACTCTGATATACGAATCAACCACCCCGGCCGGAATGATAAGTTGCAAATAGCAAATGTACAGACGGTCCGGCCACCCCTCCTTCAAAAGGAGGGGAAAATTTCACCAAACAATTTTCAGGTTAAACATGAATCTGTGTCCGCAGGAAGCAAGAAAAATCCTTTTCAGCTTCACCGGCCTGACTGGCTCTGCCTTCAAATGGGGAACCCGGCAACATGGAACCTTGAACTTTCTCCTTTTGCTTTTTGCCTTTTGCCTTTTGCCTTTCTCCTTTCTCCTTTTGCCTTTCTCCTTTCTCCTTTCTCCTTTTGCCTTTCTCCTTCCATCTAATGTAAAAGGGTCACATCGCCAACCTTTTTGAACGGCCGTCCATCTTCATACTTGCCTTCAACGATCCATACATATACTCCCTGAGGACAAAGCTTATGCTGGTAATAGCCATTCCAGGGCTTATTGATATCATGCGCTTCGAAGATCAGCACACCGAGCCTGTTGAAGATCTGCAGCTTGTACTTCACAACCTTTATCTGTATCGGCGGGATAGAAGAACATGTCTACCTCAGTCCCGCCTGTCGGAAGATGATCAATATCTATTTCACCATCCTTGTTGGGGGTAAATACCGTAGCGAACCGTATGTCTCCCGGTGGTTCAACAGTTACTCCCGGGTGATAGCAGGTATTTATCGCTGCACCCGTTGTCGGAATAAGCCCATAGCGTTACATCGTAAACCCCCTCTGCCATATACTTGTGATATGGCTCTGCCAGCTTGGATGTGTCACCGTCGCCAAAATCCCACAAATAATGGCTTGCACCTTCGCTCAGGTTAAAGAAGCGGACACTCTCATCATTTATAAAGACCTTTTTGGGCGATAGTTCGAAATATGCCTTTGGAGCAGCATAGGAGCTTACAACCTGCGATTTGATTGAGACGCCTCCCGGACCGGTAACCGTAAGCTCAACCCTGTATATCCCGGGATCGAAATAGGTGTAGGTCGGGTTCTTCGCAGTTGAAGTGCTTCCATCACCAAAATCCCATTTGT
Source organism: uncultured Bacteroidales bacterium (assembly GCA_963756885.1). Taxonomy (GTDB): domain Bacteria; phylum Bacteroidota; class Bacteroidia; order Bacteroidales; family VadinHA17; genus LD21. The sequence goes on from CAVWPG010000004.1 coordinate 498,541, forward strand.
ATGTCGTGCCGGGAATGTCGGTGTTGAGAGAGGTATTATTGATATCCAGGTTCAGAGGCTCGCAGCCCGATATCAGGGAATCAAAATCTGCTACCGGCGGACCATAGGTGATCATCACCTGATGGGTTACCGACTCAGAGCAATTTGAATTCGATGCAATAAGCGTTACCTGAAAGGTACCGACATTGCCATAGACATGAGTCGGATCCTTAAGGCTCGTCGAATCACCGTCGCCAAACCTCCAGATCCAGCTCCAGGTTCCTGCATTGGTCTCATTTGTGAACACTACCGGATTTCCTGCAGCATTGAATACCTGTGACGGCGGATCAGCACTGAACTGAGGCATCGGTACTGGCATTACAACAATATCGAGTGTTTTAACATCGCTGCAACTATAGAATGAGGTCGTGGTAAGTGTGACTGTATGGGTGACAGGTGCCGTAGTAGTATTTGGTATAGAGATGGTTTACACTATGCGAGGAATATCCGCTTACACCGTCCCCATAATCCCAGAAATACTTGGTCGCACCGGCCTGGGCTGTAAATGATGATTGAATTCCCGCTGCATACAGTATCCGGACTGGCAGTGAAAGTAGCATCAATGGCAGGATAAACCGTAACGAGAGTTGTAAATGTATCCAGACATCCTCCTGCAGAGCGCACCGTAAGCTTGACATTGTGATATTCGATTGCGGATATGCTCATATTTGTGAACTCATGGACAGGGTTCGCATTGACAGAGTCTATTCGGGGAACCATCATCAAAGTCCCACCAGAATTTAGCCAGTCCTGTCATATCCTTGGAGAAGTGATATAGTTGCAGGAGTACACCCGCTGTTGACATCCCACGAGAAGGAAGCATCAGGTGAATCCACAACTACTGATACATCATCACTCCCATAGCATCCCCTGCTGTCCTTCACCTGGTAAGTCAGATTGATAGGTACCTGCAATCTGTGAACTGAAGGAAGGTGACTGGATGTAGTAATTATTCAGTGGTCCGACATCACCGGTCCAGAGATGAGATGCCCATATTCCGGAACCTCCTGACGGATTGCCGTTTATTACAAGAGGCACTCCTCCGCAGGCATGCAGCGGATCAACGGCGCTGAAATCCACAACAGGATTGGGATAAACTGTCAGGGTGGCACTGGCAGAGTAGACGGTTGTGCATTTTGCCTTCAGTGACAGCCTGTACTGATTTCCGTTAAGAGCCAGGGGAGCAGTGGTAAGCGTCATCTGCTGGGAGGTGGTCCCGCTAGTAAATTGCATTATCATAAATATCTGCCCATGCCCCGCCAGCTGAATACCTGCCATCTCATGGAATCTATCAACCCTGAGCCATTGGCACTGAACAGAACGGGCCCGACACCATCGCAGACAGTCTTGTTAACGGGATTGAGAGTGATTACAGGGGGATTGTTGACCCTCAGAACAGCGAAGTTGGAATATACAGGAACGCCACATGTGCCTCCTACAATGACCCTGAAGATATAGTTGTTGAACGTGCCCGGAGCATTTACAATAGTAAGTGTATTAAGATTTGCTCCGCTGAAGTTTACATCATTATTCACATTTACAAACCCTGCACCCCTGTTGACCTGCCACTGGTATGTGAGACTGGTCCCGGTGGCGGTGACGTTGTAGGTTGCCCCGGCATTCATGCAGATCGTTGAATCTTTGGGCTGGGTCATTATCTCAGGCTGCGTATTTACATTAAGTGTCGCATCGGATGAGGTTACCGATGACGAACAACCACTTACCACAACATGGTAAACGTAGCCATTCATAAGCCTTGTTGCACCGAAAATATTGAGTGTCGGTACAGTTGCGCCGAAGTATACTCCACCGTCACTCACGGGGTTAAATCCGCTCCCTGTATTGACATACCACTGATAGGTCAGATCCGTTCCAGTGGCAGTGACATTGTATGCAACCATCCCGAATTCACAGGATGGTGACACTTACAGGCTGGGCAGTTATTGCGGGCAATGTCCGTACAAATACGGTGGCGTTTCCAATCAGGTTGGGTGACGGACTCGTCACTTCACATCCATTGGCATCCCTTGCCCTCAGCAGCCTGTAGGTTGTGGTCACTGCGGTGAAACTGCAATATCCGAGCCGCTGACATATCCTGAAATCGTCCCGAGATTCTCGATGTCCAAATCAAACGGACCCGTACCAACCATCATATTGACCTTCAGAATTGCAGTCTGTGACGGACATATTGTTTCACCTCCGGTCAGGATTGCCAGAGGATTGGGATTGACCCTGATCTCCACAACATTGCTGTAGACAGGTGCGCACATCCCGGATGTCACCATCCGCCTGTAGTATAGTGTTGTTGTAGCTCCCGGGGCGGGGGTATACTGATTTGCATTTGCCCCTGCGATATTTATGAAAGGTCCTGCTACAGTCGAACCATATTGCCACTGATATGTATATGCGGCCGGTCCGCCCGTGGCAGGTGCCGTCTGGGTGAGCTGACCGGGATCGGTACCGCTGCAGACCACCTGATCTGCCGCAATTGTTCCGGGTGCAAGAAGTGCCGGCTGCGTAATATTTATGGTTCCCATGGCATCACAGCCGTTCTGGTCAGACACTGCAACCGTCACAGTACCCGCTCCCGCTCCGAAGAAAGTCTGCGAGTTGAATCCGGGGAATGAAATAGTCGCCCCTGCCGTATTTGAGACTACCGTAAATATATAGGGCATAGTACCACCTGACGCATAGAAAGTGCCTGTCCCCGAGTTATCTCCGAAACAGTTCAGGGTTATATCACCCGTCGATGACATGGCAAGTGTAATCGGCTCGGTAATAACAAGATTGGGATAAAGTATTACTGAACACAAATGGTGGGCTGCATCCCTCAATCTGATATCATAAGTCCCCGGCAATACATTTGAATAGTTCCCGGAAAGCTGCCATGAGCCGCCGCCGTCAATTGAATACTCATATGTGCCATAACCGCCTGAAGGTGAAGATATCGAGATTGTGCCGTCATTTGCTCCGTGGCAGGTAACATCAGTCTTTGAAACTGTTGCAGAGAGCAATCCCGGCTGAGTCACAGGATAGGCACTGTTAAGAACGATCACACAGCCAATATGGGCAGCATCCCTGATCAGAATGCTGTACGATCCGGTAGTAAGCCCGGCAAAAGCAGGTGATGATTGCCATGATCCGCCACCATTGATGCTGTACTCATATGTACCATATCCTCCCGCTGCGCCGGCAATTGTGATAGTACCGTCATTCCCGCCGAAGCATGATACGTTTGTGCCTGAAATCGTTGCTGAAAGGACTGCAGGCTGAGTGATTGACAAAGCGTTGTCAAGTGTAATGACACAGCCGGTACTTGCGGCATCCCTGATCCTCACGTCATACGAACCGGGTGCCAGGTTGCTGAAAGTGCCTGAACCCTGCCAGTTTATACCACCGTTGACTGTATACTGGTAGGCCCCTGAACCTCCCAAAGGAGCAGATATTGTAATAATTCCGTTGCTGGCATTGAAGCAGGTGACCATTGTCGGTGTTACCGTTGCATTCAAAACTGCAGGTTCGCTTATTACAAGTGCCGGATTGAGCGCTATCACGCAAGCTGTATTCGCAGCATCGCGGATCTGTACGTTGTAGGTGCCCGGCGACAATGCGCTGAAGCTGCCGGATGGCTGCCAGGAGCCACCGCCCGTAACCGAATAATCATAAGTCCCATATCCGCCAGTGGCCCCTATTATCGTTATTGTACCATTGTTGCTCCCGTTGCAGGTTACATTGGTACCGGAGACTGCCGCTGCAAGAATGGATGGTTCTGTAATCCTGAGCGATCCGTTAAGTATAATAACGCATCCGTGGTTGGCTGCATCCCGGATCTGAACATTATAGAAACCGGGTGTCAGTGAGGAGAAAATACCGCCTGCCTGCCATCCTGCCCCTCCGTTTACAGTATACTCATATGAACCATAACCTCCCAGTGGATTAGTTATCGTTATGCTGCCATCGCCCGCACCAAAGCATGTCACATTCGTGCTTGTAACTGTAGCCGTCAGGACTGCTGGCTGTGATATGACCACAGCAGGGTCGAGAACAACCGCACAGGCAATATTTGCTGCATCCCTGATCCTGACGTTATAGCTACCGGGGGTAAGTCCTGTAAAACTGCCCGATCCCTGCCAGGATGTCCCTCCGTCGATGCTGTACTGATAGGTTCCGTAGCCCCCGAGAGGATTTGTAATTGTTATGCTGCCGTTGCCAGCCCCGAAACAGGAGACATTTGCAGATGCAACTGTTGCAGAAAGAACAGCAGGCTCAGTTATTACAAGACCCGGATTCAGTATAATAAAGCATCCTACATGTGCCTTGTCCCTGATCCTTACATTGTACGATCCGGGCAGCAGATTCGTAAAGATCCCCGTGGCCTGCCATCCTGCTCCGCCATTGTTGCTGTACTCATATGTGCCGTAGCCGCCTGAGGGACTTGTAACCGATATTGTGCCGTTATTTGCTCCATTGCAGGTACTGTTTGTCGAAGTAACCGTCGCCGAAAGAATTGAAGGCTCTGTAATTGAAAGCGAGCTGTTAAGTACGATCTCGCAGGCCATATTCGCCACATCACGGATATGAACATTATAGGTCGCAGGTGTGAGGCCGCTGAATAAACCTCCGGCCTGCCATACAGTTCCACCGTCTATTGAATATTCATATGCTCCATAACCGCCCGAAGGTGAAGTTATGTTTATAATTCCGTCATTGGCCCCGAAGCAGGTTATATTCGTGGGAGTGACAACCGCATTCAGAACAGCAGGCTGGGTGATTGCCAGGGAGTTGTTCAGGATTATCACGCAACCTGTGTGGGCTGCATCACGGATCCTGACGCTGTAGTTCCCCGGAACAAGTGCAGTAAAGATCCCGGATGGCTGCCATGAGCCGCCTCCGTTGATGCTGTAATCATAGGTGCCATAGCCTCCTGTCGGAGCAGTGATAGTAATTGTTCCGTCTCCTCCGCCAAAGCATGTTACATCGGTTTTTGAAAGTGTTGCTGCGAGAACTGCCGGCTGCTTTATATCCAGGGCACCGTCAAGGATCGCTATGCAGGCATGGTTGACTGCATCACGCATCTGCACATTATATGTTGCAGGTGCAAGATTTGAGAAATTGCCAGAGCCTGACCAGTGAGCTCCTCCGTCGATAGTATACTGGTATGACCCGTAGCCTCCTGAAGGAGCGGAGATAGATATCGTCCCGTCATTGGCCCCGAAGCAAGTAACGTCCGCCGGCGTGACAGTGGCATTAAGAACAGAAGGTTCAGTTATGACCAGTGCCCCGTTGAGCACGATGACACAGCCTGCATGAGCTGCATCGCGGATCTGAACATTGTATGAAGCCGGAACAAGTGCGCTGAAGATTCCTGACGGCTGCCATGATACTCCGCCGTCGATGCTGTAATCATAGGTCCCATATCCGCCTGAGGGGGATGAAATTGTTATTGTTCCGTCACCGGCGCCGAAGCATGTAACATTAGTGCTGGCAAGATTGGCAGAAAGAGTATTCGGCTCGGTGATCCTGAGCGATCCGTTGAGCGTTTTTACACAACCTGTATTGGCGGCATCACGAATCTGGACATTATAGAATCCGGGTGTCAGTGCTGTGAAGATGCCTGAGGGCTGCCATGTTCCGCCTCCGTTTACAGTATAATCGTAGGTTCCGTAACCTCCCACAGGAGATGATATTGTAATCGTCCCGTCGTTGGCTCCGTTGCAGGTCACATTTGTGCTTGCAACTGCAGCTGAAAGAGCTGCCGGCTGTGTAATTACAAGAGCTGCATTGAGAGTTATCACGCAGGCCGGGTAGGCTGCATCCCGTATTCTCACATTGTATGTAGCAGGAGCCAGTCCGCTGAATATTCCCGAACCCTGCCATGTAGTACCTCCATTGATTGAGAAGCCGTATGTTCCGTAACCTCCCGCAGGAGAGGAAATTGTTATTGTGCCGTTATTTGCGCCGAAGCAGCTGACATTGATGGCTGCAACCGATGCTGAAAGAATGTCAGGCTCAGTGATCACAAGGGTGGGATCCAGAGTCATTACGCATGACTTGTGAACCTTATCCCTTATCTGCACATTATATGTTCCCGGTACCAGGTTAGTGAAAATGCCTGTTGCCTGCCAGGTGCCTCCTCCATTGTCGCTGTACTCAAATGTGCCGTAACCACCTGTGGGATTTACAATTGTAATAGTCCCGTTATTGGCCCCGAAGCATGTCACATTAGTCGAATTGACATTGGCATCCAGAACATCCGGCTCGGTAATTGTGAGTGAATTATTCAGGACTATGACACAGCCTGCATTGGCTGCATCCATTATCCTCACATCATAAGTTGCAGGTGCAAGGTTGCTGAACAGACCTGTAGGGAACCAGTCCGATCCGCCGTTGATCGAATATTCATATGTGCCATACCCTCCTGCCGGAGCAGTAATGCTGATTATTCCGTCACCAGCGCCGTTGCATGTCACATTGGTCGGTGTAACGACGGCCCGCAGTACTGCAGGCTGGGTTATCTGAAGCGCATTGTTGAGCACTATTACGCATGAGGTATGAGCAGCGTCGCGTATCTGGACATTATAGTTGCCTGGTCCGAGATCGGTAAAGATGCCGGATGGCTGCCATGACCCGCCGCCGTTTATGCTGTACCCGTATGTACCATAGCCGCCGGAGGGTGCTGATACAGTTATTGTACCATCTCCCGCGCCAAAGCATGTGATATTGGTCCTTGTCACTGAAGCCGTGAGAACAGCAGGCTGTGAAATTACAAGTCCGCCGTCGAGAGTTATAACACACAGAGGATTGGCCGCATCCCTTATCCTGACGTCGTATGTAGCCGGAGCCAGGTTTGTAAAGTTGCCAAGGCCGCTCCAGTTGGTGCCTCCGTCAATACTGTACTCGTAAGTCCCATAGCCGCCTGATGCGCCCGTAATTGCAATTATCCCGTTATGGGCCCCAAAGCATGTAACGTTTGTGGGGGTTACAGTAGCAGCAAGTATCGCAGGTTCAGTTATTGAAAGAGAGGAATTGAGAATCACAACGCAGGCAATATGGGCGGCATCCCTGATCTGAACATTATAGCTGCCCGGAGCCAGGTTGCTGAATGATCCTGTGAGTTGCCAGTTTGCTCCGCCGTCATCGCTGTACTGATAGGTGCCGTATCCTCCCGATGGGGAAGATACAGTAATTGTTCCGTTGGCTGCACCATTGCAGGTAACATTTGTCCTTGCAACGCTGGCATTCAGAACGGCAGGCTCAGTGACATTAACAGATCCGTTGACGGTAAAAATGCAACCCTGGTTGGCAGCATCCCTGATCTTTACATTATAGAAGCCGGGAGTCAGTCCTGTGAAGCTGTTGGATGACTGCCAGATTAATCCTCCGTTTATTGTATATTCATATGTGCCATAACCTCCGGCCGCACCATTTATAGTTATGGTACCGTCAGCAGCACTATTGCATGTTACATTCGTTTTCAGCAGCGTCGCACTTAGTGCGGCGGGCTCTGTAATCACAACGGCCGGATTCAGGGCAATAACGCATCCCGTATGGGCTGCATCGCGGATCCGTATATTGTATGTGCCAGGAACAAGGTTTGTGAAATTCCCTGATCCCTGCCATATCGTTCCCCCGTTTATGCTGTAGCTGTATGATCCGTATCCTCCTGTCGGTGAAGATATTGTAATCGTCCCATCGCCCGATCCGAAACAGGTCACATTTGTAAAGGCAACTGCAGCATTCAGAACTGCGGGCTCCGAAATTACAACTGCCGGATCGAGAATAACGAAGCATCCGGGATGCGCTTTATCCCTTATCCTTACATTATATGTGGCCGGAGGAAGCCCTGGAAAAGCAGGTGAATCCTGCCAGTTGCCTCCGCCATTGTCGCTGTACTGATATGTGCCATAGCCTCCGGCAGAATTGGTGACAGTGATAACACCGTCAGATGAACCGAAGCAGGTAACATCAGATTTGATAACCAGTCCAGTCAGAGGGGCTGGCTGTGTTATCTGGAGTCCTGCATTGAGAATTATTTCGCAGGCTGCATTTGCAGCATCCCTTATCCTTACATCGTAGGTTCCAGGAGCCAGTCCGCTGAACAAGCCCGGACCCTGCCAGTGTGCTCCTCCATCTGATGAGTACTCCCAGGTGCCATGACCGCCTGTCGGGGAGGTAATATTGATTGATCCGTCACCAGCTCCGTTGCAGGTCACATTTGTTGAGGCAACTGATGCACCCAGAACGGCAGGCTGTGTGATCACGAGGGCATTGTTCAGTATTATGTAGCAGCCGGTGAAGGCAGCATCGCGGATCTGAACATTGTAGGTTCCCGGTGAAAGGTTCGAATAATTTCCGCCAGGCTGCCAGGAGCCTCCCCCGTTTATGCTGTAGTCATATGCCCCGCTTCCTCCCGCAGGAGCAGATATTGTAATTGTACCGTCGGTTGATCCGAAGCATGAGATATTTGTGCTGGTCACGGTTGCTGAAAGAGCTGGAGGCTGCTTTATTGTAACTGATGTCAGTGCAATTTCACAAGCCATATTGACTGCATCCCTGATCATAACATCATAATTCCCGGGAGCAAGGCTGGTAAAGTTGCCGGATCCCTGCCAGGTTGATCCTCCGTCAACCGAATAGCCGTAGGTTCCGTAGCCTCCTGCAGGCGATGATACCACAATGGACCCGTTATTTGCTCCGAAGCAGTTTACATCTGTTGATGCAACAGTGGCACTGAGAACTGCAGGCTGGGTTATCTGAAGTGAACTGTTCAGCACAAGCATGCATGTGGCATGTGCGGCGTCCCTCATTATGACATTGTATGTCCCGGGCGTCAGCGCGGTATACAATGGTGAAGGATCCCATGAAATCCCTCCGTCTATCGAATATTCATATGTCCCTGTACCTCCCGCGGCTCCGGATATTGTAATCGTCCCGTCATTGGCGCCAAAACATGTGATATTGGTTGCCGAAGCCGATCCGGTAAGTACTGGCGGTTGTGTGAGGGTGATATTTGCAGCTGCAGTACAGCCTTTTGTATCCAGAACGGTGACAGCGTAGTAGCCTGCCTTAAGATTTGTTATATCCTCTGTTGTTGCCGTAAATAAATCCGGACCGGTCCATGAGATCCCGAAAGGAGAAGTGCCGTTGGTGATTGTCATATCGACTGCGCCTGTATTTACATTATAGCAAATCAGGTTTGTCCCGGCAAGTGAAAGCACTGGTGGCAGATTAACGGTTATTACGGCCGATCCTGCCAGCACTCCCGTGCATGAATTGCCATCAGTCAGCGAGGTCAGGGTATATGTTGAGGTTACAAGCGGGGACACTGAAGCAGTATAAACATTTGTGGCATGGCCCACAACTGTAACCGGCGTGGTGCCATCGGTATAGGTGAATGTATAAGGAGCCGTGCCCGTAAATGTGACAGTCAGAACCGTGGAAGCTCCCCTGCACATTTCGGATGTTCCGCTTATCGTTCCGGTCGGCTTCGGGAAATAGCTTACAGTTGTTGTACCGGTTCCCGTATTTGTACAATTGGCATCGGTCACATTGACTATGGTATACGTTCCGGCCTGGGTTACATTGAGGGTATAGGGATCTGCTGCAGTGTTTACGGGTGCCTGGGGTACTCCGTTCAGGGCATAGGTGAATGAATAGGGACCTGTTCCTGTAAAGTCCACCGTAAGCGAACCTGATCCTCCGTCGCATATTGTGCTTCCCCCGCTTATTGTAGCTGTCGGGAGCTGATTGAGTGTTACACCCAATGGATTATGATTGACAACGCAGCCTGCGGAAGTAGTTTCACGTACCGAAACTGCACCGCCAACATTTGCAAATATCAGTGTAATTGAACTGGCAGAAGGATCTCCAAGGATTGCAGTACCCCCCGGAATGGTCCATGAGTAAACTGAACCCGGCCGGTTGGTTACACTGTAAACGTGGGTGCTGTTGGCACAGACATCGGTCGGACCGGTAATATTTTCAGATGCAGGTACGGAGTAGACCTGGACAGGCTTTACGGATACATCGCCGCTGCAGCCATATGAATTTGTCTCAAATATTGTAATGTTACCTGATCCGGGCACGGAGGCGGCATCGACGAGGATTGCATTTGCATTGAAGTCAAAGGTCTTGGTCCCTACTGCCGCATCAACAGTCCAGTGGAAAGTGGAACCGCTCACCACGCTTACGTTATAGAGGACATTCTTTTCCGATACGCAGATCTTGTCCCTGCCGCCGATAGCCTGGGGCACCGGCTCAGGGTTGATTGTTATTACAGCGGGTGTTGGTGTTCCGGCACAGCCGAATGAACTCACCGGGGTGATGGTATATGTGGCGGTGATGGGCGCTCCCGATAAATTGTCGATCGCATCATTTAAATGGATCTTACCTGCAGGATCGGCAGCTACATTATTCCCTGCAGTGCCCTGGACCGATGCATCGGATATAACAGGTACCGGCCAGTTGAAGAGCGTTCCGGCAGGTATATTCGCAGGAACAAGAACTATCTCCTTGCCTATGGCTACGCCGCTGCAGACGGTTTTGGTCTGTGCAGGCAGAAGGACAGGCTGGGGACGGATTGTGATTACGACATCAACAGTGAGCTCCTATGCAATTCGGAGCAAGTATGGGCTGCACATGGTAGGTAACTGTCGCATTAACACCCGTCGTATTTGTATAGTGATCTGCAGAGAGAAAATTTGCAGGAGCCGTGGGATTGGGAAGTATGGCGTTTCCCGCATCGGTGATGCCTCCCGCAACCGTTTTGCCTGAGATGTTATAATAAGTTGGCCCTACGCTTCCGGCAGCCTCCTTAAGTATAAGCCCTATCGGAGTGTTGCTGCAGGCAAAGGAATTCAGTCCGGGATCAAGTACCGGTTCTGAACCAACTGTAACGACCACTGTAACTGGTGTTCCCGCACAGCCGTTCCTGTGAGGGGTAACAGTATAGGTTGCTGTTCCAAGTGCACCCATTGTATTTTCATAGGTGTCAGTAATATTGGCGGCAGATGCTGAAACCCTTGCTGTTCCTCCCGTGAAGCCGGGGTTGACCGGATTAAGAACCGGAACCCCCCAGGTGAAAGTCACATTATCACCGGGATTTGAAAAATTATCGAGCAGGATCTGGTAATCCAGTGCATTCCCTGAACATGTCGAAGGATTCTGGCCTGCTGTAACCACAGGCTCCGGATTAATATTGACAACCACATTCTGAACATTGCTGCAACTAGGTTCGCCGAAAGTGTATACTGATAAGTTACGGCTATAGGTGCATTCGTCATATTCCTCAAAGTCTCATTGGGATTGTCGGTACCTGAGGTCGGACCTGCGGGTGTGATACCCGGCAAAGCCGCTCTTGTCCAGTTAAATGTAGTACTGGCTGTTGCACTTGCCGGAACATAACTGAAAGGGGTATTGCTGCAAACATCAGGAGGAGTGAGGGAGCTTGAAAGAGCCGGTGTGGGATTGACTGTGATCGTGAATGTTTTGGTTGAACCGGCACATCCTACAGCATTATATGTAAATGTCGGTGTGACAATGATAGTGGCAACAACAGGTATTGTTCCGGCATTAATTGCAGTGAATGCTCCTATTGCTCCCGATCCGCTTGCCGCGAGCCCTATGCCCGGGGCGGAGTTGGTCCAGGCATAACTTGTGACTCCCACTGTGTTGACTGTCGTAAAGTTGATAACAGGGGTATTTGTATTATTGCATACGGTCTGGTTTGCCGGCTGATCAACCTGCCCAGGCGGATTTACAGTAACAGTTACGTTAAATGTTGCACCGCTGCAGGCACCTGAAGCAGGAGTTACAGTATATGTGGCAGTTGCCGGTGCAGTAGTATTATTTGTCAGGGTCTGGCTGATACCTGATCTGGCCCACTACCTGGATACTGCCTCCTGTAATTGCTCCCCCAGGAGCAATAGCCGGAGCTGCCCAGGTGTACAATGTTCCGACCGGTACTATCTCAGCTCCCCGTTAACAGGGGTAATGCTGAATGCAGTTCCGCTGCAGATAGTGGTTGTTTTGTCGGAGATGGTAGCCTTCGGACTTACAGTGACCTGAATCTGGAAGGTAGCTCCCGCGCATTTCCTGAAACAGGCGTTACTGTATAGGTTGCCGTAGCAGAAGCATTTGTCGTATTTGTAAGTGTCTGGCTTATATTTGGCTGCCCTGTCCCCTGTGCACCTCCACCCGTTATCGCCCCTGCCGGAGCAATGACCGGTGCTGTCCAGGTATATGATCGTTCCCCCGGAACAATTTCCGGCACCTCCATTGACGGGAGTGACTGTAAACGCATTGCCGCTGCAGATCGTGGCTGTCTTGTTGGCAATTGTTGCTTTCGGATTTACAGTTACTGTTATTGTAAATGTTGCACCGGTGCATGCACCGGAGACCGGAGTTACCGTATATGTTGCCGTTGCTGAAGCATTGGTGGTATTGGTAAGAGTCTGGCTGATGCTTGCCTGACCGGTTCCCTGTGCACTGCCTCCGGATATTGATCCTGCAGGAGCAATGACGGCGGCTGCCCAGGTATATAAGGTACCTCCGGGCACTATCTCAGCTCCTAAATTGACAGGTGTGACAGTAGAATGCAGAGCCGCTGCATATAGCATCTGTCTTGTTGGAGATTGTTGCCTTCGGATTAACCGTTACCTGTATCTGGAAAGGTTGCTCCCGGTGCATCCACCCGAAAGAGGAGTTACGGTATATGTTGCCGTTGCGGACTGCATTTGTGGTATTGGTAAGTGTCTGACTGATGCTTGCCTGACCGGCAGCCTGGGCACTGCCTCCCGTGATAGCCCCCGCAGGAGCAATAACAGGTGCTGTCCATGTATAGGTCGTCCCTCCTGGCACTATCTCAGCTCCTCAATTGACAGGGGTGACAGTGAACGCGGTGCCGCTGCAAATGGTTGGTGTCTTGTCGGCTATCGCTGCTATGGGGTTTACCGTAACCGTTACTGTAAAGGTAGCTCCAGTCGCATGTACCGGAGGTCGGTGTTACAGTATAGGTAGCTGTGGCAAAGCATTAGTGGTATTTGTAAGTGTCTGGCTGATGCTGGCCTGCCCTGCAGCCCTGCGAGCTGCCTCCTGTAATTGACCCTCGCAGGCGCTATAGCCGGAGCTGCCCATGTATAGGTTGTGCCTCCGGGCACAATATTCCCTGCCCCATTTGCAGGTGTCACGCTGAAGGAGGTCCGCTGCATATAGTGGATGTTTTGTTGGTGATTGTTGCCTTCGGATTTACCGTTACCGTTATTGTAAACGTAGCGCCGGTGCAGGCACCGGCTACCGGTGTCACAGTATATCTGGCTGTTGCATTCGCATTTGTTGTATTCGTGAGCGTCTGGCTGATTGTGGCCACGCCACCTCCCTGTGCGCTTCCTCCTGTTATTGACCCGGCCGGGGCTATAACCGGAGCCGTCCATGTATACAGTGTTCCCGCCCGGCACGATATCTCCTCCTCCATCAGCAGGAGTGACACTGAAGGCAGTCGCACTGCAGATTGTGGCTGATTTGTTAGCAATTGTGGCTTTGGGATTGACTGTTACCGTAATGCTAAAGTTGCTCCGGTGCAGGTACCTGAGGTCGGCGTCACAGTATAAGTCGCAGTTGCAACTGCATTGGTTGTATTAGTCAGGGTCTGACTGATATTTATCTGCCCTGTCCCCTGGGCACTGCTGCCCGAGATCGATCCTGCAGGAGCTATAACCGGAGCTGCCCAGGTATATAGTGTTCCTCCGGGTAACATATTGCCTCCCCCGTTTGCCGGTGTAACCGTAAAGCTGTTCCCGCTGCAGATCGAAGCAGTCCTGTCTGTAATGGTTGCGGTCGGATTTACTGTTACCCTTACAGTAAACGTTGCCCCGGCACATCCGCCTGCATATTGGTGTTACAGTATAGGTGGCGGTGGCATTTGCGTTTGTATGTATTGGTAAGGGTCTGGCTTATGGTTGCCTGACCTGTTCCCTGGGCACTGCCTCCGGTTATTGAGCCTGCAGGTGCAATAACAGGATTGTTCCATGTATATGTAGTTGTTCCGGGCACTATATCACCTCCGCCGTCTACAGGTGTTACGCTGAAAGCAGTGCGCGCTGCAGGTAGTGGTTATCTTGTTGGCTATTGCCGGCTTGGGATTAACTGTTACAACTAACTGGAATGTTGCTCCGGTGCATGCGCCGGAGATCGGGGTTACAGTGTAAGTTGCCGTTGCCGGGGCATTGGTTGTATTTGTAAGAGTCTGTCCGATACTCAGCTGACTGACAGCCTGTGCACTGCCTCCGGTTAAAGCTCCCGCAGGTGCTATTACAGGAGCTGTCCATGTATACCTGGTACCGGCCGGAACCACGCCGTCAGTCCCGTTTGCGGGCGTTGCAGAGAATGCAGCTGCACTGCATGCAGAAGTTGCGTCATATCGGTAATCACAGGCACCGGATTTACTATTACTGACCTTGTAACTGTCACCGGAGCTCCCGGGCATGCAGTTGCGCCTGGTCCGACAGGAGTAATTGTATAGAATACCGTTACAGGAGCATTCAGGTTATGCTGAAGCTGACGGGTAATTGTTTCGGTCCCGTTGCCATCGGCATCGGTAAGTGATCCTCCGACAGGATCTTTGCCGGCTGACCAGGAATAGCCGAAAGCCGGCGCAGATGAAACTGTCCAGTTGAATGTTGTATTATTGACAGTTGAAACAAGGGTAAGCGTTGCAGTGCCGTCGCTGCAGATATTCTGTGAAGCAGGGATCGTTCCTGTGACATCGGGAAGTCCATTTATAGTGATCGTAACAGCAGGCGGCAGCGACCAGGCAGGAACACTGTTCCCGCAGGGATCTGTCACCGAGGTGATCCGGTAGGTATAAGTTCCGACTGGCAGAACACCAAGGTTTATGGGGTTCCCGCTTGCATATGGTGTTACAGGAGGCTGCACCACTGCATTTTTGGTATAGTTTATTGTATACGGGGGCGCACCTCCCGTAATAACCGAGCTTAAAGTGCTGGTAGCACCAAAGCATGCATCGCCGCTGCCTGTAAGTGTTGCTCCTGTAAGAGCTGCTCCAATGCTGATGGTTACATTGTCCGATACTGCAGTACAGACACCGGCAGGGTCGTTTGTTGTCAGGGTAAGTGTAACTGTTTTTGCAGCCCGCTCTGCACCGCTGGGGGTATAAACTGCATTCAGGGCATTGGCATTCGGGACATAGGAACCTCCCCCTCCCGACCAGGAACCTGATACTGCACTTCCACCCACGGAACCAGCAAGTGTTGCAGATCCAAGAGCGCAGATCGACTGGTCAGGCCCTGCATCGGCAGTGGCCGGGACATTTACCGTTATTGTACCGCCTCTTGTTACTAAACCACATCCTCCGGTCAGAGTAATAGTATAATTGAAGGTGCCTGTTGCTGTCGGGATACCGCTGATAGTTATCGCATTTCCGGCCCAGACTCCTGATACTCCTGCCGGAAGATTGGCAAATGTAGCGCCTGTGGCGCCTGTTGTGGAGTAAGTAATATTTGTAAGGGGCGTATTAGCACATTTGGTCTGGTTATCGGTTCCTGCTGCCGAGGTAAGTGATATTGTGTTATTGGGGTTTACCCTTATAGTACCGCTCTTAGTAATGACACCGCAACCTCCTGTAAGTGTGATAGTGTAATTGAATGTGCCCGATCCGGTCGGGGTACCGCTGATTGTTATTGCATTTGATGCCCAGCTCCCGTTAACGCCTGCTGGCAGACTTGAGAAAGTGGCACCTGTTGCTCCGGTTGTGGAATATGTAATATTTGTAACCGGGGTGTTTATGCAAACTGTCTGGTTATCTGTACCTGCAGCTGAGGTGCGGGTAATTGTGTTGTTCGGTGTAACATTTATATCTCCGCTGTGGGTTATATTGCCGCATCCGCCGGTTAGTGTAATTGTATAGGTGAAAGAACCTGATGCCGTAGGTGTTCCGCTGATTGTTATTGCATTTGCTGCCCAGCTGCCGTTTACTCCGGCGGGCAATCCGCTGAAGGATGCTCCGGTAGCTCCTGTGGTCGTATATGTTATGTTCGTTATCGGGGTACTTATACAAACTGTCTGGTTCTCGGTAGTTGCGGCAGAAGTCCGGGTGATGGTATTATCGGGATTGACCGTTATTGAACCGCTGCGGGTTATAACTCCGCATCCCCCCGTAAGGGTTATGGTAAAATTAAAAAGGCCGGATTCAGTGGGGGTTCCGCTAATAAGTATCACATTGGCATTCCAGCTGCCGTTGACCCCGGCAGGCAAACCGCTGAAGGATGCTCCTGTAGCCCCGGTGGTTGTATACCGGATATTTGTAATGGCCGTATTAATGCATTTTGTCTGATTCTCACTGCCTGCTGACGAGGTCCTCGTGATAGTGTTATTGGCCCTGACTGTTAAAGTTCCAGTGGCAGTCGCCTGGGTGCATGTACCTGTTGTGGTTACAGTATAGTTAAATGTACCTGATGCCGTTGGGGTACCGCTGATGGTGAAAACTCCACCGGCAAATGAACCGTTCACTCCGGCCGGCAGGCCGGCAACGCCGGCTCCTGTTCCTCCACCACTGACAGTCCATGTAATATTTGAAATTGCTGTATTGATGCAGGGAGATTGATTATTGCTGCCGGCGCCTGATGTGAGTGTAATGACGGCATTGGGATTTACGGTCAAGCAGTGCAGAGCCTGATTTGAACGGGCATCCACCCTGGCCGGGAGGAGTCTTGATTTCGACCCTGTAGAGATTGCCGCTTAAAGAGAGGGTAACAGGATTAATTGTGAGTGTATTCGTATTGAACCCTGAGTACGGAGGACCATTACCGACAGTACTGAATGAAGCTCCGCCGTTGGTGCTTATCTCCCACTGCCAGTTCTGCACAAGATCGGTCGTGGAGGCTGTGAATGTTGCGGTTCCATTCTCACATACTACAGCCGGAACAGGGTTGGTAAGATTCGATAATGAATGGATTATCACGGAGACGGCGTTGGACTGCGGACCGAGGCAATTTGTCGGATTGGCGCCAAGAGCGGCAACAGTATATGAGCCTGTCTCCGAGCCCTGGCTTAATGTGAGGTCGATTGCAGTTGCTCCCGGAACAGCAGCACCGTTTTTATACCATTGATAGGAAGTCACGGCAGGAGGGGTGGCGACATTTGCATGAAGGACGACAGTTGTAGTGCCGTCAAAGCAGAACTCCAGGTTCCCTGTATAAGTAATCGTTGGCTTTTTGGGAAGATCATTGATTGTCAGTGTAACATGAGTAGCAGGTCCCTGGCATGAGAGTCCGGTATTTGCCCTGTCTACTACCCAGAAATTATAAGTGGTCGGAGCAGTCAGAGGGGTTGTATAAGAGGTCCCGGTTCCAACAAGTGTTGTAAGGGTGGCATTTGAATACCAGCTGATAGTTCCTACGACCGGACTCGTTACAGTAAGTGTCCTGTTGCCTCCGAAACATATAGTTTTATTTGCAACGGTAGGTGCAGGGGGTGCAGCAACCACATTTATATCGACAGAGGTGAATATATACTCAGGATCGGTCCAGTTGCACTTGTTCCAGTTCTTGAGATAGACCGTGAAGTGCTGTCCTGCAATGCATGTTGCAGGTATTGTAATTGCCTGGCTCAGGGAAGACGGCCCATAGGGAACCGGAGAGATCCTTCCGCTTGTCTGCGGGGCATTTCCCAGTCCGGCAATGGCTACATTTCCCGTAATTGTACTTGTTATGGCGCCTCCCGGATCACGTCCATAGAGCCATTCGATATTTCTTGGATCTGTATTAGGCACTGGCAGTGAGCCCTCCGGGAAGAGTGGGGTTCTGGCAGTTCCAGGTGCTGTTATCCCGTAAAGTTATGACTGACTGTACCCCCTCGCAGACATTTATTGTAGCCGACCCTGTGGCATTATCCACTACACGGAGCATACCATCCCCATCGGAGGAGATATCCCTCCCGTGGACAACGGCAATATACTGAACGGCTCGTGTCTCACCGCAGGGATTTCGTATACTGTTTGAAAATACATAGTTGCAGTCTGTAATTGCTACGTAAGTATGTGTTCTCAGTGCAAGTGGAGGAAGATCGTTATCTGCTGTTGAAGTATAATTTACAACTGTCCCGTCGCCCCAGTCCAGGGTCCATTGAGTCCCTTTCAGCACTCCGTTCAGGTTCGGATCCGGATCCAGGATCAATACCTGGAATGTCGCTTTTGCACCTTTGTTTATACAAACAACAGGCTGGGTGAAGCCTGTGAGGACATCGATTTTGGGACAGGGAAGTGTTGTGGCATGTTAAACTAACAGCATTGCAGCTTGCAGATACTCCAGTACGGACTTTCAGCAGCAATATATACTGTATGAATCTGTATTTGCAGTAAAAACATTTACAATCATCTGTAATACTATATTAATATTTCCAGCAGTAACAGGTGATTACTGCTAGTAGCATACTCTGATACCATGAGTCCACCTAAAATTGCAAATTCTTTACTGTGCTGAAGAGTAAATTAGTAGATCATTGAAATTATAAACTAGCAATATAAACAGTGCCTATCACAGTCAATCCCATAATTCATGGTAATAGATAGATGGACCCGTAGATGCAATTGACGGTGTAGCTAGCAACCCAAGTAGGAGTTGAGCCTGAAATGCACTGCAATTGAAAAAAGAGCAAAATAACAAATATGAAAAACCTTATATGCCTCTTATATTGAGTTTGAACTGAATCTCAGGTAATATATTTGCAGACATGCCAGGTCGTTTTAGGTGCAATGCAATAGTTAGCTTTACAAGCTATATTCAAGACTGTAAGTTAAGAAAAAAGGTTGCATCATTCCGGAGGCAACCTTGTTGAAAAGAGGGGAGTTGTGAACAGGGACGAGTGCTCAGGGCGCAGGGCACGGGGCAAAGCACCCCCAAACCCCCCAGGGGGGGCTTTAAGCAGTACTAACATGATAAATGGAAAATGGGAAGGGGAGAGATGTGAGCCTCCTTCGCTGAAGCTACTGAGGCTGAAAGAGGTGAGAGGAAAGCGCAGAGCGGAGAGTCAGTATGATTTCTCAGTGTGCTCTGTGATTACTCTGTGCCCTCTGTGTCAGTTCTTAGAAGGTTACACAAAGAGCCACTGAGAAGCGCAGAGAGCCACCGAGTTGAAATTCTGTCTCAGAAATATATGGGGTGGAATACCAATCCCCGGGCGGAGTTGTATTCTATGGCAGGAAGCGGGAATTTCAACACCCCGAAGATGTTGAATACAACCTTTAGAAACGGCGACCTGGTCTTAATGCGTGTCAGATCTATGTCAGGGGCAAGAAAAAACTGCCGCGTGCGGACAAAATACGGGAACCGGATTCCCATCAATTTCGGAAGGATTTTCCCTGGCTCCGATCATCCCGTCTCCACTGTATCCCGCCGCAACGTTCAGCCACGCCGGGAACCGGGATCCTTTACCCAGAAAAGACCGGATATTAGCTGAGAGCCAGTAGGTCTGCCCGTTATAATCCTTCATCATTCTCTGCGGGAAGGTGCTCCCAAGCTTTTCGGGATTATACTGTGCATACCGGGTCATGTGAAATGACCATTTGAGCATTATCCTCTGCTCATCCCAGGCAAACTGCTGACCTATAAATGCCGCAGAACCTGCCGCATTGGCAACAACATCACCCATCGATGCCCCCCACCCTGCCGAGAATCCGTCCATTATTTCAACCATCGCCAGGTAAACAAATCCTGTCGATCCGCCAAACCAGATCGCTTTCTTCCTCCCGACTCCCGTGGAGCTGAGAAGCTCATACCCCACCCTGCCCATGTAATATGATGCGGTTGAATGTGCGAATTTATCCAGCTGCAGCCATTCATCATTATCATTTATGAAATGGAACGATGATTTTGGATAATCGGCATACCAGAGGACTGAGAGCCCGACTAGCGTTGTAGCTGCAACGGCGCTCT
>CAVWPG010000005.1:0-747217 GCA_963756885.1 uncultured Bacteroidales bacterium
CGCTCCACACAGTCTCCCGGACCCTGGACGCAAAGGTCGGTAGCTCTGCCAAGCCGACAACGAGGCCCTCGAGTTGCCCTACATCAGAGAACTGAGGGAATGTCTTCCCCATCGTGCTGAAGCATTTCTTCGGGTGCTTCGCGTTTGAGGTTGAGACTGCAACGCCGGCCCCTGCACAGGCGTCGGCCTCAATCCAGTAGTCAACCAGGCGGGCCAGGAGGTCCCCAAGGGCGCCGTCATACTGGTCGGCGAGGCCGGTGAGCTGGGCGAGATACTCGGTTGCGCGTTCGTCGAGTTGGCTGTAGGCCCGTGACACCGTGCTCGACACGTGTGCCGCCCCGTGGTGCTTCTTGATCTCCCACAGACGGAAGATCAGCTGGCTCGCCGTGGAGTAGACGGCAAGGCCGTCCGCTCCCGGACCCGTAACGTGAAAGCTCGGCGGGCTGAGATGCACGAGCGCCCGCCCGTGCGGGACGTGGTCGCGGAGGACCAAGTACCAGGCGACCTCCGCAACCCAACCCTGGATGTGATCGTCCGGCAACGCCGTACCGGGGAGGCCTAACACTGTTCGAATGAACGGCTCCAAGCGACCCCGGTCCCTCCCGACGAGCTTGGCGGATGCCCTGCGCGCGTCGTCCCACAGCGCGAAGGTCGACGCGGGCTTGCAGCGCATCCGCATTGCCTCGACCGCGAGGTGCTGGGCGGCTCGCTCGACCGACGCCGAGTCGGACTGCAAGCGACCGGTTGACCACTCGCATCCGGGCGTCGGGGGACCCGGCTTGACATCGAGCATTTGGGCGAGGGAGGCGCTTCCTGCGAGCATGGGCGGCGAACCTATCGTGGCACCGGTTGAGCTGCATTGCTCACACGCCAGAGGAGGCCCGTTGTCGGCACAGGATGCGGTGCGGACCGCCGACCGTCGGCGCGATGTGAGCAAGCCGCGTCGACCGTTGACCTCTTCCAGTGGCAGCCATCTCGGCGAATTAGCGGACGGCGTTCAGCAGAGCTGAATGACCCAGACGTTGTGCCAAGGGAGAGGCGCGAGACGGTCTCACTGTCCCGTCCGGGCACCTTTACGGCCCGCCCTGAAGCGTGCGTCGTGCGTCCTCACGGCCTGCGGATGCCAAGCCGGTATCGGGTGGTCGCGGCCGCGCGGCCCACCTCTAGGAGAGTACCGGCCAGTCGAGTCGCGGAAAGCCGTGCCGATGGAGCGTTTCGATGAGGGACTGGCTGCTGAATACGTAGGGGGCAGGCGGCCGCTCCCGGCGCTGTTTGCCCGCTTTGGCCGGCGGGCGAGGCCGGGCTAAGTATTGCGGTGTCAGGTACTGGCCGAAGATCGCGGCGGCACGCGCGCCGAACTCGAGGTCGGCCAGCAGCACGTCCGGTGCGACGATGAGGTAGACACGTCCTTCGCGTGGCCCGACGCGAAAGCTCAGATGGATCTCTCGGCGCGACGCGCTGCCGGCGTCCCGCATCAGCTGGCCGGGCTGCACGCCGGTGAATGTGGTCTGCCACTGCTTGCCGTCGGCAAGATCGATCGGCGTCTGCTGGTACAGGTGCGCAAGGCCGTGGCGGCTCATGTCGAACAGCGCCGCCAGCAGCTGGCGCTCAGGCGCGACGTTCGGGGCCGCCGGTAGACGGAAGTCATCGCGTCGGGGCAATGGCACAGATCCGGGCAGTTCGGTGAAGTAGCGCGGGTCTCGGTCGGCGAGGAAGCCAGCGAAGCGGTCGAGATAAAAGCTGTCACCGGCATTGCTTGCCGTTCGCGAGGCAAGCTCCAGGTAACCGAACGCCTGGCGAGCGAACATGAAGTTGCCTCCGACGTGCGGGTCGGGGCTGCGCGTCGCCATCGCGTCCCAGGCGGTCCTGAAGTCGTCGACGATGAAGTGCGCCAGCGTGGTCGGCTCGAGGTTCCCGACCGGGATGTCGGGCTGCCTGTCCGCGAATGGATCCACCCCGACAGGATGGCCCCCCAAGCGGACGCGCTCAGGCATCGACAGCAGTTGGCGAGGCGCTCAGCTCAGCGCATGAGCAGGGCGCAGCGTCCGATCACGACGACGTCAGCGGTTGAGAACTTCGACTCGGGCGCCGAGCATGATCATGATCCGCCGCATGGCTGATGCAGATCCTGACCGCTATGACCCGATCCCTCACTTTCGCGCGTGAAGGGTGCGGACTCGGGGTCCACGGCACGATCGAGGGACCGTTCCGCTGCGCGGTTCGCGCCGGTGTTACGCGCCGCGGTCGCCGACGGGTGGCGCCCCGAGACGGCGGCGATGACCCAGAACGAACGTGGGAGATCGATTGAGATGCGTCGGGTGCTCACGCAGCCCGGCGCCGTCGAGTCGCTGGCGCAACTCGTCGACGTCTTCGGCGCGCAAGCGGCGGTGGCGCGAGCCGGCTCGAGTACGGAGACCCGCGTCGGGGTCGCCACGCGACGACTGGGGACGACCCCGGACGACTCGAAACGACGACGTAATACTCATTCTCGGGGCCATTTCGGGGCCATTCCCCCAATATGCCCGATCGGCGATAATCCAAAAGGCATGCATTTGCAGGCCTTTCTCGATGCCGGAGGAGGGACTCGAACCCCCGACACGCGGATTATGATTCCGCTGTCTTTTGGCTTAGCAGAGCCAGAAAACGGCCATTATGGACAGGATTGTGGACACGCGCACCCTGATGCGCACCCGGGCGAGGAAGCGGCTGACGACGATCCCGACTTAGCGCCCGCGGCGCCGGGCCTCGAGGAGGTGCCGGCGTGAGCCTCGAAGCGATGACTTGGGCGTGGCGCCAGCCGGTGCGCGGCACGCAGAAGCTGGTCCTGCTCGCCCTCGCCGATCACGCCGATGCGGCGTGGGAGGCGTGGCCCGCGATCAAGTCGCTGGCCGAGCGCTGCGGCGTCACGCCGCGCGCCGTTCGCGACGCCATCCGTGCGCTCGAGGACGGCAAGCTCGTCGTCCGCACGGACCGCTTCCGCGACAACGGCAGCCGCGGCTCGAACCTCTACGTCCTGGGCACGGGTAGCCAGCTTCCGGAGGCCCCCGGCAGCGAGCTTCCGGAGGACGAGGGGGGCAGGGGTAGTCAGCTTCCGGAGGGGAGGGGTAGCGAGCTTCCGGACTTGAACCCTCATGGAGAACCGGCAGGGGAGAAGAAAGAGGCTGACGCCTCCAAAGAAGTCGACCCGATCGAGGACGTGTGGGCGACGTACGTCGAGGTCATGGAGCCTCGTCGCCGGGAGCTAGATCCGGAGTCCCGTCGCATCATCCGCGACGCGCTGAAGGTCGCCGACGTCGCCGAGCTCAAGCGCGCGATCGTGGGCAACAAGGCGTCGAGCTTTCACCAGGGCGCCAACGATCGCGGCAAGAAGTACAACGCGCTGAGTCAGATCCTCAAGGGCAAGCGGGGCGGACGGACCACCCGCGAGCAGATCGACTTCTTCATCGAGATCGCCGATAAGTCGGGTGCGAGTAATCCCGGACTGCCGTCCGTCGATCAGGCGAAGCTGGCGTCGGCCAAGCGCTGGGTGCTGACCGCGTGGGAGTACCCCGGCAACGCGCAGGCGCAGGCCGCGAGCAAGGAAGCGACGGACGTGGCTGCAGGAGCACGGATACGCGGTGGAGCACGACCCGGCGGACGGCCGGCCGATCTTCCGGTGGCAGGGCTGACGTGACGCTCGCCACGGTCCAGCCGCCCCACAGCCCCGAGGCCGAAGCGTCGGTCATCGGGCAGCTGCTCGCGCGCCCGCGCATCGCCGGCGAGGTCGTCGGCACGCTGCTCGAACCCGGGCACTTCCACACCCCGGCGTTCCGCGCGCTCTACCACGAGATCGTCAGCGCCTACTACGCCGACGAACCGATCGACCCGCTGACGATCGGCGAGCTGTGCGCCAAGACGCTGTCGCGGACGTGGCAGGTCGACGAGAGCGAGGCCGTTCGCCAGGTGCAGGGCCTCGCCGCCGGACAAGCCGCCTACGCCGGCGAGGCGGTCAACCACGCCAAGCTCATCAAGCGCGACTCCGACTACCGCGCGCTGCTCGAGCTCGCCGCCACCATCACCCGCGCCGTTGACGGCGAACTGCAGTCGCCCGATGAGGTCGCCGCGCAGGCGTCGCACGACGCCATGAAGATCGCGACGTCGACGCTGCTCACGCAGGAGCTCGTCAGCTTCCAGGACCTGGGGCGCCGCTTCGTCAAGGAGCAGCGCCGGCTGATGGCGGCGAAGGCGGCCGGCGTCGAGGTCGGCGCTTACTTCGGACTGAAGTTCCTCGACAACTTCGTGAAGGGCCTCAAGCCGACCGAGGTCTTCATCCTCGCCGGCGAGCCCGGCGGCGGGAAGTCGGCGGTGTCGTGGGTGGCGTCGCGGCAGTTCGCGGAGCGCCAGCTGCGCAAGCCCGAGGACCACCGGGTCGGGACTCTGATCCTGAGCTTGGAGATGGGCGAGGAGGACTCGTCGACGCGCGTCGCGCAGTCGCTGACGGCGATCGACGGCGGCACGTTCCGCGAGGCGACGACGAGCGAGGACGACCTGCGGCGCGTCATCAGCCGCGTGGGGCGCGCGCAAGGGCATCCCCCTGTACTTCAACTTCACCAGCGTGCTGCGCGCCAGCCAGATGCGCGCGCTCATCATCGAGGCGATCCGCCGGCACAACGTCGGCCTCGTGGTCATCGACCACATGCGCTACTTCGACATGGATCGTCGCTACCAGCGTGTCGAGGAGGAGGACGAGGCGAAGGCCAAGTTCCTCAAGCAGGACATCGCGACGCAGCTGAACGTCGCGGTGATGGTGCTGGCCCACACGACGAAGGCGATCGAGCAGCGCGAGGACCGCCGGCCGCGGCTGTCGGACCTGCGCGGCGGCGGCATGGTCGCCGCGCACGCGGACTTCGTCGGGTTCGTCTACCGCCCGTACAACCACGCGCGCCAAGACGCGATCGACGACGGCGCGGTCAAGCGCACCGACGCCGAGCTGATCTACGCGAAGAACCGGCACGGCCTGGACGGGGGCGCGCCCTTCTTCTTTGACCCCTCAACGATGTCCGTCAACTGAAAGGACCGCATGCCCCCCGACTCCAATCCCACGAAAGACCGCAGCTACCTCGTGCTCGAGGAGCTCGACGTCGTCGCGCTGCTGCGCACGGTGATCGACGACAAGGAACTGCTCGACCGCGTCGAGGACGCGCTGCCGACCGGCGAGCACACCGTCTACCGGCGGCTGGGCACGACGACGCAGGCGCGCAACGCCGTGGGAGCGCGACGCAAGGCCGCGAACCGCGAGTACGGGGACCGCGACGCCAAGCTGCCCGACCGGCTCGTGTCGGTGCCGTTGAAGAACTGGCAGCCCGGTCCGGTCGCCAGCGTGTCGGGACTGCGGGTCGGCTGATGCTGACGCTGTCCTGGCCCGACGCCGTGTTCCAGTCCGTCCTGACGGTCTGCATCACGGTCGTCGTCACCACCGCTCTCGCGGGGTGGCTGGTCGGCGCCGTGGTGCTCGACGTCGTCGACGTGCTCAACCCCGAGGAGGACCGGCATGGCGCCGATCACGACTGAGCAGCTGTTCGACGCGTTCAACCACGCGCTCGCGCGGATCCACGAGTTCGACGGCGCCGGCGTCGAGACCAAGCTCGCTGCCTTCGGACTGGACTCGGAGTCTGTGCGCCAGCTGCTTGAGGAGCGCTGGATCGCGCACCAGGGGCAGTTCGAGGGCGCGAGCCACGTCGTGTTCGTGCAGGGGTTCGTGGAGGGCCTCGTCACCGGGCTGCAGCTGCGCCTCCTCAAGCAGGAGGGCTACCTGTGACGTCGGCCGACCAGGAGCACACCGGCATCCGCGGCGAGGCGAGCGGGTCGTTCGTCGCCGTCTGCGACCCGTGCGGCTACCGCAGCAAGCCGTTCGACAAGGAGTGGCAGGCGCGGCAGGCGCGGCAGACGCACGCCAGCAGCAGCCGGCATCGCCGGGCGGTGCGCCGCATCCTGCGACGGGAGTCGGGCGCATGAAGCTGCGGCTCATCACCGACGGCACCCGCAAGCACGCGCTCGTCACCGAGCACGGCGACGTGGTCGGCGGCGTCACGCACGTGCGGATGGACTTCGGCCCGCACTCGAAGCCGGTGGCCGAGGTCACCGTCACCGCCCTCGAGGTCGAGCTGCGCGACTCGAACGACGTGCCAAGCCTGCGACGACCGTCCGGAGGTAGGGCCGAGTGAGCGACGACGTCCTCGACGACCAGGTCGTCGATCGCCGAGATCTCGACGAGCTCGCCGACAAGCTGCGGCTGGCTACCGTGCGACTGCGGTTGGAACGTCTGGCGCTCGGGCCGGTCGAGCAGCTCATCGACTGGCCGATGCTCAAGCGCAGCGAGCAGGACCAGTGGCGCGACATTGCCCGCGCCGCGCAGGCGGTGATGGCGTGAGCTACCGCCCGCTGTTTGCCTCGTGGCTGCTGGCCGCCGCCGTGACTGCCTTCTACGTGGTCCGGGACGTGATCGGTCCCGGCAAGTGGAGGTCGCGCTGATGGGGCTGCGCAAGCTGACCGTCACGTCCTTCGAGCAGAAGGCGTCGGGCCACAGCAACAACGGCCCGTGGACGCTGCACGAGGTCGCCTGCGTCGATGAGGCCGGCGAGCCCGTCGACGCGAAGCTCAAGACCTTCCTGCACCCCGAGAACGACCAGCTGATCGGCAACCTCATCGAGTACGAGGTCGAGAGGCAGGACGACGAGAAGTACGGCACGAGCTACCTGCTGAGCAAGCCTGGCGGCAAGCCGAAGCGCGGCCGCGGCGCCGGCAGCAGCAGCGGGCTCAAGGACTCCGTCGATGAGCTTCGCGCGCGTGTAGAGAAGCTGGAAGCCCAGGTCGCAGAGCTCGCTGCAGGTGGAGCTCGAGCTGCAGACACGCCTTCTGGCTCTACCCAGCGATCGGAGTCCCCGGCTACCGGCCCCGATGTCGGGCCCAGCTCCGTCGGAGATCCCGACGAGGAGTACCAGTTCTGATGCTCAACGTCCGCTTCCGGCCGATCACCCTCTGGCCGCACGACAGCACCCCACCGGACAGGCGCCGGTCGAGCTACACCTTCAAGGCGCCGTGGTCGAACACGCTGGACCTGCTGGACCGCGAGCTACGTCACCTGGGCGCGACGAACATCGTCATCGGCTGCGGGCTGCGCGAGCAGGACATACGCAACGACGGCTGGCCGAGGTCGGGCGCGCGCGTGCCCCAGCACCCCGGCGTCGAGATCAGCTTCGACGGCGTGCCGCTCAACGGCCCGATGGGCAGGCTCGTCTACGCCACCGACGTCTGCCGGTTCTGGGAGCACAACGTCCGCGCGATCGGGCTGGGCCTGGAAGCGCTGCGCGCCGTCGACCGCCACGGCATCACCCGCCACGGCGAGCAATACGCCGGCTTCAAGGCGCTGCCCGTGAGCGCCGACGCCCCGAGCTACGACCGCGGCCGCGCGCTCGTCGACGAGCACGGCTCCGCTCACCGCGGCGATGCGCGCGACGCACCCCGACACCGGCGGCAGCCGCATCGACTTCGAGTCCGTCCTGCTCTACCGGGAGGCCGCGTGACGACCGAGGACAACCGCCCCGAGAACCCGACCCGCCAGATGGTCATCGACATGCTGGCGTCGACGTATCGCCGAGAAGCGATCCCGCTGGTCCTCGAGACTCCAATCGCCGCCTTGGGCGGCAACTCGCCGGCGGATCTCCTGGACGCCGGCGAGTCCCGGCGCGTCTACGACTGGGCTGTCGGCCTGGCCGAGGGGGTGATGGGATGAGGCTCCCTCACTGGCTGCGCGCCTGGCTGGTCAAGCAGCCGCTCGTGCGGGCGTTCATGCGCGGCTACGCCGAGCAGCGCGCCAAGGACAAGGCCAAGCGCCGATGAGCGGGCTGGGCGTCGGCGGCGGGGCCCGTGGGAGAACCGCTGCCACCTGGTGCGCGGCAACCATCCCGAACCCGGCGTGCGTCGGCGGCTGGCTGAACAGCACCTACTCGGTCCAGTGGTTCCAGCATCCCAACCGCCCCGGCATCGACCACCTGTGCGTCCGTCGTCACGACGACGGCACCGAGGTTCCGTGGGCGGACCTGCAGGCGATCAAGGACCGCCTCGCCCCGGACGGGCAGCTGCGCTGGGCGGTGGAGGTCTTCCCGCCCCGGCTGGGGCTCATCGACAACTGCAACCTGCGCCACGTGTGGGTCATGCCGAAGGGCTGGACGCCGCCCGTCGACCTGCACGAGGTCCGCACATGAAGGGGCTGCCGCTGGCGCCGCCGCCGAGCGAGCTCGTCGAGATCGCCGAGACCGTGGCCGCTAGCGCCGGACTGCAAGTGGACTTCACGTCGGTGATCCACGAGGGCCACGCTCGTGTGGGCGTGAAGATCCGGACCGATCGCGGCGACGTGACCGGCATCCCGAAGGGCAACACCGAGCGAGCGTGGTATCGAGTGCCTCCACGAGCTCGGGCTACTGGTCAAGGACTGAGGAGGCCGCGATGGCTTTCAACGGAGCGAACGGACGCGACCACGCGTGGACGCACGAGGAGGCGATCGACGCGGGCCTGGCGTGGGTGGAGCGCCACGGCGAGCCGCCGACGCGCACCGAGCTTGACCCCGCGCTCATGCGCCGCCAGATCAGGAAGGCCGAGGAGCGCTTGGAGCAGCTGCGCGAGCGCGAGGGACGCTTCGAGCCGGGGGAGATGCCCGGCATGGCCGTCATCCGCCGCCTGTTCACCGGGATCGACCCGTACCTCACCGCGCTGGGCTTCACGCCGCGCGGCACCGGACGCCCGCCCGCGAGGATGCGCAGCGAGCATGCGGCGCAGGCGCAGCGCGTGCTCGACGCGCTGCACGCCGGCCACCGCCAGCTGCTCGCGTTCCTGGACCGTTCGGTCGCCGCGTCCGAGAGCGAGCTGCGCTACCAGCGCGAGCGCAACGGGGGAGAGGGCCGCATCGAGACCGACCTTGACGAGCTCGAGGCCGCCGGTCTCGTCGATGCCGAGGTCCGCGTCTACTACAGACTGACGTCGGAAGGTAGGCGCCGGCTGAAGTCCAGCGAGGAGGGCCTGGAGCTCGAGGAGCTGGTGGCATGACGCTCCTAGGCCGCGACGCAAAGCGCGAGTTCACCGAGCCGCTGACCGTCACCTGCCGCGCACCCGATCAGAGGTCACCGACGGCAAGGCGTGACCCTGTGCGGCCGGACGGCGACGATGACGCATCGGCGAGCGCAACGACCCCGCCCATCCCGGCAAGCATTGCGACGGCCAGTACGGCTGCCCGTCACCCGCATCGCGCTGATGGTCGGGCCGAGGGGCAAGAGCTACGCGTGACGCCGCCGTCGTGCGCTGCCCGAGTGCGGGGCGGCCGCCGCGTACTACGAGCCCGGTGCGCGCTGGTACCGCTGCACCGCCTGCGGCGAGGTCACCAACGCCGAGGACATGCCCGCCGTCGACGGCCTGGCCGCCTGGCTGGAAGCGATGGCCGATACCGGCCAACTGCCGTCGCAACTTCTGGCCTACGCTCAAGAGCACAACCCCGAGCTCGAGATCGCGATCGAGTACCGCCCGACCGCCGTCATCGTCGTCAAGACCGCGCGCGGCGAGGTCCTCACGAACCGCGGCCCGACCGAGGATTGGGTGCGCACCTTCCGCCGTGCCGGACTGCTGTGAGCCGCTCGTAGATTAGGAGGCATGGAAGCCGCTCAGCCCATCCAGCCCCTCAGCGAGGGCACGGCGCTCACGGTCCAGAGCCCCGAGCGCCCGAACATCACCCCCGCGCAGATCGTGTCGGGCATCCCGATCCTCGCCGAGCTCGCGCACAGCTTCGGCGTCTTCGACCTGTCGCAGGCGCAGCAGGACTCGCTCGGCAAGGCCGTCACCTGGGCGATGGTCCTCGTCGGCTCCGACGCCGCGCTGCGCATCGGGCGCAACCTCGCTCACCGCCTGTAGGCGACCGCCGGCGGCGCCCGGCCAGCGGTTCCGTCCGGACCTATCCTCTAACTTCCGTCGCAGGCTGGCTGGCCTGTGACAGAACGAGCTGTCGACACCTCGAGGGCGCAAGCCCGTCGTAACACGCCGTCCGAAGCGGACTTGCTCCACTACGACGGCCTCGTCGGCAACACCGCGGTCATGCTCGCCGGCCACGTCGAGCTCCCGGTCGAGGACATCAAGCAGATCCTCGCGATCAAGGCGTGGCGCGCCCTGTGCGCCTACGACCCCGCGAAGGCGCGCGGCATGAACCGCGACCGCTACGTCTTCATGTGCGTGCGCGACCAAGCCAAGGACCTCGCGAAGAAAAGAAAGCGCCGCGAGCTGTTCATCGAGGACCTCAGCAGCGACGACGGCTCCAACGAGCGAGTCCAGTCGCGCGATACCTTCGACTCGCGCTACCTCTCCTCGACGCACGACGAGACCTACGGCCGCGTCGAGGACGACGACTGCGTGATGCCCAACACGCTCACCGTCCTGGAGCAGGAGATCGTCGTGCTCCTATACCGCGACTACAAGCAGAGCGAAGCGGCGCGTCACCTCGGGATCGAGAAGCCGGCGATGGAGAAGGCCGTGCGGTCGATCCGCCGCAAGCTGGCCGACTGGAAGCCCGACCCCGACGAGCCCGTTACGCAAGCGGAGTTGAACAGCGACCCGCGCTATTCAAGCGAAGGGGCCCAAGCGTTGAATAGCCGCGCCGCGTAGGTCCGCCGGCGGACCGCTGGACGGATGGTCGAGTAGGTCGCGACTGCGATCGGCCGACAACACGGCCATGAGCCACCGCGACATCCGCGCCTTGAAGGTCGTGCTGTTCATCATCGTCACCGTGGCGGTGGTGGTCCTGGTCAGCAGCTACGTCAGCGGCCAGACCGCGGCCCACGACCAGGCCATCGAGCAGCTCGACCGGTAGGGCCGCCCTCGAGGTCGTCGAGCCCGACTGGCCGCTCGAGGCTATCTCAGACGCGCTCGCGACGCCTTCGGCACAGTGCGGTTAGACTCGTTGGCGGAGTCGAACGCTCGCGGACGTCGCGCACGTCACGTGGCGGAGTCCTCAGGATCGCAGCTCGATGACGCGACGATCCGCCGCTCACCCTGCCGCACGCTGCGGCTCAAGCGAGTCGAACCGTCCGATCGGCAGACCGACGTCGTCGAGGCGCGTCGAGATCGCTCCGGCTGGCAGGCGACGACGGTCTCGTGCCCGAGGTCGTGCGTGGGCAGCCGCGGGCTCGCAGTTCCATCCGGCCTGCTTCCCCGACGAGCGACGTCGCCGGCTGGCGACGTCTGTAGCTGCGCGCGCGTGAGGCCAGGGCCGACCAGGCTCGTGCGGCTGGCTCATGCCGCGCGCGCGAGCGCCCCGTCGTAGGTCGCCTGGATCGCCGCGGCGGCCTTGACGACGTCGTCGGGCAGCACCTTGATGTACTCGCGCGTCTGCTCAAGGCGGGTGTGGCCGATGATGGTCGACACCTTCTCCAACGCCATCCCGCTGCGCAGCATCTCGGTCGCCGCGGTGTGGCGCATCCGGTGGAACTCCCAGCCGCGCCCGACGTTGCGCAGCAGCATCTCGAACTGGCGGTGGCGCAGAGGCTTGAGGCGGTGCGCCTCGGTGTGCAGCGACAGCCACGCGCAGTCGTGGTCGGGCGCGAGCTCGGCGCGCAGCGCGACCCACCGGCCCACGGCCTCGCGCATCGACTCGGTCATCCACGGCACCGCGCGCACGCGCGCGTCGCCCTCGGTGTTCTTGCGCGCGCCGACGACCACGAGGTAGGCGTTCTCGGGGTCCATCGCGGCGGGGCTGAGGTTGAAGATCTCGTCGCGGCGCAGCGCGCCGTGCAGCGCGAGGTGGGTGATCGCCTCGATCTGGCAGCGCTTCATGTACGGCTGCACGCGCGACCACCGCGAGATCCCCTGGCGCCAGCGGCGCAGGTAGAGCTCGCCGCGGTCGATGCCGCCGTCGTGCGCCCACGGGCGCGACTCCTCAAG
This sequence comes from uncultured Bacteroidales bacterium, assembly GCA_963756885.1. GTDB lineage: Bacteria > Bacteroidota > Bacteroidia > Bacteroidales > VadinHA17 > LD21. The sequence goes on from CAVWPG010000005.1 coordinate 11,956, forward strand.
CTCCTGCCAGAACCGTTCGATCTGCTGGCGCTTGTACGGGCGCGGGGTGCCGCGGCCGGTCGCGCCGCGCGGCAGCCGGACCGCGCGCAGCTCCAACAGCCGGTCGGCGCCGATCAGCTTGCGCTCCCACGCCCACGTCAGGAACGGCGCGATCGCGTTGCGGCGCTGGCGCACCGTGTTGGGGTGAAGGCCCTGCTCGCTGACGAGAGTCGCGAAGTAGCGCTGCAGGTCGTCGGCGCCGGCGTCGACGAGGTCGCGGCCGGCGAGGCTAGCCTCGAACTCCCGTAGGACCCTTTCCTGCATCACCCGGCGCGCGGGAGAGATGTCGTGGTAGTCGTGGTAGAAGCCGCAGAACTCGGCGATGCGGTCGCTCATGCGTGCCTTCCTCGCGTGGCTTTGTTGGCGTGCCAGATCCCGACGACCTCCCGGCTGCTCGCCTGCCGGTAGGACACGCCGCGCTCCAACGGGCGGATCACCAGTTCGCCGCCCGCGAGCACGGCGCCGGTGCCCAGCCGCCTCGTGAAGATGGCGAAGAAGCGCCGGCCCTTCTTGTCGACCTCGATGATGTCGCCGGGCTTGAGGCTCGCGAGGTTCATCAGAACCGCTCCGACGCGCGGAGCTCGGCTGGGTCCAGGTTGGGCATGAAGAACTCGCCGTCCCAGGTGCCCTGGTCGAGCCACTTCGCAAGGCGCGTGAGGGACAGGCCGTCCTCGACCTCGACGCGGCCGAGGTCCAGGTGGAGGGTGCCGACGCGCAGCAGCGCCTCGGGGTTGACCAGCGCGCGGGCGATGGTCGGCGCCTGCTCGACGCAGCGGTGGCCGGCCACGATCGCCTTGTCGGCGAACGTCTTGACGTTCGCGTAGCCGAAGCGGTTGCCCTCGTAGTAGACGAGGACGCGGTCGGGGGTGCCGTCCGGGACTGGCCCGACGATCGCCGAGCACTCGTCGATGTGTGCGACCTGTGCGCGCAGGTCGACCGGCGCATCGGGGTTGGGGACGTAGACGTTCAGTGTCCGGGTCATGGGCGTGCCTCCTTGCTCGCCGTGGATTGGGATGCCTCGCTGGATCGCGAAGCGCACGATCTGCTCGACCGTGGGTCGGGTGAACAGCGCGGCCGCGGTGGGCCGCGACGCGGAGTAGGCGGATGGCGCGCTCTACGTCATCCATCGGCCCACTCCTCGAGCTGCTTGGTGCCGCACTCGACCGAGCAAACGTCCGCCTTGAGTCGCTGGGTACGGTCCTGTTCGCCGCGGGCGTGGCGCGCCTCGAGGGCGAACCACCCGGCCGGTTGCGCGGCCTGCTGGCCGCCGTCGGTGTCGACGATGCGCGCGTCGGCGGTCTTGCCGCAGACGTCGCACTCGTAGGTGACGTGCTCGACCCTAGCCATCGGTCGTGTGCTCGTTCGCGGACTGCGCGTCGGCGAGCTCGCGGTCGATCTTGTCCTTGCGCTCCTGCTCGGCGTCGATGATCGCGTCGACGTCGGCGCCGGGAAAGCGCTTCACCACCGCCGCGCGTATCTCGTCGCGCGGGTACTCCATCTGCACGAGGGTCGCGGTGAGCGCCTCGGCAGTCAGGTCTGCGGTCATCGCATGGCCTCCTGGATCGGTCGAATGAGTAGTGGGCCGTCCGTGGTGTCGGGCGGCGAAGGGTGCCAGTCGCCCACGAACGGCAGTCCGGCGGGCGGGCGGTGCAGACGCGCGGCCCACACCTCGTGGCGTTCGGCGTCGATGAACGCGCCGACGACCGCCTCGTAGCGTGCCGCGTTCGTCGGTCACGTCGGCGGTGAACGTCCACGCCACCTTGTCGGCGCGGTGCTCGCGCACGAGCGGGATGACGAAGCCTTCGATGAGCCGCTGTCGCCCGCCGGGGCTGACGAAGAAGCGGTGGTCGACGGCCTGGATCTGCACGCCGTTATCGCCGGACTCGAAGTGCAGCATTGGCGTCAGCGGTCGGCCGCCGGCGAGCCCGCCGGCGATCGCGTGGACGGCGTCCTTGGTCTCCTCGACGAAGTCGCGGAACCTCATCGCAGCGCCGCCTTGATCGGGTCGATCTGGCGGGCCTCACGCGATCAGCTCCTGCGCTCGCCGGACGCCGGCGTCGGTCAGCTGGCGGCCGCCGTGCGTGACCTGCACGAGCCCGAGTTCGATCAGGTAGGGCTCGACGCGCAGCGCGATCGCCTTGCTGTCGCGGCTCTTGCCGATCGCCGTCGCGATGGTGTTGACCGACGCCTGGTAGCGCACGTCGCCGTCGCTGGTGCGTCGTGCGGCGTGCGTGTAGAGGAACGTGAGCATCGCCTGCATGTCGCTGGTCAGCCCGTCGCCCGTGATGCCGTTCAGCGAGAGCACTTCGCGGGCGACGGCGCCGTCGAGCAGCTTGCCGATGAGGTTGGCGTTGACGACGAGGTTGCCGATGTGGCGCGGTACCCCGCGACTGGCGTCGGTCACTACGTCGAGGCCGTCGTCGGTGACCTCGAGGCCGAGGGTGGCCGCGTTGCTCGCGGCGATCGCGCGCAGCTCGTCGCGCGTGTAGCGCTCAAGGCGCGGGCGCAGCGCGAAGCGGTTGATGAAGGCGTCGGGCAGCAGCCCTTCGTCGGTCGTGGTGCCGATGATCGTGATGTGCGGGAAGGGCACGGGCCCGCGCTGCGTTGCCATCACGCGGTCCTCCATGACTCCGTAGAGGACCTCGGGCTGCATGGCGGTCGAGCGGCCGCGGCGCTCCATGATCCCCTGCTGGTGGATCTCCTCGACCTTGAGCACGTCGCGGTCGCGCATGGTGCCGCGCAGTTCGACGAGCGTGTCGTAGGCGACGGGCGCCTCGACCTCGTAGATCGCTGCGTCGAGCTCGTTGGCGATGACGTGCGAGAACGTCGTCTTGCCGGTGCCCGACGGGCCGACGAGCAGGGTGTGCGGCAGCGGCTCGCCGCGCTCGCGCGTGGTGTCGATCGCCGCGCGCATGAGCCGCTTGGCCGGCTGCTGGCCGACGACGTCGGCGAGCGTCTGCGGCCGGAACGGGTTGCTGGATCGGTCGTGGTTGTCGGCGGGCTGGATGCCCGCCGCGGACGGCGACGTGGCGAGCGGTTCGGCGCGCATGGCGCGAAGCTCCCGCCACGCCTCCTCGATGGGATGCGTCATGGGTGCGATACCTCCGTAGTGCGTGGAGCCTACGTCGCGGTCCGGCTGGACGTAGGCGCGGCAGTCCCCGCGGGACTTACCGTTACTGCAACGTGTAGGTCTTGCTGCTCGCCGCGACTATGCGAACCGGCGCATAGTCGCGGCGGCCAGCTCAGACCTTCGCGAGCGCGGCGACTGCGGCAGCGAGCGGAGCGTGCTGCTCCTCGGCCGCGGCCACCGACTCGTCCAGCTGCGCGAGCTCGGCGACCAGCTGCTCACGCTGAGCACGAAGCTCGCGCACGATGCCGGCGAGGCGCTGCTCCTCGCTCTCGATCTCGCGCGTGGTCCGCGCGAGCACGCCGGCCTCGCCGTTGCTGATCGCGGGCCGGCCGTTCGCGCGACTGCGGCTGCGGCCGGTGGTGCTGCGCGACCGCTTCTTCGCTGCGGCGGCGAGCTTCTGCGGGTCCTTGAGCCAGTCGGGGTAGGGCCGCTTACGCGGCGTGACCCCGTCCGCCTTGTAGCCGAAGGGTGCCTCGGGGCTGGCGTCGTTGCCGTTCCCGTTCGACGTTGAGACTGTTGCGTCCAGCAACTGATCGACCTCCTCGCTTGTGATCGCGGGTGCCCCCCGCGGGAAATCTGACACATGCGCCGGTCCGATGTAGTGCGTAGGCACTACGGCCTTTCCCTCCTGGGGAAAACAACCGCAGGCCGGCGTGCGGTCGAAGGGCAAACGTTCGTGTAGTGGCACTCGTTGTCGGCCAGGCGTCCGATGACACCCGACTCGATCGGGCATGAGCCGTCGCGAGCCACCAGCCGCGCGTACAGGCGCGGGAAGGTGTGAGGCTCCCGGCGCCGCGCTCTCAACGAGCGCGACGCCGGGAGCGTCCTCGACGACGGCGAGTGCGGCCGTCACGCCGCCGCGGGACCGCTCGTATCGAGCAGCCCGCGGGACTCGGCGATCTGGCGAACGCGCACCAGGTCGTCGGCGGGGTCGAACCCCTTGGCGAGGCAACGCTCGCGTGGCGTCGCCGCCGTTCTCCAGCTCGTCCATGACGCGCAGGAGCTTCGTGTCGGCCATCGCACCGTAGTTGCGAGGCGAGGGTGCGGACATACGGACCTCCTTGACCGTCCGCTTGACAGGGGCCTCCGCGGCCGCGGCGCGATCGTCGCGGCGGCGAAGGAACTGCGGGTGGCGCGGCACTCCGTCCGCGCTGAGGCCGTGGTGCTTGATCTCCACGACCGTCTCGAGCCAACGGCTCGGGGTTCTCGGTGATGTCCTTGCGGGTGGCGAGGTCGAACCCGGACGCCCGCGTGCGAGCGCCGGTGTCGAGCATCTCCAGCTCGAGCGCGCCGACCATGCCGTCGAAGGCCGAGCCTGCAGTCCCAGGCTTGAAGCCCACGACCTTCGCCTCGGCCGTCGCCTGCGGCTTGATCTTCACCCACAGGTTCGACCGCGAGTTGACGTAGCGCGCGTCGGTGCGCTTGCACACCGACCCTTCGAGGCCGAGCTTGAGCATCTGCTCGTGCGCCTCCTCGCTCGCCGGCGCGTACGGCGCGACGTTGACGCTCAGCCCGTCGAGCAGCGCCGCCGCCGATGCTGTCGAGCACCGCGCGGCGCTCGCTCCACGGCTTGCTGCGCAGGTCCTCGCCCGCCCAGCGCGTGACGTCGAACACGACGTAGAGCAGCGCCGGGAGCGCCGCTGCTCGGCGTGTGCGGCCCGCCTCCGCGGGTCATCACGCTCTGCACGTCGCTCCAGCCGCGCTGGCCGACGAGCTCGCCGTCGACCGCCGAGTCGGGCGGCAGCAGGTCGATCAGGTCGGACTCGACGTAGGGCAGCTGCCCGGTGTAGTTCGAGCCGTTGCGCCCGCACCACATGCGGACGCCGGCTGCTCGACGATGCGCGACTGCGCGCCACCCGTCGAGCTTGCCTTCGAGGACCCACTTCGCGCCGGTCGGCACGACGTCAGCCGTGCCGCAGAGCATCGGCCTAAGCCAAGACTCCATTCGTGACTTACCTCCGTGTTGAGGTGCGCTCAGCCAGCCGTGAGCGCTCGCAGCGGCAACCGAACCGGCAAGCAGTTGCCGATCCAGTTGCTCGCTGCGGGCGCCCACGCACGAGGCGTGGGTGCCAGGCGCCTAGCGGCGCAGGCGGCGACGCGTGAAGCTGCTCGCGCCGCGGCGGCGGGTCCGCCACCGAGGAGGGTCCTCGGTGGCGGGGTTGTCGCGATCGTGCTGGTGCCCGCACACCCTGCACGTCGCCCAGGGCGAGCCGACGAAGCGGCAGCACCCCCGGCAGAACAGGGCCATCAGCGGGTTCGCCTGATCCAGAGGATCGTCGCCCGCTGCTCGCGAGCGATCTCGCAGAGCTTCTCGGGGGTCTCGGCGACGAGCGACCAGCGGTCGCCCTGGCGGTCCTCCACGCGGGCGCGGTACATCTACGCCGCCACCTTCGCGGGGGCCTTCGCCTTGGCCGGCTTCTTCGCGGGCTTCATCGCGTCGAGGCTGGCCTGCATGGCGGCCATGAGGTCGACGACCTCGCCCTTCTCCTCGGGCGCGCCCGGGACCTCGATCTTCTCCCCGGCGAGCGCCTTCTCGACGAGCTCGCGGCGCCGCTGCGCGTAGGTGTCCTCGTAGGACGTGTGCGTGAAGTCGTCCATGAGGATGCCCTGCGCCTCCGCGAAGGTGCCGAACATCGCGGCGGCCTGCTCGTTGACCTCGGGCAGGAACTCGTCGGTGTCCTGCACGTCGGTGACGTAGGGCAGGACGTGCAGGTTGAGCCCGTGCGAGTCGGCCTCGATCGCGACCAGCTGCGTTCGCGACCCTGCGCGCTGCACCCACTCGGTGATGAGCACCCGCTCGCTGGCGTGCAGCCCGTTCCACAGGATCTGCACCGGCTTGTCGCTGCCGGGCACCTTCGGGTCGGGGACGAGCCGGAAGTGACCGACGGCCAAGTGCAGCGGCACGCTCGCGCGCGGAGCCAGCTGCATGATGTCCAGCGCCGTGCTGCGCTCGGCGTCGTTGATCTGCGCCACGGCGTCGGCGGGAACCTCCCGCACGTCGCCGCGACTGATCTCCACACCCTTGAGCAGGTCGGCGCTTTCGATCTCCTCGCGCGTCTGCGAGCACACCTTCGGCGCGTTGACGGGCTGGTGATGGCACGGGCACAGCGACTTGAAGCTGTCCCCGCTCTTGGACTTGATGACGTTGTACGCGGCGACGTTGATCGGGAACCCCCCGAACGTGATCGCGCCGCGCCAGGCGGATCGAGTTGCAGCCATGCGTTACCTCCTGACTGCGGTCGTGAGATAGCGGCTCAGAGGTCGGTGGACCTCGAGCTCGCGCGCGGCGTCCTGCCGCTCGCGGCCGCCGGCGTCACAGTTCGTTGTGACGCGGCGGTCGCGGCCGGCTCGGCTACCGGAACTGCTGCTCGGCCTTGCCCGTCGTGGTCCAGACGCCCTGGTAGGCGGTCGGGCGCACGAGCCCTTCGGCGTGGAGGCGCGGCATCCACGTGCGCACGGTGCTCTGACCGAGCTCCGCGGCGGCGGCGATATCGGCGACGCTCAGGCCGCTGCGGAAGCGATGGTGGACCATCGCCCGCACGATCTGATCGCCGGTGCTCTCGACCTCGACGGCCATCACGACACCTCCGCGGGCATCAGGTCCGCGAGCTCGTCGCCGAGCTTCTCGCCCGGTCGGCGGTGACGATCGCTTCGACCTTCACGCGGATGCCCAGCTGCTCGCCGGTGTGCAGGTCGTAGAGCGCGTGAGGGTGCCATGGTGCGTCGCCCAGGAACTCCCGCGCGCCCGCCCGCTGGTCGGTCCTCGTACAGCGCGACGTAGTAGTCGTCGTCGCGTCCTTCGTGACCGGCGCGTAGCGCCCGACCGGGAACCCAGCCGCGCTGTGCGGACTCGATGACGGCCTCGTTGTCCTCGCCGTCGACGGCCAGTAGTGGTCGACGATCGCTTCCAGGCGCAGGCGCCTGAGCTGGTGGTCGGGGGCCATCACGCGAGCTCCTGGTCGGTGGCCCACCCGTGCGCGGCGGGCGCGTCGCGCAGGAGCCATTGGACGGTGTCGAACGCCTCGATCGGCGACGTCGTCGCTGATCCATCGTCCGTAATCCGTTCGATGAACCACGCGCCGCTGTAGAACAGGCGAGCGGTGAAGCGGTCGTTCGCAGCCCACGCGAACCCGCGGCTGACCAGCCACGTGTCCGACTGGCACTCGATCAGCTCCGCGCGCGTGAGCGGCGGGCCGGCGTGCGGGCCGGGCATCACGTTGGCGTCGCCGTACTTCGCCGCCACGCGCTTGTAGATCGCGACTGCAGCCGCGTAGTTGAGCGGGTTGCCGCCCTCGTCGACCTGGCCCTTCGACGTGAGCTTGTCGAGCGTGTACGCCCACGCCCACTCGTTCGTCACGAAGCGGGGCGGGGGCTTGAGGCCGAGCGCGGTCATCGCGTCGTCGCTCCTCGTTCGCTGTAGCGTCGCGGATGGCACGACCTGCAGTTCGAGTGGATGAACGTCGCTCGTCCCGTGCGTGTCGATGTAGCCGCGCGAGCGCAGATGCCCGACGGTCGGTGCACCGCCTTGATCGCGGGCGCGCCACCCGTGCTCGTGTCGATCGAACGACGGTGTCGAGCGCTCGCTCGGGCCTGTGAGGCGGTCATCGTTGCTCGAGCGATGGGTCACCATCGGTTCCTCCCGATTGGAGTTGTCAGCTAGCGGCTAGTCCTGCCGCTCGGGCGCGCCTCCATTCCGTGATGCATGCAGCTGCATGACGGAATGTGGCGCGCCCGGCCGGCTCGGCTAGTTGAAGTCGGCGGCGAGCACGCGCCCGAGCCGACCGATGAGCACTTCGATGGCCTCGCGCAGCTGCTCGCCGTCCGCGAAGCGCGTGAGGTCGATCGGGCCGATGAAGCGATCGACGTCGTTCGCCTCGTCGTAGAGCGTGAACGTGACCGTGCCCTCGAACACGGACACGTGGCCGATGAGCACCCTGATGTGCTCGGGCAGCGCGTCCAGCTGGGCGCGCAACTCGTCGCTGTAGAACACGCTCTCCTTGGGCGCGCGCCCGACCTGGGCATGTAGACCCGGTCGTGGCCGTCCTGCTTGGGCAGGCAGCGCGGGCACGCCCGGTAGACCTCGCCCAGCACTTCGGCGGGGTCCATCGTCATCTGCGGCTCGGGCGTGCGCTCCTGCTGCTGCACCGGCTGCTCGCCGGTGAGCCCCAGGTTCTCGGCGGCGTAGCGGATGCCCGCCTCCGTGTACGCGCGCTCGGCGCCGTAGAGCTCGCCCGCGACCTTCGCGGCGTCCTCCGGCGCCAAGCCCGTGACTTCAATCACGCGGTCGACCAGCTCGCCGAACGTCATGCGCGTGACTCCTCGGCGAACTTGTCGAGCTCCTCGAGCGCGCGGTCGAGGTCCTTCACGTTCGCCTCGAGGTCCTGCATCTCGAGGCCGACCAGCTGCTCGAACTGCTCGATCGCGCCCATGAGCCGGCGACGCTCGTTCCACATGTTCGTCAGCAGCTCCGTGCGCACGGCGCGCTGGCCCTTGCCGGCGCGCACCCGGTTGATCGCTCGCTCGGCGAGCTCGCGCGCCTGCTCGTTGGCGTTGATGACGAAGTGCTTGCGCACCATCTGGCGCTGCCCCTCGTCGTTGACGAGCGGGATCGTGTAGAAGTCGGCGTCCTCGCCGTAGAGGTCCGCGAGCACGCCCGCGAGCCCGTCGAGCACCGGCTTGGTCGGCGTGGCCTTCGTCGAGCCGTTGCCGTCCGCGATCGCGTACTCGGCGGGCACGAAGTACAGCCCGCCCGCCTTGCGCCGCAGGTTCTGGCCGCCGACCTTGTGGATCTGCGCGCGCAGGGCGTTGCGGATCTTCTGGCCGGGGACCGTCTTGGCGTTCGCGTCGAAGTCCTCGCGGATGCGCCCCTCGACCGCACGCAGACGCTGGTCGTAGCCGTCGAGCTCGTCGACGGTGATCTCGTTCGTGTGCTTGTCGAAGGTGATGCGCATCCCCTTCTCGTGCTCGATCACGTCGCGCGCGGTGTCCCACACCTTCGACGTGATCTGGTAAGCGCACGACGCCGCCGTGTTCTTGATCTCGTCGGCGGTGATCTCGATGCGATGCCCGTTCGATCCGGGCGCCCGCCGCGAGCGCACCGAAGCGCACGCGGACTGGAAGACGTGGACGGGCTGCCGTGCCTCCGGCAGGTCGTCGACGTCGAGCCCGTTCTTCGCCCACGAGCGCAGCAGCTTCGCGCCGCTGCGGGGCTCGTCGGGCAGGGTGTACGTGGCGATGCGTCCGAGGAAGTGGTCCTCGGGGATGCTGTCCTCGCTCACGGCCACCACCGTGCCGGAGCGGGGTCCGCGCGTGCCAGCCATACGCGCTACCTCCTGACTTGAGTTGCGGGTTATACGCCCGGTCTCGGACGCATTTGAGTCGTGACTGCAATCGCCCGCGCCCGGACTCGAACCGGCTGCGCCGCCTGCCATGCGTTCGGCGCGCGGGCGCCCCCGTTGGAGGAGGCTCAGGTGATGTTCTCGGCGACCATGTCGGTCGCTTCGTTGGCGCCGGCGAGGTCGGCCACGTCGACCGTGTACTCGCACATCTGCGCCATGTAGGCGTTGTTCGGTTGCAGGATCGAGATGCCGTGGATGCGGCAGCCCAGCGCGCGCAGCTCGTCGCGCACCTGGCGGTCCTCGTCGCGGAAGTAGTCCTGGCCGTCGCCGATCAGCAGCACGTCCGCGGTGCGGAACTCGGGGTGCTCGCGCATGATGCGCAGCGCCTCGCGCATCCCGGTCAGGGTGCTCGTGCCGCCCGCGAAGAAGTGCGTGGCGTAGTCGAGCACCTGCTCGGGGTCGGGCGCCCGGTCGGGCGGGAAGATCCACGAGGCGATCTGCCCGTTCGATCCGAACTCGGCGCCGGCGAACTGCCGGCTGCTCGCGGTGCGCGATCGTGAGCACGCTCAGGCACAGCGAGGTCGCCCACACGAACTTCTCGCCGCTCATCGAGCCCGAGCCGTCGTGGACGCTGATGATCGGGCCCTTGCCCGCGGGCGCCTTGCCCTCCATGTCGTACTGCAGCAGCCCGCGCTCGGCGTAGTCCTTGATGAACGACGTCTTGATGAGCGCGTTCGTGCTGAACCCGCGCGCGAGCTCGTGCGGCAGCAGGCGCCGCAGGTCGTTGCCGGTCGTGATGCCCACCGGCTCGACGTCGACGTTCTTCGTCCGGGTCTCGCGCTTGAAGCGCATCGAGTGCAGCATCCGCCCGAGCATCCGCACGATCGCGCGCAGGTCCGGGTTCGCCGCCCACTTCTCGGCGAGCGCGATCTGCTGGTCGGGCGTGAGGTTGTGCGCCTCGCCGCCGCCGATCCCCGGCAGCGTTGCCCATCGCCTGCACGGCCTCGGCCGCGGACTGCGCCATCGCTTCGCCCGCGGCGATCGCGTCGACGACCATGCTCGACGTGCCCTCCTCGTGCATCAGCTGCGCGAGCGTTCGACTGCGCGGTCTGGCCCTGTCGCGCAGCGCGTGCTTGATCTCGCGCCTGGTGCCGTCCTGCACCGCGCCGAGATCCTGGACCTCCTGGCTGCGCGCGCTCGCGCAGCTGCTCGAACATCTGCTCGGCGGTCTGCTGCGAGGTTCTCCTCGATCGCTCATCTTCTCGCTGCGCGCGATGTGCTCGCTCGAGCGCCTCGGGCGCCATCGCCTCGAGCTCGGGCGCGCCCATGATCGCCCCGTACAGCGACTCCAGTTCGTTGTTGCGCGCGTGCGGGCGCAGCTCGCGGAAGCCGGGGCTGTTGATCGCGGCCTGCATGATCTCGCGGTTGAAGCGGTGCGACGGGCGCACCTTGTCGCGCGAGAGGACCTCGGGTTCGTCCCACCCGAACGCCGCGCGCGCGAAGTCGCGCACGGCCTCGGGGAAGGTCTCCCACTCGTAGCTCTCCGTGCTCGTCGAGCCGTCGTCGTTCGTGCGCTCGTACTCGATCTCCGGGTACTTGCGCACGGCGGACTGGAAGCGCTCGGACTGAGCGCCCGCGTCGCGGATGATGTTGTCCCGCAGCGGGTCCGGCGTGAGCGACGACTTCGACAGGTCGGCGGGCTTCGTGGGCGCCAGCAGCCCGCGCACGCGCTTGCTGGCAGTCGCGAAGTTCATCGCCATCGGTTACCTCCTGACTGGAATCTCGTCCTTGGGTGGACGCTCGTCGGGGCTGCACAGATCCGCGATGCGAGGCTAAGTCGATCGTGCAGCGCCGGCGGGCGCCCACGCCGAAGCGTGGGCACTTCGCTACCGCAGGTCCGCAGGTCGACGGACCGCCCGTGCCGAGCGCGTCGTCGAGCGTTCGCTGCCAGTGAGCCCAGTCGTCGGGCCACATGGCCCCGGGCTGGTCCCGACTCGTGCACCGCGTTGCGGCACGCGAGGACGACCTTGTCGGGGTCGCCGCTGTTCTTCGACGCGGGTGAGCGCCGCGCGCTGGCGGCGGATCGATCTGTTGAGCGCCTTGTAGTCCACGCGCGGCGTCGCCGCCGCGCGGGTGGTCACCTCGCAAGTCGGCGCGAGCGAGCGACTCGCTGGCCTCACTCGTAGGGGAGGCTGTTCGACTTGAACCACAGCTGGATCGACACGAGCTCGTTGAGGAGCTCGCGCAGCCCGGCCGCGTCGCGCTGCTCGCGCGTGGCCTCGTCCAGCACCGCTTCGACGCGGAGCTTCACCGCCTTGATCGCCCGCGAGGCGCTGATCGCCTTGCGCAGCGTGTCCGGGTCGATGTCCTCGTTCGGGGGCGTGCCCTCCACGAGCGGGCGGATCTCCTCGAACTTGGCGATCGCCGGCGCGGCCTCCTGACGCTTCTCGGTGGCCTCGCGCTCGAAGCGCCCGTGGAACGCGAGCACGAGCTTGTGCGCCTCGGGGATCTGGTCCTTGTCGCGCCACAGCCCGTGTTCGACCACGGCCAGGTCCTCGGGGATGAGGTGGTCGCGGCCGCTCATCCACGCCTGCGCGCGGCAGAACCGCACGAGCTCGACCCACCGGCGGTCGGACACGTTGAGCCCGGCCGTCGTGGTGTCGCGCCGCAGCTGCGCCGCGGCGTCCTCGAACTCGGGCGTGAAGCGCACGTGCCAGACCTGGCGCTGCGCCTCCTGCACCTGTTCGAGCGTGACCTGCTCGCGCGTCCACGTGTCGTCGACCTCGGCGAGCCGGCGCGCGTGGTGGCGACGCAGGATCTGCTTGAAGCTGTCGTCGCTCTTGACGCGCTCGACGTACAGCATCACCGTGATGCGGTCCACGAGCGCCTGCGCCTGCTCGTTGTCCGCGTCGGGCAGGTGGTTCGACGCGCTCACGAGCACGAGCGTCGGGCAGACCATCATCCCGCCGTTGTGCTCGGCCTGGCGCTCCTCGGTGTTCGCGAGCGGCAGCAGCGCGTCGAGCATCGGCCCGTTCGCGCGGAACCACTCGTCGAGGAACACGACGTGCGCGGTCGGCGCGTAGCCCTCGACCTTGCGCTCGAACGCGCCCGTGGCCGCGAACTTCGCCATGTCGTAGGCGCCGATGACGGCGTCGGCGGGCAGGTTCGCGTTGAGCGGCTTCTCGAAGTAGCGCGCGTCCGCGATCGACTTCGCGTACTCGCGCAGCCCGAGCGACTTCGCCACGCCCGGCGGGCCGAGCAGGTGGACGTTCACGCCCGCGAGCGTCGCGAGGTTGATGATGCGCAGCTCCAGCGAGCGTTCGACGAGCACGTGCGTGTCGAGGTGGTCGGTCACGCGCAGGAAGTCCTGCGGCGTGACGGCCACGCCCTTCGCGCGCGTGTTCGCCCTTCGCGCCCGCGGAGGCGCCTTCACTTCTGTGGGCATGCGTTCCCTCCAACGGAAACCCCGGACTCGCCAGCTCTCCTTGCGGAGCCCGCGCGTACGTGTCCGGGTGGACGCACGCAACGGGTAGTGGGCGGGCAGGAATCGAACCTCGAGGCGACGTCGCTCGTCGCACCCGCCTTGGGACTGCAATCGTGACTTAGCGCCCGGTCACGTTCGACGCGCGATCGCTCGCACGCCGCACGTTGCGGACGTTCGCTCAGCGGCTGGGCGCGTGTTCGCCGCGCAGGAAGCGCGGCGAACCGCCGGCGGCGGCCTGCTCGCGCATCGGCGAGCTTGCGCGCGGCGAACGCCTCGAACTCGCGCTTGTTGTAGCGCGCGCACGGCTCGCTCGGCAGCCGCTCGGCGCTCATCGGCGACGACGACGAGTCGATCGCCGTCCGGCTCGCTGGCGCTCGTTGCCGACAGCGCGTAGTAGCGCCCGCGCGTGTGGCCGCACGAGAGGTCGACGACGATCTTGTCGCCGTTCGCCTCCTCGCGCACGACCCACTCGTAGCTGATGACGCGCATGCGGCTTGCGGTCGTAGTTGCCGAGCGGGAACGCGCGGACGCGATCGGGCTCGGCGGACACGTCCGCGATCGGCACTTCGGTGGTGGTGGACATTCGTCCCTCCTGGTTGCGTTGCACACGCCAGCGCGCAACCGACTGGTTGCACGCTCGCGTTCGCAGCGCTCTAGGCGACGGGGCGCGCCGCGTCGAGCGCGAGGAGCGCCCTCGGCCACGAGCTCGCGCTCGTGCGCGTCCTCGGGCTCGGGCGCCGTCGGCCATCGCTCGAGCCAGTTCGCGAGCGCGTCAGCAGCGCGTCGATGACCTCGCCGCGCAGTCCGCGCGGAAGCGCATGTGCGGGGGGCGTGGCGTGCGCCATCAGCGCTCACCGCCCAGCTGCGCATGACCAGCTGCTCGCAGCGCCGCAGGTGATCCTCGGACTGCCGTTCGACGGTAGTCGCGCGCTCGACGAGCTCGTCGGTCTGCTTGCGCAGGCGCCGGCGCGCGCGCCGCTGCCGGCGCTCCGCGAGGAGCTTCTCGTCCTGGGCGTCGAGCCGCAGCGCTCACGACCCACGCTCCACGACGCGCGTGATCTGCCGGTCGTAGCCCCACACGCCCGCGTCGTGCTCGAACGCGGGCGGCAGCGGCTCGCGCGTGCTCGGCGTCGAGCGTCCTGGCCGAGGAACGCCGGCGCTCGCCGTTCTTGATGTTCGCGTCGCGCTCGGTCACGCGCACGACGCGCTCGGCGTCCATGAACGTGCGGTAGGCGATCACGTCGCCGACCGCGTAGTTCGCTGCGCGCCGCGAGGTGCGGCGCCATGACCCGTCCGATGCCGTAGCTCACGTGCTCACCCGCCCGTCCGGCGCGATCCCGCCTTCGTAGCCGTCGGTGAGCCGGACGAACAGGTAGTCGTCGGGCAGCCCCGCGGACCCGCGCGACACCGCCGCGCCGATCGTCTTGTCCCGGAACGCCGGTCGCAGGAACCGCGCGAGCGCGAGGCCCTGCGCGTTCGTGGGGACACCTCGTCGCCGACGGTGCGCTCGTACTCCTCGCGCACCTGGCGCGCGAACTCGGTCAGCGACGCCGCGTGGTCGCGCAGGTACTCGCGCAGCGCGGGGATGGTCTCGGCGCCGTCCTTCCACGCGCGCTCGTAGAACTGCTGCGCGAGCGCTTCGAGCCGCTGGTCGAGCGGCGCGTGGTGCTCCCGTTCGGGGGCGCTCATCGCGCCCACTCCGGCACGCGGACGTGCCCGCGATCGCGCGTCGGCCAGATCTCGACGGCCGGGCGTCCGTCCGCGAGCAGCGGCTTGATCGAGTGCGCGTTCGGGAACTCCTCGCGCGCCTCGGCCACCGCGCGGTCGAGCGCGTCGTAGTCCACGCGCGGGTCCTTCTGGTGATGGTCGGCGTGTCCACGCCGGCCTCCCTTCGTCCTTGCGCGAGCCTCGTGCTCGCGCGACGGGGTGACGCCACACGCGCCCGGACGTTCGCGAGGGTTGGTGCGCGGCCGGTTGCCGGACCCGTTGACCCAGGGCCCGTTCGTGGGCGTGCGCGTGTGGCGTCCGCAGGGGATCGACGCCCTGCGGAAGGCGCGCGCCGTGCCATGCTCGCCCGTGGGCTGCTGGGGACGACGCGGAAGTTCGGGCCCGCGCGCGGGAGAGGGCGCGCGCGGGCCGGCGGGGGGGAGGATCAGTCGGGCGTGGCGATGCGCAGCAGCGGCATCAGCCAGCGACCGTTCGCGGCGTAGCGCGGGTAGAGCTCGCGCACCTCGCGACGTGGGCCACGCGGGCCGCGTTCGTGGGCAGCCGGTAGAGCAGCTGCGCGCGGTCGTTCGGACCCGCGATCTCGAGCTCGCCGCGCGCGAGCAGGTCCATGACCGTTCGCCAGGACCCGCCGCGCGCGCGCCAGCTGGCGCGACGTGAGCGGCCCGTGCTCGCGCAGCGCTTTGCGGACCGCGTGTTCGCGGTCGCACGCGATGGTGACGACCATCAGCGTTCGACCGCGCCCAGGTAGAAGATCGCGGCGGCGAGCGCGACGCCGGCGAGCGTTGCGAGCGCGCCTAGCATGGCGCGCCCGCGCAGTTGACGTGCACGGTCCCGCGGTCGGTATCGACCACGCGATCGCCGTCCAGGAACGGTTCGCCGCACGCGCACGCGAAGCTGCGCGAGTACGTGTTGCGCGGGCCGTCGGTCGTGTACGTCGTGGTCCCGTGGCAGTAGAAACCGCCGTGGTTCGGGCGCGTGACCACGCGCCTGACGGTGAGCAGGTCCATCGGTTCTCCTCTCGGGTGCGTTCGCTCACCCGCGCGCAGCGAGTCCGTTCGCTGCGCGGGGCGGACAGCGCCGGCGCCACGAACCGCAGGCGCGGGCGCCCGTGGGCGCCCGCGCCGGACGGGTCACTTGCCCGCCTGCGCGAGCAGCTGCACGTACCGCGCGACGCGGTCGGCGCGGTCGTACGTGGTCCGCGTCTCACCTGCGGGCGTGGTCCGCGCGATGCTCACGAACATGACGCCGTCCGTGTCGCGCTTGCAGCTCTGGGGCGACTGTTATCCTGACGGAAATTGTGAAACGAATGCCAGATTGCTCTTTGGTGCCGAGAATCCCCCGGGAAAGCTTTATGTTTCAGGCTCGCAGGACCACATCGGACTTTTGTATCCGGGGATCAGCAGACTTTATTACAGCGGCGGGTACTGGCCCCGGAACATTCAATCGACAACAAACAGCGAAATATGCGAGTGGCTGTCCGGTGTCCTTCACCTTGTTCCTCTTGAGCCCCGTCCCGATGGGTATGATCCGCTAAAGATCATGCATCTCGAAAAACCCCTTATCCGTCAGCTCGGAGAAGCAGGTGAGTCATGCTGGGAAGCTATCCTCGGAAAAGATATCACAGGATTGGGTAAAGCCCTTACAAATACCCTGCTGTCTTGGAAAAAAATCTTGCCACTGACAGTACCGGATAGCGTTATGGCAGAGATGGAATCGAAATACCTTTCCGGATACCCGGGAGCCATTACTTCAGGAAGCGGCGGAGGATATGTGATTGTTGCATCCGAGAAGCCTGTCGAAGGAGCTATCCGGATAAAGGTCAGATATTAAACACTTATCATCAATATTTTATCATGAGGAAATATGTCATTCTGTTCTTGCTGGGGGCATCAGCCCTGATTGTCCGCAATTGCACCACAAATGTTGAAACCGGCCCTTCGGGCAAAATACATGAGCCGGTCGTCAATCTCCCCGATGTTCTGCCATCCGGTAAATCTGATCTTACTGACAAGCGGCTGAGGCTGGAGGCCTCCCTTAAATTCGCCGAGCATGAGCTTCCCCGTACAAAGGAGGCATTGATGGCTTACAGAACGACACTTAGGAGCAAAATTAAATCAGAGGCCGGTATTGTTGCCAACCACAGGCTTCCGCTCGATATAAAGCAGACCGGGGAGATCAGGATGAAGGGCTATGCAATCAGGAATATCTGCTTCCAGACTCTTCCCGGGGTTTATGCGACTGCCAACCTTTATGTGCCCGATGGTGAGGGTCCATTTCCGGCTGTTATAAATATGCTTGGCCACTGGCGCAAGGGCAAGATAGACAATACAGGTCCGCAGGCGGTGGGGCATACCCTGGCAGCCAAAGGGTACGTATGCCTGACGATTGATCCCTGGGGAGCAGGCGAGAGGGGAACAAAATACGGAGCTTATGAATATCACGGGTCGAACCTCGGTGCCTCACTTATGAATATCGGAGAACCTCTTCTTGGTATTCAGGTCTCGGAGAACATGCGGGGCATCGATCTTCTGTGTTCCCTTCCGATGGTCGACAGCACCAGGATCGGTGCCACAGGTGCAAGCGGAGGAGGCAACCAGACAATGTGGCTTTCAGCTGTCGATGAAAGGGTTGTGGCCGATGTCCCGGTGGTGAGCGTCGGTACATTCGAGTCGTATATTATGGAATCCAATTGTATCTGCGAGCAGCTGCCGGATGGTCTGACATTCACGGAGGAGGCAGGAGTTGTAGCCCTGGCAAATGCCCCGTTGCTTATTAACCATAACAGGGATTCGAATCCAACCTTCTATCCGTCGGAGATGCTCAGAAGCTTTGCTTCGGCAAGCGAGGCATTCAGGACAGAAGGAAAGGGCAGCGATGTCTCCTTCAGGCGTTTCGACCTCGAACACGGATATGAGCGGGAAGACCGCGAAGCCATGCTCGGGTGGTTTGACCTGCACCTGAAGGGCATTGGCGACGGTGAGCCCGTGAAGGAGCTCCCCTTTACCCAGGTACCGGAGGAAAAACTTCTTGTTTTTCCTTCAGGTGAAAGAGATGCAGGCATCGTAAGTACTGACGTATATTGCAGGAATAGGGGTAATGAGCTGAGAAAAGCTTACCTGGCAACTGATCATTTTCCGGCCCTGAAGAAGGAAAGGGAACTGAAGGATATGCTCAGGATAAATAACAAGCTCACCATCAGGGAGGTCTGTCATTATCCTGCTGCCGGTGGCTGGGAACGGCTTGCCCTGGAGAGTGAGGATCACAGGCTTATTCCTTTATTGTATCTGGAGCCGGCAGGTGAATCGCGTGACTTTGTAATAATCAGCAACCCTTCAGGGAAAAGTGAAATATCCCTGGTTCTGGTTAATGATCTTATAAAGCAGGGCAAAGGGATCGTAATTGCCGACTTTTCCGGAACAGGGGAGCTGACCTCGGCAAATTCGGCCGGGTATGACCAGACCGGTAAACTGCACACCTTATCAAGGGCCGAATTATGGCTGGGACAGACCATTCTGGGCGAATGGATAAAGGAGCTCGATATGGTAACCCAGTACCTGTACAAGCAGTGCAGGGCAGGCAAGGTGTCGGCCGACGGAACCAGGGAATCGGGACTTGCAGGATTATTCTATGCCGCCATGGGGGGGCACATAAAGGAAGTTACCCTGCATGAAGCTCCTGTAAGCTATCTCTTCGACAACGCCGACTCTGTCGATTACTTCAGCATGGGGATCCATGTTCCCGGCTTCCTGCAATGGGGAGATGTCTCGCTTGCTGCAGCTCTCTCTGGTAAGAATATCACATTCATAAATCCCGTCACTATGTCGGGGATTCCGCTCGATGAAGGTAAAAGAAGGGAATATCAGGCTGAATTTGATAAAATAAGAAGGTTGTGCGGCAGGAAAGGAAAAACATCATTTATCTGATTTCAGAATTTGAAGAAATTTACATTAAAACATACCCCATGAATTGCATAGTTCATTATCTGACCAGACCCGTACTGCCCTTATCACTATGTTTTTTCTTTTTTGTTTTTAATGTACAATCAGTCCGGAGTCAGGCACGGGCTGCCGATATTCCTGCTTCGGGGCTTAGTATTGCAACATTTGACACTGATGCAACGCCTCCTGTAGGGAGTTATATGGCATATGGAAAGGTCATCAATACATGGGAGATGAGTTTGCGGGCCCGTGGAATAGTGCTGATGGGAGCAGGGAAGCCGATTGTTTTATGCGCGGTCGACTGGATCGGTATAGCCAATGATTCCCGGGATGAATTCAGGAGTGTCCTTGCAGCGGCTGCCGGCACTGATCCGGAAAGGGTGGCCCTTCATACAGTTCACCAGCATGATGCGCCGATATGTGACTTCGGTGCCGAGAAATATCTTAAAAATGCCGGTCTCGACCCATTAAGCTACGAGAGCACCTTTACAAGAAGCGTAATGTACCGCCTGGGGGATGCTATCCGTGAATCGGTTAAAAATGCGAGGCCCTTTAACCAGATAGGACTGGGGCAGGCAGAGGTATACAAGGTGGCCTCGAACAGGAGGATCCTTGGCGCCGACGGGCGTGTAAGGGCCACCAGGTACACCTCCTGCCCCGATTCTGCACTCAGGGCAGAGCCTGAAGGCCTTATAGACCCGATGGTTTCTGTTATAAGCTTCTGGGATGATGATAAGCCAATTGCAGTACTGAGCTATTATGCAGTCCATCCTCAGAGCTATTATCAGACAGGTTTGCCGAATCCCGATTTTCCCGGGATAGCTAGATTCTATCGTCAGCTTGAAGTGCCTGAGGCCCTTCATGTTCACTTCAATGGAGCGGGTGGAAATATCGGAGCAGGAAAATATAATGATGGTTCTCATAAAAACCGGGGCATACTTGCCGGCAGACTGGCTGATGGCATGAAGCGGGCATGGGAAGCAACAAGGAAGGAGAGGATAACTGCAGCCGATATCTCCTGGAATACAGAAGAGGTGTCATTGACTCCGGCGGCACATTTTGCAGGCCTTGGTGAAGAGCTTAAGAAGAAGTCGGACGATCCGGTATTCATTTCAAATAATATCTCCAAGGTAATATGGTACCAGAGGTGCATGGCCGGGAAAAAAACAGATATTTCATGCCTTTCGCTGGGCACTGCCCGTATTCTTCATATGCCAGGTGAACTGTTCGTGGAGTATCAGTTGGCAGCAAAGGCTGAAAGGCCCGATCTTTTTGTGGCAATGGCTGCTTATGGTGATTACGGGCCCGAGTATATCTGTACCGATATCGCATATACGCAGGGTGGGTACGAAGGCGGTGACGCCTCCGGAGTAGCTCCTGGCTCGGAAAAGATACTCATGGCCGCTGTTAAAAAACTGCTTCACAGGTAGGATAACAGCTTTATTTGTTATTTTTAGGGTTATAATATTTCCGATCCTTAAACGGTAACCTGGAATTAATTCTTCTGAATATGAAGAAAATGAGCTCATTGGCAGTTTTTTTCTCCCTGGTGCTTTTTGCATTGAATTTTCATCCCGAGGTGATTGCCAGTCCATCTCCGACACAGGGATGGAAGGCCGGAATTTCAAGGGCTGTAATTACACCGGGGAAACCAGTCTGGCTTGCAGGTTATGCCTCAAGAACTCATCCGTCAGACGGTGTCCTCGCCGATCTTTGGGCCAAGGTGCTTGCTATAGAGGATTCTACGGGCAGGAAGGCAGTCCTTATAACAACCGATCTTCTCGGATTTCCAAAAAAGCTGTCGGACAGGATCCGCGATCAGATAGCTGTACGATATGGTCTAACAAGATCGCAGATCATTCTAAGCTATTCCCATACCCATTCGGGACCGGTGCTTGACGGAGCCCTGTTCGATATATATCCGCTTGATGAAGCTCAGCTGCAGGTGATCAGGGAGTATTCGGCTGATCTCTGCGGAAAGATCGCCGATCTTGCCGGCGAGGCGATCAGTGCAATGGTACCTGCAGAAATATATTCACAGACAGGAATTACACGGTTCCAGGTAAACAGGCGGAATAATTCCGAAGCATCCCTGAATTCCCTTACTGCCCTCGCCGGGCCCAACGATTATGCAGTGCCGGTGCTTAAGGTTACCGATCTCCGCGGCAATATAATTGCGGTTGCCTTCGGATATGCCTGCCATGCGACTGTTCTTGACATTTACAGTATTTCCGGCGATTATCCGGGCTTTGCCCAGGCTGAGCTTGAGAGATCATACCCCGGAATAACTGCAATGTTTTTCCAGGGTGCGGGGGCTGATCAGAATCCTCTTCCCCGCAGAACTATACCCCTCGCGGTTCAATACGGAAAGGAACTTGCAGCCGCTGTCGGCAGGGTTCTTGACGAGGATATGCAAAAGCTTGATCCTGTGCTTTCAACGGCATATTCTGAGGTGAAACTTAAATTCTCAGAGCCCCTTTCTGCAGATTCACTTGCAAAAATGGCCGACCACGCGGAAGGATATCAGAAAAAGTGGGCTGAAAATCAGCTCAAGGCACTTAAGGCCAATGGTTCGCTTATCTCCTCCTATCCTTATCCTGTAGAGGTATGGCGGCTTGGAGGCCAGGCCATTGTTGCCCTTGGCGGAGAACTGGTTGTGGACTATTCAATAAGGCTCAAAAAATTGTTCGGCCCTGATATTTTCGTGCTGGGCTATGTCAATGATGATATGGCATATATCCCCTCGGAGACAATTTTGAGCGAGGGAGGATATGAGGGCGAGTCTTCGCAGATGGTCTATGGTCTTCCGGCCAGATGGGCTCCGGGACTGGAAGAAGAGATAGTTGATGAGGTGAAGAAGCTTGCTGCCGCGACAGGCTTGAAACTGATCTCAAAATAAAATTCAATAATCAGGTTTACTGAGATAACAACACACGACAAAATGAAAAAGAAAAGCCTTTCGAGACGCAGGTTCATCGCAACAATGTCGGCCGGCACTGCCGCAGTAGCCGCCTCAGGTTATATTCCATCCTTCGGCAATCCGGCCATAGTAAGCGGCATTAATGACAAGCTGGCTATACTGGGAGGCACTCCGGTGGCCAAAGATAAGGTGTGGCCTGAGTGGCCCTATGTTGATGAGCATGTTGTCGAGGAGATAGTGAAGACCACGCGCAGCGGGATCTGGTGCAGAATTCAGTCACCAGACGGTACGGTGCCTACCTTTGAAAAGGAATTTGCCAGGATTTATGGGACAAATACAAGTGTGAGCACCGGATCCGGAACTCAGGCCCTTAATACTGTCGTCGAAGCTTTGGGCATAGGGCCTGGCGATGAGATCATTACATCACCATATACTGATCCGGGAACTATCCAGAGCATCCTTGTGAGCCGTGCCCTTCCCGTGATGGCAGATATAGATACAGCCTCCTTCCAGCTCGACCCTGCTGATGCCGAAAGGAAGATAACAAAGCGTACAAAGGCTATCATGCCGGTACATATTATGGGACAGCCCTGCGATATGCAGAGCTTCATGGAGCTGGCGAAAAAATACAACCTGAAGGTGATAGAAGATTCCTGCCAGGCCTTCCTGGCAGAGTACCAGGGTAAGCTTGTCGGAACTATAGGCGATGCCGGCTGCTTCAGCTTTCAGACCAGCAAGGTTTTTTGCTGCGGGGAAGGTGGTGCCATAGTCAGCCATAATGACGAGCTGATGGACAAATGCTATACTGTAATGAATCATGGGACTGCCAAAAACGGGAAGACCCTCACAATCGGATCCAAGTACAGGATGAATGAATTCGAGGGAGCCATTCTTATGGGACAGCTGCCAGGGGTGCGCGAACGGCATGAGATCCGAAACAGGAATGCGGCCTACCTGACTGAGAAGCTAAAGGAATGCCCCGGTCTGGTGCCGCAGAAGCTTTATGAAGGTACCGGTGCAGGCTCATTCTATCTTTACACATGGTCGTATAAAAAGGAACATTTCAATAATGCTCCGCGCGATAAGTTCTTTAAAGCCATTGCAGCAGAAGGTATTAGCCTGAGCCCGTATATTCCCAATGGCCTTCACAGGGAGCCATGGACCGATCATATACAGACGCTGCCTGAGTACAGGCAGATGTTCGGAAGCGCGCGGATGAAAAAATTCCAGGAAGAGCTCCATCTGCCGAAATGCGACCAGGTCTGCGACGAAATGGTGATGCTGTGGGCCTCGGGACCGCTTCTGGGATCACTGGCCGATATGGATGACCTTGTTAATGCGATTATGAAAGTTTACAACAACAGGGATAAGCTTAATTCGATCTGATATAAACTTAAATTTATTGATATGTCAAAAAGAAACTATACAAGGCGTGAATTCGTAAAGCAGAATTCTATGGCAGGTATCGGCGCAGCGGTCGCAATGACTGTTGCTCCGTCAATCCTGGCCAATACTTCGGCTGATTCAGGCAAGCCGGCCATCCTGGGAGGAAGCAAGGCATTCACGGGTGTATGGCCCGCCTGGCCGCAATGGATCCCGGAGCGTTATAATGATAAGCTTCTGAAGGTAATGAAGAGCGGAGTCTGGTCGAGAGCCGGTGTTGTCACTGAATTTGAGAAGAGATGGGCTGAGACAATAGGCACCAGGAGATCCCTGGCCGTCGTTAACGGCACTAACGCGCTGATAGCCTCGCTTGTCCAGCTGGATATCGGCGGAGGGGATGAAGTTATAGTTACGCCATATACATGGATCTCAAGCATACAGGCTGTGCTTATGGCCGGAGCTATGCCTGTTTTTGTCGATATAGACCCTGAGACCTTCCAGATGGACCCGGCAAAAATTGAAGCCAGGATCACACCGCGTACGAGAGCCATAATGCCTGTTCACATCCTTGGGTTGCCCTCGGATATGAACCGGATCATGGCAGTTGCCCGGAAGCATAAGCTGCTTGTTGTGGAAGATGCATGCCAGGCCTGGCTCGCAGAAATAGATCATAAGAAGGTGGGAACATTCGGGAATGCGGGATGCTTCAGCTTTCAGACATCCAAGCATCTCCCCCTGGGAGAAGGAGGAGCTATAGTGAGCGACGATGAGGCATTCATGGACAGGTGCTACTCATATCACAATGTAGGATTCCCGTATGGCGCAGTTATAGGAGGCATCGGTGCCGGTGCTGTTATGATGGGGACAAAGCTTCGTCTGACGGAGTATCAGGCTGCGATAGGCCTTGCCCAGCTCGATTTGCTGGATTCACAGACGAGCACGAGGAATGATAACGCCGCATACGTGAGATCACAGATTGCAAGGATCCCCGGCATACAGCCATACAAGCTTTATGACAATGTGACCCGGGCCGCCTTCCATATGTTTGCTTTCCGGTATAAACAGGAGGAATTCAAAGGCCTCTCCAGGGATAAATTCCTGAAGGCGCTCGATGCCGAGGGGATACCTAATCTCAGCGGATATGCTCCCTACCTGAATAAGCAGCCTTACCTGGGAGACGCGTTCAAATCCAAAAATTTCAGAAAAATGTACTCAAAGGAGGAGCTGGATTTTGATAAATTTGCCGTGAGAAATGAATGCCCTGAAAATGATAAGCTATGTGCTGAGGCTGTCTGGATCCAGCAGTTTATTCTGCTTTCGGACAAAAAAGATCTCGACAGTATAGCAGAGGCAATCGACAGGATCAGGGTCAATGCCGAACAGATAAAAAAACTGGGTTGATCATATATAAGATGCAGGTAATGAAATCACAAAGATCGCTTCTGGCGACCATTATACTGGCGCTGATTGCAGCATCTTGCAGCCAGCCTCAGAAACCGGCAGCAGATACCGGCGAAGTGTCAACTCCCGATGCACGGATAACGGCAACTGTCTATAACTCCGGTTTTGGGGAGGCCCATGATACATATAACGGAATATCCTCCGCAAGTGACGGGAAAATCTATTATGTGCTTTGTTCACAGCTGATGGATGTCGCGGGTCAGGTTTTTTGCTTTGATCCGAAGACCGCTGCAATAGAACATCTCGGTGACCTGACTGAGATCTGCGGCGAAAAGGGGATGAAGGTAGTGGCTCAGGGCAAAAGCCATGTAAATTTCGTGGAATCTAAAGGAAAGCTCTACTTTGCGACCCATCTTGGCTATTACAGCATCATTGACGGGATGGAAAAAACCGGTGTGCCCACAGGCGATTACAAGGCTTTCAGGGGCGGCCACCTGCTGTCATTCGACATGAAGGGCAAAACATTTGAGGATCTTGCCATCGAGCCGCATAGGGAAGGGATTATAACCATGAACATGGATACGGTCAGAAGGCTGATATGGGGCCTCTCCTGGCCAACAGGCTATCTGTTCAGGTACGATTTGGATAAAAAGGAAATGAAGGACTTTGGCCCCGTTACCGGCAAGGGGGAAGATGGCAAAGGGGAGGATTTTCGCGTCGTATGCAGATCCCTTGCGATCGATCCTGAAAACGGAGCTGTTTACTTCACTACACCCGATGGAAAGATCAGATGGGTGAAGCCGGGACAGGATTCGGTTCAGACAATTACCGGGGAGGATATGAAGAAGGATTACTTCGGGACATATGACATTTTTACCTCGGGCAGCATGGCTTACAACTGGCGCCAGGTCTTCTGGTATGCTCCGGAAAAAAAGATATATGGAGTCCATGGCAACTCGGGATATCTCTTCAGGTTCGATCCTGAGGTTCCCCGTCTGGAAGTTCTTGACAGGCTCACATCCGTACCTTCAAAACTGACCGGAATGGGCGATCAGTTCAGCTATGGCTACCTGGGTTTCAAGCTTGGCCCCGATGGGAGGACGATCTATTATCTTACAGGCGGTCCGATATACATAGACGGGAAAAGAGTCATGGGAGCAAGTACAACTGCAAAGGGTGAGGCAAAGGGACTGGAAGACCTTCATCTTGTAACCTATGATATCCCGACGGGAAAATATCTGGATCACGGGGCCGTTTTCTACCCCGACGGGCAGAGGCCATTATATGTCAACTCCATTGCAATCGGGAAGGATGGTACCGTATATACGCTGGCAAGGATAACAGAAGGGGGGAAAACACGAACCGATCTTATTAGTTTTCCCGGGCCGTTCAGGAAATGAGTCTCAGATCCCTGAAGCTCTGCACATACGCCGGATAAATACAGGTTTTAAAAAGATTTACAGAAAAATTAATATTCAAAAAATGAAAAGTTACAATTCCAGTTCAGGCAGATTAAGATCAGTTTTGATGGTGTTTGCAATAATGGTCCTGATGATCTTCACAGGACTCCAATCTCTCAGGGCCCAGATAAAGATCTTCATAGAGACGGACCTTGAAGGGGTTAGCGGCGTTTATAAATTTTCGCAGACACGTGAGAAGGGAACACCGGAAAATATTCAGGCCTGCGAGTATTTCATGGGTGACCTCGCGGCGGTCATTAAGGGCCTTCGCGACGGAGGTGCCACCGAGATAATTGTGATAGATGGACATGGTAACCAGGCAATGATCCCCCATCTCATGGTAGCTGGCGCCAAATATGTAACGGGCCAGCCCAGGCCCGATGGCAACAGGTGGAGCCTCGACAGGAGCTATTCGGGTTTCGTCATGTTCGGTTTTCATGCAATGAATGGTACCCCTGACGGGGTGCTGTGCCATACGCAATCCTCCATGACTGAGAACAAGTACTGGTACAATGGAGTGGAATCGGGTGAACTGGCCCAGTCGGCTATGGTTGCCGGATACTATGATGTGCCGCCCATATTTGTTACAGGTGATGAGGCAACATGCAGGGAGGCAAGGAGATTCTTCGGGGATGGGATCGTGACTGTAGCCACAAAGGAGGGGCTGGCACGTGAAGCAGCCGTACTGTATCCATT
Organism: uncultured Bacteroidales bacterium; assembly: GCA_963756885.1. Taxonomy (GTDB): domain Bacteria; phylum Bacteroidota; class Bacteroidia; order Bacteroidales; family VadinHA17; genus LD21. The sequence goes on from CAVWPG010000005.1 coordinate 38,473, forward strand.
CGAGGAGACACGGAAAGCGCTGTATGAAGGGGCAAAAAAAGCAATTGCCGCAATCCCTAAATGCAAGCCATACAAAATTGATATGCCTATAAAGGTCAGGGAGGAATATCTTGAAAAAGCCCCTTCAACAATTCAGCCTAAAGTAATTACAATAGAAAAGATCATTGAAAATCCACTTCATCTTTTTGACTAATAAAATAATTTTATGAAAGATACAGGAAAGATAACTACATGGCTTCTTACAATATTAAGAGTTGCAATCGGATGGCACTTCCTCTTTGAGGGACTGGCAAAGCTTGCCAATCCCAACTGGTCATCCTCCCTTTACCTGATGGAATCCAAATGGCTTTTTTCAGGGTTTTTTCACTGGCTCATTGCAAATAACACAACATTGCAGATCACGGATTTTCTCAATATCTGGGGGTTGATACTCATCGGAGTCTTCCTGTTTACCGGATTATTTACACGTTATGCAAGCATTGCAGGTGCCTTTCTGCTCATGCTGTATTACGTTGCCAATCCTCCCTTTGTATCCTCGACAATTCCATCACAGAGCCATTTTTATCTTCTAAATTATAATCTCATAGAAGCTGTTGTGCTGATAGTGCTGGCTTCCTTCAGGGAGGATGCCTTCTGGGGCCTGCAGCGGCTCATAAGCTTTTACCATGCGAGGAGAAAGGAGACCCGGTTTCCTTCCCGCGATAACCATGAAATACTCGAATCGTATGACACTTCGAGGCGCGAGCTGATCAAGAACCTTGCTGTTGTCCCTTTATTCGGAGCCGCTTTTTTCGGAATGGCAAAGAAGAGGGGATGGATAAGCTTCGAGGAGAAGAATCTTGCTGCAAAGCCCGATGCTGTGAGCAGTGCCTCTCTTATTCTCGGCAAAACGCAGTCGATAGGAGAATTAAAGGGACCCGTTCCGACAGGAAGGATAAAGGACATTACACTCAGCCGGATAATGATAGGAGGGAATCTGATCAGCGGTTTCGCCCATGCGCGTGATCTTATTTATGTCTCTACATGGCTTAAGAAATATTTTACCGACGAAAAGGTCATCGAGACATTATGGCTCTGTGAAGCCTGCGGTATCAATACTGCTATTTTCCGCTGCGACGAAAATACCATAAGGATCCTCGAAAAATACTGGAAGAGAGGCGGAAAGGTACAATGGCTGGCACAGACCTATCCAAAGGGGGAGGACCTGACCAATGTCCAGATGGCGATCGATCATGGCGCAATCGGGGCCTTTGTTATGGGTGGTATAGCTGACAAGTACATTTCCGACAAGCAGGTTGACTTCCTGCGCAAGCCTGTCGAGCTGATTCAGAAGCACGGGCTGATAGCAGGTACCGCTGCACATTCAATAATGGTTCCGAAAACCTGTGTCGAGCATGATATAAAGCCCGACTTCTATATGAAGACTTTTCATACCAGCAATTACTGGTCAGCCACCCCTGTTGATCCTGCGAATCCTGAACTGCCTGTCGACGGCGACGGGCATAATATGGCTCACGACAATATCTGGTGCATGTCGGACAAGGCTGTTTCTGACTTTTTCATGGAAAATGCCACTCCCTGGATAGCATATAAGGTGCTTGCAGCGGGGGCCATAAAGCCGGAAGATGGTTTCCGCCATGCCTTTTCCAGCGGAGCGGATTTTGCCTGCGTGGGGATGTTCGATTTCCAGGTTGTCGAAAATGCAAATATTGCGTATAATATTCTCAACTCTGATCTGAAGAGGGAAAGGCAGTGGTATGCCTGAAACAATAATCGTTCATCCCGGGAGGTGGGTTTAAAGAAGTCAAAATCAATTAACCGCAGAGAGTGCAGAGGTTTCGCAAATCCAGATAGCTATCGGGATTTGCGGTAAAGGGCTTTGAGTTTAAAAAAAACTTTTTCTACAGCCCGTTGTAGTGAGGCATACCTGCACTTTATAATTTATACGGTTTCCGGTACTCGTAGCTTAAGAGCTGGTTGGCTTTTTCAGAGTTTGTGAATACCTCCTTTACCGGATCCCACAAGAGTCTTTCCTTCGTAAGGAGCGATATTGTTGCCAGGTGGGCCATTGTTGTCGAGCGGTGTCCCGTTTCAAGCGTTGACCATGGAGTCTGCCTCGATTTTATACAGTCGAGGAAATTGCGTATCAGGTTTGCAGTACTGTTCAGATAACTGTTGTCAGCCAGCAGCCTGTCCTTTGTCTCCACACTATACTCCTCAGGCTCCATAAGCTTATCCCAGGTCTGGAACTGTCCCGGGGTAGTCGGGGTTATCCTGTAATCGTTTTCATTTGTATACAATGTTCCCTTGGTGCCCCTCATTTCTATGAAGCCGTATGGTATAAAGCTTCCCGAGCTTGCCTCGAGCACGTTGACGGTTGCGAGGGAGCCTGAGGCAAACTCATATGTAACCTGCATTGTATCGGGAATTGTACGGTCGTCATTTACTGCGAACTTGCCACCCAGGGTGCTTATTACGGACGGAGCCTCCTCATTCAGCAGCCAGCGTATGAGATCGAGGTAATGGACTCCCTGGTTGCTTATCTGGTTGCAGAAATCCTCCCACCAGCGAAACATATAGGGAGCAATATTATACTGGTAAGGCCTGTAAGCCCGTGGACCGAGCCATGCATCCCAGTTGAAGTCCTTCGGCGGAGCTTCCGGCTTCATTCTCCCGATTCCGTCGGGGAACATGTTTCCAACATGGCATGCGCTTGTATAAGTTACCTTGCCTATCTTTCCTGCGGGGATCTCCCGTGCAAGCTTCTGGAAGGTAGGGGCGCCGCGGCGGTTCAATCCTACAGTTACTATCTGCCTGCTGGCTTTCCCGGCGTTAACCATGGCACGTCCCTCATGAATTGTCTTTGAAAGGGGCTTCTCCACATATACATCTTTTCCTGCCCTTATTGCCCCGACTGTCATGAGAGCGTGCCAGTGATCGGGTGTGGCTATGCAAACAGCATCTATACTCTTGTTTTCCAAAAGTTTCCTGTAATCGGAATATCTTTCGACCTTTCCAGGAAATACTTCGTTCATTTCAGGTACCTGGCCCGGCCTGTCACTGAGGTAGCGTGGGTCGACTTTTGAGCGGTCGCGGTTGAGGTAGGGCTCGTAAATATCACACAGGGCGGCAACCTCAACATCGGGCTGTTCCATGAATATCTGAAGCAGCTGGCTTCCCCTGTTGCCGATGCCGATGAATCCGACACGTATTTTCTCATTTGCTCCGATGATCCTGCTGTATGATGCTGCACCAAGAGCATTGACACCCAGGGTCATCCCTGCAGATACCATTCCTGTTGTTGCAATAAAAGTGCGACGGGTAGTTTTTCCTGACATGACGGTTCTGATTTTTTGGTTTCAATATCAAACCTACTTAATTTTTCTTAAATTGGAGTACTTTTTTCAGCATTTACCTTAATACAAATACGATGAACAAAATTAACAGGCGTGACTTTGTGAAAACGGCTTCGATAGGGGCAGTCTCAGTGGGAATGGCCCGGACCCTGGGTCCGGTTTACGGACCAGCCGGGCAGGATGGCAGAAAAGTAGGTATTATCGGACTTGATACCTCTCACAGCGTCGCATTTACCCAGGCCCTTAACAGTCCCGATGCAGGACCCGAATTCGGGGGCTACAGGATTACTGCCGCCTATCCCAGGGGGAGCAGCGATATAAAATCTAGCTATGAAAGGATTCCCGGCTACACTGAGGAGGTAAAGAAGCTTGGAGTTGAAATTACCGGTTCGATAGCTGAGCTGCTTGACAGGGTTGATGTGATACTGCTCGAGACAAACGATGGCAGGCTGCATCTCGAACAGGCGCTGCAGGTTATGAAATCGGGCAAGAGGATGTTTATCGACAAGCCCATAGCGGCTTCATTGCCTGATACAATTTCCATATTTGAGGCTGCGCGGCATTATAAGGTTCCGGTATTCTCATCATCCTCAATGAGATTTGAAGATACTGCACAGGAAATTGCAAAAGGGAGCATAGGCAGGGTGCTGGGTGCAGATACTTTCAGCCCCGCCACGATCGAGAAGACCCATCCCGATCTGTACTGGTATGGCATACATGGCGTTGAAGCCCTTTATACACTGCTTGGGACCGGCTGCAAGAGCGTTTCAAGGGTTTATACTCCGGATACGGATCTTGTTGTCGGACTTTGGAAGGATACACGGATCGGAAGTTTCAGGGGAACAAGATCAGGAGTGTATGATATCGGCGGAACCGTTTTCGGGGAAAAGGCAAATACAACCCTTGGGAAGGAGCACAGTTATAATCCGATGCTGGTGAAGATAATTGAATTCTTTAAAACAGGTGTGGTTCCGGTCACTCCCGATGAGACAATTGAGGTCTTTGCATTTATGACCGCTGCTGAAGAGAGCAAGAACAGGGGCGGGGCAGCTGTCGAGATAGAAGAGGTCCTGGAGAAGGCCCGCAGGGAGGCAAGGAAGTTTTAAACGAGGCCTCATCCCCCTTTCAGCCTCTTGATCTCATTGAAGTGATCCATTGACATTTTCTCCCTGGCTTCACGGGTGCTCTTGCGGTAGGCCTGAAACTCATCCTTCAGATCGCCCAGCTCTTTTTTAAGGCTAAGTGAAGCGGAAAGGTTTCTTTTGAACACAAGGAGGCCGATCACGAGAAGCATTGCCAGGCCGAGAACTATCAGCCACATTATGCTGTTGTATGTCAGTTTATTGACTTCAATGCCCAGCAGCCTGATGCTGTTCTTTGTACGTGTTGTCTCCTCAAGCCTTTCCCTGGTGGCTCCAAGATCCGAGCCAAGGGTATCGATCCTGTGGTTCAGCTTGCTGATAGTTGCTGAAAGCTGGTTCCTGCCGGAATATCCAAGCGCCAGGCTATCGAAAATATTCTGTTTTACCTTCTGGAACATATCCTCCCTGATTGCCCTGTAATTCTCATAGATTTTAGTATGCTCATCAAGATAATTCAGCTGATCTCTCAGGCTGTTCTTTAATAGGATGTCGGGCATGGATGATTGTCCGTTCAGGTTTAATGCTTCCACTGCCAGAAAAATAACTGCCAATAGAAATCCCGCATGAGGCTTGTAAATTTTTTTCATGGGAGCTCTTAAATAAATGTGATTTTTTCCCTTACATCTAATAAACGTGTAAGTTAATTGAAAATTATAATCTAAAAAAGAGTAAATTTATCATATTTTCAATCCGGGGGAGTTGTTTGTAATCTGAAAGTAATTAAAATTCAATAATATACATATAAAATTGAAAGAAATGACAAAGAGAAGAGATTTTATCAAAAAGAGCATCCTGGGCACTGCAGGGATAACAATAGGGGGCATGGGTTTAAGTGCAAAATCTTACGCATCGGTAATCGGGGCGAATGACAGGCTGACTATGGCTGTCATAGGGATCCGCGGCCGCGGCGGCGACCATATAGAGAGCTGGTGCTCGCTTATGGATAACCGCAATATAAGGCTTAAGACTATCTGTGATGCTGATGAGCAGTTTTTTCCGGAGAGATCGAAATATATACTTGATAAGACCGGTACAAAGCCCGTTACCGAATGGGATATGCGCAAGGTCCTTGATGACAAGGAGATAAATGCGGTATCGCTGGCAATTCCCAATCACTGGCATGCTCTTGCCACAATATGGGCATGCCAGGCAGGCAAGCATGTATATGTTGAAAAGCCGGCCTCGCATAATATTTTTGAAGGAAGAAAAATGATCGAAGCTTCCCGGAAGTACAATGTACGGGTTCAGACAGGATTTCAGAACCGTTCGATAGCAAATGTTATGGAGGCCATGAAATTCCTGCATGACGGCGGGATCGGTACCGTATATATGGCAAAGGGAATGTGCTATAAGCCACGTGACTCCTTCGGTATTGCAAAGGACGGAACGCCGCCGGCAACACTTCACTATGACCGCTGGCTGGGACCTGCTCCCTGGCGTGCATACAATGAGAAGCATGTTCATTACAACTGGCATTGGTTCTGGGCAACAGGCAATGGGGATACAGGCAACCAGGGTCCTCACCAGTTCGATATCGCCCGCTGGGGTCTTAATAAAAATGAACATCCTGTAACAGTTTTTTCCGCCGGTGGGATATATGGTATCAGTCCGGAAGAGTGCGAACAGGAGACCCCGAATACTCAGACATCGGTCTTCAAATACAAGGACGGAAAAATCCTCGAATTTGAGACAAGGGGAAGATTCACAAATTCGGAATCGAGTCTCGACATCAGGATCGGGAATATCTTCTATGGCACTGACGGCTATCTTGAGCTGAATGAAGGGACCTGGAAGGCATTCAGGAAGAGGGAGAAGGAACCCTTTGCCACTTCAGCCGCGGAAGAGAAGAAGCCTGCCGACTCGAAGTATCTTGCGGCTCCAGGCGGAACCGAGCATTATGCAAACTTCATCGACGCAATAAGGGATGGGAATAACGACGCCCTTCATTGCGATATCATCGAAGGATTCTATTCAAGCTGCCTGCCGCAACTGGCGAACATATCCTACAGGCTGGGCAGGGAACTGAAATTTCTCGGCGATTATGAAAAGTTCGTCAACGATCCTGAGGCAGATATCATGCTGTCAAGATTCTACAGAAAACCTTATATAATAACTGACGAGGTCTGAAATTCAATTCCTGGTACAAAAAAATAATTTAGTTCTTCATTAAGCATAAGAAAATCATGTTTTCAGGAAATACAAATGACAGGCGGACTTTCATAAAGAAGGCCGCACTGGGAAGTTTGCTCGCCGTGAGTATTCCGGATATAGTCTCAGCGGCAATGCCAGGGAAAAAGGAACCTAAATTAACCCTGAAAAAGGGAAACGTTATTCTTTTCCAGGGAGATTCCATTACCGATGCCGGAAGGAAGAGGGAGAACGACACCTTCAATGATGCTGCTGCACTGGGTTCAGGTTATGCACTTCTTGCTGCTGCTCATCTGCTCAAAAAAGAGCCTGAGCTTGATCTTAAGATCATCAATAAAGGGATCTCCGGCAACAAGGTGTTCCAGCTGGCTGACAGATGGGATGAGGACTGTCTGGCCATCAAGCCTGATATCCTCAGCATCCTCATCGGGGTCAACGATATCTGGCATAAGCTTACAGGCAACTATAACGGCACCGTCGAGGTGTACAGGAATGATTACATTGCCCTTCTCGAACGGACAAAAAAGGCCCTTCCCGATGTTAAGCTGATAATCTGTGAGCCTTATGCTGTCCCCGGGGTCAAGGCAGTTGATGATAAATGGTATCCGGAGTTTTACAGCTACCAGAAGGCTGCAAGGGAGATAGCAGATAAGTTCGGTGCTCTGTTCATTCCATATCAGAAGATATTCGATGAGGCTCAGAAAAAGGCTGCAGGCTCCTACTGGACCCCTGATGGTGTGCACCCGTCGCTTGCAGGTGCCCAGCTTATGGCATCGGCATGGACCTCAGCCATTAAGTGAGACGCATTTGGTCCGTACAACGCTTTGGAGGGCAGGCCGGCTGGAATATGCCTGCCGGTAATTACACAGTTTTAACCAATTCAAACTTCATATGAAACGCACTTTTTTGTCGCTGATGATGATGGCAGCAGTAATTGTCATCTCATCAGAAGCCCTCCTCGGAGAGGTCAGATTACCCGCCATCTTCGGCAATAACATGGTTTTGCAGCAAAAGACACAGGCTCCCTTATGGGGAACAGCTCAGAAAAACGGCACGGTCAGGATCATCACCTCCTGGAATAGCAAGCTCTATACTGCAAAGGCAGGAAGCGATGGCAGCTGGAAAGTGAGTATTGCCACACCTTCAGCCGGTGGTCCTTATGAGATCTCAATCAGCGACGGGAAAACGCTGAAGCTGAATAATGTACTCATAGGTGAGGTCTGGATCTGCTCCGGACAGTCGAACATGGAAATGCCTGTAAAAGGCTATTTCAATCAGCCGGTCACAGGATCGAACGAAGCTATCGCCACCTCCTCAAACCCTGCTTTAAGGCTCTTTACAGTGCAGAAGGCAACAAACCTCAGTCCGATGAATGATTTCACCGGAAGCTGGGAGACATGCGAACCTGAAAATGTAAGCAATTTCAGTGCGACAGCCTACTATTTCGGGCTCTTCCTTCAGAGGGTATTGAATGTCCCTGTGGGGCTTATCAATACAAGCTGGGGTGGTACGCGCATCGAGCCATGGATGAGCGAAGCCGGCATCAAAAAATTTGATTTTGTCACCCTGCCTGACAAAAACCAGCAGGGCGATCTGTCTCCTCAGACACCTACTGTTCTGTTCAACGCAATGATCAACCCCATGGCGGGGTATGGTATCAGAGGTGCCATCTGGTACCAGGGTGAATCGAACAGGAATGAGGCTGATAAATACAGGTTGCTTCTTCCGGGACTTGTTGAGAACTGGAGGTCTGTCTGGGGAATTGGTGATTTCCCGTTCTACTATATGCAGATCGCTCCATTCGATTACGGAACAGGCGGCCTCAGCTCAGCCTTCCTGCGTGAGGCACAGCTGAAAGCTTCGACAGCTATTCCAAACATCGGTATGGCCTGCATAATGGATCTGGGTGAAAAGGATATTATCCATCCTGCTGATAAAAAAACAGGTTCTGAGCGGCTTGCACTTCTCGCTCTCGCTAAGACCTATGGAAAGGCAGGCTTTGCCTTCTCCGGTCCCGTTCTGAAAGAGATGACAACGGAAGGGCCCCTGGTGAAGCTTACATTCAATTACGCCGATAACGGGCTTACATCCTTTGGAAAGGAATTGTCGTGCTTCGAAGTTGCCGGGGCAAATAAAAGATTTTATCCGGCCAAAGCTTTCATAACGGGCACAGGCATCACCCTGATAAGCCCATCAGTGCCAAGCCCTGTGGCAGTGCGCTATGCCTTCTCTGATTATATTGTAGGTGATCTGTTCAATACCGAAGGTCTGCCGGCATCCTCATTCCGTACGGATGACTGGACGGATGAATGATTTTTTTGCTTGAATGACTTGCATACAAACCCAGGAAAATTTGAAGAAATGAGTGGCAAAATTTCAAAAACGATGAGCCGGAGAGGATTTATCGGATCATCAGCCGCGGGGCTTGCCGGACTTACTATAGTTCCACGGCATGCTGTTTCAGGACTTGGCCATACTGCTCCCAGCGACAGATTGAATGTCGCCGGAGCTGGGATTTCGGGGATGGGGCGTGTTAACCTTGAAAACGTGGCAAAAACGGAGAATATAGTGGCGCTTTGCGATGTCGACTGGAGAGAGCCCACTCTCAATATATTCAGGACCTATCCTGGTGCAAAGCAGTACAGGGATTTTCGCGTAATGCTCGACAGGCAAAAAGATATTGATGCCCTGATTATTGCGACGCCCGATCATACCCATGCCGTAATAAGCATGGAGGCAATGAAGAGGGGGAAGCATGTTTATACTCAGAAACCTCTCACACACACCGTGTTTGAAGCCAGGGAGCTTGCCCGGGCGGCGAAGCAGTATAAGGTTGCCAGCCAGATGGGTAACCAGGGGCAGGCAGGCGATGGCCCGAGACGGCTCAGGGAGATGATCTGGGACGGGGTGATAGGCCCTGTAAGGGAGGTGCATGTCTGGACTGACCGGCCGAATAATGGTCTGCTTAAAACCTACTGGCCGCAGGGGGTGAAACGGCCACTGGATACACCTGCCATACCGGCAGAACTTGACTGGGACCTTTTCATCGGCCCGGCACCTGTGCGACCCTATAACCCGGCGTATCATCCTTTCAGCTGGAGGGGCTGGTGGGACTTCGGCACAGGCGCCCTCGGCGATATCGGTTGCCATTCGCTCGATCCTGTATTCAGGGCGCTTAAGCTTAAGTATCCTGTAAGCGTGGAGGCAGTTTCGACACTCGTTAACCAGGAGACCTATCCGTCAGGGTCCATTGTAAAATATGAGTTTGCTGCGCGCGAAAACATGCCCCCCGTTACACTCACATGGTACGACGGCGGTCTGCGCCCCATGCTTCTGAAAGAGATGGATGAGGGGACGCAGCTGGGCACGGGAGGTACGCTTTATGTGGGCGACAAGGGCAAGATCCTCGATGACATGATACTACCAAAGAAGCTGCGTGAATCGTACACGGCACCAGCACCTTATATCCCATCTTCTCCCGGACATGAGCAGGAATGGATACGGGCATGCAAAGGTGGTGAAGCGGGAGGTTCAGATTTTGAATGGGCCGGGCCACTGACAGAAACAGTTCTGCTGGGTAATATTGCGATACGCAGCGAACTGAAGGAGAAGCTGAGCGGTATGGCACTGCAGTGGGATCCTGAAAAGTTCGGCTTCCCAAGCCTGCCTGAGGCAGACAGGTTTCTTCGTACGGAATACAGACAGGGGTGGAGCCTTTGATCGACCTTGATCTGAAAGCTGCTCCTGAATCCGCATCCTTTTAATTATGATCCTTTAACCTCCGGGATTTTGCACCGGAGGTTGAAGTTTTTTGATACCGGCATCTGTCCGGCTATTTTCCCCATTTCTTAATGGCAGCCTCGATTGAAGGCCCTCCTTTCATAAGATCTTCGGGAGTCATTACGGGGTATGCATCCACTTCTGCATTACACCAGAGGAACAAAGGCTCTCCAATCTTTACCATTTCGGATGAATCATTCATGTTAACAACAATATAGGCTCCCCTCTGACCACATATGGTTCCAAAATATGCCGCCTCTGCTTTAATGTCACCAAGCAGCTCTTCCATTTTTTTTGGGAACTGGGGATCCTTGATCTTTTCGTTCATGATCTCGGTTGGAAAAACAACCTTCAAAATGTACTTCATAATTAGCTCCTTTCTTTTTTGAACTGTTTCACAACTATGATCCGGGAGAAAAATATTTCTCTGCGGATTTACATTTGGACCGGATGCTTAATGAATACCGGGTTATTGCATAAATATTTTTAAACTGTTGTATGCCCAGAATAACAGCCTTATTGAGGATGATAATTACAAGACCTTGTTTATGGATGAAATATTTTATAAATGCATAACATGGGGGAATTCAGATTTAAAAACACCAGTTGCGGGGTTTTGTTCGTCGCAGCCTGTACAAATATTGTTTTATTGAACTGTTATCTGCCCGTGTTGCCCGTGTTAATGGACCATTTCAAAAAAAATATCTGAACTGGAATTATTTTGTGCAACAAAATCTGTTGCCGTTCGTCATTTATCAGAACTTAACCTTTTTGCCATGATAAAGAATTTCTTCAGCATCGCTTTCCGTAATATTTTAAAATACAAGGGATTTACATTTATAAACGTCGCCGGACTGGCGGTGGGGCTTGCTGCATCACTGCTGATTCTTTTATGGGTACAGGATGAACTGAGCTTTGAAAGTTTCAATAAAGATGCCGGAGATATTTACAGGGTGGAGGAGGATCAGTTTTATTCAGGAGACCGCTATCACGTTACCGTTACACCCTTTCCCAGCGGACCTGTCTGGAAGCAGAAGATACCAGAAATTACCGACCAGGCCCGCGTTCATCCCTGGCTGCCAAGAACTCTTTTTCGCCAGGATGACAAGGTATTTTATGAGTCTTCAGTAATTGCGGCGGACTCTACACTGTTCGATATTTTTTCCTTCCCGATAAAAGAGGGAGATGAAGCAACAATGCTGAACTCCCCGCACTCGATCGTGCTCACCGAGAAACTGGCAGCCAAATATTTTGGCAATACGGATCCGGTTGGCAAGACCCTTACAATCGAGAACAATTTCCAGTTTCTGGTGACAGGCGTACTCAGAAATCTTCCACGGAACTCCATGTTCACCTTTGATGCCATTATTCCCTTTTCCTTCCTTAAAGAGATCGGGGCTATGGATAATTACTGGGGAAGCAACTCCATATTCACATTCGTAAGGCTTGGCAAGAATCCTGATATTGCAGCTGTAAATGATAAGCTTACAAAGATTGTTCTTGATTATAACCCCGAGACAATAACGAAATATGTGCTTTTCCCCTTGCTGGATATTCATCTTCATCAGCAATTCGGTTTCAAGGAGACTAAAGGTCCTGTTATTATAGTATTCATTTTTACACTGATAGCGATTTTTGTTCTGCTTATTGCATGCATAAACTTCATAAATCTCTCTACCGCAAGGGCATCTTCCAGGGGGAAGGAAATTGGGATAAAGAAGGTAGCCGGAGCTGATCAGATGACAATGATCGTACAGTTCATGCTTGAATCGCTGCTGCTTGTTGCTACAGCCCTGGTCCTGGCACTGATCCTTGTGGGGTTGTTCCTGAACGCTTTCAACAATGTATCCGGCAAGCATTTCAGTCTGTCCGACCTTCTGCAGGCCAGGTTTCTTCTGAGCTTTATTCTGGTGGGGCTGCTTGCGGGGATCCTGTCGGGCATCTATCCAGCCCTCTACCTCTCGTCGTTCAAGCCAATTGTTGTGCTGAAGGGTGAAAATACAACGGGCAAGGGTAACGGAAGGCTGAGGCAGATGCTTGTTGTCCTTCAGTTTACCCTCTCAATGCTGATTGGCATCGCAGCGATCTTCATGTACCTGCAGCTGAAATACATGCTCGACAAGGATCTTGGTTTCAACAAGGAGAACCTTATCGGGATACAGATGGCTGAAAATATGAAGCCAAAATATTATTCCCTTAAAAAAGAGCTTGAAAAGGAAACACTCATAAAGGGAGTTACGGCAGCAACATGGAATCCTGTAATGATAGGGAGTAATTCCGACGGGGCCAGGTGGGAAGGAAAGGATCCTGACCGCCATGTTCTTATAGGAACCAATTGCGTGGATTATGATTATCTTAAAACACTGAATATAATCCTCGTTTCGGGGAGGGATTTCTCAAGGGAATACTCTACAGACATGGCAAAGGATACGACCGGTAATTTTCTCGTCAATGAGGAGGTTGTGAAGCTGATGAATATCGGAGATCCGGTAGGCAAGACCTTCAGCTTCATGGGGCTTAGCGGACGTATAGTAGGGGTGATGAAAGACTTCCACTTCAAGGGGGCTGACCAGCCAATTGAGCCATTGGCTTTTGCACTCACCGATCTGAGCCGTCTTAACATGATACTTATCAGGCTGACCCCGTCAGATGTGACGGGATCACTCAGGTCGCTTGAAAAGAAATGGAAAGAGGTATTGCCTGAATACCCGCTTCAGTACAGCTTTATCGACCAGGATTATGAAAATCAGTTCAAATCGGTTACACGGGTTACGGGCTTACTGAAGTACTTTACTGTTCTGGCAATAATTATAGCATGTCTGGGATTGTACGGACTGGCATCCTATTCGGCTGAGCGCAGGACGAATGAGGTGGGAATCAGAAAGGTTATGGGGGCAGGGTCTCTCACGGTAATGTATACTCTGACAAAGGAGTTTCTTACATTTGTGTTTATTGCAATAGTCATTTCCATTCCCCTGGGCTGGTTTATGGTTGATAAGCTGCTCAGGCAGTTTGCCTACCGGATTGATATCAACCCGCTTGTTTTTGCAACCATAGGAGCCGGTGCTGTTTTTATTGCATTGCTGACCGTGGGATTCCAGGCATACAGGGCTACAGGGATCAATCCCGCGGAAGCACTTAAGGTTGAATAAGCGTCTTGTTGCAGCAATGAAAAATTTATTTCGTCTTTCTATTGTAAATTTTGGAATATGTTCCGAGCGCAAATTAAAAAAAATTAACCTGTAAAAATTTACCCGACATGTTCAACAATCTTTTAAAGCACAGTTTAAGGTCTTTTAAAAGACAGCGTGCATATATAATCATCAATATTCTTGGACTTTCCATCGGTATTGCATGCAGTCTGCTGATAGCATTGTATGTGATCAACGAGTCGAGTTATGACAAGTACAACGTAAAGAAAGACAGACTGTTCAGAGTCATCCTTAATGGCAAGATCGGTGGCCAGGAGATCACCGGAGCCTATACCCCTGCCGTTATGGGGCCGACACTTCCGAGGGAATTCCCCGAGGTGGAGGACTTCCTGAGAATGGACGGTGTGGGGCCCACTGTTGTTGAATACAATAAGCAGTCGTTTACCGAGAAGGATATAATTTCAGCCGATTCGTCGTTCTTTAACTTCTTCTCCATCCCGGTACTGAAGGGAGATCCTGCCAACCTGCTGAACAGTACATATAAAGTTGTCCTGTCCGAGTCAACCGCAAATAAAATATTCGGAAAGGAGAATCCGATCGATAAGATGATCAAAATCGGAAGCGATACGACCAGGTTTGTTGTTACCGGCGTAATGGGAGATGTTCCTGCCAACTCACATTTCGAGGCCAGTATGATCACATCCTTTATGACAAATCCAAGGTCGAAGGAGCAGGTCTGGCTCAACAACAGCTTTAGTCTCTATTTGCTTCTGAAGCCCAATTCAAGTTACAAGACGGTTGATTCAAAATTCAATGATCTTATAGTCAAGTATGTAGGTCCTGAAGTTCAGAAGTACCTCGGGACAACAATAGAAGAGTTTCTCAAAAAAGGGAATAAGTACAGGTTTTTCCTTCAGAAACTGACCGATATCCATCTCGACAATAGTATTCAGGGAGGGTTCAAGGCTCCCAGTGATCCAAAGTACCTGATCATTTTCGGCAGCATTGCAATTCTGATCGTGGTTATTGCAGCCATCAATTTCATGAACCTTGCTACCGCACAGGCATCGAGGCGGGCCAAAGAGGTAGGGATAAAAAAACTGGGGGGATCTACCCGGGGAATGCTCATTACGCAGTTCCTTTCAGAATCATTTATCCTGGCCCTGATTTCACTTGTCTTTGCCCTGCTTTTTATAAATCTGAGCCTGCCCTATTTCAATAACCTTCTCGGCACAAAGCTTGCACTTGGCCTGTTCACTGCCTGGTATACCCTGCCAATGCTCCTTCTTTTCGCTATAGTTGTAGGGATAATGGCCGGAAGCTATCCTGCTTTTTTCCTTTCATCGTTCAACCCCTATGAAGTGCTGAAGGGCAATGCAAAAAACAGTACAAGCAACGGAAGGCTCAGAAGAATACTTGTAGTGTTCCAGTTCGCCGTTTCAATTCTGCTGATCGTAGGGACACTTATAATGAACAGCCAGATAAAGTATATGCTCAACAAGGATGTAGGCTTCAAAAAGGACCAGCTGATCGTGCTTGAGAGGGCAGATGTTCTTGGCAACAAGATGAAGGCTTTCAAGACAAGCATCAGGAATATTCCGGGAGTTGTGAATATAGCAAGCTCCACTGCACTGCCCGGACGTACAAACAACAATAACGGGTACATGATGGAAGGCAGGAAGGATGAAACATTTCTGATGGCTACGGCGTGGGTGGACTATGATTTCCTGCAGACTTACGATATGACACTTGTCTCAGGCAGGACTTTCAATGAATCATACACAACCGACAACAGGGCCTGCATCATAAATGAAAGCGCCCTTAAAAACTTCAGCATCACGGATCTTGAGAAGACAAGGATACTCAAGCCGGGAGACGGCACCCCCGACAGCTACTCGATAATAGGAGTAGTGAGGAATTTCAATTTCGAATCGCTGCGAAACCCCATACAGCCTTATATTATGCTGTTGCAGGACGAAAATAACTACTGGGGTTATTGTACTGTAAGACTTGCACCAGGAAATTATTCGCATACAATAAGTGAGATCGAAAAGGTGTGGAAGGAATATGCCTCGAACAGCCCGCTTCAGTATTATTTTCTCGACGCTGACTTTGAGAAGATGTACTCCGAGGAGAAGCAGAATGCCAGAATGGCTGTGATCTTTGCAGTGCTAGCCATATTTATAGCTTCCCTGGGTCTGTTCGGACTTACATCGTATACGGTGGAACAGCGCACCAAGGAGATAGGTGTCAGAAAAGCGATGGGCTCATCCATTGCCGGCATATATATTGAGATCTCGAAGGAGATCGTCATTCTCGTTTCAATCTCGGCTCTTATAGCCTGGCCTGTTATTTACTATTATGCGGGGCGATGGCTTCAGAATTTCTATTACAAGATTAACCTCGGGGTTTTTGCCTTCGCGGCCGGTCTTACAATTGCACTTGGTATAGCCCTTCTTACTATAAGCTGGAAGGTTATGCAGGCTGCGATGGTCAATCCTGCCCAGTCGCTGAAATACGAGTAGCAGCGATTTGATTGTGTACTTGAAACATAACTTTGCAGATTAATAAATAGCTAAAATAATTTTTATGTTCCGGAATCTTATTAAACACAGCCTTAGATCTTTCAAAAGACAACGCGCATATGTAATAATCAACATACTCGGCCTTTCAATCGGTATAGCCTGCAGCCTTCTTATAGCATTGTTTGTGATTGAACAGGCAAGTTTCGACAGGTTTAATGTCAAAAAGGACAGGATCTTCAGGGCGATACTGAATGGCAAAATAGGGGGACAGGAGGTCACGATTGCCACCTCTGCTCCGGTCATGGGCCCAGTGATGGTTAAGGAATTTCCGGAGGTCGAAAGCTTCCTGAGATTGCATGGCATGGGACCTACAACCCTGGTTTACAACAACCAGACATTCACCGAGGATAATATGGTGGAGGCTGATTCATCCTTTTTCGACTTTTTCACTATTCCTGTTATTAAGGGTGATCCGGCTAATCTGCTAAATGCCCCCAGAAAGGTCGTGCTATCGGAATCGACTGCAAAAAAAGTGTTCGGAGAGGAGAATCCCGTTGACAAAATCATCAGAATTGGAAACGACTCGGCAAAGTACATAGTTTCAGGCGTGATGGCTGATATCCCTTCAAATTCGCATTTCGATGCAAATATTATCCTTTCATATATGACAGAACCTCAGTCGACAAGCACCCGGTGGCTGAGTAACAACATCAGCACCTATTTTCTTCTTAAGCCAAATACAAACTACAAGATAATCAATGATAAGCTCCCGGCTTTGCTGGTGAGATATGTCGGCCCGGAATTGCAGCAATACCTGGGAGCATCAATGGAAGATTTCGAGAAACAGGGTAATAAGTACAGGTTCTACCTTCAGAACCTGAAGGATATTCATCTTGACAATACCATTCAGCAGGCGTTCAAGCCTGCAAGCGATCCGAAATTCCTCATTATATTCGCAAGCATCGCAATCCTGATAGTCCTGATAGCTGCAATCAATTTCATGAACCTTTCAACAGCACAGGCGGCCCGACGGGCTAAAGAGGTCGGCATAAAAAAAATAGGGGGATCAACAAGAGGCATGCTCATAACCCAGTTCCTGTCTGAATCATTCCTCCTTTCATTCATTGCTCTTATACTGGCATTGGTCTTCGTCAGGCTGACAATTCCCTTTTTCAATAATCTTCTTGGTACAAGTCTTGATCTATCTCTGTTTAAGAAATGGTTTACGCTTCCATTACTGTTCCTTCTGGCAATTGTCACGGGCTTTCTTTCAGGCAGCTATCCCGCACTATTCCTCTCATCTTTCAATCCATACGAAGTACTCAAGGGCAGTGTGAAGAACAGCATGAAGAACGGAAGGCTGAGGAGAGTGCTAGTTGTGTTTCAGTTCACAGTCTCAATTCTGCTGATTGTGGGAACACTTATCATGTACAGACAGATAAATTACATGCTCAACAAGGATGTCGGATTTAATAAGGAGCAGCTTGTAATATTAAACAGGGCGGATATTCTCGGGACAAAGATGAAGGCCTTCAAGGAGACTGTAAAGAATATTCCGGGTGTTGTAAACATTGCCAGCTCAACATCGGTTCCGAATCGTGTAAATAACACCAACGGTTACGGAATTGATGGAAGGAAGGATGAAAGTTTCCTCCTTGTTACAAATTGGGTTGACTATAATTATCTCGACACTTACGGCATGACCCTTGCCCAGGGAAGGTTTTTCAATGAATCCTACAGCTCCGACCAGCAGGCCTGCCTCGTAAATGAATCGGCCATAAAGAACTTTGGGATAACCGATATAAGCACCACAAGGTTCATAGAACCGGATGATGCCGGGAAATCACGGTATTTTCAGGTCCTTGGGGTGGTCAGTAATTTTAATTTTGAATCGCTCCGTAACCCCATACAACCTTACATATTCAGGTTCCAGGATGACGGAATGCTGTGGGGATATCTCACAGTAAGGCTCAATGCGGGCAATTACTCGAAAACAATAAGTGCTATCGAATCCAAATGGAAGGAATTTACAGGAAATCAACCTTTGCAATACTATTTTCTTGATAAGGATTTCGAGGAGATGTATGTTCAGGAGAAGCAGAATGCCCAGATGGCTATAGTCTTTGCCATTCTTGCTATCTTCATAGCAGCGCTCGGGCTCTTCGGACTGACATCATTTACTGTGGAGCAGCGCACCAAGGAGATCGGGGTCAGAAAGGCGATGGGATCATCCATTGGAGGTATTTTTGTTGAGATCTCAAAGGAAATCTTCATCCTGGTCACCATTTCGGCTCTAATAGCCTGGCCTGTGATCTACTATCTTGCAGGCAAATGGCTTCAGAACTTCTACTACAGGATAAGTCCGGGCGTTTTTAGTTTTATTGCCGGATTGACAATTGCTATGGGCATCGCCATGCTGACGATCAGTTACAGGGTTATAAGGGCAGCAAGAGTGAATCCTGCGCAGTCGCTGAAATACGAATAGCAGATTTGGCTTTTCAGCGTATGCAAGGGCTAAATCAGGCGGGAGCCTGATTTAAGCTGAAGATTTTGATACGGCATTGTCAATCATGATACCTGAATATGATAAAAAGCCTGTTACAGCATAGCCTGAGATCTTTCAGACGACAGCGTGCCAGCATTGTAATTAATGTTATCGGTCTTTCCATTGGCATGTCGTGCAGCCTGTTTATTGCACTTTATATAATAAATGAAGCTGGCTATGACAGGTTCAATTCAAAGAAGGACAGGATCTTCAGGCTGATCACAAGAGCCACTGAGGACGGAAGCCCGACGACCGGTTCCTGGAGCGCCCCGGTTATGGGACCGGTGCTGTCACGCGAGATACCTGAAATTGAGGATTATCTGAGGATGGCTAATCTTGGCTTTCATCCGGTCGATATCAGATATAAAAATCAGCTCCGGACCGGGGAAAACATCATACAGGCTGATTCCTCATTCTTTAATTTCTTCTCTATACCCGTACTGGAGGGGGATCCCACTCGACTTCTCAATGCTCCGCGCAAGGCAGTAGTTTCGCAATCTGTCGCGAAAAAAATATTCGGCACAGAAGATCCGCTGAACAAAGTGTTTCAGATTGGTGAAGATTCTGTTCTATATACAGTTTCGGGAGTAATGGCTGACATACCTGAGAATTCACATTTCAGTGCAGGTATAATCATATCATTTATGAACAGGCCCGGAATTGCTGACCCTATGTGGTGGAACAACAGTGTTTGCACATATCTTTTATTGAAGGCAAATTCCTCTTCAGCCCTGACGGAGAAAAAAGTTGGTGAGCTGATCATGCTTCATTTGGGTGAGGATGCACAGAAGTTCTATGGTCTCTCACAGGAAGAGTTCAGAAAGCGGTGGAAAGGGAATGGATATTTTTTACAGAATCTCAAGGAAATACATCTCGACCCTTCGGTCAGGCAGGAATTTAAAAAGGCGGGTGATCCGAAATTGTTAAGAATCCTCTCGAGTCTGGCCCTTCTTATAATTTTAATTGCCTCTATCAATTTTATGAACCTGTCTACAGCCCAGGCATCGCGGCGTACAAGGGAGGCAGGGATAAAAAAGATTTGCGGATCTTCCCGGAGCCTTCTCATCCTGCAGTTCCTCTCCGAGTCCTTTATACTTGCCCTGATCGCTGTGATAATGGCCCTCATCTTTATCAAAGCTGCCCTTCCCGTTCTTAATAATATTCTCAGGACAAGACTGGAATTAAACCTTTTCTCTGACTGGCATATCCTGCCACTGCTGGCAGCCTTTTCGCTGGGTACGGGACTCCTTGCGGGCGGATACCCGGCTTTTTTTATCTCCTCCTTCAACCCGGGCCGGATCGTTGCCGGAGACACTGCGACACGGGGGAAAAGCACTTTGAGAAGTGTCCTTGTCGTGTTCCAGTTTGCTGTCTGCTTTCTTCTGATAGTGGGCACGGTTGTGATGCACAGGCAGATCAGATACATGCTTGACAAGGATCCGGGGTTCAGAAGAGACCGGCTTCTTGTGATAAGCAACGCTGATATCCTTGGCGCAAGGTATAAGCCATTCAGGGAAGCATTAAAGGGCATTCCAGGAATTGAGGGGGTTGTATCCTCTTCTTCTGTTCCGGGACAGAATAATAATCACAACAGGTACAGGGTGGAAGGAAGGGGTGATGAGAAATACCTGATGTGGACAAATTATGTGGATTATGACTTTATCGATTTTTACGGGATCAGCCTTCTGTCCGGAAGAACGTTCAGTGATTCATTTACCGGCGACGGGCAGGCCTGCCTCCTGAATGAGAGCGCACTAAGGGAATATGGCATCACCGATCCGGAGGCAACGAGAATTATCAGCGGGAGGGATACCGGCAACATGAAGTATCTTAAGATAATAGGGATTGTAAAGGATTTTAATACGGAATCCCTTCATAATCAAATCCAGCCCTATATCTTCAGGCTTCAGAACGATTATCTTGAGTTTCTTTATCTTACAGTGAAAATAAGCTCTGCGGATTATCCAGGAACCATTGCCGGAATGGAGAAGATCTGGAAGGAATTTACTTCCGGCAAACCCTTGAAATATTATTTTTTGGAAGATTATATGGGTCAGATGTATCTGAGTGAGACCCAGGATGCAAATATTGCCATGCTCTTTTCAGTCATGTCGGTTTTGATTGCGATTCTAGGGCTCTTCGGACTCACATCATTTACTGTCGCGCAGCGTACACGCGAGATCGGCATAAGGAAAGCAATGGGTGCATCCATAACCGGTATTTTCCTGCGGATCTCAGGGGAGACAGTGATACTTATTACTATTGCCTCCTTTATTGCTTTTCCGATAATTTACTATATTGCAGTTAAATGGCTGGAAAATTTCTATTACAGGATAACCATCGGAGCGTTTATCTTTCTGGCAGGCTTTGCTGTCGTTCTTGCAATTGCGCTGCTCACTGTTAGCTATAGCCTCGGTAAAGCTGCAGGAGTGAATCCGGCCCGGTCTCTGAAGTATGAATAGATAGTCTGGATACTATGGTTAAAAGCTATTTCCTTGTAACTGTCAGGAACTTACTGAAAAACAAGGTATTCACTGTCATAAATATTGCGGGTCTTGGTATAGCCCTGGCTGTCTGCATCGTCGCCTTCTTCAACCATATGTTCAATTATGAGTTCGACCGGAATAATGAGAATTTCACTGAAATTTACCGTATTACATCTTTCAGGGATATGCAGGGCAGGGAGCAGGAATATGGTATTGTTCCGGCGACCCTTGGCATTGAAGTTAAAAAGGATATCCCTGGTATAGAAAAGGCGGCCCGATTGATCAGAAGCACTTCACCCGTTAAAGTGGGAAATGAAATATTCTCCACTGAAATATCATATGTGGATCCTGAATTTCCCGACATCTTCACCTTCCACATTATCCTGGGTGATGTGAAATCAATTGAAAATCAGGGTAATGTATTGATAAGCAGGAAGATGGCCGCTTCTCTCTTTGGGAAGGAATATCCTGTCGGCAAGTCGCTTTCCATAGTGAACGACGACAGCAGGGAGTTCACCTACACTGTTGGGGCAGTTTATGAGGACCTGCCTCAGAATTGCAGTTTCAGGATTGACGTGCTTACTCACATCGATAATTTCCTGCTGATGTGGGATAAAAAAGACACAGACTGGCAGCTCTATTCAAACGCACTTTTCGTGATTGTGCCCGACAGAAAATTACTTTCTTCAGTATCAAAATCACTGTTAAACTACATCCCGGTTCAGAACAGGGCGAAGGAAGATTTCAAAATTAACAGGTTTAACCTGGTCCCGTTAAGGGATGTAGGCAGCAGCACCAGGAAGATCTGGTCGTCAGGGCTCTTTCCTTCACTTCATCCTGCCGCTCTGATATCACCAACTGTTATGGCTCTCTTCATCCTCCTTATCGCCTGCTTCAATTTTGCCAATACTTCCATCTCTGCTTTCAGCAGGAGACTCAGGGAGATAGGGTTGCGAAAAACTTTCGGCGGGCAGAGACATCAGCTTGTAATGCAATTCATGCTTGAAACGATTATTGTGTGCCTGTTGTCGCTCCTGCTGGCTATTGCACTGGCCGGGTTCCTGGTTCCGGCTTACAGCAGCCTCTGGTCGTACATGTCAATCAAACTGACCTTTACCGCCTATCCCTTTTTCTGGATCTTTCTTTTCCTGCTGCTGTTGCTTACTGGATTTACAGCTGGTGTTTATCCGGCATATTATATGAGCTCATATAGTCCGGCAGATGTATTCAGGGGCTCTTCTTCCTTCAAAGGGGCAGGCATTTTTTCTTCGATGCTGCTTACTGTGCAGTTCACTATTTCCATGACGGCCCTTGTTATGGGGATAGTATTCACCAAAAATTCGGAATTTCAGAAAACAGTGGACCTTGGGTATGACAGGGATCAGCTTATTGTTGTTCCGGTTGCACCGGAGCTGTCCAATTCGTTGCGAAATGAGATCATGACCAATCCGAAAGTAATATCAGTTGCCGGTACGGAAAATCATATCGGGTTTGGGAAGAACCGCCGGCCGGTAAAGTATGATGAAAAGCAGATGGAGGTTGACGTGCTGAATATCGGACCTGAATATGCGCAAACCATAGGGCTGAGGATAATTGATGGACGATTTTTTGATAAGGACAGGGTTATGGCAGACAGGGCAAATTCATCAATAGTTGTTAACAGGAAGTTCGTAAACGATTTCGGATTAAATGAAGCAGTGGGGAAAACATTGAGTTTGTACGATACAACGAGACTAACCATAATAGGGGTAGTTGAAGACTTCTACCTTTACGGTGTCTGGCAGGCCGTTGAACCATTGATGATGAGGCTTTCAGCAACGGACCGGTATGACTTCCTTGCAGTAAGGGCCAGGCCTCCGGATATGGCTGGTGTGCTCGAATTTATAAGTGCAAAATGGAAAAGCATGTCCACAAATCTGATCTTTGAAGGCCGCTTTCAGAATGATCTGATGCTGGAAGGCCAAAACATAAATGACAGTATTATGAAGGTAAATGTTTTCCTTGCGGTTATTGCTACCATTCTGTCGCTGATAGGAATGTTTAACCTTGTCTCCCTGGATATTATCAGACGTACCAAGGAGATTGGCATAAGAAAGATCCAGGGAGCGCCGGTACGATTAATAATGTACATTATCAGCAGAAAATTTCTTGTGATACTGATTATTGCTTCGTTGCTGGGATGTGCAGGAGGCTACAAGCTGTCTCTTATGCTTATGGACAGCATATGGGACTATTTTGTCAGCATAAATGCCGGTATTCTTCTTTCGGCATTTCTGATCATTT
Source organism: uncultured Bacteroidales bacterium (assembly GCA_963756885.1). Classification (GTDB taxonomy): domain Bacteria; phylum Bacteroidota; class Bacteroidia; order Bacteroidales; family VadinHA17; genus LD21. Next base: position 61,890 of record CAVWPG010000005.1, read on the forward strand.
TTCTTTCGACTTTGTTCACGATCGCGTTCAAAGTGCTGAGGGCAGCACTTCAGAATCCTGTGATTTCTTTAAGGTACGAGTAACAGAAATCCAAAAGCAAAACGACATGAAACAGAATCAGCTTTTCCATCCATGTTTCCCTGCGCTGGTGTTATTCATTTCAGCTCTGGTTGCAGGGTGTTCTCCCCGGGGCGATTACAGGATGGCCGGAGCCGGGAAGGACTGGCCTGTATACCTTGGTGACAATTTCAGCAGCCATTATTCGACCCTTGATGAGATAAACCGTGATAATATTGGCAGGCTGGCACCGGCCTGGGAGTATCATACAGGCGATGATATTTCGGGGAACAGGAGCCAGATCCAGTGTAATCCGATCATAATCGGGGGTGTACTTTATGCTACATCGCCAAGGGTTAAAGTATTTGCCCTTAACGCGGCTACCGGAAAAAGGATCTGGGAATTCGATCCTGACCCTTCAAATCAGTACGCTCCCAATGTTAACCGTGGAGTAAGCTACTGGTCAGAGGGAAAGGATAAGCGGATCCTTTTCTCTTATGGTCCGGATCTCTATGAACTGGAGGCTGAAACCGGTAACCCTGTCAGATCCTTCGGAGATTCAGGCAGGGTGTCACTGAAGGAGGGGCTGGGAGAGAGGGCGCGGGATCTTTATGTGGTGGCAACCTCCCCTGGGATCATATACAGGGATCTAATAATTATTGGATCCAGGGTCTCAGAAGAAGCAGGCGGAGCACCTGGTCATATCCGGGCTTTCAACGTAAGAACCGGAAAGCTCGCATGGACTTTCCATACAATACCGGACCCTGGAGAATTTGGTTATGATACCTGGCCTCCGGAAGCATGGAAGACAGCGGGTGCAGCAAATTCCTGGGCAGGCATGAGCCTTGATTCCAAACGGGGAATTGTATTCGTACCTACAGGATCGGCTTCATTTGATTTCTGGGGTGGCAACAGAAAGGGGACAAACCTGTTTGCCAATTGCGAACTTGCACTGAATGCCATGACCGGGGAACGGATCTGGCATTTCCAGACTATACACCACGACCTTTGGGACAGGGATCTGCCGGCGCCACCAAACCTGGTTACCGTAACTCAGAACGGAAAGAAGATAGATGCAGTGGCACAGATCACAAAATGGGGATATGTATTTCTCTTTGACAGGGAGACGGGTAAACCGCTTTTCCCTGTTTCGGAAAAGCCAGTGCCTCATTCTGATCTGAAGGGGGAGGAGTCCTGGCCAACGCAGCCCTTCCCTTCTGCCCCCCCTCCGTATGTTCCCCAGCTTTTCACCGAAAAGGAGATTACAGAAATTAGCAGTGAAGAACATGATTTTGTTTCAGACAGCCTGAGCAGGGTCAGTACCGGTGAAATATTCCTTCCCCCGAGTACCCGGGGTACAATTGTCTTCCCGGGTTTTGACGGCGGAGGTGAATGGGGAGGCGCGGGAGTAGATGTAAGGAAGGGAGTGTTATATGTAAATGCCAATATCATGCCCTGGGTACTGAAAATGGTTGATATCAATGAATCGGCGTCTGCAATGGCGGGTGAGGGGGCATACGTTTACCAGGTGAACTGTGCTGTCTGTCACGGGACCGACCGTCAGGGAGATCCTTCAGGAACCTATCCTGATCTTCGAAAGGCAGATACCCGATACTCAAGGAAGTCAGTCCTGCTCATAATCAGCAAAGGCAAGGGATTTATGCCATCTTTCGAAAATCTGACTGATAAGCAAAAGGAGGCACTAGTGGCATTTCTCTATGACAAAAACATGAAACATGCTGTCGGTCCTGAGGACAGGGGAATAGATCTTGCAGCTGTTCCGTATACCTTCACAGGTTATAACAGGTTTGTCGACAGGGAGGGACATCCTGCTATCAGGCCTCCCTGGGGAACCCTTTCAGCCATCGACCTGAATAAAGGGAGTATTCTGTGGCAGGTTCCACTGGGTGAGTTCCCGGAATTAGCTGCCAGGGGAATCCCCGCAACAGGCGGTGAGAATTATGGAGGACCTGTGGTTACGGCCGGTGGGTTACTTTTCATAGCAGCCTCCAGGGATGAGTATTTCAGGGCTTTCGATAAAGATACAGGACGGGAATTATGGAAATACAAGCTCCCGGCAGGGGGCTATGCAACACCCAGCGTATACGAGGCCGGTGGAAGGCAATATGTTGTAATCGCCTGCGGAGGGGGAAAAACAGGAACAAAATCGGGCGACAGCTATATCGCCTTTACCCTTGGCAAATCGAAATGAGCTTTAACCGTATGGACCCGTACGATCTGTCTGTCAGACACAAAATCAAAGAATCTGCTCCTGGAGCAGATTCTTTGATTCAAAATAAGATGCGGTAAATATAATGTATGATATAGGCCTAGTACATTTTATTGATCAGCTGTCCGATCTCGTCCCGTTTCTTCAGTGGGAAATTGTGGCTTTTGCCATCTCTCGTAACAACATTCAGTCCCTTCACAGGAAACAGACCCTTGCTGTAGTAGATCACTTCGAGGATATTGTCGAAAAGGATCTCGAGGTTAAATCTTTCTGCCTCCTCTTGCAAAGCCTTGAAATAGATCCTCTGATTCGTAACTATAAGCTTGCCTTCGACTTTAGAGTTATCTACAACCTGGTTTGTATCTCCTGCGTTCAGAACAACCTCATTGGCGTTTAATTTAACTGTCATGGCCGTGTTTTTTAAAGTTCCCTTACTGATACTGTCTTTTTTATCTCTCTTCTTTGTAGTAAAGACGTAGAGCGGTGACAAATGTTGCATAAAATCCAATTTGATGGAAGTTTTTTTTATGCCGATTTTATAGCACTGATTTATAGCTGTATAATAACAAAGTGGGAAGCAGGGACGAAAATGATAATTCACAATTCCGGTCAAAATACAAGCGAAAATACTGTCCCGGCCCCCGGTTTGGAGAATACCGATATTGTTCCGCCATGAAGTTTCATGATCTGCCTTGCCAGACTTAATCCGATACCTGAGCCATTATCCTTGGTAGTAAAGAATGGTATGAATATATCCCCGATGAGTTCATCGGGAATGCCTGACCCATTGTCGCTGACAGATATAACCGGTCTGCGGTCTGTGTTCAGGGTTCCTGAGATCTCTATCAGTCCGTCGCGGCTGCTGCTTCTTGAAAGCAATGCATCTGAAGCATTATTCACGAGATTAAGAAGGACATGTTCAATAAGGCTTCTGTCGCAGTATATATTGAAGTATTCCTGTGAAGCAGAGCTCCTGAGTTCTATTCCATGAGTTGCAAGTTCATCTTTCCTGAGACTCTTTATGCCGTCGATAAGCCTGGTAATTTCCACATCTTCAAATTTAGGCACAGGTAATTTTGTAAGGCTCCTGAATTTGCTCACGAAATCAATAAGGTTTTTACCCCTGTCTTCAATATATCCGAGGCCTGTAAGTGCCTCACGTATATTATCGTCAGTCAGTTCATGAGGCTGTGCAACCCGGTTTTCATGCCTGAAAAACCCTGCTATCGTAGTTGTAAGGGAAGTAACAGGTGTAACTGAATTTATTATTTCATGGGTCAGAACCCTGATCAGTTTCTGCCACGAATCCATCTCCTTTTCATCGAGTTCATTCTTGATGTCCTGGAAAGATGCCAGTCTTATCTCTTTATCACCTATTTTGAATACGGAGATCCTGATGGCAAGCTGTCTCAGCCTGCTTTCCGATTTAAGGGTAATTACCTTCTGCTCATCGACCCTCAGTTTTCTCATGATCACTGGCAGTCCCTTATAAACCGATTCAAGTGAATCTATTGAATTGATCTCCCTCACGTCCAGGAGATCCCTGGCTGCCTGATTCATAATATCAATTTTCCCTTCCCTGTCAAACGAAAGCAATCCGGTCCCTACATGGTTCACGATATAGTTCATGTACTGGAGCTGATTTTCCTTTTCGATACGAACCCCCTTCACTATATCTCCTATCTCATTAAGAAAGTATCCGAGTTCGTTGAATGGATAATTTCTTGACTGAGAAAAATAGAGTGTGGGGTTGTTTTCCTTTATATATTCCAGCATTCTTTTTATATCATCCCTGCGCCTGAGAATATATCGTATCAGGGCCCAGGTCTCCAGTACCATAACAATTGCCATCACTGAGATGGAATAGAGATAATTGGTCTTGTATGAAAGAAATGCCAGTAAAAGAGCCGATAGGGCAATGATTATTACCCGTACTATTATACCGGTATAATATTTATTAGAGTCCATACCTTTCAATTTTTGAGTAGAGGGTTTTTCTTGTTATCCCTAGTTCTTTTGCGGTCCGGTTTATATTTCCCTTGTGCTTGAACAATGCCTCCTTAATTGTAAGCTTTTCTATATTGCTGAGATTGAAGGAATTCTCAGTTAGTGTTTTTCCTGTTGATAATCTGGTCGTAAAGTGCAGATTATCAGGTTTTATAATATTCTCATCAGCCATTATTACAGAATTCTCGATCATATGCTGTAGTTCCCTTACATTTCCGGGCCATTCGTATTGGTCCAGCTTTTCTATTGCTGAGGCGCTGATCCTCAGATAAGGCTTTTCATATTTTTTTGAATACAGCTTCAGAAAATGTTCGGCAAGGAGAAGAATATCCCCTGCTCTGTGCCGCAGGGGAGGTATTTCTATCTGGATCGTATTTATCCTGAACATCAGGTCTTCCCTGAAAAGGTTATCCTTTATCATTTCAGGCAGATTCTTATTTGTTGCGGTTATAAGGCGGACATCTATAGGTACCGGCCTGTTTGAGCCGACAGGAATGATATACCGGTTCTGGATAACTGTAAGCAGCTTCGATTGCATCGAGATTGGGAGGTTCCCGATCTCATCCAGGAAGAGGGTCCCTCCGGAGGCTGTTTCAAAGCGCCCTTTCCTGTCATCGATGGCTCCGGTGAAGGCTCCCCTGGCATGGCCGAAGAGCTCGCTTTCAAACAGGGATTCGGTAAGGGAGCCAAGGTCTACGCTGATGAATACCTCGTCAGCCCTGCCCGACTGCCTGTGGATCTCCCGGGCAATGAGTTCCTTGCCTGTTCCGTTCTCACCGAGGATCAGCACGTTCGCATCAGTCGGGGCAACTTTCCTGACAGTTGCGAGAATGCCTTTCATGGATGCCGATTCGCCTATGAGAGAGGTGAATGTTTTATCCAGATCTTCCGAGAGCTGCTTTTGCTTATGGATCAGCCGTGTGACCTGAAGCTTCGATAATCTCAGCTGCCAGGCTGATTTCACGGTAGATACAAGCTTCACCGGGTCGAAGGGCTTCTGGATGAAATCAGTAGCCCCCTCCTTCATTGCCCTCACAGCCAATTCTATATCGCCATAGGCAGTTATAAGGATTATTATTGCATTGGGATCGTCCTTCAGTATTTCCTTTAGCCAGAATAGCCCTTCATTGCCTGTGTTTATTCCAGCTGAAAAGTTCATATCCAGCAGAATTACATCGAAAGATCCCGATTGCACCAGAGTCATGAATTTTGCAGGATTCCTGATGGTTGTAACTTCCTCGAATTCCTGTTTGAGAATGAATGATAGGGACTTGAGGATGCCTTCATTATCATCCACAATTAGAATTTTACCTTTTATTTTCATCTTATATCTGATTTGCTTTACCCCTGAATCCCCCAGGGGGGACTTTAAATCCGTTTGTTTTACCCCTGAATCCCCCAGGGGGGACTTTTAATCCGTTTGTTTTACCCCTGAATCCCCCAGGGGGGACTTTAAATCCGTTTGTTTTGCCCCTGAATCCCCCAAGGGGGACTTTTAATCCGTTTGTTTTACCCCTGAATCCCCCAGGGGGGACTTTAAATCCGTTTGTTTTACCCCTGAATCCCCCAGGGGGGACTTTAAATCCGTTTGTTTTACCCCTGAATCCCCCAGGGGGGACTTTAAATCCGTTTGTTTTACCCCTGAATCCCCCAGGGGGGACTTTAAATCCGTTTGTTTTACCCCTGAATCCCCCAAGGGGGACTTTTAATCCGTTTGTTTTACCCCTGAATCCCCCAGGGGGGACTTTAAATCCGTTTGTTTTACCCCTGAATCCCCCAGGGGGGACTTTAAATCCGTTTGTTTTACCCCTGAATTCCGCCAGGGGGGACTTTAAATCCGTTCCTTTAAGGTTGTTTTTATTTTAGCCAGGTTTTCGAAACCTCAGTCCCGGAATTTGGCTCACCCTTAATTTCTCATAAAGCAAATTTTCAGTTTCTGTCATCCTTATACGGAGAATTCTGGCAGATTCCAAAGCTTCCGGTCTAGTTCTGAAGTACATTGTTTTATCAGGCTCCTTCATTGTATTTTATTTTTTTAAATATTCAAATTTGTAAAATCTGTAACCAACTGCAGCCCCCCTTGGGGGGTTTGGGGGTGTGTTCCCCGTAACTGTAACCAGCTGAAGCCCCCCTTGGGGGGTTTGGGGGTGTGTTCCCCGTAACTGTAACCAGTTGCAGCCCCCCTTGGGGGGTTTGGGGGTGTGTTCCCCATGTCTGTAACCAACTGCAGCCCCCCTTGGGGGGTTTGGGGGTGTGTTCCCCATGTCTGTAACCAACTGCAGCCCCCCTTGGGGGGTTTGGGGGTGTGTTCCCCATGTCTGTAACCAACTGCAGCCCCCCTTGGGGGGTTTGGGGGTGTGTTCCCCGTATCTGTAACCAACTGAAGCCCCCTCGTGGGGTTTGGTGGTGTATTCTCCATGTCTGTAGCCAGTTGAAGCCCCCCTTGGGGGGTTTGGGGGTGTGTTCCCCATGTCTGTAACCAACTGCAGCCCCCCTTGGGGGGTTTGGGGGTGTGTTCCCCGTATCTGTAACCAACTGAAGCCCCCCTTGGGGGGTTTGGGGGTGTGTTCCCCGTAACTGTAGCCAACTGAAGCCCCCCTTGGGGGGTTTGGGGGTGTGTTCCCCGTAACTGTAACCAACTGAAGCCCCCCTTGGGGGGTTTGGGGGTGTGTTCCCCATGTCTGTAACCAACTGCAGCCCCCCTCGTGGGGTTTGGTGGTGTATCTGGAAGGTCTGTAAACAACATAAGCCTGTGTGGGGTTGGGGGTGTTTTATTCTTATCAAAAGTATAATTTTGGTGGATACAAATTATACATTTGTGGATAAAAAATAAACACTAATTCGGATTCGCAGGCTCTTAAAGATTGTGTAAATTACGCATAATCAGTAATATAAATAAGTTGGCACACGGCTTGGTAATTATTCTTTGATATTATTATATTATCAGCCATAAATAACCTGCAACATGTTATCCTTTTTAAAGCTTTTCATACGGAATATCCTGCGGAATAAGACATTTTCGATTCTTAACATACTTGGATTGGCTGTCGGGATTGCCAGTTTTATTCTTATAATGCTTTGGGTCACCGACGAACTCTCCTATGACAAGTACAATGAGAATGCTGACAGGATCTACAGGATAAATTTTTATATCAGGATGAATGGTCATGACGGCACATCATCCTTTTGTCCTGCACCTCTTGCCGGAACACTGAACAGCGAATACCCCGAGGTTGAGCAGACTGTCAGGTTCAGGGAGTATGGCAATTCTATAGTATCATACAATAATACAAGCTTCACGGAATACAATATAGTATATGCCGATTCGACCGTATTCGGGGTATTTACGATACCGCTTCTGAAGGGCGATCCGAGGAGCGCCCTTACGGCACCTTTCACAGTAGCCATAAGCGAATCAACTGCAAGGAAATATTTTGGAGATGAAGACCCTGTAAACAAGATATTGAAGTTTGACAATAATACAAATTACAGGGTCACGGCAGTGTATAAGGACATTCCATCCAATTCCCATTTTCATTTCAAGTTTATTGCTTCATTGTATGGCAATAAGGAGTATGGCCAGGGGATGTGGCTAAGCAATAACTTTCATACTTATGTTCTGCTTAAAAAGAATACGGATCCGGTCGCCTTTGAGAAAAAGCTGGATCAGCTGGTTGAAAAATATATTGCCCCGCAGGCTGCCCAGGTTTTCGGCACATCCTGGGAAAGTCTTAAAGGGAAAGGGCTAATGACCAGATTCAGCATTGAGAATGTCGCTGATATTCACCTCAGAACTGACATTACAGGAGGCTTTGATGCTGGGGGCGATATCAAGTATGTTTATATTTTTATTCTTATTGCTGTTTTCATAATAATTCTTGCCTGTATTAATTTCACAAATCTGTCAACAGCAAGATCATCATCCAGGCTTAAGGAGGTGGGTATCCGCAAAACTTTCGGTGTCCGTGGTCTGAAACTGTCGATGCAGTTTATGATGGAATCGCTATTAATTGTTATGGCGGCATACGTTGTTGCGATGGTTCTTACAGAGATCTCGCTGCCATTTTTCAACGGGCTGACTGAAAAGAATCTCCTGATTCACTACTTTGATATCAGATTTATAGGGGCGGTTCTGGGACTTATCATAGTCATAAGCATGCTGGCCGGCAGCTATCCTGCAATCTACCTGTCGTCCTTTAAGCCTATCTCGGTACTGAAGGGGGAGATGGTTTCAGGCAGGAAAAAAACAACATTCAGAAGCGTACTTGTTATAGGGCAGTTTACGATATCGCTTGTACTCCTTTCATCGGTTCTGATACTTAATAAGCAGATGAGGTATATCCAGGCAAAGAATCTCGGGTATGACCAGGAGCAGCTTCTGATTATCGGCAACACAAACCTGCTGGGTAAGAATCTTGATGCTTTCAAAAACCAGATAGCTGCCAATCCCAGGATATTGTCAGTCACTGTAAGCGGATATCTGCCGTCACCGTCAAACCGGACACATTCTTCGGTCTGGCGGGATGGAATAATTACCAATGATCCTCTTCTGATGACCCATTTTTTCATAGACGAGAACTATATTAAGACATTCGATCTGAAAATTGTGGAAGGGAGGGCCTTTTCAAAAGATTTTTCCACCGATTCGGCTGCGGTTGTTATTAACCAGGCTGCCGTAAAGCTATTGGGCTGGAAAGATCCGATCGGAAGAAAGATAGGCACCATCCTTACCCCGGATATTGATCCGAAAAACCCCGTGCTCGATGTATACACGATCGTCGGTGTAGTCCGCGATTTCAACTTCACTTCTTTGCATGAGACCGTTCAGGCCATGGTAATGTATCTCAAGAAGAGCGATCAGCTGATCACGTGCCGTATCAGGCGTGATACAAATATTCCGGATCTTGTCGGTTTCCTGAAGTCAAAATGGCTTGAGAATGCTCCTGACCAGCCATTTGAATACGATTTTGTTTCCGACAGCCTTCACAGGCAGTATGGGGGTGAGCTCCGTCTTGGCAGGATCCTTGGAATTTTTACGGGGCTGGCATTCTTTGTAAGCTGTCTGGGCCTTTTCGGGCTGGCGCTGTTTACATCCGAACAGCGGAAGAAGGAAATTGGCCTGAGAAAGGTGAATGGTTCAGGCACAAGGCAGATCATCTGGCTTTTGTCAGCAGATTTTGCAAAACTGATCCTGATCTCGTTCATAATTGCCTGTCCGGCATCATATTTCCTCATGAGCAGCTGGCTCCAGGGCTTTGCCTACCGCACTGCCATAACGTGGTGGATATTTGCCCTGACTGTATTTCTGAGCTTCCTTGTGGCCCTGGCCACCATAGGGTACCAGTCATACAAGGCTGCCTCGGCTAACCCTGCAGTCACCCTCAGGTCGGAATAAGGCAGGCAGAGCGATCCGCATTCATAATACTGAATCGGTCAGGTTATGTCCACCCGCTCTGTTCCGGACATTTTAACAAAAAGCTGAAAAATGTCTATTTTCTTGACACATTTCGTATTTTGTGCCGTCTTTTGGAAAAAGATTGACTATGACAAGGGGCACTTTGCTGATCGTTGATGAAAACAAGGGCGTACTACGGTCGCTTGAAGAAATAGCCGGACCTGAATTCGACAGGATAATCACACTTACCGATCCCAACAGGATACCTGAGAGCCTGAGAATGAACGAAGTCGACATCGTAATGCTCGACATGAATTTCAAATCAGGCATACATAACGGCAATGAAGGGTTCTTCTGGATGAGGGAAATCTTCAGCTATGACAGGAATATCAGTATAATAATCGTTACAGGTTCAGGTAATATTGAGCTTGCCGTGAGGGCTGTGCGCGAGGGTGCCGTCGATTTCATAATGAAGCCCTGGGACAACACGAAGCTTCTGGCAACGATCAACGTTGCCTGGCAGCTGAGGCAGTCGAGGCTGGAGGCTGTCACCCTTAAGCACGACAACCAGCTGCTGAAGAAGGAGATCAACAGGGGAGGGGAGAAAATAATCCTTGGAGCCTCTCCGACAATGATAAAGGTTATGAATATTGTGAGGAAGGTTGCGGGAACGGATGCAAATGTCCTCATTACAGGAGAGAATGGTACAGGCAAGGAGCTGGTGGCCCGGGAAATACATAATCAGTCGAAGAGGATGGGAGAACTGATGGTGAGTGTGGATATGGGCTCCATTACGGAAACACTTTTCGAGAGCGAGCTTTTCGGGCATGTTAAAGGGGCATTTACTGATGCAAGGGAGGACAGGAAGGGGAAATTTGAAATTGCCCATAAGGGGACCCTCTTCCTCGATGAGATCGGCAACCTTTCGCTCCAGGCACAGGCGAAGCTGCTGAGCGTTCTTCAGAACAGGCATGTTGTACGGGTGGGCTCCAATAAGCAGATTCCCATTGATATCAGGCTGATATGCGCCACCAACTGCGATCTCATGGAGATGGTACACGAGGGACGCTTCCGCGAGGATTTGCTGTACCGTATTAATACAATTCTGATTGAAGTTCCACCGTTGCGCGACAGGGTCGATGATATTCCAATCCTTGCCAATTATTTTTTAAGGGTCGATTCGGAGCGCTATGGCAAGGGTCCGATGAAGATCAGCACCCATACTATGGAAAAGCTTTCCAACCATAACTGGCCGGGCAATGTCAGGGAACTGCAGCATGCTATTGAGAAGGCTGTAATAATGGCTGAATCACCCTTGCTGAAGCCATCCGATTTTGCCTTCAGCCCATCTCACAGGAACATATTTCACAGTGAGCTCACCCTTGAGGAGATGGAAAAGAAGATGATAACCGAAAGCCTCAGAAGGTACAGTGACAATATCAGCATAGTATCAGAAAAGCTTGGAATAACAAGGCAGACACTGTATAATAAAATGAAAAAGTTCAATCTCTGAGTAACGGCTGATAGGAAAAAAAGAGGTTCCCAAACGGGGACCTCTTTTTGATTATTACGGGGAGTATAGGATCCTGTACTAATTTTCAGCGACTATCTGGCCGTCAAACAGGTTAACTACCCTGTGTGCATAACCTGCATCCCTGTCGGAGTGGGTAACCATTATGATTGTTGTTCCCTCCTTGTTGAGCTCGGTGAGGAGATTGATTACCTCAATACCGTTTTTCGAGTCGAGGTTTCCTGTAGGCTCGTCGGCCAGGATCAGCTTGGGGCTTGCAACCACTGCGCGGGCGATAGCCACCCTCTGCTGCTGACCTCCGGAGAGCTGCTGCGGAAAATGCTTTGCGCGGTGTGAAATTTTCATCCTTTCAAGCACATCTTCAACTCTTTTCTTTCTTTCGCCCGATTTCATCTTAAGGTAGATCAGCGGAAGTTCCACATTCTCATAAACATTAAGTTCATCGATGAGGTTAAAGCTCTGGAAGACGAATCCGATATTTCCCTTGCGGAAAATGGTCCTGTCGCGCTCCTTCAGGTTTGCCACCTCCGTACCGTTGAAAATATAGCTGCCGGAGGAAGGGTTATCGAGCAGGCCAAGGATGTTGAGGAGGGTTGATTTTCCGCATCCCGAGGGGCCCATTACTGCTACATATTCTCCCTCCTTTACGTTCAGGGTAACTCTGTTCAGTGCAGTTGTTTCAACTTCTTCAGTTCTGAAGATCTTGGTTAAATCATTTGTTTTAATCATGACTGTGGTTATTAGATGTTATTTGGATTTCTTAAGAATTAATTTTTCATTTTTACCGAATGTTTCATAGCCCGATACTATTACCTTCTCGCCCGGCTTCAGTCCTTCAAGCACTTCATAGTATCTCGGGTTTTTCCTTCCGATCGAGATGTCGCGCCTTGTGGCGAACGATTCGGTCGGATCGAGGACGAAGATCCACTGGCCGCCTGTTTCCTGGAAGAATCCGCCTATCGGCACAAGCACAGATACTTTTGGCTGTCCAAGCTGGAGGCTGATGTAGTATGTCTGTCCGGTTCTGATATTATCCGGCATTGTATCGCGGAATACCATATCGATCTTGAAGGTTCCGTTCCGGACTTCAGGGTATACCCGTCTGACGGAGAGATTATATTTTCTCCCCTGTCTTTCAAGTGTGCCGTCGAGCTGGGTCCTCACCCTGTCGATATAATGCTCGTCGATCTGGGCGGTAACCTTATATGAGGTGAGGACGTTTATCTGTCCCATGTTTTCCCCGCGGTTGATATTCTGCCCGATTTCAGGACTCAGAAGCCCGAGCTCACCATCGACAGGAGCAGTAACATTCAGATTCTGAACACGATCCTTGACCATGTCGAGGTTTCTCCTCATATTCAGGAGGTCGTTTTTGGTGGTTTCCACGTTGACAGAACGGAAAACGGAGTCTTGTTTATACCTTTCAATATATAGCTCTGTAGATTGCCTTGCCATATCGAGATCCTCTTTCGACCTGAGATATTCCTCTCTTGAGATGAGGCTGTCTTTGATAAGGATATCGTTCTGCATAAAATTACGCTCCTTCCGTTCAACATCATACTTCAGCGAAACGAGTTCTCTTTTGATTGCTACCTTTTCCTGTTCCATAGCAAGCTGTGTCTGTCTGAGGAAGTTTTCCTTCTCTGCAAGCATTGACTCACTGTTGAGGATATTAAGATACAGGTCAGGATTGGAGAGTCTTAAAATCACCTCTCCCTTCTTTACCATCGATCCCTCTTCTATGAGTTTTTCCTCGACCCTGCCACCTTCCTGCGCATCAAGGAAGATCGTGCTGATCGGTTCCACTGTGCCGGGTACTGTAATGTAATCATTGAACTGGTCTTCGGTAACAGTTTCAATGATAAGCTTATCCTTTTCGACCTTGTAGGTGGAAGTGCGGTCGGCAAAGAAGGCCATATAGATAAGCACTATCATTGCCAGCCCTATTCCTATATATCCCAGGTGTTTTTTCTGAAGTCCTTTTTTCTTCGGGATAATTTTATCCATTGTTTCTTTAGGAGTATCCATTTCTTTATTGTTTTTATTGATTTAGTTCATTATTAAATTTTCATATTCTCCTGTTGAGTACAGCTGTATTGCAAGTCTTCTGACGATAAGCTGCAGCTTGGTTCTCAATGCTTCCGTCTCGGCGCTGAAGAGGGTGGTTTTTGCAACAGTATAGTCAGTTACGTCTACAAGGCCCGATTCAAATTTCTTTTCCACAGCAGCGAAAGATTTTTTGTTGAACTCCAGGTTTGACTGGGAGGCTTCAAATTCACCTTTTCCGCGGTTATAATTAAGGCATGCATTTTCAATTTCGGTATAGAGGTTATTCTTCTCCAGTTCAAGCTTCAGGGCCGTATCGTCTCTTTTCAGCTTTGCCATCTTAATATTTCTTGCAGCTGAATAGCGGTTGAAGATCGGTATGCTCAATGTCATATTGACCACCTGGTTGTTATTGTTTTTAAGTTGCGACTCGAAAGATTTCTGGGGCGATTCAGAACCTGTAAGTACGTTGAAGTAGCCTGTCCCGATGCTGCCGCTTGCGGTAAGCTTTGGTGCCACATATCCCCTTGAGGCAGCCACCTGTTTTTTTGCTGCATTGAGTTCGTAGGTGATCTCTTTCAGACGGGGAAGAACTTCGGCAGCAAGGGTGTAAACGCTGTCGGTGCTGAATGTTACATCCGTTATAATGATTTTATCGAGGTCGGGCAACAAAATATCAAATTCGGTTCCGGCCTGCAGCTGAAGCATCTGCTTCATTGTAGTAATGGCCTGACTCGTTGTATTGTGCGCCGTGACATATGCAAGTCTGTCGGCTGAAACACGGCTCTCGATCTCATATTGTTTGGAGACGGCCTCCCTGCCGGTTTCGACCATCTTTGTGATCCTGAACAGCTGTTTTTCAGAAAGGTCAAGCTGCATTTTGGCAGCGTCCTCGAGCCCTGTTGCATACAGTATCTGGTAGAACTGTCCCATAATATCAACGATCAGCTTGTTCCTGACTATCTTCTCCATTTCCAGTCCGGCCTCTACCATGAACTTATTTGCAGCAATAGTATTCAGGGTGATGAAACCGTTGAAGACATTGACATCTGCCTGAACGCCATATGTATTCCTGAAATTCTGGTTCAGGGTTATAGTGTTGTCGACCGGGTTCACAGATCTTCCTGAAGTTAGCTCCGCATATGATCCCATGTTCAGTGAGGGGGTCATATCCATCCTGGATTTGGTCAGGTCTACCTCACTGCTTCTTGTCTGGAGTCTTTCCCTCTTTAATCCGATATTGTTTTCGATTGCATAGTTTACGCAGTCCTGGAGGGACCATTTTTTCACCTGAGCCGACAGTTCCCCGACCCCCAGGGCAGCCAGCAGTGTTATTATCCAAATTGTCTTTTTCATTTTTCTTTAAATGTTTATACCATTTATGCCAAAGAATGTGCCATAAACCATAAACATCACTTTATCAGCAACATAATAAAATGTCAGCATTCGTACCTGTAAAAAAAATAGACAGCAGCGTGTGTGAAAATAATACACATGGCATGAGATGGTCATGCCATGGCGTGACCCTACGATACAATCCGGCCTATATGTAGCGCCACGCCATGGCGTGGCGATTATGATGATGAAATTTGAATATGCCGTCGGAACCGGTCATGCCATGGCATGGCCCCATATATTAATATTGTGCCCATGTAGCACCACGCCATGGCGTGGCGGTCATGATGATGAAATTCGATTATGCCGTCGGCACCGGCCACGCCATGGCATGGCCCTACGATGCAATCCGGTATATATGTAGCGCCACGCCATGGCGTGGCGGTCTTCCGATCCCCATGTGTATGAAAGGCCTTTCTATCCGTGTCCTATCACCCGGAGGTAAAGATATAATAACGGGCCATTGTGAGGCGAACATAGCACATAATGTAACCAATTTGTTTATTAACGGGTCATGCCATGGAATGACGATCTGAAATTGAAGCCTATATACGTATTGGGGTCAATTTAATGAAGTAGTATGGTGTTCGATTTCCTATGCGTCAATTGTTATATAATTCGTCCTCAATCCAATTCCTTGGATTGTTATGAATATATTCCCTGACTGTGTCTATGGCTTTTTCACCGTAAAGGATTCGGTCATAAAATTTTGGCTGCCATTTGAATGTGCCAAATTCATTTTTATTACACCAACGTTTTACAGATGATTTATATTGGTTAATGATTACTGATATGGAGTTTTTTACAGGATGAGAAAATGTATTGCAGGTTTTCGAATGTGCAGGGGTGGATATAAGGTTATTATCCTTGACTGAATCTTTATCTGGGTAAGATTTATTAATTAATTCAACCTTTTGATCTTTCCTGAAACAATCATAATCCACTATCAATAAACCATGAAGATGATTTGGCATTATTATAAACTCATCAACCTTGACATGTTGAAAATGGTCATGAATTTGCAACCAATATTGCGACGCAATTTTACCGACCTCTGAAAGAATAACCTGCTTTCCTTTTATTGATCCAAAATGTTTAATCCTGTCCTTGCAGCAGATAGTAATAAAATAGGCACCTTCAGAACTATAATTCCAATAATGTAATCTCATCGAGTTAATGACTGATTTAGGTTATTCCAAAATCTATTATCGCAAGAGATATATGTTTTAAATGCAGCGATATCTAAATTAGCAAATTTTTTTTAAAACACACCTAATATTGTTAAGGTAATTTGGATTTTGATTTATATAAATTGTTGGGTCAAGCCATGAACGGTGACCGATGTGATGATGAACCGGTCATGCCATGGCATGGCCCCATATATTAATATTGTGCCCATGTAGCGCCACGCCATGGCGTGGCGATTATGATGATGAAATTTGAATATGCCGTCGGAACCGGTCATGCCATGGCATGGCCCCATATATTAATATTGTGCCCTATGTAGCACCACGTCATGGCGTGGCGGTCATGATGATGAAATTCGGTTATGCCGTCGGCACCGGCCATGCCATGGCATGGCGGTCTGTCGCATAAACATTCACCATTTTACAAACTTTAATATCTCAAACCTGTATTTATCTGGCATAATCATTAAATTTGGTTGTCACTTTGCCCGTGATGTTCATTTGTATTCATTATAAATCGTTTCGGATATAAACAGATTACCATGAAGACAAAAAAATTTACCCGTCGCCAGGTTATTGCCACAACATCGGCAGGAGCTCTTGGCACCATGATCAGCTGGCCATTGGCATCAATGGGGTTTTCCTCCGGAAGCAGTGCAAAACTCGCAATTCTCGGCGGAGAAAAGGTTCATACCGGCAGCTGGCCGGAATGGCCTGTATGGGATCAGACTGCCGAATCAGGAATAGTTGCCATGCTTCGTACCGGGAGATGGTGGAGGGGAAGCGGAGAGCATGTAGAGGAATTTGAAAAGAAATATGCGGCCCTGATGGGGGCAAAGCAGTGCGTGGCGACAGCCAGCGGCACAACGGCCCTCATAACCGCACTGGGTGTCATGGGGGTCGATGCGGGTGATGAGGTGCTTGTGTCTCCCTATACATTCATTGCCACGTATAATTCGATCTTTTTTCATAAGGCTCTTCCCGTATTTGTCGACACCGATCCCGAAACCTTCCTTCTGAACCCGGCGAAGATGGAATCGCGCATAACTGACCGAACGGTTGCCGTACTGCCTGTTCATATATATGGCCTGCCTGTTGATATGGACAGTGTAAACAAGGTAGCCAGGGAGCATAACCTTAAAGTTGTTGAGGATGCTTGCCAGGCCTGGCTTGCTGAATACAGGGGAAAGCGGGTGGGAACGCTCGGCGACCTGGGTTGCTTCAGTTTCCAGAATTCAAAGCATCTTCCTGCAGGTGAAGGGGGCGCAATCCTGGGCATGGACGGGGATCTGCTCGACAGGTGCCATACTTACCATAACTGCGGAAGGCCATACGGAAATATGAAGCCGGTTGCAGGCTACCCCTACAGGGGAGGCAATTTCAGGATGCAGCAATCACAGGCCCTCATACTGATGTCACAGATGAAGCGCATAGAGAGCGATAATGATATAAGGCTCTCCAATGCCCTTTACCTCAATAGCAGGCTGAAGAATATCCCGGGCATCATTCCTTACAAGGCTGCTGAGGGGGCAACAAGGGCCGTTTACCATTTATATCCATTCAGGTACCAGAAGGAAAAATTCAACAACATACCCAGGGAAAAATTCATCGAAGCACTGAATGCCGAGGGGATTCCGGCCACCGGTGGCTATGGGAGGCAGAATATGGATCTGCTGTTTGAAGAGGCATTTAACTCGAGGGGCTATAAAAGGCTTTTTACAGATGCCCGAATAAGGCAGTGGCGGGAAGAAAACCATAACCTCCCTGGCAACGACCAGGTATGTGATGAGATTGTTACATTCTATCAGAGCATATTGCTTGGCAGCAAAAAGGATATGGATGATATTGTTAATGGCATAACAAAGGTATATGAGAACAGGGATTCACTTGTGTGACTGCCCTGATCCGGGTTACATCCGATAACATAAGATTAATATGAGTACATACAGCAGACGCAATTTTTTAAGGACATCTATTATAGGCGGGGTGGCGGCAACATTCATAAAGCCTGCGGCCACTTTTGCCTCTTTTGGCCGGGCGGAACAGCTTCCGGCCAGTGTGGCTATTACATCAGGTGGCAACCGTGCAGACCTTGCCTTCCGTGCCCTCAGCCCTTTTTCAGAGCAGGTCGCAAGGGCTATCGGCAACCGCCGTGTTGTCGTGAAGCCTAATAATGTTTCAATCGATGTCCCCTTATGTGCAACTCATGTCGATACCCTGGAAGGGGTCCTTGAGTTCCTGAAATCGATAGGGAAGGTGAACAATGTGATCATAGCCGAATCTGCAGCAGGAGGGCCGACTTTCGACGGATACAGCAACTATGGCTACTACAGGCTCGTCTCAAAATACCCGGTGAAGATGGTCGATCTCGACCAGGAGCCCTTCGAAATGCTTTATGTCTTCGATGAGAAGGATTTCAGGCCCCATCCGATCAGGATGTCCAAAGTGCTTCTGGATCCCGATTCATATATAATATCTGTGGCAAGGATGAAGACCCACGACAGGATCGTGGCAACTCTCTCGCTTAAAAATATTGTTCTGGGCGCACCGATAAAGGATAAGGGCTTCAGCTGGAGCGCTTCAAGGAAGCCGGGGAGCGTCAATGACAAGCCGATAGCACACGGCGGCGGCTTCAGGGGACTCAATTATAATCTCTTTGCCCTGTCTGGCAGGCTGCATCCCCATCTTGCCCTTATCGACGGCTTCGAGGGGATGGAGGGTAACGGGCCGAATAAAGGGACACCTGTCGATCACCGCGTATGTGTTGCCGGTACAGACTGGCTTGCGGCTGACAGGGTGGCAGTGGAGCTGATGGGGATAGATTTCTCGAGGATAGGATACCTTAATTACTGTGCCCGGGCAGAAATGGGAGTAGCCGATCTGGATAAGATCAGGATCATTGGCGAACCGATCAGGGATCATATAAAATCATACAGGCTAAGCGAAAATATAAATGATCAGCTTGTCTGGATGAACCCGGCATGAGAAATTTTAAGTCTCCTCTTTTCCGCGATCCGGCTTCCGTCAAAATACAGACAGCTGAGCATGCCTCACCCCGTCAGTTGCGGGTGAGGCATGCTTCTGTCCGGCCCAAATTTTATATCTTCATTTTTATATTTATAACATATTGCTTAGCAGGTAGTTGTTACCTGTATTAAGTATCCATGTCCAGATTTTCTACTAAAAAAGAATAAATAAAATTTGTTTAATTAAACGATTAAGCATACCTTGGTTTACTGAAAATTGCTGATGGATCATTCTGCCTGCAAGGCCTGGCAGGTCCGGTACGGTAATAAAATTTGAACATGGATAAGAGAGTGTCGCTGAAGGATATAGCAAACAAGGTTGGTGTTTCGATTGCCCTGGTTTCATATGTAATGAACGGCCAGGAGAAGGAAAAAAGGGTTGGCTCGGAGGTTGTGAAGAAGATCAGGCAGGCGGCGGAGGAATTGAATTACCAGCCGAACCAGATTGCACGCAGCCTGCGCACAGGAGCAACAAAAACACTGGGTCTGATAGTTGCCGACATTGCCAACCCGTTTTTTTCACACCTTGCGAGGATAATTGAAGATGAGGCGAATAATTTCGGATATACTGTAGTTTTCGGAAGCTCCGATGAGAATGACTTTAAATCGGAGGCTTTGATAAATACGCTGCTGAACAGGCAGGTTGACGGGTTCATCATCGTCCCCGCGGAGGATACGATCGTCCAGATGCGCAGCCTGATTAAAAAAAGGTTCCCGGTTGTCTTTCTCGACAGGTATTTTCCGGAGATAAATGCAAGCTACATAGTGCTGGACAATTTCCAGGCAACCTATGAGGCCACACAGCACCTTTATTCAAGAGGCCACAGGCGCATAGTCCTTCTTGCATACAAATCGACGCTGATCCATATGAAGGAGAGAATAAGAGGCTATACCGAGGCGATGAAAATTCTGAACCTTGGGGAGAACTGCTCGGTGCAGGAGATCAGGTTTGAACATTCGCAGAGGGATATGGACAGGGTCTTCAGCGAACTGATTGAGGATGGACGGAAAGCCGATGCTCTCCTGTGCGCAACAAATGCCCTCTCTGTTTCCGCCCTTATCTCTGCAAAAAAGAATAAAGTTGTAATCCCCGATGATATGGCATTTATAGGCTTCGACGGGGGCGAATGCTTCGATCTCTATCATTCTCCGCTGACCTATGTGAAACAGCCTCTCGAGGAGATGGGAAAAGAGGCGTTCAGGATCCTGCTCGACCTGATCCACGGTTCAAGCAAGACAAGCCATATAATACTCAATCCCACACTTATTGTGCGAAGCTCGAGCTGATTTTTTTATGCGTTGCTTAATCGATTAAAATATTTTTGTACCCGAATATCACATTTTATTTAAATATTTAATTAAAACTGACAAGGATGAAAAAGGCAAAATCAGTATTGCTGACATGGACGGCTGCATTGGTGCAGTTAGTTATTATTGTCAGCTGTTCATCTGCAGTAAATAAAAATGCAAAAGCGATGGCAACCAATGTCGAAAAGGGGAAATATGGCTACGATGTGGCTTTTTTCCGGGAAAGAAAAATTGAAATAATCGAACTGAAGGATTCCAGGTCAAAAGCCTGCCTGCTTATTGCTCCCGGGTACCAGGGACGAGTAATGACGAGTTCTGTGGCAGGGTCGGGAGGGACGAGCTTCGGATGGATAAACTACAGGTTTATCGAAGCCGGCAAGGTAAGCCCCCAGTTCAATCCTGTCGGTGGTGAGGAGAGAATCTGGCTGGGGCCCGAAGGTGGTCCGTTTTCAATCTATTTCAGGAAGGGCATCGATCAGACCTTCCCGAACTGGGTTGTGCCAAAGGAGATCGATACGGAGCCCTTTGAAGTTATCTCAAAATCTGACAGCATGGTGAGTTTCAAAAGGGATTTCTCGCTGACAAATGCTTCAGGCACACCGCTGGAGATCGGCATGGAAAGGTCTGTTAAATTGCTGACCGCACATGAAGCCGAACAGGCCCTGGGATTGCCGGTGGATACCTCTCTCGCATTTGTAGGATATGAGTCCGAGAACAGGCTGACCAACAGGGGCAGCAATGACTGGACTGAAAAGTCGGGAGCACTCTCAATATGGATGCTAGCAATGTTCAACCCATCTCCCGGCGGGGTGGTTGTCATACCCTACAGGGATGGAAGTGAGGCTGATGCCGGAAAGATCGTGAGCGACGATTATTTTGGAAAGGTTCCCTCCGACAGGCTTAAGGTAGGCAATGGGATAATTTTCTTCAAAACCGATGGCAAATACAGAAGCAAGATCGGGATCTCGCCACAGAGGGCTCTCCCCTGGTGCGGAAGCTATGATCCTGAAAAGCAGGTACTGACCCTTCTCTGGCATTCGGCACCGGATAAGCCCTCCAGGTATGTAAACAGCAAATGGGGCAGCCAGGAGTTTCCCTTCAGGGGGGATGTGGTTAATTCATACAATGACGGTCCTGTGGAGGATGGCAGCATTATGGGACCTTTTTACGAAATAGAAAGCTCATCTCCGGCAGCACTGCTCTCCGCTGGCAGCAGCATTACCCATTCGCAAAGGATATTTCATATAACAGGCAGCGAGGATAAGCTGAGTACCATTACCGAGGGGATATTCAAGATCCCTCTGTCCGAAATCAGGGATGCCTTCAAATAAATTAACGAGGAAAATATGAATATTTCAATTTTCAAAATGGCATCCTTGAACAGGGCAGTTATAAGGAATGTTACGTGGTCAGCTTCCATCGTTCTCTTCCTGGCATGTGTTTCTTTTACATCGTGTGCACAGTCGAAAGATCAGGAGACAAAGATCTTATGGGACAGTTCCGGGGTGCCCCATATATTTGCCCCTAACAACAGGGATATGTATTATGCATTCGGCTGGGCTCAGATGAGCTCACATGCCGACCTTATACTGAAGCTATATGCGCAGGCCAGGGGCAGGGCCTCTGAATATTTCGGAAAGGACTACATTGAATCCGACAGGCAGATCCTTCTTTTTGACCTTCCGGGGCTGGCCGGCAGGAGTTACCTCAGACAGGGCAGGGAATACAAGGGCTACCTGGATGCTTTCGTAAACGGCATGAATGACTTTGCAAAGGCTCATCCCGATGCAATAGGGGAGAGATTCCGGCAGGTTCTGCCAGTAACACCGTATGATATTCTCTCACATACACTGAGGGTTATCTGCCTCGAGTTCCTGGGGGCGGAGGACATTTACGCCGTAAAAAGGATAACAGAGCCCGGGTCGAATTCGCTGGCTATCGGGACATCCCGGTCTGAATCGGGAAAAGCCATGCTGATCTCGAATCCCCATCTTCCGTGGTCTGATTTTTTCCTGTGGTATGAAGCTCATCTCAATTCCCCTGATATAGGCACATACGGTGTTGCCCTTGTAGGCATGCCTGTTCTGACTATAGCCTTTAACAATAATCTGGGCTGGACCCATACCGTAAACCCCATCGACGCATCTGACAGGTATGAGCTTACAATGCAGGAAGGAGGATATCTGCTCGACGGGAAGACAGTGCCCTTCGATAAAAAGGAGGTTGCAATAAAGGTCAGGCAGGAGAATGGTTCTGTTTCAGATCAGAAGTTTGAATTCAGATATTCGAGGCAGGGCCCTGTTACCGGGGAGAAGGGAAATAAGGCTTATGCCGTTCGGATAGCAGGGCTTGAAAACACCGGGATTATCGAACAGTATCACAAAATGTCGGAGGCATCGAACCTGAAGGAATTTGAGTCGGCTCTGAAAATGCTGCAGAATCCAATGTTCAATGTAATTTATGCTGACCGGGCAGGAAATATACTCTATCTGTTCGGGGGTGATGTCCCCATAAGGAGTACAGGGGACTTTGCATTCTGGCATGGGACAATTGACGGCACAAGATCTGATCTGATATGGTCTAAAACCCATCCGTACGAAGACCTCCCGCGGGTACTGAATCCTCCGGCAGGCTTTCTTCAGAACTGCAATGATGCTCCGTGGGTATGCACCTGGCCGCCTGTGCTCAGTCCATCAGCCTTTCCCTCCTATATGGCGCCCGTAGGCACTTACTGGAGGGCGCAGCGGACTATCAATATGATAAAGGATGATCACTCGATATCCTATAATGAACTGGTTGACTATAAGCTAAACACTGAAATGGAGGTAGCAGACAGGTTTCTTGATCCCCTCCTTTCGGCTGCCGGCAAGTTCCGGGTTCCAGGCTCGGAAGAGCCGGCATCCGTTCTAAGTCGCTGGGACAGAAAGACTGACTGTGGAAGCAGGGGAGCCATCCTCTTTGAGGCATGGTGGGATGCTGTCAGAAACAATATGTTCGAGGTGCAGTGGAGCGCGGGTGATCCTGTATCTACCCCGAACGGATTAAAGGACGGAAAACAGGCTGTGGAGCTTCTGGCAAAGGTCGCAAAGTCTGTAAAGGAGAAATATGGCTCCCTCGATATAGCCTGGGGCGATGTAAACAGGTTCAGAATGGCCGGACTCGATTTTCCTGCAAACGGAGGGCCCGATAACTGCGGTATATTCAGGACTATGTACTTTGCCGATGACAACGACAATAAGAAGCATGCCGTGGCGGGAGATACCTATGTTGCCGTAACCGAATTCGGTGATAAAGTAAGGGCAAAGGTCCTTCTGAGCTATGGGAATGCCACCCAGCCAGGCAGCAAACACATAGGAGACCAGCTTAAGATGTTGTCGGAAAAGAAGTTAAGACCAGCCCTGCTCGACATGGACGACATACTGAAAAACCTTGAAAAAACAGAAATACTGACCAAACCATAACCTGACAACCTAACTACCTAACTAACCAACGATGAATATGAAAAACCGACCTGAACCAAAAAATTCCACAAAGCCTCAGTTACTCTCGGTTCTAAATGCCCGTATAATCATGCTCCTTATGATCCTTTCACTCGTTTTTGCGGGTGTGGCCTATGCCGATCAGCAGAAGAAGAAGGTTACGGGAACAATTACAGAAGAGAATGGCAATCCTCTGCCGGGAGCCACAGTAATGATAGAGGGCACCACGGTTGGCGCCATTTCCGATGCCAACGGTAAATTCTCAATTGAAACCACGGATGAGAGCCAAAGCCTTGTCTTTTCATTCATGGGATATAAAGCCCAGGTAGTCCAGGTAAAGGACAGGCTGGTTGTTGATATAAGCATGGTCCCCGATTTCCAGGCTATTGATGAGGTAGTCGTGATCGGCTACGGTACTCAGAAGAAGGTAAACCTCTCGGGAGCGGTTGATGTGGTCAATTCAAAGGCAATAGAAAACCGCCCCGTATCCAATGTTGTGCAGGCCCTGCAGGGTCTGGCTCCCAATGTGAATGTATCGGTTGGAAGTACCGGGGGTGAAATGGGTGCCAAGCTGCAAATGAATATAAGAGGACAGGGTTCGATCAGCGGTGGCAGCGTCTACACTCTTGTTGACGGAATAGAGCAGGATATATCGAATCTCAACCCTGACGATATAGAGAGCATCTCCGTGCTGAAGGATGCTGCTGCCGCATCAATCTATGGAGCACGTGCAGCATTCGGGGTAATTCTTGTAACAACAAAGAAGGGGAGAAAAGATGGGATCAGTGTAAATTACAACAATAACTTTTCATTCGCTTCCCCGACCATAGTGCCACATTCAGTGAATTCACTGCAGTTTGCCGAATATTTCAATGTGGCCTCTGTAAACGATGGAAAACCACCTTTGTTTCAGCAGATTATAATCGATAATATCAAGAGGTACCAGGCCGGGGATATAGATTACTGGACTATCCCTGTTCCCTGGGCTCCGCTCTACTGGCTGAGTTACTCCGGGTCATGGGCCAATACCGACTGGTACAAGGAACAATACAGGAACTGGACTCCGAATACGACCCACAACGTAAGCGTGAGCGGGGGAGATGACCGGACCCAGTTCCACATATCGGGCTCGCTGTTCGACCAGACAGGTCTCCTGAAGATCGGGGATGACAGCTTTAACAGGTATAACCTCAATTCGAAGATCAATACAAAAGCCTTTGACTGGCTGAGATTTAACCTGATTACCAAGTACAGCAAGGAAAATATAAGCCGGCCAAGCTACGACAGATCCTCCTATTACAACAATGTAGCGAGGCAATGGCCAACAAATGCCCCCTATTACCCCGATGGCAGCCTCGCCTATGAGAACGTTCAGATCTGGCTCGAACAGGGAGGCCGCTACAATGAAGCCCAGAACGAGCTGACCTTTATTCCCGGGGTCGAGATAGAGCCTGTGAAAAACTGGATCATCTATTCAAATTACCGATGGAAGATGAATACAAATCCAATAACCAGCCATGATGCAAGGGTCATAGGGACCCTGGCTGACGGGTCAAAGTCCTATCTAAGGTCTACGAGCAGCTATTCAAGTTACATGTATGAAAGCTATTACAATTCGCCGAACATATATTCGACATACAACAAAACGATCGGAAACCATGCCTTCTCAGTTATGGGCGGCTTCGAGCAGGAGCTAATAGAATACCAGTCAAACTATGCAAAGCGGTATGATCTTGTATCCGACGATGTTCCTTCCCTGCCAACGGCAACGGGCAAGCAGGAGGCGAGCGGTACCATAGGCCATTGGGCTACGAGGAGCTTTTTCGGACGGCTGAATTATAATTTCAGGGAGAAATACCTTCTTGAATTTTCGATGAGGTACGACGGCTCTTCGAAGTTTCCCGACGGCTACAGATGGGGCAGTTTTCCATCTGGTTCTGCTGCTTATGTAATATCGAAGGAGAGTTTCTGGGATCCCCTCGCAGCGACAATCAATAGTTTGAAGATCAGGGCATCCTATGGCTCGCTTGGCAACCAGGACGTAGCCAATTATCTGTACGTAGAGAGGATGCCGATATATACGAATCTTCCGTATGTAATGGGAGACAATCTTCCGAATTATGTCGGAATGCCGGGTCTTGTAAGTCCGGGCCTGACCTGGGAAAAGGTCAAGACCTCGAACATCGGTCTCGATGCCGGCTTCCTCAAAAACAGGCTGAATTTCTCATTTGACTATTTCGTCAGAAATACACTTGATATGCTGGGGCCTGCTGAGTCTCTCCCGGCTGTTCTTGGTACGGCAGTGCCAAAAAGGAACAATGCAACTTTAAGGACAAACGGATTCGAGTTTGTCGTGGAGTGGAAGGACGGGATCAGCGATTTCAACTATAACGTCAAATTCATGCTATCCGATGCCAGGTCGGTGATAACCGATTATTATAATCCCGAAAAGCTTCTCAGCGGGGGATTTTACTCAGGTGCCCAGCTTGGCGAGATCTGGGGCTATACAACAACAGGCTTGTTCAAGACGGATGAGGAGGCGCAGAATCCGGCGCATGATCAATCCTACCTGTCTGTGGAGCCATGGAGGGCAGGAGATGTCGAGTATGCCGACCTTAACGGGGATCACAAGATAGATATCGGGAGCAATACGGTTGATGATCATGGCGATCTGAGCATCATAGGAAATTCTACACCGAGGTATGCCTACAGTTTTGTAACAGCTGCATCATGGAAGGGATTTGACTTTAATATGCTGTGGCAGGGAATCGGAAAGAGGGATCTGGCCCTTGGCGGTCCGCTCTTCTGGGGTGCTGCCGGAGTTCCGGATGGCCAGTGGTTCTCCGTCGGACTGAAGGAGCATATGGATTACTGGACGCCGGAGAACACCGGTGCTTACTGGCCAAGGCCTTACCTCGACAAGGGAGTAAAAAACCATCAGGTGCAATCGAGATATCTTCAGAACGGAGCTTACCTGCGCCTCAAGACCCTTCAGCTGGGTTATACTTTGCCTTCGCTCATAACGAAAAAGGCCCATATTCAGAATTTAAGGATCTATGTTTCAGGTGAAAACCTTCTCACCTTTACAAAGCTTATGACTGTATTTGATCCTGAAGCAACCGGAGGGACAAGCGGCAGCGGTCAGTTGTATCCCTTGCAAAAATTGATTTCAACAGGTTTAAGCATAACCTTTTAATTATTAAATTGACGACAAAATGAAAAGATCGATATCATACCTTATAATTGCCGTATTATTTCTAAGCTGGTCATGCTCAAAGGATTTTCTCGAAAGATATCCGCTTGATGAACTCTCTCCCCAGTATTTTTTCAAGACGGCAAACGACCTGAAGCTATTCGCCAACAGGTTCTATCCGCTTCTGCCAGCACACAGCGGATACGGAGGAGGCACATTCTGGTCCGACAAGAACAGCGATAATCTGGTGCCGGGTTCAATCGACCTGCGCCTGTCGGGGACACGTACAATCCCATCCACAGGAGGGGGATGGGACTGGACCGAGATCCGCCAGGCAAATTATTTTCTTGAACACTGCTCCGTTGCAGGTGATGACCCTGAAAATATAAAGGTTTACATTGCCGAGGTCAAATTCTTTAAAGCCGTATTGTATTTTGACAAGGTAAAGACTTTTGGAGATGTTCCATGGCTTAACAGCTCTCTCAATACCCAATCACCCGAGCTGTATGCTCCCCGGGATAAAAGAAATGTGGTAGTGGATTCGATTATTACACTTCTCGATTCTGCAATTGTAAACCTTAAGCCGAGGGATTCCTCTGAGCCTTTCAGGATAAACCGTGAGGCTGCAATGCTTATAAAGGCAAGGATCTGCCTCTATGAGGGCACATGGGAGAAATATCACGCGGGAACTCCTTTCGGAGCACCCGGAATGGATGGCACAAGGTATATTCAGCTGGCTGCCGATGCTGCAGGCCAGCTGATGCAGGCAGGAACAATGAGCCTCTATAAGGGCCCTGCCGGAGCGGAGTACTGGTCACTCTTCAACAAGCTGGACTATTCTGACAACCCGGAAGTAATTCTCTGGAAAAAATACGATATCGGACTGGGCGTTTACCATCAGGTAAGCTCTTACCTGAGTAGTGGCGCAGGCGATATCGGCATTGCCAGAAGCCTTATTGACAGTTACTTATGCATGGACGGAAAGCCGGTTTCGGTAAGTCCCGAATTCATGGGCTACGATTCGCTGGCGGCAGAGACGAGGAACCGTGATCCGCGGCTCAGGCAGTCGATCTTCATGAAAGGCTATGACCAGACAATAAATTCTCCCGGCGGAGGGGCTGACATTAAATTCGTCAAGCCGGCAATTGACCTTACGGGCCAGTTTCGTGCCACCACCGGCTATTGCATCTACAAGGGGGTAAATCCTGAATTTTCCCAGCATACATCCGCAGGGGGCACAATGGGATCAATAATACTGCGTTATACCGAAGCCCTCCTGATATATGCCGAGGCAAAGGCAGAGCTGGGCACTATAACACAGGATGATGTTGATAAGACTGTTAATGCAATACGCGACAGAGTGGGGATGATCCACCTGGATCTGAACAATATTGCCAGTGATCCGAAATGGGATTTTCCTGCCCTTTCACCCGTCATAAATGAGGTTAGAAGGGAGAGGCGCGTGGAGCTGGCATTCGAAGCACTCAGATGGGATGATCTGGCCCGGTGGAGAGCACATCATCTGTTCGCAGGCAAGCGTCCGTCAGGATTTTTGTATGTGGGGTCAAATCTTGAAGGGACCTATTTTGATTATCTTGGAAATCCGACAATCGTTCTGGGTCAGAACCTTTTTGTTGATGCCAATGGATTTTTGGATCCGTATCAGCCTGCTCTGCCCAACGGTTTTGGCTTCAATCCTGACCGTGATTATCTGTCTCCGATTCCAAGCGATGAGATTACATTAAATCCTAATCTTACACAAAACCCCGGATGGTAATAATTCTTCTGCTTTAAAAAGGAAATGAATAGAGCTGCAGGGACAGGTCGCCTTAAAAGGGGATTCGCAGGTTTGGTTCTCCTGGCATTGATTGCATCAGGGTGCAACGGCATCGTGACTATCGGTTCACTTTTGAATGAGATGACCAGCCGTGAAAGCCTTACCCGCTTTCCTGAAAGGGAATTTACTCATCATCAGTCAAGCAGTTATAACAGGGAATCTGTTGCACCCGATAAGGAAGGCTGGTTTGCAAATTCGGATATGTCGCATTTCATCAGGATTGAGCAAAATGATGGCAGGCGTGAATTTGTCATGCTCGATGCCGATGGACCGGGGCAGTTGTCAGGTGGTGGATGACCTTCTATAAAGCTCAGAACGGTATTATCAGGGTCTATATCGACAATGATCCGGTTCCGGTTATAAGCGGAACGCCAGGGATGCTTCTGAGGGGAGACCTCATTGCAAGGCCTCCGCTGGCAGTTGCGGTTCAGGAGGGTGCGCCTCTCGGGGAGGAAGGCAGGGACTATGATCATAACTTCTATGTGCCTCTTCCATTCTCCGGGCACTGCAAGATAACCTATGAATCCGATTCTCTTCGCCTGCGCTACGATGATGAAGGTAAACCGGTCCCGGCAGGTTACTGGTGGCCCGATGTATTTTTTAATATCGGATACAGGTTGTATTCCAGGGATGTTAGGGTGCAGCCCGTAACTCAGGTGGCCCTTAAGAAAGCCAGGGGACTTCTTGATGAGGCTGGTAACAGACTGATGAAAGACCCTGCCCCTCCGGAGAATGGAATACCATTTCAGCAGCTGGTAGCCCCTGGCGATTCGGTCGTGGTCGGATTCAGCCGCCGGAACATGGCCATATCGTTTCTGGAAGTCAGTCTGAAGGCTGCCAATATGCCTCAGGCTTTGCGTTCTACTGTGATAAGCGCAACATTCGACGGGTTTAATACAATCTGGCTGCCTGCAGGGGAGTTTTTCGGCGCAGGTTACAGTCAGAACACCCACCGGACCTGGATGAACAAGGTCGAGGAGGATGGGACAATGAAATCGTTCTGGGTCATGCCATTCAGGCAAAATGGCTCCATTGTATTCATAAATTATGGGAAGGACACAATCAGGCTTAATGGCAGAATGGGCTTCGAAGAATATAAATGGAATCATGGCAGCATGTATTTTGCTGCATCCTGGCACGAGTACTATCATATAATGTCGCGTGACAAGAACGGCTCCCCTTTTGATCTTAATTTTATAAATATCACTGGAAAAGGCGTTTATGTTGGCGACCAGATAACCCTTTTTAACAATACATATGAGTGGTGGGGCGAGGGTGATGAGAAGATTTCCGTCGACGGGGAACCGTTTCCTTCAAGCTTCGGCACAGGATCAGAGGATTATTATGGCTATTCGTTCGGTCGACAGGAACCATTTTCCCATCCCTTTATCTCACAGCCTGTGGGTACGGGAAACATGTCGTGGGGCCCGACGGTGAACATGCGCCACAGGTCGCTGGATGCAATCCCCTTTACACGGTCGGTAAGCTCAAATATAGAGCTCTGGCACTGGGCGGATGTTATGATGAATTATGCCCTTACCTCGTATTATTATGTAATCCCGCCGTATGTCACAAACATAGGTCACGACATCGAAAGTGTAAGGCATCCTGTGGTTATTTCAAAAATAGATTTTAACTTAGGGGAGAAATGATATCCCGGTCTCCTTAAGAATATTCAGACTCATTTATGGATAAGCAATTTTATCCCTGATCATATATTAAAACAAACCTGACTATGAAAAACCTTTTCCTTCTCCTGTTCTCTATTGCCATAGTATCATGTACCCAGCCTGTTACCGTCGAGAGGTCGTTGCCTCTATCCGAGGGTTCTCCTGAAAGCGTCGGGATGTCATCCGGGAGGCTTGCAAGAATAGACAGCATGTGTCAGCAGGCAGTTGCTGCAGATAAGATCCCCGGTGTTGTTGCCCTTGTTGCGCGCAACGGGAAGATAGTATTGTACAAGGCTTATGGCATGGCAGATAACCAGACGGGTAGAGAACTAAGGCGTGACGATATTTTTCGCATCGCCTCGCAGACCAAGGCAATTACATCGACCGGGGTAATGATTCTCTGGGAAGAGGGTAAATTCAGGCTGGATGATCCCATATCGAACTATATCCCGGAATTTAAAAACCCTCAGGTACTGGCCGGTTTCAACCCGAAGGATTCAAGCTATACAACTGTACCGGCAGTAAGGGAAATAACAATCAGGCAATTGCTTAATCATACATCAGGACTTGGATACGGAGTGATCGGCGGTGACGACAGGATAAGGAAGATCTATCAGAAGGCCGGTATTGTTGATGCATTTTCCACAGCTGATGTTACGATAGGGGAAAATGTCAGGAAGCTTGCCAAGCTGCCGCTTCTCTTCAATCCCGGAGAAAAATTCAGCTATTGCGAGGGACTTGATGTGCTGGGTTACCTGATCGAGATTGAATCGGGTATGCCGCTTGACCAGTTTCTCAGGACCAGGCTTTTCGAGCCGCTTGGTATGAATGATACCTGGTTTTACCTGCCGGATGAAAAAGCCTCCCGTTTGGTTTCGGTTCAGAAACCTGAAAATGGCAAATGGGTCCGCTACCCCGTCACGTTCTATGATCCCGACTATCCTGTAAAAGGAGCCAGGAAATTCTTCCCGGGAGGAGCTGGGCTGTCAAGCACGGCAAAAGACTATGCAACATTCCTGCAGATGTACCTCAACGGGGGTGAGCTGAATGGCAGGCGGATTCTCAGCAGGACCACAATAGAGTCAATGATGGGCAATCAGAACCCTGATATCTGGGGAGCTGATGCTGAAAGCTACTATGCTATGGCCTTTTCGGTTACTACATTGCGGGGACAGGATAAAGGAGGAAACGGCAGTGCCGGAACCTTCAGGTGGGGCGGATATTTTAATACAAGCTATTTTGCTGATCCTAAGGAGAATGTAATTGGTATACTCATGAAGCAGACGCAGGAAGCTGACAGGGATGATTCTGAATGGAAATTCTCTATTCTGACAGGTCAGGCTATTAACGACTGATATCATGAAATTCTGCCTTCCTGTACTTTTTGCTATTATTCTTTTTTCATGTACCGGGAACAGGCCTGAGTATGAAACAGATACCGCTGGACTTCTGAATGAGATGACCGATCTGCAGAGACTTGCAAGCCTGCCCCGGTACAGCTATAAAGAAATTCAGTTCTCATCCTATGACAGGCGAAGCACTAGGCCTTCCGACAGCTGCTGGTTTGCCAACGAAGATGGATTCGGCAGTGAGCCCGTTCCGGGCTTTCAGAAAGTCCTCAGGGAGCCTGACGCCAACGGGACAGGGGAGTATCTGATATGTGATGTAAAAGGGCCGGGTGCGATAGTACGGTTATGGACTGCTGGATTGAACGGGAAAATACGTCTCTTCCTCGATAATTTTCAATCTCCTGTTTATGAGGGAGATGCACAGGATTTTTTCTGGAAGACTGCAGAGGTTATGTCAGGCTCGGGTGACAGTTCAGGCTTTGCAGCTATCTTCAGGCAATTCGATGCTTCATACTTCCCGATCCCCTTTTCAGGTGGTTGTCGCATCGAATGGATCGGGGACATCGGGAAAATTCACTTTTATCACGTCGGAATGAGAATTTTTGATCATGATATGAAAGTGAAAACCTTCCGGAAATCAGAATTTGTCAGTTACAGGCAGAAGATTGAAGAGGTGGGAAGAATCTTCGCCTCCCCCGGGCTCCTTGATTCATCAAAAGCTGCTCCGGCGGAGATACACGAACTTATACTTCCCGATTCAACAGGCAAGGAGATCTATTACAAGCGCGGCAGCGGGGAGATTACCTTTTTCTCGCTGAAGCTGTCCGGAGGAGATCCGGAAGCGGCTCTCAGGAAGAGCATCCTGTCAATCTTCTTTGATGATTCGTCGGTTCCCCAGGTTGAGGCGCCTGCAGGCGATTTTTTCGGATCGGCGCCAGGTCTCAATCCTTACAATTCGCTTCCGTTTACGGTGAGGGCTGACGGCCTGATGATCTGCCGCTTCATAATGCCTTTCGGAAAATCGGTGCGGATAGAGCTTCATAATTACTCGGGACAATCCATAAAATGCAGCGGCGCCCTTAAAATCGCCGCCACAAAATGGGAACCCGGCAGAAGCATGCATTTCAGGGCCAGGTGGACTATGGATCATGGGATAACAGCCGCCCCTTTTGATGGAGTAAAAGACGGCGTTCAGGATATACTTTACCTGATGGCCTCAGGAAAAGGGAGGATTGTCGGAACAGGGGCATTCATATTCAACCCAAGCAATGCAACGACATCATGGGGAAACTGGTGGGGAGAAGGCGATGAGAAAATCTTCGTTGATGCCGATACTTTCCCTTCGTTTTTCGGTACAGGCTCGGAAGACTATTTCAACTATTCCTGGTCCTCTGCAAAAATTTTCTCCTTTCCCTATTGCGGGCAAACCAGAAATGACGGTCCGGGGAACAGGGGATATGTTTCCGATTTCAGGTGGCATATTACTGATGATATACTGTTCAGGGACAAAACGGCATTTTATATGGAACTTGGGCACCATGGCATCGTACCAGGCTTCTCATACGGAAGGATCGTCTATTTCTATTCATTGCCTGGGGCGCTCGATAATTACAGGAAGATATCAGTTCCTGAGATAAAATACCTGCCTTATCCCTCATGGGAACCGATAGCCTATCTTGGTTCGGCCGGTTTTACCTATATTCAGTCAGAAAAACTCATGGATGCAACCGGTGATGTGAGAAAGGAGAAGGGGAAGCTGTGGGCCGGCGGAAACATTATGATGTGGACCCCCGGAAGGAAGGGGGAAAAGATAGCTTTCAGCCTACCATCCGTTAAGGATTCCGGGAAAGCAATTATCGGGCTCACCCTTTCTCACGAGCCTGACGGTGGTAAAATTGCTGTTTCTGTTAACGGCACCCAGGTTAAATTTGATGGCAGTTTTGAAACAGACACCTTTGAGCCTGTCCAGACGATACTGGCCAACCATTTTTCCGAGCCTGTCAGGTTGCGGAAGGGGCTGAACAGGATAGAGATAGAATCGGTATCCGGTGAGCCGGGCAAAAAGACAGGAATTGATTTTGTATGGCTTAAGGCGCCATGAAAATAACGTTAATGGATATACCCGAAATAACATACTTAATATGATTTCAGAAATAAAAAACTATGTAAAGGATCTGGATATATATAATGTCAGGAATACAGCTATACCTTCAGGAGAAAGGGTGACTTCGGTTGACGCGCTGAGGGGATTTGACATGTTCTGGATAATCGGTGGGGATATTGGTTTTCAGGCATTCGATAAGGTTTTCCATAACAGCCTGTCGGGGCTGATTAAAATTCAGTTCGACCATGTAGAGTGGCTCGGGTTTCATTTTGAAGACATTATAATGCCTCTCTTTCTGTTTCTTGTTGGATTCTCCATGGTATATTCATTCCGGAAAAGACTTGCCGGTGCAACATCCGATAAGCCGTTGTGGGTTCATACGGTTAAAAGGATCATTGTGCTGTGGATCCTGGGTATGATGGTCCAGGGAAACCTGCTCAGGTATGATGTTAATCACATCCAGTTCTATACAAATACTTTGCAGTCTATCGCCTCCGGTTACCTGATTGCTGCAATTTTTATTCTTTACCTGCCTGTCATTTACCAGGTTGCAGCGACTGCCGGACTATTGATCCTCTACTGGGGAATCCTCGCGCTTGTTCCGATAGGGGGCACTACTGCAAATGCATATACCCCCGATGGAAATGTTGCAATGTTTGTCGAAAAGGCCGTTATGGGCCGATTTATTGGCTGGGGAGCCTATACATGGATTGTTTCAACAATAAATTTTGGCGCCTCCGTAATGGTTGGGGTCTTTGCAGGATACCTGATGCAGTCTGCCAGGGATAAAATTGTAAAATTCAGGTATTTTATAACAGGAGGGGCAGCCCTTATAGTACTGGGTCTGATACTGAATATCTGGCATCCCATCATCAAGCATATATGGACAAGCTCTTTTGTCCTTTTTTCAGGCGGAATCTGCATTCTGTTGCTGGCAGTCTTCTATCTAGTAATTGATATCTGGAATATCCGAAAAGGTACCAGATGGATGATAATTATTGGCTCGAATGCAATTTTTGCCTATGTTGCCTACCATCTTTTCAGCGGAGCCCTTTCCTCTGTCGCAGAGGTTTTTCTTAACGGATTAAAGATTCGCATTGGTGCCTGGTTTGAAGTATTGAGCATTTTCGGAGGTACGTTTGTATTGTATTCGATCCTTTACTATATGTACAGGAATAAGACTTTTATCAAGATATAAACAAATATTCAGATATAAACAGATTAACCTTTCAACCTATGAAAACCAACCGTCGTAATTTTTTCAAAATTGCTGGTGTTACAGGAGCAGGAGTATTGTCAGGAGGTCTCACCTCATGTACTTCCAAAGCAGCCATCAGTAAAAAGTCAAACTTTGCCTCTATTGAGGAGGAAGCCGGAAAGACACACACGCAGCTCTTTAATATGAGCGGGTTTGCTGCCCCTAAAATTGATACAGTCCGTGTCGGTGTAATCGGACTGGGGCAGAGGGGCCCCGGAGCTGTGGAGCGGCTGTCAAATATTGATGGTGTTGAAATACGGGCACTCTGCGACCAGAAGATGGACAGGGTCGACAAGGCACAGAAGATCCTGGCGGGTCACGGTTTGCCGGCAGCAAAGGCTTATGGAGGCAATGCCGATTCCTGGAAGGAACTATGCCAGAGCGGCGATCTGGATCTTGTCTATATCTGCACGCCGTGGCAGCTTCACACCCCAATGGCTGTATTTGCAATGGAGAATGGAAAGCATGCAGCCTCTGAAGTTCCCGCTGCAGTGACCCTTGAACAGGCCTGGCAGCTGGTTGAAACATCCGAAAAAACAAGGAAGCACTGTATGATGCTTGAGAATTGCTGCTATGATTTTTTCGAGCTGATGACCCTCAATATGGCACGCCAGGGATTTTTCGGAGAGCTTCTTCATGCCGAAGGGGCCTATATCCACGACCTTCGCGAGCTGCTTTTCAGCAAAACAGGGTATGTGGACATGTGGCGCCTTAAGCACAACCAGAAGCGCAAAGGCAATCTCTATCCCACGCACGGCCTTGGACCGGTATGCCAGGCTTTGAATATAAACCGCGGTGACAGAATGGAATACCTGACCTCAATGTCATCGTCCGATTTTCTCCTTTACCCTACGGCTGAGGAGCTGGCAAAAAACGATGACTTCTACAAGGAATTTGAAACCCCTACCTACAGGGGGAATATGAATACAACATCAGTGCATACAGAGAAGGGAAAGACGATAATGATCCAGCACGATACAACTTCACCGCGTCCTTATTCCCGCATTCACCTTATAAGCGGCACGAAGGGAGTTGCCTGCAAATATCCGGAGCCGGGGAAAATTGCTTCGGGCCATGAGTTCTTTGACGATGCAAAAATGGCTGAGCTGCAGGAGCAGTATACTCCTGAGATCGTTAAAAGGGTTGGAGAGATGGCGAAAAAGATAGGCGGCCACGGAGGGATGGATTTCATGATGGACTGGCGCCTGATGGATTGCCTTCGCAATGGGTTGCCACTCGACCAGGATGTTTATGATGCAGCACTATGGAGCTGCATTGCACCTTTGACTGAATGGTCAGTTGCAAACCGGTCTGGTTCCATAACGATCCCTGATTTTACATGCGGGTCATACCAGTCAAACAAGCCTGTCGATATCTCACTTGCCGAAGGTGGCAACACTGGCGTAAGGGAATTGATTACAGCGCCATCGCAATCAGCTTACAATTAAAAAATAAGTCTCATCAATAAAAATCCAAGGCAATGAAAAATTTTTTAACAGGAATTCTCGGATTATCGGTCATGGCTTTCGTTTTTGCGTGCAGCCAGAAACAGCCTAAGAGTGCAACTGAACTTTTGACTGAGATTGACAGTAAAGATGCCCCCAACACATTATCCGGGGCCGAAAAGAAGGAGGGCTGGAAGCTCCTCTTCGACGGAACCTCCACCAATGGATGGCATGGCTACAACCTTAAGGTATTTCCCGACTGCTGGGCCATTGAGGATGGTTCCTTCACAATGAATACAACCGGATCGGCTGAAAGTCTCGATATAATCACAAACAGGATATACCGTGATTTTGCCTTCAGCCTGGAGTATAAGCTGACAAAGGCTGCCAACAGCGGTGTGATTTTTCAGGTTGCAGAGGATCCTAAGTATAAGTACCCTTATGAAACGGGTCCGGAATTCCAGGTTATTGATCATCAGAACTGGCCCGATACACTTGAAGAGCTGGCAGATCAATGGTGCCAACTATGCAATGTACCCGCCGGTTGCTCACCCATATAAGCCTCTTGGCGAGTGGAATCAGCTTTTCCTTGTAGTGAAGGGCAATTCGGTTACGCAGATCCTGAACGGGGAGGTGGTTGTAAAATATGAGAAAAATTCAGATGAATGGAACAAGCTAAGGAATAGTGGCAAATGGACTGCTTTTCCCGACTGGGGAAAATATGATGAAGGCTATATTTCCCTTCAGAACCATGGCACAAAAGTCTGGTACCGTTCCATCAAGATTAAAGGAATTATAAATCGTTAAAAATTTCAGTATGAAAAAAGGTGTCGGTTCGCGGCGCGATTTTCTTAAAACGGCAGGTCTCGTATCTGCCGGAATATCAATTTTGCCGAATCATGTTGTAAGCGGTCTGGGGCATAAGGCACCGAGCGATAAACTGAATATTGCAGGCATAGGCATTGGAGGCAAGGGTCATGTCAACCTGAAGGCTATGGAGACTGAGAATATAATCGGGTTATGCGATGTTGACTGGAAGTATGCCGATCTTTGCTTCAGGGATTTTCCATCTGCTAAGCGTTACAAGGACTGGCGCAGGATGTATGACGAGCTTGGAAAGTCGGTGGACGCAGTGATGGTTGCCACGGCTGACCATACACATGCGCTTATCGCTGCAACAGCTCTCACGATGGGCAAGCATGTCTATTGCCAGAAGCCGCTGACTCACTCGGTGTACGAATCGCGTCTTCTTACAAAGCTTGCAGCAAGGCATAAGGTCGCGACCCAGATGGGCAACCAGGGTAACTCGAGCGACGGTGTAAGACAACTCTGCGAGTGGATCTGGAATAACGAGATTGGGGAGATAAGGGAGGTTCATGCCTGGACCGACCGTCCGATATGGCCCCAGGGAATTCCGCGTCCGGCAAAGGTGATGCCCGTACCAAAGACTCTCGACTGGGACCTTTTCCTTGGCCCGGCACCTGTACGGCCATATAATGAAATTTATACCCCATGGAACTGGAGGGGGTGGTGGGATTTTGGCACCGGAGCATTCGGCGACATGGCCTGTCATGTTCTCGATCCGGTTTACAGGTCACTGAAGCTTGGATATCCTGATAAGGTCAGGGGCAGTTCCACTTCAATAAATACCGAATCGGCACCGCAGGCCGAAACCGTAGAGTTCTCATTTCCTGCCCGCGACAATACTCCGAAGCTGGCTATGCCTCCGGTAAAGGTCCACTGGTATGATGGCGGACTGCTGCCTGACCTGACAGATCTTCTTCCCGAGGGGGAGAATCTGATGGCTGACGGGTTGGGCGGATGTCTCTTTATAGGTTCAAAGGATACGCTCATGTGCGGCTGCGGTGGTTACAGCCCAAGGCTCCTCTCGGGCCGTGTACCTCAGGTAAAGCCTTACCTGCGCCGTATTCCCGGGGGCGATACGTTCTACCCCAACGGACCTCACGAACAGGACTGGATAAGAGCCTGCAAGGAATCCGCTGACGGCAGAACAGAGGGTACCTCGAACTTTGCCTATGCCGGACCCTTCAATGAAATGGTATTGCTGGGGGTGCTGGCTGTAAGGCTTCAGGGACTTAATAAGGCCCTCCAGTGGGATGGGGAAAATATGAGATTCACGAATATCCCTCCTTCCGAAGAGCTGAAGATAATGCTTACAGACGATTTCAGGGTGGTGGACGGACATCCGACTTTCGATAAAAAATATCAGACCTTCAACGCGCTTGAAAGTGCGGGTAAGTATATAAAGCATGATTACAGGGAGGGGTGGAGCCTGCCAGCAATGCCAGTGTAAATATTCACAGCCCTTATATT
Source organism: uncultured Bacteroidales bacterium (assembly GCA_963756885.1). Taxonomy (GTDB): domain Bacteria; phylum Bacteroidota; class Bacteroidia; order Bacteroidales; family VadinHA17; genus LD21. The sequence goes on from CAVWPG010000005.1 coordinate 100,741, forward strand.
AAAATTAAATTGGATGAATATGGACCGAAGAAGATTTCTTAGAAATACATCTCTGTCAGTTCTTGCCATGGCGATGTCTGACAGGGCCCGATCCCATTCTCTTCTGCCCGAAGCCAGGGGGAAGAAAATAGTTGTGGGAGCCCATGTCTGGATCTATGCCAGTACAATGCCGGGGTATGACGTGTCTCCCGTTCTCGACAGGATATTTTCAGATGTTGCCTATGCAGGCTTCGACGGGGTGGAAACAATGGAACATCCCCTCAGAAGTCCCGTATATACAAGGCAGATCGGGGAATTTACAGGGAAGTACGGGATAAAGCTTATAGGCAGTTCATATTCCGGGGATATGTGGGACAAGGACAAATTTAACCAGATCTGCGAGGATGTGGATAGCATATTTTCTAATATGGCTGCTGTGGGCGGACGAACCTTCGGAGTATCGGTAGGCGAGCCGGCTGGCAGGAAGAAAACCGGGAGTGAATTTGACAACCAGGCTCTTTTGCTGAAGAAGCTCATCTCTATGGGAGAAAAAAAGGGGATTGTACTGAATTTGCATAATCATACCGCTGAAGTCGAGGATAATATGTACGACCTGAGAGGAACATTGAAAAGGATTCCGGATATTAAGCTGGGTCCTGATCTGAACTGGCTGTTGAGGGCCGGAATCAATCCTTCCGATTTTCTCCGGGAGTTCAGAAAGCAGATCGTTTTCATGCACCTGCGCGATCAGCTGAGCAATGGAAAGTGGCCTGAATCAATGGGCGAAGGCAATGTTGATTTCAGGGAAATTGCTGATGTGATGAGGGAGATCGGCTTTCAGGGTGATGCGATAATTGAGCTGGCCCATGAAAACGGATTTGTTCCGACAAGACCAATCAGGGAAAGTCTGAAAATGAGCAGGGAATTTATGAGAAAAACTATGGGGATATGATTTTAAGTATTATTTGCTAAACCGGACTTTATGGCGAAAAATTCAGGCTATCTCTATTTTATTTGTCTCATTGCCACAATGGGTGGCCTTATGTTTGGTTTTGACATAGCAATCATATCGGGTGCTGTTCCCTTTATCCAGCCCTATTTCGGATGGAATGAGCTTCAGCTTGGCTGGGGCGTAAGTTCGCTCCTTGTCGGGGCTATTATAGGTTCTTTCGGCTCGGGCATTCTGACCGACAGGTTTGGAAGGAAGAAAGTCCTGATTGTCGTGGCTCTCTTTTTTGCTGTCTCCTGTGTGCTTACCGCCCTGGCCGGGTCATCGTTTCTTTTTGTTTCGGCAAGGCTGTTCGGCGGACTGGCTGTCGGGGCTGCTTCGGTATTGTCTCCCATGTATGTGGCTGAGGTTGCCCCTCCGGCGAACAGGGGCATGCTTGTAGCAGTTTACCAGTTGACAATCGTTCTTGGTATTTTATGCTCATATACAATAAATTACTGGTTGCACGACATAGATAATAACTGGAGGTGGATGTTTGCTACAGGAACAATTCCCTCGATACTGTTTTTTACGGGATTGTTCTTTATCCCTGAGAGTCCCCGCTGGCTTTATAAAGCCGGACGGATCGAGGAATCACTGAAAGTTCTTACAAGGGTGGGAGGGGAAGAGCTTGCACGCGTTGAAATTGCGGAGATCGCGGAATCGCTCAAAGTTAATAGCTCCAGGGTAAGAAGGGGCGAAATGTTCGGTCCGGCTTCGAGGAAAGTAGTGATAATCGGATTCTTCCTGGCAGTTCTTGTACAGATCAGTGGCATAAACACTATTATCGACTATGCCCCTAAAATTCTCCTGGCTGCCGGTGTGGAGATAAAAAACGCATTGCTTCAGACATCATTCCTCGGGCTGATAAACTTCATTTTTACATTTGTTGCAATACTCTTTATTGACAAGGCAGGCAGGAGAATGCTATACCTGATAGGATCCATGGGGATGGCTGTAACGCTGGTTTTACTTGCATTATCCTTTTACCTGAAGATGGATGGGATATTTACACTGGTATGCATAATGCTGTTCCTGATGTTCTTCTCCTCATGCATCGGACCCGTATTCTGGACTCTGGTGTCTGAAATATTTCCCAACCGCATACGGGGAAAGGCACTTGCCTTTGCTTCGTTCACCCAATGGATCTTCAACTTTCTCGTTGTATTGCTTTTCCCTCATTTCCTGGCGTTGCTGGGGGGTGCAATCACCTTTCTTTTCCTCGCCGCAATGTCATTTGTTCAATGGCTCTTCACTTACCTGTACGTACCTGAGACAAAAGGCAAATCGCTGGAGGAAATAGAGATGCTTTGGAAGTAAAAGGAAAGAAAGAAATATGCGGTATTGTAAATTTAAATCTGAGCCACCTTTAAGGTTCCTGCCTGAAACGGAATTTCTTAATTTGCCGGGTAGATTTACCACGGTGTTACACAGGGTTATTCACGGAGTTACACAGAGGGAATCTATAGGGTATGATTGCATTTGTGAATACCTGTCCGGCTTCATTGCCTTTTCAGTAGCATGCTCCGTTCTGCTTTCTGCAGCTCCATTCAACAGAGTGGATAAAGGATATCAGATACGAGAGCATCATACCCGAATGAACTTACATGTATTTTATATTCAATGACATATTTAAACTCTGACCAAGATGAATAAAAACTGCACCATCCTGCCAATACTCTTTGTGCTGGCAAGCATATTTTTATTTTCCTGCAATAAGGAAAAGGGAAAAACTGATCCCGACAAGCATGTCTTTAATGGTGATTATACCGGCAGATACCTTGACAGGGTTTCCTTCCCCATAGGGGGAATCGGAGCCGGCATGTTCTGTATGGATGGGACCGGCTCACTGTCTCATTTGTCTATCAACAACAGGCCTGAAATTTTCAATGAGCCTTTTTCATTTGCAGCCGTAAGTGTAAAGGGGTGGAAGGATGGAGCAAAGGTTATAGAGGCGCAGGTTCCCGAATGGAAAATGTTTGGCCCTCCGGGAAGCGGCAATGGCGGAGCAGGAAGAAACTATGGACTGCCACGCTTCAGGAAGGGACGCTTCCTGCCGCGGTTCCCCTTTGCATCACTTAAGCTTGAGGACATGGATATGCCACTTACTGTCGAAGTTACTGGCTGGAGTCCCTTCATACCTACCGATGCCGACAACTCGAGTCTTCCTGTCGGAGCTATGGAGTACAGGTTTAAAAATACATCTCCATCAGCAATTGAAGCTGTTTTCTCATGGAATTCAAGGAATATAATATCCGAGAATGTGGGACGCATATTGCCTGCCAGGAATGGCTTTCTGCTGACAAAGGATAAAAAGGACGGTTCGCCCCTGGGATCGACAGGTTTTGAAGCCACGGTTCAGGACAGCAATGCCGTGGTTGACTATTGCTGGTTCAGGGGGGCATGGTTCGATCCCCACATGATTCTGTGGGAGAACATAGAAAACTGTAAGATACCCGATAACAAGCCTGTCGAAACACCTGCCCCCGGGGCATCGATCTATGTTCCATTTAAGCTTAATCCGGGAGAAGAAAAGACTGTAGTTGTAAACTTAAGCTGGTATATGCCTGAAACCAGCCTGACAATAGGGGTTAATCCTGCCAGCGGTTCCTCCGCAGGCTTTTACAAGCCATGGTATTCCGGCAAATTCAGCAGTCTCAGTGAGGTAGCTGATTACTGGACCTCCGCCTATGCAGACCTGAAGAAAAAGAGTGAGCTGTTCCGTGATGCCTTCTTCTCATCGACACTTCCTCCTGAGGCTCTGGAAGCCGTTGCTGCCAATCTTACAATCCTCAAATCGCCTACGGTTCTCCGGCAGACTGACGGAAGACTATGGGGCTGGGAAGGCTGCGGCGATAACGAGGGCTGCTGCCATGGCAGCTGTACACATGTATGGAACTATGCCCAGGCCATATCCCATCTGTTCCCGTCGCTCGAGAGGACACTTCGTGAAACTGAATTTCTTGTAAGCCAGAACGAACAGGGACACCAGGTTTTCAGATCGGCACTGCCTATTGCACCTCCGGTACATGATTTCTATGCTGCAGCTGACGGCCAGCTGGGAGGCATAATGAAAGTGTACCGCGAATGGCGGATAAGCGGAAACACGGGATGGATGAAGAATCTGTATCCCTATGTAAAAAAGAGCCTCGATTATTGCATCGAAACATGGGACCCAAAGCATGAGGGTTGTGTAAGCGAGCCCCATCATAACACATATGATATAGAATTCTGGGGACCGGATGGAATGTGCACAAGCTTTTATCTCGGGGCTCTGACCGCATTAGTCGAAATGAGCAAGGCAGCCGGGGAGCCTTATGAGGAATATGAGACCCTGCTGCAAAAAGGGAAGGCTTTCATGGAATCGGAGCTCTACGACGGCGAATATTTTATTCAAAAAGTACAATGGGAAGGACTGAGAGCCCCAAGTCCGGTCGAAGCTGCAAAAACAAGCCTTATGACAACATATTCTGCCGAAGCGCTCGATCTTATGAAAAAGGAGGGCCCCAAATACCAGTACGGGAAGGGCTGTCTGTCAGACGGTATTCTCGGAATGTGGCTCGCCACTGCCTGCGGGTTGCATGAGGTCATCGACAACCAGAAAGTGACAAGCCATCTTGTAGCCGTACACAAATATAATCTGAGGCAGGTGCTCTATGATCACGCGAATCCGCAAAGGCCGACATATGCCGTAGGTAAAGACGGAGGGCTTCTCCTTTGCACCTGGCCCAAAGGAGGTCAGCTGTCATTGCCTTTTGTCTACAGCAATGAGGTCTGGACAGGTATAGAATACCAGGTAGCCAGCCACCTGATGTTCAAGGGTGAAGTGGAAAAGGGACTCGAGATAGTGAGGATATGCAGGGAAAGGTATGACGGCAGGGTACGGAATCCGTTCAACGAGTATGAATGCGGCAACTGGTATGCCAGGGCAATGTCGAGTTATGCAATACTGGAAGGACTTACAGGTGTTCGTTACGATGCTGTTGACCAGACTCTGTATATCGATTCGAGGATAGGTGATTTCACAAGCTTCCTCTCGACGGATACCGGGTTCGGAAATGCAGGGCTCAGGAACGGACAACCCTTTCTGAAAGTTGCATATGGTACAATCGATCCGAAAAAAGTACTCGTATCGGGCCAGGAAAAGGAACTGTCAAAACTATAAACAACATATTTCCATGAGAAGATTTTTAGCACTAATTGCTATAGCTGCAAATTCAGCTATTCTGCTTTCCCAGAATCCTGGCAATGAGATGTTGCAGCTTTCACAATTGAGGAGCAATGTCAGATCCAGACAGGTCAGCAGCTATGACAGGACCGGAGGGAATAATGATTGTCTAAGCGGAATAAAGGATGGTGAGAAGGTGACTATCCTCGATGTAAAAGGTGCCGGGGTCATAAACCGCATCTGGATAACCATTGCCCCCGGAGCTGAGCAGCTCAATCGCAACAATATCATAATGAGAATGTTCTGGGATGGAAGCTCGTTTCCGTCGGTAGATTCGCCTGTAGGGCCCTTCTTTGGCAATGGCTGGGACGAATCCTACAATTTTGTGAGTGTCCCGCTGGCAGTGTCACCCGGTGCAGGGAAGTCCTATGTCTCCTATTTTGCAATGCCATTTTCAAATGGAGCAAGGATTGAAATTGAAAACCAGACAGGACAGCAGATTGATGCATTTTATTTTAACATTGAATATCTTGAAATGCCGAAGCTTCCTGAAAACAGCGGTCGCTTTCATGCATGGTACAATCATGAGGTTACTGCAGCCCTGCCTGGCGGAGAGAATGAATGGGGGCTGCTTGGGGAGCCCGGCAAAAACAAAACCGGAAAGGACAATTATCTTTTTGCGGATATTAAGGGGAAGGGACAATTTGTTGGCGTGAACTATTATGTCAATTGCCCTTCCACGATGTGGTATGGGGAAGGGGATGAGATGGTATTTATTGACGGGGATACCCTGCCGACCTTCAATGGCACAGGAACGGAAGATTTCTTCAATATGTCGTGGTGCCCTAAGGAGATGTATCAGCATCCATATTTTGGATTCGGCCGGGTAAATAACGAAACGGGCTGGCTCGGACATACGCATGCCTACAGGTTCTTTATTGCCGATCCAGTTTTTTTTGATAAATCCTGCAGGTTTACGATCGAGCACGGCCACAACAATAATCTCACTCTCGATCTGGCATCGGTTGCCTACTGGTATCAGGACAAGCCCGGTAAATTGCCCCGGACATTCACCAGGGAGGAGAGGCAGCCAAAACCCCTGATCGGCGCATCGGATATCCATCTCTGGAGACATGCATGGCGGCTGGAAAATAAGGGCGGGGATCATCTGTGGGGCGATGAGAGATAGCCCCGGGTGAAATTTTGTATATTTGCAGTCTGATATTCCGGGAATGAATTATCTGGCAAAAGAATTATTGCGTCACAAATGGAGGACAGTTGCAGGTATAAGCGGCTATCTCATTGCTACTCTTTTCATCCTGATCGTATTGTCGCTGACAAGGACGAATGAAAAGGACTCGATAGGTATCCTCAAGGGGACAGGTACCCACTTCATTGTTTATGTCCCGACCAATACTTCATGCTGTGTAAGCTGTGACAGTGAGAGCTCAGATGGCTCGCTTGTCGCGGAGGGTGTCTTTACGATGATGCTCAGCAGCGATCTTATTGCCACAATCAGAGGCATGGATGGTGTGAGGGATGCAGCGCCTTATCTTCTTTACAGGATCTATGACGATAAACTGAAATCCCAGGTGTCGCTTGGAGGCATCGATACAAGCAGCATTGCCACAAAAAACAATGTTTGTGCAGCCACAAACCTGATAGCCGGAAAATACCTCTCGGCAAACCCCGATGAGATTGTTGCCGAGGAATCTTTTGCCAGGGCCCATAGCCTGTCTGTAGGAGACACTATTAAAACATATGGAGGCAAATTGCTGCTGGCAGGTATCGTAAATTCAGGTATCAAGCCAGGCAAGGCTGACCTCTATGCTCCAATCGAAAATGTGAGGACCATCCTGAAGGATAGAATGAAGTGTATATCCTCAGGCTTCGATATGAACATCATACTTGTTGAGGTAACGGATGCGAGGATCCAGAACAGGGTTATCCGCGATCTTAAGGGGAGGATGAATTACCTGGCCGTTTCCAGTTATAACTGCTATCAGCCTGCTACTGAGGTAATGAATATTATGGAAGGAACTTCCTCCGTTCTTGCGGTTCTTATATTCTTGTTTCTTGTTGTATTTTCAGCCAAAACCCAGCTGACGTCGCTGATGGAAAGATTCCGTGAAGTGGGCATTCTGAAATCACTTGGCTGGTCGAATTCAAGGCTTGGCAGACAGATACTTATGATATCGGTTGTCCAATCGCTGGCAGGCGCTGCAGGAGGGGTCCTGGCCGGATTGCTTGTTATAAGCCTTCTTAACCGGTATGGTGTAACAATCTCCGGCACAGTGGGATTTAATTTTCAGTATACAAGCCTCCCCATACTCATCCTGCTGCCACTGGCCGGCGGATTGATCGCGGCTGTCTTTCCCGTGATAAGGCTTTATCGCAGCAAGGCTGGCGATATGATAAATAATTTTATGTAGACCAGCTTATAATTCCTTTATGGCCGAAACACATATCGAGTGCATCTCCCTATCCAAGCAATACAGGAGCAGGAACCAGATAGTCACGGTTTTGGATGATATCAATATTTCGATCGGCAGGAATGACCTTGTACTAATAAAAGGCCGTTCCGGTGCCGGAAAATCTACCCTGCTGAATCTGATGTGCGGACTTATCAGCCCTTCGCATGGCAGGGTTTTGATAGATAACGAGTGCATTGGCACAATGTCTGACAATGCGCTCAGCCGGTTGCTGTCAGAGAGGATAGGCATCATCTTTCAGAGCTTTAACCTGCTGCCCACTTATACAGTATTTGAGAACATAGGGATTGCGCTGATGCCGGAGAGAGGGGAGAAGATCCTTATGAAAGAAAGTATCTTTTCGCTTCTGGAGCAATTCAGCCTTCAGGATAAAGCAGACCTTATGCCGTCTGAACTGAGCGCCGGGCAGCAACAAAAAGTAGCCATTATAAGAACACTCATCAAGAAGCCTTCGGTTATTTTTGCGGATGAGCCCACCGGATCGGTAGATGAAGTGACAGCAACTGAATTAATGGAGCACTTCTTATACTTAAAAAATGAGAAGAAGGTAACCCTCGTAATAGCGACACATGGGAATATTCCGGAGAAGTTTGCAGATAAGGTTATTACTATTGAAAACGGCAGGTTAAAAGCATAAGCAGGAAAAGGCAACAATTTGGCCGGACTTTTGTTTCCTTCCTGTATGTTACTTCCTGAATGCACATCGAATAACAGAATGGCAAGAAAATTAAATGGGTTTTTTTCATTTTTTTTCTTGCTCCTATTTATGCTGCCTTCACTGGTGAAGCTTGAGCATCATCACGAAGATTTTAAATGCAAAGCAATAAATGAGAAACATATTCATGTTCATCATGAGAAGTGTAATGTATGTAATTTTGAATTTTCTGTTTTCTTATCCGACATTATATCACTTGATTTCCAGAAAGAAAACCCTTTAGAAGATCTCCGCAATAATTACGATTCCGTATATTTTTCCAATCTCTCACAATATTCATTTTCGTTACGTGCGCCACCTGTTATAATAATTTGAAATGCACCACCTATTAGGTGTCTTCGAAAATTTGTTTAACAATTAAGACGTACTATAATGAAAAAAATATTGATCATTCTGGTAATGATTATGTCATTTCATACCGTTAATGGACAAAATAAACTAACCGGAAAAATTACAGACAATCTAACAGGAAAAGCTATTCCGGGTGCCACAGTTTATATTCCGGAACTGAAGACGGGAACAATTGCAGATAAAAACGGTGTTTATAAAATTGAGAATCTTCCTAAAGTAAAAGTCATTATTCAGGTTAGCTTCCTCGGATATAAATCGGTGGTTCAAAACATTGACTTGGCAACGACCAATTCCAGGGATTTTGTACTGGAACAGGCAATTACTGAAATTAATGAAGTTGTTATTACTGGTTCATCGAGGGCCACGGAAATTACGAGAACTCCGGTTCCGATTATTACCGTGAACAGTCGGGAATTACAACAGAACTTAAACACGAATATTATAGATGCAATTGCAAAACTGCCTGGGGTCAGCGCTGTGACGACCGGTCCCAATGTTTCGAAACCATTTATTCACGGACTGGGGTTCAACCGGGTACTTACTTTATTTGATGGTGTACGACAGGAAGGACAGCAATGGGGTGATGAACACGGGATTGAAATTGATGAGAATGCTGTCGACAGGATCGAAATCGTTAAAGGCCCTGCGAGTTTAATTTATGGTTCAGACGCATTGGCAGGGGTAATCAATTTACTGCCACCCTCTCCTGTTCCGGATAGCACAATAGGAGGTCATGTAGAAACAAATTATCAGACAAATAATAAACTCCTCGGTGTTCACGCGGCTTTTGGAGGAAACAGGAAAGGGTTTATCTGGGGAGGGGAGGCTTCGCATAAACAAGCCACCAACTATCAAAACAGGTACGATGGAAGGGTTTACGGTACTGCTTTTAATGAAACTGACCTGAGTGGTTATATTGGGCTGAATAAGCAATGGGGTTATTCCCATCTGAAATTTTCTTTGTTTGATGATTTGCAGGAGATTCCTGACGGGAGTCGTGATTCTGTTACAAGGAAATTCACAAGGCAAATTACTGAAGCTGACACATTCAGGCCAATTGTCCCCGATGATGAATTAAATACATATAAAATCACTGCAATACATCAGCATGTTCAGCATTACAGGATCTATTCATCAAATAATTTTATAATTGGAGCCGGTAAACTTGGTGTGATATTGGGATACCAGCAAAGTATCAGAAGAGAATTCAGCCATCCGGAGTACCCTGATACACCAGGCCTCTACCTTGATCTGAAAACTCTTACCTATGATGTAAAATATTCACTGCCTGAATCAAATGGCTGGGCCGCAACTGTCGGTGTTAATGGTATGTACCAGGGTAATACCAACAAGGGTACAGAGTTTGTAATACCAGATTATAAGCAATTTGATATGGGTCCGTTTATTCTTGTAACAAAAACAATTAATAAGCTTGATTTAAGTACAGGAATAAGGTATGATACCCGTATTTTTAAAAACAACGGGATGTTTATTCGTCCCGACCCCGGGACCGGATTCGATATGCAGGTTAGTCCCCCCGATACAGCAATGGCTGATCAGCCCTTTTACAGTTATAGTCATACCTTCTCCGGGCTGTCGGCAAGTTTTGGGGCAACTTATAATATTACAAGGAGGTTTACGGCCAAAGCAAATATTGCCAGGGGATTCCGTGCACCTAATATTGCAGAAATATCAGCTAATGGAGTACATCCCGGGACTCTCATTTATCAGATTGGGAATAAGGACTTCAAACCCGAATTCAGCCTTCAGGAAGATCTGGGCATTTCATACAGGTGGGATCATATCAGTGGTGACCTGGACTTGTTCAATAATCATATTTCAAATTATATTTTCAATCAGAAATTGCAGAATCATCTTGGGCAGGACTCAATTATCGTTGAAGGCAACCGGACTTATAAATTTCAGCAGGCTGAAGCGCAGCTATATGGACTGGATGCAAGTCTTGATATTCATCCTTATGACTGGCTTCATTTTGAAAATTCCATCTCTGTAACCTATGCTTTAAACAAAGGTGGAAATGGATTACAGGAGACTGATAGTTCCAAATACCTGCCTTTTATTCCTCCCCTTCATTCAAATACAGAATTAAGGGCCAACATAAAAAGTTTGTCTAAGCATATTGGTTCCTTCTACTTTAAGATCGGGATGGAATATTATGCAAAACAGGACAGGGTATATTCTGCAGATAATACAGAAACTCCTACACCGGGATATATTCTTTATAATGCGGGAATAGGGGCTGACATTACAAATAGCAAGGGTAAAGTGCTTGTCAGCATTAACATTCTGGGCAACAATATTACTGATGTTGCTTACCAGTCTCACATGAGCAGGTTGAAATATTTTGAGGAGTATCCTGATAATCATTCAGGAAGAAGTGGCATTTACAACATGGGAAGAAATATTAGTTTTAAATTAACCGTTCCAATTGTCCTCAAATGATAAATTCAGCTTTGATCAGACAGCATATTGCTTATATAATTCTGTAAATAAGTAACTTTGACGTGAGTTCGATATATAAAGCCTTGATTGTATATCTTGATTTTTCATTAATAATTCCTGCTGATGCTTCGTGTCCCCCTTCGTGGCATTTTTGGCATAAAAATATTTGCCACTAAGAGGCCAGAACACCAGGGCTCACAGAGGGTTTGATTTCAATATTCTGATATTGGGAGAATTAGAAACCGAATGCATTAACATCCAATTCAAATCTACGGTATAGATGGAATTATTAAGGGACCTTGGAATAGCCGGTTTTCTTTTTTTCCTTATAAAAGGGCTGTTATGGATTCTTCTGTTTGGATTGGTGTATCTGGGTCTGATTGACAAAGAAAAAGCTCAGAGAATAAAATCAAAACTGAGTTTTTGGAAAAGAAAAAATAATAGATGAAACCAGAGGCAAAAGACATCAGGCTTCTTATTCCTGTGTCTGCGCTGCTGCTTTAATACATGACATTAAGTTCGTGATCGCCTCCTGTATTACAAACCGGATCTTTATGTTTTGTCATATATTTCCAGTGCAGTCGGGAGACAGCTTGCAACTCCTTTTAAGCCGCAGACTGAAAGTGTAATAAGAATTGTATCTTTTATTTCGTCCCTGGTGGCACCTAGCTTTTTAGCCATCTGAACATGGTAAAAGATGGCTGTTGTATCACCCATTGACGACTTAATCCCGATATAAACCAGCTGTTTTGTTTTAGGATCCAGTCCTGTTGTGCTTTTTAGTGCCTCAATTAATCCATCGAAAGCCTTTGCAACTTCCGGGGATTCTTGCTGAAAAATGTCGAGTGGATTCATTATCGATAAATTTAAAATTAATAATCCTAAGCCAGATTACTGAATCTAAGTTCATATTACAAGGTACGTTAAGGTGCTCTGAAAACAATTCCGTGAACCTGACACAATTTACCGCTTTCTGGCAACTACCAGATAGGCAAGGCCATCATATATCTCATTTTCTTTTACATCATATACCGAATCAGGAATTACCGGACGGGGTTTAGAAAATCCCGGATTGATTCTCATCATCATTTTTTTTCTTCGTTCATGTTTGTAATTTTCTGAGAATCCTTCATCACCCCAGCTCACAATGCAATCTTTTTTAACAACACGGATAAACTCACTGATAGCTTTCTGCGGATCATTAAACAGATTTATTCCGCCAAAATGATATAATGCATCAAAACTGTTATCGGCAAATGGAAGAAACTGGGCATTGCCATGGATCAGCTGAAGGTTGAGCTTCTCATTCCGCTTCTGGCATTGTCTTAACATGCCCATTGACAGATCAAGAGCCACCAGTTCACCTGCTTCACCTATATCATTTCTAAGGTATTTTTGAAAAACCCCGGGTCCTGGGGAAACTTCCAAGATCCTCATACCCTCTTTAAGCCCAAGAAACGAAACGATCTGCTTTCTTCCCTTTACCATGTCAACACCCGCAAGCAGTCTGCCCATGACTTTTTCATTCAAATCGTAAAGTGGAGCAAGCAAGTTATATATTTTGTTGTATTTAGCGTCATCGCCACCTAATTCTGCCGGATGCACTATTGATAATACATTACCCTTTACTTTATAAACCTTATCTCCTGCTTCATAGCAGTCTCCGTTGTTCTTCAGTGGTTTAAGTGTTTCCGGACACCTTAATATGCCTTTTAGATAATTCGAGTACATTTTAATTTTTATTTTTGTCTTTATTTTATCACGAAAATAATTTTTTCAATAGTTATATCAATTATCTTATTCGGCGAAAAGTCAATTTTTATCGGTTAATCAGGAAAAGGGTTCAATTTACTTACCTGTTTTTGATTGTAGATGAATAAACTGTTTTTCTTTTTTCATGCAGCATTGCCCAAAATCAGATGTCTTTCCTAATTATGGCCATACTTACATCATTTAAGAGATATCATTCCAGGCATTCAGCTGATATTCAGCAGTAACGGAAAGGATCAGGAAACTTGAAAAAATTAGTAAATAAAGATCTAATCAGGCCACTATGAGATGTATGAAAAATGTTGTGTTGTTCGGTTGCCTGCTCTTATTTGTCTGGCAGAAGACAGATGCCCAGGGGAAGGAGTTAACTTTTAAGGAATACGAGGCAAGGATTAACCGATGGCTGACCTTCTCGCGTGTACCTGCAGTCGGCATAGGCATTATTGAGGATGGAAAGCTGAGAGAGATCCTTGTGTACGGCGATCTCAGGAAAGGTGATCCTGCTCCGTATAACAGTATCTTCCAGGTTGCCTCGCTTACAAAGCCAGTCACAGCCATGATCGCTCTGACGCTGGTGAGCCAGGGCAAGTGGCAGCTCGATGAGCCCCTTTCCCATTACTGGGTCGATCCGGATGTACTTAATGATCCCAGGCATCTGCTGCTGACAACACGCCATGTGTTGTCACATCAGACAGGTTTCGACAACTGGCGATGGAACAACAAATCGAAGAAGCTTGTTTTTAATTTTGATCCCGGCACAAAATTCGGTTATTCCGGTGAAGGTTTTGAATATCTGAAGCATGCATTGGAGAATAAGTTCAGGATGTCCCTCGACAGGCTGGCCGATTCGCTGCTTTTCAGACCCCTGGGGATGAACGATACGAGGTATGTCTGGGACGCTGGGATCGATACTTTACGCTACGCTGTACCTCACGATACAGCTGGTATCGAACTTGAAATCCCAAAAAACCAGGTGGCTTCTGCTGCCGATTTCCTTAAGACTTCAGTTGAAGATTACTGCAAATTCGGTGTTGCAGTCATGAATGGGAAAGGCCTTACAAAAGATGTTTTCTCGGAGATGGTGACGCCACAGGTAAAAGTCGGCAAATATGAATCTTTCGGTCTGGGCTGGGATATTATGAATAAGCTCAGCAATGGCGAATATATTCTTTTACATACCGGGTCGGATGCAGGCACGCGCACGGCAGTTATATTATTTCCGCAATCCCGGAAGGGTATAGTAATTTTTACTAATGGGGATAACGGGAACAAGCTTATTGAACTTGTTGTTCTTGAGTACCTTGATCTTGGCCGTGAGATTCTTCAGAAACTCGATGGCAAGTAATTCAATTTACGGGGACATGTGAATAAAGATAAAAAAATTGTATCCTTTCAGCTTAATGGCAGTAATAATATAATAATATCCGGATTAATAAATTTGATTCTTTTACGTCATGCTATCAGCAGAGGTCAGCACTATCCCGGTCCTGCATGAAATATAATACCTTCTCATGATTAAAAACTATTTGTCAACTGCTTTCAGGGAGATCTTCAGGAACAAGACCTTCTCAGTAATTCACATCTTCGGCCTTTCAGTCGGTATAGCTGCCTTTATCCTGATTCTGCAGTATGCGATGTACGAACTCAGCTATGATAAATTTTATAAAAATGCCGATGAAATATATCGTGTGCGTCAGGACCGGTATGACAAGGGCAGGCTCAGCACAGTCTGGGCTGCAGGCTGTTCCGCCATAGGACCTGCATTGAAAAGGGAATTTCCAGAGGTAGTTGCATATGCGAGACTGATTAATACAAGCGCGATAGTTAATATTGAAGAGAATAATTTCAGGGAAGACAGGATGTATGCAGCCAATAGTTCATTTCTTACCATGCTGCCCGTCAGACTGATAGCCGGAACTGATTCTACAGCACTGGATGAGCCCTATGCCGCAGTAATTTCCGAATCTGTAGCCAGGAAGTATTACGGAGATATAAATGTAACAGGCAAATCATTCAGATTGAATAAGGATGCTGTATTCCGGATCACAGGAGTATTTAAGGATGTCCCTGAGAATACACATTTTAAGTTCAATATCCTGATTTCGTGGCCTACCTTTGTAAAGTGGAACGGACCTGATATTGAAACTGCCTGGCAGTGGGATGGATTCTATACATATATAAGGTTACGAAAGGGCACAGATATAGCTGCGTTCGAGAAGAAAATGAATGATTTCACCGATAAGCAGACTGAAGCGGATAAAAGTCAGTATAATCAGTACGCCAGGTATTCCTTGCAGCCTCTTAAAAGCATTCACCTTAATTCGAACCTGATGTTTGAGGCAGAGCCGAACGGAGATGCAAGAACGGTTTACTTTCTTATGCTGATAGCCTTCATAATATTAATAATTGCCTGGGTAAATTATATAAACCTGTCGACAGTTAAGGCCATTTTCCGTTCCAGGGAGGTGGCCATACGCAAGATTTCCGGTGCGGTAAGGTTTCAGCTTATCAGGCAGTTTCTCATCGAATCTTTTACAATCAATACAATTGCGGCACTGTTTGCATTTATCCTGGTGATTGTTCTTATGCCCTATTTCAGGCTGTTCACCGGGAGGCAGATGAGCATGGGCAATTCGGGGATCTGGATTGTTTTTATTGCAGTAATTATCGCTGGTCCTGTTTTATCTGGTTTATACCCCGCTATGATAATCTCATCTTTCAGGCCGATGTCGATTTTCCATGGAAGGCTGAACGGAATTTCAGGCAGTTCATACCTGCGCGAGGCACTTGTAGTATTTCAATTCGCGGCATCTGTTGCCCTTATTTCAGGGACATTCACTGTATACAGGCAGCTTATCTATATGCGTAATCAGGACCTCGGCATCAATATCGATCAGACCCTTGTAATAAAAGGGCCGGGGGTAGCTGATTCATCCTATGAAAAAAAGCTTACTTCATTCAAGACAGAATTGCTAAAGGATCCTGTTATTAAAGCGGTCACAGCTTCCACATCCATCCCGGGCAGCAAGGTCGCCTGGAATGCAGGGGGGATCAGGAGAGTCAGCGAGGATGATACAAAATCAAATCAATACCGTGTAATAGGGGTGGATTACGATTTCATCGGGAGCTATGATCTGGCTCTGATTTCGGGAAGAGGCTTCTCTAAGGAGTACGGATCGGATGCATCAAGCGTATTGTTCAATGAAGCGGCCGTGAAGCTTATGGGTTTTGAAACCCCTGAAAGTGCCATAGGTGAGGAAATATTTTTCTGGGGCAACAATTATAAAATCATTGGCGTGTTAAAAAATTTCCATCAGGAATCGCTGAAGGAAAACTACGACGCACTTATTTTCAGGTTCACCCCGGGAACACGCAACTTTTTTTCGGTCAGGCTCAGCTTCCGGGGACAGAACGGTGCGGACAGCTATAAACAGACCCAGGCCACAATTGCAGCGATAAAGGAAAACTGGGAGACGTTTTTCCCCGGCAACCCCTTTGATTACTTTTTCCTGTCAGATCATTACAATAGTCAGTATCATGCTGAAATGCAGTTCAGGACTATTTTCGAGATGTTTGCCTTTCTTGCGATCCTGATAGCCTGCCTGGGCCTTTTCGGGTTGTCGTGGTTTATCATAATTCAGAGAACCAAGGAGATAGGGATCAGGAAGGTGAACGGAGCATCACCGCTTAGGATTCTTATTTTAATATCGTACGATTATTTTAAGCTTGTTCTGCTGGGGATCATCATAGCTGCTCCCGCAGCCTGGTTATTTTCAGTGAAATGGCTTGCCAAATACCCCTACAGGGTCGGGTTCAGCTGGTGGCTGTTCCTGTTGTCGGGATTCGGGATTTTTGTGATCTCTGCACTGACAATCGCCTACAATACCCTTGCAATAGCCCGGACAAATCCCGCGAGATCACTCAAATATGAATAGAAGAAATTATTCTAAAAAGATTCGGTTATGAAACAGTTCATTCTGGCAATGATAAGGAATATAAGAAGAAATCCCCTGATAGCGGCTATAAACTTCTGGGGGCTGGTACTCGGTTTCGTGTGTGTGATCTTTATAACTGCCTGGACAAAAAACGAACTCAGTTATGACAGATTCCACAGGAACAGCAAGACAATCTATCGGGTTCACAGATACTGGTACGATGCATCAGGTGCTGAAAGCCTTCATCTTCCATCTGTTGCACCGCCCATTGCCCCGCTCCTTTTAAAGGAAATCCCCGGAATAAAGGATATTGCCAGGGTTTATCATATGGACCTGGTCCTTTCATCCGGTATCAGAAAGATATCTGAAAGTAATGCCTGCTTTGCCGAACCGGGGATCCTGAAAATTTTCGATTTCGAAGGTTTGCCCGCTGACACCAGCCTGCTCGTTGCCCCCTTTACGATGATTATTTCGGACGAGACTGCCCTGAAGTACTTCGATACGTCTGATGCAGCTGGAAAATTTCTTGAATTCAGGGATGATGAAGGGAAAAAGTATTCCCTGCAGATCTCAGGGGTATTCAAAAAGTGGAAAGGCAACAGCCATTTTGATCCGGATATTTTCATATCCTTCAGCACTGCTGTGTCATTTTTCGGAAAAGAGGAAATGGAGGACTGGGGCAGCAATAATTACGAGACTTTTGCCCTGATACCCGTTATGCCTCATGATATAAACGGCAAGCTGGACTCCTTCATCGATAAGTATCGCAATAACGGATCGAAGGAAACGAAGATAAGGCTTGAAGGGTTGACTGACATCCATTTCAACTGGTACGGGAACCGTTCATACGTTTATATTCTGGTATCCATAGCCCTGCTGATACTTGTAATCGGCAGCATAAACTACATGAATTTAAATGCTGCAATATATTTCAAGAGGCTCAGGGAGATCCGGATAAGGAAGGTGATCGGAGCCTCTCAGAAAAGGTTGGCAGCCAGCCTGCTGGGGGAGTCGGTAATTTTTTGTTTTTTTGCCCTTGTAATTGCTGTGCTTATTGCAACGTCAGCATCGGGGATTATCAGAATATCGGATAATCCACTCGGATTCAGCATAAGGGATAACCTTTCCCTGATCGCCGGATTTATTGGACTGTCAATCCTTACAGGGATATTATCGGGGATCTACCCCATGCTTATATTGTCATCATTCAGGCCTGCTACCACGAATATTTCCGATTATCTCAAAACAGGCAAGACATTTTTCCGCAATTCTCTTGTTGTTTTTCAGTTTGTTGTCTCGACCGGACTTATAATATCATTTCTCATAGTTTCAAGGCAGCTTAACTATATAAACAGCATTCAGCTGGGGCTCGACAAGAACAACATTATAGTGATCCCTGCCACTCAGAAACTTGTTGAGAAGCTTGAAGTGTTCAAGCAGCAGCTTGCTCAGAATTCCTCTATCCAGGCTGTATGCGCCTCAAAAAGGGTTCCTTCCGATGGCCTGTACGACTCGAACGGGGCCAATGTAATTACGGATGGTGCCTCTTCCCCTCTTGGATTCAGACTGGCTAATGTAAGGATTGACAAGGATTTTCTTTCTACCTACAGGATAGACCTTGTGGCCGGACGAAATTTCAATGAGAATACTGCAGCGGATTCAGGCTATATACTGAATGAGGCAGCTGTAAGCAAGATAGGGTGGAAATCTCCTGCAGATGCTCTCGGACAGATAATCGACTATGGCGGACACAGGGGAAGCGTTATTGGTGTAGCAAGGGATTTTCATTATGAATCGCTTTATAACCCTATCAATCCTGTAATTATGTATTACGATCCCGCTTCATTCAACAGGATCTCGGTAAGGGTTAATCCGGCCAATCTTGGCAAAACAATATCCTTCATTGAAAAGATATGGCAGACCTATAATAATTCCGATTATATCTTTTCATATGAATTCCTGAGCGACAGGTTCGAAAGGCTTTACAGGTCTGAAGAAAGGATGAGGACCGTATTCACATATTTCATGATAGTAGCTATTTCAATTGCCATACTCGGGATGCTTGGATTGTCATTTTTTCTTATCGAAAGGCGCACAAAAGAGATCGGGATCCGGAAAATTAACGGGGCCAGGGTGTCGGAAATAATGGTTATGCTTAATTTCAACCTTGTAAAATGGGTGGGTACTGCATTCGTTATAGCTGTTCCTATTGCATACTATGCGATGAACCGCTGGCTTCAGGGTTTTGCATATAAAGCTCACCTGACAGTATGGATTTTTGCCCTTGCCGGTCTGACTGCCGCAGCAATAGCGCTTCTCACGGTCAGCTGGCAGAGCTGGAGGGCCGCCTCGGGGAACCCTGCCGACACTTTAAGGCATGAATAAACAGCATTAACGATCCCTCTTCCGGTTTTGTCTTTTTTTCCTTACTTTTATGGCTGTTCACAAATAAATCTCATGATGAGCAGTCATTTTTTTATCCTTGGAGGATCCCTCTTGTTGCTGTTTGGATGCTCCGGACCAATTCCTGAAAAAGCCAACATTGAAAATCCTGCTGATTTTGTCGATCCGATGATAGGAACAGCATCGCACGGGCATACATATCCTGGCGCGGCATATCCGTTCGGACAGATCCAGCTGAGCCCGGATAACGGTACCCAGGGATGGGACTGGTGCTCCGGCTACAATTATTCTGACAGTACGATAGCCGGTTTCAGCCACCTGCACCTGAGCGGTACCGGCATCGGTGATCTTGCCGATATCTCTTTCCTTCCTGTCTCAGGTGAAGTTGCCTTCAGGAGCGGGGAAAAGAACGAGGAATTTGTATCGAGATATGCAGGAAAATTCAGTCATGAACAGGAAAAGGCAAAAGCCGGCTATTATGGGGTAGTGCTGAAGAACAGCGGCATCAAAGCCGAATTTACGGTTACAGAAAGGGCTGGACTTCACAGGTACACCTTCCCTTCAGGCCGTGAAAAAAACCTGATAATAAACCTGGGTTTCGCAATCAACTGGGATAAGCCCTACAAAACTTCGCTGAGTCTTGTTAACGACACTCTTGTAACGGGTTCCCGCCTCTCAACTGGCTGGGCTGCTGATCAGCATGTCTTCTTTGCTGTCCGTTTTTCGGCCCCTGTCAGGAAATCCCAAACAGGATCACCAGGGGGCGAAGCCAGGACAGCAGGGGTCTTCACATTCTCCGACAGCGTAGTTCTTGCAAAGACAGGCATCTCCTCAGTAAGCGTGCAGAATGCCATTCAGAATCTCGATTCGTCGCTCCCTGGCTGGAACTTCGAGGCCGTCAGGCAGGCAGCATCCGATGCATGGAATAAAGAGCTGGGAAAGATCCGTATCAGCTCGGATAACCCACGGGAGAAAACCATATTTTACACCGCTCTCTATCATACAATGGTGGCGCCAGCCCTTTTTTCAGACCAGGACGGTCAGTTCAAGGGACTTAATGGTACGGCGCAGGAGGCAGACGGATATAACCGGTACACTGTATTTTCGCTCTGGGATACCTACAGGGCGCTTCACCCGCTTTTTACCCTTACCCAGCAACCAAGGGTAAACGATATGGTCAAATCCATGCTCGATCATTATGAACAGTGTGGTATCCTGCCTGTCTGGGAGCTTGAGGGCAATGAGACCTTCTGCATGGTGGGCAATCATTCTATATCAGTAATAGCAGAGGCCATACTTAAAGGAATCGGCGATTTCAGCAGGGAGGAGGCATTCAGGGCCATGAAGGAGACATCGCTTCACGACCGAGATGGGATGGGGCTCTACGATAAGCTGGGATACATGCCGGCCGACAGTGTGGGGCAGTCGGTGGCAAAGTCGCTCGAGGTGGCTGTCGATGACTGGGCTGTTGGCGCAGTTGCCAGGAAGCTGGGCAGGAATGAGGATGCCGGCTATTTCTTCAGGCGTTCTGAAAGCTACAGGCAATATTTCGACAGCACCACGGGATTCATGAGAGGGAAGCTGAGCAACGGGGCGTGGACTACCCCTTTTGATCCTGTCTATTCTAACCATGAGAAAAGCGATTATACTGAAGGCAATGCCTGGCAATACCTCTGGATAGTCCCGCAGGATGTCGCAGGACTGATCCAACTCCTGGGCGGTAAGGAAAAATTTGCCGATAAGCTCGAACAGCTGTTCAATGTTCCGCAGGGGGTCAGCGGGGAGAACGCCTCACCGGATATCTCCGGCCTGATAGGTGCATATGCACATGGCAACGAACCCGGCCATCATACAACATTCCTCTTCAATTATTGCGGACGCCCGTGGCGCACACAGGAGCTTAACAGGCAGATTCAGACTACAATGTATAAGGATACACCTGATGGACTGTGTGGCAATGAGGACTGTGGGCAGATGTCGGCCTGGTACATCTTCAGCGCCCTGGGCTTCTATCCCGTGAATCCTTCCGAGCTCAAATATCAGTTCGGTTCTCCGATTGTACAGGGGGCTGAAATCGAGGTGGCTCCTGGCAATTATTTTACAATGAAGGCACCGCAGGCTTCGGAGGAAAACAAGTATATCCAGGAGGTGAAGCTGAACGGTGCTGTTCTGGACAGGTCATACATTACACATGAGGAGATCATGAAAGGCGGCACTCTGGAATTTGTAATGGGATCGGCTCCGAATAGGAATCTGTTTAAGAACTGAGATCTGTTTCAACCTCAATATTGCGGTGCTCTGCACCTTTGGGAATGATATCCGGATCTCGTGCTACAAATATTTCGCAGCTCTGCTGCTTAGGTGCATCGCACCGTAATATTTGTAGAAGATTATGATTTATCGCAGATATTTGAAGGTGCAGCGCACCCTAATATTTGTAGAAAAACGTGATTAGGGACAGATTTTAAAGGTGCATCGCACCGTAATATTTGTAGAAGATTATGATTTATTGCAGATGTTTAATGGTGCATCGCACCGTAATATTTGTAGAAGATTATGATTTATTGCAGATATTTGAAGGTGCAGCGCACCCTAATATTTGTAGAAAAACGTGATTAGGGACAGATTTTAAAGGTGCAGCGCACCGAAAAATTTGTAGAAGATTATGATTTATTGCAGATATTTGAAGGTGCAGCGCACCCTAATATATGTAGAAAAACGTGATTAGGGACAGATTTTAATGGTGCATCGCACCGTAAAATTTGTAGAAGATTATGATTTATCGCAGATGTTTCAAGGTGCATCGCACCGTAATATTTGTAGAAGATTATGATTTATTGCAGATATTTGAAGGTGCAGCGCACCGTAAAATTTGTAGAAAAACGTGATTAGGGACAGATTTTAAAGGTGCAGCGCACCGAAAAATTTGTAGAAGAATATGATTTATTGCAGATATTTCAAGGTGCAGCGCACCGAAAAATTTGTAGAAGAATATGATTTGTCGCAAATGTTTAAAGGTGCATCGCACCGGAAAATATGTAGAAAAATGTGATTAGGGACAGATTTTCAAGGTGCATCGCACCGTAATATAATAATCGGGTATGTGTTTAAGCAGATACTAAAGTCCGGATAGTTATGAAGAAGAAAATATTTTTCTCCATTCTTTTTATTGTCATCACTCTCGTTTCCGAATCAGCAATTTACAATGTTATGGAATTCGGAGCCATTAATAATGGTAAACTACTGACTACCTCACAGATCCAGGGTGCAATCGATAAATGCGCAGCCAACGGCGGAGGTACTGTTTATGTTCCAGTCGGTGAATATCTTGTCGGCACGCTGAACCTGAAATCCAATGTCGAATTTTACCTTGAGAGGGGGGCTGTACTGAAAGCCACCACAGATCTTTCACAGTACCAGAAGCATAATGAACAGCCGGCCGGGATATTTTACACCGAAGATTCAAAAAATGTCTCGATAACCGGCCACGGAACCATCTTCGGTCGGGGCATGGAATTCATGTACCGCGACAGTGCAAAGGTCATCAGAGGTAATGTCAATAAATTCATACGTCAGGGATATGATTTCCGCAAGGTGGAGTCAGGCCTCGGTGACGGTCCCGTAACTCCGAAGGACAGGTACCATCAGATGATCATCTTCAGCAACTGCACCGATGTGGCACTTAAGGATTTTGCGGTTATTGACGCGCCCTACTGGACATTCCTCATTGTACACTGCGACAGGGTAAATGTGACAGACATAACTATCAACAATAACCTGGTTATTCCCAACAGTGACGGGCTGGATATTAATTCGAGCAGCAATGTGAATGTTTCTGGTTGTCAAATCTCATGCGGCGATGATGCAATTGTCCTTGCCGGATATGCCCATCATTTTGGTGATCCGGGCTATAAGGATATAATCCGCCCCTCCAGGAATATCAATATCTCCAACTGTGTGCTCCGCTCAAGGTCAAGTGCCATCAGGATTGGTGGCTGGGACCAGAACGACATGTCGGATTATAATTTTGACAATATAACAATATACGATTCGAACTGCGGGATCAATATCACAGTCAGGGACTCCGGTTCCGTAAGCAATGTGAATTTTTCAAATATCCGCATTGAGACAAGGATGCATACCGGCGACTGGTGGGGTAACGGGGAGCCGGTAAAAATCTCGGCGATGCGGGGAGTGCCTAAGGACAGGATCGGGACAATATCCAACATATTTTTCTCAAATATCACATGCCTCGGGGAAAATGCAATCCTGATGTACTCCTCGGATGAGTCACTTCTCAGGAATATATATTTCACAAATTTTGATTTTATCCTCAGGAAAAGCAAGCTGGACAAAGTCAGCGGGGGAAATTTTGATCTCAGGCCGAATCTGGTGCCAGGGAAGGAGGTTTATAAGTCGGATGTGCCCGTAGTCTATATTGAAAATGCTGAAAATGTATATTTTGATCAGGGTAATATAGGCTGGGACGGCGTTGAATCTTCCTATTACACAAATGCCCTGGCTGCCGTAAAGGTTACTAACCTGAAGCTGAATAATATGACAGCTCATCCATCCCCGTCAAACCGGCAATTGCCCGCTGTGTCACTTACATCATGCAAGAGAGTTACTGATAATACTGATAATAAATAATATGAGAATCAGGGTGATATGGAGGCTGATCCTTTTTTCAGCCTTCGCAATAATAATTGATATCCAGGTTTTTGGACAGCCGTCTTTGAAAGCCGGTTCAGCAAGGGTTAATATAACACCTCCACCTGGCACTATTATCAACGGAGATTTTATACCGGGCTATGCAAGTAATATCCACGATTCGATTTATTCGAGGGCGCTGGCATTCGATAACGGTAAAGAGAAGTTCGTCTTTATCGTTGTCGATAATATGACACTCGATGCCAGACTGATAAACGATGCGAAGGCATTGATCCGGAATGAAACAGGCCTGCTGCCAGGTCAGGTAATGATATCCTGCAATCATGCCCATTCAACGGGTGCAGTTATTGAAACGGCAACGGTTCAGGCGGATATGAGCTACAGGATTTACCTTCCGCCCAGGATTGCCCTGTCGGCAGCCCTTGCAATGGCACGCCTTCAGCCCGCAAAGATCGGCTGGGGTCACATGGATGTGCCGCGGCATGTATCGTGCAGAAGGTGGTTTATGAAGCCTGGATTCCCAATGATCAGTCCATTCGGTCAGGAAGACAAGGTCTGGATGAACCCTCCGGAAGGGAGCGCTTTTCTTGACAGGCCGGCGGGACCTGTCGATCCTCAGGTCAGTTACCTGGCTGTGAAATCGACTGGTAACAAGTGGATAGGCATTCTGTCGAATTATTCAACCCATTATGCCGGAGGTTTTCCTGCAAATACTATATCAGGAGATTATTACGGGGAGATGGACAGGCAATTGAGAGAGAAACTGGGGGCCGGTGACTCGTTTGCAGGTATTATGAGCAACGGTACCAGCGGTGATGTCAACACGATGGATTTCAGGCTGACAAAAAATTACCCGTCAGGCGATTATGAGAAGATGAAATTGATTGCCGGCGAGATCTCCGACTCCATTATTGTATCTCTTGAGAATCTGCGCTGGTCTGATAAACCCATTTTCAGGATAGCAGATTCCGAAATAACCGTTAAAAGGAGACAACCTTCGGAGGCACTGCTGGACTGGGCAAGAAAAAGGGTGCAAGAGACTGATTTTACAAAGCTGGGGACTGCCGATAAGGCATCGGATGATATAAAAAGCTCTTATGCCCTTGATATTGTAAAGCTCGATTTTTATGAGCCCTCATCGTATCAGCTGCCTCTTCAGGCAGTCCGGCTGGGAGAGGGAACGATAGGAACACTGCCGGGAGAATTCTTTGCTGAAACCGGACTGAAAATCAAAAAAAGCGTTCCATGTAAATACTATTTTACAATTGCCCTCGCAAACGGACAATTTGGTTACGTGCCACCTGAGTCACAATTCCTTCTGGGTGGTTATGAAACATGGTTATGTTCAGGAAGCCTTCTTGAAACCGGAGCGGAGAAACGGATCTCCGATGCTCTTATATTTCTTGTTAAATCGGTTCAAAAATAATCATCAAGTTTACGGAAACCCTAATAATGAGAACTAACCACAAAAATTGGGCAAGAGATCTGCTCGCCATAATGGCATTCCTTTTTTCAGCAATGAATGTATTTTCCCAGTCTGACACAGCAAAGACAATTGTCCTGAGTTCTGTTTTCGTAACAGAGACAAAGCCAACTTTTAAGACAACCAGCCGCCAGGTTGTTGCAATGACCAATTCGGAGATAAAGGAAAAGGGATCACAAACTCTGGCCGAGGCTTTGTCTACGCTTCCGGGTATCAGCCAGCTCACCACGGGAGCCATATCAAAGCCAGTTATCAGGGGGCTTTATGGCGACAGGATCCAGGTCAACGTTGCCGGATTGAAGCTTGAGGATCAGCAGTGGGAAGATGAATATGGATTGGGTCTTTCTGATGTGGGAGTTGACCGCGTTGAACTGATTAAGGGTCCTGCCTCCCTGCTCTACGGATCGAATGCCATGGGAGGAGTGGTTAACCTTGTGGAGGAGAACTACCTGGAAACGGATAAGAACAGACATAATCTGAATTTCAAACTGTTCAGCAATACATTCGGCGCCGGACTTGATTACGGGTTCAGAAAAACGGGTAAAAACACTTTTATTCTGAGGGCAGGAGCCCAGAGTCATGCTGATTATTCTGACGGAGCGGGTAACCGTGTTCCCAACACACGATTTGCCATGTACAACCTTAACCTCGCTTACATTATCAACTATTCAGCCTTCAGATCGGAAAACCGGGTCCTCGTATCATACAACCAGTTTGGTTTTGTTGCCGACAGTGCGGATCTTCAGGAAGATAAGGATGAGCCCCGCCTGAGCAGGGAGTTTGAGGATGCTTACCAGAACGTAATGTCTTCAATGTTTTCAAGTACAAATACCTTTAACCTCAATAAAAGCAGCGAATTAAAAGTTACACTGGGGTTTCAGAATAATCTTCGCCGGGAGATGGAACGATCGGAAAACGAAGATCTCTACCTGTCATTAAATACAATCTCTCTGAATACAGCACTGAAAAAGCTTCTGAGCAGCAGGCTGACATGGATCAACGGACTGAATGGGATGTTCCAGACAAATACCAATTATGGAAACAGGATTATTGTTCCCGATGCCACTATCGCCGAGGGATCACTCTTCAGTTATTTGAAATACAGGCAGATCATTGGAAGTGCAAATGGTAATTTCGAAGGTGGGTTGAGATATGATCGCAAGCAGATAGTCACTCACGAGACAGGAGTGCTTAATCCTCCTACTTCTGCAATCCCTCCATTCAACAAGAGCCTGGGCGATTTTACCGGGTCGTTAGGTGAAAGCATTAATTTCAGCCATTTGGTTCTTAAGTTCGATCTCAGTTCCGGATTCCGGACTGGAAATCTGGCTGAACTTGCCGCTAATGGTCAGCACGAGGGTACAGCCTACTGGTATATCGGCAATCCCGACATGAAGCCTGAACAGTGCCTGAATGCGGACTTATCAGGAGCATGGCAGCATGGCTGGCTTATAATCAGAGGATCAGTTTATAATAACAGGTTCTGGGATTATATCTACCTGCAGCCCTCAACTGACATAATTCAGAGTTATATTGTTTACCGTTACGAACAGACAGACGCAACTCTCAGGGGTTTTGAATCAGGTCTGACTGTAGAGAAGCCCGGTTATTTCAGCTTCTCTGCTGATTATTCCTTCCTGGATGCAAGGAAGGATGACGGATCATGGCTCCCAATGATACCCGCCAACCGCCTGATGTTTGACAGTAAATATATGTTGCCTCTTCATGAAAAGTCGAAGATGCAAAATGCCTTTGTTTCTTTGGGTCTAAACTATACCTCTGAACAGGACCGAACTGATATCAATGAATTACCCACACCAGGCTACTGGATCCTGAATGCAGGTGCCGGCTTCACTATAAAAACTGTTAGAATATTGCTCTCTTGCCGCAATCTAACCGATCAACTTTATTATGACCATCTTTCACGTCTGAAATACTATGGTCTGTATGACATGGGGAGAAATATCGTACTGAATGTGGGCTGGCAATTTTAATTGGGTATATCAACTTTGCGCCTTTGTGCCTTTGCGAGAAATTAAATATTTCCTCTCGAAAACCGCAGAGGTCCGCAGATGTGCTTTTGCTTTGCGCCTTTGCGCCTTTGCGAGAAACTAAATATTTCCTCTCGAAAACCGCAGAGGTCCGCAGATGTGCTTTTGCTTTGCGCCTTTGCGCCTTTGCGAGAAACTAAATATTTCCTCTCGAAAAACCGCAGAGGTCCGCAGATGTGCTTTTGCTTTGCGCCTTTGCGCCTTTGCGAGAAACTAAATATTTCCTCTCGAAAACCGCAGAGGTCCGCAGATGTGCTTTTGCTTTGCGCCTTGGTACCTTTGCGAGTAATTAAAATTATATCTCGCAAAGACGCAAAGACGCTAAGAAAAGAGAAAATAATATGGGTAATTGGCCTTGAATGAAATTCCAGGAGCAGTCTGCCTATAAATTATTTACAATTCTAATTATACCATCTTTTATTAGAATTTCATCAAAATTTATAAGTAACCCAAGTTTGATTCCTGTAAGTTTTAAATAAGTCAATAATTGTTTTGGGTGAACAGGAGCCAGAATCTCTACAGATTTCAATTCAATTATGACTTTTTTCTCTACGATTAAGTCAGCCCTAAAACCTAATTCCATTTTAATGTTTTCCCATATTACCGGAATACCTTTCTGACGTTCCACTCTCAATCCTTTCATTTGAAGTTCATGGTACATAATCTCTTCATATACTGATTCCAGTAGTCCTGGTCCAAGCCTTGTATGGATCTTATATGCGCAATCCACAATAATCTTAGATAAATCATTCTCGGACATTGGATGTTCCATTATAACCCAGCGAGACAGAATTCAATAAATTTATTAGCACCTATGCAAGTTAAAAATTTTTATGGGCATAATCCATTTCTTTTTGAGATTAAAATCTTCAAGTTAAGAGAAAATAATTAATGTCCTGAACTGCAATTCTATATTATTTATTGGTACAGATAAGAGATACGAAGTATTCAACTTTGCACCTTTGCGCCTTTGCGAGAAACTAAATATTTCCTCTCGAAAACCGCAGAGGTCCGCAGATGTGCTTTTGCTTTGCGCCTTTGCGCCTTTGCGAGAAACTAAATATTTCCTCTCGAAAACCGTAGATTAAAAACCGCAGAGGTCCGCAGATGTGCTTTTGCTTTGCGCCTTTGCGCCTTTGCGAGAAACTAAATATTTCCTCTCAAAAACCGCAGAGGTCCGCAGATATTTTTTGCAATTCCTCTGCGAAACTCAGCGGATAACTCTGTGATAAACTGGATTATTTTGGAATAGAACACTGATGACACGGATCTGACAGATTAGTACAGTTATATTTCATAAAGAGGTTCTCAGAATAATATCGGGAAATATCAGTGTTAATCCACCCGATCTGTGGTATCTGTGTGCTATTAAAAAATTTATGATCTCCCACAGCCTGTTTAATTAATTTTTTTTAACTTTATCTATCTCACTGTTTTATGGGATGTTGAACAGCTCGTTTGAAAACCTATGTGCATGACCTACTCAGCACAATTAGTAATATTAATATCAATCAATTATGCAAGAATACGGATATCCTGATATCAAATACTAAACTTTCTACCATGAAAAACAATAATTTACCTATATCATTTTTGGTCAGGCCTATACTTCCCATGGCACTCGTATTTTTTTTGCATTCAGCCTCAATGACCGGACAGGCCTTTAAACTCAATGCCGTCAGCGATCTGATAAGAGTCTTTGAGGATGGATATAATTTGCCTCCTCTGCAGGATACTCTGAAAGTTTTTGGAATGAGGGGGGAGACCGTTTCGGGCCAGGGGGCAGTTCAGACTAAGAAAAAGCTTACCGGCGTTACGGTTTCTGTCGGGATCCTCCGTGAGATTAAAACCGGCCAGCCGTTGCCCGGGGAGGCTGTGGGATGGAATTTTGTTGGAAGCATTCCATTAACTGAGAATACTCCAAATCAGCCCGTCAGTGCACTTGTAAGGCAGGCGCCGGCCAGGTTTCCGGATTACCTGATGGACGATAAACAGATAAATATCGGAGAAAAGAGCTTTCAGGCGATATGGCTTACTGTAGCCATACCTGAGACAGCGGCCGCCGGCACCTATGCGGGTAATTTGAAGGTGACCAGTCAGCAGGGAGATGTCAGCCTTCCTGTATCAGTAATTGTTTATCCACTTACCCTGCCCGGGAAGCGCAATCTTAAAGTCACGGAATGGTATACTACTGAGGCGTTTGACAGGTTCTACGGCATCAGGGAGCAGTATTCCCCGGAATGGTTTGCTATGCTGGCTAAATATGCCGGTAACATGGCTTCGCACAGGCAGAACGTATTCCAGGTGCCGATGGAAGCTATAGAAATTCAGAAAGCAAATGATGGAAAATTTTCGTTCGATTTTAAACGATTCGACCAGATTGCCCAGGTCTTCTGGGACACAAAAAAGATGGATTATCTTGAAACCGGGGAGCTTACAAGATTCGGAAGCGATGCATGGTACAGCACGGATATTAAGCTCCGGGATTTAAGTGTTAAGGATGCTGCGACTGGAAAAGTCGACCGGATGTCAGGGGATTTAGTGGCTCCGTCACTCATTTCTGCGACCGAAGATCATCTCAGGCAGAAGGGATGGCTTGAAAAAACTCTTTTCCATGTCAAGGATGAGCCCTCGATGCATAATTCACTGTCGTGGTCAGCCATGTCGCAATATATCCACAAATATGCTCCGGACCTGAGGAGAATAGACGCTATTGAGACAACAAACCTGCTAAACGATATTGAAGTGGCTGTACCAAAGCTGGATGCCTTCGGAACATGGTACGAATCCTACAGACAGGCACAGCTGAAGGGAGTTGAGATATGGTTTTATACTGTGGGGATTTACCAGGGCAGCCTTTTTCCGAATAAGACAATAGATATGCCTGTGATGAACAGCCGTTTAATGCACTGGCTGAATTATGAGTTCGATGCTACCGGCTACCTGCACTGGGGATGGAATCAGTGGACCGAAGATCCATTTAAGGAGACAGGCATGCATATAGGCGACGGATGGCATGTCTATCCATCAAAAAACGGAGTTATGAATTCACTCCGCTGGGAGGAGATGCGCAATGGGATACAGGATTACGAATGCTTTATTATGCTTGAAAACAGGATCCGCAGTCTCAGGGACTCTCTTGGCACACGGGCGGCATGGATCGATCCGAAGCAGCGCGGTCATGAGATCGCGGGCAGGGTTGTTATGACAGCAGACAGACATACTGATGACCCTGTCGTTCTGTATGCTGCCAGAAAACAGCTTCTTGACGAGCTTTCAGGGTTTGATGCCAGCCCCATGGTTTATATTCAGACTACACCACTTGAAAATTCAACTCTTACAGAACACTCATCAGTTGAGGTTTTCGGATGGACGGAACCGGGGACGAAAATTGTTGTTAACGGGAAAGAGCTGCCCGTAAGCGACCAGGGTTACTTTTTCGAACAATTCGGCGGAGATGCCCTCGACAGATCCAAAATTGCCCTTTCCGAAGGAATGATCAGGCTCATTGCAACCAATGGAAAAGGAACAAGGGAGATAATCCGTAAATTTAAATTCAAATGAAGTTTAACTTAAACATCAGGTTAAATATCAATCAGCAAATTTTTTCCGGTACCCGAGCGGGGTAAACCCCGTGATCGCCCGGAACTGCCTTATGAAATACGATATGTTGTTATACCCGCAGGAAAAGCATATTCCTGCGATAGATTGATTTTCATTTATCAGCATCCTGCAGGCATTTCCTATGCGGACCTCGTTCAGGAACCTTACGAAGGTTTTATTCGACCTCTTTTTGAAATACCTGCAGAAAGCAGGCTTTGAAAGGTTTGCCAATGATGCCGCATTTTCAAGAGTAATTTCCTGCTGACAATTATCCAATACATATTTGAATACCTTATTGAGCCGGTCTCCTTCATATTCATTGATTGTATTTTGAAGCACAGGAGTTGCAAGGTATTGATATTCACCATTGAAAGCGATCAGCTCGAGTATGTTCATAAGCAAGGTTATCCGGCTGAATCCGTAGGAGGTGTCTATACGCTTCATCAGAAAAGCCACCTGGTCGCGAGTTTTGCCTGTGAGCTTTATTCCCCTTTCCGATTGCTGAATTATCTTCAGGATTATTTTCGACTCCGGCAGATTCCAGAAATCGCTTCCCATGATTTCAGTATTGAACAGGATATATATAGCTTCCGAAATGCTGTTCCCCAGGCTTCTGTCGCTGCACCACTCGTGCGATACATTGGGCCCTATCATCACTAGGTCTCCGGGAGCATACAGCTCTACCGAATCACCTACATACCGAAGCCCTGTGCCCTGAACAATAAGCAAAATCTCAACTTCTGGATGAAAATGGCGGAGCGAAGGAAAATAATCAACCTTCAGGTGATTGATGTGGAATGAATGGTTAATGTTGGCTTCTACCTTTTCGAGATTGGGCAACATGTCAATATAGTATTATTTTTGAATACAAATCTATCATAAAATTAGCTGGTGGAGGGTATCTTTGGATATATTTTACCAAGATGGCAAAAGCAGATTATCTAGTCAGAAACAGGACGGATATTGTGAAGGCAGCTTTTCCTGCAATAGATGCCCATAATCATCTGTGGGGCAACTGGCAGGTCGACAGGGTTATTGAAACCCTCGATGAGGTGGGTGTCATAAGCTACTGTGATCTTACAGGCAACGTCCGGATTGAATTTTCAGGTGGTGGCTATGTTATTCACCCGGGAGATATTTCCGAATTTTTCACAAATTGTGCCGACAGGTATCCCGGGCGGTTCTACTGCTTTACGATGGCTGATTTTGCAACTCCCGTGCAGAAACCATTATTCACCGATCATAAAAAATTTGTGGCAGGGTGCATTGAAACACTCAATGCCCATCACATCAGGGGAGCCAGGGGACTTAAGATACTTAAGGAGCTTGGGCTCCATTACAGGGATGGCAGCGGGAACCTGATAAGCTGTGACGATCCGCGACTTATTCCCTGTATGGGAAGAGGCAGGACGCCTGAATATGCCCGTGCTTATCCATCAGGCAGATCCTTCCGGGTTCTTTGAGCCCGTTACCCCCGAAAATGAGCATTATGAGTCGCTGAGGAAATATCCTTCATGGAGCTTCTCCGATCCCAAGTTCCCACGCAAAACAGAGCTTCTTGGAAGAAGGGACAATCTGATCAGGCAACATCCGGGTACTACATTTATACTTCCTCATTTTGGCAATTATGCTGAAAATATAAGCTATGTATCTGACCTTCTGGATGCAAATCCGAATGTCTTCATAGATTTTTCTGCCAGGATTGATGAACTGGGCCGTCAGCCATATTCCGCAAGGGAATTCTTTATAAAGCATCAGGACAGGATTATTTTCGGTACCGATATGCCGGCAAATATTGAGAGTTCTGTAGAGATGTACCGGACCTATTTCAGGTTCCTGGAGACATTCGATGAGTCGTTTTATTCTCCCGATTATGATGGCACCTTTGACAGGTCCCGCTGGCCGATCTGCGGAATTGGCCTGCCGCGGGAGGTCCTGAGAAAGATATACTATGAAAACATTTTAAGGATAATCCCTTCCCTGAGGGATGAATTGACGATTAAAACCTAAAACAAAGCATATGATAAAAGCGAGGGTTGGATTTATAGTTTACGGTGTTCATAAGGATGGTCTTGAAGATCCGATGGGGACCCCCTTTATTGATGAACGTATAGTTTCGGCTGCCAGGGAAGCGCTCAGGAAAAGCGGGATCCGAGCTTGTTGAGCATGATCTAGTAATTGCATCAAAGAATGAGGCCAGGGAATGCTTTGACAAATTCAAAAAAATGAACGATGTTGATGCCGTGATTCTTGTTTTCAGGCACCTGGGTCTGGGCAGCACACCTTATAGCCGCCAATCGCGATTTTGCATCCACCGGCAAAGGAATTGTTCTATGGACCAATCCGGGAAGCCAGGGATGGAGGCCTGTAGGCGGACTTGTTATGCAGGGTGCTCTTAAAGGAGATCGGGATAAGGCACAGGTTTGTTTACGGCAGTTATGATGATCCGGCGGAAATTGAAAGGATAACATCGTACTGCAGGGCAAGTGCAATGAAAAATCTTCTTAATATGAGCACTATAGGTACTTTCGGCGGGCGGGGAATGGGGCAGACGTGCGGAGCTGCTGATCCTTCACAGTGGATGAGGACCTTTGGCATTGACATAGATTCGAGAGATACTTCCGAATTGCTCGATACGGCCAAAAAAGATTGCTCGCCGGAGAAGTTGCCGGGGCGAGGAGCCGGATACAAAAGCTTTTTGCAGAACCAATTCCGGAAAATGATCAGGCTGACCGCTCAATAAGACTCTATCTTGCCATTAAGAAGATGGTGGAAAAAAATGATTGGGACTTCTATACGATCCAGTCCTTTCCCGGTCTTGGCGATGAATACAGTGCCACATGCTTTGCACAGAGCATGATCCTCGAGGACGGAATGGGAACTTCCACACTTGGTGATTTTAACACGGCCCTGACAGTCAAATGTCTGACTGACCTGAGCGCCGAACCTGTATATTACGGTGATCTGCAGCATATTGATAAATCGCCCAGGAGATTAAGATAATTGGTGACGGGGCCTGTCCTCCCTCTCTTGCAGGAAAGCTTGGTCCGGCAGGTTTTGCGGAGCATGGCATACCCACTGAGGGTGAAGCGGGAGGAGTTTCAATCAAGCTTGTCTGCAAGGTCGGCGAAGGTGTGCTTGCGCGTCTTGGGAGAAATAATGGAGAGTTTGAAATGGTTATTACCCGTTGTTCGATCTTCGAGCCTCCGGCCGGAGAAATTGAGAAGAGAAAAAATGAATGCGGGATTCCGTTCTGGCCTCACGGTTTTGTAAGGGCTGAATGTGATATGGACGCCCTGCTGCAGTCATGGAACAACGAGTATGCATGTCTGGGCTATGGTGCCCACCTTTATGAGGAACTGAAAGCATTTTGTGAACTGACTGGGATAAAAGCGATTGCTCTTTGATGAATGTCCTTAAGGCGGATTTTGACAGCTGGCATATCGAATACTGTCCGGATGACGGGGCCCGGATTACAGCCCTTAAATATGGAGGCCTCGATCTGCTTACTCCATTTCCTTCAGGATTCAGGCCGCCTGACAGCTCTTCGGGAGAATATGAGACCCGGCCTGTTTACGGATATGACGATTGTTTTCCAACAGTTGATCCATGCAGGTATCCGCTTGAAGATTTTATGTGCAGGGACCATGGAGAACTCTGCTGGGAGAAATGGCAGGCTGAAGCACGCGGAAGACTGCTGGTCTTTTCAACAGGCTGCATGAAACCAGCAGTGACCTTCAGAAGGATACTGGATTTCGGCACTGACAGAATAACATGGCGATTCGAGGTATCATCGCTGTCTGATAAAAAATGTGTTTTCCTGCATGTGATGCATGCATTCCTGTCTCCTGATGGGATAAGTAACATTCAAATTCCAGGTTGCAGGCGAATACTTGACGAAATAAATTTCCAGGAACCCGGTTTGAAAAGCTCTGCAGGGTTGGGGGAACATCTGCTTGCTTTTCAGCCGGGATCTTTTTCAATGCTGCTCCTTCGGGATATTGAAGAAGGTTTTGTGGCACTTCGGTTAAGGAATGGATTAAAACTGGAGATCGGATTTGACGCAGCTCTTTTTCCGACTCTTGGAATATGGTGGAACAAAGGTGGATATCCTGCCGGAGGGCTAGCCCAGGAACGAATGCGCATTTGAGCCGATCCCGGGCACCTGCAGCGACCTTGACAAGTCGTATCATGACGGCCGCTATTTTAGCCTGGAGCCCGGAGAAACAATGAGCTGGGAGATCACCTGGACGATTTCCTATAATTCCGCTTCAAAAGGGCTATCCACAAATGACAGTCTTTAGTATGTAAGATATTGATTATAAATTCTATATGATATATTTCCCCGGCAATACCACATTATCTCCGGATTTTTGCCTACATTCATTTAAAGTTTTGCACCAAAAATTAACGCCATGGAAATAAAAAGACTCATCCGGTACCTCCTGATCATCATTTGTTCCCTACTTGTGAAAGTTTCCGCCTCCGGCCAGACAGGAAGCCTCCCCATGGCAGCCGGCCCCTACAGGCCTACAGATGAATCATTGAGCCAGTTCAGATATCCCGAGTGGTTCAGGGATGCCAAATTTGGTATCTGGGCACACTGGGGTCCCCAGGCCGTTCCGCGTCAGGGTGACTGGTATGCCCGGAGAATGTACATAGAGAAAGATCCGGCATATAAGTATCATATAGAGCATTATGGCCACCCTTCAGTGTTCGGATACAAGGATATCATACCGCTCTGGAAGGCAGAGAAATGGGATCCTGAAAAGCTGATGGAGCTTTACAAAAAGGCGGGAGCTAAATATTTTGTGAGCATGGGAACTCATCATGACGATTTTTTTCTCTGGCATTCATACCTTCACAGATGGAATGCCGTAAACATGGGCCCGAAAAAGGATGTAGTCGGACTATGGCAGGAGGCTGCTAAAAAGCAGGGCTTGAAATTTGGAGTCTCTGAACATCTCGGTGCAAGCTACACCTGGTTCCAGGCGGCTCATCAGTCTGATACCCAGGGCCCTGAGGCAGGGGTCCCATATGACGGCGCAAATCCGGCGTGGTACGACCTGTATCACCCGCCCACAGAGCCTGGTGATAATAAATGGCTTACAACCAACCTTGTCTTCCAGGTCGAATGGTACTCAATGATAAAGGAACTGATAGACAACTATCATCCTGACCTTCTCTACTCCGACAGCCAGATGCCTTTTGGTGACATAGGAAGGAGCCTTATAGCTCACTTCTATAATCAGGGAATTCCGGAAGGGGACGATGCAACTGCGGTTGTTTATACCTGCAAGCAATATTCGGGTGGCAAATGGGTCGAGGATGTTGAACGGGGAATAAAGGATACCTCGAGTCTTTTCCCGTGGCAGACCGATACATCGATCGGTGACTGGTATTACCGCACCGGGCAGAGATATAAAACGGCAGCAGAGGTTATCCGGATGCTTGTTGATATAGTAAGCAAAAACGGGAATCTCCTTCTGAATGTGGTTCAGACACCCGAAGGGGATCTGGAGCCAGATATGCTTGAGATCCTTGACGGTATTGGCAAATGGACCACTGCCAACGGAGAAGGGATCTACGGAACACGTCCATGGAAGATATTCGGAGAGAATTCAACTGAGGCAGCTGCATTCAGGCCCAGGCAGTTCGACGAAAATTACAAGTTCAATGCAAACGATATCCGCTTCACGACAAAGGATGGCCTCCTCTATGCATTTTGCCTTGGCATTCCGGAAAAGGATATCAGGATCAGATCGCTGGGAAGGGATTCGAAACTCTCTTCTCCCGTGGTCTCAGTAAAAATGATAGGGAGCGATGTCCGGATCAGGTGGACACAGGAGGCGGATGCACTTGTGATCAGGAAGCCCTCAAAGTTACCGGGCTGGGAGGTGCCGGGATTCAGGATCGGGTTCAGGAAATAGCTCCAATTGCAATTACCGATGTAATAGTTGAATATAATACACTTTTAGATGCCACTTATACTTGAAAGAAATAAGGTCCTGGATATTTACAACGAAGCCGGACAAAGAAAATGGGTGATACCTACATTTAACTCTGAAAACCTGACGACAACAGAAGCGATACTTGCGGCCGCACTTGAGTATGGGAGGAAGATTGGCAAGCCCGATCTCCCGGTAACAATCGGCATAACCAACCAGTACAGCCATCGGAGCCAGTCGGTCTATTACACTCATACCCGGCGGTGGGATATAGGGCTGAAGCTTTTTTTAGCCGATCTTGCCATACTTGCCGGCAAGGGATCTCCCTTCGAAAAGCTGAATCTAATGGTCCATCTGGATCATACGCAGTGGGACACCGACAAGCCCCTTCTTGAATGGGACATGAAAATGTTTTCGATGATCATGTACGATGCATCTGCATTGCCATTTGAAGAAAATATCAGGCTTACAGCTGATTTCGTAAAGAAGCATCGCCATGAGATTGTAATTGAGGGTGCCTGCGATGAAATTGTCGACGCAACCGGAGATACAAGAAGCGATCTTACAACTCCCGAACAGGCAGTAAGATACCTCCATGGTACCAAAGCCGATTTCATAGTCGCCAACCTGGGTACCGAACACCGCGCAAGTGCAGCCGACCTCAAATATCATGGAGATCTGGCAAGGGAGATAAGTAAACAAACCGGCACAAAGCTTGTCCTTCACGGAACTTCTTCTGTTGGCAACGACCAGATCAGGAATCTGTTCGATGATGGTATCGCCAAAGTCAATATCTGGACGATTCTCGAGAGGAATACTTCACCGGTACTTTTTGAAGAGATGGTAAGAAATGCCTCGAAAATTACCGGATCAGAGAAAGCAGGGGAGATGCTGAGTTCCGGGCTCCTGGGAGACAAGGCCGGACTTGCAGGTAAAGCATCTCTTTCACATTATACCACTCTCTACCGGCAGGATATTATCTTCCAGGAAATGAAAAAAATAGTACTCGCTTATTTTTCTCTATGGTATTGCTAATAATGAGACAGGATAAACCGCAAAGCGAGCAAAGATTTAACGCAAAGCACGCAAAGCTCACAACACAAAACCCTTCTTTGCGAATTTTGCTAAAAACCTTGGCGTCCAGATGGCTATCGGGTTCTGCGGTTTAAGGATTTCATTGTTTATAAAATTCTGTTCACTTTCATTACCTGGAATGATGAAAATGAAAAAATAAAGATTGTAATATGAACTGTTATCTTGGCATCGACATAGGAACCAGTGGCTGCAAAGCAGTGGTCTTCAATGGAGAAGGCCGTCAGGAGGCAATCTCCTACCGCGAGTATGATATAATCTCAAAACATCCGGGCTGGGCGGAGCTCGATCCTGATGAGGTTACCCGGAAATGTTTTGAAGTAATAAGGGAATCCGCTTCTAATACTCCTTACGGGACGATCAGGGGACTGGGAATTTCGAGCCAGGGAGAGGCTTTTACACTTACTGACGGTGATGGAAATGTACTCTGCAACGCTCTCGTTTCTTCAGATATAAGGGCAAACTCTCTTATCAGGCCATGGACGGATTCGTTTGGAGAGGAGAGGCTTTATAATATTACAGGACATACGCCACATCCGATGTTTTCACTTTTCAAGCTGCTCTGGATCAGGGAAAATATGCCGGAGGTTTGGGCAAAAGCCAGGAGGATTCTCTGTTTCGAGGATCTCCTTCAGCTCAGGCTTGGCATAGCGGAACCGTCAATGGGATGGCCACTGGCAGGAAGGACAATGCTTTTTGATGTTGTAAAGCACAGGTGGGATAAGGATATTCTGGATATGGCCGGCATAAGGGAAGAACAGCTTTCAGTACCGCTGCCTTCAGGCTCATTGGCCGGATATATAGATCTCCATGCAGCCATGGAGCTAAATCTGCCTGAAAAGACCTTTGTTGTGACCGGCGGGCACGACCAGCCATGCTCAGCCCTGGGAGCGGGAGCGATCGAACCCGGTGTTGCAGTTTA
Organism: uncultured Bacteroidales bacterium; assembly: GCA_963756885.1. Classification (GTDB taxonomy): domain Bacteria; phylum Bacteroidota; class Bacteroidia; order Bacteroidales; family VadinHA17; genus LD21. The sequence goes on from CAVWPG010000005.1 coordinate 139,775, forward strand.
CTCTTCAGGCACTGTAGAGTGCATAACTCCGGCATTTGATGATCCTCTCTTCACAGCATCCCTCCGGAAGAATAACCTGTGCACCTACGACCACACCGCGCCGGGACTGTATGCAACAGTGGCTTTCAGCCTTACAGGCGGAAATATTCTCAAATGGTTTCGCGACCAGTTCGGTGCAGCTGAAACGGAGGAAGCACGGAAGGCCGGAAAGGACCCTTATGAACTCCTTCTCGGTCAGATGACGGATAAACCTTCGGGGCTCCTAGTACTGCCCTATTTCACTCCCACGGGGACCCCTTATTTCGATGTTTCGGTTAAAGGTGCCATAACTGGTCTTGATATGTCTACAACACGCGGGGAAATAATGAGGGCCCTGCTCGAGGGAGTCGCATTTGAGATAAGGCTTAACCTGGATATTCTCAGGGAATCGGGATATAAGGTCAATGAGCTCAGACTCATCGGAGGAGGTGCAAGATCGGCCAGGCATGTCCAGCTCAAGGCGGATGTAATAGGGATGCCGGTAACTGTGCTGGATGTTACCGAGGCAGGATGCATGGGCGTTGCCATTCTCGCAAAAGCTTATGACACCGGGGAGCCGGCGGGCGCGATAGCTGGCAGGTGGGTAAAGTCCATCTCGCGTGCGGAACCGAATTTCAGGGAACATTACGATAGTAAATTTCTGACCTACAAGAAGCTCTATCCCGCCTTGAAAACATTATCTTAGTCTGATAAATTCCTAAAACAGATTTCTATGAAGAATTCAGTGTACCTGATCTCTCTATTTCTTGCTATAACAGGATGCGGCTGCATTGGGCACGGACCCGAAAAAGCTCATAATGCCTTGCCTTCCGGGATGTTCGGGTACAGTGACAATATGGAGCCCAGATGGGTGAGCTTCGAGAACAGCAGCGGCGAAAAGGGCAAGGGAGGCATGGAAAACAACGGAGCCAAGGGGCACGCCTGCGACAGTATAAAGGCAGGTTCCGCCAAAACGCTGCTCAATATGAAGGGCCCCGGGATCATAAACAGGATGTGGGTAACAATAAGCGACCGTTCACCCGTGATGCTCAGGAGCCTTGTTCTCAGGATTTACTGGGATGATGAGAAGAAACCTGCAGTTTCGGTTCCCTTTGGCGACTTCTTCGGTGTCGGTCTGGGAAAAACAGCCGTTTATGAGAATGCCTTGTTTGCAAATCCTGAAGGCCGTTCATTCAATTGCTTCATCCAGATGCCCTTCAGGTCGGCTGCAAGGATTGAGCTCGTAAATGAGTCACCCGACGATCTGCCAATGGTATTTTACGATATAGATCTTCAGTTGCTGAAAGAGTGGGATCAGAATTTCCTCTATTTCCACAGCTACTGGCACAGGGATACTGCAACTGTCCTTGCCGAAGACTTTGAGATAATGCCCGCTGTAAAAGGAAAGGGCAGATTCCTGGGCTCAAATATCTGCATAAATGCAAATCCTGATTATAAGGACTGCTGGTGGGGTGAAGGAGAGGTGAAGATGTATCTTGACGGGGATAAGGATTACCCCACTCTCGTCGGTTCCGGCACCGAGGACTATATCGGGACTGCCTGGGGCCAGGGACAATTTTCTACAAGGTCAACGGGTTGCCTTGTGGCTGACAGCAAAAATCTCCAGTGGTCGTTCTACAGGTATCATGTGATAGATCCCATATATTTCAGCAACGGCTTGCAGGGTTACAATTCAGCAGATAGGGGGCAACAGCAAGGAAATAGTCATTGGTCTGCAGAAAAAGGGTGTCAGGCTTATCCCGGTTACAATCCATGACGCTCCCCGGATGATCAGGATCTACAAAAGAGACAGTACTGTAAACCTGGAGGACCCGTCGCTGCCCAATGCATGGACAAATTTCTACAGGTCCGATGATCTGGCCGCCACATCCTATTTTTATCTTGACAGCCCTTCGGATGATTTGCCTGAGCTGCAGCCAGTAAACCTGAGAATTTATAAACTGAAGCTCTAAGAATATATTTTTCTCCCGCTGATCCCGCAGATTTGCGCAGAATGAAACCCTGATTACCGGGGATAAGAGGATTAATTACACCACTAAAGATCAACGGCACACCTGAAACCAACGGTGGAGCACCTGTCAATTCCAGGCCAGATAAGGAGCATTTTTGCAACGAAGCTGTTTTTTGCGGGCCCGCCATCGAAGTACCATTCAGAGCCCTTAGCCCTGAAGCATGAGCCGCCTTTCAGCATTACAAACCTGGTTCTGCCGTCGGTGTACACATTGGCTGTCAGCTCCCAGACATTTCCGCACATATCGAAACATCCAAAAGGCGACTTCCCTGCAGGGTAGGCTCTTACAGCTGTAGTCTCTCCATTCAGTGCCGGGTTGCATCTGCCAGGCTCCATTGTATTTCCCCACGGAAATTCAAGTGCCTCCGGCCCCTGAGCTGCATATTGCCATTCCTCCTCAGTTGGAAGCCTCTTCCCAGCCCATGAGGCAAAAGCCCTTGCATCGTCAGGATCAACATAAACTACGGGATGATCCTCTTTCCCGGGAGGTATGGTACCGTTAATCCAGTGTTTAAGAAAATTATCCGGGAGCCTGGGGCTGTATCCCGATTTTTTGAGAAATTCCCCGAACATTATATTGGTAACCGGCGTCTCGTCAATTGCGAAGTGCCCGATACCCGTTTTCCGGCTAATACTGCATTCTGAATGGAGATCATGATTTTGAGCCAGACGGAGATGTTCCTGAATATTTCCGTATCCCCCTGGCTCCCTGAACCTGTAAGTGATTGTAAGGTCGGGCATGGCCGGAGGAATGAATATCATGCCACTCGACACATTTTTTGAAGAGGAGGTCTGCAGCGGATTGACAGCAACTATGTCCCTGGCAGGAACAGCCGTGTCTTCGCTGGCCCTGCCGGCCAGAACTCTCTGGCTGTCGAGGAATGTGCTCAGCTTTTGGCTGAAAGATTCCTTCTGAACAGACAGGTAGCAGCCTGTCCCCCTTCCGGCAATTCTACCCTGAAATTCAATTGAGCCGCCTGCATTTACAGGATGAAGTTCAGAGCCTGATATGAGATCGAACCAGCGGGCACCGGGGTCATTTCTGGTCCTTAAGAGGGCACCATCCACCTCTTCATCATTCCGGTTTACAAGGGTCCACAGGCGGAGGCCATTGCCTTGCCATGAACTTATATAGACTCCTCTGGCAGGTGACAGATCGGAGAGGGGGATCCAGTTTTCGCCGCAAAAGAGCTCCCTGAAATGATGCTGGATATTATACATTACCCTGTAGGTCGATTTGTCCCTTTCATTCCATCCCAGCCACTGACCGAACACATTTTCCCAGATCAGGATGCCGCTTCCATTCATCCAGGCAGCCTGCAGCTGCGGAGTTTTGTCGCTGTTCCACCTGTCGATTGCATGCTGCATATGATTGTGCTCAAACCATTTATTCCTGTAGACGCCGGGAACGGTACTGTCCCGGAACCATTGTGCCCACGACATATGATGCGTCCCGATATGCTCCAGGGGAAGGGAGATCTCACCTTCAAGCACAATCCCCTCCTTTACTGCATCGAGCTTCTTTCTGAAGCCAGGTGCATCCTTCATGGTATCCAGGAAGATCCCGTCTGCATCCAGAGCCCCGGTTAACCAGGCGAGGCTGTCGATATCGGATTTCTCCTCGCGCCGTGTACCTGTATCCCATGGATTGTAGTCGATAAATACCCTGATGCCCGATTCATGAAACTGTTTCACTGCATCACTTATGCCTGCCAGTCCACCGGGCATCTCCCTGTAAAAATCAAACTGGTTTCTCTCATCGAGGCCTATTCGGGGATATGCCTGCCAGAGGACCACACTGTCGTAGCCCCCATACTCTTTTTTCCCTCTCTCGATAAGGCTTTTTATTTTATATTCATTCAGGGCAGGATCATAGAAATCTGAATCGCACGTCATTATAAAGCAGCACGAAAAATCTGAAGAGACCCATCTGAAAGGAGGGGTCAGATATGATGATCCGTCATAATGCAGGTCCGACCGCCTGTCCTGTCTCCATTTGTGCAGGGCATCGCGCCAGCCAGTCCATAGACCGGGATCATCTGGGGCTTGTATAATATCACTGTTATCCATTACAGAATAACTGAACTGTGGCTCTTCCGTTTCCTTTGAAAAAATCTTCAGGGCACCTGAAGGGATTAACAATGCACCCCCGGCAGAGATTAGCCTGCCAACAAAGCTTCTCCTTTTTATCTTATCAGAGGTCACTTTTTATCAGGTAATAAACTTTGTTGCCCTCAGTGAACTTTTTGCCGCCGTTCTCCAGTATAGCAGTCTCGGCCAGTGCAAGGATCCTGTTTGTTATGTCGCTTATCTTTGTGAATACAGGAAGATCATCGCGGGTGAAATTGATATATGTATCATTGAAGGGCAGCTTCCATAAGGGCTTGTCGGACAGCCCCAGAGTGAGCCTGGACGGTATGGATGATGCTCCGTTTATGACACCCATGAGGCCGGCGCATGTGGCTGCCTGGTTATCACAGTCCAGGCCGGCCGAAACGGCGATCCCCGTTGTCTTAAGGAAGTCTCCCTCACCGTAGAGAATAGCCATTATTCCGAACAGTCCGTTGGCCAGGCAGGATACATCTGAAACAGGGGCTTTGTAATCTCCCTTTCTGTACTCATAGTACTTGTCGAAGATCATCTTCCTGGTAGTCCGCCAGTCGGGATACTGACGGTGCCATTCAATTACATCCTGCATTCCCTCATAATAGGGGCTGCTAACCGGAATATATCCCAGGGCCAGGCTGACAAGTTTATTTACATCCTTTTCAAAAACAGCTGCGCTGTACATTACACCGTAAGCGATAGTGGGATGGGTTCCCCAGTCGTCATTAGTTATCATGGCACCCCATCGGGCCCTTTCGGCGCTTTTCCTTATCATACCAGGGTAGAACATCGACCAGATTTCGTTTACGAGCTGGGGATCGATCTGATACCAGTTTTCATTATTCGCTTTGCTGCCTGTTGCAGGAGCCGTCAGCCCCTTATCCATCAGTGTTCGCGCTGTCCGGTTGGCACACCAGATTTTCCTGTTTATATGTTTCTTCCACATATCGGTTATCTGGTCATAGTTGATACCAAGGCCGTACTTTTCTACAGCATGGAGTGTCACGAATTCAATGTCGGTGTCGTCGTCAGAAAAGGCCCCCTCGAGCCAGCTGGTCATCAGAAGACAGTAGCCCCTTATATCGTTCCTGTTGATCTTCAGAGAGTCAGCATCATTGAACTGGTAATACCTGTCGACAAAAACAGGCACAGGATCTTCAAGGTAGGTACCCTCGAACGGGAAACCCATATAGTTTCCCACACATTGTCCTATCCAGTATCCTGCTATCTTATCCCTTAGTTCATCCCTGGAAATTTTCAGTGCCTTTTGTGGCAGGGCAGTCGCCGGGAGTAGCAGCAGGATCATTGTCCATGCAACTGTAAGCTTATTTTTTCCGATCATGGTTTCAGTCAGCTAATTAAGTTTTATGAAGGCTTTCTCAATATTTTCCGTATTTGATTGAAAGCTCCGAGAGCCGTTTCAGCCTTTCGGGCTTTACATGAGGGGATACGCTGCAGGCAGTTGATAAAATATACCCGCTGCCCGGCTTTCCTGTTTTGATTCTGCCGGTAACTGCATCCTCAAATGTCCTGTCATCGGCATTGAGCAGTTCATTTATCGAGTCGAGGTTCCCTTTAAGGAAAAAGCGCTTTCCGAATTTTTCCTTGGCCTCTTCCAGATGAACTGTTCCAAGAGGAGGGGGATCCAGTGTATCTATTCCATCGACTGACATCTCAGCCATCAGATCGAGCCTGTCACCTATGGATCCGCATGTGTGCACATAGCTGAAAAGGCCACAATTCCTGATCTCCCTGTAGATTACCTCTTCATATGGCATAACAAATTGCCTGTAGTCGCTGCGGCTTATGAATCCGGCGCCTGCAAAGGCAGAGCTGACGAGTATTGCATCTATGCCACCCTCAGCGGCATGGACCTTTACTTCAGCCAGTGCAACCCTGGTGAAGTATCCGAGCAGTTCCCTGCATACTTCAGGGTAGACCATCATCCCCATCAGAGCCTCTTCGTAGCCAAATAATTCAAGCAGGCTGGTAAAGGGTGAAAAGACCTCTGCATGAATTGAAATATCGCCGGCATATTTCTTTACTGCCCTGATCGCATTATTGTATGATGCGGGGTAGGATGCGGGGTCTGTAAGGTCGGCTCCCTGTTCGAAGCCCCAGAGCTCTGGCATATGGTAGCTGCTCCAGATATACCCTGGAGTAATAAACTCTCCCGGATTCCTGAGATCCGTAGTCTCAAAAGAGGCTCTCGGCAGCATTGCCTTTCCCGGCAGAAAGGTGTGGGCATTATCATCGCCGGGGACATATGTTTCAAAGCCGTTCTTCCAGATGAGCTTTTCGGAATTGCCGGCTTTCTCCCTGGATGCCAGGTTTTTTTCCCAGTCGTGGGGCCTGCCGGGGAGATTTATAAGGATCCCGTCAAAATTATATTCTCTCTGAAGGTCGGTGAGTGCCTTTGCGAAGGTATCGGAATCGAACCATATCCTGGATGGCTCATATCTGGTGTTTAAAAAATAATGGCCGAGAGACAGCTGGCACATAACAGGTACCCTGTCAGGGGTATTATGGCTCATAGCGGCAAGCATTCTTTCTCTTGATGTCATGTTTCTGTATTTTATTCTTGATTCGGGAAACAGGATCAGATTTTTATACTCTACTTCTTATCCACAAGGAAGATCTCGTTTATAAGGGTTTTATATTTTTCATAAAGTACGTTTCTTTTGAGTTTCAGGGTGGGAGAAAGCTCCCCGGTGAGCATATTCCATTCATCAGGCACAATACGGAACCTCTTTATCTTTTCATGATCCCCGAGCAGCTGGTTCAGTTCATTCACCTCCTTCTGAAAACGTGCAAATACGACCGGGTTGCCTGCCAGATCATTATTATTGGTGAAAGATACATGATGAATGGATGCCCAGTTGTGAAGATAGATAAAATCAGGGACAATAATGGCAGATGCAAACTTCTGATTTTCCCCTATAACCATTACCTGTTCAATAAACATAGACTCTTTCAGCTTATTCTCAATAACCTGGGGAGCAATGTATTTGCCACTCGAAAGCTTGAATATTTCTTTTTTGCGGTCTGTGATCCTGAGGTACTTCCCGTCAATTATTTCTCCAACATCCCCGGTATGGAACCACCCATCCGGATCAATTGATTCTTCCGTAAGCTGAGGTTCCCTGTAATAGCCTGCCATAAGGTTGGGGCCCTTCGAGAGGATCTCTCCGTCATCGGCTATCCTGACTTCTATATCCTTAAGGATGGGGCCGACGGTTCCAAACATTACCTCTCTGGTTATCAGATTATTTACCGCTATTACAGGAGAAGTTTCGGTTAGTCCGTAACCCTCGATCACGGTAATGTTGGCAGCCCAGAAGATTCGCGCGAGCCGCGGTTGCAGGGCTGCCCCTCCTGAAACAATAATCCTGATATTCCCGCCGAGCGCTTCCCTCCACTTACTGAACACCAGCTTATTTGCAAGCCAGAGTTTTCCCGCGTAGAGCAAGCCGTTTTTGCCATTCAGCTCATACCGCAGTCCAAGCTTTACAGACCAGAAGAATATCCTCCTTTTAATGCCTGTCAGGTCCTTACCCTTGCTGATAATTTTATCATATATGCGCTCAAGCAGTCTGGGGACCGTGGCAAAAATCTCGGGATTGACCTCCTTCAGGTTATCAACTATTGTGCCCATGTTTTCTGCATAGTAGATGCTCATCCCTTTATAATGAAAGTGATAGGTCAGCATGCGTTCCAGTATATGGCTCAGGGGAAGGAAGGACAATACCCTGGCTTCAGATCCGAGAGGATGGACGAGGCTTGTTTCCATAAAATTGGATACCAGGTTTGAATGTCTGAGCATGACCCCTTTAGGGTAACCTGTGGTTCCTGAGGTATAAATTATTGTTACAAGGTCGGAGGCATTTATAGATGCTTTTATCCTATCCAGTTCAGCTGCGTATATATGCACGGACTCTTTACCCTTTTTTATAAGCTCACTGAAATGTCTTGCCCCGTTTAGTTTATTATAGCTGAAAATTTCAAAAATGCCGGGTGATGAATCAACGATGGGCCTTACCTTTTCGAAGAGCGAATTATCGGATACAAAGACAATTTTCGGTTCCGCATGTCCAAGGATATAGGCGTATTCATCGGCACTTATAGTAGGATAGACAGGAACGCTGATAGCACCTATCTGGCTTATTCCAAGATCGGTAAATATCCATTCCGGCCGATTGTTTGAAATGATGGCTACCTTGTCCCCCTTTTTTATACCCATCGACAGAAGGGCGTAGCTGACCCAGTTGCAATGATTTATATAGTCCTCTGTTGAATACAGAATCCATTTTCCATTTTCTTTTCCGGCCAGTGCATCACTTTTTTCCGGATATAACTCTTTAATTCTGGTCAGAAGGTCAAATGTCCTTGTAAATTCCATAAATTTTTAATTTTTAAGATGTTAAATATATTATTCCTGTGTTCATATTGTCAGAAGCTGATAGTTGTCATCTTTTAAAGCTTCTTCAGGTAAACTTTTTTAGCCGCTGCCAGCAGATGGGAGTTACATCCGCCTGTCAGAAATCAGTAAAATCAGGTTTCCTTTTCCCGAGGTAGGCATGTACTCCCTCCACCAGATCGTGCATATCGTAAAGTTCGGCCACGCCCGACGATTCCGTTTCCATTGTCTCTTCAAGGTCTCTGCACGAGCCTGTGGAAACCGATTTTAAAATAAGCCTCATCGAAGCTGAGCTCTTGCCTGTCATCTTTCCGGCAATCCTCCTTGCCTCATCCAGAAGTTTTTCGCCTGGGACGATCATGTTTACAAGCCCCATCGCCAATGCTTCACCTGATTTTATTTTCTCTCCGGTAAGGATCATCAGCAAGGCCCCTGAACTGCCTATAAGTCGTGTAAGCCGGTAGGAGCCCCCGAAGGCGGGGATCATTCCAAGGTATATTTCAGGCATTCCGAAAACAGCCCTGTCGGAAGCTACACGGATGTGACAGCTGAGTGCCAGTTCCAGCCCGCCACCCAGGCAAAAGCCATTTATAGCAGCGATAACCGGCTTGGGACTGTTCCCGATATTCAGCATAACCTGCTGTCCATGCCTTGACATGTTCCTTGCTTCTTCAGCTGTGCGGCAGCCGCCCATTTCGGTTATATCTGCCCCTGTGGCAAACGATCTCGCTTCTCCCGTAATGATTATGACCTTTACACTCCTGTCATCATTCAGTTCGCGGATTGCAGAATCCAGAGACGTCAGCAGCTTGCCCGACAGGCAATTGGACGGAGGATTGCCGATTGTCACAACCGCAATAAAGTCTGAAATCCTTGTAGTGATATTTGGATAACTCATATGCAATTTTATTTTTATTGGCCACAGGTATCCCCTCTGGCAAGTGAAAAAAACCCGAATAAGGGATTATAAGTCTTTCGGCTTCAGTGTAAGCTCCCTTTCGATCTGCTCCAGTGACTTTCCCTTTGTTTCCGGAAGCTTCTTCAGAATGTAGAAGAAGCCTGCGAAGCATATTATGGCGTATACACCGAAAGTCCCTGATGTACCCAGGCCCCTGTTCAGGAAGGGGAATGAGAGGGTCAGTATGGCGCAGGAGGTCCAGAGGGCAAAGGTCGCTACCGACATGGCATGTCCCCGAATTTTATTCGGGAAGATCTCAGACAGCAGAACCCATGTAATAGGTGCAAGTGTGAGCCCATAAATAGCTTATTGCCGTAACAACCCAGAATACCATGAAGATACCGCTGAAGTGAAGATAGTAGCCGGAGGCAATCACTACATATACTATTGCAAGGCCGCCTGCGCCCGTAAGCATAAGGATCTTACGGCCGTACCGGTCAACTATGAACATTGCGAGGATTGTGAACATAAGGCTTACGGTTCCTGTAAGAACAATATTGAAAAGAGTCCCTGAAATGCCATAGCCGGCAGCTGAAAAAATCTCCTCAGCATAGTTGAAAATGACATTTATTCCGCACCATTGCTGAAATACCGCCAGGATTATTCCCAAGTGTGATTATTGGAGCAAGCTTGCCTGAAAAGAGATTGCTGAATTTTTCATTTGTGCCCACGTTTTTCGGACATTGACAGGGTGAGATTGATATCATCAGTTTCGCTAATGGCATAATCTTTTCCGCCGATCTTTTCAAATACCCTGATCGCCTTATTGTTTCCTCCCTGCTTTGGCCAGCCACCTCGGGCTCTCAGGGACGAGCCACATCAGGATAAAAAACAGGGCTTGCCGGCACGCTGCATGCCCAGAACATCCATCTCCAGCCCATCTGTCCGTTCCAGGAATTCCTTATCATCTCATCAGTTGCACCGATAGCAACAGGTTCGGCAATTATCATGTTAGTCAGCTGTGCCGCCAGAACGCCAAAAGCGATCGTAAACTGGTTTATGGCAACAAGCTTTCCTCTCATATGCGCAGGAGAGATTTCCGCAATATAAACCGGTGATACGTTGGATGCAATACCAATGCCGATTCCTCCCATAATCCTGAAGATCATAAAGGAGGTGAAAGGAATTGAAGGCACCTGTCCCTATCGAAGTAATTATAAAAAGGAAGGCTGAAAACAGGAGAGGGATTTTCCTGCCATATTTGTCAGTGATATTTCCCGAAATGGCGGATCCGATTATGCATCCAAAGAGTGCACTGCTCATGGCAATACCCTGGAACGTGGCTGATGATGCGATTTCAAAATACCTTTCATAGAAAGGTTTGGCTCCTCCGATTACTACCCAGTCATATCCGAACAGAAGTCCCCCCATAGCTGAAACGATACGCAAGGAAAATCACATATCCCGGTATTTATGTTTTTATTATCAGTCATATGTTGAATTTTCACTATTTTAGCTGTGCCTGTGCCGTATTGATAAATGTCAGGATATTTTCAAGCGATGTGTCTCCCTCTACGGCATGTGAGGGAGAGAAGATATACGACCCTTCCGAACCTGCCTTTAAAAGCTTTTCTGATTCAGCCCTGACTTCCTCTTTTGTCCCGTATGGGAGGGTTTTTTGAATCGATAATCCTCCATGGAATGTAAGCCTTCCCCTGTATTTTGTCATTAATCCGGGTACATCCATAACCTCAGGCTGAAAGGGATTAAAGCAATTAAGGCCAATATCGATCAGATCATCAAATAGTTCGTCGACATCTCCGCATGAATGTATAAAGACATATTTTCCTTCATCATGTACTGCTTTGTACATTCGTTTCAGTTGAGGCCAGATGAACTCTTTCCAGGTATTCGTAGCCCATTATAAGCCCGCTTTGCTGACCCCAGTCATCTCCGAAGGCGACTGCATCGATATCATATTTTGAAGCCTCCCTTAACTGCGCAATATTATAATCAGTTATAGCCGTCATCAGTTCATGAACAAAACCGGGATTCACCATAAAATCCATCAAAAGGTTCTCCATGCCTCTCAATGTCCAGGCTCTTTCATACAGGGAGAAGCCGATCTCGAAAAGCCGGAACATGTCCGGATGAGCTTTAATTGACGGCTCAATATCGATAAAAATGCGTTTGTCAAGGGGATCGGGAAAAGCTGTAATTTTTTAAGGTAGGTTCATTTATTATGCTCCCGGTAATATTCCCTATATCTTTATCAATGCTTCTGTCCCATACTGCGCCAAAGACATCCCTGTAAAGATTATCACCTATTTTATCAAAGAAGCCTATGTCAGCGCCAAGCATCAGAATATGATTGTAGAGAGTGTTGTCAAGATCTTCCGTTCCGAAATGATTTGTCAGCAGTTCTTTTGCTTCCACGGTAAATTTGAACGACCATGGCGTGTATGGTGGTTTATTTCCGTCCAGAACTGTTTTGATTATTTCTCTTCGGGTCATCTTATTTTGACCATGATATTATGCAATTGATTGCTTTAGTTTACCTGAAGGGTATTCCCGTGACCATCCTTGATACCCAGCAAATAAGTCCCCATGCCCGTAAGCCAGAATACAATAGGATAGAATAGCCATCTTTCGGCTCCACCGCTGCCGAGATGCCTGCTGAAAATCTTTAAAAAACACCAGGAAAGCAAGAGCAATAATGCCCAGGAATATAAATATATACCGCAGAGGTGAGTGGACAATTTTAAAGGAAGTAATTGCTGCCACTCCTCCGAAAATAAAAATCAGAAGGGCAAATATAAAATGCCAGGGAGCAATATTGCCCCGGGAACAGCCACCAACACCCGCAAGCCCGATCCCCAGCAGAGCAACCGGTATAGTAGAGATATATTTTCTGAATACCTTTTGAATGAAAAAGGCCGAGAGCATTATCATAATATCCTGGTGGCGATCATTGTATAATTGAAGATGGCCGCTGAAGGCTCCTGCATTTCATTCTCGCCTGCCGGTACAGTTGCCAGCTCACTTATATAGCTGTCTCTTGTGTTATATGGTGACTTAAAATATTTCGGAAGTAATTATTCCCATAAATATCAGGAATCCTGCAAGGAAGAGCAATATGCCCGATTTTGTAAGTGACGACCTGATGTCTGCTCTGATTATTTCATCCAGATTCATTGTTTTATATGTTATGTTAGGTTTAATTGATTTTAATTTCTTTGTAACTGTTTCAAAAACAGGCAGGTTAATTGAGGATGGAGTATCGCCCCGTACCAGACTTTCTGGCGGGCATTTACAATAACATTTGCACTGTAAATGGGTGCACCTGGTATTAAGATTACGGTTATATCGCGGGAACAAGCTTGATGCTATAATAACCCTGAGGCTATGACCTGGATTGATCTGATAACCTGTTGCCCATACTGAGATTTCTTTTTTTTCCGGACTATCGAACATCGAAACTGACTTTGGCTCCTCCTTCCTGGATGTTGATTATCTTGCCGTCAGGGAACTACATCCTGCAATCCCGACAATAAAATCAGTGCATCTTACATCACTTGAAAGCCAGAGCGTTGCAGTTATCGGACCCAGCAGGGTAAGTGGCTGGTCAGTCACATCCATCTTCAAATACAAGCTGATCGTTGCGGTCTGCATTGGCATTTTGCCTTGCGGGACCAACTCCTGTCTCCAAGGATTGTTCCTCCAATGCTGGGAAAGGGATCGGCAGGGATTGTATTCATAGTCCAGCTGTCCGCTGACACCGGTGTTCTTACATTTTACCGATGGATCCCGGAAGGTCCGAGATAATATGGAGTTATCACTTGTAGTCTCCTTGGGTGGCCAGCTGTCTGATCCAACATACTCATTCCTCTCCATGATAAAAAGATTATATTTTTCATCCTTGAATGGAGCAGTAAGCCTGATATTCTTCCCCTTGATAAAATCCTGGTATATTTGAATATCAGGGCAGGTTTGCCGGTTTTTTTTCAGTCCTCCGTATTCGTTCTTCTCACCCTGGTCGCCATGGCACCACGGACCGATGATCAGTCTGCTGCCAGGATTGCCCGTTTGATGAAAGAGCTTCGAAAGTCATCAATCTGGGCTTTCAGGAAGATGTCCTGCCATCCGCGCTATCGAAATAAGAGGGATTTGTTATCCCCCTGAAAATTCATCTTCTGCCAGTAGCTGTCATACTTTTCATGCGAAGCCAGTCATTGAGAATGGGAATATCTTTCATAGTGGAATCATCTGCAACTGAAACGGAAATATTTTAACCGAGGAGGCAAGTTTTTCGGGACGTATTGTATTTGTCGTCTGCGAAGCATTCATAAAGCCCCAGGTGAAGTGCAGGATGCAGGGAAAAGAGGCTGTCGGGGTAGGCAAAGATCATAGAGGTTGGCCCCTGTCAGCAGGGGAGTCAGAAAGTCGAGCGAGTCGGAGATGGCCCATTGGGTATATCCTACATAGCTGGCACCCCAGCCGGCTGACTGTTACCATTTGACCAAGGCTGCTGCCTGATCCACCGTAATGTTTGCAATCCATCAGAGCGTTCATTAACAAAAGGGTAGAACTCGCCGCCAGACTTGAATTTTCCTCTTACATCCTGCAGGACGACGGCAATTCCAAAAAATTAAAGGCTTTTCCCATCCATTCATCTGCGGATTTTCCATAGGGAGTCCTGACAAGAACTACCGGGAATTTCCCTTTTTTCCTGGGAAGGAAAACCTCGGTCGAAAGCAGAACACCATCGGCCATAGGAATACTGATCTCCATCCTGCGGCTGTCGTCTTTCCCTCCTGAAGACCTCGCACCTGGCAGTTGATGTGAACGCTGCAAAAACAAAAAATATAATAACTGCCGGTAAAATTTTCATCTGTGATCTATATTTATCAAAATCTGCATTACGATGCTTCTCCGATCCATGATGTGCTATTAGTTCTGAAATGTAAAATAAAAAATGGGGTTTTGAAATAAAATTACATTAAGAAACCAACTCATGCACTATTTTTTAGCATAAAAATAAATAAATAAAATAAAATAAAACAGGCTGAGTATTAAAGCTATTCCCGATGAGGAAAAGTGACTCAAATCAGCCTGTTCTGTAATTACCCGAATTGCTGTGGATTAAATTCTCCGTACTACTTTGCCTTTGGTACATATGTAAGCTGGAAGATATGGGTTGGATATCCTGCGAACTCCATTCCGCCCGGGTTCATTACACCCTGGTACATGCAAACCAGGAGAGCTACATGCATTTCAGTTTCGGTCACCTCCTTTATTATTACATGTGTGGAAGTGGAGACATCGAGAATCCCAAAATAGGCCCCTGCAGAAAATGAGAGCCATTTTTTCCCTGTAAAGGTTACATTGCCATGCATGGGAGGTGTTGTGGCATCCAGCGGATTGGGCAGGGCATCAACTGTAAAATCCTCCTCATGAAGTGTCCATGTAGCATTGGTGACCGGAGAAAAATGAGCACCGCACAGACCGAGTTCGTTCTGAGTCCATTCACATACAATTCCGTTAAGTGTACTCGACAATGTGGCCGCAAGAACGGTATCATTTACAGGATTGATTGTATATCTGCCATCATGATAGAAGGTAAATTCATTATCGAATTCCTTGCCAAGCAGATCCTGGATATTGTCAGGAATTGGTAATAAGGCATACATTTCGTTCGTTACTGCGCCGCCGCCATCATTAGCCGGATAGGCATCCTTGCTCAGTACCCATGTTTTTCCTGCTGTGGCTGTAGCTCCTCCGGTAAGCAGATCCTCGAATGTTGCAGCGGCAGGAGGATTGTCCTTCTTACAGGAATTCATCACGATAATGGCTAAAAACAATAACCCGGCGAATAATACAAATCTTTTCATAGCTTCTTTGGTTTAGGTTTCGTTAATGGTTTTCAGATTAAAAATTTTAATATCAACTCAAAAGCTAAGATATGCTTAAACGTTTAAATCACCAAATTTTCATGATATTTTTTCAGCACCACAATGATTTTTGATATCCGGGATATAAGTAAGTCACTGGAAAATCTCAATGAATTACCCGCCTCACCGGCTGGATGCAGACAGCTGGTAAAAATTGGATTGCAGATATATTGCACTGATATTAAAGCTATTGTTAATCAAAAATATTACAGCGCTGTAATATCTGGCAGGGCCGGATCCCTGCCCCGGTACCATATTTGGATTACGGGATAGTTTGACTGGAACCCTGCCGGGGCTGGAAGAAAGAAAGGTATTGTTTCTTCAGTTTTCCGATAATTGATTGATCAGTTACCGGATCAAAATGGAGGATGTCTGTAAGGGCAGATTCGAAATTTCCAGCCAGGGCCTTAATAAATGTAATATCCGGGGAGAAAAAATTACCCTCCTCATCCCTTGAGAGGAATGTAAAGCCATAGGACATTGCGTTGATTATGAGGTCGTAAGGCCTGTTAAGCATGACTCCCATCCGTATTGAACCCATAAACCTGTCGTCGGCTCCCAGCTTTCTTACAAGGTCATGGCCGACACGGTAAACAGTATCGAGGAGGGCTTTGTTACTGAAACGTTTAAGTAGATCATCGATATGGTTTTCGAGATCACCAGGAGTAAATTCGGAAGGGTAGGCCCTTAGCAGTATTTCTGCCGACTGTAGCATAGCCTGCCTTGTAAATTTCAGTACTTCAGTATCTTCCAGTACCTCGAACATATAGACCGCTTCAGGATGGCGTGAAAATCCGTAATAGGCTGCTGTTGCGTGGCCAAGGTTATGGATGAAGGCCTTGCGGTCGACCCAGGCCTTTATGTTGTTCTTTGGAGCCAGTCCGGGGACATCCGGAATAGGTGACCGGAATCCCAGGGCATCGAGGATCAGCGTATTATAGGGTTCGGCGAAGACCGCAAGTGGATCTCTTTCGATCTCGGCAAGCGGCATAATAGGTACCATTTTGCCAATGCTTGTTTCTATCAGCCCGACGAAGGAACCTAAAGGAAATCCGGGGGTAAGATTCCTCAGGAGCAGTTCCCTTGCAAATTCTGCAGCAGATCTCATGTTTTCAGCCAGAATGATGTCGAGTGGAATGTCGGGATTATCGTGATATCGCTGTAAAAGGCCGGATGCAATCACAGGAATGACTTTTTCGAGGGCGTTTTTGCCCACCGACACTGCCAGAATGCCTGCTGTGGCAACTGCCTCCTTCACAGGCTCAGTGTTATTGGCCTGTATGGCCTGGACATTCTCAATAAGGATTTCATCCCCCGCATCCCCCTTGATAACGACCCTGTAGCATCCCCTGCTGTTAAGGAGCGAGACGATGAGGGGATCGACATCAATGAAGACAATCCTGTACCCGCTTCTTCCAAAGAGCTGGCCTATAAAGGACCTGCCTATCTTCCCGGCCCCGAATATGACTATTTTCTTTACCTCAACTATTGATCTGTAACCTGTAGGCTGCATAGTATGGTTCCATTTTTGCCTTTTTCTCTCCTGCTTCATCTTCAAAATATGTTCCTCCAAGGTAAAAACAGGCAAAACCTCCTGAAACGATTCCACCGATGCAGGCCTCTGTGATATCGGGCTGACCGGATGATTGCTGGATCTGATCCACTACTGAGGCAATCACTCCTCCGACAAAATTATCGCCGCAGCCGGTTGTGTCTCCCGTCTGAACCACCCTTCGCTCACTTACTACTTTTTCTGAGACAGGCATCTCCCTTACTCCCGACTCGCTGAATAATCTGCCATCAGAGTATGTAATAATGTTCCGTGATCCGTTGGTTACGATCACAGAAGAGACCTTCCTGTTGCGAAAGAATGTGACTGCACTGCCTGTATCCTTCTCCCCGCTCAGTCTCAGGGCCTCTTCACTGTCTGTAATAAGCAGGTCGATATAGCCGTAGCTTTCGTCACTTTCACCCAGGGGCCATCTTGCCTGCGGATTGGCCTTCTCGTTCCTGAAGTCGAAAACCGTATTGACTATTGTCATGCATCCCTTTGACCTGGCTTTTCTAAGAAGGGAGGCAAGGTTATCGTGGATCCGGGGAACAAGGCCGGTGCCTCCGAAAACAACTATATCCGAATTGAAAAAATCTTCGTCCAGCTCATCCGGACCATATTCCCAGGCTGCCGCTATTGAATTGATGAACATTCTTTCACCATGGCCTCCCTCATAGGCCGGATCTGAAAGTACCACGGTAGATGGTGTCTCATTGTCAATAAGCCTGAAATCCCTGAGCACTACAGGCGTCTTCGCAAGCGCAGTCATAAGGTAGTTTCCGATCTCATCCTGTCCTCCACGGCCATAGAACCTGACTTCACAGCTGTCCTTTTCAACAAGCTGGGCCGCATTTATAAGCGATACGATGGAGGGTCCGCCTATATTTATCTTGTCATGTATTTTTCCCCCTGTAATATTGCTGAGGACTGAGTCGAAGGGCTGGCCACAGAAATGCTCGAACTCTTCCCTGAATACAAGCTGTCCTGGTGTCAGTCCTCCATCCCCTCTTTTTACGGAAAGATATTTTTTCATTTTGGGGCTTCCGAAATCGATATCATTGAACAGTAGATCGACAAGGCAGCAGCCGACTCCTGAAACTATTATTTTTTCTTGCATACGGGAATTATTAGAAAAGTCCGGATCAAAGATATTTCTGGTAATCGTTTACAAGGAGGTGCACCGGTTTTTCATCTTCAACAATTTCAGGAAATCTTCCAATCTGCTCATAAAACCTGTTATCGTTTGCATCGTCGTTCACCATGCTCACCTCTCCAATGAGCACATGGCCTTTCCCTTTCTGTCCGTAAAATCTGTGGTAGACCCTTGATTTGAGGCAGATGCTCTGTCCCGGAAGCAGTATCAGCTGTTTACCGGCCTCTGCAGTTGTCATTATTCCATCGATGCTCACAGTGACAGGCTCTGGTGAGAATTTGTCCTCCTCCGTTGCCATGTAAAGTTCCATCACAAGGTTACCTCCACCCCTGTTTATGATGTCTTCAGTCTTATTCCAGTGGAAATGCATTGGCGTTTCCTGCTCTTCGCCGGCTACCATGATCTTTTCGCAGTAAAGCTTGTCTTTTTTATCCCAGTTTCCATTGCGGATTGTGAACAGGGCCAGGCCACGCCTGCTGAAGTCACCGCTTCCAAAGTCGGTAATGTCCCATCCAAGCTTATTGTCAACTATTTCCGAACAGCTGGCGTACATCCCCCTCCATTTTTCCGGGGACCAGGCAGCCCATTCGGGAAGCATGAAATGGTGCCTGTCAAAAAAACCGGCCATACCGGTTATTATGCTGTTCACTTCACTTCTCTTCATACTTTGGCTTATAAAAAATAAACATTTGATACTGCAAGAAAAAAAAGGCAGGTGGTTTTCCCGGAAATGTTTTGTTTCCTTTTGCCCTGCTTATCTCTATGCACTGTAAATATAAATAAATATCTTAGTAAAAATAATTTCGATTTACCCGTGAACCATAAAATGTCGGTCAGATGAATAAAGCTTTTATTCCGCTCCTGTCTGTTGCCCTTGCTGTAATTCTGGCCTGCGGATGCAGCTCCCTTCCGGCAGATAAAGGGCCTGCATCTATTAAGGCCTATGATATTGACTTTAACTGGGGCGATGGTGGGCCCAATGGTTTTGCGGCACCGGGCCTTTGGGCCGATGCCGATCCTGCCGAACATGTTGAATGGTATGCAGCGCTTGGCTGCAATGTAATTCAGTCGTTTGCAGTTTCCTGCAACGGCTATGCCTGGTACAGGAATGGAATTGTGCCGGAGCAGCCGGGGCTGGCACATGATTTCCTTACTGAACAGGTAAAGCTGGCACATGAAAAGAACATTAAGGTCTTCGGCTATTTCTGTGCCGGATCAAATACAAGATGGGGGGAGGAACATCCTGACCTGAGCTATGGCGTTCCATCTGCTCCGCATATCCCGTACACTACCACATATCTCGATTTCCTGTGCGCCTCTATAAAGGATGCAATACAAAAAACAGGTATTGACGGGGTCTTTATTGACTGGCTGTGGAATCCGGGTGCAACGATGGAACCCTATCCGCCACTGAAATGGATGGATTGCGAGCAGGTTATGTATAAGGAACTTTTGGGGCAGCCATTCCCCGGCACCGGGAAGATCACGCCTGAGATTGAGTTGCAGTTCCGCCGCAAGGCTATCGACCGGGCATGGAAGCGTATAAGGGAGACTGTAAAGAAAACCAGGCCGGACTGTATAATATGGCTTACATCGTGCCAGCTTACAAGCAGGGATATAGCAGGGTCGGCTATGCTTAAGGAGGTCGACTGGGTTCTGAATGAGGCAGGAGATACAGCCACAACCGAATCAATAAAGGGAATGCTCGGCAGCCATACACGGCTTGTCACATGCCTTGCCAACTGGAACGGGCAGGACCCTTCTGTGGTCATACCGGCAGCGATCAGGGACAAGGTCGGACTTTATGGATTCACAAAGCCAGTGAAGGGCTCTGTGATGCCTCCTGTCGATTATTATCTTTCACACCCGGTCGACAGCCTCAGCGGTGATGAAAAGAATATTGCAGTTCTTGCCAGAGCCTACAACGGTCTGCCCTTCGATTACGTAAAGAGATAGCATGCAGCGAATATGCATGATGTGATAACTGTATTCATTAAACGATTATTCTGCTTAAAAGATAAATGATGAGAATCCTTTTTGTTTTTGCATTCCCCGGGCTGGTATTTGCGTGCAGCCATACAGAACAGGCCGTTGTCAAGCAGGAATCTCATGAATTGTCGGTGAATATAGACCGGAAGTATCTTAATCTTCCGGTATCGCAGGCAGAAGAAAGATCGAAGATAAGTTTTGAGTCAGAAGGGATGGACGATCTTTCCCTTGTGATGCGTCTGGCCCCTTCAACCCCTGATTACTGGGTTTTCCTGGATGTTTCGGGATACAGGGGCAGGGAACTCAGAATATCGTATGCCGGCAACCCCGCAGGCTTGCAGAAAATTTACCAGGCCGATACAATAGCAGGGGCTGACAGCCTTTATTCAGAATCGAACAGGCCCCAGTTCCATTTTACAAGCCGAAGGGGATGGAACAACGATCCCGATGGCCTCATATACTATGAAGGGGAATATCATATGTTTTACCAGCATAACCCTCTCGAGCGCGAATGGGAAAATATGAGCTGGGGCCATGCGGTAAGCACAGACCTTGTTCACTGGCAGGAGCTTCCGGTGGTGATGCTGCCCGATTCACTCGGGACTATTTTCTCAGGAAGCACGGTGATAGATTACGGGAATACGTCGGGATTCGGCAGGAACGGGATCCCTCCAATGGTTGCAATCTACACTGTGAACAGTTCAGATAACGAGCGTCAGTGCCTGGCTTATAGTCTCGACAGGGGCCGTACTTTCACAAAATATAAGGGAAACCCAGTAATCGACTCAAAGGAAAAATGGAACAGCACCGATCTGCGCGATCCGAAAGTGTTCTGGTATGAGCCTGCAAAAAATTGGGTAATGGTGCTTTTTGAACGCGATGGCAATTCGATTTATACATCCCCGGATCTGAAGGAATGGAAATATAAGAGTCATACAGCCGGATTCTGGGAATGTCCGCAGTTATTCGAACTTGCTGTGGATGGGAACAGGGATCTGAAAAAATGGGTTATGTACGGCGCATCGGGAACATACATGATAGGAACCTTCAACGGTGTAAAATTCACACCTGAATATGGAAAATATTTTTATTGCAATGGGGCTCTTTATGCCGCCCAGACCTTTGAAAACATTCCCTCATCGGACGGGAGACGGATACAGATCGGATGGGGAAGGATAAGGCAGCCGGGCATGCCTTTCAATCAGATGATGCTGCTTCCTACCCAGCTGACGCTGAGGCACACGAGGAACGGCATCAGGATGTTCAGTCAGCCGGTGAAGGAAGCCGGCATCCTCCAGGGTACTGAATATTCATTCGCCGGCGGCACTCTCGCTCAGGCGGAAGAGCTGCTTGACAGGCTTAGGGATTCAGCCGGCATCCGCATCAAGACAACAATTTTGCTGTCCCATGCCACCGATGCAGGCATAATGCTGAACGGCCAGACAATCTTCAGGTACGATATGAATTTCAACCATGTGAACGGAGCCTTTTATTACCCTGAAAAACTGACGGGCATGGAGATAAGCGCAGATATAATAATTGACCGGACATCTGTTGAGGTCTTTGTGGACGGAGGTGCCTTCTCATATGCAATAGAAAGGAAATCAGATCCCCAGAACAATGACGGCTTTAAGTTTTTCGGCAACATGATCACCCTGAAAGAGCTTAAGGCCTGGCCTGTGAGATCGATCTGGAAGGATAAACAGTTAACTGTAAAGCGGTAATTCCGAAACAACATAAATGATAAGTTCATTCCAATTTACATCCAGTCCCCTATGTCAAACCCCAACAGTAAAAAAAAATCCCCTGGTATTTAATTTCAGCCACCGGCCTGTTTCAAATATATCCTGCCATGAAGCACTGTTTGTTATTTCTTTCAGCAATTATTCTGACTGCCTGCGCTCAGAACAGCCTAAAAAACATTTCTGTCACTGAGGCACTTGAGAAATACAGCCATCAGCTTGCAGATAAGAATTTTCTTGCTTTTCCTGAAGTAAGGGAGAACCCCCTTAAATGGTACGATTCACTGCCGGAAACAAAGCTGGCAAAAATCATCCGGCCCGGATATTTTACACTGAACGGCCAGCCGGGAGAGATTTTTGTCTGGCAGACAGGAGTATGGGCCCTGAAAAATGAGGTCATATTGGGACAGACCGAATTTTCAGACTTCACAGCCAGCGATGGAAAGTTTATAAAGTCCTCTGCATTTACATGCTATAATCTCGAAGGCACCGGGTTCCGCGGAAAGAGGTTCCAAAAGGAGATAAGGGTGCCTGCAGGGAGAGTTCAGGCATTATGGATGGGAGTAGACCTTGACAGTATCCCGTCAGGCATTTACCGTGGGACTGTAACTGTGGTTGCAGGACAGGAAAAGCAGGCCATTCCTGTTGCTCTCAATGTTTCAGGCAACCCTGTTTTGAATCATGGGTACAACGGGGGATCCCATCTGTCGAGGCTGAACTGGCTTAATTCAACAACAGGGAGCGATGATAATGTTACAAAGGGGTACATTCCTGTACGGGTGGATGGGAACACCATATCGATTCTGGGCAGGACAATGGAAGTTGCAGGGAATGGTTTGCCTGCATCCATTCACACATATTTCGGTCCTTCCAACCAGTCATTGACTGAAAAGGCCGAACCAGTTGTAAGCCATCCTTTCAGCTTCATAATAGAAAGGCAGGATGGCAGAACAGAAATCCTGCATCCGGGCAGGCTCATTTTCAACGGAAAGACCAATTCTGACGCTTCTTGGAAAGTAAACTGCACATCTGCTGATTTTAATCTGGAAGTCAATGGAAGGATGGAGTTCGACGGCTTTTGTGATTTCAGACTGAAGCTTAAAGCCATAAATCACGTGAAGATCAGGGATATAAGGCTTGAAATACCTGTTGAGAAGGAGAAGGCGGCATATATGATGGGGCTTGGCTATGAAGGAGGTCTGAGGCCGAATGTGTGGAAATGGCAATGGGATGTGTCGAAGGACCAGGATATGCTCTGGCTTGGGGCAGTAAACGGCGGCCTCAGGATCAGGCTAAAAGCTGAAAACTGGGTCCGGCCCCTTATAAATGTCTATTATAAATTCGGGCCGCTTAAGCTTCCGCCCTCCTGGGGCAACGACGGCAAGGGAGGGGTAACGGTGTCGGAGGAGGGACGGGAGGTAAAGCTCCGGGCCTGGTCGGGAAGCAGGGAGATTAAGCGCGGTGAGGTGCTCAACTATAATTTTGAGCTTCTTCTCACACCCTTCAAAGTCATTGACAGGAAAATAAAATTCGGTGACAGGTATTATCATGGCGGAGGTACTGTCACTTCGGTAAAGGTGGATTCCGCTAAGCATGCCGGGGCGAATATTCTCAATATACATCATGCCGAAGATATTTACCCGTTTATAAACTATCCTTATCTTGATGCGAACACCACTGAACTGCGACAGCTTGCAGATAAGGCTCACAGTCAGAACATCAGGTTGAAGGTGTATTATACAACCAGGGAATTTACAAAAAACCTGCCTGAATTCTGGGCCTTCTACAGCCTGAATGGGGAGGTTGTTTATCCGGGACCGGGCAACTCGTGCAAAACTGTGATCAATCCCGACGGACCTAAGGAGTGGTATATAAAAAATCTGAGGGAAAATTACATTCCGGCCTGGTATAACGAGATAAAGGAGGGCAAGTTCAAGGGGGAGACCGACCTTTCTGTGATCTCAACCCCTGACAGCAGGCTGAATAATTTTTATGTCGCAGGACTTGACTGGATGGTTCAGAATCTTGGGATCGACGGGGTTTATATTGACGATTCGGCTCTTGACAGGTACACCCTTATGAGGGCCAGGAAAATAATTGACAAATACAGACCTGAAGGGAGAATGGACCTGCATAGCTGGAACCATTTCAACGAATGGGCAGGGTATGCGAGCTGCCTGAATCTTTACATGGATCTGCTTCCCTATTTTGATCTGCTGTGGATAGGTGAAGGGAGGGATTATAACCGTGCTCCCGATCACTGGCTTGTAGAGGTTTCGGGAATGCCGTTCGGACTGCCGGGACAGATGCTCGAAGGGGGAGGAAACCCCTGGAGGGGAATGGTTTACGGTATAACCAACAGGGCAGGATACCTGGGGATCTCACCTTCCGGATTGTGGAAATTCTGGGATGAGTACAAGATTGAGGATAAAATAATGAGAGGTTACTGGGAGAGCGATAATCCTCTGAAAGTAAGCGATCCCTCCCTGAAAGCCTCCCTCTATTCAGGCAAGGGTGAGGCCATTATTGCAATAGCCAACTGGTCGGCAGGCGACAAGCCTGCCACTGTTGCTGTGAGCTGGCCGAAGCTGGGCATGGATCCCTCACATACTGAAATCTTTATTCCGGAAATAGCCGGATTCCAGCAGGCACAGGAACAGGTATCGCTGAACAAACTGGTTATCCCTGGGAAAAAAGGATACCTTATAGTATTAAGGACAAAAAGCATTAAATTAAAATAAAACCATTATGAGAAAAAGATTTACGGTTATTCAGAAAATGTCTCTGGCCTTGCTGACAGTATTTATCATATCTGCCACGGGGCGGCTTCAGGGTCAGGCAGCGAAAAGTTCAGCTCCGGC
Organism: uncultured Bacteroidales bacterium; assembly: GCA_963756885.1. Lineage (GTDB taxonomy): Bacteria > Bacteroidota > Bacteroidia > Bacteroidales > VadinHA17 > LD21. Next base: position 164,494 of record CAVWPG010000005.1, read on the forward strand.
TGCTCACAGGTACCAGATCCCTCCTGATTATCTGAAGGAACCTGCATCAATACCTTCATTCTGGGTGTCGACCTATGATGGTGTTACAGACTTTTTGCTGAAAAATGTACACAAGGGCAAGGTAGAGGTAATTGGTACTTCTGCAGGAGGTAGACCGATCCGTGCGGTATTCTACGGAAAGCCCCGTAAGGGAAAGGGAACAACAACTTTTTCGGGTTCTCTCGGTTTTGGAGATCTTGCAGCTTACCGGGGACCTGACAATGACAAAACTGTTTATATGGGAATGGCTGCTGTGCATGGCGGTGAGTTTGAAGGAATAGTAGGTATGATAAACCTAATTTCGGTCATTGAAACGGGCAAGGATTTACGTGGCATAGAGTGGCCCGGCATAACGGAAGCCGCTGCAAAGCTTGACAGGCTGATACTTATACCTATTGTCAATGGAGACGGGAGAGTGAGAATCCCCCTTCGGATGGAGCTCTACAGGGATACTGATTTTACAGTTGCAGAATATCTGAATACAGGAGGTAAACCCGACGGCACGATAACAGGATGGCCTCAGATTAAGGAGTTTATCCCGATGGACATGAACCTTCCTGGTTTTCCCGGAGGATATCCCAATGATGCTGGTGTCAATATTCAGCATGACGATTTTTTGGGTAAACGTCAGCCGGAAACGCAGGCGTTATTTGATCTTGCTGAACGCGAAAAGCCAGATCTGGTCCTCAATATGCACACAGGAGCATTATTTATGCGGACCGACCGTCCTGTTTGCGAACCTGCACTGCATGATGCTTTCAACAATCTGTTTACCTATATTCATTCGGAACTTGCAGTTAAGGGACTTCAGGAATCGAATGATCCTGAAGTTGCCGGTGATCCCGCACTTGCCTCAACAGGTGTATTCAACCTCGATGGCGCCATCGATTTTCATTGCGGTGCTTTGAGCGTAGTCGTGGAGTCTCCAAGCCATTCATTTTCAGGAAACAGAATATCTCAAAAGGCAAATGTTGAATCGCCTGATAATCTTCTTAAAGCTCAATTGACCTGCCATCAGCAAGCAATGAAATTTCTGGCGGAGACAGGAGGCAGGTCAAAATGGATCCCCGGGAGAGCAAGATGAAATTGTCCCATAAAGATCCTGGACATATTGTACCACCAATTTAAGATTTCCCCTCATGACAAAACATCTTATTTTCATTTGCGCCATAATGCTGACTGCCTGTCAGGAAAGCAGTTATGACAAGCTGAGGAATTATATTGATACAATAGAGATCGTGGATACTCACGAACACCAGCAGACCCCTTCTGATTCAGGCGGATTCTATTTTTTCAACGGGATAGCGTATTTTCCGGCAGATCTCTATTCTGCAGGCGCATCAGGATATGACCAGAAAAACACAGAATTTAATTCCGATACGGTATGGAACAGCTTTGGTAAATATTATGACTTTTCAAGAACTACCAGTTATCATGAGCAGCTTATGAATACGCTAAGGATTCTGTACGGCTTTAAGAAGCCTTATGTAGAGAAGGATGATCTGAAGGCCTTATACGATAAGATGCTGGAAAATGATTTCCGGAATTATCCGGAATGGTTTGATGAAGTCTTTCATAGGGAGAAATTCAAAACTATGCTGAATGATCAGTACTGGAACCTCTTCAATACAGATATCGACACCCGTTACTTCAGTCTGGTATGCAATATAAATTCATGCGTAAGCCTGGTGGGAGAAGCTGCCGGGAAAAAGAAGGTAACTTCAAACAAGGACATTCTAAAGCTTATGAACACCAATGAGATTATTACACCTGACCTTGACAGCTATCTTCATCTTGTTGATTCAGTGCTGTATATCTTCAAGAGCAAAGGTGCTGTATGCCTGAAAAATACCCTTGCTTACAGCAGGACCCTCGATTTTGAAGACATTCCGTATAATGATGCAGTGGCCGTATTCAACAAAAAATCGCCTCTGACTTCAGGTGAAAGGAAACAACTCGAGGATTTTGTCTTTCATCATATAATTCAACAGTCAACTGGCCTCGATCTTCCCATACAGATACATACAGGATACCTTGCTGGCAATAATGGCCGTCTTGATAACGGACAGCCCATGAAGCTTCTCAATATTTTAATTAAATATCCGAAAGCCAGGTTCATCCTGTTTCATGGCGGATATCCCTGGACTAGTGATTATGTTGCACTCGGTAAAAACTTTACAAATGTCTGCCTCGACATGGTATGGCTTCCCCAGATATCCAAAACAGAAGCAATAAGGACATTTAATGAGATGCTCGATTGTGTGCCATACAACAAATACATGTGGGGTGGAGATGTAATGACCATTGATGATGCTGCAGGTTCCCTTGAGCTTGGCAAGGAGGTGGTTGCAACAGTACTTTCTGAGAGGATAGACAAGGGGTGGATGACTGAAGATGTTGCAAGGGATGTTATACGATGTATTTTCAGGGATAATGCCATTGAGATTTTCCATCTTAAATTAATCCCAGACCAGATTGAATAAGTATTCAGATTAAGCAGCAAATATAAATAGTCAAAACGGACATTATGAAAAAGATTGGTTTGAAGCAGCTTACGACAGCTGTAGCGATTGCTCTCTATTTACTGAATTCTGCTGATGCGGGTTCACAGTCATTATGGGAAACAGCGAATAAAAATAAGGATGTATTGAAGATTTCCACCTTATTTATTGCCCAGGATGTCCGAGATTTTCTCTCTACTCCTGAAGGGCTTGACAATGCAGTCAGGTGGTGCCGGGAAACCGGTATAACAAGGGTATTCATTGAATCTTTCAGGGGCGGGTACTATGCCGACAGGGATGCAATGGTAAGGGCAAGAGACCGTTTCCTGAAGGAAGGATTTGATGTTGCAGGATGTGTTACGACGGTCAATGTCGGCAAAAATGGAGTTGGCGGCTGGGGCGCTACCGCCTGCTATACCAACAAGGCCACACTCGAGGAGCTGGGACAGATTTTCGCCAGGACAGCTTCCATCTTTGATCTGATAATGATAGATGATTTTCTTTTCACGGAATGTACCTGTGAGGATTGCATGGCCGCCAGGGGAGACCAGTCTTGGTCAAAATTCAGATGCGACCTCATGGTTGATGTAAGCCGTGAGCATATTCTCAAGCCGGCAAGGGCAGCCAATCCGAAGGTAAAAATTATTATAAAGTATCCGCTCTGGTACGATTCATTTCATGAGAGGGGCTATGAGGTGGTCCGTGAATCGAAAGACTATGACTATACATGGATCGGGACTGAGACACGGGACTATGATTACGATGTAAAGCCGGGAGGCGAGGTACAGTATAACGCATACTTTATAAGCCGCTGGATCAATGAGGTAAGTGGCGGTAAAAATGGAGGAGGATGGATAGATGCCCTTGGAACGACGCCTGAATTCTATGTGGAGCAGGCGAGACAGACTGTTCTCGGCAACGAGAGGGAAATTATGCTTTTCCATTATGGAAGCCTTCTGGATGAGTCGAATAACTACGACGGAAAGCCCGGCACGCCAATAGCTGATATCGCAGCATTGAGAAAAGAGCTTCCTGACCTTTTTAAGCTCGCCGCCATCGTGAAGGATGCGCCCATCAGGGGCATACATCTGCCAAAGATTCCAAACAGCGAACCGATGAATGAACCTTATATCTTCAGCTTCCTCGGTATGATGGGGCTGCCTCTTGTTCCTGCCGGTAAAATAAATACGGATGCCGAATCTGCCATTTTCACTGTTCATGCCCTTAAGGAACCTGGGTTCTCGGTACGCCTTAAAACCATGCTTGATGCCGGGAAGCCTGTCGTTATAACTGATGACCTTGCCAGGTTGCTCAGCAATCAGGCCCTCCTGGATAACAGGAACCTCATGGTGCTTAAGGTGGGCGGCGATCCCAAGAACCTTCTCAAGCTTTCGCGCGAGGAACTGAAGCCATTGCGTGATAAGCTTCTTGCTCCCTTTGGGATGAAATTTGATGCACCTGACAAGGTAAGTCTGTACCTGATGGGATCCAGTTACATAATAATAGAAAATTTCAACGACACAAGCGCCGACCTGTCACTTGCGCTGCCGACAGCTGGAGAGGTGCGCAGAATTTTAATGCTTCCGGGAGATGCAATGGCAACAATATCTCAAAGCGGAAGCAATGTAGCCGTAAAAGGACTGGCACCCAGAGCGCTGCTTGTTTTACAGTATAAATAGTAAAAAGGACATGAAGGTTGAAAAGTATCTCGGGCTTACCCTGTTCTTATTGGTCTTGCATGCGGGAAATATCTGGTCGCAAAAGGAGATCCGCGTCAACTATTTCATCCCTTATCAGTACGATATTTCCTCGAACCGGGTAAAGGGATGGATCGATGCCGGGGAGCTTGGCCCAGGTTCCATTCTTGCAATCGACGGAAAGGAGATTGAATATGAGCAGGCTGATTCAGGCAGGGCGGTGATCTTCCTCCCGCTGGTGGGGAAAGCGTCGGAGCTTACAGTATCATCTGACGTCGCGACCGGGCGCAAGGAGGTGGCAAAACAGCTGTTTGTGCCCCTGGTAGAGGATGACTGGGGTTATTTCGCCAAAGGCACGGTGAATATAATCTGCTCCTCGCATCAGGATATTGCGTGGATGAACACTCCCGACTCCTGCAGGGAGGAGCGGATCCATAAAATAATCATACCCGCGCTCGATATTATTGACAAGGACCCTGCATACAGGTTTGAAATGGAGCAGACCCTCAACCTTATGGAGGTGCTTGATGAACTGCCATCCGAAAAGCAGCGTATTATAAATGCCTTCAAAAATGGCTGTTTCAGCTGGGGCGCTACTTTCAATCAGCCTTATGAGGGTCTTGAATCTGATGAACAGCTTGTCAGGCAGACCTATCTGGGAAGGAAATGGATAAAGGAGAATCTTCCGGGGATGGATGCCCTGACAGCATATAATGTCGATGTTCCGGGGCGCACCCTGCAATCACCACAGGTATTCTCAAAAGCAGGAATAAAATATCTTGTCGTAAGCCGCATGAAGGAAGGTTTCTTCAACTGGTACAGTCCTGACGGAACAAGCATATTGACCTTCAGTCCCGGCAATTATGGCTGGGCTTTGCTTGTATACAGGTACTTTGAGAGCGATGCCATTACGGCCATGCAGAAGCTTCACAATGTTCTCCGGAACTGGGATGCATATTATTCGTCCCATAACCTTCCCCCTCACTATGCAGTCATAATCAGCACTGATGCAGGAGGGCCAGCCGATTACGGCAAAATCGCCGGGGAATGGAATAAAATAGCAGGTCTGTCTGCAACAGGCATTCCCCATCTTCAGCACTCCACAGCCGAGGAGTTTCTTGGAAAGATCGATGTGCCTGGGATAAAGGTCGATTCAATCTGCGGGGAGCGGCCGGATCTCTGGCTGTACATTCACGGTCCTGCACATTATGAGGCGATCAGTGCCAAGAAATCGGCAGGAGTATCACTGCCTGCCGCTGAGATCTTCAGCTCCATCGATGCCATGGTAAAAGGTAACTTCAGCGGCTACCGCTCTGCTGATCTTGAAACAGGGTGGTACAGATCGATTTACCCTGACCATGGGTGGGGAGGCAACAATGGAGCGATAACGGATAGCATTTTCAGGCAATCACTGGAGGATGCTGATTCAATTGGTGAGAGGATACTCGGCAATTCGGTCATGGAGCTCGCCTCAGAGGTGAGGCTCAGGAATCCTAACAGCATACTCGTTTACAATGACCTATCCTGGAAAAGGGCCGCCATTGTCACTCTGAAAATCACGGGAAAAAAGGGATCTGACTGGCTTGTTGCTGAAGGTACTGGAAAGACAATACCCTCGGTTGTAATCACCCATGGAAATGATAAGTTTATCCGGTTCCTGGCTGAAGCGATTCCGTCGCTGGGGTATAAGACTTACCTGCTGAAAAAAGGGATTTCTTCAGCGGAAGGCGATATCAGGGCAGGAACCAATTTTTATGAAAACAGCTTTTATTCGGTCGTTCTTGGTCCGGGAGGAATTACCTCGCTCTACGACAGGGAGCTGAAAAGAGAGGTATTCAATACTTCCCGTTATGCCGGCGGCGATCTTCTTAACCTTGGGTACAACGGTAACGGAGCCGGTGAATTCACGAGGATCACACCCCTGAATTACAACGGGTATGAAAGACTTGGAATGAAGAATGGTATCTGGACACTGAAGGAAAACAGCAATCTCGCTGCGGTATTTGAGTCTGTCGCTGAAATGGGCAATTTTTCGGTAACGCAGACAATTACGATCTATAATCATACTAAACGGATTGATTTTGAGTACGATATCCCGAACTGGCCGGGAGAGCACAACCGGCAGCTGAGGGTAGTTTTTCCTATTGCAATGGAAGATTACAGGGTCACATATGATGTACCCATGGGGATAGTAAATGCCGGGGCGGATGAGCTGAAAATGCAGCCCCTGGGATGGAGCTGGGAAGGCTCCTACCGTGAATTGCCCTCAGGGATCCATCCGCGTGAAATAAATAATTTCATTTCAGTCAGTGATCAGGATCTCGGAGTTACAATGTCTTCAAATCTGGCTGTCGCAGACTGGACCGATCCGGGAAGAGAGTCCGCCAGTTATCCCGTATTGCAGGGGATACTTCTTTCGACCCATAAGAGTTGCCATTATCTGGGGAACTGGTATGAACAGAAGGGAAGCCATCATTTCAGGTTTGTCATAGCCTCACACGATCCGGGGTGGGAGAACGGCTATCATACCGGTGTCGGCGCAAACCATCCTGTCTATGCCGTTTTGAAGGAGAGATCGCAGCGCGGGACTCTTCCGGAAGAGCTGAGCTTCATTTCGACCTCATCGCCCTTTGTAAGGATAACTGCAGTTAAAAAGAGCGAAAAAGGCAACAGTCTTATCCTGAGGATGGTTGAAATGAAGGGAGAGGATGAAAATGTCGAAGTGAAGCTTTATTTTCCTGCAAAGGCTATTTTAAGGACGAATATTATCGAGGAAGAGGAGAGTGATACAGGCCAGAAGGGTAAGGTATTCAACACTGTTGTTGGTAAAAATTCAATAGAGACATTCAGAATAGACCTTTAAGCAAATATTCAAACAAATCTACAACAATGAAAAACACCTCAGTCGACAGACGGCAGTTCATTAAAACGACAGCAGGCCTTACCCTGCTTGGCACGGTAGCACTGGAATGCAGGCGAAAAGCCGGCCCTGACATTACTGCAGATTCTCTTCCCAGATGGAGGGGCTTTAACCTGCTGGAGAAATTTATTGCCAGTGTAAGCAATGATCCTTTCAGGGAATCAGACTTTGAGATGATTGCTGAGCTCGGTTTTGATTTCGTCAGGTTGCCAATGTCATACCTTTGCTGGTCGGATCCGAAGGACTGGAAAAGGATGGATGAGAAGACCCTTAAAGAGATCGATCGGGCAGTGGAATTCGGGAAACAGTATGGCGTACATACAAACATAAGTTTCCACAGGGCTCCGGGCTATTCGGTGCACAGGGGTGTCAGGGAGCCTTTTAACCTTTGGCTCGATGAAGAGGCACAGCAGGCATTTGATTATCACTGGAGCCATTTTGCGCAGAGATATAAGGGTATCCCCAACAAAAATGTAAGCTTCAACCTTGTAAATGAGCCCGCAACGCTCGACTATGAAAGGCTTAAGCCGCTCACGCCGGATATTTACGGCAAGGTAGTAAGGAGGGTGGTCAGGGCTATACGTGAAGTCGATCCGAACCGGCTTATAATTGCTGACGGCCTCTGGTGGGGAAGGGAGCCTGTGGAAGAGCTTGCAGATCTTAATATTGCCCAGAGCACCAGGGGCTATGAGCCGATGCAGATAACACATTATCACGCGTCCTGGGTGGAAGGGACCGATAAATGGCCTGTTCCGACATGGCCGCTCAGGCCCGAACCGTCAACGGAAGCAAGATTCCTGAGTGATGAGATGAATCAGTACTACCTTGAATCCCTTAAAAAAATAGGAGTATCGCCTGACATGGAGTGGGATGCCCAGCGGATCAGGCTCCAGCTCATCGAACCGTGGAAAAAGCTTCAGAAAATGGGGGTAGGTGTACATGTTGGTGAATTCGGCGCTTTCAGCCAGACTCCCCACGATGTTGTGCTTGCATGGATGAGGGAATTGATGGGGCAGTGGAAGGAGGCCGGCTGGGGCTGGGCAATGTGGAACTTCAGGGGAGGATTCGGCATTCTCGACAGTGAGCGTCCCGATGTTCAGTATGAGGATTTCAAGGGGCATAAGCTCGACCGGAAAATGCTGGAGGTAATAAAAGAGTTATGAGCCACAACCTGACTGGAGGCGGGACCCCAACTAAGACCCCGGGACTTCCATACCCCTGGACCCCCAGACCACGGGACCCCCAAACCCCCGGGATCCCCAGACCCCCGGGACCCCCAAACCCCCAAGACCCCCAAACCCCCAAGACCCCAAACCCCCAAGACCCCCAAACCCCCCGGGGGGGGCTTGAAAGACTGGCAGATAGCTTGAGGTGAGCTCCCGAAACGAACTGACCCCCAGGACCCCCAAACCCCCAAGACCCCCAAACCCCCCAGGGGGGGCTTGAAATCCTGCTGGTATATAGCTGGAGGTGATACAAGGCAAGAATTAAACTCCCACACCATTAGGTTGGTGGCGAATTCAGGATGTAATGTCAGATAAAGCCCCCCTTGTGGGGTTGGTGGCGAATTCAGGATGTAATGTCAGACCCTAAGCCCCCCTGGGGGTTGGGGGTAATGCATGATGGTAAATAGCTTGAGTTGAGATCCCGTAACGAACTAACCCCCAAACCCCCCAGGGGGGGCTTGAAAGACTGGCAGATAGCTGGAGGTGAGCTCCCGAAATGAACCGACCCCCAAACCCAGGGGGGCTTTAAAATATGATTAAATGAGAGAGACAGATAAAAAGATGTATTTCAGAGCAAAACCAGCCATTTTGGACACAGCCAGATTGCTAAGAAGAAACATGACTGAATCAGAAGAACTGCTCTGGGAGAAACTTAAGGGGAAAAAAATTCTTGGACTGAGGTTTCGACGGCAACATCCAATTGAGAAATTTATTGCCGATTTCTATTGTCATAAAGCCAGGTTAGTAATAGAAGTTGATGGAGAAATCCATAATTATCAACGTGAGTACGATGATGGCAGAGAAGCCGAGATCGAGAAATATGATCTTAAAGTTATCAGGTTTAAAAACGATGAAGTGATCAACGAAATAGACAATGTAATAGATAAAATAACTGAAATTGTCAAGGCAAGAATTTAAATCCTTACCAATAAGGGTGGGGGTAAATACAGTATGGCAAATTACTGGAGGTGAGCTCCCAAATGATCTGACCCCCAGGACCCCCAAACCCCCCAGGGGGGGCTTGAAAGACTGGCAGATAGCTGGAGGTGAGCTCCCGAAATGAACTAACCTCCAAACCCCCAAGACCCCCAAACCCCCCAGGGGGGGCTTGAAATCCTGCTGGTATATAGCTGGAGGTGATACAAGGCAAGAATTAAAATCCACACCATTAGGTTGGTGGCGAATTCAGGATGTAATTTCAGATCTAAGCCCCCCTTGGGGGGTTGGGGGGTAATGCAGGATGTAATTTCATATCTAAGCCCCCCCTGGGGGGTTGGGGGTAAATGCATGATGGTAAATAGCTTGAGGTGAGCTCCCGAAACGAACTGACCCCAAGACCCCCAAACCCCCCAGGGGGGGCTTGAAATCCTGCTGGTATATAGCTGGAGGTGATACAAGGCAAGAATTAAAATCCACACCATTAGGTTGGGGGCGAATTCAGGATGTAATTTCAGATCAAAGCCCCCCTTGGGGGGTTGGGGGTAAATGCATGATGGTAAATAGCTTGAGGTGAGCTCCCGAAACGAACTGACCCCCAAACCCCAGACCCCCAAACCCCCCGAGGGGGGCTTGAAATCCTGCTGGTATATAGCTGGAGGTGATACAAGGCAAGAATTAAAATCCACACCATTAGGTTGGTGGCGAATTCAGGATGTAATGTCAGATCAAAGCCCCCCCTGGGGGGTTGGTGGCGAATTCAGGATATAATTTAAAATCTAAGCCCCCCTTGGGGGGTTGGGGGGTAATGCAGGATGTAATTTCATATCTAAGCCCCCCCTGGGGGGTTGGGGGTAATGCATGATGGTAAATAGCTTGAGGTGAGCTCCCGAAATGAACTGACCCCCAAGACCCCCAAACCCCCCGAGGGGGGCTTGAAATCCTGCTGGTATATAGCTGGAGGTGATACAAGGCAAGAATTAAAATCCACACCATTAGGTTGGTGGCGAATTCAGGATGTAATGTCAGATCAAAGCCCCCCCTGGGGGGTTGGTGGCGAATTCAGGATATAATTTAAAATCTAAGCCCCCCTTGGGGGGTTGGGGGGTAATGCAGGATGTAATTTCATATCTAAGCCCCCCTTGGGGGGTTGGGGGTAAATGCATGATGGTAAATAGCTTGAGGTGAGCTCCCGAAACGAACTGACCCCCAAACCCCCAAACCCCCCGAGGGGGGGCTTGAAATCCTGCTGGTATATAGCTGGAGGTGATACAAGGCAAGAATTAAAATCCACACCATTAGGTTGGTGGCGAATTCAGGATGTAATGTCAGATCTAAGCCCCCCCTGGGGGGTTGGTGGCGAATTCAGGATATAATTTCAGATCTAAGCCCCCCTTGGGGGGTTGGGGGGTAATGCAGATGTAATTTCAGACTAAGCCCCCCGGATTGGGGGTAAATACATGATGGCAAATTGCTTGAGGTGAGCTCCCGAAACGAACTGACCCCCAAACCCCCAGGACCCCCAAACCCCCCGAGGGGGGCTTGAAATCCTGCTGGTATATAGCTGGAGGTGATACAAGGCAAGAATTAAAATCCACACCATTAGGTTGGTGGCGAATTCAGGATGTAATGTCAGATCAAAGCCCCCCTTGGGGGGTTGGGGGTAAATACATGTATGGCAAATTGCTTGAGGTGAGCTCCCGAAACGAACTGACCCCCAAACCCCCCAGGGGGGGCTTGAAATCCTGCTGGTATATAGCTGGAGGTGATACAAGGCAAGAATTAAAATCCACACCATTAGGTTGGTGGCGAATTCAGGATATAATGTCAGATCAAAGCCCCCCCTGGGGGGTTGGGGGTAAATACATGATGGTAAATTGCTTGAGGTGAGCTCCCAATTGGTTAGCGGTGATATTATTGTCCCTGCCAGAGGTTTTATTACACTCACCATAAGCTGGCAGGTTTGGATATTGGGTTTTTGTCCGTATATTAATCCTGAATTTATTTATCCTATCTTATGAGAAGATTCAGGACATGCAGGCTGTATTTATTTCAGCTATGATTATCATTTGGCCTGGTTTTACAGGCTGAAGGACAATCAGGGAACCTCCGGAGGCAAAACCGGCAGCAATAATAACTATTTCAGCGGAGGCTCGATAAGTGTAGTTCCATCTTCCCATCAGGATATAGCCTGGATGGACAGTATCGGCAAATGCATCGAATTCAGGGATGTAAAAATGATAACTCCCGTCCTTGAGAGGCTCAGGGAGAACAGCGGATTTAAATTTTCTGTTGAGGACGGACTCAGCCTGAGAGAATATCTTCAGCGGCATCCCGATTCTTATGATGAAATTCTCAAATATACCCGGGAGGGCCGGCTTGAATGGGGCGCTACCTATAAACAACCTTATGAATCGATGTACGACGGGGAGTCACTTATAAGGCAGACTTACCTGGGAAGAAAATGGCTGAAGAAAACATTCCGGGCTGTGATTTTAAGGTCTACTGGAATGAAGATGTACCCGGCAGGGCGCTTCAGATGGCTCAGATCCTCTCAAAATCGGGTATTCCCTATATGCAGTTCAGCAGGTTCCAGCCTGGCATCTACAGGTGGTACAGCCCTGATGGCAGTTATATAACCTGTTATACTCCTGGCCAGTATGACGAAGTCGGGATCCCTGTCCGGGAAGCAAAAACAACATCAACCCGCTTACAAAAGCCTTTTCAGCGATACTGACGAATGGAACGATATTACATGAAGAGAAAAATAAGACCCTGAAGTACAGTTTCTTTATTCACATGACTTTGCCACACCGCCTGACTATGATGCCTTTTTTAGCGAATGGAATTCAAGGGCGCCGGGACGGAAAATGCCATCGATAAGATATGCGACTGCAGCAGAGTGGTTTACTGATGTATAAAGGGTGATCCTGCATTCGACAGGATAGAAGGGGAGCGTCCTGATGTATGGCTTTATATTCACGGTCCTTCCCATCAGAAAGCTCTTAAAGCTTCACGGGAAGGTTCGCGCCTGCTTACGGCTGCCGAGAAATTTGCAACCTTTGATGCATTGCAGCAGGGATCATTCAGTAATTACCCTCAGGCATTATTTACAAAAGCCTGGGAAGATGCAATTTATCCTGACCATGGCTGGGGAGGAAAACATGGTGATATGACCGACAGAACTTTCCGGACTGTTATGAGAATGCACGTTCGACAGCCACAGGCATTCTCGGGAAATCGCTTGCAGATATTGCCTCCCGGATCCATTTCTCAAAGGATGGGATACCTGTTACCGTTTTTAACACACTCTCCTGGCAGCGAACTGATATCGTAAAATTCACACTTGATGTGGAAGGTTACCCTGATGATTCCTTCCGGCTTATTGACCAGGATGGAAATGAGATCCCTTATCAGCTGACTGATAAACACAACATCCGGGGAAACAGGGATGAGGTGCTGACCTTTCTGTTTGTTGCGGAAAAAGTTCCCTCGTTGGCTATAAAACTTACTACCTTGAGAAAGGAAAGCCCACAGCCTTTGCAAAAAGTTCTGACAATGACAGTCATACATATGAGAACTGCTATTACAAGGTCTGTGTTTTCGGATGGCGGCATCAGGTCATTATATGATAAGGAGTTATCGGCAAATCTCATGAAAACGGACAAATTTCTTGGCGCTGAGTTATTCACAATGCAGTCTGTCGGAAATGGAGCAGGAGAATTTACCGATGTTCAGCAGCCCACAATGGAGGGTTTTGAAAAGATGAGCCAGTACAGCCAGCCACTGGTCACTCGTGTCAGAGGGCCCAGTGAGGGATGTTTATGAATTCAGGAAAGAGATAAACCATGTGACATGTTGTGGAGCAGCTCATATTTCTACAGAACTATCAAGCGAATCGATGTACACATGGAGCTGAATGGTTTTGACGGAGAGCGATACAGGGAATTCCGTCTTGCATTCCCGGTGGATCAGGCAAAGTCTGAAATTGCCTATGAGGTACCAATGGGAGTGGTAAGGGTCGGTAAGGATGAAATTGCAGGAGCTGCCGGATTCTCAAAGGCATCACAGATCTATGATACTCCATGTTCCTCAGTGCATCCCCGCGAAGTACAGGATTGGTTCTCCGCATCCGATGGGAAGAATTCTCTGACAATAAGTTCAGATGTTGCGGTATTTGACTGGATCGACCCGACTTCCAATCCTGCTGGCTATGCCATCCTTCAGCCTATATTGCTTGCAAGCCGTAAAAGCTGTCATGGTGAGGGTAATTATTTCCTTCAGCCCGGAGATCATGATTACACATTTTCAATTTATTCTCGAACAGGAGACTGGAAAAGCGGATACCGTTACGGTACACAATCAAATCAGCCTTGAAGGCAATGGTCTCAAAATCTTTACCCGGCGGGACAATGCCGGAGACGATGAGCTTTATATCAGTTGAAAATAAAAACATTATCCTCAGTACAGTAAAAAATGTGAGGATGATGATAATGTTATTGTCAGATGTTATGATATTGAGGGTACTGACAGTGATGCCAGTATTTCAGTGCCAGCACCTTTTCAGAAAGCGGAACTGACAAACATGATTGAAGAGGAGGGGAAGGGCCATTCCGGGAAGCGGAAACAGCCTGGGTGTCAGGGTAGGCCATAATTCAATAGAGACGTTCAAGTTGTTCTTAAAATAGTATCCTCATTTTAACCGCACGAAGCAACGCAAAGCACGCAAGACCAGAACATTGATGTTAATTTCTTTGCTACCTTTGCGCTTACCACCTGCCTGCGGTAGGTTGGGTTAATGGATTTTGAATTTTTTAGTTTATTTATTTAGTTACATCCTTTCAAAATGGTTCAAAGATCGATTCTGAATATCCTATGAAAAAGCTTATCATCCTTTTATCTTTGTTTTTTTTTATCTTCAATCACCTCACACCCGGGCGACCGGGAAAAATTCAATTGAAACATTTAAATTGACAATAAATTAGAAATGAATAATTATCAACAAATCACAACATTATTTAAAGTTATCTCAAATCGTTGGAAAGAATCCTTAACATCCTCCTGGTTGTCTTGTTTTTCTTGTTGTCAGGATGTTCAGGTACCGGTGCGGGTACGTCGGGAAGGAATGACAAAAAGCCGGATGCGCTGATGGGCCACCGGTTCCTTACTTTTAATACGGTGATCCGGGTTAATCAGATAGAGGTCACCAGGGACAAAAATGTTGGATTCGATGAACGGGTCCTGCATACTCCATCGGAAAGTTATCGCATTCAGAAAGGCGATCGAGGATGGATTTCCGGGCGCAAGAATTACATGGGCATTCAGCTGGCTGGCCCTGCATGATACTACTGCGGACTATATCGAAATAAGGGAGCTTGTCGTTGGATATCATTACAAATATGGTGACGATATAACTTTTATCCCAGGAGCATATTTTGCTAATGCATATAATACTACAGAACAGGTAAACAAGGATTTACATGAAGGATTGGCAAGGGTCTCCGAAATAACCGGGAAAGGCTATCGTCCCCTGAGCGTTGTTGCCGGCTTCCTCTCCTCGGCAAATATGGAATATCTGTCACAGGAGGAAAATATTCATGTATGCCAGGGAAACGTGTGGAGTCAGTATGCCGTTGATAATCAGGATGGCGAAGGGTCAGTTTGTTACCCTTATTATCCATCGAAAGAGCATTTTTGCAAGCCGGCCCAGGGGGATAGGTGATTTTATTGATTGTGTGAATCTTGATGGCTGGACTGTTGATTTTCTGGCAGCCAGGAGAGCCGGATTTGCAGATGGTTTTAACAGCAGGATGGGTGTTGGACCTATTGAGACCCTTGGAAAATATGGTCCCGGAATCGGTTTGAAGGAGATGCTTCATACTACAGCCATTCATTTTGATAAAGGATTTGAATTAAATGGTTTTGCATGGGTTACCAATTGCTGGGAATTATCCTTGCCAATAGATGTGCAAGGGCTGACCAGACTGGCTGAGTGAAATAAAAAAGCGGTGGCCTGACACAGAATTTATTACGCAGGGGGAATTCGGATTAATCTGGCGCGAACATTTTAAATCCAATGATTTTAATTATTTGTTTGAAGAGACAGGATCAGGAATCGGCGGGTCCGATTCCGGGATGAAAATCCGATGGCTGATGAACAAGACATTCAGGCTTGCACTCTTATCTGCCGAGGAAGCCCTGAAGAAGAAAAGGTCATTGATTTTACCCGTTATGACCTGAAAGCTGCAGAACCCGTTTCAGCCAGTACAAGAAGATGGAGTCTCCTTGGTGAAATAAACCAGAAGCAAATCCGTCCTCAGGATAAACCCGTTCCCCTTAAGGCCCTGGATGAGGGAGCCAGATCTCTGATCAGGAAATATTATCCTGACCTCAACGGGATTATAGACAGACTTTGAGAAGAATAACCCCAATGACCTGACAGGAAAATGATAAAGCCGGCGACAGAAAATGATTTAAGGATATTTCGCGACCATTTCCAGTAACGAGCTTCACAATGATATCCTTCCGTACTGGATGAAATTCGGGGTAGAAAAGAATGGTCATGGATTTTATGGTGCTGCAGATCTTGACGGCAATCCTGTACTTTCGGCAAATAAAACAAGTGTGCTGAATGCCAGGATCCTATGGACATTTTCAGCAGCAGCTATGCTGGATGGAAATAAAAATTATGCAGCGATGGCGGACAAGGCTTACAGGGTGGTGACTGAAGATTTTGAGGATAAGGAATTCGGAGGGTATTACATGGAGCTGACAGCTGACAACAAGGTGGCCAGCGATATTAAGCACACATATGCTCAGGCTTTTGTAATTTACTCTCTGTGCAAATATTACGAGTTTCGTCCTCTTGATTCAGTGATGGAGAAAATAAAAGGATTTTTTGCATTGCTGGAGGAAAAAGCCAGGGATCCGGTTAATGAAGGCTACAGGGAATCATTTACGCGTAACTGGGAAATATACGGTGAAAACAGGATGGCTGATAACAATGAACCTAAATCGATGAATACCCACCTGCATGTCCTGGAGGCATGGGCTGCGCTTTATAAGGTGTGGAAGGATCCTTTGGTTGAGAGAAGGCTTACGGAAATGATGAATATTTTCCTCGACAGGATAATCCGTAAAGAAGGTCATTTTGGCATTTTCTTCAGTGAAGATTTTCGGGAAGTGGATTCTTCAAAAGGCATATGTTCATTTGGTCATGATATTGAAGGTTCATGGTTGCTTTGGGAAGCGGCGGAGATACTTGGAAACAAAAGATATACTGGAGAGGATGCGCCCAATTGCAGTCAGAATGGTTGATAATATTGAACGGGAGGCAGTCGATAAGGATGGCGGACTTTTTCTTGAATCAACCCGTTTCGGAAGTCATCTCAAAACCAACAAGCACTGGTGGCAGCAGGCTGAGACTCTTGTAGGATTCATGAATGCATTTCAGCTTACCGGGGATGAAAAATACTGGAATACGGTAAAGCTGAGCATGGAATTTTATTGATACCTTCCTTATAGATCATGAGAGAGGAGAATGGTTTACAAAACTGAACAGGCTCGGTGTGCCATATCTTGCCGAACCGGAGGATGACCCTTCGCCATATTACCGCAACGACTGGAAGATAGATCCGTGGAAATGCCCTTATCATAACGGCAGGGCAATGATGGAGATGATGAAGAGAATCGATACGATACTGAAAAAATAAAATAAAACTGAACCCAGCCTTCGCCGAGACTCGGCTGGCAAAGCCCGAACCCCGAACCCCGAACCCCGAACCTCGAACCTTGAACCTTGAACCTCAAACCTAAACCACAGATCCACATGAACAGAGTCCTCATCCAGTGCACAATCGCCTCTGCCCTAGGCGGCCTTCTCTTTGGATACGACACAGTTATAATAAACGGTGCAATGCTCGATCTTGTCAGGCATTTCAACCTCACACCGGCCGTGCAGGGATGGACAGTAAGCTCAGCCCTTGTAGGCTGCATAATAGGTACAATACTTATTGGCAGGCCGGGTGACATCTTTGGAGCCCAGCGCCTGCTCCAGCTGCTTGCTGTAATGTTCTTTATCTCTGCTGCAGGATGCGGCATCGCTCCTACAATAGATGTGTTTATAACGTTCCGGTTCATAGGAGGACTGGCTATCGGCGGGGCATCTGTCCTTTGCCCGGTTTACATTTCAGAAATTTCTCCTCCGAAGCATCGTGGACTGCTTGCCTCCACCTTTCAGCTTGCCATTGTTGCCGGAATATTATTGTCACTCATTTCCAATTACATGCTTTTGAATATCGGGGAGAATAACTGGCGCTGGATGCTCTTCAGCGGATCGCTCCCTGCAGTTGCTTTTTTCCTGATGCTTTTCTTTATAAGGAAGAGTCCTCGGTGGCTTGTAAAAAAAGGGAGGATAGAGGAGGCCAGAAAGAACCTGGAGGATCTCTCATCTCATGAAATTGATACTGAGCAGACAATCCGTGAGATCCGGGAATCGATAACAAATGAGGATACGGCGAAGAAAATCAATCTTTTTAAAAAACCCTACCGGAGGATCGTCTTCATCGGGATATTTGTCGGAATATTCAGTCAGCTGACAGGTATTGGCGTGGTCTTCTACTATTCGGCCCAGATCTTCAGTATAGCCGGCTTTTCACCGGATACATCTATGCTTCAGAGCGTTATTCTTGGACTTACGAATCTTGTATTTACTCTTCTTGCCATGATGCTCATTGACAGGGTTGGGAGGAAGAGGCTTCTGCTTGTAGGCCAGCTTGGCATGGTGGCTGTGCTTGCACTGTTCGGCTATGGCTTGCTGTCGGGCAATATCAGAGGTTACTGGCTGGTTGTATTGCTTGTAGCCTATATAGCTTTCTTTGCTGCCTCGATGGGTGTTGTGATCTGGGTGATACTTTCAGAAATGTTTCCGAATGTCATCAGGGCACGTGGTGCTTCCCTCGGATCCTTTGCCAACTGGGGAGTAAGCGCTTCGCTTAATTTCCTCTTTCCTCAGGTTGTTGCCCTTTTCGGTACAACACTTGCCCAGCAGCAGAAAGGGATGAGCCTCGCATTCATCTTCCTTGCAATCGTTACAATGGCAGGATTCTTTTATATTAAAGGGAACATCATCGAAACAAAAGGCAAAACACTCGAACAGATTGAGAAGGAAGTACTTTGCTAAAATCAGGTCTTCAAATCCTTTGGTATCTTTGCGCAAATGCTTTGCTACGCGTTTAAATCTTAATACAACGATTATCATTGGAATTTTATCTATTTCATTTAATAAATGACTGAGAGGGAAAGGATATTAACCATTTTATCAGGGAAACAACCGGATCAGGTTCCATGGTTTGGTGACCTGGATTATTGGGCAAACTCGCTGATTAAAAGAGGGCTCAGACCGGCAGATTTTATATTGTCTGATGATTATATCAATTGGCATCATGACCTGGGAGTCGGATTTTATCTCCAGGGCTACTTTCCATATAAACAGATTATTTCAGGCTGTAAGCAGAACGAATGGCGGGACGGGAACAGACATTACAGGGAAATCGACACTCCGATAGGGTCAGTCAGGGAATGCTGGGAATATATCCCGACTTCCTTTTCGGAGGGACCGGTGGAACATTTCCTGAAATCAGCCGAAGATATCCCTGCCATGAAATATATTTATGAAAACACAACTTTCGAGCCCGATTACAAGATGGCCGAGCTGAGGAAAATGCAGGTTGGCGACCAGGGCGTAGTTCTGTGCTATCTGCCCAAAAGTCCCTTCATGCATCTGATGGCCCTTGAAGCAGGGGTGGAGGCCGTAACTATGATAGCCCTTGAAAGAGCCGGTGAGTTCGGGGAGCTTCTTTCCGTTATGAAGAGGGCATTTGATCAGGCAGCCAGGATTGCTGTGGATAGTCCTGCAGAGGTACTGATGATTCCGGAAAATCTATCTTCTGAAATGGTAGGACCTGAGTTCTTCACTTTGTATATGCACGATTACCAGAAGGAGTGGACAAAGAAAATCAGGGATGCCGGGAAGTACTCATTCATTCATATCGACGGCACACTCGGGGGCTTGCTGAATCATGAGGCTGCCGTTGGATTTACTGTTCTCGAAGCTCTTACCCCTTACCCGGTGGGCGATGTCAGGTTTGACCAGCTTGAGGAGCTTGCAGGCGATTCTGACAGTATACTCTGGGGCGGCATACCTGGCTCATATTTTACAGCCTGTGTCGATGAAGATGAATTTGAGAGACATGTTAAATATCTTCTTTCAATAATGACAAGCAAGCCACGCTTTGTACTGGGAGTTGCAGACCAGGTGCCTCCTGACTGCCTGGAAAGCAGGGTAAGACGTGTTTCGGAACTAGTAAGTGAATTTGGACTATACTGTTAAATGGCAGAAACGAACAACCTTAAACCTTAAACCACAACGAATATGAACGGATACGAAAGAGTCAATGCCGCCCTGAATGGCGAAAAGCCTGATAAGGTACCTGTGATGCTGCATAATTTTATGATGGCGGCCAGGGAACATAATGTTACAATGGCACAGTACCGCGATGATCCCAGGCTTATAGCCGAATGTTTTATAGCATCTGTGGATAAGTACCGGTACGACGGCATTCTAATCGACATAGACACTGTAACCCTTGCCGGCGCTGTGGGAGTACCTGTTGACTTTCCTGTCGATGACCCTGCCCGTTCGCATGTGGGGAACATAAAAGACCTTAAGGATGTATTTGATCTTAAACCTGTAAATGTAGGGAATTACAGATATATCCAGAACTGCCTTGAGGCATCCCGCATTCTGAAGGATTATTATAAGGATGAGCTTTATATTCGCGGCAACTGCGACCAGGCTCCCTTCTCGCTGGCAAGCATGATGCGGGGTGCCCAGACATGGATGCTTGACCTTATGATGGGTAGCGAGGAAGAGCTGACCTGTCTGCTGGAATATTGTCTCGATGCCAGCCTGCAGTTCATAAGGCTTATGACGCAGACCGGCTGCGACATGGTTTCAAATGGCGACAGCCCGGCCGGACCTGAGATGATCTCCTCCGGGATGTATGTAAAATATGCTCTGCCGTACGAGGCTAAACTGGCAGAAGCCGCTCACAGGGATGGGGTGAAATACGGTCTGCATATCTGCGGGAATACTGATATTATCCTGGAGGAGATGCTGAAGACAGGAGCAGATTCTATTGATCTCGATTACAAAACCGACAGCCGGAAGATCTATGAGGCTTTTCATGAAAAAACAACCCTCGTGGGTACTATCGACCCGAGCGGAGTCCTGGCTCTTGGAACCCCTGAAAGTGTCAGGGAAAAAACCCTTGAACTGCTGGATATATACAAGAATTCAGACAGGTTCATCCTGAATGCCGGATGTGCTATTCCGCCCACTACCCCGGCGGTTAATATAAAAACTATGATAGAGACAGCAAGAAGCTACAGATAACGGGAATAACTAAATTATTATACCGGGAATTTAAACTTTACAAGGTGAAGTGCTCAAGGCAGCATTTCTGACTCTGATGCCGGATACAGGACCAGGAAGAGATTATTCCCTGATCGGGAAATTTAAATTAAATGTAATGTGCTTCATTATATTGAAATCTGTTATAAATCTTTGTTGTCATGAAATATAAATGCAAGTTTCCAGGTATCGTACTGCCCTTCGTATTTGTAATGTTATCAGCTTCCCTGAAATTAGCTGGTCAGGAATCCGGTAATGACAACGTAACAATCTCTGGCTCAGGGTGGACAATTTCAGCCGATCCTTTAGCGGAGCAGCTTGTGATTTATCACGACAGTCTTGGAGCAGTGCTGAAGGATATCAGGCTTAATTCGGACCAGGCCGGCAGGGTAATGCCGTTACGGGAATGGACGGCAGCGAAAGCCGGTGAAAACAGGCTTGCCATTGTTACACGAAATCCCCCATCTGCATGGACCTTCGAACTGTATCCAGACAATATAATAATCTCAGCCACGACTGCTGACCTGTACATCTCAGCCAGGGCTCCTGCTTCGTCTGAAAGGGTAGTGGCCCGGCTGCTTGATCCGGAAGGTGTCCCTGTCACATGGAGGGGGACGGATGAGGTAACCGTTTCCTGGCAGGGAAATGATACCCAAAGGCCCTCATACCTGCCTGCCGTGAATCCTGATGTTATGACTTTTGCTCTTGGACAGATAGATGCCAATAACCTGCACTCTCTTTTTGACCGTAAGAAGGACATTGCAATCGATTTTCCTCGAATCTTCCCTTATGAAGCGCGACCAGCAGGATAACACCTTCTGGACATGACAATTCCGGTGCAGGGCAAGGCAATGATAAGACTGATCCCATCATACTATACAGGAACAGCTTGGCCTCCCTTACTATTCCCGTATCGATGATTCCCGCTTTCCTTCGGCTCCTGTTATCTGGGGCAGCTGGACTGCCTATTATTCAGAAGTTACTGAATCTGATATAGTCAGAAATGCTGACTGGATATCGAAGAACCTGAAGCCCTATGGATTTCAGTATGTTCAGCTTGATGACGGGTATGACAGGGGCAAGCCGGAGGGACATTACTGGATTGAAAACTGGAACATGGCCCGCTTTCCCCATGGCCCTGAATGGCTGGCCGGCTACATAAAGTCAAAAGGTTTGCATGCCGGGTTATGGCTGGTCCCCAACTCCTATGCGGGGGCAATAAAGGCACATCCCGACTGGTATCTCTACGACAAGTCCGGGAATGTGATCATGGATTACATGACCCCTGCACTCGACCATACCAATCCCGGGGTACAGGAATGGCTGAGGAAGCTCTTCACAACACTTGGAAACTGGGGATTTGATTACTTTAAGTTTGATGGTGAGCTTTCATTGCCGGCTTACGTTCCGGATCTCGATACAAGCAGGCTCTTTGACAGGAGAACAGATCCCCTGACAGCCTATCGCAACAGGTTAAAGCTGATCCGAAGCGTGACAGGCCCGGGGACCTTTATCGAGGGTTGTGTCGCCGGTTCTCCGCTGAACGGGATAGGATATTTTAATTCATGCTTTAACGGAGCCGATATGTACAACAGCTGGAAAGGCTCATATGCCGTTTTCAGCTCCATCAATGCCAATGCTTTCCTTAACCATATGGCGATCTACGTTATGCCCGGTGAAGGAATAGATGTATCTCCGGCCATGAGTGCTGAGGAGTCCGCCGCGAAAATGGTCTCCAGGGCGACAGAGGTCGCAAGGACCCGCGAGGATCCCTTTACAGGCTTCGGTGTTACGATGGCGGAGGCCGGACTCTGGTCTCGGTAATTTCCCTGACAGGAGTGGTTTATCCGCTGACAAGCATCATGCCTGACCTGCCCGCCGGAAGGGTCAGCCTTCTTAAAAAAACAATGCCTACCCTGCCTGTTCTGCCTGTTGACCTTTTCAGCAGGGGCTCGGATATTACATGGGATAAGTTTAAATTCACAACCCCTGAAACATACATTCACAATTATCCTGAAATCATTGATCTTAAGGTAAATGCCGTTTCAGGCATATATGATGTTGCCGCCTTCACTAACTGGCGTGGAGAAAAAGTTGCAAGAAAGGTATCGCTGTCCGCAAAGCTGGGGCTGGAAAAGGGGGAGAGGAAAGTTGTATTTGATTTCTGGAACGAGAAGATTGCAGCTATTTGCTCTGATACACTGAGTGTTGAAATAGAGCCCCATGACACGCGGGTCCTTCTGATTCATACCATGCTGGAAAGGCCCCAGCTGATAGGCATTTCGAGACATATTTCAGGAGCCTGCTCAGTGCTCGGACTGACCTGGGACAGCACTGAGAATATACTCAGCGGAACCTCCGGGATTATCAGCGAAGAGCCATATTCACTGTTCGTGTACGTTCCTGACGGAATAAAGCTTTTGGAAGCGGGGGCTTCCTCAGCCGGCAACAACAGAGTAAGTTGTGCCACTGAACAGTCCGGCAGCCTTCTGAAGATCACTGTTGAAGGTCCGGGAGACCGGATCATGTGGCAGGCAAAGTTCTCGGACAAATCAAAATAGCCGGGATAATTAAGTCAAACTCTCTACGTATCCGGATAAATAACAGCTTATGAAACCTATTATATCTCTCTTGCTGGTTTTCCTATCTGTTCGTGTGATACTTGCAGGAACTTCCGATCCTGTATATTCAATTCCTGCATCACCATGGCCTGAATCATTTGGAAACCACAGGGCCGTTATTGAAATCCCGCAGGCATCGGAAGTTGTTCTGCTGGAGATTCCATGGAGGCGCCATGATCCGCAGCCGGATATGAGGCGCTTTCTTATAATTGATTCTGAAAGCGGAGATACAGTTCCGAATATTTTCCGCTATGAAGTTACGGGTGAAAAGTGCAGGATCGCCTTCGGACCCGTGAAGGAGGCCGGTACCTTTTATTTTTATTATCTGCCTTATGAAGTTCAGGAAGAATGGGGTTTCTATGGCAAGGATTACCTTAAAAGGGAGGGTGATCCATCTGGTGAATGGATGGCAGCAAATAATATTGGACCAGGCAAAAAAGCTTTGCATTATCAGCGGGCTAAGCTCATCAGCCTCCAGGCAAGGACAGCATTCGATTCCTTTTATCCAATGGAGGTCATTCCGTTCAAAACAGAGAAAGAGACTCTCCTGAAAAAATATTCAGCTGATTACCTTGTCTTTCCGGAAGACAGATCACTTCCGATCCGCATGCGCGATGAAATTCCGCTCATCTGGGTGAGAAAAGGCCCTTCTGCTGATTTCAGCGGTGATGCCTGCAAAAATGAATACTATGCTTTTCAGCTCGGGATCTATGCTTCAGGCAAAGCACTTGAGAATATTAAAGTTGAATTTACATCGCTGGCGGGTGAAAATTTTAAGATCCCTTCCACTTCAATTACATGTTTCAATACGGGTGGAACTGGGCCTTACGGACAGCCCTTCGAAAAGAGGGTGGATGCAGGTAAAGGAGCTGTGCAACCTCTCTGGATCGGAATCGATATTCCCGGAGACATTCCCTCCGGGATGTATAAAGGAAAGGTCACAGTAAGGCCGGGAAATTCCGGGGCCCGGGTTGTGAATATAAATCTGAGGGTCCTTGACAAGGCGCTGGCTGACCGTGGTGACAGCGAGACCTGGCGGCATTCGAGGCTCCGGTGGCTGAACTCCTCGCTTGGCATAGACGATAATCCCGTTAAGCCTTATGAACCTATACGCTATCTGGGAAATAACGCTTACCAGCTTACTGAAAAGAAGCTTACAATGAACTGGAACGGGATGCCGGCTTCCATTCAGGTCTCAGGTTCTGAAGTTCTGCGTGAGCCGGTCTCCTTCGTCGTGGAAACTTCAGGAGGTCCAGAGCAATTTTCGCCGCCTGAGAATATAACCCTTCTGAAAAATGAGCCCGGTGTTCTGAGCGGATCATGGACCTGCCATTCCGGTTCTTTCGGTCTTTCCGGGACAGGGGTTGTGGAATCTGACGGGTACATCAATTTTAAAATCCGGGTGAAAGCACTGAAGGACATGCCGCTAAGGGATATCAGGCTCGAGATCCCGTTTACTGGAGAAGCCAGATATATGATCGGAATGGGATTGCCAGGCACATCTGTGCCTGCAGCGCATCAGGCCGGATGGAGAGGACCCTATGACAGCTTCTGGATAGGCAGTGCCAATGCCGGGCTGTGGTGTGAGCTAAGGGGAGGCAGCTATAACGGTCCTCTTCTCAATCTTTACAACCCTGCTCCACCGGGCTCGTGGTATAATAATGACAAGGGAGGCTTCAGGATTACAGGAGGCTCCAAAAGAGGTAACCAATGCTGTAGTTTACAGCGGCGAACAGGGAAATGAAAAGCGGGGAAAGAGATGGAATTTGAGTGGTCGATTCTCATTACACCGGTTAAGAAGATAAATTATGAAGAGTCAGTTTTCTGACAGGTATTATCATAAAGGAGAGCAAACCGATGCCGGCGGATTCTGATCTCGCATGCGGGGTAAAAATAGTGAATCTTACATCATGCAAACAATTATAATCCTCATATCAATTATCCTTTTATTGCAAGTGGATTCAATGAAATGGTTTGTGAACAGGATGCACAGCAAGGGAGAAAAGGTGAAAATATATTACACAATCCGCGAACTCACTAATTATACTACCGAAATTATGGGCACTTCGCAGCCTGGGTGATGAAATACTTGGCAATGGGAAGTGCGGAGGGTATCCCTG
Source organism: uncultured Bacteroidales bacterium (assembly GCA_963756885.1). Classification (GTDB taxonomy): domain Bacteria; phylum Bacteroidota; class Bacteroidia; order Bacteroidales; family VadinHA17; genus LD21. The sequence continues at coordinate 190,027 of CAVWPG010000005.1, forward strand.
GTTGCGCGAACATTTGATTGAGGGGTACAGATCCCCAGTGGTATCATCATTTCCAGGATAAAAGTGCAGATGCTTCAATACGTTAATGCACCCGGGAGATTCCCGATGGTATAATTATTACATTGAGGGACTGGCGTGGCTGGTAAAAAATGTTGATATTGACGGATTATATCTTGATGATGTTACTTATGACAGGCGGACAGTCAAAAGAATAAGAAAGGTACTGGACAATGAAAAACCTGGCTGCCTTCATCGATCTCCATTCAAATACAGGATTCTTCAATCGGCCCGGCAAACCAGTATACAGAGTATTTCCCATACATAGATAAGACTATGGTTTGGAGAGAGTTTTCAGTACGATAAAATGCCACCTGAAAACTGGCTTGTTGAGGTTTCAGGGATCCCTTTCGGACTTATGGGCGACATGCTCCAGGGAGGCGGGAACAGGTGGCTGGGCATGGTGTATGGGATGACTGTACGTCATCCATGGCTTACCGAAGGAGTTACCTGTGACCCCAGGCCTGTCTGGAAAATATGGGACAGCTTTGGAATAGCATCCTCCTCAATGAAGGGTTACTGGGAAAAGGATTGTCCGGTTTCCGCTACGAATCCCTTCATTAAGGCCACGGTCTACCAGAAGGCGGGAGAATCGCTTATCGCACTCGGGAACTGGTCGGATGAAGCCGTCACCTTTTCATTTAAATTTGACTGGCACGCCCTGGGAATAGATCCGGCAAAAGCCATTCTGATTGCCCCCTTCATTAAAAATTTTCAGGGAGAAAGGGTCTTCAGCACCAATGATACAATACCGGTGGAATCCAAAAAGGGGTGGTTGATTTTTCTTCGCGAAAAAGAGAGGTAAAGATTGCATGCTGACAGGCATCAGAAAGATCCATTTAGCCTGTGTGCAGGCGCCTTTGCGGCAGAACTTACAGAACGCGGTTGAGCAAGAGGGCCGGCCCGCCTGGATGTTTCTTTTTGATCACAGACAGACAGCTTCGTCCAGGTGGTTGCCTTATAACAAAATAAGTTGTACTTTGATATCCTAAATTCATTCATATGAAAACTACAGGAATAATAATTTTCAATGTTTTGTGCATTTGCTGCCTGGCAGTTACTGAAAACCGTGCCATGGCCCAGCGGTCTGAGCTCACTTTCGGAACATCAGAGACTCTTTATAAGGCTCTTGCACTCACAAAGGAAAAAGAATCCCCTTTATTATGGATCGATGTGAATACATCGCCGGAAACATGGCATCTGGAGAAGGATATACTGGTATGCTCCGGTCATCCGATCGGGGTTATGAGATCGGAAAAGGAGTATGAAAATTTCATACTTCATATCGAATGGATGCACATGGAGCCGGGAGGCAACTCAGGAACCTTCGTCTGGAGTGCCGCAAAACCCGGTGAAGAGAGTCGTCTGCCCGACGGGGTTGAGGTTCAGATGCTTGAGCTCGACTGGATAAACCTTAACAAAAAGGATGGTGTAACACCTCCCGAAGCCTATGTTCACGGAGAGCTTTTCGGAGTTGGCGGAGTGGTTACAGTTCCAGATAATCCAAGGGGAACAAGAAGCAAGTCAATCGAAAACAGATGCAAGGGAAGAGGCGAATGGAATATCTATGAGGTAGTCTGCGTCGATGGAGTGATTAAGCTGTCGGTAAATGGGAAATTTGTCAATGGTATAGCCAGATCGACACAGAAAAAAGGTTATATATGCCTTGAATCGGAGGGAGCGGAGATCCATTTTCGTAATATAAGACTGATCGAGCTCCCATCAGGTGTAACATCCCCGGAACAAATGGCCCCCGTAATCGGGCAATAGAAACTATCAATAGCACAATCTCTTTAGATCATTTTAAAAACAGATAGAAATGAAACCTTTTACTTTCCCGGTTATATTTGCTGCCCTGGCCTTGCTGCTGTCGTGTTCAGTATCGGACAGGGAGCAGGTTCCCCTCAGCCTTAATCCACAGAATCCCCATTATTTCCTGTTCCGGGGAAAACCAGCAATACTGATAGGTTCGACCGAGCATTATGGAGCCGTTATGAACCTCGATTTTGACTATCATTCATATCTGGATGAAATTGCATCATCGGGACTTAACATTACCCGGACCTTCAGCGGTGCATATGTTGAACCTGATTCGGCATTCGGCATCCGGAAAAATACCATGGCCCCTGCACGCGGCAGATACATTTGTCCCTGGGCAAGAAGCGCTGAGCCGGGATATTCAAACGGTGGAAATAAATTTGACCTTTCGGAATGGGATGAAGCCTATTTTGCCAGGCTTAAGGATTTTATCTCTGAAGCTGGAAAGAGAAATATCGTTGTAGAGCTCGACCTGTTCTCGAACTACTATGATACGGTCCAATGGAAACTATCACCACTTAATATAACCAACAACATCAACAGGATCGGCGATATGAGGGATCAGAAGGAGGTGCTCTCACTCCGGCATCCTGAATTGCTGGTTGTACAGGAGAATATGGTCAGAAAGATTATTCATGAGCTGAAAGATTTTGATAATCTGTATTATGAAGTCTGCAATGAGCCTTATTTTGGCGACACGCTGGCTCTCAGGGATTGGGAAGACCATATGACGGAAGTAGTATATGAAGAAGAGAAGGAATATCAGTACAGGCACCTAATCTCCAACAATATAGCAAACAATCATAAGCTCGTTGCAGAGCCTCGCAAAGGGGTATCAATCTATAATTTTCATTATGCCAAACCACCTGTCACAGTAGAGTTGAACTATCATCTCAATTGTGTGATCGGGGACAATGAAACAGGATTTGACGGGATCGGGGATTCGAATTACCGTACCGAAGCCTGGAATTTCATTCTTGCAGGAGGCGGTCTCTTTGATCATCTTGATTATTCCTTTACTTCTGATAATGAAGACGGCACATATAAGATTGAACCGGGACAGCCGGGAGGAGGAGGGAAGACGCTTCGCAAACAGTTCAGCATTCTGGCCCGGTTCATGGGATCAATTGATTTTATCAATATGAAGCCGATGGAGAGAGAAAAAATCAGGCTTCAGGGCGGGGATGACGCAACTGTGCAGGGGCTGGCCGGGAAGAATGCTTATGCGCTGTATCTTCTTGGAAAAGATACGGCAAGCAGGACAACTGTAGTTGAAGTTGATTTGCCGAAGGGATCATACGACATTGGCTGGACAGATACAAAAAGCGGGACTGAAACCAAAGCCGCCCCGGTAAGACACAAGGGAGGATGGTTAAAGATCACCTCTCCGGCTTACAGAGAGGATATTGCTATGAAACTGTGGAAAACAAAATAAAACTGGATCATTATGGTTGCTCTGAATCGCAGGAAATTCATAAGGCAAAGTGCCATTATTGCCGGAGGCTTATCTCCCGACATTGCTTCCTGTCCGTGTTATGCAACCTCGCGGATACAGGAATTCAGAAATTCAGTGTTATGAAGCTGCAATGCGCATCACCCTGTTCACGGCATCGTCAACCTGTTCGCGGCTCTCGAGACCAAGGGTCATGCAATGGACATTCCCGCTACCGATCACGTATTTCAGGGATTTCTCCCGTTGATCCTCGTGTATAAGGTCTCCCATTCCGAAAACTTTCATGCCGATTACACCCTTGCCATTCTTTCTGGCGGTCTCGAGTACCTTCATCACCTGATCAGGTGTGCCATCCATCTTCGGTCCCTGGTGATTTATCCTTGCGAGCAGGACATCAACCCAGGGATTGCTTGCAGCTTCCACCATGGCATCCATATCATGACACGATACTCCCACCGTTTTAATTATCCCTTTCTCCTTGGCCTTGGAGAGGCCATCCATATATTTTCTGTATTCAGTCGGCCACTGTCCGTTAACCATGCAGTGCATCAGGAAAATATCAAAATATTCGGTTCCGATCTCTTTCCTGAATCGGTCCAGGCTGGTCTCGAAGGGTTCCACATTATACCAGCCCTCATGGCCGTATGTCATTACCTTTGTAAGTATTGTGACATTTTCACGCGGAATTACCTTCAGTGCTTCACGAACATAGGTGTGTGAGCCATACATATCTGCAGTATCGAAAAATTTTATCCCCCTGTCGTAGGCATACTGGGAAAGCTCAACGAATTTTTTCATGCCGAGCTTGGTCTGGTTGGATTCGTTTTTCCATCCCGCAGAACCGGTGCCAAGGGCAACCCTCGATACCGTAATGCCCGTGCTGCCCAGCTTTACCTTGTCAATTGTCCCGGCAGCAGGTGCATAACCCATACCCTTCATGCCAGTGGAAAATACAGCCAGTCCGGCCAGTCCGGCAGCACTGGTTTGAATAAATTCCCGGCGGTTTGTCTTTTTCATATTTTATGATTTTAATTCGTTATCACGTATAATTAAGAACTTCCTGCCAGTCGGGCTACAATCCGGCCGGCTGCGGGGAAAATGTAAAGTTATCCTTTTACACTTAAAGTCAGAACAGTTTCAGAGGAGGTTTTGTTGCCATTTCCATCGCATTTATCATACTTTCAGGAAGGGCTGTCTCAATTCAGTGCTGGCTGTGTGTCCATCCTACCAGGCGTTCATAAGGAAGTTGAGGACCCTGAAGATCGCATCGTCGGTACCGAATCCACCCGCCTTTGTGACTATTATTACATTTTTGAACTCCTCCCCGGCAAAGTGCCCGAAAGGGATGCCATGGATGATCTCATCTTTCAGGATTAATCCCTGGATGCCGAGGATTCCGGCTGTTTTAATGGCGGTATCTCCTCCGGTAAGCAGCATTCCCCTGATATTGAATCGCCTGATTATATCAGAGGCTGTCTCTCCCAGGAAGACTGCGACGGATTCACTTACCCTTTTCCTGTCGTAACCGAACCTTTCACCTGTCTCAAAGCTTTTTGCAACTTCTTCTCTTGAAGGGGCGCTCCTGATTATTATGTCTTCGTCAGCTGAGACCGATTTTTCAACTAATTCAAGCACCCTGTTCTTTTCCTGATCCATTTCTCCTGAAAGGATCCTTTCAATATCGATATTCACAAGCCTGACCGGGAGGTAATGAACAGCAAAATCGATCTGGCTGCGCGTTACTTCGCTTGTGCTTCCTGCGATAACGATGCTGCTTTTTTTTGTTTTCCTTATCTCAAGGTACTTTGCAAGATATTCGGCCAGGCCCGAGCACCCGGCAAAAATCGCTTTTGTTTTAAATTCGGCAATAACGGATGCTATGATATCAAGGTCCGATTCATCCTTTGCATCAAAAATTATTACCTGAATGCCGGAATTAAGATGATGCTCAAGCTTTTCGATGATTGTCTCCCTTCCGGCCTGGATATATTCATAGATTATAACTGCCGTCTTTTTGCTTGTCTGCCTCCCAATCACCTTCGGAACAAAGGATTCCTTGACCGGATTTCGGGGATCCATGGCAAATTCAGTCTCTTCAAGCAGACCCCGTTTATGTATACCATTCCGTTTAAAGTTGTCCTTCCGTACTTTGGCAGGGCAGGAACCACAAAGGCAAGCTGCATCCCTAAGGAGTCCATCAACCCTGCCAGCTCTGCACCGATATTGCCTCTCATTGTTGAATCAAGCTTTTTATAGACGTTCCGGATTCCCTCTGAAGCAGCTATCTTTCCTGTGCTGTAAGCTTTTCCGTAAGCGGCTTCCCTTTCATCAAGGCGACTGTCGGTATTAACTGCCAGAATATCGAACAGAGGGAGTGATTGCCTGAAATTACCGTTTCCGGTAATGACGATTGTTTTTAAATGGTTTTTGCTGAACTGGACTCCCGTATCACAGGCTCCCGTAAAGTCATCGGCGACTATCAGCAATTTCCCTGTCCCTTTTTCAATGGCAGTGTTAAGGTTATCCATTTATCGGTATTTAAGAGATTTTTTTCGTGGATATATTGAATTGTGTCAGTTCATCTTGAGGGTCGGGAAGAAAAAAAATTAACTGCCGGCTGCCCGATTATGTAAATTTAATAATAAATTCAACAGGCTCAGTATCCGGGAGCCGAAAACAGCAAGTGGAACCCGCAGGAACGGGTTCACGGGCATCAGCTACAGCAACTGATTATTAAAGGTTTGGCAGCTGACTCATGATTGATCGGTCGGCGGGGCAGGGCATATAAGCGAATAAGCCCGCTATTTAAAGGGTACAGGAACCTGGTATAGGAAAATGAGGGGAGCCTGCCTAAGCGCTTTTGAGCTTCGCAATATCGAATTTTTTCATTTTAAGAAAAGCCTCTGTTACACGTCCTGATTTGGCAGGGTCACTCAATAGTTTGGGAAGGATGGAAGGTACTACCTGCCAGGAGAAGCCAAATTTGTCCTTGAGCCATCCGCATTGACCCTCTTCACCACCTTCAGAAAGTTTGTTCCAGTAGTAATCGATCTCCTGCTGCGTATCGCAGAAGACCTGCAGCGAGACAGCCTCGCTGAACTTAAATAATGGCCCTCCGTTCAGGGCGGTAAAGGACTGGCCGTTAAGGGTAAAGCTTGCGGTCATTATGCTCCCTTCCTTCTGGCCATGTATTTCGAAGCCTTCCTTGCCATACCTCGATATTTCGTCTATGCTGGAGTCCCTAAAGACGGAAGTGTAAAACTTTGCTGCATCCTCGGCCTCTTTGTCGAACCAGAGGCATAAAGTAAATTGCTTTTTCATTTTCCGGTTGTAATTTATATTTACAGGTTGGCTTCAGTATATTTCCTGAAATTGTCGATAATGGATTGCCATCCGTTGCGCTGCATTTCAACGGGGTTGGTGTTTTCGGCTTCAAATGTTTCGATGATATCGGTATTCTTGCCGTTGGATGAGAAGCTTACCCTCACTTTTCTGCCATCTCCAAGAGTATAGTCGATCTGGGTTTCTTCGATGACCTTATCGTAAATACCCTCGAAATCAAAACCCATGCTGCCATCCCTGGCTTCCATGCGGTAGCTGAATTTTCCTCCCTTCCTCAGATCGTTTGTTGCCCTTGGGGTAAACCAGTCATCTGAAGCATTATTCCAGCCGGTGATGCTTTTTGGCGTTGTCCAGTGCTTCCATACCTTCTCAACCGGAGCATTGACAGTTGCTCTTACGGTGATCAGTGTTTTCCTTATATTTTCCATCAGCCGGGAAGATTATTTTTCATTGCAGTTTAACATCCATTGAACGCCAAACTTATCCGTACAGCTTCCATAATATGATCCCCAGAACATATCCTGAAGCTCCATTGTAACCTTGCCGCCTGACGAAAGGGCATTGAAAAGCCGTTTTGTCTCAGCCCGGGTGTCAGGTTCAAGACTGATATGTACATTATTTCCGAAGTTCAGGTTGAATCCCATAGATTCGGGGGCATCTGTTCCCATAATGAGGCAACCACCCAATAATTGCAGCTCGACATGCATAACAAGTTTTTTATCCTCCTCCGACAAAGGTGGCATTCCTTCAGGAACAGGCGCTTCACCCATGCGTGAGATCCCCTGTCCGCCAAATTCGCCACCGAAAACGGATTTGTAAAAATTGAATGCCTCTTCGGTGTTGCGTCTGAAATTGAGATAGATATTGACTCTTGCCATGGTTTATAGTTTTTTTCACAATAAACGAATAACAAGAGACCAGTATTTTTGTTTGATCGAACTCTATGAAACGGTTATTTTGCTGATGAAGCGGAAAGCGGGCTGCAGCGTCTTGTGAATGGAAAGCCTATTTCAATTCTTTTTCGATTTCAATTTCTGCCCTGTATTTCCTGTTAAGGATTATATCATTACTTCCGGGATAGGGATATATTGCAACCAGTGAAAATTTATAGCCTCCGACGACAGTATCTTTTGTGAAGGAAGGATTGGTATTCAGGTTGAAGAAGACCGGTCCGCTATTTTTATCAGTGAATTTAAAGCGTGCCTGCGCATTGCCGGCCCATATGCACTCCACCCCTTCGGGACATCTTGAATCACCCGTGATTGAATCAAGGCAGATAAATGTATGTGACTGCATATCCCCCGCACATTCCTTCAATCCGAGAATAATTGAATTATTAAGTACAAAGCCTGACGTGACGTCCATGTTATCAAATACGGGTATGTTACCGGTTTTTTCACACGAAAAGAGGAAGGACATCAGGATAAAAATTATCAGTGATCTTTTCATACTTGTGGTCTCTCAGACTGTGCAATGAGTCAGTTTTATCTTAATTTACATCAAAAAGTGTTCCAAAGAACAGGCTGCAGCCTCATTTATGGCAGGCAGATCCTTTTTTAATCCATCAAGTCCATTATTTTCCGTTACAGTTATTGCTGTCCATTGCAAATGAATCGAAGTATACCGGAATAATTGTATTGTCTGACCAGCCCTGTATTGCAAAAATACTCACATAAGACGGGCTGATGTTGTAATTGCCTCCCAGTACCTCCCGATAGGCAAAGCTCTCTTTTTCTGATGTGGTGTAAAGGAACCTGAAATGGGTTCCCCGCTTTTCGATCTTCAGGGCTGATCTTGCCAGGTTGGCCCTGGCAATATTTTCCTTTCCCTTATCGATATTAAAGAGGGTAAAATGTGCAATTTCCTCTGGTTTGCTCAGAGAGCCGCTTTCCGAGGAGCTGATTGCCTGTATTATAATCTCCGGTGACTTTTGGACACCTCCGAAAAAATCGTTGTACGAGATGGAGAGCCTTATCATTTTACCTGTGAATGATGAATCTTCTGATAACAGCAAGCCGGCTTGCTGCCAGTTCTGATATGGAATGAAGCCGGAAAGGCTGATCTCCACCGTAAAGCAGTCAGAATTTATTTTTCGCATCAGTAAGTTCCTGATTGCCGGCTTGTTCCCGCCAAGGGGCCAGTTGTCCCCCTTAAGGGTGTATAATGCAAGATAGCCACCTTTTGCCCCGCGCCTGTTCCACCAGGAAGTATCTGCCGATTTGATGATCCATCCCCTTTTCAGCAAAGAGTCTTCATTCAATGAATTGAAATTGTCAATGAAATATGACCTGCCCGGTCTGTGCTCCCTGAGTTTGACAACGAACAGAGCCGAAGCGGCTAAAATTACGGCAAGAAAGACAGCTGAAAATGTTTTCCGGCTGATCTCTCTTTTCCTCCCTGTGCTTTTTACCCCCGGGAACCTGCTCCTGTATTCATACCAGTAAGGGAAGTGGCTTTCATAGTCTTTTCTTTTTATCTCATCCGTATATGGGGCATCGAGCACATACCTGGCGAGGGTATCCAGGGTAGCATCTGAAGGATTTTGCTCCCTGGAGCGCAATGTGGAACTGTTTACAATATAGGAGGAATAGTTTTTAATGCTTTTAGGGCCTATTACAAGCCCTGTCTGTTCAAAGATCCTGTTGGAAAGGATCTTGCTTTCAGTCTCTGTAAGCGGAACTGAAAGCGGAATCCCGAAGCATTTCCGGCAGGCCTCGTTGAAAAGGCTGAAAAATATTTTCTTATCCTGGTTTCTCATCCATCAAATTTCTGCTGTGGGCGCCTGTTCCGCAAAGATTTCCATTCCGTTTCCCTTGTTTTTCCAATTCATTTCCGGGGCTTGTCTGCTCCGGAAGCTATTTTTATCCCATGGAACTTCAAAAACCAAATTTATGAGATTTCTGCTTCTTATTCCTGTTTTCATGGTATCTTCTTTTATGGCGCTATCACAGAATATTCAGCTCCATTATGATTTCAGGCACAGCATCGATCCGGGACTCAATCCGAAAAATTTCCCCTCGTTGAGCTTCGAGTACTTCAGGAACATCGACACTTTAGGCACCGGTTCATTTCTGTTTAAGACCGAGGCTCAGCTTAATGGCGCAAAAAGCAACATGGGACAGGTCTTTACACAGGTATCCCAGACACTGAGATTCTGGAAGCCCAAGCCCGCACTGTATCTGAATTATAGCGGGGGACTGGGTGTGACCCCCGATGCGTATGGCTATTACCTGGCCAATTCATTTGGAATAGGAGCTGCTTACCCGTTTCAGTGGAAGGGCGCCTGGGCCGCTACAAGCGTGGCTTTCAGGGTCAATTGCTTCAATAAACTCAGCTATGATCCCCAGTTTACAGTATATTTTGGCAAGGGGTTTTTTAACTACAGGATCTTCGCAGATGGAAGTCTTGTCTTCTGGACCGAGAACCGAAACCAGGGAACAGAACCGACAAAAGCCCTCAGAGGTAAAAAATTTGCATTCTTTGGCGATCCCAAGATCTGGATAAAGATAAAAGGTGGATTTTCAGTTGGTTCAAAGGTCAATATCTTTTATAACCTGATCGGAGAGGAGGGCTCGGTTCAGTTTTACCCTACAATTGGTACCAGGTATCAGTTCTGAGGATGAACCCGGAATGCAAGGAGACTATTGGCCTGTAAAGGCTTTAACCACGTGGCTGCACATAGTCGCACAGGGTTGATCCGGAGCTTAAGCTGAATTGAAGCTGACTGAACGGATCTTTAAGCTGCCTCCTGGGCAGGTTAATTATCCCCAAGCAGATCGTTGATTTCCGAAAGATGAAGATTAAGATGCCTGGAGAAATCGTTGATCATCTCCTCCAGAGTCACTTTTTCATCCGGACCGGCGATCCATTCGTTGCCAAGAGTGGCAGGGTCGACATTCCATATCACATGACACAGATGAAGGAGTGAATATTTCCAGAGGTCTGTAAGGTTGTGCCAGTCCTCGTGCTGGTAATCCTGGATTGCAATCCACCTGTCGTTATTCCCGAAGGTGGCATAGTTTGGGAATATAAGGGGAGACCTCTGGTTTTGCATATGAACTATGCGATGGACATTGTTCGATGTGGAATCGACCGTATGGCCGAGAATCTGCTTTATTGTCCTGTTTTGGGAGTTTCTCCTTTCGGTTATAATTCCTTCGGGGAGCGATCGCAGCCTGGAATACCAGGCTTCAGAGATGGAGACTATCTCTGTTGTGATGGCTGCTTTGTCTATCATGGTTTTCCTCGTTTAAGCCGTTTGTTGAATGATCTTTTGCTCCCCAAATATATGAAATCTGCAGGTAACGGGAAAAAGGGAGATTTGAAGCGGCTTCCCTGATAACTCCAGAATATAAATAAGTATCTTTGAATTGCCGGTATAGTTAAGTTCCGGCTATCAACAGGGATAGAGGGATTTTCTGAAGGATCGTTTCATTCTTTCTTTTATTCAGAATGCTGAAAGTGAATCGACATGTGTAAATGAACTTACAACCTTATACATTTGTTGGAAGTAAGTAGAAAATGAAACATCACGAAGGACATAACCACAATTTGCCGGATCCGGGAAGGAATATAAGTGCAGCCTTTATTACGGGCATTGCGCTCAATTTTTTATTTGTTCTGATCGAAGCAGTGGTGGGGTTTTCGGTAAATTCGCTGTCGCTTCTCTCGGATGCCGGGCATAACCTTACTGACGTGGTTACTCTGGCGCTTTCGCTCCTGGCTTTCAGCCTCATGAAAGTCAAATCGAGTGAGCAGTATACATATGGATACCGCAAGACCTCTATTCTGGTTGCCCTTTTTAATACGATGTTCCTCCTTATATCAATCGGTGCCATTGTGTATGAGGCTATTCATAGGCTTATCAATCCGGCACCCACATCGGGAACCATAATAGCTGCCGTGGCAGCCGCAGGCATTGTAATAAACAGTGTGACTGCCTTCATGTTCCTCAGGAGCAAGGATAAGGATATCAATATCAGGAGCGCCTACCTTCATTTGCTTGGGGATGCACTTATCTCGGCCGGAATCGTTGCAGGCGGCATAATCATTTATTACACAAGCTGGTATTGGGTTGACAGCGCTTTCAGTATATTAGTGGCAATAGCCATACTTTTCAGTGCATGGAAGCTTCTCAGATCGAGCCTGAGGCTCTCGCTCGACGGAGTCCCTGCCTACATAAGCATGGATGAAATAGTTGAATCAGCCCGGCAGATCAGGGGGATAAAAAGTATCCATCATATACATATCTGGGCGATAAGCACAACAGAAAATGCGCTCACGGCTCACCTTGTTCTTGAGCCCGGCAATGACGGGCCGGAAGAGCAGAAAATAAAGCATGACCTGAGGGAGGCGCTCGGGCGAAAAAATATTCATCACGTTACACTTGAGACTGAAAGGGAAGATGAGGAATGCAGGGATAAAAACTGCTGACAGTAAATTGCCCCTTATAGCCAGACAATGATCTGCGATGAGTAATCGCGCGGCCCCGTTCAGCCTTCTTCCCCCTCAGTTTCGGGTGCTGTGAATGACTTAACCATCAGTGCCTGCCAGCAGCCCTTAGCTTTCTCACATCTTCCGCTGTAACGGATGATTCAGCTCCACCCCACCTGGATTTGACATAGTTCACCAGTACTGCAATTGTGGAATCACTTAATTTGTTCTGGGCAGGCATGGGCTGGGCATAGGTTTTTCCATTAACCACTGCCGGCCCTTTAAGCCCGAAGAGCACAGCCTTTATTATTCCTTCGGGTGGTCCGGTAACGATATCAGCTTTATTGAGCGGAGGATACATATCAGGTACTCCTGACCCATCAGCCTGGTGGCAGGTGAGACAATTATTCCTGAAAGCTACCTCACCAGGAGACATTTCCCGCGCGGCAGGTTTGACAGTTTCTGCTGCTGTTTTTTCCGCCACAGGAACCGGCTGCCCTGAATGATCCGTTTTTTTGTTATTCCCGCAGGAAAAGTTTATGATCAGCAGTGCAGGGAGGATGATAATAAGGCCCGATTTTTTCATTTTGTTCCGGAATAAATTATACGCCATACCCTGCCTTTTTCTGAATCTGAGACATAAAGTGATCCGTCGGGTCCCTGGGCCAGGCCCATTGGCCTGTAGACAGCATCGGCAGGACTGACGATAGTATCCCTTTCTGCGAACCCGTCTGCAAATGTTTCCATTTCACCGGAAGGGAGTCCGTCAGAGAAAAGGGACAAAGGCTACGAAAAAGCCTTTTTGAGGCTCTGGTGCCCTGTTCCATGATCCATGGAAGGCTATGAAGGCTCCGTTCCTGTACCTTTCCGGAAACATTTTGCCAGTATAGAACAGAAGATCATTGGGTGCCAGATGGCCCGGGAATGCCATGATCGGATCCTTTGCATCGCTGCACCGCCCGGCCTTGGTTCCGTCTCCGCCATATTCAGGGGCAAGTACTTTCATCTTCTTTGTCTGATCATAGTAGCAGTAAGGCCATCCAAAAAAATCACCATCCTCCACGAGAAGAAATTCCTCTGCTGGGAGCTCTGCCCCCTGTTGTGCATTGTAGAGATCGGGATAAAGCTGGTAAAGCTGGTCCCTTCCATGCTGAACTACATAAAGCTTATTGTTTGACTGATTCCAGGCGATTGCAATGGAATTTCTTATTCCAGATGCATACCTGTGACCTTCACCCATTTGTGTCTGATTGGCAACATCTGATCTGAATTTCCAGATCCCGGCATGCCTCTCGAGGTAGGGGCAGGGATCCATGCCCGGGCTTCCGGCAGTTCTGTCGGTCACCTGGCAGGCATTGGATGGAGCCCCGACATTTACGTAGAGGTTGCCTTTTCCGTCGAGGGCAAATGCCTTGTCAGGATGCTGGCTCTGGTCGGGGAAACCGGTAGCCAGCACCTCTGGTGTTCCTTCGGGAACCAGTTCCCCGGGAGAAAGAGGCTCTCTGTAAACCTCGTGAAAATTACTGAAATACAGGTAATTGCTGTCTATATCCATCCCTGTTGTGATTGTGTTGCCAAAGTAGCTGATGATATCTGCCCGGCCGTCACCGTCCTTGTCACGGAGCGCTGCAATACCTTTCCCGTTTTTAAGGCTTCTGAGGGCCAGATAAATATCACCGTTGCTTCTGACAGCAATGTGCCTGCCTGATCCAAGCGTGTCGGCCACGATAATGGCTGAGAAACCGTTCTGAAGTTTTAACCCTCCGTTATCGGGGTCAGCCTTGATGCCATTTTCCTGAACAGCTCTGCTACAGGCTATTGACAGCAGCAACCCCGTAAAGGACAGTACGATTAGAGATAATTTTAAAGCTTTCATAATCAAATGTATATTAATTCAGGTAATGTCATCTCCATACTTTGCAGCGCTTATACTGTCAGCTTTTCATCGCTGCCTTCCTGCTGAGCTTAAGCGATCGGTTCAGATACTTGTTATCAGATAACACATTTACAGTATCAAATGTTGAATCAGCGATTTATATCATTAAAGATACTTAAAAAAAAGGAAACTTCATATTGAGGAACAGGATAACTGCTTTAAGGAGGCATCTCGCGGCACCTGATATTGTAAATTCAAGGTATCTTAATAATTGTTAAGGTCAACATATCCCGCTCCGGTTTGTTCTCCACGATATACAAATACCCGATGATTGCAGCGGAGAGTAAACTTTACAGGCAGGCCTACTATCTCAGCCTCTTTACAATTTTCTATAATCTGGCCGAGGGGGTTGTTTCGATTGTGCTCGGTTATGAGGATGAAGCTCTTGCACTTTTCGGTTTCGGTGCAGACAGCTTCATTGAAGTGATTTCAGGCATCGGCATTGCAATTATGGTGCTCAGGATGCGGCGGCATCCCGACAGCAGCAGGAGCAGGCTCGAAAAGGATGCACTGAGAATAACAGGAACATCATTTTATCTTCTGGCAGCTGGTCTGGCTGTGGGAATAATCATAAACCTGGTGAACCACAACAAGCCCGACACCACATTCTGGGGTGTAATAATCTCTCTCTTATCGATAGCTGTGATGGGGTGGCTGATGACAGCCAAGGAGAAAACCGGGAGAAGGCTCGGTTCGGAGCCCATCATTGCAGATGCCCGTTGTACCAGAATATGCATCTACATGTCATTAGTGCTCCTGGGCTCAAGCTTATTGTATGAGCTTACAGGCTTTGCCTATGCTGACGCCATAGGTGCAGCAGGGCTGATATACTTTTCAGTATCAGAAGGGAGGGAGGCTTTTGAAAAAGCGGGCGGAAAAGACCCGGATTGCTGCTGATGATCTGCAGCAACATCTTACCTTGAACCCGGTTTTTTAATTGACGATTACTGTGCCGGTCATGTCTGGATGTATCGTACAGTGATAGGGGTAGGAGCCCGGAGTGTCGAATAATTGGCTGAAGGTCGAGCCGCCTCCCATATTTCCGCTGTCAAACAATCCGGTATTGCTTGTCACCGTATGTGCTATCCCATCCTTGTTGGTCCACTTAATTGTGACAGGTGCAGTCACAGTGATTGTGGAAGGGCTGAAAGCCATATTCTGGATCCATACTTCGTTTGCACCAGGGGTCCCGGTGGAGCTCGATGATTTGCTGCAACTGACTGAAATCAGCAATACCAGCAGCATGCCGGCACTTTTGATCATTCCTCTTTTTGAAAAAGTAAGCGTTTTCATATTGATTGTCGTTTGGACAGTATTAACATACAGGACCCAAATAAGTTCTTCTGAGGCGGGGTAAATATTCCGTACCGGTATTCTCCGGGTAAATCTGAATGAACAGAGATTGAGACCTCCCTTCAGATCCTTCAGTCAGAAGAGTAAGGAATGAATAAATCATTTTAAGCATCTTTCTGCTGCTATTTCATGATTAAGACCTAACTTTCGATTCAATATAAAATGTAAGGGAATGAAAACCAAAGTAGTCCTTATCGTGGTTTTATCTGCAATTGTATTGGCAAGCCTGTCGGGTCAGGGCAGCAAAAAGAAGGTCACAATCAGGGGGCATGTGTCCGATGGGGAACATAATCCTGTTGCGGGTGCTGTCATAACGGTCGACAGCAGGAAAACTGACAGGACCACCGGTCAGAATGGTTCCTACAGGATTAAGGTTGAGCCCTCTGCGGAGTATATAGGGATCTATACGGAAAAAAACGGCGTAACTGAGGAGGCTATAAACGGCAGGACTACAATAGATTTCACAATGCCCCGGGGGGTTAACAGCAGGACAGGGGATCAGATGAAACCTGGAAGCGGGGAAGAGGTAAATATCGGTTATGGCTCCGTAAAAAAAGAAGACCTTACCCAACCGGTGAACAAGGTGGATGGAAAAGGGAGCAAGTACGCATCGTACACCAATATTTATGAGATGATCAGGAGCGAGGTCCCCGGAGTACGGGTAAACGGAACCAGCATCAATATCCAGGGAGCATCCTCATTTATTTCAAGTACGCAGCCTTTGATTGTTGTTGACGGAGTGCCCACGGAATACATTGACAATATTTCTCCGCAAATGGTAAAATCGATCGAGGTTCTCAAGGGAGCTGCTGCGGCAATTTATGGCTCTAGAGGTGCCAACGGAGTTATCCTTATCAATCTTATCGGAGCAAAGGAAGGCAGGTAAGACCGGTCCTTACTGGGAAACATTGTTCATATAATTATTGTCCTCTTCTTCCCTGGTCTTCTTGAATTCCATCTTGCCGAACTTGTATGTAAAGCTTATTCCGAATGATCTGAACGGGATCCTGCGGACCGACCTTGAGGTATAGTTTTCATTTGCAATTGTCGTAACCTGATTTACATAGTTATTGAAAGGATTTGTTGCAGTGAAGCCGAGGCTTGCCTTCCTGGCCCAGAACATTTTCCTGAAAGCAAAATTATAGATGAAGAACTGCGGGACCTTACCCTGGATGCCCTGGGAGGGAGCACTGTACATGCCGAAAAATTCAGCAACGAGGTCCTTGGGAAGCTGGTAAGTGGCATTCATATTCAGCCTGGTTCTGAATCCTGTCGGGTTACTGGCAGTGCTGACATTCGAAACAGAGTACCTGTGCGTAAACATGAAGTTTCCCCGCAAATTCAGGTGAGATGTGACCGGATACGAGCCTGAGGCGCTTAGTCCGGTATTGTACTCTTCCCCAACGTTTTGTCTCGTTGATACTGATACATTGCTATAAATTGAATCACCTATCAGGTATTCAGGATAAAATGATGTTATCTGTTTGATGTCCTGGGTATTAATGCGTTCGATAAGTGAAATTGAAACATTTCCGCCCTTTTTAAAGCTCGCATTGTATCCGAGTTCAAAATTATTACCCAGCTCGGGCTTCAGGTATGGATTTCCCGTAGATATGTTATACGGATCGCTGAGATTCATGAACGGATTCAGGTCGCGGTATCCGGGACGTTCGATCCTTTTGCTGTATGCGAGCTTCACTGACTGTGTCTTTGTGAAGTTGTGCGACACTATCACCGTAGGCACAAATGTGCCATAGGAGGGGACTGATGTATTCGCATTATCGAGCTTCACGTCAGTGTATTCATACCTGGCTCCCGATTTTACATCGAGGAAATTCAGCAATTTGAAGTTTGCTGAAAGGTAAGCTGCGTAAACATTCAGATCATATTTTGAATCATATGATTGCACCGGATCAGTAATGAAGATATCATCGAGGGGGGAATAAACACTTACATCCGATATGCTGTGAAGCTTCTGGAATGAGGATTTAACTCCGCTCTCCAACTTGAAATTATCACTTACAGGATTTGTATAGTCAATTGAAAATTCTGTTTCGTCGTCTGATCCGGGGTTGACGCTCGACTGGCCGGAATAGGGCTTTACCTGCTCAGGGTAGAACTGGGTCTGGGAATAGTTGCCATAAGGGTCGCCATGACTGGCATTATAGTTGAAATCAAGCTCATGGCCCTCTTTATTGAATTTTTTCTTGTAATCGAGGCCCCATTCGAAAGAGGAGAATTTTCCACGGCTTTCAGAATTCCTTATGCTCCTGATATCCGACAATGTATTATCTGAAAAATCCTTTATTATTTCCTCCTGGTTCGTGACCCCGGAGTTCTGGTTGCCGAACAGGTTATACCCGAGGGTCCCCGTTATATTATCCTTCTTTGTAATGTCCCAGTCGAATCCCATGCCAGAATGAAAGCCATGCCTCTGAAATTCGCTCAGGCTATTCTGCGATAGTGAAGTAATGGCTTTTGCTGCAGTGTCTGTGGTCACACGCTGCTGGTTGTTCGGCACCTGCGATTCAAGCTGTGCATGCCCGCCGAAATAGGCATTTACCCCGAAATTATTGTGCCTCATGTTGAGATTTAAGGAGGCATTCTCGAGACGTGTCCCGCCAGACAGGTTAATATTCCCGTTCACCCCTTTCATCTTGTCATCCTGCAGGATGATATTTATAATTCCGCCTGTACCCTGGGAATCATATTTAGCCCCGGGCGTGGTGATTGCCTCGATACTCTTGATCTGGCTTGAGGGGATGGAGGCGAGCGCATCAGCAAGGCTGCTGCCGAAAATGCTTGAAGGTTTTCCGTTTATAAGAAAACGGATGTTCGAGTTACCCTGAAGTTCAACATTCCCGTCGACATCGACAGTAACCTGCGGAACCTTTTTAAGTACATCTATGGCCGCTCCGCCCTGCGAAGTTATGTCATTCGAGGCGTTATATACAATTTTATCGATCTTGCTCTCAATTATCGGCTTGTCTCCCGTAATTATCACATTCTGAAGGTTGTGAGTTGAAGGGGACAGATAAATTGTGCCGAGGGAGACCGAACGCTTATTGCTGCTTATCCCTAAACTGTCGACCGTTATATTCTCATATCCAATAAATCCTATGGTGATTTTATACAGGCCAGCCTGAATACCCGGAATGACGAAAGCTCCCTTGACGTCTGATACGGCGCCATTCACTGTTTTTCCTGACTGTCGGTCAATTACCGACACGGTGGCATATTCCATTGGCTGCATAACGGATTTGTCATAAACCTTGCCTGTCAGGGTTGAGGTTGTTTTTGCCTGCCCGAATCCCGGGCTGTTAAGGAGAAGATATATTGCAACTACTGAAAGAACTGATTTGATATCGGTCGAATTCATGACTGGAGGATCTTACTTGTACTTTGGATGCTTTATGAACCTTAATTAAAATAACGTGCAAAGAAATGAAAAGAATGAATGCGAAAATCAGAAAATACGTTAAAAATCATTAATTAACGCTACGTTAACATTGGCATCCCGGAATCAGCAGAAAGGTAATTGAAATACAACCGATAATGAGAGAAGGTGAGGTTATTAGGATAGCTGAAAGTGGCCGGACTGAAAGGGAGATTGCTCAGGAGAATCCTGAATTTGAATATGTTCTTTCGGCAACGATTGAGCTCAGGCATATCAGGGCAAAAGAGGTTGAAACAAGGTTTATCTGTCGGGGAAATTCATTCTAAGTTATGAAGGATAAATCAATAATTGGAAGAACAGTTTCGGGAGGTATCTGGCCAAGGCTTTCAATCAAAAATTATTGATTGATCTGATAAGCGGATACAGCCTTATTTTAAAAGCGGCCGTTATCAGTTTTGAGGATATATATTTCATCCATTTGCCTTCAATTTATTTCTTGAGCTTCTTCATCAAATCCTCTGCGATACTCCTGGCCGTTTCCGGGTCAACGCCAGTTTTTTTTGAAAGGCCAGCTATATCAGGCATCTTTCCTGCATTTATATCAGGGAGGGCAAGACTCATAAACTGGTTCAGCTTTTCCAGTTCATTCTTCACTGCAGGAGAGCTTTCCTTTGAATATAACTTCTCATATTTCAGAAGATCTATCTTCTTTTTCAGGATAGATGAAGCTGTATTTACCATTGGCATTGTGACGCGGATAAACGGATCGGCCGGAAAGTCATAACCGTATCTGTTCAGCGCTTCAGCAAGGGCAATAAAACCTCTGTCGGTCATTGCAGAGAGCAGAATGGTTTTATTGTTTTCATCATAATAAGCCTGTGAGAAGTGGGGATGGACCCCCCATCTTTTCAGTGAAAGCCTGTATACTCCCTTATTGTACTCTGTTTTAAAGGAATCCTTTAGCTTCTTTGTATCAAATTCATCCAGCTGGTATTCAGCCTGAACGAGAAGGATCTGATCATTTTTGTTAACCACTATCGGATAGTTGGAGCCATAGATAAGCATCATATATGGAAGGGGATCGTTTTCAACATCGGAAAGGAGGCTTTCCTCGTCTCCGATTTCCGGATTAACCTCACTTGCAAAGAAGAAAATATCATCCGGACCAAATGACCTGTAAAAGCCTATAGGTCCGTAACTTTGCCAGCATTTTCCGTTGAATGCAATCAAGTTCAGCCACAGGTTCACCGGCTGCGATTCAGCCGTCCTTGTGATACCTGGAGAGTATAAAAGGAACTCCTCAAGCCTGAAAATGTCCTCCATCAGGTAAAAGTCTTTATGGGGATTATCCTTTATGATGGCAAAGCTGAATCTCCACGGATTATCTGCCTGGTATTCCAGGTATTTCAACTCATCTTTCTTCAGACTCTTTATGGCCTTGTGATTCAGGAAGCTCTTAATAAGACCATCCGTTCTGAAGATCCTGTGTGCTATATACTGGGACTTCAGCATGTTCACCCATTCACCCGGAAATTCGTCTGAGATATGCCTGTAACCTGAAAATTGTCTGTTCATTACAGACTCCAGGTTTTTATAACTGGCGGCATAATAAATGAGAAACTCATCGACCACCCTGGCAGATACTTTTGTATTCTCCTCGCAGGCCTGTTTTATATTTTCAAAATTCATTTATCAATCCCGGCTAAAGTTGTATTTAATATTTTCAGAAAGTTATATAACATTTATTAAACGAAAAGCTTATCCGATCCTTTTTTTACAATCCAAGGCGGTATGGCCCTCGCACTCTTTTCTATTAGTCAGCCCCTCAGTCCCAAAAGCCGGGGGTGTTCACCCGACCCTCCCTGCAGTCGGTCGGGATCACCGTCCCTTAGCTTCAGTCCTGCAAATAAGCTCTGCCATTTGCCATCCGGCAAATGGTCTTTTTATTTTGCCCTTCCGCTTTTGAGAGCAAGCTCTCACCGCTACGGGGCAAAATAAAAACCACTTCCTTGCGGAAGTGGCAGAGCTTGAGTGATCGTGGAGCTGGCGGGAGTCGAACCCGCGTCCATACATTGCTGATTATCAATTGTGTAATTCCTGTAGAATTTTTGTGTCCACCGAATAAGACACCAAAACTGGTTTTTCAGAAAAAAAAGAACTTTTTTGATTTTTTAAAAACTATTATAAATTTTATATATGGTCATGCTATTAGACTATATCAGTAATTTATATGAAATTGTTTTTAAAAATCATAATCGGCATAGAGTATCCTTTTACGATTCTTCTCATCATAAATCATCTATTTTATGTCTCTTTTCAGGATATTTATTCTTGATAAATCCTCTTAAAAAACGAACATACATATGTACTATTTGATCCGGATTCTCCCAAACATTTGCTACTATATTAATGAATTGCCTGAACTGTGGTTTATCTAAAACAAAGTGGAAAACAAAATTCTCATTATACTCTGCGCCATAAATCTCTATTTCAGAGGACTTCTTTAAGAACCTCCATAATGGAATGATCTTTTCACGATTACGCTGATCTACATGCCTGTATACATAATCATTGAAATAGGTGAAAAAATCTTGTTCTTCTTCGTTAATATGAAGATGATTATTAGATCTATTTTTAAAATAAAATTCGTCTTTGACCATTTCTATAGTAGGCTTTAAACCTGAACTGACAACCCTTTCCAATGCTTCTTTCAAGAATTTTTTCTTCCAAGCTACTCTTTGGATTTTTGAATGGTCAAGACAGTTCAGGTGTGCTTCGGTTTTAACGCCTGTAAAAATTTTCAATTTCTCATCTTCATGTGTATAGACAACATAGATTGATTTACCATATTTTTTGATTTCGATTTCTGACATATTTCATTGTTTATATCTAGATTGTGCCGAAGATGCTTCAAGGACAAGATTTTCAATAAGTTTGATCTTTATTAAAATTGCGCCATGGTCAGGAAATTCTTCCAATGGCACTCCAAAATTCCAGAAAATATAGTGAAACTTTATACCAGTATCAATCTTTAATACCATACCCGTATTTGTATAAGTCACAAATACTGCGTCTTTAATCTTTTCCTACTTTAATGCACGTTTATATCTGTGTTATTAACATATAAATTTAAATTAAAATATTTAATTTAACTCATTATATAACAATTATATATACAGATTTTTCTTCTGTTTAAAACAAGATATTAAACCTATCTCGATCTTTTAATCGATATTATATTCTCTTAAGGGACCAAAATGTCATAAATCGTGCCCGGTTCTATTAATAAAATCAACCCCCGGGCATCATTTTTATGCTTATCGGGGGTTGAACCTAAACTCAAACATCTACCTGATTACGTCTTTTTCATCCAGACGCACTGTCTTTTGTTCCAGAGAACTTATCTCATTGAAAGTTGATCTGATTCCTTTTAGTCCGGATGTCAGTAGCTTCAGCTCATCTTTGGCATCCTTTAGGTTCTTGACCAGAAAGACCCCAAGGTAAACACGCATAACAATGTCGAAGCTTCCTTCCAATTCAACCAGGACGATGATGAACCTGCTGAGTGAGAACCGTTGCTTGAGTTCGTCTGCTTCGATGTCAGATATTTCGATCTGAACAAGGTAAGCTTTGACGTAGCCAAAAAGCCGGAAGTTTATGATTGCCCTATGCGACTTAATTGCACCCCTTTCCCAGAGCTTCTGAACCCGTACCAGCGTTGGACCCTCCGATAGTCCAATCTTGTTAGCGAGTTCTTTATTATGAACCTGTGCTTGTCCTGCGAGGATGTTGAGGATTTCGATGTCAATAGCATCAATTGTTTTTTTCTTCATGTGTGTTTTGTTTTAAGTAAGTAATTGAGTTTAGACGGGGGGCATTGACTGCCCAAAAACGAGGTGGGGACCATGTCTGAGGTACCTTGGGCACACACAATGAGGCAAGTCAGAAATTTTTTCCGGATAAAATTTTTAGGAAGAAATACGATGGTGCTGAATATTCGGATTTTTTGACAATTCTATAATATATATAATAGGATTACCAAATTTGCCATTATGACCACCTCATTTCTCTATTGTGATCAAATTAATATAACATTGTAGCTGGTAGCACTATCAATCACGCTTATAATAATTTTGCACGGGACCAAATTATTTCTGAAATTTGATATCAGCAGCACCTCCTTCACTTTTGACTTTCATATCATATAGCACGGATGCAAAGCAAAATCTTTCAGGAGATACCGTTTTTACTAAGACTGGTAGTTATGAAAATGAAGTTATTGATTTTGCTTTTATTGTTTGCTGGCTGTTCAGCCACAAACAACCTAACTGTAAGTACGCCATCCGGAAAGCCGGAAATTTATATACCTAAAGTAGCAAAGAAACCAGTATCTGATGAATTTGTAAATCAGATGCTGACTCAAGGATATAATGTTAAGAGTACTTCTGATTATAATATCGTTTTTATTAAACCCGTAGATAATTTTGGAGTAAACCTACTACTTGGATCTCAGTATGATGCTACTACTGAATATCGTGTAACATCGAATCTTGTAGAATCAAGTTCAGGCACTAGGTTAGTATTAACTATTCAAATAATTACAAATCCAGGAAGCGCTTTTGAGAGAGTAACTGATATTAGTAAAGGAAAACCGGGAAACTCTTGGCAAGAATTTTTGACTTCTTTTGCAGGTTTGTTTAAAGGAAGGATTGGGATTGATTGTGATGCGGAGGGAACTATTACAAATATTTCAAACAATTCACCCGGACAGCAATCGGGATTGATGCTTGGTGATAAAATTATTTCAATTGATGGTAATCCTTTCAAAGATTATAAGCAGGTACAATCATTAGTTATTGGTGAACCAGATACGAATGTCGAACTTGTAATCCTTCGAGGTGAGAAAAGCTTAACGTTTATAGTTAACAGAAAACTGCTTTATCCAACGAAATGATTCTTAACAGCCAATTCTTGTCAATTCCACTTTTCAGATGATATTAACTCTCACATTAAACGAAGCAGAGATGAAGCGAGACATTCAATCGGGGAGTACGTTTTTTTAAATATTACCCATTATGAAAAAAATACAGCAAAGACAATTTTCTATGCTTGAAAGATTTGTAGGAAATATAATACTGTTTTATTTGTTATTAATTTTTGTAGGATATTTAAGTACCTTAGGTTATTATAAGATCTTTGGGATCACTTTATCTGACTATTTTACAACAGAAGATTATGTTACTGTATTTTTTAACAAATTAGTTGGACTTACTATTGTGTTTTTGATCCTTTTACTTAGCTTTTTAGTCCTGCTTTCATTTTTTGAGAAAGAGGGAGTATTCAAAAAACTAACCTATAATTATCTCTATACACTTAGGTTAAAATCTAATAATATCGGGTTGATGAATTTTAAATCTAAGAATAAAAAAGCATTTATCTATTTAAGTATAGCAAGCATTATCCTATTATTGATTTTTCAATACACATCTAACTATCTTATATTGTGCATATTACTTGGAGCTTTTGGAGGAGCACTTATATTTGGCATACTTTATTTTATGATCCGCTTCCAAAACTTGAAACTTTCTCAACTCAGACCAATTCATGGTCTGATAGGAATTTTAATTGTAATATTATCTTGGTTTGAGTTTTACATTTCAATAGCAGATGGAATATCTTTAATGACCACTAAATCAAATACGCAAGCAATGACCTTTCGTTTTGATAATGGAATATCAATTCAAACATCTGATAGCTTCCTCTATCTTAGGAAAATCGAGAGATTTTATATTTTTATTTGATAAGTCAGACAAGAAAGCTTTCATCTTTAATAAGTCAACAATCAAATCGATAGAAAAAGAGAGTCAAAAATAAAAGCAGTATATATTATTAATTGTCTTATTCTACTTTTTTGTTCCACATCAATTCAATCAGGAGATGCCTCTTTTATCTTAAAAAATGTAGCTTTGAGAGTGACCAAATAATCAGAAATAATAAATATGAGAATAGTTTTCCGATGTTTTACAAATGCACGAAATGAAATATATTTTCTTCATAATAAATTTCTTCTTCCCGATAAACCTTATATCTCAAAACCTCGATGTTGATCAAACAGTTGCCTACTTAAATAATACGTTTAAGGAATTTCCTAATTATAATGGTCCATGGACATCCTATACTACAATTTATCTTACATCTAAAGGGGAATTACAAATGGAGGTTATTCAAACTGCAAAAACAGATTTTGGGGCTCAATTAATTTTACAAAAAAAGACCAATAAAATAGCAATTAATAAAATTGATATAAAAGAATCATTTGAAACAAACCATGATGACGATCCTGACTATCGGATTCAAATTTATCCAGTTTTTGATGGTAGTTTTTTCGAAGAAATTTCTGATGGAAAAGGAGTTGTCGAATCTAGGAAAACAGTTCCGGCACTAACCAATTCATTAAGAAGAAATTATATATCAATATATTTAGGTGATGCAGGAAATAAGGATAGAATAATAAATGCTTTTATGCACTTGTGCAGCCTGATAGACTCTGATACAACTAAATATGGATTAAATGAAGAATCAGACCCTTTTGCTAGACCAGTAGCAACAAAAAAAGCAGGGATTACTCTGCAGAATCCCTCAAACACTATTAAAATAATAAAAACTGAAAGTGGACTGATTGAAGTTCCTGTAGTTCTAAATGATGTACTTAAAATAAACTTTATATTTGATTCAGGAGCATCTGAAATATCACTCTCGCCTGATGTAGCATTAACATTAATTAGAACAGGAACTATAACAGAACAGGATTGGCTACCTGATCAAACCTATTTGTTTGCAAATGGTTCCTCCGCCAAAAGCAAAAGATTTCTTATTAAAAAATTAATTATTGGAAACCAAACATTAACAAACATAGAGGCAAGTATTTCCACTTCAATTGAAGCTCCAATGCTAATAGGTCAGAATGTAATGCAAAAACTCGGTTCAATAACAATTGATTATGAAAACGGATTATTAATCATCAAACCGAAACCAGAATAGAATTTTAGAAATTTCAAAGGGAAAGATTATCTACCTTTGTATGGTAATGATACCAGAAATAATTTATATCACTTTAGTTAGCACAAACCCTGTTGTCGATAAAATAGAGCCTCCTTCTACACTTGTTTGCTTCTCAAACGGAAATGACTTTATTGGTGATAAAGATTTATTCTCAAGAAGAAACACAACACTCAGAGGAAGAGAAACAGCCTGAGAAGTTAATTATACCACAAGAAATTAACTATGGCGAGGCTATTGGTGGAGGCTTCAGTTATCCCGAGACATTTACAGGAAATATAGCGTCATAATTAAAGTATCTGAAAAGGATTCCCCCCACTGTCTGATAGACGGGGGTTTTGTATCGCGGCATATCCGGAGGTTTCCGGTTATATTAGGAGCTAATTTAAAAAGCTCCGGGGACATTTCGATACAACTTTATAAATTATTTTATTTGCATCGTATCAGCAAATATTTCTGGAATGTTGCGGCTACAGGTGGGGCATAATGTAATAATGTTATAACAATTTTAACTTATTTATAAATTACCAATGTTTGCGACAGAATTCTCTCTTTGCATCTTCATCATATGTAAATTCTGAATATGGATTAATATCATGCGAATTATCAAATGGTTCTTGCTGTTCCTTGTAAGGATAACAAGGACCCCATATACTAAATTGTCCTCTCCAATCAGGAACATCGCAATCAGGACAAATGAACTTATTATCCACTATTCCTGTTGCATTACAAGTTTTACACGATTTCATCTTTTTGAAACCTTCTATCAAACGATCAATATTATGAACATAAACAAGATCTGATGCTCGATCAATATCAGACGTATTTATACCACATATTCGGTTACAATAATTGAAAAAATCAAAATTGTTGCTGATATAGGCATCAAATAAACACCATCATCTCGATCACGAAAGGATTCTTGTATAATAAGAGTGAGCTCACTTTTTATAATCTCTTTCTGTTTCCATAGCTTTTTCTTTGAAAGTTATAAAATTCTTCTGAAATTTACTATGCGGCATTCCTTTACTTCCGGCATTGACTTTCAATCTATGCAGCGACTTTCAATTAGGGAATACCGCTTTACTAATAATGTTTATTAGATGTATTGTCACCATTTTATAGACCAAGTAACTGTTTCAAATACGTTACTTCCAATCTTAGCAATTGTGGTCAGTATTATTTCTTTGGGGTTTTCCCTATTGAGCCATCGTCATAATAAAAAAACTGTGGAACCGCTACTTACTCATCTTTATACCAGTGATATTACCGCTACTGTTAAACCTCATCCAAATCAATCATTAAGTATTAAGAATTGTGGATTTGGACCCGCGATTATTAAATCAATGATTTTTACTATTAAAAATAAGAGGTATAAAAATCTTTTGACCATGTTCAATGAAAATATAAAGAATTCAGAGTATGAAGGACAATCGTACTTTCGAATTCTAGAGGATTATGTAATCGCGTCTAATGATGAAGTGCCTGTATTTGAGATTAGTTTTCAAGTGTATCTTTCATCTGATGCTTTTTTACAACTTAGAGAACTTTTATGCAGTACTACGATAGATATTGAATATAGGACTATTTATGGTAAAAGAATTTATTATTCCAAACCTGTTATACTTAACCTGAATACTAAGTCATTAGAAACATAGACTTACCACTACCATTTCAACTTTTTCACAAATAGTGCAGCTAACTTTCTACATCAATTCAATCAGGTGATGCCGCTTTTAGAATTTAAAAGGTATGAGAACTATTGTAGAATTAAAAGCAATCCTTAAAAGCAAAATGTTTAAAGGAGTTGTGGTATTTTTTATTGCTGGATGTATTATAGGCATAATTGCTTGTTCACAAAAGTCCGGTGATATTAAAGCAAAAACAGAACGACTTGAAGAATTAAATAAGGAGTACAATAGATTGATTAATAATAAAAAGGATGACCTCGCATATGCTAAAGCATTAATTGTAAGAGAAAAAATAAATAGGCTGCAATGTGAGATTACACTTTTAAAGCCTTATTGGAAAGGAAGACCATATGAGAAAATTATGAACGATTTAGCAATCCTATATAATTTAGGTGAATATCAGGACATTGTCAATCCATCAGATAGCAAATCGTAAAGCAAAATTACGGGCATACCCCCGCGACAATAAACCACCTAACTTTATACGTACAAGATGGAATATGGAAGAAGCAGATAATATTAAGAAAATTATGATGAAAAGATTCGACTTTGAACCAAAAGTGGATGAGTATTCTACAATGACGTGGACTTCTAAAAAATATGATATTGAAGTCGGGCAAACTGCTTCTGGAATATATTCTTTTAAGTATTTACTACGAATGAGTAAAAATACTTATTGTAGTAAAAGAACAACAATAAGTTCATAATTAAAATTCGGGAGATGCTGATTTTAAAAAGGAACCCCCAACTTATTGTATAGCCGGGGGTTGCACAATGTCTGCGGAAAGAAAACCCATACCCTGAATCATACCCAAGTTAAAAGGGGGTGTTCACCCGACCCTCCCTGCAGTCGGTCGGGATCACCGTCCCTTAGCTTCAGTCCTGCAAATAAGCTCTGCCATTTGCCATCCGGCAAATGGTCTTTTTATTTTGCCCTTCCGCTTTTGAGAGCAAGCTCTCACCGCTACGGGGCAAAATAAAAACCACTTCCTTGCGGAAGTGGCAGAGCTTAGCTAATCGTGGAGCTGGCGGGAGTCGAACCCGCGTCCATACATGGAGACCATATGCTTTCTACATGCTTAGTCCTGCTTGATTTTCGTGACCTGTCAGCTGCAGAACAACCTAACCTGTCCTTATTTCCTGTTTGTTTCGCCATCGGGTCGGAACAACCTTCAGACTAGCCCCGGATTGCGTGCGCCTCCGTATCGGGTTGGATCAGGGCATGACCGCCCGGGAAGCGTCTCGTCCCAGCACATGTGCCGGGAGATCTGCCTTTCGGCAAAAAGTGCCTAAGCTACTGTTATTCGCTTATGCTGCGAGAGCGTAATTAGATTCGCCTTTTATTGGTTTGTGACACTGTTCAAGTGACGCGCCACCACACACTGCATGCTTACATACCACCCCTCATGCTGTCAAAACCAGGTCAGCCCCGGATGATATGAACTGCAAAGATACAAAATCCATTTTCATTCATGATAATAATCATCAAAAAACGGGCCGGATTGAGTACCTTTGATATAGTGGTTTTATTATTCATCGCATAATGAAAGCATTGAAAATAGGGATCCTCCGTGAGACGAGGAATCCTCCCGACAGAAGAGTGCCCCTCACACCTCCACAGATAGTTGCCCTTGAAGAGACATACCCCGATATCAGGTTCTTTATCCAGCCAAGCGATTACAGATGCTACTCGAACGAGGAATATGAATATCTGAATATACCGCTCAGGGAAGACCTCAGGGATTGCGATATTCTCATGGGAGTAAAGGAGGTGGATAAACGAACCTTTATTCCAGGAAAAACATACCTCTTCTTTGCCCACGTCGCAAAGAAACAACCTCATAACCTGGAGATGTTCAGGGCTATGGCTGAATCGAAGCTCAGCCTCATAGATTTTGAGTACCTCACAACCAATACGGGTCAGAGAGTTGTTGCATTCGGACGCCATGCTGGCATAGTAGGTGCCTATAACGGATTAAGGGCCAGGGGTATCAAAACAAACGGTTTCAGGCTGAAACCGGCTTACCAGTGCCACGACCTTGATGAAATGTGGGCCGGCCTCAGGCTCATAGATCTCAGTCCGGACCTGAAGATCCTTGTAACAGGCGGGGGGCGGGTGGCACAGGGCGCAATGGAAACTCTCGGCGTCGCAAACGTCGTGCAGGTCTCCCCCCTAGATTATCTCAAAAGGAATTTTGATGTGCCAGTATGCTGCCAGATCGGACCGGAACACTATACAAGGCACAGCGCCGGAAAGAGCTTCAGATTCGATCATTTCAGGCTTCATCCCGAAGAATATGATTCTGCATTCATTCCATATGCAGCTGTTACTGATATACTTATTACAGGTCATTACTGGGACCCGAGGTCGCCGGTATTCTTTACAGGGGAGGAGATGAGAGATCCGGCCTTCCGGATATCTGTTATAGCCGATATAAGCTGCGACATAAATGGTCCAATCCCCTCCACAATAAGGGCCACCACCATCGCCGACCCCTTCTATAGCTATAACCCGCATCTTGAAATGGAGGAGCCTGCTTTTTCAAATCCCGGGAATATAACAACTATGTCGATCGATAACCTTCCCGGCGAGCTGCCGCGCGATGCATCACACAGCTTCGGCATCATGCTTATGGAGAATGTCCTCTACGACCTCTTTACAGGCTCCGGAAGCAGGATGATTGAAAAGGCGACAATACTTTCGGGAGGAGAGCTGACAGGGGATTTTGATTACCTCAGGGACTACCTTGACGGCCAATAGCCCTTTTGCCCTTCTGACGACTCTCAAATCTTTTCATAAAAGGAGTAATATTCCTATCTTGCTCCTCTCTTTAAAACTTGTGCCATGAAGCAATTATCCGCTGTCCTGATGCTCATCCTGATCCCCTTGCTTCTCAATAATTGCGCCGGCCCGGGAAAAGCGGCCGATGGGCTGAAACTCTGGTACAGGCAACCGGCCATGGCATGGGAAGAGGCACTCCCGGCGGGCAATGGCCGCCTTGGAGCCATGGTCTTCGGAGATCCGGTTAATGAGCACCTGCAGCTTAATGAGGAAAGTATCTGGGCCGGAAGCAAAATCAATAATAATAATCCGGATGCGCTCAGGACGCTTCCCAGCCTCCGGAAGGCACTGTTCGAAAGCCGTTACAGGGATGCACTGAAGCTGGCAGGGGACAACTTTCTCGGGACTCCGCCAAACATCCGGTCCTATCAGCCCCTGGGAGATCTCCTGATAGGGTATGAATGGAATGGAATTCCGCAGGATTATTACAGGGAACTCAACCTCGGTACCGGTATAATTACAACAACCTTTACAGTTGAGGGAAAAAAAGTGAAGGAGGAGGTTTTTGCTTCGGCTCCGGGCGATATTATAGTTGTGCATATTGTCACTGATAAAGGTCTCCCGCTTAATGCATCTTTCAGGATGAACAGGGCAAAGGACGCGGTTGTGAGGGCTTCAGACAACGGGCGTATCAGATTGACAGGACAGATCATCGATAATGAAGACCCGGCTTCCGGTCCGGGCGGTGAGCATATGAAATTCGCAGGGGAGCTCAGGCTGACCGCCCTTAAAGGGGCAGTTTCCTCAAACGACAGTACCCTCATTGTCAGAGGGGCTGAGGAGATAACCGTGAGATTGACAGGGGCTTCAGACTATAATATTGATCTCCTCGATTATGACAGGTCGAGGGATCCCCAGGCTATCTGCAGTGAGATCCTGAATAAGTCCGACAATACACTCTTCAGCGATCTCGTAAAGGCACATCTTGCAGAATACAGCAGAATGTTTGACAGGGTAAGCCTGTCATTCGGCCCCGATACACTGGCTGCAAAGCCGACCGATGAGCGTCTCATGGGCTGTACGGGAAGGGGCCGTGGATAACGGTCTCGCAGCCCTTTATTTTCAGTATGGAAGATACCTGCTGATGTCATCATCGCGCTATCCCGGGGTCCTTCCCGCAAACCTGCAGGGTATCTGGAACAAGGATATGAAGGCACCCTGGAATTCAGACTTCCATACCAATATTAACCTCCAGATGAATTACTGGCCGGCCGAGGTCTGCAATCTGCCAGAAACATCCCTTATACTCACCAGGTTCATGGAAAAGCTTGTGGTTCCCGGATCTGTAACAGCACATGAGATGTACGGAACTGAAGGCTGGACAATTCATCACCTGACAGATCCCTTCGGAAGGACCGGAGTAGCAGATGGAGTCTGGGGCATCACACCGATGGATGGGCCCTGGATGACCTTCCCTGTATATGAGCATTATCTTTTTACAGGCGATACCGCCTTCCTCAGGGTGCATGCCTGGCCTCTCATGAAGGGTGCTGCTGAGTTTGTTCTTGGCTTTCTTGTCGAATCCCCTGAAGGTTACCTTGTGACCAATCCGTCACATTCGCCCGAAAATAATTTCAGGGATCCCGGAACAGGTGAAATATCGGCTCTTACTTATGCGGCCACAACCGATATTGAGGTACTGAACGCACTGCTGGATAATTGCATTGAAGCTACTGAAATACTCGATGCTGACCATGACCTGGCTGCCAGACTGAAGGAGGTCAGAAAGCGGCTCCCTCCCGTAAGGATAAATTCAAAGGGGGTCATTCAGGAATGGATTTACGATTATGACGAACCGGAACCGGGCCACCGCCATATGTCCCACCTGCTGGGCCTTTATCCTCTTTGCCAGTTCACGCCTCAGACACCCGATCTTTTCAGGGCCGCCGAGGCAACTATAGAACGACGGCTCTCATTTGGCGGCGGACATACAGGCTGGAGCAGGGCATGGATTGTAAATCTCTACGCCAGACTTGGCAATGGAGCCAAAGCCTATGAGAATCTGCAGGCCCTCCTGGGAAAATCCACCCTTCCCAATCTCTTCGACACTCATCCTCCGTTTCAGATAGATGGC
Source organism: uncultured Bacteroidales bacterium (assembly GCA_963756885.1). GTDB lineage: Bacteria > Bacteroidota > Bacteroidia > Bacteroidales > VadinHA17 > LD21. Next base: position 222,482 of record CAVWPG010000005.1, read on the forward strand.
AACTTCGGCGGCTCTGCAGGGATAGCTGAAATGCTTATCCAGTCTGACCACAATGCAATAAGGCTTCTGCCTGCCATCCCGGCCGTATGGAAAGAGGGTGAGGTGAAAGGGCTCTGTGCAAGGGGAGGATTTGTAGTGGATATGAAGTGGACAGGCAATAAGCTTGTGACCGCGAAGGTCAGATCGGCAAGAGGCGGGAAATGTTCCGTAAATTACAGGGAGAGGAAGGAGGAAGTAAATCTGAAACCCGGCGAATCGGTGATACTGAAATTTTAATAGAAGCATCGGAAGATTATTACCTGAAAAATAAAAGATTTATTTATGAAATATGACCTGATCAGATCTGCGGCAATCAAGCCCGTTGTATTTCTTTTACTTATAACGGCATTTGCCTGCTCGGCAGAGAGAAGGAAGAATAAGGCGCTGGCCGATAAGATACTGTCCGACAGTTCACTCGATTCGCTATATACGAAAGCCACTGACCTGCTGAAAAGAGGGTTCACTGCAGGAGATGGCTATCCGCAGGTTTGGATCCGCGACCTGAATACATTTATAGAAACATCGTGCGACGTATATGACAACATGATAATAAGGCAGAACCTCCTCACTTTCCTCAGGCTTCAGCAAACCGACAATGAGATTGTTGATGGCTATGTTCTCAGGGGACACGTGACATGGGATGATCCCAATATTTATACATCACCGGCAGATACAGGGCATGTAGGCTTTAAAAATACAGTTGAGACCGATCAGGAAACATCACTCATACAGGCAATCGGGAAATATATCGGGAAAACAGGTGACAGGACGATACTGGATGAAATAGTTGCAGGTCGGACAGTAAGGCAGAGGTTGTCAGAGTCGATAGGGTTCCTCCTTGAGAACAGGTACTCCGGGAAATACGGTCTGCTTACCGGGGCCACGACCCAGGACTGGGGCGACGTCCAGGTGGAAGGAGGGGCGGTAGTCGATGTGGATGAGAGGACCCACTGGGCAATCGATATATATGATAATGCAATGTTTATTATTGCTCTTGCATACATGAAGGATTTTGCAGAGAATGAGCAGGATGGGATGAAATGGGATTCGCTGCGTGAGAAGACGGCTTTGAATGTGCGTAAATACCTGTGGGATGAAAAGATGGGGAAATTCATACCACATATTTACATTAAGGATTCTCCTTTTCCTGCCGGTTTTAATGAAAACGCCACATGGTTTCATGGTGGTACTGCCGTTGCTATCGAGGCGGGATTGTTATCGCGTAATGAGATTCTGGATACATACATACATATGAAGGAAAATGTTGCGCAGTCAGGAGCCCCGACAATAGGACTTACACTTTATCCTCCCTATCCCGATGGAATAATAAAGGATTCCAAAACCAACAGGCCCTATATATACCAGAACGGTGGTGACTGGACATGGTTCGGCGGCAGAATGGTTCAACAGCTTGTGGCTAATGGGTTCGTATCGGAAGCCAATGAGGCCATACGACCAATGATCGACAGGGTCCTTGCAAACAATAAATTTTATGAATGGTATGGGCGCGACGGCAAACCGAATGGTTCGGGGGATTTCAGGGGCGAGGCAGGCGTATTGGCAAAAGCCGTCAAAATGCTGCGTGACTGGGCTGTTAAAAACAAGTAGGCATGACCGATCCAAAACTGAATATCATATCCGTTGGTCCGGCACATCCCTACAGGGGAGGGCCTGCAACCTTCAATGACAGGCTTGCAATGCAATTTTCCTCAGAGGGCCACAAAATTGAGATCCTTACTTTCAGACTGCAATACCCATCGTTCCTTTTTCCCGGTAAAACACAATATACTGACGGCCCTGCCCCGGCAGGAATAAAAATTACCAGGCTTGTAAACTCTGTAAATCCTCTTAACTGGATTGCAGCAGGCCTGAGAATAAGGAGGGCAAAGCCTGACATACTATTATTAAGATACTGGATTCCCTTCATGGGTCCATGCCTTGGAACGATGGCAAGGATTGCAGGGTTTAAGCGCAAGACAGTGATTATCTGTATCTTCGACAACGTTATTCCGCACGAAAGACGACCGGGCGACAGGCTCTTCACACGGTACTTCACCCGCAGTATTGACGGTGCGATAGTTATGTCGGCCAGTGTGGGGGATGAACTTGCATCCTTTCGTTCCGCTATACCTGTGAAGCTCAGTCCTCATCCGCTTTTCGACAATTATGGTGCGGCTGTCAGCAGGGAAGCGGCTTTATCGGCCCTTAATCTGCCGGACAATAAGAGATATATGCTTTTCTTTGGCTTCATAAGAGCCTATAAGGGACTTGATCTTCTCATAAAGGCGTTCGCCGACAAAAGACTCCGAAAGCATAACCTGCACCTTATTATTGCAGGGGAATTTTATGAAGACGATGCTCCTTATATTCAGCTTATCAAATTATATGATCTTGAAAATGAAATAACAATTCGTAACAGCTTCATAAAAGACATTGAAGTTCCTCTCTATTTCTGTGCTTCTGACCTTGTTGTTCAGCCCTACAGGAGCGCAACGCAGAGCGGAGTTACCCAGGTCGCCTTTCATTATGGCAAGCCGATGCTTGTAACGGATGTGGGAGGCCTGAGGGAGATCGTTGCAGACAGGGTAGGAGGTTATGTAGTGCCTCCTGATCCGGCAGATATAGCTGAGGCTATCCTTGATTTTTTCAGAAACAAGAGACTGGATCAGTTTACTGAAGGGGTCATTCGGGAGAAGGAAAAATTCGCATGGGATAAAATGACAGCTTCGATAATTGAGGTTTATAATAGTTGTAATGCTGGCATGAATGGGAATAAGGAAGATTAGATAAAATTCCGTTTTAAGCTTTTTTTAACCACGGAGTCGCACAGCGTCCCACGAAGTTTCACTGCGCCCTGAGCCCTGCGCCCTCCGCCCTGCGCCCTGCGCCCTCGCCCTGCGCCCTGCGCCCTCTGCCCTGCGCCCTGCGCCCTCTGCCCTGCGCCCTCTGCCCTGCGCCCTGCGCCCTCTGCCCTGCGCCCTGCGCCCTCTGCCCTGCGCCCTGCGCCCTCTGCCCTGCGCCCTGCGCCCTCTGCCCTGCGCCCTCTGCCCTTACCCGTTCACCCTGTCCTGTATAAGGTACTTGTTTCTTTCGGATGAATTCCGGTTTATGAGCTCACCGAGAAAGCCGGTCAGGAACAGGAAGGAACCGATAACCATTACAGTTAATGCTATAAAGAAATAGGGACTGTCTGTCACCAGGGGAGCCCTCAGATGATGGTTTATATAAAACAGCTTCTTCACCCCCAGGTAGCCTGCCATTAAAAATCCCAGCATGAACATCAGGGTTCCGAGAGATCCGAAGAGGTGCATGGGGCTCTTGCCGAATCTAGTAATGAAGCCGATCGTAAGCAGGTCAAGATAACCTTTCATGAATCTGTCGAGGCCATATTTTGTGACACCGTACTTGCGGGCCCTGTGTTCCACAACCTTTTCGCCGATCTTCTGAAAGCCTGCCTCTTTGGCCAGCATGGGAATATAGCGATGCATCTCGCCGAATACCTCTATGCTCTTTACAACTTCGATCCTGTAAGCTTTAAGTCCGCAGTTGAAGTCGTGCAGCCTGATGCCCGAGGCCCAGCGTGCAGTTGTATTATAGAATTTGCTTGTAGTACGTTTTATAAAGGGGTCGTATCGCTTCTTTTTCCAGCCTGATACGATATCGAATCCATCATCCCTTATCATTGCTACAAGGCCCGGAATTTCATCGGGGCTATCCTGAAGGTCAGAATCCATGGTTATAACCACATCTCCGGCAGCCTCATTGAACCCTGTGTAGAGAGCAGCTGCTTTACCGTAATTCCTTCTGAACCTGAATCCCCTTACAAAGGGTCTGTCAGTTGCAGCTGCAATTATCCTATCCCATGAGGAATCGGAACTCCCATCATCAATATATACGATTTCAAATGAGAGTTTTTCCTTAAGGCACACCCTTTCTATCCACGCCGTCAGCTCCGGGATAGATTCTTCCTCGTTAAATACAGGGATAATTACAGATAGATCCATCAGAATCCTTCCCGGTTAATTTGCAGGAGTGTCAATAAGCGGGTTGCCCTCTTTCTTGATGAATATGCCTACAATCAGCGAAAGGATCACACCCCAGATCATATTGCCTAAGATGCTGATAGGGGCCATTATGGCCGGTTTCATGATTTTGGCATTTATTTTCATCCCTGCATCGATAGCTTCCTGGGACATCCCTTTTTTCTGCAGCATCTCTTCTGTCATGGCAAGCTGTTTGCCGATTAGTCCCGGATCGATAACTGTGAAAAGAATATAAACGAACAATGCCATAATAAGTGAGTAGTACAGGTAAATAATTACTCCTGCACCTATTGATTCCCCATATGTTATCTGCCCGTGCCTGACATTGTCACGGTATGACTTAAGAAGCAAAAACAGCATTGCAGCCGCAATCACAAGAAAGATATATCCCTGTGTTTTGTTGAGGGACAGATCGAGAAAGTACATCACAAGCGAGTATACTATTCCTACGAGGCCAAATATGAGGCCATTTGTCAGGTTAGCTTTCCAGACATTGACATTTTCTTCCATGATAACGTGATTTGATTTGATTGTTGGGTTTATCGGATAACAAATATAATCTAAAAATGGAAAAGAGGGATGTTTTAAAACCGGATAATTATTTTGAAGTATGGCTGATAAATTGTACTTTTGTGCGGGGTAAGTCTTATACGACCAGCTCCTGCTGAACTCCCCCAGGACCGGAAGGTAGCAAGGGTAGGCAGTTGTAGCGGTGCGATATAAGTAGCTTACCCTTTTTTTAATTTCCCCCATACCCATTGACGCGGCTTCGGATAAGGTTGTTCTCAGCCTCGGAATGGGATGGCGGACAAACCTGAATTATCGATGCTCGTACGAATTTATAACGAAAATACAAATCACAGGGATATCAGGAAGATCGTTGATCTGCTTGAAGGGGGAGGTATTATCATTTATCCTACGGACACTGTATATGCAATGGGATGCGATATAAGGGCTTCAAAATCAATTGAGAGGATTGCCCGGTTCAAGGGGCTGAACCCTAAAAATCCAGATCTGTCCCTCATTTTTCACGATATGAGCCAGCTGTCTGAATATACAATAATCAGGGACAATAATATTTTCAAGCTCCTTAAACGGAACCTGCCGGGACCGTTTACATTTATAGTACAGGCCAACAGCCAGATCCCTAAGTTGTTCAGAAATAAGAAGAAAACTGTCGGTATAAGGATCCCCGACAATACAATATTGTCCTGGAACTTGTAAGGGAGCTGGGACGACCGATCATAACCACCTCCATACACGATCCGGATGAAATCATTGAATACACTACCGATCCTGAACTGATTCACGAGAAATACAGCGATTTTGTTGATGCCGTTATAGATGGAGGATTTGGCAAGAATGCGGCTTCCACAATCGTGGATTGCACAGGCGATGAGCCGAAATTGTCAGGCAGGGTCCCGGAATTCTGGAATGGTGAGGGTTCATCTTCTGTAGAAACTCCTTGTAAACAGTATCATTACTGAGAGCAGTTCGAGCCTTCCCAGCAGCATAAGGGCTGAGAGAAACCATTTTCCTGCGCATTGGCAGGGCGGAATAATTTGAAAAGGGTCCAAATGTTCCCCAGTGACGGGCCAAAATTAGCCAGCATGGAGGCCGATGTGCTGAAGGATGTAATTATATCATAGCCCATGAGGGAGATGATAAAGGTACTTCAGCAAATAACGAGGAAATATAGAGTCATGAAACACAAGAACATTATAAATTGTGCTCTGCGGGACAATATGCCTGTCGAGACGAACAGGGAAGAAAGCATTGGGATGGATCAGCTTTTAAGTTCCTGCCTGCTGCTTTTGGATCAGCAGAAGACGACGATTTTATTCCTCCGCTTGTTGAACCTGCAGTTCCTCCTGTAAACATCAGGATAAATATTATAAGCACCATAGTATATCCCCAAAGGGTATAATTCTGAGTGTAATATCCGGTAGTAGTGATAACTGAAACAACATGAAATGCGCTGTCCAGAATAACTTTTCCCGCTGAGAGTCTCCCCGGTAAAGTAAGTATGTGGCGCTAATCATGATGAAAATTATACAGACCGATGTATAGAATACAAATTCATTATTCCCTGTCATTTTTTTAACCTGCCTTTAAAGGCAAAATAGACAGCGCCATATTGGTGCCGGCAAGGAACATGAATACGGTAATGATTATCATAATAACGGGGTGGCAAAAGCGCCGATGCCGTCGTTCCTTGTTGAAAAGCCTCCTGTCGATAACGTTGAAAATGAGTGGCAGACAGCATCAAAAGCCGGCATTCCGCCCAGCGTCAGCAAGACTGCCTCTGTCAGTGTCATTCCAGAAATAGATCAACAGCAGTCTTGACGCTATGCCTTTCATCCGGGGATTTATCTTCTCAATCTGGTGACCAGAAAATTCAGTTGCCGCAATCTGAATATTGACAGATCTGACAATCGGAAATATTGAAAGGGATATAAATATTATTCCAAGTCCTCCAAGCCACTGGGTAATGCTTCTCCAGAAGAGGATTCCATGTGACAATGATTCAACATCTGTAAATATTGTAGCTCCTGTGGTTGTGAATCCTGACATCGACTCAAAGAATGCATCCCCGAAGTTTTTTATGGAACCGCTGAAAAGGAAGGGCAGTGTCCCGAAAAGGCTGAAGAGAATCCAGCTGCCTGTAACAATAATATATCCCTCCTTGTTCCCTGAGACCTTCTCCTCATTTCTCAGAGGGGTGAAAACTATTATGCCTGTTATTATTGTAATCAGGGCCGAATGAATGAATGATGCCGATGGCATGTTCATGGTACATGAATGATACACCTGCTGCCATAAGCATGAAAAGGCCTTCAGCAATGAGAAGAAGGCTGAAGACCCTGGCTATAATCCGGAAGTTCACCATTAATTTTCAGGTAAAGATATTTGGAAAGCTTCTCGTAGCCGGAGGGCAATGTGAAAACAACAACTTTATCATTGGCATTTATTATGGTGTCGCCGGTAGCGATAAAGGGAACTCCGTCCCTGGTGCCTCCTCCCACAATGGCATCCCTTGGAAACTCAAGACTCCTGAGTGTGCCCTTGGTAATTTTTGAATTGGCGGGGACATTAAATTCAATAATTTCCGCTTCGGTTCCTGCCATATATTTGACCTGGGTCACATTGGGATTTGACGTATGTCTGAATATTCTGCTGGCGGCAGATATCTTCTTGTTTATTATTGTATCGATCCCTGTGTTTTCAGCAAGATTAATATACTCCATATTTTCCACCTCGGCAATTGTTCTCTTTACCCCAAGTTTTTTTGCGAGAAGGCAGGAAAGGATATTTGATTCCGAATTACCCGTTACGGCCAGAAATGCGTCTGTCTTGGCTATGCCTTCCTGTTCAAGTAGTCCAGGTTTCTTCCGTCGCCATTAATGATAAGTGTATTGTCGAGGATCTCGGCAAGGTCCTCGCATTTTTTTGTATCATAATCGATGAGCTTCACCTAGCAGGTCTTCTGCATATATAAGGCCACGTGTTTCCCGATCCTGCTTCCGCCAAGGATCATGATGCTTTTGGCTTCAAAGTTTTCCTTTCCCGATGATCGCATCATTTCATCAATGCCGTCCTGGGTTGAGATAACATAGACCAGGTCTCCAAGGCTAAACTGTTCATTTCCGCTCGGTATAATCGTTTTGCCCGTCTCTTTTATAGCAACAGCCCTGTATTTATCAGTCCTGTTGTTGAATGCTATTTCCTGAAGGCTTTTATTGATTATAGGTGCATTCTCCTCCAGTCGCTGAACACACATGGCCAGCCTCCCTCCGCAAAATTCCATGAATTCGGTAGCACCGGTCTCATGCAGTAGGCCAAGAACCTCCCTGTGCAGCTATCAGTTCCGGATAAATCAGGGAATCGATCCCCAGAGACTTGAAGAAATCGGTTATTGAATGTTCAAGATAATCCAGGTTATCAATCCTTGCTATAGTTTTGATCGCCCCGAATTTCTTGGCAAGAATGGCCGAGTGTAATATTTGTATCTTCGGAATGAGTTACGGCAATAAAGAGATCGGTCTTTTTGCCAAGGACATCCTTCAGCATCCTTACAGAAGTGGATGAGCCTTCACGGGTAAGAACATCCAGGGAGCTGTCGATTGGCTTCAGACGGTTTCCTTCCGGATCGATAATTATAATTTCATGATTTTCGTTCGATAACATCTTGGCAAGATGTGTTCCAACCTCACCGGCCCCTGCAATAATAATTCTCATATAACCTTATTGAAAAAACATGACAAAAATACGAGATAAATCACTTAAAACTCAAGTTTTACCTGACTTTTATTGATTTAGAATCAAATCCTTCTGATGAGGGCTCCGGACTTTCTGACGCTGTAAACAGGGAACGGGGAAGGGTTAATTTTGGCGTACGTATTACCAGGGAAAGGCATGCCGCCTGCTGCTATAACCCTGCACCGCGGAGGCACCCCTGTCAGATCAATGTCGACCCATGGCTTGTTTCCTGTGAGGATCACAATGTCGGGAGAAAACGGTTCGATTAACTGCTGTTGAGGGAGCCCGTTATGAGTATACTCTTGTTGCCTGCTCTGATGCGGCAGGGTGCGGAGCTATACCCGGTATTTACAAGGGTCAGTCTCTTTACGGAGCAATGACGTCTTACTTCCGGCAGGTCTCTATCCGCATCTGTAAAAAGATACAGCATCTTGCCTGTTCTGATCCCTATTGCAGAAGACCCCGGAGTATTATAAACTATAAGCTCACTGGCTGATCTTTCGTACAAGTCGCTTACTGTGCCATATAACGTGAAAATCAGCAAGACAGTCAGAGGTGTTCGAAGGAGGATGGATTTTGGCTTCAGGAGAAAGATTGTAAAAAGAAAGATTGCAATGCTGGAAAGGAGGCATTCGGTTGTAGTCATGCCTATATTGCCGATTGAAGAGAATGGGAGGGAAGCGGCCTTTTCGGTAAGATACCCGATCAGACCGGCAATGTTATTGAGCAGGAATGCAAAGCAGGCTGAGACAATACCAAGGGGAAAGGTAAGCACGGCCAGGCATCCGGTAATTACAAGAAGAGCGGAAACAGGTACAATGAGAATATTGGTAAGGATGAAGTATACCGGAAACCTGTTGAAAAGTGTTATTGTAAGCGGCAGTGTTCCTGCCTGGGCTATGATTGTAACGGCTGCCGACTGCCATATCTTGTCTGCCAGAAAATTATTGAAAACAACCTTCCGGTACAGATCTCCATAAAATGCGATTATGTATATGACGGCCGAATATGAAAGGAGAAAGCCAGCCTCGAATAATACCGGTGGTCTGATAATCAGTAGGATAAATGCTGATGCAAGCACTGAATTAATCCCGTTTGCCGGCCTTTTCATCAGGTTGCCGGCATGCAGGAATGAAAACATAATTGTAGCCCTGAGAACCGATGGAGCAAGTCCGGTTATAAACGCGAACGACCATAACAGGAGTATTGTGATCAGTATCCGGAGGAATCGGAGCCTTCCTCTCAGGAAGAAGAGGATATTGAATACAAACAGGCTCAGGATGCCCGTATGAAGACCCGATACTGCCATAATATGCATAACACCGGCTTTCATGAATGAAATTTTCTGGTCAGCTTCGAGCATGTTTTTCTGACCAAGTGTGATGGCTGCCACAAGTGCTAGCCTTTCTCCTGTAATGCCTCTCTCCTCGTACATCCCGATTATCTTCTCCCTCAGGATAAGTGCCCTGTAAATAAGTTTTCTCCTCCGGGGAATAATGTGCCCGGCAATGCTGCTCCGGTTTACAAGGGCATAATAGCGGAAGCCGTGATTCTCCATAAAGAACCTGTATTTGAATTCATCAGGATTACCACGGTCTGAGATCTCAACCGGGCTGAACCTGATGAGCAAACGGTCGCCTGGCATCATCTGACTTACAACCATATCTTTTCTGCAATACAGAAGCACAGAGCCGTTAACTGCTTTTGGTTCATTGCCATGGATCAGACATTCAAGCTTTACCCGAAGCAGATTGCTGTTGCTCTTTTCTGCTGGAAAGTCTGAGACCGTGCAGGCGTATAATGCCTGGTGCGGCTCAAGGGTGGACAGGTTGTTTTTCCAACCGGTATAAAGAAGCAAACCGGAGAGATAAAGGGCGGCTGTCAGGACAAATCCGAAAATCATATTGATCTCCGACCCGTTGAATCTGAGGCTAAAGATAAAAGCCGGGAGAATTACTGCAGCTGAGATTAAAAGAAAGGTCTTGTCAGGAGTAAAAAGCAGTCCCGAACAGATACCTGCACAAAGAGGCAGGCATACCCTGAGAAATGGCATTTCCCTGAGAAGCACGCTGAACAGAAATGAGACATATTAAAGATACAAATAAAATCACTACCAAACGGATAAATGGTCAAATTAGCAAGAGATTCTTCGCTTCACTTCGTTTCGCTCAGAATGACAGCCATTTGTGTTTTTGAGGAGGAGGTGGTTGGCGGCGCAGCCGCCAACCACCTCCTCCTCACCAAAAACTCCATAAATACTTGTCATTCTGAGCAAAGCGAAGAATCTCAAACTTTTAGTCTGACAGTAGTAAAATAAAATATGATATTTAATGCAGGGACGGCTTTCAGCCCCTCCTTGCATTGTCGTGCCCTGTTCCCTGTAAAAATCCTGATCTATTTTATTTTCTGTCCGGCGAGAATGGTCCTGTATTCGGCTTCGAACCTGCCTTTGCTGATGGCTGTAAGCTTGCTTTTCAGGAGTCTTTTCCTGAGTGGATTGACTTTATCGGTGAACATAATTCCATCCAGGTGATCATATTCATGCTGGATTATCCTGGCAGCATACCCTTCATAGACCTTATCATGGAAATTCCATTGCTCGTCATAGTAGGTTATCCGTATATGCGACTCGCGGTATACCTCATCCCTCAGATTCGGTATGCTGAGGCAGCCCTCGGTCATTGGAACAAGTTCCCCTTTTTTCTCTGTTATATGCGGATTGATAAATGCCTTTTTGAAATCGGCCAGTGCCGGTTCATCTTCGGCAGCAGGCTTGCCGTCAATGACAAATATCCTCACCGATTTTCCAATTTGAGGAGCGGCCAGGCCCAGTCCTTCGGAATGGTACATTGTTTCAAAGAGGTCGGCTATCAGCTGTTCCAGACCGGGATAATCCCTGTCGATATCAGCTGCGACTTTTCTCAGTATCGGATGGCCGTATATTACTATCGGATATATCATTTTAATCTGTTTTCTCTGTTTTCGGCTTTCTGTCAAGGAAAGATTGCAGAATGATTGAAGCGCTGATCTTGTCGACCATTGATTTATCCCGCCTGCCGTTTCTTCCAACGCCTCCGTCGATCATTGTCTGAAAGGCCATCTTAGAGGTAAATCTTTCATCGACAAGATGTACATCCTTCCCGGGGAACTTCTGCCTCAGTCTTTTAATAAACGGATCCAGATAAATAACAGACTCACTCGGAGTATTGTTCAACTGAACAGGATAGCCTATCACAAATGCCTCTATTGTCTCTGTCCTGAGATAGTTATCAATATAACTGTAAAATTCAGCAGTGGAAACCGTATCGAGCGGAGATGCAAATATTTTAAGAGGGTCTGTAACAGCCAGCCCTATTCTCTTTGTGCCATAATCTATACCAATTATCCGTCCCATAGTTTTCTGGCTGCAAAAATAATAAAAAAGTCCGTAAAGTCCGCTTTCCCCTGATTCTCACTCACTGATGCATTCCGGAATGAAATGCACGGCATGATCCGCCCTCGCTGAAATTGATTTATCACCTCTTTAAGGCAAAGTATCAAAAAAAAACCACCCCGGGGGATGGTTTTTTCAGTGGTTTATTCTGTTTTCGCGAATTCCATAGCTGCAAGCCGCTGGTACGTCTTATACCTCCATTTTGCGTTTTCCTCCGCTGCCTTGAAGAGTATTTCCGATTCGGCAGGGAATGACTGATGAAGAGATGTATAGCGGACCTCTGATTTCAGGAAATCCTGGAATTTTGACCAGTCAGGTTCCTTTGAATCGAGTGTGAACGGATTCTTCCCTTCGGCTTCAAGCTGCGGATTGAATCTGTAGTTATGCCAGTAGCCTGACTCAACAGCGGCCTTTGTCTGTGCCTGGGTACGTCCCATACCTTCCCTGAGGCCATGATTGATACATGGGGAGTAGGCAATGATGAGCGATGGTCCGGGATAGGCTTCAGCCTCTCTGATGGCTTTCAGTGTCTGTGCATTGTTTGCACCCATTGCGATCTGTGCGACATATACATAGCCATAGCTCATTGCCATCACGCCAAGATCCTTTTTGCGGACTTTTTTCCTGATGCTGCAAATTTTGCAACGGCCCCGGCAGGTGTTGATTTTGAAGCCTGGCCACCTGTATTCGAATATACTTCCGTATCGAGAACGAGCACATTAACATCTTCACCCGATGCGAGGACATGGTCAAGACCTCCGTAACCTATATCGTAAGCCCAGCCGTCGCCTCCGAATATCCATTGTGATTTTTTGACAAGATATTGCCTAAGGCTGAGTATTTCAGCAGCTACTTCCGACTTATCCTTCTGGCAGGCTTCAATAACCTTTGCAGATGCTGTTTTTGAAGGTTCACCCATATCCTTGTTCTTCAGCCACTCTTCGAAAACAGCCTTGGTTTCCGGAATCAGCGATCCCCCTTCAAGGCTTTCTGTCATTTTCCTGCGCAATCCTCTCCCTGAGTTTGGTCGATCCGATAGAAAGTCCCAGACCATACTCCGCATTGTCTTCAAAAAGGGAGTTTGCCCATGCCGGACCATTACCGTCCTTGTTTGAAGTATATGGAGTGGAAGGTGCAGAGCCACCGTAGATCGATGAACAGCCTGTTGCATTGGAAACTATCATCCTGTCGCCGAAGAGCTGGGTAATAGTTTTGATATATGGAGTTTCACCACATCCTGCACATGCTCCCGAGAATTCAAACAGATGGCTGTGAGAACTGGCTGTTCTTCACATTTACGAATTTGTCGGCGACAGTATCTTTATATCCGACTTTTTCATTCATGTAGATCCAGCGGTCTGCTTCCACGAGCTGTGTCTCGAAGGGCTTCATGATAAGAGCTTTATTCTTCGACGGGCATATATCGGCACAGTTTCCGCAGCCCGTACAGTCATAAACGCTAAGCTGGATCCTGAATTTATATGCCTTGAGAGGTCCGCCGACACCCTGAATTGCCCTGGTTCCCTCAGGTGCATTCGCAAGTTCCTCCTCTGTCAGAAGGAAGGGACGGATGGCTGCATGAGGACATACATATGAGCACTGGTTGCACTGGATACATTCATCAGGCTGCCATTCCGGTGAGAATACCGCAATACCTCTCTTCTCATAGGCAGCAGTACCTGCCGGGAAAGTGCCGTCTTCCCTTCCAAGGAAGGCGCTAACCGGAAGATCGTCGCCTTTCATGCTGTTTATAGGTTCCATTATTTCGCTTATGAAGGCAGGAAGATTGCGGTGTATCGGCTTTTTCTCCTCGATTTTTACGTCAGCCCATTCGGCAGGGATCTCAATTTTTGTTACTTCTCCGCCTTTGTCTACTGCCGCATAGTTCATATTGACTACTATCCTCGCCTTTTCTTCCGTACGACTTGTAGATAGCCTTTTTCATCTCGGTTACAGCCTTATCGTAAGGGATCACATTGGCTACCTTGAAGAACGCAGCCTGCATGATAGTGTTTGTCCGGTTCCCAAGCCCGAGTTCATCTGCAATGGCAGTGGCATTTATTATGTAGAAATTGATCTTCTTCTCAGCCATATATTTCTTCATATGATCAGGAATGCGGTTTTTTGTCTCCTCTACATCCCAGATCGAATTGAGAAGAAAAGTACCGCGTCTGGCCAATCCTTTGAGCATATCATACTTTTCAAGATATGCAGGAACATGGCATGCAACAAAATCAGGCTGTATTGACAAGATAGGGGGAACGGATCGGATTATCACCGAAACGAAGGTGAGAGGTCGTTATCCCTCCGGATTTCTTTGAATCATATGCAAAATATGCCTGGCAGTATTTATCGGTTGTGTTACCAATGATCTTGATCGAGTTTTTGTTTGCTCCTACTGTTCCGTCGGATCCCAGTCCATAGAATTTAGCCGAGTAAGTACTCGGATTGCAGACATTTATTTCAGGAAGGACGGGAAGTGATTTGAAGGTAACATCATCTACTATTCCGACTGTAAAATGATTTTTGGATTCCTTCATTTTCATATTCTCGTATACAGACATCATCTGTGACGGAGTTGTATCCTTTGAGCTGAGTCCGTATCTGCCTCCAAGTATAAGGGGCTTCATACGTACTCTCATAGAACATGCTTCTGACGTCAAGGTAAAGCGGTTCGCCTTCTGCTCCCGGCTCCTTGGTCCTGTCAAGGACTGATATCCGTTTAACTGATGCAGGAAATACATCAAAGAAGTACTTTGAGGAGAACGGACGGTAGAGATGAACGGTGATAAGACCTATCTTCTCTCCTCTTTCCCTAAGGTAATCGATTGTTTCCTTTATTGTTTCCGTTACCGAACCCATTGCGACGATGATATTTTCAGCCTGGGGATCTCCGTAATATGTAAATGGTTTGTACTCCCTGCCTGTAAGCTTGCTGATCTCCCCCATATAGTTGTTGACTATATCGGGAATGGGCTCATAGAACCTGTTAATGGATTCCTTGGCCTGGAAGAAAATATCAGGATTCTGGGCGGTTCCCCTTGTAACCGGATGCTCCGGATTAAGGGCATTTTCACGGAATTTCCTCAGTGCATCCCAGTCGAGCAGTTTCTTCAGATCCTCCATTGCAAGCACTTCGATCTTCTGAACTTCATGTGAAGAACGGAAGCCATCGAAGAAATGAAGGAAGGGAATTCTTGATTTGATGGCGGAGAGGTGAGCAACGCCGGCCAGATCCATTATTTCCTGTACACTTCCGCTGGCAAGCAATAGCAAAGCCTGTCTGACGGGTAGCATAAATATCGCTGTGATCACCAAATATTGAAAGGGCATGGGCAGCTACCGTTCGTGCTGATACGTGGAAAACAGCCGGAAGAAGTTCTCCCGCAATTTTATACATATTAGGGATCATAAGCAGAAGACCCTGCGATGCAGTATATGTTGAACAGAGTGCACCGGTCTGAAGTGCCCCGTGCAATGCTCCTGCTGCTCCTGCCTCTGATTGCATCTCAACGACCTTAACCTGTTCACCGAAAATGTTCTTGAGTCCGTTGGCGGCCCACTCATCAACATATTCCGCCATAGTGGAAGAGGGTGTAATAGGATATATGCTTGCGACCTCGCTAAACATATATGCAACATGCGAAGCGGCTTGGTTCCCGTCGCATGTTATAAATTTTTTTGTTCCCATTGTAATGAAATATATATGTTAGATTAAAAGAATATTTTAAAATCGAGTGCAAAATTAAGAAAAAAAATGGTTTTGTTAGCTTCCGTTCATCGAAATCAGAAACTCTTCATTCGATTTGGCCTGTAACAGCCTGTCGCGCAGGAATTCCATGGCTTCAACCGAATTCATATCGGTAAGGAAATTTCTTAAGACCCATATCTTTTGCAGGATATTTTTATTAAGAAGGAGGTCTTCCCGTCTTGTACTTGAAGCAGGAATATCTATTGACGGGAATATTCTCCGGTTGGAGAGCTTTCTGTCAAGCTGAAGTTCCATGTTGCCGGTTCCCTTGAATTCCTCAAAGATCACATCATCCATTTTCGACCCGGTATCCGTAAGTGCGGTCGCAAGAATTGTAAGAGATCCGCCGTTTTCTATATTACGTGCAGCACCAAAGAACCTTTTTGGCTTATGAAGGGCATTGGAATCGACACCGCCCGACAATACTTTTCCCGAAGCGGGAGCCGTTGTGTTAAATGCTCTTGCCAGACGTGTAATTGAATCGAGAAGTATTACTACGTCATGGCCGCATTCAACAAGCCTTTTTGCCTTTTCCAGCACTATATTTGCAACACGGCAGTGACGTTCTGCAGGTTCATCAAAAGTTGAAGCAATTACTTCAGCCTTGACATTTCTTGCCATATCGGTCACCTCTTCCGGACGCTCATCAATGAGCAGGATCATAAGATAAGCCTCCGGATGGTATTTAGCTATTGCATTGGCAATCTCCTGGAGCAGAATGGTCTTACCTGTTTTAGGCTGTGCTACTATCAGTCCTCTCTGCCCTTTCCGATAGGAGTAAACATATCGATTACCCTCACTGAAAGGGAGCCTTCTCCCGGCTGGCAAAGTGTAAATTTCTCATTCGGAAAGAGAGGAGTAAGAAAATCAAAAGGAACTCTGTCCCTTATAAAATCCGGACTTCTGCCGTTTATTTCATCGACTTTAATAAGTGGAAAATATTTTTCACCCTCTTTTGGAGGACGGATAGATCCTTTAATTGTATCCCCGGTTTTAGGCCGAAGAGTTTTATCTGTGATTGGGATACATAGATATCGTCAGGTGAATTCAGATAATTATAATCGGGAGATCTCAGGAATCCATAGCCGTCTGGCATAATTTCCAGCACCCCTGTATTGTAGATGATACCCTCGAAATCGTAAGGCTTTTCCTTCTTTTCATCCTTGTACGGGTTGAGGCTCGGGGACTGCTTCCTTTACGGGTGGCTCCACGATGATCTCTCCGAAATAAACTATCAGAAGAGGCTTTATTGTCATCAAAAGGAGCTTCAGTTTCGGCAGTGGGGATCATCTGCCTCGATCACGTTCTCGGCAACCGGTTCAAACTGACAGCTTCATATCTTTCGACGGATTTTGGTTCAAACAGATAATTTTACCCGGTCTTGAAGGTCACGCAGCTGATCAGATCTCTGATCTTGCTTCCATCTTGGAGCATCTTTCTCACTTCCGTGCCTGGTTCAGGACTTTTAAAAAGATCCGGCTTTTCATCTGTCCTTTGCATTTTTCCTTGCCTGATCCTGCCAGTCGGAGGTGAAGCTATCCGGGTCTTTTAAGATCATCCGGGGAAACAGACATCACTGATTCCGTCTTGTCTTTTAATAACAGTTTTATGTGTCGCTTGGCCGTTTTCCTCTCCTTAAAGAGATTCATTATCCTGATTCAGACTGTTCAGGTGAGGATTGATCTTCATGTTCTGAGTCTGAGTTGATGTTGCATGTTTTAGTTCAGTGGCATCGAGTGCTTGCTGGTCAAGGATTTTATATATCAGGTCCTGTTTTTTCAGGGCTTCTGCTTTTTTGATGTTAAGTTCCTTTGCTATTTCCTTCAGTTCAGGAAGCAGCTTCTTACTTAATTCAAGTATATCGTACATAATTTAATGATAAATGGAATTTACGAGATTAAATGATTGTTTTGGAAACACAGGTCAAGAAACAAAAGTGAACCCGATGGATTATATCAAAGCACTTAACTGAATCCGAAAACAGGTGCAATATTAAATAAAATTGCGAATATATTTCCAAGTAAAATTTGTTAAAAAAGCAATGGGATCTTATCAAATTAACTAATAATTTGATATTCAATCTGTAAAAATGTTGCTGCAATATAAGAAAAAAGTACCATTTATCAAAAAATAATTGTCTTAAATTGTTGAAAAATTACATTTTTTCATTAAAATTGTAGCTGTTACCAGATATTTCTTTGCTATAACCAAATAAAAACCTGTAAATGCGTCAGCTAAAGATTACTAAACAGGTTACTAACCGGGATACCCCTTCACTTGATAAATATCTTCAGGAGATAGGCAGGGTGGAGCTTATTACCCCTGAGGAAGAAGTAGTTCTGGCGAGAAAGATAAGGTCAGGTGATTCGGAAGCTTTAAAAAAACTGGTTAAGGCTAATTTGCGCTTTGTCGTATCTGTTGCAAAGCAGTACCAGAATCAGGGGATTAGTCTGCCAGATCTGATCAACGAAGGTAATCTGGGACTTATGAAAGCGGCTCAGCGATTCGACGAAACAAGGGGATTTAAATTCATCTCCTATGCTGTATGGTGGATCCGTCAGGCTATTCTCCAGGCTCTTGCTGAACAATCGAGAATAGTGAGACTGCCGGTAAATAAGATAGGCTCCATAAACAGGATCAACCGGACATTTGCAAGGCTCGAACAGCTTTATGAGAGGGAGCCTTCAGCCCAGGAAATAGCCGACATGCTCGAGATGATCCCTGAGGATGTCAAGGAGGCCCTGAAGACAAATGGCCGTACAGTCAGCATGGATGCTCCGATAAGTGCTGAAGAGGACAATAACATGTATGATCTGATCCAGAGCACCGACACCCCGAGTCCTGATAGAAATCTTATAAATGAGTCACTGGCCTACGAGATCGAACGGGCGCTAAATACACTCTCTCCCCGTGAATCAAAGGTCCTTAAATTATATTTCGGTCTGGGAATGAAGCATCCATTTACCCTGGAAGAGATAGGTGAAGAGCTTACCCTTACAAGGGAACGCGTAAGGCAGATAAAGGAGAAGGCAATAAAAAAAATCCAGTTTACAACCCGGTGCCGAATACTGAAGACTTACCTCGGTTAATATTTGTTTCTATATTTGCCAAAACAATCAGAAATGGACCATCTTGTAGCGCCCTCATTGCTTGCTGCCGATTTCGGCAACCTGGAGAAAGAGGTTTTAATGGTGAACAAAAGCAGGCCGACTGGATCCACCTCGACATAATGGATGGCCTGTTTGTTCCCAATATATCCTTCGGCTTTCCTGTAATCGAATCTGTGGGAAAGGCTGCGGAGAAACCTCTGGACGTCCATCTTATGATAGTCGACCCCGACAGGTATTTATCGAGGTTCAGGGAAGCAGGAGCGTACAATCTTACAGTTCAGTACGAAGCCTGCATACATCTTAACCGGACAGTTAGATGAAATAAGGAACCTGGGAATGAGAGCCGGAGTGGCATTGAATCCCCATACACCTGTTTCTCTCCTCAGAAATATACTGCCATATATTGATATGGTACTGATAATGACCGTAAATCCCGGTTTTGGAGGACAGACCTTTATCATGGAGAGCTATAATAAGATAACGGAACTGCGCAGTATGATTGATACGGGAGGTTCAATGTTCTTATTGAAGTGGACGGGGGTATAGACACCTCCAATGCATCCAGTCTGGTAAGCGCAGGTGTAAATGTTCTGGTTGCAGGAAGTTCGGTATTCAGTTCGGTTAATCCTGCTGATACAATCCGGAAACTGAAGAATCTGACCTGACCCGCGACAGGAGATTACCAGAAAAATATATACAATAAGCTGAGAATGATACTATGCCGGCAGAGCCCAGATGAAAACGGGATCATGGTTCCGGAAGATGCCCCGTGGTAATTCCCACCGGACTTTGCCCGGCTGTTCATCTTCTCACGGAACAGCAGAGGTTGACACACCATTTGGAAGCATGATAACAGCGAATGAGACGGCCATATTATCCAGAAAAGGCATACGCCGGAAACAACAATTTCAGCGCAAGAGGCACCGGAATAGTTATAAGCACCGCGATCCATGCAGCCCTGGCCGTTGTTTTTTTCCAGAAGATGCCAAGGACGAACATTGCAGTTATTCCCGGGACTTACAAGTCCTGTGTACTCCTGGATGAATTGAAATACCTGTTGGATCCCGGTAAGCATTGAAGCCATCAGCCCTGCAACAGATACCATAACAATGCTTGATATCCTCCGGTATTTACGAGCTTTTCCTCAGGAGCTGAAGGATTGAATAAGCCTTGTATAGGTCGATTGAAAAGATCGTCGACGCACTGTTAATTATTGCCGCAAGTGATGATACTATAGCTGCTATCAGGGCTGCGAATACAAATCCCTTTATTCCGGAAGGGACAAACCGGTTCAGCAGCCAGGGATATGCTTCATCAGGTCGTGAAATATCGGCTTTCAGGAAGAATGCGGCAATGCCGGGAATGACTACAAGAAGTGGGATCAGGAGCTTAAGATAACCTGCGAAAACCATTCCCCGCTGAGCCTCTCTCAGGTCTTTTGCTCCCAGAGCTTTCTGGATAATATACTGATTAGCACCAAAATAATAAATCCCTGCTATCCAGATGCCACCCAGAATGGATCTGATTCCCGGCATATACTTATAGTTGGGATCTGAATGCGACAGTATCATATGGAATTTATCCGGGGCTTCACTTAAGAGGATCGAAAAGCCCTTCAACGGGCCAGAACCGTCGGAGACGGCATTGAGTGCAAGCCAGGTGGTTGTAAGTCCGCCAAGAACCAGAAAAAAGACCTGTATGACATCAGTATTGGCTATAGTTTTCAAACCTCCCCCCACAGTAAGGAAGAGGGAGAAAAAGCAAGTCCTGCAATGGCATATTCAATATTTATTCCAAAAATCGTTTTAAGTGAAAGTGCCCCGAGATAAAGAATGGAGGTGAGATTAACAAAAATGAAAAGAAAAAGCCAGAAAATTGCCAGAACGGTTTTTATGAGCTTATTGTACCGAACCTCAAGGAACTGGGGCATCGTATGTATCTTCATATGAACAAATACTGGAAGGAACCACAGTGCCACCATTATAAGCATGATGGCTGCAAGCCATTCATATGTGGCAATTGCCATTCCCATGGCAAAGCCTGACCCTGACATCCCAATAAACTGTTCAGCTGAAATATTTGCCGCAATGACAGAACTCCCGACAAGATACCATGGGAGGGAATTAGAGGCGAAAAAATAGTTTGAGGAATCCTTCTTTTTATTGACCGTCCTTGAAACGAAAAGCCGGTTAGGATAATAATGGCGCAGTAGACGAGAAAGACAATGATATCGCCAGGGGAAAAGCTCATCTGTCAGGTTTGAGGTATTTTCCTTCAAATTCATTTACTGCATCCCAATATGGCAAGAGATTTTCCCATGGTACTTCCGGCTCTACAATATGGGTCGGCCCAATAACAATGCCTCCCGCTGATCCGCATTTTTCCAGCCTCTCAAGTGTTACCTTCCTTACATCTTCTTTTGTCCCGTACGGAAGCAATTGCTGGGTTCCTATCGTCCCCCAGAATGACAGACTGATCGCCGAATGAGTCATGTACATCATTGAATTCCATGCATTCAGGCTGACCGGGATTAAGTATTTCAACACCCGAATCAATAAGTTTGTCAATGAACGGTATTATATATCCGCATGAGTGATAAAAGATAAGAATGTCTGGATTGATTTCCTTTGCGGCACGGATTACCTTCTCAGCCTGGGCTGAAGCCATTTCGTCCCATAAGCCGACATCAAGCATCAGCGAGGTCTGGGTTCCGATATCGTCGCCAAGGGAAAGGATATCTGCTCCCGCCGAAGCATACGCCGAAGCTTTGGCACATGCAAAATCGGTTATCCTGTCGAGAAGGATTGTGGCTGATTCACTTTCAGTCATCATATCCGTCATCAGCTCCTCCATAGAGCGAAGGTACCACGATGCCTCCCATACAGTCATCTGCATAAAGGCAAAAGTAGCCAGTCCATTCCATGTATGGCAGAAATCTTTTTTTCGAACTCCCCGGAGCGTGAGACATCCACCTGCGGATAGGGGTAATCTGAGATTTCGTCGGGACCGGCACCCTTGAGGGGATGATGCATCGTGTCATATGGAAGGCGAGTTCCGACCCTTTTGAATGTCCGATGCCATATTCGTCGAAAAGGGTGTCGGCGGGAAGCGTTTCCCTTGGATACAAGTCAATTCCGCGTCGAATAGTTCCTCCTGATATCGAGTTCAGACGCTTCTGTGACTCAGCCCAAAAAAGGCTTCATAGTCGGAATTTCCGGTGCGTTTCACAAAATCGGCTATCTGGGAGTCGCAGAGCACAAATCTACATGTACCTTATTGATGCCCTGTCTCGAAGGCATCTGAGCAAGTCATCCCGGGGAGTATCCATACCAATTTATTTCTGATCAGTAAAATTAATCATGTGTTTGAAATTGCATCATCAATGAGAGCTGAAAATTTCAGTTTTCCGGTCGGGATGGAACCATGTGATATATTGTCCTTTGCCCACCAGGTCATTTGTCTTTTTGCATACCGGCGGCTGTTCCTCTTTATGAGCTCTATTGCCTTTTCCTTTGTTATTGTGCCGTCAAAATAGTCAAAAAATTCCCTGTAACCCACGCTGTTAAGGGCATTAAGGTGCCTGTGCTTCAGTAGCTTTTCTGCCTCTTCCATAAGCCCCCTGACTATCATACCGTCAACCCTCGAATTTATCCTTTCGTACAGCTCATCCCTCGGTCTTGTGAGGCCTATCCTGATGATGCCGAAATCCCTCTCCCGTTTATTCCTTGTCAGAAAAGAGGAATATGGCTTTCCGGTAGCTCTCGCATATTTCGAGCGCCCTTATGATTCGCTTGTAGTTTTTCAGATCGACCTTTGCATAATGATCGGGATCGAGAAGCTTAAGGGCAATCCGCAGACCGCTGATCCCTTCGGTCCTGTATAGTTCTTTGTACTTTTCCCTGGCTGATGGCTCCGTGTCGGGAATATCGTCGGATCCGTTGCACACGGCATCGATGTATAGGCCTGATCCGCCTGCCATCAGAGCAACATCACTCTGCTTAAAAAGTCCGGGGAGAAGGGCGAGTACATCCCTTTCGAAGATACTGGAGCTGTAATAATCCCCGATGGAGAGGGATCCGACAAAATAATGTGTAACCTGTTTTAACTGGATTTCGTCGGGAACAGCAGTACCTATCTGCATTTCCCGGAATATTTGTCTTGAATCTGCTGAAATTATACTGCAGCCGTAATTAAGGGCCAGCTCAATTGCAATATCGGTTTTGCCGACACCGGTCGGGCCGAGCAGGACGATCAGAAATTTTTTCATCTGAAACTTATCCTGACAAGGACTATTCCTCGTCCTCGTTCAGAGTATCTATGTTCTCGAAATCGGGCAGGGACTCATCATCATCTTCGCCAAGGAAGAGGTCATCAACCTCCGGTTCATCCTCGTCATCGTCGTCGGAAACAATTATGTTGTTATAGAGCTTGCGGGAAGAGCTTCCAAAGATAACCTGCTTTGGAGGAACACCCTTGGAATTTGTGCAGTTGGGGAATTCGCGTCCTTCATCTTCCTTTGACTCCCCTGTGTATTCAATAAAAAGCGCTCTATCGTTAAAAAAATCAAATACATACAATAATTTCTGGTTCTTGCGGAAGATGATGTCTTCAAGAATGCCGGTTTCCATAGTGGATGACCCGGTTCCCATATCAAAGAGAGTAAATTCTTCTTCCTTTTCCCAGTTGTCGGTAGCCATAAAAAATGAAGCCATCTGGGATTTGTCAAACTCCAGTTCATCCTGAATGAGGTTATGAAAATCCATTAATGTATGCGTGTCGAGGAACTCAAATTCCCTTACAAATGACTCGTCTTCATCCGATAGCACAACAAATTTGTAAACCATAAATAAGTATTAATTCGACGGGTGCAATATAATATTTTTTAGATTACAATATTCCAGCTTTATTTTTTTTTGAAAGAAATTCTAAAGTGTCAATTCCGTCGGCATAATCCCACAGATGCGGTGACTGGGCCTTTCCAAACGCTGTTTTGCCGTGCCCGACCACACATTGTATTTTATCACCTGCTGCTTGCAGCTTGTACGTCAGGTCAGGCATGGAGTTGTAATATTCATAATAGAGAACGGCAACAGGGGAGGAGAGGGAGTTTTCTTCCTTCAGAAGAAGGAAACCGGTGTCAGTAAAGCTCTCCCTGTTCACAAGGTAGACAGCCTTGCTGAAATCGTAGTTGCTTGCATATTTTTCGTGATTAATAACTCTGCTGAAAGGCTCAAGTCCTGAGATTAGCGGTTTCAGATCATAGCCATCCGGGATATAGATCTTGGAAACACTCCGGCACCCCAGACCGAAATATAGGAAGATATCCGATCCAAGGGCCCGGAGCTCACGAACCGTCTCATTACCTTCCAGGAATGCGGCACTGTTCCTGTTCCTCCTGATAATATGCGGATACCTTCCAAAATAGTGCTCGAAGTATCTGGAGCTGTTATTGCTCCCGGTTGCGATAACCGCATCGAAATTTTCAAGATGCCCTCCTGTGAATTCAATAAAAGGGCTGAATCCGGGTTCAATTTCGCATAGCATTCCGGCAATCTTCACTATCAGTTCCGAATCCTTCGAGCTTGCCTTGGCGATAAGATAATTCCCGCTGACAAGAACCGTGAGGAAGTCATGGAAACCTGCCAGCGGAATGTTGCCTGCCATAATAATTCCTACCCTGAAAGGGCTGATCCCTGATTTTAGCTGAGGATAGTCGAGTTGTCCACCGCGTCAGGTTTTCAGGAGTCAGCTCCTCTGCAATTGCCTCAAGGGCGGCAGTTACATTTTCCGGGGTAAACCAGGGATTCATCAGATGCTGGCTGTTGATGATTTCCTTCAGTCCCGCAGCCCTGCCATCATTCCTTCCGGAAAGTGTATTCCTCAGTTCCTGTCCGAGTACAGCAAACGCTTCAATTCGCCTCTGAATATCCATCCTGTAATATTTCAGCAGCAAATGTAATTATTTTGAAAAACAGTGGATGGGATCAGATGATTATTATAACGTCAGAAAGGCTGTTTCATAAGATGAGGTCCCTGCCCGTCTGGAGGAGGGCCATGACAAAAGCGTCATGGCATGGCAGATCTATCTTCTGAAACAGCCTTCCTGCAGCCTGACCTTAGAAGGATGGAGCCTCCGGGGAAGCCACATGTCCGTGCCGGGCAAGTTGCCGGCGGCAGAAAATGGTAGTGCCGGGTAAAAGTCAGGCCAGTCCCTGCACGCCTTTCATTTTTTCATTTAAGTGAAAAGGTTATCGGGACCATATAGTATACGGCAACTGCTTTCCCTTTGATCTTTGCAGGTTTCTCGAACCTGGGCAGCAGCTTTACTACCCTGATGGCTTCAGCGTCAAGCAGGGGATTAACACTCTGAAGTACCGATATGTCGGATACCGTGCAGTCCTTGTTAACCACGAACTTCAAAATTACCTTTCCGGTAACATGATTTTTCATGCATTGCTCAGGATATTTTGAGCTGTCTGCTATGAATTTCAAAAGAGCCGCATCACCGCCTGGATAGAGAGGCATTTCATCAGCCAGTACAAAAACGCTGTCGCCAGGGGCAAGTGCGGATGACTGAACCGGCAACGCCTGGCTGCAGTTCGGGGCGGCCTGACTAATGGAGCTGCAAAGGGATGGAGCGCTGAAAATAAAAGCAACCGCAAGCGGAATCGTCATGGCGATGCTGATCCTTTTCAGCATGCCTTGTTTCTGGTAGTTCTTCATTCTGTTCAGTTTTATTGATTTAACACTAAGAGAGAAGGAATAATTTCAATGTTCAAATATAAAACTAATATATTAGTTATACAACTAAATATTTAATTTATTGATAAAAAATCATTTATTTTTAACTAAATAAGGAAGGGTGATGCCGGTACTATCGTTTTGGAGGAATGGTGACCGAATAAGGATCTCCGGAGGGGGATACCGGGAAGCTGAGAGTGCCGGGACCGGGTGCCGGGTTAAAAGTCCGGCTTGCCTGTCAATTCAGTGTAAATGTTATTGGGACCATGTACCAGACAGGCACATCCTTGCCTCCCTGCTTTCCGGGAATGAATTCAGGCAGGGCTTTTACCACTCTGACAGCCTCTGCGTCAAGCGCGGGGTCAACGCTTTTAAGTATGCCGATCCTTGTTATTCTGCCTTTTGCGGTCACGCAGAACCGGAGCACTACCTTTCCCTGGATATTACGTTTCTTGCTGCTTTCGGGATATACTGTATTTCTCGCAAGGAACTGCAGCAGGGCTGCATCTCCGCCAGGGAAAACGGGCATCTGGTCGACCACTACAAAGGGTTCCGTTTCGGTGCTGTCTCCAGGGTTACCTGTCATCTCCGTGGTGGCGGATACAGGGTTGGGTGCATTTGTCTTTCCGAAGGCAGAAATAAAGATGAAGATCAGGATTGTTACAGGAAGAACGAAGAGCAGTTTCATACTGGCCAGAGCTGAAGTTCTTTTCCTTGTCATCATTATCATTCTCTTCCTTATCAGCGAGGGGTTGGAAAAGCTGTTTGTGAGGTTGAACGATTTGGTTCTGAAGACCTGATTCAGCAGAAGGCACTGATAACTTACGATTGGAATGCCCGATGTGAGACATTCCTGGTCTGCCTGGAATTCATGGATTGCCCTCAGGGCCCTGTCGAACATCCATATTGCAGGGTTGAACCACTGAAAGGCCTTAATTGTCTCTGCCAGGATAATATCTGCAGAGTGCAGTCTTTTAAGATGGTTCTGTTCATGGCTTATGATCTGCGAGGCCTCTTCACCATCGAGCCTGGAATTGATGAAAACATATCCCATTGCAGAAAATCCGGCGGTCCTGAACCCATGGAACCTTATGATCCGGCTATCGTTGTTTCTCTGTTTTAAAATGAGAAAGAGCAGGTTAAAAAGATCGGCCAGCATTTTCAGAATGAACAGGGCTGTTCCGGCAAGGTAGACAATGCTGATTATCCTGACAGGGGAGAGTTCCATGACGCCTGCTGCCTGGCTTCCGGTACCGGACGGAGAGCCTGTTATAAGAACTTCGGAAAGGTACTTGCCGAAAACATGAAGACTGAGCGGTCTCACGTTCTGCAATGCAAATGCCGGCAGGATCATTGAAGATAATAGTGAGAGAAGGATGAACATCCTGTTTCGTGAATAAGATGTATCCCTGCTGAGCAGAAAGTAATACACCATGTAAAAGGCTGTCAGGTACAGCGCACTCTTCAGCATGTAAAACAGCAGCGCATTCATTTCTTGATTTTTTGTTTTTTCACCTCACCTTCCATTATTTTCATTATCTCTTCCATCTCCCGTAAAGATAAGCTTTTTTCCTTAGCAAAAAAACTTACCATTTTCTCAAATGAGTTTGAGAAGTAATCATTTACAAATGTTTTAAGATGTGACTTTGAATATTCGCTCTTGCTTATCAGAGGGCAATATTCGTGTGTTCTGCCATAGGCCTTATGCGTCACAAAACCCTTTTCCTGAAGAATCCTCACTATTGTGCTCACCGTATTGTAGGCAGGTTTTGGCTCCTCAAAATGCTCGAGGATATCTTTTACAAACCCTTTCCTGATTTTCCATAAAACCTGCATAACCTGTTCTTCTGCCCTTGTAAGATCTCTCATTGCTTTTGTTTTAATTGCTTTAAGTTTTATGCTTACTAAATATCAGGTAAGCCTGATCTGATTCCAAAGATATAACGAATTATTTAGTTATGCAACTAAATGTTTGTTTTTTTGGAAAAATATTAATGTCAGACACATACCCTTGGGCAAGAGAAAGTTTTTCTGTTGTTCTTTAGATCAACAACTTTCCGGTGACCTGTGCTTTCCATGGCCTTGTGTTTCATTATGAAAGTCTTTGTGATCCCCGGCGACCCTGTCTTTTTGATAAATAATTAGTCAGCAGGTTCTTTTTCAGGAATGAAAAAAAGTGTACTTTTATTTTTTAATTCAGGCACTGATAAAAGCTCGGAATGAAAGGAAGTATTAAGAGAATTGGAATATTCAGGGAGAATCTCAGGATTTCCATGAGGGCTATCAGGTCCAACAGGGTAAGGGCTATGCTCACAATATGCATTATCGCCATCGGTATTATGGCGCTTGTCGGAATCCTGACCGCGATAGATGCAATAAAGTCATCACTGACCAACCAGTTTACGATGATGGGGGCGAACTCCTTCACAATAACATCATGGGGTATGAATATCCGGATAGGTAACAGCCGGACAAGGGCAAAAAATTATTCCAGGATTTCATACCGTGAGGCTGAGGAGTTCAAGAAAAGCTTCCAGGAACCGGCACTTGTGGCTATATCCTGCTATGCCTCGAGCCTCGCAACAGTAAAATATGAATCGGAGGAGACGAATCCGAATGTCAATCTGCAGGGGGTCGATGAGAATTTCCTGGCAGTTTCGGGATATGAGATCGAGACAGGCAGGGATCTGACGAGCGATGATATACAGGAGGCGAGGCACCTTGTGCTGATTGGGGCCGATATCAGGAAGGATCTTTTTCCCACCGGCATAGATCCTTTGGGCCAGATAATTACGGTGGCGGGCATGAAGCTCAAGGTGTCGGGTATACTCAAGAGCAAGGGTGCCAGCATTGTGAACGGCGATAATGTATGCTTCATGCCGGTCACAACGGCAAGGCAGTATTTCTCGCGGCCTAACCAGACATTCAGCATTACGGTTATGCCCACTATTCCTGTTAATCTCGATGTGCTATACGGGTGAGGCCGAGGGTGAATTCAGGATTATCAGGAACCTGAACCCAAGGGATGAATCGGATTTCAACATTTCGAAGAGCGACAATATAGTAAACCTGTTACTTAAGAATATAAGGTATGTTACACTTGCTGCAACAATAATCGGCATAGTTACCCTTTTCGGGGCAGCAGTGGGACTCATGAACATAATGCTGGTGTCGGTTACGGAACGTACAAGGGAGATAGGGGTGAGGAAGGCTATCGGGGCCAAGCCCGTGACTATCAAGTATCAGTTTCTTTTTGAATCAATAATGATTGGCCAGATGGGTGGCATATTCGGGATTTTTCTCGGCATCCTGATCGGCAATTTCATATCATCAATCCTGCGGTCGGGCTTTGTGATCCCATGGGGGTGGGTGATAACAGGCATCATGGTCTGTTTTGGAGTGGGTGTGGCTTCCGGGTATGCACCGGCGGTAAAAGCGGCTAATATAGATCCAATTGAGGCATTAAGATATGAATAAATAAGGAATTATGGAAAAGCATATTATTCAGGAGGAACTTAAAAATTGTCCGGGTATTGTGTACTATCCTGCAATCAACAAGCTTGAAATGATCGGCCGCTCGATACCTGAAAATCCGGAACTTATTTACAGGCGTCTCGATAACTGGATTACCCAGCATTTTGAAAAGAATGGGGGGCTTGAAATACTTTTCCAGCTTGAATATATTAACAGCGGTTCATCCAAATACCTCTACGAGATACTGAAGAGGCTTACATCCTATGGCAAGTCAGGGAAGCGCATCAAAATGAAATGGTGCTATGAGGAGGATGACGAGGCAATGCTGGAGCTGGGGGAACACTACCGCGATTCAGCAGGAATACCCCTGGATGTTGAAATGATAGTCTGAAAATAAAAAGAGGTTGCCGGAAAAGTCAGGATCAGTTAACCGCTGAGTTCCCAAAGTCTGGTATCTCATCGGTCAGTTCAGCCTTTTCAGATAACCTCTTTTTTTATTATGCTTGTAATGGCAGTATTTTACTTTACAGTTGCCATATGGGCAATCAGGTCAAGGATCTTGTTTGAGTAGCCCCACTCATTGTCATACCACGAAACCACCTTCACAAAGTTGCCATTAAGTGCGATACCGGCTCCGGCATCAAAAATCGAAGTTCTTGCATCTCCGTTGAAATCGCTTGAGACAACAGCTTCCTCAGTATAGCCCAGAATGCCTTTGAGGGGCCCTTCGGAAGCGGTCTTCATAGCCTTCTTGATCTCGTCATAGGTTGCAGACTTTTCAAGACGGCATGTCAGGTCAACCACAGATACGTTAAGTGTTGGTACCCTGAACGACATCCCGGTAAGTTTGCCATTTAGTTCGGGGATCACCTTGCCCACTGCTTTTGCTGCTCCGGTTGATGAAGGTATTATGTTGCCTGCTGCGGCGCGTCCGCCTCTCCAGTCTTTCTTGGAAGGACCATCGACTGTTTTCTGGGTTGCGGTTGTTGCATGTACTGTGGTCATGAGCCCTTCCACTATTCCGAAATTATCGTGAAGCACCTTGGCTACAGGGGCAAGGCAGTTTGTTGTACATGATGCATTGGACACGAACTGCATGTCAGACTTGTATTTATTATGGTTAACACCCATCACAAACATGGGGGTATCATCTTTCGATGGAGCTGACATGACAACGTGCTTTGCACCGGCTGCAATATGGCCCGCAGCACTTTCCTTTGTAAGGAACAATCCTGTGGATTCGATCACATACTCTGCACCAACTTCATTCCATTTAAGGCTTGCGGGATCTTTCTCGGAGGTAACGCGAATATTCTGACCGTTGACTATAAGCTTGCCATCCTTAACTTCAGCTGTTCCGTCAAATCTGCCGTGAACAGTGTCGTAGCGAAGCATATACGCAATATAATCCACATCGAGGAGGTCGTTGATTCCGACTATTTCAATATCATTCCTCTTTAATGCAGCCCTGAAGGCCAGGCGGCCGATTCTGCCAAACCCGTTGATGCCTACTTTAATTTTTGACATATCTCTTTTGTTAATTGGTTAATAAATTGGAAGCACAAAATTAAGTATTTCCATTAAAAATGGCAAGCGAAAAAAAAGATCATTTGTTCTTTTTCCGCCTGAAGATATTTGACAGCTTATTTGATTCAGGATCAAGAGGATCTATGATCACTCCGAAGCGATAGCTTACAAAAAGGGATAAAAATATCGGCTTTGTTTGTTGAGGTCGCCATGATAGGGATCTCCTTCGGAAATGCGTTTACCTGTGCACCCACTTCAACGGCATGTATAACCTTATCCTCCTTGCTGTATTCAAAATTAAACCCACCCTTGGCATAGATCCCGGGCATTACCTTTATCTCGTCGAACCCCTTGGAAAAAGCTGCCCGGCCATAAATTTCGGTGGCCATTGTTATTGCAGAGTTGAATTTTTCTTCCTTTATCACGTAATCGGTACTTGATACGGCATACAATACCCTGTAATATATTGGTTTGTAAATTGCAAGCACCGGGCCTGCCGAGTAAAAATACCTGATTGCTATGCCACCCAGGTCTGCTTTTTTGTACAGTTCATGCTGGTGCCCTATGCCTCCCCTGAGGTAAAAGGTGGAATTGAGCTTGCCAAAAACAAAATTGCCGCCTGTTGTATAGGGGTTGGATATTTTGTATTCCTTCGGATGCTTGAGTGTACCGAAGTCTATTTCGAAAAGCCGCTTGTTGCGATAATCAATTCTTTTGGCTCCCCGGTAACCGAAACCGATGCCATCCGAATTAAGACTGATCCCAAATGATTTTTCGTTGCGGAAGAAAACCTTTTGCTGTTGATCCAGTTCTCCCTGGGCATAAACTGTAGTTATACCAGTTATAATTAAAACCGCTATTATAAGCAGCTTATTCATTATGTGGTTAACTTATAAACAGCATTCCAAAAAAGAGTTCCGGTATTCAGACATTTCTTCCGTTCTGCTCTGTACGAGCTTTCGAATAAGCAGGGCATTCCTTCTTATTGCATGAGCTTGCAACAAGAACCGTGACAAATGCGATCAGGATCAGTAAAGCGAATTTTTTCATACCTGGTATAGTTTTTAATAAGTTACAAAAATATACTTTTCCTGTCAAAAACAATCTTCATGCCAAAAATAATATTAACTGCGCCTTGGGCGTGGCTCATGTTTCAGCCTCCCCATATCCGCTATCCTTATTTTCAGGAGTTCCCCGGATTCTGCCTGCTCCGGCACGCACATTCATTTTCCCGTCAGGTCTAGTGACTGCCCACCCCGTGCAACCTTTAAAGCAGCATAATGTCATGCATATACAATGAGGCCGGCAGCCTGACCGAGTGAAAAAAAATTCAGAAATTGATAAAAATTCGTTGTCATTGGTTACCTTAAACAATTAACTTTAGCATGTTCAATTTGATTTTACATAAGCGATGAATATAAGAAATTTCCGCGACCATACCCGTAAATCAGGCCGGAGAACGATCTGGCTTGTACTTGCAGGATTTGTTATTGCATTGATATTCATAAAATCGGGTAAGGCTGTAGTCTCCTACACATCGTCGGATAAATATTGCGTATCGTGCCATATACATCCGATGGCCGATCAGTCGTGGAGGCTTTCAACCCATTACAACAATGCCTCAGGCAGTGTAATCCATTGCGCGGAATGCCATCTGCCCCCGGAGGGACATGGCTATCTCTTTGCCAAGGCAAAGCATGGGTTCAAGGATATTTACGGATATATTTTCAAGGACAGCGCCAAAATAAACTGGGATGAAAAGAAACTTCTTGAGAATGCCAGGGGATATGTTTATGAGAAATCATGCCTGAAATGTCACCAGAACCTTTTTCCTGTAAAATTATCGGTAAATGGAGGCAATGCTCATCTTTTCTATACTACAAGCAAGGAACCCCTGAATTGCATAAACTGCCACATATCAGTCGGACATTACGACAGGAATGCAATTCATGCCCATGATACTGGATTCGGAGTAAACATTACTGCAAACAGGGCCATATTTACCGAACCGGCCAGGGTGGAGAAGTTCACGGACTTCACTGAACAGATTCCCGGTTCAGATGTAACGTTCGGCATGGTGGCAATAGCGGGCGGCACATTTAATATGGGAAGCCCTGAGAGTGAGCCATTCCACCGTAAGGATGAAAGTCCGGTGAGAAAAGTCACCCTGTCACGGTTCTGGATAGGCAGGACCGAGGTCACATGGGATGAATATCTTGCATTTTTCAGGGCAACAGGCAGTCAGGGCCGTACTGAAGGTCAGGTTGTAAGCAGGAAGAATGCCGATGCCATCAGCGGGGCAACCCCTCCCTGGGGCGCTCCCGATCAGGGCTGGGGCAAAGGCTCCAGGCCGGCTATAACAATGTCGTGGCACGCAGCTTATGTTTATTGCCAGTGGCTGTCGAAGGTCACGGGAAGGAAATACAGGCTGCCCACCGAAGCAGAGTGGGAATATGCCTGCAGGGGAGGTACATCCACTCCTTACTTTTTCCCGGGAAATCCGAGGAAGTTTACATCTGAAGGATTTCTGAAGAAGATTTTCAGACCCGACACATCGAATATCGCTTCCAGGGTCGTCTACAAGGTTAACAGCGATGGCAGAACCCGCGAACCTTCTTCGGTTAAGCCGAATCCCTTCGGTTTGAAAAACATGTCGGGCAATGTGGCTGAGTTCTGCCTCGACTACTATTCGCCAGGCACTTACGGTGCCGATACAGTTGCCGCAGTCAATCCCTCAGGGCCTGCCAGCGGCAGGGAGCATGTTATAAGGGGAGGGTCGTTCAAAAGTGATGCCCGGGATGTGAGGA
The DNA here is from genome assembly GCA_963756885.1 of uncultured Bacteroidales bacterium. Lineage (GTDB taxonomy): Bacteria > Bacteroidota > Bacteroidia > Bacteroidales > VadinHA17 > LD21. The sequence continues at coordinate 255,667 of CAVWPG010000005.1, forward strand.
GCGCTGCCAGGGATTTCACAAAAACGAAGGCATGGCTTGTCACGGATCCCCAGATGCCAAAGAGCATATGGTGGTATTCCGATTGCATAGATGTCGGCTTCAGGGTTGTTTGTGAGGCAGACAGTACATTGGATAAGTGAATTTTTTAATATATGTATTATGCAGAATCTTGACAGACGAAAATTTATTGGAAAAACAGCTCTTGCCGGTATTGGTCTTGCGGGCACAGGGGCCATACTGAGCGGATGCAAGCGGAAAGCTGCACCTGAACTGGCCGCCCTTCCCCCTATATTGAGGGGTGCCCCTAAAGGGAAAAAGCTGAGGGCAGGACTTATTGGTGCCGGCGCCAGGGGTACGGGAGCTGCGATCAATTTCATAAGTGCCGGGCCTGATCTGGAGATCATAGCACTGGCTGATGTGTTCCAGGATAAAATAGATGCATGCCGTGAAAGGTTTGCCTCCTTTAATCTGCCAATCGCGGCAGAGAATTGCTTTGTAGGCTTTGACGCATACAGGAAGCTTATGGCCCTTCCCGATATAGACGTTGTAATACTGGCAACGCCACCCCAGTTCAGACCCGATCATTTTCTTGAAGCCGTTTCCACAAATAAGCATGTCTTCATGGAAAAACCTGTTGCTGTGGACCCTGTCGGCATCAGGTCAGTAATAACAACGGCAAGAAAGGCGGCTGCTATCGGGCTTAATGTTGTAACAGGAACACAGAGACGCCACCAGGAGGATTATATAGAGACCTACAGGCATATAGTAAACGGTGAGATAGGGACTATAACATCAGCCAAGGCATACTGGAATCAGGCCCATGTCTGGTTCAGGGAAAGGGAGAAGGGGTGGAACGATATGGAGTTTATGATACGTGACTGGAATAATTTCTGCTGGTTGTGCGGTGATCATATTCTCGATACTCATGTGCACAATATTGATGTTATCAACTGGTTCCTGGGAAAACATCCGGAAAAAGCGATCGGATACGGGGGCCGGGCCAGGAGGGTCACTGGTGACCAGTACGATTTCTTCAGCGTTGATTTCGACTATGGAAATGGCATCAGCTCCCACAGCATGTGCCGCCAGATAGACAGCTGTGCAAACGGGACAGGTGAGCTGATCATGGGCACCGGGGGTTATACAAACTGCCAGAATACGATCTGGGATCTCAGGGGAAATATTAAATGGCAGTTCGAATATCCGAAAGATGAGAACGGGAACCCTATGAACCAGATCAAAATCCCCCCGTATGTCCAGGAGCATATGCATCTTGTATATGCGATCCGGACAGGGAACTACGTGAATGAGGCGGAAACTACCGCAATTTCAACGCTGACAGCAATAATGGGACGCACAGCGGCATATACGGGACGACTTATAACATGGGACGAGATCTTTAAATCGGACATGGACCTGGGGCCGGCCAAAATAGAATTCGGCCCCGTCGATATGGTATTCGAAACGCCCGTGCCAGGAACTCCGGTTGCCTTGTGAGATCTCTTGTATCCCTTTGCAGCCATGGTGTTTATACGAATCTGAAATAATAGTTTAATAATGCAATCAAAATAATCAGAAATGACAGACAAATCATCCAGAAGAGAATTTGTAAAGCAATCCTCGAGGATTGTTGCAGGTGCCGTGATTTTACCCAATCTTATTCCGGCTTCCGTGCTGGGCAGGGGAGGGAGTACGCCTCCCAGCGACCGGATCGTGATCGGTGCTATAGGTGTGGGATCGCAGGGAACAAGCAACTTAAAGGACTTCCTGGCACTGAAAAACCAGGTGCAGTTCGTTGCTGTTTGTGATGTGGATTCCAAGCACCTCGCAAATGCCAGGGAGGTGGTCGATACTGCCAATAAGAATTCTGACTGCAGGACTTATGGCGATTACAGGGAATTCCTTGAAAAGGAAAAGCTTGATGCCGTATCCATCGCCCTGCCTGACCACTGGCATGGAATTATTTACACAGCTGCTGTGAACAAAAAGCTGAACGTTTACGGGGAAAAGCCTATCTGCCGTACAATCAATGATGGGAAGACCATCGTAAGCGCTGTAAAAAAGAACAATATAATTTGGCAGACCGGAAGCTGGCAGCGTTCCCAGCCCAATTTCCATCACGGGGCTGAACTGGCAATAAATGGAAGGATCGGTAAGATCAGATTCATTGAGGTGGGTTTGCCTGATGGAGGAAAGGGAATTGGAACACCGCCTGTGATGGATGTGCCACCCGAACTTAACTGGGAAATGTGGCTGGGACCTGCGCTTAAGGTACCCTACAGGGGAGTGGCGCACTGGGACTGGCGTTGGATACTCGATTATTCAGGCGGACAGCTGACAGACTGGGCCGGTCACCATATAGATATCGCAAACTGGGGAGCAGGACTTGAGCATACAGGACCAGTAGAAATTTCAGGAAAGGGTGTTTATCCATACGAGGGATATTTCAATGCACCGGTAGAATATGATTTTCTCTGCAAATATGCAAACGGGATTGAGATGCATGTTGCAAATGCAATCCAGACAACCGCACGGTATGGGAGCAACATGGTATGGCGACCATGGCTGGATCCATGTCGACAGGGGAAACATTATAACCGCTTCAGATCCAAAGATCCTTGAATATGTGCCAGGAGACAATGAAATAAAATTGTATAAGAGCGATAATCACTGGCAGAATTTTGTTGACTGTGTCAGGTCCGGAAAGCAGGCAATTGCTCCGGTCGAAGTTGCATACAGGGCAATTTCGGTGGCACTGCTGGGTGAAATAGCGATGACTACAGGTGAGACAATCAGATGGGATCCGGACAAGGAGGAGATCATAGGCAACCCAATGGCTTCAAGACTCCTGGGACGCCCATACCGCCATCCCTGGGAAATATCATGCAGTTTAATCAGAGGAGACAGAGAACCAATAATCAAATTAAAAGAGTTACTGATGAAAAAACAATATTTATATCTGATAATAATAGTGGCAGGATTTTTATCACCTGCTCTCAGCATGCAGGAAAGAGTCGGCCTATAAAACTCTTATAATTACCGGACAGAACAATCACGACTGGAAGACAAGCTCATCCGATACTGAAGCAGATCCTCGATGAGACAGGGTTGTTTTCTGCTGAAATAATGAAAACTCCTGAACAGGGGGGGACATGAGACGTTTCAGTCCCGATTTTTCAAAATACAGACTTGTTGTGCTAGATTACAATGGCGATTCATGGTCGGAAAAACAAAAGCTGATTTTGTCACTATGTCAGGAACGGAGGAGGAGTTGTTATTTACCATGCAGCCGATAATTCATTCCCCGGCTGGAAGGAATACAATGAGATGACAGGCCTTGGGGGCTGGGGTGACAGGAATGAAAAGGATGGTCCCTATGTTTATTATAAAAACAATGTAGCTTGTTGTGGATACCTCGGCGGGAATTGGAGGAACTCATGGCAAGAGAAGGGAATATATTGTCAGGACGAGAATGCCCGATCATCCCGTAATGAAGGGGTTTCCGCCAGATGGCTTCATGGTACTGACGAGCTTTATAGTCTGCTGAGAGGCCCGGCAAAAAATATGGAGATCCTTGCAACTGCCTTTTCCGATTCTACTGCCGGAGGAGGCACAATGAGGGATGAACCTATGCTTATGACCATAACATATGGAAAGGGAAGGATTTTTCAACTGCTATGGGGCATGCGGATACAGGAGGCGGTCCGGCAATGCAATGTGCAGGATTTATTGTTACTCTTCAGAGGGGGGCCGAGTGGGCAGTCACCGGAAATGTTACACAGGCTGTGCCCGTTCGACTTTCCAAGTGATGCAGGAGTGGTTCTTCGTCCTGATTTCAGGGAGATAACTCTTGATGAGGCATTCGATAAAATAGGCAGTTATGATATTGCCAGGAGCACAAAATATCTGACCTGCATTCAGAGTCATATCAGGAAATGCAGCCGGGGATGCAGGGAAACTGCTGGAACTGGAAAAGAGGATGGTAAAGGTTCTTGACAGTAAGGAAACAACGCCGGCCGCAAAAAAGCTTCTCCTTCGTGAACTAAGCTGGATGGGAACTGATTATTCACTGAATTCTGTAAAGAATCTGGTGTCGGATCCGGAGGTTAAGGATGAGGCTGGATATGCTCTCACAAGATTGCAGTCAGGAAAATAAATCATACGCTCTGTGTAAATCAGTATTTTACTCACCGTCCCCCCAGGGGGCTAAAATCAGGTGATCAGACCAGTCTTTTAACCCCCCTTCAGGGGGGCAAGGGGGCAAAGATCACAGAGTTCAAGGACCAAGGAGAAATATATAAATTACTTCATGCTGTCGCTTGTAATACCGATATTTAACGAGGAGAAGCTTATCGACGAACTGGTAAAAAGAACATTGTCTTCACTTGAGTTCATTTATTGATGAGTATGAGGTGCTGTTTGTGGATGATGGAAGTACGGATGGAGCCTTGAGAAGCTTCTGACTGGCAGAAAAGGAAGAAGAGACTGAAAATCTTGTCGTTATCAAAGAATTTTGGTCATCAGGCAGCTTACACGGCCGGTCTGGAACATGCCGGTGGCGAGATTGTGGCAATGATGGATGGTGATCTGCAGGATCCTCCGGAACTGCTTCAGGGATGTACAAAATGATAACTGAGGAGGGATATGAGATAGTAAGCGGAAAAAAAACAGGCACGAAAAGGCAGCAAGAGCAGGAATTACTATGCATATATTGTTTCATCTGTATTCAGGAACATAGGTGAAATAAAAGGCATGGAGAATTCAGGAAATTACTCCATGATGAAGCGCGAAGCTGTCGATGCACTCCTTTCCATGAAGGAGAAGGTCAGGTATCTGCCAGGGCTGCGGACATTTATCGGATTCAGGCAGGGATATATAGAATTTATCAGGGAGGGACGGTTTAAAGGAGACCCAAGATGAGTATCCGTGGCCTTGCAATCCTGGCGGCCGATGCTATATTTTCCTTTTCGAGATTCCCTATCAGGATCTGTCTTGGTCTTGGAACAATCGGGACACTTGTTTTTATGGCTGCCGGCATCTATGTAATAATAGCCAAAGGCAAACGGTTTTGCAGTGCCCGGATGGTCTTCCACCCTTCTCAGCATATATTTTCTTGGTTCCATTCAGCTTGTATTTCCTTGGCATACTGGGCGAATATGTCTACAGAAGCTATAAGGAATCCCAGAATCGTCCTGTCTATTTTATAAGGAAATTCTATGACAGCGGACAGGAGAAAAAATGAAAGAGTCACATTTAAAATATATCTTCTTTCATTTCTTCCGGAATATCTGCTTTTTATGATGCTGCTGACAAGCCGGGATGCCGGAATCACATGCGATGAGGTATTGCATTACAACCATTCGGTATGTGTCTGTGATTATTTTGCGACACATGGTAAAGACCAGGAGTGCCCTCTATTACTCCGGTTACAAACCTGAAATATTACGGCCAGTCATACGATAATATTGTAACCCTGCTGACAAGGTGGTTTCACATCGATAATATCTATGGATTCAGACACATAATGAGTTCGGCAGCCGGATGGCTTGACAATAGTTGTTACAGCCGTTGTTTGCAGTATGGCTGGCAGGCTACAGGAACGGAATGCTTGTCATTGTACTTTTTGCCGTTTCACCCACCTTCCTCGGACACTCGCAGAACAACCTGAAGGATATTCCGTTTGCATTGGGCTATATTTCAAGTATTTATTACACAATTCAGATTATTTCATCTGAAGCAGGATAGGAGCTCTTTAAAGGATATCATACTGCTGACAGCAAGTATTGCTTTTGCTATAAGTATCAGGGCTGGAGGGATTGTTATTGATCTGTTATCCTTTATCTGTTTGTGTTCTCTACTGGCTGGTTAAATATCTGAGAAGGAGCGGGCCCGATACGCGAAGCAATAAGTGATCAAACTCCTATGGACGGGAGCCATAACACTCAGTCATGGCTTGCAGGCATACTGCTTTGGCCCTATGCCCTGCAGGCTCCTGTAAGAAATGTGCTGGCATCATACAGGGTAATGGCTCATTTCCCAGATACATTCAGGCAAATATTCGAAGGAAAGGTTGAATGGTCTGATTTCATGCCCTGGTATTATCTCCTTAAATCAATGGCAATAACAATTCCCCTAATCGTACTGGCTGGATTTTTCCTTTTTTTGTGTTTCTGAAAAATATCCTCAGGAGCATGGCAGGTTACTCTTTCCACTTTTTCATTGTCTTTTCAGTTTTCTTTCCGGTGGTTTTTGTACTTTATGAGAAATCGAATCTCTACAGTTCATGGAGGCAATTCCTGTTTCTTTATCCATCGATCATAATATGGCTGCAAGCGGAATTAATTTGCTTCTTGACTACCTGGCGAAAGTGAAATATTCCCGTCCCGTTCTCATGCTTTTTGGTATGGCATTGCTTGTCCATTCATCCCCTGAAATTCATGATATCAAATCACAGGTACTGCCTATATTTATTACAATCAGCTGGTTGGAGGCCTTCAGGGGGCATACGGAAATTATGAAACTGATTATTATTATGTCAGCCAGACAGAGGCATCCGGATGGCTGCTGAATTATTTGAAGAGACAAATGAGACTGGGCAAAATTTAAAGGCAACCTATTCCGTGAGCTGGCTTTTTCGCAATCATCCTGAGATGGAGACCTCATATTTCAGGTATGAGGAGAGAAGCATGTCAGACTGGGACTATGCCATAGTGGCCAACAGTTATATTCCTCCCTTCCAGCTCAAGAAGAAAATATGGCCTCCTTCAAATGCAATCCATGTGATTTATGCTGACAAAGTTCCGATATGCGCATGCTGGAAAGAGAACCAGCGACGACTGGCATGGTTATGACGCATTTAATGAAGGAAGGACAGGGGAGGCAATAAAATACTTTGAAAAGGCATTGAAGTTTGATGACAGTGATGAGATGATTTTTTATAATTTTGCCACTGCATTATATTACGAAGGATATAATCAAAAAGCCGATTCGGTATTGAAGAAAGGAGCTTGGCTTTAAACCCCGGGTTTGAGCTGATTCTGATGTACCTGGGAAATATTGCCAGATGGCAGAGGGAACAAGACTGATGAGCAATCTCATACTACAGGAAAGTTATTGCATCTGACAGGAAGTATTTTGAGGCATATTGCGGGCTTGCAAATGAGCTTGGGAAAAAGAATATTAAGGAAGCCAGGGATTTACTAAGGACATGCCTGAGGATAAATCCTGGCTACAAACCTGCGGTATTGCTCTGGCTGATACATACAGGGTCTCAGATCCAGGTATAGCAAGAGAAATATGATGAACTGGCAAGGAGCCTGAAATGAACTGAACTGACGCGGATGAAAGATAGATTTTATTAGTTAATTATAAGTATAAACAAGCAGAGATGAAAAAATCAGTTTTAGTATTTCTCAATGGCAGCAATATGCTTATGGCCGGCAGTATGAGAGTTGCTGTTTCACAGGAACAGCCAAAACCAAAAAAGGATACGGTAAATATAGATACCGATGCCAAGCCGACCTTTTACTATGCGGAGGATGAAAACAAAGATTCAAAAAGTAAATTTCCCATAGTTGCTGTAGGTGCAGGAGTTGCCATAGTTGTGGCTCTCGGTATTGTTATTGTATTAAGGAAGAAGAAGAAATAGGAAGCAAGCCTGTACTCCTATGGAAAGCATCAGGATTTCCACTGCACAATTTGAGAACAGGAGCGGAGACAAGGAATATAATCTCTCCGTAATAGATAAGCTAAGTGCGAGGGCTGCGGCCGAAGGTTCCATGGCTATTGCATTTCATGAATGTTCGGTGACTGGCTATACATTTGCAATGAATTATTCGAAGGAGCAGATGTCAGCCCTCGCCGAATTCATTCCCTCCGGACCATCAGTTGCAAGACTGACGCAGATTGCCCGCAAAAACAGGATAATCATCCTCGCAGGTCTTTTCGAGAGGGAGGATGAGAAAATATACAAGGCTTATGTGTGTGTCGGGGGGGATGGACTGATTGCAAAGTTCCGCAAGCTTCATCCGTTTATCAATGAGCATATTTCGCCTGGAAATGAATATTGTGTCTTTGACCTTGCCGGATGGAAATGCGGCATACTTATCTGCTATGACAACAATATAATTGAAAATGTCCGTGCCACCGCCTTGCTCGGCGCGGATATTATTTTCATGCCGCACGTTACGATGTGTACTCCCTCTACAAGGCCGGGAGCAGGATTTGTTGATCCGGTATTGTGGAAGAACAGGGAGTCGGACCCTACCTCGCTAAGGCTCGAGTTTGACGGAATGAAGGGCAGGGCCTGGCTTATGAAGTGGCTTCCTTCACGGGCATACGATAACGGCATCTATGCTGTCTTTTCAAATCCAATAGGGATGGATCACGATCAGCTGAAAAACGGTTGCGCCATGATACTGGATCCGTTTGGCGATATTATAGCGGAATGCCGTACGCTTGGAGATGATTTCGTTACGGCGGTGATCACCCCGGAGAAGCTTCGGATGGCAGGAGGTAGGAGATATATCAAAGCCAGGAGGCCTGATCTTTACAGGGATATTTTAGGTCAGCCTCATATTCCTGAGCAGAAGGTTATCTGGCTCAATATGGATGACAGTGGCAAGCCTTCCCCGGACTCATAATTTTCAGGATATAATTCCGCTTGATCAGGAAACTGCCGCTAAGAGAGGGTAGAAAATCCTTTCAGCAAGGCTTCGCTGCTGCCTTGTTTTCAATTTTGACACTGTTTCAGGTTGAGCGGCCGGAGCTGTTTTGTTAAATATAAGTTAATATTAAACAATTTCCGGAATAAAACCTTCTTCCACTCTGTCATATGTCTGCAAATCATTTGGGCATGAATCTTAACGGGATTTGCATGGCAGGTGATCTGGCAAAAATAACTTACACTTAGCATAATAAACGATTTTAAAGCAATGGTTAAAAGGTTATCAGCACTAATAGCTCTCTTTTTGCTATCTGTTGCAGCTGGAGTATCTACGAATGCCCAGGTTAAAGTATGGACTGTTGATGATTGCATAAGGTATGCCCTGGATAAAAATATTCAGGTTCAGAAAGCAGAGGTCAGCAACAGCATCATTGAAGAAAATCTTAAACTGGCAAAATCGGCATGGTATCCTTCAGTAAGCGGTTCCGCAAGGCAAAATTACGGATGGAGCAACGTACAAAATAGTGCCACAGGTTCTACGGTTTTCACAAGGAATGACATGTTCAGCGTCACGGCATCTTCAGGCATTACAGTCTACAACGGTTCACGGATCCGCAACAGCGTAAAGCAATCCGAAACTGATTATGAAGCCGACAAATACAATACTGAGGTTATCAGGGAAACTGTGAGCCTCAATGTTCTCAACGCTTACCTCCAGGTCCTTTATGCCGGGGAGCAGGTTAAGAACAGCAACGACCAGATAACCTCTCTGGCTGAGCAGCTTGTGCTTGCAGATGAAAGAATGAAGCTGGGAGTGATCTCAAATTCAGATTATCTGCAGGTAAAATCACAGCTGGCCACAGAAAAGCAGTCTCTTGCTGTGGCCCAGAGCCAGCTGTCATCCGACAGGATCTCCCTCATGCAATTGATGGAATATCCCATTTCAAGTGAATTCCAGATAGAACGTCCAAACCTTGATAGTCTTGTCAATCAGAAAAGGAATCCCGACGCTGAAGGAATTTACCAGACAGCCCTGCAGGTAAAGCCGGAGGTGAAAAATGCGGAACTTGCAAGGAAAAGCTCCCAGATAGGAATAGACCTGGCGAAATCACGCTATTACCCGAACATCAGCATGGATGCAGGGGTCTCAACATCATATTCGGGCCAGCAGAAGGAGGTTTATTCGGGAAGTCAGCTTTCGAATAATATAAGTCCGACAGTGGGCCTTTCTGCTTCAATTCCAATATATTCGAACAGGGAGGCCAAAACAGGCGTTGCTGTGGCAAAGCTCAATACAAATAATGCGGAGCTTAATGAGTACAATACAAGGGATATACTCAGGAAGGAAATTGAGCAGGCATGCCAGGATGTCGAATCGTCGCAGATCGAGTATGAAGCCAGTCTGGAGGCCTACAAGGCTGTGAAGGAATCGTATGATGTGGCCTCCGAAAAATATTTTCAGGGACTGATGAATTCCGTCGATTTTCTTATTCAGAAGACCAGTTTCATTTCATCGGAGAGCTCTCTGCTGCAATCAAAATACAGGCTTATATTTAGCTATAAGGTCCTGGATTTTTATTCAGGACAGCCGCTCACTTTCAGAAAACAGGAATAATTAACAGAAATAATAAAAAAACAACAATAATGGAACGGAGGGTAAAAAGAAACACGCGGATTAATGTCCTGGCCTCATTAATTTTTATACTAATGGCCTCTTCATGCCATAAGCTAAACAATTCATACACTTTTGAGACAGCAGTTGTAAAAAAGGGATCAATAATCAATACTATCACGGCAACCGGTACGGTGGAGGCTGACACAACTGTATTAATTGGAACTCAGGTGTCAGGTGTGATAAAGAAAGTCAATGTCGATTTCAATTCAACCGTAAGGAAGGGAGAGCTGCTTGCGGTACTTGACACAATACCATTATTGACTCAGCTTCAACAGGCACAGGCCTCCCTTGAGGATGCAAAAAGCCAGGTTGAATTTCAAAAAGCCACCTATGAGAGATACCTGGCACTGATCGATAAGAAACTCGTCGCACAGGCAGATTTTGATCAGGTCAAATACAACTACGATAATGCACGGGCAAGCCTGAAGACTGCGCAGGCAGGTTTTGACAAGGCAAAGGTGAACCTGAGCTATGCTTTAATATATTCTCCGATAGCCGGAGTGGTTTTAAACAGGGCTGTAGATCAGGGCAATACGGTAGCGGCCAGTTTCAGTACGCCTAATCTTTTCACTATTGGCAGTGACCTTACCAAGATGCAGGTTCAGGCAAACGTTGATGAAGCTGATATCGGACAGGTTCGCAACGGACAGCCTGTAACCTTTACAGTAGATGCTTATCCGACTGAAACCTTTTCCGGCGATGTGCGACAGATCAGGTTGCAGCCGGTTGTGACATCAAATGTGGTAACCTATACTGTAATTGTCAATGCGCCAAATCCTGAGAAGAAGCTGATGCCGGGAATGACTGCAAACATAACAGTTCTTGTTCAGAAGCTCGACAGCGTGCTTATCGTCCCAGGCAAGGCACTGAGGTTTACTCCTGACGCTACCTGGCTGGCCGCGTACATGAAGAACAACCCTTTCCCCAGACGGCAACCCGGCCAGGGTGGACAGGCACGGCAGGAGGGACAGCAGGGATCGGGACAGCATGCGGACAGCCTGAAGAGATATTCTGCAAACGCAAACCAGTCAGGTTTCGGGGAAAATCAGTCAGAATCGCAGCCGGGGAAAAAGCCGGTTGTCGTCTGGGTAAAATCGGGTGATAAGATTCACCGTGCACGTGTTGTAACAGGAGCTGTTGACGGAACCAATGCTGAGGTAAAATGGGGATTGAAGGATGGGGATGAAGTCATACTTTCGATGAGTCTGCCAGGCAAGTCAGGAACTCCGGCTGCGCCTGCAAATTCAGCAAGTCCATTCATGCCGTCGCGAAGGAGATAAATTTGATATTGCACTTATGAAGAATCTTATTGAAATAATAAACCTGAAAAAAGATTATTATGTCGGAGAGGTGACAGTTCACGCCCTCAGGGGAGTCGAAATGGCCGTGACAGAAGGAGAATTTGTTGCCATAATGGGAGCGAGCGGATCAGGAAAATCAACGATGCTCAACATTATAGGGTGCCTTGATAAACCCACCTATGGTGATTATATCCTGGATGGAGTGAATATTTCAGGACTTACAAAAAATGAACTTGCCACTTACAGAAACAGAAAGCTCGGCTTTGTATTCCAGACATATAATCTTCTGCCCAGGACATCCGCCCTTGATAATGTAGAATTGCCGTTGCTGTACAATTCCTCCATAAAGTCAAAAGAGAGGGTCGAAAGGGCCAGAAGGGCCCTTGAGTCTGTCGGGCTGAGCGACAGGATGGATCATAAGCCAAATCAGCTTTCAGGTGGTCAGCAACAGCGTGTTGCAATTGCGAGATCCCTTGTCAACGACCCGGTGGTTATCCTGGCTGATGAGGCTACAGGTAACCTTGATACGAGAACTTCATATGAGATTATGGCACTATTTCAGGACCTTAATGATCAGGGCAAGACTATAGTTTTCGTTACTCATGAACCTGACATTGCAAAATGTGCGACAAGGAATATTATTTTTAAGGATGGACTGATTTTAAGGGAAAGTGTCGTTAAGGACAGAATTAATGCCCATGAGATGCTTGCAAGCATACCTCTTGAAGAAGACCAGTAAACATAGTAACAATGAGTATCAAGAACCTTTTGAAAATTGCAATGAATGCCCTGCTGAGAAATAAGCTCAGGGCTTTTCTTACAATGCTTGGCATAATTATAGGCGTCGCATCTGTGATTGCCATGCTTGGAATCGGACAGGGCTCCAAACTAAGCATACAGCAGCAAATTGCAGGTATGGGATTGAATCTTGTCACTGTAGTACCGGGTTCACAGCAAAGGGGGGGAGTCTTTTTCGGGGCTTCAACTATGCAAAGCCTTAAAGAGTCGGATGTCAATGGTATCCTATCTGATTGTCCGGCAGTCCTGGCCGCTACACCTGAGGTGCGGGGCAGCGGACAGGCAGTATTTGGCCCGCTGAACTGGCCGACACAATTGTTTGGTGAGAATGCGAGCTACCTGCAGATAAGGGAGCGATCTGTTGAGAGCGGACGGATGTTTGCCGACAGGGATATAGCCAGCGCAGCAAAGGTTTGTCTTCTGGGGAAGACAGTAGTACAGAATTTATTTGGGCAGGATGCAGATCCAGTGGGGCAGGTAATCAGATTCAAGAAAATCCCCTTTCAGGTTATCGGTGTACTGGCTGCCAAGGGTCTGAATACTTTCGGGCAGGATCAGGATGATCTGATACTGGCTCCATATACTACAGTTCAGAAAAGAGTCCTGGCTATTACATGGGTCCAGAGCATTTATACTTCGGCAGTCGATTCAAAGTCAACCGATCTGGCAGCAAAACAGATAGAAGAGACTCTGCGCAGACGTCACAAGATCAAGGCAAATGACCAGGATGATTTTACTATCAGGAATCAGGCAGAACTCCTGTCTACTTTCAGTTCAGTAAGCAATATCCTTACAATACTGCTGGGTGCAATTGCAGGAATTTCCCTGCTCGTTGGCGGCATTGGCATAATGAACATCATGTATGTATCCGTGACCGAGCGGACCAGGGAAATTGGCCTGAGGATGGCCATCGGTGGAAAAGGGCTTGATATCCTATTGCAGTTTCTTACTGAATCAATTCTTCTCAGTGTGACCGGAGGTGTTATAGGCATCCTGCTTGGAATTGCAGCTTCAAAGATAATCGGATCGGCTATGTCATGGCCTATAGTTGTTCTCCCCGGATCAGAGATACTCTCATTTGTAGTGTGTACTGTTATCGGAGTTTTTTTTGGATGGTATCCGGCAAAGAAAGCATCCAGCCTTGATCCTATCGATGCTCTCAGGTACGAATAATCCCATTATGTTTTACGGTTAGTCTTTTTCCCTAGCAGGTAGAGGGCAGTAATCGGTAATCACTGATTTGTAAGAAGGCCCGGACTTTTCAGGTCAGACCACATAGGGGCTTCTCATTTCCCTAATGAACAGCTTGCCGGCCTCAGGATCATTTACTGTTTCCCCTTTTGCAGGGTCCCATTTCACTTTTCTTCCAGTGCGTATAGAAATATCTCCCATATGGCTTATCGTATCGGATATTATTGCTTCGTCGAGAGGACACAGCTCTTTTCTCCTGCCTGTGATCACCTCCACGAATACCTTGCCCATTGTGTTGTTTTCACTATTGATCCAGCCGTCATTGCTCTTAGGGAAATTGTTCAGTCTTTTGTCTATTTCAGGAATGTCCGACTGGGCTGATGACCGGCTGAGTGATATCCAGCCCTTCTGTCCGTAAAAAGTTGTGCCGTTTGTCTCCTTCAGCAGCCTCTTGCCCATGACTGTATCTGGTGCAACATCGTCGCTGACAAATCGCATTTCAAGGCCATTATCATACCTGCAGCTGACATCCCAGGAGATAATATTGTTGTAGAGTCCTCCGGCCGGCCAGTATTGTCCTGTTCCTTCACACGAATATGGCCCGGATACCTTCTCCTTAAGGATCCATACAAGGATATCAAGCGGATGGGCTCCCCAGCCTGCCAGGAAACCGATACTGTAATCATTGTTGAACCACGAACCATTATTTGTCACCCTTTCAGGGCAATAGGGGCGCATCGGGGCCGGACCGGTCCATCTGTCGTAATCGAAATCGGCCGGGACCGGAACCTCATTGCAAACGGGACTGTCGACCGGATTTTTACCGGGAGCCCAGACCTCCACACGTTCAATCTCACCTATGGCCCCATCCCTTATAAGATCATGGCCAAGCTTCATATGGTCGAATGTGCGCTGCTGCGTCCCGTAATGAAAGCGGACGTTATTGGCCGCAACCTCCCTGGCAAGGAGCATATACCCGGGATAGCTCAAGCCAAGGGGCTTGGCAAGCATAATGTGCTTTTTTGCCCTTGCCGCCCTGATAGCAGCCTCAAGGTGCCAGTGATCGGGGGTTGTGATATGAACTGCATCGATGTCCTTCCTTGAGAGGATCTCATCAAAATCGAGATAGGGGAGGCACTTGGGTGCCTTGTCATTATTGTCGGTGTAGAATTTGTTTATCAGGGCCGCCGCACTCTCCCTTCGCTCCTTATGGACATCGCATACTGCAACATTATAGGCACTCCGCAATGGCAGGAGGTAATACCGGAGCTCAGCTGTTCCCCTGTCTCCAACCCCTATGTGGGCAATCGTGACCCTTTCATTTGCCCCTTGCCCTGATGAGCAGGAGGGAAGGATTACCGGAAGCAGTGCAGCTCCTATGGCTCCCCTGACGGAATTCTGCACAAAATCGCGCCTGGATATTTGATTCCCCTTAATGTTTTTTCTTTCCATGACCTGTATCAGTTTAATTTTCAGTTCAGCATTGTCAGTTATTTGTCCAGCCGTTATAGTCAGACTGCAATCTTTCGCGGCTGACTTTACCGGGGAGCACCCATGTCCTGTATTTCAGGGCCAGCTTTTGACCTTTTTTGAGAATGATTTTCCGGTCATAGAGCACAGCAGGGCTGAAATAGAAGAAGGGGACCGACGGATCATTGATTACATACCAGCTCATAAAGGGTGTTGTGAACTTTTTATTCCGGAAAATTGCAACTCCGGCTGTATCTCCGGAAAGAGTATTGAATCCCATATAAACCCAATCGTTCTTTTTATAGTTATCATGCTCATCAGGTGCAATCACAACTGCCGAAGTGTAATCTTCACTGAAGCGAATGGACAGGCCCGCATATCCTCCCCAGGGCCTGCCTCCCGGTTCCTGCTGCACGGGAGTCCGGTCAAGAATTACCTCGCCGGCCAGTGCCGTGCATTCATTGCTGTGATCTATATAATAGCTCCCATCGTCAAAAAGTTCTGATATATGCATGTCCCTGAGCTCACTCATTACGGGCAGGCTGTCTGCCGGATGATAGCTAAGCTCGAGATGAATGTCGGCAGAATAATCAGGGTTCCTCCTGAGATCCCATTTGTCGACACTAGTAATGCCTGCGGATCTGTAACCTGTTCTTTCAGACTTGAAATCATCGAGGTATTCCCAGTAATTGACTCCGTTTATAAATTTCCAGCAGAACCAGAAGCCAAGATGCCATGGATGGTCCGGCGGACTGGCGCAGGTAATTATGGAGCTTTTTGCACACAGGGGATGAAAATAGGGCCTTCCGAAACGGTTGTTGAAATTGAATTGCCATACTATGAGAGAATCATTCCATAATGCAAGCGTTGTATCCGACTGCGACCACCACCTTTTTTTAAGGGTTGATTCAATCCTGCCGTTTAATTCTGCAGGGGGCTTGTATGTAACATTTCTATGTGAGACCCACTGGGCTGCCCGCACAAGAAGTGTTTGCAATCCGGAGTTCAGAAGGGCTCTTTCATTATGCCCGAGGGTTGTATAAAAGCTTCTTCCCCTCCCTGCAGTGCTCACAAAAACAGCTCCTTCGCTGATTGAATGCCCGTCGTGCTGGTCCGTCGCCGTGACAGTTGCCAGCGATTGTGCACCGGGGGTTATGTCAGCATTTTCCCAGATCTCATCGACAATATAAAAATCCCGCAGCCCCTCCGTGATTGGGTGGTCAGCATCAAAGTCACATACCTTGCCTTTGGTCTGGGCTCCGTGTCTTGTATCTCCGCCCCATCGGCCTATCCCGATTTTGTGATACTCCGGCCAGTTATAAAATGAGGATGCGCCGGCATGAATGAACAGACAACCGCCACCCCTTCTTACATATTTTAAAAAGCCTTTTTCCCACTCCTGTGACATTGAGACACTTGTATCCGGCCATGTATTCCAGTTACTAACGATGGCATCGAATTTTATTAATTGACTGTACGTAAGTGTGTCAGGTAATTCTGTTATGTCCACGGAAAATAAATGGGTTTCCCTGAAGATCCTTTCCAGTATTGGCGTAGTTTTCTGCCAGTCGTGGTTATTCCTTCCACTCAGGATCAGTACTTTGATGAGTCCTTCCCTATTGTGCGTGGAGCGAGAACAGGCCAATGGCAACAGGCACAGGGCAAAAATGCATAATCTTAAATTATGTCCGGACCACATTATAATATTACTTAGCTCTAAATGAAATCCCAGAGCATTTGCGCACAATCTTCATAGTCCAACGCACCCGGCACCAGGCACCAGGCACCCATCCTCCTAAACCAGTATTTTTCTGCAATATTCAACACATTTTGTAACTTCAGCAACGGCATCGGAGCCCTCCGGAACAGGATATTCAAGCTCAATGTCGACATAAATGGGCCACTTGTTCTTTTTGATCAGCAGGAGGATATCGGCTATCGGAGTTTCTCCCTGACCCCATGGCATATTAGTGTTGGGAGGATTGCCCTTTGGACCGGTTTTATCCTTCAGGTGGATGCTCACTATTCTCTTGTGCAGTCTTTCGATTATCCCATTGGGATGCAGGCCGGTTGCTCCGAAGTAATGGCCGGCATCAAAATTAAGCATGTTTGATGGGGAATAGTCCAGGAACTTGTCGAATGTCCATCCCGGCTCGCCGGGCTGGAGATGCTGATGGAAGATTGCATACATGCCCATCTTCTGTGCAATCGGTCCAAGCCTCTGGGCTGCCATATCTCCAATTTCATTTGTAACGCCCTTTGCGCCAAGGGCTTTGGCTGCCCTGAAGGCATACTCGACTTCCTTGTCGCTCCAGCTTTCAGGAGAGAACTTTGCGATGTGGATTGTGACACCCGCATCATTGTACATAGTTCTCAGCTCCTCAAATTTTTTCATAGGTACCGAGAGGCGCCACTCTTTTTGTGCATCCCTGGCTTCTGCCGTGGCTTTTTCGAATTTTGCCAGGTCAGCGTCGGAGAGCATGACTCCCGGTTCCGGTTTGGCAGGACCCTGGGGCAGGCCAGCATATTTTTCAATTACATCGCCCATCATTTCGATTGTGCTGATCCCCGACTGCAGGCAATAATGCAGTATATCCTCCACCGAGCTCGGCATGCTTCGCCACGAGTAGGTTATGGCACCTACCTGTACGCCCCCGAAATTGGAGTCGGGCTTGCCTGACTGCTGATGCACGAAACTGCTTCCCATAATGAAATTCCCCGGCAGCATTGTGAATGCTGCGGCAGCAGTTGATAGTCCGACAAACTTACGTCTCGAGACATTGTTTGCCGAATTGTTTTTGTTTTTCATATGGCTGAATTTTTGGTTATCCGATTTCTGTTTCTGCAGACCGCGATGACAGATTCGTCATGTCTCATGCCTGACTAAATTTTCATCCAGGTATTCCCGTTCCTGTTGGAACCGACAACGGCATGGATGAATTTCATCCCTCTCACACCGTCATGCACGGTTGGAAATTCGCATGGGTCAAAAGCTTCGCCTCTGATTGACTTTGCCGTACCTTTATATATATTGGCCAGGGCCTCATATATCCCTTCAGGGTGGCCTGAGGGCATTGTATGTCCGGCTTCCGCATTCTTTCCGTTGTAAGCGTGGGCAGGTTTAAAAGTTTTCATGGGTTCGGTATCGCTTAGCATGTACAGGTAATTGGGATTTTCCTGACCCCATTTGAGGCTGGCTTTTGATCCGTAAACCGCAATTGTCAGATTGTTCTCTTCCCCCCCGCACACCTGGCTGGAACGTATAACACCCTTCAGCATGTCGCTGAAGCGGAGCATAACTGTTCCGTCAAGGTCGAGCTTAATGCCTTCCTTTACGGGGCTGAGATCGGCCAGGACTTCCCTGACTTCCAGGCCTGTAGTGTACTCGATAAGATTAAAGGCATGAACCCCGATATCTCCCATGCAGCTGCTCGCACCGGCATGTTCCGGATCAAGGCGCCATACACCGGTTATCCTGCTGTCGGTTCCGTGAATTATTGAATTTATCCATCCCTGGTAATACTGTGCATCGATCCTCTGGATTGTTCCAAGTGCCCCGCTGGCGATTATATCCCTCATCTGTCGTATCATCGGATAGCCGGTGTAGGTATGTGTAAGGGCAAATGTAAGCCTGGTTCTGGCAACCAGTGTTTCAAGTTCCTGGGCTTCAGCCACAGTCATAGTCATTGGCTTTTCGCATACAAGATGAAACCCTGCCAGCAGAAGGCTTTTTGCAAAGGGATAATGAAGGGCATTGGGTGTAACAATGGCAACAACCTCCATCCGTTTTTCGGCTGGCAATTCTGATTCCGCCTTGATCAGGAGATCGACCGATTTATAGCACCGATCGGGACTTATTCCCTCTTTTTTCGCAAATTCCATGCTCTTCCCGTAATCGGCATCAAAAACACCGCCGACCAGCTCAAAATCGTTGCAAATTCTTGATGCACGCCGGTGAGCGTCGCCAATGAATGCTCCGATTCCGCCGCCTATCATACCCATTCTGATCTTTTTCATGATATCTTATCAATTATAAATTCTGTTAAATAATTTAGGTCTAAATAGTTGGAAAATTCATTCTTCCGTATTTCATCCACACCTCCAGACGCTTTATTTATCTCATTACCCCACTCTTATAGTGCAGGGGGCAAAAAATCACATCCGGGGGGCGCTCATACATGTTTCCTCTTCCTTAAATGAAGCAAGGTAAAAAATACTATCAGAACCGCCGGGACAAATGCAACAAGCTTCAGCGTATTGGCACCGCCTGCAAGCTGAGCCTGGGAGGATGAGACGGCCAGCCCTGAGAGTGCTGCAGCGGCAGCTGTCTGTGCATCGAAAATGGCTCCCAGCAGAGGTTGTGCTATCGCGCCGCCCAGGAACCCAATGCCGCCCATTATTGCCAGTCCAAGTGCACCGCTTTCGGGAATGTTTTCGGATACAAAACCAAGCATCGATGGCCAGAAAAAGGCTATTCCCAGGGCAAAAACACCAGCCGCTGCAAATACCATCGGGCCGTTTGCATAACCCATGAGTATGCACCCTGCAAATGCAAGAATTGCTGATGTAAGGAGGACAACAGTCGATTTGAGATTATGTATGATGGTACCGCCGAACTGGCGTGCCAGGGCCATTATCCCCGATATCCAGACCAGGAGGAGGATCGGATTATGCGATACATTCTTCAGCAGGGCAGCGATCCACTGGTTTGTGCCCAGTTCCGTCGAGGCTGTAAGCAGCATGCAGAATGCCATAAAAAGGAACAGCGGGCTTACGCATGCCTTAAGCATATCTTTATATGAAAAGCCTGAAACAACACGCTCGGTCTGTGGGAATGCTTTGTTCAGGAACATATACCCGTAAACCAGTGTGGGCAGCAGCATGATCCCCATTGCATACCGCCAGTTTGACAGTCCGATATTACTGAAGAGATAGACAATGAGCCCTCCGATTACTATTCCCGTCGGGAACCAGGCATGGAAGCGGTTCAGCCGACGGGTCTTATCCTCAGTGTACATACTGGTAATAAGCGGATTGCATGCTGCCTCGACACTGCCGTTCGCAATTCCGATCAGCAGGGTTGAAATGAAGAGTGACCAGAAGCCTGTGGCAATAATTGTAAGGATGATACCGGCCACGTGACAGAAGAATGCTATTGAGATTATTCTTCCGAGTCCGATTATATCTACAAGCGGGCCTCCGAAGACCATGGCAAGGGTGAATCCCCAGAAGGCTGTTCCGACTATCCATCCTACCTGCGTATGGGTAAGACTGAATTCCGTTGCCCAGGCTTCAACGAAGGAACCTCTTGTAGCAAATGCAAGTGCCGTAACGACTAATGCAACACAGCTTGCATTAAACAGCTGTGCTTTCTTAACAGTATCCATAATGAGGTTTTTAGGTCAGGTTGTTTTATATGATGGTTGATGAGGTACCGCAACTATTTTTTTTCAAATGCCGCATCAAATGCAATATTGGATGTTGGGAAATCAACCTTTTTCACAAATTCGCAGGCCTCTTTGGCTCCGAAATCCCTGTCCATCCCACTGTCTTCCCATTCAACCGATAAGGGGCCTTTGTAATTTATCCGGTTTAATCCCCTGATTATAGCTTCAAAGTCAATATTCCCATGACCAAGGCTCCTGAAATCCCAGAACCTCCCATATGTTCCGAATTCAGTATGACCTCCCCAGACACCGATATCGCAGGGAACCTTTGACCAGTATACATCCTTCATGTGAACATGCATGATCTTATCACCGAACTCATGAATGAACTTCACGTAATCCACTCCCTGGTAACCCAGATGGGACGGGTCGAGGTTGAATCCGAAGTTGGGATGGTTATTAATGGCTTTAAGTGTCCTGTGCGCCGATGCAAGATCGAAGGCAACTTCAGTGGGATGAACTTCCAGTGCAAAGTTGATCCCCAGTTCATGGTATTTATCAAGAATAGGGGTCCATCTCTTTGCAAAATCAGCATAGCCCTCATCTATCATTTCGGGAGTCACGGGCGGGAAGGAGTAAACAAGATGCCAGATAGAGCTTCCTGTAAATCCGTTTACCTGGTCTATCCCAAGCCTTTTAGCCGCCTCTGCCGTGCTGACCATCTCCCTTGCAGCCCGCTGACGAACTCCCTCAGGATCACCGTCTCCCCAGACATAAGCCGGAAGAATGCCCTTATGCCGCTGATCAATCCGGTCGCAAACAGCCTGTCCGACAAGGTGGTTGGAGATGGCATGGACCTTGAGTCCGTATTTTGCAAGCAGTTCTTTTTTCTTCCTGCAATAGGCATCATCTGCCTTATTGACTTCAAAATGATCGCCCCAACATGCAAGCTCCAAACCATCATAGCCGAAGGCCCTGGCTTTCTGGCATAAAGTTTCCAATGGCAAATCTGCCCATTGTCCTGTAAATAAAGTTACTGGTCTGCTCATAGTTCTTTGTGTTTAAAATTGGACGTGAATAATTATCTTGTATTCGGTTTCCGTTCGGGTATGAGGCTTTCTTCCTTCCTTGTGAACGGACAGGCTGATTCCGGAGTCCATAACTTTATTCATACCGTTATTGGAATCCTCAAACCTCTGGCCGTATACCCTGAACCGGACAATTTGATAACAAGTATAACAAACATTCCATTAAAAAGCAATTATAATTTCCCTATATAATGGTTATTCTGAACCTGTAATTTGTGGTTCTTTTCCCGATCGGAACTCATGGGACTGAAAAATGACTGAAATGGTATCTGCCCGGCGGGGAAATTTTCAGAAATGTGCTTACTTTGCCTGTAACAACGAATAAATTAGAAGATGGACACAATAGATAAAATACTGTTAAACCGGCGGACAATCAGAAAATACACCCAGGATCCGGTAGGGGATGATCTACTGGCCGGGCTTCTTGACAGCTGCATGCAGGGCCTCTACAACAGGCAATATGCAGGTTTACAGTATTATCATAACCAGGGATGATGAAAAGAAGAGAGAGCTTGCTCCATTCCATTTCAATCAGGGCATGGTTACTGAAGCTCCTGTGGTGCTTACTTTTTGTGCCGATTTCAACAGGTTCAGCAAGTGGTGCAGGCTCAGGAATGCTGAGCCGGGATACGATAACTTTCTGTCATTCATGACGGCAGCCATCGACGCTCTCCTTGTTGCCCAGACCTTCTGCATAGCCGCCGAGGCCGGGGGGCTCGGAATATGCTACCTGGGGACGACAACCTATATGGCACACAAGATTACAGAGGTACTGAAGCTTCCAGGGGGAGTAGTGCCTGTGACCACCATCACCCTTGGCTGGCCACTTGAGAAGCCCGAGCAGGTCGACAGGCTCCCTCTCAAGGCGATCTTGCACTATGAAACATATTCCGATTATACCCCTGGGGAAATCGAGATGTACTACCGCCCGAAAGAGGAGCGCAGCGACTCCGTTCAGTTCGTGAAGGAGAACGGAAAGGAATCACTGGCCCAGGTATTCACCGATGTAAGGTACACAAGGAAGGATAATATCTATTTCTCCAATGTATTTCTGCAGGTCCTCAGAGACCAGGGGTTTATGGAGCAATAGAGAATAAGATAAGGAGTTGAAGCGTTTAACAGTTGAACCTTTGAACTTTTCAACCCTTTTAACCCTCTTCAACCCTCCATTACTTCCTTCCTGCCTTAACACTATGTGGTGGCCGTACGGGTTCTGCCGGAGGGTTTTTTGCCAGTTCATCCAGAGTAACTTCGATAGCCTTTTCAAGTTGCGGGTCTTTTCCCTTTATTATCTCAGAAGGCAACTGTTCCACTTCGATATCAGGTGAAATGCCAGTGTTCTCAACAATGAATCCCTTATTTGTCCAGATAGCCACATTTGGTGCGGTAACAAAGCCACCGTCGAGCAATTCGGGGAATCCGAGTATACCCACAAGACCGCCCCATGTTCTTTTTCCCACAAGTGTTCCGACACCGAATTTTCTGAACATCCATGGCAGCATATCGCCTCCCGAACCTGCAGTCTCATCTATAATCATCACCTTCGGCCCCTGGATGGAAGCGCCAGGCGATTTAAAATCCTTGCCGTACCTTGTATTCCAGTAAGCCTGGAAAGGACGCTGCAGGAGCTCTATGTAATAGTCTGCGAGCAGTCCGCCTCCATTGAATCTTTCATCAACTATTATAGCTTTCCTGTTTGCCTGCGGGAAGAAGTATCTTTTAAAATAATCGTGCCCGGCAGTGGATGTATTTGGTACATATACGTAGGCGACCCTTCCGTTAGTGGCCTCTGTCACCTTTTTCAGGTTGCCTTCGACCCAGTCGCGGTTCCTGAGGGAATACTCATCGGAAACAGGGACAACCTTTACAAGCCTGGATCCGGCATAGTCGGGCTTGCTGTTGATTGTAAGCTCGGTAATCTTGCCATCAAGATTTTCAAAGTACCTGAAGATGTTCTTGTCTGCCGTAAGATCATTCCCGTTGACGGCAAGGATATAATCACCCTTCCCGATATTGAGGCCCGGTTCGGTGAGAGGTGATCTGAGATTTGGATTCCAGTTCAGTCCTCCGTATATTTTATCAATCCTGTATCTGTCCGATTCGATCGAGTAGTCGGCTCCCAGGAGGCCAACGCCTATTTTTTTCGGCTTATAGAAAGCGTCCCCTTTGTTGAGATAGCTGTGTCCCACGCTCAGCTCACTCAACATAAGCTGGATCACGCCATAAAGATCGCCAGTGCAAGTAAGATCGGGCAGGAATTGCCTGTACTTGAGCCGTATGGCATTCCAGTCGGCACCGTGCATTCCCGGATCATAGAAATAGTCCCTGTTTATCCGCCAGGCTTCATCCAGTATCTCCGGCCATTCTGCAGGAGGGTCGATCCGTACCGAAACTGCGCCCATATTGATTATCCCCTTGCCCGGTTCGGGCTTTTTACCTGTCGGCGTGATGCCGTAAACATCGCCCCTGGCATAGAACATTTTCTTCCTGTCGGCAGATATCATATAATTATTGAGCTCCATAATCTCCTCATCCTTACGCTCTTTTAAACTATACTTATGGAGTTTCGAAGCTTCCGATGGCACCTGTGGCCTTATGATATAATAGAGCTCACCTGAATCACCGACGGCAAGATCAGAATAGTTTCCGGCCTGCAGCGGCAGGCTAATGATCCTGTCCTGCAAACCATCGGTGTCGATACTGACCGGTACGGCAGCTGGTTTTGCCGGTGATGCTGTCCTTGCCTCCCTGCTGCCCTTATCGGGCGATTTTGCCACATCTGCCTTCTCTGTCCGCGGGGTCTCTTCATCACTCTCCTTTACAAGGGGGGAAATAATATCCTTCCTCAGGGTAACAAGATAAATTGAGTTGGTCATTCTCATATCGGCGCTCGAAAGGTCGAACCAGTTTACAACCGGTCCGGCGTCAGTGGAGGCAAAAAAGTAGAGATATTTACCGTTAGGGTCAAATTTGGGCTCCGAGACATCGCTCAGGCCATCTGTCACCTGGAAGGAAGCCTGTTGCTCTGTTGAATAGAGATATACTACCTCGAAGTTTGTCTCCCGGAGCTTTGTATAGACAACCCATTTTGAATCTGCCGACCAGTCGCTGAAAATATTCCTGAAGGCACCCGGGGAATAGATATCGTCCGAATCAATTTTCTTTATTGTATTTGAATTTATATCAAGAACATACAGATTTCTTCCATTGTCTGTGTAGCAGATCTTTTTACTGTCGGGCGACCACTTTGGATTTGCATAGAAACCTGTTCCTGTAAGCCTTATTACCTTAGGCTCTCCCTTCCCGTCCTGCGATTTAAGATGAAGCATGTATTCACCCGTGGAATCAGAAAAATAGGCAATCGTCCTGCCGTCGGGAGACCAGGCAGGGAATTTCTCGTGAACCCCTGTCGTATTTGTAAGATTCCTCGGATCTCCCTTTTCCGAGGGAACAGTTACTATATCCCCCCTGAAATCGATTACCACCCTTGACCCGGTAGGGGAGATATCCCCGCTCCTTATATTTCCGGCCCCCTGCACATACCTGGGTCTCAGTTCCTGAAGATCTGCAGCGATCCCTATTGTGAGCTTTCTTTCCGAGTTAAGCCTGGTATCAAAAACATGAATATAACCTGCCTGCTCCATTATTATCTTATCATTGCCCGACGAAGCCCTGGCGACCGGAAAATCGCTGAAATTTGTAAGCTGCACAATCTCCTTGCTGGCCACATTATAGGAGAACAGGTTGAATTCCCCGTTCCTGTCGCTCAGGAAATAGATCCTGTCGCCGATCCACATCGGATTGGCATCATTGCAACCCTCTTTTGGCTGTTGTATTTTAACAATTGAATAATCGGAGAGTGAACAGATCCAGATCACGGAGATCCTGCCCCCCCTGTAATTTTTCCATTGCTGGTAGGCAGGAGATAGTGGATTATAGGCCATGAACCTGCCATCGGGAGAATAGCAGGCAGCTGAGGCGTTTGGGATGAGCAGTT
Source organism: uncultured Bacteroidales bacterium (assembly GCA_963756885.1). Taxonomy (GTDB): domain Bacteria; phylum Bacteroidota; class Bacteroidia; order Bacteroidales; family VadinHA17; genus LD21. The sequence continues at coordinate 281,239 of CAVWPG010000005.1, forward strand.
TTTCAGGGTATCCGCCGTTTATGCCGACTGTAAAAAGCTGGGAGTATCTGTCGGTGAAGGAGGATCGCTGTGAGGCAAAAAGTATTCTGGTCCCGTCAGGGGTAAACCCTCTCACAAGATCGGCCCCCGGATGCCATGTCAGCCGTACCGGTATTCCTCCTTCAACGGGCATTACATACACATCAGTATTCCCTTCGTACTGGGCATTGAAAGCGATGAGGCTGCCGTCGGGGGAGAATAAAGGGTTTGATTCAATTCCCTCGTCAGCCGTGAGCCTGCGGGGCTGGGTCCCGTCGGCATTTGCTACCCACAGGTCTTCAGCATAAATGAACGCTATGTGATTTGCGCTTATAGCTGGCTGAGCCATCATCCGGGTGTCAATTGTATTAATGGCTGCATTGGCGGCAGATATCTGCAGCAGGAGCAGTATTAGCCAGAAGGGGATAAAAGGTAATTTTTTCATGATATTTTTTTATAAGGGTACTTCTCAGGCAAATTGGACTGAGGATATGAATTTACTAAATTTTAAGGAATTAAAGATTAAAACTATTTTTTTTCAATCCCCGCACCCCGAACCTCGCATCCGGAACCCCGCACCGGGCGCCCCGCAATTCTACCCCCGCCTGAAATTATGATTTACGCTGGCCTGCTGGGTTGGTGTAATTACAAGGTCGTTGATGCAGACATGTTCAGGGAGCGTTGCACAAAAATATATGACATCCGCAATGTCCTGTCCGGTCAGGGGGTCGATCCCTTTATAGACAGAGTCGGCTTTCTCCATGTTGCCCTTGAACCTGACGACAGAGAATTCTGTTTCGGCCATTCCGGGGGCAATATTTGTTACCTTGATATTGTTTTTCAGCAGGTCGATCCTCATCGATTTTGAAAGTGAGTCGACGGCGGCCTTCGATGCGCAGTATACATTGCCATACTCGTAGCTTTCCTTGCCTGCGATTGATCCGATATTTATTATATGTCCCCTGTTCCGTGCCACCATCAGAGGGGCTACAGCCCTTGTGATATACAGGAGTCCCTTTATGTTTGTGTCAATCATTCTTTCCCAGTCATCTATGTTACCGGCATCTATATGATCCATCCCAACAGCCAGTCCGGCATTATTTACAAGTATTTCAATGGCTTTCCAGCTTTCGGGCAGATCGCTTATCACCTTTGCAACTTCCTCCCTGTCCCTGACATCGAAGTTCATTGGCAGCACCCTGATCTTACCGTAAAGAAGAAGTTCCTTCTGAAGCTCATCCAGCCTTTCTTTCCTTCTGCCGGTAATAATAACGTCAAATCCGTTCCTGGCAAGCGTTTTGGCTGTTGCCTTTCCAAAGCCGGCTGTTGCACCGGTAATCATTGCGATTTTGTTCATGATTTTCTGAATATTTTAAATTGTGTCTGTAAAAGTAAAAAAAAATGAAACATTACCTTACAACCGTGTTAATGCAGACTCATTCACAGCCCTGCCGGCCAGGGCAAAGCCTCCGCAACAGGAGGTGAAATATATTTGCAACACAGCTGGAGCGGCGGAAAGTTGTGTTTCATGCAGTTGTGCCTTGATTCTGAAATTCTGTTATCTTTGGCTTTTTATTTTTAATGAATTCCCCTGTTTATGGATGAAGGAAAGAAAGCAATGGTCGAATCGATGTTCGATTCAATTGCATGGAGGTATGATTTCCTGAATCATTTTTTGTCATTCGGCATTGACCGGATGTGGCGGCGCAGAGTGATAAGGATTATTTCAGGGCACTATAAAAATCCTGTAATACTTGATGTTGCAACAGGTACAGCTGATCTGGCCCTGGCGGCCATGAGGATCAGTCCCGGCACATGTCACCGGCATTGATATTTCCGGGAATATGCTGGAGATCGGCAGGGACAAGATCGGCAGGAGGGGGTTTTCGGATAAGATCGATCTGATCCAGGCTGATTCGGAAAACATACCCTTTGCCGATAACCTTTTTGATGTTGCAATGGTCGCATTCGGGGTCAGGAACTTTGCCGATCCTCCCAGGGGCCTGAGGGAGATGAACAGGGTTATGCGGGAAGGGGGCATGATTCTCGTGCTTGAATTCTCAAGGCCATCAGGCTTTCCTTTCCGACCGGTCTACAATTTTTATTTCAAAAGCATCCTTCCGTTTGTCGGTAGGATCTTTTCGAAGGACAAGGCGGCTTACAGCTATCTTCCCGACTCGGTCTACAGGTTTCCGGATAACGAGGAATTCCTGGAACTGCTCCGAAGCGCAGGATTTGAAGGGGAGAAGCAGTTGAAGCTGACAGGAGGGGTTGCCAGTATTTATACAGCCTTTAAAAGTCAGGGACAATAATAAGAATCCAAACGAGTTTATTATATTGTATCCAAAATGTAAATGGTCCGGGGAAATTTGAAAAGAAGAGTCGTTTATATAGTATTTACGCTGGTTTTTTCTCTTATCGGTCTTAATTTATCCGGACAGAAACAGAAACCCAAAAATGAATCATGGTACGATGAAAAAACAATCCATTTCGGCTTTTCTCTTGGATTCAATGCAATGGATTTCAATATAACCCCGTCGCAGGAAAACCTGAAGGCCGATTCTCTCTATCCTGAAGTAAGCAAGATAAATCCGGGCATTAACATTCAGATCGTAACCGATCTGCGGCCGGCAAAATATATGGATATAAGGTTTCTTCCAGGTGTATCCTTCGGTCAGCGGAATATAAGGTATTACAAGAATGGTGTACTTTATAATGAGAACCAGCGGCTTGAATCCTCATTCCTCGAGTTTCCGCTTCTTCTTAAATTCAAGGGTGAAAGGCTCAATAATGTGCGTCCGTATGTCATAGGGGGATTCAACTACAGGTATGACCTGGCAGCCAAAAAAAATTACGATGAGGAAAAACCTGTCTACCTGCGGTTAAAAAAGCCTGATCTTTATTATGAGCTTGGCGGGGGACTGGATTTTTATCTTCCGTATTTCAAGTTTTCTATAGAGCTGAAGATGTCGAACGGCCTGGGTGATGTACTTGTGAGGGAGGTGCCCTCCAGGCATCCTGAATATGTCAGGGCTATAGAAAAGCTGAAATCCCAGATCTGGGTCCTGTCATTTCATTTTGAATAGGAATGATGAAAGAGGTCAGGATAAATCTAAATCCTGCAGCCGCGGCTGACATGGCAGCCATCAGGAAAATAGCTGCCTCTCTTGCAGGGATTGATCAGTCGGAGATTTCTTTTCTCAGGATCATAAAAAAATCGGTTGATGCCCGTAACAGGAATGTCAGCATAAACCTTACAGTCGAGATATTTACCGGAGGGGAATCGGAGATTCCTGTCATGGCACCGTTTATCCAAAATGACGTGAGCTGAAGCCCTGAGGTCATAATCGTTGGAGCCGGACCTGCAGGACTTTTTGCGGCGCTGAGACTGATAGAGCTTGGTATTAAGGCCTGTAATAATTGAGCGGGGAAGGGATGTTTCATCCAGGAAGCGGGATATCGCCAGGATCAGCAGGGAACAAGTTGTTGATCCTGACAGCAATTATTGTTTCGGGGAGGGGGGAGCCGGAACATATTCTGACGGGAAACTGTATACCAGGTCTAAAAAAAGGGGCGACAATACCCGGGTCCTCGAGCTCCTCTGCCTGCATGGCGCAGACAGCGGGATCATGTATGAAGCTCATCCGCATCTGGGTACCGATAAATTGCCCCGCATAATTGCAGGCATCAGGGAAACTATAATCAGTTCAGGCGGACAATTCATCCTTGGCAAGAGGGTTTCCGATCTGATCATGGATGGCAATGAAGTCAGGGGTGTAAGGACTTCCGATAATGAAAACCTACCTCTCGCACTTCGTCGTTCTGGCAACCGGACATTCAGCGAGGGATATTTATGATATCTGCAATAATCATCGGATCGAGCTTGCCATGAAGCCATTTGCCATGGGAGTGAGGGTCGAACATCCGCAGGAGCTGATCGACATGATCCAGTATCATGGTACGGGAAGGGGAGAGTTTTTACCTGCAGCATCATACAGCCTTGTGAAACAGATCGACGGGAGGGGGGTATACTCATTCTGCATGTGTCCCGGCGGATTCATCGTCCCCTCAGCTACTTCCCAGGAGGAAGTGGTTGTAAACGGCATGTCCCCTTCAGAAAGGAACTCCCCATTTGCAAATTCCGGAATAGTGGTGGAGATAAGACCAGAGGACCTTTCAAAATACAGTGGTGCGGGTGAGATGGCAGGCATCGAATTTCAGAAAGAGCTTGAGCGTGAAGCCTGGAAGAACGGGGGCCACACCCAGAGTGCTCCCGCCCAGCGGCTGACCGATTTTGTTTCCGGCAAGACCTCCGCAACACTTCCCCGCGTATCCTATTTCCCCGGCATCACTTCATCACCTCTTCACAGCTGGCTTCCCAGGTCGATCGGCAGGCGACTGAGAGATGGCTTCGGGCTGTTCGGACAGGTGCTGAAGGGCTTTCTTACAAGTGAGGCTGTGGTCCTGGGAGTTGAATCCAGGACATCTTCGCCTGTAAGGATACTCAGAGATCCTGAGAAGCTTCACCATGTGAGGGTCCATGGTCTTTATCCATGCGGGGAGGGGTCGGGATATGCCGGAGGCATTGTTTCTTCGGCTGTCGACGGCATGAATGCGGCTGATGCCATCGGCCGCTCGCTCAGGGGACTTTAGAGCGTAGGGTTGCATGGCACATACCATACGGCGTGAGATAAACCATAAACTATAATGAATCCTAAACAAAAGAATTACATTTTCCTGATAAGCGCCATAGCCGCTCTGGGCGGATTGCTTTTCGGCTTCGATACCGCAGTGATCTCGGGAACAACCCCTTTTATCAAGCCATATTTCAGGCTCGACGATCTCTGGCTGGGCTGGACAGTCAGCAGCCTGCTCGGGGGATGTATAATAGGTGTAATCTCGGCCGGCAAGCCGAGCGACGTTTTCGGCAGGAAAAAGACTCTGATGAGTGCAGCCATCCTCTTTGCACTTTCGGCAGTGGGATCTGCCCTGGCCCATAAGCTTTCATTCTTCATTGGGTTCAGGATTATCGGCGGCTTCGGTGTCGGCATTGCCTCAATGCTCTCACCGATGTATATTTCAGAGGTGTCTCCGGCTGCCAGCAGGGGCCGGCTGGTCTCATACAACCAGCTTGCAATCGTTGTGGGGATACTTCTTGCTTTTATTTCCAATGCGCTGCTAGTGGATACTGGTCTGAATAACTGGCGATGGATGCTTGCAGTGATGGGTGTGCCTGCGGTACTATTTTTCTTCTTCCTGTTTTTTGCTCCGGAAAGTCCGAGATGGCTTGTCCAGAAAGGTGAATCTGAAAAAGCCTTCAGGATCCTGGAGAAGATAAACGGCAGCGAAATTGCCAGTGAGCGAGCTGGACACAATAGGGCAGTCAATAAAGGAGGAAAAGGACTCCGGAACATTCCGCGAGGTCTTTTCCGGCCATATGCGTCCGATACTGCTTATCGGGGTATTTCCTTTCAGTTTTCAGCCAGATCACCGGGATAAATTCAATAATGTATTATGCACCGGTCATATTCCAGAGTATAGGTGCCGGGGCAAGCAATGCTGTAATGCAGACTGCAATAATTGGTGGCGGAAATCTCGTTTTTACATTTGTTGCAATATCCCTCATTGACCGCATAGGGCGCAAGCCGCTACTGATAGGAGGGGTCACCGGAATGATAGTTTCACTTACTGCGATAGCTGTGGCATTCTATTTCAGAAAGTTCGAGGGATACCTCATACTGTTCCTGATCCTGACCTATATTGCATCCTTTTCAGCCTCTCTCGGACCAGTAACATGGGTGCTTATATCAGAGATCTTTCCAAACAAGCTCAGAAGCAAGGCTATGTCGGTTTCCATCGTATCCCTGTGGCTTGCAAATTTTATGCTTATCCTGATTTTCCCTGTAATACTCAACAGGTTTGGAGGGGCAGCCGCCTTCCTGATCTTCGATGTAATGTGCGTGATCCTGCTCCTCTTTACGATTTTCAAGGTGCCTGAGACAAGGGGGAAAAGCCTGGAGGAACTGGAGAAGATCCTTATCAAAAAGCATGGCAGTTAGAGGATATTTGCTTAGATTTAAGGATAATTTCTTCTGTTTATTGCAATGAAGAATCCTTTCAGCAGGCCATATAGCCCATTTCCCTCCTGGGGTAATAAGATGATCTCCATTCTTGGGTTCGGATTATTCATTTTTCTTTTCCTCTTCCTTTTTGAGCCCTTCGGTATGACGGGGCTGAAGTTAAAACAGGCATTCTTTGTCTCACTTGGCTTCGGTCTTGTAACTACTTTTGTGCTCTTGGTATTCAAATACCTGCTGGAGCCTGTTGTGGTGAGGGGCAGGTGGACACTTGGCAAAAACATCATCTGGGATATTTCAATTGCCTCTGCAATTGGTGTTGCAAATTACTTTTATGTAAGCATTCTCGCACAGCAGCCTTTTGAACTCAGGTACCTTCTTCTGGCGGTGTGGACTGCCCTTCTTGTTGGCAGCATTCCGGTGACTATAATATATATAATTACTTTCAACAGGATGTACAGGGATGCTCTTAAAGAGGCGGCCGTATCTCCGGAAAAGGTACTGTGGAAGGAGGAGATTCTGTTAAGTGCCGGTAATTCAAGGAATGAGCTTAAGCTTAATCCTGCCGATATAATCTATATCTGCTCAAATGATAATTATATAACCGTGGTTATCGGTTAAGGGAGAAGCCAGCACAAAGCTTACAATGAGGGGAACCCTGAAAGCCGTTGAAAAGGAGCTCAGTCCCAACAGGAGATTTTTCAGATGCCATAAATGCTTTATTGTTAACCTTGATTTTGCTGCTGGTCTAAAGGGACACAGCCAGAATATGACCATAAGGCTTCATCATACAGCAACCGAGATCCCTGTTTCACGTTCAAGGGCAAACCTGCTGTCGGGACTTCTGGACAGGCCATGAATAATTTTATCAGGCTGCTTTCCCCATACTGATAGCAGTTGATCCCCTTTTTTAGCTTTTCACCCCAGTCAATTCTCCGGAGGCCACAATTCGGGTCACTTCGCCACATCTCTGTTGCTTTCGATATATTCCCTGCATAAATTTGCTGAAAAAGATGCAATGACTGATTCATTTATACTTGGACTGAGCAGCGGATCGGCATGCCTGATGACATGCGGAATTGTGATGTTTCCATATCTTATGTCAGGATCAGCAGGTGTAAAAAGGATCTCAGTCGACATATCAATTTTGCTTCTGGCACGATTCATTGTATATCTCATCCTGGCAACCGTAGCCTGGTATTCAGGTAAGGCTTTTTTCACCGGAAGGGTTGTAGGGAATATTGTACCAGGCTTGCTCTACATTGGATTTTCAATATTGCTTGTATGGTACAGCATAGATAAGAACAGGGAAAAAAGGTGCCCGGCAGGAATAGTGGCAACAGTCAACGGTCACAGGCTTATACCGGTCTTACTGGGAGTCGTTAACAGCATCGGCTTTTGTCCGGCTCTCTTCATTCTGCTTACAAAAAGTGCTACGCAGGACACAATTGTCCAGAGCTATATGTCCTTACTGGCATTCTTTGCAGGTTCATCCCTTTGGTTCCTACCCCTTCCTTTTGCGGGAAAAATCAAAAAAAAGGAGGTACTGCAGACAATTGGGATACTTGCAACCGGCCTGGCTGGAATTATTTTCATGATAAAGGGTATAACTAATCTTATAGGAGGAATCATCAATGGCTGATATTCTGGAAACCGCTGCTATCAAAAAGTCATTCGGCAAATCGCTGCTTTATACGCTGCCTATGTCCATACTGACATTCATGTTTATGACCGGGGGCAAACCTGATTTTTCGGATCCCTCTTCCGCACTGGCAGTTCTTACTACCTTTTTCCTTGCCAATATTCTGTATTTCATGATGCATTATACCGGAAAAACTGACAGATACAGGGTTGTGCTTTTTATAATATTTCGCGCTGACCCTTTCATTCACACTTATCAAAAACATGCTTGAGGTAAGGCATTCCATGGCCTTCTCGCAGGCCGATATCCTGGAATGCAGGATCCCTTTCTGCCACCTCGTAATTCCAATGATGATTCTGCCTGCAGCATTTTCGAAGTCAATAATTTTCCCGGGGAGTATCCTTAACGGCTTTGCGAATATATCCTTTATGGTGGTTTTATGGTCGGTTGCAACACTGGTGCTTGGAAGGGGCTTTTGCAGCTGGGGTTGTTTCTACGGCGGCTGGGATGACGGATTCTCCAGAATAAGAAGGAGGCCCCTTATCCGTAAGATAAATGAGATATGGAAGTGGATGCCTTTTGCAGTCCTTTTCATGGTCGCAATAACGGCAGCCTTGTCGCTTGTGCCTACCTATTGTGACTGGATATGCCCGTTTAAGGCAGTTACCGAATTTGAACAGGTCAGCTCAGTCGAATCAGCTGCAAAGGCAGCTGTATTCTTCAGCCTTTTTGCAGGGCTTGTTGTAGTGCTGCCGGTAATGACAAAAAAAAGAACACAGTGCAGCTGGCTCTGTCCCCTCGGGGCTGTAAATTCCCTTTCAAACCGGATAACTCCCTTTACAATAAAAATTGACAGGCAGGCCTGCAACGAATGCTACAGATGTGTTGAGGTATGTCCCCTGTTCGCCATTTCCAGGGAAAATGTCAGGGATGGCAGGGTATCGATCTTCTGCAGCAAATGCGGAAAATGTGTAGACGCATGTTCACGAAAGGCGATCCATTTTTCATCAGGGGTATACCTGCAGGGAAGATGAAGAATTTTCAGAGGAATATGTTTCTTTTCGTCTCCTTTCTTTTTATGTCGATTTTTTCAGCAGGAGCTATTATTTCGACTATTCAGGCGTTACTCAAACCACTTTTCTAAAAATTATTGAAATGAAAAAGCTGAAAGTCATAGCAGGCATAACCTGGGCATTTTTCTCCCTGATCATGATCATTGTCCTCTTTCCCGGACTGACGGGGTTCTCGACTTCGCTGTCAAAAGCTCCGTTTATGAAGATCCATCCAAGATATTCAGGAGGGGAGGCACAGAAACAGATAATAGCCGAAAACTGCACCCTGGTTGTCAGGAAACCTGTCTTTAAAGGCTTGTAGGTGACAGGAAGAATGGATTCGTACAGCTTGACTGGAGCGGTACCCTCCCCGTGGTTATAGCGGATACGATTGATTACGATCAGGATGGCATCCCCGATTTTTATATCGAGGTCAAACCTGAGGTTCATAAAACGGATTTAAAGGCATTTACAGGTAAGGTCAGGGATGTCGGCATCTCGACGCCAACTTCTTATGGCTATGCAGTGAGGGTAAATATTACCAGATGAAGCTGTTTATAAATTTATATTATTAAGGTGAGAGCAGTAATTTATTTATCGTTTGCCTTTGGCATTTCGGAACTGGCCCTTGTGCTTTTCAGGAGAGCACGTACGGGGCTGGTCAAAACCAGGGGTGACAGAGGATCCCTGATAATCATGTGGATTGCAATGATATCGTGCATCACGGCAGGCTTCTTCCTGGCAAAATACAGCAGGTGGCTTGCAATAAACTATGTTTTTGCCGCTGCAGGGATCATGCTGTATATCTTTGGATTAATAATAAGATGGCTCTCAATAATCCGGCTGAAACAGCGATTTACAGTGGATGTTGCAGTAAACAGGGAGCACCATCTTGAAACTGGCGGGCTGTACAGATATCTGAGACATCCTTCCTATTCCGGTCTCCTGCTTATAATTACCGGTCTTTCCCTGGCTATGAACAGTTTAATCTCGTTAATAGTGGTAGTTGTGCCGGTATTTTTCAGCATTAGTTACAGGATCATTGTAGAGGAAAGACTGCTTGTAAGGGAATTCGGGCAGAGTTACATTAATTTTTGCGCAACGCGAAAGAGGATCATTCCCTTCATATACTGATTCCTGTCTCTGCATCCGATATCTGACTGAGCGGTGTCATATAAAAAGGTCAGCGCAGTCCTGCCCCCGGAAGCTTAACAGGGGGGCTTCCCATGAGGCGGATATCAGCTTTCGGTCTGGAAGAGCAGCTGATTGCGGTAGAAGTAAAAAAGAGTCGACTGTGATACCATTCCTACGTACCTGTTATGACCATCGATAACAGGAAGGTTCCATGTTTTGGTTTTTTCGAGCTTATTCATTACCTGTTCCATGCGGTCTTCGATATGGACTATTTCAGGTGTATTTATCATCATGTCCCTTACCCTGACCGATTCGTACTGCCCCACATCGAACAGCAGCTTTCTTATATCGTTCAGCATCACAATGCCGCAGTATTTGTTTTCCTTATCGACTACAGGGAAGATATTTCGCTTGGAGCGGGTAAATATATTCACCATGTCACCGAGAGTTGCATCCGGGTCTACGGTAAGGAAGCCCCTCTCCAGTACTTTGTTAAGGTTCATCTGTTTAAGCAGGAATTCATCACCCGGCAGTGCTTCCTGCTTTTCCTGCCCATACCTGAGACGGTTCATTTCAGTGTTGTATGCCTTCATTATATCGGCGGTAGTGATAATGCCAAGCACATTGTCGGGATTATCGAAATCGTTTACAACCACAAGCTCGTCGACATGGTTATGCAGCATCATTTCCTGGGCCCTGTCTATGGTTTCATTCAGGCTTATCCTTAGAATATACCTTTGCATGATGTCAGCGACTGTTTTTATCTCGAGCCAGACTGCTGCAGAAGGATGCGGCAGGTCTTTAAGGTAAAATGTCCCTGCAAGCTTTTTATCCGCGTTGACAACCGGAAACATTCTCTGCTTGGTATCACGTAGCGTTGACATGATGCTCTCCACCGTCATGTGTCTGTAAGCGTCTGGTTGTTTTTTGCCCCATTGTATGTATGCCTGACTGTCAGGGTCCTGAATATGTCGTGAGCATAATCGCCATAGTGAGCCTGTGAATAGATTTTCCCGGTACCTGGGACTGATAGATGCTCCATTTCCTGGCTACGAGGAAGGAGAGGGTACATACCCACATGCTCGGCATCAGCAGTTCATAGTTGCCGGTAAGCTCACTTACCATTATTATTGTAGAGATTGGAGTGTTGGCAGCTGCCGCAAAGAAGCCTGCCATTCCTACAATGGCGAAGGTTGCAGGGTCGAGGGCAAACCCCGGAAAGACGAACTGGAGCAGGTAGCCGGAGGCTGCCCCGATGGTGCCTCCAATAACCATTGACGGGCCGAATACACCTGCGCTGCCTCCTGATCCGATAGTAAAGGAAGTTGCAAGGATCTTTCCTGCTGCAACAAGCAGCAGGATACCGAATCCTATCCTTGATATCCCGTTTTGCATTATCTCCTGGAGGATCCCATAACCTCCTCCCATCACGTCGATAGTATATTTTCTGTCGCCGGTTACCGAAATCAGCAGCAAAACAAGACCTCCTGTAAGGAATCCGCCGATAACAGGTTTAATATAGGTTGGGATGTGCAGGTCAGTGAAGATCTTCCTGACTCCGTAGAATGATTTCACAAATACAAGGGCGGCAAAGGCAAGTATCAGGGCTTCGACAGTATAGGGGATAAGCTGCAGCGGATTCGTGAATCCATGCTGCCCTGTGCTTGAAATATATGGTCCCAGCCAAACCTGAATGAATATACGGAAAAGGCGATGATCGATGACACGGCAGCAGGGAGCAGCACTTCAGCCTCTACTTCTGCCGAGGAGTAAAGAACTTCTGCTGCAAAAATCGCACCTGCCAGCGGAGCCCTGAAAATACTTCCGATTCCGGCTCCCATACCTGCCGCCAGCAGATATCGGCGTGTTTTCACATCGAGGTTATGCGTGTTGCAAGGAAGCTTCCAAATCCGGCACCTATCTGGGCTATAGGGCCTTCACGGCCACCTGACCCGCCGGTTCCGATTGTTATTACCGATGCAATGAGCTTAATGATAGGTACTGTAGGTCTGATGAGGCCCCGCTTGCGATGAAATGCCTTGATTGCTTCATCTGTCCCATGGCCCTCGGCTTCAGGCGCGAACTTAAAGATCAGAAAGCCGGCGATCAATCCTCCAAGGGCAGGCAGAATCACTATCAGATATGGTCTGAAGATGCCTGTTGTAAAATGCGATAACTGGCTTTCACCCCCCGGGACAAGGGGACTAAGTCCCATAAGATGGTTGATTGAAAATTCCTTCAGAAGGACGAGCAATGTTTGAAACAGTATGGCTCCGAGCCCACTTATCAATCCGACAATAGAACCAAGCAAGAGCCATCTGCCAGCAGATCTGAAGTCAAATTCCCTTTCCAGGGAATTCCATCCGAATAATTTCATCAGGTATTAAGTTTTTTAATCTTTCAAAAATATTTGTTAATCTTCTTTCCCGCCCAGCATAAGCGATTCCTTTAATGTGAATGACATTAAGATACTTAAAACCATAAACCCGATTAATAGGACGAGTGATCGGGTCATTGAGCCGTTCACGGGTGATTTGAAACTATCCATTCCGAATATGAAGGCTATCCCTGATATCTGGCCCATGAGTAAAAGCATCCCGTTTGAGGTTCCCTCTGATGCAGGGAATGTTATTTCAGCTCCATACTGAAAGCCAATAGGTCCGGCACTCAGCAGAAAAAATCCAAGGACCATGTCCGGAGAGTGATCATTAAGCCAGTAGCTGGTGGCAAAGGTTATTCCCGTAAGACCGAGCGTAGCACCGAAAAGCGCCAGGATTATAAAAGGAGTTCTCCTCCTGTACTTGTCGGAAAGCATCGGGATTATCAGGGCCCCGACAATTCCTCCCACAATCATCATGCCTCCCGTAATGCCTGCCTGGGTAGCGGAAAACCCTCGCGGACGCATAATATCCTCAATCCAGGTAGTAACACTGTTGAAATACTCCCAGTCCGATAAAGAATATGATCATCAGCCAGATAAAATCCCTCGTTCTGATCGTGCTCTTGAAGCCGTCAAATACTAGCGAACGCTCTTCCTGTTCCGGGAGGCAGGGTGCTGTTGGAGGGCCCTCCTTGATAAAAACAAGAAATATAATTGCAACAACGATTGAAAAGATCCCATAGATGTAAAGCATTCCGGACAATGCCCGATCCACCTGTAAGGTACGGTGTTACCGTCATCCCTGCCAGGATTCCCATATACATGGCCAGAGTGCCCAGACCGGCAGCTGTTGCCCTTTCCTCAATGGGGAACCAGCGGGCGGAAAGCTTTGGTGATTGCGTTGAGGATAAAAGGTTGTCCTACAGCTATTCCGATCTGCGCCAAAAGAAGAAAATTGTAGTCGGGACCGGCAAAGCCTCGCAGCAAACCGAAAATTCCTGTAAAGACTGCACCGATACCCACCCCTGCACGTAGACCATATTTATCAATTATCCATGAAGCCGGAATTGAAACAATCACATAGACAATCATAAAACACATAGAAAGGATCCCGATCCTGAGGTCCGATACTCCGTAATATCTTGCTGGCGTCACCCGTGATGGGAGCAAAGGTTATCCATAGGAGCTGATTTGCTGAAACAAGCAACATGTAGATACTGAGCATGAACCATCGGATCCTGTAAACCTTGAAATTTGTTTGTGTCATACGTATAGGGTTGTAATTATTTCAGATTAATCGTCTAAATGTACGGTTTTGTCTTGGAAATTCATAGAAGACAACAGAGGCTGCCATGCCTACATTGAGCGATTCGATTCCAGGCATTTCCGGTTGCCGCCCCCGGAATTTTTATTTTATGCGTTATGAAGGGCAGGAGCGGGGCAGATATTCCCCTCGATTCGTTGCCAAGCAAAATAATCCCGCTTTTACCAAGCGACCCACCGTAAATCGGAGCTCCGTCGAGCATGGTGCCGTAAACCGGAATGTTTTTTTCACGGGCGGCAGAGAAAATTTCCTCCAGGTCGGCATAATGGAGCGTGACATGTAGTATGGCGCCCATTGATGGCCTGAATAACTTTTGGATTGAAAACATCCACACAATCCTCCGAGCATACAATATTCCTGACCCCGAACCAGGCTGCAGCCCTGATGATTGTTCCCAGGTTCCCCGGATCCTGGACGGAATCGAGCGCAAGCGCAGATATTGCCTGTCAGATCATCAGTAATCAAGTTCATGTGCAGGAATAACCACAAGGGCCAGTGCATTGTGGGGAGTCTTCAGGGAGGAAACCTGTTCTGAGTTCCTCAAAGGATGCTTCAATCACTTCGCCCACCGTATCAATGGCTGCCGGATTCAGCGAGCGTATGAACTCCTTTTTTGCAACAAGCGACCTGACTTCGGCTCCTGCCTCAAGAAATTCCCTGACAAGCTTGTCACCTTCAATCACAAATAGTCCCTCCTCTTCCCTTGCCTTCTTTTTCTGAAGGGAGACAATGAATCTGGATTTGTTTTTGCTTATCATATCGTTACCGGTATCTGAATCGAGTTAAGGCCGTTGAAAAGGTACAAATGTAAATTAAAGAATGCAATGTAGAGACAAGATATGACTATGTCTCCGATATCTGATAATAATTGATATATTTGATTTCTAATTTTTGAACTGAATAATTGGAAGAAGCCGGAATACATAACCGACAAAGCTGGAAGGTATTATATCTCCCCCTTATCATATTGCTGCTGGGCATCGCATCCTGTAATCCTACAAAATATGTTCCGGCGGAGGAGATCCTCCTGAACGAAAATCATATGATATTGAACAATGAGGGCATTCAGAAAAGCAAGCTGATTCCATACATAAAGCAGCAGCCAAATAAAAAGATTTTCGGGGCGCAGGTTTCACCTTGGACTCTATAATCTTTCAAAGCTCGATAAGGAGAACTGGTTCAATAAATGGCTGCGCAACATAGGGGAGGAGCCCGTTATCTTTGACCCCTTATGCATGCCGCGAAATCGAAGGAGCAGATCAAATCGTATGTTGCCTCCAAGGGCTATTTTGATGCGCAGGGTCACAGATACGATCTCAACATGAAAGCAGAAGACCGATGTGTATTACAATATCGAACTGAAGCCTCCCTATACTGTTCGTAATATATACAACGAGATAGCAGACAGTAATATCAGGAAACTATATGTTTTTGATTCAATGAATTGTCTGATCGAAAGAGGAAAGCCATACGATGTCGATGTATTGCAGGCTGAGAGATCGAGGTTCGAAAGATTCGTAAAAGACCATGGTTTTTATGGTTTTTCAGGTGATCATATTTATTTCAGGGTCGACAGTACCGTGGGTAAGAAGGCAGGTTGATATCACGTACGGTGTGAGAAAATTCATGAGGATTGATGAAGCTTAACAGGGTGACACCTGGTGCAGCATCCGATCTACAAGGTGAAGAATATCTATATATATCCCGACTTTATTCCAAAGAATGGCACTGGAGGGGGGTGATGCTTATCTTAAGAGCCTTGATACAACTTTATATAAGGGATATTATTTCATCAATACTGAAAAGACTGAGAGGGTAAAATATGATCTTATTCTTCAGTCACTCTATCTTAAACCCGGGGCAACTTATAATTTTACAAACACTGAACAATCTCAGTCACATTTACTTACATTAAAAGTTTACAGGCTGGTAAATATTTCGTACAACGAACTTGAGTCAGGTCTTACCCCGTAATTCAGTGCAGGAGCTGAACTGCAATATCCAGCTTAACGCCACTTGCCCCAGCAATCATATAAAGTGGAACTTGAGGGAACCAACTCGGCAGGCAACATCGGAGGTGCCGTAAACCTTATTTACCAGCATAAGAATCTTTTCCATGGAGCCCAGCTATTTAACCTGAAGCTGAAGGGAGCCCTGGAAGCCCTTGCACAGGAGAACACTGAACTGAAGAAATCGCAGGAATACGGACTTGAAGGGAGTCTCAGGTTCCCTGAATTTTTACTCCCATTATTACCAAAGGAGCAATTTATAAAAAAGTACAATCCCTCAACAATACTTCTTGCGGCCAATAAACTATCAGAATCTTCCTTTCTACAAAGGATTCATGTCAAATGCAACTTTCGGTTATGATTGGAAAGCAGGCAGTTACAAGGAGCACATTGTAATCCACTTCAGTTCAACGTTGTAAATCTTCTTAAAATCGATTCGGCGTACCAGGCAGAAATAAATTCATCATCATACCTGGCATACAGCTACCAGGATGTGATGATACTGGGAGGCAGATATTCCTTTATATTTAACAATCAGAAAATAAACAAGTCGAATGATTTCTGGTTCATGAGGCTAAATGCAGAAGCATCAGGTAACCTGCTGGGCTTGATTAAAAGTATTTCAGGAGCTCCGAAGACTGAAGACGGCACATATGAATTTCTGAGACAGCCATTTGCCCAGTATATCAGAACCGATATTGATGTCAGGTATAATTACAAGTTCAATAATATAGCATCGATGGTTTACAGGGGATTTTTCGGAATAGGAATCCCTTATGGCAATTCAAAGGCCATTCCTTTTGAAAAACAGTATTTCAGTGGAGGAGCCAACGGGATAAGGGCATGGCAGGTACGCACCCTCGGACCCGGTTCATATGCCTCAAAGGATACAGCTACATTCATAAACCAGACTGCCGACATTAAGCTGGAGGCAATGCCGAGTACAGTTTCAAGCTATTCTGGATACTTGAAGGAGCCGTTTTCCTTGATGCAGGAAATATCTGGACATACAAGGATGATCCGGCCCGTCCCGGTGCACAGTTCAGGCTGAATAAATTCTATAAGGATATTGCTGTTGGAACAGGGGCAGGGTTGCGATTCGATTTCGAATTCGTTCTGGGAAGGATCGATTTCGGGTATGAAGCTGCGCGATCCAGCGCTGGAGGGAAGCTCCAAATGGATAGTTGTGGACAGGGGATATAATTTCAGAAGAGACTTCACAATGGTAATCGGAATCGGATATCCGTTCTGATCAGCGGCAAGACAAAATTTCGTATTTTCACTTCCCTGTGAGAGGGGAATTATGTAACTTGCAGTCAGTTCAACTGTATCTCGTGCCATGCAACTGATTTCTGGACCGATAAGCCAATGGTTCGGTTATACCCGTCGTGAAAGAAGATCCACCCTCATTCTTCTTGCTATAATCGCCATTGTATTTTCCGTGCGCTACCTGGCACCGTCGAGAGGGATAACCATAGAAAGCCTGGCAGATCTGCTTTCCGATACCCTTGGAAACAAAGGCCAGTATGCTGATGATACTTCACCCCCATATACAATGGCTGTCTCCCCGGCTGGTGATCATCTGTCGGGCATTCCGGAAGGGAGGGTATTTCATCCGGCAGGAGGGGGAGTCACCCATGGCCACGGAGGGATAATGAGGCCGGTCGCGGGAAGCACGCGGGTACAGAGAAAGAGCTCCGTTGATTTAAACAGTTGTGATACATCTGATCTTGCAGCCTTGCCCGGAATCGGACCTGTTTTGTCGGTCAGGATAATCAGGTACAGGAAGCTGCTGGGAGGATTTGCCAGTGTGGAGCAGTTGAAAGAGGTTTACGGACTTTCCGAGGAGACATATGACAGAATAAAGGAAAGATGTATTTGCGGATACTTCCGCGCTCAGGAAAATAAGCATCAATACAGCGGGCTATGCCGAGCTTGGAAAAATTCACTATCTGGGCAGATACGAAATTTCAGCAATTTTGAATACAGGAAAATTGCAGGGAGGATAGGGAATATTGAAGAACTTGTTGTGAACAGGATTCTCGCCCCGGAGAAGGCAGGCAAGGTAAGGCCTTACCTCGATTTTTCCTGGGAGAGGGACACTTCCCCTTCCCTGCCTGAGCCAGGGAAGGATGGTGTGAGCCCAGGCGGGGAGCAGTAATGATGAGCCGGATCTTGACCTGCTGTTTCATGATAAGGATGAAACAAAATTCTTTTGGAAGGGCTCATTTTTTTTTGTAATTTTAATAGCGGAATAAATAGAAAAAGGGTAAATTATTTTTTACAAGTCAATAAAAATATCTGGCATGGTTAATTTTAATCCATAAAAGTTTTGAAAAGAATTTTTCTATTTCTAACTTTGCGCCTCCTTAAAAAACCGAATTTTAGACTATGATTATTGTACCATTAAAAGAAGGCGAGAATATTGAACGGGCATTAAAGAAGTTCAAGAGAAAGTTTGAAAAGACTGGAGTAATCCGTGAACTCAGGTCACGTCAGGCTTTTATTAAGCCTTCAGTCCGTCGCAGGGAAGAAATCAAGAAGGCTATGTACGTTCAGAAGCTGCAGGAAAACGAAGAGTAATTCGTTTATCCTGCTCTTTATTATTAACAACCAGATACGGGGGTTCCTTTATGAATTATAAGGAATCATTCTTGCAATATCTGCAAATCGAAAAGCGGTATTCAGTTCATACTGTCCGGTCGTATTAGAATGATCTGGATCAGTTTTCTTTGTTTTTAGCTCACGGTTGGGCAGCCGGCTGATCCGTTGGCTGGTGACCTCCCATGACATAAGGGCCTGGGTGGTGAGCATGATGGATGGCGGTTATTCGGCAGTAAGTGTTCACAGAAAGATCTCCTGTCTGAGGGTATTTCTACCGTTATCTGAGGAAAGAGGGGGTGATGAAGAGCGATCCTCTTGAGAAGGTATGCCCTGCCAAAGAGGAAAAAGAGGCTGCCGTATTTGTTGAGGAGGGGGCTATGGACGAATTGCTTGACAATTACAGCTTTGGCGATGGTGCAGGGTATAAGGAACAGGACAATAATAGAGATGCTGTATCTGACGGGGATAAGGAGGGCTGAGCTTATCGGCCTGAGGAATCAGGGACGTCGATCTGGAGGAGGGTACATCAGGGTAACAGGGAAGAGGAACAAGCAGCGGATAATACCTCTGGTGAAGACTTTTGCAGAGCGGTTAAGGGAATATATCAGCCGCAAGGGATGAGTGCGGACGGATCTATCGGCGAGAAGAGTGGTTTTTTCTTACCGATCAGCGGGAACAAGTTATACGATAAATATGTTTACAATATAGTTAGCAGATATCTGGCGATGGTTACTACGATTGAGAAGAAAAGCCCTCACATTTTAAGACATACATTTGCCACTCACATGCTCAACAGGGGAGCCGACCTCAATTCAATCAAGGAATTGCTTGGTCATGCAAACCTGTCTGCCACACAGGTTTATACTCATAATACATTCGAGAAACTCAGGAAAATTTATAAACAGGCTCATCCGCGGGCTTAAATATTTAACGAAACAAGAGGAGGACCCACGATGAACATACAGATTCACTCTGTTAGATTTGACGCTGACAAGAAGCTAATTGACTTCGTTAATCAGAAACTGGAGAAGTTGTCTCAGTTTGGTGAGGATATAGTAAATGCCGAAGTATATCTGAGGCTGGACAAGGATCAGGACCGTGAGAATAAGATCAGTGAAATTAAGGTTGAGATGTCTGGTAGTTCCTTATTTGCAAAGAAGACAGAGCAAAACATTTGAAGAGTCGACCGATGAGGCAATTGATGCTCTTAAAAAGCAGATAACCAAGTATAAGCAGAAGAAGAGAGGCATATGAAAAATCTCGTATATAAAATTACGCAGATTTATTTTGAATAATAAAATTTAAATTCATACATTTGCAAACCGTTTTTTGAGGGTTTTTTATGCTCTCGCGGTGCGTTCTTTAAATTGCCGATGTAGCTCAGTTGGCCAGAGCAGCTGATTTGTAATCTGCAGGTCGGGGGTTCGAATCCCTTCATCGGCTCTTGAAAGACAAGGAAAAGTGTGTCTTAGAGAGTTCAACTCTGTTTTTTAGGGGAGATACCAAAGCGGCCAACTGGGGCAGACTGTAAATCTGCTGGCAAATGCCTTCGTAGGTTCGAATCCTGCTCTCCCCACATAAAACGGGATTACAGCTGGTAAATATTGCAGTGAGCATCCGGAGTTGCGGCTTTTTTGGACGATATTAAGCGGGAGTAGCTCAGTTGGTAGAGCATTAGCCTTCCAAGCTAAGGGTCGCGGTTTCGAGTACCGTCTCCCGCTCACTTTTTGCGGCCAGAGTAGCTCAGGGGTAGAGCACTTCCTTGGTAAGGAAGGGGTCGGGGGTTCAATTCCCCCCTCCGGCTCAACAGGAAATATTGATTATGATTGATTATAGATAAACTTAAATTTAATACGCTTGGAGTTATGGCAAAAGAAAAATTTGACAGGTCGAAACCGCACGTAAATATTGGTACTATTGGTCACGTGGACCATGGAAAAACCACTTTGACGGCAGCGATCACTATGGTCCTTGCCAAGAGAGGCCTTTCGGAGGTCAGGGATTTTGACTCGATTGATAATGCACCTGAAGAAAAGGAAAGGGGTATTACAATTAACACTGCTCACGTTGAATATCAGACAGCGTCACGGCATTATGCACACGTAGACTGTCCAGGACACGCTGACTATATCAAGAATATGGTTACGGGTGCGGCACAGATGGACGGTGCTATTCTTGTTGTTGCTGCCGATGATGGTCCAATGCCCCAGACTCGTGAGCATATCCTTCTCGCGCACCAGGTTAACGTACCTTCGGTACTTGTTTTCATGAACAAGGTTGACATGGTTGATGATGAGGAGCTTGCTCGAGCTTGTTGAGATGGAAGTGCGCGATCTTCTGAATTTCTACAAGTTTGATGGCGACAATGCTCCGGTTATCCGTGGTTCTGCTCTCGGTGCAATGCACGGTGAGGCAAAATGGGAAGACAAGGTTATGGAGCTTATGGATGCTGTTGATGCATATATTCCCATTCCTCCGCGTGAGAATGAAAAGCCTTTCCTTATGCCTGTTGAGGACGTATTTTCAATCACAGGCCGAGGTACTGTTGCCACAGGCCGTATCGAAACAGGCGTTGTTCTTACGGGTGATGAGCTTGAGCTGATCGGACTGGGAGCATCAAAGCGTAAATCAGTATGTACCGGTGTTGAGATGTTCCGTAAGATTCTCGACAGGGGTGAGGCTGGTGACAATGTAGGCTTGCTGCTTCGCGGTGTTGACAAGAAGGAGATCAAAAGGGGAATGGTACTTGCAAAACCAGGTTCAATCACGCCTCATACGAAGATCAAGGCTGAGGTATATGTTCTCAAGAAAGAAGAAGGTGGACGCCATACTCCATTCCACAATAAATACCGTCCTCAGTTCTACGTAAGGACTCTTGATATTACTGGTGAGATAACTCTTCCCGAAGGAACGGAAATGGTTATGCCTGGTGACAATGTAACAATAACAGTGGATCTTATCTACCCGGTTGCTATCAATGTTGGACTCCGTTTCGCTATCCGCGAAGGTGGCAGAACAGTCGGTGCAGGCCAGGTAACGGAAATTCTGGAATAAAAGGTTTTGGATATTGGATTGTTTTGCAGGGACAGGCCACGATGTTCCTGCCGGCATCAAAATAAAAACGGGTGTAGCTCAGTTGGTAGAGCACTGGTCTCCAAAACCAGGTGTCGGGAGTTCGAGTCTCTCCTCCCGTGCTAAATTACTAGTAATATGAATATAAAAGGATATTTTCAGGAATCTTACACGGAACTCATGCACAAGGTGACCTGGCCTACCTGGAGCGAGCTTCAGAACAGCGCCGTGCTGGTTATGGTTAGCTTCCCTGATATTTGCCCTGATAGTGGCAGGCATGGATTTTATCTTCAGCAGGGCAATGCAATTTATTTACAGTTTGTTATACTAACAGGAAAAAATTGCAATGAGTGAGAACATTAAAAAGTGGTACGTCTTACGAGCTATCGGAGGCAAGGAGAAAAAGGTGAAGGAGTATATCGATAGCGAAGTTGCACGACTTAAACTTGATGAGTATGTCTCACAGGTTCTGATCCCTACCGAAAAAGTTTATCAGATACGATCTGGCAAAAAAATAAGTAAGGAGAGAACCTTCTTTCCCTGGCTATGTACTTGTTGAGGCAGTGCTTGTTGGCGAAATACCCCATCTCCTCAGAAATGTTCCGAATGTGATCGGCTTCCTGGGATCGCATGGATGGTGATCCTGTTCCGCTCAGGAAATCCGAGATAAACCGTATTCTCGGAAAAGTCGACGAACTGAATGCCAGCGATGAGGAACTGAATGTACCTTTCTTTGTGGGCGAATCGGTAAAGGTTATAGACGGGCCATTCAATAGCTTTACGGGTATTATAGAAGAGGTTAATGATGAAAAGAAAAAGCTCAAGGTAATGGTTAAGATCTTCGGAAGAAAAACACCCCTTGAGCTTAGCTTTATGCAGGTGGAAAAAGAGAATTAACAGAAGATATTGATAGTTGTAATATTCATAATGCTTCCTGAATAACTATCAAGAGCTCGCAATAAATAAGCAAATTTAAAATTATGGCAAAAGAAGTTGCTGGACTAATCAAGTTACAGATTCGTGGCGGAAGCGCTAATCCATCTCCACCGGTCGGGCCCGCACTGGGATCGAAGGGTGTGAACATCATGGATTTCTGTAAGCAATTCAATGCGAGGACTCAGGACAAGGCTGGAAAGGTTATCCCGGTGGTCATTACGGTTTATGCAGATAAATCGTTCGACTTTGTTACAAAAACACCGCCGGTAGCAATACAGCTTTTGGAGGTTGCTAAAGCCAAGAAAGGTTCCCAGGAACCCAACAGGGAAAAAATAGCATCCATATCCTGGGACCAGGTCAGGACAATTGCCACGGATAAAATGGAAGACCTTAACTGTTTTACAGTTGAGGCCGCCATACGAATGGTAGCTGGAACAGCCAGAAGTATGGGGATCACCGTAAGAGGAGAAGCCCCGGTAAAATAATTAATTAACAGAAAAAATGACTAAACTTACCAAAAACCAGAAGCTTGCTCTTGAGAAACTCGAAAAGGACAGGCTTTATACATTGAAAGAGGCTTCCTCTTTGGTTAAGGAAATCACCAAGACCAAATTTGATGCTTCTGTCGATTTAGATGTAAGGTTAGGAATAGATCCGAGAAAATCCAATCAAATGGTTCGCGGCGTTGTTTCGCTTCCCCACGGAACAGGTAAAGAGACTCGTGTACTCGTTCTCTGTACCCCCGACAAGGAAGCCGAAGCCAGGGAATCAGGGGCCGATTTCGTCGGTCTCGACGACTTTGTCGAAAAGATAAAGGGTGGTTGGACAGATATGGATGTTATCATAACCATGCCGTCTGTTATGGGTAAGGTAGGTCAGTTAGGTCGCATACTCGGTCCTCGCGGACTGATGCCAAATCCTAAAAGTGGTACTGTTACCATGGATATAGGGAAGGCTGTTAAGGAAGTGAAGCAGGGTAAGATTGATTTCAAGGTCGACAAGACCGGGATCATTCATGCCTCAATCGGGAAAGTCTCATTCGAACCTCAGAAGATCGTTGAAAATGCAAGGGAGTTCATCTCCATTGTAAACAAGCTCAAGCCGGCTGCCGCCAAGGGTACCTACATCCGTAGCGTATTCCTTTCAAGCACAATGAGCCCGGGAGTAAAGATCGATCCAAAAGGTCTTGATGATTAATTTATTAAGTTAATACTTGATTTAAGATGAGACGCGAAGAAAAAAATGCTATCATAGACAGCCTTGCTGAAAGATTCAAGGAATACAGTCACTTTTACCTGACTGATACTGCCCAGCTGAATGCAGCTGATACAAGTGACCTTAGAAGAAAGTGCTTTGACAACGACATTAAGCTTATCGTTGTTAAAAATACTCTGCTGAAAAGGGCACTCGAACAGTCTGAAGAAAACTTTGAGGAACTCTACCCTGTTCTCAAAGGTACAACGTCCATCATGTTCACAAACGCCGGAAATTCACCTGCAAAACTTATTAAGGAGTTTCGGAGAAAACATGATAAACCCTTGCTTAAAGGCGCATACGTTCAGGAATCGGTGTATGTCGGCGATAATATGCTCGACGCACTTATTTCGGTGAAAACCAGACAGGAACTCATCGGAGATGTTATCATGCTCCTGCAGTCACCTGCCAAGAACGTCATATCAGCCCTGCAATCAGGCGGAAATAAAATTCACGGTGTTCTTGAAACACTGTCAAAAAGAGAAGAATAGTAATAGTATAATCAATTAAAAATCAAATAAAATGGCAGATCTTAAGAAATTTGCGGAAGAACTCGTTAACTTATCTGTAAAAGAGGTAAATGAACTGGCTAAAATACTCAAGGATGAGTATGGCATCGAACCCGCCGTTGCAGCTGTTGCTGTCGCCGGACCAGTAGCCAGTAACGAAGCCGCCGCTGTGGAAGAAAAAACATCTTTCGACGTTATCCTGAAAGCAGCTGGCGGACAGAAATTACAGATCGTTAAACTTGTAAAGGATATCACAGGCCTCGGACTGAAAGAAGCCAAAGCAGTAGTAGATGCTGCTCCTTCTCCTGTCAAGGAAGGTGTTACCAAAGATGAAGCTGAAGCAATTAAAAGTCAATTAGTAGAAGCAGGCGCTGAAGTTGAACTTAAATAGTATACCTGATTGCCGGGTTATAGGTTTAGTCCCGATTTTGCGGGACTAAGCCTTTTTGTTCTTTAATTTATAAGTTCACTTAATCTTTTAATAAATGTCCTCAAAAAATACCGAAAGAATAAGTTTCGCTTCCAGGAAAAATCAGCTGGAATACCCTGATTTCCTGGATATTCAGTTGAAGTCGTTCGGTGAGTTCTTTCAGCTTGGAACTACTCCCGAAAACAGGAAAAAAGAGGGGCTTTTTAAGGTCTTTACTGAGAATTTTCCCATCACTGATACAAGGAACAATTTCGTTCTTGAATTTCTGGATTACTATATAGACCCTCCCCGTTATACAATAGAGGAGTGTATCGAACGCGGACTGACATTCAGTGTTCCTCTGAAAGCAAAACTGAAATTATATTGCACAGATCCTGAACATGAGGATTTTGATACAGTAATCCAGGATGTTTATCTTGGAACCGTTCCATATATGACGGAACGTGCAACATTCGTTATAAACGGTGCAGAAAGGGTCGTTGTATCACAGCTGCACAGATCACCGGGAGTCTTCTTTGGCCAGAGCATCCATGCAAACGGCACAAAGCTGTATTCAGCCAGGATAATCCCGTTCAAGGGCTCCTGGATTGAATTTGCAACCGACATTAATAATGTCATGTATGCCTATATCGACAGGAAGAAAAAACTGCCTGTCACAACTCTCCTGAGAGCTATCGGTTTCGAAAGCGACAGGGAGATACTTGAGATCTTCAACCTCGCCGAAGAACATAAAGTATCCAAAACCAATATCAAGAAGCTCGTCGGCAGGAAACTTGCTGCCAGGGTGCTCAGGACATGGGTGGAGGACTTTGTGGACGAGGATACGGGCGAAGTTGTTTCAATTGAGAGAAATGAGGTAATACTCGACAGGGAAACAGTAATCGAATCGGAACATGTCGATCTGATTGTCGACTCGGGTGCGAAGGCTATCCTTCTGCACAGGGACGATACTACCCTGTCTGATTACGCCATAATATATAATACCTTACAGAAAGACCCGTGCAACTCGGAAAAAGAGGCAGTAATTTATATCTACAGGCAGCTCCGCAATGCGGAACCGCCCGATGAAGCTACAGCCCGCGACGTTATCGACAAGCTCTTCTTTTCTGACAAGAGGTACGACCTCGGTGAGGTGGGACGCTACAGGATCAACAAGAAGCTGGGGCTCGAAACCGAAATGACGGTCAAGATCCTCACAAGGGAAGATATCATAAAGATCATCGGTTACCTTATCGAGCTGATCAACTCCAAAACGGATATCGATGACATCGACCACCTGAGCAACAGGAGGGTACGCACCGTTGGCGAACAGCTCTATGCCCAGTTTGGCGTCGGCCTTGCCCGAATGGCACGTACAATAAGGGAACGTATGAACGTGAGGGATAATGAGGTGTTTACACCTGTTGACCTGATCAACTCGAAGACACTTTCATCGGTCATCAATTCATTTTTCGGCACTAACCAGCTGTCGCAGTTCATGGATCAGACAAACCCGCTGGCTGAAATGACACACAAGCGGCGCATGTCGGCTCTGGGACCAGGCGGTTTGTCGAGGGAAAGGGCAGGATTTGAGGTGCGCGACGTACACTATACACACTATGGCAGGCTCTGCCCCATAGAAACACCTGAAGGCCCCAACATCGGTCTTATATCATCGCTTTGCGTCTATGCCAAAATAAACTCTCTGGGATTTATCGAAACACCCTACCTGAAGGTAACGGATGCACAGGTTGATTTCAGCGAAAACGGAATCGTATGGCTGAGCGCCGAGGAAGAGGAGGAGAAGATGATCGCCCAGGCTAACGCCGAGCTTACAAAAGATGGTCATTTCGAAAATGCAAGGGCTAAATGCAGGTATGAAGCTGATTATCCTTTCGAGGAGGTGACCAAGGTGGACCTTATGGACGTGGCTCCCAACCAGATAGCTTCAATAGCAGCCTCTCTTATTCCCTTCCTGGAGCATGATGACGCCAACAGGGCCCTCATGGGATCGAACATGATGAGGCAGGCAGTTCCCCTTATCAACCCCGAGGCACCCATTGTGGGAACAGGGCTCGAGGCTCAGGTAATAAGGGACAGCAGGATCCTCTACATGGCAGAGGGTGACGGTATTGTCGAATTTGTCGACTCGAACGAGGTCGTGATCAGGTACACCCGTACCGATGAAGAAAAATTCGTGAGCTTCGACGATGATATAAAAAGATATATCCTTCCCAAATACAGGAAGACAAACCAGAATACATGCATCAACCTTCTTCCTGTTGTAAGGAAAGGGGAAAAGGTCGTGAAGGGACAGGTTCTCACCGAAGGTTACGGGACCAAGGGGGGAGAACTGGCACTTGGGAGGAACCTGAAAGTGGCATTCATGCCGTGGAAAGGATATAACTTCGAAGATGCCATTGTGATTTCCGAGAAGGTTGTCCAGGAGGATTATTTCACTTCGGTTCACATCGACGAGTACCAGCTGGAGGTCCGCGATACAAAGCGCGGTCTGGAAGAGCTAACCTCCGATATACCCAACGTGAGCGAGGAAGCAACTAAAAACCTCGATGAAAATGGCCTCATCAGGATCGGGGCTCATATAAGGCCGGGCGACATCCTTATTGGTAAAATTACACCAAAGGGAGAATCTGATCCTTCACCCGAGGAAAAGCTTCTTAGGGCTATCTTCGGCGACAAGGCAGGTGACGTGAAGGATGCTTCGCTTAAAGCCGGTCCATCGCTCGAGGGTGTCGTAATAGACAAGAAGCTGTTTACAAGGGCCATCAAGGACAGGAAGGCCAAGGCAGTGGAGAAGCCAATGCTCGACAAGATCGAGACCGAATTCAACAGAAGTGTCGAAGACCTGAAGGCAAGGCTTGTTGACAAGCTCTTCATACTTGTCAACGGGAAAACTTCACAGGGTGTGAAGGATTACCTGAATGTCGATGTTATCCCCAAGGGGAGCAAATTTACACTCAAGCAGTTGCAGGAGGTGGATTTTCTTAATGTAAATCCAAACAAGTGGACTACCGACAAGAAGAAAAATGACAGCATCAAGCAGCTGCTGCACAACTATATAATCAAGTACAAGGAGATTGACGGCATATACAAGCGCAGGAAGTACAACATCACGATAGGTGATGAGCTGCCTGCAGGTATTGTGCGTCTTGCCAAGGTTTACATTGCCAAGAAGCGCAAGGTGAAGGTGGGCGACAAGATGGCCGGACGCCATGGTAACAAGGGTATCGTTGCCAGGATCGTCAGGGCTGAGGATATGCCTTTCCTGGAAGACGGAACTCCGGTCGATATAGTACTGAATCCCCTGGGTGTTCCTTCGAGGATGAACCTTGGACAGATATATGAGACGGTGCTCGGCTGGGCCGGACAGAAGCTTGGTCTGCAATTTTCAACGCCTATCTTCGATGGCGCCACTATAAACCAGATCAACGAGTATACCGAAGCTGCCAACCTGCCTAAATACGGTAAAACTTACCTGTATGACGGTGGTACCGGCGAACGGTTCGATCAGCCGGCAACTGTCGGGGTCATCTACATGCTCAAACTCGGCCATATGGTCGACGATAAGATGCATGCCCGTTCAATCGGGCCATATTCACTCATCACGCAGCAGCCGCTCGGTGGTAAGGCACAGTTCGGAGGCCAGCGTTTTGGTGAAATGGAGGTATGGGCTCTTGAAGCCTTTGGCGCTGCTCATATTCTGCAGGAAATTCTTACAATAAAATCTGATGATGTTGTTGGCCGTGCCAAAGCATATGAAGCTATTGTGAAGGGAGAACCTATGCCGCTTCCGGGTATTCCGGAATCCCTCAATGTTCTCCTGCACGAACTCAGAGGTCTCGGACTCAGCGTGATACTTGACTAGGATATCGGCTGCTCCGTGTTTTGAATTTTTAGTTTTAGAATAATAAAATACTCGACATATGTCATTCAGAAGAGATAACAAGACAAAGACCAGTTACTCAAAAATCTCCATAGGTTTAGCATCACCGGAAGAGATCCTCGACCGCTCCAGCGGCGAGGTCCTGAAACCGGAGACAATTAATTACCGTACTTATAAGCCTGAACGCGATGGACTTTTCTGCGAGAGGATATTTGGTCCGGTAAAAGATTATGAGTGCCATTGCGGAAAATATAAGAGGATCCGCTATAAAGGCATTGTATGCGACCGATGCGGTGTTGAGGTGACAGAAAAAAAGGTGCGGCGTGAACGTATGGGACATATTTCACTTGTTGTTCCCGTTGCTCATATCTGGTATTTCCGTTCATTGCCCAACAAGATCGGATATCTGCTCGGACTTCCGACAAAGAAGCTCGACTCGATTATCTACTATGAGAGGTATGTTGTTATAAACCCCGGAGTCAAGGCAGTTGACGGTGTAAAGTACCTCGATTTTCTAACGGAAGAAGAATATCTTGAAATAACAGAATCTCTTCCTAAAGACAATCAGTACCTGGAGGATAACCATCCCGACAAATTCGTTGCCGATATGGGGGCCGAAGCTCTTTATAAGCTGCTCGGCCGTATCGACCTCGACGAGATGTCGTATGCACTGCGTCACAGGGCCAATACAGAAACTTCCCAGCAAAGGAAGAATGAAGCCCTGAAAAGGCTGCAGGTTGTGGAGGCCTTCAGGGATTCAAAGCAGGTAAACAAGCCGGAGTGGATGATCATAAAGGTTGTACCTGTTATACCTCCAGAACTCAGGCCTCTGGTGCCTCTCGATGGCGGCCGCTTTGCAACAAGCGACCTTAATGACCTTTACAGGAGGGTAATAATTAGGAATAACCGTCTGAAAAGACTTATTGAGATAAAGGCACCTGAGGTGATACTCCGTAACGAGAAGAGGATGCTCCAGGAAGCTGTGGATTCCCTGTTCGATAACTCGCGCAAGGCAAACGCAGTCAAAACGGATGCAAACAGGCCTCTCAAATCGCTCAGCGACAGTCTGAAAGGAAAGCAGGGAAGATTCCGTCAGAACCTGCTTGGTAAAAGAGTTGACTATTCTGCCCGTTCAGTTATCGTTGTCGGTCCCGAACTGGGACTGCACGAATGCGGACTGCCCAAAGACATGGCGGCAGAGCTGTATAAGCCTTTCATTATACGAAAGCTTATCGAGCGCGGGATTGTCAAGACAGTTAAATCTGCCAAAAAAATAGTGGACAGGAAGGATCCTGTTGTCTGGGATATACTGGAGAATGTGCTGAAGGGACACCCTGTTCTCCTGAACCGTGCTCCAACACTTCACAGGCTTGGTATTCAGGCATTCCAGCCTAAGCTTATTGAAGGAAAGGCTATTCAGCTTCACCCCCTGGTATGTACCGCTTTCAACGCTGACTTCGACGGTGACCAGATGGCTGTTCACCTTCCCCTGGGCAATGGTGCAATTCTGGAAGCCCAGATGCTTATGCTGGCATCCCACAACATCCTTAACCCCGCCAATGGAGCACCGATCACAGTCCCTTCCCAGGACATGGTCCTTGGTCTCTATTACATTACCAAGGGGAGGAAAAGCACTGAGACTGAAAAGGTGAGGGGCGAAGGTCTTATATTCTACTCCCCGGAGGAGGTCAATATAGCATTCAACGAAGGAAAGATCGATCTTCATGCTTACATAAAGGTCAAGGTCAATGACAGGAAGGATGGAGAGTTCGTCAATCATATTGTCGAAACCACTGTGGGCAGGGTAATATTCAACCAGTATGTGCCCTTTGAGGTTGGATATATAAATGAGATCCTTACCAAGAAATCGCTCAGGGATATAATCGGTCGTGTCCTCAAGCTGGCTGGCACTGCCAAGACGGCTGATTTCCTCGATGCAATCAAGAATCTCGGGTTCTATTCCGCCTTCAAGGGAGGCCTCTCCTTCAACCTCGATGATGTTATAATACCTGAAGAAAAGACCAAATTCGTAGCCGAGGGTTACGAGCAGGTGGAAGAGGTGCTGACTAACTACAGCATGGGATTCATTACAAACAATGAGCGCTACAACCAGATCATCGATATCTGGACACATGTAAACGCAAGGCTCACCCAGTCGCTGATGAAACAGCTGTCGAACGACAAGCAGGGATTCAACTCAGTGTACATGATGCTCGATTCGGGCGCCAGGGGATCGAAGGAACAGATCCGCCAGCTTTCCGGCATGAGGGGCCTTATGGCCAAGCCTCAGAAATCCGGAGCCACCGGTTCAGAGATCATTGAGAACCCGATCCTCTCTAACTTCAAGGAGGGATTGTCGGTGCTCGAATACTTTATTTCAACTCACGGAGCCCGCAAGGGACTTGCAGATACAGCCCTTAAGACGGCTGACGCCGGCTATCTTACACGTCGTCTGGTAGACGTCTCGCAGGATGTAATCATAAATGAGGAAGACTGCGGAACTCTAAGGGGACTGATCGCTACAGCCATCAAGAAGAACGAGGAGGTTGTTGAATCACTCTACGAAAGGGTGCTCGGCCGTACTGCTGTTCACAATGTATATCATCCGCTCACTGGCGACCTGATCGTTGAATCGGGACAGGAGCTGACAGAAGAACTGGCCAGGAAGATAGAAGATTCGCCCATCGAACAGGTTGAGATCCGTTCGGTTCTCACATGTGAGTCAAAGAAGGGGGTATGTGCAAAATGCTATGGCCGTAACCTCGCAAACGGCAGAATGGTACAGAAGGGTGAAGCTGTCGGAGTCATCGCTGCACAGAGCATCGGTGAGCCAGGTACACAGCTTACTCTCCGTACGTTCCACGTCGGAGGTACCGCATCGAATATAACGACCGAATCGAGGCTTGTTGCCCGCTATGGCGGTATTGCCGAGATAGAGGAGATACGAACAGTTCCCAGGAAGGATCCTGAGAAAGGCGACATAGAAGTTGTAATCGGGCGTCTTGCTGAGCTGAGGATAGTTGACAAGAAGACGGGCATTGCCCTTACAACCCATACAATACCTTACGGATCGAAGCTGTATGTGAAGCCGGGGCAGGAGATAGAAAAGGGCAAGCTCATTTGCGAATGGGACCCGTTCAATGCCGTCATTATCTCTGAGCTTGGAGGTAAAATCGGATACGATTACCTTATAGAAGGTGTTACATTCCGTGAGGAGTCGGATGAACAGACCGGTTTCAAGGAAAAAGTAATTATAGAAAGCAGGGACAAGACCAAAAACCCGGCTATCAAGATAGTTGGTCCGAAAGGTGAGGAGCTCAGGGTTTATAACCTTCCTGTGGGTTCGCACCTTGTCGTGGACACTGACAAATCGGTCGAGGCCGGTGAGGTACTTGCCAAGATCCCGCGTGCGGTTGGAAAATCGGGCGATATAACCGGTGGTCTCCCGAGGGTAACAGAGCTCTTTGAAGCCCGCAACCCGTCTAACCCGGCAATAGTTTCGGAAATAGACGGAGAAGTTACTTTCGGTAAGATAAAAAGAGGCAACAGGGAGATCTCAATCAAGTCAAAAACCGATGAAACCAAGAAGTATCTCGTTCCTCTTTCAAAGCAGATACTTGTCCAGGAAAACGATTATGTAAAGGCTGGCATTCCTCTGTCAGACGGTGCCATAACTCCGTCAGACATCCTTGCGATCAAGGGCCCTACAAAAGTTCAGGAATATATAGTAAACGAGATCCAGGAGGTTTACCGTCTCCAGGGTGTTAAGATAAATGACAAGCATTTTGAGATCATAGTACGCCAGATGATGAGGAAGGTCGAGATAGTGGATCCGGGCGATACTAAGTTCCTTGAAAGGCAGATCGTCGACAAGCTCGAGTTCATGGATGAGAACGACTGGATCTATGGCAAGAAGGTGATCATCGAAAGCGGTGATTCACAGACACTTCGTCCAGGAATGATCGTTACGGCCCGTAAGCTGAGGGACGATAATTCAGTTCTGAAGCGCAGGGATATGAAGATAGTAGAGGCAAGGGATGCCATTCCTGCAACCTCCAGCCAGGTCCTTCAGGGAATAACGAGGGCTTCGCTCCAGACCAAGAGCTTCTTCTCAGCCGCTTCCTTCCAGGAGACAACGAAAGTGCTTAACGAGGCTGCCATTCTTGGCAAAATCGACAGGCTCGAAGGTCTCAAGGAAAATGTAATCGTTGGTCACCTTATTCCTGCGGGAACAGGCCAGAGGCAGTATAACAGCATTATCGTCGGTTCACTCGACGAATATGAGAGTCTGGTCGGTGCTCATCATGAATCTGAGCTTGAAGTACACAAATAATCTCATCAGATATGACAGATCCCAAGAACCAGGGACAAATAAGCATTGAACTGAATGAGGAAGTTGCACAGGGTACATATTCAAACCTTGCTGTAATTACTCATTCAGCTTCTGAATTTGTAATAGACTTTATCCGGATCATGCCTGGGATACCTAAAGCCCAGGTAAAGTCCCGGATAATTCTTACTCCCGAGCATGCCAAAAGGCTTGTTGCGGCCCTGCAGGATAATATAGCCAAATACGAGAGCGTTCATGGCCATATCAAGGAGGTGAAGGGATCGGGACCTGCGATGCCCTTAACTTTTGGAGGACCGACTGCACAGGCTTGAAATAAAAAGACTTATCTTGTGCGTTATTTAGTGAGAATTTAAAATCCTACCTGCCATGAGAATGAATATCTTCAGGAAAATTACTTGTTATACTCATTATTGCTGCTCCGGCTGTATCGTATTCAGGTTGCAAGAAGCAGGCAAAATGCGGTTGCGGCAAGGATGTTATACTTACTCTTACAAATCAGCTCTCCTATGTTTATTTCAATGAAACAGGGACAGTTATTACTTTTGTGCCTCTTGTTGATCCATATTCACAGTACAATTTCTGCAATCCGAGCGAAATGTTCCCGAAACTGGCCGAATACAAATCAGGCGACCAGCTTCTGGTTTCCGGACTCGCATACTGGAATTGCACTTATCTTAACCAGGTAAGTAATTCGTACTACGGAAGTCCTCAGGAAAGGTATATGATGTACAGGTCACTGATGTTTATCTTGATCCGTACGGAAAAAAATAGCTAATTTTTGGTTAAGTGCTCTGATATCCGGATTTAAATGAAAAGTCCGGATTTTTTATTTGTGGCTCCTCAGAAATCGCTCAATTTCGTATATTTCCGGAAAATTAATCCGATGTTTCATCATAAGATTTCTTTGCAGGTGCAGGGAAGGTAGCTTCAGCTTTATGCAGGAGGATGCATGAGAGCAGGTATCACGCTGGATCTTGTTGTATCGCTGTCTGAAGGAAAGGAGGTGCCACTGGCCCGGGATCATGCGGAGCAACGATGGTCATCCCTTCCGGTATTTCCCGGTTCAACTGAAATAATTATTGTTGCTGTCCCTGACCACAGCCTTCGAAAAGTCCTGGAGAAATATCAGATGCCGGCGCGACTGCTCTGGTCGTACATACGGCAGGCAGCTATGGGGTGGATATTTTTCCTGAGAATATTTTACGGAAAAGGGTATTTTCTATCCCCTTCAGACATTTTCTGGGCCGTCAGTTGAATTTTCCGGCCTTCCTTTGTCTCCTCGAATCATCCGATACAGGTCATCGGCTATTCTTGAAGAGCTGGCAGTCTGCAATGGGTGGCAAGCCCCGTTTTATAACCACTGAACAGAGAAAAATGGTTCACCTTGCAGCGGTTTTTATTTGTAACTTTACTAACCATATGCTGACCAGTGGTAGGACAGATTGCTGAAAAGACAGGCTTCCCATTTGAAATATTTTATCCCGTTATATGCTTGAAACTGTGAATAAGGCCATAGATATTGGCCCTGAAAATTCACAGACAGGGCCCGCGGTAAGAAATGACAGCAATACTATTGAGAAGCATATGAAATTGCTTTCATTCTCCCCTGAATTGAAAAGATGTACAGAGAAATAACAATGTCTATAATAAACTATTATAACAAGTCTTGATATATGGCTAATTTTAAGGAAGACCTTGCGAATGTCAAGGCTTTTATATTTGATATCGACGGAGTCTTGTCAACCCAGACAATACCACTAAATATTTTCGGTGTTCCAAACAGGACTGTAAATCTCAGGGACGGTTATGCTATTCAGCTTGCTGTAAGAAAAGGTTATCCTATCGGCGTTATTTCCGGTAGCAGCTCCAAAGGATACCTGAAGAGGCTGAAAACACTGGGTGTAAGGATATTTATCTGAACAGCAGATCCAAAATTGAACATTTCAATGATTTCCTCAAAAGATATAACCTCAGAAAAGAGGATGTTATTTTCATGGGTGACGATATTCCTGACTATGAAGTGATGAG
This sequence comes from uncultured Bacteroidales bacterium, assembly GCA_963756885.1. GTDB lineage: Bacteria > Bacteroidota > Bacteroidia > Bacteroidales > VadinHA17 > LD21. The sequence continues at coordinate 315,942 of CAVWPG010000005.1, forward strand.
GGAGGTAGGATTGCCTGTATGCCCTTCGGATGCCGACAGTGAAATCAGACAGGTGGCGTCTTATGTATCTGATAAAAAGGGGGAGAGGGCTGTGTGAGGGATGTCATAGAACAGGTGCTCAGCTTCATAATAAATGGATGAATAATGACGCCTTTAGCTGGTAAAAAATGAAAGCATTTCTTAAGTCTTATCCGCTGGCAGAATCTTCTGATCGTCATATTTACGATGGTTTTGATGAGATATGCCGTCATTGAACCTGTCCTGAGCAAGATCGGGGTCAGGCTATCGGGAAGTGAGGGCAAAGAGGTACCATGGTGCTGCATTTTTCCCTGTTCAATTTTATTCTGCTTGTATGTGCAACTGTCTTGCTTACTGCCGGAGGATACGTTATCAACGATTATTTTGACATAAAAACTGATCTTATAAATAAGGGAAGGGTAATTGTAGGAACAAGGATCCCCAGGCGAAAGGCTATGATGTGGCACAACATCTTTAACCTTGCAGGAATTTCGATTGGATTCTATATTTCATGGAAAGCAGGGTATTTCTGGCTTGGGACAATGTTTCTGGTTGTATCGGGGCTGCTGTACTTTTATTCTGCCAGCTACAAGCGACAGTTCCTTATCGGCAATCTGGTGGTTGCAGTACTTGTTGCAATGGTGCCTCTTCTGGTAGTAATTTTCGAATGGCCTGCACTGTACAGGTATTATTCGGTGAATGCCGTGGCCCTTCCGGATTTCAATTTTATTTTTTACTGGGTAGGAGGATTTTCTGTTTTTGCATTTCTTACAACACTTACCCGTGAAATAATTAAGGATATTGAGGACTTTGAAGGAGATATTGCCTATGGCAGGAATACAGTGCCCGTTGTTACCGGGATTCTTGCGGCCAAGATTATATCGGTCAGCCTGGTGCTGATCACAATCGCGCTACTATACCTTACATGGTACTTGTTCATAAATGATGTTATAACACTTATTTACCTTTCCGTTGCAATATTATTGCCACTTGCTTTATGTCATATTCAAAGTGGTCATAGCACTGACAGGAAACAGCTGCACAGAGCCAGCAGTGTAATGAAGGTTGTAATGCTGACAGGAATTCTCTATTCCCTGGCAGTAAAAGCATACTCACCTGGAACCTTTATTGAATATGATAACCGATAAGCTTGAAAATTACAGGATAATTCTTGCCTCCGCTTCACCCAGGAGGCAGCAGCTGATGAGGGAACTTGGTCTGGAATTCGATGTGGTAGTCAGGGATTATGATGAATACATATCCTCCGGGACTTAGGGGCAGATCAATTGCGAATATATTTCCGAACAGAAGGCTGCCTCGTTCGCAGAAGAATTATCGGTAAGGGAAATTGTCATAACGGCCGACACAATAGTATGGTGCAAAAACAAGGTACTGGGAAAGCCAAGGATTATCAGTGAGGCTGAGAAAATGCTCATGGAGATATCAGGCAATACACATGAAGTAATTACCGGAGTTACACTATCTGTCATTAAAGAAGGAAAAAACATTTTCAGTGTCATCAAAAGTTACATTTGATGTTCTGACACCGGAAGAGATCAGTTATTACATCGAAAATACAAGCCCTATCGACAAGGCAGGCGCATACGGCATACAGGAATGGATAGGACTGGCTGCCTGTTCATCTATAGAGGGTCATATTTCAATGTTGTTGGTTTGCCTGTGAGGACCTTGTACAGGGAGTTGCAGGAATTTATAGAACATATCTCTGTGTAACTCTGTGATTCCTCCGTGTCCTATGTGTTAGTTTTTTAAATTATTACACAGAGGGAAACTGAGATAAAAAAGAGTTTCACAGAGATGAATAAATAAAGCCAAATTGATTAAATAGTGATTTATGAAGACATACAAACAACTATTATTGCATTTTTATTGCTGCTAGTCATTATACTCCATCCACCAGGGCCGATGAAGGAATGTGGATTCCTATACTGATTGAAAAATACAATATCAAACTGATGCAGGAGAAAGGCTTCAGGCTTTCGGCCGAGGATATCTACAGCGTCAATAAGGCATGTATGAAGGATGCAATAGTTCAATTCGGCGGGGGATGTACAGGAGAAGTGATATCTGACTGATGGACTTCTTATTACAAATCATCATTGCGGATACAGCTCAATACAAAGGCATTCAAGTCTCAGGAATGATTACCTTACCAACGGATTCTGGGCGATGACAAGGGAGGAAGAGTTGCCCAATCCCGGCCTTACCGTAACATTTCTTAAGAGAATGGAAGATGTCACGGAAAGAGCACTGAAAGGGGTGAATGATTCCATGGACAATAATGAACGGGAAAAATTGATCAATGCCAATATTCGGAGATATAACTTCCGCTGCAACGGAAGGAACAGGATATAGTGCCTCTGTCAGACCATTTTATATGGGGCGGCAATATTTCCTTTTCGTAAATGAAATCTTCAGGGATGTACGTCTGGTAGGGGCACCTCCCTCGGCTATTGGTAAATTCGGAGGTGAGACAGATAACTGGATCTGGCCACGTCATACAGGGTGATTTCTCATTGTTCAGGATCTATGCCGGCCAAGACAATAAACCTGCAGAATATTCAGCCGGAAATATTCCCTATAAACCCTCTATCATTTCCCGATATCACTCAGAGGGGTCAAGGAGGGTGATTTTACGATGGTATTTGGTTATCCCGGAACCACGTACGGAATATGCGCCGTCATTTTATATCGATATGATAAAGAACTATTTAAATCCTGAAATGATTGAGATACGGTCCAGAAAAGATTGGGATAATGGAGATCGGCAATGAACTCGGATCCCATGATACGGATTCAATACTCGGCCAGAAAATCGGGTCTGGCCAACTCCTGGAAAAAATGGATAGGGGAGGACCAGGGATCTGGAAAAAATGGAGACCATAGAGAAGAAACAGGAGTATGAGAAAAGCCTTACAATCTGGATCAATGAATCTGGCGAACGTATAAAGAAATATGGAGAATTGCTGCCGGAATATAAGGAGTTGTATAATCAGGTTAAAGCTCATATTAGTTTGTCAACAGTTATACAAACGAGGTCTTTTTCAACAGCGGAGTGGAGGCAGTAGGCTTTGCCAGAGAGTATAAAGCATTGGCAGAACTTTATAAAACCGGGAACATACAGCTGACCAGGCTGAAGTTGCTTAAAATAAACCTTCTGGAGGCAGGTAAGGGTTTTTTCAAAAACTATGATGCAGATACCGATAAGAAGCTTTTTGTAGCCCTTATGACACTTTATGGTGAAAATGTGGATCCGGCATGGCAGGCTCCGGAGTTATGTGAAGTTCAGGAATTCATGCAAGCGGAGATTTTGCTGCGGTTGCCGACAAGCTCTATTCAACTTCGGTATTTACCGATGAGGCAAGATTCACGGAATTTGTTACGAAGATTCAGCAGCGTCCTCCATCTCAAGGCTGGATAAAGATCCTTTCTATGCCATTGCGATGAGCGCCAGCGATTTTCTGGCTATCAAATATCAGGCCTGAGCTCATCCGGCTCAGCAGCGAGATTAGAATCTCAACAGGAAATATATGGCAGCCCAGATGGAATTTGAAAAGGAGAAGGTTTTTTATCCGGATGCCAATTCCACGCTGCGTGTAGCATATGGAAGTGTAAAGGGATATGTTTCAAAGGATGCTGTTTGTTTTAATTATTATACAACGCTGAAAGGGTATAATGGAGAAGGATAATCCTGAAATCTATGATTATGATGTACCCTGACCGCCTCGAAGGAGTTGTATAAATCGAAAGATTACGGACCATATAGTCAGGACGGGGAAATCCCGGTCTGCTTCATCGCTGATAACCATACAACCGGAGGGAATTCAGGCAGCCCGGTCATCAATGCATACGGACAGCTTATCGGGGTAAATTTCGACAGGGCCTGGGAAGGTGTTGCAAGTGATATTGCCTTTAATCCGGAACAGAGCAGGAATATCAGTCTCGATATCAGGTATGCCCTCTTCATAATCGACAAGTTTGCCGGAGCCGGGTATCTCCTGAAGGAAATGACACTTGTCAGATAATCTCGGTGCCACTCTCTGTGAATCCTTCATAGCCACTCGGTGTTGTGTTCCTTAAAACTCATAGAGTGCACAGACGAGACAAGAAATCAGAAGCGTATCGTGTAGTTGATTTTCAGCCTCGCTTCATATGCCTGGGGCTGGAACCGCTCCAGCGGATCGATCAGAGGAGAATTGAAAGTGAGATAGATCTCTTTTCCGGGCCTAATTATCCACTGAAACCTTGATTGCAGGCCGATTATTTCCGTCTGATTTTCATACTGTGCATAATTGTACCATGACAGATTAGGGCTGAAGAGGAAATTAAGGTTCAGCCTGTAGATTTGTGTGACAAAGCTTCCTTCAGGCAGAGTAACCCATTTTCTGTCAGATTCAGCACCAATATATACAGGCACGAATACCTTATAGCCCGGCCTGGATTAAAAAGTCGGAACGTTGTCCGGAATAAAACGATCCCAGCCCGATCTTTGTTGCAACCCAAAGGTTTCTTCTCCTTGCCGAGGTAAGCGAAAGGGTATGCCGCCAGAAATTATAATTTCCGGCCGGGATCACATAATCCTGGAGAATATTGAAGTCCTCGCTGCAGAGATTCATACTGATATTGTGAGGAGAATGAGATATCATCACCACTAAGGAAAATGAGGTCAAATCAGATTGAGGCTGACAGAGGAAGTCTCAAGTCCGCCGTTCTTAAGATCTGTAAAGAAAACGGTAGCTGACTCCGGTTTTTACCTGCATAACCGGAGAGTTTTTGGGCCGGGGACCCAGGCCGATTCCTCCGTAGAAGTTCCTTATATTTTTCCGGGGAACAAAGCCAAGCCCCGCATTGTAATTTTTTCCGATCTGCATATAGCCTGCCCTGAAGTTGAGAAAATCATTCGGATAATTTATCTCGGTCCCGAATGATTCATCATCTCCCTTCAGGCTGTCGGTGAACGATTTCATGCCATAGAGGTTATGTGAGGTTTTTATTACCTGCAATTTCAGAGCTGGCGAGTCTCATATCTATGCCTGCCAGCGAATTTCCTGCCTCTGAAGAGGCATCCCCGTTAGTTCCGATTAATCCTATGGATGATTGCTTGCCAAAATTTTTTGATATTCTTCCGACAGTATATCCGGGATTATCCCATTGATTATCATCCTTTATATGCAGAAAGCCCAAGATTCCATCTGCCAACTTTGCCGGTGAACTTGCCCTCCGTAGATGATGGGAACTGGATTCCCGCTGGCATCCAGCCCTATCCTTCTTGAGAAGAAAGGAATATTTTGGGTGTTCATCGGATCTTCGCTGTCGCCGTTTATTCCAAATGTAAAATAGTTTGCCCCGTCAAGGAAAAAGTCCCTCTTTTCGGGGAAGAACAGGTTGAACCTGGTGAGATTAATCTGTTTGTCATCTACTTCGGTCTGTGCAAAGTCGGTATTGAATGTAAGCGCAGCTTTGAGCGAAGGAGTTATATTGTAAAAAATGTCGAGCCCGCCAGTGGCAACAGGTGACGGATTTTCCTCCTGTTTTTTGCTGACACCTCCTGTTGCATATGGAATGATGTCAAGTCCGATTCCCTGGGAAATATCCGTTATTCCTGTTATCCTTCCTGCATCCGAGATCTGGAACCTGTTACCGTTAAGTGATGTGGCAGGCCATGTTGAAACCTCCGATTTGCGTTTAATATACCTTATTAGTTTTAATCCCCATGTTGTGTTTCCCTTCCTGAAGGCAAGTGTCTTGTATGGAATTGTAAGCTCGGCTTCCCATCCGTCCTGAGTTATTTTTGCCTTGCCGTCCCATATCCCGTCCCACGACTTGTTAAAATCCTTCCCGTTTTCATTTACAAGTGCATCCCCTATGCTTCCCCGCGGACCGATCTGAAACCAGTAGCCGCTCCGTCCGTCGAGATATGTATCGAAGATTACCTGTATCCTGTCATCATCGCCAAGGCTCACATCGCGCGCCAGTTCTTTTGCAGTAATGCCTTTCGGATCGTCATAGCAGTGAATGCCGACATAAATATTATTATGATCGAAGAGGAAATAAAATTCTGAGCGCTCTGAGCCTGGTTTGCCGGGATCAGGTTCTCTCTGATACAGGTCGCTGATTACCGATGCCTCCTTCCATACAGGATCATCAATGGACCCGTCGATTACAGGTGGCTTTTGAATAAAAACTGCTTTAATTTCAGGCTGGGCAAGGATGTTGTATACCGGCAGAAAAGCTGCCAGTATCATAATGAAAAAAAAACGCATCATCAGATCAAATATGAGCCCCCAAAATAAGAATTTTATAATTCATAACCGGTGGCTCGCAGGAAAATATGGCCTGCCAGGTTAATGCAATGCGTGGATCCTCCCCACAGTCAATGATTAGTTATTGATTTTTAAGCCGGTAAGAACGGGAAACTCTTTCTGCAGCCTGTGAAAAATATGTTGTTGCTCCCGTTACATACCCTGCTCCAGGTTTGTTTTGAGATTTGAAAGCCCGGACTGAAGATCCTTTCCCAGCATTGCATCCATATTCATGAAAAGCAGCATCAGGTTTGTCGGATACTTCATCCTGCCATAGAATCCCCATTTTACCGATGTTGTGCTGTCATTTACAGAATTGAAGGCCATATAAGCATAGTCAGTCGATTTCATGGGCTTAAGGAATCTGATAACATAGTCTATCCTTACCCCTTCGTCCATTTTTGTTATTTCCTGTTCTCCCTTGCCGGCATGCTTGTTTTCACTGTCCCAGGCTGAGACAAAGCCGACAGTTCCGTCAGTTCCCCTGTAGTCCATTTTCATTGCCGGGTCTGTTTTTGCCCAGACACTGAACTTATCCTGGTTCTTCAGGAATTTAACATAATCGTAAACCTCCATTCTGGGTCTGGCAATAGCAACAGATCTTTCGACTGAATAGTCCTTTCCGGCAAACATGGCAATGGCGAGAAGCAGGACGATGACAGCCACAACACCTACAGCAAGGAATTTCAGGAATTTTTTCATGTTTTTGAAGTTTTTATTGGTTTCGCTATTTGTTTTGAAGCGGCTTTTTCGAGGTTCTCCCTGACCCTGAATTCAACCATTCTTTTTATAAGATCCACGGGGAGGGGGCTCTTGTAGGGAAATTGTATGCCTCCCTTGGATGTATGGTATGGGCTGAGTTCCCTGCTGAAGGCTTTAATGGCTGTTGTGAAGGGGTAAAATCCGATATGGTTTGTATGGGCGGCAAAGTACAGGAGCATGCCATTGAATGTAAATGCCGGCATGCGGTAGCTTATTTTCTCAATTGCTTGCGGAGCAGCCTCCATGACCGCTTTCAGCATTTCCCTTAACTTCTCCTGAACGTTCACCGGTTGAGCAGCTATGTACTCCTCTATTGTTTTTGGAATATATCCGGCTTCCATTATTGTTGGTTTTAATGCATAACAATCGCTTGTTCAAATTGTTGATGATTGTTCAATTTCTTTTTTGCCTCATTTTCCCGAACGACCTCATACGAAGCTGCAGGTCCCAAAAATGTTTAACTTTATAAGCATATTTTTATGCCGTGAAGATTGTAGCAGACGATAAAATCCCATTTCTGAAAGGAGCCCTGGAACCTTTTGCCGAAGTCGTTTATATTCCCGGCGGGGAGATTTCACGCGACATTGTCTCTGATGCAGATGCCCTTCTCATTCGCACAAGGACGCGATGTGACAGGAAGCTGCTGGAGGGTACAGGGATAAAGTTCATTGGAACTGCCACAATAGGGTACGATCATATTGACACAGGCTTCTGTGAAGAAAACAATATCAGCTGGACAAATGCACCAGGATGCAACTCCGGATCGGTTCAGCAGTATATCGCTTCTGCGCTCGTTACGATAGCCGCTCATGAAAACTTTCATCCTCATGAAAAAACGATCGGGATCATAGGGGCAGGAAATGTGGGTTCAAAGGTTGCACGGCTTGCCACAATTCTGGGGATGAGGGTGCTTCTCAACGATCCGCCCAGGGAAAGGAGAGAAGGCAGTGATGAGTTTACAGAAATAGGCACAATACTGAGCGAGGCCGATATTGTCACCCTGCATGTTCCGCTGACAAGGAGCGGGGAGGAGCGTACTTACCACCTTTTCGACGAAAGCACATTCGGCAGGATGAAGCGTGGAGCCTGGTTCATTAACTCTTCCAGGGGAGAGGTGGCAGAGACCATGGCCCTGAAGCATGCGCTTGAGTCATCACAGCTCGGAGGGGCAGTAATAGATGTCTGGGAGAAAGAACCCTGCATTGATCTTCAGCTGTTATCAGGGGTATTTCTGGCCACACCTCATATTGCCGGCTATTCTACTGACGGGAAGGCGAATGGAACAGCAATGGCGGTGAATGCCCTTTGTCGTTTTTTCAACCTGCCCGTGGAAAACTGGTATCCTTCAGCCCTTCCGGGTCCAGCCTTGCGGGAAATTGTTGTTGACGGAGCTTCAGGTGGTGACGAGGAGATTTTAAAGCAGATCATTCTGCATTCATACGATATAAAAGCCGACGACCTTAAGCTCCGTAATTCTCCATCCGACTTTGAGAAGCTGAGAGGAGGATACCCGGTAAGGAGGGAATTTCCTTCATATTCAGTCAGGCTTGAAAATTCATCCGTGGAGTTCCGGCGGCTGGTTGAGAAGCTTGGATTTGAGGTTTATAGTGCATGATCAGTTATTTATTTGCTTCTGTTTAATAACCTACTTTGCTTTTATAAAAAATTCTACTTAAAATAAGCCAATTATGACAAGCTCATACAATCGCAGGGAATTCACAAAAAGTATTGCATTTGCCGGTGCAGCTTCGGCTGGTTTGCCTATGGTTTCTGGATCTGGTCTCTGGAACTCTGGTCCGGCTGACTCTGCCGGAAAGCAGAATCTCAAAATAAGCCTAAATGCATTTTCATTCGACAAACCGCTAGAGACGGTAGCATGAAGCTGGACGATTTACTCGATTTTTGTGCCGATACAGGAATTGACGGAGTTGATCTGACAGGCTATTACTTCCCGGGTTATCCTGAGGTCCCGTCAGACGAATATATCTTTCACATAAAAAGAAAAGCTTTCAGGCTGGGAATTGATCTGGGTTGTACCGGTGTGAGGAACGATTTTACATGGGCAGATCCGATCAGAAGGGAAGGAGAGAAGAAGCTTGTGAAAGACTGGATACAGGGTTGCCGCGGAAGCTGGGTGCGCCCGGAGTAAGGATCTTTGCCGGGATGCTGTCCAGGGAGGATTATCCGTAGGAGCAAAGGGCGAATGGATAGCCGGTGACATAAGGGAATGTGCAGATTTTGGAAGGGAAAACGGAGTAATGATTGCCCTTCAGAATCATAATGACTTTATGAAGAGTGCCGCATGATGTGGAAAAGATGCTTAAAATGGTCGATCATACCTGGGTTGGCCTTATGCTGGATATCGGAAGCTACCATTCACCTGACCCTATGCGGATATTGCCGCCACAGCCGGATATGCCATAACGTGGCAGATGAAGGAGAGGGTATTCGTTAATGAGACCAGGTAGATACAGATTATAAAAAAGTCATAGGCATAGTAAGGAAATGCGGTTACAGGGGGTATCTGCCTCTGGAGACCCTGGGAACTGGTGATCCAGTTGCCAAGGTTAAAGCATTATACAACAAAGTAAATTCTGTATTATATCGCTGAGCCTTCAGCCTGCCACCGGGGTCCCGATCTTTTTGTACCCCGGTGTTATATTTCAATTATCCCTGTGTGTTGACTTGAACAGGCTGCATTATGCTGACAGGCTTTACTGCCTTCCCGTTTCTTTTCGCAGCTTCGTACTCCTTTACCTGGAAAACAAATGCCTGTAACCTTGTATCAAGTGGATACCGAATCCTGTCCGTCATAAGCGATATTGATAAAAGGTATATTGTTATGATCCTTCCTGAAACTGTCGCTCACCGAAGCAATAAGAGTTCCCGGCATACAGGTGAACGGAAGAATGGCTGCAATCCCTGAAACGCCTCTTCTTGCTAGGCTTACAGATGTTCCCATGGCAATGGGAGGATCACCGTCATAAAATTCATTTACATACTTATTCGACAGATTAAGCATCTCGTGAAGCGATACATCTTTTTCATGATCCGTAAATTTCTTAATTCCCCTGAGCAGGGAGGCAGCTATAAAGTCCTGCCCGAGTCCCTGGATCTTCGATTTGAATACCCCTTTTTTGTCATTTTTCCATCTGCTGTCACGTGTGAATCTGTATGTGGAGTAATAGATCCATTCAGAAAAAGGAGCGACAACTACTTCAACACCAAGATCTTCAAGCCTGTTGGACATATTGCCGTTACAAGCTTCATTATCTCGCATGAATATCTCTCCGACAATTGATACGACAGGTCTCCTCTGGCTTTTGTCCACTTTAATGGCCTTAAATTCTCCGGCGATCTCTGTAAGTACTTTATGCAGTCCTTTTGCCCCTTTCTCAATGCATTTCTCAAGTCTCAGCAGTGACTCACCATAAAGCTTATCTGCCTCTCCCTTGTTTATTTCATAAGGTCTTGTCTCCCTGTGGATTTTCCTGAGATAATCAGCCACTATAAAGCCTTTCCATGCATTGATCCTGAATTTCTGGCCATGTTCTCCCGCGACATCTTCATATGAAGTATCATTTGAAGGAGTTATAAGTTCAGCTTCCTGAAAGCCCAGCCTGTCAAACAGGATCCTGTGAAACTGGTTATACTGTCCAAATCTGCATGGTCCATTATGATCAGGCATAAAAAAGCTCATTTTGGAAGGGTCGGCACCCGGCTCCTGGAGTTTCTTAATGAAGCTTCCTGTTGTGCAAATCATTGGAAAGCACTCTTTTGATGATGTATATTTTCTCCCGAGAGCCATATCTTCAGATGTCTGCTTGGGCAATACCTGGGATGGTATTCCACAACTGCGTGCAGCTGCGGAAATCATATATGCCCCGTCATTCATATATGGGAAATACATTACCCTGTCTTTCGGAGGAGAAGAAGGACTTGGTCTTGGCCTGAAGATCTCAGGATCCTTTTTATCATTCTGTTCGGATCCCTTGAGGCTGTCGAGGAATGCTTCGATGCGGGTAACCATTCCGGCATCGGCTGAATGTTCATCGACCTCAAGATGAAGGAAGGGTTTTCCCTTTAGTTCTTCGGTAATGTAATGCCAGATGAAAGAGTCCGGACCGCAACGGAAATTACTCAGGTAAACAGCATAGAGGTTCTCTGTTTCTGCCACCAGCTGAGCTGCTGCAATCATTTTCTGACCGTTGGGCCAGTACATATTCCTGTAATTCTTAAAAATATTGTAAGGCGAAAGGTCGAGCATATCGACAGGAATCGGCATTACATTCTGTGTAATCAGCTTATCGACAAGAGCAAGATTCAGGTGCGGATCGGTGCTGTTGTAAGGTCTGCCAAGCAATACTACAGGCCTGCAATTTTTTGGAATGGATGCAAATACCTCTTTCCCGTAATCTACCAGCTTTTTCTCAAAAGCGGTCTGAACTTCGTCAGCTTTATAAACAGCCTTTTTAATGCTTGCCTTACTGAGGCCAAATTTCTCGCTGAAATAGGCTGTCATCTCTTTCATGAGAGCCCGTTCAAAAAATCTGAAATGAAGCGTAGGGACAAGGAATTTTGTCTCGATCAACCTTCCCTTTAAGAGCCGCCTTGACCATAAACGGATAGGTCTGCACCCATGGGCAATTGCAGTTATATGTATCATTCCCTACCTTTTCCTTCGCATTAATAATAAAAGGAATGAAAATATAGTCTACCCCTTTTTCAACAAGATCAATGACATGTCCGTGCATCAGTTCCACTGGAAGGCAAGTTTCGGTTGTCATTGCTTCAATTGATTGATTGACAAGCCCTTTATCCGATTCCCTTGATACAATTATTGAAAATCCAAGTTCCTCGAAAAATGTACGCCAGAAGGGGAATTGCTGATAATAAACCATCAGTGCCCTGGGAATTCCAATTGTTTTTGTTTTCAGTGTCCCCGGGCACAGGTTCACTGTAACCCTCACGAAGCATCTCCAGCCGTTTCTCGAACAAGATTCGGAATATTGTTGTTCTGCCTTTTTCCTGCCATCAGTTTCATATTTTTCACAGCGGCCGCCATAGATACAATGATTTTTTGATGCCGTCAATTTTCACCCTTCTTATTTCGCAATGATTTGTACATGAATTGCAGACAAACCTGCTGATCTGATATGCCACATTTCTGACGCCAAAGCCTTTAAAGGTGGTTTTTTGTCCTTCTGACCATGGATCTTTGAGCCAGTATTGCCACGCCAATTGCTCCGGTGACATCAAAATGGGGAGGGATAATTATTCTTTTTCCCGTCACATGTTCAAAGGCAGCCACTACAGCTTTATTATTCGTAACACCACCCTGGAAAAAGATCTTGTCTCCCACCTTCCGGTCAACAACAACTTTCTGAAGATAATTGTACACTATTGAATATGCCAGCCCACCAACAAGGTTCTCATCTCTGGCACCTTTCTGCATGAATGAATTCAGGTCGGATTCCATAAATACAGTACAGCTGTCGCCAAGTTTTACGGGAGAGTCTGAGTTCAGGGCCATAGAACCGAACTCATTTACAATATTGATATTAAGTTTTTCAGCCTGTTCCTCCAGGAATGATCCGGTACCTGCTGCACAAACCTTATTCATCTCGAAATCCACCACAACACCGTTCTCAATACTGATATACTTGGAATCCTGTCCTCCTATTTCAAATATTGTATCAACGGTGGGATCATAATCAATGGCTGCCGTGGCCTGTGCAGTAATCTCATTCTGTATGGTGTCGGCCCCGATAAAATCGCCGGTAAGGTAACGTCCTGATCCGGTTGTGCCTGCTCCGATAACTTCCACATATTCTCCCACTTCATCATAGATCTCGGTCAATCCTCTCTGAATAGCTTCAAGGGGCTGACCTCCCGTAGGAATATACCGCCTTGCAACAACCCTGTGATCTTCATCGATAAGCACAACATTTGTGCTTAGTGAGCCGATATCGAGACCAAGATAGACCTTCGTCCGGGTATTCGCCCCTGGGAATAGGATGCACCTGTTTCCTGTATTCGGCACACGACTCTTTCAGCTTTGGAAGACTGACAAATGATGTCGAATCGGATGCCAGGTATTCGTCAAGCTTCTCAAGTCCGGCAAAATGATTCATCTCAAGCCTGTTGGAGTGGGCATACATCACGGCTCCAATGGCACCCATGGACCCATGATACTGCGGAATGATCAGTTCATTCTCCTTCAGGTCAAGTATTTCATTGAATGCTCTTACCATTCCGACGTTTGCTGCCACGCCCCCGGAAAAGACTATCGGTTTTTTATCTCCTTGCTTCTTCGCCAGATTGCTCCTGAAATTTCTTGCAAGGGCAAAACACAGCCCTGCAACAATGTCGTGCAAGCGGAGTGGCAATCTGCTGATGGTGGATCATGTCACTTTTGGCAAATACGCTGCATCTGCCGGCAATTCTTGGAGGATCAACTGATTTAAGCGCCATTTCGCCGAATTCGGTCTCAATCGGAACGCCTATCCTTTTTGCCTGCTGATCAAGAAAAGATCCTGTACCTGCAGCACATATGCTGTTCATCTCGAAATCGACAAGTCTTGGATTTCCCGTCCTTGGGATCTTTTTCAAGAAGTATCAGCTTGGAATCTTCCCCGCCTATCTCAATAACTGTTTGAGCATCAGGGTAAAGATTGCAGGCAGAGGTTGCCTGGGCTATAATCTCATTGACAAATATTCCTCCAATAAGATCAGTAGCCAGCTTGCCTCCTGTTCCTGTTAAGGCGATGCCTGAATCGATCCGGCCGGATGATTTTCAAGTATGGAAGCCAGTCTGCTCCTCAGAACATTAAATGGTTTCCATGAATATATTCATAATGGTTTTCAATAATATTATGACTCTCATCCATAACTACCGTATTCAGCGAAACTGACCCAATATCAAACCCAATCAGCCACTTCTCTTCAGAGCGAAGTTTAGATGATAATCTCTTGATTCATAGGATAGGTCACTTAATTAAAATGAAATTAACTGGTGTTGTTACACACCAATTGGCAGCAAATATATCATAAATTTTAAAAAATCATTCGCGATGATCTTACTTATGTCAAATAGCATACTGCTGTTCAGCCAAGAATTACGATCTTTCAGCAACGTCCGTGTCGCCGGTCGGAAAGATAACACGGGCTCTGAAGTTTGTTCATCCGGGTTTCCTGATAATTGATATTCAATCAGATCCATTCAGTATACTGAAAAGTCTAAACCCATTCATCCTCCAGAATTGAACCATTTATTCCCACGATTATCTTCCTGACAGGGATTTTTCCGGATGCATTTTCAAGAGCAGTATTCACCATGTGCATCAAACCTCCGCAACATGGAACTTCCATCATCATTACAGTAATTGTCTTTACCTTTGAAACATCTATCATTGCAGTAAGCTTTTCCACATAGGTGTCGAGTCCATGATCGAGCTTCGGACATGCAATGGCAAGCGACTTTCCCCTGAGATGGCTTGTGTGAAAGGCTCCCATTGAGAAGGCGACACAATCTGCAGCCAGAAGAAGATCTGCACCCTTTAAGTAGGGCGCATTCGGATTTATAAGGTGCATCTGGACCGGCCATTGTCTGAGTTCCGAAGGCTGGTCTGTTGCATTATTATGGTTGTCGCCTGTATCTGGCCTTTCAAGTACCATAGTCCTTGAGCCGGGGCAGCCTCCTTCGTTATTCTGCCTGCCTGAATTCATGCCGGCAACCCGGATGCTGGCGGCAGCCACAGCTTCCATTCCATGATTGTGAACCTCTCTGATGGCAGCGTCAGTATCAAAATTGAAATCCGGTTTATTTGTTCTCAGAAAAAGCACCGCCTCCTGCAGCAATCCTTTTTCCCCATGATCCTTAAGATGCTTCATATGGGCAATTATCGTATTCCTCCCCTTATCCATCATCCGGGACATGACAAGAGCCTCACTGTAGGGCTCGGCTTCCCTCGACTCAATTGTAATGGCTCCCTCTGGACAGTGTCCGATACATGCTCCAAGGCCATCGCACATAAGCTCGCTTACAAGCCTTACCTTACCGTCAATAACCTGAAGTGCTCCTTCATGGCAATTCGGAACACATTGACCGCAGCCATTGCAGAGCTCTTCATCAATATTCAGTATTTCTCTTTTCATCATAATCTGTTTTTGTGAATCATGCCCTAAAGCTCCATTATTATGGCAGTATGAAATGTAACATATGTTACAAAACCTTAATTTTACGGAAAAATTATGGATCCGATCCGTTTGACAGGCTGCCCGTTATTCAGGGGAATTTCAGAAAAGGAGATAGGGTTGATTCTTTCTGCTGTTACATACAATGTAAGGCATTACAGGGGAGGGGCGATGATAGCCCAGGCCGGGGAGCCGGTCAGTTCCCTGATGATCGTATCTGACGGCAAAGTAAAGGGAGAAATGGCAGACGATGCCGGCAGAACGATCAAGATAGAGGATATACCAGCACCAGGGACCCTGGCCACGGCATTTATTTTCGGGCAGGGGAATAAATTTCCTGTCAATGTAAGCGCTGTTTCGGATGTGGAAATATTATCAATAGGAAAGACCGATTTTCTCAGACTGCTGATGAAAAATGATGTCGTTCTTGTGAACTTCCTGAACATGATCTCAAACAGGTCCCAGTTCCTGTCTGAGAAGATCAAATTCCTGAATTTCAAAACTATAAAAGCCAAGCTTGCACAGTTTATTCTGCAGAAGGCAGGTGGAGACAAGGCAATAATAGACCTCGGGATGACTCAGAATGATCTTGCAGATTTCTTCGGTGTTGCCAGGCCGTCAGTGTCGAGAGCCTTGCATGAACTTGAGCAGGAGGGGCTTATAGAAGCCAAAGGCAAGACTGTCAGGATAAAGGACAGGGTGCGGTTGTCAGGGCTCAGTGACTGACTAGATCAGAACCTGTTTCAGACGGCTTGTCTACAGGCAGGGTTATTACAAAGCATGTACCTTCCCCTTCCTTGCTTTCCACTTCTATTGTGCCGTTATTAATTTTAACAAGATCGTGGCAAAGTTTTAAGCCGAGGCCTGTTCCCTTTTCCTTCTCCGTACCCGGAGTACTTTCAATTTCACCTGAGGTGAAAATATTTTTCTTCCTCGATTCGGGAAATACCCGCGTCCATTATCGCATACCTTGACAAGAATAGCGTCGCCCTGGGCCACCTTATCCCTTAGAAGAATATTTATACGGCCTCCTCTCGGGGTATATTTTACGGCATTTGACAACAGGTTTCGTATAATGATATCCATAAGATCCTTGTCAAAGTAGGCCAGTGAGGAACCAACCTGGGTAAAATTGACGGAGATATCCTTATTGTCCGCTGTTTCCTTGAAGATGCTGAGGTTCGTAAGAATGATGTCGGCCAGATCCCTTTTTTCAGGTGAATACTTGATCTTTTCCTCCTGTCCCCTTCCCCATACAAGCATGTTTTCAAGGAGGCTGATCACCATCTGTGCATACTGAATGCTTGTATTGGCAAAATCATCATACTTCTCCTTATATTCCTTTTCCTTGAGCAGATTGAGCATATACAGGATATTTACGACCGGGCTCCTCAGATCATGTGCTATCAGGGAAAAGATCCTGTTTTTCAGATGAATTGTATCTGACAGCTGTGTGTTCTGAAGGGCAATCTTGCTGTTCTGTTTCTCAATTTCCTCATTGCGCGTTTTAAGCTCCTGTGTACGTGCATTGACGAGTATCTCCAGGTTCCTGTTCATATACTCGAGCTCCAGCTGGAGCTTTTCCTTTTCATTAAAGGCTTTGATCCATTTATACAGCAGGAGGGCAGCCTGGATGAATACGAATACAACAATCAGGTAGGTGAGCAGGTAACCGACCGAATTTTCAGCTTTGCCTGTCGCAACGTTTATATCATGGACACCGCCTATAAGGAGAAGGCAGAATGCAGAAAAATACAGTATATCAGCAATGTTTCTTTTCAGTACGCCCATGAAGCTCTTTGTAATAAGATAGAGGATCAGAAAAACCATGGACGGGTAATAGGCAAATGTTATATAGCTGAAAATCCGGACAGGAAGAAGCAGGGTAACTGCGAATGCAAGGGAAAACAATATTGTATTGAACCATGTAATGTAATTCAGATATGAGAGATGGATAGACAAATCTTATAAACCACGACCATCCTATTATGATCATATATAAGCTTATATACTCAAATCGTATTATCCAGGTCCAGTTGAGGCTGATCAGGTTAAGAATAAGGAAATGTGATGTGAACAGAGGTCTCAGGGCCAGTCCCGCGGTAGTAATGCTCAGGAAGATCATCATTTTATCCCTTGGGGAGATAATATAGAAGAATAGGAAGAAGACCGCAAACCCAAGAGAATTGTTATAACGGACCATTCTGCAGCCCAGCTGTTTGCCAGCTGCCTCTGAACTTCAGGGAAGGTTCCCATCTTCACCGGGAGCCAGAACCCGCCACGTCTGTGATGAAAGTTTGCAACGTCTATAATTATGTCGAGCGTGTCGGATTCAGGAACAATCCTGAAAAAATTCCTCCTGTACTGAGGGATGGTTTCCTTTTCAGATTTTCCCGGCTTGCCATTGGATCCAAGAAATTTTCCATCTATATAGATATCGTACGAGGAGTCGAAAACAGGCATATCGAAAGCCAGAGGTCCCTTTAAACCCTTCGGGAGCAGTACCCTCAGCCGGTAGGTTGCAAATCCGAACTTGCCTGTACCTAATGATGAGCTGTGATAATCAGTCCAGTAAGAGGGAACATTCCCGTAGTAAGCCGGTCTGATTGAGTCTGATCCGAAATCTTCAGGTCGCAGCATCTTTTCCCAGTAAAACTCCCATTCGCCGTTCAGCTTGACAATGAACTTCCCGGGGTTACTTATACCTCTCAGGTCCAGAATCCCCTTTACAGCGCGCGGAACAGCTGCTCCTGAAGTATGGTTTATGGCGGGTGCAAGAGTGATAGCCAGGAAAAGCAATTTCCACAACCTTAATGATGGA
This sequence comes from uncultured Bacteroidales bacterium, assembly GCA_963756885.1. Taxonomy (GTDB): domain Bacteria; phylum Bacteroidota; class Bacteroidia; order Bacteroidales; family VadinHA17; genus LD21. The sequence continues at coordinate 334,062 of CAVWPG010000005.1, forward strand.
AATGATAAGTTCATCAGGTAAAGATATAATAATAAGCATGAAAATGTGCCGCACCAAAACAACAGGTCATTACTCTGTTAACTGAACATAATCTGCATAAAAAGAGGAAAGACACCTGGGAGATGTCTTTCCTTGATTTACCTAAACCCGATCGTAGAAAGCGCCGAATGGCGATAATTGAGATTTTTAAACTATCATTTATTTCCTGTATGGCTGTTAAAATGATCTGTTAAACAATGAACGCAAGCAATTTGTTTGTTCAAATTTCTCTTTCATTCAACATATAGACGTTTCAGGGAACAAATTGTTGCATCAGATTATGTTAATATTGTGTTAAATTTTAAAAAATATATAACTTGCACCGGCAAAATGAGCTCCAATGATCCAACGACTGAAGTACCGGTTTATGATGCAGCGCCTGGGGCGGAGGTTATATTGCTGCCTGATGTTCTATAATGGCGGTCAGATGCTGTAGCTGGGAAACATAAATAAAATCCTGTTAAGTATTCTTTTTTCCTCTAAAAATTATTCCTTCATGCCATGAAAGGACTTATTTTCAATATTGCAAGATTTTCTGTCCATGACGGGCCAGGAATAAGGGTGACCATTTTCATGAAGGGTTGTCCGCTAAGCTGCAAGTGGTGCCATAATCCGGAAGGAATATTCGACGGAAAGGAAACCGTTTCAAGCAGTTGCAGGGTAGGAGAGCTTGAATTTAACAGGAATGAGGTAGCAGGGGAATACCGGTCGGCAGGAGATATACTTTCAATACTCGGAAGGGAGCGGATATTCATGGATCATTCAGGTGGAGGGGTCACTTTTTCAGGAGGGGAGCCCATGCTTCAGTCAGCTTTTCTCATTGAGGCCCTTACTGAATGCAAGGATGCCGGGTACCATACAGTCATCGATACATCTGGCCACGCTCCGGCAGAGAGCTTTCTGTCAGTGCTGCCGCTCACCGATCTCTTCCTGTTCGACTTAAAGCATCTTGATGAAGACAAGCACATTGAGGCAACCGGAGCAACAAACAGTATTATACTCAGTAATTACAGGCTTCTGCTTGAGAACCGGGCAAAAATGATCCTCAGGATTCCGGTTATACCGGGCTTCAATGATGATCCCGGTCATATTGAAATGCTCACAAGCTTTATTATATCGACAAAGAGGGATTCCCTTGGGCAGATCAGCCTTTTGCCGTTTCATAATACAGGCGCCTCCAAATACAGGCGCTTTAGCATGGCCTACAGGATGGAAGGAACAGAACCTCCTTCAGATGAGCATATGAGCACAAACAGGAACAAACTTCTGACTACAGGGATAAAAGTAAAAATCGGCGGGTAAATAATTTAGCCTTCCTAATCAGGGAAAAATATGGAATTATCACAGCGAGTTGCAAGGCTCAGGGAGCAAAGTCTCCGGACCAGGGAAAAGATTAGCGGTGAACGGGCGCTACTGGTAACCCGGTTCTATAAAAGTGACGATTCCAGGGAGTTGTCATCACCTGTCAGGAGAGCCAGGGCCTTTGAATATGTTCTCAGACACAAAAAGATCTATATTGGAGAGGGTGAACTGATTGCAGGGGAACGGGGCCCCGCTCCCAAGGAGGTGCCAACATACCCGGAGATAAGCCTGCATCTCAATGCACGACCTGGAGATCCTTGCCGGCAGGGAGAAGGTTTCATTCGCCGTCGATGAGGAGGTTAAGAATGCTGTACAGAATGAGATCATCCCTTTCTGGATCGGGCAAGAGCAACCGCGACAGGATAATGAGCCTTATGACACCCGAATGGCTCGATGCATATAATGCAGGCATATTCACTGAATTTCAGGAGCAGAGGGCACCTGGGCATACAGTCTTGGGATACAGGATGTTCTCCACCGGATTCCTTGATCTCAAGAAGAGATCTCGAGGTGCTTTCAGATCTGGATTTCCTTACTGATCGCGCTGCTTTGGAAAGTCTGAAGAGCTGAAAGCGATGGATATAGCGTGTGACGCAATAATCATGTATGCCGGCCGGCATGCCGACGGAACTTGACAGGATGGCGGCAAAGGAGAGCGATCCATCCCGCAAGAGGGAGGAACTGAAGAAGATGGCAGGCAGTCTGCCGGAGGGTTCCTGCCTCGTGCTCCGACGACAGTGCATGAGATGCTCCAGCACTACTGGTTCATACATCTTGGTGTTATAACCGAGTTGAATCCGTGGGATTCTTTCAGTCCCGGACGACTTGATCAGCATCTTTATCCCTGTATATTGAAGGAATTGAAGACGGAACACTTTCGAAGGAGGAGTTGTATGAGCTTCTGGGTTGTTTCTGGATAAAATTCAATAATCATCCCTCACCACCGAAAATGGGTGTGACTGCAAGCGAGAGCAGCACATACACCGATTTTACACTCATAAATATAGGTGGAGTGAAGCCGGACGGTACTGATGCTGTGAACGAAATGTCATATATACTGCTGGATGTGATCAAGGAGAATGAGGCTTCTTCAGCCGGGTTCAATGGTGCAGATAAGTAAAAAGAGCCCCGACAGGCTCATCCACAGAGCCATCGATATAATAAGGACCGGCTTCGGTCAGCCATCATGCTTTCAATACTGATGCTATAATACAGGAGCTGCTGAGGCCAGGGTAAAAATTTAACCGATGCAAGGAACGGGGGAGCCTCGGGATGTGTTGAGGCAGGGGCATTCGGCACGGAGGCCTACTGGCTTACAGGTTACTTCAACCTTCCAAAGTACTTGAACTGACACTTAACAACGGATTTGACAAGAGAACGGGCAAAGTTGTCGGACTGTCAACCGGAAATGCTGCTGATTATCATACATTCGATGACCTGGTTGATGCTTACAGGACGCAGGTAAAATATTTTATTGATTTAAAGATAAGGGGTAATAATATAATTGAGAAGACATTTGCCAACTGGCTGCCTGTTCCGTTTCTTTCGCTGCTTGTTGAAGACTGTATTCGAATGGCAGTGGATTATAACTGCGGAGGAGCCAGATATAATACATCATATATTCAGGGAGTTGGACTGGGCAGCATAACCGATATGCTTACCTCCATCCGCTATAATATTTACGATAATAAAAAGATCGGATGGGATGAGCTTCTGAAAGCTCTTGAATGCGGATTTCAGGGGTTATGAGCAGCATTCAGTACGAACTTATATATAATACTCCACAATTTGGCAATGATGATGATTATGCAGACCGGCAGGCATAGAGGTATTCTGAGATTTATTACAATGCGGTCAATGGCAGGCCGACCTCCACGGGGAGGTGTTCACAGGATAAATATGCTTCCCACGACATGTCATGTCTATTTTGGAAGCGTAACCGGAGCAACACCTGATGGGACGGAATGCCTGGAAGCCACTTTCCGAAGGCATTTCGCCAAGCCAGGGAGCAGATAAGAACGGCCCCACGGCGGTAATCAACTCGGTTTCAAAAATTGATCAGCTGAGAACCGGGGGAACCCTGCTCAACCAGAAGTTTTCACCCGCATTTTTTGAAGATGAAAACAGCTATAGATCTCTTACGGCCCTGATCAGGAGTTATTTCAGCAAGGACGGGCATCATATTCAATTCAATGTTGTGAGTGCGGAAACACTGAGGGATGCGCAGAAACATCCGGAGCTGCACAGGGATCTCATTGTAAGGGTTGCGGGATACAGTGATTATTTCAATGACCTCGGCGAGGACCTGCAGAACGAGATTATTAAGAGGACGGAACAGGGCATAATATGTGCCGCTGTACATAATTTTTTTATTTTATCCTTGGTTTCATTAAATACCGATGTTGCAGTAGCGACAATCCCGGCTATATCAGAGAGGCTGGCTGGGACAATGATTGTGTTATTCGTTTTGGCCAGGTTCCCAAAGGCACCCAGATATTGTTCCGCAATTCTGAGGTTAACTGCATTCAGCCCGTTATCTTCCGAAATAGCTATGGCTATCGCCCTTAATCCATTTGCCGTGGCTTTGGCAACCTGCTCAATTTCAGAGGCCCTCCCGGCTGCTTCATTGATCCGTTTCTGCATTTCACCCTCGGAATTTTTAATAAGCGCCTGTTTATCTCCTTCTGCCACATTTATTTTTGCCTGTTTGGCTCCTTCCGATTCAGCAATGATAGCCCTCTTTTCCCTCTCTGCCCTCATCTGTTTTTCCATTGCATCCTTTATGCTCTGGGGAGGAATTATATTCTTTACCTCGTACCTTGTAACCTTGACGCCCCAGGGCTCGCTTGCCTTGTCGACAGCTTCTACAATAGAGACATTGATCGTCTCACTCTCCTCGAAGGTCCGGTCGAGCTCAAGCTTTCCAATAATGCTCCTCATTGTAGTCTGGGCGATCTGAATTGATGCGAACCTGTAATTGTCGATACCGTAGGAGGCTTTCTGGGGATCCAGAACCTGGAGGTACAATATGCCATCAACCTCGACCGAGATATTATCGCGGGTAATGCAAACCTGTGATGGGACATCTATTGCCTGTTCCTTAAGGGTGTGCCTGTACCTGACCTTGTCGATGAAGGGGATCAGTAGCTGGAAGCCGGCGGTGAATGTTGCCCTGTACTTCCCGAGCCTTTCCACAATAATTGCTGTTCGCTGAGGCACGATTTTGATCATGGAGGCAATCAGGATAAATCCCAGGAATATTACCCCAACCAGAATAAAAGTAGTACTATCCATTTCAGTTATTTTTTAGGTTCAACAATTAGTTTTATGCTTTCTTTTTCCAGGATTATGACTCTTTGCCCCGATTTTATTTCAGACGAAGATTCAGCCTTCCATGTAGTTCCCTTGAATTCTACTTTCCCGATTTGCTGACCTCCAAAATCGGAGACTGCCAGGGCTTCCCGGCCTGTAAATTCATCATCGATCTCATTCGTTTTGCCCGCTTTCCCGTAAAAGAATTTTTTCTGTATAATCCTCCTCAGGCCAATGAGCGACAGAACGGAAGTTATTGCAAAAATAACGATCTGCAGATTGATTCCTGGCTCGGCAATCAGACAAACGACTGCTGTGACCCATGCACCAAAGCCAAAAAAGATAATAAAGAATCCGGGGATAACAAGTTCCAGCAGAAAAAGGCCAAGCCCTATAATAAACCAGAAGAGTTCCGGCCTTGACAAGATGGTTTCAGTCATATCGGTTATTGTTTGTTGTTTTCAGGATTTTGCTTGTTTGAGGTAAAGTTATAATAAAATAGATAAGAAACTAAGAAAGACTTGATAATATCATAACATTATGATATTGAAATACTCTGGTAAGATTACAGGTTTATCTTGCTGGTATGCTTTTGTAAATGTCCTTCATCCAGTCGGCTACCTTCCTTGAATAGAAATTAAGGTTTTCACAGGTGAAATCACCCTCCATCTTGATTATGGTACCCTTGTAGGTGCCTGTATTCTCGGAATACTGGTAACAGATATACTGCCCTGAGCCGGCAGTATCGGCCGCATCTTTAATGGCGGAAACCTTGCTGGAGGCAATATTTCTTATGTGGCCTGAATATTTCATCAGTTCCGGTCTGGGGATCCTGATACCTGAATGGGTGCACATTGACAGGTTTTCGGCAACCTGACTTTCACTTATCCGCAGTTCCCTGTCAGGAAAATTCCATTTTTCAGGATTCTGATACGTAAGAACATTTCCCTCATTATCAATTATGTACCCATGATGCTGATAATCAGTTTCATAATTGACATATTCATACTCGAATAAAATGAGCTGGTTGTTGCTGATGGCTATATTCTTCCTGCAAGCTGTCAATGCTGTGACAAGCAAAAGAGCTGTTATTATTTTTACCGCTGAATATTTCATACAATCTATGCCAGCTGGGAACCCTCAAAAATCGGACCATATTGTCGTTCAGTACTGAGCGGAATGGCTAATGACCTCTTTGTAAATTTTTTTCCGCATGGTCTGTATGCAGAAAAATTTCCGGATTCCGATTTTTTTTCGTAAATTATGGGTTGGAAAATATGTTGGATTTGGCCTTTGAAGAATGCCATTATGGCATGGAAAATGCAGAGAGAGTAATTCATTGACAAGACAGATTTCTAACGGGATTGCGGTTTAAGATCTAAAATGGATGAAAGGAAGGTACGAGATGGAAAAGTTTTTCGATTATTTTGATGGCCGGTACAGGGAGTCCATACTCAGTAAGCCACCTGATGATGATGGTCCGGTAATTACGCTGTCGCGACTGACGGGATGCGATGCACGTCTGGTTGCAGAGGTACTTGTGGATAAGCTTAATATTAAATACGGCATATCCAGCTGGAAGTGGCTAGACAAGGAGATAATCTATGCAATAGCGAAAGAGCTGAATACTGATACTCAGCGTGTTGAAAATTTCTATAAGGGTATTGAGCTATCCAACATATCTGAAATGATAATGGCTTTCTCTGGTGGCTTTGTAACAGATCTAAGGGTGAAGAAAGCTGTCAGGGATGTGGTTCTGTCTATCTGCAAGGAGGGTCATGTTGTGCTTGTTGGCAGGGGAGGGGCTTCAATAGCAAACGAAATACACGATGCTCTGCATATAAGACTTATAGCGCCATTTTACTGGCGTGTCGAGAATATTATGAAAAAGCAGGGGGTGAATATCGGCGAGGCTGAAGAGTATGTAGTGGATAACGACGAAAAGCGTTTTCACCTGATCCAGTCATTCCTAGATAAAAAACCTCTTAATATCGATTACCTCTTTGATGCAACAATAAACAGGAGTTCTTTTTCGGTTCAGGAGATCTCTGACCTTATCCTGTCGATGTACGAAAAGAAGGTTATCAGGCAAATAGCGGAGCGGAGAAGGCTGAAAAAGGTATTTTAGACCGGCTTCCTGGCTTACTCTCATCCTGATATGGATCATTCCACATTGCACCGGCTTACTTTCCGTATGTGATCACTCAGTCTTTTATCGAGTGTTTTCACATAGGCCTTCCAGTCAGTGATGGGATATTTTGCAACACCTGTCTCTATCGCCGCCCTCGCCACAGCGGGTGCGACAGTTGATATAAGCCTTGGATCCAGAGGCTTGGGTATTATATAGTCGCGCCCGAAAACCAGCTCTTCAAGGCCATAGGCTTTTAACACACAATCAGGTACAGGCTTTTTAGCCAGTTCTGCAAGGGCCTTTGAGGCTGCAAGCTTCATCTCCTCATTGATAGTAGAGGCTCTTACATCGAGTGCCCCCCTGAAAATGAAGGGGAAGCCAAGCACATTGTTTATCTGGTTCGGATAATCGCATCTTCCTGTTGCAAAAATGAGGTCTGTGCGGACAGACATCGCATCCTCCCAGGTAATTTCGGGGTCAGGATTAGCCATTGCAAAAACAATTGGATTGCCGGCCATGGAGGCGAGCATTTCCTTTGTCATCATATTTGCTGCAGACAGCCCAAGGAAAAGGTCCGCACCCTTAACAGCTTCGGCAAGGGTACTGAGATCCCTTGAGGTAACAAATTCCTGCTTGTACCTGTTAAGGTCGGTCCTCTTCAGGTTAAGGACTCCCTTTGAATCGACCATCACAATGTTTTCTTTCCTGATGCCCAGAGAAATATAAAGCCTGGAGCACGATATGGCTGCAGCGCCGGCCCCGCAAACCACCATTTTTACATCTTCAATTTTCCTGCCTGTAATCTCAAGGGCATTTATAAGCCCGGCGCCTGAAATAATGGCTGTTCCATGCTGATCGTCATGAAAAACCGGAATATCGAGCATAGCTTTCAGCCTCGTTTCAATCTCGAAGCACTCGGGTGCCTTTATATCCTCCAGGTTAATGCCGCCAAAAGTTGGAGAGATGGCAGCACAGATCTGAATCAGCTTTTCGGGATCTTTCTCATTTACCTCGATATCAAATACATCGACATCGGCAAAGATCTTGAAAAGCAGCCCCTTGCCTTCCATAACAGGTTTCCCCGCCATAGCACCTATATCACCGAGTCCGAGTACTGCGGTTCCATTCGAGATTACAGCCACAAGGTTTCCTTTTGCAGTGAAGTTATAGGCATTTTCAGGTACTTTCTCAATCTCCAGGCATGGGAAGGCTACACCCGGAGTATAGGCCAGGCTCAGGTCAAACTGATTGTCGTAGGGTTTGGTAGGTATCACCTCAATCTTTCCATGGCGCCCTCTGCTATGGTAGATGAGCGCCTCCTCCTTTGTAACTTTGTGCATAGCCTTATTATTAGTTTAATCTGAGCCAAAGTTAGACCTGAGCAGGCACAATTTATATGAAAAATATCATGTTATTACACTAAAAATGAGGTGGTTTTCCATTAATGCAGGTAAAAATTATCATAAAATCGGATAATATTTTGCAGAGCCAACTAATTTGGATATTTTCAACGTCAGTTTTAATGCCAGTTACGGAATAAATTATCTCGACTGTTTATGAATAAGAATCTAGCTATTGGCAGCGATATAGGAGGAAGTCATATATCATGTGCCGCCATCGATCTCGCTTCAGGGAAAATTCTCAGGGATACAATATCTGAAAGGGAAGTCAATAACCAGGCTCCGGCCGGTGAAATCATAGGTATATGGGCCGATGCATTGTTAGGATCCCTTAAAAAGGTTCCCATGGACCAGGTCAGGGGAATAGGATTTGCCATGCCTGGGCCGTTCGATTATGTAAGGGGGATATGCTATATCAAGGGTGTTGCAAAGTATGAAAACCTCTATGGAATAAATGTCGGGGAAGCAATCGGCAAGGCGCTGGGAGTTTCTGATGATTTCCTTATCCGCTTCATGAATGACGCTTCATCCTTCGCTGTTGGTGAAGCCTGGGCAGGCAGTGCCACTGACAGCAGGAAATCACTCTCGATCACTCTCGGCACAGGCTTCGGTTCTGCATTTATAAGCGACAGGATTCCTATTGTTGACGGTCCGCTGGTTCCGAAAATCGGATGTGTTTATCATCTTCCCTACCGTGACGGAATAGCGGACGACTATTTCTCAACGCGGGGGCTTCTTGGCAGGTACATGAACATCAGCGGGAAGGAGCTTAAGGGAGTGAAGGAGCTCGCTGCACTGGCCCCATCCGATGCTGCAGTTATGGAGCTGTTTGCCGATTTCGGGGATAATCTGGCCCTTTTCCTGGCCCCCTGGCTTAAAGGCTTTGATGCAGAAATTCTTGTAATAGGAGGCAATATCTCCAATGCGTATAACCTTTTCGGAGATGTATTTGAAAAAAGGCTGAAGCTGGAAAACTGCATATCGCGCGTTGCCCTTTCAAAGCTAAAGGAGGATGCCGCACTTATGGGAAGTGCCTACCTTCTCGATGATAAATTCTGGATATCCGTTCAGCATGCATTGCCATTGATGTAGAAAAAGACAAAAGACAAAAGACAGAAGACAAAAGACAAAAGACAAAAGACAAAAGACAAAAGACAAAAGACAAAAGACAAAAGTCACAAGATAAAAGTAAAGTACCAGATGCGCCATTCTACATTCCTCATTCGCCCTGCGCCCTTCGCCCTTCGCCCTGCGCCCTGCGCCCTTCTCCCTGCGCCCTTGCGCCCTGCGCCCTGCGCCCTTCGCCCTGCGCCCTTCGCCCTTCGCCCTGCGCATATAATTATTAACCTGACCTAACCAAACAATCGTACTAAAACTGCCCCGATATGAACACACAAAAAGTAAATATTTCCAGGATAATGCCAGTACTCATGGCCTTTTTCGTAATGAGTTTTGTCGACCTGGTAGGAATCGGTGTTGACCGTGTAACAAAGGATATGAGCCTCAGCGCCACTCTTGCCCAGCTGATTCCGTCTGCAGCCTTTTTATGGTTTCTGCTGCTTTCTGTTCCAGTGGGAGTCATGCAATCAAGGCTTGGAAAGAGGTTTATGCTTAATGTTGGGATGGGAGTTACCGCTCTCGGACTACTGGTGCCCTATTTCTTCTACACTTTTGTTACTGTTCTCATAGGTTTTGCTCTGCTTGGAATCGGCAATACAATTGTCCAGGTATCGGCCAATCCCCTCCTCGTTGATGTTGTGCCCGGTAACAGGACATCCAGCTTTCTCAGCTTCTCCCAGTTCATAAAGGCAATCGGCTCAATGATAGGAGCTCCGCTGGCAGCCGTTCTTGCCTTGCGCTTTGGCGACTGGAAGCTGTTATTCCTCTCTTTCGGGATAGTCTCGATATTATCAGTTATCTGGCTGGGATCGGTTAAAATAGATGAGGTGAAGCAGGCTGAGGTGAAGGCTACCTTCAGTTCATCATTCAGGCTCCTGGGGACTGGATTCGTTCTCCTTATGGTACTTTCGATCTTTATAGTTGTCGGCGTCGATGTAGGATTCAATTCAAATTCAGGCCATTTTCTTGTAAAACAGTTCGGCATCGATCAGACTGCTGCAGAATCGGGCCGGAGTGTCTATTTCTTTGGCCGCATGCTCGGCACATTTGCAGGTGCTTTGCTTTTAACTAGAATCAGTTCGCGCAAATTTTTTATGTGGACATCTCTGCTCGGCATACTTTGCTTTGTTGCAATACTTCTTATACCATCCCCGGTAATAGCTTGGGTACTTGTTTTCATGATCGGCCTTACAGTTGCCAATATATGGCCACTGGTCTTTTCAATAGCAGTGGAAAGATACCCGACCCGCAGTAATGAGATTTCTGGGCTTATGATGATGGCAATTTGCGGAGGTGCGGTGATCCCCCTGATTATTGGATGGATAAGCGATCTCAGCAATGTGGCTATAGGAATGTCGGTTCTTGTAATCTGCATGATCTACCTTTTCTCGGTGTCGGTATACACTCTGAAGAGGTAAGATGAATCAATAACAGGCGATAAGCTCAACAGTATAAGGTTTGCCCGCACAAGGTCAGGGAGCAATTGTTCTCCCGGCGCAACTGTGCCTTACATTTGCGTCCGGATCAAAACGGCATTATTCGGGTCTTGCCTGACCTCAGGCCATGATAGTATTTTTCATTCTGCACTCTTAAAAATCTGCTTTCAGATTCCCACTGCCAGCTTTTCGGTCAGAATTCTGTCACGTTTTGTATTACTTTGTCCTTGAATTAAGCCTCTTTTATACATGCATATCCATGATTCGTACAATAACTGTCCCTGTTCGTGAAAACCCGGCCTCTCTGCTTACAGACAAAGAAAAGTTACTGTTATATTTAAATTGTTTTTGAGGTGCCGGTTGCGATGTCAGGCACCTGGCTGAAAGTCCTGGAATTTTTTAATTTTTTAAGCAATTATGGAATATTAACGAAACCTTTCTTTGTTCCGGAGTTCCCCATTCCCCATTTTCCCTAATCTTCCGGAACAATATATCCCCCTTCAAAGGTTCTGTCTTTCAATCCGAAATGACCAGCAACCTGAAGGGGGTTCTCTTTTCCGGGAACCCGATTACCTATTATATTCACTCATTAGTGTCCACTTAAATCTAATTGATTTTAAACCACATACAATTTAGTTCTTTGTTGAAAATGCAATCAGGCATGGGTTCGAAAACCGCACGCGTGACTGCAGTGTAGATGTTGCAATATTAGAAGGAACTCAGTGGCTGGAGATTGTAATAACTGACAACGGTTTAGGGAGGGCTGCGGCAGCTACCCGGATTACGAACGGCGCCGGAAAAGGCCTGAAGATGATTACCGGTTTGTTTGAAGCTTCCAATTTCATGCAACAATACAGACTCGACAATTGAAATAATTGATCTGCAGGATGATGGCATTGCAACAGGGACAAGAATCAAAATCACAATTCCCGGCGATTACAGGTTTGATTCGGGTAATTAGCAGTATGGATATCAGAATTAAGATTGCGGACTTGTATTTTGGCCATAAAACTTGCAACTTGCATTTCCCTGAGAAGGGTTTTAAGACCAATTGACGGGGAAGTCGCGTCATGAATAATAAAGAACGATATTTACCTGAAATACATAATAATATGAAAAAGAACAGACTTGGAAGGCGCGATTTTCTGATGAGATCCGGCGCTGCTGCCCTGGCTTTTACAATTGTGCCACGAAGAGTACTTGGCGGCATAGGCTATACTCCTCCGAGCGATGAACTGACAAAGGGGATAATCGGTGTGGGTGGCATGGGCCGCGGACATATAGCTTATGAAGGAAGGCTGCTTGCCGTTTGCGATGTGGACAAGAACCATCTTGATCAGGCTATAGCTCAAGCCGGTGGTAATATTCCCGGTTACCATGATTTCCGGGAGCTTATAGCCCGTTCCGACATCGATGTGATACATATTGCGACCCCGCCGCACTGGCATGGTATAATTTCAAAGACAGCAGCAGAAGCTGGAAAGGATATCTGGTGCGAGAAGCCTATGACACGAACGATCGGTGAAGGTATCAGGGTTATTGAAGCGGTTCAGAAGCACGGTCGAATGTTCCGTCTGAATACATGGTTCAGGTTTAAGGATCAGTTTTATGGTCTTGGCACGACTGTCAAGCCGCTGAAAAAGCTTGTTGACAGCGGTGCACTCGGATGGCCGCTGAAAGTCACTGTAAGCGCCTCAACAGGCTACGACTGGAAGTTTTACTGGAGCGGGTTGTACAATCTTAAGCCAATGCCTGTACCTGCTGAACTGGATTATGATTTCTGGCTTGGCCCTGCTCCCTGGAAGCCATATAATCCTGAAAGAGTGCATGCAAAATTCCGGGGTTATTGGGATTATGATGGCGGTGGACTCGGAGATATGGGCCAGCATTACCTGGACCCTGTACAATATCTTCTGGGTAAAGACGATACCGGCCCTGTTTCAGTAGAGGTGGATGCTCCCGAGCAGCACTACGATGCAGTCGGATCGTGGCGCCGGATAACCTATACATATGCCGATGGCTGCCAGATTATCCTTGACGGCGAAAACCGCGATAAGGATGCTGCGTATATAGAAGGCCCCCACGGGAAAGTATACAAGGGGTTCAAATCGACTATTCCCGATATGGAGAAACTCATAAATTCACTTCCTGATCCTGAGCCACAGATAACCACATTCAGTGAGTCTGTGCGTACAAGGAAGAAGTTTGCGCTCAACGAATCGAATGGCCATCGCTCATGTTCCATCGTGAACCTGGGGGTTATTGCGGTCCGTCTCGGGAGGAACCTGAAATACGATCCCGTGAAACAGCAGTTCATAGACGATGAAGGTGCAAACAGGCTCATCAACCAGCCGATGCGCGGCCCATGGAGGATCTGAGAATTTTAACATTTTAACGAATTTATGCCATGATTACTATTAAACGATTATTTTCAACACTTCTTATCCTCCTTTTCTTGTGTGCAACAGCCTATTCGCAGGACAAGAGGACTTTGGAAACAAAGGTTGCCGACCTTCTTGCAAGGCTTCCTGCAAGTGACCTGCAGCTCACCGATAAGCTTATGGGAGACATGCTACTTCTGGGAGAACCAGGGTTAAGGCAGATCTGCGATCAGATTATACCTGCGGGAACGGGAGACGATACTCCTGCAAGATTTGCAGTGGCAAGCTTTTCCCGTTTCCTGTCGACCGGAGGGAAAGAAGAGGGTAGGGCTATGTGGGAAAAGGTCTGTATAAGCTATGTAAAATCAGCAAAAGATCCGGGTGTAATTGATTTCTTTATGAAGCAGCTCCAGCTGATCGGTGGGGTACAGTCAGCAGGGGCAGTAAAGGAATATCTTGGAAACAGGGAATTGTGCGATCCGGCTCTGGGCGTCCTGTCTGCAGTTGGAGGCAAAGATGCCGAAATGATTCTTGCCGGGTCACTGAAAAGCAGTGAATTGCCCTGCGCTGCCTCGGTTATGAACATACTGGCATCAATGCATTCGGATTTGGCAATACCTGAATTGATCTCATGGAGTGAAAAAAGTGATCCTGATATTAAGTCGGCAGCATATAATGCACTGGCCGCCAGCGGAAGTCCACTGGCATATACTGTGCTTTCGGATGCCGCCAGGAATGTCACCTACCGATGGGAACGGACAGGAGCTACATCAGCTTTGCTGAAGTATGCGGCCACACTGGGTCATAATGGTAACCTTAAAACGATGGAGAAGATCTCGAGGCTTGTGATTTCCAAATGCAACGATGCACTTACTGTTCAGTATAAGACCGAGGCGCTTCACAATATTGTAAGCTTCCTGGGTAAGGATGCCATGGGATCTGTTTTCCAGGCAGCAGCAAGTCCGCTCGCTGAATACATGAATGCTGCAATTATGATGACTCTTGAGATCCCTGGCAGCGATATCACAGGTAAATGGATAGGCTTCTTCCCGAAAGCCTCACCGGAAGCAAAGCCCGTAATTATAAGAATGTTCGGAGAAAGAAAAGACATGGCAGCATATCCGCTTGTCGTGGAATCGCTTACTGATAAGCTAATGAACGTAAGGCTGGCCGCAGCAGAGGCTGTAGTCAGGCTGAAAGGTGAAGAAACCGTCAATGCACTTATAAATTATATGTTGCTTTTCCCAGGTGCTGAAGATCAGAAGGCTGCAGAATCTGCCCTTATGTCTTCAGCAAGGCCGGATGGCATCGCCAGACTCGAGCCTGTTCTCAGGGATGGCGGCCCGGCAGCAGGGAAAACGGCAATAGAACTTATGGCCTGGAGCAGGGGGAATCAGTATTTTTCAGAGATACTGCCATATACCTCGTCAAAGGATGCGAACATGAGAACGGCAGCCTACAAGGCGCTTGCCGATGTCGTGTCTGCCGATGACCTGGATAAGCTGATCGGGCTGCTTGCCGTTACAAATGACAAGGCTTATATTGAAGATGTCCAGGCAGCCCTTGCAGCTGCAGCAGGAAAAATATCCGATCCTGAAATGAGATCCGTAAAGCTCCTGAAGGCGATGAACGAAAAGGCAATGAAAGAGAAAATAATTCCTGTCCTTCCGGCAACAGGTGGTGCTGAAGCCCTGAAGACAGTACTTGCCGAATTTGAGAACGGAGATCCGGATACCCGCGATGTTTGCTTCAGCGCCCTCACAAACTGGTCAGATTATTCTGCCTCCTCGGCGTTATATTCAATATGCGCCTCGCGTGATAAAACCTTTGAAGCGCCTGCATTTGAGGCATACATAAGACAAATAAGCTCATCCAGTCTGCCCGATGAAGAGAAGCTACTGCTCTACAGGAAGATCCTTCCGTATGCACTTGATCCGGGACGTAAAAATAAGTTGCTTGAAGAGACAGGCAGTCTGAAAATTTACCAGGCCCTGTTCTTTGTTTCAAAATTCCTCGACGATCCCGCAACCGCTCAGGCAGCTTCACAGGCGGTTATTTCTATAGCACTTCCTTCGGGAAGCTCAGCCAGCGGGATGTACGGAGACTTTGTAAGGGATATTCTCGTTAAAGCTGCAGGCCAGCTTAAAGGAGCAGAGAGCGAGTACGACAGGGAGAAGATAAACAAGTATATTTCAGCAATGCCTGCGGGAGAAGGTTTCAGTCCGATGTTCAACGGCCGGGATCTGACCGGATGGCACGGGCTCGTTGAAAACCCTGTTGCACGGGCAGCCATGAAACCTGCTGAGCTGGCCAAAAAACAGGCTGAAGCTGACAAAAAGGTGTTGCAGAACTGGAGCGTGAAAGACGGCTGCATCTGGTTCACCGGTACAGGTGATAATCTTTGCTCCGTGAAGGAGTATGGGGATTTTGAATTGCTTGTTGACTGGAAGATCACAAAAGAAGGTGACAGTGGCATATACCTCAGGGGAAGTCCCCAGGTCCAGATCTGGGATACATCGAGGGTGGATGTTGGAGCGCAGGTTGGTTCAGGCGGATTGTACAATAACCAGAGTAATCCGTCGAAGCCTCTAAGGGTTGCTGATAATCCGGTGGGCGACTGGAACTCCTTCAGGATATTAATGACAGGAGAAAAGGTGTCAGTCTGGCTAAACGGAATACTAGTTGTGGATAACGTTACCCTTGAAAATTACTGGGACCGCAGTATTCCCATATTCCCGAGAGGATCCATTGAGCTGCAGGCTCATGGTACCAACCTTGCCTTCAGGGATATCTATGTCAGGGAAATAAATGATACTGATGCCGGTCTGTCCGCAGTAGAAAAGGAGGATGGTTTCGTTGCTCTATTCAATGGCAGGAATCTTGACAACTGGTTAGGGAACAAATCCTCATATGTTGCTGAGGGCGGAAATATAGTTGTTGAACCTGGCGACAGTTCAGGCGGTAACCTGTACACAGAAAACGAATATGCGGATTTTGTACTGAGATTTGAATTTATGCTTACTCCGGCAGCAAATAACGGGATCGGGATCAGGGCTCCCCTGACGGGGGATGCAGCTTATGTCGGCATGGAGATCCAGGTACTGGATGATACAGCCCCTGTATACGCCGATCTGAAGCCTTATCAGTACCATGGTTCGGTTTACGGAGTAATTCCGGCAAAGAGGGAATACCTTAAGCCTCTCGGTGAATGGAATTCAGAGGAAATTGTGGCCAAAGGGACAAAAATAAAGGTAACGCTCAATGGGACTGTGATTGTAGATGGAGATATTGCAGGGCCGAGGGACAACGGAACTCTGGATCATAATCAGCATCCCGGACTCAATAACAAAACCGGGCATATTGGTTTACTGGGGCATGGATCCGAACTTAAATTCCGTGATATAAGGATCAAAGATCTATCCAGATAATAGCCTCTGTGAATCTGTGTGGCTCATATATTTTTGCCCAGATCCTGATAGCTATCGGGACGCGACTTTGGGCTCATTGCCTAAAGACTTAGCGAACTCTGAGGTTAATGGATTTTGACTTTAAAAACGCCCACGATGGGGTGCAGATGCATTATAGTCAAGCTATTAACCATAAGAGTTTCAACAAAATATTTATAAACCTTCAACGTACTGATTAACATGAAAAACCCCGCATTCTTTCTTTCCGCTGTTTTGATTTTTACAGCATGTACAAAAGTCTCTCCTCCCGAACCTTTCGGTCCTGTTCCTTCTGAACGTCAGCTGGCATGGCATGATATGGAATATTATATGTTTGTCCATTTCACTGTAAATACTTTCACCGATAAGGAATGGGGTTACGGGGATGAGAAGGAGGCTGTTTTCAACCCCTCCCGGCTTGATTGCAGGCAATGGGCAAAAGTTGCAAAAGATGCAGGTATGAAGGGTATAATATTAACCGCAAAACATCATGATGGATTTTGCCTGTGGCCTTCACAGTATACTGAACATTCTGTTAAAAACTCTCCATGGAAAAATGGGAAAGGGTGATGTTCTGAAGGAACTGCGTCAGGCCTGTGATGAATTCGGGCTCAAGCTAGGCGTTTACCTCTCTCCATGGGACAGGAACAGCGCGGTTTATGGTACGCCTGAATACCTTGCTTACTATCGTAATCAGCTCCGTGAATTGTTAACCAACTATGGAAATATCTTTGAGGTCTGGTTTGATGGTGCAAACGGAGGCGACGGATATTATGGCGGAGCAAGGGAGATAAGGAAAATAGACAACAAAAGCTATTACGACTGGCCGAATACCCAAAAAATCGTAAGGGAGCTTCAGCCTGACGCTGTTATGTTCAGTGATGCCGGTCCCGACATTAGGTGGGTTGGTAATGAGAGCGGCATGGGAAGTCTGACAAACTGGTGCCTGCTCCGCAGGGATGAAATGTATCCTGGAGGCAATTTTGCAAGCATTCTTGGAGAAGGTCATGCGGATGGAAATTACTGGGTCCCTGCCGAAGTGGATGTATCGATCCGTCCGGGGTGGTTTTATCACCAGTCGCAGGATTCGCTTGTCAGGACCCCCGAAAACCTTATGGAACTTTATTATTCATCAGTTGGACGCAACAGCAACCTGTTGCTGAATGTTCCGCCTGACCGCAGGGGGCTGCTGAACGAGAATGACGTTAAATCACTCCTTGGATTCAGGGAACTGCGTGAAAAGGAATTTGCAACGGACCTGGCCAGGGGAAAATCTGCCCAGGCATCACAGTACAGGGGAAGGCAATATACAGCAGCCTTCGTGAATGACGGGGATCCTGAGACCTACTGGGCCACATCCGATAATGTCAGGTCCGCACGGTAACAATTAATCTCGGGGCCAGGACCGAAGTTAACAGAGTGCTTATCCAGGAATACATTAAAGCTCGGTCAGAGGGTTTCCAGGTATTCAGTCTATGCCATGGTCGGACGATAATGGGTGAAAGTGGCCGAAGGGACTACAATAGGACATAAAGTGATTCGCAAGTTCCCCGTAGTCATAACAACTGATATAAGGATATCAATTGATGATGCAAAGGCATGTCCTGCAATTTCAAATATAGAGCTTTTCAGGGCTCCGGGAATCTAACGGAGTGAGTCAGTTACCAGGGGACGAAGGGAATAGGATTATATGACCATTTATTTTTTTGGAACTCCTACTGTCTGCGCAAGGAGGATCCTCTGGTCTGGCCTAAGGCCAAGATCAGAAGCCAGGTTATTGGCAGGTACTGATCCTCTTACCACACAACCCAGGTTTGCCGAAGCGCAATAGAGATAAATATTCTGGGCAATAAATGCAGCATCGGAATAAGACATAAAAAGGTCCTGATCCTTAATTGTATCAGCTTCCCTCAAGCCCCGTTTTCCCATATCCGCAACATAGACAATATTCAGAGCAGCCGTTGCAACAAAATCCTGAGAGCCAGTCTCAGCTCTGAGGTCTTTAGTATTTATGAATTTGAGTGCATGTGCTGCAGCATCATAAACATAAGTGCCCTGAGGGGTAGTAACATATATATCGATCTCCTGCCAGTTCATGGCCGAGGGAGCCGTCCGTTTTCCCTGATCCGCCCTGTTAATGCCAAATGCGGCCCAAAACAGATCTGAAAGTTGCTGAAGGGTCAGGTTATCTGTTGTAAATGATCTGGTTGTCTGTCTTTCATTCAAAGCCTGCATAAGTGGTTTTCCTCCTGATTTATCGGGAGCGGGAAGAATATATCCTGGGCAACCAGGGCCGAGAGTGAACCGTTTAATAAGAGGGTGGTCATAAGATTTAATATGAATGTTTTCATAGAGCTTAAGGTTTTACCTTGAATCAGGATCAAAATTATTAAAAAAAATGAGTTTTAGAGCATCATTGTCGTTATTGGCACGATAGCTATCGGGACCGCGCCAGCCTGGCTCTTAACTTTGAACTTTTGTCTTTTGTCTTTTGTCTTTTGTCTTTTGTCTTTTGTCTTTTGTCTTTTGTCTTTTAATCTCCCTATCTTAGCCATCAGTTCCAGCTTCGGGAGCCGGCAATATCCGGCAATGATAAGGTTAGGAGGATGGATTCAAAACTAATGGCAAGGCAGATATTTCAGGCAGGGGTTGAAAGGGTTCTTCCCCACAGGCTTATATGCAGCGCAATGTCGGTGCAAAGCCACTTCGTAAGGATAAATGACCTGGAACTCGATCTGGATTTATTCAGGAATATATTTGTGATCGGAGCAGGGAAGGCAAGTGCCCTGATGGGTGCCGCTGTGGAAGGGATTTTGGGCGAACGGATAAGCGGTGGCCATATAGTTGTCAAAAAAGGGCATGGATGTTCCCTGAAGAGGATCAGGATTACGGAAGCTTCACATCCCGTGCCCGATGCGGCTGGATTCGCTGCAACAGCCGGGATAATTGAACTGGCACGCGCGGCGAGTGCCGATGACCTTGTAATCTGCCTCTTATCAGGCGGCGGATCGGCGCTCCTCGCTGACTATCCGGGAGGGTCATCTCCAGGTGAGATAATGGCCGCGAATGAGCTTCTTGTGAAATGCGGCGCAACGATAAATGAGATAAACACAGTAAGAAAGCACCTTTCCCTAGTTAAAGGAGGCCAGCTTGCGAGGATCGTATTTCCGGGCACCACTGTAAGTCTTATCCTCTCGGATGTGACAGGCGATCCGCTGGATGTGATTGCCTCAGGCCCTACGGTTCCCGATCCTACCAATTTCAGTGAAGCTCTTGGTATCCTGGGTAAGTATGGCTTAAGGGGATCATTCCCGGCAGGACTGATTGAATTTCTTGAAAGAGGAGCCGGTGGAGGAGAGCCGGAGACACCAAAACCGGCCGATCCTGTATTTGAGAGAACATTCAACATTCTTGTGGGGAATAACCGTCTGGCCCTTGAGGCCGCTTATGACAAGGCAGTTGAGTATGGTTTAAGGGCTGAAATCATTACAGACAGTCTTGAGGGCGATGTGGCTGATGTTGCCGGTAAAATAGTTGCCCAGGCCACCGGAAGGAGCAGCTCCGGTGAATCGCTGAGGCCTGTTTGCCTGCTCTTCGGCGGGGAGCCAACAGTGTGTGTTAATGGTGCCGGCGTGGGGGGGAGGAACCAGCATCTTGCACTGCTCTGCTCCGTGCTTCTCAGGGGTTCCCGGGGAATTACAGTTCTCTCTGCCGGAACTGACGGATCGGATGGCCCTACTACTGCCGCCGGGGCAGTTATCGATTGCAGTACATATGAGGGAGCTGTCTCGATGGGCATTGATCCGGGTTACTACCTTGCGGGCTTCGACTCGTTCATCTTTTTCAGCCGGGCAGGAGGGCATGTGATCACCGGACCCACGATGACAAACGTAATGGATATTATTGTTGTCCTTGTGGAATAATTATTGAAAGTGCAATTCTAATAAAAACATTCCCTTGCCGCGTCAGCCATAATTTTAAGATTCTCCACAGGTGTGTCAAAGAAATGGTCTGAGCAGGCACAGATGTAGCCGCCGTCGTAGCCTACTTTTTCAAAAAGAGTACGGACCATCTTCCTGATCTTCTCACCTGAACCGTCTGTCAGCACATTATACTGGTCGATTCCGCCAATGAGAGAGATCCTTTTTCCAACCTTTTCCTTCAGTTCCCATGGTTCCTGGTTGCCTCCAATGCTGACAGGAGCAAGAGTCTCGGAACAGTCGGTCCCGTTTGCTACAATATATTCCTCGATCCCGAAAGTCCCGCCGCAGGTATGATATGTAATTTTATGTCCTTCGGCATGAAGTGCGTCGTGCATTTGCCTGTCATATGGGAGACAGAATTCCCTGTGCATATCGGGTGATATAAGCGTTGATGAGGAAGAGCCGCCACCCGTTTCGACAAGATCGAATTTTGCACCCCTCATTGAGGTTATAAACCTGAGTTTCTTTTCCAGCAGAATTTCAAGGAGCGCATGAACCCAGGCAGGATCGGTCATCGACTTTATTATAAGGTCATTTATATCCATCAGGCAGGCTGCGTGCTGCCAGCATCCGGCCTGGTCTCCCCAGACAAATCCTCGTACTATTCCCCTGTCACCCACCTCGTCGTACACATTTTCGAGTGGCTTTTTATCGAGCAATGGCACAGGCATGAATTTCCTTATCAGCTCCAGGTCATCGTCCTTTTTGATAAGATACTCGGTAATCCATGTTGTTTTCCTGTTCCCTGCTGTTTTATATGTCAGGTCTCCTCCGGGGGTAACAATGCGGTGGTGATTTATCCTGTTCTCGGGATCATTATTTATTAGTGTCACCTCGTCTTTCCACTCCGGTGTGGAGAATTTGGCGAAGTCGGCATCAACCAGCCAGAACTGGCCCATATCGGCGAAATACTGGATTGCAGCATCCATTCCGACATTCAGGAAGGCTTCAAGAGGGGTAATACCGTTCATGAATTTATCGAGATGATAACCCTGCCATTGGTGAACAGTAACAGGCAGCCGGTCAGGCTTTTCTCCGTTAATTGCACACATCATTCTTTCTTTCGGATTCACGGCATCAATATTTAGTGGTTAATTTCCTTCCGGCTTCAACAAGCAGTATTATCTGGCAAAAAGCAAGCATGATTCCGGTCAGTCAAAGCAACATTTAAAATTAGAATATTATTTCAGATCCTGTGCCGTCTGAAAATTAATCAAAGAATGACATTAATCACGTGCCGGTTGGCAGGATATTATAAATTTGTGTTTAAGTCTGGAAATGAACCTTTAAAACCATCTGAAATTCAACATATCCCGGATAACGATGAAAAATATATATATTATTCTTCTGATTTCAACAGGCATTCTGTCGTGCAGGAATGCAGGTATAGGGGATCCCTCGCCACGGCTTGCTGACCTGACACAAAAAGCCGATACTTCAGAGATGACAAATAATTTTTACGATAACACCGGAACTTATCCACTCATGGCGCGGGACCTTGTGGTGGAAGGAGAGATCAGCAATCCGGGCAGGGTTGATTTCAGCAGGCTTAGTAAACACTCAGTCATTGTAAAGGAAACCATTCCCGACAGTTCGGGTTCCGACAGGTTCGTTGGCGCTTACAGGTTTGACGGATATTCCCTCTTCGACATTCTGAACGACAGAATTCCCAATAAAGCAAATGGTTCGGACTTTAAGTCTGTAATAGACTTGTATGTTGAGATAGAGAACGACAGGGGGCAAAAAGTCATTTTCAGCTGGGGCGAGATCTATTATCCAAATAACCTGCATAACATAATCATAGCAACAGCAGTTTCGCGTATCGTTCCATCCAGGACCAGGGATCTCTGGCCTCTTCCCAATGAGAGCTTGGTAGTGGCCGGCAACGACCTTGTGACCGAACGAAATATATCATCGCCGGTGAAAATCACAGTCAGGTCATACTCTGGCTCCTTTAAGACTCAGAGGAATATGAATCCGATGTACTCAGCGGGCATTGAGATTTTCGATTCCTCGAAGCGGGTGGACGTGATCATCGGATTACAATCCTCTTTAAGCCGGGTGACTTATAACACTGTGTTTTACGGACGCGGAAGAGGCATACACAGCACAACACCTTTTTCAGGGATTCTGCTGAAGGATCTGCTGAATAGCTACTATCCTGTTACCAGGGAGAAGATGCAGACCGGAATTATTTGCCTTTGCGGCATAGATGGCTACAGATGTGTTGCTTCATACTCGGAAATCTTCAACAGGAATGACCAGCAGGAATTTCTCCTGATTCAGACCAAACCAGGTGAGGATGGTGGCTTGTTCCGGATTTTTGCAGCGGCTGATTTTTTTTCAGACAGGGCTGTTAAGTCGGTCAGTGAAATCCATCTGGGCTTCTGAACTTTTACCTTGGCGTTGCCTTTTGCCGGGTTATCACGCCCCTACGGGGCTGTGAGAGTTTTTCCGGCGTTGTGGAGAGGGCGTTGCCCTCTCTTATGATCTTATGCCCCTACGGGGCTGGAGGAGTATGATGTGCGTGAGGGACAGGTGCTGCCCTCTCTTATGATGTTAAGCCCCCATGGTGCCGGAGTTCGACGGGCCGGTCCAGGTGTGGTTATGTAACTTGGTGAGGCCGGAGGCCTCTGATAACCTAAGGCAGGGCCCCGCCCTGCTTTGCAGATGCACAGGATGCTGTAAGCCCCGTAGGGGCGTGACAGAGTAGGTATATCTCGCCCCTACGGGGCTGGAGGAGTATTTCCGGCGTTGTGGAGAGGGCGTTGCCCTCTCTTATGATCTTATGCCCCTACACGGGGCTGGAGGAGTATGATGTGCGTGAGGGACAGGTGCTGCCCTCTCTTATGATGTTAAGCCCCCATGGTGCCGGAGTTCGACGGGCCGGTCCAGGTGTGGTTATGTAACTTGGTGAGGCCGGAGGCCTCTGATAACCTAAGGCAGGGCCCCGCCCTGCTTTGCAGATGCACAGGATGCTGTAAGCCCCGTAGGGGCGTGACAGAGTAGGTATATCTCGCCCCTACGGGGCTGTGAGAGTTTTTCCGGCGTTGTGGAGAGGGCGTTGCCCTCTCTTATGATCTTATGCCCCTACGCTGGAGGCTCATCACGTGAGGGACAGGCATGATGCCCTCTATGATGATGTGGCCAGCATGGTGTTGCGAGTTCGTCTTGGACTGATCCATATGACGGCCTCTATGGGACTTGGGAGGACGGCTAGACTCGTGCTGTGAGCTGAGACAGGGTGCTGCCCTGTCTTATGATGCAATACTGCCCCTACGGGGCTGAGGATTTGATGTGTGTGAGGGACAGCGCGCTATGTATGATATAACGCCCCTACGGGGCTGGAGGAGTATGATGTATGTGAGGGAGAGGGCTGTTGCCCTATCTTATGATATAACTGCCCCTACGGGGCTGGAGGAGTATGATGTGCGTGAGGGACAGGTGCTGCCCTCTCTTATGATGTTAAGCCCCCATGGTGTCGGAGTTCGACGGGCCGGTCCAGGTGTGGTTATGTAACTTGGTGAGGCCGGAGGCCTCTGATAACCTAAGGCAGGGCCCCGCCCTGCTTTGCAGATGCACAGGATGCTGTAAGCCCCGTAGGGGCGTGACAGAGTAGGTATATCTCGCCCCTACGGGGCTGGGGGAGTTTTTCCGGCGTTGTGGAGAGGGCGTTGCCCTCTGTTATGATATAACGCCCCTACGGGGCTGGAGGAGGATGATGTGTGTGAGGGACAGGGTGTTGCCCTCTCTTATGATATAACGCCCCTACGGGGCTGGAGGAGTATGATGTGCGTGAGGGACAGGTGCTGCCCTTTCTTATGATGTTAAGCCCTCATGGTGCCGGAGTTCAACGTGCAGGTACAGGTATGGTTATGTAACTTGGTGAGGCCGCAGGCCTCTGATAACCTGAGGCAGGGCCCCGCCCTGCTTTTTAGATGCACAGGATGCAGCGAGCCCCACAGGGGCGTGATATATCCCTGGTTGCAGGGCTGTGGTAAACCGGGCCGGGGTTGAAAACCGACTTGATGTTCAGTATGTTCTTCAAACGCCTATCTTTTTCTTTCCGTATCCAGCCATTTTTCAAGATAAGCTTTCATCTCACCGGTGATCTTATCATATTTGTGATTTTCTGCCAGGTTGACGAGATCCGGCACTTCCGCTGTACGGTCATAAATCTCCACTGTCATCCTTCCATCTTTTATGAAGCCGACACACTTGAATTTATCCCTGATGAGCATCACCTGACCATTCTGTCCGTCGGATCCGCAGAGAGAGGAAAATACCTTATTGTCCCATTTTGAGTCCCCATTCAGCAGCGCGCGAATTGTTCTGGAATCAGCTGATCCTGATTCAGCCACCCCAGCATAGTCAAGAAGAGTTGAATACAAATCAATCAGGCTGATCACCTCCGGGAATTCCTCTCCGTGCATTTTATCTCCCGGAGGCTTAATGAAGAATGGCACCTTTACGCTGCTTTCAAGCATTGTTCCCTTTCCCAGATTTGAAAAGTCACCCATGGAGTCGCCATGGTCGGAGGTGAACACAATGACCGAATTTTCCCACATTCCCTTTTCCTTCAGAGCAGAGATTATACGACCGATCTGGACATCTATGGCGCTTATATTACCTGAATATCTTGCAATTACCTCCCTCCACAGACTTTCCGGCCAGTCGAAGTGATTTCCATTTTGCATTCCGGGCCGAATCTTCCCCAGTGACGCCGGGATCGTTACATCCCCAGGGTTGTACATTGAATCCCAGGGTTCACATGTTGAATAGGGGTGATGCGGACCAAAAAATGAAATATGCATAAACAAAGGCTGACTACCCTTGTATTCCCTGATAAATGAAACAGCCTCATTGCCGGTCCAGGTACTCATCTGATGCTTGTTATCTGCCCAGCTGCTGCCAAGCCAGAATTGCGGATCATCGGCTCCGTACCTTTCACTCTTGCCTGCCGCTTCGACAAGTTTTCCGCGGCTTATCCCCATAGATGCAGAAGCCCAGTCCAGGTAATCGTTTTCCTGCACTTCCCTTTTATCATATATATCGTAGGGAGAATCGCACATCCTCCTGAAATCAAATCCATGTGAAGAATCGACGGGAGTAAGATGCAGCTTCCCTATCATTACGTTATAGTAGCCGTCTTTGGAAAGCTTTTCGGTGAGTAATTTCCTGTTTTCCCTGAGAGGGATCCAGTTTGTATAAACGCCGTTCCTCAGCGGATAGCAACCGGTAAAAATAGCAGCCCTTGAAGGGCCGCTCACCGGGGAAGCGGTGTAGGCTGAACGGAATATTGCAGAGTGACTTGCCAAGGCATCGAGGTTGGGCGTTTTCAGATAACTGCGGCCCAGGCAGTGGACATACCCGGCATTGTGCTGGTCAGTCATTATAAGTATGATATTGGGAGGCCTGGTATCTGGCTGCTTAAGAGATGCAGCCCTGCCGGCAGTTTCATCGGAGGTATGGCTTGAGCAGAGGAGGGAGCCACCCCCTATAAGTGCACCGGTACATACGGTTTTCATGAGATTCTTCATGCTTCTTGACAGGATTACAATGTAGAATTATTCAGGACGTAAGGTTTCCCGGAGATATTTTCCCGGTCTCTCTTTCAACGTAAAGATAAAAACTTGCGTTCAACCGTAGCCCGGTTTGAGCTGAAAATGCAAAATCGGCCTTAAATGGAATTCCTGCCTCACCCGGTGTTACCAGGAAACGGGCCCCACGAAGAGGCATAAAGACATCTGATACCTCCCGTCAATTGGGAAGGTTTTGTTATATTTGTTTTCTGCTAAATTGTTCCTTTGATCTGAATATATATGAAAGCCCTTGTACTTGAGGAATATAATAAGTTTGTCTATAAGGATGTTCCTGACCCTGAGATCCGCCCTCACGAGGTGCTTGTGAAGGTAATGGCATGCGGGATCTGCGGTTCGGATATTCATGGAGCGGATGGCAGCACAGGAAGAAGAATACCTCCTCTTATCATGGGGCATGAAGCCTCGGGTGTCATTATAAGGACCGGAGCGGAGGTAAGAAAACATTTTCAGGGTGAAAGGGTTACATTTGATTCCACTGTATATCCGCTTGACGACTGGTATACCCTGGAAGGACATTATAACCTGAGTGATAACCGGGAAGTTCTCGGGGTCTCCCCGGGCACATACAAAAGAGACGGGGCATTTGCAGAATATATTGCAATCCCGGAGCACATCCTTTATAAAATCCCTGGGAAAGTGACCTTCGAGCAGGCCGCAATGACTGAGGCTGTTGCCGTAGCTCTTCATTCAATAAATATTTCAGGATTCAGGACTGGAGATCGATGTGTCGTCGTGGGTACAGGAATGATAGGCATCTTTATTGTAAAGCTTCTCAGGATCTCGGGTGCTTCAAGGATAATTGCCATAGATATCAGTTCCCGCAGACTGGAAGAGGCCAGGAAGGCGGGAGCAGAACACACATTTCTTCCCGGAGAGGAGGATCTCGGCAGGAAGATCGAAGCCCTTACCGGCGGCAGGGGGGCCGATATCTCCTTTGAAGCAGTCGGGAAGGGTGAATCGGTTGATCTGGCTCTTGCTCTGCTCCGAAAGGGCGGTACAGCTGTTCTTGTAGGCAATCTTTCCCTGAAAGTAGGCTTTCCCCTCCAAAAAGTTGTAACAAGGGAATTGAAGGTCTCGGCAGCTGTGCCATTAGAGGTGAATACGAAGCAGTTCTCGATTTGCTTGAAAGCGGGAAAATATCTGTTGATGATAAGATATCTGCGGTAGCGCCATTTTCCGAGGGAAGTATCTGGTTTGAGAGACTGAAAGGAGGAGATTCAGGCTTGAATAAAGTTATTTTGAAACCATGAAAGCAGGCTGATGAAGGCAGTTAGATACAATATTTCAATTGCAGGCTGCGGAAAAGTGGCCCATCTTCATGCCAGGGCTATTCAGGAGTATTCGAAGGGCAAGGCTTGTATCGGTCTGGAGCAGGACACCTGAATCTGCACGGATAATTTGCAGCCAGATACAATACAAAACCTTATACCAGATATCAGGGAGATGGTTCGGGAGAGCAGGACTGACCTTGTAATAATCTGCACTCCACATCCCTTCCATATGCAACCTGCGGTGGAAGCTGCCAGGGCAGGGGCAAACGTTCTTGTTGAAAAGCCGCTGGCTGCGGGTCTGGCGATTGTGATGAAATATTAAATGCCTGCAGGCAGAATGGCGTCAGGCTGGGGGTAATCAGCCAGCGCAGGTGGTATGAACCTGTAAGGAGGGTGAAGGAGGCCATAGTGCAGGGAAAGATAGGAAAGCCTGTTATTGGAACAGTGACAATGCTTGGCTGGAGGGATAAAGCTTATTATGATTCTGACAGATGGAGAGGCACCTGGAAGGATGAAGGAGGCGGAGTACTTGTGAATCAGGCTCCCCACCAGCTTGATATATTGTTATGGCATATGGGCGAGATTGATGAACTGTATGGTATCTGGGGAAACCTTAACCATCCCTATATCGAGGTTGAGGATACTGCAGTTGCAGTAATTAAGTTCAGAAGCGGTGCTATCGGAAATATCCTTGTGAGCAACTCCCAGAAGCCCGGGATTTATGGAAGGTTCATATCCATGGTGCAAACGGCGCATCGGTCGGTGTCCAGACAGACGGTGGCGCAATGTTCATTGCCGGAATGACCGGTATAGCAGAACCTCCGGTAAATGACCTGTGGACTATCCCTGGTGAAGAGAAAATGCTTGCGGAATGGGTGAGGCAGGATACGGAAACATTCAACAACTGCGATCCTTCCGTAAAATATATGCAGTATCAGATCGAGGATTACCTCGATGGTCTAAGGAAAAACAGGGAGCCCCTGTTACAGGTGATGCAGGTCGCAGGACTGTCGAGCTTTTCACTGCAATATACCGTTCCGGCCGTGACAACAAGCCAGTGAAATTTCCGCTTAATGCCGAATGCTGAGTGGGATATCTGACTCACAAGACTAATATCAATACAATACAAAATCAAAGCAATATGCCACTTTTTATCGTAATACTCGGGATCGCCTCTTCTTCTTATACTGATACTTGTGCTTAAGATGAATCCGTTTTTGTCATTCATTATAGTTTCGGTTCGGTTGCCATGGGGGTCGGAATGTCTGTT
This sequence comes from uncultured Bacteroidales bacterium, assembly GCA_963756885.1. Lineage (GTDB taxonomy): Bacteria > Bacteroidota > Bacteroidia > Bacteroidales > VadinHA17 > LD21. The sequence continues at coordinate 362,815 of CAVWPG010000005.1, forward strand.
AAGGATGCAGTCGATTTCAATTCAGAAGGGAATCGGAAGTACTATGGGGATCCTTGTACCTGTACTTGGTTTCGGTGCGATGCTGGGCAAGCTTGTTGCAGAGAGCGGTGCAGCGCAGAGAATAACCTCGAAATTCGTAGGAAACCTGGGTTCACGGCATATTCAGACCTCCCTCATGCTTGCCGGATTTATTATCGGCATTGCACTTTTTTATGAGGTCGGCTTTTTCATAATGATTCCGCTTGTTTTTACAATAGCGGCCTCTACCGGCCTCCCCCTGCTTTACGTGGGACTGCCTATGCTTGCTTCTCTTTCTGTAACACACGGATTCCTTCCGCCCCATCCGGCCCCAACAGCCCTGACAGCCATGTTCAGAGCGGACTGGAAAGACACTGCTTTACGGATTACAATTGCAGTGCCAACCATACTTGTTTCGGGCCCGTTCTGGCAAGATTTCTGAGCAAGGTAAATGCAAGGCCCATCGAAGAGTTTGTGAACCAGAAAGTCCTGTCAGAAGAAGAGATGCCCGGTTTCTGGACCAGCCTGCTCTCTGCCCTCTTGCCAGTGATATTATAACATCCTCCACGATAGCAGGATTTCTTCTGTCAGAGGGCAATATACTCAGGAAAATTCTCGGTTCCATAGGAAATCCAGTAGTAGCCATGCTCATATCAGTTCTTATCAGCGATCTATTTCCTTGGTATAGCGAGGGGAAAGAAAGATGGAAGAGATAATGAAATCATTGTCCAATTCAGTATTAAGCATTGCAATGATCATGCTGCTGATTTCCGGTGCCGGTTCACTGAAACAGGTACTTGTTGATGGAGGAGTAAGCGAATATATCGGTGGACTGCTGAGTCATTCAATCCTGTCTCCCTTATTCCTTGGATGGCTGATTGCCACAATCCTCGCATCTGCATTGGTTCCGCAACTGTTTCAGGACTGACGGCCGCCGGAATAGTACTGCCGCTGATGGCCGGAACAGGCGTCAAGCCCTGAGCTGATGGTTCTTGCCGTGGGCGCAGGAAGCCTCATGTGCAGCCATGTAAATGATTCAGGCTTTTGGCTGTTTAAGGAGTATTTCAATCTTAGCATAAAGGATACTCTGAAAACATGGACTGTAATGGAGACATCAATCGGTATCACCGGCCTGGTAGGTGTAATGATACTTAAGTCTTATTCATTAAATAAATGATATCCATCATGAAAATAAAATTCATTGGTGCTGCCAGGGAAGTAACGGGCAGCAAGCATCTGATCACAACAAACTCAGGCAAGAGGATTCTTCTCGATTGCGGAATGTTCCAGGGCAAGGGCCTTGAAACAGACAGCATGAACAGGGAGCTGATGTTTGATCCTTCAAATCGATCATATCATACTTACTCATGCACATATTGACCATGCGGGATTGATACCCTACATGTATAAACTTGGTTTCAGGGGATCAGTGATCAGTTCAAATGCCACAAGGGATTTGTGTGCCATAATGCTTGCCGATTCCGCATTTATCCAGGAGCATGATACAATTACTTTTAATAAGCGAAGGGCAAAAAAGGGACTGCCCCTTGTAACTCCGCTTTATAGCCAGCAGGATGCCACAGCCTGCATGGGCCTTTTTATTGGTGTTCCGAATAATATGAAGTTCAGGATCGACGATAATATAAAGGTTAAATTCACAAATACCGGTCATATGCTTGGAAGCGGCGTGGCAAATATTCAGATTGCTGAAAACGGGCAGATTAAAAGGATTGCATATACAGGTGATATCGGCCGGCCCTCCGATCAGATCCTTGCACCCCCCCAGCCTTTTCCCCAGGCTGATATCCTCATAGCCGAATCGACATATGGCGACAGACTTCACCAGGATGTCAGTGCTGCGGAGGAGGAGCTTCTTGGTGTCGTTATGGATACATGTGTCAATAAGGCGGGCAAGCTCATTATCCCTGCCTTCAGCGTCGGGCGAACCCAGGAGATAGTATTTGCCCTTAATAACTATTTCAACGAGGGACGGCTGCCTGAAGATCGATATTTATGTTGACAGCCCGCTTGCTGTCAATGCCACAACAGTTTTCAGGATGCATCCCGAGTGTTTCAATAAAATTTTGCTGAAGTGCTGGAAAACAGATCCTGATCCCTTCGGTTTCGAGAACTTGTTTTATATAACCAGGCAGGAAGACTCCAAAAAGCTTAATGACCATAAAAAGCCATGCGTTATAATTTCAGCTCCGGAATGATGGAAGCCGGCACGGGTAAAGCATCATCTGGCAAACAATATATCCGATCCGAAAAATACGATACTGGTTGTAGGATATTGTGCGCCGACAACCCTTGGGGCCAGGATCGTGCGGGGCGATAAGGAGGTCTCCATTCATGGCAATGTCTATGAAGTAAAGGCGGAAGTAAAAAAAATAGAGTCATACAGCGGTCATGGCGATTACAAGGAGATGATAGGATTCCTCGGATGCCAGGATAAGAGTGCTCTTGAAAAGACTTTTATTGTTCACGGTGAATACGAGACTCAGAAGAAGTATGTTGAAACACTTGAGGACGAGGGATTTAAAAATGTTGAAATTCCTGCCAGGGGTCAGGAATATGAGATTTGATTATTTTTTTGCAAAACCTGATAAAAAAACAATTTAAGGTTATTATTTTTGGCGTCCGGATTTAAATCAGAACTATGGGAAGAGCATTTGAATACAGAAGGGCATCAAAAGAAAAGATGGGACAAGATGTCAAAATTGTTTCCCAGGCTGGCAAAAAATATAACTATTGCAGCCAAGGAGGGAGGTCCCGACCCTGATCTCAATGCCAAGCTCAGAACTGCTATAATGAATGCCAAGGCGCAGAATATGCCCAAGGATAATATAGAGGCAGCCATCAGGCGCGCATCTGGTAAGGAATCGGAAAATTTCGAGGAGATCTGCTATGAAGGAAAGGGACCTCACGGTGTACTTGTATTTGTAGAATGCGCGACAGATAATAATACCCGTACTGTAGCAAATATAAAATCCTATTTCGGTAAATCCGGAGGGTCCCTCGTTCCAACCGGGTCACTCGAATTCATGTTCTCAAGGAAGGCAGTATTTGAATTTGACCTGCCCGGGGAGATGAATCCTGAGGAGATTGAACTGGAGCTCATCGAATCCGGTCTTGAAGAGATTGAGAACGTGGATGGCAGAATTTACGTATACGGAGATTATACAAATTTTGGATCGCTGACAGTCTGCTCTTGAAAGCCTTGGGATAGAGGTGAATAAGGCAACCCTTAAAAGATTGCCCCTCAACCAGGTTGAATTCACGGAGGAACAGCTGACCGATATTGAGAAGCTTATCGACAGGATAGAGGAAGATGACGATGTCCAGGCAGTATATACAAATATAGCCTGAGGGTGCAGTGCAGTGATCACTTCAGTGAATAAATCCCCGAAGTTCTGATCTGGTTTTTTCCCAGCCGGGTAGAAGCTCTGAAAGGAGACTGTAGAATTCTTTCCCGTGGTTGTGATGCCTGAGGTGACATAACTCATGTACGATAACATACTCGATATGGATATCAGGGAGCTTGATAAGCTCAGTGCTCAGGGTTATCTTGCCACGGGCCGAACAGCTGCCCCACCTGCTCTTCATCGATCTTAATGCAAGACCGGTGGGCCTGAACATCCTGGCCTCATGTAATTTAAGAATGCGGCTCAGCATCTCGGGGAAAACCCTCGAGGCTTCTGCCCTGAACCCTTTGTAAAGCAGCTTTCTTACCGATTCCTGATCCTGATAATTCTCCAGACCCATTTCGATACGGTTTTCGCCAAACCTGACAAACGATTTTTCTGAGCTGATAATATCCAGTTTGTATTCCCTTCCACGGAAGAGCTGGTGTTCTCCGGCAGCCAGCCTGCCGTTCAGACGTATGCTCTCTTTTTGTCTGTAATTGTCCCTGTGCCTGATTATCCAGCCAGCCTTCTCATGCACGATGCCTGTAATTGTTTTGAGCGATGCCCTGAACGGGGCCCTTACTATTACAGAAGAGTCGGGAAGAACACTTATGCCAAGTGTTTTTCGTCCGGAATAGACTATCCTGAATTCAATATCCTCCAGCTTGTAGTTTCGCTGGTCGTTGTACACCTTGTATTTTTTCACGGTTCAATTGACTTCTGAAAATGACCGGAACCTGTAGTTCCTTGATTCGAGGTAATTAATTACAGAGTCCAGGCGAAGGTAAAACTTGTCCTTTCTTCTGGGATCAGTACCGGGATGTATCAGGAGGATATAACCATTCATCCCCTTTGTTCTGCTCATAGGCCACGAGGTTTTTCATAAGGGAGTCACTCGGAAAATAGGGCTTCCCCTTATCGGGAAATGTCCAGTCCTGGGCCGTAACAGTTCCTGGGGAATTGTCGACCAGCGTGAGCCCTGCCTGTGATGTCCAGCTGGCGATACTGTCGTTATACCATTCATAGGGCGGCAGGAATACCGGGGCCATTCTTTTGGGTATCCCAATCCTGTCGAGCTCCCTGTAGGCGCTTGCAAGATCGGACAGGAATTCCTCTTTTGTAACGAGCAGCGAGTCCCTGTTATCCCATGTACAATACAGCAGGTGCTTATCTGAATGTGCTCCGATATAATGTCCGTCGTGCTTGAGCCTGTCGGTTATTTTCCTGTTCGAAGGGTCTCTCAGGAAGTCGCCGGTGAAAAAGAATGAGGCCCTCACCTTATGCTTTTCAAGTGTGCCGGCTATAAAATCAAAGCCATCCTTAAAATCATGGGCAGTAAAGCAAAGCCATATATTCCTTGCCGTTGTATCCATTCTCACAACGCCACCCCTGTCAATGAGAACATTTGGATTGCCGGAAATAGTCAATGATCTGTTCTGCATCGATGAGAGGTAGTAAATAAGGCATGCTGTTCCGTCCATAGTGCACTCATTGCTTGTGTAGTCGGTTATATCATCATGGTAATTGGCCACCGAGGGCTGCACGTCGGCATAGACATCCTTGTTTGTCATTGTTATGTATTTGCTGTGCGACCTGAAAATAGTGGAGTAAACCGGTCCGTCTACCAGTCCGCCGTTCACCTGCCCTCCCTTCGAAACATAGGATGAGTGTGTGTACTTCGGGTAGTCGCCATTCTCAGGCAGCCCGACTACCATGCTGGTGCCCCACGGGTTACATCCGAAAAGCCAGTCCCTGTGCGCAGCCTCCATTTCAGCAAACGAATTATCTCCGGTTACAGAGGCATAGAGATGAGCCTGGGTGAGGATTGCAGCCACAAGATTATTTGAACACCAGATGAAAGGGACCCCGATCATGAAAGGATTCTGCTCTGCCTTGAGCAGGGTGAGCTCGAGACCTTTTTTCATATACCCTGCAAATTCACCCTTACTGACGGTTAACTGGTTTCTTGCAATAACCGGGTGACCCATATTCACGAAAGGGTACCATTGATAATGTCGTGCTGTATCCTTTCCCATCCAGGGAGTCGTGATCTCCTGCCTTCCGAATTCAACGGCAAAGTCCATATATTTCTTGTCCTGGGTCAGGTTGAAAAGTTCCGAGGCAGCAAGCTCCATATCATCTACCCAATTATCTTCCTCGTAGAAATATGGTGCTGTGCCTGGTGCTGTCTGGCATGCTCCAGGATTCCTGAGCCCGTAGTCGAATGCTTCGATTGCCTTCTGCTTCAGCCGGCCGGAGAAATCGGGATCTATATTCCTGTAAACTTCGGCGCCGAGAGCAAATGCTGAGGAGAACTTGCCTGCAGTCGAGGCAATCCCCGTTGTCCTGTTTTTATATTTGAAGAGCCCCTGGGGCTTTCCGGTACATAAATAGACGGGCCGTTCACGACCCTTGCCATAGTTGGCAGTATCTTTGTCGGGGAAACGGAATCCTATATGATCCCTGTCGTCAGCGATCTGATTATACATTCTGTCAGGTCCGGGATTCATTTTAAGCAGCCAGTCCAGCCCCCATTTGCTCTCATTGAGTATATCGGGAACACCGTCTGGCCCGGGCAGGCCGTTCGCCTTGTAATCATCCCTGAATGAGACCGGGTTCTCCGACCAGGCGAAAAGCATCTGGTACGTTGCATTGGCCGAAGTTGCCACATACTGAAGGTAGTCGGCCGCATCGTGCCATCCCCCGGTTACGTCAATATGTACCGAATCATTGTTCTTTCCATATATTTCATATCCGTCGGCCATATGGCACGAATCCTTTATATAGGGATTGAACCCGCATCTCTGCTGCCTCATGTAATTGAGCAGGAAATCTGCGGTCCTGTCATATACGTCATCGCCAATCCTGAAATCGGGGGATATTGTATTCCCTGCCGCCAGCCTGTAAGTCCCCGGCTTCCTGAACCTTGTAAAGGGGAGCCTGAAGCATGACACAAAAGGGGCCATAGGGGGGGTTTTTACAGGGTTTTCGAATGTGGCTACAACCTTGCCTGTCGCTGCATCCATCAGCCGGAATGACTTTATAACAGCAGGCTTTTTTCCGATGTATACTGCCACCTTGATATCGCTGGTCCTGTAACCCATCTGGTTAATCCTTATCCATGAGCTTTTTCTTCCGGTGCACGATATTGCCATTACAAAAACGAGTGCCAGTGCTGGCAGGAATAGTTTCCTCATAATTTGACAGATTTATTTTTGACTCAATTTAACAAATACATATTGCTTTCGCTGCTTATAACCCTGCGATTGCATCATATCTTCCTCAGTGTTATCAGTGTAATTTCAGGAGGCATCCATATCCTGAATGGAACACCCAGCACTCCCAGACCGCGGTTCACATACTGAAGCTGCCTGCCTTCAGAATACAGGCCGTTCCAGTGAGGATACATATATTTTGCAGGGCTCCATCTGAAAAACTTTGTATAAATACCCATCTGCATAGCATGTGTGTGACCCGACAAGGTGATATCTATTGCGGTTTTTGAAACGACATCCTCTTCCCACTGGTTCGGATCATGGCTCAGCAGGATTGTGAGATCGACAGGCCCCAGCCCGGCAAGGGCCCTGTCAAGGTTGCCATGCACTATATCGCGATGCTTGCCCTTTGTAATTATCCCTACCAATCCGATCTTTGCACCCTTTATAGCTACGGTCATATTTGTGTCATTAAGGACAGTATAACCTGAGGATTTTGCCTTATTGTTGATGATCAGCACATTGTCTTTTCTGTCAGCCACTGTAAAATCATGATTATAGGTCCCGAAATCATGATTTCCCATAACCGCAAAATTGCCGTACCGGCTTCTCTGACGTGAAAGGATCGTATCGTTTGAGCTGAATTCCCTCCAGCCATAAGTCACAAAGTCACCAGTATTCAGTATGAGATCAGGCTGCATTGCGTTGACAATCCCCACAGCCCTGGCGAGCGCCCTGCCGTGATTATGAAATGCTGACAGATGAAGGTCAGACAATTGTACGATTTTAAGGCCGTCCAGATCGCCGTTCAGCCCCTTGATCTTCATCTCCACCTTTTCCACCTTGAAATTGAACCTCGTATAGAAGGTACTGAAAGCAATCAGTGAGAACATCATCACTGCCAGAATGGCGCCGCTGTTTGTCATCCACTTCACATATCCCCCCTTTCTTATCCTGAAGAGCTTCCCGGTGAAGTGAGGTACGATAAGGATCAGCCTTGGCAGAACTATTGCGCAAACGGCCCCTGTAAGATTCATCAGCAAGGCAATATGATCCGGATTGTCGAAAAAGCTTCTGTATGTCAGTGTCCTGTAAATCAGCACCCAGAGTAATACACTCAGGCTGAAATGAATAACAAGAGCTGTCGGGAAGATCCATGCGGATCTTCTTTGCAGGATCTCTCTCAGGGCAATCACTGAGAGGATCTCAGTAAGCACCAGAAACAGGATGATTACCATAGTGAAAAAATTTCCTTTTAAAAATACGTATTAATTGTTTATGGTTAGTATACTTGCATTAACACCTTGAAGCTTTAAGAAAATTATGACTGAAGTAAGGTTCTATGACCCATTGTACGAGCCGGGAGGAGTAATTACATATTCAATAATTTCAGCCAGGTACAGGGGAAAATGGATTTTTGTAAGGCATAATGGCCGGACTACCTGGGAAATTTCGGGTGGCCATATCGAGAAGGATGAGAGTCCGCTTGATGCAGCTGGCAGGGAACTTATGGAGGAGACAGGGGCACTCAGGTTTAGGCTTGAGTGTGCAGCCACCTATTCGGTTGAAGAAGATGGGCGCACAGGCTATGGCAGACTTTACCTTGCAGATGTCACTGAAATCGGCAGTTTCACAGACAGATCTGAAATTGCTGAAGTTGCCTTGCTTGATAGCCTGCCCGACGATCTTACCTACCCGGTTATTCAGACGGCCTTATTCCGGAAGTGCATCGAATTTTCGGAAAGACAGGAGAGGAGCCGGTAAATTAGAAGTAGTAGCCAAGCGAGAAGTATGCCAAAAGGTCTCTGTTTATGTTTGACGAGCTCAGTATAAGCCCGACAGGCCCAACGACACTGTCGTAGGAAACTGAAAGTCCTCCCCCGAACATGATATTCCCCTGAATGCCTGCATTGTTGTAGTCTGAATACATTCCGAAGTTCGTAATGAATGTCGTATACACCTTTTCCCACATTCTTATCCGCACGTCGAAGCTTGCATAAGCCACATTGTCGGCATTTAATTCCATCCGCTTCAGTCCTGCAAAGGGAACATAATTTCCAAGGTAGTTCGTTCTCTGGAATCCACCTATATAAGCCCTGTAGAACAGGGGGGCAGCAGATGAAAAGGCTATCTGGGAATTCAGCCCGGGCAGCAGCGTTACCCGGCCGGATACCTTTTTCGCCAGTTTCAGGTTGAAGCCAAGCATAAAAAAGGGAGAATGTCCGTTATAGCTCCAGCCGTTATCCGTGACCATTCGTACAACTCCGTCCATTGCCCATCCGCTGTTAGGATATACAGCATTGTCAAGCTGATCGAGACTGGCCCTGAGAAAATAATTGAAATATGTGTCGTCCCTTACATTACTGCTGTCGACTATTCCGATTGCATTTCCAAAATGAAAATAATCCGCGGAACTTCCCAGTGATAGTCTGCAGACATCAGCAGCAACCAGCTGGGTACCAACCTGCAGGCTGGTTTGCTGAATGTTGATTTCTGACACTTTATGACCCTCGGAGTAGCCCGCAAGTTTATCAGCCACAAAGGAGCCTGCAGCTATGAAGCCAGGGTTGCTTCCCCTGTCGAGCGAGTAACGGGCTGCGAAGAAGGGAGAACTTGACAGCCGGGCATCGAGCGATAGGTTCGAACCGCTGATACGGTCACTGTAGAAGGTTGTGTTTATGAGTGCAGCCGCGTTCATGTCGGTATTGTAGTTCAGACCGACATTAAGCCTGTTAGTCGAGCTCTCCCTGACCATTATCGTAACAATTTTCGAATCCCCGCCTGTGATCCTGTAGTCGACGTTCTGGTAATTTCCTGTTGCATAAATTCGTTCTACCCCTTCCCTTATCTCCTTCAGCGTGGTTTTCTTATCCTTTCCGATACCGATCTTGCCCAGGATAGATAATATATTCGATTTTTCAGTCCCCTCCACATCAATTCTTTCGATGAGCACGGATGTACCCATGTCTGGCAGAGTGCGGTGAATTTCAACCGCCTGTCTGAGACCAAGGGAATCACGCAGCCTGATAAGGCGCGGCAAAACCTTCAATGCTGCATCCTCGCCGCGCTTCATAAGCTCAATTGCAGCCTCCGTGCTGAAGCTTGTCGGGGAATAGCCGGTAATGTCAGGCTTTATCAGGATGTCAACCTGGCTGCTGTTTTTTTTGCTCCTCTCGAAACCAAGCAAAACCGTAAGCTGGGTTATCATATCGGGAATCGTCCTGATCCTGTCCCTCTCCATTAATTCATCCCCGATGTCTATGCCTATAATTATATTGGCGCCCATTTCACGGCAACGGTCGACCGGAAAGTTATTTCTGATGCCTCCGTCAACAAGCATCCTGTTGTTGATTTCGCACGCTGAAAATATTGCAGGCACAGCCATGCTGGCCCGCATTGCCTTGGGAAGAAAGCCCCTGTCAAGCACAACCTCCTCCCCGGTGGCAATATCGGCAGCTATGCAGCGGAAGGGGATAGGCAGATTGGAAAAATTGTCAAGATCGTGGTATCCGTAAGAGAGGTAGGTAAAAAGGTCCATTATATTCTGCCCGTTAAGGAATCCTACTGGTATTGAGATTTTCTTTGCTTTCACGGGAAGGGAGATGAGGTAACGCGATTGCTCCTCCTTAGCCACGGCCGGTATGAAAATCCTGTTCGACTCATTGCTGAGCAAAGACTCCCAGTTCTGGTCACCGATGATCTTTTCAAGAGTCGCGGCATCATAGCCCATTGCATAAAGCCCTCCCACAATGCTGCCGATGCTTGTCCCCGTGATGCAATCGATGGGGATCCCGGCTTGTTCAATCACCTTCAGAGCCCCTACATGGGCAAATCCCTTTGCTCCGCCACCCGACAATACAAGCCCGACCCTGGGATAGCTTACTGTATCCTGGGCACTGACAATTGAAAAATGGATAAGGAATGCGAGGATTGCAATAATTGAATTCTTCACCTTTACATGAACTAAATATATTCAAATGTGACTTTTTTAAGCCATTTTTCCTCGAGTAGCCGTGCAATTCTTTTTACGACAGTTCTTCTTATCTCCAGGTCGACAGGAAGATTTGGGTCCTGGTGGGCAATATTGATCCTTGTTCCGATAACAAAGTGTATCTCATCGCTTTCCATAATGAGCCTTACAATTTTATCTGCAGGTCCCTTTCCAAGCTTCACGCTGTTATTGTATGTTTTCAGCAATTCATTGACTTTCTGCAGGGTGAGGATCCCTTCTGTTACAAGGTCGATCCCTTCAAGGAAGCTTTCCGGCGGAAGCTCAGGGTCTTCGAATATAAGTTCATCCACAATGGATCCTGTTGAGCTCCCTTGCTACTATATCGGCAGTGGTTCCCCCGCACAGGATAACTTTTCCCTTATAGCCAAGGACCTTTACAGCGAGCTCCTTGTCCTTCTCCTTTTCGTACAGGGGGACCCGTGCACAGCAGGAGCTTGCGTGGCTCCCTGAAGTATATTATTGCGCAGCTTATATCGTCGCGGGCCTTATAGCTGTCGTTCTTATGAGCCATTGTAACTATTTTCCCTGCAAGCATAGTAGCCGAAATAGAAGATTCACTTGTAACCAGGGAAGAGGCGTAGACCTGCAATATTATCCCTTTCCCATCCGAAAGGAAAGGGCTCAGTGCCCATTCCGCTTTGCGACACTCCATCGGAACAAAAGATTATGCGGTCTTCCTTTTCAGGTATGAATGTACATGTTTTGAGCACCTTTCCCGAATTTTTGCCCTTTTCGAGCACAACCTTCTTCCAGGATGGATCGAAGATCTGGTTTCCCTTGAGGATAACCGTGGAGGGATTGTCATATTCGAGGATGTTTACCCTCCCTGTGCTTTCTATGTCGACTAATTGTGAAGGTGGAATAGCTGATCTTTCTCTCGCTGCAGACAGGCAGGGTATTCATAATGATCTCCGCAATTCTGTCAACCTCTTTATGCTCGCGGGTAAAATTTATAGCCATTGTTGCAGTAAGGGTGGCAAGTATATTGGCTTTTACGCCATGCCCCATACCGTCAGACAATACCGCTATGACCCTGTTTTCTTCCTTGATGTACCGGTAGAGGAACACGTCGCCGCATATCCTTTCGCCATCCTGGTTTCTCTGCTGGCTATTGACTTCTATGAAGAAATTCCTGTTCAACTGAATATCATTTAATGTGGTTTTTCAAACTGGCCTTTTTCGATTTGTAGGATTCTACTATGGAGTTGAGCATCTGTTCTGTTTCTGCTGCTCCCTCCCCAAGCAGAAATCCGATCTTCTGTACCATTTCAAGGTTCTTGTCGATTACCTCAGTGACCCTGTTTATAACCTCTTCCCCCTGGACTTCAGGTGAGTACAGATCGCGGATTATGGCACCGCACATTTTGTTCTTCTTGATCGGGAATATGGAGATATTCAGCATTTTATCCTCGAAATGCACATCCTTGCTGTAAACAGGCTCATCTTCCTTTATCACAAAAGTGAACATATTGTATACATTGAAAGGCATGAGCGTCTTGATATCAGCTCCTGCAAGTCCGGGAATAACATCGGAAATGGCCATGGCATCTTCCCCGATTATATTAATGAAACTCTGATTGGAATGAAGGATCTTCAGGGCATTGTCAACAATTACGACCCCGGTGGGGAGCTTTTCAAGCATGTTGTTCATCATGTCGGATGTATTCTGGGCAATCTCCTTCTCCCTTCTTGCAAGCTCCTCGGATTCCTTGAGAGCTTTTTTTGTATCTGCCAGCTTCCTGTTTGTCTGCCTGAGCGTCTCGATATATTCCTGCTTGTTCCTGAGGTTGAAAGTGTGGCACATTTCTGGTATGGCGAGCCCCTTCGCAACCGTGGAGGCAAACTCGCGGCATGAGAGATAGCCACAGGCCCCGCAGTTCACCTCCTCGTCAGGATTGTCCTTGCCGATTATCTTCAGGACCTCGTTTACAGCCTCGGTTGGAGGTTCAGGTATTCTCTGGTCGTCGGGGGTGAAGCTCCTGCTGAAATCGAGTTTTGACCATTTCTCCATATCCCTCTGCCACTGCTCTTTATCGAGCTTGCCCACCCTTTTCTCAGCATATTTTCTCACGAGGGCCCTTCGGCGGAACCTTTCATTGTGATGTTCCATGGCAGGGCCGAGAAGACAGCCATGGCAAAAGAAAAGATTGAAATGATGCTTGATTGTATCAATGTATTTATCGAAATCATTCACGGCTTCAAGAATATCTTCTTTTCCGGAAGCAGTTATAACGCTGCTCGATACCATATCCCTTTTTATCCCACCTGCCTGTATTATACCTGCGGGCAGGGGATAAAGGGCACCCCAGTTGCCGTGAGGAGGGTCAAAGTCAGACATTTTGACAAGCCTTTCCTGTATCTTCATCTCGTCGAACAACTGCCTCAGCTCTATGAATGTAAGGACAGAATCTACTAGCTTTCCGCTATCGTATTGGAGGGCTTCATCCTTTGCGTCCAGGCACGGCCCGATCTGAACAGTTGCCGCTTCATGCCCATAGAGCTCTTTCACCACCATTGCAGTGGCGATCATTGGCGATACAAGAGGAGCAAGGTTTGAAACGAGCTCCGGGAAGAATTTTTCAACCATCTTAACGATCGCCGGACAGTTGGCAGTTATATAATACTTCCCCTCCGCCTTTGAGAACAGCGTGGCGTACTCGTGAGCGACCAGGTCAACACCGAATGATACTTCGTGAACATAATCAAAGCCCAGGGAACGGATCATTGCAACAAACTTCCTGTAATCTGTAATATCGTCAAATTCGGAAGCTATGCTTGGTTCGATAAGCGCTACGGTCTTTCGTCCTGAGGAAAGGAGATGCTTCACCTCATCCCTCGAATCGCGGAAGCCTATTGCCCGCGGGCTGCAGGAAACAAAGCAGAGCCCGCAGCCTATGCATCTGTCGGGCATTATCAGCGGATGGCTCCTGTTAGGCTTAACCTCAATCGCATTAACCGGGCAGACGCGCACACAGGAGTAGGAATTTCTGCATTTGCCGTCATCAATATATAAAACCGGCTTTCTCTCTCTCATTGTGATTCCTTTTCAGTTTAAATTAATCCGGCGAATTCTTTTTCGAGTATGCTCTCTATTTTTGAGATTGTAACATCCTCGATAATTACCCCATTTATGTTCAGGTTGGGCCCGTTGCTGCATCTTCCCATGCATCGGGCACCCTTGAAGAGGATCCTGTCGTCGAGATGGTTTTTCCTGAGATACTCCTTTATGAACATAACAACATCCTTGTTCCCCCGCGAAAAACAGGAACTCCCAAGACAAATCTGCATTTCAATCCTCTGAGCCATCACTTACTGTTCATAAATAAACACCACTTCAAAAGTACAATTTTTTTGGCAGGTCAAACGCATGAAAACAAATCAGGCACACATCCGGTCAGCCCCCGGGGAGAAGCTATTCCCTTTGTGATCAGGCAGGAGGTAACCAGCCCTGGAAATGCAATTCTTTTACAACTGATAAGATGTCAGCCACATAATGACCCGGAATACAGGGGCAAAAATACAAATTTAATTGTTAATTAAATAACATTGTTTATTTATTAACAATAAATTATTTTATATTTGTGAGGGTAAAAATAACCTTATTGAGGTGTATGAGTGCTGATGTCGAAATAATTCTTAAAAAGTACAAAAGCGGAAAAAGGGAAGATCTTATTCCGCTTCTCCAGGAGATCCAGGAGGAGCTTGGCTACCTTTCAGAGGAGTCAATAGTCAGGGTTGGAACTTTCCTGGGTCTGAGCACCACGAAGATCTATGGCCTCGCCACATTTTACGACAGGTTCAGGTTTATTCCGGCAGGCAAGATCCGCATCACTGTCTGTAACGGGACCTCATGTTTCCTGAACGGTTCGAAACCGATAATCGACACAATAAGGGATGAGACCGGGATAATGGCCGGGCAGACAACCAGGGATGGCAACTTCAGCTATGAGATAGTTTCATGCATGGGCGGCTGCCACAACGGACCTGTAATAAGCATAAACGGCGAGTATCATACGCAGGTAAAGGCAGAACAGCTGCCTGAGATGATCAGGAAGCTCAAATACATGATTGAAAATGACTGATAGTCTGTGACACCCATGGAAGATCTGAGAAATTTCCTTACAGAGAAAGTGCTTTTGTTCGGATCGGATACGCTTCATCCTGAAACGGAGAAGGTATTGAAGAAGGTGCGCCGGGAGAGGCCAGACAATCCGGTCATATATGTTTCTTCCGGAACAAGCAGCGTTATTGCCGGTTCGGAAAGGACCTGCACTGCGATCCTAGCATATATAAATGACAATTCGCCTGCTGCAAAAATGGTAAGAGTCGGCTGCAACGGACCAGCCAGCTACGAGCCCCTGGTCTGCATCCATCTCCCCGGAAGGAATAAATTGTTTTTCAGGAATATAACTGAAGAGAAGGTTGAGCCTCTGCTGAACGGTGTATTCCATAATGACATCAATGAGGATGACCTTGCCGGTCAGGCCGGAACGCGGGGCTTTGAATACTGGCCGGGGATCCCCTTCATGGAAGAGCTTCCCTTTTTTGCCCGTCAGAAAAGGGTTATTCTTGCCAATTGCGGCTGCTATGACCCGGAGAGCATCGAGGAATATATTGCAAGGGGAGGTTACCGCACCTTTGTAAAGGCTATACGGAACTACACCTTCGAGGAAGTTTGCGACATTATTGAAAAGAGCGGGCTTAGGGGCAGGAGCGGGGGCGGTTATCTTACAGGGCTTAAGTGGAAGCACGCACTGAATACCCCTTCCAGCGGGAGGTATCTGATCTGCAACGCCAAGGAGAGCGATCCCGGGGCTTTTACCGACAGGACTATACTGGAGAGCGATCCCCATCGCCTTATCGAGGGGATAGCCATAGCGTCCTATGCAATTGGCTCATCGAGTGCAATAGTGTTTATACGGTCGGGCTCTGACCATGCAAGGAAAAAGCTCTCGAAGGCTATAGAGATGGCGCGGGAGTTCGGCATAATCGGCAATAATATCTTTTCAAGCGGCTACAGTCTCGATATTGTAATACGCAAAGAGCCGGGTGCCTTTGTCTGCGGTGAGGAGACAGCACTCGTCAACACTCTTGAGGGCAAGCGCGGAATGCCGAGGCTGAAGCCTCCATATCCGACAACTGCAGGCCTGTTTGGCAAGCCGACAGTTATTAATAATGTCGAGACCCTGATGAATGTGCCGCTCATAATGCAAAACGGACCCGAATGGTTCCGGTCGCTCGGTACCCCGGCAAGTCCTGGCACGAAGGTATTTGCCCTGGCAGGCAAGGGAAGGCTCTGCGGCGTGGTGGAGGTCGAGATGGGGACAACAATCAGAATGATCCTTGAGGAGATAGGCGACGGGATAAGGGATGGCAGGGAATTCAAGGCAATTCAGCTGGGGGGTGCCTCAGGTTCCTTTATAACTGAAGAAAACCTCGATATACAGGTCGATTTTGAAAAGCTGGCAGAGAAGGGCATAGGGATGGGTGCAGGTGGATTCGTAATAATTGATGAGACCACATGCATGGTCGATCTTGTAAGATATTATATGGAATTCATACGCAACGAAAGCTGCGGAAAGTGCATACCCTGCAGGGAGGGGACCGGCAGGATGCTGGAGATCCTGGAGAGTGTTATCAGGAAGCCGATGAATGAGGAATCGGGAACCACCCTGGAACGCTTCAAAGGGGTAATGCAGCTCGAAACAATTGCGGCAGTAATGAAGGATACCTCGCTGTGTGGCCTCGGACAGACAGCTCCAAATCCTTTCATGAGCGCCCTTGTGAACTTCAGGGATGAGTTTGAAGAGCATATCTTCGACAGGAAGTGCCGGGCCAACATCTGCAGGGGACTGAGGACCTTTTCAATTGATGTGGAGAAATGCACCGGATGCACTGCCTGTGCGGCAAAATGCCCTGTAAATGCGATTTACGGAACCCGGCTGCAACCGTTCTTCATTGTGGAGGACAAGTGCATAGGCTGTGGTATCTGCTTTGATATTTGTAAGTTCAGTGCAATAAATGTTAAATAGGCTAGTATGCTCTTTACTATCCAGGTTAACAATAAAAAGATAAAGGCGGAAAAGGGTGAGACCATCCTTTCTGCATTGAACCGCAACGGAATTATTATTCCCACTCTGTGCAGGATGAAGGATTTCACCCCAACAGGTGCCTGCAGGATGTGCGTTGTTGAGGTGGAAGGGAGGGAGAGGCTTGTTACTGCCTGTTCACAGCCGGTGGAGGAGTGGATGAAGATCAAAACACACTCACCCAGGGTAATCCAGGCACGGAAGACTATTGTCGAGCTGCTTCTGTCGAACCATCCCGACGATTGCCTCTATTGCGACCGTAATCTCGATTGTGAATTGCAGCGTTTATCAGAGGAGCTGAATATCAGGGAAAGGCGCATACGCGGAAGAAAGATCAAGCCGCGGCTCGACCAGTCGAGTCCTGCCATAGTAAGGGAGCTGTCCAAATGCATCCTCTGCGGCAGATGTGTAAGGGTATGTGAAGAAGTTGTTACCTCGACCTCACTGGATTTTATAAACAAGGGACGGGCGACGCATGTAGGGGCAGCAATGGACAGGGATTTCAATTTCTCGAGCTGCATCCACTGCGGACAGTGCGTTCTTGTGTGTCCTACCGGGGCCCTGCATGAAAAGCATTATATAAACGAGGTGCAGGAGTACCTGAATAAGCCCGATATTATTAAGGTGATACAGTATTCCCCTCTCGTAACATCAGGGTTGGCCGAGGAGTTCGGAATACGCTACAGCAGGGATCTCGACAGGCTTCTGAATGCAGTTCTCCGGCGGATCGGGTTCGACAAGGTATATACTACAGGTATAGGCACCGATCTGTGCATATCGGAAATCGCAGGGCAGCTTTCGGAATCACTCGATCAGCAAACGGCTGATCCCCTGTATATTTCTGCCTGTCCCGCATGGGTCAAATATGCCGAGCAATTCATGCCTTCGATGATACACCAGCTCTCATCCGTAAAATCACCACAGCAGATTACGGGAGTGCTTGTCAAAACAATCGTGGCGCAACAGGAAGGGGTTAAGCCTGAACAGATCTATTCGGTCTCGGCAACTCCATGCATTGCAATGAAATTTGAAGCAAGGCGCGACGGAATGATGAGAAAGGGTATCAGCGACGTTGATTCGGTGCTGACGGTCAGGGAACTGGCCAGGCTGATCCGGTTATACGGCATAGATATTTCAAACGTCGAAAATGAACCCGCCGATGAACCACTTGACGGCAGAAGCTCGTCAGCCGTGCTGGCGGAGGTCTCGGGCGGACTCGCCGAAGGAGTTCTGAGACTGCTCTTTTATAACAGGGAGAAAAAAGAGGCTGACCGGCAGCTGTTCAGGAAAATGCGCTCTTCCGGATCATTCAGGGAGGCCACGGTGCAGATAGGAGATAAGGAGGTTAGGGCCGCTGTGGTTGACGGGCTAACAGGTCTTGAAAAATTAAAAAGCGCACTGGCATCCGGCATCAGATACAACCTTGTAGAGGTCATGGCCTGTCCCGGGAGGCTGTGTTCACGGAGCCGGGCTTCCTTTTAGCTTTTCTAAGGATCAGGTAAAAAGCAGGACGAAGCTTGTGTATCAGATCGATGATTCTGAAGCTGTTAGCCTGCCATGCAAATCGGCTCCCCTGCTGAGTCTGTATGAGAAACTTTCAAAGGCCGATCCTGATGTTGCCTGCAGGGAGATCTTCCATACCCGCTTTGAGAAAAGAAATGTACTGCTGTGATTGTAAAATATATTGATTTCTCCTATAATCCGTTGCCATGCTTGTTTATACAATAAAGGAACTTTGCCGTACATGTTATACATGCGTCAGGGAATGTCCGGCCAAGGCGATCCGGATCGTCGGTGGTCAGGCTGAGGTTATCGATGAAAGGTGTATCGCCTGCGGAAACTGTACAAAGGTTTGCAGCCAGGGTGCGAAAGTCTTCCTGAATACAACCGACAGGGTCCTGAAGCTTCTGGCTGGTGGCAAGGTTGCAGCCATAGTGGCTCCGAGCTTTCCTGCAGAGTTTTCTGAGCTTAGCGATCACAGGGCACTCGTTGGCATGATAAAGGCGCTTGGATTTGACTATGTTGCCGAGGTTTCTTTCGGGGCAGATCTTGTAGCCGACAGGTACAGGAAGCTTGTTTCGGAAAGCAGGGAGTTTTATATCTCCTCCGATTGCCCGTCAATAGTGAACTATGTCAAGTTTTATCATCCGGGACTTGTCGACAACCTGGCCCCTGTGGTTTCCCCCATGGTGGCTATGGGGAGGGTTATAAGGGAGAAATATGGAAAGGATACGGCCATAGTGTTTATAGGTCCGTGCATAGCCAAGAAGGCTGAGAGTCAGGAGATAGATGAGGCCCTTACATTTACCGAGCTGAGGGAGATGCTTTCATCCAGGGGAATTAGTGCCGGGAACACGCCCGGTGTTGATTTCGACCCGCCGGTGGGAGGCAGGGGAGCCATCTTTCCTGTTGCCCGTGGCTTGCTGCAGACTGCAAGGATCAGCGACAATGCAATAACAGGCAACATCATAGCTGCCGAAGGGCGGATAGATTTTCAGGGGGCACTGAAGGAGTTTGAAGCGGGCCTTGATAAAAAATCAGCACATGGAGCTTCTTTGCTGTGAAGGGTGCATTATGGGACCAGGCCTGTCAAAGAACGGGCGCCAGTATAACCGCAGGGCACTTGTGAGCGCATATGCAAGCAGCAAGAGGGATTATATCGATTCCGAATTGTGGCACAACTCTTTTAATGAATTTGCCGATCTCGACCTGAGTATCAGGTACAGGCCCGATGATCATCGGATAGAAGAACTTGAGGAGAGCGAGGTGAATGAAGTTCTTGTGAAGATGGGCAAAAAGACAAAGAAGGATCAGCTCGACTGCGGTGCGTGCGGATACGAAACCTGTATCGAGCATGCAATAGCAATAAAGAAAGGAATTGCTGAAGTTGAAATGTGTCTTCCATATACGATCGAAAAGCTTCATAAATCAGTAAAGGATCTGGCCCTTTCAAATGAGAAGCTTTCGTCGATGAGGCAGGCCCTCAAGCAATCGGAGAAGCTTGCACATATGGGGCAGCTCTCTGCCGGAATTGCCCACGAGCTTAACAACCCATTGGGGGTAGTCATAATGTACAGCAATATCCTTCTTGAGGAATCAACCCCCGGCGAGCCTTTCAGTGAAGATCTGAAGTTCATCGTGGAGCAGGCAGCAAGATGCAAGAAGATCGTGGCAGGGCTCCTCAATTTTGCCCGCAAGAACCAGGTGAATCATCAGCTTGTCAGTTTAAGGGAGCTCGTAAACCATAGTCTTGAAAGCGTTATAGTTCCGGAAAAAATCGCTGTCAATATTGCTGACCGCTGCACAAATCCGGAAGCGATGCTTGATACAGAGCAGATGATGCAGGTGCTCACAAACCTTGTAAAGAATGCCTTCGATGCAATACATGGTGATGGCTCGGTTAATATCTGCCTCGAGGATACCCTGAGCGATGTTATAATTACTGTAAGCGACACAGGAACAGGGATAAAGGAGGAGGACAGGGTCAAGATCTTCGAGCCATTCTTCACTACAAAGGGGATCGGTCATGGTACCGGTCTGGGCCTGGCCACGGCCTACGGCATTGTCAAGATGCATAAGGGCCAGATCACTGTGGAGTCAAACAATGATCCATCGAAGGGACCAACGGGTACCAGCTTCAGAATCGTTCTTCCCAGACGAAAGGAATAGCACCGGGAAAGCAGTTTTATATATCTGAATTATGTTAATAAAATAACATTAGTTATATTTATCATATCAACTGTTTGATTTAAAGAATTTTTAGAAATTTGCGTTAAGATGAAGAAGAGTGAGGTGACAATACTTGTTGCGGATGATGATCCGGATTATCTTTTTCAGACCGTCTTCAGTCTGGAAAAGGCAGGTTACCGGACAATGGCGGTGGAGAGTCAGGCTGAGGCTGAGTCTGTTATAGCAAAACATAAACCAAACCTGGCAATATTCGATCTGATGATGGAAAACGACGACAGCGGCTTCATACTCTGCTATAAGCTGAAGCGGAAGTACCCGGATGTGCCTGTTATCCTTGCAACAGCCGTATCGCATGAAACAGGAATTTCCTTCAGTATTGACTCGGAGCATGAAAAAGAGTGGATAAGGGCTGACAGGTATCTTGAAAAGGGGATCCGTCCCGAACAACTCGATCAGGAAGTAATGAAATTGTTAAAACTCTGATATGGCTGTTTTAAAAGTACTTGTCATAGATGATGAGCCGGGGATCCGTTCAGGAGTTTCCAGGATACTTAATAATTTTCATGTCACCTATCCTTTTATGGATGAGGATTATACATATGAAGTCACGGAGGCCGCGACCGGGGAGGATGGTATGGCAATACTTGAACGGGAAATGCATGACATTCTCCTGCTCGACAATAAGCTGCCTGGGATGCAGGGGGTCGAAGTGCTCGAGCTGGTAAGGAAAAGGAATTATGATATTGTGGTTGCAATGATCACATCCTATGCATCGCTCGATGTGGCAATCAGGGCAACCCGCGACGGGGCCATCGACTTTATCCCCAAGCCTTTCACGCCACAGGAGCTTAAATCGAGCATAGAAAATATTACCAAGCAGCAATACCTGAAGCGGATAACCCACCGCATGAATCAGGAAGGGAAGAAGATAAGGTATCAGTTCCTTTCAGTGCTCTCGCATGAACTGAAAGCTCCGCTTAATGCACTTGAGGGATACCTGAGGATGATGCAGGAGAAACAGGCAGGCGACAGGATAGAGGACTATGCCACACCCATAGAGAGATCGCTGCAGAGGATACAGGGAATGCGAAGCCTTATTATGGATCTTCTTGATTTTACAAAGATTCGGCTCGACAGGAAAGAGGAGAAGATACAGGAGGTGAGACTTTCAGAGGTTGCTTCGGAGTCTGTCATAACTGTTCAGCCCTATGCGATCCAGATGGATGTAAGCATAAGCCTCGATATTAGATCCGATGTGTCGATTATGGCCGATCCCGACGATATGGAGATTGTTTTCAATAATCTGATCTCGAATGCGGTGAAATACAACAAGGCGGGAGGCAAGGCAGAAATAACAATTGATTCGTCGGACAGCGAGGCTATCCTGGTGATAACGGATACAGGCATAGGCATTACAGACAGTGATCTGCAGAATCTTTTCACCGAATTCGTAAGGATAAGGAACGAAAAGACAAGAAACATTTCAGGCAGCGGGCTCGGCTTGTCAATCGTGAGGAAAGTTGTGGAGCTTTACCATGGAACAATAAATGTGGAGAGCAAGCCGGATATCGGCACAACATTTACAATCAGGCTGCCAAAAAAGAGAATGACATTAGGATGAAAATATTTCTTTACGGCAGCAATGCCGGGGAGGTGAAATTTTATGAATCTCTAACTGACTAATAATGAAACTACCAGGAAAAACTGTCGAACGGCTCAGCGAATACAGAAGGACACTTCTCGAATGCCTGAATGAAAAACGTAATTTCATATTTTCCCACGACCTGGCAGCCCGTCTGCATATCACAGCGGTTCAGGTCAGGCGCGACCTGATGCTGATCGGATACTCGAGTGTCCTCAGGAAGGGATATGATGTAAGGGAACTCATAGATACAATAGGAAAGATCATCGACTCGGATGAGAGTGTGAATGTTGCTGTAATTGGCATCGGGAATCTTGGCAGGGCAGTTGCAGGGTATTTCAAGGGTAAGAGGTCGAAACTGAACCTGGTAGCTTCGTTCGACACGGATCCCCAGAAAGTCAATAAGGTAATTTCCGGTGTCAAGTGCTATCCTTACAACGATATCGAGAGAATTATACGTGAGCTGAATATCCTGATAGCCATCCTGACGGTTCCTCCCGATTTCGCAGTAGAGATCGCTGAGGAGGCGGTACGCTTTGGCATCAAGGGGATACTCAATTTTACGACTATCCCGCTGAATGTTCCCTCGGGCGTTTACCTTGAGGAATATGACATGATTACATCGATTGAGAAAGTGGCCTATTTCGTTAAGGAGTACAGGAAGTAGGAGCGATATAAGTTATGAAAGTTTTCAGGAGCTTCGAAGAGGCAGTTGGGATACCAAGCCCGGTTGTGACAACCGGCTCATTCGATGGCGTCCATATTGGTCACAGGACGATACTCGACCGGCTTAAGACGCTTGCATCCAAATACAACGGTGAATCGGTCCTGATAACCTTCGATCCCCATCCGCGGAAAGTTCTTTACCCTGAAACTGCAGGGAGGGAGTTGAGACTGATCAATTCACAGGAAGAAAAGCTTGACCTGCTTGAAAAGGCGGGGCTTGACAACGTGATTATTATTGAGTTTACACTCGGATTCTCAAAGATCACAAGCGAGGAGTTTGTCAGGGATATTCTTCATGGAAAGCTGAAGGCCAGGGTTGTTGTTGCAGGCTTCAACCATCATTTCGGGTTCAATAAGGAGGGGGACTACAGACAGCTCTGGCAATGGCAGGATAAGTATAATTTCGAAGCCGAGGAGATCCCTGAACAGGAGGTCGAGCATGAAACCGTCAGCTCCACCAAGATCCGCAAGGCAATCAGTGAAGGCTATATCCAGAGGGCAAATGCCTATCTCGATCATTACTACATAATAATGGGAACAACGGAGAGCATCGCTGATGCAATATCGGGCGATCTTCCGCCGATGCTCCGTTTGATCCTGAAGGAAGATTCCAAGCTCCTTCCGCCTCCGGGTATCTATGCCGTATCGGTTGAGGAAGGATCGGTGCGCTCAAAAGGGATGGTCATTATTCTCAAAAGGGAAGGCCCCTGCTCCGATGTACTTATCAGCAGGTTCGACCAGCGGTGCCTCGACAGGGGAGGCCGGATCTCAGCCAGCTTTCATAAAAAGATCCATGGGGCGCTTACCCTTTCCGACACCAGATCCGTACAAAGGATCAATGCTGCGAAAGAGGAGATTCTGGACCTGATTTACTGATATTTTTTCAAACAGTGTGGTGTTTTATTGATTACCTTTGCACCGAATTTCAAAAGAACAATTCATGAGGTTTTCACCAGAAAAATTAAGCATTCCGGATCAACGGATGAAGCCATTCATTGACAGTGAGGAGATTTGGCACCTGATAAATAATACAAGGCCCGATAAGATCAGGGTCAGGGAAGTAATTGCAAAATCACTGGGCAAGCATCGCCTGACTATGGAGGAGACGGCTGTTCTTATTAATTCGGTCGGTACCGATCTGGCCGGGGAAATAAAGGACGGTGCCAGGGAACTGAAACATCGGGTTTATGGAAACCGGATTGTGCTTTTTGCACCTCTTTATGTGGGGAACAAATGTACAAACAACTGCAAGTACTGTGGTTTCAGAGACATCAAATGCCGATGCGATAAGGAAGACCCTCAGCGACGATGAGCTGATCAGGGAAGTCGAAGCGCTTGAGGATAATGGACAGAAAGGCTTATCCTTGTATACGGAGAGCATCCCGATTATTCGGCAGAATATATTGCCCATCGGTAAAGGTGGTTTATGGAGTAAAAAAGGGACCTGGGGAGATACGAAGAGTGAATATAAATGCGGCTCCCCTCGATATAGAAGGTTTCAGGACCGTAGGAGAATCCGGAATAGGCACCTATCAGATCTTTCAGGAGACCTACAATCCTGAGGCATATAAATGGTATCATCTTGGAGGTAAAAAGAGGGACTACGAATGGAGGCTTACAGCTCTCGACAGGGCACAGGAGGCAGGGATTGATGATGTTGGCATCGGGGCCCTTTTCGGACTTTACGACTGGCGTTTCGAAGTTCTTGGCCTTATCCGCCATACGAATCACCTGGAGGCCTGCTATAACGTGGGTCCCCATACAATTTCATTTCCCGCGGATAAAGGATGCCGTCAGCCTGAACATTGACAAGAAGTACGAGACAAGCGATGAAGACTTTAAAAAACTGGTGGCCATCCTGCGGCTGGCGGTCCCGTATACAGGACTGATACTGACTGCCCGTGAAGCACCTGATGTGCGGCAGGGAGGTGCTTCAGTATGGTGTTTCACAGATCGACGGAGGGACAAAGCTGGAACTGGGTTCATATTCCGATTCCAAAAATGACGAGCAAAACCTTAACCGGGAACAGTTCAGGATAAATGACGCCAGGTCGCTCGCGGAAGTTATCGATGAGCTTCTGAAAATGATTACCTGCCCTCTTTCTGTACATCATGCTACAGGATGGGCAGGACAGGAGAACATTTTATGGAGTTTTCAGTGCCTGGCTTCATCAAGCGTTTCTGCACGCCAAATGCAATTCTGACACTTTCGGAATATATTTGCGATTACGCTCATGGCGAAACTGTTGATAAGGGATGGAAGAGTAATCGAAAAGAATATTCAAAAGCTGGACCCTCAGTTGCTGGCGGGACAAGGGAGAAAATAGTAAGGATAAAAGCAGGGGAGAGGGACCTCTATTTTTAGGAAGTGGTTCAGGCATCAGTGCAAGTTCGTATTATACATACCACTCGATTCAAAAAGCATAATTTCATGATAAACAGATAAAGTTCAGGCATAAAGATCACAGACAGGATCAAGGAAGCTGGACTTACACAGAAGATCCTGTCAAAGCATGCATCCGGAATAGTCACCCGGCTCGGGATTTCACGAAGTGACAGATGAGATATGCAGCCGCGAGGCATACATAATTCTTCACCTGAAAGGAGACCGGCAGGAAGCGCAAAAGCGCCGGACGGAACTTGAAGAGCTGGGAGGAGTTGAGACGGGAAATGATATTCGATCCGGGAAGGAGATTCTGCACAGCGAATTGCGGGTTAATCGGTTGAAATCATCGGGTCTGCTTGTTGAAAGAAATCATGGAGACTAATAAATTCAGTTCAAAAAACCTCACATTCTATGGCTGTAACATCCGCACACGGCTGGGAGTAAATGAATGTTTTTCGGAGAGCCGGCGGGGCTTATCATTCTTGAATTAAAGGAGATGCCCATCAGCGTATGCTGCTCGAGAAAGAGCTGAAATCCCTTCCAGGGTTCATGTAAGGACGATGGTATTCTGATAATGAAAGGAGCCGGGTTCCGATAATCCGGTTCAGCCCCGGCCCTATACAGATTTTCAGTTACAGGCTATCCCCGAAATCGGCCCTGAATTTGGCCATTAGCTTTTCAGGCCATGGGCTTGTCGATTCGAGTCTTCCCGTGAAGAACCTGAGAACCGGCGGCTCCTCAACAAACCTTAGTCCTCCTACAAGCTCCCTGTTCTGATACAGCCAGTTAAGACGGTCAAGCAGGTATTCTACCTGTGAGAGGGTGAATACGCGCCGGGGGAAAGCCAGCCGCATGAGCTCCAGTTCGGCATAGATATCATTGCCCTGCTCATCCCTTATGCTGCTGAGCGTTCCACGTTCCATTCCGCGTACTCCCGAAACAATATAGAAGGCCGCAACAAGTGCTCCTGCAGGGTACTCACTCTGAGGAATCTGGGGTAAAAACTTCTGGGCCTCCACATGACAGCCCAGAGCCCCCCCAGGCATTATAACGGGCAATCCAAGCTTGTCGAGCTCTTGCACCGCATAGTCGATAAATGAAGGGGACTGCCCCACAACATCCTCTTCCAAAGTCTCATACAAACCAACTGCCATGGCTTCAATTTCACGGATTGATATGCCGCCATAAGTGAGGAATCCTTCATATAATGGCACAAGGTCCTTCATCTTGTTGAACAGTTCCTTGTTATTTGTACAGATGGCGCCACCCCGGGATGAGCTTACCTTGCGTCCGGAGAAATATACAATATCAGCCAGGCTGCACATCTCCCTGAGTATATCCCCTATGGATGAATCAGCGTAAGCTGCTTCCCTCTTGTTTATGAAGTATGCATTTTCACCGATAAGGCTTGCATCGAGTACAAGGATGATCCTGTATTTATCGGCCACTTTCCTTACATCCTTCAGGTTCTCCATTGAGAAAGGCTGTCCGCCGATCAGGTTCGTGGAGGCTTCCATTCTTATGAACGGAACATTTTCAACCCCATTTTTTACAATCAGTTCCTCCAGCCTGGCAATATCGATATTCCCCTTGAACGGATGGGTGCTCTTTATTACCATGGCTTCCGGAGTATAGAGCTCCACCACTGTTCCGCCGTTTAGCTGTATGTGAGCCAGGGTTGTTGTGAAATGGTAATTCATGGGGATTATTGACCCTTTTTTGACAAAGGTGAGGGATATTATATTTTCAGCAGCGCGACCCTGGTGAACCGGAAGTACCATGTTTTTGCCAAGAACGTCGGCAACACTCTTCTGAAATTTCACAAAGCTTTGTGAGCCGGCGTATGCATCATCAGCAACGAACATTTTTGAGAGCTGTTCATCGCTCATTGCATTGGTTCCGCTGTCTGTGAGCATATCCAGGAAAATATCCTTCGTTCCGAGCAGGAAAGTGTTGAATCCGGCCTGCCTGATTGCAGCAAGCCTCTGCTCAACGGGGACCAGCTTTAGTGACTGAACAATGCGAACCTTATGCATCTCAAGTGGTATCTTTTTTCCATTGAAAAATTTTACTTTTCCTACATTTTTGCTTTTTTCCATAATTTCTATCAGTTGGTTTTAAATGTTATCAAAAAAAAGCCTACCTGTTTTCGGGTAAGCCTCGTATTTTGAACTCTGTGTATTCTGTGTCAAATTATCCGGATCTTACATTTGAAGACCTGCATAACAGAAGTAATAATAAATGCCGATATTTAATTTTAAGATGCCCATCAGTTAACGTCTGACTTCAAACGTAACTTTTTTTTTACTAATTATCAATAAGCAGTGGGGAATAGTCAAAAATATTTTTTCAGATTTTCCCGGGAGCGGACCTTCTGGCATTATAGTGTAGCGAGTCGCCCCACTCGCCGTATATTACTTCCGCATCTGCAAGGCTGACACGGGCCTCCAGGCAGCTCTGGCAATCATCGGCAGAGTCATCCGTACACGGCTTGTTGTTGTACAGCCTGTAATTGTCGCGGTATTTCCCGGGGGTTATGTTAGGCATAAGGATATTTGCCCCTATTCTTACAGCTTTTTCGCGACCCATGGGGTCAATGGCCTGAAGCGCTGTAGCGGCTACAATATTGATATCCTTCATCATAATCCTGAGTATTGCGATCATCTTCAATGTAAGGTCGAACCTTTTTTCAAGGGGCAGGAGGGAAGTGGAATGTACAATCAGGGGGGTATCTGCATGCTCAATATAAGGGCCCATCCCGCACATGTCGATATCAAAGCTCTGCATGAACAGCAGGTCGCCTGCAAGGTCCTCCATAGTCTGGAAAGGGAGGCCTATCATTACTCCGGTACCTGTCTGGTAGCCTATATCCTGAAGGCTTTTCAGGCAATCCATGCGCCTTGTAAAGCTATGTTTCGAATCGGATGGGTGGATCTTTCCGTAAAGCGAAGGATTTGTAGATTCCACACGAAGCAAGTACCTGTGGGCTCCGGCGTCGAACCATTCGCTATAGGACTCTTTCGCCTGTTCTCCGACAGACAGTGTGATGCCAAGCTTTCCATCCGACATCTTCCTTATCGACCGGAGAAGGTTTCCTATCCTCCCTGTGACCTGCCGGCTTTCCACTTCCCCCGACTGGAGGGCTATGGAACCGTAATGATTATCCAGGGCAAATTTCGCAGCGGCCAGAATTTCATCATCCGAAAGACTGTATCTCACGATGTTCCTGTTTCCCTTCCTTATGCCGCAATAGAGACAGTCCTTGCCGCAGACGTTCGAGAATTCGATCAATCCCCTGAACCATACCTTGTTTCCTATGTATCTTTCCCTGATCGCAGCGGACCTGGCGAACATCATTGTCCGGTCTTCTCCTTCACTTTCAAGGAGCCTTACTATGTCGTCTGCCGTAAATTCCTTCCTGGCGAGAATCTCTTTAATTGAAGCTGGCATTATTTACAAATTCGGTACGCAAAGATAATAAGGAATATCGTCTCACTGGATACACCTAACAGAAGTCATGTTTTGTACCTGGGTTTTTTATTATCTTGCTGTTGTAAATGATGACGGAATGACAGATGTAAGTTGTTTAATATCATGGCAATGCATGTTTATTTCAACTCAGAAAGCCTGGCCGGTCATCAGGATTTGGGAGCTTATTGTATCTGCCCGTCCGGAAAACCGGGTACTGGAACCCTCTCCTGCAGCATAAAAGTACATCATGATAAATGAAAACCTTATAAATCCCGGGAGCATAGTGGTAATCGGTGGATCTGACGATCTTTTGAAACCCGGAGGGAAAGTCCTTAAAAATATGATCGACGGAGGCTACAACGGTGACCTTTTTGTTGTTAACCCGAAGCAGGATAGTGTACAGGGAGTCAGGTCCTTCAGGGATATCCATGAATTGCCGCATGCCGATCTTGCAATACTTGCAGTCGCGGCAGGCTTATGTCTTCCTGCAGTAGAGGTTCTGTTGAAAGACAAAGGGACTAAGGCCTTTATAATAATTTCTGCAGGCTTCAGTGAATCGGGTGAGACAGGGCGGGAGCTGGAAAGTAAAATAGCTGCTGCAGTGACCGTGGCAGGCGGTTGTCTTATCGGACCAAACTGTATAGGGGTAATTACACGGAGCTACAGCGGGGTTTTTACATCGCCCGTTCCCAGGCTTGATCCACGGGGATGTGATTTTGTCTCAGGATCAGGTGCCACTGCTGTATTCATATTTGAATCGGCAATGCCCAAGGGTCTTAATTTTTCAAGCGTCTATTCGGTTGGTAACAGCGCCCAGACGGGGGTTGAAGAGGTACTCGAGTACTGGGACAGCACATATGATCCTGGTGTGAGCTCGCCTGTCAAGCTGGTTTATGTCGAGAGTATCCGCGACCCGGACAAGCTCCTCCATCATGCTTCCTCACTCATCAGGAAGGGATGCAGGATAGCGGCAATCAAGGCAGGCACTACCGAAGCTGGCAGCAGGGCAGCATCATCCCACACGGGAGCCATGGCTTCATCAGATCTTGCAGTGGAAGCGCTTTTCAGGAAGGCAGGGATTGTGAGGTGTTCAGGGAGGGAAGAGCTCACTACCGTGGCATCAGTCTTCTTTCACAAGGAGCTGAAGGGCAAAAACATAGCAATAATAACCCATGCAGGCGGACCAGCGGTGATGCTGACAGATGCCCTATCTTCGGGAGGGATGAATATACCTTCAATCTCTTCACCACACAGGGAAAACCTTCTTGCAATGATGAATGCGGGAGCCTCGGCTGATAATCCTATTGATCTCATCGCCACAGCGACCAACGACCAGCTTGACAATGTGATCGAATACGTCGACAAGGAGCTTCCGCTCATAGATGGCATGAGTGTGATCTTCGGTGATAACGGCCTTAACGACATGGGTGAGATTTATGAGCTGCTGCACAGGAAAATAAGGGATTGCAACAAGCCGCTCTATCCTATACTTCCGTCAATTACGAGCTCACACAGCGAGCTCGAGGATTTTCTTGACAAGGGACATGTAAATTTTCCCGATGAGGTCGTACTCGGGAGGGCTCTTACGAAAATATTCAATACCCCGTCTCCGGCAGAGGAGAAGATTTTTCTCGACAATGTCGATATGTCCCGTGTGAGGCAGATCATTGAAGGAGCGCCGGAAGGTTATCTCGAGCCAGCCGTGATCCAGGAGCTTCTCGATGCCGCCGGTATACCTGTTGTGAGGGAGGATGTTGTGACGTCGAAGGAAAAGCTGCTGTCGGTCGCAAAAAAAACCGGTTACCCGCTGGCACTGAAAGTTGTCGGTCCGGTTCACAAATCGGATGTCGGTGGAGTCACCCTCAACATAAGGTCGGACAGGCACCTTGAGGCAGAGTTTGCAAGGATGATGGGCATTGAGGGTGTAAAGGCGGTACTTGTTCAGAAGATGCTTTCGGGAACGGAGCTTTTCATCGGCGCAAAGTATGAACCAAGGTTTGGCCATGTTATACTTTGCGGGCTCGGGGGGATCTTTGTCGAGATCCTGGGAGACGTATCATCGGGCCTTGCTCCCCTTACGTTCGCCGAGGCAGGATCCATGATAAGGAGCATAAAAAGCTACAGGATCATCACTGGAACCCGGGGTCGCCCCGGTATCAATGAGGCAATATTCTCAGAAATTATTGTCAGACTCTCAAGCCTTTTGAGGTATGCAACCGAAATCAAGGAGATGGATCTCAATCCCCTTGATAGGAAGCCAGGAAAGCATCACTGTTGTGGATGCAAGGATAAGAATTGAAAAGTGAAATTTACCTTTTTATTTAACAAATAGAGAATTTTATTTTATATTCAGACTTTGTTTGGAAAAATGATCATTGTAATAGAAGTAAGAGAATAAAAACCAATAATAATGATAACTCATCAGCTATCGGTCTTTCTTGAGAACAAGTCGGGCCGGATTACGGAAGTTCTGGAAGTACTGGGAGAGGAAAATATCAGGATTACAGCCCTGAGTATGGCTGATACAGCTGAATTTGGCATTTTAAGGCTCATTGTCTCCGATCCGGAGAAGGCCAGGGATTTGCTTAAAAAGAATGATTTCACTGTGAACCTCACCGAAGTAATTTCCGTTATTGCCCCGAATGAAGCCAGCCATTATGCAAGGGTGCTGAAGATCTTATCTGATCTTGAAATAAGTGTCGAATACACCTATGCCTTTTCTACGGGTGACAAATCAATAATAATACTTCGCTGCAGCGATACAGAAGAGGCCATAAAGGCACTCAAGAGTCACGAGATGGAGCTTCTCCGGGCCAGCGATCTTTACAGGATTTGAAGTTGTTTCTGTTGTCGTGATGAAATTACCTTTTCTGGTTTAGCGGATAAATAGATTTAAGATGGAAATTTGGAACCGTCATTTCGAATGCATGGACCGTGACGAGCTGAGGCACGTCCAGAGTGAAAGGCTCAGGGAAACAGTCGAAAGAGTATACTTCAATGTACCTTACTACAGGTCAATGATGCAGGAGGCAGGTCTCGGGCCGGAGAGCATTCATACGATCGATGACCTGCACAGGCTGCCGTTCACGACAAAAACCGACCTCAGGGATAACTATCCCTTCGGACTTTTTGCAGTGCCCATGAGCGAGATAGTAAGGGTTCATGCCTCCTCAGGCACCACAGGCAAGCCTACTGTTGTGGGTTACACCAGGAATGATATTGCAATATGGTCGGAGGTGATGGCGCGCACCCTTACATGTGCAGGGGCCAACCGCAATGATTTCATACAGATCGCATACGGGTACGGACTTTTTACAGGTGGGCTCGGGCTTCATTATGGTGGTGAGAAGATTGGTGCCTCCGTCATACCGATTTCCGGTGGAAATACAACAAGGCAGATCCAGCTCATGCACGATTTCGGCAGCACGGTTCTGGCCTGCACTCCATCGTATGCATTGTTCCTCTCCGAAGCCATCATTGAGAGTGGCATTAAAAGAGAAGACCTGAAGCTGAGAGTAGGAGTGTTCGGCGCCGAGCCATGGACCGAAAACATGCGCAGGGAGATAGAGGATAAGCTGAGGATCAAGGCTATCGATATCTATGGCCTGAGTGAGGTTATCGGTCCGGGTGTAGCCAGCGAATGCCTTGTTCAGGAGGGGCTTCATGTGAATGAGGACCATTTTTATCCCGAGATAATAGACCCGGTAACCCTGAATGTACTGCCCCCGGGAAGCACTGGGGAGCTTGTCTTCACTTCGCTTACAAAGGAGGGGCTTCCCCTTGTTCGCTACCGCACGCGCGACCTTACAAGGCTCCATTATGAGAAATGCAGGTGTGGAAGAACGCTCGTGAGAATGGAAAAATGTCTCGGACGCAGCGACGATATGCTAATAATAAGAGGGGTTAACCTCTTCCCTTCCCAGGTAGAAAGCGTCCTTCTGGAGATGAGTGGGATAAAGCCCCATTACCTTCTTATTGTAGACAGGGTGAATAACCTGGATACTCTCGAATTAAAGGTTGAGGTGGATGAGGCATTTTTCCAGGATAAAATCAGTCAGCTCGAAGCCCTGCGGCAGAAATTGCAGACAAATCTGGAAAGTGCTCTGGGTCTTGGTATTAAGGTGACCCTCGTTGAGCCAAAAATGATAGAAAGGAGCGAAGGAAAGGCAAAACGGGTGATTGATAAAAGGAAATTCTGATGGATTTACTATTTTTACATTTTTTTTCAAATGAAGTTGCTGACCAGATATCGAGATGAGAAGTACACCGGTTGACCGTGAACTAGTAAAAAGAAAAGTTGCCGAGAGCGGGTTGACAAACCTTGGAACAGCCACAATCAGGGAACTGCTTAAACTTGTAAACCAGATTGAGGAGGAGACTGGTATAAGATATGTAAGAATGGAGATGGGGGTACCTGGGTTGCCTGCTTCGCAGATTGCAGTGGAGGCAGAAATAGAATCGCTCAAGCGGGGAATATCCTGCGACTATCCCAATATCGAAGGGCTGCAGATACTCAAGGAGGAGACCTCTCGTTTCATAAAACTGTTCCTCGACCTCTCTGTTAAGCCTGCCGGATGCATACCGACGGTGGGATCGATGATGGGTTCGATGGTCAGCTTCCTTGTTGCCAACCGGAACGACAGGACAAAAGAGGGTACACTTTTCCTCGATCCCGGATTCCCGGTCCAGAAGCAGCAGGTGACAATGCTCGGGCACGACTACTATTCCTTCGATATATTTGAATACAGGGGAAAAAAGCTGAAGAAAAAGCTCGAATCATTTCTGGAAACAGGTAAGATTTCCTCGGTGCTTTATTCAAATCCGAATAATCCCACATGGATGTGCCTCAATGAAGAGGAACTTGCCATTATTGGTGAACTTTCAAGTAAATATGATGTTATAATAATTGAGGATCTTGCCTATTTTGGCATGGACTTCAGGAAGGATTATTCAGTGCCGGGTGAGGGTCCTTATCAGCCTACTGTCGGCAAATATGCTGATGATTATATCATTCTGATATCGAGTTCGAAAATATTCAGCTATGCAGGGCAAAGAATTGGAATGATGGCAGTATCCGATCATTTATTCGACAGAAGATATCCCGATCTGCTGAGGTATTATTCAACTGACCATTTTGGTCATTCAATGGTTTACGGTGCCCTGTACGGTTTGAGCGCAGGAGTAACACATTCAACTCAGTATGGACTGGCTGCTCTTCTGAGGGCAGTTAATGACGGATCCTACAAATTCATGGAGGAGCTGAGGGAATACGGCGCGAAGGCCGGTATAATGAAAAATATCTTTAAATCCAGCGGGTTCAGGATTACATACGATATGGATGTGGACGAGCCGCTGGCTGATGGCTTCTATTTTACAATCTCCTATCCCGGACTGCACAGCACCGAGTTGCTCGGGGAGCTATTGTGTTACGGGATAAGCGCCATATCCCTGGAGATAACCGGAAGCAAAAGGAATGATGGGTTGAGGGCGTGTGTATCACATGTGTCGAGGAAGCAGTTCGGAGATCTGGAATACCGGCTTAAAAGATTTAATGAGGATCATCCTGTAAATATGAATTAATATAAGGAATTTATGGCAAAGATAAAGGGAAGCATTGTTGTCAATGTTGAAAGGTGCAAGGGATGTGAAGTATGCATGGTCTCATGTCCTACCGGAACCATCGCAATGGCGAAGGAGGTGAACGGCAAGGGATACAACTATGCATATCCGGCTAATCCGGACCTCTGCATAGGCTGTGCCAGCTGTGCAATGGTTTGTCCGGATGGAGTGATTACAGTATATAAAACAAAAATATAGGCATCCAATGGAAAAGGAATTAAGATTGATGAAGGGGAATGAGGCGGTAGCGGAAGCTGCTATCCGGGCAGGTGCAGATGGTTATTTTGGTTATCCTATCACGCCTCAGAGTGAGATACTGGAATATCTTATGGAGGCGAACCCTGCTGAAACCACGGGGATGGTAGTACTCCAGGCGGAAAGCGAAGTGGCAGCAATTAATATGGTATACGGAGGAGCAGCCTGCGGTAAGCGGGTTATGACATCCTCATCCTCGCCGGGCATAAGCCTGAAGCAGGAGGGGATCTCATATATTGCCGGCGCCGGGTTGCCGTGCCTGATAGTCAATGTTGTGAGGGGAGGACCAGGGCTGGGTACTATCCAGCCGGCCCAGTCGGATTATTTCCAGGCTGTAAAGGGCGGAGGGCACGGTGATTACAGGATGATAGTTCTTGCACCTGCATCGGTTCAGGAAATGGCCGATTTTGTCGACCTTGGCTTCGAGCTGGCCTTCAAATACCGCACTCCGGTAATGATGCTCTCCGACGGGGCTATAGGGCAGATGATGGAGAAAGTTTACCTTAGTCCTCAGAAGGAAAGGATGAAGACTGCGCCGGAATGGGCTACTACGGGAAAACCTTCCACCAGGCCAAGAAATATAATTACCTCTCTCGATCTTGAATCGCACGGACAGGAGCTTTTTATTCAGAAGCTCCAGGAAAAATATAACGTTATAAGGGAAACCGAGGTACGCTATGAGGAGTATCAGACAGGTGATGCAGAATATCTGCTTGTCGCATATGGGACAAGCGGCAGGGTATGCCAGAAAGCTGTCCAGATTGCCAGGGAGCAAGGGATAAGGGCCGGCTTGCTGAGGCCCATAACCCTGTTTCCGTTTCCATCGAAAAGGATCAATGAGCTCGCTGACGGTGTGAAGGGAATCATATCTGTCGAGATGAGTGCCGGCCAGATGGTTGAAGATGTGCTTCTTTCGGTTAACGGGAAGGTACCCGTTAAACACTTCGGAAGAAATGGCGGCATTATTACAACACCTGAAGAGGTGGTTGAGAATCTTAAATCAACATTTATTAGAGATTAAGCTATGTTTGAAATTGCAGGAATAAAGGAAATAGTAAAGCCTGAAAATCTGGCTTACAGGAAATCAGGCTTGCTGACGGAGAGCGTTATGTCTTATTGCCCGGGATGCGGACACGGTACGGCCCACAGGATACTTGCAGAGGTGATCGATGAGGAGGGACTTCAGTCGCAGACTATCGGCGTGTCTCCCGTAGGATGCTCGGTACTGATGTACAACTATATAGATATAGATATCCAGCAGGCTGCCCACGGACGTGCTCCGGCAGTCGCCACAGGTATAAAGAGACTGCTTCCCGACAAGTTTGTATTCACATACCAGGGTGACGGCGACCTTGCTGCCATCGGCACCGCAGAGACAATACATGCCTGCAACAGGGGAGAGAATATTCTTATAATATTCATCAATAACGGCATTTACGGAATGACAGGGGGCCAGATGGCTCCTACAACCCTGATCGGGATGAAATCATCGACATCGCCGACGGGCAGGATAGCTAAGACCATGGGCAATCCTTTGAAAATGACCGATATAGTGGCAACTCTCCCGGGAACCTACTATGTTACCAGGCAGAGCGTGCACACTCCGGCCAATGTAAGGAAAACGAAAAAGGCTATCAGGAAAGCCGTTCAATACCAGAAGCTTGAGCGGGGCACCTGTTTTATCGAAATTGTGTCAAATTGTCCCTCAGGATGGAAAATGACACCTGTGCAGTCCAACAAATGGATGGAAGAAAACATGTTTCCCTATTATCCTCTCGGCGATCTGAAGGTTCCTGAAGAATAGTCTATTAAATCATTACGTTATTATCTTAGAAATGACAGAAGAAATTATTATTGCAGGCTTTGGAGGACAGGGTGTTCTGTCGATGGGTAAAATTATGGCCTACTCCGCCGTAATGCAGGATATGGAAGTAAGCTGGATGCCATCCTATGGTCCTGAAATGAGAGGCGGTACTGCCAATGTAACCGTTATTATAAGCAACGAAAGGATCAGCTCACCCATCGTCCGGAATTTCGATACTGCAATAATCCTGAACCAGCAGTCGCTCGACAAATTCGAAAATGCAGTAAAGCCGGGAGGTACCCTTATATATGATGTTAACGGTATCACCCGTCATCCGGAACGCAGCGATATAACTATTTACAGGGTAAATGCCACAGAAGAGGCTGCAAAAATGAATAATGTGAAGATCTTCAATATGATCGTTCTTGGAGGATTTATAAAGGTGAAGCCCATCATAAAAATTGAAAATATAATTAAAGGCTTGAAAAAATCACTTCCTGAGAGAAATCACAGCCTTATACCCCTGAATGAGAAGGCCCTTATCCGGGGCGAGGAAATCATAGCTGAAGTCCGCAGGGCCGGGTGAGATATCCTACTTTTCGTAAAAATGCATCTCCTTAATGTACTTCCAGACAGCCGGTGGCAGGAAATATGACATATCCCTGCCCTGCTTTATTCCGTTTCTGATGAAGGTTCCTGAAATTTCCATGAGCGGCGCGTCAGCCCGGGTTACCTCAGCGATGGAAAGGATCCGGTCAAGGGCAGGGGAGTTGGGTTTTACGCACTGGGGCCTGGGATAGTAGTAAACCGGGTACTTTTTTATCAGCTCTTCAGCATTTTTCCATTTATGCAGCGTATACAGATTATCTTCCCCCATTACAAGACAAAATTCATTGCCAGGATATTTCTCATTTAGGAAGGTCAGGGTATCAATAGTGTATGAAGGGACCGGCAGCTTTAGTTCAATATCTGATGCTTTTATCCTGTCGTTGTCGCCGATAGCCAGCTGTGTCATATACAGCCTGTGGTGATCAGCAAGGAGAGTCTCCTTTTTTTTCAAAGGGTTCTGGGGGCTGACAACAAGCCACACCTGCTTCAGTGAGGTGAATTCAGTCATATAGCCTGCAATTGCAAGGTGCCCTATATGAATCGGGTTGAATGATCCGAAATACAAGCCTATTCTTGGCATCTGTTATTTTCCTAAAAATCCTGACACGATCGCTGTTGCCTCTTTTTTTGCCGCATCCAGGTCGTCATTTACTATTATCGCATCGAACCGTCTTGCAAGCCTTATCTCCTCCTGAGCCTTTGCAACTCTCATCAGTATCTTTTCGTGACTGTCGGTGGCTCTGCTCCTGAGCCTCTTCTCGAGCTCACTTACCGACGGTGGCATTATGAAAATGGCGATAGCCTTGTCGCCGAAAATACTCTTAAGGTTAAGTCCCCCCCTTACATCGACATCGAAAAGAACATTCCATCCCATGGCCCAGATCCTTTCAAGCTCAGATCCAAGTGTGCCATAGTACAGATCCTTGTAAACCTCCTCCCATTCCACAAATTCATTCATGCTGATTCTTTTCCTGAATTCCTCCGAAGTCAGAAAAAAATAATCCACTCCATCCTTCTCTGTTCCCCTTGGAGAGCGTGTTGTAGCCGATACTGAAAATGCAAGATCCAGTCCGCTATCAAGAAGATGCCTTACTATTGTCGTTTTTCCGGCTCCGGAGGGTGCTGATATTATAACAAGTTTTCCTTCCATTTATTTACTGTAGATATATCGATGCCAGCACTATCCAATCAGGCGATCATCCCGTAGTACCTACGTACCGTCATACCGTCGTACCGTCATAACGTCATAATACGTTCATCGACTGCTCCTTGATCTTCTCGAGTTCATCCTTCATCATTACGACCAGTTTCTGGATAGAGGCATCGTTCGCCTTTGACCCTATTGTATTGATCTCACGACCTATCTCCTGGGCAATGAAGTTAAGGATTTTTCCGTTCGGCGACGGAGTATTCATTGTTTCAAGAAAATAATCGCAGTGTGTTTTAAGTCTCACCTTCTCCTCGTTGATGTCGAATTTCTCGAGGTAGAATATGAGCTCCTGCTCAAATCTGTTTCTGTCAACACTTTCGCTTCCAATATTTTCCGCCAGCAGAGCCAGAAGCTTTTCCCTGATTTTGACTATTCTGCCATTTTCAAAGGATTCAACTGACTGAAGCATTGACAGGATCTTGCCAATGCATTTATTGAGGTCCGACATTATTGAGGCTCCCTCTTCTGTTCTGTACTGGTCGAGCAAGCTGATTGATTCGAGGATCTTGCTTTTTGCCAGTTCCCATTCCTCCTCGGGGAGCTCAGGCTTATCCGTTTTCAGTGTATCGGGCAGCTTCATTATTGCCGAGAAGATCTGATCGTCAAGATCGATTTTCAGCTCCGATGCGATATCCATGAACTGCCTGTAGTAATTTCTGACAGCAGATTTATTTATAACCGTATTGACTTCCTCATCATGGAGGTCAAAGAAGATTGTAAGATCAATTTTTCCCCTGTCGAGCTTCTGGCTGACAAGATTTCTTATTTCAGGTTCCTTCTCCTTGTAAAGCCAGGGGAGCTTTGTATTAAGGTCAAGCTGCTTGGAGTTTAGCGACTTGACCTCTATTGTTATCTTCTTCTGTGCAGTCTCGGCAATCGCCTTGCCGTAGCCTGTCATTGATTTAATCATCTGTTGCAGTTTAATTTAGGGTAAAAGATATCGGACGAAAGTTACAAATTACCATTTTAATTACCAACTCCTGCTCTTTTACAACTTCCTGATATTTCCATCCTTACTGCTGATCTTCAAAATTCCCGGGATAATTTCTGTTCACAGGCGTTTCATCCTCACTGTAAAATGCCTGAGCAGCGGGGCTTCCCATGATATTTCGAGTCCTCTCCTGATTGCATCTTTTCTGTCGAAGACATTCTTTACTGCAGCGGCAACATAGTCCATGTGCCTGTTTGTATATACCCTCCTGGGAATTGCCAGCCGGAGCATTTCGAGAGGGGGAAACCTGTTCTCTCCCGTAACCGGGTCCCTGTCAGCCATCAGGGTGCCGATCTCTGTACCCCTTACTCCACTTTCAACATACAATTCTGCTGCCAGTGTCTGAGCCGGAAATTCCTCCCTCGGGATAAACTGCAGGAATTTTTGAGCATCAATGAATATCGCATGGCCGCCGAATGGCTCGATTAGCGGGATTCCATACCCTTTCAGTTTATTCCCGAGCTCTTCGACCTGTTTTATCCTCGATTCGAGGTAGGCGAATTCGGTCCCTTCATACAGTCCCGTGGCGAGGGCATTCATATCTCTGCCAGACATTCCGCCATATGTTATGAATCCCTCATATATTATGTTATATGTCGAAGCCTTCAGGTAGAGCTCTTCATCCCTGAACCCGATAAAACCTCCCATGTTGACTATTGCATCCTTTTTTGAGCTCATTGTCATTCCGTCGGCGTATGAAAACATCTCGGCGACAATATCCCTTATTTCCCTGTCTGCGTAACCGGGTTCGCGAAGCTTAATGAAACAGGCATTTTCAGCGAAGCGTGCGCCATCGATAATGAACCTGACACCATATTTCCGGCTAAGCCTGCCGACCTCCCTTATGTTTTCCATGCTTACGGGCTGCCCTCCGGCAGTATTATTGGTTACCGTAACAATTATACATGAGATCTTTTCCGGAGGATTGGCCTTAAGCACTTCCTCAAGCATTGCCGGATCCACATTGCCCTTGAAGGGATGTGAAACGGATGAATCCGGGGAGACCCGTATAGTGCAGTCTATTGCCCTGGCCTTCCTGAATTCGATATGTCCCTTGGTTGTATCAAAATGAGAATTGCCTGGAACGATATCTCCCTCTTTCACAAGCACTGAGAAAAGAACATTCTCTGCAGCCCTCCCCTGGTGGGTTGGCAGGAAGAATTCGAATCCTGTTATTTCCCTGACTGCATCCCTGAGTTTGTAATATGAGGAAGCACCGGCATAGCTTTCGTCTCCTGTCATCATTGCTGCCCATTGCCTGTCGCTCATCGCTCCCGTGCCGGAATCGGTAAGCAGATCTATATAAACCTGTTCTGACCTAAGGTTAAAAAGATTGAAGGAGGCCTCCCCGATCCATTTCTCCCTCTGTTCACGGGTGCTGCTGTAGATGGGCTCGACCATTTTTATCCTGAATGGTTCTGTAAATGGTAGTTCCATAGTATTTATTTTAAATTTCTTTAACGTTTCATGACTGATTAAGTTTTCAGCAACCAGTAATCCCATTGCTCCGTATGGCAGAATATATTTTTGCCGCTAACCCTCTTCAGTTGGTGCCATATAAGCGGCGGTGCCGGCAAGATATTGGGAATAAAGGTGTTTCGGGGGGCAGAGCTTAGCTGCACCGGGAGAAAAAATCCCTGTTTTTGATATTTTTATATATATCAATCATCATAATTATCGTTTTCAATTCATTACGATGGATATTGCAAACTATATTTGTAAAATTAAGTCTATTTTATAATATATTCAACAGTATACTGTTATACTTTAAAAAGTGTTGTTATGATTTTGAAAAAGCCTCTTCCCTTACTTTTAATTCTTATCCTGAATCCATGTTTAACTCTCTTGTCACAGAAAATTTCGACCGGTGCTGAATCGGAAAATCCGGTACTTGATTCATTGAAGAGGAGCGGGGTATTATTCGGCAACTTTCAGAAAAAGCCCGAAATTGTTCTTTCATACAGCCAGGCTGTCAGATACCTGCAGCAAAGGTACCAGGGTCAGTACTGGCTTAATTTGTCTGATCCGTTCAGGCAGGCTCTGGGCCAGCTTATACTGAATGCCACTAATCCTCCATACGATTCTACTGCAGCCATGCTGAAAAGATTCCCTTATGATTCACTTAATATTCCATGGGATAAATTCTATATCTGGGAACCCATGAGGGTAAAGATCCCTGTGAATGTCCTTGAGCAGGTACCTGCTGCAAGCGGAGCGGCAGGGAGGCAGGATACTTCAGTTGCGGCGGTTCCGGATTCACTTAACCATGAGGCTGCTAAGGAACCGGTGCCTGAATTTGCGTATAAGACGGTCACAATACAGAAGGATACTTCGATTATGGTTGTTATCGATACCCTGCATGAAGTGACATCGCGGTACCATGGATTTCCCTTTCATTATTTCAGTTACCCGTATCAGTCAGATTCTATAAAGGTTGCAGTGGATGCCCTGTCTTGACTTTCTGCAGGAGAGGGATTCTTCAGTTATCTATTTTACCGGCTATGATAAGCAGGTTACCCCTGTATGGTTGAATGCAAGGTCGGGAAAATATACCCGCTACTGGCTCAAGAACGATTTGAACGATTCGGTAACAGTATGGATCGGCAATCCGTCAAGGGATACTATCGGCCTTTATCTTGAGAAGGAGGTAGCGTTCAAAAGGCCGCCTAAGCAGAACCATTATTCAGATGCCCGTGATAAATGTTAAGGAGGTTGATAAATCTTCGTTGCTTGAATTGCAGAAGGTCTATATCAAGCCCCATTACTGGAAGGACAGGCTTGAAGCTAATTTTATAATGAGCCAGTCGGCACTCTCCAACTGGGTAAAAGGAGGGGAAAACAGCTTTTCAACTGCAATGGATATTACAGAGTTTGCCAATTATGAAAACAAGCGCTGAATCTTTCATCAAATAATTTCTTCAGGGTGAAGCTGGGTTTTCTCAAATCGGGGAATAACCCGATCCGGAAAAACCTCGACCTTATCGAGACGAATTCAAAGCTGAACCACAAGGCCTTCGGTAAGTTTGACTTCAGCGGTATATTGTTGTTCAAAACGCAGATAGCTCCGGGCTTCAATTACCAATACGGAGCCCAATCCGACCGAAGTCTCTAAATTTTTGAATCCTGCAACACTTACAATAGGTGTGGGTCTTGATTACAAGCCGAATAAAAACACTTCCCTCAACTTCTCACCCTTTTCATACAAGGGAACCTATATGACCGACACTGTTAAGCTTGATCAGACGCTTTATGGGATTCCGAAGGACAGGAAGGCTTTGCATGAGCCTGGTATAAGTCTCCTGGTTACACATGAATACAAGCCGGTCAAGTCGGTAACAATAACAAACAGGCTGGCATTATTTACAAACTATATTCACAATCCACAGAATATTGATGTTGACTGGGAGATGATCGCCACGGCTAACCTGAACTGGTTTACAGATGTCAGGTTCAATACTCACCTGATCTATGACGATGATACAAAAAGCCAGGTTATAAAGGGAGGTATGCCGGTTTTGAATCCCGACCTGACCCCAAAGAAGACGGCACGCGCCCAGTTCAAGGAGATGCTTGGGCTTTCAATAGTGTTCAGGTTCTAGGCTGACAGACCCTTTAAAGATCCTTCTGGTAAATACGGAACTTCTTGACTACCTGACAACCGACTCTTTCATACTCGCCTCTCATCTTGATGTTATCCTCAAGAACGAGGTGGCTGTCGAGAGTAGTCCATTTTATGCCTGATACCCGACTGCAGGATTTTGACGCCCATCAAGTACATCGAGCCCTTTTCCCCTGAATTCCTTCCTGACTCCACCAAGCATCATAAGCAGTTTTTTTGATTTCTTCGAATCACTGAGGATTTTAAAGATTCCGAAAGGGAAACAGTTTGCCCTTGGCATCCCTTATTCCCTTGCTGAAATCGGGCATGCCAATGGCAAATCCGGCAAGAACCCCGTTCACCTCGATGAGCTTAATGAATTTTGGATCCAGGATAGGCAGATACCTTGCAGCAAAATCCTTTTTCTCCTTGTCATTGAGCGGAACAAACCCATAGATCTCCTCAAAGGTTTGATTCATAAGCTCCAGCACTGAGATGATATAGGGTTTGAGCTCTGTTTTTGATTTGAATTCCATGATTTTATACTCCTCCATTTTCTCTACCCTGTGAAAGTACTTTTTCATATATCTCAGGGAATTTTTCAGGGATCTTTCCAAGGTAGTTTACGAGGTCAACTTTCTTTACAAAGCCCTCACCTTCCAGCAGACTGTGGCATATAGGGCGAATTGTTGGCGCTTGTCATAAACTGTGGATACTCGAAACCCTCTATCTGGAAGCCCTGCGGGATCCTTATCAGAGAATCCAAGAGGCCCAACTATTTTTTGCATTCCGTTCTTTCTCAGCCACTCCTCAACCCTGGCTATGAGGGCATGGAACACTTCCCTGTCGTTGTAGCATTCCATGAAGCAGAACCTCCCATGCTGTTCGTCATGGATGGAATTATAACGCTTGTTTATGATCCCCATTATCCTTCCGACAGGCTTGTTGTCCCTGAAGGCGAGAAGAAGGAGCGCATCGGCATACTGGTACGACTTGTTTTTCTTTCTTGTCGTACAGTTCCCATTCATCCATGTAGATAGGAGGAAGCCATTCAGGTTCATCTTTGTGAACTTTCTCAGGAAGATAAATGAAATCACGGCGGTCCTTTTTTGTAAGGACCTCTTTAATAATTAGTTCCCCCATAAATATCTTTTTAAAATAGCTTGTTTCAATAAAATCAGGTTAAATTTTACCGGATGAAATATAATATAATTTATTGTTATCTGAAAACCATGTCGGAAATTACAAAGACAGCAAAAATAATACTTGCTATGCCATTTGTCGTACCGAAAGCGAGGTTAACCCTGCTGAGGTCATTATGGCTTACAATGAGATGCTGGTAGAGCAGGAACAGGGAGAACAGGCTTGCACCTGTCCAGAAAAGCCAGCCGCCTGTACC
Source organism: uncultured Bacteroidales bacterium (assembly GCA_963756885.1). Lineage (GTDB taxonomy): Bacteria > Bacteroidota > Bacteroidia > Bacteroidales > VadinHA17 > LD21. Next base: position 406,956 of record CAVWPG010000005.1, read on the forward strand.
GGCCAGGCCAGCCATAATGACAAGTATGAATGTGAAAACGTGTACAATGACTGAGATCCGCGATTGCCATCTTTATACCGGCAGCGGAGGGCACTGAATGGAGATTATTCGATTTGTCGAACTCATTGTCCTGGAGAGCATATATAATATCGAACCCGCTTACCCATGTCAGCACGATCAGGGAATATATTAGCGGCAGGATATTGAACTTCCCGGTTATAGATATATAGGCACCGATGGGTGCAAGGCTTAGTCCGAGTCCGAGGATAAAATGGCAGAGGAAGGTGAATCTTTTTGTAAGGCTGTAGCCAAGTATAATAAGCAGGGCTACAGGTGACAGGTACATTGTAAGCCTGTTGATGAATGAAGCTGCCACAAAGAAAAGCAGGGCATTCAGGATGACAAAAATGGCGGCGTCCCTGCTTCCGATAAGCCCTGCAGGGATCTCCCTGTTCCTGGTCCTCGGGTTAAGGGCATCGAATTTCCTGTCTGCCAGCCTGTTGAAACCCATTGCGGCATTTCGGGCCAGGACCATGCATAAAATGATCAGGATCAGGAGCCTTGCGCTGAAGCTATATTCCGGTCCGGATACCGCAAGTGAATACCCTATAAGTGCAAAGGGCATGGCGAAGACCGTATGACTGAACTTCACAAGCGAGAAGTAGTTTTTTACCGTATTGTAAAGGGCGGTCATGGATTCAGAAGTTTCATGTAAATGTCGTGATCTGATTCTGAGTAAGCTATAAAGATTACCTTTTCAGGATAACTGTGTTTGTCCATGAATTTTCTTACCTCATCAACGGCTATTTCTGCTGCGAGCTCCTTCGGGAAACCATAGACACCGGTCGAGATCCCCGGGAAAGCTACCGAGCCTATCATTTTTTCAAAGGCCAGGGTGAGAGATGATATGTAGCATGAAGCCAGGAGGGACGGCTCATTGCTTAAACCTCCTTTCCATACGGGCCCGACAGTATGGATCACGTACCTGGCTTTCAGGTTATACCCTGAAGTAATTTTGGCCTGCCCGGTTTTGCATCCGTTAAGCATAATACATTCCTCAAGAAGACCGGGGCCAGCAGCCCTGTGAATGGCTCCGTCGACACCACCGCCTCCGAGAAGGGAATTATTGGCGGCATTAACAATCGCCTCTGCTTCAAATACAGTGATGTCTCCCGTTACAAGTTCGATAATCTTATCCTTCATTACCGGATATGAGCATTAAGTTCACTCTCGAATGCCCTGATCAGGTTATTCATAACCTTATCTATATTCTTGTCAGTCAGGGTTTTCATTTCATCCCTGAGAATAAGGCTAACGGCGTATGATTTTTTGTTGTTGCCCAGCGAATCGCTTTCATAAACATCGAAAAGGCTGATATCGTGCAGAATGCTTCTTTCTGTTTTCAGGGCCAGATCCCTTACCTGGGAAAATCTGATGCTTCTGTCAAGCAGAAGTGCCAGATCACGTCGTACGGATGGGTATTTCGGAAGTTCCCTGAACGAAATGGAGTGTTTCCTTATCTTCTTCAGAAGCAGATCCCAGTCGATATGTGCATAATATACATCCTGCTCAATATCAAAGAGCTTCAGGTAGCTTCTGGAAACACGCCCTGCCTCTGCAACAATATTATTCCCGGTCCTGTAGGTCAGCGATTCCGCAAAGTACCTGCGCGAGCTCTCGCCGCCGGAAATGCTTTCAGGCTCGAGTCCCAGACGCGACAATACCATTTCAACTGCCGATTTGATATTGAAAAAGTCGGACGGGTTGCTGCGGCAATTCCATGTCTGCCTGTTTGTCGCTCCTGTTATGAAGAGATCGAGTGATTCCTTCTCACTATAGTTGTCGACCAACGGCTGTCCCTGTAAGGGCTTATCATAGAAGTAGCAGTGGCCAAACTCATAGAATTTAAGGTCGAGGTGCTGCCTGTTAATATTCCAGATTATGGACTGGAGCCCCCCGAAAAGGAGCGATTGTCTCATTGCATTCAGGTCAGAGCTGAGAGGATTGGCCAGCTTCACAAGTTTTTCCTTATCGAAATCCACACTCATTTCATACCAGGCAGCAGGAGTGAGGGAATTGCACATTATTTCAGCGAAGCCGTTTGCCGACAGAAGATCTGAAATAATATTGATTACCTTTTCCCTGTCTGGTTTTTCAGAAAATGTCAGGGTGGAATTTACATGGCTCGAAATTTCGACATTGTTATAGCCGTAAATCCTCAGCACCTCCTCGATCACGTCTGCATCCCTCTTTACATCCACCCTGTAGGAAGGAATGTCAAGTGTCAGATCATCACCATTTTCAGCTAGTATTCCGATATCCAGGAGGCCGAGTATCTTCTTCACTGCAATCGGTTCAATTTTTTTCCCTATAAGTCTGGATATGCCGCTGTAAGTAAGCTCAACCTTTGCATTCTTCAGGGGGTTAGGGTATACATCGATAATCTCCGAGGAGATCTTTCCCCCGGCTATCTCCCTGATCAGCATAATTGCCCTCCTGAGTGCCCAGGTTGTCATCCCGGGATCAGCCCCGCGCTCGAACCGGAATGAGGCATCTGTTTTGAGACTATGTCTTTTCGATGTCTTACGGATCGCCACCGGATTGAAATATGCGCTTTCCAGGAAGACATTCCTGGTTGATTGAGTGACCCCGGATTTAATCCCGCCGAAAACTCCTGCGATGCACATGCCCTCCACAGGATTGCAGATCATAAGATCCCTTGAGGAGAGGGTTCTCTCAGTATTGTCGAGTGTTACAAACTTGCTTTTATCAGGCAGGTTCCTTATAATTACCTTTTTACCGGTGATCTTATCTGCATCGAAGGCGTGCAGTGGTTGTCCGATCTCAAGCTGGACAAAGTTCGTGATATCGACAACGTTATTTATCGGATTGAGCCCGACAGCCCTGAGCCTGTTTTTAAGCCAGTCGGGCGATTCTCCGACTGTTATGCCACTTATTGTTATGCCGGTATACCTTGGGCAATCAGTTGTATTTTCAATAATGACCTCAAATGAGTTGTCGTTATTGTCGGGCTTGAATCCTGAAACGGAAGGGAGCACTGCTCTTCCGGAAAACTCTGAGTTAATATTAAGGTACGCGGCAAGATCCCTTGCTACGCCATAGTGGGAACCGCTGTCGATCCTGTTTGGGGTTAATCCGATCTCAAAAACCACATCACTGGCAACATTAAAATAGTTACGTGCGGGAGTTCCGGGCTTTACGTCATTTCTGAGAACCATTATGCCTTCATGCGATGTTCCCAGACCAAGCTCATCTTCAGCGCAGATCATCCCTTCCGATATTTCGCCCCGGATCTTTGATTTCTTTATTTCAAATCTTTCGTCACCTTTGTAAAGAATTGTGCCGGTTGTTGCTACCGGTACCTTCTGCCCTTCTGCTACATTGGGAGCACCGCATACAATCTGAACAGGCTCAGGCCCCCCGATATCAACCGTTGTAATTGATAGCTTATCGGCATCAGGGTGCTTGCGGCAGGTGATCACTTCCCCGACAACAACCCCTTCGAGACCTCCCCTTACAGATACCCAGTCGTCCATCCCCTCGATCTCAAGTCCGATGGAAGTCAATATTTCAGCAATGCGTGAGGGCTCAAGGTCAGTTTTCAGATAATCCCTGATCCAGTTATATGAAATCTTCATATTTCAATTACTCTTAAAATGGTGCACAATCGATGCAAAAGTAAGTAATTTTGAAATATGAGTAACTTGCTGAACTACGAAAAGGGGATCAAACCGTTTTACGATAGAAAAGTCTTCCTGTCAGAAGGAGTCCTCCAAAAACAAAGACGGCGAACGACAGGCTGCTCAGGGCAAGCTGCATTCCTCCCGAGATGATGTGACCGCTTGTACAGCCACCGGCCATCCTGGCCCCGAATATTATCACAAAGCCTCCTGCAAATGCCCATATGAGACGTTTCAGGGGGGAGTTGCCCTTATACTTCTCCCAGTTGCTGTGAACTATTGTAATCCTGAATTCTTTTCTTATCAATGATATTACAACACCCGATAAAAAAGCACCTGCAAGGAAGATCAGCTCCCATCTCCCCGGTCCCTGCATTTTTTCAAAATAGCTGTTCTGAGTAAATCCGGCAAGGGCATCGGCTGCATAGGGATAAGCCGAAGAGGCCCCTATCACCCTGTCGGTGCCGGCTGACAAAAAGACAATAACATTTAACAGTGCAAGTCCTATTCCTGACCAGAACCACCTGATATTCTCTGTCTTATCAATTCTGTTCAGCAGAAAGGCAGCACCGATAAAGAGTGTCGCCAGAATTATCACAATGAGATAAAAAACAGGCTTATTGGCTCCGAATGCCGTAAAAACCGAATATGTGCCCAGGTTGGGACCCAATATCCTGCCAAAGGCAGGCAGAAGAACAGTATATATCAGACCTCCGGTAAGTCCCCCTGCGATTCCTGAAAGAGCATCGACCGAACCCTCTCCAAGAGATATGGCCATGGTCCCGGGGCAGTAGCCCAGTATTGCCATTCCAAAGCCAAAAATAAGTCCGCCTATGGCTATACCACCCAGCAGGAAAGGCTTAATATGATAGCTGGCCAGACCCAGATCAGCTTCGACAGCGATCAGTATTGCACCCGCACCGATTGCAGTAGCAATGGCTTTGGCAACAGTCAGGTTTTCAAGTGTGGCCATGCCGCTTATCACATTGTACCTGTTCAACCTTGCATATTGAAGAATGGCTCCGAACAGAAAGCCGAGAATCAGAATCAGAAAGTTCATACCGGTAATTTTAAATTTTCAATAATGACGAATGTAAGAATATTTTTTTTCAATAAGAGCATTGAAATATTCTATTCCTGCGAGGGCTCAATGTCTGCCGTCAGTATAACGGGGGCTTGATTATCAGAAAAGTCGGAAGAGAAGGCTTATTGTTAAATTGAATCCACCTGGCTGAGGCATATATTCGTTTTTGCGAAGGGGAATAATATAGCCTGGTTCGGTTTCAAGAGTCAGCCTTTTGAAATTCAGTGCAATTGGAAGTGTAATATTAGTCTCGATAATGCCAAAATCCTTTTTAAGAGCAGTTATTTCCATGCCCGACCATGTGGTTACAGTATTTATTGTGAAGCCGGAGCCGGGTATTGAGACAAAAGACTGTGAAGATGGACTGTTGCCATTGTCCGTATAGCCGGTAAAGTTGTCAGTATCCCGGACGAATAAGGTATCGCAGGTGACAGTCGGGGTTGTGATTACGGATGTTTCTGCTTTCAGGAATGAGCCTGCGAGCAGTGTGACGGATGGATTGAAGGATAGGAACGCCTTTCCCCTGAATAGGGAAGGGGTCTGAATGTATACCGAGTTTTTAATCCGTACATAATACTGGATTTCAGCCGAAAACGATGCCGAGAAGGAGAGGCTGGTGCGGAAGGATTTCCAGATAAGCCCGGCAGACAGATCGGTGTATGCGAAATTATTCAGAAGTGTATCTGCCGTTGCCTTGTTGAACTGAAAAAATGAAGCCATTAATGAGATATCCAGCCATTTATTCATGCTCCTGATATACATGAGCGAATAATTGCTGAAATCGGGCACCTGGCCACTCTCCATGATATTCCAGGCAGATACGGAGGCAAACAACTCGTTTTTAAAGGAATACAGGAGTGAACCGTAGGCAAATGTCCCGGTCCGGGCAACCGTTATCGCGGGATACATTATGCCGTTACCGAAGCCGGCTCCTGAGTAGAGGGCATGTATCGGAGCAACAGTGATTCCTGAAGTGCTATCAGCGGATGCTATGTCATTGATGGCTTCCGTCTGTGCTGAAGCCTGCTGAAGAAAGGCCAGTATAAATAAAACCTGGAAAATTTTAAGGCGGATTACACTCATTTTGAATACTGTTAAACGAAGGATATGGAGCCTGGCCAGAAAAATCAATGGCCTTTATCACCGGAGGAAGAAGCACCCCTGTCCCGGACAGGAGGACAGGGGTGATGGTTGTCTTTTCGGACAGCCTCTTCCGGTTCATTCAGTTATCTCCTGCAGACACCTGTTCCCCTTGCAGCCCTGAGGGCATTGCCGCTTTGCATTGCTGCCCTGGTGCCATAATAGCTGCAGCTTGCTGCATTCATGCTCTGGGAGCAGTCCCTTGCCCTTATCTGGCTCCTTGTCCTTGTGGTTGTCTGAGCTGCCGCCCGGGAGCGGGTCTGGCTTTTTGTCTGTGCTGCTGCCCGGGTGACTGACATGCTACCCGATGCCCTTGCCACACTTCCGGCCTGGGTTCCGCCCTGGGTCTGGCTCTGTGCCTGGGTCATTGTCCCCGTTCCGTCCTGCAGCATATCCTGATCCTGCAGATGTATCATGTCCTGGTCCTGGAGCTGAATTACATCCTTGTCCTGAAGATTGATCTGGTCACGGTCAGGAGTCTGTAGTCTTGTCTGGTCCTGTGCAGGGGTCTGCGCTGAGATGCCGGCAACTATCGTAATTGCAATGGCAAAAATTAAACTTTTTCTTTTCATTGTTTGGAGTTTTTATATGTTAATATTAAATGTGACAGGCTAAAAGTAAGCCCGCGAACATGAACGAATGATGAATTATTTACATTCCCGGAGAAAAATTATTTTTTTTAGAGCCTGAGAGGTTTAACTGCTCACATAAGCAGATTCATTACGCGGCTTCGGAGTCTGTCTAAATTGTCTATATTTGTATCTCAAAGTTGCTTTATATGGTAATTGAAAAAGATGACAGGCTGATTCTGCTCACTAACGATGACGGTTTGTATGCTGCAGGTCTGAAGACACTTCTGGGGGTGATGGAGGAATTCGGCAAGGTTGTCCTTGTCTCTACAACAGAGAGCATGTCGGGTATGTCGCAGGCGCTCACGGTAAAGACCCCCCTGAGGGTAAAGATGCTGGAAGAGAATGACAGGCACCGTATATATGCCTGCAACGGCACCCCCACCGATAGTGTTAAGCTGGCTGTCAACCAGTTGCTTGAGAGATACCCCGACTGGGTCGTGTCCGGCATAAATCATGGGGCCAATGCGTCGGTGAGCATTTTATATTCCGGGACAATGGCAGCCGCAATAGAGGGTTGCCTTTATGGGATAAGCTCTGTCGGATTTTCACTGAATAACTTTTCTCCATCCGCTGATTTTTCATCTTGCAGAAAATATATCAGGCAGGTCATGCGCAAGCTTGCATCGGATCCGCTTCCCGCTGGAGTCTGCCTGAATGTCAATATTCCTGCAGCGGCCGGCAAGGATATAAAAGGAATCAGGATATGCCGTCAGGCCAGGGGTAACTGGAAGGAGGAATTCGAAAAGAGGAAGGATCCAATGGGCAAAACATACTACTGGCTTACCGGAATTTTCCTCAACCATGAACCGGATGCAAATGATACGGATGAATGGGCAATTGCAAATAATTTCGTATCTGTCGTTCCTGTTTCCGTAGACATGACGGCACACTGGTATCTTGATAAACTTAAGCTCAGGTTCGGAAAATGAATTTAGCCGAAAAATATGACAGGGTACTGACGGGTCTTGCAGCCGGATTTGTCTTCCCTCTTCTGGTAGGTGTTTTTGTTTTTCTCCTTTCATCCGGCGAAATGTCTCTCGCGGCATATCTCGCCAGGCTAAGGGATTCAAATATCGTTACACATTCAATAACCCTTTGTGTATTCCCCAATATTTTCATATTTCTTCTCTTCAACAGGTTCGACATGCTTCGTGCAGCCAGGGGAACGCTCGCCATAACAATCTTTTGGGCAATACTTGTTTTTGCACTAAAATTCTTAACATGAGGTATTTCATTATTGCCGGAGAACAATCAGGCGATCTTCACGGATCCAACCTGGTGAAGGGTCTTTTGGAAGCAGATAAGCATGCAGTTATTCAGTGCTGGGGAGGCGATATGATGGAAGAGGCCGGGGCAAAGCTGCTTGTGCACTACAGGGAGCTTGCCTTTATGGGATTTTCCGAGGTTCTGAAAAACCTTGACTCAATAAGGAGAAACTTTGTCCTATGCAAAAAGCAGATCCTCGATTTTTCTCCCGATGTTGTTATTCTCATTGATTATCCCGGCTTCAATCTTCGGATAGCAGCCTTTGCAAAAAAATCAGGACTGAGGACTTTTTATTATATCTCCCCTAAATTATGGGCCTGGAATGAAGGCAGGGTGAAGAAGGTAAGGAAGAATGTCGACCGCATGTTCATAATCTTTCCGTTCGAGGTTGATTTTTACAGGAAGCACCTGATCTCGGTAGAGTACCATGGCAATCCTCTTGTCGACGAGACAGAAAGGAGGATCTCCTCATTTCCTGAAAGGAGTGAGATTTTCAGGTCGGCCGGCATAGCCGACCGGCCGGTGATAGCCCTGTTGGCCGGAAGCCGCAGGCACGAGATAGAGAACATTCTTCCGCAGATGCTGAAGATGATAAAACATTTCCCCGGTTACCTCTTTGTACTTGCAGGAGTGAGGAACATCCCTGATGAGCTTTACAACAGGATCACTGCAAACGAAAATGTGAGGCTTGTGAAGGAGATGACATATGAAATCCTTCATATCTCACAGGCTGCCCTTGTCACTTCAGGTACTGCCACTCTCGAAGCAGCCTTATTGGGAATACCGCAGGTAGTTTGCTATAAGAGCGATTTCCTTTCTGCCCTTATTGGCTGGTTCGTTATCAGGGTAAAGTACATTTCTCTTGTGAACCTGATTATGGATTCAGAAATAGTAAGGGAACTGGTTCAGTACGATCTCACGGAAAAAAATCTTCTTGGCGAACTAAGGGCCATTTTACCCGGCGGCTCAAAAAGAGAGGCGATGCTGGCCGGCTACGAAGCGCTTAAAAGCAGGCTTGGTCCGTCAGGAGCTTCGGTCAGGATAGCAGATGAAATGGTAAATGTGCTTAAAAAGAGATTGGCTGAAGAGGAAGAGGTTTCATAATGAGTTACATCACAATGGAAAGGCTCTGAATTTTTTATACCTGTAACCAGTATTTGATAATATATCTGACCGATGCACCGACGATTAATCCTCCTTCTTAATATTTGTATTCTTTTTTGGGGGCATGCATCCGGACAGGTGAGGATCAGGCTTTTTTCCACACAGACCCCCGAATCGGCTGTATTTTTTGTTACGGGAGGAAGATACGAATTAAGAACCTACAATGGTGCAAACCTGAATATCGGCAGAGCTGACCAGGTTCTGATCACCAGGTTCGATGGCAGGCTGGCAGTAAAGATAGCGAAGAGAGGGGGATTTTTATGCGATTCCCTTCAGCTGGCAGGGATAACCGGAAATGATTCATTTTCGCTCAGGATTAACGATGGGGTTCCCTTAAAACAGCTTTATTCCGGAGATCTCAACTGTTATCCTGACCTCGGCACCCTGCTCATGATAAATAAATGCGATGTGGAGAGCTACATTGCCGGGGTCGTCAGGGCAGAAGGGGGGAGCGGCAGGAACAGCGAATATGTGAAGACCCAGGCTATTCTTGCACGGACCTATATGTACAAATACTTTGACAAGCATATGTCAGACCGGTATAACGTATGCGATAATACACACTGTCAGGCTTTCAATGGCGTTTCGCACGATACCCTGATCAACAGGGCAGCCCTGGAGACAAGGGGGCTTGTAATACTTGGTCCCGACAGTACCCTGATCATTTCAGCCTTTCATGCGAACTGCGGTGGTGAAACTTCAACGCCGGAGAATGTCTGGCTCACAAGTGTCCCATATCTCAGGAGCATTGCCGATCCCTATTGTATCGCCTCAAGGAGTGCTACCTGGGAAAAGCGGATTGGATCCGATGAATGGATAAGCATGCTGAAACGCTCGGGATATGAGGGGAAAACAAATGATCACGCCATATTTGCATTTACACAGAAGAAGCGGGGTACTTACTACCATGCCGGAACCTGGTCCATTCCGCTTAGCCACATAAGATCTGAGCTGAATCTGAGGTCAACATTTTTCTCCGTAATTCCCGAAGGGGATTCGATAATCCTAAGGGGCAGGGGATATGGCCACGGTGTAGGCCTCTGCCAGGAAGGAGCCATGGAAATGGCGGAAAAAGGTCACACTTACAGGCAGATTATTAATTTTTATTATAGGGGTATTATTATAACCGACATCAAAAATGCACTATTTTTGGATCGTCAAACGGCACAACGATCCTACTGAGGGTGGGAGGTATTCCGGTCCGTTGACCTGTTTTCCGGAAACTCTTCTGACGGGCCTGGATTAATGACTGGATTATGTTCGCAATATTAAGGAAAGAGATAAGCGGTTTTTTCAGCAGCCTCACTGGGTATATAGTGATTGTTGTTTTTCTGCTCATTAACAGTCTGTTCATGTGGATCTTTCCCGGTGAATGGAATATATTTGACACCGGTTATGCCGGACTCGATACCTTGTTTTTCCTCTCTCCGTGGGTTTTTCTGTTTCTGGTTCCGGCTGTTACGATGAGGATGATCGCCGAGGAGAAAAGGCTTGGCACTCTCGAGCTGATTTATTCAAGGCCGATAACGGAAAGAGGCATTATCTGGGGAAAGTACCTTGCTTCAATAATACTCGTATTCCTGGCCCTTTTGCCTGGACTTATTTACTATATCTCAGTATATATGCTTGGGGATCCGCCTGGCAACCTTGACAGGGGAGGCACTGCAGGTGCCTTCATCGGGCTCTTCTTCCTAGCATCGGTGTACGCCTCAGCAGGTATTTTTGCATCCTCGGTTACAGATAACCAGGTTGTTGCATTTATATTGGCTGTATTTATCTGTTTCGTCCTCTTCATGGGTTTTGATTCCTTCGCCTACCTGCCCGGACTTAAGAAAATTGATGAATTTGTTATCAGGCTGGGCATCAACGAACATTATAAATCAATGAGCCGGGGAGTCATAGATATTAAGGATGCGGTATATTTTGCTGCCGTGGCTCTCATTTTCAATGAGGGTACCAGGCTTGTATTGTTATCCCGTAAGTGGAGGAAGGTGCAGTAATCAGGGTTAAGTATGGCGGGAACCGGAAATAATAAAAACATCAGGCTGAAAAGCTGGCTGCAGTTCTTAAGTTCGGTCGCAGCGATAGTGCTTCTCGCATCGGTAAGCTCCTTTGTAAGGTTCCGGCTGGATCTGACGGAGGACCGGAGATATACTCTTTCACCTCCGACAAAAAGGGTATTGGCTGGTCTGAAGAATGACATATTTGTGCAGGTTTATCTTGATGGAGATATGCCTGTGCCCCTTAAAAAGCTGAAAAGATCGGTCAGGGAGATGCTCGATGAGTTCAGGATTTTCTCCGGCAGGAAGATCGACTATGAGTTCATCAATCCGTCGGAAGGCAAAGACTCGAAAAAAAGGCAAACCATGTATCAGTCGCTTGTAAGCAAGGGGCTGAATCCTGTTAACATACAGGCCGGTGATTCGGAGGGGGGATCGACACAGAAGATAATATTTCCGGGAATGCTGATTAACTGCAACGGAGTTGAGGTTCCCGTGAATTTCCTGAAGAACAATCTTTCGATATCCTATGAACAGAATCTTCTCCATTCCGAGGAGGGGCTTGAATATGAGCTTATTCAGAATATAGCGACCCTGAGTTCAGACACTATATATAAAGTAGCGTTCCTTGAAGGACAGGGGGAGATCCCCGAGATCGGCACGGCAGATCTTACGCTAAGCCTTGCAAGGTTCTTCACGATCGACAGGGGGACTATAGGCGGAAAACCCGGAGTGCTTGACAAATATGCGGCTGTGATAATTGCAGGTCCAGAGAAGGAGTTTAATGAATCGGACAAGCTGGTTATAGATCAGTATATAATGAAGGGAGGAAAGGTCGTCTGGCTTTTCGATGAGGTGGCAGTCAATGAGGATAGCCTTGTGCTCGGGCAAACCGTAGGCCTTTACAGGCCATTGAATATAGAGGACCAGATCTTCACTTACGGAGCCAGGGTTAATCCCGCAATTGTTCAGGATATGGACTGCCAGGTTATCAGGATCAAGGTAGGGACCGGCAATACAAATCAGCAGATAGTACCTGTTCCCTGGCTGTATTACCCTCTGCTTGCCCCTTCATCTCACCATCCTGTAACACGCAATATAAACCGGGTTAAGGGAGAATTCGTAAATTATATTGATACTGTGGGTCTCGACACTGCCATCAGAAAGACTGTCCTGCTTTCGACCTCTGCCAGGAGCAGGGTGCTTTCGCCACCAATTGTTATAAGTCTTAAGGAAGCAGGGATGCCGCCGGATGAGAAGGATTTCAACAGGTCGGGCCTGCCTGTGGCAGTATTGCTTGAAGGGGTATTTCCATCTGTCTTCAGGAACAGGGTTGTAAGCAATCTGACGCCCGACCCCAATTTTAAAATCAGGGGTGAAAGCGTTAAGACCAGGCTCATTGTGATAGCCGATGCTGATATTATAAGGAATGAAGTCAGGAGGGCAGGACTGGAGGAATCACCGCTGCCCCTGGGGCAGGACAAATACACGGGGGAGATGTACGGGAACAGGGACTTTCTGATCAATTGCCTCAATTATCTTGTCGACGATCACGGAATTATGGAACTCAGATCGAGGGAGCTCAAGCTGAGGCTCCTCAATAAGTATAAGGTAAGATCTGAGAAGACCGGGTGGCAGCTCTTAAATCTTGCCGGACCTGTAATTCTCGTTGTTTTCGCCGGGTTATTTTACAACTATTTCAGGAAGAGATTATATACAAGATTCCGGTAATGAACAAATTGATTATCAGGAGTATCCTGGCGGTACTTGCTATCGTGCCCGTTTTGCTGCTGCTATTCCGCGACAGGCTGCCCTTTGGATCATCAAACAGCTCTTTCGCCGCAGGCTCGGGGAAGGAAATAACAAAGGTTGATTTATCAGCACAGGGGAAAAGGCTGACTCTGGAGAAAAAAGGGGAGAACTGGTATATAAATGATGGACAGGAGGCACGCAAGAGCGGTATTCTTTTTCTTCTCAGAATACTGAAGGAGATCACAATCAAATCGCCCGTTTCTGCAAGCCTGTTCAGATCGGAGATCACCGATAAGGGGATAGAACCTGTGAAGGTCAGGGTATACGAAAACAGGAGACTGATCAGAGATTTTCTTGTATATAAAACCGGCTCAAATATTTATGGAAATATGATGAAGATCCGTGAAGGATCGAAGCCCTTCATAGTCTTCGTTCCGGGCTTTGACGGAGACATCGGATCTGCATTTATTACAAATGAATTGTTCTGGAAGCCCTATACTGTCTTTAATCTTCTTCCGTCAGAAATAAAAACTGTTGTATTCGAGAATGTTGCCGACACATCATCCTCCTTCAAAATTGACATCAATGACCGTCGCTTTACACTGTCAGCTTCAGGTAAGCCTCTGGCTGGATGGGATTCAGCGCTTGTTGCCAGGTATCTGTCATATTTTGCGCGGATACCTTTCGAAAAATGGGATCTGGATATGAGCAGCGGGGAGAAGATGCAGATCGGATCTAAACAGCCAATGTACAGGATCAGCGTTACTGCCTCCGATGGAAAAATTACGGAGCTTACTCTCTGGCAACGGGAAAAGGAGGAGAATGGCCATACGGTAATTGATACCGACAGGTTGCTGGGCAGGACACCCGGGAGCAGTGAATTCTTCATTATGCGTTATTTCGATATTGACCCGCTGCTGAAGCGGCGCACCTATTTCTTCCCCGAATAATTTATTTTTGGGAAATGGTTTTTTTTCGTAATATTGATAAAAAGGATTTACATCCTGAATCTGTTTCAATCCATTCATTTTGATTTAAATAGTAAAATTCATTAATCCAAAAATAAATTTAAAACGGCAACGATATGAAATTTGTAGTATCCAGTTCGGAACTCCTTGGTCATCTGCAAGCCATAAGCAGGGTAATAAGTTCAAAGAATACACTTCCCATACTTGATAATTTTCTTTTTAATCTTTCCGGTAACGATCTTGAAATAACCGCATCCGATCTTGAATCGACCCTTATAACAAGGATGAAGCTCGAAAATACAGACGGTGACGGAACCATTGCCCTTCCTGCAAGGATCCTTCTCGACACTCTCAGGGAATTTTCAGTTCAGCCGCTTACATTTGATATCAATATGTCAACAATGGCTGTTGTTATCAGCTCCGAGAACGGTAAATTCAATGTGGTCGGTCAGAACGGGATTGACTTCCCTGCACTGCCAGCAATAAAGAAGGACAAGAAATTTTCATTTTCAATAAATGCGGATATATTGCTGGCCGGCATCAACAGGACACTTTTTGCAACAGCTGATGATGAGCTCCGCCCCGTGATGGGTGGCGTTTTTGTTGAGGCAGCGACCGACAAGGTAACCTTTGTGGCATCCGATGCTCACAAGCTGGTGCGGTATCAGCGCACAGATGCACTTGCCGATGACAACTCCTCATTTATCCTTCCCAAAAAGCCGGCATCCCTGCTGAAGAACATCCTTCCAAGGGAGGAGGGGGCTGTCACTATTGAGTTTGATGACAAGAATGCCTTCTTTGAGCTTAGCAATTACAAGGTCGTATGCCGTCTTGTTGAAGGTAACTATCCCAATTACAACTCTGTAATACCAAAAAATAACCCGCGTAAGATCACTATCGACAGGGTTGAGTTCTACAACACCCTGAAACGTGTTTCGGTATTCTCCAACCAGGCCAGCAATCTTGTCAAGCTGCAGATGAAAGGTAACCAGGTGATGGTGTCGGCGCAGGATATAGATTTTTCAATATCGGCATATGAGAGGATCAAATGCCAGTATGAGGGTGATGAAATAGAAATCGGATTCAAATCGGTTTTCCTTCTCGAGATACTTGCAAACATAGCTTCACAGGATGTTATGATCGAGCTTGCTGACCCAACCAGGGCTGGACTCTTCCTGCCTGCTGTAACTGAGAATGATTCGGAAGATCTTCTCATGCTCCTGATGCCAATGATGATAAATGCCTGAGCCTTGGATCTGAACCTTAAACGTCCTATAGCCTTTCTCGACCTGGAAACCACCGGTGTGAACGTTGCTGTTGACCGCATCGTTGAGTTTTCAGTCCTGAAAATCGCTCCAAACGGGAAAGAGGAGTGGATGAGCACCCGTGTTAACCCTGAAATGCCGATACCTCCCAAGTCTACTGCCATACATGGCATCACCAATGAAGATGTTGCGGATTCACCCTCATTCAGGGAGATCGGGAAGAAACTGGCTGCATTTCTCGAGGGATGCGACCTGGCAGGCTATAATGCCGTAAAATTCGATATTCCGGTGCTTGCCGAGGAATTCCTGAGGGTAAATATCGATTTTAATTTCAGGAAAAGAAGATATGTGGATGTTCAGGTAATATTCCACAAGAAGGAGCAGCGAACCCTTGCTGCAGCCTACCAGTTCTACTGCAAGAAGGACCTGCTTGGAGCTCATGGCTCAAAGGCCGACACTGCAGCTACGTATGAAGTCCTGAAGTCACAGCTTGATATATATAAGGATCTTGAAAACGATGTCGAAAAACTGGCCGATTTCAGCTCCTACAATACCATAGTGGATTTCGCAGGCAGGATAATCCAGGATGAAGCAGGAACGGAGATATTCAATTTCGGGAAGCATAAGGGGAAACCCGTTGAACAGGTTTTCAGGGATGAGCCATCATATTATTCATGGATGATGAACGGAGATTTTCCCCTCTATACAAAGAAGGTTCTGACCGAAATCAAGCTCAGGTCCTTCGGCAAAACACAGGGGTAGGATGAAGATAATCTGCATCGGCTTGAATTACCGCAACCATGCACGGGAAATGGGATGGGACCTGCCACATGAGCCTGTTGTATTCATGAAGCCCGATTCAGCCCTGCTTAAGAAAAATAAGCCATTCTTTCTCCCTGACTTTTCTTCTGATATCCATTACGAGGCAGAGATCGTCGTAAAGATCAGCAAGCTGGGCAAAAGCATCTCTTCCAGGTTTGCTCCCCGGTATTATGATGAGCTTACTCTCGGCATCGACATGACTGCAAGGGATCTTCAGGGACGATTTTCAAAAGCCGGGTACCCATGGGAGCTTTCCAAGGGCTTTGACGGTGCAGCCCCCGTCGGAGATTTTGTTCCGGTCAGCACAATCGGCAACATCAGCAATGTCAGTTTCAGGCTCGAAATTAACGACAGGATAGTACAGCAAAGCAATACTTCGGACATGATCTTTGGCGTCAATGAAATAATTGAATATGTCTCAGAATATTTCACCCTCAAGACTGGCGACTTGATATTTACCGGAACACCTGCCGGTGTGGGGCCGCTCAGGCGCAACGATCACCTTGTCGCCTACCTGGAGGAAAGGCCCCTGCTCGATTTCAGGATAAAATAAACACCAGGTTTTCTCAAAATAGGGCAGGCCTGCCCGGAACAAACTATTCAGCTCATCTGTTTTATGTCATTAAGCATTAACTTTTAAAATTTTAGTGCGATGAAAAAAATAGTATATCTGTTTATTATGATTGTGCTGGGTGTATTTAAAACAAATGCACAAAATGACCAGCAGGCTCCGACCTATACTGTTCCGGCTGCCTATAAGTTTGATTATAAGGTAGTATATGAGATAAACGACAAGCATAAAAGATCACCCGAAACGGTTAGCTTTTATTTTCCATCGAATGGTGAATATATGAGCATGGAGACTCCCGAAAGCAAAAACGATGATGACGAATTGGTTGTCATAACAAAGGATGGTAACCTGGTATCCTTTAGCAGGGAAGCAGTGCCAAATGGCTTTGGCATTAAGCGTAAAGTACTGAAAGTAATTGATATGAAATCAATGTACAAGGGAATTGGGGAAATTGCTGCTGCCTTTGGAAAAGAGATGCCTGACAAGGATAAGGCTGATAAGGATACTGATGCTTCAATAAACCTGGATAATTTTGTTAAAACCGGCAAGACCAAAAACGTGTTTGGCTATACGGCGGAGGAGTATTCGAAGCATGTATCGGGAGTCGAGAATGGCAAGGAACGTTCAGGTACTGTTTATGTCTGGTATGCTACTGTAGATTTCGATCCTGAAATGATGTTCTCCATGGGGCTTGGCGCTCTCGCAAGCGGTGAGTCACAGGCGAAAATTCATTATTCTCAGCCTAATAATCTTCTTGGGATGGGGATCTCGGGGAAAAATTACCTTCTTACAGAACTCGATTTCATTGAGGATAACGGCAAGAGCGAAAACTCAATGAAGGTTACAGATATTGGCAAGACAGACTTCACAAAGGCAACAACTGGTTATTATGTTGAAAATTACAGCGGCATGAGCCTTACGCAGATGATGGAGCATGAAATGGGAAAAGGCAAATAGTCTCAGCCGTTTCAGTTGAACCAGTAGGATAACTTCAGAACCAGTCCGCGGTTCTTGATATCATGACTGGCAGGATAAGAGTTCTCGGTATAGACAATAAAAAGGTCGGAAACAGGTGCAAACCTCCACTGGAATCTGAGGTTCAGGTTTATATTGTCCATCTGGTCGTTGTACTGCACCAGGCTAGTAAAAAATACCTTGTCGGTAAAAGTGATGTCGAGTCTGGGACCCACCAGCAGGAATTTTGCACTGCTGTATGGAGCAGGCAGCTCAAGGTTGTTGTATGAGGATATTATCCCCAGGCTTCCGTAGGGCTGCACGCGGTAGTTGAGCTCCCCGTTGATTGTCCAGCCGTTACCATTGTAATAGCCACCATAACGGCCGGCCAGCAGGAAATTGAACGATTTCCTGATGTCGGAGGTAAAGGAGGCTCCTGCGCTGTTCCAGTTAAACTTCTCTCCGGCAGGCAGTGGAACCCCTCCCGAATTTGTAGGATCAAAAGGAGCCTGAAGCATCACATAACTCGAGGTTACATATACCTGGGCAATGCTTTTGTTCATCCATTCGGCCTGGTAGAAAACTGTAGCATCCCTGTCGGTAAGTTTGAAGGAAGGATCCGTAAGCATATCAAGCTTGAACCCCGGACCATGATTGGCCAATCTGCTTGAAGATGGAAAGAATTTATACTGAAAAAGAGGATTAATCTCATAGTATCCCTTCCTTCTTATATACCCTGCTTCGGCAATATAATCGGCTCCAACCCACGACTGGTTGAGGGTTGCAGTAAGATATTGGGTCGAATAGGTTATGTTTGCTGCCGCCGCTGCAGCGTCGCCGGCTGCACCGGGGTAGAATGCCTGGTGGTAAAAGGTCTTGCCAGTCCACCTGTTATCGGCACTGGCAAGGTTAAATTCCATACCGGCAACGCGGTTATAGCTGAGCCCTGTATAGTCCGAACCGGATCTCCTGTTTGTTATCTGCTTGTTTACAAGGAAGAGGGAGAAATTGGACCTCCTGAATACCTTGCGCTGAAGGGCGGCAACGGTGTAGTTGCCTGCTGCTATCGTGTCCTGGTCCCTTGTCTGCATGTCCATCAGCCCTATCCGCCACTTGTCACCGATCTTACCGCTTAGCCGTGCCCCGGCCGTAACAGGCGAGTTCAGACCGATGCGTCTCGAGAAAAAGGGTCTCAGGTTATCGGTTCCAAGATTGGCGAAGAGATCGCTGTTCTCAAGATAGAATTGCCTCTTCTCAGGGAAGAACAGCTCAAACCTGTCGAGGTTTGTTACCTGTCTGTCGACCTCCACCTGCGAGTAATCAGGGTTGACAGTAAGGTCAAGGTTCATTGAGGTGGAAAGGATAACTTTGGCATCGACACCGGCATTGGCTTTAGGGTGAAGATCTTCCCCCGCCTCCCTGTCCTGGGTTGCTTTGCCGGATGCATAAGGGATAAGGGAGAACCTTGGTCCACCCGAGGATGGCAGAGGCTTATCCCATACGAGTGATCCTGTAAAGGCCAGAGTGGCTGTAGCGAATTGCCGTGGCATAGGAGCCCAGCTCGACTTTTCATTCGTTTTCAGGTCGAGCCTGCTGAAATTTATTCCCCACTCGGTATCTCCGCCATGATACCTGATGCTCCTGAATGGAATGGCAAATTCAGCCGTCCACCTGTCAGGATAATTTTTTACGGCCGACTTCCATTTTATATCCCAGTCGAGATTGACACTGCCTCCGTTTGCCTGAACGCCGTCCCATTGTGCTCCGGCTGCCGAAACACCGAAGGAAAATCCGTTGGTCTGATCATTATACGTGTCGATGAATACAAGGAAATTGTCGTTTTTTCCAAAATTGAAATCGCGTCTGAGCGATTCAACAGGTCTCTTGCCGGGAGTCGAATCATAGCAGGTTATTGCCATGTAAAGAGTCGATTCGGTATATGTGAGTCTTACTTCAGTCTGGGCTATTGCAAAACCCGTGTCAGTGGGCAAAACTCTCTGGAAATGGGTAGCCATATCAGCTTTCGACCATACAGGATCATCAAGGATCCCGTCAACGGTCACAGGCTCAGTTGTTTTTGAAATTTCAATGCGGTATTTATCGCGGTTAACACCTTTTGATTCACCGAAAAGTATTGCATTACAGAAGAGAGCAGGCAGAATAAGCAGAAGAAATCTGGATCCGGGCATCTTATAGATTGAATTTTGCGCAATATATGAAAAATAGAATAAGGGGAGAACCGTCAAATGTTAAAGAATCTTAAGCAGATGAAATCAGCCCGGGCCTGAAAAATTTATTTCTAAATCGTTACATTTGAGCCATTGCACTTAACTTTGCCAATTTTGGATACGGATCTACCTCCTGACACAGGGGGGAACCATAAAACAATAAATAATCGCCGGAATAATGAAAAATGATACAGCAGCAAGGTTCACTGTCGAAGGCATTCATTATGCAACGGGTGAAGAGGTAAAAATAGAGATAGAGGACGGACTTATAAAGGATATCTCGGAGAGCCGGAGCAGTTTGCCCGACAGCCTGAAATATTTTGTGGCTCCCGGGCTGATGGACAATCAGATAAACGGATTTGCAAACGTTGATTTTTCGGGAGACAGTCTTACATCCGAGGGCATTGCAGCGGCCGCGCGGTCTATTTGGGAGACTGGAGTTACATCATTTCTTCCGACACTTATAACAAACAGCCATGAAGCTCTTCTCCGAAATTTCAGGATACTGGGCGAGGCCCTTTCACACGATCCGCTGCTTGCTTCATCAGTTCCTGGCTTCCATCTGGAGGGACCCTATATATGTCCAGGGGAGGGATACAGGGGGTGCCATCCGGTACAGTATATCCGGAATCCCCGGTGGGAGGAGTTCATGGAATATCAGGATGCTTCGGGAGGCAGGATAATTGAGGTGACCCTGGCGCCCGAACTGGAAGGCGCGGATGATTTTATCGGGCGTTGCAGGCAAAACGGGATTGTTGTAGCTATGGGGCATACCAACGCAACGGCAGGGGATACTGAAAAGGCTGCAGGTGCAGGAGTTGCGCTATCGACACACCTTGGCAACGGCTGTGCAAATTTCATTCACCGCCACAATAACCCCATCTGGCCGCAGCTGGCTGATGACAGGCTGATCCCTACAGTTATTGCCGACGGCTTTCATCTTCTTCCCGAGGAGCTCAGGGTATTCCTGAAGGTGAAGGGGCCGGATAATCTCATCCTTACATCTGATGTAATGTACCTGGCAGGCATGGCCCCGGGCAGGTATATGTTTATGGAAAGCGAGGTTGAGCTTACACGTGAGGGCATGCTAAGGAATACGGAACTGAATTGTCTTGCCGGTGCCTCTTTCCCCCTTAAAACCGGCGTTGCCAATATGATTAAGTTTACGGGATGTTCAATTGAAGAGGCTGTGAACATGGCCTCGGCCAATCCGGCCAGGGCATACGGCCTTTCTGACAGGGGAGTCCTCTCTGCCGGAAAAAGGGCGGACCTTATACTATTCGCCATGAACGGGGATCAGATTACTGTCAGGGAAACCTGGCTGAAGGGCCAACTTGTCTTCAAAAAGTGAAAACTTAAGGATAAATGTCTATTTTTATCCCCTGACGATTGAACCCTTCGGATTTTTAACCAGTTTATTAATTATAAACCTGCCTGATGCCCTGCACCTCTTCACACAATACGGGATCTGCAAAAAGTGATCGGATACTGCCATGAGTACAATAGATTACATCGTCCTGTTCGGATATTTTTTCTCTATTACTGCCTTTGGCCTCTGGATGGCCCGCAAGACCAGGACAAGCGATGCTTTTTTCAGGGGGGAGAGAAAGTTCAGGTGGTATATAATGATTGGCCAGGCATTTGGGGTAGGTACTCATGCTGAAATGCCTGTTGCTCAGACAGGTGCTACTTTCAGCCAGGGTTTTGCAACAATATGGTACCAGTGGAAGAACATGCTGATAACGCCGTTCTACTGGCTCATAGCCCCCTTCTACAGGAGAAGCGAAAGGACTACCGTGGGGGAGATAATTGAGGACCGGTACGGGAGGAATATGGGCCTTGTCTACTCCATTTTTGCCGTTTCATATTTCGTTTTCAATATGGGGGTGATGATGCAGGGGGCTGCGAAGGTCATATCCGTGGCCTCCGGGAACCTTATCTCCCCCGACATGGTCGTTCTGACAATGACGGCTGCATTTATTATCTACAGCTTTGCGGGGGGGCTGATAGCAGCTGCCTATACCGATTTCATCCAGTCATTTCTGATAATCACCCTCTCTATTCTGTTAATCCCGCTGGGATTGAAGGAGATAAATGGCTTTTCCGGAATGAAGGCTATACTTCCCCGAAATTTTTTCGATCTCTTCAATTCAGCCAGCGGAATTGATGCCTTTACAATAGCCATGCTGGCAATCAACGGGATTGTGGGGATAACAGCCCAGCCTCATATGATTTCAATGTGCGCCACAGGGGATACGGAGAGGGCGGGTCGCATAGGACAGACATTCGGATCGATGGTTAAGCGTCTGGTCACGATAGGATGGGCCCTGACGGGGCTTGTGGTAGCTGCACTTGTAATTAAGAGAGGGGTGACGCTGGCAGATCCTGAGATGGCCTTCGGCTATGCATGCAGCGTACTGCTGGTTCCCGGACTTGTCGGACTCATGCTGTCTGCAATAGTTGCCGCTAATATGTCGGCATGTTCCAATTTCATGGTAAATACGGGCGCACTCTTCACTCAGAATTTTTACAGGAAATATATCAATCCGGCAGCCAACGACCGTAGCCTTATGCGAATGGGGCGGTTCTCCGGCCTGGGGCTCTCAGTTCTTGCCGTCTTTTTTGCCATGAGCATTAAAAATGTGTTGCATGCATTCCTGTTTACTGAAACCCTTGCTGCCTTCATGGGCATTATATTCCTGGGCGGAGTAATATGGAAAAGGGCGAACAGGTATGGTGCCGCGGCTGCTGTAACGGTGTCGCTGCTCACATATTTCATCACCAACTTTGTAGCTACAGGCCGCCTTATGCTTGTTTATCAATGGAAACCTGCACCTTTCGGAGTGGCAATGCTGTCAGGCTTTCTTGTATTCTGGCTTGTGAGCATTCTTACGAAACCTGAGGAAAAGGAGAAAACCGAAGCCTTCTTCGATAATATGAGAAGAAAATCCGATGCCGTGCATCTGGACAGTGATGGAAGGAAGCCGCTAGCCTCCGAATCAGGCGACGATTTGCTCCTGTTGGATCTGCCAGGATGGCTCAGGAAGGAGCGATGGCTTAATTTTTTCAGGCGCTATAGGGAAGATCTTATCGGTTTCATGCTGAGCTGGGTGGTTGTCGGACTGCTTATTCTGTTAGCCTGGGGGATACTGCAGATCTAGTGGAATTCAATGGCATTGCACAATCCTTATATTTATCCGGGCCAGCCTGAATTCATGTCCTTTCCGGCGTCGGCTGAACCCGAAATCTCTTAATAAAGATTAACTTTTTTCTTTTGGTATTGAATAAGACTATTAATAACTTTGGCAGTTATTTAAAACTAAAATAAGATGGGAAACCTAGGTGCAACAGAGATTTTACTGATTTTGGTGGTTGTCGTGCTTCTTTTCGGCGGAAGAAAAATACCTGAGCTCATGAAGGGTATTGGACAGGGGATGAAGGAATTTAAAAAGGCCTCCAAGCTCGATGATGAGTCTGACAAAACCAGTGCCGAGCCAAAAAGCGAGGAGAAGAAATAAAGGATTTCCCGGGATTATCTCCAGGGATAAATCCATCTTTCTGATGTATTGCGCATTAATCTGAAACAATATATTCCGGTGCTTTTCTGTGTTTGGTTCCCTGCTCATAGCTGTATGCTATTTCTATCAGCAGAGGTTCGCTCCATGCCCTTCCAAAGAAGGTGATGCCAACAGGCAGGTTTTCGATGAAGCCCATAGGCACTGTGATCGCCGGATAGCCGGATATAGCTGCAAGTGAGGAGCTGCCTCCCACGAAGTGGTCTCCAAGAATAAGATCTGTTTTCCATGCAGGTGAGCCTGTAGGAGCCATTATTGCATCCAGCCTGTTCAGATTCATTACCCTGTCGATCCCGTCCTGCCTGGTAGCCCGGTGCATCAGTGCAAGCGATTTAAGGTACTCCGGCGAGGAAAGGTCTCCCTTCTGATCGGCAAGCTCAAGTATTTTCTGATCAAAGTACCGCAGCTCGATGCTGTCAGATTTATTGAACCGGATGAGGTCGCTTATTGTTCTGACCGGCACGCTGTCGCTCAGTCGCGACAGATATCTGTTCAGTCCATCCCTGAATTCATATAACATTACATCGAAAGATGCCTTATCATAGTTCTCCCCCTCAGGAAAATCGACATCAATGACTTCAGCACCATTGGTCCTGAGCCATCTGACGGCATTTTCAACAAGGGTGTCGACCCTGTCGGAAAATCCCATTGATTTGCGCTGGAGCCCTATTCTCTTCCCTTTTACCCCATCGGCTTTGAGCGACCCTGTATAATCTGTCAGAAAGTTGCCGGCAGAGGCGAGTGTTTTTGAATCTGCCGAATCGACTCCGGTCATCATGCCGAGAGCTATGGCGGCATCTGTTACTGTCCTGGCCATTGGGCCGGGAGTATCCTGTGAAAATGATATGGGGATTATCCCGGTGCGGCTAAGCAAGCCAACTGTCGGCTTTATTCCCACAATTCCGTTATTGTTTGAAGGGCAGACGATTGACCCGTTGGTTTCCGTTCCTATTGCGATCATGCACAGGTTGGAGGAGACGGCAACGCCCGACCCTGAACTGGAGCCGCAAGGGTTCCGGTCCAGCACGTAGGGATTTTTAGTCTGGCCCCCGACGCCGCTCCAGCCGCTTGATGATATATTTGCCCTGAAATTGGCCCACTCGCTTAGATTCGATTTTGCTATGATAACCGCTCCTGCCTTCCTGAGCTTCATTGCAATAAAGCTGTCTTCCCCTGGATACGATCTGCCAAGGGCAGTGGCACCGGCAGTATTTGGCATTTTATCATGGGTGTCTATATTGTCCTTAAGTATGACAGGAATACCGTGCATGGGGCCCCTCGTCTTCCCTTCTGCAAGTTCCCGGTCAAGTTCTTCCGCTATTCGGAGTGCATCAGGATTTACCCTTATAACTGCATTCAGTTTTGGACCGCTTTTGTCGAGCTCTTCTATCCTGTCGAGATAAGCCCTGACAACCATTGAAACTGTATATTTTCCTTCCCTGTAAGCCTGCTGAAGCTGAGGAATTGTAAGCTCCACTATCCAGCGGTTGTCGGCTGCTGCTGTGACTGTTTTGTTTGAGGGTGACTTGCAAGTGAGCAGAATCAGAACTGCCGGCGTGGACAATAATAAAAACCTGTAAAGGTGCTTCCTCATGATTGGATTTTGTTTTAGCGATTCAAATTGAGTTACCCGGAGCAAAAAATCGTTTTTTGTCTTCCACATAAAATTACGAAAAATTATGGAACGGAGGCTCGCGTCTGATCGCCATAATGAAAAGAAACCGGGCCTGCAATGTCAATAAGGAGCGGAATTAATCTGATCTTAATCCAGATTTAATCCACCCTTAATGCGAATTAGCCGGCATACATCTAATTTCGTCAGTATGTAAACTCTAATATCGGGCTGATGAAAAAAGTTATCCTGGCTTTCATTTGCTTGCAATATTTTTTTCAGGTAAATGCACAAGAGATTATCACCGGGACCATTGTAGATAACCAGAACAATCCCCTTCCCGGCGCGACCGTTCAGATAAAGAATACCCAGAAAGGCACAATGGCCGATATCTCCGGGAAATATACAATCGCGGTTGGACAGGGAGATACCCTGGTGTTTTCAATGCTTGGGCTTACCAGCCAGTCCATTCCGGTCGACGGTAAAAAGGTATTGAATGTACAATTGCTCGAATCTGTGCAGCTTATGCCGGATGTTGTTGTCGTTGGCTATGGAACCGTAAAGAAAAGCGACCTGACAGGATCCGTGGCAAGGATAAAGTCAGCTGATCTCACTAAAATTACGGCGCTCGATCCTGAGCAGGCTCTTCAGGGTAAGGTTGCCGGCGTCCAGGTCACAAGTACAACAGGAGCTCCGGGAGCATTGCCCGAAGTTCGTATCCGTGGCGTTGGCACTTTCAATAACAGTTCGCCGATTTATGTTGTGGACGGGATGATACTTGACGACATCTCTTTCCTGAATGCGGAAGATATTGCTTCCATGGATGTTCTCAAGGATGCTTCAGCTACAGCCATTTATGGTTCCAGGGGTGCTAATGGCGTTATTATAATTACAACCAAAACCGGTGAAGCGGGCAAAGGGAAGGCCGCTTTTACATATACTGGAGAATATGGCCAGCAGATTCTGGCTAAGAAAATCGATCTGCTCAGCGGGAAGGAATATGCCACTGTCGTGAATGAAATAACCCCAACTTACAATAATGTGGATCTTGTACCAAATACTGACTGGCAGTCACTCATCTTTCATCCTGCCGGAATGGAGAACCATCAGCTTTCAGCTTCCGGGGCGACCAAAAGTACAAAATACTATGTAAGCGTAGGCTATTTCAGCCAGGATGGTATAGTGGATAAATCGAGCTATCAAAGGCTTACAGTCAAATTAAACAATTCCTACACCCTGACTGATAAAATTGAGCTTGGGAATTTCATATCCTTATCCCCTTACAAGCAGCAGAACGCACCACCCGTGACCTATTCAGCCTACAGGGCCAGGCCGGATCTTCTTCCATACAACCCCGACGGAACCTTTGCAGAAGTGTTCAATGTTGGCAATCCGCTGGCAGACCTGGCATATTCAAATGATTTCAACAACGGGGTTCGCGGTGTTGGTACAATTTATGCCGAAGCAACAATTCACAAGGATTTCAGACTAAAGACAAGCTATGGCATTGATGCCGCCTATAATCAGAATACAAGTTTTACCCCTGCATATTTCGTATCTCCACAGCAGCAGAACCTGTTGAACACCCTTACAAAGGGGAATGACCACAATATTACATGGCTCTGGGAGAATACGCTTACCTTTACAAGGCAGTTCGGCATTCATTCAATTGATGCAGTGGGGGGCTATACCATGCAGGAAGCCTCCTCAGAGAGCATTAATATGACAGGTCGGAACATTATCCGGACCTCTCCCGATTTCTGGTATTTCAATCCCAATTATTTCTATGATCTCAATAACGGTGTAAATACTCTTAGCTCCATATCTAACATGGTGGATCCCAATTTGTATTTTTCCATTGTATCGTTCCTGTTCAGGGTCAACTATACGCTGAAATCAAAATATCTCCTTACGGCTACTTTCAGGCGTGATGGCTCCTCAAAATTCAGCTCGGCCAACAGGTATGGCAATTTTCCCTCCTTTGCAGCAGGATGGATCATTTCAAGGGAAGAATTCATGAAATCCATACCTGCGATATCAAATCTGAAGATAAGGGCCAGCTGGGGTGTCATCGGGAATGACAAGATAGAATATGACAGGCAATATTCCCTTACCCAGCCACTCGTAACTGTTCTCGGGAACCCATCAATCGTGAATTCTGCTACTACATATGCCGTATCAGGTAATCCAAATCTGAAATGGGAGGGGACCACACAGGCAGATGCCGGACTCGAGATCGGGTTATTCAAGGATGCGCTCACAGGGGAATTCGATTACTATAATCGTGTTACAAAGGATATTCTGATACCATTGTCCATTCCTGCCTATCTCGGTAACGGCAACGGAGCAAAGGTTGATTTCAATGCCGCCTCTGTCAGGAATACAGGTATTGAGGGTAATATCAGATGGAAAGGCAATAGAGGCCAGGTCTCCTATCAGGTAACACTGCTGGGATCCACTGTTAAGAACAAAGTACTTAAAATAGGGGGGAGCAGCGGGATCGATTCAGTTCTTTACGGCGGCTATCTCTCAAGTGGAATACCGGTAACCCAGTCAAGGGTCGGGCTCCCTGTCGGGGCCTTTTACGGGTATAAGACAGACGGACTGTTTCAGACCCCGGCCGACCTTGCAGCTTATCCCCATCTCTCCACTGCCATGCCGGGCGATTTTCGGATCGTAGATGTAAACCACGACAACAAGATTGATGGCAATGACCGGACCTACCTGGGCTCGCCGATTCCAAAATTCAATCTGGGCTTAAGCCTTGGAGCCGGCTTCAAGGGGCTGGACATTTCGGTAGATTTTCTGGGTGTTTATGGCAATAAGATCTTCAATGCCAAGGAGGTAGTCCGGCCCGATCCATATAATTGGGAAAAGCATGTGCTCGGTGCCTGGACAGGACCGGGAACAAGTACATCCGAGCCTGTCGCCTCATTCGGAGGGAACAATTACCTCCCTTCCGACTGGTTCGTTCAGAACGGATCATTTACAAGGCTTAGAAATATTACAATAGGCTATACATTCCCCTCAAGATTATCAGGAAAGCTTGCATTGCAGCAGCTGAGGATCTATGTGAAGGGCTCAAATATTTTTACACTGTCGAAATTTACGGGCTATACTCCTGAAATAAGCAGCTCAGATGTCCTTTCCAACGGCATTGATTACGGGACCTATCCGGTTACATCATATTACTCACTGGGTGTCAATTTAACTTTTAAATAAATGAGACTACACTCTATAATAAGGTTTGTCCTCTGCTTCGGCCTGGTCGGATGCACCGACTTCCTTCAAAAGGATCCGCAGGGTGACCTTACACAGGCTTCATTTCCTGTTACTCCCGCAGATGCACTTCAGGCTACAAATGCAGTGTACGTGGCACTGAGGGACTGGTATTACAATTCCGGTGGATATCCGATTCTTGATATAATGTCGGACGATGCGTACAAGGGGAGCAATACAAATGACCAGCTCTCTACTGTGGGAGCTTATGACAATTTCACTTTCAGTACAACCGGTGACGGTCTTGACCGCTGGTGGGCCACTCTTTACCAGGGGATCAAATGGGCGAATGTAGTTATAGAGAAGGTGCCGTCAATAGCTATGGATACAACTCTCAGGGACAGGTATATAGGTGAGGCAAGGTTCCTGAGGGGACTTTTCTATTTCGATCTGGTGAGAGCCTGGGGAGGCGTTCCTGAAGTGTTAACTGCAGAGCCTGCATTGCACCAGACCAGAGCCACAAGCCAGGAGATCTACAATCTTATTGTTTCTGATCTGCTGTATGCAGAGGCTCATCTGACACTAAAGAGAGACCTCTCGCCAGCTAACCTGGGAAGGGCTACAATTGGCTCTGCCGATGCCCTTCTTGCAAAAGTCTACCTCTTTCAGAAAGATTTTGCCAACGCGGAAATATACGCCATGAAGGTGATCCAGTCGGGTGAATACGCCCTTGAACCCATATTCATAGATGCCAACGGGGTCGACGGGAACAATGGTGTAGAATCTGTTTTCGAGGTTGGGGCTATCGGAGTTGAGGATTTCAATGCAGGGGGAGCACAGTATGCAAATACCCAGGGCGTGAGGGGGACACCAAACAGAGGATGGGGTTTCAACAGGCCTTCCATCGATCTGAGGCGCTCCTTCGAGCCGGGGGATCCGCGCCTTAAAGGTACAATAATAGATCTGGGCGATACAATAGATGGCGTCTATATCAAGGGAGATCCTAATCCTGCCAACGATCCTGTTCTTACTGTGGATGAGAACGGAGATACAACAAACATTCAGTGCTACAATCGCAAGGTATGGACCCCGGGAACGGATACTCCCTCGCAATGGGAACATCACCGGAGGATAATCAGATATGCCGATGTACTGCTTATGGCGGCAGAAGCGCTGAATGAAAATGACAAGCAGGCTGAAGCCCTTGTCTATCTGAATCAGGTAAGGGCAAGGGCCAGGGAGGGAAATCCGTCAATACTGCCTGATGTAACAGTTACTGATAAGGTTCTGCTCAGGAGCAGGATACTGCTCGAGCGCCGTCACGAGCTGGCTCTGGAGGGGCACCGTTTCTGGGACCTTGTAAGGACCGGCAATGCGCCCACCGTCCTTGGCCCCCTTGGCTTTGTTGCAGGCAAGAATGAGCTTTTGCCGATACACCAGAGCGAGATCGATATTTCACAGGGCTCATTGACTCAAAACCCTGATTATTGATATACTTCTTCTATATCTATATATTTTGTGTAACTAAATTTCGAATATTATGAAAAAAATGATTTTGATTCCAGGCATTTTAATTGCAATGTTAGGCATCGTGGAGATCAATAGCTGTAAAAAAAGCAGCCCGACGGCTCTGGAGCTTGGTACAATTATGATAGGAAATATTGATCTTAATGGCGCAGTTGCCCCGACAAATGTGCCTGTCAATCCTGTCATTACAGCCACGTTTACAACAGATGTGGATCCCTCAACAGCCACGGCAGGCAATATAACCCTCCAGCAGGATTATGATGCAGCATCCATCCCACTTACAATTTCTGTAACCGGGGCGGTAGTTACGATAACTCCGGGTGCAGCTCTGGCTAACGGAGCACTGTACACGCTAAACATAAGTTCCGGCCTGAAGGCAACAAATGGAGAGGCCCTGACGGCAGTAAACCGCTTGTTTACAACCCAGGGTTCATTTCTCCCTTCAGGAGCAGTAGCCTACTGGAACTTTAATGGTAATGCTGATGATCAGACTGGAAACTACAGTCCCATGGAAAGTGGCATAACCGACATTACATATGTAGCCGGACGTAATGATGCCTCCGGCCAGGCAGCCATGTTTAACGGGACCACCTCCCTTATCGAGATTCCCAACGGCGATGAACTCGATAATACCCAGGACTTCTCAATAAGCTTCTGGATGAAAGACGACACAACGGCAAAAAGAGACCAGTTTGTACTGGGTCTGGCTGCCTGGTATGGCTTTCAGTTTGAATACAACAGCAATATCTATGGTACGGGCAATACAGCCCAGATAGGTCAGTGCAAGCTGGCGGTCCAGTATGCCCTCAGCGGAGGGACTTCCGCATCGGAGGACCTTTGGCTGGATGGCACCGGATCAACAAAGGACAACGGAGGATGGCAGGGCTGGACCTTCAGCAGGAACCTTGTTGCTGACGGAGGTACAGGTGTAAACGGTCTGCTGGCTCAGCAATGGGCCCACATTGTATGCACATATGATCACACCACCAAAATAGGTACAATGTATATAAACGGACAGGAGATGAAAGCCCAGGACTTCACCCTGTATCCGTCCGACCATCCTTTGTATAATGCAACAGGATTGAAATTCAACGGGAATCCGGCGAACAATGCCTTAGTATTTGGCTTCATACAGGATAAGACAGATCCTACAGTTACCGATACCTGGGCAGATTACAACGATCCGGCCAACGGACATTACCAGGGTCTGCTGGATGATGTGGCAATATATCATTCGGTGCTTACACCGAGTCTCATCACGCAGATGTACAATTCAGGGAAACCCTGACAAGCATGTTGCTGAGGTGAAGAAGGGGGGCCTGAGGGCCCTTCCTTTCTTTTTATTTTAATTTTCTGCTATGAAAAGCCGGTTGCAGGGCCTGATTTGTATCATACTTTTCATTGGATCATTCTCATGCAGGAAAGCTGAGACTCCAGGGAAAAACAGCGGGTTGATCCAGCTCGCAGGCATAAGGATAGGATCATATACACTTGCTGTCAATGGGATAAATGCAAATATTCCTGCTGATCAGCCCATACAGGTCTCCTTTAACAGCGCCGTAGATACCGGTTCCATTGGCACGATAGTCACAATAAGAAGTGCAGGGGGCGGTTCCGTGCATTATACATGCACATTGTCATCAAATTCAACAGTACTGACTCTTACCCCGACAACAGCACTGCAAAATTCGGAGGATTATATCCTGGAAATCTCCTCTGCACTGAAAGGAGTCAACGGTGAGACTTTTGCAGGGATCCACTTTCAGTTTTCCACTTCGGCCGGGACCATGGTCATTGATTCCATGAGTATCAACGGTGAAAAAACTGCCGGTACCCCGCTTAAAGACATTGATCCGCGCAAGATCAATATCAAGGTGACTTTTTCTCAGCCCCTCGATCCTTCGACCTTCAGCTCTTCATTTTCCTTTAGCGGGCCTCAGCTTACCCTTAGCCTCTCGGATGGCAACAAAACAGTAGGAGCTGAAACTGCTGCAGGTGCAGCCGGTCTTGCTAGATATACATTTACAGTTTCATCGTCTCTCACTTCAGCAACGGGCTCAACATTCGCAGGGTTTTCAACAGGTTTCTTTACAGGGGTTGATTCAACATACAAGTATCCACTTATCACAGACGATGAGCTGCTTACCCTGGTGCAGCAACAAACCTTTAAATATTTCTGGGATTTCGGCCATCCTGCGTGCGGCATGGCAAGGGAACGCAATTCCTCGGGAGATATTGTTACCACTGGGGGATCAGGGTTTGGCATAATGGCCATGATAGTGGCAATGGCCCGAGGTTTTATCTCAAGGACGGACGGATTGGCGAGGCTCGATAAAATTCTGGGATTTTTGGAAACATGCGACCGTTTTCATGGTGTGTGGCCTCACTGGCTGAACGGTGCCACCGGCAAAACGGTCCCCTTTAGTCCTACGGAGAATGGTGGTGATCTTGTCGAGACCTCCTATATGCTTGAGGGGCTGATAGCAATGAGGCAGTACCTGGATTCAACAGTGGTCAATGAAAAAAATGAGATCCACCGGATAAACAATCTGTTCGCTTCGGTGGAATTCGACTGGTTTACTAACGGAGAAAGCACATTATACTGGGAGTGGTCTCCCGATTACGGGTTTAACCTCAGGATAAGAGGCTACAATGAGACCCTTATAACATATGTAATTGCAGCCTCCTCCACCACTCATTCGATTTCAGCCGGTACATACACAAACGGATATGCTGCAAACGGCGGTATCAGAAACGGGAAAAGCTTCTACGGTTACCTGCTGCCCCTGGGAGAAGATTACGGGGGACCTTTGTTCTTTACTCATTACTCATTTCTTGGTCTCGATCCGCGAAACCTGAAGGACCAGTATGCAGATTACCGGTTACAGAATGTTGATCAGACACTTATAAACAGGCAATACTGCCTGTCGGATCCCAAAAAATATCCGGGCTACGGCCCAGGCGTATGGGGTCTGACAGCATCCGATAATCCATGGGGTTACAATGCACAATCACCAACAAACGACCTTGGCGTTATAACACCCACGGCAGCCATTTCATCCATGCCATATACACCTGAAGAATCCATGGCTGCATTGAAAACATTCTATTACTTCCTCGGCGATCGCCTGTGGGGTGAGTATGGCTTCTTCGATGCCTTCGATGTGAACGAGGGCTGGTGGGCCAGCTCAACACTTGCAATTGATCAGGGTCCCGAAATCTGCATGATAGAGAATTACAGGTCTGCACTGCTGTGGGATCTGTTTATGTCGGCACCTGAGATCAGGGCAGGACTGACAAAGCTTGGGTTTACATTTTGAATCTCATGAAGAGACAGTCTGTATACATTCTTCTGCTGGTCAGCGTCATGGCTCTTGCAGGCTGCAAGGGCAAACAGGCCAGTGCCCAGGCTGGTGATCCGGCCCCGGATACCGGGAAAATATCTGATGATTCACTCCTTACACTCGTTGAGTTCAGGACATTTCAGTATTTCTGGGATGGGGCTGAACCTGTATCAGGCATGGCACGTGAAAGGTATCATACCGATGGCGTCTATCCGGAGAATGATAAGAACATAGTTACAACCGGAGGCTCCGGCTTCGGGACAATGTCGATCCTGGCGGGAATTGAAAGGAAATTTATTACAAGGCAGGAGGGGCTGGAGCGTCTGACAAAAATAGTTCACTTCCTGCACTATGCTGACCGCTTTAAGGGCGCATTTCCTCACTGGCTTAATGGTGAAACCGGAAAGGTGAAGCCCTTTTCCGGGAAGGACGATGGCGCCGATATTGTTGAGACAGCCTATCTGATGCAGGGGTTGCTTGCTGTACGGCAATATTTCAGGGATGGAAGCACCCGGGAGAGAGCTCTCTCCTCCAGCATCGACAGTTTATGGAGGGAGGTAGAATGGAACTGGTTCACTAAGGGAGGAGAGAAAGTGATCTACTGGCACTGGTCGCCTCGATACAAGTGGGAAATGAATCTGCCAGTCAGGGGCTACAATGAATGTCTGATTCTTTATATTCTGGCAGCTTCCTCGCCGACTTATCCGGTGGATCCCGATGTATATGACAAGGGCTGGGCAAGGAACGGTGCCATAAGGGGAGTGCACGAAAAATACGGCTACAAGCTTGTACTGAATCATAACGGCTCCGAAGAATACGGAGGTCCGCTGTTCTGGGCACAATATTCCTTTCTCGGGCTGGATCCGCGCAATCTGCGCGATAAATATGCCGATTACTGGCAGGAAAATAAAAATCAGACCCTTATTAACTGGATGTGGTGCAAGGAGAATGCTGATAACTATGCAGGTTATGGCCCCAATTGCTGGGGATTGACAGCGAGCTATTCGGTAAACGGCTACTCTGCCCATAGTCCGGGAAAAGGCAATGACTCCGGTGTAATTTCACCCACCGCTGCACTCTCCTCTTTCCCCTACACTCCGGTGCAGTCGATGGATGCCCTTAAGTATTTTTATTTTACACTGGGGTCGAGAATCTGGGGCAAATATGGCTTTTACGATGCCTTCAGTGAACAATACAACTGGTATCCCCGGCGTTACCTGGCAATAGATCAGGGTCCTGTTGTGATTATGATTGAAAACTACAGGACAGCGATGCTCTGGAACCTTTTTATGAGCTGCCCCGAGGTACAGGCCGGACTTGCAAGGCTGGGGTTCAATTCACCGGGCGACCGGAAAAATTGATTCTGGTGAGGCAAGGCTCTCAGGAAATTTTTATTGAGTCTCTTTTAATTTAACTTTAATGCGGATATGAGAAAGATAGTGTTGCTTTTCCTGATGATCCCGGTCATGACCTGCAGCTGCAGGATGACCCCTGCCGCAATGTCCGCTGAAGGGAAAATGGATAAATTTATCGATGACCTGATGGCGAAAATGACTGTCGGTGAGAAAATAGGCCAGCTTACCTTATTTACAAGCGACTGGAGCTCAACCGGGCCCTCAATCCGGCAGGATTACAAGGATCTGATAAGGAAGGGAATGACCGGAGCAATATTCAATGCCTATACGGTTGATTATGTAAAGTCGCTTCAAATGATTGCAGTTGAAGATACCCGCCTTCATATTCCCCTGCTTTTCGGATATGATGTGATACATGGCCACAGAACTATTTTTCCGATTCCGCTGGCCCAGGCCTCTTCATGGGACCTGGAATCAATCCGGAAGTCAGAGGAGATAGCAGCTTCTGAGGCAACGGCTGAAGGATTGAACTGGACCTTTGCACCGATGGTCGATATTGCAAGGGATCCTCGCTGGGGCCGGGTCATGGAGGGGGCGGGAGAAGATACATGGCTTGGCTGCAGGATAGCAGAGGCAAGGGTTAAAGGCTTCCAGGGCACAGGGTTGTCTGACGAAAAAACCTTGCTTGCCTGTGCAAAGCATTTTGCAGCCTACGGTGCTCCCCAGGCTGGCCGTGATTACAATACGGTGGATATGTCTGAGCGGTCGCTTCTTGAGTGGTATCTTCCTCCCTATAAAGCCTGCGTGGACGCAGGTGTTGGCTCTGTTATGACCTCATTCAACGAAATAGCCGGTATCCCCTCCTCCTGCAACAAGTGGCTTCTTACCGATCTTCTGCGGGGCAAATGGAAATTTGACGGATTTGTAGTTTCAGATTACACATCTGTAAATGAACTGATTATGCATGGAGTGGCAGCCGACTCAGCTCAGGCCGGTGAAATTGCGTTCAATGCCGGGCTGGATATGGATATGCAGGGGAGCATCTATCTGAATAACCTGGCGAAACTCATTAAGGAAGGGAAGGTTGATGCTGCCAATATAGATAAGGCGGTGAGGCGGATTCTGGTTGCAAAATATAAGCTCGGACTCTTCGATGATCCATACAGGTATTGCAGCAGTAAAAGGGAAAAAGAGGATATAATGACACCGGCCAGCATCTCGTTTGCAAGACAATTTGCTGCGAAATCATGCGTTTTGCTGAAGAACAGCAACCATACCCTTCCAATCAGGAAGGATATTGGATCAATCGCCCTCATCGGTCCGCTGGCCGATTCAAAGGCTGACATGCTGGGAAGCTGGTCTGCTGCCGGACAATGGGAAAAATGTGTCACTCTTGCCGAAGGCATCAGGAAAAAGGCCGGTGAAAAAATAAAAATTCTGACAGCACGCGGGTGCAATATAAATGACAGCGATAAAAGCGGATTCAGACAGGCAGTTGCCGTTGCACGTCAGTCTGGACTGATCATTCTTGCCCTTGGCGAGAGTCGCGACATGAGCGGTGAAGCAGCCAGCCGGACAGATATATCAATCCCGGGAGTTCAGATGGATCTGGTGAAGGAAATACTGAAAACCGGGAAACCATGTGTTGCTGTGCTCTTTAACGGCAGACCGCTTACAATTTCAGAGCTCGATGGTTCAGTCCCTGCAATTCTCGAAGCATGGTTCGGCGGAACGGAATCAGGTGACGCGTTGGCTGATATCCTCTTCGGGGATATAGATCCGTCAGGGAAGCTTACAATGTCGTTTCCCAGGAATACAGGCCAGATACCTGTATTCTACAATGCCAAGAATACAGGCAGGCCGGTGGATCCGGCTGCTCCGGGTGAAAAATACAAGTCACGATATATCGACTGCCCCAATACCCCGCTTTACCCCTTCGGTTACGGCCTGAGCTACACCACTTTCAGCTATTCAGATATTACATTGAATAAAGATGAATTCCGGGGGAATGATACCATTATTGCCTCGGTCGATATTACAAATACAGGTGACAGGGATGGTGAAGAGATTGCCCAGCTTTACATACATGATCCTGTAGGAAATGTTACCCGTCCTGTGAAGGAGCTCAAGGGCTTCAGGAAATTAATGATCAGGAAAGGGACAACAGCTACAGTCAGCTTTAAAATTACCCCTGATGAGCTGTCGTATTACCATCAGGATATGAGCTTCGGATATGACCCCGGCGATTTTGAGCTGTTCATCGGTAAAAGCTCCGCTGACAACAGGATGAAGCGGTTCCGGATCCTGTGACAGGAACATACAGTTAATATGCCTTCTGATTGTAATGTGGTTCAATCTTTCCTCAGAGGCAGTTTTAAAATATATCCTTTGGCCCGGAGGAAGGAAAAATCATAAACTTTGAATATATTTGTTGCAGGAGAGGTGAAATTGAACCGATCGTATCATATTTCACAGGGTTATTGCATTTATTTATTTTTTCCCGGGGAAATGAAAAACATTTTTCTGCAGATTCCGGAAAAGTTGCGCCATGAGACTACACTTGCACTTGCGACTGTGGTAGCAGCACGGGGATCGACACCCCAAAAGCCTGGCAGTTCGGCACTTATCGGAGCAGCAGGACTTCTGGCGGGCACAGTTGGAGGAGGGATAGTGGAAGGCAATATTCAGAAGCTTGCATCCGAAGCTATTAAGTCGGGAAAATCTGGCTTGTACAATTTCAATCTGGCCAACGATATATCGAAGAAGGAGGAGGCTATCTGCGGAGGGGAGATAAGTGTTCTGCTCGATGCCGGCATGGGCAGTTCACGGACGGTTTTTGATGAGCTTCTCAGATCGATGAAAGATGGTGTTCCCGGAGTACTTGTCACGAGTGTCAGCCTTTCTGAAAAAGTGAGAATAGAAATAGGCCGGTACTGGATGAAAGCAAATTCAGTTGCATCGTTGCCTGAAACAATTATACAGAGGGCCGGAGAGGAAGCCCTGAGGCTGATCTCCGAAAAAAAGCCTTACGGCTTTTCAGCCCTGGAGCCACATGCCGGAGAAGACCCTTCAACCCATATCTTCCTCCAGGCGTTTTTTCCGCCCGACAGGCTCATAATTGCTGGAGCAGGGCACATAGGGAGAGCCCTCGCACATCTCGGCAGCCTGCTTGACTTTGAGGTTACAATAATTGACGATCGTCCTGATTTTGCGAGTAAGGATAATGTTCCGGATGCCGACATTATTATTGCGGGTGATATCGGAGAGACAATGGACAGAGTTGCAAACGGTGACAATTCCTATGTGGTTATAGTTACAAGGGGGCATAAGGACGATGCGCTGGCACTAAAGCCGTGCATCAGACGCAGGCTGCCATATATCGGAATGATAGGCAGCAGGAATAAGGTGGCTTCCATGCGCAGGGATTTCCTGGAAAACGGATTTGCCACCCCGGAGGAATGGGATAAGGTACATGCGCCAATAGGGCTCGAAATCGAATCTCAGACTGTGGAGGAGATCGCCATCAGCATTGCTGCAGAGCTGGTACTCGTCAGAAATGCCAGGGGTGTATGAAAATAGGGCGTGAGCACTTATAACTTTTGTTTTTATGGGCAGTATCTGGAGCATAATACTTGCAGCAGGAGAATCCCGGAGAATGGGATTTCCGAAAATGCTTCTGCAATTTAACGGCATGACAATGATTGAAAATGTGATCCGTAATGTTGCCGATTCGGATACAGATGGTATATTAGTGGTTTTGGGAGCCAACCGGGAAGAGCTCGTTGACCATGTCAGAAAATATGATGTAAAATTTTGTTACAATGATAATTACATGATGGGGATGCTCTCCTCGGTTCAATGCGGATTCCAAAATCTGCCTTCAGGTATCGACGCGGCACTCGTGTTCCAGGGTGACCAGCCATTTATTTCAGGGGATGTAACAAACAGTGTGATAAAGGGGTTCAGGACATCAGGGATGGGAATTATAATGCCTGTATACAATGGGAAAAGAGGACACCCGCTCCTTCTTGGCAGCAGATACAGGGATGAAGTTGCTGAGCTGGATCCAGCTGAGGGGCTTAGATCGATTGCTTACAGGCATATGGATGATATTCTGGAGGTTATGACTGATGAACCTGGTATTTTAAGAGATTTTGACACTTATGACGATTATAGGAAAGAGATTAACCAAACACAATAATTATGGAAGAAACGATTAGTTTTCAGTTAAACGGGAAAAAAACAGATGCTGTAATTGATCCCACCGAAACCCTTCTCTGGGTTCTGAGGAATCATTTCGGACTCACCGGAACCAAGTTTGGCTGTGGGATGGGGTTCTGCGGGTCATGTACTGTGCTCATTGACAATGAACCTGTCAGGTCCTGCACAATTCCGGTCGGAGATGTAAAAGGCAAAAATGTAGTTACAATTGAGGGACTGGAAACGAACGGGGAGCTTCACCCCGTGCAAAAGGCTTTTATTGAACACGATGCGATGCAGTGCGGATACTGCACTCCGGGAATGATAATGAATGCTACGGGCCTGCTCCTGAAAAATCCATCACCAACCGAAGAGGAGATCAAGGCAGGCATGGAGGATAATCTTTGCCGCTGTGGCGCACATGTAAGGATAATTGCAGCTGTTCATACGGCAGCTGAAGAAATGAAAGGAGGAAAGTGACCATGAAGGATGAGAAAGCTTTAACTCAGGCGGCAGGTTCTGAAAGACGGCGTCGCGGAATGCCAAGACGTGATTTTTTCAAGCTGATAGGTGGCGGCATAATTGTATTCTTCATGCCCAGGTGCACTGGCAAGGGTGCCGCAGCAGCAGCAACAGGAGAAAGGGAGCTTACGAAGGATTACAATGCATTCCTCCTTGTGGGTGAGGACGGTACTGTAAAATGCTATACAGGCAAAATTGAAATGGGCCAGGGTATAATCATTTCCCTTGTGCAGCAGATGGCTGATGAACTGAATATTCCAATGGAAAAGGTGGATATTGTTATGGGGGATACTGACCTTTGTCCATGGGATGGCGGGACATGGGGTTCCATGACAACGCGTCACTTCAGTCACTTTATGCGTGCCGCACTGGCAGAAGCCAGGGGAGTTCTTGTTCAGCTTGCCTCGGATAAACTGAAGGTGCCGGCCGACAGGCTAGTGGTTACCGATGGCGTTATTTCCGACACAGCCGACCCATCGAAATCTGTTACCTATGCTGAACTAACCAAAGGGAAAAAGATATCCAGGTACCTCGACACAAAACCCCCTGTAGAGGATTATTCCAAATTCACTTTTGTAGGCAAATCCTATCACAGGTCCGATGCCAGACAGAAGGTTACAGGTGCTGCCAAATATTCCGGAGATATAAAGTTGCCGGGAATGGTTTTTGCGAGAATTTTACGCCCTCCCTCACATGGGGCCAGGCTTGCAAATGCAGACACATCGGGAGCGGAAAAAGTTGAGGGCATACAGGTTGTGCGCGATGGTGACCTTATAGCTGTCCTGCATGCTAAACGGGATATTGCTGACCAGGCCCTTGCAAAGATAAAGGCGGATTATACATTCAATGAGCTGCCGGTTAACGACAAGAGCGTGTTCGAATACATGCTGAAGGCCGATTCCTATTCGAATACAGATACGTCAGGCGGAGATCTGGAGGCTGGAAAGAAGCTGTGCGACAAAACTTTCGATACGGTTATCCACGACCCTTACATCGCTCATGTTCCTATGGAGCCGCATACTGCACTGGCCAGTTTCGAGAATGGGAAGATGACGGTATGGGCTTCCACCCAGACACCATTTCCATTGCAGGATGAGCTGTGTTCGGTACTAAGCCTTCCCCTTGAAAAAGTAAGGGTGATAGTCCCATTTGTTGGCGGCGGCTTTGGAGGCAAGAGCGCCAACAGCCAGGCTGTGGAGGCTGCCCGTCTTGCAAAGCTGAGCGGGAAGCCGGTCATGCTGGAGTTCACGCGTGAGGAGGAGTTTTTCTATGACAATTTTCATCCGGCAGGTGTTATTACTATAAAATCGGGTATCGATAAGGATGGCCTCATCAAATACTGGGATTATAATGCCTATTTCTCTGGAACCAGGGGCAGTGAGATTATGTATGATGTTCCTAACTTTAAGATCACCGATCACGGTGACAAGGAAAATGCCGTTTCAGTGCATCCTTTTCCAACGGGTCCGTGGCGTGCTCCCAACAACAATACGAACACCTTTGCACGGGAGGTTCAGATAGATATCATGGCTCATGCCGCCGGTATCGATCCCCTTGAATTCAGGCTCAGGAACCTCAGGGATGAGAAAACAATTGAGGTTCTGAAAAAAGCTGCCGATATGTTCGGATACAAGCCAGGCAAATCCACCGGCGGAAGGGGTGTAGGTATTGCAATCGGGACAGATGTAGGAGCTATTGTTGCAAAAATCGCTGAGATAGAGCTGGATAAAAGTACAGGCAAAGTAAAGGTCATACGTGTTGTATGTGCCCAGGATATGGGATTGTGCGTAAATCCCCTCGGTGCCACAATGCAGATGGAGGGCTGTATTACCATGGGATTTGGCTACACTCTTACAGAAGAGGTTAAGTACGAAGGGGGGAATATAATTTCGAATGGATTCGACTCCTACGAGATCCCTCATTTTTCATGGCTGCCAAAGATAGAGACCTTTATTTTCGACAGGATGAATGAAAAGCCTCAGGGTGGAGGTGAACCGGCTGTCATAACTGTAGGGGCCGCTGTCGGAAATGCCATCTTCAATGCGACAGGAGCACGTCTTTACAGGATGCCTTTTACGCCTGAAAGAGTTCTCGAGGCTATGAAGAAATCCTGATTAGTCTCAATCTCTGTGACTTCTCTGTGGATCTCTGTGTAACCTTTTTAAGAAATTACACAGAGGGCCACAGAGGAGGAGCACAGGGTAGCAGAGAGATTATTGGAACAAGTATTTTTTAAGCAGCCCTGTTCCTTTTTTTATCTCATCGCGACCGGAAGATTCTATTCCGTACCAGCCACGGTAACCGGCATCCTTGGCCAGTTTTATCATTTTTGCAGTAAGCTCTTCCGAAGGTTGGTTCCTGTATGACATTCCCCCTGCCCATGGGAGCATCCTGCGGAGATATTCCACATTGTCGAAGCTGTCTGAAGGGCGCCTCCAGTCAGGATAGCTGCCGAAATAGAGATTATCAACCTCCTTCATCAGCGATACCATCCAGTCGGCGTCATTCGAAACTCCACCGTGATTTTCGATAAGTACGCTGATCTTTGCCGGAACGGCATACTCAAGCAACATCCGGTATGACTCCGCAGCCCATTTGAGAGCTTCTTCACCTGAAACATTTTCAGGGCCCCTGCAGTTGGTCCTTATGGCATGACACCCGAGATAGTGGGCTGCATCGATCCACTTCCTGTGATTTATCGCAAATTGCACCCGTTCCTCCTTTGAAGGAGCACAGCCGTCCCCTTCATCGTCGACCATTATGAGCACCATTGTTACACCATTGTCAGCTGCATTTTTCTTCAGCTGCTTCAGATAGCCCTCGGTAACTACTTCAAAAAGTGTATTTACAAATTCTATTCCGTTAAGGCCGAAGTCATTCCTGGCGATTCCGGCAAAATCGACAGTTTTCCATTTTCCCGATTTAACCTCATCGACAAGGGCCCACTGGGCCAGCGATATGTCATCGGTGACCGGCCTGGGCATTGGGCCTGCAAGTACTGAACCGACAACTGAAGGTGCAACAATTCCAGCCGCCCCGGCAGCAATGGATTTTTCGAGAAAATTCCTTCTTGTAATATTATTCATCATTCTTCCGGTATTAGATTATGGCTCAGACTGAACACTTCGGAAATGAGCATGGTTAAAGTTCCCATCCTTTACGGTATTCCCTTACAAGGAACTTATCGGCCTCAGGAAGGTTCGTAATCTTCATATCGGTGCTGTTGTAATCAACCCTTTGTCCTGCTCTCAGGGCAACGGCTCCGAGGAGGATGGTCTCAGTCACAGGTCCGGCATAAATGAAGCTTCCGGCTGACTGGGTATTGTTTTTGAATGCTGTGATCCAGGAATCATTTCTGTCGGGACGGGTGGCTTCATCAACCTTTTTCTCGGGAGTTATCATTTTGCCACCTGTATAGAGAACAGGCTTTTCTCCCCTGAAATCGCCAATGATCCTTCCCTTATCGCCCACGAACATCAAGCCTTCAGCAGCCAGGGATTTATCCTGCGATCTCAGCTCCTCAGGATTTACAGGCTTCATCCCGCCGTCATACCAGAAGAGGTCGAAGGGTCCGAGCTCTTTCTGAGCGCCAAATTTGAAATGCACGATGCAGGACAATGGAAATGCAACATCATTTTTAACAGCTGTAGCCACATGGTTTATTGTAGTTACAGTCTTTGAGGCGTAGGCTTCAGCACTAATTGCCGGAGCGTTTATTCCCAGGGTAAGGAAGAGGGGGAAGAGGCTGTAATGGCCCATATCAGCAATGCTTCCTGCGCCAAAGTCATACCAGCCGCGAAATACAGCGTTGGTGTAATTGGGGCTGTAGGGGCGATGAGGCACGGGCCCCAGCCACAAATCCCAGTTCATGCCCTGCGGGACCGGGGGGGTATCTGTGGGATTAGCCTGCCACTGCTGCCATACCGGTCTGTTCGACCAGTTGTGAATCTCCTTCAGTGTTCCTATCTGCCCTTCATCTATCCAGTTTTTAATAGTCGTATATTCAGGTCTCTCGCTCCAGGCCAGCAGATGGGTGCTCAACCCGCTCTTTCCGGCATTGCTTATTGTAAGCTTTGCCTCATGCATCCTGTTTGCAATCGGCTTATGTGTTACAACATTCCTCCCTTTTTTCATTGAAGCCAGGGCAACTGTAGCGTGCAGGTGATCGGGGGTCATGATCTTAATTGCATTTATATCGCTTTCCTTTTCAAGCAGTTCCCTGAAATCCTCGTAGGATTTACAGCCCTTGTATGTTCCTGATGGTTTTGATTTGCCATAATATTTCTGTACCAGTTCCTGCCCAATGTCCCTTCCTCCCGGAATGCCATCAATTCCCTTTCCCCATGACGGGTCGCCAAGAACCTCACGGATAGTATCGCGTACATCATTCAACGACCAGTCGACATAATTGGTGGAAAACTTATTTGGATCGCAGACAGCTACGATCTGCAGGGCGGGATTCTTTATCAGGGCGGCCATCTCTCTCAGCCCCTGAGTTCCGCAGCCTATATATCCAAGGGTAATCTTGTCACTCGGGGCCACATATCCCGGACCTCCAAGCACTTGCCTGGGAACGACTGTAAATGCCACCGAGGCAGCGGCTGCCGATCCCAGAAATTCACGACGGTTGATCTTTTTTGAAGTTGCCATTTTTGCTGAAATAAGTTTAAGTTAAGAAATTCATTTTAGAGAAATACTCATAGAAGGCTATGCAATCCGATTGCCGTTTCTCTCAAATGTACAAAAACTGCCAGATAAAAATGGCTGTTTTTTCTGAAATATGAAGATTTGCCGGAAGAGCAGGATGCAATTTATCGCCCGGGAAGGAGTAATGCAGTTTGTTGCATCCAAGTGTTAAATTTTCATAAAGGAGGTCAAAATGCACTATTACATCTGATCTTAATATGGGTCGCGGTTTAAAAATTTTATATTTGTAGTAATTATTCAATTAACAGAAAAACCGTTGTGTATGAAAAAGGGAGAGAAAGACAGGTTGAAACGGGTGATTAACGGGCTGGCTGACTGGATGAGAAGACACAGGGTTCCGCCACGCCTGCTGCTTGTAATTTTGGGTATTTTGTCAACAATATGGTTCCTGATCAGAGTCATTCCAAAACCCTCCCGTGCCACCTATCCATGCATGCAGGTGGCGGCACCCCTCATGTCGGGTTTTGTTGTCTACCTGCTTTCACTGGGGGGCATATCGCTTGCCTTCCGCAAGATAAGG
The DNA here is from genome assembly GCA_963756885.1 of uncultured Bacteroidales bacterium. GTDB lineage: Bacteria > Bacteroidota > Bacteroidia > Bacteroidales > VadinHA17 > LD21. The sequence goes on from CAVWPG010000005.1 coordinate 451,084, forward strand.
CAGAACGTCCTCAGGCGAAGATATTTTGCAACCATGCTCTTTGTCCTTGTTGCTGCTGCAGGATTCATATTCACACTGGTCAGGGGAAGCCAGCTCTCATCGGCTGACAACCCTGCCGAAAGAGGGCCTGAGGACGGGCCAAATCAGCCTATTGGCACTCCAATGGGAGTCAATCCCGGCAGGGTGGTCTGGGTATGGAACCCTGATGCGACCAACGAAAACTGCCTGAATACTTTTGAAAGCAAGGATTATTACTTCAAACCCGAAAATACAAATAAGGACATAGTGAGAACTATGATAAGGGAAGGACTCTCGAAGCTCACTGGGAAGAAAAGCATTGCCCAGGCATGGGATGTCCTTTTCAGATACCATAACAAGATTAAGCTGCAGAGTGAGAAGGGGTATGTGAAAGGAGAGAAGATATTTATAAAGATCAATCAGGGGACTTCGAGGTGGCTGCTGACACAGGAGGACAAGGACAACGGCTATTTTTATCCCCAGACATTCAAGCCTACGGCCCTCAGGGGAGCCGCAAACTACGGAACGACCGAGACAAACCCCTATGTAGTTCTGGAGATCCTCAGGGAGCTTGTGAATGATGCGGGAATTGACCAGGCTGACATTATTGTTGGGGATCCCATGACGGATATCTATGGACATAATTACCAGGTATGGTATGCAGCTTTCCCCGGAGTAATATATCTCGACAAGTTTTCTACAAGTTTTGGAAGGACAATGACTGTCCCTTCAGCAGAAGACAGGATTTTTTATGCAAACAAAACGCAGAAAGATAAGATCTACGATGCCATTGAGAGCGCCGACTACCTTATAAATCTTGCAAACCTTAAGCCACATTACGCAGCCGGCATTTCACTCACTGCAAAAAATCATTTTGGATCACAGGCCAGGCCTACTGCACAACACCTTCACAATTCCCTTATAACACCACGGGGCGCCCTTGGCTCGAACGGAGGATATCATAAATACAGGGTGCAGGTCGACCTTATGGGAAGCAAATACCTTGGCAGAAACACAGTGCTGTACCTGGTTGACGGCCTGTTCGGCGGAGGCGCCATTGAGACAAAGGTCCCGGTGAAATACTTCATGCCACCTTTCAACAACGACTGGTCAAGCTCCATTTTTGTATCGCAGGACCAGGTTGCCCTGGAATCGGTATGCTATGATTTCCTCCGGACCGAGTGGAATGGAATAAACCAGCATAATCCTGCCAATGGACAGCCCGATTATGCACCCAGCATAAGGGGTGTTGATGATTACCTTCACCAGGCTGCCGATGCTTCGAACTGGCCTGATGGAATAGTTTATGACCCGGATAACAGCGGCAAGCCGCTGCCCAGTCTCGGAGTACATGAACACTGGAACAATGCGCGCTCAAAGCAATACTCGGGGAATCTGGGTACTCACGGTGGCATCGAGCTCGTTTCAATACCCGATACCCTTGTAAAAAACAGATAGCCATAGCAGTGACTGACAGTCGATTACATGAACATTACAGAATAAATATTCCTTAAAACCAATCTCAATAGATGAAAAAAACCGATGATAGAATAATGACAAGCCGCCGGGATGCAATGAAGCTTCTCGCTGCCGGAGGTTCGGCCGGACTCCTCGGATTATTCGGAAGCCCGCTGGCAAGGGCTGAAGGGTATGAAACGCCTGCCTATGCAAAAGCAATGGCTCCCGTCAGGATAAAAAGTGTTAAGGCAATACCGACGGCACCCGAAGGGATAAACCTGATAGTGGTCAAGGTGGAGACCACTGAGCCTGGATTATACGGACTCGGGTGCGCCACCTTTACCCAGAGGGCTGAAGTTGTTGTTACTGCAATAGATAAATATCTTAATGATTTTTGTGTCGGGAGGGATGTGGACAATATCGAGGATATGTGGCAGAATGTCTATGTCAGTTCTTACTGGCGCAATGGAGGTGTTTTGAATAATGCAATAAGCGGGCTCGACCAGGCGCTGTGGGATATTAAGGGTAAACGTGCAGGTATGCCGGTCTACCAGCTTCTGGGCGGCAAGTCAAGATTTGCGGTGCAGTGTTATACACATGCAAGCGGCCGGACAAATGAGGAGGTGATCGCCGATGTACAAAAATACATGGCCATGGGCTATGAGCATATCAGGATACAGCTGGGGGCTTATGGAGGTGTAGGTACCCTTGGCAATAATCCGGCTTTCAGGGATGCAGGTTTCGGGATGGAAACTGATGATTTCATGGATCAGCATGCCTACCTGAGTTCCGTTCCCAAAATGTTCGAGGCCGTGCGCAAGGCCTGCGGTGAGAAAATTGAGCTTCTTCACGATATGCACGAGCGTGTTGAACCCATTGATGCAATCAATCTTATAAAAAGACTCGAGGAATATAATCCCTTCTTTATAGAAGATCCATTTTCCCCCGAGAACATGGAATGGTTTCAGCAACTCAGGATGACAACAGCAGTTCCGATAGCCATGGGAGAATTATTCAACAACATTAATGAATTTAAATTGCCAATGGTCAACAGGTGGTTCGATTTCATACGGATCCATATTTCGCAGATCGGCGGTATAACCCCTGCCATGAAGGTTGCAAGGCTGGGAGAGTGGTTTAATGTAAGGACAGCATGGCACGGCCCGGGGGATGTTTCTCCTGTAGGCCACGCCGCCAACTGTCATATCGACCTGGCAGTATGGAACTTCGGCATTCAGGAAGCTGTCCGTTTCTCAGATAAGCTCCAGACTATATTTTCAGGCTGCCCGACCATGAACAAGGATTATATGTCGGTGAATGAAGTTCCTGGCCTCGGCGTTGACATAAATGAGAAGGAGGCTGCAAAATATCCCATTGGAACTAAATCGAGATGGCAGGTCAGGAAGAATGACGGGACTGTAATCAGACCCTGAAAAAACTGGTTATATGAAAAAAAACAGAAGGGAATTTATAAGGAGGGGGACTGCTTTGGCGGCTCTCTCCGTTGCAGGGCTTGGACCCGTGGCTTCAGAATTGCTTGGCAGTACAACTGAAGCTGGAAAACCGGCTGTAAAAGGATCGGGCCCCGGGGAATATCTCCGGGATGCGGGAATGAAGATGTGCTTTGCCTATTTTGGCGGACTATATGCCGAGAAGCGAAAAGTTGAGTTTGGCAGGCAGCTGAATGTCCTCGGAGCGGTTGGAGGAATAGATCCGGGGATGGTCGGACTGACGGAAGCGAAGCCATGGGGGATGGAAGCGGTGGCAGCGGTAAAAAACGCATGGGAAAAAGCGGGGCTCAGGCTGGAAGTCGTTGAGGGGCCGCCGGCTTTATCGGAAAAGACAAAACTGGGGCTGGAAGGCAGGGATGAGGAGATCTCAAACTTCATCACATTCATGAAAAACCTTTCAGCTGCCGGAGTCGATACTATATGCTACAACTGGATGCCCGTAATAAGCTGGGCCCGAACCACTACCGACAGGCCCGGGCGTGGGGGAGCCCTGGTTACTGCCTTCGACAATGAGGATATCAAAGACCTGACCCTCACAAAGTACGGGGAGGTATCCAGGGAGAGCCTGTGGAAAAATCTTGAATATTTTTTAAAAGCAGTGGTCCCGGAAGCTGAGAAATACAGGATAAAGCTTGCTATGCATCCTGACGATCCACAGGTCGACAGCATAAGGGGTATTTCAAGGATCATGACCACGGCGGATGCCTTCAGACGCATGGCTGCCATTTATCCGAGTCCCAGTAACGGGATCACTATGTGCCAGGGAAATTTTTCACTTATGGGAGAAAATATTCCGGACATTGTAAGGGAATTCGGAGGGAAAAACCTGATCCATTTTGTCCATTTCAGGAATGTTAGGGGTGGCAAGATGAACTTTGTGGAAACCTTCCATGATGAGGGACAGATAGATATGTATGCAGCCATGAAAGCTTATATTGACATTGGCTTCAGGGGGCCCTTACGGCCAGATCATGTACCGACTATGGCCGGTGACAGCAATGAGCGTCCGGGCTACAGTGCACTTGGCAGCCTTTATGCTGCAGGATATATAAGAGGCCTCATGGAGGCCATTGCAAAAAACGGTTAGTCAGAGCCGGTGCGCCTTGCGGATGACTCGGATTAAGAAAGAAATCATACCTTGCATCCAAATTGAATTATGATGAAAACATTTCTTTATTTATTGTCAGCATTAACAATCGCAGCTATGCCATTCATGAAATTTCCTCAGACAGAGATCTCCAACGGGTTGATAAATGCTAAGATCTATCTGCCCGATTCAAAGGAAGGATATTACCAGGGAACCCGCTTCGACTGGTCAGGCAACATGCCGAGTCTTAAATATGACGGCCATGAATATTTCGGCCAGTGGTTCAGTAAATACAGTCCGGAGATCCACGATGTTATCATGGGTCCGGTGGAGGAATTCACGGCACTGGACTTTGACCAGGCAAAGCCGGGAGAGAGCTTTGTCAAAATAGGAGTGGGGGTTCTTATTAAACCTGACGACAAGCCATATTCCTTTGCAACATACTACAAGGTGGCCGATCGTGGTAAATGGACGGTAAGTGAAAAATCTGACCATGTGACTTTCATTCATGACCTTAAAGGAAAGGAATATTCATACAGGTACGAGAAGACTGTCCAGCTTGTTCGGAACAAGCCTGAAATGGAGCTGATCCATACAATCCGCAATACAGGCAGCAAGACAATAGAGACAAGTGTTTATGACCATAATTTCTTTGTCATGGATAATCAGCCTGTTGGTCCCGGCTATTCAATCACCCTGCCATTTGATATTAAGGGTACAGGGCAGGGAATCGGGGAGCTTGCAGAAATCAAAGGAAAGCAGATTTTGTTTCTCCGGAATGTAAATAACGGGGAAAATGTGTTCTGCAGCCCTCTTGAAGGCTTCAGCCCAAGGCCGGATGATTATGATTTCCGCATTGAGAATAAAACTACAGGCGCAGGGGTAAGGATTACCTGCGATCAGCCGATCCTGAAGCTTAATTTCTGGTGCTGTTCAACAACTCTGTGTCCGGAACCCTATATCCTGGTCAAAGTTGAGCCAGGGAAAGAGTTCACCTGGAAAATTCACTACAGTTTCTACAGCCTGAAGCAGGCTCCCTGAGCGGGAGCAGGCTTTTCAGTTATAGCTCCTCGATAATCAGGTTTCGCCATTCCACTTTGATCCCTCCACCTTCATGTATCTGAAGGGCGATTGATCCGTTGCCCTGTCCGATCTTTTCGTCGGTCAGATCAACCATTGACTGCCCGTTGAGCCAGGTCTGCACCCTGTCGCCCACAACACGGATACGCATTGTATTCCACTCGCCGGGCTTCAGTATGTTTTCCTTATCATCGTCAATCTGTTTTAGCCAGCCACGGCCATACGATTCGTATATACCTCCGGTATCGTGTCCCTTGGGAGCCACCTCGCACTGCCAGCCGGCAATCTTTGTTCCCTCTATTGTGGAACGGAAGAACACGCCGCTGTTTCCATCTGCAACCTGAAGGAATTCAACTGTAAGGTCGAAATCTTTATAGAATTTTTCAGTGCCGAGATATCCATACTGCTTATCCGGGCCGCTCTCGCAGATGAGGAGACCGTCCTTTACATACCATTTTTCGGTTCCGTATATTTTCCAGCCGGTAAGGTCTTTTCCGTTAAAAAGGGGATGTTTTTTTGCAGGGGCTGTAAAGCCTGAGAGAATAACAAGTACAAATGCTGACAGCAGAATCTTTTTCATATTTGCTAATATTTATTTGAAAGTTAATGTTGAAATTATTAAGTTATCAGTGGATTACGAACTGTCTCAGGAAATTACGGCTCTGAAGGAGAGATGTCTTCCTGTTTTCAAGCGAACCTTCGAACGATTTATCCTCCACCTCGATGCAGGCGGGGCCACTATATCCCGATTCATGCAATCCGGAAAAGAAGCTTCCCCAGTTTATGTCGCCGAGCCCCGGTATTTTTGGGGTATGGAGGTTGAGGGGAGTTGTCAGGATGCCAACATCGTTGATCCTGTCCCAAAGAATCCTGGCATCCTTAAGATGAACATGAAAAATCCGTTCACGGAACTCAAAGATTGGTTTGACGTAATCCATCATTTGCCACACAAGATGTGAAGGATCATAATTGAGCCCGAAATGGGATGAAGGAATGGCTTCGAACATTCTTCTCCAGATGGCGGGGGAGTGGGCAAGATTATTTCCTGAAGGCCATTCATCCCTCGTAAAGAACATAGGGCAATTCTCAATGCCGATTCTGATATTCCTCTCTTCAGCATATTTTACAAGAGGGGGCCAGACTTCAAGGAACTTGCCGAAATTGTACTCCTCATCCCTGCCGGGATCTGCACCGATAAATGTGTTTACCACCTCTATTTCGAGACGGACAGCTGCATCTATCACCTTTTTGATGTGATCAATGAAGAAATCGGCTTTGCTCTTGTCGGGATGCAGCGGATTCGGGTAATAGCCTAGTCCTGAGATAGCTATGTTCTTCTGCATTAGCTTGTTTCTTATCCTGCCCAGTTCGCCATCATCGAGCGATGCTACGTCGATATGGGTTACCCCGGCATATTTGCGGTCTGCCTTCCCCGAGGGCCAGCACATCATTTCAACGCATGAGAATCCGGCCTCAGCAGCAAAATCGACAACCTCATCGAATGAAAGATCGCCGAATATGGCACTTACAAAACCCAGTCTGATCATAACAATGTTCTTTTAAAAATAGTTGCGGGAATTCATAATGCAATTTAACAAAAAAGAACACTCGGCCGCAATGATCATATAAAATTCGGAAGCAAGCATAAAAGCCTCCCAGGAGCCGAATAACCTCTCCATTCTTCTCACATCCCTCACACCTCACACCTCACACGGCTCACAGCCTCACACGCTCACACCTCACACTCTCACACTCTCACACCTCACACCTCACACCTCACACCTCACACCTCACCTATTTAATCTCGGTTCTCACACCTGTAGTTACGGCGATATTTTTCCTCCACTCATACTTAGAATCCTTGCCAAACTTCAATAGTACATCATAGGTGCCAGGTGCAGAGCAGTTTGCCACAGTTACCTTGTCATAGCTGATGATCTCAAGGTTACTGACAGGCTGAGGCTTGCCGGTCTGCCTGGCGGCAGTCCCTGCAGGATATAGCAGCAAGGCCTTTACATCCTTGTCCCCGCCTGTATAAATTATCCCTCCGGCATTTAAGTTGATTGTCACCTTATAGTCCATATCAGGCTTCATCTGGAAATTCTCCAGCCAGACTTTTTGTGTCTGTGTGGATATCCCGATTGATATAAGCACGTCGTAGGTGCCGGGCTTGATCTTTCCCTTAGTATTCCCGTCGGCTTTATCAGGCTTCACAGCCTTGTCGTGATTGCCCTTTTCAAAAAATGATGGGATCCCGGTATACATATCCTGAACCGTATGGGATTTGCACCTGTTTACAACTGATTCATACCCTGCGAGCCCTCCGGGTGATGCCTGTTTTTCATCGATATTTATCTGGTAATCGTAAAGTGTCACCCCCATGGTTGTCCTGGTTTTGGGCTTAATGATTACGTTTTCCACGACAAAGCCCAGCGTACCGGGTTTCCCGGAAAGCTTGAAATTAAGCTTAAGATCATAGGTTCCTGGGGCCGCACCCTGTAATTTTACCTCCTTGCCTCCGCTAAAAAGTTTGAATTCTGAACCGGATATCAGGTCTCCAAGAGCTCTGATATTAACAGTTAACGGAGCTGATTTGTCTCCCTCGCTCATGGGAGCGTAGCTTTGCTGAACCCATACCTGGTTCCAGCACCTTTCGGATTTAATGCTGATCCCGTTGTTCAGCTTGTAAACGTAATTGGAAACCGGTTGTGACTGAAGTCCAATAAGCAGAAGAGTCTGACAAATCAGAAAAAGGATTATGTTTTTCATGGCAATAGATTTTTTTGAGATACACAAGTCTTAACCAAAGTTAAGCCATTTATTAGATCAAGTCAATTTTTTTATTGCCTGAAATCCGGGCCCGTACAATGTCTTTTTCAGCTTTCCCGGTCTTTTGCCCGCCCCTTCAAAGGGGGAATCCGTAACATGCAACTTTCGCCTTTCTCCTTTTGCCTTTCTCCTTTCACCTTTCTCCTTTCTCCTTTCTCCTTTCTCCTTTCTCCTTTCTCCTCTTCTTACATCCCCCTTCCCGATAGCTATCGGGACCGGACCCTTCAAGGGGGGAATTCGCACTTCGGTATTTTTCAGAGGGTTTTGGAGTAGATGAAATATGTTATCACCGATACCGATGCCGCCAGGGCTGATCCCCATATCAGATCGACAATTGTGACAAGCACAGGCCATCCCTTTATCGTGGCAAGGTTGGTCAGATCGTATGTGGCGTAGGTAACAAGCCCGAATAATGCCCCATACAGGAGAGCATGCTTCCATGAATGCTTTTCTACTGCCGGAATAAGTACCATGGCCACCATGGCGGCTATGAAGACAAGGTAGAAGAGTATTGCGGCCACCCATTTGATGTCGGGTCTCATGAGAAATCCCAGTTGTTCACTGTAAAATTTCTTTGCTGCAAGAACAAGCCAGACCATATCTATTGCAAAAAATACTGGCAAGGCTATAAGGAAAAGTTTTATGAACATGGCTTTAAATATTTGAGAAGGTTATTTTCCGGCATTTATGAATTGCGAATTTACCGAATAATTTTTATCGTTGCCATAGATAAAAAGGCAGCTGCCATTTGATATTGCATCAATTACGGCATTGGATATACCGGCAGGCAGTGCCGGGCATCCCCAGCTTCTTCCAAGTCGTCCGTACTTGTCGATATATTCCTGGCTTACATAATCTGCCCCGTGAATTACTATTTCCCTCGATCTGGCATTGTCGTTTATATTCTTTTCGAGGCCGTTAAGACGCAGGGAGTAACCGTGTTTCCCTGTATAGGTCTCAGCTGTAAGGTAGAATCCGAGGGAGCTCTTCAGCGATTCAGGCTTGTTTGAGAAGCTGGATGCCCGGTTCTCTCCCGAATTTTTGCCATGGGCCACCAGGCAATTGAATAATAACTTCCTGTTCCTCATATCTATGACATAGAATCGCTTGTCCGTCGATGGCTTTGATAGATCTATTATCGTAAGGATGTCCTTCCTTCTTACTGAATTGGTCCTCTCATATCCGGTGAAGGCCATGGTGAAGAGTTCCAGTGATATTTTCGCGTCAACCCTGCAGTCGATCCACAACTGGTGTACTTCCTTTGCACTCAGTGCCCTGCCGCTGTCTGAAGTTCCTGACAAAAGCAAGGGCGCAAGAGCCAGAAGACAAATTGATATTTTTGCCTGTAACTGCACCTGACCAATAATCACACAGGCAATGATAGAAAATTCCTTTGACATAGAGGGCAATCCGGCTCATTTTAGATCTTTTAACAATGAAATCAACCCTTCAGAATCTGCCCGGACACAGGCCTAAGGAAAGTTCTTCAGTCGGTCAGGCGACAGCAGTTCGACCTTCTGAAAGACCAATCCGTAATGACTGCCCGGAGGATCAGCTACTATCTTCATTCCGTTCCAGTCGGGAGCAAAATTCCCCGAATAAAGCAGCCACATAGTTGTACCGTTTTTGGTGATGAACCTGGATGGGATATTGACAAAATATGCCTGTTGCCCGAAATCCTTCAGATAGGAAACCATTTTCCATTTGCCGGTAATATTGTCTGATTCAAGGATGTAGGTATTCATTCTGGAACAGGTGTTCCCTCCGTCAGTTATGCACATGAGGAATTTTCTCAGGGGTGCATCATATGTTATTGTGACACATCCCATATTATTATTCCATTCGAGCAAAGGCTTTATTTTGGCGAAATCGCTTGTCCAGACCGGGGTTCCCGAAGCATCTCTTCCGGCGTAGAATTCATATTTTGAGGGGTCATTCATATTTTCAACCGAGGGGGTGACCCGCAGCAGATAGATCTGGTCACCTGTAATCCAGCTGTCATTCCAGAACCGCCATTGGCTGTCCCGGGTATCAGCGCCATGCGCAACAAGATACGCTTTGCCATCAGGCGAGTGCTCCATATTTCTCCCGAAATCGACGAAATGAGGTGATCCTATTTTGACGGGATAGCCGTTTTTACCTGTCTCCCCGAACAGGGCCAGGGCAGGGGTGTGAGGGGTTTCTTTCCATGAGTGGCCATAGTCGGATGAATACCGGAAACCGACAAAGGGCCCCATCCATGGCCAGTTGATATCCTTGTCACCATATCTTGTCGATCCTGCAGGATCGAGACAATAGGTGCCGTAATACCAGATCCCATTGTAAACAAGCGATCCGCATGGATATCGTCCCTGATATGGTGCAGATGGCGATCTGTAAATTCCTGTGCTGTATGCGACAATTTTCATCGGATCGCTTCCAATAATTACACCCTGTCCCGTTTCATTATCTTCAGGTCCGTTTCCCGACGATGATCCTTCATTGAAGCCGTCCGACCGCATTGTAACTCCATCTGTCCAGGGAGAGTACAAGGTATCGTTCGATGCCCAGGCAGGGTACCATGTGTCACCGTAATGATATCCGCTCTTGTATCCCAGAAATGCTATGCCACTCAGCTCTTTTGATATTTCGAATGGACAATCGTCAGGTATCATCGATTTCCATACAAAAGGCTTATAGCGGAGTGTGTCAGGTGTTATCGGGATATTTTGTGACTTTGCTGTCACGCATGCAAGGATAAGGATTGCAATTGAAAATAGGCGGGCTGTAGTTTTCATGATTTAAAATTTAATAAGCTGCTCCATGAATTAATAATTTCCTGTCATGTTTGCAGTAATGTCTCAGATTGCGTTAATCCGAGTCCTTTAGCTTATCAGCTTCCTGAGCTGAATGCATACCGGGAGGTAACCGGGAACAGACTCATTAATTAATCCTCTTTTTCAGCCTCCGGCACCAATATTTTTAAATTGCCGAGGGTGAAATGTCTCTTTGATTCCGACAGGATCCAGAAGATTACCCCGCTTATCAAAGCGGCGAAAAAGCACCATACAGAAGTGAGGTATTGCGTGAAAAAGATTGCCGTTACCAGGCAGGACAGTGCCATAAGTATTCCCATCAGCCAGGTCCTTTTAATACCTGATACGAACAGAGGAGTTATTGTTACGATAAGATAAACGGCAAAGGCCGGATTTGAAAGCGAATGAGGAAATCCATTTTTATATAGGATATGATATCCTGAAATCTCGGGACTCACGTTGAAGCTGATCAGGCAAAATGAATAATATAGTGACAGCAGCAATCCCAGACCAAACAGGAAATGGAGGATTTTTCTTTTCCCGGCATTCTTCTCCATCAGCATTACAGAAGCTGGAATCAACACGGGCCAGATAACCTGTGCCATTATCAGGAACCAGTAGGTACTTATCTTCTGAGTGACAATTGACATGGGGTCAGGAAGTGCCATCCACAGTACACCTTCTGCAAGCTGTTGAATTCCAAAGAAGAGCGGAATACTGGCAAATACTATCTGTGACCGGTTATGAACTTTTGTAACTGTGGCGACACCTATTGCAGAAATAATTATGCCGCCTGCAAAACTTGCTTCTGGCGAAAAACACATTTTTTTTCCTTTCCGTTTACTGGTTACTATGAAGTTAAGAAAATCATCATCCTGCTAAATTGATTTCTTTCATAATGTTACAATATTATACCGGATATAAATCGTTTAAGTCAATAAATATCAATATTTTATTAAATATCGCCGGCAGGCTGAAATTTATGTATAGTCCTGATTGGCCTGGCAGGTCAATTTTAAATATATAGAATTCTGGCATAAAAGGCGTAATTTTCTGCTGCTGAACAAAGTATGCCAGGTGCCACATGCCTAATAGACTTATTATCAGCACTTAAATCTCAACTTTCGATGCCTGGCGAACTCTTGACCTCTTTTTGTTGTTAGTAGTCAAACCTGTTTCAGCATGAGCAACAGAATCCTCATACTTTTTGCACATCCGAGATACGAACGGTCGGCAAATAACCTGCTTCTGGTGCATCGTATTCCGGCAGTGCAGGAGGTTACCTTTCACGATCTGTATGAGCGGTATCCCGATTTCAATATTGACGTTGATTATGAGAAGAAGCTCCTTTCCGACCATCAGGTAATAATCTGGCATCATCCTTTTTACTGGTATAGTTCTCCACCGCTTCTCAAACAATGGATTGACCTCGTGCTTGAATTTGGATGGGCATACGGGCCCGGGGGCGATGCACTGAAGGGCAAGGTAATTCTGAATTGCATAACGGTCGGAGGGCCGCGCTCTGCCTACAGCACCGATGGCTATAACAGGTTCAGCCTCATGGAGCTGCTTTCCCCTTTTAGCCAGACCGCCTATCTGTGCAAGATGACCTGGCTGCCTCCTTTTGTAATGCATGGGACCCACAGGATCTCCAATGAGGAAAAGATCCGGACAGCGGAGCAGTACGGAATTTTACTGGAGAGGCTTGTAAAAGGTGATTTTTCGGAAAGTGAAATCAGAAGATATGAATATCTGAATGACTGGTTAGGTCAGGTAATAGCAAAAATCCCCGTGCAATGAATTTTCTGACGCAGGCACTTATATATCTGGGAGCAGCGGTAATCTGTGTTCCAATAGCCAAAAAGCTCGGTATGGGATCAGTGCTCGGGTATCTCATTGCGGGCATGCTTATAGGTCCGTTTGTACTTGGTTTCGTTGGCAGGGAAGGGCAGGATATTATGCACTTTGCTGAATTCGGTGTTGTGATGATGCTTTTCCTTATCGGGCTTGAGCTTGAACCTTCACAGTTCTGGAAGATGAGAAAGTCCATCCTGGGGATGGGGTCCATACAGCTGGTTTTGACCTCACTATTGATCTTCGGGATGATGATTGCCGTCGGACTTTCATGGCAGGTATCCCTGGCAATCGCCCTTGCCTTTGCAATGTCCTCAACAGCAATTGTACTTCAGACGATCAAGGAGAAAGGTCTGTCGCAGACAGCCTCGGGCCAGGCATCCTTTTCGGTGCTTCTTTTTCAGGATATAATGGTAATTCCCGTGCTTGCCGTTCTGCCTCTGCTTGCTTTGCAGGGCTTTTCTGCGAGCCGTCATATCGAGTCATCCCTGATCGGTAATCTGCCCGGATGGATGCAGGGGCTTGCCTTCTTTGGAGCAGTGGCTGTAATATTTTTCGGCGGACGGTTTATTTTTGTTCCTCTTCTCAGGGTAGTGGCACACACCGGACTGAGAGAGCTTTTTACAGCCTCCTCATTGCTGCTGGTGGTGTCTGTTGCCCTCCTGATGCAGGTTATAGGGCTCAGTCCGGCCCTTGGGACTTTTCTGGCAGGCATTGTGCTTGCCAACAGTGAGTACCGGCATGAGCTCGAAAGTGACCTTGAACCATTTAAGGGGCTGTTGCTTGGCCTGTTCTTTATAGGAGTGGGAGCCTCGATAAATTTTGAACTGATAATTTCAAGACCTTTTTTAATTCTAGGACTGGTTGCAGGTGTAATGGGAATAAAGTTCCTTGTGCTCTTGTTAACCGGCAGGATCTTCAGGGTGACCTTTGATCAGAACCTTCTTTTTGCTTTTGCCCTTTCACAGGTCGGCGAATTTGCTTTTGTCCTGCTGTCATTCTCAAATCAGCTGAATATAATCAGCCGTGAGTGGATGGACATAATGATGGCTGTAACTGCAATTACAATGACAATTACTCCATTATTGCTTCTTGTAAATGAGAGGGTAATTGATCCGGGATTTAAGCTGAAAGCCATATCCGAGCCGGAAAAAAAGGCTGATTCAGAAATAGCAGAACATGCATCCTGTAATAATTGCCGGATTTCGGTCATTTCGGAAGCACAATAGGCAGATTCCTCAGGGCAAGCGGAGTGGAAGCCGTCATTCTTGACCATAATTCAGACAGGGTGACAATGCTCAGGAAAATGGGATTCAGAGTATATTACGGCGATGCCACAAGGCTCGAACTTCTGCAGTCTGCCGGGGCCGGAAAGCGCGAAGATACTTATCGCCGCCATCGATCCTCCCGAGATAAATCAGGCATTGATAGCCACTGCGAGGAAAAACTTCCCAAATCTTCATATAATGGCCAGGGCAAAAAGCAGGATGGATGCATATGATCTTATTGACATGGGTTTGAGTGACATCTATCGGGAGAGCCTTCATACATCGGTAAAGCTTGCAGTGGATGTCCTGGGAAAACTAGGACAGAGAAGCTATACAGCAACCAGGCAGGGCCAAAAATTCACGCAGTATGATGAGGCTGCTCTTAGGGAGATGGCAGATCATCGCCACGATATGAAGAAATATGTGATGAAGGCAAGAGAGATATTCAGGCTGCAGGAAGAGTTGCTTGCAAAGGATCTTTCCTAGGATACAGGGGAGCATGATCACTCATGGGATTCCGAAATTATCCGGAACGGTAAGGCCCAGGGAACCAGGTTAATGAATCAGATGAATGAAACGTTTCAACAATCGATCTGCGCAACAACTCATCGACATTAATTATAAGAATGCGGTAAATCAAAATTCGATTTAAATGTCAAAGTATTGCATTATAGTAACAATAAATAATTGATATAATAAATGAAGCAATAACAACACAAAATCCAAGTAAAAGACCGGAATGGATGGTGATCATATCGAGGTATAATATTCCGGATCCTGTAAAGAGCTGGTGGCAGATAGTTAACTCGTTGGGGCCTACATAATATTCTGGTTGATAATGATCAGGACAATTGATAGTATCATACTGGCTTACACTGGTGTTATCGGTACTTGCAGCCGGTTTTCATTGTCAGGACCTTTATAATTTTCCACGACTGCGGCCATGGGTCGTTCTTCAATCAGGAAAGATGAACAGGATTATTGGGATAATAACAGGATTAATTGTATTCACTCCCTACCATAAATGGCATATGATCACAAAATCCACCATCAGACAGTGGGAAATCTGGATAAGAGGGGACCGGGGATGTTACAACCTTGACCGTGGAGGAATATTCGAAGGTTGACGAAATGGAAGAAGTTAAGGTACAGTCTTTACAGGAATCCTTTTTTCCTCTTCGGGATAGCTCCCATTCTTCTCTTTACAATCATTCAGCCGCCTTACAAAGACAGGATGACATGAAGGAGAAAAGCAGGTACATGACTTCGCTCGGCATCGCTGCCGGAGTTGGTGTAATGCTGATGATCATGGCGATTGGTTGGGAACAATTCCTCCTTATCCAGCTGCCGGTTCTTTACATAGCCACAGTACACGGTGTATGGCTGTTTTATGTCCAGCATCAGTACCGCCATGTCAAATGGACGGAATCGGAGGACTGGGATTATAAGACAATTGCCCTGGACGGAAGCTCCCTTTTCAAGCTGCCCGGCTGCTGAACTGGTTTACAGGAAGCATAGGATATCACCATATTCATCATCTTAGCCCCCTTATCCCAAACTACAACCTCAAGCGCTGCCATACTGAAAATATCGATTTTCCAGGAAGTGAAGCCGACTTACCTTCTTTTCGGCTTTTGAATCACTCTTTTTAAGGCTATGGGATGAGAAGAGGCAGATGATGATCCGATTCAGTGAGATGAAGCGCAGCAGGGTGGTTCAGTAAAGAATTGCAACCCTCGGTTCAGGAGAGGCATTTTAATCAGTGACCTTCTGATGTCAGCTGTGATTAAGCGAAATTCTATCTAGTTATCGAGAGTGAAGCCAGTCCGCTGGCTTTCCGAACATAGTCCCGTCGATCCTCAATGAAGAGATCTCTTCGAACTTCGATCAGGACAAGGTATCGCTTACCTGCCCATCTCTCAAACTGTTTGTCAGGCAGCTGAAGTTTATCCTGGTTTCTGATTATGGTTTCAAATGATTCCTCAACCGATAACTTCCTGAATTATAGACAGATGAAACATTTCCTCTTGCCTTGACCTCTCCCTCGCCAAGCTGCTGATAAAGTATAACGTGTCACCCTCATATACATTGCCGTAAGGCAGATCTTTCACATCCGATCCTCTTAGAATCATAGATTTATTGCCTTTAACCAGGTTTTCAAGCTCATTTGCGCCTTCATCCAGACATACAACATGATCCATGAACAGATAAGTTTTAGGTTACATACTATGTAAAGACGTGTTCAGGGAACAAATGTTACATGATTTTTTGAATAATATGGTTAACAAGTGGTTAATGATGTGTTAATATACATGATTGGTGTGCAGGGCAAGTGAATTAATATATAAGATCAGCCTGCAACCTGCAACCTGAATCGTGCACCACTTATTCCGGCACATTTAGTGGATTTGCACCAAAGCTTTTTTTTACTACCTTTTGAATCCTAAAACAAGCACAATGGATCGTAGAGACTTTATAAAAACCACAACTGTAGCGGCAACTATTGCTCTGACACCGGAAATAATCAATTTGCCGGACGCAACGGGGATTCATACCGGTACAGGAAGATGAGGCTCCATGGTTTACGAGGCTTACCAGATGGGGACAGACAAATATAACCGAGAAGGATCCGGCTCATTATGACATTGACTGGTGGAGAAAGTACTGGAAAGAGACTGCTGTTCAGGGAATAATTGTAAATGCAGGTGGAATAGTGGCTTATTACCCAAGCAAGGTGCCTCTTCACCGTCAGGCCAGATATCTCGGGGGACGTGACCTGTTTGGTGATCTGTGCCATGCTGCCCATAAGGATGGACTCGCAGTATTTGCCCGCATGGATTCCAACAGGGCGCATGAGGAATTCTATACTGGGCTCATCCTGACTGGTTTGCCATTGACGGTGAACGGAAACCCATATAAGGCGGGTGAGCTCTATATAACCTGCATAAACAGCCCATACTACAATGAGCATATTCCGGCAATTCTTACCGAAATAGTCAAAATTATACAAGCCAGAGGGATTCACTGATAACAGCTGGAGCGGAATGGGCCGAGGTTCAATCTGCCATTGTGAAAACTGTAAGAAGTGATTTTCATGACAGAACCGGGCATGACATTCCTTTAAGGCTAACTGGGATGACCAGGGCATACAGGGAATGGATAAGATGGAATTACAGGCGCAGGCTTGAGGTCTGGGACATGAATAACCTGACCACGAAAAAAGCAGGAGGAGAGGCATGTATCTGGTCAGGCATGAACAGTGGATCACTTGCCTGGCAGGCAGAGAGCTTCCGCGATTACAAGGAGATCTGCAGAAGGGCGGATATAATAATGCTTGACAGCCAGGCGCGCAGCGATTCAGGAGGCTTTCAGCAGAATGCGGATACAGGAAAGCTTATTCATGGTGTTCTGGGATGGGATAAGCTTATTCCTGAAAGTATGGCCATGTACCAGGCGGGCAGACCAACCTTCAGAGTGGCCGCCAAGCCTGTCGCAGAAGCCAGGATGTGGATGATCGAGGGGATCGCAGGAGGCATACAGCCATGGTGGCACTTCGTTGGCGCCTCCCACGAGGACAGGCGGATATACCAGTACATCCGGGACCGCTTTTAAATGGCATAGGGACATGAGGAATATCCTGACTGACAGGCAGCCGGTAGCCACCGTGGGCGTCGTCTGGTCGCAGGAGAATACTGGATTTTATGGCAGGGATAATGCTGAATGTGACAGTAGAGCATGCCATGGAGGGGCATGGTGGAGTCCCTGATACGTTCGCAGCATCCCATATTTACCAATTCATGCCGACTACATTGACCGTGATTCGGACGGACTGGCATTGCTTATCCTGCCATCTCTTGGGGTGATGACTGAAGACCAAATGGCCGCCGTAAGAAGATTCGTCCGGAAGGGGGGAGACCTGCTTGCAACTGGTGAAAGCAGCCTGTATGATGAATGGGGCGACAGACGGACAGATTATGGCCTTGGTGATATGTTTGGCGCTCATAAAGGTGGAGGGGCAGACAGATCCGGCGACCCAGAATGAGGAAGCTATTCCGGGACCCTTCACACTTACCTTCGGCTAAGTCCGGAAATGAGAAAGAAATATCGATGGCCCGGCAGGGACCGGAGAACCCGAGCCTGCTGGTACGCGCCATCCTGTTTTCCGGGATTTGAGGAAACGGATATACTTTCTTTCGGCGGAACGCTGGGATATCTTAAAGTCGATGGCACGGCAAGCGTAATCATGACGTTCATTCCACCGTTTCCTATCTATCCGCCTGAAACATCCTGGATGAGGGAACCCGGAACAAATATCCCCGGCCTTATACTGAACAAGCTCGCGGAAAGCGGAAATAGCCTTTCCTTCCTGCCGACATTGACAGGCAGTTTGCCCGCTATAACCTGCCGGACCATGGCAACCTCCTTGCTAATATTATCAGGTGGGCGGCCGGTGACAATATACCTCTTCAGGTCGGAGTCTCCGGGACTAATAGACTGCAGCATGTACCGGAAGAAAAATTCCCTCATACTTCATCTCGTGAATCTTACAAGCGCCGCTACATGGAGCCAGCCTGTCGACGAATATATACCTGTTGGTCCGGTAATACGAGGGTGAGACTGCCCTCCGGAATTTAAGGCAGGAGCTATGCGCCTGATTGTTTCAGGGCAGTGATATATCATTCCGGAATGACAACGGATGGACAGAATTTATTATAGATTCCATCCTGGATCACGAAGTGGTTATAATCTCCTGAACAGCTCGATAAATAATCTACCAAAAACAAATATGATGAGAACCTCCAGACGCAAATTTATTTCCACATCGGTTGCAGGAGGACTTGCAGCCTCTTTGCCTTTTTATTCTTGCGGTCCGGCTGCCAGGCGAGCTGTACCTGCCCCCGCAGGGACAGATTATTCCAGGCTGGATGAGATCCTTAAAACGCCGGTATTCAGGAGAAAGCTTTTCTCATCACCTGTGATTATCGGATCACTTGAACTAATGCGTTATAAGGATAGCTTCCTCTGCCGTGTAAGATCTCTGACGGTGCTGAGGGAATATCGGTGGGTCACAGTGGACAGCTGAGATCGCTCTACCCAATTTTCACAAATCTGCTTAAAGCCCTTTTTTATCGGGAAGGATGCCAGGGATCTTGACCTGCTGCTCGAAAAGGTATATGTCTTCGATCTCAATTTCAGGCTGTCAGGCATGGCTCTTGGTGTTCCCCTTGCTACAATTGAATTTGCAATACTGGACATGATGGGTAGAATAGCAGGCAAGCCGATGGGTCTTCTTATCGGTGATCTCCATCATCCTGATAGTGGCGGTTTACCAGGCAACGGAATACAGGGAAAAGCCTGTGGAAGAGTCGCTCGAGCTGATTAAAAGGGATGTTGCCGAATATAATGCAAAAGCCCTTAAGATAAAGGTTGGCGGACTCATGTTCATGACAAGTGATATAAATGCAGTCGCTCCTCCCGGAAGGACCGAGGCCATAATACCACTGGTCAGAAAGACCTTTGGCGATGATATGGTCCTTTACGCCGACTCAAATGGCTTTTATGATGTTGACGAGGCAATAAGGGTCGGGAAGCTTCTGGAGGAGTATCGTTACGAATTTTTTGAAGAGCCTGTTCATTTTGACTGGTACGAAGAGACCAGGAACGTGGCTGATAATCTTGCGATTCCCATTGCCGGTGGAGAACAGGAATACAGCCTGCATGGCTTCCGCTGGCTTATTGCCAATGACGCCCTTCAGATAGTGCAACCGGATATATTTTATTTCGGAGGGATGATACGTTCCATGAAGGTGGCGCTCATGGCAGAGTCGGCAGGGAAAAAATGCACCCCTCATATGTCGGGTGGAGACCTTGGGTTTCTTTACATGATGCACTTTGTTTCTGTCCTGCCCAATGCACTTCCATTCCATGAGTTCAAGGGTTTCAGCACAGATACTGTATTCTCGTGCAGTACATCACCGCTGAAAAGCGAAGGAGGACTTGTGAAAGTCCCTACAGGGCCGGGTTCCGGAGTAGCTATTGATCCATCGTTCATCGCAAAACATGAATTGATTGACTGATAATATGATAAAGTACGGGACTGCCTGGCATAGGAATTTATTATCATATTGATTTAAAAACAATGGGCGGTGAAGAATTCATAATACGGAATGCAGATCCTGATGAATACCCTGAAATAGGACAGGCAATAGTCAGGGTATATTCTCAGCTCGACGGATTTCCAAAGGAATCAGATCAGCCGGATTATTACAAACTGCTTGCCAATGTCGGAGAACTTGTTAAAAATCCGGAAACACAACTTCTGATCGCTCTCACTTCTGACGGCAAGATCGCAGGCGGAGTCCTGTATATTGGCGACATGCGATATTATGGTTCGGGAGGAACAGCAACACGGGAACCAAACTCAGGCGGATTCAGGCTCCTGTTTGTTGATCCGATGACCAGAGGTAAAGGGCTTGGCAAACTTCTGACAAATGTATGTATCAATAAATCAAAAGAAAAGAAGCATGATCAGCTCATCATTCATACCACAATGGCTATGCAGGCAGCCTGGAAAATGTACGAAAAACTGGGCTTCAGGCGATCGGAAGATCTGGATTTCATGCAGGGAGAGCTTGCTGTATTCGGTTTCAGGCTCAGGCTTTAACTATATATTAAAGTTTACACGGCAGAACAGAATTTTTATTTTTATTTGCATTGAAATATGAAAAATTGTAATTTTATAATGTTAGGTCTGTGCTAAACAATTATAAATCCGACCGGCATCAGAAGATAAGATAATGAGAAACTTCAGATTAATAATCATTTGTATCTCTGTTATGTGTATTGTCTTTGCTTTGATTATTACTGACTATCACAGCCTGAATTCCAAATACAACATCGGGCCCTTTGCCGGAATTATTTCGATGATCTTTAATATAGTGGCAATGATATTGTCAAACAGATATGAAGCAAGGCATACGTGAATTTCAAGGATTAAATGACATGAAAATACGAACCTGTCCGCACTGTAATTACAAATATTCAACCGGTGAGTACATTAAGAAGATCCTTTTTAAATTAGTGTTTTCGGAGTGGGACTGTAAAAATTGCGGTAAAAAAATATCCTTCGATTTTGGAAGAAGAGTTATCGTCGCATTATGTTTCGGCGGACTTTATATATTGCTCTCTGCACTGATATCTGTTTTAAGGGCCAAAACCGGAATGACTCCCCTGATGTGGATTTGCCTGTTCGTTATATATTTAGCCGGATCAATCTTCATTTTTACTTTTGACACATTTAAAAAGGCAGTATAAACTTTCGCGTATTCCCTGCAGCAGGTTTTCAGACAACCATGAGTACTCCAGCAAATCACAATATCAGCAAATCCTGATCTGATTATTGCTTTTGAAGTTTATCCCGGTGTTTGCTAAAATCAAACAATCCTAGGAAGACAAATTATAGTGGGTCTGCTTCTGATTAATCCCGAAAAAGACTAAATTAGGTACCTGAATTTAAAATGAGGATCGTTGACGTCGATAGTGAATGAAAATGATATTAAGCGACTGACAGGAATTGACAGTATATTTGCATCCATAGCTTCTGAGTATGGTTATCCTCCGGCCTGGCAAAGAGCTCCGGGATTCGTTTCGCTGGTTAAAATAATTTTGGGGCAAAGAGTAAGCATAGCATCTGCAGCGGCACATTTTCTCAGGCTTGAAAATTATTTGAAAATGATTACACCATCGGCCGTTGCCAGACTTACGGAGAATGAGATGAGAAGTTGTCAGATCAGCCGTCAGAAAGCAAAATGTCTTCGTGAATTATCGATGTCAATACTAAGTAATTCAATTGACATGGAAACGCTGGGAAATCAAAATGAGACTGAAGTAAGAGAGCAGCTTACATCTGTAAATGGCATAGGGGAATGGACTGCAGACATTTACCTGATGTTCTGCCTTCAGGCAAAAGATATTTTCCCATTTGGCGATGTAGCTGTGACCAATACAGTTAAAGAATTAAGTGGTGCAAAAACGAAAGAGGAAATTATGCAGACCGCTGAAAAGTGGAGACCACTTCGCTCCCTTGCGACATATTTTTTGTGGCATTATTACCTCAGGAAGAGGAACAGACTGGCAGAAATAAAAATTCTTATAATGGGTTGAGCCAGATCCCCGGATCCCTAAGTATTTTAATATAAATAATTCAATCTTAATTTATTCATGAAGAGCAAAACGACACCATTGGGTTACCCTCTGAACTTAAATGAACATGTCAGAAAAATACTGACGTTCAATGTACTGCTGATTACGTTGCTGACTTTTTCGTCACAGCTCCTCAGTGCCACTCCGCGGGATGACCTCTTCACTTATCTGAGGAGCCTCGGGAACGGTTCCTGGCTTTTCGGTCAGATGGCAACCTGGGTGCATAATGAAAATCCCGATATGGACAGTTCTGGAAACTGGCTTTTCAAAGTATACAATCATACCGGCAGGATGCCCCGGTATGGCTGCATTACTTACGATTTCGATGACGATCCATTCACTGATGCGCAATGGAATGAGGGAGTTAAGAAAATGTGGGATCATGGATTGATCCCTGGGGTATTCAGCTTTTTCGCCAATCCGTGCGGCGGAACCTGGAGGGATCCTGTGAAAATTGATCCTCTGTTTTCAGCTGAAGACAATCCTGTAAAGTCAGATTTTTACAGGCAGATGGACAGGATGGCAGCAAATATGCAGTGGCTGAAGGATAGGGGGATCCCCGTTGTATACACGCCATTTGTTGAGCTCGACGATAAGAATAAGTGGCATGCCAGGGAAGGTAGCAGGAATGCTGTAAGGCTTTACCGTCTTGTACATGACTATTTTACCGGTAAGGGACTCGACAATATAATATGGGCATTTCACACTACGCAGAGAAGCGGAGCCCTCGAGGAATATTATCCGGGCGATGCATATGTCGACATAATAGGAAAGTCAGCATACGGGACCGGACTTATATTTTCTGAGTACAGCTGGGCCGTGGACAAGAAAAAGAACAGCGGTAAAGTTATTTGGTGGGCCGAACTTGGCATTCGCGGGCCGTCAGATCCTCCCCAGGATTGTTTCAATGTGCTCAGAAAGCTGGAGAACAGTTTTCCTGAGCTTGCCGGGTTCGTTTTCTGGAGCGATGAAGGTTATTACAATGTTACGGGAAACCTTAACGGCCCGGGACTGATGGCAGATCCGAAGATTATTACCCTGCGCTAGGCTCAGTTGAAAACAGCAGGAGGAGACTGTTTACGGCGCCCGGAAAAACCCGCTGAAACTGCAGCTCTGGCCTTCTTATCGCTTAGGACCCTCTTTCAGGTAACTTTTTATCGGTTCCCAGTAAAATTCCTTCCAGCCATTTTTAAGCAGTAAGACCTTGTTTTCGGGGATCCTTGTCTGACGGAACTGAAGCTTTGTTTTATTGCCGGCCGGCTCAATATTGAAGGTGCAAATCGTAAAATGATCGTCAGGCCACCCGTCTTCTGTAAAATGCCAGGCCTGCACTATTTTCCGGTCCTCTACCAGATCTATGTTGTAGCCGTGGCAGTACCCGTCAAAAACAGAGAACTGACCAGTAACCCTTGGGTCGATGGAGGCTTTCGTGCCTGTAATAGCTGTAAGAGCCATCCCATCCATCAGGAGGCCGTAAATTTTATCCGCGGTTGCATTGAATGTTACAGTCTGGCTTATAGATTTTGTCTTCATACTCATGCCATTTGAATGATTAATGGGAACCATGCTTTCCCGGGTACTTGTAAAATGTAATTTACACTAAACAAAGCTCCGGTCAAATTGGTTCGATGTCTGTCATTCACAGCATTGAAATGAACAGGATCAGCCGGAACAGTGAGTCATAGAAAAAAAAGGTGTCTGAATTGGGATCCAGACACCTGCGGCGTGAGATATTTTTAAAGTCTTCTTCTCAGTCTTCGTCTCTGTGCCTTTATATTCCGTACATAGATCACGAAGTACATTACGGGAATAAGCACAAGCGTGAGGAAGGTTGCAAAGCTGAGCCCGAAAATGATTGTCCATGAAAGCGGTCCGAAAAACATTACGTTATCGCCACCGAAATGGAGATGAGGATTAAGGTGGCTCAGCAGTGTGGCGAAGTTGATGTTCATCCCTATTGCAAGCGGGATCAGCCCGAGGATCGTGGCTGTGGCCGTAAGCACTACGGGAGTGATACGTGTTTTGCCTCCCTCTATTATCGCCTTACGGGTCTTCCAGCCCTGCCCCTTCATTACGTCTGTAAATTCAACGAGCAGTATTCCGTTCCTCACAACAATACCTGCCAGGGCAACTATCCCCATCCCTGTCATGATTATTGAGATCGTCATTCCGAAGATCATATACCCCAGCAGCACGCCAATCAGGCTGAAAAGCACTTCAGAGATTATGATCAGGGCTTTGGACATTGAATTGAACTGGGTTATCAGAATGAACATGATCAGGAACAGTGACAGGATCATTGCTTTGGACAGGAATATCATCGATTCCTGCTGGTCTTCCTGTTCCCCTGTTAAACGGATATCGACATTATAGGACTTCGAGAACTGGGGGATTGCTTTTCTCAGCTGGGCATTTATGACATTGGCGTTATACCCGTCAAGTACGTTGGAAGAAACTGTGATCACCCTCTTGAGATTTAGCCTGTTAATCTGTCCGTAGCTGTTTACATAATCGAGGTGGGCAACAACCGAGAGAGGTATCTGCCTCAGTGTTCCCGAGTTCATGTCACGGTATGTGATGGTAAGGTTCAGCAGTTGTTCGATATCTTTTCTCTGGTTTTCAGCAAAGCGGACAATTATCGGGTACTGGTCTTCTCCCTCACGGTATTTGGATACCTCTTTCCCGAGTTGTCCTGTGCGGATTGCATCACCGACCGTTGCAGCGCTTATCCCCTCAATATTGGCTCTCTCCCTGTCGAGGTTTATTATTATCTCCGGTTTCGAAGTGGCAAAATCTGATTTCAGCTCCTCTATGCCGCCAATATTCAGCGAATCGACAAACCGGATAAAGCGCTCCGATGTATTTGAGATTTCTGTCAGATCCTCACCTGCAATTTCTATATTTACAGGCTTGCCTGTGGGCGGCCCCATCTTTGTTTTATCAACTACGATCTCTGCACCTGGAATATCCTTCAGTGCCTCTCTCATATTCGTTCATATAGGCGCTGGTGCTCTGTCCCTTTCTGTCCTTGTACTCTACAAAGTTGACCGCGATCTTGGCAAGGTTTGAGGATTTGCTCGAATTGTCAAAATTATTGTCGGATGCAAGAAATGCGACATTTGTGACTACCGATTCAACTATCGGATTATTTTCGCCAAGAACTCCCATTATCCGGTGCTCGGCAATGCGGGAAACGGAATCAGTTACATTAATCTCGGTGCCTATTGGCATCTTTATGAATGTATTTATCGTATTTGGCTCATTATCGGGGAAGAAGACAACCTTTGGCTTGACTATATTGTTCAGAACCATGGTGAACACGAACAGGCCTATCATTCCCCACAGGATATACCAGGGTCTTTTACCTTTCAGTACCCAGACAAGTGTCTGCTCGTATTTCTTTGAGCATTGAGGGTATAAAATGTGACTGGAATTTCCTGAGGACTTTGTATCCCCACAGGTTATGGGCAAGAAATGATATCGCAATGAACATGATGAAGTTAGCCAACCCCGGCACCCTCAACAGGTAGAAGGGGAGGGCTGCCAGCGCTATCCAGGCTGTTGTTTTGTAGAGCTTTGGAAGGGCTACAGGGCGATCTTCGTCATCATGCCTCATAAAATCGACGGCAAAGACCGGGTTAAATACATATGCGACAATAAGCGATGCGAAAAGTGTAATTATAAGTGTTATAGGAATGAATACCATGAATTTGCCGACTACCCCGGGCCAGAAGGCCAGAGGGAAGAAAGGGGCGAGGGTTGTAAGAGTTCCCGAGAGAATGGGAACAAAAACCTCTCCTGCCGCCGATTTTGCAGAATGTTCTATGTCCATCCTCGTTTTCCTGTGAATCCTGTGCGTATTCTCAATCACAACTATGGCATCATCGACAACTATCCCGAGTGCAAATATGAATGCGAACATCACGAGCATGTTCATTGTAAAACCGATCCAGGGCAGAAAAATATAGGCAATTGCCATCGAAAGCGGAACGGAAAAACCGACAAAAATAGCATTTACCAGCCCCATGAAGAACATAAGGACTATTGTGACAAATAAGAAACCGAGTATGATTGTATTGTTCAGCTCATTAACCGTATTGCGGGTGTAGCGCGACTGGTCGCCCGTTATCTGTACCGTTAAATTTGAGGGCAGCTTGGTCTTCTTCATGTCGGCAATGATATCCTTGATCTTGTCTGAGGCATCCAGCAGGTTTTGACCGCTTTTCTTGATAACATTCAGGGTAACAACATTTTTACCATTATACCTTGCATAATTTTCGGGCTGATGATAGCCATCCCTTACTGTTGCGATATCCCTTAGTTTTATAAGGGCTCCGCTGGCAGTATTTATTACAATATTTCTTATCTCATCGATATCCTTTACTTCACCTACGACCCTGATTGAACGGCTCATCCCCTGCAGGTCTATGTTCCCTCCGGAGACAGTCATGTTATTAAGGCTCACAGCCTGCTCCACATCCCTGAAAGTCAGACTGGCGGCTTTCATTTTATACATATCGAGATCGATTTGAATTTCCCTGTCGAGAGCGCCGCCGATCTCGACCCTTGTAATCTCCTTGAGGCTCTCGATCCTGTCCTGCATGTCGTCGGCATAACGCTTGAGCCTGTCAAGGGGAATGTCGCCTGAAAGATTAATATACTGTATCGGGATCTCGGAAAGGTCGATCTCCATAACGGAAGGTTCGACAAACGAGGGATCATTTGGGAGGTCTTTTTTTGTTTTGTCAACGGCATCCTTTACTTTCTGCTTGGCATCCCTGATTTCAATTCCGGTATTGAACTCGACTATAATTGCTGAAAAGTCCTGAACTGACCTGGATGTGATCTTCTTAACCCCGCTGATCGACTTGATGTTCTTTTCTAGCGGGCGGGTTACAAGGTTCTCCATATCTGAAGGGGAGGTGCCCGGATAGATCGTGTTTACATTTATCATCGGGATAATGATCTCAGGGATCTGTTCCTTTGGGATTGTAAAATAGTTGATGATCCCAAAGACAGCTATTATGAATACCAGCACATAAACGCTGATCTTATTGTCAATAGCCCAGCTGGTCGCGAAAAATTCCTTGTATTTTTTTTCCATGAAGTTAGTTTTTCTTAAAATCTGACATATTCGCCATCAACAAGTTCCTGGTAACCAATGGAAACAACTTTGTCGCCCGGGTTGAGTCCCTGAACAATTTCGGCAACTCCGTTATAGCTTGAGCCAATCTGTACAGGTTGCTTGTAAGCTGCACTGTAGCTGTCCTTTGGACGGATAACATAAACATAGCTGCCGTCGGTATCTGTCTGGATTATGTTCATAGGCACCTGTATTGAGCTGTCGGAATGATAGTCATTTATGCGGATAATAGCGATCATGTTGGCTTTCAAATCGGGAGAATCGCTCTTTATTCCTGTTTCGATAAGGAAGGTCCTGTTAACAGGGTTTATATACTTGCTTACAAATGAAACCTCTGATATGATCTCCTTGTTGATATCGGGAAAGAGGACGATCAGCCTGTCGCCCTTTTTTACCTTTTCAGAGTAAGCCTCGGAGACCTCAGCCGTAACCTTAAGGTTTTTCAGCTGGACTACCCGGTAAGCTGCTGCCCTTGGATCAGGTGAAACCACACCACCAACTTTTATGTTGCATTCCTCTATAGTTCCATCTATAGGAGATTTGATCCTGAACTTGTCAATCTGCTGTTTGAGCGATTCCAGCTGCCTCTGCAATGATTCCATATTTGTCTTTGACTGCAGGTATTGTACCTCGCTCCCTATCTTCTGATCCCAAAGCCGCTTCTGCTTGTCATAGAGCTCCTGGGCAAATTTGAACTGAGTTTCAAGTCCCTCCAGCTGGCTGCGGAACTGCTGATCATCTATCTGGGCCAGAACCTGGCCCTTTACGACATGCTGTCCGACATCAGCATACTTTGCACTTACAGTGCCGGGCGTTTCAGCGAAAACAGCCGCATTCTGATCCCCGTCAAGCTTCCCCTGAACCCTTATATAATGATCGAACGGAGCATCTTTCACCTGGGTAACTCCAATGAATTTGAATTTTTCAGGATCAGGATCATCTTTTTTTGTGCTTTGTATCTGATCCTCAATGGTTTTAATCTTTTCTCCCAACTGTGCCTGCTGGTCCTTTAATTTTGACAGCTGAGTCTTCTTGTCAGAGCCGCAGGAATACGCGAGTGTTAAAACCGTTATACCGACTGTAATTAAATTGATGACTTTCATATCTTATATCTGTTATTTTTCTGATTATTTAAAGATTCATTTGGTTAGTGGCTTTCCAGGATACGATCAAGCTTTGACTTTGCATTCAGCAAGGTAAGTATTGAGTTGTAGTAATTTGATTCGGAGGTCAGGTACTGGGCCTGATTCTGAGAAAGTTCAAAACTCGTCGATACACCTTCATGATACTTGATAAGCGTTTT
Source organism: uncultured Bacteroidales bacterium (assembly GCA_963756885.1). Lineage (GTDB taxonomy): Bacteria > Bacteroidota > Bacteroidia > Bacteroidales > VadinHA17 > LD21. Next base: position 479,632 of record CAVWPG010000005.1, read on the forward strand.
ATCATATACTTTCCTGCTCAGCATAATACCTTCCTTGTTGGTAAGAAAGCTGCTGTAAGCGGTCTGATATGTCCTGAGGGCAGTCTCGAATTCGAGTACAAGTCCCTGTCCGGCATTATCCCTTGACACAAGCGATTTTTCGAGGTTGAATTTTGCCTGGCTTATCCTTGAACTGCGTTCACCGCTTGTAATTATCGGAAAATTCAGGGAAACACCCACAAGATCCTTAACTGCAAAGTTAAATGATGGCTGATTGGTTTGTTCATGCCTGCGGTAAAAACCGGAAATTGAAGGGAGCCATTTCGACTGTTCCCGCTTGAGGTTTAAGGCAGAAAGGTCCACCTGGTCCTTCACGAGCTGGTAGTCGATGCTTCTCTCAAGATTGAACTCGGGAGTGGCCATATATTTCATATTGCCTTCGCTTATAAACTCCTGGATACTGTCCTTAAGAACCACAGGCTGGTTGAAATCCATTCCCAGCTGATACTTCAGCAGCTTTACAGAGGTTTCCTGCTGCGATTCTATAGCCGTGATCAGCCTGTTGAGGTTGTCGAGGTTAAGCTTAAGCTGGTCGACATCTGTATCTTCATTGAATCCCTGCTGGTTCATTTTTACCATATCATTATATGTCTGCCCGGTCGACGCAAGGCTTTCCTTCAGTACATTTATGCTTTCTCCCAGTACAAGGATGAGATAATATGTGTCGGCCACAGATTCCTTTGTCTCAGCTTCGGTTTTTACGAGTGATTTTTCAGTAACCTGCCTTAAGACCCTGACAGCCTGGAGACCTACTATATATTCCCCGCTGAAGATCAGCTGGGAGAGGGTAAAATCAAATGTTGTATTGTTCTTTACGCCAAGGAGCACTGAAGGGGAATCCTTATATGCATTCATAATATCGCTTTTCATCAGAAAAGTATTATCAGGCAGGGAATTCGGATCGAGGTAGGAGCCGAAGCTGATTTCAGGGATCACAAACTGATGCTGGTAATTTGAAGCCAGGCTCAGCTGGGGCAGCCCTATTCCGATAGCTTCCCTTATCTGTTTGTTTGCCACCTCTATATCAATCCTGGCCGACTGTACATTCCGGTTGTTCTGAAGCGCGTACTCCTGGGCCTCAGCTATGGAAAGCCTGATAGTCTCCCTGCTCTCCTGACCGTAGCCTTCCGCAATCCGGCCAAGGATGATTGCAATAAGGAGAAATTTTCTGATTGGATTCATTATAATACTATTTTATATTGGTTGATTCAAATTCTTTTATCTTTCTTTCAAGGACCTCAATACCCTTTTCAGTTGCGATTCCCCTGATGTGGTAGACCAGCAGTTCAATAAAAAGCCTGACCGAGGTGAATTCCTCCACTGTGAAAAGGTCATTGACCGAAATACTTTCCACTCTCGAGAGGTAAAGCCTGGCAATGATCTCTTCGTCCATTCCTGCACGGTATAAACCTTCCTCTTTCCCTTTCCTGAGATTTTCGAGAATATAGCTGAAGATCCTCTCCCTGCGTATCCTGACAGTCTTGTTGAAATGGTGGGGGTAGTACTTCTTGAGATCGTGTTCAGTGGCAGGATTCTGATCTCTCATGAGCCTGTTCATGAAGACAGAGAGCTCAAAAAGCTCCTCTATGGCATTGAATCCCGCCTTAAAGCACTTGCAGATCTCTTCCTGCCTGATTACTATCTCATTGTCAATGAATTTCCCGACAAGATCATCCTTGTCGGTTACATATTGATAGAGTGTTTTCTTTGAAATCCCCAGTTCCCTCGCCACATCATCCATTGTAATACTCTTGATGCCGTACCTGTTGTACAATTCACGTACCTTCAGGAGTATATTCTTCAATTCTTCATTCATGGCGCAAATATAAATAAAAAATAAACCCAGGAAACTAATTTCATATAAAATGTTTCCTGAGTTTATATTTGATATTTCAGACTCCTCCGGCAGTAATACAGTGACCTGCATAACAGCCTGCAGGGGAGCCTTGCAGTTTTTTGTCACATCACTTTGAAAACCAGTAAAAAAGCTTTAAATTGTCTTGGCTATAAACATTATCAGGGTAAAATTGTCATTTACTGATTATGAGCGACAGGCTTCTAGCAATAGGTGACATACATGGTTGCTTTGATCCCTTCCGGGAGCTGATTGAAAGGCAGATCGATCTCAGGAAGGAAGACCGCCTTATTCTTCTGGGCGATTATATCGACAGGGGAAATAACAGCAGGGAGGTGATTGATTATATACTCGACCTTCAGGGGAAAGGTTATAATATTGTCTGCCTGACGGGAAATCATGAAGTGATGATGCTTGATTCGGTAAACAGTGAAAAATCACTCTATAACTGGTACATTAACGGGGGATACGAAACCCTGTTCAGTTTCGGGATAGAATCGGCAGATGAGCTGAGCGCCCGCCACCTGAGCTTTTTCAAGGCTCTTTCCTGGTACTATTCCGAAGGCAGCTTCATCTTTGTGCATGCAGGATTCAACGATGAAATAGCCGATCCTTTTGAAGACAGGGTGCAGATGGTCTGGTCGAGAAGGGAGAGCTACTCGAATCCTGTCCTTGGAGGTAAAGTAATTATCCATGGCCATACTCCAATTACAATTTCAGTCTGCAGGGAGAATGTAATGTCAGGCAACAGAGTCATAAATATAGATACGGGATGCGTTTACGGTGGTTATGGCGGCTATGGCCATCTTACAGGAATAGATATCAATTCCCGTCAACTTTACAGTGTATAGTTTTTCAGCGATTTGAATTACCTTTGAAATGTTCAGGCAGGATAAACTTCTGAACTGTCTACTTCCTATGAAAAAATTACTCTTTGTACTTCCCGGGTTCCTGCTGCTCAGCAGCTGTCTGACGGCCCGGCTTCATTATTTCGGCGAAACTCCGAAGCATCCCGGCATTTATCCGGCCTTTACAGCCAGGGATTCCCTTAAAGGCTATCTCGACAAGTACAGGGCAGCCTATCATGTAACAAGCTATGATCTTGATCTCAGTCTCGATCCTGTGCACAGGAAGCTGGGAGGTGATGTCACGATTAATTTCAGGGCACTGGACATTATCACTACTTTCCGCCTTGATCTCCGCAGGAATCTTAAGATCTTCAGTATAAAGCTGAGTGGCAAGGAGTTGCATTTTACCCGCAAGGATCTTGCAGTTTATGTTGAGATGCCGTATGCACTTGAGGCAGGAAATAATTATTCGATCATTGTCTCCTATGGAGGAAGTCCCGAGGTTGCCCGAAAGCCGCCCTGGAAGGGGGGCATGGTCTGGAAGAAGGACAAGGATGGCAATCCATGGATAGGAGTGACGTGTGAGGGGGAAGGAGGCAGCATCTGGTTTCCATGCAAGGATCATCTTTCAGATGAGCCTGACAGTGTGAAACTGGCGATGACGGTACCGGAGGGGCTGAAAGTCGTATCAAACGGCCTGCCCGGGATCATTACGTCCAAAAATGGAAAAGATACATTCAGATGGAGCACCCACTATCCTATAAATATTTACGATATAACCTTTTACGCGGGCAATTTTGAGCATTTCGGCGATACCCTTTCAACAGCGCAGGGGATTCTGAAACTTGATTATTATGTGTTGCCGGCAGACCTTCAGAAGGCAAGGGAGCACTTCCGGCAGGTGAAGAATGTGCTTAAAATCTATTCCTCTGTCTATGGTCCGTACCCCTGGATAAAGGAGGATTACAAGCTCGTGGAGAGTCCGTATGAAGGCATGGAGCATCAGACGGCAATAGCATATGGCAATGGCTTCAAGGACCTGCCGTGGCTGGGAGGGGATTATATTATTGTTCATGAATCGGCGCACGAATGGTGGGGAAATGCAGTTTCGGTAAGTGATTTCAGCGATATATGGCTTCAGGAAGGATTTGCCACATATTCTGAAATGATATTTGCAGAAAAGATGAAGGGTTACGACACTTCGCTGATGTATGCCAGTTACTGGCTGGCTGCCACGGTAAAGAACAAGTTTCCCCTCGTGGGGCCCAGGGATGTGAATTACTGGGATTACAGGGACGGTGATGTTTACGGAAAGGGGGCACTGGTCCTGCATACTATAAGAAATATAATCAACGACAGCACTTTATTCTTCGATATCCTTCAGACGTTTTACAGTGAGCACGCCGCTAAATCACATGTCACTACTGCAGATTTCAGGGAGGTTGTCGAAAGAATAACAGGCACAGACTGGGGGAAATTTTTTGAGGCATATCTGTATACCCGTGAAGTACCGGTACTGGAATGGTATTACGGCTCCTATGGTGAAGGGAGAGACACAGGAGGCAGTAATTCCGCCATAATACCATTTGTCGCGGCCAGGTGGGTGAACGTTCCTGAAGGATTCAGCATGCCGGTTACACTCAGCTGCAAGGATTCAAAGACAACCGAGACGATTGAAGTAAATACCTCTGCCAGGCTGTTTTTCCTGAAAAATAGGTTCCATGTGAACAGCTGAGCTGTAATCGGCGCCGATCGTACTTCATTGCAGAAACTTCGCCGGAAATTCTTTCGGAAGCCGTACCTGCTGAGCCTGCAGACAGGAATAATGACGTAATAGCCGACACTTTGGAAAGGTGAGATATCAAAAGCAGCCGGCTGCCGCCATTCATTTCATGTCTATATTGAAATAGGCATAACCTGCTGCAACGGCCAGTCCCAGCCATGTTGTCCCGAAATCGCTCAATGTCTTGCATGTATCTGGGAAGATGATTACCCCGACTACAAGTGTTGCAAGCCCGGTGAAGGTCCAGATAAGCAGGTAGAACCATACAATAATATTTACAGCACTCGGCTGGTCCTGCCCGAAATGCATGAAAACGGCAGGATCGGAACCGGGAACTGTTATTGTCATCCTCGAAACGACAAGGGCTGACACCAGTCCGCCCACTGTCGTAAGAACATAGATCAGACCCGGATGCAGAACAAGGGTGGTGCATGAGGGATCCTTCGAGCATGCTATTGCCTTTATTATGATATAAACAGCTATTCCGCTGTAAAGCATCAGAAGTATGTAGGCTATTATTCCGCCTATGATAAGCTTGTATTTCATTTCAGTACGATTTTGTTTTCAGATTCATTATTTACCTGTATCGAGGTACAATCCCCATATCAGGATGTCTCGCATAAATTTCACCGGTCAGGTCTTCATCCATGAATCTCAGCCGGTAACCACCTATTGTAACCGGTCTTTGCCGGTTTTCTGCCCTCGAATAGTAATCATCGAGCCAAAGGTAAAACGCTGTTGCATCCTTCCCGCTCCTGAAAATCAGGGCATACTCATTTTCAGCCGTGGCATGCATCCTGATAATATTCTGTCCATCTGTCAGGTTGCTGGTTCCTATGCAGTAAAAATCAGGCACATAGTCACGTGATGAAAACAGTGGTATGGTTCTGGAGACAGATCCGGTGTAATACCTGACCCGGTCGTCCCACTCGGGGAAAGTGCGCTGACCCTTCACTACATTGCTCAGAACATACTCCATCTTCAGAACAGCGTACAGGGTATCCCTGACATCCACCACCGCAGGGATCGTCACATCAGAAAATCCGGCAATCAGCTTTACAGGCTCTGAATACCTGCCGCTGCTGTCCTTCAGCCCCTCAAGCTCAGTGATCCTTTCCGGGAATTTTTTGAATTCCATTGCGATATCAGCAGTAATATTCCCGGTAAGGTCGATCTCACGCGTACCCTCCTCTTCCATGACAATTTCGTTGCTATTGATTTTCCCGTTAAGCTTCAGGTACCTGTATCTTATCTCCTGCTCCTCCTTACGCGTTGTACCTGAGCCTACTCCGGCAGTAAGCTCGCTTCCCTTCTCTTTCCTGTCGGTTGACAACATCCCCGACATGTCGACCTGCAGGTTCCTGCTGAATGTAACATCAGCAATTTCAACCGTCCCGTATTCTGTAGTGAACATATTCCATCCCGTAAAAAATACAGGAGAATCATCAGGTATGCTGAGCGTTATTTTCACATATTCAATCCTGTCGGCAGGAGAGGGCTTAATTCCGGAATTATGTACATGGTTACCGTAATCCCTTTCCCTGCTGATTGAAAATACCATGCGCAGGTCCTTGTTAGTGTAGCTTTCGCTGGGTGCCGGCTCCTCATCCTTCATGTATTCGAAGCTCATGGCTTCAAGGAATTTCCCGTTGTCAGGATACCTGTTATTCAGTATCTTGATAAACTGGGACTGTGCATCCGCGCTAAGGTCCCAAAGGGTTTTGCTGCCTGGTCCGGGTTTTGAATCGGACAGCCTGAAGCCGAACAGATCAATGCCGGCAAGTGTATTGTCGGTAGCTGCTTCCCCTGCGGAGTTGTAGCGTTTCAGGGTTGTGCAGCCGCATGCAATTACAATTCCGGCAAGAAGAAGTGAATTTGTATTAAGTTTTTTCATAGGTCATTTTATAATTTATCGGGAGCTCTTTACATCTGAAGCCTGTTAAAAGCCAGTTTACTGCCGCTTCTATGCCATTACTGATTCCAGTGGGAACAGGAGTCAGTTATCGCTGTAAACTGTAGCGCTTATGAGGGTGCCCGGAATTTCAAGACATTTTACTTTTATAATCCTGACCAGGCTTCCCCTGACGAAGCTGAGGTCGGGCAGGCAGGAGTAATACTGGCCATCTTCATAGATATCCAGGTGGTTCCTGTCGATACATTTTTCCATTCCAAGATTCTTGAATCACGAGGTAGTACATCTTGCATGATTTTATGAGAAAATATTCTCCTGCCTGAGAGCCGCCTTGCATTCCAGTTGGGGGACCTGGCTGAATTTATTGAATTTAAGGGAATTTTTGATCCTCATATAAAGATCGGCACGTGTTATTTTTCCTCCGTTTTCCCTTACATGCTTGCAGAAGTAATAACTGAAGGCGCCATTGAAATGCCCATCAATAAATGCATCCTCCGAGGTCTGGCTGTCCTTGCATCCTGCCCACAGAATATGGTTCAGGGTTATTTCCTTGTCGGTCCTGAAAGATTTGGATGGTTTAAGCATCTCCTCATCCCCAGAGCAGCCGGCACTCAATATCAACCGGGGGGATCAAATATCTGCCTTTAGTGATATGGACAGATGATTCACCGGGATTTGCCCCCTGGTTTAGTCTCTTGTTCCTGTTCCGCAATGGCAGCTGTCGAGCAGTATTTCCATCCTTACTCCCTTTTTAAGTTGTTGCAAGGATTTCACTCAGCATGTCATCAGAAATAAAGCCATCATCCCAGTTCATATCGTAGGGGCAGATCAGCTCATCCATATGGTCATCCAATTCATCGCCATCCCTGTCGCGGATCTGCGAGCCATGGCCGGAGAAATGGAAGACCAGGGAATCACCGGTTACAGCGGCATTTTGACCATGTTACCCAGCCGTTCCAGAATATTCTTTTTGGTCGCACGGCTGTCAGTCAGAACCCTTATTTCGTTATTCCCAAAGCCGAAAAAGGTTTTCAGAACACTTCTTACATTCGTAACATCATTGATGCAGCCCTGCAGATCATTGACCCCCATGTAGTCGTTGATTCCTACAAGTAAAGCCTGTTTTTTCATGATTTTTGATTTTTGTGGAGATAATATTGGTTATGGTTATTTGATAAACCTGTATCGACAAAGGTTTTGTTCAGCTGAATACTTCACATTTTGAACAATCCCAAGAGTCCATCCTCTCCGGCATGAAATCGGGACAGAAGCTGCAACAGCCTGCAGGTGCGGTAATTGTGCCGCAGCCCAAACGGTTCAGCCCTAATGAAATAACCACAATTGTTCCGGTTTCATTTCCGACAGCTTTAACAAGACAAGTCAGATCACTTTCATAATAACCTAACGGCATTCCCGGAGGAATTTGCCATCACTTTTTAACAGAATAATGTAATTGCAGTATCAAATTTACGAGATTAACCCTATATAAGTCAAGTAATCCTGGAATTTTTTTTATCCCCGGTCAGCAGATTTGCTACTGGTTGTCCATTTTTTATCAAACAAACAGGGAGCGTCTCCGATCCTGAAGGACGAGAACCATTTCAAGAGTATCTTTGTTACCATGTATATAAAATTATGAGAATGAAAAACGAAGATCAACCGGAGAAGCACCGAAAAGTCGTTGTTGTAGGCGCAGGGTCAGTAGGTGCACATATTGTTATGCGCTTGCACAGAGCGGGCTTGCAGATGAGATAGTTATTGATTGATCTGAACGAGGAACTTGTTAATGGACAGGTCCTCGATCTCGTTCATGGCCAGCCTTTTTTCCCTACTGTCAATATACGTTCCGGATCACCTGCGGATTATCGGATGCACAGCTTGTAGTTATTACTGCCGGGGTTGCCCAGACGCCCGGGGAGACAAGGCTTCAGCTGCTCCGAAACAATGCTGAGATAGTGGGAGACATTGCCGAAGAGATAGCATCCAGGCAATGCCAGGGGGTGATGCTCGTTGTAACGAATCCCGGTGGATGTTCTGACATATGTGGCTTTGAAGCGTTCAGGATGGGAGCAGGGGAAGGGTTATCGGGTCAGGAACAGTGCTTGACAGCGCCCGGTTCAGGCATCTGCTCAGCAAATACTGTGGCATTGATGTTCATAATGTGCATGCCTATTTTCTCGGGGAGCATGGGGACAGTGAGTTTGCCGTCTGGTCTATGACAAACGTGGCTGGCATAAATATTGACGAGTATTGTCCGGTATGCGGAAAATGCCAGGAATGGAAGGAGAAGAGGCTGGAGATCGAACAACAGGTACGTGAATCAGCCTATCATATAATAAATTCGAAGGGTTCAACCTATTTTGCCGTAGGCCTGGCGCTTGTCAGGATTACAGCCTCCATTCTCAGGAGGCAGAACAGCGTTCTCACAGTTTCAGCGTTGCTGAAGGGGGAATTTGGCCTTAACGATGTCTGCCTGAGCGTGCCTTCCGTCTTGTCGGAGAAGGGTATATCGAGGATTATTACAAGTCCCCTGACAGCGGGTGAACTTGAATTGCTTTCAAGATCTGCAGGCATTGTAAGGGAGGCAATAGACTCTCTCTCTCTGAAGGTCTGATCCTGGAGCCAATCTGACAGAGTACATGCATCTGACATCGGATATCAGGGCATGTTCCATGCAGTTTTTTGTCCTTTGTTGAAGAGGGTATTGCACTTGCGGTCAGGTGGTACCCAAATTTAGCATAGATACAATTATAACGGCTGTTAATCGTTGTATAATTTATTGCCTCGGTGAAAACCGATAACAGGTATACAGGGGAAGATTATTGTTAAGGAAGTTTTTTGCCGGTCGAACAAGCCGGGGTAAAATGCATTGAATATAAACGGCATTTCCTGTGGTTGTATTTTTATTACATTTGGACCGGATTAATTTAATTAGTCTCTTAACCCATAAATGAAGATCCACGTCAGACATTTCTTGTTCTCAGGATATATTTTAGCAGCTCTGGCGACCGGGTTGAATTCATATTCCCAGGTTCCGGCAAAGACAGTCGTCAAGGGTACTGTGACTGATGCCCTGACGGGGGCTCCGATACCCTTTGCATCAGTATTTCTTACAGGCACAACAGTGGGAACCCTTACCGATGCAAACGGCAAATACACTATTGAGACAAATCAGAAATCTCAGACAGTATCCTTTTCATATATAGGCTACAGGCAGGAGTCGCGCGGTATTACCCCCGGCATTTCCCAGACTGTGGATGTGAGACTTTCGCTTGTATCCATCTCGCTCGATGAAGTTGTAGTGAAAGCGAAGAAAAAGGAATACAGGAACAAAGGAAATCCTGCCGTTGAACTGATAGAGAAGGTTATCCGGAAAAAAACCGAAAACAGGCCTGAGTCCTTCAGCTACCTTGAATATAATACCTACGAGAAGATCCAGTTTGCCTTCAGCAACATTACAGAGCATTTTAAGAACAGCAATGCTTTCTCAAAATTCAATTTTATTTTCAGCAACATTGATACAACAAGGCGTATAGGCAATGACATTCTTCCGGTATTTATTAAGGAATCGCTTGCTACCCATTATTTCAGGAAGGAACCAGAGGCCTCAAAGGAGGTCATTAAGGCAGAGAAATCGATCAACCTCGATGAATACCTGAATAACAAGGGAGCTTCCGCCTATCTCAACTACCTCTACCAGAACATAAATATTTACGATAACGAAATACTTTTTCTTACAAATAAATTCCTGAGTCCCATTGCTGAAACGGCCCCGTTGTTTTACAGGTATTACATAATTGATACCTTGCCGGTCACCAATATAAAGTGCATAAGGCTCTTCTTTGAACCGCGAAACAAATCTGATTTTTTGTTTCATGGCAACCTCTATATCACCCTCGACAGCGCGTACGCCGTAAGGAAGATCGATATAGGTATAAATAAAGCAATCAACATTGACTGGGTTCAGGATATCAGCATTACACAGGATTTTGAATCGACAGGCCCCAGTGCCTGGCTGCTCTCAAAGGAGGAGATATCTATAGATTTCGGAATTGTAAAAAATACCCTTGGGCTGTACGGACAGCGCACCATCCTGTATAAGGACTACATGATCAATGAGCCAATCAGCGAGTCTGTCTTCAGGGGGCCGCAACAGGTTGAGAAGACAGATCCGGAGGCTGATCAGAAAAGTTACTGGGATTCGCACAGGTATGTGCCTCTCACCAAATCGGAGAGCCAGATTTACAGTACAGTAGACAGCCTGAAGAAGATCCCCGATTTCCGGAGGAAGATGGATGTGCTAATGCTGCTGTCGGTAGGTTTTCTGCCTCTCGGGGACATTGAGATCGGGCCCGCAGGCAGTTTCTACAGCTACAATAGTGTGGAGGGATCAAGGTTCCGGTTCGGGGGCAGGACAACCCCTGAGTTCAGCCGGAAGGTGACGCTCGATGGCTATGCTGCTTACGGGGCGAAGGATAGGATGTTCAAATATGGAGCCGGGATCACATATTCACTGACGCCCAGGACCATCTACCAGTTTCCTGTCAGGTCACTCAGACTTAGTCTGATGAAGGATACGAGGATTCCGGGGCAGGAGCTTCAGTTCGCACAAAGCGACAATTTTTTCCTCTCATTCAAACGCGGTGTCAATGACAAGCTTTACCTCAACAAAACAATCAGGGCCGAATACCTGGATGAATTTGACAATCATTTCTCATACCTGCTGGGTTACAGCTTTACCCGTCAGTACCCTGTAGGGAACCTGTTTTTCACATCCGACCTGACCGGAAGCAACCCGGTGGAAACTAATTTCATAGATATTTCGGAGGTATACCTGAATCTGAGGTATGCTCCCAATGAGACCTTTTACCAGGGAAAGCTGTATCGTACAATCTTTCCGAATAAGTATCCGATCATCCAGCTGAAGATTACAGGTGGATCACACCTTATAAATAACGACTACGATTACCTGAGACTCCAGTTCAGTATCAGCAGGAGATACTATTTATCAATACTCGGATATACTGACGTTACCTTCGAGGCGGGTAAGATTTTCGGCAGGGTTCCCTATCCTCTTCTGTATGTGCACAGGGCCAACCAGACCTATGCCTACCAGAAGAATTCCTATAATCTCATGAATTTCCTCGAATTTGTGAGCGACAGGTATGTTTCGCTGAATATCGATCACAGTTTCAATGGCTTTATCTTCAATAAGATTCCGGTGGTAAAGAAGCTCAAGCTGAGGGAGCTTGTAACCTGCAAGGTTCTCTATGGTAAGCTTAATAACAGCAATAACCCGGCCTATCGGACAGATCTTTTCCAGTTCCCGGCCGATGCTGCAGGGCTGCCGCTTACATATACTCTCGATAAGGGGCCATATATTGAAGGGAGCCTGGGCCTGTCAAATATATTCAGGATCCTGCGCGTTGATTTTATAAAGAGGTTCACATATCTGAATAATCCCAATGTAAGCAGCTTTGGGATCAGGTTACAGTTCAGGCTTGATATTTAAAAAAAAAGAAATCCCGCAGATTGACTTTTCTGCGGGATCCTGATTAGTAAGTAGCATTACCCCCTTCTACCTGATTTTTATATAGATTTAATCACCTGCTTACCTGCTTAATTCAACAACTGCATACTTTGAGATTTTCCAGAATTCGTCCGGATTTGTAATTTCAATGTAGGCAATCTTATCCTTATCCTCATGAATGAGCTCATACGAACCTGCCGGATGCTCGGTTATGAATTTCACGCTCTTTGAGTTAACAGGAATTGTTTTTGTAACGGTAATATCGATCTGGGAGAATAAGCTGTCAGAGAAATTATCCCTGAGCGATTTGTTTTTTCCAAGTCCGAGAAATCCTCCCTCTTTTGACACAAGCCCTTTGGCCTTAAGATCCTTGAAAGTTCCTTCAGCGACATAGGCTTTATTCATTTCAGCGGTCTGGTTGCTGATGGTCTGATCTTTCTGTGTTATAGCTACCTGCATATCATTTACCTTGCTGTCCAGCTGGTCGATCTTGAAATTCTTCTCGGTAAGGGCAGTTTTAAGGTCAGATATTTCAACTTCACTCTGCTTCATTGAAGCCTCAAGTTCGGCAACTTTGTCTTCCAGGGCTTTTATCGATCCTCCCGATTTCTTAAGCTGGGCATTCAGCGAAGCTATTTTTTTTTTATTCTGTTCAAGCAGTGAATTAATATAGTTTATATCCTCCATTATCTGCTTCTTCCTGTCCTTGGAAAATTCCCTGTCGGCAGCATTCATAGTAATGATTTTTTCCTTTTCCTTGATGGACTGCAGATTTTTCTCGATCTGGTCAAATGTGGTAACCCAGTCGTTAATAGTGGAGTCCCTCTGATTTAAAAGTTCAGTGAATGAATACTTCTGATCCTCCATCATTGAAACATGATTTTTCTGTTCGCGTTTGTACATGGAGTAGAAGATTACTCCGGCTGCGATCAGAATAACAAGTGCTATAAGTGCTGTTATCTGTGCTCCCTTGGCCACTCCCTCATTCTTGGCGATCTTTTCCACACGTTTCTTGTACAATTCGTTATTAAGTGAATTTCCACTTTCATTCGGTGTTCCATTTGCAGGTTTGTCATCTGTTTTCATATCAATACCTCCCTTTTTTAATTTGCTCTGGTGATTTGATTATCTTAAAGTTTTAAATATTAAATCGGATAATAGCTATCCGAGCCACTACTTTCAAATGCAGTGCCGAAAATTCAGGTTGAAGGTAAGTGATTTATAATTAACGATATAGAGACATGAACCAGCCGCTGGTATTGGTCATTTTGAGAAATAATTCTCAAAATGAGAAGAAAGGATATGTGCGATTACTTGATTCCATCCCTTCTCATCCTTCAAGGATCCGATAAATAGTAGATACGCCTATATCAAGTTTGCCGCGCGGCAATCTTAATATCCATATTGTTCTTTTTAAGAGTGGATTTAATGATCTTCAGCTCGTATTCCTTCAGTGTCAGCTGGTCGTCAGAGGTATAGGCAACTGTTTCGCCCGCATCCAGGATAATGTCTGCCGGTTCTATCTCCCCTTCATCGGAGAGGGTCACTGCCAGTTCGATAACTGATTTTAATTCCCTTATATTTCCGGGGAAAGCATAGGAGAGGAGCTTCATTTGTGCTTTCTCCGACAATTTTTTTGGGTTGAGATTATTTTCATTGCAGAAGCTTTCGATAAAATGATGGGCGAGGATGAGTATATCATTTCCCCTTTCGCGCAGCGGAGGGAGCTCAATGGGCAGTCCTAAAAGTCTGTAGTACAGATCTTCCCTGAAGTTCCCCTTTCTTAACCTCCTCCTTCAGGTTTTTATTTGTTGCAACTATGATCCTGCAATCGGTCTTTACTGGATGCGTTGCTTCCAATCCGACGATCTCTTTTTCCTGAAGCACCCTTAGTAATTTCACCTGCAGACTTATTTCCATCTCGCCTATTTCGTCGAGAAAGAGGGTTCCATGGTCTGCCTCCTCGAACTTCCCTATTCTTCTTATCGTAGCTCCCGTAAACGCCCCCTTCTCGTGCCCGAAAAGTTCGCTTTCGATAAGCTCCGATGGTATTGCCGCCACATTTACTGCCACGAATGGTTTGTCCTTGCGCGATGAATTATAATGGATTGCCTTGGCGACAAGTTCTTTTCCCGTTCCTGTTTCTCCCGAAATGATTACTGTTATATTCGTGGACAGTGCCTTTTCTATCCTTTCATATATAACCTTTATTGCAGGGCTTTCGCCGATAATGCTTTTATTGAAATTATATTTCTTCTGTATTTCCCTTCGCAGGGTTGATATCTCCCTTTTCAGCCCAATTCCATCCCTGATATTCTTTACTGTATTGAGGAGTCTTTCCTTTATATCGTCCGATTTTGTAATATAATCCACGGCTCCCATCTTGAGCAGTGTAACTACCATGTTAATATCCGATTGTTCGGAAATAAGTATAACCTGGGCCTCACTGTTTCCCTGCCTGATCTTATCCAGCAGTTCAAGCCCCGTCATATCCGGCAGCCTGTAATCAAGAGTAATTATATCAGGTGCCTCATGAAGGCAATTCAGCAGATCATTTCCGTTGAAGAAGCTTTTGACTTCATAGTCGGGATTCAGGGAGAGGGTGTAGACCAGGAGCTTGTTATACCATTCACTGTCCTCCACGACGAAAATTTTGAAAGGCTTGTCGGGCATAAAGATCTTTTACTGATTTATAGTGATGCTCCGGAAACTGCAAAATAACAAATAAATAGCCGATTTTGTTATACTTCTAACCGAAATTGGCTATCTGTTCGTTAAAACTTTCTGATCGCCTCAAATTCCGTGAATGTTTCCTTTGTAAGGGCTTTTGTCGATACCCTGTCGCCGTTATTTTTTATGCTGTCCTCAATTTTTACGAGGCATCTTGTAAGCTCCGAGGCTCCAATATGCCGGGCAGGGGGGAGCATTTTGTGGGCAAGTTCGGCCACAGTATGCCATTCATCCGAAGCTGAAGCCTCATCCATCTCCTGCAATCCCTTTGTTGTTGTTTCAAGAAATGTAATAAGCATTTGCTTTGTGAACTGGGCATCGCCGCCTGCAATATGCAACAGATTCTTCAGATTGATCCTGCCATCTGCCGTAACCTGTGGAATTCCATATTCCGCTTCCTCTTCGTTCCCGTTTTCTTCCTTCGTTCGAAAGATTTATTACTTTAAGCATTGTAGTCATAAGCATCTCCTCGGTAAAAGGCTTTTCGAGAAAAGCATTCATCCCTGCCTTCTCATACACATCCCAGTCGTCGTTCACGGAAGCTGCAGAGATGCATATCACAGGCAATTCCTGCGTACCTTTTTTCAGCTCCTCACGGATAGTCTGGGTTGCCTTCAGTCCGTCGAGCACTGGCATCCTGGAATCCATGAAAACAAGGTCAAATTTATTGTTCCTGACTAGCTCAACAGCCTCCTGCCCATTGACGGCTTCACTGTAGCTGATTCCCCATCTTGAGAGTATTGTCTTGAACAGCAGCCTGTTGTACTCCTCGTCATCAACTATCAGGACCCTGAGATCGCGGACCTCCTCAGGCACAAAAAGGACAGGTTCGACATCGCTTTTGATTTGCTTCTCGTCGCCTGTAAAATAAGGGAGGTGACAGGTGATGTGGGTACCGACATCCTTTCTGCTCCTGATCTCAATTGTCCCGTTATGAAGCTCCACAAGCTTCCTGACGATCGAGAGGCCCAGGCCGGTACCTCCGTATTTCCTTGTAGTGCTCATCTCGGCCTGTGTGAAATCATCGAAAATGGAGTCCACCTTTTGCTCATCTATTCCGATACCGGTATCGATAACTTCAAGATCGAGCCCACTCTATCCTCAGCTTTTTTTGTGCATTTCACAGAGACATGGACTTTGCCGTTCGCTGTGAATTTTACGGCATTGCTTACAAGGTTTATTATAATCTGCTTGAGCCTGTAAGGATCGCCCAGGAGGGCATGGGGGGTATCCGGGCTCATTGAGAAGGTCAGGCTTGTATTATTTCTGAGCGCCTGCTTTTCGAACAGCACAATAGTCTCTTCCAGGATACTCTTTATGCTGAAGTGGACCTTCTCAAGGATAAGTTTGTCGTTCTGAAGCTTTGAAAAATCGAGGATGTCATTAATAATATCGGCCAGGTGATCGGAGGATGATTTAATGATCCTCAGGGTATGTGTTGTGTGTTCATTGTGCTTTTCGTGGAGTAACTGTTCCGTGAACCCTGTGATCGCCGTTACAGGTGTCCTGATCTCGTGGCTCATATTAGCCATGAAAAGTTCTTTTGTCCTGGCCAGCTTTTCAGCCTCGTTCTTTGAGTTTTCGAGTGCAAGCTGAAACGCATGGGTTTTCCGTGTATACCTGATTATGATGAACATCACGATTATGGCGAGAAGGATGCCTGAAAGCGCGAACAGCGAAATCCAGTTGTAGGTCTCCTCGGCCACCCTGTGTGCTTCAAAGGCCTTCTTATTCAGCCTGTCAGTCACTTCATGCTCCATCTTGGCCAGCAGATCATAAAATTTCTCCTTGATCTGGCTGCCTGTAACTGCAAGCTGGGCCTCCCTTTCCATCTTTTTTTCCTTGGTGATCCTGTCCTGCTGCTCAATCCTGTTCAGATTGTGAATAAGTTCAATTTCGTTTATGGGACTTTTATATTTCCTGTTGAGTGTTTTATTCAAGATCCCCTTTTCGGGCTTCAGGGCATTGGCTGAGGCAATGTTGAGCGAATCAGAGAGGTGCTTCAGCTCCTGCGACATGTTGTCTTTATTTGTAAGATTCAGCAGTTCGGCCCAGATCACAATGTTTTGCCTTATCAGCCTTGTGATCGTATCGGTCTGGATCAGAAGCAGGGAGTCATTGGCGCAATTGACGCGCAGCCTCTGGATTTTTTCGTTTATATGCCAGATCACTTTGAAATAGGGCCTGAGGTCCATTGAATCGTTTGTGACCGTATAGAGTCGTATGCTGTTCTCGGCTTTTTCGAGATCCATCGATATTTCCCTGATAGTAAGGACCCTGAAATCAGGTGCCACGTCCACATGCAGTGATGAGACTATCGACGAAATATTACGGTACGACAAATAGCCGGTGGCTGACAGTATCAGCACTGCCAGAAACATCAGTAATCCAATCTTTATCTGTACAGGATTTTTCTTCATGGATTATTGGATGATGAATACTTCACAAAGCTATAAAATTTTATCATCTTTTGAGTGGCGCCGGTATGAAGGGAGTACAGGGAGCGGGTATTGAGCCCCTTTCATCCCTGCCCGGGAAAGATGAACAGAAAAGATGATCCTTTTTGCAGCACGGAGCTTACCTTTATCTCTATCCTGTGAAAATCGGCTATTGACTTTGTGATGGCAAGTCCGATTCCGCTATTGTTGCTGCTGATGTCAAGCCTGGTCCTGAAGCGGGAAAAGAGACCTGCAAGCTGCTCCTCGCTCATACCCGTTCCTGTATCGGAGATCAGGACGCAGAAATTGTTCCCCTCCTGAGATGTGCCGACAGAAATGTGCCCTCCCCGGGCAGTATTTTTTATTGCGTTATTGATAACATTATAGAACATGGAAAAGATCAACGATCTGTTCGCACCTTTAATATCCAGATCTTTTTCAGTCATTTTATCGGCCATGATTCCCGCATCCTCCGCAAGGGGTTCCAGCTCGATCATTATTTCAAGGAGCACCTCCCTGACGGAAAATGATTCATCCTTCAGATACTGGCTGCTTTCAATCCTGGCTATAAGCAGCAGGCTGTTTACCATGCTCTGCAAGCGGTGCAGTGTTTTCAGCGATTCCTCGATCCTGACCGAGATCTCCTCGTCCAGGTTGTTTTGAAGGAGAATGTTTTCGAGCTTGCTCCTCAGGACGGAGACCGGCGTCAGGAGTTCATGCGATATGTTTACAGTGATCTCCTTCTCTTTCCTGAAGAGCTCATCGATATGCGACATCATTTCCCGAATGGAGCCGTCAAGACGCTGAAAATCAGATGTGGATGTTTTCAGTGGAGTATTGTCAAAGATCGAAGGATCGGATGTTCCCTTCAGCTTTCTGATTATTGTGTCGAGTGGCTTTAGCAGCGACCTTGTATACTGGAGATCTGTGAGAAAGGTTATAATTATTATCGATACGAGGAAAAGCAGCATCACCGTTTTGATATTGTGCCTGGCATGAAGTATGCTGTCCATGCTTTTTCCTACCTCCAGAAGGTACATGTTTCCATCGACAAGGAAGGAATAATTAAGAACCCTGTACTCTATTTGTTCTCCTTCGATGATTCTTGGAGTTACGTCGATATAGTTGACATCCTCTTTGAGATCTGCCCTTTCAAGGCTGACATATTCATCTTTCAGGATGTTGTAGCTTCCGAAAACATCTGACGAGTCGGATGTTATGAAGGGCTCTATGCCTATCTGTGATATCAGGCTTATAACCTTTTCCCTCTTTTCTATCAGATCTTCATCGACCTGTATCAGGTTTATTCTTTCTATCAGCCATGGCATAATGATCAGGAACATGACAGTGAAACCAACTTTTGAGAGCAGGTTGAAAAGTGCAAGCTTTGTTCTGATCCTTACCATACTGAAGTTACTGTTGTCCGGGGCTGACCCTGTAGCCGATGCCCCTTACGGTTTCCAGCCAGGGTGTCAGGCAGTGCTCATTGAGCTTTTTCCTCAGGTTCTTTATATGAACATCGATAAAATTGCTGTCATACTGATCATCCAGGATATTTCCCCAGATATGTTCATAGAGCTGGTTTCTTGTAAGGACCTTGTCCCTGTTTATAATAAGATATTGCAGAAGGTCGAATTCCTTCCTTGTAATAACTACCTCCTTTCCACTGCAAAGAACCTTACGTGACTCCAGTTCAAGCGTAAAATCCCCGATAGTGATATTCTGGTCAGGAATATTGAATTTCCTGCGGGCAACTGCATGTATCCTTGAAAGCAATTCAATTAATGCAAAAGGCTTGGCCAGGTAATCATCGGCCCCCAGGTTGAGGCCGGCAACCTTATCTTCCACAGCCCCGCGGGCAGTAATTATTATAAAGGCAGCCTTACTGCCTGCTTTTCTTGCTTCAGTGATCAGGTCCAGTCCGTTGTAATCGGGCAGCCCAAGGTCAAGGAGAACAAAATCATACAGATTTACGGCAATTTTTTCAGAAGCGACAGTTCCTGTAAGAGCCATTTCACAGAGCAAGCCTTCCCTTGAAAGGAAGGCGGCTATTT
Source organism: uncultured Bacteroidales bacterium (assembly GCA_963756885.1). Lineage (GTDB taxonomy): Bacteria > Bacteroidota > Bacteroidia > Bacteroidales > VadinHA17 > LD21. The sequence goes on from CAVWPG010000005.1 coordinate 498,821, forward strand.
CATCTGCGAGACTTTTTTGATCCTCTACAATCAGGACATTCATTTTTTAAAGTTCTATAAAATTTTGAAAAAAGCGTTAATACTGAAATTAAATCCCTGTGGTTCCGGATAAAGTGGATCGGAGTAGAGGGGAAGGAGGTAGGAGGGTACTGCTTCCACGCTGAATTTTCCATATGTAAAGGTTACAGGCAGTGAAAACCCGATATCCATAAGGCTGAATTTCTTTAATAGGGCCTCATGGGAGCCCATATGACTGTTGTCGCAGCCTGCTGAAGGGAGGAGCATAGCCATATCTCTTCATGCCTGACCCTGCCTGAGTGCCTGTCAGGGTGCCAATCAACAGATCTATATCAGGATCAAAGGATACCATCGATTTCCCTTCGAAAAAATCGGGTGTCCCGAAATATCTCGAATTGCTGATCTGCAAGTAAAATCCATCGGTTCCTGATAGTATTTCAGAAAAGGAGACTTTTGTATAGAGCAGTTTCCAGTCAAAGCCGGCAGTGAGGTTGAGGTAGCAAAAATCAGAAAAAAGCGAATCCCTGAGAGACTCTGCGGCCTTGTAGCCTGAAATATCTGCCGAAAGGTCGAACCATGAATTGAATGTATGGCTGTAATTTGCCGAGAGGTTATAAAATGCCGCATAAGGATTCATTGAAGGCAAATGGGAGGCTGAACCGGTTATATATATTGTATTTTTAAAACCATATGTGAGCGATGCAGCATAGAAAGGCTTATTATTTGAAATTGAAGCACCGAGATAGATCAGGTTGCTGCCCGCCCCCAGGCCGGCAAAGACCGAGTGTTTCTCCGTTTCAGGCTTGCCCACTGTAACAGACGCCCTGATGTCGCCTGAGAGGGTATCGGTCTGCCCGTATGCCATCACGGGCAGCAATACAATCAATGCGGATTGCATGAATTTACCTGTTGCTGTAAAGTACCTGACCATTCTGACCGTTTAATCAGTTTTGAAATCATCTGCGGCCGTGACGTCCTGCTCCTGCAGGTCTGCCCACCCCTTTGGGGACCCTTGAGCCTGAAGGCCTTACTATATCCGGAGGCCGGGCCCCTCTCGACCGGCTCATGTCCGGACGGTCCGATTTTATCTGTTTAACCTCCCCTTTCTTATCTTCCTTTTTCTGATCTTTTTTTTCCGTTACCTTGTCCTGAGCAGCATTGCCGTCATCAGCAGCAGGTTCTGGTGTCACGGTCTTTACCTCTGCAGCCTTTTTCGGCTTGTCAGTGGCAGGCGCTTCCTGCCCCCATGACCTGACAGAACCAAGAATAAATGGAGCCAGCAGAAATATTTTAAGAATCATCTTCATGAATTCATCCTTTTATAGTTAAATGAAGTCAACAGCACGGCCATTATTTTTTTTATCGGATTATAAACCAATAATATACGCATTCATATGCAAATGTATGGAATAATTATGAAGAAAAGATGAAGAAGAGGTGAAGATGGAGCCGGCGGGATATATTGTGTTACAAGTGTACTCACTGCAGAACATGCGTGATACATTATAGCCGGATAAATGCTGAACAGAATATTGCCGTTTTCGTACCATCCGTTGATCCGCATCTGTCATCCGTTGATTTGTCCTTTTACGGTAATGGCTGATAGTTTAAATTCGTTGAAGATCTTTAAGACTGCTTATGATGAACAGCTGAAACTATATATGATTTTTAATATGGCCGTCCGGCCGCTTCCAGTTTTGGATTTTAAGTTAACCAGGGGCCGTCTCAGAAAATGGGGCGGCCTCTTCTCTTTGCAGCCACGGCTATGATCATGCTATCATTCACAACATTGTAAATAAGCCGTTTTCAGGAGATGTTAAAATGTGAAATTGCCTGAAAATGACCATTTGTAGGATGAGATCTGCCAACCGTTGATTTACTCTTTTCCGCTATTGCTTACCCCTTTATCTTAGCTGAAAAGATTCGATAAAAGCATCTTCATAACCGGAAGATTTTTGCAAGGCAGAGTAAAAAACGATTTTTAACAGTAATAATTAAATTCTTCAACGTCATGAAAAAAATGATTTTCGCAGCATTACTGACAGTAGCTTTTGGTGGTGCATCCTTCTCAAGGGATTTTGTAGCTGAGGGTAAAACATTTTCGCCGCTCGGTGATTACAGGATCGAGACATCCGATACTCCCTTAACGATTAATGGCAATGTTTTCAAGACATTTGTAATCAGCTATCAGAATACTCCGCTTGAATTAAAAGTGGCAGTGACCAGGGAACACGGGGGCAAGAAGTATATTGTTATCTCCGACGAGCTTAATGTTCAGTATGTTTGCAACGCTGATTATTTCGGTGTTGAGAGGCTTGACAAGGCTTATGCAAAGGAGGGTTATGTTACATCAGACCTTAATCTCGACAAAAACGAGTATTTCCATCAGAAGGTGCTGACATCGGGTCAGGGCTGCGAGCTTGACAATACAAGGCTCATAGCCTCCTACTTCCCGATGCTCATAAGGAACGGCGCAGTATCGTATGCAGGCAGGTAAGGCATGACGCTTTTTGGCGGTCACAACCGGTATCAGAGCTCAGGCAAAAAAGGAAAAGACATCGCAGGATGTCTTTTCTCATTATATTTGCAGAATGAAATTTGCACCGGGCACTTGCCCGCAGTAATATGCACAAAATATTCAGTGATATGAATCTTACCTTCAGAACGGTTCCCGGGCCGCACGATGCTGCCAGGGTGAAAGAGATAGTTGAATCGACCCGGTTTTTTTATGACCATGAGGTTGAAATAGCAGCCGAGCTTGTCGGGGAGCGTTATGCAGACGGTGAATCCACCGGTTACTATTTTGTTTTTGCCGAAATCGGCGGTATTACCGTAGCATACTCATGTTTCGGCCCCATAACAATGTCGAAGACAAGTTTTGACCTTTACTGGATTGCCACCCATAATGATTACAGGGGAAAGGGAATCGGGAGAAGGGTGCTTGGTGAGACAAGCAGGCTGGCAAGGGAGATGGGCTGTTCGATTCTTATTGCTGAAACATCAGGCCTTCCTCATTATGAGCCTACAAGAGCATTCTACAACAGCAACGGGTTTCAGCTGGAGGCCCGTCTAAGTGATTTTTATGCCATCGGCGACGATAAGCTCTTCTATACAAAGCGCATCTGATATCAGAGGAGCGCCTTTGCATGAGTAAAATACCGATGGCATAATTCAAATTCAGACGAATTTGAAATAATATTCAGATCCCGGCCTGTTCTTTTGCACACAAATTCTGTATATTTCCATTGCAATCGACATACCGGACATGAAGAAAATGCTTACCCTTATCGTTCTGTGCGCCTGCTCTGCAGCAGTCACTGCACAGGAAGCCCCGTTTCTTTCAGATGTTTATCACTATATCGAAAATACGGATATAATCGAGCTGAACCAGGAAGAGGGCCATTCCCCGCTGATACCCTTTGGATCTGCTGCCGCTGCAAGGAGTGATGAAGGGACCAGTTCCCCATTCTTTCTGTCGCTGGACGGCAGGTGGAAGTTTCTCTATTCCGCAACACCTGAAGGTACCCCCGGTGATTTCTTTAAGACAGGCTACAATGATTCGGAATGGGATACGATTCATGTGCCTTCAAACTGGGAGATGCAGGGTTTCGGCGATCCTCTTTTCAGGAATGTCCAGACACCTTTTCCTCCCGATCCGCCCCATGTCCCCAGGGAGTACAACCCAACAGGATCCTACCGCAGGGATTTTAATATTCCTGATTCATGGAATGGCAGAGAGATCTTTCTCCGGATGGAAAAGACTGCCTCCGCCTCCTTCGTGTGGATAAACGGTATCCAGGTGGGCTACAACGAGGGCGCCCAGGAGCCCGCGGAATACGATATAACCAGATATATAAAAAGAGGGAAGAATACGATCGCAGTTAATGTTTATAAGTACAGTGATGGCTATTACCTTGAGGATCAGGACTACTGGAGGCTTGCAGGGATATTCGGGGATGTATGGCTTTTTTCATCTCCAAAATCACATATATCCGACTGGCATGCCGTGACAGACTTTGACTCATCATATACCGATGCAAGGCTTGACCTGTCGGTTGATATCCGCAATTATTCCTCCGGAGAGTACAATGATTATTCAATTCGCGCCACACTTTATGATCCGGGCAACAACCAGGTAAAGGTTTTGAGCTCCGGGCGATTCAACCTGGCTGCAGGGGGAAGTCAGACCGTGAGATTATCTGACCAGGTAACCAGCCCCGCCAGATGGTCTGCTGAGTTCCCTAATCTGTACACCATTATCATGGAGCTTGTTGATGGTGCGGGGCAAACCGTTGAGGCAATAAAAGGGAGAACAGGTTTCAGGAAAACTGAAATAAAGGGCCAGGTCTTTTACCTGAACGGGGTACCTGTTAAGCTGAACGGCATCAACAGCCATATGCAGCATCCCCTTCTGGGCCATACAATGAACGAGGAGACTATAAGAAAGGATATGACCCTGATGAAAAGGTTCAATATCAATTGCGTCAGGACATCACATTATCCACCGGTGATACGGTACCTTGAGCTCGCCGATGAGTACGGACTCTACATTGTGGATGAGACAGGCGATGAGGCACATGCAACCGAATACCTCTCGGGAAAAAAGGAGTGGGAGGCTATGTACAGGGAAAGAGCCAGGAAGATGGTGCTTCGTGACAGGAACCATCCGTCTGTACTGTTCTGGAGCGCCGGGAACGAAAGCGGCGAGGGTGACAATATCTGCGAGGTAATCAATGAAGGCAAGAAGTATGACACGACAGGTACTGGATGTATGGGGGAAATGCTTTTTCACATAAATGCGAGGAGATTATAGGTCCGACGGTATCCGCGCTTTTCAGCCTGATAGTAAATGATTTCTTGTGCCTGACAGCATAGATCCCAGGCCTTCGTTTCTTGATGAGTACCTGGCTGTCACCGGTAACGGGGGAGGGGCCCTCGATGATTACTGGGATGCCTTTTACAGTCACCCCCGCAGCATGGGCGGAGCAATCTGGGATTTTGTCAGCACCGGGATAACGGATAAAGTCAAGGCACTGGACGACGGTTCAGGAAACAATGTTCAGGCTAGATGTTATGGGGCGTGCAAAGCTGGTGCCATCTCCCGGCGGAAAGGGAATCTACCTGAATGGCCATGACCAGTGGGTGGAGGTCTACAGGGCCAAAGGGCTGGAGATAGACGGAGATCAGCTGACACTTACCCTCATGGCTTGTCCCGCGACCACTGAACAGTTCTGCCGGAACATTTATAACCAAAGGCAACTGGCAGTTTGGCATCCACCAGATAAGGAAAGACTCCCTTGAATTTTATATCACAACAGCTGCAAGACACAAGGTTCAGATTGCCCTTCCCCTGACTGGGAAAACAACTGGCATCATATTGCTGCAACATATGACGGGAAGCAGATCATATTATCAGTAGATGGTAAAAAGAGCGTACCGGAAGCTGTTTCGGGAAATATACTGAATACACCTTTCCCGGTGAATATTGGAAGAAATGCGGAAATTCACGGCCAGGAGACCTCAGTTTATATCTGCGACGCAATAATCGACCAGGTAGGGATATTCAGCAAGGCTATTTCGAGCGATCTTCTTCAGCATCCTGGGCCGGAGCTGAAAGGAAGGCCGCCTTGTGGCTGGATTTTGAAAAGGTTACGCAGAAGGGGGAATTTTCAGTTATGGAATAGGTGCAAGGACCTACGGAGCCATATGGCCCGACCGGAGACCTCAGCCTGAGATGTGGCAGATAAGGAAGTCGGCCCAGCCGGTCAGCGCACGACTCGTATCTGCTGAAAATGGTGAGGTTGAAATCAGCAACAGGTACTGTTCACCGGTCTTGACAGGCTGAGGACAATATGGAAGGTTCAGGCTGACGGTGGATGCCCGTCGACAGAGGTGACAATGGAGATCAGTCTTGCTCCCGGGCAGAAAAAAATCAGTGACTATTCCGTTTAAAAAGCCACAGATTAATTCCAGGAAAGGAGTACAGTCTGCTTGTAAGCTTCCATAGCAAACAGAGATATGCCTGGGCTGAACCCGGGTTCGAAATCGCATGGGATCAGCTTGATCTGCCATGGTATCTGCCTACTCGGGCTGAATCCAAGCTTAAGAAGGGCAGACTCAGCCTGAAGGAGGACAATGATCTTTTAACGGTCTCCGGCGAAGGCTTTGAGTATGTATTTGATAAGAAGGAGGGTGCCCTCATATCACTGAAGTCCGATGGGCAGGGAAATGATCAGGAAGGGTCCATCCCTGAATGTCTGGAGGGCTCCCCTGGCAAATGAAACTGACGAATGGAGCTACCAGGGTTCGAATACCAGGCACAGGAGGGAATGGCTTCGGCCATACGGCGGCCTCCGAATGGTATTCCTCGGGACTTGACAGGCTCACCTTGCACCCCGATATTTTCCAAGTTGAAAGGATTGATGATGAGAATATTGTAATAGATATCAGGAATGTTATGGTGCTGGGAACCTCAGCCGGGGCCTTTATAAACCATTTCAAGTACCAGGATAGAGGCAGGAGGGGACATTATAATAGACCATACGGTGAATCCTGACGGGGACATGCCTGCCTGGCTTCCCAGGATAGGACTGGAATGGGTTCTCCAGGGAACCCTGACAATGTGCAGTGGTATGGGAGAGGTCCCCAGGAAAATTACCCTGACCGAAAATCAGGATATAAGACCGGATATTTACAATTCCACTGTTAAGATATGTATGAACCCTATCTTATCCCGCAGGATTATGGCCTCAGGATCGACAACAGGTGGGTAAGGCTGACCGATGGAACAGGTGCCGGTATGGAGTTCAGTGGCGAAAGGCTCTTTAATTTCAGTGCACATCCATATACAACCGATAATCTTACCAAGGCCCTATATCCCTTCCAGCTTCATCCCTCTGACGGAGTTACTTTAGATCTCGATTATGCAACAAGCGGAGTCGGCTGTACTGCCCTGTCTGTATTCCCCTCTTACCAGGTAATGCCACAGAGATATGATTTCAGAACCACTGTTCGTCTTGTCAGACAGTGATTTATTTAAGTTCCACCCCTGCCCACAGGTTACTTGCTGATAATTCAACAGCCTTGCTGAGGTTTTCTTTTGCGGAATTTTCGTCGCCCATGCCCTTTAAGCCCCAGGCCTTTAAGAAGATATGCATTTGAAAGTCTTACATTGTCGGCCTCTCGCTCTCCGAACTTTGCAAAGAAATCTATATCCGAATCGCTGTTCATCTTTTTCTCGCCCTCATTTCTGAAGTGCCTGAAAATATTCATTTGCCTTATCCTTCTGCCCGAGCTTCAGGCTGCTAAGCCCCTGGTAGTACATAATATAGCTCACATCGTCGCAGAACCTGATCCTTTGATCTTGTGAACCAGGCTTTTGCTTCTGTCTTTTTGCCCATGGCTTCATATGCAAGACCTATGAAATAATTTATCTGGGGGGTTCTCATATCTGCAGAGGAGCCCTCATCATCGTCCCTGTCGGGGATTTCTGCTATCGCCTCGAATTGCTTCAGATGCCAGGTCATATTTCTTTTCTGACAGATATTTTTTGCCAAGCAGCAGATAAGCATCTACAGTTATGTCCCTTACTCTCGAGCTGCCTTCCCTGAAATGGAAACTGCTGCCCTTAAGATATTCAACTGCTTTTTCAGACTGGCCCGACAGGTTAAGGACAAGGATCTCGCGGACGAATGAATCATCTCTCTGTTTTACGGTTTCATGCCTCGATTCAAATAGCTTTGCACGTGTGCTTATGGCTGTATTATTCAGTTCATAAAGGGGATCGAGCTCAGCAAAATATATAGGGTCGTCATTTTTTATTGAAATGGCTTTCTCGTAGGCAGCAATTGCATAGGGAAGATTCTGGGAATGGTTATAATATCCAAATCCGAGGTTCCTCCATGCAATAGCCAGTGAAGGCTCGAGGCTCACGGCTTTTTCCCAGTACTCAAGGGCCTTGTCGGGCTGTTTGTCATAGAGAAGGTTGCCCATGTAATAATAAGGCCTTGAATTTTCGGGCTGATAGCGTGAAGCAATGGCAAGCACATTCACCGATTCAAGCCTGAAGGGAAATCCGTAGTCGACCGGCATTGCCGAGGCCATGGTGAAATATTTTCCCGCTTCCTCCCTGTTCCCTTTCCTGTCCTCAAGGTACCCCAGGTAGTAATTAATTTCCTGGCTCTTTCCCTCAAAACGCATGAGTACATCTTCTGCTTCATCAAAAAGGCCGTCGTCTATATATCCTGCAGCCAGTTCAAGGAAATTCTGGTCAAAGCCTCTCATCTTCCTGTTCAGGTCGGAAAGTAGTTTTTCACCATCCACTGTGTTACCCTCAGCTTTTGCTATAAGGTAATTTTCATTGCCTGTCCGGAAATCAAGAGGATCTTTTTCGGCTATTCCTGCCAGAGCTTTCCCGGCATCACCTGGTTTGCCCAGATGTCTGAGGATCGAAGATTTCAGATCCGAAGCACTGTTGTTGGCGTCGTTTGTCGATAACGACTCATTTATCTGGCCAAGGGCTTTAGTAAAGTCGCCCCTGATGCACGATATCCGTGCAAGCTCCATGTAAGCAGGTGAATGAAAGGCGTAGTCCCAGGATGCCCTGTAGAGAGTATCTGTTGCCTCATCATAAAGTTCCAGATCCTTCAGGGTAAGCCCCTGCAAATACAGAGCCTCGCAGTCAGAAGGTCTTGTATAGTCCCTTGTAAGGCGCGAAACGGCTTTCGAGAAGTAGCTCCTTGCAATCCCATATTCCCCGTTCCTTAGATGGATTTTGCCAAGTGCAATATTTGTCCTGATATCGGATGGGTCTCTTTTAAGCGCTTCATCGAAGTAATCCATCGCATTGAGGGTAGGGTTGTAGAACTGCAATATCCTGCTGCCGGTGAGATATAGTTCCTCTACTGTCTTAATATCTTTCGGGGGATCAGGCTTTTTCACTGTTTCAGGCAGGGCAGTGACCGCTTTCTGCTCAGCCGGCCTGTAGGAGACCAGAACTTCGCCGGTCTCCTCATTGACCATTTCAGTATAGAGATCGGTCATCTTGTACTGTCCGTTGATTTTTATCGTTCCGGTGAAGGCAGTTTCAGGAGAGATAGCCACAGTCTTGCTGAATATAATGTCATTGTCTTTCCTGAGAATAATTTTTGCCCTGCTGACCTTCTGTGTTGAATAGTAACCAAGGAATATTTTGTTATCCTCACGTTTATCGAGGTTCACTGCGCCGTTCAGGCATGCATACTTGAATCCCTGGATATCTTTTATTGGATACCAGTATTGTTTGAATGTTTTAACCTCATACGGTTTGATCCAGCTGTAGTCAGGCTGGTTATCGGAAAATGCTCCCACCATAATTTCTGCATAGGGCCCGGCATGTTCAGTAAGCACAGCCTCTGTTGCCTGGCCTTTTGGTGCAGATCCCCATTCCCATAGCTTGGCACCCTTGACTATATTATGGTCACCTATTTCAACAGTACCGGTCTGCCTGCCATGATCGTATGCCCCCATAAAATCCTCCTTCATGTCATATGCAAAATAGGAATTTGCCTGAGGACTGTTTTTCCACCAGCTCAGGTCGACGCCTCTTGTAAAGTCCTGACCATTATAGATATCAGTTGAAAAAGGCCAGTGCGTGAAACTGTTTTTTGCATGGAAGGTCGCAATCCCGACACTTGGCGGGAAAATAACCTGGTAGTCCTTATTTGTATGTACGGCGACATTGGCCCAGTACAAGAACGAGTTTGTAAAAGGAGTGGGATTGAGGATCTTTACCTCAGCTGAAAAATATGATTTGCCGGGGTAGGATGTTATTCCGATTGTCCACCTCATCCTGTGGCGGGGTTCGGTTTCACCTATCCATACAGTTTTGCTTCCGTCACTGTTTTCGGTCAGCTCGTAGTCAACCGGCAGCAGGGTTGAAGCCCTGTGGTGATGGATCACGCACCACTCGATGCCGCCTGAGACCCATGCGCCCAGCATCCCGATATTGGAAGGCTTGAAAACATCATTCTTATATATGAAGTTATAGCCATCGGTCTTGTCTGTACCATAGAATATCTTTCCCCCTATTTCGGGAGTAACACAAAGTTTGATATATTCATTTTCAAGTACAAGGGCTTTCCAGGCATGGTCTTCCTTCTGGTTGGAAATGGCATCATTCATTGCATAGGGATAGATATATTTCGAGGCTCCCTGGTATGACTCCCCCTTAAAGAACATCGGGTTTTTATCAGGCGGGTTCACCTGATATGTGGGAAGCACCCATTCCTGTTCAGATAATTTCACCTGTGCGCTGAGGTTTCCTCCTGCCTGTAACAGCAGGGTTGTTATAAATAATGTTGTTACAAGTAATTTGTACTTTTTCATCATGGGAATTTTTATCCCATAAATATATAAAAAGAATTGGATCATAACAGGGGGGTAAAAGTTCAGGTGCACCAGTTTGAACTTTTTACACGGGCGTGGGTTTTAAGACATGAATGAGAGCAACCGGATTAAAGCAAACCAGGTTGATTTTCAATATAAAAATCAAAATATGAAGATCTTATGAAAATATCTGTTATCGGTACCGGAAGTGTTGGCCAGACACTGGCAGTAAAGCTGATTGAGAAAGGCCATGATGTTATGCTTGGAACCCGGAATGTAAAGGAAAAGCTTGCAAGTGATGAAAAGGGCATGTACGGCACACCCTCCTTCAGGGAATGGCATGGATCGAATCCTTCTGCCAGTGTCGGCTCGTTTGCAGAAGCTGCAGCATTTGGTGAGATTGTGTTCAATGCCACTGCCGGCAGCAATTCACTCGATGCCCTAAAGCTTGCAGGCTCTGCAAACCTTTCCGGCAAGATCATTATCGATGTCTCGAATCCTCTCGATTTCAGCAGGGGTATGCCTCCCTCTCTTCTTCCCGGATTGAGCAACACAAATTCCCTTGGTGAGGAGATCCAGAAGAATTTCCCCTCCGCAAGGGTTGTGAAGACGCTTAATACGATGTGGTGCGGCCTGATGGTAAATCCGGGCCTGATTGGTAACGGAGACCATATTAATTATTTGTCCGGCAACGATCAAAAGGCCAAGTCAGAGGTGAAAAAGCTGCTGAAGGAATTTGGCTGGAAGGATGAAAATCTGCTTGACCTGGGAGACATAACCGGTGCAAGGGCTACTGAGGCAGTTTTACCGATATGGCTAAGGGTGATGGGCACATTGAACGGCGGTGCATTTAATTTCAGGCTTGTAAAATAGATCCCTTCCCCTTGTCTTTTCTGATAAACGCAAAGAGTGTCGCTGCTGTCACGATCAGGATGCATATTCCGGCCGTGATTGCAATTGATCTGTAGTCATAATGTCGTTTAAGGATAATACCGGCAAATGCCCAGATGACTGACAGTCCGATGAAAGGATTTTTGAGATCAAGCAGCGCAAGGCCTGCAATCATTGCACCGGCAGATATCATTACAATAGTCCAGGCTTCTTCTGAAATACCGAATCCCTGCCAGTTATAGTGAACAAGAAGTGCCGTCAGCATTAGCAATTGTGGCAATGCAGATCCATCCCAGGTATATCCCGAATGAGGCTTTTATTATTCCAGAAGGCAAAGCCCTGATCTTCCTGTTGATCTGGATCAGGGTGACGAGCAGACCTGCCATTACAACAAGGGTGAGCGGCAGGAGTCCATAATGCCAGAAGACAATCCATAATGAATTAAGAATGCAGGCAGAGACGAATTCCCTGCCGGTTGCTGAGGCGATTTCATTATTTTGAGGTCTGAACTGGATTATGCAGTATGCCAGCAATAAAAGGTAAATGATACCCCAGATCGCGAAGGTAATGCCTGCAGGGACAAACAGGTTCGGAATTGCATCGGATATCTGCCCGGTAGTCCTGTGATTCAAAGGCAGGGCATTGGCAAGATAATTCACCACAATCATTACTGTGAAAAAGATCAGGTTCAGGATTCGTATCATGCCATACGGGATTGTTTGTTTATTGTTTGCCAGCCAGCCATTCAAGGGCATCTGTAATGAGCTTATCCTGGGTCTCGTTATCAAAAGTCCTTGAGAGCTCCTTATTTGTCTTGTTCTCGTAATCGATAATATTGTGGCCCATATTCAGGTAGATCATTCTGTACTTTGTGTTTGTCCAGACAACCGGGTAATAACCGCTGTGCCAGATTTCATATGGCTTTGGTCCGGTTCCCAGCGGGAAGCTTGCAGAATCGATCGATACAAGGATTTTTATGTCCGGATCATTCCGAAGGTCATATTCCCATTTATACCACTCGTTGGGTGAGGCTGTGAAAGTCTCAGGAAGGTTTCTTGTTGCCGGATGATTTCTGTCTTCAACACGCAGAACGGCTGTAGTGGGTCCCCATGTATTTCCGGCATATTGTCCTGCACCAAGGAAATCCTTGTGATACCAGTCCCAGTCCTGCGGATAGGCAGATGGAGTAAGGGCAAATGCTGCAAAGTGAAATCCCATCCATGCCCCGCCGTTTTCAATATATTTCCTGAAGGCTTCCCTCTGATATGCGGAATCGGGCCTTGTATCCAGGAAGATAACAACCTTGTAATGTGACAGGAATTCATCATTCATATTGTCCCAGTTATTCGTTGAGTCATATTTGAAATTGAACTTTGGTGCTATCCCTGCAAACCATTTGTTTGCCTCATGGACAAAGCTTATATGGGCAGCATCGTTTTTGGCCGTATAAAAGGCAATGACGCTGAATCCGGAAGCCTGTTTTTTGCTGCTGCACGACCACAGGCCACAGATACCGGAAAGAAATAATGCAACCAGAAACAGAGCAGATGATTTTTTAAGAAATGACATGTTTAAAATGGTTAATGTGTAACTGTATAATTATCTCATTCATAATATCTGAAGAATGATGGCTGTGCCCTGCTGCCTTTAGCCATGTGGCGTTCAATAGGCACGGAATGAGGGACCGCTTTCTATGAAATATACCGGCATCCCTTTGATAAAGCTTTTCAGCCAGTCTGCACAATAGTCCATCCCTGCTTGCTCCGAAGCAATATGCCCGAGAAATATTACTGCCTTTTTACGGCCCTGGCTTACAGCATCCCTCGCATATTCATATGTTTCCCACTGCGGCGATTCACCTGTGAGTAGCACGTCAGTGTCTTCCTTCTCAAGAAGCCGGATCTGCGAGGTGCTGCCAGGTGCTCCGGCTGCCAGTCTTACATTGGTGACCCTGAGAGCCGGATTGCCGACAACATTGAAGGTGAATCCGGAAAATCTTGTTTTAAGGTATTTCAGAAGATCGTCCAATGTCGTTTCAGGGAGCTTGAACTGATCGGGGCTCCCGTTTACCTCGTAGTCTTTCCAGCCAAGCTTTGCGGCCATACCCATATCTATCCCATCGGGCTTCATGCTGTGTATATAATCATGGAAACGCCAGATCACGAGCTTGTGATCCCTTATGTACTTCTGCTTCTCAAGGAATACGGGATCCGCCAGCAGACCACTGGTCTCATCGAGGTGATTATAATACAGGGGCTCATGGGCAATAATCAGGTTGCAGTTCCTGCTGACTGCCTGGTTCAGAACATCCATTGTGGCAAACATTGTGGTGACGATACCGGTGATGCGGGTATCGGGCGATCCTTCCTTAATTACATCAACAGTGTTGGGGATAGTTCCGGAGCCTGTCTCCCTTATTATATCCGATATGATCTTCGAGGCCTTGGCATCTGATCCGGCACCGGAATTCTGTCCGGCGGCCAATGTTGTGAGCAGGGTGATGAACATGGCTGATAGAATGAGTTGTATTGATCTCATAAGCTTGTGAATGGATTTCTTTATTGCCATAAAAGTAAGGGAAAATCGGCAAAGATTAATATATTTAGCACCTGATCTGCTTAAGAAAATCAAAATATGGTTTACGACTATATAGTTGTCGGATCCGGGTTCGGCGGGAGTGTGGCCAGCCTTCGCCTTGCGGAAAAAGGCTACTCGGTCCTTCTGCTGGAGCAGGGGAAAAGATACAATCCGGAGGATTTCCCGAAATCCAACTGGAACCTTCCCCGGTACCTCTGGGTACCCTTCCTTAGATGCTTTGGCTTTCAGAAGCTCTCATTCTATAAGACCGCAAGCATAATGAGCGGAACAGGAGTTGGAGGGGGAAGCCTTGTGTATGCGAATACACTCTATATTCCCCCTGACGGTTTTTTCGAGAACAATTCATGGAAACGGTTTGGTGACTGGAAAAAAATTCTGGAGCCATTCTATGACAAGGCCTCTTTTATGCTTGGAAGGGTAAGGTATAACAGATTGAACATTGAAGACAGGATTTTACAGGATGTTGCCACCGATATGAGGGCAGAGGGTACTTTTGATTCCGTTCATGTAGGCGTCAATCTGGAGGAAGGATCGGATGAAACGGATCCTTACTTCGGCGGGATGGGGCCCCTGCGGAAAAAATGTGCAGAATGCGCAGGATGCATGGTGGGCTGCAGGGAGAATGCCAAAAATACGCTCGACAGGAATTACCTGTGGTTTGCCGAAAAGCTCGGGGTAAAAATAATTCCGGAGACAAAAGCTGTAAGGATAGACTACAGGGATGATCTCTATCATATTGAAACGAGAAGGCTCACCTCATTCCTTCGCTCCGGAAAAAACAGCTTCAGCTCCAGGGGTCTGGTTGTTGCAGCAGGAGCTCTTGGAACGATGGAGCTGCTCCTGAAGCAGAAATATAAGTATGGCACACTTCCCGGCCTCTCTTCCAGGCTGGGCCATGAGCTCCGTACAAATGCCGAAACCCTGTGCGCAGTTTCAGGAGCAAGGGAAAAGCTTAACAACGGTCTGGCAATTACATCAGTTTTCAGTCCCGACCCATTCACCCATGTGGAGATTGTAAAATATCCTGACAGATCCAACGCCCTGAAATGGTTTTTCGGGCTTGCCGTTGAAGGGGGGTCGGCAGCCGGCAGGCCGGCAAGGCTCCTGATCAGGACAATTGGGCATCCTCTTATGTTCCTGAAGACAGTGCTTAATTTCAAATGGTCCACAAATCTTGTAATTTTCCTTGTTATGCAGACAACGGACAATGCAATGAAAATGATCTGGCGAAAGGGCATTTTCGGGGGAAGGATGATGCCGGACAACAGCGGGCAGAAAAGGGTTCCCGCCTTCATTCCTGTAGGGCAGGAGGTTATGGAACGCTATGCAGCAAGGGCCAGGGGAATTCCTCAGAATATCCTTCTCGAGGTATTCTTCAACAGACCGACGACAGCTCACATCCTGGGAGGTTGTCCGATGTCGGAAGACCAGGACTCGGGTGTTGTGGATAACGAGCTTAAGGTACATGGATTCAGGAATTTTTATATTGCCGACGGCTCTGTAATCCAGGGCAATATCGGGGTAAATCCAAGCCTTACAATTACAGCCATGGCAGAATATTGCATGAGCCGCATACCTGCAAGAAACGGCTCTGCGCCATCCGAAATCTCAAACAAGCTAAAACTACTGGAGGAACAATGGATAAAGAGGAGATCGGTGCTCTGATCATATCGCAAAGAAAATTTTTTGCCACAGGTGCCACTCGTGATGTCAGATACAGGCTTTCGATGCTGAAAAAGCTCAGGTCGGTAATATTAAGTCATGAGCAGGATATTGTGGATGCCATATGGAAGGATTTTCATAAGCCTGAATTTGAGGTAATTGCAACAGAATCAAGGTTTGTGATCAAAGAGCTGAACTATGCCATCCGAAAACTGGGAAGCTGGAGCAGGTCCCGCAGGGTAAGAACTCCTGTCGTTCACTTTTTATCGCACAGCTATGTAACTCCACAGCCTTATGGACAGGTACTTGTTCTGTCTCCCTGGAATTTTCCATTTCAGCTGGCATTTATGCCGCTCATCGGAGCTCTGGCCGCAGGGAATTGCGTGATAATGAAAGTCTCGAGACAGGCTGCCAATATTGTCAGGGTGATGGAAAAGATTATTGGCTATTTCCCAAGTGAACTGGTCGCAATGATCAATGGAGATCATACTGTGAGCGACTACCTTCTGGAACAGAAATTTGACTATATTTTTTTTACGGGAAGCTGCAGGGTTGGAAAACATGTTATGAAGAAGGCAGCCGAAAACCTGATACCGGTATCGCTGGAGCTGGGAGGTAAAAATCCGTGTGTTGTGGCAGCTGATGCCAGGCTCGGATTTGCCGCCAGAAGAATTGCCTGGGGTAAGTTCCTGAATGCGGGTCAGACATGCATTTCGCCTGATTATGTATTGATAGACAATAAGATAAAAGATGAATTTCTGGAACGTATCAGCGAGGAGATAGCTTCTTTTTATGGTGAAGATCCTCAGGTTAGTGACAACTTCGCAAGATTGATAGGCCCCGACAAGGTCATCAGGCTGTCGAAGCTGATGAAAGAGGGGGAACTGGTAACCGGAGGGGTGACCAATGTTGAAAAATGCTTTGTGTCTCCCACTGTTATCAAAAATGTGAATCCGGGAGATCCTGTAATGCAGGAGGAGATATTCGGGCCCCTGCTGCCTGTAATCGGATTTGACTCATTCGACGATGTATACGGTATCATAGAAAAAAATCCTAAGCCTCTTGCAACATATATTTTCTCGCGGAACAAAAGACTTGTGAAGGACTTCCTGGGAAGGACACAGGCGGGAACAGCCAGTGTGAATGATACTGTCATGCAGATCGCCTCTCCCTATCTTCCCTACGGAGGTGTCGGAAGCAGCGGGATAGGAAGGTACCATGGCAAGAGATCGTTTGAAACTTTTTCGAACTACAGGTCAGTACTCGTCAAATCAAATCTTCTTGATATTCCATTGAGGTATCCGCCATACACTTCATTTAAAACAAGGCTGGTAAGCTTCTTTATGAGGTGATATCCTCTCCTCCCTGTTTATGAATATTCTTTTTATTTCCTTAATTTTGAAAAAAATAAACCAGGAACATGGATCATGAAAAAGCTGTCATAGGCTTCATAGGTGCGGGTGGCATTGCGAGCTCTCATGCATATTCACTGAATGCGCTGCGCTATTTCTACGACGATCCTCCGGAAATTGAGACAGCTGCAGTCTGTTCGGCCTCCCCTTTGAGCCGTGATTCATTTGCAGCCAGGTTTGGTTTCGGGAGATCATGTGACCTGGATACGTTCATTGCGGGCAATGACATAAACACTGTTTTTATACTCGGCCCGAACAATTTCCATTACGAGCATCTGAAGGCTGCCTGCGGGATGAAATCGGTCAGGAGGATATACCTTGAAAAACCTGTCTGCGGTGCTCCCGGGGAAGTGGAGGCTATTGCAGGGCTACCTTTAAAATACCCATGGATAAAGATCCAGGTAGGGTTCCAGTATGTTTTTGCACCATCGGTACGCGAAGCGCTCTTTTTCTGGAAAACAGGCATACTGGGCAGGCCCCTTCATTTTGACATCAAATATTACCACGGCGATTACATTACAAAGGACTACCGTGACAGGAGGGCATCGCGGCTTACTCCGGCTCCTGAGGGAGGTGCAATGGCCGATCTTGGTTCACATGCCCTCAGCATGCTTATGGCCTTTCTCGGACATGAGCTGAACATCACAGGCGCCCTGCAGTCGGGATCGTTCGACGATGTATCCCCGGCATCGGATCTCTTCAGCCTGATTACTCTCCATGACAGGGGATCGGATTCTGTCGGCACCCTTTCATCGAGCCGCATAAGTGCGGGCACCCGCGACAGTCTTATTCTTGAGCTCTTTGCTGAAAATGGCGCCCTTCGCTATTCATCCGACAACGCCGACTTTTTCGAATACTATACAACCGAAACAGGGGTATGGAACAGGCAGTATGTGGGCAGCAGCTACAGGTCTGTAACTAATTTCCCGTCGGGTCATGTGCCGGCCGGCTGGCTCAGGGCCATGGTACATGCCCACTATGTTTTTCTGACCGGTTCCGGGAATGAGCCTTTCATCCCCGATCTCCCGCATGGGCTCGAAGTCCAGAGAATAGTAAACCAGGCTGCGAAACATCTTTCCCTCTTCAGGGAGGCTAAGAATATAAGCTGAAGATCAGGCCTGAACGAAATTATTATTGTATCGTATCGGGAACAAATCTCTTTTTCTGGTTTGCCAGATCATAGCCTATCAGGTAAACCATTTCTGAGACTCTTTCCATTTTGTCAAAGTCTATCTTATCAACATCGTCCCTTATCGTGTGGAGATCGGCATAGTCGCCTGAATTAAGGAAGATAGCCGGAACTCCCTTATCCATGAAGCTTGCATAGTCACTGCTGCCGAGTGTCGGATCCTTGCCCATGTTAACGGTTTTTATCCCAGCTGTTTTCGAAGCAGAGGCTATCAGATCCAAAATATTGCTTCCTTTCTGATCTGTATACAGGAGAATTTCTCCCTTTCGTGAAACGTTTACATCGAATCCCATGAATTTGCCTGTATCGGAGGGCATCCTCGATCTCCCTACCATATCCAGGTTAATATCAACAAGTGTCTTTTCCATCGGGATAACAGGATTGGAAACGTAATACTGGGAGCCAAGCAGTCCTTTTTCCTCCCCATTGACCCAGGCAAAGACTATGGTTCTGAGGGGTTTATTCCGGAGATTTGCAAAGGCTTCGGCAACTTCGAGAAGGGCCATCGATCCCGATGCGTTGTCATCTGCTCCGTTGAACACCTCGCCGTCGGGATTTACTCCGATATGGTCAAAATGGGCAGTATAGATCACGCATTCGCCTTTAAGTGCCGGATCAGACCCTTCCACGATGCCGATCACATTATGCGCGGCTATCCTTGAGTGCTCGATGAAGGTTGTGAAGGATACCGTGATTCCGTCCACTACGAATGAAGACGATTTTTTCTCCCTGATGATTTTTTCCTGGAGCGACTTAAGGTCATTCCCGCTTTTTTTAAGGATCTGGTCTGCACTGCTCCTTGAGATAAATGCTGCCTGTACGGGAGATGAACTTTCGGAGGACTTTAGCGACATGAACTTTGTTCCCACCCTTGAAGCCCCCATGTCAGAGAGCCCCGAGCTGTATGCATCGTTGAATTTGCTTCTGGGATCATACACGTAAAGAATGGCTTTTGCCCCGCCGCGGAAGGCAGCAATGATTTTAGGCCGCTCGGTCTCTATGCTGAAAACTGCATTCAGCTCATCCCGGTCAGTAACTTCCGGGCTTCCTGTCATCATCAATACGATTTTGTCCTTCAGGTCAATATCCCTGAAATCATCATAGCCTGCTGCGGTATCGGTAAAGCCATAGCCGGCAAAAACCACCTGTGATGTGGCATCCAGCGTGCTGATGGGAGCCATCAGGTATATTATCGAATCATTCCTGTAAACCTCATTCCCATCATTGTCCCTGACCTTGATAAATGTCTCTCCTGCCTTGATCTCCGAAGTTTCAAGCGGAACTTCCTGGAAATAATCACCGGTTTGCGGGGGCGGCTTCAGGCCTATCCTCATGATATTTGTCTTCAGGTAGAGAGCCGCAAGATCATTCTCGGGCGATCCTGTCTCTCGCCCCTTCATCTGATCCGAAGCAAAGAAAGTCATGCTGGCTTTGAGGTCGCCTATCTTTATTGAAGCCAGTCCTTCCTTCTGCCCCGGAAGGGTCGTGCTGATTATAAGAAAGGCAAGGGTAAGACAATGTGATGGTTTCATATTACGCTTTTAATTGGTCAGTTTATTTAATATTGACAATGGAAAGATATGTACTTCCCTCCTGATTAGCAAATTGCCACCCTTATACCGGGGGCTTGCCGGCCTTTGAACAAATACTTTTGACAACCGTTATGATTATTGTAGACAATGGGATGCAAATGTTGGCAGAATAGTTGATTCTCCTGAATACCTGAATTTTATGAAGAGCCAAATTATGACGAAAGAATATTTCAGCCGCAATAATCTTGACAAATCCTCCTCTCCATATCTGTTACAGCACGTTTCCAATCCTGTCTGGTGGCAGGAATGGAGCGGGGATATTCTGAAGCATGCAGAATCGTCAGGCAAGCCCCTCCTTGTATCGGTTGGTTATGCTACCTGCCATTGGTGTCATGTAATGGCTTCTGAGGCCTTTTCCGACAGGGAGACTGCCGATTATCTGAACAGTCATTTCATATGCATAAAGGTCGACAGGGAACAGAGGCCTGATATTGATCAGTATATGATGGATTTCATCAACAGGCAGAATGGGAGGGGAGGATGGCCCCTTAATGTTTTTCTTACCTCCGGCCTGAAACCTGTCTTTGCCCTCACCTATGCCCCTGCGATGCCCCGCGGTTCCATGCATTCATTTCTGTCTGTTGCGGATCATGTCTTCAGGTTCATAAGTGAAAGGAGCGCTGAGATCCCTGAATTTGAATCCGCATGGCCTGAACCTCCCTCTGCAGACGAGGATTCTCTCTTTACAACCCTTTCTTCCTATTATGATAATGTGAACGGTGGCTTCGGGAAGGGCCAGAAATTTCCAAGCCATTCCACCCTTCTTTATCTTCTGTACAATATGGCAATAAGCGACAGCCCTTCGATAAAAACCATATGTATGGGGACACTTGATGCCATGCGTCTCAGAGGTCTTCACGACCACCTGCAGGGTGGCATTTTCAGGTACTGTGTCGACAGCGAATGGACCATACCACATTTTGAAAAGATGCTGTACGACCAGGCAATGTCTCTGTGGACCTACTCGCTGGCCAGTCGGGTCACAGGGCGGGAGGCATATGCCATTATGGCCAGGAAAATTGTCAGATGCATGGAGGAAAGCTTCAGGTCTGATGGGCTCTATATATCAGCACATGATGCAGATACGGGCCATGAAGAGGGGGCAACTTATCTATGGAGCTATGATCAGCTGGCGGAAGACCTGGACCCGGATGAATTTTCGGGTCTTAAAGCTTCTTACCATATTGAGAAGCATGGAAATTTCGAGGGAAGGAATCACCTGCTGAGACTGAATGATAAACCTATCCCGGAAATTGAGGAGAAGCTCCTGGCTATCCGCAGAAAGAGGCCGCAGCCTGCAAGGGATGATAAGATCCTGAGCGGAATGAATGCGCTTGTTTCCCTCGCATATATTCAGGCCGGAAGGTCTCTGGTTGAACCGGAATACATAAGAAAAGGAGAAACTCTTGTTACCGGGTTACTGAAACTATTCTGGGATGGCAGGGTACTTGGCCACTCCTTCAGCAACGGGATCGTTCAGAAGCAGGGATTCCTCTCCGATGCTGCAGCACTGCTGGCGGCCATAAGCATGCTCCGTGAGGAGGATGAGGCATGGGAAGGGCCGATGAGGGAGTTGGCATTATATGTTGGAACTTTTAAGAGAGAAGGAAAATGGATTGAATCCGATGCAGATGATTTCCAGCCCGTTTATGCCTCCCTCTTTGATCATCCTGTGCCAGCAGGTGCAAGCATGGCAGAATTTGCACTTACCCGGGTTGCCCTTCTTTCAGGCGCTGAAACCCGCTTCATGGAATACCTTCAGCCTTTTCAGTCTGATTTCTATAATATTGCTGCAATGATGAATAACGGATTATTCCATGTGATCACCTCGCCGGATAAAGTAAAATGGGATGCCATTCCAGCTAATTCAGTGTATGTGAAGGGGTATCTGCGGCAGGACTGTTTTATGGGTACATGCTCCCTTCTGCCATCCTGAAACCATGCCTGAGCCTGAGAAGTTTTCAGGGCAGGCCTTTGAACCCTGACCATATAATCGTTACCCTGGCTCCTTTGAACTTTAATTGACAAATTCTGTTAATTTATAAAGAATGATTTTATTTATATGCAAACAATTTTAGGAGCAAACGGGACAATCGGTTCCGTCCTTGCAGGGGAATTAATCAACTATACAGACAGGATAAGACTCGTAAGCCGGAACCCCAGGAAGGTAAATCCGGGCGATGAACTTTTTCCAGCAGATCTTTCTGCAGCAGGGGCAGTAGATCTGGCCGTTGCCGGATCGGAGGTTACCTACCTTGTTGTCGGACTCGATTACAATGTCAGGATCTGGGAAGAAAAATGGCCGAAGCTGATGCGGGCAACTATTGATGCATGTGTCAGGCATAATTCAAGGCTGGTCTTCTTCGATAACATATACCTTTATGATATTGGTGAAATAGGTCAAATGACCGAGAACTCTGAAATAAACCCTCCAAGCAGGAAAGGGGCGGTCAGGAAGCACATAGCAGCAATGCTGACCGATGAGATAAAGGCCGGCAGGCTGATGGGCCTTATTGCCCGTTCGGCTGACTTTTACGGGCCGGGCAACGAAAAGAGCTTTGTGACCGAGATGGTCTATAAGAATCTGAAGAAGGGAAAAAGGGCCAACTGGTTCATTGATGCCGACAAAAAGCACTCGTTCACCTATACTCCCGATGCTGCCAGGGCTACTGCCCTCCTGGGCAACACACCTGACGCTTATAATCAGGTCTGGCATCTGCCTACCGACGCCAATACCCTCACCGTACGTGAAATTATTTCACTATATGCCAGGGAGCTCAGGGTTGAAGGCAGGCTGACTGTTATGCCAATGTGGATGGTAAAGGCTGCCGGTGTTTTTATTCCGGTTCTGAGAGAGATGCCTGAGATGATGTATCAGTACGACAGGGATTATGTTTTCGATTCATCAAAATTTGATAAAAGGTTCAGCTTTTCAAAGACCAGCTACCAGGAGGGGGTGAGGCTGGCAGTAGCGAACGGGCAGTAGGCAACTGGAAGAAGGCAGTACAACTGTCCGTTATAAATACATAAAAACCAGTGATTTATCCCTTCATAGCACTATATCCGATCCTTATCACTATATTTGTCGCTTTATTTACGGAATAATCCCAGCCTGATCAGGCAGTTTTTATTTCATATTTTTTTATTAACTACTTATTTATTTATGCATTTTGAATCATTGAACATTATTGAGCCAATCCTCCTGGCATTGAAGGAGGAGGGATACACAACTCCGACTCCAATACAGTCTGAGGCTATCCCCATAGTTCTGGGAGGCAGCGACCTGATAGGCTGTGCGCAAACCGGCACAGGCAAGACGGCTGCTTTTGCGGTTCCAATTCTTCAGCAGTTGTTTGGGGAAAAAACCATCGGGAAGAAACGGAAGATCCGCAGCCTGGTTGTTACACCGACACGGGAACTGGCAATTCAGATAGAAGACAGCTTTAAGGCATATGGCAGGCATACAGGACTGACATTTACAGTCGTTTTCGGCGGGGTAAATCAGAATCCCCAGACCTCGGCCCTTAGAAATGGGGTCGACATACTTATTGCAACTCCGGGAAGATTGCTGGATCTGATGAACCAGGGTCATATTTCCCTGAAGGATGTTGAGATTTTTGTCCTCGACGAGGCAGACAGGATGCTGGATATGGGATTTATACACGACGTAAGGAAGATCATCGCATCCCTTCCGCACGAAAGACAGTCCCTGTTCTTTTCGGCCACAATGCCCCCGGAGATAGTGCGTCTTGCAGGCTCCATTGTAAATAAGCCTGTAAAGGTTGAGGTAACACCTTCAGCATCGACTGTAGATATTGTCAACCAGTATGTCTACTTTGTCGACAGGGGAAACAAGAATGCCATGCTTATTGAGCTTCTGAAAGATAAGATGATAAAGAACGTCCTGGTTTTCACCCGCACAAAATTCGGTGCAGACAAGGTTGTAAAGGTACTTCACAGGAAGAATATAAGCGCTGAAGCGATCCATGGCAACAAGGCACAGAATGCCAGACAGCGTGCACTTTCAAATTTCAGGGCCCAGAAAACACGGGTCCTTGTTGCTACCGACATTGCAGCGCGAGGGCTGGATGTCGACGACCTTGAATATGTAATCAATTATGAAATACCAAACATAACCGAGACCTACGTTCACAGGATAGGCAGGACGGGAAGGGCGGGAGCATGCGGTACTGCAATTTCGCTCTGCGATGCCCAGGAGAAGGCTTACCTTGATGAGATCGAAAAGCTGATCTCGAAAAAGATCCAGGTTATTGATGACCATCCATACCCTCTTACAGAAACAATACCTGTGAAGGGTCCGGCAACCCCAAGGATTAACAGCTTCAGCAGGCGCAGACCTCTTATTCCAGACAGGAGAAACCTGAGACGGTAAGCCACTGAACCTTTTCTCTTCCCCGGATTGTTATCTTTTTATGGGTAAGGAAGAGGCTATATTATTGTACGACGGAGAATGCAATCTCTGCGACAGCCTTGTAAGTTTCATTATCAGGCATGACAGGAAGCAGAAATTCATGTTTTCTCCCCTGCAGTCGGAAACGGGAAAGGAGCTGCTTTCGTTGCAGGGTATTTCAGGCAGGCAGCTGAATAGTGTTGTCTATATCAGCCATCAGCGATTTTTCTTCAGGTCTGACGCGGTGCTGAATATTTTCAGGGATCTGGGAGGCGGATGGAGACTGCTCTATGGCTTTAGATTCATCCCCCCCTTCATAAGGGATATTTTTTATTTTATTGTAGCAAGGACAAGATACAGGATCTTCGGAAAGAGGGTGCTCTGCCCTGTTCCATAATGTTATTTCCTCTCCGCCTTATCTCCCCGTATTTTATCCGCTGTTCACCATGCGGGTGATTTAACACTTCCGGGATTTTTAAATCAGACAAATGTTCGTAATTTGCAGAATCATGAATGACCTTGGTTCATTCTGATTTGGCATTTGTATTCAATTATTCCGGTCTTTTAATCAGAAACTATCCCGAATCATGAAAAATTATCTATTTGCAATCACGCTGTTATTTGCTGGAACCTTCATTGCGTCCAAGGGTGCGTCAGTTGGAAAGACTGACCCTGACAAGGCAATGCTGCAGCTAAGTAATCAGGTTTCAGCTGATCTGACAACCAATCTTCTGCCATACTGGTCAAATAACATGGTTGACAGGGTGAACGGAGGATTCTATGGCAGGATCGACGGGAATGAGAAGGTATATCCTATGGAGGATAAGGGAGGCATTCTGAACGCGAGGATACTCTGGACCTATTCATCTGCCTACCGGATATTCGGGGATACGGCATACCTGCACCTTGCCACCCGGGCAAAGGACTATATTATGGCTCATTTTATAGACAAGCAGTATGGCGGGGCATACAGGAGCGTAAATTATAAGGGAGAGCCTTCCGACACAAGGAAGCAGACTTATACTCAGTCATTTTTCATTTATGGAATGGCCGAATACTACAGGGCAACCGGAGATAAGGAGGCTCTGAAAACCGCTCAGGATATTTTTGAGGCATTTGAAAAATATGCACTCGACAAGGAATCAAATGGCTATTTTGAAGTGTTTACGCGCGACTGGCAGCGGTCTCATGATCTGCTGATAGGGGAATCCACTGCCAGGGATGAGAAGACTATGAATACTCACCTTCACCTTATGGAGGCTTATACAAATCTGTACAGGGTATGGCCCGACAGGAGGATGGAGGAGCGCCTCCGGAATATGGTTGGGGTATTTCTCGATCATATTGTTGACAGGCAGACTTTTCACCTGGTTAATTTTATGGACAGGAATTGGAATGCCACATCCAGGATAGATTCATACGGGCATGATATTGAGGCATCATGGCTTCTGATGGAAGCGGCTGGTCTGCTCGGAGATCCCGAGCTCATTTCCAGGGTTAAGAACGTGAGCATCAGGATGGCAGATGCCGCCTCAGAAGGACTCCAGCCCGACGGCAGCATGATCTATGAAAAGGATATGGCTACTGGTCGTACAGGTGCCGAGAGAAGCTGGTGGGTACAGTCGGAGACAATAGTCGGTTATCTGAATGCCTATGAGCTTACAGGTGTCGAAAAATATCTCGACAGGTCAGTAAACTGCTGGAGCTATACGGACAAGCATCTTATTGACAGGAAGAACGGGGGCTGGTTCAGTTCGGTAACTGAATCCGGTGCCGTCGGAAGAGGCGACAAGGCCGGTTTCTGGACCTGCCCCTATCACAACGGGCGGATGTGCATGGAGGTAGTCGAGAGGGTGGGGAAGCAGCTGGGATCAGATGTTAAATATACTCCCTCCGATGAGAGACAGGAGGCGGGGATGGGAGTAGAGCGGGTGGCAAGATTCTTTACTGCCGCCTATGAATCGAAGGCTGCTCAGGATGACAATCAGGTGCGCTGGATACAGATTGACCTTGGCTCTTCAAAAAGGATCGATGGTGTTAAGCTGCTGCCTAAGGTCTCCCCGTGGGGATACGTGCAATCGGCAGGATTTCCTTCAAGGTTCAGGATCGAGGTTTCCGATGATCCTTCCTTTCAGTCGCCCGTGATGTACTTCGACCAGACCAGGGAGGACTACATGGACCCGGGTGATGAGGTATGCACCTTTTCAGGGAAGGAGGCCACCGGCCGTTATGTAAGGCTGACAGCAGTTCACCTGAGGCAGCAGCTGCTTGCATTGTCGAAGATCATGGTTTTGTCAGGCGGCAGTGATATAGCTGAAGGTTGCAGGGCGACCGATTCCGGTCAGGGCACGGCACTGGATATGCTGACGCGCCCGCCAAGGCCCCAGGGTGAGTTTGTTGTGACTGACAATCCGCAAAATATAATCCAGCCTTCCCAGTGGAAGCCTGTCGGCTACAAGGCAATTACGCCGAAAGGTGGTGTGGAGATTGGTGAAGGGCTTTTCAGAAAGACAATGGAGAATAATATTACCTACCTGATGTCTTCTTTTACATTCGATGAGCTTGTGAGGAATTTTTATGTCAAGGCAGGCAGGCCGGTAAAGCCGCTTGAGGAGAGACTGAATAATTTCTGGTTCGTGGATCTGCCAGGACAGGAGGCCGGACGCTTTCTGATGGGAGCAGGCAATACTCTGAGGTGGATTGATAATCCGGCGCTGAGGGACAGGATGAACCGTATCGTTGACGTAATTGACGAATGCAGGGAACCCGATGGATATATTATGGCCTACCCCAAATACAGGATCTTTTCCGGCGAGTACGGAGCCTATACAAGGTCGTGGGTCACACATGGCCTGATCGAAGCCGGCTATGCCGGCAACGAAAAAGCCTTCCCTCTTCTGAGAAATTTCTATGACTGGTTCAATACATCATGCTACCTTCCCGAAATGCTGCGAAGAGCTGGTCAGGGTTCCCAGGGGATAATACCCAGTACAAGGATGTATTTTACCCCGGTTGGCAAACCCGCGGATCTGCTCGTTGTCCAGCGGTATTTCCAGGAAAATTACTGGATGAAGGAAATGGCGGACCGCGATCCCAGGGCCATCTGGCTCTATCCCTACGACAGGCCCCATAATTATCTTATAACAGCCATCGAGCCCTATCTCGATCTGTACAGGGCCACAGGCGATAAGAAATACATGGATGCTGCCTCAGGAGGCTGGGACCTGTATCATGATAACTGGGAACATGTTGGAGGCTCCATAGCCATTTGTGAAGGAACCGATCTTTATCCGCCCAAATCATATTTCCTTCATCATTCTACAGGTGAATTATGCGGAAGCGTATTCTGGGCTTTCCTCAATCAGCGGTTCCACCTGCTCGACCCGGATCAGGAAAAGTATGTAGGCGAAATTGAGAAATCGATCTATAATGTTCTGATAGCCAATCAGGATGGAGACAAAGGAATCAGATACCATGCAGTTCTTGTTGACCAGAAGGATCTTGAAAGCGTTCAGCATCACTGCATGAGCACCTGCTGCGAAGGTCAGGGCACAAGAATGATAGGCGCCCTCCCCGAATTCATCTATTCTGTGGCACCGAACGGCATATATGTCGATCTGTTTGCCCCGTCAGAAATACGATTCTCCACGGAGAACGGAGACATGTCGGTGAGGATGTCTACCTCATTTCCTTATGACGGCAAGGTTCAGATTAAGGTTGGCACAAATGATCCGACCTCCTCAGTTATCCGGATCCGTATCCCCTCCTGGGCAGTGCATGACATGGCGGTAAATGTGAACGGAAAGAGGGCTGCAACAGGCAAGCCGGGCACATATGCCTCACTTTCGAGGATCTGGAAGAACGGCGATGAGATTACCTTTTCAGTTCCCATGGGCTTCAGGATCACAAAATATACAGGAGAGGAGCAGGACCTTGTGTTTCGACCGCTATGCACTGGAGTACGGACCTCTGCTGCTGGCATATGTCAGCCTGAAGGGGCAGAAGGATAATATTCTTCTGCCGGTCAGCCCTGCCAGGCTTGTAAAAAGCCTTAAGCCTGTTCCCGGGAAACCACTGCACTTCAATATCGACGGCAACACCGATTTTGAATACATGCCATACTTCGAGGTCAATGAAGAGACCTTCAGCTGTTATCCCTTCGCCGGACTAAAAAAATAATTCCCATGAGATCAGTTGTGGCATTATCAGTTATTCTTGCCGGGCTGGGATTAATTACCGCCTCCTGCGGACATCATTCCCCAATAACCCGGGATCATGAAAATCCTCACTATTTCAGCTACAGGGGGAAGCCTTTGGTGCTTATCACAAGCGATCAGCATTACGGGGCAGTGATCAACTCCGATTTTGACTATGTCACATTTCTCGACAGGCTTCATGAATTCGGGATGAATCTTACCCGCATCTATCCCGGAGGCTATGTCGAAATGAAGGACAGCTATGTTAGTGGCAATCCCCTGGGGCCTGCTCCCGGCCATTTTATACTGCCCTGGAAGAGATCGGATGAGGAGGGTGCCGATCCCCGTATCGGAAAATACAAGTATGACCTTGATAAATGGGATCCCGGCTACTTTGCCAGACTGAAGGACTTTGTCGGGCAGGCCTCTGACAGGAACATTATAGTTGAAATAGCTTTTTTCAACGGGATGTATGAAGACAGGTGGCCGATGCAGCCGCTTTACAACACAAATAACCTTCAGGGCATAGGCAGCGGTGATTTCAAGCTTTTTACTACTATGACAGATAAAAAGCTGGCAGGATACCAGGCTGCTTACGTCAAAAAGATTGCATCCGAGCTTTATGATTATGACAATATAATTTATGACATCTGTGATGAGCCCGAAATGCAGCACAGGGAATCGCGGGAGTGGAACAGCATGCTTCTCGATGCTTTGATAAGCGTGGATCATAACAGGCACCTCTGCGGAGAAACGGCGAACAGTGCATCGCCTGATTTTACCGGTGACAAACGGACTACATGGATCCCTACGGAATATATATCCCCAATGGAAAATACCCTGGATCATGATTATACTGACAATAAACCAATAGTTGATGTAGAGACCGCCTATTATTCCTTCTGGTACGGAGCACATCCGGTCGATGAGAGCAGAGCCGAATCGTGGTATGGCATGCTTGGAGGACTTGCCGGTTTTATACAGCTGAACAGCGATTTTTCTGATTTCAATCCATCTGCAAAGGGAACCAGCACCCAGGATACAATCCTCCCGCAGAAACGTGTGCTGATGGATTTTATGAACAGCCTGGAATTTAACAAAATGGAAAAATTTACAGGTTTTTCAGTTTCAGATTCGCTGGTCCTGTCACGCGGCATCGCTGAACCGGGGAGGCAGTATGCAATTTACATGTTCCATGGTTCAAGAAAATGGGAAGAGTGGCCGCAGGGTTCTACTGCAAGCAGGTTCAATACGGAGGTCAACTGGTTCCGAGATACCCTGTCGCTGGGAGTCCCGCCGGGAAAATATAATGTCGAATGGATCAATCCGCCATCCGGTACCGTAATGAAATCGGGCGATATGGAAAGCGGTTCAGGAAAGCTTGTGCTGGACACTCCACTTTATCTTACCGACATCGCCCTTAGAATTAAGAAGATCTGAGTTCATCAGCGGGCCAGAGAGAAGAGCATGATCTTTGTCAGCCATGCGGGCTGTCAGTTATCCTCCTCCCGTATCTGTACCCTTCTGATCTTGCCGCTGATTGTTTTTGGCAATTCCTGCACAAATTCAACAATCCTCGGATATTTATAAGGTGCAGTCACTTTCTTGACATGTTCCTGGAGTTCCTTTGCAAGCTCTTCGCTTGGATGGAAATTTTTGGAGATAACCACAGTAGCCTTTACAATCTGGCCCCTGTCGGGGTCGGGCACAGCTGTGATTGCACACTCAAGCACTGCGGGATGCTCCATAAGGGCGCTCTCAACCTCGAAGGGACCGATCCTGTAGCCTGAGCTTTTAATAACATCGTCGGCCCTGCCGACGAACCAGTAGTACCCCTCTTCATCGCACCATGCCATATCACCGGTTCTGTAAATGCCTTCAGACCATACCTTTGCAGTCAGCTGATCATCGCGGTAATATCCGTTGAACATGCCAACCGGCTTTTCTCCTGATGTGCGGATGACTATTTCTCCTTCATTGCCGACCTCGCAGGGATTGCCATCCTCATCCACTATGCTTATGTCATAGCCGGGGGAAGGTTTGCCCATAGATCCCGGCTTTGGCTTCATCCAGGGATATGTTGCAACGGCAACAGTACATTCGGTCTGACCATAGCCCTCCATCAGCCTGAGCCCCGTTTTGTCAAAGAATTGCTTGAACACCTCAGGGTTTAGCGGCTCTCCCGCCACAACACAGTATTTCAGGTGGCTGAGATCATATTTTGATAGCTCCTCCTTGATAAGGAAGCGGTAAATCGTTGGAGGTGCACAGAAAGTCACGACCTTATACTTCTCGATCACACTCATAAGGTTTGCGGGCACGAACTTGTCATAGTCATATGTCATCACTGCACTGCCTGAGAGCCACTGGCCATAAATCTTTCCCCAAGCCGATTTGGCCCATCCGGTGTCAGCAACAGTAAAGTGGAGACCTCCATCCTCAACTTTCTGCCAGTACCTTGCCGTCAGTATATGCCCCAGGGGATAGGCAAAATCGTGGTTCACCATCTTAGGCATCCCTGTCGTACCGGAAGTAAAGTAAAGAAGCATTATATCCGAATTAACCGTACTTTCTGCGCCGGCTGGCCTTACATAATCCTCCGGACTGTTTTCAATGCCGTCAGTGAAATTCAGCCAGCCTTCACGGTCAATGCCTGTCACAACCTTGTGCCTGAGGGTGGGGGAGGAACTTTCCGATTCCTCAATATGGCTTATCACAACAGGGTCGGCAATGCAAACTATCATCTTTATATCCGCCGCATTGTTCCTGTAGATAATATCCTTGGTAGAGAGCAGGTGAGTTGCAGGGATTGTAATGGCTCCTATCTTGTTCAGTGCCAGGGTGGCGAACCAGAACTCATAACGTCTTTTCAGGATCAGCATAACTGCATCACCCTTCCGGATACCGGCGGTACTGAAGAAATTGGCAGCCTTGTCGCTGTAATGCTTCATCTGTCCGAATGTGAAAACAGCCTCCCTGCCATTGTCGTCGCACCAGACCATTGCTGTTTTCTCAGGCTCCCTGATAGCTGTTTGATCCACGACATCATAGGCGAAATTGAAATTTTCAGGGATATTTATTTTAAAGTTGGACTTAAAATCCTCATAGGAATCGTAATCAATCCGGCTTACATACTTCTCAAGCATTTCCATTCTGTTATACAAATAATTAAAATACTACGGCTAGAAATTTAACCTGTTCATTATTAAGAGCTTTCATTGCATGATTATATCCTGAATCAAAATATACCGAATCCCCCTCGTTCAGTACGATCTCATGCCCGTCGATGACAGTAAGCATGGTTCCCTCAATCACATAATTGAATTCCTGTCCTGGGTGGGAGTTGAATTCCATCAGGGTGTTCCCCGGCCCAGCATCGACGGTAACAATGAATGGTTCGGCTTTTTTATGCATGAAATTGAAGGCAAGGCTTTCGTACCTGTACTGTTTCCTTCTTTCCAGCTTCAAACCCTTTCCTTTTCTTACTATGCTGAAAATGTGAAGTTTGGGACTATCTCCGCCAAGCAGCACAGAGAGTTCTACATTGAACAATTCAGCAATATTGAAGATCATGCCCACCGGGATATCGGTTTCTCCATCCTCGTATACTTTGTATTTCTCGCGGGGAACCCCCAGCTTGTCCGCCATTGTCTCGCTTGAAATTCCGGATATCTCCCGGAGTTCCCTGATCCTTTGAGCGATCTGTCTGATCTGTTCATTCATGGTTCATTGTATTTTAATTTCAATATTACGTAAATTATTTAAAAAACGACACCGGCAACAATCAATCATTTTATGTATCGTAGACTCTTTAACCGCGCATGCTCTTCAGGCTGGGATTCCCTTTGGCTGCCACTTAAAAAAAATATAGTATCTTTCTGACTGGAATCAAATTGTCATTGTCATGAATATAAAAATTGTCGACAATACCAGTCCGATCCGGATACTTATAATAGCGCTCTCCTTCCTGGTTTCATGTTCCGGATCGCATGAAAACAAGGAGCCCTCGCCATTCACCCTTCTTCAAAGGCCTGATCCCAGGGGCTATGTCTGTTACAGGGCCTCCTCACCGATAATTATCGACGGTGTTCCTGACGAGCAGTCTTGGCAGGATGTTCCATGGACCGACGATTTCATTGATATCGAGGGATCCTCGAAGCCGGTGCCGAGGCTCAGGACGCGCGCAAAGGTGCTGTGGGACGACTCCAACCTATATGTTGCTGCAGAACTTGCCGAACCAAATGTATGGGCAAAGCTGAGGCAAAGGGATACGGTGATCTTCTACGACAATGATTTTGAGGTGTTCATCGATCCGGACGGGGATACTCAGGCCTATTATGAACTTGAGGTGAATGCTTTTGGCACAGCCTGGGACCTGCTGCTTCTGAAGCCTTACCGCGACGGCGGTCCCCCAGTTACAGGCTGGGATATCGCCGGGCTGAAAGTGGGGACCCATGTAGACGGGACCATAAATAACCCCTCTGACACCGACAGGGGATGGACAACAGAGATCAGGATACCGCTGGCCGCACTGAAGGAATGTGCAGCAGGGTTGCCGAAAGCGGGTGACAAGTGGCGTCTTGACTTTTCAAGGGTCGAGTGGAGGACAAAGGTTGAAAAAGGTGAATACATAAAAGAGATCAATCCTGAAACCGGCAAGCCCTTTCCTGAAGATAACTGGGTATGGTCGCCACAGGGTCGCATCGACATGCATATGCCTGAAATGTGGGGTTTCCTGCAGTTTTCTGCAATTGAGGCAGGAAGGGGAACCGAGTCATTCATTCCTGATCCGGACCTCAGGCTGAAGTGGGCATTGAGAACCATTTACTTTGCAGAAGACAAGTATTACATCGGGAAGAACACCTATTCCTCACGGCTGAAGGATCTCGGCCTGCAAAGGTCAGATCTTCCTGCAGGTCTTCCCGCACCTGTGATTCAGTCGACCCGCACAGCTTTTGAGGCTTTTTTCCCGTCAGCAACTGAAACGAAGGTCTGGACTATCTACCAGGATGGGAGAATTGTTAAAAAATAATGAAAATGGCCCGGAAGGTTGCCATTACTTCTCACATTGGGATTTTCAGGATATTATAAAAGATAATTACAAACACTAATAAAGATTCAATTATGGCCGGAATTTTCAGATTTACATTTGGTCCCTGGAATATCCACGAAGGGGCGGATCCTTTTGGTCCTGTAGTGCGCAGATCATTGAGCTTCACCGAAAAGCTCCCGTTTTACAAAAAGCTCGGTTTTGATGGTGTACAGTTTCATGATGATGATGCTGTGCCTGATATGAATGAGCTGGCAGCCGGCCAGATCGCCGCAAAGGCGGGAGATCTTAAAAAAATTCTGGATAACCATGGCCTCTCTGCAGAATTTGTTGCACCCAGGTTATGGGAAGATGAGAGGACCATCGATGGCGGATACACTTCAAACGATCCCGCCTGCAGGAAGTATGCGATCGAGCGCAGCAAGAGGGCTATCGATATAGCAAGGGCTCTCGGAACCGATTTGCTCGTTCTGTGGCTGGCCAGGGAGGGCACATATAACAGGGAATCCAAGGACAGCATGACGGCGACAGGAAGAATTGTCGATGCCATTAACCTTATGCTTGAATACGACTCCTCCATCAGGGTATGTATCGAGCCAAAGCCAAATGAGCCAATGGACCATGCATATATTCCAACAACTGGTCATGCCATTGCCTTGTCGATGCTCTGCACCGACCCGAAGCGCGTAGGGGTGAATATCGAGAGTGCCCACGCGATCCTCGCCGGGCTCGATCCTTCAGACGAAATGGGATTTGCACTATCGTTCAATAAATTATGGACCGTTCATCTGAATGATCAGAATGGCTTGAAATTCGATCAGGATAAATCGTTCGGATCGGTGGATATCAGGAGGGCTTTCAACCAGGTTCGGATACTCGATAAGCACGGCTACGGCAATAACGGAGAATGGGTTGGCCTCGATGTCAAGGCAATGAGAACTCAAAGGGAGCCGGTTGCCCTTAAGCATCTCAGCAACAGCAGGGAAATATTTCTCAGGCTCCTTTCTATTTCAAGAAGCCTGAAAGATGAATATATTGAAAAATGCATAAGTGAACGTGATTATGAGGAGCTAGACCTGTATATTCTCACTGGCCTGCTGAAATGAAAGGGGCGGAAGCCGCAAGCAGGGCTGAACCGGAATTATTGTTTATTTTTGGACTTTTACTACCACGGAAATCGGATTGAGGGAGATTGTTATGACAAATAAACTGGCGCTGTTTCTTCTGGTATTGTTGCTTAGCCTTACAGCCTGCAAAAAGAACACCGACAAGCCGCTGAATTTCACACCGATCGATCTTGACCTCTTTAGCAGGAACCTTAAGGGGTTCAATCTCCTTGGAAAATTTGATGTGAATTTTTCGGATTACGGATTTACAGAGGAAGAGTTCATAATTCTCCACGACCTTGGCTTTAACTTTGTAAGGATCCCCCTCGATTACAGGACATATACACAGCCTGGAAACTGGGATGTATTTCAGGAGGAAGAGGTTGCCAAAATTGACAAAGTAGTTGAATGGGGCAGGCAGTACGGAGTTCATGTTTGCCTGAATCTGCACAGGGCTCCGGGTTATTGTGTCAACGAGTCTGCCCTGCCTGTAAATCAGAACCTTGACTTATGGACTAACACCACGGCGCAGGATGCATTTGTGAATCACTGGATGTTTTTTGCAGAAAGGTATAAGGCTGTTCCCTGGGAGGAACTGAGCTTCAACCTTGTGAATGAGCCGGGCGATATGGATGAAGCTGCTTATGTAAATGTGATGAAGAAGGCGATAGCCGCGATACAGAACATAAATCCCGACAGGGTGATCTTTGTCGACGGTCTCAGTTACAGCCGGAATCTGATCCCTTCGCTGCAGAGTGAAAGGAATGTAATCCAGGCGCTTCATGTGTATGATCCTATGACTCTTACTCACTATAAAGCCGAATGGGTCGGCGGTTCCGATACGTGGCCCGTGCCTGTATGGCCTATGGCGGATATTTCGGAATATCTGTTCGGGTCCGAAAAAAGTGAATTTCAATCTCCCCTTGTAATTGAAGGCTCATTCAGGAAAGACAGCATTATCACAATTAATGTCGGACAGGTTTCGATCCACTCCCTTCTTCAGATAAGGCTCGACGATACTGAAATTTACAGCAAGGATTTTGTGTGCACTGCTGATCCGGGGTCTGACTGGACCCAGATCATCCTGACGCAGTGGGGCTATCAGAATATATCGGGGAAGGATTACTCATTCACCCTGCCTGCTGACGGATCAAAGCTGACAATATCCAACGCCGACGGTGACTGGATGACATTCAACAGCCTTACAGTACACTCAGGGATTTCAAAAGCAGTACTGATACCCGGCAATACAGCCTGGGGTTCGCTTCAGAGCACCTGCATGATCAACACAGCCGGCCGGATAACCGATATGGATGGTAATCCCCTTGTTGCCCTGGGTACGATCACAAATGCACTTGATGAAGCTGAGAAAGACGGAATACCTGTTATGATACAGGAATTTGGTGTCTACAACAAAACCCCGCATGATGTCACTGCTGCATATCTTACCGATGTCGTTTCAATCTTCCGCCGGTATAATAAAGGTTATGCGATGTGGAATCTAATCGGAACAATGGGCATTATAAACAGTGAAAGGAGCGACGTAGTCTATGAGCCGTACCGGGGAAAATTACTTGACAGGGAGCTTGCTTCAATAATGCAGGGTGGGAAGTGATCCTAAATAATAGCAGCCTGATAAACAAGCAGATCAATCTATTTTGTTCCGATAATCAGATAATCCTTCTCAAGCTGAGCAGTTTTAATGACCGACAGACCGAAATAACGGTAGATTTCTTTCAGCACTTCAAGATCAAAAACATGATGGTGAAGGCATCTGTTCTCAAAATTTTTAAGGCTTCTTTCCCTGAACTGGTCAATCGTCCCTGCGGGCCTGTCCATTTTCAGATCATGCAATTGCAGAATCTCTTCAAGGTGGGTAAGATCATGCTCATTGGTAGTGTCAATGTAATCACTCATCAGGTGGTCAAATTTCACAATATCCCTGTTGTGGTCAAAATTTGACTCCTTCCTCGGTGCTATTATCACAATGGCTCCGTCTTTATTCAGTACGGAAAGCCACTGTTCCACGGCCTTCAGCGGATTAGCGATGTGTTCAATATTATTGCATGACAAAATAAAATCATAATAGATATTTTTCAGAACGGATAAATCAGTAGCATCTGCTATATACTGCTTCCCTGCCTGTTTGTTATTGATAAGAAAGCCTGACTCTTCATTTATGGTGCCGGTCCAAATTGTTGTTGAGGAAAAGTTCAGATTGTCAAGTGATGCAGCATCGGTGTAGACCGGAAGATATCCGTTTCTCATGAAAAATTTGCTCGGGCCCCCTATTTCGAGTCCCTTTTTGTTTTTAAATAAGTTTTCAAGCCGATTATAATCAGCAATCTCCCTTTTTTTCCTGAAGGATATCTTTTCTATCCACTTCAGGAACCGGCTGGCTGCACCCTGTGTTTTTACCGACATAATCTATCCGCTTTTCTGATTATTTCCCTTTATATAACATATCATCTTCAGGAAAGTCCGCCTGATAATAATCAGTGGCTGATTTCCAGAATCTTTCCTGATCTGATTTAATTCCCCTATCAGTGATCCGATTGCCCACTCCTGATTTCCATATTTCCGTATCAGGTTTTTCCAGTATGATTCTTACCGGAACAGATCCTTAAGCTTTCCTTTCGTAATAACCTTTATTTTTATCAAGGGGAAGCCCGACCTTATAAGTTCAGGATATAGTTTAAGGCCAACATTCGCCTGTTTGCCTGAAAGATATTTTTGGCAATAGGAATGGCTGTCAACATAGCTTGCACTTTTTAATCCCTTGTCAATAAGAAATCGCGACAGGCCAATCTCCCATTTATTGATTACAATCTGGCGCAATTTAACCGGATCTTTTTCATCCAGGATTTCCTGTATATTGAGTGTCGCGAAGAAGGCAGGCAAATTTAAGACAGCCTGCCGGTTGAAGACAATAAAATGGCTTTGTATATGATAATTATCCTTATGGGTGGAAAATCCAGGTCTTTGATTTGAATCTATCAGTCCCCAGAAATCGGCCGTTATGGTTTTGCTCCAGCTGAAAACAGGCAGAAGGCTGTTGAAAAGCACATTCGAGTCATTAACGCAGGCAATCTGGCCATATTCAGATATATCAACCGTTTGAAGCGCCTTATGGAACATTCCCAGGTCATAGCCCTCATTCTTAACAAAAACAGTAGAAATATTCAGCCTGTTAATGGCAATTTTCAAGTTGCCGGCTCTTTCGTTTGTTACTAAAATGACCTGATCAAAGTATTCTGAAATTTCATCAACATAAATTTTCACATACAGAGGCATATGAGAGTATTTGCTGAAGTGTATAAAAACACATAGATTTTTCTGAGAGTCCTTCATCCTGTTGCATTTTGTCCGGCATTCTGCCTTGTCAGGGTATTATTGCAAGGAGGGGCAGAATTACGAATAATATTTATTTCAAGTAATTGACTGACTGAGGGCTCATCCATGTTGACCTTAATAGCGCTTTTGCATAGTACATGGCAAGCCTGGCAAACATAGCGGACCTCTTCCTGAGCCCTGGCAGAAAGAAGAAGATCACCCCCGGGACCGCAGCAAGCAATCCGGTCAGAATATTGTTTATTACAAGGAACGTCTGTAAAAGGACCCTGTATATTCCTTTTGTATGCTTGCTTATATAGACATGCTTCGAGATGAAAACCTCCGTCTTTGTGATCGCGTAGGTCCTTGAATTTATCCTGGAGCTGCCCCCATGGTTATGCTCCACCGAAATATTCCTGAAAAATGCAATATTTCCCCCTTTGTTCCTGACTCTCCGGCAAAGGTCAACATCCTCGTAGTACATCCAGAAATCCTCATCGAAGCCTGTAACATCGTTATAGACCTTTTTCCGGATCAATAAAACGGATCCGGATACCCAGTCGGGGAAAAAAAGCACTTTGTCACTGTCACCGGCAATTTCCCCTGTGAACAGCTTTGCCACGGATCTCTGAAAGCCTGTCAGGTTGCCGGCGCGGGGAAAGGCTCCCCATGCACGGCTCTCCCTTCCCTTCTCGTTGAACTGCGTGCATGAAAGAATCCCGAAATCGGGGTTCTTTTCAGCAGCCTCCAGCAGCTTCCCGGCCTCTTCCTCCAGGATAACTGTATCGGGGTTAAGAAAAAGGAGGAAGCGCCCTGTGGCATGCTTTGCCCCCAGGTTGCATCCGTTAGCAAATCCCCCGTTGACTTCATTGGATATAAATTTGAAGCCGGGATATTTCCCCTCAAGCTCACGAAATTCTTTCCCCGAAGAATTATCCACAACAATGACCTCCATACTGAATCTTATCCCCCCGAATATGCTGAGGGAGTCAAGACATTTGATCAGCCTGTTCCATCCTTTGTAGCTGACAATTATTACCGACAGATCATTCATTTGCTTTACTCGAATAGGGGGCTGGTGAAAAAAAACATAAATTTAATACATTTGGGATTCAATATGCGCAAAATGTATGAAGCAGATTTTTAAAAAGCTCTCCTGGAAGCACAAGAACAGCAAGGTAGCCTATTATGCAATAAATTTTGTCCGCCAGCTTTTCCCCGGGAAAATTTTCAGGGCGAGGCTAAGCAGGAAGCTTTCCGCCCTGAAGGATTATGATGTTGAAATGATAATGAAGCGTGTAAACTACTACAATAAGCTGGATCCTTATCTTACCTTGTCCGGCAAGGCAACAAAGCTTTCAGAGTTTAAGATCAGCGAGATGCCCAAGACCTACTATTTTGATTCATATGAGTATACAAGGTATTTCTCGCCAGGGATGAGGGCCAGGTTTGAATTCGGCGATATTACATATGTTCCGGAGGAGCCTGCCATTGTAAAGAGCAGGCCTGTAAGCGGCGATAACAGGAATTCTGTTGTTCTGAATCTCGATAAGGTGAGACATTTTACATTCCTCAATGACAAAAAGGAGTTCGGCAAAAAGAAAGACATGCTTGTGAGCCGGAATTATGTTACACAGGAGCACAGACTGCGCTTCCTTGAGATGTATATTGATCACCCGCTCTGCAACATCGGTAAGATAAACAGGTCAGCTGACCATCCGGAGCTGATCAGGGAGATCATGACGTTTGATGAACAGCTCGGCTATAAGTTCATCCTGTGCCTCGAAGGCAACGATGTTGCCAGCAACCTGAAATGGGTAATGTCATCGCAATCGCTGGCCGTGATGCCGCTGCCAAAATATGAGACATGGTTCATGGAAAGGAATCTGATCCCCGACCATCATTACGTTCTTATAAGGGACGATTATTCCGACCTGGAGGAGAGAATGCAGTTTTATATCAGTCATCCGGATCTCGCCCTGGAGATCATCCGCAACGCACATCTTTACATCAGCCAGTTCAGGGACAGGGCAAGGGAGGACCTCATCTCCCTGCTTGTACTTGAAAAGTACTTCTGCAGAACCGGCCAGAAAGCTGTAAGCAGTGAGCTGGAACCGCTTTTCAGGCCCACCGTTCCCTGATCAGCTACAGCTTCGGAAGAGCCTCCTGCAGCTGCTCCTTGTTTTCCAGTTCATCCAGTGATCTGGCAGTATAGTGGATTTGCAGATATGGTACGGAATTTCTTGTGAGAAGGATTATTTTGATTTCCGACCTCACTGTTGTCCAGGATGTATACATAGTAAGATGTCCGTCAGCAACAGCCTGCCCGTAATTATCCTTCTCATTCGGAGTCGTGTAGGCACTCCATTCCTCCCTTGTCAGCCGGGGGTTGCCATACTTCTGGGTCAGCAGCTGCCTGAATTTGGCATAATCCTGTATATACAGCTGCGGATTTGAATATTTCTTTGTGAATGTATAAGTGCCGCTTACAAGCTTATTATTGTCATTGAACTGGTAGCTGACATTCACATCAGACCCTGCAAGCTCATCAGAATATGTAAGCATGTCGTCCTTATCCTGGTTCACAAATACTGCTTTCTCACCTGATTTTACCTGCGCCAGCAAATTTCCCCAGGTGAATCCCCTGAAGTCCTTTGAAGCAGGTTGCCCCATCGTCAGAAAATTGATTGACATCAATACCGGAACGATTAATAGTATCTTTTTCATCTCTGTGAATTTTAACTGTTTGAAGCATGTTAAGCAATTTCTGTGCCAATACCCTGCCCCTGCCCCCTGCCCCCTTTGCCCCTTTTGCCCCTTTGCCCCCTGCCCCCTTTGCCCCCTTGCCCCCTTTTGCCCCCTTTTGCCCCCTGCCCCCTGAAGGGGGTATGAATTCCTGGAAAATCCCGAACCCCGAACCCCGAACCTCGAACCCCGAACCCCGAACCTTGTCCCCTGCCCTTTGCCCCCTGCCCCCTGAAGGGGGTATAAAATACTGGAAAAACCCGAACCCCGAATTCGTAAGGAGCTATATAACTGTATTTTGGCTCAGTGTTGCGAGTGCTCAGCATCCCGATCGCTATCGGGACGGAAAGTAATTAATCTTAAAATATTTACTTTGTGTTCTTTGCGAAAGCTTACCGCCTTTTGCGGTTAAAAAGAAATCTGCATTAACCACGCTTACGTCCGGCCCAATCCTTTATTCATTTAACCTGAAAAACATTTTACCGCAAAGTTCGCAAAGTTATTAATATTAGCATGTGGACTTTGCGTTCTTTGCGAAAGCTTAGCGCCCTTTGCGGTTAAAAAGACTTTTTGATACAGCTTCTAATGTGGAGTCAGAAAAGTGTGAAAGGGCCGGGACAATTGATTATACTGTTTTTGCCTTGTTATTGCCTCGTGCAGAACCAAACACACATTTTCACTAAATTCACCAGACCAGGGCATCAGGAAGATTTTCATGGTAACTTCATATATTATCCGCTTAATTTTGGTAACTTTTATCACTTTTTCATGTTTATGAAAGCGAAAACAAACCGTAATTATCGGGACTTAGCCAACGGATCCGGGCTTTCATGCCGGATGCCGGAGAGTTTCAGTCCCGCCTGAAGAAGAAATTATGCCAGTACAAAGATTATCGGGGTGGAAGAAAATGCTGGATGGATATCCATGGTTTGACTGCAACGGCTGTTATCCAATCCCCGCTTATTCCGAATTCATGCCTGCCCCAAGGGTGGGCAGAAAACCGATTGGTGAAACTGACCGGCTTTTATTCACTGAGGCCGATCCTTTTGGCTGGCACCTCACCGAGATCGAGGAGGAGTATGAGCTCAGGCCGGGTATTGTGCATGCCGGCAATCAGATAATGAGCAGTTTAATAAAGCTGGGCAGGGGAATTGCGGAGCATTACATACCGGGACATGGAGGAGAGAATCTAAGGGATAATCCATACTGGCCTGCTGAACTTGCATCGCGGGCAGGAACTCTGTCGCACGAAAGGTTTGTAGCCCTGCTTCCGCTCATGCTGTCGCGGACACAGGATGATAAAGGCAGGATATCCTGGTCGCTGTTTGGAAACAGCATTGATGAACCTGAAACAGCCTTCTGGAAATGTTTCTGCCAGGGACCAGGCATTGAAATACCTGAAGATAAATCGGTTTCCTTCTTTTGTACTATTCTTTCAGATGCCTTCGGTGAACGCATCTCCGGTATTGAAGCCCTGCATAGCCGGGGGTTCAGGATCCTGTCTGATAGTAAATATCTTCCTGCCTGGACAAAGTCGTTTATCACAGGTGATTCCCCTGACTTTGAAAATATAAGGTACCTGCTGACTTTCAGGCCATTTGCTGCAATTCCCTCCGGCTTCAGGGAACGGTACCTGAAGGGAAGCCTGCCGATAATTCCCTTCCCGGGGAGCCTTGTCTTCTGGGGAATGCCCGGATATCAAAAGATGAAGGATGAATTTCCTCTTGCAGGTCAGCTGCCTCTTCTCAATCTTGTAGCCCACAACAGGGGATTGGAGGGGATAAAAGTGCCACAGGCAGGATGGTTCCATGAGCCGGGAGCGGGGCATGATTTCATTATGAACAAGGAGTTGCTCAAAGGTTCCTTCCAGCGGACTCACAGATGGCAGCGCCTTCACCGCTACCAGGATGAACTGAATGAGATTGCCGCCAGGATCAGGCTTGTAAAGGTATTGTTCAGTACTGAGCCTGATGCCATGGGACTATATGATAAGCCAATGGCCAGGAACAGCCATATCTGGAACCACAGGTTCGAAATGCTGCTTGACGGACCCGGGGCTGACAGGAAGAGGATCCTTGAAGCGGAAAGGATCATTATTGAAGGAGGCCTGTTTGGGTACAGGTTTTTTTATCCGCCCATGAAAGCAGGAGAGTATGATGTATATCTCCACAGGCCATTGGTGGCCTGCCTTCCTGCAGGCGCCGATAAGCCCTTGATAAGAAGCGGTCTCCTGCCCGGCTATATGACGGGCTATCACGCTGACGACAGGGAGATGAAAAATCCTGTTGAAATGTGGCCACGTATCCTGAAGCGGGAACCTTACATGTCAGCTCTGAAAGATTTTAGCAGCCTAAATGATCGTTATACCCATCAGACCTCACTTAATATTCTCTCGCTCCTGGATGCCTTCAATACACAAAACAGGGAGCCCTTGCCGCCCTCTTATGCCCGCAGTGTCCTGAATATATCAAAGATGAGGGACCTTAATGATTGGCTGGAAGAACTGGGAGAGCATTCGGCAAACCCTGAAGCTGCTGAAAGGATGCAGGAAGCCCTGGGGAAAATTATCGGATTAAGCGGGCAAGTATCTCTTCCAGACCCAATAACGTATAAGGAAACAGCAACAAGGCAATTTGAAGAAAGCTGGTGGAACGATATAAGATTTTTGGCCCATGGACAGTTTATTAACAAGGACAATGCCGATATAGCTCAGGATGAAACAACCCTGTCGCTTGTTAAGAGACAGAAGCGTGACCTCGAAAGTCTTGGCGATTATTTGCTTATGCGCCACAGGAAGGCAATAGCCGACTCCGGAATGGAGGGTATTGCAGCCTGCGGGGAACAGTCTTTCACCTGGAAGACAGATTTTGAGTTTTCAATATTCGGAGGCTGGAAAAGGAACCAGGACAATGAAACCCATGAGCGGAATCTTCTGGTAGTTATACCTGGAAGGAACCGGGAGAGGGCAGTAGTTTTTGGCGATCACTACGACACTGCCTATATGGAAGATATTTATGACAAGGAGAGAGGAGGGTCGGGTGCCCGTCTGTCAGCTAACGGGGCTGATGACAACTATTCAGCCACTTCAGCACTTTTGCAGGCTGCTCCTCTGTTCCTGAAGCTTTCGAAGGAGGGAAGGCTCGAAACGGATGTCTGGCTTTTACATCTGACCGGGGAGGAATTTCCTTCCGACTGTATGGGCGCAAGACATTTCTGCCAGTCCCTTGTTGAGAATAACGTTTCAGTCACCATGGCAGATGGCTCTTCTTACGACCTCAGGGATGTTGAAATTGCCGGTACATTCATTATGGATATGATTGGCCATAACCGTGACAATGACAGGGACATCTTTCAGATTTCCCCGGGAAGGAGCGAAGCATCGCTTAACCTTGCATTTCAGGCGCATCTTGCGAATCAGCTCTGGAACGCCGGTGCAGGTCAGTGGAACAACCATCCTGAACGGCGCCACCTGGAAGGGGGAAAGCGTATTACTGACACACAGCAGATCCCGGCCATGGCGAAATTCCTGAGACCCGAAGGTGAAGTACGTACGCAGTACAATCCTCACAGCTCTCTCTTCAATACTGACTGTCAGATCTTTTCCGATGCCGGCGTACCCGTGGTTCTGTTCATGGAGAACTATGACATAAACAGGACAGGATATCACGATTCCATGGATACCCTTGAAAATATAGACCTGGATTATGGTGCGGCTCTCGCCGCGATTGCAATTGAAACAGTGGCAAGGATCGCCACGGATCCACAACCTGGTTCGAAAGGCTATTGAGGAAACTATTTTCTCAGGATCGAATTTATCCTATTAATATCGCCTCAGTCAGGTTAAAAGGTTGAGATTCAGCTCTTCGTTCAGAATCTCCTGTTGATTGTACATTTTTCCCTTTTAGTAATGTATTAACATGCTAAATAGACTGGCAAAGGTTGATTTTAACTTCAGCCTCCCCATCCAATCCGATATCAAATATTTCAAACGACGGATCAGGCTATTTCAGTGCTTTCTCAGCCACGGATACCTTTGCTGTCATTCAATATTAGGGTATTCTCTTCTGCAGAAATTTACAATTCAATAGT
The DNA here is from genome assembly GCA_963756885.1 of uncultured Bacteroidales bacterium. GTDB lineage: Bacteria > Bacteroidota > Bacteroidia > Bacteroidales > VadinHA17 > LD21. The sequence goes on from CAVWPG010000005.1 coordinate 543,478, forward strand.
AACCAGGTTTTTATCGACACCCAGCTCTGCAAGGTTACTGAGTACGGAGTCTATCATGGGGGGCGGTCCGCATACATAAAAGTTATTACTGAGATCAGGTACAGGTTTTTCATGATGAATTCCGTGTCGATCATTCCGAAGAAGTACCCTTCGGCTTTTTCTTCCGACAGGATATTCATGAAGTCGTTGCCTAGCATCGAATTCAGTTCACTTTCAAGAATAATGTCGGCCCGGGTCTTATTGGCAAAAAGGAGGGTGTTGCCACTGATCTTATTTTTTGTCCGGAGATCCCTTAGAATTGAAAGGAACGGTGTTATCCCCGCCCCGCCGGCTATAAATACTCCCTTCCCTTTATAGGAAATGGCTCCCCAGACATCCCTGATTATAAGTTCATCGCCTGGCTTAAGTCTGCCCAGCGCTTTTGTCACACCGTTGCGTGAATCATAAATCTTGATTGTAAATTCAAGAAACGGATCGGAGCGGAGCGAAGTAAATGTGAAGGGCCTCAGGACCTCTTTAAGTTCCGTAGAATTAACCGATACATCTGTTGCCTGACCGGGTTCGAACGAATAGCCCGAAGGTTTTTCGAAGCGAAACCTTTTTACGTCATGCGTTACCTGGTCGATGCTTAAAATTCTGACAATGTGTTCTTCCATGATGTGTTTTAAAAGCTGTGGATCATTAATTAATCGGATGAAGAAAGGGTGCAGTCCGGGAAACTGCAGCCATTACTCCCGGATTCTGGTCCTGCTGCTAGCCGCAGATAATGCGCACTCCGATATCCTCGAGTTCAATCTTCTTCACAGTGTAGGCATCCTGATCGAGCGGACGTGTTGCAGCTTCGATAAGGGTTGTAATAAATCCTTCGCTGATGGAATCAAGTACCGTATAATAAACGCAGATATCCCCGGCGAGTCCGCAATAGTGAACTTCCGACACCCCTTTATCCTTCAGATATACGGAGAGGCCTGTGCTTATCAGGTGGCCATTATCATAAAAACCGCTGTAGCTGTCGGTCTGGGGATCCATCCCTTTCCTGAAGATGGCGGATATTTTCATTGTATCCAGATCGGGATGAAGTTCGGCTCCGGGTGTCCCCTGTACGCAATGGTCGGGCCAGAGGGTTTGAGGCATCCGGTTTATGGTTATTTCGTCAAATGGCTTTTTTCCAGGGTGGTTGGAGGCGAAGCTTATATGATTCTCAGGGTGCCAGTCCTGGGTAGCCACAACAAGGTCATAGTATTTCTGAAGATTGTTTATAAGCGGTACAACCTTATCGCCCTGTGGTACGGCAAGCGGACCTCCGGGCATAAAATCATTCTGAACATCAACTATTACCAGTGCTTTCATATCTTTTTCTGCTTTCTTCTACCATTCTGTTTCGTTCGGCCAGCAGCCTGCTGCTGAGGCTGACTTTGTAAGTATGCGGATTATCGAACCTCTTAAATTCAGGAGGAAGGAGTCCGAGCCGATCCTGCGAGAACTTCGCTATTGCCGGAAGATCTGCCGGAGGAGCGCTCCTGATCCCGTTTATCATCACCGGCTGCAGCAATTCCTCCTTCATATTTCTACTGACATTCAATGATTTAAATGGATAAAGCGGATGGTGAATAATCTCAGCATCTTTCTCCCCTGACAAAACAATTGCATCGGCTCCAATGAATTTACCCCTGTCATCGGTGATCCTGAGGACCTGCTTCCTGTGTGGGAAGGTCATCTTGCTTATATTCTCGGTAAGCTTAATCCTGGGCTTGCCTGCCGAGAAGGCCAGCTTGTAGACACCATCCAGGGCCCCTTCTGGATTGCCTGTAACAAGCTTCGTCCCCACGCCGAATGAATCGATAGGAGCATTCTGGTCTATAAGGCTTTTTATAATGAATTCATCCAGGTTATTGGAAGCAGAAATTTTTACATAGCCGAGACCCTCATCATCAAGGGCGCTGCGGCAGGAACGAGAAAGAAAGGCAAGGTCCCCGCTGTCTATCCTTACGCCTCTGAGCCTCTGTCCCCTTGACTCCATTCTCCTGGCCACCCTTATTGCATTGGGCAATCCGCTTTTCAGGGTATCGTAGGTGTCGAGCAGCAGGATGCATTCATCCGGATGGACTTCGGAAAAATGTTCGAATGCCGCCAGCTCATCGTCATGGCTTTCGATGAATGAATGTCCCATCGAACCCATTACGGGTATTCCATAAATCATACCCGCCATAACATTGCTAGTGGCTTCAAAGCCGCCTATAAAGGCTGCGCGTGTTGCGTAAAGGCCACCCGGCCCCTGGGCCCTTCTCAGGCCGAAGTCGATGAGCAGATGGCTCCCGGCTGCATAGCGGATCCGGCTTGCCTTGGTAGCTATAAGAGTCTGAAAATTGAGGATATTTAGCAGGAGGGTCTCAATTACTTGGGCCTCAATAATATTGGCCTCAACCTGCATTACAGGGATGAAAGGGAAAATTAAATCTCCCTCAGCAGCCGAATAAATATTTCCCCTGAAACGGAAGTTTTTCAGGTACTCCAGGAATGGGCCATTAAAGCCCTTATCCCTGAGAAAGTCAATTTCTGCCTGGTTAAAGCATAGTTTTTCAAGTGCTTCCAGAAGATCCTGGAGACCGGCAAATACAGCGTAGCCTGAACCGAATGGCAGCCGGCGGAAGAAATAATCAAAAACGGCATCCTGGCTCCTTTGTTCCGACAGAAAATATCCCTGGGCCATTGTAAGCTGATAATAATCGGTATATGTTCCGCTGTAGTCTATCATATTGATATATAACATTAAACAACATCTGCGGCAATCTTTTCATTGACCATGGAGAAAAACATTTATCACAGGTCGGGATATACAGGCATGCTTTCTTATCTGTTCCCTTTTACTTCCAGGCCAATGGGTTTCGTGAGATAAACTCAACCTGCCCCCCCGGTTCAGTACCCCGGGAACAATGATCCGCTATATGCCTCGTATAACAACCTACCCTGAAATATGTTTATCCCCAGTTCTGAGAGCGCTGTTGTGCAGTATTTCCAACCTGAAGTATTGCATGTATCATCTTTCAGGATTTTTTATCGAACCCGGGGGCTGATGATCCTGTTCAAAAATTGCAGCACAACTGTCTGATGCATAGGAGGGGAAAGTCTTCCTAACTGCCGATTATCAATTAATTCGTCTGATCTTGTCTTTGTTGAACAAATTGAACCATTATCGGATCAGCAATGTTTTAAAAGGGATTTATAAACGTAAACTTAAATGCAGAATGAAATGAAAAAGTTGGTATTTGTTGGTGTGTCTGCATTGATTGCGACACAGTTATGGTCACAGGATCAGGCGACTAAGCCTACTGAAGACAGAAACTTCCGGATCCCCTTGATTGGGGAGAGCGCTCCTTCGTTTACTGCTGAATCAACCAATGGGTTGATTAATTTTCCAGGCGATTTTGGAAGAAGCTGGAAAATTCTTTTCAGCCATCCTCAGGATTTTACGCCTGTTTGTTCCTCTGAAATTCTTGAGCTGGCTCATTTACAGGATAAATTTGAACAGATGGGGGTAAAAATTGCTGTTGTATCGACCGACCCTCTGTCTATGCACACTCAATGGAAAAAGGCTCTTGAATCGGTCGATTTAAATAACGAGGGAAAGATGAAGATCAGGTTTCCTATTATCGATGACCAGAATATCGTCATATCGAAGGAGTATGGGATGATACACCCTGAGAACAACTCGACCCGCAGTGTAAGGGGTGTATTCATAATTGATCCCCAGAATAAAATCAGGGCCATGTATTTCTATCCCAACAATGTCGGACGAAGCACCGATGAAATCTTAAGGATGGTTGCGGCGCTTGAAACGACAAATCATAATCTGGTGGCTACGCCTGTCAACTGGCAGGAGGGACAGGATGTGATGATACCCTATAATCCGGGCAAGACGCCGGTGACGCTTGAAAATCCGCCGGAAGGATACTATGCTCCGGCGTGGTTTATGTGGTACATGAAAGCCGATAAGCTGACCTCTGCCGGAAAATAAACCAGAGAGCAGCTTTCGATAGTGATATGAGAGGCCGACTGGTTTTAAGCTCCGGTTCGGCCTCTTATAATTTTATTTCCTGTCAGCGCCGAAGGAAATACTAAATTACAGGGAATGAACGAAGAGAAGCACAGAAGATCAAACCTTTCAAAGTGGAACAGGTGGGCACAGTCAGCAGACGGGCGGGGATGGAGATATGAGTATCTCAGGAAAGCTCAGGCATATGTTATCGGGCTGGCAGCAATCAGTCAGAATGTTAATTTTCTTGACATTGGGTGCGGAACCGGTCATGCAGTCGGACTGGCAGCAGAAAAGGCGGGATATACCGGAAATTTTTACGGGGTTGATATTTCTGAAAGGATGATTGAAAAAGCGAGGCAAAATTTCCGGCAACATTGCAATATCCGGTTTATCAAGTCCAGTTCAGAAGCCATCCCTCTTCAGGGAAATTTCTTTGATACAATTATATGTACAAATTCATTCCATCATTACCTGCATCCTGAAAAAGCTATGTCTGAGATGTACAGACTCCTAAAGCCTGATGGAAGGGCCTTCATTCTTGACCCTGTCAGCGATATCTGGGTAATCAAAGCTGTTGACCTGTTGATCGGAGCTATTGAACCAGCTCATGTAAGGTTTTACAGCTCTGAGGAGTACAGGAGCCTTATGACCGGGGCAGGATTGTTGTATGAAGGATACGTACCTGGTATAATGAGGCAGAAGGTACAGCTTGGGCTAAAAGTATCCGATGCAGCCCATTGATAACATTCCCCGGGACCTTTGATAATCTTTAAAAAATTAAACGGAGCCGGATGTTAAATGATCACCATGATCATAGATAATAAGTAGATTTGCAGTAATACTCGGTAAAATGAAAATTAAATCCGGCTGTGTTGAAGGAATATCCAAATTGGGGAATATAAATTTTCTGCTACTTACTACACTGGTTATATTCACGAGTGTTGGCAGTATATTCGGGCAGGAGACAAATAGATTTGATTTTAAAAGGGTGGAGGACAATTCATTCCTGATTGAGGAGGCCTATAACCAGGAACCGGGGGTAATCCAGCACATATCGACCTTTCAGTACATGAGGGATGGGGCATGGATGTATACATTTACAGACGAGTGGCCCGTTCCGGGCAGAAGGCACCAGCTCTCGGCTACTTTGCCGGTTACAGATAACGGACAGACGGGACCTGGAGATATTGCACTGAATTACAGGAATCAGGTGCTTCTGCTTACACGCCTTGCATTCTCACCGCGATTTTCAGTGCTTTTACCGACGGGTAATTACCATAAAGGTCTCGGTGCAGGTGACCCTGGTTTCCAGCTAAGCCTACCCATAAGCTTTCTTATCTCCAGAAAGCTTGTAACTCACTATAATCTCGGAGTTACATACACTCCGGTAGCTAAGGATGAAAATGGTATCAGGAGCAGCATAGTCATTTATAACTATGGCATGAGCATAATTTTACTGTTAAGCGCCAATTTCAATCTGATGCTTGAAACAGTTGGATACAGGGAGCTCAGGAAAATAAGCAGTGAGGCAAACCGGATCAGGGATTACATCCTGATAAACCCGGGCATACGATATGCAATAAATTTTAAATCAGGGCTTCAGATAGTGCCTGGGCTTGCCACACCAATAGGGCTGATTTCATCAAAAGGAGAATTCGACATATTTGCATATCTGTCGTTCGAGCATCCTTTATGGAAGCCGGAAACCCATGAAAAAAAGAAGCAATGATCAAAGCTGATCCATATAATCTGCAAAACCAGCTTGTAAGTCCGGCAAGGACAAGGACACGGCTGCAAGGTAGAATTCAGTTTCGTCAGCGTCTTAATCACTTTGGTGGAATATTTAGTCCTTTTTGCGTGAAATTTCCTGATTAATGAGTAAATTTGGGAAAGCTCCTCTATTTGCATAGAGTACCATATTAATTTGTCCTTTTAACAGACCATGGAAAACGAGCAGGTTTCTGAACAGGCGTATGATGGTCAGATTTTCCTGAGCCTGAATTATTTCCTTTATCAGCCCATTTTTGACAATCTGCCGGAAAGCTGCCAGATAATAAGTTAAAAAATACAGTAATGAAAATCAATCTCAGCAGAATTTTGCTAGTTGAAGACAACGACAACGATCTCGAACTTACCATGGATGCCCTGAAGTCAAACAATCTTGCAAATGCAGTCGATATTGCACGGGATGGAGTTGAGGCTCTGGATTATATTTATTGCCGCAACAAATGGGAAAAGAGGGAGAATGTGCATCCTGCCGTTATACTTCTGGATCTGAAGCTCCCCAGGGTGAATGGCCTGGAGGTCCTGAAGAATATCAGGGAAAATCCGGAAACCAGGATGATACCTGTCGTTATTCTCACATCCTCCAGGGAGGAGCAGGATATTGTAAACAGCTATAAGCTTGGTACCAATGCCTACGTTGTAAAACCGATTGTTTTCAGTGATTTTCTGGAAGCTGTGGGGCTGTTGGGTACTTTCTGGGGTGTCATAAATGAGCCTCCGATGGTTCAATATCCTTAAAATATTTTCCCGGATTAAAAGGACATTTGTGACCAGGCAATAGTAATCTGAATCTGGACACCTTACAGAGAAAATTTTGAACAGGGCTACAGTTCCATTGTTAATCTCATTGACAGTTTCCTGAAATAAGTGCAATGTTAAAGGTTGAAACAAAAAAGGAAATGACAGCGGACCAACGTAAGGAGCTCCTGAGTATTCTGAAAGCCCGGTTCGACAAAAACATACACCGTCATAAAGGTTTGCAATGGGCTGAAGCAGAAGCAAAGCTGGATGCTTATCCTGAAAAGCTTTCATCGCTCAATGAAATGGAACGAACAGGCGGCGAACCGGATGTAGTTGGGTATGATAAAAAAACAGACCAGTTCATTTTTTTTGATTGTTCACCGGAAAGCCCCGCAGGTCGAAGAAATACCTGTTATGACGGCGAAGCAAGGGATACAAGGAAATCATTCAGACCCGACAATAGTGCTATGGAAATGGCAGCATCGATGGGGATCGAGCTTTTAACTGAAGAACAGTACAGGGAGTTGCAGAAGCTTGGGAATTTCGATACAAAAACATCGACCTGGGTTCAAACGCCATCGGCTATAAGGAAACTGGGTGGAGCCCTCTTTGCTGACCGCCGCTACGACAGCGTTTTTATATACCATAACGGGGCCTCCTCTTACTATGCTGCAAGGGGCTTCCGGGGTCTTATACGGGTTTGAGCCTAAAGATCCCGGACCTTCAGTTACGCGGAAAAACAACCTTATTCCTTAAAAATGTAATTTAATGAAACTATCTGACCTGGGACTGACGGAGGAGCTGTCGGAACAAATAAAAGCAGCAGAGCTTTCAGGCTTCTCCGTGGGACGTGTTACACAGGAGCATCGGGAGAGATATGTTGTCTCCGATGGGGAGACCGGGTATGATGCGGAAATAACCGGTAACCTCCGTTTTACTTCTGTTTCGCGTACCGGCTTTCCTGCTGTGGGCGATTGGGTTGCCATGGTAACCTATGATTCGGATCAGGCTATTATCCACAGAGTGCTGCCCAGGAGATCTGTATTGTCGAGGAGAGCTGTCGGCAAATTTGCCGAAGAGCAGATAATCGCAACCAATATTGACGTTGCTCTGATAGTTCAGGCAATAAATAATAATTTCAGCATGAACAGGCTCGAGAGATACCTGACGATCAGTTATGAATCAGGCATTGAGCCAGTGCTTCTTCTGAGCAAGATAGACCTTTCGTCCGAAAATGAGATCTGCAATGCACTCGGGGCTCTTGAAAGGAGAGACAGGCAGGTAAAATATATTCTCTTCAGCAATACAACCCATGAAGGACTTGAAAGGGTGATCGGTTTTCTTGAGAGAGGCAGGACCTACTGCGTAATTGGGTCCTCAGGGGTGGGCAAATCAACGCTGATAAATAACCTTCTCAAAAGGGATGTCCTGAAAACGGGACTTGTAAGCAAGAGCACAAATAAGGGAAAACATATAACAGAACACCGCGAATTGTTTGTTCTTGAAAATGGCAGTATTATAATCGACAATCCCGGCATGAGGGAACTTGGCACCACTGAGCATTCAGCCGGCATGAATACAACCTTCCAGGATATTGCAGAGCTTTCGGCGAAGTGCAGGTTTGCAGATTGCAGCCATATCAATGAATCGGGATGTGCTGTAACCGAGGCAGTAACCCAGGGACAAATTGACAGGGATTCTTACGAAAACTACCTGAAAATCCGTAAGGAACAGGAACGATTTCAGACCACAGTCGCTGAAAAGCGTAGAAAAGATAAAGTTTTCGGTAAGATATTAAAGAACTATTTCAGGGACATTGGAAAGAACGGGGAATAAGACTGGCACTGCCAATTCCCGGAAGGTTATTATACTGATTTATACAGGCAGGCAAGTATTCAAAAATATTAAAATTATATTAGAAAATTAATTGTAAAATCCTTATACCTTTGCCGGATTATAATTTCATTCAATAAATATTTCTTACAGGATAATAATTTAATTGGGTGATATGTCCGGCTTAAACCTTGGGATCCTAAGGAATCAATTAGCTCAGCAGTCCGCTGGAAGCAGAGCCCGTTCCCAAATGTTGAAATCGTCCCTGAGCCACAGTAGTGATTATTTTTTAAAAGTGCTTGCTGGTGCCTGTGGCTTAGTAACCCTTTTAGTTGGAGTCATTGTTCTGGCCTGCAGGATCTTTCATTTAATCAAAAATCCCGATTCGGCAATGGGTACAATGAGGGCAAACGCTGCTCTCTGTTTTATACTGACCGGTCTCTCATGTTTGATTACGGCTTTTAAAGGCATAATGCCTTATTGAGAAAAGTAACCGGGGGGCTCGTAATTCTTGCCTGCATTATTTGCTTTAATTCAATAATGGGATACCTCTTGAAATTGGATTCAGGCATTGACAAGTTGGCAGCAGGCGATACAAATTACATACCGGATAACATTTTTCAATGGTATATGCCCTTTAATACTCTGATCTGTTTCATTTTGCTGATTACTGCATACTTGTTTTCAGGTTCAGAGAAGACAACTCATGTATTTATTTCACAGCTATTGGCTATCGCAGCCAGTCTGATATGTGTTGTACATCTGATGGGGTATGCTTATGGTGCCGATGAATTGATCACTTCTGCATTTTATTCAAAAATGTCATTCCCCTCATCCGGGACTTTTATTATATTGGCTACCGGAATAATATCCCTCCGCCCATCCTCAGGGTTCCTTTCAATAATTACTTCCGACGGGCTTGGAGCTTATATAACAAGAAGGCTCCTGCCGGTTTCTTTCCTTATTCCTGTTTTGTTCATCTGGTTCCGGTTGATTACAGGATCAGAACATTACATGAATAGCCCGATGGATCTGGTTCTGATATCTACCTTATATATAGGGGTTTTTGCATTTATTGTATGGAAAGTCGCCAATTCAGTCAGTAAAATTGAAAGGGAGCTTAAGCAGCTGAACACGGAACTTGAGAAGCGTGTGCATGAAAGGACAGAACAACTTCTTGAGTCGAACAAGGAGCTCGAATCATTTGCTTATTCAGTGTCCCATGATCTTCGTGCCCCTTTACGGCATATTATTGGTTTCTCCGAAAAGCTTGATTCAGAGCTGACTGCCCTTAATGATCCGGAAATTACACGCATTACCGGCAAAATCAAAAATGCATCATCCGGGATGAGCAGGTTAATTGACGATTTGTTATCTTATTCACGGCTAGGTAGGACGGAATTGAAAACAGAACAGGTCTCAATGAACAGGATAGTTAAAGAAATAATTCTGAATTCGAATGAAATAAATACAAAGAGAAAAATTGAATGGAAAGTTCAGAATCTGCCTGATGTTAAAGCCGATACTACACGTATGACACTTGTTATGCAAAACCTGATTGATAATGCCATAAAGTTTACGGGAAAAATTGATAATGCAATAGTTGAAATAGGGGTTACTGACATCAATCAAAATGAAATAACTTTTTATGTAAAGGATAACGGAGCCGGATTTAATATGGCCTATTCTGAAAAACTTTTCAGTGTATTTCAACGTCTCCATTCTACACAGGAATTCCCCGGAACCGGAATAGGGCTTGCGACCATTCGCAGAATTATAGGCCGCTTCGGTGGCGAAGTATGGGCTGAAGGCAGGGAGAATGAGGGCGCCATTTTTTATTTTACTCTTCCATCTCACGATTTGTAGGATATTTCAGTAATCTACATATCAGGTTCTGATAATATCGTATCCCGAGCTTCATGCAATTTCCTTATACGGCGATTAGTTACTCGCCGCTTCCAAAATGATTCGCAACAGGTGGTGGATGTCAAAATGCCAAATGGATTTTCAGCTTCCTTAGAGCACAATATTGCAATAAAGACCAGGATCAGATTACTGCCTGTATGATCTACATTGCCTGCCGGAAGTGCTTAATTATCCTTTTTCGCCAGGAATAAAATGAACATTTCAGGGGACATGGAGTTAAAAAAGTATATCTCTTTACATTTAAAGTGGATTAAGGCGTACTACCGGAAGGGAGCGGTGAAGATGATCCCGGTTCTAATTTTGAAGCATGAAACTAACAAAACTTTTCAATGAATTTTTTGACAGCGGTAAGGCAGGAGGTATACTACTGCTTTTCGCGACCATAGCCTCCCTTGCCATTGCAAACTCCTCATGGCATTCGGGCTTTATAAAATTCTGGAATTCAGACCTGGGAGGGCATAGCGTCGTCCATTGGATAAACGATGGACTAATGACTGTTTTCTTTCTCCTTATCGGTCTGGAGCTTGAACGTGAGATCTACTCAGGGGAACTGTCTGACCTTAAAAAAGCCTCGCTGCCTTTCTTTGCCGCCACTGGCGGAATGCTCGTGCCATTTGTCCTTTTCACACTGTTCAATATTGGAACTGAAGCTCAGTCAGGTGCCGGCATTCCTATGGCCACTGATATAGCTTTTGCAATAGGTATTTTGTCCTTGCTTGGAACCAGGGTCCCCTCCTCACTTAAGATATTCCTTACGGCCTTTGCCGTTATTGATGACCTGGGAGCAATAATACTGATTGCAATATTCTACACATCTTCACTCTCCCTAATTAACCTTCTGATAGCTCTTGCAATATTTGCATTCCTGATAATACTGAACAGGCTGAAAGTCCACAATTTATTGCCCTATCTGGCAGGTGGACTTGCTATGTGGTATTTCATGGTCCATTCCGGAGTTCATCCCACAATAGCAGGTGTATTGCTTGCATTCGCAGTTCCCTATGGTGACGGCCGTGAGAGCTCCCCCTCATACATACTTCAGCATGTGCTGCATAAGCCGGTCGCGTTTTTCATAATGCCCCTCTTTGCACTTGCGAATACGAGTATTCATTTCGGAGACAATTTGCTGCAAAACCTGGGACAATCGTACAGCATTGGTATTATGGCTGGCCTGGTGCTTGGAAAGCCTTTGGGCATCTGTATCTTTTCTTTTGCAGCAATATGGCTTGGCATCTCCGGACTGCCTTCGGGTCTGAAGCTTAAAAGCATAGCAGGGGCAGGTATTCTTGGCGGGATCGGATTCACAATGTCGATCTTCATAAGTCTCCTTGCATTTGACAACCCGGATATAGTGAATGGTGCAAAAATATCAATCCTTGCAGCATCCGCTTTTGCCGGTCTGGCAGGATTCATTTGGCTCAGGCTCAGTCTGAGATCTTAACGTATGCCTCTGGCCAGTGCGATTCAGAACGGAATATCACATTATCCGATAGGGTAAGAGACAGGTCTGCAGGTCTTCATGGTGTTATTCAAACCTTAAAACCTTCCGATAAAGCTATGGACAGAAAATCATTCTCACAGAAACTTGCAATGCTGGGTGTGTGCCCCTTTGTGGTTCAGAGCCTGTCAGGCCTGGCTCCAGCAGTTCAGTCTCAGGATGGCGACGAAAAATTCAAAAATCTGCAGGCACAGAAGCAATTTGTTGAAAACTGGCTTTCTGATCTGCTTGATTCGATGGATAAGTGCCTTGACCGCAGTATGCAGGAGAAATTGGTTGGCAATTGCGGGGTGGCATGTTTTAACAGGTTTCAGTTCAAGAAGGATCTGGCAGCCAGCGGGAAAGATGACCTTGATAAGCTTATTGAAGCTTACAGCAAAAATTTTGAGATCTGGAAGGATGGAGACAAAGTCCATATCCGGTATGGGGAAGTCTCGTCGAAATGTTATTGTCCTGCAGCCAATTACCGTAAACCAAAGCCGGATGACATACATTGCGAATGCACAAGGAATACACATAAGACCATTTTTGAGACCGCCCTTGGCCGGCCATTCCACGTGGAGATCGCCGAAAGCCTTAGAAGGGGAGGCAAGACCTGCCATTTCATTGTCAGTCTGAGTTAAAATACCTTTGCCTTCTTTGCGGTTAAAGGGAATCAGGTACTATTCGATTGCTATCCGGGCCGCAGAGTCAGTGATCCTAATTCATTCCCTTAGCGCTCTTTGCGTCAGCTTAGCGTCCTTTGCGGTTAAAGGGAATCAGGAACTATTCGATTGCTATCCGGGCCTATAAGTTCACAGGACCAGATGCAGCAATCCTATGGCCATGCAGTCTTTTACTGTAAAACTGCAATTAAATGAAAAGTCCCGTTTGCTCCAATATCAGGAAGGCTGCTCTTCTCTTCCCTGAAAATAAAACATTTCTCTTTACTGCTGCTGTTATTCTCCTTATCCCGATGCTTGTCACAATAGGGCAGTATATCCATACGGGCTATTTCATGAAATCTGCCCCGTTAATGTTGTTCTACTGGCCGGGAACCGATATAGATATAAGTATCCGCGTTTTCGTGTGGCTGACAACAGGCCTCATGTTCCCTGTTTTCCTTTATGGCATCGGCTTTATGCTTTATAGCAGAACCCTTGGAAAAGTGATCCTGGTCACAATCGCAGCTTTCGTCTGTGCAACTCTTCTCCGGACTGTACTCAGCTTCCTTTTCGGATGGAAGGAAAACCCGCTGCCGGATCTTGCAGGGAAGGCTGATTCCCTGATATTGTCTCTCTGGCATAACCCTTTCTGGGAAGAGGCCATGTTCAGGGGTGTCCCGTTGCTTATACTCCTGGGAGTCGAGAAGTATTTTACCGGAGGAAGGACCCTTACCGGTGTTCTGATCTACATAGCTATTCCCTCTGTTTTGTGCGGCCTGTATCATATTCCGGGTCATGGCATGATCCGTTTCTATGACACATTGCTCATAAGCAGTGCCTTCTCATGGTTAGCTCTGAGGTACACAATTCTGGCACCGCTTGTAATGCACTGTGTTGCGGATGCAATGCTGGTAATGAGTCTTGGAAAACTGCCGGGGATTCTTCCCGGAGAAATACAATGGATAAGCAAATTCGGACCCTCATTCAATACTTTGTTTTCATTTTTCGTACTTTTACTTCTGGCTTTGATACCAGTGCTCTTTATCCGGTACTATACCAGGCTTCGCACCCGGCCGGCATAACGGAACCCTGTTAAGGCATGCGGGCCGATGGATAGTCTGAACATAGAATAAATAAAAATGAATTTATTGACTCTTAAGAACAGTCTGAGATTTTTGCTTTCAAGGAGGAATTATCTGCTTATCAACATTACGGGTCTTGGTGTTGGCATAGCCTCTTTTTTAATCCTGTCGCTTTATATTTATAATGACCTGACATATAATCATTTCAATAAGAACATTTCGAATATTTACAGGGTCAGGGAGGGCAATTTGTCAATGACAAAGGGCCCCTTGCTTCCCGAGATGCTCAAAGAGATCCCCGAGATTGAGAATGGCACAAGGATCTTTAACTGGGATGGCTTCAGGATCAGCTACAAGGAGACTGCATTCCCTGAAAATATAAACTATGTGGATACCGGTTTTTTTTCCGTATTCTCTTTCCCCTTCCTGGAGGGATCATCCAGGACAGGGATCCATGACAAATACGGAGTTGTTGTCAGCTCCGCCTTTGCCAGAAAATATTTTGGCAAAGAGTCTGCCATAGGTAAAAAGCTCCAGGTCAGGTTCGACAATATTTTCCTCCAGGTGAACGGAGTTGTTGAGATCCCGGCCAATTCATCCGTGAAATTTAATATTGTCGGTTCCTATGAAACAGGAGAGGCGATATCGCCATGGATAAAGGAGGTACATGACTGGTACAATACATTTTCGATCACCTATGTTCAGCTTAGGGACGGGACTGACCCTGAAAGCATCAGCAGCAAGCTGCAAAGCATTGTTCACGCGAATTTCATCCCTGTGGGGGAGAATACGACAAAATTAAACCTTCTCCCTTTCAGCGAATACCATGCGGCGGAGGAATCGAACCGGACACTGATCATAATTCTTACCGTCATAGCCCTTGGTATCCTGGGCATTGCCCTTGTAAACTTTATTAATCTCAGCATAACAAGCTCTCTTTCAAGAACAAGGGAGATAGGAATCAAAAAGGTAATGGGTGCTTCAGGCCGCCTGTTATCGGGACAGATAATGGCAGAGGCACTGCTTGTCAGCTTCATTGCCTTGATGGTGGGTATCGGACTGATGACCTTGTTGCTGCCCATGTTCAACAGTATGTTCGATGCCCAGCTGAAACTGCGTTCTTCGGATTTGAAGTTTTTAATCACGCTGCTTGCCTCGATCTGGCTGATCGTCGGTATCACTTCAGGATTGTTTCCGTCAGTATTCTGGTTCAGGGCAAGGCTGGTTCAGACACTTCACGGCAATATCCTCCGGAAAGGCAGGAAAAGTGCTGCACGCTACTCACTTGTAGTGGTTCAGTTTGTAATTGCAATCATACTCATTTCAGGGACTATTCTCATCAGAAAGCAGATCAGGTACATGATCAGTACCGATCCGAAATTTGACAGGGAGAATGTTATTGCGGTGACTCTTGACAGCTGGCAATACCAGGATCTGAAAGCTGCCTCGGGCAAGTTCAGGTATATCTCCGAGGAGCTTAAGTCAAGCCCGTACGTCGAATCAGTATGTTTCTCCCAGAACATTCCGGGCAAATATGATGAAAACTACAATGGCTTTGTGAGGGAAGGTGGCAGCGATGCTGACAGGATCTCCCTCCGCCAGGCAAATGTCGGGAGGGATTATTTCAGGACCTACGGGATCAGGATCCTGAGCGGAGACGGCTTTGATCAGCAGCTGACATCGTATAAGGACTGCATTGTAATCAATGAAACGGCGATGAAGAAATTCGGATTTTCAGAAGCTGCCGGTCAGGCAATACACATGAGCAGTATCACCGGACCAATTCTCACACTTAAGGGTATTGCAGATGATTTCAGCTACCAGGGAGTGCAAAGGGACCTCCAGCCTCTCGTCCATTTTTTTTCAGAGAATGATGATCTCTCCGGCTGGCAATATCTTTCAGTAAGATCCAAACCCGGATCTGCCTTTAAAGTAATTGATTTACTGAAAGATCTGTGGAAAAAGACTGAGCCATCCTCATCCGTCAAGCTATTTCTTTGCCATCGATAAGATCAATGAACAGTACAGGGATTACATAAGGATAAATAAGCTGATAGGGTGGTTTTCAGTGCTCGCAATAATACTTTCCTGCCTGGGCCTGATTGCCCTGTCGTCCTACCTGCTTGCAAGAAAAACAAAGGAAATCGGTATCCGTAAGGTGAATGGCGCGAGGATCCCCGAAGTGATGATAATGCTGAATAAGGTTTTCATAAGGTGGGTAGCTATTGCCTTTCTGATTGCCACGCCTGTTGCCCTGGTTGCATTGCATAAATGGCTTCAGTCATTTGCAGTAAAGACTGCCCTTAGCTGGTGGATCTTTGTTTCAGCTGGGGCAATATCACTTCTCATTGCCGTCCTGACTGTCAGCTGGCAGAGCTGGAGAGCAGCTTCCAGGAACCCCGTCGAGGCTTTAAGGTACGAGTAATTGGCTCCTGAAGGCAGTTTGTAATTCTGTGAACGGGACGGATAGTTAGAAGGAGAAAGGAGAAAGGAGAAAGGAGAAAGGAGAAAGGAGAAAGGAGAAAGGAGAAAGGAGAAAGGAGAAAGGAGAAAGGTGAAAGGAGAAAGGAGAAAGGCGAAAGGCGAAAGTTCCATGTTACGGATTCCCCCTTTGAAGAGCCTGCCACGCTCAGCGTGGGGGGAGGGGGATGTAAAAAACCAGAAATCAACCACCCCGGCCGGGAAAACAAATTTGTAATGCTCATATAATCAATCATCCCGGCCACCCCTCCTTGAAACGGAGGGGAAACTTATACATGTTACTTCCTTTATAGAAAGCACTTTGCCTAACAGCTAGACCTGAAGTAGTTCCGATAGCTTTTGGCAAGTGGGATGTGAAAAGCATGAAGTTTAAAGTTCAAAGTTCAAGGTTCCATGTTGACGGATTCCCCCTTTGAAGAGCCTGCCACGCTCGGCGTGGGGGCCAGGGGGATGTAAGAAGAGGTGAAAGGAGAAAGGTGAAAGGAGAAAGGTGAAAGGAGAAAGGTGAAAGGAGAAAGGAGAAAGTTGCATGTTACGGATTCCCCCTTTGAAGAGCCTGCCACGCTCGGCGTGAGGGGAAGGGGGATGTAAGATAAGGAGAAAGGCAAAAGCCAGGCCAGCGAGGGATATTGCAGGACATATTGATATTCAACAATAAAATATTAAGTGCTGTTGGTTGCATATTGCAGCTCTTCCTGATATCTTTGTGTTGAGTTCAGTTACAATTAAATACGGCCATTGCCGGATGGAGCATAATATAAAAAGATACCCCGTAAGGCATCCGCTTCTCAGGAATTATATCAAATTCTTCTGGGAGCTTCAATCGGACAATATGATCCTCGACCACAGGCTGATCCCGCAGAGAAATATAAACATGAGGTTCAATCTGAGCGAAACCCCTCAATATATACTTGTCAACGGTAAGGAACAGAAGATGGAAAGTGTCTTCTTTTCAGGGCTTCAGGACCAGTTTATGAATGCTCATCTGCAAATGAGCGGGAAAGTTCATATAATAGGGATTTGTTTTTTACCGGAAGGGTTTTTCCCATTTCTGAAAATTCCTGTTTCCGAATTCAAAAATCAATGGCTTGGAACCGGGGAAGCCGGGTTTGTTCAGGCAGATGAAATCCTTGAACGGATGAGGGAGGCTCGTGATATAAATGTCCGTCTGGGTATTCTTGAGAGTGAGCTGGTTGAGCAGACAGGCCTTGCCCATGTTCCCGAAAGCTTCCGGAAGCTTTTCAATGCGCTAAGGCAGAGCGAAACCTCAGGGCAGCTGGCTGAATTTTGCAGTCGGAACGGCGTTGGCCTGCGAACCCTGGAACGGATGTACAATAAATATGTTGGGGTATCCGCGATGACCTTCTGCACTCTGAACCGCTTTCAGAACAGTCTGAATCAGCTTCTCTTCAGCGACTATTCCAAATTATCGGACCTCGCTTATGGCAATGGCTATTTTGATCAGATGCATTTCATCAGGGAATTTAAGCGATTCGCAGGAAATTCCCCCAAAGGCTTCGTTCATCAGAAGAATTCAATACTCCAGATCGGGAAATTATCATAATTGTCGTTTTTGTACTATTCCTCCATTTCTCTGCCGGCTACCTTTACCTTCATAAATTTTAAATCATATTAGTCATGAAGGAAGCAATTATTACAGAGTTCGTAAATTTTAAGGTATCCGAAACCACAACAGTTGAGCAGGTGATGCTGAAAGCAGACCTGCTGAATGAATTCCAGAAACAGCAGGATGGTTTTATAGATGCGGAACTGGTGAAGGATATGCAGGAAAATGCATGGTGTTTAATTTATCATTTCGGGAATATTGAAAAGGTAAAAGCCATTGGAGAAAAAATCCGCAGCAGCAGGGAGTTTGGTGAGTTTGTGGCCCTTGTTGCTCCAGGAAGCATTCGCATAACATTAAATCAGCATTTTAAAAGATGGTAATCAATAAATGCTGTGACCCATTCGCGGGCTTGCCTCATAAGGCAGTAATTCAGGCGAATGACCATTTGACAGTTGTCTGCAGAAAATGTTAAAAATTCATAATTATTAAATCCATTGTGAGTTATCTCCCCCGCAGTTGGTAAATTGCAGCTTCATTTTCGTTTCATTTAGGAAACAGAACCAGGCATCGGAACGCCCCGGCAGAAATGCCGGGGCTATTTCTTTTATAGTGTGCGCATCGGTGGCTGACCGGTTAATCTCTGCCGGGTACTTATTTCTCCAGGGCATTAGCATTTGAAATTCACTTTTTATCTGTTTAATTATGCTAAGATGTCAATAAAGGGCTAATTTTGAAGATGAATTGAAGAGGCCACGGTGTGCCGGGGCCGGAATAAACAATGAAATGATTATGAAAAGCATCCTGATGATCATTGCATTATTGTTTTCTTTTGGTGCCGGAGCCCGTAGTAATGATTCACAAAAGTATAGCCTCATTGTTTTCGAAGGCTCAGACTGGTGTCCCGGTTGCATCAGGCTTTCCGGAAACATACTTAAGGACACGGCATTTATAGCGTACCTGACCCGCGAGAATATCAGGCTGATAGAAGTTGACTTTCCGCAGAAAAGGAAACTGGGAAGGGAACAGGAATCGGAAAATGAGAGGATGGCCGGGAAATATCATTTTGATGGCACTTTCCCCACCATTTTTATTTCCCGGACCGATACCCTGCTGTATGAAAAAATATATTACAGGAACCAGCCGGCAGAAGAATTCATAGCGATAATCCGGGATAAATTGCAGATCCTGAAATGAAGGAATATGTTGTAAATCAGAAACTGATGGGCACAGCTTTTACCCTGGGGATTATCGCAGGGAATAAAGCGCAGGCAGATTTGTGGCTTCAGTCTGGTATAAATGAAATACGGCGTATCGAATCCATGCTCTCAGAGTTCCTGCCTGATTCGGAAACTGCAAGAATAAACCTTTATGCAGGCGTAAGGCCTGTCAGGGTGAGCAGTGAATGCTTCGGACTAATGGAGCGATGCTGTAAAATATCTGCGCTTACAAAGGGAGACTTTGATATTACGGTGAGCCCACTGAAAAGACTGTACAGGTTCAATAACGCCGATATTACATTTCCGGAGAGACTGGCTGTTAAGAAAACGCTGCAGTGCATAGGTTATCAAAATATTATTTTGGACTATAATGCTGTTTCAGTTGAATTCAGGCATCCCCGCACAAAAATCAGCTTTGCTGCAATAGGAAAGGGTTATGCCTCCGATATGGTGAGGAAGCTCTGGCATGAATCCGGAGTAAAATCAGGATATATTAATGCAAGCGGCGATCTGAATACTCTTGGCTATAAATCTGATGGAACAGAATGGAAAATAGGTATTGCCAATCCTGACGATAAGAACAGAATGCTCCTTTATGTTCCGGTCACAAACTCGTCAGCTGCCACTTCGGGCGATTATGAACAATATTTTACTTTTAAGGGCAAGAGGTACTCGCACAATATCAATCCCCACACTGGGATCCCGCTTACAGGAATTAAAAGCGTAACAGTCTTTTCCCCCGGGGCAGAATTGTCGGATGCCCTGGCGACAGCAATATATGTGAAAGGCACTGAGAAGGGAATTCCTTTTGCAGATCATCTTCCGCAGACGCATTGTATTATAATCGATAGTGACAACAAAATTCATTTCTCTGAGAACCTGGCCTATGAAACAGTTGGTCTTTAGGATTTTGATACTGATATCGCTTACATCCTGTGCAGGTGTTAGACCATACGAGCGGCAATTTGTAAATGATCCCGAGATGCAGATGGGCAATGATTCCGGCAAGAATTTTACTGAATATGTATATTCAATCCGGGAGGGGGCAACCCCTGCAGGAAGCGCGGAATCAAGCGGTGGCTGTGGCTGCAATTGAAGCTCTTTTTATGAAAAGGAAATACCTGATAATAGGCACTCTGGCACTTTCTCATTTCATTGTGAAAGCCCAGGTTTCGCCTGACTCGTTGAGTGAGACAGTCCATAAAACTGAAATTGAACTGGTTTACAGTCATTATATCCAGAATGGCAATAAATCAGCTGTCACCGGCGGTATCGGTACCGAAAAACTTACGGTTTACGGACCCGATCTTACAGTCAGGAAGACTGACGGAAAGAACTCGGTGGCCTTCAATGCTGGCGCTGACATTATAACTTCAGCTTCAACCGATAATATCGATTATGTAATGTCATCCGCTTCAAGGACTGATGAGAGGATCTATGCAAATACGACTTATGGGCACAATTTTGAAAAGCAGAACCTCGAATTGTCTGGCGGCCTGGGAATATCGATCGAAAGCGATTATTTTTCCGTTGGCAGCAAACTGGGACTTATAAAGGAAGATAAAGTGAAGATGAGAAGCTATTCGGTTCAGCTAAAGATGTTCAATGACGATCTGCGATGGGGAAGGCTTAACCCCGATTATTATCGCCCCGTAAGGCTTGTTTATCCTGTTGAGCTCCGCTATAGGGAATGGTATGATGAATACAGGCGAAATTCTGTAAACCTGAAGCTGGGCTTTACCCAGGCCATTAACAAGAGGAACGTTATCGGGATCTTTCCCGAAATAGCCTGCCAGGCCGGGCTGCTTGCAACTCCGTTCCACAGGATATATTTTACGGATGGGACCGAAGCCGTTGAGCAATTGCCGCAGATCAGGTGGAAGGGGGCACTGGCCCTTCGGCTGAACAGCTTTGCAGGTGGAAAATTTATCTTACGGAACATTGTAAACGGCTACGCCGACAATTTCGGAATACTCGCATTTTCAGTGGAAAACGAGACCGCGATAAAATTAAGATATGACCTTATCCTTCTGCCAAATGCGAGGTTCTACAGCCAGTCATGTTCTCGTTATTTTGCTGCATATGGACTCCACAGCAGTGATGAAAAATTCTATACCTCCGATTACGATCTGTCAGAAATGCAGACTTATAATGCAGGGATCGGATTAAAATATTTCCCTTATAAATATTCAAAAAAGCGGATGATATTCAATGGGATGATATTCAGATACAATTTTATGCACACAAGCTATGGTCTTAATGCACATATTTTTTCACTCGTCCTGCAGACAGAATTTCATAAAAGAATGCCTTTATAGCCCTGACTATCTCATAATCAGCCCGGATAGTTGTTAAGGCAGTTGGTGAACTGCCAGGCTCTGAAATTTCAAAATTTTCAAATTGTCTGACAGGTTCTCTTTTGAAGAGTTAAAACATCTGTAGATTCCTGCGCATTTCCTGCCATATAAAATTGAGAATAAACTTGACTTTCTGTAAAATTTATCTTAAATTTGTTAATTATTTTAAGAGAATAATTCTTATTAGAAAGTAATTAGTAATGAAAATTACAGAAATACCGAATAAGCTGACAGATAAGGGACTTAAAGTGACTCCTCAGAGGATTGCCATTCTGGAGGCTATTATTAAGATGAATAATCATCCCACAGCAGAGAACATAATTGACTATATCCGTAATAATCACCCGAACATTGCTACTGCAACGGTTTACAAAGTTCTTGATGCTTTGGTTTCAAACAGCCTTATAAGAAAAGTAAAGACAGAAAAAGATGTGATGAGGTATGATGCTGTGATGGAAAGCCATCATCATTTGTATTGCTCCGAATCAGACAGAATTGAGGATTTTGTCGACACTGAACTCAATGAATTGATAGAAAAGTATTTCGAAAAAAAGCAGATACCGGATTTTAAAATTGAGGATGTAAAGCTTCAGATCATAGGCAGATTCCTGAAAGACAAAAAGTGATTTGAAAGTTCCTGACTGGTAAATAGGGTCAATTATAAACTAAAATATATAAATGATGGAAAATCAATCTAAAAATGAAGCCGGATGCCCTGTTACAGGAGCAACCGCTCATCACGGGACCGGCACGGGCGGTACAATTAACCGCGACTGGTGGCCAAATCAGTTAAAGCTTAGCATACTGAGGCAACACTCTTCATTATCCAGCCCGATGGGTGAGGATTTCAACTATGCCAGAGAATTCAGCAGCCTGAATCTTAAGGCAATAAAAAAGGACCTTCACAGTCTTATGACTGATTCACAGGACTGGTGGCCTGCCGATTTCGGCCATTACGGTCCGTTATTTATCCGCATGGCCTGGCACAGTGCCGGGACTTACCGCATCGGGGATGGCCGGGGAGGGGCAGGAGGGGGGCAGCAGCGCTTTGCTCCGCTGAACAGCTGGCCCGACAATGTGAATCTTGACAAAGCCCGAAGGCTGCTGTGGCCTGTAAAGCAAAAGTATGGAAGTAAGATATCCTGGGCCGACCTCATGATTCTTGCCGGAAATGTTGCCCTGGAGTCCATGGGATTCAAGACTTTTGGATTTGGCGGTGGACGCGAGGATGTATGGGAGCCGGAAGAGGATACATACTGGGGTTCTGAAACAAAATGGCTTGAAAGTAACAAGCGCTACTCGGGGGAACGCGACCTTGACAATCCGCTTGCAGCCGTTCAGATGGGGCTGATATATGTGAATCCGGAAGGTCCGGACGGAAATCCTGATCCTCTGGCAGCGGCCAGGGATATTCGCGAAACATTTGCCCGCATGGCAATGAACGATGAAGAAACAGTTGCGCTCATTGCCGGGGGACATACCTTTGGCAAGACACACGGAGCCGGAGATGTGGTGCATGTCGGACCTGTACCCGAATCTGCAGCCATTGAGGAACAGGGCCTGGGATGGATAAGCAGCTTTGGATCGGGGAAGGGCGGAGATACAATCTCCAGCGGATTGGAAGTCACATGGACACAGACCCCTGCAAAGTGGAGCTACTACTTCTTCGATAACCTTTTCAAATATGAATGGGAGCTTGTGAAAAGTCCTGCTGGCGCGAATCAGTGGGTAGCAAAAAATGCCGGTGAGGTGATGCCAGATGCGCATGACCCTTCCAGAAAGCATGCGCCGACAATGCTGACAACGGACCTTTCGCTGAGGTTCGACCCGGTTTATGAGAAAATATCAAGACGCTTCCATGAACATCCGCTCGAATTTGCAGATGCCTTTGCCCGTGCATGGTTTAAGCTTACTCACCGTGATATGGGACCACGCACACGTTACCTGGGTCCCGAGGTCCCTTCCGAAGAGCTGATCTGGCAGGATCCGGTCCCTGCGGTGAACCATCCGTTGATTGTTGAAAAGGATATTTCAGCATTGAAAGCTAAGGTATTAAATTCAGGCTTACCGGTTTCCGATCTTGTATCAACAGCCTGGGCCTCTGCCTCCACTTTCCGCGGGTCTGACAAAAGGGGTGGAGCCAATGGTGCCCGGATCCGTCTTGCCCCCCAGAAAGACTGGGCTGTAAACGATCCTCCCCGCCTCAGGAAAGTGCTACAGACTCTTGAAGGCATACAGAAGGAATTCAACGGCAGCCAGTCAGGCGGTAAAAAGGTGTCGCTCGCTGATCTGATTGTACTGGCTGGATGTGCAGGGGTTGAGAAGGCAGCAAAAGAGGCAGGGTCCTCTATTAAGGTTCCATTCACACCCGGCCGCACTGATGCATCGCAGGAGCAGACGGATACCGACTCTTTCTCGGTGCTTGAGCCTGCAGCTGATGGGTTTCGCAATTACCTTAAATCGAAGTTTGCCGTCTCAGCTGAGGAGCTGCTTATTGACAAGGCCCGCCTTCTTACCCTGACAGCTCCGGAAATGGCAGTTCTTATTGGCGGAATGCGCGTGCTGAATACAAACCATGACAGATCAAAGCACGGGGTTTTCACCATGCAGCCTGAAGTTCTTACAAACGATTTTTTCATAACATTGCTGGACATGGGGACCGCCTGGGCACCTGCTGCCGGGACCAAAGATCTCTTTGAGGGGCATGACCGTAAAACGGGTGCTGTTAAATGGACCGGGACCAGGGTTGATCTGATATTTGGCTCAAACTCGGAACTCAGGGCACTTGCCGAGGTGTACGGAAGCTCCGATGCAAGGGAAAAATTTATAATGGATTTTGTTGCCGTCTGGAACAAGGTAATGAACCTCGATCGCTTTGACCTTGCCTCGATTAACCATCTCCCGTAATAGCCAATATTTAAGTTATGATACAGGAATCTTCGTTCAAACTTGAGGTTGAACCTGTTACAAAAAAGAACTGGAACCTTTTCGTAAATCTCTTTGGTGAAAAGGGGGCATGCGCCAATTGCTGGTGCATGTATTACCGTCTGAGTAAATCTGATTACGAGGCCGGTAAAGCTCAGGAAGGAAATAAAAAAGCAATGGAGGAAATTATCTGGGCCGGCAAGCCTGCCGGCCTTCTTGGTATCGTTAAAGGACAGGCGATAGCCTGGTGCGCTTTTGCACCTCGCGAGGATTTCATTAAGCTGGAAAAGTCAAGGGTCCATAAGAGGATTGATAATGAGGAGGTCTGGTCTGTTCCATGCTTTTTCATCGATAAAAATTTCAGGCGGTCCGGAGTAAGTGTGCTTCTGCTTAGGGGAGCAATAGATTATGCAAGGAAGGCTGGTATCAAAATTATCGAGGCCTACCCGGTCATCCCTGCAAAAGAAAAACTTCCTGACTCATTCGCATGGACCGGATTGTATAAATCGTTTGAACGGGCGGGATTTGAAATTGCCGACAGAAGCTCAAAAAACAGGCCGATGGTAAGATGCTATGTGGATAAGAAGGTTGAAACCTGAAAGATATCCTGCAATAAAAGGTTCAATTATATCGAAAGCATCAGGTGATAATTTCAAAATGGAATACCCCCCTAAAATGAATCATCAGGTAACTGGTGCGGGGTGCGGGGTGTGGGATGTGGGGTGTAGGGACTAATATACAAACCAGGTCTTTCACTTCCAACCCACGAAGGATTATGATTTTTTCCTGATTTGTCGGAGATATCAGAAGGTGTGGGATTTATATTAAGATACCAGATATCTGAAGATCCGGCAGATGTTGAGAGCGGAGCATCTATCTCACTCTGAATATCAGACAGGGACAGCTTTTTATTATAAATCTGCAGGCCCCTTATAATTCCATCGAAAACTTCTCCCCCTTCACCGCATTCACCGAATATACATCCTGAACCATGGGGCCAGGGAGCATCTCCCCATGTAAGTGCCGGAACAGGAGGATTCTTATTCCCATAACTGGTACCTGCTGTAAAAGTTATGACTTTTGAAGTATCAGGCCAATCCCAGAAATACTCATGATGCTTACCGCTGCTATCCGACCATACCCTTGCAACCTGAGTGTACCAGGTATTGTACACGACATCGCCATTATCGGTCACAACATCTTTCCCTGCCCCGCCTGCAATTTCCCATTTATGTGTATTACCGCTGCCGGTGGGATAAGGATGAAAACCATAATAGGTGATATCATCGCTATAAAGGAAAGAACCCTCATTTCCCCAGAAAAAAGCAGTATAATAGCCATACTGCTGTCGCGGATATACTTTCCAGATATAAGTTACTCCCCTGCCTGAAGGTCCCCAGGCTGGAAGACCATTATCCTGGGGATTCGAAAATGCAAAACGCATGGTCCCTGAGACTGCAGCAGAACCGGGAAAATCGAGACCAGTATACGAATCAGCCAAATCAGCAAAACCACTTAGCATAACCGGTAACGACACGAAAAGAAAAACATTTTTCCGGAATGAAAACACTTTTCCCATTTAACTATAAGCTTAAAATCATAATATTATGAATTCGCATTTCCATAAATATAATACACCACACTACAAAATCAACTCCTGTAAAATTTCATTTTCTGGATTTTTTCGGGTAAATCAGGGCCTGACAAAATGTAAAGAATGTTAGCCGGAATTAACACCAAAACCGCAATTATAAGCAATTTTAACATTCTATTCATTACAAAACGGATAAATGGTCCAAGTAGCCAGAGATTCTCCGCTTCACTCCGTTCCGCTCAAAATCTCATACTTATAGCCCGACTGCAATATATTCTATTCTAAAATATACAAAAAAAGGGAGGAAATATGCATCTTTAAAATATCAGACAAAAAGCAAAATGAAACAACGGGGAATTAATTACGACACAGGCATTGAGTTTGATGAAAAATATCATTCAAGACCAGAATTTGACATAACAGTTGTGAAGCGTGAACTTGAAATTATCA
This sequence comes from uncultured Bacteroidales bacterium, assembly GCA_963756885.1. Lineage (GTDB taxonomy): Bacteria > Bacteroidota > Bacteroidia > Bacteroidales > VadinHA17 > LD21. Next base: position 569,614 of record CAVWPG010000005.1, read on the forward strand.
GGACAGACTTAAATTGTAACGCAATCAGAATTTCAGGGACAGACATTGGAAGGTTGACGGCAACAGCCGAAGCAGCTTTGAAGCTTGGACTTGAAGTTTGGCTCTCACCGCACCTTCATGACAAAGATGAGCAGCAAACACTGGACTATACTGTGAAATGCGCAATAGCCGCTGAGCATTTGCGGAAACAATATTCAGAGCTCATTTTCATTCTGGGCTGCGAACTGACATTCTTCATGAAAGGTATTTTAAAAGGGGAAAATATATTTGAACGGCTAGGTAATCCGATCTCTTTATTTTGGCGGCTTAAAATTTTGAGTTCACATAACAGACCCTTGAACGCTTTCTTAAAAAAATTGAATAATGCTGTAAGACAGGTTTTCCAGGGACAGGTGACCTATTCGTCAGCGCCAATTGAAGCAGTTGACTGGAGTTTGTTTGATTTTGTCTGTCTTGACTATTACAGAGAAGTACGTAACAGAAATTCTTATGCCGAACAGCTTAAACGACACTTTTCTCACGGTAAACCAGTTATTATTACAGAATTTGGTTGTTGCACATACAAAGGAGCAGAGGATAAAGGAGCCAGAGGGTGGCTGATTACGGACCAGAAAAAATCACCCCTTCAGATTAAAGGCAATTATGTCCGGGATGAGCAAATTCAGGCAGGTGAGCTCTCTGATTTACTCTATATTCTTGGTGGAGCAAAAGTGGATGGGATGTTTGTTTTTACTTTTATATCGCCTGCTTTGACTTTTAACGATGAGAAAAGATTTGATCTTGATATGGCAAGCTATAGTCTGGTTAAAAGCTTTGTTGATAGTTATGGTGATACCTATCCCGACATGACATGGGAGCCAAAAGAATCATTCAAAACTGTTGCAAAATATTACTCCGGAATAGCTGAATTAAACAAGACATGAAATAAAGCGCGAACCTCTATGACTAAAACAGATTGACCTGATACTGCCGGAGAAGTGAGCCGTCACCTGGCAGCAGGAATGCAAAATCTTTGTTGTTTTGACTTGCAGCTGATTCTGTATAATAGTTATGTTTTACCCGCTCAGTCCAAGCGAACATAATTATTGCCAAAAATGTTATTGGATTCAGTGGTCAGTTCAAAGGCTAAAATTTGAACTGATTTAGAATTAATGGCTTTATTTGGTTTCTGTTTCTTAAACAAGGAGGTTTCCCATGTCACATATTATTGATTTTGAAAATGTATCCTTAGCCGGCCTGGAGTCGTCACCTGTATCGAAATCACTTGCAGGTTTGCGCGCTAACGAATCAAGGTATTTTAAGAACAAGTACAATCATGATTTTACCGTTAGCCCGGCAACTGAAAGCAAAGATGTACTTGAATATGTTAATAATATTCTTCTGACTGAACGTGCCATAAAAATTTCATCAAAGCCCCTTGAAACATCAGAATTCGTGGTTGACGGAATAAAATGGACATACGTATTCTATGAGAGCGGACTTTCAGTCAACGTTATGTATACGCTTAATGATCCTAAAAAAAGGGCAGTAGGGCTTTAAGCTCTCAGAAGGGATGGAAGTGCCAAAAGAGCTGGAAGAGAAATTCAAGTTTGCAAAACAAAAATCAAAACTTGCTGGAATAATTCGTGGTTCATTTTTTGTAATCAAGGGGACATATTGAGACTATTGCGTGCGCCTTTGAGCAAGCTGAATATCCACGTGGCAACAATGAATTAAAACTTGCCGGCTTCCCATCTGCCACCTTGCTGACTACCAACTGCTGACATTTTGTTTCATCTATCTGTACCCTCCCCGGGGACAAGTCATGCTTGTTTTTTCAAATATATATGCAAGGGAAATTCTTATTATATGCAGTTTTGCTGATTGAAAATTCATGACCAATGAAATTTTTTTATTCTGTCACAATTATTATATTGGTATCGATTGTGAAAGTTGCTGTTTTGATTTTTAATTTATTTTCGGTCTGGATACTCTATCTCACATGTGATTGAATTTAAGCAATATAATATTCCTTTATTTTATAGAGTATCTGCACATAATCTTCTCACTCCCTAAGAATTCAGAAAGGCTGGCTTACAGTAGTTAAAAGAAAGACTGGATTGCTGTCAGCAGTCAGAATCCAGCCCAGTAATATTACTAAAGAAGAAATGATGAGGTTTAAAAAAACAATTTTCAGACTGGGATTATCCTTATTTTTCATCCTGGCATGTCAGAATGCTTTCAACCAGGAAAATTTTCTTACCGGTTATATTATTAAGCCGGCAGGTGATAGTGTCCATGGATTTATTGATTACAGAAACTGGAAGATAAATCCGGATAAAATTGATTTCAGGGAGCATCCTGATGATAAGCCGGTCGGCCTGGTACCAGCCGATATCTTACAATTCAGGGTTAAGGATGAAATGTATGTCAGCGCAACCGTAAATATTGAAACCAGCCCAAGAAATACCGACAATTTGAATATTGATAAACAATGCATTTTCAGGTTGTTACCACCTTCCTTCAGACTCTGTTTGAGGGAAGGAAATCGCTATACAGATATTTCAATTACAGCAAGGAATATTTCTATATCAGGCAGGGCACAACCTTTGACCTGTTACTATATAAAAAATACCTGACAGAACAGGGGGACAATAGTATCCTTAATGAAAATAAAACCTTTGTAGGCCAGTTAAGGATCTATCTGAATGACTGCCCGGGAATTGAGGACAAGATTGATAAGACCGGGTATGATGAATCAGATTTGAATAAACTGTTCCGATTCTATTATGAAAGTACTGATTCCGGAAGCTCTTTTACAAGGGAAGTGGAAAAGAGAAGAGCTGAAACCGGCTTACTTGCAGGATGTTCAGTGAGTTCTTTAATTTTCATGAGTACCACCTATTTTACTCAAACCGATTTCAGTCATTCAGTTAACTTCTCAGCCGGTTTGTTTTTTGATCTGATAATCCCCAGGAACCATGGGAAATGGTCAATCCTGAACGAACTGATCCTGACATCCTATGATGTTTCAGGTACCTACAAAAGCGGGCCTGAGAACTACTATACACAAATATCTTCTGAACTTGGTTTTATTTATCTGAAAATTAATACTATGGGCCGGTTTTAATATCCGGTCGGGAGATCATTCATATTTTTTATTGTCGGATTATCAAACGGGTTTGTGCTAAAGGAAATAAATAGTCAAACTGTTTTCAAGAAAATATACTCTTCTGAAACTACCAAAGAGGGTGTTGCCCTCATTGGCCCGAAGAACTATGAACTTGGATTAATTATTGGCAGCGGTCTTAAGATCGGAAGATATTCTCTGGAAGCCCGTTATGAGTGGGGAAATGGGATGTCCGATTTCGTGGATATCGGAGCGAGGACCAACAGGATTTATATACTACTGGGAATTCGTTTATAGAAGCTTGTCAGAAGCCTCCATTCCGGAAATTACCTGTTGGGTGCAGAGGCTTTAATTTACCCGATTGCAGAAGCCGCAAGGGATGACCATCTGCTTCCGGACAGCCACGTTATGAAGAATGCCGCTGCAATGCAGATTAGCCTGTCAGTTACCCCGACAAGATTCATCCCCGGCTTTAGAGAAATGTATAGGAAAGCTATCTTTAGCAGTGCAAATAAAAAAAATGAGAACAGCTATTTCTAACGTTTTAACAGCTTTACTCATTATCTCAGGCTGCAAAAAAGATGATTTTCAGTATTCATTCGGGGCCCCGTCAAAGCTTCTGGTTTCGGTAAATGTAAACGGGCAGCTTGCAGAAGGATTTAACTATGACGGAAAGATAAACCCTCGTCCCGCTTCAGGTTCTCCGTTCCGGAATCTGTCCCAGGCTGATATTGTTCAGGGCAATAACCCGATCTATGCATATTATTACAACGTCAGCGTGAGCACCTTGCCTCCACAGTATGGATTTTCTTATGACTATGATGGCACAGGTTTACCGGCAAAAGGGTACAGGGTGAAAGTGTCTGAAGCTGGCGATCCGGATATTTCTGAATATGAGTATATTGACAATTATGAAGAAATAATATCCGGTTGGAAATTCAGACGAAGAGCCCAGGGTTCAGGCTGCAGGCTTTGCCCTCTGAAGCTTCAGGGTGGGAGAGGTGCATAGTTCAGCATCCATTTGGGAATACCTCTTCTTACTGTTATAGAAGGTGGCCCTATTAAATTTTAGTTCTGAACAAATGTCCGCAACGTTCCTGTGAGCCTCATTCGCTTTAATGGAACCGGTTAACTGGCTCTCAGTAAATCCAGTCTTTTTCATATACAAGTTTTAAGTCAGGCACTGTTTTAATTTAAACTTGCAGGATTTTAGGGATACTTACAGGATTATTTATGCCCCGGTTATGAGACCTTGGAATTAATGTCTGACAGATATCTGTTAACGACAGATATAACTACCTGTGATGAATGCCGGGAGATCCTTAATGAGTCTTATATGGATGATACTGAAGGGAGATCAGTGATGCTGGTCCTGGTCTGTGATGGATGCTGTCTGTACCCATGAGGATGCATGTTTACATGGTTTTTGACAAACGGCAATAAAGATTTGATGAATTATGGTCCCAAATTCCCTGTAATATAGTTAACTTTATTTCGCTGGTGAAAGTTAAAAGTTGGGCATAAGTGTAGTAATGCTGTCTGATTCAATACGTTGAACGACAATACTTATGGGACTGACGGGGCGGGAGCTTATAAAATACTAAGTGAAATGTGTTTTAACGTAATTCGTTGACACAGGAATCGGAGAAACAGGGTAAATCATAATAATGATTTTGTCATATGATTTTTATCTTTTATCTTTACTGGGTCTCGTGCTTCACATAATGAAAACTATAATAGCTGAAAGGGTTATTCACAAGGGTGACAATCGCATAGCGCTCAGGTTTCCCTATGACAATAAATTGATCGCAATTGTAAGAGGATTTCCTGATGCCCGATGGAGTGAACAACAGAAGTTTTGGCATATAGCTGACAGGAAAAATGTTATTACTCTTTTGCTGGAAGCTTTTCATGGGAATGCTTATATTGATTATTCTGCAATGAGGGCTGGTCTGCCTGAGAAGATCGATGTAAATCAGAAAGGCAGTCAAGCAACTCAGGTCAGCAAGGTAAAAGCATTGTATGATTCCGCTTTACCGGCATTAAGTGAAAAGGGTAAAGAGGATATTGCACAATACAGGCGATGGATGGAATCGAACAGGTATCCAGTTTCAACAGTCCAGACATATTCGGCTATGATGGTTAAATTCCTGAGGTTTTGCAGACCAAAGGAAGCATCTGAATGCGTTTCTGATGATCTTGTAAGGATAGTTGAAGAATACATTTTGCCGAATGGTCTAAGCTTTTCATTTCAGAATCAGATGATAAGTGCTGTAAAGAAGTTTTACAGCACGGTTTACAAGACTGTAATTGATCCGGGAGATATCAGCAGGCCAAGGCGACAGAGACGGTTGCCAAATGTTTTAAGCAAGGATGAGGTTAAGAGGCTACTTACCTCTCTCACAAATGAAAAGCACAGGGTAATGTTAAGTCTGATATATGCCTGCGGGTTGCGCAGGAGTGAATTGCTGAATTTAATCCCGGCGGATATGGAAAGAAGCCGTAACCTTTTAAGGATCAGGCAGTCGAAGGGCTATAAGGACCGGGTTGTACCGGTGTCGGACCGTACAATAGAGATGGTTGACACATGCATGATGCATTATAAGCCTCAGAAATATGTTTTTGAAGGGCAATGGCCGGGCAAACCATTTAGTAAGAGCAGTCTGGCGAAAACACTGAAGGCTGCATGTTCAAAAGCCGGGATTGGCGCTAATGTGACTCTTCATTGGTTACGGCACAGTTATGCGACACACTTGCTGGAATCGGGGACCAGCGTACGGTATATCCAGGAATTACTTGGTCATTCCAGCAGCAGGACAACTGAGATCTATACTCATGTTACGACAACGAGCATACAAAAGATCAGGAGTCCGTTTGATGATCTTTGAATTAATATTACATTTGCATAAAGTGATTAAGATGTGTACAATACCTACCGGGTAATGTTGATTATGATCACCTTTAGTAGACATATAAATAAGTTAGGCTGCATTGTCTGCCTAAATATTTAATAATTAGTGTGGTCAAAATGATATTTCGGATTTTATCGGGCTGATCGAAAAAATTGAAAAGGGTACCCGCGGCCCTCGCTCACGGCACTTGCATATAGCATTCGCGGTTTTGTATGAAGAAAATTTACAAAACCGGCTCGATGAATGCTATCTGCAAGTGCCTGCCCGAGCTGCAAACGCTAACAACGCCGCCCTAACAAGCCGGTAAATGCCAGGCTTGCATTTGAGTAAGATCAAATTCCGAACCATAATATAAATTCCGGTAACATGAATCAAAATCGCCCTAATCCGCCCGGCACTTACCGGCCAACCGTTAGGGTGCATTGTCAGCCTAAAAAAATTAATAATTAAGTGTGGCAAAATAATTTGAGTTTTTACAGGATCAAAAAAAAGAAAAAAGGGCTACCCGCGGCCATCGCTCACGGCACTTGCATATAGCATTCCGCGGTTTTGTATTTTGAAATTTACAAAACCGGACGATGAACGCGATCTGCAAGTGCCTGCCCGAGCTGCCAACGCTACGCAACGCCGCCCTAACAAGCCGGTAAATGCCAGGCTTGCATTTGAGTAAAATCAAACTTCCGAACCATAATATAAATATCCGGTAACATGAATCAAAATCGCCCTAAACCGCCCGGCACTTACCGGCCAACCGTTAGGGCGCATTGCCAGCTAAAAAAATAATAATTAATGTGGCAAAATAATGTTCAGGTTCTACAGGATCAAAAAAAGAAAAAAGGGCTCCCGCGGCCCTCGCTCATGGCACTTGCATATAGCATTCCGCGGTTTTGTATTTTGAAATTTACAAAACCGGACGATGAGCGCGATCTGCAAGTGCCCGCCCGAGCTGCCAACGCACGCAACGCCGCCCTAACAAGCCGGTAAATGCCAGGCTTGCATTTGAGTAAAATCAAACTTCCGAACCATAATATAAATACCGGTAACATGAATCAAAATCGCCCTAATCCGCCCGGCACTTACCGGCCAACCGTTATGCTCAAGCTTTAGTCTCTACCGCTTACTAGGTTGCGAGGATAATATATAGCTATCAATTGATTTATGCAAACAATAAATAGGATGCTTCCCTAAAACAATATGAATGTTTGTTCTACTAATCGTTTCTTTTATAGACTCTTCATGCAATAGCTAAATCAGACAATTAAAGGTCATGCTCACTATTTAACGAATAAACAAAAGATTATTTCCCCAAGCAAACAAAATTGTTGAGGTATTTGAAAATGGCAATACAAAAAATGATGCCATAACACAAGTTATCTGTAAATTTTGGCTACCCGAAACAAATGGGTGGTGGGGGAATCTTTGCTGCTAATGGACTTCAATCGAATTATCAATTATCTGGTTGCATGACAATGATATACTTATAAAATATCCTGATACTTTATCTGTAATAAAACGAGATAGCGTCTTATTTTTCAAAAATGATTTCGTTAATATTTATTACGAACCTCAAAGTATCAGTGATTCAATTAAGAGTAAAATTTTAAAATATGAAAGAGTTGCAATTATGAAAGATACAATAACTGCGATTCTCAAGGGTCTAGATTATTGATCTGGTCTTCCAATAATCCAATCAAAAATAGTAAGATATCAATAGGATCTGGCTTATTAATGTACTTAGAAACAACAGAAATTCTGAAGGATTCTACAAATTAGCATGATCCCATATGGGGACTATCGAATGGACTTTAGTCTTGAAAATTACTACGACTTTGTAATGGACACTCTACATCTCGGTTCAGGAGACATTAAAGAACTTAACATTGGGATGATTAAAAAAAATTCTGCCAAATAGTAAATAATTAATAAACCTTGACTAAAATAAAAGCCTAAAGCATAACATAACGGTATAGAATGTACATGGCTGTCTTTATCTCTATCCAAAAATGGTACCCTTTAGAAAAATTACAATACATCCCAGGAAATCGCCATCTAGCCGCCACGCCCCATACCGTCAAACGTTATGCTGCATAATAAGAGACCTGACAGTTACCGAATACTTGGATAATTGTAACTTTTAAGTTACCTTTGATATAATGATTGATTATGGATAAAATCCGAGAAATAATCGCCTATAAAAAATATTTTGAGGACTTTTTACAAAAGCAACCAATAAAGGTCCAAAATAAGATCTTTAAAATTTTAGAAGCTATTGAGACTTTAGAAAGGATTCCCACGACCTATCTGAAACTCATAGCCGAGACAAAAGGACTTTATGAAGCAAGAATTCAAGTGGGGACAGATATTTGGCGGGTTTTCTGTTTTTTCGACAGCGGAAGATTAGTAATTCTTTTAAATGGATTTCAGAAAAAGACACAAAAAACTCCAAAAAATGAGATCGAAAAAGCAATAAGACTAATGAAAGAGTATTATGAAAACAAAAAATAACAAAGACATTTCGACCTGGAACTGAGATCAAAGATCGGGTATATGGTGAAAAGGGGACTGAAAGACGAGACAACCTGGAAAGAGATGCTGAGTCTTTTAAAATCGGACTGTTATTAAAAAAAGCAAGGGAATCACGAAATATGACCCAGGAGGAATTAGGCCAACTCATTGACAAAAAAAGGACTTATATTTCACGAGTTGAGAATAACGGAAGTAATATCACTTTGAGCACCTTATTTGATATAGTTGAGAAAGGATTGGTGGAAAAGTAAAAATTTCAATAGACCTTTGACCTCTAATATATTACGCAGCATAACAAAGGCTAAATATAATGCGGTGTTTAGAGTAATTCGTAGATTATCCATCGCATTACATTATCTGCATCATGACAATTTATCTAACGCAAACCCGCACTATACTTAGCCTCACCCGTTAGGCTGCATTGGCTGCTTAAGTATCTGAAAAACATGATCGTACAATTTTGTAATTCATCGGATCTGATCGAACAAACGAAAATGGTACCCGCGTTCTCGCTCACGGCACTTGCATATAGCATTCGCGGTTTTGTATATCGAAATTTACAAAACCGGATCGATAGAATGCGATCTGTCAAGTGCCTGCCCGAGCTACAAACGCTGCAACGCACTAAATGCCGGTTTGTCAAATAATTTTGAAACATCAGTTATACCCTGATATATTATACTACGACTTTGATAACGGCACTAGCCGTCAGGAACTTAGGGCGCATTGCTGAATTGTGAATTTAACAATTAAAGTGGTCATAAACAATCGTAAATCAGTTTCTACAGGACAAGAAAATTTGGAAACAGGCTACCCGACGGCCCTGCTCACGGCACTTGCATATAGCATTCCGCGGTTTTGTATTTTGCGAATTTACAAAACCGGACGATGAGCGCGATCTGCAAGTGCCTGCCCTGCTGCAAACGCTTTCAACGCCGCCTTAACAAGCCGGTAAATGCCAGGCTTGCATTTGAGTAAGATCAAACTTCCGACAAAATTAAATATCAGGAAGCAGAATCATAAGTCGCACTCATCCACCGATACTTCATTGGCCACCTGTATAAGTGTTTGTAAAAAAATAATGGTAATTAATCCAAAGACGAAAATTCATCCTGAATGATTGTAAAAAAAGGCTACAATGTTAACGGCACTTGCATATAGCATTCCGGTATTGTATTTTAAAATTTACAAAACGGACGATGAATGCATCTCCCGCCCAAGCTAAACAACGACAGCCTAACATACGGTAAAGGTCATGGCTATCATTTGTCTCTCACCAGAATTTGTAAACTTTAGATAAATTGCAACTTATCCAAGGAAATCGCCATCTAATCCGCCACGCCCCATACCGTCAAACGTTAGGTGCAAGCATCAGCCTCATAGATAATTACAATAAATATAATGATAAGTAAAAACAATAAATTATATATAAAAATAGGTTCTCTTGCTTGGCTGAATTTTTATGGTATTCCCACTTTCCTAATAGGAATAGGATTTATTGCATTTATAACCAACCTCATCGAAGGCAACGGACTAAAAGGTTTTTATATTTACCTGGTTGTGATAGCAATTGGGATTGTCTTATATATTTATCAAACTAAGAAACTTAGGTTCAAATCAATAGACCTAAAGATTCCAAGTGATCAATTTTTTGAAAACACGAGAAACCTACTGCTTAGTGAAGGTTGGACAATTGATTATGATAATCGTGAATATCTTCAAGCAATTTACCGTACCAGAATATATAGACTCGATTGTTTGACAATCAAAAAATACAAACATAAAATAGAATATAATTTAATCCACCATCCCGAAGATCATAACTCAATCGCTTCATTAATCGATTTTAATGTGAAAGCTAAGAAGACTTTAAATAAAATAATTGCCAGCACCTAATAAGTAGGACTCTGAGCGGTCTGCAAGACCCAGCGATGAGTCTGTGTTGAACTACATCCGCCGGCTATGCACTTATTGAAAGGTTTTTATGATTTTTGGAAAATTACCCAAAACATTTTTTAAAATATTTCCGGGTTTTTGTGCCTGAAAAAACTTTTCCTCAGGATAATTTTGTGGTCAAGCTTGCAGTTAATGTCAATTTTGTTCTCGACAGGGCATACCACTCCCGGTTGCGTTTTAATCGCAAATATATTTGGATGATTAATAGGTTGGCTGTGGTTGTTCCTGCAGGAACCATGTTGGCGATCTTATCCGTGGAAGCTCCCTCACACTGATCATCCGGCCTGTTTTACATACCGGACACCGGCAAGGGTTAACGCCTGTGAGCCGTTCGAACCTCTGCTGGTTTGTCTCTGGAGGCTGTTTCTGCTTTATCAGCGCATGGATGGTGGGTTTCTCATCAGGTTCAAATTTTAACTGAAGCTTACGTTTTAAGGTGTGATTATAAATACCATAATGCCTGATTTTAACAAACCGTTTTGGCAGGATATGCATTGTAAACCGGCGTAGGAACTCAACCCCATCGAGGGTAACAGGCTTTTTGATGGCCCTGTCACGATAATCCTTGGCAATGAAAGTTACTTTGCTATCGGCGATATTCAGAATACGCTGGTTTGTTATTGCAACCCGGTGTGTGTATTGTCCAAGGTATTTAACCACATATTCAGCACTTGCCAGGGAAGGTTCACAATGCACTACCCATCTGGTACTGTAAGCTTTCTGCATGAGGTCGTTAAACAAATCAAGCTCGTTGTGTTTTCTTAAGGCGCGTTTGAGGCTGTCAAGAAACTTTCCCTTAAAGGCAGCACTCAGTTGATGAACGGGATAGAGGTAATTTCCAGAATGACCAATGTTTTTCCATTTCCCATCAAGAGTATAACCGGAAGATGGGACAATACAATGGATGTGAGGGTGCAGACTAAGGTTTTGTCCCCATGTGTGAAGGATAGCCACAGCGCCGCCTTCAACGCCATAATGAGAGTATCCGAATGAATAGAGCGTATTTCGTACAGCTGCGAAGAGCAAGTCATAAAACAACCTGGCATTATGCAGGCACACTGAATTAAGCTGATGCGGCACTGTAAATACAATATGATAATGCTTAACAGGCAGAGTATTTTGCATCATGTCGTCGATCCAGAATGCTTGTTTTGCAGCCTGGCATTTAGGGCAGTGTCTATCCCTGCAGCTGTTGTAACTGTAGCGTACCGTGCCGCAGTTCTCGCACACTTCTTCGTGTCCTCCAAGAGAGCTGGTGCGGCACATGGATATATTGCCGAGCACTTTTAATTGCAGAGAGCTGAGAGTTGTCTTTGCCAGCAGTGCGGGAGTGAATAACCTGACAGCATCTGCCAGATCGAACCTTGCCCTCATTTTTTATGAAAATTATATAGTGTATCCAGAGGGCTGTGAGGCTTTATCAGCGGGCATTGTGCCACATGCAGATAAAGCATGGTTGTAGTGATATCGGCATGACCAAGAAGTTCTTTTAAGGTAACAATATTTAAGCCCTGTTCGAGCAAATGCGTAGCATAAGAGTGTCTGAGCGAATGCAGGTTTACATCCTTTGTAATGGAAGTTTTTTTCAGGTTTTCACGCATCACCCAGGAAAGGCCGCGAACGCTGTATCTGCCATCTGGCTCCTTGCCATTGAATAACCAGATGTGAGGGTTTTCTGCCTGAATATACTTTTTCAGTCCAACTGCCATGCTTTGGGCCAGGGGAACAATACGATCCTTTTTGAATTTGCTTTGGCGAATATGTATGGTCATCCGCTCAAAATCAATATCCGGTATTTTCAGGTTAATAACTTCCTGCCCACGTAATCCGGCCGAGTAAATCAGCGCCATGACCACTCGTTGTTTTAGAAGCCGTGGAGCGGCAAAAAGCTCTTTTAACTCATGTTGGTTCAGGATGACAGGGAGTTTTGTATCTTTCTTAAGCGAAGGCAGGGCAATGGCATTTTTATTCATTCCAAGCAATCGATAGTAATAACGGAGCCCGTAAACCATGTGTTTAAAGCTGCTTCGCGAAGGGGACTTCGGGTCGCGGGCAAGCGAGACAAGGTATTCGTTGATCTCTTGGGCATCGATTTGCTCCGGTAGTTTTTCGTAGCGGATCACAAACAGAGCAATGCGCCTGATATAATTATTTAGTGTACTTTTACTCTGGCCACGCAGAGTGACCTGTTGTTCCAGTTTAAGAACAACTTTTTCAAATTCAGGAACAAGCATAATAGCCTGCTCAACAATAGTAAAGCCCGATTTCTTTCTCATAATCAGAATTTTTTGTGGTGAATAATTTCGAATTATAGGAAGAATCGGGTACTTTTAAGCTATCCGCGTAGGCGGATTTAGTTCAACAGCGGGTATATGTAATTGCCTGCGGCAGGCCTTGACAGATTTATAATGACCCCAAACATCTCACGAGTTACATTTAAATCACTTAGCAAGTTTACCTACCGGGACAACTTCCTGCCACCTAGACAACATCGTAGGCCTGCCGGCCAGCGCGCATGCTTCCATGGTTTTTTGCCGCTGCCGTTTAGCAAATTTATCGTGACAAGAGAATTTCTGCCCTATACCTGGATTTGGCAAAAAACCATTCCAGCGCTAAACAGACGGCAACTACACATACCCGCAACCGTTAGAGCCAAGCGAAAAATAAACATAAAAATTATATAAAATGATTAGGGCGTTGGCGTTACAGAATTATGCGTGCATTTTTGCGCAACAAGAATTCCTGAATCCTGCCAATCTCTTGACAAAAATGCCAACGCTTCAGGCCCGACCAGAATGATAAAAAAAGAACGAACGCCTGGCTCTAACAAACGGTAAATGCCATGCTTGCATCTCGTTATACTCGAAGTTTTGTTACTTTAGAATCATCACCGCAAACCCGACTGGAAAGATGCCTTTTAGCGCACGGCACTTACCGTCAACCGTTAGTGGTGCAGGTTTAACAACAGGATGAAATAATGTCGTTTTATCCATCAGAGCTAGCACTAAACAGGAACTAAGTGGATCCGAAATTGCATATAAGTAGGACTTCATTTCTTAATAAAAACTAATGACAAGTATAACATTACGCTTGCTATATTAAGCCTGAACATTCTGCTTGTAACAGTTTTATCAAATCTAAATCAGAACAGTCATAAAGAAGTAATCAAGAATGAAGCTATTACATATGTGCATAGATCAATGGAGAAAGATCAACATGCAGCGAAAAATGAATGGAAAGAACCAGATGAAGCACTCGGAGTTATAAAGGGTGGAGTAATACTCTGACAGATTACTTGATAATATCATGAGCACTGACAACAATGTTGTATTTTAGAGGACAAGAATACCGGGGATGGAAAAACAAAAATCATTGGAATTGGTGCTTTTGGAGACGTTTATGTAACAAAAGAATTAGACGAAGCATTAAATAAAGGACTACTTCATGATTCACACAACTTGCCAGAACAAACGGTATATGTGAATTGCCTGCTGCAGGCCTAACATACGGTAATGACCCAGAGCGTCTCATGAGATGCATTTGGATCTTTAACAATGTTTAACTACCGGGACAGCTTTGTGCCCTCTAGACAACATTACTAGGCCTGTCCCGACGGAAATGCGTCCATGGTTTGTTGCCGCTGCCCTTTAACAACTTTATCGTGACAGGATAAATTCTGCACTAACCATGAACTTGGCAAAAAAGCATTCCAGCGCTGGATAGACGGCAACTAATCAAACCGCCGAACCGTTAGGGTGCATTGTCTGCCTAAATATTTGATAATTAGTGTGGTCGATGCAATTTCGGATTTTATCGGGCTGACCGAAAAAAAGAAAAGGGTTCCCGCGTCCCTCGCTCCCGGCACTTGCATATAGCATTCGCGGTTTTGTATGAAGAAAATTTACAAAACCGGCTGATGAATGCTATCTGCAAGTGCCTGCCCGAGCTGCAAACGCTCACAACGCCACCCTAACAAGCCGGTAAATGCCAGGCTTGCATTTGAGTAAGATCAAACTTCCGAACCATAATATAAATATCCGGTAACATGAATCAAAATCGCCCTAATCCGCCCGGCACTTACCGGCCAACCGTTAGGCTGCATTGGCCGCCTTTATCAGTCTTATGTAATAATACTGATCAGAAAATTTTAAGAAAATTTATTTCAAAAATCGATAATTTGAGTTTTTTACCTGGACTGATTGAAAATTTAAAAGGCTACCCGCGGCCACCGCTCACGGCACTTGCATATAGCATTTCGCGGTTTTGTATTTTGAAATTTACAAAACCGGTCGATGGACGCGATCTGCAAGTGCCTGCCACCGCTGCAAACGCTATCAACGCCGCCCTAACAAGCCGGTAAATGCCAGGCTTGCATTTGAGTAAGATCAAACTTCCGAACCATAATATAAATACCGGTAACATGAATCAAAATCGCCCTAATCCGCCCGGCACTTACCGGCCAACCGTTGGTGGTAATATCCGCCACCTCCAGCATAGGAGCAGTCGTCTGGACCATTTTATCTTGGCATGACAAATTTGTTCATCTAGCGGGACTGGGGACATCTAGACAATTTTAACAAGGCCCAAAACTTCTTACATTTAAACAATTCTACAAATGACGATATGACTTTTAAGGTAAAACTGGTTAGAACTTGGGAGATGTTAATTTTAACAATGATTTTTGTTGTTTCGCTATTATTAATGTCACTTCATTTTATAGGTAATCAGACAAATGTGGTTGTTGTCATAATTATTTTCTTCCCCATCTTTTTTGGATCTATTATAGCATCAACATTATTGGCCACAAGAATGAAAACTATTGAGATCAAGGGATCAGTGATTTATATTGGGGATTCGATTTCAATACCAATTGATCAGATTAAAATATGCAGGACAGGTAAAAGTTTTTTAATTGATGGACTAATTATTAAAATGCAAAACAACAAAACCCATTATTTTCATTCCTTAGCTATATTCAAGTCGAATCCAAATTTTCAACTCTTTCAGAATGCTTTATTTAATAAATCTTTCGACAAACTTTCTGTTCCAGTCGAGACAAAAGAAGATTTCCTAAAGAGATCCAAATTTCTTAGATACGGATCAAGATTATTGTTAATCCTATTAATCTCCATGTTTATTTTATCATATGTAATAGATTATAAAATAGATAAACTTCAGTTTTTATATTTGACTTTGATTTCTTTGGGGATGGTTATCTCCACAAGAAAATAATAAAACTACCACCAACTCGGACGGTTTAATTAATTGCCTTCGCCAGCGCCAGGACAAATTTGTAAACAATCCAAACATCTATGGCCTTAAATTCTGTTCCATTTATTAAATTCTGTGGCACCTGGACTAATCCTGCCACCGAGACAAACGGTTGGCGCTGCCGGCCACCGCACTGGCGCCGTGTTTTTTGCTCTGCCGTCTCGACAATTTCATCGTGACACGAAACCTTCTGCCCTCTACCGGGACTGGCAAAAAACATGCCACCGCGACACAGACGGCACCTAATCAAACCGCCGGGCCGTCAGACTGTCTAAAAACCTACCCTTTTTGTTCATAACTATGAGGCTGGTGATTCTTTAAAAAACGATGGTTTTGTATCTTAACTACATGAAATTCATACAAGGACATAACAGAACCCAGATTAATCTTTTTCCTGTTTCTCTGGACCAATCCATTGACCCTGATAATGAAGTGCGGATGATTGACCTTTTTGTCGAAAGCCTTTCTATAAAAGATTATGGATTCAGAACAGACTTTATCCGAAAATGGCCGTCCGGCATATCATCCTTCTGATTTACTGAAACTATTCATTTACGGGTACATGAATAAGGTGCGTTCTCCACGGGATCTGGAAAAAGAATGTAAACGAAACATTGAAGTAATGTGGCTTTTAAAGTGTCTCAAACCTGATCATAACACAATTGCCAACTTCAGGAGAGACAATCCAAAAGCCATAAAGAAAGTCTTCAGGGCTACAGTTCAAATTGCAAAACATTTTGATCTGATCGGTGGAAAACTTATTGCCGGAGACAGCACCAAGCTTCGGGCTCAGAACAGCAAGAAGAACAACTACAACCAGGCTAAGATAGACCGGCATGTTGCCTATATTGATAACAAGCTTGAAGAGTATACCAGGGCACTGGCTGAAAACGATGGAGACAATCAGCAGAAAATACGTGATGAGATTAAAAAGCAGCAGGATAGAAAAGAGAATTACAAAAATCTTGAAAAACAGCTTAAAGAATCCGGTGAGAAGCAGATCTCTATTTCCGATCCTGAGAGCCGGCAGATAATGCTTCGCAACAATATCACTGAGGTGGCCTATAATGTACAAACCACTGTTGACTCAAAGAATTGCATTCCCATCGATTACAAGGTAACAAACCAGAATGACAGCAAGGCGATGGGGAATATGGTTCAGAGGGCAAAGAGCATTCTCGGGACAAATGAATTCACGGTCCTCTATGATAAAGGCTTCCATACCGGTTCAGAACTTAAAACAGCACAGGAGCTGGGAATAGAGACAATTGTCGCAATACCGGGAGTACCATCCACAAGTCAGGCACCAAACCATGATTACAATTATGAATATTTCAGATACGATGAATCTGAAGACACATATACATGTCCGGAGGGTAAGGTTCTCAGAACGAACGGATCATGGTATAAGGAATTGACAAGTAGTGGCAACATTATGCTATTCAAGCAGTACAAAACGAAGGCGTGCAAAATATGTCCGGCACGATCACAGTGTACAAGATCCAAAAATGCCAGGCTGATACACAGAAGCGAATATGCAGAATACTATGAGACAAACCGCAGAAACTATGAAAAGAAGGAGCACCTGTATAAACGCCGTCAGGCGATTGTTGAACATCCTTATGGCACATTAAAACGACAATGGGGGTTCAGCTATATACTCACCAAAAGGGGAATGAGCCGGGCGGGCTCCGATGTGGGGTTTATGTTTATCGCATACAATCTCAGAAGAATTGGTAATATTTTGACCAGGGAAATGCTGAAGGAGTATCTGAGGATACTTGCTTCTTTGTTTTTGGCCATTTCTGACCTCCTCAGAGGCATTTCGGGCGTCCGGGAACAAAGAGGGGTCCAGAGTAATGAGATGTCAATCATAAACCGGTTAAGCCTTAAACCCGCTTAAAACAAGTCAATTTACCGGTTTTTGTCCGGTTATTAGACAGACTCCCGTTGTTGTTAATTGCTCCGTAACCTAGACACCTCCCTAAGATAATGGGCTTAAAACTTAACATGAATGCAAAGAAATCTATAACTTTGTAAAAAAATTAATCATGACTACTGTCGAGATTAGGCATACTATAACAGAGAAACTGTCACAAATCGACGATATATCATTTTTGAAAGCGATCAAGACTATTGTGGAATCGAAAGTGAAGGAAGATACATATAAGCTTTCCGATTTTCAAAAGAAAAGAATTGAATCCGGGCGTGAACAAATGAAAAAAGGCCAGACAATTTCTGATAGTGCTTTACAAAAAGATGTGCGTCAATGGCTAAGTTCAAAGTAGAATGGTCTGTTGAAGCAAAACATGATTTGCTTGATATACTTGATTTCTACATTAAACGAAACCTATCGGCCGTTTACAGCAAAAAATTAAACTCTAAAATTTCCAAGACTACTAAACTATTAAGTCAAAATCCATCAATAGGGATAAAGACTGAAATAGATTCGGTAAGAGCGTTAATAACCGGCGACTATCAAATTATTTACGAAATCATAGATGATATAATCCTCATCATTATGATATGGGATTGTCGAAGAGATCCTGAGGATAAAATAATTGATTTACGGATTAAGCACTAAAATAGCAACTAACCACAACAAACGGTGTAATTGCCTGCGTCAGGCCTTGACAGATTTGTAATGACCCCAGACATCTCACAAGTTGCATTTATACCTTTTACCTTGTTTCGTTACCGGGACAAATTCATCCCTTTCCCAACATCTATAGGCCTGCCGGCCAGCGCGCATGCTTCCATGTTTTTTTGCCGCTGCCGTTTAGCAAGTTTATGGTGACAAGACAATTTCTGCCCTAACCATGGATTGGGCTAAAAACCATTCCAGCACTAAACGGACGGCAACTACACATACCGCCAACCGTTACAGCCAAGTTTAAAGACCGATAAAAAAATAGATTTGTTTCCTAATAAAGAAACATTTATCTTTGTAGAAACTTTTTAAAATGACTGAAAAATTTCAAGTTCAGTTTTTAGAAGAGGCAGTTGAATTCCTTGACAACCTTGACGAAAAAGCACGAGACAAAGTAATCTACAATATTCAGAAGGCGAGATTTTCTAACGACCGGGAGCTTTTCAAAAAATTGAAAGATGAAATTTGGGAATTCAGGACTTTATTTAACAAAACTCATTACAGGCTTTTTGCTTTCTGGGACAAAACCGGAAAAACTGAGACAGTTGTGATTTCAACTCACGGACTAATAAAAAAAAACGACAAGACTCCAAAGGTTGAAATTGAAAAAGCAGAGAGAATCAGAAAACTTTATTTTGAAAGGAAAAACAATGAAAAATAAGCCATTAAAAACTCATAGTCTTGACGAGGTTACTGACAAATATATCGGTATGCCAGGTACTCCAAAGCGTGAAGCATTTGAAAACGAATTGCGGTTAGATCTTCTCGGAGAAGCGATCAGACAAGCAAGAAAAGAACGTCATTTGACTCAAGAGGAACTAGGACAATTAGTTGGTGTCAAAAAGGCTCAGATTTCCAAATTAGAAAACAGCTTGACTGATGCAAGATTTGAAACAATAATCAAAGTATTCAAAGCATTGAATGCCAAGGTTAATTTTAATGTCGAATTGCTGAATCAGACGGTTAAAATAGCGTGATCTGAAATAAAACCTGGCTGTAACAGCGGGTATAAGCAAAAAGCTTGTCACAATTTTTGCTCGTCACCTGGACAGTTTCATCATGACACCGAACTTATCGTACATTTACAAGTTTCGAGAATCGGGACTGGCAAAAATTGCGCCATAGTGTTTTGCCAGCCGGGATAGGTTACTACCTAAAGACCTGTACTGGTGACCGGCTGGACTGCGCCACCAACGCTTTCTGCTCATACCCGCAACCGTTAGCCTTAACCTCTTGCAGGACAGATAGTTTCTCAATTAACCTAAGCTCTCAATGATCAGGTTTTTTCACAACGCCAAATTTGTCTAGATCAAGACAGTGCAAATTTTCGATAAATATCTACCCATGACTTATAGATTTATCAAAATATGTACTAACTTTGTAATTACATTTTATAAATAGTTTTAACCATGGAAGTATCAGTTGTAAAGATTGGGAATTCGAAGGGGATAAGGTTCAGCAAGACCATTATCGAGAGATATAATATCAGAGATACTGTGGATTTGATCCTTGATAAAGGACAGATTATAATAAAACCTCTTGCTCGTCCTAGAAAAGGATGGGAAAAAGCCTTTATGGATATGCATGCCAACGGAGATGACAAATTACTCCTCCCAGACATATTTGAAGACGAAAATCTCGAAGAATGGAAATAAAGCAATATCAAATCATTCTTGCCAACCTTGACCCGACAATCGGCAGCGAAATTAAGAAAACAAGACCCTGCGTTGTCATTTCTCCAGATGAGATGAACAAATATTTAAGGACTGTTATCATTGCACCTATGACAACTAGCTCGAAAAATTATCCCACCAGAGTCGAGGTAAAACATGATAACAAAGAGGGATGGATTGTTCTAGATCAAATCAGGACCATTGATAAGCAACGGATTATCAAGGACCTTGGAAAACTTTCAAGACCTGAGATCAAAGAGGTCAAATCCGTTCTGAAAGAAACTCTCGTCGATTAAATAAAAAAAAGCTAAGGCTAACCCGGGCGGTTTAATTAATTGCCTTCCGCAGCCCGGACAGCTTCATAATCAGCTCCCAAAATCTATGCGAGATAACTCATTTCAACTTATAAAAATTTGTGCTACCTGGACTGTTCCTGCTGCCGAGACAAAGTCAATAGGGCTGCGGGCCGACGCGCTGGTGCCGTGTTTTTTGCTCGCCACCTAGACTATTTCGTCGTGACCCTAAACTTACAACCCTTACCCGGACTGGGTACCTTTACACAACTTCACCGTGACCCGAAACTTTGCACCGTCTACCGGGACTGGCAAAAAACGCGGCACCGCGACACAGACGGCACCTAATTAAACCGCCGGGCCGCTAGCTGGCATACAAGAAACCACGCATCCAGAATTTTAGTGACGGGTAATTACTATTGATTTGTGATAATTAGAAAAAGTATATACCTTTGCAATATACCAATGAAGTATACAATGAAGACACTTTCTTTAAAACTAGATGATAATATCTTTGATGATACAGAGGATATGCTTACAAAAGTTAAAAAGTCAAGGAATAGGTACATTAATGAAGCTGTCGATCATTATAATAGAATCAATCGTAGAAATCTTATAGCAAGAAAACTAGCAAAAGAATCAAGATTAGTTAAAAAAGAATCCTTGGCTGTTCTTTTGGAATTTGAATCTATGCAGGATGAGAATTAAACAATTTGAAATATGGATAGCCGATCTTGAACCTAAACGTGGGACTGAGACTGGCAAGATTAGGCCTGTTCTTATCGTTCAAACCAATCTACTTAAGGATCATCCTTCATCAATTATTTGTCCGATTACAACCAATATTTCACCCGAAAGTGAAATATTAAGAGTTCATCTCAAAAAAGGTACAGCAGGCTTAAAAGGTTATTCTGACGTGATGATAGATCAAATTAGAGCTATCGACAACAGACGATTAACCACAAAAGTTGGAGAACTACCCATGGACATACAACTGAAAGTAAAAGAAAACATCAGAATCGTCTTGGACCTGGACTAATTAAAAAAGTATGCCAGCTAAAGGGTATATGTAATTGCCGGTCTCAGTTCCACATCTTCTGTTTAAAAGGAACTTTCAGGCCAGCGACAATTTTCGTCAGGAGTAATGCTTTTGCGGTGGTCTTTACGAAACATTCTCAAAAAAGCAAAATTATCTATATCAGTAAGGATGCCCGCGTTTCAGCCTAATCACTCTGCTCACCCTATTGGCGGGCGCAAAAGCATTCCACCCGATTGGCCGGCAACTACACATACCCTCAAACGTTAGCTTGCATTCGTAACTTTCGCTTCAGATTTCGTCAAACAAATTAGGAATTTCGTTAATAAGTACGTATATTTGTACCTAATTAGTAACTTAATTAATTTTTGACATATGATAGCTGCAAACTATACAGAGTTCAGAACAGGATTAAAGAACTTCCTTGACAATGTCGAGTTCAACAATGAGACTTTGATCATTAAGAGAGGTTCCGGGAAGGGTACTGTCTTAATTTCGCTTGATGAATATAATTCGATCATGGAGACATTGCATTTACTTAGCTCAAAAAAGAATGCTAAAAGGCTCTTCGAATCCATCGACCAAATGAAAACTGGCAAGAAAGCTCAACGAAAATTGATCGAGGAATAATGAGAATTGTATTTTCAAAAAATGCATGGGAAGATTATACTTCCTGGCAAACCGAGAATAAAAAGACTCTCAAAAAAATAAACACAATAATCAAGGAGATTCAGAGATCTCCTTACGAGGGAATAGGTAAACCCGAACCTCTTAAATTTGATCTAGCTGGATTATGGTCAAGACGAATTGACCACGAACATAGAATTGTTTATAAGATTGAAGAAGATGATCTGTTGATCTATGCTTGTAGATATCATTATGATAAAAAATAAGAACCCAAGCGGGTTTAAGCAAAAAGCTTGTCTGCTCATACCCGCAACCGTCAGGTGCAAGGTTAGAAAACGAACCTCGAGACAACGAGACTGACTTTTTGTTATCTTTGAGAAAATAATTTATCATGACAACTTCTGAATTAAAACTTCGACTTTTCCGGCAGATAGATAGTCTCGAAAAGAGTAAACCAGAGGAGGTTTATGGTGTCGTGACTAATTACATTAATGGAAATAGGGATCTTTCTGACTGGGATAAATTATCTGACAACCAAAAGCATGGTATCTTAGAATCTATTGAAGAAATCAGGAATGGGAAAGGTATTTCTAATAAAGTAGTCATGGATAAGTTCAGAAAGAAATATCCTCATGCATAAACATCTTGTGTGGTCGCCTTCGGCCGAAAGCGACTTTGCAAATATCCTGGAGTATCTGAATGAAAATTAGGATGAAATTGTAGCAAATCATTTTATTGACCTGACTGAAGAGATTCTAGAACAGATTTCTATTAATCCGAGACAATTCCCAATTATTTTCAAAAAAGAAAAAATTAGAAAATGTGTTATTACAAAACACAATGGCTTGTTTTACCGGGACACTAAATCTCAGATTGAGATACTTCGGATTTATGATACACGACAAGATCCTGATAAACTGACTTTTAAATAAACCCTGCACCTAACAAACGGTGCTATAGGTCATGGCTCTCCTTTATCTCTAACCAGCATTTGTACCCTTCAGGAAATTGCTGCACATCCCAGGAAATCGTCGTTTAGCCACCACGCCCCATACCCTCAACCATTAGGCACAATTGTCAGGACCTCAGGACAATACCTTGCATTAAAAATATTCACTATTATTTAGTAACTTTGTAATCCAGTGAAAACAAGAGATCAAATATTGAACTTTCTAGCTCAAAACAAGAAATTGTTACGAGACAAATATCATATTGTTAGAATTGGACTTTTTGGTTCATATGCCCGTGGTGAGCAGAATTTAGACAGTGATATAGATTTGCTCGTCGAATTTGAGGAAAATACCCAGGAACTATACGATCTTAAGTTGCAGATTAAAGACTTTTTCAAAACCAGCCTTGGCCTGGAGGTCGATATTTGCAGAGAAAAATATATCAAAGCCAGAATAAAAAGCGCTATTCTTAAAGAGACCGTCTATGCGGACTAAAGATCAACATTGCCTTGAAGCTATAATCGAATCAATTGACCGGATAATAGAATACACATCCGCATTTACATCAGCCGATGAATTCAATGATGACCATCTAAATTTTGATGCGACGATGATGAATTTTGTTGTTATCGGCGAAATGGTAGACAAATAATCTGAGGACTTCAAAAAAATTAACCCAACGGTTGAATGGATTAAAATCAAGGGGTTTCGTAATATCGTTGCCCACGACTATTTCGGGATTGATGCTTAGGAAGTCTGGCAATTAATAAAAAATAAAATACCAGATCTCAAATGCGAGATCATTAAAATCCTTGACTAATTAATAACAACTTTGCCTAATAAGCGGGTATAATCAATTGCTTGGCATCAAGTTGCAAATAGCATCCCTTTGGCATACATTGGTGTATCTAGATACAGAATCACTTTGGCAACGCAAATGATCATACACGCGAACGTTATTATGCGTCATGTGAGAATGATGGCGAATAATCATTCACAATTCGATAATAATACTTATCTTTGCCGTTAGTAACGCAACACGTATATGATTATTTCTTTTGGATCTAAGGAGACGGAGAAAATTTGGAATGGGGATTTGGTTAAAAATCTTCCTCGCGAAATACAACAAATTGGGCGCAGAAAATTAAGAATGCTGAACAACTCTCAGAATCTCCTGGATTTAAAAGTACCTCCATCAAACAAATTGGAGAAACTATCAGGTAAAATGAGTGATTTATTCAGCATCAGGCTCAATGGCCAATGGAGAATAACATTCAAATGGGAAGACGGAAATGCTGATGAAGTAACGATTATTGATTATCATAAGTAGAAAACATGGAAAAATTATCAAATATTCACCCGGGAGAGATCCTTCTTGAAGAATTCCTCAAGCCCTTTAGTATATCTGCCTACAAATTATCAAAGGACATCGGAATACCTCAGACCAGGACTTCTGAAATAATTAAAGGGCATAGACGAATAACCGCTGATACTGCCTTAAGACTCAGTTCCTATTTTGGCAATTCTGCAAAATTTTGGCTCGGATTACAGAATGACTTTGATCTGGAAGAAGAAAAAAAATCAAAATTGGCAGAATTTAGAAAAATCAAAAAAATAAACGAACACGCCGCATAAACGGTATAGGTCATGGCTGTCTTCTGTAACCACCCGAGCTTTGTAAACGCTATTTAATCCAGTTTAATTCGGCCGGGAAATCTCCTTTAGCCGCCACGCCCCATACCGCCAACCGTTGGGCATAATTGGAAATGAATCGCCACTGATGGATAAAGATTCCAAAAGCATTATCTTTACAAAAAAATAAGCCATGCTGACAAAGGAGAAATTGAATAAAACCATCAATAACTTGCCAGATAAATTTACAATTGACGAGTTGATTGACAAGTTGATTTTTATGGAGAAAATAGAGGAGGGTTTGCAGCAGTCCGACGAGGGGAAAGTTGTTTCAAATGAGGATTTAAAAATAATAATTGATAAATGGTCAAAATAGTCTGGACTGAATTATCAATTTCAGATTTAAAAGGGATATTTGATTACATAGCAGATGATTCAATTCGCTATGCCTCAATAACTGCAAACAAGATATAAGAGTGTTCAACCAATTATTGAGAATCCCCATATTGGCAGAATGGTACCTGAGTTTTCGAAAAGGTCTATCAGAGAGATCATTAATGGTAACTACAGGATAATTTACAGTATAAAAAGCAAAAGCCAGGTAGATATTCTTCGAGTATATCATGTTGCCAGATCATTGAGGAAGAAGCATTTAAAATAATATCAACTATGCCCAGGCGGTATATGTAATTGCCTTCAGCCTTCGCCCCCCGGTTAATCCGGAATTTGGTGAAATCTTGACAAGGTCGGCTCCGGCTGAAGAAGTCGGCAGGCTTTGACAGATTTGTAATGACCCCGAACATATCAAGAGTTGAATTTCAGTTTTATAGCAAGTTTATCTACCCGGACAACTTCCTGGCATCAAGACAAAGTTATACGCCTGCCGGCCGACGCGCATGCTTCCATGGTTTTTTGCCGGAGCCGTTTAGCGCATTTATCGTGTCGGGACAAATCCTGCCCTGACCATGTAATAGGCAAAAAACCATTCCAGAGCTAAACGGACGGCAACTCCACATACCGCCGACCATTAGCAGTCAGCGAGACAGCTATAGAGCTGACTCTCTGAAATTAATTACAGCCCTATTCTAGATTTTCAACATAGTAAGCAAATTCGATATTATTCAAGGGGGAAAAAGATTTGTTAATATCTGATGGATTTTTTGTTTATATGGTCTATAGACAAATGTCAAAAAAAATGAATAATAAATCAAGTGAACTTATTGGTATTGGTCGCTTCAAACTTCGTGAGAATAAGGAAGAAGAATATAAGCGATTAGCTGTTCAATGCATGGAGATAGCGCGGACTAAAGATAGAGAGACACTTCAATATGAAATCTACTTTAATGGAGATCAGTCAGAGGTCGTGTTCATTGAGCGTTATAAGGACTCCGATTCTCTTATTGAACACTTCAATAACCTTGGCAACCTTATGGACGCACTCTTTGCAACAGTCAACGTGATTCATGGAGAACTTCTTGGTCAGCCTACTGCAGAACTCAGAAAAAAGTTGGCAGGCAGTGAATTCCCACATCTCTTCACAAATCAATTGAGCTTCTAAATAAAAAAAATGTTTTTTACAGAGATCTCAACCTATCAAAAAATAATGACGCCGAACTGCTAACTCGGCTGCTATCTGACCCGCCGGGAGACTGCCGTTAGGTTTCATAGCATTTGCAAAAACCAGATTAACAGCTTATAAGACAATTTACCGTGACACTAAGATTTCATCCACTTATCTAGACTCCGCTATCTACCCCTTTTATCCTGGCATGACCGGCTTGCCCTATCGCTCACTTGCATTTGATAATTCACGGTTTTGTTTTTTGAAATTTACAAAACCGGCCAATGAGCATCATCTGCAAGTTTTACCTTCGCTCAGCAAGCCTGGTTCAGTCCATCTATCGGGATTGAAAAGCTACGAAACCTGACTGCAATGTGATTATTTTGTATGTTGACGACTACCTTTCAAGATAATTCATTAAAACCGATATTAGCTGCAGAATTTCTTAAAACAAATCTCAAAACAACAATGAATTCTAAAACATTACCATCTATATTTCTCCTACCAAGCCGACTATTACTATTCCTGGTTTCTCAGCTATGTATTGCACTCTTATTAAGTTCTTTTGAGCAATCTGCAAAATATTGGATATTGTCAGCATCTGTGACCAATATATTAAGCATTTTCGCTTTAATTTATGTATTTAAATCAGAGGGACTCCGTTTTTTTGACTTGTTTCGTTTTGAGAAAACTTCATTAAAGAAAGACATCCTTATATTTTTAGGGATTGCCCTGGTTTGTGGTCCAATCGTTTTTCTTCCTAATTACTATCTCAGCATCTGGCTTTGGGGAGATTCGGCTATTCCATATAACATGTTGTTCAAACCAATCCCTCTTCCATTGGTTTATGTCTTATTAATAATGTTTCCGATTACAATTGCATTCGGAGAATTAGCAACTTACTTCGGCTATATTATGCCTGTGCTAAAAGAACATCTAAAGAGAAAGTGGCTGGCTGTATTATTCCCAGTTTTATTTTTATCTGCCCAACATTGTACATTACCTTTTATGCCAGATTTAAAATTTTTATTATACAGGTTATTAATGTATTTCCCGTTTGCCTGCTTAATTGGGATTACCTTATATAAGCGCCCAAGATTATTTCCATATTTTGCGGTTATGCACGGGTTGCTTGACTTTGGAACGGTAATAGTCCTTCTTGAAATTAGTAAGGGTTAATTTAGTCTAAATTCATATTAGATAAAAAGACAAGATGTAACCCTGGATGATTAAATAATTGCTACGAAAACCTGACATGGACAATGAGATCTTTGCCACTGAAATCGATTTTTTTTATAACTTGTGCCTGCATAGTCTCTGTGTATTTAAGCTGTTTACAAACAATAATTTACAAAGTTATTGATATCGTTCCGGAGACTATACTTTTATCATAGGTGCTAAATAATTGCCTTTTGCAACCCGGACTGATCCGTACTTCCGGGACAGAGTCAATAGGGTTGGCGGCCGACGCGATTGGTGTCATGGTTTTTGCTTCGCCACCTGGACAGTTTCATCATGACAACAAATTTATCATCCATTTACAAATTTTGTAACTTCGTGATTTGGAAAAATTGCGCACCAACCCGCAACCGTTAGGCAACAAGCCTCGAAGAAATTTGACATCTCTAAATAAGATAAAACATGAAGAAAATCTATTTACTTAATTTTTTCTCAAGATTCATTATTCTCTTAATTACCCCCGTGTTTTTCCAATTCTTTGCTTTTGGATTTATATGGCATTCAATTTATTGGGGAGTCATAACATTTGTTATGTTAATTTGGATTGCCTTTGTGCTTATTTCTCCATTGTTTGGAAGAATTGGGTGTGGATGGTTCTGTTTCATGGGGACAATTATCGATATGGTAGGAAATCAATCGATTTTTAAGTCTGAATGGAAGAAACCTAAAGTATGGGTCAGGTTGTTAATTCTCATCCCATTCTTTGCTTCATCATTCGCTTTTTACTTTATAAATACCGGACATGGAATAACACATAATTTTAATCCTGACCCTACATTTCTTAAGTTGGATTTTAGCATGCACTATAAAATTGTATGGTTAGCTGACATCTCTTTTGCTATGATACTTGGACTCTTGCTGGACAAGAGGTGGGCTTGCAAAAATTTATGTATGATGGGTGCGTTATGTGCTTTGGGAGCAAGTTATTCCAGACTAATTCCAGTAGTTAACCTAAATGAGTGCACACAATGCCGAAAGTGTGAAAATGTCTGTTTAACAGGCATTCGGATTGTTGACTATATTCAAAATAATAAAGGATTAGTTACAAATTCTGAATGTATCCTGTGCGGAAAATGCGTGCATATTTGCAAGTACGATGCTATAAAATTGAAATTCGTATGGAACAGAGAAAAAATGAAAAACAAAATAGATGCTTTATCCCTTGGCAATGGATAAATATGGCCAGTTGCTAACTTGGACGTTAGTGAAGGTGGTAGGGAAGGAGGGGGGCCGGGTGCCGGGAAAAGTTCAAAGTTCAAGGTTCAAGGTTTAAGGCTGGGTTTATTGCCTGATAAATAATGAATCCTCCTGGTAATCCAGTGACCAGGAAAGGGTAGGAGCGGCTTCTTCGTTTTTGGCCATTTCTGACCTCATCAGAGGCATTTCGGGCGTCCGGGGACGAAGAGGGGTCCAGAGTAATGAGATATCAATCATAAACCGGATAAGCCTTAAACCCGATTAAAACAAGTCAGTTTACCGGTTTTTTCCGGTTATAAGACGACCTGTCCCGCCCCGGCTGGAGACTCCGTCAGCACAATCAGCTCTCAGGATCAATGAATTGGCCCCATACCAAACCAATTAAATCTCTACTTATTTTGTACAATATATTACATTATCCGAACCAGGCCGTCGCTCGACTTTCCTCCAGTCAGTTTTACGTATCATAACAGTTACCTTTCACCTTGGCACTTTCGTACCCGGCCAATTTTAATCAACAAACAGGATCAACTTGTGCCAACTTGCATTTTCAGATTTCTAATCAACGGAATAAACTCTAAATCACGTCTATAATGATAATAAAAAACAAGCTGGATATAACATTCGGACCATTTGGATCTTCAACTGGCTTCTTCTTGATGATAGGGGGACTCATAGCAACCTATTTTTCAATCTTTGGAATTCTCATAGCTATTATTGGAGCATTCGCTGCTTTTACATCTGCAAGTACTTCCATAGATGCTGCTAAGAAGAAAATCAGATATTCAGATAACCTCTTTGGAATCATCCCACTCGGAAAATGGATCGATATCAAACCTGATATGAAATTGGGATTAAAGAAATATCACAGAGGATTTGTTGGATATATCCGCGGAAATCAACCAGTGGATATTCATAAGAATGACATACGAATTTTTTTATATGATTCTAACAAAAAAATAATTATGCCTGTAAAAAAATTTGACTCCTTTGAAACTTCAAGAAATGATCTTAATGCTTTAAGCAACTTACTTGAATTACAGATTGTTCAATAGTTCTTAACCGATAAAAAATAATACTTGAACTGACTCGGACGATGCTTTCCACTGAGTTCTGGCCAGTTGTCTCATTCGGAATAAAAATCAGTTTTAAATTTACAGTGGATTAGTCGGGCTTGCAATAAGTCTGATCCGGAAATCTAAATGAGTTAACAGACAAACTCCTGTTAGGCTTAAGGTTATGGTGCGATTTTGATAAAAGAATTATCTATATAATCAGTGTTATGAAAAAAATCACACATGCAATTATTCTGCTTTCTGTAATGCAAATTCAGTGCAATGGACAAAGTTCAGTAAGTCTTGCCGGGGTTGGCAGATGGGGCGCTGAAAGTATCCCGCTATTTATTGATGCT
Organism: uncultured Bacteroidales bacterium; assembly: GCA_963756885.1. GTDB lineage: Bacteria > Bacteroidota > Bacteroidia > Bacteroidales > VadinHA17 > LD21. The sequence goes on from CAVWPG010000005.1 coordinate 599,657, forward strand.
TATGGAAATAAAGTAAGTCTAAGTACAGGTGGCGGAGTCTCTGGAGGAGGTGAATATTCTCATGATTTCTCCTGGTTATTTAACTTAGCATCAGACGTAATGATTCATTATAGCAGTCTTACTCAAACAGGGAAAAATGCCAATGGCCATTTCGTTGGTATGGAAACAAATATTACTCCCTCTTTAACTTTTCCAGCACGTGAAGATCCTAAATTCAAGGTTTTGTTAGGAGCCGGAGTTGGTTTATATACCTTTAACACAATTAAGGTCTATGCAAAGGGAGCTGGGGGAGAAAACATGACATTTAGATACAAGCCTGCAATAGGACCTCATGTTCAGGTACTCTTCAAAATCCAAGCCTCCAATGATACATATATGAAGCTTGGAGTGAGATACTATATTATTTCATATAAGTTTAAAGAAAAGGGGAGTACTCATTATTCCACTCTTAATGAAATCAATAAACCCAATGGTTCTGGCATTGGCTTATTTTTTTCAGTTGGAGAAGACCTGTAACAACATTAAACCCAAAGCCTGACTCGGATATTATGGATAAGTTGGATGTCATGGTTTTTGCTTTTGCTCACCCTCCATGCACCCCCGCTGCTCACTGCACTCTCGCGGGGCGCTGCGTGAAAGCTTTCTGGCCCCGAGTACTCGCGGTACGGGACCCTGCCCGGTGCTGTCGTCGGGTAACGCAACCCCTACACTTTTTGTTCAAAACTATGGGGCAGGTGATATTTCATAAAACTATGAGTTTTGTAGCTTAACTGGAAATGGCTGCACCTTTGACGACTCTTCGCCAGAATTAATTGACCATGAAAGGCCGGAATTAAAACTTTGATTTATAGAAAAAAAATATCACAATCAAACTGGCTAAAAGCAGTCATCACTTCGGCTTTTGCACCTGTAGCGCTTCAAAAATGCCATGGCAGGTTGCATTAAACCAAGGCAATGTTATTGCATGTATTAGTCCCAGGGGAGTGATGTAAAATTTATTTAACCTCTGTTTCATTTTGTATCTAATTAATTCATAATTTTAATCCGATTGTGAAGGTTTTACATATTTGGTTTTTAATTGTCTGAATTCATAACTTGATTCTCTACCATTTACTGACCCTATTACAGTTAGCTTATTAAATTTTTTCATCGATTTCCAAGGTGGTTTAATAAGATACATTATATCCGGTAATAATTACCTGGATATAATCCTATATAACATAGAGCATTATACAAGACTCATTTTTAGAATATTTCATTAATTTATTAAAAAAATATGCGGACACCAGGAACATTTAACAGACTAGTTCTGGTTTTATCAGGGCTCTTATTATTCCAAATAGTTAACTCTCAGGAGAATTACTCACCTGGATATGTTATTAATTTGAAAGGAGATACCCTCTTTGGGTTTATTGATTACAGAAACTGGAAAATAAATCCCGACAAAATTGACTTCAAAGAGCTCACTGAAAATAAGCAAATTATATATCAGCCAACTGATATAATTGAATTTAAAGTGAAGGATGAAATCTACGTAGGTGCCAGGGTAAATGTTGAGACCAGCCCAAGGAACACGGAGGATCTGAATTTTGATAAAGCAATGCATCTTCAGGTTGTTGCAACCTTTCTTCAAACCATCTACAAAGGGAGAAAATCCCTTTATCATTATTTTAATAACCATAAGGATTATTTCTATATCAAAAAAGATACGACATTCGAATTATTACTTTATAAAAGATACCTCTATATGCAGGGAGAAAATACCGTGGTTAATGAGAACAAAGCTTATCTGGGCCAATTGGATATTTACTTTCAGGATTGCCCGGAAATAGAGGCTAAACTTAAAAAAACCGCATATAAACAGTCAGAGCTGGATAATCTGTTTAAATTTTACTATACATGCACACAAACGGATATTTCATTTAAAAAAAATAAAGAAAAGATGACACCTGTATTTGGAATTCTTGCTGGGGTCTCTTTGACTTCTTTGTCTTTCACTGGTAGCAGCCCAAATCATTTATTTTTTACAAAAGGAGATCTTAGCCGTTCAGTAAACTTTTCAGCCGGTTTGTATTGTGATCTGATTCTACCAAGAAACCAAAGAAAATGGTCCATATATAATGAGCTTTTTTTGTCGAGTTATTGTATTACAGGGGCCTATGAAAAACATGAAGCTAGTGGCAATTATACAACAGCAAATGCTGAATTAGGCTATACATATCTGAAATTAAACACGTTAGGAAGGTTTAGATATCCGATTGGGACTTCATACTTATTTTTTAATGGTGGAATCTCAAATGGTTTTGTAATAAATGAGACAAATTATAAAAATGTTTATACGAAGTTTTATCTTGAAGAGAGAACTGTAGAGGGAGTTGCCATCGATGATACCAAAAAATATGAACTTGGCTATATTGCTGGATGTGGTTTCAGTAACGGCCGCTTTTCTCTTGAAGCCCGTTATGAAAGAGGCAGTGGAATGTCCAATATATTAGACCTAACCGCGAGAACAAACAGAATTTTCTTTCTAATAGGATTCAGATTTTAACTCATTGTATATGATGCTTATATAGCTGAAAGTGTTAAATGGGCCGAGAAGCTTATAAGTTGAAGTATTTTAAAGGGAATAAAAATTATCACTACCAAACGGATAAATGGTCAAATTAGCAAGAGATTCTTCGCTTCACTTCGTTTCGCTCAGAATCTCAAACTTTTAGTCGGACAGTAGTAAAAAATTATTTTAAATTGCTCCTCCGTTAAAAGGGAACCTGGCAAAAACTTAGGCTTGATGAAATATCATTTTATATTGGAAAAGCCGGAAGTGTTGATCACGTCTGGCTGGTCCGGTTGGAATTATCATAATTTTTTTAACAACAAGCAATTAAATCTGATCAAGAATGGTCAATATACTCCGGCGTAGGGTGGTCAGGGTCAGTGGCTTTTCCCATCTTTTACTTTAACACACAGAAGTTTATGCTTCGCACAAAAATGCCTCGATGAGACGGAAGTATATTGAACTATTTTGGAAAAATTGCAAAGGCATCACTGGTTATACCCGATGATTTTGGTCTGACCAGATTGGAACAGCAACAGCAGTTTTAAGGCATTTAATTTCTGAAATTGTTTATCTGGAATCAGATTTTAATATTTTAAAAAATCACATTATCAAACAATCCAAAAAAAGATGAATAGAAAAGAATTTATAAAAAGTACCTCCCTTGCTTCGGGTACATTATTCTTTCCTGATCTTATCAAATATGATCGCAAAGTCTCTGAAGGAAGTAATTACAATTCAACAAATGATCTTTGGCGAATGAGTGCAACGGAATTAGGAGAACTTATTCAGCTTAAAAAAGCTTCGGTAAGAGAAATTATTGAAGCTCATATTGAGAGAATCAAAGCTATAAATCCCTCAATTAATGCTGTTACATTATTGTTGGAAGAAGAGGCATTAAAAGAAGCCGATATCAAAGACCAGTTTCTTATGAGGAACCCGAAAGTGAATTCTCTATTTGGAGTGCCCTTTTCAGTTAAAGAAAATGTGGATTTAGCTGGTTATCCCACAAATGAGGGTGTCAAATTGTTGATAGATAATATTGCATCAACAGATTCTCCACACGTGGGGTTTATGAGAAAGAATGGTTCTATTCCACTTGCAAGAACTAATATGCCGGATTTTGGTTTACGTTATCATACAGATAATGATCTGTTCGGAGCTACAATTAATCCCTGGAATGCTCTAATAACACCTGGAGGTTCCAGTGGTGGTGATGCAGCGGCAGTTGCAACCGGAATGATTCCCCTTGGATTAGGAAACGATTATGGAGGATCAATCCGATATCCGGCACAGTGCTGTGGGGTATGCGGATTACGTCCTGGCCGAGGACGAATTGCATTTTCCACCAAATCTCTATCTCAAGGATCAATATCTGAATCACTCAGAAGGTTTGCGGTACAAGGACCTATAGCCAGGAGAATACAAGATTTAAGAACTGCTCTTATTATAATGAGCGCATGTGATTCAAGGGATCCAGGGTGGATTCCGGCTCCACTTGAAAGCAATTTTAAAAAATCCTTTAGAGTAGCTCTTATTACAAATCCAGCTGGTGTTGGAGTAGACGATTCTGTAAAAGATGCTGTCAAAAAAGCCGGAACGATACTAGAAAAGAATGGTGGAATGATCGAAGAAATTGATTCATCATCCCTTCGTGAATCTGCTCAATTATGGATTAATGTTATTGCAACCGACATTCAACAATTACATCTTTCCGCTATTAAGCAATATGCTTCAATTTCAGTAAGAAAGTTTACAGATAATCTTATAAACCTACAAACAGATACCTCATTGTTGAATTATGTGGAATCTCTTGCCAGAATTAATGGTCTTGCCCAAGCATGGAACGAATACTTTCAGAAATACGATGTTATTATTGGGCCTGTTTCTTCAAGGAACCCATTCAAAGTTGGATATGATATTGAAAGTTTGGACACCACAAAATCTATGTTAGAATCGCAGGTACTGACGGTGTCTGTAAATCTTTTGGGTCTTCCATCAGTGGTTTTACCTATTGAAATTACAGACGGTATTCCTCAAGCTATTCAGATAATTGGTCCGTTATTCAAAGAAACCAGGTGCCTTGATTTAGCTCAGATAATTGAGGATGAAGTTGGTATTTTCACCCCCATAAATCCAAAGTAATTCGAATTGTGAAGACAGATATTTAGGCAAATCCTGGATTATAACAACCAATCGTAAGAACAAGTTGTACGTCATTATCATGAAAATAAGGCATGAAGATTAACGACATATAACGAAAGAAAAATAGAGGTAAAACACTCAAACTGAGCCGGAATATTATAATCAATATTCAAAAGATTTTTATTGTTTTTAGCTGTGGGTTGTGTTAGAAAATCACATAAAACAGACAACAAATTATGGCAATAATTTCATTACTGGGTTCTGTTCAGGCTGTATTTTACCTGATATTATTTCAATCGAAACCTAAAAAATCGCTAAGTGATTATCTTTTAATGCTATTCACTTTTCTGATAGGTACCATTTTTTTCGATCAGTATTTAAGAAACACAAACTTTTATCAACTTCATCCCCAATTTTGGGGAATCACTTATTGTTTTCCCATCTTAACCGCACCATTATTGTATTTATATGTCGTTCTGATTACAAAGCCTGAACAAAAATTCAGGTTTTGGTTTTGGTTATTGACGTTCCCATTCTTTGTTTTTCTGACTTATTACCTTGCTACATACTACTTTTTACCGGTTGACAAAAAAAACGTCTATTTCCATTTGGCAACTACCAAACCATGGGCTATGATTTATGCTGGAGAATTTTTCCTTGTATTTAGCGGTCCGGTATATTCTGTTTTAGGTCTTTTCAGATTAAAACAGCATATGAAAAATATAGAAGGTAATTTTTCATATACATCAGGTATTAATCTAAATTGGTTGAGAACAATATTCATTGTACTTATTATTGTCAATTTAATCGAAATATTTTCAAATATTTTCAGTGATATTTTCCCGGTTTTTACATATCAAACAGGTGATAATTTAGTGTATGCTTTAAATGTATTTTTAATCTTTTTTATTGGTTATTATGGGTTTAAACAGATCTTAATTTATCCACAGGTTAATTCAAAATCTGATCAGAACCAAAAGGAACAATATATTGAAACCAAATTGACTGGAATTTCTGAAACAACCACTAAATATATAAAGTCAGGTCTTCCAAAAAGTGATGTTGAAAATTATTATTATTCTCTTATTCAACTTATTGATTCTGAAAAGCTTTTTCTCGACAATAAACTTTCAATTAAAACTGTTGCCGATAAACTGGGAATGAGTGTTAATCACCTTTCACAAGTGATAAATCAACAATCAGGGAAAAACTTCTTTAAGTTTATCAATGAATACAGAGTTGAGGAAGCAATAAAATTATTAACTGACCAATCCAATCAAAGATACACCATATTAGCCATGGCTTATGATTGTGGATTTAATTCCAAATCATCTTTCAATACTATTTTTAAGCAATATACGGGAAAGACGCCTTCAGATTTTATAGAAAAGCCAAAAATGTAATTCGCTGAATTTAAATGCATTGAGCCTAGGGATTCACAGGCAGATGTCCAACCCTTCACGCCAGGGCGATGCATGTTTCTGCCCTTTGTAGTTTTGAGTAAAAATTTAAACCTCAAAATTATGAAAGCTCAAAATTCTCGTTTGTATTACATTGATTGGTTAAGATTATTTGCCTTTGGTTTATTGTTTTTGTTCCATTCATGGCGACCTTTTGACCACTTTAGCTGGCATATTAAAAATGCTACTCAAAGTAATTTTTTTGATATACTAACTATATTATTGCATGGTTGGCGGATGGATTTGATTTTTCTTGTGTCTGGCGTTGGTACCTGGTTCGCTTTAAATTCAAGAAAATCACATTTTCTTACCGACAGGATTAAACGACTAATCATACCTTTTATTTTTGGTGTTATAATTATTGTTCCGCCACAGAAATTTTATGAAGCTATTTCTTTCCATGGATTTCATGGAAATTTTATTGAATTTCTGAAAGCTTATCCTTCCTATATGTTCTCACAGGATTTTGGAACAAGCATTTTACTTTGGTTTGGGCATTTGGGATCACATATCTACTATCTTCCATATCTTTTCGTCATGACAATAGTTGTTGTACCTATCTATTTATTATTCGCAAAAACACATTTCAACTTTGAAAAACTGCAAAATACTATTTTTTCATCCTGGGGTATTTTCCTGCTCATGATTCCCATGCTATTGATTCGAGTCGGATTAAAACCTTTGTTTCCAGTTTATACTGACTGGGCTGATTTTTTCAGTTATCTCTGCATGTTTTTATATGGATTTATTTTTATTAAAAATCCTTGTTTTGTGGAAATATTAAAACGCAGAATCTCGCTATTCTTAAATATTGGAATTATTAGCAGTGCTTTATTGATGCATTTTATTACTCTTGCCGATGGTAATTTACAAACTTATACAAACCCACATTTTGGATTAAGTCATTTGTATTTAAGTGTTTTGTCGGTGCTGATTTCATTTTGCTGGGTAATGTTTTTTATTGGGTTAGCGGCTATAAAGTTTAATTTCAATCATAAATTTCTGCAGCAGGCAAATATTGGTATTTTACCAATTTATATATTGCACCAAACCATGATTATCGTTTTTGGATATTACATTATTCAATTTAACACATCAGTTTTTATAAAGTATTTGCTTATTATCTGCACCGCAATTCCTTCATCTTTACTGCTTTATATTGTATTGAAAAAATTTAATTTATTGCGATTTTTGTTTGGGTTGAAAACAGTAACAAAGAAAGATGTCATTACTCTTCCTGAGATGGAAGAAATAACACCGGTTTATAACAGAATAATTAATGGCCTGAAATTTAAAACAATAAAAAGATTCATCTTTATTATCGTTTTTTTATTGGTAATCACACCAACATATTCACAGAAAATCATATGTATTCTAAGCTTAATATATTGAGGGCAGGTTATGGAGAAGAGCATTTTATACGTCCCGAAATTTCATTTTACTGTGAATAGGAGGTCTCGTATTGGGGGGAAATAAATATTAAAATGCAAGCTAATGACAATTATTCTGATTTGTCAGTCTTAAATCCTTACCTGATAAGTTCGATAAGATACTATTTTGTTCCAATTCATCTGCTTAAAAATGAAAAATCAGAATTGGATGGCGTATTTCGACCACTTACACCGGATTATTATCTAAAGCATTGACTTTAAGAGTAGCGTGTAAAAGCCGGAAGTCTTGACCCCATGCTGCCGTACATCTGCTCAAAAAGGATAATATAAATTGTAACTGGTATATATTGCCGGCTGGATGCTGTCAGTCAACTCCGGCTGGAAGCGATCGAAGCCACCGGCTTGTCCAATAAAGTATTGAATTTAAATAATATCTGTTAGCCGTAAATATTATACTCCGATTAATGGAAAAACTGTGAACCTTTTACGGATAAATTATGTTGCTACATCCGGATGGAGGGCTAAGGTGTTTTATCATATGTTCTTTGGCAAGGTGGAGATGAAGTCGGTGGTGATCCTCATTGGGGAGATCCCTGCAGACCAGATCACTCCCTCATTCGCTGCGCTCATGAGGTATTCTTATTTTCAGCCTTCATCGCTCAGGCGGGCCTGGCTCAAAAGGCTGAAAATAAGAATCCCGCAGCTGAGGCTGCGGGAGTGACCTGGTCTGCGGAGAAAGAGGGATTCGAACCATTTCTCCACTATGCTGATAATAAGATATTTGCAAGATCCTGTTTTTGCCTGTTCCCCTTTTGGTTCACCAGGTTCGAAAAGTACTTAATAGAACACACTTAGCAAAGATACAGAACTTAGAGAAAATCCTATATTAAAAATAAATTAAATCAGTTCCAATAATTAAAAATAATTTTTTATCTCATAAAAGTAATACATGTCTTAAGTTTTAAAACTCTCAAAATTCTTTCAATAATTGTGTCCAATTTATAGAGTGTTAAGACATTACTCAATTTCATTACCCTCAGCAGGAGTAATCTTAGAATTTTCCGAAACTGTTATTGCAAGCAAAATTATTGCATTTTCATTATTATTAGTATAATTGACTGATTTTAGATTAATTCTGTTAATTTTTTTCCCATATCTGGGATTTTCCCATTCAAACGAAAAAAATGTGACAGGATCTGAATTTTCTTTTGAACATGCAACCGCCCTGGCCTCATATGCATATCTCTGACTGTTGCCATCTTTATCTTTTATATTGTTCATTATTCTTTGCTGCCACTGCCAGTCTAGTATGTTTATACCGTAACGGATCGGGATGGTCTCTACAAATCCATCCTCATATACAACTTCGTACCAGCCTAAAAGCTCTGCAGTTTCATCAAAATTATATATCATTCTGTAAGCTTTCTCATTATTTCCGGCTTTTGCGCATGCCTGTAAAAAAATTATACTGTTAACATCTTTATTTACATCAATCCCGAGAACTGATGTCGCCTTTTTTCCTGTTTTCCTGGAAACAACAGCAATAGCCTTGTTGCCGTTATCTGAAGGCGGGCCCAGATTGAAAATTTTATTTCCTGATTGTACATATCCTGATATAAGGTCAGAATTATTCAAACTATCAATACCGGCAGTCAGGGAAGAATTAAAATGAGATGAAATATCCAATTGCCTGATGTTTACACCCATGTCTCCCGGAAGCATTTTCCCGCTGAAATTTTGTTTAATGTCTCCTGTTAATGATTCCGTTATCATTGCAAGTTCAATTTCAGAAATGTAATGGTTTGACCAAAGAAGATTTGCAGTTCCTAAAAAATCGTAGATCTGATCTTTGCCGAAATTTTTTTCTGTAGTTCCTGCCCAGGAGGAAGGTGCACCTCCTGATAATCCTTTTATTTTTGTTCTTTCATTCCAGTTATCAATATCAGGTGTAAAATTTCCATATACCTGGTTAAATCCCAAATCTGAAATCTGCTTATCATTCTTTATATCACTCCAGAACCAGTTAAATACTAGTATATCTTTTGGGATTAATTTCATAACCTGTTCAGAGGTCAATGCTCCGGGAATATTGTACTTATATCCTGTTGAGGATTCCCATTCCTGGTGGTCTTTATGAGTAACTGATTCGAGAAGATGATCACCCCATAATGCAGTTTTTATTCCTTTTTTTGCCAGGTAATCATGAATTTTGTTCACATCGGCAGCATAAAGATGTCCGTAATCGTGACCGCGGCACAAAGCACATTTATCCTTCTCCATTCTCCATTCATCATGACCAATTTGAATAATCGAAGGGTGAATTATTTTAATGTACTCATCCAGCACATCAAAATATATTTTATAGCTCCCGGGTTTCAGCGCACAGTAGGTATCTGGAAACGGCTGTTCGGGATTTTCTGCCAGTTCCTTATGTCCTGCAAGAAGATAATAGGAATGAGTTAAGGACGGTAATTCCGGTATAACTTCAATATTAAATTTTCTCATATAGTTTACGAGATCCGCAACCTCTTCTTTCTCAAGAATACCACCGTCTGCATTATCCTGATGTGATGAATTCTGGAATTCCTGATGAATTCCGGGAGGCCTGTCAAGCCTGCTAAAATTTAAATACCGGTTAAATTCAACGGCGCCTACATTTAATTCCGGATGTCTATCCAGTCTCATATTTGCATTCAGCTCAAGTATTATTGTGTTAAATTTATAGAGCGCGACAAAATCTTTAATAAATCTTTTGAAAAATGTGATATTTTCTCGTCCAGGGAGGTAAAGTTTAATTCCCCGGAATGGAAATTCAGGACAATCTTTAACCAACACCTGCCTGATAAAAAGATTCCCATCTTCATTATCAATTATCTGGCGAAGTGATTCAAAACCATATAATGCACCTTTCTTATTATTGGAAGCAATAACTATATTTTTATCTGATACAGATAAAATATAACCTTCAGAACCCAACTCTTTTAAGGCAGACACCAATCTATTTTTTTCACAATAATCCCTTATCAGTGAATTTTTGATGTCCCCAATTAATATAAATTTGTCTTTCTCTGAAAATCCAGGTTTTGCGACTATATTTATAGGTCGCTCATATTTGTCTATAAGCTCGGTAGACAATAATTTTGCAAGAAAATTATCATAGGGACTCACATTCTCAGGAACCATAATGAAAACGGTTTTATCGAAAGTGAAGTTTCCTTCAATAAGTTTTACTTCAGTCGGAATTGGAAAAATCGTCTTGTTATTGTTTTTTCCATTCAGTTGGACATCAATTGGACCAGCAATACAAGGTAATATACTATTAAGCAATATAGAGAATGATAAAAAGAACGAAGCATATCCGGATTCAGATAGAAATTTCGTTTTAAGGATTTTCATTGTGCATAAACCTTGATTTTTCAGTGATTTATTCATAAGAGATAAGATTAAATTGATTGAGGATACTGGGAGCTACCATATTAACATGGGATAAATGACTTAAATAAAATCTGGTTTAAATGAACCTAAAAATAAATTTGCCAGGCTAGAATATCTATTTTTGAAACTAAAAAGCTATAAAAGACGCAGTATCAGCTTCTGAGTTAGCAACTTCAATCAAGCTGTGTGGATTAAGTTCTATCTTTGAGGTAACCAGTTCGGGTATATTATATGATTTTAGGAATGTATCATAAAATTCCGGGTCCTTTTGAGGCAGAATAAATGGTTTATGTGCTTTACCATTTTTATCGAAATAGCTGAAATATGGTCGCGTAAAAAGTCCATCGATACGCCTACTGCTGAATACGATCCATCGTCCGACCGAAGACCAGCTATGGTAACTTTCAGATTGAGTGCTGTTTATATCAGGTTTTAATATTTCGCCTGACTCAAGATTCTTGAGGTATAAATCGCTTTCAGGGTGCCAGATTGAGAAATTTCCATAATCCAACATACAAAACAGCAGATATTTCCCATCCGGAGAAATTCTTGGAAATGAAACACTATGTCCGGTAGCTGCGGCAGCCACAATTGTATCAACGCTACCGAACTGACAAGTTGCGGTATCAAAAGATATGCGTAACAGATTATAATGAATTTTGTTAAACTGAGTCTCAGGAAGTGCTATGGCACTGCAGAAGTAAAGGTACTTACCGTCAGGTGACCAGGCTGGGAAGGTCTCGAAGCTCTTTTTCGATGAGATTGCAGGGGATGTAAACACCTTATTTTTCCTGGTATCAAAAACTATTAAATCCGATAACGTGTCAGTTACTTCAATTTTGAGCTGGGGTATTGAATGAAAAGCCTGGCCGATATGATTTACTGAAAAAGCAATATACCTTCCTCCTGGATGCCATGCCGGATATACACCTGGCGAAATTGTACTATCGGTTTTGGTATTTACTTTTGTTAGTTTTCCCTTTCGGTAAATTACTGTACCAGAATGTTTTGCACGCATGTGAAACAAAATGAAATGACTGTCATTACCACAGAATGAATGACAATTCATACAATTGTTATCGCTAATATCATTTATCATTACAGGACTTTCAGTGAAATTTTCAAGACAGCGCTGATATATTCCCATTTTATTCCAGCTTTCAAACACTGGCTCGATTAACCTGTAAGCCAGGTAGCTGTCGATCGGCTCTTCCGCAACGTCATTGATAATGGGAGGAAACTTTATCCAGTTGCTGTCTTTTTTTACAAATATGTCAACGAACATTTTCTTTCCTTTGCATAGTTGTAATAGTCTCTTCCATTTTTTATCGGGAATCCTGATTTTACCTGTTGATGAGGATATAGTCATGGTCTCCCCGCTTCCTGCGGAAAGCCTAACAAGATATTTTTCTCCGCTTTCTTTGATAGTGAAATTCAATGGCGCAATGTTTGGAGGTATAGTAATTCCGGAGTAATCGGGCAAAATAGTCACTTCCCTTGCAACCACTTGGCATATCGGCGTTTTACCGGAACATGCATTGAGAATTAGTCCGGTAAAAATATAGAGAACTACTTTTGCCGCTATTACAGCAATACTTTTCATTTCCCTATTTATTCTTTTCTTCATTCTTTTGTTGGGCCTGATTATTAATGAATTTCAAATAGTACCAGTAAGTTTTACCAAATTTACTGTACATAGCCATGGCTTCTTTATCAGAATTATTGCTTAGAGAAAAAAACATTTTGGCGTAATCGGCGAAGAGGTTTTGAGTAGCTATACTGATAGAATATCCTTCCGGAACAATATCCTTTTTGGTATAGCTCATATATGCCAGAAGCGCTTCCTCGTAATGCACAGGTATAGATTTATAGCCCAATTCTTTTAAACGATAGATATTCGTAGCAAAACCATATAAATTCTTTTCAAGCAGCATGGAAGCCATATTATACTCGAATGCCATGCGGTTGTCAGGATGGTTCTCCAGTAATTGTTCTAACCTGATATCATGATTATCTCTCGAACTCATAAAATCTGATTGGATTTCAAAATGAATCTTCTCAGCGATTTCCTTGTCCTCGGTGATTTTTTCAGGATAATTTATATAGAAATGGTACTTATGTGCCCATCTCCGGTAAAAAAGGCTTTGTTCCAGCACCTTCAGATATTTCTCAGCAAGAGCAATGTCACCGTTGACAAGACTGGTTATAACTAATCGCTTCAATGAGCGTGGATTGGGGCCTTTCGCTACCATTGATTCGAAAGCCCAGCGATATGCTTCGCTGGTATATGCAAGCTGATAATATATTTCACCTCCGAAAAACGGTGTGATCCCATTACGTTCCCATTTAAGCCATAAGCCATTTATCCCCGCCTGAGGATAATGAAACATATGATCACCCATTTGCCCTGATTTGTAAAGGGCAAGATTTGTAAAATACATGATAAGCTGGTTTGTACCAGGATATGATGAAGAAAGTTTCAATGCCCCGTTCCAATCGGACCGTTGTATACAATAATCCATCCCCAGCAATATTTCAGTTTTCCTGTCATATACATATTTTATGATCCAACCTGCCATACAAACCATTACACTGGTAATGGTAATAATTGTTTTCCAGTTCCAGGGCATTGAAATCAGCTCCCTCTTTGAGTACACAAGCCACACCTTAGAGACGAGTAGAACCAAAGGATAATAAATTAATAATGAAATCAGAATATACCGTACAGGCGGCTCGATGAACAAAGGAAGAAAGACTGTCCAGGCTACGGTTGATTTTATATAAAAAAGGTGATGAGAGGCAAGGTATGGAACCAATATGGCGAATAAAGTAAAAACAGTAGTGATCAGGAAACGTGATCGACCGCGATTAAATAACAATTCATGGATTAAACAAAGTGATAGTGATATTAAGGCATATCCGCCAGTCAGAAAATACAATAATGGCCAGCACAAAAGGCCCAAAAAATAACGCAGTTTATTATTTATTATGGATACGTATAGTGCGAAATACCCGAGAGAAACGATAAACCCAATGGTAAAGGCCAGAATGTAAAGATAATAGCTGTGCAGTGCTGCCAGTAATAATACGGGCACGAACGCCGGGAGTACTCCCATAATCTGGTGTTTACGGAATATGTATATTGTAATTGAGTATATAACATAGCCTGCCAATGTTACAATTGATGCTCCTGCTATTTGGTAAATGTAAAATTGGGTTAAAAATGCACCTATATATCTCATTAAACCACCCGGGCTTGACAGAAAATCCTTAAAATAGCTGCTATCAAAACGGAATAATTGGATTTGTTCATGATAAGTTAGTAGGTAGCGATTACATACTAGAAAATAGAGGAAACAAAGGATAAAAAAAAGGCAGGAGCTAATCCCTCGATAACTTGTCCCAAAGCGTGATATGTTCATTCTGAGTGTTAAATTTCATTAGATTAAGCACAAAAAAAACAATAAATTTTCACGGACTTTGTTTGCGACAAACATATTTATTAGTTTCCTAATAACCTAATATTTAGAGGCCAAATGAAATTTTGATATCTAGAAGTTTTTAATATCTTTACGAGTAGGGGTCAGATAAAGGGACAACTGTTATGAAAGATATTGTTTCTTATAGTGATGGAGATTTGATGAAGGAACTTAAAGCAGACAATATGTTTGCATTTGATGTCATATATAAGAAGTATTGTAAAAAAGTATATAAATTTGGTTATTCTATTCTTAAATCTGAACAAGAATCAGAAAATCTGACCCAGGATGTTTTCCTTAATTTCTGGGAAAACCGATTCAAAATAGAGAAAGACTCATCTGTTAAATCCTATCTGTTCGCCATAACTTATAATTCTGCGGTTTCAAGTCTTCGGAAAAAAGCAAGGGAATCCGAGTATGTTGAATACCTGAAGCTTTTGCAGCAATCCGCTGCAGATTCGGTAAATGCGGAGCTTGAATATAATGAACTCTCAAATAAGCTTGATGAGATTATTACAAAATTACCTCAGCGTCAGAGAGAGATCTATCAACTTCACAGGATTGAAGGCATGAATTATAAACAGATTGCAGAGCGCCTTCATATATCAGTAAATACTATAGAAAATCATATGGCTGGCGCATTGAAAAACATCCGTAAAAATCTCGGAAATTACTCACTTGTTGCCATACTTTTTTGGTATCTTTTTGTATAGTATTGATATTCAGCCAGTTTGTATTATTTTATAAATTTTTCTTTATTGAGCTAGTGGTAACTATTGGTTATTACGTCTTATTATTAAAATGAACATATTTAATGAGTCTCATTTTTTCAAACATACTATTTTGTGGTTTTTTTATAATTAGGGTTAGGGCAGGTTGTTTTCAAAGCACTTCCGGAATATTACCGGAAGTGCTTTTCACCAAGGGGAAAAGAGATGATAATGAATAAACAATTGTTAGAAAAATATTGCAGTAATTTTTGCACTGAGGAAGAATTACTTTTTGTTTTGGAATGGTTCCGGAAATCTGCCGGCACAGCTGAAGGGAAAGCTCTTTTATTTAAGATGTGGGAAGAAATGCCGGAAGAAGATGATAACAATCTAATTAATTTTGACCTATTGCTTGACAGAATACATCATGAAGTCAATCTGACCCGATCAAATAATCTTTTACAGATTGCTCATAATAATCTTATAAAGTACAGGAGGAGAGAGAATTTTATAAAAATTATGACCAGGGTGGCTGCAATTTTAATGCTTCCGGTTCTTTGTTTCGGTATGTACATTTCTTTTAAGTATCAATCTGCAAAGCATAAACAGGCATCTGTAAATCAGGCATATAATGAGGTTTTTTCTTCTGTTGATGCAATTACTAAGGTTACCTTGCCAGATGGTACAAATGTTTGGCTTAATCACAGCAGTTCTTTAAAATACCCCTCATTATTTGACGGTTCCTGCAGAACAACTGAGCTTAAAGGTGAGGGATATTTTGAAGTAGCTCATAATGCTAAGATACCTTTCATTGTTAAGACCGGAAATATTCAGATTAAAGCAACCGGAACTAAATTTAATATCATGGCCTATCCTGATGAAGCCAGAGTTGAGACTTCATTAATCGAAGGAAAAGTCGATTTGGAATTGATAGATAGGACAGGGCACATTACTCCACTGATAAAAATGAAACCGACTGATCTGGCGATATATAATAAAAAGAGTTATGAGATTACTGCATTTACAATAAGTGATGACAGATATTTTTCGTGGAAAGAGGGTAAACTAGTTTTCGATAAGGAGCCAATGGGTGAAGTTGCAAAGAAATTAGGCAGATGGTTTAATGTTGATATCCAGATAAAAGATCCTGAATTACTTGAACTTACTTATACTGCCACTTTTGTTCAGGAAACTTTGCCACAGGTTCTTGAACTGATGGCTATGGCCTCACCGTTGAAATATTCAATATCGAAACGGGAAAAGATGAGTAACGGGACCTTTAGCAAGAGAAAAATCGTTT
The DNA here is from genome assembly GCA_963756885.1 of uncultured Bacteroidales bacterium. GTDB lineage: Bacteria > Bacteroidota > Bacteroidia > Bacteroidales > VadinHA17 > LD21. The sequence goes on from CAVWPG010000005.1 coordinate 616,131, forward strand.
TAGCTCACAAGGGGAAATAGAATTTAGAATATCCTTCAACAACTCATATACATGCGTATGGTAAATATCTATTAATGAAAAAAAGCGGGAAAGTGTTTGCCCACGATCCCGCCAGACTAAGTCCTTGATTTCTGTTAAAAACTTTTGTAAACTTAATCTATTCAAATCTATGAAAAAATTTCGAGATTATTTTGAAGGGATATTTGGATTCCTTTCAAGAAAAACAATTCAGAGTAATGAAACTAACCTTCTTTTTATCCATTGTGACTATTTTTCAGCTGTATGCGGCTGAATCTTACTCGCAAATGACAAAGCTTACACTTAAGCTTGAAGATGTTAAAATCTCAGATGCTACTGAAAGAGATCGAAAACCAGAGTGAGTTTTTTTTCCTCTACAGTCCCAAATTAATCGATGTTGAAAGAAAAGTGAGTGTTGATGCCAAGAGCGAGCCGATAAGGGATATTTTAAGTGACATTTTTGATAAAGATGTGACTTTTGCTGTTTATGACCGACAGATAATACTTACAAGAAATGAACTTACCTTATCAGTTGAGGAAATGCAGCAACAAAAGATTACCGGGAAAATCACTGATGAGCAGGGTAACGCCTTGGTGGGTGTCACAGTACTGGTGAAAGGAACCACTTATGGTACTCTTTCGGATGCATCAGGTCAGTACGCCATTAATGATGCCCCAAAGAATGCCATACTTTTATTCTCTTTTGTCGGTATGGAAACTCAGGAAATTGAATCAAGCGGGAAAGGCGTTATTGACGTAATACTTAAAGAATCCTCCATTGGTCTTGAGGAAGTTGTCGTCACTGGTTATTCGACACAAAGAAAGAAAGATCTCACAGGATCAATTGGAACCGTGAAGGGCGACGCACTTACCAAAGCACCCGTTCCAAGTTTGAGTAATGCCCTTGCTGGTAAGATGACGGGTGTTATTTCAGTTCAATCGTATGGTACTCCCGGAGCTGACGCTGCAGAATTCTATATCAGGGGCAAGAGCACTTTCGGTGATAACAGTGCATTGGTACTTGTAGATGGAGTTGAACGCTCCTTTGAAAGAATTGATCCGAATGATATTGAAAGCGTTACAGTCCTTAAGGATGCAGCCTCTGCAGCCATTTATGGAAACAGGGCTGCAAACGGGGTTATACTGATTACAACCAAAAGAGGTTCTCAGAAGGGTGTCAGTGTAACATACAACGGTTCATATGGTATACAAAAGCCGACATTCCTTCCCCAATTGATGAACTCGTATCAATATGCGGTTGCAATTAACGAGGCATTTGCAAATCAGGCTTCGTTGCAGGGAGGAACATATACCCCAATGTACACACCGGAGCAAATAGAGTCTTACAGAAATGGAACCGGTGCGAATACGGATTGGTGGAAAGAGACTATGCTCCCCAGTGCTCCCATCCAGCAGCATAATATTACATTAAACGGGGGAACCGATAAAATAAAAGCTCTCCTCTCCGTTGGTACATCAAATGAAGGTGGAATTTATGATTTGTCCTGGTTTAAAAAAGAAACATTGCGTGCAAACATCGATGCCCAAGTTAGCGAGGATTTAACTGTTTCGTTTAATATGGCAGGACGTCAGGAAGAGAGAAATGCTTCAGCTACATCTGAATGGGAAGTATTTTCGTTGTTTCAGGCCTCATTGCCAAATTTTGCACCTTATGAGTACATTGATCCTAATGGAAACCAGACAACAGCCGCTGATCCCAATGGTCATAGAGTGCTTGCTTGGAATGGGTTGAACTATTCACCTATTGGAAATGAGTCATATAGTGGTTATGACAATCATAAATATCAGGTATCTGAAAATTCAGCAATATTGAAATATAATGTCCCATTTATACCGGGATTGGTTTCACGGCTTGTCTATTCTTATGACAGATACTTTTCCAATACGAAAAATTTCAATACTCCCTATGACTTCTATGTTAATGGCACTCTGAACACCAAAGGTTCTACAATTAAATTGAATCAGGATTCAGGCAACGGGAACAATCAGACACTCCAGTTTACACTGGATTACAGCAAAACATTTGGGAAACATACTGTCGGAGCTTTATTTGTATTTGAGCAGGCGGATTCATATGATGAATATATATCAGCTTATCGGGAGGGTTTTACCTCATCGGCAATTGACCAGTTGTTTGCTGGTGGAAGCCTGAATAAGACCAATAACGGATATGCCTCGCAAACTGCCCGAAGGGGTTATGTAGGAAGGTTGAATTATAATTACCAGGACAAGTACTTAGTTCAGTTGAATGGTCGGTACGATGGATCATTTAATTTCGCACATGATCATAGATGGGGATTCTTTCCGGCAATGTCCGCAGCGTGGAGAATATCCAAAGAATCATTTTTGGAAAATGTAAGCTGGCTGGAAAATCTGAAATTAAGGGCCTCAGTGGGGAAATACGGGAACGACAGGATCCCCCAGTACATGTACCAGCAGGGATACGTTTTTACAACAGATTCAAGGCCTGTTTATGGCACAATTACCGGAGCGTCACCAGTATACAATGTACCCATTGCACCAAGTGCACTTGCCAATCAGAATGTTACCTGGGAGACTGCAATAAGCAAAGACTTGGGTATTGACTGGGCAATACTTGGTGGCAAGTTATCAGGCGAATTCGATTATTTCAAAAAACGCACAGAAAATATCCTGATGTACCCAAGTGCATCTGTACCTTGGAGCTTTGGTGCTGATGTTCCTATGCAGAATATCGGTGTTGTTGATAACTGGGGATTTGAAACTTCCATTAGGTTTAGTACTAATGTGGGGCCTCTTAATATCTCTTTGGAGCCAAACATGACTTTTGCCAACAGTAAAGTCATTGAAATGGCTGAAGCATCAAATGTACCGGAGGGATTAAAGCAAACCGGTAAACCTTTCGATCAGAGATATGGTTATGTTTCGGAAGGACTGTATCAAACCTCTGACTTTAATGATGACGGTACACTGGTAAGTGGCATCGTATCACAGTTCCCCATCCAGGCTGGAGATATAAAATACAAAGATATTTCTGGTCCTAACGGGGTTCCTGATAATTACATTGATTATTATGACAGGACTGACATAGGATCCAGCAGAATACCTAAATATATTTATGGGCTGAATATCGGCCTGACATATAAGAATTTCGATCTGTTTACAAACTTCCAGGGGGCTTTCGGGTATGATTCCTACAGATGGTTTGATGCGTTTGATCTTACCTCAAATGCAAATGTCGCAGTCATTGATTCCTGGAGACCGGGTAATGAAAACTCAAGATTCCCTCGCACCTATATTGGTCAAAGCGATAACAACAGTCAGACAAGTTCTTACTGGCTGGTTCCCGGAGCTTATCTGAAATTAAGAAATGTCGTATTGTCTTATACTATGCCTAAATTAACTGCTCTTGAAAAAATAGGAATTTCAAATCTCAGGTTTTCAATATCGGGCAATAACCTGTTCAGTATCTCAAAAATGAAGGAGTTTGACCCTGAGGCTCCTGATATGGAAAGTACAACAGGACATTATTATTTCCAGTGGAAATCTGTCTCGGGAGGGTTATCTGTTACATTTTAACAAAATAAGATGATTAGCTAATATTTAAGCAGGTTATCTGCAAACAAAAAAAAATCATATGAAAAAACTTAATTATATCTACACATTGATTTTTCTGACGGCCATGACATTACTTTCAGGCTGCGACAAAAATTATCTGGACAGCGTTCCGCTGGACCGGGTTTCTTCAAGTGCCGTATTTTCAGATGAAAAATACGTTGAGGCCTACCTGTCTACTATCTATAATTATTTGCCGAATGGATATGGTGACATGTCTACAGGGCAATATGGTACCGGAACAGAACCATATCAAAGTGTTGGATACGGGGGAATAACTTTACTGGATCAAACCACTGATATTATTGTAAACAAGAGCGGATGGCCATTTGGATGGGTTATAAATAATTCAGGAATGAAACCTGAAGATAATGGTTTTGACTGCTGGGCCAGTGGCTATAAATGCATTTTCTACTGCAATGATCTGTTAACAGGCCTTGAAAAAGGCACACTGTCTGAAGATTTTAAGATCAGGATCGGGGCAGAGGTAAGATTTAACAGGGCCTTTAAATATTTTGACCTTGTCAGAAGATACGGTGATATTCCGTTTTTTACCGAATTGCAGGACCTTCAGGATACAGCGACAATTTTTGTTGGCCGAACCAGCAAAGAATTGATTTATGACTTCATCGATTCTGAACTTACTGCAGCAGCAGAAATATTGCCATGGGCTAAAGACGCTTCTCCCTCATATCTGGGTCGGGCCACCAAGGAAGCATGTATCGCCCTTAACGGAAGAGCAATGTTGTTTGCAGAGCGTTATCCGCGCTCAGCCGAACTGAACAAATCTCTCATCGATGCAGTTAATGATGGCACAAGCGACAGAGTTTTATCCCCTGATTACCGTAAGTTATTTGTTTCCCAGGGAGGTGACAATGAAGCTATACTTGAAGTTTTGTTCAACGGAGCCGAGAGAGGAGGATCAGTTGATGTGCTGAATGTCCCTTCAAAATATCATGGAAACTGGGGAGGACAATCTGATCCTACTCAAAATATGGTCGATTCATATGAGATGACAAATGGGAAAATGCCATTTGAACCGGGCTCAGGATATGATCCTCAAAATCCTTATGCGAATAGGGATTCCAGGCTGGAAGCATCAATATTACATCACGGTTCTCATTTTATGGATTATAATCTGGATTTGACATGGAAACTTATTGATGGCACATGGCAGCCTGAGGCAACAAATGTCGATGCTCCCTTCGCAACCGGATTAAGCACTATTACAGGATACTACCTGAGAAAATTTATGGACGAAGCGGCGCCACGCGGTATTTCAGAGGGGCAAAGCAAACAGAGCTGGAAAGAGATACGACTGGCGGAAGTCTATCTTAACTATGCAGAAGCCCGGTTTATGATTGACCCGAATGATGCATCAATATTGAGCTGCAATAAATATGGTACGCACCAGGGCTGGTCAGCCCGACCTGACTACTGTTACCATGGATAAGATCCTGAATGAAAGAAAAGTTGAGTTTTTCTACGAGGGAGATCGTTACTGGGTGATTCGGAGACATCATTTGGGCAACCAGATCTTCAATCCGGATCCGTCAAACCCTGGAACTTACATGAATTGTTGCTGGGTATTTAAATATGATGACGGATCACTTAAGTATATTTACAACGAAGGCGATGTGCCTGAACCTATGAGATATCCACCAAATACAAGCACAAGGGCAAGGCATAACTGGTGGGATAAAGAATATCTGTATCCAATACCTCAGGATGAGATCAATAAGAATCATCAGCTTGTCCAGAACCCGGGATATGGTACTTAATGTACTTAATTTATTGGCTGCCGGATCATTCCCGGCAGCCAATATTATTTTGTAAAAATTCTATAAATAGAAATCCACTGTTCTCTTCTAAAATTCTGTGATTTCTTTTTTAAAAATTATTCAAATAAGACATTTGTCGACGATTAACTTTGAATTCTAAGGGGAGTGAAGAGTTAAATTGTCGCATACTGATCATATTCATTATTATATTATGAAGAAACAAGAAAAAGCAAAATCTGATTTCCGGTATGATACCGGCGAAGCTAAGGTGCCATGGGCGGCTGTAGGCGAAACAATTAATATTGAAGATATTTCTGCTATAATTAAATGCCTGATACCTGAAGGGGAAGATGATTCTTCTTACCAGAAGCAACTTTCCATTGTTTCAGAGGAACTTACGAAACTTCTTAAGAAAGGTCATTTTGCCACAAAATTGTCTCTGGGTTCATCCGTCAAAGAACTTGAAGATGCAACCAGGAAATTTCTCAATGTTAAATATGCATGTTTTGTCACTAATGCCACAGCTGGTTTTGAGATGGGTCTCAAGTTTGCAGGTTTGAAGGCGGGAGATGAATTGATTGCTCCGGCGATTACCTTCCTCTCAACAATTACATATGCGTTACAAACAGGTGCTAAAGTGGTTCTGGCTGATGTCGATCCAGTAACACTGAATATCAGTCCTGAAGACATCAGTCGGAAGATGACAAAACGTACCAGAGCTATTATGCCGGTTCATCTTGGTGGCTATCCGTGCGATATGGAAGCTATCATGAAAATTGCAAAGGAGCACGATATAACGGTTGTTGAAGATGGGGCCCACGCATTCGGAAGTTTCTACAAGGGTAAAGCAGTGGGTACTATTGGCGATTTCGGATCATACAGCTTTCATGAAGTGAAAAACATTACCTCATGTGGTGAAGGGGGTATTGTTGTAACAAACTCAGATTACGGGAAAGATTTTCCTAAAGCCCGTTTTGGAGGTTTTGATATTGCCAATCCTATTGACAAATGGCTCTATGATGTGGTAGCCCTGAAAGGGAAAGGTGGGCATTACTCAATGGCTGGGAACCATTCGTCTACAGAAATTCAGGCTGTCGTGCTTCTCAATCAGCTGAAAAGGCTCCCCGGGATTATAATGGAAAGGAAGAAAAATGCAGAATATCTTAATAACCGATTTGCGGAAATCGAAGAGATTCTCCCCTGTCCCCTTGATACAAAAGACATACAAAGCGCCTACCATCTGTATCTTTTCCAGTTAGATCATACTAAACTGAATGGCGATATCCAGGATTTTAAGAAGAAAATGTACGCCAGAGGTATTATAAATATTCCGCACTTTGCCCCATTATATCGCTTTTCCTACCTTGAACAACTTGGGCATGACACTGCAGCAATGAAAAAGAGTTGCCCCAATGCAGAGAGTGCATTCCTTTATAAGTTCACACATTTTCCGCTTTATCCGCTTACGGAACAACAGCTTGAGTATATGGCTGATAATATTATTGAAGCTGTTCAGGAGATGAGAAAAAGCAGGAAATGAGCAAGAAAAATAAGTTGTTGCTGCTTGGATTAGTAGCTGTTATCTATGGTGCCACTAGTGGATTGTGGTCTATAAGTCAATCTGCCGATCCGGAAAATGGTAAACACAAAAATTCATACCTGTTCGTTAAAGATGGTGATGAGAAGCTGTCGTCGGCATTTCCATCTAAAAATGATCTGATACGGCAGGATGTTAGTATTGCAAGTCTCCAGCTCTCCAATATGATGAAAGTTGCTAATGACCCTGCCGCTATTCCTAAAACCACCGATAAAGATGGAAGTTTGAAAACAGTTGACATTTATGATTGGTGCAGTGGATTTTACGCCGGTACACTTTGGCGCATGTATGAATTGACAAAAGATAAAAAATGGAAAGCAGAAGCAATCAGATGGACTGAAAAATTAGAGCCGGTAAAGACGATGACGACAAATCACGACATTGGTTTTATGATGTTCAGCAGTTTCGGTAATGGCTACCGGTTAACAGGAAATCCATATTATAAAGAGGTATTGATAACGGCTGCGAAATCACTTCTGACCAGGTATTATCCCGGTGCCGGAGTTATCAAATCATGGAATTATCAAAAAGCCTGGGACGGAAAAACTGAATGGTTCTTTCCAGTGATAATAGATAACATGATGAATCTAGAGTTACTTTTTTTTGCATCAAAAGCAAGTGGTGATCCGGTATTCAGAAATATTGCCATTAAACATGCAGAAATGACCATGAAAAACCATTTACGTTCAAACTTCAGCAGCTATCATGTTGTTGATTATGATTCTGTTTCTGGTTTAGTAAAACATAAAGGTACAAATCAGGGATTAACAGATGAGTCAACTTGGTCGAGGGGTCAGGCATGGGGTATCTACGGTTTTACAATGGTTTATAGAGAAACAAAAGATTTGCGATTTTTGACGGTCGCTCAAAAAATGGCTGATTTCTATCTTGATCATCCAAACCTCCCTGAAGACAAAATTCCATATTGGGACTTCAATGTACCCGACACTGGGTATAAGCCGCAATGGGAGTATCATCCGGAACAATACCCGGTAATTCCACGGGATGCCTCTGCCGCAGCCATTACCTGTTCGGCACTTATGGAATTAAGTCAATATTCAGGAAATAAATCTTCACGTTATTTGCAGGCTGCATCTCAAATGTTATGTTCATTATCGGGCCCTTCATATTGTGCAAGGTCTGGGCTGAACAACAATTTCATTTTAATGCATTGCGTGGGAGATTTTCCTTATGGATTTGAAATAGATGTCCCTCTTAACTATGCAGATTATTACTTTTTAGAGGCCTTGCAAAGATATCAGAACATAAATAACTGAATCATGATAATTTATTAATGACCCAAAATCTTCATAGATAATATCTGGAATGAGAAAAGCAGGAACAATGTTGCCGAAAAGGATAATTATCCAGATGATAATATTCTCATCAGTATTATTGAATTCAATGGATGCAATGGCGTCGGGAAATACTCTGATATTCCCTATCCCTAAGCAGATTCAGATTACCAGTGATATTTTTATTCCGGATGAGACCATGTCAATTATTGTTCCGCAGAATATGAGCAGAAATGATGTTTTTCTTGCGCGTTTTCTGGTTAGGGAATTGAGCGACAAATTTGGTATCGCCGTGAAAATTGAATCAGGGATGGAGATCCCAAAAAATAGAAAAATTGTGGTCATTGGCAGATATGACAACCCATTGATCCGGGGATATTGTAAAGAAAATAAACTGGAGGTAAACGATAAAATCCCGGGTCCGGAGGGATATATTTTACAGGTCAGCACAGACAAAATAATTGTTGCAGGAAGTGATGAGCAGGGGGCATTTTATGGATTACAGTCGCTGCGTCAGTTGCTGAATGCTGGAAATGGAAAAGAAATTCAGGGTGTAAATGTAAAAGACTGGCCATCTTATCCATTCAGAGCAATAAGGCTTTATGTCCCTGGCCCAGAAAATCTTGCTTTTTTCAGGAGGTTTATGAGGGACTTTCTGGCACTCTATAAATACAACAAGGTCATGATCGAGTTTAATTGTATGAGGCTCGACAAACATCCTGAAGCTAATGCCGGCTGGATAGAATTCTCAAAATATATGCAGTATACCAGATCCAATTCAACAGAAGGGAGCAGGGGGGAAGAAAAAAATTCGAGTCATTTTGATTCCGGTGATGGTTACATTATTGAAAAAAATGATGTCAGGGCTATCGTTGATTTTGCCAGTGAAAATTTTCTTGAGGTAATACCTGAAATACCTTCACTCACTCATGGATATTACTTATTGACAAGACATCCCGAATTGGCAGAATACCCCGGAGACGAGTGGCCGGATACCTACTGCCCATCAAATCCGAAATCATATGAGCTTATGTTTGATGTGTATGATGAGTATATTGATGTGATAAAACCCAAAATGATCAATATCGGACATGATGAATGGTGGGGCGCACCGCTTGACGTATGTCCGTTATGCAAAGGGAAAGATCCTTCTGAACTGTTTGCCGGGGATATCAACAAAATTTATACCTACCTGTCAGGCAAGGGGATAAAGGTTGCAATGTGGGGTGACTTCTTACTGGAGAGCGTCCGTGGTAAAGGGCCTCAACAGAGAACTTCTTCAACCGGTGTAAAATATGAGACTCCCGGAGCTGTTCGCCCCTCCGTTGTAAAAGATTCCCTCCCAAAAGACATTTTAATACTTAACTGGTTCTGGGATGAGGATCAGGAGAAAGAAATGGAATTACAAAATTTTGGATTTAAACAAATCTATGGAAATTTCATGCCCAACATAGATAACTGGGATGAAAGAGTAAAGAAAATTGACCTTGAAGGAGGCGCTCCTTCCTCATGGGCTTCAACAAATGAGTTCAATTTCGGCAAAGATGTAATTTTGAATTTTCTTGGTTGTGCAAATATTGTATGGTCAGGTCACACTATTGATCAAAGTGATCTATTAGCAATAGTAAACAGATTATTGCCTTCTGTAAGATCTGGGTTAAGCGGCAAACGAACTCCCGATGAAGAGGGCAATTCACTTGATCCTGTGAATATTTCTTCAAAATTCAACCTGTCAAAAGAGTCAAAAGTTTTTAATATTAATTTTGGCAGGTTTAAGAATGGAGAAGTAAAAAGTCAGGGAAGGATATTTAATCTAAGCACCTCTGTAAAAGAACCTGCAAATTGTGTAATTGCAGTAGCTTCAGCAGGCAAGGAAAAAAATCCCCTGCCGTCAGTGATTAGGGGTATACCTGTTAATGAAGATGTCAGCAGTCTGATATTTTTACAGGCATGTGCACTTCCTTCAAAAAATCATAAGGCATATTTTAATATTCCTGATTTTTTTGACTCGGCTGATCTCCTTGGATGGTATGAAATTGTTTATGATGATGGATTTAAGGCTATTGTTCCTATTCAGTATGGCGTAAATATTCTGGAGTGGAATCCGGGAGGTGAAAACAGACTTGAGGAAGGGGAATGGAAAGGATCATCACAGAATATTTACAGCTACGAAGCTGATCCTGTAAGCTGTACCTCTGATATAAAAGGTGATCCGATAACTTTCTTCGCCTTTGAATGGGTAAATCCACGTTTTGGTAAAATAATTAAAGAGGTGAATTTATTTGGAACCATTAATTATCAGTCATTGCGGCCGGTTCATAAAAAACCGGTTACTGAACCAATGAAAAGCAATGCAATTCTGTTGGCGGCAATAACTAAAGTTAAAAAGAGAGAGGTTTTTCAACCGGGAAAATAAGCAATGAAATGAATAATGAAATCTCCCCTGACTATGCAAGGTTTTGAAAAAGTTTAATTTTAATTCCACATCAGACAATGAAGTACTTAAAATGCATTTTATTACTTTTCCTGACAATATTGTTTGCAGAGTCAGTAGTATCTGCACAAAGGGATTTTGATCCTGCATTTGAGACGATAAAACCCAGAGTGAGTTATGTCCCTGGAATTAAGGTCATAAGGGGTGAAACCCAGTTGATAATCCCTATGCAGGAAAGCTTCTGCCCGAATGGTACCGTTTTTAAATTCAACAATGGAGACATTCAGGTTTATGACAGGCGCTCATCTGATGGGGGGAAATCCTGGCACAAGGTGGATCATATACTTGAGGCTTCAACGTACCAGTACCCGGAACCTGATGGAGAGGTGGTGATGTTCAGGTCCTCCGATGCCGGAAACACCAGAGGAAGTTCAGTGTGGGGAAGACCCGAAAACTCTCTGAAGGAAACTAATAAAAAATTTGTTTTTGAGGTCAGCTTTTTCCGTTCAAAAGATAATGGGCTTAGTCTTACAGAAGATACTGCCAGGATCTACCTGCCTCAGGAATTAAACGACTGGTCAGGTGTTTTGTGTCGTAAAATTGTCAGAATTGGTGACGGTAGTCTCCTGATGAGTATGTACGGGCAAAGTGAGAAAAAAAACATGGGAAGATATTGCGTTCTCGCTATACGTTCTACCGATCGGGGTAAGACCTGGCGCTATCTTTCAACAATTGTTTTTGGTCTGAGAGACGGAGCGCAGACAGAGGGCTTTAATGAAACATCTTTATTGGTTCTGCCTGATGGTAAGATTCTAAGTTTTATAAGGTCCAGCGGGAGTTATGAAGCCTCTTTAGGCAGTACCAACAATAACGATTCTACCGTTAAAATGCCTTTCGGATACCACAGGCCCACATCTGTCTATATGAGTATCTCCATCGATGGCGGGAAGAACTGGAGCAACGCTGACCCGATTGCACCATTTGGCGTCTGGCCCGATGCTGTTCTGATGAAAAACGGTATCATAGCAGTAAATTATGGAAGACCCGGCGACTGGATTATGTTCAGCAAGGATGGGGGAGAGAACTGGGGGCCTGTAATCCCTTTTTATAATGATCTCTATCCTCCCGACTGTGGCAACTATTTTTCATCGGCAGAGGTAGCTCCTGATATCTTACTCGTAGTTTATGCACGCACCGACCCTAACGACCACTGGAAGAGTGAAATAGTGGGTACATATTTCCATGTCGAACGTGTTGTAAACTCAGTCACCCTGAGTCAGGAACCCAGGTGATAAATAAAATTTGAAACTAATAAAATGAGAACGTGATGAATCGTCACATAGTGCCTGTTCTTGTTATGCAGATTTATACAATGAGAAAAGCATTGATTAGTTACTTCCTGACTATCATATTTTTTATGATTGCCCTTATCGCAAGCGGACAGAAAGATGTAAGAAAGTCTGGAGTAACTGTAATTTCATATCAGCTGAGAGACAGGGCGGTAGTTATTGACAGCCTGGTTTTAAGAAAATCAATGTATGTAGCATTTAAAACCTTTCACCCGCTATCGGAAGTCAAGGGAGGTGCAGGAATTGGAACCTTCAGCCATCAGGGAGAGATCCTGGCCCGCGATACTGCCTGGTTTATTGATGAAGCAGCTGGTAACCTATGTTTCAATCTTCCATATATAATTCCGGACGGATTATATGAGCTTGAAATTAATGTTATTAACAGGGATGGAAAGATTTTGAATAACTTCCGGGAAGTTTTTAACCGAATCGATCTTAAGCCTTACTATAACCGCGAAATTCAGTTCTGGGATTTTACAACTCCATACTCGCATCTCGAGTGCTCAGGTTACGGGATAATAACCTATCATTTTGTCAGCGATAAAAGCTTATTGGATCTCAGAGAGATTGGCGTTTCTGCCAGAATGAATTCGGATAATGACATGGAAGGTGTCGTCGAAATATTACTGAATGACTCCAGTCTGGGTAAGTACAAACTGCCCGCGGCAGATCCGGCTCACGCTGTGGTAAACTGGCAAACTAAAGATCCTGAGGTACTTAAAACTGTTGCGCTGCATAAGGGTGAGAATAAACTGAGTTTTGTTATGAAGCCGGAAGCTGGCTTTAACGGAATCGGAATGCGGATCTATTCTCATAAAAACAGTACTGACAAGTCAGTTGGGGCAGAGATGCCTGTTAATCTGACGGTTGGCTCCGGCTCAGCAAACTACATAACAACATATTCAATACCTGTTTGGGGTGAAGAGGGAGAGCACATTACCAGCAAGTTTTCAATCCCCGACTCACACCAGTATACGATGGTAACTGCCCCGGCCAAGGATTCCTTACTCCATTTAAACGTTGATGATGTCAGTCAGGGATATGTGGTTTTTTCAAGGAATTTTCAGAGGTTTGTCTATCCCTGGTCTATACCCGGCGACGCTGAGAGAATAAGTATGCTGAATGTGAAGATGGCTAAAAATGATTTTGAGCCGGTCACCCTAGGCATTTACCCGATTCGTGATCTGGGCAGTGTAAAGATTTCTGTCGGTGATCTTCAGGGACCCGGAGGGGAAATGATTAGTGCAAACAATGTCCTTGTACAATTGACCCGGATTATGAAAATCCGTAACGGCGATGGTAACAAATATCAATTGATTCCACGTTTGCTTGATCGTACTGATCATACAGATATTCCGATAAATTACACCACCAGATTCTGGCTTACCATACATGCTGACAGTATTACCACATCTGGCATTTACAAAGGTTCGGTTCATATTGAGTCTGAAAATGAAAAGATTAAAGACATTCCATTGTCAGTCGAAGTGCTGCCTGTAACGCTGGAACCTGTCCCGGATATCGATTACAGCATGTTGTTGAGCTATGAGTTTTTCGAGATGGATAACAAGGAATGGTCTCTTTTGCAGAAACAGAAAATTTATCAGGATGGGGTAAGTTCTTTTAAGGATTATTTAAATCATGGAATGAGTACCGTTGTGGTCTCCAGTCCCTATTATTTCCAATGGGACAAATCCGGCTCTCCCCCGATGGAACATTTTAATGCCATACTAAAGGCTGCTAATGAAGTAGGATTCACTCGACCGGTATTCTGGTATTTCGGTCATTATGTTCAGGCTGCCAAGGGACAACATCCTGGGAACATCCGGTTATATGATCCGGATATACATCCCAAACGTGCCAGATTTCTTGTGGAAACAGCATTAAAAACCTCAAGGGAACTCCATGGCCCTCCGGTATATTTTATGCCTATTGACGAACCTAGAATTGCCCAAAGAAAGGAAATTGCCATTGAACTTTTTCGTGAAATAAAAAAGATCCCTGAAGCAAAAATAATGTGTACTACCGATATAGGTGGAAAACTGCTGGATATTGAAAACAATAGCCAGGTGGATAGAAAACCGCTAGGTCCCGGAGAAAAAGTGAGAAAATCTGACCGGAAAGTTTGGGAATATAACAATTCCGCAATTGATTGTATGAATCCATGTTATAGCCGGTATATTTATGGTTATTATACCTGGAGGCAGAATCTTAATGGGATGAATAGCTGGGGACCGGCAACCACAGAAAACTCAAGGGGCAATCCCTATGAGGATCTTGATCATGAATTCAATGATTATGCCATAACCTATCCACATGCCGGAGGTCCTTTAGCCACACCGAACTGGGAAGCGCTGAGGGAAGGGATAGATGATATCAGATATGTCTACCAGCTTGAAAAGCTGTGTGTGAATAAAGCCGGAACAAATCCTGAACAAGTTACAGCAGCAGAAAAATTTCTTGATGATATCCGTTCAAAATGCGATTTTGATGACAGGGATATCATAAATGAGTATGGTAACTGGACCCCGGAGCAGTTCGATTCTTTACGTAGCCAGATAATTGACTGGATAATCAAATTAAAGAATTTGTAGTTATCACATTCCATACCTCGAGAGCTTTCGTGTCCTTGTGACATAGGGGAAATGGTATTCAATTCACTACTTATAATACTATTTAGAACTAATTACAAATTAATTTGTTTAGTATTCCTGTCTTTGTCCTTAATTAAGGATTTTTCTATTAGGTATTATCATTGATTAGTATAATTAACTTTAAAAAAGGAGGTCAAAATGCCACTATTTTTAGACACACACAACCACATCCCCGGCTTGACCAAAGAAGCTGTAGCGGGCGCTCATGCTAAAGACCTTGAAATTGGGAAGAAATACCATGTCATATACAAAAAGTATTGGTATGATCTTAAAAATGGAAAAGTATTCTGCCTTGTCGAAGCTCCTGATAAAGATGCTGCTATTGCCGTTCATCGGGAAGCTCATGGTTTGTTAGCAGATGAAATTGTTGAAGTTCAGGAAGGATTCTGATAATGTCCTGTACATAATTCAACATTAAAATACCAGATCATGTCAGGATTAAAAGTCACTTGAGCTTATTAAATTTGAGAATGTAGACGGTTAGTCCTGTCTGCAAACAAGGCTTACCCCGATCAAACATTCAGGTCAGGGTTTTTTATAAAGTTAACTTGCATAAATTTAAAATATCCTGGAATATGTAACTTTGATATGATCGAAAGTAAAACTTAGGAAGAGCCAATTTATGCAAAGTTACCTATTGGTTTTTATGGATTGCTGAAATGATAAATCATACCTTTTAAAATCTGATATACAAATTAATTTAATCTGCTTTTTAAGCCTTTATTGCAATTAATTCAACGTTCTGTTATTGACTCTGAAAATATAATTTTTTAGCCACTCTTCTGGTTCCTGAAGTAAAATTCACAATATAGATTCCTGGTTTCAAGTTTGGATTAAACTCATAATAACCTGGTTTATAGATCTTATAAACATTGAGTAAATCTCCCATTAAGTCAAATATTTTTAAAGAAGCATTATTTAATGAGGGTATATTGATTTCAGTTCTTATTATTCCATGGGAAGTGTAGATCTTAAACCAGTTATCATCCGGTATAATTTCTGGAATATCTGTACTTTTCAGGGAGAGGTTAAGAAAAAATCTTGAAGTATAGTCGCCTGCCGGTACTTCAACCTTGTATTCCTGACCTGAAGCTAAATCCTGGGAATTTCCTGTAGCCAGGTCAGTTATGCTGATATTACTGAAATTAAAATCAGTTCCAGCATTTTTTATACCGAATATAATTTCAGCGGTTCTCTCAGTTTTTAGTCCCAGCCGAACTGTTAATGATACAGTGTCAGTCAGGGGAAAAGCATTGATTGAAAGCCTGGAACTGTCACTCCCAAAGGAATAGAAATTAGGAATTCTTTTATCCGTATTAAATAATTTGAGTGCATCATACTGGCCATCAAAGCCATATGTTGCTTTCGCATCCAGGTAAATAATCAGGGGATCAAACGAAAGAGTATCATCTGAATACCTGGCTGCAAGTCTTAAAAAAGGGAGGCTCATTTTTAACATCGGATTTAACAAATCCATGGGTAATGTCATTTACTCTTACATCATTATTGAAAGTTAAAGTTCCGCTTACCGGCCATACCCCATCAGAAACATGAACAATGAAACCCTGCATGGAAGTAATAATATTGGTGGCAAGTTCGTCACTGCTAAGGCCATTAATATAGGTTACATAAGTTCCCTCAAACTGATTAACCGTGTCTGCCTTGAAAAAATAAAGTGAGTTGTCAATATTTGTCTTAACCCATCCGGATGGAGAATCCCAATCTATTGGCGAAGGATATGGATTTCCAACAAGATTAAACCCCGTCGTATATGGATTATTATGATTAAAAATAGTAGTGTTAAGACTGCCATTGTTAACTACACCCGCAACGTCGAGAGTAACGGGATCAATTGAAGCGCCCAGATTGACCGCATAGCCAACCATGGGATTAAGAATGTTACTCGTTGATTTATAGTTGACCCACCCTGATAAGGGTATGCCGGAGAGATTCCTGTTCTCATCATACCTGTAAACGAGAGTATTTGAGACACCCAGATCAATATCATCAGCGAATTCATTAACAGTGGCTGACTGAAATGGAGAACTTAAATACTTGTAACCGAATCCTAGTGGAAAATATCGTTGCATTATAATATTACCTTGAATCTGACCGGAACCACCGCCATCAATAAGGGCAGTACCCAATTTTGTAGACAAAAGGGTAACATTCCCATTGGAATTTAATGTTCCGTTGCATAAAAGTACTCCACTGATTGTCTGACCGGATGTGGTTACAGTAGTTGTACTTCCATCTTCAATTGTCATATTTGAAAATGCACAAGGCAAATTGCCTCCGATAGATTGAATTGAACCGCTAAAAACAATTATATTGTTGACATTATCAAAAGAGCCATTATTTATTAAGTTTCCCCTTATAACATTCATACCATTCAGACAATTTACTTTAGTCCCATTAGAAATTACAATATTCTGGCAATGAATATTATGCATACTTAGATTCATGATAAAGAATATGATAGCTAAACGGCTCATTGCAAGTGGTCGTTCAAATTTATCCGGTGCTCTTTTAAGTGAATTCAAACAGGATCGTTTTTATTCCTAACTTATTTCAATTTTACTGGGCATTTACGAAAATGTTAATGTCCTGAAAAGTTACGACATCTCCGTTATTAAGGGATGAAACATATAATTCAAAGTAGTCGTTCTGGGCTACATCCTGAATATAAATTGTAGTTGAATATTGAAAGGCCTGATTCGCTGTAGTTGTTCTTAAGGTAGTTTCGCCATACCTGGTTCCTGTGGCACCATTTTTAACAATACCCAGTGTTATAGTCCTGTTAGCATTACCTACGGAAATATTACCGGAAACAATTATAAAGATGTAGGATGGGTTTTTAGGAAGATATGTGAACCTGTTATTGTTGATGCTCCACTTAACCGTGTAACTTGAAGTATTTGTCCAGTTCGCCTTGTACCAGGAACCCGAAGATGTTAATGTAGTTGTGGAAACATTATTGATTACATTAATTTTACATTTTGGGGTTTTATCATCTATTCCTGCATTGTTTTTTATAGAAATGTTTGCATCCCTGCCATCGCTTCGGGAAAAATCAAATCCGTTAATAAAGGCTCCCGTATTATTCCAAACATTGCCAGTAAAAAACAATGATGATGTACTGGTGAACGAAGCAGGCACATAATTTAATCCGACCTGGCTTCCAGTGTTACAATAAAAGCCGCAATTCTGTATGGATACAGTGGCATTGGTACCCGATACCAGGTCAATTCCTTTTCCACAATTTGTAAAATCCGTTTCTGATGTTTTAAAACTAAGTCCGCTTGAAGCTCCTGCAGCCAGTTCGATACCTGAAACAACTTCATTATCAAAATCACATTCAAAGATCCATACGTTGCAATCATTAGTAACACTGATCCCTTTATTAAACCCGGTAAAACTGCAATCCTTAATTTCGTAATATTCCCCCGAACCAGTTACCCGAATGGCATCATGGCCTCCTGTGCCTCCATAAGAGCTTTCAAAGGTCAACATTTTGAAGTAGCATTCTGTGGCGCATGAAAATAGCCCGCCTGTAAACCCTGTCTGGGCGCTAACTGTCGATACCCCATATGATAATCCGGAAAAGGTCACCGGATATGGTAATGATATGGACTGAGTAGATGAAAGAGTAAATACTTCACCTCCAAGTCTTACTAAAGTCGGGGCTATCATATGTTTTTCAAGGAAGGCGAGAACCTCCGGAATCGTTTGCCAGCTGCTTGTTTCGGATACATCAAGTTCATCATCTGCATGTTTAATGAAGTTTTTTATTATCCAGTTCCCGTTGAATGCAGTATAGTTATATCCCTCCCAACGGGTAAGCTTAGAATCATCGGTTCCGTTTATGGTAGATGAGCCGCTTGCGATTACAGTTATAAGGTCAGTATACGAACCACCATTATTAATGGTTATTGATAATCCGTTATCGTCATCATTGATTATGGGGAGTGTTAGAGTTATATCGTTTGAGGCAATTACATAAGTTTCTGTTTTGGAAAGCGTAGCATCCGATGTTTTAAAAACCATATTTACACCACCTGAGCCTATCGAAAAAGGCTTCCACTTGCTTCCATCCCAGATGTAATATCCCTCCGGAACCCCTCCTCCCATGTTGTAAACCTGCATCCCCGCCGGAACTGTACCGGAGAGAGGTGAGGGCGAGCTCAGACTATCTATTTTTATCCTTGGTGGAAGAAAGCCCTTGTTGGGACTTTCCAGTTCCAGTAAGCTGTTGGCATTCATGGTTACATCAGACCCGTCTGTAATTTTTACCTGAGCTTTGGTCTCACTAAAAGCGCTAAAGAGAAGCACAGTTAGTGTAATACATAGTCTTATTTCTAATTTCATAATCATGCCAGCATTTTAAATTTCTAAAAGGACTATCTAACTATTTTAAGGCTTTCGGTATTCCTCAGATCAATCTTATCTTACAATCTTATTTTACTTCATCTGTCAATTTTTAATAACTCTTGTCAGTCACCTGAAAAAAGATTACGGTGTTAGTATAATTCAATATCATCTTTATTTCAATATTGAATGTTTTACCGAGGTATTATATGATAACAGAAAATACCCCCTCCCTAAAAAAGGTAATATTGCTTTATTAGAATAGTAGTTGGTTTGTTACCTCAAAATCCGAATATATTTTTGAAGACTTTTTAAGGAATTGTTCATTAAACTGATTTTCACAGAATTAAGAAAATATTCGAAATAGACAAGCCCTGATCTGTATAAGACGATTGATATATTGTCTCAGATGAAGCTGGGGCTTTCTGACCTAATTATTGGTTTTTAAATTATCAAGATTTATTAAATCTGAGGAGTCAGAGGAATTCAGGATAAATTTTCTTTTCGATCGGTTAATAATAAGATTATTATCAGCCATCATGCTCTGCTTTGCACAAAAATTACATTTTGATGCCTCGGGAAAGTAAAATCTCGTGCTGAACAAAGCTTCTGCATATGTAGAAAATTCTCCAAGGTAAATTCTGTTTTGATCATCAGGCAGAAATGGGCAATCCTCACTATGAACCGGGTAAGTACCATTAAATTGAGACTTCACTCTTATAAAAAATGATTTCTTCCCGGTTTTCATCGATAATATAATTTCATTATTAGAATATTTAGTTTTTCTGGGTGGAAGTCTGTAAGTAATCTTTAATTGCAGGATTTATAGCTCTTATAATTGCTTAATTAGTTTAATCTGACAATTGTTACTATACAATCAGATCCAAATATTACAGGTAGCAGATTACTGAATCTTCAGGATATTTTCGAAATGGCAGATCTTCCTACTGGATACGTCGACTGATTTTCAATCAATGTAAAAAGAGATGCTTTTAATTCAGACTTCAAAATGGAAATTACTTAAAAAAACTGTAATCAAGCAATGGGTTGTATATGAGGTATCTGCGGAGAATGATTAGTTAATATCCCTGCGAATATTATTTTAAATAATTTTATTTATATGTTGATCTGATCAAAGGAGGTAACAAATAATACCCTATTCGAATATAATGGCATATTTAATAATTAATCCATTATAATTATGAAAAAGGTACATAAATCAGAAAAACCAAGCAACAAGGAAATTGACCTGTTCTCACTGTTCTCGGACGAAGAAATATTAAGTTTGCAATCCATGAGCCATATCCGTGGAGGTG
Organism: uncultured Bacteroidales bacterium; assembly: GCA_963756885.1. GTDB lineage: Bacteria > Bacteroidota > Bacteroidia > Bacteroidales > VadinHA17 > LD21. The sequence continues at coordinate 636,558 of CAVWPG010000005.1, forward strand.
AAGGTGATCCGATAATTATTATTCCGCCTAAGCATTGATAATAAGATCACTAACATTCTGACTGTATGAAAAGAGCATTCTGATCTATCAGGATGCTCTTTTAGTACAAAAACTTTTTTTAATATATTATTATTCTGACCTTGGTCCTTCCATCTCCAATATCATAGATTTCGAAATTGAAAAGGATCTGTTTAATAATATTAGTTTCTCTTGTTTGTCAATATTTTACAGTTGCACAAAATATCGATGATCATGACCTGTTCCTGAAATTTGAAGAACTTTATAATTAAGGAGATATTCTCAATGCTGAAGAATCTATGCTGAAGGTTCTGGATTTAGATAAAAAAACAACTAAGGATTACATCCTTGCAGCCTATAATAACCTTGGAGCGACAAACACTCTATTGGGTAAATATCAGGAAGCACTCAGATATTATAATTTGGCTGAAAGTCAAATCTCTGAAACAACTCCTGATTTAAGATCTCTTGCTGATATTTACATAAATAAAGGCTTAATTTATACCTCTCAGAAGTCATATTCTGAAGCAATTGAATTTCTAGAGAAAGGAATAAGATTATACCTGGATTTTAAGCATCCGGATAAGAATTTATTCCAGCGATTGTCAACAGCTTATCTGAATATCGGCATAGCCTATTATGAAACTGAGCATTATCAAACAGCTTTGCATTATTTCAATAAATGTGCCGCTCTGAAAATTAAATACATGTTATCAAAGAAATCCTTTGCTTACCAGAATATTGCCAAAACCTATGTAAAAACCGGAAAATTGTTCAAAGCAGAGGAATTCTTTCTAAAAGGGATAACCAGTTTTAACCAGGAATTTGGGGAAGATTACTTCAGAATGGCAGAACTTTTAACTGATTACGGGCTTCTGCTGGAATCTGAAAACAGATGTACGGAAGCAGTAAATATTTTTCACAGAGCCTTAGCATTATCTATACACACCTATGGTGAAAAGAGCCCTTTCGTCTCATTATCTTATAAATACTTGGGTGATTACTATTTAAATCAACATAATTACGATTCATCGCTTATGTTTTATCAGAAAGCTCTGATAGCAATTAAAAGCGATTATTATGATTCTGATATAAATTCAAATCCATCTATAAACTCTTCACTCTACGATATCCGGCTTGTCGACATCCTTAAAAGTAAAGCTAAAGCTTTTGAATTGAAGGCATTAAGTCAGGAAGCCCCGGCAATCAGAATTATTTGCATGGGTAAAAGTGGTGAGAATATTGAACTGGCTTTGCAACTCATAGCTAAGATTCGGAGCGACTATATGTCGGAAGATAGCCGTATCTATCTGGCAGACAATGAAAAAGAAACTTATATTTTTGCAGTTGAGGTATTGGCTAAATTGTACTTACTTACAGGAGATACGGCACTAGTACAGAAAATGTTTGTAATAACCCAGAAAGCCAAAGCATCAGTCCTCCGGGATGAAATAGCTGATAATGAATTGTTCAATTCTATTAATGTCCCTGACACTCTGCAGAAACTGCATACCAACCTGCTTCTTAATATAAGTGCATATTCAAGATTGGTTCAGGAAGAAAAAGGTAAAATTAATCCTGATACAATAAAGATATCTTTTTGGAAAGATAAGCTTTTTGAGATGAAACGATCGAATGAGAAATTAGAGGAGAATATTATTATCAGATTTCCCCAGTACCGGGATCTTCTCTATAAAAGTGAACCTGTAAGTTTTAAAGAGCTCCGGAGTAAGTTGAAAAAGGACGAAACGCTTGTTGAATATTTTCTATCTAATCAAGTTAAGGATGGCTTCAGGAAGCTCTTCATCTTTGTAGGTACATCAAAGAAGTTGAACTGCATCGAATTGGCCGTGGATACCCTGTTCAGTATAAATTCGGAGATTATCAGACACGGTACCCTACAGAATCAATCTATGCGGGATTCAGCTGTTAATTACAAAGATTATACCTGTGCCTTGTTCTACATGTATGAAAATCTGATAAAACCGATTGAAGATCAGTTAGCAGGGAACAGACTTATAATAATTCCTGATGAAGAAATCGCTTTACTCCCTTTTGATGCATTTCTAAAAAGTTGCCCGGATACGAATCATGGAAATTTTTATGGGCTGCAATATCTTATCTATCAATATACCTTCTCATACGGCTATTCCTCTTCCCTTATCTTTAATAATGAAATACACCCATCTGAAAGATCCAGAATATATGCATTTTCCCCATATGATTCCAAAGCCTCCAATGGTTCCTTTACAGCTTCCGGGTATCTTTCTGGAGCCACAAAGGAAATAAGTGCCATATCCAGATGGTTTTCCTGTGAGAAATTTATAGGGGACAATGCTACGGAAGCAAATTTTAAATCCGTGATGCAAAAAAATGGAATCCTCCATCTTGCAATGCATACAAAGCAAGACTCCAGTAATTCGGACTTTTCTTCTCTTATGTTTGAAACAAGGGGAGACACTTTGGAAGATGGTCAATTATTCAATTATGAGGTAAGCCTATGCAGGATTAAATCTCCAATGGTGGTGCTTAGTGCATGTAATACAGGTACAGGTACTTTATCACGTGGAGAAGGGATAATTAGTCTTACACGTGGATTTATTCTTGCCGGTGCATCTTCGGTTGTTATGACTTTTTGGGATGTTAACGATGAAGTAAGTGCAGCAATTATTGACCGGTTCTATTATCATCTTTCGAAAGGGAGTATGAAAAATGATGCCATGCGTTCTGCAAAGCTTGAGTACCTGAAGACCCATCCTCCATTTTATTCAAGGCCTTATTATTGGGCCGGTTATGAGGTATTGGGAACTAATGATCCCCTGGTTTCCAGCTATCACAGATCAATTCTTATATTACTCTTGACTCTGACTCTTATTGCAGGAATATCAGTCTTCTACTTCAAATGGCGGAGTAATTTTCGAGACCGTTCCTGATAGAAGCCTGGATTACTTTCAAGCAGCCTGAAGGAGGCAATTGCTTTTTCCTTCTCCCCGGTTTTAAGATATGTTAGACCTAGATACCAGGTCGCATCCATTCCATAATCTCCTGAGGTAGAAGCGACTTCAGAAAGTAAACTTATGGCTGTCTTGTACTGTTCCATTGCGAGTTGAGTTATGCCAAGGAAGAAGCGTGGTTCAACTGCCGAGTTATTTTTTAATAATAGATATGAAAACCCTGTAGACGCACCCTGAAAATCCCCATTGTTATACATCTTGATTGCAGAAGCATATGTTTCAGACTCTTCAGTATTTATGCCACGAGTGACAGGTGATACAATATGAAAAGGTTTATAATATGAACTAAAAAGCGTTTCCGGATCAGAAGAAGGAAGAAGTATCCTTAAGAAAATGAATATGCCTGTTAAGACCGCCGCCAACATAGAAATATATTTAATTTTAGGAGAAATTGATCCTTTCTTTCTCAGGAGTGATGCACTTATATTCTGTTCATTGGTATCGATCTTAAGTGAATTTTTTATAAATGAAGCAATCTCCCTCTGCTCTGAATCTTTCATGCCCGTCTTCCGACTTTTGGTGTTCCAATCATAAACCCATTCCGAAGTTATTTGATTTATATTATTGTTTTTGATTTCAGTTTTAATACTGTTGATCTCTTCAATTATTGCTTTATCATGCCTTTCCTCTATTAAACTATCTCTGATGAATTTTTCATCATCCTGATTATGCATCCTTTTCCTTGTGTAATCTGATATAATATCACTCACAATATTCTCAATGCCTGGAAGATCAGGATCATTTCTTACTTCCTCAAGATCCATCCTACCCTTATTATATTCTTTCACCAAGCTCATGATATTTGAGTCCTCATTGTTGAGAAAAAGATCATCATCCGTATCTATCTTGCCTCTTTTCATTTGATTGTCAGTCCGAGCCATATATGAGCCTTATTTGTGGTATAATACTTTTTAATTATAGTTCCCTGGTTCCGATTTGGTAAGTTATATAAATGTTAGATATTATTTGTGCTTTACTAAATTGTCTGAGATCATAATAAGTTTATAATCAGGATGTTTCTTAACTTTTTCTATCAATTCCCCCTGGGCTTCACATTTTTTCTTCCTGATATATCCATAAGAATATCCCAGCGCTTCAGAAATCTCAAGCGGAGACATTTCCTGCCAATAGAGATTCAGTATCTTTTTGCTTACTGTATCGAGTGATTGAAAAACCTCAGAAAAAATGGATTCATATACCTCATTATCTATTAATTCTGTGAAATCTTCAGGGCTGTCGTCATCAATCCTCCGTTCAAAATAATTAGTAGCCGACTTCCTTTTCATCAGGACAGCTTTCCACAGATTTTCACAGACACTATAAAAAAAGGTTTTAAACTTACAGGTAAATACAAAATTTTTATCATCAATCTTTTCAAGCATAATCATCAAGCCATCCTGAAAAATGTCTTTAGCATCTTCTGCCGAGCCGCCCATTTGATAAACTAACAACCGCACCATAGGCATATATCTGTCAGACAAATAGCGCACTACATAGCTCTGGCGATTTCTGAGGCACTCGATAATTTCAATATCAGTATATTCCTTCAAGGTGATTGAGAATGATTTAAAATCATGCTTTAATGGTTTCAAATATAAACCTTTTTTGTGTGCACAATTTATTAAATGTTAATTATGAGGGTAACAAATACTCCCGAACCTACATTAACAGATATTCCAGGTAATACTGATGGAAGGGGATAGAGCTTTGAATTTTGTTAAAGAGATTAACGACTGCTGGTGAGGGAGTTACGAGGGTCTAATGGATTATGTTAATTATATTGGAAATGTGATAAGGACAATTTAAGATTTTGATTTATTCCGGACAGAAGATCTAAAGAACATATTACAATCCAACATAAGATGGATGAGGAAGAGCAAAATTTTTTTTCAGAGGATATCTGCTGGAAGGCGATAGAAAATGCGGATGGAGTTCCGTATATATTAATTTTTGGTTCCCGTCCGGGAGAAGGATATTACCCAAGGATTGGAGAGGGAATAGGTCAACTTCTGGGTGTGGCATCGAAAAAAATTACAGAAAGAGTATTTCTGGATATGGTTGAAACAGTTTTGCCTATGTCTGCCGATATCCCAATGGATATAACAGAATTGAGAGAAAAATTCATTGCTGGTGATCTCAAAACCTTTAAGGCTGATGTCCTGATCAACATTGGAGGGGGCGAAAAAAAGTGGCTTCGGGACACTTCGTTGCCGATTTACGATGAAAACACTGGTAAAGTGAACGGGGCTTTTGGAATCCTCATGGATATTAATGAACAAAAATCAATTTTAAATGCCCTTCAAACCTTGAATGCAAATGAGATCCAGACCGAATTCTTAAAGAGCGCTTTTCTGCGCAATATTTCTCATGAAATCAGGACTCCGTTGAATGCTATAGTAGGCTTCACTACTCTATTTAATGAACAGGATAATACTGCAGATGAGAGATTGGAAATTATGGGCATTCTCTACCGAAATGCTGATCATCTTCTTGAGATCATCACAAATATAATTGAAATATCCAACATAGAGGCTGGTACCATAAGGGTAAAGAAAAGTCTTTTAAACGTTCACTCTCTCTTTCAGAGAATATATGACAGGTTCCGGGTCAAAGCTTTTGCAAAAAGTATAGAGTTACGCCTCTCGGAAACTGAAGATGGAAGAAATTTATCAATTTTGACAGATGGTTTCAAACTGTTTCAGATTATTGCCTACCTGGTTGATAATGCTTTAAAATTTACCGAGAGTGGCACTGTTGAAATTGGCTACACTATGGACGACAAAAATATTCAATTTTATGTTGCTGATTCAGGTATTGGGATTAGAGATGTGGACCAGGTCAGGCTATTTACAAGGTTTTACCAGAAAGAAAGTGGTTCAACTCGCCGGTTTGATGGTACGGGCCTCGGCCTTTCAATCTCTAAGGCATATGTTGAGTTACTGGAGGGCGACATCTGGTTTACTTCAAAAGAGGGGAAAGGATCCACATTTTACTTTACCATACCAAATAGGAGGGAAGAAGGGTAAAATCGGCTATAAATCATGTTGATAAATTTTATCCGAAATAGAATTCCCCGGGTATAAAATTTGCTAAAAGCATAAGATTAATGGGAAAGAATCAATTCCACCTTATCAGGATGATATTACCATTAAACTGTAAAATACATTAACGCTAACCCGTTAAATATATTTACAAGCATTACCTGCGCCGAAGCCTTATGTATCTGTCTATATGCGTGTTATAATAATGGCATAATTATAGTATTGATTTAGTATAAGGATAATTCATAGAATGCATACCTACGCAATAAAACTTGAATTCAGAAATCTTATTCGCAAGAATCGATGTATTTGAAAAGATTAATTACTCTTAACATAGTTTTATTTTAGCATGATAAAAAGTTATATAAAAATAGCTCTGCGCAATCTCATAAGAGGGAAGGCTTATTCGATCATCAATATCGGTGGACTTGCAATCGGACTTTCGTGTAGCATAGCTATTGGACTATATATCTGGGATGAGTATAGTTTTGATCGATTCCATACCAACTATAAAAACATTTACAGGGTTGTAGAACAGCAGAATCAGGCTGGAACTATATATGATATTGCAGTAACGCCAGGACCTCTTGCACCCGCTCTAAAGATTGATTTTGCTGAAGTTCAGCAGACCTGCCGTATTGGAATGGGCTTGCAAGCAGAGATTTTGCAGGTCGGGGAGAAAACATTCGAACCTGAAGAAGTATTGGTTGTTGACAATTCTTTTTTCAGTTTGTTCAACTTCAGGCTCATCCAGGGAAACATGCAAAAAGCACTTTTAGGCTCTGATGAGATAGTTATAACAGAAACAATGGCAGCCCGGATCTTTGGACCAGAATGGCAACATTCTGACAGTCTTTTGGGTCAGCAGATTCAGATTAGTGACGGACGAGTTCTAACACTTTCTGGAGTGGCTCAAAACCCACCCACAAACTCCCACATTCAATTTGATGTACTTCTGTCGTGCCACTTTGATGAATTGAAATCAAGTGAAGCTTTTTACAATTGGGATAGCAATAATTATCACACATATGTTTGCTTAAATCCTGATGCCAATGCCGTGACTTTGAGTAAGAAATTGGCTAAGCTCCTTAACAAATATTCTAATGACACAAGCACAATCCTTAAATTGCAACCGTTATCTGACATCTATCTTTATTCTGATTTTGATTTTCAAACTGATTGGAGCAAAACGAGTAATATAGTTTATATTCAAATTTTCATTGCGGTGGGGGTCATTGTATTAATGATTGCCTTATTTAATTTTATAAACTTATCCACTGCAAGAGCAGTAAATCGTGCAAAAGAAGTGGGAGTCCGTAAAGTTTCAGGAGCTTTCCATAAGCAACTGATAACGCAGTTTTTGAATGAGGCCTTAATCATGGTATCGTTAGCAGTATGTATTGCTTTATTTATACTGCAGTTTGTTTTGCTATTGCTTAATGATATAACAGGCAAATCGCTCGTGATTCCATTTACTGAGCAATGGTTTCAACTGGCACTTGTTGGCTTTACACTTTTGGTAAGCATTCTGGCCGGCACTTATCCTGCTTTTTACTTATCTGGGTTCAAGCCAGCCAAAGTACTAAAGGGTTCTCTAGCTATCCAATCGGGGCAGATCTTCAGAAAAATTCTCGTTGTAGTACAGTTTACATTCTCTGTACTTCTTATAAACGCGACAATAGTAATCTACAAACAACTGGTTTTTTTGAAAAACAAGGACCTTGGTTTTGATCAATCTCAGCTGGTTTATGTGACCATGAAGAATAAACTTGGCAGCAAAGCCTTGCTTTTGAAAGCTGACTTGGAGAATGAAACAAGTATTGACAGAGTTGCCTGTTCATCTTCTGATCTGGTTAATGTTAATAACTCAACGGGTAACATAAGTTGGGAGGGAAAAGGACCCAATGACAAAATCTTAATTACACATATGAACATTACTCCAGATTTCTTAGCAACAACTGGAATGAAATTATCAGCCGGGAGAAATTTCGATCCAGCTTTTTCTACTGATACTTCTTCAGCATATTTGATAAACGAAACGGCAGCAAAGCGCATGGGATGGAGTCCAGATCAGGCGGTAGGGAAAACGATCAGGTTTTCGAATATTGAAGGTAAGATAATTGGAGTCGTTAAAGATTTCCATTTTCGACCAATGACTGTCAGCATAGATCCGCTACTCTTTCGTTACTGGCCAAGGGAACAGTATTCAGGTTTGTTTGTAAAGGTTATTCAGGTACCGGACGGAATGTCAGCCATTAAGAAGGTCTATAAAAAATACGATAGTCAGACATCTCCAAATTATCAATTTGTCAATCAGGAATTAGAAAATCAATATAGAGCCCAGCAAACTACTTCACGTATAGTATTGTATTTTTCAATCCTGGCAATTGTACTGTCTTGTTTAGGTCTGTATGGTCTTGCAACTTATACTGCCGAGCAACGTACTAAGGAAATAGGTGTTCGTAAAGTGCTGGGTGCGAGTATAACAAGTATATTAAATCTTCTTTCCAAAGACTTTCTAAAACTTGTTGTGATTGCCATTGTAATTGCATCAACATTCGCTTGGTGGGGTATGAGTCAATGGCTTAATGGTTTTGCTTATAAGGTCAGAATTGATTCGTGGATATTTATCTTTTCAGGATTAGCAGCTATTAGTATCTCATTATTGACAGTATCGTATCAATCTATTAAGGTGGCATTGATGAATCCTGTAAATAATTTGAGATCAGAGTAGAATGTGGAATAGCCGGGAGAGTTAACCACATTTGGCCGGTAAAAGTGCAATTATCATAAAGGTTTTATTAACAAGCATTTAATTCAAGCAAGGGATGATCAAGCTACTCCGGCGTGGGGTGGTCAAGGGTACTGGCTTTTCCAATAAAGTAAGTGTATTTCAAAACCTGGGTAGCCTGGTTTTGGATGTTAACCCATTCACGTTATTTGTATGGGTAACTGGTATGATCATAATTCCATTTAAATCATTTTATAGAAACTTCAAACCTGGTTTGATTATAATTCTGTTTTCCTTCATTTTGATGTTTATGGCAAAAGGGAAGTCCTATTATTTCTACCCAATAATTTTATTGAGCTTTGTAACTGGGAGTGTAATACTTGAGTATCTCTTATTAAATAAAAAATGGTTAATACTTGGGTATACTGCTTTCATACTTTTAATGGCACCTATCACTGTTTTAATCGGATTACCCATTTTGACAAGATCTCAATATATAAGATTTTTTGGAATTAAAAAAAATGAAGCAGGTGTAACTCCTGTAATGGATGCCTACTGTTATGGTGAAATGTGGACGAATTTAAATAGTTCCATAAGAAAAATTTATCTTGAGTTGCCGGAATGTGAGCGGAAAAACTGTCTGATCTGGGGTGATACATATTCCTGGGCAAGCGCAGTTAATTTATATGCTGACAAATATAATATCCCCAAAGCCTTTTCTTTTCATGGATCTTATTACCGATGGATTCCGGAATTCCCAACTGGGCTTGATGTAATTGCAGTAGTTAATTCAAACAGTAAAGAAGATTACAGAGCAAGATTAGACTTCTACAGAGAGTACTTTAATGATGTAGAGTTAAAAGAACAACTGTTTAATCAGTATACAAACGATGAAACCGATTATTTTTTTAACATATTCCTTTGCAGAGGTATTAAATTCGATTCCAAGGCTATGACATTAAAAATGAAACACCGGATATTTGAATAACATAATATAAAAATGGGCATATTGAGTGGAAAAGCCGGGAGTGTTGACCACGCCTGGCCAGTCCAATTGGAATTATCATAATTTTTTTAACAACAAGCATTTAAACCTGATCAGGGAGGGTCAATATACTACGGCGTAGGGTGGTCAAGGTCAGTGGCTTTCCCACTACTTTTGTGATGACTATAAAGGAGCGACATCTTCTGATTGAAAGCAGCATTGGGTAATGAGGCAGAAGTCATTTACTTCATTCCGATTTTTGGAAACTGGCTATGGGGAACTCCAAGACGGGTTAAATATAATACAAGAGCAAGCAATATTATTAAAATCAGATAGGAGAAGGGATTTGCAAAATTAACAGTAAATCCCATCAGAGGAATCCTTTTTGGTACAAACAGCCTTGGATCTCTCGGATTAAAATAGAAGATCCCCCATTTATAATTATCCGGATCCAACCGCATTTTATCAAGGTCATCCTGGTCATCCTGGTCATCAATTTTTGATTTCATCAATATAGCTATATAATATCATAAGTTTTTTCATAGCTGATTTTTGAATAAAGCGGTATTCCCGGAGTGAATCATGGTTACAGCTATGATGTGAGATATAATGCCAGACATAAAAGGAGCTAATGCAAAGTAAATTTAAGAAATATTCAGAAAAGATGACACACCCATAAGTCATCATTATAATATTTAATAAAGTCGTATTGACATCTCCCCTAAGCTGATTAACTTATATATGATTAAGAATATTGGGTTTTATTTCCATAGACATCAGGACCGCTGATGTGTGGACATTTCAATGGCCATAAGGAATGGACACATCAAGTTTGATGCTTTTGTTGCAGTCAATTTTCAGGGTGCCAGTTTTCGTATTATTCTCCATAATCACTTATTAAAACACAAATGTCTTTTAGAATTAAACATCTCTCTTGTCTATTTATTTAAGCCGGAAGCCTTTATCACATGCTGCCGTACATCTGCTCAAAAGGATAAAATAAATTTTAACTGGTATATATTGCCGGCTGGATGCTGTCAGTCAACTCCGGCTGGAAGCGATCGAAGCCACCGGCTTGTCCAATAAAGTATTGAATTTAAATAATATCTGTTAGCCGTAAATATTATACTCCGATTAATGGAAAAACTGTGAACCTTTTACGGATAAATTATGTTGCTACATCCGGATGGAGGGCTAAGGTGTTTTATCATATGTTCTTTGGCAAGGTGGAGATGAAGTCGGTGGTGATCCCATTGGGGAGATCCCTGCAGACCAGATCACTCCCTCATTCGCTGCGCTCATGAGGTATTCTTATTTTCAGCCTTCATCGCTCAGGCGGGCCTGGCTCAAAAGGCTGAAAATAAGAATCCCGCAGCTGAGGCTGCGGGAGTGACCTGGTCTGCGGAGAAAGAGGGATTCGAACCCCCGGATCCGTGGTAACAGATCAACGGTTTTCAAGACCGCCGCATTCGACCACTCTGCCATTTCTCCGCCGCAAAGATAATATTTTTTTGATTTTACGGAATTATTTTAAAAAATTAGCTAAATATCAGATTTCAAATAAATAGACATTTTATCAACAGCATGTGAACAGATTTTTTATTTAAAAATCTGGAGGATGCCTGCAGATGAGCAATTGCGACATTTTATCAAATTGCGCGAATTCATCTAAAAAAAGGGCTGTTTTAACCTAAAAGTGCCACTAATTGTGGAAAAACGGAAAAATAAATTTGCATATGAATTTAAAAAAAATAAATTTGTATTCAATTAGTAAGATTGGTCTAACTCTAAAATCTTTCATTATGACAAAAAAAGAATTAGTAAATGCAATTGCTACTGATGCAGGTCTTTCAATTAAAGATGCTGGAAAGGCATTAAATGCATTCGTTGTAGCTTTTGGAAAATCGATGAAAAAAGGTGAGAGGATCCAGCTTCCTGGGCTCGGCACTTTTAATGTAACCAAAAGAAGTGCAAGAGTGGTTCGTAACCCACGTACAGGTGCAAAATTGAATGTTCCTGCTAAAAAAGTTGTTAAATTCAAAGCAGCTCCTGCACTTAGCAAAGGTCTTTAATCTTGATCAATTGAGATTGCTTAAAGGGGGGAGAGTTTTACTCCCCCTTTTTGTATAATTTAATTTTGCAATCTGACATGGGGATTATATCAAAAAAAAATTAAGCAGAATACGCAAATAATTCATATCTTTCCCGTTATTGTAAAATGTTATAATTTTTTTTACTATTTTTAGCAAAATTTCTTGCCAAATTAAATAGCATGAATTGCATAATTGTCGATGATGATAAGCTGAGCTGCAAAATTCTGGAAGGATATGTAAACAAATCCAGCTCCCTTAATCTGATAGGTTCGTTCAGCGATTCGCTGGAGGCAAGGGATGTTGTTACCAAAAGAAAGGATATTGACCTTATTATTCTCGATGTACTGATGCCGGAAATGAATGGGTTCGATTTTATAGGCAGTCTCGATTTTCCTCCAAACATAATAATAGTATCCTCGGCTGAGGAATTTGCAGTCAGAGCATTCGATTTCAATGTGGTCGACTACCTTCTCAAGCCCGTAACTTATGGTAGGTTCTGCAAGGCAATTGACAAGACAATCCGGTACTTTGTGCGCAAGGAGGTTACCAACAGCGGCGATGAGGAGATCTTTATCAAAAAAGGCTCATCGCTTGTTAAGCTCAAGCTCAGGGATATTATTTATATAGAAGCGCTTGAAAATTATGTTACCCTGACAACCAAGGATGATAAATTCACTATTCACTTTACAATGAAGGCAATTGAAAACCAGCTGCCTTCAGGTGTTTTTATCAGGGTGCACAGGTCATTTATAATAAACAAGAGCATGATCCAGGCTATCAAGGAGAACGCTCTTGACCTCAATGTCGGAAATTCGGTAAAAAGCATTCCTGTCGGAAAATCATTCAGAGATTCCCTTCTGAACGACATAAATGTAATGGCAAGATAATATCTGCAATTGCAAATGCTTTCAAACAAACAGCTTTTTCTTCGTTTTCTCGGACAAACATCACCTGCACCTCTTATGATTGAAATAGCAGGCGCAAGCGGCATTTATCTCTACGGGCCGGGCGGTGAAAAATACATCGATCTTATTTCAGGTGTTTCGGTAAGCAATGTAGGGCATAATCATCCTGCTGTGGTTGAGGCCATTAGAAGCCAGGTCTGATTCCTATACCCATCTGATGGTTTATGGCGAGCTGGTTCTGAGCCCCCAGGTAAAGTATGCCAGACATCTTTCTGAGATTCTTCCTGACTGGACTCGAATAACTGCTATTTTGTGAATTCAGGCAGCGAGGCAGTGGAGGGTGCAATGAAGCTGGCAAAACGATTCACCGGAAGAAGCAGGATAATTTCATTCAAAAACTGCTACCATGGAAGTACGCATGGTGCCCTCAGCCTCCAGGGAAGCGAAATTTACAGGAATGCATTCAGACCACTGCTGCCCGATACTTTTCAGACCGCTTTCAACGATGAAGAGGCACTTGGATCTAATAGATGACCAGACAGCCTGCGTAATTGTGGAACCAATACAGGGTGAAGCGGGTGTAATTGTTCCCGTGGATCGGATTCCTCGTGAAGCTCAGGAAAAGGTGCAGCGAGACAGGCACACTTCTCATATTCGATGAGGTACAGACAGGCTTTGGCCGTACAGGAATATGTTTGCAATGACAGGTATGGCGTTGTGCCTGATATACTTCTACTTGCAAAAGCCCTCGGCGGGGGAATGCCTCTCGGAGCATTTATATCCTCCGGTGAAATCATGTCTGTGCTTGCATCAGATCCCCCCCTGGGGCATATAACCACATTCGGAGGTCATCCCGTATGCTGCGCTGCTGGTGATGCCGCCCTAAATGTAATTATTGTCCGAAAGACTTGCGGAAAAATCGCCTGGGAAATCGGCCCTTTTCAGGAAAAGCTCAAGCACCCCCTCATAGAGGAGATCAGGGGAGAGGGACTAATGCTTGCAGTTAAGCTCACCGATAAAACTTATGTCGCGTACATGGTTGCAAATGCCAATGGAAGTTCGGTCTTATAATGGATTTTTTCCTTTTCTGCGACGACGCGCTCAGGCTATGCCCCCCCGCTAATTAATACCAGAGGAAGAGATCACCCTTGCATGCAGGGCGATAATGGAACTTCTCGACGATGCATTGGAATAATGCACACAGATCATGAAAAGGACATTGCTGATCATACTGATAATCGCATCCATTTCAAGCGGTAGGCAAGGGCCAGGCGGCCGGCCATGCCGTCCCGTCAACCCTTAAAAAGCTTTTTATAGGATGCGCAATGCTGACAGGTGACACAACCGCTTGAGCATAAATGATTCAATAAAACTGTTTATAGGGGAATATGTACCACTGGCAGAATATTCAGTGGTGTATGCCTGGCCCCAAATACCTTGGTCCAATAGCATCCTCCGACTGCAATAAAAATCATAACCTGGAACCTGGCCTAACAGGTGAGCCCGGAAAATATTTCTGCTACTATTATAAGAAAATCAGAGCGCGACACCCAATGGCAAAATTTACAGCCTTAACTGCCAACTATGAGGAAAAGGAAATTCGAGCCGACACCACTCTATACCGGGTCTGACTGGTATGGTGCACTTTACTATGACATAAAACCTTTCCGTACAGCCATTGGCAGACAACTGGATCCTGCTTGGGATTAGTTACAGTAATCCGCAGATGACCAGAAAGATAATAGATGTGCTCAGCTTCACCGGCGAAGACGGATGATCTTGGGCAGCAAATTTTCGACAGAGGGCGATCAATAAATTACAGGCATGTGCTCGGATATTCATCGGGTGCCGTTATATCCCTCAGATTCGGTCACAGGGCAATAGTATTTGATCACCTGGTCCCATTGCCACCTTCCGCGGTGATACCGCATCACATACGGCCCTGATTATTCATACGACGAATTCCGCTGAAAAAAGGCATGTGGAATCTCAAGACAAATGCTGGATGTAAGGAACAAAAGAAAGTGACCTGAAGAGCAAATCTTTGCATCAGATCAATAACCAATTATGTATATCAGGCTGAATATGAGTCTTTATAATGCCCTGATCGAAGAACGGACAAGGTGACTATTTGTCAGTTATCAAGTAACGGCACATCTTTTGAATGGAGGGGCAGTTAAGTAATGTTTAACAAAAACTTAATTATATGCAAACCGGAAAGATTGGAGTAACAACTGAGAACATTTTCCCGATAATTAAGAAATTTCTGTATTCTGATCATGAGATATTTCTGCGTGAGCTTATATCGAATGCGGTTGATGCTACGCAGAAGCTGAAAACAATGGCTTCTGTCGGCGAATTCAAGGGAGTTATTGACGAATCGCCGATCCGGGTATCAGTTGACAAGAAGAAAAAAACAATAACTGTTTCCGACAGCGGTATCGGGATGACAAGGGATGAGGTTGACAAATATCTGAATCAGATAGCATTTTCAAGCGCAAACGATTTCCTCGACAAGTACAAGGATCAGATCAACTCCATTATCGGCCATTTCGGTCTTGGATTCTATTCCTCATTCATGGTGTCGGATAAGGTTGAAGTATATCCAAATCGTATCTAGGAGGATGCAGCGGCTGTAAAATGGACTTGCGACGGGAGCCCTGAATTTTCAATTGATGAAGTCGAAAAGGCTGGCAGTGGAACCGATGTAATATTATACATCGATAAGGAGTCAAAGGAATTTCTTGAGGAGAGCAGGATAGAGCAGCTGCTGAAGAAATACTGCAAGTTCCTTCCTGTTGAAATAGCATTCGGAAAGGAGAAGGAGTGGAAGGACGGAAAGATGGTTGAAACCGGCAAGGACAAAATTATAAACAATACCAAACCTGCCTGGACACTTAAGCCTGCCGATCTTAAGGAAGAGGATTACCTTAAATTCTACAGGGAGCTTTATCCTTCAGGCGATGAGCCATTGTTCAATATCCATCTAAATGTTGATTATCCTTTCAAGCTCACAGGTATTCTTTATTTTCCCAAGATTAAAAGCAATATAGAGATCCAGAAAAACAAGATCCAGCTCTATAGCAACCAGGTTTTTGTGACTGATTCTGTTGAAGGGATCGTTCCGGAGTTTCTTACGCTTCTGCATGGTGTGATCGATTCTCCTGATATTCCGCTGAATGTATCCAGAAGCTATCTTCAAAGCGATTCAAATGTAAAGAAGATCTCCAGCCATATAACTAAGAAAGTGGCTGACAGGCTAATGCGAGATCTTTAAAAATAACCGGGCGGAATTTGAGAAGAAAGTGGGATAACCTGAAGCTTTTTATCGAGTACGGCATGATCACAGAGGAGAAGTTTTATGAGAAGGCTTCAAAGTTCGCTCTTCTGAAAAACACTGAAGATAAGTATTTTACACTTTGAGGAGTATGAGAAGATAATTAAGGAGAACCAGACTGACAAAAACAAAACACTTATATATCTCTATTCAACAAACAAGACTGATCAGTATCACATACATTGAAAAGCCAGAAACAAAGGATATGATGTGCTGCTTCTCGATGGCCAGCTCGATGTGCATCTCATAAATCACCTCGAATCCAAACTCAAGGATTCGCAGGTTTGTGAGGGTCGACTCTGATGTTGTTGACAAACTGATCCAGAAGGATGAGACGCGTGAATCGAAGTTACGCACGGAGCAGCAGGAAGACCTTAAAAGTGTCTTCAATGTAAGTGTAAAATCAAAAGAGGTTTACAATGTTGTATTTGAAACACTTGACGAAAATGATGCTCCTGTGATCAATAACACAGTCGGAATTCATGCGCAGGATGAAGGAGATGTCGCAGATTGGAGGAGGAATGAATTTCTACGGTGAGCTTCCCGACAGCTTTAATCTGGTTGTGAATCCCAACCATCAGCTTGTTATAAAGTATCGAAGAGGATCTCAGAAGGAAGCAGGAGAGAAGCTGAATGAAAACGACGAGGAAAGAAAGAGGAACAGGGAGGAGATCGATTTCATGGAGAATGAGCATAAGAAGAAGAAGGCCGATGAGATAAGTCAGGTTGAGAAGGATGATCTTGAAAAATGCGTAAGGAGCTTTCCGATATTGAAAATGCAAGGAAGGAGATCCTTGAAGTAGTATCGGAGCATCAAATAAGATTGTAAAACAGCTTATCGACCTTGCGCTGCTTGGCAAACAATATGCTGAGGGGTGAAGAACTGAGCACCTTTGTAAGGAGAAGCGTTGAATCTGTTATGAAAGAAAACTGCGCCCAACCTTCGCCCTGCGCCCTGCGCCCAACCTTCGCCCAGGCTTGGCTGGCAAAGCCTGCGCCCTGCGCTCTGCGCCCTGCCTGTGCCCTGGCCCCCCTTCGCCCAGGCTTCGGCTGGCAAAGCCTGCGCCCTGCGCTCTGCGCCCTGTGCCCTGTGCCCTGCGCCCAACCTTGCCCAGGCTTCGGCTGGCAAAGCCTGCGCCCTTACATCAGCCTCCCGGCTTCTGCCTTGATATAATCAATTGCAGCCCGGGTAGGCTCTTTTTCGAGCTCCATGATTTTTTCGAGCAACTGCCTGCCAGAGATTATGCCTGATGAATCAGGCGGTAATTTTTCAGCTTCGCTATTAATGATCTTTATCATGTTTGACCTGGCATTCCTGGCTACTTCCCAGGCCTGCTGGCTCATATAGATCTGCTGCGAAAGGTTGTGCTCGAATTCGCTCCTGATCGTTGCCAGGAGCACGGAATGAAGTTGGGCTGCGGTCATTTCAGGAGTGCTCACCCTGACAAGCATTGACTCGAGCGAGATCC
Source organism: uncultured Bacteroidales bacterium (assembly GCA_963756885.1). Taxonomy (GTDB): domain Bacteria; phylum Bacteroidota; class Bacteroidia; order Bacteroidales; family VadinHA17; genus LD21. The sequence continues at coordinate 654,151 of CAVWPG010000005.1, forward strand.
TTTCAAGAAACAGCACGATCCTTTCATAGGCCTGCAATTTTATGGGGAGGACAGTCCTGTTGCCCTGCAGTATAAGCTCCTGCCTTCTCTTGTCCTGGTCATTCCTGATCATGCTTTTTAATAGGAAATAAGCCGTAAGGAAGACGATCAGGGAAGGGATCGTAATTTTAAGAATATCCGCAAAAGTTTCCATGGTTTACCGGTTATCATTATTCAAAAATACAACATTTAAATATCCGGGGGTCAAATTTCCGAATTATTAGTCAGTTGTGAGCAATTCGTACAGACAGCCTTTTCCTCCCTTGATTCCATTCCCAACTGATTAATATGAGTTTTCTATTTCGATATAACTTCCTACATTTGGTTCATTCTTTTACCTTGAATTGATTAACAACACTTTTTAAATTTATGGAATATTTATCAGAGCGAATCAAGTCTTTATCGGTTTCCCAGACAATAGCGATGGATCAGAAGAGCAGGGAATTGAAGGCGAAAGGAATAGATATCATCAGCCTTAGCCTGGGAGAGCCTGATTTCAATACTCCTGATTATATAAAGGAAGCGGCAAAGAAGGCTATCGACGACAACTATTCCAGGTATCCTCCTGTTCCGGGTTACCAGGATCTCCGGGAAGCGATCTCGCGGAAATTCAGGAAGGACAATGGCATTGAGTATGCGCCCGAACAGATAATCGTCTCGGCAGGCGGTAAGCATTCCCTCATCAATGTAATTCTCTCGATAGTAAATCCGGGTGACGAGGTAATACTCCTGGCTCCTTACTGGGTAAGCTATTACGACCAGGTCATTCTGGCCGGAGGTAAGCCTGTGGTTGTCCATGCCGGATTGGAAAGTGATTTCAAGATCAGTCCACGGCAGCTGGAGGCTGCCATTACAGACCGTACAAGGCTTGTAATCTTCAATTCGCCCTCCAACCCCACAGGCATGGTCTACAGCCATAGCGAAATGGAGCAGATAGCCAGGGTAATTGAAGGGCACGAAGGTCTTTTCATCATCTCCGATGAGATTTACGAACATATTATTTATGAAGGGGAACATGCAAGCATGGCCTCCTTTGATTTCATTTACGACAGGGTGATCACAATCAATGGTGTATCGAAGGGGTATGCCATGACAGGATGGCGGATAGGCTATCTTGGAGCTCCACTGTGGATAACGAAGGCCTGCAACAAGCTGCAGGGGCAGTTCACATCCGGGTGTCTGTGCCATTGCGCAGAGGGCCGCACTTGCCGCCCTTCAGGGGGATGGCGAATCCCAGAAGGTAATGAGGGCTGCATTTCCTCAGGCGCAGGGATCTGGTATGCAGCCTTCTTAAAGGAGATAGAAGGGATGAAGGTAACCGTTCCGCAGGGTGCCTTCTACGTAATGCCGGATATAAGCTATTATTTTGGCAAGTCTGACGGTGAAGCCACCATAGCAAATTCGGGCGATATGGCTCTTTATCTGCTCGACAAGGCCAGGGTGGCAACGGTAGGAGGGGACGCCTTCGGCTCACCTGAATGCATCAGGATCTCCTATGCCACATCTGACGAGCTGCTGACCGAAGCCATAAGCAGGATCAGAACTGCCCTGGGCAGGCTACATTGATGCCTTGGAAGGGAAAGAAATAATAATGGTCCGGGGAGGGATTAAGAAATTCCCGGACCATCAGTTAAAGTTTAAGCTGTAAAATATCAATAGTTTGTAGCCAGTATTTCGAAGTAAGCCTCAGGATGCAGGCATGCAGGGCAATTCTTGAGCGGTTTCGTTCCGAAATGAATATAGCCGCACTTCCTGCAATACCAGAAGACCTTCTCATCGCGCTCAAATACTTTGTCCTGCATTACTTTCTCAAGCAGTTTCCTGTATCTTTCCTCATGCCCCTTTTCTGCGGTGGCTATTGCCTTGAAAGCTGCAGATATATTCTTGAATCCCTCTTCTTCGGCAACCTGGGCAAAGGCAGGATAAATGTCGCTCCATTCTTCATGCTCACCCTCGGCGGCGGCAAACAGGTTCGCCTTTGTTGTGTCGATCTTTCCGCCCGGATAGGATGCGGTTATCTCAACCATCCCCCCCTCCAGGAATCTGAAGAATCTCTTGGCATGCTGCTGTTCCTGCAATGCTGTTTCCAGGAAGATCCCTGCAATCTGCTCATAACCCTCTTCCTTTGCCACCTTCGCTGCAAACTCGTACCTGTTCTTTGCCTGTGATTCCCCGGCAAAAGCCTTCAACAGATTCATCTCGGTTCTTGTTCCTTTCAAACTCTTTTCCATAATTTATAGGTTTAATTATTGTTTGGTTTATGATCCTGTATGGTTATAATTATTGAACGATTTAAATGTAATAAAAAATATTTTCATCAATCACTGCCTTACCAGACAAACAATGTCTTCCGGGCTTACGGATCAGCAGGATGGCAGTGCCATTCATTTTTTCTTCTTCCTCAAATTTATCAGTTTAGCTTCCTCTCCCTTAACAAGCCTTTGTATGTTTTTTCTGTGTGTGACAAGCATTGCAATGGCAACAAAAACGGAGAAGATCCTAAACACTATGGAGGGAGTCGGAAAGAACAGGAACAGCAGAAGAGGAAAAGCAATTCCTGCGCTCATGGAGGAGACTGATACAATCCCCGTAATAAGCAGATACCAGGAGGAAAACTCCGATGCAGCAGGCAGTGAGAAGGGGCTGAATGGCCAGCAGGGCTCCAAAGACTGTGGCAACTCCCTTTCCTCCCCTGAAGCCCGCAAAGACGGGAAATATATGTCCGGCTATGGCGGTAAGGCCGGTCAGGATCTGAAGACTGGTCAAGGTGGGCGCTGCCATGCGGGGCCACGTGGAGCAGAACGGGCAGGCTGGCGGCGGTGAATCCCTTTGCCAGGTCAATTATCAGGACCGGGATCCCGGTTTTCCATCCCAGTACCCTTATTACATTGGTTGCGCCGGCATTTCCGCTCCCATGCTGTCTCACATCCATATTGTGGAATATTTTTCCTATCCATACTGCTGACGGAATCGATCCCAGGAGATATGCCAGGATAAATGCAGCTGCCAGATTAAAAGCATTCATGCGGTGCAGAGGTTTTTTGCATCAAAGTTAACATTAGGCATGGTACTGGAGGTGTCATATCCTGGGACCTGATTCTGCAAGCCTTGCCGCCTCTTCATTTATTGCGAACTTGCTGAAATTGAGAATGAATTTCATGGCAAGGTCAGCGGCGGCTATATGCCATTTGTATGAAGTGTCCCATGCTTTGCCCGGATCGAGGATATTATCATCGACCCCTTCAATTTTTACAGGGACAGACAGATTGAAGACAGGGATTGTTATGAATTCGTCTTGTCCATCGGGTCGCAGAGGATAGCATCGATGATTCTCCGTGTTGACTGCAGGTCGATCCTGGTTCCGGATGTATATGTTCCACCCATCCAACCAGTATTTACAAGCCATGCTTCAGTATTATGGATCTTCATTTTCCTGACGAGTTCATTGGCATAAACAATAGGGTCAAGCATCAGGAATGTTGCTCCGAAGCATGTTGAAAAATGGGGCAGCGGGCTCAACAATTCCTCTTTCGGTCCCGGCAATCTTGGCAGTATATCCGCTGAGAAAATAATATTTTGTCTGGTCTTCAGTCAGCCGGCTCACTGGTGGCAGAACGCCAAATGCATCGGCTGAAAGGAAGATCACTTTTTTTGCCGGTCCGGCTTTCGAGACCGGCTTTACAATATTGTTAATATGGTAAATGGGATAGGAGACCCTTGTATTTTCAGTTTTCGACTGGTCGTTGAAATCGATGGTTCCGTCAGGCAGGATCACAAGGTTTTCAAGCAGGGCGTCACGTCTGATTGCATGATAGATATCCGGCTCATTTTTCTCGCTCAGTCTTGATGCATTTGGCATAGCAGCCTCCCTCAAAATTAAAGATCCCTTCATCGTCCCAGCCATGTTCATCATCACCGATAAGCGCCCTGTCCGGATCGGTTGAAAGGGTCGTCTTTCCTGTACCGGAAAGTCCGAAGAATATTGCAGTGTCTCCGTTCTTTTCCAACATTTGCAGAGCAGTGCATCGAGGCTATTCCCTTTCAGCGGCAGGTAATAGTTCATGAGGGAGAAGACCCCTTTCTTCATCTCTCCCCCATACCATGTACCGCCTATAATTGCCATCCGTTCTGTAAGGTTGAAGAAGATGAAATTCTCTGAATTGAGCCCCTGTTTCTGCCAGTCGGGATTTGTGGCTTTCGATGCATTCAGGATCACAAATGAAGGCTTGAAATCATTCAGTTCCCCAGGTTCAGGCCGTATGAACATATTCTTTACAAAGTGGGCCTGCCATGCCACTTCAACAATAAATCTGATGGCTGAGCCTTGAGTTTTCATTGGCGCCGCAGATAGCAATCCACCACATAGATTTTTTTGCCTGAAAGCTGGTTGCTGCAATGTTCTTGCAATGATTCCAGATTTCCCTGGTCACAGGCTTGTTATCGGAGGCTTTTGCCATATCGGTTTTCCACCAGACAGTATTCCTTGTAATATCGTCCACCACAACATACTTATCCTTCGGGTGATCGTCCTGTAAAGATTCCCTGTATCTATAGCTACTGCTCCGTTCCTTGTTAATGTTCCCTTTTCCGCGGGATCGAGGCCGGGTTTTGTCTCTTCCTCAAAAAGAAGATCATAGGAAGGATTATAAATAATTTCCACGGCATCCGTTATACCGTACTTCAATAGATCATGAGAAGTAACCATATTGTCAGAAATAGTTAGATGCCAAACAATATAAGCTAAAGTAAAGTCAGTGATCAATGTCCGTTAAATATAGATCAATTTTTTATATTAATTCACGAGACTAACCCTGCTTTGGAAGTTCACCCTGAATTCAGCTCCCTTCAGCCGCCAGTTTTTATGATTCCCATTGTAAAGTATCCTGAATCGGCATAAAAGTTTTCGCAGTGGCTATATTAAAAATTTCCGGGGGATTGGAAAAGCATTTCCAAAAAAAAGAGGTTGCACCTCAGGGGCAACCTCTTCTATATCAGTTTAACAACCGGATTATTTTCCGAATTTGATTGAAGCCTGTGCGGCGGACAAGTCTGGCGATCGGAACCCTGAACGGAGAACAGCTTACATAGGTAAGGCCTGTCTTGAAGCAGAATTCAACAGATGCAGGATCACCTCCCTGTTCTCCGCAGATACCTACTTTCAGCTCAGGTCTTGTTGCGCGTCCTTTTTCAACCGACATTTTGATCAGCTGGCCAACGCCATCCTGATCGATAGTCTGGAAAGGATCAGCAGCAAGAACCTTCTTGTCGAGATAATCATGAAGGAATCCGCCGGTATCATCACGGCTGAATCCAAATGTCATCTGGGTAAGGTCGTTGGTTCCGAAAGAGAAGAATTCAGCGCTTTTTGCCATACGGTCGGAGAGGAGGCAGGCACGCGGGAATTTCAATCATTGTGCCATATTTATACTCGATTTCACTTAACGCCGAATTTTTTGCATACTTCTGCATATACCCTGTCAACAACTTTCTTTGTAATAGTCAAGCTCTGCGACTTCGGAAGTTACAGGTACCATAATTTCAGGATGCGGGTGTTTTCCTTCCTTAATAAGCTCCAGTGAGGATTCGAAAATTGCGCGGATCTGCATCTCTGATATTTCAGGGAAGGTTATTCCCAGACGGACGCCGCGATGACCCATCATCGGGTTCGACTCATGCAGGGATTCGCCGCGTTTTGCAACATCTTCTTTATTAATGCCAAGAGCTTTGGCCAGCTCTTCCTGTTTTTCAGCACCCTGGGGTACAAATTCATGAAGAGGCGGATCGAGGAGCCTGAATGTGACAGGCAGGCCATCCATGGCGACCATTGTAGCTTTCATATCCTTCTTGACATAGGCAAACAGCTCGTCAAGGGCTTTGCGCCTTTCGGCCACATTTGCACTCAGGATCATCTTGCGCAGCAGGAACAGGGGCTGCTCTGAACCCTTGCCATAGAACATATGCTCGGTACGGAAGAGTCCGATGCCTTCAGCTCCGTAGCTCCTTGCAATCTGTGCATCTTCAGGAGTTTCAGCATTGGTGCGGACACCCATTTTCCTGATATTTGTCGACAATTGTCATGAATTCCTTGAAGCGTGGATTTTCGGTTGCATCCATAAGTGCTACCGATCCTATGTAGACATTTCCTTTTGTTCCGTTAAGAGTAAGCACATCACCCTCTTTAATTACGATATCTGTGCCCGGGATCTTTGCAGTTTTGCTGGCTGCATCAACATGCATCCCGCCTGCCCCGACTATGCAGCATTTACCCCAGCCACGGGCAACGAGCGCAGCATGTGATGTCATGCCACCCCTGGCGGTGAGAATACCTTCTGCGGCTCTCATCCCTTCAACGTCCTCAGGATTGGTCTCTTCACGAAGGAGAATGACCTTTTCACCTTTCCTTTTCCATGCCACTGCATCCTCGGCATTGAAAACAACCTTGCCTACGGCAGCGCCCGGACCTGCGGGAAGGCCTTTAACTGCGGTATTGACTTTCTTTTCGGCGGCGGGATCACAGATAGGATGAAGCAGCTCATCAAGCTGTGCAGGATCGACGCGCATTACAACAGTCTTCTCATCAATGAGCTTTTCATGAAGCATATCCATGGCCATATTCAGGGCTGCTGTACCTGTTCTCTTGCCGGTGCGGCACTGAAGCATATAGAGAACACCCTCCTGGATCGTGAATTCAATATCGAGCATATCATGGAATGAAGACTCGAGGATATTGCGGATATTGTTCAGCTCCTTATATGTCGATGGCATGGCTTCCTGCATGCTGTGCAGGTGCATATTCTGTTCATTCTTTGTATCGTCATTCAAGGGGCTGGGAGTGCGGATCCCTGCAACAACGTCTTCACCCTGTGCATTTACAAGCCATTCGCCATAGAAAAGGTTTTCACCGGTAGCAGGGTTACGCGTGAATGCAACGCCTGTTGCAGAGGTGTCGCCCATGTTTCCGAATACCATAGCCTGAACGTTAACAGCTGTTCCCCAGTCATCAGGAATACCTTCGATGCGACTGTAGGATACAGCCTTTTTGCCATTCCAGCTCTTGAAAACGGCCTTGATTCCGCCTTCAAGCTGGGCCTTGGCATCATCCGGGAATGGAGTGCCCGAGCACTTCCTTAACCTTTTTCTTGAATTCTTCGCGAGAGTGATTTCAGTTCATCGGCTGTTATCTCGGTGTCTGATTTGTAACCTTTCTTCTTTTTGAATGCATCGAGCATTTCATCGAGCTGCCTGCGAATGCTTTTTCCATCGGCCGGTTCAATACCTTCGGCTTTTTCCATTACAACATCGGCATACATCATGATAAGACGACGGTAGGAATCCCATACGAAACGGGGATTATTAGTCTTTTTGAGAAAACCCGGGATTGTAGCTGAGCAGAGACCGATATTGAGAACCGTATCCATCATACCGGGCATAGAACTGCGTGCACCTGAACGGCATGATACCAGGAGTGCATTCTCCGGATCACCGTATTTCATGTTCATGGTCTCTTCAGTCTTCGTCATTGCTGCCCATACTTCCGGCATAAGATCGGGATGGAGAACACAATCGTTCTGATAATACTCGACACAAGCTTCGGTAGTGATAGTGAAACCTGCAGGCACAGGAAGGCCCAGAAGGCACATTTCTGCGAGATTGGCACCTTTACCGCCAAGCAGGTTTTTCATATCAGCCTTACCCTCTGCGCTCTTTTTTCCAAAGGAGTAAACTCTTTTTAATTTTGACATAATAATATTAATTTGAGATAAAACAAGATATTGATTTTTAGAAACAAGCCGCAAAGTTAGTGTTTTTAATTTAATTTATAAAAATGGATGCGGGGATAATGCTCTTAAAAATCCGAATATTGCAGAATTGTTGTTAAGTATCATATAAACAACGCATTGCATAGAATGTTCGAACGCCTGGCGACCTCCTGGCATGCACGAATGCACGACACCTTAAGCCCTTGGATGGAACATGATAAGGGTATCGCGCAGAAAGCTGCGGTCGATATGGGTATAGATCTCGGTTGTAATGATCGATTCATGTCCCAGCATTTCCTGAACTGCCCTGAGATCGGCACCGGCTTCAATCATATGAGTGGCAAATGAATGCCTGAATGTATGAGGGCTGATTTTTTTTCTTATCCCGAGCCCTTGCAGCAAGATCCTTGATGATCGTAAAGATCATTGCTCTTGTAAGCTTTGATCCGCGCCGGTTAAGGAACAGAATGTTCTGGTCGTGGATTACGGGAAGCTGGTTCCTGTAATGCCTGTAGTATTTCGATTTCCTTCAGGGCTTTGCCTCCGACAGGAACAAGTCTTTGCTTGCTTCCCTTTCCTGTGACAACCACGAATCCCTCACCTGTATGGATATCGGTGATCCGGAGATTGACAAGCTCGGAAACTCGCAGTCCGCAGCCGTAAAGTGTCTCAATGATGGCCTTATTCCTGTGCCCCTCCGGCTTGCTCAGATCAATCTGATCGATCATCCTTTCAATTTCGGAAACGGAGAGGACTTCCGGAAGCTTAAGTCCTATTTTGGCGATTCTATCAGCGTGGCAGGGTTTTCATCAATTTCTCCCTCTATAAGCAGGATATTTGTAAAAGCCCTTATTCCCGAGAGGGTTCTCGACTGTGTCCTGGCATTCTGATTATCGCACCATACCAGTTGACAAATCCTTTCAGCTCGCTGTAGGTGACCTCTGCAGGGACGGTCTCAATGCCGGCTTCCGTGAAATACCTTTCAAGCTTCTCCACATCGTCACGTATGCTTCGACACTGTTTTCAGACAGCGATTTCTCAAGCCTGAGCCAGGTTTCGAAATTTTTGAAAGACTGTTTCCATCCCAGGCTCATACTTTTCTTTTCAAAATATTGGTATTGGTAAGAATCATTCAGGATCGGTGATTTTCACAAAGTAAAGTAAAGAAATTCAACCATTTTAAATTTCACCTCCTTAAATATTTTTTAGCTACTTTTACATGTCGGAATGAAATGAAGGAGCCGGAAGGCAATTACTTTTTAATTAATTCATTTCAAATGCAGATAATGATAATAAATGGCCCTAACCTTAATCTTCTGGGCCAGAGGGAACCTGAAAAATATGGCCATTCATCATTTGAGGAATACCTTTTAGTATTGAAGTCGATTTATCCGGGTACGGATTTCAGCTATTTTCAGTCCAATATTGAAGGAGAAATAATCAGACCAGATCCATAAGTCAGGATTCAGTTCGGATGGAATAATTCTCAATGCTGGGGGATATACCCACACCTCTGTGGCAATAGCCGACGCAATTGCTTCTGTGTAATGCTCCCGTAGTGGAGGTTCATATAACAAATATAATGGCACGTGAGGAATTCAGGCATTCAAGCCTTATAGCCGGATCATGCCGTGGCAGCATAGCAGGTTTCGGCCTTGACAGCTACAGGCTTGCAGCTGAGGCTATCGGAGGGATTGTGAATAAAAAAGAAAAGTAAATTAATGCAGAAGAAACGAACAAAAATCGTGGCCACTCTTTCGGATAAAAGGTGCGATCCGGAATTCATCAGAGAGCTTTATGAGGAGGGGATGGATGTTATACGCATAAATTCTGCCCATTGCAGCGCGGAATTTGTCCCCGAGATCGTCAGAAATGCCAGGCAGGTATCCGACAAGATAGCCATACTTGTCGATACAAAGGGCCCGGAGATACGCACTACAATTTGCGATGAACCGATTCAGCTGATAAAGGGGACGATGGTAGATATTGTTGGTGATCCTGAAAGGAAGAGCACTGCCTCGACAATTTTCGTAACTTATCCATTATTTGCAGCTGCATGTTCCGGCTGGATCCTCAATTCTTTTCGACGACGGTGAAATTTCACTGAAGGTGATAAAAAGGAGGGGAAGCGCCCTGGAGTGCATGGTAGGGAATGACGGCATGCTGGGCTCAAGAAAGAGCGTAAATATTCCTGGCGTGAAGATCGACCTGCCGTCACTGACCCCAAAGGACAAAATATTCCTTGAAATATCGGCCCGGTCGGGGGTTGACTTTATTGCACATTCCTTTGTGAGATCTCAGCAGGATGTTCTCGATGTGAAGGCAGAGCTTGAGAAGCACAACAGCAAAATAAAGATCATCGCGAAGATAGAGAATCAGGATGGGGTTGACAACCTGGATGATATACTGGATGTTGTATACGGGATAATGGTTGCAAGGGGCGATCTTGGAATAGAGATCCCTTATGAGCAGATCCCCGTACTGCAGAAGATGATTACAAACAAGTGTATCCTGCGGCGCAAGCCGGTCATAGTCGCTACGCAGATGCTCCAGTCAATGATCACAAACCCGCGGCCTACAAGGGCAGAGGTGACCGACATCGCCAGTGCAATATATTCACAGACCGATGCAATTATGCTGAGCGGCGAAACGGCAACTGGCGCCTATCCGGTCGAGTGTGTCCAGACAATGACAAAGGTGGCACTCGAGGTTGAAAAGAACAAGGAGAAATTTCTTGATATACCCTATGTCAATGTGGCCGGCGAAATTTCCGCCTACCTCGCCAAGGTGGCTGTAAAGACGGCCTTCCGCACAGGCGCCAGGGGGATAATTGCCGATACGATGGGGGGCAGGACAATAAGGGATATGGCCTCCTACAGGGGAGTCAACATAATACTTGCCCAGTGTTACTCGGAGAGCACAATGAGAGAGCTGGCTCTTTCGTATGGCGTGTATGCAAGTCTCCAGGAGAAGAAGAAATCTGTGGATGAGTTCATCCATATTGCACTGAAAGACCTTGTAAAAGCTCATAATATGCGAGGTGATGAACTTGTAGTTGTACTTGCCGGAAACTTCTCAGGAGGGTCCGGATTTTCGTTTATTGAAGTGGGTACCGTCCAATATCTTAGGGACAGGGTAAATATAAGGGAAGAATGATATTTGGTCTGATTTTTGAGGTTGAAAATGGATAAAATCCAGGTTGAGATGACCAATAAGCTGGTAATATCAGTTATTTCCTTCTATGACCGATGGTTCAGGGATTTGCCTGTATAGTAATTTATCAGAACGGGTCCGGACAGCAAGTGTGTATTTACAATTAAATGAAGAATTAAGTGAAGGAACTTCTCAGAAAAAAACTGGTTCTGATTTGCATGGCGGCTTTCATTTTTGCAAATCTGTCAGCTACACATAACCGGGCAGGTGAACTTACATATGTTCAGCTTTCGGATCTCACCTATGAGCTCACTATCACAACCTATACCTATACCCTGAGCTTTGCTGACCGTCCGACGCTTAATGTCGAATGGGGCGACAACACCACTTCTGTTGCTCCAAGGATAAGCGAGCTCACCCTTCCGAATTTTTACCGCAGGAATATATACAAGATCCCACATACCTATCCTGGACCGGGAATCTATAAGATAGTTGTCCAGGATCCCAACAGGAATCTGGGTGTTAAGAATATTCCGAACTCTGTGAATGTTGTGTTTTCAATATCTACAATTCTGACAGTAAATCCGGCAATGGGGAGGGACAACACACCTGTACTGCTTAATCCTCCATACGACAAGGCTGCCTATGGTTACATTTTCATCCATAATCCTGCTGCCTTTGATCCGGATGGTGACAGCCTCTCATACAAGCTTACAGTATGTACGCGGGAAGATGCAAAGCCTATCGAGGGCTATACTCTTCCTCCTGCAACACATTTCATAAGAGTCGATTCAATAAGCGGGGATCTTATATGGGACACACCTGCGGATACAGGCAAGTTCAATGTTGCGATGAACATTGAAGAATGGAGGAATGGAAAAAAGATAGGTATTGTGGAGCGGGACATGCAGATCGAGGTCTATAATACAAAAAACAAGCCACCGGTCAACGGGCCCCTGTCAAATTATTGTGTCGGGGTGGGTGATACTGTTGACTTCATTTTTTCAGCGACCGATCCGAACAACGATAATATCACACTTCAGGCCCAGTCGGGGATCTTTACAAGCATCCCGTGCCCGGCGACACTGACACCAATTGATTCGGGTCCAGGACATTCTTCGTCGAGATTCCGATGGATCCCCTGCTATGAAGCGGTGAGAACTCAGCCATATAATGTGATCTTTAAGTCGGATGACGATAATGCCGATATCCGGCTGTCGGATATTGACAATATAAATATAAAGGTTATCGGACCCTCACCGCATCTCCTGAATGCAGTTCCGGCAGGCAAGCAGATCACAGTTACATGGTCGGGTTACAATACAACTGCAATAGCAGGCTTCAACATCTACAGGCGAGACGGCCCCTCTACTTTTGTGCCTGATTCGTGTACAGCAGGCATTCCTGCCTCCACCGGATTTGTAAAAGTCGGATATGCAGGGGGAAGCTCAACAACATCATATACGGATTCTGACAATGGGCTTGGACTTGAGTTTGGGAAGCAATATACTTACAGAATCGTTGCCGTTTATCCCAATGGCGCTGAAAGCAAGGCATCGAATGAGATCACATCCACACTGGTCTCAGGTGTCCCGGTTATTAAAAATGTGAGCGTAACGGCAACAAGTACATCTGCCGGATCGATATTCGTTGCCTGGAAGAAGCCTGACAGGCTCGATACAATCCCGGCCAACGGACCCTACGAATATCTGATCTACAGGGCTCCCGGAACAGAGGGAACCGATTTTGTACAGATAAGGTCGATCCAGACAGCCGACCTCAACGATACTACCCTTGTCGACAATTCGCTGAATACTCAGACAACAGGATATATTTATAAGATAGAGTTATATAACAATGCAAGCGGTGACAGGTTCCTAATTGGCGATCCCGCCTACGCCTCATCAATCTATCTCTCAGTTTCGCCAGGCGACAGGAAAGCCAGGTTCACAATTGCCCGGAATGTTCCATGGATAAATACAAGCTATGTTTTTTACAGGCTGAATAACCTTACGATGGACTATGATTCCATTGGCTCAACCAATCAGCTCAATTTCACAGATCCCGGCCTTGAGAATGGAAAGGAATACTGTTATTATGTCAGATCGGTGGGCGGCTATCTTGCAAACGATATGCCCAAAAACCTTATAAACCTTTCGGAGAACATTTGTGTAACACCCGTGGACAATGAACCTCCCTGTGTGCCTGATGTAAGTGTGAGAACACAATGCGACAGCCTTTACAACAAGGTGAACTGGTTTGTTTCAGCCGATCCTTGCAATAGCGACATTGCCGGTTTCAGGATCTTTTACAAGCCCTATTCAGAAGGGGAACTTACTCTTCTTACCGATATAAGTGACAGGACAGTCCGTTCGTATACACATTTTCCAGGGGATATGATAGCAGGCTGCTATGCAGTCTCGGCATACGATTCAATCGGGAACGAAAGCCAGCAGTCGGCAATGATCTGTTTAGACTCTTGCAACTTCTATGAGATCCCGAATGTCTTTACACCTAACGGAGACGCTATTAACGAGATGCTGGTTGCAAGGACATCAGGGCTTGTTGAAAGGGTAGATTTCAGGTTATTCAACAGGAACGGGCTCGAGCTGTTCCGGACAGATAATCCCAGGATCAACTGGGATGGAACCTATAAGGGGAGGATTGTTTCCCCGGGAGTTTATTTTTACCAGTGTGATGTATGGGAGAGGCGTATCTCAGGCCTCGAGCAGTTCCACCTTTCGGGATTCGTTCACGTTATCACCGAAGCGGATTCCAAACTAAAGAACCAGACAACGAAGTGATTTTCCAGTACTTAGAAAAATGAAGAAGATAATTGTATTGGTTTGGATCCTTGCATGTGCAGTGGGGGTTAAAGGGCAACAGCAGGTTGATGCTGTTATGCGTGCCAGGGCATATAATTCTGCCGGCAATCCGGATCTGGCGGTGAAGGTCCTTACCGATGCCATTACTGTCTCGGGAGAAAGCAGGCTCTATACAGAAAGGGCAGAGGCACACATAGCTCAAAGGTCGTACTCCGATGCAATAGCCGATCTGAATGAAGCAAACAGGATCACCCCCGGTTCCGGTGAGTATGGACTGTCAAAGGTCTATGCGCTGAAAAATGATGCTGCCACCTCCCTTTATCATCTCGGGCTGAGCATGCAATCCCCCTCCAGAAGGCCGGAGAAGGAGATTATGCTTGACCAGGCATTCGGGAAGATAGATAACAGGCCCGAATGGCGTCAGTTCTGGAAGAAGGAATGGTATAGCGCCACGGAAAAGGGCATTGCTGAAATTGAATATGATATCGCATCCGGACAGACTGAAGATTCAAAGGCTGTCCTTGCAGATCTTAAGGGCAATTATGGAAGCGGAGATGATATTGTATATGCCGAAGCCCTTGTAAATCTTGCATCGGGCAAAACAGATGCAGCCATAAGGTCTGCCTCTGACCTTGTGACCCGGAATCCGGGGAATGAGAAATATCTGCGGCTTCTGGCCAGGGGCCAGACAGAGTCAAACAACCCTGCCGGAGCATCGGATACATATACAAGCCTTCTTGGTGCAGGGGTGGCCGATGCCGGGCTCCTTGTCCTCAGGGCCCAATGCTATATGAAAACCGGTGAAAATGATAAGGCGCTGAATGATCTTCGGACATACCTGGATTTATACCCTGACGACAAGGAAGCTCTGAGCCTTACCGGCAGGGAAGAGGCAATTTCGGGTGACAATCTGAAGGCGATCGACTTCTTTTCAAAGAATCTCAAGCTTCATCCCAATGATGCTCAATGCTTTATAGACAGGGCAAATGCCTATTTCGTATCAAAATCGTGGGCCAATGCAATTAATGACTACAGCATGTCGCTCGATCTGAGCCCGTCCAATTCCGATGCCTGGCTCAACAAAGGGCTCTCTCTCATGAATACGGGAAGGGTCGAGGATGCATGTCACGATTTCAGAAGGGCTCTGAGCCTTGGCAATAAGCGTGCTTCAGAATATATCAGCAGCCACTGCATCAAGTAGCAAGTAGAAGGATTGCTTCATATCGGGTATAAAACAGGTTTTTTCCTACCTTATATGCTTCATGATCCGCTCGAAGAGATCGTGAGGTTTGAAGGGCTTCAGAACATAGTCGTTTATATTCAGATCTTCAATCTTATCATGGCTTTCAGACATGATAGCGGCTGTCAGCGCCACGATGGGTATATTTCGTATCCTTGGGTTCTCCGATTTACGGATGCTCCTTGTTGCTTCAATTCCGTCCATAACAGGCATATGAAGGTCCATCAGTACCATGTCGAAGTCTTCCTTCTCAAGCAGTTCAAGGGCAAGAAGACCATCAACGGCATGCTTGACGGTTATGCCCCAGCTTACAAGGAATTTGTTGGCGACATAGAAGTTTATCTTGTTATCCTCGGCGATCAGGATCTTTTTACCCTCCAGTCCGGTATAGTTTTCAGGAGCTTCGGCAGCTTGTTTCTGACCGTTCTTGTCAAGGATGCCCAGTGGGAGTATGAACCTGAATGAGGAGCCTACGCCCGGTTCACTTTCGAGGGATATGGTTCCCCCCTGCAGCTCGATAAGCTTCTTGCATATGGACAGCCCGAGGCCTGTCCCTCCAAAATGCCTCGTTGTATCAGGTGAAGCCTGCGTGAAGCTGTCGAAAATCAGACTGTGCTTATCGCTTGAAATCCCGATCCCGGTATCGGAAACTGTAAATTCAATGTTGCATTTATTGCCTGTCCTGCTTAATTCCCTGACCTTTACTGTAATGCTGCCATGATTGGTGAATTTGAGGGCATTGGAGAGGAGGTTGGAGAGGATCTGATTCAACCTTATCGGGTCGCCAGTGACAGATTTCGGGATCTCACCCTCCCTCTTCATGTCAAATTTCAGGTTTTTGGCCTTTGATCTGAATGAATACGACCTCATAATCTCTTCGAGGAAGTCGCCCAGATCGAACTGGGTTTGTTCAAAGATGATCTTGCCTGATTCCATCTTATTGTAATCGAGGACGTCGTTTACAAGTGTAAGAAGGTGGTTCCCGGAAAATTTAAGTGTCTTTATATAATCCATCTGGTCTTCCCTGGGGTTACCCTGCAGGAGCAGGTTTGTAATGCCTATAACCTCATTCAGGGGTGTCCTTATCTCATGGCTCATCGTGGACATGAACAGCTGTTTTGACTGGGCTGCCTCCTCCGCTTTCTGCCGTGCAAGGATCAGATTGTCGAGAATCATCCTGCGCTGGATGGCTATCGCTATCTGGTTTGCTATAAAATCAAGAACATACAGGTCCTCCTGGGAAAACTTGTCTTCATCATTGTAGTCCTGAAGGCACATGACACCTATAATATTACCGTCAACCTTCAGCGGCACCCCCATCCATACCTTGCACTGCGTGCCGACAAGTTCCACATCACCTGAATCTTCCAGCATCCTTAGGTCATTCTCCTTCAGGAGGACCGATTTATTCTGCCTGATCACCCATCCTGTTATAGTTTTGCTTGTAGGTATTTCATAAAAATTGTCCTTTTCATCGGCAAAGAAGGGAAGTGAGATAGTATCGGAGGTTTTGTCATACAGGGCAATGAAAAAATTATTCGTATCCCAGATCCTGCTCAGCTCCTGCACGATAGTTGGGTAGATTTCCTTTATATCCATCTGCTTCAGGGCTGCAGTGGAGATATTGTAAAGGATCTCCTGCAGGAGAAGATTCTTCCTTTCCATTGTGATATCCCTGTAGACGCCGAGATGTGCGACAACATCGTTGTTGATGATGATTGCATTTGAGACAAGCGATACATGGATCTTTTTTCCGCTCTTGTCCTTTCTTACAGTCTGCCTTATTTCCCTTTGCCGCTCAGCTGTCAGATTGTCGATTTCCCTCGCCTCAGTCATAAGCTCCCCGGGCACTATAAGGTCATTGATATTCTGATTTGCAGCTTCCGCCATGGTGAAGCCAAAGAGATTAGTGAACTCCCTGTTTACCATTGAAACAATGCCGTTGCTGTCGGTAATTGCAATAGCTGCAGGGATCGAGTTATAAAGATCCTCAAGGAAAACCTTCTCCCTTATAATCTGATTTTCATATTCCTTTTGCTTTGAAATATCGGACAGAACACCCCTGTAGCCGATCACTTTTCCGTTTACGATTGTGGCAAAGGTATGTGTTACCACCGGAACCTCCGAGCCGTCCTTTTTCCTGGCCCGGTATTCATTGCTGGATATTTGCCCCTGAAGCTTAAGCGACTTGAGGTTTTCAGTAATCTTCAGGTAACTGTCAGGAAAAACATCCGAAATGTTGACCCCGAGTGCCAGATCCTCCTTCCTGTATCCCAAAAACTCGAGACCCTGATTATTGCTGTATGTAATATTGCCTGAAATGTCTATTTCGTATACTATCTCAGGCAGCATATCGGCAAATCTTGCGAAGGCAGCATCCTGCCGTGTAAATTCGACAAGGTTTTTCTGATAATCGCCTGGTTCCCAGGTTACGGCTATTATCCCATCGGAAAGTGGAAAGCCTGTATAGAATCCTTCGGAATCGTCTCCTCCCACGGAAGCGGCAAGCTTGTGAGGTTCGCCCGTGACCTGTATATGGTGAAGGAGTTCCAGAAGCTTTAAACGGTTCACCAGGGATGTATCATCAATACATTTGCCTGTAACTTCCTTCCTTATAACCGATTCCACCTCCTCAGCCTTCCTGTTGAGATCATGCACGTATAGCTTCCTGTTGGGGCCCGGGCGGAAAAGAGCAAGATAGATATGCACCATATCTATTACTTCTGCAGGTATACTTGCATGACCGTTAAAGCTGCCTGAAATACCGGTGCCGGAAGATAAATCTGAATGTAAATTACCTAATTCCCTCTCCAGCCGCTTATTTATCTCCAGTTGCTCCAGATATCTTTCTCTGTAATCCATCACCCGGATATTAACTTTTCGGTTTTAAAAATAGCAATTAATGTAATATTCTCACTTTTCATTTTCTGGTTTCTTCAGTTTTATGCCCCTGGCCTTAATATTTCTTTTATCATTGAAATATTTGCAGAAATCTGTAAGGCCGCAATTGTTGCACAGGGGCATCCTGGCTTTGCAGACGTACCTTCCGTGGAGCAGCAGCCAGTGGTGGGCCTTATAGATAAGGTGGTCAGGTATGTGACGTGAGAGCTGATCCTCCACAGCCCTTGGGGTAGTTGCATTTTTCACGAGCCCGATCCTGCCGGCAACCCTGAAAACATGCGTGTCGACAGCCAGCACAGGCTTCTGAAATACAACGGATGCAATGACATTTGCCGTTTTCCGTCCGACACCCGGCAGCCTCTGGAGCACCTCAGGATCGGAAGGCATTTTGCCCCCGAATTCATTCACAAGCATTTTTGCCATGCCTGCCAGATGCTTTGCCTTATTGTTCGGATAGGAGCATGATTTTATATACTGAAATATTTCAGCCGGATCTGCCTTAGCCATTGATACGGCATCGGGAAATCTTCCAATAAGTGCAGGGGTAATCAGATTGACCCTTTTATCGGTGCACTGGGCCGACAGTATGACTGCCACAATAAGCTCAAAAGGATCCCTGTAGACCAGTTCCGTCTCTGCCACATTATTATTATTCTGAAAATAACTGATTGTCAGATCTATTCTTTGCCTTGTGGTCATATGAAATTGTAATTGTAGTGGATGTAAGGTAACACTTTTTATCTTTGCAGCATATATCATTTTTATGGTCAGTTATCTTCAGGCAGACAACATTTCAAGAAGGATCGGCGATAGACTTCTTTTTGAGAATATTAACATTAATATCAACAAGGATGACAAGGCTGCCCTGATAGCTGTAAACGGGGCAGGCAAATCTTCCCTTTTTGACATCCTGGCCGGGAATGAATCTTCCGACAGCGGATCAGTAACATTAAAAAGGGATCTAAGGATTGCCTATCTGATGCAATCGCCCCGGCTGGATGAATCGAACAGGATAATTGACGAGCTTTTTAACACAGATACTGAGCTTGTAAGGGTGATAAGGGAGTATGAGAACTGTCTTCTCGCCGGGGATCATGAAAGGCTTCCCGCGATGATCCAGCAGATGGATGACCACAAGGCATGGAATTATGAGGTTTCGGTAAAGCAGATCCTTTTCAGGCTCAAGCTTACAGACCTGAATGCCCTGATAGGCACCTTGTCGGGTGGCCAGAAAAAGCGTGTCGCCCTCGCCAAGGTACTTGCAGGGGAAAGCGACTTTCTCCTGCTCGACGAGCCGACCAACCATCTTGACCTTGACATGATAGAATGGCTGGAAGAGTACCTTATCAGGTCGAACAAGACCCTCTTCATGGTTACCCACGACCGTTATTTTCTCGACAGGGTATGCAATGTGATCTTCGAATTGTCTGATAATGAGCTTTACAGGTATGAGGGCAATTACGAGTACTTCCTTGAAAAAAAGCAGGGAAGGGAGCATGCTGATAAAATGAATACTGAAAAGGCCAGGAACCTGCTGAAAACGGAACTTGACTGGATGAGGAGGATGCCAAAGGCAAGGCGCCATAAAGCCAAATCAAGGATTGAATCATTCTATGACCTGAAGGAAAAGGCAATAGGAAAAGCAGAAGAGAAGAGTATTAACATCAATGTAAATATCTCCAGGATGGGGAGCAAGATCCTGGAAATAAAAAATATAAGCAAATCCTTCGGGGAGAAAGCGCTCATAAGAAATTTTACATATGTTTTCAACAGGTTTGAAAAAGCCGGTCTGATAGGTCGCAACGGCACCGGGAAAACCACTCTTCTCAATATTATAACAGGTCTTGTTCAACCCGACACAGGAACGATTGACAGGGGAGAGACGATCGTTTTTGGTTATTACAGGCAGCAGGGGATCGAATTTGACGACGACATGACAGTTATAGATTCAGTACGTGATATAGCGGAAAGGGTTATGGTAAAGGATGGAACAATGCTGTCAATAACCCAGTTCCTGAACTATTTCCTGTTCCCTCCGGAAAAGCAGTATACACTTATCAGAAAATTGTCGGGAGGGGAGAAGAGGCGTCTTTATCTCCTTACAGTGCTCATGAAGAACCCCAATTTCCTGATCCTTGATGAGCCGACAAACGACCTCGACATTCTGACGCTGAATGTCCTGGAGGAATATCTTGCCGGATTCAGGGGCTGTGTGATTGTTGTTTCACACGACAGGTATTTCATGGACAAGGTGGTTGACCATATTTTTGAATACAGTGACGAGGGAGCAATCAGGGATTTCCCGGGAAATTACACCCAGCTCAGGGATAAGAAGGAGGAGGAGGAACGACAAGCCATTGGCTCCCTCCCTGCCAAAAAGCAGGCAGAGGCCGGTTATCAGCCGGGAGCTGTTCAGAAGGAAAAGAAGCCGGGGTTGACTTTCAGCGAGAAACGCGAATTAGAAGCCCTGACAGGGGAGATAGGGAAGCTCGAGGAGGAGAAAAAAGCTATTGAGGCCGAAATAAGCAGCGGAACACTTGACCGGGATGACCTCTATGCCAGGTCGAGACGGCATGGTGAGGTAATGCAGCTGCTCGATGAAAGGGAAATGCGATGGCTTGAGCTGAGCGAGAAGTAAAATTTACATTGTGTTCAGGCTCACGTAAATTCAGAATTTAAGATCCGGTATGCAGAGTTACACATCATTTTTTTAACTTTATCGCCATAAGTTTACCAAATTGGAAAAAATTATTATTGATACACCGGGGTCGAGATCTGAGATCATTGTCGGTACAGGCTGGAAAAATGTTGCTGGCATGATTCCGGCAACCGGTGTTGTCGCAATCACCGACGATAATGTCAGGAAAATTTATGGCTCTGATTTTCCGGATGTGCCTGTAATGTCTGTTCCTCCGGGAGAAGAAAGCAAGAAGCTTACCGTTATAGAGCAGCTTGCCGGAAGGCTTCTCGATGCCGGTATCGACCGGAACGGATTTATACTGGCAATCGGCGGAGGAGTTGTTTCTGATCTTGCCGGATTCCTGGCGTCTGTTTATCTGCGGGGCATCAGGTGCGGGTATGTTTCAACGAGCTTGCTGTCGCAGGTTGATGCAAGCACAGGAGGAAAGAATGGTGTCAATCTTGGCGGCACAAAGAATATACTGGGAGTGATCAGGCAGCCTGAATTTGTTATCTGCGATCCTTCGATGCTGCTTACTCTGTCGTCAGAAGAGTATTTATCGGGGCTGGCCGAGATGATCAAAACAGCTGTAATCGGCGATGCTCATCTTTTTGATATGATTGAGGGCAATCACGACCGGATAATGGACAGGGACCATGAGCTTCTCGCCGGGCTTGTGGCCAGTTCGGTAAGGTTCAAGGCAGCAGTTGTAAATGAGGATGAGAGGGAGACCGGCCTGAGGCGGATTCTGAATTTCGGCCATACATTCGGCCATGCTATTGAGATGAGAACACAGGTCAGGCACGGTTTTGCCGTAGCTGCAGGAATGGAGCTTGCGGCAGCCTTCTCGTACGAAAAGGGGCTGATCAGCCTACATGACAGGGAGCGGATAATTGAGATCCTCAGGAAATTCGGACTGCTTCAGCGGTATGATATACCTTATGATCAGATAGGGGGACTCGTTGTTCATGACAAGAAAAAATCAGGGAGCGGATTGCATTTTGTCTTTTCAGCAGGCATAGGCAGGGCTGTTGTTGAAAAGATCTCAATTGCCGACATACTCGATTTTTATAAAAGGTTCACGGAAAAAAAGTAAAAGATATGAATTCGTTCGGAGTAATTTTCAGGGTGTCGATATTCGGTGAATCACATGGCCCGGCAATCGGGATCATCATTGACGGATGTCCTCCCGGCATCATTGTAACACCCTCCGATTTCATGGATGACCTGAGAAGACGGCAAAGCGGAGGCACCGGTACCACCAAGCGCAAGGAGCCCGATCAGCCGGAGGTTCTTACAGGTGTCTTTGAAGGAGTCACAACAGGTGCACCGATAACGATCATGACACGGAACAGTGATAAGATATCGACTGATTATGATGAGTTCCGGCAGGTCCCGAGGCCCGGCCATGCCGATTTTACTTCGAGGTTTAAATTTTCAGGCTATTCGGATATGCGTGGAAGCGGTCATTTTTCGGGAAGAATTACATGGGGGCTTGTTGCTGCGGGTGTTTTGGCAAAGAAAATTTTGAGCTCCTCGAAAATTTCAGCCTCCCTTATTTCTGCAGGCGGGATGACGGATATAGAAAAGGCTGTAGATGAAGCCATAGCCCTGAATGACTCTATAGGAGGCATTATTGAATGCAGGGTAGCCGATCCTCCCAGGGCCCTGGGCGAGCCCTTCTTTTATTCTTTCGAATCAGCAGTCAGCCATATTGTTTTTTCGATCCCTGCCATTAAAGGCATTGAGTTCGGTATTGGATTCGCAGCCGCGGGCATGAGGGGTTCTCAGCACAACGATCCGTTTATTGACAGCAACGGCAGCACTTCGACAAACAATGCAGGGGGGATTAACGGGGGCATAACCAACGGAAATGAGGTTGTATTCAGGGTTGTTGTCAAGCCCACATCATCAACGGGAGTTGAACAGACTACATATAATTTCGCCGAGGGGAAAATGACTACCCTGAGGGTGAAGGGTCGACATGATACCTGCATCGCTCTCAGGATGCCCGTCATTGTCGAAGCTGCAACTGCAATTGCGATGGCCGACCTGATGCTTATTGACAGGGGGATCCACGGTGCCAGGAATGGCTGATCATCCCTTAATGCCATTGACGGATCAAAACACCCTCAAACCTTTTTACTGAATATTCTGCCTTGTCTTAATTATAAGTGCATTCTCCGACGAAGGGGTAATTCTGAACCTGTTGTCGATGCGGTCTCCAAGGATGCATGCGATTTTTCCTTCCGACTCCAGCAGGAGGCTGCTATCCTTGGCAGGCAGGGAATACTTTTTATCTGTAAAGTAATCACTGAGCTTTTTCCTGTGGGTCAGGCCCAGGGGATAGAAATAGTCACCGTGATTCCATGTTCGCAGCAACAGCGGGAAGGTGAGCTTATCGCAGTCGACGCATGTCACTTGCGGGCTGTCAGGGATCTTGAACTCTTCCGTTATTTTAACTGTCTGTACCGATTCGATTGCGGGAACCATACCAAGATCTTCCGGACGTTCTATGATCCACCTGGCCTGCACCTCGTCAGACCGTTTTGAAACAATAAGCTCATCCCTGTTTTTTACTATCCTGTGAGTAGGTGTGAACAGCTGGCTTCCTGTTTTTCCTGTGATAATGCTGACAAGGTCATTCATTGGAACATGGCCGATGCCAAAGGGTCTGAACAGACCATAAAGGACCGCCCTGTTTCCTGTATACCTGCCCGTCAGCCTGGCATCGAAGGATATGTACGCCTGCTTGTCGCAGGAGATCTCTTCCCGTATGCGATCAACATTGTCCGAGAGGATTTCGTTTGCGCCGGCCATTATAGCTGCCGTATCGTTCAGTGAGTATTCTATGGATGGATTGATCTCCCGGAGCAGTGGGATCATAGTATGGCGGATCCTGTTCCTCAGGTATTTCGTATCGGCATTTGAGAGATCCTCTCGAAACCTGATCCCATGACTTTTGCAGTATCCTGTTATTTCGGACCTGGTGGCAAAGAGAAGGGGTCTTATTATATGCCCTGCAAGTGGCCTCATCCCTGAGAGCCCGGCAATCCCTGTTCCCCTTACAAGGTTGATCAGGAATGTTTCAATATTGTCGTTCAGATTATGGGCAACGGCAACTGAATCAAAACCGGAGCTGCTTCTAATTTTTTCGAACCAGTCATATCTTAATTCCCTGGCTGCCATCTGAATTGATATCCCTTTTTCATGCGCATAGCTCTTCGTTTCAAACCCGACTGAAAAGAACTGGATTTTATGTCCGGCGGCAAACTTCGACACATGCTCTTCATCCTTATCCGATTCCGCGCCCCTGAGGGTAAAGTTGCAGTGTGCAATGCACAATCGTATCCGGATTGGAGAAAAAGGTGCGCCATAACCATGGAATCAATCCCGCCGCTGACCGCAAGGAGAATTCTGTCGCCTTTAGCGGCAAGATGATTCTCAGCAATGAATTTTCTGAATCTCTTAAGCATTTTAAATGCATTGGGATACAAAAATAAAAAAAGGTATCCTTTAAATTGGATACCTTGCAGATTAAATCTGTAAATCCTAGCTTTTTGAGAGATATACGATGCCACACCCTCCTGGGTTTCGAGCATTCCCCTTTCTCCCTTATGCCAGTCTGCCGGGCAAACTTCTCCGAATATCCTCATGGAATTGAAGGGCATCGATTGTTCTGAGTGTTTCTGATAACACTTCTTCCCAGCTGCATATCATTTACAGTCTGATGTCTTACAGTACCCTTTTTATCGATAATGAAAAGTCCGCGGTACGACCTGGGATCTCCGTTGAACGAAACATCGCCGTTTCGGCATATTCATAAGTGCCTGCAAGAACGTCATAATTCTCCGAGATTGTTTTCCCGAGGTCCGACACAAGAGGATATCTCACACCTTTGATGCCTCCGTTCGTTGAGTTCAGTCTGAAGCCACTTCCAGTGAGAGAACTTTGAATCCACGGAGCATGCCACAACTGCAACATTTCTTTCTTCGAATTCCTTGATCCTGTACTGGAAAGCAAGGAGCTCAGTAGGACAGACAAATGTAAAGTCAGAAGGGTAAAAGAAGAAGACAACATATTTTTTGCCAAGGAATTGCTCGAGTGAGAACTCTTCAACGATTTCGCCCCCGTTTACAACCGCAGCGGCAGAAAAAACGGGCGCTTTCTTTCCAACTAAAACAGCCATAATTTTTAGAATTAATGTTAGTATTACAGATGTTATTACAAAATAAAGTCTGGATTTGTTCATTACCTGAAAGGAATAACGAGTGGGTTTACCGCCATCGAAATTGTTAGGCTTGAGAAGCTGTTCTCCTGATATTGTCAGATTATTTATTCTTGAATAGACTGGAGGATTAGGGAAAAATGCAAGACTTATCTGCAGAGTATTGAAAAGAAGGTTGTCATTTCTGATGCGTAATCCGAGTCCGAGAGACAGAAGGGTGAACTCTTTGCCGCAAGCTGTATTCGAGCTTGACAGAAGCCCAAGATCCGAAAATCCGAAGAATGCAAATCTGAAGCCATGATAATTGGCAGGACTGAACAAGTACCGATTCAAGACTGGCGGTCAATTCTTTGGTCCCGTTGATCGAATCATTTTTGAACCCTGTGAATCCATTGGTTTCTATGAAGTTAAGATGTTCATCGGAATAGCGGCTGATGCCTCTTGAATAATCAACATTGTGATAAAATTGCGTGACCGGTATCTGCCCACGGGCAACAGATTTGTAAAATAGTTCAAATGGGCATAAAAAATTCCCTGCTCTCTCTGACGTTGCAGTCAGAAAAGCTGGCTAGAGCCAGAGAAGCATAAAAATACCGCCAGGTCAGGAAAGGATTTTCCTGCTGATAGACGGCGCCGATATAGGTCCTGTCCTTGAATTCATTGAACTCGCGACCGGCTGTAAATTGTAACAAGACCTCCATATGGAATGTCTTCAGTGCGGCCATAGCCATAAATCAGGCTTGTCTTGTAATATTTCTGCACTGATAATGCGGCTGATGCAAGGTAGAGCTGGTATCTCTGAAGGCTGTAATACGACTCGGGCTGTATGTCAGGCTTCCTGAAGACATTATTATTCAGGTACCTTGCCCCTATAATGATTCTTGCCACAGATTCCCTGTTGAAAAGAAATGATCTGGCAATCCAGTAGTCCTGAAGGTTATATTTAAGCGGCGCCGGATCAGGCATAGTATCAAGATTTGTAGTGGTGTACATCTGTCTGCACCAGTATACCCCCGGCATACTTTGTAGCTGCACTCACGAATTTTCTGTCGAGGCTCAGTCCGTATGAGGTCGATCCCAGGCCGTTAAGATAGTCAACATTGAAGTTGATAAATGATTTCCATAGATTATTGGCTGTGTAATTCCCGCCTATCCCCGGGGAATCTGGCTTTTTGGAATCAAATGGTATTTTGATGCCGAATTCATGTCCTGTTCCCAGGATATTTTTTTCAAAAACAGACAGCGTTCCTCTTTTTGAATCCGCCGTAGTCATACTGCGCTCCGAGCGAATAGACATCCTTTGTGATTACAATAATATCTGCTTCTGAGTCTGATACAGGCACCACCATTATCCTGCGCATCGTTTATGAAAGGAAGGTCCCTTAGGATTCTCTCATTGTCGCTGAGTGTAAGCGGGGAAATTGTATCGCCTGCGGAGAAAAGCAGATTTTTCCTGATGATCCGTTCATTGGTATTCACATGTGTTTTGTTCAGAAGGTTATTTGTTTTGTTTGAGACTGACAGAAGCGGGATTATTGATATTTGTACCGAAAACATCCAGCCGGATGATTTTGATATCCCTTATTTTCTTTCCCGCGTATACTTAGTATAGGTTTCATCACTTGGACGGAGATTTTTTTGATCTGTGTGACCGGGGGTGGGATGACAACAATATCGTAAAGCTTTTTTGTAAGTGTCTTTTTTGAGGCTTTCTGCTTCAGGGAATCAAAATAGAGAAGGTTCTTATCTCATGGCCTGCGTTATAGTGAAGGCATAACCGAAGATGGCAGTCTAAGCAGGGTGTCATTAAGAAATAAAGAGAGACTGTCCCTGATCCGAATAAAGGTTCCGGCGGGTACTTTTAATATAGTGTCCTTCTCAGTCTGGTTCTGGGAACTGACCGTGTTGCAGTAAACAGTACTGCAGGAAGAAAGAAGCGGTCGTATAATAGCGCTATATTTTCTAAAATAATGCACTTCAGGTATTTTGAGTATCGCTCACGAGTACATCATCAGAATTAAATTGAAATCCGAGTCTTTTGCCTGTAATAACCCTTGAATGCTGGATCTTGGCTTCCGCCTGCCCAACAGTGGCAATTTTAACAGTATCGTACGGCGGTACCAGAAGATCAAATTCCAGTGAATATTGAATAGCTGTCGAAATAATTACGTTGCAGCGATTGTTTGTTATCTCCTCATTTCCATAGTTTGAAAACAGCATCCCCATCTGTCTTTTTCCCTCGACAAAGTATTGCTTCTCATGGTTTATGAAGATCCTTGCAATCAGATAGCCAAGATCATCAAGCCTCGAGTATCTGAACGAATCTGCAAGGAAATTGTAAATATTGATTATTCCCGAATAGGCATTGTATTTGTTTTTCTGTATATATGCAGTTTTCCAGGCCGGATGTTCCCTGTCGAACTGGAAGATATTGGAGTGCATGCTGAACAGCAGAATATCGGCAGCAACCTTTATCTGAGCATCAAAATTACTTCTGTCGGTATATTCCAGCCTGATCCTGGAGTCTGAGCCTCCGAGGTTGCCGTTGATGTCCCTTGTGAGTCCTTTCAGCACCTCCTTAAGATTACAGAATGATTCAAACGTATTGTCATATACCTTTTGCTTGAGAATGGATTTCTCCTTAAGGGTCCCAATTATTTCCAGTTTTTTATCAGTCTGTTCAGGCATGATTGAAGTAATATTAAATTAGAAAACAACTCACTAAAATACTAATTAAACGGCAATAAATAAAGAATCATTTTCCTTTAATAGGATATGGCAAAAAGGACTCTTCTACCGGAGGGTTTCCCGGAATAGATGCATTTGCCTTGCTTCTTCCGGGCTATCGAACGGAATGCATCTTATGGTTGCCTTTGTCTCTTCCTTGATTTTTTCCTCAGTCTCCACAGTTCCATCCCAGTGGGCCATTACAAATCCTCCCTTATTATTTATTATATCCTTGAATTCAGCCCAGGAATCGGGATAGAAAGTATTTTCATTCCTGAATTTCAGCGCTCTGTTATAAATATTTGCTGGATTTCATCGAGTAATCCGCAAACATGCGTGAGTTATTCCGTCAACAGGTACGGTTTCCTTTGTCAGATTATCTCTTCTTGCTACCTCAATAGTTTTGTTTTCAAGATCACGCGGACCTATGGCCAGCCTGAACAGGAACTCCCTTCAGTTCATAATCAGCGAATTTCCATCCTGGGAGTATTATTCTCCCTGTCATCATATTTAACTGAAATCCCAGTGCTTCTCAAGTTCTTCCTTTATTTTAACTGCCACACAGACAGGGAGGCAAGTTGTTCGGATTTTTTATAGATTGGGACGATAACCACCTGGATCGGGGCAAGCCTGGGGGGCAGGACAAGCCCGTTATTATCGCCGTGCCCCATTATTATGGCTCCCATAAGCCTTGTGGATACGCCCCATGATGTAGCCCATACATAGTCCAGCTTTCCCGATTTGTCTGTGAACTGGACGTCGAATGCTTTCGCGAAGTTTTGTCCCAGGAAGTGGCTTGTTCCTGCCTGAAGAGCCTTGCCATCCTGCATCAGAGCCTCTATTGCATATGTATCGAGAGCACCGGCAAATCGTTCATTTTCCGTTTTGTAGCCTTTGATAACAGGAAGTCCCATTGAGTTCTCGGCGAAACTGGCATAAACGTTTATCATTTTTTCCGTTTCCTCAACAGCCTCTTCCCTTGTGGCATGGGCAGTATGACCCTCCTGCCACAGAAATTCAGCTGTCCTCAGAAAAAGACGGGTCCTCATTTCCCACCTTACAACGTTTGCCCATTGGTTGATCAGTATGGGAAGATCCCTGTATGAATGGATCCAGTTTTTATATGAATTCCAGATTATGGTTTCGGATGTAGGCCTCACTATAAGTTCCTCCTCGAGCTTTGCCGAAGGATCGACTAATATTCCCTTGCCCGACTCATCCATTTTCAGCCTGTAATGCGTAACAACAGCACATTCCTTGGCGAAGCCCTCAACGTGAGCCGCCTCCTTGCTGAAAAAAGATTTGGGGATGAATAAGGGGAAATATGCATTGACATGACCCGTTGCCTTGAAAAGCCTGTCGAGCTCTGCCTGGATTTTTTCCCATATCGCATAACCATAGGGTTTGATTACCATGCAACCTCTTACGGCAGAGTTTTCAGCCAAATCAGCCTTGATAACCAAATCATTATACCATTGTGAATAATTCTCTTCCCTGTTTGTTAAAAACTTTGACATTTGTTTGGTATAGTATTTGTTAAATTTATTTAAGAAATGAACGCGTAAAAATAAATAAAAAGTTCAGTTATTGATATAAAAGAACGGGAGGTTCGTCATGAAAACAAAAATATACATCATAATTATGCAGGCGCTCCTGTTCGCAGGACAAGCGGCAAATGCGCAGAACCAATACGCTGGAAACCGCGGCAATGACAATGCAAAAGTAGTAGTCAATAATTATTATGACAACTATGATTACTTCTATGCTTCGAGTATAAACAGATTCCACAGCTCATACTCGGCTTTCAGACTATTATGCGCCAGTATACACCGATGCATACTGGTACAATATCAGCCATTTTCCTGGGGATAAGTATTTATGGAGGCGGTGGTTTCGGATTCGGCTATACTGCCTCTTACCCTGTATATGGCTATAATGCAGCCTTTAATGAAGGATGGTACGATCCATACTACAGCGACTCATACTACATGGGGTATGATCCCTTCTATTACGGGACCTGGCGTGTCTCACCGGTAATTAACTTACGGATTGGCTTCGGCTGGCCGTCCTATTACTTTGGCTATAACGGCCATAGCCACAACTATGCACATCATTATTATGACTACCGACCGGTACACTACTCGCACAACGGCTATTACAACAATTACTATTCAAACAGGTATGCATCAACGGGCAATTCCTACAGGCGAAATCCTCCAGGCCAGAATTCAGGTCAGTATAATAATAGCCGCGGAGGATCAGGCAGCGGGCATGAGGGCAATTCCAGGGGAGGGAATAACAGCCCCGGAAACCTGAGCGGCAGCCGTGGCAATGGCAATTACGGGAACAGCGGCAACACCGGAAATAACGGCAATGCCTACAATAACGGCAATAGCGGCAACAACGTGAACAACAGGAACAACGGTAACAACGGTAACAACGGTAACTACAGGACACGGTAATACAGGCAACGGTAACAACGGGACCAACGGGAACATCAGGAATAACGGCAATAGCGGGAACAGCGGCAATAATGTCCGCAGTGGCAATAGCGGCCCGGCAAGGTCATACAGTGGTTCATCATCAGGTCAGACTATGAGAAGCAGATATCCTTCCGGCAGTTCTTCGGCAAGGAGCAATTACAGCGGTACTCACGGCACCACACGGCAGTCAGTATCCTCCGGGTCGCACGGCTCATCCGGCAGAAGCAGCTTCAGTTCCTCCCAGGGCCATTCGGCAGGCAGAAGTAGCTCGGCAGGCAGAAGTACCGGGAGCAGCAAATCATCAGGCTCATCCTCAAAATCCTCCTCATCATCCGGTAAATCGGGCAGAAGGAGATAGCAATACAGCTCGTTTAACAGATGGTCCGGTCAGAAGGCGGCGGGTCCTCATTTTCTCTTTCAATTCCTGTAATTCAGGAAAAAAAAGTAAGGTTTAGCAAGGATTTAAATATGCTTAACGAAATATTTTGAGATATTATTCCGGGTATTAATGAAAGTTATTTTATATTTTAGTTTCTTTGGTATAGTATTTGTGTTTATTTAAGAAAACATTAAGAATTAAGAGGGATTCATTATGAAAGCATTATCTTACATAACAATTATAGTACTTCTGGTCTTTAATTCCTGTTCATCAACTCTTTATACAGGAGCAGAGTATGATGATCTCTATTATTCGGGATCTGACAAGCCTGAAACAAAGCAAGCGCCCGTTGCGGCCAACCAGTCTGCCCAGAAGGAGTTAAGGGCTAATGATTACTATGATAATGTTTATAACGCCGATACCCTTATAACGGATAAATATTCGCTTCCTTCCGATTATGACGACCAGATTGTTGCCAACAACAGCAATATGGGAGGCAGCGGGTACGATTATTATGATGATTCCTATACGAACAGGATCAACATGTTCTCAGGGAATTATTATTATCCATCATGGCAGATGCCATTTTCCTACGGAATGGGGTTCAACTTTGGCTATCCCTCTTTCGGGTTTGGCTACAATTATGGTTTCGGATATCCTTATTATGGCTACAATCCTTATTTTTATGATCCCTTCTTCTATGATCCATTCTATTACGGAGGCTATAATCCTTATTTCGGCTATGGTTATGGATATGGATATGGATACGGCGGATACCCGTATCATTCCCGTTATGATTCATATTCTTCGAACTATGGCAGGAGGGAACGGCCCAGCAATATGTCGTCGAGGTGGAACGATAATCTCGGTATGGGAGGTTCAGGCAGACGGAGCAACGATGTAACCGGAGGCAGTTATTCTGCATCCGGAAGGCGGACTGTACCGGGCGGAACTCAGAATGTGACTCCTGATGCACGAAGAAGTGCCACGGGAACTACCCAGGGCGTTACTCCAAGGTCAGCCTCTCAGACACAGAGAACCCAGGCAGGTGAAAGGCCTGACTACAAAAGCGCAAACAGGACATACACTCCAAGCTATAACAATCCGAGGATGAGCACAAGGCCTTCCTATAACAACAGCCGCGTATCGAACAGTCCTGCTGCCGGAAGCACATCCTCAAACACAGCCAGGAATTTTAACAGCACAGCTCCTGTCAGAAACAACACCGGCAGGGTATATCAACAGCCCTGGTTCATCAAATAGCTCCAGGTCAGGTTCCTTCAGCAATATGCAGAGAAGGTACAGTACCCCTTCAAGCTCTTCAAGGCAGTATTCAATGCCTGCCAGAAGAAGCTCTGAAAGCAGTGGCGGACGCAGCTATTCTTCCGGATCGTCAACAGAAGTTCTTCATACAGCGGAGGTTCCTCAGGCTCATCGCGAAGCTCATATTCTTCCGGATCCTCCTCGTCAGGTTCTTCAGGCGGCGGAAGATCTTCTTCCTCAACTCATTCTTCGGGAGGAAGGAGATAAAAAAGGATTACATGGTTATTACTGATAGTTCATTCTAAAACAGGAGTGCAGGGATAGTCTTTCACCAAATGATTAAATTATGAAACGTATAGCTTTGACCACAGCATCAGCCCTTTCCCTTATTTCGGTCGTTTCGGCACAGAACGTGGATGATGCCCTGAGATATTCACAGATATTCTACGGAGGAACTGCAAGGTTCATGTCAATGGGCGGAGCATTCACCGCTCTAGGGGGCGATATTTCCTCGCTTAGCCAGAACCCGGCAGGGATCGGCGTTTTCAGATCGTCTGAAATGACAGTTAGCCCTCAGTTAAACTATATCAATTCGACAGCATCAGGATTTCATTCGACCAATTCGGATTACCTTTACAATTTTAATCTCAGTCAGGCCGGTTTCGTTAGCAATATTATAACGAATAATACCGGAACTGGTCTTATAAAGCTCAATTTCGGGTATTCGTTCAACAAAACAAATAATTTTCACCAGAGCACCCAGATCAGGGGCATAAATAATTCGAGCTCCATGGCCGATTACTGGGCGGCAGCAGGAGACGGGAACAAAATATTACGATCTGTCCGGTCCTGAGGGTATTGCATATGATACTTGGATAATCGACACTATAACAGGATCCGGAGCCAGGTCCTATGGAACAGTTTTTTCAAACTATGGCGACAATCCGCCGTCAGTATACGGACAATCGGTTAACAGGCTCATATCAAACGATGGTTTTCAGGTGAACATGCTATCTCAGTTGGCGGCAATTATTCTGATAAGACTGTATTCGGAGCAACCTTCGGTATAAGCCAGCTTAGATATACAAGCCAGTATCACATAGCGAAACCGGCCAACGACCCCCTTATATCCCAGTTTAAGAATTTCAACTATCTTGATTATTATGAGGACAAGGGAACAGGCTATTCCTTCAAGCTGGGTGCAATATTAAAGCCGGTTGAATCTGTCCGCATGGGATTTGCATTTCATTCGCCGGTCTGGTACCATATAGATGAGTATTTTTTCGAAACAATCAGCTCGAATTTTACAGATGGCAGCCACTATGATTCCTCAAACGATCCGCTGAGATTCAATTATGCTCTGGCACCACCCCATTCCGATTCCTCGGCGGCATAGCATGTACAGATAAAGAAAATTGCACTTCTTAGCGCCGATTATGAATTCGTTGATTACAGCATGGCAAAATTTGCCAAACCGGGGATGGATATGACTATTCTGTGAAGAACGATAACATCAAAAGTAGTCTCAAGTCTTCAAGCAATTTTCGTGTCGGAGGAGAATTAAGGCTGAATAAGCTATATCTCAGGCGGGATACGCCTATTACGGAAAGGCTTTTGCAGCATCGGATGACAATGCGAACATGGATTACAACGCTATTTCCGGTGGCATAGGATTCAGGGAAAAGGGCTTTTCGATTGACTTGGGTTATACCCATCTTGGCTCGGCACAGATATACCTTCTTATACCCGCTGGATTCCTCATTCAATCCGGCAAAGGCAAATATAACGACAACCAGAATATGTTTACCCTCACATTAGCATACAAGATTGGTTATTAATTATGATGACTTCCTATATGAGGCATCTCCGCTGATGGGGATGCCTTTTTATTCCTGATCAAGTCTTTGCCGGACACGGCGCCTGAATTGGGAATGCTTAAGCGTGGCTGCGGCTAGCGCCTAGAGAGAATGTACTGCATTCGGGCCCCATGTTAAAAACAAGGTCGATGATACTCAGCCCCTAAATAAAACCCCGCCGGTATCAAAGACCTGAGGATATTCCCTGTGAGTGAAAGGCAGATGCTTTTTTGGAGAGATCCTGTATCTGAAGTCATTCTCTCCATCCCCGGCAGGAGTGAAAGAGGACGTGTAAGTGACGGGTTTTTTAATGCCGAGAAATTTTATAGCAATGTTTCGGTTAGTGAGTTATTAAGGTCGAGCAGTAACTCATGATTCTTCATGATACCTTTTCAATCCCATCAAAATAATATTGAAAGAAGGGAGATGACCTGTACGCATGTACTGATAGCCCTCAGGTGGACCTGCTGCCACCTTTTTGAATAGTCGATCCTTACATCCTTCAGGGCCGTTTTGTGGAAGCTTCCGAGGAAAACCGGGACAGTAAGGAGATGAGGACCATTTGGCTGAAAGAACATAACATCTGTTCCTGTAAGCTTTGCTTCAGGTAGCTCTCTTCCTTCTCGATCAAAACTGCTTCAGAATCCTTTATCAGCGAAAAGTAACCTGACAGGAGGCAGGTATGCCGTTGAGATTAATAAATGGCGGCCATGGCAACAGATCATGCCATTTTATTGATCATGCTTGCAGAGAAGCCTGCTCCGAACCCATTGTCAATATTAACTACAGTTACTCCTGTGGAACAACTGGTGAGCATCGCAAGCAGGGCAGAAATGCCTCCGAAGTTAGCCCCATAGCCAACGCTTGTAGGTACGGCAATAACTGGTTTGTCTACCAGTCCGCCCACAACACTGGCAAGAGCTCCTTCCATCCCTGCAATCACAATTACAACCCGGCATGTTCTTATTTCCGGTGAGCTTGTCAACAAGTCTGTGAATGCCCGCAACACCGGCATCATAGATCCTGAGTACATTATTTCCGAGAAGTTCGGCAGTAATTGCTGCTTCTTCTGCTACAGGGATATCAGAAGTACCTGCAGTAATTACGGCAATCCTGGCTTTCAGGAGCGGACGGCTTCTTCTTCTGCAGTGATATTATCCTGGCAACGGGATAATGGACAGCCTCAGGGAATATCGCTTTCACTGCATCGAACATTTCCATGGTTGCCCTTGTTCCAATGACATTGTTTTCTCTTTCCGACATGACACGTTGAATATATCTCTGACCTGTTCAACGGTTTTACCTGCGCAATATATAATTTCAGGATAGCCGGTCCGCATTTCCCGGTGATTATCAATTTTTGCAAAGCCAAGGTCAGTGTAAGGAAAATCCTTTAAGCACAGATAGGGCATCTTCCACGCTCGTATCTCCCTGTTTTTACATCCTTAAGCAGCTTTTCTACTTCTTTTACATTCATCTTTATTGGTTTGGCAGGGTAGAAAACCTTGTTCAGCCCTTCAGCTATTGATTGGCTAGATCTCCGGATTGGAGCTGCCGGTCCTGTATCCTTCAAGATCCAAAGATACATATCTGAAGCCTATTTTTTTTAATTGATTTATAATATATTCTCTTTCAGGATTATGAATTATTTTTTCCATATATCCCTGGCAGACATTCAATTCTGGCAAGATCGCCATGTACCCTGACCCTGACCCCGGGATATCCTTTCTCGAAAAGCATCAGTTCTGCCTGTTCTACCATTCTGAGCATTCCGTCCTTTATTTCGGTCTCATAGGGGATTCTGGTAAGCAGACAAGCCATTGCAGGTTTATCCCAGACTTCAGCCCTGTCTTTCCTTGACAGTTCCCTGATCTCTCTTTTTAGTAAGACCGGCTTCAAGAAGCGGGCTTCTGATTCCCATTTCATCCAGTGCTTTCATTCCTGGCCTGAAATCACCAGGATCATCAGCATTGCTCCCGTCGATAACATATTTGAAGTTATTGCTGCTGGCAAAAGCCACGAGTTCGGTAAACAGAGTTTTCTTGCACAGGTAGCATCTCTCCACGGGATTGTTGATAATTGATTCAGGAAATGGGAGATCCATGATTTTATGCCTGATCCCATGGATTTTCAAAATTCAGTAGCATCGCTAATTTCAGTGGCAGGAATATATGGTGTTCTGACTGTAACGGCCATGATTGCCGATTTTCTTAACAGTATGTGCTCTGTGCAGCAGGAAAGAGCTGTCAACTCCTCCTGAAAATGCCACGACAAATGAGTCCAGCTCCTTAAGTATCAATATCTAGTATTTCGGATTTATCTCGTGTCATTTTTTTTGGTTTAATTATGTTGCAACCTCTGGTTATGTGATCATGGTTATCTTCCAGCATGCTCCGCAATCATCCGGCTTCATCTGGCTCCAGACAGTCATATGACCGTGTACAATTCAAAGCTGCATTGGCTGGTCCAACATCCTATCTGCACCAGATGCTGCTCATCTGGCTAAATAACGGGACTCATTTCCTTACAAGACACAGCCATAATATTATTGATAGACCTCCTTCAGAGGAATTCCTTTTTCAGAAGCAATCCGCCTGCAGTCTTCATATTCAGGTTTGACGAGACCTCATTTTCATTGTAAAATGAATGTTTAACGGTTACCTCGCCATATATAGTGTTTATTTTCTCAAATTTTCTTGCAAGAGTATCTTTTCTGAAAGGGAAGGTTCTTATTCCCAGTGACGTTGATTCTGTAAAATAATACTTTTAAGGTTTCTGCTCTTTCCGGCTCACAGATCACATTCAGCACTATTCCGGGTCTCCCTTTCTTCATCATAATATTTGAAAGGAAAACATCAGAGGCTCCTGCACTCGAAAAGCCTGTCGGAGATATAATCAAAAAACTCCGGGATTCATATCATCAATGTTGCATTCCAGATGGATGGCAGTATGGCCTGACTCTGGTGACGGCATCATTTCGCCAAGAAATACCCTGAGCAGATTGGGTACAGACAGGATGTTCCTTATGTCCGATTCCATAAGCCGTCTTTTCAATTCTGATTGTCGCCTCGTGTCCGAATTCTGTTCCGAGGGCTGCAATTATCGCTGCTCCTGTGGGAGTTGTAGCTTCAAAATCGACTCCTCCTTTTTTCACAGGAATTCCTTGTATAATTTCGGCAGTTGCAGGAGCCGGAACAGGCAGCCTGCCATGGTCGCAGTTTACAAACCCACTTCCAAGTTCAACCGGGGAGACATGCACTCCATCAACCTTCAATGCAATAAAGCAAATGGCAGCTCCTACAATATCTATAATGGAATCAATGGCACCAACTTCATGAAAATGAACTTTATCGATACTGATTCTGTGGACAGAGGCTTCTGCCAGGGCCACTTTCATGAAGATTTTCTTGCTTAGTTCCTTTGTCCTGGCATCAAGAGCCGAATCATTTATTATCTTCTCAATATCAGACAAGATGTCTGTGCGCATGTTCATGCCTTGTTTGCCTGACTGTCACTTTCGTTCCGAATATCCCATGTCTCTGGTCTTTTTCAGCAATAAGTTCCCAGCCTTTAAGATTCAGCTTGTTCAGCTCCCCTTCAAGGTAGCTCTTTATCAATACCCAGGTCAAGCATGGCGCCAAGATTCATATCTCCGCTTATGCCCGAAAAACAATCGTAATATAAAATTTTCATGTGAGGACTGTATTCAGATTAAGATAAAACAATTACATCCATTCAAAGTTCAGCAATATCCCGGTTAACAAACCTGTGGATAAATCAGGCTGCTAATATACTATTTCCAATCTTTACTGAATAATAAAAAAAAATTGTATTTTTCGAAGTCATTATAAATTATTGGTCGTAAAAAGTTAATCCATTGAGGTAATGAAAAGAAGAGCCTTTCTTAAAACATCGGCGGGAGCGGGAATAGCAGCAGGAGCTGCATTTACTCTGGGTGGCTATGAAAAAATATGGGCTTCATCCGGCAAGCCGGTCAGCCGCTGCTGAAAAGTATGATCATGGTTGCAATCATGGGTGGAACGCCTGAGTCCATGTTTGACCTTGGAATACAGGAGCTTGGAGGAATGGGCAATTTTGTTCAGAAGGGACAGAAGGTGCTTATAAAGCCAAATATGGGATGGGATGTGATTCCCGAGCTTGCTGCCAATACAAATCCCTTTCTTGTAAAAAGGATTGTTGAGCACTGTTTAAAGGCGGGCGCGAAAGAGGTTTATGTTTTTGATCATACAATGGACAACTGGATGAATTGTTATAAGAATTCAGGTATCGAAAGAGCTGCAAAATCTGCCGGTGCAAAAGTGGTGCCCGGCAATTCCGAAACTTATTACCATGAAATAGAGATTCCGGGAGGAGTAACCTGAAGAGTGCCAAGGTTCATGAGCTGTTGCTTGAGACCGATGTATTTATAAATGTACCGGTTCTGAAGGATCATAATTCGGTACGGATGACCTGCTGCCTTAAAAATTCCATGGGTCTTGTATGGAACAGAGGGTTCTGGCACTCGAATAATCTGAACCAGTGCATAGCTGATTATGCCTTGTACGAAAAGAAACCTGCTCTGAATGTTATTGATTGCTATAATGTTATGGTAAAACACGGTCCCCAGGGGGTCTCAAAGGAAGATCTGGTTGCCATGAAATCGCAGATCCTTACAACCGACTGGGTAGCTGCAGATGCCGCAGGGGCAAAAATGCTGGGGGTTCCTGTGGAGAAATGGAGTATATTCCGATAGCTCATAAAATGGGCTTGGCAATATGAATCTGGATTCCCTGAATATTAAAAGAATTAAAATGTAATCTTTAATGAATTCTCCACTCCTTAGAAGGATCCGGATAGTAGTATCAGCAGTTTTTTTTATATGTTTCTTTGTGATCTTTGCAGATCTGAGACATTTAATGCCTGAGCTTTCATAAATAAAATAACATTCCTTCAGTTCATACCGTCATTTGTTAAATTCTATAATCTGAAGTCGCTGGCAGCTACCGGTTTCATTATTATTCTCATACTTACACTCCTGACCGGACGTACCTATTGTTCCTTCCTGTGTCCGCTGGGCATCGGGCAGGATATTTTCAGCCGGATAGGCGGGAGGATCAGGAGGAAATTCAGACGGTACGGCTATAAAAATCCATTCACTGTGATTCGCTACAGTCTGCTGATAATTACCCTGATTGGTACAATGGTATGGGGTATATATGTGATATCCCTAATCGATCCATACAGTATTTTCGGAAGATTCATGACTTTCTTTGCCCGGCCGGTCGTTGTCATCCTGAATAATAAGCTTGCCGGGATCCTGGGGAAATTTGACATATATACTATCAGCAATATTCCTGTAACAGGATTCAGACTTGCTGTCTATTCCGTGCCGGCAGCCTTTTTTGTACTGGTTGGCACCTTATCCCTGACCAAAGGGAGGCTTTATTGCAATATGATCTGTCCGGTCGGTACTTTCCTGGGCTTGCTTTCAAAAATTTCCTTCTACAGGATCAAATTTGATGATTCGGCGTGTACAAGATGCGGCAGATGCGCCATAGGTTGCAAATCATCATGTATCGATTTTCTGAATCACGATATAGATGTTACCCGGTGCGTAGATTGCTTTAATTGCATAAATATATGTCAGGACAATGCTCTTTCCTACAGCAGGGTCAGATTTGACCGCAAGGCTATTCCTTCGGATGAAGGCAGGAGAGGGATGATTGTAAGCACTGTTCTTACTTTTCTCTGGTTTGTCTGCAAGCAGTTACGGGCAGGAGAAGGCGGCCCCAAAGCCAAAAAAGGAATCGACGGTAAAGGAGAACAGAACATTTTTTGTCGCGCCTCCGGGAGCCGGATCGATTCAGGATTTAAACAGATTATGTACAGCCTGTTCCTTATGCATAAATGCATGTCCCAACGGGGTCTTGCAGCCTTCCCTCACACAGTATGGACTCGCAGGGTTCATGCAGCCTGTAATGAACTATCGCAGGAGTTTCTGCACATATAATTGTACAGTTTGTACAGAGGTATGCCCTACCAATGCTCTGAAGCCTCTCGTGCTGGAGGCAAAGAAGCTCACCCAGCTTGGGAAAGCCAGCTTTATTAAGGATAACTGTATCGTTAAAACTGAAAAAACGGCATGCGGTGCATGTTCGGAGAGCTGCCCCACAAAAGCCGTATATATGATTCCATACGAAGGCAATTTGCTGATTCCTGAAGTAAATAACGATATTTGTATAGGATGCGGGCATTGCGAGTTCTCATGTCCCACCACACCATACAAGGCAATTTTTGTCGATGGCAATGAAGTCCATAAGGCTGCCAGGAAGCCTGAGAACAAGGAGTCAGAAATTAAAACGCCGGTGGAATTTCCGTTCTGATACTGCAGTCAGGGCCGGTCCCAGGACAAATTAATTTCAAAACATGATAATTTTCCTGATTCATTCCGGGCAAAAGCTTAATTTTGTCCATGAAACTAAATTATGATGAAACCTTCACATATAGAACATATTGGGATAGCGGTTGCAAACCTGGAAAAGGCCGTGGAGTTTTACGAGAAAGTGCTTGGGCTCAGATGCTACAAAATAGAGGAGATTGCAGATCAGAAAGTAAGGACTGCTTTTCTGAAAGTCGGAGAGACGAAGATCGAGCTGCTTGAATCGACAGATACTGATGGTCCGATAGGTAAGTTCATTGAAAAGAGGGGAGAGGGGATCCACCATATCGCATTTGCCGTTCAGGATATTGAGAAACAGCTTGAGCATGCTGAAGCATCCGGGGTGAAGCTTATCGATCCGGTTCCCAGGAAGGGTGCCGAAGATCTTGATATTGCCTTCCTGCATCCCAGATCGACTGCGGGAGTGCTAATCGAGTTATGCGAGGACAGGAACAAATGAGAACATTATCAGCAAGTGCCGGTAATTCGGGTCCAAAGGTGAGATCCGATTGCGAGGTTACTCTGGAGCTATCATCATCGGGAGGAATTGTGATCGATCTGACCTCCAGGGTGAAAGCCCTTTACGGTGATTCCATAAAAGAGCAGTCCGTAGCTCTGCTGCGATTTTACGGGATAGAAAATGCCCGGCTCGCAATAGTTGACTCGGGAGCCCTTTCGTTTGTAATATCGGCAAGACTGGAGGCTGCAGTGCGTAAGCTCAGGGGAGATATTCCAGGTTATCTGCCTGATATGATCCCTGCAAACTGCTATGCATCCGAAAGGAACAGGTTCCGGTTTTCCCGTCTCTACCTGCCGGGAAATACACCCGGACTGATGATAAATGCCGGCCTTCATTCAGCGGAAGGGATTATTCTCGATCTGGAGGATTCGGTTTCGCCGGAGAAGAAGGATGAGGCGAGGATCCTTGTGCGCAATGCCCTTCGACAGGTGAATTTTTACGGTGCTGAAAGGATGGTAAGGATAAATCAGGGCGCACGGGGCATAGAGGACCTTGCTTTCGTAGTGCCGCATAATGTACATCTTATAATCGTACCAAAATGTGAGAGTGCTGAATCAGTGAGGGAAATAGCATCAGAAATTGAGGGACTTAAGAAAAAGAATGATATAAGCGAAGATATATATCTAATGCCTGTGCTTGAGACAGCACTGGGAGTTGAAAGATCATTTGAGATTGCCGGTGCATCTGAAAATGTGGTTGCAATAGCACTTGGACTTGAAGATTTTACGGCTGACCTGGGTGTTCAGAGGACTGCCCGAGGGATTGAATCACAATATGCAAGGGGCAGGGTCGTTGTGGCAGCAAGGGCTGCCGGCATTCAGCCTATCGATTCAGTTTTTTCCGATGTAGGAGATATTGAAACGCTGGAGAGAACTGCCAGGGATTCAAGGGCCTTGGGTTTCGTGGGTATGGGCTGCATACATCCAAGGCAGGTGAAGGTTGTGCGTCAGGCTTTTTTCCCTGACGCTGAAGAAATAGAAAGAGCGTCAAGGGTAGTGCAGGCCTGGGAGACTGCCCGAAGGGAGGGACTGGGAGTGACTGTTGTCGGAACAAAGATGATAGATCCTCCGGTTGTGGACCGGGCCCTTAAGACACTCGACCTTGCAGTTCGCCTGGGTCTTGCCGGTACAGACCCCTTGCATGAAATAGCTGAATGATTTAATATAGAACCCGATGTCCGAAAAGGCTGTACAAACCGTCATCAATGCTGCCGGAAGGCAAATACCAGGGGAGATCAACGGCAAGGCCGTAATTCCCTTCATGGGGGTGGGCGGATACAGACCGGAGGGCTACAGGCATTCACCACCCGTTGCAACATGCGCCGATTTTCCGGCTGACGGAAACAAGGTTGTCACCTCACTGGAGGAAGCTCTTGTACGCTGCGGACTCCGCGACGGAATGACTATCTCCACGCATCACCATCTGCGCGATGGCGATCTGATCAGCAACAGGATTTTCGAAATTGCGGCTGGAAAAGGGGTAAAGGATCTCGTATGGTTCCCCTCGGCATCATTTCCCTGCAATGATCCGCTGATAAGGTATCTGGATGACGGAACAATAAACAGGATCGAAGGTAGCATGAATGGTCCGCTGGGACGCTATGTCTCGGAGGGACGAATGAAGGGAACTGCTGTACTGAGGTCGCACGGAGGTCGTGTTCAGGCGATTCAGGATGGTGATGTTCAGATAGATATCGCAGTTCTTGTCGCACCTTCATCCGATGCTTTCGGAAATGCCAGAGGCACAGGAGGCCCCTCGTCATGCGGGGTGCTTGGCTATGCCAAAGCCGACTATCTTTATGCCCACAGGGTAATTGTTGTTACAGATAACCTGGTCCCCTTTCCATGCATTCCCATTGAGATAGAGGGCAATTATGTTGATTGTGTAGTGATCGTTGACAGTATAGGGGTTCCGGAGAAAATAGTCTCCGGGACCACACAGATTACAAAGAGTCCCGACAGGCTCCTCATTGCCGGGCTTACAGCCTCCTTTCTTGATAAGTCGGGCATATTGAAGGATGGGGCAATGATACAGGCCGGTGCAGGAGGGACATCACTTGCAATTGCTGTATTTCTCCAGGGTATAATGAAGGAGAGGGGGTGGAAATCGAGGCTGGGTTTCGGGGGAAGCACCAAATATATGGTAAGTATGCTGGAGGAGGGGCAGATGGAATATATTCTGGATGCCCAGGCATTTGATCTTGATGCTGTAAGCTCGATGGAAAGGAATCCGAATCATGTAGCCTATCCGGTTTTCAATGCCTACAATTATCACAGCAAGGGAAACCTTACAAGCATGATGGACATAATGATACTGGGGGCTACGGAGATAGACATCAACTTCAACGGAAATGTGGTCACTCACTCCGACGGCTGCCTTTTGCATGGCATCGGTGGCTGGCAGAACTGCCTTCATGCAAGGAACGTGATTATACCCGTACCCCTTTTCCGTGACAGGATTCCGGTAATAGTTGATGATGTTACGACATTGTGCGGCCCTGGTGAGATGATAGATGTCATTGTGACGGAGAGGGGAATTGCAATCAATCCGCTGCGCCGTGATCTTATTGAAAGTGTAAAGGGAAGCGGCCTTCCTGTCAGGCGGATTGAGGAACTGAAGGAGGAAGCGGAGAGTATCTGCGGAAAGCCTCAGAAGCCTCAGTTTGAAGAGGATATTGTAGCCGCCGTAAAATGGGTGGACGGGACGGTTATCGATGTGGTGAGAAAATTAAAATTGTGATATGGAAAAGTACAAATGCACAGTATGCGGGTATATATATGATCCGGCTGAGGGAGAGCCCTCTGTGGGAATTGAGCCGGGAATACCCTTCACCGAACTGCCTGATGATTATATGTGCCCCGTCTGCGGGGCCGGCAAGGATGAATATGTACTGTATGAATGATTTCCCGGCAGAATGCTTTTCTATTGACTTACAGGCATGTTCTTTACAACATCAATAAGGAGGTCCCAGAACATTTGAGTGCTTTTTACCTCAATCATCTCTTCCGGTGTATGGGCGCCCCTTATTGTAGGCCCGAAAGAAATCATGTCGATCCCTTTTACCTTTTCATAGATTAGTCCGCATTCCAGACCCGCATGAATTGCCCTTACCATGGGTTCTTTCCCGAATAATTTCCGGTATGAGCCGGTTGTCAGGCCAAGGATCTCGGAATTAAGGTTGGGTTTCCAGCCGGGATATCCATCGGAATGGATCACTTCAGCCCCGGCCAGTCTCAGGCATGATTCCACCATTGCCGCTGCCTCATGCTTTGCTGATTCGATAGAGCTGCGCTGTGTTGTGACAATACAGATGGTGTTGTCGTCGCATAGTTTTGCTGATGCCAGGTTTGTGGAGGTCTCGACAAGGTTGTCCATATCTTTCGACCAGGCCAGTGCGCCGTGCGGGCAGCAGGATATTGCATTCAGAAATTTGACCTGGCTCTCCCTGTCGATTGTATGGGCAGGAAGATCCACCTCATGCACTCCGATTTTGAGGTCATTCTCGAGGTCACCAAATTCGTCAGCAAGGGTTTTACTGAAATTGTTTACCCAGGCTCTTACATTCTCCCCGGCATCTCCAGGCGTAACTATAGTTGCGAAAGCTTCGCGCGGTATTGCGTTCCTGAGGTTGCCCCCGGCAAAATTACTGACTGATATTTTGTAGAGGTTGGATAGGTTAAGCAGGATCCTGTTCATTATCTTCACGGAATTTCCGTAGCCCTTATGTATCT
Source organism: uncultured Bacteroidales bacterium (assembly GCA_963756885.1). Lineage (GTDB taxonomy): Bacteria > Bacteroidota > Bacteroidia > Bacteroidales > VadinHA17 > LD21. The sequence continues at coordinate 698,375 of CAVWPG010000005.1, forward strand.
CGTCGCCGGAATGTCCTCCATGCAGGCCTGTGACAGAAATCTGAAAAGCAAGTGAACCCTCTCCGGCAGCAGACTGCCTGATGGGCATTGTCCCCACTGTATCCATACCACCGGCGCAACCGATATAAAGTACCCCCTCATCTTCCGAATCAAGGTTCAGAAGAGTTCTTCCGGTGAAAAAATCGGGACTTAGGTTAATTGCACCGGTCATTCCCGATTCCTCATCGACTGTAAAAAGACATTCTATCTTCCCTGCCTTAAGATGCTTATCTGCAAGAATAGCCATTTGTGCAGCTATCCCGATGCCATCGTCAGCTCCCAGGGTGGTGCCTTTGGCCATGACCCTGTCGCCCTTTAACACAGGTATTATCGGATCATTAGCCCAATCGTGCGGATAATCGGCATTCTTTTCCCCTACCATGTCCATATGGCATTGAAGCACAAGTGTTTTCCTGTTTTCCAGGCCGGGAGATGCAGGCTTTGTGATGAGAATGTTGCCTATTTTGTCCTCCCTTGATTCAAGGCCCTTATCGGCGGCAAAGTTCAGGAGATATTTTCTCATCCGGCTCTCATTTTTCGAGAGCCGGGGTATTTTACATATTTCTTCAAAGTAAAACCAGACAGGAGCTGGCTTCAGCTTGTTTAAAATGCTCATATGTTATTGTAAAGTTCCCTAAAAAGGACCAAATGTACAATTATTTTTTAATCCTTGCGACCGGGGCATCATTTTAATATTATGTTTCCGGACCTGATTGAATTTCACTAATTTTACATGAGGGATAATTTTACTTCTCTGGCAAACTGAGCGATTATGGCGAAACATACTATTGTTACCTTACCCGGCGATGGAATAGGCAAAGTTGTATTGGGCGAGGCTCTCAGAGTCCTCGACGCTGCCGGATTTGATGCATCCTATGTTCATGGTGACATAGGATGGGAATTCTGGTGCAGGGAGGGAAATCCGCTGCCACAGAGAACCCTCGGCCTTATCGCAGAGCACAGGATCGCACTCTTTGGCGCTATAACATCAAAGCCTGCAGATGAAGCCAAAGCGGAACTGAATCCTGACCTGTGGGGGAAGGGATGCCTTTATTCAAGTCCGATTGTGGGCCTCCGGCAATATTTTAATCTCGATATTTGCGTTCGTCCCTGCAAATCATATAAAGGCAATCCCCTGAACTTTATCAGGAGGGGAAGGGCAAATGCGTATGAGGAGCCTGCAGTTGATGTTGTTATATTCAGGCAGAACACGGAGGGGCTGTATTCGGGGGTTGAATGGACCGATCCTCCCGAGGTTGTTTACAATGCCCTGATGACTCATCCCAAATTCAGGGAAAACTATGGGAATGTTCCCCCGTCAGAACTTTCGATATCAACAAGGATCTTTACAAGGGGAGCTACGATGCGAATACTTACGGCAGCCTTCGAACATGCGAGGAAATTCGGGTTCAGATCGGTTACTGTCTGTGAAAAGCCAAATGTGATCCGGGAGACATCAGGGCTTATGTGGCGGCTTGCCAGGGATGTGCAGAAGAATTCTTACCCTGAAATTACCCTTTACAATACGAATATAGATGCACAGATGATGTGGCTGACTAAAAATCCCGAAGACTACGGTGTGATTGTAGCAGGTAACATGTTCGGAGATATAGTGTCGGATGCTTTTGCCGGGCTCATCGGCGGGCTTGGCTTTGCATGCAGTGCTCAGTTTTCTGCCGGCGGCATAGCAGTGTTCGAGCCTACCCATGGTTCGGCTCCCAAGTATGCCGGTTTTGAGATTCCTTTCGTAAATCCTGTTGCCATGATCGAATCAGCCTGCATGATGCTCGATTATCTCGATGAGCTTGAGATGGCATCCAGGATAAGGAAAGCTATTGCTTCCGTTGTAGGTGAAGGCAGGGTAAGGACCTATGACATGATGAAGATGAAGGGCGGTCCGGATGTGATCGGCCAGGGTGCAGCCTCCACCTCATCGATGACAGATGAGATAATTGCACATCTTTGAAATTAAATCATATTGGAATGACTGAAGAGGTTAAGAAATTGTGGCCCGAGCTGGATTGGATCGTCGACCGGGACCTGAGGGAAAAGACAGCCGGAACATGGCAGCTGGCCCTCAGTCGGAGTGTACTGAAAGTGACTGATCTCGACACGATCCCATTCACCCTGCTTTGCGGACCTGATCTTAAGGTCAGCTTCATGGCCCATAAAAGATGTGTTGTGCACATTGCAATGGAGTCGGGGAAAAAAATGAATGAATTTTTCGGAGCTGATCTGCCCGTGGATATGGATGTGCTTATAGCGGGCGCAATTCTGGCAGATGTCGGCAAATTGCTCGAGTATGAAATTGGTCCGGGCGGAGAGGCGAGGCAGGGACCCTACGGGCAGTATCTCAGGCATCCCTTCTCAGGTGTGTCGCTGGCAGAGGAATGCGGTGTTCCCCCGGAGGTCTGCCACATTATTGCGGCGCATGCACATGAGGGTGACCTTGTAAAGAGGACAACTGAAGCATATATTGTACATCATGCAGACTTCATGGCATTCCTGCCATTCAAAAGCCGGCTTGTTGTATCTTAGGGGATGACAGGCTCTTATGCCGGGAGCGATAATTAAATTATCAGCCCAGCTTCATTTTCTCCACCTCTTCAATATTCCTTTCATTAGTAACTATCTTGGCATCAAGAGTGTACAGATAATCAATAAGGTCCTGGTATTTATCCATAATTTTGCCCCTGACAATTTTCATTGTTGAGTTCATCAGTCCGTTATCCTCGGTAAAGCTGGCCTCCAGAATTCCGATTGCTACGGGCAGCCACCTCTGTGGGAACATTTTACCGTATCTGCCGTTCGACCTGTATTCGTTGACCTCACTCTCTATAAGGGTTATTACCGCACGTTTTCCCTCATCGGAATCTGCAGTCAGGTCCTTTTCCTCAAGGTAAAGCTTAAGGGCATGCTGGTTGGGTACGATCAGGGCAACTGTATAGGGCTTCTGGTTATTGTAGAGCATGCACTGTTCTATATACTTCGACTGTTCGGAGATTGCCTCCTCGATGCCTTCGGGGCTGAATTTTTCGCCATCATCGGCAATCAGAAGGCTTTTAAAGCGTCCCATAACATACAGGAAGCCATCATCGCTCATATAACCCATATCTCCCGTATAGAGCCAGCCGTCGCTGATCGCTTCCCTTGTGGCGGCATCATTCTTCCAGTACCCATGCATTACATTCTCGCCTCTTATGACGATTTCCCCCTTCTCTCCGGCAGGGAGCTCATTGCCATCATCATCGCAGATCTTCAGATCCATGTTGTTTACAAGGGCACCTGATGAGCCAAGCTTGTGCCTGCTGGCGGAGTTTGAAGAGATTACAGGGGAAGCTTCGCTGAGCCCATATCCCTGGTACATTGGTATCCCAAGGGCATAGAAAAAGCGCTGCAGCTCAATCTCAAGGAGCGCTCCTCCGCCGATGAAGTAATCAAGTTCCCCTCCGTATCCGTCGCGGATCTTGCTGAACAGTATTTTATCATAGAATTTCAGGATAGGTTTCTTAAGTCTCTGAAGCCCTTTCCCCTTATTCCATCCCTCCTTGTTGTAGGAATATGAAATGCGCAGGGCATGATTGAACAGCATTTCAATCATGGTTCCCTTTTCCTTGATCCCCTTTTCAATATTTTTCCTGAAATTCTTAGCGATCGCCGGAACGCTCATAAGCATATTCGGTTTGATCTCCTTAAGGCATACAGGCAGATTTCTGAGCGTCTCCATTGGTGTTTTGCCTGTCTTTACCGAGGCTATGCTGGCGCCTTTTCCCATGAAGGCAAAAATCCCGCATGTATGGCCGAAGGAGTGATCCCACGGGAGTATCAGAAGAGTCTTATAGAATGAAGGGATGTCGATAAGGCTATATGCCTGGTAGACATTTGACACATAATTGCCATGGGTCAGTACGATCCCTTTGGGGTCGGCGGTGGTTCCTGAAGTATAGCAGATATTTGCAAAGTCGGAGGGGGCTATACTTTTGAAAAGCTCTTCAAACTGAGTAATTACCTGAATGATCATCCAGCCACTCCCTTCCTGATTTTCCTTACCTCATTAAATGAACCTCATTGGGCGCATACTCTTCCTGAGTATCAAATGGATGATTTTTTCAAGGGAGGGACAATCAGCTATTACCTGCTTCAGCTTCTGGGCCTGGATCGACGAAACAAGGATCATTCTTGCGCCTGAATGATTAATCCTGAATTTTATCTCATTCGGGATTTAGCTTGACGGACAGAGGCACATTTACTGCACCTGTGTACAAAATCCCCAGCTCTCCTATAACCCAGCTGTTGCGTCCCTCCGAGATAAAAGACTAGACGGTCTCCTTTTTTGATTCCGAAGGGTTATGAGCCCCGCGGCAAACTCATAGATTTGTTTTCTTGTTTCACCATAGGTCGTACCTTCATATTTTTCAGCTGGTTTTTCCCACAGATATACATTATTGCTGATATTTTTCGACACTTTCTTCAAAAAATTGGATCAGGGATTTCATTTGCTCAGTTTTATTATTAATTGAATTAAGCCGAATATACAAAATCCGCTGATATTCTGGATCAACAGAAGTCAAAATATCTGATTTGGTTTAGTAATCAATATTTTGTATCTTTGAAATACCTCAAACGGGAAATGGCGGACTGTTTTTTAATCTAATTATAAAAAAATTATTATGAGACATTTATTGCAGTAGCTTTGATATTGCTTCTTGCAGTTGCTCCTTCGTGCAATTTTTTCAGGAACAGGGAATTTTCGGCAAAAAGGCAAGGACTCTGGCAGCTTGCCGTGCCCAGCAGGATAGCATACGGGTGGCGGATTCGATCCGCAATGCCCAGGAACACATGCTTGCCCTCGAGAATGCGAAGCTTGATTCGATACCGTAATGAAGAGGAAGCATGGCAGGCTCTGGAGAAAAAAGACAAATACAATATAATCGTTGGAAGCTTTATTACACCCGAATTTGCCAGAAATTTTCAGATGAATTCAGGCAGGAGGGATATGATACAAAAATATATGAAAATGGAAGGCAGCGATTTTGAGCTTGTATCAGCCGAATCGCATAAGAATCTGCAGAACTGCGATTTCCCGTCTGCAGCAGTTCCAGGATACTGTTGCATTCGACGCGTGGCTATATATAAGGTAGCCTGACTTTCGGATGTAAGGAAAATATGAAATGCCGGTTCAGATTCTCTTTATCTGAATATTGTCTCTTCCCTGTCGGGTCCGACAGAGACCATCGTTACAGGTATGCCTGTGTGCTTCTCAATAAATCCGATAAATGATTTCAGCTGCCTCAGGCAATTTGCGGAAATCCCTTATCCCAGAAATATCTGATTGCCACCCGGGAAGCTTTGAATAGACAGGTTCTATCCTGCATCGGCATGAAAGGGCATTTCATCTGAACTCATGTCCGTCTCACTATATATGAAGTGCAAATGAGGATTGTCGTTGAAGCCCGACATTACATCGGCTTTTGTCATGAAAAGCTGGGTAGCTCCATTGATCATGATTGAATATTTCAGTGCAGGAAGATCGAGCCATCCGCATCTCCTGGCCCTTCCTGTTGTGGAACCAAATTCCCGTCCGATATCCCTGAGCGATTCACCAGTTTCATCATTCAGTTCAGTCGGAAAGGGGCCGCTTCCCACGCGGGTGCAGTAGGCTTTGAAAATTCCGAAGATCTCGCCCGATAAGCTTTGGGGAGATGCCAAGCCCCGTACATGCACCGGCACTGACTGTGTTGGAGGAGGTCACAAAGGGGTAGGTGCCGAAATCGACATCGAGCATTGTCCCCTGGGCTCCTTCGGCAAGCACTTTCTTTCCGGTGGAAGCCAGATTCATTTACCATGTACTCAGTATCGGAAATGCGGAACTCCTTCAGCATCCCGATGCCCTCAAACCATCCTTTTTCATATTCTTCAAGGTTAAAGCTGAAATCATAGCTTTTTAGAATGCGTAGATGATTTCTTAGATGATCTGTATACATTCCCGTGAAATTTTTTCTGAGGATATCCCCGACCCTCAAGCCATTCCGGCTTATCTTATCAGTATAGGCAGGTCCGATGCCTTTAAGGGTAGAGCCTATCTTGGTATTGCCCTTTCTGGAATTCATATGCGGCATCAAGAATCCTGTGACTGGGAAGTATAAGGTTGGCCCTGCTTGAGGATGATTATAGGCGTGTGGCAAGTTCGCTTACAGGGAGTGCCCAGGTCCTCGATCTCACTTTAAAGACAGCAGGATCAATTACCACTCCATTGCCAATAATATTAAGTTTGTCGGCGATGGAAAATTCCTGATGGAATAAGGTGAAGTACATGCTTCACATTATTGAATTCCAGTGAATGTCCGGCATTCGGCCCTCCCTGGAACCTTGCTATAATATCATACCCGGGGCTGAGCACATCCACAATTTTACCTTTTCCCTCATCGCCCCATTGCAGGCCTAACAGTATGTCAATGTTCATGTTAAATATTCATGTAAATAATAGATTATTAAGGATTTACAAGTTACAAATAAAATCAACTCATCGAGCAACTCAATCATATATTGTTGATATTGCAATATCACCCTGTACTCTTAGCCAGATATTATATAAATACTTAGTTCATAGCTCCAACTTAGAGGGTAAATGGTTAGTATCAAGTCCAGGGATGAATAAATGCAATTAGGTATTTTAAGATTAATAAAATAAATTTGTGCAAGGATAATAATATTTGAAATGAATTGTAACAACTAATTACTCTTAAATCGAATGAAAAAGATTATTGCACTTTGTCTTGTAATTATTCAGGTGGCACTTCACAATTATCGCTCAGGAAAATCCAATGTATCACCAGAGAAAAATGTATTCAAAGTAAATACCCTTAGCTCTTATACTTGGTACCGGTTCTCATTTTTTATGACCGTGAAAATATCTGATAGACCTCAGCACAGCTTGGTGTGGCATACCTGAGTTACAAATTCAGCGATACACGATTCGCGGTCTTGATCGTGACCCCTGAGTTTAGAATTTATCCAGAAAAGAGTGCCATTGATGGTTTTTATATTAGCTCCATACCTGACGTTATCAGAATTATACACTGTAAAAATACAACTACAGATGATAAAGGAACTCTGTACTTCAATGGGCGGAGGCGTTGCTTTGGGAGACAATGGATTACTAACAAAGGATTTACGATGGATCTTTTTTCGGTGGTCATTACGGCAGTTCAACGTCAAGGTAGATTCAGGAACCATCATGATTTCGATACGGCAAGTTTATGGGTTTAAACCCAGAGCTGGGTTTTGCGCTTGGGTTTGCATTCTAGAAATAAAAATTTTGTTTAAGCATTATTTCTTTCTTAGTCATTTTATTTTCCGTTTCCTTACAATTGCCGTAAATGTACAGAGAGTGATACATGCGGTGTGAAGTTATGCAATTCACTTGCAGTATTAATAATCTCATGTATCCGGGGATCGCAGAACTCAATGACCTTACCCGATTCGATATCTATAAGATGGTCATGCTGCCCGCACTGGTAAGCTCGTTCAAACTGGGCTATATTTTTGCCGAACTGATGCTTGATAACAAGGTTGCAGTCAAGCAGCAATTCAATGGTGTTATACAAAGTGGCCCTGCTGACCCTGTAGTTTTTATTTTTCATAAAAATATAGAGAGATTCAATATCAAAATGGCCTGATCTGGAATATATTTCATCAAGAATAGCGAACCTTTCAGGTGTTTTGCGGTGCCCTTTCTTCTCGAGATATTCAGTGAAGATTTTCTTTACAGTTAATTTCGTATCATCACTAATCATATTTGGTCTAATTTAAAATAAGACAAAAGTACATAATTTCAATTAACAATGCTGATATGCCAATAACTAAAAGTTATTTAGTAAAATCTTCAACCCGTCTGACATTTTCTATCCCTTTGATATTTGATATCTTGAGTATAAGGTTGTTAAGATCCTTGGTATGGTGGACATACAGATCAATTGTTCCCTGAAAAATCCCGTTCTCAACTGAAATATTTATATTAGTCATATTGACTTTCAGCTCTGAAGAGATGATGGTAGTGATCTCATTTACAAGTCCTATCCTGTCAATTCCGGTCATGCTGATTCTTGCCAGGAATGAGACCAGTTTATGAATTGCCCATTTGACTGCAATGATCCGGTTCCCCTCGTTCGACATAATCCTTATTGCCACGGGGCATTTTGGCTTATGGATAATAATGGCTCCCTCTGGTGAATGATATCCAATCACTTCGTCGCCCGGGATCGGGTTGCAGCATTTGGCGATTTCATAGGACTGTTCCGAATTATCAACATTTTCCCGTAGCAGGAAAGGGGCACTGTTGTCAATCTTTTTCTTTTGTTCAGGATCATTTTTTTTCTCCTTCTTGGATCCGATCAGCTTAAGTTCCCAGTATTTGATGACATTTGGAGCGGGGCCTTCTTCGGAGGATCTTTTTAAGATCATCGAGTAATGATCCTCCCGGTTCCTATTCCATTGAAAAGTTCATCCTTATTCAGAATATCGTAATGACCGATCAACTTTTTCAGTACTTCATCATTGGCGGTAAGTCCTATCTCCTTAAGTTTAGTTATCCAGCATCTCCATTCCATGCTGTATTGCTGTCCTTGGATTCAGACTTCAATGCATTCTTGATTGCAACTTTTGCTTTTGATGTTCTTACAAAGGAGAGCCATTCCCTTTCCGGTTTGGCTATATCGGAAGTAATTATTTCGACCTGGTCACCGCTCATAAGTATTGCGCTGATAGGATTCAGCTTATAGTTTATTTTTGCCCCTATGGCCTTATTGCCTACCTCAGTATGTATTTCATAGGCAAAATCAAGCGCTGAAGCACCTTTGGGAAGGCTTACAAGTGTTCCTTTTGGTGTGAAAACCATTATTTCGCTTGAGAAAAGATTCATCTTGAATTCATCAAGGAACTCGATAGGATCTTCAAGCGGGTTTTCAAGCATCTGCCTGATCTTCTTTATCCATTTATCAAGTTCACTCTCCGGCGATTCATCTCCTTTGTATTTCCAGTGAGCTGCATAACCCCTTTCTGCAATTTCGTCCATCCTTTTGCTCCTGATCTGTACCTCGACCCATTTTCCATCGGGTCCCATAACTGTTACATGCAGAGCTTCATAGCCATTTGGTTTTGGCCGGCTGACCCAGTCGCGCAACCTGTCAGGTTTAGGCAGATAAGAATCCGTTATTATAGAATAGATATTCCAGCACTGTGTTTTTTCAGGAATATTAGGCTGAGGTTCAAAAACAATTCTCACAGCAAGGACATCATAGATCTCTTCAAACGGAACATTTTTGGCCTGCATTTTTTTCCAGATAGAAAAGATTGACTTTGGTCTGCCGCTTATGTCAAACTTCAGACCTGGTTGCAGTAAGTTTTTCAATTATTGGAAAAGAGAACTTATTTATGAGCGATATATATTTTCTTTCGCTGTGCTTAAGCTTTGCGGAGATCTCTTCATAGATCTGAGGTTGCCTGAATTTAAAGCTAAGGTCTTCCAGTTCACTTTTAATGGCATAGAGTCCCAAGCCTGTTTGCAAGTGGAGCATAAAGGAAAATAGTCTCTCCGGCAACTTTAATTTTCTTATGCTCGGGCATCGAGTCGAGAGTCCTCATATTATGCAGCCTGTCAGCAATCTTTATGAGAATTACTCTCAGATCGTCCGACAAGGTCAAGAAGCATCTTCCTGAAGTTCTCAGCCTGCATGGAAGATGAATTTTCCTTATTGTAGGTGCCCGATATTTTTGTCAGCCCATCGATAAGAGATGCTATCTTTGGACCAAATTCCCTCTCAACGTCTTCAAGCGAATATTCGGTATCCTCAACAATATCATGCAGAAGGGCAACAGCAATGGATTTGGCTCCAAGTCCGATCTCCTGATTTACAATTTTAGCAACTGATATTGGATGAATAATATATGGCTCACCCGATTTTCGCCTCAGATTCCAGTGAGCTTCATTGGCAATTTTGAATGCCTTATCAATAAGCTCCCTGTCGCCGGGTTTATTGCACCTGACAAGATTATTTACAAGAGTCTCATATTCAGCCTGAATACGGAGTTTGTCTTCATCATCAAAAATATCCTTATTCCCCATAAAAAACTCTAAACACCTTTTTGTGCAGAATACAAAGATAGCTTTATACTATTGAAATTTGGTGATGTTCATCCAGTCAGATGAGCGGAATTCTTCACGGATTTTTAAGAATGGTAACGGTCCCTGTTTTGTGACAGATTCTTTCCCGAAGGTGTGGTTACTTTTAAAACCATAAACAGATTCCATCCGGCCTGAAGTTTTCCCTTCCTGACGTCCCGTCCCAGGATTCATTATAATCTCTCGTCTCGAACAGGACAGAACCATGCTGATCGCTGATAATAAGATGATAACTTGGTTGGTGTAAAGGATAAGTACAGGCTTGAAAAGATCGTTTACAAGGTCATTGTTTGGGGTAAAAATATTAGGACAGTAATTAATTCAATAGGTTCGGTACAAATCAGCTGTGAATTGACTCTGACCCTGAATCCCATATGGATTCGATGCTTCGGAAGCAGTGATATAGATGCAGATATCACCACCTGATAACATCATACATTAATGTCCTTATAATCGAAGTGTAAATGTTGAATCATTTGCTCCGTCGGATCTTTTTCCACGAATCCGTTCCCTGTATCAATGAACAAGCCTGTACCCGGCAACGGTTCCATTCCATTGCCTGTACCTGTTCCATGGAAGATTAAGATCATCGCCGTCTTTACCAAGAGAAGAACCGATGTTTGAGGCGATATTTGAGACTGTGACCGGATTGTTGCAGCTGTTGATAGCCGAAAGCCTGTAAAAATTTACACTGTCTGCATGTCGGCGGACGAATCAGTGTAGTCGACAGGCTCCGTCATCAGGTCCAAGCTGTGCCAGAGGCACGAATACATCCCGGACTTCCCGGTTTTTTTTTCAAGGAGGAAATGGATGATCTCTGACGCCGGATCAATACTGAAGGAAGCATGATCCCCGATTCTCCGCTGACTGTTGCATAGTCGGCATTGATCCAGCCAGGTGGCCTTTGCATCCTTGTTACCACGCAGGTCTTGTTGGAAGTTGAAATTGAGCCGTCTTCAAGATTGGCTCTTACAAAGAAACAATAGGTCGCATCCGTAATAAAATCATCAATAGTAAAGTCAGTAATGCCTGGAACAGTTAGAGCCTCCTCTGAATAGCTCGCCTCCGTTGACGGATGCATAAGTGAATAGCCTGTAACTATCTTTGGCTGAGATGGGTAGCTATTCCAGCTCAGAATGATTTTCTTATTGCAGGTGTCGGTATTTGCCTCGCAGAAGATAGTACTTATACATTCGAGAGAGGACTGGTACATCCGGACATCCCTGGTACGGATGAGAGGCGTGGGCAGCAACAACATAGGATACGCTTGAATACTTGGGTGCAGTATTTGAAATTATATCGCTTGTGGCGGAGGGATCCCATACAGTATCTATTGGCATACCGTCTCCTCCCTTGTAGGAATAAATTATATATGCTGCTATATCGGTCGATTCGCTGGGGATCCACGAAAATTCAGTTTTACCGGTTTCAGGCCGGACAGAAACGGATAAAGGACCGGTGGAAGCGGTACAGTGCAGTTAATCTGGGATTCAGCGGTGCCGCACAAGCAAATCATAAATACAAAGGAGGATGTATAAGTTGCTTTCTGTTCATTTAGGCCTACTGTAACCTTATAAAGATCATCTGTATTGTAATACGTACGGGCAAGCTGCATTATTTCATCGGGAGAGATTTTAAGAATTTTTTCCGAAAGCCGGTGGAAATAGTTAATATCCAGACCGAATTCCCAGGCTGATCTGAAGCTTTCAGCTATGGCAAACGGGCCATCAAACATTCTTACCATTTCGCCCGACATATAATTGCGCAGCACAGCCAGTTCATCGTTACCTACAGGTACAGTCTGAAGAAGCCTTATTTCATGAAGGATCTCATCAATAACCCTGTCGCAGTTTTTCGGACTTACCTCGGTCGAAATCACTTTGTATCCCGAGAGATCGAGTGAGGAAACAGTGGAGCTTATTCCATAGGTTAGCCCTTTTTCCTCACGAATATTCTTCATAAGCCTCGATCCGAAATACCCCCCAAGAAGTGTGTTGAAGATCTTAAGCCCCGGATAATCGGGATGACGTTTATTAATTGTAGCAGAACCGACTCTGATAGCAGTCTGGACGGCTCCTTTTTTCCGATATGCACCTCTCTTGTCTTTTCTCCAATGATTGGTTTACCTTCCTCGTCCTGTTCACCTTTAGCAAGCGTTACCCCTCCAAAATATCTGTTCAGCAGCCCGGCTGTTCCCTGATCAATTTTGCCTGAAATAATTATTGTCATGTTTCCGGGGGTATAGTATCTGGAATGGAACTCCCTTATAACAGCCGGATCGTGCATATTGAAATCCTTTTCATCGATTATCCGTCCGTAGGGATGCGATTTTCCGAATATTGATTCAAAAAACTATATCTGAGGCATAGCTGCTTACCTTTTCCCTGTTTACAAGGAACCATCTTAGCCTTTTGTTCATGAGCGAACTCAGCTCCGCCTCGGGAAACAGGGGAGTGAAAATCATTTCGGCTGCCAGTTCGAGGATGCTGGAAGCATGCTTGCCAAGGAAATAAAGTACTACCCCGGCGAGATCCTTTTCAGGAGAGAGATTCAGGAAAGCCCCGTAATAGTCGAGCAGTCTGTTCAGTTCCTCAGAATTCCGGCTTGCTGTTCCTTCGGACAGCATCATGTTTGCAGTGGAAGAAACCAGGGGAAGATTTTCCTTGACCTGTCCTGCCCTGAAAATTATTTCAATCCTCATGATATCCTCTGTGCCCGCATCAATAAAGTACACAGGAACTCCGTTATTCAGTGAGACTGCCCTGACATCGGGAATATTCAACCCTGCCAACCGGCAAAACCGGTGGCTGCTTTCTGTTAAGATCTTTCATTGATGGATCTTTCCTGCCTGATTTATAATACAAAGTACTGCAATTTGAATTACGGAAATATTGTTGTGCCGCTTCTGCTACCATATCACTGCTGACACTCCTGTATGCTTCTACTTCATGATTGATGAGCCCGGCATCGCCAAGCAGCTCATAATGTGCAAGACCGACTGCTTTATTCAGGATGCTTGTATTTGAAAATACTGTAGATGATTCAAATTTGTTCCTTACCTTTTCCATTTCCTCTCCAATGCCATCCGTTTCAGGCAGCTTGCTTATAATCTCATTTACAGCTTCATCAGCCTGCATGATATCAATTCCCTTCATTAATTTTCCCTGAAGTATAACCAGGCCAGGGTCTATATCGGCGGTTATATATGCATTGATTTCACTGAAGAGCTTCTTATTCCTGACAAGTGAGGTATACAGTCTTCCCGATTCTCCTCCGGCCAAAAGGTCAGTTATGAGGTCAAGTGTATGAAAATCAGGGCTGTTACGCGGTCCAATATGCCAAACCTTATACAGGGCATCTGCGGGCACATCCCTCTCGACAGTCAGTGATCGTTCCGCCTCCTGAACTGGCTCAGCGGGGAGGTTTCTTTCCCTGATTTTCCTTTGTGGCAATGGGCCAAACCATTCATTGGCAAGCCTGAAGGCCCTGTCATAGGTTATTTTCCCTACTAAAGTCAGGATCGCATTATTTGGTGCATAATGAGAGAAATAGAAATCCCTCACATGTTCCAGATCTGCTCCTGCCACATGGGAAATATCTGTTCCTATTGCCGGCCAGCGGTAGGGATGCACCTTGTATGCCATCGGTCTCAGGTGAAATATGGCATCCCCGTATGGCTGATTCAGATATCGCTGATTGAATTCCTCAATGACGACATTCTTCTGTGTATCAAGATTTTTATGCTGAAAAATCGAGGCCAAGCATTCTGTCGGATTCGAGCCAGAATCCTGTTTCAATATTTTCTGAAGGAACGGTCAGGTAATAATTCGTTACATCATTATTTGTGAACGCATTGTTTTCGCCTCCGACCATCTGCAACGGCTTATCGTATTCCGGTATACTGACAGAGCCTCCGAACATCAGATGCTCGAAAAGGTGCGCAAGTCCGGTCATGGAAGGGTCCTCGTCCTTCGATCCGACATCGTAAAGAATATTCAAGGCGACCAGGGGGGTGGAATTATCTTCGTGGACAAGGACTCTCAATCCATTTTCAAGAGTGAATTTTTTGAAGTCTATCATGCCAGAAATATCTTGTTTTCCTCCCCGCGGGCTAAATTTTAAATACCGGTCAAACTGCTGACAAACTTAAATAAAAAACAGCTAACGATTGGTAATGTTTTTATATTTGCATAATTATGTTCAGAAATCGTTTTCTCAGAAAGATCATAAACAATAAGCTTTTCGACCTTGACCAGGTAAAGCTTGTATATCTTTTAAGCCTGATTGTTGGTTTGCTGAGTGCCCTGGCGGCTGCCATTCTCAAAAATGCGATACATTTTACAAATGAATTGCTTACGGGAGGGATCACATTCCATTCCGGAAGCTATCTGTATCTGGTATATCCTGTTACAGGCATGCTCTTTACGTTGCTGTTCGTAAGGTATATAGTCAGGGATAAGATCGGACACGGGGTAAGCAGGATATTGCACGCAATTTCAAGGAGAAGGAGCCAGCTGAAGGTACATAACACATGGACCTCACTTGTTGCCAGTACCCTTACAATTGGGTTCGGAGGCTCTGTCGGGGCTGAGGCCCCTATTGTTCTTACAGGTTCTTCAATAGGTTCTGCCATCGGGAGGTTTTTCAGGCTGAACTATAAAAATATAACCCTTCTTATAGGCTGTGGAGCTGCAGGTGCCATATCAGGCATTTTCAAGGCGCCGATAACGGGAATAGTTTTCACACTCGAGATCCTGATGCTTGATCTCACAATTTCGTCAATAGTCCCGCTGCTGATTTCCTCCGTTACTGCTGCAACAGTAGCTTATTTCCTGATGGGGGACAAGGTGTTGCTTTCATTCACCATAACCGAATCCTTCAGTATTACAAATATTCCCTGGTATGTCGTTCTTGGTATTATTCCGGGCTTGATATCTCTCTATTTCTCGAGAATGACACTGTTTCTTGAAAGCGGATATGAAAAGATCAGGAATATTTATTTAAGGCTTATCCTGGGAGGAATAGTGCTGGGGGGGCTGATTTATCTGTTTCCCCCTTTATACGGTGAGGGATATGATACAATCATGGCCCTCCTTGAGGGAAATGCTGACAAGGTTTTTACAAATCAATATTTGATTCCTTTTCTGACAGCTTTATGATAATGAGCCTGTTCATGGGAGGACTGATAATACTGAAGGTGGTTGCCAGCAGCTCCACGAACGGGGCCGGAGGAGTCGGAGGGATATTTGCCCCGACATTATTTATCGGAGGGATAAACGGTTTTTTTGTGGCTGACCTGCTAAGGAGATTCATGGGTGTGGAGATGCCCGGATAACAGGTTTGTCCTGGTGGGCATGGCAGGAATGATGGCTGGCGTGATGCATGCTCCGCTTACTGCTATATTTCTGATAGCTGAGATTACAGGCGGATATAGCCTGCTTATTCCGCTTATAATAACATCAACAGTCGCGTATATTACTACCAGGAGCTTTGAGAAGCATTCGATCTATCATGTTCAGCTGGCTGAGAGAGGTGAGCTTGTAACACATGATAAGGATAAGGCAGCCCTGGCCAGAATGGACTGGAGAAAAGAGATTGAGAAGGACCTCCTCAAGATAAAGTCAACTGATAATCTTGGCGAACTGGTAAGGCTTATAGCTCAGTCCAAAGAGGAATCATTTTTCCTGTGGTGGATGAATACAATATCCTGGATGGTGTCGTTTCGCTCGATGATGTCCGTGAGATAATGTTCCAGCATGAATTGTACAACACTACGATTGTGAGGGATATTATGACGATTCCGCCATCATATATCGACATCAGGGAAGGAATCGATACAGTGATGGAAACATTCAGGAAAACAGGTGCATGGAATCTCCCTGTTCTGGATAATGGATATTATGTTGGCTTTATATCAAAATCGAGGATCTATTCAACATACCGTGATTTGCTTAATTGAGTTTTCTCAGGAATAAAGACTTATAAAACAATAAAATATGAAAAGAGACACATCTGATTTTTGACCTTATTGAGAAGGAGCGCCAGCGTCAGCTGAATGGCATCGAATTAATTGCTTCCGAGAATTTTGTAAGTCCCCAGGTACTGGAAGCAATGGGTTCTGTAATGACAAACAAATATGCCGAAGGATATCCTGGCCATCGGTATTATGGCGGTTGCGAGATTGTTGACCAATCGGAACAGATTGCCATCGACAGGCTGATAACAGCTCTTTGATGCGGAATATGCCAATGTACAGCCACATTCCGGGGCTCAGGCCAACATGGCAGTTTTCATGACCGTTCTTAAGCCTGGCGATACTTTTCATGGGACTGAATCTTGCGCACGGAGGCCATTTATCACATGGTTCACCGGTCAATTCCTCCGGGCTATTTTATAAGCCTGTTGCCTATAGTGTGAATGAAGCCACCGGCCTTATTGATTACGATGCAATGGAGGAAATTGCCCTGAAGGAGAGGCCTAAGAATGATCATCGGTGGGGCATCTGCTTATTCAAGGGAATGGGACTATGATAGGATGCGCAGGATAGCCGACAGCATAGGAGCCATGCTCATGGTCGATATGGCTCATCCGGCTGGGCTTATCGCTGCCGGCCTGCTTGACAATCCTTTGAAATACGCTCATATAGTTACATCCACTACGCATAAAACCCTGCGTGGTCCAAGGGGCGGTATCATCCTGATGGGCAAGGATTTTGAGAATCCATGGGGGCTTACTACTCCCAAGGGTGAGGTTAAAATGATGTCTGCCCTTTTGAATTCGGCTGTGTTTCCCGGCATTCAGGGCGGTCCGCTCGAGCATGTAATTGCCTCAAAGGCAGTATCGTTCGGTGAAGCACTTGAGCCTTCGTTCACTGAGTATCAGAAGAGGGTAAAGAAAAATGCAGCTGTTATGGCCAAAGCATTTATGGACAAGGGCTATAAGGTAATATCCGATGGGACCGACAATCACCTGATGCTCATCGATCTGAGGACCAAGTTCCCCGACATAACAGGGAAGAAGGTCGAGAATACGCTTGTACTGTCACATATAACTGTTAACAAAAACATGGTTCCTTTCGACAGCCGGTCACCTTTCCTGACTTCCGGCCTGAGAGTAGGTACCCCGGCTGTAACAACCCGGGGGCTCGGCAAAGCAGATATGGGTACTATTGTGGACCTTATAGATGAGGTGATTTCGGATATCGACAATGAAGCGGTTATAAAGGCGTGTAGGGGATAAGGTTATTGATATGATGAAGGGATACCCGCTTTTTTCAATGTAGGATTTCCTGAATCGGTCACAGTAGTTCACCGGTCGCCTGTCACTTAATGCAGGCTTTTAATATTCAAATTATAAAGAGGCTGTACTGAATGTCGGATCAACCTGACAGACATTCACAGCCTTTATTTTTTATTACTCCTATGTCATCTGAATGGGACGTCTGGCCCCTCTTGTAAGACAATTCTTACAAAAGAATCAGTTTTTCACTTACAAATATTCCCATCTTTCCCTACATACTTTATTCTCAGTGCAATATACTTTTGTTATGTGAGAATGACTTGAGAGATGTTGCAGTTTTCCTGCGACCCGATACTACAACCCGATACCAATGAATTAGCCTTATATGAAAAAAAATGCTCAGTTTTTGACAATGGCTTTCCTCCTGACGGGCTTCCCTTATATCTCGTCGGGACAGGGATTGATTGTCAGTGCAGGGACCCGGTTAATAAAAAGTGACGGCAATATTGTACTCTCTGGCAACCTTGTGAATAATGGCACACTGAATGACGAAGGAGGTACAATTATCTTTGCCGGAGCTTCCCAGGCTATCCTGGGGGATTCATCGGCAACCTTCATGAATATTACAGTTGCCGGAGGCAGCACCACCACTGTTCTTACTCCTGGCCAGCGTATCAGCGGGAAACTTCAGTCCAACGGGACGCTTAACTCCGACGGGAACGTGACTTTATCGTCAACGCCCTCCGGTACCGCCCTTATTGATGGAGGAGGTACAGGTGAGGTCCTTGGGAATGTAACCATGGAGCGTTATCTGAATTCGGGATTCGGTTATAAGTACTTCAGTTCACCATTTCAGGCAGCAAAGGTAAGTGAGTTTGGCGATGATATCGATCTGGCAGCTTCCTCCACTTCATTCTACAGGTACGATGAAGCCCGTACATCCTCCGGTTGGGTCAATTATAAAACAGCTTCAAATAATCTTGATCCAATGGCCGGCTATGCCGTCAATATGGGAAATGTAAATTCTCCGAATACTGTGGATGTAACGGGAGTAGTTAATAATGGAACTAAATCTTTAACTCTTTTCAATCACAACAATTCCTATACAAAGGGTTACAGTCTGGTTGGTAATCCGTATCCATCGCCTATAGACTGGGATGCACCTTCGGGATGGACAAAATCAAATATCGACAACGCACTGTTTTTCTTCAATGCAAGCACCGGAGATCAGTATGGAGGCACATACAGCACCTACATCGATGGTATTTCAAACGACGGGCTGGCATCAAACATAATTCCCTCGATGCAGGGTTTTTTCGTTCATGTAAGCGATGGCTCGTTTCCGGTGGAGGCTACATTGGAGATGAATAACAATGTACGTGTTACAAATCAGCCGCAGCCTTTTATTAAAGGAGAAGAGGTCCGATCGCTGCTCAGGCTGACGGCAAGCTTTTCAGATAACCCTGACGACCCTGATTTTTCAGTCATCTATTTTGATGATAAGGCGACTGATGATTTTGATGGTCAGCTGGATGCACTGAAGCTTTTGAATACCGACCCGGGTGTGCCTAATTTGTACATTGAAATTCCGGCAAGTACAAAAACTTCGATCAAGTCGTTACCCTATATGTCTGACACCACCTGTACTGTTCCTATTGGTCTGAAAACAAACAAGACGGGTGATGTAATTTTCAGGGCACGTGATATTGAAGGTGACTTTACCGGTATCAGTATTTCACTTACCGACAAGGTCGCTGGGACAGAGCAAAACCTTCTTGACAGTCAGGAATATAAAATTACACTGACAGAAGGGGAATATAATGACAGATTTTTTCTTAACCTGAGCAATAAGACAGAGGCCATTCCCGGCGACATAATTAACGATGTCCCTGAGGAAATCTCTCCCGCTGATAATCTCGGAATTTATTACTCTCATGGTATTCTGAAGGCAAATATCTTAAATCTTGAGGGTGGTAAGGGCACCCTGGTAGTCTGCAATATTTTAGGACAGACTTTCCTTATAAATAAGTTCTCCGGCGAGGGTTACCATGAATTCAGCCAGTATCTGAAGGATGGTATATATATAACTGCAGTAGTTACAGGGAATAAAAGGTTTACAAAAAAAATATTAATAATAAACTAATGGATTCAGTAAAGAATGTTGCATGTAAATGCATCAGGTACTTATTTGCATCCTGTCAGTTAATCTTTTTATTACTTCGTTCTCCGGAGGCCAGGTCACAGGTTAAAATAACTGACGGCATTGATCCTGTGATAAACTCAAATTCACTTCTGGAGCTTGAAAGCACAAATAAGGGGATCCTGATTCCAAGGGTACCGATCAATGATCTTGGCCTTGCGGCACCATTGACAGCTCCTGTTCCTGCCGGAATGATGGTATATAGCCTGGGAGGTGCCGTGCCGGATGGATTTTATTACTGGAATGGTGCCTCATGGAATATTCTGGCGACAGGAACTGCAGGTCAGTGGACAGTAAATGGCTCAAATATTTATTACAATACGGGAAATGTGGGAATTGGTGTTACGAGTCCTTCGGAACCATTGGAAGTAAACGGAGACATTAAGCTCGGGAACAGTACCACAGGCACGGTAAGGTCAACGGGCGAATTGGTGCTTCGACAGGACGGAGATGTTTATGGCCCCTCCATACTCAGGCTTCGCAACAGGACCAATGAGAACGGAGCGATTTTTGAAACTACGGATCCTGCCTATACTCTGGTTGATTTTATCTTTAAGAATTCTGCCGGCCAGAGAAATATCAGATTTGAGTCGAGAGCAACTTATGCAAGGACCGGTATCCCATCATTTCACCTGGGAGGGGCCAGTCCCGATAATCCCACTCTTTCACTGGGTGATAATTATGCGGCCTTCAATAAGAATTTAAGGATCGGTGATTACACATCCCCTTTAACCGCTTTGGATGTCAATGGTCAGATTACACTGCGCACAGGGGCCTCCAATGGATTGATTCTTGTTTCTGATGCGAATGGTACAGGCTCCTGGAAGAACATCGGAAGTGTTTCTGATTCACCTGTTGCAAAATCGGCGTCAGCGACACTATTGAAAACTGAAACATATGTTCTTGGCTCAGGCGATATTACAATCACCCTGCCAGTCGTATCAGCCACTGATAATGGACTGGCCATCACAGTCAAGAATATCGGAACTTATCTTAACCTGGTGACTGTTTCCGGGAACTCCGGGGCCACAATTGATGGGATCACAAGTGCCAGTCTTACACGCTGGCGTGCGCAAACATATACAGCATGGAATGGTAACTGGGTGACAAAAAATAAGGAAACCAGGACTGATAAAATCCTTGATGTGTCTGCAGTCGGGAGCTTCACAACTGTTGCTGAGGCAGTTGGGTTCCTGAATCTGCACATGAGCGGACCAACAGTTGTGCGATTGGGAGGTGGAAATTATCAGATAACTGCAAGCCAGTCAATTAATTTTCCCTATCCTGTCACTTTTGAAGGCCTCTCCTTTGGTGAAACAATTATAGATGCAGCATCGGGGGTATCAGGATCTCCACTTTTTGTCTGTCAGTCAGAATGCTATTTCAAGATGATTGTGTTTAATGCATTTTCAAGTGGAAATGGCAATGATGCCATACGTTTTACAGGTAGTGGCGTCTATCATGAGGTAAAAGATTGTACGTTTGACGGCTTCAATAAAGGATTGGTTTCGACAAGCAACACAGACTTATGGATTTTTGAAAACGATTTTAACAATTGTGCCGGCTCAGGTATTGAAATAGCAGCTGGTGCTGCCAGCGGAGGCAGGTTAAGGGCTTCCGAGAATGATTTTACCAGTTGTGCTGCGGGCATTAAACTTGCATCAGGGCTATCGGAGACTATATCGATTATTAACTGTGGATTTTATAATACTGCTTCAGGCACCGATATTGGAATATTATATACCCCAGCTACCTTTTCAACGTTTCATTCTATGCAAATAACCGGTAATTATTGGAATAACCAGGGAGTTTTTACGAGTGGATTTGATTTTACCCGCTCTGACGGAAGAGATGCAAATGCATTTTTTGTAAGCAATGCAGGTATGGAAGATGAAAAAGCACATTGTAAAATTAATGTTAATAATAATGCAACGACAACAACACTCACAACTAATGGCTCATTTTATAAGGCTAACTGGACCAACACATCCGTTTACACCACTAAATGCACCATAGCAAATAACAGAATTACTTATCAACCTGATAATGCCAGAGACGGTTGGGCTATTATTACGGGCGACCTATCCGTAGCCAATACCAATCGAGTTATCACGATTGCCATCTATAAAAATGGGATAACAGGGACACGCTATGGGGATACTGATCTGCGCGTAACTGTTGCTAACCAGCCATTTCAATTTTCAACTGTAATTTATGTTCCTGACATGAATAAAGATGATTACCTGGAAGTATTCGCATCCTCAAAGAATAACGGTGATGTTGTCACATTCCAGGATATACAATGGTTCTTTGATTCCCAATAATAAGCAGGAATCAAGACTGTCTTTTTAGTTTTTAATGGAGTTAAGGAAAAGCGAAATTTCATTAATAAGAGTCAGGGAAGTTTAAAATAAACTGAATTGTTCCCAAATTTAATAATTACTATTTTTCGGGTTAATTTCAGAGATATTGAGATAAACATTGAAAATCAGGGCATGCAATCAAAGATTTTGCTTGAAAAGCTGAACAGGCGACAGAATGAGATCAGGGAAAGTGAGAAGGCGTTTGTGGCACGGGAGGTGCACGATGAGTTTGGCCAGTCGATGGCTGCCCTGAAACTTGGTCTTAGCCGGATGTACAGGTATGTGCTGGATCGGGATGAGGCAAGTGAGCTGCTTGATAAAATGATCAGTATTGTAACTGATTCAATAAGCATGATCCAGCGGATATCATCCGATCTGAGGCCGGGGATGCTTGACGATCTGGGATTGGCAACAACAATGGAGTGGTACTGTGACGAATTTGAAAAACGAACAGGCATCAGGTGTATCCTAGAACTCAACAACACGGAACATATAGACCCCAGGATAAGCCTTACGTTTTACAGGGTACTTGAGGAGACACTTAATAATGTTCTCAGGCACTCACGTGCATCAGAAGTCCTGATCGAACTTCATAGTTCGGCTAAAGGCACTATTATGCGGATCCGGGACAATGGGATCGGGATGCAGGAAGACAAGCTGGATCCGGGAAAATCACTTGGACTTGTAAATATCAGGGAAATTGTGCGCCAGTTGAACGGAAAAACAATAATTTCGTCAAAAAACGGGCATGGAACCAGGCTTACGATTATTATACCCTGATTAACAAAGATACCCATGAAGATACTTGTTGCCGATGACCATTCAGTTGTAAGGGAGGGACTTAAGCAGTATATAAAAACCCTCAATGACGTCGACCTGATAGATGAGGCGGTAAATGGCGCCGAAGCCTGGTCGAAAATAAAAAGCGGGGACTTTGATCTTGTAATTCTCGATGTATCAATGCCTGAGATGAGCGGCCTGGACGTTTTAAGGAAGATCAAGGAAAGAAATATGCAAATCCGTGTACTGATTTTAAGTGTCCATCCACAGGAGCAATATGCGATACAGTCTTTTAAACTGGGTGCTTCGGGATATCTTTCCAAAGACAGTGCCTTTGATGAATTATCACTGGCAATCAAGAAAATTGCATCGGGAGGAAGATATATCTCCTCGGCATTCGCCGAAAAGCTTGCCTTTGATCAGACCGGTGCCGAAACAAATGCGATTCATGAAAAGCTTTCCGAAA
This sequence comes from uncultured Bacteroidales bacterium, assembly GCA_963756885.1. Classification (GTDB taxonomy): domain Bacteria; phylum Bacteroidota; class Bacteroidia; order Bacteroidales; family VadinHA17; genus LD21. The sequence continues at coordinate 721,642 of CAVWPG010000005.1, forward strand.
GAGAGTTCCAGGTAATGGTTATGCTTGCCCGTGGTAGCTCTGTAACTGAAATAGCGAGGGAGATTTTTATATCGGAAAAGACAGTCAGTACCTACAGGGCCCGTATCCTCGAGAAAATGGATATGAAAAAGAATGCAGAACTGACAATGTATGCAATTAAGAATAATCTTATTTCCTAAACAAAGCCCCGCTGACTGGCTGCTCTGAAAAGCGGTTCTGATCCAATGCAGGATCTGTGGATTTTGACTTTTGAGTCAGTCAGAATCTATTTGCTGGTGATCTTTCTCCCTGATTATTTCGATTATTGAATCCACTCCGTAAGATGATTTATCCAAAATTACTGTAAAGTAAGTTTTGTATTATTCTGAATTTCAGTGTTTCCCCCTTGGGGGTCAGGGGTAAAAAACACTGAAATTCAGAATAATTGACTTCCCGGAGTGGACTCAATATTTTATGTATGTAGTTATTCGCCTACAGAAAAATCAGATTTTACCCTACAAATGTTTCAGTGAATCGCTTATAGCTTAATGTGCGTGAGTGGCCTACCTTTATAACTGATTATGACTGGAGCTCGTTCCCGACAATCAAGCAAAGTAAATACCTGAACAAACCTGATGAAACCTGAAAGAAAACTGAAAATCCTTTTCGTAGAAGATGTCCCTGCGGATACTGAACTGGCTGTGAATGAGCTAAGGAAGGAAGGATTTCAGTTTGAGTACCTGCGGGTTGAAAAGAGAAATGATTTTATCAGGGCGCTTAAGGATTTGAGGCCCGATCTTGTCATTTCAGATTACAGGATGCCTTTATACAACGGGATGAAAGCTCTGGAGGATGCAAGGCAGATCGATCCCCTGATGCCCTTCATTCTGTTTACAGGCTCAACCAATGAAGAGACCGCTGCCGAATGCATGAAGGCAGGTGCAAACGATTATATCATAAAGGAACATATGACAAGACTTCCGTATGCAGTAAGGGAGTCTCTTGATCAGCACCGGATCCAGCTTGAAAAAAGGGCAGCTGAGCTTATGCTGAAAGAAAATGAGAACAAGCTTCAGAGCATATTCAGTGCTGCACCGGTAGGCATTTCCCTGGTTATAGACAATATCTTTCTCGAAGTCAATGATAAATTTTGCGAAATAACCGGTTACAGCCGTTTGGAATTGCTTGGCAGCAGCTGGGGTATACTTTCTGTATCAGGTGAAAGCGGCGGAGAAACTGAAAATGATACGATTACTGGTATACCGGGAAACTCGGAACATTCAGCAGAGATTCATATAAGAGACAAAAGCGGCAGGATACTGACTGTACTTTTCAGCGCCGCACCTCTTGACAAGGACGACCATTTGAAAGGTCTGACAGTTACTATTAAGGACCGTACCCAGATCAGGCAGGCGGACGAAGAGCTGAAAAAGCTAAGAAAAGCCATTGAGAATTCGGGGGAAGCGATCTTTCTTACGGATAAGAATGGGGTATTTACTTTTATAAATCCCGGATTTACTGCAACATATGGTTACGAAGCCGATGAAGTGGTCGGCAAGGAAACACCCCGCATCCTGAAAAGTGGAAGTTTGAACGATGATGTCTACAGGGATTTCTGGCAAAATCTGCTGAAAGGGGTGGAGGTAAAAGGGGAACTCAAAAACAGGAGGAAGGACGGTACAATTATTGACATTGAAGGCTCTGCCAATCAGATTCTTGACGATAAGAAGAACATAACGGGATTCCTGGGGATACAGCGGGAGATCACCAAGCGCAAACAAACCGAGGAGGAATTGCTGAGGAGCGAGGAAAAATACAGGAGAATATTTGAAAACGTTCAGGATCTATACTATGAGACATCGATAGATGGTATTATCCTGGAAGTAAGTCCATCAATTGAAACTCTTTCCAAAGGGCAGTATAAGCGAGAGGACCTCCTGGGAAAATCGATATATGCTTTTTACAAAAATTCAACTGAAAGATCAGATGTAATAACCAGGATTATGGAACAGGGTTCCGTTTCCGATATGGCGATCACACTGATCAACAAGGATGGCTCCCTGGTTCCCTGTTCAATATCCTCAAAGATCTGCCTCGATTCAGAAGGCAGGCCTGAAAAGATAATCGGCAGTATGCGTGACATATCCTACAGGAAACTGGTAGAAGAGGAATTGCTGAAGCATCGCGATCATCTCGAGGACCTTGTGAATGAACGGACAAGGGAATTGAGGAGATATATGGATGAGACAAGGGACCTTTATGAGAATGCCCCGTGTGGTTATCACTCCCTGGACTCTGAGGGTAGGATTATACGTATAAACAGTACCGAGCTCAGCTGGCGTGGCTATGAGCGGGATGAAATCATCAATAAGAGGGCATTTTATGAATTTCTCACAGCTGAAAGCAAGGAAGTCTTTAATCTGAATTTTCCTCTTTTCAAAAAGTCAGGCGCTGTCAGCAACCTCGTTTTTGAAATTATCAGGAAGGACGGCTCAACTTTTTTTGGTTCGCTGAATGCTACTGTTATTTATGATGCTGATGGCAATTTTCTCATGAGCCGTTCGACTCTTTTCGACATAACCGAGAGAAAGCTGGCAGAGGAGGCCCTTAGCCGGGCGAAAAAAGAGGCTGAGGAGGCGAACAAGGCAAAGAGTGATTTTCTGGCCAATATGAGTCATGAGATCCGCACCCCCATGAATGCAGTGCTGGGGTACACTGAATTGCTGAACTCCATGATAACGGATGAGACCCAGAAGGATTTCATAAACTCAATCGAGTCGAGCGGAAAAAGTCTTCTCAAGCTGATCAATGATATTCTTGACCTGTCAAAAATAGAAGCTGGCAAACTTGAGCTTGAGTATGCTTTTGTTGATACATATTCTTTCTTCAAGGAACTGGAGAGGATATTTTCGCTGAAAATACATCAGAAGGGTCTTAAATTCATTCTGGATATCGGACCTGACACGCCGCATGGCATTTATATTGATGAGGCCCGGGTACGGCAGATCGTGTTCAATCTTCTGGGCAACGCGGTAAAGTTCACTCACTCAGGGACCATCACCATACGGGTTGACGCTGTGAATCATTCTGTATCGGGCCGGAAAGGGGAAGCCCAGGCGGCAACAATTGACCTTATAATTGAGGTCGAGGACACCGGCATCGGTATCTCAAAGGAATCTCATGAGGCAGTTTTCGAGCCATTTGTGCAGGAGCGTGACTTCATCCATTACGGGGGAACAGGGCTCGGACTGACAATCACTAAAAGACTTACGTCGCTCATGTCGGGCACGATAGAGGTAGCCTCCGAGCCTGGAAGGGGAAGCACCTTTACAGTAAGGATCCCTGGTATAACCTACCTGACTGACTTTAGCAATCAGCACAGGGAGACTGTAATCAATACATCTGAAATAGTATTTGAGAAAGCAAAGGTGCTGATTGCCGACGATGTGGAATATAACCGTAATTACTTGCAGGATGCTCTCAAAAATACGGGCCTGAGCATAACCGGTGCCGAAGACGGGCTGACTGCATATGATCTGGCCATGAATCTTATTCCTGATCTGATAATTGCCGATATCCGGATGCCTAAAATGGATGGATTTCAATTACTCAGGAGGATAAAAGCCAATAAAAAGCTTAGACATATTCCAGTAATTGCATATTCTGCATCTGTGCTTCCTGAGGAAAGGAAAAGGATTAATGACAGCAAGTTTGCAGGTTTGCTTATAAAGCCCGTCAGGATAAATGACCTGTACCATGAGCTGATGAATTTTTTACCTCACAGGCAGGTCCTGAACAGTGTCGGGGCTATGGCCCCTCATGAGATGCAATCAGCTGAAAAAATCAGCGATCTGCCACAACTGGTCAGCGCACTCGAAAATGAATTTTTTACCATCTGGGAAACATTTGCTGTCAGGCAGCCTATCCGTGAGATCCATGATTTTGGCATGGGCCTGGTGAAGCTCGGTTCTGAACACAGTTCCGACCTTGTCACAAACTATGGCAATGATCTGATAAGGGCTGCAGACAGCTTTAACATTGAATCAATACTTAAACTTGTTGGCAAATACAATGGAATTATTGAATGTCTTAAAAAACCTGACAACAGTCCGGACTGATACAGAGCCGGATGAACATAGCCCTGAAACGGCTTCAATTCTGATCGTTGATGATAATCCTCATAACCTCCAGGTATTGGGCAAGCTGCTAAGGGGTAACAACTATGAAATTGAATTTGCAACCAACGGCAAAGGAGCACTCGACTGGCTTGGCAGCAGGGAATTCGACATTATTCTGCTCGATAAGAACATGCCTGTAATGGATGGCTTTGAGGTATGCCGGAAAATCAGGTCTAATCCGTTGCTGAACAATGTACCCATTATTTTTCTTTCAGCCGAATCGGAACGGGATAATATTCTCCAGGGATTTGAACTCGGTGCACAGGATTATATTGCCAAACCCTTCGACAGCAGGGAGCTGCTGGTGAGGGTGAAGACGCATCTTGGTCTGAAAAGGAGCCATGAAAAGCTCGATAGAATGAACAGGTCTCTCGGGGAACTTGTAATGGAGAGAACGGCTCAGCTGAGCATTGCCAACACACAGCTTGAAGTGCTGACAATGAAGCTGCTGGAACTCGATAAGGCGAAATCGGAATTTCTGAACCTTATCAGTCATGAGATCCGTACTCCGCTGAATGGCATAATAGGCGTTGTGGAACTGATTAAAGAGTCAGTTTCACCCAAAGATATTGCGGAACTGCTTGATATCCTTAATATTTCGACTAAACGACTCGAGAGGTTTGCACTTAACGCCCTTCTTATAACCAGGCTGAAGACAAGGCAGTTCGAAATTGACAGGGATAAGATAAGCCTGACAGGATTGATCGACCAGTCACTGAGAGAAGTAAAGGAACAAATTGAGACTTCGAAGCTCAGGGTTATCAGGAATGATCAGATTTCAGGTTGTCTGATACTGGGGGAATCAAGCCTTGTCAAGAAAAGCATCGACAATATTCTCGAAAATGCAATTGTTTATTCTCCTGAGGATAGCACGATTGAAATCAATACATATGTGGATAATAAGTCTGTGATATGTGAGTTCAGGGATAATGGGAAAGGATTCTGCCAGCCCTCCACAGAATACCTTTTTGACCTGTTCAATACAGGCGATTCTCTTAAAGATAACTGTACGGGAATAGGGCTTCCGGTAACAAAAATGATCATGGATGCCCATGGAGGTAACATTATTCTCAGGAATAATCCTGACGGTGGAGCCAGTGTTTCACTGATCTTTCATAATTGCATAGCCGGCTGATAAGATATGGTTTCCAACGGTAAATTTTTTTGGACTAATATTATGGAACAGGACGAAGCGGTATCCGCATCATCTGTTCTTGTTGTGGATGACAATCCCAGAAACCTCCAGGTAGTAGGTGGAATATTGCAGAATGAGGGATATAAGGTGGAATTTGCTCTTGACGGCACAGCTGCCCTGGGCTGGCTGGAAAAGATGGATTTTGATCTTATTCTGCTCGATGTAATGATGCCCGGGCTGGATGGATTTGAAGTTTGTTCAAGAATCAGAACAGGCAAAAATAAAAGAGAGATACCGATAATTTTTATCACAGCCAATACAGATTCCGGCAGTATTGTACGAGCATTTGAAAAAGGTGCGGTGGATTACATTACCAAGCCATTTATAAGAAGCGAGCTCATTGCAAGGGTAAGGGCGCAGCTTAGCATCAAGCGGTCCAACGACCAGGTACTGCAATATCTGAATGAGATAGAGGAGAAGAATAAAAATATAAATGACAGTATAAAATATGCCAGCTATATTCAAAATGCCGTCATTGGCACTTCAACCCATAACCTTAAAATACTCCCTGAGCATTTTCTTATCAATATGCCGAAAGATGTTCTGAGTGGTGATTTTTACTGGATGAGCAGGGTTGGCAACAAGCTTATAATCGCTGCTATGGATTGCACGGGTCATGGAGTCCCTGGTGCGCTCATGAGCATCATGGGAAATACCCTCCTGAATGAAATAATTCTCTGTGATCAGATTCTTCAGCCGCACAGGATCCTGAACAGTCTGAGATCGAAGATCATTTCAGCCCTCGGATCGCGTCCCGGGAGCAATAATATCAAGGATGGCATTGAAGGCTCAGTAGTCTGCATCGATGCCGGTTCCGATAGGCTTCAGTTCTCAGGTTCCTTTAATCCGCTGATTATTGTCAATGGTAAACGGATTACTGAAATAAAAGCCGACAGAATGCCGATTGGCTACTCTGACATAAGTCGTGATTTTTCGCTGCACGGGATAAAAATTGACAAGGGAAGCTATGATTTATATGTTCTCGGATGGAATACTGGAGGATCAGTTTGGAGGCCCGGGCAGGAAGCGCTTCATGCTTAAGAAGCTTAAGGAAGTTCTTCAGAGCATACATGGAATGACAATGCCGGAGCAGAAGGATTATATACTTTCGGAACTCGAGACATGGAAAGGAGAGCTTGTTCAGACAGATGACATTCTTCTGATGGGGATCAGGTTCTGAGAGGCATGTCTACCCTGAGGCATGTACCATTGCCTACCGACGATATAATATCCAGCCTGCCGTTATGCTGCTTTAATCTTTCCCTTATTCCAAGGAAACCAAGTGATTTGTATGAGACGATTTTTTCGTTTGTAAGACCTCTTCCGTTGTCAATAACCTCAAGTACGATTGAATTATCTGATTCAAAAAGGTTTATATCCACATTTTTTGCGGCTGAATGCCGTACCACATTTGTAAGTGCCTCCTGAAGGATCCGGTACATAACAAGGTTTTTTCCCTTATCTGGAAACTGGATATCATTCAGGTTGGAATTGCACTTTATGCCTGTTCTCATCTCAAAGTCTGCCAAATACGATTCCATGGCAGGCACCATCCCAATATCATCGAGCAAGGCTGGCCGCAATTCATATGAAATTCGTTGCACATCCTTGATCATACCGGTGATGAGGCCTAATATGGCGTCTATCCTTGTCCACTCACTTGATTCGCGGCTGATCCTTGCCCTGAGCCATGATGCATCTATTTTAATGGCAGTCAGGGCTTGCCCGAGCTGGTCATGGATCTCCCGGGATATTGAAGCCCGTTCATTCTCCCTGATGTCATTGAGTTTCCTGTTCAGCATTTCAAGTGAGTCCTTCATTCTTATAATTTCCTCCTCACCCAGTTTCCTTGCCGTTATATCGACAGCTATTCCCCTTATCCCGGCTGGCTTTTCCTCAGTTATTATCTGTCTCGAGGAGGTCCTTAGCCAAACAGCTTCACCGTCAATCTTGGAGATTCTGAACTCTGCCGGTGCAGGGTCGCCTTTGAAAATCAGATCGGAAAGCCTCTCTTTCGCATTTTCAAGGTCCTCCTCATAGATGAATTTCAGCAGAGGATTGCCTGTATAATAGCTGTCGGGTAAGCCGGTGATTGATTTTATTGTCGGACTTATGTAGGTAATAATGCCATCAGAATCTATTTCATAAACCACATCATTTATGTCCTCGACAAGGCGCTGAAATTTCTCCTTGCTGGCTTTCAGCTCCTCCTCAGCCTCCTTCCTTGCCCTCTCCACCCTGGCTTCCCTCAGTGCATGCTCGACAGCAACGGGCAGCTTGAACAATCTGTCCTTAAGTATATAGTCTGCAGCTCCAAGCCTCATCAGTTCAACGGCCATATCTTCCCCGATTGTGCCGGAAACGCAGATGAAAGGTATGCCGGGGCTGAACTTTTTTGCTATCAGCAGGGCAGCTATCCCATTTAATCCAGGCAAATAGTAATCGGAAAGTATGAGATCATAATTACCCGAGCTTATCCTGGAGGTATAGTCCTCTGCTGAAGTTACATGGTCAAATTGCAGTTCGAGGCCCTCACTTTCAAGTTGTTTTCTTATAAGAAGGGCATCTTCCTCAACATCCTCAAGGCAAAGTAATCGTATCATTTCATGAGAGTTATTCCTTTTTCAATCAAGGCTGCGGCGGATGCTCATTCAGTATTGCCCAGAATGCACCCACCTGTTTTATTGCATCGATGAACTGCTTGAAATCGACTGGCTTTACAACATAGGCATTAACGCCAATTGAATATGATTCAAGCAGGTCCTTGTCCTCCCTGGAACTAGTCAGCATCACAACCGGGATAAGCTTAAGTACAGGATCCTTTTTTATCTCCCTCAGTACCTCGATACCATCCAGTCGGGGCATTTTAACATCCAGCAGAATTACTGCCGGATTTCCCGGCGCGCGATCCGAAAATTTTCCCTCGTATCTTAGATATTCAAGTACTTCCACACCATCATTTGCAATGGCAATATTATTTGCAAGATTATACTCCTTCAATGCAATGATAGTAAGCTCGACATCATTCGGATTGTCATCGGCGAGCAAGATTGACTTAAGTTTCATAGTTTTTCCTCCTTGGATATTGGTATTGAAAAATAAAAGGCTGCTCCTTTATCAGGCTCGGAATATGCCCAGATCCTTCCTCCATGCCTCAGAATTATCCTCTGCACAGTTGCAAGTCCCACCCCGGTTCCTTCAAATTGTGTACTGGAGTGAAATCTCTGAAATACTCCGAAAAGCTTCTGTGCATAATTCATGTCGAATCCCACACCATTGTCGCTGATATGAAAAATTGTTTCCATCTTAACTTGATCATATCCTATACGGATCACAGTTTTTTCTGTTTGCCTTGTATATTTCAGGGCATTATCCACAAGATTCATCCAGACAAGATGCAGGAGGTTATAATCCCCCTTAACATCAGGTAGTGGAGAAATGTCCCATTCAATATTCCGGTTCTCGAATGATGGACGGCACTGTGATAAAACATCATCCAGGATCTTTCCCATATTGACCCGTGTTTTTTTCAGCTCAACCCGGCCGGTCCTCGATAATCTTAGCAGGTCATCAATAAGTGTCCCCATTTTCTGAGCCGATGCAGTTATTGTTCTGAGGTAGTGCTGTGCCTGTTCAGGTAGCTGATCGTAGTATTCACGGGTAAGTATATCGACAAAACCGTTTATGTGTCTTAACGGAGCCCTGAGGTCGTGCGAAACGGAGTATGAAAACGATTCGAGCTCACTATTGGCAGACTCAAGCTGCGATGTTCTCTCAAGTACTTTGGTTTCAAGCTCTGTTTTAAGTTTCTGAATCTCATCTTCAGCGAGCTTTCTTGCAGTAATATCGGTCACCATGACGTGCCTGGCATCACGATCGTTGAATCTTATCGTATAGGAAATAATTTCAACTGTTATGATTTCGCCGTTCTTCTTCAGGTGTCGCCTTTCACCGGCAAAATAATAGCTATTCCGCCTTTGCTCAATTGCCCTGAGCATTTCCGGAATCTCCTCTGAAGGATAGATATCCCTCAGTGTCATTGACATAAACTCATCCCGGGAATATCCGTAATGGCTGAGTGCAGCCTCATTCACCTCCATGAACCCGAGCGTTTCAATTTCATAGATCCACATTGGCTGGGGATTACGGGCAAACATGTTCCTGTACTTCTCTTCACTGAGGGCCAGACTATGGGTCCGGTCCTCAACCTTAGCCTCCAGTTCCTCATTAAGCCTGCGCACCTCGAGGATCGTGGTATTCTTTTGATTTATGTTTTTCCGGATTACAATGTAGATAATGGCAATAAGGATTATGTCGATAACCAGATTAAGGTAGACTATACTCCGAAGTCTTTGTGTGTACCTGATCTCATCGGAGTTCCTTATTTCAAGGAGGCTGTTCTCATTTTCCTTCATTAAAAAAATCAGATGCCTGATTCGGTTTGTAAGCAGCTGCCCGTCCATTGTCAGAAACAATGACATGCCCGCCTGTTTTCCCTCCGACTGGATAACGGACTTCAACGATTCTGCCATGCCGATCCTTTCATTAATGATCCTGTTGAGTGTATCGAGCCTGAGCAGCTGTTCCCCGTTATCACTAAGGAGAGGTGTCAATTCCTTCACTGAAATATGAAGATCTTCCTTGGTCTTATTCATGGATGCAACAAAATCTTCATCCTTGCTTAAAAGATAGCCACGTACATTTGTTTCTATATCAAGGATATCGGACTGGAGGAGGTTAAGATAATTTTTAATATTCTGGGAATGAGCTTCTCGCCTGGTTGTCTGGTGCAGAAAAGTATAGCCCGACCCTGCAAGGTAGGAAACGGAAATAAGGAGGGTAGTGATGAAAAAAAAGCCTGCATAGAGCCTATGGTTAAGCGATAATCTGAATGCAGTCTTATGATAAAATGTAAGAATAATCCCTATGCAGAGTAAGAGAAAAAGCAAGGCTGCCAGGATTGAAATATTGGAAAAAGCTGCAATTTCATTATAATGTGCCAGACCAAAAGCAGAACCGAGCAGTCCGAGAACACTGATCGACACTACTGTTACGATACAGAATTCATGAAAGTAGTTAAACTTTATATGCTTAAATGACAGCTGTATTAGAAGTATTCCAATGATGACCACACAAAGAGCCTCGCTCAATGACATACCTGAAGACGAGGTGTTGGCTTTACTGAATGCTTCCCTGAGAAAAAAAATGTCAGTACCTGGAATGAGCCCGTAAATAATTCCTGCAAGACCCACAATGCCGGATAATATTATTACTGCAGAGAATAATATTGAAAGAAAGCGGGGAATTCTGTATTCCGACTGAGACAGAATCAGAGAAATTCCTGACATCAGGAGAGCTGCCCACGTGGCTAATCTGAAATTTGCATTCCCTGCTATTGTATTTTCATATGCAGTGCTATCATAATACCAGGCAATACCCACCAGCAGACAGGCAGCAACAATAAGAATACCAATAAGTATGTTCGCAATAAGGGGGATATTTTTGATATAATCCTTATACCTGGACATCATAATGAATATAAGCAAAACAAAGTCAAACCTATCCAAAAAAGATTTACCTGATCCGAACGAAGGAGGAACGGATCTTTCACACCAACCATTTTATTCAGCAGGCTTACTTTTCAAATAAGCCCTTAATTATTACAGACTACAGTTTATTGAAAGCAGATGAAGAAACTTCGCCAAAATATAGATAAAATTGATGCTAATACTAAAATCTTAACATTTATTATAAAATTTTATTTTTTCAGACCGATTTTAGCCGAAATCAAAAGGATAATAATGGAATTTGCCCGGTGTTAGAGAAAAACCAGGCAGAATCTGCTAATCAGGTACTATTCTTTTGAAAAAGGAACAATGCTCATTATTCCTCGATGAGCGAAACCCCGGGATATCCCATGCCGGCAAGCTCCGGATAGTACTTATATGTCTCTTCCCTTGTATGGAATCCTCGTATCAGTACTATATACCTGTCCAGCTGCTGAACCACCTCTACCTGCAGATGAAGTCTCGAGCTGATTTTACGCTTGGCCCTTCGGGCTTCCGATTTTTTGACAAATACACCCACACGAATGGATACTGTCAGAGCTGGCTGGGTTTTGGAAATAACAGTTCTGCCTTTAATCAGACTGTTTCCAAGTTGAGGTTTTGGGAAGGAGGGTACCGGAGGTACCGTTTTTATCTTTTCAAGCCTGATTTCCTCTCTCTTTTCAGGTATAGGTATCTCCATGGCAGGCGACACGGGAGGAGCCATCCATATATCCTTGAATTTAAGATTGCCTAATCTGGGTCCCAGCCTATTCAGCTCATCCAGAACATCCTTTCGGACGGGCGACATACCCGATATACGCAGTTTATAGAATCCATTCTCGTAGGCCATTTTGATTCTGTCGCCATACTTTCCTTTCAGCTGTCTTAAAAGTTCAATTGCATTTGACTTATCGCGGAAAGCTCCGATCTGCATAGTAATCCCCTCGCTTCCAGGGATCTCCGGATGGCCGATAGTAGTTTCATTAATCTGCCTGATAGTATCCTGCGTCTCCCTTAGGACAATCTGTTGCTTTTTAGCCTTCAGGCTAATAAGCCAAACTTCGGTAACACCGTTTTTCCGCAGGATTTCGAGATAATGATCAACTTCTTCACGGGTTTTGATGTCGGGGATCCTTACCTTATAGTAGCCATCCTCCACAACTATATCAACTTTCTTGCCCAGGATTTTCTCAAGCTTTCTCCGGGTATTTTCTGCATTTGATTTTATCCTGAAGGCTCCATGCTGGATTGCATAGCTATCTTCTGTAATTGTAACAAGCTCCTGTGTGACTTCGTGAACGATCATAAGGGTGGTGTCCTTTTTGACCTGAGGCTTCTCAGTGACCGGCATGGTTTCTGAAACAGCAGCTGATGCCAGCATCTTAAGCAGAAAATCAAGCCCGCTTATAATATCGCCATCAGTTCCGGCCCTGACGCTGAACTGAATCGAATCGGGATCTGATGTCATTCCAAGTTTCTTCATTTGGGCGGTGTCTATACGTGCAATATAATTGCCGGGAGCCAGACCGAAGTAGCTGAAATAACCGTCATCTTCAGTTATTGTCTTTCCTGCTGCCCTTTGCGACCCGGTGAAGAAGCTGACGATGATCCTTCCCTGGCCTGTTCTGATCCCCTCTTTTTCGATTTGTACATTTCCATTGGCTTCACCTTCAACAGTGACAGGAATTTCAATATCTTTCAGTATATCAGGGTCTACTGCAACATTATAGGTCTTCTTTGGCAGCCGCCATGAGACATTGGCAAAGCTATTGGGATCGAGTTCAATAAAGCAGGATGTATATGGCTCAAGACCCAGAATCCGTATAGTGGAATCGCGATCGCTTCTGATTATCCTGCCTCCGCTGGCATGCAGATTCAGCCCGTAGGCCCTGGGTTCTCCCTTATCTCTGCGGCCGTTTGCATTTATATCGAGGAAAGCGATGACCGAGATGCCACCCTTGCCTACGTTTGTCCTGTTATCGGCCCCGAGGTAGCGAGTCTTTGAATCATTTATCAGGCTTCCCCTCGCATACTGTACAAAGGAGGTTGTCTTACCTGCCCGCCTTACCGAAGCACCGGTCTGTGCAAATGAGAAATCATACCTGAATCCTGCTTCGGCTAGCCGGGTATTATATGCGAACATATGCTCATACGACATATTCAGGTAGGCATGTTCGAGGAAATGCTTTTCAAGGGTTGCCTTGGCTGAGATCACCTGTTTCTGGGAGTAGCCGAACTGAGCCTGCGGCATAAGGATGAAACCAGCGGGCAATCTGATTGAAAGTGAAAGGTTACTGTATAAATTAGGCTTATTGTGGTCTATGAAGAGAGCGTAGGAGGTGAGGTTTGTGCTTACTCCGGCCACAGAACCTGAGAAAAGCCACTCTCCGGTTGTATATTTTGAAGCGGGCAATATTATCTGGTATGCTGAAAAGCGCTGGTATGTTGAAAATTTTCCAAGCTTCACCGGGATTGAAAGGACAGCCCTCCTTTCTTCCCTGTAATTATAGAAAATTGCCTTCTGATCTTTGTTGTACCAGGTATAGTTAAGATCCAGCTGGGCATTTCCCGGCATCCTGTAGCTGAAGGTCCCTTTGGCTCTGACGCTGTATGTATATTCACCGGCGAGCAGAATGTTATTTGTTATTCTCAGTGATGCGTTAAAAAAAGGCATTGTGGGACCGGATATAACCGATGATAAGTACTCAACACCTCCGCCCACTGTCAGGCTCCTCGTCACACCATAATTGAAATTTGCCCGTGAGAACCTGCTGCCAACGGAGTCCTCGACAATGCCGGCACTTGCTGTGTATTCAAAGGTCCCGACAGGTAAAAAGTTGAAGGGTATGCTAATATTCTGTTCCCTTATCCTTTCCTCTCCCCAGGGTCCATAAAATTTAAGCTTTACCATGGTGTTCCCATACACGAGAGGCACCTGGAATGTATAGAACCCTGAGGCATCAGCCTTTACATAATCGACGAGCACATTATTGACATAAAGCTCAACCACCCAGCCGGGTTCAGTCCTGTCGCTCAGTGTATATGACCCGAAAGATCTCCTGTAGCTGGTTGGTGTGTTCGTAACCTGAACGCCTACTACAGGATTGTATAGAGTTGAAATGGAATGGGTGGATATTTTACCTGCCATTACCTGCCGCAAGGCATTAAAGTCGTTATTGACATACCTCCACTGGTAATATTGCTGTTTCTCCAGGAAGGGCTGCTTTGTGTCGTAATATAAATTTGCTGTTGCCTCACCTCCGGCTATCATCGATCCCAGTGCAAGGTTTAATCTTGTATCCGACTCTCCGTCAATTTGCTGGTCAGATACCACTGACCAGTCGGCCATGCCGGATTTTAAAAGCGGATAATTACGGCCAATTGTGGTATCAGCCTGCACCTCACCCTGCAAACGGTTCAGGTTCTTGCGCATCTCCTCCTGACGCATCTCCCTTATAAGTGGCAACTCAAGCCTGCTGTCAACTGTAACTGACAGACTCCTGAAATTGAATGCACAGTTCAGTCCGAAGATCTTTCCGAACAGCGACGATCTCATGTATAAATTTGATTCTGTCCTGATCAGGTCGCCTGGACCCAGATTGAATGTTTTGTCCTGGTATCTGATTAAATTTTCCTTTCTGCTGATTAGATAGGTGGCCTCCGGAGTAATAAAAAAGCCGGAAACCGATTCGAGATTCTGATCCGGAACATTTCTGATCTTAAGAAAATCAAAAAGATCGGTTACAGGCAGGAAAAGTTCGTTTCCCCTGATCACTGAGGTTATCTCACCACCGCCAAGGTGCTGCACTTCAAGGAAAACATCTATCTCATCGTATTCCTCCTGCCCATAGGCCCTGAAGGAAGCAGAAAAAAGAACAAACAGGAATAAAGCTTTAAAAATGACAGGCTGACAGGAAAGCATGTGCCACCACAGGGCTGAACTTGAGTTTGCTTTTCTGACAGACATCTTTTTGTTTTATGCTTGGTTATAATTAATCAGGCTCTATTCCTGTATGAACGTTATATAAAATATACCACTGTAACTCCCTGCCGGATTTGACAACAGGTTGCCCACTGTGAGCGACCCTCCTACATGCATCGTCGTATATGCAGGGGGAACAGTTGTCATTACAAACGGAGAGCCAGGGTCTGAATTACCTATATGAAGTGTCATTGACCCACCGTTGCTGCCATTCAGGATTACATCGGATCCGTTCAGAATGGAGACTACCGTACCGGGGTTTGCAACAAGCCGGTAGGAGGCGATCATGTAGAAGGGAGCCGTGAGATTGAGCAGAATTATGTCACCTGTCGAGGAACGGGTTCCGGCCGGATCCAGGATAACAGTTCCACCTGCAGGCCCGGGCGAGAATGCTCCGAAGCCGAGATTCTGATCGACAGTTACTTCAATAGGCCGGGGAGGTGGTTCCTGAGCTGAGAGCCTCACCGAAACAGAAAGCATCAATATGCCTATCAGCAATAACAGTTTCCTGCTGATCCTGTATTTTTTCCCGAGTGTCAATTCATTCATCTGTTTTCTATAAATAATTTCCTTGTACAATTATAGGTCCCGGTTGAATATGTGACTATATAGATTCCGTTCCTGAGATCCGTATTGAACTCATGATAGCCAGTGGAATATACTTTTCCAATGAACATCATCTGGCCGGGTAGGCTGTACACTCTCAGTGTTCCGAAAGATCCATTCACAATTCCTATTGTGGCTTTGAGGATACCCTGGGAACTGTAGATGCTGAATTTATCATCTTCTGCCGGCAGGTCGCTGATTCCTGTGGCTATAGTCTTGATATTCAGAAAGAACCTGCCATTATACTCACCCTTGTCCAGATAAACGCCATACTCATTGTCCTGGATAAGATCCTTATCAATGCCTGTAACAATATCGGTTAGATAAATCTTCAGGCCTTTGAGTGAATAGTCATAATCGGATATTCTGAACCTTATATTGCCCGACCGGTTAAGCTTAAGGCCAAGAGGAATGGTGCATGAGTCTTCAGTCATTACGGGCAGGGCATTTATGGAGAGCCTGTTCCCATCTGCTGCACTGGCATATAGATTTGGAATGCCGAGATCAGTATTGAATAGCTTAAGTGCATCCAGTTCCCTGTCAAATTCCCTTGTTGCTTTCTCATCGAAATATATTACAAGAGGATCGACCGATGCGGAGTCGTCCGAGAATACAGTGCCGAGCCTCAGGAACTGAAGGTTGTTAATGTTGCCCGATTTAGTGAAAGCATGGCCGGCATCAGTAGTTCTGACCGCATTTGTCATTGACAGAGAACCTGTAACGGGATAGCTTCCATTCGACACATGAATGAAGAAACCCTGCATGGAAGGAATAATATTATTCACAATGCCGTCGCTTGATATTCCGTTTATATATGATCTGTATGTACCTCCGTACTGATCTGTTGTACTTGCCTTGATAGAAATAAAGGGCATTGTCGATATTTGTTTTAGTCCATCCAGCAGCATGTCCCAGTCGATGGGCGATGGATAGGGGTTGCCGATCAGGTTAAATCCATGGGTATAGGATCTGGTTATGATTGTAGAGAGTAACTGAAAGATTGCCATTATTTACCGCTCCTGTAATATCCACGGTCATGGGTGCTAGCGGATGAACCGAAATTGACCGCATAGCCTGCTAACGGGTTAAGAATATTTGCAGTTAATGCTTTATAGTTAACCCATCCAGAAGCCGGTGTTCCATGATACCAATCCTGTTTTCATCGTACCTGTACAACAGTGCAATGGAAGGATTCATCGTCGTAAATTCATTTACAGTGGCTGCATTAAAAGGTGAGCTGAAATATTTATAGCCGAATCCCGATGATAGATAACGCTGCATTGTTACATTCCCGGTAATCTGGCCGGTCCCCGAGCCGTCGACAAGGGCTGTACCGGTGGCAGTTGATAATAAAGTCAGATTATTACCGGAGGCAAGTGTGCCATTTTGAACGGTGACGATTCCTGAGACTCCAAGCGGCCCTGACAGTGTGACTCCGGCGGGATTGCTGATGATCAGATTTCCTATTTCATTGCCTGCAAAAACGTCGGCTCCAATATTCTGGATCAGAGTTCCGTTCATTTCAACTGTTCCGTCTGCAGCATCGAAAATTCCATTATTCGTTATAGATCCCGTTATCTGGATCTTATTACCCGACACTGTCAGCACCGAGCCGATATCGATCAAAATATTTTTGGTTGCCCCGACAGCACCTGCGCTTAACACAGGTTTATTTGCCACATTTTGTATCTGCACCGGAGTTGTGGCATCCGGGATAAACCCGCATGACCAGTTTCCGGCCACATTCCAGTCGGTATTTACCGATCCGTTCCATACAAGGGTACCGAGAATGGTTACGGTATGTATTGCAGTTGCAGGTCCTTCACACCCTGCAGCAGAGGCTGTTATTATTGTCGTTCCGCTCCATCCTGCAACATAGGTAACGGTTCCCGTCGCAGCATCAATGCTGTTCCCGGCGGTCAGGGAGGCCCCGTCAAGACTGTAGGTTAATCCGGTAGTATTGGCTGCCGAAGCCGTGTAGCTTACTGATCCGGCTCCCAGGCAGCGTGTTGATGTCGACCCCAGTGCAAACACAGGGATGCTGACAGCCGGTGTGACAGTTATGGTGCCGGTAGTCGTTACGGTTCCGCATCCCCCGGTCAATGTGATTGTGTAAGTCAGGGCTGCTCCGGCTACGGATGGTGTTCCGCTGATAGTGACAGCATTTGCAGCCCATGCGCCGCTTACTCCTGAGGGGAGGTTGGTGACTGTGGCCCCTGTTGCGCCTGTGGTGGAATAGGTGATAGAGGCTATTGCACTGTTAATACAGACAGTCTGGGCATCTGTTCCGGCTGCCGATGTTCTTGTAACAGTGTTTGTCGGCGATACATTCAGTGTTTTGCTGGCTGAAGCGGTTCCGCATGATCCACCAGATGTTGTCAGGGTTAATGTAACCGGACTGACAAGCGCTGCAGAGGCTGTATATGTAGCAGTAGCCGGTGTCCCTCCGCCATTGTTTGCGAATGTTCCACCTGCTCCTCCGTCCGACCATATTGCCGAAACAGCTCCTCCACCGAATGAACCTCCCAGTGCAGCAGTTGTTCCACCCTGGCAGATTGCAGGCACAGCAGCACCGGCGCTTGCCGTGGGCAGCAGATTAACTGTAATTGCAAGAGTGCGCGGAGCACTTGTGTTACAGCTGTTTGTTGCGGTTACACTTAAGTTGCCGCTGGTTGCTGATGAACTGAAGTTAATTGTTACTGAATTTGAAGATCCGTTGATTGTTGCCCCCGACCCGCTATAACTCCAGTTGTATGTAACGGAAGGATCGTTGGGCACCGTGTAGATCACACCGGAAGCTCCCTGGCAAACGGTGCCTGAACTTACAGTAAAAGCTGCAGGCTGGGCAGCAAGCAGGGGGAACGAAACTGTAACGTCATCAGTTGAGATGCAGGTTCCATTGCTGATTGTCCACCTTAAAACATACGTTGATCCGTTCGTGCCAGTAAAAGTACTGCCTGGCACTGTAGGGGTTGCAATTGTTCCTCCGCTTCCGCTTGCAATTGTCCACAAGCCAGTCCCCGAAACCGGTGGATTGGCAGCCAGGGTAGCGCTTGTCGCACCGCAAAGAGATTGGTCAGTCCCGGCATTTGCTGTGGTTGGAACAGGATAAACGGTTACGGCAGTTTTATCGTATACACCTGCCTGAGGCGTTCCGGCCGGATAATTATATGTAAAGCCTGTAAGCACATAAACAGCCCCTGTAGCCAGGGTAGGTATCGTTGCGGGAAATGTTGCCGGGGTAATCGATTTAGCCGTTCCATCTTCGGTATAGTTTACAGTAAAGGGAGCGACAATCGGAAGTGTGGTGGTGAGTGTCACAGGGATGCCTCCGGTTCCGCAGACAGGCCCGGCCGGAGACATTTTTATCCTTGGCTTGGGCGTGTTGATGCAGGCCAAGTGAAGTTGCGCGATCCTGTTGTAATGGCTGCCCGGTTCGATGTTTCCACGCTTCCGTTATAATTATCGCTTCCGCTTACAGCCCCTGATGCTATCTCAATCCAGTCTGCCCCATTATGTTCCGCAACCCTCATATCGGTCAGGCCGTTTTGTGTCATAAGAGGTGTCAGCGGGCTTGAGTTGTTCCAGTTAATATTTATGTAAGCCTGACTGGTCGGGGGAACCCCGCTTATATTCCAGTAGTCCTTGTCATTGACAGCGGTAAGCGGCGCCGCGACTGATGCAAATGCATTCGGGCTCAGATATTCCACAACCCAGAAAAGGGTACCCGACTGTGTTGCACGAAGTGCCAGGTTATTACCCAGACCTACAGATCGTTTCCCGACCGGGAACCTGAACAGGGGATCACCCTGGTTCAGCTTTTTGACCAGCGGGCCGTCAATGTATGAAACATTGCTTCCGCCGTCAGGGATAACACATGATACGGAAAAGTTGTTGATTGTAAGCTTGTTTGTGGCGCTTGTGGAGATTAATCCATTGGTAAGCCAGAGATTTCCATTAACTTCGATGCTTCCATTACTGTTTACTGTGAGTCCGGCACCATTGTTGATCTCAAAATCATTGAAAGCATTAGCCCCAGTAAAATCTCCAAGTACACCTCCGATAGTCTGCGCCGAACTGCCTGCGAACTCGACGGCAGCTGACGAGCCGGAGCCGCTGTTAAAGCGGCCGTTATTATAGCGTTCAAATGAACCGTTGATCACGAGTCTCCGGTTATTGATGCTGTTATCCAGGTAAGGGGTCCGGCTCCTCCATCATCAATTATCAGCTGGTGGCAAACTGTCAGATCCTTATCCGGTAATATACGGCTGCCTGTACCGGAGATGACAATCCTGGGGATTGATGAGTAAAGGGTTGCATTAATATTATATGTTCCGGTTCCGCCATATTCCACTGTACCGTTTCCTGAACAGTCGAGGAAGGTGCCGAATCGCCCAGCCGGGAATACTTCACTTTCAACATAGAGCGTCCCGTTACCGTATACTGAGCCAAAATTGTGACCGAAGTATGGGGACACAACCTTCAGCTTATTGTTAATTGTTGTCTGGTAGGTAAAGCAATAATTCGCATTGGCTGTCACCACATGGTCTATTGTCACAATAAACCCGTTGGGACCTCCTGACGGGCAGGGATAGGATGTTCCCCCGCTCGGTGTCCAGATCGTATTGTCATTCCAGTTTCCGTCACTGTTGCTTGTGTACTGTGGAACTGTTGAGGGAATTGCGGCATCATTACCTGCAGTGTACTGTCCGGTAAGGTTACTTGATGTAGTGTAATTGAACCTGATGGTATGGCTGGTTTCATCCACATTGTCAGTTCCCGGTCCGGGCGCAGCCTTGCTCCAGTTGGTGCCCGGTGAAAGCAGTTGGGCAGCCACGTAGGAGCTTTCAGGCCCGCCGACAACATCCGAGACCTTGTAATTAAGCTGCAAATTCCCTGAAAAACCTGTAATTCCAGTGCTTTCAACCTCCCAGTAATAGGCCAGTACATTGTTTGGATCGATCATCGCAGGATGCCTGCTGTTGATGTTGTTAACGCGTATTGAGCCGACCGATCCGTTTGCAGTTACTGTCATGACTGCCGGTGTATATTTGCCGGGAGTACCCAGGGGATAGGTGAAAACTGCAGAGAGTGGAGTCCCGTACACCTTCAGAATTCCGACATTGCTCCATACCCCATCGGAGGTAATCATTTTAGAGACGCTGAAAGGTGTTCCCTTTGGTACGATACTGCAGTTTTGCCCCAATGTGAGCAAATATTCGGTAATGTCAAAAATACCTGTATTGAGAACGAGGTCGTTATTGAGCGTTATGCTGTTATCGATAACGCATCCTGCTGCATTATTTAACTCCAGCTGTCCGAATGTTCCGGTTCCTGACAAATGTTGCAGTGTGGTACCGTTTAAGATGAGGCCGCTTGTAGTGGTCGTATTTGTAAAAGTCCCGTTGTTATCCGCATTGCCTTTCAGATTTACAAGAAAGGTCAGGCATTCAAGGGTACCGTTGC
Organism: uncultured Bacteroidales bacterium; assembly: GCA_963756885.1. Taxonomy (GTDB): domain Bacteria; phylum Bacteroidota; class Bacteroidia; order Bacteroidales; family VadinHA17; genus LD21. The sequence continues at coordinate 742,597 of CAVWPG010000005.1, forward strand.
CTATTGAAAGGTTACGCAATACTGTTATATCCCTGCTTAGGGTCAGCCTTGTGACCGGGCTGGCATTCAGATCATAGAAGTCGGTGGCTGAACTGCCTGAAAGGGACTGGGTACCACCGCTGAAAGTTGTCAGGTTATTGAAATGGTTATACGATCCGTTATTTATAAAGTCTCCCTTTATTGTAAGGGGCAAATTGTTCGTGGAATTAACATCCAGTATGCTCTGTGCGTTTGTAATGGTAAGATTCCCGTTCAGAACAAGGGGATTGACCATTAATTTTACGGTGGCAGTTGATGCAGTTGCTACCGTTCTTCCTGTAATTGTAAGGTTGTTCAGCGGTAGGGTGGCGTCGAGCAGGTACTGCTGATTACTGCCGCTAAGATTGTTAAGGAAGATTATGTCGCCTCCCGTTACTGACCCGGCCGAAGGACGCAAATAGAGATCGCCAAAAGTGCTTCCGCCACCACCCCTGAGAATTGTCAGGGTGCCGGCGGACATAGTAAATTCCCCCGTATTCAGGATCTCAAGCTTTGCATTTGTAGTGATGGCTGCATTGCCATTGATTGTAACGGATCCACCGCTTTGCCTGTACTTAAGTATGCCTGCACTTGATGAAGCGCTCTGCCTGATTTGTCCGTTAACCGTCAGGGCTCCCCCTGTTATCTCTATTTCGGATGCTCCGCCTCCGGAATATTCAATATCGTTATTGTTTACAGTTGTGCCATTTACCGGACCGACATAAACATTCCCGGAAACTATCTTTAGTTTACCGTTCAGGAACACGTCATTTGTATTGGTCGCATTGTTTCCGATAAGTATATTGTTCGGGGTAGTGTATTCAGAATGAAAGCAGGCAGTAGCCGGGATCGTAAACGGAGTCGTGGTGCTAACGGTGAAGTCCGTATTCACATTACGCATATATTTGAAGGTCCCGTTCTGCAATGTTAGCCAGTTGTTTGCTGGTGTGACCAGGGTACCGCTGATATCCAGGGTGAGGGTTGTTGCCTGGGAGTTTCCTTTATTTACAATTACCTGTGAGAAGGTTGTGGAAGGTGAACCTGTCGTATTGGTTATTTTTGCTGAATTTGATCCGTTAAAAGTGACTGATATATTCGTGAAATCGCACTTACTGACAGTACCCACATGGGCAATCCCGTCAGCATTGTTAATCAGGCTGCCCCCGATGGTCATGCTCTGGGCCGAAGCTCCTGAATAAATAAACAGGGCGGAGGTTGGAGAAATAATGACATCACCGTCAACCACAAAATTCTCAAGGAGGGTCCCGTTGGCATACCATATAAGTGCTCCTCCCTGAATATCCATATTCCCTTCAACATGAATAGTCTTTGCAACGGAGGTAATACCACCGGGATAGGTTGTGCCCCAGGAGGGACAAAACCATGAATCGGCGCTCTGCCCCCTGGTAACAAGGTCTCCGTAAATAAGCACGTTCTGATTGGGAAACATCACATTGGAGCCACCTACGGGTGACAGGACAAGGTTGCCATATGAGGAGACATTTTCGGGGAGATAGAATTCCGGGCCTGCATTTGTATTTGTAGTATATAATTCCGTGGTCCCCATATGCACATTGAAATCAGAAAAGTCACCTGAAGGAAAAACATATGTGGTGGGGTAATTATAGTTTGTTGTGACCTTGATGGTGCCATTACCGTTGGGATGTGAGATCACCATACCAAAATTACTGATAGGGTTGTACCGCACATCCAGTACAGCTCCGGTCTCAATCTGCAGGCTGGCGCAGCTGTGCGGGTCTGTATTGGCTGTAGTCAGGTAATTTGCAGGAGTTGCAAAGCTGACTGTATGCCCATTCCTTATAATTACAATATCATTTACCCCGGGGGTTGTTGCAGCTGGTGTCCCAATAGCCGGTGACCACCAAGTGGTTGTCTGTCCCCACAAGCCCGTCTGTCGGCTGTAAAACTTGACAGGAGTGCCAAATGAATTGTTCCCGGCGGTATAGTCGGCATCGAGAAATGCCTGGCTGTTGGCGGGAGTCGTCCAGTCTGTAATTGTATTGGTTGCAGTATTTATGGGAGGGCTGGCATTAGTTCCGTTATTCCATGTATAATTTACCCTGTCGTAGAGCGAAGGAATATAGTTAGCCTCAGTGCCAGCCACATCTGCCTGGTCGTATATAAAAGTGTGGGTAACGGAATTTGCCTGAATGCCACTGAACCCTGAGGATTTTACGCTCCAGAAATAGGTGAGGCTCTGACCATTTGTAGTAGTGGCAGGGTGTTCATATCCAACAGGTACTACGGTAATAGTCCCATATCCTGCTGGTGCAGCAGTGAACCCGAGTGTTGCCGGAGTCCATCTGGGGACTCCCGGGTGGCTTACGGATGGAGCTCCAACAGGGAATAAAAATGGGGTAATGGCGTTGTATTCCCTCGAAAGCCCTCCATCTCCTGAATTACCTGCGGTTTGAATATATCTCTGGGTGCCTGCATTTACAATTGTGGCAGTTGATTTTAACTTTAAATTGTAAATTCCTATGTTGAATAATTTATCATTTGAGAAGGTAAGAGCGCCGTTGATTGTCATACCGGCAGCAAGGGATACCGGTGCTGCCACACCGGTGCTGTTATTAAGCTCCACGTTGCTGAAGATGCCATTTCCGTCAATGATCTGTGCAACAGTTCCGGTAAGGGATATCCTGCCATTACCTGTATGCACACCTGAATTGAAGATATTTTTGTAGACGCTAATAGTTCTGCCGTTGTCATTAAGTGTTCCCAGCGACAGGCTGAAATTATCGTTGACATTAATTACAGTTTGTGTTCCTGAGAAGTTAACTGTACTTCCGGCTGCCTTGTCAATTGTAAATTTATTCAGCTGAAGGGGTGCGCCCAGATTTACAGTGAATGTCTGGTCCGACAGCCCGTTCAGGATCGTATTGTTGTTTAAGGTAGTGTAAGTGGTTCCTCCTTCTATTGTTATATTGCCGCCAACCGTAACATCCAGGTTATTTGCATTGAATGTGCCTGATGTAAGAGTGAGGCTGTTCAGCACTATCAGCGGATAGGTATTGAGAAGGACTGACGAGGTGCTGCCTGAGCGGTTTATTACAAAGCTGCCCAATGTGGAGTTAGAAGAAATCAGGAAATTGGGTGAATCGTTTGCAGGCACAGACCCGCTATATGGTGCAATCTCGACCGTTCCTCCGGTCACATTGCAGTTTGACGTTGAAGATAATACATCGAAAGCTTTTTGCTGTGCGGCAACTGAACCGTCGCCACATACATCATAGATCCGCATTGTTCCTCCTGTCATTGCAAAAACATTGCCTGCGTTATTCAGGTTGAACGAACCGTATGCACCGGAAATACCACTTGCGGCTCTGACATTGCTCAGGGTAGCAGGTGAGACATCAAGGAGATTAGCGACAGAACTGTAAGTAAAAGTGCGCTTAAAGCGACCCCTTAGCAGCAGTATTCCTCCGTTTTGCTGGAATGAGCCTGATCCTGTCAATCCGAGAAATTGCTTTGCATCGACGGTCCCGTTATTCAGGATGAACTGGCCGGGGGAGACGCTGGATGTAATAATTCCGCCTGATTCCCGGGTGGAGAGATATCCGTTGTTAACCTGAAGCTTTCCGTACAGTGAAAGGGCGCACCCTGTTCCTCCAGTTGAAATTCCCATTGCAGCATTGCCTGGGGCAGCAGTATTATAAGCCAGGTTTACTTCGCGGTAATCATCGGCAGTCGAGAGTACGGCAACATCTGTTCCGTTGAGCACCAGTGACCCGTTTGCAGGAATGTAAAAATCGGAGTTCGGATTAGCTCCTCCTTCGGATGCCGTACCTTCTGTCAGGGAGGGTATCATGGTCAGTCCCTCCAGAATAAGAGTACCGTTTCGAATCCAGAGTGCTTTTTTCAGATTCGGATTGGCAGTGCCAGCGTCGCCACCGGCAATATTGGCACCAAACAGGCGGAAATTGGCATAGGACGACCCTGATGTATATATTGTCAGCTTGAATGTCTGGTCATTTCCCTTATCTACAACAAGATTGTAACAATAGTAGTCCCGGCACACAGCAATGAATTATCGGTGGCTCCCTGGAAATAAACGGTTGCAAAACCTGTTGTTGCCCCGACCGTTGTTGGCGGAAAAGCATTGTAAACAGGGTAGGTAAGGTTAGTAAAGCGAACTGTTCCGTTATTGATTAAATTACCCCTCAGGACTATCCGGTGCGATTGGAGGTCATAATAATTGATAAAAGGAGCTGCACCTCCGGTGATGCTTAATGGACTTGTGGTTGAATTTGTCACTCCTGTGCCAACAGTCAGAAAAGCTCCTGCATCTACCTTTACATCGCCATTAACAGTTAGTTTGAGCCTGCGGGCGGTATTGTCATTAATCCGGAATGTCCCGCTTTTTACATAAAGGTTACCGTTCAGGGTCAGGTCAATGGTTTGAGTTACAGTCAGTCCTGGCGCATTGATATTAAGGTTATTATAGGTGGCCTGCGTGGGCAGGGTTATAGCTGTTCTGTATTCAGTCGTTCCTCCCCCTGCGTTTACAAAGGTATTTGTTGTGACAGGTGTGGGAAATACTGCCGAGGAAATTACAAGAGTTCCCTGACCACTGAGTTTC
>CAVWPG010000006.1:0-282581 GCA_963756885.1 uncultured Bacteroidales bacterium
CACGCATCGTGGCATGACCAGGTGACCCTGGGAGCTGTCAGTGGCCAGACCGTGATCGAGCCCAGAGGCTGACCGTCGCACCATTCGCGCCGTCGCTCGGCCTCGAGTGCGCCTGCGGCTGTGATCGCCTCCCAGCCGTTCGGATACGGACCCTCGAGGAGCACCCCGACGCTCGGGTCGGTGACCACGACGACGTGAGGGCGTTCCAGGTCTGCCACCGATTCGGTGACGAACGCCTCCCTCACCACCCGCCGGATGCGTTCGACCTCGAGCGCAACGTCAACCGAATGGGGCTCACGCCCCTCACGTGGCCGGTCAGTCATCTCGAGCCTCATCTCTGGATCGAGCGCCGCACGCGCCGCTCGAGTTCGTCCCCCCCCTTGTCAGTGAGACGCATCCCCACCCATTTCATGACACCTAGTCAGAGAATTTCTGGCGCGTGGCTCTGATCGGAAGCAGACGAGTTCGCGGATGGGTGGGCAACTGGCGCTGCCCCTTCTCCGTCCGTGCCCTCACTCGGGCCCTGGTCAGGCTCGCCTCCGCCGTGAGGTCCTCGTCAGCACACCTCCCCCGACCAGCAGGAGCAGCCCCCCGAGCAGTGCCCAGAAGGTGGGGCCCCCGGTGTTCGGGAGGTGGGGATATTCGCCGCCGGGCTGGTTGGGCAGGTTCGGGTCGACCGGGGTCGTGACCGTGTCCGGCGGCGAGCCGACGTTCGGCCCACCTGGAGGGGTCCCCGTCGCGGTGGCCGTGTTGCGCACGTGGCCGGCATTCACGTCGGCAGCCGTGACGACGTGCGGGTGGTCCCCCACACACACCACGGAGTCACCCGCGGCCAACGGCCCGACAGGACACGTCACCGAACCGATCATCGGGTCCGAGACCTCCAGGTCCGTCAAGGTGACGGAACCGGTGTTGGTGAGCTCGAACTCGTAGTCGATCTTGTCGCCGGCATCCGTGATCCCGTTGTGGTTGACGTCGGTCACCGAAGCAACCCGCTTGTCCAGGGTCAGGTCAGGCACCTGATCGGTCGGAGTGTCCGTGGTGTCCGGGTTCGACGGCACCACACAGGAGACGCGCGCGTGCTGTGCCCCACGCCCCGGCTTGCCGCCGGGCTTGTCACCGTCTGAACATTGACCATCGGCCTGGCCGATCGCCCTGTTGTGAACGCTGCCCGCGTCGACATCGGCCTGCGTGATCACGTAGGGAGCATGTCCGTGACACACCGTCGAGTCGCCCGCCGCCAGTGGACCTGTTGGGCAGATCACGGCACCCACGAGGGGGTCGGACACGTTGACGTTCGTCAACGTGACGTTGCCAGTGTTGGTGAGCTCGAACTCGTAGTTGATCTCATCGCCAGCGTCGGTCAGACCGTTGCCGTTCACATCGGTCACCGACGACACCCGCTTGTCCAGAGCCAGCTTCGGCCTCTGGTCGGTCGGGGTGTCGGTGGTGTCAGGGTTCGACGGCACGTCGTCCGATGGGTCGTCCGGGTCCCCACCGGGGCCCTCCCCCGTTGCGACAGCCCGGTTGTGCACCACGCCCGCATCCACGTCCGCAGGCGTGATCACGTAGGCGTTGTCGATCGTGCACACCGTGGACGCACCAGCAGCGAGCGTGGTGACCGGGCAGGTCACCGGGCCTGCCGGTCGGGTCGGGGACCGCCAGATCGGTGATCGTGACGTGCCGGTGTTGGTCAGCTCGAACTCCCAGTTGATCTCATCACCGGCATCGGTCAACCCGTTGCCGTTGACGTCGGTCACCGACGAGCCGACTTGGTCAGCGCCAGGGCCGGGCGCCTGGTCGATCGGGGTGTCGGTGGAGGGCGGGTTCGGACGGCGACACCGCGTCGGGGGCGTGCCGTGACCGGTCGCCCGGTTGTGACACGACCCCGGCGTCGACATCAGCCTGCGGTGATCGACGTCGGCGTCGTCCGCGGTGCAGATCGTGGAGTCACCCGGCGCCAGGGTGGTGACCGGGCAGGTCACCGCACCCGCCGTCGGGTCAGACACGGTGATGTTCGTGAGCGTGACGTTGCCGGTGTTGGTCAGGAACGACCCGAGTTGATCTTGTCGCCGGATCGGTCAACCCGTTGCCGTTGACGTCGGTCACCGACGAGCCGACTTGGTCAGCGCCAGCGGCGGGCGCCTGGGCGATCGGGGTGTCGGTCGAGGACGGGTTCGGACGGCGGACCGGTCGGGGTCGTGCCGTGACCGGTCGCCCGGTTGTGCGACGACCCCGGCGTCGACATCGGCCTGGGTGATCGCGTGGGCGTCGTCCGCGGTGCAGGTCGTCGACGCGCCCGGCGCCAGGGTGGTGACCGGGCAGGTCACCGCACCCGCCGTCGGGTCGGACACGTCGAGGCCGGTGATCGTGGTCGTGCCGGTGTTTGGACCAGGAACGACCACGCGATCGTGTCGCCGAGATCGGTCAACCCGTTGCCGTTGACGTCGGTCACCGACGGCCGACTTGGTCAGCTGCAGGGCCGGCGCCTGGTCGATCGGGGTGTCGGTCGAGGACGGGTTCGACGGCACATCGACGCCGTTGCGGGTCCTGACCGGTCGCGGTGGCGGTGTTGTGACACGACGCCGGCGTCGACATCGGCCTGGCGTGATCACGTGCGCGTCGTCGCCGTGCAGGTCGTCGACGCGCCCGGCGCCAGGTCGTGACCGGGCAGGTCACCGCACCGGCCGTCGGGTCGGCGACGGCCAGACCGGTGATCGTCGTCGTGCCGGTGTTCTTGACCAGGAACGACCACGCGATCGTGTCGCCGAGATCGGTCAGGCCGTTGCCGTTGACATCGGTCACCGCGGCCGACTTGGTCAGCTGCAGGGCCGGCGCCTGGGTCGGTCGGGGTCGTGCGGTCGAGGACGGGTTCGACGGCACGTCGACCGCCGTTCGGGGTCCTGACCGGTCGCCGTCGCCGTGTTGAGACGACCCCGGCGTCGACATCGGCCTGGGTGATCGTGTAGCGCGTCGTCGGCCGTGCACGTCGTGGACGCGCCCGGCGCCAGGGTGGTGACCGGGCAGGTCACCGCACCCGCCGTCGGGTCGGAGACGGTCAGGCCGGTGATCGTGCGTCGTGCCGGTGTTCTGTGACCAGGAACGACCAGGCGATCGTGTCGCCCAGATCGGTGCTCCCGTTCGCCGTTGACGTCGGTCACCGCGGCCGACTTGGTCAGCTGCAGGGCCGGCGTCCTGGTCGATCGGGGTGTCGGTCGAGGACGGGTTCGACGGCACGTCGGCCGCCGTTCGGGTCCTGACCGGTCGCGCGTCGCCGTGTTGGACACGACCCCGGCGTCGACGTCGGCCTGGGTGATGACGTGGGCGTCGTCCGCGGTGCAGGTCGTGGACGCACCCGGCGCCAGCGTCGTGACCGGGCAGGTCACCTGGCCCGCCGTCGGGTCAGTGACGGCCAGGCCGGTGATCGGGTCGTGCCGGTGTTGGTCAGCAGGAACGACCAGGCGATCGTGTCGCCGAGATCGGTCGCCCCGTCGCCGTTGACGTCGGTCACCGAAGGGACCGCTTGTTCAGCGGCAGCGCCGGGGCCTGGTCGATCGGGGTGTCGGTCGAGGACGGGTTCGACGACCACCGGCGGCCGTCGGGCGGGGTGCCGTGGCGGTCGCCGTGTTGGGCACGACCCCGGCATCGACATCGGCCTGGGTGATCGCATGTGGCGGCGGCCGTGCACGGTCGTGGACGCGCCCGGCGCCAACGTCGTGACCGGGCAGGTCACCGCACCCGCCGTCGGGTCGGTCACGGCCAGCGCGGTCAACGGCACATTGCCCGTGTTCTTGACCAGGAAGACCCAGTTGATCGTGTCCCCGGGTCGGTCAGACCGTTGCCGTTGACATCGGTCACCGAGGCGACTTGGTCAGCGGCAGCGTCGGGCGCCTGGTCGATCGGGGTGTCGGTCGTGTCCGGGGGCGTGACCACGGGCGGGCCGGTCGGCGAGGTGCCGTGGGCGGTCGCGGTGTTGTGCACCATGCCGGCAGCAACATCGGCAGCAGTGATGACGTGCGGGGTCGCCGTGCACGACGTCGACGCACCGGGCGCGAGCGTGGTCACAGGGCAGGTCACGGCACCGGCCGGCGGATCGGTCACGCCCACCGCGGTCGACGGCACGTTGCCCGAGTTGGTGACCTGGAAGACCCAGTTGATCTGATCCCCGGCGTCGGTCAGACCGTTGCCGTTGGCATCGGTCACCGAGGCGACTCGCTTGTCCAGGGCCAGCGTGGGCACCTGGGACGTGGGCGTGGTGGTGGTGTCCGGCGGAGTGACGACCGGAGGACCGATCGGAGGAGTGCCATGCGCGGTCGCCACGTTGGTCACACTGCCGGCGTTCACATCGGCCTGCGTGATCACGTAAGGAGCTGCCGTGCACAGGGTCGACGCACCCGGTGCGAGCGTCGTGACCGGGCAGGTCACAGCGCCGGCCAAGGGGTCACTCACGCCCACAGCGGTCAGCGGCACATTGCCGGTGTTCGTCAGCTCGAAGACCCAGTTGATCCGGTCGCCCGCGTCGGTCAACCCGTTCCCGTTGCCGTCGGTCACCGAGGCGACGCGCTTGTCGAGGGTCAGCTTCGGGTCCTGGCTGGTCGGGGTGTCGGTGGTGTCCGGCGGAGTGACGACCGGCGGACCCGTTGGCGGCGTGCCGTGCGCGGTGGCGGTGTTGTGCACGTTGCCGGCGTTCACGTCAGTCGGCGTGATGACATAAGGAGCTGCCGTGCACAGCGTGGACGCACCTGGCGCCAACGTCGTCGCCGGGCAGGTCACCGGACCGGCCAAGGCATCCGTGACACCCACGGCGGTCAACGGCAGGGTGCCGGTGTTGGTGACCTCGAAGACCCAGTCGATCTCATCGCCGGCGTCGGTCAGGCCGTTGCCGTTGACGTCGGTCACCGAGGCGACCCGCTTGTCCAGGGTCATCCTCGAGACCTGGGAGGTCGGGGTGTCGGTCGTGCCGGGCGGACTGACGACCGGCGGATCGGTCGGTGGCGTGCCGTGCGCGGTCGCGGTGTTGTGCACGTTGCCGGCATTCACGTCGGCCTGCGAGATCACGTAGGGGCTCGCCGTACACAACGTCGAGGCCCCCGGCGCCAACGTGGTCGCCGGACACGTGACGGTGCCGGCCAGCGCGTCCGTCACGCCCACCGCGGTCAAGGGCACGTTGCCGGTGTTCGTCACCTCGAAGACCCAGTTGATGCGGTCGCCGGCGTCGGTCAGCCCGTTGCCGTTGACGTCGGTCACCGAGGCGACCCGCTTGTCCAGGGTCAGGTTGGGGTCGTCCGGGGGTTGCAGCCGGTTGTAGACGGTGCAGCTCACCGCCGTGTCGGCCTGGGCATTGACCCGGAAGCCCGGGTTGCCGGGCGTCGAGCTGTCGTTGGTGACACTCACGGCCGCACCGGTCGCCAGGTTCGTGCAGACCGCGTTGGCGCCGCCCTGGGTGACGATCTGGTAGTTGGTGTGCTGGGCCTCTTTGACGGTGACCGCAGCGCTGGTCACGCCTCCAGGGAAGCCGAGGGGGAACTGCACCGCTCCGGTGCCGTCGTTGGTCGTGGTCTGGGTGCTCGGCAGTCCAGTCACGCCCGCAGTCGTCGTGGTCCCGGTGAACTGCCAGCCCGCGGGAGCAGGTGTCGAGCCGGCGATGTTCTCGCCGGTGTTGCCAGTGGGGACGATCTGCTTGACCACCGACACCGAGCCCTGGCAGAGCCCTGCGGCCAGGTCGGTGAGGATTCCTCCCGCTGAGGCGAAGTCCGCTGCCTGGAAGTAGTCGGCGCTGGCACCGTTGGCGCCGGTGTAGGCCTGCGGGCCAGAGACGGCCCTCAGGTTCAGGCTGCTGAGGCCGGTAACCCCGGGTCCCACGCCGAACGCGAGGATTCTGGTGCCCTTGTTCTTGAGCGCATTCGCGGAGAAGATCGCTGGCTCGACGTATGAGAAGTTTGTGACGTTCGAGGTTCCCTGGAGGGGGTCTGAGCGCAGTGACGGGCTTCCGTCCGTCAGGAGGATGGCGAGGTCGTAGTTGGGGGTTGCCTCGGCGGCACTGGCCAGGCCGCGATCCCAGTTCGTCCCCCCGTTCGCGGACCAACCGGCGTACTGCGCCTTGAAGACGTCGGCCGACGACTGTGTCGACAGCGGGACCAGGTTGGGAAAGTTGGCTCCATTGGCCGCCGGCGACCAGTTCGAGAAGGAGAAGATCGCGGCACGCGAAGGCGTCCCCACGAGGGCATCCACGAAACTGTCGGCGGCAGCACGCTGGGCCGCGATCCCAGCCGCACCCATGGAGGTCGAGAGGTCGAGGATCAGCGCCACGTCGATCCCGCACTGCTGGGGCAGAGCGTTGTTCGCGCGACTCTGCTGCCACACGCCCAACGAGTCGTTGGCGACCTCGAGCCCGGGATTCGGGTCGCTCATGAAGTCGATGCCAGAGCGGTAGACCGTGTTGGCCTGCAAAGCGACTCCCGTGAGGAACTGGTAAGGCGACGCAACCGAGCCCGACCCATTCGCGCTACCCGTGCGCAGGGTGGGGTTCATGTACCAACCAGTGGGGACCGAGATCTGACGCACCTCGAAACGGACATCCCGATTCACGCCACCGACTTGCGTGTCCGGCACCACGAACGAGCAGTCACCGGCGACGTCGGAGACGCACTCACCCCAGGCGGTGTTCACCTTCGCCCCCGCCTGGGTCCAGAGGCCCAGCCGCACGCCTTGGAGCGGCGTGACACCGTTCACGCTTGCCCGATCGCCACCCACCTTGACCGTGATCACGGCGGTGTTCGCCGTCGGGTTCGGCACAGCTGCCCGCGCCGGAGCGGCAGCAAGGCCCGAGCTGGCAATCATGGTCAGCAGGCTGACCAACGCGGCCCAGACCCAGAGCCGGATCCCGGGAGTGGGCAGGGACGCCCCACCTGCCCGCGATCCCCGTGCCGGCCGAACTGTTGGGTGGTGCTTAGGCATTGAATGTCACTTCCGCTGTGCCGCGAACTACAGGACGTAACTCGACTTCCAGTTCCTGACGTTGCGGAGCGGCAACTTCTTACGATCCGTCCTCAACTACTCCGAGCCGGACCCGTGCCGCACCCCGTCGTCGACACGTCGGCGATGACCCCGTTGGACTCGCCACGGACCTTCGGAGCCTCGGGCAGCAGTGCGAGTCGACCATTGACGGCAGCCCACTCCAATTCTCTGATGGCAACTCAGGCAACCACGCCGCGGCACCGATGTGCCTTCCTGGCGTCCCGAGCCAAGACGGACATCGCCTCGGGTCGGTTCCCGATGCTGTCGACCTACTTCCACGTCTGGCCCGCCGGCATCACGAACCCGTACGCCCTCGACCAACCGAGGCTGGCGGGGTTCAAGAAGGTGCTCGGTGACGCGCGAGCCATCGGCGGCAAGCGCACATGATTCGCGACGAAGCCACGCAGCCTGTTGGTCTAGACCACTATTGACCACGCCACCCTGTTGTTCTTTGATTAAGCATCAGTAAATGGGGGTTGCCCGGCTCCCACGCACTGACAGCGGGCTTCCGGTCCTCACGCCCCCCGAGGGCCGGAAGCCCGTCTTCGTGGGGTCACAATCGGCCACCAGTGCCGAGTAATGAAACTGGACCGCGGGGCGTCTCACCCTGCAAGGGGCGCCGTGGTGGCGCACGCTGGACTGGGGGCGCCTGTGCAGATCCGCCGGAGACCGGCCTCGCTGCGCAACCCGCCGCGGGCCCTCGGCGTGCCCATGCCGTTGCGCTCGGCCTGGCCGGCGTGTCGCCGGCTTCGAGCGTGTTCGTCGTGATCGTGCCGGTCACCGTCGCTCTCAGCACGACGAGCATCACGGCCTTTCTGCTGACACTTCCCGTCGCCGTGCTGGTCGCCATGACCTACGCCGCGGTCGGGTCCCGGATCCCGGTGAACGGCGGCGAGTCGGCATGGGCGAGCGGGGCTGGAGGCCCGGTCTACGGTGCTGCCATCCTTGCCCTGACACTGACCACGCTGAGTTTCATCCTTGCCCTGTTCTTGGCCGCATGGTCTCCCTCGCGCTCCCCGGGGTCCCGGCTCGCTCCCCGCCGTCCTCCTGTTCGGCGGTGTCCTGACCGCCTGGCGTGCGCCGAGCTGCGCCTCGCCGTCTGGGTGCCACCTTCTGCCTCGCACTCGAAGTGGCTGCGATATCCGCCGTCACCGTGGAGGCGTTCGGGGTCCCCGAGTCACAGCCACGGGCGCTGCTCTGCTGTCGTGCGTCCGCGACGGACTTCAGCACACCTCCCACGGCTCCCTGTTGGCCGTTCCGGTGCTGCTGTTCGCTCTCAACGGATACGGACAGACGGCCTACATCGTCGAGGAGGTGGTCGACGGAGCGCGCAAGGTGCGGCTGATCATCGGCGCCACGCTGGTGGCCACCCTTCTCCTCGAGGGCGTGCCACTGTTGGCGCTGGCCTGTGCCACGTCAGGGGGGGCCATCTCGCAGTCGAGCGACCAAGACTTGATCGACCTCTTCCAGGCCACCAACCACTGGCCGTGGCTCATCGAGGCGGTCCGGTGGGCCGTCGCCGTCGCTCTGCTCAATGCGATCCTCGCCTTGCTCATCTTCGAATCGCGGATGCTGGCCGCGTATGCAAACGAGCGCAGACGAGGCGTCGTGTGGAGCCGACTGAGTCACCTGGACCCACGAGCGGGGGCGCCCCCGATGGCGAGTCTGGCGGTAGGTCTGGCCATGATCGGTCTTGCGATCGCCGTCCCAGCCGAGCCGTTGATCACGGCGACCGGATCAAGCCTGCTGTTCATCTATGCGTCGGTGGCCAGCTGCGCCCTGCTCACCACCAGAGGGCACCGGACTCATGGGGTGACGTCGCGGCCCCTGTCACCTTGCTGGTCACGCTCGGGGCGATGATCGCCCATGCCGTCTTCTCAGATCCCCTAAGCGTCCTTGCGGCGATCGGCCTGCTGATCCTCGGTGGCGCGTGGTATTGGTCCTGGTCCCGTTTTGCCCTGGCTGACACTTCCAGCAAGATCGAAGGACAGGGCTGATGCTGCATAGGCATAGGCCTGCGAGCGGCCTCGAGCGCCGTCTGGATCGATGCCGAGCACCAGGTAGAGGTCGAAGGCGTCCTCGATCGCCACGAGGTTGGTCGCGATCGACCTGGCGTCCACATCGAGCCGGAAGACATGACTGGCGACTCCGTCCTCGATCACCGACTGGTAGAGCGCCACCTGGCCTTCCACATGCTCACGACCTCCCCTGATCGCGTCTGCGTTGACCCGGATCATCCCGGTGGCGGTGTACATCATGACCAGGGCCGGTGAGGCCGCATCCGGGATGCCGAGCGCGATCATCGTGCGCAGCTTTGCTGCCGGGTCGTCGAGCTCTTCTATGGCTTCCCGACGAGCGCGGTTCATCTCGTCGGACGCCTGTCCCATCGCGGCAAGGACGAGGCTGGTCAGATCTCCGAAGTGGTAGTGAACGCTGGCCGGCGACACCCCAGCGGCGGCAGCGACGTCCGCAATCCGCAGCTGCTCGGTGCGTCCGGTCGCAAGGAGCTCGAGGGCAGCATCGAGGATGCGGTCTCGTCGCCATGGCTCCTTGTTTCTTGCCACCGTCTGCTCCTCTCCAAAGACTGACCGACCGTCAAGGTATCAAGCAACAGTGCTCCTGTCGACCGAGCGTCTGCAGCACCCACTACCTCCACTACGCAACTGCGACTCGAAGGGACAAAGGCCTCAGCAATGGAACTGATCGACCGACGCGAGACCGGACGAGCCGGTTGGTGGAGCTCCGAGTCGTTCGTGGTGCTGCGCATGACGATGCTGCTCTGGCTGGCGGCCTTCTGGGCCTATCGTCTGTTCGCCTCCGCCACTCTGGGCACCGCATGGGGACTCGACCACCTCTTGTTCCACGTGCCGATCGCTTTCGCCATGGCTGCCTGCTGGCTCCGCTTTCGCACGGGCGGGGACGATGCTCTCGCCTGGGGCGCGATGAGCGCGGCGCACGCGCTCTTCCTGGCGGGAAGCCTCTACGCCGTCTACCTGACCCCGGCGGTCATCGACTCCCCCTCCCCCGCCGACGCCCTGTGGATGCTGTCCTACGGCTGCATGTACGTCTCGATCGGCCTGTTCGCCCGCAACAGGTCCAGGGACTTCCAGGCCAGCGCTTGGCTCGACGGCGCCATCGGCGGATTCGGCGCGGCCGCCCTCGTGACCACCTTCGTGCTCGGCGACGTGCTTCGGGCGACCGGGGGCGGGCTGGCCGTCGTGATCGTCAACCTGGCCTATCCCGTCGCCGACCTGATCCTGGTGTTGCTCCTGGTCGTGGTTGCCATGGCCGTAGCAACCGTCGACAGGGTCTGGTGGCTGGTGGGGGCTGGGCTTCTCTTGTTCTTCGTCGGTGACATCGCCTACCTCTATGCGGTGACCGCACAGGAGTTCACGGGCTCGGCCTGATCGAGCTCACCTGGCCCACCGGCGTCGCCCTGATGGGCCTTGCGGCGACCTGGGCCCCCGCGCGATCGAGCCTCGAACACGGTTCGCCCACCGCTACGTCGTCCCCGCCCTCTTCAGCTGCCTCGCGCTCGCCCTGCTCGTCTACGGACAGCGCCACGAACTACCGGGGCTGGCCGTCGCGTTCGCCATGGGCACGATCGCACTGGCAGTCGCGCGGCTCGCACTGAGCCGCGCGGGAGCTGCGCGCCATGGGTCGGCTGCGCTGGGAGGCACGCACAGACTTCCTGACCGGGCTGCCCAATCGTCGCCACCTGTTCGAAGGCTGGAGGAGAGCGCCGGCGAGGCCGGGAGTCACATCGCTGCTGGTGATCGACCTCGACGGCTTCAAGGAGGTCAACGACTCCCTGGGACATCATGTCGGCGACCAGCTGCTCCGCCTGGTGGGTCAGCGACTCGCGGCGCCATCATGAACCCTCGATGCTCGCCCGACTCGGGGGGACGAGTTCGCAGTCATCCTTCCGAGACAAGACGCGGACGAGGCGGCGGCGACGGCCGAGGCCTGCGCGGACTGCTGCGCGCCCCTTTCGACCTGGACGGGCTCCCGGTCGCGGTGAGCGCGAGCATCGGCCTGGCGACCTCACCCGAACACGGACCACCGGGACCCGCGTCCTGGCCAGCGCGGACATCGCCCTCTACCAGGCCAAGGCAAGGGCCGCGGCGTCGCGACGTTCCGCCAGGACGAAACCAACCCGAGCAGAGGGCGCCTCGACTGATGTCCGAGCTGTCGTTGGCGTTCGAACGTCAGGAGTTCGTGGTGTTCTACCAGCCGCAGCTTGGCCTGAAGCACCGAGACGTGTTCGGTGTCGAGGCACTCATCCGGTGGAACCACCCCACTCGCGGACTCACCACGCCGGACGAGTTCCTTCCACTGCTGCGACAGAGCGGCGAGACCTCTCGGCTGACGCAGCTCGTGCTCCGCCGAGCCACGTCGGACCTCAACCTGTTTCGCCCGAGCGAGCACTTGCGACTGTCAGTCAACATCTCGGCCATCGACCTGGCCACCATGGCCCTTCCCGCCATGGTCACCGAACTGTCCGACACCTGGGCACTCACCCCCGGCTCCCTGGTCCTCGAGCTCACCGAGGACGAGGTCATCTCCGATCTGGTTCTGAGTCGTGCCGTACTGATGCAGCTGCGCCTCGCCGGAGCGCTCGTCTCGGTCGACGACTACGGAACAGGTCAGTCTTCGCTGGCCTATCTCCGGGATCTTCCCTTGGACGAGATCAAGCTCGACCGCACCTTCCTCACGGGGGGCCCCACCGACCTGCACAACGCCGCCATCGTCCGGTCGACGATCGAGCTCGCCCACGCCCTTCGTCTCCCCATGGTTGCCGAAGGCATCGAGGACGGATCCACGCTCGAGTGGCTCTCCAGCCTGGGCTGCGACGCCGGGCAGGGGCACTTCATCGGTCGCCCATGCCCGCCTCGACAACCCTGTCCTGGTTGACCGAAACCCGCACCAACTGAGCTGCTCCCCGTAAGCAACTGAGCCTGAGGTCGTCAAGGAGGCAACAGCGAAGCCGCCCACAGGAAGGGTTCGACGATGAAGACCGACGCAAAGCATCACTCGCCTTGACCTCGAGGGTCGACCCCAGCGACCCTCAGGTCGACGAGCTCTTCCGCCACCAGGTCCACGCAGCGATCCGTGTGGCACCGCGGGCCAATCTCGCCAACCTGATCAGCATCACGGTGCTTTCGACGTACGTCGCACCCTCAGACGACGGAGCCTTCCGCATCGCCTGGACGGTGGCGGCGCTCACGACTGCAGCGACCTCGTCGCTGTTCTGGATGCGCAAGGGCAACCAACCCCCAGCCGAGCAGACCGCCACCGCGCGACGCTATTTCCGGCTCCTCCTGCTCGAAGTGCTGGTGTTGGCCGGCATGTCCGCCCTGTTTGCCTGGCGCGTGCTCCCCCGCATCGACGACGGGCGGCAGGTGGTGCTCGCAGCCACAGTCGCCGGCGTGATGGGAGCAGGGGCCATTGCCCTGTCGATTCTGCGACGGGTCGGCATCACGTGGGTCATCGCCAACGCCGTGGGTCTGGCGCCTTCCTTTCTCCTGGCCGGCACGCCTGCCTACTACGTCCTCACCCTCCAGCTTTGCCTCTACGCGGTGGTGCTGGTGGTCGGCGTGCTCTACCTCTCCGACTCGTTCGTCCGGCGGTCCAGGGCCGAGTTCGCGGCTCGGGCCCAGCAACAGACGGTCTCGCTCCTTCTCGACGACTTCGAAGGGGGTGCTCGCTACTGGCTCTGGGAGACCGACGGCGGCGGCACCCTCACCCACGCGTCCGAGCGGCTCTCCGAGGTGGCCGGGCAGCCAGTCATGGAGCTCCGCTCGATGACCCTGCTCGAGCTGCTCACCGCGCTCACCACGCCATCAGCCGCCGGCGACAGTGCGCTGGCAGAGCTGCGGCGCTGTGTTCAGGGCGGTGACGCCATCCATGACTTGATGATTCCGGTGAGCATCGGAGGCGAAGCGCGCTGGTGGTCACTCTCGGGCAACCCCAGCCGGACCACCCGCGGAGACGTCGTCGGCTGGCGAGGGGTGGGCTCCGACATCACCGACCAGCTTCGCTACCAACACGAGATGGTTCGGCTCGCCACGACGGATGCGCTCACGGACCTGGCCAACCGGAGGAAGTTCAACGAAGTCCTGGAGGAGCGATTCGCGCATCCTGACGAATCGGGTGAGTTCGAGCTCGGCATCCTCGACCTGGACAACTTCAAGTCCGTCAACGACACGTTGGGACACCACGTCGGCGACGAGCTGCTGATCCAGGTCGCGCACCGACTTCGCGAGGTCGCCGGTGGGCGCGACTTCCTCGCCCGACTCGGCGGCGACGAGTTCGGCGTTCTGATTGAGCGCGACGACGAGGGCGAGGAAGGCGACATGGCGTTCCAGACCTACCTCGACTCTCTGCGGTCACCCTTTCTCGTCCGAGGGAACCGCATAGAGATCGGAGCGAGCATCGGCGTCGCCCCGTCGTCCACGAGCCATGACCGCGGCTCGAGCCTGCTCATCAGCGCAGACCTTGCGCTCGTCGAGGCCAAGGAGCGAGGGCGCAATCGGGTTCAGTTCTTCGAGCCATTGATGGGCTTGCGCGCCCGCCACCGCAGCTCACTGCTCGATGCTCTCGGCCATGCCGTGGAAAGCCATCAGTTCATCTACTACTACCAATCGCAGCACGAGCTGAACAGCGGCTCCGTAGTCGCCCAGGAAGCACTGCTGAGATGGCTCCATCCTCGCCGAGGACTACTCACGCCCGCGGAGTTCCTGGCCCTGGCCGAGGAATCTGGCCTCATCGTCCCTATCGGCCAGGCAATGCTGCGCGAGGCCTGTGAGGAGGCCAGGTCGTGGACCAGCGGCGCCCGGGTGGCGGTGAACATCTCGCACGTCCAACTCACCGCCGGTGGCTTCATCAACGGTGTCGAGCAGACCCTCACCGATCTCGGGCTACAGCCCGGGCAGCTCGAGTTCGAGGTGACCGAGTCGGGAGCCATCTCTTCCACCGCAGTCCCGATCCTGCGCGAGCTCCACGACCTCGGTTGCCGAGTCGCCCTCGATGACTTCGGCACGGGCTACTCCTCGCTGGCCAGCCTGCAGCGTCTTCCTATCGACCTCCTCAAGGTCGACCGAGAATTCGTCGCCGCGCTGGACGGCAGCGGTCACGACGACCACGACACCGCCGTTGCCGTCATGACCGCCATCGTCGAGGTCGCCCGGACCCTCGGCATCCAGACCCTCGCGCAGGGAGTCGAACGGGCCGACCAGCTCGACCTCGTGCGCGACCTAGGCTTCGACCTCGTGCAGGGCTTCTACGTCCACAACCCGCAACCCTCGCCACGCGCTCACCTCAGGCTGATCACCTACCCCCGAAGATAGGAACGGATCACCCGGCAGGAAACGACGCGCGTCGGGGCGGTGTTGCGATAGCCAGCGCATCGAGCCTGGTTGTTGGCCCAGATCTCCGCGGGGCTGCTGGCCCAGGGGCCGGGTGCGAAGAATTCCTTGCGCCCCACCTCGTGGGCGAACGCGGTCCTCGCCGCTGCCGACAACTCGTCGAGCGAGTAGGCGTGCGCCAGCTCGTGAGCGAGTGTCCACACCGGGTGTGACTGCGAGTTCTTGATCAGGATCGTCCGACGCGCGGGAATCGTCAGCCCAACCGTTCGACGCGGAAGGCCCTGCCCGCGAATGACCCGCACGCAAGCAATCTTCCACCCCGGGGCGGCGTACACACGCTCAGCGACACGCTTGTCGGCGATGCCTGAGGCGCATCGATGATGTGGGCTGGTGAGGCTCGCCGCCATGGCGACCACCTCGACCCGAGGCGTCGCCCTGGGGGCGTCCTGTTCCACTGCCAGGGCACAGGAACAGAATGCAACTGCGCACACAACTCTGACCATCAGACTGCAAAGGCTCATCTTCCTCAACCTTTCGACCGAGAGCTCGTCTGGTCCTGGCGACAGGCAGTGGAAACCACCTCATCACTACCGCTGATCGTCCTGCAGACCTGACACAGGCATTTCCTGATGTTTAATCAGATAATGCCGATGCGCGCCCGGTCAAGGGTTTCGCTGGCAATTTATTGATCCAGAGTCAGTCTATTGCCGGACACGTGCGCCGCTATCGTGACGCGTGTACCGCTCAAGCCGCCACACCCCCCACGGCACGCCTCTCGGTCCGCCGCTCGGTCGTGTGGGACGTCGAGCAGCGGACCGGAGGTCCTGCTGGGCAGATCCGAAAGGCCAATGAGCTTGGGGCATCACTGGCGGACCTGCCTGGGTGGCGCTCCGCCGATGGGGTCGCGGAGCTTGCCGCCCTCAAGACGTGCCGGGCAGGCCGGTCGTTACGCCGCCGTCACCAGGTGGGTAGACCGATGTGGCACTACCGACAGGCCAACCCGTGAATATCCGTAAAGGGATCCGTATTTCCACGGATGTTTGCGCCAGCTCCGATTGAGACCGTCAATTCGACCGATCGCACGCAGGGGAGGCGTGCTCGGCGTACCGGCAATCTTTGGAGTGGCACATGACCCACCTGGCTCTGTCGTCGTCTGACGGCGTCGATGAGGACGTTCTCGAAGCCACGAGCGATGCCGAGCTCGCTGCGCTCGTGCGTCGAGAGCTCTCGGCAGTTGCCTTCACAGCGCTGGTCGAGCGCCACTACCGACCAGTCCAGGCCTACGCCAGAGCGATCTCCCATCATCGCTTCGCCGATGACGTCACGGCCGAAAGCTTCGCGCGACTCTGGTCCAAGCTCTCGCAAGGTGCCGGGCCGACGACCGCCGTTCGTGCCTACCTCAAAACCACCGTGCGCAACGCGCTCATCGACGGACACGCCAGAGAGTCGCGATACGTCTGGAGCGATGATCCTCCCGAGCACCCGACTCAGAGCCACGGACGCGAGATGTGGGACGACGTCGTGGATGGACTTGCCCTACGCGAGGCGCTGACCCGGATCAGTCCACGACACCGAGACATCCTTGAGCTCAGCGTGCTCCAGGACCGACCGTTGACGGAGGTCGCAGACGTCATGTCATTGAGCCCGAACGCCGCGGCCGTCCTGAAGCATCGGGCGCTGCGCTCACTCCGTGAGGCCTTCCTGACGGCGACCGCTGGCGACTTTGACCACGTTCGAGGCGATGAGATCGTCTGAGCCTGGTCCGTCGCCCGCGTGAGCGACGTGCGTGCCTCGTTGTCGAGGTGCATCGATCCGGGGGATCGCCGAGCCGGACTACCCCAGCGTTCCGACCTTGTTCGATTTGGCGGCGACCACGCAGCGTCCGGCCTTCCGGTCCAGTGACGCAGGGATGATCCACTTCACGGACTCCCCGGCAGGGACGTTCTTGAGCTCGACGTAGTTGATCGCCGCCGAGTCCCCGGAGTCCTTCTTCAGCCAGACGACGCTCACGAGGATGTCACGAGCGTCATCCATGGAGTTGAGCACCTTGCCGGATGCCTTCACAGCGCCCTTGTTCGTGGGACACGCCTGCGTCGTGACATCGGCCAGGATGCCATCGAAGTCGTCACCCATGCTGGGCTCCACCTGGGTGGAGGAAGATTCATCCTCATTTGCCGACTCCTTGTCACCACCCGCGGTCGGGCTGGACGGGGCTGCTTTCGGCTCTCCAAGTGAACCGTCAGCGCCATCGCTGCACGCTGTCAGCCCGTTGGCAAGTCCGAGGACCGCCACTGAGACGGCGAGTCTCCGGACGAACTGCGCGCTGAATTCATGAGTCATGATCCAGTCTTCCCTTCTAGTGGTGTGCCGGTTGGCTTCCGGGCGCGTTGCGTTCGCGTCCCCGGTGGCGTGGATCCCGGCCGCGTCGACGCGACACCACCAGCACCAGCGCACCCGTGAGCAGCAGGCCGGAGCCGGCGAGCGCCATGACCGTCATGGCGCGGGAAGCTCCCGTGTCCGGGAGGTGCGGAGTATCGATGTTCGGCCCCGTCGGGGGGGTGGGTGGAGTCGGGGGATCGACCGGCGGCGTGGTGGTGTCGTCGATGGCGTCCACCGTCGCGTCGTCCGTGTCCGTCACGTCCGGGCCACCCCCAGGCGGGGTACCGGTCGCGGTCGCGGTGTTCGTCACCGCACCCGCATCCACATCAGCCTGGGACATCGTCTTCGTCCCCGTACACGTCAGCACCGCACCCGGCGCCAGGGTCGCCGGCGCCCGGGTCACACGACAACGCACTGAGCCCGGTCAGCCCAGTGTCCGACACCTCGACATCCGACAGGGTCGTGGTGCCGGTGTTGGTGGTGGTGAACGTATACGTCACCACATCACCCGCGCTGTAGGTGGCTGAGTCGGCAGTCTTCACCAGCTGATGGACGGGGTCGCGTCCGACGGTGACGGTCTCGTCGTCGGTGTCCGTCACCGCCGGGACCCCTCGGCGGGGTACCGGTCGCGGTCGCGGTGTTCGTCACCGCACCCGCATCCACATCGGCCTGGGACATCGTCTTCGTCCCCGTACAGGTCAGCACGTCACCCGGCGCCAGGGTCGCGGGGGCAGCGGGTACAGTCCAACGCACTGAGCCCGGTCAGCCCAGTGTCCGAGACCTCGACCTCCGACAGGGTCGTGGTGCCGGTGTTGGTGGTGGTGAACGTGTACGTCACCACATCACCCGCGCGTAGGTGGCTGATCGGCGGTCTTCACCAGCTCAATGCCAGGGGTCCCATCCGCGGTAACGGTCTCGTCATCGGTGTCCGTCACACCCGGGCGACCCCCAGGCGGGGTACCGGTCGCGGTCGCGGTGTTCGTCACCGCACCCGCATCCACATCCGCCTGGGACATCGTCTTCGTCCCCGTACACGTCAGCACCTCACCCGGCGCCAGGGTCGCCGGCGAACCGGGCGCACACGAGAACGCGCTCAAACCGGTCAACCCGGTGTCCGAGACCTCGACATCCGACAGGGTCGTGGTGCCGGTGTTGGTGGTGGTGAACGTGTTCATCCACCACATCACCGCGCTGTACGTCGCTGAGTCGGCAGTCTTCACCAAGCTGATCCACGGGCGTCCGTCCGCGGTAACGGTCTCGTCGTCGGTGTCTGTCACTCCGCAGGGCCACCCTCCGGCGGGGTACCCGGTCGCAGTCGCAGTGTTCGTCACCTGCACCCGCATCCACATCCGCCTGGGACATCGTCTTCGTCCCCGGTACAGGTCAGGACCTCACCCGGCGCCAGGTCGGGGGGCCGTCGGGTCACAGTCCAACGCACGAGCCCGGTCAGCCCAGTGTCCGAGACCTCGACCTCCGACAGGGTCGTGGTGCCGGTGTTGGTGGTGGTGAACGTGTACGTCACCACATCACCCGCGCTGTAGGTGGCTGAGTCGGCGGTCTTCACCAGCTCAATGCCAGGGGTCCCATCCGACGTAACGGTCTCGTCATCGGTATCCGTCACCGTCGGGGCCACCGCCAGGCGGCGTTCCCGTCGCGGTCGCGGTGTTGGTCACCTGCACCCGCATCCACATCCGCCTGGGTCATCGTCTTCGTCCCCGTACAGGTCGCGCACCGGCACCCGGCGCCAGGGTCGCCGGCGAGAACGGGCGCACAGCTAGAGCCGACAACCCGGTCAGCCCGGTGTCCGAGACCCGCACCCCACACGTGGTCGTCCCGGTGTTCGTCGTGGTGAACGTATACGTCACCACATCACCCGCGCTGTACGTCGACGGCGACGCCGACTTCACCAGACTGATCGACGGCGTCGCGGCCGCGGTGACGGTCTCGTCATCGGTGTCCGTCACGTCCGGGCACCCCCAGGCGGGGTACCGGTCGCGGTCGCGGTGTTCGTCACCGCACCCGCATCCACATCGGCCTGGGACATCGTCTTCGTACCCGTACAGGTCAGCACGCACCCGGCGCCAGGGTCGCCGGGGCCGTCGGGTCACAGTCCAACGCACTGAGCCCGGTCAGCCCGGTGTCCGAGACCTCGACCTCCGACAGGGTCGTCGTGCCGGTGTTGGTGGTGGTGAACGTGTACGTCACCACATCACCCGCGCTGTACGTCGACTGAGACGGCAGACTTCACCAGCTGATCGAGGGGTCGCAGCCGACGGTAACGGTCTCGTCATCGGTATCCGTCACCCGGGCACCCCCAGGCGGGGTACCGGTCGCGGTCGCGGTATTCGTCACCGCACCCGCATCCACATCGGCCTGGGACATGGTCTTCGTCCCGGTACAGGTCAGCACGTCACCCGGTGCCAGGGTCGCGGGCGCAGCCGGCGTACACGTCCAACCCACTGAGCCCGGTCAGCCCAGTGTCCGAGACCTCGACATCCGACAGGGTCGTCGTGCCGGTGTTGGTGGTGGTGAACGTGTACGTCACCACATCACCCGCGCCGTAGGTGGCTGAGTCGGCGGTCTTCACCAGCTCAATGCCAGGGGTCCCATCCGACGTAACGGTCTCGTCATCGGTGTCCGTCACGTCGGGGCCACCGCCAGGCGGGGTGCCGGTCGCGGTCGCGGTGTTCGTCACCGCACCCGCATCCACATCCGCCTGGGACATCGTCTTCGTCCCCGTACACGTCAGCACCTCACCCGGCGCCAGGGTCGCGGGGGCCGCCGGGTACACAGACCAACGCACTGAGCCCGGTCAGCCCAGTGTCCGACACCCGCACCCCACTCAACGTGGTCGTCCCGGTGTTCGTCGCGGTGAACGAATAGGTCACCACATCACCCGCCCCGTATGTCGACGGCGACGCCAACTTCACCAAACTGATGCCCGGGGTCCCAGCCGAGGTGACGGTCTCGTCATCGGTATCCGTCACGTCCGGGCCACCCCCAGGCGGGGTACCGGTCGCGGTCGCGGTGTTCGTCACCGCACCCGCATCCACATCCGCCTGGGTCATCGTCTTCGTCCCCGTACACGTCAGCACCGCACCCGGCGCCAGGGTCGCGGGGGCCGTCGGGTCACAGTCCAACGCACTGAGCCCGGTCAGCCCGGTGTCCGAGACCTCGACATCCGACAGGGTCGTGGTGCCGGTGTTGGTGGTGGTGAACGTGTACGTCACCACATCACCCCGCTGTACGTGGCCGATCGGCGGTCTTCACCAGCTCAATGCCAGGGGTCCCATCCGACGTAACGGTCTCGTCATCGGTGTCCGTCACGTCCGGGCCACCCCCAGGCGGGGTACCGGTCGCGGTCGCGGTGTTCGTCACCGCACCCGCATCCACATCCGCCTGGGACATCGTCTTCGTCCCCGTACACGTCAACACCTCACCCGGCGCCAACGTCGCCGGCGCACCCGGCGTACACGACAACGCACTCAGCCCGGTCAGCCCAGTGTCCGACACCCGCACCCCACTCAACGTGGTCGTCCCGGTGTTCGTCGTGGTGAACGAATAGGTCACCACATCACCCGCGCCGTAGGTCGGCGGGCGAGCAGACTTCACCAAGCTGATGCCCGGGGTGCCAGCCGACGTAACGGTCTCGTCGTCGGTGTCCGTCACCGCAGGACCCCCGGCGGGGTACCGGTCGCAGTCGCAGTGTTCGTCACCGCACCCGCATCCACATCCGCCTGGGACATCGTCTTCGTCCCCGTACACGTCAGGACCTCACCCGGTGCCAGGGTCGCCGGGGCAGTCGGGTACAGTCCAAAGCCGACAGCCCAGTCAGGCCCGTGTCCGAGACCTCGACATCCGACAGGGTCGTGGTGCCGGTGTTGGTGGTGGTGAACGTGTACGTCACCACATCACCCGCGCTGTAGGTGGCTGAGTCGGCAGTCTTCACCAGACTGATGGACGGCGTCGCGGCCGCGGTGACGGTCTCGTCATCGGTATCAGTCACCTCGGGTCCACCGCCAGGCGGGGTGCCCGTCGCGGTCGCGGTGTTCGTCACCGCACCCGCATCCACATCCGCCTGGGTCATGGTCTTCGTACCGGTACAGGTCAGCACGTCACCCGGCGCCAGGGTCGCCGGCGCAGCCGGCGTACACGACAAAGCCGACAGCCCGGTCAGCCCGGTGTCCGAGACCCGCACCCCACTCAACGTGGTCGTCCCGGTGTTGGTCGTGGTGAACGTGTACGTCACCACATCACCCGCCCCGTATGTCGACGGCGACGCCGACTTCACCAGACTGATGCCCGGGGTGCCAGCCGGGTTCGATACCTGACACGCCGCACAGGTGCCCTGGGAGGTGGCAACCGCGTTGCCGATGCTGGTCACACCAGCCGGAAGGGGGGAGGCCACCGTGACCGTGAAGGTGACGGTAGTGGTCGCACCACCGCCAACCGTGACGTTGCGGGTGCACTGATCACCCGGGTCGGTCCCGGAGGGACAGGTCCACCCCTCGCCGGTCCCGGTGTAGGTGACGTTGTTGCCGATCGTCTCGGTGAGGGTGGTCGTGACGGGTGACGGGCCAGGATTGGTGAGCCTGATCGAGTAGCCGATGACAGCACCGGGCGTGACGACGGTGGCGGGCGTTGCGGGGCTGCCGTTGACTGTGGTGACCGACTTGACCACGTCGAGCGCGGCCGTGACCACGAGTCGGTAGTCCTCGATCTCGCCGTCGACCAAGGCACGTCCGTCACCATCGGGAGTCGGGTTCGCAGCCCAGTTGGCGGAGCCGGCCGTGGCTCCAGTGTCGGTCGAGATGCGACAGCGCAGGTAGTAGTCGGTGCCCACCGCGGGGCTGAAGCCCACGGGCAGGGTCCACGTGAGGTTGCGCGTGAATGCCCCCGCGCCACCGGCGACAGTGGCACCGGTGACCCGCTCGGCCGCCGCGAAGGTGCCGTCGCGATTCCAGTCCGCCCAACAAGCGACCGTGGCCGGACTTGCGGTCGTGTTGGACCCTGTCACCGTGACGGAATAGTTGTTCCCTGCGGCGGCGGCGGTGGTGAGCGGCGACAGAGCCACGCCGTCCTCGTCGTCGGGAGTCCCCGTGTTGTCGTCGCCGGTTGCGGCGGCGTTCGGCTGACCGTTCTCCTCCCCATCGATCTGTGTGCCCAGGGTGACCCGGGTGGCTGACGACGGGAGTTGATGGCGGGGACCATCGTCGCTGACTGTCGTCCGGTAGTCCGGCGTCGCGCCTCCCGCCGTGCCCGCGGCGGAGTCGGGTGCGTCGCCACCTTCAACTAGCGGGGCAGTCGACACCTTGGCCCCGTCGTTGCTGGCAGTCGACTGGTTGATCTGAGAAGCCAGCTCGATGACGTTGGTGGTGACGTTGTATCGATAGTCGGCCCCGGAGCCGTGTTGGAGCCGAAGAAGATGTAGCCGCCGGCGAAGTCAACACTGGTGGCCGAATAGGCCGCACCGAACCCGGTTTGGGCCGCGAGCTCGCGAGGGTCGCCGCGGTGCCGGTGGGCGTGATGCTGGTCTCCACTCCCGTGACCGGGTTGAGGCGCCGGACCAACCCGTTGCTGGCGCCGTAGAGAAGACCGTCACCCCCCAGGGCGAAGTCGATGGATGTCGCGCCGCCCGTCACCGTGAGGCCGAGGGGCGCGACATAGCTGAGTGAGATTGGCCGGTTCGACCAGCCGCAGGTAGGTCGGACGATTGGGGTTGATGTCGATCACGTAGGTGACCCGAGGCGTCGAGTTGGCTGCTTGGACATAGAGGTAGCCATCGATGATCTCGCCGTTGGACCACAGGGTGTTGCTGGGTAGGCCAGGCACTGACCCCAGGCTGATGGAGGTCGGCTGTGGTGAGCCGTTCAGGATCGCGAGAACCTGCGTGGGGGTCTGCGCGACGGTCACGGCGTACAAGATTCCGGTGGAGTCATCCATCGCCATGGCATTCACGGACGGGTACGCCCCCGTGGTCTGGGTGGGCCAATAGCTGGTCGTCGACAGGTCGGCCACCGCCCCGGTCAGCAGGTTGACCTGCAGCAGGTTGAGACCATTGCTCAGGTGAACGGTCTGGTAGGCGTAGTTCGAACACTCGCCGTTTTGGGTGAAGGAATCGGGTGCAGCGTGTCCGAACAACTCGGAATTGGAAGGCTGCCGCGAACGTCCGCGTCCTGACTGCCGTCGACATGGTCATGCCAGCGGGCTGCGCGAATGTTGTCGGCGGGCAGGCTGCACCCGGGTTGGCGTAAGTCTCGTAGACCGCATGGGACGCACCAGTGGTGACGGGCAACCCGTAGGCGCCTGTGGCATCCGTCTGGGTGACTGTGCACACCCCGGTTGGATGTTCCGGACGACGACATAGGCGTTGGCGACCCCGGCCTCGCTGTTGTCGGTGCCGTCGAGATTCACGTCGTTGTAGACGCGGCCGAAGACCCCGGCCCTCACGGTCAGGTTGGCCGACGCCGCGGGAGCTGTGCCCTTGTTGGTCACCAGTGTGCTCGTGTCATCTTGTGGAACATCCTGGCATCGACGTACCGCGAACAGACACGGCGATCGTGCACCCGCCTGCAGGAATGAGGCTGCCGGAAATGTATTGTTCCTTCGCCGCCGCCAACTCGTTCCGTTGCGTATTGCTGCATGCCGATTACGGGCTCGGCGTTGTTGAAAAAAAGATTGAGATAAAGCCTGGGGAGACTGTCACATGCAGCTTTTCTCCGGATGACTATCCCCAGCTGTCGGTGAAAAATGTTAACCTGTGGTGGCCGAACGGGATGGGTAAGCCAAATCTCTACCCTGTCACGGTCGATTTTCGTAAGGGTAGTAATATTCTTGACAGTGAAAAGCGGAATTACGGAATAAGGGAGGTCAGAAGCTATCTCGACAGCAGGAAAAACAGGGCATTCGATATAAACGGGAAATTTGTGCTTATCAAGGGGGGCGGCTGGACGGATGATCTCCTTCTTCAGGATACGAGGGAATCAGTGGAAGCCCAGCTGAGATACGTAAGGCATATGAATATGAACAGCATCCGGCTTGAAGGTTTCTGGGGGAAGGATGACAACCTGTACGATCTCTGCGACGAATACGGGATCCTTGTAATGGTTGGCTGGAGCTGCCACTGGGAATGGGAGGATTACCTTCTGAAGCCATGTGACCCTAAATATGGCGGAGCAGTGTCTGAAGAGGACATAAATCTTCTGGCCACCTCCTGGTTCGACCAGATGATGTGGCTGAGAAATCATCCGTCGATTTACGTGTGGATGACGGGCAGCGATAAAATGCCTGCCCC
Organism: uncultured Bacteroidales bacterium; assembly: GCA_963756885.1. Taxonomy (GTDB): domain Bacteria; phylum Bacteroidota; class Bacteroidia; order Bacteroidales; family VadinHA17; genus LD21. The sequence continues at coordinate 24,058 of CAVWPG010000006.1, forward strand.
TGAACTTGAAAGGAAATATATTGAGCTGTTTAAGAAGTATGACCCTTCCCGTTCATATATAACATCTGCCGGGGGGGTAGGGACCGAGGATAAGACAGTTGTGTCAGATGTCCCCATCTATAGTGAGCTGAGCGGCCCGACAGGGATGAAAATGCTGGGGCCGTATGACTTTACACCACCCGGATACTGGTTTACCGACACCCTCTTCGGAGGGGCATATGGCTTTAATACAGAGACCTGTCCCGGGACAAGCATACCTCCCGTGGCCTCGCTCAGGCGAATGCTGCCGGAAAAAAGCCTCTGGCCGATTGATAAGAAATACTGGGAATATCATACGGGCAGAAATCAGTTCACAACCCTCGACCGCTATCGCAAAGCCTTATCTTCCAGATATGGAGAATCATCCGGTGTGGAGGAATTTGCATTTAAGTCACAGGTAAGCAACTATGAGGTGATGCGCCCAATGTTCGAGGCATTCATTGCCAACAAGCCTGTCAGCACAGGGTTGATACAGTGGAAGCTTAATTCAGCCTGGCCCGATCTTATATGGCAGCTCTACGATTCTTACCTTGAGCCAAACGGATCATTCTATGCGGTAAGAAAGGCCTGCAATCCCCTGCATGCAATTTACAGGTACGGATTCGACGATATCTATCTTGCGAATGAAGACCTTAGCGATGTGGACGGTCTTACTGTAAAGATAAGGGCATTTGATCTTAAATCGAAGGAAATATTTGCCGGTCAGTGGAAAGGGGGCATTTCATCCAATAGCTCAAAATTTATTTTCAAGCTCCCTGAAATAAAAGGCATCACACCCGTCTGGTTTCTCGATCTGAGGATCTACGACAGCTCCGGAAAGGAAGTTGATAATTCAATTTACTGGCTATCTGTTAAGAAAGATATCCTTGACTATGATGCTGCTAAAAAACTGTCCTGGGCCTTCTATACTCCCACAAGTCAGTTTGCCGATTATACTGCACTGAACCAGCTGCCTGAAGTAAAGCCGGATCTGGATTACAGTTTCGCTAAAACCGACGAATCGGGAGAGGTGACGCTAAAGGTCAAGAATCCGTCAGCGGCAATAGCTTTCTTCCTTTATATGGATGTTACGGATAAAGTCACAGGCAAACCCGTTCTCCCCGTTTTCTGGAGTGATAATTATGTTTCCCTGCTGCCAGGTGAAGAGCGGACATTCACTGCGAAATACTCCCTTCGGGATGGAGGAAATGAAAGACCCGTGATCAAAGTGAAGGGTTGGAATGTTAATGTGGTATCCTGTGAATGAGAAGCAGGGTGAATTAAGAAGTGAAGATAATCAAAGTAAGTTTTAGCATTGATGCGACAAACGCCTGGCTACTGCATGATTCACTGTGTAACCTGTTCGTTTGCTGATTTTTAAATCTATAAAAAAGATACGATGAGTAAATTGGCAATTCTGGGAGGGAAACCGGTACGTGACGCCAGGACAAGCCCCTGGCCCAAATGGCCGGTATGGGATGAGAACGAGGAAAGGGCTCTTCTTGAGACCCTCCACAGCGGTATTTGGTCGTACAACGGGCCAAGGGAGCTCGAATTCAACAGGAAATTCGCCGAATATACAGGTGCAAGGCATGTGATATCTGCAGCAAACGGAACTGTCACTCTGCAGCTGGCTCTCGAAGCTTGCGGTATCGGAACAGGCGATGAGGTGATCCTGCCGGGACTGACCTGGCAGGCGACTGCTGCAACTGTCCTCGATGTGAATGCCACCCCTGTGCTTGTTGATGTACTGGAAGATACATGGTGCATCGATCCGGCTGCAGTTGAGAAGGCACTAACTTCCAGGACCAGGGCCATCATTCCGGTTCACCTGTATGGCAGTTTCGCCGATATGGATGAGATCATGAAGATAGCCAGAAGGCATAATCTATACGTAATCGAGGACTGTGCCCATAAGCACGGAGGTGAATGGAACGGGATGAAAGCGGGCACAATCGGCGACATAGGAAGCTTCAGCCTGCAGCTCTCAAAGCACCTGACCGCCGGAGAAGGGGGCATACTCACAACAAATAATTTCGGACTCTTCGAAAGGCTGGATGCCCTCAGGAATTGCGGGAGAAGGCCTGAACCTGCAAACCTGGCGGAGATAAACAAGGGCGAGGGGCAGTACTTTGACCAGGGAAACTTCCTTCAGTCAGGGAATTACAGGATCACCGAGTTCCAGGCTGCCATACTTATCGAAGGGCTTAAGAGGCTGCCGGCGCAGAACCGGCTGAGGGATGAAAATGCAATATATCTTAACGGCATTATTAAAAATATCCCCGGAATACTTCCTGTCCGAAGGGATAAGCGTGAAACGCAGGAAGCCTATTACAACTTTTCATTCAGGTATAAAAAAGATGAGTTCAGGGGCCTTCCGGTCGCTAAATTCAGGGAAGCTCTCTCAGCAGAAATCGGGATCGACGTAGCTCCGAGCTATACCCCGTTGAACAATTGCTCCCTTTACGTACCATTGACAAAACCGTCGCGTCACCGGCTCAGCGATGAATACTGGGCCGCCATCGATCCGGCCCGCTTCAGTCTGCCTGTATGCGACCGCATTCATTATGAGGAATCTGCCTGTATCCATCATAAAATCCTGATGGGCACAAAAAATGATATGGACCTGATCGCCGAAGCGATCGGAAAAGTGTATGAAAATGCCGAAAATATTTAGCCTGCTCCTCATCATTGCAACATATCCTCTCATCTCCCCGGCCCAGACAAACAGAGCCGGGGAACAGCAATCATGCCTTGTTGAAACACGCGACTATCCGGGGAGGGACAGTGAGATGTGGGATGCCCTGTATGCTGCCCGCAACGGGGATGTCTATACCGGTCTCATAACGGAGGGGGGAAGCTCCCATTTCTATGTCTACAGGAAATCGCCCGACAGGAATGTGCTCATAAGTGATCTTGCAGATTTTCTGGGAGAAAGGGGAACGGGGGTAAGGTCATCGGGAAAGATCCACAACAAGCCTGTCGAAGACGACTCTGGCAATATCTTCTTCGTTACAATGAATAATGGAGCCGGTCCGAGAAACATCGACTATACAAGCTGGACAGGTGGCCACTGGTTAAAATACAATCCCTCACGGGGCACACTTGAAAACCTTGGGCTGGTCGACCAGGGGATAGGCTGTTATCCCCTTGCGATTGACCCTGGCAGCAAATACCTCTTCGGTGTGGGGTTCACCGGATATTTTTACCGTTTTGATCTTCGGAAGAAGAAAACAGTAAATTTTGGCAGAGTGTCCAACTGGGATATATGCCGGTCAGTATTCTGCGACGATGAAGGAAATGTTTACGGCAGCTTCCCGGTGGGAAGAGTTTGGAAATACGATGCCGGATCCGAAAAGGTAACCGACCTTTCTGTGCGCGATCCCCTATGATCCGGCTATCTATCCTACCGAGCTCTCTGATCCGATGATTGACAGGACCTGCGACTGGCGGGCCATAGAGTGGGATCCTGCAGATAAGGTTGCCTACGGGATTACCTGCGGCAGCGGATCTGTCCTGTTCAGTTTCGACCCCCATAAGGGTAAAGACGGGATCATTACTCCGCTGACAAAAATGTGCGACACCAGGTTCCTTGCTCCCGGACGGCAGGATATACCCTATTCCACCCTTGCATTTGCACTTGACAGCAGGAGGAAGATCGTTTATTTTGTCCCCTCTGCGCGTTCCTACTCGGCAGGCGAATATGCCGAAACATATGGTAGCAGTCAGCAGCATCACCTCATTAAGTATGATATTAAAGGCAATCTGCGCACCGACCTTGGCGTGATGCAGACGAAAGACGGGAGAAGAGTGTTTGGCTGTGAGGCTGCCTCCGTGGCTCCTGACGGGACACTGTATATCTGCGGACAGGTTGAATTGAAAGACCCGGCCCTGGCAACCGGGCATGCAGGTAACATACCAGTCTCACTGCAATTGATAATTTATAAGCCTGAATAATGATTGAGTTTAGCAAAACAGAATTCCGGTTTCCGGATAAAATATTGATTACAAGGGCAATTCTTTCCATTTTCCTGCTGGGCATCTTCATGCAGGTAAGATCGCAGGACTGGGCAGTGACAAATATACATGACCTTCAGAGGGTGGATCTGCGTGATCTCGGCTACCCGGAGGCAAATGAGATTCCGGAGAACAGCAGTGCCATAACCAGCCTTATTACTTCACGGAGCGGCCTGATCTACGGAGCCACCACGGGAGATGAATCATGGCTCTTCCTTTTTGATCCCTCGATAAATAAAGTGAGGCATCTTGGCCGCATACCTGGACAGGAAAGCGTGTATCATGCACTGGCTGAGGACAGCCAGGGATTTGTTTATATAGGAACCGGACCGGATATATTCAGGGAGTTCGATTTGTCAAAAGGAGGTATAGGACCTGAGAAGACCTTTGACATTACCCTATGGGAAGACATTAAAAACCACTTCAGTACCTATAAGGGAGGTCATCTGTACAGGTATTCCCCAGACGAAAGCAACCGCAAGGTCAAAACCGGTGATATGCCCTGCGAGCTGGAGGATCTCGGCATTCCGGTGCCATCCAATTCAATCTGTGCACTTACAGCAAGCCCGGAGGGTGACAGAATCTATGGCCTTACGTATCCCGACGGACATTTCATTATTTATTCTGTTCAGGCAAAAAAAATCACTGATCTGGGCCCGATCGATGAGAAAATCGTTTTCCACGGCCCTGAGAGGTACGTGCGAAGCCTGTCAAGGGATCTGATTTGCGACAACACTGGGAAGGTTTATTTTTCATCTACATCAGGGAGCCTTGAATTTTATAACCCTGAGACAGAAAAAATCGAATCAACGGGGTGCAAAATACCGGGGGATTATTACTATCTGCAGTTCTTCGGGGACTATGATGTAATAGAGTACCTGGCGAAAGGGGCATCGGGAATTATTTATGGAGGGACATCGGACGGCTATCTTTTTTCCTTCGACCCGGCCAGCTCAAAGATTTTCAATCTGGGCAAAGTCAGGGCTTCGCGGCGCTTGCGCTGCCTTACAGTGGGTCTGAACGGGAAAGTATATCTTATGGCAGGTGAGCGCTCAGCCTCGAGGCCCTGCCAGTTCTATAGCTATGATCCAACTTCCGGGGGATACGGGGATCTCGGCCTTCTCATTGCAGACCGGAGCCCATATTACTACTGGAGAGGGCAGCAATTTGATGCAATGACTACAGGAAAGGATGGCACGATTTATCTTGGAGAAAGTGAAAGGAGATCGCATCTGTTCCTCTATATTCCGTGATTTCAATGTATCATAACCACGAAAATCTTTCTGTGATATGAAAAAGATACTGCTAACGGGAGCACTCTGTTTGTGTTTTTCAGCACTTGCACTTCAGCTGTTCTGTCAGCCAGGTCCACACAGTGGCATATCCGTGGTTTATTATCTGCTGCGCGACCGCGCGGTTGTAACTGACTCCCTTGTAATGCGTAAAACGATGTATGCAGGATTCAGCATAAACCGCCCTGTCAGGCAGCTGCGCGGGTCAGCTGTTGCAGGTGTCCTTAGTCATAACGGGATTGTAATGTCGAGGGATACAGCATGGCTTTTTGATGAAGCCGCCGGAAATCTTTGTCTGAACCTGCCCTTCAGTATTCCAGGCGGAGGCTATACTCTTGGCCTGCAGCTTATAAATCCTTCCGGCAGAATCCTCGATTCCCTTGCGACAGACTATGACCGCTCCGACCTGAAACCCTATTTTAACAGGGAAACACAATACTGGGACTTCACAACACCCTACGCTCATCTTGAATGCTCCGGCTACGGTGAAATTACATATCATTTCAGGAGCGATAAAAGCATCACCCAGCTCAGAAACCTCAGGATCACTGCCAGGATGAATTCAGACAATGATGAGCCAGGCATGGTGGAAGTCATGCTGAACGGGATCCCTGCAGGCAAATTTGATCTGCCTGCAGGCGATCCGGTAAAATCTGTCGTCGACTGGCAGGTAACAGACCCGGGGGCACTTGAAAAATGCTTGCTGAATGCAGGTGATAACCAGTTGACCTTCAGGGTTGGCCAGTCAGACATACAGGGAGCCGGATTGCGTATCTATTCACATAGGAACAGTACAAGCCAGTCCGTAAAGCCTGAGATCCCAATCACTCTTTCTGTAAGCGGGAATGCGCCTGCCATAACTGAAACAATTACAATTCCAGTCTGGGGAGAGGAAGGGGAACATATTACAAGCAGATTTACAATCCCGGAGCAGATAACATTCCGGCAGCAGATGCCAGAGCTTCAGGGCAGCGACCTGCTCCTTAAACAACCTGACGTAGAGCTTGGCTATGTCCTGTTCGACAGGGACTTTGAGCGATATGTCACACCATGGACAATACCCTCGGAGAAAGAAAGGATAAAAAGCCTTGGTCACCAGATGGCCAGGAACGATTTTGACCCCGTGACCTTCTGTATTTATCCTTTGCGCGACCTTGGCGATGTAAAGGTTGAGGTGAGTGACCTGACAGGCCCTGGCGGAGATCGGATTGCTTCATCAGATATCCTTGTGCAGGTTGCAAGGAATATGAAGATCCGGACGGGCGACGGAAACACTTACCGGATCATTCCCCGGTTGCTGGAGAGAAGCAACCATGCCACAATTCAGTTAGGCAGCAGCACCCGCTTCTGGCTGACAGTTCATGCCGACAGCACTCTGCATGCCGGCAGTTACACCGGTATGATCACTATTCATCCTGAGAATGAGAAACCGTCACTTCTTCCATTGACAATTGAGGTTCTTCCGGTTACCCTCGTTCCTGTACCTGGCATCGACTATGGCATGTGCATGAGCTACGAGTTCTTTGAACTCGACAATAAGGAATGGACACCTCATGAAAAAAGGAGGATTTACGATGACGGTGTCGCCTCCTTCCGTGACTATCTGAACCACGGCATGACAACAGTAATAACTTCAAGCCCCTATTGTTTTCAATGGAACAGAGACGGAACACCGCGTCTGGAACACCTGAAAGCCATGCTGATGGCAGCCGGTGAGACAGGCTTTAATCGCCCGGTATTCTGGTATTACGGTCATTATCTTCAGTCTGCAAAAGGACAGCATCCCGGGAATATAAGGCTTTATGATCCAAAAGTTCATCCTGCAAGGGCGGAATCCCTTGCAAAAACAGCAATGAAGCTTGACAGGGATCTTTCGGCGCCGCCACTTTATTTCATGCCTGCAGATGAGCCACGCATTGCCCTCAGGCAGAAGATCACCCTCGAGCTTCTGGGGGCAATCAGGAAAATACCGGGAGCCGGAACAATGTGTACTACGAATATAGGAGGCAAGCTTCTGGATATCGAAGATGACAGCCAGGTTGACCGGGTCCTGTTGAAACCAGGCGAAAAGGTAAGGAAATCGGTTCGCACCGTATGGGAGTACAACAATACAGTGGTCGACTGCCTTAATCCAGGATACAGCCGTTATATTTACGGCTATTATACCTGGAGACAGGATCTTGACGGGATGAACAGCTGGGGACCTGCCACAACTGAAAACTCCAGGGGCAATCCCTATGAGGACCTCGATCATGAATTTCCCGATTACGCAATAACCTATCCCCATGCAGGTGGACCGCTGGCAACTCCCAACTGGGAAGCCCTGCGTGAGGGAATCGACGATGTAAGATATATCTACCAGCTCGAGCTGAGATGTGCCCTGAAAGCAGAAAAACATCCTTCTGAAGTTGCAGAAGCAGTTAAATTTCTGGATTCAATACGAGCCATGTGCGATTTTGATGACCGGAGCATCATAAATGAACCGGGAAAGTGGACTCCTGAAAGGTTCAGTTCACTGAGGAAGCAGGTTGCTGAATGGATAATGAAGCTGGACGCCCTGTGATCTCACTTCCCTTTCGTCTCCAGCACAACTACGGCATATACATCGAAAACGGGTAGCCTGAGTATTGACTGTCCCCCTTCCTGGCTGACAGTCAGATTGATCTTCTGCTTTTCATCCGGCGACACCATCCATGCACCTTTTACATTTCCTGAGAAAGCGACAGTTATCCCCCCGGCAGGAGTGCCAGCCTTGTAACTGAAGAGATGGATAATTTCACAATCCTTCCTGTGATCATGCGAAACACCTATCCAGGCCGGTGCCGAGATCTGCAGCGGTAACTTTTCCGGTGCAGCCCATTTCACGGCAGATACAAGCTCTGTCGAATTTTCAGGCATCATCCATACAGACTCCATTCCCAGCTTCACCTCCTGGTTTGGCCTTATAAGGGCGGAAATGCAGAATACCCTCCCCTTGCCGTAATTAAAGGAAAAGGGGAAATGACGGAGGGTGGCACCGGCTTTGTCCGGGCTGTCGCTTCCCCTGAGAAGCTCGTCTGTAAAGCTTATTTTGCGAAGCCTTCTCCATTTGTCATATTTGCCTGTATTGCCTGTCAATACCAGACCTCCTCCTTTTTCCGCAAAATCCTTAAGGGCAGCCACGGTTTCATCGGAAAGACTTTCCTGATCGGCCAGAACAACCACATAGTATTTGCCCAGGTTTCCTGTCTGCTGGTTAAAAATAATGTCGAAAGGGATCTGGCTTTGCTGCAGAACCTGTTCAGCCATATTCACTGCAACCTGTGTCTCGACATTGTTATATGCCATCGATGGATAACTCCTGAGCACAGCCACCTTTTCCGCTCCCTGCACATTGGTATAAAGATCAATATGCTCCTTCCAGAAGTCGAGATATTGCTTTGCCACTCCCCGCGGAACCTCGGTTCCAAGGAAGCCTATGGTCCTGTTGAGGGCAAGGTTCTCTGCAAAGTCGTTAGGCTTGCCGCAATATGTCATTATATAATTATCTGTCGTGCGACCAAGCTTGAAATGCCGGAACTTGCCAATGGCCACTCCATTTTCCCACCTTGGATTGTTATCATCCTCAGTCCATATAACATTTGTGTACTGCATAAGGTCCGGATGGTTAATGCCTGCTTCCCAGGCCCTGTTGCTGCCCACCAGCCCATGCGGGTTTACCTCTATTACAATTTCCTTGTTGAGCGAACGGACAAACCTGGCACACTCCGCAAGGCGCGATGTCATTGTCCAGCACCTGAAATCGATCCATTCCTGGATTACAGGATCGTCTATGACTTCCATCCCTGAGGCAGGATTTTCATCATTCCACATCGGGGGAAGCACATAGGAAAGATCTTCAAAGCCGAACCGCTCAATCCGTTGCTCCGGTGAATACCTGTCGGTAAGGAATTTCCGGAACGCAGCTATCGTGGCAGGATTAAAATCCGCTTCAGGAGGGTAGTTGAGATCGAAATTATCGAAATGGATAAAATCTGTTCTGACCTTTTCAACAACATACCTTATTATCTTTTCCTTGTAATAATTCATGTAGGCATCATTATTGAAGCATGGCCTGTAGCGGTACGATTGCTGATAGCTGTATGTCAGCAGCAAAGGCTTGCCAACGGCATCGATCTGATACCAGAGGTCTTTTTTTGCCTCGGGCACCTCAGCAAAAAAAGTTTCATAGGCCATTGTATTCCACTGTACATATGTATCGGCCTTCATTCCATACTTATGTGCAATTGCGACTGCGCGTGCAACCTTATCCATATAATCCTTCTCGGCCCTGAAGCCGAAGCCCTTGTAGCATCCTACATGGTAAACGGTGATCCCGGCTTTGGCAAGCTCACTTATGTAAGGTTCCGAAAGCTGGTAATCAAAATCATCCTTCTGCCACTGATTGAAGCCGGCACTGTTCCTCCTTGTCTGAAAGATCCATGGTTCGTGAGTGGCCCCTGCGTCGGCAAATCCCTTCCTTATCCATTCCGGAGTGTAGCGCGCAGGATCAGGGCTGTCCGGCTGGCCTGAAATGCTGATAGCGCATGAAACATCAGCGCTGAAATGAGCAAAAAGAGAGTTCTCATTGTTATATAGTATGTTTTGTTTAATTTTAATTTTATCTATTTATTTACTAAGATAAGTCAATTTGAGCTATAGTAAACGGTATTGGTTGTTTTCATATAATTTAACCCTTAAGCCTTGCAAAATGAAACCTGAAACCCGGTCAAATCCAATGCGAACGATAATCCTTCTTCTGATTGTCTCACAGTCAGCCATGGCCCAGTACAGGCAATCAGAGCACAAGCCGATGCCGGCAGGAGCGATCCCGGTTACCGGGCCCGGATCCTATGGCAAAGCCGGGGCAACCTATATGCTGATGAATGACATCCATGGCGAAAGGAGCACAATTTTTCTTGGAAAGGATGTCACCCTCGATCTGAACGGCTATACTATAACCTATGCCGACGCCAGTTACAATCATGTTAAGAATTATGGCTTCGAGGAGGGCCTCGACGGATGGGATCTGTCAGGAGCTCCGGGGGCGAAGCTTGAGAACACAGCTGATGTTCATGCCTTTATCGGGGATAAACTGTTAAGCCTGAAGGCTGGCGATGAGATCAGATCCTCGTGGGTTTATCTCCCCGTGCCCGGCAGATCGTACTATGCCATGTGCGGAGTTACGGGCAATTATTATGAAGATATGGGAGGTGATCTGTCCAAGGATATGAGGATAAGCATTTTTGTGGAGGACGAGAACGGGAGGGAGATTACTTTAAAAACCCGCTACGGAGATTCAACCCTCATAAGCTGTCCGGTCCTCAACCGGTCAACGCAGCTGGGAGGAGGCTTCATATTTGCACATCTGAACAACCTGCCTGCTGGAAATTACCGGATAAAAGTCAGGGCCGAAAATGATTGCCTTGTTGATGAAATAGATATACGCCCGGCAATGGATGCAGGCATAGGGATCGTAGGCAAAACAAATCCAATGGGCCATTACGACCACCTCTACAACAGGAACCATGCTGCATTCTTTGATTATACAGCCGATGTTTCGGATGGCAGACCTGTCGACGGCATCCCGGTTGTGAACGGAACCGGTACGGTCACAATAAGGAATGGAATTATTAAAAACGGAACCACAGGTATTTTATCCTGGGGCATACAATCCACTGCCGAAGATGTGAGGGTTATCCTGGAGAATATCAGGGTTGAATCATCGGGAATCAATACAACGGCGGCCGACCTGCTTCAGGGAACCATCACGGGATGTACATTCGATATTCATAACCCCTTTATTATAAACCGTCATGGCTCAGAATTCTATGCAGTCGATCTCCAGGGAGAGGAGGCATCCGAGGTCTCATTCTGCGAGTTTTATGGCGGACAGGGATGCCTCTGTTTCAAGGGTAAGCTGTCCGATATACATAATAACTATTTTGTCAACAGACAGACAGTGACCAACCATTACAGCGTAATGGCCATGGGTGACGGCTCAAGGGTATTTGACAATGTCTTCAGGCCTGAGATCGGTTCGGGACTTGAAATTTTCAGACACAGAAATATCGAAATATTTGATAATGAATTTCATATCAATGCCGCACCTCCCAGCTGTGAATATAACAGGCACCTGAGCTCCAATGCTATCCGGATGGCCGATTATGGAGCCGCAAAAGGATCACCTGAAGGGTGCTATGGGGTACGGGTGTATGGCAACAAATTCTTCATTACAGGCAAAAAATACAGGCAATATCCCGATTATATCCCCATGGCCTCTGCATTTTTCTACAGTGCGAGTGCAGGTGACAATGAAATATTCGGCAATGAGATAATTATAAATCAGGAGGATCCTGATACGGATGCCCAGGCCTTTGCATTCTATATAGGCAATGCCAGTGGCGGTAAGATCCATGATAATCACATCGTTTCGAATGTTACGCCGATCTGGGTCGCATCCTCGTATGGCCGGGCAGTAGGGACAGAAATCAGAGAAAATACAATTGAAAAGGCCCCCGGTACGAAGAAGGATTTTGCACCTGTCAGAATGGGATCGTACGAGCAGCCTGACTATACGGCAGTTGGAACAAGGTTCCTTTCAAATTATTTTGTGGGCCTGCCCTTTTCCGTCGATGCGACGGACCAGCACCATTCATATTCGGTAGCATGGACTCTCACAGTGAAAGTTACCGATAAGGTGGGTAACCCGCTTCAGTCAAAAGAGATAGTAATTTCAGACAAAAACAGATCTGAGGTGCTCCGCAAAGCTACCGGCACTGCCGGAACGGTTAGTATTGAATTGCCTGAGTATAGCATTGATGGTGGTGTCAGAACTGTCCTGTCACCCTATACAGTTGCCTCAGGCAAAATCAGAAAGGTGGTTGAACTACATAGAAATACAATGGTCATCCTTACATCAGAATAGTCTGTTTGGGCCACAACGGCCGTTTTGAGAAAAATCCGCAGATGAGAAAAATATATTTTATGGCTTTGTTTCTGCCACTATTTCTGGATCCGCTTCAGACCCGGAATGACATTCTGATCAGCGAGCCATTCGATGATGCCCGCCTTGCGACCCGAGGCTGGTATGATGGTACTGACTGCAGAATCAGCACCGGTTCCTTTAAAGGGACAGGCTGTATTGAATATGAATGGATTAAAGGAATCCAGGCTGTGCAGGGCTCTTCTCAGTTCAGGCATTTATTCAGCCCTTCGGATGAGATTTATATCCGGTTTTATCTTAGGTTATCCCCTGACTGGAAATGGTCAGGTGTCAACTGGCACCCCCACATGATACATTTTCTTACAACTGAAAATTCAGATTATCACGGACCGGCAGCGAGCCATCTGACCTTATACATTGAGCCTGTAAATGGGAAGCTCAGGCTCGCTGCGACAGATATTCAGAATGAGGATATGCCCCATGGACTGACACAGGGGCCTCTGAAAGGGGGATATAACGGGATCCTCTACGACAGTGAGGAAAAGCTTTTTACCGATGACAGCTGGCACTGCATTGAAGCTCAGTTCAGGTTGAACAGCCTTGATCTGAAGGATGACAGACCTAATAATGACGGCATTATAAGGGGATGGTTTGACGGCAGGATTGTAATCGATAAGCAGGATGCTATACTTCGCTCCACCGATTTCCCGGGCATGAAGATAAATCAGTTGCTGATAGCCCCTTACTTTGGCCCGGGTCTCCTTGATAACTCACAGAAGCTCTGGATAGACGAACTTGTTGTTTCCACAGAGCGCTCCGGACCTCTTCCGTAAGGCTAACGGGAATTGTCATCCGCTCAAATGCCAGTCAACCGGGCACTCAGCTCCATACCGCATCACCTGAAGCGAACGGATATAATTTGAGTGCGATCTGCATCTTTTTAGCATGGAGGAAAAATGATGCTCATCCGGTTACAAGCCTGCAATTTTATCTTGCTATTACCGGAAGAACTATGTGTGACGGATATTCCCTGCCATGAAAGATCATCTGCTGTGCCTTCATGACAGTTGTATCGGTTGCAAAATAATTCCCTGTATTCAGATTCCGGTCGAACCTTGGAAAGTTGCTGCTCGATATTTCAACCCTGATCCGGTGTCCCTTCACAAATAGGTTGCTTGTAGCCCACATGTCGATGCTGAACCTGTAAATTTTGCCCGGTTCGATCAGTGACGGCTTCTGCGCAGGATCCCTGTGGTCGGCCCTTATAATTCCCTCGCACAGCCGCATAGCCCTGCCGTCGGGATACACATCTACAAGCTTTGCGGTAAAATCGGTGTTTCTTGCTGAGCTTGAGGCATATACTACTGTGCTGACGGGTCCTGTGATCTCTATGTCCTCCTTCAGCACGGGAGTTGTAAAAACAAGGACATCTGACCTTTCTTCCAGTCCGGCCTGATCGTATGGACCCATGCCACCAATGGTCCTGGCCGGGTTGGCCGGATCATAAACATACCTGTCGGCCTCTTCATTGCCTGGCATGCTTGTGTTGAGAGACCCGTCTCCCGATCCGGTATTGGCTTTGCCTTTGCTGTGAAAATAGAAATTGCGGTAATCCGTTCTTGCCAGCGGCCATTCATGCTCATAGCGCCATTTGTTTTCACCCATTACGAAAATTTTTACAGGAGGCTCATCGATTATTCCATCGTCGATGCCTTTGAGCTGACTGTCAAACCATCTCAGCATAAGCTTTGTATCGTCGAGGTCGGCAGATTCGCCAAAATCCATTTCGCCAACTTTCCTGTGTCCCATGCTGTGTATCCATGGACCTATCATCAGTTTTTGTTTACGGCGGACCTCAGGAAGGATTTCAGGAGCCGTCATCCTGAGATAATTATTTATTGTACTGTTAAGCAGTATATCATACCAGCCGCCCACAGAGTAGGAAGCAGCATTTATTCTAAGATATCCGTTCCCTATACTGGTGCGGTCCCAGTAGCTGTCGTGCTCAGGATGCGACAGCCAGTCCCTCAGGAAAGGGATTTTCCATCCGAGCATCCTGTCCTGGTCGATAAGTGGCAAATGCATAAGAATCCTGTCGGGCTGTTTCATCAGGGAATCGGTGCTGACATTATAGGGGCTTGTCATCTCATAGCTCCAGGGGCCGAAAAGATCCAGGAAGAAAGCCCCGTTCTGGTAAACCACATCATGAAGATCGGCAAAGGTTACCTCCGGGAACATTGCCGCTACATACTGGCAGCCGACAGCTGCAGGTATCCACTGCGTAAAACCGACGTATGATCCTCCGAAAGTCCCTATTTTTCCGTTGAACCATGGCTGGGAGGCTATCCATTGCTGGGTATCATATCCATCGAGAGCCTCCGACTGCATTGCATCGAATATGCCTTCAGACTCATATCTGCCGCGAGTGTCCTGCAGCACGACAACATAGCCCTTCTCAACCGCAACTTTCGGATAGCGGTTTCCTGCTCCTCCGTTGCCATATGGCGACCGCATGAGCAAAACGGGAAATTCTCCCGGAGCATCAGGCCTGTAAATATTGGTTGACAATCTGACGCCATCGCGCATCGGGACTTTTACATCGATTTCCTCAAGCACCCCGTACAACTGTGCCTGAGGATCTTTAGCCTGAGAGTAGGAAACCGGAGGATGAATTACACTCAGAATAAAAAGGATCCCGTAAAACCTGTATAGTTTATTCATGTTCTGTATTTGTTGGAGCTCATTATGAATTTAAAGCCTGATATTATTTACTGTCAATGATTATCCTGTGCTCAGGTCCGGAAACATCAGCAAGGTTGACAGCACGAAATGCAAGCTCATATTTTTTCCCCTTCAGGGTCATATCCAGTACACTGTCGGTCCTGGCCCATTTTCCGTCAGCGCCTTCCTTCATCTGGTACTCCCTGAAATTAGGCGTTTCTGAAGTCAGCTCTATATGGGCAACCCTGCCTGTAATAATTATCTTTGAACTGATTGTGTTTGGGGTCCAGTAAATTGAATCCCTGTCGCTTACGCGCTTCATAAACTCCGGCTTGGCATAAGCCCAGTGCGGTTTGCCATCCCAGATCCAGGTGTTATTCCTGAAGTAATCGTCGTCATACATTATAAGGAGATCCTGGTAGTCAGGCCATACTGTGAACATATTATTATACGCATGCCATTCGATCCATGTATATGTCTGGGCGTTCTGCTCCCGGCTCAGCCCCGTTTCGCTGTCGATGTCGAATGGGACACGTGCCGGCCCCTTGACCTTTACAATATCTGCAGCCCTGTTCTTAAGGTACTCCTCGCGTATTTCAAGAGCCGAAAGGGGGATGCCGTTCTTTTCGAAATGGTGATCGTATTTTGCATCGGAGAGAAACCATTTATTATATTCATTAAGCCAGATCTCATCAATACCGTGATGACCGTCCGGCCCTCCTTTGACCCCGGGACCTGCACCAAGGGTACGCGTTACATATCCGTAGGCATTCATTACGGCATTCTGAACTGTCATGAAATGCCCGCAATGAAAACCCTGCCCCTGTAAAGCCGCATCGAGGATTCCTTCCGCATATCCGCCTCCCGGATAAGGATCACCGAAATCATTGATCTTAATCACACTTTTTATCCAGTGCCTTAAAAGCAATATCCTTTTAAATTCGTCAGTCTCGCCATGAAATATTGTATCAAGCTGATATTTTTCCCTGAGATGTTCAAATTTAGGTGACGACAGATCTTCTGATGAAAGGAATTCCCTGTTTGGCCTGAAGACAGGATTTGTCACATCTGCCTTGTAGTACTCCCTTTTATTACAACTTATAAATAGAATACCAAAAGACATTATTAGAAGTATTGCTTTCATAAACTTATTTTATTTGTGAATATTCAGGTAAATATACAAATAATTATCGAAACCTTGTTTTATTTGAATTTAATAATTACTTTTGCTTTTAATCGTAGGGAAGTGATGACTTAAAAAAGCTTTATGCATATTATAAAAAAGTGTAGCTGTTATATTATAGCATTAAATCTGATCTTCTTCATGCCGCTCCTAACAAGGGCACAGAATGCCGATCATCTGACTGTTGTCAAACCGGTGGAGATCGAAGATGTCCTGATTAACCCGGGCATGGGGTTCATGACTTTTCAGCGGTTTAACGGCGATGAGCTCAATGAAGGATCAGGGTGGACCGAAGGATTTCCGATCGAGTATCAGAAATTTGACGGAGATCTGACAAACAAGGATCATCCTGCTACAACGATTGCCTACTGGAGAATTTACTGGAAATTCCTGGAGCCTGAGATGGGGACATACAGGTGGGATATGCTTGATAAGGCACTGGAGATGGCCAGATCGAGGGGGCAGACATTGCTGCTGCGAGTGGCGCCCTATGGAACGGGCAAGGACCGTGATGTTCCTTCCTGGTACAGGAATATGGTAGGGTCGGAAACCAAATGGAAGTATGCAAGCAACGTGAACGGGTGGATGGTTGATGCCGAAGATCCGCGCTATGCAGAATATTTCGGTGGGATGATCAGGGCCCTGGGTGAAAGGTATGACGGACATCCTGATCTCGAGGCCGTTGACCTGTCTATTGTAGGCGCCTGGGGAGAGGGAGCCGGCTCTGAACTGTTGAGCAAGACAGCCAGGGAGGCCCTTGTTGACTCCTATACCGATTCGTTCAGAAAAACTCCCCTGATTGCTCTACTGATGGACAAGGAGACAAACATGTATGCCGATTCCAGGATCCCGGTAGGATGGAGGGTTGACTGTATAGGCGATCTTGGTTTCTGGGCCACGGAGCAGAACGGATGGACCCATATGTACGATTTCTACCCCAGGGAAATAATTAACTGCAATGTACAGGACGACTGGAAAAAATCACCAATCAGCTTCGAGATCTGCGGTACCTTTCTGAACTGGAGAGATGTTCAGAAATACGGGCGCAAAGAGGTGAAATATATATTTGACCAGTCACTGAAATGGCATATGTCCTCCTTCAATGCAAAATCCTCGCCTGTGCCTCCCGAGTGGAAAGACCTTGTCGATGACTGGCTTAAAAAGATGGGATACCGTTTTGTACTAAGGAGGTTCACTTATCCTGACGAGGTCCGTAAAAACGGCAAGCTGCCCTTTACAACCTGGTGGGAGAATAAGGGAGTGGCCCCCTGCTATAAGGATTTTACCCTGGCTGTAAGGCTGAAACATGGTGACAGTGAAGCTGTTTACCTGACTGATGCCAATCTGAAAAACTGGCTTCCCGGGGATATAGTCTGTGACGGCGCTTTCTTCGTTCCCCATGACTTTCCGTCCGGTGATTGCGATGTGCAGGTCGCCATTGTGGATAAGATCAACCACGATCCCAGGATCAAACTGGCAATCGAAGGGAGGCTTGGTGACGGCTGGTACCAGGTTGGTAAAATTAAGATCGCAGAATAAGCTTATCAGGATTTTATTCAGGAATATTTTTCAGTTATTATTTGACAACTACAATACGATATTTTTCCCGGAAGTGATAGCCCGGAAATCTTTTTCAGTCAAAGGCCGGATTTACAGGTCTGAACGTTCTTTCAATGGCTTTAGCAACATAGTTGAATTTAAATACGGATGTAATCCGAATGTTTTCCTGAGATGAAAGACTCAGACTGGAACTCCGGTTAAACTATTTCACAAACACCTAAAATAATGCGTGATTTTTAATACTCTAATTCTAAAATTCAATTACTATGAGAAAAAAACTATTGTTCACATTAATGCTGTTTCTGGCAGTAATGGGAAGCGCCTTCGCCCAGGAGCGGACCATTTCAGGCCGGATCACATCAGCGGATGACGGATCGCCTCTTCCAGGCGTGAATGTTGTCGTTTCGGGGACAGCCAATATTGGTACAATCTCGGATGTAAACGGGATGTATACAATAAAAGTGCCTGCCGGAGCAAAATCTCTTGACTTTTCATTTGTAGGAATGGAAACCTACACTTCACCAATCGGTGCGTCTAATACAATAGACATAACAATGACGACCTCACAGGCTATGCTTGAGGAGGTGGTTGTCACGGCACTGGGCGTGAAGCGTGCCGTGAAGGCGATCGGATATGCGCAGCAGGAAATAGGCACCTCCGAACTGAGCGCCGCCAGGGAATCAAACATTACCAGCCTCCTGACTGCAAAGGCTGCAGGTGTGCAGGTATCCAAGAATGCTTCCGGTACCGGAGGATCGCAATCAATTACTATCAGGGGGGTAAAATCACTGCTTGGTAACAACCAGCCCCTTTTCGTTGTTGACGGTGTCCCCGTTACAAACATTGGCCATTCATCAGGCGGTACTTTCAATGACCTGGACCTTGGCGACGGTATGGGCGATATTAACCCGGAAGATGTGGAGAGTATCTCAGTACTGAAGGGCCCGAACGCTTCTGCCCTTTATGGAGCAAGAGGAAGCAACGGAGTTATTCTTATAACTACAAAATCAGGCAGGCAGAAAAAAGGTATCGGCGTGGAAATAAACTCCAATACCTCATTTGAAACTCTCAACCTGGTTCCTACATTCCAGAACTCATATGCAACAGGATATGAAGAAACAAACATCTATCCTGATTACTCACTCGAGATCCCGGTCGGAAGCGGCAATTTTTATGAAAACCTCCCTTCATGGCACGGTGATAACTGGGGTCCGCCTCTCGACGGAAGCAGGACTGTTATAAATCCATTCGTGTTTCCGGAAGATAAGGACAAGAAGTTACTGACCCTTCTTCCTCAGCCGATTGACAATGTAAGGAACTTTTATGATGTTGGGATCAATACCGCCAATACGGTATCTATTTCAGGCGGCAATGACAAAACCACTGCAAGGTTTTCAATCGGAAATACAACAAACAAGGGGATAATTCCCAATTCCAGCCTGAATAAGCAAACTGTTTCACTGAATATTAACTCACAGGTCACAGATTTCCTCACCTTTGACGGAAAGATAAATTATAGCCGCGACGAAGGAAATAACAGGCCTCAACTCGGTGTAGCTATCGCTGGAGGTAATGTATCCAGGGTGTTTGCCGCAATGGGAAGGTACGTTCCACTGGACTTCCTGAAAGAGTATTATGAAAAGACAGGGGAACCTGGAACATGGCCCGGAGTAAACTATAATCCCTATTATATTGTCAATGAATTGAAAAGTAATGACATCAAGGACAGGATTATCGGCCAGGTATCAGCTACTCTCAAAATCAAGCCATGGCTGAGCCTTCTGGGCAGGGCAGGTACGGATTATTATAACCAGAGCCTTGTAAGAACATGGCCAATAGGAGCCAAGGGAGGTGATAACTACCTCGGAAGGGTTTATAATGAGATCAATGTAGTGAAGGATATAAATGCAGACGTTCTTCTGACTGCAAACAGGGATCTTTCGGATAATTTCGCAATGAATGCCTCCGTAGGAGCAAGCATCCTGTACCAGGGAAGGAATACACAATCACTCGACGGAAGGGTATTCAAGGCAAACGATGTTTTCGATATAGGCAACTGTACCGATATACGTCCCTATACCTTCCTGTCAAGGAAGGAGATGCAATCGGTCTATTTTATCGGACAACTATCCTACAAAAAATTCCTGTTCCTTGATCTTACCGGCAGGAATGACTGGTCATCGGCCCTTGGGATAAATGATTATTCATTCTTCTATCCATCTGTCAGCACCAGCTTTGTGTTCACGGATGCCTTCAAGGACACTTTCGGCAGGATTCTCTCCTTTGGAAAAGTAAGGGCATCCTGGGCCCAGGTAGGTAACGATTCAGATCCGTATCTTACAATGAACGGCTATGCTTCAACCACAACAACATATGCAGGCCAGGGACTTTCATGGATGAACTCCACAATCCCCCTCTTCAACCTGAAGAATGAGCTTACATCCTCATGGGAACTCGGTACAGACCTCAGATTCTTTAACAACAGGATAGGGCTCGACGTAACATACTACGACGGAAAGACTACCAATCAGATCATGCCGGTGAACATTTCAAATTCCAGCGGCTATACAAACGTTGTGATCAATGCAGGTGAAATTCAGAACAAGGGGCTTGAAGTTGCAATGAACCTTACCCCCGTGAAGACAAGCGGCTGGTTTTCAATGGGAAATAAATGCCAACTATTCCCGCAACCGCTCAAAGGTTGTTTCACTTGCTCCCGGAATTGAATCCCTTATCGTTGGTACAGGCGCCTCCGGAAGGATCGAAGCCAGACCTGGTCAGCCTTACGGAAATATAGTCGGTTACGCCTACCAGAGGGCTCCCGGACGGTCAGTTACTTGTATCCGATGGCGGAGTCTATATCGCCGACAGCCTACGCAGCAGGTACTGGGAAATATCACTCCCAAATGGATAGGGGGCTTAAATAATACCCTCACATTTAAAGGTTTTTCACTGAATGTGCTGCTCGATTTTGTTCAGGGGAATAATATTATCTCAGAAACCAAATACCGCTGTGAAGCCAGTGGCGACGGAGCATGGACTGTTGAGGGGAGAAGACCGCACGACAAGGATGCCCAGGGTAATCAGCTGCCGCTTACCGGTGTACTGCCGGGAGTGGTCGCAGTGGATGACGGGAACGGGAATATTACCTATCAGCCCAACACAAAGGCTGTTTACGGACAGGATTACTGGGCTAACCGCGCATGGTCCGACATAACCGAGGAATTTGTAATGGACGGCAGCTATATCAGCCTCAGGGAGGTCATGCTCTCCTACAACTTCAAGAAATCGATAATCGCTAAAACACCTTTCACGGGTATTACATATGAGTGTACTGGGCAGAAACCTGATGTACCTGGAACAGCATATGCAGGGCATGGGTGTTTCACCGGAGTCTGCACCGAATACCTCGGCAGGTTATGCTGGTTCGGAAAGCTTCGCAATTCCCACAACAAGAACATGGGGATTCAATGTTAAGCTTATCTTTTAATTGAGTGATGAACCGTAAAAATATAAGAGATATGAAAAATATAAATAAAATACTGATAGTGCTCTTATTTGCGTTGAGCATCCTCCTGCCAAATGCATGTACGAAAAACTATGCGGATCTTAATAAAGACCCGAAAACCGTTTCAGCTGACATAATTGATCCGGGTCTGTTGCTCACAAACGTGGAATGGAACGCCATTGTCGGCTCAGGGGCATACGGGAACGGAACCTATGGCTGCTTCTGCGGAATGTGCAAAAGAGACGATGATGCACCTTTCAACGAGCAGGATGCTCCCGGAGCATGGAATTTCGCCTATGAGGTAGAACTCAATAACCTGTCGAACATCATCCAGCTGATAGATGGTAAAACAAATAAGGATGAGCTGGTTAATAAGCAGGCAATTGCCAGGATACTGAAAGTCTGGGCTGTTGCAAATCTTACCGATACCTACGGAGATGTACCGTATTCGGAATCGTGCCTGCCCCAGGATCAGGCTGTATACAGTCCGAAATACGATACCCAGCAGAGTATCTATTCGGATCTGTTCAAGGAACTGAAAGAAGCTGCCGCACAACTCGACGAAACGAAGGATAGCTACGGAAGTGCCGACCTGATCTACAATGGCGATGTGGTAAAATGGAGAAAGCTGGCTAATTCACTGAGACTGAGGCTTGCACTGCGGGTCAGGTATGCTGATGCAACACTCGCTACGCAACAGCTGAGCGACCTTTCCGAAAGCGACCTGCTGAACGGGGTATCTGATGATGCATATATTCTAAATAATGCAGATTATCCGGATCATCTGAATCCAAGATATTACCGCATAGTTAACTATTCAACCATTCAGGAAAGCGTCTGGACACACCAGGTCATGATCGATCTGCTGAAGAATGACTCGGTAAACATGGATCCCCGTATTAAAATTTACGCCGATACGGTGATGGCTCCTTTCAAGGGAGCAACTTCTCCACATGGATACTTTTTTCCCCCCTTCAAATACCGCGGTTCTCCAACTCTGGGGCTTGTAACCGTGAATTACAAATACCCCTGGGGGTCAAATACCGTATCCCAATTATCAGATTTCTGGAGAGTCCCCATTGTAGCTCCCGCCCTCATGAGGAGCTCGGAGGTCTATTTTGCCCTTGCTGAAGCCAAACTTGAAGGTCTTTTACCTGCAGGTTTCGGATCGACTGCCGAACAATATTACCAGAAGGGTATAGATCAGTCGATCGACTGGTATAAATGGTTCTATGATCTGACAGCACCACAGATCCCGGCTCTGATGCTCGACTTTATCCATAATACCGCATATAGTCCGGGCGAACCATGGACTGATGCTGATGTGCAGCAATTTCTCGCCTACAAGAAAATTACAGATGCTGAAGTGTCGGCTTTCAAAGGTACGCCAATGTATACTCTGGCAGGAACACCGGAAGAACAGCTCGAGAAGATCATAAATCAGAAAATCGTTGCTCTGTATCCTGATGAATTCCAGGGCTGGTGCGAATACAGAAGGACCGGATATCCTAAGGTGCCGATCGGACCTGATGAG
This sequence comes from uncultured Bacteroidales bacterium, assembly GCA_963756885.1. Classification (GTDB taxonomy): domain Bacteria; phylum Bacteroidota; class Bacteroidia; order Bacteroidales; family VadinHA17; genus LD21. The sequence goes on from CAVWPG010000006.1 coordinate 46,855, forward strand.
GCTGCTCTCAAGGGTAAGGTGCCGAGGAGAGAGCCATGGCCCACGACCGAGGAAACCATTAACAGTGCCAGCTACGAGGATGCCCTTTCACGTTACGGCACCGACAGCAGGCTTTCGAAAATGTGGTGGGATGCAAATACCGGCGCTCCTCATATTTACGAATGGGTTGCTCCTACAATGCCAACCGACTGGTAAGAAATAGTTGTTGTTCATTAATCCGGACAGCTCATAGTTTTTGTTAGCTATGAGCTGTCTTTTTATTGTTTCCCTTATTCCGGCATCAAGCAGCTTATTAATGAATTCGGGATTATTGTACCTTTGCAAAATATGAAACAGAATAGCGGAACAAAGGGATGGAGGTTTGCAATACTTGCCGGTTTAGCCTTTATCTCAATAGGCCTTTTAGGAAATTACATGAGTTTAAGGCATAAGGCAGGAAATACAGGTGGCAACCAGGAGGCAGCCGTCTGGAAAATAATCGGCCCGGGAGCCGGTGGCGGTGCTTTTATTCCCACAGTAAGTCCGTTCGATGAAAACCTCGTCTTTGCCAAAGGCGATATGACAGGCGACTTCGTGACTTACGACGGCGGAAATTCCTGGAAGCCTTTCAATCTTATGTCGGTAGTTCAGGACTATGAGTTTGATCCCTCCGATTCAGGTGTTGTTTATGCTGCCGGCAGGGGCTACCTGTACGATGAAGACAGGGGATCGGGATTGTCAATGCTCTACAGATCAAATAACAAGGGGAAAACATGGACCGTTATTTATCCGGATATCAGTGAGTTCAGGCCGATCGAAAAGCTTCAGTCAGTCTCTTTTCTGCCATCGGAGCTTTCAGACAAGATCCCCAATGGCTCCATAGACATCGTGAAGGTAGATCCGGAAGACAATAACAGGATTTATCTTGGTCTCTCTCCGCTCAGGCCATATATCGGGAAAATAGACGACGACACCCCTCATGTGATATATTTCATGGAAACCGTGAACAGGGGAAAAACATGGGAGCTGATAACGACTGTTCCCGGAACCGAGGTCCTTGGCATCTTTACAAAGGGGCCTCATCAGAAGGGCGATGAAGTGACTGTTATCACTGAAACAGTTATAGCAAAGGTCAATTTAAGGAAATACAGCACAAGAATCGTGTCCCATCCGGGAGAGAGGATACTGAAAGCTGCCGGAGGGGCCAGCGGCGACAAAATGCTGACTTATATAATCACAAAGATCGGCAGGGATAAGGATGGGAACATTACCGGCGGACTTTTCCGCAGCTCCGATGGCGGGGAGGAGTGGGAGGATGCCAACGGCAATCTGAGAATAGATGTCCAGGGAGGAATTTTTCCTGACTTCATGTGTATGGGAGTCTGTGGAAAGAGCGCTGAGGTAGTCTATCTGTCGGTTTATACACCGGCTAACGGACTCGATCAGGCAGAAAAGGTGAGGTACGAGATCTATAAATCGCTGGACTCCGGAAATACATGGAAGCCTGTATATTCGGCAAACGCCAAAGAGGTCTTGTCCGGCAATTTTAATGATTCCTGGTTAAACAGGGAATACGGACCCGGCTGGGGAGGAGATGTACTCACCCTGGGTGTCGCTCCTGAAAACCCTGATATTTGCTATGCAACAGATTATGGACAGATGTATAAAACAGCACAACGGTGGCCGTACATGGGGCCAGGTCTGCAGCCACAATAATCCGGACGGCTCCGTGAGCACAAGCGGCCTCGATCTTACATGCTGCTATGGGGTGGTCTTCGATCCGTTCGATACCAGGCATTTGCTGATCTCATATATCGACATAGGACTTTTCCATTCATTCGACGGAGGCAGGTCCTGGCTCCACCTTGGTGAACGGAATACCCAACGACTGGGTAAATACATGCTATAACATAACCTTCGACCCGTCGGTGAAGGGAGAGGTATGGTCGGCCTGGGCTAACAAGCATTCCCTGCCCCGTAAGTCACAGTTCGGCGACGGAATGTTCCAGGGATATGCTGGTGGGGTTGCCTACTCCGGGGATAGCGGAAAAACCTGGAAAAAATGGAATAAGGGATTGCCGGAAAGTTCCATATGCACCGATATACTTATAGACCCTGACAGTCCTGAAAACAACCGGACACTATATGTAAGCACATTCAATCAGGGGCTCTATAAATCAACAGATAACGGACGACACTGGAAGAGCTCGGGTAAAGGGCTGAAGGAGAACCAGTATGGCTGGGAGCTCAGGCTGGCCGGAAAAAGGATCTATCTGTTATGCGTAAGGGGCTGGAAAGGAGAGGATCCAATTGATGGAGTGCTGTACTACAGTGATGATAAGGCTGATACCTGGCAGGAGGCAAAGCTGCCCGACGGAGTTATTGCACCAAGCGATCTGCTGCCGGATCCCGGGGATCCCGAACATCTTTTCCTGAGCTGCTGGCCTAGGCATGAAAACGGCAGGGATGTATGCGGCGGAGTGTATACAACCCGCGATGGCGGCAACACGTGGAAACAGTGCTTCGACGGGAGGGTTCGTGTCTTTGCTGCTGCTTTTGATCCTGCCGATACCCGCACGATCTATATAAACACATTTCAGAATGCCGCATACAGGAGCATTGATGGCGGCGCTACATGGAACAGGATCGGCGGCTACCGATTCAAGTGGGGGCATTGCCCGGTCCCTGATCCTAATAATCCCGGGATGCTGTTCCTGACAACTTACGGCATGAGTGTATATTACGGACCTGCCGATCGGTACCATGGCAGGAATTCGGGAAAATTGAGAATATCCCCGATTCCTGGTGGTGAGGATCATCTGTGGCCTGTGACTATGGTTCAGGAGTCGGGGCTGTTTATCTTTTCTTTATTCCGATCCCCGGCAGATCATCCGATATGGTATAGAAAGGTGCACTGTACGCAGGCCCACCGGTAAATGGTTCTCTTCCCGGGTCAATATGAGGATCCAGGTCAATATAATCAAAGCATCCCAGCCCTGCCGCAAAATGGACCGAGCATCCAAGGGCCAGCTTTGATTCCAGCATGCATCCTATCATAAGCCTGATGTTTGCGCTCCTGGCTATGGCAGCGATATCGAGGGCTTCGATAATACCCGATTTCATGAGCTTTATGTTTATAATATCAGCACATCCTGTGCGTACAACATTGATGGCATCGGCGCTCGTGAAAACCGACTCGTCAGCTGCTATAGGGACAGAAGAATGATCCTTCACAAATCTCATCCCCATAAGGTCAGACTTAATGACCGGCTGCTCAAACAGGACAGGCCTGATATTGTTCTTTTCGAGCTCTGCGAGAAAATGTACCGCCTCTGAAGGGGAGTATCCCTGGTTGGCATCCAGGGTAAGGCCGCATTCGGGAGCTCCCTCCCTTATGGCAAGCAATCTTTTTATGTCATCCCTGAAATTCTTGCCGACCTTTGTTTTAAGCAGCCTGTAGCCTGCGAGTGCCAGTCCGGAGGCATTCCTTTTGGCGGTCTCCGCAGTAACGATATCGATAGTGTAATCGGTTTCGATCCTGTCTGTTATCCCTCCCAGAAATTTATGGAGGGGTATATTCAAAACCTTTGTAAATGCATCCAGAAGAGCCATCTCGACTGCGCAGCGTGCCGTGACCTGGGCCCAGAAGACGCTCCTGAGAATCCGGGATACAGATCTGTATTCAGAAATGTCCTTTCCAATGATGAAATCCCTGCAACCGTTCAGTGTGGCAATGGCTGTAGCCTGACTTTCCCCGTTAACGGGTTCGAGCGGGGCAGCTTCACCATAGCCCTCAATCCCGTTTTCAAGGATAACGGTTATAAGGACATTCTCTATATTGTACTTGGTGCCCGTGGCGATCCGGAAAGGCTCATCGAGAGCTATATTCACCGGCTCAATTATTACATTCTTGATCTTAATTTTTTCCATATGCTCTCTTTCTATTTTTTTAAGGTATCCAAAAGTTCTTCAGCTTGTTCGCTTGTATGATTAACAGATACTGCGATCCTTACAATATAGGCCGCAGTCCTGACGGGATAATGAATGAAAGGTACAACAATTCCATTTTCCTCGAGAAACATTGATAAGCCCTGTGCACTCGCGGGCGATTCGAACATCAGTGGAATAATGGGAGTATTATCCTCAGTAGTCGTGTAACCTAAAAGCCTGATATTATTTCTCAGATCCGACGCTTTCTCAAGAAGCCTGTGGTGAAGGCCCGGATTCCTGTTCAGGACACCCAGTGCAGCCAGGGAGGCAGAAACAACCGGCGGGGGAAGGGAAGTGGACGCCTGATAGGCTGACGATCCATTTCTGATTGCCTCAGTCGTTTGTCTGGTGCCTGATATAAAGCCCCCGTAGCTTCCTATTGCCTTGCTCATAGTCTCGGTCTGGAAAATGTTTTCCTTTCCATGCAGGTTAAAATATTCAGGCGTCCCCTTTCCGGTCTTTCCAAGAATGCCTGTTGAATGAGCATCATCCACTATCATGATCGCATTGTGTTTTTCCGCAACGGTATGGATCCGTCCAAGCGGGGCGATCTCACCGGTGAGCGCAAATATTCCGTCTGTTATTATGAGCGGCCGGTTGTCCTTATTGGTTTTAAGTAAGCCTTTCCAGGTGATCCGCATCCAGGTGATTATAAAATCTGACCTTTTCAATATCTGCCGGTATGTTTCTGACAATGCTCGGATGCGAAAGCTCATCCATATACACGGCAGAGTATCTGTTCCTGAATGCCTCGAGCAGAATGCCGTTTCCCTGAAAGCCTGAGGCATAGATCACGGCATCCTCAGTATCCTTGAAGACCGACAGCTGCCTTTCCAGTTCGAGATGTATGCCGGCAGTTCCCGTTGTCAGCCTTGATGCTGAAAAACTCACCCCGTATTTCCTTACTGAGCTCACAGTAGCTTCAATAACCTCCGGGTTGAAGGCAAGTCCGAGATAATTATTTCCTGCGAAGTAGGAATATTTTTTACCTCCCGAATATATGTAATTCCCGATTCCGCTTTCCAGTAATGGCATGTGATATTTCCGGTTTGTTTGAGGCCAAAATGGCTGATATAATGAACTTCTGATTTATTCCACTATAAAGGGCTGATGCCATCTGCTCCAGTCCGACCAGCTGCCGGCTGAACTTTTTTGCCTTACCCTGCAGTAGTATACCCCGCCTGATATAAGCTTGTCACCGGATGCAAGCGATCCTGTAAATTGTCCGTTTCCGGTGCTCACAGTGATGCTTTCCCCGTTTCCTTTTTCGTCACTCCTGAAAACAACATCGGTGCCGCTGTAATCTGTTGCTATCTCCGCTTCCCATGATCCTGGATTTCCCGGCCCGTGATAGGGAGTCTTGTGCAGTACGGGATTTGCGGGAACTGTCACCGGGCCAACAGGTTTTGTGGAAACAACAAAATTGTCGAACCACCTCTTTTCCGATTTTACAGCCCCCTGGTTCCAGTACGATTCCAGGAATACGGCGTTGATCCCGTATTTTGTGTAATTCCCCCTGAAATTGAGATTGATCCTTTCTGCTTCCAGGCGACCGTCGATCCAAAGCCTGAAAAATCCATCCGATTTCCCGGGTGTATTGAGCCTGGCTCCAGCCTCGACCAGGACCCAGTAGCCTGATTCGCTCTCCGAAGAGATCTGAAATGTGGAGGATGGCTTGTTACCGAGCCATCGCAGATTGGCAAAATCGTTGTATCCGGTGGTCATTATGCTGTCTGTCTGATCCTTTACTCCGCTGGCCGGATCCAGGGTAATGGAATTGCCTTCCCCGCTCCATACATGGGCTATCATGGACTGCTGCCATTTCTCAGATACTATGCTTGTTGCCCTTGACATTTTTGCAGGTGCCCCCTGCCAGCCATATTCATGCTTTACATAAATCCTCCAGTAAATCTCGTCGAAGTGCTCTCCTGCCCTTACAACGGGCTCTCCGCCCGGAAAGTCGCCGAAGGCGATCTTCCTGTTTCCCTCCCCCGTAATTTCTCCTTTCCGGAATCCCATATTCAGAGCCCCTCCTTCACCACTGAACGATTCCGTATAATCTATGTCACCGGTACTCTCCAGGTAAGGCCTGACGGCTGAAAAATCATCGTACCAGATCACATCCTGATCATGCTCCTGTGGCTGGACCTTAATTGGTTCAACAGCATCTATCCGGGGGACTTCAGGCACCGTGCCGGTACTTTGCGGCTCTGAAGCGTCGCTGCTCCTGATACACATTGCAGGAAAAAGCATTGCAGCCAATTGCAGCCCAATGGAAAAAACTACCCTGACGAACATTTTTTATTCATTTATTATCGTTTATATGACTATCGCCACGAAGAATATCTTAAAGTATAAAATTAGTTAATTTTGTGAATCATTATCTCTTTCTTTTTATCTTTGCGAAAATGCAGCAATAAATAATATATTGCAATTTAATTTTCAATATATTCTTTCAAAAGGTTTCAATTATAAAAAATATTTAAATGAAAAGGCAAATTTATTCCATGGCGATTGTGATTGTGTTTCTGTTATCGGGACTGCATGTGGCAGGTCAGCAAAACAGAAAGGCAAAGATCGCCGTAATACAGGCAAACGCCCTTCCCAACCAGGATCCTTTCATGAAGGAGTACGATCCATCGAAGGTTCGTCCCCAGATGACTGCCCATTTCAACAGGCTGCTGGGGCTCTTCGAAAAGGCAGGGCAGATGGGGGCAGACCTGGTTTGCGGACCTGAGGATATGCAGCATATTGGTTCGTATGGCCTTTATATAGATCAGAAGGATCCCCTGACAGGAAAGGTCCTCTTCAGTTCTCTTGCTGTTCCAGTTCCGGGCCCGCTCACTGATCAGATAGCTGCTATCTCTCAAAAATATAAAATGTATATTATTGCACCCATATATGAATCGGATGGGGATAAGGTATATAATACAGCTGTCATTTTCGACCGCCAGGGCAAAATTATAGGCAAGCACAGAAAGACACTCCTGCCGATAATGGAAACATGGCTTGTCTCCACAGGTGATGAATATGAGGTATACCAGACCGATTTTGCAAAGATAGCTGTGGCAACATGCTGGGAAATTTCATACCCGGAGATATCTTCGATATATGCCCTCAAGGGAGCCGATATTATTTTCAATCCGACTATGGCGCCTGACAACAAGCCGGGCAAGAGCCTCGGGACAGCCCATATGTTCATTACAAGGGCAAGGGACAACTCGGTATATATTGCCCCCGTGGTACTGGGAACGGATGGCAACGGGATCATCGATTTTGAAGGCAATGTTCTCTGCGAATCCATTGGCAAGGCAAATACTGTAGTAATGGCCGATATTGACTTTTCGAAGGAACGGATCAATGACAGCAAATGGTGGGAAACAATCAATGGAACGAACAATGTAAAAGCAATGATGCTCAAATCCCGTCGTCCCGATATTTTCAACATGCTCTCGGATCCCCATCCACCTGTTCTTGAAAAGTACAAGGATATTCACCTCACAACCGGAGACCCGAAGCGTCAGCTGGAAGCAGTTCATGAAGTTGATTACGGACCGAACGGGAAGGGTAAAAAGTAAACAGAGTCAATAATCAGTAATATGAAAAACAGGTCGACAATCAGGTACTCAGCGATTTCATTGTTTTTTCACTGCTGCTTTCATCAGGCCACGGAAATAACCTTTCCGCGGGTTCAGTCCCTGCACCCTTGCTGAATGTGATCCCTTATCCCAAAGGAGGTTAAAATAACCGGCGAAGATCTTGCACTCACGGGGAATATAGCCATCGTCCTGGACAGGAATCCATCAGAGGCCGACATTTTTGCCGCAGACGAACTTATAAAAGATCTGAGATCTGAATTTAATATTACTGCCTCCAGAGCAGCAGCATCGGGCACAACTTCAGTGATGCTCACTCATAAAAGCGTACCCGGATCACTTTCAAAACAGGGCTATCAGCTCATTACGGGCAAAAACGGGGTAATTATCAGGTCACACTCAGAAGAGGGATTGTTCTATGGGACGCAGACCCTTCTGCAGATAATACGGACCGCAGGGAACGAAAAAGCGGTGGCAGGTGTTGCAATCACCGACTGGCCCGATATAGCTCACCGGGCAATACACTACGATACCAAGCACCATCAGGATAAGGCAGACTATGTGAAAAGCTTTATCAAGGATCTCTCACAGGTATAAGGTTAATATGCTTGTATGGGAGTGGGAGGATAAATTTGCCTATCCGAGTCATCCCGAGATAGGAGCGCCCGGTGCCTTCACCATGCAGGAGATGCAGGAATTCACAAGATATGCAAGACAGTACCATATTCAGATCGTACCGCTGGTTCAGGGACTCGGGCATGTTAGTTTTATCCTTAAATGGCCGCAATATAAGGGTTTAAGGGAAATTGAAGCTTCAAACTGGGAGTTTTGCCCACTTAAGGAGGGAACTTATGATCTTCTTTTCGATCTGTGGAAAGATGCCATGTGATGCAACTCCCGGTTCAGAATATATTCATATCGGATCAGACGAAACATATGAACTGGCAGCCTGTGAGAATTGCCGGAAAAAGCTGAAGAGGTTGGCCGGAGCGGGCTATACCAGATTTCATCAACAGGTCAGCAAAATTCCTGACTTCAAAAGGGCAGAAAAGTTATGGCATGGGAAACCCCTATGGGATGGAAGATAGGCAAATCACCTGCAAAAGGGGTTGAGCCTGTAAAAGGGTCTTGTCTTTACTGAAAGCTACGATTATGAAACGCCGGAAGTTGAAATATATTAATGAAGCAAGATCCCTTGGCTTCGAGGTATTTGCCTACGATCCAAACCCGGGGGTGGTGCCAATGATGGTCCCCTACAGCTTCGAAAAAGGGGAGAAGGGAGAGATCAGGCCCGGAAGCCTGGAAAAGTCATACCGGTTCGTGTCGGGGGCAGCCGCATCGGGAAAAATGGACGGCATGATCTCAACATCGTGGGATGATGATGATCTTCACAACCAGATGTGGATGATGCATTTTGCTGATGCAGCTGCCATGTCGTGGAACGGAAGCTCTCCCTCGCTTGAACAGTTCAGGTCATCCTTCTTTAAGAACTATTACGGGGAGAATGCCACCGGCATGGATGAGCTCTTCACCCTGCTGAATGAAGGTGCTTACTATTTTGCAGGCACTATGGAGAGGAATGTCTGGCACTATGGAGAAATAGGTCAGACTCATCTTCCCGATCTTCCGCGCGGCGATGCCGTGGAGTACGATCCTTTCTGGAATACACAGTACAGGGATAAGGTTGAACAGTCAGAGCTTATCCTTGGAAAAATGAACAGGGCACTGGAGATCATTGCTGCAAACAAAATAGCAATGATAAAGCATCCCTATGATCTTGAGATCTTCCGGACAACAGCAGAGCTTGTCAGGCATACATGTCTTACATACAAGGACCTGTCAGACCTGGAGCATACGATCAGGGAGGCGCACATTAACAGGTTTGTGGATTATAATGTGTCTCTCAACAGCCTGCTCAGGGCTCAGAAGCTTCTTGAAAATACACTGGCCAGAAGGGCTGAAGTTTATAACGATCTTGTATCGGTTTATGAGCAGACCCGCCTGCCCAAGGGATATTCCACTCCTGACAGGAAGTATTTCTGGCAGCAGGACAGGGCGCGTCATTTCGCCTTCAGGCGTCCCGATATGTCATTCCTTATATATGATGAGCAATTGCTTGACATAGAGGGATATCTTGAAAGGCTGAAGGACTATATCGAGTTTTTCAGGTCACACAGCATGAATTAATGATCAATTGAATAATTTATATACTGAATATGGTGAGAACAAGCCAGGTAAAATTCATTGCAGCACTTTTTGCACTGCTTTCAGGTTGCACATCAGGGAAAAATATGTGGACCCCTGTGGATATGGGGAGCATAACCGGGAAATACAGCAGTTTATTAGCTGTTTCAAACGATAAATCGAGGTTTCCCCGGACAATATCCTCAAACGGCGATCTGGTCAGCACCGACATCTATGACTGGACAAGCGGTTTCTTTGCAGGAAACCTCTGGTACCTGTACGAGCTCACGGGAGATGAGAAGTGGAAAAGTCAGGCCGTCGCATGGACAGAGGCGCTCGACACTTTGCAGTACTGGAGCGGGGGCCACGATGTTGGATTCATGATAAACTGCAGCTATGGAAATGGCCTCAGGCTTTCGGGCAATGAAAATTACAGGAAAGTGATCGTGCAGGCTGCAGGATCTTTGTGCAAAAGATATAATCCTGTTGCAAAAAGCATTAAATCATGGGATTACAGAAAAGCATGGAACGATACCACCGAATGGTTCTTCCCTGTGATCATAGATAATATGATGAATCTTGAATTGCTTTTCAAAGCAAGTGAGATCAGCGGAGATAGCAAGTTCAAGGAGATTGCAATTCAGCATGCGCTAACCACGATGAAAAATCACTACAGGGCTGATTATTCCAGCTATCATGTGGTTGATTATGATACAATCACCGGAAAGGTGCTTGACAAGGCGACCTGCCAGGGATTCACCGATGAATCCTCCTGGTCACGGGGACAGTCCTGGGGTCTTTATGGCTTTGTTGTATGCTACCGTTATACAAAGGACCCCAAATTCCTCACATTCGCAGAAAATATAGCAGATTATCTTATCAATCATCCTCAAATGCCGGAGGATATGGTACCATACTGGGATTACAACGTGACTGACAGGAGCCTTACACCTGAATGGAAATATGATCCGGCGGCATTCCCGGTGATCCCAAGGGATGCCTCGGCTGCTGCCATAATGAGCTCTGCATTGTTTGAACTTTCAACATATGCCGGTCCTCAGTCGGGGAAGTACCTGAAAGCCGCCGAAAAAATTCTTGCATCACTTTCCTCTCCTGCCTATTCCGTATCAGCAAAGAATAAGTATTTCATTCTTGATCACAGCGTGGGAAGCATACCTCACGGAGTTGAAATAGATGTGCCCCTTGTTTATGCCGATTACTATTTTCTCGAAGCGCTTCTGAGGCAAAAAATGATTTCAGGCAGCTGACCAGTTCAGCGGTCAAACATCTTTATTTATCTCATACCCTTTCCTGTATGTAAGGCGTGACAGTGATGCAGCCTTTTCGTTATTTGTAATGGCTTCGTATTCCGGTGAGAACAACAGCTGCATGTTTCCTGCCCGGTATGAAAGATTCGCCAGATGGATCATTACGGAACTGTTGTGCCCTTCCACTATGTTGCCATTTGGCTGGTTTCTTGTCCTGATGCAATCGATATAGTTAAGGATATGAGCCTTCAGGGGAAAAATCCCCTTGTCCTGGGCAACGAGCTTCTCATCCTTGTCAAATACCTGCCATCCGCCTCCCATGCGGCCTGCGTACATCATCCTTTTTGTGCCCAGGATAACCACCCTTGTTGAATTCTGCATCCATTTCGGATAGATGTTTCCGAATCTCACGTCGGCACCCTCCTTTTGCATGTAGGGTGTAGCCTCCCCAGTCTCGAGTGTCAGAACAAAATTTCCATAATCGAAGGTTGTCATCTGGTAATCAGGCACCTCCCTGTTGTCCTTGAAAAAATAGCGGCCGCCGCTGCAATAGGCTGATTTCGGGAATCCCGGGTTTCCAAGGATTATTCGTGCCATGTCAAGCTGGTGGATCGAGCCCCCTGATGTGACTCCCCCTCCCGAATAATCCCAGTAATAAATCCACGATTTATTGCGCGACACGTTGTAAGGGACCTTTGGAGCAGGCCCCAGCCACATATCCCAGTCAATTGTATCCGGAGCATCTGTATTTTCCTTTTCGTTGAGGGGAACCGGACCGTCGAGGAGCTCTCTCACATGAACCGACACAATATCCCCGAGCTCACCGCTCTTAATATAGTCCCTTGCTGTAAGAACATAATCGGCACTCCTGTTTTGCATGCCGCACTGAACGATACGCTCATATTTCATTGCTGCCCTGATCATCTGCTGCCCTTCGGATATAGAGTGTGATACTGTTTTCTCCACATAGACATCCTTGCCTGCCTGGCAGGCCCGGATTGTTGCCAGGGCGTGCCAGTGCTCGGGTGTCTCTATAAATACCCCATCGACCTCCCTGTCATCGAATACAGTGCGCATATCCCTGACTGCTACAGGCCTGAATCCCTGTATTTTCTCGAGCTCCGAAACTGCATGGCCACCACGCGTGTCATCTACATCGCAGACGTATTTGATCCTGATATTGGCTCCGGATCTGGCTGCCTCCAGGATTAGGTAGGTGCCCCATGAACCGGCACCTATCAGTGCCATAATTACCATATCTGATGGAGCTTTATGACTGCCTGTGGCAAAGGAGCTCCTTATTGTTTTCCTGTAGACGGGAATCTCCGCCGGGTCAGGGGTCACGTTGTTCCCTGAATTTTCCCTGCCCGCGGGTGATTTGCATGAAGCTGCAATGGCCATCCCCAGGGCCCCTGCCGATGATATGCCTAGAAATTTTCTTCGTTTCATATCCTGAAATTTGTTGTAATTCAATTTTTTTTCTTGCCGGTCACCTTCTGTCAGATTGTTGCCGGCAGTTCAAATCCCTTTCTGTAGTGTGGTTTGCCCAGTTCAGCAGCGGCCTGATCATTCAGGATCGTTTCCCCTTCCGGCGAGAGAAGAAGCTGTTTGCAACCAGTTCTGTAGGAGAGATTTGCCATATGAATGAGAGATGCGCTCATGTGACCCTGCAGAATATTGCCCTTTGGCTGCCTGCGGCTGCGCATGCAATCAAGAAAATCCCGGATGTGATCCTTCAGTGGAAAGATGCTTTTATCGCTGGCTACTATCTGTTTGTCCCTGTCGAAAACCTGCCAGCCTCCCCCCATAACACCAAGGTACATCATTCGCTTCGTACCGAATATCTCTATCTTTGTCGCATTCTGTTGCCAGTCGGGAAATCCCTTTCCCATGCGGATCTCCTCACTCGTTTTGTCAAGATACCTTGTAAATTCCCCTCCCTGCAGTGTCATAACAAAATTACCGTAATCATATACTGCTATCTGGTAATCGGGGATGTCGCGCTTATCATTGAAAAGATACCTGCCTCCGGTGCAGTAGACCGATTTTGGGAAGCCCGGATCGCCAAGTGCGAGCCGCAAGAGGTCAACCTGATGGATCACCCCCTGTCCGAAGGCATAGCCACCCGCATAATCCCAGTAATATTGCCATGATTTATTTCTTGACACATTATATGGCACCTTCGGGGCTGGCCCCAGCCACATATCCCAGTCGATTGTCGGTGGTGCTTCACTGTTTTCCTTCTCATTGAATGGCACAGGCCCGTTTGTGAGCTCCATAGCAGAAACGGTTACTATATCGCCAAGTTCACCGCTTTTGATATAATCCCTTGCAGTGTAACCGCACTCCAGGCTTCTGTTCAAGGTACCGCACTGCACTATCCTCTCGTATTTCATAGCAGCCTCTGCCATTTTCTGGCCCTCGGTGATCGAATGCGAAATGCACTTTTCAACATATACATCCTTGCCGGCCTGGCATGCCCGTACAGTGGCCAGCCCATGCCAGTGTTCCGGTGTTGCAATTATCACACCATCGACTTCCCTGTCGTCGAATATTTTTCTCATATCCCTGACAGCCAATGGTTTGAATCCTTGTATCCGCCCAACTTCCTCAAGAGCCCGGCCGCCACGTGTGTCATCCACATCGCAGATGTACTTTATCCTCAGATTCTCATGCAAACTTGCGAATTCGGTTATGAGATGGGTACCCCAGCCACCGGCTCCGATTAAGGCAAGCACAATTCTGTCGCCGGGCGACTTCGATTTCCCGGATGCAAAAACCGGCTTTAACATACTCCGGTATTGGGGTGCATGTGTGTCAGAGGGCAGATTGTCCGCCGCTCCACCGGGACTGTTCCCTCCACCTTGTGAAGGCTTGCATGAGGCTGTCAGAGCCAGGCCTGCGGCTCCGTAAGATGCTGTTTTAAAGAACTTTCTACGTTTCATTGTCTTATGTTTATCCGTTAACCGGGGAGCCCGTAGCGCTGAAGCTCCCCTCCATGGGAACAGGACAGTCAATAGCGTCGTGAGCTTGCATAATTGCCGGGAACCATTATCTACCTGAAGTCCACCTTAACTTCATGCCGTCCGGTTCCGGCCGTAATTTCGAGCGAAGTGGAATTTACTTCCAGGGCTTTCCCATCGGCTGTAATTGATGCAATCTTACCTGCATCTTTCAGCAGCCAGTCGGCAAGCTCGAGCCGCCATTCAGAGCCATGATCATGAAAATAGACGCAATACATCGGATCATAATTCACAGCTATTGAAAGTGTTTTGTCACCGGGATCAAAAAACCCTGTGTTTTCAGCGTGGAGGTACCCTATGAACTCGTTGATACTTATAAATCGCTTGCCAGGATATTTTGTGAATACCGATTCAAACTCCTCAGGCTGCCTGGAGATCCCGAAATCATGATAATCAGGAGGCGCCCCGATTATAAGGGGGGATTCCGGTGTGCCAGGGAATTTCCATCCTGTGAAAGCCATGTCCTTTCCAAGATAGCCATATTCCCAGCCATACCATCCATATCCTGCCTCACCGGCCAGCCTCGCTGTATTGCAGAAATAGGAGACCGATGTTCCAAGGCCGCCGGGGGTAAAAGCCAGGGGAGCTTTTCCGAATTGCTCGGTCAGCCACTCACGTGATGTTTTCATCCTCCACAGTTGCTCGGCAGGAGGGATCTCCTTTTTCCTCCTTGTATCGCCGAATTCCCTGTACCAGCCTACTTCCGATCTTTCCCTGTCGAGAGGCGAGCCATACCAACCAGGATCGGAAACCAGATCAGGCTGCATATGGGTGAGTCCGTGCGACAACACTTCGAACACTCCTGCCCTGACTCCTTTATCATAGCCGCGCCAGGCTGAGATATAATCCTGCCTGGTTCCGAAAGCATCCGTGAAGCTTGCGGTCCAGGTAGGCTCGAGCATGCGTTTCTGATCGTTTACGAAGGCCGGTACAAAATTAATGTTCAGTACCGCCTTATGCTTTTTACATGGAGCAATGAGGTATTTCTCTATTATATCCTCCGATAATTCGGGATAATGCCAGTGCTCCAGCCAGTTATTTGCCGATCCGCCCGGATCATCCATAATCATTATCACCTCATCCTCCCATGTCTTGTACAGGCTGAAGCCAATTGTCCAGGTTATAGCCCTGCGCAGAAGTGTCCGCATAGCCCCGAAGCCGAACAGGTGATTGTGATCATTCCCTATCCATACGGCATGGCTGCCGGATGGGTAGGTTTTTACTGTGACCTGTGGGACAGAGCCTTGTTCAACAATGGCTATGGTTCCGTCAGCCAGTTCTGCCTGCTGCCTCTGCAGATGGGCAACGATCCCTGTATCGATTATAAAGGGAGAGGAGAGCCCGCTTGTTATAAAATGGCTGCCCACTGTCTTAAGAAGAGAATTGCTTTCCCAGCTTCCGGTGTACTTAAGTCCCAGCAGATCCTGTATTTCAGGCTGGGTGATCCTGTCGGCAATTGCTATCAGTCCTACACCCCAATTCCTTACAATATCCTGAATGATCGAAAAGTCCTGCGGCAGTAATTTATCAGACTTATTGACATCCCATAAAATAGTGCCGTACTTTGGGGAACCATGAATATCAAGAAACATATACCTGTCGAGCCACTGCTGGTCGAGACGAACGATATCGAATGGAATGGCCCAGGCTTTCAGCAGTAAGGCCAGCTGATAAAAATCGGAGGCCCCTTCTACCCCCGGGGCAGCATCGTATCCGGAATATTCGCCTGTAGGGGCAGGAGGCCCCACCACATAACCGGCCGGATCATCCCACTGGTCACCAATTACCAGAAGAACCCTGAAAGCCCTTTTCCTTATCTGTGATCCCTCACCTGCTGATAAGCTAAGATGAAGTGCCAGCATAATCAGAATTATAACGGCTCTTAACCCTATATTACTTTCTTTCATTCCTTTATGGATCTTTGTGACTAACTGGATTTCCATTCATCTGCCTGGGCGCAGATAAATCAGTAACATATATATCAAAAGTATGAAAGTATTCAAAAATACCTAACTTAAATTTCATAAAATTTCATATTATTGTAATTAGCTTACATTTCGTTATTATATTTTAGCTCAATATAAGGATATGACTATGCAAAGGGGTGCTTTCATAAAAATGGCAGGAGCTATGGCTGCCTGCTCGATAATGTGGCCATATCTGCCTGGAGCCATGGAAAACGAGGACAAAAAACTTCCCGATCTGCTGTTGGACAAGGCCGGAAACCCGATTCATACAATCGGGGAGTGGGAGCTGAGGAGACAGGAGATCAGAAAAGTGTGGGCTGATTACCTTGGAATCCTGAAACCTGCAGCAAATAAGCCTGTTATCGGTGTTGTGGAGGAGCAAAATGATGGCAGGATTGTCAGACAGCTTATCGAATATGAGAATGAAGCGGGTGAAAAGGCACAGGCCTACCTGTTGAAGCCGGCCAGGATGAGCCAGCCACTGCCCGGTGTTGTGGCGCTCCATTCGACAAGCGACAATAAGATGGAGTACATAGCCGGCGTTGCAAAGGGCGACATCGCACCTCTGGGATATGATCTGGCTTTGCAGGGCTTTGTTGTGATCTGTCCGATGTGCTTTCTGTGGCGCGACCGTGGCGAAAGAAGCTATGAAGAACAGGCAGTGAGGTTTATTTCCGGGCATCCCGGATCGAAGGGAATGGCTAAAATGCTCTTCGATGCAATGCGTGCCGTCGATATCCTTGAGGGATTAAAAACCGTGGATAGCCGCAGGATCGGGACAGTGGGTCACTCACTTGGAGGGAAGGAAGCTTTGTATCTCGGGGCATTTGACGACAGGGTAAAGGTTATCGTCAGCAATGAAGGTGGCATCGGAATTGATTTTTCAAACTGGGATGATCCCTGGTACCTTGGAAGGGAGATTCATGGCTTTGGCCATGAACAGCATGAAATTCTCGCATTATGTGCCCCTAAGCCTTTTCTTCTGATTGGAGGCGATTTTGCAGACGGGACCCGCAGCATACCTTACATGGAGGCAGTCCGGCCTGTATATGACTTATATGGGAAACCTGGGAATCTGGCATTGTTCAACCACGGATCAGGACATAATGTTACCCCGGAAGCGGCACAACATACTTACCGGTGGATTGTTGAATATCTGTAGAAGGCCGTCAGCGGAACCTTGAATTGAATTGGATGATTATTTACAACTATAAATAGCACTTCCATGGTGAACTTGTTCATGAATGTAAAAAATACAGCACTCATCCTGTGTATGCTGATCGCCCCGCGATGCTCAGGGCAGACAAAGCCGGTGAATATTGCAAAATCAGTTGCATCTGAAACAGGATGGAAAGTAATTGGTCCGGGTGGCGGCGGTGGCGTCATGAAACCGACAATCAGCCCGTTCAATGATAAATTTGTTCTGGCCCATTGCGACATGACAGGCGTGTATGTCACAACTGACGGAGGCTGGAGCTGGAAGATGAAGAATTTGTGGAATGTGCCTGATGATTTTGAATTTGATCCGTCAGATTCAAATACAGTATATACGGCAACAAGGGGATTTCTCCACAGCGAGGACAGGGGATCGGGAATAAGCTTGCTGCTGCGGTCGGAGGACCATGGAGGGAAATGGGAGATAATATACCCTGATGTAAAAAAATCAAGGAAGGTGGAGAGGTTGCAAAGCACGAGTCTAAAGCCTTCGGATCTTATCCCCTGGGCCATTGATGGTACAATTCAGAAGGTGAAAGTCGATCCTTCGGATAATTCAAGGATCTATCTCGGCATTGCCCCCCTGATAGACTACATGGGGGGAGGAAACGGTGCTGGGGAGGAGGGGAAGGCATCCCTGGTTTTATCGGAAGATCATGGCAGGACATGGAGGACAGTGTCGGACCTTTCAGGTAAAAGTGTGCTCAATATATTTCCGGATGAGGTCAAAGGTTACGTGATTGTTTTTACTGAGCGCAGCTGTGAAAGGATCAGCGAAGAGAACGGCACCCATGAGATCCTTTCCATGCCGGTTAAGGTAATCAGTGCAGCGCAGGGAGGAAGAGGGAAGAACGGACAACTTATATATATAATGTCATACATGCGTCCTGCAGTCAGTGGTGTTCAGGGCGGGGTATACCTGAGCCGCGACATGGGGAGGAACTGGACCCAGGTGAACACCGGATTGACGGCTTCGACAGCAAAGGGTAAGCTGCCGGTGCTTAGGAGCGGCTTTGCAGTTTGTGAATCGGTGCCGGAGGTAGCCTATATCTCAATGGTAAACCCGGAATCACGTCAGGGGGGTGCCCTGGTGGCGGTATATGCGGTGTACAAAACTTCCGATGCGGGAGCAAGCTGGGAGCCTGTTCTCCTTTCGTCGACTCCGGAAGGGTATATTACAAATAACTTCAGTGGCTCATGGATGGAAAAAAGCTTCGATCCCGGCTGGGGAGGAAATCCTATTGATCTGGGAGTTGCACCAGGGAACCCCGACGTATGCTACGGGGGAGATAACGGAAGGGGATATAAGACTACTGACGGAGGAAAGACATGGGAAGAGGTTTACAGCCATAATAATCCCGATGGTTCATATTCAAGCAGCGGTCTCGACGTGACGACCTGCTATGGCGTACATTTCGATCCTTTTGACAGGGATCATTTCTTTATCTGTTATACCGATATGGGGCTTTTCCATACCTTCAACGGGGGAAAAAGCTGGTTTCATGCTATTTCTGGCGTTCCGCGGGACTGGCAGAATACATGTTACCAGGTGGCCTTTGATCCCGATGTCAGGGGGAGGGTATGGTCAGTCTGGGCCAATGCCCATGATCTTCCACGGACAAAAATGTTCGGTGGTAACGGCTTTGGCAATTTCGAAGGGGGAGTGGCGGTCTCGGATGATTCAGGCCGGACATGGAGTAAAAGCAATTCAGGTATGGCTGAAAACTCGGTATGCACAAATATCCTGCTTGATCCTTCGTCACCCGCTGATTCTAGGGTGCTGTATGCAAGCATGATGGGAAGAGGTGTATCCAAATCGACCGATGGAGGAAAAACATGGACGGAAACGAACAATGGCCTTGATAAGACAATGTTCGCCTGGCAGCTCCGGAGGAATTCAAAGGGACGGATCTTCGTCCTGCTGGCACGGGGCCTTAAGGGTGAGAAGACAGTTGACGGGGCCATCTATTACAGCGACAATAATGCCCGGTCATGGGCTAAGCTTGAATTGCCCGGGGGGATTAACGGCCCCCATGATCTGCTTCTGGATCCATCCGATCAGAATGTGATGTATGTCAGCTGCTGGCCGCGTACAATAGACGGGACCGACCATGACGGAGGTGTCATAAAGACCGAAGACGGTGGCAAGACCTGGCGGAATGTATTTGACGACAGGGTAAGGGTAAATTCGGCAGGCATGGATCCGGCCGATCCTGGAAAGATATACATCAACACTTTTCAGAATGCCGCGTACAGAAGCACTGATGCCGGCAAGACATGGAAAAGAATTGAGGGATACCGCTTCAAGTGGGGTCAGAGGGCAGTTCCTGATATCAATAACCCGGGAATGCTCTTTCTTTCAACCTATGGGGGAAGCGTCTTTTATGGGCCGGCTGCAGGTGTGCCGGGTGCGGCTGACGATATAACAAACATGCCGGAGGGATGGTGGTAAATCAGCGAAGGGGTTTATCATCTCCCCCTGTCAGCCATTCAAGGTTAAAGCGGGCGAAATCTATTTTTGCGCAATATTCGCTGACACCGTTTCCGGATCGTCCTGTTTCATATAAAATGCCTATGGTGCCGTCGGGTAATACAGTGAGGCACGAATAAGCTCCCGATCCACTGTGGATAAGTCTCGATACGGTCCAGGATCTGCCCTCATCATAACTTACGCGCACCCTCATATCCAGCCTTAGGATTGTATCGGAAGGGGCTGAGAACAGAAGCCTGTTTTTGTCCCCGCCGTTATCCTGCCTTGAATATCTGATAAGGCTGGCCTGGCATCCTCCCCATAACCTGGGGTCTGTGAGGGTGGTATCAGTGCGCTTCTCACCCCAGCTGCTTCCCTTGTCGTGGCTTATTGTTATTGTTCTGTATGGATAGCCCCTTGTGTTGAGCATCAGCGATCCATCGGCAAGCTCAGCCACCTGGCATTCGTTCAGGGGAGCAGGTGTTTTTTTGCCGGCTATCCATGTTTTTCCATTGTCGTCGCTGTAAATAACTCCATCATAAACCGGAGCAACAAGCCTGCCATCCCTGAGCTGTATGCCGATCCCCGGACCAAGAGCTGTATTCCCTGCCGACCCTGCAATTTTTTCAGGCTTGCTCCACGTTGCCCCATTATCAGTGCTCCTGAGCACCAGTACCTCCGTGGCCCCTTTTCCTTCATTTTCGGCCTCCCCGTAGTGCAGATAGTGGTTCACAAGAAGAAATACCGATCCGTCATGAGAATTTATTACAGGTACGGGATTCATGTAGGCATCGTCATTTTTGCTTTCGAGTATCATCTGCATTGTCTGCCATGTCATATTCCGTTCCCTCGAGCGGGATTCCGAGACCGCATGCGTTGGAGGTACCATGGAGCCTGCGTTCAGGCACCTCTTCAGAACGATATGAGTCGGTGAGCCATCCTCTGATTTGTCGCGCCTTCCCTCACAGAAGGCAAGTATCGTTCCATTTGCCGTACAGATAATTGAGGGTATGCGGTAGGTATTTATTCCATCCTGTCCACCGACGAACAATTCAGTCTCCTCAAATAGCCCGGCCGTATCAGGGGCTGCCACAGGAGAAACAGCCGCAGCACTTCCCTGCAGGGGGAACGAGCTCACCGTAATGCAGGCAATGATGGCTGCATCTATAGCAATATCCCATATTTTCATGCAGATTGATGAATTAATGGTTATATCTCCTTCTTAGAAATGAATACCCGAACGGCATCATCAGCAGGAGGGGAATGAGCCACTTTGCCCAGTAGGAGAAATCCTCGAATCCGCTGTTCAGCGTGTAGATATACTTCCTGTCACCGAAGATCTTTACAAGATAATCAGTGGTGTAGGGATCCTTTGCATCGGGATAGTACAATTCGGCCAGCCTGGCGTAAGGCTCCCTCACGAGCTCGGGATTGGCGGAGATAGCTGCTGTATCATGGGGTACCACAACCCCGAAATCGGGATCAAGGATATAGGCCTCTCCCGGACCTAGCTCGGCCCTGACAACCACATGATGTCCTCCGACATCCATAAGTTCTGCCTTTATTCCGTTATCAAGCAACACACCCCTGACAACCGTCGAATGAGTGGAGCATAATCCTGCCCCCCTTTCAAGGTTCTTTTTATAGTTGCTGAACTCATATTTTCTGTACTTGGCCGGGGATATATATGAGGCTGCGAAGAGGATCCAGTTCTCCCAGACCGGAACCCTCAGATGGTATTTTTCAATTCCCTGATCTTTCCAGTAGTGTATAAAGCCGTCATTGACGACCTTGTTTATCCTGACTGCAAAATCAACATTTGATTCATGGTCCTTTCTTTTCAGCATATCAAGGATCTCAGGGTACCTGATGGTGATATCATTGAGCCTGTTCCTGATTATCTTTTCCTCGGAGTATACAGCAGGATTTCTCATGGTTTTGAACAATCCTGAGATATTTATGGCCAGCAGCACAAAACCTGCGGCAAAAAGCAGCTTAGTCATTATTTTCATGTCCGTGGTAGTTTATTTGAATGGAGTTGTCATATAATCCTCTATGTCGCGCCAGTGGCTGATCATTATCCTGTATTTCATTTTTAGCTGGGCAATAATGTCAGGACCAAGCAAAAAACAATCCTCATGCACTTTGTCATTTGCATGGCATAAAACTTCAAGCCCCCCATTTTGAAGTAGTGATGTCAGTTCAGCCGTATTGTCGAGCTCATTTCTCATTATTTCATTGAATCTCAGAAGATCTGCATCGCCTGTCCAGGTACTTTCCTTAGACGGCCGGTGAACCGGACCATTTAGCTTATCTGCATTATCATCCCTGATCTGCTGAGCTTCAGTAAAATTACCGCAACTTCTTACAAGGCTTGCATGTACCCGCAGAGCCAGCTCCATTTTCTTTATGAAATCCTGGTTTGAAGCCTCAGGGATTATTGTTTCGAGTTTTGTGCATATGTCGGAAATCATGGCGGTGTATCTCCTTACAGATTCCAGGGGCAGAGTCCATCGGCCACCGTGAATATCGAGATAATCCATCCTGGCTTCCGTGGCCGAAACATTGAAGATGAAAGGGAGGAAATAAGATTCCTCAGCCTCTGTAAGTCTCTGAGGAGCTGCAAGCAATGGCCTGTTTATCATTCTGGACGACACATCCCAGTATATTCCAGCCAGGTTTCCGAAATCCGATCTTCTGAGGGCAAATGCCTTATGAAGATCGGTGAACGCATGATATAGAGTGTCTGCATACCTTTCCCCTGCCCAGGCGGCACAATACCTGTGTAATTTTTGCTGAACCGTTTCCCCGGCCGCCGGTTCGTCACCGAAATGATCTGCCAGTATTGAGAGGATCAGGTTTTCAATGTCTGCACTTTCATTGCCCCTGTCATAATATGAAGAGAAGCTTATGAAAATGGTCTGAGGTTTCCGGATGTCAATTTTTTCGATATCCTCAAGGTATGACCAGATATCACAGATCCCCTTAACAGGATAAAGAGATCCCATTTCACTCCCAAGGGAAATTATTTCATGCCCGGGGGTGCTTTTAAAATAGCAATGTGCAGGGAGACGATCCTGGATATCTGCACGTTCCGGATCTGTGAAATTTGAGGAACCCTGTGGATGGGAAAGATAAATATCAATGCTGTTGCCGTTCCCTGCCGCCCCGTTTTGCATCGCCTGCATAAGTTCAGCCAGCCTTTGCCCGGTAGACTCTCCCCTGCATCCTTCAGGCCCGTTTGGACCGCTGTACAGCCAGTCTGACCAGCAATTACCAGATCCGGCGTCATTGGTTTTAAAGAAGAAGGTTTTTAAATTAGGAACGTTTCGCAGCAAATCTTTCATCATACCGGTATACATTTCCTGCATCTCCCTGGTACTCAGGCACGGGGAAAAGCATGCTGACCTGCTTCTCCTCGGATGATCGACCCTGGGGCCCCTGAGCTGTGGATAAGCCTCAAAGAATGCCGGAGGAAGAAAGGCCGGTTCATTGCCGAAAAAAGCAGCATCCATTCCATTTTCCGTAAGTATTTTTGCCTTATCAAGAAGTAATTTCCTGTTTTTCAATACAAATTCACCAGGAATAAATTGTGCTATACGCGGATCAGGATAAAATTTATAGATTGCCGGGTTATTGCTCGCATATTCATTCCAAGGATTTCCTCCGGGGGGGATCTCGTGGAAAGATTTGTCGGCGAGTGTACTGACTCCTACCTGCACATTGCCGTACTTCTTTAACCGGCTGGCATAATGAACTAGGTTTCTGAAGTCGTTAAGATCTGTAATACAGGCATTAATTACAAAAGTCCTTTCCTGTGCGGCTTCAGCAGGCAGGGGTGATGGCTCAGCCTGCATTGACAATTCCCCTCCATTACTGCCGGTATCCTTCGCTGCCATAATATTACAGTTGAGCAATAGTGAGATTAAGAGAGCTGCAGCCGGCATCCTTAATATTTTATCCATACATATAAAATTTAATTATTTTATTATCAATATTTTATCGTCATCAAGAGTTACCTGCTTACTGGCAGAGCCCGTGATAACAGTATATGGTGAATACATTTTTTTGTTAGTCCCTTCTGCAGAATATTGAGGTAAGTCGACAGAAATTTCCCCGTTTGGACCGGTATTACCTTTATAGGCAATCTTCCCAAAATTATCCATTATGATAACAGCTTCATTTCCGGCTATCTTCCCCAGGCTGTCACTTACCCTGACCAGCAGGTTCCATGAGACTGTCCATGTATTATCCTGACTGGTAGCACTCAGTGAGAATTTTCCTCCTTCGGTATGATTGGACCTGAACCTGATGTTTTTTGCCACACAGTCATCGCATCCTTCTGTTCCAATACGGAATGTACTGAATTCAGCACCGTTTAGCGGCGTGATCTTATTATTATAGAGGTATGAATTTGAGGCTCCTCCATACATTGATGCGATCCATCCGGCCGGCACATTTGTCAGTATCCGGTTATCGTAAAATTGTCCCCCGAAATATTTAGGGCCGCCGCAGATATAAAATGCTGCTGTCAGGACATTGGATGCCGGATCGGTCTTATTGACCTCTATGTCGTTGTCGTAGACATAATTTTCGCCTCCGCTGGCGCTGTAATAAATTCCCCATGACATTGGAATGTATCCCTCAGGCGCGGGCCGGGCCATGGCTTTAATAAATATCCTGTTATTATGAATACGGTTGCCCACAGAAGCCTTGTCGGAGCCAGGCCTCGCATTATAGTCTCCCAGTCTGACCGCTGCAGTGCTGTACTCCTCGCGGCCATACTCACATGTGGGAGCGGAGGTTTCTATCCTGAATATGTTGTTATATACCTCAGTATACCTTGTAACGTAAATCCCGGATCCCTGCCCTGGCTCGAACCTGTTGTTGTAGATTTTGGAGCTGTCACCCGTTCCCATTATGCTGTAATGGTTGGTGACCCACTGATCGTTCACAAACAGGTTGTCATGAACAAGGGAATACTTCCCCTTGATTGACAGGCAACCCTGTCCGCCGAAGAATTCCGAGCCGGAAACTTCAGAGGGACGGTCGCCTCTTATAAGCACTGAACAAAGGTTTACATGCCTCTGGATTAGAAAGGGCATGTCGGCCTCGAATGTGCAATTGCGGATCGTAGTGCAAAGAATGTCAGCTGCCCCGGTACTTATGCCGCTTGTTGAGATTCTTACATTTTCAAGGATAACCCTCACGTCAGGTGCAGAGGACTGGATGCCCCACGATTGGATACCTGCCGTCATATTTTCGATTGTGCCGTTCCTTATCGTGATGGTTCCGCTTCCCGCCACGGATGCAACGGAACCAACAGGCTTTCCGGTCGAAAAATCTTCCGTATAATCATAAAAGGCAGGTATTGTAGGAGGGTAAGACTCCATTATCACATGATCATAGTCAGCCAGCGGATTGGTCTTTTCAATAATGCTTATTCCTGCATCCATGGCTGGCCGTATATCAATTTCATCTACCAGGCAATCGTTATCCGCCCTGACCCTGACCCTGTACTTCCCGGCAGGCAACCCGCACAAATGGGCATATACGAATCCTCCCCCCAGCCGTGGTGATTTCATTTCTGCAGGACAGCTCTGCTTTATCCCGTCTCCGTATCTTGTCATGCACCTGACTTCATTCCCCTGCTCATCTTCCACAAAGACGCTAACCCGCATCTCATCATCCGGATACTTTTTCATGTCGTGCCAGTAGTGACCTGTAACACCGCACATTGCAAAATATGAGCGATTTGCAACGGGAAGGGTAATGTAGGATGAAGTGATCTCATCCCCCGCTTTCAGGCTCATGAGCTTCTTGCCAATAAATACATGAACACCGGCAGTGGTCTCAACTTTTGCCCCCGGTGCCTTCGACAGATCCCATCCCTTTGTCCCTTCCTCGAACCCGGCGTTTGGAATATGCTGATAGTTGCCATCGGCAAATCTGACTGTATAACCGTTAAGGTCGAGCACAATATCCTTGCCAAGGAAGAGTGTGCTTCCTTCAGCTGAAATATCACCTGTAAGGAGATATACGGTGCCTGCCTTTGCATAGCTTCCCGCTTTCTGTAAGGGTTCCTCGCCACTTGCCGGAATGCGGTGCGCGACAGGCTTGTACTGGCAGAAACCCGATGCTGCCAGTGACAGAAAGATCAGGGCTGAAAAGATTCTTTGCATGATCACTGAATTATTTTTGTAAACCCCGGTCAATGAAACTTTAACCGGGGCTTAAATATCCTGCAAAATACAATAAAATTAATTTTAAATGAACTATTTCTTTCATATTCTTATTTTAATTTGTAATATTTGCCATTATAAAAAGGTTTTGAAAATAATAATTTACCCCGCAGGGAACGATTAATTCAGGATATATGGTAGGATGCAGCGGAAAAAACAAAATTCTGGCTTTAGGCGGATTGTCATTGCTGCTGATGATTTCATTCAGGCTTGCTGCGCAGGAGGACAAGACCCATTTCAGCAGGGTTTTCGGGCGGGAGAAGCCTTACAGGATTTTTCTGCCGGACGATTACTCTGCTTCCGGGAAACGATATCCGGTCATCTATTATTTTCATGGCAATACCGGAAGTCACGAACTGGATATAGCGGGAGTCGACAGCCTGGTACGGCACAATGGCGTGATTCTGGTTGCCTGGAACGGGAGGTCGGCAGATAATGACCTCAGGCCGTATAACATAGGCAACCATTCCAACATAAACTACAATGTGCAGTTCAAGGATTATTTCCTTGAATTCGTGAATTATATTGACAGTACTTACAGGACCCTGCCGGACAGGGCCCACAGGGCTCTCATCGGTCACAGCATGGGAGGCATCATGTCATTCTTCCTGGCGGGCAAATACCCTGACATGGTTGGTACCGCCTATAATTCAAAGGGTTCGCCAGAGTTTTTCATTGGTTACCCTTCGCAGCATACCCTTTACCACGTCAGGTATATGTTCATGAACCTGCTTGGTGTAAGGCTTGGCTTTGCCAACAGCACTGAGGGGGAGCTGCATAACCTGAACAGGGAGGTTGTGGCAGGGGCCCTGAGGGAACGTGATCTTGATTTCAGGGATTTTACCTACGAGGGGGGGCACGCCATAACTGCAGACCAGTTCAGGGATGCCTTCAATTTTGTAATCAACTCCTTTAATAATCCTGTGAGGGATCCCGAACGCTGGAACCATGCAGATCTTTATCCTGATTTTGATGTCTGGGGCTATGAGATCAGGAGCAACCTCGACAAGCGGGGATTCATTGAAATGAAAGGTGTTACAGCCACGGGCCTGGGAATATGCACAAAGAGATGGGAACCTGACGGCATAAGTATACCCGGCGTACAAATGACTGTCAGGACACCTGCAAGGTATCGGCCCGATACGGAGTATAACCTTTTCGACTACAATGAAACAACTGATAAAAAGAGGGTCTCAATAGTGACAAGCGATAGGGGCGGGAGGATAACTTTTCCTGTCAACCATGAATATCACCAGTTCGGCATCTGGCAGCGCGGTGATCCTCCGGAAATCACACTGGCTTCCTACAGGGTCAATGGATCGGGTCATTTCCTGGAGCAAAAGGGAATTAACAGCCTTTCGCTGAGGCTTCTTAACCGCGGAGGGAGCAATGCCGGAGCCATGTCTGTTGCCCTCAGCACCCCCACCGCCGGTGTTACAATAATCAACCCGGTTATCAGGCTGATGAAGCTTGGATCAGGTGAGCCTGACTGGCTGCCTGCCGATTTTAAGGTCAATGCTGCCAACCCACCGACAAGGGATGGCTCTCCCTTCAGGATCAGATTCGACATTGCAATAACGGATGATAAAAGCCATACCTGGAAAGATGAGTTTGACGCCCCTGTGTATTATGATGTCCCGGAGTTTACACAGATTGGTATAGATGACGGCGACAGCGGGATCTTTGGAAGCGGTAACGGCAACAATATTGCCGAACCGGGGGAAACGATAATGATATATGAGATATCGAAAGGAAGCCATCGCTTAAGGCTGTATTACGACGATCCCTATATCGACGGCGAACGGCTGTACGACGAAATTCAGCCCGATAAATGGGGAGATGGCTACTCTCTGTCATCGCTGGTACATATATCAAAGGATTGTCCTGCAGGCCATAAGATAAAATTCCTGGCATGCTATGAAATAAAAGACTGGCAGACAATCAGGAGAGACGTTACATGGGGCACTTTCACAATTACAACGGGAGTTAAATCCAATGAATAAACTGCAAACCGAAAAACCGCCCCTTGACTTATGCTGATAAGAATCATTATCTTCCTTATGTTTCTCAATGCTGATCTATGCCTGGCACAGGATTGTCTTGACAATATCCTTCAGAACAGCCTGTATACAAAATCAGGCGATATAATAAATGGCCGGCAGTGGGTGAATGAGAAAAGGTACTCCGGCAGTCCCCTTCTGGTGCCAGATTACTGGCCGAAAGGCAATATAAGCTATAATGGGATGAATTATCCGGGCCAGGTATTTAACTATGATCTTTACAGGGATGAGCTGATAATATATCACCGTGAAGGCAATTCTGTAAAATTTGTAGTTCTGAACAAGGACAAACTCGCCGGATTTACCTTTACTGATACCGTCACGAACAGGAAACATAGCTTTGAATATATGGAATTGCCTGGTACCGGTGGCAAGGCGCTATATGAGAATGCTTCTGCAGGAGAGATCCTGTTTTATCTCAGGCCTGAAATAAAAGTAGAACTTAGAACCATGGGTGACGGTTCAGGAGATTATGCCCATCAATATGAATACTTTCTCCGGGGGGATGGAAAATTTTACAGGATAATTTCAAAAAGTCAGCTGGTAAGACTCTTCCCTGACCATGAGGCAGAACTAAAAAGATACTTACGCAACAACAGCTTTAAGGTATCGGTGAAAGACCCGGAAAGCATGGTACGGTTTATACAATACTGTGAATCATTAAACTGATCGGATTTATGGTTGAACATCTGCTGAAATAACCCTATGAAAAGAACAGTATCCGCAATATTGTTCATACTGCTTCTCATTCCTGAGACAGGTGCCCAGACTCAGCAGGTGCTTGTCACCGGCAGTTATGACAAAGCGCCGATTAAAATCATGCTCGATGACATAGGCCAGAGATACAAAGTTGATTTTTACTTTGAGGACACTACCCTTACAGACATTATTGTTACAGCTGATTTTTCGGATGAACCACTTGAAAACTGCCTGTCGCAGGTACTGCTGAAACAGGGTCTCAATTTCCATCTGATCGGGAGCAGGCAGGTGGTGATCTTTCCGGGCGCTCCCCCTTCCGAATTATTCGGAGAAAGATACAGGCCGCCGGATGTCACTCCTGCCGAGGCAGTAGCCGGAAAGATGACCCGTGAGAAGCTTCAGCAGCTGAGTTACCAGATGATCAACATAGGAACTCCCGGAAGGAAAAGTTCTGGAACGGCTATACTTACCGGATACCTGAGAAATTATGATACAGGTGAGCCTGTTGCAGGAGGCAACGTCTATGTCTCAAATATCCAGAAAGGATCTGCGACTGATTCCAGAGGATTTTATAAGATCACCCTTCCAACAGGGAATCAGGTTGTTAATTTCACCTGTATCGGAATGGAGCCTGTTACAAGGAACATAAACCTCTACTCGGACGGAGCGCTGGATGTCGAAATGGAACTTAAGCTTAACCTGCTGGAAGGAGCTGTAATTGTTGGTCAGGGTGAAGGCAAAACCGGAAAGATGCATATCGGAATGGAAAAGATCGAAGTGATCACAATTAAATCCATTCCCACGCTGCTTGGGGAATCGGATGTAGTAAAAAGTGTTCTGATACTTCCCGGTGTTGCATCTGTTGGTGAGGGAAGCGCCGGATTCAATGTCAGGGGGGGAAATACCGATCAGAATCTGATCCTGATAGACAGGGCAACACTGTATTATCCGTCACATTTGTTTGGAATTTTTTCAGCGATCAATTCCGAAATAATCGAAAACGCTACCTTGTATAAGGGAAGTATACCGGCCAGGTATGGCGGTCGTATATCTTCTGTATTTGAAATAAATTCAATCGATGGAAATCAGGAACGACTGTCAGGCTCGGCAGGTATAAGCCCTATCTATGCAAGATTTAATCTGGGAGGTCCATTCCTCTCAAAGAAGTCAACCTTCATTACGAGTATCAGAAGCACTTATTCCGACTGGCTGCTGAACAGAATAAATGTGCCCGATCTGAATAACAGCAGTGCCGGGTTTTATGATATCCAGGCAAAGCTCAACCTGTACCTGAATGAAAAGAACAACCTGCTAATAAATTTTTATCATAGCTCCGACCGTTTCAGGCTGCATAGCGATACAACCTTCAAATACAGCAATACAATAGGCTCCCTCATTCTGAAACACAGGTACAGCGCTGCCCTTACTTCTTCAACCTCCTTGATCTGCAGCATGTTCGATTATAAAATCTCAAACGGAAACACCCTTGATCAAACTTTCACACTTACCCATAAGCTGACAAACCTGTCGTTTATAAATGATTTTGAACATTCGGCAGTGAAAGGGTTCCGCTATAATTTCGGAGCTGAACTGAATTACTACTCGGTAAATCCAGGGCAAAGGGTAGTGCCCGTGGGATCAAATATAAGTCCTGTATCTTCTGCGTACGAACACGCCCTCGAATATGGTATCTATGGGGGAGCAGACTACAACATTTCGGGAAACCTGAAGATGGAGGCCGGGATACGCCTTTCGGGATTGCTCTCCCTCGACGATGGTAAACAATATATCTATGGCTCCGGTGGCCCGTATGAAGCGGAAAATATTACCGACACGCTTCTTTTCAGCAAAACAGCAATCAGGAAGAGCTACATTCATCCTGAGTGGCGGCTTTCTCTCAGCTATTCATCCGGCATTTACAGTTCAATTAAATTCAGCTATAATAAGACCGCCCAGTATATTCATATGATTTCCAATACAACGGCCATTTCACCGACAGATACCTGGAAGCTGAGCGACATTTACGTACTCCCGGAAACAGGTGACCAGATTTCTGCAGGCTATTTCAGGAATTTCGGTAACAAAAGTATAGAGGCTTCTGCAGAGGTTTTCTATAAATGGGTAAATAATATAAAGCAATACAAGCCCGGAGCCGATCTCCTTCTCAACGATCATATCGAGACGGAGATCATAAATGCAAATGGCAAATCGTATGGGATTGAGCTTTCCCTTGAAAAATCAGGAGGACGGGTCTATGGAAGGATGGATTATACATATTCCAGAACATTGATCATGTCGGTATCGAAATTCAGTGAGGAACTCATTAACGGCGGGGCATATTTTCCGGCTAATTGGGATAAGCCCCACAACCTGAATATGCTGGCCAGCGTCAAATTATCGCGAAGGCTTGTTTTTTCAACAGGCATCTATTATTCGACGGGCCGCCCGATAACTTATCCGGTCTCAAAATACATGCTTGGCGATCAGGTTTTCCTCCAGTATTCAAACTATAACCAGTACCGGTTGTCAGACTATTTTCGTGCCGACCTTTCAGCTACCTATTCAGGGAATCTTAAAAAAGCTAAGGCTGTGCACAGCTCAATCACCTTTTCTCTGTATAATATTACCTCACGTAAAAATGCCTACTCTGTATACTTTAAGAGCGAAGGGGGTCAGTACCGGGCCTACAAGCTTTCTGTTTTTGGTACAATCATACCAACAATTACTTATAATATTAGCTTTTAATGCTCCTCAAAGCCGAAATATCTGGTCTCCTCTTCCTTATCAGCCTGCTGATTCCCATGGGATCCTGCATAGAGCCCATCGTACCGGCTCTGAAGTATATTGTTCGGGCAGTTATTGCATCGATTGACGGACATACGGAACTAATGTCAGACCCGATTTCCGGTCATCGGAAAAAAGATATGAAAATGTGCTTAAAAATATTGACAATATGCTGCCTTATCTCCTTTTTCAGTAGCAAAATATGCGGCCAGTCCGTTGCCGGATTTGATCCTGCCAAATGTCCGGAGGAGGAGATAATGGTTCACCTTTCACAGGAGAGCTGCTTCACAGGTGAAGTGTTATGGTACGAAATATATTGCATATCACCCGTCTTCCCCGGGACTGAGATCAGTTGCATTGCGTATATTGAACTTGTCAGCAGCGAAAATACTGCGGTTATCAGGGAAAAAACCGGACTGAAGCATGGCAGGGGAGAGGGCGCCTTCAGGATCCCCTCCAACCTTTCTACAGGTATTTACTATATAATGGCTTATACAAGCTGGCTTAAGAATTTCGGAGAAAAATCTTTTTTCAGAAAAAAGATCCTTATTCTCAATCCATCCCAGCCTTTTAAAAATGCAAATGACAGCCTGACTAACCGGAAGCCTTCACAAGTGGCGGGAATTCTTCCGGCTGGCAGCCCGGGGCTAATTGTAAATACCGACAGGCCTGAATATTCAACTCGCGGGAAAGTTACGGTCATTATCGGCAGTAAAACCTCACCAGACAAAGTGATACCAGCCAGTTTTTCAGTATCTGTTTGCAGGAGAGAACCCGCTTTAAACTATGGTCCGGGAAATAAAACCATTGAGGCTGCACCTCAGGATAAGGGAGGCACACTCTTCATGCCCGATCATAACGGAATTGTATTGTCAGGTATTCTCTCCGACCAATCGGGTAACGCAGCGGGGGATGAACTTTTAAAAATGTCGCTGCCGGGACCTGGGACTGACCTCGACAGCCAGGTCAGCGGGCAGGATGGGAAATTTAACTTTCTCCTCAGACAAGGTGAGGGAGATGAGGATATAATCATAACTTTGCCGGGACCGGATTACAAGATCAGCCTTTCTGAATCATTCTGGAATGGATTCAGGAATCCCCCGGAAGTCGCCGCAATTCATCCTGATTCGTCATCGCTTGCATACTTCAGGGAACGGTTCGTTTGCCTCCAGTTACAGAAAAGGTTCAAAATGACGTACGTCGAAAAGAGGGATCAGGAAGCGAACATCCCTGACAGCAGCGTATTTTACCAGCAGCCTTACAAGACTATAAAAATGGGCAGCTATATCCTTCTTGATTCCCTGGTCGAGTACTTTCATGAACTTGTTCCGTCTGTAAAATTTTCAAGCAGGAGGGGAGAATATGATATCATGATAACTGACCCTGCAAACATGACAGTCCTTAACGAGAAACCGGCAGTATTTCTGGATGGTGTTCTGTTCAGTGATTATGCCTCCATCGCTGGTTATTCCCCCGGTGCAATCGACAGGATCTCGATACTTCCAGAAGCCTATTATTACCACAATATGGCATTCGGAGGGATAATCGACATACATACCGGAAAATCGGACTTCAACGGAGTAAAGCTTCCGGATAATATGACCAGGTTCATCTATCCGAAGGCATCATCATGCACGTACACTTTCAGGTCGCCGGATTATTCAGGGACCCATGCTGCTGACAGGACTCCTGATCTCAGGTATCTTCTGGCGTGGGAACCAAAATTAATAACAGACAGTACAGGAGTGGCAACATTTCAGTTTTATGCCGGAGATGTCAAAGGCGAATTCATAATTAAAGTAATCGGAATGACTGATAAAGGAAATATCCTGCAATCAGAGAAACTAATTTATATAGGCGATTAATCAATATGACACGTTATCGTTTCAAACTGATTTTTTGCATGTTCTTATGGCTCGGCCTTATTAATCAAGGCTGCGTTGAACCTTATATGCCAGATATTAATAAAAATGACCTGGTGCCTCAGCTTGTTGTTGAGGGACAACTGACTGATGAGACCGGACCTTTTAAAGTAAGACTTACAAGATCAGTTTCCGTATATACCTTTGAAAAAACAAATATCGTGGAGCCGGTAACGGATGCTGATGTCAGGATTTTCGATGATAAAGGAAATGCCTATCACCTCAATGCGGTTGCAAGTGGCTGGTATGAAACTGATGATAAGGAGCTGAAAGGCGTTCCGGGATATTCTTATACGCTTCAGATAACCGATTACGACGGAACTGTATATGAATCAACCTCTGAACTGATGCCTGAAGTACCGGCTATCGACAGTGTGTTCTATGAAGGAGAAGAACGAACCTCAGAAGTGGAGGGAACAGTTTACAAGGAAAACTGGGTTAACATTCTTCTCAATTCTCACTCTTCTCCAGGTATGCCTGATTATTTCAAATGGGACTTTACAGAGACCTGGGAATTTGAGATGCCTGAAAACATCGACGTAGCCGTCAGAGGCCCCGGAACGGAATGCATTGTTATCAGTGGTGGGTTTGTTATGATGAAGGCATCGGTGACTATTCCTCCGGAACAGTTTCATTGCTGGGCTTCAGAAACTTCCAGATCAATACTTGTTAAATCAACAGCAGATAACCTGCCTGGTAAAATTACGAGGTTCCCATTGACTTCAATTGGTCCTGACGATGACCGGTTTAGCATCAGGTACAGTATCCTGGTCAGACAATATGCATTAAATAAAGACTTATATATTTATTTTAAAAACTTAAAGAATTTAAATGAAACAAACGGGGGAATATACGATAAATTGCCTGCACCTGTTTATGGTAATATTGTGACCGATACAAAAGATAAAAAAGCTCTTGGCTATTTTTTTGCCTCCGGTGTAAAAACAAAAAGGATCTTCATTGATCCTTCGCAGGTTAATATTAAAACAGGTCACAAAGCATATTCAGGTTGTGGATACATGATGCCTCCCTTATGCGTTCTCCCATATATTAAATATGGAAAAATTACTGTTGGTGAAATGTATGTCGGAAATGATGTCTGGAGTGCAAATAAATATTGTGGCGATTGCAGAGAAAGGGGCTCGGATAAAAAGCCCGATTTCTGGTGAAGGATATCATTGAGTAATTTATTGAAATTATGCCTGGTGTTTTCAGTTTAAATTTTTATTATACCCTGGTCCCCTTACAACGCGACCAGGGTAAATTCCGGTATGCTCACCATTCCTGATAACTTGTTTCCCGTTAACAAAAACATCTGATACCCCTGTAGAATATTGATGGGGGTTGTCGTATTTGGCATGATCAGCGATCTTTTTTGGATCAAATACCACTATATCTGCATAATAACCTGTCCTTAAAGTGCCTCTCCTGCTGATCTTCATGTTGGTTGCAGGGAGTGAGGTGAGTTTCCTGACAGCTGCTTCCAGAGTCATTAAGTGTTCATCCCTTGTATATTTCCCCAGTACCCGGCTGAAATTGCCATAAGCACGGGGGTGGGGGAAAGACTTCAGAAATACCCCTTCAGGAGCAAGAGACTGCTCATCGGATCCAAAACTTACCCATGGCAGCACTATTTGTTTTCTGATATTATCTTCAGTCATCAGGAAGAATATTGATTCGACCGGACTATTGTCATGTATGACAAGATCCATTATGGTCTCCTCAGGTGACATTCCCCTGGATGCGGCAACCTGTGCCACTGTCATGCCTGTAAATTTTTTCAATGAATCATTTTTAAAGACACCGAGTATGATGTTGTCGGGAGAACCTACCATATAAAAGAAATTCTCCCAGTCCTTACCCGGAACATCCATTTCCTTTTTCACCCGTGCTCTGATGGAAGGATCTTTCAAACGGTTAATCCAGGCATCCTGGCCTCCCTCCTGTACCCATTGTGGCATAGTTGCATAGAGACCCGTTCCACCCGCCGTATAAGTATACATGTCTGCAGTAATATCCAGACCGGCAGAACGGGCTGAATCTATTCTGGCTATCACTTTATCCATTTTGTTCCAGTTATCCTTTCCTGCGGCTTTCAGATGGTAGATCTCCGATTTGATGTGAGCGCTGTCGGAGATTGTAATCAGCTCATTCAGAGCCTGCATCAACTGGTCTCCCTCACTTCTCATATGTGAAATGTACATGCCATGAAATTTTGCGGCCTCTCTTGCAAGCTCGATCAGCTCATGGGTCTTTGAGAAAGAAGCCGGTGCATATATCAGGGCGGAGCTGAGACCTATTGCCCCCTCCTCCATAGCCTGCCTCACAAGCAGTTTCATCGAATCGAGCTCAGCTGCCGAGGGAGCCCTGTCTTCATAACCTATAACATATATCCTTACGGTTGTAGCTCCGACGAATGAGGCAATATTGGCCGATACCCCCTTTTTCTGCATGTAGTCGAGGTATTCACCCAGTGTATTCCATGGTATGCCATATTTGATATCTCCCTGGTTTGCAATTGCTTCTTTCCTCATCTTTGCATTTACAGGTCCATCAGACCAGCCTTCTCCCATAACTTCCAGGGTAACCCCCTGCCTCAGGTCACTCTCCGAACGGCCATCTTCAATAAGCGATTTGCCCGCCCAGCTGAGCATATTTATAAATCCGGGGGATACAATCATTCCTGTCGCATCAATTTCCTGCAAGGCACTGTATTTTGTCAGATCCCCGATCGCGGCTATCGTATCGCCGCGTACAGCAAGGTCGGCTTTGTAGGATTTTGTCCCTGTACCATCGCAGATAGTGCCATTCCTGATTATAACATCAAATTTCCCTTTCGGCGTGCAAGCCGTGAAGAGGAGAACCAGCAAAATTGTAAATGCCCTGTTATTCATTTCGATAGAATTAGATTATAGACCTTCTTCAGGCTTCATGTCAGAGTTTTATCCTGCAAAACCACTGATCCGCCTGCATGAATACTGTACCCGGTGCTGTCTCAAATATTGTTGAATAACAGCTGCCTGCCCGCTTTATTATCCTGCTGCTTTCCCAGGTGAGCCCGCCATCGCTGCTTATCGACAGACTTGTATAGCCCTCGCCCGGATATTCGAAACGCCCTTTATCACCTCCCTGGCTCAGTTCCGACCATCCTTCGGGAAACCTTCGTCCCCAGCTGAGAGCCACCCTTCCGTCGTGAAGGGTAATCAGGCATGGGTCGCAACCCCTGTCCAGCCCGGTGTAAACAGGGGCAGTCCAGCTATTGCCATTATCACTGCTCCATGATGCATAAAGCGGGAAATGATGCCCCGACCTCATTATGCATAAAAGACGCCCGTCGTGCAACCTTGTCAAGGCAGGCTCAACCAGCCCCTCGCCAACCGGGTCACCCTTTGCCGGAACAGCTACGGTTGAAAGATAATGCCAGCTCCTCCCTTTATCTGCTGATGTTACTATAATCGTCCGCTGCATGAAAACAGTCTCCTGCCTGGCATCCGAATCCCATGGAACAAGGGTGTCTGCCCTGAAATTTCCATACATTGTCATGAGCCAGGTACTGTCAGGCATCCGGATAATAGTGCGGTATACGAATAAACCGTACCATCCCCCGATATTTTCAATGGGGGGAGCCCCGTCAGGCAAATAAAATAATGGCTCTTCCTCCTGCAGGGATCTGAGATCGTCACCTGACCTCCAGGCTTTACCCCTGAAGACTCCGGGTCGTATATAATGAACCGGACCGTCCAGGGCGTAAAACAAATTCCCTGCCGATAAAACAGCTCTCTCCGGTGCACCGTTTATCCGCGACATATCCAGTTTTGTCTGGGGAATTACAGTTCTTCCCCCGTCGGTGCTCATCAGACTGTCCCTGAAATAAATTGTCCCGCCGCTCGTCATAAACGACCTGCACCATTTGGATCCTGTCCCGGTGCTGCCTATCCTGCCCCGCTACAATGCAGCACCATACGCCGGTCGCATGTCAATCAGAATGCCTGCCAGCAGAATCACAATAAAGATCCTGATTTTCATTATGTGAAGGTTAAGCAATTTATAGAGACCTCAGCTTCAATTCCAGTCCGATGGCTTAAAATTACAAAAAAAAAGGAATCATAAGGATTGTTTGCATTTGTATGATTGAAATACTTTCATTAAATTATAATATATTTGAAAATCTATTTCAATAGCTTGTTGTTTATTTTGTCATCAATTCCTGAAACTGTTCTTGCAAACCGGCATATTCAACAGCCGCATTTATCATTTATTAAAATGGGCTTATAAACCTAAGATACACCAGGAAAACAGATTAAGACCTATAAATGTTTATTTTATGAACAGATACCGAATTATGAAAATGAGATCGCTTGTATTTGCCGTCGCTGTTTCATTTCTGGCTTGTGCCGGTTCCCTCATGAGGGTTAACGGACAAGCCCCCTCCGGTGCAGAGCGTATTTTTGTAGCATACAGTTCAGCAGAGGGGAAGGAGGAATTCAGGGAATATGCAAGGCAGATGGCCAGACTGAAAGCCTTCGGCAGGGTTGATGTCTGTATAAACAGTCCTGCCCTTAAATCTGTGTTCGAAATTCCTGCAGGCAGTTGTGACTGGCATGAATATGCCTCCTACAACAGGAGCGTGGCAGCCTTCTTTCCGGACGCAAGGCTTAAACCCTTTGTGCCCGAAGAGTTTATCAATGCAAACAGACAGATGTTGCTGTACAGGGCAGGCGTTCTGAAGGAACTTGGGCTGAATGCCGCCTTCAGGAGCAATGAGCCCCGTTTTCTGCCCGAAGCTTTCTTTAAAAAATATCCTGAGCTTCGCGGACCACGGGTGGATCACCCGCGCAGAAGCGTGCAAAAGGAATTTGCCCCTTGCTTTCACCAGCCTGAGACGGTGGAAATGTATCACAATATGGTCGGGCAGCTGTGTAAGAATGTCCCCGGAATAAGAACGTTTTATTTCAGCATGAATGATGCAGGATCTGGCTCATGCTGGATGGACTGGCTTTACACCGGGCCCAACGGTCCGTCGTTCTGCAGGAATATTGACAAGAGCGAAGGGATAGTTTCAATGCTGAATGTCTACAGGGATGAAGCCAGGCGAAACTCCGGCCATGATGCAGACATATATTTCAAAGGGATGTTCACTGATGAGGAGAAGGACGATCTTGCCAGGAAGCTTCCTGAAACTGCTTCCTCGAGGGGAGAAACTACCCGGAGGTGAAAAACATCTCGACCATGCTCAATGAAGTCTATCCGGTGAGAGGCATTATAAATCCGGTCCAGGTAATAAGGACAATGAGCCGGAAGGGAACCGGGACGGAGCGGTATATTATCAATCTATGGGCTTCTTACAGCAGGGCTCATGAAAGGATTCAAACAATAACCCGGCTTGTTGATATTGTTGAAGAAAATCTGGTCACCCCCCCTGAGCAGGGTGAAGCCGGTTTGCTCAGGGCCCTCAGAACGCTATGCCTGAAATGGGCCGGCCCTGCCAATGCTGACCAGCTGTGCGGCATCTTTCTTGCACTCGACAGCGCGGTAAGCGAGAGCAGACCGGACCTAAAGGGATTGAGCACCCTCTACTGTGGAGTATCGGAACGTCAGATAACCAGGCCACTTGTTTTTGCACCCAGGCTTCTGAAACCTGCCGAAGAGAAATATTTTCTTCCCTATGTTTTCAATATATCCCCCGAAGAAGCGA
The DNA here is from genome assembly GCA_963756885.1 of uncultured Bacteroidales bacterium. Lineage (GTDB taxonomy): Bacteria > Bacteroidota > Bacteroidia > Bacteroidales > VadinHA17 > LD21. The sequence continues at coordinate 85,949 of CAVWPG010000006.1, forward strand.
GAAATGACTATATGGATATCCATGGAGGAGACAGGGAAATCCCCTTTAATGCCGTTCTGCCCCTGGTTGGAAAGATCCATCAGCTCTGCAGTTCCCTCGACATGATAAAAAATGCACCCGAACAGACCTTCCTGAACGATATGACGAGGGCTTTGAGATTGTATGCCTGTGTTTTACGGACCTGTGGCAACTTCAATGATGCCCAGATAATCAGGAACAGGAACAGCAATGTCATCGCCGGGCCTGTTCACCTTCCCGACAAAACACCTACATGGACCGGCAGTGCCGACCTCCTGGCGTTTAATGCGATTATGCGTGACGAACTGGATAATACACAGGAAATGATCACTCTTCTCGAATCTGGAGGTATGGATCTTGTCTGCACCGCAAGTCCCCCATTTCCAGAAGACACATTTGTGCTCGGACCGGATCTTGCCGGTCAGCTTAAAAGTAAAAGGAACGTAATGCTTGCACACTGGACAGATATTGAAGGATACCTTACAACACCGTTCAAATGAATCAGCGTGAACGCACATTGGCCGCAATAAATCACTCGGAACCTGACAGGCCTCCCATATATGTTTCAGTTACACCACAGGTAGCCCGGGCTCTCAGCGATTACCTGGGAGTCCCCTATGAGGAACCGGTTGAAGCCATGGAGTCGGCCAGGATCTCCCATATGAATCTTCTCACTCACATGGGGGCCGATATCATTGCAATCGCACCTGCAGTACCCCCGGAAGCCTCTGCCGTAAAGCTTCCGGGAGGAATGACAAGAAATGAGTGGGGGATGGTATTCCGCAATGCCGGCATTTATGATGAATTTGCAGGATATCCGCTCGCCGGTGCTGCAACCAGGCAGGATATCCTGAATTATCCATTTCCCGATCCCGGTCTTCCCGGACGGTTTGATAATGCAGAACACATGATGTCCTTTTACCGCAACAGAAATGGTGTGATAGGGGATATTGAAACAATGTTCTTCGAAATGTCATGGTATCTTACCGGAATGGAAAAATTCCTGACCGATCTCATGTCGGAGTCCGATTACGTATTCTCACTCATGGACAGGATAATGGAGTATCTCATCTTCTGCGGGAAAAAGCTGATAGGGATGGGTGTGGATATTCTCTGGTGCGGCGACGATTTCGGCACCCAGAATTCGTTGATTATGGATCCTGAGACCTGGAGGAGGATATTCAAGCCCAGGATAAAGTATATGTTCACTGAATTCCGGAAATTAAGGCCTGATATCAAAATTGCCTGGCACAGCTGTGGTGCGATTCTGCCTATAATCCCTGACTTCATTGAGGTGGGACTCGATATCCTAAACCCGATTCAGCCGCTTGCGCACGGCATGGATCCTGTATACCTGAAAAAGACATATGGAAGGGACCTTGTATTTTTCGGAGGGATAGATGTGCAGCAGCTGCTGCCTTTCGGAACTCCGCAGATGATCCGCGATGAGGTCAGGCGCAGAGTTGGGATCCTGGGAAAGGGGGGAGGCTATATTGTGGCGCCGGCACATAACATACAGCCTGATACCTCTGTGGAAAATATACTTGCCTTTTTCGAGGCTGCATTAAATCCCTGATCAGAACATCATATTCATTGCAAATTCAAGTGCGAAGTCCTCATCGCTGGCCAGCTCGACAACGACAGCCCTCGAGAGCACGCTCCGGGTGGCTTCGTCGAACCTGACAGATTTAAGAGCCTCGAGGGCTCCGGTTCCTGAAGTGTTGCCCAGAGGAATGATCTTCTCCTTCAGCTCAGGTGGTATCAGCCCTATTCTCATGGCACTTTCGGTATTTATGTAGTTGCCGAAGCCTCCGGCCAGAAAAAGGGTATCTATCTCCCCAAATGCAAGGCCCGATTGTTTCAGCAGCAATTTAATACCTGACACGATTGCCGATTTGGCAAGCTGAACCTCGCGGACATCTGCCTGGTTGAATATAATATCGCTGCCTGTGGCAGATTCTGCAGCCGGAACTATTATGAAATCCCTGTCAAGAATTCCTTCATTGCTTATCCTGCCGCTTTCACAGAGCCAGGCAACAAGGTCGATGAGTCCCGACCCGCACAGGCCGGCGGCTTTCTCATTTCCTACAACGTCATACCCTTCGTCTCCCCAGGCTGAAATTGCCCCTTCGACAGCACCCATGCCGCATGAGATCCTGGCCCCCTCAAAGGCAGGACCGGCTGCTGTTGAACAGCACCAAATGGTGTCCTCGGTAACAAGGGCAAGTTCGCCGTTTGTTCCGATATCCATGAAAAGATATTTCCTGTAATTTTCCGATGGGGCTATCGAGGCCAGTCCTGCAACTATGTCGGCACCGACATAGGCCGAAATGGAGGGAAGTATTTTGATCTCTGCCCCCGGAAAACAGTTGAGTCCCAGTTCCTCTCCGCGCCTTTTCTGTTCGTCGAGAAACTGAGCCCTGAACGGAAAGAGGGCAAGCGGCATCGGGTCGACTCCCAGCAAAAGGTGAAGCATTGTTGTATTGCCGGCCACAACTATCCTGACAATCTCATTTGCCGATATGCCGCCGAACTGAATAAGATGAAGCAATTCATTGTTTATTGCCCCAAGGATCTCTTTTTGGAGTATTTCAAGTCCATCGGGCCGCGTAGAAGTGAATTGTATCCGTGATATTACATCAGCTCCGTATTTTGCCTGAGGATTCAGTATGGCGCGCGTCTCAACTATGGTGCCTGTTATGAGGTTGACCAGGTAAAATACAACGCTTGTTGTTCCTATATCTATTGCCACACCATGTGGATATACGGAAAGGTCCGCGGCCGGGCCCGGCATCAGGGGCAGCTGAATTGTATTCGTATGCTGGGCAACAAGTACCTTTGCCTCGCGGCTGTCGGGCAGCACAACCACCATGGGCCCGTAAACTGCAAAGATACACGATGATACGATTCCCTCACCCTTTACCAGAACCTTGCATTTTCCGCACGTCCCGTTGCCGCCGCAGGGAGAATAAACATCAAATCCGTTGTTCCGGAGGGCATGGAGCAGTATCTCTCCAGGCTCAGTTTCTGCCTCCCTGATTTTCCCGTTCTGATGCACAGTAAGCTTTGCCATCATAAAGACCATTAAAAAAAAGACATAAAGTAAGCAAAATATTCAGATATTTTGAAGAAAGCCCCGCATAATCGGAGGCAGAATTGACTAATTGACAAATATTATTGACGAAGGTACTGACATCCGCTTTCAGTGATAAACCAATACGCTTGATTATTGTTTAATAAATGTTTATTTTAGCTATGTCAATCGCACAGTCATACCCGTAAAGTATTCATTATTTCTAAGGGCATCACGGGTATAAGGCACTTTGGCACCCGCGCATAAATCGGGAGGTGAGGATAATAAATAAATCAATGAAGCAGGCTGCATTCATAGTTGTTGTGTTATTGATGGCCGCCATTCTGTACCACGTTTTTACAATGCCACCGAAAGGGATGTCGATAAAAGACCTGCATCCTGTTCTTGTTCAGCACTCTCCCACAGATACCTCCATAACAAGGGATGCCTCTTCATATGGATCTGACTCTGAGTTAAAAGCCGGTACATCCGGCCCTGATGCCAGGGGGAACAACGCCACTGTCAGGCAGGATTATGCTCCTGAAGCAGAGCCCGATTTCTTCATAATCATAGAGAGCTTCAGGGATCTGAAAGTGGCCAGCCGGAAAGCAGCCACCCTGGAAAAGGAACTCAAGACCAGGATCTTTGTCCTTCCACCTTCTGAAAACGGCTATTACCGGCTAAGCTACGGCAAGTATTCAACAATGGATGAGGCCCGGCAAGCTCTGGCCTATATAAAAGTGAAAGTCAGACCTGATGCATGGATCTATTCGGTTAAAAAATAGCTCCGTCCTGAAAAGATCAGAGACTGGAGGGTAATCAGCAGCACTCTTTCAGATGAACTAAACCCCGGGGAGATTGTTAGTTTCAGGGTGATTATATTCCCCGGACGTTCATCATTCATTAAGCCTATGGAACGCAGAGCAAGTCTTTCGGCAATAATCCTGATTATTCTTTTGCTGCAGTCCTGCAAAAAGTCAGAGGATAACGCTGTGACCGATGCAGCAGGGAATGTTTACAGCAAGGAGATAGTTATAGGCACCCAGATATGGATGGCAGAGAACCTGAAAACAACCAGATTCAGCAACGGCGATTCAATAGGTACAACATCCCGCGACATTTCAGGTGATATCGCCCCTGAATACCAGTGGGCCTATAACGGCGATGAGAGCAAGGTTGAAGTATACGGAAGATTGTATACATGGTATGCTGCAGCCGACAGCAGGAATATCTGTCCCGACGGCTGGCATGTGCCAACCGATGAGGACTGGACAACGCTTACCGACTATCTGGGCGGGGAAGATATGGCAGGGGGAAAGCTGAAGGAGGCTGGTATTGACCATTGGCTTACCCCGAATGCAGAGGCAACAAATGAATCGAAGTTCAATGCGCTTCCGGCCGGCTGCCGTTTTTCCACAGGCCTCTTTAGCTACCTTGGCAACAGAATTTTCTGGTGGAGCTCCACTGAACACTCCACGAGCCAGGCTTACTCGCGTACTGTGTCCAGCCTTTTCGGCTTTGTCAACCGCGACGGCACAGATAAGCTGTATGGTTTTTCGGTTCGCTGCCTGAAAAATAATTGAGTGCGGTTTGGCCTCTGGTGCAGATCCTATAAAACAAAAAACGCAATCAATTGAAAATCAATTAAATTGCGTTTTTATTAAGTGAACCTGGAGGGACTCGAACCCCCAACCTTCTGGTCCGTAGCCAGATGCTCTATCCAATTAAGCTACAGGTCCCGGAAAATTTTTAAGCCTGTGTTCAGGAGCTGTGAGCAGCATATCATGCATCAGGCTGCAACTCCTCCGAAACGAACGCAAATATAATAATATTTGTAAAAAAATTACCTTGTCACGATCTAAAGTTAGTGCACGTCACCGACTGTAGTCACATGGCAGCATGGGTAATTTTTATTGTGGGGAATAATAATTACTTTTATAACCCGTTGACTGCATAACGGTCTTGTTGTATGGTATTGATAATCAAATGAAATATAGAAGCGATGAAAAAGACTGGCGGTGTAATTCTGAAAATTATTGCAGGACTTATCCTGCTTATTCTGATCCTTCTTTTTACAATACCTGTAATCTTCAAGGATAAGATCAGGACAGTGGTGGAGAAATCTATTGCCTCATCGTTCAGGGCTAACGTTAAATTTGATGATTACAGCCTCGGATTTTTCAGGCATTTTCCGGATCTTTCATTTTCCCTTTCAGGCTTATCGGTAGTCGGGGTAGATAAATTTGAAAAAGATACACTGGCAGCCATTGGCTCTTTCGGCCTTGTGTTCGACCTTTCGAGTCTTTTTAAAAAATCAGGCTATGAAGTGAAATCCATTATTATCGACAAGGCAGATATAAAAACGATTGTTCTGAAGGACGGCTCCGTGAACTGGGATATCTCCAGGGACACATCAACAGCCGCAACCCAACCGGCAGGTGAGGAGTCTGCAGCTCTTAAGATACTTCTCAGGAAGGTTGTCGTTGCAAGGAGTTCGTTATCTTATCTGGATGCAGAATCGGATATCCAGATTTACATGAATGACCTTGACCTGCTTTTGAAAGGAGATATGACGGCGAGTGAGACCGATATGCAGATCTCGGGCAAAAGCGGCCGGTTCACATTTGTCATGGAGGGGATGAAGTATATAAACATGGCTGTTCTTGAAACCAGGAGCGATCTCCTGGCAAACCTTGACAAGATGAAATTTACGTTCAGGGACAATTTCCTGTCGCTGAACGATCTGAAGCTTAATTTTTCAGGATACGCAGCCATGCCGGGCGATGATATAGAGACAGATCTGACTTTCAGCACGCAGCAGACTGCATTCAGCTCCCTGCTCTCACTGATCCCTGCTGTTTATATGAAAGACTACCGGGATTTGAAGACCTCGGGTGAATTTACCCTCTCCGGGACCGCAAAAGGTGTTTACAGCGATGCAGACAGTACAATGCCTGACCTCACCCTGGCTCTGTCTGTTACCGGAGGTTCTGTGAGCTATCCTTCCCTGCCGGAGCAGATTAAAAACATTAACATTAAATCCGACATGTTCATTGACGGGAAGAATATGGACCTGTCGACAGTAAATGTGCCCCTTTTCCATATGGAAATGGCAGGCAATCCTTTCGATATGAAGCTTAATCTCCGCACACCGGTCAGTGATCCTGATTTCAGCGGTTCTGCAGCCGGCCACATAGATCTGTCTGCCCTTTCAAGGGCCGTGCCCATGGACAGCACAACAATGTCCGGAATTATTGATGTTTCTGTTGCAATGGCAGGAAAGATGTCAGCGATCGAAAAGCAGCAATATGATAATTTCAGCGCTTCCGGAAAGATGAATTTCAAGGATGTAAAGGTTGGCATGAAGGGCTATCCCCGTGTAGAGGTAAGCAAAGCTGCTTTTGAATTTACTCCTGCATATGCCGCCCTTAACGATACGAGAATGAAAATCGGCGACAGCAGCGATTTTGAGCTGAATGGCCGCCTCTCCAATTATATTCCCTATTTCCTGAAAGGGAGAACTATTGCCGGAACTCTTTCACTGCATTCAGATATTCTCAATGCCACTGAACTGATGTCAAAAATGGCCTCTGATACAGCCCAGGTTGCTGATACATCCTCCCTTGCCATTATCAGGGTGCCCGAGAATATAGATTTTGATTTCGATGCACAGATCAATGAATTCAGGTACGCCAATATAAAGGGACAGAATGTAAAGGGTCATGTTATTGTTCATAATGGCATTCTCAGCTTAAGGGAGACCGGCATGAATATCCTCGGCGGGAAGCTTACAATGAATGCCGATTACGATACAAGAGACACTCTTAAGCCTGCTATGAAGGCTGATATGATTATGAGCGATATAGGGGTGAGGGAGGCCTTCAGCACCTTCAATACGGTCCAGAAGATGGCCCCTGCCGCAAAGGGGATTGACGGCAGGATAAGCATGCAGCTTGGCTTCCACAGCCTTCTTGGCAGTAATATGATGCCTGTAGTAGCCACAATCAGCGGCGAAGGAAAGCTGAAGTCAGATGAGATCAGACTTGTTCAATCCGAAACCTTCGACAAAATGAAGGAGTTCCTTAAGCTGGGAGATAAGTATAACAACACCTTCAGGGATGTGGACGTGAGTTTCAGGATCAGCGACGGCAGAATCTACGTGAGCCCGTTCGATGTCAGAACCGGGAATCTGAAAATGAATATCAGCGGCGATCAGGGTATCGACCAGTCGTTGAATTATGTTGTAAAAACAGAGATGCCGAGGTCGGATCTGGGGAATTCGGTAAATGCGCTCATTGACAACCTTTCGGCACAGGCTTCCGCTTTCGGCATCAATTTTAAGCCTGCAGACATTATTAAGGTGAATCTCAAGGTAAGCGGAACATTCCAGAAGCCGGTTATTTCACCTCTGTTTGGCAATGCAGGGACCTCCTCCGCAGCAAAGAAGGAGCCTGTTGCAAAAGAGGTCGCCGGTGCTGCAACCGATATGGCAAAGGAAAAGGCAAGGAAAGAAGCCGAAGATCAGGCTGCACGGCTTGTCAGTGAAGCTGAAGCCAGGGGGAAGCAGCTTCGGGATGAAGCTTCGAAGGCTGCTGATGACATAAGAAAAGGGGCAGATGAACAGGCTAAAAAGCTCACCGATGATAGCGCCAAAAAGAGCCCGCTTGAAAAGATGGCAGCCCAGAAAAGCGCAGATGCCCTCAGGAAAAATGCAGATAAAAAAGCGGCAGGATTGGAAAAGGAAGCAGATAATCAAGCAAATAAGCTTGTTGAGGAAGCCAGGAAACAGGGCGATGAGCTTGTAGGAAAAATTAAATAAAAAAGCCGTCTCAATCTGCTATGAGACGGCATCCGGATAATATTTTATCCAAACCTTAGAATTTCCTTTCGCGAATGCGCGCTTTCTTGCCTGTGAGGTTGCGCAGGTAGAAGATCCTTGCCCTGCGTACCTTTCCATGCTTGTTCACCTCGATCTTGTCGATAAAGGGAGAAGCTACCGGAAAGATTCTCTCAACACCTATATTGCCCGACATTTTTCTTACCGTAAATGTCTCAGTATGTTCAGCACCACTTCTCTGTATAACTACACCGCGAAACTGCTGAATTCTCTCCTTGTTGCCCTCTTTGATCTTGTAATGTACCGTTACTGTATCTCCGGCCATGAATTTGGGAAATTCGTTAGTCACCGCAAATTTCTTCTCTACTATATCCATTAAGTTCATCTCGCAATGTATTTTGTATTCACTGTTTGGTTTCAAAAATCCGGTCGCAAATTTAAAAATAAAATTTTGATAATCCGCAACATGTGGTAAAAAGTTTTAAACACTATTTTTCAAGGAATCTGTCCCCGGTGCTTTTGACAATCTCGCGGTACCACTCCTCGCTATAGCCTGGCTGGCTCAGTTTGGGATTGACCCTGTTGTAGCCGGGGGGGACAGGCTGTTTTTCCTTAACGTTGCCGTCGACATATTTTACGAAGAGGGATCTGTAGAGATCCTTCCATTGTATAACCGTATTATTCCCGGCTTTTACAGAGTAATCTGTGAGGTACTGGACTGCATTCGCCGGACTGCTTTTATAGAGCTCAGCAGCAGTTTTGTCAATATTTTGGGTTTCCTGCATATAGCCGTCCTCAAGCTCCTTCTGTTTCTTCTGTAGATCGCCCAGGAGAAGGCTGGTTCTTGTATATGCAAAATTAGACACCTGGTTGAACACCCAGAATGCAGCATCGGCATTGAAGGTCATAATATCTCCGGTGCCGACGGCAAATGATTCGGGTACCCTGTCGATACCACAATACATAGGTGAATAAACAGTATAAAATGTATCGTCCACACCGAACCAGTTGATCCCTCCGACAGGGTCAGGAAGCCAGGAGCGGCTCTGTGCTATGAAGGAGAATCCTGTCTGCTGAGTGGAAATGGCTCTTTCAAAAATATATGTTTTTCCATCGACCTTCCATTCCATAGGTCTCCACCTCACGGTACAGCTGTACGGTCCTGCACCTATATCCTTTGTCATATCCATGGGTGTCCCCTGGTAATAATCGCGCATCATATTCTTCACATCATTCAGATCTATCTTCCTGTCAGGCTTGATCCACAATGGCATCCTGTTACTGAGGTTTTCACCCATTGCATAATCGACATATTTGCCCATCTGGCTGTTTACCTTGTTGAAGCCCGACCATACCCTGGCCTCACAGAAACGGGCTCCTGAGAAATCGAGCGGGGCGTAGGCATCGCTGAAGCTGAAGTCCTTGTCCTCGCCTGAGTACCAGCCATGCCTGCGTGCAACATCCACAACATCATATGCATAGACAGTTTCCACTTCCGGATTGAAGATTTTTTTGATATCCTTTGTTGTTATTGATTTTTTCCCGTCAGCCATCGGGAAGGTTGTTATCCTTGGATGGTTGGCATGGCCGCATATGTATCCGTCAGGAATACGGCGTGCAACCCACACTGCCCCCTTGTTGCCGGGTCCCTTGCCTATAAGCTCAAGGATCCATGCCTCATTGGCATCTCCGATTGAGAAGGATTCTCCTTCACTGGCATAGCCATATTCAGATACAAGCTGAGAAAAATTATAGATTGCTTCCCTGGCATTTTTTGCCCTCTGCAGGGTCAGATAAATGAGGCTCCCGTAGTCAATGACAGCAGTGGAATCCATCAGTTCAAGGCGACCGCCATAGGTTGTTTCACCGATCGAGAGCTGATGTTCATTCATGTTCCCTACAACAGAATAGGTGTGCGATACCTGTGGTATCATCCCCATGAACTTGCCAGTATCCCATTCGTAAACATCGGACATGGAACCTTTCGGCCAGTCCCTTGCCGGCCAGTAATAGAGCTCCCCGTAAAGTACATGAGAGTCGGCTGCATATGTGATCATAACCGAGCCATCGGTAGTTGCACCTTTGGAAATAATAAAGTTCGTGCACGCATTCGATGTCTGCATGTTAAGCAAGCATGCTGCAATAATTACAACTATAAGTGAAATAAGTCTTTTCATAAAATTCCTGGTATATTATTAAAATCTGTCCAATATAGTGTGAGATGCTCTCCCCTGAAAATTTCCCAAAGATATCAGCTTTCACCTAATCTCCAAAATCCGGGGATTTTTGATATTTCATGCCGGCCGATCCTGTTATCCCAGGCCTGTTCTGCATTGTGATTGCTTTGCCACGGAGTTGCACTCTATTTAAAGGCACTGAAATACTTAACTATACTCGTTTTTGCTCAGTGCATCCCTGTGTACTTCAGTTGTCGGCAGATCAGTTATTGGAGGCATTGAATTCCAGGCCCTCAGAGCTTATGCAAAAGTCCGGCAATCTTTCTTATCTTTTCGGGATCGGCTCCCTTACCTGTAAATTCATTGTAACCTGCTGAGCTCCCCATCGTGATCCCTCCCTTCCTGTATACCATCCCGCTCAGAGTTATCCTGCGGGCCGATAAGTGAAACTCATTTGCCCCTGTAATACGGGCTATTTCTTCAATATTTCCTTCATTGATCCCGCTGCCGGGCATTATTATGATCCTGTTGCCAGCCTTTTGCACAAGCTCCTTTAAGAGTGATGCCCCCTCCATGGCGCTGTTTTTATGTCCCGATGTCAGAATACGCGAGGCACCTGATTCAATAATATCCCGGAGACCCTGCCATGGATCGCTGCACATGTCGAAAGCCCTGTGGAAGGTCACCTGCATGGGATGTGCAATTCTGACAAGTCCGGCGGTCCTTTCGAGGTCAATTGTACCGTCGGGCCGCAGTATCCCTGTCACTACCCCGTCGGCTCCGCATTCCCTGCATTTCAGGATATCCTCCTTCATTATCTCATATTCGAGTCCTGTATAGAGAAAATCGCCGGCCCTGGGCCGGATCAGGACATTCAGTCCGATGTCAACGTATTTTCTCGCGGTGACAAGTGTTCCATAGCCCGGAGTGGTTCCCCCTTCGGCCAGATTGTCGCATAATTCAACCCGCGAAGCTCCTGCAGCCTGTGCATCAATGGCTGACTGAACACTGTCAACGCAAATCTCAAGTTTAAAGTCCATTCTGCTCTTTGTTTATATTATGGTACTTCATCCGCCGGGAAGAAATACGAAATTTTGCATTGCTCCTAATAAAAATAATATTTTTTCAGTATAATTGTGGTTAACAAATCTATTCAAAAGGCCAATTTTTCCTTCAAATTTAAAAACAATAGACTATGAAACCAACACTATTAGTCCTGGCAGCCGGTATGGGCTCACGATATGGCGGTAACAAGCAGCTCGATACTGTAGGTCCTTCAGGGGAGACAATAATCGATTATTCAATATATGACGCTATACGTGCAGGTTTTGGAAAAATAGTCTTTGTTATCAGGCATGATATTGAAGATCAGGTAAAAGAGCGCTTTGTCGACAGGCTTAAAGGGAAAATTGATGTTGATTATGTATTTCAGGAGATAACAAATCTTCCGGAGGGAGTCAGGGTCTCGCCTGACAGATCCAAGCCCTGGGGTACGAGCCATGCCATACTTGTTACTTCGCAAACAATCGGTGAACCTTTTGGGGTTATAAATGCAGATGATTATTACGGTGTGGAATCATTCAGGATACTGCATGATTTCCTCGTAAATGACAAGGATCCGAACTGTTACTGCATAGTCGGCTATAAAATGAAGAATACCCTTTCAGATCACGGACATGTTAACAGGGGTGTCTGCGGGGTGGGAGCCGACGGTCTGCTTGTGAATATTGCTGAGAAAAAGCAGATTGAGAAGGTGCAGGGTGGGGCACAGGCTCCGAAACCTGACGGCACATTTGAAAAATTTACTGGAGACGAGGTCGTTTCAATGAACTTATGGGGCTTTAAACCTTCATGTTACGATTTTCTCGGAAAGGAATTCAAAAACTTTATCAACGAATCGGGAATGGATCTAAAATCAGAGCTTGATATTCCGACATCAATCGACAAATTTGTGAAGAGCGGTGAGGTTACAATAAAGATCCTTATGAGCAACGAGAGATGGTTTGGTGTTACTTACCGTGAAGACAAGCCATATGTTGTCGAGAGCATTGGAAAGATGATATCCCGTGGAGTCTATCCTTCCCGAATATACTGATCGGCTGAGTGCTTACCATGTAAAGCTGTAGTCGAAATAGCTTGTATTGTTCTTATTATCGGATACTTTGAGGGCCAGATTGTGCTTTGATCCGCGGGTTATCCTGCCGGGATCGAACCTGTATACAACCTGGTCGTTTTTCTGATCGTATTCAAATAGCGCCCATTTCCCGTCTATAGTCGCTTCGTAGTCATTTATTCCCGAAAGATCGTCGGTTATGCGTATTCTGATCTCGCTTCTGCCCCTGAGATCGGCACCCTGAGACAGACCCTTCGCTGAAATTTCAGGCGCTACCGTATCTATTCCGGCGTAATAATTACCGAACGAACTAACCTCAGCGGTAAGATACCCGTCGTCCCACTGAGTATTTACTGCACTCTTTTTCATGTTGTCATCGAGCCTGATCAGCAGCATCTTGGATCTTTGCGGGGTAGAAACAGAGTCGGGTTTTATAGACAGGGTATAGGGTTTGTTTACAGGAGTATAGATATTGTTAATGCTGTGCAGGTCGGAATACATCCCCCTGGAGCGCGACAGCTTCCTGTAGGTAAAATGCAGGGTGTCATAGAGTGAGCCTGAAGGGAGGCTCACTTTCACATTGCCGCTTTCAAAATGGTTGCTCCTGTTGTACGGCATCAGGATGGAATTATCATCCCTCTTTTCGCCTGTAGTCACTGCCTTCATCGCCTGTCCGTTTATTCTGAATGAGAGGATGGACCTGTTACCGCTCATGTCGGTCACAATTATCCTGGCATGATGTATCCGGTTGGCATCGAATTTATATATACCTCTGTTAATTAGATTCTTATATACGCTTAGCTTGTCATTGGGCAGGACAAATGTCCTCTCTACATAGATATTATCCCTCTGGTAGGTCTCATAATCTATATGGCTGTTTATATAGCGCGATTCACTGAAGGAGAACGCATCCATTACATATTTGAATACAGTGGTGCTGTCAATTGTCAGCTCGAGTGAATAGGCTGCACATTTATTATTACTGCCGTCGAGCTGATCGAATGATTTGATGCCGAAACCGGCTTCTCCGCTTATATTTATTTCAGTACCTGACGGAAGGGTGTAGTTGCCTGACTGGCCAGCCACGTTTATCCACTTCTTTTTGTTTTGCTTATTGATCAGGGTATTCGTGTTAATCGGGTAAACAACCAGTTTCTCGATCACAGGTTTGATATTGTCAGGTATTGAAAAATCAAAGGAAAGCGGATTCACGGGGATCTCACCTTCCGATTTCCGGATCTCAAAATGGAGGTGCGGGCCCCCGGAGCTTCCTGAATTTCCAGAATAGGCTATTATATCTCCCTGCTTTACCTGGAATCTGTCGCCTGGAGGAAAAAGGGTCACAAGGAAGCTTTTTTTCTGGTATTGCTGGGAGATTACATATTCCTCGATTTCAGGACTGAATTTTTCGAGGTGGCCGTAAACCGTTGAATAGCCTGATGGGTGTCTGATATAGAGCGCTTTGCCGAATCCTCCCGGGGAAACGCTTATCCTGTAAACATATCCGGCTGCCGATGCAACTACCTCTTTCCCGGTTACTCCCTGGGTCTTTATGTCGAGTCCGGAATGAAAATGGTCTATTCTCAGTTCACCGAAATTGGCCGAAAGGGAGAGTGGTATTTTCAGTGGTGAAATAAAGGTTGCATTTTTGCCGGTTTCTGATCTGAAAGCGCTGGTCAGCAACAGTGTGAATATTATTAAACGTTGTATCAGCATCAACTATAAAAATTTCATTTCCAGTGGTGCAAAGCTATTCATCTGGTCCGTTCATACAAACTATTTCACTCAATTTTTTGAAAATATCATTAACTATATTAATTTTGTACTAAAGATGAATATATGACCGGCCAGGGTTACGAGGAGTTAATAATTTTGAACAGGAAACTGGATGAATTGTTAAACCGCTATGAAAGCCTTAAGGCTGAGTTGGCTAAATCTAAGGACCGGAAATGAGGAGATGAAGGTTTGCTCTTCAGGACCGGGATAGCAGAATAAAGGAATTGGAACTTAAATACGAACGGGTTAAATTATCGGGAGCATTGCTGGGTGAAGGAGAAAACGCTCAGGAAGCGAGGAGGAAGGATAAATGATTTGGTGCGGGAAATTGACAGATGTGTTGCTCTTTTAAACAGATAAAATATAACAATGGATGATAAGCTTATCGATCAGGGTTAATGTGGCGGACAGGTATTATCCATTAAAGGTTGAACGGGAGAACGAGGAGAAGATCAGGAAAGCTGCGAGGATGATAAATGAGAAGGTTCTGCAGTACAAGCAGAGGTACACCGACAAGGATGTACAGGATTTTCTGGCGATGGCTGCACTGCAGTATGTGATTAAGCTCACTGAGGAGGAGGAGAAGCTTGAAAATGATTACATCCCCGATGCCTTGAAGGAACTGATTCAGAAAATCGATTCGGTTCTTGATACAAAAGAGTAACAGCGTTCTTTAAAATAGATAAATGAATTGCCCGCATTGTTTCTTCATTCATTTTTGAAACTCAACAGTTAAAACTTTGGAGCAACCTTGGTTCAGGTAGAACAGGCCTCATCCCGATCGGTCGGGATCCCGATTAGTCGGGACAGTGGACGTTCGAACTGAATTAGTAGCTCCAGCCATACAGACATGGGGTTTTATAAAAGCTGAAGGAACTTTGCGGGTTTTTTTTAATATATACTTACTATCTACTATCTATGATGACATTTAATATAATTACACTAAGCAACGGACTACTTGGTAGTCTTTTGCCTGTCAGCACTTGGTATTGGGCTTTGGCGCTTCCTATCTGATATGGCAGCTGGCACTTAAGAACAAAAGCCGTAAAATTATCAGTGAAGCAGAAGCAGAAGCAGAAGTCACGAGAAAGGAAAAGATCCTTCAGGCAAAGGAAAAATTTCTTCAGCTGAAAACAGAGCATGAAAAGGTAATCAATGAAAAAAACCACTGGATAAACCAGGCTGAAAACAGGATCAAACAGAAGGAACAGATTCTTTCGCAAAAAATTGAGGAGTCGCAGCGTAAAAAAATGAGGCTGAGGCAATCACGGGAAAACCTGACCTCCCAGCTCGAACTTCTGGATAAAAAATCGGAGGAGCTTGCGAAGCTCCATAAGCAGCAGGTCGAACAGCTGGAAGCCATCTCAGGATTTTCTGCCGAAGAAGCCAAGAACCACCTGATAGAGTCGCTGAAGGAGGAGGCTAAAACAGGGGCAATGTCGTATGTAAATGAGATTCTCGATGAAGCCAAAATGACTGCCAATAAGGAGGCTAAACGAATCGTTATTCAGACTATTCAGCGAGTGGCGGCGGAAAATGCAATTGAAAATGCTGTCACTGTCTTTCATATCGAGTCCGATGAAATGAAGGGGCGAATAATTGGCCGCGAAGGACGTAACATAAGGGCTCTGGAGGCTGCCACGGGGGTAGAAATAATTGTAGACGATACGCCTGAGGCAATAGTCCTGTCAGCCTTCGATCCTGTCAGGAGGGAAGTGGCAAGGCTTGCGCTCCATCAGCTTGTTACCGACGGACGGATCCATCCTGCAAGGATAGAAGAGATGGTTGAAAAAACAAGGAAGCAGGTTGAAGAAGAGATTCTTGGAGGTTGGCAAGCGTACTACGATAGACCTGGGTATTCATGGGCTGCATCCTGAGCTTATCCGTCTCATCGGTAAAATGAAATACAGGTCATCCTACGGGCAGAACCTGCTGATGCATTCAAGGGAGGTGGCCAATCTTTGCTCTATAATGGCGGCAGAGCTGGGACTGAATCCCAAGATTGCAAAAAGAGCTGGATTGCTGCATGATATTGGAAAGGTGCCCGACGATGAACCGGAATTGCCACATGCAATACTGGGAATGAAAATGGCCGAAAAGTATAAGGAAAAACCTGAGATTTGCAATGCTATCGGTTCCCACCACGATGAAACTGAGATGACAACCCTCATAGCACCTATCGTACAGGTCTGTGACGCTATCTCAGGCGCACGCCCGGGGGCCCGCAGGGAGGTTGTCGAATCGTATATAAAAAGACTTAAGGAGCTCGAATCACTCGCTCTTCAGTATCCCGGCGTTATGAAAACATATGCAATACAGGCAGGAAGGGAATTGCGTGTTATTGTCGGAGCAGAAAAAGTAACTGACAAGGAGGCTGAAGGCCTTTCGTTCGAAATTGCCCGGAAGATCCAGAATGAAATGACTTATCCCGGACAAATAAAAATCACCGTCATCAGGGAAACCACGAGCGGTAAATTATGCGAAATAATACAAATAATCGATGAAGGGGCATCTGAACAATAGGGTGCCCCTTTTTTTTGCTGTTTCGGAAAATGATATTTTCCTATCTTTGGCGCAATATAATTTCTCAACATAGATGCCACAAATCAAAATCCTGAATCTTGTGGGAGCCAGACCACAGATTATTAAGGCATCGGCAATCAGCAGGGCTATACAGTACAAGTTTCGCGGATAAAATTACGGAAATCCTTGTGCATACCGGACAGCATTATGATAAAGAAATGTCTGAAGTGTTCTTTGATGAACTTGAAATTCATAAACCCGAATATAACCTGGGGGTCGGATCGGCAGGTCACGGAAAGCAGACCTCGATGATGATCACCGGCATAGAGGAGATCCTGCTGAAGGAACAGCCCGACTGCATAATAGTCTACGGCGATACCAATTCAACCCTGGCAGGCTCTCTGGCTGCTGCAAAGCTTCATTACCCGGTATCCATATAGAAGCAGGTCTCCGGTCATTCAACAAGCTGATGCCTGAAGAGCTGAACCGGATAGTGAGCGACCACTCCTCAACTCTCCTTTTCGCTCCAACAAATGCCGCTTTCAAAAACCTTATGAATGAAGGATTCAGACCTGAAAACAGTCCGCCCTACTCGATAAATAATCCCAAAATTTACCTTACAGGCGATATTATGTACGACAACAGCCTGTTCTTTGCAGCCCTGTCAGAAAAGAAGAAAGAAAGGTTTCTTACGGAATTCAGCCTTGTGAGGAACGACTTCGTCCTTGTAACCATTCACAGGGATACAAATACCGATGATGTGGACAGGCTCAGGAAAATACTTCTTGCACTTAAAGGCATGGCGGAGAAAAGCAGGATCACACTTGTAATGCCATTCCATCCCCGAACAATAATATCTCTGAAAAGCCACCTTCCGGAACTGTACAATGAGCTTTGCGAAACAGACCTTGTAAAAATTATTCCGCCTGTATCATATCTTGAAATGATCCTCCTCGAGAAGAACTGCAGGATGATAATAACTGATTCGGGAGGTGTTCAGAAAGAATCCCACTTCTTCAAAAAGCCCTGCATCATACTCAGGAAGGAGACTGAATGGATAGAGCTCGTGAATAACGGAACATCGGTGCTTGTGGATGCTGATCCCGACAGGATTAGTGAAGAGTTTTCCAGGCTGATGAAATCTCATGACGCATTCGAATATCCCGGATTTTACGGAAATGGCAAGGCAGCGGAGTTCATCCTTCAGGAGATATTGCTGATGATTGAAAAATAGACAATTATTAAGGAGAAAATAATTACTTTTAGCGGTCATCTTTAATAAGCTGGTGTAAATGGAAAATGCATTGAGAAACAGCAGAGTTCTTGTAACAGGCGGAGCCGGCTTCATCGGGTCCAATCTCATTGAATCACTTCTTTTTAACGGGAATAAGGTAACCTGCCTTGATAACTTTTCGACAGGCAAGCGGGAAAATCTGGAGACCTTCAGCGGAAATCCGGATTTTCGCCTTCTGGAGGGCGATATCAGGAATATGAGCGATTGCGTTGAGGCCTTAAGGGATATTGACATTGTCTTTCATGAGGCCGCCCTGGGCTCTGTTCCCCGGTCTATCAAAGACCCCGTTACCTCGACGGATGTAAATATCGGAGGATTCGTAAAGATGCTCTTTGCAGCCAAGGAGGCAAAGGTCAGACGCTTCATCTATGCAGCGAGCTCATCGACATATGGCGATCATCCCGGCCTCCCCAAGGTTGAGGATAAGATAGGCGCCCCGCTTTCACCGTATGCAATCACAAAATATGTGAATGAGCTCTATGCGGGCAATTTTTCAAAGAACTATGGAATCGATGTTGTCGGTCTCAGATATTTTAATGTCTTCGGCAGAAGGCAGGACCCCGACGGAGCTTACGCTGCAGTTATCCCGAAGTTCCTGAAAATGCTTATGAAACACGAGGTTCCTCTTATAAACGGAGACGGATCCATATCGAGGGATTTCACATATATTGACAATGTTGTCAGGGCAAATCACCTTGCCGCTACAGTTGAAAACAGGGAAGCCCTTAACCAGGTCTTCAATGTGGCTCATGGTGAAAGGACTACCTTAAACCAGCTTTTTTACTATTTGCGCGACCTCGCCGGAAAGTATGACAGCCAGATCCTTTCGATGGAACCAAAGTACGGCCCGGACAGGGAAGGAGACATTCACCACTCCCTTGCCTCTGTCGACAAGGCCAGAAGATTTCTCGGCTATGAGCCCCGGCAAAATGTTCTTCAGGGACTTGAGGAATATGTGAAATGGTTCAGGGACAACCTGTAATCTGCCTCCGTTTGGGTGCAACGCTGCAAGGTTCCTTGCTCAGCCCTGAAACATGAGTATTAAGTTGTGTTGAACTAAAAAGATCTTAAAATATATTGCTATGTTAAACAAGAAGTACGGGAAGAAAATTTTTGTGAGCGGTTGCTTCGATATTCTCCATTCGGGTCATATAGCCTTCCTTGAGGAGGCCTCAAAGTTCGGCGATCTCTATGTAGGTCTGGGATCGGATAAAACTGTTTCCGATCTGAAGGGAAGAATGACTATCAACTCTGAGGAGGAGCGCCTTTATATGCTGAGGGCTCTCTCGTGCGTTCATCATGTGCAGATAAACAAGGGGAGCGGCATACTGGATTTCCTCGACGATATGAAGGAGCTTATGCCCGATATCCTTGTTGTGAATGAAGATGGGCATACTTACGAAAAGGAGACCATCTGCCGCGATCTCGGTATAGAATATAAAGTCCTGAGAAGGGTTCCCCACGCAAACCTGCCTGTCAGGTCCACAACATCAATGCGGAAGGAAACCCCAATACCATACAGGATCGACCTTGCCGGAACATGGATCGATCAGCCCTATGTGTCAAAATACAACCCTGGCTGGGCAATAACCGCATCAATCGAGCCCACAATAGAATTCAATGAGCGCTCCGGAATGGCTACTTCCACCCGTAAAAAGGCAATCGAGCTATGGAATGCACAGTTGCCGATGGAAAACCCCCAGAAACTGGCTAAAATTCTCTTTCGCTACGACAATGACCCGGGTACCATGGATGTAAGCGGATCACAGGATTCGATAGGTATCACTGTTCCCGGAGTAAACCGCTTCTTCTATGAAAAGGGACAGTACTGGCCCTCGAAATTCGAGACAATTTCAGATATAGGTGTGATAAAATGGCTTGAGAACAGGCTTTATATGGTAACCCTGTGGCCGAGACCATCCGGCTTCGTAGTACTGGAAAATACGAATATTACATCCGAAAATGTGAAAAATCTGAACCAGGGTGCCGAAATGGCCTGGGAGGGACTGAATAACAAGGATATTGCCCTCTTTTCGA
This sequence comes from uncultured Bacteroidales bacterium, assembly GCA_963756885.1. Taxonomy (GTDB): domain Bacteria; phylum Bacteroidota; class Bacteroidia; order Bacteroidales; family VadinHA17; genus LD21. Next base: position 105,797 of record CAVWPG010000006.1, read on the forward strand.
AGGGATTCATAGCCTCCTTCAACGCCCAGGTCACAATGTTCCCCAAAATGATGAATGAGAAGATCGCAGCCGTAATAGACTCATACAGGGATACGGCCCTGTCATGGAAGCTGTCTGGTGCGGGAGGGGGAGGATACCTCATTCTTGTGAGCGAGAAGCCGATACCAAACGCGATAAGAGTGAGGATCAGGATAAAGGATTACTGGATTTAACAAACACCGGCATATAATTATGAAAAATGTAGCATTGATTTCAGGCATCACGGGACAGGATGGGTCATACCTTACTGAGATTCTGCTTGAGAAGGGGTATGAGGTTCATGGAATTATAAGACGTTCCAGCTCATTCAATACATTCAGGATAGACCACATATATAACAACCCCGATTATCTGAACAGCAGATTCTTTCTTCATTACGGGGACCTGACGGATTCGAGTAACCTCAACAGGCTCGTGGAAAGGATCAGCCTACCGAAATTTATAATCTCGGCGCCCAGTCACACGTCCAGGTTTCATTCGAAGTGCCCGAATATACAGCTGAGGTCGATGGTATTGGAACACTGCGATTCCTGGATGCAATAAAGGAAACCGGAGTAAAAACAAGGTTTTACCAGGCTTCCACCTCAGAACTGTACGGTAAGGTGCAGGAGATTCCGCAAACTGAAAAAACTCCATTTTACCCGCGCAGCCCCTATGCAGCAGCCAAACTTTATTCATACTGGATTGTGGTCAATTACCGTGAAGGATATAATGTGTTTGCAAGCAACGGAATCCTGTTCAACCATGAGAGCGAGAGGAGGGGAAAAACATTTGTTACCCGCAAAATAACAGTGGCAGCATCGAAAATCATTCTCGGACAGCAGGATAAAATATCTCTTGGCAACCTGGATGCAAAGCGTGACTGGGGCTATGCACCCGAATATGTAGAGGGAATGTGGCGCATTCTCCAGGCAGAAAAGCCGGATGATTTTGTGCTCGCAACAAACGAAACCCATTCAATCCGAGAATTCGTTGGGGAGACTTTCAAAAACCTCGGGGAAGAGGTCGAATGGAGTGGTAAGGGAGTCGATGAAAAAGGCACTCTGAAATCGTCGGGCAAGGAGGTTGTACGCGATCGATCCCAGATACTTCCGTCCCACGGAGGTTGACCTGCTTGTGGGCGATCCCTCAAAAGCAAGGGAGGTATTGGGCTGGAAACCGAAGACCACATTCAGGGACCTTGTGAAGCTGATGGTAAAATCGGATTTTGAAAAGGCCAGAAAGCGACTTGTTTAAATCAAATGAACAATGGAGAAAAACAGTAAGATATATATTGCGGGTCACAAGGGAATGGTTGGCAGCGCCATTGCAAGGAATTTGTCCGGCAGTGGCTATTCAAATTTTGTTTTGACCCCCTATCCTCCGTATGATCTGATGGATCAGAAAATAGTGGCCGGATTTTTTGAGAGGGAAAAGCCGGAATATGTTGTTCTGGCTGCTGCAAAGGTGGGAGGGATCCTTTCAAACAATAAATACAGGGCTCAGTTTATCTACGAGAACCTGATGATCCAGAACAATATAATTCATCAGAGCTACCTCAATGGTGTTAAGAAGCTGCTTTTCCTGGGAAGCTCATGCATCTACCCCAGGGATTGTCCCCAGCCCATAAAGGAGGAATACCTGCTTACCGGCCCGCTCGAGTATACAAATGAACCCTATGCAATTGCCAAGATAGCTGGTATCAAGATGTGCGAGTCATACAACTTGCAGTACGGGACTGATTTCATATCCGTGATGCCCACCAATCTCTATGGCCCGAATGATAATTATAATCTTGAGACTTCACATGTGCTCCCTGCGCTGATCAGGAAAATGCATCTCGGAAAATGCCTTGAGCAACATGACTGGGCAGCTGTAAGAAAAGATATAAAAAAATATCCAGTTGAGGGTGTTGATCGGATCTTCACCGGAGGCAGAAATCGAGAAAAGCTGCAGAAATATGGCATTGGTTTCACAGGCGGAGACGAAAGCCCGGCCACGCGAAAGTAACAATAAACCTCTGGGGCACGGGAAGTCCTTACCGTGAATTCCTGTATGCTGATGATCTGGCGGCAGCGTGTGTCTATGCACTGGAGCATATTGATTTCAAAGATCTTGTATCGGATGACCGGCCGGCATAAACACCCACATAAACATCGGAACCGGCAAAGATCTGCAGGATCAAGGAGCTTGCTCAGCTGATTAAGCAGCACGTTGGATTCACAGGGTATCTGACATGGGACAGCTCAAAGCCGGACGGGACTCCAGGAAAGCTGCTCGATGTGTCAAAGATCAATAACCTGGGCTGGAAGGAGAAAGTCAGTCTCGAAGAAGGAATTTCCATGGTGTACGGGAAGTATATACAGCTAAAAGTTTAAATCCTGTTCCGGGCCAGCCGACAATGGAATTATTAAACTGCAGGGCCAGTTGTTTAATAAAGAATTATTCAATACCGGGAGGCATGATTCAGGAGTTCATTTTCCACATTTACAGCTTCTCAAATTTTAAGTGCCCAGCTCTTCCATCACTGGGCTTGTAATCGCTCAATGAATTCTCCTGTAACACGATTTCCGATTAACAAGGCAGACCGACATGGCTTTATGTCCCAGTAAAGCAGAAAGTCCGTAGAGTGCGGAGCTCTCCATCTCATAATTGCATATTGCCTTTCCCCTGAACACGAATCCTGAGAGCTTCTCATTGATCTCACTGTCGAAAGTTTCCAGCCTGAGCTTCCTGCCCTGCGGGCATAGAACCCAGGCGCCGAAATAGTTATACCATAAAGAAATTTCGTATCATGAAACTGTTCCAGCAGCTCTTTGCTGGCTTTAACCGCATACGGGATACGAAAGGGTGTCGGGCCATTCGAGGATATTCAGCAAGGGTATCAGCAAGCGATGTATCAAGTATCCAGTCGTAACCTTCATAAAAATGCAATAGACCGTCAAACCCCATGGCTGTGTCTGTAACAACAACAGATCCTGCAGGAATATCCTCCTCTCAGTGATCCGGATGTTCCTATCCTGATAAAAGTCAGTGAGACAGGCTCATCCCTCGCAAGACCGGTAGTCAGGTCGATATTGGCAAGGGCATCCAGTTCATTGATAAGTATATCGATATTATCTGTACCAATCCCTGAAGATATTACAGTGATCTCACCCAGATCAAAGGTGCCCGTAACAGTTCGAAACTCCCTGTTTTCCTTTCTTACCCTGACTTCCTTCATAAGGGAGGCAAGCAAATCCACCCGGCCGGGATCGCCCACTATTATGATTTTTTCAGCAATATCGCCCGGCAGAAGATTCAGATGATAGATGCTTCCGTCGTCTGTTGATTATCAGTTCAGTCTTCTTTGGCATAAAAGTTATTTATTTATAATAATCCATTATTTTACCTGAAATCAGCTGAAGTGATATTTCTGCGAGTTTGGCCTGAGATTGTATCTGAAGGAGTCTTTCCCTGGCGTCAAGGTAACTTTTCTGAACCTCTCTCAGGTCAATTCCGGAAAGGCTTCCGAGCTTATATCTTTCGAGGGCAATATCCAGGTTTTCAGCGGCGGTCTGGAGGTTTTGCTCCTCCAGCCTTAATAAGTCTGAGGTTATTGCTGTAACCGCTGTAAATGGTTATCAGATCAGCTTTAATTCCCTGTTCAATTTGCCGGAATTGCAGATCTTTATTCATTATTGCTATCTCTGAATTATGCAGGCTTCGTCGCTGATTAAGCCCGTCAAAAAGGTTTACGCCGAGTGTGATGCCATAATTCATGCCCGAGATTGTCTGATTCTTGTAAGTCCCTTCAGAATAGCCCAGGAGATTATAGTTGTATCCTGTGGAAAAATTGAGATAGGGATATGATCGCGAAGCAATTATCCTATAATCATATTCTGAAATGGTTTTGTCCTTATTCGCAATGTTAAGGCTTGTATTACCCGACAGGGTCGCATCAAGCAACTTTTCATAAAGGAGAGTTGCACTTACATCGACTGACGTATCCTGTGCGGTAAAGTACAGACCCATGTCATCGACGGACATAAGATCGTTTAACCTGACCTGTGCAGCCCTGACTACCTCAATTTGTTTTGAAAGGTTCGAACTGTCTGCGTTAAGGTAAACCCTTGACTGAAGTACCTGAAGCTTGGAGCTTGACCCGAGAAGGTACCTGTCCTGATCGATTCTGAGTCGCTCTTTTGAAAGTATCACAGCATATTGCAGATTTTTAAGTAACTGGACCTGCTGAATGTAGGCATAATAGCCTATAACTATATCTGCCACAAGGTTTTCAACAGCCAGCTGGGTATTGAGAGCACCCATCTGCTTCAGCTCACCCAGCTTCTTGTAGGTAGTGCTTACGTTGAATCCGCTGAATATTGTCCACCCCAGGTTTAAACCTGCTGAAGCAGATGTGTTCAGGGAAACCTTAGAACTATTCTGGGTGCCGTCGTTAAGCTTAGTTGACGTGTTGCTCGATGCTCCGGTATAGCTGCCCGACAGATCGAGCGAAGGAAGATATCCCGCATTGCCAAGAGTATGGTTATTATTTGAGATGGTCTCATTATTTCTGGCAATGAGGATGGAAAAATTTTTGTCGAGACCGATCCGTATACAATCGTTCAGATTATATACTACCTGGGCCTCTGAAAATAAAGATGGGATTATTATAAACAGACTAAGACTGAGAAAGCTGATTTTCATTTTCAGATTTTTTTGTTTCGCTTGAGATGAAGGAATAGATTGCCGGCACAACATAAAGGGTAAGTAAGGTTGATATCAATAACCCGCCAATAACTGCCGTACCCATGGCGATACGGCTCTTGGCTCCCTCCCCGAATCCAAGTGCCAAGTGGTGCAATACCTAAGGATTGTTGCCATGCTTGTCATCAGGATTGGCCTGAACCGCGATGCTGAAGCAAATTTAATGGCTTCTATCTTGGAAAACCAGCCTGTTTTCTCTGGTTGGCAAACTCGACAATGAGAATTCCATTTTTGACACAAGGCCGATTAGCATAATAATTCCAATCTGGCTGAATATATTCATTGTGATGTTGAAATACCACATGAAAAGCAGTGCTCCGGTAAGGGCCAGCGGAACAGTCATCATTACAATAAGAGGATCCTTAAAGCTTTCAAACTGGGCTGCAAGCACCAGGAAGATAAGGATCAAGCGCAAGCATGAAGGCAAACATAAGACTTGATGAGCTCTCCCTGAAATCTTTGGAGTCGCCCGCCAGGGCAGTCCTGAATGTATCATCAAGGGTTTACGGTAGCAATTTTATCCATTTCTGCAAGACCCTGGCTTATTGTCTTTCCCTTTGCAAGTCCTGCGCTGAAACTGTTGCGGCTACAAATCTGTTATAGCGATAGAGCTGGGGAGGAGCGGTCTCTTCCGAAAGTGTAACAAGATTATCAAACTGGATCATGTTCCCCGCATTGTTTCTCACATATAAAGATCTTAGATCGAGTGGCTTATTTCTGTCACCCCGTGCAAGCTCTCCAAAAATCTGATATTGTTTGCCATTCATAAAGAAATATCCGAATCTCTGTCCGCTTAAAGCCAGCTGCAGTGTTTGTCCTATATTCTGGGTGGAGACTCCGAGAGAGGTCGCTTTTTCCCTGTTGATATGGATTCTCAGTTCAGGCTTGGTGAATTTCAGGTTAACATCGGCCATCAGGAAGGTCGGGTTGTCCATTACTTTGGACATAAATGCGGGCAGTATGTCCTTTAGCTTTTCGATGGATGTTGCCTGGAGAACATACTGAATTGGCATACCCGCCCGTCTGCCTCCAAAAGTCGACTGCTGCATTACAAATGCCCTGGCTTTCGTCTTTGTCCTTACTAGATCGCGACAGAGTCATCAGCAATTTCCTGTTGTGTGCGTTTCCTGTCTTTCGGACTAGCCAGTGTTAACCTTACATTACCACCGCTTCCCCTTACTACATTATATAGCTGCACGCTCAGGAACTTTTTCCTCTACTCGTCTTGGTCATATCTGTTATATAATCATACATAAATCGTAAGTAGACCCCTCACCGCAGTCGTATTGATTGAAATCTGCGATCTGTCCTCCAGTGGAGCCATCTCCGCAGGGATGACTTTCCAGAGTATGACAATCAACCCAAATGAGGCAACCACGATAACAATCGAGATCCATCTTCTTTTCAGGAAATATTCAAGAGACCTCTTGATAGCTGTCATTGAGATTCTGGAAAAACATTTCAGTCTTCCTGTAAAACCAGCTATGCTTACTCTCATGCCTTAATAATTTGGTGCGAGACCATTGGGGTCAGGGAGAAGGCAAGAAAGGCCGAGATTGCCAACTGCACCTGCCATTACAATACTGAACTCACGGAAAAGCCGTCCGGTTATTCCCTGGAGAAATACGATCGGGAAAAAGACAGAGATAAGCGTAATCGTAGTTGCTATGATAGCAAAGTAGATCTCTTTTGAACCCTGCAGACCGGCCTCAACAGGATTCATTCCCTGCTCCACCTTGACATAGATGTTCTCCATCACAACAATCGCATCATCCACCACAATTCCTATAGCGAGTACAATGGCCAGCAATGTCAGTACATTTATGGAATAACCTGCAAGGTACATTATAAAAATGACCCGATAAGCGAGACTGGGATAACCATTATTGGTATCAGGGTTGCCCTCCAGCTTCTCAGGAAGAAATAAATAATGACAACAACAAGGAAGAAGGCAATGTAAATTGTGTCTTTGACCTCTTTGATAGAGGATACGGATATATTGGGTATTGTCAAATCCGATCTTGATTACGACATCATCGGGAAGATCTTTTTTAATAACTCGAGACGCTTGTAGACTTCATCCACAATCTCAATATGGTTCGATCCGGGCTGCGGAATTATGGCAACTCCGACCATCGGCACTCCATCCCGCTTTAATATTCCCCGGATATCCTCGGGACCGAGTTCTGCTCTTCCTATATCCTTGAAATCTTACAATCTGATCGCCCGATTGCTTAACAATCAGATCATTAAATTGCTTTGGAGTGGTCATTAGGCCCAAGTGTCCTGATGGTAAGCTCGGTGTTTGTCCCCTTCAATCGATCCCGATGGCAATTCGACATTTTCCCTCGAAATTGCATTTCTCACATCCATGGGAGTGAGCTTATAGCCTGCAAGCTTCACAGGGTCGAGCCATAGCCTCATGGCATATCTTTTCTGGCCCCAGATGCCTATGCGCTAACCCCTGAAATTGTCTGCAGCTGCTCTTTGAGTGTAAGTTCGGCTACTCTCTGACAATTCGAGCAATGATCTTTTCTTGACTCTCCACGGTCACGAACATGATGGGATTGGCATCGGCGTCGGCTTTTGCAACAATGGGCGGGTCACAGTCCCTGGGAAGCATCCTCATTGCCTGGGAAACCTTGTCGCGGACGTCATTGGCTGCAGTTTCCATATCGACAGTAAATTCAAATTCAACCGTAATATGGCTTCCACCCTGGTGACTTATGCTTGTGAGCGAGCGTATGCCCGGAATTCCATTGATAGATTGCTCCAGCGGTTCAGTTATCTGGGTCTCAATAACATCAGAGTTTGCTCCCGGGTATTCGGTATCAACCGAAATGATAGGAGGGTCGACACTCGGAAATTCCCTGACACCCAGAAATGTCAGTCCTACAAATCCGAACAGCAAAATTACTATCGCAAATACTGTCGAGCCAGAACCGGCCTTGTTATACTTACTGATGAAAGACTCATATGATTGAATTTTGCAGGATTAATTGGTGTTTATAACGGTATCGAGGACCACAGGCAGATTTTCTCTCAGCTGCAGGATCCCGGTTGTAAGAAGGGTATCGCCGAATTGAAGGCCCTCGGTGATCTGAATCCTCGATTCTGTTCTCATTCCCGTCTTTACTTTAACTGTCGACGCCTTGCCCGAATTGAAAATAAATACTTTTTCGCCATCCATCTCGGGGATGAGAGCTTCTGTAGGTATGGAGACTGCATTATCGATCTGCGACATGAGCAGAGTTATTGATGCAAAGCGCCTGATTTCAGCTCTTCCCTGCTATTGGGATAAAGAGCCCGCAGCACAATTGTCCGGGTATCAATGTCAATTTTCGGATCCACGGCATAAACAGATGGCCCTGAAGTTCTGTATTCAGCCCTGCGACCCTGAATGTCACAGGGTATCCGATCCTTATCTCGGAAGCATATTTTTCAGAGATTGAAAATTCAATTTTGAGAGGGCTTATCTTGATAAGCTTTGCAATCTTTGTCGAAGGCGATGCATATGATCCCTCGCTCAGATACCTGAGTCCGATGATGCCGTCGAACGGTGCCCTTAGCTCGGTCTCGGAAATCCTTGCCTCTATCAGGTTAATGTCAGCTTCAATGGTCTGAAGCTCAGTTACTATCTGGTCATAGCTTTCCTGGCTGATGGCATCCTTCTCCAGGAGGCTCCGTTCACGGAATTCCTTTGCCTCTGTCAGCTTCTTCTCAGCAAGAAGCTTTTCCAGCTGTGCCTGCAAAGGCCTGTCATTTATCTTCGCCAGCAGATCTCCCTTTTTTACACGGGTCCCCTCGGTGAATTTAATGCTCACGATTTTGCCCGATGTCTCGAAGGAGAGGTCAACTTCTTCATCCGGCCTCAATGTCCCGGATGAATTAACGAGGTCACTGAATTTTTCAGGCCTGATTATATAGCCGCTCACATTCAGGATCTGCCTGGCCTGCGCATTCATGGCCACGGCTCCTTCCTTCCCGGAATGCATTGAAGCAAGCAGGGGCTTGATCTTTGGATATGCCACGAGGGCTGCTGCAACAATAATTAAAAGAATTGTGGATATCAGTTTAAATCTGTTCTTCATAGGAAAAATCTGAATATTGTTGGTTGCTGCCGACAGGTGAAAGATGACGGGTTAAAATTAACTGCCATTTACGGGTCATTTCATTTTAAAGAAAGTACAAAATTAGCTAATTTGCGCCTCCTCAGTTGCGGGTAAACATTAAATAATGTTAAATATTTATTAGCTGCAGAAAGGGTATTGAACTTTAATAATTAACTGAAAGAGCTATTTTTACAAAAAATTTAAACTCAGAAATTATGATACAGAGAATTCAGTCGCTGCATCTGATCCTGATAGTGGTTTTGTCGGTGCTGTTCCTCACAGGAACATTTCTTGATTTTACCGATGAATCGGGGCAGAAAGTATCACTGGCACTGAACGGTAACCTCGGTATTCAATCCGGCGTGCCTTTAATGCATGTTTCGAAAATCTGGATCCCCGATCTCATTCTGGCAGCCTTACCACTTATGTCGCTGATAACCATGTTCTGGTTCCGTAACAGGAAAATCCAGATGCTGCTTGCCGTCTCAGTGACGTCGCTGGCTTCGGCACTGATAATTGCCCTGTCGTGGTTTGCCCTTAATCTTGCCAACAGCCTCAGGCTTGGTTTAAGGCCCGGGATAAGGCTCGCGATCCCGGCGCTGATACTTGTTTTCTCGATACTGGCATACAGGGGCATTCTAAAGGATGACCGCCTCGTGAAGTCATACGACAGGCTTAGGTAAGGTGATGAAAGCTTTTAGGGTCGGGCTAAATTATCTGAAGATTCTCCTGGTTTGTGATCTTTTCACAATAATGGCATTTCAGCGAGACATTCTTCTTGGATACAACCCTGAAGCGTGTCTTAACCTCTTCAAAGTTTGTAATGCATTTCGGGTTCATGCACCTGGCAATTCCTATTATAGTGTCGGGAACTTCAACAACCTTTTTCTCAACAACTTCATAGTCCTTTATTATGTTCAGCTTGGCATCAGGGGCAACAAGTGCAATCCTGTTGATATCCTCATCCTGGAAAAACAGCCCCGAGATCTTTATTATCGCCTTTCTCCCCAGCTTTTTACTCTCAAGGTTTGTGCCGAAGGTTATCTGATTGTCGATTTTATCCAGGCCCAGGATCTGGATCACCTTGAAAAGGTTGCTTGCAGGCACATGGTCAATTACGGTACCGCTTTCTATAGCGCTAACACTCATCTGCTTCGGTTCCTTCATAGCTTTCATATCCTTATTTGATACCCAGTAAAGAACATAATATTGCCTGGCGGGTATATACCCCGTTCAGAGCCTGTTCAAAGTAGTAGGCCTTGTTATTCTCGTCGACATCGGAATGGATCTCGTTGACCCTGGGAAGGGGATGCAGTATCCTCATATTGGGCTTTGTGTTCCGGAGCATTGAATTCCTGAGCACATAGACATTCTTGACCTTCTCATATTCAATCGGATCGGAGAATCGTTCCTTCTGCACCCTCGTCATGTATATAATGTCTGCCCTTGCGATAATATCTGTGAAATCGGTATGCTCGTAGTATTTCAGGCCCAGGTTGTCAAGATAGAGCTTGAATTCATCAGGCATTCTGAGCTCTTCCGGGGAGATGAAATTGAATGTGGCCTTCCATCTCGACATTGCCATCATCAGTGAATGGACTGTGCGGCCATATTTCAGATCACCGACAAGGAAAATATTGAGATCATTCAAACCTCCCTGTGTTTTGCGGATGGAGTAGAGGTCGAGAAGCGTCTGCGTCGGATGCTGATTGGCGCCATCTCCTGCATTGATAACCGGCACTGAGGCTATTTCGCTTGCAAACCTTGCGCTCCCCTCTATCGGATGTCTCATAACAATCAGATCGCAGTAATTTGAGACAGTCCTGATGGTATCATTCAGGGTCTCACCCTTCGATACACTGGAGCTGGAGGCATCGGAAAATCCGATTATTTTTCCTCCAAGCCTGTTTATGGCGCTCTCGAAGCTCAACCTTGTCCTCGTCGATGGTTCGAAGAACAGGGTCGCTATTACTTTTCCTTCCAGGAGTCTTGTGTTGGGGTGCTTTTCAAATTCTTCCGTAAGATCCAGTATCCTGAGGATTTCATCCGTGGAAAAATCATCTATCGAGACTAAGCTTCTGTTTTTCATTAATATGACACGTTAGCAGGAGGGACCCTGTCTTATTATCAAAGGTACGGAAGAAATGTCGAACTATGAAATGTGTTAATAATTTACTAAAAACTTTTGAATCCATTTCCTACTTTGTTTGAATGAAGGTGTACCTGAGCCCCTCGATCCTCGAAAGCCTTCCGATTATTTTTTCAGTTCCTGCAACACTGAAATCGATTACAATTGATGATTGCAGATCAATAGAGTGACCCGATTGTCCTGCCCCTTCCTCCTTGAGGATTTTCATTATATCGTTCAATGAATTATAGGGGAAGACTATTTCATAGTAATCGTGCAGTGTGCGTTCTGCTATGACTGCATTACTTATTGCATCTGCAGCGGCGCTCCTGTAGGCGTTTATGAGCCCGCTGACTCCCAGCAGCGTCCCTCCGAAATATCTGCTTACGACTATGAGTATATTGGTAAGACCTGCCGAATTGATCTGTCCCAGGATCGGACGCCCCGCAGTGCCCGATGGCTCTCCGTCATCGCTCACCCGCCAGGTCTGCCTGTCACTGCCAAGCATATAGGCATAGCAGTGGTGCCTTGCATCGTGATACTCCTTCCTTATCCCTTCCAGCAGGGCTCTGATCTCTTCCACGCCTGTAACGGGAAAAGCTGAAGCAAGGAACCTGCTTCCCTTTTCCCTGTAGTTGCCTGTCGAGACCGATTCAATTGTTTTGTACTCACCTGTTCCCATCTGACCGGACATAGGTTATCTTTGCTTGTCTGCACAATATTAATTAATTCTCCCCTGCGCACCGGCGATTATGGTAAAAAATGATATTTTTGTTTTCAATTGACTTCAGTTATGAGTGTGTTATTAGATGAGAAGGATCTGGACAAGCTGATTGTAATCGGTGACAGAATTCTTATCAGGCCAAAAGTTCCGCAATCGAGGACGAAGAGCGGATTGTTGCTGCCGCCTGGTATTAATGAGAATGAAAAGGTCCAGATAGGATATGTTTTGAAGGTGGGTCCGGGTTATCCAATTCCCTCTGTGACCGACGTGGACGAGCCATGGAAGAACAGAACGGATGAGCCCAAATATGTTCCGCTGCAGCCAAAGCCTGGCGACCAGGCCGTCTACCTTCAGAATAGTGCGATCGAGATAGAATTCAACAATGAGAAATATGTTGTGGTGCCTCATTCTGCAATATTGCTTCTGTTAAGAGATAGTGGACTTTTTGAATAAACCAGCCGCAGATGACAAATGATTCGCTAAAAGGAAAGAAGATACTTATCGTCGAAGATGACCTGTCGAGCAGGTTGTACCTCAACAAGATACTCGAAAGGGCCGAAGCTGTTACCCTGAATGCCGGCGACGGTCAGGAGGCAATCGATTTAGCCCTGCTTAATCCCGATATTGATATTATACTGATGGATATTCAGCTGCCGGTTATGGACGGATATTCAACGACCCGGAAAATCCGCGAATTCAGTCCCGATGTGATAATAATTGCCCAGACCGCTTATGGCCTGTTGGATGAAAAGGAGAAAATAATGGATTCGGGATTCGACGATTATATTATCAAGCCAATCATTTCGCAGGCTCTCCTCGATAAGCTCAAATCAAATCTTGCCGGCAGGAGTTGAACCCGCAACTCCGGCACGATCTTCATTCGTCATAGTAAGCCAGCCGGCGGAATTCAACGGTAAATTCCTCAGTCTCCTTTTTCCAGCGCTCCTTTTCTGCAGCCAGATCAGACCGGCTCAGGAGTGTTTCCCTCATGCCTGAGTCGCCCGATAAGATGTCGAATGGCATCAGCCTTGTTTCATATTCGTAGGGTGGCGGATTGAATGTAAGGGATCCTGCAGGAGAGGTCTCTATTATTGCATCGAATATTTCGAGAGCGGTTTCCACGGGCCTGAAAGCTTCAGGGTCGGTAATGTGCAACTGCAGGCCATGGCAGAGCTCCCCTGCAAATTTATGAAAGGTGGGTATGAAATCATGAATCCTGAAGGCGCAGCCTTCAGTTTTCCTGCCTGCAAGGCAATCACGAAGCCTGTAAGGATTTATGAAAGGAGCACCGAACAACTCGAAGGGCAGTGTTGTCCCCCTGCCTTCCGAAAGATTGAGGGCCTCGATAAGAACCGTCCCGGGGTAAACAAGTGTTGTCCCCGGCGAGGGCATGTTTGGCGAGGGCAGAACCCACGGCAGACCAGTGGAGCCATATTGCATCTTCCTCCTCCAGTTTCTCATGGGAACAAAATTCAGATCCATTGCGGGATAGTACTTATCCCTTATCCACAATGCCATTTCGCCTATTGTCATGCGGTGACACAACGGTATGGATGCTCCGCCAACAAAGGTAAAATACTCCTTTTTCAGAACAGGGCCGTCGAAGGGAAGAGATCCGGCCGGGTTTGGCCGGTCAAGTATCCAGACAGGGATGCCTGCTTCATAACAGGCTTCCAGGCAGAGCTTTACAGTCCATATATAAGTATAGATCCTTGTCCCGGTATCCTGTAGATCAATAACAAGCGAATCTATATCAGCCAGCATGCCTGCAGTCGGTTTCCTGTGTTCCCCATAAAGGCTGTAGACTGGAATACCGTAAATGGGATGCCTCTCACTGTCCCATTCGATCATATTGTCCTGGGTCTGGCCGTAAAGACCGTGCTGGGGACCGAAGACAGCAGTCAGGCTGCAATCTTCAAGGCTGTGGAAGATATCCGTTATATGATCAAATTTTCTCGTAATGCTTGGGGCATGGCATAGAATTCCGATTCTCTTCCCCTTAAGCGAGGGTGGAAATTTTTCAAGAAGGGCTTCAAGACCTGTAATTACCATTGCAATTAATTTATGGCAAATATAATTATCATACCGGTCACCCCCTTACATTCAGATATAATAAACCTGAAAATACAAGGCTGTAAACAGGCTGGGATCCATGTGAATCTGGATAGACAATAATGAATATCTTTGCATAATGTGAAAATGCCTGTTTAAACGGCTGTCAGTCGCGGGGATACTGAAAGCCTGATTCTGTTCCGGTCTCAAGCACAGACCGGGCAGGGAAAAATTAAACACCAGGGCAAGCCCCTCGTTTATAAATTGAATTATTAATTTTGGAAAATGACTGCCGAAGGATCAAAGTTGCCGCTTGTCGAAGAATTTTTCACCCTGCAGGGGGAGGGATACCATGCGGGAAGAGCGGCATATTTTATCCGTCTCGGCGGCTGCGATGTCGGATGCAGCTGGTGTGACTCAAGGTTTGCATGGAAGCAGGAGATGCATCCGATGATAGATGCAGACGCCATCATTGGAAATGTGCTCCAGTCCGGAACAGATTCAGTCGTCGTTACAGGGGGAGAGCCATTGATGTGGAACCTAGATTACCTGTGCGAGGGACTGAAGAAAAATAATATAGGCACCTTCATCGAGACTTCGGGAGCATATTCCCTGAGCGGCGAGTGGGACTGGATCTGCCTTTCACCAAAAAAAAACATGCCTCCCACAGCGGATATATGCAATAAAGCCGACGAGCTGAAGGTTATTATTCAGGATAAGAGTGATTTTGAATGGGCGGAAAAATACAGGGCGGTTGTGAGTGAGAGGTGCCGTCTTTTCCTACAGCCCGAATGGAGCAGGTTTGACAGAATTTTACCAGATATCATAGATTATATAAAAGCCAATCCGGCATGGAGAATTTCACTGCAGATACACAAATATATGCATATACCTTAAGCCCTGCATGAAGCCCGTCATCACCATATTTCTGCTGGCTGCAAGCCTGTTAACCGCCTCGACAGCAAGCGCCCAGAGCTATCATACCCGCTCGGGGAAGGCTCTCAGGGCGTATAATGATGGCCTTACTTTATATGATTATTTCGATTTTGCAAAAGCAGAGAGCTCATTCAGGGAAGCTCTTTCAGTTGATGCCGGTTTTTTTGAGGCTTATATGATGCTTGGAGAGCTCCTCTCGAAGCAAAAAAGATTCTCTGAAGCAGTAAAAAATTACAGGTCAGCCATAAAGCTCGATTCAATGTTCTTCAAGCCGGTATTCTTCAGTGTCGGGATGGCTGAAATGAAATCGGGCGATTATGCGAATGCCCTTGTTCACCTCAAAGTTTATCTGGCTCAGACAGGCATGTCGGAGAAAAATACTCTTGTTGCTGAAAAAAATGTAAAGAACTGCGAATTTGCCCTGAATGCAATGAAGAATCCTGTACCCTTCAACCCGATAAGTATGGGTAGCGCAATAAATACTACTGACGATGAATACTGGCCTTCAATTACAGCTGACGGTCAAACGCTTATGTTCACCAGACAGCCTGTTTCAAACGGGGGGGCGGCTGGCAGGGATTTCCCTCAGGAGGATTTCTATGTGAGCTATTTTACCGATGATGTCTGGCAAACGGCCGTAAATGCGGGAGCCCCGCTGAATACGAGGCAGAACGAGGGTGCACAGAGCCTGTCATCGAACGGAAGATATATGTATTTTACAGCATGCGACAGGCCGGGAGGAATGGGAAGCTGCGATATTTACTTCTCTGCCTTCAATGATGGAAGATGGACCGAGCCATATAACCTGAGGTCGCCTGTAAACACCAGCCACTGGGAATCACAGCCTTCGATAAGCGCCGACGGAAAAACACTGTTCTTCTCAAGTAACCGTCCGGGGGGCATGGGAGGCAAGGACCTCTGGTATTCCACTCTCGACGACAGGAGTCAGTGGACAAACCCGGTCAATATGGGGCCAAATATCAATACTGACGGAGATGAGATGTCGCCATTCATCCATTTTGACGGAAAAACGCTCTACTTTGCCTCCGACGGACGTATTGGCCTGGGCGGATTCGATATCTTCATAACACGCATGAACAGCGACAGTACCTGGTCGGAGCCTCAGAATCTTGGTTATCCTATTAATACATATAATGACGAAACAGGGCTTGTAATCGAATCGGGCGGACAGAAAGCCTATTTTTCAACGATGAGGGACAAGGCAAATGGCAAGGATATTTTCTATTTTGATCTCTACGAATCGGCCCGGCCAACACCTGTTTCATATCTTAAGGGAAAGGTTTATGACAGGGAAACAGGCAAGCTGCTAAAGGCAGATTATGAACTCATAAACCTGTCATCCAACAAGGTGACAATCAGGAGCACTACCGACAGGAACGGGAACTTCCTTGTATGCCTTCCCTCGGGATTTAATTATGGGATCAATGTAAGCAAGACAGGGTATCTTTTCTACTCTGAGAATTTTATGTTTGAAGGAAATCATACTGCCATCGAGCCTTTCATCAAAAAGATAAGCCTCAGCCCCATAAAGGCAGGGGAGACAATGCTTCTTACAAATGTTTTTTATGAAGTGGATTCGTGGGAGTTGAAGAAGGAATCAATGTCAGAGCTGAATACCCTTGCCGAAATGCTTCTGGTAAACAAGGGACTGTTTATCGAAATAGGTGGTTATACAGATTCGACAGGTTCCCCGGAATATAATCTTGCGTTGTCTGAAAAAAGGGCCATGTCGGTTGTAAGCTACCTTGTTGACAAGGGCATTTCACAGGACAGGCTCAAATCGAAGGGATATGGAAATACATCTCCGATCGGGGATAATATAACTGAGGAGGGGAGGAAGCTTAACAGGCGTACCGAGGCAAAAATCATCCAGAGCGGAAAATAGAAAATGGCCGCATACCCGTAAGCGGCCATTTTGCTGACATCAGAACTCAAGCAGACATCGATAAAAAATATTGCTTATCAGATAGCAATCACGTTGTTGGCATATTTATTGATTTTAATGTCGGAGGATATTGCGGACCTTGCGGGAACGGAAAAATAGATCCCGGTTCCTGTAAGTCCATTGCATTCTATCCACATTGTTCCTCCCAGCATGTGGATAAGTTTCTTGGCCAGGGTCAGGTTGATCGCAGTGTGCATGTCGTTATGCTGAACAAGCGATTCATTCAGATCCTCTGTATGAAGAAATTCTTTGCATTTGAAATAACCCTGGCCGGAGTCAAGTACATAAAAGGTTGCAACATCATCCCTGAAATGACATCCAAGTTTTATGTAACCAGATCTGGTATTTTTTACGGCAATCTGAAACAAACTCCGGATAACCCTGAAAATCCGGTGTTTGTCCAGTATAACCTCTGATATATCAAGGATCTGGTTCTCTGTTACCACTTCCAGTTCTTTCTGTCCTTCCTTCCTTAATATTTCCCTGAATTCGGAAAGAAGGTCATCAAGAATATTGTTGAGTTTGCAGATTTTTGAGTCGGTTTTTGAATTGCCTATGTCGATTATGGCTGAATCAAGAAAGCTGTCGAATAGTCCAATCAATTGCTCGCATGAACTTAAGATCTGGTTGCTGAATTCCTCCCTGTCGGTATTGCTGCAGCAACTATCCTTCATAAGGTAGGAAAAGGCAACTATGGCATTCATGTAAGTTCTCATTTCATGAGACATTCCTGTTATGATTGACGGACAATTAATTACAATATTCCTGAGGGAATCTGCAACTTTTCCGGTATCGCACTTTATCATCCTGGAATTATCACTTGTACCGTTATCTGTAGCTGTCAGGTCAAACATAGCTTTTGTATCAATATAATTACTTCAGCTTTTTCAGAATCTTCCTGGCGTTATAGCTGTAGAGGCCGCCGTCCTTGGTTATCGCCTCCAACTGCCCGATCGCCTTGTCCTTTTCGTTTGTCTTTACATAGCAGAGGGCAAGGTACCACCTGGCTGTCTCAATGAAAAGGTTATTGTTATCGTCGATCACAGTATTAAACGATTCCTTTGCCTCCGGATATTTTTTATCCTCGAAATTGGAAACTCCGTTAAGCAATAGAGACTGCATATCTTTCGGATTGCTCTGGACTACCTTACTGAAGAACAGTGCCGCATTCGCATAATCGTTCGTATTGTAAAATTCTATTGCAAGAGTAAAGTCAGCATTTTCGGAGGCCAGGCCGGACCTCTGGCTGGCAGGAGGTTCATATGGCTTGTATAACCCGTTTAATATTTCATCGCCGCTGTGATGCCTGCCCGTGAACAGCATGGCACTGCCGATCACAACAAGGACTGTTGCAATTGCTGCATACCTTATATATACAGGCTTGCTGCTTTTCTGCGGGGCAACCTCCTTCTCCTTCCTGGCTTTTTCAATTCCGGCCAGCTTGTTCCGCAAAGTGAGTACATCCTGGTTCTTCAGAATCAGATCTGTTTTCCTGCGCAGATCCACTTCAGCCCGGAGAGCCTCATTTCCCTCAAGCTCCTTTTCGAACCAATGCTTCTCATCTTCACCCATCTCGCCGGCATTGTACCTTTCGATGAAATGTGAAAAATCTATTGTTTTCATATGTTATGAATATATAATTGTCATTTGTTGAATATTTATTATTCAAGCAATTGCTTTTCAGCCATTTCCAGCTGAAGGGATACCGAGTCCGCCGGCACGCCCTGCATCCGCAGAACTGAGTCTTGTATTGGGTGGCAGACTACATTTCCTTCAATCGAAAATCGTAAGAACCTGTTCCATCGGGCCGGCATTCATCTCCCCATTGTACTTCAGGGTACAAGGTTACTGGCTATGCCGGACACCTGCAATGAACACTTGTCGCTGGTCAGACTTTCCCGCCACTGACCTGTTGGCGTTAATATTTTTACTTTTATATTGCGATCAGATCTTGATAGGAGGATTCATTGGCGTTGGAGTCGGTTCAATTTCACCACCACGTACGCTGATCATTTCTTCATTTGTAAGTGCAAACTCATCAAAAATACCTTTTGTCAAATCGAAATTCAGGGTTTTCATAATTTTCTTTTTTTAAAATTGTTTATATAAATTCAGGGTAATTCGTGTTTTTCAGTGTTTCTAATAATACATGTCGCGCTTATCGATTTTGTGACACGTAAAATTCAATTATTTTTCAATTATTTTGGTATTCGCAGATAATCAGTTATTTACGAATGAATTTTTTTCTGATAAGATTGCAGGCGATAAATTGTTCTATTGAATTTATTAAAATCATTAGCTTTGTCACCGGAATGCGGCCTGATTTTATATGATTATTAAAAGCCCTGGATTAAAAATAGCGTGCTGTATATTAATCCTTGCCGGACTGTTCGTTTCTCCGGCAGGGTTGGGAAAGTCTTTGTCCGTAAACGGATTGCCCGATCAGCTGATTTCTCCCGGTGATCGACCTGCACCAGTCAGGCTCCGGAGAAGATCCTCTTGCAGATCTGAATAACCAGCTTATCGCTGCTATCCAGCAGAATGATCTTGAAACAAGCCGGGTAATGGCAGACAGGATCCTGAAATACATTAAAGCCAATGAGGATGCGGATGAGATTATCCTGGCAACATCATATTACCTCACAGGCATATACTTTCTGCAATCGGGCCATACAAACGATGCCATAAGGTACCTGAGCTTAGCGTCCGGACTGAAGGAAAAGCACGGAGAGTTTGATGAGAGGTATTCAAAGATCCTTTATAACCTGGGGGTTGCCTATTATTTGGCAGGTGATTTTGCCAACCAGAAGCACTTTTCACTGGCTTCCCTCGAAATAGAGAAAAAGATCTACGGGGAGTCGAGCCCCCTGCTTATCCAGTCATGCAACCTTGTGGCAATTGCCTGCCTGGGACTGCAGGACTATGAGAGATCTCTTGAATATTCAAAGCTGGCCCTGAATATTTCAAGGGGAGATCCACCTGCAATATTGATCTGCAGGACCTGATGGCCCTTTACAACAACCTGGGTGTAACTTATATTCATCTTGCAGACTATTCAAAGGCCAGGGTATACCTGGAAAAGACGGAAAAGATGTATCAGGACAACCATATTCCTTTGAATGAAAGTTATTTAAGCCTGTTCAATAACATGGCTATAACATACGGATTCCTGGGATTATCGGATAAATCGGGAGAGTATTATGAGAAGGGCATCGATCTGGCCAACTCATTGAATTCATACCTGGTTTACAATTTTATAAACAGCTATTCAATTTCCCTTGGCCATGCGGGAAACAGCGGGAAAGGTGCCAGGCTTCTGTACGACGCGATGGTGAGGGCCAAGAGCAAATTCGGTGAGAAATCCCCTGTATATTTTAATGTTCTTGTAAATTATGCTGAATACCTGAGGTATTTTAAGATCGACAGCGAAAAAGCCATGGAATATTATAAGCTGTGCCTTGATTACATGCTTAAAGACAGCCGTAACCTTATGCTTAAAGACCCGGTTTATCTTGGCTATGCGATGCTGCTTGCCGACAGGGGTGAGGATGAAGAGGCACTTGGCATTATACAGTCGCTACTGTTCCCTTATTCAAAATCAGTTACCTTGCCGGAAGACGGAAGAACCAGATACGGCAATCCTGATCTCACCTCACTCAAGACAGACAAGATAACACTGAACATTCTGCAGTCAAAATATATGATCCTCCGGAAAATATTTAACAGGACGGGTGAACTGAAGATCCTGGAGGCTGAATCATCCACGTCAACCCTTATCGTTGCCGTGCTTGAAAAAGTAAGGATCAGCATTAGCGAGGAAGACAGCAGGCTTCTTCTGGGCGATCGTTACAAGGACTCATATATAAATGCAATAAGTGATCTCAATCAACTGTATAATAAAACCGGAAACGAAATTTATCTTGATGATGCTTTCGAATTCGCCGAAAAGAGCAAGGTTGCCGGATTGCTGACCGCGACAAGGGAATTGAATGCCTCCCAGTTCAATATCCCGGCCGGTCTGGCAGACATGGAGAAGCAGCTCCGGGGCGATATCGGGAGCTACCATGCAAAGATCGACGAGGAGGTTAGGAAAGAATCGCCTGATACGGTTCTTATAAATTCATGGAAGGAGAATATTCTGAAAAGCTCGCTGGCAAAAGATTCTCTTGTTGCAGTTTTTGAGAAGAATTATCCGGGCTACTATTCATTCAAGTACAATACTGAGGTTGCGAAGCTTTCTGACCTTACCAGGCTGATAGGCAGGAACGGCAATTATGTCAATTACATACTTTCGGATACAGTACTATATATTTTTGTAGCAAACAGGTCGACCAGGAAGCTTATTTCCCTCAGAGCTGACAGTTCCCTGTATTCTGATATAAAGGAGTTCAGGGAGCTGCTTTCTATGCCCTCTGCCACATCGGATGCACGGAAGGCATTCGAGGATTTTCAGACGGCCGGTTACAGCCTTTACAGGAAGATAGTCGAGCCTGTCATTCCTTTCCTTATATCAGATAAGCTTCTCATCTCGGCCGACAATGTGTTGTCCTACATCCCCTTTGAGACAATCCCGACAGCTCCCTCCTCAGGCAGCAGGCTGATGTACAACCAGATCCCTTACCTGATGAATGATTTTGATATATCATATACATACTCTGTCACTTACATGGCTGAATCCATGAAGCGGAAGACACGTCTGAGCAACAGGCTCATAGCCTTTGCCCCTGCGTACTCCGAACCGATAGATATAGGGTCAGTGCTTATGAACAGGCAGGGGGTAAGAGGCACCCTTCCCGATCTCCCGTTTGCAAGGCAGGAGGCGGAATACGTATCGTCAGTTACAGACGGTACACTATATGAGAACAGCGAGGCAAAGGCAAATGTATTTAAAAGGGAATCCGGAAAATATGATATAATCCACCTCGCAATGCACACGATCCTTAACGACCAGGATCCGATGTATTCCACGCTTATATTCAGCAGCGATGCAGATTCTTCCGATGACAGGTACCTTAAAACATACGAGATCTACAGTATCCCGCTGCGGGCAAAAATGGTGGTGCTGAGCTCCTGCAATTCCGGTACCGGATATATGTATTCCGGTGAGGGGATACTCAGCCTTGCCCGCGGGTTCATGTATTCGGGCAGTGAATCGGTTGTGATGGCGATGTGGGAAATAGAGGACAGATCGGGAACCGAGATCGTAAAAAGCTTCTATGATAATCTACGCAGGGGAATGTCAAAAAGTTCAGCCCTGAGGAAGGCCAGGATCAGGTACCTTAAGGAAGCAGATCAGCTCAGGTCTCATCCCTACTTCTGGTCGTCTATGGTAGTATATGGCGATAACAGTCCGCTTTATTATTCAAGATATCTTATCTGCCTGCTCTCAATAACGGGACTTGCTCTTGTTTTCTTTTTTGTTCGTTATTTACGGAAGCGAAGGAATTCCTGATATTCCGGATCCTCTTTAACGAGGTCAAGAAGAGCTTCCTTGCAGAGGTATTTTTTCCTTCGTGCATACAATTCATTCTTCAGATCCCATTTTTTCAGCAATATCCTCGTATGAGTGCCCGTCTGAAAATAAATTCAGAATTAACTGCTGATCCGGCTTCAGCTTCTGAAAGGCCTTGCTGACAACTCTTTCGAGAACCGGATCGCTGAATCGTCATGTATCATCGTCCGGGATGTCGATATCCGTATCGAGTTCGGCATTTCTCTGGTTCTTCCTGAACTGAGCGCTCCAGATATTCCTTGCTATTCCGAAGAAATAGCCTTTAAGATCTGATGTGAGGTTCAGGTTGTCTTCAGATATCTGCTTGTAGAGCACAATTATCGATTCCTGAAAAACATCTGAAACATCCTCCTTTGAGCCGTTGTTTCTCAGAACATGATTTCTGACTGCCGCAAAATAATTGTCGTATAACCAGTTCAGGATAATGTCATCCTGAAGGCGTACACCTTCAATGATCTGTGAATCCGATATTTTTCTGAAAATTCCCATCCATAGGCAGCTATCAAATGGCAAATATAATATTTCCCTGATCCAAAACCGGTTAATATGGCATCTGGTTGTGATTTTATGCCGAGTCAGATTACGAGCAAGTAAAAATATAGATATCTTTACTTCCTTAAATAAATTTCCCGGAGAAAATGTCTTTCCCGTTTGTACGGCAGCCTGATGGAATGGATTGCGGACCTGCTTGCCTGAAAATGATAGCGGCGTATTACAAGATGAGTTTTTCGCTTGAATCACTCAGGAAGAGGTGCTATATTACAAGGGAGGGTGTATCTTTTCTTGGGCTTTCCGAAGCCGCTGATTCTCTTGGATTCCGAACCATCGGAGTAAAAATCCCTTTTGACATGCTGACGGAAAATGTTCCGCTTCCATGTATAGTTTACTGGAGGCAGAGACATTTTATCGTGGTTTACAAAATATCGGGAGATAAAATCTGGGTTGCTGATCCAGGACTCGGTCTCGTAAAATACAGCCAGGAGGAATTTATTAAAAACATGGGCATCGACCGTTGCTGACGGTAAGCCGGTCGGACTTGTTCTAATAATTGAACCAACCCCTGCGCTTTATGACAAGGAGAGTGAACATGAGACGACAACGGGTTTCCGATTCCTGTTTAAATATTTCCTGCTCTATAAAAAATATTTTTATCAGCTTATTACTCGGACTGATACTTGGAAGCTGCATCCAGCTGCTGATTCCGTTCCTGACACAGTCGATTGTGGATATAGGATTGAATAATAATGATATAGGATTTATTTATCTCGTACTTTTTGCCCAGCTTGCACTGATCTTCGGCAGAATGTCGGTCGAATTTATCAGGAGCTGGCTTCTCCTTCATATCGGCTCCCGGGTGAATGTGGCGATTATCTCCGGATTTCTTCAGAAACTAATGTCGTTGCCGGTTGCATTTTTTGATACAAAGCTTACAGGAGACATACTGCAGCGAATAGAGGATAATAACCGGATCGAGGAATTTCTTACCTCTGCAAGCCTTTCAATCCTCTTTTCATTTTTTCAACCTTATCGTTTTCGGTGTGGTGCTTGGGATATTCAATATTAAGATCCTCGGACTCTTCATAGCAGGTTCGGTATTGCATTTTGTCTGGCTGACCACTCTTCATGAAATCGAGAGCAAGGCTTGATCAGGAGCGTTTCCGGAAAATGGCCGTGTCGGGAAACAAGCTTATCAACATTGTAAATGGAATGCAGGAGATAAAGCTTACACAGAGTGAGCTTGCGATGAGATGGGACTGGGAAAAGGTGCAGGCTTCCCTTTTCGGACTGAAGGTCAGGGGACTTAGCCTTATCCAGTACCAGTCGGCAGGTGCCACCTTCATTAATGAGATAACAAATGTTGTTATTACAATAATAGCCGCAACATCAGTCCTTGGTGGGACAATGACTCTCGGTATGATGCTTGCGGTTCAATTTATTATTGGTCAGCTTAATGTGCCTGTAAGCCAGATGATCGGTTTTTATGCGTATGGCACAGGATGCCAGGATGAGCCTCGACAGGCTTGCGGAGGTGCATCATATGGATAACGAGGAGGCTGATCCCGGAGATAAAGGTCAGAAAGCTTCCCGACCGGAAGGATATCTATATAAACAACCTCTCCTTTCAGTATGAGGGCCCACGCTCACCATTCGCCCTCAAGGATGTGGATCTGTTTGTGGAGGAAAACAGGATAACAGCTATAGTTGGAACCAGCGGCAGCGGCAAGACCACACTGCTGAAAATGCTGCTCGGGTTTTACCAGCCTGTGACAGGGGAGATCCTTGTGGGCGACACCCGGCTGTCGAATCTTAGCCTGAAGCTATGGAGGGAAAAGGTTGGCGCCGTTATGCAGGATGGCTTTCTTTTTCCCGATACGATTGCTGCAAAGTTGCTCCGGGAGCGGAGGATATAGATGTCGACAGGCTTGTGAAGGCAGTCGGTATTGCAAATATAAGAGGCTATATCGAATCCCTTCCCCTTGGCTATAACACAAAAATCGGAGCTAACGGGCACGGGCTCAGCGAAGGACAGAAGCAAAGGCTTCTCATTGCCCGTGTTGTTTACAAGAACCCCGATATAATAATATTCGATGAAGCCACCAATTCACTCGATGCCAACAATGAAAAGGCTATTGTCGAAAACCTTGCAGATTTCTTTCAGGGCAAGACAGTCCTGGTTGTGGCCCACAGGCTGAGCACGGTGCGAAATGCCGATAAGATAGTTGTTCTTGACGGGGGGCATATCATAGAAACAGGCAATCATGAAACATTGATCTCCAGCAAGGGAGCTTATTATAATCTTGTCAGAAACCAGCTTGAGCTGGGCAACTGAAAAGCATGAAAGAGGGAAAGCCGGAAATAGTATATTCAGATCCTGTCAATGAGATAATGGGTGATCCGCCGGGGAGGGTGCTCCGGTGGGGAACGGGGATAATGTTCTCCGTCTTCGTCATGTTCATCCTTTTTGCCTGGCTTATCAGGTATCCCGACACAATTCCGTCTACAGTGGAAATTACTACATCGAATCCTCCGGTGACCCTTGTTACTAAAATAACAGGCAATATAAAGCGTCTCTATGTAAGCGAAAAGGAAAAGGTTTCTGCCGGGCAGCTGCTGGCCGTGATGGAAACCACAGCTTCTGTGGATGAAATACAGAGACTTGGCCGGACCCTTGACACAGTCAGGAAGCCTGAATTGCTTGTCGAAAAATCGCTCCCTGCCTTTTCTGACCTGGGTGAATTGCAGGAGACATATGGCACCTTCCTTAAAAACCTGTCAGATCTGAAGAATTACATTGAAAATGATTTTTATGGCAATAAAATCAACTCACTGTCAGACGAGATCAGGAGCATACAGGAATATATCAACCGTCTTACAGTCAAGGAACGGCTCTATTCAGAAAACCAGAAGCTGGAGGCAAAGAAATTCAGGAGCGATTCACTTCTCTACCTGAGCAAGGTAATTCCGGAAAGTGAGCTGGAGAAATCGCACCAGTCACTTATCCGTCTGAATATTGAGCTTCAGCAGGTTCGTCTCGACCATTCGGAAAAAGCTATCGAGATGGCCGAAAAGAGGCAGCTTCTGCAGGATTATGGCATAAACAGGGTGGCTGACAGGGAGAACATGATATCAGTTCTGCATGAATCGTTTATGAATCTCATTGCCCGGATCAAGATCTGGGAAAGTACATATATGCTTATAAGTCCTGTCGAGGGAATTGTATCTTTCACACGATTCTGGAATGCGAACCAGTCTGTTGTAAAGGACGAACCTGTACTCACGGTGATCCCTCTTGAAACAGGCAGATACCTCGGAAGGATAAATCTGAAGATGCAGCGGTCGGGCAAGGTAAAGATCGGACAGAAGGTGAACATAAAGCTCAGCGGTTATCCGTATCTTGAATATGGAATGGTGCGGGGGGTTATAAAATCAAAATCGCTTGTTCCCTCCGGAGATGCATATATTATTGAGATTGACCTTCCAGACGGCCTTACAACCCTCTATGGCATGAAGCTTGAATTCACACAGAACATGCAGGGCACTGCAGAGATTATCACTGAAAATATCCGGCTCCTCCAGAAGATTGTAAATCCTTTCAGGTACATGCTCTCGCGAAACAAGAAGTAGACGGAAGATTGCAGAACAACTGCTCACTCCTTATCGCTGCCTTTGTTTGAATATGGTTCATAGTCATCTGCTGCTGAATGAGCTGAGAAAAGAGATTTGCCGGATGCCTTTTTTACATCTGCCTGATCTCCCTGTTTCTTCTTCCCGTACTTCCTGTACAGAAGGGCACCGGCAAGTAAAACCAATGCGGCAATCTGAATAACTTCATTGTTTTTCATTATGTTTCGTATTGTGGCAAAATCGTAAAATGGATCCTGTTGTAAAAGCCATCCGGGAATGGTAATTCAAAGATATAAAAAATCTTTCCAAACAGAGTTCATGAACGGTCATAGCATTGTTGATCAACGCGGATTTTTCTTATCTTTAAGGTGTCTCTTAATATCTGATTCTCATATTTATTTATGGCAAAACTTTGAGTTTTATTAAATATTTCAATATTTTCGTATCCTGAAATTTTAGTGGATTATCATGACGCTGATTTCTGATACTTGCTGAACTATTAAAGGATTGATTATGACAAAGAAAAATCCGGATGACTCTGTTCGTGAAGAACAATTCGGGGCAAATGAAGATGCTGCCGGAACTGAGGAAACCAATGATCCCAAAGAGATTACGGAAGATGAAACGCCAGACCCGACTGTTGAAAATAAGGAAATAGAAGAAAAGGAGGAGCAGAGCGTTGAAAATCTTCCTGAATCATCCTCTGCTGTTGCTTCTGACGAACATGAAACACACGATCCGGATGACATGCATTCTCTCAGCGACCTGGAACTTCCCCAGGTAGACTATTCAGGTTACAGCAAGCATGAGCTTATAGAGACAATGATTCTGCTGATCGAAAACAGGCCCCCTGCGGAGATCCGCGATGATATTGACCGACTGAGGATCCTTTTTCACAAAAAGCTGAAGCAGGAATCGGAAGAGCGCAGGAACAAATTCCTGGAATCGGGAGGCAAGATCGAGGAGTACAGGTCATGGGTAGATCCTGATGATGCCAGGGTAAAGCACATCCTTGAAAAATACCGTGAAAAAAAGACCGATTACAATAAGATACAGGAGGCAGAGAAGTACGAGAACCTGAAGAAAAAGTACGACATTATTGATAAGATAAAGGATCTTGTAAACAGGGAAGAATCTATAAATAAAACATTTCACGAGTTCAGGGCCCTTCAGAATGAATGGCATTCCATTGGTGTTGTTCCCCAGTCGTCACTTAAGGACCTGTGGGAAAACTACCACCATTATGTTGAGATCTTTTACGACTATATCAAAATAAACAAGGAGCTGCGCGATCTGGATCTGAAGAAAAACCTTGAATTAAAAGTTGCCTTGTGTGAAAAGGCAGAAGAATTGCTTCTCGAGCCTAATCCAGTAAATGCCTTCAGGGCTCTTCAGGATTATCATAACCAGTGGCGGGAAATAGGCCCGGTACCTGTCGAATCGAAAAACGATATCTGGGAAAGGTTCAAGGAAGCCACTGCACAGATAAACAAGCGGCACCACGAATATTTCGAAAAGCAAAAGGATGAGCAGCACCGGAATCTTGATGCAAAGATAGCCCTGTGCGAAGAGGTCGAGGCTATCAACAAGCTTGAAATGGCAAATTTCAAGGAGTTTGATGAAAAGGCCGACAAGGTCGTGGAGCTGCAGAAAATGTGGAGGACGATAGGTTTTGCTCCAAAGAAGCAGAACAATAAGGTTTATCAGCGTTTCAGGGAGGCCTGCGATGTGTTCTTTGAGAAGAAAAGAGCATTCTATGCCGATAATAAGGAGATACAGCTCAATAACCTTCAGAAGAAGACAGAACTTTGCATACAGGCTGAAGCATTGCAGGACAGTACCGAATGGAAGGCCACTTCAGATGCACTGATAAGGCTCCAGAAAGAGTGGAAGGAGATCGGACCTGTGCCCAGGAAGCAGTCTGAAAGAAGCTGGAAGAGATTCAGAAAGGCATGCGATCATTTTTTCAACAGGAAAGCCGAATTTTTCACTGATCTCGATACTTCCTACGAAGATAATCTTAAGGCCAAGCAGGCTATTATTGAAGAGCTCGAGGGCTTTGAGCCCGGCACGGACGTTCAGGCTGCATTTGAGAGACTTAAGGAGCTCCAGCGGAAATGGACCGACATAGGCTTCGTTCCTTTCAACATGAAGGATGAGATCACCAATAAATACAGGAATGCCCTGAACAAGGAGTTCGACAAGCTGAAGATAGCCGATGAGGACAAGAGCATTCTTAAATACAGGACCAAGCTTGATAACCTTAAAGCCAATCCCAAGGCTTCCCGGAAAGTGCGGAATGAAAGGGATAAGTTTTTTACAAAGATCAAGCAGCTTGAAAGCGATATAGTGTTGTGGGAAAACAATATAGGCTTTTTTGCAAAGTCAACGAATGCTGATACGATGATCAGGGAAGTTGAAGATAAGATAGAGAGCGCTAAGAAGCTTATCAAGACGCTTGAGGAAAAGGTCAGGCTGATCGACCAGTCAGGCCTTGATGACTGACAGAATTTAATTCATGATTTTAAAATAAAATATTTTTGCATTGGCCGACATTAAGTATGTATTTGTAACAGGAGGTGTAACTTCCTCCCTTGGAAAAGGCATTATTTCTGCCTCGCTTGCCAAACTTCTTCAGGCAAGGGGATATTCCGTCACAATCCAGAAGCTCGATCCGTATATCAACGTTGATCCGGGAACACTTAATCCGTATGAGCACGGAGAATGCTATGTTACCCTCGACGGTGCCGAGACCGACCTCGACCTCGGACATTATGAGAGATTTCTGAATGTTCCGACAAGCCAGGCTAACAATGTCACAACTGGCCGGATCTACCAGTCAGTCATAAACAAGGAGAGAAAAGGTGACTACCTTGGAAAGACTGTCCAGGTAATCCCTCATATTACCGACGAAATAAAAAGAAGGATCAAGCTTGTCAGCTCCGGCAACAAGTTTGATATTGTTATTACTGAAATAGGCGGAACAGTGGGTGACATCGAATCACTGCCCTATATTGAATCGGTACGCCAGATGAAATGGGAGCTGGGTCCCCAGAATTGCCTGGTTATCCACCTTACCCTCGTCCCTTACCTTCCTTCGACCGGAGAATCAAAAACCAAACCCACCCAGCATTCTGTCAAGGAGCTTCTCGAAACAGGGATCCAGCCTGACATTCTTGTGCTGCGGACAGACAGGCATCTGAGCGGGGAGCTTAAGAGGAAAGTAGCCCTCTTCTGCAACGTGGAGGAAAATGCCGTAATAGAATCGGTCGATGTATCAACAATCTACGAGGTTCCTGTTAAAATGCTCGAGCAGGGGCTCGACAGAACAGTGCTGAGAAAACTCGCCCTGGAGGTCGGTGTCGAACCACCCCTCACTGAATGGAAGGAATTCCTTACAAAGCTTAAAAATCCAAAGCACTCCATCAAGATAGGGCTCGTGGGTAAATACGTAGAGCTTCCCGATGCATATAAATCAATCGCCGAATCCTTCATTCACAGCGGGGCAATGAATGAGTGCGAGATCGATGTGGAGTATATACATTCCGAGGATATAACTGAGAAAAACGTGACGAGCAGGCTGAGCGGCTTCAATGGCATCCTCGTTGCCCCGGGTTTCGGCTCCAGGGGCATTGAGGGAAAGATACTGACCGCAAGGTATGCAAGGGAGAATAATGTCCCTTTCCTGGGCATCTGCCTGGGCATGCAATGCGCAGTGATCGAATTTGCCAGGAATGTACTGAACTTTGAGGGCGCCCACTCGACCGAGATCAACCATAAGACAAAATATCCCGTGATTGACCTTATGGAGGAGCAGAAAAGCATAATTGACAAGGGAGGAACAATGAGGCTGGGAGGATACCGTTGCATTATCGATACAAATTCAAAGACATACGAGGCATACAGGTCCACGGAGATAATCGAGCGGCACAGACACCGCTATGAATTCAATGATAAATATCTCGGGGATTTCAGGAATAACGGGATGATACCTGTAGGGATCAATCCCGAATCGAATCTTGTTGAAATCATCGAAATACCATCGCATAAATGGTTTGTCGGGGTCCAGTTTCATCCTGAATACAGCAGCACTGTAATTAATCCTCATCCGTTATTTGTACATTTCATTAAAGCATGCATCAGCTGACATGGCTTGCTGATGCTTATCGCAGAGACATTTTGTTTCATGCCTTTTATTATACCATGATAAATTAATTTAATTCACCCGTAAGAATGGATCGGAACACGATAACAGGAATTATCCTGATTTTTGCAATCTTCATCGGTTTCAGCGTATACAACAACAACCGCCTGAACAAGAGCTATGAGAAAGCCGTTCAGGTTGCTGAATCATATTATGAAAAGGGAGAACTCGAGAACGCGAGGGCCGAATATATAAATGCCCTGAGGTTTAAGCCCAATCAGCCTGACGCACTTTCAAAAATAAATGAGATAAACCTGAAGCTGGGAATTACTGCCCCGGCAGAAAAGGCAGACTCCACCGGTACAGTCCGCACGCCGGAGCAGCTGCCCGCTGCAGTAACCGGAACCAAAACAGCGGATGCAAGCCAGTATGGCGTATTTGCTGCGGCGGCATCGGGCGAAAATGAATTTATCACCCTGGAGAATAATCTTATAGAACTGAAAATATCGACAAAGGGTGGAAGGGTCTATTCGGCACGCCTTAAAAATTACAGGACCTATGACTCCCTCCCCCTGATACTGTTTTCAGGCGATTCCACAGTATTCGGATTTAATTTCTTTACCGCCGATAATAAAGCGGTTCAGACAAATAATCTCTATTTCACACCGGTATCAGGCAAAAAAACATTCAGCGCAGCATCTTCAGACCACAGAGTGTTGAGCTCAGGCTGAAAGCCGACAGCAACCGCTATATCGAATATAAATATACACTCGCTCCCGACAAGTATTCGGTTGACTTTACAGTCAATTTCAACTCGATGGGCGGAATAATAGCCTCAAACCAGAACAGCCTTACCCTCGACTGGCAGATGTATATCCCGCAGCAGGAGAAAGGACGGCAAAACGAGGAGAATTATTCAACTATCAGGTACAAATTTTTCCAGGATGATGTGGAAAGCCTTAAGCTCAGATCATCAAAGGATGAGAAGCTGGATATTACGACTAAGCTGAGCTGGGTAGCTTTCCAGGATCAGTTTTTCTCGTCGGTGATCATTTCGAAAGACTATTTTATCAATGCATCCCTCTCCTCGACAAGAACTGCTGACTTCAAAAAAATATATAAGGTTTTATACCTCAGAAATCGGAGTGCCATATAACCCCGGCAATGCAAACTCCGTGAGCATGAAGTTTTACTATGGCCCTAATTCGATAACAATTCTCAGGAAGGAGGGGCTTCAGCTCGATAAGATCGTGATCCTTGGCAAAAATATAATCGGGCTTATAAACAGGTTCATGATAATTCCGATCTTCAACTGGCTCGATAATTATATCGGGAACTACGGGATAATCATTTTGATTCTGACACTGATAATCAAGATCATTCTGTTTCCCCTTACTTTCAAGTCATACCAGTCAACGGCGAAGATGCAGGTGCTGAAGCCTATGGTTGACGAGCTCGGGAAAAAATTCCCGAAAAAGGAGGATGCAATGAAAAAGCAGCAGGCAACAATGGATCTTTACAAGAGGGCAGGGGTGAATCCGATGGGAGGATGCCTTCCAATGCTTCTCCAGATGCCTATTTTGTTTGCAATGTTCAGGTTTTTCCCCGTTTCAATAGAGCTCAGACAGGAACATTTCCTGTGGGCAACTGACCTGTCTACATACGATTCGATCCTGAAGCTTCCGTTTGTAATACCGATGTATGGCGACCATGTGAGTCTCTTTACTCTCCTGATGACGGCATCGACACTCCTGACAATGAAGATGACAGGCTCATCCCCGGGTTCCGATCAGCCAGGGATGAAACTCATGATGTACATGATGCCGATCATGTTCATGCTTATTCTCAATAATTTCTCATCGGGTCTTACATATTACTATTTCCTGGCAAACATGCTTACCTATCTGCAGAATATAATCTCAAAGCGATTTATAAATGCTGAAGCTGTGCTGGCGACACTGGAGGAAAACAGGAAAAAACCCGTTA
The DNA here is from genome assembly GCA_963756885.1 of uncultured Bacteroidales bacterium. GTDB lineage: Bacteria > Bacteroidota > Bacteroidia > Bacteroidales > VadinHA17 > LD21. The sequence goes on from CAVWPG010000006.1 coordinate 138,249, forward strand.
AAGAAATCAAAATGGCAGCAGCGGCTGGAAACGGCTGCCAGGCAAAGAGGCATAAACCCTCCGAAAAAATAACGCCACCCCCATGCAAAACAGGGGAGAAATGGCCAATAAATGAAGACCGGAGGAAAAAAAAGGATATAAAAGGTTAAAAATCCTTAAATAATTTATCTCATAAATTATTTTCACTAAATTTATTTCATCTATTACCTTGGGAAATGGGGAAAAAATTTAGAAATAAAGATTTAGCTGCACGTTTAGGTGTATCCGGTACTCTTGTATCACTTGTTCTCAATAACAAAGCCGACCAGCAGGGCATAAGAAAGGAAACGCAGGAAAAGGTCCTTTCACTTGCCCGCCAGATGGGCTATTTCGAATCGGTTAACGACAGGCATGAAGTGTCGCCCGTGGAGGAAAAACCTGGCATCCTGGGCATGCTGGTACCTTCACTGAACGATCCGTTCGTAATACAGATTGCACCCTATCTTCAGAAAGCCTTCAGCAGTATCGGCGTAGGATTTTCAATTATTACGAGAGATCCTGACGATACCGGTATGACAGGCTGGTAGGAGCCTTTAAAAAATTCTACAGCGGCCTCATACTTGTCGGGGAGGCAGCAGACGATAACACGATAAGAACCCTCAGGGGAATGGATTATCCGTTTATACTCCTTGAAAAGCATATAAAAACCTTAAGGCTGAATACTGTCAGTACTGATTCTGCCTCAGGTGCCAACCTCGTGGTCAATCATATCGGCAGACTGGGCTACCAGAATATTCTCATTATTACCGACAGCCGGTCCTACAGACCTGATATCCCCGATATCCAGGAACTGATGGATGCAATTGACAGGAAGCCGGGTATAAACAAGCCTGTTATTATAGAGGCAGAAAATCACAATTCAGCCGGCGAGATAAACCTGATTCAGTTTGAGAAATTCCTCCGTCCTCCTTACCGTGCCGATGTAATGATAGTGATGACTGCCAACCTTGTTTATCCTGTTATGAAGATGCTTCGTGCACGGAACTTACGGGTGCCGCAGGATATGGCTCTCTTATGCATGGAGGAGGGAGCAGGCTTTGACCTTATGTATTCTCCGGTCACATGCCTCAGGAAACCGCTTGCCAATCTGTCCGTCAAGGTTGTGAATATGATCTGGTCAGAAGTCAAAAATTCAGGAAAAGGAAAATTCAAGCGTCAGGTAAATCTTTCTCCGGAACTGGTCGTCAGGAATTCCTGCGGAACAATATAAACCGGTTTCGGAATGAAAAAATATCTGAAATATTTTTTCCCTGCAGCGCTATTTTGCACTGCTTGTATCGGGATGCTCTGACCGGCACCTGATAAACGATCCAAACTATCTTAAGCTTGTCGAAAAGTCTTTCGCCGAAAGGAAGCAGCTTGCTTCAGGCAGGAGTGATGTGCTCTTTCGTGTCTTTGACGAAAAACTGTCCGTCAGGCAGCGGGAGGCACTGAAATTCCTTTATGCCTTCATGCCCCTTAGCGATCTGGCCGATTATGACGGAAGCTTCTTTCTTGCAAATATCAATGTCGCCCTGAAGGCGCGCGATGAATCACCCTGGGGCAGCCGGATACCTGACGATATCTTTCTTCATTATGTTCTTCCGTGCAGGGTAAATAATGAAAATCTCGACTCCTTCAGGATAGTCTTTCATGATGAAATAATGAACAGGGTCAGGAATATGAATATTATAAATGCTGCCCTCGAAATTAACCATTGGTGCAGCGAAAAAGTAAATTATCAGCCCTCTGATATCCGGACATCGGCTCCGATGGCCACCATCCTGTCGGCACGGGGACGATGCGGTGAAGAATCGACATTCACAGTTGCCGCCCTGCGCACTGCCGGAATACCTGCCCGGCAGGTATATACGCCCCGGTGGGCCCATACAGATGACAACCATGCGTGGGTGGAGATCTGGTCGGACGGAGAATGGTTTTACCTGGGTGCATGCGAGCCTGAGCCTGTTATTGACAGGGGATGGTTCACGGAGCCTGCAAGAAGGGCAATGCTTGTCCATACAAAGTCATTCGGGGCATCGCAGGGAGGAGAAGACCTTGTAAACAGCTTCAGGAATTATTCAGATGTGAACAATCTTTCAAAATATGCAGTGACAAAAACCATCTTTGTGCAGGTAACCGATGTGAATGCTCATCCTGTCACTAATGCTAGGTGTTGAATACCAGCTGTACAATTATGCCGAATTTTATCCCCTTGCCGTTGTGCCGACCGATAAAACGGAATAAGCAGGTTCGAAACAGGTCTTGGAGACCTTCTCATCTGGGCATCTCAGGCGGACGAGTTCAATTACAGGAAAATATCTGTCAGGTGAAACGGATACACTTAAGCTTGTCCTCGATAAACACCCCGGGGGCAGCTCAAAGGTCGATCTTGACCTTGGTTCCTGTCGGATTGTCACCGCTGCCTGGTCCTTCAGATGAGCTGACAAAGGCCAATGCAAAAAGAGTTAGCGAAGGAAACGCATTAGGGAACAGCTATACAGACTCATGGATGAAGCCGGCAGATGCAAGGTCCTTCGCCTTATCCCGCAAGGCTGATACAGCACGGGTAATGAAACTTATCGCCGGCAGCATGGGTAACTACAGGGAGATAAGCTCATTTATCTCCCGCACACCCGATTCTTTGCTCGGTCTCTCTCTTTCATTGCTTGAATCCCTGTCTGAAAAGGATCTGAGAGATATCAGAATGGGTACCCTTAACGACCATCTGATGAATACAGCCCCTGTCCGGAATGCAGCGGGTAAAGATACCGGCCTGTTCAATAATATGTGCTGAACCCGAGAGTTGCAAACGAAATGGTAAGCCCATGGAGAAGCTACCTTCTGAAATCTCTTCCGGCAGACCTGAAAAATGGAGCCCTTTCCGTTCCGCTCTCATTGCTGAGTTATCTCGAAAAAAAAATAAGGATAGCTGAATGACGGGAATTATTACAAGACTCCCCTGACTCCATCTGGGGTGCTCGGGCTTGACGTTTCCGATTCCTTTTCACGCGATATCTGTTTCGTGGCAATATGCAGGAGCCTTGGCATACCCTCGCGGCTCGAACCTGGCAGCAATCTTCCGCAGTATTATGATAATTCCGGATGGAATGACATTTATTTTTCTGATCACGCCAGACCTGAAGGCAGCAAGGGCTATATAAGGTTCGTGTCGGACGAAACAAATCCTGTGCCCGAATACTATACCCAGTTTACTCTGGCAAGGTTTGATAACGGCCGCTACAACACTCTCGAGTACGATTATAACAGGAAAGTCACCGATTTTAAGGATGAGCTGTCTCTCACTCCGGGAAGCTATATGCTTGTTACAGGCAACAGATTGGCAGATGGGCGGATATTGTCCGAACTTGAATTTTTTGATCTTTCTGCCGGAGAGCACAGGAATGTTGAAGTACGGATAAGAAAAGATGCAGCTCCGGAGAAAATCCTCGGGAAGATTGATCTGAATGAAGTACTGGCCCTCCCCGGTATATCAGGTTCCATTGCAGGAAAGATCGCAGCAGAGGTATTGTAATATGCTGGATCGACCCAGAAAAGGAACCGGGCCGCCATATCCTGAGCGATCTTCCCAGGCTCAGAAAGGATTTCGACACATGGGGCGGTTACCTACTTTTTCTTACCGACCCGTCCCTGAAATGGAGCGGATTCGGAAGTGAGGAGTTAAAGTCGCTTCCCTCCAACCTGATCTGTGGAAATGACAGTAACTCGCTCTACAGGAAATATGTGCCTCCGTTGCAATGGAGACAGACTGCCCTACGTGATATTTTCAGACCGGGATGGCAATATCCTGTATGAATCCTCAGGCTACAGGATAGGTGTAGGTGAAGAGTGTACTGCGGCTGGCGCGGAAATAAAAAATTGTTAATAACTGATGATATCTGTTTATCAGTCCCAGTCAGGTAATTATAAATAATCATATCTTTGCGATGTTTTGGTGTTGCATGCCAGTACAGACCATGCAATGAAAAGGGAATGCGGTGAGAATCCGCAACAGTACCCGCTGCTGTGATGCCCGATCACGCTTTGCGTGATGATGGTTTCATGAAATACCTGCCACTGTTCCGCATTAAGGGATGGGAAGGCTTCATAAAACCGGGATAAGTCAGAAGACCTGCCATACAAGCTAATATTCAATGCTTTCGGGAAAAAAAGCAGGATCATATATTGATTCCCACTTTGAGTTATCCCTTCAGCATCCGGTATCAGTAACATAACATGTCTGTGCATTTATTTGCAACGTGGTTTTGTTTTTTAGAATGATCTGGCAGAATGCTGAAGTATACTTTACTATTTATGGCTGTTTTCTCTGGTCTGCCCCTGCAGGGACAGATCCCGTGCCGCACCGATACAATCAATATAGGCGAGGTGGTGATAAGCAGCAGAAGGAAGAATGCGGAGCCTGCCGGATATAAAACCATATCGGTGGATTCCTCATTTTTAAGATACAGCAGCCATAATTCACTGGCCGAAGTGCTTTCCCGGTATTCCGGTGTTTTTGTAAAGAGCTACGGCATGGGAGGTACCGCCACCCCTTCATTCAGGGGAACGGGAGCAGGACATACACAGCTCGCATGGAATGACATAAATATTAACCAGCCAATGCCGGGTCAATCCGACCTGGCTCTTATCCCTGCCGGCTTTGCAGATGATATCAGGATCTATTACGGGGGAGCCTCCATGCCTCTGAACAGCGGAGGGATCGGAGGTATTATAAATGTGGAGACAAGCCCTGTCTGGAAAAAAGAGACAGTTGTATCGGTCAGCCCTGGTGCAGCCAGCTTCGGACAATACTCTGGACTTGTGAAAGTCAGTACCGGAAGTACAAAATTGCAGTCTGTTACAAAGGCTTTCCTGCAATCGTGCGAAAATGATTTTCCCTTTCTGAACACAGGGATAAGCAGTGAGCCGGTATGGCAGAGAAGAACAAACAGCCAGGTGCATCAGAAAGGCTTTATCCAGGAACTGTATCTACGCAGAGCCCGGAGCGTGACTTCGGCAAGGGTATGGTACGAATCGGCCGACCGCAATCTCCCTTCCTCAATGCTGGTACAGCAACCAGGCCTCAGGGAAGCTCAGTTTGATGAGTCCTTCAGGACCATGGTCGACTATGATCTCTCAGGAGGTGCCAATAATTACAGTATTACTGGTGCCATGATGACGAACCGGCTCAATTATACAAATTCCCTCGCAGCAGTCGATTCACGGAATTATTCAAGGACTATGACCTTGAAAGCTGCAATGGAAAGGCATATGCTTCATGCAACAACCCTGAGGGTAACACTTAATGACGAGCTGAACTATATTAATTCAAATAACTACGCCGGCATTACACGGAGAAATTCACTGTCACTTACAGCAACAGCAGAAATCAACGCAATCAGGAGACTTGGATCCCAGATCCTTGTCAGGGAGATCCTCGATGCACGTAATTTTCTTGTGCCGGATTTTTCTGCCGGGTTAAAATACAAGCTTGTGAATGCACGGGAATATTACCTGAAGGCAAATTTTTCAAGGAACTCAAAAATCCCGTCGATGAATGAACTCTACTGGGTTCCCGGCGGAAATCCGGAACTGAGGAATGAGTATGCCTTTATCTATGAGCTTACAGGTGAAATTAATGAAAAGATAACCGGACCCCTTATGCTGAAGTATGAGCTCTCTCTTTTCAGAAATGACATTAAGGACATGATCCAGTGGTCGCCGGGAGAGTTTTCCTACTGGACGGCAGGCAATATAAAGAATGTCAGGTCATCCGGGATTGAATCAACACTCACCCTGAACTATTCTTCTGAAATGTTCGGAGCCGGCCTGGCTGCCAATTATTCACTCACAAAAGCCACTACAGCTTCCTCAGGGACACCTAATGATGCCTCGGTAGGCAAGCAGCTTATCTATGTCCCCATGAACCAGGGCAACGGTTCGCTCCTGGTTAACTACAGGATCCTGTATTCCTCGTGGAATATAACCATGACCGGAAAGAGATACCTCACATCAGATAACTCTTCATCACTTCCCGGGTTTATTCTCAATAACCTGTCATCGGGTGTCAGGTTCAAGCTTAAATCAAATACAGTCGATTTCAACTTTCAGGTTAATAATATCTTTGATGTTAATTATCAGACTGTTGCATACTATCCTTTGCCCGGAAGGTCATACGCCCTGAAACTATTTATTCAGCTAATTAAATAAACTAATGAGAAAACTGATTGTATTTGTTTTACTGATAACCCTGTTTGTATCCTGTAAAAAGAATGAGGATGGACCTGCTGGTTCATTTCTGACCGGGAACGGTGTCTTTGTTGTGAATGAAGGTAATTTTATGGGCGGCAATGGCTCCCTCTCCTTTTTTTCTAACGATTCCTCAAAAATCTATAACGATCTCTTCAAAAATGTCAACGGCAGGCCGCTTGGCGATGTCCCGAACTCGATGGAGATACAGGGCAACCTTGGATATATTGTTGTGAACAACTCCGGCAAGATCGAGGTAATTGATATTTCAACACTTGAATCGGTCAAATCGATCACCGGCCTTGTTTCGCCCCGGAATATAGGATTCACAGGTTCCGGCAAGGCTTATGTGACCAGTATCTATTCAGACTCCCTTTCGATTATCGATGCCGGTACAAACACGATATCAGGATATATCAACCTGCGGAGGTCCTCAGAATCGATTATTGTTTCAGGATCCAGGGCCTTTGTTGCCAACTGGGTCGGAGGCAATGAGGTTATGGTTATCAACACGGCGAATGATGAGGTCATTGATTCCATTGAAGTAGGTATAGAGCCTGAAAGCATGGCAATCGACCGCAACAATATGCTGTGGGTTCTCTGCAATGGCGGATGGACAAGGGAAAATTTTGCAGAGCTTGATGGTATCAACACCATGACCCTTGCAGTTGATAAGAGAATCGTCTTCCCTTCGAAGGAACAATCGCCTGCTTGCCTGAAGACTGACGGGAGCGGGGAATTCCTGTATTACCTTGAGAGCGGTGTCAGGAAAATGAGCATTGATGACGCTGTGGTGCCTTCTGATCCTCTTATCCCTGAATCGGGCCATTACTTCTACAAGCTTGGAGTCGATCCGGCGACAAATGATATCTTTGTTACTGATGCGGTAGATTACCAGCAGCGAGGCTATCTGCTGAGCTTTGATCAGACGGGAGCACTGAGCTCCTCCCAGCTTGCAGGCATTATCCCGGGATCGGTATGTTTCAAAACAACAGGTAAATAAGCGACCGGAATGACACCCTTTAACACTCATGAACCAGCGGGAATGGCGTGGAAATTGGCGGCCTTCGTGTTGCTCCTCGCTGTTGCTTCGTGCGGTGAAAGGAAAGTCGTGGAAAATCCTGGCCGGGAGACAGGCAAAAACATAATTACCCTCGCCAGAAGGATATCCATTGAGAAGCATGAGGGATACAGCCGGGTCATAATTAAAAACCCGTGGCAGGGAGCCGATAATGTAAACATGTCCTGCTACCTCGTAAGACGCGATTCAAAAATACCTCCGGGAATAGATACATCTCTGATAATCAGGGTACCCGTGAAAAAAATTGTATGCATGTCCACAACTCATGTTGCAATGATACTGGCACTCGGTGAGCAGGAGACCCTTGCCGGAATGTCGGGAACGGATTTCATATACTCACCTGCACTGAAGGAAATGGGAGCGGAAGGGCTCATAAGCGAGGTAGGTTATGAGGCCAATCTCAATAAAGAGCTCATACTCAAGATCAGGCCTGATATTACCATGATTTATGGCGTTGGAAGCGAATCGTCAGGGTATGTCGGTAAACTTGAGGAGCTTGGTATACGGGTTATCTATAACGCAGACTATCTTGAGACGGACCCTCTTGCAAAAGCTGAGTGGATCAGGCTCTTCGGAGCTCTTTATTGCAGGGAGGCATTGGCCGACAGTATTTTTAACGAGGAAGTGAGGAAATACAATACGCTCAGATCCTATATAGGGTCGAATATCAAGAGCAAGCCGGCAGTTCTTCTCGGGCTTCCCTTCAAGGATACATGGTTTGTATCACCCGGAAATTCATTCATCAGCAAGCTTATAGCTGATGCCGGAGGCAATTATATCTGGAAGGATACAAGGTCTGCCTCCTCCATGCCTTACGGACTCGAGAATGTTTACCTGAATGCTCTCAAGGCAGATTACTGGCTGAATATCGGCACAGTAAAAGCCAGGAGCGAAATTATTGCCGTGGATCCCCGGCTTGGTGCTCTTCCCTGTTACCGGAGCGGTGCCCTTTTCAACAATAACAGGAGGATCTCGGAAGGTGGAGGGAATGATTTCTGGGAGAGCGGCACAGTATATCCCCATATCATTCTCAATGATATTGCCGCGATACTCCATCCCGAACTGTTCCCGGGATACGAATTGTACTATTACAGGAAAATAAACTGACAAGAAAAGTGAGAGCAGGCAGCCGGATAATGGAAGATACCCTTCTGACGACAGGAAGGAGACAGCGGATAGTCTTTGTCTGCCTGCTGCTTCTGATGATCCTGTTTCTCTGCCTCGATATTTTTTTTGGATCCGTGAGCCTCAGTCCTACGGATGTTTTCAACGCCCTGTTTCATTCGGCAGGCAGCCCACTGAAGACGATTATTTTTGAATTCAGGATCCCGAAGGCAATTACTGCTCTGGTCGTAGGCATAGCCTTGTCGCTGAGCGGTTTGCAGATGCAGACCTTATTCAGAAACCCTATGGCGGGTCCCGACGTTCTGGGCATCAGCTCCGGTGCCAGCCTGGGGGTAGCCTTTGTTATTCTGGGATTTTCAGCCAGACTTACTGCCGGGAATCTGTCGGGACTCGGGAACTGGATACTTATAGCAGCGTCCTGGGCGGGCGCCGGCGCCGTGATGATACTTATAATGTCAATATCATACAGGGTAAGGGAGATAATGACTATCCTCATCATTGGCATTATGCTGGCCAGCGGTATTTCAGCCATCGTTACTATAATGCAGTATTTCAGTGCTGAATCGATGCTTAAGGCTTATGTTATCTGGACAATGGGCTCCCTGGGAAACCTTACATCATCTCAGCTCAATGTACTAATGTGTATCTGCCGCTCTGGGGATCCTGCTCAGCCTGGCTTCTGCCAAAATGCTGAACGCCATCTCAATCGGGGAAAATTATGCTGCAAGCATCGGTCTGAACGTGAAGCTTTCGCGGGGAATAATATTTGCATCTACAAGTATCCTTACAGGAAGTGTGACAGCATTTTGCGGGCCCATAGGCTTTATAGGGATCGCCGTTCCCCATATTTCGAGGATTTTGCTGAAGACATCAGATCACAGGATCCTCGTCCCTGGCACAATTCTCACCGGAGGCATCATCATGCTTATAAGCGACATTATTTCCCAATTGCCGGGATCGGAGAGTGTTCTGCCGGTTAACTCGGTAACTTCCCTTATCGGGATCCCCGTTGTGATTTGGGTGATTTTCAGAAACAGAAGATATTCGGGAGTATTTCAATGAAAGCGGACCGTGATGAAATATTGTCTTTCGGGGGGCTGAAGATCGGCTACCGGACCGGTCGCAGGGAAAATGTCCTTCTGCCTCCCCTTAATGCAAATGCAAAGAGGGGAGAGATGATCGCCCTTGTAGGAAAGAACGGTATCGGTAAAAGTACCCTTCTCAGGACTATTGCCGGCTTACAGCTGCCCCTCGGAGGAGAGATCGTTTACAGCGGGAAAAGTATAGGAGATTACTCGAGAACGGAGCTGGCACGGACTATAGGATATATTTCGACAGAGATAATAAACGTGAGCAACATGAGGGTCTATGATCTCGTGGCCCTTGGCAGGTTTCCCTATACAAACTGGTTTGGTAAAATTGATGATGAAAGCCATGGCATAATTGCCGGTGCAATAAAAATGACCGGTATGGAATCCCTGTCATCGAGGCTGGTCTCCGAACTATCCGACGGGGAACGGCAAAAAGCCATGATAGCAAGGATCCTTGCTCAGGATACAGGAATACTTGTGATGGACGAGCCCACTGCCTTCCTCGATATAGGCAGTAAATTCGAGATCCTCCATCTTATGCATTTCCTTTCACAGACAAGGGGGAAAACAATAGTATTTTCCACACATGACCTTAATGTGGCCATGAGCCAGGCAGATAAGGTGTGGCTGATCGCGGGCGACCGTCTTCTTGAAGGGGCGCCTGAAGACCTGATGCTGCAGGGTGCATTCGATCATCTTGTCGATGCTTCTGCAGTACAGTATGATTATGAGAATGGGACCTATTCATTTATAACCGAAAAGCGGGGTGCAATAAACGTCAGGGGAGCAGGAGTAATGCTGCATTATACAAGAAAAGCACTGAACCGTGCAGGTTTCAGCGCTAACCCGGAGCAGTCTGTCCCTTATGTTGAAGTTCCTTCCGGCTCCTCCGGCAGATGGAAGCTTACAACGGATGTTTCTGTTGAGGAGTTCAATTCAATATATGATTTTATTTCAGGGTTATCAGGTCAGAAGGGATAGCTACCTTACCATCTTGCGATAGTTCTCTATGAACGCCCCGATATCCTCGACCGAGAGCTTCTTTGCAATTATTTTCTTGTTCCTGTCGAGGATATATACCATTGGGGTTGACTGGACATTATAATAGATGTCGAAATGGGAGCTGCGCTTAGGATCCCATCCGTTAATCCATGTAAGCTTGTTATCCTCTATATATTTTGTCCACTTTGCCTTATCCGACTGGGTGCAGACTGCAAATACCTCGATGCTGTTGTTTTTTGCCTTGTCGTACCAGGCTTTCAGCTTGGGGGTGGCTTCCTGGCAATGGCCGCAGTCAGGTTCCCAGAAATAGAGAATTGTAAAATCCTTCCTGACATCGTACAGCGAAACAGGTATGCCGCTGTACGAATCCATCACAAGATCAGCAGCCTTCTTTCCGATAAGGTTAGGCCTGATAAGATCAACCTGCTTCTTAAGGTCATCCTTGAACTCCTTTGAGACCCAGTCTGCCTTGCCGGAAAGATAAATGTCGTCAGCCAGCTTTACAATTACGGCATCATGGCCCATTATTTCGCTCTCCCTGAAATGGTTGAACAGGTAAACTGCAACAAACTGATAGATCTTGTGAATTGGGTCTCGCATTTTTTTATGATTTTGTCGATCTCCTTATTAATCGAATCAGGAGCCTGGATCACGAATATTCGTGAAGAAATGTGTTCAGACGGGCATATAATATGGGTGTTCGGAGCAATCGCTCATCCGTGAGGTCGATGTTGTCAAAATAATGATCCTTGTTATAATTATAGTTCATTACCCATCTCACGGAATCAGGGTTGGAGACAACCGAAGGGATATTGAATACAGGGTATCTCAGGTGGCAGCATTGCTTTCACAAGCAGTGCCAGCAGGGTTCCGTTATTCTCTGCAATGACCTCTTTAAGATACGGCCATCATCTTCATTTCCTGTAATCTTTCTGTCCGCAACATAATTTTAACAGAATCACTGTTTTGACGGTTGTTCTGGGCTCTTTTGCCCAGCTCTGCTCCTCTGCTGCATTCCCATCCATTTTTTCTGATAGGCCACGAAATGCAGAATTTTCATCAGACCCGTGAAGGCAAGAGTGTTGAAATAATCATTCATAATTGCAGCGCAGCGAAAAATACTGATCATCTGAAACAAGCACCTCAAAGTACTTCCGCTCTGGCAGAACTATCATATAGATTCCCTGGGGCAGGGCCTCTTTGCCCATCTATGACGGCGTGACTTGCCCTGTCAAGCTTCAGGGTATCCATAATATACTGCTTATCGCCCAGATGATAGGCCAGGTACACGGTGGAATCGGCCAGCCCGTTCAGCGTTATGTCGATCTCATACCCCCCCCTGACCTGACTGAATGCATTTACTGGCAAAATCAGAAGCAAAACGAAGATCAAAAGTTTTCCCATTTGTATAGCTGGAATTAATCTGAAGGAACAAAATTAGTTATTGCAATTTCTCTGCCAAAGTTTGTCAGGGTAATTATTATTAAAATATGTTGTACTTTTGAAAACTCAACCTTGACCTGAAATGAAGATTTCCTTATTGGTTCCGGTATTTGATTATGATATTGTTGCGCTGGTTCACGGAATGAAAAGCGCCCTTGGAAAAGTACCCGAATTTTTCGAGATCCTTATTGGCGATGATGGCTCCTCACCTGAATTCAGGGAAAAATATATTTCTCTCGAAGGGGAGGGGGTCAGACTGATTTCGTCAGAAAAGAATATAGGGAGGGCAGCAATAAGAAATAAGCTTGCCATGGAGGCGTCGGGCGATTTCCTGCTCTTCATCGATGCCGATACAGTATTGCCTGGCACGGCAGAAGCCTATTTCAGAAAATGGCTTCCAATGACAGCCATTTACAGGGTGATCTGCGGAGGCATACTCTATCACGATGCGCCCCCCGGAGACCCGGATAAGCTGCTGCGATGGAAATATGGCAAATGGCACGAACAGCGCAAAGCCTCGGAAAAAAATAAAAACCCGCATGAGTGGTTCTCCACCTTCAATGTCCTGATTGAAAAAAGTGTATTTGATAAGATCCGCTTCAATGAGGAGCTGAAGCAATATGGCTATGAAGATACCCTCATGGGATATCAGCTCAGAAAAGCGGGAATCGATGTGCTTCATATCGATAATGGCCTCATTCATGAAGGACTCGAAACGAATAAGGAATTTCTCAATAAGACAAAGCTGGGCATCGAAAATTTAAGCAGGCTCTATGAAAACGTTACGGATAAAAAGACTTTTTCAGGAATCGTCAAGGTGCTCAGGACCTATAATATACTCAGGTTCTTCAGGCTCACCTTCCTGCTGGCAAGGTATTATATCAGGTACAGGGACAGGATGGAGATAAGACTTGAATCAGGCAAAATATCCCTGCTCCTGTTCCGTTTTTACAGGGTAGCAATGTTCTGTACATACAGGGAAATCCACAGGAGAAAAAAAATTAAACCGGTGTTTTGAGCCTTTTTCAGTATGATGAAAAGTACGAATGAGTATTCATGGGTTTTTTAAAAGCTGCATTCGCACTGCCGGCCTGCAAAATTCAGAGAGCACCAGAGAGTGTCAGATCTCTGTCTTTAAGAGATTTACATTGCCGTCAGGTCTCGTTTCGGCCCTGAGGACAAAATTGAATCTGTCCCTTATTGTGCACAGGAAAAAATCGGAAGGAGGGGAGAAATGGCTATATTGCCCGGATTAAAAAATCGCCTGCCTGAAGTATGCATAAGATCATTGATCCTTGCCTCGGAGAAATTGTTTTTCTGCTGCAGTCTGTCGCTGATATAATCTGCGCATAGCAGATCCTCCTCTGCAGAGACTTCGCTCTGTAGCCCATGGCAACAAGCGAGACCAGCTCAGGCTTCAGCGTATGTATGAATCTTACTATTGCACTTGCATTCACGAAGCTGCCAGTCATAACAATATCTGCGCCAAGTGCATTTATTAGCCCTGTGTCCCTGCAGTGGTAGTATGGATAACTGTTTTTCCCTTGAGATCGGCATTGCATTATTTCCGTAGGACTGTTGCCAAAGTCAAAACCCATCTACCTTCTCTTTCATTCCGTTCACCTACAAGCACCGAATTTTGATACTTCTGCTTCGAACAGAAATGCATCATCAACTCCTGCAGTGGCAATGATTTCCCGATGCCCCTGAACTGTATGCATAGCAGCCAACAGAAAAAGCCCTGAACACATCGATAATTACTGTCACACCTGCGCGCCTTCCGTGCACCTTCGACGAACTCGAGAATTTCAACTTTCATCCCTCAATAAATTTATTGGGCGAAATTAGCAAATAATTTCAACTCCGGAAGCCGTATTAAATCATATGCTGAATGGATGCCGTTATTGAGCACTCATCGGCACCATCATGCTTTTCAAAAATTTCATGGGTCCTGGTCATCCTTCACCCCTGCTATTTTGTATATTTGATACCTTGAGTAATGCTAAAGATATATTTCCACTAAGATACTGAAAAATGGCAAATCCGGTTTTATGGGGTATGGAGCAGATAAAGCGATTTGAATTACCTGATCTGGCACACTCCCCTGTCAGAAATCTCAAGGGGAAAGACCATTCCTGTTTAAGCAGCTCAAAATTATAATGCTGGCTGCCAGGGGATTTTTAAATGATAAGGTACAGCTGAGGGCATCAGCCCTTACATTTTATTCGCTTCTCTCCATCATACCAGTTGCCGCCATTGCTTTTGCGATTGCAAAGGGCTTTTCTCTGGATGACGAACCTCGAGGAAGTGCTTACAAGCAAATTCAGCTCCCAGCCTGAGGTGCTGAACTTCCTGCTGAAGAATGCAAGGAATGCGATCGAGCAGACAAGGGGCGGAGCAATAGCAGGAGTGGGTGTTGTGGTGCTGTTCTGGTCCGTTATGTCGTTGCTTAACCGTATCGAAGATGCTTTCAATCATATATGGCAGGTCAGGACCTCCCGGCCGTGGTACAGGAAATTTACCGATTATCTGACCATAATGCTTATCGCCCCTGTCTTTATTATACTGTCGAGCAGCCTGAGGGTTTTCATTGGAACAGAGCTTACTGAATACATGTCGAAGGCTCCGATACTTGAATTTTTCAAGCCTGTTGTCAGCACCCTGATACAGCTCGCACCATATGTGATAAGCTGGATCGCCCTTACGATACTTTTTATGATAATGCCAAATGCGCGGGTAAGATTCGTGCCTGCACTTATCTCCGGAGTAGTGGCAGGTACTATACTGCAGTTCCTGCAGATGTTCTATCTCGACCTGCAATTCGGTATAACAAAGCTAAATGCTATATACGGCAGCTTTGCTGCATTTCCCCTTTGATATTCCTCCTGCAGACCAGCTGGATCGTTGTACTGCTCGGGGCTGAAATCTCATTTGCAAACCAGAATTTCCTGCACTATGAGCTGGAATCTGTATCACTGAATATCAGCAATTATCATAAACAAGCACTTATAATACTGATACTCCGCGAGATAATCATACGAAATTTCACGAAAGGCGAAATGCCTGTAAGCGCCGAAAAGATTGCCTTTGACCTGAAAATCCCGGTTCGTCTTGCAAGGGATATCCTGCAGGATCTGACAAATGCAAAGCTTGTATCAGTGCTTCACGAGAATGAGCACAAGGAACGATTGTATCAGCCTGCGCTCGACATTAACCGGATGACTGTAAGCTTCGTCTTTTCGAGGCTCGATAAGAGAGGTATCGGGCAAATTCTCGTCAGCAAATCGAAAGACTTCGGCAAAGTTGTAAGTATCCTGGATAAATTTGATAAGCTTATAGCCAAATCGGATGCGAATATACTGATCAGGGATCTCTGATTATTCAGTCCGGGCTTTTCTGATCACCCGCAGCATCATAGTTCTCGACGTATTCTATGAATTCCTCGTAGGTTTTCCATTCATGAAAACAGTAATGGGAAACCGGCAGGATCAGCTGTTTTGTGTTTTTTTCCTTCTTCCAGTAGCCGCGAAGATTCCTGGATGGAAATATCCTGTCCCTGGAGCTTATCAGGGCATAGTCCCACCTGAAGCCTGGCTCTTTTTGTTCCATTATCCTGTTATAAAGCCATCTTAGCTCATCATGGAGCGATTTTGCAGTTCTTACAGGTACCCTGTCGAGATTTTTCCTGTATGTTTTTTTGTCGCCGAACATCCTGATATAGAAATTTTCCATATTCTCCTCAGTAATGTTGTTAAGCGTAGCTTCAAATTCCCTGAGGGGAATTCCGTAATGGTCATCTGCAGGTATAGGAGTTCCGTTGACAGCGATTGTAACGTCAGGCCTGATGCCTGTCCTGGGCGACAGGTATTCCGCTGCCCACACCCCGATCGACCAGCCGATAAGGGTAATTTTCTTATAGGTTTTTACATCAGGAAGCACAAGTGGCTCTTCGGAAGAATAGTTGTAAAAAAGGATGAAATCGGAATCACCGGAGCAAAGCGGTATAAAAACGTTCTCATCAGTACCCCAGCCTCCATAAATTACAATCAATGTGTTATTCTTTTCCCTTCTGCTGATGTATGTCTTCATATAATTCCATACAGGCTTTACATTTTGCAGGAATCCCCTTTCCTGCTAAAAAATCAAAGATACAAGTTTCACTGCAGGCTATTCCCTGCCGGTTTCCATTGCAGGACTTAAGATGGGCGAGGGTAAAAAAAAATAAGAGGAGGAAGGGAGGTAGTGAAAATCAGAGAGCGGGTTTCATTTATGAGATAATTCCCGTGTCTACTGTCTGATAAAAGGATGGAACCAAGGAAAGCTGGCGCTAGTCCTGAAGGCTCCTGATGTGAAAGTCAATGTCTGCAATACAATCCTGTTGATTTCCACTCCCTACCCTTGCTCATCTCCTCTTATTACCAATAGCATGAGCTTGAAAACAAAATTAAGTAAAAAAATTGTTTTGTCAAACACATCTTTTAAAAAATTATCACAAACAGCTTTGAAAAATGATTAAATTTTTCTTAAATTTGGTTAAGACCTGTCACAAACTACTGATAATACATATGGTTGCTGAACTCGAGAAAATTTTATATGATGACGGCGGAGGATTCAGGGCATCATATATTACAGATCAGGGGGGCTACTGGCACTTTCACCCCGAATATGAGCTTGTGCTGAATATAAAGTGCAATGGCACAAGAATAATCGGAGATAATGTTGAATTGTTCGACAGGTTCGATATGGTTCTCATCGCGGGAAATATCCCTCATTGCTGGAATTACTATAAGACCGATAATGCCCTGCCAGACAGCCATGGGATCATCGTGCATTTCAAAGCTGATTCACTTGGTGATCAACTGCTGAAACAACATGAGCTTCATGGCCTCCGGGAACTTCTGAATGATGCTGAAAGAGGGGTTTTCTTCCCTGCCGAGGATTCAAAAAAAGCCCTTGTTCACCTCGAACAAATGGTGAAGAACAAGGGTCTCGACAAGATGATCGATTTCTTCAATACAATGAAGATCCTCTGTGCTTCAGAAAAGAAAGGCTTTATCTGCTCTGAGAATTACAAGCTTGCCTTCGATGAAAGGGGAAACAAGAGAATGACCGACGTTTACACATTCATTAGGGAGAACTATTTCAAGCCGATATCACTTGCGAAGATTGCCCGGGTAGCCAAAATGAGCCCCTTTGCCTTCAGCAGGTACTTCAAGAAGAACTGCGGGGCCGGCTTCGTCGAATATCTTAACAGGGTGCGGACAAACAAAGCGTGCTATCTCCTGAGGGAGACGGAATACCATATACAGGATATCGCATCGGAATGCGGCTTTGCCAGCACTTCCAATTTCAATAAGCAGTTCAGGAAAACAGAGGGGATCTCCCCGCGTGTTTACAGGGCACAGTTCAAATAATTTCCGGAATTGTCAAAAGAATAATACTTTTACATTCTTAATCCTGCAGCCATGCCAATGACATTGCTTGAAAAAATTCTTGCAGGCCATTCAGAACATGATTCTGTACGACCCGGTGATATCCTCGATGTCGGCATCGACATCAGGGTTGCCCGTGATTTCGGGGGAGCCGGCGTTGTAAGGAACCTGAGGGAGTTTGACCTGGACATTGAAGATCCTGCAAAGACTCTTTTCACCTTCGACTGCAACCCGACAGGCTCTGATCAGAAATATGCGGTGAACCAGCATATCTGCCGACCTTTTGCCCGTGAAAAAGGAATAAAGGTCTATGATATAGATGCCGGCATCGGGACACACCTCCTTATAGACAAAGGCTATGCCGGTCCGGGCTCGACTGCCGTATCCACAGATTCCCATGCCAATATCCTGGGAGCCGTAGGTGCATTTGGTCAGGGAATGGGCGATATGGACATTGCAGCCGCCTGGCACGAAGGAAAGGTCTGGTTCAGGGTACCGCACTCTGTAAAAATCATCCTTGAAGGGGCCGTCCCCATGGATGTGTCAGCAAAGGATCTCGCTCTCAACCTTCTCGGGATATTCGGAGCAAACTCCCTCCTTGGCTTCTCCGTCGAGATTGAAGGTCCTGCCGCCGAATGCCTGGAACTCGATGACCGGATAACAATATCATCCATGGCAACGGAAATGGGTGCCATAGCTATTATTTTTGCTCCCGATAGAGGGATAATTGAATATTGCAGCTCAAGGTCGGACAGGAAATTTACGCCAGTCTATGCCGACAACGAGGCAGAATATTTCAATGTGTTCAATGTCGATGTAAGCCGGTTCAGACCTATGGCATCAAGGCCGGGAGAACCCCATGATACTGTTGATATCGATTTGCTGCGGGGAACAAGGATCGATTCAGCCTTCATCGGCAGCTGCACCAACGGGAGGATGAGCGACCTCAGGGAAGCAGCAGCCATACTGAAGGATAAGAAAATAGCTCCCGGCGTTGTACTGAAAATTGTTCCTGCAACTGATTCTATATGGAACCAGTGCCTTGAGGAGGGTCTGATTAAGATTTTCAAGAAAGCCGGAGCCATGGTCTCGAATGCCGGTTGTGCAGGTTGTGCGGCCGGACAGGTGGGCCAGAATGGCCAGGGGGAGATCACGATAAGCACGGGAAACAGGAATTTTCCCGGAAAACAGGGCAGGGGGAGTGTTTATCTTGCCTCACCAAGGGTAGTTGCGGCATCTGCTTTAGCCGGATATATAACCACACCCGGCATGATCGCGCCCAATGGCGCTTCGCCCGCTGACAAACCTAAAGCGGAAAAGCCGGCTGAGCGGAAAAGCGCGCTGCCGGTAAACGGAGAGAAGGGAGAAGTGCTCCGGGGTAAGGTATGGGTAATCGGAAAGGATAACATCGATACCGATATGATATTCCATAACAGGTACCTGGCTATAACCGATATTAACGAAATGGGCAGATATACATTTGATAATCTAATGGGCTTCGGGGATTTTTCAAAAAAGGCGAAAAAGGGGGATATCGTTGTCGCAGGGAGGAATTTCGGATCGGGGAGCTCGCGCCAGCAGGCTGTAGACTGCTTTATCTCGCTTGGCATACAGGCAATAGTTGCCGAATCGTTCGGAGCCATCTACGAAAGGAATGCCATAAACGCCGCCTTTCCCGTCATTTCGGCTCCCGGGCTTGCGGGGATGGGATTCGAGGATGGCGACGAGATAAGCCTCGACCTGAAGAACGGGGTGATCGTGAATCTAAGGGATGGAAAAAGCCTTCAGGCTAATCCTTTTTCTGACGTGCAGCTTAAAGTCTACCGGAGGGGAGGCCTGCTGGTAAGATGATGCAGATATAAGGGGTAAGGCCGTTTTTAAGATCCGGTTTTGAATTTATTAACATCTATATTATGAAGTCGCTGACATTTGCTGAAAAGATATTTAAGGCACCGGCAGGATCAATTGTGTTTGCGAGGCCCGATATAATTCTCACCCATGACAATACATCGAGCATTTACAGGACATTCCGGAAGATGGGAGGGACGGCTGTTGCCGACGCAGGCCAGCTCCTTGTAGTGCTGGACCATAATGCCCCGCCTGCCGACGCCTCACTTGCAACGCAGTACAAGGAGATAAGAGGCATAGTAGCCAGGCACGGGATCCGCAAATTCTATGATGCCGGCCGGGGAATCTGCCACCAGGTAATGTCCTATCATGCACGGCCTGGAATGCTGATCGTCGGAAGCGACAGCCATACCTCAACTGCAGGGGCCTTCAATGCCTTTGCTGCAGGCATCGACCGCACTGAATCGGCAGCCATATGGAAGAGGGGAGAGACATGGTTCAGGGTACCCGGATCGCTGCGGATAAACCTTCATGGCCGGCTGAGGGATAATGTCTCCTCTAAGGATCTTGCCCTCTGGATAATAGGTATGATCGGATCTGACGGGGCAAATTACATGTCGGTCGAATACCATGGGGACGGTGTGCAGACACTCTGCATCTCAGACCGGATGACACTGGCAAACATGGCATCAGAAATGGGGGCAAAAAATGCTGTTTTCCCTCCCGATGAGGTGCTTATGGAATTCTATAGAGAACCTGTCCTGGGAGTTTGGGCTGATCCGGGCGCACATTACGAGAGGAAGCTTGATATAGATCTGGATAATGTGGTTCCTGTCGTTTCAGCTCCTCATAGTGTCGACAATGTAAAACCGGTGGCTGAAGTTGCAGGAACACCGGTCCATGAAGGGCTTATAGGTACCTGTACAAACGGGAGGATCGAGGATCTCCGGATCGCAGCCTCCATTCTGAAGGGCAATAGAATAAAGGAGCATTTTCAGCTGAATATCATTCCGGCTTCAGTGAAAATCTATCTGCAGGCTATAAATGAGGGAGTTATAACCCAACTTCTGGAAGCCGGGGCAAATGTGCTCACTCCGTCGTGCGGTCCATGTCTGGGGACCGGACCCGGTATACCTGCAAGCGGACATACAGTGATCTCAACGGCAAACAGGAATTTTGAAGGGAGGATGGGCAACAGGGAGGCGCAGATCTACCTGGCTTCACCGGCCACAGTGGCCTTTTCAGCGATGAACGGATTCATAGCTTATCCGGGTGAAAAAAGAGGAGAAGAAAAATTGCCTTTTGAAGTGCCTCAGGCCAGGATAGCGGCGATAGGGAAGGGGGAGAAAAGAAATCATGGGAATGTATGGGATTATTCCGATGTGGATAATCTCAATACAGACCTTATGTTCGCCGGAAAGCATACATATAATGTGCTTAGCTCAGATCCCGCTTCAATACTTCCTCATCTTTTCGTGGATTTTGATCCGGCTTTCAGCCCCAATGCCAAAAGCGGCGACATAATTATGGCCGGCGAAAATTTTGGCTGCGGCAGCTCGCGTGAACATCCTTCAGCCGGACTTGCCTATATCGGTATAAGAGCCATTATTGTGAAATCGGTGAACAGGATCTTTTACAGGTCCTCGATCAACCAGGGGCTGGCCCTTATAGTTCATCCAGAGGCAGTGGCAGCATTATGTTCCCGGCGATATATGTCGAAATAGATTTCAGGAAGTCAGGGATCAAAGTGGGAAAAGGGAAATTCATTTTTAAGCCCCTTCCGGATAAGCTCAGGCAGATACTCGACATGAAAGGGCTCGTAAATTTCATGAAGGCATATTAGGTTCAAAAGGATTGTATTTGAAATGCAGCGCTTTTCATAAAGAGCGGGTGAAGGAGCTATCTTGTAAAAAGGCTTTTCCCCTGCAACCGGAACAGTTGCAAAAATTGAAAATTAATGTAATTTTGCGCCGGGAACAGGTTCCGTAGCTCAGCTGGATAGAGCAACAGCCTTCTAAGCTGTGGGTCGCGCGTTCGAATCGCGCCGGAATCACATTAAGTTCGAGGGAGTTAGAAAATGTCTGACTCCTTTTTATTTTTTATGGGTGCAACATTCATGTGGATGATAATCAAACTGGCATATATGGCAAAAGCCTTGATACACAAAGATATCAAGGTTTTTTTATTAGTGACTACTGAAACGCTTCTGAAACATTTCTATATAATAAGGTATTTCTATGATATATCCTGGTAACCATAATGGTGTGAAATATGTGATATGTGGGGATTTTGGGGTGAGGGGATCATACATCCTTGCTCCGTAATCATACCAATTGCTTTCTAAGGCTTTATTTACAGTTGTTTATCTTTTTAGAATAGACATTTTCAAAGAACTTTTTAGCTTAAAATCAATGTAAAACCATCTTTTCAGAGCGATTTCTAAGGTGAAAATAGTGATTTTTTGGCAATTTCATTAAGATAAACCTGGTATATCTGTCAGATCAGGCAGATATGGAAAGTATCAAAAATAAAGCTCCTAATCAAAACCAATGTTTAATTCCTTTGTTTCTATGAGGAGGCAGATTATCTTTGCAAGGCACGAAAGTAAGCTCCGTTTTGAAAAGCAAATATTATGAAAACAATTACTATAGAACTTACAGGAAACAATTCCCTAAAGGCATTGCAGGATTTAGAGCATAAGCATTTGATAAGGATTTTGAAGGAACCGGATTTAAATTCTTACTCACTTCCCGGTGAACCTATAAGTAATGAAGATTTCAGAAAATGGGCTGAGTATGCAGAGAACTCTCCGACAGTAAGTTTAACCGAAGCCAAACTAGGATGGGCAGAGCAAAGGAAGAAGCTCGAAAAGCTTATTCATTGAGGGTAACCGAAAACGCCTTACAGGACTTAGATAATATAACCGGCTACATTGCCTACATAAAGCACGAGCCATTAAACGCAATTAGAGTCGGCGATGAGATTCTCAAAACAATTGACCGAATCGAGAAAAATCCGTTAGCCTTTCGGGAATGTGAAGAAATTCCGACTGTAAATAAAATCTTCCGTAAATCTGTTTGTCTAAGCTGGCTTATTATCTATAAAATAACAAGTTCAGAAATTGTAATTCTAGGCATAATTCATGGTCATCGCAGAAAAGCAAGAATTAAAAATCTTAGAAAAGTTAGATAATAATGTTCTTCAATTTTAAGGTTGGTGTCTTCTATTTAACACCTTGTTTATGGCGAACCAGGACAACAAGGCAGAACAATCTATCTCAGACAGGGAACTGCTCTCGATGTTTCAAAAAATACAGCTGCTTAACGAAAGGCAGAAAGAGACGGTGAAGGATTTCCTTTCTTCTTACATCCTTAAAAACGACCTGAAGCAAAAACTGGCGTAATCATTATAAGTCCTCTTACTGCTTAAACTAAATGAACGAGATTGAGCCTAAAATACTCCCCTTGTTTCAGGCGCTTAATTCTACCGGGCTGGTTAGTACATTTTCAAGCTGTGAAGGACATTTTGATGAGATTAACAGATTCACTGACCACAGTAAAGCTGATGTAAGGTTTGATCCTGAAAATAATGTCTCTGATTATGACATTGAAAAATTCATCTCATACATTATTACCCGCTTTAGCAACTTGCATAGCTTTTCACCGGTAATAGCAACTGCTCATAAATTGTATGCTCCAATCGGCCCGGAAGAAAACAATGAAATTGACTTTAAAAAAACGAAACCCGGTTCACAGCCGGGTTTCGTTTTTAGTTAGGCAAAACAAGCTTGCCTATGCTAGTGAGAATCAGATTAATTACAATAATTAGGCCAATTCTTTTCACAATAACTTTATAACTTATTTCCGCCTTGCTAATAATTAGATAAATCAAACAAAAGAAAATGATCATTAATGGTATTAAGAACCCTATTACTTTTCCGTCATTTGCTTTTTCAATCACAGTCCATAAACGCTCTATAATTAAACCAATAGATATGAATTGACATAACAAAGTAGTAAGTTTGTGCTGAACAATAATAAAAATACCTAAAAATGCGAATAATAAAGAATAAAGAATTGAACTGAACCATTCCTTCATCTCTAAATTTGTCAAATAAAGTATCCCTGATTGTCCGCCAAAATACCCTTGATTATAAAACCTGGCTAATAAGCATATAAAAATACTTAATCCAATCAAAATCATTAAGATACCTATTGATATTCTTATTCTCTTTCCCATTGGAACATAATTAAAAGTCTATACGTACTCTTTGTAACTTATTTTTATCCATATATTCAAAAATTCGATTCACAAATTGAACCGTATTGATTTTAACATTAGTATTATCTGCTTTTGCGGTATTGTCTTTGTTGTCAACTTCTTGTTTTGCTTCTCCCATTCCAGGATTTATTTCCACATAACTCTTTACTGAGCCGATGTCTTTTTTTTCTCCATTTGTGTTATATGATGTAGATTCATTAACTTCAAAAAGATTATTCCCAGTATATTTCAAGCGCTGTCCGCCAGCTCAATCACTGTAAATTTTTCTTAAGTAATTCTCAAATTTAACAGCTCCTTTTTCAATACTTAATTTTGTATACCCTTCTATTTGATTTGTCTCATCCTGAAAAGCATGAAATAATTCATGCCCTAACATCTCAAATGAACGAAATGACGTACCATCAATATTATCTGCCTCTCCTTGATAATATCTCAATCTATTTGTGTTTTCATTGTATCGAGAACTGATTGCAAGTAATGCATCACCTCCAATTTTATATACTTGACTTGATTTTTGAAGTGCATCTATCATTTGTCTACCTAAGGGGGTCCCGTAAATAATGGCTAGATCATTATATGTCTGACCCTTATTACTCCCAACAATCACAATTTCTTTCCCATCAGGATCTATCGCTTTTATTGGATTATTTGCCACATAACTATAAGGCGTTAACGAAGAGTATTTATAAGCAGAAGGATCAATAACGCTCTACCTCCCTATTTGTGGGTCATAAAACCTTGCCCCGTAATCGTACCAATCAAGGATTAAAGACTTATTTAAAGACTTTTACATCCCAAAAAATACCGTTTTCAAAGAACTTTCATGCCCAAAAACTGCTTAATCGCCATTTAAAGACCAAAAACTATCATGAAAATAAGAGTTTTGATCATAAAATCCCTTCCAAAAGTGGGAAATAGTAAAAAATGACTAGAAAAATTTCAATTGTTTATAACTTAATTATCACGTACTTTTGCATAGTAATTATTTTGCCTCGCAACTTTGGTTTTATTATTGTCAAGACAAGAGAGTTTAAAAGGTTTGATTATGCAAAGAATAGTAATTGACATACCGGATAATAAAATAAACTTCTTCATGGAACTTATCAATAACCTTGGCTTTAAGAAGGTGAAAAGACTCTCCAAGGAACAAAAGGGGTTCGTTGATGACTTAAAACACTCCCTGGAAGAGGTCGAACAGCACAGGCAGGGTAAGATCCAATTACAACCGGCAAGGGATTTCTTAAATGAGCTTTAACGTAATCGTTACAACCGGGTTTAAAAAACACGCCAAGAGTATTGGTAAAAAGCATCATTCCCTTAAATCTGATCTTGAATCCCTGATTGATTCCCTGGAACAAAAACCCTTGCAAGGAGAACTTTTGGGCAGAGACTGTTACAAGATCCGTATGGCCATTTCCTCCAAAGGCAAAGGAAAATCCGGTGGTTCTCGTGTTATTACCTGCGTTAAGATCGTTGACCAGGATGTTTACCTGCTTACAATTTACGACAAATCCGACAAAGAAAATATCTCCGACAAAGAACTCGATGAACTTCTTAAAATCGCAGTCCTGATATAAATCAAAACCCCTCTTGATTTATTGTTCAATAACTATAACTGGATCTATGGCTGTAAATCTCTTATACTCCCATCATACAATCTTGCACATCTTGCACCATAATCTTAACAATTGGATTAATTCTTACTATTCTGCTTCCCAAAATTTCTCCTGTTAAAACCAGAGGGCGCCGGAGGTGTATTTGATATAATTTTCCGGTTAAAAAGCTGTCCGGATTGCCGGGAGGCAATAATTTATGCCATCCGTGCAAGGTTTTGTAACTATGTTAACATTGTCTTGGAAAGGCGAGTTTATCACATGAAAGCAACTAGGGTCAGAAAATTAATTATATAGGAATTTACTTGCTGATTTTTATAAAATCATAAAAACTGGAAAGTGTTATTGGTGAGCCGTCTTCCTTTGTAATTAATTGTCCCTGATTATTAATTATAAATTTCGAGGGGAATCCGGAAACGTTAAATTGCCTGGTAAAGTCAGAGAGCTTGTTATCAAAAACAACCGGAAATTTAATTTTAATATCTCTCGCAGTACTAGTTACATAGCTGCTGTCTTTTCGCGTTGTCGAAAAATCGGAATTTATTGAAATGAAGACAATATCCTCTCTGTCTCTTATAATTGTATATAGTTCATTCAATTCCGGCACTTCAGCAACACAGGGAGAACATGCTGAATACCAAAAATCAATGAGGATATACTTTGCGCTATTGATTTTCTCCTGCGGGATACTATTGATAATCAAATTCCATTTTTGTGGCAAATGAATAGATGATTTAAGATCTGTTCTGAAGTAATTGCTATTTAACTTGCTTAATACTTCGTTACAGAGCTGGCCTCCGTTTACCGGATCAACGATATTATACCATTTTAACAATGTGTCTCTTGGTATTTCATCGTTCGTTGTGTTGAATAATAAGTTGTTTAAAATGGCTATACATTTGTCGTTTTCACCTTTCGCTAAATACGATTTAATCAAAATTTCTCCAAAGGGGAGGACACGGTTTTTCGGATATTTATTTGCAGAAATACCAGTGATTAAATATGTAAAAGACAGGTCTTGTCGATTATTAAAGAAATGTTCTTTTGTTTCGGTTTCGTACTCATATTCATGAAGAAAATTTAGAAGTTTTGTTGCATATGCTTTTGTTGCCTCATCTGCGTTTTCAAACAAAAGAAGTAATCCTTTTAAATTTTTAAACAATTCAGAGAAGGATTTAGAGGTCCCGGAATTGTCATAGTATTTTACTCCAAATGAAAGTGTGTTTGATAAAGAACCAGCCCAAATCAATTTTAGGTTGCTTGGTGTGGGATCTGTTTTAATAAACTGATAGTCACTGATAAGAGATGGTAACATGTAATTCTTAAACAAGTAGTACTCAATATCCTCGTTCTGCCTGGTCTGACCTGTTATACTTAGCAAAGTCCAATAGTAAGAATAGGCATCCAGATTATTCAGAGCTTCAACTGATAAGTTATTATTTTGAATGCTCAGAGAATCCTTTACATATAACTTCCAGGATTTTTGCACAACAGTAAATAAGCTATCCAATTTCATTGTATCACAGATTACAAGCTTTTTGTTCTTTAAAATAAACTCGTTTACAATGAATTCCTGCTGGATGGAATGTCTTAATCTGACCGGTTCTGCCTTTTGTCCAATCAGAGTTTCGAATGTTGGAAATGCGAAAAAGAGAACAAGGTTGATAAATTTCATAATTGCATATTCACTTATTCAAAGATATGATTGTCTACACACAAACATTTAGAATTTAAGGCTTTGTTATTAAGAAATCTGTCAAATCCTTTATAGGTGTTCATAAATGCCATGATGTCTTTTTCTTTTGGCTATCAGGTTTTGTAACTCTTTTTTAGTCCTGGCAGGTGGTGCAATCCGGCCTCGATGAGCGGGATTAGGTAAACGAAGCAGTCAGGAAGAGTGGACGAAATTTATGTGTAACGCTGATATTTTTATTTTTACCGGGTGCATCATGGGTGCAACGATGATTTCAGGAAGCTGCTTTCGTCAGCATAAGTATGGAAATTGCAATTGCAACATAATCTGTTACCAGATACCTGACATCTAAGCTGTTAAAATCTCCAGATTAATTCGGTTGAGATAAAATGCTGATATGTATATTTTTTATGCTGAAAATCAAAAAATAATGGCTGATACTCAAGACCGATACTAAAATTTGGTGTAAGTCTTGCTCTTATATCACCTGTCAGACCCAGATTCAAACTTTTACGGGAAGCGTGAGAATAAGTATATGTCGAATCAGTTAGATCAGACATGTTGTTTGAATACCATTTCAGATTTGTCAAGGTAAATCCGATACCATAGTCCCACCTGGGAGATAACTTGTTTATCCTGAAATTCAGATAGTTTGCCGATGAAGCTTCATTTAGTCCAAACCCATACTCGCGAAAATAATGCAATTTGTTAACGGTATCATTTCTTGATGAATACATATTTATGGATACTCCCGCAGCCATTGATATATAAACCTCTTTTCTGAGGAAGTAATCAAAACCTGCAAATATTCCCAAACCTGAGGCTGAGTTTATTTTTCCGCTGTCGGTTTGAAGGTGGTAGAAATTTATTAAAGGGACTCCAAAAGTGAATTTGAGCTTTTTCTCCGGAACCGGTTTGAACCTTACATTTTTGATCTGGCCGTTAACCCTGGTAAAATAGTTATAGATGGGATATTCATAGCTTTTGTCATTCGAATGGTCTATAAGCATTCCCAGGCCGTATGAAGTATAAATGTTAGCGAACCAATATGCGAAATAGGATCTGTGCGGCTTAAGCATGAATGTGTCAGCTTCATTTACTATGACGGGAATTTCATTTTTGCTTCTCAGGAAGTAAAAATCTTTTTTCACATAACTCTTTGGGATATAAACATTGTAAATCTCACTGCTGTTATAATAATATCCGGATGTATCAATCCTTACACTTATATCAGGATCATGGTTGATCTGAATTTTCTGAAATGGATGATTAATTATTGAGGCGCACGAATGCAGGACTACTGATACTACAAGAAGGGGTAGGATGGTTCTCATATATATGAATTTATTATTTTATTTGTTATCAGGCAGATACCTGTCCGGTATTGCGACCTCATGAGATGCGCCTGCTGTCACAATAAAACTGGCCGGACTTAAATTTTTGACTTTTGATTTTGATTTTGATTTTGATTTATCCTGATTTAAAGTTAATACCTAAACCAATATTTAAAAATGGGGCAGGTATGTATTTGTCACTATGCTTTAGATTAAAGATTTTTGTTAATCCGAATTTTAGCGGTGAATTTTGTTTTTTTATTGCCTGCCCTTAATAAAAAAACAGGTTCTATCAGAAGGCTGTTCTCCCGGTCATTGGCATATGGTGCACCTTCAGCATAGATATTGTAATAATTCTCGTCGGTGAGGTCAGAGTGAAATAGTCCGGTTTTTAAACCTAAACCCCAGCCGGGCTCTCCGGATTTCTGAGAGTTTTTACCCCAGTTAAACTGCACAAAATATAACTGATATTTACCGTACAAAGATTGTCTTATAGCCTCGGGCATATTGGCAAAAGGATTTTTGACCGTATTTGCATGACCCAGTCCAAGACCGCTATAAATCTCAATCACTTTCTTGTTATTGAGACATTTATAGAATCCTGGTGAAAGCTGGAAATAATATCTTTCTTCAAACCCGATTGACCCGAATGCCTGAACGGCTATTTTATTTGTCAATCCGTATGATACCGTTGAATGTACTGATGGTATCATGGATGCACCCATATCAATCCTTAGATCAGATTTATGATCAATCAGGGGAATGTCGGTCGTCTGTGGGTGATATACGGCACAACCGATCAGAAACAACGGCAGGACAATGATAAAATTTTTAGTCATATATGATTTTTTATGTTTACTGGATGGATGGATGCTTTGGTTAAAATGCGAGTTTGTCTCATGACCCATTTGTTTTTCCGGGTTAGGCTAATTCAAATGCCCCCTTAGACGGCGTGTGTTATTTGTGTCTTGTTTGAGACTGTTGACAATAACCCGCCGTAAAATGGCTGGAAAGGTCAATAATAGCGGATAATGATGAGATGAACAATCTCAGAGGCGATTTCATCGCTTCCAGGGCAAGAATATACCTGTTCACGATTAAAACAGGTGCTGATTAATGGCGGTATGGAAGTATGAATGTTGCAGAGAGATAAAAACTGTTTGAACAGACCCTCCGCAGCAATATATCAATTTCCTTTTCCGTTTGGCTTGTATGTTAAAATAACTCCTCCGTTTGAGAGTTGTTGCGAAGAGACAAGAGTTAATTTCCTTGGAGATAATCCTTTGGGAAATAAAGGTCGTCCACTGCCAAGAATTACAGGAGAGATCCCAATCCGATATTCATCAAAGAGGTTATCATTGATAAAAGTTTCGGAAAGGTTGGCGCTGCCAAATACAAACATATCCCTGTCTCCCTGACGTTTCAGTTTGGAAATCTCAGCAGTGGGATTTCCATTTACAAGGGTGGAATTGTTCCAGTCAACCGATTTCAGTGTTCGTGGAAAAAACGAGTTTCGGAATTTTATTCATGAGCCTGGCGACTTCACCCTCTTCCGTATCTTCTGCTGTTTTCCAATATGCAGCCATTCCTTCATAGGTTATTCGTCCAAAAACAAGAAAGTCGGCCGACTTTAATTGTTCAATGCTCATTTTTTCAAGTTCTTGTCCCCAGACTGCTTCGTGAAAGGATAGGTCCCAGTTTTTGCTTCCTTCAAAATAACCATCAAGGGTTATTATATTCCACATTATTAGTTTTCTCATAGTTTTTACCCGTTTATCAGAAAAAACAAATTCCTGAGGACTTTGTTAAATGATTATCTGTCATTTTTGAAGTCTGCGTAAGCCTTAAAAAGTGCCATCATTATAAGACCTGATTGAATCCCCATTATACAGGACCCGGAAGGGATTTAGTT
Organism: uncultured Bacteroidales bacterium; assembly: GCA_963756885.1. Taxonomy (GTDB): domain Bacteria; phylum Bacteroidota; class Bacteroidia; order Bacteroidales; family VadinHA17; genus LD21. Next base: position 168,371 of record CAVWPG010000006.1, read on the forward strand.
CAGAGCTGGCTTATTGCCGGATGCTGCACAACGCCACACCTAGTACCTGGAACCTTTGCCCCGATAGCAGCCGGATTGTTTGATTTTAAAATTTTTTGATGCTATTTTAAATGAGCTTCAGGTAATATTGGCTCAAATAATTCGACGGGATTTCCGGATGGATCCTCAATTATGATTTGCTTTACACCTGTTCCATTTACAATTTCATTACGAAAGTGAACTCCTCTTGATTTGAGTTTTTCCACCATATCTGAAAGGTTCCTTACTTCTATTGCAAAACGGTTCCACCCACCGGGAGATTGCCGTACGCCATCAGACAAGTCCTGACCACCTCCCGGTAATGAACCCGGTTTACTCAAAACAAGACGAAGCTGATCAAGGGAAAGCATTGCAAAATAAAGGTTTGGATGCATTTCCAGCTTAAATCCTAAAGTCTGGCAGTAAAAAGCTATTGCAGCTTCTATATCATTAACTATATATCTGACCTGAATCTGCATTGATGTGTTTTACAGTCTGCTATTTATAAACAGATCTCACTCAAAAAGGTTTCGAAATGGGGAAATCTGACAACAGGCGGGAGTCTGTCTGTTTACTCATTCAGCTTTAGCGATCAGACTTAGTCTAAACCCATCTAAGACAACCCCGCACCCGGTACCTTGCACCACGCATCTTTACCCTTCATCCATCCAATAAAAGTTTGCAGAGTTTTTCATATGTCCGATTAACCCGGGATGGTGTTTTTCATTGCACCATCCATTTTACAGGCCGTTCATTTTTTATTTATATGGAAGGATGCTCTCCAGACAGAAACAAGTTAATGAGTTGACTTTATCCCATTCTTTGCAAACATCAGGCAGGGGGCAATTCTTGCATAATGATATAAGATCATTTCTGGAAACATTAAGAGTTCCGTGGTCCTCATGAATTTTAAGAAGTTGTTTTAAATATTTTCCAGCGACCAGCCTGTGGAGCGTATCTTTTTTCTTTAGTCCCAGCCATTCGAAAATCCCTTTATCACCTCTTGAAGAATTACAGGATTTACAAGCCAGAACCAGATTATCAGCTGAATTATCGCCGCCTCTGTTTTTAGGTATCAGATGATCGGTGGACAGGTTTTCAACTGATCCACAGAAAACGCAATGTTTTGCCAATTCCTGTTCGGCTTCCCATTCTCTTATCGTATCAGAGATTTTTAAGTCACCTTTTTTTAGTTTAAAAAAAGTGCTTGTTATGAAACCCCACTCCAGCTTATTAAATGCTGATCTCGAAATAAGCTTTGCATACTCGAAAAGGATTTCATCATGGATTGATTTTACATAGTTTGTTGGCATGGTCTGATTATTTACAGAATTCTATGGGCTGTAACGTTATGATACTTGCTTTTGCAAATATATCCTTTATACGATCATATCCAGACGGATGATATTTACCTGATTCAGCAATATGTATCCCGGTCCGATATTTACGCGGCAGGGTCCGGAATTAAGAGTCCCGCAACAACCCTGATATCCAGGAATGTATTTGCCTTTTGGGATAATTCCATCAAAAATATCTGTATCGGTCCGGTTTGAGTTAAGGATATGAAAGAAGGGCTTTCTGCATTGAGACACAATCGAAGTCAAGGTGGTTCCTGTCTGAAAACATGGTAGTTAAAGTCGGTATACCTACCGCAAATTTTATGCATTCGTGCTGCTGTTTTTTTTGTCAGAATGAAAATTTTACAGCCACCTTGGAACTTTTTTCTTATAGTTAAGATAGTCTGCATTGAACTCTTTTGTTAAAAAATCCTCTTCAACCTTTATTATAATGTTGTTTACATAGCAGAATAGAATTGGAAGAACAAAAAGAGGACAGATATGGTTGAGGATTGCAGCTTCACCGATATAGGCAAGTATAAGGCTAATATACATGGGATTTCTTGAAAACTGATACGGACCTTTCATGATCAGCTTTGCTGATTTCATTCCTGGAGTTGTAGTTGTATGTGCTTTATGAAAGATAACCAGGCTCCATGAAGCAATTATCGCAGCTATAATGAATAATATAATGCCGGTGATCAGATAAATTTTTACAATAACTGGTGATTTGAATTTAAGATTGAAAAATATTTGAACAGGTATCCCAATTAGATATCCAAGTACAAAAATCCACGGGACCGGAATTTTCATTAATAGTTTTGAAAGTTTTAACATTGATTTGACTTTAGTGTCAGTTACAATCTAAAACCAGAAAAGTTTTTGATACCACGCCTTCACTGCAGCTGCGCCCGTCACGGAAAGCTTTGGAAGGCGAAGCAGGCTACCGGCACCAGGCACCATTTTCCATAATTTTTCATTTTTTCACAAAACTGCTGAGATTCTTCAATCGAAACACTTTTGTCGGTTGTTCCCTGAAAAATTATTGTTGGCGGTGCCCCTTTGTTTATATTATGTAATGGAGAGATTTCTTCAATAGCCCTGCCATTCAGGTATCTGATATCCTTTTTTGACAATGGAGGGTCTCCTGCTACAGGCAAAGCCAGTCTCGGATTAAATAACACCAAAGCATCCGGAACTGAGCTGATACTCAGATTTTCACTTTTCTCATCAAAGTCTTTTATAAGGCCAGCACATGCTGCAAGATAGCCTCCCGCACTTCCTCCTCCGGCAGCAATACTGTTCTCATCTATGCCTGACTCCTCAGCATGTTCCCTAATCCATCTGATGGCTGATTTCACATCGGCAATACTTTCAAACTGAGTTCTGCCAGAACGCTTTATTGTATATGTAGCTAAGACTGCTACCATGCCTATCTCTACAAGGTACTTACTCTGTGGTTCAAATTCCCGGGTATAGCGTTCCTTTAGTCCACCGCCGTGAAAAAAGATTATTGCAGGAAGTTTTTTGCCAGGTTCCCTGTGAGTTGGTTGATACACATATAGTTTTAACCTGGTAAGGCCTCTGGTTTTATAAATATGGCCTTCAATTTTTGGATTATCGCTAATTGTTTGGGCATAAACTTCATTAGGCAAAATGGTTATTGCATAAAAAATAAGAAACATCAATGATTTAAGTTCACAGATTGCCTTTTCCATTTGCGGCATATTTATTCTGAATTAAACAATCATAATGTTGCTTTCTTTATCGATATAATGCCTGACCCTCCTTTGTATTGTCAGGATTGACCTCTTTTAGGAGAGTTGAAGCAAGGTCTCGTTTTTGCTGTCAGATAATGCCTCAGAACTTACCTGGACAACAAATTCACATTCTGACACGGATTAGTACGGATTAATTTGTTTATATATTTACCAGGGTCACCACACCCCGCACCCCTTACCCGCACCGACCCCGCACCGGGTAAGGTGAACACTGGGCTCTTCTCCCGCAGAACGGAACAGCTATTTCACAGCATACATTTTCCGTGTAATAAGCCACCCTTTTTAAAGTCCGGCAATTTTACCGGTATCTCAAGATGAATGGTGGATCGATAAAAAAGCATTCAATAAAAAATGCATTAACTATTTCTTTGGAAGGGGGAGGTTCATTTTATGAACAATGGAAATGAACCTTGGACTCTCAAACAGGGGCTCACATAGCATGCAATGTGTAGTTATATATGGCATACCCGGGTCGTGCTCTTCAAATCCCTTCTCTATCCAATACATGGCTTTATCAGGCTGATTCACCATCGCATATCTCATAGCCATCTCGACGGGTGGAAAATACCCTTTTTGAGCCAGTACCTCTGATTGACGTAATACTTCTTCATAAGCCGCAACGAATCCCTTTTTCCCGAAAATCTGCTTAACCTCCTGATAGTCAATGTTTCTTACAGGCAGAATGTATTTGTCAGCTTTCATTACCAGGTTGTAATTTTCACAACGAAAAGCTTCACACTCAATTAAATTGTTGGCAAGGTAGTTTCCCGGTTCCTTAGCCGTTATTTTCTCAGCGATAGCCAGTGATTGCTTATGGTCACCTACGCAGGCTAATACTGCTGCATACTGCAGCTGGTTCATAACATTCAACGGATCCAGTTCAATTCCAAGCTTACCTTGTACCAGTGCCTCATCAGGTCTCTGCAGGATACTTAACAACTCTGCATAAATGATCCTTGCGATGGCATTACTGGGATTAATAGCCAGCGATTTCAATAACTCCTTTTCACCCTTTTCCCAGTCCCACTCTGCCAGGAAAGCCATTTCTCCGCTGGTAAACCTGGTATCAGCATTATCGGGATCCAGTTCAAGCGCTTTTTTAAGGTTTTCAAAGATTTTCGGTCCTGTAATCTCGGCTGATTCAAACCCCATTTGAGCGATTGAGGCCCAAACCATAGTCAGACCGGTATAGAGAGGCGCCCATCCGGGATTCCTGTCCACGGCACGGTCCAAATATTCTCTTGCTTTATCCAGCGATTCCTTACTCACATCATCCAGGTAGGAAAGCCCTTTAAGGTAGGCATCATAGGCTTCCCTGTCAATGGTTACTGATTTTGCAAGTAAATTTTCTTCCTCAGGGGTCAGCTTGATCATTAGCTCGCTGGCAATCTGCTTTGTGATGCGGTTGAAAAGATTTATCATCTGGCTTTTATCTTCCCTGAAGTCAGCTACCCAGAGTTGCCTCTCTTCCGGAAACGGTGTGATCACCCTAATTTGTATGCAGACACTGTCCCCATAACATGTAACAGTGGGTTCTACCAATGCATCAACTTTCAATTCCCTGGCAATATCGGGTGCAGACTTTTGAGTGTTTTTATAAACGTTCGACGAGGTTTCTCCAATTACGCGCAGTGCACCCAGTTTCCCCATATCCCCGATCAGGGAAGCATGCATGCCACTAGCCACATAATCCAGGCGATCATCACCCGTGTAATTTTCAAAAGGTAAAACTGCCAGGGATTTTATTACCTCGGCTCTTGCATCCTTCCCTCCATTAATAACTCCGGTAAGTACTAATGCGATAACAATTATTGCGGCAGCCAGGATAACAATTGAAACCCGGGTTATCAATCTGAGCGGACTTCTGAATACTTTAACTGGCTTGTTTCCGGTAAACTTCCTTACACTATCCCTGACTCCGTCCGATTCAGCTTTAGATTGCAGAGGTTCTCCTATCATCCCGCTGATGTTCTCTTTTATTGCATTGGCTACCTTGTTTATCTGATCGCGGTAAAAAGTCTGATAAAGGTTCTTTTCGGGATAATCAGATGGTGTTAATGGCCTGTTTACTCCGGCCGACTTAAAAATGAATTCAATGCCTCGGACCATTCCTCTCAAAACAGATTCAAGCAGCTGGATGTCACTGTTGTCCAGATCGTGGATCCTGACAGGAAGTACCCTGCTCGCAACATTTCCGTTTGGAAGTTTTGTTTTTATTCCAAATTTATCTTTTGAAGCCTGTTCAACAAACGCCAGGAACTCATGCTCCCATGCAAAGGATTTTGGGTCGCAATAAGTGCGTGAAACAATAGGAATAAAAATAAGGCACTTCAGCTTTTCGCTTAATGAGGCATCAACATCATGTGTCTCAAGAAGCCCGTCGTGGGGATTGATATCAAAATAAACACTGATTTCTTCCTTGAATGTAGCCTCAAGCTCCTTCGTCAGATTGCCGACAAAATCCGTTACCCAGCCGTCATATTTATTGTCTTTCTGGCGATAGCTGATAAAGACATCATAATTATAACCTTCAATAAGACTGGACATCTTAATTAAATATAACTGAGATTGATAATCAGTTGCTTTGTAAATTTAAGCTATTTTCCTTCCTATGTCAAGGAAATGCAGGATTATGGACGGACTTGCTTATAACGGCAGTCTCCCGCGGGGGTTGGACCCGCACCCGCACCCGCACCCCGTGCCCGGCTCCGTGTCATGTAAAGTATTTTGGCGCTGTTTGCACCGATCACAAGGCAAACAGTATTTAATTTCACCAGAATGTATGAGAAGTTAGTGTAATTTTTGTCCTTTCTTCATCATTTTCAGCAGGATTTGCATCCGTTTTTCCCTGGTCTCTGGCTTCCTGGCTGTTTCCAATCGCCAGGCAATTGCATATGTGTTTGCCTTATTCAGCGTTTTAAAAAATTCGTAGGCCTGCCGGTCTTTTTTTAGTATCGCCAGAAAATCAGCGGGAATTTCCATTTGGACGGGAGAATCATAGGCCTTGTCCCACCTGCCGTCTGTTTTTGCAGTCTCTATTTCCTTGAGCCCGGATGGTTGCATTCGCTTTTCTTCGATAAGCTGAACCGCTCGGGTTCTGTTTCGCTTTGACCATATGCTCTTTGATCTGCGTGGCGTAAATTTTTGAAGCCACGATTGTTCATCGTACGCTTTTTTCTGACCGTCGATCCAGCCAAAGCAAAGAGCTTCATCAAGTGCCTCATTATAGGTGATCGTTGCATTGCCGGAATCTTTCTTGAAAATCCGAAGCCAGACACCCTTATGGGATATGGCATAATTCATTGCAAGCCATTCCTTCCATTGCTTTGAGGATGCAAATGATTTAATGGGGGGTTCAGTATCTTTATTCATAGAATTATAATGCCTCCGCAGTCATTTTAATTATAAATCACAATAGCGCCGGAATATTGCACCTGACGGGAGTCTGTCTCCTTTGTATTGTCAGGATTGACCTCTTTTAAGCGAGTTTAAACAAGGTCTGGTTTTTGCTCTCAGATACTCTTTCAGAACTTCGCTGGTCAAAATATTACCAACTCTGACGAATATTGGTACGGATTATTTTGGTTAATATACTTACCCGGCATCCCCGCATCCATCATCAGGAACCTTTGTCTGTGATGTCAGCAGTAAAAGTATACAGAGGGTTTTTAATAAAATTGCTTATCCTGGGGTCTAGCTTTTCGTGGCTCAGTCAATGTTACAGGCCGTTCATTTTTTTATTTATATGGAAGGATACTCTCCAGGCAGAATCAAGTTAATGAGTTTACTTTATCCCATTCTTTGCAAACTTCAGGCAGGGGGCAATTCTTGCATAATGAAATGAGATCATTTCTGGAAACATTAAGTGTTCCGTGGTTCTCATGAATTTTAAGAAGTTGTTTTAAATATTTTCCAGCGACCAGCCTATGGAGCGTATCTTTTTTCTTTAGTCCCAGCCATTCGAAAACTCCTTTATCACCTCTTGAGGAATTACAAGATTTACAAGCCAAAACCAAATTATCAGCTGAATTGTCCCCACCTCTGTTTTTAGGTATTAGATGATCGGTGGATAGGATATAAACCAATACAACCAATATCAGGACGATTCAAACCCGAGTTAATGCTAACTGGAGTGTATCAGTTAACTCATTTAGCTTTCTGAATAAGAATTATTCCAGGCCAACCCTAAAAATCTCAGAGCTTTCAAAGGTTTGCCTGAAACCAGCTAATTGGTAGTTAAGACAATAAACTATACCGGTGCATGGAAATTGTCACGTTAAAACTTGTTTTTGCATTACGATTCCATTTCATCAGGGAAGCAAATTGTCGTCCCAGTATTTAATTACAAATGATTTTACCAGACCCTGGAGTATAAATGGATCTTCCTTAACAAACTGCTCAGCGACGTCGCGGGTCCTGAAAATGCCCATGTTGCCTCTATCGGTAAAAGGTCCGATTCCGATAACATCCCCTCGCTCAATATACTTATCCACAATGAGTTTGTGCCGTGGATAGACAGTCATGATAGCTTCCATTGTTGCTCCTGATGATTTTCCAATCACTACTGCTTTCATAATAAACTACATATATTTTCAAAGATCACTACTTTGGACCCCTTTACCTATAAAGGCCCTGTGATTTGATTAGTTGTTATCCGTGTCGGTGTGACTTGTTTTTTGATCCTGCCCTGACTGATCCGCCAGCCGCCTGAGAGAGCAGGGGAGTCCTGGCAGATAAAACTGTCAGGTTTTAACAGAAGATAATAGATGGCTTAAATTTTTCTTTCATAGAATTTTGGGACGGAGTGAACTGGCGGAAAACACTCATTTAGACCATCCGAGTCAGCATTTGTGCATATTTAGTTTGCACGAACAAAACTGTTGATAATTATGCTCCCGCCCCGTCAGTCACATAAGTATTACCATTCAACACATTGAATCAGACAGCATTATTGCGCTTATGCCCAACTTTTGATTTTCACCGGCGAATTAAAGTTAATTATATTTCAGGGAATCCCGGATCACTATTCATCAAATCATTATTGCCTTTAATCAAATTGCGATGGCAACCTTTCTCTGGTTGGGGGGCCGGAAGTTGTTTCTGCCGGCCTTAGTGCCGAAGAAAGACCTGAATGCAATAGCGATCAGCTGATACTATAGGTTTTTTTCATATCGGAAACCGAAGCTGTAATTATTTCCCTGAGCACTTCAAGGTTGATGTCCTCGAGCTTATTGACATAAATGCATGAACCGGCACTGACTTTATATTTACCCAGTTTGCTTAGTAAATCCTTGTAATTGCTTACATGCGACATTATGTAGATAGCCAGGTTTTGCTTGCGCGGTGAAAACCCTGTCAACGGCCAGTCGCCTTCCTGCCTGCTTCGTTCTGATTTGTAGTGATAGGATCCATACCCGATCATGTTGTTGTTCCATAAGGAAGGCTTTTCCTTAACCACACTGTCGAAGAGCTTTTTCAATTCAATACTGTCTGCCCGCTTTTTTTCGGGCTCCACACTCCTCAGAAATTCATCTATGTCCGAATCACCTGGCTTTGTTTTGATTTCACTCATTGTATCATTCCTTTTTATCAATTATCTGTATTATAACAATTCCCGGTCAGGGTTTGTTGGTAGCAGGCTTTAAATTATTCGTATAGAAATTTTTCAGGAGAGAAGAAGCACTTCCCCGGATGCTGTGATAAAAATTAAAACTTTCCGGAGCTGCCTGCCCGAATTATCCCGGGCAACAGGTTTATTAAGGAATGTAAACAGTTAATTTTTACTGCTCTCCGGCACGGATTAAAAAAGCCTTGTATGCTTTTCACTTGCAGCTATCATTTTATTTAATCTGCTGAGCCTTGTAGCCTCCTGTTTGGCGCTCATAATCCAGTAGGCTCCCAGTCTCTGATATGAGGGTGCCTGCCTTGAGAAGAAGTCCCAGGCGGCCGTATTGGCCAGCAATATCCTCCCGAGGTTCTCATCAAGTTCGATATTCCTGTTCTCAATGCCGTAAACTCCTGATTTTGAATCCCTGCGGTTATTGTAGGCATCCAGACCGGCTTTTTTCATTAATCCCAGCTTATTAAGCTTTTCAACCTTTTTAATGTTTATGTTACTCCAGACGCTTGCCGGCTTTCGGGGGGTGAAACGGATCGAATACCTGTCGCCGTCGATTGATCTGCGGATCCCGTCTATCCATCCGAAACAGATGGCCTGATCGACGGACCGGGACCAGGTCATGGATGGCATTTCAGTCCCGACCTTATAATAAATTACAACGACTTCAGATTCTTTATCATGGTTTTCCTCAAGCCATTTTCTGAATTCATCCTCATCCTGAAAATATACCGGATCCATAGCGGTATTCCTGATTAAATTATTATTGATGCTCCGGGCCCTCCTCAGGCCCTTTCTGATCATGATCAGAATAACCTTAGCAGGGGGTTGACACAATTTCAGAGCTGCCTTATCCCCAGCTGTTTATGAATTGCCGATAGTAAGAGGTCAGATTTCACCGGCTTTGACAGGTAATCATCACAGCCGGCTTCAAGCGCCTTCTCCCTGTCTCCCGTAAGCGCATATGCTGTCAGGCCTATTACCGGCAGGTTTTTCCTGAATTCCTTGATCCGGCGGGTCGCCTCAAATCCATCCATAACCGGCATTTTTATATCCATCAATACCAGTGAGATTTCGGGATGGCTCTCGCAATATTCGATTGCTTCACGTCCATTGAATGCAAGCAGGTTAGACAATGAGGCTTTTTTTAGCAATGTTCTTAAGTAGCAGGAGTTGGCTTCGTCATCCTCGACAATCAGAATCACCGGTGCTTCTGTTATTTTTGACTTTGCTTCGGTTTTACCTGGAGATTTTTTCCCTGAACCCGTGTGCTCCTTAAGAGGAAAAGTAATAAAGAATGAAGATCCACTGCCTTTCCGGGATTCCATCCTGATTCTTCCCCCCATTAAATCCACGAGCCCCTTGGCAATTGATAAGCCCAGTCCGCTTCCTTCATATCCCCGTGTGCTGGCAAGGTCCTCCTGCATGAATATCTGAAATACTGAGTTTTGCGCTTTCGGATCAATCCCCGAACCGGTATCCTTTACAAATAACTCAACTTCGCTTTCGTCCGGGTAATACCACCCCAGTGTTATACTTCCGCTTGATGTGAACTTTAATGAATTGTCAAGCAGATGGATAAGTATCTTTTCAAGAAGCTCCTCATCTGTTGACAGGCGTGCTTCGTTATCCGGGGAGAATTGTTTTATGAACTCCAGGTTTTTGCCCTTGCCTCTGTGCAGGATTTTCATATAGACCCTGTCAAGCAAAGGAGATAGATCAAATGGTCTGGATCTTACCGATAAATTTCCCGAAACTATGAGGGATATGTCCATATAGTTGGTTATAGTATCCAGAAGGCGTTCACTGCTCTCATTCAGTATTTCGAGGTAGGCTGCCTTTTCTTCCTGCGGGAGATCCGGCTGGGCAATGATTTCAGAAAACCCGAGAATTCCGTTCAGGGGAGTTCTGACTTCGTGAGAAATATTATTCAGGAATGCTGTCTTCAGCCTGTCGCTCGATTCAGCTTTGAGTTTGGCTTCCAGAAGATCGGAATTTAGTTTTTTTCTTTCGGTGATGTCCTCCTTAATCGCAAGGAAATGTGTCATCTCACCTTTCTCATTAACGATAGGGGAGATGGCTGCTGATTCCCAGTAAAGCTCACCGCTTTTCTTTCTGTTAAGTAACTCTCCTCTCCATTCTTTTCCTGAAAGTATTGTCTCCCATAAAATTTTATAGGTCTCTCCGGGTGTTTCTCCCGATCCGAAAATCCCCGGATTCTCACCGATCAGCTCTTTTTCCGAATACCCCGTATATTTATTTACGGCTTCATTGGCATATGTTATGTTGCCCTGAAGATCAGTTATTATAACCGAAACGGGACTCTGCTCAATGGCTCGTGAAAGTTTCCTTATTTCTTCCTCAGCCAGCTTCCGGGTAGTTATATCTTTGTCTACACCCCTGTAGCCGGTAAGATTATCTGATTCATCGAAAATGGGAAACCCGCTTGTGAGCAGGCAAACGCGATGCCCGTCCTTGTGCATGTTCCAGTTTTCAAGATCTTTGATTATTCCCTTTCTCCCGGCAATTTCAGAAAATACCTGTCCGACAGATTCCCTTTCATCAGGGGGCATGAGCTCGAAGGGAGATTTGCCAATTATCTCGGCATTCGTATATCCAAGGATCTTTTCAATTGTATCGGAAGAATAGCTGTATTTCCAGGTATGATCTATCTCCCATACCCAGTCGTATGAACTCATAATTATATCGCGAAAGCGGGCTTCTGATTCCCTTAGCAGTTTTTCAGCTTCAATTCGTGAACGGTGCTCCTCCACCTCCTGGAGGGCATGCTTAACAGCTATACAAAGCTTTGAAAGCTTGTCTTTCATTATATAATCCGATGCCCCGAGATGCATCAGTTCTACAGCGAGGTCCTCACCGATGGTTCCGGATATACATATAAATGGCACATCGGGATAAATCTTCTTCGCCAGCAACAGGGCTGCTATCCCGTTAAAGCCCGGCAGATTATAATCAGAAAGAATAATGTCATATGCTTCGGAATGAAGCCTTTCGGTAAATTCACTTTCGTTTGATGCATGATCAAATTTATCTGTCAGCCCCTCCCTCGCAAGCAGTTCCCGAATAATGACAGCATCGGCTTCAATATCCTCGAGACACAGAATTTTTAATCCTTTGCTTTTCATGACCAGGATCTGTTTCAGATGTTACGGGAGTTCATTAAGTACTGCCCAGAAGGTTCCCAATTCTTTAATGGCCGCCATAAACTGATTGAAATCTACAGGCTTAACAACGTAGGCATTTACACCAAGACTGTAGGATTGCACCAGATCTCTTTCTTCCCCTGAGGATGTAACCATCACAACAGGAATATATTTCAGTAAAGGGTCATTTTTTATATCTTCAAGTACCTCAATACCATCCATTCTCGGCATTTTCAAATCGAGCAGGATAACCGCCGGGTTACCTGCCTTCCTTCCCTTGAACCTGCCCTGTGACCGGAGATATTCAAGTACTTCCACTCCGTCGTTAACTACTTCAATGTTGTTGGCAAGTTTTGACTCTGAAAGCGCTAACAATGCGAGGTCTATGTCATTTTGATTATCATCTGCAAGCAGAATGGTTTTTATTTTCATTGGTTAACCTCCGTTTTTTTAGGAATTGAAAAATAAAATGTGGCTCCTTCATCTGGTTTTGCCTCCGCCCATGTTCTTCCCCCATGACGTAATATGATTCTCCTTACATTGGCCAGGCCGATGCCGGTACCTTCAAACTGCGCCGGTGAATGCAGCCGCTGAAATACTCCAAAGAGCTTTTGAACATATTTCATGTCGAACCCGGCACCATTATCCTTAATGAAAAAGATTATCTCTTTTTTCCCTTTTTCATAACCTATCTGAATTACTGCTTCTTCCCTGATAAGGGTATATTTGACGGCATTGTCAAGGAGATTGACCCAAACCAGTCTGAGCAGACTGTAATCGCCAAAGACTTGAGGCAGGGAGGGAATAATCCAGTCAATCCGGCGATCAACGAATGTTGGTTTCAATTGCGTCATCGCATCCTCAAGGACCTGATTCATATTTAAGGTTGACTTTTTCAGCTCGGTACGACCTGTTCTGGAAAAGCTTAAAAGGTCGTCGATCAGGCTTCCCATCTTCTTTGCTGAGTCCATAATTGTATTCAGGTGCTTTTGAGCATCATCAGGCAGATGATCGGAATACTGTTTTGAAAGTATCTCTGCAAAGCCATTTATATGTCGCAACGGTGATCTCAGATCGTGCGAGACTGAATATGAAAATGCTTCCAGCTCCTTATTTGCCTCCTGCAGTTGGGCGGTGCGTTCCCCGACCCTCTCTTCGAGGGTCTCATTGAGATTCATAATTTCATACTCAGCTTTCTTGCGATCTGTAATGTCAATGAAAATTATAAGAAGATTACCTCCAATAATTATGCCCGAAACGGTGAATGTACGCTCCAGCCCATCCTTGCATGTAATTTCATATTCTTCCGGCGCTATATCGGTACCTTCCTCCGAAGCTCTCTCTACAAGCGATGTCCAGTTCCGGCTAACCCATTCCCTGTACTGATCATCGGGGTAGGCGCGCACCCACCATTCCCCGATAGTGGGAACTTCTTCATAGGGATATCCTATAACCTGCAGAAAACGCTCATTTCTGAAAATTATCTCTCCGTCAATTGTAACATATGTAACGGGCAGAGGAATGTTTTCAATCAGCATCCTGAATTTTTCTTCGCTCTCATGGAGTGCTGTTTCAACACGTTTACGTTCGGTTATGTCCCTTGTTATGCTGATAATATGTGCGGCACCACTGATTTCAATAATGGCGGCTGACATGAGCCCATCAATTAACCGGCCACTTTTTGAACAAAATTTTGCTTCAAGATTTGCTACAAACCCTTTCGAATTCAGTTCGCGCACCAGTCGCTGCCTGTCTTCAGGGTTATGCCACAAGCTGATTTCAATTGATGTTTTTCCAATAACATCCGCCTCGGCGTACTCCATTATGTCTATAAATCCCTGGTTGATAGAGACATACATTCCATCTTCGAGCCGGTTGATATTTATTGAATCGGGGCTTGTTTTTAATGCTTTGCGATAAATTTCCTCACTTTCCTGAAGTGCAATCTCGATCATCTTGCGTTCCGTTACATCCTGGAAGGAACCGTGCACCCTTGTAACCTTCCCGTTTTCAACAACAGGGCGGCCTATTGTCCGTACCCATTTATGGTTCCCTTTTGCCGTGTCGATCTCCAGCTCAAGATCATAAGGGATGGCATATTCAACTAAATCGTGAAATGCTTTTTCGATGATCGGTCTGCAATGCTCCGAATAGTAATTGATACTCAAAGTTACTGAAGCGGGTGATTGCGGATCGAGGTCGTGGATACGGGCAACCTGTTCTGTCCAGTTTGCCATACCGCTTGACGGGTCAAAGTCCCATCCTCCCACGTTGGCAATCCGTCCAACTTCAATTAACAGCGCCTCGTTATATTGAAGTTCTTCTTCAGCAAGTTTCTTCTCGGTGATATCGAAATTTATCCCTACCATTCTCACAGGATCGTCCCGTTCATCGCGGAATACTTCCCCTTTACCCTTAATAAAATGTACTGTCCCGTCAGGCCAAACAACCCTGAATTCTGTGTCATATTCCTTTTTCCCGAGAAGGGCAAGCCTTGTTTCGTTCTGGCAAAAATCCCTGTCAGCAGGGTGAAGGCCATTTATCCACGCTTCATACGCGCCGGTAAATTCTTCTTTTTTCAGGCTGTACAGAGAATACATCTGATCATCCCAGGTGAGAATGTTATTCTTTATGTCCCAGTCCCATATTCCTACCTGCGATGAACGGGTAGCAGTGGATATACGCTCATTCAACAGTGATAATTCTTCTTCTGCATCCTTACGGGGGGTAATGTCCTCAATAACAGCCAGGTAATAAAGAAATTGCCCATTGCTGCCGGAAGCAGTAGTAACTGTAAGCGATCCCCAGATCACCTGCCCGTCCTTTCTGATATATCGTTTTTCAGTTCTATAAACCTGGATTTCCTTATTTGTCAGCTTCCGGATATTTGACAAATCGGACGTGATATCATCAGGGTGAGTTACCTGTATGAAAGTCAAACTCCTTAGCTCATCCTCATTATAGCCCAGAATGCTGCAGAAGGCCGGATTAGCTTTTTTAAACCTTAATTCACTGTCTGCCATTACCATCCCGAAGGGACCATTTTCATATAGTTTGCCAAACCTGAATTCGCTCTCGAACAGTTGCTCTTCATTGCGTTTGCGTTGGGTGATGTCAATGGACAGAATAAATACACCTTCCGGCACCGGTTGAATACTCAGATCGAACCAGCCGCTTTCGCCCGAAGGGAATACAAATTCGTTTTCAAAATGGTTTGGAACCCGCTTTTCGAGTACATTACTTATAATTTTAAAAACTACTGTTTTTTCGATACCTGGCCACATATCCTGGTAGCGCCGGCCGAGCAGTTCGTTGTTGGGACGGCGGTTGTGCACCCCGGCGCTGTGGTTCAGATAGATGTACCTCCAGTCATGACCTATGATCTGACAACCCTCAAGCATGTTGTCGAGAGCGCTGCGGGAGCGCTCTTCACTTTTCCTCAAAGCCTCGTTCAGCTGTGACTGTTCAATTTTCTGGAGGGTGATATCACTTATGAGCTGAGTCATATTCAGCAAAAAATCCATTGCGATTGTAACTTTTTCCCTTGAAACAACAGGTACATCGGCCAGCGCTTTTAAATATTCATGCTCATTA
The DNA here is from genome assembly GCA_963756885.1 of uncultured Bacteroidales bacterium. GTDB lineage: Bacteria > Bacteroidota > Bacteroidia > Bacteroidales > VadinHA17 > LD21. The sequence goes on from CAVWPG010000006.1 coordinate 183,882, forward strand.
AAGCCATATCGATGCGCCTGCTGCCTGAAAAAATCACGATCAGGTTCATCGAAAAAGAACTGCCCTGAGAATAAGTTCGCAACATGTTCACCATTTATGACAATGGGAACGGCTACATCGACCAGGCCATTCAGACATTTGTAGAAATGATATTTCTCTTCCTTGCCTGATTCGTTGGCAAGGATGGTATCGCTGATCCGGCAGTTCCCGGAGGTTTCAGGGTTGACCCTGTGAAATCCGGTGCAGATCTGCCGCCATCCCGATTTGGAAAGAACCTTCCCTTCAAGGTCGAGGATGGCCGTCACAAATCCTGTTGACTTATTGAACCCTTCAAGAAGCTTATTTACCTCTTCAAAATTGATATAGTCAAGGTGATTTGTCTTCATAGGCATATATCCAATAACATCGCTCCCTTATTCACATATCTATTTACAATTTTCAATTGAAGTGCAGAACGAGCAATGTACAAATTTTATTATTCCGATAAGCGGGTGAATCTATTTTTATCGGGCGTGTTTCTAATTCAGCAGACAGGTGATTCTGCTACTGCCGTAATGCCTGACCTGTTTGGCCATGTTTACGATAAATGATTTTCCTGAAATATCATTTTCTTACAACAGTCTGAGTGCGTTGTTCCGTGGAATCCGATTTTATTGCTGTTATTTCCCCGTTGCAATTTGTAAAATAGACGCTTCGCCCGTAATCTTCGAAACGGTATACCTTGCAGCCATCGTGTTCGAACAGAAAATCGACCCGGTAGGTTTTGTTATTCTCAGGGACGGTTTTTGACACAGGAATCTGACGCGTGCAGGAAAATAACCCGTAACACACACTCAGTAACAGCAGGGATTTGATTAGTGCCTTCATAATTTGATTTATTAAGGTTTGGATTTTTAATTGGATTATCTGTATTTTTTAAACAATGGCATGCCGGTTGGGCTCCGTCCTTCTTGCCCTGCGCCCTGCGCCCCCCGCCCTGCGCCCTGCGCCCCCCGCCCTGCGCCCTGCGCCCCCCGCCCTCTGCCCCCCTTCAAAGGGGGAAACCGTCGCCCGGCGCCAAGAAAGGGACCCTGGATTTTCTGACCTCCACCTGTTATGAATTTTTAAATGCCTTTTTTCCTGCAAATCTGGCTGTTGTGCCAAGTTCGTTTTCAATGCGCATCAGCTGATTGAATTTCTCAATCCTTTCACCCCTGCATCCGCTGCCCGTCTTTAGGTGACCCGCATTAACCGCAACAGTCAGGTCAGCAATGAAGCTGTCTGCCGTTTCACCGCTGCGATGTGAAACGAAGGCATTGTATTTGTTTTTATATGCAAGTTCAATTGTCTCAAGTGTTTCGGTTACAGTGCCAATCTGATTGAGTTTAATCAGAACTGAATTTGCCACCCCCTTTGATATACCTTCAGCAAGTATCTGCTTATTTGTGCAGAACAGATCATCACCTACAATCTCAATTTTATTTCCGATGGCATCAGTCAGATTCTTCCACCCGTTCCAGTCATTTTCTGCAAGACCGTCTTCGAGAAGTACAATGGGATACTGGTCTGTCCAGCTTGCCCAAAGTTTTACCATATCGTCGCTCGATACAAGCTTACCAGTGCTCTTGAAAAGCTTGTATTTTCCATCCTCCCACATCTCGCTGGCTGCAGGATCAAGGCAAATGCTGACCTGATCTCCGGGCTTATATCCGGCTTTATTAATTGCCTCGAGAATTACATCCACTGCTTCTTCATTTGACTTCAGATCAGGTGCAAAACCTCCCTCATCACCAACTCCGGTACTATATCCTTTGCCCTTCAGGACTGCCTTAAGACTGTGGAAGACTTCAATTCCCATCCGGATGGCCTCCCTGAATGTGGGTGCTCCATGCGGTGCAATCATAAATTCCTGGAAATCGACATTATTGTCGGCATGCTTTCCACCATTTATTATATTTAGGCATGGAACCGGGAGAAGATATGCATTTGCACCTCCAATATATTGATAGAGGGGGATACCTGCACTTTCAGCTTCAGCTCTTGCATATGCCATTGATACGGATAAAATTGCATTTGCTCCCAGATTTGATTTATTGGAAGTCCCATCCAGTTCTATCATAAAGTAATCCAGTTCCCGCTGATTCCTGAATTCTTTTCCGGTGATCCCGCCTGCAATGATCTTATTGACGTTTTCAACAGCTTTTAGTACACCCTTGCCTCCATACCGTTTTTTATCCCCATCGCGTAATTCACAGGCTTCACGCTCGCCTGTTGATGCTCCGCTTGGAACCATGGCTCTTGCCCTGGTGCCATCCTCAAGAATAATATTGGCCTCAACTGTCGGATTGCCCCTTGAATCGAGAATTTCAAGTGCTGATACATTAATGATTTTCATAGTTTTAATTATTAAAATTTTATCTTAACTGAAACTGATATTTGATAATCCGGTTCATTAAAATATTACTTACCTGTTCTCTGCGAAAATGTTTTCAGGTCCCCAGGCCGTCCTGCCCCTGGATTTTTACGGGTGAGATAAATATTCCACCTGAAATAACAGGCATTTGAAGATAATCCAGAAGCTGAAAAAGGCTGATACGTTGTTTTTGCGATTTTCATCGATAGCCCCTCTTGTTTACAAACGCACGAATCATCAGCTTATAAAGGCAGTTCATGGCGAACTCCATCACCAATATTTAAAATTAATAAATTTCGTGAACTGAAGTGTTGTGGCTTTTTTTTTTATGTTCAGGCAGAGTTATATTGAATCTGCCTTACAAGGTACTGAAGGCAGATGTAATTTCAATTTTTTCCCTGTACCGGCCATCTCCATGCGTACCAGATAATCAGCGAATGAAAAATTGCTTCAATAGCCTGGTAATAGATATAATAGTACCATACTTTTGCCGGGACAAATCGTGTTGCGATTATGAGCAAAATATGCAGAAAGCTTACAATAATGTTAACCCACCGGTTTATGCCCGGCTTTAAGGTCAGGGAAAGTACAATCATAACAGGGGGGATCGACATCAATATTGCCGCTGAAAGCAAAAAGCTCTGATTGATTGCCATTCCGCCTATAATGCCTGAAATAATCTGTTCGGGAATTTCCGGCTGGAAAAGGGTTTTAATATCGGCATACACGTAGATAAACATTACAGCAGCCCAAAGCGCTGACAGTATTATCTTTACATTTACCCGATAATCCTGAAAGGTTTTTTTTGTCTTCATTTAGTTTGATCCAATTGTCATCTTATATGCGAGCACAGCGTTGGAAGCCGGGTTCAGAGTATCTGATATTATGCTGTAGGTTCCCTTTTCCGAGAGTTCATCGGCAGCTTTCTTGATTAAAGCCAATGTAGCCTTCATCAGGCTTGAACCCAGGCTTAAGCGCGCAACACCCATATCCTGAAGTTCACGGACTGACGGAGGAACTCCCGAACCAATCGAGGGATTTGAGAGAATATTTAGAGGGGCATTGATTTCCTTAACAAGAGTTGAAATCATTTCCTTATCCCAGACAGGCTGAACAAATATGCAGTCAGCACCTGCTTCCCTGTATTTATTGCCGCGCCTTATTGACTCGGATAATTTTTCGTGCGCCGGGCCCTGCGAGGTATAAAATGAATCAGTCCTTGCATTGATTACAAGATGAAAGCCAAGGGAATCTGATAATGCACGTATAGCCGATATTCTTTCACAGAATTCGAGCTCATCAATTAAATCCGGACTTAAGTCAATGCTGTCTTCAATGTTTACTCCGACAATCCCCGTTGCAATTATCTTTTTAACAGAATCAATAATCTCATTCAGATTGTTCCCGTAACCGGCTTCTATATCAACCGTAACCGGAACATTTACTCCATTTACGATCCCCGTTATGGCGGCAATCATTTCTGAGAGTTGTATTACCTGGCAGTCAGGATAACCCATCGAGGCGGCGATTCCCATGCTTGTTGTCGCGATTGCTTTATAGCCGCATGCCTCTATTAATTTTGAGCTCCCGATGTCCCACGAGTTTAACAGAACCAGAATCTCTTTGTCCTGATGATATTTCAGGAACAATTCAGCTTTTTCTTTTTGAATACCTGAAACCATAATCCTGAATTTTAATTGTTTTAGATAATTGTCCGGCTAAAGTTATGATATTCCTCGCTTCGTTCAGAATGAAAATCACTCAGGCAATATCATGGGTATCCGAAAATTCATTGAATCGTCACAAATCCCCCTTCAGTTCAGTTTCTCCCGCCTGCCTGAGCCAACCTGAGCAAAATGCATGACAAACAACTTATCATTGTTGTTCACTTCTGCGTGAAAGATTTAAATCCGTTTTATCAGCAAAAGTATCTTTAAGGATAGCTATGACTACTTTATATCCAGATGTTTCATGGTATTGCAATATCAGCAGCATAGTCAGAATGAACCAGGCTTTTCCCTCCTTCGCTGCCTGGGTTTAACAGGAGGGATTTTTTATACATTATAATTGTTTCCTTTACTTTGTCAAGCTTCGCTAAAGCCTCACCATAGCTGTCGTAGGTATTGAAGCCGGAAGGGAAAAACAGTGTGTTCAGCTTCAGAGCTTCCAGGGCTGATTCATTATGTCCGGCAAATTTAGCCCCGTAAAATCTTCTCCATCTTCCTGCCCTTTGCCAGCTCATCCACAAGCTTGTCAAGGTACCTTACCCGTTGGGTTAAAGGATCCGCGATCTCCTCCACCCGGTAGCCGCAGATAACTCCGGTGATGAGATGTGCATTGGGATTCAGTCTGGCATGCTGAAAAAATGCTTCAAATGTCACATTTTCCTTTACAAGTTCCTGCAGCTTGACGTCATCGAAGCCTGTGAGCCACCTGATAACCTGATGCAATTCTTCCCTTGTTCTCCCTTTCTTCTCCACCTTCGTCAGATACAGGGGATATACTGTAGCAAAGCTCATTTTAGCAAAGCGCTGGTCCGTAGTGTTCATAATGCTATATGATATAAATTTTTCACTTAGCAAATATATTTATTATCCAAACTGTATTCACTGAATTCACTCTTATCGGCTCCCTTTAGCAGGGCAGGGCAGGGGCATCCCGGGAATTAATTGATAATATCTCCTTTGGAATTGGCCAGCTTGTCGCGCCATTTTTTGAGTTCTACGGGTGTTTGCCTTACCCAGTCAGTCACTTCCCCTATAATTTTCAATGGTGCCTGGGTGCGATATGAACGGGTCGGATTACCGGGAAATTTTTTGTCAGTGACGTTCGGGTCATTTTCAAAGCTCCCTGTCGGTTCAACCATAAAAACACGTTCATGTCCGTTCCCTTTAGCCAGTGCCGCAGCAAGGCCCGCCCCATTAACCGAGGCTGTGAAATAAATATGGTTCATTATGAGTTCCGGTTTGTAGTTTGACCTGCCCCCTGCTGTGAGGAAATCTCCAATCTGCAAATCTGCTTTCGTTCCATGATAAAAGGGACCTTTGTCGGACGGCTTATCCTTGAGCAAATCTGCCAATGCATAATTCTTCCTTGCATTGTCATGGTCACCTAAGTTTTCATAGCATCCGGCGATGTTTAAATACAGGGCAGGGAAAGCCCCCTTAACCATATCGTCATTTACTTTAAGGGCATACTGCAACGATGTTTCATACCATTTCAGTTTGCCGGAATCATTTTTTTGATGTCTTGCAACAAAATGGGCAGCAATAAATCTTTCAAAATCGGTTGCAGCTTCGTTCCAGGCCTGAAGAAATAGTCTGCCTGCTGCATTGGGATTGTCTTGTTCTTCCATATCCATACCCTGAATACATAGCCTGACAACATTATTGCCGGGGTTGAATTCCATATTCTGATTATTTTATCTGATATAAAGTAAATTCAAATTTACCACATTTCATATGAACAGTAAAATGGTTCACAATTACCCCAACGGAAGTCTCCCGGGCTTTCTTTTTTCACATCCTACATCCCCCTGGCCCCCTTCAAGGGGGGAATCCGATACATGTAACTTTCTACTTTATCCTTTCTCCTTTTGCCTTTCGCCTTATCTTACATCCACCAGATAGCTATCGTGACGCAAATACAAACAATCTTAATTTGGATCCTTGCGGAACATTTAAACTTTACGGAATTTGTGATTATTGATATGTCTCGCTGATGTACGCAGATTGAAGAACGCTGAGTCCCGCCGATTAAGTTCCTTTTACATTCCGCGAATCCCGATGGCTACCGGGACTGCGGTAACCTCTGCGAAACTCCGCGAGAACCACTGTGGATATATTTTTGAAAATGCAAGCAGACAGGGGAAGATAACTCTGGTTCAGGATATTGAACCTTCAGTTGCCTGTAATTTCACGCAATTTACTGAAAAATGCTTTTTTTCGGTCTGAGCTTATGCCCCAGTCTGCCGGAACACTCTGGTAACCCGATTCAAACCCTTCTCCCTTCATCCTGTAATCGAAATATCCCCAGGAAGCATAATCGCTTACCGCAGTTATGAAATTGCAGGAATCCGATCCGAAATTGTAATGATCGTCTTCATTGAAAAGAACCGGTTTTATTGTATAACCAGGAACAAGCCGCACCGAATCCACAAGCTCCTTTATCCTGACAGGATTATCCAGTCCATTGCCATGGATCAGTATGAAATCGGCCCTCCTGACCACATTCGGCAAGGGAACAGTTCCCCCGCCATAGCTTGTGCTTACAAGAAGGTGAAAGCCGTCCCTGCTCATGTTCTGTACCCTTGAAATCAGTTCATGTACCCTGTATGGCTGCAATATTTTATGGTCATATTCTATATTGCACTCATTGTTGATCTCAATCAGGACATTCTTATATTTATTGTCCAGGATCCAGGTTGTAATATTATCCACTGCAGCTGTAACGGCTTGTTCATCTTCAAGATGCTGGTCCTGACCGAAATAGAAATAACCAAGGATTACAGCCATATTCAGGTCATCCGCCTTATCGAGTATTCTTTTCAGGCGGTGCAAATATTCAGGCCTTAATGCTCCTTTTTTGTCAAAAGCTGAATTTTCCCACTCACTTTTGCCATAACCTGCCGGACTTCCGCCCTGAAGATTAAGTGTAAAGGCAAGCAACCCGTTGTCGTGCCACTCCTGCATATGAGCCACAAACTCATCCGTATTTCTTTCAGGATCCCATTTTTTTGTATCCGGATAAGCGAAGCTTTCACGGGTTTCAGGATTCAGGTCATCACAAATGCCCTGGACCATCCTTGAATTCATAAGTAAGCCCTCGATCCTCTTACCCTTCCATGACCTTCCCTTATAGGTAAGCTCCCCGTTAATATAAAACTGATCACCGCGTATAGCAATGACTGTTTTTTTCCCGTTCTCTGTACATGAGAGGATAACGCAGGCTGTTGAAAGCAAAAGCAACTTTAGGGAACATTTTATCATCGATTTCCTGTGATTGTCACTGCAATGCCCGTTTTATGCCCTTTTCTGCAGAGCCCTGTATCCCGGGTCTTGTTCTGTTTCATATCTGCTGTGTTTAGCGGTGGTATTATATCCCTAATCCGCCGGTTCCTTATTATTTGCCTTGTGAACAACAACCTGGGGAAATGGAATTTCTATCCCTTCCCTGTCAAAAGCAATCTTGATGCGCTTGCGCAGCTCGCCGGTAACATCCCATTGCTTTATCGGCTGGGTTTCCCCGAGTATTTTTATAACTATTGATGAGTCCCCGAAATCATCCACCCTGAGAAACTGGGGAGCCTTTGTGATAAATTCCTTCCATTTCGGATCCTCTGCCAGCTCATTACCTGTTTTATTTACAACTGAAATCACATGCTCGAGATTTGAACTATATGATATTCCAATATTGAGGTTTACCCTTGAAAAGTACTTTGACAGATTTGCCACTCTCTTAATTTCACCGTGAGGTATGTGGTGAACAGTCCCGTCAAGATCCCGCAGAGTGGTCATCCGTATGCTTATATCCTCCACAAGCCCTCCCGTTCCGTCAAAATTTACAACATCGCCAACCCTGTACTGATTTTCTATTATTATGAACAGTCCCGAGATTATATCCTTTATCAGATATTGGCCGCCAAAGCCTACAGCCAGGCCTACAATGCCGGCTCCGGCAAGTATCGGACCTATCATCAGGCCCATCTCCGACAGGACCATTAAGGCTCCGATTGTTATCAGTGTTACTTCTGTGATCCCCGAAAATATCCTGATCAGTGTATCTTCACGCTTCTTCTCCGCTGTCTTTGAGACATATTTCCCCGGAACAATGGCTACCCTGACAGCTTTCTCGAGAATTTTCCTCAGTATCCTGATCAGGACCCAGGTGCCCACCACAATAATCACTATCTTGACTCCATGTGATAACAGCCAGGGAATCAAATGCTCTGACCATTTGGCGAATTGTTCTTTCATGTTTGTTCCCCAATTTAAGTTTAATTAATATTCAGCCAGAATAATAGCTCATCACTCCGCTCAGTATCCTGCGGATACCATGTTATTCAGGTGAGCTGGCTGTACCTTTACTCATATCATTGGCGGATAAATTAAAATAGGGGATCAGAAGATCTTCGAAATTATAAAATCCTGTTCCTTTATCCGCCAGATTCTGTGCCACAAAAATCACTCCATTTCCGAATGCTTCCCTTAAAATCGATTCATGGATCAGCCTGACTGTCTGATATGGGAATCCGAAAATAATCTCGTGCTTCCCGACTATGCCACCGGCCCTTACGAAATTTATTTCTCCCTTGTCTATATCAAGCGCTTCTGCAATTTTAATGGCTGTGCCCGAGATCCCTTCCTTCTGTTTGAAGTGCTCTTCAACTATTTCAATATCAGCCGCAGGAGCGATTTTTTTCAGATATTTGGAAGCCAGAAGCAAAAAATTCACTCCCAGCGTTATATTGGGCGACCAGAATACTGTTGTGACCTCTGACAGGCTCTTCAGGAGTTCAATCTCCTCTTTTTTGTAATGCGATATTGCAGAAATAATTTTAATTTTCCTTTTGCCGGCCTCCTCCCCATAATCATGTATGGCCTCATCTGAAGAGAAATCGATTATGCAGTCGACCGGATGATTATCAAGCAATGCACTTATTGTAATCGTTTCCTTCGAGTATATCAGCCCTGGCTCATCCGATTCAATTCCAAGAAATTCCGGTACCGACCTGTGATTCAGAAGAGTCTTTCTTCTTAAAACCCATTCCAGTGTGAATTCCTTATTCAGCAGAATTACTGAAGCCACGGCTTTGCCTGTCTTTCCAAATCCCATCAATCCAATCTTCATAAATCCTGACTTTAATATTCTGTTTTGTTCGTTTTAATAGCGGTATCCATTGAGGTACAACCAATAGTTCCTCAGGATGATTGTCCGCGCTTTCAGCAATGCTCAAGGATCAGCTCTACCGCATCAAAACTGATTGCATCAAACATTGCCTCCACGTTCCTTGTGTAATCCGAATTGTGGCTCATTATTGCATCTTTTACTATAAAGGCCTTGTAATCACTGTTTTGTGCTCCTGTTTTGGTTGCAAGCACGCAGCCGACAGCACTCAACCCGCACAAAAACAATGTATTGTTCCCATTTTCCTTGAGGATCTCATTTAGACCAGTCCTGTTAAAGCTGTCCGAATAGGTTTTTAAGATCCGCGTATCCTTTTCAATGATCCTGATCTCATCGGGATATTCGAATTCATCGGTTCCGGGTTTGGGGCCATTTTCCTTATTGTGGTGATAAATGCGGATGACAGGAAATTCATGTTTCCTGAAAAGGTCAATCAAGAGATTGATAAAGAAGAAAGCGATCTCCCTGTCCCGCTGCGGGATCATCGGAATATACCTCTTCTGCACATCAATTATTAGCAGGGCTGGTTTAATGGCATGTTCAGGTGTCGTTTTTTTTTTCATGTCAATCCCTTATATGATACAAAATTAAAAAATTTGCCGTCTTAAACCAGCCCTTCTGTGCTTATGTTACATTGTGGCAAGCAATGCAAGCATCACAGCAATATCGATCGTTCCTATTATTATGCTGGCTATCGCGAGCCCTCGTCCCCTGTACATTTTGGGATATCGCTGAATCTTAGAAAGACTTATTGAGCCGAACACCACCGCTATCAGCCCGAGTGGAATTGAGGCAACGAAGAGACCTACAAGGGAGGCAATAAAGCCAGTAATCCCGAGCCCTTCAGATTTTAATGGGGGAGGTTCCCTGGTTAAATCAGACTGAGAAACCGGGCCCAGATTTGCAGGAATTCCTGTATCGACCGGATCAAAAGTTTCACTCGTCCCGTTTGAGTAAAGGATTTTAGTGATATGGGCCCTGGGTAAAATAATGTCCGGTCCAGTCAGATTATTGCATTTTTTATATTTTACTTCAGTAAGGTTTATTTCCTGCACCTTCCCGGTGAGCCTTGCCCCCGATCTGAGTATTATGGTGTCACAATCAGTTTCCTGTGGAAATGGCGGATCATTGAGTGACATGAGAATTTTTGTCTGCCCTTGTGCAAAAGAGCCGATCACGTTTTCTGTGGCAAATCTGTAATCGCCGACCGAGGCCAGCAATCCCCTGTTATACTCAGCCAGTGACTGTTCAGACTGAGATACCATAACTCCGGAAGTTTGAGCAACATCGCTTTTAAGCTTCATGGGGCTATCAGCTTTTCTTCTGCTCCTGCTCTTTGAATGCTGCGCCCAGGAACTGTTATGCACAAGCAGTGTCCTTTTTGGGTCAGACCTGTGATGGCTTAATTGCCTGTGATCCTTGTATGAGGGAAATTCGGGACAGGCTACAGCTGTTTTTCTCGTAGTGGTGCATCCCGGCTGAATAAAAGAAAATAAAAGCAGCAGAAGGAAAATGAGCGTGGGTTTTAGGTGCGTTCTCATGCCTGAAAGGTTTTAGGTTTTATCAGAAATTAAATATAACAAATTAATAATTTGCAATTAGCACCGGTAAAACCATGATATGAATAAATATCAGGAAGATATTAACAAACCCCTAACGATGTTTTAAAAGGGATGATCCTGCTTCGCTTAATAGACGCTCCCGCCGGGTCAGTCACAGAGACATTTCGAATCAATATATTGATTCACATGTTATTGCAATGTCTTTGCCTGACTTATAACTATCACTATCGAACCTAAATTAATTAAAAACCTTGACACAAAATAATATTTTTGTCAGGTTTTGACAAGAAACTGCGGAATAACCTGAAAAGTCTTAAATCCAGACTTTTGCACAATCAGCAATCACAGGCCCCGATGCTGCTTTCCACGTTTTCCCGGAGTCGTTGCAGCTATGGGGAAATCATTATCAACTTTAACTAATTTCCCGTCCATATCCTTTCCATAGCTCCTGATGCTCAGGCTGCCCAGACCCTCAAGGCGTTTCGTGGCAAGCCTGATGGTGTCACCCCAGTCGGTGCTTAGTACTGTGATCCCGTCCACACCAGTGGCCTCGAAAGAGTTTTCGTCGAGATAGATGTCACCAAGCTTCTCCCTGAATATAGCAGCTGTTGTCAGGGCGCTTCCGGTCCCCCAGTGGAAACCAGACTGACCAGAACGCCTGTTGTATCCGGAATGTCCGAAATTTTCAGCCATTGCTCCCCTGAATTCACCGTTAAAAGCGCTGCCACGGTAATTTTGCGGAGACACAGCCTGGTTCCAGGGAATGGCCATCAGTGCAAATGAGGCATGACATGCGGCCACGGCCCGCTGCAGGTATTCCCTTTTTCGGGTGATGAGATAGTAGTCGAGATAGGTTTCAGCAAACTGTGCCTGGCGTGCGTCAGACCATTCGGCATCCGTATTCTGTACCCCGAATCCGCCGAATGAGCAGAAATCGATAAAAGGAGGGCTCCAGGCCTGCTGGTAAAGGGAGAGGATATTGAGACAAAATTCACCCTCTTCCAGGTACTTGCTTGTATGGAAGAGCTGATAGCCCTTCAGAAAAGCTTCGGCGCTCCATTGGATCGAAAGTGTATTGTGAGGATAGAGCCATGTAAGGGAATCAAACCGATCGATCTGATTCGGGGCACATGAAAAGAAAACTTCGAAATCCTGGAACCGGATCTCCGGCAGAATCTCTTTTTCAAGGAAGGCCAGTGATTTGCTGACGGCTGATAACGCCATCTTTTCCTGGTCTCCTGACAGCCTTTTTCTGAGAAGCATCTCCTCCAGGAACCATGTGGACATCGAGCCGGATGCACTGTTCATGAGTATCGGATCGGGTGTCAGGTCGTCAGTATGGATCCTTGCAGGAAAACTGCCGTTGGCTAGCTGTGTTCCAGTCAGAGCTGCCGCAAAATCAGACAGGAATTTCCCGGCACCGGGCAGCTTTTTCAGTTCATCATCGAACCTGAGCAGCCATATTGCCGTCCAGCAATTGTCAGGCACATGATAAAGCCCCGGACCTCCTCCCTGTCCGGAAGCAACCCATCCGTTTCTTTCAGGTACCCAGATGGTAGGGAAAAAGCCCCTGGTCTGTGGGCTTCCAAGCAGGAGATTCATTGTGGCAAGCGCCTTGTCTTTCCATATGTTGTTGCCGGTTTCATGGCCCCAGAGATACAGGCCGTAGGCCGTTCGGGCATTATTGAACCAGGAGTGGAACCATAGATCATCCTTATAATCCCTGCCACGGTATACCCCTGTTGCAGTGTCGAGAAAGGTCGAAAGTGCAATACCGCCTGTACCGGGCCGTGGACCGTTGATCCAGTACTTCTCAAGTGCCATGTTATATCCTTCCGTGGCATAGCGGCTGAAAGGGACTGTCTGGGGCAGGAGGGACTTCCTGTATCCTGCTCCGTACACATTCCATATCAGGGAGTCTGTAGCGCCAAGAATTGCAGCAGGTGAGGAATTTCCGGAGGAAAGGATATAGAGCCCCAGCTCGGTTCTCTCGGGAAGAAGGAAGGAAGAGTCCATCCTTTCATAATAGACATGGCCGTCAGTTTTGTAATTCGAAAGGCCATATGATATTGTAATGGCGCTCTTTCCAAATGCAAGATCGAGATAATAGGGCGTTTCGTGATGAGATATGATCTCATGCGGATCAGGGATGATTGAAACTGCTGACTGCCTGTATGTAAGTATAATAGCTGGCGACCTGAAAACATGCTGTGAAATAATGTCTTCCGCCTTGCTCTTCAGGTTGGGAGCCCAGTGGAATGAATTGCGGGCCTCCTCCACTGCATCAGGATCACCCGCCAGGAAGGTAATGGGAATTTCAAGATCCCTCAGCCTCCGGGTGCCATCAGATGATATCGTAACATTCAGATGGTATAATCCGGGGCCTGCAGAATCTGATCTGACTGTCACATTTATCCCCTGTGAAGCAGGATCTGTTTTCCTGTTCAATGAATCACGAAAGGATATATTCTCTTTACTGAATTTTATCAGACCCAGACTGACTGATCTATCACCGCTGTGATGGCATGAAACCACCAATGCAGACAGTATTGCCAGCAGGGTGAGCATTTTGGTTATCTTCATGTGAAGTTGGTTAGAATTAAAGCGGGATTATGCGCGATTTGAACTATAAACCGCTGATGAGACGTGCCTTAATCGACTCATATTCAGAGTCGGTGATCAGCTTGTTGTCGAGCATCTGCTTTGCCTGCTGCAACTTTGTGAGAGTGTCCTCAGATGCACCTCCGGCCTGCTGAGCTCCCGGACTGCCACCCAGGGTTATGCCACCTGATTTTGCCCTCAGTTCCTCGAGCTCGCGTATCCTCCTTTTTTCCCTCCATGACTGGTCCTGCGCCTGTGCAATCCTGTAAATCTGTTCAGCGCCTTCCTTCCGGAAACCCTTGAGAATGAGCTCTTCAGCTGAATTTTCAGAAATAGCCAGATCTTTGGAGCGATAGATCTTCATTATTATGTCGGCCCCGAAGATCCCCACGCTGATCCTTGCATCACCGAGATCCTGCCATCTGAAATCTGTCATTTTAAATCCTCCAAGGATGCCCCTGTCGATAGTAATAAACCTTCCCGAGGTAGCTGCAACCAGCAGCCGTCTGTGGGTAAGGGCAAAGAGCCTGCGCTGAACGGACCATGCCTCGATCCCTTCATCCTTTACAAGAACTGAATTAAGATGTTCGAGGGCCTTTTGTACATTAGGTGATTCTGATGAGTTGCTGACGGTTTCCATGATCAATAGAGATTAAAAATGTTTATCAAAGTATTCGAAAGAAACTTTTTATTGCTTCCGGCAATGTTTCCGGCATGGTGACCACGTTTGCCGGGTAGATCTTTACAAAATTACGAGATATAACCAAATTGAGATGAAATTGTTAACAAATCCGTGATTAATAAATTATTAAAACAGGCATGCAGTAGGAAGTAGGAAGTAGGAAGTAGGAAGTAGGAAGTAGGAAGTAGGTAGTAGGAAGTAGGAAGTAGGAAGTAGGTAGCAGGTAGCAGGTAGCAGGTAGCAGGTAGTATGCGGGAGGTTGCTACAGATTAAACTGAATGGGGTAATGCCGGATGGGGCTGAACAGTTATGAGATCTTCAGGCCGAGCTTCATCATAATATCAGTCTGCTCTTCGTCTCCCAGTTTGAATGTATGGCTGTCAAACCTGATGAAACCGTTCCTTATATAAAATTTTATTGCTTTTTCATTCTTCTCCCAGACACCGAGCCAGATATAAGCGGCTCCAGCCTGTTGGGCCCTTTGCATTGCTGTGTCGAACAGGAGCTGACCCACCTTCTGTCCATGATATTTTTTAAGGACATAAATCCGCTCGATCTCGACGCCATCGTGATCCCTGATTTCAGTTTGCGCCCCGAGGCGGTTTAGCTTGAGATACCCGATGACCTCATTATTTCTGAGGGCAAAATAGAATTCCGATTCGTTGTTTGCCAGCTCCGCAGAAAGCCGTTCAGTGTTAAAGCTTTGTTCAAGATAAATTACCATGTTCTCAGGAGTATTCCACTCTGCGAAAGTCTCGGTAAATGCTTGCCTGCCTACCGATTGCAACAGCGACAGCTCCTCAGGCAATACTCTTTTTATTATTGCATCCATGGCAGCATTTTAAATATTATTCCACTGGCAGATTGTACAGGTCCGGCTGAAAGGGATTAAATAAAATGAATTCATCCTTTCCGTGCCGCATGTTTTCTCTCTTCATCCATTTCCATTTTCTGCGGTATTGTAAAAGCCTTGCCGCATCGGGTGCATACATAATCGGTAAGAAATGCTCCGGTATAGAACTCCTTTTCAAGATGTGGATGATCGCAGGGCTTGTTTCCCCATGTTTCTCTGAGTTTTTGTGCCACAATATATTCCATAGCTTTCTGTGTATTTGGTATATATAATGCTTTCTCTGTTCTGGCATACATGCTCTCCGCTCTCCGCTCTCCGCTCTGCGCTCTCCGCTCTTCGCTCTCCGCTCTCCGCTCTCCGCTCTGCGCTCCCTCCGCTCTTCGCTCTCCGCTCTCCGCTCTCTCCGCTCTTCGCTCTGCGCTCTCCGCTCTCCGCTCTGCGCTCTCGCTTGCGCTCTGCGCTCTCCGCTCTCTACCTGTACCCCACGATCCCCAGGAACCCTTCTCCCAGGAACCTGATGGCGGGCCAGATAGGCAGGAAATCAATTTTTGTGACAACGGTTCCTATTATCAGTCCTAAAAGGACGAGTGAGCCATATTTATACAGTCCTGTATACAAAGCCGGAAATCTCTTGAACTGGTTAAAGAGTAGATGAGAGCCGTCAAGAGGAGGGAGGGGGAGGAGATTGAACACAAAAAGCCCCCAGTTAATAAAATTGCATAGTGAAGGACTTCATATGCCATCCTGATGGGATCATTCGAGTAAATCGGAATATGCGGCGGCAAGAATGAAAACACAACCGAGAGGACCATCGCGAGAAGGGCATTTGACAAGGGTCCGGCAACTGCTATTTTAAGCACATCAGTCTTGGGATTGCGGAGGTTCTGCTCAGTGAACTGAACGGGCTTTGCCCAGCCGAAGCCGGCGACAAGCAGCATAATAAAGCCAAGCATATCGATGTGCTTAAAGGGATTCAGGGTGATCCTTCCTTCATCCCTCGCAGTGGGATCACCGCAGAGGAGCGCAACCCAGGCATGGCTGAATTCATGAACCGTCAATCCGAGTATTATGCCGGGAAGAAACTTAAGTGTCCTTAAGAAGTCAATATTATCCAATTCATAGTCTGTTGTTAGAATGTATCTTATCTCTGCTTCTTGACAGGAAGATAAAAGTCATCTTTCGTCAGATTGCATTCCTTGATCATTTTCCTGGCATAGGCAGGCTCCTGAAAAATTCTCATCAGCATTATTTGTTCCGATTGTGAACTTGACTCCTGCAGCTTTTGCCCGTTTTATGAAATCGGCTGATGGGATCCTGAACCTGTTGTTGATCTCAATTGCAATGTTATTTTCCTTTGCTGCCGCTGATAACCTTGTCCATCCTCTCAGGTGTCCAGAAATGGCCGTATCTGTCCAGCCATCTGTTCGGGCAGATAGGTGGAATTAACATAGATATTGATAGGTTCCGTGTTGAGTATTTTTACCAGTGTGTTAACAAGATAATCCATAAATTGCTCCTCATCATCAATCCATGTCTCGTCCTTGATCCATATTCTGTTCCTTCTTCCCTTTTCATCAGTGAAGGTCATGGCATCAGTGAAGACATAATCAAATTTATCCCTCGATTCCTTTGAGAAAATATTGACCCATTCCCTTCCTTCAGCCTGCATGGCCAGATAAAACTGGGGATACCCTTTGAATGTCTGCAACACAGAATCAATCTGAGAATCACTGTGTACAGGAAATCCGAGTCCGCAATTCACTGCGATTCCGTAAGCAATATTTTCATCCTTTGATTTTTTGGCAGCATCGGCCAACGTAAGTGTTGCCTTTCAGATGCACATGGAGATCTGTCAGTGGGAAATTCGCTTTTCTGACTGCAACTGCTTGTCAGAATGAATGATAAAAGCAGTGTAAATAATGTTGGTTTCTTTTCATTTTATGTAAATTTTAAATTAATGGCTTTTATCCGGGTAAACCTGAGATCTGACCTGTACATTCACAGCATAAGCGGCATAAAGCTAGCAAAATAAGATAAGTTTCAGAACCGGCTTATCTCTTTTTAAGAGTGGCATCGGCAAAATCGAGAAACTGCTGCCAGTCATATAATTTAACATCGTGTCCTCCTGTCCTCACATGATAGATATATCACCCTTCACAGGACTGTTTACTGCCGGCATCTCTCTTGCAGGAAATCCTTTCTGCCCAAGCAGGATGTATACCGGAGAGGCATTCACACATGAAAGGAATTCGCCCCTGGGATCAGCCCACTGATCATCTTCTGCACTGGCAACATAGAAAGGTCGTGGAGCAATAAGTGCAAGCAGTTCATGCTGATCGAACGGAAGAGCTTGCCTCATTTTCATTGTATTTGCTGAAATTTTTGCAGAACCAGTGAGGGAAGGCCCTGTTTATGGTGCCAACAGTTTCACCGAACATCTTTTTGAAAGGGCTGCACCTCCGCAGCCGGAATCATTGGAGATGACAGCTGCAAAACGCTTATCCGTAGCACCGGCCCACAGGGAGGTTTTACCCAAACCTGAATGTCCGAAAACAATTACCCTCCTGCATCAATTGAAGGATTTGTCTCAATCCAGTCCATAACCCGCGACAAGCCCCATGCCCAGCCTGCTATGCTTCCCCATGAGGCCGGGTCGCGCTTTGCTGAAATAAAGCCCATGAACGCCGTTTCTAAAGCCATCGTCAAAATCAGGATCGATGTCGCCGTAATAAAGTGTTACAAGTCCATAGCCCCTTGAAATAATTTCATCGACATTCCATCTGGATGCCGCTTTTCCCCGGCCCGCCCCGGTCGCCTTGTTGTCGGTTATACCATCCTCCTTATCATTCCGCATCCATGAAGTGGTGACAGATATGCCGGGTTCACTCTGTTACAGAATGGTTGCCTCCGAAATTATACCCAAGAAATACAGGTACCGGGCCATTGGAATGAGGAAGATAGATCAAGAAGTGTGCAGCTGAGCTCCCTGCCCCTCGTTCCTGCAGAGTAATCTTTACCTCTTTTCTGACGGCCTTGCCACCGAGCGCATGCAATCGGAAGATAGTTCGGAAGAGGTCAGACTTCCTTTCCAGGCGGGAGAATAACCATATTCCTCATTTTCAACAGATCCTGAAGTATCTCAGCCCTTCTCTTTACCCACTCAGCTGTCGATGCTACCCTGGCTCCGTCTCTGAAAATCAAGCGGATCAGGCAGGGTATAGGCAGGAACTTTTGACTCATCATAATTTGCCTTTGGATTCCTGGGAATATGAAAAACCGGTAAGGATATGAAGCATGTAATGCGGTAACAGATATTACTTTCTTCATGATGGTGTCTCGTATTAATTGAGATATTGCGTGCATTATCATTATTTTGAATTTATCCGGCTGATGGCAAATCAGAGCACCTTTTCAATAAGTTCTGCAATGATTGCACCCGAACCTGCCATCACAGGAAAATTTGTTCCGGGTGTGTTTTCATCAAACCTGTATAATATATCCTCTCCGGAGATATCCTTCATCACTCCGCCAGCCTCCTCAATAATCAATCCGAGAGCGGAGATATCCCAGATCCTGGTAAAAAGATTTATTACCCCTCCGAATTTTCCTTCAGCCACATACAGAAAATCGACAAGGGAATTGGTACATCTTATATTTCTTGCAGCGCCTGTTACGGTTTCCTGTATATGCGCATACTCTCACCCAGCACCTTTATCGTCGGATGTGAAATCAACGTTAAAGGAGAAGAGGGAATTCCTGAGGCCGTTTGCCGGGGCCATCCTGAATCTTTTCCCGTTAAGGGTGGCTCCTTTGCCCTTTTCTGCAAGATACAGCTGATCGGTTACAGGCAGGTAGGCTCCTCCGATAACAGGGGTGTTGCTCTCAAACAGCGCTATCAATATTCCGAACCACGGGATTGAGGAGGCAAAGTTGGATGTGCCGTCCAGCGGGTCGATCACCCATGTGAATTCAGATCCCCTGTTGCTGAATCCGCTTTCTTCAGATAAAATATTATGTCCCGGGAAGCGTTCCCCGATTACCCCTGAGATAACTGCATCGCTTTTCAGATCGGCTGCCGTTACTATACTGCTCTGCGATTCCTTTTCCTTATATCCGGTCACCTTCCCGAAGTGTCCCATAAGTTCTTCTCCGGCAGCCTTTAATGCATTAACAGTGTTTCCTTCATCTGCAGCTTTATTTAGTTCCTCTTTATCACATAGCTCCCCCTTCAACCCTTCAACCTTTCAACCTCTGCCGTAAATTTATCAATTTTCCCGCATCTTTTATATGTCGGAAAATTCTCATACGTTTACAGAAAGAGAATTTCGATGAAAAAAGCCTCCTTACTTCTGGTCGTTCTCCTGTCATTATGTCTCAGGGGCAATTCTCGCGGACCAGTAAATGACACTGTGTTCTGCCTCATTACCTGCGGTACAGGAACGGAAACTTATTCTATTTATGGTCACAGCGCCTTTCGTGTTATAATTCCCGGGCAGAAGCTTGACCTTGTATATAACTGGGGTGTATTTGATTTCGATACACCCAACTTCGCATGGAAATTTGCAAAAGGAGGCTTGATTACATGCTCGATGTAGAGTCGATGAAGAGCTTCCTTCAGGCCTATTTCTATGAAAAGAGATGGGTCCAGTCGCAAAGGCTGAACCTTGACCCTGCAGAAAACGGCGAAGCTTGCCGGGCATATCAGCGAAAACCTCAAGCCTGAAAACATTAAATACAGATATGATTTTTTCTACGATGACTGTTCAACCAGGATCAGGGACCTGATAGAAAAAGCCATAGGAAGAAAGCTGCTTTATCCTCCGGTCACAAAGGGAAAGCTCCCTCGTTCCGGACCCTGGTGGGTAAATACCAGGATCCCTTCCCCTGGCTTAAATTCGGAATAGACCTGATAATGGGATCTACAGCTGATAAGGCTGCTGCATACAGGGACGGATGTTTCTTCCGATCGACCTGCAGAACGAACTGTCGGAGACTGTTGTAAACCGCAACGGAAAAATGATCCCCCTGCTTCAGAATCCCGAAACCCTACTTGGGTTTGATCCGCCTGTAATTAAGAACAATTTCCTGCTGAGCCCCAGCCTTTGTATTTACGGCTCTCCTGATATTGATCTGATATTCACCGGCCTTGTCAGGGAAAGAAAATAGCCAGTGGGCGGATATCGGCCTTTTCTCAGTATATTCAGTGCTGGCCATATTAATGATATTTCTTCAATTTTTTAACAGATCATCCACAGATGCATTGGAACCTGAACATTATCTGGCTGAATCCGTTCATAATAGTTTGTGTTCTGCTCCTGATAATGAGGAAGGGAAGGGACTTATGGTTCAGGCTTCTCTTCTATATTCTTAGCGGCCTTCCTTGTGCTTCATCTCATCCTGCCTCAATACTTCGAAATAGCAATACTTCCCGCTGGTACTGATGCTTCTCGTACGGTGCTCAGTGAGAGGAGGATTTTCATGGAATCCAGTCTCATTATGAGAGATTACTGGGCTCCGTTTTGAAATCATTGGCCGGCAGGGAAATAATATTTTGCGACGACCGTTCTAACTGATGACTGCATACTTCTGTTTACAATAATGATGCATTGCATTTAACAAAAATTTAACAGTCATTAACAACTATTTAGATGAAATACAATTTCATTTGTGAACAATTTTTGAATTGATCGCCGGAAGGTGAAAAACTGATAATTTAAAAATGATTTTTGCTACTTTAATTTAAATGAAAAGCAATGGAGCAAACTGCTGATATTAGAGTCCTGAATGAGAAAATTGAGAAAGGAGAGCGGCTTTGTTGACATGATCAGGATGGAAATGAATAAGGTGATCATAGGACAGAGACACCTTACCGACAGCCTTCTGATCGGACTTCTTACAAACGGGCACATACTTCTGGAGGGGGTTCCGGGGCTTGCCAAGACCCTTGCAATTAAATCCCTTGCGGCCATAATCGATGCAAATTCAGCAGGATACAGTTCACTCCTGATCTCTTGCCGGCTGACCTTATCGGTACAATGATTTACAGTCAGAAGAAGGAGGAGTTCATTGTAAAAAAGGGACCTGTATTCGCAAACTTCATCTTGGCCGATGAGATCAACAGGTCGCCCGCCAAGGTACAGAGCGCACTGCTTGAGGCTATGCAGGAGACGACAGGTCACAATTGGTGAAAATACATTCAGGCTCGATGAGCCATTCCTTGTACTTGCAACACAGAACCCGATCGAGCAGGAGGGCACCTATCCGCTTCCGGAAGCGCAGGTGGACAGGTTTATGATGAAGGTCCTGATCGATTATCCGACGATGGAGGAGGAAAAGATGATCGTAAGGGAAAACCTTGCCAAAGGAATTTCCGAAAACAAATGCCGTCCTTAAGATAAATGACATTATCAGGGCCAGGGATATTGTGCGCGAGGTTTACATGGATGAGAAAATTGAAAATTATATCCTGAATATTGTTTTTGCCAGCCGCAACCCCACAAGGTACGACCTTCCGAAATTTACGGGAATGATATCCTATGGAGCCTCGCCCCGTGCTTCTATCAATCTTGCCCTGGCGGCAAAGGCTTTTGCATTCATCAAGCGGAGGGGCTATGTAATCCCTGAGGATGTCAGGGCCATATGCCCCGATGTTATGAGGCACAGAATAGGGCTTACGTATGAGGCGGAAGCTGAAAATATAAACCAGGATCATATAATAGCAGAAATTCTGAATGTTGTAGAGGTCCCGTAGTCAATTTGTATAATGAAGATCGCAACACTCTTACCAGCCCTGATGCTCACATGCAGCTGTGCATTCGGACAGAATCTTATAGGCTTCAGCAATTCCCAGATAAGGAGATATATGAAGGAAAACCGCAGGGATATGCATTTCAATACCGTGCGTAACAGCATGTTCAGCTACCTCAAGTACTCTGATAATGCCGACAGCCAGACAATATTATTCTTCCTTACACCCGATTCGGTATGCAAGGGGGTAAGGGTGATCTGCGCCAATAGCCTGAAGCCGGAAAAGATCCAGCGAGCTTGATGCAGCCTATAAGAGGATAGGCGATTACAAGTGGATTGATAACCGCGACGGAAAAAGTTATCTTATAAGGTTCAGGGATGAAGAATGGTCATGCTCCATCAGCATCGACCCTGAGATTTAGATCTGTATAAAGTGGAAGCAATAGAATTATTAAAGAAAGTAAGGCGCATCGAGATCAAGACGAGGGGGCTGAGCAGGCATATTTTTGCCGGCGAGTATCACAGCGCCTTCAAGGGCAGGGGTATAGCCTTCAGCGAAGTCAGGGAATACCAGTACGGTGACGATATTAGAAGCATCGACTGGAATGTGACAGCACGCTTTAACCATCCCTATGTGAAGGTATTCGAAGAGGAGAGGGAACTCACTGTTATGCTCCTGATCGATGTAAGCGGCTCGGGAAATTTCGGAACAGCAGGCACTTTCAAGCGTGACCTTATGACTGAAGTGGCTGCGGTTCTTTCATTCTCCGCCATTTTCAACAATGACAAGATAGGGGTGATCTTCTTTTCCGACAAGGTCGAAAAATTCATTCCGCCTCTCAAGGGAAGGAAGCATATACTGAGGATTATCCGCGAACTGCTCGATTTCAGACCGGTCAGCAGCCTTACAAGCCTCGATGAACCCCTCAGGTTCCTTACAAACGCAATAAAGAAAAGATGCACGGCCTTCATTATATCCGACTTCCTCGTGCCCGATTTCGAGGAAGCGCTCAGGATCGCCTCAAACAAGCACGATATTGTTGCGCTGAAGGTTTATGATCCTGTTGAGCAGTCTATACCTGATATCGGTCTTGTAAAAGTGTCCGATTCCGAATCGGGAGAGGAAAGGTGGATCGACACCTCCTCTGCTTTTGTAAGGGATGGATACAGGAAGTGGTGGTCAGCTCACATTGATCTTGTTAAGAATATTTTTAAAAGATGCGGCGTTGATTCGGCTGAACTAAGGACCGATATTGATTATGTAAAGCCGCTCATTAAGTTGTTTGAAAGCAGATGATAAAGATCCTGAGGTATATCGGACTGCCATTATTTTTTGGAATATTCCTTCCTGCAGGAGGGCAGGATGTAAAAGTCAGCTCCGCATTCGATTCGACAAGGATCCTGATAGGTGACCAGATCAGGTTTACGGTAACGGTCGACCAGCCTAAGGGCATTAACCTCGCCCTGCAGGCATTCAGGGACACACTTGTGAAAAATATAGAGATCCTTTCAGGCCCGGCCATTGACAGCTCGGAGCAGGCAGGAAGGATCAGGATTATTCAGAGATATCTCATTACATCGTTTGATTCGGGACGCTATGAGGTCCCGCCAGTATATGCAGAGCTCAGGAATGAAAGCGGGCTGAAAAGATTTTATTCCGATTATGCTCCCCTGGAGGTGATGCGGGTAAGGATAGCCCCCGCCGATACAACAGCGAAATTTTTCGATATTATCGATCCATACAGGGCTCCGGTGACCATGGGCGATATAATGCCCTGGATCCTGCTTGCCATCGTGGTGGCCGCCATAGCCTGGCTGGCAATCAGGTATTTCAGACGATTCATGAAGAAGGAAGGGGAAAGCGAAATAATTATCATTCCTGATCCGGCGCATGTTATTGCATTCAGGGAACTGGAAAGGCTTCGGGAAGCAAAACTCTGGCAGAATGGTGAGGTAAAGCTATATTATACAAGGCTTACCGAGATCCTGCGGCAGTATCTTGAAAACAGGTTCAGGGTTTACTCGCTCGAGCTCACTACGAGCGAAACACTCGAGGCGCTGATCAGGTCGGGCTTCAAAAAGGACGGATCCTATAATCAGCTTAAGGAAGTTCTTACAAATGCCGACCTTGTTAAATTTGCAAAGTATACACCCGAGCCATCGGAACACGAATCGATATTCCAGGTATCATGGAATTTTGTCCTGGCCACGAGGGAGGAGCAGTCTGCCATCGAAGCAGTAGCAACGTACACTAATGAAGGGGAGGCAAAAGCATGAACGGAATAACATTTGCAAACCCGCTTTTTCTCTACCTGCTGACAGTGGTGCCGGCAATGATAGTCTTTTATCTGCTGAAGCAGCAGAAGGCCTCTGCATCACTCCGCATGCCGGGACTGCAGCCTTTTGCCGGGATCCCGAAAACCTTCAGGCACTATCTGAGACATATACTGTTCGCAGCTAGGGTCGCCGGAGTATCCCTGCTTATCATCGTACTTGCAAGGCCCCAGGCCACAAATAAATACCAGAACGTGTCGACCGAAGGGATAGACATTGTACTTGCCCTCGATATCTCGGGCAGCATGCTGGCACGCGATTTCAAGCCAGACAGGCTTGAGGCTTCGAAAAATGTGGCAATTGAATTTATATCCGGTCGTCCCTACGACAGGATAGGACTTGTTGTCTTCAGCGGGGAAAGCTTTACGCAGTGCCCCATCACTACCGACCATGCTGTTCTCATTAACCTTCTCAGGGAGATCCAGAGCGGCATGATTGAAGACGGAACAGCAATTGGGATGGGACTGGCCACTGCCGTCAACAGGATAAAGGACTCCCAGGCAAAGAGCAAGGTTATAATTCTTCTAACCGACGGTGTGAACAACAGAGGGGAGATTGCGCCTGCTACAGCGGCAGGAATTGCAAAAACATTCGGGGTACGGGTATATACAATAGGTGTCGGTACCCAGGGGATGGCGCCCTATCCTGTAAATACACCATTCGGAGTGCAGTACCAGGATATGCCTGTAGAGATAGATGAGGGTATACTGAAGGAGATCTCGGCAACAACCGGAGGTAAGTATTTCAGGGCTACCGACAACAACAAGCTTTCGGAGGTCTATAAGGAGATCGATAAGCTTGAAAAGTCGAAGATTGATGTAAGACAGTTCAGCAGAAAGGAGGAGAAATACCTTCTTCCTGCACTTATTGCATTCTGCCTGCTGGCCTTTGAGATACTTGTAAGGAATACAATATTCAGGAACCTGATTTAAAGAGAGGAAAGAAAATGCAGCTATTCAGATTCGCTAATCCGGAATATTTGTACCTGCTTCTTCTGCTGCCGGTAATGATTCTTCTTTTTATCGTAAATGAGATACGAAAAAGGAGAGCCAGGCGGCGATTGGGCGAGGAGCGGCTCGTCGGCAGCCTCATGCCCGAAATGTCAGATTCACGTTCGGCCGTGAAATTCATAATCCTTCTTCTGGCCGTCCTTGCAGGTATTATAATGCTGTCGCGCCCGCAGTTCGGTTCAAAAATCGAAGATGTGAAGAAACAGGGGGTCGAGGTGATAATTGCCCTTGATGTCAGCAATTCGATGCTGTCGGAGGATATTCAGCCCGACAGGCTTACAAGGGCAAAGCAGGCAATATCGCGTCTGGTAGATAATCTGAGCAACGATAAGATAGGCCTGATAGTATTTGCGGGTGATGCCTATACACAGATCCCGATCACAACAGACTATGTCTCGGCCAAGATGTTCCTCTCCACAATCAGCCCTGAAATGGTTCCAAAACAGGGAACCGCAATAGGGGCAGCCATAAAGCTGGGCATGCGCTCCTTCAGTCCGGGCGAAGGTCAGAGCAAGGCGCTCATTATAATAACCGATGGAGAAAACCATGAGGATGATCCGGTTGCAGCAGCTGAAGAGGCCGCAAAAGCCGGTATTGTGATTCATACTATAGGAATCGGCTCTGCAGAGGGGGTGCCGGTTCCGGTTACAATTAACGGCCGGAAGGACTACCTTAAGGACGCTAACGGCAATACTGTGATCAGCAGGCTCGACGAAGATATTCTGAAAAGGATTGCAATAACGGGCAACGGAAGCTATGTGCGTGCAAACAATACAAACATCGGTCTCGATCAGATCTATGCCGATATAAGGAAGATGAAAAAGCAGGAACTTGAAAGCACTCAGTACACAGAGTACAACGACCAGTTCCAGGTCTTTGCCGCAATGGCCCTGTTCCTCCTGGTCGCAGAATTTATTATTATGGACAGAAAAAACAGAAGACTGGCCAATATAAGGTTGTTTAAATTCAAAGTTTAACCGAATTTTACGGAAGTGATGTTTATAGGAGTTGTCAATATATCGGAAAAACACCTGTTCGCCACCCTGGCGGTAATTCTTGTATTTGCATGGGCTCAGGCTCTGAATGCCCAGACTGATAAAAGATATGTCAGGCAGGGGAACAGGGATTACCAGAAAAATAAATTTGCCGATTCAGAAATATTATACAGGAAAGCCCTTGATAAGAACAAGACCTTCCCCGACGCTGTTTTCAATACGGGCGACGCGCTCTACAAACAGAAGAAATACGAGGAGGCAGGCAAGCAATTCATTGAGAATTCATCAATGAACGAAGACAGATACAAAAAATCCGCAGCGCTGTATAATCTGGGAAACTCATTCCTGCAGGCAAAAAAGATCCAGGAGGGGATAGATGCCTATAAGGGTTCCCTGAAGCTGAATCCAGGCAATCCGCAAGCGAAGTATAATCTTGCATATGCACAGGATCTTCTGAGGAAACAGCAGCAGCAACAGCAGCAACAGCAACAGAATAAGGACAAGCAGGATCAGAACAAGGACAAGAACAAGAAAAATCAGCAGGATAACAAGGATCAGAAAAACGACAACAAGGATCAGCAGAAAAACGACAGGCAGAACCAGGATCAGAATCAGCAGCAACAGCAGGCCCAGCAGCAGGAGATGTCGAAGGATGATGCACAGAGGCTTTTGAATGCCCTGGCCAATGAAGAAAAGGATGTGCAGGAAAAGGTGAAGCTCGAAAAGGCTGCTAAGGAAAGAGTCAGAACAGTTAAAAACTGGTAAAACATCAATATCCGTACATGAAAAAGATTCTAATATATTATCTGGCCTTCCTTCTGTCAACACAGATCAACGCACAGGATGTGACTCTTAAGGTTGAACATCCTTCCGTCGTTACAGTAGGGGAACAGTTCACAGTATCCTGGACAGTCAATACAGGAGGCGGTGAATTCGCCTCACCTCCGTTCACAGGCTTTTCAAAGCTTATGGGCCCCCAGACCTCATACAGCTCCAGCACACAGATCATCAACGGTAAAATGTCCCAGCAGACCAGTTACAGCTATGTCTATTATCTTCAGGCTATCAGGGAGGGCAAATTCATGATCTCCCCGGCTGAATTCACATATAAAAACAAGACTTACAAGTCGGATTCAATGGATATTGAAGTTGTCGGCAGCAATTCTGCCGCCCGGAATGCCAGCGGGGGAGGAAATTCACAGGCAGGCAGCTCAGCCGTTGAAACAGGTGGACGTGACATTTTTCTCTCAGTAACCCTCAACAGGAGGGATGTGTATGTAGGGGAACCTGTCGCTGCAACAGTGAAGCTTTATACAAGGGTAAACCTTTCCGGCATAAACGAGATAAAAGATCCTCCATTCAATAATTTCCTTAAAACTGATATCCCCACACCACCACTGACATCACTGAAGCAGGAAAATGTGAGGGGTACGATCTATGGCACCGGAATAGTACAGCAATTCCTGCTCTATCCGCAGGTTACCGGGGTGATCGATATAGACCCTGTGCAGATCTCCCTGCTCGTGCAGCAAAAGGCCGGCTCGTCTGATCCGTTTTTCGGAGATTTTTTCTCCACCTACCAGACCATTCCCCGGACAGTGGCCAGCCTGCCCCTGAAAGTGAATGTAAAAGCATTGCCCGGAAACAAGCCTGCTGATTATTCAGGTATTGTGGGGCAGCTAAGTTTGAAGTCATCAATCAGCAGAGACACAGTGAATGTGAATGATCCGGTCAACTTCACAATAACGGTTGAGGGGAGCGGAAACCTCCGGGTAGCGTCGTCGCCGGTTCTGAAATTATCACCCGACATAGAGGTTTACGATCCCAAAATCACCGACAATATAAAGAACAGCCTTTCGGGGTCATCAGGTCAGAAAACCTTTGAGTACCTTCTGATCCCCAGGCATAACGGCGACTATTCAATTCCCCCGGTTACATATTCCTACTTTGATCCTTCGGGCGGGAGATATGAACGACTCACGACAAGGGAATTGAAGTTCCATGCAAGAAAAGGGAGCGAGCAGAATAATGCAGGCATTACCGTCTATGGGGGAGTGCCGAAGGAAGATGTCAAATACCTTGGCAAGGATATACGGTTCATCAAATCAGAGCCAGGAAATCTTGCAAGGATCTCAAACATAATTCTTTCAAAGAGATCATTCCTGAGCGCATATGCATTTGCCGCACTTGTATTCTTTGCAGTACTCTTTCTGAGAAGGGAGCATATAAGGCGGAATTCGGATATTTCGCGTGTAAGGAACAGGAAAGCAGGAAAGGTTGCCGTTAAGCGTCTTCATGATGCTGAAATGTGCCTTAAGAACAATGAAACCGACAGGTTTTACGAGGAGATACTCAAAGCTGTCTGGGGCTATCTGAGCGATAAGCTGAATATACCAGTATCCGGGATGACCAGAAGCAATGCGGTGTCGGCTCTGACAGCCAGCGGTATAGATGACCAGCTGCTGAATAATCTCATAACCATCCTCGATACATGCGAATATGCTCGATACGCCCCCCCTTCTTCTGAAACAGGTGCTTCCGATATTTACGAGGGGGCATCGCATTTCATCAAGTCTGTTGAAAATTTATTGGATTAACAAATGAAGAATTTTAAACTATACCTGCTTTCAGCACTGCTCTCCACAATCCTGTTGCAGGCAGCAGTGGCACAGGATTCCGGAAAGGGAAAGTTCAACCAGGGTGTCACATATTTTTCAGCCGGAAGCTACAAGGAGGCTCTTCAGGCATGGACCGATATCTATAACACCGGATACCGCTCCGCAAGCCTGTGCTATAATATAGGGAATGCATACTTCAAGATGAACGACATTCCCATGGCGATACTTTTTTACGAAAGGGCTTACCTGCTCAACCCGGCCGATGAGGATATAAATTATAACCTGCAGATAGCCAGGACTCTTATCGTTGACAGGTTTCAGGAAATCCCCGAGCTTTTCTTTGTCAAATGGTATAATTTTGTTTCCCTCTTCCTTTCATCGAACCTCTGGGCAAGGCTAAGCCTCATCTCATTCATATTTTCATTGCTGCTGTTGTCATTATATATATACACCACCAACTACAGGTTCAAGGTCCTGGGATTCTGGCTGGGGGTGGCACTTTTCGTTGTCGCGCTCTCTTCATTTATTTTTTCAGGCAGGAATAAATACCTTGTCTATGACAGTCATAAGGCAATCATAATGTCACCCACGGTAAGCGGGAAAAGTGCGCCAGACAGCAGCGGCACCGACCTTTTCCTGCTCCATGAAGGTACAAAGGTTTCGGTGGAGGATGCAGTGGGCGGATGGAATGAAATAAGGCTATCTGACGGGAACAAGGGTTGGGTGCCCCTAAAAAGTCTTGATATTATTTAACATCATCGAACTTATTTTCTATATTTCTGCCAGATTAATGTGACTTTTCGGAACTGGCATGAAGATCATAATAAAGATATTTGCATTTCTCCTGCTAATGTCTGCCGCGGGATGCAAGAAGGATAAATATTCACCGCAGGGACCGACTGATTGTTCCCTTGACGCCCCTCTGGAATAAATGGAAGAGTTCATAACTGTCTGTCCAAGAAATTGTTACAGCACATGCTCGTTTATCGTGCAGGTCGAAGACTCGATAATCAGGCGCATCCTTCCATTCAGCGGCAATCTGGCAACGCCTGAAGGACCCTGCATAAAGGGTCTTTCATCCATCCGCCGGACCTATTCTCCTGACAGGATAATCCATCCGCTGAGAAAAGCTCCCTCGGGCAAATTTGAAGAGATCACAGTTGATGAGGCCCTTGATACAATTGCCCGGAAACTTTCGCTTCTGCACAAAAAGTCCGGACCTCAGAGCATACTCTGGTACAGGGGAAGCGGGATGTCGGGACTTGTAAATGAAACAGGCAGCTCATTCTGGCGGGCATTCGGTGGTGCAACAATAACCTACGGTAACCTGTGCTGGCCTGCAGGACTCGAAGCAGTCAGGCTCACACTGGGCTCAGTGAAGCATAACGTCCCCTGGGATATTGAGAATGCAAGGACAATAATTGTCTGGGGCAAAAACCCGGCTGAAACAAACATCCAGGAAACTGCATTTATTGCAAAGGCAAGGTCCCGTGGCAGCAGGGTCATAGTGATCGACCCCTTGAAAACGCCGACTGCCGAAAAAGCCGACCTGCACATAAGCCCTGCTCCCGGAACTGATGGAGCGCTGGCCCTTGCTGTCGCAGGAGTCATTGTCAGGGAAAATCTTACCGAACAGTCCTTTATCGACAGGCACGTTTATGGCTTCAGCGAATTCAGGGAGTCACTTTCACTTTCTCCTGCAGACGCAGAGCTTATTACAGGTGTCCCTTCAGCTGCCATTAGAGGTCTCGCCCTTGAAATTGCCGGGGGAGGACCTGTGACAATTGTTCCCGGATACGGCCTGCAAAGGCATCATAATGGCGGACAGACAATAAGGGCTATACTTGCACTTTCAATAATAACCGGCAACATTGGGAAAGCCGGAGCCGGATTCAATTATGCCAATCTTCAGAGCTACATCTTTGACGACTTAAAGGAGCCCCTCTCTTATTACCCTGATAGTGACGCAGATATGCCATTCAGGAGAACTGTCTCAATGACCGCTTTGGGAAGGGATATGCTGGCCGCTAGGGATCCTGAGCTCAAGGCAGCCTGGATCGAAAGAGGCAATCCCCTCCTCCAGGCTCCTGATACAAATCTTGTAAGAAAAGCACTGCAGGGTCTTGAATTCAGGGTTGTCGTCGAACAATTCATGACTGACACAGCTTCCATGGCAGATATAATACTGCCAGCAAAGGACATTTTTGAACAATCCGACATAACCGGATCATACTGGTCTCCCTATATTTCGTTCAAACCGGCCATCATCCGGTCCCCGGGGAACGTAATGCCTGAAAGTGAGATATATTATAATCTTGCGAAACGCATGGGAATAGAGGTTGATCCTTCATTTTTGCCTGAACCGGGGAACGAAAATATTGAAAAATGGCTGGAAGCGAGGATCAAAGGATATTCACATCTCAGCCTTTCAGATCTCAGGAACGGACCTGTTCTTGCACCGGGTCTTCAGCAAATTGCCTACTCCGACATGAAGTTCGAAACTCCTTCGGGAAAGATCGAGCTCCTTTCCTGCCAGGCATCTGAAAAATGGGGGATCTCTCCCTTACCCGGGTACACACCTGTAAGCCACAGGGAGGATGAACGTGATTTTCCACTGAACTTTATGACCCCAAATGCAGCCGGGAGGATCCATTCCCAGTTCGGCAACATTGACATCATAATGGAGACCTATGGCAGTCCGGCAGCTCTTGTGGCCCCTTCTGATGCCGGTAAAAGAAATATTGTGAGCGGCGATAATATACGCATCTTCAACATCACAGGCGAAATTGTGACAAAAGCCAGGGTTACCGGGAAAGTCCCTGCCGGGGTTGTCGTCCTTCCAAACGGAATATGGACCGGAGAGGGAGGCGGGGGTAATCATCTTGTGGCACCAGTCTTTACAGACATAGGTTTCGGAGCTGCATTTCATGATGCGAGGGTGGATATTGAAAAACTGGAATAGAAATGGCTGAGGGTTTCATATTCGATCATAACCTTTGTGTTGCATGCAATGCATGTACAGCCGCTTGCATCATTGAGAACGGCTGGCCTTTCCGCGCAAGGAGAATTTATTCATCAGCATCAAATGCCGCATCCGGGCTTCCTCCTGTCAATATCTCACTGGCCTGCAATCATTGTGCAAACCCTGTCTGCATGGAAGGCTGTCCCTCTGCTGCCTATTCCAGGGATGAATCCGGAGCTGTGGTAATTGACGATACAAAATGCCTCGGATGCAAATACTGCCAGTGGAATTGTCCGTACAATGCACCGCAGTATATTGTAAAGGAACATGTGATAGGGAAATGCAATCTTTGTTCCGGCAGGCTGGCAGAGGGATTGTTGCCTGCCTGCAGCACAGCATGCCCGACTGGTGCACTTGGATACGGGCAGATCGCCGGAAGGAAGCCTTCAGAGGTGATACCCTGGTTCCCGGAGAAGAACCTTGAACCTTCTCTGTTGTTCACAGGCAGGATCATGAAGCCACCCACGATTATTCCGGGGGATGCCTTTGAACCTGAACCTCCGCTGCCAACAGAGGACAGACCAGCCCTGAAAGAGGACTGGAGCCTTGTTGCCTTCAGCTTTCTGACTATATTATCCGTTTCACGAACAATTTCAGCCCTTATGGCAGGGGTCTTCCCCGACATGATCGGATCACTTGCACTGGCAGTTCTTGCCGCACTTCTGTCTCTTTCGCACCTGGGCCAATGGAAACGGTCATGGCAGGTACTCGCCAATCTGAAAAATTCCCCGCTCAGCAGGGAAATTGCCCTGTTTATGCTTTATGTTCTGTTTCTGACGCTGGCACTTTTCATGCACCTGCCGTTTATGCTTATAGTCAGCTCTCTTACAGGGCTATTGCTGGCTGTGGCTATAGACGCAGTATATATATTTGCAGACAGACGAAGGTATGTTTACCTGCACAGCGGGCAGGCATTCATTACCGTATTGCTGATGGTCTCATTCTTTACAGGCAGGCTGCTCCCTTTCATTTTTATCGCAGCGCTGAAATTGATCGCCTCCGTAATAAGCATGCAGTCTGACAGGGGAAGGGTGTATTATTTCCCTCTGCGCTTTTTCAGGATCGCACTGCTGATTATTGCAGCAACAGGGATGTTCCCGGCCCTTCCTTCGGATCACTACATAACCCTGTATATATTTCTGGCCGGGGAAATTCTCGACAGGATCCTGTTTTATATTGATTTCAAACCACTTAACATAAACAATTCCGGATAAAAATTAACCTTAATCGGCTCCAATGAAAAAGAAAGCTGTCAACAGCTGCACGCACTCCGGTATACAGGGATGCAGGATTTGAACTCTTCGATGCCATGATGACTGAATCGGCGTTCAGGAATGAAACAGAACATGAGCGTGATCCTGATTATTTTATCTATTCAAGGTACAGGAATCCAACTGTGGTCTCGGCCGAGGAAGAGATAATGAAGCTTGAGGGATGCAGCTGGGCCCTTCTGACACAGACAGGCATGTCGGCCATCGATATTGCCACCTCGGTTTTTCAGAAAGGGGTAAAAACAGGTCCCTGGGTCTTCTTTTCAGAGATTTACGGGGGAACCATTTCATATGTCGAATCTGTTCTGAAAGCGCGAAGGGGA
Organism: uncultured Bacteroidales bacterium; assembly: GCA_963756885.1. Lineage (GTDB taxonomy): Bacteria > Bacteroidota > Bacteroidia > Bacteroidales > VadinHA17 > LD21. The sequence continues at coordinate 217,198 of CAVWPG010000006.1, forward strand.
ATAGATGCCAGGTATTTTAATGCAGTAAACGGAAGATATAGCAAGGATGACTTCAGAAAGATGGTGGAGGAAGTGAAGCCGGAACTTGTATATATCGAGACAGTGTCAAACCCCATGCTGATTGTCGCTGACGTTCCCGAAATCATAGAGATAGCCTCCGGCCATGGAGCAAAGGTTGTCGTCGACAATACATTTGCGACACCCCTGCTTTTCAGACCTCTCGATGCCGGTGCAGACATCGTGATACACAGCGCCACAAAATATTTCTCGGGACACGGGAACCTTACGGCAGGGGTGCTCTGCGGAAATGACAGGGAAACCATGCAGGCTGCCATCGAATACAGGAAATTCGTTGGGCATATGCTGAGCCCCGATGATGCCTACAGGCTTCAGACTCAGATAAAAACCTTCAAGCTGAGATTCGGCCGACAGTGTTCAAATGCTTCAAGACTGGCAGACAATCTTTCCGGATGTCCTTTAATATCAAGAGTCTGGTTCCCGGGACTTGAAAGTCACGGCACTCACGATATTGCCGGAAGGCTTTTTGAAGGCAGGGGATTCGGCGGCATGATAACATTCGATTTCGCAGGGAAGGACCATTCTGAGAAGAGGCACCGGAGAGACCTGTTTATTAAGCTGGTTACAGATAGCATCAGGCTTATCCCGACTCTTGGTGATCCGCACACCATTCTGATGCCGGTGGAGGCTGTATGGGGGGCAAAATATCCTGAACCGGGTATGATTAGGCTCTCTGTCGGTTTCGAGGAGTATGACGGGCTTGAAGCCACGGTATCGGGGGCCCTTGACGGCATCATCTGATAACCGTGCCTTTGGAGGGGAAAAGCAATACTGCCGGAATTATCGCCAGTCAACAGCTGAGTGACCATGCTCCTGCAGGTACTCATTGCACCTGCTGAAGTGCCTGTTGCCGAAAAAGCCCCTCGAAGCTGAAAGGGGAGAGGGATGTACAGATTCGAGTACCAGGTGGTCCGACCTGTCTATGGCTTCTCCTTTTTTCTGCGCATATGCGCCCCATAGAAAGAAGACGACGTTCTTCTTTTCAGCATTTACCGAACTTATTGCGGCATCAGTGAACTGCTCCCATCCCTTTCTCTGGTGAGATCCGGCCTGATGGGCCCTTACCGTAAGGGTTGCATTCAGAAGGAGAACACCCTGCCTTGCCCATCTTTCAAGGTTACCGGAGGGAAGATGCCTTATTCCGAGATCCTGTTCTATCTCCCTGAAGATATTGATAAGGCTGGGTGGAAAATCGACTCCATCCCTGACTGAAAAGCACAATCCATGCGCCTGTCCAGGTCCGTGATAGGGATCCTGGCCTATTATAACAGCTTTCAGGCTGTCGAACGGACACAGATTGAAGGCATTGAAGATAAGCGAGGCAGGGGGATAGACTGTGCCCCTGTTGTATTCTTCCCTCACAAATTCACTCAGCCTAATAAAATAATCCTTTTCGAATTCCTCTTTAAGCCTTGTCTTCCAGCTGTGCTCGATCCTTACATCCATTGCAGTTCTTTTGGTAATGCTAATGTAGCAAATTAACCGCTTTGACCATTTTAAATCTTTGCTCAATTCAACCATCTTCCGGTGGTTCAGCCGGATTTATGATTTTTTTGAACTACCTTTAATTCTTTAACCAGGTTGAAAATGGCAACTGAAACCGAGCGCAAATTCCTTGTAACAGGGGAGTTCAGACATCTTGCCATCAGGGAAATACATATAATTCAGAGCTATCTTTCAAGGGATCCGGCCAAGACTATCCGGATACGCATTGCAGATGACAAGGCTTATCTGACTGTAAAAAGCCCTGTCAGCTACGAAACCCTTGCAAGGGGAGAATGGGAGTATCAGATTCCTGTAAGCGATGCCGTGGAGATGATGAAGCTATGTCTGCCCGGAATCATAGAAAAACAAGATTCATGGTCCCTTCGGGCAGTCACACGATCGAGGTGGATGTATTTCATGACAAAAATGAAGGGCTTATAATTGCCGAGATTGAGCTCTCATCGAAGGACGAAATTATGATATCCCTGAGTGGCTGGGAGCTGAGGTCACAGGCAATCCCGCATATTTTAATTCAAATCTTGCAGGGTAGTAAATACACGGCTCATTGTTCTTAGCTTTAAGTGTCCATACCAGGCTACCGTCATGAACGAGTTGGACATTATAAGCATAATTACAGTATAGCGACCTTTCACCCTTATCAGTTTAAATCATCTATTATTCTCCTTAGAACCTCAGTAAAAGGATAACCGGCCTTTTTTGTTGCAGCCACAAAACCACCGTCAGGCGATATGCATGGATTTGCATTTATTTCGATAACAAAAATATTCCCGTTGCCGTCGGCCCTGACATCAACTCTTGCATAGCCCTTAAGCCCGAAGAGCTGCCAGCATGAACGGGCAGTTTCAATGAGCTTTCCTGTAAATTCGGGAGATAGTCCGGAGCCGGGGAATTCCCTCACTGTATTTACAAATTCGAAAGATCCCACCTCCCATTTCGCCTTGAAATCGACAATCCTTGGTCTTGAGTCGTCATAATCCCTGAAGACTATTTCTGCAGGAGGAAGCACTTCCGGGCCATCCCTGCTTGCCAGAACACTGATATTGTATTCCCTGCCGTCAATAAAATCCTCAATGAACCAGTGGGAATCATCCTTGCCTATCGAGCTTTTTTTCAAAGCCGGGAGCGCAGACGAAGACTGAATCGGCTGTAATGCCCAGGGACCCGTCTTCCCATACAGGCTTGAGAATATACCGGCTTCCGGGTTTGAGAAGATCTTTCCCGGAGGGCTTGTATGAGCCTGGGTTTTTGATCCCTGCCTCCCTCATCATCCTGCCTGCAACAGTCTTGCTTGTAGTAAAAAAAATAGCCTCAAGTGAATTGCCGGAATAGGGGATAGAGTACATATTAAGCAGGGCAGGGACAAAATAATTAAGTTCGCCCTTATTTTTTATCGATTCTACAAGATTAAATACAAAATCAGGCTTGTCTGCAGCAAGCAGCTGCTATTTCAGTCATGAAGTTTTCCGTAATCCCCATCCTTGTTACCGCAATGCCCATTTCGACCAGGTGCTTTTCAATATGATTGACCTGGTCCAGAACGTCGAGCTCATCCTCCATCGCTCCCGGAAGGGGTTCATTATATATTATGCAGCATCTTTTCATTTACGCCGGCTTTTGTCCTTTTAATGGCCGAATTCATGATCATTTCCAGCAGACTGCTGATATTCAATCCCATACATTCTTGACAGGATAGGCAGATCAGAATGTACAGGATTGAGACCTGCGAGAGGATTTGCTTCTATGAAACAGATCCGGCCATTGCGGTCTGCTTTCAGATCAATCCTTCCGGCATCAACCGCATCAAGGGCCTTCCATGCTCTGACGGCCACCGATTTGCATTCTTCGGCAAATCTCCATGCAAGAGGAGCATAGGTGCAATAATTCTGATAGTTCTCCTTGACTTCTACGGAGTAGGGTAGGTTATCTGCGCAGATCACCTCCATTCCTCCTATGGCAGTTGTCTCTTCACCGCTGCCGACTATCCCTACAGTGAACTCCCTCCCCGGAAGATATTCTTCAACAAGGGCAGGCTGTCTGAATTCGGCAATGATCCAGTCAACCATCGCCCTGAGCTCCGAAATATTGCTTCGACAAGGCTCTTTTCAGTGATACCCTTTCCCGTTCCTTCCGAAACTGGCTTGACAAACAGGGGATATGAGAGGCTGATTGCTTCACATTCCTCAGGCAGTGAAATAAGGACACCGGGACTGACAGGCACTCCGGCAGCTGATACGACTAGCTTTGCGAGGTGCTTATTCAGGGAAAGTCCCATGATCACCGGGCCGCTGAAAACATAAGGGATCCTGTACTGATCGAGGATGGCTGGAACTACAGATTCCCTGCCGTCGCCATACAATCCTTCGGCTATATTGAAAACAATATCCCATTTTTTCCCCGAAGCGAGCGCTTCGATAAGCTGAAAGGCGTTCCCCACCTCCTCTGGCTCATGCCCCATTTTCCTGAGCCCCTCCGCCAGGGCATCAACCGTTTCCTGTTTGTCAAATTCAGCAGTTTCCTCCATAGAATATCCGCGGTCAAGATACCATGACCGCAGATCAAACGTCAACCCAACTCTCATCTGATAGCTTTATTTTTCAGGATATTCGCACAACACACCCTTGTAATTTCTCATCACTATCCGCTCTGAGTTATGCTCCACAACATAGTCGGGCAGCAATGGGATCTTTCCACCGCCACCTGGGGCATCGACAACAAATGTCGGTACTGCATATCCGCTTGTGAAGCCCCTGAGCCCCTTGATGATCTCAAGACCCTTCCTTACAGTTGTCCTGAAATGGCCGGAACCCGGGATCAGATCACACTGGTAAAGGTAGTATGGCCTCACCCTTATCTTCAGTAGCCTGTGCATTAACTCCTTCATTACCGGAACATTATCGTTGATTCCTTTTAAGAGGACAGTCTGGCTCCCGAGAGGAAATCCTCCATCGGCCAGCTTTGTGCAGGCATTTGCACATTCCTCGGTTATCTCGGATGGATGTGAGAAATGCAGGCTTATAAACAGCGGATGATATTTTCTCAGAACCGATATCAGATTGTCAGTAATACGCTGCGGGAGAACAACAGGGATCCTCGTTCCGATCCTGATTATCTCAACATGCGGTATGCTCCTGATATTTGAGAGAATATAATCGAGTGTTTCATCCGTCAGGGTGAGCGGATCACCTCCGCTGATAAGCACATCACGTACCTCCTTGTGTGCTGAAATATAATTGAATGCCTTCTCGAAATCCTGCTTTCCAAGCTTGTCGAGCCTTCCGACAGAATGGGAGCGGGTACAATACCGGCAATAGTTTGAACATACCTGTGTTACAGTGAATAAAACCCTGTCAGGATACCTGTGGACAATTCCCTTTACAGGAGAAAAAGATTTCTCATGGAGAGGATCAGACTGTTCAGTATTGTGCTGCAACAACTCCTCAACAACAGGAATCACATTGCGCCTTAATGGATCAGAATATTTGCTCTTATAGATCAGGGATGCAAAATAAGGAGTTATCCGTAGCGGAAGACGGCCCTTTAGATTATTGATAGCCATAATCTCCTTGTCGGACAATTTCATGATTTTCTTTAGGTCTTCGATACTTGTAAAAGCATTGCGAAGCTGCCATTTCCAATCATTCCAGGATTCTATAGTCGTTAGGGGGAAGTAGCGGTGCATAAACTCCGAACTTCGGTTGCTAACTAACTTGTTTGGGATTCCGTTTTGCGAAAAAATCATGGTTTTCGCGCCAGGCTCTTCATCAGAAGAGCAACCCACGAGGCGACTCTCTCCATTGAGTGTCGTAGCCTCATTATTGTTAGCATTCATAGCAGATGATGAGAATTTTCACCTTTTCGATTTAATTGTTTTTTTAATTAATACTTGCTATTTGTTTATAAAATAATTGGGACGAAAATAAATAATCTGTAAATACATTATACCATCCGTGACTAAATAATATCAACACAATTGCTGTTTTATCAACAGATTTTGTGAACCATGTCTGTGTGACCCGGTTTATCTTACTGTTAATGAGGTTAATATGATATAAATCCGGACTCATTCCGACACCTTCCGGTGAAGTATTTTCTGCTGTTTAAGGGTCATAATTCTTCATAATTTCTAAATAAAAATCAGCTTTTGACCTGCTGCATTTATTAAATAAAATTCAATAACGTCGATTTGCAGGAATTATTACCGAATATTTTGGAAGCCCATAATCCATAATTGGCATATTTCAGATATTTTTGCCTCTCTTCTGAAATATAGCTTATAAACTTTTAACCAGTCATTTCGAATATCTGATCTGTTAATATGAATAGCCCCAGTCGTGCCACCGGAATAAAAAAATATGCTGTCACAGTCTACAGGGACATACTGGAGGCTATTACCGGCACTGAGCAGGATTTTACCGAGGGCCGGCTGAGCAGGGCTATCCTTCTGCTATCCATCCCTGCTGTGCTGGAAATGGTCATGGAATCAGTCTTTGTGCTTGCAGATATCTTTTTTGTGTCGCGCCTGGGCGCCGATTCAGTGGCTACGGTAGGCATTACGGAATCAATGATCACTATTGTTTATGCAATTGCCAGTCGGGCTGGGGACAGCCACAACTTCGCTGGTGTCGAGACGTATAGGGGAAAAAAACCACGATGAAGCTTCAAGGTCAGCCTTCCAGGCAATTCTGACAGGCCTTGTCGTTTCTGTGGCCATAGGGCTGCCGGGTGCCCTGTTCGCAGGACGGTTGCTTGGAATGATGGGCGCCTCAGCCAATATAATTAACAATATGGCAGGATACACGAGGATCATGCTCGGGGCCAATGTCGTTATAATGATGCTCTTCATTATAAACGCCGTCTTCAGAAGCGCCGGTGATGCTGCAGTTGCAATGAAGGTTCTGTGGATAGGAAACATAATCAATATTGTCCTGGATCCATGCTTTATATTCGGACTCGGACCCTTTCCGGAACTGGGCGTGAAAGGGGCAGCAGTCGCCACAGCCATAGGTCGCGGAACTGCGGTTCTGGTGCAGTTTTACCTTCTCTTTTTCGGAAAAAAGAGGATCCGCCTCTCCATGAAGCATATATCTGTCGATTTCAGGATAATGGTCAAGCTGTTAAGGCTCTCGTTCGGCAGCATAGGACAGAACCTGATCGGAACAACAAGCTGGATTGCACTCGTAAGGATCATTTCAATATTCGGCAGCGAGGTTGTTGCCGGATACACAATTGCAATACGGATCATTGGCTTCACACTCCTCCCGTCGTGGGGAATCAGCAATGCTGCCTCGACGCTTGTAGGGCAAAATCTGGGGGCTAAAAAGCCTGACAGGGCAGAAAAAGCTGTCTGGGTTACCGGCTGGATCAATATGATCCTTCTTGGATCAATAGGGATAGTCCTCGTTCTGACTCCCGGAACATTCATCCGGATGTTCATTTTCAATGAGAATGTGATAAGGACCGGAACCCTCTGCCTGCGAATTATAAGCATCGGTTTTATTGCATACGGGCTCGGAATGGTTCTGGTCAATTCATTCAACGGAGCAGGAGATACATCGACTCCTCTCAAAATCAATGTATTCGCCTTCTGGATGGTTGAAATTCCACTCGCCTACATACTTGCACTGAAGGCAGGGATGCATGAAGAGGGGGTATTTATTGCTATTGTTATAGCAGAATCCCTTATGACTCTTATAGCCTGGCTTATTTTCAGACGCGGCAAATGGAAGCTGAAGGAGGTGTGATGTTCAGGGAATTACAATCTTTTCGACCACGAGCCTGTCACCCCTCGACATAACTATCAGATAGAGACCTGGCGTAAGATGCGATATGTCGAAAGTAAGAATATTCGTATCGACTATATTCCTCATTACATGATTGCCCTGAAGACTGTAAAGGTCAGCAATCCACGAAACATAATCCTCGTAAAATATTATCTGGACCTGCGCTCTTGTCACGATCACCGAATAGGGCTTGTCGGGCGAAAAATCAATTGAGATATCGATGGTCCCGTAAACCCCTGAGCCGTCATTGGCTGTAGCCTGGGCTTTTACGATGCCATTTTCAACGGCTGTAACCAGTCCGTCAGTACTTATCGTAGCCACACCGCTCAGATTGTCGATAGTCCACGTTATATCCCTGTTCGTTGCATTAACCGGTAGCACCTCTGCATTCAGCCTGAGGACCCCGCTTTCCGAGTTTATCGATGTTGAGCCTCCTTCCGCTGTAACGATTATATCGGTAACCTGCACAACCTGCCCCGAGATAGTGATCTCAAGCGTTCCCGATACGCCAGAACCGTCATTTGCAGTGGCCATGGCTGTTACAGTGCCGTTATCGAGGGCTTTTACCAGTCCGGAGGCATCTATTGTCGCATTCCCCGTTCCGTTTTCTATCGACCATGTCACCGTGTTGTCTGTTGCATTCAGCGGCAGAACTGATGCCGCGAGCTGTAATGTGCCGTCATCGCTGAAAATGGCTGTGGCTCCTCCTTCTCCTGTAACTGTTATGCCGGTGACCGGAACTATCTGTCCGGATATTGATATTGCAAGGGTGCCGGATACCCCCGAACCGTCAAGGGCTGTTGCAATTACGGTTACACTTCCGTTGGAAACAGCAGTCAAAAGGCCGGAAGAGCTGATGGAGGCCTCGCCTGTTCCGTTTGCGACTGACCAGGCAAAAGTCTTATCTGTTGCATTGGCAGGCAGCACCAGGGCATTCATCTGCAAGGATCCGTTTTCTGCCGGTATTGATGTTGCTCCTCCCGCTCCTGTGACTGTTATAACTGTTACAGGGATGACCTGGCTGGCTATGGTTATGGTCATCTGGCCATAAACGCCGGTCCCGTCGTTAGCAGTTGCCCTTGCAATTACAGTGCCATCGGCTACAGCCGTAACAAGGCCTGAGGTGCTGATTGTTGCCTGGCCTGTGCCATTTGAGAGTGACCATGTTACAGTCTTGTTCGTAGCATTGGCAGGAAGGACGGTCGCAATCAGCTGCAGAGTACCGTTGTCTGTTGTGATCACGGAGGCGCCTCCTGTTCCGCTTACCGAAACGGATGTGACAGGCACAACCTGGTTGGAAATTGTGATGACCAGTGTGCCGGAAACACCCGATCCGTCAGTCGCAGTGGCCCTTGCGGTTACTGTGCCGTCGGTGATTGCCGTAACAAGCCCTCCTGTGCTTATTGTGGCCTGACCGCTGCCGTTTGTAACTGACCACGACACTGTTTTATTTGTGGCATTGGCAGGCAGCACTGAGGCACTTAACTGAAGAGTCCCGTTATCGGTAGCTATCGAGGATGATCCGCCTGCACCCGTCACGGTAATACTGCCAACAGGAGTGGTCTGATTTGAGATTGTAAGTACCAGCGAACCCTGTACACCTGAGCCGTCGTGAGCTGTCGCCAGTGCAGTTACAGTTCCGTTTGAGACAGCAGTCACCAGCCCCGATGAATTTATAGTTGCCTGCCCGGTCCCGTTCGCCACGGTCCAGGTTACTGTCTTATCGGCGGCATTTACCGGCAATACAGCTGCAATTAGCTGCAAGGTTCCGTTGTCAATTGTAATTGAGGAAAGTCCCCCGGTACCGGTAACGTTTATGCTTGTCACCTGAACAGGCGCAGCAGAAAAGACCCTTGCTCCAACCTGCCAGGTGCCGTTCTGATCGGTAGTCGCGGGACTCGTAGTGCCCCATACCGCAGCTGTGGACAGTCCGGTCTGCCATTCTGTTCCAAGGCTGCTGCCGTAGTCAAGACGTGCGGCAGGAACAAAATCGGTCTTGTCGATAAAATGAGGATTCACAACGACCGAATGAAGGTCATATCCAAGACCCTGCCATTCCGAAAAGCTCAGGACAGTTGCTCCTATCTGAAAATGAGGAGCCCCTGTCTCGCACCAATAGAGATTGTAATCGCTTTCGAAACCGTCAAGGCATGTAGGCTCATAAACATTTATACTGATCCTTTCCTTTTCAGTATAGAATATGTTATTGAAGATCTTTGTACCGGTGGAAGGAGCATCAAGTCCGTTATCGGTATTTGTATATACATCTATTATTCCGCGCCATGTATCTGACTGCGATTTGGTGCTGAAAAAGGTATTATTGTAAATCAGGACATCATTCATTCCCTTCATGGCAATGCCGACTGTCGGATCAACAAGAATGTTGTATGCTATGCCGCCCGAGGTGTTGTGCATTCCGTTTGCCTTCCTCTGTATCCCGTTGGGCGATTTGTAGAGATAATTATATTTTATTATTACATTCCTGTTATATCCTGTAAATAAAGAGTGAGTTTCGCTTGTATTGTCGGTTCCGTTCCAGAAAAACCGGTTTCCGGTAATTACTGCGCCGTCAAGGTTATTGTTGGTCGATAAAACAGTTTCATCGCCGGCAAGCAGCTGATAACCGGTTGAATTTACCGTGTTAAATGTGTTATTGGTGAAATGAAGGGTCGTTGGCACCGACCTCGCAATACTGTATGCATAATAAGAGGTGGATGAACTTGTGAAAGTTTGTCCATCGATATTCAAAATTGCCTGGGCAAATGAAAAAGACGAGTTTATTATCAGAATAAATAAAAGCAGGTTTTTTTTCATCGCTCAATAATAGATACCTGTAATATGATGCAAAAATAGTGATTTGAGCATAACATGACTCCTTAAATTTGACTAAAGGAGCCAAATCTTACATAAAAGGAACAAACTAAACCAAAGAAATGTTGCAGAATCAAACTGCCCATGGAAGGTATTTATCGGGAAGATTAACCGGCCTGTACCTGAATGGGATCCTTCCTGCTTAGGGCAGGTTGTTTGCAACTGGAATGAAAGCATTGACCTTCAGTCATTTTCCGGCCCATCGGACGATTTTCTGAGCTTCTTCCTGAGTCCCGTGCTTCTTTTTTCCTCAAGTCTTTTCCTTACCGATTCTCTTGTTGGAGAGGTAGGCCTTCGTTTTACCGGAACCGATAGGGCCCTGGCGACCATAGTGTAAAACCTCTCTGTCACCGTTCTTTTGTTCATGAGCTGCGTTCTTTCCGACTGAGCGCTCAGGATAAGTTCCCCCTCACCATTGATTTTTGTGGAGAGAGTGCTCATCAGAAGCTCTTTTTCCTCTTCCGTAAGGCATTGAGTATTCCTGATGGAGAACCTGAGCTCAACCCTTGTATTCACCTTGTTTATATTCTGGCCTCCCGGCCCGCTGCTCCGTGATGCCGTATATTTGAATTCCTTTTCCGGAATGCGGGTCTTAAGCTCTTCTGGTTTCATTGCATATCGCTTTGAGCTACATGAAGAAAAGGGCTACGCCTCCCACACTTACAAAAGCTCCCAGGAGCTCGGGGACCGTTACCTTCTCCCTGTATATTATGACTGCTGGAATTATTATAAAAACAGGTACAAGCGACATAATTGTCGATGCTACCCCGGCTGTTGTATATTTTACTGCAAGGAGTGAAAAGGAGACACCGAGGAATGGACCGAAGAATGCCCCGACTGTTGTGAATTTCATCCCCTCCCTGTTCCTGAGAGCCCTGGCTACATTGCCCCATCGCGAAAGCAGCGAAACGAGCAAAGTATAGCCGGTTATACCGGCAATTATCCTTATCTGGGTGGCGGCAAACGGATCGTAGCCCCTCATTCCCAGCTTGCTCAAAACCAGGCCCAGTGCCTGACCTACTGCTCCCCCGAGTGCATACACAACGCCCCTGGGCGCCAGCTTCAGCGACAGCTTTTCACCTTTTCCGCTCCTGCCGAAAATTGCCATTGAGATACCGATTAAAGTCAGTGACATCCCCAGACCGTGAAAGAGTGTCAGCTGCTCACCAATTATAAAGAACCCGAAGAAGGCGGTGATGGGAGGGACGAGGGTCATGATGAGCATGGAGAATCTCGATCCGATGAGTGTGTAGGATTTGAACAGGAACAGGTCGCCGAAAACAAAACCTATAAATCCTGAAATTGTAAGCCAGAACCAGCTTTCAGCTGAAGCTCCCACAGGCAGAAGTGATCCTCGCCTGAATAAGGTAAATATACTCAGGAATATAAGCCCTATGATAAGTCTGAGAATATTCACGGCTATAGTGCCTATCTTATGGCTGGCTGTCTCGAATGATAATGAAGTAATTGTCCAGAATATTGCAGTGAACAAGGCGGCAAACTCACCTGTATGGTTATTTAAAATACTCATTATCAAATCTTAGTTAACGAAACCGGGGGTGTCGGACAATTGTCCGACACCCCCGGCAAAAATAGCTTTATTTACAATTGCTCAGTTAAAAATCCAACTGAATCTTTAATGATTTAATCTTCGGTATATTCAAAAGTGTAATTCCCCGAACCTGTATCCAGCATTACATTGCCGTTCTCAGCTTTTACATCGGAAAATGTCTTGTTCCCTTCCAGGCTTTTTCCGCTTTCAGTTACTTTTACGACTGCATCAGCCGGAATAACAACTGTCGCTGTGCAGTTCGGCGGAACGGTTACCCTGATGGAGATCCTGTTCCCGTTTCTTTCCCAGCCAGATGCCACGGAGCCATAGGAGCTTTCAAAAGTTGCCCTTGAATATGAAAGCTTTTTGGTCGGATGCGGCTGCAGTATCAGATGCTTATATCCCGGGTCCTTTGTCTCAATACCGGCTGAAACCCTGTACATCCAGTCGCCAATTGCACCATAGGCATAGTGGTTGAATGAATTCATCCCCGGATCCTGAAAGGTGCTGTCTGTCTTCTGTCCGTCCCACCGTTCCCATATTGTAGTAGCTCCCATTTTTACAGGGTACAGCCATGAGGGATATGACTCCTGCAGGAGCAGGTCATATGCAACATCCGTATATCCGCATGCCGTAAGAACATGGCAGAGGTAGATCGTCCCAAGGAATCCGGTAGATAAATGATTGTCCCTGCTTCTTATATCATCTACCAGAAAAGCGGCTGATTTTGCCCTGAGATCCTTCGGGAGTAGGTTAAACATAAGGGCAAGCACGTAGGAGGTCTGAGAATCGGTACCTACTCTTCCTGCAGCTGTAACATATTCCTTTACAAACACTTCCTTTATTTTATTGAATATGGCGCTGTATTGCACTTCATCCTCAGTATTTCCCAGTACCCTGGCCGCAGCGGCGAGGATGCCCGTTGAGTAGGCATAATATGCTGTTGCAATGAAATCGTGCTCAGTATATCCGTCTGGTTCGGGATGATTATTTACAGGTGGATGATAAAAAAGCCAGTCGCCATATTTGCTGCCCCCTTTCCAGATATAGTCGTTGCCTGCTTTCTTTTTTATATAATCGACCCAGGCCTTCATACTTGGATACTGGTTCCTGAGCAGCCCCTTGTCACCATACACGAGGTACATTGTCCACGGAGCAATAACAGCGACATCTCCCCATCCGGCGGATGGCTGAATAACGTAGGCTTCCCTGAGGATTGAGGACATCCGGGATAACATCCGGCACTTCTCCACCCGGTCGCTGATCAGCTGCAACATCCCTGAGCCACTTGGTAAAAAATGCCGAAACGTCCATATTGAAGGCAGCTGTCCTGCAGAAGGCCTGGGCATCGCCTGTCCAGCCCAGTCGTTCGTCGCGCTGAGGGCAATCTGTAGGCACATCGACAAAATTGCCTCTTCTGGCCCCATTGAATATTGTGCTGCAGCTGGTTCAGCAGAGGATTTGAACACTCGAAGCTGCCTGTAACGGGCATATCTGAATGCACGACAATTCCGGTGAGATTCTCGGTTGTAAGCTCGCCTGGAAAACCAGTCACCTCGACAAACCTGAATCCCATGAAATGTGAATCGGGGTTCGTAAATCTCTTCGCCTGTTCCGGCAAGAGTATAGTCGAGCTCACATTTCGCTGCCCGGAGATTTGTTGTATAAAATTCACCATATTTATCCAGCACTTCGGCATGTCTCAGCCTGACGACAGTGCCCTTGGGACCTTTGACGTTGAGTCTAAGCCATCCGACCATATTCTGCCCCATATCAGCGACAAGGCTTCCTTTAGGTGTTCTGAATACCCTTACAGGCTTTATCTCCTGAATTTTCCTTACCTGTGCTCCGTCAGAGGCGATCAGGTTAGTCAATGCCGTAATTTCCGGCGCTATGGGCTTGCCCAGTCTCTTATCATTATAGCTTCCCTTATCCCATCCCGTAAGCTTTTTCGTAGCATCGTAGCTTCGCCAAATAAATCCCATTCATTCTTATGGCCCCGTCGCTCGAGCTTTTCCATGTTTCATCACTCACGATCAGCATCTTCGCGTGCCATCAGTGATACCTTATGTTCAGCTGCAGCAGAAGGCCAAGCTTCTTTCCATAAATTCCCCAGTTGTCACCCCAGGCCAGCGGCCCCCTGTACCAGCCATTGCCGAGGATAGCTCCTATTGCATTGTGGCCGTTTACAACATTCCGGTCACATCATATACCTGATACTGAAGCCTTTTCCTGTACGATGTCCATCCGGGCGTCAGAACCTGGTCTCCCACCTTGCTGCCGTTGAGATGCAGTTCATAATATCCATGAGATGTCACATATACCTTGGCCAGGCTATCTTTTTAGCAACATTGAATTCTTTCCTGAAATGAGGGGAGGGAAGATTCCTCGAGAGTATCCGATTCAAGCTCGATCCATTTGGCTTTCCAGTCAGATAGTGACAGCAACCCCATTTCCCAGAGGGCAGTCTGTGCTCCATTTTGACGATCTGCCTTTATTGTCCCAGATCCTTACCTGCCAGAAATATCTTTTTCCGGATTGGAGGGCCGGACCTTTATAATCCTGAAGAATCGATTCATCTGAAGCGACCTTTCCGGATTCCCACATTATGCCGCGGAAGAAAATTTATCATCGTGGCGACCCTGATAGAATAGGCAGTTTGAACGAACATTCATGGCCCGTTCCGCTGATCTTCCAGGAAAATCTGGGATGGGCTGACGTCGAGTGCCGACCGGGTTTTTCCTGTGTTCTGCCGTAAGATCTTTCACATACAGATCCTGGGCAGGAGGGTACCGGAGAGACAGAGATAAAGCAATTGTAGGTGAGATAGATTTCATAGTGTGATTAGTTTAAGAAATATTTATCAAGATTATAAAAAATGTCCGAATAAAAAAATTGTAAAATTTGAATTTCGTTACCGAAAGTTCTTAAATTGCAATTCAGTCTAATTATTAAAAAATGAATCCATTTGCAGGAATATTTTTAATAGCGCTGGGAAGTATAGGCGCTGCAAGTTTTTATGTGCCATTCAAGAAAGTCAAGTTATGGGCATGGGAATCCTACTGGCTGAGTCAGGGAGTTGCAGCCTGGTTGATTGCCCCCGTGTTGTTTGCCTTTATCTTTGTCCCTGCCGGGGAACTGATTCCCATAATCAGGGAAGCACCTCTTGCTTCAAAGCTTATGGCAATGTTTTTCGGATGCCTCTGGGGGTTCGGCGGGCTGACCTTCGGACTGAGCATCCGATATCCTGGGCGTTGCTCTCGGGCAAAGCATAGCACTCGGGTTTGTGTGCCGCATTTCGGGACATTAATTCCTCCCATAGTGGCAGGAGAAAACCTCTTTCAGCTCCACGGCAGGAATACTCACTGTTGCCGGAGTTTCGATCGCCGTGGCAGGCATAGCAGTAATCGGATATGCAGGGGCCCTTAAAAGCAGGGAGATGAGCGAAGAGGAAAAAAAGGCGGCCGTAAAGGAGTTTGCCCTTAAGAAAGGGATCCTTATTGCTATTTTTGCAGGTATAATGAGTGCCTGTTTCAACTTCGGCTTTGAATCGGGTAAGCCTATCGAATCGATAGCCCTGGCTCATGGGACAAATCCTCTTTTCCAGAAGAACCCTTCACTTATCTTCATCCTGTTCGGCGGGTTTATTACAAACCTTGTTTATTGCGGCTATCTTAATATAAAGAATAAAACTTACAGGGATTACTATACGGTCTCCGCTGCTGTCCTTCTCAACAATCTGTTTTTTACTTTTCTGGCAGGTATCCTGTGGTTTCTTCAGTTTCATTTTTTCGGAATGGGATCAAGCAAGCTGCCGCCAAGCATGGCAGTCTTCGGATGGAGCATCCTTATGGCGCTTAATATAGCAATCAGCAATATCTGGGGAATTTTCCTGAATGAGTGGAAAGGAGTGGGAAGGAAGACAATTATAGTTCTTATTATCGGAATCATTGTACTTATACTTTCGACATTTGTTGTTAAATTAGGTGAACAATATGGAAACAAAAAAATTTGGATTTAAGATGAAGATGTACTTCCCGGTTTCAAGGAGGAGTACAGGAAACGCCACAAGGAAATATGGCCGGAACTCGTTGAAACTCCTGAAGGATGAGGGCATCTGCAACTATTCAATTTTCCTTGACGAGGAGACGAATACCCTGTTTGCTTACCAGGAGCAGGCAGGTTCAAGTTCCTCCCAGGACCTCGGGCAGACTGAAATTGTAAAGAAATGGTGGAAATACATGGCCGACATAATGGAAACCAATCCCGACAATTCACCTATAACAATTCCCCTGGAGCAGGTGTTTTACATGGAATAAACAATTATTCATTCTGATCATATCTTTCGCAAAACTTTAAACAACCGCATCATGAAAAAAGAAGCCATTAAAGAATCATATAAGCTGGCAAGGGAACAATATGCTGCCCTGGGAGTGGATACCGACAAGGTTATCGCCGAAATGGAAAACGTTAATATCAGCCTGCACTGCTGGCAGACCGATGATGTTGGCGGATTTGAAAAGCCGGGAGCAGAGCTCGGAGGCGGTGGTATCCAGGTTACAGGTAATTTTCCGGGCAAGGCTACAACAATTTCGCAGATGCGGGCCGACCTTGATAAGGTTATGTCACTGCTGCCGGGCAAACAGAGACTTAATCTTCATGCAATATACGGCGAGTTCGAAGGAAAGAATGTCGACCGCGACCAGATCGAGGCCAAACATTTCCAGGGCTGGATAGACTGGGCAAAAAAGAGGGGAATCGGACTTGACTTTAATTGTACCTGCTTCTCCCACCCATATGCCGATGACGGATTCACGCTGTCGAGCAGGAATGAGAAAATCAGGAAGTTCTGGGTCGAGCATACAAAGAGATGCAGGGCAATAGCCGCTGAAATGGGAAAGCAGCTCGGAACTCCTTCGGTCCACAATATATGGATCCCTGACGGCTCCAAGGATACTCCCGTCGACAGGAATACACTCCGTAAGATCCTTAAGAAATCGCTTGATGAGATCTTCTCCGTCAAATATTCAAAAAAGCACCTGAAAGATTCAGTTGAAAGCAAGCTTTTCGGTATCGGTTCGGAATCGATGGTTGTTGGCTCTCACGATTTCTACCTTGGATATGCCCTTCAGAACAATACAATGATCACACTCGATAATGGTCATTTCCATCCCACAGAACAGGTTGGCGATAAAATATCGTCAATCCTTCAATATGTTGATGAGATCCTCCTGCACCTTACCCGCGGCGTTCGCTGGGACAGCGATCATGTTCTTACATTTAATGATGAACTTCTGCTGATTGCCCAGGAAATTGTCAGGTGCAAGGCATTGGAAGGGTAAGCGTGGGACTCGATTTCTTCGATGCAAGCCTTAACAGGATAGGTGCCTATGTTATTGGTACCCGATCTGCGCAGCTGGCATTTATGTTTGCCCTGCTCGAGCCTCACAAGACACTCATCAAATACGAGGAAAAAGGGAAGAACTTCGAACGTCTTGCACTGCTTGAACTTGCTTAAAGTCAAAGCCATTCGGCGCTGTATGGGATTATTATTGCCTTACAAGCAAAGTCCCGGTCGGGGAGGATTATATTGAAGAGATCGTGAAATATGAGAAAGAGGTGCTGCTCAAGCGGTAGCGGTGAGGAAAACAGATCTCAATGCCGGCGCCTGCTGATCCCTAAATTTACTGTATTATAATGAAAGAGCCAGTCATAGCCATTTTTGATATAGGAAAGACAAATAAGAAATTACTCCTGTTCAGTACCGATCTTAAAGTTGTATCCGAGTCGGAACAGCGGTTCGCTGAAATAGAGGATGATGACGGATTCGAATGTGATGATATCGACCTTATTGAAAAATGGATAAAGGAATCAGTGATCATGCTGGCAGACTCCGAGAAGTACGACCTCAAAGCCGTTAATTTCACTACATATGGCGCAACTCTCGTCCATCTCGATGAACAGGGGAGGAGACTGACCCCTGTTTACAATTATCTGAAGCCCCTTGATGAGAGGATACCTGAAAACCTTTACAGGAAATACGGAGGGAGGGATGAATTTTGCAGGCGGACTGCTTCACCCGCACTGGGGATGCTGAACTCAGGCCTGCAGCCGCTCTGGCTCAAAGCCGAAAAGCCTGCGATTTTCGCGCAGATCAGGCATATCCTTCATTTTCCTCAGTATCTGTCATATACTCTTACCGGCAAAATACACGCCGAGCATACCAGCATCGGCTGCCATACGGCTCTGTGGGATTTCGACAATATGAGCTATCATCCATGGGTAAAGGCCTACGGGCTGCCGGTACCGGAACCGGTGCCGGTTGAAACTTCAGTCGAAGCAACAATAGAGGGGAAGAAAATCAGGGTAGGCATAGGTATTCATGACAGTTCTTCATCCCTGGCCCCGTATTTCTCAGCAGGCAAAGGCCAGTTCCTGCTTTTATCCACCGGGACATGGTGTATAAATATGAACCCTTTCAATACCGAAATACTTACTGCGGAGCAGCTTGACAGGGATTGCCTGTGCTACATGAGCATTACAGGACAGCCTGTGAAATCTTCCAGGTTCTGGCTTGGCCATTTTCATGAAAATGCCGCGCATCAGATATCGGACATTTCGAAAGCCATGCCGACTACTTCAAAAAGGTCAGGCCTGATCAGGAGATGCTGAGCTCCCTGAGATCAAAATATGGCGAAGCAAAACTTTTTTTCAAGCCATATGCATTCCTGAGGGACCTTAACGACGCTATTGACATGTACGAATTTACCTCCTATGAGGAGGCCTATCATCAGCTGATGATTGAACTTGCAGATTATACTGCCGAATCAGTAAATCTGATTTTGCCGGGCGATGATGAAACAAGGAATATATACATTACAGGGGGATTTTCAGCGAACAGGCTCTTCCTCCAGCTGATAAGGGAGGCTTTTCCACTCAAAGAGGATATGGACCTCCGAAATAGGAAATGCGTCTGCCCTGGGAGCAGCACTTGTTATTTCAGATCCGGGCGCATCGCAATCGAGTCCAGGCCTTGCTGAAATAATGTCTGAAGTGCAGCGTTACTCCCGAAGATAGCCTCAGTATAATCTCTCGCCCATGGCAGCCTTCAGCTTGTATATGCTTGCTGCATAATCCATCCTGGCCTTGAGCAGCTGCAGCCTGCTCTCAGATACTGACGTATTCGAATCGAGCAGGTCGAGATTTGTGATTGTTCCGGAGTTGAAACTTGTTTCTGCAAGAGAGTAGGCTTTCAGCGCCTGCGCAAGCTGAAGCTCATACTGGCTTACCTTTTTACGCGATGAGACCATGTAAGTCTCAGCTTCACTGATCTCTGTCAGAGATGTTCCTTTTCGTATACTCCGATTCGTATGAAATGGAGTTGATCGCAGTTTTAGCCTGCATCATGTTGTATTTTGTCTTCGAACCGTCCCATATTGGTATTCTGAGCCCAAGACCTATTACATAATTGGGGGTGAACTTTGCGAGGTCAGGAATATAGCCATTTTTTCCACCCGCGCTTGCCAAGATATTCAACATCGGTTTATTCTGCCGGAGAACAAATCGTACCTGATTTCTGCCGCAGATGTTCTTTTCTGATTGATCAGCATTTCATCGCGATTGTGGAAGGCATATGACAGGATGGAATCGGCAGCCATTACTGGATGGTCAACTTCAAGCTCATGTCCTGACTACTGGCACGGCGGACTGGTCATTCCCGATAAGGGAATTAAGGATCGACCGCTGAGTTGGTTAGAGCAGCGCTGAGATCGACTTTCTGGCTTTCAACAGATGAGATCCTGACCCTTGTAGTAAGAACCTCGTATTCAGTAGAGGAACCTGTGGCTGCCTTTTTTTCCACATACGCAAGATGCTCATACAGGGCATCCAGTTCCTGCTGCTTGATGTTTATAGCGGCCTGCAGGAAGGCAAGGGTGTAGAAATTGGTGACAGCCATCATCGAGAGGCGCTGCTTAACCTGTTCAAGGCTCTGTTCGGAGATCGATTTATTTTCGTTTTCAAGCGACACATTCTTTTTTGTACTGCCGAAATCATACACAACCTGCCTGATATTCACCGCGGCAGAATAGTTGTTCCCGGGATACAACTGGAAGGTGCCCAGATCAGGGATTGTGAGTTTTGTTACCGGTCCAAGGTTGGAGTAGGAAGCTGTAAGATCAAGCTCAGGGTTATAGCCTGTCCGGGCCAGCCCTATCCTGGCATCAGCATTTTTGATGGCTTCCTCCGCAACTTTAACTGTAGGATAGTGGCAGTTACTTTTTCTATAATGTATTTGAGCGAAAGGGAATCGGTTTCCTGCTGCATGCTGCTGTTTGCAGTCTGCTGCCCCCGGACCGTGCTGACGGCCAGAATCGCAAATATGGCAAAAAGGAGAGATGACCGGGATTTATTTTTATTACTCGGGTAACGGTTGATTTTGATTTTTTTGATTTTTTTGTATGAAGAAAAATAATTGGTATGCCTCCGATCAGCGTAATGATCCCTGCCAGCAGAAAATCATCGTTGATCCCTTCAATAAAAGCCTGTCTGCCAATGCTCGACATCATTAAGGCCTGCCCTTGCTTTGCCGCCATAGCAGGTGAGCTTCCGGCCTGGTACTCAAGATGATACTTCATGCCGGTCATGGATTTCTGATAAATTTCGGATCCTGGCTTTATGGCGCCTCCGAAAATCTGCTGTGAAAATTGGCCCTTGTTGTAAGCAGGGTGGCAAGGAGTGCGACCCCGAGACTTCCTCCAAGCTGTCTTATGGAGTTTGTGATTGCTGATGCCTGGGCCATTTTATCCCTCGGTATCTCAAGGAGGGAAACAGTGCTTAGAGCCGTGAACATCAATCCCATGGCAATCCCGCGGATATATAGTGAGATCATAATATAGTGCAGCTCTGTAAGATAGGAGAGCTTTGAGTTGAGATAAAAGCTCAGAGCCAGAAGCATCACTCCAATGAAAATAGGCAGCTTGGGACTTATCTTGTCCGAGATCCTCCCGGAAATCAGGTGATATAATTCCCTGGATTATCCCTACAGGCAGGAAGACAGAACCTGCCTGCAAAGCAGTATATCCAAGTGAATTCTGAAGATAGACGGAAGGAGGAATGTGCTTCCGAACATTCCTATGCTGAAAACAATCAGAATAATATTTGAGATGCCGAAATTATGGTTCAGAAGCAGCCTTAGGTCAAGCAGCGGCTCCTTTACGTAAGTTCGACAGTGAAAAGACAGCCAGTGCTATCAGTGCAATTCCTGCGCAGAGCAGAATATACGGGTGCATGCCATCCGGCGGAATTTGTTGCTGCATTTCCTTCGGAGAGAGCATACAGTGTGAGAGGCAGGAAGATCGTTACCGAAATAAATCCGGCAAGATCAAACTTCCTCATGATTTTGCTCTTGTACTCGCTCTGAATGATTATCGTAAAAATCATCGCGATGATTCCGATAGGGATATTTACATCGAAAATCAGCTGCCAGTTGAAATTGTCAATCAGAAATCCTCCGATAAGCGGACCAAATGATACTGAGGCAGCTGCTGAGATGGCCCAGAATCCAAGTGCAATGCCCCGCTGATGCGGTGGAAATTCCCTTGTGATGATTGCCATGCCAAGCGGCTGAATCGTCCCTGCGCCCAGTCCCTGCACCACACGGGCCACAATAAGGATATTCTCATTGGAAGACATTCCGCACAGCATCGACCCAAAAGTGAAAAGAAACAGCCCGAAGAAATACATCTTTTTATAGCCGAACCTGTCAGCAAGCCAGCCCGAAGTGGGAAGCATAACGGCCATGGCAAGCATATACGCCGTGATTACCCACTCTATCTTATCTAGCCCAACGCCGAAAGAAGCCATTATCTTCGGCAATCCCACGTTTACAATAGTTGCATCCAGGACAGCCATAAAAGTTCCCAGCATGATATTGGCAAGCAGGAACCACTTGTAGGAAAGATGGCTCGGATGAAAGGACGAATTGCTGTTTCGCACCAGCTTCCTTATCCGGTGGGAGGGAGTCCTTCTTTTTTCCATTTTATTACCTGATAATCTTGACCACAGCCGACATTCCCGACAGGATGTTGAAAGATGAGATATCCTTGTTGTTGTCTGTGCCCTCAATAGAGATCTTTACCGGAACCCTCTGCGTAACTTTCGTAAAATTTCCTGATGCATTGCTGGCAGGAATAAGTGAAAAAACAGATGCCGTTGTAGATCCGATCATGAAGATCTTCCCGGTGAATTTTACTCCGTCGAAAGCATCAATTGTAAACCTGACCTTCTGCCCGGGCTTCACTCTGCTATTTTGGTCTCTTCAAGATAAGCAACCACCCAAAGGTTTTTGCTTATTGTCAGGGTAAGACAGACTGACCAGGCTGAACAACATCGCCGGGCATCAGCCATCTTTTTGCAATTACACCATCTGCCGGGGCATAAAGCTTTGTATTGCGCAGCTGTGTATCTAGCACCCTTACCTGGGCGTCGGCTGTTTCAACAGCCGCATTGGCGGTTGCGATCAGTGATTTCGAAACAGTCAGCTGAGCTTTCGCGGCATCGAGCTGAGCTCCGGCGGTTTCGAAGGCCTTCTTTATATGATCGAACTGTTCCGCAGTTATAACACCACCCTCTGACTGGCTCCTGGCCCTTTTAAGATCATCGGAGGCACGGTCGAGATTTATCTCAAGTATTTTCAGGCTCTTCCGGTCTGAATTATATTTTGCCTCCGATTGGGCCAGGTTGGCCCTGGACTGGGCAGTCAGAGCCACCGACTGATTTCTCTGCGATATCAGATCGGTGCTGTCGAGCTCGGCAATGAGCGTCCCCTGCCTTACATAATCCCCTTCATCGCCGTGAATGACTGCAATGCGTCCCAGTATCTTTGAGCCGATACTCACATTATCGGCATCCACATGCGCATCGTCGGTGGTTATGTAACTTGTATAATCCCTGTACCAGTACCAGGCACCTGCAAGCACTGCGATAATCACAATTGCCAGAGGTATATATACCTTTAATTTGTTGTTCTTTGTTTCTGCTTTCATAAAAATCCCGTGAAAATTATTTTAAAATTAATGCTTCAATTTCTCGGATTAAACTTCAATCCCCGGATAAAAATCTCGGTAATTGCATTCGTCCTTTCAAGAAACCGGTCATATTCCTGTTGCTCCAGTATCAGTGAGATCTTGTCATTCAGGATTGTCATCCTCAATCCCCTGAGCATATCGAGATAGAGCAATGCTGCCTCACCGGCATCTTTATGAAAGAAAATTCCATCACCGATTCCCTTTTCTATTATCAGCACAATTATCTCCTTTTCCTTCTCCCTGAAATTATGGATAGTATCTTTCAGAACCGGCTTGAGATCAGAGTAAAACTGAAGTCTTAAACGGCTCAGATTCAGCAGTGTGCTGAAAATAGGACAGGCGTGCGTTGGCATATTCCATGAGAAGCCGGTCTGCCGAACCTGTGCGCTGTCATCCTCTCCCTGATCCTTTCTATGAACTCTCCCTGTTCCTTTTCAATAACCGCCCGGTAAAGGCTCTCCTTGTCAGGAAAATAATAATAGAGGGAGGCCTTCGACAATTTCAGATCGTCAGCTATCTCCCTCATGGAAGTTTTCTCGATTCCGTACATACCAAAACGCTTCTGGGCAGCTTCCAGTATCAGTTGCTCTTTATTCCCCTTCTCTGATTGCATACCCGGCTTGTCCATTTATTTAAAAAGTTGCAAATTTAACATTCTATTTGACCAATTTGTTCAAATGGTCAGGCTAATTCTGAAAATATTTTCAACAGAAGTAAATGCTGAACTGCACCGAAGGGATATTCAGGTTGCGGGAGACTAAGTTATCCTTCAGCTTAATGACGCGGGTATTGAAATGCTGCTTTTCGCCCGAAAGCTTGATAATATAGACGCCTGCAGGGAAAGGCGCCTCGTTGGCGGATCTGCCTGACCAGTCAATATAATATATGCCGGGTTCGATAACCTGATCTGTCAGTGTGTTTACAAGCCGCCCCCGGATATCGAAAACATCGATCCTGTATTTTCCTGACTTTCTTACCTCTGCCATCATTGTTGTATAGTCGGTGAACGGGTTGGGGTAGCATGTGAGCCTGCAGTGTTCAGATATATTATTCTCAGCGGAATCAGTGGCAGAATAACGGTAATTTACTGTTCCTGGCGTACCGCCCGTAAGGCCGGATTTCCAGTTCCCGCCGGCATTATTATCCATCAGGGGATCTGTGAGCTCAATTGTCAGCCCTGTGCCGCTTGCATCAACAGGCCAGGGAGCATCGGGAGAATAGCTTACGAAGTCAGCCAGAATGCCTTCAGGATCATAGAGGTTTATATTATCTCCTGAACTGCTGAGCCCAAACTGCATATCTCCTGTAATATTTGTAACCGTTCGGGTTGAACTCCCTGAATGCGGCCATATCACGGCAAATAACAAGGTACATTCCCGGTGCCAGGATAATGTCGGATGGAAATTACAAAACCCGATTCCGGACCGCCATCACTTACTATCCAGTCTTTAAGATTGACGGTTGAGTTGCCGGCATTATAGAGCTCGAACCCAGTCCTTTGTGTCCTTCGAAGGGGAAGAGTTATAATTAATCTCATTGATTACTATTCTGGCATCAGTGCTCCTGGCCGGGGTAAATACAGCCCTGAAAGTTTTGCTTTCGGCCATATTGTAGTCAAGGGACACTGAATTTGAAACCAGGGAGCCAAATTCCCATTTTTCGAATTTGTACCCTGGGGCAGGTATTGCCGTGAGCCTGATCGGAAGATCCTTGAAATAGACACCATGAAAAGGGATATTTTTGAGGAATGACTGAATTTACCCTTACTTTGCCTGTTCCCGGATCATCAATTTCGACCTTAATGCTTGAGCTGCTGGCCGAGATTGAACTGGTGCCGCAGGTGAACCCTGGCAAAGTCGGCACGGTTGGTGGCAAAATTCTTAATAAGTTGTAATTGTACTGCCAGTTGTCATGCTTAGTCCCCATCGTGCCTGATGGGCACCGATCTCGGGCTGATAAACCTCCTTGATGGAATCAACGGCAAAATTGACTCTCCCTGAGGTGAAATTTGTATTCAGCCTGTCGGCAAACTGGTTAACGAACTGATTTCGGAATCCCTTGTTTGAGATCATCCGTCTGAACAGCAGTGTGGACCATGGTGGATTCGGCCATCCTGGCCCGTTTGCCTCAAGGGCAAAAGCGAGTGTGTTGAACGTATATGCGGAAGGTTCCCAGATCGAGAAGCCAAAATCGGTATCATAGATGATCCAGCGCCAGAGGCTGCCCGGAGTGTTGGTATTCCAGTATTTAATATTATTTCCCGGCCAGTCCTTGTTATTGATATAGATCTCGGTCAGCTGATACTGAATATAATTATTGATATCCATCATGCTGCTTACGTGACTGTATTTGTCATCTGTTTTCCAGCGTATTGTTGTTCAGATAGCTTGTTATATCAAGATAGGAACTGTTGTTACCTTCGACGATACCTCCGTCGAACTCCAGGAGGTTTACATCATCCGGATTTACAAAATGATTTTCAGCCAGGTAATTTGAATTTACTTTTTCCCTGATATTCAGTATTCCCCAGTATTCACCGTTTAAATAGACAACAGCCGGCTGAAATGCCTGACTGTCTATATCCATGTCGCTTATGAGTGTTGAAGTAAGGCCATCCCTTGTTCCCGCCTGATCCCAGTCGTTTCCTGCATTCCTCAGATACAAGGGATTCAAATTTCTCAATCGGCTTATCCCTGAAAACCTTATAGTCAAAGGAACCCTTGCCGTATTCCTTCCTGGCAAACAAAGCCATCGATTTCTGCGGGAAGGCACGGCTCCATGAACCGAATATCTTAATGCCAATGTCCTGGTCAATCTGCCTTGTCCCGTCTGTATCATACAATTCCAGATGAGCCTTTCTTTCCCAGTCTTCCCAGAAGTTTGCCCCGAAATTCGGCTGATCAGGTGAGGCATTTGGCCCCAGAACATAGATCCCGGTATAATAATCCCACAGATTGGCAGGATCAGTGCTTAGACACACGACAGGAAGCTTGTGCCTTGTTGTTATGTAGGTGTTTGTTGTTACAGGTCCGGGGAGCAGCAGGGAATTAACGGATCTCGCCCTGATTGTCATATCTGATAACAGTAATCGGACCGTTATACCTGTTTGACAGGGCTGTAGGTTCAGAGCCGTCGGTAGTATAAAAAATTGAATCCGAATGGCTTGTGGAGGAAAGTTGCAGCTCCGCGCCTCCGGGGTAGTAGCCTCCCTTCAGGGAGAACAGCACCGTATCAGCGTTAAGTGAAGTGAAGCCTTTTGTGATATTGGCAGATCCTGGAGTGGGGGATGCAAAATAGTACCAGGTGCCGGTTCCGTCAGGCTTCCTTCCATATGAGATATCTGCAGGGAGGATTACGGGAGAAACTGAATCCACAACGGTGGAATCGGGCTTTGAAAGGATCAGCGTTTCGCCTTCATTGCTGATCTTGAAGCTGGTATGAAGCCTTCTGCCATGAAGTTGCAGGACAGAAGGTACGGAATCTTCTGATCCCGCAGATGAACGGCCTGTTGTAAGAAAGGGGATCAGGCTGAAATCGGACGAGGCGGGATCCGAATTATGTCCTTCGATTGCAATTACATTTACACCCTCGACAAGGAAGGATTGCGGATCGTGAATAATGAAGTTCTCCGGATTTCCCCCCGCATACATTGTTGCCTCGCGTGTCAGTGCCCCCGTGGTCTGATTAAGGGGACAGGGGAAACCGTTCCCAGGTTGCTCCTGGCAATTTCATGGCCATTTATATAAGCTGCAAATCCGTCATCATAGTCGATGCTCAGAACCAGTTCCTCAATATCGCTGAATACCGGTTAATGTAAATTCCTTCCGGATGTAAACACTTGATAATCCCATTCAATACAGTGGAATCATCATTGTCCCCGTAGCCGAAGCCGCTTCTTCCCGTATTCCACGACGAGGCATCAAAACCCCTGTCTTTCCAGGCATCACCTATATCCCTGTCGGGAACGAGATACTTCCACTCTGAATTGGAAGCGATTATAGTGTTGTACGAAACCGGAATTTCAGTCCTGTTCTTGCCAGAGGCAAAAATAAGAAGCCAGGAGTAGGGATTGATTGTTACAGCCGGGAATGTCCATTTCTTCAGATGACCAGGATTGTCGGAAAGATGATATCCATCCAGGCTGACGGCTGCAGCCGAGTGGTTGAATACTTCGATCCAGTCATCATAGTCGCCATCTTCATCCCGTATCCCGCTAATATTGGATGAGGAAAACTCATTCAGCAGAAGCTGCGGGATACAACTCAGCGGTAAGGAGGGAAAAGACAAGACAAAACAGCAGTTGGCGCATATCCTGATCGTGATTCCAAGTAAATCCGGCACCAAATGTACTTAAATTTTGGAATATTGTCAGCTCCCGGAATATCCCATTTATCATACATATCTGCTTGCTGATCCTGAAATATCGAAACCAGTGAAAAATGACTTATCTTTTTATGCCGGACGGGTACAATAATGAGTCTAAATTATAATGCATATGAACTGTATTCAATTATACATGCTCTAGTGAAATTCAGTCCATTAGGATTTTATGAAATCTAATATTATATTTGTGACACTCTTTAAAGAATACTTTACTTATTTCCGGATTCACCAACCCTTGTATCTGAGCAATGATAAAATATAGTGCCCCGTTTATGTTCCTGCTAATCGCTGTCATGCAATACGGGTGCAAAAAACCTGACGAAGCAATAAAAAGCGATGTGGTGATCAATGAGCTCCAGCCTGTAAACACGACAACAGTTACCGACCAGGACGGAGAATATGACGACTGGATTGAATTGTACAATCTTTCGGAAAGCACAAAAGATATTTCAGGCTATTTCCTGTCAGACAACAAGGACCATTTTTCGAAATGGCAATTCCCGTCAGGTACATCAATTCCGGGAAAGGGTTACCTTATCATCTGGGCTGATAACGATAGTGCACAGTTAGGCCTTCATGCAAATTTCAAGCTTTCTTCTCAGGGGGAGGAGGTGCTTCTTTCGACTCCTGACGGCGACCTTGCCGACAAGGTTATTTTTCCGGGTCAGACGCTTGAATTGTCGTATTCAAGAAATCCTGACGGGACTGGGGCATTCAGATGGCAGGTACCGACATTCAATGGTTCAAACAATTCATCAGAATAGCTGATATGCCTGGCTTTTTGATGCGCAATGCCGATCATAAATCTTAGCGGGAATGTCTGAGATAATGCCGAACAGGACAATTGAGTATGAACTGGGGAGGTTGCAGCCAGTCAGTCTTGATGAAATTTCCTCCGCCAGGCTGATGAGCCGCGTTGAAATAAAATACCTTTTTCCTTCATGCAAGCTGCCTGAACTCATCCACCGCCTTTCAGGCAACTACAAGGTTCTTCAGATCATGGACAGGCGGATTTTACCCTATTCAACTACATATTTCGATACGGCGGAATACCTGTTTTATTATCAGCATACACGTGGCGAACTCGCAAGGCATAAGGTGAGGTACAGACAATATGAGGCTACAGGGGAATCATTCCTTGAGATAAAGAGACGGACAAACAAGGGGCGTACAATCAAGTGGCGGATCGAGAACCGCCTCATGGACGGACAATTCGACCCCGATGCAGCCGGCTTTATACGTGAGTTCCTGCCGGTAAGCCCTGAAAAAATCTATCCTGCGCTCGTAAATCGCTTTACCCGTATCACTCTCTCAGGCTATGACCTCATGGAGAGGATCACTATAGATTTCAATATAGGATTTTCGGTACCGGGAGAACAGTTGGATATTTCATTGCCCTATCTTGCAGTAGCCGAATTGAAGAAGGAAGCTTATGCAAGCTCCACCCATTTCAGGAATTTTCTACGGGAAATGAAGATTTATCCTGCCGGATTCAGCAAATACTGTGTGGGCAATGCATTGCTGAATGACTCCCTTAAAAGAAATGCCGTTAAACCCAAGATACTTTTTCTTAATAAACTAAAAAATGAATTTACCTGACCTAATATCCTCCGGATAATACAGCCCGTTCGGGCATTGAATTCCTGGATATCACAAGCCTGCTTGAGCTCCTTGGCCGCTTTACCCTGAACCTTATAGTTATCCTGATACTTGTAAGGTGGGTTTATTTCTCGACTGTCCGGAGAAAAGATTTTCTCTTTACCTATATACTCATATCAAGCATAGTATTCCTCCTTTGCTTCCTGCTTGAAAATGTAATGCTCCAGATCGGATTTGCCCTTGGACTCTTCGCAATTTTCGGCATTATACGATACAGGACCCATGCCATTCCCATCAAGGAGATGACCTACCTGTTCCTTATAATAGGCATCTCTGTGATAAATGCGCTGGCAAACACTGCAAGCATCATCGAGATCGTATTTACAAACCTGATACATAATTCTCATAACCTGGGGCCTTGAAAAAAAGTGGCTTCTCAGGCACGAATCGTCGAAGAGGATTATCTATGAAAAGATCAACCTGATCAGGCCCGAGCATCACAAGGAGCTCATCGATGATCTGCAGGAGCGGACAGGGATAGGTAAAATCAGCAGAATCGAAATAGGTGAGGTGGATTTTCTTAGGGATATTTGTCGCATCACAATATTTTTCGAGACTTCAGACAGAATGGAGAGCAATTCTATAAGGGTGGGTCATAAAATGGAGGATGATGAAGATTAAAGTATTTGTTCTTATTTTAATGCTCTCCTCATTTGCGGGATCGGTCTATTGCCAGACCAGCGATTTCGGGATCTGGTATGAAGCCAATGTTGAAAAATCTCTCGGCAAAAAGTTCGAACTGAGCGGATCACTCAATGTGCGTACATTTGAGGATGCCTCGACGATTGACAAGGCCTTTGCCGAATTCGGAGGTTCATATGACCCCAATAGGTATATTGGATTTGCCGGATCATACAGAATTGGCAGATATCTTGAAAAGGATGATCTCTATCATCCCGGCCAGCAGTTCTTTGCCGATATAAAGGGTTCGCTGCCTGTTTCCGACCTTGAATTTTCAACGCGGCTCAGGCTTCAGGTAACTGAAAGGACTAATGTCAAACACGAGACAGGTGAAACATCATATGACGGAAGGATAAAGCTTAAATGCAGGTACAGGATCCCCCATTTCCCGGTCGATCCCTATCTGAGCTTCGAGACTTTCACCCCTCTCTTCAGAAGTTCCGGCCAGTTTATCGCAAAAAGCCGAAGCAGTGCGGGCTTTGACTATAAAATATCCAAAAAGCATCTCCTGGAGGCAGAGTACACCTACCAGCGGGACAATACTCCTCACCTGAAAATAGCTCACCTGGTTACCCTTGGATACACCTTCAGGTTCTAGCTGCCGGAGCCGTTCATTCCCCGCCTTCAAAATTCAGGGTTTTGGCAGCTGAAAATCAGAAATAGCACTGAAGCTTCACTCTTTTTTGAGGCTGGCTGTCAGAGAACTGCCCGTAACTGACCTGAGGGAGATAATCAGGGCTGCAAGTCCCGTGAGAAATATCACCGCAATCATTGTACCCAGATAAAGCCAGGGCACACCGGCATTGTTTTTCAGAGAAGGAAGAGTTGCAATTGCAGCGGGGAGAACACCTGCGACGATTCCGGCAATGAGGATCGCCAGCTGTTCGGAGAAAATGGTCTTTCTTATACTTCCCATTTTAAAGCCCGATGCCAACATCAGAGCAAATTCCCTTCTGCGATAGTTGTAATTGCGCAGAAGAACAAAACCCAGTCCGGCTATTCCGGTGATCATTCCCAGCACCCCAAATACTCCGAATACAGACAGATATGTATTGGTTACCTGATAAAATGATGCAAGCCGGTCATCAGTCCTTTCAATTTTGATCCCATAATTGCCCAGCCTGTCATTCAGCCTCCCGGCATAGAGATCGGTACGATTGCTGTTGCCTCCGACAAGCATAACTGAACTGCCTGCAACAGAGGGAAAATATTTTCTGAAGTTGTCCATTCCAATCAGCACATAACCCTGGAAAACTGACGATTTGAGACCCCCGGCAATTATAATATTCAGTTGCTGGCCATTTTCTGCTCTCATGCTCAGTGTATCGCCTGGTTTAATCTTTAAGCCCCACTCGATCACTGTCTGATCGGCAATTCCGTATATTGTATTGCCATTCGGATGAAGCTCAAGTAATTGCCATGCATTCCCTGTCCCTGGCTTGTCAATCGTCTTTGCAAAAGAAAATGAGCCCCGGGATATGAATGCTTCAGGATCAACGCCCAGCAGAGGAGGCATTGTAACATGATTAAGGTTAAGGCAACTGGCATCATTGCCTGCAAATTTCTTCATCTGAACGAATTGCAGGTCCGACAGACCCTCCTCATCGAGACCCGCATCCGACCTCCCCTTCAAGGTTGTCAGATCGGCCCTGACCGGTATCGAATTGTCGCACCAGAGCAGGAAACCTCCTGTCCCTCCTGATCGACTCAGATGGCTCCCCTCAAAGTTCATCCTGTTTGCCCCGGTAATGAAAACGGCGAAAAGGCCTGCCGCAATGAACAGGACAGGCGTGACAGCATGGGAGGGATAATAGGAGTAGTATAACCTGGATAAGGCTTCCCCTAGTATACCTTTGCCCGGTTCACCCTCCGAAGGAAGAATAAGGAAGTGGCGCCAGCCGAAGAGCATGGCAGCAAGAAGCAGCGCTCCGGAAACAAAGCTCAGTGAGCTTTCCTGATCTGTATTAATAAGGGAGAAAATAAACAGGAGCAGAGGCGTGCAACCAGGGTAATAAGAAGGAAACAGGTTAATTGCCCTGGAAGGAGCTGAATGGATAATTTCTTCTCTGCCTCGTGAGATTCCTCAGGTGAAGCCTGATTTTTATGATGAAGAAAATGAGTGAAATTGCAAATGTTGCCAGGAAGCCCAGTAAGAATTGATGAAAGGCTGAAAAAGGAGGAGAGGGTAGTTGTCTGGACAGCACCCTGCCAGACAGTATTAAGCAATTTGATTATCAGAATGCTCACGCAGATTCCTCCAAAGGAACCGGTGAAACATCCGGCAGAAGGAGATCAGTACGGATTCCGCATATGAACAGCCGGCTAATCCGCCTGGCTTCTGAATCCAAGTGCAAAAAATGTCCTTATCTGCGTATGTTTTGATTCGAGATAGGATGTCACGGCAAACGAGAACAAAACAACAGAGGCCAGGATAAGGAAGAATCCAAGGCTCAGGAAAAGGGAGCTGAAATCGACGCTTTCACTGGCGGCCCTAATGGATTCATTATAAAGATCATCAATAGTGAAACCGTTTCTTCCAGGATCAAGATGTCCCGAGAGCTTGCCGGTAATGATGCTGGCAGCTGAAACAGAGCCGGAAAGCGGATTGCCGTTGCAGGTCCGAAATTATTTCCCCAGAGTTGCGGTCGCCTTTTTCATAATCTAATAAAGGCTTTCGGGGTACCTCTGTAATTTATTCCAGTAGTCCTCGTCTTTTTTACGTATTTCGTTGAGTTTTACTGGTACCCCAGCATCCCAGTCAGAACATGATTCCCTGCCGGAGATTCCCGGAAAGTCAGGCATTAACAGATGAATCTGCCCATATTCCCTCCATTCCCACTATGCGTCTGACATGGAACTGCCTGATTTTTCGACAGCTTGTTAAGTGAATCGGGGGCATACCAGGAAATCCGTATTGTATCCCCGGCCTTGCGGAAAGGTCCTCTGCAAGCCATTGGTTTACAATAATGCCGTTGCCTATACGCAATATCAGGATATAAGGATCGCCGGCAAGGCGGCAACAAAGGAATAGGGAGCAGATCCGGCTTCTGATGAAATACTGTTTCCAAGATAAGTAATAACAGGAGCTGCCGAAGGAATGATCTTTCTCAATATCACCTATAAGCTGACTTTTCAAGAAAAATCCTGTCGGACCTGAGTTCATATCCGCCCGTTTTGCAGAAGAGGAACCAGGCTGAGTCCGATATCAGAAGGTCTCAGGATGTTCATAAAGGGACCCTGGCTTTCAGGTGCGGTTAAAGCTTTCCGTGACACAGCATCCTGTTGATTTTCACCGGCTGGTCGTGCTGTCTGAAATATCGGAGAGATTGATGAAAATATTATCAGGCACCTCCTGGTTAATGGCAAGTGAAAAATTCCCGGGATTGCTGGTGTCCAGGATAGTTCCGGCCTTCATTACCACCGAGGTACCTTCCTCATCGATGGAGCAAAGGGGGCATCGGCCGGGAATATCACTTCAGTTCATTGAAGCGGATAATAAGATCGTCTCCTTTCTCAAGTTGAAGTGCAGATGCAATTTTCCCATTTACAGCAACCTCCCCGGGCTTTATCTTCAGTGTATCATTTCCCTGAAAACTGAAAAAATCCTTTGCCACTGCATAAATATGAGCATTTGTAACCTCTTTCTGGTTACTTATATTCTGGCAAAATCCGATTCAGTGCAAGCAAGCCTGTAGCAATTCATACCGAGGCAGTGTCCCTTAGTCTGTCTGCAAGAGAAGGATCAAAGAACCTGGTTCCTGAACTGATGAGTATTCCCGTATTTCCAAGGTGTTCGGAAGCCATTTTTTCAGGACTTGCCCTCACTGACCATCCTGTTAGCAGAGAACCTGAAATTACGGCTGAGAAAAGGGCAATTATAAGGATCTGGTAGAGAACAGGTTTTTTATAAAACCTGACTGAATTTGCTTGCTATTTTTGACATTCCCGGTAACATATTGATTATTTCATGATTAGAATCTTCAGCTGAATTTCCCATTTGCAGGACAAGGTGCGGTCCATTTTTCCTGCCAGCTTTTCCGAATGGGTGGCAAGGATCAATGTAATTCCAAACTCCCTGTTCATCTCAAGCAGAAGCTCTCCCATTATTTCAGAATTCCTGCCATCAAGAGATCCTGTTGGTTCATCAGCCAGCAGGACGGAGGGATTATTCACAGGGCCCTTACCAGTGCAGCTCGCTGGGCTTCACCTCCGGAAATTGTTTCAGGGATATTTGTCGGAGAAGAGCGGGGATACCTGTTTTCTTCATGAGCATTGGCGCGCAGTTCTCCTTTGATTCTTGCATCCTCCGTACTTTGCTTCATTGCCAGAAGAGGAAGAAGGATATTCTCCCTTACTGTAAGATGGGGCAGAAGAAGATGCTCCTGGAACACAAATCCGATATTCCTGTTCCTGTAGTCGGCGGATTGATCCTCAGTAAAATTACTTAGATCCTTATCCATGAAAACAATTTTCCGCTGTCAGGCTTATCAAGGAGACCGATGATATTCATAAGTGTTGTCTTACCGGACCCGGAGGGACCCATTATGGCAATAGTATCTCCCCCGGCTATCTCAAGGGAAAGGTTGTCAAGAACCAGTCCCCTCTGCGCAAAAGATTTTGATATAGTTTTTAAGGAAAGCATTGTATTGAAATATAATTATTTTCTCATGGTTTCATTATATACGATTGAAAGCTTTTCAGACATTCCCGGAAGCGACAATTCCTTTAGTATGTTCTCCTTTCCCGTTTCACCAAGACTGGTCCGAAGGGCATTATCTTCAAATAAGCCTTACAAGCGAGTCGGCGAGATCTTCCACAGTATCAGGAGAGTAGGTTATTCCGCCCCTGGTCATTTCTAATTATTTCAGGAAAGGCGCCTGTTCCCGGCTGAACCACAGGTACCCCGGAGGCATTTGCTTCCAGTATGTAAAGTCCGTATCCGTCATGCTTCCTTACAGGCACACTCATAATATCGATGCTGCTGAAGAACTCCTCCTTGCTGTTCCCATGAAATTCAGGATAAATTCGTACATGGCCTTTCAATCCCGATGACTTTATCTTTCTGTATCTGCTCGGTTATAAATGGCTTGTCACTCCCTGTAAATCCGCCTGAAACATGAAGAGTGAGACCTGGCATCCTGTTATCCGCTTTAAGGCTAATAAAGGCATCCACAAGCTTGTCAAAGCCATTCTGGGATTGATCCTGCTGAAATATCCTACAGCCGGATAGTTATTCTTTTTCGGAAGAATATTCAGATCCCTGGTGTCGAGGGCCAGTGGAATAACATGCATATTATTCCCCGGATAGCCTGTTTTTTAAATAAACAGATCCTTGTAGTAGTTACTGGGAGTAATGAATGCATCTACATTCTGCGCCTCCTCAGCTATAAGTCTCCAGGCATCTGACCGGTATGGCTCAGCCATCTCCTCAATCCAGTCATCCTCATTCAAGCAGTGAACAAACAATTTTTACATCCATATGTCTCTTTCAGCTGCCGGGCAAGACCAATTATAAGGGCATTGGAAAGATGTATAATATCAGGTTTGCCATTCTCCGTCAGATACCTTACAAGCCTGCTCAGCTCTTTCTCCGGAAAAGCCCTGTCACCCTTTATCATGCCCAGGGTCATATCCTCCAGCCCCTCCGTATTTGTCGTTCCTGACCTGCGCGCAGCCATCTTAAGCATAGGTGCCGAGTCCAGGATTTTATCAAAAAATGATGGCATGTTCCTGAGGAAGCGGTATCTTTTCCCTCAGGTACATTGATATTGCTCCGAAAAAAACATTCCTGTCCAGACCCGATTCTCAATTGGTCTCATCAGGAGGAAGATACAGAGGTATTGCAGAAGCAGCAATCCCCGGAACATTCCTTATTGCTCTGAGATATATCATATCACGGTAGCAGTTTCCGCAATAAAACGATCCTCCGGATCCAGTTATAAGATATACAATTTTCATATTGATTGGCAAGGATATTACTTAATCATTATTCCTGACTTCAGTGTCAGTTCTTCTTATCTTCAAATGCCAGCAACCTTCCGTCTTCGGTAAGGATATAGAACCTTCCTTTCACCACAGCAGGTGAGCTGCTTAGAGGAGACCCGGCATTGAAGCTCCACAGCTTTTTCCCATCTGCCAGTCCAAGGATATAAACATATCCGTCCATACCTGTAACAAGGACCTTTGAATCAGATATCACAGCCGAGCTTACTATGCGCCCGTTTGTCCTGTACTTCCATTTTAATTTGCCGTCATTCGGATCGAGGCAGTAGATATATTTGTCTTCGCTGCCCAAAACAACAGCAGATGGACATATGGCAGGTATACCCAAAATTGCACCCGGATTCACCTTTGGAAAGATCCTTCCAGATGATTTTCCGGTTTAGTCAGGTCTGCACAATATTTTGTTCCGTCATAATCCCCAAAATAGGCCCTTCCGGCTGAGAAAGCAGGAGAGGAGGCTATATAAACTCCTATATCTATAGTATCTGTTTGCCGTCCGGTGAGAGGATCCACAACCCTTATCATGCCGTCGCATCCTCCGAAGACTATCCTCCCAGTTTAATATCGAAGGGGTTCCGTTAATATAGTTTTCTGTCTCAACTTTCCAGCAGCAGCTTCCGGTCTCGGGATCGACACAATGAAGAAAATAATCATAGCTGCCAACGATGACCCCCGATTTATTACCTGATGTCCATACATTGGCCGAACCTGCAATCTGGTTACCCGTGGCATAGGACCATAACAATTTGCCTGAAATTTTGTCAATAGCACGCAGAACTCCGTCACTTGATGCCGAAAATCACCTTTTGACCGTAATGACCAGGGTGCAGCATCGACAGCACTTCCTGCCTCAACTGTCCATAAAATATTTCCATCCGGCCGACTAGCAAAAACATTGTCCCTTTTCATTTCCGAAATAGATCTTTCCATCCGATAATACAGGGGACGATTTGGTTCTTGCGCCCGTTGAGACGCTCCATGCCAGGGAAGGAGAGGAGGGAAGTTCTGTTTCGCATGCCCCTGTAAGATCAGCTTTGCCCCTGAACAATGGCCATTCGCTCAATCCAGGCTGCGCAGGCAAGACTGGACAGGCGATAAAAAGATAAAATAAAATATCACTCCGCTATTTCATCATATATATTTTACTTTAAGCGGCTCAGTGCCCCTGTAGGACAGATCTCAATAACTTCTTTGCTTTTTGTTTTAAGTATATCATCAAATTCTTCCGGTAAGCGGTTCAGAAATAATACTCACAAACCCTCTGTTAATAAAGCAGAGTGCAGGCTCTTCTCCCGATTCCTCACATAATCTGACACAAAGGCCGCATTTAATGCATTTGGCATTTTCAAATACCAGTCCGCTATCTATGATTTATCTTTTTAACAATCGGGGCGTTAACAAGTTTACCCCTCGGATCTTTTATTGAAAATTCATCCGCAAGCTCCCTTAGGCGGCAGTCGTCTGCAGCCCGGCAGTCGCAGTGCATGCAGCTCTCAGCCTCACCGAAGGCATCATTTGATCCACTGTAATTTCCCTGTAGCGGTAATATTACCGGAATACACTCCTTCAGCCATTCTGACTGTTCCTGCGGCTCCAGTTTGCCGATCAGTGAATTGAATCTCCTGCTTGATTTCAGGTTTTTTCCTGCCTGTTTCCCTTCAGCCTGGCAGTCTGTTGAAATATATTGACCTGGATTCGTCTGTAACAAATCATGATTATAACATGAACAGCTTCATATTCCTGATTGAGACCGGGTATGTCAATTTTTTTTCTCCGGCATGCATTTTCACAATAGCCTGCACATTTTTCACATGCTATATTACCAGGTATCTAATTTCAGAAAGAGTGAGATTTGCCGCTGCTTCCAGATCATTGGCTGGCAAGATACCTGTTAAAAAGAGGGATATTATATCCGGCAGGGCATACAACACTGCAGGGAGCCTCACATTCCGCCCTGTGTTCAGAAAGAAGAAGCTCAAGTGCCTTGCGTCGGAGGGCTATAACCTCCTCAGAAGAAACATCAATATCAAGGCCATCCTGAACAGGAAGCGAACAGGAGGCAAAAAAGCTGCCGTTCCTGTTATCTCTCACCATGCAAACCATGCATGAAGTATAATGAGGAAGTCCGTCTATTATTGACAGAGTGATGGGAATACTGAATCCCGCTTCCCTGGCTGCCTCCAGAACAGTCAATCCCGTCACGGAGCTCATAGTCCTTATTATTGATCTTAATTCTGGCCATTTGACGTCTAATAATTTCTATTGCATTTTCAGGACAAACAATTCTGCAATTATCACATTTTGTGCAGACTGACTGGTCTATTTCATGCTTTTCATAGGGATTGAAAGGGATAGCGTTAACGGGGCATTCCTGCGAACATTTAGTGCATCCTGTACAACTATCAGTTACTGAATATCTGATAAGATCATGGCATTTTTTGGCCGGGCATATACCCCTTGTGTGCATTTCATATTCTTCCCTGAAATATCTCAGACCCGTAAGAACAGGATTGGGTGCAGTCTTTCCCGAGTCCGCACAGACTGCCATCCTTGACAGACTGACAGAGTTTCTCAAGTTCATTGATATCGTCTAAGTGTTGCCTTTCCCTCGCTTAGCCGCGTTACAATATTAAGCATATGCTTTGTGCCAACCCTGCAGAAGGTACATTTTCCGCACGACTGCTTATGTGTGAAAGTAAGAAAGTATTTGCCATGTCAACCATGCAGTCCGTATCATCGAGCACAACCATTCCTCCCGAACCCATCATTGCGCCCATCCTTGTAAGTTCCTCATAATCAATTTCAGTATCTGCCATTGAAGCGGGAATGCACCCTCCTGAAGGACCTCCGATCTGCACGGCCTTGAATTTATCTTCCTCCGGCTATGCCGTCGCCTATCTGTTCAACAATCTTCCTGATCGTCATCCCCATCGGAACCTCAATCAATCCTCCCTTTGAAATTTTCCCGGCCAGTGCAAACACTTTCGTTCCCTTGCTTAAGCCTGTGCCGATAGAATTAAAAGCTTCTGCCCCGTTGTTGATATATCCATGGAACCAGCGACAGCGTCTCCACATTATTGACAAGGGTTGGCATACCCTGAAACCTTTATATTGCAGGATAGGGCGGCCGCATCCTGGGCGTGCCCCGCTTCCCTTCGAGAGATGAAATAAGAGCAGTCTCCTCACCGCAGACAAAAGCACCCGCTCCCTCAAAGATCCTTATATTAAACGAAAAATCCTGTTCCGAATACATTATCCCCGAGGATGCCATTGGCATAGCATTGTGCGAGGGCGCTGCGGATACGTGTAACTGCAAGCGGGATATTCGGCCCTTATATAAAAAATGCCCTCGCCTGCACCTGTGGCATAGGCGGCAATCATCAACCCTTCAATAACCCTGAAGGGAAATGACTCGAGCAGCATCCTGTCCATGAATGCACCAGGATCGCCTTCATCGCCATTGCAGACAACATACTTGCTGTTGCCTTCGGCACCAAGTGAGATCCTCCATTTCCTGCCGGTCGGAAATCCGGCACCTCCTCTTCCCCTGAGACCACTGCGGTTATGATTTCTATTATACTATTACCATTATAATTCATTCAGACATTTTCTCAGAGCCGAAAATCCACCGAGCATGCAATATTCCCCAAACGAATCGGGCGTCAGCACACCGCTGTCAGTAGTAGCAATATGTATCTGGTGATCCAGGAAATTATTCAGGTGCTTTTCCCTGTACTCATCAGGAATATTTAGCTGGCCCGATAGCTTGTCATCTGAGAGGAAAGTATCGACAAGATCGATAAATATTGTGCTTTATCCTCTTGTTCAGTGAACGGGGCTTTATATGCTTAAGCAGGATATCCTCCACTTCGCTGCGCTTCACATTGGTATACCGGAAGCTATTGTCTCCTGTCACTATCTCCATAAGTGGAGTCTGGTTGCATACCCCCACACAGCCGACAGGCTTCATCCTTATGTTAAGATCGAACTTCTCCTTGGCCTCCATGATGGAGGAGAGTATCTCCCGGCTTCCGCCGGCAACACAGCATGATCCCAGTCCGATCCTTACTTCAGCCTCCGGGGCGGTGCCGTCAGTTTGTTCGCTGATCTCTTCCTTATTTACTGCATGTGTAAGAAAATCCTGAATAATCTCTGCGTTTTGGGTGGGCTTCACATGTCCATAGGTTTTTCCGTCGATCTGGACCACCGGGGCCAGTGTGCAGCAGCCCAGGCAGGCTACCTCCTCAATTGAAAAAAGATTGTCAGCCGAGGCATTCCTCGCTTTCGTCGATAGCCAAGAACCCTTTTGAAAGAGTCGGAGATAAGTCCCGCACCCTTCACATGGCAGGCGGTGCCTGTGCATATTTTATTGTATGCTTCCCTGAAGGGATATGCCTGAACTGGGAATAAAAAGTGGATACTCCTGAAATCTGCCCTGCAGTAATATCGGTAACCCTGCAGATATGCTTAAGAGCCTCCGAGGGAAGAAAATTAAGCCTTTTCTGCACCTCCTGAAGTATCATGATAAGTTTGTCGGGCTTACCTGCCGGTAATGTGAGACTGACATCATCAACCACACTTCGCAATATCTTCCGCAGATATCTGACTGGCATTCACATTCCAGCCGGGTTTCGTTATTTATTTCGGTCTTCTTCAATTTTTAGCAATGCAATAAAGGTTTTTGCTTCCCCGTGATATAGATTTTTTTATCTGAAAATGCCGGAGTGCAGTCGGCAGTTTCGCCGAGCGTGGCTTCCGATACTCAGCCTTAAATTGCCGAACCTGCTTCAACAATATGCATAACACCGCTTCTGTCGAGCAGATATACTTTTTCATCCGCCACAATAGGTGATGCATAAAACTGATCCGCAAAGTAATGGGTCCATAGAGTGTCTCCCTTTGAAGGATTATAGCATGCCACATCGCCGTTTCCTGTTGAAAGAAAAAGGTAATCATCAGTGGCTACAGGACTGGAAACATCAGGGGTAAATGTGTTGTCTTCCCAGGCAACCGATGCGCCGGTCCTGGTTTATTGCGGTCAGCTTGGCATAATCGGTAACTGCAAAAGCCATTGTGCTGTTCACAGCAACGGAAGGGGCAACATCGCCGCTCATGCATTCCACTGCCCAGAGCTGCTTCCCTGTTACGGCATCAAGGAACTCTACAGCCGGATTTCCATTAAGCACTACCTGTGCGGTTCCGCCGAAATAAGCCAGAACAGGGGAGGACCAGACCGTCCGTCCCTGCCTGAAGGTTTCCCATTTCTGATCTCCGGTATTCATATCAATGCCGATAAGAGAGATCTTCGTATTGCTGTCAAACTGGACAAGCAGCAGATTGCCCTAATAAGAAGTGAGGAGGAATATCCGTAGTTGTTTTCAGGAGTACCTATGTTTTTTGCCCATTTCTGCTTCCCGTCCAGATCGAAGCAGACAAGATTGCCATTTGCAAAAATTGCACATACAACCTTCCCGTTAGTGGCTGCGGTCGAAACGGCGAGCCCCCCTTCCCTGTCCATCTTCGGAGATTCAGAAGGCTCTCCCGGAATATTGGAGGCGGAGCCTTCCATAGAATGGTGCCTGATTTCTTATCAATGCAGTAGATATTGCACTGGTTGCCTTCTGCTCCCGTTACAAAGATCTTATCATCCCAGATCATAGGAGAACTTTTCCCTGTGCATGGCAGCTCGAGCTTCCACCCGATATTTTTGCCGGTATTGCCATCCCATTCAGTAGGATAACCTGATCCACCGGCTATACCGCGGCTATCCTGCCCACGGAAAAAAGGAAAATTTGTCTTGTCAGGCTTT
Source organism: uncultured Bacteroidales bacterium (assembly GCA_963756885.1). Classification (GTDB taxonomy): domain Bacteria; phylum Bacteroidota; class Bacteroidia; order Bacteroidales; family VadinHA17; genus LD21. Next base: position 258,607 of record CAVWPG010000006.1, read on the forward strand.
GGCGCCTTGCCGCTGCCCTCGCTTCCCGGAATCGCCTGCAGCAGATGATTTGCCTGACAGATCTGGAAGTTCAGACCGTAAAATGAATGATGCGCTATGGCTGCCATGAGATAACAGATGCGGCATACAAGAAGATATCTTCCTTATTTTTTCTGTATCGTGCTGAAATTTAGCTTTTGTGCCAGGCACAACAGGTTTGATTTTTTCATTTTCAGAGATCAGCCTCTGACAGAAATAAAAATTATGGCTCCGGCAAGTAGAAGATAGGAGCCGGTTTCAACCTGCCATCTCGATGAAAAATAGGCTTTCCGTGGCCATCAGATCCATAGCTCTTACCTGTGCCGCAAAGAGCCGAATTGGAGGGGTCCTTGTCATATTGTTCCTTGACGGAAAGAAGAGCAGGACTATCGAGCGGTTTATAGTATTAAGCTGTATCAGGCTGAAAATCATGGTAAGCGCTACAATAAGTGAAAAGCCCCCTGAGATCTGGCTTACAACCTTAAGGACGCTTATATCCTTATCTGTAAAGGTTAAATTTCATTTCTGAGAGGTACTTTTATAGGACAATATTTAAAGCATCTTCCGCAACTATAGCATTTGCCCTGATGTGGCTTGTATTCGGTTCTTCTCCTTTTAAGGCTGAAGGACTACCATTCCTATTCCGAAAGCGGCCCCAGGAAAATTCCGGCCCAGGGCGCTCCTTTTCTGAAATTCCGATTATCTGAGCCTCCTCGGTAAAAAGTTGTTCTTCAGTCTTTCCTGATTCCTTGAATGCCACAACTGCCTTTGAAACGGATTCAATGCCCGTCTTTTTTTCAATCCTGATCTCACTTGCCAGACTTACATTGCTGTTTACCCCTGACAGGGCAGGAGCAAGATTATACAGAATAATGCTCCTGCAGCAGCAAACAGCGGAATGAATAGAAATAGAGAATGAACCGTTTTCTTGAGCTTGTCGGGCAGGTCGCGCTGTGGCTCCGGGTCGGAAGGAATGATTGCATCATATGGGCAGACATCTTCACAAAGCCTGCAGTTTGTACATTCTGCAGGGGTTATTGTAAGGTGCTTTCCGGCAAATCTTGAAAAAATATTGAGCAGAACGCCATAAGGGCAGAGAACCTGCAGTAAGGCCTGTTCAGAAAAATACCTGAAAGCAAGAAGGAGCACTCCGAAAATAATCATTGTATATGGAGCGTCCATCCTGAAAATGCCTATGAAAGGATCATACCTGCATATCAGGAACTGGCTTCCTGGTGGCAGCGAACAATACCGAAAGCGACAGATATATAAATGGAACTGATGCCAGGATTACTTCAGTCGTCTTGCTGAGCTTCAGGGGCCTGATGCCGGTAAGCTCCTGTATAGCTCCCAGCGGGCATACACCGGCGCAGAAAACCCTTCCGTAAGCCAGTGAAAGACCAGGGGTATAATAAAAAACAAAAGGGCAGTAACCGGAATCGTATAGCTGTTGTTGAAAAGGGCCAGTGCAACATTCTGAACCGAACCTACGGAACAGATACAACCCTGCCTGAAAAATCCAAAATATGCAAGAGAAAATACAGACATCCATACAATTCCGCGCCTGGATCTCTTCTTCAGGGCAAGCCAGGCCGTAACCGACAGGGCAATAATCAACACGGCGACATCGATATATTGCCAGGCTTCACTTCTCTGTAGAGGCATCTGATTGTCAGGATAGCTGTAGCCCGTTTCAAATTCCGGTCTCGGGAAACGGTCCTGGGCAAACAAAACGGCATGCCAGCAGACCATTGCGATGATTACTATCCAGGGCAGAGCCCTCTTTATTTTCGATTTTTGAATCATACTCATTATCAGGCCGGATTCTCTTTTACTGTTTTTCGTTCCTTTCCCTTATCTTTCTGAAGGTAGGGAGTCAGGGCAGGTACCCTCACCACCGCATTTGAAGGACATGTACGGGCAATAGAGCAGTCATTGCAATTGACGCACAGGTTATGTCTGATCTGCATGTAGAGGGAACCGTTTCCGAAATCCCCGCATCCTTTCACACATTTGGCACAACCATCGCACAGATCTTCATTGATGGTATACTCAAAATAGGGTTCTTCAACAAATTTTCTGGTAATGGCCCCAGTCGGGCAAAGCTGGTTTTCCGCCCCTGTACCTATAGTCTTAACCCCCTGTCGAGGTACCCGCCGCAAAGGTCACAGTAGCCGCACATCTTAAAGGCATGAACGCATTTTGATGCTGAGGGAGTCAGAACACAGTTGGTCTTGCACTGTCCGCACTGCGTGCATTTGAACGGATCGATCTGCCAGACATATCCGGAAAGCGAGCTCTTTTTAAGCAGTATTGCAGGAAGAATAACCAGGGGTGCTATTATTGCCATTTTCCCGGCTTTTCTTACAAAGTCGCGCCTCGACTGATATTTATTTTTTTTCTCTTCCATCGTCACATGAAATCAGTATCTGCTGCATGCATTTCTGCCGGGGCAGTTGCCGGTGTCGGGGCATGAAGAACAATTTTCTCCTGATACTATCCTGTTTTTCAAGGCAAAAACCAGGAATGTAAGAGCTGCAAAAAGTCCTGCCTGAACTACTCTTTTAATAAAATCATTTCTAGTCATATCCTGTTGAAGAATTATCAAATTCAATTTTCCCCTTATCACATATATTAATTATTGTTTCCTGCCGGAAAATCAACCTGGATCATTTGCGGCTGAAAATATAAATTTTTGAATCAGCCGGATTGGCGGCATATATAGTTTTCCATCGGATGAAGCCAGATCGAGGGGAATTGAAGAAACAAATTTGTTTTTAGAGGAAACAAATTCAATAAAGTTACCCTTCTTATCCAGGATCTTTATCCTGTTGAGTCCCTTCTCAGCAGTAACGAAGCCACCGGGTATTGCAGTGAAGTGTGCCGGGATTGCAACATCCGCAGAATGCGCCCGGAGCCATTCCTGGTTCCCCGAAAGTGCTTATTATCTGTCCCACCGGCAGTGACCGTGTCTCAATCCTTCTGTTGCCGGTATTTGCAACATAAATATTATTTCCGTCATCGAGGGCTACGTCAAAATAGGGACTGGGAACAACGAACTGTCCGTCATTCTGGCCTGATGATTCTTATTACCCGTCCCTGCTTGTCGAGAGTGACAACCATCTTGTTCCCGGCATCGGCATACACTACAATGGGTCCTGTTCGCAGCCACGGATGTAATATAGCTTTTGTCCTCGAAGGGTCCCCATTCATCCTTCATTTTGCCATCCTTTCCGATAACAAGTATCAGATGGGCGGTTGAGGCAAAGATGCTGTATCCCCAGACACGAGAGCGCCGTAACAGGAGAGGCTGTTTTAAGGCTCCATACCCTGTCCAGATCTGCGGAATAGCAGGATACGAATGACTCGCCCCCTGCATAAATCCTCCCTGATGAGCCGAAACTGAAACTGCCTGAAGCTGACCTTCACTTACTGAAACTTTTACCCGATAGCTCCATTTATCCGGAATAGTGTCTAGACTGAGGCTTTTTCAGTCACTTCGCCTGCAGCCGCATGTTCATTGTAGTATCAAAATAATATAAGCTATGAAAACCACTATGATCAGCCACTGAAAAAAACGGACGCAATTTTCCTGTTCATATATTATTGATTTTTCAAATATTGAGACAAAGGAGGTTTCTCGCATCCCGTCATAATGAGATAGTGACCTGCAATTGCCATGGGTCCCCAGGCTTCTATGCCATTAATGATCTTATGGCTGTCAAGCAGGGTAATGTTCTTATCCTTTATCCTGAACAGATAAAGATTCCATCGTCATCGAGCAGGTACATTTTGTCTCCGCTCACAATATATGGTCCCAGTCCTCGGCCGAACCTGTTTTCCTTCCCGCTTGACCAGACGGGAGTAAGCAGATCAGACCTTTTGTAGCATACAAGTTGCTTCTTCAGCGCTCCTGAATTTTCAGGCATAACGCACCATATATAGTCACCTATAATAACTGGTGTCTGCTGGTCGCTTGCGATGCCGTTTGTTGCTTTGTGCTGTTCCGCAATAAGTGCAGAAAGCGAACCGTCGAATAAATTTTGATCCTTGCTCCACCCGCGCCATAGCTTCCAAAAACCGCAATTTCATTATTGCCGAGAAAGAGGGGAGAGGCTGCAGTAGTTGCGGGGCTCCATTCAGTATTTACCCACAGGAGCTTCCCGGTATCGTCGCCTCCGGCCGATACTCCTGCAACACCGCCAACGGCATTATAAACATACATGCGCTTTCCATTGAACACCATGGGGATAATTGATCCATGCGACATCCTCAGGGAATCTTGATTAGGTGTTTTCCACAATACCTTCCCTGTGGCACAGCTGACGCCGATCATCAGGGCCTTGCCGCCCGGAGCAATCACAGCTACTGTCGTTGTCGATAAGAGGGCACTGTCCCGAGTAAAAATCAGGCGTTATCCGTCCTTTTTCGGTACCTGGGATCCCATACTCCTTTTCAAGATCGATTTTCCACAGCAGTTTACCTGTAAAAGGATCGAGACACATTACATGGGACCTGGGACCAATTGTAACAAGATATTTGTCAGTAACGGCAGGTATTGTCCTCGAGTAGCCATGATTTCGCTTAAGGTCGACATAATACCAGCGCCTCCATAGCTCATGGCCCGAGGCAAGTGAAAAGCACCTCAGCATATCGGCCTTTTTTCTCTCATTGTAGTCGAGAAGATATACCCGGCCATTGTGTACTGCGGGTCCGGCATAGCCCTCTCCAAGGGTGGTCCGCCATACAATCCCCGGACCGGCGGTGTCCCATTTGTCGCGCAGCGGTGTCGGATCCTTGCTAATATTGTCAAAATCGGCTCCCCTGAACCTTGGCCAGTCACCCGGCGTCAGTTCATCCATGAACCAAGCGTGTCGAAGAATCTCCCCTATAACAACCGAATCGGACCGTGGCACCTGTTTGGGCCGGTTATCCATGCCGGGTATCCGTTCAGCCACAGACAGCGGCTGAGTATTAAACATCCACCAGAACAGAATGCCAAGGAAACCTGCGACGGTGAAACCGATAATTATTATATGCCTTTTCTCCCTCAAACCCATTTCATTTTTCAGCGGTCATAACTGCCAGTCCCAGGTAATAGCCTGATCAGGACCGACATATGGCCAGTTAAAAAATCAGCCCTGCTTTATCGAATATACTGCCAGATAATTCCCATGCCTTATAAACAACCTTCCCTTGTCAATGACGGGGTAAGCCCAGTAAGGACCATTCCCTCCCGTTAATTTGAACTCGCTTACAACTTTCATCTTATCTGTAGCCGGATTGAGAAGCCCGACATGGCCATTCTTCTCCTCATACAGGTATAGCATGCCGTCGGCGGCTATGAGCGATCCCTTTGTGTACCAGTCGGTCTTCCACATTGTCCTGCCAGTTTTCCAGTCCACGCAGACCCATTTCCCATATGAGCTCGATTCATAGTTTGAGCCGAAGAGGTAATCCCCGAGGAGTATAGCCCCGCCAACATGAGGATCCAGGTCATCGTTCCTCCATACCACGGTGGGAACCGATCCGTCCGGATTAAGCCGCAGCCTCAGGGCGGTCTTGTCATATCCGCTGGAGATGAAGAGACAGCCATCGCGGAAGAGTGGTGTATTGATATGGGCAAACCTCCATTCAGGTGCAGTGCACTGCGCCATATAGTCGAACTTCCATTGAAGTTTTCCTGTATTCAGATCCACAGCAAAAACATATTTTGCCGAAAGGGTCACAACAAGCTTCTTCCCGCCCCACTCGACCAGTATGGGATTGACATACTGCGTCACATCATTGATGGATGGCGTCTCCCATACAACACTTCCATCCAGCGTATTGAAAGCTACCATCGAGGCAATTTTCCCTCCCGGGGTAGCAATAACCTTGTTGCCCGCCACAAGGGGACATTCTGATATTCCAAAGTCTGGAGTAACCCCGTGATATTTCGTTGAATAATTGACCGACCATTTGATTTTACCCTCCCTCCCTATGCAGACAAGGTCGCCCATTCCGCTGACAAGGAAGATCCTGTCGCCTGAAACAGTGGCCGTTCCGCGGGTGTCGGGATAATTGCTGTCAGATGCCTTGCCATAGATGACATCCCATTTCTTTTTGCCATCCTGACTGAACGCACTAAGCACATCATTCTCACCGCGCCTTCCTGTAATATAGATGTCATTATCGGTTACCGTAACGCTCGAATACCCGGAACCAATATCCGTTGTAGCCCATAGCAGCTTCGGACCGCCGGCAGGCCACGATTTGAGCAGGCCGCTCTCCGGATAGATGCCTGACCGGTCGGGACCAAGCCATCCAAACGGCTTCTGGGCATCCGATACGGAATCAAAAAAAATAATGAAGAATGCAGCCAAAAGTATTTTGATCGTATTCATCCGGAATAATATTTTTTGTAAGAGACCGCAAGATAGAAAAATCAAGCATTTCTGCTGAAGCCGTGACCTAATTTAAAAACTGTCTAAGGGATGATTTATGGTTTTTTAACAACTGAATCGTGTTCAGGCAAAGGTTGCATATGCAGGGATGTGTCAGTCACGATTCCTTGTTAATAATTTCATTAAAAATAGTTCAATATCTAAATATTTTATACTAAATAGGCGCTATAGCTTATATTTATTTCTATAATTATACATTTTTATTTCATATTCTATTTCAATTTTGAAATAAATTATTACATTTGCTGCCTGAATTTAAGGCAGCAAATACAATTAATTTATTGAAAGGGATTTTTTATGTGTGGAATAGTTGGTGTTTTTGATCTGAAAGTAAACCATGCGGATTTAAGGGAAAGTGTCCTCAAAATGTCGAAGAGGGTGAGGCACCGGGGACCGGACTGGTCGGGTATTTTTTATTGTGAAAAAGCAATACTGGCACATGAGAGGCTGTCGATAGTGGATCCCCAGTCCGGAAAGCAGCCCCTTTACAGCAAGGACAGGAATCTTATTCTTACAATAAACGGCGAGATCTATAACCACCAGGAGATACGGAAGCGGTATGAGGGTTCCTATGAATTCCTTACACATTCCGACTGCGAGGTGATACTTCCCCTTTACAGGGATAAGGGACCCGACTTTATTGAAGATCTGAACGGCATTTTCGCCTTCGCCCTGTATGACAGGGAAAAAGACTGCTACTTCATCGCCCGGGATCATATCGGAATCATACCTCTTTATATAGGCTGGGACAAATTCGGAAATTTTTATGTCGCCTCCGAACTCAAGGCTCTCGAGGGCATCTGCAACAAGATCCAGGAATTTCTTCCCGGACATTATCTGTACAGCAGGGATGGAGTAATGAAAAAATGGTACAAGAGAGACTGGATGGAATACGGGTCTGTAGAGAACAATGAAACCAGCATAGAGGATCTTAAAAAGGCCCTTGAAGCTGCTGTTCACCGCCAGCTGATGTCGGATGTCCCTTACGGTGTCCTCCTTTCTGGCGGACTTGATTCTTCTATAGTATCCGCAGTAGCCAAAAAATTCGCCCCGAGGCGCATTGAATCTGAAGATAAAACTGCAGCCTGGTGGCCCCAGCTGCATTCATTTGCAGTAGGACTGGAAGGCTCTCCCGATCTTGCCGCGGCCAGGAAAGTAGCCGATCATATCGGTACCATACATCACGAGATCAACTTCACGGTCCAGGAGGGCCTTGATGCAATAAGGGATGTTATTTACCATATAGAGACATACGATGTGACCACTATAAGGGCATCTACCCCTATGTATCTGCTTGCCAGGGTGATCAAGTCAATGGGAGTCAAAATGGTGCTGTCAGGGGAGGGAGCCGATGAAATATTCGGAGGCTACCTGTATTTCCATAAAGCTCCGGATGCAAGGTCATTCCATGAAGAGACAGTAAGGAAGATAGGCAAGCTCCACCTTTACGACTGCCTGAGGGCAAACAAATCCCTCGCCGCATGGGGTGTGGAAGGGCGTGTCCCCTTCCTCGACAAGGAATTCATGGATGTTGCGATGAGGCTCAATCCCAAAGACAAGATGATAAACAAGGATAAAATGGAAAAGTGGTTGCTGAGAAAAGCCTTTGAGGATTATCTGCCTCCTTCAGTCGCATGGCGCCAGAAAGAGCAGTTCTCCGACGGCGTCGGGTATAACTGGATAGATACCCTCAGGGCCCTGACATCATCTGAAGTTTCAGACGAACAGCTGGCAAATGCACGTTATCGCTTTCCTATCAATCCTCCCCTCTCAAAGGAGGAATATTTCTACAGGTCGATCTTCACTGACCACTTCCCCTCCGACTCGGCAGCTTCCTGCGTCCCCTCAGTGCCATCAGTTGCCTGCAGCACGCCTGAGGCGATAGCCTGGGACGCATCCTTCAGCAAAATGATTGATCCTTCAGGCAGGGCGGTGAAGAGTGTTCATAACGATTCATATAAATAGGAAAAAAGAGGGACCGTTTTTCATTTTATTGTTTATTTTTAGGCTGCCGGTATCCGGAAGACTCGTTGTGCCGAAAATTTAAAAACAGTAATGAAAAACAGTCTTTATCTCGCAACCTGTGCCACCTTTGCTTACCTGTCATGCGCATCATGCAGCAATAGTAATCCCCCGAATATAGTCCTGATCTACGCTGACGATCTTGGTTACGGCGATGTGAGCTGCTATGGAGCCACACGCCTTCAGACTCCCAATATCGACAGGCTCGCAGCGAAGGGGCTCCGTTTTACAAATGCCCATTGCACATCCTCCACCTGTACCCCGTCGAGGTATTCACTGCTGACAGGTGAATATGCCTGGAGGAAAGAGGGCACAGGTGTCCTTACAGGAGACGCCCCTGCAATTATCTCACCGGGAAGAACAACAGTTGCAACAGTCATGAAAAAAGCCGGCTATGCAACAGGTGTAGTCGGAAAATGGCATCTCGGCCTTGGCCCTGCGGGGGGAGCCGACTGGAACGGTGAAATAAAATACGGTCCGAAGGACATAGGGTTCGATTATAATTTTATTATTCCTGCCACAGGCGACAGGGTGCCTTGTGTATTTGTGGAGGACAGAAGGGTTGTGAATCTCGATACAGCTGATCCGATAAGCGTCAGTTTCGACAAGCCAATACTCAGTGGAGCCAACCGGCAGGGATCATCCCGAACTTCTGAAGATGCTGCCCAGCCACGGACACGATATGACAATTATCAATGGGATAAGCCGAATCGGATATATGAGCGGAGGAAAATCGGCATGGTGGACAGATGAAAAAATTGCCGAAGTAATAACGGGAAAAGCGGTAAGATTCATCGAGAGAAACAAGGATAAGCCCTTTTTTCTCTATTTCGCTACTCATGATATTCATGTACCCAGGGTCCCGAAGCCGCTTTGCTGGAAAAAGCGGACTGGGCCAAGGGGAGATGTAATCCTTGAGTTCGACTGGAGCGTCGGTCAGATATTGAATGCCTGGACAGCCTCCATCTCGCCGAAAATACAATAATAATTGTTACAAGCGATAACGGACCTGTTGTTGACGATGGCTACCAGGACAGGGCAGTGGAGCTGCTCGATGGCCATACCCCTGCAGGTCCCCTGCGGGGAGGAAAATACAGCCTGTTTGACGGGGGAACAAGGGTGATTTTCATCGTGAGCTGGAAAAACAATGTCGTCCCCGGAGTTTCCAATGCCCTTGTTAGCCAGATTGATCTGATGGCATCGTTTGCTGCCCTTACCGGACAGAAGCTGTCTGCCAATGACGGGCCTGACAGTTTTAACCAGATGAATGCCATGCTCGGGAGAACCAGGAACTGGGCGAGAATGGCTTGTCGAGCATTCCGGCAGACTTTCAATTATAAAGGGAGACTGGAAGTATATTGAACCTGGGCCCGGACCGAAAATCCAGGTTAACACTAATACTGAAACGGGCAATGATCCACGGCCCCAGCTTTACAATCTGAACAGCGATATAGGCGAAAAATACAATGTCGCAAAACATAACCCCGACCTTGTGCAGGAGATGTCAGACCTCCTGGGTAAGATCAGGGATGACGGACGATCACGGTTTTAAACTCATTAAAATCAGGCACAATGATTAACATCAGATCGGCAATCGGAATCGGCATGGCCTCATTGATGACAATGCATGCAACTGCTCAGAAGAGCTCGCCATTCAAAACCTGCACACCCAATATTGTGCTGATACTAATTGATGACATGGGTTACGGGGATATCGGACGCACAGGAGCCAACCAGTATGAAACCCCGAATCTCGATCATCTGGCAGGATCAGGGGATGCAGTTTACATGGTACTATTCACCCCAGGCTGTCTGCAGTGCCTCACGGGCAGGATTGCTTACAGGCTGTTATCCCAACAGGATAGGCTTCCATGGGGCACTCATGCCATGGGCAACAATGGGCATCAGCAGCGGGGAGACCACAATAGCTGAGATGCTGAGAAAAAAAGGCTACCATACCTGTGCAATAGGGAAATGGCACCTTGGCCATCAAAGGGAGTTCCTTCCCCTGCAGCACGGATTCGATGAGTATTATGGCCTTCCATATTCAAACGACATGTGGCCTGTCGATTACGATGGCGTGCCGATAGCCGAAAAGGATACATCCAGCCCTAAAATGAGATTTCCTGTCCTCCCGCTGATAGAAGGAAATGATAAGGTTGCTGAGGTTAGAACCCTGTCCGATCAGGATAAGCTTACAACTGATTATACCGAACATGCCGTGAGCTTTATCAAACGGCACAAGAACGAACCCTTCTTCCTCTACCTGCCACATTCGATGGTGCATGTCCCTCTCGGCGTATCAGATAAGTTCAGGGGCAAAAGCAGGCAGGGGCTCTATGGTGATGCAATGATGGAGATCGACTGGTCCGTAGGCGAAATACTGAAAGTTCTGGAGGAGAACGGACTTGACAGGAATACCCTTGTGATTTTCACAAGTGACAACGGTCCGTGGCTTAACTTTGGAAACCATGCCGGCACTACGGGCGGGCTTCGGGAAGGAAAAGGGACAACCTGGGAGGGAGGACAAAGGGTGCCCTGCCTCATGAGGTGGCCGGGGATAATACCTGCCGGTGCAATATGCAATAAGCTGTCAAGCTCAATCGATATACTGCCCACACTTGCAGAAATAACCGGCGCCCCTCTTCCCGGCAGGAAGATAGATGGCGTGAGCATACTCCCCCTCATGCTCGGCGACAGCGACGCAATGCCTCGCCGTGATTTCCTTTACTATTACCAGGAAAACAGCCTCGAAGCGGTTCAGATAGGTTACTGGAAGCTGGTTCTGCCCCATACAAGCTACCAGGTTTACAGGTTCCATAAGCCGGGCCGTGACGGATGGCCCGGACCTGTGGGTACCGAAACGATAACCTCGATGCAGCTCTATGATCTGCGCAGGGACCCGGGAGAGTGGTACGATGTAGCTGCATATTATCCTGAAAAGGTTATGGAGCTGACAGGGCTGGCCGAAAAGGCAAGGCAGGACCTCGGTGATGATATCACGGGAAACCCCGGCGCCAACAGACGAAAACCCGGATCTGCAGAAAAATAAAAGCCTATGATATCTCCCTGGTTAACCTCATTCCTTCAGCCTGCGTCACCGCCGTACCGTCGTGACATCGAACCATCATACCATCATTTGCCCATATAACCATCTCATACAATGATCTCCAATCTGAAAATAGCCGCAACCCTGGGGCTGACAACCATCTCTCCGCTGCTGTTTTCCCAGCAGGCCGGTAATCAGCGTCCGAACATTATCTATATAATGAGCGACGACCATGCATACCAGGCTATAAGCGCCTACGGAGGGCCGCTGAAGGACTATGCGCCGACACCCAATATTGACAGGATAGCAGCAAGCGGAATGAGATTCGACAGGTGTCTTGTCACCAATTCATTATCGGGCCCCTGCCGCGCTGTAATTCTAACGGGCAAGTACAGCCATCTTAACGGTTTTATAGAAAATGAGGGCCAGCCTCCCTTCGACGGAAGCCAGCAGACATTCCCAAAGCTTCTTCAAAAGGCAGGCTACACAACCGCCATAATAGGAAAATGGCACCTCGAATCGGACCCGACCGGTTTTGACCACTGGGATATCCTCAACGGACAGGGCAATTACTATAATCCCGATTTTATAACCCGCAACGGCACCCACACGGAAACCGGCTATGTCACTGAGCTGATTACCGGCAAAAGTATCAGATGGCTGAAGGAGGCGATGAATTCAGGAAAGCCCTTCATGCTGATGATGCATCACAAGGCCCCGCACAGGGAATGGCAGCCTGGACCAAACGAGCTGAAGCTCTATAAGGACATTACATTCCCTGAGCCCCCGACACTTTTCGACGACTATTCAGGGCGCGGCACAGCCGAGAAGACCCAGGATATGACAATCGCCCGTACTATGAGGCTGCAGGAAGACCTGAAGCTCTACAGCGATAAATCGAAGATGAAGCTCACAGGCCTGGGCCGCATGAATTCTGAGCAGGCAAAAGCCTGGAACGAGGTGTATGATCCCATAATCAGGCAATTCTATGAATCGGGGCTCACAGGAGCCGACCTGGTGCGCTACAAGTACCAGCGTTACATGCAGGATTACCTTGCCTGTATAGCCGCAGTCGATAAAAGTGTGGGGGAGATCCTGGATTTCCTTAAGGAAACCGGTCTGGACAAAAATACTGTTGTAATATATGCCTCTGACCAGGGCTTTTACCTTGGTGAACATGGCTGGTTCGATAAGAGATGGATGTTCGAGGAATCATACCGGACGCCACTGCTGATCAGCTGGCCGGGTGTAACAAAACCCGGAAGCGTAAACGGTGATATGGTATCGAATATTGACCTGGCTGAAACTTTCCTTGACATGGCCGGAGCACGTATCCCTTCCGATATGCAGGGGATGAGCATGGTGCCCGTACTTGAAGGACATACTCCTGCCGGATGGAGGAAGGAACATTATTACCATTATTACGAGTACCCCGGCTCACATATGGTAAAGCGGCATTATGGCATCAGTACAGACAGGTATAAGCTCATTCATTTCTATTACGACATCGACGAGTGGGAACTGTTTGACCTCAAGGCCGATCCTATGGAAATGAAAAATGTCTATAACGATCCCTCCTATGCTGCAGTCAGGGCTGACCTCCATAAGCGGCTTACAGCAATAATGAAGAAGTATGGTGACAGTGACGCCCTTGCCAGGTCATTTTTACCGGAACATGGCCACAAATGAAGAGAGGAGAACTATTAAGCACAGGAAGGATCCATTGCATAAAATTCAATTAAGAGATGATAAGCTGTATATCAAAAAAAGAGATCAGGAAAGGAGAGGCAATAAAAGGCCATGAACTTCGTGATGGAATTTACAAACTAATAAAGAGTGAACATCCTGATTTTGATCCGGAATGCCATATTTCACTGGAAGAACTGAACCATTACAGGAGAGTATATCTCAGCTCGCTGATAGTGCAGGAGAAAGGCGAACTAAATGTGATAGACAAGGATGTAGTGAATGCCCTTAAGAACAATATAATCCTGAGCGAAAATATAGAGGATGACATCGAAGGAAATCTCAGCCTTGGCCAGCGTATGGCCGATAAGATTGCATCTTTCGGAGGCAGCTGGACTTTTATTATAGCATTTTTCTCCTTTATCCTGTTATGGATGCTGGTGAATATCTGGTTTTTATCTGTCAGGCCCTTCGATCCATTTCCTTTTATCCTGCTGAACCTTATACTATCCTGTCTTGCATCAATTCAGGCACCGATCATAATGATGAGCCAGAACAGGCAGGAGCAGAAAGACAGGCAGAGAGCCGAGCACGATTATAAGATAAACCTTAAGGCCGAGCTTGAAATAAAACTGTTGAGCGAGAAAATCGACCATATGATCGTCAGTCAGAATAATAAGCTGATGGAGATCCAGGAAATACAGACCGATTACCTGGAGGATCTTATGAAAGAAATCAAAAACAACAAGAGCAAAAAAAACAATTAACTTGCTGATATGGAAAATACAGACGACAGGATGGAAGCAATGAATCAGCATCCTTCGGAGAGCTATGCACATAACGAGGAACACCTTGGCAGCTCTGCATTTATTACCGACATTGTGATAGGGATGTCCGACGGACTGACTGTTCCCTTCGCACTGGCAGCAGGCCTGAGCGGAGCGGTGCACAGCAATGCCGTTGTAATAACTGCCGGCATCGCGGAAATTGTAGCAGGAAGCATAGCGATGGGTCTTGGAGGCTATCTTGCAGGGAAGACTGAGCAGGAGCACTATCAGGCAGAGCTCCACAGGGAGTACGATGAGGTTGAAAATCTTCCAGAGGTAGAAAAAAGCGAAGTCAGGGTTATTTTCGAGGAATACGGGTTGAACAGGGCCACACAGGATATCATTGCCGATGAGCTGGCAAAGGATAAGGTAAAGTGGGTAGACTTCATGATGAAATACGAGCTGGGACTTGAGAAGCCTGATGTCAACAGGGCCAGGAACAGCGCAGCAACTATTGGTATTTCATATATTGTAGGCGGCCTGATTCCACTTTCAGCCTATTTTTTCACTTCCACCCCTGTTACGGGACTGCTTTTTTCTGCAATCCTCACGGTGATATGCCTGTTCACTTTCGGCTATTTCAAAAGCAAGGTTACAGGCCAGCCTCCTGTACAGGGAGCCATCAAGGTGACCCTGATCGGGATCATTGCCGCAGCCGCAGCTTTCCTTATTGCTAAAACTGTTAACAACCTGGTTTAGGGATACAGGACACTCTGAAAGGATATTTGATTATCCCGTTTTACTGAAAACTTAAAGTCACATCCCGGATCGGCCGGTTTAAGGTCTTTATCTCCTAATCCCTCTTATACAACAAGCTCCCGGCGCAACAGTTTTTGAATTTCTTCCCGCTGCCACATGGACAGGGGGCATTCCTTTCCGGCAAAACGGGCCGTATTGCCTGGCTTTCCCTGTTCCTTATCCAGCTCATCACATTGGCTGGAGCCCTTCTGGCTTTAAGCTCCCCCGACATATAATCCATGTATGGACCGGCATGATGGAAAAATAATTTGTATGCCGGGCACAGATAATTTAGTCCCGGCTTTCCGTCAGGCGTGAGTGAAAACCGATGCTTGGGGCATTCCCCGTGGCAGGCAAACCGCACATCGCATTTCAGGCAGTATTGAGGCAGGGAATTACGCTTGGCAATCCCAAAATCGAACTGTTTCTGTGACTTTACGAGGCCGGCCAGCGGCTCGGAAAAAATATTCCCCAGCCTGTATTCCGGATATACAAAATGATCGCAGGAGTAAAGGTCACCGTTATGTTCCATTGCCATGGCACCCCCGCATGTCTCGGAGAATACGCACAGGCCCGGCATCTCTCCCGACCAGTTTGCGAGAGCTGCATCGAAGAGCTGGACGTAGTATTTTGCGACATCGTGCCGTACCCATTCATCGAATATTGTTGTCAGGAATCTGCCAAACCCTTCCGGTGGAACTGACCACTCTGTCACATTTGCAATGCCATCGTACCCTGGTGCTACGAGGCTTAGTCCGTCATGGCTGACTTCCCCGGCCCTCCGCTCGACAATGGGGAGGAACTGAATAAATCCGCTGCCAATGTGCTTCAGAAACCTGTATGTCTCGGATGCATAATTTACATTGTAGCTGTTGACGCAGCTCAGGGTATTGAATTCGGCCTTGTTACGGTGGAGCATTTCAATCCCTTTCATCACCTTCCTGAATGTGGAACGTCCCGAGGGAGTTTTCCTGTAATGGTCATGATTATGCTCTTCGCCGTCAATAGAGATACCCACAAGGATCCCGTTGTCGGCAAAAAATTTGCACCAGTCATCGGTCAGCCTGGTTCCATTGGTCTGAAAGGAGTTCTCGATTTTCCGGCCATTTGAATATCTCCGCTGCAATTCGATTGCTTTCCTGAAATAATCGAGTCCAAGCAAAGCAGGCTCACCACCCTGCCATACAAAAGAGACAACAGGTACCTGCTGGGCTTCTATATACTGCCGTATGAAATCACCGAGAAGCTCCTCCCCAAGGCTGAGATCTTTTTTCCCCGGATAGAGCTTCCTTTTCTCAAGATAATAGCAATATGTGCAATTCAGATTGCAAACAGGACCGCCTGGCTTGGCCATAATGCTGAAAGCAAATGGCCTTTGCAGCTTCAGTGCATCGGTAAATAGAAGATCCATCGGATAATATCAGCTACCCATACCATTCACGTTTTCTTTCCATGGAACCATTAAGAACGTCAAGACAGATATTTACATCTTTAACAAGCTGAAAATCAAACATCCCCACGCAGATAAAATCAGCTCCGTTCTCGAAGGCCCATTTGAATCCATCTTTGGGCTCAATGGCGCCTGCAGCAAGTACCTTATAGCCCATAACCGGGACCTTTGCCTTGTTGACAAATTCGACAGTCCGTTCGGGGAAGAGACAGAAAATATTGTTATGAAACCTGTTGTGGTCGAGATATTCCTCCCCGTCGACCTCGAAAGGATGACGGAACTCCATCGGATGCGCCGACCAGTATTTGTCATGATGCATCGTCTTCATATAATAATCGGGAATTATTCCGGCTTCCTCACAGGCTATCAGAGAATCGACGGTGTGAGCAGCAAGCCCCGCAGTGTAGTGCTGGCTCCTGATCTTGTCCATCATTTTACCGATCACCTCTATCTTGTTGTCCCTGACAAGCCAGTCACACCAGTTGCCCTGGATCTGAACTATGTCAACCCCAAAATCAATTGCCTTGTTTATATTCACAAAATAGTCGTTCTTCTCCATATCCGGATGTACCTGGGAAATCACCTTCAGCTTGCTACCTGTAGTCTTCTTGTACTTGGCTATAAGGGCATTTGTGGGAAAGCCGATATTGATTGAATTGACACCTGCTTTTTCAGCGAGGATAAGTGTTTCATAGATTTTTCTTTCATTATTGTATGCCTTGAACAGCTCGGGCACATAAAGAAGATCCCTGGAGTGGGCCCAGCCTCCGATAAGATTTCCTCCGAGCACCATTCTGCTCAGAACATGATCCCCGATCTTTCCTGTCGGAAGAGTGCCCTTCAGTTCTCCCAGCGCGGATTGCTTAAGCTGGATGGTGGCACCCGACATCACATCAATTGAATATTTCCTGTTATTTTCGCCGGCCATGTAGCCCATAACGCCGAGCAGCGGAAGGGAGGCAAGGTTTTTCAGAACTTCCCTTCTGGAGCCTGAATAAGGAGTTCCCCCGTCTGTAGCTATCTTCTTCTTTCCGTATGTATTCCTTAATATTCCGATTATATAGTCGATGCCAAAGCCATTTTCGCTTGAAAAAGTGAGAAACACAAGAACCGCGGTCTCAATAAAGAGCTTGTCGACAATGAACAGATGGCCTTCACCTATGTTGAACAGCGAAGCGCCGAATGGGGGATAGGCAAAATAATAAAGGGCAAGCAAAAGGGCGCCGGCAGCAGAGGCAACCCGGGCAAAAAGGCCAATGAATAATCCCAGACCGATCAGAATAAGCCCGTACATATTAAGGATGTCTATCACCTTCAGCAGTTGGGGAGATGCCGCCATGGCATGATAAAATCCCGAAAAGGGGCCTGTCGAATTCGCAAGATATGAATATGAGCTCCATCCCGTGATCACAAGCTTTGATATCCCCTCATAGAGGAAATGCCAGCCAACAGCCATTCGCAGGACGGTTATGAAGAGCTTCTTCCAGTCAATCGGATTTGAATTTTTCATTTTTTGGAAATTTTATCAATAATTAATCGGTACGATACAAATAAAAGCCCTGATACAAGACTTCGCTGTGCAAAAAATATACTAAATAAAGTACGCCTGGCAATAAGGGTGCTGCGGTTTCAGATAAATCATCCATAAACATACAACAATTTTTAAAAAAACAACTGTTTTAACATTATTTGAATTCCTGTTGCGTATAATTGCTATTTTTGATTATTACACATCATAAATATCCTGAAATCATGAAAAGAAGAAAATTTATCGGGATGACTTCCATGGGGTCAGCTGCTATTGCTACGAATCTGATTCTGCCTTCGGTTATGCAGGAAAGGAAGCTCAGGATTGGGCTTATAGGTGCCGGATGGTATGGCATGGTTGATGCGAAAGCGGCTCTCAAAGCCGGTGGAACTGAGATTGTGGCTGTTTGTGACGTCGATTCTGATCACCTGAATAACAGTGCCGGTGAACTTGAAAAGCTTCAGGGATCACGACCAAAGACCTTTAAATATTATAATGAGCTGCTTGAAGTCAATGGCCTCGATGCAATTATAATCGGAACGCCGCCTCACTGGCATGCACTGCAGTTTATTGGTGCCTGCGCCAAAGGGCTTGATATATATTGTGAAAAACCCCTTTCATATGATGTCGCCGAAGGGCTTGCCATGGTCAGGGCGGCAGAGAAGGCCGGAAATATTGTGCAGATAGGCTTCCAGAGAAGGGAGAGTGAAGCTTTCAGAAAAACAAGGGAGATTCTTGATAAGGGTACAATAGGGGACCTTCACCAGATAGTTGCACAGATCCATTACAATCCTGAACTTAAGGATACAACGATCCAGCCTCCTCCGCCATCGCTCGACTGGAATGAGTGGTGCGGGCCTGCCCCGATGCTGGATTATTGCCCAAACATTGGCCATATGGCCTGGAGACTTGAAAAAGCCTATGGCAACGGGCATCTTGTTGACTGGGGAATTCATCACATAGATATTATCAGGACTATAATGGAGGAAGAGATGCCTGCACATTTCTATTCAACGGGAGGGATATACGAGCTGAAAGGAAAGATCACAACGCCTGATACACTAACATCCCATATGGCCTTCGGAAAAGTGCCTGTAGTCTGGGAACACAGGCTTTGGGGAGTTGGCGATGCCGGCAGGGACTTCAATAACGGCATATTCTTTCACGGTGACAAGGGCTCCATATTTGCGGAGGATTCCTCGGTTAAGGTATTCAGCGCCGGTGCCGGCGGGAAAAGAGTGGATATGGAGATACCCACGGAGTCGATGCAGGACATTCATGTAAAAAGATTCATCGATGCTGTTAAAAAGAGGGACAAGACCCTTATTAACTGCGCACCGGCAGACGCTTTCATGTCTACAGCCACCGTGCAGCTTGCAATGATATCCTATTATACAGGCACACCCGTCAGATGGGATCTTCCGAAGAAGGAAATTGAGGGCAATCAGGAAGCTTCAGCACTGCTTAAAAGAGAATACCGGGGAAAGTACATCCATCCGTAAATCCCCGGAAAAAGAATGTGGCGCAATTTGCATTGCGCCACAAAATGATTTTAATAAAACAAATTTCCCCCGATTGTTTTATCTGCAATATAAACAATGTAAATTACCAATTGTTCACAAAAGCTTATTTCGGAACAATCGAAATTTGATAAATCAGTTGACCGGTTAAGCATACCGGAACAGAGAAAGTGCTCAGAGTCCCACGTTACATGGATAAGGGGTTCCGGGTTGCCGGATTTTATAAGGGCTGTCGAAAAAGGCTTAAATTACCCTAAACACCCCCAAGGGGGCTGATTAACCTGCTGGATTTAAATAAGTCACCCCTCGGGGATTTAGGGGTGTAACTATAGAAAACTGACTTTTTCAACAGCCCCAGGGGGCAATTGGCTGTACCTCATACCGGGCTGATGACTTAGAGGAAAATTTACTTACCTTTAGGTATGAAAGATTTTTACACATTCAGGAAAGTCCCCAGATCAAGGATAGCTACATTTGATATATTTTCGGTCGGATTGCTCAAGCATCATGTAAGTGCATTACTCGAATTTGATGTCACTGAAGGGAAAAAAAGACTGCATGATCTAAGAAAGAAAGGGATCAGAGTCTCTTTCAATGCCTGGATCATAAAAGTTATTGGAAGCAATCTTAAAAAACATCCCGAAGCAGCTGCATACCTCTACGGCAAAAAGAAACTTATTATATTCAATGATATAAATATTTCCATCCTTGTAGAGAAGATGATTGGAGATAAGAGAGTTCCTGTTCCGGTTATTATCGAAAAGGTCAACACTAAAACTTCGCTGGAAATAGCCAATGAAATAGAAAATGCAAAAAGCCGGGATATATCGGGCAGCACAATTGTGATCAACAAAAAAACAAGCTTGTCAGAACGGATCTATTATTATTTGCCTGGATTTCTGAGACGGTCAATCTGGCGCTTCATGCTTGGAAACCCAATGATTGCCTACAGGAAAATGGGGAATGCCGTTGTTACTCCTGTCGGCATGATGGGAAAAATAAATGGCTGGTTTATTCAAAAATCAGTCCACCCAGTCTCTTTCGGTATAGGCTCAGTATTAAAAAAAGCGGTCCCCATCGATAATGATATAAAGATCAGAGAGATCCTGAATATGACTGTTCTTGTTGACCACGATGTAATAGATGGTGCTCCCATGGTGAGGTTGCTTAACGATTTGACACGAAGCATTGAAATCGGAGAATTTATTGATAGTGAAATTTTATGATTCGTGCAGGACTTGCGTTATGTAAATCCACAGAATCGACTGGCGCTTCCTGTATCGTACCCTTCGGATATCATCATATGAACTCATCATATGAACTGGCTGTCACGGAAGAGAGATGCCTTCATGGCAGGAATATTATTTTATCATCGGAGATGAATATGAAGATATGAGTTGAATTTTGAGACATCCAGAGAAAAATGTTTATGCCCGTTTGGGAAAGGACAAGTGATATCTCCAGGAAAACAATATCATGAGCGGTAACAAAATAAAAGCGAAACCTGATGATACTGCATTGCGGACAGCCTTGTGGAGGGCATTGCACGTTCAGGCTGATCCGGAGCCTCACATTTTTGAAGATGTGATCGGTCTGAAACTGATAGCTCCGGATGATGACTGGAGGGAGCGTCCCGATATGAAATTCACAAAGCGTCTTCGGGCTTCGATTATAGCCCGTGCCCGTTTTATTGAAGATCTGATCACAGAACAATGCAAAAATGGAATTTCGCAGTATGTTATTCTTGGCGCGGGGCTCGACACCTTTGCCCAGAGAAGACCAGACATCGCTTCAGGGCTCCGGATATATGAAATAGATCAGCCCGGTACACTGGCATGGAAAGAGCAGCGCTTGATCGAGGCTGGTTTTGATATTCCTCACTGGCTGCATTTTGTTCCTGTAGATTTTGAAGCTTCCTCCTGGTGGCAAGACCTGTCTGAAGCAGGATTTGATACAAGCAAACCTGCTGTCGTTGTATGTACGGGAGTTACTCTCTACCTCACAAAAGCTGCAATTATTACAACGTTAAAACAGCTTGCAACCCTTGCCCCAGGCTCTCTGCTTGCGATCACATTTTATTTGCCGGTGGAGTTCCTCGATGAAGAAGACAGACCAGTTCAGGAAATGGCAGAAAAAGGGGCGAAGGCAGCCGGAACGCCATTTATAAGCTTTTTCACCCCCGATGAAATATTGGCCTTGGCTCATGAGACTGGTTTTAGAGAAGCTAAGACTGTATCGACAAAAGATATGGAGCAGCTTTATTTTGCCTGCAGGATGGATGGTCTTTTGCCTGCAAGCGGAGAAGTATTCCTCGTTGCATCGACATAAAAAGAAAACGTTTTACCTGAATACTTTTCCAGGTGGAATTGCAGGCTGGACCTTAAAAGCGCCTGCGCTCCTTATTTACGGCAACAGGGAAAAACATTTGTAATTTTAACACGGCTGCAGTCAGCTCAAAAAAATATATTAATAGCATGAGATTTAGAATGATGGAGTACGGGAATCATATTGCTTCTGCCATGAGCCACTAAGTTGTAAACTATGAAATTTAAACTATGATTTTAAGCTATATTCACTGGAACCCTGATCCCGAAATAATAAACATATTCGGGATTTCAATTCGTTACTACGGATTACTCTTTGTGAGTGGATTAATACTCTGCATTTACATTTTAAGGTGGATCTACAGGAAAGAGAACATTCCATATGAGAATCTGGAAAAATTATCGATTTACGGAGCTATTGGAATATTAGCAGGTGCACGTTTAGGACATTGTTTGTTTTATGAACCTTCTTACTACCTGTCACACCCGCTGGAAATGATTTTGCCGATTACATTTGCTCCTGGTGCCGGAATTAAATTTTCAGGTTATCAGGGACTGGCCAGTCATGGTGGTGCGCTGGGATTACTGATTGCGTTATATTTCTACTCACGGAAAACAAAACACTCAATGATCGATACCATTGATCTGATAGCAGTTGTTGCAGCTCTCGGCAGCGGATTCATCAGGCTTGCAAATTTTATGAATTCAGAGATTATAGGAATGCCGACAACAAAACCATGGGGGGTAATTTTCGGGCGGGTTGACAATATACCACGGCATCCGGCACAATTATATGAGGCGATTTCCTATTTTATAATATTCGCACTAATGATTTTTCTGTACAGGACACAGAGAGAAAAACTCAAAAACGGTTTTTTCTTTGGACTGGTACTTGTTTTAATATTTACTTCCAGGTTTTTTATTGAATTTGTGAAGGAAAATCAAGTAGGATTTGAAGATGGCATGACTTTTAATATGGGACAATTGCTGAGTCTACCTTACATTTTTGCCGGGATTGGATTTATAATTTACCGAATATGGAAAACAATAAAACTCAATGCCCGGCGGATACGAGCAATAATCCTCACGATATGATAACCGGCTCCGAGCGTTAAAGTGAGAAGCTTCTGAATTTTCTTTCAACAATTAAGCAACGTCTCTGATTTATAGTAATATTTGTAAATACTTTAAACAAACTTAATCTTAAGATCATGAAAAATTCATTTATTTTCAGCCAATTAGACAAAATTATTGTGGCTGCCCTTGTAATTATAATTTTGTTATCCTTCAGAAGACCGGGTAGCGAAACAAGGGAGTCAGATCAAGTAACATCATCCATGTCCGGGAAGTATCAATTATATCATATTGGTGCACAGAATGAGATGAATTTTGCAATATTTAATACAGAAACCGGGGAATTTGAAAAAAGTATCGGTTTGGACTATTATAAGGGTGAACTTAAGCAATATAATAGAGCATTTAGTAAATAATTATATTATTGCTCCAAAGCTTACACGGCTGGTGCCATGAAAGACTTTGCCCCCTTGGTGCTGGTACTGGTGCCGGGTGCTGTAATCCCCATTAAACCGGACAAATTCCGACGGGTCCGGAATATTGTAAACAATGAGGTACTGAAGGAGTATCCGGGGATGCTCATCTCTTGATCTTTGTGGATTTTTGACCTCTCAGGGTTCTTTATAATGATTTCCGGTAAGTTGTTTCCGGCAATAAATAAATTCACGTTGCCTCAGGTGGGTCAGGAATAAGCCGGATCGGGAAATCTGAATTGCCTGTCAGACTGCCATTATCATCATTTGGTATCCGGCTGATCATTGAGTTGATTAGTTGACTCTCTAAGAATTGATAACATGTTCTTGTACCTCTGATTATTCTGATATTTAATAAACCAGGGAACTGAAAGAAGTATTAGAATTAATATTCCTAATAAAGGTACAGGGATAATATCAGTACTCCATAATAAATTCTTAATACCCCCGATAACCGTTAAATAGTAAAATGTAATCAAAAAAGCTTTGTTTACGAATTATGTCAATGTCAGTATTCAGTGCAACCCTATAAAGCCAGGCAGAGAAAGCTGATTGATTTCTGAAACTTGATAAGATTTCCAGAGCCTGACAAGCATTTCCTGGTAATAGTCTTCTTTGTATGGATCTTTAAGAAAAAATATATTGCAAATAATTCAACTCAGGGCACCTCCCTGCCAACTCCGTGTCACCCGGTGGTAATAGAGAATTACTACCTGCTAACTTCCAATCCCTGATCCCTGATGCCTGAGCCCTTCTCTATTCCTGTTTCAAACAATGCACTTTCTGTTGGTTTTGCAGTAGTTATTTTCCAATGCAGAAA
>CAVWPG010000007.1:0-72877 GCA_963756885.1 uncultured Bacteroidales bacterium
CGCCGCTCGAGGATCATCCGCTCGAAGGCCTCGACCACCCGCGGGTCGAGCTGGGTGCCGGCCACCCGGCGCAGCTCGGCCAGCGAGGCCTCGGAGCTGACCGGACGCCGATAGGAGTCGCGCGAGGTCATCACGTCGTAGGTGTCGGCGGCGGAGATGATGCGGGAGCCGAGCGGGATCGCCTCGGCTGCGATGCCGGCCGGGTAGCCGCCACCGGCGAAGCGCTCGTGATGATGCAGGACGATCTCGGCGACGGGACCGTAGCCCTCGATGCGCTCGACGAGCTTGGCCCCCTGCTCGGGGTGGAGCTTGATCAGCTCCCATTCGGCGTCGGTCAGCTTGCGGTCGGCGAAGAAGACCGCTGTCGGGCAGGATGAACTTGCCGATGTCGTGCAGCAGCGCCGCCGTGTGGATCAGGTCCTGCTCGCGCTCGTCGGAGGCCGAGCATGGCCGGGACCTCGCGCGCGTAGCGGGCGACCGCAGCGGAATGGCGGGCGGTCATCGCGTCGCGCATCGAGAGCGTCTGCATGACGGTGGACGAGCAGGCCGACCTGGAGCGCGCCGAGTTCCTTCGTGCGCCGGCTCAGCTCTCGCCCGATCGTGCGCCTTCACGCTGGTGCGCGGGAGGTGGTGGAAGATGAAGATCACGACGGCGCGCAGGAGGATCGCGCCGATGCCCAGTTCGGCGAGCTGAAGGCGACGCCGGCCGTCAGGAGCGCCGTGGCGAACTCGGAGGGCAGGGCCGGTAGATCGTTCCGAACGCCGCACGGACGCGCAGGAAGCGGGTGAGATCCAGGTCGTCGCGCCGGAGGCGAAGTTCAGCGGGTTCGTGAGCATGACACGATCAGGACGACGGCGGCGGCGAAGGCGAGCTGGTCCCGGTGCGCGCGTGAGCTGAACAGCGCGCCGGCGAGCAGCGAGAACGTCATGAAGATCGCGGCGTTCCCGAGCAGCGCGCGCAGGTCGCGGCCGCGCAGGGCGTCGTCGATCAGTACGCCGGCCGCGCCCAGGGCCACGGCCGGCAGCGGGCCGAGCAGCGCCATCGCCAGCACGAGGGCCGGGAACGAGCCCGACAGCCGCACCCCGCGGAAGTGGCGCGGCATCGCCCGACCGCCACGGCAGCAGCCCGACGAAGCGAACCGGGACACCAGTCCGCGGCCGACTGAGCGGATCGGCACGCGCCCAGCGGGTTACGCTCGGACAGTGCCAGGAACGTATGAGAGATTCGATAGGACCATCTATCAAGTTGTCGGCGAAATGAGGCGCATTTGAAGTCTCCAGCCAGTTATGCGGTCAGTCAACGATGGGCCAAATAAAGACGCATGTCCGATTTGGGAACTCGCGTTGCCAGTGTTGATCAGTGAGGTCCAGTCGAAAGGAACCGCTTCACCGGCATTGCCGGCTGCGAGGGATGAAATGAGCGGACCGACATGACCATTGAGATCTAAGTCATTCCTGCGAGCGAGCGCCATCAGGCGCTCGTTCTCGTTAACGGCCGAATCGGCCATGACGAATCGAATGTCCGTGGACGGGTGTCCATCTTCCTCGCGCCCGCTCCTGCCGACTACACGGACCGATAGTCCAGCAAGCCAAGGAGTGCAACATGACCTGGCGCATCTAATTCCACGCGACGCGAGTCGCGAAGCCACGAGCGAGCGCGGATCAGGCGCTCGTTCTCGTAACCGGCAGTGAGTTCGCGGGCGGGCATAATCGGCCACGCGCTTCTCGAAGGCCAGCTCGGTCTCGAAGTCGGCCTCGTCGGTATGGCTGAACGCCACGCGGCGCTCGAGGACATGCGCTCGAAGACCTCGACGACGTGCGGGTCGAGCTGAGTGCCGGACACGCGCCGCAACTCGGCCATCGCGGCCTCGGAGCTCACCGGGCGCCGGTAGGAGTCGCGCGAGGTCATCACGTCGTAGGTGTCGGCGGCCGAGATGATCCGCGCGCCCAGCGGGATCGCCTCCCCTGCGATCCCGGTCGGATAGCCGGCGCCGGTGAAGCGCTCGTGGTGGTGCAGGATGATCTCGGCGACGGGGCCGTAGCCTTCGATGCGCTCGACGAGCTTGGCCCCCTGCTCGGGATGGAGCTTGATCTGCTCCCACTCGTCGTCGGTCAGCTTGCGCTCGGCGAAGAGCACGGTGTCGGGCAGGATGAACTTGCCGATGTCGTGCAGCAGCGCCGCCGTGTGGATCAGGTCCTGCTCGCGCTCGGCCAGGCCCAGCATCGCCGCGACCTCGCGCGATAGCGGGCGACCGCGGCCGAGTGGCGAGCGGTCATGGCGTCGCGCATCGAGAGGGTCTGCAGCGCCCCCGTGGACAGCAGGCCCATCTCCAGCGAGGCCAATTCGCGGGTGCGCTTCCTCCGCTCCTCCCCACGTTCGTGCGCCTGGACGCTGGTCCGGAGGATGTACAGGAAGATCAAGAGCACGACCGCCGCGAGGGCCACTGACACCACTCCCAGATCGCCGTACGTGAAGGCCAGCCCGCCGTCAGCAGGCCGGTGGCGAACTCGGAGGGGAGCGCGGTGCCGAACGAGCGGAGGAGCACCCGGATAGGGACGCCGTAGCCGAAGGTCAGGCCGGCCGCGACCATCGCGAAGTTGAGCGCGTTGGTGGCCAGGAAGATCACGAAGACGAATCCCGAGAACCACAGCGGGTCGGAGTGGCTGGGGACGAGTGCGTGCATTGCCAGGCCACCGAGGAACGGGAAGGTCGCGAAGGTGGCCATGTTCACGAGCGCGCCATGGACCGTTCGGCGGGAGATCGAGGGCGTCGACGAGCCCAGCGCCGATGTTGAGGTATCCAACGGAGAGATAATAGATAAGCTTACAATCCTCAGGATAAAGCTCGAAAGGATAGCTGATGAGGCAAAGCTGGCAAATATCGGGAAGGAATACGATGAACTTATAGGTGCTGCCGGCTCCCTTATGTCACAGGAGGATCCTCTCTGGGCGGCACTGTATGACGTGAATTGTGAGCTTTGGGATATTGAGGACAGGATCCGTGACCTGGAGAGGAAAAAGGATTTTGGTGACGACTTTATTTCAACTGCCCGGGCGGTGTATATCAGGAACGACAGGAGGTCGGAAATAAAGAGAGAGATAAACCTTAAGACATCTTCGGGACTTACAGAAGAAAAATCATACGAAAAATACTGATATGCGCCTCCTTGTAATCAGAACATCAGCTATGGGCGATGTTGCCCTGACGACTCCGGTAATCAGAGCGATAACCGAACAATATCCGAATGTTGAAATCCTGCTGCTTACAAGACCCTCCTTCAGCCCTTTCTTCAACTCAATTGCAAACCTCTCGCTTTTTTTTATCGATATTTTTGACAGGCACAAGGGACTGCCAGGTCTGATCAGGCTCTACGGAGATCTGACCCGGACGGGGGAAATTGATACTGTAGTCGATCTTCACGATGTGCTCAGATCGAAGATATTAAGGTTTATGTTCTGGATCAGGGGCGTCCCGGTTTATGTAATTGAGAAAGGGCGGGAAGAAAAGAGGTCTATTATAACAGGGAAGGTAAAGGCAAAGCTCAGGCACTCAGTCGAGAGATATAATGATACGTTTGCAAGGGCTGGTTTTCAGTTAAGTCTCACAAAAGGGCCATGGATCATACCTGCAAGGGAGGCACTGCTGAAGACAGATAACCTGAAGACCGGCGATGGGTTGAAAATCGGAGTGGCTCCCTTTGCGAGGCATAAGCTTAAAGTCTGGCCGGAACCATATATGCTGAGGCTGCTGACCTTGATCTCGGAGAAATATAAAACAACCGTACTGCTTTTTGGAGGACAGGAGGACTATGACAAGCTCTCTTCCTTCAAGGCAAGGCTGCCTAATTCAGTAATAGCCGAATCGGGCGCCCTTGAAGAGGAGCTGGCCGTTATGAGCCGGCTCGACATGATGATAGCAATGGATTCCTCCAACATGCACATGGCAGCCCTGCTTGGGGTAAAGGTCATTTCCGTATGGGGAGGAACGGATCCCATAACAGGCTTTGGGGCATGGAAGCAACCCGAAGAACGTTCTGTCAGGATTCCGACAGGCGAGCTTACATGCCGCCCCTGCACTGTTTATGGAAAAGGGGAATGTAAAAGGGGCGATTTTGCATGCATGGTATGGCTGACACCCGATGTTGTTTTCAAAAAGATCGACGGCTGGCTCTCGCAGGAATACCTGAAGTGAGTGGCGTTGCCCTTCGGATTTTATAATACAATTCATATTACATAATTATTTACAATGAATTTTGAAGATAAGGCGGCCGGAGGTTTGGGAAAGTATACTTCAGGAACCTCCAAAAGGAGATTTTATACTGCTCTGGCAGCGGCAGCAATTATTGTCGCTGTTGTGATCATCCAGGGCCAGCTGGGTAAAAAGAGACCCCAGGACCCTGCGGACCTTGTAAATCCCCTTATGGGTACAGATTCGGAATATCAGGCTCTCAAACGGGAATACATATCCTGCAATTGCTCTGCCATGGGGGATGAATTTCTGGACACCCCAGACACGAAAAATGGGAGATGGATGGGCCTATACTTATAATGATTACAAGATCATGGGGATAAAGCAGACCCATCAGCCAAGTCCATGGATAAATGATTATGCGGCATTTTCCCTTATGCCTGTCACGGGAAGAATAAAAATCAAAGAGTCGGAAAGGGCTTCATGGTTCTCTCATAAGGCCGAGATTGCACGCCTTATTATTATAGTGTCTATCTTGCTGATTATGATGTTACTGCAGAGATAACTCCCACTGAAAGAGCAGCGATATTCAGCTTTACATTTCCTGAAAATGATTCCTCATTCATTCTGATTGATGGTTTCAATAAAGGATCCATGGTGAGAATAATACCTTCGGAAAGAAAAGTTATCGGTTACTGCCGTAATAACAGCGGAGGAGTACCTCCAAATTTTCATAATTATTTTGTTGCTGTATTTGACAAGGATTTTACCGGTACATCCACCTGGCATGGCGACACTCTCGATATTGGCAGGAATGAGTCGGAAGGTGATCATGCCGGAGCAGTCCTGGGTTTCAGAACCATAAGGGAGAAAAAATTACTGTGAAGGTAGCTTCATCATTTATTAGTCCTGAGCAGGCATTGATCAACCTGAACAGGGAGACAGGAGGGAAGGATTTTGAACAAATCAAAAATGAAGGCAGGGAGGCATGGAATAAACAGCTTGGCAGGATCGATGGTGGAGGGAGGAACAGCTGACCAGCAGAGAACGTTTTATTCATGTCTTTACCGGATGATCCTGTTTCCGCGGCAGTTCTATGAAGTAAATGGGAAAAATGAGATTGTGCATTACAGTCCCTACAACGGGGAGGTGCTTCCGGGATACATGTACACTGACAACGGCTTCTGGGATACTTTCCGTGCACTCTTTCCCTTTCCTACCCTGATGTATCCCGATGTTGAACAGCAATATAATGGAAGGCCTGGCAAATACCTACAAGGAGAGCGGCTGGCTGCCGGAGTGGGCAAGTCCGGGTCATCGCGATTGCATGATCGGTTCCAATTCAGCCTCCCTCATTGCTGACTCCTATACTAAAAGGAATACGGGGTTACGATATTGAGACCCTCTATCAGGCAATAATCAAGAATACAAAGGGAGTGGGCCCGGTTTCATCGGTTGGGAGACTCGGTGCAGAATATTATAACGAGCTGGGCTATGTCCCATATAATGTCGGGATAAATGAAAATACTGCACGTACCCTTGAGTATGCATATGATGATTTCTGTATCTGGAAGCTTGCAACGGAGCTTGGAAAGCCAGAAGAAGAGATTGATCTGTATGCCGGAAGGGCAATGAACTATAAGAATGTTTTTGATGAAGGCTAGAAGCTCATGAGGGGACGAAATCATGACGGCACCTTTCAGTCGCCTTTCAATCCTTATAAATGGGGAGATGCCTTCACTGAAGGTAACAGCTGGCACTACACCTGGAGTGTTTTTCAGGATGTTGCAGGGACTTGTTAACCTGATGGGAGGCAAGGGAAATTTCGTTGCGAAGCTCGATTCAGTATTTCATGTACCGCCTGTTTTCGATTATTCCTATTATGGTCAGGTTATCCATGAGATCCGCGAGATGCAGATCATGAATATGGGTAACTATGCTCATGGAAATCAGCCCATTCAGCATATGATATATCTTTACAATTATGCTGGCAGAACCATGGAAGACGCAATATCATGTAAGGGAAGTGATGGACAAGCTTTACAATTATACCCCTGATGGTTATTGCGGCGATGAAGATAACGGACAGACTTCGGCATGGTACGTATTTTCGGCCCTCGGCTTTTATCCTGTTACTCCGGGTACAGGTGAATATGTTATAGGATCCCCGTTATTCAATAAAGCCACATTAAGTTTCGAAAACGGCAAGCGACTCGTAATCAGGGCTCAGAAAAATTCAAGGGATAACATTTATGTACAGAGCATTAAGTTTAACGGGAAGCCTGTAGCTAAAAACTATATAAGCCACAGCGATCTTGTAAAGGGAGGGACACTAATATTCAATATGGGTCCGGTCCCTGACAAAAGCAGGGGAACAGGACCGGAATCATTCCCTTATTCGATGAGCAGTGAATAGGTTTCTGCAGCTTACAGCTTCAGCCTGATATTGATACTTCACAAGCAGGGCTGTCAGACCCACCATCAGCAGCGCCCAGGCAACCGATCCGGCTATTGCCACAAGCGGCATTCCAGACTGCTTGTAAATAAGAATGGGCAATCCTGTACTGAAAATAATATAATAGAGGATATCTGGTGCCAAGGTAAGTTGTAAGAGAATTTTCACCGGCAGGCTTCAGGAAAAAGGTCCATTTTGTTTTCTTCCGTATGTCGATTATCCAGTAAAGGAATGCAAAGAGAATCATGCTGATTCCGTTGCAAATAAGTCCCCAGCTTGGCGTTGCGCGGATTTTTGAAATTATAAACCATTTTCTGAGGACGAATCCGGCAGCGATGCACAATACTCCAAGGGACACAATTGTAAGTATAGTCTTTCTGTGATCGGAAGAAAGTCTTTTCATTATTAAAGTTGTCAGCAATCCGGAGATTACAATAAATGGCACATTGCCATCAATTATAACTCCAAGAACCGGTTTTACGGGATCAAGGACATTGAGGAGTTCCAGCCTGGAAAGAATGTTCAGGGCCAGGAAGAAAAGCCAGGCCACAGCCGTATTGAGAATATTGTTGCGGGCCACCAGGTAAAGAAATGCCGAAACAAGATATCCCCAGCCAATGAGTCCGAGAATGCCCCACCAGCCAGTAATAAGCGAACCGTTATTTGCCATTTGTCCAGATCTGAATTTGAATACAAGGAAAACAAGCAAAGCTATCCCGGCAAGCCTGAGACCTGATATTGTGAAGAAATTTCTTTCATTCTCGGTGTAATGGTTCCATATAAGAAATACCCCGATCAGCATGAGGATAGACCAGAGATTTTCACCCATTCCTGTCAGTTCTGCATTTACCCTGCCGGAATTCAGTGAAAGGACTCCTATAATCAGGAGGCTTACCGATCTGATTATTATATGTCTTACAATTGAGTAGGTACTTTCACCTTTCCCGATCCTGTTGCCGATGGAGAAGGGGATTGCCATGCCAACCATGAATAGAAATCCAGGAAAAACCCAATCAGCCAGTCCCATGCCATCGAAGTCAGCTTTCATATGCCCCAGCCACGACGGAACTCCGGGCATATACAGGTCGTTGACAAACAGCATCAGGACCAGTGTCAGTCCCCTCATGATATCTATCGATTGAATACGGTTGCTTTGTGTCATTTTAATGTCAGTATAAAGAATTTTCTTAAAGCTTGAGCCTGAAATTGATCCGTTGAAGCAGAACAGGAAGAGCTGCTCCCATCACAAGTGCCCAGGCAACCGACCCGGCTATCACAACCAGTGGAATAGCAGAATCCTTGTAAAAGAGCAGGGGCAGGCTGAACTGCCAGATAATGTAATAGAACATATCCGGTACAAGATATACAGTCAGCGAGTTGGCGCCGGCAGGCTTCAGGAAGAGTCCCCATTTTATCTGCTTCCTGATATCAATTATCCAGTAGAGTAGTGCAAATAGGAGGGCGCTTATTCCATTGCAGATCAGCCCCCAGCTGGGAGTTGCCTGAATTTTTGAGATAATGAACCATTTTCGTAATATGAATCCTGCAAGAAGCATTGCAATGCCAAGTGAAACGATTATCCCAAGGGTCTTCCCGTGATGCGCACCGGAAAGCTTTTTGAGAATAAGGGTCGTAACCATTCCTGAGAGCACTATAAAAGGAGCATTGCCGTTGATAAGGACTCCGAGGACAGGTCTGACAGGGCTCAGAAAATCAAGAAGATGCAGTTTGGACAGAATGTTAAGCGTGAGGAAGAAGACTATTGCCACTGCAGTTTTTGCTATATTGTTCCGGAAGCCAAGGTAGACGAATGCTGCCACAAGGTAGCCCCAGCCGATTGTGCCAAGAATGCCCCATGATCGGAAGGAGAAGCCGTGAATTTCATCTTTCCCCGATCTGAAAATATAAACCATGACGAGGATCATGATTATTCCTGCGACCTTCAGAATATTGATTATAATGCTGTTCTTTTGTGTCACCTTATAGTCGTTCCAGATAAAAAAGACCCCCGTATACATTATCAGTGACCAGATATTTTTGGACAGGCCGGTAGCCTCTCCGTTGACATTCCTTGAATTTGCCATAAGCGCTCCGATTATAAGCAGGCTGAGGGTTCTGATCAGGATGTGCTGTGATATCAGGGATGCTTTTTCTCCCCGGGAGATCCTGTTGCCTAAGGCGAAGGGGATAGCCATTCCAACCATGAACAGGAAGCCCGGGAAGACCCAGTCGGCGAGTCCCATTCCATCAAAGGTGGCTGCCCTGTGACCAAGCCAGGCCGGAACTCCCGGCATATAAAGATCGTTTACGAAAAGCATGAGTACGAGAGTGAGTCCTCGCATTATGTCTATCGAGTTAATACGGTTTGATTCGCTCATGGCAGGAAGCTGTTTTGGCGTTTTTAGGTTTGGTTTATTATATTTTGCTTATTTTGAAGGCAATATCCTGTTTCTGATCCGGATTGTAAGGCACACTCAGTACAAGTTTCCCATTAGCGGCGCTAACAATGGAGGAGCCTGTGTTATTGCCTGTCCAGGGATCGAACCACGTGACCGAATACCTGCCCTGACCCTCTTTCATGACAGTGAATTTTGTTTTGCCGATATTCTTGTCAAAGATCGATCTGGCCCAGCCAAATGCGCTGTCTCCGGCATCCATAACAAAAACATCCTCTCCTTCGGCATCAACCTTGAGGGGTTTGTACGGGAGGTTTGCAAAATCAATGCCGGCAACAAACTCTGACAGATGCTTAAGCTGCTGCCAGTCCTGCTCTTCCAGGACAGAAAAGTCCCACCACACAGGGGTTCCTGCAAGGCCATTCGTAAGCGATGCCCAGATCTGGTTATGATAGGAGATATGATATTCATTTCGTACCGGCTTAAAGTATGTCAGGTCAGCGCCTGCCTCACCGAAAATAGCAGGCTTTTCAAACCTCTCCCAGAACCGTTTGCTTGCCCAGGCAAAATTATACATGTCGCTTCTCAGCGTATCTTCAGTGTATTTTAATTTCCATCCCTGTGCAGGGTAGAGATGGAGGTTCGGAATGTCAGTCATTTCATAGAGCTGTTCACGGTACTGATCAAAACCTCCGCTGAATGAGGCTGTCACAGGATGACGATAAGGATCGTTTTCAGCAAAATAGCTGACGCATTTGCCGACCCATTTATAAGCCTCGTCATGGTGCCCTTTATCCCAGCCATCAGTTCCGTCCATTTCATTTATAAGCTCCCATACTCCCCAGCTGCGGCTGTATGCGAACCGCGCTATGAGGTATCTGTATTTCATCTGCTGATATTCCCATACCCGCGGATCACTGTATACGTTTTCAGCTTCTGTGAGTTCACTGTACGGATTTTCATTCCACTGGGATGCCCAGACAGTTTTTGAGAAGAGGTCATGAGGCCATATTGCGTACATCAGTTCTATATTATCATGTTCGAGTATGCCAAGCATCGAATCTATCCTTCCAAGCTTTTCCTGGTTATAGGAACCGAGCTTGTTCTCGATGATGCCGGCATCATTTACGAATCCACCGTAATTGATATCCCATATTGCAAGGAAATTGGCGTCATGATCGGCATAGGTCCTGAAAACCTTTTCACTGTTTCCCCAGGGAGAATATGCACCTACAGCATAATAGGATGTTCCGTCATCATGGGCGAAGTAATGAGGATTCTTTCCTGAGGGTCTTATCCAGCCATGATGATCCGATCCGACAGCAGTAAAGGAAGAATCGGCTGATTCTCCCTCTGCAGT
Source organism: uncultured Bacteroidales bacterium (assembly GCA_963756885.1). Taxonomy (GTDB): domain Bacteria; phylum Bacteroidota; class Bacteroidia; order Bacteroidales; family VadinHA17; genus LD21. The sequence goes on from CAVWPG010000007.1 coordinate 10,401, forward strand.
TCCATCCTTAACATATACCCTGTATTTGTACATGCCAGTCTCACCGGGAGAGAAACGGATCTTCCAGCAATTGGCGCCATGGTAGTCGTCAAAAAATCCGTTGATCCTTATATTCCTGCCTGACGGTGATGTGAAGAGGGCATAAAGGTCAATATCGGCCGGGTCGTAGGGATTGCTGATCTTCACATTTTTCAGGTCCAGCTTCACTTCAAATTTTTCATACTTTTTTATTGTTGCCGAATTAACTCCGGATACGGCCACCCCGGGCCTTGAGCCCTGGGAATATTTGTTGTTCCCTCCTGAACACGAGCTCAGGACAGCCAGAATGAAAACCAGGATCATGCCTGGTAAATTGCAGGGAGGGGATCCGGTTTTGCAACAATTGATCTGTGTCATATCTTGAAAAGATTATAATTGAACCGGTAAGTTAAAAAGTTTAATCGAATTAGGATAATATAAAGCTGAAGAGGTGTCAGTTTTTATTGCAACCTGTAATGGAGCGGCAAAGGGATATCGCTATAATCCGGGCCTCTTTCATATGATTTTTAAAAACTTCTCAATAATAAGTACGTTAAAGTCATAGAGGGCATTGACTCATCCATTGGAGGGAATAAACTCTCTTTTATGCCCTGCAGGGTGTAAAAAAAACCATAAATTTGGTATCTTTAAAAAAACTCCCGGACACAATTACAATCTCAACGATCAAAATAACATGACACTATGAAAAAAATTACAATTATCGCTCTGCTTCTGGGGCTTAGCAGCTATCTTTTGTTTTCCCAGACCGATGAGAAGCTTAAATCAGATATACGCAGCACCGGTTATGTGCACAGTCCGCTGCCGCTCGATTACAGCAAGTCGTATGAAACCTTCGGGCTGACCAAAAAGGTGCTTCAGTCGGAGATGCTATGCGATATGGAAGATATGCAAAAATGGTCGCATACCGGTATCGGGGAGATGAAGCAGACCTCTGACAGGAGCATTTCAGGAAAGCATAGTCTCCGCCTCACAGCGCCTACCTTTATTGATACGGTTGCAGCGTGGGGACTGGGACGGGGAACTTCACTTGCATCCTTTGATGTCGGGGGGAAGAACTGGGAGAAATATAACCGGATCCATCTGAATATTTTCCCCAATTGCGAAGGGGCCCGCAGCATTTACCTGAACCTTTACGTGGAGAATGACGGGAAGATCAAGGTACCTGATAAGTACGGGCGCGAAGGCTACCACGAGATCAACCTTGTAAATGGCAAGTGGAATGAATGTTTCCTCGAGATGCCGGAACTGGCAAGGGACAAGGTTACGAAGATCTCATTTGCGATAGAGGTCTTTGGAAGGGAACGCACAATGGGTGATTCCCTGAAATTCGATATAGATGCGGTGGAGCTTCAGACAGTAGAAAATCCGGAGGTGGTGAGCGGCTGGCAGCCCGCAGCAAACAGGATCATCCTGTCGACCAGCGGATACAGGCCGGAGAGCGAGAAAACAGCTATTGTAAAGGTAGCCGGCAACAACGGTGAATTCAGCCTGGTGGATTATACAACATCGCAGGTGGCCTACAGGGGAAAGATAACAAAGGCAAAAACAGCCCTGGGCGATTTCGAAACAATAGATTTCACGGATTTCAAAAAGCAGGGTGAATATACTATCCGTGTGGGAGATGTTTCAACAATGCCCTTTTATATCGATGACAACCTGTGGGACAACTCAGCATGGAGGATGGTTAATTTCATGTTCTGCGAACGTTGCGGTTATCCGGTGCCGGGAAAGCATGGTGTATGTCATACCGATCTGAACGGCGAATATAACGGTCATATATATCCGGTAAACGGTGGCTGGCACGATGCTGCAGACATGTCGCAGCAATCGCTGCAAACAGGTGAGATTGCATTTTCATTGCTTGAGATGGCAGCCCGGGCCAGGGAAAAGAACAACACCGATCTTTACAATCGTCTTACGGAGGAGGCTCTCTGGGGACTCGATTTCATTATGAAAACCCGGCTTGGCGATGGCCATCGCTTCCAGACCTGGGGTACCAACCTGTGGACCGATGGCTATATAGGATCGATCGATGATGCCGGGAGGAGGCAGGTTGTTGAGACAAACAGCGGGTTTGAGAATTTTCTTTTCTCGGGTATCGAGGCCTATGCATCCATGACACTGGAGAAAGATCCGATGCTGAAGGAAAATCTGTGCAAAATTGCCAGGGAGGATTTTGGTTATGCAATGAAGCGCTTCGAGGAACTGGGATACAATGAAAGGATCTCGAAAGGCCACGGACATGCCTATATGGCCTCGCAAAGCCAGTATATGGCCACGATATCGTGGGCTGCAAGCATGCTCTACAGGCTTACCGGTGATAAGTACTATGCCGGGAAGGCTGCCGGGTCGATAAAATACACTATTCAGTGCCAGCGTTCAGAGCCTTTGAACGATAAGTATCAGACGAGGGGCTTTTTCTACAGGGATCTGGATAAAAAATCGATTGTCCATTTCACTCACCAGTCGCGCGACCATGTATACATGCAGGCATTGACAGCTTTGTGCGAAACGCAGCCGGGAAGCCCCGACTATAGTACCTGGGAGAATTCAATAAGGCTTTATGGTGATTACCTGAAAAATATCTTCAGGTATGTGCAGCCATATGGAATGATTCCCAGCGGAATCTATCAGAAGGATGAGATAAAGGATTCGGTTAATTTCTATATTGTCCAGGTAGGCATTCGCCAGGATGTAACGAAGGACTTCAGGGAGCAGCTTGACAACGCAGTAAAGCTTGATGCGGATCATTACCTTCGAATTTTCCCTGTTTGGTTCTCCTTCAAGGGCAATACAGCGGTTCAGCTTTCGACTGGGAAGGCTGCCGCTCTCTGCGGCAAGTTCCTTAAGGACAAGGAGCTGATGAATATCGCCGAACAGCAGCTGTTCTGGGTGGTAGGCAAGAATCCCTTCGGGCAATCGCTTATCTGGGGGGAGGGAAGCAATTATCCGCAGCTCTACACAGCGTTGCCGGGTGAAATGGTGGGAGAGATACCTGTCGGGATGCAATCGCGGTTCAATGAGGATACCCCTTACTGGCCGCAGTTCAATACGGCAACCTATAAGGAGGTATGGGGAGGGTCAGCCTGCAAATGGTTCATGCTGATCTCTGAATTTTAAGAAACTTATAAGCTCATGAGAAATATTAAACTATTAGTACTTGTGGCCGCCCTGATTGCACTTGTGGGCTGTTCAGGAAATAAAAAGGCGAAGAGTGGCGAATATCCGATGTTCTGGACATGGATGGATTACAGACCGGGAATGAACTTCGATTCTGTATGCGGTGTCATGAATGAGGCAGGTATCGATGGCGTGATGCTCAATGCACCGACACCCGATGATTACCGTTCGGCTATCCCGATCGCACACAGGCATGGAATTGAGGTATACGCCTGGCTCTGGACCATGAATCCCGAGCACGACAGGGATAGCCTCCTGAAAGAGCATCCCGGCTGGTTCAGTGTGAACAGGAAGGGGCAGAGCCTGGCAGATACAAAAATGTATGTCGATTACTACAAGTTCATGTGCCCTGCCTTGCCGGAGGTGCGGGAACATATAAAGAAGAAGATCATTGCCTATTGCGAAGTGGAAGGACTGAATGGCATTGCAATTGATTATCACCGGTTTGTCGACGTTATTCTCCCAACTACACTATGGTCGAGGTATGGAATAGTCCAGGACAGGGAGTACCCTGAATTTGACTTTGGATATCATCCGGCAATGATCAGTTTATTCATGGATAAGTATGGATATGATCCGCGCAAGGAGGAAGATCCTTCGACAGATGAAAAATGGCTGCAGTTCCGCTGCGATCAGATAACCGAGGTGGCAAACGAGATCGCGGCAGTGGTTCATTCGTATGGCAAGGTGATGGCTGCATCGCCGTTTCCCACACCTGAAATGGCAAAAAAAATGGTCCGCCAGGACTGGGGAAAGTGGAACCTTGATATTGTATTCCCCATGGTATATCATAATTTCTATACGGGCGATTTAAGCTTTATCTCAGATTGTACGCTCGAGAATCTGAGGGACAAGAATCCGATGACAACCCTTTATTGCGGGATGACCGCATCGAATGGACCCATTATGTTCAAGTGCATGGATGAAGCCCTGAAGAACGGAGCCCGGGGTATCTCGATATTCACAGTCGGAAGTCTGCGTTCACCCGAAATACGGGCCAGGTTCAGGGCTTATGCTGACAGTGCCCGACAGGCACGTAGTGCTGCCAGGGGCAAGCCGGTAACGACTGAGTACAAGGGGGCTGTTACCGATCCGTTCCTGAAGAAGGGCATCATGGATGCTGTCAGCCTTCGCATGCTGGCATATCTGAGCCTTGCCCGGGCTGAAGGGAATCCGGAACTTGGAAAAACCGACAAGGCTGTAATTGAATTGCTGGCAAAAAATTCAATGCAGTGCAATACCCCGGCCGACTATTTAAGCCGACTCAATAATGCGCCGAGGAGAAACAAGGATCTCGAACCCGTAGCCAGGGCCATTGCCGCTCAGTTCGTAAGCGATACTGCCAGTATAAGGCCCGATCCGGGGAAATATGATCTGGTTGAGGAGTATGGAGCCACTAAGCATTATACTGTGACTGAACAGACCAGCGGGGTGAAGTTTGATGTAACATTTTATTTTTACGGAGGAATTCTTTCAGGATGGAATGTCGAACCTGAAGAAGGGTCATATAAAGCCTTTGAAAAGAGGCAGCGGGTATAATATCGCCGGCAATTTTCTGAACAGAAGCATATTAACCAGTAACTCATAGCAAGTGGCGATAACCGGCACCCTGTCATAATTCCATCTTTCCGGATTAAATTATGTATTTTGCCAATGCCGTGATATTAAATATTTTCGTTTGACATTGAATTGAAAGTGATTCGTAAATTTTAATATATCTGTAAACCAGACATATAACATAAAATATGATTTTATTCAGGTTATATTGAAAATAACGGTATGGGATTTGTAAGTATGATTGTAATATTAAAGCTTGCTCTTTTAAAAACAAACGTCATGAAGAAGTACTTAACCTCCGCAATTATCCTGGTAATGTTAGCCACAGGCGCAACGTTGAAGGCTCAGGCCAGACAGGATGAATACCTCGGCCTGCCCGGGGATAATCTGAATCTATATGCAGTAATGAAGTTGTTCCAGGAGTCACCCACTCTTGAAACCTTCGAAAGGGATCTGAACGATCAGAGCTTCAGGATCAACAATCTCGACCTTAACGGGGACAATATGATCGACTACCTTACAGTAAGGGATTATGCCGACAGGGATGTTCACACCATCGTACTGCAGGATGCAATCAATAACAGGGAAACGCAGGATGTGGCAGTTTTCACGGTCCAGCGCTTCCAGAACGGACAGGTGCAGATACAGCTGATAGGTGATGAAGCACTCTACGGGAAGAATTACATTATTGAGCCCATCACCGATGAGGAGCTGGCCAGTCAGACGCCCAATCCGGGTTATACAGGGAATCCGGCATACAATGGTACGGTTGTAAGAACCACCTATTACGAGATTGCCGCCTGGCCAATGGTAAGGTTCATCTACTCACCCGGATATGTGGGCTGGCATTCTTCCTGGTACTGGGGTTACTACCCAACGTACTGGCATCCCTGGAGACCATACTACTGGGATTACTACTACGGCTATCATTACCACATGTACAACGATTATTACAGGAACTACCGTCACTGGAATAACCCTCGCTATACACACTGGAACGATTCCTACTACACCAGCAGAAGGTCTTATTCGCCGTACGTCAGCGGGAGGATAAAGTCAGGGACCTACAAGGTCACCTACTCGCATCCCGAGCAGAGGAGCAAGGGAGAAGCCCTGTACACCAGCACCGCTCATAACCAGACCAACAGGAGGAGTGAACCCTCACATGTCAACAATCAGGTCAGAAGCAATGACACCAGGGCCAGCCAGCATGGTCAGCCGGCCGGAAACAATGCAGGCACTTCCAGGAGGAGCACCGCACCGGAGACCAGATCCAGCGGAAATACAAGCAAACCGGAGACCAGATCTAATGGAAATACAAGGAAACCGGAAAGTGTAACTCCTGCAGCAAGGCCTTCCGGCAATGCAGGTACCGGATCAGTCAACCACACTTCAGCAGGAAACAATTCATCCCCTGCAAGGAGAGCAGCTGCTACAACAACTGCAAAACCGGCTGCGAATCCAAAGCCTGCACAGGCATCACAGCCGGCCAGATCGGCCCCGAAGCCTGCAAGGGTGACAACAACCTCGTCGCCAAGGAGGAGTAGCAGTGAAAGCAAACCGGCAACATCAGCCAAAAGCAGTGATAATAAAAAGTCGGGCGAGACTGCAAAGCCCGACAGGAGGAAGTAAGGCTTACTCTTAATATATATCCCGGGAATCCCTGCGAAAGCGGGGATTCTCTTTTTGTGATTGTATCTGCCCGGCTAATCCTGGTCACTTAAGCCTATTTTGTTTTCCTGTTTCCGTTTGGCTTCATATTTTCAACAAGGAAAAGGTCATCGGATAACCCCTGGTCGAATTTTATGTCGGAAAGAATGATCCTCGTTGTGTGGTTTTTTTCAAGATCCTTCATAACAATAACTGAGGCATTCCAGTATTTCCCTATCTTATCGTACTTGTAGGTCTGCTCCTTGAATTTCCTCCCTCTCCTGTCATAATAATCCATTGTTTCTGCATAGCCGTACATTCTGCTGACCTTCACGACTATCCTTGAATAGTTGGATTTTGAGGAGATTGGCACGAGGTTAAGTACCCAGGAATCATTGTCGGTCTGAAGCAGTTCGGGCTTATACCGGTCCGAATATCGGCTGGTTGCCATATCCTCCAGGGTAAAATCGGTATTATTGAATGCCTGGCTGTCTGCCAGGATCGATATTTTCTTTGGTTTCCCGAAGGCTGGCATATAAAGCCACATAACATCATCTGGCAATGACAGGGTTGCAATCCCCGCCTGGGATTCGGGCTTTGTATAGCGATAGAGCTTTTTATCAGGACCCTTTTGCAGCATCGTGGCTTCCCGGATCTTTTCCTTCCCATTCCTGTCGGTCACTATTATCGTAACCTTACCCTCTCTGTCTTTCGGTGAGAAAATTATATTATCCATATTCCGCAGGATTTCGGCTGCATCCTGCGGCAGCGCACCGGTCAGGAGGGTGAAACTCAAAACAGGAATCAGGATTGCCGCATATCTTATTGTTTTCATGATCATTGTCGTTATTATTTTGATTGTAATGTCATGCCGTGCCTTGTTCTCAGGATTGCTGCAGCTGGCCGGTTGACCGCCTCCGGTTACGGTGAGCCATAATAAGTATTACCGGCAGAAATGTAAGGGAGCTCAGTCCTGATCCGACCATGCTCAGGAATATCAGCAGCCCGAAATACTGAAGAGGCACCATTTCCGAGAAGAGCAATACAAGAAAGCCTGCCGAAACAGAAATTACATTTATTACTATGGCTTTTCCGCTTATACCTATCGTTTTCTCCAATGCCTCCTGAATTGATGCTCCGTTTTTGACGGAATGGTTGAAATGTGTGATTACATGTATTGAATAATCGACACCTATGCCCATTGCTATACTGGCAACGAGGACGGTGGCTATATTCAGGGGGATGCCGGTATAACCCATTAGACCGAAAAGGATCAGGATTGTGGAAATTATCGGCACAGCTGCATAGAGGCCGGCTGAGACTGACCGAAGGATGATGCTCACGATCATTATTGCGAAAATGACAGCTATCAGGAGGCTTCCAATCTGACTTTTGATAAGGCTCCTGTCCATCGTTGCCTCTATAAAGGGCATACCCGTGAGTTCAATAGTGCACGACGGTGTCGGATTATTCCTTATAAAGCTTTGCATGTAAGCTTCAAAGCTGCTCTTTTCACTGCTCTCAGATGAGATGAATCTGGATATTATGATAGCCTCGGTCTGATCCTCCGACACGAATTTCTGAAGGTTTTCATTGCCGTCAAGAAGAAACCATAGCTGCCCGATCTTATCCTTTTCATCAGGGATTGCCCTGCTTTCACCCAGAGCTCCGTTTACATCTGCAATCAGATCGGCAATCGACTGGGCTGCGACTATTTCAGGACGCTTTTTCATATACTCCTCTGTCCTGAGCATTGTTTTCAGCACTACCGGATCAAGGATATCTCCTTTAAATAATACAAAGACCGGTTTTGTTCCTCCGAATTTTTCAGTCAGAATATCCTCGGCTATCCTTGTCGGGTTATTCTTCCTGAAGTAGTTTCTGACATCAACATTTCTTTTTATAAGGAATATTCCGCCTGTATTGACTATCGTAAAAAGGATCCAGATCAGGAATACTTTTTTTGTATGCTTAAGCAGCAATCTCTGGAGAGGTATCAGAATATGTCCGGTGAGAAATGTGTCATCTGACTGCAATCCGGTGCCGGATCTGACAGGGCTTTTCCAGGCAAATGCAGAAATAAGTGCTGGAATGAAAAAGAGTGAAAGGAGAAGAGCGATGAAGGTTCCAAGGGCCGTGTAGATCCCAAAGTTTCGGATCATTGTAAGGTATGAGCCGAAAATGAAGGACACAAATCCGGTAATTGTTGTAAGGGCGGCCAGCACTACGGGAATGAATACCGATGTAAGGGCGACAACTATCGAACGGTCCGGATCATCCTTCACCTGGTCGATCCTGTTCAGCACATGGATTGCATATGCAGTGCCTATCGCGAGCAGGACAATGGGGATGTTATTCGATACCATGGTCATTGCCGATCCGGCAAGTGACATAATGCCTATTACCCAGATTATCGACAAAGAAGCGGTAAGGAGGGGAAGGATAACTCCCCTTGACGAACGGAATCCGATAAACAGGACGAGAGTGATCAGCAGGAAGGCAATCGGGAGCAACCTTGTGAGATCTGAAGCGATCAGCCGGGAGATGGAGGTAATCATCATCGGGGAGCCGCCATAATAGATCTTTTCCGGCAGCCGGAGCGATTCCGTTTTCTTTCTGACCCTGTTCGCCAGCACCTGCATATTCCCGTCATCGGCTATGGAGAATATTATAGTCGTTGAGGTTCCGTCTTCCGAGACTATCGTCCCCCTGAAGTTTTCGTGCGACATTACCCTCTTCCTCAGAAGTGCCAGCTCCTCAGGCGTATCCGGAAGATCGTCAGCGTCGACAAGCTGTCCGATCTCAAGGCCATCCGCCCCCTCTTTTACATCCATTACATTGGTAAGGCTCGTAACTCCTGAGATCCCTTCCATCTCACCCAGGGAGTCTGTTATCATCCTTACATGCTCCAGAACCTGGGTCGTGTATATATTGTCGGTTTTAAGGATTATCATCCCTGTTTTGTTGCCGCTGAACTCTGTTCCTATTTTTTTTATAAGTACAGCATCCGGATCATTGTCGGGCAATGAGCTTATGACATCGGAATTGATCCTGATCTTAGGGATCTGCAGGGCCAGGAAGACAGTTATTGCCAGCACCAGCAGTAAAATCAGCCATCTTATCCTGATCACATATCTGAATAATTTCTCCATTACTCGGTTTCTTTGAGGTTGGGTTAAGGGTGGCAAAAATAATGTATTTCGGGCAGCTATCAAAAGGACGGTAACAAAGGCTGCACCGTTTCATCAGTATCCGATGAATTTTTGCTGTCTTTCAGAAATTATCGATGCACGATCCTACGCTCAATATATTAGCAGATAAAATTTTTCAATTTTTTAATATTCTGAAAATATGTTGCAGGTTAAAAAAGTTTTGTATTTTTGTTTCGTGATTAGACGAAATACTAAATGAAATGGAAATAAAGGAGAAGGTGAATGTTTATACCGAAAAGCAGGAAAAGATTGCCCGTTATTCCAAGGCGCTTGGGCATCCTGTAAGGGTGTATATAATGGATTTCCTCGTCAAGAATACCGACAAATGCTGTTATAGCGGCGATATGGCTGAGGAACTGCCAATAGCCCGATCGACTCTCTCCCAGCATCTTAAGGAATTAAAGGAGGCCGGATTGATACAGGGTGAAATAAATCCCCCTTATATTAAATATTGTATAAATAAAGCAGGATGGGGCGAGGCCAAGGAGTTGCTCGGAGCCTTTTTTAACAGAAAATATTAAATGGATATATAATGGAAATTAAAATTTTAGGTACCGGTTGTTCAAAATGCAAAACCCTCGAGGAAATTACGCGTAAAGTAGTAAGGGATAATGCTATCGATGCAAGCATCACAAAAGTTGAAGACATTGTTGAAATTATGAAATTCAACGTCATGACAACCCCCGCCCTGGTCGTTAACGAAAAGGTTGTATCGAGGGGACGCATTCCGTCAGCCGGTGAGATAAAACAATTTTTAACAAAATAAAAGACTGGACATGAGAAAATTCTTATTAATTAATTTTGTACTGATAACACTTGCCGGTTTTTCGGGCAGAGCCCAGACAAGCCAAAAGCCGGCAACAACAGTTACAGGGAATGGCGATGTTGAAGTATATTACTTTCATATGACCATCCGGTGCACAACCTGCAAAACGGTTGAAGCTGAAGCCAGAAAGAATGTTGAAATGTTATATGCTGATCAGGTTAAGAGCGGTAAGATAAGTTTCACTGCTTTAAATCTTGAAGAGGCCACCGGAAAAGTAATGGGAGAAAAGCTGGGCGTGAACGGTCAGACACTACTGATTGTTAAGGGGGACCAGAGGATCAATATTACGAATGAAGGTTTCCTCTATGCTGTTTCTCAGCCACAGAAATTTACTGAGGTTATGAAATCGAAAATTGATCCTCTGATTAAATAAACGGGATGCTGGGTGCCAGGTCAAAGGTTCTCGGTACTTTGGCACAGGGGACCAGGGAGCGAACACCAGGCAACCAGTCACAAGCAACAAGCGACCTGATGGATTTTCTTACAAATCTTCTTGATAGTAGTTCCATGCCATGGGTTACAGCCTTGTTACTCGGTTTGATGACTGCTGTCAGTCCATGTCCGTTGGCAACTAACATTACGGCAGTCGGATTTATAAGCAAAGATCTGGAAAACCGCAACAGAGTCTTTTTCAACGGCTTGTTTTATACTCTTGGAAGAGCAATTTCATATACTTTAATTCCACTTGTAATTTATTTTGGAGCAGATCAGTTTAAATTCTCAGGGTTCTTCCAGCTGTATGGAGAGAAAATCATCGGACCCCTGTTATTGTTAATCGGAATATTCATGCTAGATATCATCAGGATTAACCTGCCAGGTTTTGGCAGACTCTCTGAGAAAATGGAAAAGAGAAAGTCGTGGATGTTTATTGATGCCCTATTGCTGGGAATGCTTTTTGCCTTTGCTTTTTGCCCTTACAGTGCAGTTCTTTATTTCGGAATGCTTGTTCCCTTAACCGTCTCAAGTGCTTCCGGACTCTATCTTCCAGTTGTATTTGCGATCGCAACCGGAATCCCTGTAATTATTATTGCATGGATGCTGGCTTATGCCATTTCAGGTTTGGGTGGCCTTTACAATAAGATAAAAATTTTCGAACTCTGGTTTAGAAGAGTAATCGCAGTAATCTTCATCATTGTTGGTCTTTATTACATATTCAGGATTTACATTTAAAAAATTTGTAAAATTATTTCGTAATATGACGAAATGTCAATGCTTATAGAAATGAAAAACATTAAAACAAATATCTGGTTACCTGTTGCATTGCTGCCAGTATGGTACCTGCTTTATCATAACCTTCAACCAGCGACCGACCTGGTAATAGATTCGGTTTTCGGTATGACAAGGGGGGCACCTCTTACTGAAGCGGTGCGGTTTTTTGTTTTCGAATTTCCGAAGGTAATGATGCTTCTTACCCTCATTATCTTCCTCGTTGGGATTATCAGGACATATTTCACCCCTGAGCGGACCCGTAAAGCACTTGAAGGCCGGAAGACGTTCACCGGCAATATAATGGCAGCAGCCCTCGGCATTGTGACTCCGTTTTGTTCATGCTCGGCAATCCCCTTGTTCCTTGGGTTTGTTGAAGCCGGGGTTCCACTGGGAGTCACATTTTCTTTTTTGATTTCATCACCAATGATCAATGAAGTTGCTGTTGTTCTTTTATATGGAATGTTTGGATGGAAGGTAGCAGCAATATATGTGGGTACAGGTTTGATTATTGCAATTACTGCCGGATGGATAATTGGTTTACTCCGGCTTGAAAAATGGGTGGAACCATGGGTCTTCGAGACACATCTGGGTAACGGGAATGAGGAAGAAGAAAAAATAACATTCGGTTACAGAGTCGGTCTTGGTTATGATGCAATAAAAGATATTGTCGGTAAAGTATGGCTTTATGTAGCCTTAGGTATTGCTGTCGGAGCAGGCGCTCATGGTTATGTCCCGCAGGATTTTATGGTGGCCTTGATGGGCAAATCTGCATGGTATTCGGTTCCGTTATCAATATTAATAGGCATACCGTTATATTCTAATGCAGCGGGAATAGTCCCAATTGTTTCAGTGCTTATCGAAAAAGGAGCAGCGCTGGGAACTTCCCTTGCGTTTATGATGGCAGTAATTGGCTTGTCATTACCTGAAATGGTCATCCTGCGTAAGGTATTGAAGCTCCCGTTAATTTTTACATTTATAGGTGTGGTTGGATTAGGAATAATGATAGTGGGATATCTTTTCAATATTATTTTTTAAATAACTGATAAGATGGAATAAAAAAATTGACAGTCGTTTCATGCTCAGGGGCAAGCAACACGGGAAAATATTCAGATGTTGTTGCAAGACAGTTAATGCAATCCGGACAGGCAAAAATGCTTTGCCTTGCCCGATTTTCAATCGATAAGCAGTTCGCAGAGAAATCAAAAACCGAAATAAACAAAAATGTTGACTGGGATCGTGACGGTCTGCCACTTAAAACAAATTTTGAAGAGAGATTATCCGGATCTTGCATGTGTCAGTTGAAGCCACGAGAGGGGAAGAAGGACAAAAGACAAAGGACAAAAGACAAAGGACAAAAGACAAAAGACAAAAGCAGGGTCATTACGTTCAATGAACTGCAATTGAGTATATTTTAATTCACAAAAATCATATCAGTATGAAACAGTCAATTGGTTTTATCGGTGGAGGAAGAGTAACAAGAATTCTTCTGCAGGCATTCAAAAATAAAAATGCACAATTCAGTAAAATTGTTGTTACTGAACCTAACCAGGATGTTTCAGGCAAATTGAAAAAATCATTTCCTGAGATTCAGCTTGAAGATGCATCTGTAGCCGCCTCGCAGGATATTGTTTTTATTTCCCTGCATCCTCCTGTTGTAATGGATACCCTTGAGCTTATAAAGGGTAGTGTTAACAGCAATACAATAGTGATATCTCTTGCCCCTAAAATCACTATTGCGAAAATATTATCAAAACTGAGCCAGGTAAAAAACATTGCGAGGTTAATTCCAAATGCAACATCATTTATAAATGAAGGTTACAACCCGGTATGCTTTTCATCTGATTTTTCAAAGAGTGAAAAGAAACAGGTTCTCGAACTATTAAAGCTTATGGGTAATACTTTTGAGGTTTCAGAAGGGAAACTTGAAAGCTATGCCATCATGTCGGCCATGCTACCGACATATTTCTGGTTCCAATGGAATGAACTGGCAGAGATCGGGAAGAAAATTGGTCTGTCAGAGAAAGAGAGTAACGACTCGATAAACGACACTTTGATTGCTTCATTAAACCTGATGTACAAATCGGGATTAACTCCACAGGAGGTAATGGATTTAATCCCGGTGAAGCCAATTGGAGAGCATGAAACACAAATCGCTGAAATTTATAAGACTAAATTGTTCGGTTTGTATGAGAAGATAAAACCCTGAAAAACAGCTTGGATTTAAATATTCTCATCTTTTAATTAAAATCTTATGTAAAAGATTTGTGAATTAATAAGAATACTGTATTTTTGTAAGCAATTACTTACTTACAATTATGGCACGTAAAACAACCGACATCAGACAGGAGGAGATAAAACAGGCTGTCCTTGATATCATATACGCCGATGGTTTGAAAAACCTCTCTACACATAACCTGGCAAAACGGATTGGAATGAGCGAGGGTTCTATTTTTCGCCACTTTCCAACAAAACAGGATATCATCCTTTCAATTATAAATGATGTTCAAAATGACTTTATCGGGCAATTGCGTAATGCTTCGAACTCTGAAGGAGATGCGGAAACCCGCTTGAAGAATTTTATTTGTGCTACAATTGAATATCTCACGGCAAATAAGGGAATTACAATGCTTTTATTTTCAGAAGCATCTCACAATAACGATGCTGCACTGAAAAGCCAGCTTCAGAAGATATTCAATAGCCAGAAGGAGCTTGTAAGCAAAATTATTCTTGAGGGAATTGCTGCAGGAACATGGGACGATCAGATACCGGTTGAAAACCTCGCTATGCTTTATATGGGCATTCCGATTTCCCTTAACATCGAATTGATCCTTAGCGGGGGTGAGTTTCATACTGATAATTATTGCAACAGGATGATGCAGTTAATGCTTAAAATCCTGAAAAAGTAATTTTTTTTCATCTATAACAATGTAAGTACTTACTTATATATGAATAAAACTATTACCATAATAATCCTGCTCATCTGTTTTACAGCTGTCAATGGTCAGTCGGACAACTCCAAAGTTAAATTTGATCTGTCGGTGCGTTACCGGTTTGAATTGTGGAATGGGATGAATGTCAGGAATTACGGGGATGATAGTCCGGCTGGCGTTGGCAAGCTAAATGACAAGATCCTCTTTCAACGGGTCATAACTGGTCTTACTCTTAAGCCCATTAATAAATTAACCATTGCATTTCATTTGCAGGATTCACGTGCTTTCGGTTGGTCACTGCGTAATAGTCAGTACCCTGATCTTTTCAAGGTTCGTAAGGCAGGTACTCAGACACCTTATTATACTATGAACCCAAATGAAGAGTTTTTTGAGATTTATGATGCGTATATTGAATATGATCAGCTATTGAAGAATTTAAAAGTAAAGCTTGGCAGACAAAAAATATTTTATGGCGATTCAAGGATTTTTGGTCCGGGTGAATGGGGAAACACAGGGCGTTGGACATGGGATGCGATGAAAGTTTCATATAAAAAGGGAGAAAATTTTATAGACGTTTTTGCTGGAGGAACCAAAATACATGATCCTGAAAGAATTTCCATTCCGTTTACACAGACTGAGTTCTGGGGTGGAGGAATGTATGCCCACCTTGGTATTCCTAAGGTACTTAATATTGAGCCTTTCTACGCTTATAAAACAGAAGGATCAGCAGACTATATCAATACTCTCCGATTTAAAAGAAATTGGACGGGGATCAGAATCTTTAATAATGACTTTAATCATTTTGTAATTGATCTTACAGCAGTTAACGAATTCGGCAAAGAAAGCGATAAAGCCATAAATGCTTATGGATGGTTTGCAAAGCTTGGATATCAATTCCATGATATCCCAACAAATCCGATCATCAGTATAAGGGAAAGTTATGCTTCGGGAGGCAGGAAAACGGATGATAAGGTTTACACCTTCGAACCTGCGTACGGAGCTAACGATAAGTACTATGGCTGGATGAACATTACATCGTGGTCAAATCTTGACGACCGGGAAATTGTCCTTGAACTTTTCCCGGTGAAAGAAATGTGGATAGAAGTAAAATACAATAGGTTCTATATCCCTGTTCCTGAGGATGTAACACTTTTAAATACAATGAAGTTGGAACCAGGGAAGCACCATCCTGGTGATGAAATCGATACTTTTATCAGGTACCAGGTTCTGAAACACTGGCAATTGACAGGAGCATTCGGATATTTTATTCCCGGGAACATATTGCCAATTAATAACAAACCTGCAAAGGATGCTGAATGGTATTCTATACAGGTGCTTTTCACTTTTTAATACTTAAACAACTTAATAATTATGGCATACTTTATTGTGTTTCTGGTTATTACAATTGCTTCATTCATTTTTGCAATGCTTGGTTTGGGTGGGGGGATGGTTTATGTTCCGGTGATCAACTGGTTTGGTTTCGATATGAAAGAGGTAGCTATTCCTCTGGGACTTCTCCTCAACGGATTAAATACCCTGTTTGCCCTTATTCCTTTTGCACGCAAGAAACTCATCGACTGGAAAGGTGGGGCTGTAATGGCAGTTGCTGCTGTAATTGCTTCACCAATTGGTTCCTGGTTTGCTCAATATGTTCCGGTAGGGACATTGAAAATATTCTTTGCTGCAATGGTTGTGGTTGCTGCAGTCAGAACCTTAATGGTATCAGGCAATGCAGATCCTGAAACTATGATGTCATTTAAAAGACGGGCAATCATTGGTCTTTTTGTCGGGATCTTCGCTGGTTTCGTGGGAGGTATGTTAGGTATTGGTGGCGGTTTTATTATTGCTCCGATTTTAATGTGGATGGGATATAAGACAAAAGAGGCGGCAGCAACGACAGCCTTTGTAGTCACCTTCTCTTCTTTCTCAGGTTATTTTGGACACATGGCACAAGGACACATGAACTGGACGCTTACAATTGTTTTGATTGTATCTGTAATTATTGGTTCCCAGTTCGGTGCAAGATATCTGTCTTCAAAAGCCAAATCAAGGCAGGTAAAGATTATATATGCTGTCGTGTTGCTTCTTATAGCGGCCAAATTGGTTATTGATGTTCTGTTAAAATAAATTATTATAATATTCACTTTAAAATTTAAAATCATGATTGATCCAAAAGATTGGCTCGAATTCGGGCAAAAGTTTCACGGACATAAATGTCCCGCCATGCCAATGGGCTTGCGTGTTGGTGCTGCAGCAATGAATAGGCTTGGAATTGAACGTGCAAAAGACGGACAGATTATTGCTTTCGTCGACTTAGGCGATGACCATTGTGCCACTTGTTATGGTGATGGTTTGCAGGTTATAATGGGAACCACATTTGGCAAGGGGAATCTCAAAAAAACACATAAAGGAAAATGGGCAGTTACAGTAGTTGACAAAGCTACCAACAGGGCAGTGAGAGTAACCCCTAAAGCGGAAGCAATGCTTAATAATAAGAAAACTGCATTCTTCACCGAATACAGGATGGTCGGGAAACCTGCCAGTACAGTTCCAGCTGAAGTAGTTGATCCCCTCATTACAGGAGTTATGAATGCTCCTGATGAAATGTTGCTAAAAGTATCTGATATCTTTGAATACAAACTTGAGCCGAAAAAAGACAGTTTTGATGGCTTTGTTTGCGAAGAATGTGGTGAGATGACTGTTATGGAGTATGGAAGAATAAAAGGTGATAAGAAGGTTTGCATGGATTGCGCAGCAAAATATTATTCTCAATTTTATGAAAAAGCTGAACTACATTGTTCAGCTTTTTTTATAATCTTATAATTAGAGTTGAATATGAGATTTCTGATTGAAGAATATGTTGTCAAAAGTATTTGATATTTGCAAATAATATCGTATATTTGCGTCATTAGATGCAAATGTATGAATAAAGCAGAAAAATTCGAAGATTCATTACAGGAACTTTCCCGTTTTGCGCAAAGTTCTCTCTCATCCCGCACGTTTGGCAATTCTGAAATATCTTGCAGAAACAAAAACCTGTATTTCTGGAGATATTTCTGATGATCTACCATTAGGCCGTACAACTGTCTCCCAACATCTGAAGGAACTTAAAGATATAGGCCTGATAAATGGAGAAATAGATGGACTGAAAATCAATTATTGCTTAAACTCATGAGAAATCGGAACTGAATAATCTTGAGATATTTTGAAAATTTCTTTAAACCGGTAAAAAATGAAAAATAAAAATAATTTATGAAAAACACTAAAAATGAAAATACTAATATTATGCACGGGCAACAGTTGCCGCAGCCAGATGGCAAAGGGGTTTTTACAATCGTTTGACAAGAATCTGGATGTTCATTCGGCAGGAACAGAACCTGCGTCACAGATAAATCAAACTGCAGTAAAAGTAATGCACGAAGCCGGCATCGATATAAGCCGGAATGTTCCCAGGTCAGTTGATATCTACCTGAAGGAAGAATGGGAGTATGTTATAACTGTGTGCGATGATGCAAAAGAATCTTGCCCGTTTTTCTCAGGAAAAGTAAAACACAGGTTGCACATGGGGTTTGAAGATCCCTCACATGCTAAAGGTTCTGATGAATATATTCTAAGCGAGTTCCGACGAGTAAGGGACGAGATAAAAGATAGTTTTTTTACATTCTATACTACTCAAATTAAACCACAATTATGAAAGCAGAAGATTTAAAACTAATAGTAAAGGAGAAATATGGTGAAATTGCTCAACAAAGCAATCCACAATCTTCATCATGCTGCGGAACATCATCATGTTGCTCAGGAGTTGATTACACAACATTCAGTGAAAGTTATGAAAATCTGAAGGGATATAATCCTGATGCAGACCTTAATCTTGGTTGCGGAATTCCAACAGAATATGCCCATATTAAAACTGGTGATACAGTTATTGACCTTGGTTCAGGAGCTGGAAATGACTGTTTCGTGGCCCGGTCGCTTGCCGGAGAGACAGGAAAGGTAATCGGGGTGGATATGACAGAAGCTATGATAAACAAAGCCAGGACAAATAATGATAAGCTCGGCTACAATAACGTTGAATTTCGGCTGGGTGATATTGAGGATATGCCCGTTTCAGAAAATTCGGCCGATGTCGTGATAAGCAATTGCGTCCTGAATCTTGTCCCGGATAAAAATAAGGCATTCAGCGAGATCTTCAGGATCTTAAAACCGGGGGGGCATTTATCCGTCTCTGATGTAGTGTTGCGAGGCACACTGGACAAAAAAATTCAGGATGCTGCTGAAATGTATGCAGGCTGTGTTTCCGGGGCAATTGATATTGACCTGTACCTGGCTATTATGAAAGACTCGGGGCTCATCGGCATTAAAGTTCAGAAGGACAGGATTATCATAATACCTGATGAGACATTATTGAATTACCTTGACAAGGCTGAACTGACGACTTTCAAAAAATCCGGCTCCGGCATATACAGCATAACAGTCTATGCAGAAAAACCATAATAAATATTAACCCATATATGTATGAAAGCCCGACTGAAATTTGCCGACAGGTATCTGACCGTATGGATCTTCCTTGCAATGATTATCGGAGTCTTTTCGGGATATTTCTTCCCGTCGGTTGCAACATTCTGGGATTCACTGAAATCATCTCCTGAGAGCACAACCAATATTCCTATTGCGATTGGTCTTATTCTGATGATGTATCCCCCTCTTGCAAAAGTTAAATATGATGAATTAGGGGGAGTATTCAGAAACTTTAAAATTCTGGGTCTCTCACTTGTGCAGAACTGGATAATAGGACCTGTGCTTATGTTTGCTCTTGCGATAGTATTCTTTAAGCTTTTCCCAGGAAAAGACAACGCAAATCTTCCGTATATGTACGGGATCATAATGATTGGACTGGCTCGCTGTATAGCCATGGTGATAGTTTGGAACGATCTTGCCAGAGGAGATTCAGAATATTGTGCAGGACTGGTCGCATTCAATTCAATCTTTCAGGTATTGCTTTTTTCGGTCTATGCATGGGTTTTTATAGCTGTTCTGCCGGGATGGTTTGGCGTACCTACAAATTCTGTTGTTGAGAACATAACGATAAGCCAGATAGCGAAGAGCGTTTTTATTTATCTCGGAATACCGTTCATAGCAGGTTTTCTGACCCGGTTTATTTTGATCAGGGTCAGAAGCAGGGAATGGTATCAAACACGGTTTATTCCCAGGATCAGTCCCCTAACCCTGATAGCCTTACTCTTCACTATAATAGTAATGTTTTCCCTGAAAGGGGAGTACATAGTAAAATTGCCTTTGGATGTTATAACGATCGCCGTGCCTCTTATAATTTATTTTGTCATCATGTTTATGTTCACCTTCTATATGAGCAGGAAGGCAGGTGCTACATATGGACAAACGGCTACGCTGTCGTTTACTGCTGCCAGCAATAATTTTGAGCTTGCCATAGCAGTTGCGATAGCCGTTTTCGGGTTAAATTCAGGGGAAGCCTTTACCGCTGTGATCGGACCTCTGGTTGAGGTGCCCGTTATGATTGGGCTGGTAAATGTTGCCCTGGCTTTAAGGCGAAAATATTTTGCAGCGCAGGCAGGCTAAGGGCTTCGTTTTCAATGTCTGTTAGTTATCCTTTTACATACCTGCTTATTAAGCATACCTGAAGTTTTTGAGTCCGATAATAAAACTTGCCCGGGAAATAATAGAGAACACTATTGGTTACAATCCGAAGAAGTCTGGATAACCATTATAATCGGATTCATCAGAAAACGAATACGGGATTGATCTTACCTGAATTTTCCATAAATATTAAAGCAAAGGTTATAAACCCATAGCAGAATAAAAAAGTAATATACGCCAACAAAAAATTCTGAAATTGAATGCCGTGAATTTCTTCTGGCGCTTAATGACAATCCTATTCTCCTGAACAATTAGCCGGGGTTCATGTTTTTCTAATAGATGAAGATGAAAAGATAACCTGATCGTGAAGTCTCATGAAGGATATATTGAAGAACAGGAATTGATATGAGTTTTTTCCAGCGATTTGTGGAAGGATTTTAACAACATGGGGCATTGCATTATTTGGATTCCTCAACACAATATAACAATGCTGTTATATAACATAAGGCGAAAATTAAATACTATCAAATATGAACTCTGTTAAAAATCAAATTGCTGAGATTTCAATAAGAAAATCGGCTATAATCGCAGGGATTAGTCTTTTGTTTATGGCGATTATTGCACCGATCGCAAATTTTGCAATTATTCAAAAATTAATTGATTATAATGATGCTGCGAAGACTGTTGGAAATATTGTCGCTTCCAACGGATTATTTCGTATTGGGATTGGTTTGTTTTTGATTGTTGCTTTGCTCGACATAATTGTTGCCTGGGCATTGTATGTTTTTCTGAAACCCATTAACAGGCAGTTATCATTGCTTACAGCATGGCTAAGGATAGTATATGCTACAATTTTAATCGCAGCTCCTTATTTATCTTCTGAATGTTTTGGCGCTTCTGAATGGGGCAGAATATCTATCTGGTTTTTCTACAGCTCAACTAAATTCACAGGTGATGATCTCCTTAAATATGTTTACCCGTGGCTGGGAATTCGGACTGATTGTCTTTGGTTTTCACTTATTGCTTCTGGGATACCTGATACTTAAAGCCGGATATATGCGTAAGATCCTGGGATCTCTGATAATATTGGCAGCGTTGGGATATTTGATCGATGGTTTTGGCAAACTACTTTTAACTGATTACGGCATAAGCGTCAGTATGTTTACTTTTATTGGTGAAGTGATACTTATATTTTGGCTGTTAATAAAAGGCAGAAAGATTGAAGCAAGGAAATAATATAGAATATCACTACCAAACGGATAAATGGTCAAATTAGCAAGAGATTCTTCGCTTCACTTCGTTTCGCTCAGAATCTCAAACTTTTAGTCGGACAGTAGTAATAGAATATAGAATAAAAGGAGAAATGCAGAATTACAATAGCCGGTTCATTAGTAAATTGATCCGAATTTACCCGATTCGATTTCCTTCCGGCCTGATAAGTATGAAGTATGCTCCCGATGGCTCACGGTACTGCTTCTATTCTTATAATAACCTTTATGCACAATTTATTAAACTCATTGTCCTGAATAAATAAGTCATTATGAGGAAGAAACAAAATGAAATCATGCGTACACTCCTTAACTCACCAATCCTATCAGTTGCCGGGCTGGCTATCACGCTGACCCTGGGTTCCTCCTCCCTTGCCCAGCGCACTTCCGACCAGGATTCACTTTCAAAAAACTCATCCCAATGGAACCAGGAAGAGCGTGAAGTGCCGAAGGGAAGAAAAGTGCACGAGCTTTCACAGGGATTGCCCATTGCCGCATTTAGCGACAGGAGGAGAAAAAGAAAGAGCACTTGAAGATTTTCTGACTGAACAGAAAGTAGCCGGCCTCCTCATTTTACAGGATGGAAAGATCCGGTTGGAACGCTACGCTCTTGGGCACAGCGAATCCGGCCTATGGTCGTCACTGTCTGTTGCAAAGTCAGTAACGAGCACCCTCGTAGGGGCTGCCATCAAGGATGGTTACATCAAAAGTGTGGACGACTACGTAACGGACTACATCCCCGATTTAAAAGGGAGCGCCTACGAAAAAGTGACCATCCGCCATCTCCTCACCATGACCACCGGTATACGATGGAACGAGAACTATACTGATCCGAATGCTGACATTGCCAGATTTTTTACAGATTCGGTAGAACCGGGCATGAATGCAACAGTAAGTTATATGCGACGTTTGCCGGCCGAGGCAGAACCTGGCAAAAAATGGGTGTATAGTACAGGTGAAACTCACCTGCTGGGTGTCCTTGTCAGCTCAGCTACCCATCAAACGTTATCCCACTACCTTTCCTCGAAGATCTGGATTCCTTACGGTATGGAGCAGAAGGCCACCTGGACCCTGGATCGAACTGGTCAGGAATTGGCAGGCTGTTGCCTCCAGATGACGCTCCGTGATTTCGCAAGGTTCGGACAATTTGTTCTCGAAGACGGACGCATTAACGGGGAATCCATTGTTCCCGATGATTGGTTCAAGACAGCGACCCATATACAAGTGCCGCTTTGGCCCGGTGGGGGCTATGGATACGGTTGGTGGATCTTTAATGGCAGTAGCTTTCGAGGCATTAGGGATCCATGGCCAGATGATCCATATCGACCCTGCGAGGCGACTGGTGATTGCAGTCAACAGTGCATGGCCTGAGGCTGAGAGTAACGAGCGACATTTAGCTGTCGCCAATTTTGTGAAAACCATTACTGACGAGATTGATAAAGAGAAAAAAGATCGCCTGAGCCATAATTAACTTGCAATTCCCAGCTGGCGTACTGTTGGACTAATAAATTTTCATTGTAAAAAAAACAAAGCCCTTCCGCTTTTGCAGAAAGGCTTTCCTTTTTGTCGGGGTGAGAAGACTCGAACTTCCGGCCTCTACGTCCCGAACGTAGCGCGCTACCAACTGCGCCACACCCCGAAAAGCGTACAAAAATAATCAATCTATCTGCATTACAAAAAGATTTTTTACCAATGGCAGTAATAACATGGCATTTCATTGCCTTTAAGTCAGGAAGCTTTCGGATCATAGCTAGGCCAGGTCACTGATACTGCCCAAGTGCTGCCTGCATGCCGTCCAAACCTTTTCAGCAAAATTTATTACCCGGTTAATTTTTATTCAGACCTTAAATTACTACTGATGAGTTTAATTGAAGTCAAACTCCTCCAGGGTTAACACATCAATTAAACCAATAAATCATAGAACATTTGTATTCAATTCATTATCAATAAAAACATATCTCTGAATTTATTGCAACATTGGTATTTAAAAACCTTATTTTCTTCCTCCACTTTAGTAGAAAATGTCCCCCAAAGTCCCTCAACCTTATTACCTTATTCAGGATTAATAGTTTTTTGGTGGAAATTATCGCCTGATATTCAAGATTATACAGATCCGACCATTCATAAGAGCTTGTTTCAGGAAAGCATAAAATTTCAACAACCGGTACGTATATTTCTGTTTTTGCCAAAAATTAAATATTCCGGTGCCCTGCACCTTTGGCCCTAAGATTGACTATTTTTTCTACAAATATTTCGCAGCTCTGCTGCTTTGCATCCGAACTATAAAGTTCAGATCGCCTGAAACCTGAAAATAATTGCTTGCACTTAAGAGCTTAAGGTGCAGAGCACCAAAATATCTGTAGCAATGTATTGTAGAATGATTAAAGGTGCAGAGCACCGGAATATTCGTCGAAGTTCATTCTTCACCCCTTAAGGGTTACAGGTGGGTTTTCCTGTCTTTACCGTGGGTTGGACCCACGGTTATTCATTTCAAACCCCTCCAGTGTTAACACATCAATTAAACCAATAAATCATAGAACATTTGTATTCAATTCATTATCAATAAAAACATATCTCTGAATTTATTGCAACATTGGTATTTAAAAACCATATTTTCTTCCTCCACTTTAGTAGAAAATGTCCCCCAAAGTCCCTCAACCTTATTACCTTATTCAGGATTAATAGTTTTTTGGTGGAAATTATCGCCTGATATTCAAGATTATACAGATCCGACCATTCATAAGAGCTTGTTTCAGGAAAGCATAAAATTTCAACAACCGGTACGTATATTTCTGTTTTTGCCAAAAATTAAATATTCCGGTGCCCTGCACCTTTGGCCCTAAGATTGACTATTTTTTCTACAAATATTTCGCAGCTCTGCTGCTTTGCATCCGAACTATAAAGTTCAGATCGCCTGAAACCTGAAAATAATTGCTTGCACTTAAGAGCTTAAGGTGCAGAGCACCAAAATATCTGTAGCAATGTATTGTAGAATGATTAAAGGTGCAGAGCACCGGAATATTCGTCGAAGTTCATTCTTCACCCCTTCAGGGTTACAGGTGGGTTTTCCTGTCTTTACCGTGGGTTGGACCCACGGTTATTCAGATCAAACCCCTTCAGGGTTAACACATCAATTAAACCAATAAATCATAGAACATTTGTATTCAATTCATTATCAATAAAAACATATCTCTGAATTTATTGCAACATTGGTATTTAAAAACCATATTTTCTTCCTCCACTTTAGTAGAAAATGTCCCCCAAAGTCCCTCAACCTTATTACCTTATTCAGGATTAATAGTTTTTTGGTGGAAATTATCGCCTGATATTCAAGATTATACAGATCCGACCATTCATAAGAGCTTATTTCAGGAAAGCATAAAATTTCAACAACCGGTACGTATATTTCTGTTTTTGCCAAAAATTAAATATTCCGGTGCCCTGCACCTTTGGCCCTAAGATTGACTATTTTTTCTACAAATATTTCGCAGCTCTGCTGCTTTGCATCCGAACTATAAAGTTCAGATCGCCTGAAACCTGAAAATAATTGCTTGCACTTAAGAGCTTAAGGTGCAGAGCACCAAAATATCTGTAGCAATGTATTGTAGAATGATTAAAGGTGCAGAGCACCGGAATATTCGTCGAAGTTCATTCTTCACCCCTTCAGGGTTACAGGTGGGTTTTCCTGTCTTTACCGTGGGTTGGACCCACGGTTATTCATTTCAAACCCCTCCAGGGTTAACACATCAATTAAACCAATAAATCATAGAACATTTGTATTCAATTCATTATCAATAAAAACATATCTCTGAATTTATTGCAACATTGGTATTTAAAAACCTTATTTTCTTCCTCCACTTTAGTAGAAAATGTCCCCCAAAGTCCCTCAACCTTATTACCTTATTCAGGATTAATAGTTTTTTGGTGGAAATTATCGCCTGATATTCAAGATTATACAGATCCGACCATTCATAAGAGCTTGTTTCAGGAAAGCATAAAATTTCAACAACCGGTACGTATATTTCTGTTTTTGCCAAAAATTAAATATTCCGGTGCCCTGCACCTTTGGCCCTAAGATTGACTATTTTTTCTACAAATATTTCGCAGCTCTGCTGCTTTGCATCCGAACTATAAAGTTCAGATCGCCTGAAACCTGAAAATAATTGCTTGCACTTAAGAGCTTAAGGTGCAGAGCACCAAAATATCTGTAGCAATGTATTGTAGAATGATTAAAGGTGCAGAGCACCGGAATATTCGTCGAAGTTCATTCTTCACCCCTTCAGGGTTACAGGTGGGTTTTCCTGTCTTTACTGTGGGTTGCACCCACGGTTATTCAAATCAAACCCCTTCGGGGTTAACGCATCAATTAAATCAATAAAACCAAAAACACTTATATTCAATATATTATCAATAAAATAAAAATATATTTCTCTTGTTAATGCCTCATTGGTAATCTTAAATACTAACTTTAAATTATGGAAAATCCAGTAAAAATCTGCATTGCCTGCCTCGTCCTTTGTACTGCAATGGGATGTACAAGCGAATTTCATCCAATAAAAAAGCTCAACGGCATGGTTGAGGGGGAAAAATTCGGTGACCTCTTCACTGAACTGTCTGTCAACAGGAATGCGTATAACCCGGAATCGATAATTTATTACGATCTGATACTGAAGTCGGTACTGAACCAGCCTGAGGAATCGAACACGCTGATCCAAAAATTCCGTGACCAATTCAGTAAATTCAGCGACACTGCAGATTATAATCTGGTTCAGACCGAATATTATAATAACCTGAAGTTGCTTGACTATAAAAAGCTGAAAGATTTAAGCAGGAATCTGATCGATAATTACAAACAATTCATTGATTCCGGCGATTTCGTCGAATTGAAGGATGACAATATTGCATATGGGTACCTGGAGAATGAGCCGCCTACACGGGTAATAAAGGAGGGAGACACTGAAATAAAGATTAAGAAGGATCTCGCCGGGTATAATCTGCTTCGCGTGAAAAGCAATAACGACTCTACCGTAAGTATGATTTTCGATACAGGCGCCAATGTGAATGTAGTAAGCGAATCAACCGCAGAAAAATTAAATCTCAGGATAATTCCAGGGGCGGTAGTTTATGTAATGGGCTCTACAGGCACACGCAATGCCTCAAAAATTGCCATTGCCGATCAGGGATCCATCGAAAATATAGGATTTCAGCATGCTGAATTCATTGTTTTTGCCGATAGTCTGCTCTCGTTTGCCAACGGGAGATACAAGATCAACGGGGTAATTGGTTTCCCTTTTATCATGCGCTTCGAATCCATCCGGTTTACCGATTCCCTCATTTATATTCCAAAGAATCCTGAAGCCGGATCCGGTATTCCCAACCTGTTCATCAAGGGTGATGATTATATAATTGATGTTGCCTATAAAAACAAGATCCTCCCTTTCTTCTTTGATACAGGTAATTCAAATACAAGCTTTTACAGCAACATGTACGATGCAGATCCGGAGTATTTCAAAACGCTGAAAGACACTGTTTTTGCCTATTCAAGCGTGGGAGGCACAATTACACAGAAAGCCAAGCTGTTGCCTGAGATCAGGCTTGAATGCGGATCAAAAAGCTTCGTTCTAACAAACACATTTATTGCGCTCGGCAAGAATTTATTAAACCCCGATCTCTACGGCAATATAGGTAAGGATTTTGTAAATCAATATAAATCAATTACAATGTGCTTTAAGTACGGGTATATTGATTTTGAATAGCCGGAATGCTCCGGCAAGGCTTTTCACATTGCCCCGCAAAATTTCCTTCGTCAATTTTCGAACATTACAGGCTGGAAAAATGTTCCTGCAAAAATGGCAATCCGATGACAACACATCCAATCCCGAAAGGCTACAACACCTTAACACCCTATATCACCGTAAAGGGCGCCGGCAAGGCAATCGAATTTTATCAGAAGGTATTTGGCGCCAGGGAAACGGGGCGTATAAGCATGCCTGATGGAACAATAGGTCATTGCGAATTGCAGTTTGGCGATTCGAAATTAATGATGGCCGAGGAAAACAGGCAGTGGGGCAATATAAGCCCGCAGACACTTGGCGGATCAACTGTCTATCTAAGCCTTTATGTGGATAATGTCGATTCTGTTTTTGAAGCTGCTATCCGGGAGGGGGCCAGGGTGCTCGGAGAGATGGCGCCAAAGGATCAGTTCTATGGCGACCGTACAGCCAGCATCACCGACCCATTCGGTCACATCTGGACCATAATGACCCATATCGAGGATCTCTCCTTTCGGGAGATGCAAAAACGTTCCGATAGCCTTTTCAAATAAATAAAAATTTCTCATTTTGAGAAAATCCGGCATGCCGTTTTTCCGGTAAGCTTCGATCCCTCTGGTAAAAGCAACACTGTATTTCAGGCATTTAAGAGGTCAGCCCTTTAAGATCCCATCCCACTAAATCTTTATGGCACAACATTTGGTTTATCCCTTAACATAAAAGAATGCTCTTTTTGATATTATGCGACAGAGTGATTTCTAAAGGGATTTTAAGGGAACAACATTCTAAAAACTGACATCATGAGAACGAATTCATTTGGATACTGGAAAGATAAAAAGGAAAAATTACTGAAGAAGTACAAGAATCTTACTGAAAAGGATCTGCGTTTTGATCTGGGGAAGGAAAATGAAATGATTGAGACACTGGGTTACAAGCTGGGGATTTCTGAAAGGGAGATGCTTACAATAATTGTAACAATATAAAAAAGTCTGCTACAATCCATTTCTACTAATCACTTCAAGATGGTCATGTTCTGGCGGACATGGCAATATAAATCAACCATAGGGTTGCAAGGAGATTCATAGATAAATGTTCCCGGGGAAAACCCACCACAAAAGAGATCTTCAAGGGAGGACGGGAATAAAATCCAGGCAACCTTAATTTGGCAAGCTCCACGCAACCCTATGGTTATAATTTCTTTAAGGTTCAACTTCTAAATTGAGCGTCATTAAGAAGAGGCGTTGAGACTATTCGGCCTCACAATTCAAAAATAATTCAGGATTTTGTTTTAATTTTAAGTCATAACTCAAAGCTATGACTAAAATCCTTGGATTTTCTGCTCCACTCATAATTGCGATAATCATTTTTGCCCTGAATGCCCTGCTGCCCGGCAAGTGGGTGACAGGCTACGTGACGAGGAAATATTCGGCCGGCCGGCTGCGCTACCATATTAACGGGATAAGGGTATTCTTTGCAGTTGTCCTGACATGGTGCCTGCTGGGATTCCTGAATGTAATTCCCTTCGACTGGCTCTACACCTGGAGGTGGTATGGACTGGCAGGAGCGTTTGCAGCAGGCCTCGTTTTTTCGCTTGCAGTTGTGCTTGCCTATCCTCCGGTTCGCAAATCCTTCATGGCTGATCTTTATTTTGGCAGGATCGAGAACCTTCAGTTCCGGGGCGGACTGGTTGATGTAAAAATGTGGCTGTACCTTGTCGGGGCAACACTGCTGGAGCTCAATGCATTGAGCTTCTCGGCCCATCACCTTCTCGTATACGGAGAGAACGCCTCTGCCGGCATAATACTCTCTACTGCGCTTCTTACCTGGTTCATTATCGATTACCTCATTTTTGAAGAGGTTCATCTCTATACTTATGATCTTTTTGCAGAAAGGGTCGGGTTCAAGCTTGGGTGGGGGTGCCTCGTATTCTATCCGTATTTCTATTCCATTTTTTTGTGGGCCACAGTTGAGCTTCCCGACCCGCAGACGAATGGATGGCTGCTGGCCATCTTTGTCCTGGTATTCCTGGGCGGGTGGAGCCTGTCACGTGGAGCCAACCTCCAGAAATACTACTTCAAAAAGGACCCCAAAAGGGCCTTCCTGGGGATTGTTCCGGAAACTTTAACCGATGGCAGCAATAGCCTGCTTGTGAACGGATTCTGGGGACTGAGCCGCCATATCAACTATTCAGGTGAGGTGCTTATGGCCACGGGGATGATCCTCTGCACCGGCTATCCTGCCCTGATCTGGCCCTGGCTCTACCCTTTATACTATATCCTTCTGCTGGCTGCGCGCCAGATTGATGACGATAAACGGTGCGCCGCAAAATACGGGGAGCTCTGGGGAAAATACAGGGAAAAAGTTCCGTACAGGATTATTCCGCATGTGTATTGAGGAAGCCGCTGCGCTGATGCTGCGGAGGATCAAGGTTGAAGAGGGTTGAAGGCCGCTTTAGCTTAACAACTGATTCACAATTGAATCCTGTACATTTTTCGGGTTGTATCACCCATTATCATAACAGCCATTCTCCGGGAAAGGATCTTTTGCATAAAAAAAGATGCGATCCTGTTGCCTCTTCCCGTGATGAATGAGGGTTGTTTGCCAAGCTTCCTGAAACATTCTGGCGGCACCTCCTCCGGAGCCAGAACACGGGGAGTTAAAAATCCGGTCCTTTCGGGCCGTGATTTCTCATAACCGGGCGTTGCAGTGGCCCCGGCACAGCAGGCTATAACATCCACCCCCTTGTCCTTCCACTCGTACCACAGACTCTCTCCCAGGATCCTGATGAAGGCTTTCGTGGAAGCATAGAGCGACAGATTACCGCTGCCCTGGAACCCCGCAAGGGAGCTCATCAGGATAATTGCCCCCCTGCCGTTTCTTACCATTTTTTCCCCCAGTGATCGTACCAGTTTGAGGGGGGTTATAATGTTCACACGCGTTGCGTCAAGTATGGTCTCCCGGGAATTTTCAAGAAATGGTCCGATGGGGGAGAGAGCTGCATTGTAAACCATAAGGCTGATTTCAATCCCCTCAAGCTCTTTTTCAATTCCCTCAGCAGCCGCAGGATCCGACAGGTCATATGGCAGGCATATTACCTTTACCAGGTGCTTTTCTTCAAGCATGGCTGCCAGCTCGCCTAAAGGTCCGGACCGCCTTGCAATCAGCACCAGATCCATCCCCTCCGAAGCAAGATGGGATGCAAAGGCAGCACCTATCCCTTCCGAGGCACCTGCCACAAGGGCCGTACTTCCATATCTTTGTTTCAGAGTCATGGCGGCAGGGTTAAATCCTGATTTTGAAAGTATTGAAAGAACTTCCTGCAAGCGCGGCCTCAAGCATCAGGTTCCCGGCTACAAATGTTTTCCGTACCGGTCCTCCCTTCGTTATAATATTCAATAATGACAAAATCATGGTCTCTGAAAGCCAGACAATCGGTATCGGAGCTTTCAACCTTATGGGAGCCGGCGGGTATGAAGCGGCTGAAGTGCTTCATCAGGAAGTATTCAGGGTTCATTGTTACTTTCCCGGTTTCTGAATTTACTGTTATCATTGAATTTTGCTTCCATCCCCACTGGCTCTTGCCCGATTCGTTCAGGACCATATTCCAGTACATATATGCATTTGCACCGTTATTGAAATAATGTTTCATCAGCGAGAAGGTATGTTCTGCTGCTTTCCAGTCGTTTGAGCCATCACCGCATTCGGTCTCAGTCTGCATCAGCTTGTACCCGGGATACTTTGCATGAACAAGGGGAATTGCATCTTTTCCCGCCCATTGGAATCCTACTCCCCTGATATACTTCCTGGCCAGAGGATCTGTGAAAACTTCATCAACTCTTTCTATTTGTGGCCGTTCAATTGTCCCCAGCCAGATCTGAGACCGGATACCCTCTTTTTCAAGCTCTGGCCCCAGGTATTTTCCAATAAAATCTGCAAGAGCTGAGGGTTCCCAGATGCAGGATGGAAAATTCTGGCATGAATTGGGCTCGTTCTGAACATGGACGGCATAGATATCTATACCCTCACTATGATAGGCAGATATGAATTTTGAAAAATAAAGCGCATAGGCAGAAAGATATTTCTCCTCCATCCGGAACTGGGTATGCATCTCTTCGCCTGCCCCCTTTTCATCCAGGTCATTTACGACATCCGGCCTGCATGCATAGTTGTTGTTTGTCTTCATCCATGAGGGAGGGCACCAGGGAGAAGCCCATATCATGAGTTTCGGGCAATATGCCTGCGCATGTCTGATATAAGGGATCAAACGCATCCTGTCTCGCTCTAAAGAGAAATTTTTCATATCAAAATCCCCCGGAGTCTCGTCATAGCTGTACCAGTCGACGGCATAGTCGTTTGCCCCGATTGGCATCCTGCAGATATTGAACCCGCATCCTGAAATTGTGTCGAAGAGCGATTTGAAGATTTCTTCTGCCGATATGGAATCTGTCTGTTTCATGGCCTCCCATCCCAGTTCATTAAAGCAGCCTCCGAAGCCATCTATAGCTTGTTGCTGCCTGTCGGGGAACACCTCGATAGCTGAACCGGTTCTGCCATGCACCGGCCTGATGATTATCCTGTCTGCCTGCCATTGCGATTCGGGAGTGCTTCGTACCCATTCTGCGTATTTATTGTTGCTGCAACTCAGCAAAGCGAGTGTGATGATTATGGCTGAGGCATTTATTATCTTCATAGTATTCTGTAATAATTTTGAAAAATTGAACCGGTAAAACCCTGCCTTTTTGATGCCTGGTTAATCAAATGTAATATATTTTTTGTTTCTGTCCCGGGAATGAGGTCGGTTCATCCTCCAATCCGTTATGAAAATCATTATCTCATTGTTTAAATGTACTTTTGTTAATATAAGCTCGTCGGAGAGCAATAAAAGATCATGAAGAACTTGAAAGTCAATCGGATTTTGCTGGCGGCTGCCCTGGGGATCACTGTATTGCCTGTCCTTTTTATTTTCCTGGTATATTCCGGCCTGTTTGGTCATCTGCAGGGTAGGGAAGAGCTCATCAGCTTCAGGAATGCCGAGGCCACACTTGTAATGTCTTCGGATAACCAGCTCATTGGCAGGATCTTTAATGAAAACAGGACGAATATAGCTTACGATCAGATTCCCCGCTCGCTCATTGACGCTCTTGTTGCGACCGAGGATTTCAGGTTCTACAGGCATAAAGGAATAGATGCCAGGAGTCTACTCAGGGTCTTCTTCAAATCCATTCTGCTCGGCAGGAATGAATCGGGAGGAGGAAGCACCATCTCCCAGCAGCTTGCCAAGAATATGTTTGGCAGGTCAAATTCGGGCCCTCTTTCCCTGCTTGTAAACAAGACAAAGGAGGCAATACTTGCTCACCGTCTCGAGACGACTTTCACGAAGGAGGAAATTCTGACCCTCTACCTGAATACTGTCTCATTCGGCGGAAACGTATATGGCATAGAAGCTGCTTCCCTTCTTTATTTCAATAAGGAAGTCGCCCTTCTCGACATCGGGGAATCGGCAGTTCTGATAGGGATGCTGAAGGCAAATACTCTTTACAATCCGCGGCTTCATCCCGAAAACGCTCTCGTGCGAAGGAACATCGTGCTTAAGCAGATGGAAAAGTACGGATATCTTCCTTCATCACAGGCTGATTCACTCTGCAGGCTTCCCCTGCGACTGAATTATAATGACATTGTTTCAGAAGGTCCGGCAGATTATTTCCTCGTAAGGGTGAAGAGCGAAGCCCGGGCTATTCTTGAAAATATAAGTGCCGCCACAGGCAGAAAGTGGAATATCGAGGAGGACGGGCTCACAATAACAACCACCCTTAACCTTACCCTTCAGAAATATGCACTCTCAGCCTTCCGGGAGCATCTTTCGGTAATGCAGAAGAGGTTGTGGGACCAGTACCAGACTGCCTCAGGCCGGATGGAGGTAAAGCGTCTGACCGGTCAGCTTCTGAAAGAGCAGGGACTTGAAAAAAGGGCCGGAGAAATCAGTTTAAGGCAGGTTTTCGACTGGAATGGAACTCATACTCAATCTATTTCTGTTGCTGATAGCATTAAGCAAGCCCTGCTGATCCTTCATGCCGGGCTTATAGCCATGGATCCTCTGAACGGTTCGGTAAGAGCCTGGGTTGGGGGTGTTGATTTCAGGAGTCAGCCCTATGACCAGGTCTATGCAAGGAGGCAGATGGCTTCCACCTTCAAGCCGGTGCTTTATGCCGAGGCATTTGAAACTGGCATGGAGCCGTGCCAGTATCTTGACAATGATTCGATTGTTGTGTCAACGGAGGAAGGGGACTGGAGCCCTTCAAATTATGATCACACTACCGGCGGGAAATATTCTCTCGCAGGAGCTCTGGCCATGTCGATGAATATCCCGACATTTAATTTATTTATGGCCGTTGGATTTGATAATCTTGATTCCCTCTGGAGAAAGCTGGGCTTTTCCTTTCCGCTGGTCAATAACCCGTCTTTGGCGCTGGGGACTGCAGAAGCCAGTTTGCTGGAAGCGGCTGTAGCCTATTCTGCTTTTGCGAATGGCGGTTTTAGCGTTGCCCCGCAGTCAGTAGTGTCAATAAGCACCTCTGATGGTGAAGTTATTTACAGGAATGAACTCAATGCCGGTCATGACAGAGTATTAACTGAACGTACTGCTCTGCTTATAGGAGCGATTCTGCAGAAAGCGGTGAGGGAGGGAACAGGAGCCTCCATGGGTACTGTTTATGGTGTAAAGATACCGATGGCTGGTAAAACCGGAACTTCACAGGATTATTCAGATGCCTGGTTTGCCGCCTTTAACCCGAGGCTTGTACTCATAGCGAGGGCCGGGGCCTCATCGGGAGCTGTTCACTTTAACAATGGATCGAATGGCTCAGGCAGTGCACTGGCCCTTCCGCTGGTAGCGCTGACCCTGAAACAGCTTCAGGGGAACGATACTTTGATCAAACAGTTTGAATCACCTTTCCCCGGGCTGCCTGAAGAATTGAAGAATGCACTCGGCTGTCCCGATTTCAGGGAGAATAATTTTTTGGATAAGTTCAGGGGCTTCTTTGAGAAAAAGAAGATTAATGCCGGACCACCGGAGAAAAGGCCCGTGAAGAAGGGGAAGGGATTCTTTAAAAGGCTGTTTGGCCGATGACCCAGTCATTTTTACCGGCATCATATTTGTGCATACTGTAATGAATATTATCAGGACAGATCTCAGGTCCTTTCGGGATTATCGGGGCCTTAAGATAAATGTGCCGTTTTTGAAATTATTTGGAATATGTATTTTTCAATGTATATTTTGTTAATTGGTGGTTATGCCTTCTTCGGCAGCAGCCAGAACAGTGCAAAAACAATTGTGGGGAGTCACGTCCCCCCTTTCACCCTGCGTGATCAGGATGGCAAATTATTCCCGATAGATTCCGTAGTTGGCAAAAGGAATCTTGTGATCTACTTCTACCCAAAAGATGATACCCCGGGATGTACCGAGGAAGCCTGTTATTTCCGCGATGAGCTGGATCTTTTCAGTCAGTCAGATGCGATGGTAATAGGAATAAGCGGTCAGTCGGTGGCCAGTCATAAAAAGTTCGCTGAAAAATACAATCTCCGCTTCACGCTCCTGAGTGATGAGGGCGATAAGGTGAGGGACCTTTTCGGTGTGCCTGTCAGTTTCTTCGGTCTGTTGCCAGGGAGGGTCACCTATATTGTCGACAGGACAGGCACTGTCGTTTACATCTACAATTCACAGACCCGGGCCAAAAGCCATGTGGACGAAGCACTGAGGATACTGAAGGGGCTGAGTTAGAAAAGCTGACTTTTCATCCTTTGTAATGTCGAATTTACTTTCTACATTTGGTTTGCAATGCACCCTGGAGAAATGTGTTTTTATCAGATAGGGCTTTATTGGTTTCCTGATTTTTGCGGGTCATATTTAGCCAATTGACCTCGAAAGGGAATTACCGGTCCGGGGCAGAGGGGAATGAAGATTCTCCGGTTTGTGCATCGGGCTGTGAGTTGAAACTTAGTTACCTCAGTTTTGGAATGACATTTTAAATTTAATGCACTATTAACCAAATCTTATTTCAATTAATTTCTCAGGCGTGAACTTTTTTGATAACCAGACTTATTTATGAGCAATCTGAAAACCAACCTGATTTATACCCTGCCTATACTCCTGTTTCTCTGTCCGCTGTCAGTCATAAAAGGACAAAAAAATCCGGTCAGGGCAGATTCTGAGACTCTAAGGCTAATTCATGAGGCACCCGAAGAAAAGGGTAAGGAGACTGGGGCCCTGATCATTCTGAAAGATTATCGGATGACGATAGATGAAAAGGGGCAGTCCAGACTGATACTCAGAATCCTTGGCAAAGTTTTCACAAGGGAAGCTATGCTGGATTACAGCCAGATCCCTCTTGGATACAATTCATTTTATGAGCAACCTGAACTGAATTACGCCAGGGTCATACACAGCGACGGAACAATCAGGGAGGTTCCGAAAGATGCCGTTCAGATAAAGACGACTCCGGAATCAGAAGGATTGCAGTACACAGACAGCAGGTACCTTTCATTTGCCCTCTCAGGAATGGAAGTTGGCGCTGCTTTCGATTACCAGCTCACCTTTACCCAGAAAGTGCCCATAATAGAAGGAGAATGGTACGATAATCATATGTTTGGCTATCTTTTAAGGAATTTAAGTTCCCCTTTTGTCCCGCGCATCGATCCCACCCTGACCTCGAAATATACTTTATTTGTCCCGAAGGGTTCAAAATTCACCTATCACATGTATTCTTCACATAGTGAGCCAGTTAAGAAGAGTATAGGCGCTCAGGATGAATACATCTGGGTACTGACAGATCTGCCTTCTGTAAAAATGGAAGAGGGAATGCCATCGCTGAGTAAAATCACTCCGATTCTGGTAGCAGGTTCTGTTAAAAGCTGGTCCGACATAGATAAATGGGCTTCAGGCAAAATATCCGCCAGTGTTGAGATAACTGATGAGATCAGGAAAAGGGCTACTGAGCTGGTTACAGGGAAATACTCAGAGCTGGACAAGATAAAGGCAATATCGGATTTCATCAGGAAGGATATTCAGTATATTTATGCAGACCTTGACAGGGGGGGATATACACCGCATCCTGCTGGTGAAATATTAAAATCTAAATACGGAGACTGCAAGGATAAATCCATCCTTCTTATTGCAATGCTGAAGGCTGTTGGCATTGAAGCATTTCCGGCAATGATTAATCCTTTTCCATATGATGAGCTTTGCGATATTCCCCTTCCCCTCTTTACACATATGATCACTTTCATTCCATGCGCCGGGAAGGAGATCTGGCTTGATATGACATCAGGCGTCACCCCATTTCCTGAACTATTTTTTCCCGACCAGGGCAGAATGGCGTTCATAGTTGACGGGAAAGGGGGAAAGCTTATCCGGACACCGGCAGATGATCAGAATAAAAACTATTCTGTTTTTAACCTTAATGCATCCTTTAGCGGAGGTAAGGTAATAATAAGTATGAAAACAGATGCCAGAGGAATGCAGAGTGATATGCTGAAGTCAGTGTTCAAGGAACTGCCACAGGAAATGAGGGAGCAATCCTTTAAAGCGATGATTCAGTCATATGCGAATAAGGCCATTTTTGACACAATCAGTTTTTCAGACCTCACTAATTCTGATGTTCCATTTGGTGTCGATATAAAGTATAATCTTGACAGCGTCTGGCAGAAGGGGCAACAGCAATTTACATTTGGAAGCCATTCATTGTTTGCCCTGTCACTTCTTGGAAACGTAATTCTTGGGTCATCCTCCGGAAAAAGATTTAATGACCTGGTAGAAGGCTATTCATTTACTATTAGTGGCTCAGAAAAATATGAACCGCCCCTGAAAGACCTTTTACCTGTAAGCATCCCACATAACGATTCAATCAAAAATGAGTTTTTTGATTTCAGGCAGTCATTTGGGAAGGAAGGTGCTGCTGTCGTGGAAAAATGGTCGTATTCAAGTCATTACGAAACCATCCCACTTGCAAAATATGAATCATTTACAAAAGGTCTAAATTCAATTAAAGAGCTCGTCAGCTGGAATCTGACTTTTGTTGATCCCATGTTCTATATTCCGGCTTTGTTAAAGTCAGAGACTTCGACCAAAATTCTTGCCTCTTGCAATGAATTGCTTAAAGCTGACCCAAAGAATATCCTGGCTTTTCTTATCAGAGGCATGGTCTATACAGGTGCTGGCCAGATGGATCCTGCAATAAGGATCTTACAGGAAGCCATTGATATCGATCCGCATAATAAGTATGCCTATCTCTATATTGCTTATCCGCTTATGGCGAAGAAGAACCAGGTGCTAGCCGTGCAAAATATTGAAACTGCAATTCAGCTCGATAATGATTTTGAGCAGGCGTATGCAACAAGGAGTATTATTTATGAAGGTCAGAAATTATATGATAAGGCTATTCGTGATCTGGATGAAATACTCAGAATTGAACCTGGCAATGTGTTTTATCTGCACAGGAAATCAATCCTCCTATCAAATAACGGGAAAAAAGATGAATCGCTGAAAATTCTGGAAGATGCCCTGAAAGCCGATAGCTCAAACGTTGATATCTGCTCGGTTCTGGCTGAAGCATATCTGTCACAGAATCTTTACAATAAAGCCATCTTGCTTTATTACCATGCTATAGACCTTGACGATACTAAGGCATCCAGTTACGGGAACCTGGGATGGGCATATTATCTTGCCGGCAACGATCAGAAAAGCATTGAATACTCCCAAAAGGCAGTTGAACTTGACCCTGTAGCCTATTATGCTATTTATAACCTCGGACTGGCAAATCTTCGGTCGGGCAATATAGTGCAGGCAAGGAAAATATACGGCCAGGTAAAAGGGGAGGAGAGCTCAGTATCTGATTCTGTCAGGAGAGGAGCCATAAAAGATCTTAATGATCTTAAGGCAACTGGCGTAAATGTCAGGGAGATAAGAGCAATACTGAAAGATTTTTTTGGTATGTAATTCATGTGCACACCCCTCATGAGGGCCCTTCATTTGTAATTCCGAGCTTTGTCAGCAAAGGGCCAGCCCGAAAGTGTCAGATCTTCAGTTCTTCCCATCCTTTCCTGTACTCTCTCCTGACGAACTGGTTAGCCTTTTCAAAATTTGTAATTCTCATGTTCTCCCCATCCCATTTGTATGTTATATAGCGCCCCGGGAAGGTGTATCCCTCCATTTCGCCATAAACAGGGTCCTTCCTTGAGATTTTTTCGCGGATATTGAAGCTTCTCAGGATCAGGTTTCCCATCAGGACAGTTTCAGTCAGCGGGCCCGCATAGCCCACGAACGGAGAGTCGACTTCTGCGTTGCCGTATCCGGCTATGCAGGCATCAATCCATTGCCACCAGTGGCCGTCCATATCTCCATCCACCCTTGGGTATTTTTTCGGTATGCTTATCTCCTTGTTCCTGGAGAGAGGCAGCAGTATCGGATTTCTTCCGCCCCAGCCGCAGGCAGCTTTCCCCTTCGATCCGATGAATAGTGTACCGCCCTCATAGTCGTTCAGACCCGGATAGTCGGCCATCAGTTCATTCATATTGGCATCAGGATCGAGCTCATCCGGCCTGTCGGGTGTAAGGCCGCCATCCATCCAGAAAAGATCGAGATTGCTCCCATTCTTCCTCCGGTACCTGAATCTTACTATACTCGACACGGGTCCGCTGTCGGGATATATTCCCTCCTCGAAGATCCCGCTGTAAACCGTACTGGCACTGCAAGTCACTTCATAGGGATAACCGGGCTCAAGCAATTTGAAGGGAGGTCCTATTATATGGCAGCCCATATCCCCCAGGGCTCCCGTTCCAAATCTCCACCATCCTCTCCAGTTGAAAGGGACAAGATTGTCTATATAATCGGTCTGTTCAGCCGTTCCCAGCCAGAGATCCCATTTCAGTCCGGATGGTACAGGTGGCCGCGACGAAGGCCAGGGTATGCCCTGGGGCCAGACAGGCCTGTCGGTCCAGCAGTAAACCTTCCCGATTTCGCCAAGGACATCGGCTTCGATCCATTCCCTGAGTGTTCTCATCCCTTCGCACGATGCTCCCTGGTCGCCCATCTGGGTTACTACCCTGTACTTTTCAGCAGCCTCTGTGAGGATCCGGGCTTCATAAATATCGTGAGTAAGTGGCTTCTGGAGGTACAGGTGCTTCTTCAGCTGCATGGCGCTGAGCCCTACAATGGCGTGGTTATGATCAGGAATGGCAACCGACACTGCATCAAAATTTTTATTCTCCCTGTCGAACATCTCCCGCCAGTCATAGTAGAATTTTGCCTTAGGAAAATCCTTTCTGCGCGGGGCGGCCATCCTGTCATCCACATCGCAGAGGAAAGCTATTTCGGCATTCTTCTTAGGGGCGATTGAATAATGGCGTATATCGTCGGCAGCCTCGCCTCCGCAACCTACGGCGGCAATAAGCAGCTTGTCGCTCGGGGCAACATGGCCAAGACCGCTCACTGCATAGTTGGGTATAATTGTAAGTGCAGCCGATCCGGCGGCAGCCCTCCTCAGGAAGCTGCGCCTGGACAACCTGCCCGATCTGTTTGTTTTGCTTCCGGTTATCTTCATTTTGCGAGCGGTTTAACTGCTATCTCCTTGAAAAATACAACATCCTTGTCGCTGTGGTTCTGAATACCGATGTAACCTGAATCGGGGCGCCTGCCTCTCTGAGGCTCAAAATCGAACTTACGCTCAGGCACGGGATCCCCCTCGGTATAATCGGTCACTTTAACGCCATTGACAAAAACTATCGTGCGTGGCCCGTCGAGGGTTATCTCCGTTGTATTCCATTCCGGACCCGGCTTGGCGGGCTTGGCCAGGGGCTTTGTAAGGGAATAGAGTGTACCTGTGTAATGGTAATCATCTTCTCCGGAGAGCTCCGGCTTATTGTCAATCTGTACCTCATACCCGTAGTTTACTGGCATCCATTCTTCGCGTGGTTCTATTGGGATCCTTATGAATATTCCTGAATTGCTGTTCTCATCCCGCATCCTCCATACTACCTTAATTATGCAATTGCCGAATTTTTCCTTCTGCCAGTAAAGCAGTCCCATGCCACCGTGCGATTTTATCAGCCCATCCTCAACATATTGTTCACCGGGACCGACGTGTTTCCAGCCTGTCAGATCCTTCCCGTTGAAGAGCTCCCTCCATCCGCCCTTATCCTGTGAAGTTGCCGTTGTTCCTGATACGAGAATAAGAAGTACCATGACGATCAGGGCGATATTTATCCTGCCTGATGCAGGCAGGATGCCATTCAGATTACTTGAATCCTTTTTCATGATATTGAAATTTAGTTCCGGTTAAAATTAATATGAGCTATATTTTTCAAAGTCTCCGGGGGCGATATTTCAAGTCTTCTTTAAATAGCTCTGTTTATGAGCATTAACAATTATCGGGGCATAAATGTTTTTCAGATTAAATTTATGAAATATCAGCCAATTATAAACCGGAAGGAATACGGATTACGCATAATTGGCAAATGATTGCCGGTTGATGCAGTGTGCACAAAAATGGATCCGGAGCTGATTGCGTTCGGCTCACTTTATTTATCTTCGCAGTAATGACCGAGCTGTTTACAATATTCAAGCTTACGGAGGAGAGGGCAACGGAAATTGCGGCAATGCCTGATGAGCCTCATTTCCATGACTATGAGGAGCTCCTTGTGGGACTGGAGGGTGCCCTGGAGCATTTCATAGATTTCAGGCAGGAGGTTTTCGATGCGCCTTATGTAAGCTTTGTTACAAAGGGTAAGATCCACAGGGTGATCCCCCGGCTGAAAGACGATAAGTGCAAGGTCTGGGTAATCCGCTTCAAAAGCGAGTTTATCCCGGAAACAACCTTCCAGCTCTATTCATATTATCACGACCAGGCAAACATTGTGATGAAGGACGGAGAATGCTTCAGGCGTATTCCCCTGTTGTGCGAGATGATGTCGGGTGAGCTGGTTCAGGCGGAGCCCGATTTTGGAGTAATCCGCCAGCTGCTGGAAACCGTTTTTACAGTAGTCGAGTCGGAAAGAAGGAAGCTGGCCCCCCATGATGAGAACATTCAGAAAACGCAGAATATAACATTTAAGAACTTCCTGCTGATACTTGAGGAGAATTTTCGCCGGCCCCTGGGGGTTGACTTTTATGCAGAGAAACTATTCATGAGCTCCAGAAACCTGAATCTTATCTGTCATAACATCTTGCAGCAGAGCGTTACTGAAATAATTGAGACGAGAAAGCTCATAGAAGCCAAGAATCTTCTGATAAGCACGGACAAGACAATCTCCGAGATTAGCTATGAGCTGGGCTTTAACGAGAAGTCCTACTTTACAAATGTATTCCGGAAAAAATCCGGGCAGACTCCATCCGAGTTCAGGGAGGAAATGAAAAAGCTCATTTCCTGATATCACAACACCTTTTCCGAATACTGTTACCTGTGGCCCTTTTGACGGTCGTATCTTTACATCGTAAAATTAAACGATTATTCATAACAATAAATTCATATTTAAAATGGAAACTTTAACAGAAAAAAAGAAAGCAACACAATGGGTTCTTGATCTATCACACAGTGAGCTTAATTTCAGGGTTAAGCACCTTATGATCTCGAATGTAAAGGGTGAATTCAGAAAATTTGAGGCAGAAGTTGAAGGAGAAGATTTTACAACCTCCCCTGTACTGGTTGCTATCGATGCGGCATCCATTTTCACAAATGACGATGCCCGCGACGGGCACCTCAGGAGTGCAGATTTCTTCGATGTTGAAAAATACAGGGAGATCACTTTCACGTCGACATCATTCAAAAAAACCAATGATGCGAATTATAAGCTCGCCGGTCAGCTTACCATGAAAGGTGTTACCAACCCGGTCACTCTCGATGTCGAATTTGGCGGCAGGAACAAGGATCCCTGGGGAAATGAAAAGGCTGCATTCTCCCTTAGCGGAGTAATCAATCGCAAGGACTGGGGATTGAACTGGAACGCAGCACTTGAAACCGGCGGAGTCCTTGTCAGCGATGAGGTGCGCATAACAGGTGATATCCAGTTAGTACGGAAATCAGCAGAATAAATCAATATCTTTGCTACGAACATTCAGCAGGATCCTCTTAAAAATTCGTCAATGAAACTGAATGACCTTAAAAAGATAACAGAATCCTTTGACAGCACGGCAAAAATGCCGGTGCTGTTTCTGGGTCATGGCAGTCCGATGAATGCCATCGAAGAGAATGAGTTTGTAGCCGGTTTCAGAACCGTTGGCAAGTCACTCCCCAGGCCTAAGGCCGTATTATGCGTGTCTGCACACTGGGAAACGAGAGGAACCTTTGTCACAGCAATGGAAAAGCCGAAGACGATCCACGACTTCGGCGGTTTTCCATGTGAATTGTTTGAGGTACAGTATCCTGCTCCGGGCAGTCCTGAGCTTGCACAGCAGACAAAAGGGCTCGTAAGGAAAGCGGATGTGGGTCTGGATCAGAAATGGGGCCTTGACCATGGAGCATGGAGTGTAATAAAGCACATGTATCCTGCTGCGGATGTGCCGGTAATTGAAATGAGCCTGGATTATTATCAGACACCCCAATATCATTACGACCTGGCAAGGGAGCTGAAGCCGTTGCGTGAAAGAGGTGTTCTTATCATTGGGAGCGGGAATATGATTCATAACCTGGGACTGGTGGCATGGGATAAATTAAACAGCCTCTACGGGTATGACTGGGCCCTGGAAGCCAGGTCTAAAATGAAGGACCTCATTCTTGACGGTGACCATAAATCACTTATCAATTACAGATCGCTTGGAAAGAGCTTTGATCTTTCAATTCCTACTCCGGAGCATTATTTGCCCCTACTGTATGCACTAGCCTTAAAGGACGAGGATGAATCAGCAACATTGTTCAACGATGAACCCGTAGCAGGCTCTCTGACAATGACATCCGTATTGATTAATAAGTTCTGACTTTCCAACCCCCACTCTCTGTCTCCTATTCGGCTCCTCTGTGGACCTTTGTATAACAAAGTCCCATTCATGCCGGCCGTTACATGGTCAAGTTATTTTTTTATGCATCTTACATACTGCCCCCTCTGCTTGGGCGTGCTGCTACTGCTGAGACTACCGGCCAGTGTAATATAGTGGTCGACTGCATTGGAGGTGCTGCTTTCAGTTGAGCTCCACCAGGTGGCAATGCTGTTGATGTTCTTGAATAATCCGTTCTCAATCCGGTAACCTCCGGGGAAGCCCCCGAAACCGGCTTCATTCTTTCCGTTATCTCCGGCGCTCCATCCGCTCGCGCTCTTCATTTTTGCTCCTGCAATCGATTGTCCACCCAGGACGTGTGTAATTTCTGTCCAGTCCTCGTCAGATGACAGGGACCAGCCTGCCGGAGCAAGGCCCCTTGGGTCGTTCACTGCAAACCAGTTGTATAGTTTGCCATATTTAGGCCCGTTTGCAGGGTCGTTATTGTAATAGCACCAGGCTGGTTTGCCTGCTGTACCTGCGGCTACCCACTGCTCGTTTGTTTTAGCTTCAGGAATTGTATCGCCGTTCCGGAAGGTACCTGCATTCAGGTTAGCGATGGCCCAGTTTTGTGATCCAAT
The DNA here is from genome assembly GCA_963756885.1 of uncultured Bacteroidales bacterium. Taxonomy (GTDB): domain Bacteria; phylum Bacteroidota; class Bacteroidia; order Bacteroidales; family VadinHA17; genus LD21. Next base: position 54,255 of record CAVWPG010000007.1, read on the forward strand.
TGTAACAACTGAGGGATCTTTCTTTTTTACGGGCTCGGCAGGAAGACTCTTTGCAGCAGTTTTAGTTTTAGCCGTGCCGGATTTCGCAGCGGACGGAGTTGCTTTGGGTTTGGTCTGAGTCGATTTAGTCGTTGTCGTCGTCTTGGCTTTTGCAGTGCTTGTTTTCGGCTTGGTCTGGGTTTGGGTGGACTTTGAAGTTGTGGTTGAGGGTTTGGTCTGGGTTGTTTTTGGAGTATCCTGCCCTGCGTTGCCTGTGCCTGAAACAGAGGCCATGCCCCGGGTAATTCCGGCCGTGGCCGATATAATGAGGAGAATGGTCATTGCAATAATCATTTTTGTCTTTTTCATAGCTGGTTTCTTTTAATTGCAGGTAAATATTTTGTCATTCTCAATTACATGATTGTCAAAAAAATCTTTTCAGCCCTTTTAGACATCTTTTGAATACATCCGCATTATTCCCGGGTCTGCTGAACAACATACACGTTGGAGCATTCAAAGATTCCGGCAGTATGAGTAAGACATTCAGGTTACTGTATTTTATGACTATCAGGTAGATAACGTACCCTGAAAGACTTTATTATTCAAAACCGGGAACGTCTTGCAAAACTTTAGAGCTGAATGAAGAATTACCCTCAGAAATATTTCTCGTAGAATATATTTTCATCAGGGATCCCTTTATCCCTGAGGATATGATAGACCTCGTATATCATATTGCCGTTGCCACACAGGTAGAACAGCATGCCCGTGCCTGTGGGGAACGAGGGCAATATCCTGGTGACTCTCCCCTTATGGCCCCCCGAGGTCTCTTTGGATGTGCACAGAATATACCTGTGAGGGTCAAAATCAGCCTTCTCGTAGGCCTCATTTTTATATCCTACTCCGTGGATTAGCATATAATTAATTCCGGGATACGACCTGACAAAGCTATGGAACGGGGATATCCCGGTTCCCGTTGCGATGAAGAGCATTTTCCTGGTGTACATGTCGTATGGCTCGATCCCAAAGGTTCCGAAGGGCCCGTTGACCTGCAGCAGCTGGCCCGGTTTGCTCTGCTTCAGTTTGACTGATATATTGCCGTCAAGAACTTCCCTGACAAGAATCTCAAGGTAGTCGTCGTTTTCTCCGCTGTATATTGAATATTCCCTTTGATCCAGTCCTCCTTCAGGGCCAACAATTATATGTTGTCCTGCCCTGAATTGCAGATCTCCGCGATCGAGCCTGATAACAAAAGTCCTGTCGGTCAGAAACCTGATTTGCATTATTTTATGAAGATCTGTGGAAACTGCAGGATCTGACACTTTTTCTTCTGAATACATGATGAGATATTTCCAATTAAACCTGAAAAGCTAAAACAACAAGAATATTGGATTGTTCAGGGGAGTTGCAGACCAGGCAGCTTTCAATTCCTGCTTCAAATAAGCCTGATCCGTTATAAATTCGGCCAGGCAATCTCTTATTGAATCATAAATATTGTACATTTATTAGCTGATAAACCTTTCGGAATTTTAAACTCTATTTAAATGAAAATGACCCTGAGAAAATCCGGTTTCCTGATTCTGGTACTTATTCTCCTGTCGGCTGGCTGCAGGAATGAAAAGACAATAACCTCGCTTCCCCGCAGCGTTCCCGAGGCTGAAGGAGTCTCCTCGCAGGGGATCCTCGATTTTCTGAAGGCAGCTGCGAACAGCAGTAATGAATTTCACAGTATAATGTTCCTCAGGCATGGCAAGGTCATTGCTGAAGGATGGTGGAGCCCTTACAGGTCAGATCTCAGGCATACCCTCTATTCCACGAGCAAAAGCTTTACCGCCTCGGCAGTAGGATATGCTGTAAATGAAAAACTCCTTTCAGTCAACGATAAAGTTGTCTCTTTTTTCCCCGATGAGCTCCCCGATACTGTAAGTCCCTTCCTCGCAGAGATGAGGGTAAGGGATCTCCTAACAATGTCGGCGGGTCTTGATCCTGAGCCGACCGACAAGATAGTAACGAGCGACAGCAACTGGGTCAGGTCGTTCCTGTCGTTTCCGGTTATACATGAACCGGGAACAAAATTCCTTTATAATTCGATGGCTACTTATATGCTATCCGCTATAGTGCAGAAAGTCACCGGGCAAAAAGTAATTGACTACCTTAAGCCACGTCTGTTCGATCCCCTGGCCATAACCGGAATGGATTGGGAGGTCGATCCCCGCGGAATAAATACGGGAGGCTGGGGGCTGAGGCTGAAAACGGAGGATCTGGCAAAATTCGGTCAGCTTTTTCTGCAGAAGGGGATCTGGAACGGGAAACAGGTATTGCCGGCCGCCTGGGTAGCGGAGGCCTCGACAAAGAAGATTGACCAGAACCCTGACGCCACTCAGGCAGCCAGGGATTCGAGCGACTGGCTTCAGGGCTACTGCTATCAGATGTGGCGCTGCAGGCACAACGCGTTCAGGGCTGACGGAGCCTATGGCCAGTTTATCATCATGATGCCCGACGAGGATGCAGTGATTGCCATTACTGCAGAGACTTATGATATGCAGGCCGAATTAAACCTTGTCTGGAAATACCTGCTCCCTGCCATGAAGGAAGACAAGCTGCCTGAGAACCCTGTACTGTCAGCCCTTCTGAAGCAAAAACTTTCTGACCTTGCACTGCCGCTGCCTGCCGCCGGAGATGGATCTGCCACTGTAACAGGGATCTCGGGTAAATCCTTCAGCCTTGACCCCAATGATATGAATATTGAAACCTTAACCCTCACATTCGATGGCAATATCTGTAAAACGGTTATGACAACCGGCTCTGACACATATAATTTTACATTTGGAAAAGGGCAGTGGGCAGGAGGTGAGACAACACTGCACGGGCCCAACCTTCTCCTGAGGGCCAAAGCCCATGATGCAGGCCTTCCGCCTGCCAGGGTAGCAGGGAGCTTCGGCTGGAAAGATGAAAAGACGCTGGTACTGGTTCTGCGCTATATCGAAAGTCCGCACACCGAAACCATTACATGCAGGTTCGAAGGGAACAAAATATCGGTTGGGTTTCATTTCAGCAATGACCCCGGTTTTAATCCCCCGGAATTAAAGGGTGTTGCAAAAGATTGAAAAGAGATCCGGCCATCAGTGCCGGGAAATATGAAATTTTACTAATAAGGAATCCAAAATGAATAATAAGGTTTTCAGCAGTCAGCCAATGCCTTATGCTTATTCGAGAGAAAAGGGCATAGGTTCAGCTTCACGATTAATGTTAAAATTTCTTCGGGTGATTTTGTTCTGCATTCCTGCAGGAATATCCTGTGAATTATGTAACTGTCAGCCATTAGCTTCTTCGGATCTTCAAGGAGGTTCAGCAAAAGAAGCCGGTAGTGCTGTAGCGGTACCGTCATACTCAATCACCCTTTCCGGGAGAAAAAGCCAGCCTGTGACCGGTTGGGGCTGCTTTCCGGGTTTTATAGACTGGGGGGCAGGGATTGGATATGACAAGTCGCTGCAGAAAGCTATTTACGGAGATCTTGGCATGACAGTCGGGAGGGTCAAGATCTATCCTCAGTATTGCAACCGCGATGGCTCCCTTAACAAGCACCTCATTGACATCAACCTGGCAAGCGAAATCGGAGCAATGCGCAGCTATGGCATAAAGACATGGATAATCACTACCTGGTCGCCACCAACATTCATGAAAACCTTCAATGACACTATCGGAAATGTAAATGGCCAGCCGAACCATCTGAAGCCTGAATTCGAGGATGCCTTCGTAAAATTTTATGTGAAGGTTCTCGCGTACCTGAGGGATGTAAAAAAGCTTGGAACACCTTTATATGCAACTGTACAGAACGAGCCCGACTATGCAGCCAACTGGGATGGGTGCCCCTATGAACCTGAACAATGGCGAAGGGTAACGAAGAAGCTAAGGCAGGAGCTCGACAGGGAAAAGCTGTCGGTGGTCAAAATTCACGGGCCCGATCACAATCACTACACTATAGGTAAATATCTCGGTGCTGATCTTTCGGAGCTGAGGAACGACCCTGACCTTCTGAAGGCTATCGATGGCATCGCATTTCATTCATATGATGAGGGAACCCAGTCAGGCGGTAAGGCTGCTGTCGAGGCGCGCGATCTGATTCTGAAATTCAAGCATGAGCTGAATAAGGGAGATCAGATCTGGCAAACTGAAAATTGCACGGTTAAAGCCGAAGATCTTACTGTTTCCGCCATCCGGCAGCTAAGATCGATGATGAGGGACATGGGTTACCTCGAGGCCAATTGTTATATCTACTGGCTGGGTGCCACCAACGACGATAGCTACGACGGAGAGCAGCTTATTTATGGTGATACTCGGACAAAGCTTTACTGGGTTTTCAGGAAATTATGGCATACAGTTACCCCTGGCGATTTTTTTGTAGAGAATTTTGTTGAAAATGACGATCCGGCTCTCGCATCCTTCGGTCCCGACCCCATGGATATGCTTGCCTTTACCGGCAAGGGCAGGACTGTCGTTCTGCTCACAAATCCGACAGACATCACCAGAAACCTGACAGTAAAGGGACTCGCTGGAACCAGGGCTGAAATATTCCGCACTTCTGCTACCGAAGATATGGCTCCTGCAGGGTCGGGAGATATCAGGAACGGAGAGACTACAGTATTACTGCCAGCGACATCGGTCCTCATGATTGAAACTGACGGAGGCCAGTAATTGAGTACCAGGCCAGTATTAAACCCATAATTTTCACCTCCATTTGATAAAGCAATTCAGATATGAACACCGTGACCTCTGTTTTTTGTGCTGCACTTTGCATGACAATATTATCTGCCAGGCCGCAGGATCTTCCTGGCCAGGACAGGCAACCTGTCAGGATTGAATCCTGGATAACCACTCCGGATCGTGCCTCCCTCTTTGAAGAACAGAAAGACACTGTCTTCTTCGGAGACAACAGGAAGGGGTGGGGCCCCGATATAGTTGTAGATGAGAGGCAGCAGTTTCAGGAGATCGATGGTTTCGGCTTTGCCCTTACAGGGGGGAGTGCCGGGCTTATTATGAAAATGAGCACCGAACACCGCAATGTTCTGCTGAAGGAGCTTTTCTCGACGGAAGGGAAAAGCATCGGTGTAAGCTATCTCCGGATCAGTATAGGTTCTTCTGATCTCAATGAATTTGTTTTTTCATATGATGATCTGCCGGACGGAGAGACCGATTATGATCTGAGAAAGTTCAGCCTGGCACAGGATCTCAATGATGTTGTTCCCGTGCTGAAGCAGATCCTGTCCATCAACCCCGATATTAAAATACTTGGCTCACCATGGTCGGCTCCCGGGTGGATGAAGACAAACAATAACGTAAGGGGAGGTTCGCTGAAAAAGGAATGCTATGATGTGTATGCCCGCTATTTTGTCAGATATATTCAGGCGATGAAAAAGGAGGGGATCACAATCGATGCAATCACTATTCAGAATGAGCCGCTGAATTCAAAAAACACCCCCAGCATGAGGTGGCTTGTTACTGAACAGACCTCCTTCATCAGGGACAATCTGGGTCCGGTGTTCAGGAAGGCTGGTCTGACGACGAAAGTTGTTCTTTTCGATCATAATTGCGACAGGCCCGATTATCCCCTGGCTCTTCTGAGTGATCCCAAACTGGCACAGTATGTGGACGGTACGGGTTTTCACCACTATGGAGGAGACCTGGGCGCCATGAGCCTTGTTCACATGGCAAGGCCCGATAAGAATCTCTATTTTACAGAACAGATGGTAACTGAAGAACCCGGAAGTCCTGCAATTGAAATTACTGACCCTGTGAAGCGCCTGATTATCGGAGCAACAAGGAACTGGAGCCGGAATGTTATACTCTGGAATCTGGCGGCAGATCCGCTGGATGATCCGCATACAGACAACGGCGGCTGCTCCATGTGCCAGGGAGCCATTACAATAGATGGAGATAAGGTCAGCCGCAATATTGCATATTACACTGTCGCTCACGCTTCGAAATTCGTCAGGCCGGGATCGGAACGGATCGCCTCCACATATACCGGAGATAACACGATCAGTCTCACAAGTGATGAGGAGCAGCCCGGTATTTTCCGGGCAACGGTGATCACAGATACCCGGGTGCTGCCCAATGTGGCTTTCAAAACACCTGATGGAAGGATTGTGCTTATCGTTGCAAATGACACCTGGTCAGTCAGACACTTTAATATTCAGTACAGGGGTCAGTTTGCCACCCTTATTCTCGGCCCGGGAGCTGCAGGCACTTACATATGGTAACTTTCGGGTATTTATGCTGGTTGACCCGGGAGTTATAAAAAATTGACTTTTTATTGTATTTTATCTCTTTATTATTTCTTAACTTGTAGAGATAATAACCTGATCTCTAATTGAAAATCGTGATGATGAGAATCATTGCTCCGGATTTGCTGGCCTGATGTGCAAGAGCAATGAGCTGGAATACTGAAATCTCAATTAAAATTCAATGATATGACACAATTATTTTTACAACTCGCGCAATCCGTTACCGGAAATGTGGTTACAATTGTTGCCCTGGAACTTGCCGTTGCAATCATCGGATTTGCAATTGCCTGGTATTATGCCAGATCAGTGTATACTCCTGTAATAAAGGGTCTTGAAGCAGATAATGCAAGCTTGGGCAGCCAGGTGCTGAACCTGAGAAGTGAGGTGGGAAAGCTGAATGATCAGATCGATAGCCTTGATAAAAAGATTACTGCACTGGGGGAAGAGCTGGCATCCAAAGCTGAGCAGTTGAAAGAATTTTCTGCTGAGAATTTTCAAGTGGGGAAATACGTTATCAGTCAGGCAAAGAACGGAGAGAATTATTTTAACCTTAAAGCTACAAATGGACAGGTAATTCTGACAAGCGTAATGTATTCATCGATGGATGATTGCACCAGCGGGATCCATGCCACCAGGGGAAGCTGCGTCGATGATAATATGTTCGAGCGCAAACTATCCTCCAATAATAAGCACTTCTTTACGCTGAAAACCCCGGAAGGGCAGATTGTAGGCAAAAGTGAAATATACGAGTCGCAGGCCAACATGGAAAAGGGCATCTCATCTGTTAAGCGAAACGGTCTGAGCATGAATGTCGTTGAAGAACAGGATTAAGGTCGGTATATCCCTCATTGCATTCCTTAAAGTTGATTTTTTAATAATTCCATGTAATGGGAAGTGCCCCTGTTGCCGGGTGAAGTAAAAATGTCAGCTGGTATTGGGGCTGGTCAGAAAGGGGAAGATGAAATGTCACATCCTGGACCAGGGAGAATTCCGCTAATGAATTCCGGAAAACTATTTTTTAATTTAGATGCTGATCGGTGAAAGGTTAAATGAGTTGCCTGTTCCCGTTATTTAATAATGCGTTATTTTATGAGAAGGAAAGCAGACGGAAACAGAATTATTGAGGACCGCAGGGAATGGTTACTGACAGGGTAAGAAACAAGAGACATGGATAAGGGTGATACCTTTAAAGCCGGAGCAATTTAATATCTTGCAGAAATTATCGGATTGAAATTTATTTACAATTACAGACCAGTTATGAAAAAGACTTTCACCCTTCTTGTTTTAGCTCTCTTTTTTTTAAAATCCTTCGGTCAGGATAATCCATTATGGATCCGTTATCCGGCAATATCGCCGGATGGGAAGACTATCCTGTTTTCCTTCAGGGGAGACATATACTCTGTTCCTTCATCAGGCGGAGAAGCCTTTCCCCTTACCTTGAGTGAATCGTATGAGTTTTCTCCCGTCTGGAGCCATGACGGGAAAAATATAGCCTTTGCTTCCGACAGATATGGAAACTTCGATGTGTATGTCATGCCAGCGGGAGGAGGCGAGGCAAAGCGACTCACCTTTCATTCAGGCAATGAAATCCCATCCACCTTTACAGCAGACGACAAGAATATATATTTCTCCGCGTTCAGGCAGGACCTGGCGACAAATGCGCAATTCCCCACCCCGATGCTTACCGAGCTGTACAGCGTTCCTGTCGCCGGGGGCAGTGTTGTTCAGGTCCTTACAACACCTGCACTTAATGCAACAGTCAATACAAAGGGCGACAAAATCGTCTTTGACGATCTGAAGGGTTATGAAAGTCTCTGGAGGAAGCATCATACCTCTTCCGTGACACATGACGTCTGGGTTTACGATATTAATTCGGGAAAATATGACAAGCTGACCCAATTCCCGGGCGAGGACAGGAATCCTGTTTTCAGCACGGATGACAATAATTTCTTCTACCTGAGCGAGCAGAACGGATCATTCAATGTTTTTGAAAGCTCACTTGCAGATCCTTCCAGGACGAAGGCGTTGACGAGCTTTACAAGGAATCCGGTAAGGTTTCTGACTGTTTCAAAGTCAAATACACTCTGCTTCGGCTTTAACGGATCGATTTACACTCTGAGACCAGGTGAGGAACCCCGGGAAATAAATATAAAAATATCCAATGACGGACATGGGGCCATTAATAAAACAGTGCCGGCAAATGAAAAAATTACCGAGGCCAAGCTATCGCCCACAGGCAAGGAATTTGCCTTTGTGTTCCGCGGGGAAATATTTGTTACAAGCACCGAGGGTGGGATAACAAAGCGGATCACAAACACTCCTTGGCAGGAAAGAAGCGTGGATTTCAGTCCTGATGGCCGTTCTCTCGTATATGCTGCTGAAAGGGACAACAGCTGGAATGTTTACATCACATCAATTGCAAGAAAAGATGAGCCCTATTTCTATGCCTCCACCCTGCTGAAGGAAGAACCTGTGATAGCCACCTCAGCTGAGGAATACCAGCCTTCCTTTTCGCCTGACGGACAGGAGGTCGCATACCTGGAGAACAGGGTAACACTCAGGGTTATCAACCTGGCTTCAAAGCAGGTACGGACAATAATGGCTGCGGATAAGAATTATTCCTATGCGGATGGCGATCAGTATTATACCTGGTCACCTGACGGAAAATGGTTCCTGGTGCAGTTTGGATACCCGGAACGGGTAATGTCGCCCGAAGTCGGACTGGTGGCTGCTGACGGGAAAAGCGAAATCCACAATCTTACCCAGAGCGGGTATGATGATTTTCAGCCTAAATGGGTGATGGATGGCAAGGTGATGATCTGGGGGTCGGACCTTGAAGGCCCTCGTCAGCAGAGCGGCGACCCGGCTGGCGGAGATGTGTATGCCATGTTCTTTGCCAGGGAAACATTTGACAGGTTCAATCTTTCCAAGGAAGAATTTGCCCTGTTGAAAGAGCAGGATGCCAAAAAGGAGAAGGAGAAAAAAGAGGCCGAAGAAAAGGATAAAAAAGCTGATAAAAAGAAGAAGCCTGAGACTGAAGCCAAAACAGAAAAGGATTCGTTGAAGAAAGAGATTCAGATTGACTGGGACAAGCTCACCGACCGCAAGAAAAAACTTACGATAAACACCTCGCCTGCCAATGACTGGGTTTTATCAAAAGACGGTGAAAAGCTTTACTATCTCACATCATTTGAGAAGGGCAACGATCTCTGGGTAACCGAACTCAGGACTAAAGAAACAAAGCTCCTCGTGAAACTGGGGATCCATAATTCGGGTATGGAGCTTTCGAAGGATGGGAAATTCCTTTTCATCCTTGGCGACGGGAAAGTTATGAAGGTGAATCTCGATTCTGACAAATCGGAGCCCTACAAGATCAATGGTGAGATGGTGCTGAATCAGACAGCGGAAAGAGCTTATATTTTTGACCACATCTGGCGCCAGCTTAAAGAAAAATTCATCTTTGAGAACCTTCAGGGTGTTGACTGGAACTACTATTATACCGAGTATAGGAAGTTCCTGCCTTCGATCGATAATAACTATGATTTCACCGAGATGCTCAGTGAAATGCTCGGAGAGCTCAATGCTTCCCACACCGGGTCGGGCTATCGCAATTTCAGGCCTGACTTTGATCAGACAGCCTCTGCAGGATTGCTTTTTGACTATAATTATAAAGGAAAAGGACTGAAGATCGCCGAAATAATTCATAACGGTCCGCTTGATAAGGCCTTATCTGTTGTAACAGCTGGTGATATACTGGAACAGATTGATGGACAGTCAGTCGATTCGATAGATTTCTACCAGCTGCTCAACCGCAAGGCAGGCAAGCTTGTATTGCTGACAGTCACCAACCCTGTTACAGGGAAGACTGCTGAACAGACTGTAAAACCCGTTTCCCTTGGAGAGGAGAACGAGCTCCTCTATAAAAGGTGGGTTGATGGCAGGCGCGACGAGGTTGAAAGGCTCTCAAACGGTAAGATCGGTTATATCCACGTAAGATCGATGAATGATGCCAGTATGAGGACCGTGTTTGAAGAGGCTCTTGGCAGGAATATTGAAAAGGAGGCAATAATTATTGACACCAGGTTCAACGGCGGTGGGAATATCCATGAGCAGCTTTCCGATTTCCTCAGCGGAAGGAAATACCTTGATATAATCCCGCACGGACAATATATAGGATCGGAACCATCGGATAAATGGACAAAGCCCTCGATTGTCCTTATCGGGGAGAGCAATTATTCGGATGCGCATCTTTTTCCGGTTGCCTATAAGCTGAAGAACATTGGCAAGACCCTCGGAATGCCGATCCCGGGAACAGGAACCTTTGTGTGGTGGGAGACACAGATCGATCCCACTATATATTTCGGAATCCCGATGGGAGGGTGGCGCACCCCCGATGGCAAGTTCTGTGAGAATAACCAGATGGAGCCTGACATAATGGTAAGGAATGAGCCGGAAATTCTATCCCAGGGCCGTGATCAGCAGCTGGAAGCGGCGGTGAAGGAATTATTGAAAAAATAGATTCTACAAAAGGATTTTCAAAATTTATTCTGTATTAGGACTAAATCGGGCTACTGAAATAATCTCTCTTTTACTCTTCCCACAAGGCGGCCGATATAAGTGTAGTGGTGTAACTATGTTGAGTAGTATAAGTTTCCCCTCCTTTTGAAGGAGGGGTGGCCGGGGCAATTTATTATCTGATCTTTACAGGACCTTCTTCCCGGCCGGGGTGGTTGATTTTTTCTTTTTTATATTCATATCTATGAAAAGCAAAAACATACAATATAGAAAAATTCTTTATTTTTTCAGATCATCTTTCAGCAATAGATATACTACAGCTGAAGCAGCATTAAGGGAGATATTTTAACTAATAAATCCAGATGAATATCCACGGGCGAATAACATAATGTATGAGAAGATAGCAAAGGGATAAATACCAATCAACCACCCCGGCCGCACCCTGAATTTGCGATGCCTCGACCATCATCCTGCTGCGGCCACCCCCTCCTTCAAAACGAGGGGAAACTTTTTTAATCCACATATTTACAGTGCAACTCTTAGGTTGACGGCTATGCCGCAGACCCCCCAATTGGGATATCTGGTAATCTTATTGTATGTGTTTCATCTGCATGCAGGAAATTTTTTTGACGGTCAATTTTTCTTTTGTAAATTTGAAATGACGCTCGCTGCGTTTAATATAAATATCTTTGAGAAAATAATGGGAATCATTAATTGTGATATATAACTCACAATTAATAGTTTACGTTTATAATTACAGAACTCGATATGGAAACTGTCACTAACCAGGATCTGCAGCTGGCTTTTGATTTTGTAAAATACACGAACCGGAACATCTTTCTCACGGGGAAAGCCGGTACTGGCAAAACCACTTTTCTGCGCGACCTGAAAAATGCATCCCCGAAACGGATGATCGTGGTGGCCCCGACAGGCGTGGCAGCAATAAATGCAGGAGGGGTTACAATACACTCATTTTTCCAGTTGCCTTTTCACCCCTTCATTCCATCTCTCTACCTGCCCGAAACCAATCATCGAAGCCAGCCGGAGCATAATGGTACAGAAGGATATAAAATGAGCCGTGAAAAGATCAACATAATCAGAAGCCTTGACCTTCTGATTATTGATGAGATAAGCATGGTCAGGGCAGACACTCTCGACGCCATTGATTCAGCGCTGAGGAGGTACAGGATCCGCCACCTGCCCTTTGGGGGTGTCCAGCTGCTGTTGATAGGTGATCTTCAACAGCTTGCTCCTGTTGTAAAGGACGATGACAGGGACATAATAGGGAAATATTATGATTCCCCTTTTTTCTTCGGCAGCAGGGCCCTGTGCAGCACCGATTATGTGACGATCGAGCTGAAGCATATTTACAGGCAGAATGACCAGGCTTTTATTGACCTGCTCAATAAAATCCGCGACAATCATGTGGATTCAGAGGTGCTGGGCGAGCTTAATAAAAGGCATATTCCTGATTTTGATCCTGATACGGGAGGAGGATATATTACCCTTACAACTCACAATGCCCAGGCCCAGGCTTTAAATGACTCAAGGCTTGAGAGGCTTCGGGGCAAAGCTCATACATTTACGGCGACTATAAAGGATGAATTCCCTGAGTTTTCCTTCCCAAACGTCAGCGAACTTGTTTTGAAGGCAGGGGCTCAGGTTATGTTTGTAAAGAATGACCTGTCGCGTGACAGGCTTTTCTTCAACGGTAAGATAGGGAAAGTGGAATCCTTTGAGGACGATATTATTGTTGTCAGGTGCCCCGGCGATGATTTCAGCATCAGGGTGGAGCTGGCGGAGTGGCAAAACATGAAGTATACGCTCGATGAGGAGACAAAGGAGATAGGAGAGACGGTGATCGGGACATTTACACAGTTTCCCCTTAAGCTGGCATGGGCAATAACGATTCACAAGAGCCAGGGGCTTACCTTCGACAGGGCCGTCATTGATGCCAACGCTGCCTTTGCCCATGGGCAGGTATATGTTGCGCTCAGCCGGTGCCGTACCCTGGATGGACTTGTTTTGAGCAGCCGGATCGGCCAGAGAAGCATAATAGACAATCCGGTTATTTCCGACTTTGTTAATGGGACGGCACAAAATCAACCCGGACCCGAGCAGCTGGCAGAATCGAAGAGAGATTTCCAGCGGCTGCTGCTTACAGATCTTTTTGATTTTAATCCCCTCATTCACAGATTCAATTACTGTCTTAAGGTAGTAAATGAGCATCATGGCTCTCTTTTGGGAGCTCCGCGGGAAATGCTCGAAAATACCATGGCCCTTATCAGGACCGACCTTATTGAGGTATCGGAAAAATTCCGACCTCAGCTGGCCGGACTCTTAACCGGTAATATTGATGCGGAATCAAGCGGCCCCCTGCAGGAGCGGGTCAGGAAAGCAGGCGAATTCTTTTCGGTCAGGCTCGAGGCTGCTATGAAGGAAATCCTGGACGGTTATGCAGTGGAGACAGATAACAAAACAGTCAGGAAATCTGTTTCCGAAGCCCTGGAGCGGGCCAGAAGGGAGGGAGTTGTAAAGTTAGCCTGTCTGAATGCTGTAAGATCAGGTTTTGAAACCGGTAAATACCTTGATGCAAAGGCAAAATCGGCAATTGATATTCCAGCGGCAAAATCCCGTCCGGCAAAACTGGTGGAGGATACTACCGGAATGGAGAGTCATCCGGCCCTGTTCAGCCGGCTCAAGGCATGGCGCAATGTAAAGGCCAGGGAGATGGCCCTTCCCCATTACATGATACTTCCGCAGAAGACAATTGTTACACTGGCCGGAGTTATGCCTCAGTCAATGCGTGCTCTTAAGCAGGTAAAGGGGATGGGGACGAAGAAATCGGAGAAATACGGTGAGGAGCTTCTCGGGATTATTGTTTCCTATTGCAAAAAGGAGAATATAGAACCGGCTGAAGAGCCACCTGAGGAGGAGAAGGTCAGGAAAAAGACCAGGGAAGATACGAAGAAATTAAGCCTTGATCTCTTTAAGGAAGGGAAGACGATCCCACAGATTGCAGAGGAGAGGCAGCTGAGCATTAATACTGTCGAAGGACATCTTGCCTATTATGTAGGTAGGGGTGAAATCCCTGTCAATAGCTTTGTGTCGCAGGAACTGGCTGACCTTATAGCGGGCAATTTTGAAGGCAGCGATGAGCTCAGGATGGGGCCTGTAAAGGAAAACCTTGGGGATAAGGTAACATGGAGCGATATCAGGTTTGTGGTACAGCATCTGAAGTTTATCCGAAGCTCCTGATCTCGTCCCTTCTCGCTCTGTGGCCCTCTGTGGTCCTCTGTGCTCCTTCGGATCTCCATTATGTTTTCTCTGTGGCACCCTGTGCTCCTCCGGATCTCCTCTGTGTAAGTTCTTCCCTTGACTCTTAATGGCACCCAGATAACACAGATTGGACAGATTGGCGCTGATGTTATGCCGATTCAATCCGCGCGACTCAGCGTTTTTCAATCTGCGTTAATCAGCGAGAAATATAAATTATCACCGATTCTGTAAAGCAAGAAGAAGTTCTCGCAAAGTTTCGCAGAGGTTCTCGCAGAGTTTCGCAGAAGTATTAGGGATTCAATCCGCGCGACTCAGCGTTTTTTAATCTGCGTCCATCTGCGAGACATATGAATTATCAGTGATTCCGAAAAGCATGAAAAAGTTCTGGCAGAGTTTCGCAGAGCTCACCGCAGTCCCGATAGCCATCGGGATTCGCAGATGTTATATGAATTTATCTGTGAAAATCAGTTTAATCAGCGTCATCTGTGTTCCATTTCTCTTTGGGGGATTGTTTTACTCTTTTGGCTTAGATCCTGTTTTTCCGATCTTTGCATAAATCTGACGGAAATGTTTTTGAATATCCTGGACATATTCTTCGTTATCCTTCACACATCACTTGTATTTTTCAACCTTTTCGGCTGGATCTGGAAAAGGACCAGGAGGCTGAACCTTCTGATGCTCTCCCTCACCGGAGCCTCATGGCTCTTCCTCGGCCTGATAGTCGGGACGCTGGGTTATTGTCCATTAACTGACTGGCATTTCACTGTACTTGAGAAACTGGGATACACAAACCTGCCCGACTCATACATCAAATACCTGGCAGACAGGCTGACGGGGCTGGATTTTGATTCAAGGGTTGTTGACAGTGCTGTTCTGTGGGTTTTTGCGGCTGCATTTGCTGCATCATTGTTTTTCAATCTCAGGGACTACCTGAAATTAAGAAATAAAGAAAAGTGAGCAAGCCTTAAATCCCAAAGCTGTCCGAATAGGGCCATTGTTTTATGTCAACTCATTCAAGATCCGAAACAGGGGCAGTTTGCCAGCATAGTACTTAATCCGGTGGCTGTGGGCACATATATGTGGTAAAATCACCGGATCAGGTTTATGCACATTAATAATAATAACCGCCCGGCAGGGAGACTTTTTGATTGAGTAAGTGATCTTCCCGTTTAATCATTACACTGGTTTCCGGCCTTGTAACCGAAGGATAAGCCCAGGTATCGGCGGGATTTTACATATAGGTTTTTGAAACTTTGTGTATTATATTTTATCTTTGGGTAGCTGCATTTTTCAAATATATTTGGAAATAATTAACCAATAGCTTAATTTTGTGAAAAGAGTTGCCCTTTTTCTACTGGAAGATCGAAATTCTTTGGTGAGGCTGTTTGCGGACGTTCAGAATTTTGAGCTAATACGCGAATATATATTTAAATCAGAGCGTGTTAAGGATGAATTCAGGGATATATGGGGGATAATAAGGGAAGATTTAAGAATTCCTGAGAAGTACAGAAAGGTAAAGTCCACTATAAAAGTTAAAGATCTTTATGTGATGGCTTTTACGGGTAGTGGCGCAGACGATTGGATTTTATGTCTTGATAAAAAGAATAAAAGAGTAAGAAATCTGATAATGATAAAATTGTTTTCTGCGATCTCAGAAGAAGAATTATCTGAATATCTGGTGCAGGAAATAGAAAATAATGGAGCATTTGATTATGAGCTTGAAGAATAAAGAAAAAATACGGAGATCATTTACCGAGCTTGTGGAGCCGGTAGACGATGCTGTTTCTATTGACATGGAAACCAGGCTGTTAATGTTCCGGTTTCTGAGCGAGGTGGAAAAGATTACGGAGGAGCGGGGCATTACCAGGAAAGAACTGGCGAAAATGATTGGCACCTCTCCGAGTTTTATTACACAGTTGTACAGGGGAACCAAAATAGTTAACCTGGCAACTCTGGCAAAACTTCAAAAAGCTTTGAACTTTCGCTTCAGGATTGAGGCAGTTGGATCCTTTCCTGAGGGAAGCATAAAAAATATTCCTAAGAAGGATCTTCAAAGATACGGATTGGTTGCCGGGTAGAAATTTTTTAATCAATACGTCAAATCCCGGGCTTGCAAATTTTCTTAAGAAGTTTCAGCTAAATTTTTGAGGTTTTCATGCTTTATGTTACCGGTTTATTTCATAAATTTGGTATTACGCTCGCTGCGTTATTTAAAACTATTTTAATAACAAAGCATTGGAAATCACAGATTGTGATGCCATTTGATAATGAATAATTCAACTATATTAAAAGATCAAGATATTTCGAGCCTGATTTACTTTATCCGCGGCGAGAAAGTGATGTTGGATTTTGATCTTGCAAATCTATATGGAGTTGAGACAAGAAGGCTTAAAGAACAAGTCAGGAGAAATATTAACAGGTTCCCGGAAGATTTTATGTTTCAGCTTACAAATGAGTAGTTTAGAATCTTGAGATCGCAAATTGCGACCTCAAGTTGGGGTGGTTCACGTTATAAACATATGGCATTTTCTGAACAGGGTGTGGCAATGCTTTCGAGTGTATTAAACAGTGAAAGGGCAATTTCTGTAAATATTCAGATCATCCTTGTATTTACAAGAATGAGAAAAATGATCGAGTCACATAAAGACATCCTGAAGAAACTGGAAATGCTTGAAAAGAAGGATATTGAGCTTGATGACAAAGTAACTCTGATTTTTGAATACCTTAAACAATTGGAGCAGTCAAAGCAGGAAGAAACGGATTTCCAGCAACGAAAACGAATCGGGTTTAAAAGTTAAAATCAGGATTCTCACCTCTCATTCCTTCCAGCCCTGAGCCCTGATGCCCTGAGCCCTGAGCCCTGCGCTCTGAGCCCCGTGCCCTGAGCCCTGAGCCCTGCGCTCTGAGCCCCGTGCCCTGAGCCCTGAGCCCTGCGCTCTGAGCCCCGTGCCCTGAGCCCTGAGCCCTGCGCTCTGAGCCCCTGCGCTCTGAGCCCCGTGCCCTGCGCTCTGAGCCCTGCGCTCCTTGCCCTGTGCCATTTTTTCCGATCTTTACCAATTAGTATATTTACCCTCATGAAACTGACATCTGGAATATTATTATCACTGCTCGTACTTACTGGTTCCGTTCAGGCGCAGAAGACTGAACCAATAAAAGTCTCCAGGTAAGCTTATCCATTAAAGGCAATTCCTGGAAACCGTTTTCTGGTTGCCATGAGCAAGATTCACGGATCAAAAGCAAAATGCTGGTGGTATAATCCTTCGGATGGAAGGGCGACAAAGATCGGAAATTATTCCACATCGGGACAAGCAACATTTACTCCGGGTTCCGATGGAGACCTGGGTACTTGTTATAGATAATGTCTCTGCAAATCTTCCCGCACCCGGAAGTGATGCTTTGATAAAAGCATCGCGTGTTAATGATTTTTAGATTTGGTTTTTTAACAACGGAGTACGGCGGTTTCCTCTCATGTCTCAAGTCTCACATCTCACATCTCACATCTCACGTCTCACGTCTCACATCTCACGTCTCACGTCTCACATCTCACATCTCACGTCTCACGTCTCACATCTCACGTCTCACCTCTCACCTCTCACATCTCACATCTCACATCTTCTTCTTCCCTGCCCTATGGTATTCAACAAAACCCATCTTTTCCGGTTATCTCTCATACAGTTTTAAGCGATAGATATTATGAAAAATGCGAAACAGAAGGCAACCGATAAGCTAATGGATATTATGCCTGTAATAGGACTTGGCACCTGGGAGATGAATGGTTCGCGATGCATGGAAGCTGTTTCAGGTGCATTGGGTATTGGGTACCGGCATATTGATACTGCTCAGATTTACGGGAATGAAAATGAAGTCGGTAAAGGGATCAAGTCTTCAGGAGTCAAAAGAGATGAGATATTCCTTACGACAAAAGTGGCAACAGGCAATCTTACATCAGCACGTATAAGCCGTTCAACAGAAGAAAGTCTTGAGAAGCTGGGAACCGGGTATGTTGATCTTCTCCTGATCCACTGGCCTACCAGTGCCATGGACCTCAGGGAATGTCTTGAAGCCATGTTTCAGCTTAAGGAAAGAAAACTTGTGAGATTTGTTGGTGTAAGCAATTTCGATCCGTCACTATTCAGGAAATCCTTTGAATCCGGGCCAGTCATCACTAATCAGGTTAAGTTTACACCATACCACACGGAGTACGATAATCTTAAAGTGGCCCTGGAAAATAATAGGATCATTACGGCATACAGTCCCCTGGCGCGTGGCTCGGTCGCAAACGACGAGCTGCTTGCCTCTGTGGGTCGGAAATACGGGAAATCGGCCTCACAGGTTGCCCTCCGGTGGCTCATTCAGCTCGGGAATGTCTCTGTAATCCCGAAGGCTGTAAGTGAAAAGCATCAGTTGGAAAATTTTGATATATTTGATTTTCAGCTTACGGAAGATGACATGAACCAGGTAAGGACACTGAATAAGAACTCAGTATGGCACTGATTCGTTTTTCGTTTCCATTGCCTCCGAAGCTTTTTTGACAACCCAACCTTTATCGAAGGTTGACCGGCTGGCATT
>CAVWPG010000008.1:0-4745 GCA_963756885.1 uncultured Bacteroidales bacterium
TTGCGGTTATTACATCCTGCGGAATTGGCCAGAGGACGTGATAGGGGAGAAGATCGGCTGTATTTCCCAGTAAGGTAGGCTTCTTGGTGTAGGTCTCATTAAGTGACATTACCCGGTCGTAATAATAATTTTTATCTGAAAAGCCATCCAGGGTGTACCCATTCAGGTTCTGCTTAGCCATAATATAGGATACCCTCACGAGTTCTGAATGTCGTGGTTCCTCAGCCATCAGCTCTCGGGCACGCTCATCGAAAATGAAATCGATGTTTACATCTGAGGCAGTGATGGGTGTTGCATGTGAACGCCCCCTCACTGCATTTATATCGTTTGCAGCGTCGCCCAGCTGGTTTTTCCAGAAATAAGCCTCAGCCCTGAGCAGATATGTATCTGCAAGACGGAATATATACCAGTCCCCGTTTCCTCCATATGGTACAGAGGCTGGATCACCCTGGGGAACAAACAAAATATATTGCGGAACGGCGTACATGTTATAGAAAGTGTCAAGTGGAGTTGCCAGGTATGCTGGATTAAAAGGCTTTCCGTAGTCAACCGATGAAGGATTATTATACAGGTACTCATAGGTTTCGATCCAGTTGATATCGCTCCTCCTTAAATCAGGAGTAGTCTGCCATGTCTCGGCCTGATAGTTCCAAAGATTATATGTGTAAAAATAATCCAGCCTGATATTTGCATTTCCTCTACCAAGAGTGTCATACTCAAGGCCCGACTGGACCATTCCCGGTTTACCTTCACTATCCCTTACTTTTGACTGATGCCATGCTGGTCCGTACATGCGCATTGTGAAAAGACCTGTCGACTTGGCATCTGAAGGAGCTTCAAACCTGTCAATCGTATTCATTATGGCTTCAGTATTTTCAGGAAGGCTGAAATTCTCAGGGCGATGAAGATCCCAGATCACATTACGCCTCGGATCATCCTTCCATGACCCGAACCTGTCAGTCATTAGTGCATAAGGTCCGTTTATCACTGCAGAAGTGGCCGCAATGGCTTTATCAAACTCCAGGTTGGCAAGATAAATTTTGGCAAGCAGGTGATTGGCTGCTCCTTTTGTGACATCTCCCGGCTTGGCGGTTTCGGGCAGCCATTGTACTGCAAACTCCATATCAGATTGTATCTTGCTGAGAATTGCCCAGCGGCTATGTGTCTGGAAATCAAGCCTGGCTTCCGTGATTTCTTTCCCAATAAAAGGAACATCGCCATAGGAATTGACAAGACGGTAGTACCAGTAGGAACGAAACCAGTAGGCCTGAGCCAGTAATAAATTCCTGTCCGCCTGGTTCTCCCAGGTTATATTGTCAATCCTGCTTATCAGAACATTAGTATTCTTGATTGCGGTATAAACAGCTGTGAACATTGAAAGAAAACGATAATACTGATCAGAGTTCGGCGTCAGTTTCTTGAAATCAAGCTGTGACCAGGGAGATCCAAGGTCGGTAGTGCAAAAATCCATTACGAGATCATTCATTGCACCATAGCATTCCATCTTAAGATCCTTCTTCATTGTTACTATAAGTGCTTCAAATCCTGCCTTATCAATGTATACATTGTCGGGGCTGAAAAAAGATTTGGGCTCAGGTTTCAGCCATTCTTTCGTGCAGGATACTGAAAAAAGGCATAGTGAAAGTAATAGTATAAGTGTTATACTTCCTAAAGTTTTCATAATATCATGTTTTTTCATATTACTCTGAAGTTATAATGTAATATTAATACCTATGGTAGTTGTTCTTGGCATCGGAGATTCATAATCTGATTCTGGATCCCATCCTGGCCACTTGGTGAAAGTGAGTAAGTTGCGAACGGAAAAGAAAAATCTTGCATCGGCTAATTTTATTGTTTTGCAAAACTCTTGCGGTAACTTATAGGCCAGAGAAAAATCCTGAACCCTTACAAATGATTTCGGCTTGTAGATAGTTAAGCCTCCTCCAAAAACTGTCTGCTGGGAAGAAAGCTTCGGATACTCGTTATTCTTGTTTTCAGGTGTCCAGTATGGTACGTCCCATGTGTTACGTTTGTCGTATGTTTCATTGCTTGAGCGCAGAGCATATGCAAATTCACCTTCATGACCGAGATCGGCACGGATAAATATCGAGGCAGTGAAATTTTTGAGGAAGGTAAAATCGTTCTTAAACCCAAGCAGATACCTGGGTTTGGTGTACCCGATAAATTGCTTGTCAGCCAGATCCTCATAAGTATAGCTGTTGTCAACATCTTCAGCTTTATACTCGCCGGGAGTAAGACCATATTTTTCAGCTTCTGCTGCTTCGCTTTCCTGCCAGATCCCGGTTACTTTATAGTTCCAGATCCTGTCAATAGCCTGTCCGGGGAACCATTCGTTCGAGTAGTCAGGAATTTCCCTTGTAACACTTTTCCCGTTTATATCAACTGTTTCGTAATCACCGAAAAGATGTACGATCTTGTTCCTGTTCAGGGAGAATACAAGATTTGAAGTCCAGGTAAACCCTGGATTCTGGATGTTTTTAGTGTTTACTGTAAATTCAAACCCTTTGTTACTCAATTCACCCAGGTTGCTTGTAATGCTTGTAAAACCCGTGATCTCAGGGAGCAGACGGTTCATTAACAGGTCTTTGGTCGTTGATGAGTAATACTCTGCAACCAGTGAGACCCGGCTATCAAACATATCCATGTCAATCCCGAAATTAAGTGATTGGGTTCTTTCCCATTTGAGGTTGTCATTTTGCAACGTATTGTTATAAACTCCCACCTCTGTATTTGATCCATCATAATATAAGTTTGGATTTACCTGAGCCAGTGCAGAATAGGGGCCAATAGACCTGTTTCCGTTTGATCCCCATGAGGTCCGGAGCTTTAATTCATCTATCCAGCTGACATTGAAGAATTGCTCTTTTGAAATTCTCCAGGCTAGTGCGAATGAAGGAAAACTTGCCCAAGGATTTTTCAGCCCGAATGCTGAATAACCATCTCTTCTGTAAGATGCTGTGAAAAGGTATCTATCCAAAAGGGAATAGTTCAATCTTGCCATTGCTGCTGTTCCTGTGCTTTTCTCGTCATAAATGTTAATGCCTGGCCTTGTCCCGTACTGAAGCCCGTTATAGCTCAGATTCTGGTTAGGTGTAAACGATTCGTTCGACATTGTCGATGACCAGTAATTATTATCCTCAGCACTGTAAAGAAGAGTAATGTCAAAATTATGTATCCCAACCTCTTTTTGCCAATGCAACAGGTTATCAAGAATCCATCCGTTGCTTGAATCATCGAATCTTGTACCGTATCCCTGCGAATGATCGGCGCCTCCGTTAATGGTCTGAGAGGACCAGAAATTATAATCTTTTGAAAAGGAATAACGTGGCTGATATGATAACTTGTACTCAATTCCAAGGGGCAATTTTATTTTAGCATATATTGTAGCAAAAACTCCATACTCTTTATTTAACCTGTCCTGTCCGTAATAATCAATTAAAGGATTTTCGACAGCACTATAGGAATTAGGGTACCAGTTCAGGCTTCCATCTGCGTTGTACATTGAGCCATATGGGCTGTTTACACCCATGTCCCAGATATATCCCTTAACAACACTTTGATCCCGGGCTGATAACTGGGTATTGGTGCCGACATTCAACCAGTCATTGACTTTCAGATCAAGGTTTAACCTTGACCTGACAGTTGAGAAGATGTCGCCAACAATTATCCCTTCATTCTTCTGGTAGCCAATTGACCAGTAATAATTGACCCTGTCGGTAGCACCTCCTATACTTAAATCATAGTTTTGCCTGATTCCTTTTTGTATTACCTTGTTGTACCAGTTTATCTCATTCCCGGCATTGTAATTGTCCTGTTCCACCTGGAAGAAGCCATTCCTGCTCAGATATTCATTTGTATTGTCATCCTGCGGATTATTACTTGCATTTCTCCAGTCATCCAGGGTAACGCCTGCCGGCAAATTATTCGGATCATTATAATACCAGGTTGGTTTGTCCGGATTGACTTCCCTCAGATAGTCACCTCTGAATTTCAGATAGCCTGCACCATCGTATGGCTTGAATGCATGAGTAGGTGAAGAAATTCCCACTGTGGAGGAAAAATTGATGATGGGTTTTCCCGTTTTTCCTTTTTTTGTTGTGATCAGGATTACTCCTGAGGCAGCCTGGGCGCCATATACAGCAGCAGAGCTGGCATCCTTCAGAATATCAATTGTTTCTATGTCGGCAGGATTAATTTCAGAGACGCTCCCATAGAAAATGGTGCCGTCAACTACAACCATCGGATCTGTTGATGCATTCAATGATTTTTGGCCTCTTATCTCCAGAAAGCTTCCCCCTTCGGCTGATGTTCCCTGATTGGCTGCTAACCCGGCAACTGTACCGGTAAGCATATCTGTGACTTGTGTCAAAGACTGGTTTTTGAAGCCTTCGCCCTGAACTCTTACAACAGCACCTGTTAGATCCTTTTTCTTTTGAGTTCCATAGCCGACTACAACAACTTCCTCAAGAGATTGAACACTAACCTCCAGTTCGACATTAATAACCGGCTGATTGGCAACCGGTACTTTTTGAATGTTATACCCTACATATGAAAATATAAGTACTGAATTATTATCGACCGGCTCGATGACATAATTTCCGGAAATATCGGTTATGGACCCCCTGGTGGTGCCTTCTACTACAACTGTGACTCCGGGCAGGGGCTCTCCGGTTTTGGAGTCTTTCACGGTACCGGTTACCCTGGCTTGCTGAAGCAATAGTTTC
>CAVWPG010000009.1:0-69669 GCA_963756885.1 uncultured Bacteroidales bacterium
TGTCCTGTTGTTCCTGATCGGAGTGGCAGGCTTCTACCGCTGGGAAGTGTTCGCGGCGTTGCTTGGAGCGCCCGTCATCCTGCGGCGCCGCAAGCTGTTCGCACTGTTTGGCCGGCTGCGCACCGCCGCCGGCGGATGGCCCGACGATGCGGACGCGGCGAACGCTCTGGCTGGCGCGAGCGTGTTCTTCAGCGGTCTTCTTGCTCATCGCGGTTGCGTTGGCCCTGGCGCCCTTGGTCGCGCACGACGCCTTGCTGATGCATCTGCCGGCCGTGCGGGTCTTCGCTGAGACAGGCTCTCTCCACCCGCTTCCCTTCCAGCCCTACTCGCTCTACCCCCAAGGTGCGGAGACGTTGATGACGGTCGCCTACACACTCGGCGGCCAGCCCGCGGCGCAGTTCGTCCATCCCCTGTTCTTCGCTCTTGCGTTGGGTGCAGTCTTCTTGATCGGACGCCAACTCGGGTTCAACCGCGCCGCCTGCTTTCTCGCCTCTACGCCCTGGCGGTTCCTTTTCTGCTCTGGGACGGTTCCGTCATCAAGAACGATCTCGCCGTCGTCGCCTTCCAGTTGCTGGCGGTCTCGTGCGCGATTGGCTCGGAGCAGCTCTTCGACCTCCCGCCTGCGCCTGGGAGTCTTCTTCCTGGCGTCGAGCCTGGCGATCAAGTACACATCCTTCTTCGGCCTGCCCTGGATTGCTCTTTTGCTTCTCTGGGGGCTCCGCGGCCGGCCGGGAAAGATTCGCGAAGTCGGGTTTTGGACCTTGATCTTTGGAGTGACGGCGGTCCTCTGGCAAGTGCGCGCCTACGTCTTCACCGGCAATCCGTTTTTTCCGTCGAGCTTCGGCCAAGCGGTGGGCTACCTGCATCCAGGGCTAGGCCTCGGGCCACGTTTGGCTCGGCGTTCCGTACCTGGAGATTCCTTGGTTCGTGCATTTCAACGGGCGCCGGGCGTTCGAATCTCCGTCCCAAAATCCTCTGGGATTCTTCCTGCTGCTATCCCTCCCGGCCTGGCTGCTGCTGAAACGCACGGCGCCGAACCGCGAGGTCATCGCGCTCGGCGCGTTGAGCCTGGCCTATTGCCTCTTGTGGGGGATCCGGTGTTTCCGTTCCTGCGCTACGCGGGCCTGCTCGTCGCGTTGGTCTTCCTGCTTGCGTGCGAGCGCTTCGAAGCCGCTTTTCGTCAAGGAAGCCGGGGCTTCGAGCGCTCCTGTGGTGCCTGCTGACCTACAACTTCCTGTTCTGTTCGCTCCCCGCGATGATCATTTCCCTCAACGGCCCGCAACTCTTGCTTTTCACGGGAAGAATTGACAAATCCGAATACCGGCGCGCGCTGGCTCCGTATGCCGCGACGGCAGCATCCGGCGGACGGCGGCTCCAAACGACCTGATTTTGGGCGCGAACGTGATGACGGCCGGGATATGCGCCCAATCCCGCAGCCTTTCACCCGATGTACCTCGAAAACCAACGCGCGGAGCGAGCGGCGCAGGCGGCCCTCTCCACACGAACCTACAGCTTCCTCGTCGCCCGTGAAACAAACCAGGGCCGCCGGCTCGCCGCGGACTTGCCGCGGGGCTATCGCTCGACTCTGGAATACGAAGATGGCCGCTACCTCGTGTTCCGCCTCCGGAAGAACCATTGAAGGACCGCGAACAGCCCCGAAGAGAAGGAATACGATACCTTACGAGGAAGCCCGCCGCGAATGCGTCGAGCGGGCCCGCCAGATCATGAAAAAGGATGAAGTCTTTCTCTCGCAGGCGGCGCGGTCGTCGGATTTCACGTTCGACGAGACAGTCGCCGACGTCTTCGACGACATGGTCGGCCGCAGCGTCCCGTTCTACGCCGAGCAGCAGCGCATGATCTGCGAGATCGCCAGGACCTTTTGGTACGCCCGGAACGCGTGTGTATGATCTCGGCGTCTCGACCGCGACCACGCTCGCGGCGCTCAGCAAGCAACTCCCGGAGGAAGCCGAGCTGATCGGCTACGACAACTCCCCGGCGATGATCGAACGCGCCAAGCAGAAGCTCCGCGAACAGGGCATGGAAGGGCGGATCGACCTGCGCTGCGCCGATCTCAACGAAGCCGTCGACTCGCTGCCCCTGGACGGCGCCGGAGTCGTGTTGATGAAGTGGACCCTGCAGTTCATCCGGCCGCTCCATCGCGACCACCTCATCCGCCATATTTACGAATCGCTCCACGAGGACGGCGTGCTGATTGTCGCGGAAAAAGTGCTCAGCAACCGCGGGCCGATCAACCGCTTCTTTATCGACTTCTACTACGAGTACAAGCGCCGGAATGGCTACAGCGAGGTCGAGATCGCGCGCAAACGCGAGGCGCTCGATAAGGTCATGATCCCGTACCGCATCGAGGAGAACGTGGAGCTGTTCCGCCGCAGCGGCTTCGAGATGGTCGACACCTACTTCCAGTGGTACAACTTCGCGGGCTTCCTTTGCGTAAAGAAGGCCGCGTTGCGCACCGGAACGGTCTGATCGAACGCAGCGTGCCGTCAGAGCCGCTCCCGTCAGGGTGCGGTATGCCCGGATTGCCTCGGGATTTCCAAGAAACCGCAGGCTGAGGCATCTGTGTGAAAAGGCGGAATTGCCTTTTGCTAGCCCGGATTTCTCCCCACCTGACGGCGTAAGCACGCGATAGGGGCGCCATTGCTTCGTTGCGCTCGGTTGCCGTGCTCGACGGACTGTTCAAGTACGCCTGTGCGCGCCAACTCTCGCGCGCCTTGCACTGACGCGCCTCTCACGCACTTCCGCTCGCCACGTGGGGAGAAATCCGGGCTAGCCCCAATATCCAGACGGCGGCCATTGTAGGGGCTCGGCATGCCGAGCCCGGGCACGCCATGGTGTTCAGTCTCCAGACATCGTTTCCACTTTCGTTCGCTTTAGCTTCGCCGCGAAAAGCCGAACAGGCGGCAAACAAGAGAGATAGAGAGGCAGGGGAAGGCGGGGGAGGTGGGAAGACGGCGGGAGAACAACCGGCCTACGGGAAGTAATTGCTTCGGGGGGGGATGCCCGGGTGTCAAGGCTTGGCGCCGCCAACTCGCTGAAAGGCCTTGACAGCCGGGTATCTCCCCCCGAAACGTGATCGAGGCCGGATGTTCGTAGGGTGGAAACGATGTCATGTTACCGGACACCATGGCGTGCCCCTACGGCCCGTTTTCACACCACCCCTGACGCCAGCGGCTCCGAAAGAGCTGGCGGCGCGGAGTCACGCGGACTGCTGAGACGGGACACTTGGGCCTGCCAACCCCAGCGGATTTCTTTCGCGCGCCCTCACCAGGCCGTCAAGGCGTGATCGCGGGCGGTTACGAGGTCCGTCATGCCCCGCCGCAGCGCGAGCTTTTCGATCAGCCCGAAGTAGCGCCCAAGTCCGGCGGCCTCGGTCCAGTTCATGTGGAAGGCTTCGACGGCGCGACAGGAAAGCTGGGGAGCTGCAACGCGTCGTCGGCAAAAATTCTCTTCAACGCGGCGCGAAGGTCCTCGGCGGTGTCGAACAGCAGCCCGCCCCCGCTCGCGTCGACGATCTCCGGGAAGGGCGCCGTGCTTGCGGGCGATGATCGGAGCGCCTTCCCGGAACGCCTCGAGCACCACCATCGGAAACACCTCGTAGCAGAGCGAGGGCATCACGACGACCCGGGCCTCGCGGTACAGGCGCTGCAGATTGGCGAAGGGCTGAAAACCAAGGAAGCGCACCGATTTCCGGCCCGCGGCCAAACGCCGCAACTCGCCTTCATAGGAACCGGCGCCGGCAATCCACAGGCTCCGCCGGGCCATCGTCATCGAATAGCGGGATCACGTCTTGCAGCCTTTTTGTGGCTTCCAACCGCCCCACAAACAGGCAGTACGGACGCGTCGGCAGCGGCAGGTCCGGGCTAGGATCTTTTCGGCGCGGGCTCGGAGAGAAACGGCGGCACCACCTGCATCGGATGGTCGAATCCGAATTCCCGGTGCCGGTCCTGCGCACGATTGGCTCAGCGTCGTAAAGGCGTCCACGTGCCGTGCGCAACGCTCCAGCAGCGTTCCGGCGCGCCAAAGCTGCGGCGGCGGCGGTAGTGCATCGCGCAGCGCAGACACTCCTTCCCCGTGCAGATCTCACGCTGGTGCCGCCACAGAATATGAGTCGGACAGACCAGCCAATGCTCGTGCGCGGTGTAGATCTTCAAACCGCTGCCATGGACCATGATTCCCGGCCCGCCGACGAGCGAGATGTTGTGGTAGTGG
This sequence comes from uncultured Bacteroidales bacterium, assembly GCA_963756885.1. Classification (GTDB taxonomy): domain Bacteria; phylum Bacteroidota; class Bacteroidia; order Bacteroidales; family VadinHA17; genus LD21. The sequence continues at coordinate 4,231 of CAVWPG010000009.1, forward strand.
ATGACGTCGAAGTCTTCAGAGAGAATCCGCGCGATCCGCGCGCCGTGGACTACCGGCCGGCCGGTCGACTTGAGTGGCCAGGCACGACAGCGCTCCGTAGCGGCTCCGCAAGCCATGAACGACGACTCCTTCCGGTTCCTCTGAGCTGGCCTCCGGCTTGGCGTCGCCCCGCACCATGTGGTAGGCGTCGCGGTCGTGGATGACCGTTACGTGGTGGCCCTGCCGCGCGAGCGCATGAGAAAGGCTGCGGACGTACGACGCGTCCCCGCCGAAATGATACGGCGGGTAAAATGTCGTGACCATCGCAAACCGTAGCGGGCGCTCCACTGCTCGGCTCTCTGGCCGGCGCCGACGCGGGCGGGCCGGCTAAGTATTACTCAGTGTCCTACGGAACGGCGATGGGTGTAAAGCTCATGTATAGGGAACGCTGCCGACCGTCTGGCCGCCGTGGCGAGCCCGTCCGTCGCGGCTGGCGACGCCCCCGGCGGGACGGGGTGTTTTCGTTCGCGCCCCCAGGCGTGCGAGAATTTAGGATCATCGGACAAGGATCACCCCAATCATGAGCGTCGTCGTTCGCGAAGTTCTCGGAATCGATCGTCTGAAGCTCAACCCCAAGCCGTTCCCGCACCTCGTGGTCGACGGCTTTTTTGAAGCTGCGCTCTACAAACAGCTCCGGGATGACTTTCCCCAGATCACGAAAATGCAGCGCCCGAAGGGCTGGGGGCAGTCGCTCTATTGGGGAGACCCCGAATACGACGCCCATCTCGCCGCCAGCCCTGCCTGGAAGAGGGTCCACGACTTCGTCCATAGTCAGGGCTGGATCGACTTCGTCATTGCCGAGTTCGGCGACTATTGGGCAAGTGAAGGCTGCCGCATCGACCTGAACAAAGCGGTCTACGTGCCGTACCGCGAGGACCGCACCGACAAGGAGCTGCTGCAGCTTCGCCGTCCGGCGCACGAGCCGCACGAGCTCTGGTCCCGCCTCGATTTCTACCAGTCCTACAGCGGCTACTACCGTCCGGTTCACCTCGATCACCGCCGCCGGCTGATCTCGATGCTGGTCTATTTCCAGGACAAGGACGAGGTCGGCATGGAGGGCGGCGAGCTCATCCTGCATCCCCCGAGCCTGGACCTGCGGCTGCTCGAAAAGCTGCACCTCTACCACGCGCCCAAGCCTTTCTCCAAGTTGCGCGACCGCCTCGCGGCCACCATCGCCGTCAAGCCCAAGCACAACCGCATGGCGGTCTTCCCCTGCGGCAAGCACTCCTGGCACTCGGTTCCGGCGGTCCGCACGGAGAAGGGCCCGCGCCAACACATCCAGATCACGATCTCGAGCTCATACGACGCTTGGAACTAAAGCCGGCGCGATGCAGCCCGACTTCGGCAAGACCGCGACCGACTACGCCCGCTATCGCCCTGGTTTCCCGCCCGAGCTTCTTCGAGCGCCTGCGCCACAAAGGCGTCGGCCTCGCGGGCCAGCGCATCCTCGATCTCGGCGCCGGCACGGGCGTGCTCGGACGGGCGTTTGCCCAAGCCGGCTGCCGGGTGACGGACCTCGATCCCTCTCCGGAGTTGCTCGCCGAGGCGCACCGGCTGGACGAGCAGGCGGGCGTGTCCCTCGCCTACGTCGAAGGCGTCGCCGAGAACACCGGATTGCCCGGTGGGGCCTTCGACGCCGTGACCGCGGCGGTTTGCTGGCACTGGTTCGACGCGGACCGCGCGGCCCGGGAAGCGCTGCGCATCCTCGCGCCCGGCGGCGCGCTCGCCATCGTACATTTCGACTGGCTGGCGCATCCCGGCTCGGTTGCGGCCGACACGGAACGGCTGATCCGCAAGCGCCTTCCGGCGCCTCCTGGCCGCGAAACGGCGCGCTCGCTCTTCTTCGTCTTGGCGCGGCGCGTAAAGCCGGAATGGGTGGCGGGCGAAGGCTCCGGCGTCCATCCCGATCGCCTGGCAACTCTTGCCCGCAACGGCTTCGAGCGCCTCGAAAGCTTTTCCTTCGACGTCCAGGTCCCCTACACCCACGAAGCTTGGCGCGGGCGGCTGAGGAGCCACGCTGCGCTAGGCGCTTCACGGAAGCGTGAAGTCGTCGAGCGTTTCGACGCCGAGCTCGCCGTCCTGCTCGAGGAACGCCATCCGGAAGATCCCCTCCAGGTGATGCACCGCGTCTTCGTCGTCATCGGCCGGGCGCCCGGAACTGCTCCTTCCAACGGCTGATCGCCTCGAGCGGCGGCGCCACGCGCGTCTCGAACGGCTGCGTGATCAAGCTCTCGAGACGATCCCAATCGCCCTGCTTGACGGTGGGCAGGTTGAAATCCGAACCCATCTCCGCCGCGCGATTGTCGATCTCGACGATGATCGTCCTGCGGCGATGCTGCAGTGCGCGAATGCCTCCGTGCAGCCGCAGCCCGACATAGTCGAGATCCGGCTCGCCCGCCAGCAAGCGGTCGTAAGCCGCGAGGCTGGGGTCCACGAAGGTCAGTGCAACGCCAAGGTCGCGGGCGTAGGGCGCGTCGGAGTCGGTCTGCGGCCAGAAATAGACCCTCTCGTAAAGCCGCTCCAGGGCCCCGAGCAGCCGGCGGTCGCGCTCGGCATCCGGCATGTAGGTATTGAGCGTGGCAATCACGCTCTTCGCTTTTCCCCTCGGCACGCCCGCGCAGGTCTCCGGGCTCAACCGCCAGATCGTCGGGCATCCCGTATTGACAACGTTGCCGAAGCCGATCGACCGCAGCATCCGCTCCGAATAGCCGTCGCGCACCGAATGCAGCCCGCTCGCGCTCAGCACGCTGCGAAACAGCCACCGCGCATAGGGGTCGGGCCGGCGCTGAAACTGGTACCAGCCGGCGCCCATCAAAATCGTCTTGCGGCCGAGCCGCGCGTCCCAGGGCCGCAGCTTCCACAGCGGCCGGAACCACATCCGCGAGCTCAGCAGATTCGAGCCCCCCGCGATCGCATAGTCCGAGCGCCGGATCAGCGACCGGCTCTTCGCGCCCATCCATTCGTGCGTCGCCACCGAGAACGGGAAGGCGTCCGGCAGCAGCTCCCCCAGCTCCGCACGGACCGCCTCCATGATGATCTGGTCCCCCAGGTTCGTCGAGGCGACGGCCGTGTCGAGGATGGCGACCCTGCGCGCAAGAGGAAGGTGCGCGCTCATGACCCCGGTTTGCGCGCCCGCACGGTTACGATCACTTCGAAGTCCGGATCGTCATGGTCCAGCTCTTCCGCCGTGCAGCTCCTCGGCGGCGAGCCCGTACAGGTACGCCGCCGCGGACAGAACATTCCCCCACGACCGCACCTTCACCTCCGCGCCCGGAAACGTTTCCGCGAACATCGCTTCCGCCCCCTGCGTCGTGAACCGCCAATACTCGCCCCAGTCGTCGCGCCCCAGCCGCCGCGCGATCTTGCTGACGCCGCTGGACGTCATCAGCAGCTCCCCGCCCGGCCGCAGGATCCGGAACAGAGTCTTCAGCGCCGCCTTGAAATCGTAGATCATCTGCAGCGACTGCGTGAAGATGATGCAGTCGAAGCGGTCGTCCGGAACGTGGGCCGCATCGGTCAGATCGGCGACGATCGTGGCCTCGGGATTGCCCGCCGTCACGTGCAGAACGTCGCTGACCGTCACGCGATCCCCACCGAATTTCTTCGTATACGTCGCATCGCCCAGCTCGAGCGTCCGCCCCCGGATCGCATCTCGATTTCGTTCGAGAAACGCCTCGATGTAGTAGCGGTCGACTGGAACGCCGCGCTCGATGCCGAAGATGGGACTGATCGGCGTCACGCGCCGAAGCTGCCCGAAGTCCACCGCGCCCGCCCGCGGCCATTGCAGCCGGTGAGCCCTTTGCTTGGCGACGATCCAGGAGCGCAGCCGAGCGGGCAGAAGAGCCTTCGCAACGCCGAAAAGACTGTTCCGCAATCGACTAACATATCATCAATGCGTCGGGCGTCCTTCTTCAATCGCCGCGATTCCGCCGGCGCAATCTGACGGCCGCGCGGCATGCCTGAATCGCCTCCCGTCTCCTCCGCGTCTCTCCCGTTCTGGCGCCTGCTCCTCGTTCGCTGGGCCGCCAGCGGCGTCATCCTGGCGCTGCTGCTCCTGTTCCTGCCGTTAGACCAGCTTCTCGCGGCCTTCGCCCGCATCCCGCCCTACGCCTGGGCTCTGGCGCTGCCCTTCTACCTGACCCTCCACATGCTGGGCGTGTTGAAGTGGCGCACGCTGGTGAACGCCGCCGGCGGCGGGCTTTCCTTCCGGAACGCCGTCCGCTGCTACTGCTACGGGCTGTTTGGGAACACCTTCCTGCCCTCGGTCGCCGGCGGAGACTTTTTGAGGGCCGGCCTGGCTACACAATTGGCCCAATCTCCCAGCGGAGTCATCGTCGGAAGCGTCGTCGACCGCGTGCTCGACATCGCCGCGCTCGCGATTGTCGCCGGGCTTGGAGTGGCCTTGTTGCCGCGCTCTCGATTGGCGGACGACCCCGCTTTCCTGGGCCGCGGCGGCGCTCGTGGTTGTGGTGGGCGGCGCCGCCTGCGCCGCCGTGCTGGCTTTGCCGCTGCGCTCGATCCCGCGCCGCCTGCGGCGCCCCTGGGTGCGCGCCATGCGATCCGTACACACCGGCGCGAAACGCCCTCTGCGCCTCGCCGCCGCCCTGGCCCTCGGCGTCACCCTGCAAGGCTCCCTCGTCCTGCTCAACGCCTGGCTGGGGTGGGCCTGCGGCATCGAGATTGCCTGGACGGCATGGCTGTTCGTCTGGCCCATTGCGAAGCTCTCCGCGATGCTGCCCATCACCCAGGGCGGCCTCGGCGTCCGTGAAGCCGCGCTCGCCGCGTTGTTTGCGCCGTTCGGCGTGCCGGCGGGCCTTGCCGTCGCCGCGGGGCTCGTATTCCAGGGCGTGGTCATCAGCGGCGGGCTCGCGGCAGGGGGCATCGCGCATCTGCTCGCTCTCGCGGACTCGCGGCGGTGATTCCCTAGCCTGGTTCACTACACTGGGTCAATTGGATGGGCGGCTCTACACCCGGAGTCAAGTGGGGATTCGCTCGGCCGGCGCCGCCTGCTTGGCTCTAAGCCTCGGACTTAGCGCGCGAGGGATCGCGCTCTTCCTGAATCCGGAATTCGACGCGGCGCAACTGGAATCCGCTATTTCCGGCGCGCACATGTTGAGGGCCTTGTTTTTCGTTGACGGACTGCTGCTGATGGGCCTAGCCTATGCACAATCGAAGCGCGTCTCCGCCCTCGCCCGCGGCGGCTTCGAACCCCTGTGGACGCCGGCGCGGGGGTCCGCAGGCGCCGATTGGCTTTCCCGCCGTTTCCCCGCGTTGCTGCTGGCCCTATTGCTCGCCGCCGCGGCCCTTCGACTGGTCGCGTTGAACACGGATCTGTGGATGGACGAAGTCTCACGCTGGTCCGCACCGTCCGCCCGCCCGTGGGAAGGCTCCTGGCGGTCTTCGTCGATGACAACCAGCACACGCTGTATTCGCTGTTGGCCAAGGGGTCCATTGCCGTGATGGGCGAGTCCCCCGCGGCCCTGCGCCTCCCCGCCGTTCTGTTCGGCGTGGCGAGCATCTGGGCGGCGGCGCGCCTGGCAGCCGCCGTCTTTGGGAAGCGCGAGGCGCTGTTGGCCGCCGCGCTGTTGACGTTCTCCTATCACCACGTCTGGTTCTCGCAGGACGCCCGCGCCCAGCACCAGTTGCGGAAGACAAATTATTGTTTGTCAGGCTTCCTCCGATTGTAACATTCAGCTCATTTGCATTGAAAACAGATCCTGTACCGGCAATGCCATTTCCATTTATTGTAAGGTTATTCAGAAGTGAAAGCGTATTTCCATTCAGGATTGCTGTTTTATTCTGTGTAGTACCATCAACTATCAGATTCCATAATGGCGCTGAAGCATTAAGTTTGAATACATGGGAAGCCGGGGTTGTGGCATCTCCAATTATAAGTGTATGTCCACCATTGGAATTATTGACTGTTGAACTCTGAGGAGTTATCTGTATATCGGCATATGTAGTACTTCCTGCTTTTTCAATGATCAGATTACCTCCTGATAAATTTAATGTGCTTCCGGAATTTACTATTTCGAATACACCCCTTGATGTATTTAAGTTATTTCCTTTTACTTTAACTGTTCCACCTGATTGGCTAAACCACAGCGACCCGAGAGTATTTGCAATATTTCTGCGTATTTGACCATCGACGTTCAGTGACCCACCTGAAATATTAATTTCAGGATTTCCGGCCGCTGCATATTCGATGTCGTTATTGGAACCGGATCCATTACCGATATTTACTATTCCAACGTTCATCACTTCGAGACGGCCCTGCAGAATTAGGTCAGCTGCGTTGTTGTTTGCTGCACCAATATTGATTGTACCTATATTGGCAGACAAACTACCCGAGATGGGAATTGTAAATGGGCTGGAAGTTGTAAGTGTTATTGTAAGGGAGAGGATAAACGGAATGTTCCATTGTTAATTGTAAGTGCTGTAGCCAATGAAGTATTCAATGAAAATGCATTTACCGTTGCTTCCAGAACTGAGTTCCTGTCGACTCCTTTATTTACATTAAGTATATTAAAGTCAGAGCGTACTGCAGTTGTACCTTTGATTTGTTTGTTGTCTGAACCCGTAAATGTAACGTTGCATATTTGAGAGCCTCCTGCAATCATGTCGAATATTCCATTATTTGTAAGGTTACCCTGAATTGAAAGAGTATTTGTCGCGGCTAAAGAAGCAGCAACATCAAAAATTGCTCCGCTTGCTATGCTGACGTCGCCGTATAACCATAATGTTCTGAGCTGTGCTGCCTCCATTCGTATATTGCAGGTTTCCATTGTTAACAATGAGGTTCCCATTGATTGTTACAGTGCGTGAAATGTTCTGATTATTAAGCCGTGCCATACCGGAAGTACCGGTACCGGAAACATTGACCATTAAATCTTTATAAATTGTAAGATCGGTATTTGGGAGATTAATATTTTTCCCTGATGCAGGGGAAATGATCAGGTTACAGTAGTTCGTAATGTTAATTAAATTTGAGTCATCAATGTAAGTAGCGGGTAGGGTAAATGCAGCTCCTATGTTTAAGGGAGTTGTTTCAGTATAATACTCAATTGTTCCTCCCCTTAGACCCAGGAAATCACCGAAATCGCCGTCTGGAAAGAAACCTGAGGCTATTCGCAAAGTACCTGCCCCTCTTATCTGTTGTTCTATAAGTACTTCGAAATTATGGCCTGTCGTAGTTTTTATGTCTAGTGTGGAACCAGAAGCTATCTCCATCAAGCCACAGGATTTCCCGTTGGCAGATATTGTAACAACATGATTATTGGTTAACTTATCGCCTATTACCACTGCATCGTCGGGCCCAGGGATGGTAACTGCATCGGGACTTCCGGGGTTATTATTTACATTAGACCAGGTATTCGGAGTGTCCCAATCACCTGAACGATGACTGTAAAACACTGTAACTCCGCCAAGTCCTACCGGAGTACCCGCAGTATAATCGCCATCGAGAATGTCGATGCCAGGGAAGATAATATTACTGTTAATTTTATCGACCTGGGCTACTGCTCCACGCATCCATGTATAGGGATTAAAAACACCAGTGATATAGGAATTTATTTGTGCTCCAACGTCTGCAGCAACATATTTAAAGGTGTTCGAAACAGATCCTGGTTGAATGCCTGTTATTAAGTTACTTTTTACTTTCCAGTAATAGTTCATTACCTCGAAGCCCTGAATTGCAAGAGGGTGAACAGCTGCAACAGGTTTTACAGTAATATCTCCCCATGTTGCAGGTGCCTGGGAAACAGAAATTGTTGCAGGATGATAAGCTGTCCCTGAGCCGATAGGATAAAGGAAAGACCCGATGTCATTAAATGTTTTTGTCAATCCTCCGTCACTTTGAGCGCCTGTGGTAGTTATCATCTTTGTATTTCCGAAAGTGGTTGGAGCTGGCGTACCAGTCAATACATCGTAAATATTGCTATTGGATGAAAGAGTCAGATTATATCTGTTAATATCAAGAATTCCTCTCACAAGCCTGAGGTTCCCTGTAATTGACTGATTAGATGAAAAAGTAGATATGCCGGATGTTTTGTTTACACCAAAATTTCCAAACAGGCCGCTGCCGGAGCCTCCTATCGTCTGAATCCCGGTTCCGTTAAGTAAAATACGACCGTTTGCCTGGCTTGTATGTACGCCTGAAATTGTAATGTCGCGCCCGACACTTATAGTATTTCCCTGATCATTCAGAAAGCATGATATGTTTATATTTAACGCTCCCCTTATGGTAAGATCATTGGTAATATTTGTGTTGCTTAAATTTTCAAGGGCAAAGTTGTTCAGACCTGTGGTTATCGTACCGGCATTTGAAAAGATCTGGCCTCCGCTGCCATTAAATGTTGTGGTATTATTCCCCGGGGTATATGTCCCGTTTAAAGTAAAATTATGTCCGACATAAAGATTTATTGTATTTGCATTCAAATCCAGAACTGAATTGGTGCCAATGTTCAGATTGTTCAGGATTGTGAGAGGTGATGGGGCTGACCATTGAACAGTTACAGTACCGGAACCTGTTTGATTTGTCAGGTTAATATCATAAAACGGGACCGATGATACAGCCGTATAAGCTGTTCCGGAGCTTGGAAGGTTAAGATTTACTGTTCCGCCTTTGACCTGATAATTTCCTGCTTGTGCAGCAATATTCATTAGCTGGTAATTTGTCCCGCCTCCATTGCTTGAGAAGTTTAATGTTCCCCCGCTCATAACAAATACCGAATTGGTGCTGCTAAGACCGAGCTGAGGACCGGCATGGTATTCACCCTGTAACCGTATATTTACTATACCTCCTGTCTGTGTGTAACTTGCTATGTTTGTGGCACCGGTAGCTGACCATGTCTGGCTAACATCCAGGACTCCGCTGCCTTCCACTAAAATGGATGGAGCTCCATATTGCATTAAAACCAATCCGGCAGCATCTCCGGTTGAAAACTGTCCGGAGCTTATACGCAAAGCACCATAAAGGGTTGCAGCCTGATAACCCGTTCCGTTAAGTCCTGTAGCAGTTGAAGATACATTTGCCCCATTGATCCATAAACCGGCTGTAGGGAGCAGATTGAAGTCTTCTCCGCCCTCGGAAAGAGATGGGATATTAATATTTGCATTCAGCTTCAGTGTGCCATAATTAATAAACAGGGCTTTATAATAGACCCCGTATCCATAATCACCCACAGAACCGCCTCCGGCATTATTATTCCCCTCATTATTTGGGCCATACATAGCGAAATTATTTGTACTGGAAGAACTTACCTCCAGCGTATTGGTTTGATCCGTTCCTTTTTGAACAATTAATCTGAAGAAATCCGTAATACCGTTGCAGGTTAGAGCGCTGTTGGTAGCACCCTTGAAAATTACCTGTACATCACCATAGTTGGTTCCGCCATATGCAGTAACACCAAGGGTGTAATATGAGTTATTAAAAGGTGATGGCAGTCCTGTAAATCTGACAGTACCATTGTTTGTAAAATCACCAAATACCGAAAGACTGTGAATAGGGAATGTTGAAGTGGTATTATTTGGATTGGGCAATGCATGAGAGGTTGCAAAATTGTTTACCCTTATGTTACAGCCTGGACCAATTGTAATGTTACCATTCACAGACATATTAATGAGATTATCAGAGGGCGTTGAATTGCCGAAATAAAAGGTAAGAGATCCGGTGGCATTATTCTTAAGGTCAAAGTTTCCGTTCAGGGTATAGTTTATAGGATTAGTTGCGTTATTCAGAAAAACAGTCGTGGCACCGGCAGTATAATTAGAGATAATCAGATTGTTATATGTCAGCTGGAGGCTGCTTATCACTGAATTGTTAAGATTGTAATATTCGACAGTTCCTCCACCAGCTGCAACAAAACTGGTATAGACGCCTCCTGGAAAAGTACCTGAGGAGAGCTTCAATAAACCCTGACCGTTTACAGTTCCGAAGTTATGAGAATTTGTAGACTGTAAATCCAGATTCCCTCCGAGCTTTATCTCCATAGAAAGACTATTCTTGCCATTCTGATTTATTGTGACGGTTCTTCCGTTCAAAATAACCACATTGTCAGAAGCGCCGGGAATTGATGCTCCAATCCATAGAGAACCGGAGGGGTCGATGGTCCAGGTACTTGACGAGTTCCAATCTCCAGACTGATAAGAATAAAATGTTGTTAATACACTTGTTCCGATAGCAAAGAAAGCCGGTAAAGATGCATTGGCAATAGCCGAAGCGGTGGTAATTGTGGTTCCTATATTTGTGCCGCCAACTGAGGCATAATTACCGGATTGAGCAGTAGATTGACCTATAATTTTAGTGAAATCCAACCCGTTTTCCGTTAATCTTATGTTCGCACTTGTAAAATTTCCACTTAACCTTTGTACATGCCAATTTCGTGGTGCTATTCCGGTAATGGTCGTTTCGTCGGCAGTAAGAGCACCTGTTCCGCTTTGGGATACCAGAATTACAGGAGTGGTTGCGCCTGTAGTTATGTTTAACAGCTCCAAAGGACGGTAATCCACTCCATCCCCAACCGGAAATAAATAGGGAGTCCCGTAATTGGTCTGATTTGCAAGCAAGGTTCTTGCCAGAGGGCCATTTATATAGCTGGTGGCAGATATCCCACCTATGCTTCCTGCTGCTGTATTTGTTATTGTCAGCAAATTTGTTGAAGTGGTATTGAGCATGCCGTCTGTAAATACAAGCGTGCCTGAAGAGAGGGGAGCTGCAAGGGAAACTCCGTTTGGATTGCTTATTGTTAAATTATTCAGATTGACAACACTCGCACGGGAGAGTGATTCCAGTTGCAGATCCCCCCAAACACTAATGTTGAGGAGCTGGTTGTGGAAAGGTTATTCGGAGTACCTGCTATTGCAGGTCCATTAAGTGTGAGACTATTGCTTCCAACTGCAAAAGTGCCTCCGTTTAACGTGAGCGTACCTTTCTACTGTCGCAGCCCCTCCGAGGGACTTTGTACCTGAACCGGAAATTATAAGATTATTATAGGCAACTCCAGCCACACTCCGATTCCCTGCCGCATTATAATTAATTGTTCCCGTACCTGAAGTAAATGTACCTGAGGTGAACGTGCCATTATTACCAATTATAAGCAGACTTGATCCCCCGTTAAGAGTGCCATTGGTATTTGTCCATGAACCAGTGAGTGTATGTGTCAGACCTGTTCCCAGATCAAGTGTGCCTCCGTTTCCGTTAATTATCAATCCATTTGCATTCATATTTCCTGTAAAAGCTGCAGTACCTGCTGTTTTTGTCATTGAAACTGTTCCCGTAGTATTAAATCCGGCAATGCTTTGATTTGCCATGGTGGAGGCAATGGTGACAGGAGAGGCGTTTGCGGTGAAGGTGCCCCCATTATTAATGAAGTCACCTCCGAATGTCAGTCCGTAGTTATTGGCTGCATTGGTATTGAGAGAGCTTCCATTATTTATTGTCAGGGGGACGTTTGTATTGAAAATCTTTGGCGGCATTCAATGGTTATGACTCCGGTATTGGCAATAATTACTCCTCCTGATCCGGAAAACGTATTTAACCATTCCGGTCCGGCAGTTCTGGATGAAGCTGTGTTATATTGAAGCGTTGCAGAGGCCCCATATGCAGGAGTCCCAGAAGAAGTTGCTGTTCCTTCCAAAGAAAGTATTCCGTTAACAGTTGTACCTGTAGTGTTTTAATCCCGGAACCAGAAAGAGTGAGATTGCCATATGTAATCGATTCTGCAGTTTGAGCACCTGAATAATTATAATTAACGGTTGCGGAATTGGCAAGCAGCTCAGCTTCCTCCGGCCATACAGAGCTGAATATATTGTTATGAAAGTATTTCCGACCATCGTCGAAAAGGTAATACGTCATTTACGTCACCATCGTAAAGAGTAATCTGGTTATTTACTGTAACAGATCGCATTATTGCTTATCCAGAATTTTGTGTTAGCAGCTCACCGACCATGTACTGGCAGTAATCAGTAATGACCCGGCTGAATTATGAAAGCCTGATTACTGGTTGAAAAATTAGCAGGGTTGGAACCGCCTCCCGTTCCGGATTCCAATTGATATTAGGTTCGTGACCGTCAAACTGTTATTCCAGAAATATGTAATACCCGGCCTATTACAACATAACCAATTGCACCTGAGCCACAACTGTCAGCAGTATTAATAGTTACAGTATAATTATTTGGGATCACGACATCATGTGCACTTGTTGGTACCTGGTTTAACGACCAGTTTGCCGCGGTATTCCAGTTATTGCTGGAAGATCCATCCCAGGTATTTGTCTGACCAAGACAATTATTGGACCGCAAGAAAAATAATTAAGATTACATCTGTTAGCGGGATTTAAGTACATGAATATTAGTAAATGTCATAGTTTTTGAATTGCCTGGCTTCTTACTATTTTGGATTCAAGTGTACACGTTGCATATTGAATATATAACCAGATGGAGGTAACTATAAAGTATTATATATTTCCACCCTAAGTGCATTCAACAACAATTGAAGTAACCCCGACAGGAACTAGTAAATGTACCATTTGAAGTGAATGTCTGAATTTGCCCCAGGCTGACAAGAGCCAGAAGAAGTGCAGGCAGCAAAACCCTGCATCTTTTTGATAATCATGTTTTTTTAACTGAAATAGGGAATAATCATAATATATCAGCTAACCGGATTATTTAGTTTTAATAGTCGGATATAATATGACCGTGCAATTGCGTGAAATGAAAAACTTTTAGAAGATAATGACCTGGTTTTGGAAAATTATAAAACCACTGTCAGTATGTTTGCCTGAATAGTCCGCAGTGGCTTTTTCATAAAGTCAATGAATAAAATTCAAAAAGCAGTACAAGCTGCTTTTCATTTCAACAATAACTCCGCCTCTGCATATTTAACGGGTTTAACGTCGGAGGATGCCGAGTAGGTTATTTTTAGCTTTCCTGAGGTATAGTCAATACCCGGTACATTACTGAGATTAAGCTGAAATCGCCTTATAGTATTCGGTGTATAGACAGCAACGCCATTTGCTATAGCAACGCGTGTAATCTTACCCTGCGGGGATATGTGATCGACAGCTATATCGCCATATACTGACATTGACCCTGATCGGTTAAATGTCATTTCAAGCATGGGAATTGTATCATTCACGGTTTGAAGACTGACTCCTGAAATAGTAACAGCTGCCGAATATTCTCCAACGCGGATGATGACAGGAATCGTAATTCCAAAGACAGGTGTCAAGCTTCACCGAGATCGATGAACAATCCACAGGTGCCTCAGCCTCTCCAAGAGGCTTTGGTTTAGGAACAGCCCTGAAATAAAAATGCGATCGGTACTCTCCGGGAGTAAGTTCATTTGTTTTGATTACCTGAACTTTAACCACCTGTGCTTCCCCCGGCCCAAGAGTTACTGAACGGGGAAAATAACGGATATTTTTATCTGCAAAGCGCTGGCCCGGGTCCGGCTCGGTTATTGACTCGAATCTGCCGTCTTCCTTCATCCGGATCTCCAGCAGGGATATTGCATAAGTTGAAGTATCCTTTCCGGTATTGGCAAGATTAAGATCCATCGATCTTTTGGAACCCTCGAATATAACTCTTCTGGGAGTTATAAGGAGGTTTCCCTGGGCGGAACCTGTTGCCGGAAACAGACACATAAAAGCGACAATTCCGGTAATGAATAGGATCAGAGACCTCGACATGCAGGGATTACTATGATTTCCGCATCTGAGAATAATATGTTTTGGCATTTGTTTAATATTAGCGATCCTGCTAGTTAAAGTCAAATGTAATTGTATAGGTTCCTGTATAAATGCCTACCGGATTGTCGTTAAGGTCGCCCACTTTCAGAGAAGCTCCCACATATACAACCTGAAATCCATCCTGTAGTCTGCCTGCACCGATCCCCGGTGAGGGAACTGATACCCAATCCTCGATCTTTATTGTTTTTGCATTGGATATATTTGTAAGCACAACGGGAGCAGTGGGCAGCGTTATAGTATAGGAAGCATTAATATCACCCGTAACATAAAAGCTTGCTGCGTTGTGGTTTCCCCCTTCCTTAAAAATGCTGCCCAGTACAGAAACCGTATTCTCCGGAGTGAGTATTATTTCTCCTCCCTGCGGGCCCGGTGAAAATTTCCCAAAATTCATCTGGGCTATTTCGCTGGCTGAGAACACTGGAACTATTTCTGCCGTAACATGACCTGTTGCACTTACGGGAGGAGTGACCTGTGCGGTCACTCCAACCGCTGTGACACTTAGGAAGAATATCAGGCTGTAAAATACTTTTTTTAGCCTTGTCATTATTCCGTATTAGAATATTTTACCTACAGGAATACTAATTATAATTTACTGTAACAGTAAATGTTTCTGCAGGCAGACCATAGACACCAGCTGCCTGGCTTGCACCCACATGTAGTGTAGCCCCTACAGTTAATGTGGATGTTCCTCCTGTAAGGGTTCCGGTAGGATAGGAGTGCTGGTCCAGGTATCCACAGTCATGGATGGTCCGCCTGAAGTAATTGTGAGGACTGCAGCTGGTAATGTAATTGCGTATGTATATCCGGAGGTCCCTGTAACCGTAAAGGAAGCTGCAGTTACAGTTCCTGCTGTAGCAGGAAGTGTCACACCACCTGTTGCGTGTTCGTCCACCTGGCAGGATCCAGGACCACGGTACCGAGAGCCACACTCGAGGCAACGTTGCCAAAATTCATGTCAACCGTCTTTGAGATTGCAATTGGCGACACAATTGTTGCAGTTGCAGTTGCAGTGGCAGTTACCTGTGCAAAAGTGGTTGATGTGAAAGCAATGCTTACAACCGCAAGAGCAAAGAATTTAAAAATCTTCTTCATTTTTGTCTGATTTAAGGTTTAAGTAAATATAATTAAAATTAATCAATAACCTCGTTAGAATCACCATTGTCCACGGGTTGAACAACGGAAAAAGGCAATTAATTATTGCCAAATATAATACTATAAGCATTGATACTGTCAATCATCATCAAAATTATTTTAGTTAACAAGTGCCCTAAATTATTAACAATTGCTGATTTACTTTAGGATAGGTTCGTATCAAGATGGCAGTCCGGGCGGTTTGCAGAAAAGACCACGGTCCCGCGTTTATATATTATGCTGAATACATTTTAGATAGTAATATTTTATTTTAACTTTGAAACTATCCATTATCAAATATTATGAACGATGACTATGCAGAAGCTTATTTTCATTGTTGACGACGATCCATTTATCAATAATCTTGTTCTAAAGAGGTTAACATGCAGAAGGATACAGAATCGAGGAATTTGGGAACGGAGAGGATTGTCTGAAAGCTTTAAATAAAAAGCCCGACCTGATTATTCTCGATTATTTTTTTGTCAGCCACAAGGAGGAGATTAATGAACGGCATGCAGGTTTTTGAAAAGATAAAGGAGATAAGGCCGGAGACACCTGTTATTATGCTTTCCGGCCAGGATAAGGGAGAAATTGTGCTGGAACTGGCCAGAAAGGGAATCGATGATTATGTAATAAAGGATAAGAATCTTATAGACAACCTTACTGCTGCCATTACGGAATATTTCAGGCAAAAATAGCAGGCGTACGGTATCCGGTCAATGCGCTCTCTGACCGGCACTTTTTTGTCATTTGCTCCCTGCATCTTTTTATACATGGGCCCCTGAAGTAAAAGCCAATGCTTTTCTTCCATATCCGGGTTATCTGCGAAAGTTTTTAACTTATTGTTGCAAAGAGTTACACAGAGGTACACAGAGGTACACAGAGTTACACAGAGTTCACAGAGGAAGAATAGGTAAAAGATTAGGCGTTTAATGCAGCCACGGTTTTACAAGGTCAAGCTGGCTATTTCAGCTTAAAGATATATGTAATGGAACCTTCCTGGAAAGGAGAGGCATCGGATGTTACCTCAAATCTTGCCTCCATGGCAGCGTCTTTGGCAACTCTCAGGAGATATTCATCCAGTGTTGTTGATCCCTTGACTCCCGGTACGGCTGAAATTACCTTTCCGGATTTGTCAACCCTGACCTCGACTACTACTGTTCCCTCACCCTGGTATTCATACTTTGGCTTGGGAAGACTTCAGGGATCCTCTTCCCTGCAGGTCATAGGAGATGCCTTTATCGCCAAGTCCGCCGCCTTCGCCCCTGACATTTGAGTCAACCGATCCCCGTGGATCTCCCTGGTTGCCGGTTCCTCCGTTCACCCCTTCGCTTGTCGAAGTGGTGCCGGCATTTTTAGAGTTGGCCAGAGCATTTTTTGTCTCTGTTCATAATTTCTGCCTGCCGCTGTTGCTCAGCTTCAATTTTCTTTCTCTCTTCCTCCTCCTGTTTTTTCTTCAGCTTCTCAGCTTCCAGTTCTTCTCTCTTTTTCCTGTCGGCTTCGATTTTTTCAATTTTCTTTTTCTCTGCATCGGGATCCACTTTTTTTACCTCGGGAGCCTCTTCGCTATTTTGTGTCAGTACCGGTTCCTCATCAGCCTTTTTTGCGGCTGCCCTGGGACAGGGGGAGGAGCGGTCTCAGGCTTTGATGCCGGCTCGGATGGCTCGATAGCGCCCTGTCCGGTCTGGTCGGTCCCGAAATTGACGAGAATCCCTTCCTCTGTCTCTGGCGGCGGAGGAACGGAGAAGCTAACAAGAATAAGAAGGATGAACAGTACAAGGTGAACAATTATTGTACCGGCCAGCCCTTTTCCCCTTTCAGTGGGAACCCTGCGCAGGTCGTTATTTTGGAGATGTGGCAATTATAAGCTTATAATTATTTCGTTGTGCTATATCCAGTACTTTTACAATATAATCAAAAGGAACTGTCTTGTCTGCATGAAGGGATATGTAGATATCCGGATTCGTTCCGAGCTTTTGCCTGAGAATGTTCTCGATCTGGTCGAAGGCAACAGGTTGCTTCTCTATATAATATTGCAGATCACTTGTGATCGACACTGTTGTTAGCGGTTTTGCCGATGTCTGTGTGCTGCCCTTTGGGAAGCAGAAGCTTAATTGCAGAGGGATGAACAAGTGTCGATGTAAGCATGAAGAAGATCAGGAGGTTGAATACAACATCCGTCATCCCTACCGAACTGAAGTTGATGCTTATTTTATTTCTTTGGGAGAGGGCCATCTCAGCTTTATTTTTTTATAGGTTCATTCAGAATATCCATGAATTCAGTCAGGGTGGCTTCAAGATTGAATACTACCTTCTCTACTCTGATCACTAGTGTGTTGTAGGCGAAATACCCGAGGATTCCCACTATTAGTCCGGCAACTGTTGTAATAAGGGCCGTATATATACCTCCCGACATCATTGAGACTTCGATATTGTTTCCTGCCTGTGACATTGCATAGAAAGACTGTACCATCCCTATAACAGTTCCAAGAAATCCAAGCATGGGTTCAGCGCCTGTTATGGTTGCCAGGGTCGGGAAATCCCTTTTCAAGCTTTGATATTTCAAGCTTTCCAACATTTTCAATAGCAGTGCTGATGTCCTGAAGAGGTCTTCCAAGCCTTGTGATGCCCTTTTCAATCATTCTTGAGGAGGGGCTGTCGGATGACCTGCACAATGCAAGGGCTGCATCTATCTTGCCATCATGAATATAATCCTTGATCCTGTTCATGAAATTTGTGTCCTCGGCTGTGGCTCTCCTTATTACGTAATAACGCTCTATGAAAATATAGGCTGCCACAAAGGATAAGAGAATGATCGGGACCATAACCCACCCACCCTTGATTGTAAGATCGAGAAGGGTAAGCTTCATGGCAGTGGGATTTTCCACCGCGCCCGGGACTTGCTGCATAATTGAAAGTAATAATGACATATTCTTCTGAATGTTGGTTATAATCCTGATATCACCTCTTAAATCTTTCAGTTAAAGATTTTCAGGGTCGAAGTTATTAAAAAACGTAAGGAAAGCCTTTTCTATTATACGGGGTTAATAACAATGACAAAAAATTTATTAACCGTTGAGCCGGATCTACTTATTCACCGGAGCTGTTTCATCCTCCTTTTTCATTTTTGATTTTTCCTTTTTCCTGAACAGATCTGAGAATTTGTCGAAATCCTGCTTGAAGAAAATGCCAATACCCTGGGTATAATCGACGCCCTTGCCTGTATAAGGGTTGTTGTACCTGTTGAAGACCTTGAAATTTAATTTATTTGTTAGCTTCACCTCTGCATCGAAGTCTCCGGTTATCTGATTTGTGTTATCAGCGCTGCTGCCTGTCAGGGGCACGTCGAAGTTGCCATTTATTACGACTTTGTCGTTTAAGATCTGTGTCGAAAGGGCTACCTGCACCTCTTGTGGGTTTATATCCTTATTACCGCTTCCAGGCCTGTAAACCACCCCTATGTCAAAATCCTTGCTGATCTGGGATAGCCAGTTGCTTAGCTGATTGGACAGCATTTCGAATGTGGTGACTGCCATTGCCGACGTCCCTGAAGGTGATGCCGATGCTGTTGCGACGCCCATGAGGGATCGGCGTAGAAGCTGTTCATTACAAGCAGGTAAAGGAACTGCCGGCTTAGTTCCTCATCAGTCGAAATTGCATTCCTTACGTAGGTTCTGGTCTTTTCGTCGGCAGTTGGCAGGTAGATGTTGAAGACTACAACCGGGTTCCAGAGATTTCCTGAAAGGTTCAGCTGGCATTCAACGGGTACGCGGTCCTTATAGTTATCATCCTGAAGAATCGGATAGAGCGAGGCTTTGAGCTTGTAAATTGCCTTCATGTCGATTTCAGCATTGTTAATATCGCCATTGAACATGATCTTGCCACCGTTTTCCACGCTGAACGACTTATTCAGGATATTTCCCAGGGTGAACAGGTAATCGCCGTCTTCAACAATGTAATCTCCTGTAATTCCGAATTCCCCCTTCGGGTTATATGTTATATTCAGATTGCCTGATCCATGCCCCTTCATAACATCTCCCACCTTCGAATCGAAAATCAGTTGAGCTTCAGCATCCGGTGTGACTTCAAGATCAAAATCA
Organism: uncultured Bacteroidales bacterium; assembly: GCA_963756885.1. GTDB lineage: Bacteria > Bacteroidota > Bacteroidia > Bacteroidales > VadinHA17 > LD21. Next base: position 23,249 of record CAVWPG010000009.1, read on the forward strand.
AGATCAAAGCCTGATTGTGGCTCGGGAGCTTTTAGTCTGTTATCGGCAGTCTTGTTATCCTCTTTTGTCGTCCTTGGAATCGATAAAAGAGACGAATGAATATTCGGATACCGACATTTTTGAAGTAAGGGGCATATAAAACTTTGTGTTTTTTCCTGTTTTTGCCGAAATGTCGAACGAAAGCATATTCTCCCCGCTTTTGATTGTTGTTACGCCAGTGGCATATGCAGTGCCATAGAACAGATCGTTATCCTTCGGTTTTGTATTAAGTACAAGGGCATCATTTGTATTTATTGTCAGGTCGGCTGCAAAATCCTTGAAATTTTTGTGATTAACCCTTCCTGTAACAGTCACCATGTTTCCTTTTTCATCACTTACCTTCAGGTTATTGAATGCAATTCCATCACTGTCGAATCTGACCGAGTCGCTCATTTTGTATTTTGTCTGGAGGTAATCGATCTTCATCGAGGCATTTTCCGTCAGCACGGCACCTGTCAGAATTATATTATTTTGTGCTATGGAGAGATTCACTTTTCCTGAGGCAGTGCCCGTTATACCTGAAGCAAAGGTTTTAAGCAGGGGATTCAGGAATCCGATAGTAAGCTTATCGGCCCTTGCTGAAAGGTTCGCCCTCTTTGTGGAGGGATCGTAATAGCCGTTAATGTCCAGCATTTTGTTCCCGTCGAGATTATTGCTGGCCTTTATATTTACAACTTTTTTTGCCACGTCCAGCTGCGAGGTGACTGACAGTGTACCAAGGTCGCTGCTAAGTATAGAAAAGCCATCTATATTGAGGTTGGTTTCAAGCAGCAGATCCCTGTAGACATTTGTAAGCATTATTTTTCCGTTAATAAGTCCCTTAAAATCATATTTTACTTTATCCGGGTCATTATCGGTCTGCTGGTCGCCAATGTAATTCAGCGGTGAAATGTCGATTCCCCTGAATTCAAGGTTAAGGGTATCTGAGGGATTCTCGGAAACCGATCCGTCTACAAGGTAATAGTGGTCCTGATTCCTGATATAGAAATTGTCAATATGAATTGCGCTTGAATCTACTTTAAAGGTCGAACTGCTTATCTTCCACAGGTTGTTCCTTGCATAGATCTCAGAGGAATCGATGCGGACCGTCAGAACAGGTTTCCCATGCCCGGGCAGGTTCTTTTCGATTTTTCCGCGGGCCAGGAATTTCCCGCGGTTAGCGATCTCATTCCTGTCGTCCCAGTTCACTTTGAAGACAAAGTTGTCGGGACTGGTTGTGAAAGCAAGCGAAAAATCCTTCAGTTCCGACTGCTTCAGAAGGGACAACGATGAACTTGTAAGGTCTGCCGACATGACAGGGCCTGATATTTTACATCTTATGGCAAAATCGTTGAATATATTGTTCCTTATATTCAGGTTTCCGCACTGACCCTGGATTTCTATAAGGCTATCCTGTGATACATACCCTTTGATGTAGCTTTTATCAGACATTAATATCCCTGTACGGAAAAAGTTGTTGATTTTGTCGGTGTTCTTGAAATTTACGGAGAAGCTGAATTTATTCTTTTTTGCATCCCTGCTTTGTAACGGCCTGCTGAATCCGGAGGGCATGAGTTCAGCGCCGGTCGATTTCAGCAGGGTCCCAAGGGCAGCAAAATTATAATAGCCTTTTATTTCTGCGTCGACAAAATCAGTATGGAGACTCAGGACCGGCAAAAATTTATCTTTATAGGTCTTCACTGAAAAATCATAGAGCTCGAGGTTTTTTCCGAATTTGACGAAGCTTGAATTCAGGAGTTTTATCTCTCCGTCTATATTATCAATGCTGTTGCCCCTGAAGTTTGCTGTAAGAAGCATGGAAGCAGCGGCTGTTGAGTCGGTATTGTTGAAATGCAGATTGTAGAGGTTCGCCTTGGCCAGGTTGAGTGTGAAATCAAATTCGGGAAGCTTGTTACTGAAGTCGAAAGTTCCGAGGAGATCCATTCTTATATTGCTGTCCGATACATTTATGCTGCCATCCCAGGTCTTCTCTGAAAAGATCCCGTTGAGACCGATATTTCTGTATTTGTATTTCCTGACCTCGATACTGTCTATTTTCCCGGTAAGGTTTGCCGAGAACTTTTTCAGCGAATAGGCATAGCCGTCAACGGAAGTGTTGAAGCTTATATTTCCAAACAGCTCACTGTTCCCGGTCAGGTAACCAAGATTGATCTCCTTGCCGGTAAGCAGCCCCTTGATTTTGTATTTCCTTGTTTTATCGGGTCGCAGTGATATATCAGTCCTGATGTTGCCCTGGCTGGTCCTGATCTCACCGTATGTGACAAAATCGGTCGTGAAGCCTGTAAAGCTTCCGTTGAATAGTATTGTACCCAGCTTGTAGGCCACATCCGGAAGAACAGGAGCACTGCTTTCCTTTGTCCTGAACTTATCTATGTCGTTCGCATCCGTTTTAAGGCTGTTGACGCCAATGTAGATAAAGGTGTTTTCAATACGGGGTAAGCCAGACAAATCAAAATCGCAGTCGAGTGCCGTGCTGTTGTTATATTCAAGGCTTATATCACGTCCGCGCAGTTCGGATATGGTTCCCAGCACTTTTCCAGAGATCCTGAAAGATTCATTTATTCCTCCTGCGAAAGGCAGGAAGTACCTCAGATCGGAAGTACTTACAACAGACTTGTCAATAACGGCTCCCAGCCTTACATCGGTGGCAAAATTGGCGAATGATCCCGAACTGTCGGCTTTCATTGAAAAACGGGGTGCATTCAGGATTGTGCTGTCGGTGGCAATAAAGATTGAACTGAAGCTTATATTTTTCGGTGCAAGAACAACCGAAGTGCTCATTTTTTTAACAGCGAAGCCGCTTGACTCCCTGAAGGCCAGGTTATATACATCAAAGGAGACAGTATCATCCCTTATTTTAAGGTCTTCGACTGTTGTATGTATATCGGAAACGTTAAGGCTGGAAAAGTCGAGTAAAGCATTGCCACGGGCTACGGAATGGTTTATCAGTGCAAACCTCGCATCGCTTATGTCTATCTGTTCGGCAGTAAACCTGAAGCCTCCCTTTTTTACAGTATCCTCCGCGTTGCCAAGCTTGCTCAGGTACCAGTCAAGATTCATCATTCCTGTGGAATCAGTAATCAGGGCCACTACTGGCTTCCTGAGGGTAACTCTGCCTAATCTGAATGTTTTATGCTTCAGGTCAAAACGTCTTATCCCTGCAATTATCTCACTTGTATACAGAAGTGTATCATTATGCTGATCCTTTATGAGTATATCATTTATTGCCAGTTTGTTGAAGAACCTATATTCAATCCTGCCGACAGAGATCGAGGTGTTAATATCGTCCGAAATATGACCCGATATCCTGTTCACAAGAAATGTCTGCACGGCAGAGATCTGCAACAGGGGAAAGAGGACCGTAGGGAGCATAATTACGACCCCTATTACTATTATGAAATACTTAATTGATTTTTTAATATTTTTGAACATTGTAAATTATGCAAAAATCAATGATCAAAATAACCTAAAATATACCGAATAAAAAAGCGATCATGACAGTTACGATCCTGGCTATAGAATCATCATGTGACGATACATCGGTTGCAGTCGTGAGGGATGGCTATGTGCTCTCCAATCTTATCGCCAACCAGGATATTCATATGTCGTACGGTGGTGTTGTGCCCGAACTGGCCTCCAGGGCCCATCAGGCCAATATTGTTCCGGTTACCCAGCAGTCTATGGCAAGGGCTGGCATTGGCGCCGGGGATGTTGATGCAGTGGCTTTCACCAGGGGGCCGGGATTACTGGGTTCCCTGCTGGTTGGAACATCCTTTGCGAAAGGCTTTGCCCTTGCCCGGTCGGTTCCCCTTATCGAGGTGAATCACCTGCAGGCTCATGTTATGGCACACTTCATCAGTGAGAAGGACAAAGAGCCGAGAATTCCCTCTTTTCCCTTTCTCTGCCTTCTCGTTTCAGGAGGACATACAAGGATTATTGTAATGAAAAGCCATCTTGAGATGGAGATGATAGGAAACACTATCGATGATGCTGCAGGAGAAGCCTTTGACAAATGCGGCAAGGTGATGGGCTTTCCTTATCCTGCAGGTCCCATAATTGACAAGCTGGCAGCCTCCGGCGATAAAAATGCCTTTACCTTCTCCCGTCCGCATGTCAGGGGGCTTGACTTCAGTTTCAGCGGACTGAAAACGAGCTTTCTTTACTTCCTGCGCGACAGGCTGAAGGAAGACCCTTCATTTATTGAAAATAACAAAGCTGATCTCTGTGCTTCACTGCAGCATGTAATTGTCGGAATACTTATATCGAAGCTTGCCAGGGCCTCTGCTGAGACCGGCATTACAGAAGTAGGCATCGCTGGAGGCGTTTCTGCAAATTCAGGCCTGAGGGAGGCAATGAGGGAGGAGGCACTGAAAAGAAACTGGAATCTTTTTATCCCGGAATTCAGGTATTCTACGGATAATGCGGCAATGATTGGAATAACAGGCTATTACAAGTATCTGAGAGGAGAATTCTCCGGTCATGACATCGTGCCACTGGCCAGGTATTGATAATTGACCTGTACAGAAAAATAAGATTTTTTTTACGGCATAAAATTATTAAATTAGAAGAAAATATTTGAAATGGAGGAGTTGAAGTTTGCTCCGACAAAGACCACACCCGAGATATTTCTGAATCCTGAGGGGATAATCAGGATCAGGGGGCGATCGATTCACGAAAATGCCGCTGATTTCTTTTCACCGGTGGAAGAATGGGTTTCAGAATATGTAAAATCTCCTGCAAACGTTACAAGTGTCGAACTTTCCCTGGAGTATTTCAACAGCGCCAGTGCCAAGATATTCATCTCCCTGCTCCAGAAAATCACCTATGTTACACTGAGGCACAAGAAATATGTAATCAACTGGTATTATGAGGATGGTGACGAGGATATTCTTGAGAGGGGGGAGTACTTTGCCGCGATACTTGATGTCCCCGTCAACTTTATAAGGATCAGGTAATACCGGAAAAATCCCTTAGTGATTTTTATCGGTTCAGTCAGGGATCTGCAACCGTCCCCTTAATAGGAGCCGGCGTGCCGATTCCGTCAAGGGGACCCTGACTTCGAACTACCTTTCTGTTTCCTTGATGTATCCTGGTATGCCCGCAGGTAAATGAATGATATTACAAAGAAAGTAAGACCCAGCAGGAGGAGCATTACAAAGGTGAAAACCGAAGGCTTTTCAAGTCCCGGAACCGGGTGTCTCAGTCTGAATATATAACCGTATACGGTATAGATGATGACCATAACCGAAATCCCGAAGCTGAATAGCAGCATTGTCCCGTCAAATATCCTCGTGGTTTTGTAAAATTTTGTATTCCTGAATGTTTTGTAAGAGCTGCGGGCATAAGAGGTGGCACGCTTGTGAGCCTTGTGCTGTCTGTACTTTCTCCAGTCTTCCATAGCCTGGTTATAAGCCAGTTCATCCGATTTCAGCTTCTCATGGTATGCCAGCAGAAATTCGTAGGCTTCGGTAACACTTATGAAAATATCAATCGCCTCCGGTGAATGGTTAACATCCGGATGAAAAAGCCGCGCTTTTTTCCTGTATGCCTTCTTAATTTCTTCTATCGAGGAGTTCGAGGGCAGATCCAGAATTTTATAATACTCAGAGGCTGTGTAGATAGTCCGCACTTTCCTTAAATGTCGACATCCCCATTTCAACAAAAATATTCTTCAATCCGCCTGTCTTAACGGTTGAGAAAAATTCCTTCCAGTCGACAATACCTTGTCCAATCGGGGTTTCCTTCTTTTCTGACTGTGACCAGTCGGCAAGGTGAGCGGAGATAAATCTGCCGGGATACTTCCTGAAATAGTCGGCTGCCTTGTATCCGATGCTGATCACTGCCACCTGGAATTGCATTTTTACATTGGCCGGGTCGAATTCCTTCATAAGGGCATCGTAGATCAGTGTATTGTCTAGCTTTGCGAATTCCATGTGATGGTTATGGTAACCTGTCTGAATACCGGCTTTCTTTGTTTTCTCCCCTATCTTGTTCAGTTCGTCAGCTGACTTCAGCCAATCACTGAGGGTTGCATTTTCAGGCAGCCCGAAACTCGAAAGAATCATCTGTTTCTGTCCGGAATCGGAAGCGAATGCTATTCTTTCATCGAGATGATTCCTGAGCTCATCGAATTGGTAATGTGTACTAAGAAAGGCCAGGCCTGCGTCATTTATTATTTTCTTCATCTCTTTTGGCTTCATCCCTATAAGTGGCCCGAAACCCGATGATTCGTATCCGGGAGGAGAACACATTTCAACGCTCTGATATCCCTTATCAGCCATCATCTTAAGTGTTCCGGGGAAGTCTTTTACAAGCATATCCTTAACTGTCCATACCTGAAATCCGATCGGTAAATTCACCATGCCGGGAGGAGGTAATTCTGAAAAGCGGAACGGCATCCCCGATGCCAGAACTGCTGTGCCTATTCCAAGGGTACTCTTGCCAAGGAATTGTCTTCTTGATAATTTATTCATAATCGTGTGTTTTAATATTAATTTTTTATTGTCAGGAGGAGAGTTATCTGTAAGTTGTAAATTTGCCATTGCTGAACGACATTGCGCCGTCATCCGTTCCTATCCAGACTACGCCGTCATTATCGGTAGCAAGGCACAGGATGTTATTGCTGGTCAGACCCTTTTCAACAGTATATGTGGTCCATTTTGTGCCGTCAAAAACAGAAATTCCTCCTTTGGTACCAAACCATAAGTTGCCTTCTTTATCAGCGGTTATTGCCTGGACAAAGTTATCTGCCAGTCCATCATCAGTAGTATATACAGTCCAGTTATCGAGGGTGTTGTTCCCTTTATGAGTGGCGGCACCCATGTCGGTGCCGAACCATTTGGTCCCATCGGGAGCTACATAAATGCTGTAAACATTATCCGACGGAATTATAATAGGTCCCCACTGAGCATATACAGACGCTCCTGAAATACCGTCGACATCGTTGTGGTAAACCCTTGCCACTCCTGCACCTGCCGTTGCCACATAGAGTGTGTCGCCTGCCGGGTTGGTTGCAATTGAAGTTATCGGGTATTCCTTGAACATGGCATAGGGATAGGTGTCATCATATGAGAGGGCAAGCCATTTATTATCGCTGAAGGCGCATATCCCCTTGTCGGTTCCGAACCAGCGCAAAGGGCCCTTTCCAAAAGTTACCTTTACAACATCGTTGCTGAGCAGCTCGCCGTCTTTCGCCGTATATACTGTGGCATCCGTCTTGTCATCGAATGGAAGGGATGACTTGACTGCGCCTGCCTGTGACACTACCCACAGCTCATCACCTCCCTGATTGTTCCTGTAGGCAAAGTCCTTCAGTCCTTCTGATCCGATCTTGCTGTTGTCATTGTGGAGTGTCCATTTATCGCCGGAGAGACTTACAATACCCTGTTCGGTCAGAAACCACTTTGTATTTTTACCGTCGACAAGAACTGCGTAAAATGACTTCGATGTGATGCCGGTCTGATTATTGGTTGCCTGGGATGAAAGATCTGTTGAATTAACATCACCGCTTGCTGAATTATTTCGCGGAATGGTTGCTCCTGATCCGGCAAGTGCTGCAAAAATCAAAAAGGAGGCTTTCAGAAGGGAGGATATTCCCCTGTTCTTTTTTTTCATAACTGTATACTGGTTTTAATTAACGTAAAAGTATAAATAATGGAGGAATTGTCTCAATATAATCCGGATTTTGTATGCAATAATACATCTGGTCTGTCTGATTTAATGACAGGGACCGAGGCGGCAGCATGATGATGAGTTTTTTAACATTATTTACGGTTTGTGAACGGGGGGAGCTCACGAAAATTAGTACATTTACAAATCCCCCCGGATCAGGTTGATTTGATATTTGTAAGTTTTTGAACGATTCATTAATATTAACAATCAATAGATAATTATGTTAACACTTAAAAATCAGAAATATGCCACGATCATTCTGAGTCTGGCCTTGCTGTTTCTGACTGCTCTTTCCGGGCCCGCTCTGGTTGCCCAGAAGCAGGTTGCAGATATTTTGCTGAAAGGTGGTCACGTTATTGACCCGAAGAATAAAATTGATTCTGAAATGGATATTGCTATCACTGACGGCAAAATATCCCAGGTGGCTTCAGACATTCCATCGGATGCAGCCAGGAAGGTGATCGATGCAAAAGGGATGTATGTGACCCCGGGCCTAATCGATATGCATGTACATGCATTCTATGGAACTGACCCGGGATCCTATATTGCCAACGGATGGGATGCCTTGCCACCCGATGGGTTTACATTCAGGGCCGGTGTTACAACTGTTGTTGATGCAGGCTCGGCGGGATGGAGGAATTTCAGGACTTTCAAGGCGCAGACAATCGACCGGTCCCAGACCAGGGTCCTGGCCTTCCTTAACATAGTAGGGGCAGGGATGTATGGAAGGTTCGAGGAACAGGATGTAACCGATATGAACCCGGTGATGACAGCCTATATGATCACAAGGCTTTTTCCCGACATAATCGTCGGAATCAAATCGGCACATTACTGGGGCCCTGATTTTACACAGGTCGACAAGGCTGTGGAGGCAGGACGTCTGGCAAATGTTCCTGTGATGGTCGATCTCGGAGAGCACCATCCCCCCTTATCCATCGAGGAGCTCTTCACGAGCCACCTCAGGCCCGGAGACATCTGGACCCATACATATGCAAATGCACCCCAGGACAGGGAGGTGCCTGTGGATGAGAACGGAAAGGTAAAGCCATTCATATTCGAAGCTCAGAAACGGGGAATAATATTTGATGTCGGCCATGGCGGAGGAGCATTTTATTTTGCACAGGCTATTCCTTCGATTCAGCAGGGATTCATTGCAAATACAATAAGCTCTGATCTTCATACCGGCAGTATGAACAGCGGGATGAAGGATATGGCTAACCTGCTGTCAAAGTTCATGGCAATGGGACTGACTGTTCAGGATGTAATTCTGCGTGCTACCTGGAATCCTGCACAGGTAATTAAGAGGCCTGATCTGGGGAGCCTCAGTGTCGGGTCTGTTGCAGATGTTGCAGTATTCAGCATGAGAAACGGTGATTTCGGATTTCTTGACGTTAAGGGTAACAAATTAAAAGGCACAAAAAAGCTGGAGGCGGAATTGACGATACGTGCCGGAAAGATAGTATGGGATCTGAATGGTCTTGGCTCAAGGATATGGAATGAGAAATAATATCCCCTCATGTTCATGGCTTAACTAATAAAAGGGCAGACATTACTTATTAATAAATGCATTAAGCATGTCGGAAAAAAAATTATTTGCAGGTAAGGGAGCAGGCGTGACTGTTTCACCTGCATCGGCAATCCTGACAGCAGCCTTCTTCATTTTTTCCCTGGCTGCTCCTGTTAAGGCCCAGGATATAGACATCCTGATAAAGGGAGGTCATCTGATAGATGCAAAAAACAATATTGATGAGCAGATGGATATTGCGATTGCCGGAGGAAAGATCCTTAAGGTGGCTAAGGAGATCCCTGCTGCCGGGGCAAAGAAGGTTATTGATGCCGGGGGATTGTTTGTTACTCCCGGTCTCATCGATATCCATACCCATGTGTTCGTTGGAAGCAAGGATGGATTTGCCGATGGTTTTTCATGTGTATCCCCTGACGATATAACCTTCAAGGCAGGGATTACAACTGTTGTTGATGCAGGAACTTCCGGATGGCGCAATTTCCCTCTTTTCAGAAAACAGGTAATAGACAGGTCGCAGACCCGGATACTGGCCTTTCTGAATATAGCCGGATCAGGGATGACAGGCTTCCCGGCAGAAGAGGATATAAACGATATGGATCCGCACATGACATCGCTTGTAATCCAGCAATATCCCGATATTATTGTGGGTGTCAAGCTTGGTCACTACAGGGGCAGCGAATGGACCCCTATGGAAAGGGCTGAGGAGGCCTGTCGCATAGCAAATGTTCCGCTTCTGCTTGAATGCCATCTGCCTAATCTGCCCCTGGAAGGGCTGCTTGAAAGGATGAAGCCAGGTGACATATATACCCATTCTTTCTGCACGGCAGTTGACAGGACCTGCATTCTTGATGAAAATGGAAAAGTAAGGCCCTGTGTGCTTGCCGCGCAGAAAAAAGGGATCCGTTTTGATGTCGGCCACGGAGGAGGCATGTTCCATTTTGCAGTGGCTGTCCCGGCGCTGAAACAGGGCATAGTGCCCAATTCCTTTGGATCGGACCTGCACCGCTTCAGCATGAATTCAGGGATGAAAAACATGCTGGACATTATGTCGAAGTATCTCAATATGGGCATGACAGTCCAGGATATAATATTCAGGGCTACATGGAATTCGGCAAATTCGATAAAAAGGCCCGATCTCGGGCAGCTTAGCGAAGGGGCTGATGCCGATATTGCCCTGCTGCGGATAATGACGGGCAATTTCGGATTCGTCGATACAAGCGGAGCCAGGATGACCGGCGACCGTAAGTTTGAGGCTGAGATGACAATAAGGGCAGGGAAGATCGTTTGGGACCAGGATGGGTTGGCTGCTCACGACTGGACAAAGAACTGATTTTGCAAATACCGATATCTGATTATTGAAGCTGAAGGACGGCAAGCATGCACTGAGAATCCAGCCGCTTTTATATTCCGCTCATCCTGAAATTTATATATTTATCAAAACTAAAATAAATAACCATGGAACGCAGAGACATACTTAAAAGTCTTACCCTTTTACCTTTTGCCGGAAGCATTCTTCCGCTGGAATCCATCCTTGCCGGTCCGAAGGGACCCCTTGCATCCGGACCCAATATCTACCAGTCAATAGGAGTGGAGCCTGTCATAAACTGTGTTGGCACCTATACAATAATCGGAGGATCAGTTGAGAGACCCGAGGTAGTCGATGCAATGCATTCAGCATCAGGCTTTTTTGTTCAATACGATGAACTGGCCTTTGGAGTCGGACAAAGACTTGCCAACCTTACAGGTGCGGAGTGGGGGATGGTATCTGCAGGATGTGCCGCCGGAATAAAACATGCCACTGCAGCATGTGTTACGGGGGGCAATCCTGAAAAGCTTATCAGGGTCCCCGATCTTACAGGTTTTGACAAGACTGAGGTTGTGATACCGAAAAGTTCAAGAAATGCCTATGATCACGGGATCAGGAATATAGGCGTGAAAATAATCACGGTCGAGACAATTGAAGAGCTAGGCAGGGCCCTGAACAAGAGCACTGCGATGATTTATCTTATGGCAAGTGATGAAACTGACCCGGGCCAGCCATTTTCACTTGAGACAGTAGCCGGCCTGGCTCATAAAATGAATATTCCGGTGCTCATCGATGCTGCTGCGGAGGATCTTACAATACCGAATGTTCACCTTGGGAGGGGAGCGGATATTGTGGCATACAGCGGGGGAAAAGCGCTGTGCGGTCCGCAGTGTGCCGGATTGCTGCTCGGGAGGAAGGATCTGCTGATGTCTGCATGGCAGGCCAGTTCTCCTCACCATGGCCCGGGAAGGGACAATAAGGTTGGAAAGGAAGAAATGCTTGGCATGCTTGCAGCGGTAGAATCATGGGTGACACGCGATCACGTTGAGAAGATGCGGATATGGCATACATACCTGGAGACAATTGCGAAAAAACTATCACCCCTGAAGGGAATCACCTGCTCGGTTGAAGAGCCCCGGGGGCTTTCGAACCACAGCCCTTCTCTTGTAATTTCATGGAATCCTGATACGATGAAAATCAACGGGAGTGACGTGCAGGAAAGTCTAGCGACGAAACAGCCGAGGATCGCTGTCCACAGCGAGTGGCTAAATGAGGCTGGAAATACGGCCGTGATAATTTCATCGGGACAGATGCAGCCAGGCAATGACAAGGCTGTTGCCGACCGGATATTCGAGATACTGTCAAAGCCTGAGGCAATATCCCATGAAATGGCGCCTCCTTCAGTAAATATCTCAGGCCGTTGGGATGTTGATATAGAGTTTTACAGCAGCAGGAGCAGGCATACATTTTTTGTGGAACAGGATGGAAACTGGCTCAAGGGTTCGCACAAGGGAGATTTTTCGATGCGTGACATGGCAGGTATAGTGGATGGCGACCAGGTAAAAATAAGCAGCTCCGACAGGCATGTTGCCGATAATATTCCCTTTATTTTCCATGGTACGATACAGGATGGCAAAATGAGTGGCCAGATATTTATGGGTGAATATATAAGAGCCACATTTACTGCCGAACGCCATGAACAGAAAGCCTCTCACAGGCCGATAAGGGTTCCCAAGGGACAGCCTCTTGCAACCTGAACGGGATTAAAGTTTCAAATGACAGCTGCCGGGCGGCACTTTAATGCCCGGATGTTGTTGATTTGGCGTTTTCAGAGACATTGTATTTTTAACAAAAATTAAGTTTTGCCGCAACAAAGCGGTAATATTATTGTTTAATTTTGAATTGATTTGACCGGCCGGTTTATCATCCGTTGATCGTTCTGTGAGCTGAAAGGGCAAAAATGTTGTGAAGGGAGACAAAACATTGTCTTATTTATTCAAACTGGCTGATATTCAGAAAAAAAGAGAAAAATGAAAAGGCGCGATTTTATAAGAGTATCTTCTGTGGCAAGCATAGCCGGCCTTATGGGTCCCGGATACGAAGCCTTCGGATCTGGTAATTCGAAAGGAGTTGAAGGCATTGATCTTCATCCCTTTATCAAAGAGCACCCGGAAGCTGTCTTTATCAACCTGACATCTGTAAATGACAAGGGTGATACAAAGGATATACATGATGCTGCCTATAAGCTGGCCAGTGAGATGTTCGTTAAAACAGCAAAGGGAGAGGGGATACCGAATACGACAAAGATAAACTGCAAGCCAAACTGGACATGCAGCGGATATAACAGGGATCATCTTTCCCAGATCGGGATAAACACCGACCTGAATTTTTTGGATGGATACCTTAATGCTGTAAGGGACAAGGGACCGAAGGACTTTTATCTGAGGGAATGTGCATGTCCTCAGATGTGGGAACCAAATGGCTGGACAGCCATGGCCGACCGGAATAACTTTAACCTGAAGGATCTGTCTTCGAAGGATTACTGGGATCTGGGGGATGAGATAATATTCAAAAAGGTCGAGGGTGGAAATGTTTTCAAGGAGATTGGCTTTATGGCTCCGATGAATGGGGAAAACACTTTCCTTATCAATATAGCAAAATTCAAGGCCCATCAGATGGGAATCACAGCCTCCATCAAAAATGTTCAGGGTATTACGGGCAGGAAATTCCATCAGTTCTGCGGCGGGCATATGGATATCTTTAAGTCGTATGACAAGCGTTACCACCAGTTCTTCCATGAAGACTATATGGAGCGCAATACGGAGCTATATAAGAAACATCTTGCCGCAGGGATTCCCCGCTGGAATACAAAGATGGACAGGCCGCCATACGGAGGAGGACTGTTCATGGAATTCTGGGTTCAGAGAATGATAGATTCATACAGTGTGACCCCCGTCGGGATAAACATAGTTGAGGGAATTTATGGACGCGACGGAGATGGTTTCTCGGGAGGACCCCACAACGGGAAGGCAATGGATTTTATGAGCAACAACGTTATTTTCGGCAGGGATGCCTTTCGCGTGGATATCATAACCCATTGGCTTGCAGGGCATGAACCGGGAAATTTCGGTCTTTTTCATATAGGTATAGAGCGTGGTGTTTCAAATGTTCTCGATCCGCACGATATCCCCGTTTATCTTTGGGAAAACGGAAAGGCACGCCTCGTAAAGCTCGATACACTGAAGAGAACGCCCCTTCTTACATATTACCTGAGAAAGAATAACGACGGACTCAACGAAGACAAGTATCATATGTGCGATGAGCCGTTCGATTATGCATCATGGAAATCCGGTAAGATAGCATCAAAGGATGCACCGTCCATACGGGCACTCGGAACCGATCAGAATAATAAGGTGGTTATGGAAGTATCTGTTCCGGAGAAAGGAGATGTTTACGTGGACATCCTCAACCGTCATGGGGAGGTTGTCTGGCGTATGCATGCCGACGATCTGGAGCCGGGGAAGCATCAGGTTGTCTGGGACGGATTTTCTTCCCCCGGCTTGTACAATATGTATGTAAAGGGTATGGGCTGGGATGCCGAGCGTGAAATGGTAATCTTCACCTAGACAGCAGCCTTCTCAAGGATCTCCTTTATTCTTCCTGCGACGATACTCACCTGTTCGGGCCTCAGAAGTACTACTCCCACGCTCAGGGATTCTCCCCTGTCACCGGCCACTATGCTTGGTGTGCCATCGAGGAGTGCCTTAACAACATCTTTTGGCGTGATCCTTATCCTCGACTGGTCCCATTTGACGGAGAGGCTTGGCAATGCGTTGGCAGGGCCGGGATTAATGTTCGTTTTTGTCTGCACCGTGGGTAATTTCTCCAGCCTGGATCCAATGTGATCAATCCTGTCAAGCCATTCCTGCCATTCTTTTTTATGGTCTCTCTCTATATATGACCTGACGGCTGCATACATTCCAAAGATCTCCTCCTTGTTGACTTTCATGGGCCTTCCTATGGGACATTCATGCGGGCTGTTATTAATCTTTGCGGCTTCTATAAGGTCTTTTCTCCCGAAAAGCAATCCGGCACTCTGTGGGCCCATTAGCATCTTGCCACCCGAGAATGTAACGAGGTCAAAGCCTATCTTCTGGTACCTGAACAGATTTTCGACAGGGGGCACGTCGGCAGCAGCATCTATGAATGTCGGAATATTGCGGCTCCTGGCAATCCTGACAAACTCTTCGTGGCCTATCTTATCCGGAGTGCCGAACCATGAAACCGCTCCATTGAAGAATAGAGCCATAACGGTATTTTCATTTATTGCGCTCTCCATCTCCTCTGCACTGTCAACCTCTGTGAACTTGATTCCTGTACTCCTCACTGCCTGATCAAAGACATACCTGTGTGATTTCTGTATGATCACTTCACGCTGCGGACCCGGGAGATTGGGTAGCTGTGCGATTTTCTTCTCATCCATTCCCGTGAGGCAGGCAGCTGTGCCAAGCACGAGAGCGGCAGCCGCTCCTGATGTGACCATTGCGGCTTCGCACTGAAGCATTTCTGCGATTTTTGCCCCGGCTTTGTCCTGCAGGTCATACATGTTGGCAAAGTCGTGGGCAGTTGAATTGATTGCCTCGAGGACCTCTGGCAACATGAGCGAACCCGAAAGGTAGGTCATGGTTGCTCCGGCATTTATAACCGGTGTAATTCCCAGTTCCTGAAAAAAATTGCGTTTTGGGGAAGCTGCCGCTGGCAGTGAAGTTAAAGCAGATCCCATAGGGAATGAATTTCCCAAAGCTGCGCCGGCTATGGGCAGTATCGACAGATTCTTTATTGCGTCTCTTCGTTTCATTTTCTGAATTTATTATTGATTGTCTGATAATGGAGGGACTACGGGGAGAACAATATGACTCGGAGTATTCCCGCCATGAAAAATTGTCTGTTTGGCTATTCTTATCCTCGCCGACGTTCCCAGGGGATCTCCCGTGTTGGGATTCCTGTCGAACTGCGGAAAGTCGCTGGATGTTATATCGACTCGTATACGGTGGCCCGGCCTGAATACATTTGCGGTGCCTGTAAGCTCGATATCGTACTCATACGTTTTTCCGGGGGTCAGCAGTTTCATCCTGTCCAGCCCTTCGCGGAACCTGGCTCTCAGAATACCTTCCGACACGGGCATTGAAAAGCCGTCGGGATATACATCCGTAAGCTTGATCATCCAGTCGGTATCCGGGCCATCGGTGGCAGCGTAGAGCTTTATTTTAACAGGCCCGGCAACAGTGAGTGGCTTATCAAGAAAATCGGTCGTATATACAAGGATGTCTTCACGCCTCTCGAGAGGCCTCTGGTCTGCCGGTCCTGCAACGGTCGGAGTGCCGCAGCAATTGTTGCCTCCGGTAGTTGGAACAGGGGCAGCTGGATCATACCTGTATGTATCTGATCCTTCCTTATCAGGGCTTGAAAATGACAGTGTTCCGTTGCCTCTCACGGAACTGGCCGTTCCTCCGCTGTTCAGATAGAGATTACGGTATTCGGTGCCTGGAACCGGCCAGTCCGTTTCGCCTCGCCATTTATCTGCGCCCATATAAAAAAGCTGAACAGGCTTCTCCCTGTCGAGGCCGTTTTGTTCCCCCTTAAGATAAAAATCGTAGAAGCGAAGCTGTGTTTCGAACATATCAATAAAAGCTGCAGGTGTAAAGTCAATACCTCCATAGCTCTGTGTGGAGCCATGTCCCCATGGACCGATTATCATTCTCGCCCCCGACCTGGCTTCAGGGGTTGCGCCATGATTCCTCATGCCGACATAACCGTTGATAGTACCCATTATGAATATGTCGAACCAACCGCCCAGGGTATGTACCGGAACATTGATATCGCCGAAATGCTCCTCGTCGCTGATTGCCTTCCAGTAGGAATCATAACTCTCGTGCTTGAGCCAGTCGCGGTAATGCTGAACCGGTGATCCTTCATTTACAATATCTGCATCATTCAGCGGCAGATGCATCAGAATGTTCTCATACTTCATATTCTCAGGCATGTAGCTCTCCGTATGCCAGTATTGAGGCAGCATGATCCTGTTGGGCATCCTTACCACGCCCCAGCCATAGTTGAAGCTAAGCCTGAAGGCACCACCCATTGTAATCCAGTTGGCATAGATATTTGTACTTGCGAGCACAGGGAATGCGGCTACAAGGTGCGGCGGGTGAAGACTTGCTGCCGCCCACTGATTATGCCCGACATAGCTTCCTCCGTTGGTGCCCACCTTTCCGTTTGAGAATGGCTGTGCGGCAGACCATTCTATAACGTCGTAGCCATCTTTCCCCTCATTCCTGAAGGGATCCCATTCTCCTCCGCTTTCATACCGGCCCCGCACATCGACAGCAACTACCGCATATCCGTGCTGTGCGAACCTGACAAGTGTTTCGTGCATTCCGTCGCGCTGAACACCGTACGGTGTCCGCGTAACGAGTGTCGGATATTTTCCGGGAGCCGCCGGCAAGTAAAGGTCAGCATATAAGATTACTCCGTCACGCATCCGGATGGGCTTATGCCGCTCTATCCGGATATCATTGAGATGCGAGGCATCGTCGGTTCCTCCGGTGAAGGAAAAAAGGGCCGCAACGATTATAAGCAGGCAGATCCTTATTGCTGAACTACCGATCAGTCCGATGGTCCTCGGGCCGCCAGATACTGAAGATTTTTTCATGAAGTGGAGGGTCTGAAATTTGAAAATGGGGAAAACTGAAATTAAGCTCTCAGCTGATGCTGCAGGGCAGATGTTTTCAAAGAAAAATAAATCAGGAACCCTTCAATGGGATCCTGATTTATCTCTATTAGTCATGACAATATAAAAGTTGTCTCTCTTAAGCCTGCCGGTTAAATATAGGCGATGCAATCCATCTCAACGAGTGAATCACCGGGTACGCCACCTTTAGCTACAGCTACTGTTGTGCGCACGGGAGGATTTTTTCCGAAACGTCCCTTGTAAACCTCGTTCATCCCTTTGTAATCGGCTATATCATTGAGGAATACACTAACCTTAAGCACTTTATCCATTGAAGAACCGGCCTTGATCAATTCTTCCTCAAGCGATTTAATTACGATCTCCGTATGCGCCTTGATCTCGAAAGGTGCAACGTGAGCCCCTTTTCCGGCTATGAATACGAGGTTTCCAAATTTTGTATTTCCCGAGAACAAGGGTACATCCTGGAATGTAGTTATATTATTTGCTTCCTTTTCCATTGTACCGCCCGATTTGGCATTGGCAGCAATTCCCAGTCCGGTCAAACCTACAACAGAGGCGAACATTTTCTTGATTACCGATCTTCTTTCTGTTTTCATAATGTTTAAAATTTAAATTGGAGATTATTTGATTGATATTTATTTTTCTGGCAGTACTCCATCAGGAGGGTATTATTTTCTCACGGAGGCTGCTGCAATTCCATTCAGGTCCCAGACTACTTTACCGGCACGGATAGTAAGTTCTGCCACCAGTTTCCGTGTCCCGTCAAGCCTTTCCCCCGTATTGTCGGTAAATCCGAAATTTCCGGCAGCAAGGCTGAAGACAGCTACGTCCGCTTCGGCTCCCTACGCTAAGATTGCCGAGATCAGGTCTTTTTATTTCCCTGGCAGGATTCCATGTTGAGCGCAGGATAACATCCTGAACAGAAAGTCCCATATTAAGGAATTTCGACATCAGGTTGCACATATCCTTCATTGCGCTGTTCATGCTTCCGGTATGGAGATCTGAGCTGATGCTGTTGGCAATGAAACCCTGCTGTATGGCAGGTATTGCCTGGCTCCAGAAAAATGAGCCCCCTCCATGTCCGACATCGAAAATCCTACCACTTTTCTGGGCTTCAAAAATAAAGGGTTTAACCTTACCATTTTCATCGACAGGCGCCTCACGTGTTTTTGGCCAGTAGGCATAGCAGTGGGTATAAATATCCCCCGGGCGCAGATGCTTCATTAAAAGCTCTTCCATCGGCAGGGGGGGATCGCTCAGGCCGAAATCTATCATAACCGGAAGATTTGCCAGCTTCCCAGCCTCTACGGTACTATCGGTGGGAGCCCAGTCGTGACCCTCGTAATGGGCCAGTTTGAATCCTACAATTTCACCGGGATAGCTTTTTGCAGTATTGGCTGCCTTATGGGCATTCATATCCTTGATATTCTGTTCGAATGGTCCTCCTCTCATTCCTTCGCCCACAATGTTTAGAAATGCAAGTACCCTTGTCTGCGAAACATCAATTATCTGCTTCTTGAACTCAGGGAAATGCCTCCATCCTGAACTTCCGGCATCGACGAAGGTTGTAACGCCGGCACGGAATGAAAACGCATCAGGGCTGACCGAAGTTTCACCGTCCATCAGGGCCTGGTCGTATCTTGTTCCGTAAAAGACATGAACATGATCGTCGATCAGTCCGGGAGTTACATACATCTCTTTTGCATCAATAACCTGCTTTGCCTCCCTGCTGTCGATGTTTTTGGCCACCATTGCAATTTTCCCATCCTTTATTGCAACATCCATTATTTCATCGACTTTGTTGGCGGGATCAATTACATGACCACCCTTTATTAACAGACTGAAGTTCTGTGCACCAGCGGAGGAGGCAAATACAAGCAGGACCGAAACGATTAAAGCCTTTATTTTCATAATCTGAAAATTTGCAGAACCCCTGGTCATCCTAGACTGCCTTGCTTAGTACCTCCTGTATGCGTGAGGCTACTATTTTTTCCTCTCCTGGCTTCAGCATCCAGGCAGTAATATTGACACTTTCGTCTTTGCCACCTATCACTTCGATTGACGGATCGCCTTTTCTGAGCCTGTCCTGAAACTCATCGCGGGTAAGCTTGATTATATTCTTGTCCCATGCTAGATTCAGTGTAGGAGTCCGGTTTGCTATGAGGGGAACCGTAACACTTGTCATGGTGCCTTTCACTTTTTTGGCTGCATTTTCGATAACCGAAATCTGGTCGCCCCACATTTTCATTTCCTGCTCATAATCGAGGCTTATGAATTTTTCAAGTGCAACATACATTCCAAGGATTTCCTCCTTGTTTACTTTCATTCCGCGTCCAATATTTCCCCCGTTTGGCGGAGCGCTAAGCCTGGCTGCAGCAATATGTTCCTTTTTGCCCATGAGTATTCCGGCGCTCTGTGGTCCCCGTATATCCTTCCCTCCCGAAACGCATACAAGGTCAAATCCCATATCGTTGAATTTCCAGAGGTTTTCCTTGGGCGGTACATCGGCTGCCATATCGATCATAGTGGGGATATTGTGTTTCTTTCCAAGAGCTACCCATTCCTCGTGTGTTATTTTGCCATTGGGTGCAGCATAATTGAGGAACCACATCATGGCTGTTTTTTCATTGATTGCCTTCTCCAGCTCCTCCTTTGTCTCGATCGGCACTATTTTCACCCCTGTGTTTGTAAGGGCATGTACATAGCCTTCATTATGGCCTTTCTGTACTATAACCTCTGATTTTATCCCTTCGAGATCGGGCAGCTGTGCAACTTTTTTCATGTCCATCCCTGTGAGAACACCCGCGGTTCCAAGAACAAGCGCCGACCAGCAGCCGGCTGTTACCATGGCTGCCTCCGCGTGACAAATTGCGGCTATTTTTTCTCCTACCTTATCCTGCAGATCATTGATAAGTATAAACTCCTTTGAACAGGCCCTGATGGCTTCAACAACCTCGTCATGCATGAGCGATCCGGACATAAATGTATAGGTTCCGGCGGCATTAATAAATTTTCTCAATCCAAGCTCTTTTATCAGGTCCCTTTTTGGTGCAGCCGCTTCAGGTGCCCCCATTACAGCCGAAAGCGGGATGGCGCTGCCAAGTACCACTCCTGATACCGGCAGGATGGATAAGTTTTTAATTGCTTCTCTGCGTTTCATTTTAGTTGGTTTATAAGTTGATCAATATAATTCTCAGGGTGTGGGAAAATCAGACATCATGGTCTGGGATGGTAAAGAGTCACGGGGTTTGCTATCCCGTTCAGGTCATAAACTATCTTACCGGCTCTGATTGTCATTTCGCACTCCAGCTTTTTGTCTGTTTCGATTTTGTATCCCGTATAATCGAAGAGTCCGAATTTTCCGCTTTTCAGGTTAAGGATGGCAATGTCAGCCTCCGAACCGGCAGAGAGGCTGCCCAGCTCTTCCCTTTTGATTATCTGCGCAGGTTTCCATGTACTTGCATTTATCACGCTTTTCAGGTCCATCCCCATTGCGAGGAATTTTGACATTGTAGTGAGCATATCCTTCATGGCTGCATTCATACTCCCAACATGCAGGTCGGTGCTTATTGCATCAGGGAAAAAACCTGCCTTGCATGCAGGAATAGCCTGGGAGAAGGCGAAACTTATACCGCCGTAGCCTACGTCGAAGATAATGCCTTTTTTACGTGCATTAAGAGCATACTGTTCCATCTTGCCAGTCTTCACATCTACAAGGCTTTCCCTTGAGGCTCCCAGCTGTGCAAAGCAATGGGTGAAGATATCACCGGGACTGCAAACCTGCATGAAAAGGGTATCGAGGGAGAGAGCCGGCTTTGCACCTCCAAGATCTATCATTATAGGTATGTTTGCCATTCTTCCGGCCTCTTCAGCAAGCTTTACGGCTGTCCAGTCATGCCCCTCATAATGAGCAAGCTTGATGCCGACAATGTCTTTTTTGTTTTTCAGTGCGCAATCGGCTGCAAGCCTGGGGTCCATATCCTTTGTATTCTGTTCAAAGGGACCGCCTCTCATACCTTCACCTACAATATTCAGGAATGCAAGAACCCTTGTCTGTGAGATGTCAATCGTCTGCCTTTTGAATTCCGGGAAAGTCCTCCATCCTGAACAGCCGGCATCCACTACGGTGGTAACCCCCACACGGAAGGTAAACCCATCCGGCGGCAGGGCATTGGGGCCGTTCATATATTGCTGGTCAAGATTTGTACCGTTGAATACATGAACATGAATGTCGATAAGACCCGGGGTAACATAAAGACCTTTGGCATTCACAACCTGGATCCCTTCCTTTTCATCTATGTTCCCGGCCACAAGCTTTATTACTCCATCCTTAACGGCGATATCCATAACGCCATCTATATTATTCCGGGGATCGATAACATGACCCCCCTTTATGACAATGTCATATGTCTGCGCCTTAATCAGACCAGTTATCATAATAGAAATTATTATCAGCAGGGATTTCAATTTTTTCATTTGTCTTATATTAATTGGAAATAATTTTCAGGAACGGATACGAACAAATTTAGTTAAATTCTTATACATGCTGTAAGAATTTAAGCTTTTTTAAGAAGTCAGAGGAAGCGGAGCATGACCGGGCCTGCAGCTATTTCAGCCAGTGCCCGATAAATACAGGATCAGGGAGTTTATTGGGAGAAGGAAAAAGAAAGCAGATTTCCGCAGTTATTTTACTATGCCGGTAAATCCCATGAAGGCCATGGCCAGGATACCTGCAATTATTAAGGAAACAGGGACACCCTTCATCCCTTCAGGAATATCCGCAAGCTCGAGCTGCTCCCTTATTCCCGCCAGGATAACGAGGGCCACTCCGAATCCTATCGCTGTTGAGCGCCAAATACTACTCCCTCAATAAGGTTATAATCTTTCTTTATTACAAGTATTGCCACTCCAAGAACGGCGCAGTTGGTAGTGATGAAGGGCAGGAAATATGCCAAGTGCCTGGTAAAGAGACTTACTGACCTTTTTGAGAATGATTTCGACCATCTGAACAAGGGCGGCTATAACCAGGATAAAGGTAATTGTCTGCATAAAGGCTATCCCCAGCTTATTGAGCACATAGGTCTGAATAAGATATGTGACCATTGTTGCAAGGACAATGACGAAAGTTACCGCGCCTGTCATCCCAAGGGCAGTATTCGACTTTATTGGACACTCCGAGGAAAGGGCAGATTCCAAGGAATTGTGCAAGCACCACATTATTGATGAAGACTGCCGAAATAATAATTAGTATATATTCCATCACAATCCTTTTAGGTTTTTTTCATCCTGTTTATCACTGCAATAAGATAGCCAAGGGCAATGAAGGCTCCAGGGGCAAGAATGAATACAAGAATTCCGTCTCCCGGGATAAATTTATATCCGAATACCGATCCGCTTCCGATTATTTCACGGATTGCTCCCAGGATCCCCAGTGCCATTGTAAAGCCAAGGCCCATCCCAAGGCCGTCTATAAGTGAGGAGAATACTCCGTTTTTGCTTGCATAGGCTTCAGCCCGTCCAAGTACAATACAGTTTACAACAATAAGCGGAATGAATATTCCGAGCTTTTCATATAGACCCGGAACATATGCCTGCATCAGCAGGTCGACAATTGTAACAAAAGAGGCAATGATTACAACAAAGGCAGGGATTCTTACTTTATCAGGGATAATGCCTGAAAGAAGGGAAATAACCACGTTTGAGCCGACAAGCACGAAAGTTGTTGCGATACCCATACCCATGCCGTTAAGCGACGAAGAGGTGGTAGCCAGTGTGGGACAGGTGCCCAGGACAAGCACTAGGATCGGGTTCTCCCTGAAGAAGCCTTTGGTGAAATTATTGTAATCTGACTCATTTCAAACCTCCTTTCTGAAGTGTATTATAGGCCCGGGACATGGCATCACAATAAGCCCTGGAGCTTATCGTGGCAGCTGTTATTGCATCAACAGCTCCTCCATCTTTCCTGACTTTCAGCTACAAATGATGCAGGGTTTTTACCATCGAACTGGCCGCTGAAACCCGGATCGCTCATTTTACTTCCCAGCCCGGGAGTCTCCTTCTGTGTGAGTACTGTGATACTGGATATAGTTCCGTCGGGCTTGAATCCGGCCATCAGATTGATGTATCCGCTGAAGCCATTTTTTGAATATGTATTGACGGCATATCCGACAATCACGTTGTCTTTTTTTGCAGGATAGATCTCAAGGCTGTCGCCTCCTCCCGGTGGGTAATTTAAACATATCCTTGTCCGGGGTTGTTGTTGAAGTCGGGAACCACTTGTCGTATTGCTTTCAGCTTCTTGTTAAGATTTGAAAGCTCAATTGGCTTTTTTGTAAATTCGTACACAAATCCCAGGCATGCCGATGCTCCAAGGGAGATGAATGTAAGGGAGAGCACCATATTCCTGAATGTGGATTCCGTCTTAGCCATTTTTTACCTCCTCCCCGAATCTTTTTGGTTTTATATATGAATTCATAAGCGGTACAAATGCGTTCATTATTAGAATAGCGAAGGATACTCCCTCGGGGTAGGCTCCCCATGTTCTGATGATCACCGTCAGAACCCCTATTCCGCATCCGTAGATTATCATGGAAACGGGATTCATGGGTGATGTTACATAATCGGTGGCCATGAAAATAGCTCCCAGCAGGACGCCTCCCGTGAGTATATGAAAGAGGGGATTGGCATATGCCCCAGGGTTAATGAGCCACAGGATGCCTGTAAATATACCTACTGTACCGATGATCGATACCGGAATATGCCATGTAATGATTTTCCTGTAACAGCAGATACCCAAAACCTATCAGAAGGGCTATTGCTGCCACTTCACCCATCGAACCACCCATTTTCCCCAGGAACATCTGCATCCCCGAAGGTATTTTGGACATCAGTGATGTAAGCGGTTCCCCATTCCTGAGCCCTTCCTTGATTATAGCCAGTGGCGTTGCACCGGTAACAGCATCGGCATAGCTTGTACCAAAACCTCCGGTACAGGCCAGGTGGTCATCTGACAGGGAAGGAGATAAGCAGGAAGACCCTTCCTACAAGGGCAGGATTAAAAGGATTATTCCCGAGCCCCCCGAATGTCATTTTTGCAATGCCGATTGCAACAATACTGCCTATGACAACTATATAGACAGGAAGGTCGGAGGGAAGGTTAAATGCGAGAAGAAGGCCTGTGACAGCGGCTGATCCATCGGTGATCGACATGGCTTTTTCAGGAGAAACCGCTGGATCAGATATTCGAACACAACACATGATATGACGGATGATGCAGTGACAATTATGGCGCCGGTACCGAAATAGAAAACGGATGCAAAAAGTGCAGGCATTAATGCCAGCACCACCCCAATCATCAGTTTTTCAGTGGTCTCCTTTCCATAAACATGCGGTGAGGGAGATATATTCAGAAGATTACCCATTATAAGAATCGGTTGAGATTAATTTTTTTTACGTTCCCTCACAAGTTTGTTTACTGTTGCTTTTCCGAGCGTGATATAATCGAGAAGGGGTCTGTTCGCCGGGCAGATATAGCTGCATGACCCACATTCCATGCATCCGTAATGCCCTCCAGTTCAGCTCTTTCCCAAAGCCCTTTCTCTGCAAGCGCCATAAAAAGATATGGTTGCTGGTTAAAGGAGCAGGCTGCACTGCATTTTGCGCATCTGATACATGGATTGACCTTTGGTCTACAGCTTCTTCGTCGGCCATCAAGCACTATGCCTGAGGTGCCCTTTACAACGGGAACACTTCCATACTGCTTACGGCTTTGCCCATCATCGGTCCGCCATTTATTATTTTGCCTGTATCGTCCGGCAGGCCTCCTGCAGATTCAATAAGCTTCGATATAGGAGTACCGGTCCTTACAAAATAATTACCCGGTCTTGAAAGCGACTTTCCGGTGATTGTCACGACACGTTCAAAAAGAGGCTTGTTCTTCTGAACAGCTTCATATACAGCAAAGGCAGTTGCAACATTCTGGACAACAAGGCCCAGATCGAGTGGAAGCTTTCCCGGCGGAACTTCCCTGTTTGTAAGAGCTTTAATTAGTTGTTTTTCAGCACCCTGGGGGTATTTTACCTTTAAGCCGTGAACGGAAATACCTTTAAAGCCAGAGGCCAGTTCCGATAACCTGGCAATGGCATCCGGCTTATTGTTCTCGATCCCTATCATTGCTCTTTTAGTATTCAGTGCTTTCATCAGAATTGCTACTCCGGTAAGAATCTCCTCAGCCTTTTCAACCATCAGCCTGTGATCGGATGTAAGATAAGGTTCGCATTCGACTCCGTTTATTATAAGAATGTCACACTTTTTACCCGGAGGAATAGTAAGCTTGACATGAGAGGGGAAGGCTGCTCCTCCCATGCCTACAATGCCTGCCTCCATGCATTTTCTGATATTTCGGCCGGGGAGAGCTTTATTTCCCGTGAGACATGGTGCTTCTGTCGATATCATCCATCCATTCATCGCCTTCTACATCAATAAATATTGCCTGCTGCCTGTAGCCGGATGTATCGGTTATCGAATCGATCCTTGCTGACCCTGCCTGAAACAGAGGAATGGATATTGGCCGATACGAATCCGTTGTGGCTGCTATAAGCTGACCGGTCCTTACATAATCACCTTTGTTCACGACAGCTGTTGCCGGAGCTCCGATATGCTGAGAGAGAGGGATCGTTACAAGCTCCGGAACAGGCAGGTACTGAACAGGATTTTTGCTTGTCAGTTTCGTTTCCGGCGGATGTATTCCTCCATATGGAAATGTTTTAAACACGTCTGTATATTTTTGTCTATGATAATTCAACCGTTCATATTTGCAGATTCAAGCTCGGTCTTTGGCTTCCTGGCCGGGAAATTGATCTCGAGTATTGACCCTGTGGGGCATTCCGTTACACATTTCCGGCAGAAGGTGCATTTGGTTGCATCTATATATGCCAGGAAATTTTCAATACTTATGGCATCGAACTCGCATGCTTTTACACATTTGTTACAGGCGATACATGCAACACTGCATGCTTTTTTCGCTATAGCCCCTTTTTCGCAGCTTGAGCAGGCTACATATATTTTCCTGTCTTTTTTTGCTTTCTTCCTTAGTTCGATCAGGTTCCTCGGACAGGCTTTGACACAGGCGCCACAGGCTACACATTTGCTGTCACTTATAACCGGAAGCCTTGTTTCATGGTCGATAGTGATTGCATCGAAGGTGCATGCCCTTACACAATCACCTCCTCCCAGACATCCGAAGCTGCAATCTGATTCGCCGGCATACAGGCTGTTTATTATCCGGCAGTCGGCAGTTCCGTCATAATGTGATGTTACCGGCCTGAATTCCGGCTTGCCATTGCACAGCAGAACAGCTATAAGCGGATCCACTACAGGGGCCGTTTTGCCGAGAATATTCCCTGCTGCTTTCATAACTTCTGCTCCCCCTACGGGACAATTCAGGTTGTCGAGCGTTTCTGCCCCGACCAGCGCTTCGGCAAAATTGCGACAGCCTGCAAAACCACATCCCCCACAATTTGCTGCAGGCAGAATAGCCTGGATTTCATCAATCCTGGGATCTTCAGAAACTTTAAACTTCTGTGCAACAAAATAAAGAATAACCGCCGGAATCAGTGCAAGAAGACTGAGGCTATGAATTGTCAGAGGTATAGTGAGACTCATATCTTAATCGTTGATGGTAAAAATAAATCTGTCATTTACACTGTTCCTGAACAGGAAGAGGATCCAGAAATACGGAATAAGCATTGCCATGGACAACAACCCTGCCGTAAATTCTGTGAATCTTAAGCACGTTCAGCATAATAAGTGAAATCAGAAGGACTGCA
This sequence comes from uncultured Bacteroidales bacterium, assembly GCA_963756885.1. Classification (GTDB taxonomy): domain Bacteria; phylum Bacteroidota; class Bacteroidia; order Bacteroidales; family VadinHA17; genus LD21. Next base: position 50,368 of record CAVWPG010000009.1, read on the forward strand.
AGCGGGTAAAATATACGCTAAGAGTACTGCTGTATAGCCAGCGAGCTCTGGTTTAAATGAACGGTAACTTCATCCCCTTTTTGACATAATAGGAACCGTTTATTTCAATTATCTTATGTTCGTTCCTGCTGACATGTCCGCAGGACACCTTGGCATGGCATCCGGAACATGCTGACTGACGATTGATAAGGACAAGGACAGATTATTTCTCGGTATTGTTGAACGATTCCCTTGTGATAAAATGCTTTCTGATGGACTGATCTTACCATTATTGAATTTGAAATTATCAGAACGCAAAATTATAATAGAGCACGTAAAAAGAGGATGCTATTTATCATTTTTTAGCGAGATTTTGTAATTTATAACGATTATAAATATACGCGTGTCAGCTGATATTGCTCCACGATTGTTTCTGGCTGAAGAGCCGTTCCAATTCACTTTTCAGTAATGATTCATGCTGTCCGCCAGCAGAGGGTCTTTATTAAGAATATCCTCTGCGATATTTCTCACATATTCGATTATTTGTCCGTCTTTTCCAAGGTTGGCAATTTTAAGGTCGAAAGGAATCCCGCTCTGCTGGGTTCCCTCAATATCTCCGGGCCCCCTAGCTGAAGATCCATTTCCGCAATTTCAAATCCATCGTTGGTGCTGACCATTACCTCAATTCTTTTTGCCGCCTCTCTCGAAAGTTTATCTGAGCTCATCAGGATACAGTATGACTGATCGGCTCCTCTGCCTACCCGTCCCCTTAGCTGATGCAAGCTGTGAAAGCCCGAATCTTTCGGCACTTTCAATAACCATCACTGTGGCATTTGGAATATCCACTCCAACCTCAATGACGGTAGTGGCAATAAGAATATGAGCATGTCCCGTCCTTAAACAGTTTCATTGACATCTCCTTGTTTGCAGGAGTCATCTTCCCGTGAACAACGCTTATGCAATATTTGGGAGGAGGAAAGACCCTCGATATAGTATCCCATCCATCCTCAAGATCCTTGTAGTCCATTGTTTCGGATTCCTTTATAAGAGGATAGACAACATAAATCTGACGTTTTTCCGCAATTTGACTCCTCATAAATCCAAATACTTTATTCTTCTCTGAATCAGTGAAATGCATTGTTTTTATCAGGGACTCTTCCCGGAGGAAGCTCATCTATAACTGAAACATCAAGGTCACCATACAGAGTCATTGCAAGCGTTCTGGGGATAGGAGTGGCAGTCATTACAAGAATATGAGGCGGATTAAGGTTTTTCTGCCAGAGCCTTGCCCGCTGCTCCACTCCAAACCTGTGCTGTTCATCAATAATTACAAGTCCCAGGTTGTTGAACTGAACATTCTCTTCAAGAAGTGCATGTGTGCCAATGAGGATATTAAGAGAGCTGTCGAGAAGTGATTCTGCGATTATTTTCCGGGATGCTTTTTTGGATGAACCTGTAAGCAGGCAGATTTTAATTCCGATCCATCATCAATTTGCTGATAGTCTGAAATGCTGGTTCGCAAGTATCTCAGTAGGAGCCATAATGCAGGCCTGGTAGCCATTATCGATGGCTATAAGCATGCTCATCAGCGCAACAAGCGTTTTTCCGCTTCCGACATCGCCCTGAAGCAGCCTGTTCATCTGTCTGCCTGAACCCAGATCGCTCCTGATCTCTTTCATAACCCTTTTCTGAGCCTCAGTAAGTGAAAATGGCAGATTGTTGAAATAAAATTGTTAAAGTTGCAGCCGACACTTGAAAATACAAATCCCCTTTGTTTGATATTCCTGAAAGTCTTAAACCGGAGGAGGTTAAGCTGGATATAGAAAAGCTCCTCGAATTTCAGACTGTATCTTGCTTTTTCGAGTTCATCAGGATTTTCAGGAAAATGGATCTTATTAAGAGCGTCATGCAATTCCATAAGCTTGTATTTGATAATGAGATAATCTGGCAGTGTTTCAGGGATCCTGGACTTTAACTGTTGCAGCAGGTTACCAGTAAGCTTGCTTATGGTTTTTGACGTAATAAATTGATTTCTTAAGCTTTTCGGTAGTGCTGTACTGAGCCTGGAGAGCTGAGCTGATTCTCTCCGGCCATCTTGTTCACCGCCTCTAATCTCCGGATGGATAATATTTATCATCCCGTTGAAGACACCCGGCTTCCCGAAATACGATGAATTCAGACTCCAGGGCGGATAATTGCCTGTGATCCATTTCAGTCCCTTGAACCAGACCAGTTTAAGGTTCCGGTTTCATCCTGGAAATCTGCAACAAGCCGCTTTCCCGGTTCCATGTCCTTCGGAATAATATCCCTTAATTATTCCCTTTATCTGTACAAATGGAAGGTCCGGATCAAGCTCTGCAATTTTATAGAATTTCGTGCGGTCAATATATTTGTATGGAAATAATAGAGCAGATCGCGATAAGTGGAAATGCCAAGCTCCTTGTTCAGGAGTTCAGCCCTTTTTGGCCCAACACCCTGTAAAAAAGTAATGTTCAGTATCAAGGAAATCCTGCATTATCATACCATTAAGCTTACTGAAAATATTTATTAAAAACAATTCGAAAATAACTAATTTTGGTAACCTGTCCTAATAGCAAGATGAATAGGAATGTCTTTTTTTCAGGGTCACCAGGTATCTGAGATACATATTTGCAGCGGAAACCGAAAGGGCCATGGGATTCATAGTCCTTTTGTCTTCGACCTTGTCAGCAGGGTATTCAGGAATAAAACAGATGCTAAGTTGTCAGAATGTTGAAAGAGCAAGGAAAAAACTGATAAATGATAAAAGGATTATTAATGTTACAGATCTGGGTTCTGGCCCGGGGAGAAACAAGTCCAGGAAATTGTCGTCCATAGTGAGGCAGCGGCGGTACCACGAAAATATGGAGTCCTTCTTGCAAATATGGCTGCCGGATTTGGAGCCCACTTATTATTGAATTCGGAACATCGCTGGGCATAAGCACAATGTATCTTGCAGCTGCAGACAGGTGCGAAACTCCGGTATTCTCTATGGAGGGATGCCCGGAAACAGCCGGGATCGCAGCAGAGAATTTCATGCAGGCAGGCTTTGAGAATATAAAGCTTTTCATAGGGCCATTTGAGGATGGTCTGCCTGAGATTATGGAAATGGGGATAAGCCCGGGACTTGTGTTCATTGACGGGAATCACAGGAAGGAACCTGTTCTCGGTTATTTTGAAAGAATAGCTTCAATATCGGATGATAAAACCGTTGTTATAATTTTCGACGATATAAATTATTCTGCCGGAAATGTGAGGAGGCCTGGAATGAAATCAGGCAAAATGAAAAGGTCACCCTTTCAATCGATATTTTCAGGATGGGTATTGTCTTTTTCAGGAAGGGAATCAGCTACAACAACTATATAATCAGATATTAACAAAAATTAAGTCTTAATAATTTATTATTTGACTTATTTAATCTAATTTCGGAAATTCAAATTTCAGATGTTATGAACAATGTAATTGAAATTCACGATATTGTAAAGAATTACCAGGTCGGATCCGTTATTGTGAGGGCCTTACGATCCGTATCAATAAATATCGGGGAAAATGAATATGTTGCAATAATGGGGCCATCGGGTTCAGGCAAATCGACCCTTATGAACCTGCTGGGCTGTCTCGATACTCCTTCGAGCGGATCGTATATTCTTAACGGGACCGATGTGAGCAAGATGGAGGATGATTATCTCGCTGAAATCAGAAATAAGGAAATTGGCTTCGTTTTTCAGACCTTCAATCTTCTTCCCCGGTACTCGGCCCTGGAGAACGTGACACTGCCGCTTATCTATGCCGGGGTCCCCAAGGCAGACCGTGAAAGGATGGCTGTTGAAACCCTTGAGCAGGTTGGCCTTCAGGACAGGATGACCCATAAGCCGAATGAGCTGTCGGGCGGACAGAGGCAGCGTGTGGCTATTGCAAGGGCTCTTGTGAACAAGCCTTCGATAATTCTTGCCGATGAGCCCACCGGAAACCTTGACAGCAAAACATCAATTGATATAATGGGGCTTCTGGATGAAATCCACAAGAAAGGAAATACTGTCATCGTCGTGACACATGAGGAGGATATTGCCAACCATGCGGCAAGGATAGTGAGGCTTTTTGACGGGGAGATAGCTCAGGATTATGTAAATACAAAATATGTGAAGGCATAGGGTGTTGTCCCTGTTTTCAAATTTATCTGATTGTTTATGAAGATCTATACACTTACCGGTGATGATGGAACCACATCCCTTTCGGGTGGGCGGAGGGTTCCTAAGCACTCTCTGAGGGTAGAGGCATATGGCTCTGTTGATGAGCTTATTGCATGGATAGGTCTCATCCGTGTTCAGGCGAACGGCACAGAAAGAAGCAATATTCTTCTCTATATTCAGGATCAGCTTATGAGGTGCGCCGCTGCACTGGCACATGACAATAAAAACATAAAAAGCATCCTAATCCTTCCCGATGATGATTGCACGAATCGGATTGAGATTGAAATTGACAGGATGGAGGAGCAGTTGCCAGCCCTTAGGAATTTCATTCTTCCGGGTGGAAGTCTTCCTGTATCATATTGTCACATAGCAAGATGTGTCTGCCGTCGTGCAGAAAGGGCAGTTCTGAGGCTGAATGATGAGGAAGAATCGCCCGAAATTGTTGTGCGATTTCTTAACCGTTTATCGGATTTTTTATTCGTTTTGTCGCGGAAAATCAGTCTTGAGCTTGATAATGAGGAAGTTATCTGGTCTGTTTAATATGTTAAATTTCTTTAAAAAGCTATTGTTTTTTAAGTAAAATAATTTAATATTTGCGACTTTAATTAACAAAACTTAAACAGGAGAATATGTATTGGACACTTGAATTGGCATCAAAGCTTGAAGATGCTCCATGGCCTGCCACTAAGGATGAGTTGATTGATTTTGCCATTAGGTCAGGTGCTCCTATGGAAGTTATAGAGAACCTTCAGGAAATTGAGGATGAAGGTGATATTTATGAAAGTATTGAAGATATCTGGCCCGATTATCCAAGCAAGGATGATTTCTTCTTTAATGAGGATGAGTATTGAGCCGGCAGGCTGATCGTTAATTGTCAGTCAGTTTTTGTTTTTCTGAAAATATCGTTTTTATCCTTCGGCCTCAGTCCCTCAAGCCAGCTAAAACCAGTCAGTCTGAGTACTTTAGGCATTTTTGGCTCCGGTGGATCGATTGTCCCTTCCGGTTCCTGGTATTCGTATATTTCCATTATCTTGCCTTCGGTTACAAAGACTTCTATATTGGTGCATTTCGACTGGTTTACCCCTGAAACTTTGTCTCCATCCAGGAAGATAGTAAATGGATTCCCCGTTTCCCTTTATATCAATTTTGTAGAGCTCATTATTTTTAAAATAGCCTGTAAGTGACCTTCCCTTTATCTGATTGAAGCGGATGGAATCTATCTGGCTTGTCACGAATGCTGAAGAGAATAATTCAAGCCGATCGGTTTGCTTGTTCTTTGTGAATACAGCCATTGAATCGGCTGTCAGCTGATTTTCATCAGCCCAAAGCACAGGTGCCCTGTAGAGCCTTATGACCGAATCCTGGAAGGAATAGGCGAGAGAGTCGCACTTCGCCTGAAGTCCGTGGCTGAAGACCCTGCAGCCGTGGAATGCCTTCATAAGCCTGAAGGAGAGACCTGTTGAATCTGTCACTATAACAGAGGTAATTGTATCGGCATGAAGGAAGAGAGAATCCTTTTAGATACCTGTACGAACATGGCCCTGTCGGTAACGAGGAATCTTTCCGGTTCCTTGTAATACCATGCATATTCTCCCTGTACTATCATGTCGTTTGTAGTGTCCTGAATTATAACATTCCTGAACGACTGGCCATATCCGGAAATATTGTCAAAGAAGAGCGAATCACCGTGAATAAGCTGTTTCCTGTTATCGATGAAGAGCATGTTTCCAGATGTTTGTAACATCATTCTTGGTGTCATACCATCCCTTTTCACAGTAGAGGTAGAGGCTGTCTCCCTTCAATTCGGTCGGACCTGTGAAGTATGATATCTCAGTGCTTGTATTGTAGTCCATTGTATCGGCAGTCATCACGTAATCCGGATTGACAATCCTGACACTATCCTTGAAATGGAAAAGGCTTTCGGACACATAATAGATCCCTATGATGCTCGTGAGTGTATTTTTGGCATTTGTCATGCGTCCCCTGTCGTCATAGCTGGCAATCCTGTTCTTTACGTCATAATGGATTGTATCGGTATAGAGGTGGGTTTCCTTATCGATTAGCTCCACATTTCCGGTGGCGAAAGCCAGTTCGCTTCTGCCGTCATAGAACAGATAGTCGCTGTATAGATCAAGGGTGTCGCCCTGTTTAATATGCACTCTGCTGAAGGATGTAACCTGGTTTTTTTCTGGCACGTAATGTGCGCTGTCGCACGTCAGGGTAATATTGTTATGAAGGAAGAGGACATTTCCGAGCAGGCGATGCCAGTCCTTTCCGGTAAGGAGATCCCTTTCGATGAAATCAACGTCGGCATTTTTAAGATCGATTGCCTTCCTTCCGCTCCTGTCTTCCTGAGCATCCTGGGAATAAGCGGGAGGCAGGCGGAAATTCAGAATGACAAGAAGCAGCAGCAAGCCTAATGAAAGCCGGCGGTTTGATCCCCGGGGTATTTTTATTTCAGCCATCCTATTTTTAGAAAGTCACATGTTTTATATTCCTCGCTTATTCTGATATAAGTTGACTTGATTTTTTCCTTTATCCATTTATCGTAGGCTTTGTTTCTTGCCTCAATGATTGCAGCATTGTAAAGGATCTGGTAATCGTCCTTCATATTTGCAGTATGGGCCGGCACTTCATTTATCAGCTTGACAATCCTGAACACAGGGCTGTTGTTCTCATCGGTCGTTTTGAACGGATCTGAGATCTCGCCAACCTTAAGGTCTCTTACCTTAACATACATCTCCTTGTTAAGCTCCTCGAGAGTAAGCCATGTAACCCTGTCGGAGGGGTTTGGGCTTACCATTAAGCCTCCGTTGGTCCTGGAATCCTTGTGAGTTGAAAACCTAATGGCGGCAGTTTCAAACTTGATGCTGTCCTTGCGGATCTGGTTTGCAAGGCTGTCGAGCCTGGCGAGAGCCTGTTCAGCCTGCTCGGGCTTTACCTGCGGCCTGATAAGAATATGGCGGGTATTCACCATATCGCCCTTCCTGTCGATAAGCTGTATAATATGAAAGCCAAATTTTGTTTCGACGATTTTTGAAACCGTCCCGGGTGTCAGGCTGAATGCTGCATCAGCATAGGGCTTTTCAAGCTCGCCGCGGGTAAGATAACCGATTTCGCCTCCCTTCTTTGCAGATTCGGTATCCTCTGAATACATAATGGCAAGCACATTAAAGCTTTTTCCTGCAAGGATCTGGCTCCTTATGTCGAGCAGCTTCTGCCGGGCCTCATGATTTGTTCTCCTCGTTTGAGGGTGGATCTATCTGGATGATCCCGATTTCATACCTGGCGGGAATGATAGGGAGACTGTCCTTCGGGATGTTTGTAAAGTATCGCTTTACATCACCGGGTGTTATTGAAATATTTTCAGCGATCTTGCTTTGCACTTCCCTTACTGTTTCCTGTTCAAGTAGTGTCTTTTTAATATCCCGCCGGATCTCCACCATGCTTTTCTTAAAGTACTCGACAAGGGCCTCTTCGCTGCCTGCCCTTCTTATGGCATCATTCATCCTCATATTCAGATCCCCTTCGACAGATTCGTCAGAAACAACTATGCTGTCGATCCTTGCCTTGTCGATGAACAGCTTGGAGATAAGCATATCCTGGAAAACATTGCATCTCAGATCCTCATATGGTGTCCTGTTTCCGCTTCTCCTCAGGTCGGCGATAGTATTTTCAAGGTCCGACATATAAATAACCTCATTCCCCACTATGGCTGCAATTGATTCCACAAGAACCTGCGCATTTATTGCAAATACGCCGGGCAGGAACAGCCCAAGCATAACCAGGTAAAATCTTGACTTTTTCTTCATCTTTATATTAGTAAATCTTGAAACTATTTTTTTTAAGTGCATCATTAAAAATACCGTTCTCCAGTGCCTGAATGAATTCGAATCTCCTTGAGTTCCAGATTATTCTCCTGATATCCTCCCTCACATATTCGAACGGTGCCAGCGTTCCCCTGAGCTTATAGTCGCGAATTGCGATCATGTATACGGAAGATGAATCGCTTGTCTCAAAGAAACTGTTCCTCTTCAGAAAATTTTCCTCATTGTCGATGTCATTCTGTAATTCGACCGAGAGCCTTGTCATGGGGATCCATTCTTCGTTGAAGTCGTCAAATTTTTCGGCAAACTGATAGCAGTAGCTCTCGAGCTCCTGCATGTCGGCCTGAACACCGGAGCGTGCAAGTCTTCTCACCCTTGCCAGGTCAGGAGTTTCCACGGGCAGTTTTATGAAAAGCGCCTTTACTATATTGGAGCTGAGGAGAAAGCTCTTGTCATGCTTTGCATAGTAATTTTCCAACTCTGCCGGTGAAATCAAAGTGTCCATTTTTTCAAGCATCAGCTGCCTCTGATACTGGTAAATCACCAGGTTTGTCCTTGTTTCCTCAAGCTGCCTGTCAATGTCATCCCTTACATCAGCAGATAAATTTTCCTCAGCTTTCTTCAGCAGCAATTCCCTTTTTGCCCACTTATTTATGTAATTGTGAACAATTGCCACGCTGTCTTCTTCATTAATCCCTTTCTGTATAAGCTGGGGCACCTCATCATAGTAAAGAACAACGTTATCTATCTGCGCAACGGGAATCCTTTTTGCAGTTCTGTCATGGGTTTTACAACTTACGGATAAACAAATAATTACGATAAACGAAACTGCCCTATTCATCGTTTAGCTCCTTCCTGACTTTGCTTAGTACTGTACTATCAATCAAAACGGCATATTTGTTTTTTAATTGTCTCTCCCATTCGCTCTCAAGAAATGCCTGGAAGCCTGTCATCATCTTTTCCTCCACCTCCCCGAACTTCAAAGGTAAGGGATCCTCAACACTTTTTACAACGATCAGGGAAGGGTAGTTTTTCCTTATAAAAAAGGCAGGGCCGGATACTCTTTCTGCCTGGTCTATATCGGGATCCTCTCCGCTCTTCCATGTTCCTTCCTCAATAAGCAGGAGGGTGTCGCTATTCTTATTGAACTTATCGAGAAGACGACTGTCGGCATCCGGCTTTCCCGAATATTTTTTATAGGCTGAAACCAGCTGGTTCCTGCCTCCGGGTATTTGGAGCGTATAGATTTTTGCATTTAACCGTTTTGCTGAGAGGGAGTCATACTTATGATCCTCATAATACTTATGCAACCCAATTGAATCATTGCTTATCCTGTCCCATACCTTCCTGTTCGAAATATCAAACAGAAGGATCCCGTCATGAAATTCATTCATCAGGTATCTGAATTCAGGATATTTCTTTTCGAGGGCAGAGTTTTCATAAGCAAAGATCTGGTCGGATGAGCTGTTATCGATAAGTGTCCTGATGAATAGCGACGGATCTTGTGAAGCGATTATCGACCCGTATTTCCCTACGTAGGCTGCAAATTCGCTGTTTTTAAGGGAGCCTCCGGCAAAGGAATATAAGTTGCCTTCAGGAATTGCAGACGGGTCGTATTTTTTCTGACCTGCCATTATAAGAGAATCTGTATTCTGATTGAACCAGTCGACCGAATTCTCATTTATCCTGAATCCGTACTCTTTCCTGAGTTTATCAACAAATGATTTTCTGCTGAGAGAATCGAGGTAGGACTGGTTGATCCTGCTCTCAAGGTAGGAGCTCGTTTCGGCGAATGTCCCGGGTGGTTTCCTGTCAAGCAGCTTTATTATATGCCATCCGTAAATTGTTCGTACGGGTTTTGTATACATGCCTGTATCCGGAATTGAAAATGCAGCTTCGGAAAATGAAGGGATCATTTCACCCGTTCCGAACCAGTCGAGCACACCACCTTTTAAGGCTGATTCCTTGTGGTCGCTCAGTCTTTTTGCTGTTTCGCTGAAGGAAGCTCCCTCCTGGAGCTGCCTGTAAATGGCATTGATTTGTTCTTCAGCGTTTTTTACGGCTTCCTCACTGGCTCCCGGTGGTGCATTTTTCATTATATGGGCCACAAGTATCCTTCCTTTTGCAGGGCGAATATCGGTTACCTTCAGGATATGGTATCCATATGGCGATCTGACAGGCATTGAAAGCGCTCCTTTCCTCAGGGAATATACAGCATCCTCCAGAGGCATTATTAGCTGAAATACAGTAATATAGCCTAGATTTCCCCCGTTTGATCTGACCGACTGATCATCTGAAGTACTTCTGGCGACCATTTCGAATGACTCGCCGTTCCGGATCCTTACCCTGATTTCATTTGCTTTCTTCCATGCCTTCAGGGTATCAGCCGGAGCTGCATCCTGGGGAAGGGCAACGAGGATATGCCAGGTATTGATTTCTTTCAGCGATCTCTGGTAGGCTTTTTTAAGAAGCTCATCCCTTGTATGGGTATCGGTAAGGTAGTTTCCGGAAAGCTGGTTCCTGTATCCCTGCAGCTCATTGCGGAAAGAGGTGGTTGTATCGAAACCCTCACTGATCGCATCAGCCACTTTCATCTTGAACAGAGCATACTGATTTATGTAATCACCGACTGGCAGATTTTTTCCGGGATCCAGGTTTTTCCTGTACATTCTTATAAATTCTCCAGCTTCAATATTTCTTCCGGCCACGGTCATCAGGCTCATTGTATTCAGATCCTGGGCCTGGCAAATGGCAGGCAATGCCAGTAATAATATGATTAACTCAGATAATCTGATTTTCATCAGAATGGGGGTGATTCCTTTTATTCTAATATCTTTCTGCTGTAGTTCGGCGATTCTCTTGTTATTGAGACGTCATGCGGGTGGCTTTCTATAACGCCGGAACTGAGTGATCCTGACAAATTTGCTGTCTTTTTTTACGGAATTAATATCCTTTGCCCCTATATAGCCCATACCGGCCCTGAGGCCTCCCATCATCTGGTAAATAACTTCGGAGAGATTTCCCTTGTACGGTACACGAGCGGCAATTCCTTCCGGGACAAGCTTATTGATATCATCTTCCATATCCTGGAAATAGCGGTCCTTCGATCCCTGCTGCATTGCTTCGATCGATCCCATGCCCCTGTATGCCTTGAACTTGCGTCCATTGTATATTATAGTTTCGCCAGGTGATTCCTCGACACCCGCAAATAGCGACCCAGCCATTATTGAATCTGCTCCGGAGGCAAGGGCTTTTATTATATCTCCCGAATATCTTATCCCTCCGTCGGCAATTACAGGGATCCCGGATCCGTCAATTGCACTGGCAACATTATAGATTGCCGACAGCTGAGGTATTCCGACACCTGCGATCACACGAGTGGTACAGATCGAACCTGGACCAATTCCCACCTTAACTGCATCGGCGCCTTCCTTTACGAGCTGCCTGGCAGCTTCAGCTGTTCCGATATTCCCGGCCACTACATCGATATCCGGGTAACTCCTCTTTATATCCCTGAGTATACCCATGACACTTTTTGTGTGGGCATGTGCAGTATCTATCGAGATTGCATCGACATTTGCATTTATGAGAGCTTCAACTCTCTCCAGTGTATCCCTGGCAATCCCCACTGCAGCGGCTACCCGCAGCCTTCCTTTTTCATCCTTGCATGAATTCGGCCTGTCCTTTGTTTTTGTAATGTCCTTGTAAGTGATCAGCCCTATAAGCTTTCCTGCTTCATCTATCATCGGAAGCTTTTCAATCTTGTGTTTCTGGAGAATTCTTGCAGCGGCCTCTAGATTTGTCTGATGGTTTGTTGTGATAAGGTCTTTTGTCATTACCTCGGTTATCGGGCGTGAAGGGTTATTCTCAAACCTCAGGTCCCTGTTGGTGACAATGCCTTTGAGTATGCCATTGGAATCTATAACGGGTATACCGCCTATCTTATATTCACCCATCAGACTGAGCGCCTCTGCCACCGTAGCCTCCAGGTTGATTGTAATGGGGTCGAATATCATTACGTTTTCTGCTCTTTTTACCCTCTTTACCTGGGCTGCCTGCTTCTCAACCGACATATTTTTGTGGATAACCCCTATCCCCCCTTCCCTTGCAATGGCAATAGCGAGCTCATCCTCAGTAACAGTATCCATAGCTGCCGACACAACGGGTGTATTGATCCGTATGTTCCTGGTGAACATCGAACTGAGGTTTACCTCCCTCGGAAGTACCTCAGAATATGAAGGAACCAGCAGAACATCATCAAAAGTCAAACCTTCATAAAGTATCTTATCCTTTTCAAATGACATTGTCTGAGAATTTTAGTTTTTGCTGGCGCAAATTACAAAAAAAATCCAAACACCCGTAATTATCTCTTTCATTTAACCTTCATAAAAAATTGAAATACAGTTATTACATTTGTATGCCGCAGGGACGGGTCGCGACCCGTCCGATTATCGTTGCACCAAAATTGACAATAACCAATTCACAGATGCATATAGAGCCATACAGGCAAATTCTGACAAAATATTGGGGTTTTCACTCTTTCAGGCCCTTGCAGGAGGATATTATACTGTCAGTAGCCAAGGTAACGACACTCTGGCCCTTATGCCGACAGGCGGAGGCAAATCAATTACATTCCAGGTGCCGGCCCTTGCAAGCGAAGGAATATGTCTTGTCATTACTCCCCTGATATCGCTCATGAAGGACCAGGTGAACCGTCTGAACAGCATGGAGATAAAATCGCTTGCAATTCATTCCGGAATGACGGCCGAGGAGATTGAGATAACCCTCGAGAATGCAATTTACGGAGATTATAAATTTCTTTATATATCGCCTGAAAGGATCTCTACAAGGCTCTTCCAGGCAAAGCTGTCCAGGTTCAGCCTGTCACTTGTTGCAATTGATGAGGCACATTGCATATCGCAGTGGGGCTATGATTTCAGGCCATCATACCTGAAGATTGCCAGCCTCAGGGAGCACATCTCCGATAAGGTTCCATTTCTTGCACTCACTGCATCAGCAACGCCTCCTGTTGTGGATGATATAATGCAGAAGCTGGGATTCAGGAAACCGAATGTTTTGCGCACAAGCTTTTCCAGGAAAAATATTTCATACCTGGTAAGAAAAGTGGAGGATAAAAGTTCGTACCTGATTAAAACGCTCAGCAGTGCCAGGGGTACCGGAATAGTATACGTCAGAAGCAGGAAGAGGTGCAGGGAGATTGCAGAGCTCCTTGTTGCCAATGGCATCAGTGCCGATTTCTATCATGCCGGGCTGCCCGGTGAGCTGCGCGACAAGAAGCAGAATTCCTGGACATCAGGGCAGGTAAGGATCATTGTGGCGACAAATGCTTTCGGACTGGGAATCGATAAGGCCGATGTAAGGTTTGTTGTGCACTGGGATATTCCCGATTCGCTTGAGAATTACTACCAGGAGAGCGGACGTGCGGGCAGGGATGGAAAACATTCCTTTGCCGTTCTGCTTGTATCTCCGGCCGATATTAGCCGCCTGAGGGATTCAGCCAGGAAGAAATTTCCGCCGGTTGAAAAGATCAAGGATATCTATGAGGCTCTGTGCAACTACCTTCAGGTACCCCTTGGCACGGGGAAGGAGAATGTTTTTGATTTCAGCATGGCCGGTTTTGTTTCAAAATACAGGCAGCCGGTCATAGAGACCTATAACAGCCTTCAGTTCCTTCAAAGGGAGGGTTATATTGAATTCACCGAGGAGATCAATAATCCCTCGAGGGTCCATTTTATAGTAGGCAGGGATGATCTTTACAAATTTCAGGTCGCCAATGAATCGTTCGATGCCTTCATAAAGCTCCTCCTCAGGTCATATACCGGGATGTTCTCCGGCTTCGTCCCTGTCAATGAGGAGGTACTGTCAAAAAAATCAGCCGCATCACGCGATCTTATATACCAGTATCTCATCAAGCTGTCATCCCTGAATATAATACGGTATATACCGGGGAAGAAGAGTGCCCTTGTGATCTTCAATGAGGAGAGGCTGGAACGCCGTGCCCTTTTCATATCACCTGAAAATTACCTTCATGTAAGGGAAAAATATGAAGCCAGGCTGGAAAAGATGATAGATTATGCCGAATCTGACAACAGGTGCAGGTCAGTGATATTGCTCGATTATTTCGGTGAAGAGACTGACCGTTGCGGAACCTGCGATGTGTGCCGCAAAAGAAACGAGCTTGACCTCAGCAAATATGAGTTCGATATTATCCTTGAAGAAATAAAATCGCTGCTTGCCGATTCAAGCCCCGACAGCGAAGAGCTTGTTAGAATGATAGATTATCCTGAGGATAAGGTCATTAAAGTGATACGATGGCTGCTTGATCATAACAAGCTGACCCAGGATCTCAACCATAAGCTTGTGTGGAAGCCCTGAGCCGTCGGAAATTTTTCCTGACCTTCCCGCAAATTCGGGGGGAGCAAGGGAGTCAAGACTCACGCACAGGCCGCCTTTGCGGACAAATGACTTTACGGCTGCCAGTGTCTGAGGGCTTATAAGAACCCCTGAGGAAAGCGTCAAGTTCTTCAGGGTCGCGCGGTGCCGATCCTTCAACACCAAACTCGCACGCTATTTTTACAGGTTCGGTAATGTCTTCAGGTTCAGCATGGCTGAACGTCAGACCTCTGCGTGCAGGGTCAGAATAAAATCCGGAGGCTCTTATTATTATGGCACCGGCCATTCCATTGGATGCCTTGTTCAAAAAGATCCTGCGTGATATTTGTTTTCCTATTGTAAATATTCTTATTCTGAAGTTTTCCTGAGATAATTTATTTCAGTCTGAAGATTGGGTGTGATGTAAAATATTTGCAAGGCATGAAATAAGGAGATTAAGTTCCTCCTCATTTTTTACTTTCCCCTTTAATGCATTGGCCCGGACAAAAAGACTGCTTATAGTTTCAGTATAATCTATTTTTGAGGATGGGCTCATTATCTTAAAATAGGTGCTTTCAGGAACTGATTGTGTCCTGGGCATTACCTGGATCAGCTCCCTGTCGCTTCCGTGATAGTTTCTGAAGAAGGCATTCTCCGCTTCACGGAAGATATCTGAAAGTTCAGACAGGGCATCCTTATCATACGGCCCGTATATAAAATCAAGTGTTTCATTCAGCGCTTTCGTAATGTCATATCCGGGATCAGAGAGTATTTTTGCTATCACCTCAATCGTGACCTTGTCACCCGGATTGCCCCTTGTCCTGGCATAGGCTTCACACGCCAGTCCTCCGTCATCAAAAATATCCTTCAGCCTCTGGCAGGCATGATATGTTGCAGGAATGAAATACAGATCCCTTGGCATTGCCTGGATCGGCTCAATATTCGGGGCGGCGGTATTTCCATACCTGCAGGGTGCAATGCTGTGTATGAGTCTCCTGCGGTACTCTCTTCCTGCTTCCAGGGCAGTTTCTTCCACATCGATCAGGTAGTCTGCCTTTTGAGTCATTTTTTCAACATATTTGAGGTCAGCAGGTTTACCTAAGTTCATTCCCCAGCCGGAAATGCCAATTATATATTCCGGTTTTTTGATCCTGATATAACTTATCGCCTTTTGATTGACAAGTGCATTGTATTCCATATCGGACAGATGTGCCGACTGGCCGCAGCTACATCTCCCCAGATCTGCGCTCTGCATGCTGATACCGTCAAAATCAAAATTATCAATTACATAATCAAGTACTTTCTTCTGCCATTGCCACGAATCAGGATTCGACAGATCCATTACATGATTGTTGCATTGACACCTCAGCGAAGGATTTTTTTCGAGGATCTTATCGAATCCCCAGCTGTAGATGCCCATGCCGTTGATCAGTTTCAGGTTACGCTTATGTGCCATTTCGATAATTCGTCTGACAAGCTCCTTTCTGGATTCATCAATCGTTTTATCTATATCCGGCTCCCAGTATTTATTGGTAAATAGACCCCAGAGGGTGATCTCGTTCATACCCGTCCGCTGGAGAAAGTCCAGGGTCTCCTCATAATCAGCCAATAGTGCCGAATCAATTCTTATCGAGGGCCAGGCATCAGCAGAGGCAGTCTGGCTGAGATCGATCATCCATCCCAGGTAACCGCGGTGGCTGAAACCATTTTGACCATGGATTTCACTCACAAGCGGAATAAGTACAATGGTTAAGATGTACTTCAGGATCAGCTTCTTTGGATTGTTCAATTTTATATGCCTGTTAAATTTTCAATAGCTCCTTTTTCTCCGGGTTGAAAATAAAGAATTATTTTAATTCAGCGGTTTTCAATATTATTAAGGTGTGAAAAAAAAGTGAAAGAAACCGTCTTTTAATTTTTTAAACGGTTGCTTTCACTTTCGATTGGTTGAGAAACCTTACTCAGACCAGCTTCAATAACCGGGATTTTGGTTCTCCGGACCGATTAGTGAATTTCTGATGATTTCAAGGTAAGGAATCGGGAATACAGTCCGAAATGATTGGAATGCAAATTGTCTGTCAGTACCTGTGCCACTGTTAATTGGGTATTCGTTATTCAGATATTCTTCGGCCATACCGGTACGAACCAGATCATACCAGAAAGAAAATTCAGCCACGAATTCATGCCGACGCTCATTCATCACGGCCACTTTTTTGATATCTGAAGTATAGGAGCTGAAGTGAGGGTCAGTTGTATAGAAGGTTTTAGCGTCTGGAACGACAACCGGTGTGGAATTATAGGGAATGGGCTCGTTAGGGAACTGAGGCTGAAGATCAACTTCCAGATTGCCCCAGGCCCGGTTGCGAATTAAATCCAGATAATACCAGCCGCTATGTCCATCTCCATCTGCTCCCTCACCGGCTGTTTCGAAGAGGCATTCGGCATAATTAAGCAATACAGCTGCATAGCGCATGTAGACGCATGACTGGGAATAATAAATCTTATCAGTATATAGCACTCGTTTCCAAAATTTCAGGCAAGAGTTATTGGGCATACGCTCTGATGTAATTGTCATATCGTCTGTCAGTTGTTGTCCGGTATAAGGGTTAGTCTCTCCACGGGCCACAATTGAGTAGACTTTTCGTTTATCTCCGGGTTCGAAAGAGGAGACACACTCATCAGAGATAAATAACGCCCCCCAGCCACCATAAGTTGTGGATGCTGTAAGATTGCTGGCCCACAACAGAGCATCAGTTTTGTCAGCTGCTCCCCAGCCCATGTCTTCGAATTCGGGAAAGGCTACTTCGAAGATGCTTTCCCTGCCCCACCAGTGGTTTTCAGTATGAATGGTACCAAAGCTGGGTTCCAGGCTGTATGTCTGGCTATCGATAATGTCTTTAAGTTCCTGCTTCGCTGATTCATAATCTTTCAGATACATGTATGCCTGTGCCAGGTATGCCTTTGCCATCCCTTTGGTAATCCGGCCGAACTGGCCTTTATATGGAGTCCAGTCAAGGTTATCGGCGGCGTAAGTAAAGTCTTGAACTATGAAGTTCCAGGTTTCTTCTGCTGTTTCAGCACGGGCTTTGTTCGGGGTGTTGGAATAGGTTTCTCCTTCTTCCAGCATGGGTACGCGTCCGAATGATTGTGCCAGCCAGGTATAGAAATATCCTCGTAGGGCCCGGACCTCAGCCATAATTATTTTTTTGGTTGTTTCCCCATTGGCAAATAATGCCGGATCTACATCCTTCAACTTGGCAATAAAACGATTGGAACGGTCAACTCCCCGGTACCAGTTTAACCATGAGACTTCAAAAAAATCTTTATCGGCACGCCAGTCATGGCGGGTAAATTCATTGTCCCATCCCGCAGCCTGACAATCCAGTGAAGGATAGTTGGCAAAATGGACCTGAGGCTTGAAGTTCCAGTTTTGTTGAATATCGACCCCTTGTTTATCAGGATACAACATATCATATACTCCGTTCAAGCCTTGTAGTATGGTTGCTTCTGAAGAGAACAGCGCTTCAGGTTCGATAATATCATAACGATCCACTGTAAGAAAATCTTTGCCGCAGGATGTACTATACATCAATAACAGCGCTGATAACAGGTAAATATATATTTTTTTCATAATCATAATTTTTACATTGTAACTTATTAAAATCCGAAATTGACCCCAAAAGTGTAGATCTGCGGAAATGGATATTTGCCGCCATCAAATCCTGTTTGTTGAACATTGCCGTTACCGACTTCAGGATCTCCGACATCATATCTGGATATAGTCAGCAGGTTATCCACACTTACAAATACACGGGCCGATTCCATTTTGATCCGGGTGACAAGTTTCTTTGGAAATGTATACCCGAGTTGGATATTTTGCATCTTTATAAAATCACCTTTGAGGATGAATGCATCGGATATCTGTCCATTGTGGTTAGGATCTGCCCGGGTAAAGCGGGGATATACACTGGTCGATCCCTCACCATCCCAACCATTCAAAGCATATTCAGTAAGCATGTTACTGCCGGAGGTAAGCAAATTGTGATATGAGTATGACAGGATATCCTGTCCGGCTACTCCATACAGATACATGTTAAAATCAAAATTCTTATAGCTGAGATTGAAATTTAAACCATAGGTGAGATCGGGGTAGCCGTTACCGATGATCTCACGGTCTAAATCATCTATCCATCCGTTTCCGTCAAGGTCTTTGTACTTGCGGTCGCCGGGTTTGGTCCCTATCGACTGGTATGCACCTTTGCTGGCTCCTGCTTCAGTAGCAGATGCATTCAGCGCATCAATTTCAGACTGGGTTTGGAAAATTCCATCAGTACGCCACCCAAAAAAGGAACCTACCGGGTATCCGTTTCTTGTTATGGAGTAACTGCCCCACCAAGCTCCTACATCTATGTCATCAATTCCATTTACCCCGTAGTTTGAATAAATGTCAGTCCCGACATCTACAGTCACATTCCTGACGGTGGTGGCGTTGGCATTCAGGTTAAGGTTCCAGTCACCCCAGCTCTTCTTGTAACCAACTTGCATCTCCAGACCGGAATTTCGTATATGACCGGCATTGGTATAGATCTGGGAAAAACCTGTGGAAGGACGAAGGCCCTTATACAAAAGGAGATCCTTGGCATCCCTGCGGAAATAATCGATAGTCAGGGTAAGGGAATTGTTCAGGAATGCCATATCTGTACCGATATTCAGCTGCTCGTTGGTTTCCCATTTCAGGTCAGTATCGATTTCAGTTACCTGAGTAAAGCCAGGGGCAATTGTGAAGGTATTATCTGCCGGATTATAATGATAATAGGCGATACGATTGGATGATAACTGATCGACTGACAAATTTGTGGGATTACCTGCATTTCCGGTCTGCCCCCAGCCGACAC
>CAVWPG010000010.1:0-32443 GCA_963756885.1 uncultured Bacteroidales bacterium
CATAAGGCATTAACAGCCTTCAGGTGACTATAGCGGCAGGTCCACCTCTTCCATTCCGAACAGAGAAGTTAAGCCTGCCAGCGCCGATGGTACTGCGAAAGTGGGAGAGTAGGTCGTCGCCGACTTTAATAAAGAGGGTGTCTCACAAGGACACCCTCTTTTTATTATATATATAACAGTGGGAGAAAGGATGTTGATCGCAGCGAAATCCCGCATTGCGGGATCGTCGCCGACTTTAAATAAAGGAGGCCGTCTCATAATATAATTGAGATGGCCTTTTTTATTAGAGTTTTCTCGGATTATTTTTAAAACTGATAATTTGATGAGATTTGATAGGATTTTAGATAAAACGAGGTTTTTACTCTAATTCCTTGCAGCTATTTTGCTTAAGTTGTGTGATAATGCCAATAATCCAACTTCGATTTCTACTTTTTCAATACCTCTGAGCAAAAATTTCCTATAATTTCTATTTCCTTTTATAATTCCAAAGACAGCTTCAACATCTACTGGTCGTTGACTTCGTACTTTCTACCTCTTTCGCTGGTTAATCTTTCCCTTATAATTGATTTATAGTGATTTAACTTTTGGATTTATTTCTATTATTCTGTTCCCTTTACTCTTATTACATGATTCTCTTACTGGGCAACCCTTGCAGTCTTGTGCCTGATACAATCGTTTTATCTGCTTAAACCCATTGTCTGTGATTCTTATTTTTTCTTTAATAAAGTTCATTTCTTGGCCCATTGGGCAGATATAACTGTCATTCTTCTCATCATAAGGTAAATTCTCAGTTCTGTAAGGATCTTCTCTCCACTTTTTACACTGTTCTTTATGGAAGTACTGGTATTTTACAAAAGCCTCTACATCATTATTTTCCAGATACTCATAGTTTTCTTCTGAGCCGTATCCAGCATCAGCTACAAGAGTATCAGGTATCTTGCCCAAACTTTCTTTTAAAGATTCCATGTGGGCTTGAAGCGTGTTAATGTCATTAGCAGTTTGATGGATAGTGTATCCTA
Organism: uncultured Bacteroidales bacterium; assembly: GCA_963756885.1. Classification (GTDB taxonomy): domain Bacteria; phylum Bacteroidota; class Bacteroidia; order Bacteroidales; family VadinHA17; genus LD21. The sequence goes on from CAVWPG010000010.1 coordinate 1,020, forward strand.
AAATACATTGATTCTCAGTACTTATCTGCCAGTTATACCCAGGCTTTAACTGGCCATTGAGCATATGATCTTCTTTCATCCTCATGAAGGTAGCATCAGGATCAGTTTTGGAATAACTGTTACGTTTACCCAATGCTTTTTCCTGCTGTTCATACTTCTTTAGATTTTCAGGCCAGTTCTTGCGGGCATAGTTAAGTTTCTGTTTTACTTCCTTATCTATCTGCTTTCCCTTCAGAGCTTTATCTATGCTTTCTATTGTTCTTCGAACTGATTCCTGGTCGATCTTTTCAAAACTATCAGGTTCATTGTTCTCAAGCTCTTCCCTTGCTACAGATTCTGCATATTTCCATAATTCATCCAGCTGATTCTTTATTCTTTCCTTGCTTTTACTTATACTGCGACCCCAAACAAAAGTATAGCGATTGGCATTGGCCTCTATCTTGGTCCCATCAAGATATGCTTCCTTCAATGTTATAATTTCTTTTTCAACCAGCAACAAAACAACCTGACTGAAGACTTCTTTCAATACCCCTTTAAGCCTGTCACTGCGGAAGCGATTTATAGTGTTGTGATCGGGATAGCTCATCGCACTAAGCCACATAAAATGTATATTCTGCCTGGTCGCCTGTTCTATTTTCCGGCTGGAGTATTGATTAGAAAGATAGCCGTATACCAATAATTTAAGCAGTAAACGAGGATGATAACTCGAACATCCTCCTCCTTTATATTTTTTTATTAATAAATCTAAATCAAGATTATCAATTACTTGATTTACAATTCTAACCGGATGGTTTGGATCTATCATCTCTTCCAGAGAAGGTGGAAGAAGTAAAATTTGGTTGGGACTATAGTCTTTAAAGACTACTTTTGATCTATCTGTTTTTTGCATACCTCAAGTTACATAACCTGAGGTTCCTGGAGGGGGGAGGCATCCCCCCTTTTTTCACTAATTATCAACAATTTAATTCTTTAGGAGGTGCGAGGGCAAACCGGAAAAGGTGCGAACCTCGCCCTTTTTGGTGGCGCCATTATGGCCTTGTGTAGCGGGCGGACAAAAAGGGGGAGGTTGTCTTTTCCGGACTCCTTTTCTTTGTTTCATTTCTTTTGGAGGAGCAAAAGAAATGAAAATAAAAAAAGAAGGTGTCCTTTTGAGACACCCTCCTTGTTCGTTCTGCTTTAAGATATCCTAATAGAACTTATATCTCTTATCCTTAATATTTGCCGCCTTCCTGAGTGCTTCATATGCTTCATAGCTGCCTCTCATCTCGATTGTGGATGTAAGCCTGGTCTGCATTGCCTTGAGATCTTCTCCAGGGGCCATGGTTATATTATTTGCAACAAGCAGATAAACTCCATTGGATCCTTTTACCGGACCTGTTATCTCTCCCTGCTTTGCAACTGTAGCAGCTGCTATGAGGGTAGGCTCGGTGCCTGCTCCCGGAACAGTATACGACCTGAAATTGATCTGGGTAGCCTCCTGTACACTAAGTCCCATTGTCCTGGCAATTGCATCTATCGATTTGCCGTCACCCTCGTTCTTCAAAAACTCAGAAGAGATAACATCAGCCTTTTTGTCCTTTATCAGGATGAACCTGACATCATTAACAACATCCTTGAGGGGTGCTACCCCATCCTCAACCTTTTTTGTGCAGTAGGCAACAACATACTTGTCTCCTATCTCGAAAACTGCCTGCTGGTTGTTGTCCAGCACGATTTTTCCCTGATCAGCCTGGAAAAGGGCAATGATGAGCGATCTGGGATTTGTGAGCCCGGGCAGTGTTTTCTGCTGCGGTGCAATATCGTTTGCGACCCTTTTGTTAAGACCCTTTTCGGATATAGACTTTGTAAATTTCTCATAAGTATTGTTGGTCCCTGCAAACTGGCTCGCTTCACTATAAACTTTCTGGATTGTCTGAGCCCCGGCAAGGATCTTCCTGTCAATTATTCCTATATTATATTTCCTTGAAGTTTTGGATTGTCCGAGGATATCAATTATATGTACCCCGAATGAGGTTTCGGCAATTTTGATGTCACCTTTTTTCCCCGAGAAGCATGCATCATTGAAAGGAAGAACCATTCTTCCCTCGGTGAACCAGCCGAGGTCCCCTCCGATCTGGGCCGATCCCTTGTCGTCCGAATTTGCCTGGGCCAGGGCTTCAAATGATGTCCCTGACTTTAAAAGCTTCACAAGGCTGTCAGCCTCGTGACGGCACTGATCAAGCGTTCTGGTGCTGCTGGGGGAAAGGAGGATGTGACGCACATGTACCGAGTCAGGCCTGTCTGCCACTTCGAGAAGCTTTGCGATTTTATACGATCCACCCTCAACGTATGGCCCGAAAATGGCATGAAGATCCTCTTTCTTCACAAAATCCTTCAGGGTGTCGGGAACATTGGCCAGGGGGAGGAAAAGTCCAACATAGCGGGAATCAGCAGCGCTGTTTATGAACTGAACCGGATCAGTGGCATTGGCAAAATCCTCCTTGGTCTTGAGCATCCAGGCCTCTGTCTGGCTGATATCCTCTTCCGATGGGACCACATCAAATGTTACATATTCAACGTCCCTCGAAGCCGTCCTCTTATAGCTCTCCTTGTGCTTTGAATAATAGGCCTGAATATCACTTTCCGATACGGTTACAGAGGAATCCGATATTGCAGCATAATTCTTGAAGGTGTAACTGAAATCAACAGTCGGGCTGTTCACATTTTTTTCAAATTCAGCCTGCTTTGAGGTAACATAAAGTCCCCTCGATACAAGGTCGTTGTATTTCGTGTTTGTCCGGTCATTTACGATTTCATTCTCGAAGAAGAGCCAGTATTTTTTTGCAGTCTCATCAACTTCAGTCTGTTTGAGAAAGTTCACAAGAAACGATTTATTGAATTTTCCTGTCTGCTGGTCGGTGAATAATTGCTGTACAATCTGATGAGGGTTATTACCCAGAACCAGTTCATCCACCTCTTCGGTGCTTACTCCTATTCCAAGTTTCTTATACTGTGGATCGAGGATCTTTTCCCTTATCATCTGCTGCCATATCTGCTCACGGAGAGATTCAGTAGTCGACTCATCAATTTGCGTTCTGCCCGATAGCTTGTAAATCTCCATCAGATTCTGCAGCCTCACTTCAAAGTCCTGGTAGGAGATATACTCGCCACCGATCTGGCCGATTTCATAATATTTCTTCTGTTTCAGTCTCTGGCCTCTTCCTTTTCCAAAGAAATCACTTACCACAAAAAGGAAAAGAGAAAGACCAATAACCCCTGCTACTAAAACTCCGGCCTTCTCACGTAAAAATTGAAGTGTTGACATGCAATATGTTCTTTAATAATTAATAGTCTAATACCTTTTTAAATACAGGCGACAAATATAACAAATTTTCATTAAAACTCTGATCTTGAAATAAATTGTTGGTCTTAATGTAATTGACGGTCCTCCAGTAATTTATTCAAAATTATGGGTATGATGTGGCACTTTTCGGGATGCCAGTACCAGGTGCTTTGAATTTAACCGGTTGGAATATGATAATTCTCATCTTCTTAACATGTTCATTTTTATTCTGATAACTTGTGAAAATTAAAATCTGAATTCAAGATCTCCCATGGATTAAACTGAACACCCGATGTCGAAAAACTTAAGGGGCCTTTCTTCAAGAAAGGGGTTGAAAGATAGCCTTTTCCGTGATATCACAAAATCCTGGCCAAATCTCACAGCCGGAGACGACACTGTATTATCGCAATTATCGGACAAGTACCTGGTGGGAAAATCAAGTATATTGTCGGCAGGTTCATTCTATGATTTTACCGGGAGCGACAATGCCGGGAAGAGGGTCCTGAGGTGCAATGGAACAGCTTGCATGACCTCGCCTGTCAGTGAGAAGCTGGGGAGGGCTCTCCGGCTGACTTTCGGCGAAAATGAGATTGGCTCGGTAAGATGCCTTGGCCATTGTCATTCAGGTGATGCCTTCATGACGGGGGGTACAGTCAGCTCATTTTCTGATTCAGGCAAGCCGGGCACGACAATAAGCCACAGCTACGCTGATAAAGAGGCATTCCATGTGGGTACCAATGCTGAGATGCCCCGTCTTATCGGCCCAATCTCAGACCTTGATAAGTATTATTCAGTATTGAAGGATTTTGCTTTGGATGTTCAACGGGCCCTTCATGAGACAGCCCTTTCAGGGCTCAGGGGCAGGGGTGGCGCCGGATATCCGCTTCACCTGAAACTGAAAGCTGCTGCTAATGAAGTCTCGGAGCAGAAATATATAATCTGCAACGCAGATGAAGGGGATCCCGGTGCCTTCTCCGACAAATGGCTCCTGGAAAAAAGAGCTCATTCCGTCCTCTTCGGGATGCTTGCTTCCGGACTTATTACAGGTGCTGATACCGGGGTGATCTATATCAGGGGAGAATACCCGGAGGCTGTGAAATCTGTTAATGAGGCCATTTATGAATACGAAGGTCTCAAACAGTCAACAGCAGATTCCCGGGGCAGCAGGTTCATATTTAATTTTCATGTCGTTGTGGGTGCCGGAGCCTACATCTGCGGTGAAGAAACTTCACTCATAAATTCAATTGAGGGATTGCGTCCGGAAGTGCGGACAAGACCTCCCTACCCAGTGAGTTACGGACTGTTTGGAAAACCGACGGTTATCGGCAATGTAGAGACTTTTGCGAATCTCTGGTACATACTCAGAGAGGGTGGCGCCTCCTTTGCCAGCCTCGGTACGGCCCGATCCACAGGTACAAAGCTTGTATCGCTCGACGGGGCATTTAACAGGCCGGGCATTTATGAAGTTGTTATGGGCTCCCCCTTCAGTGAGGTGCTTGAGTTTATGGGAGGCGGAATGAAATACCCTGTAAAAGCATTTCAGGTAGGAGGCCCGCTGGGAGGAATTGTTCCGTATAACAGGGCCATGGAGCTAAGTCTTGACTTCGAATCCTTTTCAGATTCAGGCTTCCTTCTCGGACATGCCGGTGTCGTCTCAATTCCGGATGGTTTTCCGATGATAAGGTTTCTTCTCCACCTTTTTGAATTTGCATCAGCGGAGTCGTGCGGCAAATGTTTCCCCTGCAGGATAGGGGCGCGCCGGGGGTATGAACTCGTTAAGGGTGCGGCTGATGCAGGGAGAAAGATAGACAGGAAGCTCTTTGACGACCTGCTCGAAACCCTGGAACTTGGATCGTTGTGCGCTCTCGGTGGAGGGATCCCGCTTCCTGTCCGCAATGCACTGCATTACTTCCGGAATGAGCTGGCTGAATATTTTCAAACCGGGTGGTGAAAAAATGATGATGCCAATGAGAGCTTCCATAGACAATATACAGTTTGACTTTCATCCAGGGGAAACCATATTGGGCTTTGTAAGGAGGAACAGGGGCTATGATTCCATCCCTACGCTATGCCAGGCAGATAACCTTGAAAATTACGGTTCATGCAGGATCTGCTCCGTTGAAGTGATAATGCAGGCCGGAGGAGCTTCAAAGATCGTGGCTTCATGCCATACGCCGGTAGCGGAAGGGATGAGTATTTTTACGGCAACAGAGAGGATAGCAAGGCTCAGGAAGAATATCCTTGAACTGGTTCTGTCAGAGTACCCCCGGGATCGGATCCTGCCTCGAAAGGGAGAGCTCCCGTCGGAATTCCAGAGAGTCCTGCTCTCGTCAGGAATACCCTCTGTAAGATACCCTGTTACAGCAATTGACACACAATCAGATACTGACAATTCCCATCCCTATATCAGGTCCGACATGTCGGAGTGCATTAAGTGCAACAAGTGTGTAAGGGCATGCGATGAGCTTCAGTCAGAACATATTCTTTCAGTCATGGGGCGGGGATACGACAGCCGGATAATCAAGGGCGGCAATGAATCTTTCCTTGAGTCCGGATGTGTCTCATGCGGAGCCTGTGTTCAGGTATGCCCGACAAATGCAATTACCGATCGTTACGGTACCAAATCGGTACAGGCCGACAGGACGGTCAGGACAGTTTGCACCTATTGCGGGGTGGGATGCAGCCTCGAGGTCAGGGTTAAGGATGGATCGATAAGGGGAATCGGGGCTCCTGTAAGGGCTGCGGTTAACAATGGCCATTTATGCGTTAAGGGAAGATTCGCCTTCGGCTTCTATAATCATCCCGACAGGCTTAAGTCTCCCCTGATAAAAAGAAACGGCGTATTTGAGGAAGTTACATGGGAGGAAGCCTACTCCTTTACAGCGTCCGGATTCAGGGAGATTAAGGATAAATATGGTCCCGACAGCCTTGCCGGAATCTCTTCAGCCAGATGCACGAATGAAGAGAACTACCTCATGCAGAAGTTCTTCAGGATAGTGATAGGCACCAATAATATTGACGGCTGTGCAAGGGTCTGTCATGCCCCCACGGCAATGGGAATGCAGTGGGCCTTTGGTACCGGAGCTGCCACAAATTCAGTAAATGAACTTTATAAGACCGGGTGCATACTGGTTATAGGATCGAATACTACATCAGCACATCCTGTAACCGGATCAAAAATAAGATCGATGGCCCAGCGGGGAACGCCGCTTATCGTGATTGATCCCCTGAAAACGAGCCTGGCAAAATATGCCACCTATCATATTCAGAACAGGCCGGGTACCAACGTGGCAGTATTGAATATGTTTGCCTGGCATATTTTGAACGAAGGTCTGACTGATAAAATGTTCATTGATTCAAGGACTGAGGGGTGGGAGCTGTTTCAAGGCTATCTGAGGGGCTTGGATATGGAGGCGCTGGAAAAGATCTGTGAGGTCAGAAATGGACTGGTCAGGGAGGCAGCCATAGCTTATGCATCGGCGTCATCCGCGATGGAATTTCACGGTCTTGGTGTAACGGAGCACTGGCAGGGTACGAAGGCTATAACCCTGATTGCCGATATTGCCCTTATGACGGGAAATCTGGGAAAGGAGGGCACGGGAATGAATCCCCTCAGGGGACAGAACAATGTGCAGGGAGCCGCAGATATGGGGGTTCAGCCTCATCAGGGAGCCGGATATCTCGATGTAACCGATCCCGTGAACGGATTGCTTTTCAGGAATTTCTACGGAAAGGAGCACCCTTCCCGGGCAGGTTACAGGATCCCTGAGATGTTCGGCGCAGCCAGGGAGGGCAAGCTCAGGGCAATGTGGATAATGGGGGAGGATCTTCTACAGACCGATCCGAACACCTGTCATGTAAAGAGTGCCCTTGAGAGCCTTGAATTTCTTGTTGTACAGGAGTTGTTCATGACCGATACTGCAAGGATTGCAGATGTAGTTCTGCCAGCCTCCTCATTTTTCGAAAAAGAGGGGACCTTTACAAACGGTGAGCGCAGGATACAGAGGGTACAGCGCGTGGTTGATCCGCTTGGCGGCTCAAGGCCCGATGGCAGGATTGTTGTGGAGATGATGAATGCAATGGGTTATCCTCAGGCTGAATATTCGGCTGAAAATATTCTTAGCGAGATATCAGGGATAGTTCCCTTTTTCAAAGGAGTGCGATGGGAATCACTGGGAGACGATGGCAAGCAGTGGCCTGTCGGAGATGACGGGTCAGGTACCCCTGTTCTGCATACATTGAGTTTTAAGAGGGGAAGAGGAAAATTTCATTCCTGGGCTTATGAGGAATCACAAGAGACAATCCTGAATTCAGCGAAATACCCTTATATCCTCACAACAGGCAGAGGGCTCATTCATTACAACAGCGGAACTATGACCCGGCGGACCCCAAACAGAGAGCTTGTTGACAGGGACGTGCTTTTTATTCATCCCGATGATGCAGCAGCAAAGGGGGTTCAGGAGGGGGATGAGGTTACTGTGCTCTCCGAAAGGGGACAGACAAATATGCTTGCACAGATCAATGACAGTGTAAAGCCGGGGGTCTTATATACCACTTTTCACTTTCCTGTCACTGCAATTAATTCGCTGACGGGCAATGTTGGGGATGAATATACGCTTACCCCGGAATACAAGATTGTTGCCGTGGATTTCAGGAAGTCATTTTTTAAAAATCGGGGAGGTTAGATTTTTGGAACCCCCCCCTCCTGATTGCCAGATCGATTCCGATGAGGGTGCATGGAATTCAAATCGCATCGGGGAGCCCAGCCTGGGCTACAAGCCCAGTTACAAGGGTGGTTATTTTCCTGTCAGTCCCACCGATACCTACAGCGAACTTCGTGCAGAGATGCTTATGGAAATGAGGAAGATCGGGATCAGGGTGGAGGCGCATCATCATGAGGTTGCGACCGGTGGCCGGAGCGAAATCGATATGCAGTTTGCCGATATTGTAAAGATGAGCGATCAGCTTATGTGGTACAAATACATTATAAAGAACATTGCCCTGAAGCACGGCAAGACAGTGACATTCATGCCAAAGCCTATTTTTCAGGATAACGGAAGCGGCATGCATATTCACTTTTCGATATGGAAATCGGGAAAAAACCTGTTTGCCGGTAATAAATATGCGGGCATGTCACAGGAAGGGCTATGGGCAATCGGGGGCGTGCTGAAGCATGCGGCCGCTTTGCTTGCCTTTGCAGCGCCGACCACAAATTCATACCGTCGCCTGGTGCCAGGCTTTGAAGCTCCGGTCAATCTTGCCTATTCTGCCCGCAACAGGTCTGCTGCGGTAAGTATACCCATGTATTCGAATAACCCTAAATCAAAGCGATTTGAATTCCGCTGTCCCGATCCAACCTGCAACGGTTTCCTTACTTTCACTGCTATCCTGATGGCTGCTATCGGTGGCATTGATAATAAGATTGACCCGGGGAAAGCCCTTGACGAGAACATTTATGAACTCCCGGCAAAGGAGAAAGCCAAAATAAAAAATGTTCCCGGCTCGCTTTCCTGGGCCCTGCTTTCGCTGCAGAAGGATAATGCTTTTCTGACAAGGGGGGATGTCTTTACAAAGGACCTTATCGATACATAAATAGATTACAAGGTGAACAATGAAATACTCGAATTGTCACTGCGTCCTCATCCTTTTGAATTTGCCCCCTATTACGATAACTAATCGCCTCCTTGCCGATTCTGGTAAAAAAGAGCCCTGATTATCGGGCTCTTTTTTTATTTTTCAACAAAAAAGTCATAAAATAAGGGGGGTTGGTCGAAAAAAAGTACATTTATATTAAATAATAGTGCATTAAATAGGGGGTATATTTAAAAAAACATGTATTTTTGTTCCGTATAAAATAATTTTTTTTAAAATATCGTTATGGCAGAACTCAGATTTAGTGCATTAAGGGAAGTATTCAACAGGGAGCCTGTTGAATTTACCAAACCATCAAAAGTTGTATCCGATTATTACGGAGAAAATGTTTTTGATCTTCCAAAAATGGAACAATACCTCTCGAGAGAGGCGTATAAGGCAGTAAAGAAAGCTATTAATGAAGGGAAGTCTCTTACCCGCCAGGAAGCTGATATGGTGGCAACCGGGCTGAAGGCCTGGGCCATTGGCAAGGGAACCACTCATTACACGCACTGGTTTCATCCTCTTACGGACGGAACTGCTGAAAAGCATGACGGCTTCATTGACTATGGCGACGGGAGCAAGGTAGTTGAGAAATTTTCAGGAGAGGTTCTCGTACAGTCCGAGCCCGATGCATCAAGCTTCCCGAGCGGAGGAATCCGCAATACATTCGAAGCCAGGGGCTATACGGCATGGGATGTTTCATCACCCGTATTTATTGTAGGCACAACCCTTTGTATTCCTACAATATTCGTATCATATACAGGTGAGGCCCTCGATTACAAGGCTCCGTTATTAAAGGCTCTTTCAGCTCTCGACAAGGCGGCAGTCGATGTATGCCAGTATTTTGACAGGGATGTTACAAAGGTTATTGCAACACTTGGATGTGAGCAGGAATATTTTCTTATTGACGATGCACTATATTATGCCAGACCGGATATCGTGCTGGCCGAGCGAACTCTTATGGGCCATGCATCATCGAAGGATCAGCAGCTTTCCGATCATTATTTCGGATCTATCCCGGAGAGAGTTATGGCTTTCATGGAAGATTTTGAGTGTGAAGCCTATAAGCTTGGCATTCCGGTGAAGACGCGTCATAACGAGGTTGCTCCGAACCAGTTCGAGTGTGCACCCATATACGAGGAGGTGAACCTTGCCGTTGATCACAATCAGATCCTGATGGATATTATGAGGCGTGTGGGCAGAAAGCATAAGTTCAGGGTACTTTTCCATGAGAAGCCTTTTGCGGGGATCAATGGCTCAGGAAAGCATAATAACTGGTCGATGGCGACGGATACGGGTGTTAACCTGCTTTCCCCCGGGAAAAACCCGAAGACAAACCTCCAGTTCCTGACCTTCCTTATCAATGTAATAAAGGCTGTAAATGTCAATAACGATGTGCTCAGGGCATCAGTAATGAATGAGACAAATTCATTCAGACTGGGCGGGCACGAAGCTCCACCGGCTATAATCTCGGTTTTCGTTGGATCATACCTTACAGAGATGCTCGAGAATCTTGCGAGGAAAGTGACTGACAAGAAGATGACTCCGGCACAGAAGACCGAACTCAAGCTGGGCATAGGGAAGATTCCCGAAATATTGCTCGACAATACTGACAGGAACCGTACCTCTCCTTTCGCCTTTACCGGCAACAGGTTCGAGTTCAGGGCGGTAGGATCATCTGCAAACTGCAGCACAGCGATGATCGTGCTGAATGCGGCAGTCGCCAACCAGCTCACCCAGTTCAAAAAGGATGTGGATGCCATTATCAAGAAAGGAAGAAACAAGGATGAGGCGATCTTCCAGGTTTTGAAAAAATATATCCTTGAGTCCGAAAGAGTGTTGTTCGAAGGCGACAACTACAGCAAGGAATGGCATAAGGAAGCAGTGAAGAGAGGCCTCTGCAATCTCTCGAGCGTACCTGAATCAATTTCACTCTACCTTACTGAGTCTTCACGGGCAATGCTTCTTGGAACGGGAGTTTTCACAGCGAAGGAGCTTGAAAGCAGGGTCGAGGTTGAATATGAGAAATTTACAAAGAAAGTGCAGATTGAAGCCAGGGTGCTGGGAGATCTGGCTATAAATCATATTGTGCCTACGGCTATCAAGTATATGACAACACTGACTGAGAATGTAAGGGGTTTGAGGGATATTTTCAGTGAAGCTGAATTTGAAAAGCTTGCGGGAGCCCGGAAAGAGGTGATAGTTTCTATTTCAGATCATATCTCGAGTATCAAACGGCTTGTGAATGAGATGATTGAGGAACGCAAGAAGGCAAATGTAATCGAAGATTCATATAAGAAGGCCATCGCCTATGAAAGTAAGGTTAAGCCCTATCTCGACGATGTAAGGTACCATATCGACAAGCTGGAGCTTGTGGTTGACAACGAGATCTGGCCATTGCCGAAATACAGGGAATTGTTGTTCACAAGATAAGTTGGTTTATTTTCGGACTTTGAAAGAAAGGGACCCCGCTCCGGGGGTCCCTTTTATTTATAATAAATTATCAGGGACAGCGTTAATTATTACTATCAGATTCGTTTAATTGATTATTTTTATGGACAAATTGAAGGTGTGGTTATGAAACGCTTGATCCTGTTAATCTTATTGATTTCCGTTACAGTTCTCCCTGACCTGATGGCTCAGAAGCGAAAGAGCGAAAGAGCTTATGCTGCCTTCAATGCAGGGGAATATTTTGATGCAATCGATCTTTTCAAGGATGCATATTCCAAGGCAAATAAGTCGGACAAGAATGCCCGTACCGAACTTGTATATATGGTGGCAGAATGCTACAGGCTAACGAACGATCCTAAGGATGCAGAAACCTGGTATAAGCTTGCCGTCAAATCCTCAGTTTCCAGGCCGGAGGCCCAGTATTATCTGGGCGAATCGATGAAGAAGAACGGGAAATTCCAGCCGGCGATCGATGAGTTCAAGAAATATAAGCAGGTTGCTCCGGGAGATCCTAAGGCAGATCAGGAAATACGTTCATGCGAGCTTGCCATGGAGTGGCTCAGAAATCCGGAAGCCTATAAGGTTGATGAACTGAGGGAGCTGAACTCGAGGGAATCAGACTTCAGCCCTGCCTATGCGCGCGACGATTATGGGGTAATTTATTTCACATCCGCACGCGACGATGCCGCCGGAAACAAGACGCACGGGGCAACAGGCCAGGGTTTCACCGATATCTTTGAGAGCCGGGTGGACAAGAAATCAAAATGGAGCACACCGGTTCCGGTCGATGGTATAAACACTGATAATGAAGAAGGAACGCCTTCATTTTCAGCCGATTACAGAGAACTTTATTTTACAAGGTGCGAAGCAGGAAAACGCGAAAAGAAAGGATGCGAGATAATGTATTCGGTGAAATCAGGCGATAAATGGAGCGAGCCCAAAAATATCCAGATCCTTCCTGACTCGGTGGTTGCAGCGCATCCTGCATTGTCACACGACGGACTGACACTTTACTTTGTCTCCGACATACCGGGAGGCTATGGGAAAAAGGATATCTGGAGATCGACGCGTGCCCGCCAGGGAGATACCTGGTCGAAGCCTGTAAACCTGGGACCCGAGATTAATACTTCAGGCGATGAGGTTTTTCCCTATTGCAGGGAAGACGGGACGCTCTATTTTTCATCGGATGGACTGATCGGCATGGGGGGGCTCGATATCTTCAGCGCACAGCCACAGCCCGACGGCAGCTGGGTTGTCAGGAACATGAAGCCGCCCATAAACAGCTTTGCTGATGACTTCGGCATTGCCTTTGAAGGCAAGGAAGACAAGGGGATGTTCAGCTCCACAAGGAAGGGAAAGGGTAACGACGACCTCTTCTCATTCGAGCTGCCTCCTTTGAAATTCAATGTTACAGGACTTGTAAAGGATGAAAAGACAGGGGAGATCATGCCCGGTTCACTCGTTCAGCTTATAGCCAGCGACGGCTCGAATCTTCAGGCCGAAACAGGCAGCTCGGGGGACTTCAAATTCGAGCTGAAGCCCGAGGTGGACTATATTTTCCTGGCATCGAAAAAAGGATACCTTAACGGTAAGGAAAAAGAGACAACAAAGGGTCAGGAAAAGAGCCGTGACTATATGGTTACCATCCTGATGACAGCCATCGACAAGCCAATAGAGCTTCCGAATATCCTATACGACTTCGGTAAATGGGATCTAAGGCCCGAATCAATGGTCTCTCTCGATAAACTGGTGGAGACCCTTCAGGATAACCCGAATATAACGATAGAGCTTATGTCGCATACCGACTCCAGGGATACTGAAGAATACAACTACCAGCTTTCACAGAAAAGGGCCCAGGTCGTAGTTCAGTATCTTATCGATAAAGGGATTGCGCCGGAGAGGCTTCTGGCAAAGGGCTATGGCGAATCGACCCCGAAATTTGTTGATGCCGCTATAGCAAAGCTTAATCCTTTCCTGAAGGAAGGCACACAGCTGACCGAAGAGTATATTAACAGTCTGGCCAATGATGAGCAGAGAGAAATTGCGCACCAGATAAACAGGCGGACTGAATTCAGGGTACTCAGAACCGATTATGAGGCACCTAAAAACTAAGATGTTCAATGAAGATACTGAAGCTATCCCTCTTTTTGATCGCATTGTCGGTATTGAGGGTTAATGCCGTCGATCCGGCAGCCGGAAAGATACGTGTACTTGTTGTGACCGGGGGCCACGATTATCCGAAGGACCAGTTCAACCAGATGTTTTCATCGCTCGGCAGCAATATCACATTCCAGGTTGTCGAATTTCCGGCAGCATATGATATGTTCCTCCCTGAGAACAGGGATAAGTATGATGTTCTTGTCTTTTACCACATGTGGCAGGAGATAACGGCCGAACAGGAAAAGGTCTTTGCTGATTGCATACGAAGAGGGAAACCGCTGGTTGTCCTTCATCACAGTATTTGTGCCTACGATAAATGGCCTGAATATTTTAATATAATAGGTGGAAAATATTTCCATGAGCCAACAGTTGTCAACGGGAAGGAATATCCGGCTTGCTCATATATTCATGACCTTCATTTCAGGGTTAAAATTGCCGACAGCAAGCATCCTGTGACAGCCGGTCTTACGGATTTCGATATCTTCGATGAAACCTACAAGGGCTATTATGTTGAACCTGGGGTCAAACCGCTGCTCCTGACCGATGAGAAGAGCAGCAATCCGGTAATCGGCTGGACCAAAAAATATGGAAAGGCCAGGGTGGTAACCCTTCAGAGTGGACATGATGTGCCTACATTTGAGAATCCTTCATTCCGGAAGCTTTTGAAGCAATCGATTGAATGGGTCTCAAAATCAGGGGAACAGGGTAATCATTAAATCCAATATGTCCTTATCCCCATTTCCCTTTTATCTTTAAACTCAGGTATGCCCGCAGAATCAAAATACAGTAAGAGAGGTGTATCTTCCGGGAAGGAAGATGTGCACGCTGCAATAAAGAACCTGGACAAGGGCCTTTACCCGAAGGCCTTCTGCAAGATAGTGCCCGATCTGCTTGGCGGTGACAATGCATACTGCAATATAATGCATGCCGACGGGGCAGGAACCAAATCGTCCCTTGCCTATGTCTACTGGAAGGAGACAGGCGATCTTTCGGTATGGAAGGGGATAGCACAGGACGCTATCGTTATGAATCTCGACGACCTCCTTTGTGTAGGCGCATATGACAATATCCTCCTCTCTTCCACAATAGGAAGGAATAGGAATCATATCCCGGGTGAGGTAATTTCAGCCATTATCAATGGCACTGAAGAGGTGCTTGAAGAGCTAAGGAACCTTGGCATCGGCATCTGGTCGACAGGAGGGGAAACGGCTGACCTGGGAGACCTTGTCAGAACTGTTGCTGTCGATTCAACGGTAATCACAAGGATGAAGAGATCGGAAGTGATTTCAAACCAGAATATAAGGGAGACAGATGTTATTGTTGGACTGGCGTCGTTCGGAAAAACGTCATATGAACGGGAATACAACAGCGGCATGGGCAGCAATGGACTCACCTCGGCCAGGCACGACGTCTTTGCTCCCTACCTGGCAACCAGGTATCCTGAAAGCCTCGATCCGACCCTCTCATACGATCTTATATATTCAGGCAGGATGAAGCTTACCGATCCCATTGAAGGGTTAAACACCGATGCAGGAAAGATGGTCCTTTCTCCTACAAGGACCTATGCTCCCATCATAAAGCGGATCCTTGAAGAAATGCGTCCCGGAATACACGGAATGGTTCACTGCTCTGGAGGGGGACAGACAAAAATTCTCCATTTTATAGATAATCTGCATGTTGTTAAAGACAACCTGTTCCCGCTGCCTCCCCTGTTCCGGATCATACATGAGCAGTCCGGTGCTTCATTTGGAGAGATGTACAAGGTCTTCAATATGGGCCATAGGTTTGAGATCTATACAGGTATTGAAAACGCTGCTGAAATTATAAGGATCGCAGGGGAATATGACCTGGAAGCTCAGATTATAGGTCACTGTGAACCATCCGGTAAAAGGGAGCTGACTATTATCTCCGGATCAGGCAAATACGAATATTAAAGGTACCCGGGATCCATATCAGGTCCCCATCTTCAGAATCAGGCAAAGCTGCATATTTAGTTTTTGTCCATTTCTTATTATCTTTGCAGGCTGAAAATTGAAAATATAATGGCAAACAATATGATTCTTGAGAGGCTGGAGGGTGTGAA
Organism: uncultured Bacteroidales bacterium; assembly: GCA_963756885.1. Classification (GTDB taxonomy): domain Bacteria; phylum Bacteroidota; class Bacteroidia; order Bacteroidales; family VadinHA17; genus LD21. The sequence continues at coordinate 16,670 of CAVWPG010000010.1, forward strand.
AACACGGTTTGTCGAGGTAAGTGAACTTCTGACCCAGCCTGATATTCTCACGGATTTAAAGAAGTATGTAAAACTGACCAAGGAATATAAGGATCTTCTGCCAATAATCGAATCATATGAAAGATACAAGCTTGCAATAAGCAATATGGCCAGTGCAAGGGAGCTTCTTGCAAACGAGAAGGATGAGGAGATGCGCGATATGGCCAAGGCTGAAATTGAAGAGCTGAATGACAGGCTTCCCGAGATGGAGGATGAGATAAAGCTTCTTATAATACCTGCCGATCCCGAGGACGACAAGAATGCAGTAATGGAGATAAGGGCAGGAACGGGAGGTGATGAAGCCAGCATTTTTGCAGGAGATCTGTTCAGGATGTACTCCAAATACTTTGAATCGAGAGGCTGGAAAGTCGAGGTCAATAATGCTTCGGAGGGCACTGCCGGGGGATACAAGGAGATTGTAATGAGTATTACAGGGGATGGTGTCTATGGGGTAATGAAATATGAATCGGGAGTGCATCGTGTTCAGAGGGTGCCCCAGACAGAAACCCAGGGCCGGATACACACCTCCGCAGCAACTGTGGTCGTTCTTCCCGAGGCCGATGAATTTGATATCGACCTCAGGAATGAAGACATCCGCAAGGATACATATTGTTCATCAGGTCCGGGAGGACAATCGGTCAATACAACCTATTCGGCGATCAGGCTGACCCATATACCAACCAATATAGTGGTTACCTGCCAGGATGAAAAATCACAGATCAAGAATTATGAAAAGGCCCTGAAGGAGCTCAGGACACGCCTTTACAATCTTGAATATCAGAAATATCTTGACGAAGTCTCGCACAGGCGGAAAACAATGGTCTCCACCGGTGACCGGTCGGCCAAGATCCGCACCTACAACTATCCGCAGGGACGGATGACTGATCACAGAATTAACCTTACAATATATAACCTGCCTTCAATTCTCGACGGAAATATTCAGGAGGTTCTTGATAAGCTGCAGATGGCTGAGAATGCTGAACGTCTGAAGGAAAACAATATCTAAACCTCTTGCAATGAATAGCTCTGACTTATTTGACAGCATCCGGGACAAAAAATCCTTCCTGTGTGTAGGTCTCGATTCCGAGGCAGATAAGATCCCCTCCTTTCTCAGCAGCGGGAAGGATCCTGTGTTCCAGTTCAACAGGCGCATAATTGATGCCACTCACGTGTTTGCTGTGGCATACAAGCCAAATGTGGCCTTCTATGAGTGCAACGGAGCAAGGGGATGGGATGCTCTGGAGGCGACGGTACGGTACATCAAGGATAATCATCCTGAAATATTTGTTATTGCTGATGCCAAGAGGGGAGATATCGGGAACACCTCGAAGATGTATGCCAAAACCTTTCTTGAAAGCATCCCTTTCGATGCAGTGACTGTGGCTCCCTACATGGGTGAGGATTCAGTGTCTCCCTTCCTGACGGTAAGCGGAAAATGGGCTGTTATCCTTGCACTTACATCAAACAAGGGGGCTGACGATTTCCAATATCACACCGGAGAGGGGGGAAGGCTCTGGGAGAAAGTTCTGAGTGTCTCCAGGAACTGGGGCACAATTGACAATACAATGTATGTTATCGGTGCTACCCGTGCCGGGATGCTTGCCAGGGTACGAGAGATAGTGCCTGACCATTTCCTTCTTGTTCCCGGGGTCGGAGCCCAGGGAGGCAGTCTCGGAGAAGTTGCCAGGTACGGGATGAACAAAAAATGCGGCCTTCTTGTCAATTCTTCCCGTGCAATTATTTTTGCCGGCAATTCAAAGGATTTTGATAAAGTGGCCGGCCAAAAGGCAAAAGAGATCCAGCTTGAAATGGAGAAATATCTTCACGAAAGTAATTTGATCTGATTGCCGTGCTGTCCCGCGATCCCGCGGTCCTTCTGTCAGTAAACCCTTTCAACCCTTTCAACCTCTTCAACCTCATCAACCTCATTCCCCATTTCCCTAAAAGGTTTTGCATATAACCTTTGCACTCTTCTTCTCTTTTTTCTATATTTATATTCTCGCTTGCCATACATAAAATTCGTGCTGTTATGAAAGAGGAATTTCTTCATTATCTGTGGAAATACAGTTTGTATGATCCAGGGAAGCTGTCGGATTCTTCCGGCAACCTGATTACCGTACTTCGGCCGGGTGAATATAACCGCGATGCCGGTCCAGATTTTTTCAATGCCCGCATATCGGTTGATGGCACGATCTGGGCCGGCAATATTGAGATCCATACAAGGTCGTCTCATTTTGACCTTCATGGTCATCAGAATGACCCTGCGTTCGACAATGTCATTCTGCACGTTGTAGCAATCAATGACAGGAAGGTGTTCAATTCAAGGGGTGAGGAGATCCTCACTGCGGAGATCTCCTTTGCACCGGGGCTGTATGAAAGGTACCTGGCTCTTGTAAACAATCCTTATATTATTGCATGCCAGGAGGAGCTTGGAGATCTTGATCCCTTTCTGCTTCAACACTGGCTTGATGTCCTTGTAGCCGGAAGGATGGAGAGCAAGGCTGAGCTTATCGGCAGTATCCTTTCGGTCACAGGAAACGACTGGGAGGAGACTTTTTACAGGATGCTGGCACGTTATTTTGGATTCCGGGTCAACACGGGAGCCGTTCGAGATGCTGGCCTCCGCACTGCCTTTCAGGATAATCCGCAAGCATGCTGACAACATGTTCCAGATAGAGTCACTGCTTTTCGGAACTGCAGGGATGCTTGAGGAAGGGCTGTTCAGGGATGCCCTGCAGGATGAATATTACAGGAGCCTTATAAAGGAATACAGGGTCCTCTCCTCAAAATATTCCCTTGCGCCCCTTCATGGGTGGCTCTGGAAATTCTCGAGGCTCAGGCCTGCCAATTTTCCGACAATAAGGATTTCTCAGCTCGCCGCCATGCTATGCATAACGGGAGGCCTTTTTTCAAGGGTGATGGAGGCCACCGACATGGAACAGCTGAAGGATGCTTTTGAGGTTAATGCTTCGGAGTACTGGAACGATCATTTTATTTTTGGGAAGAGGGCCGGTTTCTCTGTTAAGAACACGGGGAGCCAGGCGGTCTCCATCTTTCTGATAAATGCAGTTATCCCCGTAATATTTGTTTATGGCAGGCTGAGGGGCAGTAAGGCTGTCTGCGAAAGGGCACTTTCGTTTCTCGTGCAGCTGCCTCCGGAGGAGAATTCAATTATAGAAGAATGGAAGGGAGCTGGCATTGCGCCGGAATCGGCTTTCGCTTCGCAGGCCCTTGTCGAGCTCAGGAATGAGTACTGCAGGAAGCGGAGGTGCCTTGAGTGCCGGCTGGGCAGTAATCTTGTGAGCAGGGGCAGGAAGCTGAAAGAACCTGATGAATTAATGATGGAGCCTTAAGCCTCCGGGATCAGTTATACACATTTTGCCGGAACAGAAAAATCCTTTTGACGAACAGGGGTATTTCTTTGACGAATCAGCCTTTTAATTGTTTGAATGACGCAACGTTTGGCATTATTTTGGCGTCTTTAAAATAGTTAGGGATGATTTGAAGAGGATGCTTACTGTTCTTTAAAAAACCCCGGGCTATAAACCGGCAGGCTGGAGTAAACATAATTAAAAATGTAACTGTTACTCTTTTAAACCGGTAGACGAAAAATAATAATTTCAGGATCTTTTTAAAAAAAAAGCAAATTGTTTGATAATTTACATAAAAAAGCCTTATTTTTGCGTTCCAAAATTGGAGACTCAATTTATTTATGGATAAATAATATTTTAATTAGCGACATGTATCTAACAACTGAAAAAAAGCAGGAATTTTTCAAAACATTTGGGACTTCTGAAATTGATACGGGGACGGCAGAAGGGCAGATCGCACTGTTTTCCTACAGGATTAACCATCTTACAGAGCATCTCAAAAAGAACAAGAAGGATTTCAGTACCCAGCAGGCGCTTATAAAACTTGTAGGTAAAAGAAGAAGGCTTTTGGACTACCTTAAGATCAAAGATATCGAGCGGTATCGCGAAATCATAAAAGCATTGAAATTACGTAAATAGAGAAAAAAGGCAATTTCAAATTGCCTTTTTTCGTACTATATTAGTTAATTTGTAATTTCAATGATCAAAAATCATATATAATGTTTAAAATAAAAGAGAAGATTATCGATCTCGGTGACGGGAGAACTATTACCCTTGAAACTGGCAGGATGGCACGGCAGGCCAATGGGGCTGTGCTTGTGAAAATGGGGAAGACGATGTTGCTTGCAACGGTTGTATCTGCCGATGAAGCCAAGGAGGATACTGACTTCATGCCGTTATCGGTTGAGTACAAGGAAAAATATGCTTCTTCAGGCAGGTTTCCCGGAGGTTTCTTAAAGCGGGAAGCCCGTCCCTCCGATTATGAGATTCTTATTTCACGGCTTGTGGACCGTGCCCTGAGGCCCCTTTTCCCGGATGATTTTCATGCAGAGACATTCATTACGATCAACCTTATTTCGGCTGATATGGATATCATACCCGACGCCCTTGCAGGTCTTGCAGCTTCGGCTGCCCTTGCTGTAAGCGATGTTCCCTTCAACGGGCCTATCTCGGAAGTCAGGGTTGCAAGGATTGACAACAAATTTATTGTGAATCCTACGGCTACCCAGCTGAAGGATGCAGATATCGACCTTATGGTGGGGGCCACCTACGACAACATACTGATGGTCGAGGGAGAAATGAAGGAGGTATCTGAAGAAGAGATGCTTGAAGCACTGAAGGTTGCCCATGAGGCTATTAAGATACATTGCAAGGCTCAGATGGAATTTGCCGAGGAGGTAGGTTCGACCGTAAAGAGAGAGTACAGTCATGAGACCAATGATGAGGAGCTGCGCAAGAAGGTCCGGGATGAAACCTATGATAAGTGCCTGAATGCTGCAAAGTCTTCCACTGCCGATAAGCATAAGAGAATTGACTCCTTTGATGCAATAATTACAGAATTTCTTGCCCAGTACACGGAAGAGAATCCGGTGGACGAAACACTTGCCAAAAGGTATTATCACGACGTACTCAAAGAGGCCTCCCGAAGGCTGGTCCTCGACTATAATATACGGCTCGACGGAAGGAAGCCTGACGAGATCAGGCAGATAATGTGCGAGATCGACCCCCTGCCTGCCACTCATGGCTCGGCGCTCTTCACAAGGGGTGAAACACAGTCGCTGACGACTGTAACTCTCGGGACCAAGCTGGATGAGAAAATAATTGACGATGTTCTGAACAAGGGAACCGAAAAAATCACACTGCATTATAACTTTCCGCCATTCGCAACCGGTGAGGCAAGGCCTGCCCGCGGTATCAGCAGGCGTGAAATAGGGCACGGGAACCTCGCTCTGCGGGCACTTAGGAATATGATGCCTTCTGACGATGAAAACCCATATGCCATCAGGGTTGTCTCAGATATACTTGAATCGAACGGTTCATCTTCAATGGCAACAGTCTGTGCAGGTACCCTGGCGCTTATGGATGCAGGTATAAAGCTCAAAAAGCCCGTTTCCGGAATAGCCATGGGGCTGATAACCGACAAGGATACCAAAAAATATGCGATCCTGTCAGATATCCTCGGGGACGAGGACCATCTTGGCGATATGGATTTCAAGGTTACAGGAACGCGTGACGGGATTACGGCTACCCAGATGGACATCAAGGTTGACGGCCTTTCCTTCGAGATCCTCACAAAGGCATTGAACCAGGCCAAAGCCGGCCGGCTTCATATCCTCGACATAATGACCAGCGTTATTGCGGAGCCTCGTCCGGAGCTTAAGCCTCATGCCCCGCGCATCGAGATGCTGACAATACCCAAGGAGATGATCGGTGCCCTTATCGGACCCGGCGGCAAGGTTATACAGGAGATACAGAGGGTTACAGGGGCCACAATCATTGTTGAAGAGATTGACGGCCATGGTGATGTAAACATATTCGGTGAAAATGCTGAAGTAATAAATGCAGCCCTCGACTGGGTCAAAAAGATTGTTACCGTTCCTGAAATAGGACAGGTTTACAAGGGTAAGGTCAAGACAATTGTACAGTTCGGTGCTTTTGTCGAGATCCTTCCCAACAAGGACGGTTTGCTTCATATCTCCGAGATAGAATGGAGAAAGGTGGCGAATGTTGAAGATGTGCTGAAGGAAGGACAGGAAGTGGAAGTCAAGATAATTGATATTGACCAGAGGACAGGAAAGATCAAGCTGTCGAGAAAGGAACTTCTTCCGCGTCCTCCTCGTCCCGAGCCGGACAGGAAGAATCCTCCTCCCCCCCATCATAATAATTAAGCACACGGCTCCCCCGCGATTGTCACTGTCGTGATTGCGAATATTACCATGTTCCCCTCCGGGGAGAGCAGGTGAGGAGCCATTTCCTGACCTGCTTAGCGCTGCTGGTTTTAAGGTGAATTTTGCCGGAATTGGATCAGCTATAGCCCCAGTTTTTCCGGCGATTATGCTGTGAACATGAATAATGTAAATTTTTAAATATTTTGAAAATATGCTTCGATTCTTGGTAAATTATTTTAAATTTGCGCATAGATCCATTATTTTGGATAAAGTTCATTTTTAACTGGCAACCTTAGGAATAATAAACAAATAACATTTTTAATTATGAAAAGATTCAGAAGCTATTTTATCCTTATTCTTGCTGTGACCTTAATGTCAGGCTGCAGTGGGCTGAATAAGATGAAAAAAAACTCAAACCTGGTTAAGTATGAGGTTACACCGAAAGTTCTCCAGACTGATGCTGGTGTTGTTACAGTAACTATTAAAGGTACCTTCCCGGCTAAATATTTTGATAAGAAAACTACTGTAACTCTGACCCCCGTACTCACGTATGCAGGCGGCGAAACGGCTTTTGATAAAGTTCAGGTCGTTCAGGGGGAAAGCGTCCAGGCTAATAATAAAGTTATAAGCTCTACCGGTGGTGACTTTACCTATACAAGCTCCATTCCTTACAAGGATGCTATGAAGCTTTCGGAGCTTCAGCTGAGGATCAAGGCTGTTAGGGGAAGCAAAAATCTTGATTTTGACCCGGTTAAACTTGCAGACGGTGTTATTGCAACCTCTACCCTTGTGGATAAGCACGGCAAACCGATTATTATGAAGGACAACTTCGCAAGAATTATTCCTGAAACTCAGGTTGCCGATATAAATTATCTTATCAACAGGTCCGATATTCTAAGCAAGGAACTCAAGGCAGAGGACATTGCCCTGCTGAAAGCTTATATTGACTCTGTCAATGCAGATCCGAACCGTCAGTTTAAAAATACTGTCGTAAGTTCATACGCTTCACCGGATGGAAGTATGAAGATCAATACGCCTCTTTCTGAAAAACGTGGAGTTACTGCCGATAAATTCATCAAAAAAGAATTCAATAAGATAGATGCAGCTAAAGATCCTTCATTCTTTGACGAAAAAACCACTCCGGAAGACTGGGATGGCTTCAAGACAGAGGTCGAAAAATCTTCGATGCAGGACAAAGACCTTATCCTGAGGGTTCTTTCAATGTATTCCGATCCTGATGTACGTGAGAAGGAGATCAAGAACATGTCTTCAGCATTTGACGCTCTGAAAACAGACATCCTTCCGAGACTGAGAAGGTCAAAGATGATGGTCAATGTAGACAAGATCGGCAGGACTGACGAGCAGATCCTCGATGCCATGAGATCAAATCCAAAGGTTCTCGGAGTTGAAGAAATGCTTTACTCTGCAACCCTTACAAAAGATCCGGACGAGCAGCTTAAATTCTACCAGACTACTGCACAGAATTTCCCGAAATGCATCCGTGCCCATAACAATATTGGCTGCACCCTGATGTCACTGGGAAAAACTGATGAGGCAATAGCTGAATTCGAAGCAGCAAAGGCTATCCAGAACAATGATGTTGTTAAGAATAACCTGGGCTTCGGAGCTCTGGTGAAAGGCGACATGGCAAAAGCTGAGGAATATTTCACCTCGATGACAGCTGCAACACCCGAATCAAAATGGGGACTTGGCGTTATTGCCATCACCAAGGGTGAATATGACAAGGCAGTTAATCTGTTCGGTACGGAACCTTGCTTCAACCTGGCTCTTGCTGAACTTCTCAAGGGTGATGTCAACAAGGCAAAATCAACGCTCGACGCAATGAAGGATCTCTGCAAATGCGGTAAGCCCTCATATCTTAAGGCTGTTGTCGGTGCCCGCCTTGATGACAAGAACTACATGATCAGCGGACTCAAGGAAGCTGTTGGTTTCAACGCTGACTGGAAGGCATATGCAAAGACTGACATTGAATTTGCAAAATACTTCAACGATGACGCTTTTAAAGCAGTAATTCAATAAAACTTATCTATAATCAGAAAGGGCTGCCGCTTACCGGCAGCCTTTTTTGTTTATTTCCCACAGAACTATCCCTGCGCTGATCGCAATATTAAAGGAATGCTTTGTGCCGAACTGGGGGATCTCAATGCACAGGTCACAGTTGTTTATAACCTCCTGATCAACTCCATTGATCTCATGCCCGAAAATCAGGGCGTGCTTCCGCCCGCTTTGCGGCTGAAACTTGTCGAGCGGAACAGAGCCCTCAACCTGTTCAACGCCAACGATAATGTAACCTTCCTCCCTGAGGGCGGCTACAGCATCAAGGGTGCTGGCATAATATTTCCAGGCAACCGTTTCTGTTGCTCCCAGTGCGGTCTTGCGAATCTCCCTGTGGGGAGGAGTGGCTGAAATGCCGCAGAGGTAGATCGCCTCTGTTACAAAGGCATCGGCAGTGCGGAATATTGAGCCTATATTGCTCTGGCTCCTTACATTATCGAGAACTATTACTACTGGCGATTTTCCCGATTTATGAAATTCTTCCACCGTCTTTCTTGGCAGTTCCTTATTGAGAAGCTTTCTCATTTTTTAAGCGAAAATAAATAAATAATCTGGTATTTATTGTTATTTTGTGCATCTCGGAATTTCTGTCGGATCGTTAATTTTAATGCTAAATTTTAGAGGTATGAATGTTCATGAATTTCAGGGAAAGTCTTTGTTAAAGGCATATAATGTCGATATTCAGGAAGGTTTTGTGGCAGAAACTCCGGAACAGGCAATGACAGTTGCAAAACAGCTGAAGGAAAAGTTCGGATCTGATTTCTTCGTTGTAAAAGCCCAGATCCATGCCGGAGGAAGAGGAAAGGGAGGTGGAGTAAAGCTTGCCAGATCGATCGGGGATGTAGGAACATTGGCCGCGCAGATTCTGGGCATGCAGCTTGTGACCCCGCAGACCGGGCCCGAAGGGAAAAAGGTAAACAGGGTACTTATAGCTCAGGATGTTTATTATAGGGGAGAAACAGAGCCAAAGGAGTATTATATAAGCATACTGCTGAACCGCGACAGCGGCAGGTACATATTTCTCTATTCCCCGGAGGGTGGAATGTCGATCGAGGAAGTTGCTGAAAAAACACCTGACCTGATCTTTACCGAGGAGATAGACCCTGCAATAGGGCTCCAGGCCTTTCAGGCCAGGAATATTGCATTTAAGCTTGGTTTGTCAGGACTGGCTTTCAGGAATATGCAGACCTTCCTTTCGGGTCTTTACGAGACATTCAGGAGCTGTGATGCACAGCTCCTTGAGATCAATCCTGCCCTGAAAACAAGCGATAACAGGGTACTTGCAGTAGATTGCAAACTGGTGCTCGATGACAACGCCCTTTTCAGACAGACCGAGCTGGCGGGGATGCGCGATATATCAGAAGAAGATCCTGTTGAAGTGGAAGCCGGGAAGTATAGCCTGAATTTCGTAAAGCTCGACGGTAATGTAGGATGCATGGTAAATGGAGCGGGTCTGGCCATGGCGACAATGGATATTATTAAGCTTTCGGGTGGTTCTCCGGCTAACTTTCTCGATGTTGGGGGCGGAGCCAATGCAAAAACAGTGGAGGCAGGATTCCGGATCATTCTCACTGATCCGGCCGTGAAAGCTATTCTTATTAATATATTCGGAGGCATCGTGAGATGCGACCGGGTGGCCAATGGTGTGGTGGAAGCATATAAATCGATAGGTGAGATCCACGTGCCTGTTATTGTAAGGCTCCAGGGAACAAATGCTGAAGAGGCCAGGCAGATAATCGATAATTCAGGCCTCGCTGTCTACTCAGCCGTCTCCTTCAGCGACGCTGCTGCCCTTGTTACAAAAGTGCTCGGCAAGTGAACTGATGAAAATCAGCATAATCAGGCAGGCATTCATGCTGAGGGCTGCCATTATCCTTGTGGTTGCCATCCTCTTTTTGTTGCTTATCGAAAGCCGCGGCCATCCGGCAGGCTATTTCAGCACCCGTTGCATCGATTACCGGCAGACGGATTACAGCAGGAAGCTTAATGACCGGATAGTCGATTATGCCGATGAGGCAAAGCGGAAAGGAATAAGCCCCAGCAGTAATAATAAGGAATTAAGACGGAATATTTCATCTGGTAAGCTTGCCCGGATCAGAACGAATCAATTGTATATAGTCGACAGGATGACATATAGCTATCCTGCCCTGACCCCTGACAGCGGAACGCTCCTGGGCGAAATTGCACGCAGATTCAGGGAAAAGACAACACAAAAGGGACTTTACGGCTGTTCCCTGCATATTACCTCTATGACCAGGGAGACGGATGACATAAGAAGAATTCGCCGCGACAATGGCAACTCATCCGTCAACAGTCCTCACCTTTACGGTAATGCATTCGATATAAGCTATAAGCGGTTCTCCGTCAGGAAAATGTTTCTGACGAACTGCGATTCGAAATTTCTGAAGGAAGCCCTGGCCCAGGTCATCTGGGAGCTGCGGGTTGATGGGAAATGCTGGGCCACTTACGAAAGAATGCAGAATTGCTTCCATGTGGTTGCCAGGTAGCCGGCAATTCACCTTTTCTTGTGAGAATCGTCACAATAGGGCTTTTTTTCCGATTTTCCACATGTGCAAAGCAGAACCTCCCCGGGAGAGACCTCATTGCCCCTCATCATGTCAGTCATCACGAAGTTTCCTTTTATCCTTACAGGCCCTGAATCGTCAATTTCTATTACTGCCTGGGGTTTTGTTTGTTTGGTTTCCTCTTCCATAATCCTCTCCTTAGCCAATAAATCCGATTTTTCTGTGCCGTCCGTCGCAGAATGGCTGATGATCGCTTGCCCCGCAACGGCATATCGAAATAATACCTTCATGTACTTCCTTCCTTGTATTGTCGTAGACAATCGTAAAGTTGCCCTTAAGTACAATAGGTCCGTCAGTCATAATCTTTACAGATACAGGCTTCTCATCCTCAACAGGTTCCACGGCTTCAACCAATTCAGGCCTCCTGAATTTTATGTGATTGGTCATGTCTTTCTGAACCAGGTCATTCTTAGCCTCATCATTCCACTTCCAGGTAAGCGCTTCAGTGGGGCATAAATTCACCACTTCTATTATTTTTTCAGTATCTGATCCATTCATGTCGACCCATGGCCGCCTGCTTGGATCGAATACTTCTATCAATTCCCTGTAGCAATATGAAGCATGAATGCATGCGGATGGTTTCCAGTATACTGTAATATCCTTATTCTTATATCTTTTGCCTCCCGAGAACTTGTTATCGCTTCTTTCCATCAACTGTTGCGTTAAGAGGTTATAATGACTCCCTGAGCACCTTCAATAAACATGCTTATAATCATAACGTTAGCTCGTACACTCATTACGGGCCAAAGTCAGCACTTCAGATTGCAATTTAATATTTTTAAAAATATGAGTTACAGCGGAAATGAATGAATAATTAATTTTGAAATATATCATATATTAAGTGCCCAAAATTCTTTTATTTAGCGCAGTTAAGAATGTTTAGGCTGTTTTGGGGCTAATCTTCACAAATCTGCATAACTTTAGGATTATTTGTTAATTTGCATAATATACTACTTGAGAGAATCCGGCATTGGAGCCGGTACACAGGCGAATTGGTTATGGGAAAATGTCGGAATAACAGTATAAAGCTTAATATCAGGAATTTACTCTTTCCTGTCGTGACGATCCTGATTCATATGCTGATGGATCAACCGTGCTTAGCTGCTGTCAGTAGAGGGACAAGGTCATTCTATAATTCTGATGCAACGATAATGATGAACGGCTCTTTATTTAATCTGATCCTTACATTATTCGGAGCCTTGTTGGTTATCTTTCTCGTGATCATGTTCTTCTCGGTGAGGCTCAGGAAAATGAACAATGAGCTTAAGGCGCGGAATGATCAGATCCTCAGGATTAATGACGATCTCAGGGAGATGAATGCTGAGCTTGGAGCCCAGAAGGAGCTTATTGCAAAGGAATACTACGAATCCGACAGATTCTACCGGATGGTTGTACAATCGGCAGATGACGGCATCTCCTTTTTTGACAGGGACTGGAGCCTTAAGTATTCGAACGCCGCTTTTTATTCACTGATAGGATACGATCGGGAGGAGTACGAAACGATCGATACGCAACGATTGATCCATCCTGACGACCATGATTACCAGGCGAGGCGCGTGCAGGCATTGCTGGACACTGGATTCTTTGAAAGTGAGCTCTCGCTGAGGCATAAGGAAGGTCACTATGTAAATCTCTCCACAAGGTCGGTCACTGTCAGGGATGATAATGGGGAAGTGCTTGGTTCCCTCACAATTACCAGGGACATTACAAAGCTCAAGCAAACCCACGAATCGCTTATTAAGGCCAATATAGAGTCTGAGGCAAGCAACCGGCTCAAATCGAGCTTCCTGGCAAATATCTCTCATGAGATCCGCACTCCCCTTAACAGCGTGGTCGGGTTTGCAAACCTCCTTCTTGCCAATAATCTTACGCAGGAGGTCAAGGAGGACTATATTGAGCATATTAACTATAACAGCGAAAAGCTGCTCCAGATCATTGGTGATATTATAGACCTGTCCCGGCTCGAAAGTTCCCAGATCGAGATATCCTACGAAGAGACATCCCTCAGCTCCATCATAAATACTATAATCGAGGATGCCAGGCAGGTTATCAGGCGCAATGAGAAACCTATACTGCTTAGGGTGAACAATAAATTTCCTGACAGCGGGGATCTGATCTTTACCGACCGGATCTGGCTCAAAAGGGTTCTGAACCATCTCATGGACAATGCTGTGAAATTTACGCTGGATGGTTCGATTGAATTCTCATATATGCTTGAAAATGACAGGATTTTCTTTAAAATAAAGGATACCGGCATAGGGATCAATAAAGAAAACCTGGGTCGCATTTTTGAAGAATTCAGGCAGGAGGTGGATGGCCATCACAGGCCTTTTGAAGGGCTGGGGATCGGCCTTACACTGGCTAAAGAGGTTGTCGAGAGAATGGGAGGCAGGATATTTGTTCAGTCGGAAAAGGGAATAGGATCGGAATTCAGCTTCTCAATACCCTACAGGCCGGCTGGAAGCCACAAGATACGTCCTTCGGTTATAAACGGAGAACAGGTTAAGAAGCCGATCGACTGGGCATATAAAAAATGTCTCCTGGTGGATGACAATAAGGATGTTCTGATCTACCTTCACAGAATACTTATCGATACCGGAGTCTCGGTGATCACTGCAAGGTCCGGTTTTGAAGCCATCGAGCTTGTAAAGGCCATACCTGACATAGACGTCGTTTTGCTCGACATGCAGATGCCGGAAATGAACGGCATTGAAGCGACGAGGGAAATCAGGAAGATCAGGAAAAATCTTCCGATTATAGCCCAGACGGCTTTTATCTTCGAAGATGATAAGGATATAATCCTGGAAGCCGGATGCGATGCCTGCCTGATCAAACCTATAAAAAAAGAACATCTCCTGGCTGTAATGTCGGATTTTGTAAAATCCGGCGAGCCTCTTTGACAAAAATGACCTGTATTCTGTTTCTTTGCAATTACATTGAGGTTATCTTATTTATCTACAGATGACATCCAGGAGGTTTGCAGATATCATAATGCCCTTTGCCCTGCGGGGACGTTTTACCTACATTGTTCCTGATGATCTGGCCGGAACGGTCAGGCCTGGGATAAGGGTTACAGTTCCATTTGGAGCCAGGAACCTCTATCATGGAATTGTCGCGGCAGTCCACGACCGGCAGCCCGATGTAAAGAAACTAAGAAGCATATCAGCGGCAGATGATACTTTACAGATAAATGAGACCCAGCTTAAGTTCTGGCACTGGATATCGGAGTATTATCTCTGCAGCGAAGGGGAGGTAATGAAGGCAGCTCTTCCTTCTGAAATGAGCCTCACAGGATACAGGCCTAAGCTGGAAACTTTTATTGTGCTTGCCAGGAAATTCTCTGATCAGGAGCTTAATGTGCTGCTTGACGGATTGTCGCGCGCCCCAAGGCAACAGGAAGTGCTGTCAGCCTATATCAGGCAGACGGGATATACGGAGGGATCAGAGATTAAGGCGATAGAGAAAAAGGCGCTGATGGCCGCTTCAGGGTCATCATCGGAAACCATCGCGGGGCTGACAGGCAAAAAGATACTTGAGGCCGTTACCCGTGAAGTGACAAGGCTCGGCAGCCCCAACGGCTCCGGAGAGCCCCTCCGTCCACTGAGTGTACCGCAGACTGTGGCATATGATGCAGTAAGCGGGTGGTTCCGTAAAAAAGATATAGTACTGCTTCATGGAGTGACTTCCAGCGGGAAGACTGAAATTTATATAAAGCTTATTGAGGAGCAGCTTGGATCGGGGAAGCAGGTTTTATACATGCTGCCTGAAATAGCGCTTACAACACAGATCATTCTAAGGCTGAAAAAGCACTTCGGGGAAGCCACGGGGGTCTACCATTCAAGGTTCAGCGATGCTGAGAAGGTTGAAATATGGAAAAAGGTTTCGGAAGAGGATCCCCGCAAGGGTTACAGGCTGATCCTGGGAGTCAGGTCCTCTCTGTTTCTTCCCTTCAGCAATCTGGGGCTGATAATTGTTGATGAAGAGCATGACGGCTCATACAAGCAGCACGATCCTGCTCCTCGATATCATGCCCGCGATTCGGCAATAATGCTTGCTTCATTCCACTCTGCCAGGACTATATTGGGCTCGGCTTCACCCTCGGTTGAAAGCTATTACAATGCAGTTTCAGGCAAGTACGGACTTGTCGAACTGAAGGAAAGATACGGGTTTATAAAGTTGCCCGGGATAGTCCTGGCCAATACCAGGGAGGCTTACAGGAAGAAGCTGATGGTATCCCATTTCACTCCTGAGCTGCTGGAGGCTATGGATGAGGCCCTCGGCAGGAATGAACAGATAATCCTTTTTCAGAACAGGAGAGGCTTCTCCCCCTATATTGAATGTTCAGATTGCGGATGGAAGCCGGTCTCAGACGAGTGCGCAGTGAACCTGACCTACCACAAGGGGATCAACAGCCTTGTTTGCCACTATTGCGGCTATAAAATTCCCGTTCCTCATCAGTGTGATAATTGTCATTCAGGCGGACTTGTGACAAGGGGTTTCGGTACCGAGAAAATTGAGGATGAGATAAAAATTGTTTTTCCGGAGGCAAGGGTTGCAAGAATGGATCAGGATTCCACAGGGCAAGAATTCCTTCAACAGGATTATTTCAGCATTTGAGCAGCAAAGGATCGACATTCTCATAGGAACGCAGATGATCTCCAAAGGGCTGGATTTCGAGAATCTTACCGTTGTCGGCATCCTGAACGCCGACACGATGCTGAACTTTCCTGACTTCAGGGCCCATGAGAGAAGCTACCAGCTTATTGAGCAGGTAAGCGGAAGGGCGGGTCGCAGGCAAAAACAGGGTACAGTCGT
>CAVWPG010000011.1:0-603253 GCA_963756885.1 uncultured Bacteroidales bacterium
GTCAGTGATCCTGTGATAAAAGGGGGCTGGGTATCATCCACATTTATCACATGTACAATATCGGCAGAATGGCCACAAAGATCCGTTACCGTATATGTTCTGGTGATCACAGTCGGACAGGAGCCTGCAATGCCGTCTGAATGTGTAACTATGAGGGATGCAGCAGGGGTACAGGCATCAGTAACGGATAATGTTCCCGGAAGTGATTGCAGTGCAGCCACCGTAGTTACTGCTGCAGGGGCCGCACCGGCTCCGCATCCTTCTATATTCGTGTCCGACAGTGAACCTGTGACAACAGGTGCCTGAGTGTCTGAAACAGTTATCTTATGTGACAAAGTTACTGCATTGAGGCAGGGATCACTTACTGTATATGTCCTTGTAATTACATTTATACAGCCCCCCGATGGAGCATCAGTATGAGTTACATTCATGTTTATATCCGGGGTACATATATCTGTAATGGATACATTACCTACGAGAGACTCCAGACCAGCCACTGTCGTGGCAGCTGCCGGAGCCGAAGCTGCTCCGCAGCCCTCCAGGGCTATATCTGCAAGTGCACCTGAAACAACGGGGGGCTGGGTATCGTTTATATTTATTGTCTGATTGATCGTAACAGAATTGTTGCATCCGTCTGTAACAGTGTAGGTCCTTACAAAGCTTGCCGGACATTGTCCCCCGGTTATTCCTTCCGAATATGTTACAACCAGCAGGGCATCCGGTGTACAGCCATCCGTCACCGTTATGGCTCCTGCCAGTGATTCAAGCGCTGCAACCGTATTTACAGCTGCCGGCGCAGCGGCCACATTGCACCCTTCAACGGTAACCGGCAACAGGGAACCGGTAACAACAGGTGGCTCAGTGTCCTCAACTTTGATTGTCTGGCTGATGAAGGAAGGGTTGCTGCATTCGTCAGTTATTGTATATGTCCTTGTTACAATCCAGGGGCAGCTCCCTGAAGTCATATCCGAATATGTTACGCTTAATGAGGCGTCGGGTGTACAGGCGTCGGATATGCTTATTCCTCCGGCCAATGACTCCAGTCCGGCCACAGTTGTCTCAGCTGCAGGGGCATCACCCCCTCCGCAGCCCTGTACCGTAATCTGGGCAAGAGTGCCGGTAATGACCGGAGGCTGCGTATCATCTATGTTTATTACATGATCTGTCCCGGTGAAATTTCCGCACTGATCGGTTACCCTGTAGGTCCTTGTAATAATTTTCGGGCAGCTGCCGCTAATTACATCCGTATGGCTTACGGTCAGCGAAGCATCCGGTGTGCAGTTGTCGGAAATTGAAATTCCTCCTGGCAGGGCTTCCAGTGCTGCCACTGTGGTGGCGGCCAGGGGTACCGGTGTGGAGCTGCACCCCTCGATCGCCTTTGGCAACAGGGCGCCTGTTATCACCGGCTTCTGAGTATCCACAACGTTAATAATCTGATCGTATGTACTGAAATTGCCACCTTCATCAGTGACTTTATAGGTTCTTGTAAATATTTTCGGGCACGATCCGGAACTGGCGTCGGCATGTGTAACCACAAGGGTTGCATCCGGGGTACAGGCATCTGTAATATTCAGCCCGAGCAATTCGAGTTCTGCCACCGAGTTTACTGCTGGGGGTATATAGGACAGGGGGCATCCCTCCTCATCTGACGGGGCAATTGATCCTGTAATTACAGGAGCAACCGATTCGAGCGTTACCGCCGCCACATTGCTTGTAACAGGTGAAGTACATCCGCCGGAGCTGGTCGTAACTATAACCCTGTAATATTTGCTGACTATCACAGGTGGAGTTGTATAGGCAGGGTTATCGGTTCCAACTGCGGTCCAGCTTCCAATCCCGTTAGGTGAGACCTGCCACTGGTAGCTCAGTGTACCGCCGCCTGTGACAACAATTGTCATGGTATGGGTGGAGTTATAGCAAATCACCCCTCCCGAAGGCTGGGTCGCAATTGAAAGATCAGGGACCACGGTGACCTTTGCTCCATTGCTTGTTACTGTTCCACAGCCATTGCCTGTTGCGCTCACGACCACCCTGTAAAACCTGTTTGCGCCCAGTGGGGGTGTCGTATAGGTGGCAGTTGCCGATCCGCTTCCCCCGGTCGCATTGGTCCAGGGATCGCTTACCCCGTTGTCATCCGACTCTTCCCACTGGTACACCAGCGAAGGTGTGCCACCTGTAGCCGTGACACTCATGACTGCTGTACTGCTGCTGCAGATTGTGACGCCCGAAGGCTGTATAGTTATGGCCGGATCAGCTGCAACAGTGACTGAAATTGCGTCGCTGGCCGAACAGCCGTACCCATCTGTTACAGTATAGGTCAGATTGTAAGTATTCGGAGTGGCTGTTGAAAAAGCCGGGTTGGCGATACTCGTTGACGACAGTGGTGCCGTATTGCCCGTCCATGAATGGCTATAGGACCCCGAGCCGCCCGCAGGATTACCGTTAAGGTTAATTGTTCCCCCCGCGCACATCCTGGCCGGATCAGGCGTAATGGAGGCAGTGGGAGCTTTTCTTACCCCGATGCTCAGGTAAGTTCCATCGACAATGCTTAGATTGGTTTTCCTGTACAGATTTGAACCCAGGGGAGTGAGGTCGTAGACTGTTGCGTTGGTAAAATCTCCATCGGCATCTACAAGCAAAACATATTTTGAGCACGAAGCCGTCGGGAAAGAGCTCAGGTCAACAGTAAAATTCAGTGTACCGACACTTCCTGTTTCATCAAGCTTCCATTCCCTTGGGATTTTTTCAATACCGGCAGGAGCTTCGTTGTCCCATGCACTGATTGATCCGTTATCATGACCGAAAAGCAGATATTCCCCGTCACCCATTGAAGAGGCGTTGGAGATATTCAGTATACCGGCTGAGGTGGCGCTTAGGTTTGTACTGCCAGGAGTATCACGTCCGATACCTGCCACATCGTACTTATGGGTAGCATCGAAGAAGTAGCGGTCGTTTGTAACAGATATGCCATATTTTGCTCCAAGATAGCTGTTAACGATATTGATCTGGGCGCTATTGATGCGGTAGTTATAGATTATCACTTCGGAAATATAGCCTCTAAGCCCGTTACCGGCTATTGTTGCATGTCTGCCGATGCGTGGAGAGGGTGGTGTAAGGTTTCCGTCGCCGTCTGTCACTGTGCCTTCCAGTGATCCATCATAGTACAGCCTGTAGTCAGTCCCTCTGTCACGCATATAGTCGATAATTGCAAAGGCTGATGTATTGACAGAAGTGCTGCTTAGAGGACCTCCCAGTCCGCTATTTCCGTTATCACGCTTCTGAAAGCCAAATTTATTTGTATTTGTTATTTTAAGACTTGTCAGCTCATTTGTTGTTGCAATTCTGTCAATAATATAATCGCCGTCACCTGAGTCCATTGGTCCGGGAGTATAGGATGTGGGCCGGCATACGACAATAATTGAAAATTCACCGGTCCCGGGAATTCCCAGGGCTGAAGCATCCAGAAATGCATTCCCATTGAACAGAAGGGCGGGTGAGTTATTGACTATATTAACCTTATAGACAGGTTGATTTCCTGATGTAAGCTGAACAGCATTATTGAGATTGCCCGAAAAGTCATTCCATTGCCTGACCTGGTTTCCATCTGCAGCAAGGGTGACCCCTGCATCCCTGTATACATTCGCATCGGCTTTCAGCCAGAGCCTGGCTGATGCGGTATTCCCAACGCCACCGGGACCGGTCTGTCCATGCAGGTCAGTACTGGCAACCGCAAGACAGGCAAGCAGAAGCAATGCCCTGCAGCTCCGCCACTTCAGACATGCTGAAAGAGGTTTCACAGGAAATGATATCAGCTCTGGCAGCAATCAAACTATCAGGTTCAGTATACTTAAAAAAAAAATAATCCGACTCTAAAATTAATTTGAAAGCCGATCAGCATTTAATTTTTATATTTCATACCCTTTTATCAATTAAAAAAGGTATAGTCATTAAACTTAATTCAAGACCATAAATTATTACTTATGGTTGCATTTGATGAGCCCATTTAATAACATTTTAAAGATAGAAATATTTTAAAACCAAAATGGAGCTAGTTATTAACGAAGAAACCCAAGAAATTAACCAGGCAATTTTCCTGGGAAATAGACTGAATTAAAGGATGGAATATCCTCTCATGGCATGAAAGTTACTGACCTGGCAATTGTATAATCAAATAGCCGGGCAGACATAACCAGCCGGCAGTAAATCCGAAAAATAAATGTCGAATAGAATCAAATCCTCAGATAATCAGCATGGCATCGCCATAAGTGCCGAACCTGTATTTTTCCTTAACGGCAACCTTATATGCATCGAAAGAGCAGATCATAGCCGGCGAAAGCTGATACCATCATAAGCAGAGTTGAATATGGCAGATGAAAATTGCTTATCATCATATCGGGCACCTTAAAGTCGTATGGAGGGAAGATGAATTTATTTGTCCAGCCATCAAAGGCTTCAGATATCCATCAGTTGATACTGAACTCTCGAGTGTCCTTACAACAGTGGTACCTACTGCGCAAATCCTGTACTTATTATCCTTGGCCTTGTTGACAATCTAACCGATTCATCAGTGATCCTGATTCTTTCGGAGTCGACTTTATGTTTTGTAAGATCCTCAACATCAACACTTCTGAAGTTACCGAGTCCGACATGCAGGGTAATTTCGGCAAATTCGACTCCTATTATCTCAAGCTTTTTAAGCAATTCACGACTGAAATGCAATCCTGCAGTAGGGGCAGCAACAGCTCCTTCATACTTTGCAAAGATAGTCTGGTATCTTTCATTATCCTCCGGTTCAACCGGCCTGTTTATAAACTTTGGAAGCGGAGTCTCTCCCAGGCTGTACAGGGTCTGCTTAAATTCCTCATATGTTCCGTCAAATAAAAATCTGAGTGTCCTTCCCCTTGAAGTTGTGTTATCAATAACTTCAGCTACAAGAAGATCATCCTCCCCAAAATAAAGCTTGTTCCCTATCCTTATTTTTCTTGCCGGATCAACAAGAACATCCCATAAACGCTGTTCCCTGTTTAGTTCCCTCAGAAGGAATACCTCTATTTCGGCCCCTGTCTTTTCCTTGTTGCCATATAATCTTGCAGGAAATACCTTTGTATTATTGAAGACCAGAACGTCGTTTTCGTGAAAATATTCAATTATATCCTTAAATATTTTATGTTCGAGCTCCCCTGTTTTCCTGTTGACAACCAATAACCTTGACTCATCCCTGTTTTCGGTAGGATAGAGGGCAATAAGCTCCTGTGGCAGATTGTACCTGAATTGTGATAATTTCATAATATATAGTACCCATTTTGATTTAAAGAATTCCTTTATACGTAATAAAATCTGATTTTGTTACGTCATATCAATTTAATTTTTAAATATAAATATTGTTCCGGACCGGTGCCATAATCAAATATCCCGAGAGAAACAGATAATATACTGAAATTGTTTAGGCAGGTTGCACCTCAGGCTGATCACGGTCGGTTCCCTGTATTATAATTGCCCCAGCTCCCCGGCATATTCCTGAAATTTTTCAATTTCACATGCCTGGCTTACGCGAAAGGAGCCGATTGCAGTTCTTTCCAGGGCCGAAAGATAACCTCCGCTGTCAGGGCTTTCCCAGATCATGTGGCGAAGGAGCGGATATAGGTTCCTTTACTGCATAAAATTCTCACCTTTATTTCCGGAAGGTTACATGACAGGAGTTCAATCTCCCTGAAGTGAAGGAACGGGGTAAGCTTTTTTTCCACACCCTTCCTTGCATATTCATAGGCTCTCTTGCCTTCTACCATTTTTGCGGAGTATATAGGCGGCATCTGCATCTGCGTTCCGAGGAACCCTGCAGGACCCTGGTTATCAATTCCTCTGTCATATGACCGGTGGGATATTGTCCGTCAGTTTCAGTCTCCAGATCATAGGAGGGGTTGTAGCGCCAAGGGTTAATTGTAGCGACATATTCCTTGTCCAGATCACGGAACTCATCAATCCTTTTTGTATCCCTCCCGGTACAGATTATCATCAATCCGCTCGCCAGGGGATCAAGGGTACCTGCATGACCTACCTTAATTTTTTTAATTCCCAGGGTGCTCCTGATGATGATCCTTACCTTATTTACAAGGTCAAATGAAGTCCAGTAGAGAGGTTTATTGAAGAGCAGTACCTGCCCCTCTTCAAAGATTGACGCTTTCTCAGATAACATGAGTCCCGAGTAAGATTGAAAATATTCCGGCACAGACACAGTACAATGCGAACCATCCCAGGTTACCCTTTTTAACCAGGTTTATCATCCATTTGCATGCAAAAAATCCTGAAATAAAAGCGGCTACGAAACCGGCAGGATCACAACACCGGCGGATGTTCCCTCCAGCTGTAAATCCGCCTGCTTTCAACTCCATCATGTTGGCACCAATGACTGGGACGAGTACCATGAGGAAAGAAAATTTGGCGATATCTGATTTCTGTTTCCTAGCATCATCCCGGTGGCAATTGTAGCTCCCGAACGAGAAATAGCAGGAAGTATTGCCATAGCCTGTGCAATTCCGATAATCAGCGAATCAAAAAAGCCAATTGGCTCTTTCCCGGGGTTTGATAACAAATGTCATAGCAAGCAACAGGGCAGTGAACATGAAATGAATTCCAAGGCTCACCATGTTCCCGGTAAAATAATTTTCAATAATTTCCTTCAGGAAAAGCCCGCAATTGCGGTCGGTATCATTGAAATAACAATCTTGACTATATAGATTGTCTCTTCATTCCATCTAAAGCGGAAGAAACCGCGTGCCAGACCGGTCAATTTCTTTCCACAGAACACGAATATTGTACTGAGCACTGTGGCCCCATGCACGGCTACGGAAAAGTAGAAATTTGCCGCAGCATCAATTCCGAACAGATACTTACCCAATTCCAGATGCCCCGAACTGCTGACAGGTAAAAATTCTGTAAATCCCTGTATAAGTCCAAGGACGATAGCTTAAGCCAGTTCATCAGTTCAGAATTTTAAATAGTTATCATTCAAAACATTAAATTCAGGGATGTCACCAGATGATGAAGTTAAAAACTGCCAGTTTAAAAATCATTTAAATATGATGCTATTATCCTCCGGCTGCTCCCGGTTTTTTCATAATCGCCCAGATCTCGAAAATAAATCCGGCAAGAACCACAATCGGGGCAAGAGTTATTCTGCGGAAACTGAATATAGTATCACTGAATTTATCAGGACTGTCGGATTTTCCTCCAAGCATCAGCAGAAAGCCAATAATAATTATACCGAACCCAATTGCGAGCAGTTTATAGTTCTCACGGCCGAGAGCAAAATTCAGTTTTTCCTTATTTTCATTCTTGTTGCTCATAATCTTTCAATAATAAAGTTTGTCCTCCGAAATACTCAGATATCTGTTCACGGAAAAAAAAGTCGAAATTATATTTATCAGCACTCCTGTCACAATCAGTGAGACCCCCAGCAGGATAAGAAGGTCGGTGCTCTCAAATGTGAACATCAGCAGGAATTCCTTTTCAATCAGGTACAGCAGCCCCATAAGCAGTCCCATCGCTATCAGTGCAGCCAGTAATCCGTGAAAAGCGCTCTGGACCAGGAAGGGTCTTCTTATAAATGACCTTGTTGCCCCGACAAGCTGCATTGTCCTTATAATAAATCGTCTTGAATATATAGCGAGCCTGATCGTATTGTTGATTATTGTCAATGCGATAAGGAAAAGAAACGAACTTATGACAAGAAGGAAAAAACTGATCTTTTTGACATTCTCATTTATAAGGAAGAGCAATGACTCCTGGTAATAAACCTCCTTGACAAAAGGGTATTCCAGAACATACTTTTCGATTTTTGCGACGCTGTCGGGACTTGTATAATTGGCATAGAGATAGACATCAATTGAGGGTGGAAGAGGGTTGTCGCCGAGAAAATTTATGAAATCCTCGCCAAGATCCTCCTTCATCTTTGCAGCAGCCTCATCCTTTGATACATATTCGGTTGACTTTACGTAAAGCTTTCCATCGAGATCTTTCTGCAGCATCCTGATATCGGCCTCTTTCGCATCATCATTCAGCATTACGGAAAATGAAAGGCTTTCACGAAAATAGTCTGACAGCTCCTTTGCATTTATGAGCACGAGGCCAAGCACACCAAGCAGGAACAAAACAAGTGAAACGCTCACCACCAGGGTCAGATAGGAGCTTCTCAGCTTTGTTTTTGATAATCCCGATTCGCTTGTCTTCAATCTCAGAATATTATTTTATGAAAATATCCGGCCTGTCAGTCAACAATGTTATCCAGCCATGAGTATCGGGCATATCTCCATATTGAACCGAAACAAGTGTATTATATAGCTTCATGGAATTCGGTCCAGGCTTACCGTCCCTGCAATATTCGTAAATCATATTGCTCTCCGGGTCCACAATTTTAGCTATAGGGCTGATAACTGCTGCCGTTCCGCATGCACCAGCTTCATCAAATGTCGACAGCTCCTCAACCGGTATCTTCCTCCGCTCAGTCTTCATCCCAAGATCTTTTGCGATATCAATGAGGCTCATATTCGTGATTGAGTTAAGTATGGATTCCGATTTGGGAGTTACATAAGTATTATCCTTTATCCCGAAAAAGTTTGCCGGTCCGCATTCATCAATGTATTTCTTTTCCCTGGCATCGAGAAAAATTGTACTGGAATATCCCCCATCATGAGCCGCTATTACTGCCCGCATGCTTGCCGCATAGTTGCCTCCGACCTTGTATGGTCCGGTCCCGAGGGGAGCTGCCCTGTCGAAATCCCTGCATATAAGCATATTTACAGGCTTGATCCCTCCCTTGAAATAGGGCCCGACAGGTGTGACAAAAACAAGAAAAGTGTATTCCTGTGACGGCTTTACTCCAACCTCAGCTCCACTGCCAAACAGCAGCGGCCTGACATAGAGTGAGGCTCCCGACCCATAGGGAGGGACAAATTTCCTGTTCATCTGAATTACCTTAAAAACTGCTTCCCTGAACATCTCTGCAGGAAAGGCAGCCATTTTGATGCCATTGGCTGAGGTTATCATCCTTTTGGCATTCTCCTCCCATCTGAATAGACGGATCTTGCCATCCTTGCCCATATATGCCTTCAGCCCTTCGAATGCCTCCTGTCCGTAATGAAGCCCGGTGGCAGCCATGTGAATATCAATATATTCGGATGAGGAGACTTCAAGATCTCCCCACTTTCCGCTTTTGTAATTGCATCTTATGTTATAATCGGTCCTGACATATCCAAAAGGGAGATTTTTCCAGTCGAGAGCTTCCATGACAGTAACTATTAAAATATGCGGTAAAAGTACATCTTTAAAACAAATTTTTAATACTTTTCAGGGGAGAAAATGGATTATTCGACCGATGCAATGAGAGCTTCTGCCTGGTCTTCCGCGGAAATACTTCTGAGAAGCCTGGCTGTGTCAGTAAAAAAGCCGTGATCGGAAAGCAGCTTTTTTTGAATCCCCAGCCATTCGTTCCTGCCGACATGCCTTCCATATTCGGTAAGCTCTCTCAGGAGCTTATCGGTAAGCCTTACATAATCAACCCTGCCGAGGTAGTCATATCTTGCATCGTGCAGGATCCGGTCGGAGAAGGTCTCGGGATTCTCAGTAAAGGAATTTCTGATGATCCTGTTCACCGTCAGGATATTCCCCTCTGTAAAGCCATACCCGGGCAGCAGCTTCACCGCCAGTCGCATCGACTCCTCCATGGGTTTTTCATAGTCAGTTATATAACCTGTCATAAGGAAAACCGCGGCCAGCTTAAGGGTCACAAATTCCTCTTCTCCAAGGTTTTCGGCATGTGAGATCAGATCGATCTGGGTACAGATATTCCTTACGAGTGATGAATTGTGAAAATAGAGATTCGGAGGAGCTTCATCATCAAACATCTTCAGCACCAGCTCCTCTATATCCTGGAGCTTCAGCTTCTGCATCCTGACAATAAATATTCCGTTCGGCTTGCCGTTCTCATCTCTCAGTGCGGGTATGATCCCGTCAACAAAATACATTTCAAGTTCACCCTTGTACTTCACAGGCATCCTGCCCCTGTATTCGCAATCGAAGAACTCGCGCACGAATTCATATGTCGTGCCTGAAATATTTATGCGGCCTGCATCACCCGATGACTCCATCCTGCTTGCAGTATTAACCGTATCGCCCCAGATATCATACGACAGTTTCTTCTGTCCGACAACACCTGCAATTACAGTCCCGGTATGAATTCCAATCCTTATATCCCAATACTTCATCCCCTCAAGCTCAGAGCCCTGCTTGAGGCTTTCCATATAGGTTTGCATCTCGAGTGCGGCAAGTATCACTTCAACCGGATTAGTCCTGTTCTTCTCAGGTATGCCTCCTGCGCACATATATGCGTCGCCGATTGTCTTTATTTTTTCTATTCCGTACTTCTCCACAACTGAATCGAAATGGAAGAAAAACTTATCGAGCTCATCAATGAGAAGTTCAGGGTTTGTCTCCTCAGCAATCCTTGTAAATCCCTGTATATCCGAAAACAGCACCGTAACAAAATTATACTTTACCTTGGCAGCCTTACCCTTCAACATAATCTCCTCGGCAGTATTCCTGGGAAGGACATTTGCCAGCTGGGTTTCCCTCTTCATCCTTTCAGCCGCGAGCTCCTCCGTTTTTCTTTCAATCATTTGCCTCATAATATCCTGCTTCCTTGAAAAGCGGTATCTGAGCAGTGCGTACACAATGGCAACAATTATGAACAGAACGAATAAATAAAGGGCCAATGCTCCTCCCCTGAAAAGCCATGCCGGAAGGATCCTGAAGGATATTGAAGGAAACTCCGACACATTTCCCCCGGCATCCCTGGCCCTCGCCTGAAACTTGTATTTTCCGGGCGGAAGATCCCTGTATTCGATTGAATTTTTTTCTCCCCATTCAGTCCACTGGCTGTCCGATCCGCTGAGAAAAAACTGGTAACTTCTATTCTCAGAACCCGGTACATCAAATACAACTCTTTTATTCCTCAGTCCTGGTATCAGCTGGGTCTCCCCGGAACCTCTTCCGCCGTAACGGATTATTGAATCACCCCCTGTCACAATTTGCATCCTGAGAGATTTCAGCCCCTCATTACTTGTAACCTGCGCCGGGGAAAGCTGAAAAAGGAGGCAAAAGATGAAAATCGGGATATAACTGCCCGACCTTATGCAATAGGACATAACCGGTTATCTTGCTATTTATTATCCCAAATGTAGCACTTAAAAAAGTCAGGTCAAAAGGAAAGCTCAATTTTAGTACTTTTATGAGCTTAAGAAGATCCTGCATATGAAACTTGTATTTGCTTCGAATAATGAGCATAAGGTAAAGGAAATAAGCCATATACTTGACGATTCAATAACTCTGCTGAGCCTGGCAGACGTCAATATCCCCGAGGATATTCCCGAGGATGAACCACAGCTGGAAGGGAATGCTCTCTTTAAGGCCCGTTACGTTCATAATGCAACCGGGCTGAATGTATTTGCAGATGACACGGGTCTGGAGATAGAGGCTCTTGGCGGCTTGCCGGGGGTACATTCGGCAAGGTTTGCGGGAGAAAGCAAGGATTCGGAGGCCAATATGGCAAAAGTGCTGGCGATGCTCAAGGGGACGGATAACAGAAAAGCAAGGTTCAGGACAGTAATTGCCCTTATACTTGATAACAGGGAATATCTCTTCGAGGGAGCCGTTGCAGGTAGGATCACCACGGAGAAATCGGGGAAAGAGGGTTTCGGTTACGACCCTGTATTTATCCCTGACGGTAAGGATGTTACCTTTGCCCGGATGACTCTTACAGAGAAAAATAAAATTTCACACCGGGCATTGGCCTTTGAGAAGCTGAAGGATTTCCTGCGCCATCACATCCCTGAAGCAGGGGAAGAGAATAAATAATTTATTCCTTTTACAATGAGGAAGATACGCAACATAGCTCTAATGCTTATGGCATCAGTCCATGCTGTTACCGGACAGACCCCGGTAGGATCATGGTCCGATCACCTCAGCTACAATTCTGCATCAGGGGTAGCTGTAAGCCCGGGCAATGTATTCGTGTCAACAGGTCTCTCCCTTCTGGTCTATGACAAGGAGTTTGCTGAGCTTAAAAAAATGTCGACGGTAAACGGCCTCAGCGAAACAGGGATAAGCTCTCTGGCATGGTCGGACAAGACCGGAGCCCTTGTAATAGGCTACTCGAACACAAACACGGATCTTGTTGTGAACAATACTGTTTATAATATACCCGACATCCTGAACAAATACATCGAGGGTGTGAAGGAGATAAACAGGATACGCACCAATGGTAATTATGCTTTCCTCGCCTGCAGCTTCGGGATTGTCGTTATTGACATTGCGAGGAAGGAGATCCGCGATACCTGGAAGCCTGGCCCGGATAGTGAAAACAATGGAGTCGCTGATCTCTGTTTTGGCAATGACAATATTTACGCTGCCACTGAAAAAGGCGTTTTCATGGCGGGGTTATCTGACCAGGGTCTTTCATATTTCGGCAACTGGGACCGGATAAATTCACTTCCCCAACCCGAAGGTGCTTACAATGGCCTCGTATTCTCCGGAGGAAGGGTATATGCAAACAGACATGATCCGCTGGCATCCGGCGATTCCATCTATGTTCTTGAGCAGTCCCCGACTCTCTTTTCCTATATTCCGGGATTGATAAACATAACCATGGATGAGGGAACTGCCGGCTTCACAGTGTCTTCGGGCACAATGGCAAGGTACTTTGATACAGGAGGCATGCTTAAGGAGACTGTCAGCTCCTATGGATCGGTTGTGCCCGGGATTTCGGAATCGGTAGCCGACAATGGAATTCTATGGATAGCAGATATAAGGTCGGGATTTATTAAATATGAAGGCAGTTCCCGGATTACAATGCTCAGGCTTCCGGGACCCGTTTCGAACAATTCCTTCAATATATCCTCCGTGAATGGCACAACAGTGATTTGCGGAGGTGGCACGGACAATTCCTGGAACAACCTCGACAGACCCTTGCAGGTATCACTGTTCCGGGATAATGGCTGGACCATTATTCCGGGAGGAAATATCCGGGATGCAATGCGGTCACTGATTGATCCCGCCAACAGCGATCATTTTTTCATATCAACCTGGGGAGGCGGCCTGCTTGAATTTAACGGAGGGAATCTGAGCAAACAGTACAACGATGCCAATTCACCGCTTCAGTCGGCTATTCCCGGAGATCAATATGTAAGGATCTGCGGCATGGCAATGGACAGGGAAAAAAATCTCTGGATCACGCAATCGGGAGTGCCAGGGCCTGTCAAGATCCTAAAGCCCGATGGCAGCTGGATCGTGAGTCCCCTTACAATAGATGCACCGGTTGCCGGTGATATCATAATCACAAAATCGGGCTACAAATGGATAATCCTTCCCGAGGGGCATGGACTCTTCATCCTCGACGACAATAATACTCCGGGTGTGCCCGGGGATGACCGTACAAGGCATCTGATAGTAAAAGATACCGGGAACGAGGTAATCGGATCGGTCTATTCCATTGCGGAAGACCTCGACGGCAATATCTGGGCAGGCACTGACCAGGGGCCTCTTGTATACTATAGTCCTGAAACTGTTTTCAATGACGACCTGAGGGCCTCACGGATAAAAGTTCCCAGAAAGGACGGATCAGGATTGTCCGATTACCTGCTCAGATATGAAACTGTCAGTTCGATAGCCGTTGACGGGTCCAATCGAAAATGGCTTGGAACGACAGGCTCGGGAGCCTGGTATGTTTCGCCGGACGGCACTTCACTCCTGAAAAATTTCAGTGTGCGCAACTCCCCTATCCTGTCCGATTCGGTTGCAAGTATCGCCATCGACAACAAAACAGGTGATATCTGGTTCGGCACTTCAAAGGGACTTCAGTCTTACAGGGGCAATGCCACGGCCGGCGGTGAAAAATTCAATAATGTATATGCCTTCCCCAATCCGGTCCGTGAGGATTTTACAGGGAATGTAACAATCACCGGACTGATCCGCGACACGCAGATAAATATTACGGATATCAGCGGCAACCTTGTCTTTAAAACTTTTTCAGACGGAGGTGAGGCTACCTGGGATCTTAAAACATACAATGGGAAGCATGTGGCCACCGGAGTATATCTAATATTCTGCGCAAGCAGTGACGGTTCCCAGGCACTTGTCACCAAAATTCTTGTAATAAGGTAAGGGTCAATCCGTTATAAGGCTCTGGATCCGTTCTATCTGAAGTTGCTTGTTCACTTCCCTCAGACTCCTTGCAGTTTTTGTAAAATACTGGTGGCCTGAAATGAACTTTACCTGGAGCTTATTCCAGTCGTTGAGTGATTTCATTTTATGCTGAGCCCTGAGCTCCTCATAGAGGGCATTTGAAACCGGAATAAAATCACTCCTCCCCAGGTAGTCGAGATCCGAGTCGCATATGATATCCTCCAGCAGGTTGGTCGGATTGGGAGGCAGCTTTGTTGCCATAATAAGCTCGCAGATCCTATCGATCTGTCCCGGAGTATAGTTGTATCCGGGAAGCATTTCCCTGGCTATCCTGGTGCCGAAGAATTCATGATTATCGTAGGCTATTGTATGCCCGGCATCATGGAACAGGCCGGCGGTCTTAAGCAGCAGGATCTCCTCATCGGTACATCCTTCGCCCCAACCTATGAGCTCCACCTCGGTTACTACATCCACAGTATGCTTAACATTGTGGTAGTAGAGCCAGGAGGGCAGTTCCTTCTCGAGCTTGTCGAGAATCACCTCCTGTATATCCGTGAACTGGATCAGCCCGAATTTGGTCCTGAATGCCTCATTGGGCACACTGCCCCTGCCATCGGTTGAGAATTCCGGCTTGAGGCCCTTCACGCGGTACATCTGAAGATCACCCTTGTATTTTACGGGAAGCTTGCCTGAAACTTCGCAATCGAAAAATTCCTTGACAAGCTCATAGGTCATTACGGAGATCATCACTGAGCCTGAATCCGAGACTGTTTCCAGACGGCTTGATGTATTGACTGTATCGCCCTTAATATCGTAGTTTATCTTTTTCCTGCCGGTAACAGATGCTGTAACCGGGCCTGTATGGATCCCGGTCTTGAGCTCCCAGATCCTCCCGGGGCCCCTCTTTGCCTGTTCATAGCCGGCAAGAAAATCTGACATTTCCATAGCTGCCATCACAACATCTATAGGGTTGGTTATATTCTTCACCGGGATTCCGCCTGCACACATATAGGTATCGCCGATCGTCTTTATCTTCTCGATCCTGAATCTTGAGACTATGGCATCGAATTCGAACAGTATCTCGTCGAGCTCATCCATCAGCGCAGCAGAGCCCATACCGGAGGTAAGCCTGGAAAAGCCCTTTATTCCGGCAAAGAGTACCGTGGCCATATTGAACTTCAGTGAACGCTCCTTTTTATCCGTCTCCTTAACCTCAATTCCCTGTTCGGGGAACATTTTATCGTTCAGGATCTTAATCCTTTCATTTTCCCTGATCAGCTTTTCCGAGAGCTTCTCAAGCTTCCTGATATTCTCCTCGAGCTCCTGGTTTTGCTTAACAAGGCGGGCGATCCTTTTTAAAAGTTCCTCATTATTGTTCAGTGCCATTTTACTGGGCGATTAAGCGGTAAATATAATAAATTAGCACCAATCGCATCCCGGTGGCAGATGAAGGTGAAGAAAATCAATCTTTATGCGCGGTGAAAATTCAATATTCTTAATTTTGATATCTCAAAGCCTCATTATGCTTGAAAAGTCAAAGGCAATAGTACTTCATCAGATAAAATACTCCGATTCGGGCATGGTGGCACAGTTATACACCAGAAAATTCGGAAGGCAATCGTTCATGATCAAAGGGATGAGGAGCCGGAAATCGGGAAAACACGGCATCCTGTTCCAGCCGATGTTCATCCTCGATATAGAAATATACTTCAGGGAATCCCGCGATATGAACCTCCTGAAGGAATTTTCTTCTTTTTACTCACCTTCAGCCATTTATTCCGATATCAGGAAAAGCTGCGTTGCAATTTTCCTTGGCGAGGTGCTCACCTCGGTTCTGAGGGAGCAGAGCCCGAATGAGGAGCTGTTCGACTACATTGAAGAATCCATAATATATTTCGACAGGTGCAGGGAGGGTTTTGCAAACTTCCATATAGCTTTTCTTGCCGGACTGAGCAGCTTCCTCGGCTTCGAGCCTGGCAGGAGAAACCATTCAGGCGATCAGTTTTTCGATATGATGAATGGTACTTTTGTACCTTCACCTCCGATAAATGGAATTTACGCGTCCAAAGAGATCTCCGATATCCTCTCGCGTGTTTTTACCTCATCTTTCGACAGCATCGGTGGCATAGGAATGAATGGTGCAACACGCAATGAAGTTCTTGATACACTGGTCAGGTATTATTCACTGCATCTGTCGGGACTAAAGAAAATAAAATCGCTTGAAGTACTGAAAGAGGTATTCGGTTGATCCGTTACATCTTTCCCATTAACTTTTTCCTATCTTTAACTATCAATAGGAACCCGTATGGCTATTATTCCCTCGATAATTAACTGGCTGAATGTAAAACGAATAAACCAGATTGAGCTATTCAAGAAATATCCTCACGAGACCCAGAAGGAGGCGCTTTACCGTCTTCTGGCGAAGGCTGCTTCCACTGAGTGGGGTTTAAAATACGGGTATTCCTCAATTACCTCCGTTAAGGAATACCAGTCGAGGATTCCCGTACAAACCTACGATGATATAATTCCCTATGTGGAGCGGCTGAAGCGGGGGGAGGCAAATCTTCTTTGGCCTGGTGAGATCAAGTGGTTCGCAAAATCTTCAGGGACCACATCCACAAAAAGCAAGTTTATCCCGATGAGTCGCGAAGCTCTGGAGGACTGTCATTACAGGGCCGGAAAGGATATCCTCATCCTTTATACGATGCAGCGGCCTGAAACGCGGATCTTCTCAGGTAAAAGCCTCACACTGGGAGGAAGCCATAAGATCAATCAGTTCAGCAATGATTCGCTGTACGGAGATCTTTCAGCTATCCTTATCGAGAATGCCCCTTTCTGGGTCGAGATAATCAGGACGCCAAAAACCAGGATAGCACTGCTGGAGGATTTCCAGGAAAAGCTCGACCTCATCACCAGGACAAGCGTTAATGAGAATGTGACAAGCATTTCAGGGGTTCCCTCATGGTATCTTGTCCTGATCAGGCAGATCCTCGAATATACGGGTAAAACGAACCTCTTCGATGTATGGCCCAATCTCGAGGTGTTCTTCCACGGAGGGATAAGCTTCACTCCCTATCGCGATCAGTTCAGCAAGCTGATCTCCGGGCGGCAGATGAACTACATGGAAACCTACAATGCTTCCGAGGGTTTTTTCGGAATACAGGATGATCCCCGGCGCAGCGATATGCTGCTTATGCTCGACTATGGCATTTTCTATGAGTTTATTCCTGCCGCCGGGCTGGAGTCAGGATACTGCTCCCTCCCTCACTCTTGCAGAGGTGGAGGAAGGGGTTAACTATGCAATTATAATTTCCACCAATGGCGGTTTGTGGCGGTATATGATGGGAGATACGATAGTCTTTACCTGCCTCGATCCATTACAGGTTCAGGATCTCCGGCCGAACAAAGCACTTCATCAATGTCTTTGGGGAAGAGGTGATCATCGACAATGCAGACAGGGCACTTGAAACGGCCTGCAGGGAGACCGGTGCAGTCATAGCAGAATACACCGCCGGCCCTGTCTTTATGAGCACAGGGTCGAGAGGGTATCATGAATGGATCATAGAATTTGCACGAAAACCTGCTGATCCTGAAGCATTCATTGACTCTCTTGACAAGGCCCTCAAGTCTGTCAATTCCGACTATGAAGCCAAAAGGCATGCGGATCTCAATCTGGGAAGACCTATATGCCATTCGGTTCCTCCAGGGACCTTCAATAAATGGCTTATGATGAAGAATAAATTCGGAGGGCAGAACAAAGTTCCACGCCTTTCAAATTCGAGGGAATACATTGAAGACCTCTATGTAATCGCAGGAATAGAAGGTAAGAAGGATTGACAGCTCTGTCCCGGCGCTGAATTTTCCAGGGCGCGCCTTCCCCGGGGAATGTTATTCTTGCGGAATTTTCAGAGCATGTCTCTTTTTTTAGTAATTTTACGCACTGTTTAATGCCACAACAATACTACCTATGCACATAGCCATTGCAGGAAATATCGGATCCGGCAAAACAACCCTTGCCGGACTGCTTGCAAAACATTATGGATGGACTCCGAACTATGAGGATATTGATGACAATCCCTATCTGAACGATTTTTATGAAGATATGCAGAGATGGTCATTCAACCTCCAGATTTACTTTCTTAATACCCGCTTCAGGCAGATACTCGAGATCAGGAAATCGAACGAAAATATTGTCCAGGACAGGACAATTTATGAGGATGCATTTATTTTCGCTCCAAACCTCCACTCCATGGGCCTGATGTCAACACGCGACTTTGAGAATTACTACCACCCTCTTCAAGCTGATGATATCGCTGGTCGAGCCCCCCGACCTGCTTCTTTACCTGAGGGCTTCTGTTCCTACCCTTGTAAACCAGATTCAGAAACGGGGCAGGGAGTATGAAAGCTCAATCCGCATTGACTACCTGAAAAGGCTGAATGAAAGGTACGAAGCCTGGATGGAATCGTATGACCTCGGCAAGGTACTTATAATTGAAGCCGATCATTATAACTTTCCCAACAACAATGACCACCTGAGTGAAGTTATCGACAAGATAAACGCTGAACTGCACGGCTTGTTTTAAGTTCCGGAGAAGTTCTGCGGAACCCCTCCGGAAGATATCTCCTTTACCTTACTTTGGCCCGGCATTAGCCGCGGGAGTCAGTGCTACCTCCACATAGCTTTTTGTATTCAGATACTTATCTGCCACAGACTTGATGTCGGATATTGCAAAGGAATTTACCAGATTCTGGTATTCGTCCATCGTCATCAGCTTATCACCAAGCATGAAATGGTTCTGGAGTGCCGACAACCAGAAGCTGTTTTCCTTCATCCTTGTTTCGCGGTCACGTATCAGGGTTTCCTTCACCTTGTTAAGATCGACCTCGTGAGGACCATCCTTCCTGATTGTATCCATTTCTTCCAAGCATTGTCTTACTTAAGCTTTTCTATATTTTCCGGACTGCATCCCCATGTCGACTGGATTGTATATCTTGTTTCCGGGATCTTCGAAACACTGCCGCTGACGCTCACTCCGTACACTCCACCCTGGTCCTCGCGCATCGATTCCCTGCATTTTATTGCAAGTATGTTCATGAGTATGGAAAAGCCCTGCCGGTCCTTATCGTTCCATTTGAAATCGCCTTTCCATACCATGGCGACTGAGCTCTGCGGTTCGGAATTTCTGGGTACCTTTATATCTATGAGTCCTTTCGGGAAACCGGGAGTGACATCTCTCCAGCTCTCCTTCCTTTTAATGGAGGGAAGGCCCCCTATATATTTTTCAAGTAGCGGAATTACAGAATCGGTTTTAAAGTTGCCTGCCATAATATACGTGAAATCGCTTGCATCGGCGAACCTGTCCCTGAAAATGGAGAAAGCCCTGTCGAGACTGATCGGTTGATCTGTTTATCGGTTGGGAGAGCAATTACCCTGGGGGAATTCATGGACACGATCTTTGAGAGGGTATCCTGGAAAATCACCTGGGGATTGGCCCTCATTGGGTTTACCATATTTTTTATTCTGGAGATCAATGCAGAGAAGGCATTCTCGTCTCTGCGCACACCTGTAAAATACAGATAATTAAGCTGCAGCATTGTCTCCAGGTCCTTGGGTGCACAGGCCCCGTTAACCCCTTCGTTCAGCTCGCTGATATAGGGGTTAACCCTTGCCGTGTTGCCTGATAGCTTTTTCTGCAACCCTGTAAGATCATAATCTCCGAGTCCGCCCTGAGTGACGATTGCAGTTGCGAGATTGGCTGACATTATATCGCTGTCGGGATACAGTGATGTGCCTCCCGGACTGAAGGCTGAAAGAACGATCTCGTCATTTTTGAAATCGGTGGGCTTCAGTATCATGCGGACTCCGTTTGCAAAAGTCAGTTCGGTAAAGCCGAACTTGTTCGTCGGTACTTCTCTTTACAACTTTTGTTCCGGCAGGCATCACGGCCAGCAGCGGAGCATCTGTAACTGCATCGACATAAGGCTCGATCTTCGATGACTGTATTCCGCTTATTATTTCCTTTATCTCCTCCACTGTCGGTACACTTACACCTTCCTTCTCCTGGGCTGTGACAAGAGCCACCATATTCGAATCGGATGTCCATGACTGGCCAAGATTGTTTATATCCGCCAGGGTAATATCCGGCAGATAGCCCTTTGCAATCTCATATTCCTTTTTTATTCCCGGGATACATTCTCCGGTTAGGAAATTCCTGATATACTCATCAGCGTATGATGAGGACTCAGTTTTATCGGCTTCTTTGGCCATCTGTTCGTAACCCGAGATAAGGTCTTTCTTCTCCCTTTCGAGCTCCGTGGAAGTGAAACCGAATTTGCGCACCCTTTCGTTCTCAGTAAGTACAACTTCGAGGCTTTTGCCGATCTGGTTTTCCTTTGCCCCCACCGAAAGTGTATAGGCGTCGACCGAACGGCCTATAAACGGACCGTAACCGGCGCCTGCATAAAGGAAGGGAGATTCCGGTTTCTGGGCAATTTCCTGCAACCTGTTGTTAAGCATGCCGGTGTAGAGGGTCCTCATAAGCTGGTTTCGATAATCCCCGTAGGTTATGTCGTACGATTTTTTGCGCTTGTAAAAGATTGTGGCATCGAAGCCTGAGGCCTCCTTGTCAGTTACTACACTGATCAGTGGTTCACTGTTGGCCGGAACCGGATACTCAATCCTCGGAGGAACATTCACAGCCTTCGGTATCGGTCCGAAATATTCCTTTATTTTACGTTCTGCAAGGGCCGGATCGATGTCCCCGACAACAATTACAGCCATCAGATCAGGACGGTACCAATCCCTGTAAAATGCCCGGAGCGTATCATATGGAAAATTCTTTATAATATCAATTTTACCGATGGGAAGCCTGTCGGCATATTTTGAACCTTTCAGAATGACTGGTATGTACTTTCCCTGCATGCGGTCATCTGCCCCCAGCCCCATTCTCCACTCCTCCACTATGACTCCCCTCTCCTTGTCAATCTCCTTATCGTCGAGACTCACCTCGTGAGCCCAGTCTTCCAGCACCTGGAAGCCCCTGTTTATCCAAAGGATGCTGTCGGTAGGCACCTTCAGCATGTAAATAGTCTGATCGAAACTTGTATATGCATTCAGCTCAGCACCAAACTTGACACCCATCTCCTCGAGCATGTCAACCATCTTGTTGCTCGGGAAATGCTTTGTGCCGTTGAAACACATATGCTCACAGAAATGTGCGAGACCCTGTTGATTATCTGTTTCGCATATCGAACCTGCATTGATGGCCAGCCTCATTTCCATGCGCTTTTCAGGCATGCTGTTCTGTTTAACGTAATAGGTAAGACCATTGTCAAGTTTTCCTGTCCTGATATTCGGATCAGGAGGTATCGGCTTGTTCATGTCGGCGGTCTGGGCTGATACAGAATTGATTATCAATGCCCAGAAGACCAGCGAAAATAATAATTTGAAAGTTGTCATCTGATCTGTTTTTACTGTAATATGTACTGAATATATTTATCTTGTGTCTGAAATGCAGTCTGGGCGGGAAAAAGGGAAATCACTGAAGTAAATTTACTGATTTTCATATTAACGTGCAAGCCGGGGAATTGTTTTGAGCAGCGTGGCAGCATGGCATAATTTCACTATGGAAACAGAGGGAAGGTATGCCGGCATGCCTGTTCCGGGTACCGGGATTAATTGTATGCTGAATTTTAGCTGGAACTCTCCAAAAATATGTGATCTTTGTATATAATCATAACTGTATTGCCGCAGGAATAACTGTATGCCAGATTCCGACAAATCTCTCTCCGCCATTCAGGTTGTTCTGCTGCTTCTTGCGGTCATAGGCAACCTGTATTACCAGGTCAGGTATTCAAATGCAGCCTTTATAATCTGTGGCAATCGAGTGCTTTTTTGAGAAGACCACTGCGTTCAGGGATTATAATCCAAGGCTCTATTCACTTCTTTCGAGGATCCTCAAAATTGATCCGGCTCTTATTTAAAGCAGTAAGGAAATTCAAACAATTGCATCTTAATGGAAGAAAGAATATCCGGCATAATGTTTGCTAGATTAACGATACCTAAACGCCAGATCCATGAAAAAGATAATCATTGTCCTACTGATCCTTCTCCCGGCAATCAGCTGTGAAAAAACTGAAAAGGTTTGCAATTGTGACAATCCCCTGCAAGACCTTACGTGGCTTAAAGAACTAAAATCCTCATTGACCGACTGTTCTTGCCAGATATCAATATTCCAGGCAACATATGACAAACAAACTGTATTTTATACTCTTATGAATGACCCGGTTTGCAACGGATACCTGGAGATAAGCCTTCTCGATTGTGCCGGAGCCTCTCTAAAAACTTATACACGGACCGATGAGTCCTTCAGCACTGAAGTCACCGGCCGGAAGGTGATCTACACCTGTACGCAGTAGACAACAGGGTTATCCCGGGCAGAACACCTGTTCATCAGTTATTGAAGGCAGGGCTGAAATGCCCCGCAACGTAGAGTCTATTCCTTATCTGTCAAAAAAAATGAATCTGACTTCCTGACATTTAAGGGTGAGCTTTTATTTCAATTTATTATATTGCATCCACAAACTGAATATTCACATTCCGGAAGAACAGAGTATATGAAATTAGTATCCCGACTCCTGATCCCTTTATTTATTGTAGCTATAGCTTCGTCATGCACGACAATTCACACATCACCGGACAGGGATTCTGCCGCTGTAAAAAATGTTATCCTGATGATCGGCGATGGCATGGGTCTGCCCGATGTATATGCAGCCATGACTGTTGCGGATTCATCACTGAATCTTGAGCGATGTACAGCTGTCGGACTGATTAAAACATATTCTTCCGATGCCTATATAACCGATTCAGGGGCAGCCGGCACAGCCCTCGCGACCGGGAACAAGACAAGGAACGGGACCATTGGAATGGATTCACTTGGACAGAGGCTCCAATCAATCCTGGAGATTGCCGTGAAACATGGTCTTGCCACCGGTCTGGTCTCCACATCTGCAATTACCCATGCAACTCCGGCCTCCTTTATTGCGCATCAGCAAGACAGGGGAAGCTATGAGGATATTGCAGCTGATTTTCTGAAAACCGGTATCGATGTTTTTATTGGTGGAGGAATCGATCATTTTGCCCGGAGAGCCGACAAAATAAACCTTCTTGACACTCTCAAAGCCAGGGGTTATGAGGTGGATACTACATTGGCCCTCATACTTGAATCGACAGCTTCAAAACTTGCCGGACTGACAGCGCCTGTTCATAATCCTTACAGGCTCAGGGGAAGGGGGAACATGCTGCCGGCGTCAACAGGAAAAGCGCTTGAAATCCTGCAAAGGAATAAGGAAGGTTTTTTCCTGATGGTGGAGGGGTCTGAGATAGACTGGGCCGCACACGAAAACTCAGCGGATTTTCTTATAGATGAAACACTCGATTTTGACAAGGCTGCAGGTGTTGCACTCGACTTTGCTGCCAGGGATGGGCATACCCTCGTCATTATAACTGCCGACCATGAGACGGGAGGTGTCACGATCACAGGCGGGGACATGGCTGCACATAAGGTTGTGCTTAGCTTTTCAACAAACGACCATACGGCTGTGATGGTTCCCGTCTATGCCTACGGACCAGGATCGGGAAAATTTGCAGGGATCTATGACAATACCGGTATTTTCAGCAAAATTATGAATTCCTTAGGATTCTGAAGAAATATGATGAAAAGCTGGCAGACCAGGAATCGGATAAGGATTATGCGTATCCTTTCAGGCCGCAGCAATGTATTTCTATTGACAAATAACGGGAAAAATATCCTGGTCGACACGAGCGCCGGATTCATGCGGAATGTTCTTGACAGACGCCTGAAAAAGCCCGGTATAACATCGATAGATTATTTGATCCGGAGCCCTCAAAATTAATTGTGTTCTTTTGATGATCCCTGAATCTGTTTTATTAATTTTAATGCCCTGTAACCCGAATGGAAGCCGATATGATAACAGCTATGGTGTGGATACTTGGTGCTGCCTCTCAGGGAATTATAATTGCTTCATTTTATGCTGGCTGGCTCAGGCTGCCCAGAAATTTGATTTATTGTACTGCGTACTGGCTTCCTTCCGTTGCGGAAGAGAACAGAGTCCTCAGAATTGCTTAGCTTTTAAAAATGAATCCGCTAAACAATCACGGATAATCGTTTGTTTGGGAAAGAATTGGCAGGTAAACCCTTGAATTAACGATATTATGAATCATGTGATATCTGATGACGGGACATTGATTACGTACGATGTCACAGGCTTTGGACCTGCCCTGGTACTTGTCGACGGAGCTTTCTGTCACAGGAAGTACGGGGTAACTCCGGCCCTTGTCCCTCTCCTTTCCGGATCCTTTACAATTTATTCCTATGACAGGAGAGGTCGCGGAGACAGCTCCGACACAAGACCCTACTCCGTTGAAAAAGAGATTGATGATCTGACAAAGATCATTGAAAAAGCAGGTGGCAGACCGTACATCTGCGGATTTTCTTCGGGAGCTGCCCTCGTCCTGCTCGCCCTGGGCAGAGGCATTAGAGCCGGAAAAGCGGCACTTTTCGAACCACCCTATGTCGCCGGTTCCACTGATGGGAAAAGACCTCCGCATGATGCAGAGATTGTGCTGAAGGATCTGATCAATGTAGGGAAGCGAAGTGAAGCTGTTAAATACTTTATGACAAAAGTAATGGGCATGCCCGCCATTATAGTCTTCCTCATAAGGCTTTTTGGCAAATCAATCTGGAGAAACAATAAAGCTGTTGCAAATACCCTTGCCTATGATGTTGCCGTGATGGGCGACTATGAAGTACCTGAAAAAGCTGCCTCTGGTATCCATGTCCCTGCAGCCGTGATTGGGGGAGAAAAATCCCCGATGTATCTCAAGGCAGCTGCTGAAGCCGTTTCACGATCCATCCCCGGAAGCCAGGTCATATGGCTGAAAGGAGAAAGCCATAATGTATCCATGAAAGTTCTTGCGCCCAGTCTGACCAGCTTCTTTACCGGAAAGGCTGAAAAAAACAGGAAGCAGGCTACCGTGAACTGAATTAAGCGGAGACCGGCATAATTTGGAAATCATAAAAATTATTAACTTTGCTCCATGCCAGGAAAAAGTAAAAATAAAATAATCAGATATCGGGGTTCAGCCATGCTGATACTTTTACTCCTGGCGGTATGGTTTGTATTTCCATCACCGCATGACAACAGCCATAACTGCCGGAACAAGCCGCTTACATCCGAAACATCTGTAAGCAATAACAGCGGAACTGTTGCTCCCTGTTTGCGAATGCTTCCTTTTAAGATAAGCAGCATTTCCAACAAGGACTGTTTCGAGCTTCTGTCATTCGGAAAAAGTCAGTTCCGTGAAAACATAATAACGGCTCAGCGGATAATCACCCTGGAAAAGATCCGGAATAAAGCCCCTCAAATCTATCTTATATTCATTCAATGCCGTCATCTCCCCCGTGCAGGTGATGAGCTCCCGGTTTTAAGCTGATAAGGATCTCCCTTTATTTCCTGTCATTTTACTTATTTAACTTAAAATCGTCAATATGAAAACTATATTTTATTTTCTATTTGCATGTTTCATATATGCAACAACATCATTTACTGTCCCCAGGGGTTCAAGGAATATAATTCTTCAGCCGGCAGGCAGCAGCGTTTCGCAGGAATCGCTTGGACAGGCTGCAGACGTTATCAGGAACAGACTGCAAACATACGAACTGGAGTCATCGGTTGCATTGGTCCCTGGCAAAAGCCAGATTATTGTAAGGATCCCTGAAAACACAGAAATCTCTGATATCCAGGATCTTCTTACGGCTGAAGGGAATACCGGCTTTTATGAAATCCTGACCCCCGGGGAACTGCCGGGACATTCCCAATCTGAAAATAAGCCCGCCCCTTCGGATGGGAGGCTCGGCTGTTCATCCTATGGCGACATTCATCTGACAGACTCGCTCCAAAGCGTTCTCAGATCAGCAAACCTCTCATCCGAGTACAAGCTGGTATGGAACTCAGGAAAGGGAAAGCCGCTTGCCTGTCTTTATGCCGTAAAGGCTGCTCCTGCCATGACAAAGGCAGACATAGGGAATATCAGCTCTGCACGTGATAGTGTCTCAGGTGCCATCAGAATAGATATCAGGTTCAGGCAGGGCTCTGTCAAAACATGGGCCGGTCTGACCGGAAGAAGCCTCAATAAGCCTGTTGCCATTCTGATAGACAATAATGTATTCTATACCCCGGTTGTAAAAACCGCGATGGAGAATGGGCTTTGCGAAATTACAGGAAGCTTTACAAGGAAAGATGTAAATTTTTTCCTGGCCTTCGTGAAAAATGATCCCCTGAAGGTGGAGCTGAAGATTAAATAAGAAATGTATTAAGGGGATGTTGAAGCACCAGATTCAGAATACCACACCTGTTCAGCATCCCCTTTTTTTCATCATCCCGACAGGATACTCATTTAATTATCCCGGGCTTATAGTCAGAACAGAGTGCTGAAAATCTTCACATAACCAGGGCAGTTATGAAACGAAATATTTAAATTCGAAACCTAAACAGTTATGAAAATGAAAGCCAATGACTGGAACCCGGCCTCATACCTGAAATTCGCAAGGGAAAGGACTCAACCGGCAATCGATCTGGTGACGCGCATAAAAAGCATGAATCCGGCAAAAATAGCCGATGTCGGCTGCGGTCCGGGGAACAGCACCCAGGTCCTTTTCAGCAGATGGCCCGATGCCGGAATAACCGGTTTTGATAATTCGCCTTCAATGATTGAAAAGGCAAAAAGAGATTATCCCGGGCTCAAATGGAGCCTTCTGGATGCCGGCAGGGATGAATTCCCGGATACATACGATATAATATTTTCAAATGCAGCCCTGCAGTGGATCCCTGATCATCCCAGGCTGCTTGTGAAATTCAGGGAATTTCTTTCTGATTCCGGGCTTATTGCCGTTCAGATCCCTCTTTTCTGGGATATGGCGGTTGGAAAAGGGCTCATGCGGGTTTCATCGGGCCCGCGCTGGAATTCACAGACTGGAGGAACCGCTGATTCACTTGCTATCCATGATTATTCTTATTACTTTGACATCCTGTCGGCCAGTTACAGTGAGATTGAAATATGGGAAACTGACTATATGCATATTATGGAATCACATCTTTCGATCCTTGAAATGGTGAGCAGCACCGGTCTCAGACCATTCCTGGAACGACTGGATGGCGATACTGAAAGGAAAGAATTTGAAGCGGCGGTTTTAGAGGAGATCATCAGGGATTATCCCTTGCAGGCCGGAGGAAAGGTCATCTTCCCTTTTAAGCGTCTCTTTTTCATTGCATATAAATAATGTATCATAACAAATGAAAGGAATAAAAATGGCAGGAAAGCAACGCCAGGAGGCTGGACTGAACAATAAGGAATTAAAATCGGGGAAAGGTATGACACGAGGCGAAGCTCTTGCTGCGATGGGAACGCTTGCAGCCGGCCTGCCTTTGCTTCACGGAAGCCTGAAGGGCCTTGATATTTCGTTTCCGGAGACAGCACAGGAAACGGGGGGACCTCAAATGGACCCTCTCCTTGAAAAGGAGATCAGCAAGCTTGAATATCTGACTCCTGCAGATAAATTCATCGTTCAGCGACGGGGAAACCCTGTGCTCACCGAGATCAGTTCCGGCAAGCTGTCATCCATTGGCCTCACACCCGATACATGGAGCCTCGAAATTATGACAGATCCGGAGAGCAATTCCGAATTGGAGAGGCCAATGACAAGGGAGAAGGGCAATGCATTCCGATGGACAGACCTGATGAATCTTGCGGAAAAGCATGCAGTGCGCTTTCTGCACGTACTCGCCTGTACGAACGCGCCCAGGCCATATGGAATGGGGCTATGGGAAGGAGTACCACTGCGGGATGTTCTGTGGATGGCCGGGCCGAAGCAGAACATAAGAAGGATATTTTACTACGGCTACCACAATGATGATCCCAGGCAGCTCTTTCAAAGCTCCCTCCACATAAGCCGGGTGCTGGAGGAGGCTCCCGGTGAGCTGCCAGTGATACTTTGCTACAGGCTGAACGGCCGGCCGCTCTCCCAGGCCAACGGAGGACCGGTACGCCTTGTAGTGCCAGGGCTATACGGTAACCGCTCCATAAAGTGGCTGCAGGGCATTGTGGTTACCAATAGTTACAAGGCAAACGACACCTATGCTGAGGCCAATAACGATGTTGAAAGTCCGGTCAAGACTTGTGCAAGGTTCCTCCATTGTCCTGAAACAGCAGGGAAAGGTGAATCATTTGCCGTTACTGGTCTTGCACAGGCAGGCAGCTCGGGACTGAACAGAGTACAGTATTGCCTGCATCCGGCAGCACAGCCCCTGCCGGCCGATGATCCCTATTTTTCTTCAGCTGAATGGCACGATGCAATCATTTTGCCGCCGCCGGTTAATTGGGGAAGCGATCTGCCTGGAGGAAGATTACCCGAAGTGATGCAAATTGATCCCAAAACCGGCAAACCATACTCCTGGCCAATCCCCAACACTATTGTGAATTGGGCAGCACTTGTAAAAATAAATACGCCCGGGAAATATGAGCTGCGATGCCGTACAATCGATGGCAACGGAATTGCTCAGCCCTTACCGCGCCCCTTCGGACATTCCGGAATCAACAGGATAGAGATGGTCACTATCAGTGTAGGAACATAGATCGTTCCGGAAATACTCTTCATGACCAGGTTACCCGGCAGAATGGTAAAATTCTAAAAGCTGCTGAATGGAATATTGTGTACGTTGGGCTGAAATCACTCATATCTCAAAGCACTGGCCGGATTCCTGATGGCTGCCCTGAAACTTTGCCAGCTTACCGTTGCCAGCGCAATGCCGATCGTCAAAACAGCTGCCAAAAGAAATACCCACCATCCCAATTCTACTCTATAGGCAAAATTCCGGAGCCATTTCTGAAT
The DNA here is from genome assembly GCA_963756885.1 of uncultured Bacteroidales bacterium. Lineage (GTDB taxonomy): Bacteria > Bacteroidota > Bacteroidia > Bacteroidales > VadinHA17 > LD21. Next base: position 29,202 of record CAVWPG010000011.1, read on the forward strand.
AACGAACCAACCCACTGGAGCTCCAATCAAAAAAGCCAGAACTACCAGCTTCACAAAACTTTTGTTAAGAAGGATAACAATCTCCGGTATGGAAGCGCTGAAGACTCTCCTGATCCCTATTTCCTTGGTGCGCAGGCCTGTAGTTAACAGAGCAAGGCCAAATAATCCAAGGCATGAAATCATGATCGACAGCACGGAAGCGGCAAGTATTATCTGCTTCCACCTGACCTCCGATTCATAATCTTTCATATTTACCAGATTCATAAGATCATAAGTAAATGGCCGGTCTGGCATCGCTTTAACGAAAGTTGTCTTTATGGCTTTTAAGGCAGTTGAAGTCTGGCCGGGCTTTGTCTTGACCCAGAGATCACCAGCCCCTTTCCTGAGCAGGAGAGGCTTGATCTTTTCCTTAAGGGATGCAAAATGGTAATCTCTTACCATGCCTACCACTTTGAATTTCACACCGTCGTAATAATCTATCACCTGGCCGATCGGGTTTATGCCTGATGCCTCGTTCCATCCTGCCTCCCGGGCAAAAGTTTCGTTTATAATTACAGATTGGTAGCCCTCCCCCCCTGAATCCTTTGAAAAGTTCATACCCCTTATTACCGGGATACGAAGGGCAGGCAAAAAGTTTTCGTCCATCCAGCTGATCGCTGTGGACATCTCATTTTCATTATTATTGATCTTTACCTTGGTATAATTCTGACCAAAGTCCTTTGTTGCACTAGTCTCTATGGATGGTTCCCTCAAGAGTTCCTGTTTCATCAGATCTATACCGGCTTCGTGATTTCCCCATCCCATATGCACTATTATAACATCCTTATCATTGTATCCGGGGTCTATATCAGTGAGAAATTTAAACTGTGCAAATATACCGACAATACTTATTATCAATATAGTAGCCATTGTAAACTGGATAATGACCAGCGATTTGGACAGCCACATTCTCCTGGCACCCCGGTTGAGTTTGTATAAAGTTTCGACAGGTTTATAGTTCGACAATACAACTGCCGGATAAACGCCTGCAATAAATGCAGTAATGAAGAAGAGTGCCATGTATACAGCAACTAACCTGAAATCGAGCAGATATGAAAAGCTTAAATTCTTGTTTGCCAAATAATTGAAAGAAGGTAGTACTGTGGGTACTATCAACAGGGCAAGGGAAAACGCAATAAAGGTCATAATGAGTGATTCCCCAAAGAATTGCCACATAATTTGTTTTCGGTTTCCACCTGTAACTTTTCTCAATCCTATCTCTTTTCCCCTTTTAACAGAGTGAGTTATCATAAGATTAATAAAATTGATGCACGCTATTATAAGGATGAATAGGGCGATCACTCCCAGAATAATGGAGTAAATGGGATTGCTGCTGCCGGCCAGGCCATTATGGCTTTCAGGGTCAATGGAATCGAGATGAATTTTCAGGAGAGGTTCCAGACCAAAATGGATCTTGTCCCTGAAATTATATTTTGCTTTCATTTCCGCCAGTTCAACTGCCGCCTTGCTCATAAATACTTCATCAAGCTTTTTTTCCACGGCTTTGTAGTCAGAACGGGGATTGAGGACAACGAAAGTGGCCATATAAAACCCTATCCATGCATTGTCAGTATAAAGTTTCAGGTTGTAGCTGAAAGGCAGGAGCATATTGAACTGAACCGTTGAGTTCAGTGGCGGATTTTTTGCAACTCCTGTAATAACGAAAGTTTCAAAAGCATTATTTGTCTGAATTTCAAGTGTTTTCCCTACCACATCAACTGTGCCAAAATATTTTAAGGCAATCTTTTCCGAAAGCACCATCGAATGGATATCCGATAAAACCTTTTCAGGATTACCGGAAAGAAGGGGAAAAGAAAAGACAGTGAAAAAAGTGCTGTCGGTATAGGTTGCTTCAAGTTCAGTCAGCTCTCCATCATGTTTAATTACAAAAAGGTTTGACTGCATGCGGACAAAGTTTTCCACTTCGGGAATTTCATCCCTGAATGAAGGCCCTGCAATCTGATTAGTATTAGCTATAAGCCGGGTTGATTGTTCGTTTGTCATTCTTGCCGTTATACGGAATATCCTGTCTTTTTTGGCATGAAACCGGTCGAAACTCAGTTCGTCCTTACTGAAGAGCAGGATCAGCATGCAAACCGTCAATCCGATGCTGAGACCTGAAATATTTATTACAGTCACAGTCTTGTTGCGGAGCATGCTCCTGACAGAAGATTTAAGAAAGTTGAATATCATTCAGTGCTCTTGGTTATTTCACATTAAAATCCTTCGGGCTTTTCAGTAATTAATACGGTTGCCTTTGTCAGAGCCCCTGTACCATAATGATGCCATAAATCTATCTGCCTGACATCAAGCCATCTGGATAAAATAATAACTAAAGTCTGTAAATACATTTTACAGTATCCCGTAAAAGTATTTTACAGAACAGTGAATCTGCAATAATTAGTTATCCCTGCATTTATTAAAATACTTATAAATTCGGGGAAACCCGTTATGAGTGAAACACATAAGGCTTGATGATTTTTGCCTTCATAATCCTGGTTCTGAGGCTTTGAGCACTCGCTGTTACGTTTAGCCTGACAGTTTTCTCTCCCGGGCAATCTGGCATTGAGTTAAAGAACACCCGCCGCTGATGACACCTTTCATTTTTCTCAGGCAATGAGTTTATTGATATGCAATAAGATATTACAGAATCAGCAACTGATGTTGCAATGGCAAAAAGTGATTTTCCCAGGACAGCGGATCTGTACCAGGATAAAATTACTTGCCGGATTTTGTTCAGGCTGAAAGCAGCTATCCTGCTGACAATGCCAGGTACAATGCACTGATAATAAAGCCTGAAGGGATACAGCCCGATATTTCCGGAATTGAAAAGGGGGAATTCTATTCTTCCTGTTTTCTGAAGTCCCCTATAAATGGCTTTGCAGCAAGCATCGATGCTGCGATGTGACAATATGCCGGGCTATTCTCAGTAACCTATTACACTTCAAGACCGGATACATGCTCACCCACCTGTTCGAAGTTCGCCATGGCTACTGCCGCAGAACTTACAAAAGGATGCCGGATAACCCATTTCACTGCTTCGGCGTAGCTTGGCTCAAGGTCTGAGGATGGTGCATATTTATTACCCGAACAGGTTTTCATTGCTATTATCCCTCTTCCCTTGTTGCCGGCATCAGCAAGTATGGGGATCAGCCTGTCCTGGTCCCACTCACTGTACTGACCGGTTACTGAATGAATAAATGAGCCCTTATGATTGAATGGGACCATCATTACGTCATAGAAGCATTCCCGGTTGTTTCTTTCATGAAGTATCATCCGGTCATTGTGGGTCGAGAATCCATGAGCCCTAATAACCCCTGAACTTTTAAGACGGTCAAAAAAATCCATAACTTCCGGGTGAAAGAGCAAATATTCCTCACTTGCATCGTGATAGAGCAGGATATCTATATAATCTGTATTCAGGGCCTTAAGACTGGCCTCTACCCCTGATGACAGAACATTTCTGATCTCCTTGGCCCCTTTTTTCCCCTTTCCCCTGTATATGAGCTCCTCTGTATCGAGTCTCAGCTTGGATTGAATTATAACATCGCCTCTGATGCCCGAGATTACTTTGCCTATAAGCCTTTCATTGTTCCCGTTCGCATAGGCCCGCCCGGTATCAATGAAATTCAGTCCCCTCTCAAGGGCATATTTGATCAATGCTTCATCGTTAGCCCTCGAAGCTCCGAAACATACGGGGCCAACGCTTATGCCTGTCTTCCCAAGATAGCGCTTTGCCGTGGCAACCGGCTGTTTATCGCTGCCGGCTCCTGCTATGAATTTCAGCCCTGCCGCTCCTGCGAGCGCCGTTGCAATAAATCTTTTCCTTGTAATTTTCATTTTGCCAAATTAGTATAAAGATCTTCAGTTTCAAGTGGGGCAGCCCGGAATATTTATGATATTTAAAAGCTACCCGAAGCTTTAACAAATATGCGGACAGAATATCTGAATACTGATTTATCTGCCTGTCCAATTACTGTCTGGCTTTTAATTGGACTATACCTGGCAGAAGCTGTGGATAAGTCTGGGGTTGATCTCTGCAGGGTTCCGGGAATGGATCTAACTCTTTGACGATTGTTACTATCTCAGTTATAAAAGGAAACATGTTTCAGACTCTCTTCTGTCGGATCCTGTTAATTGTAATATAACTGTTCGCGATTATTTGGACCAGAGCCTTTATACATTCGACAAGATCTGACAGGGCTGCCATGAGAATAGAAACCACCTCGTCATATAAACTCATGAACCACTGAAAAGAAAGTTGCAAATTCCATTACCGTGGGCCCTTGAAATGGGGGTTCGGGTGATTGTCGGGTATCTATCTCACTCAGGCTTATTATTATTATGACATGCACCAATTACCCTGTCTTCAAACAGCAACTGTTTTTTTCTTTTTCAGAGCAGTATATTGGAGTTTCCTCCTGGGGCTATAAATCAGATCCAACCCCCTCCTGCGGATCTGGTTGCAATGCGCCTTTTCCGGGTTGGCATTTTCTAAAATAGAGGTTCTGAACTGGCCGGATACGTCTGTAACAAAACGACTGAAATCAAAGGCCATCCATATTAAACCGGTTCGTTCAGATAGTCAGTTCACCTGAGCTTTTTTTGAGATCCAATATATGTTTCGGCTTAGGCTTGTCAGGAAGAAACTGGTACTCATTATCTATTCCAATTTCCCTTTTATGTTACTTTCCCTTTTTTTATCTTCAAAAATTTTATCCCCGGTTTGTTTAACCTGATACTGATTTTCTAAATTTGAAGCATGAAGATAAAAATAGTTTTACTGCTATGTTTATTTTTAGTGGCACTCAACGCCTGCTCTCCGCAGATCGTCCGTCTTGACAATTCTTCCATATCGTCTGCAAAACTTACGACCGAAATCAGCCGATTGATTGATTCAGCGCATGTCACAGGCATGGTGGTGGTTGTCTTCAATAATAACAACCCGGTATATGAAAAAGCATTCGGGTACAAGAATGCAGAGACTAAGGAGCCTTTGCAGTTCAATACTGAATTTTATGGCGCTTCACTCAGTAAGTCCATTTTTGCCGTCCTCGTAATGAAGCTGGTTGAAGAAGGCGTTCTCGACCTGGATAAACCTCTTCAGGAATATCTTCAAAAACCTGTTTATGATTACCCCCCTGTAACACCGAGGGCATGGCATGAGGACTACAGCAGTCTAAAAAATGACAGCCTCTATCAGAAAATAACAGCACGTATGTGCCTGGATCATACAACCGGTTTTCCCAACTGGAGGTTTTATGCACCTGACGAGAAATTAAGAGTGCTGACTGAGCCCGGTTCCCGTTACTCCTATTCAGGGGAGGGTATGGTTTACTTGCAGGTAGTGCTGGAGAAAATGCTGGGAATACCTCTGGATTCAATGATGCAGAGGGAAATATTCCGACAGTCAGGCATGAAAACATCCTCGTACAACTGGCAACCGCGTTTTGAAAATAATTTTTGTTACGGGCACGACAGTGAGCAAAAAGTGCTGCCGAAAGATAAGGACAATGCAGCCCGTAGCGCCAGTTCACTGGAAACTACCCCGGAAGATTATACCCGGTTTATGACTGCCGTAATGAAGAATACAATTATCTCCGAAAAATCAAGGGGCGAAATGTTTTCACCACAGATCCGGATCCGTTCACTGAGCCAGTTTGGTCCGCTTGCCAGGAAAGATTCCACACTGAATGACAATATCTCATTGAGCTATGGACTGGGTTGGGGTTTGTATAAGACACCTTTCGGATGGGGCGCTTTCAAGGAAGGACATGGAGACGGCTTCCAGCATTATTCTGTTATTTTCCCGGGGAAAAAATCGGGCATTCTTATAATGTGCAATAGTGATAATGGGGAAAGTATTTTTAAGGAATTATTACAAACAGCTATTGGCGATAAGTATATGCCCTGGAAATGGGAGAATTACATACCATATAATATGAAAAGGGTTAAGTAAGCCTATCTGGACTCTAGATTGTACTGCAGGAAATAGCCTGTCCTGTTTATGAATAATTTAAATCGAACGGGTTACCCGGAAATTACCTGCGAAGTCATTGTGATATCAGATGCAGTCGAATTGATAAAAGGGCTGAAATGTTCTTAAATACAAATAATTATCAGGACCCTTGTCGTACCGATATCAGCATTTGCGAAATACCTTTGCGATCCCTGCGGTTAATGGATTTTGCTTTTTGAGACATCCTATTCATCCGCCTAATATTGTTCCTGATCCGCCGGGCTTTCCCATGTGATTCTGAGACTTCAAAGCATGCTTTGCTTATCCAGGGTCTGAACTTAGCGGTATAACTGTCTTTAATTACTGTATTGTGTTCCTCCAGCCTTATGGCAGGCTCATCGGTATGTCCAATATAGTAACTGTCAGCACTTTCTGAATTAAGGATATAAATGTAAAATATCATTGCACGAGGAATTGAAACAAAAAAAGAGGAAAAATCCTCTTAAATTTGGCTCCCCAGGTAACTTACGACCCACCGATTAATCCAGATCCTTCGGGATTGTTCTAAGCAACTGCAGCAGGTAATAAAACGTCCAGGGCTCATTCACTGATTTTTCAATAAACCAGTTGATGTTCATTTCTTTTGCTTCTCCAAAAGAAACGAACCAAAGAAAAGGAGCCCGGAAAAGACAACCTCACCCTGTTTGTCTGCCCGCTGCACAGGCCTTAAAGGCGCCACCAAACAGTTCGTGGTTCGCACCTTTTCCGGTCTGCCCTCGCTCCTTCTGAAGAAATAGATTGGTGTTTAGCACTTTCTGGATAGATGATATCGATATTGAACATAATAGCACGTTGAAAGAGACAAAAAAAGAGGAATTCTCCTCTTCGATGGCTTCCCAGACTGCTGAAAGTTGCAACCAGATTAAAGACTTTCAGATGTTACTAATTGGAGGTGCCAAATTGGTACCTCCAATTTTTTCTAATTAACTTTACCTTAATAAACCACGAATATGGCAAATCAAGTCACCCATGTTTCGATCCCTGATGAAGTGATAATGAGCAGGATTTATCTCATCAGAGGACAAAAAGTGATGCTAGACAGAGATCTGGCAGGACTATATGAAGTTGAAACGAAACAGCTAAAAAGAGCTGTAAGAAGGAATATGGATCGTTTTCCTGATGATTTTATGTTTGAACTCTCAAAAGCAGAACTTGCAGAATGGAGGAGCCAATTTGGCACTTCCAATAGTGAAATAATGGGATTGCGTGTTTCTCCTTTTGCTTTTACTGAACATGGAGTTATTATGCTCGCCAGCGTGGAAAAGCCCGGGGTGTTGACCACATCTGGCCGGTCAAAGTGCATTTATCCTAAATAGTTTAATAACAAGCATTTAATTTCGGCCTAGGAAGGTCAATTTTCTCCGGCGTGGTGTGGTCTAGGGCACTGGCATTTCCACAATAGAACTAATTGAAGCACCTAAGTATTTTTATAGTAATATTCATATGATTTGCTTAAATTTGATAATATCATCTGCAAATGACCTTATTTAAAAACATTGCCCAATGAAACTAGAGAAGATTTTGGATAACCTCAATTCATTTGAAAAGAATTCTTTCCTAAAAATTATTGATAACATTAACATTAGCAAACCCAAGAATAAGATTGCAATAGATAAGATCCTCTCAGATAATTCAAAGGATTTGAAAACTATTGATAGCATAAATATTGCAAAAGTTTTTAGTCTTGTCGAAGAAGAATATTTTGAGCATTTGTCATCAGAATTTGTGGAAATTTCGTCTCAGCTCGACATTATTACAGATATCCTTACCAGAGACGGCAATTGTATCGCAAAGATAGATTGGTTTGCAAGGTTATATGAAAACGAATTAATTCAGCTGAATAAAAAACTTAAAGAATTTAACAATTCACTTAATAGCTCTACTTCTGAAGTTGATTCATCAAGAAAAAGGGATTACGAGATATATAAGGCTTGTATAATTGAAGCTTATCAAAACGATGTAAGAAATAATCTTGAAAGCAAGATTACAAGCGATGAACAATCTATTCTAATCACTCTAGCCAGAAAACTGGATCTATCACAAGAAGAAGTCAAATTAATAAATTATACCGTCTTACCTGTAAATAAAAAAGATACTGAATCTCTTATCAATGACTTGAAAAATATTGGGGTTATATTTTTTTCTAAAAAGCTAAATACTGTTTATGTCCCCCAAGAGATCGTTTCAATCCTTAGACGAATTCGGAAAAAGGAGGTCGCTGATAAATATTTCAGACGTGTATTGCGACAGATTAGAGAGCCTCAAATAAATTTGATTTGCAAAAAACATAACATTGACAGGAAGTTAACCATTGATCTGAAGATTGAGAAAATAATAAACCAGGGTATTTCTTTTTCGAGCGTTCTTACTTATGAGATATTCAGAGATGATGTATCCCTCACTGAGAGAAAGAAGTACTTTAATGAATTAACTGAGAAATGTTTAAATATATCGCCTTCACTTAAAGGCATCACCCTTGAAGAAAAAATCTCTAACCTCGTAAAATATTTTAATGATCTTGAAAATGATGAAAGGGTTAGTATATCATTGGATGGGTATCAAAAGCTTCTTAAAGATATAAAAGATACAATACCAAATGTAAATTCTGATATTAAGAAGATGTTTGAACTTCAGGAGGATAACGTTCTTGATGGGAATATACTTTTAGACTACAATCTCAAACCTAGAGATATCTTAGAGACTCTTCCTGAAGACATCTTAATAAAGTTTTGTACAACAAAAAAAATCAAACTTCGGGGAGATTTAATAAGTAACATTCTTGATACCTATAAAGATTCTGAAAATATTTTTTTGGAAAATTATGAAAATATAGCTTTCAGAAATTATAACGCTCTAAAAGAAAATGGAGTTCAAATATCAGAAGCTGAGATTGGTGTCAAATTTGAAAGCTTAACAAAATTGATTTTTTCAAAACTTGGGTTTAATGTTGATGAAGATCTTAGGAGAAAATTAAATACTGCGAAAGATAAAATTGACATTGTGATTAACTTAGGAAATAACGAAATTATTCTCATTGAATGTAAATCTGTAAAAGAAAGCGGATATAACAAATTTTCCGCAGTGCATAGACAACTAAAATCTTATCGTGATCTGGCACTAAAGAAGAATATTGTAATCCGGAAATCATTACTAGTATCTCCAGAATTTACTGATGAATTTATCAATGATTGTGAAATTGAGTATGAACTTAATTTGTCATTAATAAAAGCAAGTTCATTGCTAATGATTCTTGAGGGATTTAAAGAAACAAAACTAAAAGTTCTCCCCTATGAACTACTAATGAGAAATGTTCTTATACAAGAAGATAGGATTCTCAAAGCTATTCAATAATGGTATGGATTCTTTTTTAAACTAAATGCATTAATATCCTCTTTTAAGGTAGTTGAATGTACCGCCTCAGAGCTCTCAATTCTCCAGACCGAGAAAGATTCTAAAAAAGCGGCATCCACTAATTGAATTGCTGTAAAAAATTCGTTGCAATAATTGTGAATTAGTAGACCTTAAAACCCCGACTTTCACTATACTCAGCCAATTTTTTACCGGAATATGAATCTTTTATATCTACCCAGTTTAAATTTTTTCCTTTTTTTTGTCCACAATAAAATGCTAAAATACTACCACATTTTTCTTTAGTCTGATATAATAATCCATCCCAAATTGCAAGATTTACAATGGCCTCATTTAATTGAGGATTGACGTTTATGAGCAGGCCAGATTCTTTTAAAGTATTAATGTCATTATCATTTTTTGAGTTTCTTGCACTTGATACCAAAACAGTCAGATATTTTTTCACCCAACCTGACCATCCGACATCATTAATAGTAACTCTAAACTTAATCCAACCATTGTTTTCTTGTAAGAACATGCGAAATACTAAAGTAATATAATGCCTTTTACTTTTTATTGCAATGGCATCCACGGTAGTCCGAGCACAAACTGCAACAGATATTGACGGTAACGTTAACAAAACTGTAACCATTTTAGGAGAAGTCTGGATGATGGAAAATTTAAAAACCACGAGATATAATGATAGCACACGCATACCATTGGTTATAGATAATGAAGCATGGAGGGAAGCCACGCCTTCATACTGTTGGCATGATAATTTTGAATATGCTAATAAAAACATTTATGGCGCTTTATATGCAAAAACCAGAGGGCTTGACCATATTTAGCCGGTCTTTTTGTCATTAGCATATTTATTTAACTAACAGATATTTAACCCTGAATTATGATGGTCAATCTCTTTCGGCTGGTTGTGGTCAGAGGTACCGGCTTTTCCAAAGTTGCAACAGAATCATTTATTTAAAAGCTCATACATAAAAAGACGATTCACGATTTATAAATTAACCGAATAGCTTGTGCTTCGTCCTCCTCCGGAAACTATTAACGCATCAATTTCCAGGAGGTACTGAAGATCTCTGGTTGCCGTTGCCTTGGATACTTTACAGAGGCCTCCATATTTTTTTGCATTCATTCCTCCTTTAAAACCTTTTGGGCCTTCTTCAAGCATGCCTCTTATTACTGTTATCTGGCGATCATTCAATAAATTTCTGAACCTGTCAAAAAACTTTACCTTTTTTAATGTAAAATCAATTTGATTTTCTGAATCGATTTGAGCTTCAAGGATTGTCTCAACAAAATATCTGATCCAGGAATTTATTTCCATTGAATATTGAGCTTTTTCAAGTTCCAGATAATATTTCCTCCTGTTGCTTTCAATTGTTTTAGATAAGCTCAGCATAACAGGGCGACCAATGCCTTGTGATAATGCCTTTTCAGCTATCGCCCTTCCAATTCTTCCATTTCCGTCTTCAAACGGATGTATGGATTCAAAATAAAGATGTGAAATGGCTGACCGGACGGGTGCACTTTTAATTTCTTTAATGCCGCCAGGCGCTGTATCATTGAACCATTTGATAAAATTTTTCATTTCTTTTGGCACTGAGTGAGATGGAGGTGCCTCAAAGTGTACTTTCTCTTTACCCATTGCTCCGGATACAACCTGCATTGGTTCGGGATGAGTTCGCCATTTTCCGATTTCAAACCCCTTAATATGGCTCAACAACATTGTGTGCCAGTCAAATATAGATTGTTCTGTAAGTGGATTGCTGAAACTGTTTCTTACGTCAATCATCAGTAAGCTGACCCCTGCAGTGCGGATATCTCCGCTTTCTGTATGAGTAACCAATCCAAGGTTCTTTTTTATGGAAGACATTACATCTTTCCGGCTTAGGAATTCACCTTCAATCTCAGAGGTTTTTACAGCTTCTGCTACCATAATTTCCAGCAGTGTTTCGGTTTGCATGTCAACCGGAATTGACTTAAGAATTCCTGAGACATGTCCAACCCGTTCATAAAATTGAAACAGATAATTCTCCAGATTTTTCAATTCAAATTTGAAATCGGGCCAGTCTCTGTGTTGCCAGTTATATTTGATCATGAGCCGAATATTTAGCCTATTCGGCTCAAATATAATAGAAATATGAGCCAATTAATTATTATTTCCGACTCAAATTTGAAATTCAAAATTCTATTTATCTGATATTCAAATGGTATAAAGGTGTTGCATCTTTTCCGAAAAACCCGTTTTAGATAAAGTCCTCCTTCGCCACCACCTTCGCCAAGGCTTCGGAGGATAATAGAAGAGTTGCAACCATCCCCTTCACGGAACCAATACAAGTTTTGTTCAGGATTATCAGGGTTTTACAAGGGTCTAAAAATAAAAAAGAGGTTGAAAATAACCTCTTGTCTACTTTGGCTTCCAGGTAACTTACAACCCACGGATTAATCCCGATCCTTCGGGATTGCTCTAAGCAACTGCAGCAGGTCATCAAACGTCCCGGGCTCATTCACTGATTTTTCAATAAACAGGTTGATGTTCATTTCTTTTGCTTCTCCAAAAGAAACGAACCAAAGAAAAGGAGCCAGGAAAAGACAACCACAACCTGTTTGTCCGCCCGCTGCACAAGCCTTAAAGGCGCCTCCAAACAGTTCGTGGTTCGCACCTTTTCCGGTCTGCCCTCGCTCCCTCTGAAGAAATAGGTTGGTGATTAGCATTCTCTGAATAAATTATATGGATATAGAACATTACTGCACAAGCCGGTCGCCTTAACCACAGTTGGCCGGTTAATCTATCTTTTGACTATATCGTTTGATTACAAGTATTTATCTCTGGCTTCAGATGGTCAATTTTCTCCGGCTTGAAGTGGTCTAGGGCACCGGCTTTCCCACTATATTGTCGTTCCGACCGGCTAACTTTCCGGATATTGAACTCACCCCTTACTTTAATGACGTAATTATATACCGTCTTTGGATTTACCTCCGGAAATTCAATAAAGCGTTCTTTCAGTTTATCATGCATGACTGCTGCTGGTGTGTCGGGATACTCATCCAGATACTGAAAAATAAACTGTTTATAGGAATCCATTTTAAATTAGCGTTCTCCCAAAGATTCAAGGTAGTGGTTGAACTCATCTTCTTCCATTTCAAGGTACTTCTTAACTGTACGGAAGTTCATTCCTAAATGATCAGCTATCCTTTGAATGGAAAACTTTTCTTGCTCGCGGAATCGTTTAATCTCGTAGTACATAATGATAAGATCTTTTTGTTGTGGTTCCATTGCAGTCATTATTAATTTAATACTGCAAAAAAACCGGTTAATAAATAATATTCATCTTATTACTGTACTATTGTTGCCATTTTTACTGTAGTCTTGTTGCCATTTTCACTGCAGTCCCGTTCCCGATTTCACTGTATTTCACGTTCCCGATTACAATATTACACCCGATGTGATTATGCATTGCGTGAACATACGCCGGAATAAGAAGATTAAAACACCCGATGCCATTATTGCCGCCACTGCTCTGTCTCATGATTATACGCTTATTACCAACAATGAAACGGATTTTAGCAATATTGAAGGATTGCAAATCGTTAACCCGTTTAAAGTTTAAAAATAAAACCCGGAACTTTTTCAGAACCGGGTTTTTTGTTACTTTAAAAACTTGATATAAATTCCTTACGATTAAATTGCTCAATGATATTCTTATCTGTCAAAAGGGTTGTATTTCCTGGGTCTTCTTTTAATTTCTGATTGATTCTTTGTAGAACTTTTTCTTTTCCTTCAAGAAATAACAAAACATAATCTTTGTTCATTTTATCCCTTGCTGTTGACAATGGCGATTTTATATACTCTAAATATGCGTCATAAGCCTCTTTATACTTTTGATTAGCCAACTTTTGATTGCCTTGCTTTTCATGTATTAACCCTAAAACAAATATTGCTTCCGGGTAATTTTTCCGACTTAATAATACATCTAAAGCCTTAATTGCGTTTTCATATTGACCTAATCCTCTATATACCGCAGATTTATTTAAATAAGCATTATAAAAGTTACTATCTTTTTTTATTGCTAAGTTCAAATATATTAATGCATCTTTCAGTAAAGTATCTTTACGTTGTAAATCATAATTACTCTGCTGGCTTTTTTGTAATAGTTTAACCGCATTATCATTTAAAACAAAAATATTTAAGTTACTCGTATCTGTAAAAAAAGATAAATCCTTAGTATTTGATTCTCTTTGGGCTTGTTCGATTTGGTTTTCCTTCGTATTCTTGTTCTTACAAGAAAAACAGACAAGCAGCACCGCTAAAAATAGTAATCCTATATTTTTCATTGTCAAATGTTTAAGTTTAATAAGTCCATGCATCAATTGTAAAACCTACCTGTATACTGTAATGGCCTTGACCTGGTATAGGCACTACATAACCAGCTCCTTCAGAATAACTATATCCAACATTAAACCTTAAGTATACATCATTATTAGCATTTGGCAACCCAAAAACTGCACTACCTACATCTTGTCTTCCAGATTGAATTATTGAAGGGCCAGAGAATGGATGAAGCGAGTGTGAACTAACAACTTTATTACCAACGAGGACATCAACGCTACCTGAAAAAGTAACATCGCCATTTCTACTCGCTGGTGTATAACCTGTTGCGGAAACATTGGCATAATATTTTCCATCACTACCACGATATACATTTGCATTTCCTCTAACATTTGACCATCCTCCCAATAATCCAGCCCCTTCTGCAGGTAAATATTGAATGTGAGTCTTATCGTATGAATACGAGCCTTCTGGATAGTAAGCCCCTCCATTTGTGTCAGCAAAAACTAATCACATATAGGACTTACTTAATATCATCAACTTTAAGCATACCGTCCTCTTTTTGAACGGTTACATTAATAATTACTTTAATTTCTTTTTTACTAAGATTAGGAACAACATCATCTAAAATAGTATAAGAAACTATATAGTTGTTATTGTGTTTTAGATCTTTAGAAATGGATAATGTTTTTATACCCAATGAATCAATTCCAAAATCATTTGTAAGTAAATCATGGTCTAAACCAGTAAGTTGAAATTGTTCTTTTAATTTTTTTTGAAGTTTTTTAGAACAATACATCTTTTGTAAAGAATCTATTTTACCTATATTTTGAGGAGTAGATTTTATTGCACTTTGAGCAAAATAAAACTGTTTTAGCATTTCAATTGCCTGCTGTTCTTCAGTAGGTTTTTGGGAATAACTACACTCAAAAGCAGTTGTAAACGAAATGAATATTAATATATAGCTAATTGCCTTATTCATAATAGATTTTATTTTTATGTTAACGACGCCATGCTAATATTTTAAAACATATATTAATCCTATAAAATTAGTTTCCTGGCCAATGCAAAATTTCAAAACTAGGTGAGGGTGTAGCATCTGCATAACCTTTACCAGGCCAAAATGGTCTTGATTGAGGAAAATCCGAGAGCCATTGTATTCCATCGTACATTTGAATATGGCCACATACAACTCCTGAACCCTTACAGTATGTTCCTCCATCATAGCCTTGTATTATGGCAATATCGCCTTTATAATAAGTATTAGAACGATTAACGGTAACAAAACCAAGATCCTTCAATATTGGGCCGTATAAACAAGCTGCTTTTATTTGGTTCCCCTTTAAACCAGTTATTCCTCCTTCAATTAAAGCAGAAACCATATGATTTATACATTGCCCAGCACCATATGGTAAAATAAAATTGTTTTTGAGATAACTTATTGCTTTGTCTTCATTGAAGCCCCCTCCTCCTGAGGCAACTTGACCACCCTGAACAACTTGTCCCCCTGCATCGGGCTCATAATTAACTGAAGGTGAATTTGTCGAACTAATTTCGCTTACCCGATCACCACGACCACCTCCAGTAATTATTTTTGAATTTGAGTTACTATATGTTGACTCATAACGAATTCCAACTCCAGAACCATAAAAATAACCAAACACGGGACCTTGAGCAGAGCTTGAATTATAACCATTCCCACCATGATCTTTTGACCTGTTTACTGCCGTGCCTAGCGATACTGAGTTATCTGTTTTGTGATCATTATTAATTTTGGGACAAGTATTACCGCCTACAAGATCGACAATAAATTTCCAAATACTACGTATTATTCCATCATCACCTATGATAGCTTGATCTTGATATCCACTAGGATCTATTGACGATAAAGGATTATTGACGCAATAAGAATATCTATTAAAGTGTTGAGTAGACAGGGGATCCTGTATTAAAGGATCAGGACTAAGAAATTGCCCGGCAAGTGGATCATATGCCCTCCCGTTCATGTTGATCAGGTTGAACCATGGCAGGTGCTCATGACTTGTAAATCCACGTCCTGAGAATAACACAGGTTCCGATCCAGGATCAAAGTTAGTCCAGTTCGTTGGATTTCTCATCCTGCCCCAGGCATCATAGCTGTATTCCGCTTCAATAGTGTAAGCATCGTTTAAAATGTGAGTGATATTGCCTAGATAATCTCTGAGAATATAGTGATAATTTGTGCCGGATCCATCTGTAACAGCAACAACAGGTGCTGAGTAAGCATCACCTCCAATATAGGTATATGATTTTGACGTTCCTGAGACGCTGTCTTTCATAAATGAGTTGGTCGGGTACCACCTGGTCTCAAGATGGCTGCCTCCCTGAGTGACTACCATCTTTGCCCGTTCTCCGTCAGCCTTATAAAGAAATGAAGCCGAATATCCATTCTCTGATATACCGGATATTTTACTAAGAGAATTGTATGTTATAATCTGAGCCGAATCAGGTGTTAAAGAGGTGGAAGGAGTTATCCCACTCAGACTGTAAGGTTTACCTGATATGCTGTATTGCAGTGTGCCAACATCATCTTTTGTAGTTACATTCCCCTTTTGATTATCATAAACCATATTGAAGTCCGGAATTCCGGATCTTTGTACTTTGGTCAGCCGATCAAGATTATCATATGTAAAATCTTCCTGCAAGGAATTCTTGTTATTTTTTCGCCAATTTAAATTGCCCTTAGTATAGTCAAAGTTATAAGAATAATCCTGAACTGCTCCGGTTGTTGTTCTGGTTGGAAAGCCGTAACTATCATATGTGAATGAAGCAGCCGGTCCACCTCCTCTGCCATACTTAGCCCCCGTGACCTGCTGTCTTTCATTCATGCTGGTTACAACAAAACGAAGAGTTGCCGCCCCAGTTGTTATGGTTTTAATCGAATCTAAATATCCATAAGAATTATAGTGCCTGTATTCGTTGAGAATGGAAGGATGTGTTATTTACCAAAAACGTCCTTTTTCTGAAAGGGAAAGTTGACAAAGACCTTATTCTGTACAAAAATAAACTAAGTGGGTTAATGGATCAGCCTTCTCCCTACAAAGCTTATATCTCAAAAACCGTCCTGATGTTGGAGATCCTCACTGGGTATCTTGGTCTGCAAGTAGCTAATATCCAGGACTTTTGATAATTCAGATTATGTTCAATTTTCACACAATTGCACTTACCGTTGGCTTCAGCCAACGGATGAAGACACAGCTTAAGGTCGGGCTTTAGCCCAAATATATAGGACTAAAGTCCTTAATAGTGAGCCTGATATACCGGTGGCTAAAGCCACCGGTAAACGATATTAATCTTTACCGGATCAAAAGCGAAGCTGGATTTCAGTACAAATCATCACACTATCAAAAAACGCTGCAACCAGGATATATTACAAAAGCTGGTACCACAGACCATTCTGGGCCGAGGAAAATCGATCATGCCAGGCCGGATATAACTAATTGTTCTCAATCATTTTCTATTAATGATAATTTTCCCAGTCGAATGTGGTCAAGGCTTCCGGCTTTTGCACTTATAGAAAATGACTCATTTTAATAACTGCCATTCCTGTGTTTCTAACCACCCCTGTCCAGCGCATTTGCCATCTGTATTTGATTTGGTCTTGTTAGTCTCCTATATTATTATAAAGATTTTTCTGACCAATTTCTGAATGCAACTCCACCATCAAACCTATTTTCTTCAAAAAAAGGTTGCAACCTGATGGCAACCATTTGCTACTTAAAAGTATACAAATTTCAAACACATAAATGCATGTTAACAGGTCACTTAAATTAAGAAGGAGTAAAGTTTAATTATAAATTAACATTGGTGTCCACTAAAATATAATTGATTTTCAGCCACATACAATTTAGTTTTTTGACTTCTCAGTAATCTTGGTCTGCAAGTAGCTAATATCCAGGACTTTTGATAATTCAGATTAGGTTCAATGTTCACACAATTGCACTTACCGTTGGCTTCAGCCAACGGATGAAGACACAGCTTAAGGTCGGGCTTTAGCCCAAATATATAGGACTAAAGTCCTTAATAGTGAGCCTGATATACCGGTGGCTAAAGCCACCGGTAAACGATATTAATCTTTACCGGATCAAAAGCGAAGCTGGATTTCAGTACAAATCATCACACTATCAAAAAACGCTGCAACCAGGATATATTACAAAAGCTGGTACCACAGACCATTCTGGGCCGAGGAAAATCGATCATGCCAGGCCGGATATAACTAATTGTTCTCAATCATTTTCTATTAATGATAATTTTCCCAGTCGAATGTGGTCAAGGCTTCCGGCTTTTGCACTTATAGAAAATGACTCATTTTAATAACTGCCATTCCTGTGTTTCTAACCACCCCTGTCCAGCGCATTTGCCATCTGTATTTGATTTGGTCTTGTTAGTCTCCTATATTATTATAAAGATTTTTCTGACCAATTTCTGAATGCAACTCCACCATCAAACCTATTTTCTTCAAAAAAAGGTTGCAACCTGATGGCAACCATTTGCTACTTAAAAGTATACAAATTTCAAACACATAAATGCATGTTAACAGGTCACTTAAATTAAGAAGGAGTAAAGTTTAATTATAAATTAACATTGGTGTCCACTAAAATATAATTGATTTTCAGCCACATACAATTTAGTTTTTTGACTTCTCAGTAATCTTGGTCTGCAAGTAGCTAATATCCAGGACTTTTGATAATTCAGATTAGGTTCAATGTTCACACAATTGCACTTACCGTTGGCTTCAGCCAACGGATGAAGACACAGCTTAAGGTCGGGCTTTAGCCCAAATATATAGGACTAAAGTCCTTAATAGTGAGCCTGATATACCGGTGGCTAAAGCCACCGGTAAACGATATTAATCTTTACCGGATCAAAAGCGAAGCTGGATTTCAGTACAAATCATCACACTATCAAAAAACGCTGCAACCAGGATATATTACAAAAGCTGGTACCACAGACCATTCTGGGCCGAGGAAAATCGATCATGCCAGGCCGGATATAACTAATTGTTCTCAATCATTTTCTATTAATGATAATTTTCCCAGTCGAATGTGGTCAAGGCTTCCGGCTTTTGCACTTATAGAAAATGACTCATTTTAATAACTGCAATTCCTGTGTTTCTAACCACCCCTGTCCAGCGCATTTGCCATCTGTATTTGATTTGGTCTTGTTAGTCTCCTATATTATTATAAAGATTTTTCTGACCAATTTCTGAATGCAACTCCACCATCAAACCTATTTTCTTCAAAAAAAGGTTGCAACCTGATGGCAACCATTTGCTACTTAAAAGTATACAAATTTCAAACACATAAATGCATGTTAACAGGTCACTTAAATTAAGAAGGAGTAAAGTTTAATTATAAATTAACATTGGTGTCCACTAAAATATAATTGATTTTCAGCCACATACAATTTAGTTTTTTGACTTCTCAGTAATCTTGGTCTGCAAGTAGCTAATATCCAGGACTTTTGATAATTCAGATTAGGTTCAATGTTCACACAATTGCACTTACCGTTGGCTTCAGCCAACGGATGAAGACACAGCTTAAGGTCGGGCTTTAGCCCAAATATATAGGACTAAAGTCCTTAATAGTGAGCCTGATATACCGGTGGCTAAAGCCACCGGTAAACGATATTAATCTTTACCGGATCAAAAGCGAAGCTGGATTTCAGTACAAATCATCACACTATCAAAAAACGCTGCAACCAGGATATATTACAAAAGCTGGTACCACAGACCATTCTGGGCCGAGGAAAATCGATCATGCCAGGCCGGATATAACTAATTGTTCTCAATCATTTTCTATTAATGATAATTTTCCCAGTCGAATGTGGTCAAGGCTTCCGGCTTTTGCACTTATAGAAAATGACTCATTTTAATAACTGCCATTCCTGTGTTTCTAACCACCCCTGTCCAGCGCATTTGCCATCTGTATTTGATTTGGTCTTGTTAGTCTCCTATATTATTATAAAGATTTTTCTGACCAATTTCTGAATGCAACTCCACCATCAAACCTATTTTCTTCAAAAAAAGGTTGCAACCTGATGGCAACCATTTGCTACTTAAAAGTATACAAATTTCAAACACATAAATGCATGTTAACAGGTCACTTAAATTAAGAAGGAGTAAAGTTTAATTATAAATTAACATTGGTGTCCACTAAAATATAATTGATTTTCAGCCACATACAATTTAGTTTTTTGACTTCTCAGTAATCTTGGTCTGCAAGTAGCTAATATCCAGGACTTTTGATAATTCAGATTAGGTTCAATGTTCACACAATTGCACTTACCGTTGGCTTCAGCCAACGGATGAAGACACAGCTTAAGGTCGGGCTTTAGCCCAAATATATAGGACTAAAGTCCTTAATAGTGAGCCTGATATACCGGTGGCTAAAGCCACCGGTAAACGATATTAATCTTTACCGGATCAAAAGCGAAGCTGGATTTCAGTACAAATCATCACACTATCAAAAAACGCTGCAACCAGGATATATTACAAAAGCTGGTACCACTGACCATTCTGGGCCGAGGAAAATCGATCATGCCAGGCCGGATATAACTAATTGTTCTCAATCATTTTCTATTAATGATAATTTTCCCAGTCGAATGTGGTCAAGGCTTCCGGTTCTTGCACCTTGACAAATGAAAGTTGAAACCACTTAGAATATATCAACATCATATATGCTTTATTGGTATCATATATGATACTTTAAATAAAAATATTGTATTTAAAGAACGCTAATATCTAAAATGTATCATATATGATACTTTTTCTTTGGTTTTTAATAAATATGGATGTATTTTTACAAATTGGATCATATATGATACTAAATATATTATGACAAACGAAAAAATTATTAAGATAATTAAAGAGAGAAAAGATGTTCTTAAAATTAATCAGGAACATTTAGCCGAACTGTCAGAAGTAGGGATTGCTACATTAAAACGGATTGAAAGCGGCAAAGGGAATATTACGCTGAGCAACTTACAAAAGATTGCTGATGTATTAGGATTAGAAGTCAGACTTGAAGTTAAGAAACCAAATAAATGAGAAAAGCTGAAATATACAGAAATGGCATCCTGGCTGGCATTTTAACAGAGACCGATAACGACGAGTATGTTTTTACTTACGATACATTGTATTTTAATGATGAAACAAAACCGGGAATCAGCTTAACATTACCAAAAAAGCAAAAGGAGTATACCTCAAAGCACCTATTCCCTTTCTTTTTCAACATGCTTTCTGAGGGGACTAATAGAATTGTTCAGTCCAGGCAACTGAAGATAGACGAGAATGATTTTTTTGGCTTGTTAATGGCGACAGCTCAGTATGATACAATAGGTGCTATAACTGTCCGGCAAATTAAATAGAGAAATAACGCTATGGTGATAAAAAATTGTCCCGGACTACTACTTGAAGGCTTTTCAGAATATAGTCCACTTTTTCTGCGCAGGATGTTTGATGGAAAGAAGGTTAGGCATATTCTACCCTATAATGCTCCGGAGATTGATGAAGAAGACCAGAAAAAATTTATGCAAAACAGGAAACACATTTCTATTTCTGGGGTTCAGGAGAAGTACTCGTTATTGCTGGATAAAAATAATCTTAGGCTAACAGAAGAAAAAGAACAGGGTACATATATCCTTAAACCAAAACCCCAGGGGTTAAGGAAAACTTTTATAGCCCCTGCCAATGAGCATTTAACCATGCAAATTGCAAATCAAGTCTATAAGATCAATACGGCAGAAAATGGCTTGATTTTCTTTAGTAATGGTGAACCGGCATATATTACCAAAAGATTTGATATTGGTGAGAGTGGAATCAAATTAGGGAAAGAAGATTTTGCATCTCTGGCCAACAAGACGGAAGAAAATGCAGGACATAACTTCAAGTATGAGTACTCCTATGAAGGAATTAGTGACCTCATTAGGGATTATGTAGGAGCATGGAAAATTGAGATGGGAAGGTTTTTTAGTTTGGTAGTTTTTAACTTTTTATTTTCAAATGGGGATGCTCACCTCAAGAATTTTTCCTTGATTGAAACTAAAAATGGTGATTATGTATTAAGCCCGGCATACGATCTGATGGACACAAGAATTCATGTCGAAGAAGACGGTTTCTTTGCTCTGGACAATGAATTATTTAAAGAATGGCACTGGTCAGACTGTAGGATTAACAATACTGATCATCATCCATGTCAAAAAGATTTTATTGATTTCGGCAAAACTATCGGAATTAACGAAAAAATAATAATCAAAATCCTTGAACCCTTTCTTACAAAACAAAAAAAAGTGGAGGTTTTGACAAAAAATTCATTTCTTGATGAGGATACAAAATCTCAGTACTTAACTCATTATAATGATCGATTGAAAATGCTAAATAGCAAATGACTTGTAATAAAAAACCTGGCATCTTCCCGGCATGAAAACAAAAAACCACTCACCTTTTCTGTAAGTGGTTGATTGTTTTTGGCTCCCCAGATAACTTACGACCCACGGATTAATCCCGACGCGTCGGGATTGCTCTAACCAACTGCAGCAGGATATCAAACGTCCTGGGTTCATTCACTGATTTTTCAATAAACCTGTTGATGTTCATTTCTTTTGCTTCTCCAAAAGAAACGAACCAAAGAAAAGGAGCCCGGAAAAGACAACCTCACCCTGTTTGTCCGCCCGCTGCACAAGCCTTAAAGGCACCACCAAACAGGTTGGGGTTCGCACCTTTTCCGGTCTGCCCTCGCTCCCTCTGAAGAAATAGGTTGGTGATTATCACTCTCTGAATAAATTATATGGATATAGAACATTACAGCGCAACGAAAAGAGACAAAAAAGAGGATTTCTCCTCTTCGATTGGCTCCCCAGGTAACTTACGACCCACGGATTAATCCCGACGCGTCGGGATTGCTCTAACCAACTGTTATTTAAGAATATTCTTAATAAGAGTAACGAAAAAATCCGGGTTATCCTTTTGAAGAATGAGTTTTTCCAAAAAAACCCTGCTCTTCTGTTTTTTTATAAATCTTTCAACGATCATGGCTTCTCCTCTGTCAGAAGATACTTTAAAAAACAGGATCAATGTCCAAGGCAAATGTTTGGCAGTATATTTATCGGATCTTGTAGGATTATTGTGTTCTTCCAGACGCTTTTGTACATCAGGAGTGTGTCCGATATAATATCTATCTGAACTGGAGCTAAATAGAATGTAAACGTAATACATGCAGCGAAAAAAAGAGATAATTTTCATCATCTCTGAATTTTGGCTCCCCAGGTAAGACTCGAACTTACGACCCACGGATTAATCCCGACGCGTCGGGATTGCTCTAACCAACTGTTATTTAAGAATATTCTTAATAAGAGTAACGAAAAAATCCGGGTTATCCTTTTGAAGAATGAGTTTTTGCAAAAAAACCCTGCTCTTCTGTTTTTTTATAAATCTTTCAACGATCATGGCTTCTCCTCTGTCAGAAGATACTTTAAAAAACAGGATCAATGTCCAAGGCAAATGTTTGGCAGTATATTTATCGGATCTTGTAGGATTATTGTGTTCTTCCAGACGCTTTTGTACATCAGGAGTGTGTCCGATATAATATCTATCTGAACTGGAGCTAAATAGAATGTAAACGTAATACATGCAGCGAAAAAAAGAGATAATTTTCATCATCTCTGAATTTTGGCTCCCCAGGTAAGACTCGAACTTACGACCCACGGATTAATCCCGACGCGTCGGGATTGCTCTAACCAACTGTTATTTAAGAATATTCTTAATAAGAGTAACGAAAAAATCCGGGTTATCCTTTTGAAGAATGAGTTTTTGCAAAAAAACCCTGCTCTTCTGTTTTTTTATAAATCTTTCAACGATCATGGCTTCTCCTCTGTCAGAAGATACTTTAAAAAACAGGATCAATGTCCAAGGCAAATGTTTGGCAGTATATTTATCGGATCTTGTAGGATTATTGTGTTCTTCCAGACGCTTTTGTACATCAGGAGTGTGTCCGATATAATATCTATCTGAACTGGAGCTAAATAGAATGTAAACGTAATACATGCAGCGAAAAAAAGAGATAATTTTCATCATCTCTGAATTTTGGCTCCCCAGGTAAGACTCGAACTTACGACCCACGGATTAACAGTCCGTTGCTCTAACCAACTGAGCTACTGAGGAATATGTCTTTGCCTCATCTCGACTTAGTTGATCACGGATTAATCCCGACGCTTCGGGATTGCTCTAACCAACTGAGCTACTGAGGAATATGTCTTTGCCTCATCTCGGCTTAGTTGATCACGGATTAATCCCGACGCTTCGGGATTGCTCTAACCAACTGAGCTACTGAGGAATATGTCTTTGCCTCATCTCGGCTTAGTTGATCACGGATTAATCCCGACGCTTCGGGATTGCTCTAACCAACTGAGCTACTGAGGAATATGTCTTTGCCTCATCTCGGCTTAGTTGATCACGGATTAATCCCGACGCTTCGGGATTGCTCTAACCAACTGAGCTACTGAGGAATATGTCTTTGCCTCATCTCGGCTTAGTTGATCACGGATTAATCCCGACGCTTCGGGATTGCTCTAACCAACTGAGCTACTGAGGAATATGTCTTTGCCTCATCTCGGCTTAGTTGATCACGGATTAATCCCGACGCTTCGGGATTGCTCTAACCAACTGAGCTACTGAGGAATATGTCTTTGCCTCATCTCGGCTTAGTTGATCACGGATTAATCCCGACGCTTCGGGATTGCTCTAACCAACTGAGCTACTGAGGAATATGTCTTTGCCTCATCTCGGCTTAGTTGATCACGGATTAATCCCGACGCTTCGGGATTGCTCTAACCAACTGAGCTACTGAGGAATATGTCTTTGCCTCATCTCGGCTTAGTTGATCACGGATTAATCCCGACGCTTCGGGATTGCTCTAACCAACTGAGCTACTGAGGAATATGTCTTTGCCTCATCTCGGCTTAGTTGATCACGGATTAATCCCGACGCTTCGGGATTGCTCTAACCAACTGAGCTACTGAGGAATATGTCTTTGCCTCATCTCGGCTTAGTTGATCACGGATTAATCCCGACGCTTCGGGATTGCTCTAACCAACTGAGCTACTGAGGAAGATTATTTTAAGAACAGCTGACCTTTTCGATGGCCAAAAGTAAGGGCTTTTAGTGAATTAAGCAATATCTTTGAGAAAATTTTTTGTTATGTATAAAATACTCGGTATAGGCAATGCTCTTGTGGATGTAATTACCCTTATACCTGATGATTCCGTGCTCGGCAGGTTTGCCCTGCCCAAGGGAAGCATGCAGCTTGTCGACCGTGATAAATCAGAATACATTAAAGCTGAAACCTCAAAGCTTGAAAGAAATCTCTCATCCGGCGG
Organism: uncultured Bacteroidales bacterium; assembly: GCA_963756885.1. GTDB lineage: Bacteria > Bacteroidota > Bacteroidia > Bacteroidales > VadinHA17 > LD21. Next base: position 54,368 of record CAVWPG010000011.1, read on the forward strand.
ATCAGCGGCAAACACGATCCATGGCCTTGCCATGCTGGGCGCTGAAACTGCATTTATCGGATCAATAGGGAAGGACGAAACGGGTGACTTCTTTGAGAATGACATGAAGCAGGCAGGCATACATACAATCCTTTCAAGGAGGGATTCTCCGACAGGCACCGCTGTGGCACTGATCTCAACGGATTCGGAAAGGACATTTGCCACACATCTGGGAGCAGCGATCGGACTTGTGGCAGATGACCTGAAGGACAGCGATTTTAAAGGCTATGATATCCTGTACCTCGAGGGATATTTAATTACAAACTTGCCCCTTGTTGAGAAAGCCTGCCAGCTTGCAAAGGCTGAAGGGATGCAGATTGTCCTCGACCTGGCAAGCTACAATGTGGTGGAATCGAACAGGTCTGGTTTCAGGAAGATCATCGAAAAATATGTTGATATCCTTTTTGCAAATGAGGAAGAGGCAAAAGCCTATACAGGACTGGGCCCTGAGGGGGCACTGGATTCCCTGTCGGCCTGCTGCGGGATTGTAGTGATCAAGGCCGGTAGCGAAGGATCATGGATAAAACAGGGTTCGGAAATCTTCAGGATAATGGCCAATAAAGTAAATGTGAAGGATACAACGGGGGCTGGAGACCTTTATGCTGCAGGCTTTCTCTACGGGTATGCCGGTAAAAGGAACCCCAGGGTCTGTGGCCGTTGGGGTTCATTGATCGCAGGGAGAGTCATTGAAACAGTCGGGGCAAGGCTAAGCAAAGAAAGCTGGAAAGAGATAAGAGGCTCCATTTCCCGCACCGGTTGATCCGGATCACCTCCAGGCAACCCGTTCCTGTGGCTTGCCCATAATTTAAGAACAGCTCTCAGGGCTCACCGGTCGAACACTTTCAGCCTTTGGCATTAAGCCACTGATCTCTATTTCTTTACCGCCCTGAAGATGCCATTCGGCTGGATAAAGAGCATCCCATCAATTTTCCTGTTGCTGTCTTCCACAAATTCAACGCTGTAGCCCTGGAGCATTTTAATCGTGAATTTATTTGTGCCTGCCGGTATCAGTTCATATTCAGGTTGCCCCGGCACAAAAAGATAAAGGGTATTATCAGTTTTGGTATAGATCCTGGCAACGATTGTACCGATTGCATATTCCCCGGAATAATCCTTGATTCTTTCCATGTCAGGGACTGTAAAGGCATCCTGATGAATGAATTCTATCGGATCGGCAGCCGGTTCCATTTTTATGATTACAGCACCGATATCTCCCTTATCGCCTGTATGAAAATTAAACCGAAGGTCTATCTTATCCGTGGTGTCTATTCCTGCACGGGTTACCTCGAATGGTTCGAATATATCGTAATGATAATGCCTCAGCCAGATCTTCTTCAGGGGCAGGTACGCAAAAAGGGAATCTCCGGTTGCCGCAATCTTTATTGTTCCGTAGCCCTGATTAACGAAATCTCCTGAGAATTCAGACAGCTTATGAGAAGGCACTGTCCCGGGGATCCGGTCAGAGATCTTATTCGATTCAGCCTCCTTTTGGGATTTGATGGCAGCATCATGCTCTTTCTTCATCTTTTTGCTCCAGTCGGTTTCAGGCAGTTTCAGCATGTGGTCGGCAGCGATATTTCTTACAATGGAAGGGATGTATGAGCCATCCTGGTTTACAAGTACGATTATCCCGATGCTGTCGGAAGGGAAGAAGGATGTAAGAGCTGAGAATCCGTCTATGGCACCTCCATGCTGCACCTGGTAATGTCCCCTGTATGATGAGAGGAACCAGCCATAACCATAGTTTGACAAATAGATGTCAGGGTTCTCCTTCGAAGGCAAGCCTGCAGAAGCAACCATTTGGGAACTTTCAGCCTCGCTTACATAGGTTGCGGGAATAATCTCCGTGCCTTCATACTTTCCCCCGTTGATCCATGTAATAACCCATTTTGCCATATCACTTACACTGCTGTTAATGCTTCCGGCTGGTGCCATCCCGCTGATGGCATAATAATCCACCTTTTCAATTGCAGTGTCGCCCCTCAGCCTGTAACCCAGTGCCGCGTCCCCACTTTTCCCAAGCTCCCCGACTGAAAGGTCAGATTCCGACATTCCCAATGGGCTGAATAGCCTTTCTTTTATATTCTCTTCCCAGGTTGTGCCCGTGATCCTTTCAACTATCAGACCCTGGAGCATGAACATGAAATTGTTGTACTGGAACTTTTCCCTTACTCCTGCCGATGGCTGCTGGTAACGAATTCTTTTCATCAGGGAATCCCTGGAGCCGGTCGGGAACAGGTACCAGGAATAATCATGGCGTGGGAGCCCGGTCCTGTGACACATCATATCCCTGATTGTAATTGAATTATCCATTTCATGATTGAAGAATTTCAGTTCGGGCAGATATGTTTCAGGGGATTTGCCCGGATCTACCTTATTTTCATTCATCAGAATACCCAGGAGTGAAGAGGTAAAGGCCTTGGTGCATGATCCTATTGCGAAAAGAGTGTGGGGCGTTACGGCTATTTTCTTTTCATAATCCCTGTATCCGAACCCCCTTGCATAAATAACCTTGTCTTTTTCAACTATTGCAACGGCAAATCCCGGAGTTTTCCAGTCCGCAAGCAGCGACTGAAATTTTGTATCCAGTCCGGCAAGTCTCTGATCGCCGGGAGATTTCCTGCCCTGCGCTCCGGAAGTAGCCACCAGTGCGGTCAGTACCAGGATAAGAAAAAGATTTTTCATGATAATGTGCGAATAAGATTTAATATTGGAAATTCTGATTGCATCATTCCACCTTGTAACTGTATCTGCCCGATCCTACCCTGTTCCCGGAGGAGATCCCGTTCACAAAGATCATTGCTGTTCCCTTAGTGATGTTGTTCGGGTAGGTTATCTTTATTGTTCCCGATTCACCGGTAACAACATCGCCTTTCCATAGAAGTGTAGGTCTGTACTGGAATTCGGGAAAATGAACCGCCTCTTCCTTTGTGGGTATATAGTATTCCGTTTCCGTACGAAAGATCCTGACCTGTTTCAGAAGATCATCTTTTCTTGTTTCCCTGTTCATCCCGCTTAGCTCTTCGCCGGTATATCCGCTCCCGATTACACTGGTTATAAATACGACCCCTCCGATAGCCCGTACTCCATACATGGGAACACCCTGCACGCCTCTCAGAAAAGTAACCGAAGCTATGTCTGAGGATGGCATATTTGCGATTGGTTCATATGAATTTCCAATTATATTATTATCAAGCACGATCAGTGCCGGATGTTCCTTTTGATCAACAATAACACCAGGCTTATTATCCACAATTCCGGTATGGGCGCTGACCGAGGATGCCGTATTCCTGAGAAAGATCTGCTTTGGCTGAGTTCCAAGTATCATTGAATTTGTTATAAGCTTGTATGGATTGTACCTGTAAAGGATATCTTCAAGTGTAAAGGAAGGTCCGAAATCTTTCCTGTAATATGTTGAAGCCCCTGTGGACTGGAACATCCTGGCATGCTTGTCTTCATATTTTTCAGAAGCCTGCTTGGGAGCCTTAATGGTAACCGGTTCGATTACTATTACACTGCCATTGTCGTAATTGGTGGGGCTCCCTGTCGTGTAAGCCTGCACAGGATTCTGATATTGCCTATACTTGATAAGCTGTTTCCCAAAATCCATATAGTCAGTGTTTGACGGAAACAGAATATTGACGGCGCTTGAATTCCTGACAGGATCTTTATCAGGCAGGATCATGATCTCCCTTGCGTTTATATCAAGTGAATCGAAATACAGTACTGCTTCCCTCTCTTTATCAATTGGCAGGGTTATCAGATCAACATTGGCATCTGAAATAAGGTTTATTTCTGATCTGCACTTTCTGGCCGCTCCCGGGTTTACTATCTTCACAAAATCAAAATCAGATATTGGCTTCACTGTATCATCGATTGATATCTCCTTCGGATGAAAGCTCCGCCAGCCGTAGGTCATCAGAAGGATATCGACCGAACTTCGGTCTATGCTTTGAATGCCCTGTGATTTAATACTGAAGGGCAGGTTACTGTAGAATTCTTTGTCGTAAAGCCAGGCCGACTCAATTTCAGGCATTGCAATTGCATTGCAGTACCCGGAGGCAGAGTCTATTACAGATACTGAAATAACCGAGCTTATGCTGTTACCGTAACAATCTCTCGTCCCGATTGTCAGTTCTGTTTCCTCTCCCCTGAAAACCGATGCTCCTGAAATTTCTACCCTGACATCCATTTTCTTAAAGTCATTCATGAATATCAGGCGCTCTGCCACAGGATTCAGATCTGAATCATAAAGAGTCACATATGCCGTGCCGGCCGGCAACTTGCCGGTAAGTATTCTTTTCCTGCAGAGAGTATCGAGCCGGATATTATCAGAAAATACAAGGATATTATTCAGGGTGACTGTAAGGAACCAGGATTTGTCAGCAACTCCCCTGCCCCTCAGAATTATGTCGTCCCAACCATTCCCGTCATTCAACACCTGCAATGAGATTCCCGAGTTTTCAGCAAAGGGCAGGGACCACTTTACCTCCCGGAATTCCTCTCCATCTACAAAGGCAAAATAACTGTCACCGGCTGCCGGAGTAAATTCAACTACTCCCGGACCATAAGGCGTTGATTTGAATGATGCGATCCTTTCATCCCTCTGGTTAAGGATCATGCCTGAGACCAGGAGTTCCGTTCCATCGGCTCTCACGGCATTGAAGGCAAGGCGCTGCCTGATTCCCGAAACAAATGTACCTCCCTCCGGAAGGAATCTCAGCTCGGGCTGAGGCAGCTGAGGGGGCGGGCCTGATTGTGTGTCACGTACTTCCGGGCCCCGGATTTTCATTCCTGCCTGCCCGGAAATGTAATTATCTATTTTTACCGGAACCGAGAAAGCGTAATCTGGACTGTAATTCATATCAAGGCTTGTAAAGGCCAGTATCGAGTAGTCACCTGCCGGGGCATCATCAGGCACTCTGAGCCATCCCGATACCGAGGAATACATTATCCTGAACCTTGCGCTGTCGGCCGTGACGTTTTCCGAATTCAGCAATAGGGCATACATTGCACTGCTCTCAGTAGTAAAATCACCTGTCCTGCTGTCTCTGATATAAGCCTGAAACCTTATTGTATCCCCGGCATGGTACAGGTTTCTGTCCAGATGGAGAAACAGCTGGTCAGAGGGGACCTCTTTGCCTTCCTGATTCAGTACTGCAGATATTTTTCCCTTAAGCCCCTGGGCAAATGAACTTCTGATAACCAGGAAAAGAAATAGCAAAAGCAATATTCTTTTCATTCAGGTGAGCTTTGAGTTTTAAACAGGTCCCTAATATGATCTTCCGGCTTGTCAGGGTCTAATTACCTGTTCCATCGTATCTAAGTTATGTATAATTATTCATATTCTTTTGTTCTATGTGCTTTAATTTCCGGGATTATTGGCAGATGATATTGTTTTTCTGCAAATGACAAGATATAATCTGAGAGGATCAACCCCTTCCATGAACTTAACAGGCTCATCAATTTCCCTGAACTCAACCAGTCCGAATGGTGAGAACTCGGCAACAATTGAATCCCTGTCGTAGAAGAAGACCTTTAAGCCTTTGTCTATCTCAAACCTGTCACGGCTTATTTGTCTCCCCCTGCCGAATGAGTCCATCTGCTTCGATGTAACGGTAAAGATCATCAGTCCGTCATCTTTTAATTGTTTGAAACATGCTTTAAGGAAATACCGCCTCTCAGGCCTGTTGAGTACATGGATCAGGGCATAACAAAATACGGCGTCGTAAATCTCATCGTCAAATGGCATGCGGCTCACCGGGCCATTATGTATGGTACAGGCAATATTGTTTTCCCTGGAAGTACTTATGGCTGATTCCGAGATCTCGATTCCGGTAATGTCAAATCCTGAATCCAGGAAAGGTCGGGCATTTCTGCCATAACCAAAACCCGGAATCAGAATTTTATTCACCCCATTTCTTCTGAAGATCCCGAGCGCTGTAATAGCAGAATCGGATGGCTCCAAACCCCATATAGCCCCTCTGTTTCTGAATTTTGATTCCCAATAATTCATCAATTCAGAAAATTTACATTAAGCTATTGAAACCTCGCTATTCCAGCGTGTTCCAGAAATTTTATATGACTTGTTACTTTGTAAAAGTTATATCGAGCTTGACAGTCAATATTTCATCCGTACCGTCAGCATTCAGATCCTGTGGCATGGATTCTGTCACCATAATATGCAGTTTCGATGATGTCAGCTCCACAACATCAAATGTCATAGGGACATCCCCTGTGGGAGTTATAGTTATCTTTGTCTGGTCGGAATTTAAACTCCAGGTTCCTGTATTAGTGCTCCCACCCAGGTTGTCTGTATAGGTGTTATCTGATTTTATTGTTATCGTTCCGGTAAAGGATTGGATCAGAATCTGTTGAAAGAGAGCTGCATAGCTTGCTGCTTCAACATCGGTAAGCCCCATAACATCAATATAGTATTGTGTCAATGTAAGTTCACCTACCTTAATATCTGGTGTTATTGTACCGGCAGTCCAGGTACCAACAATGGCGTTATCGCCAGAACTGTCTTTTTTACATGACGATAATGTCAAACCTGCCACAAGGAACAGGAGCAAACTTTTCAAAACAATCTGTTTCATCTTCATAGGTTATTTTTTTGCTAATTTAACTATAACTTTTATTATTTGCATTCTCAATTTGTTTAAAATCATCCCCGTGTGCAGGGAGACAGTACTGAATTTCCCGGGTCCGGCAACCTTCATAAGGCAGTACTGCAATTTTTAAAACAATCGCCGGTTGAGAAAGTTCACTCAGATTGAGGCTGCATAAAAACGACTTTAATAAAGTCCCGTGGGAAGGGTCCCCGGCTAACAAGTAAAAGGAGGGTAAGTGAGAGATCAGGATGCCTTGTTCAGGAAGAATGAGGAGGTGTAATTGTATCCGTTCTCCCTCAGCCACCAGCGCAGAGCCTTTGCTATCTTTCTTTTTTTCAGCAGGACTTCCCCCAGCTCTGCCGAATGGATTCTGTAAATTGTTCGCATATACAAAGCATTTAATTTTTAATCAATCAATCTCATAGCCCGAAAATCTTTTCAGATAATCGGAAATGGAGGTCCCGAAAAGATCTTTCTTATTAACCCGCCCTCCGGAATTGAGGTATTTCTTCAATGAGCCTGCTCCTCCAAGATGAGAGGCAGCTATCATTCCTGACGTTGTAATAGCTATTCCCCTTATAGTATCTCCCCTGAAATGTTCATAATCCTTCAGATAAACAAGATTAACCCTTATCAGGGCCTTCAGTGCTTCTGCCTGTAATTCCCTGGGGAAAATAGCAGGATTGGCCCTGAATTTCCTGAGGGTAATTTTCCTGAATCCCAGGTACTTTAATGTCGATTCAGCGAACTGCCATTCTCCGAAACAGCCAATTCTGTTCACAGACAGCCAGTTGCTCCCCGATTCCCTGTAACCCAGATCATTTATAAATCTTGTAAATTCCGATTCGTGATATTTTCTTTCAACCCCGGCCGAAACCATTTTGAATTTATTCAGTTTTAGTCTGAAATCTATTTCGGGAGCGCTGCATATGGCAGATAGAAACAGCAACAGCAATCCCATAAATATTTTCTTTGTCAACAGAATATTTACAATTAACCCCATCAGAATTTAATCTTTTTATTATTTACAAAAATAAGGTGAAAAGCTTTTCAGATCAAGCGTATATTGCTCAGATACAGCTATTTTGAGCGCTTGCACAGATCTTTTATCACAGGAATCCGGCTATAGGATTACAGGATTTAATTACTTATATACTGAGAGGGGCTATTCGTCAAAAAGAATGCAAAATTTACAGGAAAACAGAGGCAATTTAGTAAACTGGGGGATAAGGCTGATCATAAAAGTCAGCATATCAAACCGATTGAAAATAAATTCAGGACAAAACAGATAAATGAGCGACATAAAAGGATTTTGACAAACGGCCTATTGTGTTAAGATGAAAAACTGCCTTTTCACCCTTCCTGAAGGGCGGATTCATTGTCCATGGACTCCTTTTCTTCCTGAAAACCATGTTTTCGACAGAATGTCTTCCGTGAATCAAAAAAAGTATTGAACCGAACCTTACTTATTTAAGGCAGTTTGAATAAATTGCAGTCTGTTTAATTTTTAGTTGCTTTCATATAATAATGGCAAGCAGATCCAAAAGAGGAACAGGGAATGTAATTGCCGGCTAATTTTATTATTCCATGAATAAACTTATAATGCTTTTTATGTCAGTTTTCTTATTCACATGCTGTTCGACAGGCCCTGATAAGGATCTGAAATATCCTGTTACAAGGAAGGACAATGTCGTTGATACAATATTCGGCACTCCCGTTCCCGATCCCTACCGATGGCTGGAAGACGACCGGTCAGAAGAAACAGCGCAGTGGGTTAAGCAGGAGAATGGGCTGACCTTCGCCTATCTCGCACAGATCCCTTACAGGGAGGAGATCAGGAAACGGCTTTCCCTGATGTGGAATTATGAGAAATACACAGCGCCCTTCAGGGAGGGCGATTACATCTATTTTACGAAGAACGACGGCCTGCAGAATCAGTATGTAGTTTATCGCCAGAAGGATGGTGAAGAGCCGGAGGTATTTCTCGACCCCAATAAGTTTTCAAGGGATGGTACAATTTCGCTGGGTGAAATGGGGTTTTCCACTGATGGAAGCCTTCTTGCATATTCGATCTCCGAGGGTGGTTCCGACTGGCGGAAGGTTATTGTAATGAATGCTCTTACCGGAGAGCTTATCGGAGATACTCTTAAAGACATCAAGTTCAGCGGGCTCTCCTGGCAGGGCAATGACGGATTCTATTATTCGAGCTACGACAGGCCGGCAGGAAGTGAGCTTACTGCAATGACCGACCACCATAAGTTATATTTTCATAAACTGGGCACTGGTCAGGCAGACGACAAAGTCATCTTCGGAGCTGACATAAAAAGAAGGTATGTGGGAGGTTATGTAACTGAGGATAACAGGTACCTGGTAGTTACTGCTGCAATATCCACTTCAGGAAATGAATTGTATATCAAAGACCTTTCAGGGAAAGAGAACAGATTTCTAACCCTTGTTGACAATTTTGACAGTGAAAGCAGCGTCCTGGATAACGATGGAACGAAGCTCTACATATCCACGAACCTCAATGCACCCAACAGAAAGATCGTCACCGTAGATGCTGCCAGTCCCGCTGCAGGAAACTGGATTGATTTTATCCCTGAGACAGCTGATGTCCTCAATCCTTCAACAGGTGCCGGATATATTTTCGCAAACTACCAGAAAGATGCGATATCTTCTGTCGTCCAGTTTGATAATACAGGGAAGGCCGTAAGGGAGATAAAGCTTCCCGGGGCAGGCACTGCTTCAGGCTTCTCAGCCAGGAAGAAGGACAGGGAAATCTATTTTTCCTTTGCCAGCTATATCGTCCCTGCAACAATATTCAGGCTTGATCCGGAATCGGGAGAAACCGGAGTCTATAAAAAACCGGAATTAGCTTTTGATGGCAATAATTATATATCAGAGCAGGTGTTCTTCAAATCGAGGGACAGTACAAGGATCCCGATGATCATCACCTACAGGAAGGGTATGAAACTGAACGGAAAAAATCCTGCCATCCTCTATGGATATGGAGGGTTCAATATCAGTGAGACGCCTGTATTCAGCGTGCCCGTGGCCGTATGGCTGGATATGGGGGGAATTTATGCCGTCCCGAATATAAGAGGCGGCGGTGAATATGGCGAGAAGTGGCATATGGCAGGGACTAAAATGAATAAGCAGAATGTTTTCGATGACTTTATAGCTGCTGCCGAATATCTTATCGGAAGGAAATATACCTCATCAGAATTCCTGGCGATAAGGGGTGGTTCAAATGGCGGATTGCTTGTTGGGGCGGTGATGGTCCAGCGACCTGACCTTATGAGGGTGGCGCTCCCTGCCGTCGGGGTTCTGGACATGCTGCGATATAATAAATTTACTGCCGGTGCCGGCTGGGCTTCCGACTATGGTACAGCAGAGGAGAGCCCGGAGATGTTCAGGTATCTTCTGAAATATTCGCCTGTCCAGAATGTAAGAAAAGGGGTAGCTTATCCAGCTACACTTATAACAACCGGGGATCATGACGACAGGGTCGTTCCGGCACACTCCTTCAAGTTTGCAGCCGAGCTTCAGTCAAAATCGAAAGGTCCTGCACCTGTCCTTATACGGATAGAGACCAGGGCGGGACACGGAGCAGGCACTCCGGTCAGCAAAAGCATAGAGCAGTACACTGATATTTACGGATTCACACTCTGGAATATGGGAATAAGGGAGCTTTAGCCCGGCTGTTATAACCCGGTCAGCATAATGAAAAAAACAGAAAACTGATTTAAATACAACAGATGAAAAAACTTCTCGCAAGCATGATCTTTGCCCTGATGCTTTCTCCCTATGTCAGGGCCCAGTCCGGGGAATACCCCCTCCCCGATAGCTGGAAGGCAAAAAGGGCAGCTGATATCGAAGCAGACGGCACCGTCATAACGGGCGAAGGCTTCAGGCCAGAGGGATGGATAGACGCCGTGGTGCCGGGAACCATTCTTACGACTCTGCTCCATAACGGGCAGATACCCGATCCATTCTTCGGCATGAACAATAATCTGATCCCCGATGTGTACAACACAGGCAGAGACTATTATACCTACTGGTTCACCGATGAATTCCCTGCACCCGTATTAAAGGAGGGGCAGGAGGTGTGGCTCTGTTTCAGGGGCATAAATTATTTTGCAGAAATATACCTGAACGGCAAAAGAGTAAATACAGATACTCACCAGGGAATGTACCTCAGGGAAAAATACCGGATCACACCCTTCCTTAACAAGGGCAGGGTAAACAGGCTGGCAGTATGGGTCGCTCCCCCTGATCCGGTTGGGAATGCATATACAGGACAGGGAGGGGATGGGACCATTGGGCGAAGTGTAACCATGCAATTCACAGCCGGATGGGACTGGATCTGCCCGATACGCGACCGCAACACAGGCATCTGGGATAAGGTGAACCTTGAGGTTACAGGAGCGGTCGATCTGCGGAATCCGTTTGTTCAGATAAGGGTCCCCGGTATAAGGGTTCCCGGTAAAAAACAGGAAGCGGCATTCATAAAACCCTCGGTGGAACTTTTCAATACTGGTTCTCAAAGTATCCATGGGGTATTGTATGCCGAACTTGAAGGAAGCCGGATCCCCCTGAAGATAAATCTTAAGCCACACGAAGAGCAGGTAGCTGCCTTTCAGGAGATAAAGATCGGTGATCCCCGGTTGTGGTGGCCCAATGGCATGGGAGATCAGCCTTTGTACACGATGAAATTCACTTTTATTGCAGATGATGGAACAAATATGGATTCCGAAACTGCCACTTTCGGCATAAGGGAGACGGGCCACCATTTTGATGAAGTGCTCAAAGCCCAGGTCTTCACTGTGAACGGACAGAAGGTCTTTATCAAGGGAGGCAACTGGATCGCATCGGATGCATTGCTAAGATTGACAAAGGAACGCTATGAAGCGGAAATAAGATTTCATGCCGGCATGAATATGAACATGATACGGGTTTGGGGAGGCGGGCTTACTGAAAGGCCTGACTTTTACGATGCCTGCGACAAATACGGGATACTTGTATGGCAGGATCTGTGGATATCAGGCGACTGTAACGGCGAATGGTACGATCCTGTGAAAAAAGATTCCCAGGCCCGGCGCAAGGCCTACCCCGACAATCACACTCTGTTTCTGGAATCGGTAAAGGATCAGGTGAAAATGCTGAGGAACCATCCCGGACTCTATCTCTGGTGCGGCAGCAATGAAACCCTCCCTCCGGCCGATATACTCAAGGTGCTTGAGGAGGATATCTTTCCGAACCTTGATCCCGGCAGGTTCTTTCTCGAATATTCCACTTCACCCATGCTAATGACAAATACTATCGGCGGTGTGGGAGATGGACCTTATGGCATAAGGGAACCGGAATCGGTATTTACCGAGAGGTCATTCCCCTTCAATCCGGAGACAGGATCCATAGGCATTCCGAACTATGACGAACTGAAAAGAATCATTCCTGATGATGAGATGATACCGCCTCAGAGGTTCAGGGACACCAAATCCTGGTCGTACCATAAATATTTGCCGCTTATGGATTTTCCCGACAGGTACGGAAAGGTAAAGGACATAAAGGATTTTTGCTTCAAAGCCCAGATCGTCAGTTACGAGCAATACAGGGCCCTTCAGGAGGGGTTCAGCTACAAGATGTGGGAATGGTATACGGGAATGCTTGTCTGGAAAAACCAGAATCCCTGGACGGCCCTCAGGGGAGGCTTCTACGATTATTATCTCGATTATACGGGTGGCTATTTCGGATACATGCATGGGGCAGCACCTGTACATATTCAGCTTGACCTGAATGATTCATCAGTTTGCGTGCTTAACCAGACGGCAGCACCATTAACCTCAGCGACGGCAGACATCATGCTGTACGATATGCATGGCAGGCTTCTTTCAGAGCGTCATAGCCCGGTAACCCTGAATGCCCAGGAAGCAAAACTGTTAACCAGAGTTATTCTGCCTGCAGCTCCTGACCAGGTTTTCTTCCTGAAACTCATACTGCGGGGTCAGGAAAAAACTATTGATGAAAACCTCTACTGGCTTTCAAATAAAAAGCATTCCTACGAAAAGCTCAGCGAACTTGCAAAAGCATCACCCACCACAAGGATCACCAGGGGTGCGGATGGCCATGCTTCGATAGAAATTTCAAACCCGGGCAATGAGACCGCATTCTTCATCCGGCTGAAGGTCATGGATAATCAAAACGAACTGGTACTGCCCTCCTTCTTCACCGACAATTACATCACACTGCTGCCCGGTGAGGTCAAAAATATCGGGCTTGATCTACCCTTGTCAGCGGTTGCAGGAGTCAATGATCTCAGGCTGCTGCTCGAAGGATGGAATGTGCAGGAGGAGGAGGTCCGGTTCTGAGCGGAATCTTACGGATCGGGGCTTCAGGAACCTGCTGTCGCCGGTCCGCTTGATTATTTTCCGGAAGCTATGGCAGGTATGAGCTTTACAGTAAAATACTGCACTCCCGAATCAGGCACAATTATGCTTCTTTCCCCTGTTGCATCTATCAATCCTGACCGGGCATTTATTTTCTCTTTCCCCTGTGCAGCATTAACTTCCAGTACAGGCATTTTCACCGAGAGGGCCCAAAGTTCAGCGGAAGATTCATGAAATGGCCTGTATTTCTGAGCTGTACCGGAATTTATGCAATGAATTATGAATTGAGCACCCATCTGCTTCAGCTTCCACACAAGAAAAGGGTTCTGCATTGTTGTATACCCCGGAGTGGCCCATAGATCGTTACATATCAGAATACCAAACCTGTAACCCTTCCACATAAAGGTTTTTAAACTGCCTTCAACGTAGTCAACCATTTCTCCTGAGCCGGGAAGATCCAGATTACTGCATCGCAGGATCTTTGAATATTCGCCCATGAAATGGCCGTCCGGATCATAAAGCCTGACCTGGTTATAGCAGAATTCATTACCCTTTACCTCTTCCTTATAGCAGGTGCCAAGCATAAGTCCAACCCTGAGCCTTAATGCCTCAGCCTTTACCTCTTCGAGGGCAGCGGCCAGCTTTTTCTGGTCAAACCTGCTTGTATAACCGGATAAGGAACCTTCGGGAGTTACCAGAAAGTCAGCCCCGTCGGCGGATGCTTTACTGATTCCAGCCTTGATCTGCAGAAGGTTTGCATCAATGTCATCCGTGACATTCATCTGCAAGCCTGTTATTATCACAGCTCCTCTGCCAGATCCCTCCTGGGCCCTGACCCGGGAGGAATTCAGTAAAAATAACAGGCATATCACAAGGATTATCCCATACACACATCTGATCTTTTTCATCTCATTTCTCATCGCTCGTTAAAATTCTGCCACTGTTTCAGCATCGGTATGTCCGATTCAGCTGCCAGCCTTAATATCAACACTGAAAATTCCAAAGAGCAGTTTCCTGACTGCATTAAAGCTTCATCCTGATCCCAATCCTGATAAGCAGTCCTGTAATAAAAACGCACAGCAGGGCAAAGAGAAATGATTTTACCAGACCGATCCCCCCGTTGAGAAGAATATCAGGGAGGTGTATTGAAAAAATCTCTCTTGCCGAATATACAAAATAAGGCACCAGATAACATAGAATTGTCGCTATGCCAGCTGGCCTGATAAAGCCGAACCAGTTCGCCTTACCCCATACATCAGCCACCCAGTATATCACAATGAATGTAAGGATTGTAATTGAGCTGCAAAGGAATAGCCAGGCCGGTGTTGCTCCCAGCTTTGCAAGCCCCCAGTAGGGGTGAGTTATCACGGAGAGCACGAAAAGAAGTACGGCAAACAGAAGCAAAACGAGTGTAAGACGTCCGTTTTCCTTCCGGCTCACGAAGTACCTGAATATTGTTGTTGTAAGCACACCGCCCATTGTGAGTCCTGTAAGGGTCCCTCCGAGTATGGCGTCGGGAATAAAGGAAACAATGGAGTGACGGGGAATTATCCCTGCCTTGTAAACCATGCTCAGCACTGCGAAAAAGATCCAGCCCGACAATATGATGTAAAACCTGTTCCTCGAGAAGAGTGTAACAAGAGCACTTGCCAGGTAAGCCCATCCTATCAGACCGAGGATTCCCCACCATTGTGGCGCGAACCTCCGTAAATTTTCGTCCGCCCCTCCACGGTAAACAATTCCAAGGGTGAATAAAACTATAATCCCAAGTGCCCTGGCGACTGATGGAATAAGTTTATTCATCGTTGAGGGATAAGTGTTCCATATAAGTATAAATGAAAGACAGGCCAGGATGCTGTACCAGTATTCCGGCATTCCGGTTGCCGCAGCATTGTATGTCTCTCCGTTTACCAGAAAAACCCCCATAACCAGGAGGGCCACTGTTCTTAGCAGAATATGCTGCAAAACCTGCCAGTCGGTATCTCCCTTTTTTCTTCTGTTATCAAGGGCATATGGAAGGGAAAGGCCTACAATAAACAGGAAGGCAGGAAAGATCACATCGGAGAGGCCTATACCGTCAACTCCGTGCTTCCGGTGCTCCATCCAGAAGGGTACTCCCTTAATTGTCCAGAAGTCATTGACAAAGATCATCAGGACCATAGTCACTGCCCTGAGAATATCTATTGATGCTATTCTTTGAAGCGGACCGGATCCTCCTTTTTCAGGTGAATCAGTTTTTAAAGGGGACATCAGAAAATCTGTGATTGCGCTCATTCTCCAGGGGTTTTAATATTTTCATTAATATTACAACTTATATAATTCGCCAGGATCTTTTCAGAGCCTTTTTCAGCATAAATTTAACATCAACCATGAGATTAATCTCAGGAACCTATTTTTATGACCCTTGTCCTTCCTGCCGGGATATTCAGGGATATCCTGTTCCCTGTAATCCTGAGCCTGGATTGCCCGATAAGCTCCTCCGCAGCCTTCTCCCCGCTGACACCCAGTCCACTGAGGTCTAAAGTTACAGTGCAGGGGATATCTGTGCTTCCGTTGTTCCTTATCGTAAAATAGAGGTTTCCTGCATTTCCGAACCTTTCGATCCGCAGGGCGCCCGGACTGACGGTTGCGAGGGTAACAGGCTCCCAGCCTGCATCTGCTATCAGCTTGATCAACGGTATGTATTTTCTGAAAAATGGCCGGCCGTTCTCAACTTTTTGCTTGTCCTGCCAGTAAGGATGGCTTGATGCATCTACACTGAAAAATGACGGGAAAAAACCATAAGCCAGCATCTTCTCGAAGTAGATCTCATAGCCTCTGAAGGGTGATTGGGTGAAAGCAGTATCATTCAATCCCTCATTCAGAAGGAAAACGATAGGTTTCTGAAACGATATGGCCCTTTTGAAATCGAGAGCAGCTGTATTATGATCGTCAGAAGAATACCAGTTCAGCTCTGCTCCGAAAAGATCAAGGTTTGCGGCAGCAAACGGATTCCACCCGTGCCCGTTGCCCATGGCAAGCTTACCCTGTACATGCATTTCATCCGATATTTTTTTCATAAATTCAAATTCCGACGAAAAATTCCAGATGGCAGGCCGGCCAACATTCTTCGAAAAGGTGAGGGGATAATCGGTATACTGAAAGTGATCCTCCCTGTAATTCAGATCGTGATGCCAGTTCCATTCCATGGAATCAAAATAGATACCGTCAGCATCCAGCTTCAGGGCAGGATTTATTTCATCCTGTAATACATATGTATACTTGCTGAAGCCAGGCAGATCAGGATCGCAATTTGTTGTAATGCTCACTGCCCACCCAGTAGGAAACCAGGGTGTCTCCAGTCGCCTTGCCTGCCAGCGTCCGTTTTTGTCGTTTGTTGCGCTGACCCCGAGATATGCCCTGTGCTTACTGCTTATTAGACCTCCGTAATATAGCTCGTCGTATCCCATTGTCTTGGTCCTGACAGGCAGCTGCACATCCCAGGGTTCTGTGTATTGAAAGCTCAGGATCCCTGTTCCCTTGTCGGAAACCATGCCTGGCACCTTATCACCCATCTTCTGGTCCTTGCTTCCCCATGAAGTCTCATGAAAAGCAAATCCAAATTCATCCCATCGCAAAATCGACCGAAGAGGTGTGAAGGGGAGCCATATTCCCTCATTTATGACTCTTTTCCTGAATGCCTCCGCGTTGATTGAATAGTACTGTTTGAGGGCTGCGCGCATCCCCCATGCAGGATCGAAACTGAAGCTGCAGAGTCTGAAAAAAGCCCTGTTGGGAAATTTACTTGTTAACGGACTTGTAGCCACATCAAATTCTGCCAGAAGGCCCTTCTCCGGATCGGCACCAAGGCGATAGACGACAGGCAGCGTCATGTCTACTCCAAGTCCCCTGCCCTTGTTATCTATGCTGACTGCGCTCAGCGGATAATATGACATTGTGCCTGCACCTACAGGGTCACCATATCCGCCGTCGGAAAGCGACTTGCCATTGAATGCGCCGTCGGGCGGCACCACAGTATTTACGGCAATCGTATCGTAGATGATTTCTCCCACGGGAAGCCCTGTCCGTTTGTCGAGACCGCTGAACCAGGTCCAGTTTGAGCCCTTATATGGCACAATGATCCTGAGCGTTGCACAGGAAGGGTCATCAGAAAGATGACGGAGCTCCCCGGTAATCTCAGTAAAAAATCCCCTGCCGGTCTCATGGATCTCAACCTCGTATGTCTCGTTCACATAGCTGGATATCCTTATATTCCCTGAAGTCGCTGCTTTCGACAGGGGAATTTCAACTGGGGCTGCCGCGGGGCTCCCGTAGGTAATGTATTCCACCCGTAAAGGCTGTTCAGCACCAGGTCCCGGAAAATCATTTTTACTTAGATTTACCTGCTGCGCACTGATATTCAATGCAATGAGCATTGAACCCAGCACTATTGGCAGCTTTACTATCCTGCAGGAAAGATGCATAAGCGAATAATTTTAATAACATATACCCAAAGGTATAAATATGAAATGAATTTCACCCCTATCCGGCATAACCCCGGGCAGGATGTCTTCCTGTCGCTGATCTGCTGATGCCTGCCGGATCAGGAGGAGAATATTACCCCTGGCAGCCCTTATGTTCAGATATCATTGGAGGCGTTGCCGAACAGCTTGAAATTGTATGTCACCATGAATATAGGCTGTCCGAAAATTGACATCTGATATCCCTTTATAACACCATTTTCGTTCTGGAAGAAGACCGAATAGGGGTTCCTCCTGCCAAGCACATTATAAACAGTGAAGCTCAGTGATGAGTGGTTGAATTTCTTTGCCTTGAGGTTTCCGTTCAGTGTAGCCGAAAGGTCGAGTCTCATATAATCGGGTATCCTGTATTCATTCCTGCTGGAATAATAGAGCCTGTTCGCATTGTAGAAATTGAAGAATGCCACCGGATATGTTATCGGACGGCCGGTATTATATACGAATATTGAAGTGACATTGAAGCGCCTTGAAAATTTAAGGTTTGTGACTACCTTGAGATCATGGGGCTTGTCATAATTGGCAGGAAAATATTTTCCTCCGTTGACTTTTTCCGATTCAAACGGGCTGTCGACTTTCAGCAGGGCCCTCGAGTAAGTATAGCTTATCCAGCCGGTCAGGGTACCTGCCTGCCTCTTCACCATCAATTCAATGCCATATGCCTTGCCCTTGCCGTTAATAATATCAGTCTCAAGGTGATCGTTCATCAGAAGAACGGCTCCCCCTTTGTAATCGAGGATATTCTCCAGGTTCTTGTAATATGCCTCTACCGATGTTTCGATTGCCCTCCGTCCGAAATTGCTGAAAATTCCAACAGACAGCTGATCGCCCATGGCAGGCTTGATATACCTGTCACTCAGTTTCCAGACATCCGTGGGGGAAATGGATGTTGTATTTGAAATCATGTGAAGATACTGGTACACTCTCTGGAAACCCAGCTTTACGGAGACTCTTGGCGATATTATGTACCTCCCTGAAAGCCTGAATTCAAAATTCGGGTAGCTTTTCATAAAATGCCCCCTGGCATAGCTGACAGTATCGATAATGTTTTCGACTGTCCTGGGGCTGTTGGGCGCATAGATATAATCGGTACCGGGTCCAATTGTAGCAAAATATGTGGCTCTTATCCCTCCCGAAACAGAGAGGTTGGGATTAATTTCGAATTCATCGCTTAGATACAGTGCCGGGTCAATGGCCCTTTCCTCTTCCAGTTCCTTTGGTGCAACGAGTGAAAAATCGCCAAGCGGTTTCTGTACACCCGGCAGGAGTGAGTAGTAAGTCCCGTCGAGTCCGAATTCGACCTTGTGCTTGTCGCCGGCGAAATAAAGGAAATCTGCACGAATAATCCGTTGATTAAGCTTATAGTACATCGAGTTAAAGTCAGCTGAATCCTGCTTTGTGTCGAGAGTGTAATCGTAATTGCTTATTATTCCCGAAAACTGTGCAGACAGCTTTGTACTGAAGGTATGTTTCCATTTAAGTGTAGCAGCAAGGTTCCCGTAATTGAAGGCGCTCTCTTTGTAATAATCGAATTTGTCCTGACTGTAATAGCCTGAAACAGAAAGTGAATTCCTGTCGTTTATTATTGTATTAAGAACACCCTGAATATCGTAGAAGCTTGCAGTGCTTTTCTGGAGCTGCTGATCAGGGAGAAGCCCGAGTATCCAGTCGGAATATGTTGCCCTGGTACCTAAGGCAAATGTTGTTTTTCCTTTCTTTATGGGTCCGTCTATTAGCAGCCTGCCTGTAACAGGGTTAATTCCGCCGCTTACCTTTATTTTCTCATTGTTCCCCTCATAGGGAATAATGTCCATGACTGATGAGATCCTGCCGCCGAATTTTGCAGGGATCCCGCTTTTATACAGAGTGGCATCAGCTATCAGGTCGGAATTGAAGGTAGAGAAAAACCCGAAGAAATGGGAGGAATTAAGGATCGGGGCATTATTCAGAAGGATAAGATTCTGATCGGCACTGCCCCCGCGAACATTGAATCCGCCTGAAGCTTCACCCACAGTCTGCACTCCGGGAAGAAGCAGCGAAGTCCTAACAATATCGGATTCTCCCAGCCCCATTGGAATCTGCCTCAGCATCTTTACGCTGATCTTTTCCACACCCAGCCTCACATTCTTTACAACGTTCTCCTTATTTGCCGATATGATTACCTCATTGAGCTGATTGGTATTTTCAGACAGGTCAATGTCAAGCACCCCGTCGGAATAAATAATAACGTTCCTCACAGAAGAGCGCATTCCAACCATCCTGCATTCGAGCTGGTACTGTCCTCTGGGCAGTGTAAGCGCATAAAATCCCACGTTGTTCGTTACTGCTCCGGCCTTGATCTTGGCCACATATATTATAGCCCCGGTTATGGGATTTCCTGAAACGGGGTCCCTCACTGTACCAGAGAGTATGGCTTTTTCACTCTTGCCGGCTTCTGATGGTCTCCCTATTTTGAATACCTTGTATTCGTCGTTAACCGTATTGTTCTCCTGAAGCTGAACGGGCCGGATGTAATTGGATGAATCAGGCTTCAGGAGGTTCTTTTTAAGATAGGCATTATACTGATCCTTGAAATTTGTCTTTATTGTATATCCCTTTGTAAGGATCACCTTGTTCTTGTCGGTGACAATAAAGGAAAAGCCTTCCTTTTTCAATGCCTTCGATAACAGGCTTTCGAGGGAATCATTTCTGGAGTCGACATTCAGGTATAGACTGTCGACCCATTTATTTGAATAATAGATCTTTACTTCAACCTGTTTCTCAAGCGTATCGACGAGGTCCCTGAACAATATGTCGGAAAACCGCATGGACAAATTCTTTTCCTGCGAAAAAGCGGCACCTGAAAAAATTATAAATGAAAGTATCAGCAGTATTCTTTTCATCAAATTATTTTTTTAAGCTTACCAGCGTATCGTAATACCTGAGCACGGCAGACATTTCACTCTTCCCGGCATATCTGACCCGTATCTGGTTGGCACGCATATATTTTCTCACCTGGTCTGAATATTTGCCGAAAAGCTTAATAAAGCTGCCCGTCGACCGGAACCTTGAAAAGACTTCCCCTGTACTGACAAAAAGTGAAGGAGTATAACGGTATTCATACAATCCATCCTTTTCAACAGGAAATGACTGATGCCTGATTATATATTTGCTCTTCCCGTCGTAAACAACCTCATAAAACCCATCAGGGAGGTTAAAATTATCCTGTCTGCCGGTTCTGAAATGTCTGAATGTCATGCTGTCGTTATCGAAATACAGACTGAAGCCCTCCACAGGGTCCTTGTTGAGGGCAATTTCGAAGAGCTTGTCGTCAACAAGCTTTGAACTGTCAGAATAGACCAGCTGATCGAGAAAAGTATCGTATTCAAGCTTCAGGTGATCATATCTCCTCCCGTTGAAAAGCAGGGAACCCGATCGTTTTCTCTGGTCAAACAGGAGGGGCTTTACCTTGCACTTGAAATAGTAAGGAATATATTCCCTGCCGTTAATCAGTTCATCCGCTATATTAACCCTTTTCACGTATAGGGTATTCAGATAAGCCTGCTGGAAATCAGAAATTACCCGGTACTCTTCGTTACCCATTACCTCACCTGAAAGGGACAAAAACTGCTGTGCTTTTACGGGAAATAGTAAAAACAGGGAAAGGACAGTCAGAGTCAATCTTGACATAGGGAGGAATATTACAATATAATTGTGTCCCGAAATAACGAATATTATTTAAATTTAGGAAGGCTTTGATCCTGTAAAGATTTCTTTTCTGCATTTTTAACATATCAGGACTACACTTCTACCCATTAAATATTAATTTTGACAGCTTCTGAACAATATAAGTACAGAGTGACAGTACACATTCATATAATGGAAAGGCTCAGAAAAATATTCAAGCCTCTCTTTCTGGCCTTTGCTGCATTCCTTATCTGCACCTGCATCGATCCCTTTAATCCTGACATTAAGGGAAAGGATGCCCTGCTTGTGGTAGATGGACTGCTTACCAATGAAGACAGGGCCTGCACTGTAAAGCTCTCACGTACAACACCGTCGCAGAATGAGAACCCGGTGATGGTTTCAGGAGCCCTGGTAACAATAACCGATCAGACCGGAAATATGACATTGCTTAATGAGAAAAGCAGCGGGATTTATTTTACCGACAGCCTTTCGTTCCGGGGGGAAACGGGCAATGCATATACTCTTGATATCAGGACACAGGATGGAGCTGAGTACAAATCGGATCCCTCCATCATGTTTCCCGTAAGCAATGTTGACACAATCTATTTCAGAAAAGACCGTGAAATTCTGAACAACAATACCGAAATTCTCGATGGCATAAGGATCTATCTCGATGCGGAAAATGGAGGCGGGGGCAAATATTTCAGGTGGACATATGATGAGTGGTGGAAATTCAGTGTCCCTAACCCCAAGAAATACAATTACATTGACCCGGATAATATACCCGAGGTAACAACTCTGAAACAGGTATGTTATCAGCACAAAGCCTCGGATGAGATATTGATTCATTCAACAGATGCGGGACAGAGCGCACGAATAAGCAAGGAACCGATCCTGTTTGTGGCATCTGGCAAATCAGACAGGCTGCTGATAAGGTATTGCATCGATATTAAGCAGTTTTCGCTGTCGGATACGGAATTCCAGTTCTGGGAACAACTTAAGGATATCAGTGAAGGAGGGGGAAACATCTTTGACAAGCAGCCCTTTACGATAATCGGTAACGTCCACAATGTGGGCAATCCATCCGAGCCGGTGCTGGGATATTTCCAGGTATCGGCAGTAGAGGAGAAACGGCTTTACATTGTCCCTGCTGATCTGGAAAGCTTCGGTCTTCCCATGTATACCTATAGCTGTCAAAGGATTGAATTGGGACCGGTTGATTATCCCTATTACACCACTTTCGACAAAATTTATGAATCCAATTCAGCGGCAGGAAATGTATTTATTGAACCAGTTTACGATATGATGCTCAATCTTTTGAGGCTTGCCTTTACAACGCAGCCTTGCGCAATATGCACCTCCCGGGGAGCCCTCTCTCCCCCGGGTTTCTGGATAGATGAGTAAACAGGCTGTAAATGACAATGAGACGCTCTGACAAATATAAAAGTACGATGAGAAAGCTTATCAGGAATCCTGGGCTTTCACTCTTTCTTATCCTGCTTGCCAATATCCCCATTTACCCGCAGTTAGCGGGAAAGCCCGCTCTGAAGATACATGAGAAAAGCCTCAGTGAGGAGCTCCGGATCAGGACTGACCGCGAATTATATGCAGCCGGTGAAAAGGTATGGTTCAAAATTTATAAGCTGAACAGCCTCACACGTGAGCCGGTAACTTCCGACAGGGTGGCATATCTCGATATTCTGGATCTTGATAACAACCCTGTCAGTCAGCTGAAGGTGGAGATGAAAGGATTTTCCGGCACGGGTGCGTTCTTCCTGCCCGATACACTTAGATCAGGCAACTATCTGCTGCGAGCCTATACAAGCTGGATGCAGAACTTCCCGAAGGACCTTTTCGCATATAAAACCATTACGGTTATTAATCCCTTTGACAACATCGCAAACCTGGATACAAAGGGTAAATCGACCCTGCCCGACAGTGTTGTCTTTTACCCTGAAGGAGGCCATCTTGTATCCGGCATCAGCTCTGATCTGGGGATCAGGGTTTTCGGCAGGAAAGGGCAGCCTCTGAAAACAGATGCAGTTTTTACAGATGAAAGGAACGATACCTTATCGTCTGTCAGCACAGGGTACAATGGATACGGATTCACATCCATCAGGCCCGACGCTTCCGCCACCGTTGTCTGTCTCTCATCGGCTGATAAAAACCATCCTTGGAAATTCTGCCTGCCCGTTCTGAATGAGGGGATCGTTCTGTCTGCCGTGAAGCAGGGTGAAAATTCCCGGGCGATTGCCAGGATACGGGTCAGCGCCGGTTTTAACAGGGATGGAAAGAAGATTTATCTCGAAGTTTCTTCTGCAGGACTGAACGGTGCGAGAAGGACTGAACTACCTGTCAATGAGTCTGAATCAGAGATATCGGCAGATGATATTCCCTATGGATTATCTCATTTTGCCGTTAAAGATGAAAATGGGGAAATCCTGTCGGATAGGTGGATTTCCAGGGAGAACAGGAACCATATAAACTTTAAAATAAATCCCGGGAAAAGCGGATTTACAACGCGGGACAAGATCAGGGTGAATATTACGGCAACCGACAGTCGTGGAAATCCTGTTGCAAGCGAATTATCCGTTTCAGTTGTGAAATCGGTCGCAGCAGAAAGGGGAACCCGGGAGGCTGACAATTTAAGGCAGCTGCCCGGACTAGCTCCTGTTGTCAGCGATTTTGATACTGGTAACAATAATGATTACCTTATATTCTTCAGGCCTCACGATGCCGGACCCGCTCAGCAGGGAATTAATCCTGAGTATTCGCCCGCCTTCCTTCCTGAAATGGAGGGTCACCTTATAAGCGGGAATATAAGGGAACGGATCTCGAATGAACCTTTAAGAAATGAGAATATTACCCTCTCATTTGTTGGCAAGGCTGCCAGGTGTCTCTTCACCAGGACAGACGGAAACGGAAACTTCAATTTTGTGACGAATGAGCACGGTCCGAAGGAGATTGTAATTCAGCCTCTCAATCCTGCCGGTGAGTGCTACGTCGATCTTAAAAATCCTTTTGCTTCAGGATACAGTGATTATAATCACGGAATTTTTTCGATTGACACGGCAAAGCTCGATGACATCAACAACATGATCATCAGTATGCAGATCAATAATATATACGAGCCCTACTATCCGCTACCCGGCGCTGCTTACCACGAAGAGGACAAAACCAATTTCTACGGCAAGCCTGACAATACAATAATAATGTCAAAATATATCTCACTTACATCGGTAAGGGAGATAGTTGCTGAGCTGATACCCGGGGTCATTAACACAAAGGTTAATGGAAAGATCAATTTCCGGATGACCAAACCCTACCAGTCCAGACCATTCGAGCATGGCCCTCTTGTAATGGTAGATGGAGTGCCTGTTTATGACCTGGAAAAGGTGACTGGCATCAATTCGAACGACATAGAGCAGGTTGATGTGGTGATTGACAGGTATTATATCGCTGGCAATATTCTCGACGGCATTCTCCATTTTATAACGAAAAAGGGAAATCTGAGCGCGATTGATCCGGACCGGTCTGTCTTCAGGATGGAATACGATATGCTTCAGGGGAAAGAATCTTTTTATTCACCCGACTATTCTGCAGATTCTTTAAAAAATGGACATCTGCCTGATTTCCGCAATACTCTTTACTGGAATCCCCGCCTGCGCACCGATAACAACGGGCAAGCCTCGGTTGAGTTTTATTCCTCAGACGAATCCATGGAGTATACAATTCATGTGGAGGGTATTTCCGATGAAGGAGTCACAGGTGAATCAAGCCTGCCCCTGGTAACAGGTAAATAATGAAAATTTCCTTTTTGTATATGCGGCCTGCACTTTGGGTTCAGCCTTTGAGGGAATCATAAAACTTAAGGACAGTTACGATCTGATCCCTGCTTGCCTTGTTCATTCTTATACCTGAACTATGAAGGTATCGCTTTACCTCTTTTGATTTATCTCCCATCAGCCTCAGAAGGCTTTTTTTATTCTTTACAGGGTAATATTCAATGCCCGTGCTTATAAAATTTACCGGGGAGTACTCGTAGTTCACCAGTCCTTCTTTCTCATAGAATGAAGACTCATGCCTTATCAGGTACCGGCTTTTACCCTCATAGGCAACTTCATAAAAACCTTCCCTGATATTTTTACCTGAGCATTCCTCCCCACTCAGATTACGGAATTTCAGGGTATCTCCCTTAAAATATAAATTAAAGCCTTCAATTACATCCTTATTAAGGGCAATCTGGGGAAATCTTGAATTTATCATCTTTGAAGTATCCGTATATATCACTTCATCCAGGAAAGTATCATACTGAAGTATCAGATTATCATAAGTTCTGGTTTTCGTAAATGCTGTGGAGGTTCTTGGCCTCTCAGGAAAAAGCAGCGGTTTCACCTTGCTCCTGTTGTAATACGACTCATATTCCTTTCCGTTGATGAGTTCGGCAGGGGTAGTATTTTTTGCAGCATACGAATCCTTCAGGAATTTTACCTGGCCGGCGATAGTGGCTGCCAGTCCGGGAGGTCCCTGTAAGTTTAAGGCTGATATTTCGGAACTGCTTACGTTCTGTCCGGAGATTGCAATGGGGGACAGAAAAACCAGCAGCAGTACTGCTGATCTTTTTAAGCCGCTAAAAGAGTGTTTCATGTCCCGAAATAACAAATTTTTATGGCCCGATTCACCGGTCCGCCATCTTTTTTTTTAAAAAATCACTGAAGATTACGTTATATGATGTTTAATGCTATTTTTGTTTCCCGGTTTAAGATGATTACTGAAATTATGAATAAAGTACCTGCCTCATGCTGAAAATGGGGCTTAAATCGATATTTATCCTTCTTGCCGTCCTTACGTTTTATACCTGCATCGATCCTTTCAATCCGGGATTATCCGGGCATGAATCCCTCCTGGTAGTCGACGGGCTCATAAGCGATGCCGATGCATCGTGTTCAGTCAGGCTGTCGAGGACGTTGCAGACGCAGGATGCAACTACTGTGATGGTCACTGATGCAGTAATGTATATAACTGACGATGAAGGCATTAATAATTACCTCATAAACCGGGGAAATGGCATGTACTATACCGACAGTACCAGTTTCAGGGGTGAACCGGGAAGAACATATGTCCTGCATATCAGTACAAGTGCAGCTGAATATGAGTCGGAGCCTGTTACAATGCAGCCTTCCACCGATATTGACAGCATCTGGTACGAAAAGGATAAGGAGCTTGTAAACAATGGAACTGAATCAGTCGACGGGATAAGGATATTTCTCGATGCCGGCGACGGAGGGGCTGAAACATACCATAGATGGGATTTTGAGGAGACATGGAAATTCAAGGTCCCTTCACCCAAAAAATACGATTATGACCTTTCCGATTCTCAAATTGTTCCGCATCACCCGGTAAACGATTACTGCTGGAAATCCAGGAAATCGAGCGATATACTTGTCAGTTCGGGTGTTTCGGGAAAAAGCAGTGGCTCCAGGAAGGTCCCGATATTTTTCATCGGTTCCGATCAGTCCGACAGATTGCTAATACAATACAGCATACTCGTAAAACAATATTCAATTACCAAAAAGGAATATGAGTTCTGGGACAATATACGGCAGGTGAATGGGGCCGGGGATGATATTTTCGGACGCCAGCCCTATCCAATTACCGGGAATGTCAGGAATATTGACAATCCCGATGAAAAAGTCCTTGGATACTTTCAGGTAGCCTCCGTCAGGGAAAGAAGGAAGGACATACCGATAAGTGAAATCAAGGGACTTGGTCTTCCCTATTATCATTATCCCTGCACCCGGATTGAAATGGCGCCGGGTGATTATCCAAGGTCGCCCTTATCCCCTCCGCTGACATGGACCGACCTGTATGTAATGTATTGTGTAACATCCAACTACTATCTGGTGGAGGTGAAATACCTGGCCGGTACCGATGTGCTCGACAAAATGGTTTTCGCCCTTCCGGAATGTTCTGATTGCGAGTTGACAGGAACTTCTGCCAAACCTGATTTCTGGACCGATCTGCAATGAAATGAAAAGCCTAATAACTTCCTGAATGACATCAAAACTACGCCGGTTAATTGCTTCAGATTTTAAAGCCATTGCATTAAGCTGCCTGCTTTTTGAGGCTCCGGTTTTTCCGCAGACATTGCACGACGATATTGAAAAGTTCAATGCAAAGGGCTACAATGAGGAATTGGTAATCAGCACCGACCGTGAAATATATGTCACTGGGGAACATGTCTGGCTGAAAGTTTACAAGCTTAACGGTCTTGCCCATATACCTTTGGATGTCAGTAAAGCAGTATATATTGAACTTCTCGACAGGAATAATTCTGCCGTCAGGCAGGTAAAGGTGATGATCGATGGCAATTCGGGTTCGTCGGACTTCATACTTCCCGACAATATCAGCACTGGAAACTATACATTAAGGGCATATACGCTCTGGATGCAGAATTTCGCTGCCGATTTCTTTTTCCACAAGACCATTGGTGTAGTCAATCCCTTCGAAAGCATCGAGCATGCCACGCTGCCATCCAGATCTGCGGGAGCCGATACTGCATTACTTTTCCCGGAGGGAGGAACTCTTTGCGCGGGACGAACAAACAGGATATCTGTCAGAAGCTTTGATAAGGAGGGCAACCCTGCTCTCATGAAGGGCGCTGTTCTGAGGAACGGGAGGGATACGGTATGCAAGGTTGTGACCGGGAAAAATGGCTTTGGCATCTTCAACCTGCCTGTGAAAAGGGCTGAGTCCTATTCCCTTGTATTCAATGCCGGAAAGGGAAGCAGGCGTGAGTCAGGTCTGCCCGTGGCAAGTGATGAAGGTATCGGATTGAGTGCCGAGAATAATCCGGGGAGTCACTCATTTACAGTAAAAATCCTGAAAAGCAGTCCCCCCTCAGCCGGCATGAGAAACCTTTACTTTGCCCTCGTCTCCGGAGGAACAGTCCTCTCGATGAAAGAGCTGGATACCCCGTCAGACAGCGTATTCACAATATCAGCCGCCAGTCTTCCTGCAGGTATTTCGCAGTTCCTGATCCTCGATAGCAGCGGCAGCCTTGTTGCCGGAAGATATGTTTATAATCAGCCCGACGACAGGATCAATCTTCAGATAATTCCTCAGAAGGCCAGTTATGCTACGAGGGAGAAGGTCAGCTTCAGCATAATCGCAACGGATAATTCAGGCCGCCCGGTGGAGGCGGATCTTACGGCTTCGGCTGTGAAACCGGTTGTCTCCGGTCGGTCCCCGGATAACTGGATTGGCATGAACGGAGTGCCGGACAAGGGCTTGAAAGCGATGGCTGATGCCTCCCCTGAAGAGATCAACAACTACCTCATATCAATTCCCGTTCCTCAGTCTGACACCAGGAAAATTATGGATCCTGACAGGATTGCATTCAGGTATCTTCCTGAGCTGGAAGGTCATCAGATCAGGGGCCATATGAGGATAAAGTCGACCAATGAGCCTCTTAAGGACACTGATATTTCGTTCTCCTATGTCGGAAAGATTGCAAAATGCCAGTTCGGCAGGACCGATGAGAACGGGGAATTCAGCTTTCTTGTTAAGGAGAAAGGCTTCTTCGAGATAGTTATTCAGCCTCTATCGCCTGAGGTGACAGATTTTTATACCGAGATAAACCAGTCCTTCTGCGATGAGTTCGGGCATCTGAGGCAAACTCCCTTTTACATTGACAGCAGCAGCATCAATGCTCTGAACAATGTAATTGTCAGCATGCAGATAAGTAATATCTATGAGCCATACAGGGAAGTGAAAGCCAATACCCAGAAAAGTCCGGACCATGATTTCTTCGGAACACCTGAAAACACAATAAAGATGTCTGACTATATAGAGCTTACAACGCTCAGGGAGGTTGTAAAGGAGATATTGCCAAACGTTTATACGGTCAGGCAGAACGGCAAATATGATTTCAGGCTCATTAACAAGTTCCCCGGCCAGCCGTTCACAAATACCCCCCTTATACTTGTTGACGGAGTTCCCATTTACGATTTCGAAAAAGTGCTCAATATTAATTCAAGGGATATCGATAAGGCAGATATCCTGAATACCCGCTATTTCTTCTCACGGAATGTGTTTGACGGAATTGTCAGCTTCGTATCTGTGAAAGGTGATCTGAGCGTGATCGAATTTGACAATACAATTTTCAGGCAGGTTTATGAAGGATGCCAGGCCCCGGAAAGCTTCTATTCTCCAGATTACGGCAACGAGAAGCTCAGGACAGGCAGGATCCCCGATTTCCGGAATACACTCTGCTGGCTGCCTGATCTGCATACAACGAAAGATGGGAAAGCCGGATTTCAATTCTATTCATCCGATGAATCGGGAGAATATCTTGTGACTGTAGACGCAATTGCACCCGACGGGAAAAGGGGAACTGCGAGAGTCCGCCTTGTAATTGAATGAATGGAATTGCCGCCAAGAAATTGAATAGCTCCGCATCTACTGAGGAGTCCCCGGCATGCAGATAGCTTTTGGGCAAAACAGCGCCGCTTACGGAAAGATGCAGATCAGTTTTTCAGCAGAATTATCTCGTTGTCTGTTTTTGCTATCTCATTTATAAAGCTCCTGAATTCCTGGAATTTTTCGAGAGATATTTCTCCCTTGTTAACCTCGAGGTACCTGTTATAGATAAGCTTAGCGCCCGCCGGCTGGATACGGCAGCTAAACTTCCCGAACTCATTTTCAATACTTACGTCCCGGGGCTTGAAATCGAGCTGGTAACCCAATGGCAGATTGTAGGTTATCGAATCGGAGGCAACATAATTATCAGATATGTCAATAGACATGGGAATATCCTGAAGATACACGGCATCCTGAAGAGCCGGACTGAAGAGCATGCCTTTGGCTGTCATTGTGGAAAAATCATTTATCCCTGCCTCATAATATAACGATGCAGACGGCTTTTCGGATTTCGTTTCGGTAAATTTCACAGTGCCGGGTTCAAGATCAGAATACCTCAGCATATCCTTGAGTGATCTCTTGATCTCCTCATCGGAAGCCATTCCATACGCACTGCTTGCGGGAAAATAATTAATGCCTGAATAGGAGCATGACATCCTTGCATTTGATCTTCCAAAATTGTTGAGAGAAATTGTGCCCGTCCTTCGTACCGCATTTTCATATTTACCGTATGAAGGTGTTCTCGTCAGCTTCCCCCCTTCCGGTGTGATAAGCAGAACATAGCGGTCATCCGTAAAATCACCCAGATAATTGAACGGAAGATTCTGGCTCGTGCATTCGAGCCAGACCGTATCCTTTTGCATGGGAACACATAGAATTATATGGTCGAACTGGTCAATTACAAAATCGCTGTTGATTTTGCCATCCGGACCCGATTTGACAAGCGTATAAAATGAACTAATCCCGGCTGCCTTCATGAGAGCCATTGTGTAGTTTACAAGGCCCTTGCAATCCCCGAATCCGCTTTTAGCCACCGATGAGGCATCAGATGGACGCATTCCTCCTATTCCAATCTGTATCGAGACATATCTTGTCCTGGATTGCATGTATTCGTAAATCATCCTGGCTATTTCACGTTTATCTCTTGTTGCTGCACTTATCCCGGATATTTTTTTAAGATCTTCCGGTGGCAGGGCATCAAGACCTTTTATCAGACTATACATCCACTCACCATAGGTTTTCCAGCTTTTAAGCGATCCCTTTATGCCTCCGTACTCAAAATTGAGCGGAGCCGTATAGAGCACGGGCCAGGGGAAATGAGTCGTTACTGCGTAGTTCTGCACACTTACTGCCGGCAAATTTTCTTCCTGCCATGTATATATTCTTGATCCGGAAGTAATTACAGAATCCGGTTTACTCCCCAGGTTTTCCTCAAGATACCGGAAAGGTATCTCACCGGGAACTATAAACTGGATCCCTGATTTTTCAACCGACATGCCTGGTTCGTTCTGGAATGCCCAGTTCACATAGGAATAGATGCTGGAATATTCTATCTCATATTCATACTCAATTGTATAAGGGAACTTATAGAGAGGGAAATACAGGAATTTCATCCTGTCGTCCGAATAAAACGTTCCTCCTGATACGGCACTTATATCCTGAACATCCGTTAGTCCTAAAACCTTGATTATATTACCCTTCTCGTCATAAATCATACCTCTCAGAAAGTTAACCTTTTTGGTTTTGTCGTAGTTAACTTCGACATACCTGTGAGGATCGGCTCTTTCATTCAGGAGAGTCAGAACCATTTTATTTCTTTCAATTGCATGATGCTCATTTACAATTGTATAAAGACATTGTTCAGAACGGACCACAACGTCAGCCCTACTTCTCAGGCTGGCGGGAATTGAATCGAATGGATAGGATTGGGATAGCAGGTCCGCGGCAATGATCAACAGCAAAATGGAAAAAATTATTTTTTTCATACTCTCACTTGATAACAGGGTTCTTCTTCAAAACTATGACTTCTCCTTGCTTACGAACAATCTTTTCATAAAAATTCCGTACAGAAAGGTACTCTGTTGTCTGATACAGAGTCCTGGTTATGCTGACCTTCTGATGTACGGAGATCTGATTTCCTTCAGCCAAACAGCTATACTCGTATTTTCCTCCGTCAGTCTCCAGTGTAAATGAGGCATCCGACGGTTTTTCGGATAGTACATACCCTTCAGGAATTGTAAATCTGATTGAATAGCTGTAATCAGAAGGGTAAGCCAGATCAACAGGATATTTTCGATCAGCAGAAAAGAAGGGATTTTTAATTCTTTCCATGGACAGGAACGTTTTGAAAAGGATCTTGTCTCCTGCAATCCGGGCACCATCATTAATATTAAAGTCGCATTTCATTACAAGGTCAGAACCCGGATCCTCCCGATTCATGAATCCTAAGGATGAGATGTCAGCGTAGGGAGACATGCTTTTCATAAGATCAAGGTATCCATCTTCTCCTGCCAGTTTTACTGTCTTTCTTGTATAATATGCCTCGTAGCCTGATAATGTGTAATTAAGGGTTCCCGAGATTTGTCCCTTCTCATCGATCTTAACATTATAATCGTAGGAAGCGGCATCAGGCTTGTCGTTCTTCAATTCAACAAATCTTGACTCAGAGAGATGTATAAGCCTCCCCGACCTGTTAAGGCATTCTACCGGAAGAAGATCAGCCGGCCTCAAGGGATCGGTGGCATCTGCGAGATACAGCTTGCCCTCAATTGTCACTGCTGCAATGAGATAATTGAACTGCCGGATCATTGCCGAATTCTGAAAAAGAGTGCCATGCGACCTGGTGCTGAGGATAACCGGATCGGCTTTCAGGCCTGCAGACCTGAGCATTGCAATAAGCATCATATTAATATCGGCAGAATTTCCTTTTTCCTTTCTCATTACCGCTTTCAATGAGGATGATGAGGTTATACCATTATCCCCGTCCCACAATATTTTCGATGAAACATATTCATGTATCTTCCTGAGTTTTGAAAGCTCATCCTTTTCCCCGGCTGTGATACCTTGCGCCAGCGACCTGAAATTCGTGGCAAGGGGAGTTCCGAAATCATCCCTGTCGAGCAGCTTTTCATTAAGCTTCTGGTAGGTAGGAGAGATATTTCCAAAAGTTATATTCGGGAACTCAACACTTGCAAGTTCAAATGTTACCCTTGTAAGATGTTCTGATACGCCAAGAATGCCCGGTTCAGGCCGGAATGCCGGCAAATCTGCAGCTGACCAGGTCCTTATGTTCGCAGTTACTCCCCGTCCGAAAAAATTGCTGTTTGAGGTTGTAAAATCGGTCTGAACATCAAGGGATGAACCCAGTATAAGGCTCTTGTATACGAATGCATCGGGGTAAGCTACGGTAAATGTACTTCTTACAACAGGTATCACTGATTGGAAGACCCATGTTACAAGTCCCATGATCGCACTTGAATTTTTGAGCCTGATCTTATACGAGTACTCTATTACGGAACCTTCATGCACATCAGGGAAATTAAACTTCAGAGTGTTTGATGCAGGATCTGTCTTTTCTATAATAAAGCTCTTCCGGGGGATCTGGGTCTCAATTTTTTCTCCATTCTGCAGATTGAAGGTCGAAGCTTTGTAATAGTCCATCTTATCATCTATGTCGAAGGGAATCTCGATACTGGCAAAATGATATCCCTTACTGTTCACGATCCTTATCCTGACATTCTTTTCGAGCTCAATGTATATCCCATCCTGGTACTGAAGTGAGGCAAGGCCCGATTCAGAAAGGATAATGGCATCTGCTCCCGGATCAGGCTTGTATGGCTTGTTCGAAAGATCTTCCAAAGAAACTTTGCCGAATGGGAGTGTAAACTGGGCGGAGAGATCGATGGTAAGGAAACTCAGAATTACTATAAAAGAGATATAGCTAAATTTTGTCATACGTGATGGTTTCAGGTTATTTTGCTATATAGTTGGGGTCAAACTCGTAGAAATCAAATAAATTAACCGGGAAACCGGGACCCTGCTTCAACCCATATCCGATATAGGCTTTGGTTCCTATAGAGAATGCCACTGCCGAATGGCGCGCCAGAGGAATATACGAGACAAGTGTCCATGTATCTGAAGCCGGATCGTACATCCAGAGATCATTGTACTCAGGCCCTGCATAATCCGGAGCTTTACCGCCGCCGAAATACCCCTTATCACCCAATACAAACGAGAAGGCGAATACCCTTGCACTGCCTGGGAAATCCGCAACTCTTGTCCATTGGTCCTGGGCAACATCCGGATTGAACTGCCATACGCTGTTGTCTGAAAACACAACATACCCCCTGGATCCGACCGTGAAATAAGCTGAATAGCCGCTAATTTCAGAGAGGGGAAAACTACCCTCTGTTAACCACGAATAATGGTTCGCCGGGTCGCAAATTTTCATTACATTATATCCAGGCGAATAAAAATCGAGACCATAATAAATATAATCGTGAATGCTGAAAGCAACCCCTGAGATCTGACCTGGGGAACTGAGCGTTCTCCAGACACCTCCCGCCTCATCAAATGCCTTCATAGTATAGTTGGTAAAATGTCCTCCGAGCAGATAAAAGGTGTCCCTGCAGACTACCTCCCCCATCTTTACAACCGGCATGCCGGTATAAAAGGGAGAGGGTATATTCAGTTTCGTCCACGACTTACCGGCAGGGTCAAACCTGTAGGTTTCACCGCTGACTTCGGAGCAGACATAACCATGATTGTTCAGGCTCTTGCCGTAATTTGAGAGGCCTGTATAATAAGCCCATGGAGAGGTGGTAGGAATCTCCGGCGAACTGATCCTCATCCACGCAGAGCTTGAGCTGAAAGTCTGTGCAGACAGGCAGGAATATCCTCCGGTCGTTACTTTAATGCCATGACTTCCCGTTGGCAGAACCTGCGGCCAGGAGGCAATAATCTCAGTTGGTGATGAACTTTTTACAGTCAGCGCATATATATCCCAATAAACATAATTGAGTGCCGCGATGGGATTGAATCCGTTACCTGTTATTGTTAAATCCTGTCCCGGCACAAAGCCCCCCGAAGTCACCGAAACAATTTGTGGCGGCGTTAACACGAACTTCAGCGCCGAATACACTGTTACATTTCCCGAAGTTAACTGTATGGTCCTGGGAATACTGTCGAGAGTGTTCGGCACAGCTATAACCATTGATGTTCCCGATATCGATCTGATCTCTGCATCAATACCTCCGAAGGATACATATGTGGGCCCCAAAGGTGAAACAAAGCCCCGGCCGGTTATAGTCACCATGTCTCCAAATGTCCCGGAAAAGGTGGATATACTACTGATCCTGGGATTTGTAACATCAAAGTAATCAGAAGAAACAACTGTCGCTGATCTGCTTTCCACGCTGATCCTCACTTGCCCGTCGATGCCGTTGGGTACAATTACCACAAGCACCGAATCGTTCCGCCCGGATATATAAGCCGGCTCAGTTCCGAACCTGACGGCAGTCGACAACATATCGAAATATTTTCCCTTGATTGTAACTATAGTACCTGATGGTCCGGATACAGGAGTGAAGGAATAGATTACAGGATCAGCAAGACGAAATGTATCAGCGGCTTTGACTGAGAAGGGATCGACATTGTAGAAGACCAGTGATTTTGAATCGGAAAGTGTGGAAGGAACTTTTATTTTTATTGTGCTTCTTCCAACTGTCAGAATTTCAGCGGCTGTACTGTTGAAGAGGATACTTGTCCTCTGAAGGAGATTGTTGAACCTTCCTGTCAGAGTAACAGTACTTCCCCAGGTCGCGGTTGTCGGAGATATTGTAAAATAGGCCGGTAACAGTTCAATCTGTTGGCTGGCTTTTATAACCAGCCCATTAATATTCATACTTAGGTCACTAAGCTTTGTATTCAATTCATCGGGCACTATTGCGGATATTGAGCTGTCTGTTACAGTGCCGGTGACTTTGCATTTGAAGGAGCCTAAACTGACCTTATTTGCCGGAACAGATATAAAGGTCCTGAAATGCTCCCCTTTTATTAATAAAGTGTCACCCCACAGTACCTTTTTTGGAGAATAATCTTTAATCACAGGGGGAATTAGTCTGAAGGTATCTGTTGAATACCTTGCAAGATTCCCCGCGAGTTCAACAGAAACGATATTTTCAGGATCCGAAACTTTAGGATTGACGACGGCATAAATTGATGTATCCGTTGCAAGAAGAACGTTGCAGGCAATATTATTCAGCTTGACAATATTCTGGCTTGCATTGCCGGAGAAATTCTTTCCTGATATTCTGAGCGTATCATTCCAGGCAGCTGAGTGAGGTTCAAATCCGGTAATTGAAGGGGCCCCGCTTCCAAGGCTTGTGAACTTAACTGAAGTACCATATACAATATGATCTGCGGTCTGCACAAAGGACCAGACGGTATACTCAACATCCTTTGCCAGGGAACTTACAATATCATAGCTGTAGGGGCCTGCTGTGCTGCATGGGCCAAGAACGGTCTTGTTAATGCCGAGTGTGGGGATATCCGTATGTCCCCAGACAAAACCATGGTCGAGAATGGGTTCCGTTCCCAGTGAATAGATCTCCCCGTTGAACGTTGCTCCATTGCCCGTAATCCCGGAAACCGGATTTGTCTTCAGCCTCGGATAGCTCCTGGCATGTTCCTTATCCTCAGTACAATAATTCAGGAAATAGACAGATAGTCCCGAAATGACTAAAAAGGCAAGGACTTTAAGGTTATTCTTCTTTACCACGGTATTACCATATTAATAGAGGTTGTACAGACAGTGAACAGAAAGTATCTTATCAAATTTAATGATATTTTAATATTTTATATTTCTGCCGGGAGTTTTTTTAAATTTTTTTGTAATTTTAATCGTGAAAGCCTAATGATCTGACATGAAGAAAATCAGCCTCCTGTTACTGGCAATATTGATCTCATCCTGTACGGGAATTCTTTTCGCCCAGCAAATATTCAGGGAAGGATATGTTGTAAAAAATTCGGGTGAATCACTCACCGGCCTTATAGAATATTCTGACAAGCAGGACATACCTCCAGTCTGCACATTCAAGCGGTTCGACATTGCAAGGAGTGTCGTTTATTATCCTGAAGATATACAGGCCTTTGGCTACAGGAACGGGAACAGGTTTGAATCGAGGGAGGTCAATGGCAGGAAATCATTCCTGGAGGTAATAGTAACAGGAAAGATCATCCTGTATCAGAAGGGTTCGAAATACTTTATCGATAAGGATCATACTGGGCTGACCGAGCTAAAGAAAGGCCCTTTTACATACAATTGGGGAGAAGCAAACAGGGGTTTCAGGAGTCTTTCTGAATTCCTGAACTTTATAACCGAAGGAAAGGCCGGACCTGTTCCGGAAAAGTTCAACACTAAAAATGAGATTGTGCCACTTATAACATCATACAACAGGGCATCCGGAGGGGGGTACTCTGTTTTCAACCGTACCATCACAGAGAAACAGCTTACACAGCAGGCCTGGAGGTCAGGAGCCAATAAGAACAGGATAGGCCTTTTGACAGGGGCAAATCTGTATATGCTGAACCTGAAGTTCAACCCTGATGTGTTCGGAAATTCAGTAAATAGCTATGTTCCTGATCCTGAGAAGGAAATAGGACTTGTAGCGGGGCTCACCTACGAAAGGTTGCTCTTCAGGAGGACAGACCGTTTTTCAGCAAGAATAGATATCCTTTACGGAAGCCAGAATTTTTACTGCTATGGAGAGAGAGGCAATCATGTGGGTGGTATAACAAGGGATGATGCCTATTTCAGCTTCAGCGGCATAAAGATCCCGGTAATGCTGCAGTACTCTTTCACGGGCGGCAGAATTGTCCCCTATGTCAACGCCGGTGCGGCATACAGATATTTTATCAGGACAAGTTACCGGCACGTCTATGAAGTCGAAAATATTATGCATGAGATAACTACCTTTGAGGACAATAACATGCTGTTCCGAAAAGGTGAGATTACAGAGGTGGCCGGACTGGGGCTAAGGGCCAGGCTAACCGGAAACAGGTATCTCCATCTGATGCTGGAGATGGAATTTGGTAAGGGTGTTTTTTTAAATGCCGATCCTTCCGATATCAATAACAGGGCAAATAAGCCCTACGTCGAAAACTCACTGCAGTCGACGCTTCTCATCGGCATCACATTCTGAACCGGCGTGCCGCCCTACTTATCCGAATAGGCAATAATAAGATTCAGGAGCTCATCCCTGTTTACCGGTTTTGATATATAGCCTGAGCATCCGGCAGCTATGACCGATTCACGGTCGCCGGAGAGAGCGTATGCAGTCTGTGCTATGACCTTGATCCTGCTGTTCATTGTTTTTATTATCCTGGTCAGTTCCAGCCCGTTGATATCCGGAAGCTTGATATCCATAAGAATGATATCTATGTCTGGATTTTCCCTGATGAGATCGAGAGCTTCCTTTCCGGAAACTGCCCGTAAAACTCTCACCCGGTTCTTAAGTATCTCATTCAGATACAACCAGTTTATCTCCTCATCCTCTACTATCATCACAGTCATGCCAAGATCTAAGGGCCTGAACCTAGAAATCTGCTCCTTCCGCTCATTTATTTCCGATGCAGGTTTGTATGGCAGCCTGAAAGAAAACACAGAACCTTTTCCGAACCTGGAGCTGACCTTTATAGTGCCGCCCATCTTTTCTATGTAGGCCTTCGTAATAGCCAGTCCAAGCCCGGTACCGCCGTAGGTCTTTGTGTAGCTTGATTCGACCTGTCTGAACCGTTCAAAGATAACATTCTGTAATTCAGGCTCTATGCCGATTCCTGAATCCTCGACCTCAAAATTGATAAATCCGTTTTCAAGTTCACACCTGAATCTTATACGCCCGGAGGGGGTGAATTTGACGGCATTGCTGAAAAGATTATCGAGGATCTGCCTTAATTTTGTCCTGTCGGAGATTATCCAGGAGTTACGTTCAAGATTGCAGCGATTGTGGTCGATCTCAAGCTTCACATTTTTTTCCTGGGCCGCAGCTGAATAGATCGTAAACAATTCGTTAAGCAAAGCCCGCAGATCGAACGGGGATTCACTGATATCGATTTGTCCGGCTTCTATCTTTGAAATATCTATTATATCATTGACTATATGCAGAAGCTGATCGCAGCTTGAATTGACAATTTTGAGATAGCTGTCCCTGGTTTCCTTCGGAAGCTGCGGATCTGCAAGCATCATTGAAAAACCCATTATGCCATTCATGGGGGTTCTTATCTCGTGACTCATGTTAGCCAGGAAAGCAGATTTAAGACGGTCACTTTCCTCTGCTTTTTCCTTTGCCTCCTGCAACTGTCTGTTATTGTTTATAATTAGTTCCCTGGCCCTGAATTGCTCGGTAACATTTTCGAAGGAAACGCCCACGCAGTTGTCAGGAAGCGCGAAGGCATTAAAGGTAAATGCTCCCTCAATGACCCTGAAATCGCCATAAATGAGCTCATCGAACTGCTTCGCCGTTTTTGTTCTGATTACCTCTGCATAAGCCTGTGGTATTCCCTTTGCCCTGAGTCCGGGGAAATTCTCGTCAATTGTATTGCCCAGGAGGTCTTTGCCAGGCAGACCTGTAAGCCTTTCTGCTGCAGGATTGGTGCCGATCATTCTGAGTGTCCTGTCATCATCCGGATCTTCAAGATGATAAATATGCAGCCCTGTCCTGATATTCATGAAGATATCTGATGCCTGCTGCAACTCTTTATTAATCATCAGGATCTGATCATTTCTCCATCTGAGCTCCCTGTTAAGCGCAGCATATTCCTCATTCTGCTTCCTGAGAAGATTCTCATTCTCCCTCAGCCTCTCCTCAGCATTTACTCTTTCGGTAACATCGCGCAGCGATCCTTCTACTCCGATCTGGGTGCCATCGGAATCATAGAGCAGGTGAATATTTGCCGAGGCATATATTTCCTTCGAAGATTTTGTCCTGAGTCTCAGTATATAGTCTTCGACCTCTACCTTCACAGAAAGGATCTTCAGCAATTCAGCCCTGTCCTCAGGGTAGAGATAAACATCCTCCACCTTCATCCCTATCAGCTCTTCAGCATTATAACCGGAGTATCTTTCTATCGACGGGCTGATCTCGACAATTCTTCCCTCAATGTCTGCCTGGTAAAAAATATCCTGGACATTCTCGAATATCTTCCTGTATTTTTCCTCACTTTTCCTGAGAAGGTCTTCAGTCCTTCTGCGGTCTGAGATATCCCTTACGGTAGACAGGATAACCTGACTGCCTTCGAGTGCGAACAGATGGTTGCTGATCTCGACAGGGATTCTTTTCCCCCCTTTGGTCATGTGAACTCCGTCCCACACCACATGCCCCTTGTCCGACAGCTCCTTCATTGCCGCCGGGATCATGGCAAGGGCTTCCGGGGCATCAATATCTGCAGGTGTCATTTTCAGAAATTCCTCCCTTGTATAACCAAGTCGTGAGCAGGCAATTTCATTTACCTCCAGGAATTTTCCCGGAAGCCCCCGGGAGGTGAATTCGTGAACAAACACCGCATCGTTAATATTTTCGAAAAGGGTCCGGTAACGTTCTTCATTCTTTTTTGCGGATTGCTCAGCCAGCTTCATTTCAGTTGTATCCTTGCTTATAGAGAAAATGGCAGGCCTCCCATTCCATATACCCATGGATATATGGGTTTCAACATATATCAGTTTGCCTGACTTGGATATAAACGGCAATGGACAGAAGCTTCTCTTTGACTCGAGTATTTCCCCGAGGTAACGCTCCGCATCCTCCCGGAATTCGTCAGGGTGCAGGAGAATTATTGATTTTCCGTTAAGTTCCTGCTTATCGTACTGAAGCCTTTCCGCCGCCATCCTGTTGGCTTCAATAATGATACCATCCGAATCAAAAACGAAAAGCAGGTCAGGGGAAGACTGAAAGAATGAGAATAAATTCACTTCAACGCCGTCTTTCACCATAGCCCCTTATATTTTCTTATTACTTAACAGATTATTGACCTTTCGGGTCCAAAGATATAAATTTATCAGTCACCTGAAAAAATTAACAAAATTTAATATGCCGGAGGCAGAGGAGGTATCATGCTTATATTCCGAAACCTGGAGCTTTGCCGTCAGGCAGCAGCCTTAACTTTATAACCGCTGAGTCCGAAATAGATTATGAAGGCGAAACATACAAGCGGGACAACAAATCCGTAGGCCATTTTCGAAATGTCAGCGATCCATCCCATGAAAATAGGGCATACCGCTCCCCCTGCCACCATCATTACTAGGAATGAAGAGCCTTTTTTGGTAAGTCCTCCGAGATCCTTTATCCCAAGGGCAAAGATTGTCGGAAACATTATCGACATGCAGAAATATGTGAAATAGATTGCAATAAGGGAAAGCCATCCAAGTCCCATTATAACAAATACCATAGCCAGGACATTAACTGCGGCATACAGGGCAAGCATCTGATTTGGCTTGAACCAGGTCATCATTACGCTTCCCGAAAACCTTCCCACCATGAAAAAGATAAAGCCGAGTGATAGCAGGTAGGCTGCTTTCTCATTGCTGAAATGAGGCATTGTTTCAGTGACATAGTTTATAAAGAAGCTGTTTATCCCTGTCTGGGCTGCCACGTAAAGGAACTGGGATACAACGGCAAGCTTGAAATGCGGGTATTTCAGCAGATCCCTGAATTTGCCCTTGTCCCCATGAGCATCGAATTCTCCTTCATGTATTTCGGGCATCCTTGTGACCATGAACAGGATTGAGACGAGCAGGACAAGCGTGCCTATTATCATATAGGGCAAAGTCATCGATGCGAACTTGTTAGGATCATTGCCGTTGCCTCCCAGGATCAGAAGCCCGCCGATTGCGGGTCCCATAATCCAGCCAAGCCCATTGAATGACTGTGACAGGTTAAGTCGCTGCTCTGACGTCTCACTGGGGCCCGAGGACCGTTGAAAAGGGATTCGCGGCGGTCTCAAGCAATGTAAGTCCGCATGCTATCACGAACAGGCAGAGAAGTGTAAATTCAAATGTCTGAATATGTGCTGCAGGCATAAAAAGAAAAGCTCCGGCAGCATATGTGAGCAAACCGAAAATAATGCCTTTTTTATATCCAAAGCGGTTCATAATCAATCCAGCCGGAATAGCCATTACGGCATAGCCTCCGTAAAGGGAGGCCTGAACCCAGCCTGACCTGGCTTTGGTTATTCCCAGGATATCCTGAAAGTGCTTGTTCAGAACATCGAGCAGACTGTGGGCAAATCCCCAGAGAAAGAATAAACTGGTAACAAGGATGAAAGGTATTATAAACCCATGTGTAACAAGCTTCTGATGTTTGGTTGCGGCGGCTGGATCGGTTGTCATAGAGTAATATGGTTTAAAGACACAAGATTGTCAGTATTTATGAATTTACCAATACCATGATCCCGATTTAATAAAAAAAGAAACGGATGATTTTAACAAAGTCATAGCTGAGGGTCAGGGAGGGGCAAAAAAATATTTAACAGTGAGGTTTCTCCAATTTCACCGTGCGTCAGCTTTCAAAATATTCAGAGCTTATGAATATTGAGGCCACCGCTGATTTCGAAGACCATGCCTGTAGAGAAACTCCAGTCTCCCCTGGCGAGGGAGGCAACTGCCTTGGCAATATCTTCGGGAAGACCCCATCTTTTCTGCGGCACCAGTCCATCGGCAATAAGCTTGTCATACTTATCCTTTATTCTTGCCGTCATATCGGTCTGAATAATACCGGGCCGGACCTCATAAACCAGGATTCCCTCACCGGAAAGCCTGTCGGCAAATACCCTGGATGCCATGCTTAGCCCTGCTTTCGAAATGCAGTATTCGGCCCTGTTGGTTGAAGAAAGGTCAGCCGATACAGAGGTTGTAAAAATAATGGCAGGCCTGTAATCCCTTATCTGATTTTTCAGCCAGATCATCTCCTTTGCAATTTTCTGGGCGAAAAAAACGGGTCCCTTGAGGTTAATGTTCAGTACTCTTTCATAGCTCTCCTCTGTCATATCGAGAACATCGTTCCTCAGAAGGGGCGCCACTCCTGCATTATTTACAAGCAGGTCGATCCGGCCATACCGTTCAAGGATATTTGAAACAACCTCCTTGTGGCATCCCGTGCAGGAGATGTCGAGGCCAACAGGGAAAAACTGGGCCCCCCTGGCTTCAACCTCATGTTCCAGAAATTCCATCCCTTCACTGTCGACTGATCTCGCAATCGCCGCAATATCATATCCTTCCGCTGCCAGTCCAATTGCAACGGCCCTGCCTATTCCTCTGCTGGCACCTGTAATAACAGCAACAGGTTTGTCATTCATTGATCCAGGTAATAATCGGGTTTTCACAAAAAAATCGCCTCTAAAGGTAATAATTTGCCTGATTTTGCCAATGATCAGTGTAAATATCTTCATTTTGTAGCTTTCATGCGAGGATTTTCCTGTGAAACAGTCAGTTTTACCAGCTATTGTTCCGGTTTTATTCCATCTTCATCATTCTCACTATCCTCCCGGATAAATTCCTCTTCCTCATAGTCATCCTCTGCGGAGTTCAGCCATTCATACCCAGGATTCTGCGGACCTTCCTTCCTGTAATAAATTGCGAGCGTGATTCCCGAAAAAAATCCAAGCATATGAGATTCCCACGATACATTCCTGTAGACTCCAGGAAAAAGGCCCCAAACCATCGAGCCATAAATAAACACTATCAGCATTGACAGGGCAATCAGCCTGAAATGTCTTCTCAGTATCCCGCTGAAGAAAAGAAATGATGCGAGTCCGTAGACGAGCCCGCTGGCACCTATATGCCATGCCTCCCTTCCTGCCAGCCAAACAAGAAGGCCGGTAAGGAAATAGGTCCAGATGAAAACCTTTACCGCAACCTCTGAATAAAAATAAAAAAGTGCCGTGGCAAGGAAGAATAAAGGCAGTGAATTGCTGAAAAGATGATCGAAGCTCGCGTGAATAAAAGGTGAAAAGAAAATGCCCGGCAGCCCCTTCAGCTCCAGCGGATAAATGCCTAAAAAGTACAGGTCGATGCCAAAGAGAACTTCAGAGATCTTTACAAGCCACATCAGAACTACAAGGATGCCCGGGATGATCATTGCCAGAAGCATCTTCTTCCTGTAAACCGAATCTCCGGCAGTGCCCTTCTGACCCTGTTCTTCCATTGATAAAA
Source organism: uncultured Bacteroidales bacterium (assembly GCA_963756885.1). GTDB lineage: Bacteria > Bacteroidota > Bacteroidia > Bacteroidales > VadinHA17 > LD21. Next base: position 98,214 of record CAVWPG010000011.1, read on the forward strand.
ATATATTAAACCCCGGGAAAGCAGTATTTGCAAAAGGCTTTAATTGTTATCCGATGCCGGGAAAAACTATACCCGCAGCCGATCTTATCCTGTCGAGTACAGATATAAGGTCAAAAGTGAATGAGTGGGGAACAATGTCACTTTCTGTTTTTCCTTCGTCAAGGCATTTCATTACCTCAGCTGCCTCGTAATGATATCCCATTCCCTCGGGAAGGAGAGAGTATTCCCTGTTATCCTTCCCGTTAATTGCCACAGTAAGCTTCTGTGACATATCCCTTCCTCGTGAAAAAAGGAGATTTCCTTTTTCGCACAGCAAGTCGCTGCCAATCCCTGCCGCAGTCCGGAATGAGCTGTACATGCCGGCCATCCGGTTATCCTTATAGCCGAATATAATGCCAAGCGACTCTTCCGAGCCTGTTGGCGAAAAGAGGGCCTTCGCCATTATATCATCCGGGACACCCATAAACCGAAGGGCATCAATTACATTGTAGATCCCGATGTCGAGCAGGGATCCTCCGCCCAGGCTTAGATTAAATTTCCTGTCGTCCGGGTTGAAGGGAGCCTGAAAACCAAACCTTGCATTCATCTGGATTACCTTTCCGGCCTCGCCGCTGTCAAGGATCTCCTTCATTTTAATATATAGGGGCTGGAAAGGGGGCCATAATGCTTCCATAAGGAATACCTTCCTGCGTTCCGCCTCCCCGATCATCTCGCTGGCCTGACGGCTGTCAATGGCAAATGCCTTTTCAACCAGGACAGCCTTTCCATACCTGAGACACAGCATAGTGTGGTCGTAGTGGAAAGAATGGGGCGATGCGATGTAAATAATATCCACATCCCTATCGGCAGCCAGCTCTTCATAGCTTCCATAGGCTTTTTCAAATCCGAATTCTTCAGCAAACCGGCTGGCTCTTTCTGAATCGCGCGATCCGACGGCATACAGCTCGCGTTGTCGAGCAATTTAAGCCCCCTGGTGAATTTTGCAGCCATTTTGCCGGGAGCGAGTATGCCCCATCTGTATTTATTCTTCATCACATGAAATATTTGTATAAATATATGAATTGTTTGGCTGCAATACACAGCCCCCCTCATATTCCACCACCTTGTGATAAAACAGGGCGACCTTGCCGCACGGGCTCTTCCGGAAACCAGGCATGAATCCCTGAAGAAATGCACAATATTTTTGTAATTTATATCTATCTGATTTCATGATATTTAAAAAATATTTTTAAAAATCTGAAAAAATAATTCATTTTTTTGGTACTATGTATTGCATAGTATAAATATTAATTTATATCTTTGCATTGTCATGATACATGTATTGAACAGTAGTAATAAATTAAAAGAACTATGAAAATAACGGTTAGCATAAATCTGGGGGGGTATTCATTCAACATTGATGATGATGCCTACGCGGAACTGAAAATGTACCTGAGAAATCTGGAACTTCATTTTGCCGGTGAAGAGAGCGCTTCTGAGATTCTCTCCGATATTGAAACCAGGATGGCGGAACTTTTCCGTGCCAGAATTACAAATTACAGACAGGTGATTGACATTGACGATGTAAGGCAGGCAATATCTGTACTGGGATCACCTGAAGATATTTCTGATTCCGATGGGAAATCCTCGCGCGAAAAGTTTGCATCACACGGTAACCACAGGATGTACCGTGATACTGATAACAGGGTTATTGGAGGGGTATGTTCCGGCATGGGAGCATACTGGAATATAGATCCCGTTATCCTGAGGGTCATATTCATTGCTCTCATACTGGCAGGCGGGGTTGGTTTCCTTGTATATCTTATACTTTACATTGTACTGCCTGAAGCAAAAACGACGGCCCAGAAGATTGAGATGAAGGGAGAAACTGTAAATATCCACAATATCAAGGAGGCTGTAAAAAAAGAGTTCGATTCTGTAAGAAAGAATATGAAATTCTAGACAGGAACCCAGAAATCATTTGATTTGTAACCAATTAAAAACTTATCATTATGGATCTTAGAAAATACAAAAGCACAAATGCGCAAGGGGATTCTTGAGTACTGCATTTTGTCTGTTCTCTCGAGGAATTCATGCTACGCAAGCGACATTATAAAAGAGCTGAAGGAAGCCAGGGTAATAATAGTTGAAGGGACACTATACCCGCTTCTCACAAGGCAAAAAAATGCCGGATTGCTCAGTTACAGGTGGGAAGAATCGCAACAGGGCCCTCCCAGGAAATATTATGAACTGACCGAATCGGGAAGGAACATATCTTGCAGATCTGGACAATTCGTGGTCCGGAGCTGGTTGAATCGGTAAATCTCATCCGTACAAGGTAATCTAATAGTAACCTATTAAAACTGAAAATAATGGATAAGACCATAAATATTAATATTGCCGGGATTCTGTTCCAGATAGAGGAAGATGCCTATGCGATTCTCCGCGATTATCTTCAGGCGCTGAACAATCGTTTCAAGAATGCTGCCGGAGGATTGGAGACTATAAGTGATATCGAAGGGCGCATCGCAGAGATTTTCGAGTCGCAGAAAGGGACTGCCGGGACAATAAGCATTTCCGGGGTCGAGGCTATGATAACCATAATAGGGAAGCCGGAGGATTTTGACAATATTGAACCTGAGCCTGAGCATCATGACCTATACAAATCAGAGAAAGAGAATGTACAGGAATCCTGATGACTCAATCATTAGCGGGGTTTGCGGTGGCATAGGTGCTTACCTCAATACAGATCCTGTATTGTTCAGGATACTGTTTGTATCTGTTTACATCTATCGTTTGGCGTAGGGATCTTTCTTTACCTGGCCCTGTGGATTGCCCTTCCTCCTGCGAATACAGATTCCCGAAAGCGTGAAATGTACGGCAAATCATATCCCTCGGTTATGTCGTCATAAACAAACATTCAGATGTAACTTACCCGCCGGATGTTCCTTCATACAACAAGGGATATTATAACACCTCCCGGGATCGGGAATGCAATTAATGAAATTTTCAGGGCTCTGGGAAGATTATTTTATATAGCATTACGGATAGTTCTTATTGTACTGGGCATATCATTTGTGCTTATGGGTGCACTGTTGATCCTGAGCCTGATAATGCTCCTGGTTTTCAAATATCCTGTAAGCATATCAGGCAGCATGATTGACATGAACCTGATCTATTTTTCCGATTTTCTGAAGTACATTGTCAATCCTGTACTGGTTCCCTGGATAATAGGTCTTACACTGGTAATAATGATTCATCCCTATGATAGCCCTTATATACTGGGGTGTCAAGATGATCTTCTGGTTCAGGGCAAGGGATGGGATCTTCAGCCTTGTGGCATTCGTTGTCTGGATAATGCTTATTGCCACCCTTGCGGTGATTCTTTTCAATGAAGGGATAAGCTTTGCCGAACAGCAAAACTTCGGAACAAAAGACTTTCGCCCGGTCCGGATACCCTTTATATAAAAGCGGGAAAAGGGCATGCCGACCTGAATATCCGAGAAAGAGCTCAACTTCAGCGAAGAAGGCTATAATATAATGATTGACAATGAGAAAAAAGAACTATACATACGTCCTTATCTGAAGGTTTATAATTCTGAAGGCAATAATACGGCCAGGGTGGAATTAAGAAAACGTTCCTCAGGACGGAATGAAGATTGAGGCAATGAAAAAGACAGAGCGATCTGATCTATAATTACAATATATCCGGAGATACACTCATCCTCGACGAGTATTTCACCATACCTCCCGGGACGGAAATGGGCAGCCGATAATATCGGCATCAACCTTTATCTTCCCGACCGGCTCCGTCATGAAACTGGACAACCATCACTCAGATCTGCTTCACTCCTACATCTCAAAGGAATATTATGAATCGTGACGAACAATGACCTGACAGACAAATGGCAGCGACACATGGATACTGACAGATGATGGGATTGAACCATTTAACGGTTCAAAATACCGGGCACTGATTAGCTCATTTTTTTTAATTCCTGTTTTTCATTCCTGATATCTTCGATGATATCCGGCACCCTTCCTGGTGCCGGATTTTTTATCTGAAAAGTTAAATATTGTTAATCATGAGCCTAATGTCCGCCTTCTTAGAATTCCATTTATTATATTCGCCTCCATTGACCATTATTTTCATATTATTATAACAAGTTGCTATGAGAAAAACCATGTTGTTCATTTCATTCCTGTCAATTATGTTTCCTCTTTTACAGGAGGGCTGGATACTAAATCAGATTCCCTGCGCAAGGATGCCCTGGCGGTTTATATGGAAGCAAATGATTACATAAGGAAAGAGATCCCATACATAAACTATGTCAGGGATATCAGGGATGCAAGTGTTTACATTCTGACAAAATGAAAGGACAGGTGCCGGTGGAACAGAGTACACCTATTTTCTTGTAGGGCAGAATATGAATGCAGGAATGTATGATACCCTTTCATTTGTTTCTGCACCCGATGCCACTTATGATGAGATACGTGAGCAGGAGGTGAAACACCCTCAAACTCGGGACTCATGCGATATATTGCGAAAACACCCCTGGCCAAGTACATCAGGATAGAATTCAGTGAGCCCATAGCACAGACAGTTTCTTCCGATAAATGGGACAGCTGGGTATTCAAGGCGCAGGTCAACGGCTGGTTTGATGGCCAGCAGACTTATACTTCCGACAATATTATATGGAAGCTTTTCTGCGAACAGGGTAACAGAGGAATGGAAAATAAACCTCAGGGCAAGATATAATTATGGTATTGAGAAATTCCTGATAGATGAGGAGACCATACGAGAGCGAAAACAACTCCAGATCTGTAAATGCACTTGTCGTAAAAAGCATGTCAGATCACTGGTCCTACGGGGGAACAGTATTATCTGGGCTCCTCCAGCTACAACAACCTCGACAGGTCAATCTCCGTAATGCCCGGGAATTGAATACGATATCTTCCCCTATTCGCAGTCGACCAGGAAACAGTTAAGAGTCTTATATTCAATTGGTTACAACTATTTTAATTATACTGACACCACAATATATGACAAGACTGAGGAGGGCCATGCCCAGCATTCCATAAATGTCGCATATGCTGTGATACAGAAATGGGGAAAATTGACTTAAGTTCGGAATACAGCAACTATCTTTACGACTGGTCCAAAAATAATCTTTCATTATATGGTAATTTCAGCCTGAGGATCCTTAAGGGATTGTCGCTGAATTTCGGAGGCGGAGCATCAATACTTCATGATCAGCTTGGACTTGTCAAAACCGGGGCGACTACAGAGGAGATCCTGCTCAAGAAAAAGGAGCTTGCCACACAATTTCAGTACTGGGGTAATTTCGGCGTATCCTTCACATTCGGTTCAATCTATAACAATGTCGTGAACCCCCGTTTCGGAAATCAGTTCGGCTGGGGACATTAAGAGGGGCGATGATCATATTCCTGGCCAGATCATGAACTCTTTCTGCGCCTTTGTGTTTAACCATGAATGGAACCAATATTCGGGGATATGCTTCACGAAGCACAGGAAGGTTGATGATAAATAGATGCAACGGATAAGATCACTGATAAAAAACAGCTTCGGCTCAATCCTGTGAAGAATATTTTTAACTTTATTCAGCCTAAAAGTTACATTAATTTCCGATTACGAATCATTAACGCCTGTCCTCATGAAAAAATCAGTGTTTGTTTTCCTGACATTAGGGTTTATCATCTGCAATCCGCTTAGCGCCCAGAAATCCAGTTTGTTGAATAAGGTATCCAAATCGGCAAACAGCATCCTGGGAAAGCCTGATAATACAAAAGCCGAGCCCGAACCTCCCTGCGCAAGCGATCAGGCTACTCTTGCAATGGATCTTGGCGGAAAGCTTCAGCTGGATTACAAGGAGCTGGCATTCAGTATTCTTAGTGATGGCAGAATCCTGGCCCGGGCACATGGTTCTGATGAGTATTATATAGCCAGGGACGGATTGACCACTGGTCCATTTAAGTCAGGAGATCCCCGGTTAGCTGACTTTGTCGCAACTGATGATGAAAAGAAGGATGAAGGTTTCGCAGATAAATATAAACAATACATCAGTAAAACAGGCGATAAGTACCTTATCACATTTGCAGGAAAAAAATACGGGCCATACGCACGCATCGATTATTTCACTGTTTCACAGTCAAAAGACAAGTTTGCTGCAATGACAACCGCGAACGTTGTTGTTACAGAGGATCAGGGAAAGAAAATGGAAGAGGCAATGAAAAATGCAAAAAGCGACCAGGAAAGGATGGATCTCGCCATGGAATATGCTCAGCAGATGCAGCAGGGAATATCCCAGGGGGGAGGGCCTGAAAGTATTCAGTCGCAACTTGTTACAAACATCCCCAATGCAAAGTACGATTTACTGAAATCGGCAGGAGGAACCCTGAACAGCAGCCTGAAGTTCGACGATATACTTATCAGGGCATATGACAAGATCATCGATCTTCAGATGAGGATAATTCTTACCCTGAAGGGAGAGGCAGCCAGTGCACCGGACATCTTTGTGAATGCAGACAATACAAAATATGCATATTATGCTTCCGGCAGGCTGACTTTCAGCGACAATACAAGCCTTACGGATCTGTTCAGTCCCTCCTTTGTGCAAAGGGACGGAAAAGTATTTATTTCATATATGTACTATTCCCCGAAGAGGAATGCCATTATGCAGCATCAGATACCATTCTAGATTATATAATGTGGTTCTCACCTTAAAATTTCATCCCCCCAGCCCCCCTGAAGGGAGGTTAAAAAAATCATATTTAAGTTTTTTACTTGCTTTACTGTTTTTTGCAACTTTCTCAAATACGGCACTAACACAAGTTCTAAACTACCGGGAAATATTTGGTGATGACTGGAAAAAGGCAGACCTTTTTGAAAGGCAGAACAGGCAATGGATGGAGCCTGTCCTGTCAAAAAATCATATCTCCTATCCCTTTGCCATTGCGGTGGTTTTCCCAGAACTGGTACGCTATTCGGCCCTGCTTGACAAGATGGAGATAACTCTCCTTAAAACCCTCTATATCAATCTGGGTGAAGATTACGCAAATTTCTCAATTGGGCGCTTCCAGATGAAGCCTTCCTTTGCCGAGCTGGTCAGGGAACAGGGTAATTCCCTTCTGAACCGCAGATCGGGGATCCACTTTAAGCGAAGAACTGAATATGATGATATAAAGGATTACCGCAAATCGATTGTAAGCGATCTTGAAGATCCTAAATCTGAATTTAATTATTTGGTTGCCTTCATGAAGATCTGTGAGAAAAATTTCAGGACAGGAGGCATGGAAGAAACTGATGCGCTTAAATTTATTGCAACGGCATACAATTTCGGCATCGACAAAAGTTCCCTTGAGATAGAAAAAATGGCAGACAAAAAATTCTTCAACACAAAAATGTTCAGGTCTGAGAATTATTCATATGCTGATGTCGCATTGTTTTGGTACAATGATCATAATTTTCCCGCTGATAACGCTGATTCTCGCTGATCATTCATAATTTCTGCGTTGATCTGCGAAATCTGCGGGAAATTTTATTTTCTGTCATAAAAACAAAACACGATATAAAAATCAGGGCTGTAGGGTAAAAAATCTTACACCACGGCTCACAAAGGATTTCACGAGTGAAACAAGGGAGATTTTGCACATCCCCTCAATTCTGCTAAATTTGAGATATAATATTGAATACTAAAATCCGATGACTTTAAGATTTTTTACATTGCCCGTTCTGCTAACGATAATTGCCGGATTCTCATCCTGCAAGACTCCCGGGTCTGTCAGCCCGACAGAAGAAGACCTTACACAGTATGTTGATCCACTGATAGGCACTGCGCACTGCAGGTGGTTCCATGTTGCACCCGGTGCCAATCCCTTTGGAATGGCAAAGCCTGGCCCCTCAACCGATGGCCATCTTGGAAATGCAAGCGGCTGGGAGGCTGTAGGCTACGATTTCCGGCACACATCGATCGAGGGATTTCCCAATTTCCACGAATTCCAGATCGGAGGCGTTGTATTTATGCCTTCAAAGGGAATCCTTAAAACAGTTCCAGGCGAGCCTGGCACGACAGCTGAGGGATACCGGTCATCATTTGACAAAAAGGATGAGCTCCTTCAACCGGGGTATTACTCCGTCCTTCTGAAGGATTATGGCATTAAGGCTGAGCTCACCTCAACTGAAAGGGTAAGCTTTCACCGCTATACATTCCCTGCCGGCAACGATTCACACATACTTTTTGATATCGGGAATAAGCAGGGAGAGAGCGGCAATGTTGCCGATGCCAGGGTTGCCCTTACACCCGATGGCCGCATAGAAGGATTCGTGGAGACACAGCCTGAATATGTAAAAAAATATCAGTCGGGGGCAAGTGTCAGAATGTATTTCTCGGCTGAACTGGACAGGAAGCCTGACTCCTTTGGCATTTTTCACGGAACTGTAACTGAAGCAGGGAAAAATGAGTCTGCCGGAGTCGGCGCCGGGTTATATCTTAATTTTACAACCCTTGAGGATGAGAAAATTACGATAAAAGCTGGACTCTCATATACTTCTGTTGAAAATGCAAGACTTAATCTCGAAGCAGAGGCGAAAGATCTCGGCTTTGATGCCGCACGGCAGCTTGCGCACGACAGGTGGGCCTCTTATCTGGGTAGAATACGTGCAGAGGGGAAGAACCGTTCAGACAAGGTTAAATTCTACACCGGCCTGTACCATGCACTGCTGGGTCGCGGACTTGCCAGCGACGTTAACGGGGCCTATCCGAAAAATGACGGGACAACAGGGATGATCCCAATTGGCAAGGACAATAAACCGGAATACAAGTTCTACAATACCGACGCCATCTGGGGAGGACAGTGGAACCTCATCCAGCTCTGGGCGCTGGCCTACCCTGAGTACCTTTCTGATTTTATCAGGACTCAGCTTACTGTTTACACCGATGCCGGATGGCTCGGGGATGGCATTGCCTGCTCCAGGTATGTCTCCGGAGTGGGCACTAACCAGGTTCCGCTGGCAATTGTGGCAGCATACATGTGCGGCATCAGGGACTTCGACATTCAGAAAGCCTGGGAGGCGTCGCTGAAAAACGAGATATCCGGTGAAGACCGTCCCTTTGGTGCCGGAAAAGCTGACGTCGCTAAATTTGTAAAGTACGGTTATGTACCCTACATAGACAGCATGAATCTTCCTGATGAGCGATGGAAATTCTCGTGTTCCCACACACTTGAATACTCCTACACCTCATGGGCTGTAGCCCAGCTGGCGAAGGCCCTCGGGAAGGAGGATGATTACAGATTGCTGATGAAGCTTTCAAAAGGCTGGGAAATGATTTACGATCCGGAGAAAAAACTCATGTGGCCAAAGCTCGAAAACGGGAAATTTTATACTAAGTTCGATCCGACGGTGCCTCATAATGGATTTCAGGAGGGGAACGCATACCAGTATACTTTTTATGTGCCCCATGATCCTGAAGGTATAGTTGCAAGAATGGGGAAGGACGAATTCAACAGCCGCCTCGACAGTATATTCATCATATCTCAGAACGATCTTTTCGGAGGCGGCACTGAGATTAACGCTTTTGCCGGTATAAGGAAACCATATAATCATGGCAATCAGCCATGTCTGCACACCTCTTTTCTGTTCAATTACTCCGGTAAACCCTCAAAATCACAGAAGTGGGTTAGGGCAATATGCAACGACTTTTACGGAACGGAAGGGATCCATGGCTATGGTTACGGACAGGATGAGGATCAGGGTCAGCTCGGAGCCTGGTTTGTGATGGCAGCTTCCGGCCTTTTCGATGTAAGGGGCCTTACCGGCTCCGAGCCTGCATTCAGTATCACATCTCCCCTCTTCGACCGGATAACAATAAGCCTCAACAATAAATACTACAAGGGGGACCGGTTCGTGATCGAGACTGAAAATAACAACAAGGACAATATCTACATTCAATCGATGTCGCTTGACGGGCAAAGCCTGCATGAACCGTTCATCCCTTTCAGTGATGTTTCCCGGGGAGGGAAACTGGTCATCCGGCTGGGCAGCACACCCGCCGATCAATATTGAAGAGGGAACCTTCCCATGTGGCTGCAGTCCTTCTGAAACTTCTCCTGCAGTACATGCATTCCCTGCTTAACAATTCCCCTTTCCCGCTTGTTTATTCTACGGGATTGGTGACCTTTTAGTATATTTGTCATACCAAATTCATTTTGAATCATATATCTCATTCTTTTAAAAATCTTTATAAAACTTGAAATCATGAAATCAGGCAGATCATTTTTATCAGGATTACTTGCCGGAGCTGTCATCGGAGGAATACTTGCATTGCTCTATGCTCCGAAGGCCGGGAAGGAGACCCGGGAGGATATAAGGGCTAAGTTCGCAGATCTTGAAAAGGAGCTTGAAGAGCTCAGGAGCAAGGCGGGGCAGAAGGCAGGGAAGATCAGGGATAGCATGGCAGAGAAGCTTGCCGAACTGCAGAAGGAGATTGAAAACCTTTCCAAATCACTCTAAAGATCTGCCGGTATGATTGAAAATATTGACAACATCAGAAAAGAGATACTGGAGTATGTCGAGGTAAAGCTCGATCTGATAAGGCTTCATACAGCCGAGCATCTTTCCCGGTTACTGAGCAATGTCTCGACCCTTGTAATTACAGGTTACCTCCTCTGTCTGATCCTCATGTTCCTCTCCTTTGCCGCAGGATTTTTCCTTGGCTCGCTTCTGCATTCAAATGAAGCCGGATTTCTGTGTGTGGCCGGATTTTATTTGCTGATCCTGATTATATTCCTGATTTTCAGGAGACAGATTATCGAGAGGCCGGTCATTAAAGCCGTTGTGAAATTGATGTTCCCTAAATTTGAAGATGATGCAAAGAAACAGTGAATACCTTTATGATGAGATCAGGTCATTTGAGGACTTCCGGATGGAAAAACAGAGACTGATCCTTAAAGGCAGGCTTGCCGAAGCAAAAATAAATATGGAGATAATCCGGATCCGGGAGATCTTTTCGGTTACAAACCTTGTGATATCCTTTGCAAAGGATTACATTCTCCCTAAATTCTCCTCGATATTTGAAGATATCCTTGGCTTTAGCCCCGGAAAGGGGGAATGAGACCGGTTCCCCGCATCTGCATGGCGGAGAATTTTAATTGCCTCAGTAGCTGCAAAAATTTTGACACCCATTATTTTGGCCTGACAATTGTAACAGTATTGCCATTAAGGGACTATTCACTTTAAAAAATATCCTATTATGAAATCAAAAATTTTGTTCCTGATAATCCTGATGGCAGCTGTTATGAGACCAGCTTTTTCACAGGAGAAGTCAAAAAAAGAGAGGAAAGAGGGGGAAATGGTTCAGAAGCAGACAGAGGTTGAAGCCCTTGTCAATTCAAAAGATTTTGTCTTCGTTGCAAGATATGCGCTTCCAATGGGGGCCAGGCAGATAGATCTTACATCAAATCCTAATTATGTCAGGTTTAATCCTGAAATCATGGATGGCTATATGCCTTTTTTCGGAACTGCCACTTCGGCAATAGGCCTTGGAGGGGATAACACATTAAAATTCAAGGAAAAGCCGGATAAGTTCAATATTGTGAAGCAAAAAAAGAATTTCCAGATTGATGCGAAGGTGAAAGGGATAAATGATATATACAGGGTTTCACTGAGTGTTTCCTTCGGGGGGAGCTCTTCGATGACAATAATAAGCAATAACAGAAGTACGATCTCCTACCAGGGAGAAATTTACCCTGCCTCTTCAATCAGATATAAGTAAAGCTGTAATTCGAATGCAGGCACGGAATCAACGGATCTTCGGCAATAAAAAAACCAGGGCTCATGGTCAGGATTGCTGAATAAGGAACATTTGCCGATGCTTAAGAAACCTGGTTAGAGACAGATGCAGAATGAAGGATTTGTCTTCGACCCGATTTATTGCATCTGCAATAATCTTTAAAACGGATAGCCTATTGCCAGATTAAGGATAGCGCCCGATAAAATCTGATTTGCGCCTGTCAGCCAGTTCTTACCGTCAGTCTTATATGGTGTTCTCAGAGGTAATCCGATATCAGCCCGGAGTATAAAGAAATTGAAATCGAACCTCAGGCCAAATCCTGTGCCCACTGCGAGTTCCCTGTAAAAGGTTTGCCCGTCAAATTTTGAACCGGGTCTGTTTTCATCCTCATTTTTCAGCCATATGTTTCCCGTTTCAAGGAAAAGTGCCCCTTTGACAAGACTGGACATATCAAAACGGAACTCCAGGTTGCTTTCAAGCTTTATATCACCCGACTGGTCGATATACCCGCTGTTTGTACCCGGATGATATGAACCTGGGCCCAGATATCTGGCTGTGAAGGCACGTATGCTGTAAGCCCCTCCGCTGAAGAACTGTTCAACGTAGGGGAGAGACGAGGAATTGCCAAAGGGAATTCCAATGCCGGCATATATCCTGAAAACTAGCGATTTGTTGAATCCGTTCCTGTAGTACCTGAAATCTGTTGTTAGCTTCACATACCGGGAATAGATGCTATTTAAAAAGTAATATGGTCTCTGCGAAGATTGCTTATTAATACCTTCAACCAGGTCGATCAGGTTTCCGGAAGTGTTTATGCCTGCCTGCAGAAAGAAATTATTCGGTTTTACGATCAGGGTGTTGTTATATGTAAAATCATACCTGGGGCCTATTATGAACTGCTCCCCGAAACTCTTCCTGATGTATATATTGTCACTTACAACAGAATCGAACCCTGCGGTTGTCTTAAGGAGATTAACAGAATTTATAAAGATCGGGAACAACGAGTGCTGTATATTTTTATTGCTGCTCCACTGGTATTCCAGGTTGGTTTTGGCTGAAAACATTTTATAGAAGGCTGTCCTGTTCAACAGGCTGAGATCGAGGTTTATGCTGGTCTTCTGAAACAGCCTTGATGAGCTTTTCCCCGCTTTAAAGGGCAGAATTATCCCGGGGAAAGTGAGCCCTGAAATAATACCGGACTGATATGAATAGTTTCCGAGCTGATTGCCTGATTTTGCTCCCCACTGCCATTCAAATCCTCCTGTCAGGCCAAGCTTAAGCCGTTCTGCCCCTTTGAATGTATTGCCATGCGAAAGACTTGCAGAAAGGAGAGGCCCGAAATAGCCTGTAGATTTTGTGGCCAGGTCGCCTTCAAAATCCAGGATTAAATTATCAGTCATTGCAAGGTCTATCTTCACATCCAGAAGATGGGCCAGGCTGTCGGACATGTTTTTGCTGTAGGAAATATTTACATTTCTGAATACTCCGAGGTTGTTAAGCCGGGTGGCTGTTTTCTGCCAGCTGCTGTATGAATACAAGTCGCCTTCCCTGAAGTAGATCGATCTGCCAAGAATGTATGGCTTCAGGATGTTCCCGGAGGAGATGATCTTCATCCCTTCATAAAATGATGTGATTTTGTCAGCAAAGGAGGTGTCGCTGCCCTGTGAATTCAGTATTGTAATGCTGCCGATACGATATCGGGAAAGAGCCTGTTCCGGGATATCCTTAACCCTGCCTGCCATCAGATCGATCTTATTGCCTCCTATGGTTGTATCTGCCTTCAGATCAACAAACTCGGGTATGAAATAATAGTAGCCGTTTTCCTGTATCCTTCGCGAGACTTCATCTCTTGCCTCATTAAGCCTCGCAAGACTGAACTGGTCGCCTGCCTTTATCCTGCTCAGGGATTCGTCTGTTCTTATAAGCGAGTCTATGGGGTTTGTGACTGTATCGGTAATTATCCTCCTGTAGAAATTCGGCGGAGCCAGGTCAACGAAATAGGATATCTTCCCTTTTTTGGGATTCCTTCGGTTTGTATCTGTTACAGCCCATACCCTTGAATTGAAATAGCCTCTGCTGAACAGTTCACCGTCTATCTTTGCAGATCTTAGTTCAGGATTGATATCGGAAATAAGAACCGGGGATGCTGAAAAAGTTTTGTAGAACCAGCCTCCCTGCTTTTTCCCTTTTCCAGGTTTGATATAGTTGTGGACCCATAATCCAACCGGTGGCAGAATCCGGATACCAAAAAGCGAATTATTGACTTTAGGTCCGGTTACTGACTTTACGTAATTCTTTATCTGTGAGGTTCCCGGAATCTTATGGGAATTAATGATTGTGATATCCTTCCTCCCGGTATAAAGCATCTGGTCCCTGGCCAGGAATCGGGTATTGGAACAGCTGTTTGCTGCAATTGCTACCAGGATGGACAATATTGCTGATCTGATTCTCATTTATTGCCTGGGTTCTGAATATTTTTTTTCCTTTCCCTGCGCCATATATCTCCAAAGGTGGGATAGCTTTTTCTGTATGTGAAACCAATGCCAGTCTTTGTAACTTCTCCTTCAAAAACATCCTCGTAGGTATGCTCGTTGTATACTTTCAGGAATTTAGTAGCCGCAGAGTCAAGCCTGTATTCAAATGAAAAATTATTCAGCGAGGTATTTGAATTTGATGTCTGATTTCCCTGTTCGCTTACGATTCCTGAAATTTCAACCTTTGCCCGGTCATTAAAGAGCTTCTTTTTGACTTCGTAGGATAGGCTGGTGGTTGTCTGCTGGGCTCCTGTGACGGTTCCCCTCGTATATGTACCGATCCCGAACGAAATATCTATTCCCTTAATTGTGGTCTTCGTAATGCTGTTTAACTGGGCAGCTACCATCTGGTTGACCTGTTCCGAAATATAGCTGGATGAGACCGATATACCCGGAATATCTATATATTCAAACAGAAGTATTGTAATTGCCTGGCGCATTTGTTCTTCCGGGCTCATTGCATTAATTATGCTCATAAGGTACTGGTCGGTTGTGCTTATTTTAAACTGGACATTCATGGCCGACAGCTTGTCTGAAATCTTAAGTGTTACATCAAAATCAACGAACCTCTCTTTTTTGTCGGCAGGGTTGACATATGAACTCCTTACCCTGTTTATAGCCTCCAGATTCAGCTCGGGATCATCGAGTTTCCCATCCCAGAGGATATACCCTCCCTTTGCCAGACGGAAGGCTTTATTTGGCCATCCTACCATTTTCAGGCTTGCAGTTCCTTCACTGATCTCATACCTGCCCGACAGGTTTACCTGGCTATTTACAAGCATATTGTAATTCAGATGGCCCCCTCCCTTTACCGCCATATCCAGGCTGAACATCTTTCTGGCAATGTTAATATTGATTTTTGTTTCAGGATCTATCACGACCTCAGATTCGATTGACGATTTATTATAAATCCTGGCGGGTGAGCCGACGGTTTTCCGGCTGCCGCCTGCCGGAGTTGTCAGGCTGACAAAGCTCACAATGCCCGAATTCACAGGAATGCTCAGATCTTCGCTCTGCCTGAAATAGACATCGGTACCCTTAGCAAGCACTATCTTGCCTTTCAGAACCGGGCTGGCAACAGGTCCTTTGACTGTCAGTTTTGAATCGATGAAAACGTTGCCGTAAAAAGTAGTGTTCTTTTCCTCTTTCCTGTTCATAATCTGAAGATTCGAGGAAGAAATATCAAGATCGGCAAGGATTTGATTTTTATTGCCAATGTCAATAGAGCCATCAACCCGAAGCTCATTATTGAGAGAATCAAGCACCTTAAATTCCCTGAATTCCATTTTTTTGCCGTCAAAGATCAGGGTGTTGTCAGGAAGGCTGTAGGTAGAATTCAGGGCAATGATCCTGAGTCTGCCATTTTTTATTGAAAGTTTCCCGGTAAGATCATTGGTCATCTTTCCCGTGTTAAGGTTAAAATCGCCGGAGATGTTGCCTTGCAGGTCAGCCAGGTATTTACTCACGAAAGGCTGAACCGTATTTATTGGAATAAGGTTGAACCTGGCGTTGATTTTTCTGATACCGTCATCTGCCTTTTTCCCTTTTACTTCAATAAGAGAAGTATCAAGTTTACATCTGAGCTCAAAATCAAAGTTGCCCGTTGAATCCGAATCAAGATTACTTGTCAGGGTTATTTTTTTGTAATGAAGATCATACCATCGGGCATCTGAAATAAGAAAGCCAGCTTTTAATCTTGTCCCGGAGCCTTCATGATCACCATATTCTGCAGAACCGCTTATTTCGAAATCAGGACTCCCTGGCAGTAGCTCAGGCTTAAGGAAAGAGGAAAGCTTCACTTTGGCAAGGCTGAGTGTATATTTCTGCTGCTCTTCAGGTCCCTCTCTGAGAAATGAAATTACAGAGCTGTCGCTATGCATGATCAGCGAAGGTGAAAAACCTCCTGATTTTAGCTTCACCCGCATAAATTCCTTCCTTTCGGCTTGCCATTTCAGGCCGTTCAGGATCAGTTGCCCTGAAGGAATCTTTAGTACAATACTGTCCCCTTGGATCTCTGAACTTATCTCAAAATTATAAAGTGCACTATCCTGCCTGCCTGCGGCAGAAACGGATGTGAGGCTCTGCCAATTTGTAAAATGGCTTTTAATCCTGATATTTCCTTCAGGCTGTGTACCGATCAGGCAGCTGTCAGCACGGATATTCAGGCCGAAGGCACCTGCTGAATCTGAAAGGCTTCCATATAAGTTCTCAGTTCTTAAAAGACCCCAATTGAGGCCTGTCCCTGTCAAAGTGTATTTAATTGAATTATTCTGCTGATTTGTCGCAGCATCAAGGTGAATTTTTTTAAAATATACTGATGTGTCCGGCAGAATTTTTCGGAGAGCACTATTGTAAACAATATCCATCCTGGCTGTAATTGAGGGGAAAATCATTGTCTGTGCAGATGAATCAGACTTCACCGGATCAATCAGGGATCCAAGGTATTCCGTATAATCCCTGATAAAAGTGCCGAGAGTCTGCACGGAGCCCTTAAAATGTACTTCAGCTGAATGGAAATCTGAGGCCGAGCTAATATCCGTGCGGAGGGAATCAGAATTCAATGATGCTCTGATCAGGCTTATTTCTCCGCTATTCCCCGGTGATGTAAAATTGATTCCTGTAAGAGATGCCTCAGATTCAATTCCATCATCGCTTTTTCTAAGGTTTGCCCTGAATTTTGCCCCTGCGGTAAGGCTATCTCCTGAAATGTGAAGCCTGAACAGGTCGGCATGAAAACTGCCATCAGTCCTTACTGTCAGAAGGCTGTCAGCAAAAGTCAGATCCGCCGACATGTTTAGCATAACCGAAGGATCGTCGAGGGTGAGCCGCAGCTCGGATCTGCCAGGATGCATTGAACCTCTGAGTTTTAAGCCCGCATACTGATAATCCCTGTATCTCAGGGAATCTATTACGAGAGTGCCTTCGGCTTCAATGGCCTTTGCATTGATGCCCCCTCCGCTGACAACAGCATTACCACTTATTGCGCCGATATCATTTTTAAGGATCTTTCCCGCATTCACGTCGTAAATCGAGGCTTTCATTGAAAACCGGTCGCTGTGCAGGTTTAGAGAGCCGTTAAGTTCAAGGCTGCCAAGATCGCTTTTAAACCTCATGTCGAAACGGGGGGTCATGAGTGAATCGGATACCGAAGCTTGCAGATCAAAACTTTTAAAATCAGGAATATAAAGCCCCGGGGCAATTGCCTGCATGACTCCTTTAAGCCAAATTGTGTCTGCTTCGCCAATAACTGTCTTAAGATTGCATGTCGAATTACGAAGATTAATAACATTACCAATTGTACCTGAAACCTCCGCCCTGAAGCCCGGGATCTGTGCTATGGAAAGAGAGGTTAGAGTAGCCGCCGTGCCCGCAAGATCAAGCCTGCCTTTCACTTTGAATGGACTTTTTTCGAGTAAGCCTGACAAAGCTATTTTCTTCAATTCAGGCCTGAAGTAAAACAGGTCAGCAGCGGAAATTTCACTTCTCTGCAGCGTAAGATGAGCGTTCCGAAGTTCAGCTGGATCACTTATGATCCCTTGTAAATCCCCGTCGGCAAGGCCTTCCAGAACAAGCCGGCTGTTCCCGGTTTGAAGATCAACATCGATCAGAGCTGAGCCAGGGCGTGAATCAAGATTCAGTTTCATGTTTTTCACGGAAAACCCATTGCCCAGGTCGAATCTGACATCCCTGAGGGCAGCTTTCATAATTGTCCTGTTAACCGTCAGTTCCGAAAGGTTCATTCCCATCCCGATAACGCTATAGCCTGACAATTTATCATACTCAGCTGTATCAGAATATTTCAGCATCTGTAAGGATACATCCTGAAAGATAATTTTTCCACAGTTTATATCCCAGTCAAAGGGCCCGGTCTCAGTAGTTTTTGAGGTAACCTGATCTGCAGTCTTATCAAGATAAAGTACTGCTGAAGTTTTCGAGACTGAGATTTGTCGGATATCGAGCACCTTTCCTGTCAAATCTGTTTTTCGGGCCCGAAATTCAATCTCACTCCCAAGGAGGTCAAGCTTTTGCCTGTTGGCCTTATCGTCAAATATGAAGTTCACTCTGTCAGCAGTGAAATCTTCAATGCCAATATTCCATTGGGATCCAGGTTCTGAAGCCTCTTCAGACTCTGATTTTGTAAGCACAACAGAGCCTGTTGCCTCTTCGATCCTGAGTGTTTTAGCCACCAGTGTATGCTTAATCAGCGACATTTTCCTTGTGACAAATTTTATAAGGCCGATATCCTGCCTTACAAATATTCCGCCAGCAGAATCGTTCATGACGAAGCTTAAATGGTGTAATGAACCGTCCGCTATCGAGATATCCAGACTGTTTTTCTTTCCTTTCCCTTCAGCAGGTTCAGCCTCACCGCCCCCTGAAAAAGCCGACACAATATTCAACTGAGCCTCTCCCCGATACCTGCAGATATTGATCCTTGCATTTGAGAGATCAACAGACTTCAGTTTCAGTTTCCTTCTGAGCAAGGCCAATGGCCTGATTCCTGAGCTTACATTTGCTGCATAAACAATGGTGTCTCCCTGAGGACCTGATATCAGGACATCCCTGGCTGAAACCTTCCAGGGCAATACCCCTGAAAGTGAACTGATATGTATCGGAAGCTGTGAAGACTTGAAAATATTGTTTACCTTCCTAGTGACATAATTATGAAAAGCGGGGAGGTTGATTGTCAGAATTAACAATATCAGAAATCCCGTAAATAAGATCAGCAATACAGATACTGCCTTTATAATTCGACGGATCCTCATCACTTGGGATGTTTATGCAAAAATACGAACAATTTGGTTAAGGAAGGCTTCAGGCAAGTTTGAACAAACTGATGTTTCATTAGTATCTTTGTAAGTACAGAAAATTAAAATTTTATGGACTCTGATAGTATTTTACCCAGAAACAGATTCTGCATGGCTGTCGGCAGCGTTGTATTTGTCCTGACAATCAGTATACTGTTCTCAGGCGGCCTTTACGCCCAGCAAACAAGCGATATAGATCAGGATAACCAGGGAATCCAGGCAGATGCAGCTCCGGTAAAACTCGATGGAAACGTCTTGTTCTATGTCCATGGAATATCTTCTCTTCCTGCCGGATCAAGGGCCTCAACAATAAGCGACAGGATCAGGAAGGCAGCAAGGGACAGGTCAAGGGGATCCGATTCCGTTACTATAACCGAATCAGAAGGAAAATCCCTGATATATGCCGGTAAAGAATTCATAATGAATGTTTATGATATAGATGCCAGGCTTGAAAACATTGACCGTACCAGCCTGGCCCAGGTGATCCATATTAAAATTGAGAACGGCATTGCCCAGTTCAGGCATGACCGTAGCCGGCCTGTTCTCATCGGCAAGGCGATATACGCAATCGGTTCGGCTATCCTGCTCACTCTCATTTTGATAGCCGTACTTTGGCTCCTGCGCCGTCTGGATAATGTTTTACAGGTAAAGATTAAATCAGGAATAGATTCGGTTGAACAGAAATCCTTCAGTCTCATTAAATCTGCTCCACTCTTCAAAATTATAGGCATACTATTCCGAACAATAAGAATAATAGCCATAATATTTATAATCGTCGTTTTTATCCAGTATATACTTGGCCTCTTTCCATGGACCAACGGTATCGCGAGGTCTGCGCTTGAGCTATTTCTCAAACCACTGAAAACAATCGGCCTGGGCTTCCTGACTTTCATACCCAGCCTGGCTTTTCTTATAGTTATCTTCCTGATAACAAGGTATGTAATAAAGCTGACAAAGTTGCTCTTCACAGGAATAGATCAGAGGGCTATTGAAATGAAGAATTTTCATCCTTCATGGGCTATGCCTACATTCAGGATTTTAAGAGTTGCTATTTCGGCTTTCGCGGTTGTTGTTGCTTACCCATACATACCCGGCTCACAATCAAATGCTTTCAAAGGAGTTACTGTTTTTCTGGGTGTCTTGTTTTCACTGGGTTCATCCTCCTTCATCGGCAATATTATTGCAGGCTATTCAATGATCTACCGGATGGCGTTTAAAAAGGGGGACCTGATACAGGTTGACGATTCGATCGGATTTGTTGTGGAACAGAAAATACTTGTTACACGGCTCAAGTCACATAAAAATGAAGAAATCATTATACCAAATTCAGTATTGCAATCAAGCAAAATTATAAACTTCAGTGCCCTTGAGGCCGATAAGAGATTAATAATCCATACAAAGGTAGGTATCGGGTACGAGACGCCATGGAGGCAGGTCGATGCAATGCTCATGCTTGCTGCAGCAAGGACTGAGGGGCTGCTTAAAGACCCTCCGCCCTTTGTGCTCAAAGAGTCACTTGGCGATTTTGCGGTAAATTATGAGCTCAATGTTTTCTGTGGCGACACTGCAAACATAAAAAGGCATTATTCAAACCTGCATCAGAATATTCTCGATGTCTTCAATGAAAACAATGTACAGATAATGACACCTTCCTACGAGACAGATCCTGAGATTCCGAAGGTTGTGCCCAGGGATCAGTGGAACATCCCTCTTGTAAATGATAATCCGGTTGAATGACACTGAAGGGATGAAGAAAATTGCAGCCATAATCCTTGAGAATGACAGGGGCGAATTCCTTCTGGCCCTGCGCGACAATAAATCCTGGATCCCCTTCCCCCATCACTGGGATCTGATAGGAGGCCATGTTGAAGAAGGAGAAACACCTGAAGAAGCCCTTGTACGTGAAGTTAAGGAGGAGCTTGACATTGATATAAAGGATTATGTTTTTTATAAAAAGATTGAGTGCCTTACAGGGGATGCCTATGAGAATATCAAATATATTTATACTGGCAGAATAGATGTCCCCATCGACGAGGTTACTCTGCTGGAAGGGGAACGGGCTCAGTACTTTCCACGCGAGGAGATTCCGCATCTGAAATTTGCCAACATAATTAAAAGTATAGTTCTTGATTATATCAAACACACTGATTCCCTGAAAAATCAGGAACAGTAACACAGATAAAAAATATTGATGAAAAATGCAATTCTTGCGGTCTGCCTGATTCTGCTGAATTCGTGCCACCATGATGAAATCCTGACGCAACTCCTGCCAGCGGGATCATCTGACCTGAAATTCACCCGACTTGCCACTGTATGGGATGAGGCTATTCCTCTCGGAAACGGGATGCTGGGAGCGCTGGTATGGGAAAAAAACAATAAATTAAGGTTCTCTCTCGACAGGGCCGACCTTTGGGATCTCAGGCCAATGGAAAATCTTGACAGGCCGGAATGGAAATTTTCATGGGTAAGGGAACAATGGGAAAAGAACAACTATGCTGCTGTACAGAATATGTTCGATGCACCATACGACAGGAATCCAGCTCCTTCAAAGATACCGGGGGGAGCAATGGAATTCGACATATCTGCATTCGGCGAGGTTCAGTCGGTTGAACTGAGATTGATTGATGCACTTTGTGTTGTCAAATGGAGGAGCGGGATAATCCTCGAAACTTTTGTCGATGCACAGGGCCCTGTGGGGTGGTTCAGGCTAAGCGGTGCAGGGCCCTCCGTAGTTCCTGAATTTATAGCACCTGCCTATAATATTGCCCGGGATACGGGAGCCGACAATTCCCATTCGGGACAGGATCTGCGACTTCTTGGCTATCCTGAAGGTAAGATATCAGGGGATAATAATTCAGTAACCTACAATCAGAAGGGATGGAGAGGATTCAGGTACCAGGTTAATATAAGATGGCAAAACACTGGTAAAACAGTTGTAGGATGCTGGAGCATCAGCTCGGAATACCCGGGAGAGGAAGCAAATGCCGATGCAGCTGCCCTGACTTTGTCGGCAATGAAATCCGGTTATGGCAAGGCTTTCGCAGATCATGGCAGCTGGTGGATGAATTTCTGGAAACAGTCCGGCATCTCACTGCCCGATTCTTCTTGCAGAAGCAATGGGATCTGGAGATGTACAAGCTGGGTGCTGCAACAGGCAACGGAGCACCTCCGATCTCACTTACAGGCGGTCTGGACGGCTGACAATGGAAAGCTGCCGCCCTGGAAAGGTGATTTCCATCATGATCTGAATACACAGCTCAGCTACTGGCCTTCATACAGCTCGAATCATCTGACCCAGGAAGCCGGATTTATAAACTGGCTGGAAAAAAACAAACCTGAATTTGAAAAATATACAAGACAGTATTTCCAGGTTTCCGGGCTGAATGTTCCGGGTGTAACTACCCTCACAGGTCAGCCTATGGGTGGCTGGATCCAGTATTCATTCGGACCAACTGTCTCCTCCTGGCTTGCACATCATTTTTATCTGCACTGGAGATACTCAATGGACAGGGAATTTCTTGAAAAGGAGGCATATCCCTGGATACAGGGAGGTAGCTGAATATCTTGAAAATATATCCGTAACGGGCAGTGAATGGGTTAAGAAGGCTTCCGCTTAGTTCAAGTCCTGAGATATACAATAACTCCAGCGAAGCCTGGTTCACCAGATATGACAAATTTCGATCTGGGGCTTGTAAGATGGACATTTGAAAAGGCATCTGAACTTGCAGGGGAACTCGGGAAAGACTGAAGAAGCTCGGAACACTGGAACAAGCATATTATCACAGTGGCCATCGGGTTTGACATAGACCCGGAAATCGGGCTGACATATGCCAAAGGGAAAGCCATATAATGAGTCGCACAGACATTTTTCCCACTTATTGCATTTCATCCCTTAGGACTTATCGATATGTCAAAGGGAGAAGAAGATCAACAGATAATCAGATCGACAATTGCCACTCTCGATAAGGTGGGTCCCGACTCAGTGGTGCGGATATTCCTACAGCTGGCTGGGGAATCTCAAAGCCAGGGCATTTGATGGAAAAGGCGCAGCTGAAGCTCTGAGGATATTTGCTTCTGATTTTTGCCTGAGGAACAGCTTCCATGCAAACGGAGATCAGTCAGGTACAGGAAAATCAAAATTTACCTATCGCCCTTTTACCCTGGAAGGAAATTTTGCCTTTGCTGCTGGCGTACAGGAAATGCTTATCCAGAGCCACACGGGGGTAATCAGGGTCTTCCCGGCAATTCCCGGAAGAATGGAGAGATGTAAAATTCACAACACTGAGAACCGAAGGGGCTTTCCTTGTATCTGCAAAAAAGGAAAACGGGAGAAGTCAGTGAAGTTGATATTCTTGCTGGGAAAGGCGGTGAATTGAGAATTGTTCAATCCATTTAAGAACGGAGATTCAAATGCTCTGCACCATACAAAGGAGATGATAACATATTCGTTATTCAGACTCAAGCCGGACAAAAAATCCGGACTGAAGAATAACTATATTTGATGATTACAGTATACATCAACTTAAACATGCAATAAATAAACCGTATATGAACACAATTAGAAATCTATTCTTTTATTTTACTTTTAAGCCTGCATGCATTAACGCGTGCAGGACAGGATCATTGTTGTCAGGTCGCCCGATGAGCAACATAGCAGTGACAATACACAACAATGAGAAACTGACCTGGTCTGTTGCAAGCTGGAGGGGAATCGTTATTATGAATCCATCTGCAATGGGATTTGAGCTTAAAGATGAGGATGCTATGACAGGAAACTTCAACGTACTGACGATAAATCAGGATGAAAAAATTGACATCGATAAGTGGATTCCTGTTGTAAAGTCAAAGCATGCGGAGATAGTAGACAATGACAATGAACTGGAGCTTTGAGTTAAAGGAAAAGTCAGATCCAATGCGCGAGATGGTGCTTTATGTCAGGGCCTACAATGATGGAGCTGCATTCCGGTACAAACTTCTGAGAGCAGTCAGGTTGGCGACAGGCAAATTACAAAGGAACTGACAACATTCAATATTCCCGATGATCCCAAAGCCTGGATTGTTGAATATGGTGGCTATTCATCTTCAAATGAGTCCGAGTTTATGGAGCACCCACTCAGTTATCTGAATGAAAAATCAATTGCAGGGATGCCAATGCTGATGGAGTACAGTAATAAATGCTGGGTTGCTATCACGGAGGCAAAAATTGAAAACTATGCTGCATTTCTACATTGGTACTAACGGGAGTCCCTGATCAGCTTGACCACGAAACTGGTCCCAGTCCCAGGGGAGAGCTGAGAGCGGTGTTAAGGTAAGATTCAGTGATGAAGTTTATTCACCCTGGCGCGTTGCTAATGATTGGCGAAACACCCGGAACACTAATAGAATCTGAGATAATTCAGAACCTGAACGATCCGTGCGCGATAGAAGATCCTTCCTGGATACAGGCCCGGTAATAAGCGCATGGGATAACTGGTGGAGCGGTGAAGTGAAAATGGAGATGCCTGTAATAAAGAAATATATCGATCTTGCCTCAGCAATGGGATGGCCTTATATGCTTGTCGACTGGCAGTGGTACGGGAAGTTCAATTCCCCCGATGCTGATATAACAAAATGGGCTCCCCAGATAAGCATGCCGGAAATAATTGACTATGCAAAATCAAAAGGGGTTAAGATCATTATATGGCTGTATTCGAGCGATGTAAACAGGAATTCGGCCTATAAGAAAGCCTTCCCGGTTTATGCAGGCTGGGGGATTGCAGGTATAAAAATCGACTTTATGGACCGCGACGATCAGCAGATGGTAAACTGGTATCATGATATAATCAAATGTGCAGCGGCTAATCATCTGTCTTGTCGATTTTCATGGTGCATACAAGCCCGATGGCATAATCCGCACCTGGCCAAACATGATCACACGCGAAGGAGTTATGGGCAATGAGTACTACAAATTCTCCGACAAGATGAGCCCGGAACATAATGTAAAGCTCGCGTTTACAAGAATGCTTGCCGGCCAGATGGATTATACCCCCGGGGCATTTCTCAATGTGACAAGGGAACAGTACAGACAGCAGACACCTGCCGTGGTCTGGAATACACGGGCTGCCGAGCTGTCAAAATTCGTAATTTATGAAAGTCCTCTTACTGTAGTATGCGATCATCCTGATAACATCCTGGGCAAACCCGGGGCAGATTTTCTTAAAGTAGTTCCTACTGTATGGGATGACATCAGGTTTCTTGGCGGTTATCCCGGGGATTATGTGGCAATCGCCAGGCGCAGCGGTGAGAGCTGGTTTGCCGGAGTCATGAACAACAGTGTGGGAAAAACAATTACACTTAAGCTGGATTTTCTCCCTGCAGGAAATTATGAAGCCGAGATATGGGCCGATTCCAAAAACGGGAACAAGCGACCGGAGGAGCTGACAAAGTCTGTTAAATCGGTCCGGTCAGCTGATGAGATCAAAGTCAAAATGGTCAATGACGGCGGATGGGTAGCAATTTTCAGGAAAAAATATTGAAAAGGACTGATTTAAAAAGGATCTGGCGCAAGTCGGCCCAACATCTGTTGCCGGTGTCAAAACCGCCTCATCCCAACGGAGGCTATGACATTTATCCGGCTTTCAGGCTTGGTGAAGATCAGATCTTTGAAGGCTTTGAAGCACTGGCCGGGGCGCTGGCTCAACATAATACGGTTATCATTGACGGATATGGGGGTGTGTTCTATGATCATTTCAGGGAGAGACTTGATCTGGCTCTCAGGGAGAGAGGACTGAAAGCTTCCTGGACCGAGACCTCAGGGCTGCTTAAATCAGGTTCCGATATTGATACCCTGATCAGTCCTTTTATGGGCGCAGATGATCCCCTTTTCGGGAAAAGGGCTGAGCTGGAGCTCCGTGATTTTTTTAGACCGGATGCATTTCTGAAATTAACTCCCGATCCCTCGGCAGATATAAACCTAATAATTGGCCCCGGCGCAGCGTTTTCAGGATGGAAGGGCCTTCTTGTATATATTGATATTCCGAAAAATGAAATCCAGTTCCGGTCGCGGGCTGGCTCGGTCGCAAATCTGGGTGCACTGGGTGCATCAGATCCGAAGGTGATGTACAAGCGTTTCTATTTTATTGACTGGCCGGTGCTGAACAGCCATAAGGGAAGGCTTCTTCCCGATGCCGATCTTATTATTGATTCCCAGAGGCCGGAAAATCCAATTTTCATGCACGGGGATCTCCTGAGGAAGTCAGTAAATATAATGAGCCGGAATGTTTTCAGGGCAAGGCCATGGTTTGAGCCCGGTGTCTGGGGCGGAACCTGGATAAGGGACCATATTGACGGTCTGAGCAGGGAAGTGCCTAATTATGCCTGGTCGTTCGAGCTAATAGTGCCGGAGAATGGACTGCTTTTTGAAAGTTCGGGACTGCTGCTGGAGGTTGCCTTCGATACCCTTATGTATCTTGAATCGGAAGCTGTTCTTGGCGAATGCCACGCAAGGTTCCGTACTGAATTTCCGATACGGTTCGACTTTCTCGATACCTTTGACGGGGGTAATCTGTCAATCCAGGTCCATCCAAATCCGGAATATGCCAAAAGGAGCTTCGGGGAAAACTTTACACAGGAAGAGACCTATTATATACTTGATTCAAAAGATAAAGCTTATGTCTATCTGGGCTTCCAGGACAACATTGATCCCGAACTCTTCAGGACCGAGCTTGAAGCGAGCTTCAACGAACAGAGGCCTGCCGGTATTGAAAGGTTCGTACAGAAGCACCCTGCTTCGAGGCATGATCTGTTTCTTATCCCGTATGGGACCATACATGGATCGGGCATTGACAACCTGGTTCTGGAGATCAGCTCCACACCGTATATCTTCACCTTCAAGCTTTACGACTGGGTCAGGCCCGATCTCGATGGCAAACCGAGATCCCTTAATATAGGAAGAGGAATTGAAAACCTGAATTTCGACCGCAAGGGGGATTATGTCAGGAAAAATCTGATTTCAAGTCCTGTGCTAATTGACCACGGTGATGATTGGCAACTGGTTCATTTACAAACCCATGAACAGCATTTATACGATGTGCACAGATATCATTTCAGGAGTGGGATCAAGGTGGAAACAAAAAATAAATGTCATGTACTGAGTCTTGTCGAAGGAACCGCCGTCCTTGTTGAAACGCAAAACGGCATGACTCAAAAATTCAGCTATGCTGAGACCTTTGTAATACCTGCCGCTGCCGGAAGCTACAGGGTCACTAATCTGTCAGGAGGTGAAGCCATGCTGGTGAAAGCCTTTGTAAAATAGTATATTACAGATGATTGCTAATCTTCATAATTGGTCCTTTAGGTCTTCAATCAGGTTTTCGGGCATTGATTTCCCGAATACAAAAATCCTTAATCTCGCTTTGCTTTTCCTCACAGCCAGTTGCTGTATCTATGCACAGCCGAAGGATAAGGTGATAGGGAAAAATATCCTTTCAGAGAGCGATTACAGCTTTCCTGAAAAGCTTACTCATGAAGTAATTGACATCTCCCGGATAAATCGTGTACAAACGATGACCGGAGATCTGTGCATGACCTCCATCCTCAATTACTGGGCAGCCTCTGAATTGAAGGAGATTTTTGAACTTCCTGGAGACAAAGTGCGTTTAGCAGAATATGCTGCAATTGCAGATAAATTGGAGGAGGCAATTCCGGGATCATTCGTGGATAAATTGGAAAGGTTACATGCCCGTTTATTGTTTTCAGCTCAATCAAAAAAATGTCGGTACCATGAAAGCCAGAAGAATTAAAAAGCGGTATAAGATTATCACCGGGATAATCCTGTTCATCGCCCTGCTCCTTTTTGCTGCCCCGAGAGTGGCAAGGATCTATATAGTAAAGCACAGCCGCCAGCTTGCAGGACGGAGCATGGCAATAGACAGGATCCGTTTCAACTATTTCACGGGTACCCTGAGCATAAAGAACCTTAAACTATATGAAGCCGACTCCAGGACAGTCTTTCTTAGCTTCAACAGACTGAAAATCAATCTTGACTATCTCCCCTTGTTCAAGAATGAGATCTATGTCAGATATATTATCCTTGATGACCCGAATGTTCAGGTTTTGCAGAATGGTGACATTTTCAATTTCTCTGATCTTATAAAAAGCGATACTGCTGCTGTTGTCAGGGATACAGTCCCCCAAAAACCACTGAAGTATATAATCAATAACATAACCATCAGCAGGGGCTTTGTAAAGTATACAGATCAGATCCTTAATCATTCAATATCAATGAACAGGGTCGACCTTAATATTCCGGGATTCACCTGGAACAGCGATTCAACAAGGCTCGGCATCGATTTCAGGTTCACAGAGGGGGGAAGACTTTTTTCAAATCTGGAGCTCAACCAGGCTGACAGTACCTACAAGGTCAGGCTTAAGCTCGACAGTCTGAACCTTGATATTATAAAGCCCTATGTCGAAAACAGCATGTACATATCGGATCTCAGTGGCTACCTGTCAAATGATATTACCATCAGGGGGGATATGCGGAGCATTCTGAACCTCTCTGTGCACGGCGTCAATCATATATTCGATTTTCAGATGACGGATACCCTGAAGAGAAAAATCTTCTCATTTGATGATCTTTCAGTCGATATAGACACTCTGCTGCTGAACACAAACAGGCTAAGAATAAATTCACTGGAAATAAAAAAGCCTTTTATCCTGCTGGAGCTGATCGATTCAACAAACAACTGGCTAACCCTGATGAAGCCTGAACAGAAGACTCCGGCCGATACTCTTGGTGCGAAGGGTGACACTTCCATTGCGGGGAACCAGTCTTCGTTTACTTTTTCAAGGATGAATGTCACGGGAGGCAAGGTAAGGCTTTCCGACAAAACCCTCAGGTATCCGTTTGACTACGATATAGATAATATAATGATCGCCAGCACAACGGATAAAAGCCATTCAGGATGGATCGATGTCAGCATGACAGCCGGGCTGAACGGAACCGGAAGCTTCAGGGCCGATTTCTCCCTGGATCCACTGAAAACAGGTGATATGGATATCTCTATGAATGTCGGTCAGTTCACAATGAAAGATCTGGATCCATATTTCAGGCATTATTTCGGGTTTCCCGTTATGGCAGGCAGGATGAATTTCAACACAAGGAACAAGCTCAGGACCAGTTCCCTCGTGAGTGAAAACAGCTTATATTTCCGGAAATTCACTCTCGGCAGGAAGATTGACAAAAAAACCGAATATAATATACCATTGAGGCTTGCCCTGGGTGTGATGTCTGACAAGGACGGTATAATTGATCTTAAAGCTCCAGTGGAGATGAAGGGAGAAGATGTTAAGGTTGGAAATATCCGCAGGATCGTTTTTCACGCCATAGGAACTCTGTTTGTGAAGGCAGCCGTCTCTCCGGTTAACATGATCGCCAGTCTCTTCAATGTCGATCCTGAAAGTCTGAAGGAAATACAGCTGCAGCTTACTGACCCTTCACCTGATAAGAAAAACAGTGAAGCAGTTGATATGCTGGCAGATATCCTGAGCAAGAAACCCGGGCTAAACCTCGATTTTATCTATTGCAGCGATCCTGAAAAAGCATCCGACACGCTGGCTCATATGATAGCCCTTGAAGACTATTTCAGGTCTGCCGGCAGAGCCGGAGACAATGGCATAACAGTTCCGGACAGCCTCCTTGTTAAATACCTGCTGGGAAAAATGCCTTCAGATTCAGTACTGGCAAAAACAGGGCTGAATGCTTTATGCCTGAAATATGCCGGAAGCAAGAATCTGGATATGAAGCTCGATTCAATAAAAAACTCACAGACTACCTTCCTGCAAAATTATCTGACCCATGACAAGGCCATTCCTGCTGACCGTTTCAGGATTATCGCAGCGATGCCTGATTCTATAAAATATGACAATCCGGTTCCCGCCTTCAGGACCTATTTTACAGCCGGGGATGAAAAATAATGAGTCTGTCCATTCTATATATTGACAATTCAAATGAAAATGAAATACAGGATAATCCTAATATGTTCAGTTGCCATCAGTCTGATCTCAGCATCAGGATCTTTAATCCGCAAGAGCGGGCAAGCAATCCAGTGGCAGAGGTGGCAGTATGCTCTTAAATCAGTCAGGGAACTGCCGTACCAGCCGCTGAACGTAAATGTTTTTTTCAAGGGTCCGGGCGGCAGATCATTCACATCTCATGCCTACACTGATGACAATCACACCTATACCTTTCGTGCGGCTTTCCCTGCTCCGGGTATCTGGAGCTGGAATACTGTATGCAGCGATCCCGGCAATCCTGACCTGCATAACCGGTCAGGAAAAGTAGAGGTATCTGAATATTCCGGGGAGAATCCCCTTTACAGGCACGGTGATATAAGAGTAAGCGCCAATCACAGATACCTCGTTCATGCTGACGGAACTCCCTTCCTGTGGATGGGTGATACTGGATGGAGCGTTACCCTCAGATCCACAATGGATGAATGGCGCTATTACGTCGATACCAGGGCAAAACAGGGATTTTCGGTAATACAGATCAGCCCGAGGGGCGAAGGTGAAAAGGAGCTGGCAGCTGAAAGTAAGGATCTTTCAGTGACTGAAAATGGCACTCCTGATGTCCGCTTCTGGGAGGATCTGGAAGAGAAGATAAGCTATGCAAACGATGAAGGCATTGCAATACTACTGACAGGGACCGGAAACGCATGGAAGATGCTTATGGCAGAAAGGGAAGCGAATCAGGAATTTGAAAAATATATTACAGGCAGGCTCGCATCCTATATTGTAATGTTCTCACCCTCCTTTGATCAGTTATATTCAGATGACCTTGCGAAGGCAGCGGCTGAGCTTCAGCTGTACACGCAGCACCTGGTTACCCAGCACCCGGGGACGGATTATGAAGCCAACATAAAATTCAGGAACAGCTCTGTTGATTTTTGCGGTGAGCAGAGCGGACATCATAATGGAAGACTGACACAGGCATACAGGGCAGCACGTCAGTGGACGCTCGACCTTTACAATGGGAATCCCGCAAAACCTGTTATTGACCTTGAAGCTATGTATGATGCCTATGGCAGTGACAGTGCTAAAAACTGGAGGGAAAAGGATGCAAGGAAACTGGGCTGGATCTCCTGGATGTCAGGCTCAAGGGGCTATACCTATGGATGCGGGGACTTGCCGCCAAAAGTTCCGGATGGCAAAGGGGCTGTCTGGGCTTTCAACAAGGATTCTGCCTCGTATGACTACTGGAAAAAAGCAATGCTCTGGCCCAGTGCTGCACAGATGACCATCATGCGCAATTTCCTCCGTTCGATCGAATGGTGGAATCTTATGCCCGCAAAGGACCTTGTGCTTAACCAGGAACAAGCCGATACATTGCAGATGACAGTATCATTAACGACTAATAAGGCTACCCTGGTTGCATATCTTCCTGATAACCCTGAAATTGTGCTCGACATCCGGGATCTCCCCGAAGATCTTGTAGTTTCCTGGTTCAATCCCAGGAACGGGGAATTTATATCACACGACCATATGCAGCGCTCCTCCGGCTCTCAAAAATTTATCAGACCTACAGGCTGGGAAGATGCTGTTCTCAAATTGACCGGGCAGGTTCAGTAATATGCGCGCACGACAGAAATAGATCAAGTTAACGTAAAATAAAAACAATTCTTCTTAATTTGCAGTGCTTTTTAACCGCACGTCTACCAAAAAACATAATAAATTTGTCAAAATAAAAATCCCGGAAATGTTAAGATCGAAATTAAGAATCATAATTGCGGCAATTTTTGTCTCGTCGTATCTTCTTGTTCCTGCATTTGGCCAGAATAAGGATAAAGCAAAATTCATAGTCCCAAAACCCGGATTTTATCAGAATTCGATACTCAGGGATGACAAGGAGGTAAATGCGAGGCTTTCGGTGGTGCCTGAAAATAAAATTTTCACCGTGGATCTTTCAGGCTACGACCTCCCGAACAAGGTGTCGCTATACACTAACAAGCAGTGGCACAATCCACCAGTATCCCAGGGTAATACAAACACCTGCTGGTGCTTTTCAACCACGTCATTCCTTGAAACTGAGGCATACAGGATAAGCGGGATAAAGGTTAAGCTGTCGGAAATGTATACAGTTTACTGGGAATATGTTGAAAAGGCAAAAAGGTATGTGGAACAGAGGGGCAATTCCAACTTTGATGAGGGCTCGGAGGCTAATGCGGTAACAAGGATGTGGAAAAAGTACGGGATAATTCCCGAAAACGATTTTTCAGGCTTGCTGGATGGAAGGAAGTTCCATAATCATGCCCCTATGATCAGCGAGATGAAAAAGTACCTTGAATCTGTCAAAGCCAGCTCCCAATGGGATGAAGAAGGGGTGATCTCAACTGTCAGGTCAATAATGAAGCACTATATGGGAGAGCCTCCCTCAGAAATTGTTGTCGCAGGAAAGAAGATGACTCCTCTTCAGTATCTGACTGATGTGCTTCACATTAATCCGGATGATTATGTCGATATTCTCTCATATGAACAGGAGCCCTTCTACAGGAATGTTGAATATAAGGTGCCTGATAACTGGTGGCATAGTACAGATTACTGCAATGTTCCGCTTGAACAATTTATGGAAGCGCTAAAAAAATCAATTCATGCCGGATATACTGTCAGTATCGGAGGGGATGTTTCAGAACCCGGTTTTGACAGGGTTAGTCAGTGCGCAATAATTCCTGATTTTGATATTCCTGCTGTATACATTAATGACGATGCCCGCCAGTTCAGGTTCTCTAACCAGACAACGACTGACGATCATGGCATGCATCTAATCGGATCGGCAGTCAAGGATGGAAAAGAATGGTTTCTGATAAAGGATTCCGGCTCCGGTTCGAGAAATAATGACCCTGATGCTCCCGAATTCGGCTATTATTTCTTTTCGGAAGATTATGTTAAGCTCAAGATGATGGATTTCATGGTGCATAAGGATGCCGTCAGGGATCTGCTGACTAAATTCAAATAGCCTGATCCGCGGGCTCATGAGCGGGTTGTCGGCAACTGAATGTCATCGGTCGATCCGGGGATGTTATGATCTCCGGAAATTAAATTGAATGCTTCAATTCTCAATGTTTTAAAATGTATATCTTATGGAAACCGGGACTTCACAGGAAAGCACAAGCTTCGGGCAAAAGATCGCCCGCGCCGCAAGATTGGTTCTCAGATGGCTTATAATTCTGATTGTAGTTACAGGGGGGATGTATATTTACTGGCAATACTTTTACACTTACAGTACAGGCTATCGTGCCGGCCTGCTTCAGAAATTCTCGAGCAAGGGAGCACTTGTCAAGACCTATGAGGGCGAGCTGATCCTCAGCAGCATATCTTCCACAAGGGATGTGACCCTGGCTTCGGAGAAATTTTATTTCACCCTTGTAAATAAGTCGCTCGTAAGACAATTCGATACCCTGCAGGGAGATATGGTCATCGTACATTACCGGCAGAAAAACAAGGCCCTTTTCTGGCGCGGGGATTCACCCTACCTTGTTGACAGCATAAAGTTAAAGCGCTGATTATTTCAGGACCTTGCTCAGGACCCCGAACACTCCCCGGATAAAGGTTGCGCTTGTAAGAACCTTTACCATCTCGTCCTGTGGCGATTTCGTTCTCGAACCGTAAGAGGTCCTCGAGGGGTAACGCTCACCCTGGCTCATCCTGGATCTGTCCTCCTCTTTCCTCTCTGCCTCTTCGGATTTTGCCCTTTCAATATCTGTTACCTTTCTTCCAAGTATTTCATAGGCGCTATCGCGGTCGATTACCTGACTGTATTTCTGCACCAGCACCGAGCTATTGTTTATGGCAGATATTTCACCCTCCGAAAGGATGTCCATTCTGCTCATAGGGGCTCTCAGCATCGTCGCAGCCAGTGGTGTCGGGACACCCTTCTCGCTGAGTGCGGTCACAAGTGCCTCGCCTATTCCCAGGGCTGTTATTGCCTCATCGGTTTTATAATATTCAGACAAGGGGTAGTTTTCAGCAGTAAGCTTTATAGCTTTCCTGTCCAGGGCAGTGAAGGCCCTCAGCGCATGCTGAATCTTAAGGCCGAGCTGTGACAGCACTCCGTTGGGAACATCAGTGGGATTTTGGGTAACAAAGTATATACCGACCCCTTTCGATCTTATAAGCTTCACGATATTTTCAATCTGATCGAGCAGTGCCTTGCTGGCTTCATTGAAAATAAGGTGTGCCTCGTCAATGAATATCACAAGCTCCGGTTTTACAACATCTCCCTTTTCCGGCATTGTGCCATAGATCTCGGCAAGCAGTGACAGCATGAAAGTGGAAAACAGCTTTGGCTTATCCTGGATGTCTGTGAGCCGGATGATGCTTATGTAGCCATTCCCGTTCTTGTCCGTTCTCATGAGGTCTCTTATATCGAAGGAAAGCTCTCCGAAAAACAGATCTGCTCCCTGCTGCTCAAGCTCAAGGATTTTTCGCATTATTATTCCGGTAGTGGCAGTCGAGATCTTGCCATAACCCTTTTCAATCTCAGGTTTGCCCTCTTCAGTCACGTACCTGAGCACGCTTTTGATATCCTTAATGTCCAGCAGGGCCAGCTTGTTGTCATCGCAGTATTTGAATATTACCGCCAGCACTCCCTCCTGTGTATCATTCAGATCGAGAATCCGAGACAGCAGTACCGGGCCGAACTCAGATACAGTAGCCCTCAGTCTGACTCCATCCTGCTGAGAGAGGGACATAAGCTCAACCGGAAATCCCTTTGGTGCATAGGGTATTTTCAATTTTGCGTGCCTTTCAGTGATAAAGGGTTTTGCCTCCCCGGGCATGGCTATGCCGCTGAGGTCGCCCTTAACATCCATGAGAAGTACGGGTATTCCCTTTTCGGACAATTGCTCCGAAATGACCTGCAGGGTCTTTGTTTTTCCGGTGCCGGTTGCTCCTGCGATCAGTCCGTGACGGTTCATTGTTTTAAGCGGGATCCTTACCTGGGCATCCCCTATTGTTTCACCCTCCAGAATGGCGCTTCCCAGTGCAATATAATCGCCTTTGCAGGCATATCCGTCATTTATCTCTTTTAAGAAATTGTCTACCTTACTCATAATCTGCGATTTTACTGTTTTAACATTGGGATCCTGACCGGCTGCAATTTAATAGTTTACGGGCAATTAGCATAATTGTATATTGCCGGCTGTTAAAAAACTTATCCCTCATCATATTATATATATGATATGAATGATATGATTATCCAGAATCAGATAAGAGTTTTTATCTTTGGGTAATTGATATTAAACAAAACTGAACCAGCAATAAAATCTCTGATATTATGAAAGCTAAGGATTATCCAGGCCATTATGCTTTCGGCAGCAATTATTCAGATGGCGAACGGTCAGGTCACAGAACCTGAGAAACTCTTGCGCACGCAGTCAGCAGATACTATTATGGGATGGAAGAAGGGAGGAGTATTGACTGCCACCCTTGCCCAGACTTCACTCACAAACTGGGTTGCGGGAGGTGAGAATTCATTTTCCGTGAACGGGCTTTTCAGCGGATTTGCCAATTACAATAAAGGCAAATCGGCCTGGGACAACAGCCTGGATATTGGCTATGGCGTAATAAAACAAGGGAAGGATGCATCGGTGCGAAAAACAGACGATAAGATTGATATCCTGTCAAAGTATGGTCGCGAAGCATTCAAGAATTTTTACTATTCAGTCCTCATGAATTTCCGGACACAGATGACTCCCGGCTATAATTACCCCGACGTAACGAATAAGATATCTGACCTGTTCGCTCCTGCATATCTTACTCTGGCCCTGGGCCTTGATTATAAGCCTGGCCCCTATTTCAGCGCCTTTCTTGCACCTCTGACGGGTAAATTTACTTTTGTTAAAGATCAGTCGCTCTCTGACCTGGGGGCATTCGGAGTAAAGCCGGGAGAGACCTCCAGGAGCGAGCTGGGAGGATATATAAGGGTCATCTATTCAAAGAATGACTTCAAAAATGAATTCCTGAAAAATGTTTCATTTACCACGAAAATCGACCTGTTCTCCAATTACGCCGATAAACCACAGAATATTGATGTCAACTGGGAAACGCTGATAGCTATGAAAGTCAACAGATATCTCTCCTTTAACCTGAATACACAACTTATCTATGATGACAACATTCAGGTCCCATACGATAGAAACCATGATGGGACAGTGGATCCGGGAGAATCAATACGTTCCCTTGTTCAGTTCAAGGAGATATTCGGAGTAGGCCTGTCATATAAATTTTAATAATTGCATATTCACTAAAACTTGTCCCTATGAAACTGGTTGATGAATTCAAGACTTTCGCAATGAAAGGAAATGTTGTCGACATGGCTGTCGGTATTATTATCGGGGCTGCTTTCGGCAAGATAGTATCCTCTACGGTTAGTGACATTATAATGCCGCCCCTCGGGCTGCTCATTGGGGGAGTCAATTTTACAGAGCTTAAAGTAATCCTTAAGGCTGCAACAGAGACAAATCCGGCTGTAACCTGGAATTATGGTAACTTTTTACAGGTAACATTTGATTTTCTTATAGTTGCATTTGCCGTTTTCCTATTTATCAAGGCAATTAATGCCTCAAAAAAGAAAGAGGAAAAGCTGCCTGCTCCACCTCCTGCCCCGTCAAAAGAGGAGATGCTCCTTACGGAGATCAGGGATCTGTTAAAAAAATAATATATTTTTCTTCAAGTCACCGGGTCCGCTGACCGGTGGACCCTCCCTGACTTTTGCAGAACAGCAGACAATTTCTTAAATTTCACCTTGAATTATTTTTTCAGGTACTTTTACCTGATGTAATATTTATTTGCCCAGCAAGATGAAATTCCTTATCCTGTCACTTCTGCCCTGCCTCCTGCTGACAGCCGGATGCAGCTCCGGGAATTTACCCGTACTATCGGTTACTGACCTTAAATGCGACGGGATTGAAAATCCCGAAGGCTGTCAGGAGATCCCGGTGTTCAGCTGGATCTCACTGTCTCCGGCGCGCCGCATGGAACAAAAGGGCTGGCAGCTCATTGTGAGTGCCGATGAGAAGGCTGCTGCCGGGAATAAAGGAAATATCTGGGATTCAGGCAAGACCATGTCGGCCTCTCCGGCATGGATAAGATATAATGGCCCACAACTGCAGCCGGGTACCAGATATTTCTGGAAGGTGAGGGTGTGGGATCAGAATGGCAAAGCTTCTGAATGGAGCCAAACCGGAAGGTTCATCACAGGACTTTACGCCAGGGATGACTGGAAAGGGGCCCGGTGGATAGGTTTTGAAGAGATCCCCGATTCCCTGCTGCTCGTTCCGGGAGTGCACGGATCCGGCGATGAGCTTGGGCACAGGGCAAAGCAAAGAACTATAATACCCTGCTTCAGGAAAGGATTTCAGGATTGACAGGAAAATTAAACGGCGCTACCGTATTCGTAAGCGGACTGGGACAGTATGAACTTTATATAAATGGAACAAAAATAGGTGACCGCTTTCTGTCGCCTGGCTGGACCGATTACCGGAAGAGATGTCTTTACAATACATTCGATGTTACGGCAGAGCTGGCTGAAGGGGCCAATACTCTCGGGGCAATAGTGGGTAACGGATTTTACAATATAAACAGGGAGCGCTACAGGAAACTTGTGATTGCGTATGGTGCACCAAAACTTATCCTAAGGCTCGACATCAGGTATACCGACGGCTCCGGGGAGTCGGTTGTAAGCGATGATAGCTGGAAAGCAAGCCCCTCCCCAGTAACATTCTCAAGCATATATGGTGGTGAGGATTATGATGCCCGGCTTGAATAGGAAGGCTGGAACAGTCCGGGGTTCAATGATTCTGGCTGGCGGAATGCAATGAAGGTGAGGGAACCCGAAGGAACACTCAGACCTGAAAGCGATTATCCGGTAAAGGTTGCCCTGACTATTGAACCAAAAAAGATCTATCTCAGAAATGACAGTATCTACACATACGATTTCGGTCAGAATGCCTCCGGGATCATTAAAATCAGAATAAGGGGAAGAAGGGGGCAGGAGGTCAGGTTCACTCCCGGCGAGCTTCTTGGCGATGATTCCCTTGTAACACAGCAGGCTACAGGCTATCCCTGTTACTTTAGCATATACTCTGAAAGGGGAGGATGAGGAGGTCTGGATGCCACGTTTCACATATTATGGATTCAGATTTGTCAGGGCTGACGGGGCTGTACCGAAGGACCGCCCCAATCCGGAGTCCCTGCCTCAGATCACAGGTATTGAACTCCTT
This sequence comes from uncultured Bacteroidales bacterium, assembly GCA_963756885.1. Taxonomy (GTDB): domain Bacteria; phylum Bacteroidota; class Bacteroidia; order Bacteroidales; family VadinHA17; genus LD21. Next base: position 136,604 of record CAVWPG010000011.1, read on the forward strand.
CATACCCGTAATTCGTCCCCGCCGGCAGGCAGCTTCAGATGTTCAGACGAATTGTTCAACAGGATATATGAACTCATCAACTGGTCTGTTAAAAGCAATCTTGCAAGCGTGGCAACCGATTGTCCGCACCGTGAAAAGCTGGGCTGGCTTGAACAAACCCATCTGATGGGAAACTCTATTAAATTCCTGTATGATATCCATAATCTTTACGACAAGATGATCAGCGATATGATGGAGGCGCAGCTCGGCAACGGACTCGTGCCTGATATTGCCCCCGAGTATGTACCCTTTGTGGGAGGATTCCGTGATTCTCCCGAATGGGGCAGCGCCTGTGTAATACTTCCGTGGGATATGTATGAATGGTATGGTGATACGGATGCAATGAACAGAGCTTACCCGATGATGAAGAAATATGTAAATTATCTCAGGGATCTCTCCGGAAACAATATACTGTCCCACGGTCTCGGCGACTGGTATGACCTCGGTCCGAAATTCCCCGGTGAGGCCCAGCTGACCCCGAAGGCAGTTACGGCAACATCCATATATTTCTACGATGCAAGACTTCTCGGAAGGATGGCCGGCCTGCTGGGCAATAATGAGGATGCAATATATTATGACAGTCTGTCCGGGGAGATCAGAAAATCATTCAATGATAGATTTTTCGATCCTGTGACAAAAATTTATTCCACGGGCAGCCAGACTGCATATTCAATGCCGCTTTTCTTCGGAATGGAGGATTCTTCGGCGAAGAAGGAGATTGTCGGAAACCTTGTAAAATCGATAAATGAAAACAATAAAGCCCTCACTGCAGGAGACATAGGGTACAGGTATCTGCTGCGGGTCCTTGAACAGGAAGGACAGTCACAGCTTATCTATGAAATGAACTCAAGGACAGATGTTCCCGGCTATGGATACCAGCTCTCAAAGGGAGCCACATCCCTTACTGAATCATGGGCGGCATTGAAATATGTTTCAAACAACCACATGATGCTCGGGCATATAATGGAATGGTTCTTCAGCGGCCTCGGCGGAATACGCCTGGCACCCGGCTCTCATGGCTATGAGCGACATTCTGATCGAACCTGAAATGGTTGGTGACATCACATGGGCTGAAACTGAATATAACTCAGTTCACGGAGAGATCTCAACCTCCTGGAAAAAAGAGGGAGAGAAGCTTCACACTTAAAGTTAATGTCCCGGTCAGCTGCAATGCCACCGTGGTTATTCCCCAGATCGGATCCCTCCATGATAACCGAGAGTGACATCCCTGTCGGGAAATCGCCTGATGTAACTGTTCTTGGCTCCTCCAGGGGCAGAACATTGTGCAGGGTATCATCCGGAGAATATGAATTCAAATCTGGTTATTCAAAATGACTGTACATCATAAAAAAATCCTGCTTGCTCTCGCACTGTCGCTTGCTATTTTCAATTCCTCATATTCCCAGCTTACGCTTAAGGTTGAAATAGCCGGGCTAAGGAATGACAAGGGGAGGATCATGCTGCAGGTATTCGATGAGAACCAGAAGGTTATTACCAGGGAGATAGGTGAAATCAGAGGAGAGGTGCTGTTCTTTCACAATAAATAATCTGGTTGCAGGAAAATATGCAGTTCGCTTTTACCACGATGAGAATATGAACGGAGTGATGGAAACCAACCTGGTTGGCAAACCAACCGAGGGCTATGGCTTCTCAAATAATGTTACAGGCAGATTCTCAATGCCCCCATTCGAAAAATGGCTGTTTGAAATGAACGATGACAAGAAGATTGCTATTAATGCAGTTTATTGACTGTCAGGGGTATGAATGAATTGCGCTGCGCGCGGCACTCGCTGCGCACTTATTTCTCTATACTACTTAATGACAACTTAATGACAACCGAATGACTATTGAATAACTATTGCATGCGACATTTTAAATATTTTTATGTCTTTAAAAAAATCAACAGGAGAACCCGGAATTTATGCCTTTAAAAAAACAGGTCGTCATAATCGGAGCAGGTATAGGCGGCATAGCAACATCGATCTATCTGGCAAGGAAAGGATACGAAGTAAATGTGTACGAAAAAAATTCAACCCCCGGAGGGCGATGCGGCCAGCTGGTATGGGAAGGTCACCGCTTTGACCTGGGTGCCACAATGCTTATAATGCCGGGCATATACAGGGAAATTTTCAGTTCGCTTGAAATACCCCTGTTCGAAAACAACGATATCCTGCCTCTTGAGGAGCTTTATAAAATCTATTTTGACAACAATGAAGTTATAGCCTTTTCGTCTGATCCGAAAAAGATGGAGCTTCAGCTGGAGAGGATTGAACCCGGAAGTTTCAAAAAATCACAGAAATATATTTCCGACGGCTATGAAATATTCAAAATCGGTACAGGCAGGCTGATCGGGCGTAATTTCTATAATCTCTTCCAGTTTGCAAATTTCAGGAACATTGGTCTCCTGATCAGGCTGAAGGCTTATATTTCCCACTGGAGGTATTCAGGGAAATTCTTCAAAAATATGCATCTGCGGATGGCATATACTTTTCAGAACATTTATGTAGGACAGAGTCCCTTCAGTTCACCTGCACTCTTTTCTATGGTACCAGCGGCGGAACTGACCGAAGGGTCATTTTTCCCCAGGGGAGGAATGTTCACGGTGGTACAGAAACTACTCGCTGCTGCAGAGTCATCAGGTGTAAAGTTCCATTACAGGAAACCAGTCGGAAGGATCAGGGTAAATGGCAAAAAAGCGGAGTCTGTGATCTTTACTGACGGCTCTGAGGCGAAAGGCGGATATAATAATCGCAAATGCTGATCTCCCGTATGTTTACAGGGATCTCCTGCCCGACAAAAGGGCATCCCGCCGTCTCGACAGAAAGAAATACTCATGTTCCGCGATATGCTACCACTGGGGCCTCGACAAAGTTTATCCCCAGCTTGGGCATCACAGCGTCTTTCTGTCCGATGGTTTCAGGGAGGGACTCGACAGGATCTTTATTGACAGGAATGTAAGTGAAAAACCAAGTTTTTACATACATGCGCCGGCAAGAACAGATCCATCCGCCGCACCCGGGAACCAGGATACGCTTTCGTTCATCGTGGGAGCAGGGCATATGGATAAAAAGAGCAGGCAGGACTGGGAACTGATAAGTAAAAGGACCAGGGCGGCACTGATCAGGCGACTCAGGCAGCTGGGCCTGGAAGATATAAGTGACCATATCAAATTTGAAATTTGCTATACTCCTGAAAAATGGGAAAGTGCCTGTAATATATCGAGGGGATCAGTCTTTGGAAGCCTGGCCCATAACCTGTTGCAAATGGGATATTTCCGACCGCATAACCGTCACAGCCGTTACAGAAATCTTTATTTTGTGGGAGGAAGCACCCATCCCGGCAACGGGATACCGAACATCCTGATATCCGCCAGGCTCACATCTGAACGGATACTTAAAGAACAGTCAGATATTAATCAACCGGATTTATGAGATCACAGAGGGAAGAGTTCCTGGAAATTTTTAATTCAATAGATTTCCACCAGATAAAGGACCATCCGAATATACTTGTTGCGGCCAATTTCTGGGATAATGACAGATTCTGTGCTGCAAAGACCTGTTACAGGTTCATGCGTGCGATCGATGATTTGATAGATGATCACAAGGCAATGAACAAGAAGATAGCTCCCGGAGAAAGAAAAGAGTTCATCGCCAATGTGGAGGAATGGCTGAAGATGATTTTCATTTCAAAGGAATGCAATCCACAGCAGGCTGAGCTAAAGGAGACAATTGAAAAATTCAGGATCCCGCTATGGCCCCTGGAGGCATTTGCGAAATCCATGATATATGACATCCATAACGACGGATTTCCCACACTGCAGGCATTTCTCGATTATTCAGCAGGAGCCTCTGTAGCTCCGGCTGCCATCTTCGTTCATCTCAACAGTATTTCCGGGAAGGAGGGAAAATATGAGGTACCTCCCTTTGATGTAAGATGGGCAGCATCTCCCTGTGCTATTTTCAGCTACGTCGTTCATATCATACGCGATTTTCAGAAGGACCAGCTGAATAACCTGAGCTATTTTGCAGATGATCTGATCGCAAAATGCAACCTGACAAGGGCCGGGCTTCGTGAAATTGCCGAAGGGAAACCGCCTGACAGCAGCTTCAGGAGGCTTATTGAGCCTTACTACCTGCTTGCGGATGAATACAGGATCAGGACATATGAAGTAATCAGGGAAATCAGTCCCCTTCTGGAACCAAGGTACCAGTTAAGCCTTGCTATTATCTTCAACCTCTATCTTATGGTATTTGAAAGAATTGATCTGGCAAACGGACAATTCACAGCCCGGGAGTTAAACCCAACGCCCGAAGAGACAAAGGAAAGGGTTCACAGGACGATCATGGAATTCACAGGCAAAGCATACTGAAGGGGATAATTTTCATAAATATCCCGATCCTGCAGACACCGGCAGGTCAGCTTGATCTAAAGATCGCATAACCAGATCATTTTAAGCAATTGTAGCCCCTCCATTCATTTTATTGATTAACTTTGTACCGTTCTGACAGGTTAACGGCTTATGACACCAGTTACATTGGCTCCTCTGAATGAAATGGATGGCCGCAGGCTATATTATACCTTTATTGCCGGTGCCAGAAAAGTCATTGAACACCAGGTCGAGCTTAACAAAATCAACGTCTTCCCTGTAAATGACGGAGATACAGGTACCAACCTTGCCTCCACTATCAGGGCTGTGATTGATTCCCTCCACCCCCACAGGTCGTATAAAATAACCGCCGACAGGATTGCTGAAACTACGCTGGTCAATGCGCGCGGGAATTCGGGTATAATATTCGCACAGTTCCTTTATGGAATGAGCTCCGAGACAGGTAATTTCAGGACAATAAACGTAAGCCAGTTCGCTGACAGCATTAAAAACTCCATAAGGTATATATATGAGGCTGTGGCTAATCCGGTGGAAGGAACAATGCTCACTGTGATAAAGGACTGGGCCGAGTATATTTATGATAACAGGTTTCGCTTTTCCGACTTCAACGAAATATTTCTGAGCTCCCTTTCAATACTGAATAAATCGCTGACCGAAACAAAATCGAGGCTTGCAGTTCTGGCAAAGGCGAATGTAGTGGATGCCGGGGCCAGGGGATTTGTCTTTTTTGTCGAGGGAATTACCGAGTTTATAACACAGCGCAACCTGAAGGAGCTTATCCAGGTCAAGGCAGAGACATCAGTTTTCGAAAAGATTGAAGAAACGATTCCTGAAAAGCCGGAATTCCGGTATTGTACAGAGGCCCTGATAAAGAACAGCACAATCAATAGTGCGACGCTTACCTCCATCCTTTCAGGCTATGGGAATTCGATAGTTGTAGCCGGATCAGAAAGGATGCGCCGCCTTCATGTTCATACCGACACACCCGCGAATCTTTTCGATGAGCTGAGAAAAACAGGAACGCTGGCTTTCCAGAAGGCTGATGACATGGTCCGCCAGAGTGAGGTAGTCTACAACAGGAAATGGAAAATCGCACTTGTAACCGATTCGACTTGTGACCTTGCTCCTGAGCTCCTCGATAAATATCAGATAAACATGCTGCCGATAAATATCAATTTCGGCGAGAATCATTATCTCGATAAAGTTACAATTCATCCTGAACAGTTCTATTCCCTGCTTGAGGAGAACAACTATTTTCCCAAATCCTCACAGGTAAATGAGAAGGCATTTGCCAATCTCTACTCACATCTTGCATCTCACTATGATTCCATAATTGCCATTCACCTGAGCGAAAAGCTCAGCGGAACATATGGCAGCAGCCTGAAGGCGGCACAGGACATTGGCAGGGAATTCAACAAACCGATCTCCGTAATAAACTCGAGGAATCTGTCAGGCGCTCTGGGTCTGATAATCCTCAGGGCAGCACAGGCCATTGAAGACGGTTATACACATGATAAGGTGGTTGAAATGGCAGAGAACTGGACAAACAATGTGAAGATCTTCGTAAGTGTAAGGGATATCAAATATCTTATCCGCGGGGGAAGGCTTTCAGCAACCAAAGGGTTTTTTGCCAGACTTCTGAATATAAACCCCATTGTAACGATTGACGATTCGGGGAAGGCAGTTGTTTTTGACAAGTCCTTCAACCAGAAAGCCAATATGGAAAAGGTGATGGGATATATAGACAGGCTTGTTCGTGAAAAAACTACCTGGAATTACATCGTGCTTCACGCAAACAACTTTGAAGCAGCCAACTGGTACTCCGAAAGGATGCTGGCCCTGACCGGCAAGATACCTGTCTCCGTGGTAAATATTTCTCCGGTTATTGGCGCGAATACCGGCATAGGCGCCGCAGCTGTTGCCATTCTCTTCGACTGATCTTGTTCATATGAGCTTTTTACATGTCTATATGAATGCATTTATTGTCATAATGATCGTTATGACATTGCTGTGGATTGTCAGCGTAATCATAAAAAATGCAAGCATTGCCGATATTTTCTGGGGTCTGGGATTTGTAATTGTGAGCGGCTATTATTTTTTAAACAGCCCGGGAAATGTGACAAGGAAAATCCTTCTGATGTCCCTGGCCGCTGTCTGGGGATTAAGGTTGTCAATTTATATAGCATGGAGGAACCTTGGAAAAGGTGAAGATTTCCGCTACAGTGAATTCAGGAGGAAGTATGGCGTGAAAAGATACTGGTGGATAAGCTTTTTCCAGACCTTTCTGCTGCAGGGGGTGCTGATGTGGCTGATATCTGCCCCGCTGCTGGGTGCCCAGTATTTCGGAAGCACAAAGACTCCGGGAATTTTGGATATTGCTGCAATTATACTCTGGATCACCGGAATCATTTTCGAGGCAGGAGGGGATATCCAGCTTGCCCGCTTCAGGGCTGATCCTTCGCTTAAGGGAAAAGTGCTCGACAAAGGATTGTGGCATTATACGCGCCATCCCAACTATTTCGGCGATTCAGCAGTCTGGTGGGGATACGGTCTTTTCAGCATTGCCGCCGGAAGCTGTCTGCCTGCTTTGGGTTCGATACTCATGACAGCCCTTATCATCAGGGTATCGGGAGTTTCTCTTCTCGAAAGCAGTCTTGTAAAGACTAAACCCGGGTACAGTGAATATATTGAAAAGACCAGCTCCTTTTTTCCCTGGTTCCCTAAAAAATAGTTATCCCTCCCTTTTAAGCTAAAGATTCAGCTTCAGATCAGCTTACTTTCAGGAAATCTGGCGATATTTGAAGTACGGCTCTTACCTTAATAATAATTGATGCTAAATACGCTTAAGGAATGAGATCATTATTTATTATTCTTCCCTTCATACTGGCAGCTATCCAGGGCTGTCATCCCGGCTCCGGCCCTGAAACAATTAAGGCTGATGTGATAATTTATGGAGGAACATCAGCCGCGGTGACTGCTGCAGTACAGGTTAAAAGGATGGGAAAATCAGTAATCATTGTCTCACCCGACAGGCATCTTGGAGGATTGACCTCCTCGGGGCTTGGATTCACAGATACGGGTAACAAGGAGGTTATCGGAGGGCTTGCAAGGGAATTTTATCATATGATCTATGAGCATTATATGAAGCCCGGATCATGGAAATGGCAGAAACAGTCAGACTATGGCAACAAGGGACAGGGAAGCCCTGCGATCGACGGAGAGAAGCGCACAATGTGGATTTTCGAACCGCATGCAGCGGAGGAAGCATTCGAAGAAATGATAAAAAACAATAATATAACTGTTTACAGGGACGAATGGCTCGACAGGGAACATGGCGTCCTGAAGCAAAAAGGCTCCATTGTTGCAATTACAACTCTTGCCGGAAGGAGATTCAGCGGCAGGATATTTATAGATGCCACTTACGAGGGGGACCTGATGGCTTCCGCGGGTGTAAGCTATACAACCGGACGGGAGCCCTGTCAGGAATACAATGAGCAATGGAACGGAGTTCAGACAGGGAACATTCCATGGAAACATCACGATTTCGGTACGCTGAAGATCAGCCCATACATTATTCCGGGAGATTCCCTGAGCGGAGTCCTCCCTGGAATCTCAACCGCTCCCCCGGGAATAAGGTGCGACGGAGATAAAAAAATCCAGACCTACTGTTTCAGGACCTGTCTTACAAAAGATGAGGCCAACAGGGTACCTTTCATGCCTCCGGAGGCTTATGATCCTGCGAGGTATGAACTGCTGACAAGAATATATGATGCAGGCTGGCGGGGCACCTTCAATAAATTCGATCCCATCCCCAATTTGAAAACGGATGTCAACAACCATGGCCCGTTCAGCTTTGACGATATAGGAATGAATTATGATTACCCGGAGGCCGGGTATGCAAAAAGAAGGGAGATAATCCGGGAACACATTAATTATCAGAAAGGGTTGCTTTATTTTATAGCAAATGATCCCCGGGTACCCGCTGAAGTAAGGGATGAAATGGGCAAATGGGGCTATGCAAAGGATGAATTCACCGATAACGGCAACTGGCCCTATACTATCTATGTGCGTGAAGCACGACGCATGAAGGGTGAATATACAATGACCGAGAACGATGTCCTTGGAAAGAGGGTAGTTCCCCATTCAGTTGGCATGGGCTCGTATAACCTTGATTCACACAATGTTCAGCGTTACATCAGGCCGGATGGCTGCACCGAGAATGAAGGTGATATTGAACTTCCTGCAAAACAACCCTATATGATAGATCTTGGCTCAATTCTGCCTGAAAAGAGGGAATGCAATAACCTCCTGGTTCCTGTTTGCGTATCAAGCTCCCATATAGCCTTCGGTTCAATCAGGATGGAACCGGTATTTATGATCCTGGGACAGAGCGCTGCGACAGTAGCCGGGCTGGCCCTTGAAAAGGATAAAACCATTTACGATCTGAACTATGAGGAAATCAGGAGAAAACTGGAATCCGACGGACAAATACTGAATTCAGGCAATTAGATATATCCTGCGAAAGATGGAAAATCTGAAAATCATTAAACCTGCCCTCCTGCTTACAGGAGCTGTTTTAGCCATCTTTTTCATGAGTTGCAGGAAGAAGGACAATACTCCCGATCCTGTAACTGATATCGACGGCAATGTCTACAAAACCATCAGGATCGGCGACCAGGTGTGGATGGCTGAAAACCTTAAAACCACCCTTTTTTCAGATGGGAGCACAATAGCGTATTTCCCCGCCGGCGATGAATGGGCCGGCCTTATAAGTGCCGGCTATTGCTGGTACAACAATGATATCTCAAATAAGTCCGTGTCTGGCGCATTGTATAATTACTATGCAGCAGTTTCCGGAATGCTCTGTCCCGATGGCTGGCATATGCCGTCGGATGCAGAATGGAGGCAGCTCCGCGACTTTACCGGCGATACTCTTACAGGAGGTGGCAAGCTTAAGGAGGAGGGAACTGAGCACTGGAGCATTCCCAATACGGGTTCCGTCAACAGCACCGGATTCACAGCCCTTCCTGCCGGCATCCGATATTTTGAAGGGACATTCAGTTCAGCATCATTTTTTACATCCTTCTGGTCATCGACTGAGTCGGACGACAGCAGGTCGTGGTACTTTAGCCTTTACTATAACGATGCGGTGGCAGCAATGAATAAAACTTCAAAAAAAGACGGTTTCAGCATAAGATGTATTAAGGACTGAAATTGTCAACCCCCCCTCTGAGCTTTCCTTGTTCAGACAGGTTTTCGGCTGAAACTGAAACCCTGCATTTTAGAAACCATTTATCCATTAAAATTGTTTCTATTATCTGTCCGGAAGGTTTATATGATTCCTATTGCAAAAAATAGATTTACACGATTTTGAAATTTTAAATATTTACCTGTATGCCTGGGGGATCCTTTTCATTTCACGAATTAAAAAAAAGGGCCGGTATTGATCTGGCTCACGAAGAAAGGCTTGTGGCCACCGATGGAGTTGAGTTATCATACAGAAGATATATTCCTTCAACACCAGAAGCGGCCATTCTCTTTTATCATGGAGGCGGTGCACATTCCGGAGCAGGATACCAGTTCATTGGTACCGGCTTGAAGAATGAATACAATATTGCTGTTTATACTCCTGATATCAGAGGACACGGAAGTTCAGGTGGCATTCGGGGAGATGCACCTTCACCATCCCAGATCTTTTCCGATATAACTACCTTTATCAGATATATACGAAGCGAACACCCAAATCTCCCGCTTTTTCTTGGCGGCCATTCATCGGGTGCCGGCCTTTCACTTAATTATTCAGGGCAGATTGGAAAAGAGGGTGTAACCGGGTACCTCTTTCTCTCACCGCAACTGGGGGTACGTGCTCAGACTGAACGTGCTTCAGGTAAGCCTCCATTTGCCAGGGTTGATCGTGATGCTTTTGCAGGTTACTTTTCAAGCGGAGGTAAATTAAACGGCCATAATTTTGCAGTAAAATTCAATTACCCTCCGGAGCTTCTGGCCTCTGATGCAGGGATGGTGGAATCCATTACGGTTAACATGTCCGTTTCGCTTATTCCCGGGGATCCAAGGGAACAGTTCACAGAAATCGATAGCCCCTTCGGATTGTGGATTGGGTCAGAAGATGAGTTATTCCTGCCGGAAAAGGTTGTTGCATTCGGGGAACTGGCCCTGGCAGTCCGTGCAGATTCTGAGGTAATGATTGTTCCCGGGGCCAAACATCTTTCTATTCTTGTAAATGCCCATCATTCAATTGGAAGATGGATCATTGATCTGATAAGCAGGAAAATAGCTTGAAATTTGATTATCCGCCTTACCTGATATTCACTGAACCCCAACTTAATTGCTAACCAGATAAATTATTGAATTCATCCAGCTAAAAGGTTAGCCCCGCTGCCAATTGCTTCTGACAGAAATTGAACAAACAAAACTGAAAATCTGTTTTGCAACAGGGGATTCGGACTATACAAAAAACTGATAAACAATGCCGTTTTGGCATTCGAGGCAAAACAGGCAGCATTTGAATATTGAATCAATGAACAAACTGGCAGGGAAGAAGGCTATTATTACAGGAGCTTCCGATGGATTGGGGAAGGCACTGGCACTTGCATTTGCAGTGGAAGGGGTGTCAGCGCTTTCAATTGTTTCGCGAAACAGGGATCGTCTGGAAAAGGTCGCAGATCAGGTCAGGAAAATTTCGCCGCAGACGAAAACTATTTCTTTGTCAGGCGATGTAAGCGTGCCCGGGGATGTGGAGCGCATTGCAGCCACTACCCTTCTCGCATTTGGAGGAAGGCTGGATATCCTTGTGAACAATGCCTCCATGCTGGGACCGACCCCCATGCCCTACCTTCTGGATTATCCACTGGAGGATTTTCATAAGGTCATCAATACGAATCTCATAGGGCCCTTTCTTATGATCCGGCACGTCCTGCCTTCAATGATCGAAAACGGGGGGTCAGTGATAAATGTTACAAGTGATGCAGGAGTTGTCGGCTACCCGGGATGGGGGGCATACGGAATATCAAAATTTGCACTTGAAGGTATGTCAGGAACCTGGGCAGAAGAGTTGAGAGACACCCAGGTGAGGGTCAACCGGGTCGAACCCGGTTCGTCTGAAATGCCGGGTGCTGGAAGGGCTTTCACCTGGAAAATGCTCTTCAGCCTTAAGAGAATGGGAATCGGATAACCGAAAAATATGATCTGAAAGTTGCCGACGGCTTAATTACAGGGTTACATGAGCCTGAGGCAAGCCATCTGGATCTGTTAAGTGCCTTCCTCGCTCCGGCTCTCCTTAAGGAATCCTATAAGGAGGCCATTGCAAAAAAGTATCTCTGGCACGAATTCGGTGATCTGAATCTTATCATTTAAAATAACAGTGCCTTTCTAGGCTGCCGTACCTTTTACGAGCAGCACCGGAATATCGACCCTGTGCCTCACCTTATCCACTGTCGTCCCAAAAACTATATCCTTCAATCCTTTGTGTCCATGGGCACCTAGCAGCAACAGATCAGCATTAAATTCCCTTACCTTGTCAGGGATGATTTTTTTAGGATTTCCAAACCCAAGGAATACGGATGTCTGCAATCCGGTTGACTGAACAACGGACTGATACTGATCCAGTAGCTCTTTATCATGAATAGATTCGAAGTCATCTGTATCATGTCCGAAAAGCATTGCCCCTACTGATTCAACAACGTGAATAAGCAGGATCCTCCCCCCCTTGTGAGAAAGTGACAGTGCATGCCTGATCACTTCCCTGTCTATATTGCTGAAATCGATTGCGACAACAATGCTTGAAAATTCAGGAGGCATCACAATGTCAGCCAGCGGAGGGGCCGGATGAGTTGTGCTGATTGTTCTGAAAAGGATCTGCTTCAGGAAGGGCCTCAACGTAATAAAGAGCAGGAGAATTGCAGCCCCTATTGATACCGGCACAACAGTAAGCCTGATGATCCAGGGATGGGTGCTCGTGTGAAGCCATCCGGAAATCTCATCGCTCACCAACCTGGCGTTCAACACAATAATTATAGCTGCTATGAGCCATGAGAAGAGCCTTGTAAATATTCCTATGGCAAATTTCCCCATCCGCTGCCTGTCGCTCACAAAATGGATGAGCGGAATAACCGCAAACCCGAGCTGAAGACTGAGTATTACCTGGCTTAAAATAAGCAGCTGCCCTGTTGCGGCTTCACCCATGAAGATAATCGTCAGTACGGCCGGTACAATTGCCACGACCCTTGTAATTATCCTCCTTATATAAGGCTGAATACGCAGATTCAGGTAACCTTCCATAACTATCTGCCCGGCAAGGGTTCCTGTAAGGGTTGAACTCTGACCCGCTGCTATAAGGGCGACTGCAAATAATACCGGAGCAAGCTTATTTCCAAGAAGTGGCGCAAGGAACCTGTGAGCATCCTTGATTTCAGTCACGTTGAATAATCCCGCTTTGTAGAATGTTGTAGCTGCAAGAACAAGGATTGCAGCATTCACGAAGAAAGCAAGGTTCAGGGCAACTACTGAATCAATAAAGTTAAATTTGATCGCTTCCCGGATCTTTGATTCAGTTTTTTCAAATTTCCTTGTCTGCACGAGCGAAGAGTGCAGGTAGAGATTATGGGGCATTACGGTGGCCCCTATTATTCCAATAGCAATATAAAGAGCTGCATTGCCGGGCAACGTGGGAATAAATCCCCTGGACAGTTCGCCCAGATCGGGTTTGGCAAATATCATTTCCAGCAGGAAGGCAACTCCTATTGTTGCGATCAGCACAAGAATGAAGGCCTCCATCCTGCGCATTCCCCTGTTTATTAAGAAGAGAAGAAGAAAAGTGTCCAGCATAGTAAGGCATACTCCCCATAAGAGCGGAAGCCTGAACAGGAGCTGAAGACCAATTGCCATACCCAGGACCTCAGCAAGATCACAGGCAGCTATAGCAATCTCTGCCAGTCCATACAATACGTAATTCACGAATGGAGGATATGATTCCCTGGAAGCCTGTGCCAGGTCACGGCCGCGTACAAGTCCCAGCCTGGCGCTGAGGCTCTGAAGCAGGACTGCCATTATGTTTGACATGAGCAATACCCAGATGAGCCGGTATCCGAACTGGCTCCCGCCGGCGATATCGGTAGCCCAGTTTCCGGGATCCATGTAACCCACGCTAACAAGATATGCTGGTCCTGCAAATGCCAGTAATTTACTGAAGAATTTCCCTTTTGTCCTCGTGTCAATTGTTTCATGGACCTCTTCAAGTGAATGAGTATGACCGTTCGTTCTCATTTATTAATAATTAGAATATTTTGTACTGCCTGATAACTAAGATGAGTCCTTTTAAGACCATTAATCCTGATATCGACCGAAAAATCAAAGTCATATCTGTCGATTATTTCTATTTCCGTCCCCAACTGAATTCCAAGCTTATCAAGATAAGTCAGGAATGAGGAACTTTTATCATCGACTCCAACCACAATAGCTATTGTTTCCTTGTTAAGACGGCTGAGAGGAAAGGATTCATCCCTGGGGAAATTCCCTTTTGCATCGGGAATAGGATCGCCATGCGGATCATTGAGGGGAAAGTTCAGAAATTTGTCGAGCCGCTCAATGAGGATATCTGACTCTATATGTTCCAGGTCCTCAGCTATCTGATGGATCTCGCTCCACTTAAAGCCAAGGGTCTGAAATAAGAAAAGCTCCCACAGGCGATGCTTTCTTACAATTTTTACAGCGATCTCCATCCCCTTTGGTGTCAGAGTCACCCCCTGGTATTTTATATAGTTCACAAGACTCTTATCAGCCAGCTTCTGAACCATGTCGGTAACTGAGGAGGCTTTTGTGGACAAATGCTCTGCTATATTACTTGTTGAAACTCCCTTATTAAGCTCTTTCGACAGAGTGAAGATCGTCTTCAGATAGTTCTCTTCAGAAATTGTATTCATATTGTTTTGCAATTCTGTCCGTTCAACAATAATTTAGTCATGCCTAATATTTTTGTTGGCAATACTTAAACATTGAGCTGTAAAAAAAGTTCAGTCCGGGGGGAGGGAATTTAAATTATCCGGATTTTCCATATAAGTCCACCGGGTGTCATTGCCCCGAGTGCGAAATTTCCGCCGATGAATTTCCTTCTTATCATAATCAGGTGTGTTTTAACTGCAAATATTGAGTCCCCTCTGAAAACTCAATTATTCTGAATTTCAGTGTTTTTTACCCCTTACCCCCCAAGGGGGAAACACTGAAATTCAGAATAATACAAAACTTACGTTACATTAATTTTGGATAAATTATCTTATCGGAGTGGACTCAATATTCCAAAAAGCAGATATGGATAGTGTTCTGAGACTAATCTTAATTTATGAAAACTCTTTAAGTCATGATTTGACTTTTATCAAACAAATAGTAACTTTGGATTGAGTCCGATCCTTCCGGAATAATAATATTCCCTGACTAAACTGATATGACAATGAAAAAAATAGCCGCGTTTATTTTCCTGAACTGTATTTTACCTTTTAACCTTATAATGTCTCAGCCTAAGGATGTAAGGGAAAATATCCGGAACATCAATGCCCTTCTGCAGGCTAATCCCTATACAGATACTTTCCTGGAGATCACTTTCTATTATTCGGTAGATGTAACTCCTGAAAAGGAACTTGTTGTGAACATGGATTTTGATGGTCCGTTCAGGACGATCTTCAAAGCCGGGATAAGTGATCTTGACAGAACGCTGAGGATCGATACGGCCCTTGAGGGCACCAGTTCAATTTGCTGGTACTGCAAACAGGATACATCCCGTAAACCTGCAAATTGTATTATAAACGAAACAGTAACAAAAGATGGAGAAAAGGATTCCCACTTTACAGATAATATATGTGTTATGATATCCAGGAAAAGTGAGATCCGCAGCAAACTGATTGAGGAATTCGGGAATCTGTTCAGGAAGGTTCTCGAACAGGAATAATATTAAATTTGTCCTCAAATCTTTTGCAATGGGAACCATGACACGACGGGAACGGCTTACAGCCACTATGAGAGGCGAGCCAGTTGACCGTCCGGCAGTAAGCTTTTATGAGATAGGCGGATTCCTGGTCAATCCGGATGATCCCGATGAGTACAATATTTATAATTCACCTTCCTGGAGGCCGCTTCTCGAGCTCGCGGAGAGCAGCACTGACATAATAAGGCTTGTTAGTCCGGTGAGGGCCCAGTCACATATCTCCTGGGACGGAAGCTCAACCTCCGGACCAAGAAGCCAGTTCGTGAGGGATGAAGTGTGGGAGGAGAATGGCAGCAGGTTTACCAGGCAGACATACCGGATCAGGGGCAAAGAGCTTACAACCATATCGAGGCGTGACAAAAATCTCGATACAGTATGGACTGTCGAGTATTTATTGAAAAGCATTGAAGATGTAAAGCTGTATCTGGAGCTCCCCGATGAGATCTTCGAAGAAAGAATCGACATTTCCCACCTGGAAGTGGAAGAGGAGAAACTGGGTGACCGGGGAATTATAATGGTCGATACGGAAGATCCGGTTTGTGCAGTTGCCGGACTTTTTGCCCTCGAGGATTTTTCCATTTTTGCCTTCACCGAACCGGAATGGTGCCACAGGCTTCTCGAAAAACATGCCCGCTATCTTCACAGCAGGACAGAAAGAGCCGCCAGGGATTTTCCTGGGCGCCTGTGGCGCATCTATGGACCTGAATATGTTACGGAACCGTTGCTGCCAGCAGGGCTTTTTGAAGAATATGTTGTAAGATATACAGGTCCCATGGTCAGACAAATAAAGGAAACGGGAGGCATGGTCCGGATACATTCCCATGGAAAGATAAAAAATGTTGCGGACTATTTCATCCGGATGGGGGCTGATGCAACAGATCCGATAGAGCCACCCCCCAACGGCGATGTCGAGCTGAAATATATGAGGGAGAAATACGGGAAGCAGATGGTTTTGTTCGGAAATATAGAAATCGCCGATATAGAGCATATGCCATCCGGCCAGTTCAGGAAAGTTGTAAAAAAAGCAATTGCCGACGGCACATCAGGCTATGGCAGGGGGTTTGTACTCACGCCGACCTCTGCTCCTTACGGGCGAACTATTTCGGATCTTACATTCCGCAATTACAGTATAATGATTGAAGAAGCTGAAATGTTCAGGGGTTGATAAGATTGAAATTCCTTTTAAAGGTCAGATCAAATGATTTCCGGAAAAAATTATAACAGAACCAGCTTTCCCCGGAATTCTGCTCCGGAAGGGGAGTATGACAGCTGCACCTTCGACGGGTGCGATTTTTCAAACAGCGACCTCTCAGGACAGATATTCATTGACTGCAGCTTCACGAGCTGCGATCTTAGTATGGCAAAGCTTATTGGAACAGTACTTACCGGTTGCAGGTTTATTGACTGCAAAATGCTGGGACTCCAGTTCGATACCTGCAATGAATACGGGTTTTCTCCCGATTTTGAAAACTGCAACCTTAGCAATTCAGTATTCTTTAAAATAAAAATGAAGGGCTGGCACCTCAAAAACCTGATCCTTCAGGATACCGATTTTACTGAATGTGACCTGAGCAATTCCATAATTGAAAATTGCGATCTGAAAGGGGCGTTATTCGAAAACTCCATCCTTGAAAAGACGGATCTCAGAACAGCTTTTAATTATTCAATCGATCCGGAAAGGAACAGGATAAGAAAAGCCAGGTTTTCACTCTCCGGAATAGCCGGACTGCTCGACAAGCATGATATTGAAATTGAAAAACAGGCCGAATGAAGCCACGAGTGGAAATATTAGCCAGGAAGAGACTCGTAGGACACAGAATAAGGATGTCCCTTACCGGAAACAGGACATTTGATTTATGGAAGGGGTTCATGCCGCGCAGAAGGGAGATCACCGACAGGATATCCGATGACCTGTTCTCAGTTAAGGTTTACGAGCCCTCCTTTGATTTCCTTACAATCGACCCACGGAAAGAATTTGATAAATGGGCTGCAATGGAGGTATCCGGATTTGACCATGTGCCCCCCGGTATGGAACAGCTTGTGCTGGAGGAAGGTCTATATGCCGTCTTCGGTTATAAGGGTTCGTCCGGTGCAGGAGAGGTAATATTCAGATACATCTTTGAAACATGGCTGCCTGCATCGGGTTACAGGATCGATGACAGGCCGCACTTTGAAATTCTTGGTGACAAGTACAAAAATGAGGACCCCGATTCGGAGGAAGAGATCTGGATCCCTGTAAGGGCTTTAAACACTTCTGCCTGATCAGCTGTTTTAAATATCAAAACCGCTACCTGCAGGAAACCTGAAGGAATTGATTGAAGATGAGGGCGCTGAATTCATCGCTGAAAGATTGAAAGCTATTTTTTAGCAGTAAGAAATATATTGACGGTTATGAAAATTACAGACAGGATCCATCAGCTCAGGATCGATTTTGAGATCACAATCTCGCCAGCGGTTAAAATACCCAGGTTTGTAAACGTTATTATAATCTTTGGAGACAAAATCACCCTGATAGATACAGGGGTAAAGGGAAGTGAAGGAAGGATCCTGGATTATATAGCCCGGAACGGGAGGAAGATAAATGACATTGAGACCGTTATCCTTTCTCATTCGCATCCCGATCATATAGGAAGTGCTGCAAGCCTCAGGGAGGCAACTGGCTGCAGGATCCTTGCCCATGAAGCCGAAAGGGAATGGATAGAGAATATTGAGCTTCAAAACAGTGAGAGACCTGTCCCCGGTTTCTTCAGCCTTGTCGACACGGGCATAAAAATCGACGGCTGCCTGGAGCATCTGCAGGAACTTAAACCGGCAAACGATCTTACCGCAGTAATTATCCATGCCCCGGGCCATTCAAAAGGATCCCTTAATGTCAGCTTCAGGGAGGATATGATCCTTTTTACTGCTGATTCGGTACCGTTAAGGAACGATATTCCAAATTACGACAACTATGCTGATCTTATGGATACCCTGCGGAAGATCAGAACGGACGGGAATTACAAAACAATGCTCAGCTCCTGGACAGCCCCCCTGACAAACAGGTCCGACATTGAAAAAATCCTGAATGAGGGGGAGGAGTATATGAAAAAGATAGATGCTGCTGTAATGGAGTTTTACACTAAGGGAAAGGACGATTACCCTGCTGACTGTAAAAATACAATCGATAAGCTGGGATTGGCCCCCTATCTTGTAAATCCGCTTGTTAACAGGGCATTTCTCAGCCATTTTGAAAAGGACTGACATTCACGCAATTATCATTAATCAGAATGTTGGTATCAATGTTGAATCCTTAAAATGAAAAAAAATATGTCAGGCAGGAAAGAAATCCTTATAGTTAAGAATGAATCGAGGGAAGGTCCGGGTCTGCTTGGAGATGTGCTGACTGAACTCCGGAGCCGTTATAAAATCATAGATCTCAACCTTGGAGAGGAAGCAGGTGATACCAGGTTGTATGGTGCTGTTGTTGTGCTCGGTGGCCCTGACAGTGCCAATGACCAGACCCTTAAAATGAAAAAGGAGATTGCTATGATAAGGCAGGTCCTGGATGCATCAGTTCCCTGTCTGGGAATCTGCCTTGGCCTTCAAACGCTTGTAAAGGCAGCCGGCGGACAGGTGGTGAAATGTCCCGTACCCGAGGTAGGTTTCAGGGACCCTCTGGGCGAATTTTACAAAATTCAGCTGACTGAAGCAGGGAGCAAAGATCCTCTGTTCGAGGGTATCGGTCGATCCTTCAATGTATTCCAGCTTCATGGAGAAACTGTGATACCCGACGGGGGCATGGAGCTTGTTGCAGAGGGAAAACAGTGCGTCAATCAAATAGTAAGGGTGGGTAGGAATGCATACGGGATTCAGTGCCATTTTGAACTCACGGGGGAGATGCTTGAGCAGTGGATGGATGAGGACACCGATCTCGCAAAGCTTGACAAGGGTCAGCTGCTTTCTGATTTCAAGGCCCTGGGAGAGACCTACAAGGACACCGGCCGTAAGCTTTTCCTCAATTTTCTCAGGATTGCCGGCTTTGATGTTTAAAGATCCGGCAGCTATCATCCGTTGTAAAGATCGGGGATATTTAATACCTTTACCCTTATCATGAAATGAAAGGCCGGCTGACCATCCTTCACGGAAAGGGAAACTCCGGGAATGGTAAATTTTAAAATGAGATTTATATGAAAACGCTTCTTCTGACCCTCATTACAATATTAACAATCCTTTTATTTTCTTGCCTGAAATTGAAAAAGAACGAGTACTATGTAAGGATGACGGGACGTGTGGAAATTGTTCATACTGAAATACCTGATACCGTAGACAATCTGTCGGTTGCCGAAATCAGAGCCAGTGCACGGGCGACAGATGCCTGCTGGAGCAATCTGAATTTCATACTGCTCAAGGAAAGTGATTTCGAATATTCATTACAGGCTTTCGGTATATATGAGAGCTATGGCAACTGCCCGTCTGCCACGATAGGTTACGATACTGTAATTACTTTGCAGCCGACTCTTTCAGGGCTTTACCAGTTCTATATTTACAAGGGGCCAGGTGATGTCGAGATCGACACGATGATAGTGAGGTGAACCGTTTCGTAAAACGCCGGCCCTCTTGCAACTGGTTCAGATCATTCGATTATCCTTTCAATAACAATTTAAACCGGTATGAAAGTAATTATTATTGGCGGAACGGGACACGTAGGAACATACCTGGTTCCTCGCCTGGTGATGGCCGGGCACGAAGTGGTTTCAGTGAGCAGGCAGAAGAGGGCTCCTTACCATAATCATCCTGCGTGGGGCTCGGTAAAACAGGTTACGATTGACAGGGAGGAGGCTGATAAAACAGACAGTCTGGGCCGCCGGATTCTCAGCTTCTCTCCTGATGTCGTGATTGATATGATTTGCTTTACCCCGGATAGTGCCGCGAAAATCGTCAGGGCGCTCAAGGGCAGGATCCAGCATTTTCTTCATTGCGGAACCATATGGGTGCATGGCTGCAGTGAACAGGTACCTACTGTCGAAACCATGCCACGCAGGCCGTTCGGAGATTATGGCATCAAAAAAGCTGCAATCGAAGCTTATCTTCTCTCGGAATACAGGCAGTCAGGCTTTCCCGTTACCATTTTACATCCCGGTCATATTGTCGGACCCGGATGGGCCCCTGTAAATCCGGCCGGTCATTTTAATCCTGAAATATTTAGAATGCTGTCAGAAGGGAAGGAACTCATGTTGCCCAACCTGGGGATGGAGACGGTTCATCATGTACATGCTGATGATGTGGCGCAGGCCTTCATGAAAGCAATCGATAACAGGAACAGGGCCTTGGGTGAAAGCTTTCATATAGTCTCGGAACAGGCTCTGACTCTGAGGGGCTATGCAACTGCAATGGCTTCCTGGTTCGGACAGACACCGGATCTCCATTTTCTGCCCTGGGATAAATGGAAGGAGACTGCAACTGATGAGGAGGCAGCAGCAACATGGGACCACATTGCACATAGTCCAAACTGCAGCATAGAAAAAGCGATGAGGCTCATTAATTATTATCCGAGATATACTTCACTCCAGGCTGTTCAGGAAGCGTTAAGCTACCTCTTTGAAAAGTGACTCTTCTAAATCAACCAATCCTGGCATATATGAAAAAGACAATTATACTGCTTGTTCTATGCATTGCCCTCTTAAATGTTCATCCGGGCTTCTCAGCAGAGTGGCCTGTACTGAAAAAATACGATCAGGAACATGTTTATAAGATAGCTCTTCCCATCGGAGGAATAGGCACAGGCACAGTATCCCTGGGAGGAAGGGGCAATCTGCAGGACTGGGAAATTATGAACCGTCCGGCAAAAGGCTATAACCCAGGATCCGGAAGGAATAATTCGGCTTTTTTCACACTCTACACAGAGTCAGGCGGAAAGAAGGATGTCAGGCTTCTGGAAGGTCCCGTCCCTTTTTACCAGTATGAAGGTCCTTCAGGTTCTGTAGCAACCAATCATGGCCTGCCGGGATTTGATGAAGTTTCCTTTGAAGCTGCCTACCCTTTCGGCCAGGTCTTGCTTAATACGCCGCAGATCCCGGTCAGTGTAAGGATGAAGGCATTCAATCCCCTTATCCCGGGTGATATAGACAACAGCAGTATCCCTGTAGCAGTGCTTGATTTTGAACTGACAAACAACTCTGATCTCGGGATTCAATTTACTGTGTGCGGATCGATGCAGAATTTTATTGGAGAAGACGGAACACAGGGTAAGGCAAAGGCCAACAGAAACACTTTCCGCAGGGATGAAGGTATCAGGGGCATTTTTATGACATCCGACGGTGTCGATTCAACTGCAGAACAATGGGGGAATATTTCCCTTGTGGCCCTGTCTGATGGCAATACCTCATGGAGGAGCTCATGGCTTCCTGAAAAGTGGGCATCCTCCATACTCGATTTCTGGGATGATTTTTCTGCAGACGGTAAACTTGAAAACAGGGAGGATCCGCTCACGGATAAACCAATGGCATCTCTTGCAGTAAGTAACACCCTTGCTCCTCATGCAACCCGTACTGTCAGGTTTCTGCTTACCTGGTATTTTCCAAACAGGATAGCCTGGTCGGAAGCCCCCCTGAAGAACTATTATTCGACAAGGTATTCAGATTCATGGGATGTGGCAGTGAGGACAACAGCATCCCTCGCTTCCCTTGAAAAAAGGACAATTGAATTTGCCGGGGCAATCTGTGGCAGTGATCTTCCCGAGTCAGTCAGGGAAGCAGCATTATTCAACATAAGCACTCTGAGGACACAGACCTGCTTCCGCATTTCCGACGGTAATTTTTTTGCCTGGGAGGGATGTGACGATAAAGCAGGTTGCTGTTTCGGCACCTGCACTCATGTCTGGAATTATGAAACGGCAACTGCTTTCCTCTTTGGAGATCTGGCCAGGAACGAAAGAAGCATTGAATTCGGAGCTGCAGAGAATGCCGAAGGACTAATGAGTTTTCGTGTCACACTGCCCGTCGATGAGCCTCAGGGCTTCCTCAAGGTTGCTGCTGACGGGCAGATGGGATGCATAATGAAGCTTTACAGGGACTGGCAGCTTTCAGGCGATAACGGCTTTCTGAAAAAGCTTTATCCGAAAGCCAGGGGAGCACTCAGCTATGCATGGAAGAAAGGGGGCTGGGATGGAAACCAGGATGGTGTCATGGAAGGGGTGCAGCATAATACAATGGATGTAGAGTATTATGGTCCGAATCCCCAGATGACTATATGGTATCTTGGCGCACTCCGTGCAATGGAAGAGATGGCTCTCTTCATGAAGGACAGGGAGATGGCTGCAAAGTGCCATAACCTTTTTCTTAACGGGAGCAGATGGACGGATGAGAATCTTTTCAATGGAGAATACTATATTCACAAAATTGAGGTGCCTGACAAGGAGAGCATTCCCAGGGAACAGCTGGTGGGAATGGGGTCATCAGATTACGGGAACCCCGATTTTCAGCTCGGGGAGGGATGTCTTGTCGACCAGCTTGTGGGCCAGTATATGGCTCATGTCTGCGGACTTGGCTACCTCGTAAGAAAAGAGAATGTGGCCAAAACCCTCGAAAGCATAATAAAATACAATTACAGGGCTGACCTGACAGATCATTTCAACGATTTCCGCAGCTTTGCCCTTGGACATGAGGCTGGCTTGCTTATGGCATCATATCCCCATACCAGGCCTCTGAATCCTTTCCCCTACTTCACTGAAGTGATGACAGGATTTGAATACACTGCCGCCATAGGGATGCTGTACGAAGGTCAGACTGAAAACGGACTTAAATGCATCTCGAATATAAGGGCACGGTATGATGGCCGGAAAAGAAGTCCTTTTGACGAGGCCGAATGCGGGCATCATTATGGCAGGGCAATGGCCAGCTGGTCAGCGATCCTTGCACTCACAGGATTTCATTACTCGGGTGTGACACGGGAACTGACTTTCGGTGATATAACAGGAAAATTCTTCTGGTCTGACGGATATGCCTATGGTACTGTTGACCTTTCAGATAAGGGAACGGATAAACTGGCAACAATCAGTGTGCTAAATGGCAAAATTGATATTGACCGGATTACAATAACCGGACATGGTTCATCTTCGCTGAAAAAAATGACTTCAATTTCAACCGGGGATCACATATCCTGCATTATTCATTAAAATTATAATATGAGCCGCCTGATCTGTTATTCAGCCATTATATCATTGCTGCTTTCATGCAGCGGAAGGAAAGATAATCCCCAGGGAACAGCCCTTCAGGTCAGACTTACAATAGAAGCTTTGTCGGGAGCTGACGGACCGGTGCTGACGAAGGGGTCTCCGGGCAGCGAAGGAAACAAATATGGCTTTGAAGGAGGAACAGTTTTAAAGCTTAAGGATGGGTATCATCTTTTCACCTCTGAAATGACAGGTGATCCGCGATGGGTTAAGATGAAGCTTGCCCACTGGAAGAGCAGGGATGGCATCGGATGGCAGCGTACAGGAACTGTAATGGAATCGAGCGGCGATTTTACAGGCAGGGATCCGAAAGCTGCAATATGGTCTCCCATGCCATTTTTCAATGAGGAAGATGATCGCTGGTTGTTGCACTATATAGGGTATAAATCCAGGCCTGACAGTGGAGGCATGTGGCTTTCGAATTACGAGGGCCGTGTTTTCCGCCTCGCATCAAGGACCGGCGGAGTGGAGGGCATTGACGGGCCATATGAGGATAAGGGGCTTGTAATGGAACCTGGAAAAGATTCCGATCCGTTCGAAGGGCTCCAGGGAACAGACTCCTTTTATCCCTACAGGGCCGGAGGAAAGTATTATGCCTTTTACGGAAGTGCCCAAACGCAAAGGATGCCGATCACGCTCTGGCAGGTAGGGCTTGCCAGTTCGGATAAAATTGAGGGCCCATGGAAGAGGTGCAGCGATATGAATCCTGTTGACCTGGGTATCAGCTTTACCGAAAATCCGGTCGTAACAAGGCTGGATAACGGTCTGTATGTTGCAGTTGTGGATGCAGGCTATGATTCAACCGGGCTGAACCGCACCTCATTCGGCTATTTCTATTCTGCCGATGGGATACACTGGTCGAAGGAACAGTTATGCCATATTCAGAACAAGGTCCCGAAATGGTGGAAGATGATGCGGACGCCATTGTGCCTCATAAAGGAAGATGATGGCACATATACGGTTTTCCATACTGCCTACGACCTGAATGATTATGGATCGATCGGAAAGCTTAAGGTGAGCATCACGATAGATTCAGTCAAACCCCTGAGCTACAAGGATAACAGACCTGCCTGCAGATTCCGCCTGGAAGCCACTGACATTGGTGTTGTAATGCCCTTTGGCGACGGGCCCGACTCATGCGATATCCTTGGAGCGCGCGATTTATGGCTTTTCAGGGCCAACGATTCCCTCTTCTGCATGCATTACGATGCTGCTGGTCCAAAGGGCTGGCTGGCCTCCCTTGCCGTAAGCAAAGACCTTGTCCACTGGGAAAAGAGAGGTCCGGTACTTCAAACCGGCAAGGCTGATGAGCCTGATTCCAAAAGTGCCAGCTATGGAACCACATATTTCGATGGCACCAAATGGCATATGTTTTATCTCGGAACGCCCAAAGTTACCCCTCCTCCCGATCTCATACCTTCATTCCCCTATCTCTGCATGAAGGCCGGGTCGGCGTCACCCTTCGGCCCCTGGATCAAGAAAAGGACAATAATCCCCTTTACACCCCTGGAGGGTACATTTTACAGTTCGACAGCATCCCCTGGCTTTATAGTAAAAAATGGCGATGAATACATGATGTTTTTTTCGGCTGCCGACTATACAATTAAACGGACTATCTGCATCGCCCGGACAAGGGATCTCGATTCCCGCTGGAAAATCGATCCGCAGCCGATAGTATCCCCAGATGAACAGATAGAGAACAGCTCTGTCTATTTTGAGCCTGCAAACAATACATGGTTCCTGTTCACAAATCATATTGCTTACGATAATGACGGCGAGTATACCGACGCCATCTGGGTTTACTGGTCTAAAGACCTGAACAGGTGGGATGCCGCACATAAAGCGGTCGTTCTTGACGGAAGCAACTGCAAATGGTCACACCGCTGCATCGGACTGCCTTCAGTAATCAGATACAGGAACCGGCTTGCAGTTATGTACGACGCCCCCGGTGATAACAGCATCAGCCATATGAGGCGGAGCATCGGCCTGGCATTCATGAACCTTCCCCTTGTGCCCCCGGAATGATTCAGGAAGAGGGAACCTTCAACCTTGTGAGACAACTTTGATTAGCATTTGATTACAATGGTTATGGTGCAGCCGGAATCTTAAAGTTTGGTTAAATTTTGTCAACTTCAGAATAGCTTCAGATTTGGGATTTAGCTTTGACATGTAAAACCAAATTAAGGAGTAAAATGAAAAGGATAGCATTTTTGACATTGATCTTTCTTGCTGTCATTATTGTAGCACAGGGACAGCCAAGCAAAGAGGATAAATCCCAGCTTAACGGGACCAGAAAGGAAATGAAGTCAGAAAGAGTACCGTTGAAAAAACTTAAAGGAACAGAAGTCAGCGAAATTTCCAGGAACAATTTTGAGACCGACTTCGGTAATATACCTGACGTAAAATGGAAAAGAAACGGAGCTTTTGATGAGGCTGAATTTCTTCGGAATGGCAAGCTGATGACAGCCTATTATGACATCGACGGAAATCTTGTCGGGACAACAAGGCTTACTGAATTCAAGAATATTCCATCCGCAGGCCAGAAGGAAATACAGAACAGGTACAAGGGCTATATAATTGGACCGACAGTCTTCTTCGAAGATAACGAGGTAAATGATACAGATATGATATTGTATGGAATCCAGTTTGATGATGCTGATACATATCTTGTGGAATTGACCAAAGGCACCGACAAGATAGTCGTTCAGGTTGACAAAGATGGTTTAGTAAGTTTTTTCAAGCAGCTTTAATAGGTTAAATTACTCTTCGGCGTTTGGAGGATGTTTCACAATACTTCGTGCGACATCCTCTTTTTTTTATGATGATCAAAGGATAAATCATGTTTAAATGGTGATTTAATCAGGGACCTGTTTCCCTGAATATCTGAAGATCCTCCTATGTTGCAGTATGCTTCTTAAGCAACATTTCAATTTCCTCAAGCCTGAACTTGGTAAGACTTGTAATAACTGCATCTTTCCGGTAGGCCGGCGGAATTATCCTCCGGACCTCTTCTTTATTTTCAGCCTCCATAAAGTACCAGGCTTTATGATTACCGTCAAGGCACCCAAAGTCAGCATTTGTAAGGAAATGTGATCCCGAGCTAAGCAGAACAGCTACAGCCCTAAGGCACGCAACTCTCTCACTATCATGAGGAATTTCTATCAGATATTTTGTCATTGCCTCACAGTTTACCTGATCGAGGATATATTGAAGTACTATCTTTCAGTAATATTCCGCCGTATCATCAGCCGTTGATCCGGCAATGGATTGTAAAGGTTTCTTCCACTCCATACAGGTTCAAAAACTTCTCTTTCGAGCAATATATCACCATCAACCAAAAATCCCAGACAGCTTTTCAGGAATTTCCTGACCTCAGTTGTCACAGCTGAATTTGTATTATCGAATTTTTCCATGATGCACCTCCTTGTCGACTAATGATTTATCCTGAATGAGATCATTTGTGAGAAGATTTTAAATATAAATACCCCACTGACATTCATACATAAACATTTTATATTTTAAAAAGTTGAGTACCTGCAAGCCTTTGTTTCCATTTCAAACAGCATAACTGAAAGTCCCTGAAGAGCTTTCCCAATTCATACAGGAAAAGTATTCCTCGCTACAAAAACCGTTGTTCAATGATCTGAATTTTGTTTTACTTTGCAAGACTAACATTTACAGGAAACCCCTGCCTGAACATTAAGGCCCGATTACCCCGATGAAAAGAATATTTGCATTTCTGGCTCTCGCGGCTGCAGCTTCATGCATTGATCCGTACATTCCCGACCTGAAAAGCTATTCCTCTCTTCTTGTAGTTGAGGGGATGGTTACAAATGATAATATTTCCTGCAAAATAAAATTGAGCAGAACAACCCCGGGGGCAGAATCCACTCCTGAAAAGATCGCAGATGCCAGTGTTTATATAATTGATGGCGATGGAATAAGGAGCCAGCTTCAAAATTGCGGAAACGGATGCTACAAAACGGACAGCACATCATTCAGAGGGCTTATTGGCCAGAAATATTCCCTGCATATACTCACAGCTGATGGCAAAGAGTATGGATCCTCAGAATGCACTATGTTCCCTGTTCCGGACATTGACACGCTGTTCTATGAAAAGGGAGATGAGATATCGGGCATTTCGGGAGAATTAATGACAGGTATAAATATTTTCCTGAATTCAGCTGAAGCAGGTGATATGGATCAGTATTACCGCTGGACATCTGAGGAAGTCTGGAAAACAATTCTCCCAGGACCTCAGCAATACAGCTTTGAAGTTATAAATGATACAACATTCTCTTTTAAGAGCTTGCCTCAGGTAATCAGGGTTTGCTGGAAAAAGAATTTGTCGGGTGATATTATAACGAATTCAACTTCTTCAAACGGAATTCATTCAATTAATAAGCAGAATATCCACTTTATTGGTTCAGATAAATCTGACAGGCTCACGTCTGAGTACAACATCGTTGTTTCTCAATATTCAGTCTCAAAGGAAGAATATGATTTCTGGAATAATCTTAGGAAAGTAAGTGAGTCTGGCGGGGATATCTTTGATTCCCAGCCCTATACTGTTGAAGGAAACATAAAAAATGTGAATGACAGGAGTGAGCTTGTGCTCGGGTACTTTGAAGTCTCTGCTGTAAGCCGGAAAGGGATGACTGTGACCGCCCAGGAACTTGATCATCTTGCCCTCCCCCATTTCAATTCCGGTTGCGTGCAGATTGCCAAATCACCGGATGACTGGCCACTTCCACCGCGTCCGTCGTGGCAGGAAATTTACCATATGTACGTTGACCATGGTGAATATGTTTTTGTTGCACCTGTGCTGACTCCAGGTACAATACCCGAAGGAAACGTAAGCATAAGGAATCTTGTGAAGCTGCTGTTTACGCAAAGAGCCTGTGCTCTTTGCGAATATCCCGGATCTGTCGTGAAACCGGAGTGATTTAATTACTGATGTTACTTTCAATTATTCATCCTTGGTTCTGTCAGGCGCTTTTTCCATCCTGCCTGCCATGCCTTATCCGTTAATTGACTGAACAATAATATTTGTCTGGTGGTTACACTTCCAAAAAACTTCATGGAGAAAAAGACAGTTCTTTTAGCAGGTGCCACAGGGTACCTTGGAGGAAAGATAGCCGCTGAACTATTGGCCAGGGGAGCTAATGTAAGGGCTATGGTCAGATCCACAAGCAATCGGGGCATGCTTGAAAAGCTTGGGATAACCGATTTTGTAACCGGTGATCTGTTGAATGCGGCATCCCTGAAGAGTGCTTTTTCGGTAAGCCCAAAGGCAGATGCGGTAATTGCCAGTGCTGCCGGCTATACTGGTCATTCAAAGGGCGATACTCCCAAAACAGATTCTGAGGGCTACAGGAATCTGGCAGATGCGGTGAAGGCTGCGAAGGTTCCGCGCTTTGTCCTTCTTTCCATACTCGAATGCGATAAAGCCCCGGGAGTGCCTCATTTTTATAATAAGTACCTGGCCGAGCAATACCTGAAAGAGATAGGGCAGCCATTCATATCACTGAGGCCGGGAGCTTTCCTGGATCAGGCGAAGGATCGGGTTTTACAAAAAGTAAGAGAGGGAATATTTCCTGCATTTGTGCCAGGGGTCAGGCTTGGCATGATCTATACTGCAGATCTGGCACGGTATCTTGCCATCGCAGCATTAACTGTACCGGAAGGCGAGTTGGGAGGAAGTGTGGATGTAGGCTGGGACAAACCTGTATCTGGTGAAGATCTGGCAGACGCATTTTCGAAAGTTCTGGGCAAAAAAGTGATCAGCAAGCCGGCATTCCCGGATTTTATGGTTAATTTTGTTATGCCGGCAGCCGGAATATTCAATCCCGGCATCAGGGATATGCTTTCAATGATCAGATGGATCAGAACAGGGATTTATGTCAGCAGTAATACACACAGACAACTGGAGCTGTTTTCTGATCTGCCAACTGTGGAAGAGGCTGTAGGAAGATATTGTATTGATAATAAACTGATATGATTCTTATGACAGGAAGCTTTCCGGTAAAATTCAGGAGATCGCTTAAGGGGCTGGCGGCCCTTGTAATAATTCTATATTCCTGTTCAGCAGTACCTCTTACTGGCAGAAAGCAACTGATCCTTGTACCTGAGTCGGAAATGATATCTATGTCATTCACAAGTTACAGCGACTTTCTGAAAGGCAACTCTCTTTCCAACGATAAAAACGGTACCGCAATGGTTAAAAATGTCGGTACCGATATTTCGGCCGCTGTGACCAGGTATTTTGCAGACAATAACATCTCGGCCCAGCTCGAAGGTTACAAGTGGGAATTCAACCTCGTAAAGAACGACACTACAGTCAATGCCTGGTGTATGCCCGGGGGCAAAGTTGTGGTTTACAGTGGGATCCTCCCTCTTACAAGGGACAGGAACGGACTCGCGGTTGTGCTGAGCCATGAAATTGCCCATGCAGTAGCCAGGCATGGAAATGAAAGAATGAGCCAGGAGCTTCTTGTGCAATTCGGAAGCGTAGCCCTGAATGAGGCAATAAAGGAGAAACCGGATGAGACTAAGGGGCTTTTCAACGCAGCCTATGGCATAGGGTCTCAGTTCGGAGTCCTGCTTCCCTATTCACGGGAGCATGAGCTTGAAGCCGACAGGCTGGGACTCATTTTCATGGCAATGGCCGGATACGACCCTAATACTGCAATTCCCTTCTGGGAAAGGATGGCTGCCATGGGCGGGAAAAAGCCGCCCGAATTCCTTAGTACCCATCCCTCGGATGCCACAAGGATTGAGAAGATAAAATCTGCAATGCCGGAAGCTATGGGATACTATAAGAAATAATTCACTTTAGAATTTTTTTGTTAATCTGGAAGTACGGCATCCAAATGCCTTATAAAGCAGGTAGTTCAAATGTTCATTTTAGCATTCAACAGGTTTTCATAGCAGAAGCCCGATTAATAAGAATTGAACAAAGACTAATTTCAGATGTTTTTGTTTAAATAATTGATTTTCTTTCGCTAACATAAATATTTGCTCTATGATTTTGAGGTCGTGTTAAAACAATACCTCCTGAAAGTATTACGCTAAAACTGGAGGGTCTGATTAACCCTAAGAAAAAAACTATGAAGAGATCACGAAACTTTCACAAGTTTATATCTTTTATCCTGGTCCCGCTGATCTTACTTCAATCCTCAGGTTGTATCAGCATGAAAGCCATAAATTCATTTTCAGAAATTCCCACTGGAGAAAAATACTCATATATTGTACACGACAAAAAATCGAAATACCAACTACTAAATACATCCGTTTCCAACGAATCGATATCGGGAGAGTTAAGAAAAGGAGCTCCAACTCATGTCGGCCATAAGGTGCATCTATATTTAAATCCTGATTCAATTTTGAAATTAAATGCAGATACTGCATTGATTTTGCCTGCTAATGCAATCATGAAAATCAAGTTAGAAAAAATCTCTGCAGGAAAAACTATTCTTTTAGTTACAGGAATCGGTATAGTAATATTTGGTATCGTCGCAATAATATCCCTTCGGGACTTACAGCTCTATGGTATTTAGAACAATTTTTTGATACACTTCGTCAGAATTACATTCAGAGAATAAATAATCCGTTAAAACCAACTTAACAAAGGTGCTGAGGCTGACGTCCCCTCAAAAAAATTGTGTATTAACAAAAAATTGTTTCTGACTAAATCAAGTCGTACATTTATAGGAGTCAGGGATTATACAGATCACTGACTGCCAGGCTCCATTTTCAGGCAGATCCGTCTGGCATCTACCTGTATGATCTTATGACATCATTCAATCCCTATGTACTGATAACTTAATGATATAAGATGAAATATAACGGTCTTCTTACCTTGATTGGTTTATACTGCGTTTTTTTCTATGGCTGCCACAGAAGCGATCAGTTCAGGAACTGGGAATATTACAGGGGTGATCCGGGAGCAAACTGTTATTCCAGGCTCGATCAGATCAATAGGGATAATGTCAATGACCTGAAACCTGCCTGGGTATTCAATACAGGTGATGCAGGGGAAGAGAACCGGTCGACTATTGAGTGTAATCCGATCATTATCGGTGATATAATATATCTCACCTCTCCCCAGCTTAAATTATATGCACTGAATGCAGCCACCGGAAAAGAAATCTGGATGTTTAACCCTTTTATGGAAGGTGAGGCAAGGGATGTAAACCGGGGGGTCTCGTACTGGAGGTCCGGGAACGATAAAAGGATCCTTTTCCCTGCCTATAATAAGCTTTATGCCATAAATGCAGAAACCGGGAAACCAGTATCTGCGTTTGGCAGCAACGGATCTGTTGACCTGAGGGAAGGGCTTGACAGGAACCCTGGAGAAATATACGTTGCAGGTACAACACCCGGCGTGGTCTTCAGGGATTTATACATTACAGGGCATGCCGCAGGTGAAGGAGACGGTGCTGCACCTGGTTATATACGTGCCTATAATATCCTCACAGGCAAACTGGAATGGACTTTTCATACAATTCCACATCCCGGGGAAGATGGCTATGATACCTGGGAAAATCCCGACGGATGGAAAATTTTCGGGGGAGCAAACGCGTGGGCAGGGTTGGCCCTTGATGCGGAAAGAGGTATTGTTTACTGTCCTACAGGTTCAGTGGCGCCCGATTTTTATGGTGGAAACAGGAAAGGCCGGTGCCTGTTTGCTGATTGCCTTTTAGCTTTGGATGCCACAACAGGAAAGAGACTATGGCATTTTCAGGATGTGCATCACAATATCTGGGATTATGATCTTCCTTCCACACCCAATCTGATAACAATCAGAAGAGAGGGAAAGAAAATCGATGCAGTAGCCCAGATAACAAAGATGGGCCATTTGTTTGTCTTCGACCGTGTTACCGGACAACCTGTTTTCCCTGTTGAAGAAAGGGCTGTTCCCCGTTCGGATGTTGAGGGGGAAGAGGCATCCCCCACCCAGCCTTTTCCAATAGCTCCGCCTCCGTTTGTCAGGCAAAAATATACCGATGACGATCTGCCGACAATTTCAGAGGAGTCAAGGCAATTTGCAATACAAAAACTTCAATCCGCAAGAAATGAAGGGATCTTCACCCCGATCAGCTACCAGGGTACCCTTATATTCCCGGGTTTCAGGGGAGGAGGCGAATGGAGCGGAGCTTCCTTTGATTTTGAAACAGGCATTTTGTATGTAAATGCAAATCAGATCCCCAATCTCGTTTCAATAAGGAAAGTAGATGGAGCCAATTCCGGGAACGGATCTTTAAGATCAAGGGGAGCCGATCTTTACAGGATTAATTGTGCCTTATGCCATGGCTCAGGGAGAAAAGGACAGGAGGTATTTCCCTCCCTGATCGGAGTCGGCAACAGGTTGAAAATAGAGCAGATAGATGAGATGATTGAGCGTGGAAAAGGTGTTATGCCGGCTTTTCCGCAGTTAGGCAGTGAAGAAAGGAAAGCTATAGCCACATTCCTTATATATGCCGATCAAAAGGGAGATAGCGGAGAGATTGAGATACCGGAAAGCGGATCTCAGAATTCAACAAAATTCGTCTCTTCCGGGTACGCACAGTTCCGCGATGAACAGGGTTATCCGGCTGTTAAACCACCATGGGGAACACTGAGTGCTATTGATATGAACAATGGGGTGATCCTTTGGCAAAAGCCACTGGGAGAATTTCCGGAATTGAAAGCCAAAGGCATTGCCCCGACAGGCACCCAGAACTTTGGAGGGAGCCTGGTTACAGCAGGTGGACTTGTATTTATAGGAGGAAGTGCTGATGAAAAATTCAGGGCTTTCGATAAAGCAACCGGTGAAATTTTATGGGAATATAAGCTCCCCTTCGGAGGTTATGCCACACCTGCCACATACGAGGTTGATCATGAACAATATGTAGTGATTGCGGCTGGTGGCGGAGGAAAGGTCGGGACAAAATCCGGAGATGTATATATAGCTTTTAAGCTGCGGAACAGAAATGCGGGCAGGTAAAGGAATGGTGATCAGAAAGCCGGGAGGCAACCTCAGTCGTGCAGCAGGCAGCTTTCCGTCAGTTATCCCCGGTGAATAACCGGTCAGCCGTCATGACTGTTTATGCCGTTAAAACATACCCGGTGATAGGATTTAATTTCGACCGGCCGGTCAGTCCGGTCCAGGTGGCACTAACGAGGATTTCGGATTTGCAGATTATTAAGTGACTGTAGATCTCAATAACAGTTAATTATTCTAATGAAGGGTTTTTGCCATCTTTTTTTCTAAATTTAAACCGAACTATAACTAACAAACATATAAAATGTCTTACAGAGTTTTACTGCTGCTTCTGATTGCAATATGCGGATGCTCAGGAAACAAAGGAAATATTACCGGGGAGGCTTCCCGGGAGTTCGCCGATTATCAGAGAAGCAATTGGACAGGTACCGGTAACCGCATAATCAGAACAATTATCTGGTACCCGGGCAGTGAGAATGGCACAATCGTGGTTGACACTGTCTATCCGGATAAGACAATCCATTTTAATTGTGATATAAACAAGGGCTCTCCGACATATCCATTGATTATCCTCTCTCCCGGATCGGGTTCTCATGCAAGGCAGATGAGCTGGCTGGGCTATAAGCTAAGTGCCAACGGATATATAACAGTGGCTGTTGAACACAGCGGGACCAATGAAGAGGAACGTTCCTTCGGCCCACCGACCTTATCGGACTTCTGTCTATGGGAACACCCGGCTGATGTGAAGGTTGTGCTTGACGGTATACTTAAGGACCAAATGTTTTCGAAGAGGATAGATAAACAGCGCATCGGCATTGCCGGGTTTTCCCTTGGAGGGACAACTGCAATCTGGACTACCGGTGCTGTTCTGGATTTAAAAATCCTTGCTGAAAAGTCACCCCCTCCACCACCGTTCCTTGCAAAGAATATAGAGCTTGAAGCTGAGTTGCTGAAGACCGACAGTATTCTCAAAAAATCATATGCCCGTGCTGAGAATTATTATACAGAACCACGGATCAAAGCTGCGTTCGCACTGGCACCAGCTCTGGGCTATGGATTTACAGAGGAGAGCCTGAAAAAAATCGGTGTGCCGGTCAAAATTGTCGTGGGTGATAAGGATATTGTTGCACCGGCTGAAACTTCCTCGGATTATTACGCAAAATATATTCCCAACTCTTCTCTCACTATCTTACCAGGGGAACGGGGCCACTACACGAAACCTGTCTCTACGGCTCAGATGAGAAAAGAACTTGAGGAAGTTGCCTCTATTGCCCTGAGCTTTTTCAATGCGGAACTGCAATAGGAACCGGAATTGGGCATTTCCCCTATCGTAAAGTCGATATATCGTTATCTTATTTGTAAATATCCCTGCTGTACAAAAAATTGTCTGGGGACCAAGATTGAAACTGCCTGTCTGGTACAAATCAGGCTATTGATCTTTCAACTCTGCTAACTAAAATCAGATTTTGTGCAACAGACCATCGAACAAAATCATATATTCACTTGATAGTCTCTTGCCGTCGGTTGAAACCGACAGTAATTCTTAACCGACGGTAATTCTTAACCAACGGTAATTGTTGAAACCGACAGTAATTCTTAAAGCCGGCGATAAGTGTTGAACCCGGCGCTAATTGTTACAATCTCTTGCCATTGGCTTCAGCCAATGGTCTAATCATCAGTCTGAAAATAGGGCTTTAGCCCAATACTTCTTAATATCATTCTTCAGGACTAACTTGCTTTAAGAAGATTTTATTCCTGAATTTCTTACCTTTAAGTTGTTATTCGCTGCAAATTCTATAAATATGTCTTATTTAAGAATCTGGATCCACTGTGTGTGGACCACAAAATGGAGAGATTTTTGGACTAAAGTCCGTTTTGGGTTCGGGGAATTCGTTAGCCGTCGGTTAAATCGTAAGCATCCGGCGTAATACATCTTTCCCTCAGTTGTTTCGGCTGATTATTTTTCAGCCAAAACAATTTAAAGATGATAAATGAATCAAAAATTTTGGAGCTGATCAAAAGACAAAAGGAGACCGGGCTCACTATCACAGCCTTTTGCTCCAACGAAGGCATTCCTAAGTCCTACATATTATAATTGGCGAAAAAAACTCAACAAAGAACCAGGGAATCGTTTTATCCCGTTGCTGGTTAATTCCAGGCCAGCGGCGATGACTGTCCCTGTAAAAGACTATACTCAGGGGCAGATAGAGTCTTCACAACTCTGGCGATGATTTTCTTCTGGAACTAATCTATCCCAACGGTACCAGGCTCAGGATAAAGAGAGATCCTGACCTTGACCATATTCGTTCACTTGTTTGCCTTCTGGGTTAAGATCATGTTCCATCTTCACAGCTCACTGAGCTATTACCTTTATCCTCTTCCGGTGGATATGCGTAAAAGTTTTTACACTCTTAGCGGTATTATAACCTCATCAATGAATAATCATATCCGCGATGGCGGCGTGTTTATATTTGTAAACCGGGACCAGAACATAATGAAGATCCTGCACATGGAATACGCCGGTCTTGTCATCTATCACAAGAAGCTTGACTCGGGTCGGTTTAAACTGCCCGGATTTGATGAAAATACCACCTCGCTTACCATCCATTGGAACGATTTAATGATGATGGTCCAAAATGTAAAAATCAAAACAAGAAAACTTAAACAAAAATGATATTAACACCAGATTGTTAATAACTTACTTTGTTTTTATATGATTTTATCTGCTTGTTTTGTTATCTTCGAACCCGGATAAGACAAGCAATTTACAGTGGATAAAACGACCGATAAAGACACCTTAATTGAGACCCTGTTACAGGAGCGGGATGAACTTTACCAGGAGCTATCCAAACTAAGACAATCCAGTGGAGGCTCCCTGGAGCATTACGATGCCATTATCAGGGAAAAAGATAACAAGATCAAGCAATTAAGTGGTGCTGTTAACCAGCTGGATAATAAGATCAAAGATCTTGGAGATAAGGTCATAAACTTTGAAGATAAGATCAGGCAATTAACTGATCAGCTTGCCTGGTACCGCCGCAAGTTCTGGAAGGCAAGCAGCGAAAAATACATACCTCAGGATCCTTCTCAGCGCAGGCTTGATTTTGACGGTCTTGATGTCCTTCCCCAGGAGGAAGAGCAGGTAAAGGAAGCCGCAAAAGAGATCGTATCATACGAGCGCAGGAAGGCAGAAAAAGAAAAAAGACAACCTGTTCGTCTGCCCCTGCCGGAGGATCTTCGCCGTGAAGAAGAAGTGATTGAACCTGAGGATATAGATGAAAACTGGATCGCATCGGGGAAGAAGTAACCGAGGTATTGGAGCATAAACCGGGAGAACTTTATGTTCGCCGTATCGTTCGTCCGAAATACGCACTGAGAAAAGACTTGCAGCAACTGCGGGAAGAAAATGAGGAAAGCGGGCAAAAGAATATGAAGATTGCAGCACTTCCACTGTTACCCCTTCCCCGCAGTAATGCCGGAGCGAGTTTACTGGCAGAACTGCTGATGGGTAAATATGTATATCATCTTCCTTTTCACCGCTCAATCGCGATGTTTAAGCTTGCAGGAGTATCCATCCCTGCATCAACTGTTAATGGGTGGTTCACAGGGAGCAGCGATTTACTCAGGGCACTGTATTACAGGCTAAGAGATATTGTACTGGCCACGGATTATATACAGGTTGATGAAAGTACTGTTCCGGTGATCAACGATGAAAAGCACAGGGCAGTTAAATCCTATCTCTGGGTGGTGAGATCGGTAATGGATAACCTGATGTTTTTCCATTACGATAAAGGCTCAAGAGCTCAGAAGGTAGTGATAGAACTGCTCCATAATTATCAGGGTGCCATACAGACGGATGGTTATGAGGCCTACTCAATATATGAGAATAAAAAAGGTGTTCTATTGCTGGGTTGCTGGGCTCATGCAAGAAGGAAGTTCAACGATGCACTGAAAGAAG
Organism: uncultured Bacteroidales bacterium; assembly: GCA_963756885.1. Lineage (GTDB taxonomy): Bacteria > Bacteroidota > Bacteroidia > Bacteroidales > VadinHA17 > LD21. The sequence continues at coordinate 174,175 of CAVWPG010000011.1, forward strand.
ACGAATCCGGGGCAAGGTATGCACTTGAACAAATCGGAATGCTATACAACGTAGAAGCCATGGCTACAGATCAGGAACTGGATTATGATCAGCGGGCGGCACTTCGTGAGAGACTGGCGTATCCAATATATGTGTGCTTTTGAAAAATGGATCGTAAATTATTACCCCAAAGCCCTGCTCCAGGGCAGAATGTATAAGGCATTGACATATACTTATTCTTTATTCCAGCGCCTGTCAAGATATCACCTCGATGGCCGGTATCAAATTGATAATAACCTGGTAGAAAATGCAATCAGGCCTCTGGCATTGGGACGGAAAAATTATTTGTTCTGTGGTAATCATGATGCAGCTGAAAATGCAGCCATAATGTACTCACTTCTCGGATGCTGTAAAGCATGCGATGTCAATCCAAGAGAATGGTTAACAGACGTACTTAACAAGGATCCCTGCTTATAACAATGACTACAGCCGGGATCTTGCAGAGCTTCTCCCTCATAACTGGAAAACAACACACATCTCCAAGTGACTCCAATAAAATCCAACAATATTGGAATTTGTTGGAAAATGTTGGAAAAATGACCTCTTTGTCTACAAAACTTCAAAGAACTCCAATAGTATTAGACTTTTCTGAAACTATGTGGAAATATAGGTTGGGTCTGACTTCATATCAACATGTACCTGGCCGAATGCTTACGTTAAAACCGACGGTAATTGTTGAAACCGACGGTAATTGTTAAAACCGACGGTAATTGTTAAAACCGACGGTAATTGTTAACCAACGGTAATTGTTAACCAACGGTAATTGTTAAAGCCGACGGGAGTTGTTGAAACGGGAGGTAATTAATTGATTCGGAAAGATACTCTCTGCCTCGGACATTGTAGTGAAAGAAAATGCTGGCCAAAGAGCGATTACCGGAATAATCAATCTGTTTTCCTGAACTCTTATTTAAAATCAATCCCTGGTAATTAGTAATCATTTGTGATTTTATTATAATCATTTGTTCTTGTATGATAATCATCTTTGCTTTTATGATAAACATTCAATCCTGTATAATAATCATAGGTGCTTTTATGATAGCTACCTGTGCTTTTATTATAATCACTTGCCATTGGCTTCAGCCAATGGCCTGAGCATCTGTCTGAAAATAGGGCTTTAGCCCAACACTTCTTAATATCATTCTTTAGGACTAACTTGCTTTAAGAAGATTTTATTTTTATTCCTGAAATTCTTACCTTTAAGTTGTTATTCGCTGCAAATTCTAAAAATATGTCTTATTTAAGAATCTGGATTCACTGCGTGTGGACCACAAAATGGAGAGATTTTTGGACTAAAGTCCATTTTGGGTTCGGGGAATTCGTTAGCCGTCGGTTAAAACCGACGGTAATTGTTAAAACCGACGGTAATTGTTGAAACCGACGGTAATTGGTAAAACCGACGGTAATTGGTGAAACCGACGGTAATTGTAAACCGACGGTAATTGTAAACCGACGGTAATTGGTAAACCGACGGTAATTGTTGAAACCGGCGGTAATTGGTAAAACCGACGGTAATTGGTAAAACCGACGGTAATTCTTAACCAACGGTAATTGTTAACCAACGGTAATTGTTAAAGCCGACGGGAGTTGTTGAAACCGGAGGTAATTAATTGATTCGGAAAGATACTCTCTGCCTCGGACATTGTAGTGAAAGAAAATGCTGGCCAAAGAGCGATTACCGGAATAATCAATCTGTTTTCCTGAACTCTTATTTAAAATCAATCCCTGGTAATTAGTAATCATTTGTGATTTTATTATAATCATTTGTTCTTGTATGATAATCATCTTTGCTTTTATGATAAACATTCAATCCTGTATAATAATCATAGGTGCTTTTATGATAGCTACCTGTGCTTTTATTATAATCACTTGCCATTGGCTTCAGCCAATGGCCTGAGCATCTGTCTGAAAATAGGGCTTTAGCCCAACACTTCTTAATATCATTCTTTAGGACTAACTTGCTTTAAGAAGATTTTATTTTTATTCCTGAAATTCTTACCTTTAAGTTGTTATTCGCTGCAAATTCTAAAAATATGTCTTATTTAAGAATCTGGATTCACTGCGTGTGGACCACAAAATGGAGAGATTTTTGGACTAAAGTCCATTTTGGGTTCGGGGAATTCGTTAGCCGTCGGTTAAAACCGACGGTAATTGTTAAAACCGACGGTAATTCTTAACCGACGGTAATTGTTAACCGACGGTAATTGTTAAAACCGACGGTAATTGTTGAAACCGGAGGTAATTGTTAAAACCGGCGGTAATTGGTAAAACCGACGGTAATTGTTGAAACCGACGGTAATTGTTAAAACCGACGGTAATTGTTAAAACCGACGGTAATTGTTAACCGACGGTAATTCTTAACCGACGGTAATTCTTAACCAACGGTAATTGTTAACCAACGGTAATTGTTAAAGCCGACGGGAGTTGTTGAAACGGGAGGTAATTAATTGATTCGGAAAGATACTCTCTGCCTCGGACATTGTAGTGAAAGAAAATGCTGGCCAAAGAGCGATTACCGGAATAATCAATCTGTTTTCCTGAACTCTTATTTAAAATCAATCCCTGGTAATTAGTAATCATTTGTGATTTTATTATAATCATTTGTTCTTGTATGATAATCATCTTTGCTTTTATGATAAACATTCAATCCTGTATAATAATCATAGGTGCTTTTATGATAGCTACCTGTGCTTTTATTATAATCACTTGCCATTGGCTTCAGCCAATGGCCTGAGCATCTGTCTGAAAATAGGGCTTTAGCCCAACACTTCTTAATATCATTCTTTAGGACTAACTTGCTTTAAGAAGATTTTATTTTTATTCCTGAAATTCTTACCTTTAAGTTGTTATTCGCTGCAAATTCTAAAAATATGTCTTATTTAAGAATCTGGATTCACTGCGTGTGGACCACAAAATGGAGAGATTTTTGGACTAAAGTCCATTTTGGGTTCGGGGAATTCGTTAGCCGTCGGTTAAAACCGACGGTAATTGTTGAAACCGACGGTAATTGGTAAAACCAACGGTAATTGTTAACCGACGGTAATTGGTAAAACCGACGGTAATTGGTGAAACCGACGGTAATTGGTGAAACCGACGGTAATTGGTGAAACCGACGGTAATTGGTGAAACCAACGGTAATTGGTGAAACCGACGGTAATTGGTAAAACCGACGGTAATTGGTGAAACCGACGGTAATTGGTGAAACCGACGGTAATTGGTGAAACCAACGGTAATTGTTAAACCAACGGTAATTGTTAACCAACGGTAATTGTTAAAGCCGACGGTAGTTGTTGAAACCGGAGGTAATTAATTGATTCGGAAAGATACTCTCTGCCTCGGACATTGTAGTGAAAGAAAATGCTGGCCAAAGAGCGATTACCGGAATAATCAATCTGTTTTCCTGAACTCTTATTTAAAATCAATCCCTGGTAATTAGTAATCATTTGTGATTTTATTATAATCATTTGTTCTTGTATGATAATCATCTTTGCTTTTATGATAAACATTCAATCCTGTATAATAATCATAGGTGCTTTTATGATAGCTACCTGTGCTTTTATTATAATCACTTGCCATTGGCTTCAGCCAATGGCCTGAGCATCTGTCTGAAAATAGGGCTTTAGCCCAACACTTCTTAATATCATTCTTTAGGACTAACTTGCTTTAAGAAGATTTTATTTTTATTCCTGAAATTCTTACCTTTAAGTTGTTATTCGCTGCAAATTCTAAAAATATGTCTTATTTAAGAATCTGGATTCACTGCGTGTGGACCACAAAATGGAGAGATTTTTGGACTAAAGTCCATTTTGGGTTCGGGGAATTCGTTAGCCGTCGGTTAAAACCGACGGTAATTGTTGAAACCGACGGTAATTGGTAAAACCAACGGTAATTGTTAACCGACGGTAATTGTTAACCAACGGTAATTGTTGAAGCCGACGGTAATTGTTGAAACCGGAGGTAATTGTTAAAACCGACGGTAATTGGTAAAACCGACGGTAATTGGTGAAACCGACGGTAATTGTTGAAACCGACGGTAATCGGTAAAACCGACGGTAATTCTTAACCGCCGGTAATTGGTGAAACCGACGGTAATTGTTGAAACCGACGGTAATTGGTAAAACCAACGGTAATTGTTAACCGACGGTAATTGTTAACCAACGGTAATTGGTAAAACCGACGGTAATTGGTGAAACCAACGGTAATTGGTGAAACCAGCGGTAATTGTTAAAACCGACGGTAATTGTTGAAACCGACGGTAATTGGTAAAACCAGCGGTAATTGTTAAAACCGACGGTAAATGGTAAAACCGCCACATAGACGAGCTAATTTATTTTGGATTTATGAAATACACCCCCTGTGGCAATGAATGCGAGGCCAGCATCGGTCTAAAAGGCAATTATTTAAACTAACCATTAAGCAACTTACTAAATTGTAACTTACCATTTGGTTAGTTACAATTGAATTATTATATTTGCACAAAAACATCATGGAAACGCCATTTGTTTTTGGGAAAATAGCTTCGGACAAGAATTTTACTGACCGAAAATCTGAAACAGAAAGACTTATTTCAAATTTTACATCCTCTGTCAATACAATTCTGATATCCCCAAGAAGATGGGGCAAGTCTTCGCTTGTGGAAAAAGCTTCGGATTCAGTTTCAAGGAAAAACAAAAATATAAGGTTCTGCTTTATTGATCTCAATAATGTAAGAAGCGAGGAACAATTTTATCAGCAACTTGCCACAAAGGTCTTGCGCAGTTCAGCTAACAAAGCCAGGATCTTACTTGAAAATGCATCCAGATTCCTGGGCAGGTTTGTACCAAATATCACTTTCAGTCCTGGTCCCGACACTGAATTTAAACTCGGATTAGACTTGAAAGAGGTGAAAAGGGAACCTGATGATATTCTTAATCTGGCAGAGAAAATCGCGCACGAAAATAACCTCCGCTTTGTTATCTGCATAGACGAGTTCCAGAATATTTCTTCATTTGAAAATCCTCTGGATATCCAGAAAAAGATGAGATCAAACTGGCAGAAACATAAAGATGTATCCTATTGTTTATATGGCAGCAAGCGACATATGATGATGAATGTATTTACTTCGCCCTCAATGCCTTTCTATAAATTCGGAGATATCATATTTCTTGATAAGATTTCTCAGCAGGATTGGGTTACATTCATTTTAAAGCGATTTTCTGAAACCGGTAAATCAATAACTAAACAAGAAGCTGCACTAGTTGCAGAGCTGACAGATTGCCACTCCTATTATGTCCAGCAGCTTGCACAGCAATCGTGGTTAAGGACTACAACCTCTTGTTCAGGTGACATTATTATGGAATCATTCCATGACCTTGTCTTACAGTTAAGTATGCTTTTCCAGAGTTTAACTGACGGGCTGAGCAGAACCCAGCTTAATTTTCTAAAAGCCATGACTGACAACATTGACCATCTAAGTTCCAAAGTTACTATCGAGGAATATCAGCTTGGTACGTCAGCAAATGTTGTGAAAATAAAGAATATGCTAATTAACAAGGAGATAGTCGATATATATGGTAAAGAGATCTTATTTCTTGATCCCCTTTATAAATTCTGGTTAAAGGAATACTTCTTTAAGGACTGATCACGGGAAACCCTCGCATCTCCCTGTTCTGCCAAAAGGGAATAAACAATTAGGAAACAACCTGATCAGGTCAATCGAACAAAATTATTTACAGTCTGTTGATGAAATAAATTATTCCTGCTAAATCTTAATTCCGGCATGGCCAGCATAATCCCCGGCTTCGAATACGACATATTCATCAGCTACCGACAGAAAGACAATAAATATGACGGCTGGGTAAAAGAATTTGTCGAAAATCTGAAGAGGGAACTTGAAGCGACCTTTAAGGAAGAGATAAGCCTATATTTTGACATAAACCCTCGTGACGGCCTTATGGAGTCACATGATGTAGAGGCCTCACTTAAGGAAAAACTTAAAAGCCTTGTTTGTATCCCGATCGTTTCCCTCACCTACTGTGATCCAAATTCATATGCCTGGGAATATGAATTTAAGGCGTATATCAGGCAAGCCTCAGAAGATCGTTTTGGATTAAAGGTAACCCTGCCCGGAGGCAATGTGGCTAACCGGGTTCTTCCCGTAAGGATCCATGATCTGGATGCTGATGACATCAAACTCTTTGAATCGACGCTGGGAGGAGATCTCAGATCCATTAACTTTGTTTATACGGAAACCGGAGTGAACCGTCAGCTGCGCGCTAAGGATGATGATGTTATCAAACATCCAAACCAGATCCTGTACCGCGATCAGATAAATAAGGTCGCTCACGCAGTCAGGGACATTATTGAAGGTTTAAAGGCAGCTGAAGCTCGCGGGCTGGCAAGAGACAAAGAATTTAGGGCCGGGGTGAGTTTAGAGAAAAGCAAGACTATAATTGAAATAAAGACTCAGCATGGCGTAAGTGAATTGAAGCAGGAAGCAAATTCTGAGAAAGGCGTACCGAAAATTGCGAGAAAATTTCTGCTGGCGAGAAAAAAAGGGATAGTTGTTCCCGTAGCCATAATAATAATTGCACTATTTTCTGCAATAATCATCCTGATTAACCATCATTTAAAGGTAAGATGGGCAAAAGAAATGGCATTACCGGAAAGTGAACTGTTGATAAATAAGGGCGACGTTGCTTCCGCCTTTGATCTGCTTCAAAAGGCAGAAAAATATATTTCAAATGAACCCAAATTAAGGGAATTGTCTTCGCTGGCTTCGAGTAAGCTTACAATTATTACAGATCCGCCAGGTGCAGATGTGTATTTAAGGGAATATTCTGATACAAGCGGAGTATGGAAAAAACTTGGAAAGACCCCTGTTGACAGCATAAAGGTAGCGGGATCTTCTTTTTGGCTTACTGATATGGCTTACTTGATAAAGATAGAGAAAACAGGCTATGAAGATATTCTTGCTGTGGCTACGACTACGAAGGATACTTTGTACAGAAAACTATTCAAACAAGGAGCGATACCACAGGGGATGGTCTATGTGGAAGGCAATAACGGCTTCTTTATCGACCGCTGTGAAGTGACAAATAAACAATTCAAGGAATTTGTTGATAAAGGGGGATACAGTAACCCTGATTACTGGAAAATTGAATTTAAAAAGGAAGGGAAGATTATTAGCAGGGATAAGGCTATGGCATTCTTTGTTGATAAAACCGGCAGACCCGGCCCTTCTACCTGGGAGGCAGGATATTACCCGGATAATCAGGATAATTATCCTGTATCAGGCATTAGCTGGTATGAAGCAGCTGCATATGCAGAATATGCAGGTAAAAGCCTGCCGACATCTGACATCTGGGGGAGCGCGGCCAAATGGTTTTTCAGATCAGATTCCAAAATAATACCTTTAAGCAATTTCAAGCTAAAAGGTCCTGAACCTGTTGGAAAGAACAGGGGAGTAACAATGTTTGGTGTATATGATATGGCAGGAAACGTAAGGGAGTGGTGCTGGAATGAAACGCCGGTAGGCCGTATAATACGAGGTGGTTCATGGAATGATGCCACTTATATGTATACTGACCTGAGTCAGCTCCCTCCTTTTGACCGTTCTCCAAATAACGGATTCCGCTGTGTTAAATATATCGATAAAGAAAAAATCCCTGCAAGTTCCTTTAAACCCGTAACTTATGATGTAGGAAAAGACTATACCAAGAAGATACCTGCATCTGAAAATACTTTCACCATATACAAAAATCAATTCCTTTACGACAGCACAGACTTAAAATCCGTTGTAGAAAAAATGGGAATGAGCCTGGATGGCTGGACGACTGAAAAAGTTTCTTTTAATGCTGCCTATGGAAAAGAACGGGTGATTGCATATCTTTTTTTACCCTCGAAAGCTTCTCCTCCTTTTCAGACTCTTGTTTTTTTCCCCGGCTCAGGTGCATTTTCTGAAAAGGAATTGCTCAAAAGCACCGAGACAAAGTGGTTAATAGATTATCTTATAAAAAGTGGACGAGCAGTCATGTGCCCTGTATATGCCGGAGCATTTGAAAGGAATGACGATCAGGATCCGGTCATTTGGAGCGGACATCAGTACACAGAATGGGTGATCCGCTGGGTCAAGGATTTCAAAAGGTCAATTGATTACCTTGAAACCAGACCGGATATAGATAAGAACAAGATAGGTTACTACGGATTCAGCAGGGGAAGCATAATGGGTGGTATAATTCCGGCAGTCGAAGATCGTCTGAAAGTGAATATTTTAATTGTTGGCGGGTTTTATTATGGACTATTACCCGAAGTTGATCCGGTCAATTACGTTTCGAGGATAAAAATACCCACACTCATGCTAAATGGCAGGTACGATTATGACTTTCCTTATGAAATAGCAGTCTTGCCATTCTATAATCTTCTGGGAACTCCGGCCAAAGATAAACGAAATGTCGTTTATGAAACCGACCACTTCGTACCAAAAAATGAAATGATCAAGGAAGTATTGAATTGGTGTGACAGGTATCTGGGTCCGGTGAAATAATAATGATCCAGATCTTGCACCAAAAATAACAGAGAATATAATTAAAACCCGACAGTTGAAGCCGAGGGTAATTATAATCTGCCAGTTGTTATGTTCTCCTATCTGCTATCATATAAATGGATTGAAGGAAATGTGTTTTTTCAAAATAACTCAGGATATATCCCAATTAAATTTTTGTTCTTTATCAATCGAACAAAATCATTTACAGTCTGTTAATGATTTAAATTATTCCCGCTAAATCTTTATTCAGGCATGGCCAGCATAATCCCCGGCTTCGAATACGACATATTCATCAGTTACCGCCAGAAAGACAACAAGTATGACGGCTGGGTGACAGAATTTGTCGAAAACCTTAAAAGGGAACTCGAAGCAACCTTTAAAGAGGAGATCAGTGTATATTTTGACATTAATCCGCATGACGGACTTCTGGAGTCACACGATGTGGCCGCATCACTGAAACAGAAACTGAAATGCCTTGTCTGCATCCCGATTATCTCCCTCACTTACTGTGATCCGAAATCCTATGCATGGGAATATGAGTTTAAGACTTTTATAGAACTGGCATCAATTGATCATTTCGGATTGAAGGTAACATTGCCCGGGGGTAATGTGGCAAACAGGGTGCTGCCCGTAAGGATCCACGACCTGGATGCTGATGATATCAAACTCTTTGAAACGACACTGGGAGGAGTTCTCAGATCCATTGACTTTGTTTATAAAGAAACCGGTGTGAACCGTCAGCTGCGTGCCAGGGATGATGATGTCATTAAACATGCGAATCAGGTCCTTTACCGTGACCAGATAAACAAGGTCGCTCATGCAGTCAGGGATATCATAGACGGTCTTAAGGCTGCAGAATCCCGTAAAAAACCACAATCCGGAGATACTGATACACTGGAAAAAACGAAGTTCAGGGAGCCGGTAACCAATGGTATACCTCTGACTAAAAAAAGCGAATCGAAATCTGAAGCTGGAGCTATTGACAGCAGGCCGGTAAAAGGGGTTAAATTTCCGGTATCATGGAAATCGCAAAAACTGATCACTGTAACACTTATAATGATCGCCCTGTTTATTGCAATAATTTTTATTGTCAACCGGCATTCAAAAGTAATATGGGCTAAAGAAGTGGCCTTGCAGGAAATTGAAAAGTCAATAAACAAAGGGAATGTAGCTGCAGCATTCAACCTGATTAAAAAAGCAGGGAGATATATTTCTGAAGATCCTAAATTCAAGGAACTGTCGGCATTGGCCACTAGTAAAATAACCTTCCTGACAGATCCGCCTGGTGCGGATGTTTTTATAAGGGAGTATTCCGATACGACAGGCGAATGGGAAAAACTCGGGCAAACGCCCATTGACAGTACAAAGGTACCCGGATCTTCCTTCTGGCTTACAGACATGGCATATCTGACAAAGATAGTGAAACCCGGATATGAGGATGTACTTGCTGTTTTGTCGACAACGAAAGATACCCTTAAAAGAAAATTATTCAAGTCCGGTGAGATCCCTTCAGATATGGTCTATGTCGAAACTGATAATGGCTTCTTCGTCGACCGCTATGAAGTGACCAACAGGCAGTTCAAAAAATTCATTGAAAAAGGGGGATACAGTAACCCGGATTACTGGAAAAACGAATTCAGGGTTGACGGGAAGATCATAAGCAGGGAAAAAGCAATGGGAATGTTTGTGGATAATACCGGAAGGCAGGGGCCTGCGACCTGGGAAGCAGGAGATTATCCCGGGGGTCAGGCTGATTATCCCGTATCAGGCGTCAGCTGGTATGAAGCCGCTGCATATGCCGAATATGCGGGAAAATGTATACCGACTGCGGCAGACTGGGACAATGCTGCAAAGTGGTTCTTCCGGTCCGATTCCAGGATAATTCCCTTCAGCAATTTTAACAGGAAGGGTCCGGATCCGGTTGGAAAGAACAAGGGAGTTACAATGTTTGGTGCGTACGATATGGCAGGCAATGTGAGGGAGTGGTGCTGGAATCAGACCCCTGTCGGCAGAATAATCAGGGGTGGCGCCTGGGATGATGCCAATTATATGTATAAGCAGCTGAGCCAGCTCCCCCCCTTTGACCGCTCCCCCAGAAATGGATTCCGCTGTGTAAAATATATTGATAGGGGAAAAATGCCTGAAAGTGCATTTCAGCAGATTAATTCTTATGAAGAGCAGGATTACTCAGAAAAAGCTCCGGTACCTGATAACATCTTCAATATTTACAGGGACCAGTTTCTTTATGACAACACTGATTTAAAAGCTGTTGTAGAAACAAGAAATAAAAGTACCGAGGGTTGGACAATCGAAAAAATTTCATTTAATGCCGTTTATGGAGATGAAAAGGTTATCGCCTACCTTTATCTGCCCGAAAATGTTAAACCTCCTTATCAGACTCTGATTTTTTTCCCCGGAATTGGTGCCTTCGAAGAAAAAGACCTTGTAAGGAGCACCGAAACAAACTGGCTTACAGATTATCTTGTAAAAAGCGGCCATGCCGTGATGTGTCCTGTTTACGCAGGCACCTTTGACAGGATTGGAATTCCCGTTACTAATGACTGGAGCGGTCATCAGTTCACGGAATGGGTAATCAAATGGGTCAAGGATTTCAAAAGGTCAGTCGATTATCTTGAAACAAGGCCTGATATTGATAAGACAAAGCTTGGTTACTACGGCTTCAGCTGGGGTGGTCTTATGGGTGGCATAATTCCTGCAGTTGAGGATCGTCTCAAAGTGAATATCCTGATTGTCGGAGGATTTACTTCAGGAACTCTCCCCGAGGTTGACCAGGTAAATTACCTTCCCAGAATAAAGATACCAACACTTATGTTAAATGGAAGGTATGATTTCAATTTCCCTTATGATAAAGCAGTTTTACCTTTCTATAACCTTCTTGGCACTCCTGCCAGGGATAAGCGGCTGGTTGTATATGAGACGGATCATTATGTGCCAAAGAATGAGATGATAAAAGAGGTTTTAAACTGGTGCGACCGTTATCTGGGTCCCGTAAAATAACCGGATTGCAGGAGTTAACCAGACAGATGATTTTTAATCCAATGACCGGAGAACACAAGTGGGGCCAATCAGGCTGTTTCACCAAGGCAGTCGGATTATCTTGTAGCGGAAGCACTTAGGTCGGATGGAAATTGTATGGCCAATCCCCCGTGCCATGAATTATGCTGTCTTCTTTATTTGAGTTATATGTTCAGGTTCATCTTGAGAACATCAGCTTTTCGCCATCCGCCTTTGAAACTGAAAGACAGAAATCACAGAAATTCCTGTATTCCGCAGCTTTGTAGCGTCCCTCATTGACCTTGTACCTTCTGGTATAAACAATTGTATTTCCGGCATTATCCACCGTAGTTGCATACTCGCCAAAAGCCGACTTTATATTCTTGCCCGCCGGCAGTGATTCAAGTTTGTAGCCATCAGGTAAATGGTAAATTAGAGTATCATAATCGACTGATGATCTTGAAATTAAAAAATCGGAGCACCTGTCTTTTATTACCTTTTTAACAGCCGGCTGTACATTGATCATATTCAGGGGGAGCACCATGTATTTTCCCGTGAAGGAACAATAATTCCCTGATGTAAGTGTTATGTCGATCGTCGCCGCAGGCAAACTGCTTTTGCAATTTTTCAGTTTGTATTCAGACAATTGCGGGGATGGGAGAGTTAAATTTGAATAAATCCATTTTTTCTGTTCATCGGGATTGTAACTGAATAGCCCGAAGATGTCAAAATACTGCAAGGCCAGGTACTGCGTGCTTATGGTGCAGTTTGCCGCCCCTTTGGCATCTATCCTGAATTCGGCTTTACAGCTCCTGAGGTTTTCTTCCGTTGTGTATTTCCTTGTATGCGCGAGTTTCCCTCCCTCCGGAGTAATTAAGAGTACATCACGATCATCGGTAAAGGTGCCCAGGAATCCGAACGGGATGTTCTGACTGGTGCATTCCAGCCATATTGTATCTTTATCAAAAGGGACGCAAAGGATAACGTGATCGAACTGCAGGAAATTCGGAAAGTCCTTGAATACAGGCTTTATATACTCTCCTGATGAAACAAGGGCAGGATAGGATTCCACTCCAATCTGCTTCAGAAGGGAATGCATATAATTGGAAAGCGCTTTACAATCACCGTACCCCGTTTCGTACACCGTTGCTGCAGGAAATGGCTGAAGGCCGCCGATACCTAGCTGGATTCCAACATAACGTGTATGTTCCTGCATATACTCGTACAAAAGCCTGATTTTTGCAAGTGTGTCATTAGCACTTTCGAGGAGCCCGGCAACCCTTATCTTCTCCTCCTGAGAAATATTATCCCTGCCTTCATACAACTGTTGGATCCACCGTCCATATTCAGTCCAGTTACTGGCTGTCCCCCTGTAACTTCCATAGCTTAGCCTGAGCGGCATAAGGTAGACCTGTGGAACTCTCTCGTCGAGATCTGTATTAAAAGGCTCATATTCTATTGCCCTGATGTTGCTGCATTCCCATTCCACTCCTGTTTTGTCGTGCTGATTTATTATTTTCGGAGATTCTGACACATTGATTTCCTTTTTCAGGTACTGAATACCAGGCGGATAGAAAAGAGTAAACCTGGCGTGCTCGAGTGAAACATCATACTCGCGCAAGGGGAACCAGCTGCCATAGCTGATAAGATTTGAGAATGAGACCTCGTACTCGTACTCAACAGTATAGGGATAATCACCAAAGTCAGGCCTGAACGACATCACCCTGTTATCTGAAAAAAGGGTTGCTCCTGCTTTTGCCGGGCTGTCCGAAATTTCGGATTGCTTTATTTTCTTTACTTTTTTGCCAAACTTGTCATAAATGTTAGCTTCATAAATACTTACCCTGGAGTCTTTATCATATCCGATAACCAGGATCGCAGCATTATCACCATTCTTGTCAAGCACCGTTACAGCTTCCCGGATCCTTTCAATTCCCTTATCCTCACTCTGCAGCTCAAATTCCCTTATATATTCGCGAATAACTGCATGTGCATTTTCTTTGAGGCTGTCTGAGATAAACATTGAAGAATATTCCTGGCCACCGGCCGGAATGAATATCAACCACAGGATTACCGGCAGCCATAGATTTCTGACAATCTTGTCCGTTTTCAATTTCATAGGTCCGGGATATGGGTCAGCTCAATCATATTTACATGGCAGGTATGCATTTCAACTTTCAGACAGTCTTTTTAAGGATAATGCTTTCGGCATGTTTCAAAACAACCTGATTGTAAAATTCTTTTAATTGTTTGTATTCTTCAGGCAGGAAAAGCATTTTGTTTATGTTCCTTCTGTAAATAACCGAGATCTTGTCACCGGTATTTTTTATGTCGTAATAGACTGTTATTGAATTATCCGGGAGTTTAAGCACGGCAGGCTTTGGCAGTGATTCAACCTGATAACCTTCAGGAATTGAGTATTCGAAAATATAGGTTTCCGAGATTGGGAAATTATAATTGACAGGATACTTGCGGTCTTCAAGTGTATAACGGTTCTTCTCCATTGTCTCGAACAGCAGAGGCTGAAAAAGGATCTTGTCGCCTATAACATCGGCATGATCTGTAATTTCCACAATCAGGGAATCGGACAGAGGCTTATTGATGTTGTTTTGACCGGTTATGGCAAATCCGCTCACGCTGAGACCCTTGGTATTCTCCTGCATGACCCTGATATAATCATCACTTGTTTTGTGCTCACTTAGGGACTGCCTGTAGCTTATGCCACCATATCCGTCGTATGATCCTTTTATGCACCCGGTAAACTTTCCTTCGGGGTCAATATTCAATACATAATTTTTAAATTCAGTGTACTTCAGCCTGGTATCAAGGCTGACCCAATCTCCCGTAAAATTGTTCACTACCCTCCCCTGGCCATTGATATCGTTGGCAGGCAGGTAACCAAAGGGACAGAACTCACTTGCTGCATCCAGGAGATAAATTTTCCCGTCCACGGTTAATCTCGCCAGTACCGAATTGAATTTTGAGATTGTAGGTATTATACTCATTGCAATACCATTATCACGTGTGCTGAACATTACGGGATCGGCATCGAGTCCAGCATTCCTGAGCATCAGCGTAAGCAGCAGATTTATCTCGGATGAGCTGCCGGCACGGTCAGCATATGGCTTTTTCAATCCTTTCTGTGCCCAGATCTTGTACTTTCCATTCCATTTCATCCTGGACTGGACATTTGAATAGATAGCTGCCGCTTTTTCGAGGGGGGTTGTCAGATTATTGCAGAGCATGGATACAGTATCCTTTATGAACCCATCGGCTTTCAGCAGTTTTCCAAAATCATCGTCATCGTTCATCTGATTGTTCACCGATTCCCATGTCTTTGAATAATCCCTGGCAGGCGAATTCGGAAATTTTATGCTGCTCAGCTCAAAATCTATAGCCTGAATATAATTATCGTCACAGTCGATATTGGGCTCCGATATGAAGGCAGGTACATTCCTGACGGCAAATACGTGCCGGTCGCTGTTTGCCTTAACCTCTATCCGCTCGCTTTGGGTCCTCCCTCCGCCTGACAATCCTCCTGCTGCCTGGATTTCTCCTCTCGAAAGGAAAGTGAATGATGTTCCTATCCTCTCATTGGTTGAAATATCGAATGGCAGGTATCCCCTGGCAGATTGCCTGTAAATGAAATATTCGGGGATCTCACAGATATACTGGCTCCATAATGCAGGTATGGAGTACTGAAATGTCCAGCCACGCAAATTATAGAGAAAATCTGATGTAATCGTATACGATAATTCGATTACGGAGCCCTCCTTTACCTGTGGGAAGGCGAATTTCTGAATTGTATAGTTGTCTGATTCTTCTTCAAAAATATTGTCGTTATCCAGCTTTGTTTTGACCACTTTACCATCCACAAGGTTATAGGTAAAAGCTTTCAGGCCTGAAAGCTTTTCCTTGCCTGAAGAGTTCTCATAAAGGCTGAATTTAAAGTCTGCAAGCCGGAAGGCTGATTTCTTGAATATCTTTATCCTGCAATGTCTTTCAAACTGAATCTGAAATTCTTCCTGAGGGCTAAGAACGAATTTGGAGGTGCCATAATCGAAAAGCATTAATGCCTCGGCAGTTGTATCACTTTCATATCTTGCCATGCTCAGTTCGGCAGGATCAATTTTCCCGAATTTAGGCTCAGCTATCTGTCCGAATGTCAGGGGAAACATGATCAGAAATAAAACACAAAATATGATTCTCATAACAGGTCATTTATAGTTTATAATTAGATCATAAGGTTAAATATTCAGTTTAATGGCCGACAATAATTTTCAGTAACTTAAAATTTCAGATCCACACTATCATGAACCCGCCGAAATTTCCGTTCAAAACATAAAAAAATTTAAAAATCAGACAATGAACAATTTCCATCATTAAATCTATATCTAAGATAGCGCCTTTCCTAAATTATTAAAATACAATTAAAATAATGTTTTCACCAGCAGGTCAGATCTGGCAGGGTATTTATCAACATCTTAAGCTGCAGTGCAAGGCCATGGATCTCATTTGGATTTCCTTCCGTCAGTACCTGAAAGTTGTAACCTTTCAGGTTTTATCTCGTCAAAGTAGAAAGTTAAAATGAAAACTGACTTAATAACTGTAACAAAAACCTCAGCGCCATGATCAAGAATTACTTTTTGCTGTCAGTAAGGAACTTATTGAAGCATAAAAATTTCTCCATTATAAATATCCTGGGACTTTCAATAAGTATGGCCGTATGCATGCTGATCATTCTGGTAGTTCAGGATCAACTCTCATACGACAGGTTCCATAAAAACCTGAACCTCATTTACAGAGTTCAGACAAGGGATAATCTCAGCAAAATATCTTTCAACAAATATGCCACAACGACCTGGCCGATTTCAGGTGAGTTAAGGAACAATTATCCCTTCGTGAGAGATGTTGTATCGCTTAATACCAGCTTCAACGGCGAAGGTGTTTATGGTGAGAAAAGATTACAGCTATCCGGACTCTTCGCAACTCCTTCATTTTTCAATATTTTCGATTTCAAATTGAAAAACGATGCTATTCCCGATCCTCTTGGAGAACCATTCTCAATAGTCTTGACCGAAGATGTTGCAAGGAAATTTTTCGGGGATGAAAATCCGACAGGCAAGACAATAAATTTCGAGAATTATGGCAGTCTGAAAGTGACAGGCGTATTTAAAAAGACGAAGCAGAAATCGCACATTCAGTTTGAGGCTCTTGTATCGGAGTCAACCCTCCTGGCTCTGGAAAAGCAGAACAAGATTGAGATGACCACCGACAACTGGGATCTGTTTACCTCGAGCTTTGTTTATGTAATGCTCAACGATAAAGCGAGGCAAAGTGATCTTGACACTGCCCTTGCAAAAATCGGCAAACAAAAATACACTGAAAACAGCAGGGTAAACCTCGCATTCTACAGTACCCCGGTATCCAGGATCGTGCCCGGGCCCATGCTTGCAAATGAGAACGGAATGTTCCTGCCAAAGCCATTTGTGATCTTTTTTGCGGGGCTTGCCATAATAATCATGCTTTCAGCCGCTTTCAATTATACAAGCCTTTCCCTGGCACGTTCACTCATGAGGGCCAGGGAATATGGGGTGCGGAAATCCTTTGGGGCAGCAAGGGGTCAGCTCATCTCACAGATTCTTTCGGAAGCCGTCATCCTGTCGCTGATCTCTCTCGTATTTGCACTGCTGATACTTCAGTTGCTGGTTCCTGCCTTCTCAGGAATGAAATTTATGACGCTTCTAAGGATAGAACCGCATCAGAATCTTACAACCTACCTGCTGTATCTGATTTTTGCGGTTATAACCGGCCTGTTTGCCGGAATAATTCCTGCAATATATGTCTCGTCAGTTAATCCGGTGAAGGTATTAAAGGCAGCATCCGGGTTCAGGCTGCTGAAAAGAATCACATTCCGCAAGATACTTCTTGTATCGCAATACACTTTTTCCATTATCTTCATAATATCCATAATTCTTCTCTACCGCCAGATGAACTTCATGCTGAAAAGTGAGGTCGGCTTCGATAAAGATGTTGTATTCAACATCCGGCTTAACGGTCAGGATTACTCCAGGGTAAGGGAAAAATTCAGCCAGGTACCCGAAGTGGCAATGGTTTCTGCGGGTTCGCACGTACCGGGAATCGGTAATTACTGGAGCACGGGCATCAAAACAAAGCCTGAAGACGAATCATTTGATGCCGCATATTTTTCAGTTGATCCCAATTATCTCAGCACCATGGGAATTAAACTTATAGCAGGCGAGGATTTCCCAAAGGATCCCTCGGTAAACAGCAGCCTTGTTATAATCAACAGACTGGCAGCCGAACATTTCAATTTTAAAACTCCCCTTGATGCAGTTGGCCAGAATATTCTTATCTATGATTCATTGCCGGTAAGAATAATAGGCGTGGTGGAGAATTACAAGTATGTAGCGCTCTTCATGCCTCTGAAGCCGCTTATCCTCAGAATGAATCCTTCACAGTATGGCATTGCTGTACTCAGGGTAAACACGAGTGACAGGGCAGCTACACTGGCAAAATTTGCTGCTATCTGGAAATCAATTGATCCCTATCACGACCTCGATGGCTCATTCCTCGAATACCAGATAAAGGATTTCTATGCATTGTTCGGGGATGTGCTGTATACAGTAGGTTTTGCATCGATACTGGCTATAATTGTTGCAAGCTTGGGTCTGTTCGGCATGGCAACCTACAGTATCCAGACCAGGCTGAAGGAGGTTGGGGTCCGGAAGGTTTTTGGCTCACATTCGAAAAGTGTTGCATTGCTGGTTGGTCGCACATTTTTAACAATGCTGCTCATTGCGGCAGCTATAGCGGCCCCCCTGGCATTTTTGCTGAATTCGGCCTGGCTGAAATTCCTGGCGTTCCATGTTACGTTCGGGGCAGGCAATATTCTTGCCGGCGTACTCATAGTTTTTATTACGGGAATCCTTACCGTAATGTCGCAGACTCTTAAGGCAGCAAATAAAAACCCTGTGGATATTTTAAAGTATGAATAACAGTAGTGCAGGGATGCAGGAACGATAAGTTAAAATTGGATTCAGTTCCACTTCCGGAAAATAGTTGTAACTTCATTGTATGAAAACCAGGACAACTATACTCTCATTGATCCTGATCTCCCTCCTGCCGTTTTATGCTGCTCGGCTCTCCGGCCAGGGGATATCGAAAAATACGGTAACGGAGGCCGGCGGGGAGATCTATGCGCTTAGCGGATCTGATCTTTCAAAGCATGTAGAAGAAGGATCGTCTGGAGATTTATCGCCCCTGATATCCAAAATTTCAGTGTTGTCGATCCATGTCAGGGACACCCTCGTTCATGATTCCCTTTTCCATTTTCTTGCCGATAAGCTGGGACTGGCCGTGGAATATTATCCCGTCAGATGGCTCGATCGCGAATATGCAGGAGTATATACCGGGAATATGTTCCTTGAGCCATGCGGCCCCTTCTCTAATTTCTCCTATGCCACGAACAATTTCAGGGCTATTTTCTTTGGCATAAATTGCGAGTCAGCCAGATCATTGTCTGCTCTCGAAGAGGACCTTGTTTCACGAGGCATCGGCATAGAAAAGGATGCCTCAATTCAGGTCATTGATACCTCAATAATAAAACAGAATATATACCTGAGCATATCTTCAGGCAAATTGCAAAACAAGGTGAATGAGGATTCTCTCGGGCTTATTACACTGGAAAACAACAAGAAAGGACCGGGAATTGAAGGAATAAAAGAGATAAGGGTTGGATATACATGTGATGCTGCCCTGTCGAAATGGAAGGAACTGATGCTGCCTTTTATAATGTCAGATGATTGCCTGTGGAAAATCAATGAAAATGAGACAGTAAGATTTGTGAAAAGCGATATCATGGAGGTACAATCAATAGTCTTCAGGGTCAAATCCCTGGAACAGGCAAAAAAGTGGTTGTCTGCAAATAAGCTCTTAGGTGAATTCAATAGGGATGAGGTCTCACTTGACAAATCGAAGGCATTCGGATTACTGATCCTGTTCAGTGAAAAGGACTGACATTGACACGTCAGCCAATAATATAGGAAAGGAAATTCCCTTACCTGAAGGCCCATCACTTATCATACTGTTTTAAAATAGTGCCTGCGACTGAAAATCCTATTTCATCTGCCATCAGGAACTGGTCCTTGTTGCAAAGAACAATAATTGTCATCCGATGTGAAGGAATATACATCGATGATATTGAAAATCCGAAGCCTGCTCCCGGTGTCCAGACGATCTTTTCCCCGTTAACTTCCCTTATAAACCAGCCTAAACCGTAGGTGACACCGGACCCGGGAATCGTTTCGGATATTTCTCCGTTATTAAGCTTTGAAGGTGTCCAGAGCAGTGAAAGGGATTGCTCATTTATAAGTTTATTATGTGTCAGGGCCATATTCCACTTCAGAAGATCAGGCAGGGTTGACATAATATCACCATCGCCCTGACCATAAAATTCACTGCCGCTTTTTACCTGATTTTCAACGAAGCCTGATTCACTGGTATACCCGTTCACCCTTTGCCTGATGATCTTTTTGGCCGATACCCTTTGTGAATGAGACATTTCCAGGAAATCGAAGAAGTTTTGTCCGATATAACTGTTATAGTCTGTCCCGGTGACTTTCTCAATAATACGTGCGATCAGCCAGAATCCTGTATTCGAATAGCTCCACTTATCTCCCGGTTTGAAATTCAGGGTATCTGAAAATATTTCTTTGCTGACATTCTCCCATGGGAGGCCATACAGCCCTTTATCATTCAGATAATCCTTTATTCCGGAGGTATGGGATAACAGGTTAAGGATAGTAATATCAGAATATCCGGCGGGAAGCCCGTCGATATATTCTGAAATCCGGTCGGTGAGCGACAGCCTGTGCTCTTCAGCGAGCCTGAGACAAGCAACTGCTGAAAACTGCTTTGAAACTGAGCAGATGTGCCAGATTGAATTCAGTGTCAGTTCCGTACCCGTTTCGAGATTTGCATAGCCGGATGTGGCTGTATAAATAATTTCATCACCGATCGCAATACCCAATGCTATTCCGGGGATTCCCAGACTATCCTGAAATTTTCGGATAAGTTCATCCGTTAATACTTTGTCAAACTTTTTGGTTTCATTGGACCATGATCCTGATAATGTGGTACATAAAACCATCAGTGCCAATACTGTCTTAATTATTTTCATCCTCCGATTTTTTATGTGAACCTTTGACGCAACAAACCCACTTCCGGTTTCAGATTTGCACAAAAGAGTACTGAAAACCATATTCAAAACAAGTTTTATTTCTGACCGGAGATGCAATAACTTGGACCTGTTAAATGACTTTCCGTCCTTCCGGTTGTTAAGGAGGTTTTATAATTGCCCATTTTGGTGATCAGAGAAATTTCAGTCTTTCATAATCCAAACGACTAAACAATAGCATAACTTTGAAACATATAAACAGGAACCTTATATGAATTCAAATAGCCTGTCTGCCAGGCTGGCTGGAACAGGAGAAAGAATGTTTCTGCCTGCCGTCATAGTAATTAACCTGATAATTAAGGCGATCGCGGCGGGTATTCTTGAACTGGGTAACGACGAAGCATATTACTGGACATATGCAATGTTCCCGGATTGGAGCCACTTTGATCATCCTCCGATGGTGGGATTCATTATACAGTACTTTACACTCAACCTTACTCTCCATAGTGAGCTTTTCATCAGGGCAGGGGCTCTTGTCCTATCATCGGCAAATATCATTATTCTATTTTATCTTGTCAGGAGGGTCTCTTCAGTTCTCGCAGCTTATATTGCAGTTATAATGTACATTGCTTCATTCTATTTTAACCTTATAAGCGGACTTTTTATTTTGCCCGACGCCCCTCAGATGTTTTTCGTAATTCTATCTCTCTATTATGTTCTTCCTTCCCTGACTGAAAAAAATCCGACCAGAAGAGATCAGCTTAATATTATACTCTTCGGGTTGTTCACAGGTCTTGCTTTTCTGAGCAAATATCATTCGCTTTTCCTTTGGTTCGGAGCAGGCTTATACATTCTACTCATCAACAGGATCTGGTTTAAAAAGCCCTCTTTATATCTTAGCATGGCCTGCACTGTTTTATTGTCATTACCGGTACTTTACTGGAACTATAAAAATAACTTTATAAGCTTCACCTATCATGAAAACAGGATAGGCCTTCTTCACAGCCCTATAAATTATAATTCCTTTTTACAATTCAATCTTGGAGAATTTTTCTATCAGAATCCCTTTTTATCCGTAGCCTACACAATAACACTATACAAGATTTTCAGCCTGAAAAGGAGGAAAATCCCAGACAGGAATATTTTGCTCCTTTTCCTTGCCTTACCGCTAATCCTCATATTCACAATGCTTTCATTGTTCCATACCACCCTTCCACACTGGAGCGGGCCGGCTTTTATTTGTTTAATCATACTGAGCAGTGAATATCTGGCAGATAACTATGATAAAATGAAAAGGCTGACCGCCATTTTGCTATCGGGTGCCCTTGCCATGTTTTTTCTGATTCTCATAGCAGGAACCATTCAGATAAAGACAGGATTCATCAGAATGAACAATGATGACAACTCAATATACATGGGCAGGAATGATTTTACCCTTGATATGTTCGGATGGGCACAGGCGCGTGAGAAATTCAAGGACTTCCTGAAAAAAGAAGGGATTTCTGAATATGACCATAACCGTCTGGCAATTGTCTCCAACAAATGGTTTACTGCGGCCCATCTCGACTACTATATTGCCTATCCTCTCCACATAAAGCTCATAGCTGTAGGAAGCATTGAAAATATCCACAAGTATTTCTGGATAGATAAAACGAGAACAATAAATAAGACTGACAGGGTTTTCTACCTGACCGATTCCCGTAATTACAAAGGTCCGGAAGAATATCTGCCGTACTGCAAAAACATTATTCCATTGGACACCCTTACTATTTTCAGAAGCAATAAAGCTGTAAGATCCATATATATTTATGATATGGAGGATTTCAGGGCCAGCGCTGCAATCAATTCCCTGGTTCCCTGATTTTCACCATTCTACAGATAAGCCTATCTGATTTCCCTCCTGAATAAAACTCAATTCGGGCTTTGCCCGGCCCTTCAGGGATAAGCTATCCACCGGCAACTGATGCAGTTTATTATTATGAGCCACTACCTCTTTTCCACAGAGATATCCAATGAGTCCTCCTACAAATACATCGGATGCCCAGTGCTCATGTTCAGTCAGTCTTGTAATACCGACAAGAGTAGCTGTTGAATAGGATAATACAGGTACGATTTTTATATCCTTATACTGCGAGGCGAATACGGTTGCTATAGCAAATGCTGAGGCTGTATGACCCGACGGAAAGGAATCAAAGGATGAAGCAGTTTTCCTGGGGCTGTGATCCTGGTCGTACATCGCCAGGGATCCATACCACTTTCCTCCTTCAATTTTGCTGTATGTA
Organism: uncultured Bacteroidales bacterium; assembly: GCA_963756885.1. Taxonomy (GTDB): domain Bacteria; phylum Bacteroidota; class Bacteroidia; order Bacteroidales; family VadinHA17; genus LD21. The sequence goes on from CAVWPG010000011.1 coordinate 197,231, forward strand.
TAATCAGCCATTGGTCTCTCACGACCTGTAAGCAGTTTTAACATCCTGACCCAGACACCGGAGGTGATAAATGCCTGAGAGGCAAGCAAGCTGGTCTGTACCCCTTTTTCATTTTGCAATGCGGCGCTTGCAAGACCGGTGAATATTACTGAAAATACTCCGTAATTTGCCCCAAAATTAGTGATAATCGGGGATGACCTGTTTATCCAGCCATGCTTTTGTTTCTGCACTCTTGCCCATTCATCAATATCACTGTCATAATGAATTAAAATACCGGTCACGCCTATAGCTGAACCTGTAAGAATCCAGTCTTTCGCACTGAATCTAAGCGGAGCTGTTGCCTGTTCGGCAAAATTATCCAGAATCGAAGGAAAATATCCTTTTGAGGAAGCAAATGAAAAAAGACTGTCGGCCCTGTAATAGCTCTCTGAAATGTCAGGTGATTTTGAATTGTTCCTTTGGATGCCTGAAGCCGGGCCGGTTTTTATTCCTGTCGGGTCTTCAGCCATCACATCACCTGAATATGCAGCCCCATCCTCAGCATGAGTGAATAAAACAACAAGTATGACACAGCGCAGCAGTCCTGCAAATCCTGATCGTGTTTTCAAAAGTAACATTCTTATTTTCATCCTTTAAATCCGATCAATTTCCCGGAGATCTCCCGATTCGTCAACACTCATTTCTCAAATACGCATAACTCAGAGACGCCTGAATCGGGACTGAAGCGCCCGTAGTTGTTTCAAATAATATTCAATTCAAAATGAATAAACATTTTCGCTGTCAGAAAGTTCCTGCCATTTCCTTATTTCAATTAATTATTAAACCAAAACCGTTGCACGTTTGTTTCTATGTGTTTAACAAATGGGAATTTCTTCTATTCATTAACCTTAAAAAATACGATTATGAAAAGATTAAATGTGCTCTCAGCTAGCCTTATTATTGCCCTGATGTCGGTGGCAGTCAGAGGCTTTTCCCAGTCTGAAGATTATAAGGCAAAGATCCAGGCCCTGACTCAGGAGATGTCGAAAGCCATGATGGAAGGCAATATTGAAAAAGGGTTGTCAATGTATGCCCCTGATGCCATATCGATGCCAAGCTATGAACCCATGCATGAAGGGATAGCTGCAATCAGGATGGCCAACGAGGATATGGCAAAAAAAGGGATGAAGTACAACTCATTCGAGCTTACGACACTGAAAGTCATGCCGTACGGAAACATGATCAACGAAATCGGCACATACAAAATAAACGCCTCCATGCCGGGCATGGACAAGCCAATGGATGATCATGGCAAGTACCTTACAGTGTGGGAGAAGCAGAAAGACGGGTCGCTGAAGGTTAAAATTGAGATCTGGAATTCTGACATTGATCCGATGATTGCAATGAAGCAGATGGATCCTAACGGCATGGGAAAATAGTTGCTTTTACGCATCAGGGATCACTGATTGCATTTCTGTAAATGGAAAGTTCCCATAATTTCAATTTCTGCCACCGCCTCAACACAATAATAGTCCACAACAACAAGTTTACCCTTTAGGATGTGATAAGATTGATAGACTTAACCGGGTAGCTAATATCGGATATGGGCAGAATAAGCTTGTTCTTGTTTATAATTATGGGAGCTTTCCTGATTGCTTGCGAGGGGGATGATCCCTCCATTGGCACGCAATTTCAGAATCCGCTGGCCAATCCTGAAAAAGGGCCTCCTGCAGGGAATCCCGATGGCAACTCCCCGGTCCCTTCCGAAGCAGGACCTGCAGATGTTTCAGATCCTGACCACATTGTCGGAACCGGCACTCCGGAAAGCTGTACTGCTGAGGCTTTCATAAATGCGGTTGCGCTGGGCGGAAAGATAGTATTTGACTGCGGTCCCGAACCAGTTACTATTACTCTTGACAGGCCAGCAAAGGTATTCAATGATACCAGCCCTGATATTGTTATAGACGGAGGTGGTTTGGTGACCCTCAGCGGCGGAGGAAGGACCAGGATACTCTACATGAATACATGTGATGAGGATCAGCACTGGACAACTTCTCACTGCCAGAATCAGGACCATCCGAGGCTGACTGTTCAGAACATTACATTTGCCGACGGTAATTCGAGAGCAGAAGATGAATATGACGGAGGAGGTGCTGTCTGGGTCAGGGGAGGCCGCTTCAGGGCGGTCAACTGCCGGTTTTTCAACAATACATGTGACAGTCTGGGACCCGATACAGGCGGAGCTGCCATAAGGGTATTCAGCCAGTACAATAATCTGCCGGTATATATTGTGAACTGCACCTTCGGAGGAGCTCCGGGCTATGGCAATTTCGGATCGAACGGCGGAGGTATAAGCAGCATAGGAGTCTCATGGACAATAATAAACAGTCTCTTCTCCTATAACCGTGCCACTGGCAACGGAGGGAATCCTTCCCGGACCGGCACCCCGGGAGGAGGCAGCGGCGGGGCCATATACAATGACGGAAATACAATGACTCTTACAATCCTCGGCACACTAATAGAGAATAACAAAGTAAATTCCTACGGGTCGGCGATCTTTTTCGTCACGAATGACCATTCCGGAGATATCCGTATCGACAACTCCGTGATGCACAACAATATTGGCGGCTCATGGTACTCTGTCTATCCGGGCATCTCGATGCATGACGATACCCGTTGTGTGGTGACAAATTCCACGATTGAGTAAAATGGAACCGCAGTACAGCGATGCTATTAATCCAATTGACAATTAGCGGGGCATTAAAGCCTGTGAACTTTCTGAGGAATACAATATTCCTGTAATCAGCCCTGGCCCAATGCTCCTCACCTTCCGGACCAACCATGGCATAGAGCCAGTGTCCGCCCTCTCTGAATCCATCATTTTTGTCCCTGCTTTCCAGGGTCTTGGAGCCCACCATTTGTCAAGGATCTCGCTTTTTGTACAGGCGTCCCATACATGAGAGAGTTCAGCTTTGAATTCCCTCTTTACACTGATTGTCCTGCTTTCCTTGTTTACGAAAAAATCAAACGAGAGATTGCTATTCATTTTTTATTGCATTTAATCGTTAATAATACATCATCAAGCTATTCGGGCAGATATAATTTACTGACAAGCCCTGTGAAATTTCCGACTCTTGAACCCGGTTTTCTACCCTATGCAATACCGGATGGTTATAAATAAGGTGCAAAACACATTGTCAGCCATGAAGCTATGGACTTTGACCTGAATAGTATAATCAGTGTACGGAGAATAGAGCAGGAGCTTACCAAATATAGTATGTTAGAATTTCCTCCTTTGAAGTAAGTGATTTAGATGTTATATTTGAATGCAATCCAATTCTTCAGTCGGTCATTTATTACTAATTGAACTTGTCAGGTAACCCAATATTCACAGATGAATAGAAATTATTTTAAAAAACTTTTACCCGATTAACATGACAAGAATAATTTTCACACTAATATGTATGTTTTTATTTTCGGGGGCATTTCCGCAGGATAACAATGCCGAACTAACATTTCAGAAAACTGATATTTTATACAGAAATGGCAGGCTCTTCACAAACATTGCATATGAAATCAAGATCCTGAACAGGGCTGGTGAGGCATTCACAAAAGTATCTCTTCCTTATTCAGGATTGATAAAGATATCAAAGCTTGAAGCATGTATTAAAGACGCCAGCGGAAAAATAATTAAAAAGCTGGCAAAGAGTGATATAACAGACATAAATGCCGTTTCTGACATGTCACTTTATGAAGATAATTTTATAAAGGAATTTACATTAAAGCATAATTCTTATCCGTACATAATCTCTTACTCATATCAGCTTCAGCAGGAAGAATTTCTTCATATCGGATACTGGGTGCCGGTAATTTCTGCTAAAGTTCCTACGCTTAATGCGGTACTGAATGTTGAAGTTCCCAGAGATTATAAAGTGCATTTCATAAGTCAGTTAACTGATACTTTTAGCTCAGATACAACCGATTCACAAATTAAATACACGTGGAGTGCTTCATTTAAAGACCATTACGAACCTGAATTATTTTCTCCCTCATTAACTGGTTTCATGCCAAAAGTGATAATTGTCCCTGACAGGTTCAATTACTCGATAGCAGGTTCATTCGAATCATGGCTGACATTTGGCAAATGGATCGATGACCTCCTCAAGGGTCTTTCTGATTTGCCGGCAAACGAAAAGACCAACATTCGTAAACTTACCGAGGGTATATCAGATACACGACAAAAAGTCAAGGTACTTTATAATTACCTGCAGGATAATACAAGGTATATAAATGTAACTATTGAAACAGGAGGATTAAAGCCTTATCCTGCTTCTTATGTTGCCGAAAACAAATATGGCGACTGCAAAGCCCTGTCAAATTACTTTAAGGCAGTTCTGGATGTTGCAGGTCTTCCTTCATATTATACACTTGTCAATGCCGGAAATCCCAGTGCACGGATAAACAAGAGCTTCCCTTCACAGCAATTCAATCATATCATACTTTGTATACCAACAGGGAATGATACCATCTGGGCTGATTGTACAAGTGACAATGCTTTCGGCTATTCAGGAACCTTTATTCAGGGGAGGGAGGTGCTTATTATAAATGACAACAGAAGCTATTTTTCAAAAACCCCGGACCTGTCACCCGGGGATGTCAGAGAAACGCGCAGAGTCAGCATTCGTCAATCCAATCAGGACCAGGCCGTTGCAATGTTTACCAATTCATACAGGGGGGAAAAGTATGAAGAATTATATTATCTAATGCATTCCCTGAGCGAATCAAGGAAATCGCAGTATTTCAGAAATAATCTTGTTGAAAACGGATTTGAGCTGACTGATTTAAATCTGACGGGCAATGATCGCGATTCAGCTGAAATTTCAGTATCATTCAAAGCTACTTCTGATAAGATCTATAAGCATTATGGCAGAGATCTGCTAATCAATGTCATATCTTTTCTAGTTCCGCGGTTCGAAGATCCCGGGATCAGGAAATTGCCGGTCCAGATAGATTACCCGGTTTCAAGGTGCGACACGCTGGAATTTGAAATTCCATTAGGCTATACCTTAACCAGTGATCTTACTAACCAGGCAATCTCGGGTGAATTTGGCCGGTACTCAATTGCCTCATCACAGAAAGGGAATAAATTGGAAATAATAAAAAGCTTCACTCTTTATTCAGGTGAGTATCCATTAGAAAGGTACAGGGACTTTTACGGATTCATAAACAGCGTAACAGGCATAGAAAAAAACAATAAAATAGTGGCCAATAAAAACTGAATATTCAATGAAATACCTCAGCTTTTTAATATCGTTGTTCCTGACTTTTCAGTTTACGATTTACGGACAGGAACTCTCCAGGGAATTTGGCAAGATAGGGAAAGAAGAATCCGGCATGACTTCATACACGCCGGACAGATCAGCCGCAGCAGTTGTTCTTTTCGATCTTGGCAGATCTTATTTTGAACGCGAAGAGCATGGTTTCAATATAATTTATGAAAGAACAACAAGAATTAAAATATTCTCGGAGGCAGGCATAAAATATGCCGAGATTGAGATCCCATATTACCAGGAAGGGGGGATATTTGAGAAAGTATTTGATCTTGAAGCATATACCTATAATCCGTCAGGTGACAGCTTTATGCGGACTGCCCTCAATCCTTCAACTGTTCATGAGGAGAAACTGACGGAATCGTGGAATGTAAAAAAGTTTGCAATGCCTGATGTTAAGCCGGGATCAATTATTGAATACCATTACAGGATCAATTCAGAGTATGTATTCAACCTCAGGGATTGGGAGTTTCAGTGCAGAATACCCACTATTTTCAGTGAATACGAGGTAAAAATGATCCCTTTCTACGAGTATACATTGCTTTTGCAGGGCAAAAATAAATTTGACAACAATGTTTCATACAAAGACCAGAACCTTCCCCATACATTTGCAGGGATTGAATACAATGATCTCGTGCATAAATTTACAATGAGGAATTTACCGGCTTTCAATGATGAGGAGTATATTACATCAATTAATGATTTCATAATTAAGGTCGAATTTCAACTTGTCAAGATCAACCACCCTGACGGGACCACTACAAACGTTATTTCAACCTGGCCTGAATTGGTTAAAGATCTTCTCAAGGATGACAATTTGGCTAAGTTTGCCAAAAGATGTGAAAAGCTGGCAGATAAAGTTCTTGATCCTGACAGTGTTGCGAATAGATCACAGATAAAGAAGTTTGACATTGTATTAAATTATGTAAAGGCAAATTTTAACTGGAACCAGGTTAACAGCAAGTATTCATCCAAATCAGCAAATGAGCTTTTAAAAGATAAGTTTGGTAATTCAGCTGACCTGAATCTTCTGGCCCTGGGGCTTCTGAATGCATCAGGGATTGAAGCCTGGCCAGTTATAATAAGTACACGGGACCATGGAAAGCTAAAACCTGAGTATCCCCTGATGAAATCATTCAATTATGTTATAATCGATGCCTTAATTGATGGCAAACATATACTTACGGACGCAACTGAAACGTTATGCCCAAACGACATGGTTCCGGCCAGATGCCTGAATGAGAAAGGGCTGCTGATCAAGGAAGGGCCGGTTGAATGGGTAAGCATTCAGAATAATGTTCCTTCAGAAATAGAAATGATCACCAGAATTGATCTGGCTGACACCGGATCAGTGGCAAGGACAATCATAACATCATCCAGATACGACGCATTGAGGCACCGACAAACTTATGGCGATGATAAAAAGAAAATAGCTGACAGGGGGACTGATGAAATTTATAAAGTGGACGAGTCTTCAGTTTCCATCTTAAATCAATATACTAAAGAAAAACCATATATTTTTAACTTTATAAGGAGCTTTGGAAAGGAGGAGCTGAATGGGAAAATTTACCTTTCGCCATTTCTTAATGAGGTCATGGCAGATAATCCGCTGAAACAGAACAGCCGTTCCTATCCTATAGATATGACATACCCGGTGAAAAGGAATTTTACCTCAACTATCATGATACCTGATGGTTACAAAATTGAGTTTCTGCCAGAAGATGAAAAGATCCTGAATGAAATGTTTGAGATGAGCTACAATATCAAAAGGGAAGAGAAAAGTATCTCAGTCTGTTTCTCTTATGCCTTCAAAAAGACCCTCTACAATGCAGCTGATTATTTGAACCTCAAATACTATTTCAAGGAAATTATTAAAAAGGGAAATGAAAAGATGGTTTTTGTGAAGGAATGATAAAGTTTTATTATTCCCTGATAAGTCCTGAAGCACAAGGTATTAAAAATTGAGCTTATGTACCGACAGTTTTTAGGTTTACGGAACCTGCAATTCCGGTTTGTAATTATTCTCATTGTTTCCATGTCTGGAAATGTGATCCTCCAGTCCTGCTCCGGCCCAGAGAGCGACGGAACTCTTTCAATAGGGGAGTCCGGGAATGTGCACACAATTGTAATACCCGCGAATTCTGACAGGGTGGTCCGGTTTGCTGCAACTGAACTTCAGTCGTACCTGAAGAAAATAACGGGTCAGGAGTTGCCTGTTGTTGAGTCCGGCGTCAGAAAAATTCATGGTCCTGCCATTCACCTGATACCTCAGACTGATGAAAAGCTTAAATGGGACGGCTATGAGATCAGGATCGCCTCTGATGGCATCAGGCTTATTTCTGTTGAATCCCGCGGCCTCCTTTATGCTGTCTATACCCTTCTTGAGCAAGCCGGATGCTCATTTTTCTATCCCGGAGAGGAGGAAGAAGCAGTTCCTGAAAAAAGGAACATAATTTTCGCAGCTGATACGGCTGTTTATAATCCTATACTGGAACACCGTGGTCTGACTCCATACGGATTGGACAGCAGCAGCATCGGCGCAGGAAGAAAGTTCATCGACTGGATGGCCAAGAACAGGATGAATTACATCCTGGTATCGGAAGACCGCCCAAGCGATTGTGACGGTCCTGCCCATGGCATTATATGGAAGGAAGTACAACAGCAGCTACTGCCAGAATTACAGGAACGGGGGTTTGTAATTGAGATGAGCGAGCATTGTGCCCCGTTCTTCTTTCCGAGATCATTATTTAAGGAGCATCCAGACTGGGCTGCGATGGTAAACGGGGTACGAAAGCCAGGTCCTCCCCCCTACTCCGGTCAGATGTGCTACTCGAATAAGGAAGCTGTTGACTATTATGCAACGGCAATTGCCGATTATGCTTCAAAGCACCCGGAATTTCATGTTATCGGTACCTGGCCTTTGGATGGAGGAGAATACTGTGAATGTGAGAATTGCAGGGATCCTCAGACAGTATTTAAAGCCGTCCTCCATGTAGCAGAAAAAGTAAGGGCTGTCCGTCCCGATATGATTGTCGAGCATCTGGCCTACAAGGTGCAGACCTGGCAGCCACCTGACAAAAGGATGATCCCTGATAACATCTCAATCCTCTGGTGCGCGGATGCCGGGGAGTCAGACACGCTGGCCCGGAAATGGATTGAAAGGGTAAATCCCGCAGCAGGGGTTTACCAGTTCGAATATTACATGGGTGATAATTACAGGACAAGGGCAAATGTTTGGCTTAGACCAGGGTATTCTGCGCAGGTCGCCCGTAATGCCAGTGCAATGGGATACCGGGGTGTTATTTCATTGTTCCTGCCTATACAGAACTGGTGGAGGGGGTCATTCAACAACTGGTTCTTTGCCAGGGCATGCTGGGAGCCGGATCTGGATATAAAACCGGAAATCACTAAATACTGTCGTGATTATTACGGAGAGAAGTCATCGGATGTCGAACAGGTTTTTAACCTTATATTTACTGAACTGCAGCCGGAGCCTTACCGTGATCAGGTTTTGTCTGCCAGAGACCGCCTGCCCGGAGTAAAGCTTGCATCTGCTAAAATTTTGTTGAAACTGGATAGCATCACCTCTACAACTTCCGGGAAAGATGTTATTACCCGGCTTATGCGGCTCAGGTCATATATCGAATATTCCCTGCTTTATACAGAGGCACTGGCGAGTGGAAAGCCCGCCGACCTTGAACGCCTCGTCAATTACAGCATGGAACATCCGGAACAGGATATGGTTCTGATGTATCCCGGATATATATCATGGCGGAATGAATAGGTAAGAGTCCGCCCAGTACTATTTCTTCAAAATTCAGCCTGATGCATACAAAATAATGCATCATTTCATCAATTTTCAAGTCTCTTATTCATAACCTTATTTTAATATTATTTAATCCTTACTGCTATGAGAATAAATACATCTCTCGCCTTACTACTTTTTCTCACTGTTCTGACACTTAATGGTCAGAATACTCATCCCGAAAGGTTAAAGGGATCATGGGCTGGTAATATTGTACTGCCTGATAGTTCATTGATATTTGTCGTAATGAAATTTGATTTAAAGGACAATTCAATAGAAGGGAGCCTTGATATTCCTGCCCAGTCCGTAAAGGATATATATATCGATTCAGTCAGGATATTTCAGGACAGTGTGATTACAGATCATTCTTCCACAGTCGGACCTGAAAGCTATTATAAAGGATTACTGCTGCCCGGGGATTCTGTGATCGAGGGTAAATGGATGCAAAGCGGAGGTTCCTTTCCTCTAAGGCTGAGAACAACAACCTAGGTCTATATCCCCAAACCCAGGAAAACCAATTTAAATCCGAAGCTGGAAGGATATGATATAATCAGGCTTATTGAAAGCACTCCGATAAAAGATCAGCAGCAGACTGGTCTGTGCTGGTGTTTTGCAACGACATCTTTTATTGAAACAGAAGCTATCCGGCTTGGGAAAAAAGCCGGTCGTGATCTCACCAATGTATTTTGTTACTCCTACATATATTGACAAAGCCGAGAAATATATAAGGATGAAGGGTAAAAGTTATTTCGGTCCGGGAGATCTTACATTCAGTGCTATGCATGCATACAGGAATTTCGGTGCAGTGCCTGAAGCAGTTTATTCCGGGAGAAAAGAATCCGGTTCTGAATTTAATCATGGAAAATGGATTATCAGCTGCTTAATAGGGTCAAATATTATGTCAGTTCCGGCCGGGGGAAGATGACGGCGGAAGGCTACAGGGAAAATATTGCCGGAATTCTATCAGGAACCCTCGGTGACTGCCCCCACCTACATTCATCTACAATAAGAAACAGTATACACCAGAATCATTTGCTGACGAGATGATCGGCATCAATCCTGATGATTATGTGGAAATTACCTCCTTCACCCATCATCCCTTTTATACAAAGATTCATTCTGGAGATAGAATCAAACTGGAATAACGGCTAGCTATCTTAACCTTCCCCTTGGATGATTTTGGCAAGTTGGTAGATTATGCACTTTCGAATAATTATTCGGTATGCTGGGACGGTGATATCAGGGATGGCTACAGAAACGGATTTCGCCGAACTGGATGATTCCATGCCATCACGGTAACACAACAGATCAGGCAAAATGCATTTGATAACTACACAACTATAGATCAGCATAATATGCATATTATCGGGATTGCCCGGAACAATAAGGGAAAAGAATTCTACATTGTAAAAAATTCAAGTGACTATGCGGATTGTGGAGGGTACCTCTATATGTCAAAGGATTACTTTGGTCTGAAAACAATTTCGGTCATGGTAAATAAGAATGCAATTCCAAAGGAGATTCAGGGCAAAGGTTAGCGGGATCCTTTGATACTTCAGAATCTGTTACTGGCTGTATGTAAAAATCAGGACAATTTGTTGTAAGATTATATTGAAGGCAAGTCGAACAAAATCATTTACAGAGCGTTATTGCCTTAAACCTTCATTATAATCCAAATTTCCCAATGGCCAGTTTAATTCCCGGTTATGAATACGATATCTTCATCAGCTACCGCCAGAAAGATAATAAACATGATGGCTGGGTCACAGATTTTGTCCATAACCTGAAAGGGGAACTGGAAGCTGCTATTAAGGAGGATATAAGCGTATATTTCGATATTGATCCTCAGGAAGGACTACTGGAAACACATGACGTTCATTCTTCCCTAAAGGATAAACTGAAATGTCTGGTCTTCATCCCCATAATTTCCAGGACTTATTGTGATCCCGGCTCATTTGCATGGGAGCATGAATTCAAGGCGTTTATAGACCAGGCCTCAAATGAAGATAAAGGGCTGAAAGTCAAATTGTCAAGGGGAAATTTCGGGACCAGGGTCTTACCTGTTATAATTCATGAACTTGATAAGAAAGATATTGAACTTTGTGAAACAGCACTGGGCGGTGTCCTCAGGGGAATTGATTTTATTTACAAATCACCAGGGGTCAACCGTCCGTTAAGGTCTACCGAGGACAAACCGCATGAAAACCTGAACAAGACCATATATCTGGATCAGATAAACAAGGTCGCGAATACCGTGAAGGATATAATTTCGTCCCTCCAATTAAATGGTATTGAGCCGGAAAAGGAAAAACCGGATCGTGCAGACAGACAGGCCGACATTATAAAATCAGTGAAACCCGGGCGTTCCTCAGGAACTTTCAGATTCAGCCGCAGGCAGATAATTACAGGCTCATTGATCGTACTTGCAGTATTTGCCATTCTAAAGGTCTCTTCAATTATTTTCAGACAGGAGGGATCAGAAGATACTGCTGAAGGGATACTGGCTAAAGCTATCGGTTATTGTGATTTTTATCATCGGTGGGATAATTATTATGGTAAAATAATGTTAAGAACGGTTCGTGAAGATGGAAATCACAGTGATGAGATAATTGAAATTCAGACCAAAAATAATTATTATCACAGGGTTTACATGGAGAACAATGAAATAAGATTTACTGAGACCATAGACAAAAGCAAATATTACCATCAGGCAGAGGGAAAGAGCAACCGGAAAGAGGCAGAGGTATCTAAGGACAGCTCGCTCTACAGTGACATGCAGTTCATCAAGGAACATCACTATTGTCACTTTGGACTATTGATGGAACTGAAGAAATCAGGGATGGTCCTTCAGAAAAAAGTTGAAGGTCTGAATTTCAAAGGCAGCAAATGTTTGGCCCTGACTTTTATAAATGGAACCACAAGGTCTGATAGCGGATATTTCTCTCAATTAAATTCATTGGTTGTATTTCTTGATCCGTCAGATTATTCGATGAGAGGAGTCAAATATTCCGGAAAAATAAATATTACCATTGTGTTCTCTGGTGTACTGACTGTAAATGACATTAGAATTCCTCTGTGCAGGACTTATTTCAGCAACTTTGATAATTCGCTTAAAATTATTGATGTCTTTTCAATAGCCGAATAAAAACCACCCGGCGCCGCTATCAGGCCTGGCCGGAAGCACCTGGTGCCGGTGATGTGTCTATACGTCCGGTTCAGCATGAGATTCGTAATTAATTCGCTCTGCAATACTAATGAGGGAAATGTTAATCGCAGATCGAAAATTTCATTTCAAGAGCGTTAATGTTTGAAACTTTCATTTTTATTTTATAATCTCTGCGACCAGCATAATTCCCTGTTACGAATATAACATCACTCCTCTGTAAACTCTCAGGCTTACTGCATAGCTACAGTTAAGGAACATAGACGATATGAATTTGGAAACAGGGGTACTTAACACAGATTGGCACAGAGGAAGCCGCTGCGGTCAGATTTCAGCGTCTTCGGACCAGTACCGGATGTCCCCATTAAGGTAACATCCTGACACTTACCTCCACTTCAGCCTCTTGTATTAAATCATTATTGAATTTTATCTGCGGCTTGATAATTCTTGTTATTATCTGTTCCCCGGGCTTCAGGTTCTCATCCTGCTTAAATTTCGCTGAGAGCTTCATTCCCGGGTGGTATGGCTTATTCAGCAGGTCGACCATCTCATAACCGTTTTCCTTGAAATTGTCCCTTATCCGGTCAACTGCAAATTCAAGCTGTTTCAGCCCCTTTGTTTCAGGATCCATACCATTTATGTTCCTTTGAATACGAATAATTTCATCGGCAACTTTCAGTGCAAGGGAATGGTCAGCCACATCCGATCCGTCAATGTCTGTTTTACCCAGACCCTTCTGCAGGTCGAGAGTCCAGAATACCTGATTGTCAAGCTTAATTATCTCTCCCCTTATTTCCCCGGAACTTGTTTTTATCTGGTCGGAAAGCTCGGTTTTTACAAGTGTAAGCCTGCTCCTCATCCAGACCAGCAGGATGGCCGGATAGAGCAGGACAGCAATGATTGCCAGTATCCAGTACATTGTATTATTATGTGTAACCCTACTGTCCAGGGCAGAAAGTTCGGCACTTGTCTTGTTGCCTAATTGCCCTATCTGCATCTCCAGTTTTGTAGCGGCGGCATGAAAGTTTGTATTTGTCATTGCCAGCTCCTGCTTGAGCACATCCACGCTGTCAACTGCTGAGGAGATTTTGCTCTCAAGCGTCCTGATGCTGGTATTAGCCTCATTAACCTGCCTGGACAATTTTTGATTAAGATTTTCGAGATTCTTAATCCTGCGCTGAAGTTGCTGTATTGAGTCACTTTTGGGCTGTATAGCCGAAACTGAACCGAAAATGGCAATTACTGCGACGATTAATATTGTCCTTTTCATATTATGAGACTTAAAGTTTAAAAATCCGTATGAACCTGTCGAAGGTAGTTTCAAATTTAAGCTTTTTGAATGGATTTATCATCAAACCTGATAGTTGAAGTTAAACCCTTAGTAATGAAGTCAGGTCTGACGGGCTGCAGATTATTGTTGTATAAAGATTGAACATATTCTGTCTCAGAATATTGCAATTCAGTATCAGGACAATTCCTTTCCGAAAGTGTTGGGATGCCGGATCAGCCCGCAATTCATGAATTGCCAAAATCCCTTAACCGGAATTGAATTGATAAGTTAAAGTATTGCCTGAAAAGAGCTAAAATCCTAAATCGTGAAAATTCACGTTTGAAGAATGATCTTTTCTTTAGGTATTCCCATGAGCATATATTAATTTTGAATAATTTAACGTTTAGAAATTTTACAAGGTGATACTAAATATAGCCATTTTGGCATTCTTATTGATGCAGCTTAAATCTTAACCCAATCCAATGATCCGGCTCAGCAACATACATAAGACATATTATATCGGTCAGAACAGCCTGCATGTGCTCAAAGGGGGTGGACATGAATATTGACAAGGGGGAGATGATATCCATTATGGGTTCATCAGGTTCAGGCAAGTCAACTCTTCTTAATGTTATCGGCATTCTCGACAACTATGATGAGGGAGAGTTCTTCCTCGACGGAAAGCTTATCAGGGATCTTAATGAAACCCGGGCTGCAAAACTCAGAAACAGGACCCTTGGATTTGTATTCCAGAGTTTTAACCTGATTGCATTCAAGAATGCCCTCGAAAATGTTGCCCTTCCCTTATATTACCAGGGAATAAACCGAAAGAAAAGGAATATAACCGCGATGGAATATCTTGATAAGGTTGGGCTGCGTGACTGGGCTCATCATCTTCCAAGCGAATTTCAGGTGGACAGAAACAGCGTGTGGCCATTGCCCGTGCATTGATAGCGCAACCCAAAGTCATTCTCGCTGACGAACCTACCGGTGCGCTGGATTCCCAGACATCCCTTGAAGTGATGCAATTGCTCCGTGAGGTGAATCTTACCGGAATTACAGTGATCATTGTTACCCACGAGCACGACATTTCCACTCTTACAGACAGGATTATCCGTATCAAGGATGGTGTAATCGGGGAAAATATCATTGTAGAAAAGATGAACCAGAATTAGCCCTTCAATAAAAAGTCTATGTTTGATCTGGATAAGTGGCAGGAGATTTTTGCAACCATCAGGAAAAATAAGCTTCGTACATTCCTTACCGGATTCAGTGTTGCATGGGGGATTTTCATGCTTATAATATTGCTTGGGTCAGGCAATGGTCTTCAGAATGGCATAGAATACCAGTTTAAGTCAGATGCCACGAATACCATATGGTTGTATCCCGGTTCTACGACCATGGCATTTAAAGGGATGAAACCCGGAAGGCAGATCAATTTCACCAATGAGGATTATAAATTTGTCAAGGAAAATATTCCGGGTGTCGAAGAAATATCGGCCAGGTATTATTTCTGGCAAAACCGGATAATCTCATATAAAAAGCAATTTGGCTCATTTGACCTCATCTGCGTGCACCCCGACATGCAAATGATTGAGAAAATCTCCATTGACCAGGGAAGGATGCTGAACCAGGTTGACCTCCAGAGGAACAGGAAAGTTGTAATCATAGGTCTTCCGGTTAAGCAGGCTTTGTTTAAAAACGGAGAAAATCCCCTAGGGCGAATATATCAGGGTGAATGGAGTACCTTTCAAGGTTGTCGGGGTTTTTACTGACCGGAGTGAGCGCGACCAGCAAAGACTTTATCTCCCCATTTCAACCGCACAAATGATATTTAACGGAGGGAACAAGATTCATAATCTGACTATTACAACTAATCTTTCAGTGGAGGAAAGTGTAGCCCTTGAGCAGACACTCCGGACAAAACTGGCCAAGCTTCACCGTTTCAACAGCGAAGATAAATCTGCTCTTTATATTAATAATACCCTCAAGGAGTTTAAGCAATTCCAGAATATGTTCATGGGGATTAAAATATTTGTGACAATAATCGGTCTTTTTACCATAATTGCAGGGGTTGTTGGGGTAAGCAATATAATGATAATTGTTGTAAATGAACGGACCAAGGAAATCGGCATCACGGAAAGCCATCGGGGCGACACCCTGGTCAGTGATTTTTCTGATTATTTTTGAATCGGTAATAATTACATCATTTGCCGGTTATATTGGCCTTGTCGGCGGAATAGGATTGCTCGAACTTGTGAATAAGGTAATGCCCGCAAGTGATTTTTTCAGGAACCCGGAAGTAGATTTTACCTTTGCAGTCTCGGCTACTCTTGTTTTGTTTTTTCAGGTATGCTGGCAGGTTTGTTCCCGGCTATCAAGGCTGCAAGGATACAGGCCGGTTATTGCTTTACACGACGAATAATACAAATAAGTCAGCATGTTCGACAGAGATAAATGGCAGGAGATATATAGTTCGCTCAGGAGCAACAAGCTGCGGACATTCTTTACCGCGTTCGGAGTGTTTTGGGGAATTTTCATGCTCATCATCATGCTGGGTTCGGGTAATGGTCTTCGTAATGCCGCATATGACGGGATTGGGTGATTTTGCTACAAATAGTGCCATAATGTTTACGCGGCAGACCACAATTCCTTATAAGGGATTCCCGCAGGGGAAGACATGGTTATTCCATACATCCGATATGGAAGCCCTGTTAAGCGAATATTCCCGAGATAGACCAGCTGGCACCCCGATTGCAGCCCTGGGGAGGGAATGGTGGCAAATAATGTTGTTCATGGATCAAGACCGGGGCATATAATATTACCGGAGATTATCCCGCGATAAATAAAATTGATCCTGTCCGTATGCTGAAGGGCCGTTTCATTAATGAAATTGATCTTCAGAACAAAAGAAAGGTTGCAGTAATTGGAAACAGGGTACGGGATGAGCTGTTTAAGAACGATGAGGCCATTATCGGTGAATATATCCGGATAAATGGTGTCTACTACCAGGTGGTGGGCATCTTTGAACCAAAGAATAAGAATATAAATATCGGAGGTGAAAAGGATAAGTCCATTTTTATTCCCTTTACCACCATGCAGATCAGTTACAATCTGGGTGATGACGTACACTATTTCCTTGTAACAGCTAAACCGAACAAATCGGCTTCAGTGGTAGAGGAGAAATCCATGAAGCTTCTGGCTGAACGCAATCATGTAGCTCCTGGGGATGAACAGGCATTTGGTCATTTTAATCTGGAGAAGGAGTTTAAAAAGATGAACGGATTATTCCTGGGAATTCGTGTCCTGATCTGGATTGTCGGTACAGGAACGCTGCTTGCAGGTGTGATCGGAGTCAGCAATATTATGCTGATCATTATAAAAGAAAGGACCAGGGAAATAGGAATTCAGCGTGCAATTGGAGCTACTCCCTGGAGAATAATTTCACAGGTAATCACGGAATCTGTAACCCTTACTGCGATGGCAGGCAGTTTTGGCCTTGTTCTTGGGGTATTTCTGCTGGAAATGATAAATAATATGCTTGCATCTTCGGGTGAACAGAGTCAGGTGCTGAAGAATCCGGAGGTTGATATCCAGGTAGCAGTAACTGCGCTGATTGTACTCATTATATCGGGTGTCGTGGCAGGACTTATACCTGCAAGGAAAGCTGTTAGCATGAAACCCGTTGAAGCATTGAGATACGAATAACTGCATCTAATCATAAATAATTAATGAAACACAAATAAAAATGAGAAAGTTTTTTCGGATCAGCCTCCTGGTAGTATTCCTCGCTGCTATATTAGCCACTTTCGGGTATTTATACAACAAGTCACGGAAAAAAACTGTGCTATATGAGCTTAAAAGTCCGACAGTAAATAATATCATCAAAAAAACAGTTGCAACAGGATCAGTTGTTCCGCGCAAAGAAATTCTGATTAAGCCGCAGGTATCGGGAATTATCGAACAGATTTTTATTGAAGCCGGCAACAATGTAAATAAAGGAGACCTCATAGCAAAGATCCGTATTATCCCGGATATGGTAAATCTGAATAATGCCGAATCACGACTCAAAAGAGCCCAGCTCAACCTTGAGGATGCAAAAATGGTTTACGATCGTCAGAAAAAGATTTATGAACAAGGGGTTATAGCAGAATCCGAATTCCTTCAAAACCGTCTGAGCTATAACAATGCCATAGAGGAGCTGGAATCAGCGGAAAACAACCTCCAGCTGATCAGGGAGGGTGTCTCCAAGAAATCAGGAACTGTCACCAATACTCTCATCCGGTCCACAATTAAAGGCATGGTCCTGGATGTACCGGTTGAAGTCGGTAATTCAGTAATTGAATCCAATAACTTCAATGAGGGGACGACAGTTGCAAGCGTAGCGGATATGGGAGAAATGATCTTTAAGGGCAAGGTGGATGAAACAGAAGTTGGAAAGCTGAAAACAGGCATGCCGCTGGTTCTGTCGATAGGTGCAATAGACAGTGCAAAGTTTGATGCAGATCTCGAATATATTGCCCCCAAGGGAAAAGAGGAAAATGGTGCCAGTCCAGTTTGAGATAAGGGCTGCCGTTTCACTCAAGGACAGCATGTTTATAAGGGCAAACTACAGCGCCAATGCTGACATAGTGCTTGAAACGGGCCGACAGCGTTCTCAGCATCGAGGAGTCTCTTTTGAAATTTGATCATGATTCGGCCTTACGTGGAAATTGAAACTACTACTACCCCAGACGTTTGAGAAAAAGATATATAAAAACGGGATTGTCAGATGGGATAAATATACAGGTGAAGGAAGGACTCACAAAGGAAAGCAGGATCAAGGGTCAGGAAAAGAAAGAGGAAAAGAAGAAGGATGAGGAAACAAAGAAAAGCTAAATAGCTGCAGGATTAACAGGCATGGCTTGATGACCGGGGGCTTCCTTTCACCCGGTGCTGAAAAGATAGCTCAATTATTATTCCCATCTAAGGGTCACGCCCTCCCGGCTGGCATACCGAAATCCCTGTTTCACATTAATCCTGCAAACTTCTTCAAAAGGGGTGAACACTTCGGTAAGCGATGTGTTTAACTTTTTTTACAATCGTTTGGGTTATTCAGCCTAGTAATCAAAAACCAGCAAGATGAAAAAAGTTACAGCACAGGATATAAATCAGGAGATATACGATCTGTATGACGAGTATGTTCACAGTGTAATTGACAGGAAGAAATTCCTTGAGAGATTATCGGTATATGCCATCGGCGGACTAACTGTTCCTTCCATTCTGGAGTTCATGCTTCCCGACTATAAGAATACTCTTCAGATCAAACCTGATGATCCCAGGCTGAATTCGGGGTTCATAGAATACAATTCCCCGAAAGGAGGAGGGAAGATCCGTGGCTTATTGTCAAGGCCTGCCGGTGCCTCATCCAAATTACCGGGAATTGTGGTTGTCCATGAAAACCGCGGATTAAATCCCTATATCGAAGATGTTGGCCGAAGAGCTGCGCTGGAGGGCTTCCTGACCCTCGCCCCGGATGCGCTTACGCCACTTGGAGGCTATCCCGGAAATGACGATGATGGCAGGGCTCTGCAGGCAAAGCGGACCAGGGAAGAAATGCTCGAAGATTTCATTTCCGCATTTGAATATCTCAAGGGGCTTCCTGAATGCACAGGAAAAGCAGGAGTTGTAGGATTTTGTTTCGGAGGATGGATAGCAAACGAGATGGCTGTGCGCTTACCTGATCTGGGTGCTGCGGTTCCCTTTTACGGAACGCAGCCCACCGCAGAGGAAGTGCCTTCGATAAAAGCCCCTTTGCTGATCCACTATGCCGGACTCGATACAAGGGTCAATGAAGGCTGGCCTGCCTATGAAGCGGCCCTGAAAAAGAACAGCAAGGAATACCAGGCTTACATCTATGCCGGAGTTAACCATGGGTTCCATAATGATACAACGCCGCGGTTCGATAAGGCAGCGGCAGATCTCGCATGGAAGCGGACTATCGGTTTTTTCAAACAGAAGCTCATGTAGCCGTGGAAAAGGATCGGCGGGGAATTGCCACTAAAGGATAAACCATTAAAATAGCTGGCGGGCTTTTTAATAAGAATGGGTATCTTTGGAGGTAATCAGGAAGGGTATGAGAAAGCCGGTTCAGGATAAAAAGTTCAATACATCGGTCACGTTCAGCAGGTCGCTTATCGCTCCATGCGGCATGAATTGCGGATCATGCATCGGGTACATGAGACCTGTCAATAAATGTCCGGGCTGCTGGCTTGTTGAAAAGGGTAAGGCAAGGGTCCAGTGTGTAATAAGAAACTGCAGTCAGCTTGAAAAGACCGATTCGAAGTTCTGTTTTGAATGCCCGGTATATCCATGCAGGAGATTAATGCAAATTGATAAAAGGTACAGGACCAGGTACAATACAAGCTTTCTCGAGAATTTAATAATGATCAGCCAGAAGGGGATAGATTATTTTCTGGCCTGGGAGACTGAAAGAAGAAGGTGCCCCGATTGCGGATCAACGATGAGTGTTCACCGCAACAATTGTCTGGCCTGCGGGAAAATCTCAATCAGGAGCGGGATCTAATTCACCGGTTTTTACAGAGGACGAGGTACCAGATTCAGCCATGATGACGTGACAGCCGGCAGGCCGGCGGGTACCAGGATGACCGTAAATCTCCCTGATGAACTGAAACGCTTTTGGGGAGTAATGCGTATGGATCTGATCTATTTAATAATTATGCTTTTTAATGCATTGTTGGAACTGAAAAGAGGAAAATACATTAATTCAGCTTTAGCAGGGTTTAATGTGTATATACCAGAATAGCGGGGTAAAAGCTCAATATCAAAATTATATTTACCTTGTTTCAGGTTTTCAAAGAAAATGGCGACATGATCCCTGAAGAATTCCGTATGAATTGCACTCATGAAGAGCCCGTTCTTTGATTCATATGAACAACCGCCGGGGATGGGTACCTCCATCATTACAAATTGCGCATCGTTGGAAACCCTGAGTGCTACTTTCATTCTTACAGGTTTACCGGCCTTTAAAAGAATAGTCCCATTCTCAAAGGATGTAGCTACTGAGAAGTAAGCGGTATCGGCTGAGGGATCGCTTTTCCAGTAGTGCTGGTACGACGTCAGATATACAGGGAAAGTTCCCGTCTTCATAATACTTATTGAATCAGATGGCTTTGTTTTCAATTCAAATGGAAATTCTGTGACAGTTTTGCTGACTGATCCTGAAAGGACAAGGACTGGCTTCATCATTCCACCATCAGGTCCTTTCAGAAGATCGGGGAGGATTGTTTCAATGACGGATGCTGATTCATAGGTATTCTGCCAGCTGCCAAGCCTTCTCCTTTCGAAAAGATAGTTCCTGATACTTTCAAGAAATTTATCATTCATTTTTTTGCTGTTCTTCAGAATCCTGTAAGCTGCCAGAGTAGTCTGAACCTGGTTCATGCAGACAGAATTATCCTCAGCTTGCTTCCCGAAATAAATATTTCCGAACATTGTAGTGTTCTGATATTTAAGAACGGAATCCATACTGTATGCGAGGCCAAGCTTCTGTTTCAGTTCAATCAGCCTGAATTTATCCGGCAGCGCCTTCAAGGAACTTTCATCAATCATTGAAATGTACTTCGGGTAATCGATCTTTTCATCCGCTAATGCCATGAGGTAAATGAGATCCATCCTTTCCTTTCCTGAAGGATTTGATTCAAGTTTCCAGATTACATAATCGTTAAGGGAATTACGATTAATCCTGACGTTATATCCCATCAGCTTTGCCTTTTGAAGTGCACCAACAACATGATATGTTATCCATAAAGAGGTCTCTGACCTGTCCCACCATCCCCAGCATCCATCCGGATTCTGATTTTTCTCCAGGGCTCTTATCAGTCTGTTGACCTGGACCTTTCGGGAGAAAGCCTTCTTATTGTACTTATAAATGACTTCCTGGGCAAGAAGTGCATAGAGTTTGGATGCCGTCTGCTCATTGCATTCATAGGAGTAAACTAAAAGATTTTCAATTTCACTGGTTAACACCTCAAGCCTGTCTGTCTGTGCATATATTTTCCCCTCTCCCGTTGTGGCATTGTTAGATATATTAACAATTGTATCACCATTCAGGAGATAGAATTTGCCGGTTGTCATTTCAAGTCCCTTCCTGAAAACCGGTATATTTCTCTCTTCACCGTCGAGATACCCGTCTTTCCTCTCAAAAAAGTACTTAACTTTCAAAGTATCATCAGTATTAGTGTACAAGGGAAGGGTATCGGTAACTGAGTTTTTACAACTAAACCTTTTAATAGATGCAGTATTGCCATTTATCTCATAATGAACATCAGCAGATATAGTATCAGCAGTATAGTTTAATATTTTCCCAATAAGGTTAGTTGTATCGCCTTCGATAAGAAACCTTGGGGTATGGAGTTGGGCCATCAAAGGTTTGTATGATTTTATTGATCCGCTTGCAAAGCCCGATTGTTTATTTCCATTCATTGCCAGCACATAAGTAGACCAGTTTGTAACATCGTCCGGGAAATTAACCTCGAAAGAAGCGTTGCCTTTATTATCAGTTACCAGGTCTGGTTTCCAGTATGCATAATCGCTGAAAGTTGTTCTGACTGAACTGGCGTCTGATACCTCCTTCATGAAGGTACTGTCATAATCAGCTCCTTTCAGTATCGACAGGAGTTTAGGATTTTTTAACTTCATCCCGTAGGTGCTGATCATAACTATCCCATTGGCTGCTCTTGAACCATATATGGCAGTAAGGTTCTCATCCTTAATCACCTGAATATTTGCCAGCATATTCGGATCAAGAAGTGAAAGATCTCCATTATATGGCACTCCGTCAATAATGAATAACGGAGAATCTGAAGCATTTATCGAGCTATTTCCCCGTATAGTAATCTGCGGTTTTTCCGCAACAGAAGCAGACACGCCGGCTACCCTGCCGGATAATACATCGGTGACACCATATGCTGTAACAACAACCTCCTGAAGAGCCAGGGATTCAGGTTCAAGAGAGACGTTGATAAACTCTGAGCCAACCTGTACCTCAGTTGATTTATATCCTATATAGCTAAAAACAAGTTCCTTATTGTCGTTTGGAATCATGAGTGAATAATCACCATTCATATCAGTAACTGAACCTATCGTGGTTCCCTTGACCACGACTGTAACTCCAGGCAGAGGGCCATCCCGATCCTTAACATTCCCGCTCACAAAAATCCCTTCACCAGAGTACATTGTAAGAGCCTTTTGTCTCTGAAATTGCTTCAGGTAATTCTGGAACTCAGCACTAATCTGATCATTATTGCTGTAGACCTGATTTTCTATGATGTCCTTGAGCTTTATACTGAAACTGTCATGGGCCGGCTTACCGGGTCTGTTTAAATGTATAAAATTCCTTCCCCCCGCTCTCACAGGGATGGAGTCATACCTGTAATAACTCTCTCCTCTGAAGAATAGTACAACTGACCATAGCCCCGGCTCAATATTCTCCAGACTAATTATATTGCCCGGATACACGATCATCTTCTCCGGTCTGTCCTGAGACATAAGTACTATAAATATCGGAAGCGGTCCGAATCCCGCTGATAGTGAGTCAATTTTCAGATGAAGCTTTCCGCAGGATGGAAGTGTTGACTTAGGCAGGTTGAACTTCGCTGCAGCAAGTTTCTCTTGAAACAGATACTCATTGTAACTATCCATTACTTTATCCTCTGTCAGCAGAACATCTGAAAATTTCAAGGAGGGTGGTTCATACCAATGCACCGGTATCAGGTTTTTTCTATCAATACTTCTCATCTTTATGATTGACGGGGAGAATTCGAATTCATAATTCGGTTCGTTCATGAAAAAATGGTCATAACTTCCAGCCACCTTAAGCCAGACATTGTCAGGTTTTACAGGCCCTGCAACCCTTGAATTATCATTCCCGAGATAAGTATTATAATTTGAATTGTACGTAACCTCCTTTGTTCCAGGAATATTAAGCAGGGTTATTTTTCCACTTTGCTGGATATACGCAAAGTCATTGCCAAAATTATTCCTATAGGGGAACAGGTAACGTGAAATCGAGAACTTTTCATTTTCATCAAAAGAAGGTTTTGCTTGCTGAATTTTAAAGCTTGATGGTTTATCCAGATCATTTACACTCATAATCAGCTTCTTCCCGTACTGAAAGTAGACACTGTCAATCTTAAATATCTTATTTTGTGTCCTGATCTCAACAAAATGGTATCCGCTATCAGTTTTAAATGAATAGGGTTGCTGATTATTCTGCACCCAGCCGAAATAAACAGGCACCCGGTCAACATAAATCACATTGATTCGTACCGGACTGCCCTTATTTACAACAAAAGGAGCAAATTGTGTTATCCCGTCTTCTGGTACACAAGAATAGAACCAGATGTCCTCTTCATGATGTAAAAATTTATAATACGCTATCGTATCCAGAGAGAAGATTCTATTCCATTTGCTGTAATCCAGAGGGGAACTGAAATCGCCCTTAAGGACCTGGTTTCCTATTCTGAAATTATTTATAAGCTTCTTCGACTTTCTTTTATCAGGAAACTGATAAGCCCCGGGTGGCTCCGAATTAAATTTACTGGTGTATGACAAGGCCGTTAGGTCAACATTTCCCAGTGGTTTACCACGATAGTCAGTTACCGTTATTCCCATCCTTACCTTTTGTCCGGGATATACAAGCGGAGGCTGATCAACTTTTATATTCAGGTCATTCATATGGCCTGACAGCTCATATGTTTCAGACCTGGTGCTTCCTGACCACAGGTATATCAGCGAGAGAAAATATTTTGACTTCTGACGGATTCTTTCATTGAAGCTGAAGCTGTCACCGTTCCCCTTGCTCATGAGTCTGTTTGCCCTGAACAGGAACCATGTAATTGTCAGGTTTCTTGGATTAATTATTTTTAATTTCAATGAATCATTTACAATGACCGATTCACAACGCACAAATGAGTGATCATCCTCAATATGTATGGTTTTGGTAAGCTTATCGGTGACAATTTTATAAGATTCATAATAGGGATTTATCTTTTCTTTCCATGGAAGAACAACAAATCGTGGAGTTGAAGAATACCCGAACTTGTCTCTTCCTGAAATTGATGCCCGGCTTTTGATAAGCTTCCCGTTCTCATTTGCAATAAACAGGATAGAGTCATTTTGCAGCTCATAGGTTATGTCCTCTAACCTGTCGAAGAATTCAATTTTTTGATGATACGACTTAGATTCATTATCGCTTCGTATAACCCTGACATCCATTGAGTAAGAGAAATTTGCAGCAGGGAAGAGTGAATCAGGTAATGTTATTACAGTCTCACCGCTCTGTTCCAGACTTAGTTTTTTTGATAAAAGAGTATCCCTGATAAAGATGTTTTTATCAAACTGTTTTGTGAGATCATTACTTTTAAGTATCAGCTCGATCCTGCCGTCCTGAATGTTCAGATTATTTTCATCCGTGGCCCGAATGTGTATTCCGAATTCCCTTCCTCTGATCTGGACAGCAGTGTCAGGTCTTACGGTCAGTGAAATATTCTTTAGTTCATAGTCCTCATACCTGAAAGTTCCACTGCTGTAAGTCTTCCATTTGCCTTTATTCAGACAAAGATCATAATGCCTGTCAAGATCAAGGTCAAATGAATCTGCAAGAAGGAACTGACCATAATAATTCCCGGGATTTTGAGGTTTGATCCTGCTAAGAACTATATCATTCCCCCGGTCTTTCATGATTTTGAGTTCCAATTCCTTATTTATGGGTTTTCCATTGTTGCTGACAAGAAATGCTTTGAATTTTACGGTATCGCCAGGCAGATATTTGGGTTTATTGAATACAAAGTATCCTTTCTTTTGATCTCCATTGTAATTATTTCGGGAGAATCCATTCCTGACCCAGAAATAGCCAAGATCCGGGCCGATGGAATATGATCTTCCGTCAATGAGATCCCTTGCGGTAATTACAGGTGCCTTAATCAGGAACTTGACAGGCACCCACAGATATTTCAGAGGAGTCCCTATCAAAAATCTGGATTCAATTTTTCTTGCAATTGAATAGCTATAATCCTTTGATAAATCAAAAAAGGATGAAACCCCCATGTACTTAACCTCAAGTATTCCATTCCTGTTTGATTTTTTTAGCAGGAATCCCCTCGACATATCATCGTATTTCATAAGTCGGCCATCTGCCTTCACTACGGCATCACGTATCGATCTTCCCGATGAATCATATACCTGGATACAAAGATCTGTATTGTTGTTAACAACCTGGACATTCACATTAAGGACAGAAGTAATTGAAGCTTCGAGTTGATTTTTCTTTACACTGACTTTAAGATAATGACCTGGCTGCAGTTTACGTGCGTACTCTGTATAGATTGGAAAGGAATCTACAAGGGTACGGAAATACTCATCTTGTCTCAGCCACTTATCGCTATTTGATTTATAAATCTTTCTGGCCTCAGCATCTGTAATCTTGTAGACATAAGAATAATAACCCGATTGTCTTGAAGATAGAAGATTTTGGCCTGACAGTGATGCCATTATAGCAAGGAATGCAATTATAAGGAATGATTTCATTGAAATAGGGCAGTTCTTAAAAATTCTACTCGTCGGGAAATCCAAATACATCTTGCTGTCCATCATTTACCTTCACAATCGAATCTAAGTTAGATAAATTCTGAGATATTTAAAATAGAGTGTCAAAATTTGAATATCATACGGATACCTTAAGCCTGCGGCTCCTGTTTAAACCAACAATCGGCAATATTCTGACAGGATAAATCGTGCCACATCCATGTAGAAGGCAAAAACTCATGCCAGCCCTGAACTGATGGCAACTACACATACCGCCAACAATTGGCAGCTAGCCAACAGAAATCTGATACAGCAAAATTTACAATTAGGTCAATTATTATTTACCTTTCTAGGACAATCGTGACCCAAATCAGTGAATGAAATGTTCTGAACTATACAAGGTCCTTATAAAAGATGGTTGGCATCCGGTTTCACAAAAGGGATCGCATGTAAAACTTAAGGATGACAAGAAACCGGGAATTATCATCTCCCCAAATCATTGAAGCCAGGATGTTGGTAAGGGACTTGAGAGAAAAATTCTTAAAGATGCCGGGTTAAAGTGGGATAACTGAAAAGGAGACAATAATGAAAACAACAAATAAGAAGATTAAAATGATAGTTGAAAAGACAGATACGGGGTTCTCAGCTTTTTCTGAAGACTATCCTGTCTACACTACCGGCAGGACAATTCCTGAATTGATAGATAATGCACTTGAATCTGCAAATCTCTGCTTTGAAGAAGAAAATATTCAGATTACCCAAAAGAACCTTAAGTTTGAAATTGACTTTAAGCAGTTCTTTCAGTACTACAAGGTTATTAACGCTAAGTTTCTCGCAAATAAGATAGGGATGAATCCAACTTTGCTTTCTCAGTATGTACAAGGTCGTAATAAACAGTCTGATGCCCAGACTGAGAAAATTCTTCTTGGAATTCATCAAATTGGACAAGAACTTTCAGAGATAAACCTCATACACCGACCTTAAGCGGGTATAAGCAAAAAGCTTCCCTCCGTCCGGTACAGGTCGTCACAATTTTTGCTCGTCACCCTGACAATTTTATCGTAACATGACAAATCCTGCACACTTACCGGGACTTTGCAAAAACGTGTGTCAACCCGCCACACAGCCGGCAACCCGACCGCCGGGTCGTCAGCAATAAGCCTGAGAACCACCTGCATGACAATTTAAAATGATTATCTTTGAGTTATGTTAATCGGGGAACAAATATCGAAAAAGAAAAATGACTTTGTTCTGTTATGCAAGTCACATAACGTAAAGTATTTATATGCTTTTGGTTCATCCGTTGACGAAAGATTTGACCCGAAAACCAGTGATATTGATCTGCTGGTAGAAATTGACTCCCCAGATCCAATTGACAGAGGAGAAAAACTCTTATCATTATGGGACTTATTTGAAGACTTTTTCGATCGTAAGGTAGATTTACTGACTGAATCATCAATCCGTAATCCATATTTAAAGAGCAGTATAGAATCAACAAAAGTCTTAATTTATGACGGATCAGGGGAAAAAATTTCTATCTGACATTCTACAAGCTATCGAATTAATTGAATCATTTGTCGTTGATATTAAGGACTTTGATAACTATTTGACTGATAAAAAAACTCAAAGTGCAGTTGAACGGGAATTAGGAATAATTGGAGAAGCACTAAACAAATTTGAAAAACTATTTCCAGAATCACGGATCTCAAATGCGAGAAAAATAGTTGGCTTTAGAAATTGACTTATTCACACCTATGACTCTGTTGATCCTTCAATGGTTTGGGCAATTCTTAAAAATCATTTGGGACCTCTTAAAGATGAGGTAAAATCAAAAATATAAATTAGGCCTGTTGCTACAGCGGGTATAAGCAAAAAGCTTCCCGCCGTGCATGACAGGTCGTCACATTTTTTGCACCACCAGCGCTTTCTTCTTATAGCCGCAACCGTTAAGGCCCGTTATGAAATGAAATGAAATTTGCAAAAAATCCGGGTTAAAATATTAAACCCTTTAATTGTGTGTTCATGAAGAAGCTCATGACCGATATTGTTAGCCTCTTCCGCTAAAAAAGCCTATGAAACCGGAAAAAGAGGTTATAAGTTGGCTGATTGATGCGGACCCTTCCCTTCGATGGCAGGTTAAGCGTGACTTAACCTTGGAGTCCGATGAGGATATCTCGGCTGAGGCAATAGATCTTGTGGTTAGCAAACGACAAAAAGATGGACTGTGGCTGCTTGATAACCCTCACGCCATATGGTACACTTCGATATGGAGGGTGGTTGTGGGACAACCAGCCGCTGGATCACACTGCGTGCTTTGCGGGTGCTGGACCGGTATTCAAAACATTGCTGAAGCGGAACATGAACGGTGAAGCAAGAACCATGATAAGCTGAATTGCAAATTCAGCAACAAATGGAGTCTACCTCTTAATGTGTTTCATACATAGCCAATTTATCATTTCTACAGATTAAAGTATAGTATAAATCATCCTTCCTGAACTGTGTTTTCAGTATTTTCTTATTTGTTTAATGTTAAAAAGGTTTGGATTATTCCGGACTAGATTGAGCCACTGATCCGGACTAAATAAACACGAACTGTGTTCTATTACTTTTTACGGATAATCAATTATAATGTTACATAATACACTATATAACAATTAATTAAATAATAGATTTCTTATTGCAATTTAATTTACTCCCTATTCATCAAAATATCAAATATGCAACTCTATTGGTTGAGATTTAGGGGACAGGAAAATGTAATAGTATTTCTAACTGTTAAGAATAAATATCTAGTGAGGTCTAAATGGGCAAACAATCATTAAGGTAAATATGAATATTTTTGATATTATTGGATTCTCAAACAGACAGAAACAATTATGAGTAGCATGTACGAGAAGAACTACACAGATCGAGGCTATCTGTTGAATTATAAAAGACCTGGGAGGCTTGCCATTTTTAAGAATAAAGTTTATCTATTTAAAATCGAGCTAGAGGAAATATCTCCAACTATTTGGCGAAGAATTGTTGTACCTGCTGATTATAATTTTTGGGATTTACATGTTGCTATTCAAGATTCTATGGGATGGAAGGATTATCACCTGCATCATTTTGAAATTCGCAGCAAAGGGAAAAGGAAAGCTGCAAAGATCGGGATACCTGATTTTGAAGGAACAGGAGACTTAGAAGAAGTTTACCCAGGATGGGAAATACCGATATTTGTTTATTTCAATGACCTGGGGATAAAAGCAAAGTATGAGTATGACTATGGGGATTCCTGGATGCATACTGTTCAACTTGAAGGCTATCTGTATCCTGAAAAAGGTATTAGATATCCTATATGCATTAGTGGAGAACGGGCATGTCCCCCTGAAGATTGTGGTGGAGTAGATGGGTATCACAATGTCTTACAAGCCGTATCTGATATTGCAGATGAGGATTATGAAGGTATGAAGATATGGGCTGGACAGGATTGGAAACCTGAATGGTTTTATAAAGATCTTGTAAAATTCGATGATCCCTACAAACGTTGGAAAGGAGCATTTCTAGACAAATAAGTTCTTTTAACTATCAGATAACTTTTAGCAATTACTTCCTTCAATTATCCATAAGTATCATGTCATTGTATATCTACCATATACAGTATATTTCTAATTCTCTTTAAAGCATTTTCTAGCACGTTAAGCCACTTTCTATACTTTAGCTATTTAACCTTCGATTTAAGCCAGCGTATCGTAGAGGCTTATAACCAGGCAAATACAGCATATTTAATAATTAGAATCTATTACATCTAGCTGTAGATCAATATATTAAACCTCTTTTACTTAAGCCTGAGACTTTTGGACCGGGCTTTTTCATTTCTATTCATTCACTAATCATATCAATATGAAAACACAACAGACAACTATCCCTGAAGTAAGCCTTATCTATAAAAGCAGGGGTTAAGCTTCAGACAGACCACAGGTTAAATGCTCCAGGGATGCATATAACTTATTCATGGAACACTGTAACCTGGTTACTATTGAGTATGTTGAGGAATTCAAGCTAATACTCATGAAACGTTCTAATTCAGTTCTGGGCATTATGGATGTATCACAAGGTTGTATATCTGGTACAGGGATCGGATTTTACCGACAGGCAGATTTAAAATAACTGTACATTATGTATCCTGGACCCTGGAGGGCTAACCAGTATTACATAAATTGTATGCCGGGAACGTCTGTAGCGATTGATCACTCGCCGTTAAAAGTCTGAAAGAAGCACGATGAAGAAACAAATCCGGCCTGATTTTTGTTATACCGGCAATTCAGGTGGTGTAAAGTGTTTTGTTCTTTTTTAGAACTATTACAAGCCAGTTTTACCGATATGGGTTTCGGAAAAAAGAGTAAGCTGCCGTGTCAGTTAAATTTTATTATTATGAATTGGAAGAAATTGAGCAGAGTGATTATACCGTTGATTATTGTGAAGGTAATAATTATCGTTTTTTTTATTTTAAGCGGTGATTCCATCAGTATTTCCAGGGATATGAACGTCGGCAGTAATTATCAGCAGGGAATCGAAGGCGACAGTATAGTTATAAAAAGACAAAAATTCGTTCGAATAAGCCGAAATGAATCCAGGCGTGGCATTTCAATAATATTCCGGGGAAGAAAGAATAATAGGCCTGCCAGGGAAAAAGAAGGGGAAGGGGATATCCCTTTAGCTGATTGATAGCCGGGAATCAACAGCCGTAATACTGTATCGGTCAAATTCTAACCAAAAGTAAAATGGCATTAAAATTACTCTCGGTACAATAATAGTCACTATTCAGGATTACAAAAAGAATAAACCCCTTATGTGAAATCGCATAAGGGGTTTATTTTGTAGCCCCACCAGGAATCGAACCTGAATCTAAGGTTTAGGAAACCTCCATTCTATCCATTGAACTATGGGGCCAAATTCGTTCGCAAAAATATATTATTTTTTTGTCATTCCAAACCGACAGGTCTATAATTTGTGGATCCGAAAGTCGTACTATTCCGATCCCTTGACGGCTGAGGAAAGATTGATCAGGGTCATATGGATAACCATACACCAGTGAAAGAGCACCTCTAGCCGTGTCTCCATAAGCTGTTCGCCGGTAACCATTTTGAAAAACCAACATTCTTTCATACTTTCATGTTTTCAAAATGATTACGTTATGAACTGGATTGATCTGGTTATTGTCGTAATTCTCATACTGTCAATGGTCTCGGGATTTATTAACGGCCTCATCAGGGAAGTTGCCTCGCTTGCTGCCCTGATACTGGGTATCTGGGGTGCAATAAAATTTTCCGCATTCACTGCGGCCAAGCTCTATGATTTTTTTGATATGAGCGGTCATTATGTCGGAATAATCGCATTCGTCATCACTTTCGGAATAATAGTGGTGGTAATTCATTTTGTCGGATTACTGGCCGATAAGATCGCCGATGCCGCAGCACTCGGATTCATAAACAGACTCCTTGGGATAGTATTCGGGCTTGTTCAAGACTGTACTGATAATGAGTGTCTTCTTTGTGGTACTCAATGCAATTGATGCCAGAAAGCCTTTCCTCCCCAGGGACAAGCTGGAACAGTCAATATTTTATAATCCAATATCAGATATTGCCCCCTCAATCTTCCCCATAATCGGTGAAGGAGGATTTGATCACAGCTTCGACAGGTTTAAAAAGAAACCCGACAAGGTGACAATATGACCCTCTTTGCTATATTTGCATTTCGAAAAATCTGATTATGAATTTTGTTGAGGAATTGAAATGGAGAGGGATGATACACGATATCATGCCCGGAACGGAAGAATTATTGAATAAGACAAGGATCAGCGGTTATATTGGTTTCGATCCGACTGCCGACTCGCTGCATATCGGGCACATGGTGCAGGTAATGCTGCTCGTGCATTTTCAGCGGGCCGGGCATACACCTATAGCCCTTGTCGGAGGAGCCACAGGAATGATAGGCGATCCTTCCGGGAAATCAGAAGAGAGAAACTTTCTCGATGAGGAGTCATTAAACAAAAACCAGGAGGGGATAAAAAAGCAGCTCTCAAAATTCCTTGATTTCAACTCAGATGCAGCGAATAAGGCCCTCATGGTAAACAACTATGACTGGATGAAGGAGTATTCCTTCCTTGGATTTATAAGGGAGATTGGAAAGCATATTACTGTAAATTACATGATGTCAAAGGATTCCGTAAAGAAAAGAATCAGCTCCGAAGCCAAAGGAGGGGATGTCATTTCACCGAATTTTCTTACCAGCTGGTCCAGGGAACCGATTTCCTTCACCTCTACAATAATTACAACTGCAGACTGCAGATGGGTGGGTCGGACCAATGGGGGAATATTGTCACAGGAACGGAACTTATCCGGCGGAAAACAGGTGGTGAAGCGTTTGCACTTACCTGTCCCCTGATAACAAAATCCGACGGCTCCAAATTCGGGAAAACTGAATCGGGCAACGTTTGGCTTGACCCTGAAAAAACTACCCCTTACCAGTTTTACCAGTTCTGGCTGAATACCTCTGATGAGGATGCGGCAAAATATATCCGGATATTCACCATACTCGGACAGGAAGAGATTGAAACATATATTGCCGGAGCATAACAAGGCCCCGCATGAAAGATTTCTGCAGAGACGGCTGGCCGAGGAGGTAACAGTGCTGGTCCATTCGCGGGTCGATTATGAGGGGCTCTTGAGGCATCGCAGATCCTTTTCGGCAAAGGGACGACTGAATCACTTAAAAAGATGAATGAGAGCACTTTTCTTTCCGTTTTTGAAGGAGTTCCAATGTTTGATATAAGCAGTGAAATTATTGACGAATGGGGTCTCCATTACAGACCTGTGTGCTGACCATTCGCAGGTATTTGCATCAAAAGGCGAAGTAAGAAGACTTGTCCAGGGTGGCGGTCTGAGCATCAATAAAATTAAGGTTGACGATGCCGAGCTTATTATCGGGAAGGACTATCTTCTGAATAATAAATATCTGCTGGTCCAGAAAGGAAAGAAAAATTATTTCCTGATACGGGTGAGCTGAGAACAACGGCCTGCTTCGAGGCTCCGGAAGGGGACAGGCTTTGAACACAACAGCGGGACTGCAGGTCACTACCTTAACAGATCTGCAACAATAATTGAGACGTCATCAAATGTAAAGGGATTATTGTCCGGCAATCCCAAGCTCCCTTATCATTTCCCTTATATTGGATTCAACAGGCTTCCTGTTCGAGATATGCCTTATAATTGTATCTGTGCCGATATCTTTCCCGTCCATCCCCCTTTAATTCCGAGAGGCCGTCGGTATAGCATACAAGCTTCGAATGAATCACGTATCAGGATCTCCGATTTACTTACGACCGGTATCTCATCGAGCATTCCTAGTCCCACACATGAGGCTCTCAGATGGCTTACATCCCTTGAAACCGTATTATATAGCACAGGAGGATTATGGGCGGCATTTATATATTCAAGCGCTCCGCTCTCATGATCGTACCTGGCCACGAAGAAGGTAATGAACTTTTCACCCGCCGCATTCAAAGTAACAATTGAATTAAGCTTATATACGAGTGACTCGAGGCTGAACGTCATATGTAAACAGTGCCCTGAGGCTTGCCTGAAAATTTGACATCAGCATGGCAGCCGCGATTCCTTTGCCCGATACATCGGCGATGCAGAATCCGGTCTTTGTATTCGGACAGCTTGATACAGTCATAATAGTCGCCCCCTACCTCGTAATGAGGATAATAAAATCCATTAACAACCACTTTAGGATTCTGGGGCATATGACTGTTGTCGGGGATAAGCAGCTTCTGCATCCTGGCTGCCACCTCAAGCTCCTTCCTGATAGCTTCCTGCATAAGGCTCTCCTTGAATAGCCTGATATTTTCAATGGCAACAATAATTATGCTTGAGATAGTCTGAATGAAATTAAGATGCTTGAGCACAGGGCTCATCCCCTCTCCCTCTTCCTCGATATCACCTATGAAGACAAATGCAAGATGCACGTTATTGTTGAATACAGGTATGATAATATCGACTCCTTCAAAATCCAGGTCAGGAGATACATATTCAATTTCCTTATATTCCGATAGCCTCGATTCGACATCAATCTGATCTCAAAGTGCCTGGGAAATCCGCCGTTAAGCAGGCATTCCCAGGAATCGGATCTCTTGAATATGAGTATCTTGCCTATCCCCAGGTTATGTCTGAGAATATTTTCATATTTTGATAAGAGAGCTTCCGGTTGGCAGGTTTGCATTGATCGACAGAGTAATATCGAGCAATGAATCCAGCTTGAATTTGGAGATTTTCAGCCTGTTTGCCGGAATCTTTTTTTCTCCCATTTTAAATTTAAGACTTTACCCTTTCCACATACGTCTTCTCGTGGGTATCGATCTTTATTTTATCGCCAGTATTAACAAACAGAGGGACCATTATCGTTTCACCATTCTGAACCTTGGCCTGTTTTAGAGTATTTGTTGCTGTATCACCCCTAAGTCCGGGTTCAGAATAGATGACCTCCATAACAACAAACTGGGGAATATCAACAGAGAGAACGGTTTCAGTATCGGCATGCACAACGATCTCCACTCCCACTCCTTCAAGAAGGAACTGATAGTTATCGATCAGTGATTCCTGAATATGGATCTGGTCATATGTTTCCATATGCATGAAGTAATATCCCATATCATCCTTGTAGAGATACTGGTAGGGACGTCTTTCCACCCTTGCCAGGGTTACTTTTGTGCCTGAAGAAAATGTATTGTCGATTACCCTTCCCGTTTTGAGGTTTTTCAGTTTTGTCCGCACAAATGCCGGACCTTTTCCCGGTTTAACATGCTGAAACTGGACAATTGTATAAAGGTCATTGTTGAACTCAATAACTAACCCATTCTTAAAATCTGCAGTACTCGCCATAAATATTTCAGTTATTCTTATTATTAATTTATTCTTATCTCTTTCTTATATCAAGCGGAGCTACAAGTCCTTCATAGCTGTCAAGCTCAACCAAAAATGCGCCTACAAATATATCAAATCGGATTTTAACAGGGAGAAAATTTTTATCGGCTGAAAACCAGAATGAAACATCTTCTTCTGTTTTAAACAGACGTCCTACTTCAGTAACAGGATTAAACTTATAGCATTTTATTTTCCCTCCCTAGATCTTTACATCGTCCATCCCCACGAATCTTAGCCGTATCGGATAAAGCTGATCAGTGAACCAGGTAGTCAAGTTCAATGACATCTCCCTTTTTCAGTTTTCCTCCGCCAGGAAGAATATGATTCCGGAAATAGTAAAAGCATGAGATTATATCGTGTATCCCCTTAGGTGCAATATGGGTTCCTGTACGGTCGCTGAAAAGAATTGCCGAATCGCTTCTTGTCTTATGATCAAACATTACTACGTTATACCTGCGGTATCTTCCTTCCCGGACATTTCTTATTGACTTAAGCGGCAATTCGGATTCAGGATCGATATAAACCTCATAGATATCTACAACTTTAAAGATCAGCATCCGCCAGTCCGGTTGTCCTGGCAAAGAATTTTGCATGCCATACCTCCTTACCATTAAGAGTATCGTATTTACCTCCAGAGACCCAATGCCTGCATTGATAACACCATATTGAATTGAATAGGTTGCTTTTTCCCCCGGCTTGTACGAGTGGCCCTGACCCTAAACGGATGATGACAGTAGACACAGTAAAGAATTACAACAGGGATGAAACATAATTCATCCGGACTTGGACTGAAGGCTAATTATGGGGTATTTATTTTCCAAGAATATTCTTTCTGGGTATTGATGTTATGAAATCTTTGAGGTAAAAAGGTTCAAAGTATGCGACATCTTCAAAATGCCTGTCGGTTGACGGCCTGGTATACAGGTTTTTGCATATGGGAAGCAGATATTCTGAAATCATCTGCAAAATAGACGTTATCTCTTTTAATCACCTCCCTGCATTTCGCTGCCCCGTCGCCGAAAAAGATAATTTGCCGGATTGCGGGAATATCTGAGAATGAGTTTTCGGTGATCATTTCCGCAGCAATTTCCTTTACCACCTTCCCGGCATGAATCATAAACTGCACTATAGACCTCCATTCGTCCTGGCATCGATCATCGGGCAGAGGAGAGTATTTATCCTGTCGCCTGTTATTGCTGTTAATTCTGTTGTTCCATTCCCCAGTACATTGAAACTGTTGTTTCGACTCCTATCAGAGGGATAGATGCAGCAAAGGCTAATCCCTTTTGCAACTGAAACACCTATCCTCAGTCCGGTATATGATCCGGGTCCTTTTCCCACAGCTACAGCTTCAAGGTCTTTGATCCGATATGGTTATTCTCAGGATTTCATCGATCAAAACAGTAAGCATTGAGGAATGTGACTTAGATCAGTGCTTTCCTTCAGGGAGATTACCTCCGTGCTGCTGCAAAGTGCAACCGAGCAAAGATTTGTTGCAGTTTCAATACATACATACCATGTTACAGGAGGATAGTTTTGAACTATTTCTCTTTAAACAATTCTTCTTTCTTGACAATTTCAATCAGGGTACTGTCGGACAATTTTTTACTTATTGCGCTGAACGGGGCTGAAATGACCTTATCATTTTCATTTATGCCGGAAAGGATTTCAATGTAGCTGTTATCCTGAATTCCGGTTTTTACATCCCTGGCAAGAGCATACTTCCCATCGGTTATGAATACAAGGGTGCGGATATCCTTGCCGGGCAGGATCTTAACACTTTGTAGTATCGGAACGTGTTGTAACTGATTGTATCGGCACAGCCAGGATATCCTTTTTGTTTCGGTCTGAATATCAACCGAGGTTGACATCCCGGGCCTGAAGGGATTGGGTCGCCGGCATCCACAAGACTCTGATATGAAGATGGAAGGACAAGTATCTTGACATCAAATTGGTAACCTGGTCAGCTGATACGCCTGTTGTTTTTGCTGAATTGGCTATTTCGGTTACGATTCCCTTGAATTTTTTATCGAGGTATGCATCAACTTCTATCAGGGCAGTATCGCCAAGTCTTGACTTTAACAATATCATTCTCATTAACCTCCACCTGGGCTTCCATCCTTGAAAGATCGGCTACCCTGAGCATTTCGGTACCTGCCATCAGGTTGGTACCTGCGACCCTTTCCCCAAGTTCCACTAGCAGCATGGATACTGTTCCTGTCATAGGAGCATAAATGGAGGTCTTTACAAGATTCTCATTTGCCTCCTTTAGTGAAGCTTCAGCGCTCACAACTGAAAACTTTGCGGCATCTACTTCAGATTTTGCAACAGTGTACGAGGCCTGGGCCTGTTCAAAATCGGACTTTGAAATTGTCTTGTTCGTTAAATAGTTGTTTGTTCCTGTTGTATGACAGTTCAGCCTGGGTAAACTGTGCTTCTGCCTGGGCAAGGCGTGCTCTGGCAGAGCTTATAGCTGCAAGTGAACGGTCTCTCTGGGAAATATAGATATCGGGCTTAATCCTGAGCAGCAACTGGCCTTTCTCAACATGTTCACCCTCCTTGACATGCAGTTCGACTATCTCACCCGGATACATCAGGGCTTATCTTTACCTCTTTTTCAGGCTGGATTTTCCCGTTTGCGGTAATTGTTTCAATAATATTCCGTTTTTCAGCATTCTCTACGGCCACCTTTACTGTCAGTGCTTTTCCAAACCAACCTTGTTTTTTTCCTATAACGGCAAAGATGATCAGATACGAGTACCGCCGGAATCAAAATTTTTAGTATCTTATTGGTTTTCATGATATTCTGACTTAGAATGTGTTTATGTTCAGTTATTTTCCAGAGACAGTGGAATGCCCTTGTAAAAGTCGAGTACCTTGGTCTTGAATATATACTCATATTTTGCCTGTGACATGTCGGACTGGGCATTAAGGAGCTGTGTTTTGGAAGCATTGTAATCAACGGACGTTACCATTCCGACATTGAATTTTTGTTCGGTATATCTGAAAGATTCCTCAGATGAAGAACTGCCTTCAGACTTGCATTATATTTTTTAATGGGCTGCCACAGCATCAGTATAAGCCTTCTGAATGTTTTTATAGAGTTGTTTTTTTGAGCCCTCGAGAGAGTACTTGGAAATTTTCCACAGTTAATCTTGAGTTGGCAATATTTTTATTTACCTGCCAGCCATTCAGAATAGGAATATTCAGTGAGAGACCAAGAGCTGAATTTTTATTATTCTTAAACTGATCCTTGAAAGGGACATTATCAAGGGAATTAATAAGGTATAGGCAGTATTGAATGAATAATTCAGGGCGAGTCTGGGGCTTCTGCCTCCCTTTTGCAATTTTAAGGTCATATTCACTGGCTGCAAGCTCTCATTTCCGAACTCCTGATTTCGGGTCTGCTTCCAGAGGCGATCTGATAGATATCGTCAACATTTCCTGCAATAACTGAATTGGTATCGACTGCTGAATCTTGGGAGACACAACTTCAAATCCTGCAGGGGTCTTTAATTTCAAGCAGCTGGGTAATTGTCAGGTAGGATGTTTCAAGCTGATTTTGCACATTGATAAGCTGAAGTTCTTCCTGTGCAGCCTGTGCTTCTATCTGAAGAAGATTTCCCCTGGCAACGCTGCCTGCATCGACGAGCCTCCTTGGTCTTTTCAATTTGCTGAAGTGTAATATTGACCTGATTCTGGTTTGCCGCAACAAGATCCTTGTTCAGAAGGATCTGGAGATATGCGAGTGCCACATTTAAGGATACATCATCCGGATATACTGCAGGTCTTCTTTTGCGGCAAGCACTTCATATTTGCTTTTCTTGATCGAATTCAGGTTCTGCATTCCGTTGAATATCGGGGTTTCGCCTCCAACATAAAGATAATCAGTCTGCAGGGTTTGATTATAGTAAGTATAGGTGGTCTGGTCAAGAGCACGGCCGAAGTTGTAATTATGTGACAGGGAACTATTGACTGTCGGGGCAAGCTTCATTTTGGCAAGGTCAAGGGAATTCTCCTGCACCTGCTGTCTGAATTACCTGCTGCTTGATCTGGATATTGTTCTCGATGGCATACTTAATACATTCTTCAAGTGACCACTCTTTTTGCTGGGAAAAGGCAACTGCCTGGACGAACGTCACTCCTGCAAAAAACAGAATAAAAAATTTTCTTATCATAACATAAGTGCAGATTTTAAATATATTAATTAAAACCATGATCTTGCGATAAATACATGTACACCGTTTCAAAATAACGGGAATATTATAAAAATTAGTTCACGAAGATAAATAATATATGATACAGATTAAATAGTTTCATTAAAAGAGTTTACCATTAAGGATTCATCGAAGGAGGAATTGTTGCATACGGGTTTTAAATTTAGTTATATTTGCAGGATTATGTACAAATTTTATTTTTAAATAATTAATAATATGACAAGTAAGGTATTAAATCTGGAACCCGGAGTGATTTCCGGAGACGATGTGAAGGCACTGTTATGATTATGCAAACAAGAATGATTTCGCAATTCCTGCGGTTAATGTTGTCGGAACCAATTCTGTAAATGCAGTCCTTGAAACAGCTAGGGCGGTAAATTCTCCGGTCATAATCCAGTTTTCCAATGGAGGAGCTCATTTTTTCGGTGGTCAGGGTCTGACAAAGGACAATCAGCTGGGGCCAATAGCCGGTGGAATTTCCGGGGCCTATCATGTTCACAATATTGCCAGATATTATGGGATCCCCGTGATCCTGCATACAGATCATGCAGCCAGAAAGCTCCTTCCGTGGATTGACGGATTGCTCGATGCAGGTGAGAAGTATTTCAGGGAAAACGGCAGGCCTCTGTACAGTTCACATATGATTGACCTTTCGGAAGATACTCTTCAGAACAATATTGAAACATGTAAAAAATATCTTGCAAGGATGAGCAAAATAGGTATGACTCTTGAGATCGAACTGGGAGTTACCGGCGGAGAGGAGGATGGAGTTGATCATTCAGGAGTTGACAGTTCACGCCTGTATACTCAGCCTGAAGATGTAGCTTATGCTTACGAGGAGCTCCTGAAAATAAGCAACAGGTTCACGATTGCCGCTTCGTTCGGCAATGTGCACGGAGTATATAAGCCTGGCAATGTTGAGCTTAAACCCATAATTCTGAAAAATTCCCAGGATTATATCGTTAAAAAATATAAGACTGGTCCGAATCCCGTGAATTTTGTATTTCATGGCGGATCAGGGTCCGAAAAGCATCTCATCAAGGAGGCTATCCAGTACGGTGCCATCAAGATGAATATTGACACCGATATGCAATGGGCTTTCTGGGATGGCATCAATAAGTATTCGAAGGAGAAATCAGGTTATCTGCAGGGGCAGATAGGCAATCCTGAGGGTGAGGACAAGCCCAACAAGAAGTATTATGATCCGCGAGTTTGGTTCAGGAAAGGTGAGGAGACATTCATTGCAAGGCTTAAGGAAGCATTTGAGGACCTTAATGCCCTGAACCGCCTGTAGGTTAAAGCTTTTAAGTGATCGTCAGGAGTAGCGAACACCCGATGTGGTTATGATCCGGCAAATGCAGCATGCATTTTAATTCCTCCTGTGGAAAAAGAATGAAATGGGATGAGAGAGTGAACCGCTAAAGTTTTGAATAACACATAACACTGAAAGCCAGCTCGATGCGAGCTGGCTTTTTTATCTCTGTTAACAAGTATTCCTGTTCGTGGAGCCATCGGATCGCTGTTTTTTCTTAATTAGCTTTCAGATTCTGAAAAGATGGAAGCACGACGTCCCATATTCAAGGAAGACAGGCTAAGGCGGACAAACAGGCTGTCCTTAATGCTGAACAACAGGGAAATGAGGGCACTCGGGATCTATTGCAACCGGTACAGGATAAGGAACAAATCCGGTTTTCTGAGGGAAACGATTATGAAAGCAATCCTGAAGAGGTTTGAGGAGGAGCATCCCAGCCTGTGGGAAGATAGTGAGCCTACGCTGTTTAATCAGAATGTTTCCCGGTAACTCTTGATTAATATCTTCCTTTTGTTATCTTTACGCCTCAGTCAGGGGAAAACTGAAGATCTGATAAAATTGCTATCGGCCTGGTTTGAACCGAATTTATTAATTTGGCTTTACAAAAGGTTTGCTGTATATTAATGATATACCCCGATAAATATAAGAGCGACCCGACGAGGAGGACTCCATGGATAAGCCTGGAGCCGGGCAGGATTTTTATTATGGGCAGATCCATTCCTGATAATCCGGGTGATTTCTACAGGCCTGTATATGCATGGATCACGGAATATGCCGCCAGTCAGATTGAGAAATCAAGGATTGACATGGGTTTTGAATATATCAATACAACCTCAACGAAATGGATCTTCAATATACTGAAGGAGCTGGCCGCCATGGAGGATGTTTCCGAGAATGTCAGGATAACATGGTATTATGAGCAGGGCGATGAGGATATGTGTGAGCTGGGGTTTATTCTCCGTGCGCTGATAGAGTGTCCGTTTTTTCTTGTCGAGGTCGAAGAGATGAATGTCGCAAGGTATTCGAAGATACTGACCACAAATATCGTTTAGGATTATATAATTGCATAATGGGATTCCCTGATTTATTTTTCGGAAAAATATTCTAATTTTGCACCCGGTTACAAGGGATACTGACCCATGGTGTAATTGGCAACACGTCAGATTTTGGTTCTGAAGAGTCCTGGTTCGAAAC
Source organism: uncultured Bacteroidales bacterium (assembly GCA_963756885.1). Classification (GTDB taxonomy): domain Bacteria; phylum Bacteroidota; class Bacteroidia; order Bacteroidales; family VadinHA17; genus LD21. Next base: position 239,052 of record CAVWPG010000011.1, read on the forward strand.
CAGGTGGGTCAACATAACAGAGCGTGCTATTAAGCATGCTCTGATCATAATACAGGATCCAATATTTAAGTCAGACCAGGTTTCGATTGTGAAATGCTGCAATGGCACTCGCGCGGCCTGGCTCCCCTCAGAGCGGGGCAGGCTCTTCACTAAAACTACCCATTGGGCAATTTCTTAACCTTCGGCCCGGTGGGTCAGCCGGCAATATCAAAAATCCCTGTTTCCCTGATCCAAATCCTCAACCCGGGGCTGATTCCTGATGGCTGAAAATAAATATTGTCAATCAAATATCAGGTACCCGAATATTATTTAACTTTAATTCTATTGTGATGTTAAGAGTTAGGCAAAAGTATAACAACCCTGTCTGAATCAATGCGTTGATTGATTATACTTCTGTGACTGACGCAGCGGGAGCATTTTAAAATCCAGGCAAAATGTTTGATGCAGCATTCCCGGGTATCAAAGTCAGGAAGAATAATCAGTTTGAATGGCCGATAATTAGATTGATAAACGAACAGGGATCTTGTCTTGAATAAAATTATACGTTGCAGGATAAAAACCCAAAACATACTGCTTTCCACATTTGTTCGTACTGAATATGCCTGCTCCCTGACGAAATAAGTAAGTTGGTGGTCATTGCAACCGACGACCCAACAGAAACCTGAATTTTTAAAATAACAGATTTATAAGACAGACGATAGAGAACGAAGTATGAGAAAAGTAGTTGCAGCAATAAATATGACACTTGACGGGTTTTGCGACCATACTGCCGGATTGCCTGATGAGGAACTACATCAGCATTATACAGAACTATTAGGCCAGGGAGACGTAATTCTATATGGTAGAATAACGTACCAGCTTATGGAGTTTTGGCGAACACTCCTGGAAAACCCTTCAGAAGAAAAATCAATGAATGACTTTGCTATGGCTATTGACAAGATTCCAAAAATTGTTTTTTCCCATACGCTGAACAATGTTGAATGGGAAAGTGCAGCAGTAGCAAAGCGTGATTTAAATGAAGAAGTTTTAGAACTCAGGCAACAATCAGGTAAGGATATCTTTGTTGGTAGCCGCAGTTTAATTATACAGTTAATGAAGCTTAATTTGATTGATGAATACCAGCTTTGCATTCATCCGGTTATAGCAGGAAATGGTTTGCCATTATTTGAAGACATAAACGACAGGACTATTCTTAAACTCGTAAAGTCTAAAACCTTTAGCGGTGGTGCGGTAATACTTTACTATGAACCGAAAAGATGATAAAGTAAAAACAACGAACCGCCACAATGGCTATAAGTAATGGCTTGATAATGGGCTGATTTTATTATTTTCTTGTTTCAAACTTTCTATTCATAAAATTGTTTTATACGTACATATTTCATATCTTTGTACGGACATATAAATAATACGATGGACACAAAACTTACTATAAAACTTGACAATGACGTAATATCTCGAGCAAAGAGATACGCTCAACATCGCAAGACCAGTCTTTCAAAAATGATTGAATCTTATCTGGATTCTGTTACTAAACCGGATTCTGATGATATTGAGATCACTCCTTTGGTTAAAAGTCTTAGTGGAGTAATCTCATTACCTGAAGATTATGATTATAAAAAGGACCATACAGAATACTTGATAAGAAAATACTCATGAAAAGTCTATTTCTTAGACACTAACATCATACTTGATCTTCTGGCTAATAGAATGCCATTTTATACTGAAGCCGCAAAACTATTTTCCCTTGCCGACAAGAAAAAAGTAAAGCTTTCAATTTCTTCTCTTTGTCTTTCTGATGCGCACTATATTTTATCAAGACAGAATCCCGAAATGGAAGTAAGAAACTTATTGAGAACATTCAAAGTTCTTGTTAATGTCCTACCGCTTGACGATAAAATAACTGATTTAGCTCTCAATTCAGAGTTTCGTGACTTTGAAGATGCTATTCAATATTATACCGCGATTGAAAACGATCAGGATTTAATTATAACCAGAAATCAGCAACATTTTAAAGAGAGTAAAATACCTGTTATGTCTGCGGGAGAATTCATCAAGTCAATAAAAAAATAAATTCGGTCAAAAGAGACAATTTTTCTATCTGAGAGAACTTTAACCCTGGCCTAAATATAACACGGACAATGCTGCTATGAAAAGCAATCCCCCGGGGCTCTGTAAAATTAAATAATAATCTTAAAAACTTCCTCTAATAAATTCTATAAAATCAGGCTGCAATAAGCGGTCAAGCATAAACTGCCGCAATCACATGTCATTTTTTATAGATAAGGGTGCGAAGGCTTTAATATGTAATCCAAATGTTGCATGCCGGGTTTTGCGCTATCCCTAACTGGTATTGATTTTATAGATTATATTTCTGTTAAGCCACTTCTGTTACATAAGGTTGTCTGTTTTTCATTACATATCTTACTCTGTTTAAAAGGTTACGGGCAACTTTGACAATTACCTTCTGTCCTTTATTATCAGTCAAATGCTGGTGATAGTACTGCATCAGTGCCGGATCCTGCCGGATGGCCTGCCAGGAGGATTCAATTAACAAAGTCCTGAGGTACTCATTGCAACGAAAGGTCATTCCACTGTTATAAGAAGTCTCGCCGCTCTGCTTCACCCTGGGGACCAGTCCTGCAAAACTGCTTAGATGGTTGATATGAGAGAACCGGTTAATATCACTAAGCCCGGTTATTAATGCACTTGAAGTCAAAGGACCTATGCCGGAAATAATTTTTAATGAATTATATAATTCATACATCGCTTTTTGACGACAACAGTGTGAAAGTCGACAACCCGGGATTCAGGGCAGATAACTCAACGTGTTCCGGAATGAAATCTTCTCAACTGGAAAAGTACGAAGGGCTGGATTATTATCGTAACAAAACCAGTTTTGGGTTGTTAAAGAATTATCTGTAAAAAGAGTTGAAATAATATGAGAAAAATAATAGTATCGGAATTTATTACACTGGATGGAATAATGCAGGCACCCGGTGGACCTGAGGAAGACAAATCAGGCGGCTTCAAATTTGGAGGCTGGACGGCACCTTATCTGGATGAAGTCTCGGGCAGGGTGATGGAAAAACAGATGAAACCTTCGGATTACCTTCTGGGGAGAAAAACATTTGAGATCTTCGCCTCCTACTGGCCTGAACATGCTGACTTCTGGCCTGGGATAAATGATGGGACAAAATATGTAATGTCCAAAACCCTGAAAAAGTCAAAACCTTTAGCCACCAGTTGGAAAAATTCGGTACTTCTCGACAGTTTCGCAGAGCTCGAAAAGCTTAAAAATTCCGAAGGTCCTGATCTTCAGGTCTGGGGCAGTGGCAAGCTTGTTCAGCTGCTTCTTAAGCATGACATGGTAGACGAGCTCTGGCTCAAAATTCACCCGCTGACTCTCGGAAAGGGAAAAAGATTGTTCGACAATGGCCCGATTCCTGCTGCGTTCACATTAACAGAGAGTTATGTTACACCAAAAGGGGTGTTTTTTGCCAATTACAAACGTGCCGGAAAAGTAATGACTGGTACTGTTGGAGCCTGAAAAGAAGTATAACTCCTGACATCGTGGTTGGTAAACTCCAAACAAATGAGGCGGCCTCTTTACATTTATAGTCAATAAATGTTTAAATTTCCATCCATTTTATTCAGACCTTTAATAATTCATGAAATCAATACCTGTAAATGCTTCCATAAGACTTCTATGTTTGCTTTTGATGAACCTGTTTACGGGTTGCACTTACTACAACATGCTGGCACATCAGTCTCCAAACGCAGATGATATGAAGATCTTCTGCAATAGATCAATATCAGCGAGCAGCCAACCTTTTCATTTCAATTACTCAAATAAGTATTTGCCTTACCTGGATACTGTTAAGATATATAATCCTGACAGGAAACAGGAATCAACGCTGGATACAATTCTTTCACAGGACAGGACCAGTGCCTTCATTATTTATATTAACAACCAGATAGTCTGTGAGAAGTATTTCGGCGGTGGCTCTGAATCCAGGCCATCATGTGTATTCTCAATTTCAAAATCAATTTTATCAGCACTAACAGGAGTGGCTATTTCCAGGGGCTATATTCAATCAATCGATCAACGGATTACAGATTATATTCCTCAGTTGAAAGGGAACACGAACTTTAACCAGATAACAATAAAGCAATTATTGCAGATGTCATCGGGTCTTAACTGGAGAAAAAATAAAACTTTTGACGACGATGGAAAGCTTTATTACACTCCTGATATAAGAAGGCTCATAGTCCGCCATAAACTTACCAAAGTTCCAGGTTCAAATTGGGAATATAAGAACATCGATTCTGAGTTATTGGCATGGGTTATTGAAAATGCGACTGAGTCTACTATTTCTGAATTGGTTCAAAAGTACCTTTGGGAGCCCATGGGAGCAGAATTTGATGCATACTGGAGCCTTGACGCAAGGAAAGGAGTCGAGAAAGCAAGCAGCTCATTGAATGCCTGTGCCCGGGATCTGCTAAAGTTCGGTTGTATTTACCTTAATAACGGCAACTTTAACAACGGGCAGATAGTGCCCGGGAGCTGGATAGCCAATATCTTTGATATTCCCGCAGCTCCAAATCAGCGAACTTCCCTGAAGCATAATTTTTTATGGTGGATCCCAAATGATGGAACTGACAGGGAGATTGTAGCAGATGGCTATTTAGGACAAAGGATTACAATTAACCCCAGGTACAACATTATAATTGTTAAACTGTCAGAAGAAAATTCAAATACGGATCTGGATAAAGTTCTCCGGTATATCATAGACCAAGAAGCCCAGAACAGAATAAAACAGGAGAGTGGAAAATCGGGATCATGACATCCCGCCCTGTAAGGCAGACGGGGGTCAATGTCCTGATAAAGGCCAAAAACAGGGAACAATTTAAATTTTTTAAATATTACAACCAATAGTTGTTGAATAACAACATATATTAGCATATTTACAACTATATGTTTCTGTTTTTTATTGATCACCAAAACGATCACATATATCTTTGTCATGTAAACAAATTAAAACAAAGAGCTATGTTAACAACTATGATTATCGGCAATAAAATTGCACAAGCACGAAAGAAAACAAATCTTTCCCAGGCCCAGCTGGCCGGGCGTTTGTTCATCAGTTCCCAGGCAGTAGGAAAATGGGAACGAGGGGAATCAATGCCTGACATTATTACTATTAACCGTCTCGCGGAAATTCTCGGCGTCGATCTTAACTATTTTTCAGAAAGCTTCAATTCAGTGCCGGATGAAATTGGATCCGGTGAGTCTTTTGTAAGACAACCTGATGAACTGCCATCAGGTGGGCAGGAGAAGAAGCTAAGCTGGGATATGTCAAGGGGAAAATGGGCGGATGCTGACTTTTCAGGTTTGAAAAATCTGCATGAAAAATTCAGTTCCTCCAACATGCAGCGCTGCCAGTTCGCCGGTTCGGATATGTCGGGACTCCTTCTGAAAGCCAATAATGTCGATCACTGTGATTTTTCCGGATCCGACATCAGCAGCAGTCATATACAGTACTCCAGGCTGGCCGGCAACGTATTCAAGGACTGCTCCCTGAAAGGAGCTGAATTTTCGGGAAGCAATATCAACGGCTGCGATTTTACAGGGACCGATCTTACGGGAGTGAGCGTTAAAACTTGTGATTTCTCGAAAAATACAATTACTGGTGCTTTATTTAACCGGACATCCTTTATTGCCACCCAGCTTGCCGACATAGTCTTCGATGGCACATTGGAAGACTGCTATTTTGAAAACTGTGCATTTACAAGGGTGACATTCCGGAATTCAACTCTTATTAACAATTTCTTTAAAAACAAGAGTTTAAAAGGGATCCGGTTTATTGACTGCCGGGCAGATCGAATGACATTTGAATTTCTGAAAAACGGGAAGGCAGATCTGACAGGGATCACGTTGCTTGCACAATAAGATGGGAATAGTATGGCCATTAACTAAAGTCTCTGGTCTGGTTCAGGTATTGAAAAAAATCATACAGGAACATGGTGTACACAATGGAGGTGAACATAGGGCAAGACCGGGCAGCATGAATGTACTGCCCGACTCCTGACCTGGCAACCGAGTTCAGGTCCTGAGGTTTTACATTGACCGAGGCTTTATTTATTAAATCGATGCCTGAAAGGCAGTTTGTGATTAAAATTATAATGCTATGAGCAGGGGTTTCGTTAAGGAAGACGATCAGGAAGATGTCCCGATGGTACCACAGAGGGCATATCTGCCGGAAGGGGTGACAAATTTTGTCACCCCTTTGGGGATGGATCAGCTATTGGTTGAAAAGCAGAGGCTTGTCAATGAAAAAGATAATCTTAATAATGCCAATGAGAATGAGAAACGAATATCGTTAAACTTTATCAATGCAAAATTACAACTACTTAATGACAGGATTGTCCTTGCAAAAATAGTTTATCCGAATGAGCAGCCGCAAAATGAAGTAAGATTCGGGGCAATTATAACTCTCAGGAGAGAAGCAACCGGCATTTTTCAGACTTTTCAGATTGTCGGTGTCGATGAAGCCGATATTTCAAAAGGAAAAGTTTCCTTTTTATCACCTATAGCCAGGGTATTGATAAACAAAAAAAAGGGAGACACGGTCATTTTAAAACAGGCAAGGGAAGAGGTTGTTTTTGAGATTACAGATATAGCCTATAGCTGAGACGCGAGTATATTGACAAGTTACCGTGAAATTGAGGATAAGAGATATACTAAATATAGGGTCCACTCCGATAAGATGATTTATCCAAAATTAATGTAACGTAAGTTTTGTAATATTCTGAATTTTAGTGTTTCCCCCTTGGGGGTCAGTGGTAAAAAACACTGAAATTCAGAATAATTGACTTTTCAGAGGGGACTCAATATTGGATATTGTGAATAATTTCCGGTCCTGATACCTACAGATCAGACAATAAGCTTAATAAGGATCTTGCTTCCTGCAGCCAGGAGGGACAGACAGCCCGGTATGACACCGGGCTGTCTTATTTTGGGAAATATTTGCATTATAATCCCCGGCATGCGAAACTTTTTATTATTTATATCATTCATATTTGGTTTCTACCAATTCTTTCCCTTGATTTAGAACAAAAAAATGACCTCAATGGCAGAATATACCGTGGCAGTTATTTAAGGAATGACATGAGCATTAATAGGATTTGTGAAAAAACCACCCCTGAACCAGATAACAGGAAAACAGTTTATCAATTATTCTGTTATCATCCAGCAGGCATGTATAACAAATCATGGGCAGTTTAAGCAACAGATAATGGCTGGTTAAATGAGCACTGCATGCACGATCAATCGAGGAAAGATCAATTAAGCCGAAACCATTGGGTCCGGATTTTTGAGATATGCGTAACAAAACCAATATATTGTAATCCTATAGCCTTTTTCAGCATGAAGAAAACCTTATCAGTCTTTATTCTCCTGCTTATCGTGTTTCCCGCCAATGCACAACAGCAAAAAAACAGCCTGCACGGCAAGATCCTCGACAGAAATAACAATGCGCTTGCCGGAGCAAGTGTAATTATAGTCGGTACAAACAAAGGAGTTCATTCGAATGAGGCCGGAGAATATCTTTTTGACCAGATTCCGCCGGAGAGAATAAAGGTCCAGGCTTCATTTGTAGGATTCAAAACTTTAATCATCGATTTTGATGTTCAACCTGGGAAGAATGATCTGGATCTGATATTGGATTTCAGCGATATAAAGCTTGAAGAAGTAACTGTAACTTCTCAGAATCGAGACCAGCAGGTTTTGGATGTCCCTATTACAATGAGTGTAATAAATTCCCAGTTCATGAAGGCTAACAACATTACTGAACCTGACGGGCTATCCGAATTTGTTCCTGGTCTGCTGATAAGAATGCAGGGAGTCAGCCGCCCGAGCTTTGTTATCCGTGGGCTTACAAGCGATGAAGTGAGTCCGGCAGCGCAGCCCAGAATCTCGGTATTCTATAATAATGTTCCGATAAGCCGCGCGAATGGAGCGGCAGTAGCACTTTTCGATATGCAGCAGGTTGATGTACTGAAGGGTCCCCAGGGTACTCTTTTTGGACGGGGAGCAGAAATTGGGGCAATAAATTACGTCAGCAATAAGCCGGCAGACAAATTAACCGGTAATTTGACTGCCGGTATTGGAACTTTCAATCAAAAGGAGCTCAGCGGGGCCATAAATATTCCGGTTGCAAAAAACAAATTATTTTTCCGGGCAGCAGCCATCTGCGATTATGAGGATGGTTACATAAAGAATACTTTCGGCGGCGCCCTCAACGGGAAAAAAACGATGGCAGGAAGGTTTTCAGCCAAATATCTGCCCTCTGTCAGAAATAAATTGGACCTGGTCCTTAACTATCAGAAGGATGACAATCCGGGACTTGGTTTTATGAGCATGAGCTATCCGAATACCCGGGGCAGCAATAATCCGTTCGGTTATGTCGCATCCAATGAACAGGCGGATAATCTTGCCGACCGGAGGGATATATATGATGCAACCTTGAATATGAAGCATTTCTTTAATGAAAACAGCTACCTTACCGCGATCAGTTCTTACCGTAAAATTGACAGCTATACTCGCTGGGACGGGGACGGAACTGCCGCAGCAGCCATTGATATGAGCGAAGATGACAGGTCGGGGCAGTTTTACCAGGAAGTCCGCTACAACTATTCAATAAAAAATAAACTGAACGGAAGTATTGGCACAAGCTACTGGTTTGAAAAAGCGAGGCAGAATTACTGGTTCTCACCCAACGAGCAGGACCTGGTGCATCTGTTCCTGAATACAGGCCTCCTTGTAGGACCAGACGGCCAGCCTGATCCTTTGACAAACCTGCCGCCATATCCTCAGCTTGGACCCCTTGGAGGGATGCCACTTGTAACTGACCACCAGGAAGAAAATCTCAACAATGCCACCAATTCGGCCCTCGATGGGTTTGCTGACGCCAATTATCAATTAACCGGCAAATTCAGTATAACCGGGGGTGTCCGCGTCACCAGCGATTGGATACGACTGACAAACAGTGGACAGATGACAGGAGGAAGTCCTGCAACACTTGGTTACCTCTCGGGCAATTACCCCAACGTGTTTTTTAAAATCAGCGATAAGCAGGAAATCAGTACGGCCAACCTTGCTCTTACCTATCGTGCAGGGCTGAAATATTCCTTCAATGAAAATTCAAATATTTTTGTAAACTATTCAAAAGGACATCGGCCTAAAGTTCTCCAGTTTACCTCAGCAGGTGAAGAACAGATTCTTCATGCAGAGACTGTAAACAGTTTAGATCTGGGATTTAAAACAGCCATACAGCAGCGTTTATGGTTCGATCTGGGGCTTTTCTGCTATGGCTATCTGAATTTTCAGACTTCGGCATGGGTGGCGGATGCAAATACCGGTGAATTCAATTATATAGTAAAAGACGGAGGGAAAGCGAACGGCTATGGTGCTGAGGCGAGTATTAAATATGTGATTTTAAATGGGCTTAAGATATTTGGCAATTATTCATATATCCATGCACGCTTTGCAGAAAACGATGCGGACGGCTCAAAGCAGGAATATGCCGGCAATATGTTCAGGCTCACACCCAAGCATAGTTTTGCCTTTGGTATAAACGCACGCGTTAAAATTGCTGGTGAGCTGTATTTATTTGGAAACCCTTCATATACCTACAAAACAAAGATATTTTTTGAGGATTCCAATACTGCGGGTCTGGAACAGAATGGATACGGGTTACTGGATCTGAATGCAGGAATAGAATTTAAAAAGATGGCTCTGTCGTTCTGGGTGAGGAACCTTCTGGATGAAAAATACATCATAAGTGCAGGCAATACAGGCAGCTTATTCGGTGACCCGACTCAGATCCCCGGGGCACCGCGTATGACCGGCACAAAATTAAGCTGGAACTTCTAGGTGCTGTGATTGCGTTTCTTCCTGATCGGGGAATCTTCGGAGACTCCTTCAGTCAGTCATGAAATAAAAGTCTTTCACATCCGTCTCCTGCTTGAAACCGGTTACATGCAACAGTTTAAACCTGAGGGGATTTTTGGATTCATTATCTGATTATTTGGCAGACAGATAATTGATTAAAGGGAACATTTTGTTTGCCTTGAGTTCAATAAATTCCTAAATTTGATCAGAACAACAATTTACAAAATGAGAATTTTGCTGACATTCCTTCTTGTGAACTATATAATTTCAGTAAGCGCACAATGCAAGCTGATAACCGTGACAGACAAGTCCACCGGGACAGTATCAATATCGACCAGATATGAAGATGCAGGAAGATTTATGGCATACGGGCAGATCAGATTCGGCCTGACTATGACTGTAAAGAGTGATACTGCCATAAGGCTGCGTATTCAGATAAGTCAGAAGAAAACCAAATGCATAAGTGCCGACAGCAAAATTTTTATCAGCACAGACAGCGGCACTGTTACCCTTAAGCTTATGGCTGAAAGGAACAGCCATACACAGTATGATACCAACGGCTCAGTTTCGGGGCTTATAAGCTGCGGGAAGGATCTGGAATGCTTTGCCGACCTTGGTCCCGCGGAGATCCAGCTACTCAGGAAGAGCCGGATGAATGGGATAAAAGTTTATTACCCGGGCGAGTATTATGAATTTCAGGTGATTCACGATTACAGGGATCAGTATGACTATTTCAGGCGATCATTCAGATGTCTTGAACATCAATAATTCATGAGACAGAATTCAGGGCAGCTTCCATGATCGCCAAATAAAAATCAGACTCACCCGTCATGCTTTATCCTGAATCTGCCTGAAATTGTTTTCAGTGCAAATACTACTGAACTAAATAGATTACAATCTGTTTATTACAAAACTTCAGGGAGTATGAAAACAATTGACTATTCGATCAAAAAGATCAGCACATCTTTTTTGCTTCTCTTAACGGCGCTGGCCATTTTAACAGTATCCTGCAAGAAGAGCACAAGTGTTCCTGTTCTGACGACTGATAATGTAACGGAAATCACAAGGACAACCGCGGTCTCAGGAGGAGACATCACGGATGATGGTGGTGCTTCAGTTGCATCGAGGGGGATTTGCTGGAGTACTGCTGCCGAACCAACGACAACCGACAGCAAGGCAACCGCAGGCAGTGGCTCAGGTACATTCTCGGCCACCATGACTGATCTTACTCCCAATACACTATATTATGTCAGGGCATTTGCAACAAACAGTGCAGGGACAAGCTATGGCGACCAGGTATCCTTCACAACGGAGCTGAATGCAGCCCCGACACTCACAACCACAGCAGCCTCCCAAATAGCGGGTACAACGGCTGTTTCCGGAGGGGATATAACCTCCGACGGAGGGGAACCGGTTACCGCCAGGGGCGTATGCTGGAGTACCTCTCAGAATCCGACAGTGGCCGACAGCAAAACCGACGATGGCACCGGAACAGGGATGTTTGAAAGCAGTCTTACAGATCTGCTGCCGGGCACAACATATTATCTGAAGGCATATGCAACGAACAATGCAGGTACTGCTTATGGCGATGAAGTAAATTTTACCACTACCGGCGGATCGGCAATTATGGAAGTGACAATTCAGGGGATGGCTTTCAATCCTGCGACCATTTCAATTCCATTGAATTCGACAGTGAGATGGACAAATATGGACGCAATTGGGCATACCGTTACAAGCAATTTAGGTCTTTTCGACAGCGGGACTATAAGTCCTAACGGAACATTCAGTCATACTTTCGATGCAGTAGGCTCCTACTCTTATCATTGTTCGATCCATCCCGATATGACGGGCACTGTTGAGGTGAATTAACCGCCTCAGACAGCCCTCCTTCATTTTGGCCGTCAGTTTCGGTATAAAATTTGCATTCTGGGTATATCTATTTAATAATTTCGGTTCTCAACAGTAAACTATAGGAGGATAGAAAATGGAAAATAATGAGAAGAACAACCGCAATTTGACAGATGAGAATTCGGTTGGAAAAGAACAATTAAGGATAGCCAGGAATTCGGGCAGGAAGAATGGGGCATTAATTTCAGGACTTATCGGACTTGTATTAATTCTGGTCCTTATCTTTACTGCCATAGGCCTTCATAAGCGTGATCACGAAGAGCAGGTGGCTATGATGGAAAATCAGAGAATTACCCTTACAAAGCAACTGACTGATCGCGACTCGACAATCAACGACTGGTTAATGACCTTTGATAAGATCGAAAAGGATCTGGGTCTTATCAAGCAGAAGGAAAACATGATCACATTAAAATCATCGGGAACAGAGCTCACAAAGGACAAGAAGGAGCAAGTCCTGGCCGACATCAAGGATATAAATACCTTGCTTGATGCCAACAGGCAAAAAATTACTGCCCTGAATGCCAAGCTGAAAAGTTCCGACGGAGCATTGAAAGGGCTGCAGTCCAGGGTTGAAGATCTTGATAAAACTCTCAAGCAGTATGAGATGGATATTGCTGATCTGAAAAGCACACTCACAAAGAAAGACTTTGAGATCGATCAGCTGAATGTTAAGATGGCAGCCCTGGATGAAACTGTGAGCAAACAGGGTGAAACAATACAGCAGCAGACTGACAAGCTGAACCAGGCTTTTCTTGCTAGCGGTACTTACAAGGAGCTGAAGGAGAAGGGAATCATTGAAAAGCAGGGAGGATTTCTGGGACTTGGAAGAACAGGGGCTCTGGTGCCCGACCTGCCTGATACTCTGTTTTCAAGGATCGACATAATGGAAACCAAAACAATTCCTGTACATTCGAAGGAGGCAAAGCTCATCACAAAACATCCGTCAGATTCATACAAGATGGTACCTGAACAAGGAAACAGGATCGCTTATATAGAGATCAAGGATCCTGAAAGTTTCTGGAAAATCTCAAAATATGCCGTTGTGGAGATCTCCAAGTGATGGGGAATTAAAGGAAGTGCCAATCTTCTGAGGGTCAGATTCCTTCATATAATCCAGCATAGCTGATCTCTATTCAGCATAATCATATCTGAAGGCTTCAGGTTTCTGCATTGCAGACACCTGGGAACAAACCCGGGTTGCTTTATGTAATCCGGGTTGCCTTCAAAAATATTATGGTTCTCCCGCTACTCTACCGGTATCCCAATGCTTCAGCGGGACTTGTTGAGGCTGCTTTCAGAGCCATATAGATTATCGAGAGCCAGCCGATAGCGAGAACCAGCACGGAAGCGCCTATAAAGATCACGGGGTTGATACTTATCTTTTCCGCAAACCCTCCAAGCCATACATGTATTCCCGCCCATGCAAGCGGATAAGCTATCAGCGAGGCAATCAGAATTAGAATTATAACCTCGCCCGAGAAAAGCGATATAATTGTGTTGCCTGTAGCTCCAAATGTCTTCCTTACTCCAACTTCGCGCCTTCTTATGTCAGTCATATAGGTTATGAGGCCTATCAGACCCAGACAGGCAATGAATATTGCAAGTATGGCAAAAAGTATAAAGAGCCTTCCTGACTTGATCTCCGTCTCATATAAGCTGTTATATTCGTCTTCGAAGAAGGAGTACTGAAAAGGTTGTCTTCCGGTATACTGTGTCCAGAGCTTTTCAATTGAACTGATTGTTTCGGTCATATTTTTACCATTCAGCCTTATACAAAGGTAACCTGCATAATTTCCTGGCATAAATGTCAGACATACAGGTGTTATGCCACTATGCAACGACTCAATGTTAAAATCCTTCATTATTCCGATTATCTTCAGCTTATCAAATTGATCACGGTCTATTCGGATGAAGGATAAATTTACCCAGCGGTTCTTTGAAATTCAATAATCTGGCTGCGCTTTCGTTAATTACAACAGACATCGTATCCGTTCCGAAATCCTTTGAGAAAAATCTTCCCTCAGCAAGTTTTATGCCCATAGTCTCAGCAAAGTCGTAACTCACAATGCCCTGGTTAATCCAGCAGGTTGTCTCTGAGGGATCGCCGCCTGGTATTACGGCGGTATGATAGAATCCTCTTCCCGGGAAGGCAGTTGAATTACCTGCGCTTTTAACTCCCGGTATTTCAAGCAGTTGTTGCTTGAATGATTCGATTTGTCTGCCAAGCACATCGGATCTGTTTACAATAATGAGGTTACTTTTATCAATTCCTATGTCGTAGGATGTCATGATAATGGAGTTGACTATAAATTACTATTGCGCCAATAATAATGACAATTGAAACTGAAAACTGGAAAACAACAAGGATGCTTCGCAATGTTTTTGAGATAGAACCCGGGTTCAGGGTACCTTTCAGCACTTCCACCGGATTGTAGGATGCAAGGACAAATGCCGGATAGGCTCCTGCAGCTGTCCCTGTAAAGAGGATCATGGCTGAAACAATCAGAATGCCCCTGTATCCCGATAATAGTTCCATGGATATATCTTTCCCGGTAACCTGATTGAAATAAGGCAGGAGAACCGGTACAAGCACCATGGCAATTAATGTTGCGGCAGCTACAATTATCATCGACTCTCCGATAAACCGGAAGATAAGTCCGGTTTTATTTGATCCGCTTACTTTACGGACACCTGCCTCCTTTGCCCTTCCTGCCGACATGGCAGTTGCCAGGTTAACATAATTTATTATAGCAATTACAAGAATAAGAAGGGCTATCAGGGAGAAAATAATAACATTCATCATAGATCCCTCCGGTTCCAGTCTGTCCTGGGGGGCACCTTTCATATGGATATCCTTTATCGGTTCCAGCCTGTACTCAAAATTGTTACCCGATTTCTGAAACTCTTCCAGTGTAATGCCTAAAACCTCTTTAATTTTCGGTCCGACATATTTTGAAACAATTCCTGTGAGTCCCGACTCAAAATTTTCCTTTCCCTTGCCTTCTTTCAGCACTATATAGGTATAAACGTTATGATTAAGCCACGAGTTGCCGGCATCGAGGTATTTAAGAGTATTCAATGAGCCCAGTATATCAAACTTTAAATGAGAATTCGAAGGTATATTCTGAACCACGCCGGTTATGGTACAGAGATTCGAATCAGACTGAAGGATTAATTTTCTGCCTAAAGGGTCTTCAGTGCCAAAATATTTTTTTGCATACTCCTGAGTGATTACGATTGAATTCGGGTTTACCAGTACAGTCTTCGGGTCACCTCTCAGCAGCTTAAAATCAAACACACTGAAAAAGGAAGAATCGGCAAAGAGAACTTTATCTTCAATGAACCTTACATCGTCATATTTAACAACCATGGGTCTCGTGCGATAAATTCTTACAGCGTGATCGACCTCGGGGTATTCTGTCAGGAGAGCACGCGACATGAGTCCCGATGTCAGGGCCTGATCCACTGAGGAGCGCTCAAGCTGAATAAGGACTTTGATCCTGTAGATGTTTTTATAATTTTCATGAAACCTGTCGTAGCTCAGCTCATTATAAACATAAAGTGAAATAAGGAGAAAACTGACCAGACCTATTGCAAGACCTGTGACATTCAGAATAAGGTTTCCCTTGTATCTCCGCATATTGCGGAAGGCGCTGACGAAAAAGTTTTTTAGCATGATCTCTTATTATTAAATGAACCAGCATGAATTTTATCTATGCAAATTGAAATAATAAGATATTATGATACAACTAAATGGGACAGACTGAAAGGATTTGTTACCTGTAACAATCAGCTTTAAGGTGACCTGTTACGAATAGCAATTTTCTGTGACGAACCGTATAACTTAAGTACTTTGGAACCTGGTGAACCGTTGGTCGAATATCCCGATTCTTTCCCGTGAAACGGGAATTTTGAGTTCGGAACCGGAAAGCTTCAGCTGGTAGCCAAGGATATTCCCCTGTTTATTTCTGACTTTTTTTAAATTCACGATGAAGGAACGGTGTACTCTTAAAAAGTAAGGAATTCCGGATAACTGCTGTTCAATATTGCTTATTGAATTACGAAGGATCTGTTTTTTCACCTTATTGTCAGCTTCAAGGTAAAACACAACATAATTCCCGTCTGATTCAGCATAGAGAAACTGGCTGGGATAAAAGCTCAGTTCCTCCTTTTTAAGCTGCGAACTGATCTTTATCAATTCCTCAGCAGGCCTGGATGCGTTATCTGCCTGGCCAGCCGTCCCCTGATTCTGAACATCTTTAAGTAATAAAAAGCGATAATTTATTGCCGCAAAAAAGGTAAAAGGGATAATTCCCACAAGAAATGCACTGACAAAAGAATTCAGAAAAGTTTTTAAGTTCAATCTGGGAGCCGATGTTTCAACGACAAAACCCATAAGATATATAACAATACCAATTCCTGCCAGCACAAAGAGGACTGAAAGGAGATCCTTGAGCAGTGTCCAGTCATGAATGCTTGCAAACCAGCGGAACATTTTCAGGATCCTGACAAACAGGAGAACGGACAATCCGTTCACAAGACTGTAAACCGCCATTGTTTCTTCGAAGGTTAAGCTGCCTGAGGCATGAACGGCAAAAGGCCTGTACAATAGGAGAAAACCGAAGCAGAAAAGACCAATAATTATGGTTCCTGCAAAAGGATGCCGGATAATAAAGTTCTGAGGATAGTGTATATTCAGGAACGCATAAATTCTTTTAATCATCCGGGCCGGTATATTTAAAACCTGATTTTTTCCAATGCACAATCTGACATCCTTTCAATCCTGTTTCAGCTTTTCTCCTACCTGCTTCAATTGATTTACATACAAATCCGGGATTAAGCCGTCCTTATTGGGAGGGACATCAAGCAGGTAATTTGCATTTCTGTCATTGCACAATTTAACCATCCTCACAAGATCTGCTACCGGCTGTACCTTTTCACCCCCAGTCTCCCAGAACCAGCCCCTGTCATCCAGACAATCGCAAACCTCTGAGGCATATTTATTGTCAGTCCCGGGAAGAGCCTGATCAGGCTTCGCTGATTTCAGATAGGGATATTCATAACCCAGGATGTCCGTTTCTTCAAAATTGTGAGAGTTGTTTGCTATTACTATACATTCAGGCTGGATCCTGTTCGCCAGCGATTTCAGCTGCAGCCAGTATTTCCCGGTATAGGGATTGCTGTACTGGTCGAACCACAGCAAGTCTATCGGCCCGTAATTTGTAAGCAGTTCTTCCACCTGCCGTTCAATGAACCATTCATAATCTCCGGTTGCTTCCCGGGGAAGACCGTGCAGATCCTCTTTGCCGCATTCCAGCTTATTTCCGAACCTGTTTGCATAGTCACCCGGGAGGCAGTAATAAAGTCCAACTTTCAGTCCCCTGGAGCGAAAAGCATCCAGAAAATCTTTTACTATATCCTCCTTGCCCCCATTGAGCCAGGCAAACGATGCTATATCATGTGTTGTATATTTACTGTCCCACAGACAATATCCCCCGGTATGCTTGACTGTCAGGACAGCATACTTCATACCTGCAGCTTTGGCGGCATCAGCCCATTGGCCGCAGTCGAGCTTCTCAGGGTTGAATATCGTGCTGTCTTCATGGCCGTTGGCCCAGTCGTAACCGGCGAAGGTTGACATATTAAAATGAAGGAACATCCCGAATTTCCAGCTTAAGAACTCTTTCTGCTTTTTTTCCAGAAGCTGTTCCGACTGCGACTTATTCTGTCCGGCAGCAATATCCGTTAGCGACAGGCATGCAAAGCAGATCACAATGAGAGCTGAGGTTCCTGAAAAACTATTCCTGAAATTGTATCTCATGGCTTGTTTTGTTGATTATTCCCATGAATACAAATATAGATGGCTTTTTTTCAAAGTACGCAGTCTCTCATTGCGTTTTTCCGACTTTTTTAACAGAACCTGTGTTCAGCCTATGCTAAACACAGGCCTGTAAATCAGGAATCGGGAATTATTTTAGGGACATCCCTACTTTTTTGTGAAAAGTCCCTTCGGAACTTTCCGATGGAACTCCATCAAGGGTACTGACGAGTTTGAAATCCATCTCATTATCGTTCCTGAAATTGAAATCCAGAGTTTCGACATATTTCTTTCCATCGCGTATACCATCATGTTCAATATAAAGATGATCAGGGCTGGTCCAGTCACCAATATGAATGTGTGTCGTGCCCATGTTATCGACTGTGAACCATTTGATCTTTGAATCAAAGGGATCGAATCCTGCCAGATCGGATCCTTTCATAATCCCCAGTTCGGGATTTGAAAAAGTCTCATCAGCATAGATCCCCCTGCCATCAGCAGTTGTCTTGCAATTCACGGAATAGATTCCCGTATATTTCTTACCATCCATCGTCATTGTAATATTCGATTCCCAGCTTCCTGTAAATCTGGCAAGATACTTCACAGCATCAGGAACTTCCGTTTTCATCTCCTGAGCAAAAGCGTTAATTCCAATAATTAAACAAATTGTTGGAATCAGAACTGATTTTACGAGTAAAGTTTTCATAATACCTCCAATTTTTAATTAATTGACTATAACTACTATACATAAATACTAATAGAAATGCAATCTAAAATAAAGGGTCTTCTTTCTCATTTCACATATTACACATTGAAATTATACCCTCAACAGGCCTACAGATGAATATTAAGGAAACCAAAAAACAAAAAATCTGAACTCTCAATTAACCAGGCAAAGAATAAAACAATGATAATTAAAACAATCCTGGTGGTAAATTGTTTGCTCATTCCCTCTGCCCCACAGGACAGCCGCTCCGCATGACTTTATACAAAATTCCCGGCAGCCATTTGAATACCGGAAATATTCTCTATTTTTAGCGGGGATCATAAATACTATTAATTGATATAAGGCAGGCCTGATGACGAAACATATATTTTTAAAGTTGATTATCTGTAGTCTTGCAGCGAGCTCATTCGGGTTTACCCGGGCACAGAACTGGCCATGCTTCCGTGGTCCTGAGGGGGACGGTACAAGCATTGAAACAGGGCTGCCCGTCAGATGGGATTCGGTAACGAATGTTGTCTGGAAGGTCCCGGTCCCTGGTACCGGGTATTCATCACCGGTGATATGGAATGACAGGCTTTTTCTTGTGACGGCTCTCACCGGCACCCATGAGAAGGTGCTGCTCTGCTACGACTGTAAAAATGGCAGGCTCCTGTGGCAGAAAACAGTTCTGGCCTCTCCCTTTGAGCAGAAGCATGACAATAACAGCTATGCATCCGGTACTCCTGCCACTGATGGCAAGATGGTATATGTCTCATTCCTCGATGTACAGGACGTGGTTGTGGCAGCCTATGACTATTCGGGGAAGCAGGTATGGATCCAGCGGCCAGGCACTTTTTCAAGTCCTCATGGCTTTAGTTGTTCGCCTGTGCTCTATGAAGACAAGGTGATAATTAACGGAGACAGCCAGGGGGATTCGTTTGTTGCTGCCCTCAGCAAAGCCGATGGACATATTATCTGGAAGGTAAAGCACGAGAGACCTGCTCACAGCTTCAGCACACCGATACTGAGGGAATGTTTCAGGAAAAATGCAGCTTATTTTCTGCGGCAACAGGGAAATAGCCTCATATAATCCCGAAAACGGTTCGAAATACTGGTTTGTATCAGGTCCTTCGGAAGATTTTTGCTCGAGTCCCGTTTTCTGCGGAAATCCGGATCTGGTCCTTGTCAGCAGTGCCTGGCCCGTAAGAGTACTTGTGGCAATAAAACCCGACGGGGAGGGGGATGTTACAAAAACCAAGGTGGCATGGGAGACAAAAAAGGGTGCCTTACTATGTTCCCTCGCCGGTATGCTACTGACGATTATCTTTTCACCACTATGACAACAGGCCAGATCCACTGCCTGGAAGTTGCCACGGGACGTATAGTGTGGGTACAGGATAACGGGGCCCAATATTCTTCACCTGTTCTGGCGGGAGGGCTTGTGTATATGCCAAATGATAAGGGTATCATAACGGTAATCAAACCCGGGTACAAAATTCGAAGCCGTATGCAAGTAACAATATGGGAGAGGGAATGTATGCCTCGCCGGCGCATAAGCAATGGGAAAATTTATATCACGGGGCTTCAGGCACCTCTTCTGCATAGGTAAATAAAAGATATCGGGCAGGAAAAAGCCGGTTTGTCAGGCCAGCCTCTCAGAGTAAAGAACCGGAAAGAATTTGCCTTCCATCTTCCTTCCCTTCCCGATTGGCGGAACACCTTCAAGGAGCGGATCATCCGAATCGGATAGCGTGCCATCGGCAAATACATTGATTACAAAAGCCCTGCGCGGAACAGCCGACTTGTTTTCGAAGGAACCATGGACAAGGAGTGGATGATGAAAGGTAGCATGGCCTTTCTTCATTTCGATTGGAACAGGAGTTTTAAGCTTTTCCTGCTGCTCATCGTCGAGGAAGGCTTTCAGTCCTTCCATTTCACCCGTCAGAACCGGTTTATCCAGGAAACCCCATTTATGACTTCCCGGTATATAATGCAGGCATCCGTTCTCAACATTGGCATCATCCAGGCCTGTCCAGGCCGTGAGATGCTGCATGGGCTTTGTTCTGGTCCAGTATGAATAATCCTGATGCCATGCGACCACTCCTCCATGCTTTGCGGGTTTAAGAAAGAGCTGATCGTGCCAGAACCTCACTCCCCTGTTTCCGAGAAGCTGTGATGCAGGAATGACAAAAGCCGGATTCCACAAGACATCATGAAACCCCGGGGTCATTCTCCAGTGACCGAGTGAATGAAACAGTATTTTTCGAAGGATCGGTCGACTCATTTGAGTGAAATTCATACAGCAGGTCATGTCTAGGGTGACTGGCATCCATTATGGCAGGCAGCTCGCTGTTAAGCTGATCGACCTGCCAGTCTTCCAGGATCCTGATACCGGCCAGGTAACCATTTTCATGAAAAAATGATATCTGCTCATCTGTTATCCTGTATCTGTTCCAGTCTTCCTGAGAGACTGGAACAGGGAACATTTCCGATACCGGATGGGGATAAGTCTGACAGATCGGCCCTCATTTGCATATGTAAATTCATTAATAGTTAACAATCAGAGATTAATCATTGCCGGAGCTTATTTCCTGATGCCACTCTTTAACAGAAAGGGGATAAATTTGTTCATGGGTCCGTCGTCCCTCCCGGATAATTATTCTAATGATCTCATGAATATCCCTGCCTGAGGTCCTGAAATTTACTATACAACCCCGCAGGCAATATTTATCCTTGACAAGTGCATTTGATAAAAACGCCTCTCCTCCCTGCTGAAGGTTATTGAGGAGGGCTTCGTTAAGCTTGTTCAGGTAGGCCTCTTTCTTCTGCTCATCGGGAAAATCGATCCCCGGCACATACCGGAGAGTCGTTATGCTCAGGTTCCGGGTCATTGCTTCAAGTTCAGGCTGATGCGATGCTTCATCAAACATGAGCTCTGCAAGATTTATATCCTCAGAAATCATTTTTATATAGCCATTTCTGCCGGCATGCTGCAGCATCATCCACACCTTCAGGGCTCTGAAACCCCTTGAATTCTGAAGGCCGTATTCATAAAAATTCAGATATGAACCTTCAGTTTCAGTGTCAAAATTATAGTATTGAGGATGTGTACTATATGTGTCGCGCAGATGCTGCGGGTTTTTTACAAGGGTGCAGCCGGCCTCGAGGGGACTGTAAAGCCATTTATGGGGATCGAGAGCAATAGAATCGGCTTCCCCTATCCCTTCAAACAAGGGCCTGAGCTCCGGAATCACTGCCGCGGGTATCCCATATGCACCATCGACATGAAACCAGAGCTTGTACTTCCTGCATATCCTTGCAATCTCCCTGAGATCATCCACGACGCCTGTACTGACATCTCCGGCAGTCCCAACTACCATGACAGGTTTATAGCCGTTTTTAATATCATTTTTAATTGAGAATTCAAGTACACCAATATCCATTTTGTTGTCGGCATCGGTCTTTATCCATCTCACCGAGCCCGAGCCGAGGCCAAACAGAATTGAAGCCTTTTCTATCCAGACATGTGTAGTACCTGAGCAATATACAATAAGTCTCTCAGAGCCTGTCAGCCCCTCTTCCCTGACTCCTGGCCGTTCCATTGCGGTTCTTGCAGCGAGGAAAGCAGTGAAATTTGCCATATTTCCCCCGCTTACAAGGAGCCCTCCATAGTCACCTGAAAGCCCAATGAATTCAGCCAGCCACTTCACTGTCTGTTTTTCGATCTCTGTTGCAACAGGGCTTAGTATCTGGGCTCCCACATTTGGATTTACAGATGCGGCAAGCAGCTCCGCAAGCATTCCGACAGGAGACGGGGATGCGGTTATATAGCCGAGAAAATGGGGATGTCCGTTATACAGGGAATGATTAAACAACAATTCCGTTGTTTTTGAAAAAAGTTCAGGAGCAGGAGTTCCGTTTTCCGGCAGGGAGGCATTGCCTAGCAATTCTTGCAATTTTTTCGGAGATTCGCCTGGTGTTACAGGCTTTTCATTAATCTGATCCAGCAGAAGGGCAATGTCATCGATTAACTGATAACCAATCTTCCTGAATTCCTCCCTTCCGATTTCAATTGGTGTTTTGCGATTCATTTCCATAACAGCTTTTGTAAATGGTGCTATAAATTCACAATGAATTCAGCCGGCGGGTGTATCCTATTTTGTGCCAACCTTCACAATCCCTGCTTTCACATCCGTAGCTGCAAGTAGTGTCTGGTATACGACACAATATCTTTCGGTAAGTCTCAGAAGGGTTCGCAGCTCGGTTTCCGATGCATCGGAATCGATCACGAATGAAAGTCGTATTGACCTGAAGCCTACAGGTGCGTCACCAGATACTCCCAGTGTGCCCCTGAAATCCAGATCTCCTTCCGCTTTTACTCCGGCATCCCCTATATTTAGTCCCATAGCAATCGATACTGCCCTCAGGGTAACCAATGCAGCCCCGGGATGCGACCTGTATTTCCCTTTCAGCGGCGCCTGAATGCTCCTCAGTTCTTCTGATTTCATAGGTAAATTTAAAACCCCAGCATAACTATAAACAATGATGCCGCCGATTGGTTCTTATGAAATTTTGATGCCAGGATCTTCATCAGATTAATGCCAGGATGGATCATCCTTCAATTCCGGGAGAAGGGAAGACAAATCCCAATGATTTCGGTTTATATTTGCAGAATTGAACCTTTGCATGGAATCAGTAATTGATAAGGAATATATTATCTGCGGATCGTGCGGCTTTCAATTTGAGCGCGATAAGGAGCATAAGCATTGTTCCAACTGCTTTGCATGTACAGGATGTGAAATATATTATTGTCCCTCCTGCGACAAAGAGATTGTAATAACTGATGTAAAACCTATAGGTACAAGGCAGGAGAAAAAGGAAAGAAACCGCCATGACAGGAGGTAGGTGATTATTGAGGGCATTTAGTCAGTTAATTACCGGGAAGCTTTGATCCTTCTCCCGCTTCGCCATAGAGCCTGATCCTGTATTTGTTGTATAGGAATGATACCAGAAGCATCAGAAATCCAAGGGCGAGAAAAAGGATAGTCTTCAATATTGTATCGAGTCTTGTAATATCGTAGAAGAAGAGTTTAGCCAGTGTCAGCCCCAGAAGGGCTATTGCGGCAACCCTCAGATATCGCTTTTTGCCAACAATTCCGAGGACTATCAGAAGAAGTGCATATACGCCGGTAAGTATGCTTAATCCGAATTTGTAGGAATGGGTGCTCCTGAGGAGATCCATTATATTAAGCATTTCACTGCACAGTATCCATAGTGCCGTAAGATGAAAAAGAAGGCTGAAAATAATGCTGTAATTATTATCATCGTTCAATCTCACAACCCACAACCGGAGGGAGAGGAGGGAAGCAGCAACAAAGGGAAGGCTCAGATACCTTATTACAATTTTATACATTTCAGCGTCAGGCTGTCCCGAAGGCTCCATGCCCAGGAAGCTTTCCCTCAGATTGCTCAGGATAAAAAGGCTTTGCAGAAGGAAAAATGCAATGGCCAGGAGGGATAACCAGAAAACTGCAATTCCCATGAATTTATTCCTTATCCTCCACACATTTACAATGGATAGAATGGCAAGAAAAAAGAGCGAATAATTGCATAGCCAGATTTTTTTGAACCAGTCGGTTGCACCGCCGCCCTGATTCCTGATCAGATGGTTGTAGTAAGCTGATATCTCATTCCTGAAGGTGAGGTACACCACCAGGATAAAAAGAGCAGGAAGGCCATATGAAAGAAGTTCAGCAACAGACTTCTTTCCGGAATGGGGCGAAGGATACCTTCTATTGAAATAAATGGCAATAATTCCCGCAAAGGCTGCAATAAATATGAGGGATGAAAAAAACTGGATGTTGAATACAGGAGTATAGTCCATCGAAGAGCTTTCGCTGCCGGCCCTTACAAGCATCCTGGACCAGTCGTCCGAGAGGCTGAGGAACGCAATCAGGATAAGAATGTAGGAGAGATTTTCATAAACCGGGGCTTTTTTGATCCTCCCTATACCAAAAAGCAGAAGAGCTTCACAGATCCATAGAAGTGTGACCCAGTTCCCGTTCAGTTCGACCGGTACTGCAATTGTAAGGAAAACCACCGCCAGACCCGAGACAAAATAGAACATATTGCGGTCGGCCAGCTTATTCCTGTAAACAACAGCGCTTATTATAAGCTGTATGATGGCATTCATGAGAGTGAACAGGCCTCTCAGGCTTTCACCCGGCTGATGGCTATGCAGGATATATGAACCAGCTCCATAAAAGATAAATGAATTGAAAAGCAGCAGAAGAATGTCGAAAATCCTGAATTTATCCCTGCTGATTAACTTGTAGGAAAGAAAGGTAACATAGAAAACAATAAAAAATATGAAGAGAAAGCTGAAAGCCAGTCCGAAATCACTCTCCTGGCTGTACCTGGCCGAGATCCAGGTAAGGTAGATGAGCCAGGTGAATATGAATGCGGAGAGGTAAAGTGATTTCCAGTATCTTTTCAGGGCAATTATCATAATGCCTGTATTGATGATAGCTATGTAGCTGAAGAACACAAGCACATTATCAGATCCTTCCCGCAGGAGATAGGGTACGGCAAAAGCTCCAACCATCCCTATTACTGCTATAATCTCCCGGTTGTACCTGAGTGCAAAATAGACTGTGCAGGAGGTGAACAGGACCATCAGGATGAAAGTGAGAAGCTGGGGATAAAACCCATAGATACTGTATGCAGCGTAGGTTATGAAGTAGAGAATAGCCATTGATCCGCTTACGAGCACAGAGCTGTAGCTCTCGTATTTGCTTTTCAGCCTCTCCGCCAGGAAGAACAGGCCAAGGCCAACGATGTATCCCAAAACTATTCTTGCAAGGGGGCTGATCAGCCTGTGATCGATGGCATATCTGGCCCCGATTCCGACACCGATAACAGTTATGGCAATCCCTATCTTGTTGATCAGGTTCTCGCCTATAAATCTTTCAAGGTCGGCCTTTATTTTAAGGTCGTTGCGGGAGCCATTCCCGACCGGAGCAGGCCGGGCTTCACCTCCTGGAATAATTTGTCCCTGAGCTGTTCCTGCTCCTTCTTCACCGGCACTGACAGGCTTCTCTGAGACAGAAGTATCGGCAGCATGTGATTCCGGGGCCGGGTCTGCAATAGTGCCTTTAGCTGTCAGCCGGGCCAGTTCCTGCTTTATCAGGAGGATTTCAGTCTGAAACTGGTCCTGCCTCTTTTGCAGATCAGCAAGCTTATGCTGAAGGTGACCGTATTGTTCTTTGTCATCAGGCATGGAGAGTATTTATTTTTGAAATACATCCGCAGGGAAAATGAGGAACATGTGAATTTAATATGACAGATATATAAACAAGAAAGAACACGCTATGGCTGTTTGCCTTGCCTCAGTTGTTTTTAAGGCATCTCACCGAAGCTCCGCTCTGCTCGAAGGTATAGCCCCGGTATACGTTAAAGAATTCACCGCCCAGGGTGAGGGCGTTGGCATAACCCAAATATTTTTCGTCAGCACTCCAGTAGGAGCAGTTGTTTCCTTCCAGGGCATAATCTCCCCCTTTTATTCTTACTCCGGCCGGAACAGTTGCAAAGCCGCTGCTGTTATTGGCAGCCTGGTCATATCCTATTGTTCCCGGAGTAGTATTGTCTGTCCATCCCGATGTATCTGCAAGTGATTTAGCTATATATTCTCCGCTACCTCCATAACCAAAGCCGTTGCTGATGAGGTAATCGGTCAGTATCGTCCATTCGGTGTCATCCGGTACATGCCATCCGGCAGGGCATACATTCCTCTGATCGGAAACGGTGAACCAGTTATAGAGGGCACCGTATTTATCCCTGTATGTGACTTCAGAATTGTTGTACCAGCAATATGCAGCGGCCGAGAGCTGGCTCCATTCATCATCGGAGATCACATAATGTATTGAATCCCCGTTGCTGAATTTTGTGGTTTTCAGATTCTCCACCATCCACTCCTGGCTCCCTATTATAAGGGTCTTATATGAATTGCCGTCTATATCTGTCAGCAGTCCGTAATCGCCTGTGGTAAAAACCAATTCGTTGCCGTAACCGGTGCCGAGCCTGTTTGTGGCGTAAGCCCTTACATAGTATCTTGTATTTACGGCCAGACCAGTCAGAAGGCTCGTAAACTCACCCGACCCGGTCCCTGACGAGCTTTTGCTGCCGGAGATGGTGGGTTCAGGTGAAGTGCTCCAGCAAACACCCCTGGTAACCACCGATGAGCCATTGTCATCAGCTACGGTGCCTCCTGATACTGCTGTCTTCTGTCCCACTGATGATAGTTCCGCTGTAGTCAGCTCCGGAACGGAAGTCTTCAATGTGGAAAATGAAATCTCATTTCCATATCCTGTTCCCGATCCATTAGTTGCGAATGCCCTGATAAAGTATTTTGTATCCGGGCTAAGCTGTGATAAAATGCAATGGAAAGCTCCGGTGGTCCCGCTTTCTGTTGTCTTGCTGTCCCCGGTTGTCGGTCCTGAAGTTTTGCTCCAGCAGATACCCCTGGCTGTAATAGTGTCACCCCCATCGCTTATAACCTCTCCCCCGGAGACAGCCGTTGTAAATGTAATCTCAGTCACCACGGCAGTTGATACTGTCGGCGGATCAGTCTTGTCTTTTCTGCAGGAATTCACAGCGATGACCAGGAAGATCAGCGAGAAAATTCCGGAGGCTCTTTTCATCTTGACAAAAAAGGTTAGTTCTGCGATCAGGCTTGCAAAATATTTTTACACTTCCCTGATCCATCAAAAATACAAAAGATCAACGCTTTTTAACCTGATTTTCGAAAAAAAATCCCGGCTTCCTGATCTTATTCCTATCTGGTCGGATTACGAAGGAAATTTGCAGGGGGTTCAGATTTTTATTACTCTAAGTGCAATATCGATCCTGTAAAGGGGTGTTGACAGGCGGTAATTTCCGTCGTGCACACTCATATTTTCACTTGAAATCAGACTTCCGTCGGCAGGATTGATCCAGTCTGCCCGGTAATTGCCATCCGGCATTGAAAGGAGGATATTCTCCCGGTAATTTCCGGGGTTAATGAAATAATAGCTTTCTCCCTTTCTTGTGCTGTGATGCATATAAAGGGCATATTGCCGGCCAGGCTCACTCAGGCATCTGAAGAAGGCTTCTTCCGGGATACCGTGAACTACAAAGTCCCTGTCAGGTTTCATTTTTACAAAATCGAAGCTGTTCATGAACTGCTTCAGCTTTGAGAGGGATGTGCAGAGAAGCCTGTTGTCTTCAGTCAGGCCTGCAGGATCAGCTGTTGTGTAAAGGCCGTTGAGCTGATTGAAACCTGCTCCTCCTCCGACAATAAATTCCCATGCCTCAACCCGGGAGGCAGATATTTTGTCGTTGCCTTCGCCATACCAGACAGGGTAATAATCGGTTTCATTCAGCTCAATGGGCTTATTATGTCCGTATTCGTAGTTGAGCCCTTTCAGACCTCCCATCTGGTCGCCTGCTGCCCAATCGTACTGCGTTACAATTACCTGTACATCCGGATCATCGGAAAAATCAACGGGGCCGCCCATTTTTCCCTCCAACTGCTGTGCTATAAGATGCTTTGAAGGGAGGGAGCTCTCAGTTTCCTTTATGACATTAACCATATGCTTTATCCATTTACCTGCAAGGGAATCGGGAGTGTCGAACAAGATGGGCTCATCGCAGATCTCGAGTATAACATTATCAAATGAATTGACCTCCTGTACAATTTTCCTTACATAATCGCTCTGCCGGCGGGCCACATCCGGAAACAGAAGTGTCTGGGTGTCATTGAAGCCGCATTTGCCCTCATCCTGGATATTGTTTTTACAGTACAGAGGAGAAATTGGCCAGGTATCTTTATACTGGCAGTTGAAGAAACAAATTTCAACGACAATGCCTTTATCGGAGGCCTCTTTAATGAAATCCTTCAGCCTGTCAAAGTAAGACTTGTCCCACCTGTCGAGATCGAAAAGGTTTCCGCCGGGTGCATAACCCGGCTTGTTGCTTCTTGCCCAGGGGAGGACAAGCTTATCGGGCCTGACGCCAAGTGTGTTCCCCTTTATATATTTATCCACAGGCTCGAACAGGGCTCCCGGGTAGATGCGGGTATAATTCAGTCCGTATGAATGCAGGGCACCGAGATATTTTACATAATCGAACCCGCCATTTACTACTGCGCCGTAATGTTCGGCAGAAGTTATAAGGATTACCGGTTCTCCCCTGAAAAAGTAATAATGATGATTTGACGGATCGGTACTGACTGGCTGAGCCCTCAGGCTGAAAGCCGACAGTGCGATAAAAATTAATGTCATCCTGATTTTTTCAGTCATAATTGCCTTTTTTGAAAGTTAAACCTCCTAATTAAGCCTTATGCCACAGGGAAGGGTTATATATTGCGGCATTTCATCCAGGTCTATGAATAACCCGTCAGGCTCGCTGTGCAGATCAATACTTTTTCCGTAACCATCTGCGGCCTTGATGCCGCCGGGATGTGACATTGTGAGATCGAGTCTGACCGTATGCGGCTTACCTGTTGTCCATGCGCAGATCCTGAAGACCCCCTGCCGGCTTATGAAAAGCAGGGCGTAATCATCTTCATTACCCAGAGTGATCCTGTGAGCAAGCGAGAGGCCCTTAAGCTGACCGTTAAGGGTCGATATCGCCTTGTAGGCCGGTTTCGGACTCAGGTCATATGTTACTGTACCGCAGTTGTGCTCGAAATTGGAGGGGCTCCCGCCGTCATTCTTCCAATCGTACCATACCGATAGGGGAACCCCGTTAAGCAGGTTGGAAAGCTGCATTCTCACAGCGAGAACTGCCTGCCTTTCAGGTGTTACACCCTTTGGGCAGGAGGCATAGCCCCATTCACTGCTTATAACAGGAATTTTTTTCTTCCCTTGCGGTGCATTAAGCTTTATCAGGTCTTCAATTTCCCTGTATTCCGGGCCAGCTGATTCCGGCTGAAGGGAATAGTCGCGATAGGGATGGACGCTGACTCCGTCGAGATATTTCAGTACACCCGACTCCAGGAAAGCTTTCAGGAAGGGAATGGGGATCTGTGAAGTGGCCGGCCCTATTATGACGGAACCAGGCACTGCCGTTTTCACCCCTTCACATACTGCAAGGGCCAGGGTGTTGAAATGCCCTACATTTGCAACAGGCCTCCAGAAAGATATATTTGGCTCATTCCAGATCTCCCATACAATGGCTTTATCCCTGAAACGAATGGCTGCAGCTCTTGCCCATCTGACGAATGCAGCTACGCTTTCGGGCTTTGCAGGTGCAGCAATATCCCTGAACTCCTCCGAGGTGATCGGATCCTTCGACATTACAGAATCCTCGTACAGCGAATTTGAATAATCCAGAATATAGACAGCCTTCAGACCTCTTTTCTCCAGCTCAGCCGTGAGGGTGTCATAGGACGACCAGTTGTAGGAACCCCGTTCATACTCTATATCCTGCCATATAAAATCGGTGCGGATATAGTCGAATCCTGCGGCAGCAATCATATCCAGATCCTTCCCGTGGCCGGTAGTAAAATGAATGTTAACCCCTGAGCAGACCTGGTTTGCGGGACCGATTACAAACCCATTTCCTTGAGCTGGCCTACAGCCCGGATTTCCAGATTCACCTTCAGGAGAGAAGATCCCGCCCCCTGCTGTCATCTGACCGGTCTGTGAAAGACCCAGAAAAATCAGGATAATCACATAAAACCTCTTCATCATATCAGGATTACATAACCACTGGCAAATTAGTCTACTACTCCTTCAACACGGAATTTCAGATTTTGCTCTTTAAATTAAATAAAAAAAATATCATTAAACCGCATGAAAGTACTTATTAACATAACGAAAAACCCTGAAAGCTTATAAATTTTATGAAAGTCTGTCATTCCGAATAATGATTTTTAAATAATTGCCCATCTTTGCAATGTTCAGCATGGAAGAAGAAAACAAGTAATGAATGAATATATATATTTGACCTGAAATTTATCTGACTAAATCCCTAAATATGAAAACCAGAAAGGTACTTTTTCTTCTAGCATTGATTTTTTTGGGCATTCTGTCCACAGGAGCCCAGACGGTCCAGTTCAGTACCGGTGCAAAGGCCGGACTGGGGATCCCCAATCTTACCGCGGGTTCAATCACCACTCCGCTGAGCGAGGGTTATGCCTCCAGGCTTGGATTTTACGGAGGTATTGTTACTGAATTACGCACGGGCAAGCACTTCGGATTCAGGGCTGAAATAAATTACTCATCGCAGGGAGGAAAGAGAGACGGGCTGCAGGCATTGCCAATACCTGCCGAACTGGAGCCTCTATGGCAGGCTCTGCCGACCTTTGGCATCACTCCTGATGAATACATGTATGCAGGCATCAAGAGTGAAGCGGTGCTCAATTATCTTGAGATCCCCGTTATGGCCAAGTACAGGTTCGGCATCAGTTCCAGGATCAGTTTCTATATGCAGGCAGGGCCGTATATGGGCCTTCTGCTGAATGCAAAGAATGTAACAAGCGGTTCGAGCAATATTTATATCGACAGTGAGGGCAACCTGCCTCTTGATGCGATCCTGATCATCGCAAAGCAGCCCCCTATGGGTCCCCAGTCGTTCGACCACACGGAGGATATTACAGCTGACGTGCACAGGTTCAATTTAGGAGGGCAGGGAGCCGTGGGCTTTGGATTAAGCACCAAAAGGGGCGAGGTTTTCGTTGAGGGGGGAGGCAATTATGGTTTCCTTCAGATCCAGAAGGACAAGGCAAACGGGACCAACAATACAGGTGCAGGGACGGTTACTGTAGGGTACCTGATCAACCTGTAAGGGGAAGGCAAATCCTGTCCGTCCCTTCCGGCCACAGGGTCGGACAGGATTTGCCTTGAAGTGGAATCAGGCCAGTTTCTTGTATTTAATCCTCCCGGGTGTTGTATCGGAAACTCTCTTTTTATAGTTCTCCTCATAGTCGGAATAATTCCCTTCAAACCATGTAACCCTGGAGTTGCCTTCAAAGGCCATCATATGTGTCGTTACCCTGTCGAGGAACCATCTGTCGTGGGATATTATCACGGCGCAGCCTGCGAAGTTCTCCAGCCCCTCTTCCAGGGCCCGGAGGGTATTGACGTCTATATCGTTTGTGGGCTCATCGAGAAGGAGGACGTTGGCACCTGATTTGAGCGTAAGGGCAAGATGCAGCCTGTTTCTCTCCCCGCCCGACAGTACACCGCATTTCTTTTCCTGGTCTGCTCCTGTAAAATTAAACCTGGCGACATAAGCCCTTGCATTGACAAGACGGTTGCCTACCATAATATCATTCTGCCCGCCGGAAATGACCTCGTAAACTGTTTTGGCCGGATCAATGGCTTCATGAGCCTGGTCAACATAGCCAAGGACAACGGTTTCACCCACTGCAAAGGATCCTCCGGTCGGATTTTCCTGTCCCATTATCATCCTGAAAAGGGTTGTTTTGCCAGCGCCGTTTGGCCCTATAACCCCTACGATACCGTTAGGCGGAAGGGTAAAATCGAGGTTCTCAAACAGCAGCTTGTCATTGAATGATTTGGAAAGAGCCCTGGCTTCAATGACCTTGTCGCCAAGTCTCGGGCCATTTGGTATAAAGATCTCAAGCTTATCTTCCTTCTGCTTAACATCCTGGTTAAGAAGGTTTTCATAAGCTCCAAGGCGGGCTTTGGATTTGGCGTGCCTTGCTTTCGGAGACATCCTGACCCACTCAAGTTCCCGTTCAAGGATTTTTCTTCGCTTTATGTTGCCTTTCTCCTCTGTTTCAAGTCGTTTTGTCTTCTGTTCCAGCCATGAAGAGTAATTACCCTTCCAGGGGATCCCCTCTCCCCTGTCGAGCTCCAGTATCCATCCGGCAACATTATCCAGAAAATATCTGTCGTGGGTTATGCAGATCACCGTTCCGTTATATTGCTTCAGTGTAGTTTCGAGCCATTGAACCGACTCGGCATCGAGGTGGTTTGTAGGCTCGTCGAGAAGCAGGACATCGGGTTGCCGTAGCAGGAGCCGGCAGAGGGCAACACGTCTTCTCTCGCCACCGGAGAGGAGATTCACCTTTGCATCCGGTTCCGGGCATCTGAGAGCGTCCATGGCCCTTTCAAGCTTATGTTCAATATTCCATCCGTCAAGATAATCTATCTTTTCCTGGAGGACCGCCTGGCGGTCCATGAGCTGCTGCATCCTATCCTGATCCTCATAAACAGCCGGATCGCCGAAGCTGTTGTTTATCAGTTCAAATTCAGCAATAATATCGAGGGTTTCCTTCACACCCTCTTCGGCAATTTCCCTGACAGTCCGGGTTTCATCAAGCAAGGGGTCCTGCGATAAATGACCCACGGTGTAACCGGGAATAAATGTAACCTCCCCCTGGTATTCCTTTTCAATCCCCGCAATGATCTTCATAAGGGTTGATTTTCCGGAACCGTTCAGCCCGATAATCCCAATCTTGGCACCCAGAAAGAAGGAGAGTGAAATATCCTTAAGAACCTGCCTGTGCGGGGGAAATGTCTTTCCTACCCTGAACATCGAGAAGATGATCTTATTGTCGTCAGCCATGATTTTAAAAATTTATTGCCGAACAAAAATAAATCAATTTATCGTTTTTCAGCTATGCAAAATACGGAGGGTGTCTCAAAACCTCACCTGTTAATTACACCTGTCATGATAAATATCAGGACATATGCAGAATGGTTTCAGAGACACCCTCCGTATACCCGGAAGACCGAAAAGCTATTTAGGTTCGAATAATTTTACAGTTTCATCCTGTAGCAATACCCATAATGAATACACACCCTTAAGTGTACCTATGGGGATATTCAGGCAGCCAAGGGCAGCCACAACGATGACAAGGTATCTTGCCCACGGCAGATATGATAAAAGTCCGATACCTCCCACAAGTCCGAGTGTTGACATGAATCCGAAGAGGATCGGTACACTGACCCTGAGGAACCTGAAGATTACAACGGGTACATCATCGCCACCCACCATTCCGATCAGGAAAGTGAATACAAAAAATGCTGCAACAGCCAGGACCAGGCCAAGGATCCCGAAGCCGATATGGATTGCGCCGACCACGGTAACATGCTTTTTCATTCTAGACTCTTCCATGACAATAAAAATTTGTGCAATTTATAAATATTTTCATTCCTGCATTAATGACTGCCCATTTTCTTAATTGCTGCATCCCTTCAGCTTTTTTTGATGAGTTCAACCTTTTTGCATGATTCCTGTTTTCATGATATGTTGATTTAGTATATTTGGTGTCAATTAGCCTGTCTATGAAAAGGAAATTATTATTCGCGGCATCTTTTCTGTTTATTGCGTGGGCCTTTACCTCCTGTGAAGCACTTTCCGACTGTGGTTTTTGCAAGAATGTGACTACTGAGAATGGTTCCGTTGTGAATGAAAGTGCAGAAACCGAATTTTGCGGGCAGGAACTCATCGCAAAAAAAGCAACACCCCCGGTAACGGTGGGTTCGCTTACAACGAAGGTGGAGTGCCGTTAGTATCGTTGCGGGCTTTGCTATTTTCCTCCCGTCAACCTGTCCGGCGATATCAAATAAAGTCCGCCAGGGTCGGATCATGCCTCAAATTATTTACCCCTCACAGCTATTTTGAACAGTCAAAAAATTATTATCCAAACCAAATATCTCTTATCTTTATATTGGTATTGGTGTTGATAAAATGTTAATAATTGAGGGAGGAAATTGCCTGTGGATCCTCTTCTTGTACTAATTTTATAAAAGTTTAATCAGATCTGCAAATGACTGTGAATATCAGCAGCTTAGAACTTACAGGCAAGCATATAGTGATAGTTGAGGACGATCGTCCGTCAATTAAATACTATGAAACTCTCCTGAAAGAATCCGGCGCTGATATAAGAATATTCCGGACAGGTAAGGAATTTATTGATTTCATTACCGGGGAGCACAACAAGATCGATCTTGTCTTCATGGATTTTCTCATTCCCCTGATAAACGGGATTGAATGTGTAAGGATATTCCGCAGGGAAAGCAAAGGGATACCTGTTGTCATGATCACTGCCTATTCGTCGGAACAGGCAAAAGCTGAAGCTTATATAGCAGGATGCAATGAATTTGTGCTCAAGCCCATTTACCCTGAGACAATAATTTTCCTTCTTGAAAAGTACCTTATTTCAGATGTCCCCGTCTACCTGAGGCACTGATTCCTGTTTTCATTTTAAACCCGGCTGGGTTGCTTTCACATACCCTGTATAATATCCCTCGAGCTTCTTATTTATCTCTTCGGCCATTTCTGGCTTGCCATTGACCCTGCAGGCAGTTGCAACCCTTGAAGTATACTGGATGGCAGTCTGGATCTCGAACTCAGCTGACCTTATAATATACGGATCCTGCTTCAGATAATAATCGAGGTGCTCGTAATAGTAATCAGCCATTGCCCTGCCCATGGCAAGTGCTTTTTCGTTATCACCCGCCGCAAAATAAGCTTCTATCACATCGGCAACATAGGGATCATATGAAAGCTTGTCAAGAGGAAGAGTCTCCATGCAGTAATCAAGGACCTCGATTGCCTTCTCATTCTTTCCTTCAGCGGCAAGTGCCTTTGCGAGCCTGGCATAATTCATCCTTGCCTTTACAACTATAAGTGTCCGCTTATGGTTATAGTCGATATTGACTCCCTTTTCCCTGGCTCCGCCCCAGGCAAACTTTTTCATCATGTTATCATACAGGATATCCGTATCGATCCGGCCATAGTCGAGCCAGCTCTTATTCTGTGATTTTATCGGAACAAGCCTGTAGGCCAGTCCCTCCAGCTGAAAATATTCCTCCAGTCCGAATGCATCATTATGATAACCCGTCACGTAAGTATACAGGCCTCTTCCAGTCGTTGTGGGCCAGAATATCGAGTACAATAAGCTGACTCTTGAGAATTGAATTGCCCTTAAGCCTTATATCTATGTAAGGGACTATTTTAGCCGAATCCTCTGCTTTCACCGTTCCCGAAGCAATTACCTTTGCCTTGTCAACCGGAATCCTGATTGTGCGTGTGGGTATTATATCGAGGATCTCGGAAGTGGAGACCTGTACTTTCGTGGCCTTGTTATCACTGTTTACCCAGTCGATGACAGTTGATACATCGACAGGATCCTTTGTCTTCTCGACTATGAAGATCTGGTTGTTGATGCCATCGTAATATTTCCTGGGAGGCAGGGTAAGCGGCAGTGGATCAGATTCATATGTCCTTATTTTTCATCTGATTTATATACCAGTCGGTATTGAGAAGCATTAAATTGCAGACCCTGATATCTGTCCTTTTGCTTTCAACCTCCTGGGCATACCAGAGGGGGAAGGTATCGTTGTCGCCGTTGGTAAAGAGTATGGCATCAGGAGCACAGGAATTCAGGTAATTGAAAGCCACATCCCTTGTAAGATAACGTCCGGAGCGGTCATGGTCATCCCAGTTCTGGGACCCCATGATCAAGGGTACTGCCAGGAGTGAAATTACCCCGGCAGCAGGGGCAGCAATTTTTTCACTTACGATCTTTGCCATGGCATCAAAGAGGAACAGCACACCCATTCCAATCCATACTGCCCAGAAGTAGAAGGATCCGGCATAGGCATAATCCCTTTCCCTGGGCTGATTGGGATACTGATTAAGGTAAAACACAATTGCGATGCCTGTCATCACAAAAAGCAGAAGTATGATCCCCCAGTTCTTATTATCCTTGTTGAACTGGTAGAACATTCCCGCAAGGCCCAGAAGAAAGGGAAGCAGGAAATATTTGTTCCTGGAAGTGTCATTCTTCATATCGGCCGGCAGATCGGAGGTTCCGACCCGGGGTCGTCGAGGAAGTTGATGCCGGTGATCCAGTTGCCGTTAAGCGCTCCTCCGGTACCCTGGGTATCATTCTGTTTCCCGGAGAAGTTCCACATGAAATACCTGAAATACATATAGCCGAACTGGTAAGTAAACATAAACCTCATATTCTCTATGAAGGTAGGCTTCCTTATAACTTTTTTCTCACCGTTGGGGTCCTCAACCTGGATAGGAGTTCCCTTTACCTTTCCCCACTCTTCATAAACAGACTCATGGTCGCTCTGGTCGCTCCACATCCGTGGGAAAAGCGTAATAAACCTCGGATCATAAACGCGCTCGAGGTCATGCCCCGTTATAATATACTTACCATTCTCAAGTGCATATTTGGGTTTCCCCTCCTTGTAGTCAATCACAGGAGCATTGTATACCTGGCCTCTGAATAGTGGCCTCTCTCCATATTGCTCCCTGTTCAGAAAATAGAGCAGGTTGAACGGGTTTGACGGATTGTTTTCATTCAGGGGTGTTCCGGCTGAGGCTCTTTCAACTATTATGGCGTTGGAGGAATAGCCGATAAGAATAACCAGAATAGCTGTCAGAGCGGTGTTCAGAACCACCCTGTTTTTGCCTGCGATATACCAGGTCAGGCCAGAAATTGATGCCAGAACCAGTAAAGTTGAAGATCAATGAGCCTGATATAACCCAAATTCCTGTGAACGGCAGCGCTGCTAATGGAAAAGATCCGGATTTTCCTTGCAGTATTATGAGAGGCAAATGAAAGATAGACTGCCGTCATCAGAAGGGCAAAGAGAATCACAATATGAATCACCATACCGCTGTTGACAGGAAGTCCCAGAGTGTATTACAAAAAACCAGTCGAACTTTGTTGAGATGGTCACAACACCGGGCATTATCCCGTACATAAGAAATGCGAGTGGCAGCAATGAGACTCCGAAGCGACAATGAGAAAGCCCCTCCACGAAAATTCGAACTTCCTGAAATAATATACAAGCACCATAGCCGGAATGGCCAGCAGGTTAAGCAGATGCACACCTATCGACAGTCCGATAAGGAAGGCGATAAGGATAATCCATCTGTCGGCGCGCTCTTCGTCAGCAACATCCTCCCATTTGAGAATTGCCCAGAAAACGACAGCAGTAAAGAATGAAGAGCTTGCGTATACTTCGCCCTCAACGGCAGAGAACCAGAAGGAATCAGAAAAATTATATGCAAGGGCGCCGACTGCTCCGGCACCCATCACTGCAATTATCCTTCCGATATTCTCATAATCCTTCTCCGTCTTCAGGAGAATTTTCCTGGCCAGGTGGGTTATCGTCCAGAAAAGGAACAGGATTGTAAAAGCACTTGCCAGGGCTGACATAGAGTTGACCGTCATGGCAACCTTCGACATATTGCCTCCGGCAAAATGGGTAAAGAAATTTCCCATGACCATAAAGACAGGGTTTCCGGGAGGATGGCCCACCTCAAGCTTCAGAACGGATGCAATGAATTCACCACAATCCCACAGACTGGCGGTGGGTTCAATTGTCATCAGATAGGTAAATGCTCCAATTACAAAAACAACCCATCCTGATATGTTGTTAATCAGCCTGTAGTTTTTCATGCCTGAGTATCATTTGTGAAACAGATTTTCCGTAAAAGATCAAACGACGAAAATAGTGCTTTTTTTGATAATTCTGTAACATGATTAATACTCAGTAAATTTGTTATTTTTGAACAACAATAAAATCCATGAAATATCGTCAGCTGATTTTATTTTTAACGGTTTTTATTTTTTCTCGGGCTGCTTACTCTCAATATTACCAGACAGGACAAGATCCGGCTTCATTAAAATGGCTTGAAATAAAAACAGGCAGGTTCAGAGTAATATATCCGGAGAGTTACGGCCGGCAGGGAATAGAATTCGCGAAATCCCTCGACGATGCCTATCTTCGCCTCGGTTCTCTTTTTCCCCCGAAAAAATTCAGGATCCCTGTAATTATCCACAATTACACAACCACTTCCAACGGATATGTTGTATGGGCCCCGAAGCGGATGGAGATCTATCCCACTCCCGAACAAAACACGATCCCGCTCGATCCGGTTAAACAGCTGACTGTACACGAGCTTACCCATGTACTCCAGATGGAGTCGCTCAATAAGGGATTTTCGAAAGGCTTATCCTTTCTTTTTGGGGAACAGATCTATGGTGTCGTTGCATTTCTCCTTCCCCTCTGGTTTCTTGAGGGAGATGCGGTATTTGCAGAATCTGCCCTGACAGGATCGGGAAGGGGAAGGAGTCCCACTTTCCTGAAACAGTTCAAGGCAATCTCAGTTGAAAAACCGGAAATGTACAATTACGACCAGGCTGTATCCGGCTCCTTCAGGAATTTCATTCCCGATCATTATGAATCAGGATACCAGATGGTAACATGGGCTATGGCCAGATACGACCGGGAGGTCTGGACGAAAATGCTGGACTTCACTGCAAGAGAGCCTTTCACTATCAACCCGGTAAACATCAGTCTGAAGAAGATCACAGGTCTGAGGAAGAAAGATTTGTACCGTGAAACTTTCGATACCCTGAAAACCATCTGGAACAGGAATATTGAAGAGCAGAGATCGGTCTCATACCCCGGGGCCAACCCTCCGAAGAGGGGCGAATATATAAATTACTATTCTCCTGTCGCCGCCGGCAACGACAGCATAATTTCAGTAAGGACGACCCTGGCAAAACCGCCGGCCTTCGTTCTTATACGCCCTTCCGACAAGAGCGGGGAGGTTATTCATATCCCGGGCGACATTTATCCCTGGTATATCTCGTTTGGGAACGGAAAACTCGTCTGGGTCGAAACAAGGAATGATCCGAGATGGGCGAACAGGGAATATTCAGTCGTTAAGATAATGGATCTTCATAATAAAAAGACAAGGACTCTTTCGGGAAAAACAAGATACCTTTCGGCTGCGATATCTCCGGACGGCAGCATAATAGCCGCAACTGAAAGCACAACCAACAACATCAACAGCCTTGTATTTATCGATGCAGTATCGGGGAAGGTGACTAAAAGTGTTCCTTCACCGGGAAATGCCTATCTGCAGCGACCCCAGTGGGCCACTTCAGGCAAGGAGCTGACAGTTATCACCCTGACCGTAGACGGGGAAGGGATAGCATCCTTTTCACCAGGAAAACATGAATGGAAATCACTCATTAAAGAGGGGAGGAATGATCTCCAGTCCTCCTGCCTGAGGAATGATTCACTGTTCTTCGTAACCTCGATGACAGGTACCGACAATATCTGCCTGCTTACCCCCGGGGGGAAAACAGCGGCAATAACCAATTCAAGGTTCGGTGCCGCAGACCTGCTCCCCGACGGCGAAAGGATACTTTTCAGCGACTACAGCTCCCTGGGGAACAATATCTGCAGCATTGCTATTCCCCGTACTTTGTCGTCACCCGATACAATTTCAGGCAGATCATCCTTACTTGTGAACAGGTTCAGCATAAATCCAAAAACTGCCGGGCAAAGGGGTGACAGCGGATATGTGCCCGAGCCTTACAGCAAAGTGCTGCATCTTTTCAGGTTCCACAGCTGGATGCCCTTCTATGCGGATATCCAGCAGATAAAGGCAGACCCTGCATCGATCAGGCCAGGAATAACCCTGTTGACCCAGAATAATCTTAGCACCCTTATCTCGACCCTTGGATACGAGTATACGACGGAGAAAAAAAATGTCATCCATTCACGCATTACATGGCAGGGATGGTATCCGGTAATTGAGTCGCAGTTCGACTACGGATATAATGCAGCAATTGCAAGGTTCGGTGAACAGGTTGAGAATCCTGTATCCGTGCAACCCGGTTATAATCTTACAAATACCGTTTCAGTACCACTGAGCTTCAATTCAGGCAGATTCATTCAGCAGCTGCAACCGGCACTGACTTCAAACTACAACAACAATTATGTGTATATAAAGGAAAAGGGCAGCTACGATTATGGGCAGAACCTGATTACCGGAAGGATCTATTTTTCAAATTATCACAGGTTTGCATACCGTGATATATATCCAAAATGGGCACAGACACTTGATTTTAATTATTCTTTTGCACCTTTTGACCGGAATATCTACGGGACCGAAATCTCGTTGAGGACATCGTTCTATTTTCCCGGTTTTCTTCCTTCCAACGGAATCAGGATAAGGATTGAGAAAGAAAGGCAGGATCCGGTGAAATACATGTACAGCAGCAAGATCTCTCTTCCCAGGGGCTATGAAAATATAATATCGAGGGATATGGATTTTTTCTCGGCCGATTATGCAGCTCCGCTTATCTATCCTGACTTCAATATCGGGAGCTTAATATATGTAAAGAGGATCCGCACATCACTTTTCTGGGATTATTCGCAGGGTACGGGCAACACATATTTCGGGAACAGTTCCGGGGGATTGAAAGCACTTGACTATCACGATTACAGGGAAACTTTCAGCTCTGCAGGGCTCGAGCTATATGCCGATCTTCATCTTTTCAGGATCCCCTATATGCTTTCATGCGGGGTTCAGAGTGCCTGGAGAAGGGGGGAAAGCACACCAGTATTTAAATTTCTTCTGAATTTTGATCTCTTCGGTCTGGCTATCGGAAGAACCAGGATGTAATCATTCATCTTTCAGCGACCGGGCCGTCTCCCTTATCCTGTCCCATCCCTTTTCAACATGATGCCAGGTCACATTTGTCTGTGCCGTCACCATCCTGAGGGTGTATTTTCCATTAAGTACTGTATGGCTGAGATAAAGCTTGCCTGAATCATTAAGAAGGTGATTCACCTTCTCATTCAGTTTATTGAGGCTGTCCTCACCAAATCCCAGCGGCCTGAAGCGGAAGCAAACGACACAGATTGTAACGGGAGCCAGGATCTCGAAATCGTCCTCTGCCGATATTACCCTGGCCAGGTCGGCTGCAAGCTTAATATGGTACCTCACTTTGTCCCTTAATCCCTCAAGTCCGTATGAACGAATGACCGACCACAGCTTGAAAGCCCTGAACCTTCGCCCCAGGGGAACTCCCCAGTCACGGTAATCATTTACCTTTCCTCTTGTCCTGGTTTTAAGATATTCCGGAAGTATTTCGAAAGTTCTTATTAGAGAAGGTGCATCCCTGACGAAGAAGGCAGAGCAGTCGAAGTTTGTAAAAAGCCATTTATGGGGATTAAAAACAAGGCTGTCGATATATTCGCGTCCGTCGAGCATCCACTGGAATTCGGGCAATATCAGCGCCGATCCGGCCATTGCGGCATCAATGTGCAGCCAGATGCCATATTCACTGCAGATCTCCCCTATTGCTCTTACGGGATCTATTGCGGTAGTCCCCGTCGTACCAATGGTAGCAATTGCGCAGCATGGCAGGAAGCCCTTCTCCAGGTCGGCCCGAACAGCCATCCTCAGTTTTTCCGGGTCCATTGAGAAATCTTCCCGTACAGGGATCTTTACAAGGTTCTTTCTGCCGATCCCTGCGATCCTGACGGCTTTTTCAACCGATGAGTGTGTCTGCTCCGAGCAATAGACCCTGCAGATCCCCTCGCCTGAGGCACCATTTTCGTTAATTGCAAAACCTGTTGTTTTTTCCCTCGCAGTCAGGATGGCAGCCAGAGTGGATGTTGAGGCAGAGTCCTGAATAACTCCTTCGAATACAGAAGGCAGTCCGATCATATTTCTCAGCCAGAGCATCATTTTTTCCTCCAGCTCAGCTGCAGCGGGCGAGGTTTCCCAGATCATGCACTGAGCCCCGAGGGTTGCTATTACCATTTCGGCAAGTATGGATGGCGGGCTTGTATTTGCCGGAAAATAGGCAAAGAAGCTGGGGTTCTGCCAGTGAGTGATCCCTGGCATTATTATTTCCTGAAAGTCCTTCATGAGGTCAGTGAAGGAGCCCGGTAATGAGGGCGGATTATCCGGGATCTGAGCCAGTATAGTCCCCGGAGCCACAGATGATTTTACAGGATAATCCTCAACATTGTCCATGTAGTCTGCCATCCAGTCGACGAGCTCATGGGCATGCCTGCGAAATTCATCTGAATTCATCCGGTTAATCTTAAATCACACTGTCTGCAAGCAGTATTATTTTATTGGCTTTGACCTCAATCAATCCACCGCTTATCTCGTATCTTGATTCAATGCCTTCGGGACTTACAATTATAACCGATCCCCTGTCGAGAGTTGATACGATGGGGGCATGGTCCTTCAGTACCTGGAAGGATCCTTTTTTGCCGGGGACCCTTACTGACGTTATTTCGCCTTCAAATATCCTTTTATCAGGTGTGACGATTTCTATTCTCATGCCTGCTGTTATTTTGACTGGGCGAGGATCTTTTCACCCTTTTCGATTGCATCCTCGATTGTACCGACGAGCATGAAGGCTGATTCAGGGTACTTATCTACCTTGCCATCCATTATCATATTGAAGCCCTTGATCGTATCCTCGATGGATACGAGCGCGCCCTTAATGCCGGTAAACTGTTCGGCAACGTGGAAAGGCTGTGAGAGGAATCTCTGGACCCTCCTGGCTCTGTGGACAACCAGCTTGTCTTCTTCCGAAAGCTCGTCCATTCCGAGGATCGCAATGATATCCTGCAGCTCATTATATCTCTGGAGAAGTTCCTTTACCTTCTGTGCGCAATTATAGTGAGCCTCTCCAACGATCTCCGATGTCAGTATCCTTGAGGTTGAATCGAGCGGGTCGACGGCAGGGTAGATGCCCAGTTCGGAAATTTTCCTGCTAAGCACGGTTGTCGCATCGAGGTGTGCGAAGGTTGTTGCCGGAGCCGGATCCGTGAGGTCGTCGGCCGGGACGTATACTGCCTGCACAGAGGTGATTGATCCGTGTCTTGTGGATGTGATCCTTTCCTGCATTATACCCATTTCCGTTGCAAGGGTTGGCTGATAGCCGACAGCTGAAGGCATACGCCCGAGAAGGGCCGAAACTTCAGATCCGGCCTGTGTAAACCTGAAGACATTATCCATGAAGAAGAGAATGTCCCTTCCACCGCTTTTGCCATCCCCGTCCCTGAAATGTTCAGCAACCGAGAGTCCCTGACAGTGCCACCCTGGCTCTTGCCCCCGGGGGTTCATTCATCTGTCCGAAAACAAGGGCAAGCTTGGAATCCTTCATCGATTCCATATCTACTTTGGAGAGATCCCAGCCTCCCCCCTTCATATTCTCAAGGAAATCCTCACCATAGCTTATTACGCCTGCCTCGAGCATTTCCCTCAGAAGGTCGTTCCCTTCCCTGGTTCTTTCACCCACACCTGCGAATACTGACAATCCGGAATAAGCCTTTGCAATATTGTTGATAAGCTCCAGGATAACGACTGTCTTGCCTACTCCGGCACCTCCGAAGAGCCCTATTTTTCCCCCTTTTGAATAGGGTTCGATAAGGTCAATTACCTTGATCCCGGTGAACAGAACCTCTTTTTCTGTAGAAAGATCCTCATATTTCGGGGGCTTTCTGTGGATAGGATACCCGCCGGTCTTGTCAAGAGTTCCGATGCCGTCGATGGCCTCACCCGTCACATTCATCAGCCTGCCTCTGATCTGTTCGCCGATTGGCATTGTTATCGGCAAGCCTGTTGCAACAACTTCCATACCCCTGCGAAGGCCGTCTGTAGAGTCCATAGCAATAGTCCTGACGGTCTTCTCGCCAATATGCTGCTGGCATTCGACCACAAGGGTCGAGCCGTCATCTCTTTTGATTTCCAGAGCATCATAAATATCAGGCATCTCAAGACCCTGCTTTTCAAAGGTAACGTCAACCACGGGTCCGATGATCTGGCTGATTTTTCCGGTATTCTGTGACATAAAGCTTATGTGTTACTGTTTTTAAAAAGTTACAAATTTATATATTTTTCATAATCGGGTTATTTCTCCCTTCCTATAAGAGAGGCGGCAACCTTTGT
This sequence comes from uncultured Bacteroidales bacterium, assembly GCA_963756885.1. GTDB lineage: Bacteria > Bacteroidota > Bacteroidia > Bacteroidales > VadinHA17 > LD21. Next base: position 283,197 of record CAVWPG010000011.1, read on the forward strand.
AATTTCTTCTTTTCTTTCCTTTTTCACCCCTACCTTTTCAAGATGGTTCAGGGCAATCCTTATATGTTCTTCTGCCAGGCTTTCGGTTATGGCTCTGATATCGAGCTGATCGTAGATTTCAATAACCTCCTTCACCTTTTCCCGGGGTCGATCCCCCTGGATGCAAACAGATCATTAAGTCTTTTCAGCTTCTCCGGGGGAGCCATTTCCATCGCCTTCACAAGAAGGTAGGTCTTCTTGTCTGCAATTATATCCCCACCGCGGATTTTCCCGAATACCTTTGCGTCTCCGTATGATATCGAGCAGGTCATCCTGAATCTGAAATGCAAGTCCAATGTTCCTCCCGAATTCATAGAGCAGACCGGCATCGCTGCCGGAAGCTCCTCCTATCACAGCTCCGATTTTAGCGCTGGCGGCCAGGAGCACTGCTGTTTTGAGCTCGATCATCCTGAGATAGTCTTCAGTGGCTATTACAGTCATTTTCTCGAAATCGATATCGAGCTGCTGGCCCACACAGACTTCGATGGCCGCCTTATTGAACTCGGAGAAAACATTTACAAGGCATCCGGCGGGTAGCCTTAAGGAAGCATTCATTCGCAATAAATGCCATAACATCTCCTGAAAGCACGGCCTGGTTAAGGCTCCATTTTGTATGAACTGTCTGCAAATTCCGTCTCATGGGAGCCTGATCCATTATATCATCGTGAATCAGGGTGAAATTATGGAATACCTCCAGTCCTGCTGCAGGCATTACACCATCTTCAATATTGTCAGAGAACAAATTCAGCGCCATCAGGGAGAGAACGGGCCTCAGCCTTTTTCCTCCCATCGAGAGCATATATTTAACCGGATCGATAAGTTTTTCAGCCTCCGAATTGTATGAAAGGTTTTCGATAGCCTTATCGACAATTTTCTTCAGTCCGGACTGATTATACATTATATTTCATTTCGATCCTGGTTTCCTTAAACCGTCAGCCTCTCAAGAGCTTCGGCACCGCTGACAACCTCGAGGATCTGGTTTGTAATTGCAGCCTGTCTGGCCTTGTTGTACTGAAGGGTCAGGTCCCTTATCATTCCGGTGGCGTTGTCGGTTGCCTTATGCATCGCAGTCATCCTCGCTCCGTGCTCTGCAACGAAGGAATCGAGCACTGCCTTATAAAACTGGATCTTCAGCGATTTCGGGATGAGCTCCTTTACTATTTCCTCTTTTGTTGGTTCATAGATATAATCGACAGGTAAATTCTTCTGCTTTGCGGCAGCGGAGGGCTGAACAGGAAGGAAGGGCTCGCACGTGAGATTTTGCACAGCGGCATTCTTGAACTGGTTATAGATCAGCTCAACCCTGTCATATTCTCCCGAGACAAATCCCGCCATTATCTCATCTGCAACGGCAGCCACATTGTCAAAAGTAAGGTCATTCAGAAGGTTATTCTGTTCTCTTAGTATATTGGATGCCTGCTTCCTGAAGTAGTCGAATCCCTTTTTGCCTATTGCGAGCAGTCTGAGATCGCCGTTCCTGAACTGTTCATCATATTTTTCGGATATGACCCTTCTTGCCTCCTTTATCACATTCGCGTTGAATGCCCCGCAGAGGCCCCTGTTTGAAGTAATGACAACGATCAGTATCTTATCTGGAGACGATACCCTGCCATATACATTATCGACCTCGGAATCCGAAAGGCTCTGAGTGAGACCGACCAGGATCTCATACAGCTTGCCTGCATATGGCCTGAGTCTCACGATCTTATCCTGAGCCTTCCGCAACTTCGCGGCAGATACCATCTTCATTGCCGAAGTGATCTGCCTTGTCGATTTTACGGAAGCTATTCTTATTCTTATTGCCTTTAGGTTCGCCATCTACAATAAATTTATCATATTACGAGCCTACTGGGGGATAAACTTGACTGCAAGCTCGGCGGCCACTTTTTCAAGGATGCCGGTTACATCATCGGTGATTATGCCGTCGCGGATCTTATCGAGAACATCCCTGTAACTAAGCTCGAGAAGCTCCAGGAATTCAGATTCGAAGCTTTTGACCTTGCTGATAGGAATATCCTTTAAGAGGCCTGTAGTGCCGCAATAGATGATAGCCACCTGGTTTTCCACAGGTACAGGATTATACTGGCCCTGCTTGAGTATTTCGACGTTTTTTGCCCCTTTGTTCAGGATAGCCAGCGTGGATGCATCGAGGTCGGACCCAAATTTTGAGAAAGCCTCCAGCTCGCGGTACTGGGCCTGGTCAACCTTCAGGGTACCAGCGATTTTCTTCATCGACTTTATCTGGGCATTTCCCCCAACCCTCGATACAGAGATACCAACGTTTATGGCTGGCCTGACACCGGAGTTGAAGAGTGCCGATTCAAGAAAGATCTGTCCGTCTGTAATTGAGATCACGTTGGTAGGTATATAGGCTGATACGTCACCAGCCTGGGTCTCAATAATAGGAAGTGCAGTAAGGGAGCCTCCTCCTTTTACAAGATGCCTTATTGAATCAGGCAGGTCGTTCATCTTTCTTGCAACCTCATCCGATTCAATGATCTTTGCAGCTCTTTCAAGAAGTCTTGAGTGCAGGTAGAATACATCACCGGGGTATGCTTCACGTCCGGGCGGGCGACGAAGCAGGAGTGACACCTCCCTGTATGATACTGCCTGTTTGGAGAGATCGTCGTAAATAATTAGGGCATCACGGCCTGTGTCACGGAAAAATTCGCCGATTGCAGCTCCCGCAAACGGAGCATAGAACTGTGAAGCGGCAGGGTCGGATGCTGTTGCCAGCACTATGACAGTATAATCGAGAGCACCGTGTTCCTCGAGTGTAGCTGCTATATTGGCCACTGTGGATCCCTTTTGTCCTATTGCGACATAGATGCAATAAACAGGCTTTCCCTTTTCGAAGTTGCTCCTCTGGGCAATAATTGCATCGATGGCAATGGCAGTTTTGCCTGTCTGCCTGTCGCCGATTATCAGTTCCCTCTGTCCGCGTCCGATCGGTATCATTGCATCGATTGCCTTAATACCTGTCTGAAGGGGTTGCTTCACAGGCTGCCTGAATATAACCCCGGGGGCCTTTCTTTCAAAGGGGAGGATAAACTGTTCTCCCTTTATCGGGCCTTTTCCATCAAGGGGCTGGCCGGTCGGAGTTATTACCCTTCCCAAAAGGCCTTCACCGACGCTTATTGAGGCTATCCTGCCTGTTCTCTTTACAATGTCCCCTTCATTGATCTCTTCAGTCGGACCGAGCAATACTGCTCCGATATTGTCTTCCTCGAGGTTGAGAACGATGCCTTCCATCCCATTCTCAAATTCAATCAATTCATTGGACTCTGCATTTGAAAGGCCGTAAATACGGGCAATCCCGTCGCCGACCTGCAGCACTGTCCCCACCTCTTCCAGTTCAACACCGGTCTGTATGCCTTCCAGTTGTTCCCTGAGGATTTTTGAAACTTCTGCTGGTTTAATATTAGTCATCTTATCGTTTACTTAAAATTCCGTAATTCTGAAAATAATATGTTATGATTGTATATCACTTCTCTGCAATTCCTTTCTGATCCTTTTCAATTTATTCCGTGACGCTGGCATCAATATAGCTGTCATCGATATGCAATATAAAGCCTCCGATTATACCGGTATCCTGAACTTCTTCAAGCTCAATGCTGGTTTTGAATATTCCCGACATGAGATCTTTTATCCTTTCCGTGACCTCTTTGTCAAGCCCGGTTGCAGTTGTAAGAACGGATTTTGTTATCCCCTTATACCGCAGGGTATCATGGATGAATACCCTCGCAATGCCGGGAAGTGAGCTCTCGCGTCCGTTCCGCACAACAAGATCGATAAGAGATAGAGTGATCTCTTCAACGTTTCCGCCAAACATGCTATGGAATATCTCAATCTTTTTTGATGGAACAATTACAGGGTTCCTCAGGAATTCCCTGGTCTCAGGAACCTTGCATATTTCTGAAATCAGTATCATATCCCGGTTAACATTGTCCAGGATTTTCTTCCCGATTGCAGATTCGAACAGAGCCTTTGAGTATCTGACTGAAATTTTACTGTCGTCCATTTTAATTAACCCCCTAATTCTTATTGAAGTCGATCTCTTTCAGGTAATTGTCGATGAGCTTCTCCTGCTGTCCTGTGTGGGTGAGCTTTTCTCCGAGTATCCTGGATGCTATTTCCACCGAGAGGGTGGCCACCTGTTCACGGATTTCGGAAAGAGCTTTTCTCTTCTCACTTTCTATTCCGGCTCTTGCCTTTTCGATAAGCTTTTCAGCCTCCTCGGTCGCCTTGCCTTTGGCCTCCATGATCAATTTGTCGCGAATCTCACTGGCCTCCTTCAGTATCCCCTCCCGCTCCTCGCGGGCTTTTCGAGTATTGCTTCATTGTCGCTCTGAAGCTTTAGCATATCCTTCCTGGCTTTCTCAGCCGATTCGAGGGAGCCTTTAATCATTTCATCCCTTGCCCTGACGGCATTGAGGATCGGTTTCCATGCCAAATTTTGCGAGCAGGAGGAAGAACAAGCCAAAGATCAGCGTAGTCCAGAAGATAGTACCGATTGCCGGGGTTGTCAGACTGTTTGCTAATAAGACCATAATGTATCGTATTTACTGATGAATTTTAAATGGGAGCATGGCTGCCAACCGCAGCCTTGCTCCCTGATTTTTACTTTGCAATAAGAGCGACAACCACTGCGAACAAGCAACGCCTTCAACAAGGGCTGCTGCAATGATCATGGCTGTCTGAATTTTGGAGGTTGCTTCAGGCTGACGGGCGATTGCGTCCATTGCCGATCCGCCGATTCTTCCGATTCCAAGTCCTGCACCTATTACTGCAAGACCTGCTCCAACTGCTGCCATTGTACCTGTCATGATAACTGGATTTTAAGAATTAAACAATAAAAATTAATGATGTTCCTCTGACAACTGCCAGGCTGATAAAAAGGGCTGACAGCAGCGTAAAAACATATGCCTGAAGGAATGCCACAAGAACTTCGAGGCAATCCATGAAAATGACGAATAAAACCGAAACCGGGGCCAGCCCCAGGGACTTGAATATAAAAATAAGACATACAAGACTGAGCACTATGATGTGACCGGCAAGTATGTTGGCAAAGAGACGGATCATCAGGGCGAAGGGCTTTGAAAATACACCTATAATCTCCACAAGGATCATTATGGGCAACAGCCATACAGGCACACCCGGGGTCGCAAATATATGTCTCCAGTAATTCCGGTTTCCGCTGAACTGGGTTATTATAAATGAAAAGCCCGCCAGTACGAATGTGACTGCTATGTTCCCGGTTACATTTGCCCCGAAAGGCGGAGGGAACGGCACCAGCCCCATAAGGTTATTGATAAGTATGAAAAAGAAGACCGTAAGCAGAAAGGGCATATACCTGGCATACTTGTGCAGTCCCAGATTGGAAATGGCGATATCATCCCGCACAAAGAGAATTATCGGTTCGAGAAAGCTCTGGATCCCCTTCGGGTGACTGATTCCAGTTTTTTTATATGATCCTGGCAAGTGAAAGGAACAGAAGCAATCCGATGACTGCTGCCCCAGAAGCCCCGCAACAGTTTTGGTAATTGAGAAATCGAGAGGGATATTTTCCTCTCCGGCCTGGCCTTCCTCATTCACAGAGACAATCGTACCCTTAAGATCTCCTTCCTCTTCAAGCCTGTATCCCTTGTAGATATTTCCATGAAAAGGCGCCTGATGAGGAGAAAATATCGAGTCCCTTTTCCTTCGACCAAAGATGACAGGGAAATAAATTGCAACAGCCGAGCCATCCTTTTTTGTATACAGATGCCATTCATGGGAATCGGCAATATGTTCCATAATAAATGTGCTTGCATCAAAACTTTCCTCTGGTTCACTTTTTTCCTTATCCCTGTTCTCCTGTCCGACTTGCATTTCCAGTGCAGATAATGTAGTTCCGGCAAGCATCAGCAAAAGACAAGACTTATAAAATCCCTTGTTTTCAAAGCAGTTAAAGTTTTATAAAGATCTGATTTTCAGTATTTTCAATATAACAAATAGCGTAAATAAAGTGAGTGTTAAATATATAACAAAAAATAGAAAAACAGAGTCCAGGGAAGTTTTTTTAGAAATAAAAAACCAGCACAGTGCAAGTACCATATCCAGCAGAACTTAAGGCTGACCGCCACGAGTGTATGCATGGCCTGGGCGTCTGGTTCACGGCTCTGGCCCCTGAAAAAAATGATTACCGTAATGGCAGAAATGAGGGAGAAGAACGCTGTAAAGAGTGATAATATCCTCCACAGGGATGCTCATCAAGGACTGTGAGCCGAGATAACAGGCCTGCAGCGGCATAAGGCTATTGAGCAAAATAAGCCAGGAAAAGATACCTGACAAAACTGGTCTCATTGCTCTCATTTCCTGATAAAATCTTTACGGCAGTATAGATTGCTGCGAAAACTCCGAGAAGAGAAAGGATAATCGTGAAGACAGGGGTATGGAATTTTGCAAGTTTGTCAAGTTCAATGCCTCCCCATGTAGTTATGAGAATGATGGCAATCATCTGGAAGGCCAGTCCGGAATATTTGCCAAAATCATTAAGCCCCTTATTTGGCAGGCTTTTCGGCTTCTTTTTCCTTGATATGCTGAAGTTGCTCCGTTATTTTCTCCATCACTCATTTTACAGTATCCGGAGAACAGGGCTCCGGGTTCTATGGAGAGCTTTACTGTGTCAATATCGCCCAATATTTTAGAAGATGCTTTCAGGTTAAGCAGTTGCCCGACAATTATTTTCCCTTCAACAATACCTGAAACTTCAGAATTTTTGCAAACCACCTCTCCGCTGACTTTACCTGTAGGACCGATAACCACCTTCCCTTTGGTATTGAGATTGCCCTTCAGGGTTCCGTCAATCCTTATATCTCCGTTGGACTTGATATCGCCGGTGATATCGGTTCCGTTGCTAATAAGATTAATGGTGTTGTTATCAGTCTCGTTATACTTTGCCATTGGTTTTAAAAGTTTTGAGATTTATACATAATAACTCACAAATATAAAAACTATTGCAGATAAAAATTAAAATAGGCTTTCAATGCAACTTATGAAAGATCTTTTATTTTGGGTATGCGGGGCATTCGAGCTTCATACTCGATTTAATTACTGCGACCCGGGTAAAAAGAGCCATAAGTATCCCTACCGTGGATCATACGCCCATTTGAGGTATATGGCTCCCCATGTAAAGCCTCCGCCGAAAGCGGCAAGGATGAGTATGTCACCCTTTTTAAGCTTTTTTTCATATTCCCAGATACAAAGGGGTATAGTTGCAGTTGTTGTATTTCCGTAGTTCTGAATATTGATCATAACCTTCTCGGGGTCGAGGCCCATCCTTCTGCCGGTAGCGTCGATAATCCTGAGGTTTGCCTGATGGGGCACCAGCCAGGCAATATCATCGGGCCTGAGCTTATTCCGTTCCATAATCTCAACGGCGACATCAGCCATATTGGATACAGCAAACTTGAAGACGCTCTGTCCCTCCTGGTAAACGAAATGCTCCTTGGCGTCGACAGTTTCATGGCTTGAGGGCCTGACGGACCCCCCGGCCTTCTGGTGCAGGTATTTTCTTCCCGAGCCGTCGGTATGAAATATATAATCCATAACGCCAACCTCCTCCATTGTCGGCTCCAGCAAAACTGCGCCGGAGGCATCGCCGAACAGGGGACAGGTTGTCCGGTCAGAATAATCTGTTATGGACGACATTTTATCTGTACCAACGACAATGACTTTTTTGAATCTTCCTGTTTCAACATAGGCGGATGCTGTCTGCAGTGCAAAGAGGAAACCTGAGCAGGCTGCGTTCAGGTCGAAGCTGAAGGCATTTTTTATCCCGCATTTATCGGAAATTATGTTGGCCGTTGCGGGGAACATCATGTCGGGGGTAACCGTGCAGCAAATCAGGAGGTCGACATCTTCAGGGGCTGTGTTTGTCCGAAGAAGCAGTCCCCGCACAGCCTGTTCCCCCATATCAGAAGATCCGAGGCCCTCCCCCTTGAGTATCCTTCTCTCTTTAATCCCGACCCTCTGCATAATCCACTCGTCAGAGGTATCGACCATTTTCGAGAGCTCATGATTTGTCAGCCTGTATTCAGGAACCCATGCATGGATCCCTGTTATGGCTGCACGTATTTTTTCCATAATTAAATTGCTTCTTTGATCTTTTGAGCCAGGTTGGCGTGAACAACGGCCCTGGTCTGAAGGATCATGTTCATAATGGCCTTTCTTTTGGAAATTCCATGTCCGATGACAACATTGGCATTTATCCCGATGATGGGAGTCCCTCCGTAATTTTCAAAATCGAGGCGGTCAAAATACTCATCCTTAAGGTTCCTGCTCTTATAGATATGATGGAAGGCTTCGCCCTGCTTCAGAATGACATTTCCGACAAATCCGTCGCAGACAACCACATCGGTCATAGTTTCCCGGAAGAGATGATTCCCTTCTATATTTCCCGCGAAATTAATTCCGGGGTATTCCTTCATCAGCTCATAGGCGGCCTTAATGGCAGGAGTTCCCTTGGTCTCCTCCTCTCCCAGGTTTATAAGTCCCACCGAGGGGTTCCGGGTGCCCAGAACGTATTTGGCATAAATACTGCCCAGAATAGCATATTGAAGCAATACTTCAGGCTTGCAGTCGGGATTCAGCCCCACATCGAGGATAACCGAATCCCTGTTATCGATGCAGGGAAGGAGTGTTACAAGTGCCGGCCTCAGCACTCCGGGAATAAGCTTGACCGTATAGCTGGCGCCGACGAGCATTGCCCCTGTATTGCCTGCACTGCAGAATCCGTCCAGATCCCCGTTTTTCAGCATCATGTAGCCGACGGCGATACTTGAGTCCTGCTTCTGCGAAAAGGATTTGGCAGGATGGTCGGCCATTTCGATCACCTGCGTTGTAGGCACAATATGAAACTTTGATATGTCAGCCTCCAGTTCCTTAAGCTTCCTTATTATGGAGCTTTCGTCACCGATAAGGTAAATTTCTTCCTTATCCGGTAAATGGGGGAGGGAATCAACCGCGCCCTCAATGACTGCATCGGGTGCGAAATCGCCACCCATGACATCAAGGCCAATTTTCATATTTTAACTATTAAGTTAAGGGAAATCAGGCCGTAACCTTCTTCTCTACAGCAAGCTTGCCTCTGTAATACCCGCACTCAGGACATACCCTGTGATACAGAACTGATGATCCGCAGTTTGAGCAGCTGGCCACTGTAGGTGCAGTGGCTTTATAATGAGTTCTGCGCTTATCTCTTCTGGTCTTGGAATGTTTGTGTTTAGGATGTGCCATTTTATTTCTATTTAATTATCGTTCATTAATTTCTTCAGTTCATCCCACCTGGGATCATTTTCAATTTCCTCTTCAACAATAAGTTCGCTCAGCTTCCTGAGCATTTCCGGATCACATGTGCTCTTTCCGTCAGGGCCATCCGGATGGACTTTCCTTATCGGCAGCGCAAGCTGAATATACTCATAAAAATGCTGCTGCAGATCAAGCTCATGTTCATCAGCCGTCAGCGAAATTATATCCGGATCGTCCTCCCCTATTCCTTTCCCCAGCTTGACTAGCAGACGGTTCTGACATTCAACAGGATGATAAAACATTTCAAGACATCTGTCACAGCAGACTTTTACATTGCCTTTAATCCCTATCAGCAGGTCGATATGGGTTGACCTTTTCTCAAGCTCAACAGTTGCTAATAGGCTCCCTTCCTTAATTTCCGACTCTTCAAAATTTTCAAAAAACTTATTATCAATCTCAAAATCAAATGTGTGGCGCCCCTCTTTCAGCCCGCTTATTCCTATGGTACACGTACCGGACATCTCTTCAAATTTTGGTCTGCAAAAATATGAATCCTTCTTCAATTAAAAAAATTATCAACAAAAAAGTAACACCAAATGTCTAAAATGACCTTTTACCGGTGCCTGAGCCTCGTTTACCGATTTTCATAGCACGGGACAGTTCAGGTTAAATTATTTTTGATTCAGAATAAAGAAACAAAGCCATGAGACACAAAGATTACAGGTTATCGCACAGGATGGAACATCATCCCAGACTGGGGGTCGGATTGTTCTTCATCCTGCTCGGAGTTTCACTCCTCGTTGCAACCAATGACCTTCTGCACCTTGGAAGCGTAAGCAATTATTTCACCTGGCAGACGGCATTGATATTCATCGGTCTGCTCCTTCTGCTGAACCTCCGTTTTACAGGAGGGCTTCTCATGATAGCGGGAGGGGTATGGTTCCTGCTCGATGATATTTTCATCGTCACCCCCGACATTGTAAAAACTATTTACTGGCCGGCCGTTTTGGTCCTTCTTGGCCTGTCATACATAATCTCTTCCTTTTTTATGCCGAAAGACAAGGGTAATCAGACCGAAAACAAATAAATTTACAGCTATGGAAACAAATAACGACTTACGAGATGACAAGCCTTACTACAGGCACGAGCATCACCATCTTACAAACAACAGGGCAGTTATCGGTGTAATACTGGTACTTGTGGGCCTGTTTCTTGTACTGAGAAATACAGGATTCTTCCCGGGTTACATCGACCATATCATATTCAGCTGGCCCATGCTGCTGGTAACGATAGGTGTTGTAATTACAATCGGTTCAGCAGGAGGCAAAACTTCAGGCATAATAGTTATGGCTGTCGGCGCCTTTTTCCTCATCCCGCACATCTTCAGGGAAACCTTCGATGTGAATATGTTCTGGCCTTCGGTATTCATAATTATCGGGGTGATCTTCATATTTTCAAGGCGCAAGGGATGGAACTCGGAGTCGGTGTCACCTCAGGTGGGTGACGATTATATCGACTATGTCCACGTATTCAGCGGAGGAGAGCGGCAGATAGTATCGGATAATTTCAGGGGGGGTAAGGTTACGGCAGTTTTTGGCGGAAGTGAAATTGACCTCACAAAGGCCAGACTGGCTCCCGGTGTTGCGGAACTGGAACTGGCCTGTGTTTTTGGCGGTTGTACAATCATAGTTCCCGACGACTGGAACGTGAAGATAGAGGTTGTCCCTGTACTGGGCGGCTTCGGTGACTCACGCAAGCTGAATCCGGGAAGGGTTACCGACACGACAAGGCAGCTGGTCATAAAAGGGGCAGTGGTCTTCGGCGGCGGTGAGGTGAAAAGTTACTGATATCAGCATGAGACATCCTATACTCGCGAACACAGTTGCGGCTTATAGTATGGTGGCTGGTCTGGCTCCTCCTGGGAGTGGGCCAGTCACTTCTTATTTTATTATGCCTACGGCCATTTCAGCTACCTGAGCGTCATCGACAGTCTCGTGTCATTGCTGATCTACTCGGGTATAGGCCTGTCGCTCTGGTATCCCTTCAGCTTTTTCAATACCGGGGAGATCCGTGCATCGACACTGGTTTCAAATCTGTTGCTGAGCGGAGCAATTTCAATCGCTCTCTGGGTGATCATAACCAAATATCTTGTTCTTCTGGTCCTTCCCGAACAAAACGACTATACCGCCTACTGGGACGCCACCCTTCCATACCGCATCGGGACGGGAGTATTTATTTACGGACTGATAGTAATGTCGTATTTTCTCTTCGTCAGCCTTACCAACCTCTCGGAAAAGAATGCAAAGGCCGCCAGGCTCGAAAGCCTCGTTAAGGAAACGGAATTAAAGATGCTGCGCTCGCAGATAAATCCCCATTTTCTTTTCAATAGCCTTAATTCGGTAAGCTCCCTTACTATAACCGATCCGGAGAAGGCGAGGGAGATGGTAATCAAGCTGTCTGAGTTCATGAGGTATGCCCTCTCGAGGAAGGATGAACTGCCTGTTTCCCTTCACAATGAGCTGGAAAACCTCAGATTGTACCTGGATATTGAGAAAGTCAGGTTCGGCGATAAGCTTACCACTGAAGAGCTCATCGACCCGGCCTGCCTCGACATCAGGATACCTGTAATGCTTCTGCAGCCACTTTACGAAAATGCAGTAAAGCACGGGGTGTATGAAAGTACGGAAAGCGTCAGGATAAGAACTGAAGCCCGGATTACCGGAGGATTCTGTGAAATTACTATAAGCAACAATTATGATCCTTCGCCATCCCTGAAAAGAGGTACCGGCACAGGCCTGCTTAACGTAACCCGGCGGCTCGAAGTATTTTACAATAACAAGGCTTCCATCAAGGCAACGAGGGAAAACGGGATCTATACAGTAATTCTTTACCTTCCCCAGGAATTTTAACCGGCAGTTTTAAGAATAATTATGTAATTTTGAGGGTGTCTCAAAAGTCTGCCTTATCCCGGCTGACAAGCGGATAAGAAAGTCAGGCCTTTTAAGACACCACGTTTGCGTTTCGGACCCGGGGCATATAAAGGATGGAAGAGAAATAAAATACAATGGAAAATATCAGGATAATTATTATCGACGATGAAGCCCCCGCGAGGGAAATAATCAGGTTTTACCTTCAGGATGTGGATTCGGTTGAAGTGGTTGCGGAGTGCTCCGACGGATTTACTGCACTGAAAACAATATCCTCGATGAAGCCCGATCTTGTATTTCTTGATATACAGATGCCCAGGCTTACAGGGATTGAGCTTGTGGAGGTTCTGACAGAAAAGCCTGAGATAATCTTTACAACTGCCTATGATCAGTTTGCGCTGAGGGCTTTCGAGCTGAATGCCGTTGACTATCTGCTTAAGCCGTTTGCCAAAAGGCGCTTCCTGGAAGCTGTGAAGAAGGCAATCGCCAAGATCCAGTCCGGAGCAGGAAATAAAGTCCCTGCAAATCAGATCCTTGCTAAAAAGCCGGAAGAGACGGCCCCGGTAAACCGGATAGTCGTGCGTAAGGGAAATGCGATAAATCTTATACCTGTCGACCAGATAAGATACCTTGAAGCACAGGATGATTACGTTATGATCCATCACACAGCAGGGAAGGCCCTTAAGCAGCAGACAATGCAGTCGTGCGAGGAGATCCTCTCAAAATCGGAATTCGCCAGGATCCACAGGTCATATATTGTAAAGATAGGTGAGATCAAGCGGATCGAACCTTACGGGAAGGATAATTATGTTGCCATCCTGAATTCGGGTGACAAGCTGCCTGTAAGCCGTTCCGGATACAAGCACCTGAAAGAGGAGCTGAATTTCTGAATGCCCGGCAACCGGATACACGTTACTCCATTTACCCGGGTACAAAAACAGAAGGCGGAGTGTATTATCTCTTCAACCTGTTTTCCTTTTTCCAGCCTCTGATCAGTGACAGCAGGGGTTTGTACCTTCGGAACCTGAAAAGCGGAACCGGATCGTAGCCGTGAGTACCTCCCGGCCTGCATCTCAGGATCCTTCCTGTCCCCATGGCCAGTCCGCGGAAAGGGCCATGGAGCCTGAGAGCATCCAGCATGAACTGTGAGCATGAGGGATGATGCCTGCAGGAAGGTCTCAGGAACGGAGATATTGAATACCTGTAAAACAGCACAGGCAGTGACAAAAGAAATGAAAGTGCCTTATTCAGTAGGTTCATCGCCCCGCAAAGATAATAATCGCCACGGATCTGATGAAACTGAGGCTTCCTGTCAGGCACTTTCTCATGACAAAATGACCTTTCAGCCGCGGGAGACACTGTTTGGCAGACCTTTTGCAGTGATAAGCTTAAACATAGGAGGACTATTATTATGAATATCTGGATAATCTTAATCGGCATCATGCTCCTTAGCTGGATCGTCAGCATGGTCATGAAATCAAAATTCACAAAATATTCGAAGGTGCCTCTCGATAATGGCATGTCAGGCCGTGAAGTGGCAGAGAAAATGCTCAGGGATTTCGGCATTACGGATGTAACCGTCCAGAGCGTGCCCGGTCAGCTGACCGACCATTACAATCCTGCTGATCACACAATTAACCTCAGCAAGGAGGTTTACGGGGGCAGGAGTATTTCCTCAGCGGCGGTGGCGGCTCATGAATGCGGACATGCAGTGCAGCATGCAAAAGCATATGCATGGCTGGGGTTGAGGTCCAGGCTCGTTCCCGTCGTAAGCTTTTCTTCGAAATGGGTTACCTGGCTCCTGCTGGCAGGGGTACTTCTGATCCAGACTTTTCCCGCCCTGCTGCTCACGGGTATTATCCTCTTTGCCTTCACGACACTGTTCAGCTTCATAACACTGCCTGTCGAGATAGATGCCAGCCGCAGGGCTCTTGCATGGCTTTCAAACTCGGGGATCACATCCTATGAAAATCACGGCAAAGCCCAGGATGCACTTAAATGGGCAGCATATACATATGTTATAGCAGCACTGGGATCGCTGGCAACCCTCCTTTATTACATAATGATTTTCACCGGATCGAGAAGATAAGGAATTTCACCGGCCGGATACCTCGAGCCATCGGGTCTGTTTGTGAATTGTCCTGACAACAATCCAGATCAGCAGGGCCGGTGCGCCAAGGTACATGCCACATCGGGGTTATATAGATCCGCCCTGACAGAAAATAGTTCCGGAAAAGATCCAGGAGGACGAATATCACGAAAATATTGATGAAGCTGTTATACTCTCTTTTCAGGATATTCCGGACCGAAAAGGGAAGATCAGGCCGCATGTATTTGAAGGAACAGGGGTATGAACGATCCCACCTTTTCAGACCATTTGTCATAAAGCTCACCGAATTTTCTTCTCAGAAACTGTTCTTCTGCAAACATAATGCGCTCATAGTAAAGCCAGTAGAGTAAGCCGAAAATGATCAGAAAGCAAAACGAGCGAAGGAACAGCACCGGACCCAGCCACATGAAAAAGTTTCCCAGGTAGAGAGGATGGCGCAACAGTGAATAGATACCTGTAACATTAAGCTCATCAGCAAGCTGGCCGTTCACTGTGTTCCGGCCTGATGTATTTTTCGGTGTGAAGCCGACGGTGAGTAATTCTTATCAACTGTCCGAACAGACTTACACCGAGGAAAATAAGTTCATCCCTCATATCAAAGAGTATCGCTTGCCTGTTGCCCAGGTACATTACTACCATGCCGGCAACGACCATAAAAACGGGCAGCCAGCTTCTTCTTTTGAACAGCCAGTTTCCGGAATTTTCAAATTCATGCACCAGAGCCATCTTTCAGTAATTTTTTGTGCAAAAGTAGGAAAATTCTAGAAACTGATTTTGACCCTGAGAAATCCGATATTTATTTTTTCAGAAACTGCGGTTGTATTGCTGTCGAAATGCTGCCAGTACAAGTGAAAGGTCGACATTTTCGGCTATTGAATAATCGAGTGAGGGTCCGGCATAATAGCCCTTCAGACCCGGAAACAGCATGGCTGAGAGGGTTGCATTGAAGAGGGGGGTTACTGGCCATGTAAATGACCCGAATGCGGTAAATTTTGAAAAGGCAAGCTCTTTTGCCGAGAGTGTACCGTAATAAAAGTCACTGAAGCTTGAGGGATCGACTGGATTGTTGCAAAACATCAGCTGGGCCTGGGCCATGCTGTTGTTTTTAAAGCTCCCGTCAAATCCGAATGTAAATATTCCGGTGCCTGCCGAGATGTCTGAAATTTCCTGCTGGCTGAAACCAGGAAGCCTCACCCCTGAATGAAACGGAGCCTATCGCCCCTGACCAGCCGGCACCAGCCATGAGGTCTTCGGAATTTACATATCCGGCCAGAAACTGTATATCATAGCCCCATTTATTGAATCTGTACAATGCGGAGGCCGTTATATGGTCCCTGTAGTCGGCTTTGACTGCCAGTTCCATTGCAGATGAGGACCCGGGATAATACTGAAGGCGTATTGCATCGCTTCCCGGCCTCTCCACATAGTCAAAGTCGAAGAATGAATATGAGTTGAATACATCATTTGGATTCCACACAAGGGTCTGACCCCAGTTTATCCTCTGCCTGCCAACCCGTGCCTGGAATTTGCCATAATTAAAATCTGCCCAGAGACGGTCTATTGTTGTATTCAGGAAAAATGACTGTTCGTTAAGTATATTCCATGACATATCAACCCATCCCTGGTCGGCGGCAACTGAAGCCGCATATGATGGCGACGGACTTGACCATATCGCCGGTAAAGAGACGGTTACGGAATTCTGCTGCAAAGGTTATGTTCTTATTTGCATATCCCTTGAAATTAAGTCTGTTGTGAATTATATTTTCATTCACGAAAGGCCCTGAAAGCGAATCGAACAATGCGCTCTGCAGCGTTGAGACATATCCGTTTCAAAGTAATGAATTTCGGCTTATCCTGAGGGAAATGCATGAAGTGACGCCAGAACCAGAAACAGGAGTATGAATAATTAATCTTTTCATAGGAAAGATCTGTGACATCCTATTCCCTGACATCATCTGATATTACTTTCCCGTCCTCCAGAGTAATAACGCGGCGGGCCATTTTAACCACCCTTGCATCATGGGTCGAGAAGATGAATGTGATCTTTTCCTCGTGATTCAGTTTTTCCATGATCCCAAGAAGGGTTGAAGCTGATTTGGAATCGAGATTGGCTGTTGGCTCGTCGGCAAGAACAAATTTCGGCCGTGAGGCCAGGGCCCTTGCAACTGCCACCCTCTGCTGCTGGCCTCCCGACATCTTTGAGGGCCTGCTGTTAACCCTGTCTCCAAGACCCACAGCTTTCAGCAGTTCAAAAGTTCTTTCATCCCTGTCCTTCCTCGGCCATTTCTGCAGCGACATTATAAATTCGACATTTTCCTTTGCCGTAAGAACAGGAATCAGATTATATGCCTGAAAGACGAAGCCGATGTTCCTCATCCTGAAATCAATAAGTTCCGAAGATTTCAGTTTGGCAGGTTTGTTCCGTCAATTATGATTTCTCCCGAAGTAGGAATGTCCAACCCTCCGATAAGATTCAGGAGAGTTGTTTTGCCCGAGCCTGAAGGACCTACAATGGCTGCAAATTCTGCTTCCTGAAATTCAAGGGTGACTCCGTTTACAGCATGAACCTTGATCTCAGATTCATTGTATATTTTATGAACATCTTTTAATATCAAGCACTTTCATGACATGGATGTTTTAGGTTATTAAATATTATTCTGTTCTTATGGCTTCAACCGGATTCAGTTTAAGGGCTTTTAGAGCCGGGTAGACCGAAGAAAGTATTCCAGTTACTAATTATCAGTACTGTTACAATTCCAAAGAATCCTGCTATAATTTGCGGATAGATATCTGCCGAATATCCGAGAGCTGCGAATCCCTCGGCATATTGTGACAGGTTGATGCCCGTGTTTGCAGTTAACTTTACGACAAGGTAGCTGATGATCATCCCGGCCACTGCCTCCCGTTACAGAGAGGAATACAGATTCAAGCATTATCATTGAAAAGACTTTTCTCTTATTCATCCCGATGGCTGTCAGCATCCCAATCTCCCTGGTCCTTTCGAGCACCACCATAAGCATTGTATTCACTATCCCGAAAGCCAGGGCAGCGAGAATAATGATTCCGAAAATCAGATAAAACTGCTGAACCAGATCGGTCATCATTGCCAGCTCGGGGGCCAGTTTTTTCCAGTTTAATACCTCCAGTATCAGGGAGTTTCCCGGCAAGCTGGTTTGTCACTATTGCTGTCTGGTCAATATTATCGATTTTGACAATTATCTCATGAGTTGAACTGTCGGGCAAGCCTGTAAGCCTTTTAAGATCACTGTTTCTAACGAATACCATTCTTTTCTCAAATGCACTGTTCGAGATATCATACAGCCCGGTAAGCCTGAACATGGCGCCTACCTGATTATTGTCCTTATCCAGGAAGGTCAGGGTCATCCTGGCCCCCTCCCTGTAAGACCATGCCTCTTTTCTAATTTGCGCCCCGTATTTTTTAGCCTCCCCTGAAGTAAAAACAGCCTTCATTTTCTTTATAAACTGCTTTTCGCCTGAAAATTTCTCTCCTGCAAAGGGCTGATAGCTTTTCAATCACTTATTCCGGGAGCTCCGTGCTCCTTCAGTTTCCTGAAAGGTTGAAGGTATCGACGCTGTATCGTGACTATCCCCAGCTCTTTGGCAAGGTCTTCGCCGATAAGGGCAAGATTGTATTTTGATTCCGTTTCAAAATAATCTCCTGTTCCGGGTATTATCTTTTTTATAAGGCTAAATACCTCCTTTTCACTTTTCGGGATCGATGCCGGTTATCTGCACCCCGGCACTCTTCAGTGCAGTATTTGCCATTCCTGTTATAACAGTTCTTTCAGCGATCCCGCTCGATACCCTTAACCGACCTTACAACTGAAATGATTCTGGCCGGATCATTTATTACAAGCTGAGGATCGTTGTTGATCCTGAAATGCCTTGTCTGTAATCTGAATATCCGAAATCTCTTCATTCAATGCATCATCAACGCGCTGGGCAATCATTCCGTTCATCAGGGCCACTGGCAAATACTCCGGCAAATATTCCGACAGTGACAGAAGATATGACAACCAGGCTTCTTACCCTGTTCCGCCATACATTCTTCCAGGCTGTTTTCCAGATCATAATTGTAATTTTTATGCTTTTAAAGAGTTGACCAGCTTCATTTTAAATATCTTCCTGACCGGATAATAAGATAGCAATACCAACAATAAGTGCCACAATTACCGACTGCCATAAAAAGTAATAGTTAACAGGCATGAATGGCATAATAGGCTCCATTCCATAGCTTTCATATACTTTTGCATATTCACCTGAGAATCTGATCGGATGATACTGGCCAATAATTATAACGGGAAGGGCAACGCCACTCCGCTGAAAATTCCCAGCAGGCCAATATAGATCATTTCAAGTGATACAATTGCAGCCAGCTTTGACTTCTGCATCCCTATTGCAACCAGCACTCCGAATTCACGTCTGCGTTCCGTTGTCATCATCAGAACCGTGCCAAAAATTCCGAATGCAATTACAAGGTAAAGTATCCCGATCATGATCGCACCACTTTTATTATCGGCATCCATCTGATTTATAAGCAGCTCATTCATCTCTCTCCAGCCGAGCACTCTCAGTGGATGAAGGAACGTGTCTTTCCAAGCGATGTGAAGGTTTTGTTTATTGCCTTGTCGCTCTTATCCTTTACACATGAGGGCCATTGATGTAAGCATGCCCGGTGCATTATAGAAGTCCTGGCAAACATCAACCGGAAGATAAACAATTTTATTATCAATATCAGGAGTAGGCAGTTTTACTATTCCGGCAATCCTGAATTTGCAGCAGCAGTGGTCCCATGATAACCCTGTCCGATCATAACAAGGGTATCTCCTATACTGAGATTAAGATATTTGGCAAGATCGTCGCCAAGAAGAGCTTCTTTTTTCCCGGAAGTCAGGTATCCGTTTCTGAACGAGGTCACTTTTTCTATCACAGGCATTATGGAACCTGCTTCCTTATCCTTTATTCCGAGATCAAGCTGAAGAATTGATTCTGATGAATAGCCTTCACCCCTGAAAAGATCAAGTTTTGATTTGACCTTTTCAGGAAGATCCAGCTTCTTTATGGGAGTCAATAGCCTTGTCCGACAGCCTGTACCTGATCAAGCCTGTTCTTCACATTTGAAAGGAGTGATTTCTTTCTCAGGGTCAATACCCATAACAAGAACACCCTTTGTCAGAGGACCCGAAGAGGCAAGAGCAAATGATTCGAAGCGTGGAACCAGATTAGTAACATTCTTGTCATTCAGGAATGATCTTTTGAATTTCAGGGGTAAAATCGAATGATTATCAACTGTTGAATTATCCTTGAAATCCTCATTCTGTACCTGAATATAACCCGTATAGGATTCTATAACATTCCGGAACATATGATCGTATGATCCAAGTTGAAGGGACCGCATCAGCAGGGCAAAAAATACTGCAAAGAATACTGAGGCTACGGTTATCAAGGGTCCTCCTTTTATTTCTCCACAGATTTCGCCAGGCCAGTAAGTAACTTTTCATAACAAATATCGGTTTAACGTATGCTTCTTCATATTCTGCTGTGAGAAGAAACTATCACCGAATCGGAATATTGAATTTCATATCCTCTATCGATTAAAACTGTCTTTTCCCGGGTTCATCACAGGGGTAAGTACAATCTTAGTCTGGATCATCCTTCCATCCATATTCTTAATATCACTTCCCGTTTCTGTCCTGACCAGAACGCCATCCTCATCATAAAATTCGGCCTTGAGCACCAGGAACTCCTTCTTGTCTATCCACCTGATCTGATGACCCCAGACAACAGCGGCATTCTCCTTTGCGATCATCTTTATCCTGTAGCATTGCCTGCCGTCAATGGTCTCTTCACCCGTTATTTCGTGGGTATAATCATTCACCACAGATGATTCCTTCATAATATCATCATTTGTATAATCCGAACCCATCCATCCCTGCGACATCATTGATGGGGGAAGTTTGATCAAGCCTGCTTATCGAGGGATTCCAGCTCCACATCTCATTACCTCTCTTCAGGAATGTCTGTCCAGCATCCTTTGCAGGTGCTGTTATCAGCGTCAGAGCATAATCCCTGCCCATGGACCAGTTTTTAAATTCAATTGTCCTTTGCCATGTGGGCCGGATAATTGTCATAGACATCACCATAATGCTTGATTTTTCCCCGTTGAATTTCTCATCTGCTTTTTTGACAATATCCGTGGCACTGATAGCTCCTGAGCAAAAACATATGTAATTCAGCCTGAAGACGCATATCGTAAGAGAAATCAGTATGAAAACATTTTTTTCATAATATGTCTATTTATACATTTCAATAATTCTGTTAATCGCCTTGTCGTAGTAATATTTATCAACCTCATCCATATAAACAGTTGACCAATGCAAATCCTTCAATGGTATATATGAACATGTTCATATCCAGCATAGGATCATACCCTTCGGCATTTTTATCTTTCTTCCTTGTGAAGTAGTCCCGTATCAGCTTGCTGAGATCATCCATGAATATTGAATTCCACTGCGGTTGAATCTTCTGAAGGGTGTTCACACGGACTCTCACTGAACTTCAGAAACTGCCCCCTGACCTCCTTCTGCATCAGAAGCTGGTAAAAAAGTCTCCAGAACGACTGTTTTTCCCTGATTGGTCCAGAAGAGCTTCCTTATAAACAGTTCAAACTCCTTCTCTGACAAGATATCCATTTCGTTATCAAACGGATCAAAATATCTTCCCATTTCGAGCAAATGATTATACTGATGATCTCCAGAGAAATTCTTCCTTACTTTCAAAATAGTTGTAAATGAGCCCTTCGAAATTCCTGCCTGCCTTGCAATCTTACTTATCGTGGTATTATGATACCCTTCACTCGCAAAATGCCTGAGAGCAACATCCATTAAGAGAGATTTCTTTTCTTCCCTTATCTCCCTGAATTGTGATGGTGTACGTGGTGTCATCCTTTTATGACTGTTTTCCGTCATTCATAATAACTTTTTCAATTTTATGACTGAACGGTTGGTCAAAATTATACTATATGCATTTAATTTCCAAATTTTTTTAAAAAAAATATTTAATTCATTTGCTCTCGAGAATGTCCTCGGACCTAAAATACAAATATTTGAACAGAGGTTAACAATTATTCTCGAAAGATTTTTATCTTTATCAGTTGTACAAAAACCAATTTTGCAATGGCAAGTCTCAAGCTTTTACTGGGAATGATCCCTTCGACTTCTAAAATTGAGCAAGCTGAAAAGGCCTTGATTAATGAATTTGAGAAACTCCATGTTTTTGCAGGATCAGATCAGCTTGCAAGATTCAATGAATTGGACGGATTGGTCAATTCGCCTGATTTTATTCAGAAAAGAAAAGAAATTGAATCTCTGAGGTATAAAGAATCTGAAGAATTTGCCAGGGAGAAGGAGTTTATTTCACTGCAGAAAGCCAAGGATATAGTTCTTTATTTCAAGACCATAGCCAGGCATGAACTGAAAAGATTCCAGGATCTTGACGGATCCGAGAAAATCCTTTCGTTTGAAAAACTGGAAGATTTTATTCAATTCGTCTGAATTCAGGGAAAAACAGAAGATGAAACCTTTTACATTCAGGGATACTGAGGAATACAGTAAATTTCTTGAATATAAAGCTCTCCGGAAGGATCCCGAAGTAAAAGCATTCTATAAACCGAAAAAGAAGGAGGAACCTGTCAGGACAAAGATAATTGAAAGATTTGAGGAGCTCAGTGCCTTCATCAGATCTCCGGCATTTCTTGCCAAAAAGAATATGAAGCCGATAACATTCAAGGATTCGGAGGAATACAAAAAACTGCTTGAGTACAAAAGACTTAAGAACAGTCCCTGAAATAAAGGAATTCTACAGGTTCAGGCTCAGGGGAGTATGCCAATTATCTCAATACGCATGGATCAAAGCGGCTTGAAAGGTATGAGGAACTCAAAAAATATGTCGCCTCTCCTGGATTCATTGAGAGAAAAAGCTATCTGCTTGATAAAAAAAGATTTGAAAAGACCGAGATGTTCAGTCAGGCTCAGGAATATGATAAATTGAAAAAGAATGCAGGACATATTCTGGTACTTCAAGGTAAAAGATTCCGACAAGTTCGACATACTGAAACAGAGAGAGCTTACATTCAGCGACGAGTTTACCAGTGACAGGCTGGATACGCAAAGTGGATCACCAATTATTACTGGGGAGAGAAGCTGCTCAAGGACAGGTACTCAGTTGAATCTGACCTGCATGCCTATACCGAGAAGGATAATTTTGAAATCAGGAACAGTGTCCTTAAAATCAATACACAAAACCCCAGAGGGTTTCCGGCAAGGTCTGGACGGCCGATAAAGGGTTCACACGAGGGAATTCAGTTATACCTCAGGAATAATCAATTCTGGGAACAGCTTCAGGCAGAAATATGGTGATATTTTCAGCAAAGATAAAGCTTGGAAATCCTGAAGCCAGAAGCGCCTTCTGGATGCTTTCCGATATGATGACTCCTCATGTTGATATTTGCCGCACATCAAAGGGAAAAGTATGGACCGACCTGTTCAGCAACAAATCAAACCATTCCAAAGCCTCCAATAGGATCAAGATATGCAAACGATTTCTACATTTATACTCTCGAATGGACTCCTCATTCCCTTACCTGGATGATAAACGATACAGAGATTTTTGTTCAGACTTCTAATATGCCCAGGAGCCCATGTACATCAATCTTGCCGGCGGTCTGGATAAGCCGATAAACGGGCATGACATCCATGGAAATTGACTGGATAAGGGTTTATAAATCAAATAAAGTCATTATCTCCTGAGCTGGATAAAACAGTGATTCCTCAAAAGTTTAATCATACTGTTAACCTGCCAGGGTACTTAATCTTTTTCGTTTTAGCAGACTCGTTTTCAGAACGGAGAAATTACATCTATTATACAGAACGATCCGCGAGAGTCAAGAATAATAATTTCGGGATATCGCTGTAACTTTCTGGACTTTTATCCGTCTTTGCATTGAGTCCTGACTATGACAGTTAAAGAGTATAACAGATCTGTGGAAGAGTATGCCGATTCGGTTTACCGCTTTATCCGTGGGAAATCTCAGGGATGAAGACCGGGCAAACGATATTGTGCAGGACAGTTATGAAAGGCTCTGGCGCCAGTGTGGCGGAAATAGACTACACAGTGGTAAAATCATGGCTTTTTACCACGGCATACAACAATATGATCGACATAATAAGGAAGGAAAAGCAAAATGACAATGCTTGAACCGGAACATGAAAATGGATTAATGCATGAATCTGGCTACAGCGACCTGAATGAAATACTGAATGAGGCATTGTCCCGGCTTCCCGAACAGCAGAAAATCGCAGTGATGCTGAGGGATTATGAAGGTTACAGCTATAAAGAGATAGGTGAAATCACCGGGTTCAGTGAAGCTCAGGTAAAAATCAACATCTACAGGGGAAGGATTCCCTGAAAGATTACATTGGCAAAATTGAAACAGTACTTTAACAATGCAAATCGACAGATCAAATTATGAAATATGGTTTATTGACTGGCTGGATGGCAATCTGACCGGCAAGGAGATTGAGCAGTTAAAATTGTTCCTGGATCAGAATCCCGACCTCAGAGAGGAATTTAACGATCTGGCTCCGGTAAACATGGTGTCGTCAGGGCATTCAGTTCCATCAACAAGGAAAGTCTGAAAAGATCATTTCCGATATTTCCGCATCTCAGTTCGAATATCTGTGTGCAGCATAGCTTGAAAAAGACCTCAATAAGGAACCAGGTAGAGGAACTGAAGGAAATTATCAGCCAGGATCCCGTAAAGGAAAAGAACATTCGATCTGATCCGGAAAACAAGAATTTTTCCTCGAACATATAATTTACAAGCACAAGAAGCGCCTTCTGAGGCGCAAAATTCAGGAAGATCGTAAGGCTGTCTGTTACAGGACTGACAGTACGGCAGCCGCTGTTTTACTTGTAATAATAATCCCTGCCAGTAAGACCTGTCCCCTCTTCCTTGAAAGCCGGCAGCCAGGCTCAGGCCGGACGGGAACAAAGTCAGGTGAGTCCACCTTCAGTCTGCCACCCGGCCATTCACAATGCTGAAGCTGCCAGACCTCCCGCCCCTGGTTTGAAAACAAGGAAAATTTCAAGCGTTACCGGCCCCGTTGACAAAATGACAGGACACATAATACTGATCAATAAGGCAGCAACGGATACCTCTGCCGTCAGGAGCAGCGGGCAAGAAAATATTGTTCCGAAAATACCTCTTCGCCATGAACCATCAGATATTAAAACCCGGAACTGCAGGTAAGTAGCTTATTGCAAGGGGACCGGTCATTGAATGAAGTGCAGGAGGCCGAGAAGGGAGCAGGGTAGGAAAGTTCATATCAAAAACATTCAGGGAGAAGCTCCTCAGGGAAAAGAAGCCTTCCGAGGGTCCGATAAAGGGATATGAGATAGCCGAAGCAGGTGTTAACGGACTTAACAGGCTGTTCGGATGGCAAATGGCCCTTGACCGGAAGAGCGACGAGAACGGTCAGCCTGAGTCAATTATATTTCAGGTCAAAAGTTCTTACAATAAATGCTCCCGTCAAAAAAAGAGGAGCCTCGGCAGTAACTTTTCATGGTTTCTCCGTCCCAGCTTGAAATCAATTAATGAATTTATTTTATAATGCCATGAAAAGACTAATATGCATCTCGATCGCAACACTCCTTACTCTGCCGTTGCTTTGCCAGGAAGACAAGATTCAGAAACTGGAAAACCTTGAGAAAAACACTGAAGCGAAAACCGATCGCTTCATAAAATCAGAGAAATATTCCCCGGAACAAAGGATGACACTGTTGCAGTTGAAAGTGGGCGATGAATTTTTTTCTGTGAAGGAGATTGGTGATGAGACCAGGATCAGGATCGGGAAAAAGGAATTCAGGGTTGTTGAAAACGATAACGGTGTGACAGTAATCAAGAATTCATCAAAGAATTCCCATAGAAGAGAGAGCGAGAGATTCAAGGGCTCACATCGGAGGATTTGAATCGGTATCAATTCATATCTTACAAGCTTCTGGAGCACAACACTGAAGCCGGAGGATAATTATTTGAACCTTAATACTTCAAAATCGTACACCTGGAATTTTTCACTGCCCTGTCTCAGTGTTGGATTCACACGGCACTTTGGCCTGGCCTCGACAATAGGGATAAATTTCAATAAGTATCGTTTTGACGGAAACAATTCAATCGCCCAGGATGACAACGGGGTCATAGGCCCCATTTATCCCGCAACGGACATCACATATTCCAAATCAAAGCTTGTGACTACCTATGCAACGATGCCCTTAATACTGGAGGGGCAGATACCACTTGCAAACAGGCATCATACAATCAATATCGGTGCCGGGGTTATTGGTGCCGCGAAGCTGGGATCGCACACAAAGGTGGTTTATTATTCAGGCGGCAAGGAAAAGGAAAAGCATAAGGATGACTTCAGCCTGAATACTTTCCGCTGGGGAGCAACAGGAAGGATTGGCTATGAGTTCTTCCAGGTTTACGGTACATGCTATTTTACACAGATGTTTGAAAAGGGAAAGGGTCCGGAGCTTTATCCTTTTGAAGTAGGCCTTGCTTTTACATTTAGAAATTAACCTCCTCCTTTACCGTCCGATTCAAAATTTACAGGCAGGAACATCGATTGCGATGTTTCTGCCTGTTTGTTTCTATCTTTGTGTAAAACAGAAAATTGTACCTGATGGAAAATGATATTCTGACTCCCAGGGAAAAGCGAAGGTATGCCAAACAGATCATGCTGGCAGAGATCGGGGAAACCGGCCAGGCAAAAATAAAAAACTCAAGTGTTCTTGTCATCGGCGCAGGTGGCCTGGGTTGTGCTGTCCTCCAGTATCTGACCGTTGCCGGCACAGGGAAGATCGGCATCGCAGAATTCGATATGGTCGACGAATCAAACCTGCAGCGGCAGGTACTTTACGGGCTGAATGACGTAGGCAGGCTGAAATCAATAATCGCAAAAAGCAGGCTCGGGGAACTTAATTCCTCGACAAGGATCGAGCTGTTTAACCTCCGGATCGACAATTCAAATGCCTTTAATATAATTAAGGATTTTGACATAGTTGTGGATGCCACCGACAATTATGAGGTCAGATATACCATCAGCGACTCTTGCGTACTCAGCTAACAAGCCTATGGTGCATGGCTCAATCTATAAGTATGAAGGGCTCGTTGCGGTATTCAATTACATGGGTGGTCCCACATACAGATCGTATAATCCTGAACAGCAGGACAAAAATTACAGGAATCCCCTGCCGGCTGAGGTGGGATTGTTCGGAGTACTGCCCGGGATCACCGGGACCCTTATGGCAAATGAAGTTATAAAGATAATAACCGGAACCGGCAAAATTCTTAGCGGGAAGGTGCTGTTATTTAATATCATGAACAATACTTTCACCACTTTTTCCGTAAACAGTATGTCAGAGAATCCCGGAACTGACAGGCTGAACAGCCTCTGAGTGCCGGATTGAATATCACATGTGATTGTATATGAGATTATTGTTAATCAGCAATTCAACAAGTCCAGGAGGTTCTTACCTGGACTATCCCGGAGATCAAATAAAAGATTTTCTTGGTAAAAAAAAGGTAAAGGCATTGTTCTTACCCTATGCCGCAGTCACTTTTTCGTATGAGGAGTACGAGGAGAAGGTAGCGGCGCAGATTCAGGGAACTTGGTCATGATATTATATCAGTACATCATTACGATAGCCCCGTTGAGGCAATAAAAACTGCAGCTGCGATAGTAATCGGGGGAGGAAATACATGGATGCTTATCAGGAAGATAAGGGATAACAGGCTTCAGGACCATATAAGGCAGAGGGTCGCAGGAGGGGTTCCGTATATCGGGTGGAGCGCGGGAGCGAATGTTTCATGTCCGACTATAATGACAACCAATGATATGCCTGTTGTTGAACCCGGTTCATTTGCTGCCCTTGGGCTTATACCTTTCCAGATAAATCCGCATTACACCGACAAGAGGCTGGAGGGTCATGCCGGTGAGACAAGGGAGCAGAGGATCCTTGAATACATCGAGGCAAATCCGGGCACACGAGTTGCCGGACTGCGCGAGAATACGATGCTTCTCAGGGAGGGAGGATCCCTCCGGCTGATAGGCAGCGGCAAAGTAAGGGTTTTCAGGAAAGGAGACATTCCCCTGGAATACGGAGCATCCGATGATCTTTCGTTTCTTCTGCAATAAAGCGTTTATTATCCAAATGAATTAACTTTGCGTCGGTATTTTAAACAGCCGTCATACTATTTATGTCATGAAGATTGTGGTCAAAATACTTAAGCTGGCAGCGATACTTATCCTTGTATTGTCGGTTATTTTGTTTGCTGCTGCCAGGGTTATGCAGGACAAGGTTGCAGCAATAATGCTTAAGTCGCTCAATCATAATATCTCGACAAAAGTTCATGCAGGGGCTTTCAGCCTGTCATTCCTCAGCAAATTTCCAAGGGCCTCGCTCGAAATGAGCAATGTAACTGTTCTGTCGTCACCTGGTTTCAATTCCGCAGCCTTTCCGGGGGTAAATACCGATACATTGCTGTCGGCACGGAGTATCTCGGTCGAATTCAGGCTGACAGCAATGCTTGGAGGAAATTATACAATCGAGCGAATCAGGGTGAAGAGCGGAAGGATCAATTTCTTCACTGATAAGGAGGGCAGGGTCAACTATGATATCGCCTCCGGCAGTAAAACGGAATCCTCAGATTTCACAATAGACCTGGAAAAGGTATATCTGTCAGACATAAGGGCAAATTACAATAACCTTGCAAACAGCCTTAATATAAGCGGCTCTGTCAGAAAAGGAACGCTTAAGAGCAGGATTCACGGGGATTTTATCGGCTTCAGTGCCGGCGGGAATGTACAGATAGACAGCATCCGGCTTTACAGCACATTCATCAGGAGGACTATCCTTGCAGATGCAGACATCGACCTTCAGAAGACAAAGTATGGAATAAGCTTCAGGAAGGGGAGCCTGCATATAGACAATTATGATTTTGGCCTGGACGGAACCATTTCATCCGATAATGTGTACGATCTGAAGATCACAGGCAGGAATATAGATATTTCAAAGATAAGGAACTATCTTCCTGACAGTTACCAGGAGGTTCTCTCAGGTTATGACACACGGGGCACGCTCGTGCTCGAAAGCAGGATCAAAGGGCAGATGAACCGGACATCCAATCCTCACGCAGAGGTAAATTTCCACCTTGACAAGGGGCGGATAACCTCAGGGAAAAGTAATGTGGCGATAAAAAATCTGAATTTCGACGGATCCTACTCGAACGGAACAGGCAACCGGCCCGAAACTGCTGTTTTAAAAATTAGCGGGCTGCAGGCCACTATGGGTTCTGCCACCTATACAGGATCCGTATCTTTTTCAAGGTTAAATGATCCCATCATTGAATTTGCCATAAAAGGCAGGGTTATTCCCTCCGAAGTGAGGGACTTCTTCGGACTCACGAATATTTCAACGGCGTCAGGATCGGCTGATGCAGACCTTAGATTTTCGGGCAGGATCGATTTCAGGCGGACATTTGGTTTTTCAGAATTTCTGGAACTTGAGCCGCAGGGAACGCTGGATTTCAATTCGATGGGCATCGGGTTCAACAGTAATTCCTTCCTTGCAAATGACGTAACCGGGAGCTTATCGTTCAACGGCCCGATAGTTGCAAAGAATCTCCGGTTCCTGTACAAGGGACAGAGGATATCGGTCAGCGGGGAATTCAGGAATCTTCCGCAATGGCTGTATGGCAAGCCTGTTCAGCTGGCTGCAGCTGCCGATGTTTCCTTCGACAGGCTTATTCCCGGGGCCTTTTTCCCGGGTTCATCCGGCTCAGGAAAATCCGGGACAGGGAAAAAAGGCTTTAAGCTTCCTGATGATCTGACCCTCGATATAAATTTCAGGATCGACAGTCTCACCTACAAGACATTCTCATCTTCGGCAATTACAGGCACACTTAATTACAAGCCCAGGCTTTTAACCTTCAAGTCATTCAACATGAAGGCCCTGAAAGGCTCAATTTCGGGTAATGGCTTTATACTGCAGAACTATAATAAATCGGTACTTTCAAAAGGGATCTTCGACGTATCAAACGTGGATGTAAACAAGGCTTTCACAGCTTTTCAGAATTTCGGGCAGAACTTCCTGAAGGCTGAGAACATTGCAGGATCGCTCTCAGGATCGTTTTCTCTGCTTCTGCCTCTTGATTCGATGTTAAACCCCCAGGTAAGCTCCCTTACCGCGGAGGGGAAATATATGCTTGTAAGCGGGGCCCTGATAAATTTTGACCCTGTAAAGGAGCTCTCATCCTTTATTGAGCTTAGCGAGCTTGAGAACATACATTTTCAGAAGATGGAGAACGATTTTTTCATCAGGAATAATTATGTCTTCATACCACAGATGGAGGTAAGGTCTTCAGCAGTCGATCTGTCAGTTAACGGAAGGCACAGCTTCGATAATGATTATGAGTATCATGTAAAGGTCCTGCTGTCGGAGATACTGAGCAGAAAAAGAAAGCAGAACAAAAAAAGCGTTACGGAATTCGGGAGTGTGCAGGACGACGGGCTGGGCAGAACATCAATGTTGCTTAAGGTCGTGTACAAAGGCGAGGATATAAGGGTAAGCTATGATATGAAAGCTGCAGCCGGCGAGGTAAAGGAGAATCTGAAGACAGAAAGGAAGAACCTTAAGTCGATACTGAACCAGGAATACGGCTGGTACAGCAAAGATTCTGCGGATATGCGAAAGCCGGCCGAGAAGAAGCGCAAGTTCAATGTTACCTGGGATGATAAATAGTAAATAAGCAGTCGGAGTGAAAATTTACAGTAATAAATTGCTGGGCAGGTTGTTTCTTCTGCTTTTTGCCGTATGTATCGGCATGGGCTCGCTTATATACACAAGGAATCTTGTAAGGAAATTAAAGGGCGAGGAGAGGGAGAATGTAAGGATGTGGGCTGAGGCCACATCGCTTATATCGGTTGCCGACACAACGCAGGATGTTGAATTCCTTTCCTCTGTTATCGATAACAATAACACTGTACCCGTTATTCTGGCAGATGAGTCGGACAGCATCATTTCAGCCAGGAATTTTGACCCGGTGAAGATGAAGGATCCCAGGTACCTGAACAGGGTCCTTCACAAGATCAAGGAGGAGAATAACCCGATAGTCATTAACCTGGAGGATAACCACTTCAACAGGATCTACTATAAGGACAGCACCATACTGACAATGCTGATCTATTATCCCTTCATTCAGCTTGGAATAATAGTACTTTTCATACTTGTATCCTATCTCGCCTTCAGTTCCTCCAGAAAAGCTGAACAGAACCAGGTCTGGGTAGGCATGTCGAAGGAGACAGCGCACCAGCTGGGCACTCCAACCTCATCTCTTGCAGGGTGGATAGAGGTACTGCAGGTAAGACATCCTGAAATCATGATAACAAGGGAGCTTGCCCTTGATGTCGCAAGGCTGGAGAAGGTGACGGAAAGGTTTTCAAGAATAGGGTCAAAGCCCTCTCTTTCAAATGAGAATATTGTCCCGATAATCCTCCGCACGATCGATTACCTTAAATCGAGAACCTCTGCAAGGGTGAGGTTCAGCTTCGACTTCGAACCGGGAAGGGCATTCATTGTTCCGCTGAATCCGGCACTCTTCGAATGGGTAATTGAAAATGTGCTCAAGAATGGAATTGATTCGATGGAAGGTAGCGGCGACCTCACCATAAAGCTGACGGAATCGGGGAAAAATACGATTATTGACATAGCAGATACTGGCAAGGGGATCCCCAAATCAGCTTTCAAGAAGATCTTCGATCCGGGTTTTACTACCAAGCAGAGGGGCTGGGGACTAGGTCTTTCCCTGGCACGACGCATAATTGAAGAATATCACAGAGGCCGTATTTTTGTCAGGAATTCAGAACTTGAAAAAGGTTCCTGCATAAGGATAATTTTGAACAAGGGCTGACAGTTATAACTATATTTGCATCCCTCAATGAGAAGGCGGGATATTGAAATAATGGCACCGGCCGGTTCGTTCGAATCGCTGATTGCCGCCATACAGGGCGGTGCGGACTCGGTATATTTCGGTGCCGAGCAGCTGAATATGCGTGCCGCCTCATCCAATAACTTTACTATCGACGACCTGAGGGAGATTGTCTCGGTTTGCAGGAAGAACGGGCTGAAGAGCTACATTACACTGAATGTTGTTGTGTTCGACCATGAGATCGAACAGATGCACAGGATAATAGATGCCTCAGCAGACAATGGCATCACTGCGGTTATAGCATCTGACCTTTCGGTAATTGATTATGCATTTTCAAAGGGGATCGGGGTTCATCTTTCCACACAGCTCAATATTACCAACACTGAGTCGCTTAAGTTCTATTCCCAGCTGGGCCGACGTTGCAGTGCTGGCCAGGGAGTTGAACCTTGAGCAGGTAAGAAGGATTTACGATGCCATAGTGGAGCAGGATATCAGGGGCCCGGGAGGAGAGCTCGTGAGGATCGAAATGTTTGCCCACGGTGCCATTATGCATGGCTGTATCGGGGAAATGCTATCTGAGCCTTCATGAGAATAACAAATCGGCAAACCGAGGCGAGTGCTGGCAGACTTGCAGGAAAGCATACATCGCCACAAACAGGGAATCGGGATACGAGATAGAGATCGATAACCAGTACCTTATGTCTCCGAAGGACCTGTGTACTATCGGCTTTCTCGATAAGCTCACCGGGGCAGGGGTAAAGGTTCTGAAGATAGAGGGAAGGGCCAGGTCGCCCGAGTATGTTAGGGAGGTAACCTCATGCTATAATGAGGCAGTTAGTTCAATTGAAAACGGCACATACGGCAGGGAGAAGACCGACCAATGGATGGAAAGGCTCTCTGCAGTATTCAACAGGGGATTCTGGGACGGATACTACCTTGGACAGAGGCTCGGGGAATGGAATACCGGCTATGGTTCAAGCGCAACAAAGCGAAAGCTATATATCGGCAAGATCACAAATTATTTCAAGAAACTGAATGTTGCAGAGATCCGGCTTGAAAACGGTGATCTGAACAAGGGGGACAGGATCCTGATAACCGGTCCCACAACAGGAGCAATCTATTATGACGTGGAGGAGATCCGTGTCGATCTTGAGATTTCTGAAAAAGCGCTAAAGGGAGAGCTATGTTCCATAAAAACACCCGACATCCTGAGAAGATCCGATAAGGTATACAAATGGGTTGATGCCTCCCCGCTCAGGGAGCACTGACATAAAGCCTTCACTGCATTTTCCTGGCGGCTTCAAGTATTTTCATTGCATTTATCTCAATATCTGCAGAATCAGTTTCAACAACCATTATATTTCCGGCATCTTTTTTCTTCAGTCCGTACATGTAGGCCTTATCATAATACATGAGCGTTATTTCAACTGCCCTGGCATAATCACCCAGATCCACAGCATTCAGGGCATCAGAGGCATTATCCCCTCCCAGTCGTTTGCTGATCCTCCTGATTGAAGCTTTAAGGTATTCAGAAGGGTATTTTGAATACTCGTCGATGAGCCTGGGCAGCCTGAGCTTAAGGTCCATTATAAGTATCACTGAAGGGGAATCCTGCATGTTGTTATAGAAAGTATCGGGAATGAATACAGTTCCGATATTGCGGCTTTCATCCTCCACCCAGAAGGGAAGACCGGGATCAGTTTTTACAAGGCTTTCGAAGAGGAGATTGGCAAAATGTTCAGTTGTTGGCTGTGGCTGCTCTCCCAGTGCCCCGAATGCCGAACCCTTGTGGTTTGCCAGCCGCTCCAGATCTAGAACCTGGTTTCCTGTAGCCTGCAGGTGCCTGAGAATATGGCTCTTGCCACTGCCTGTCAGACCACCGAGCACGATCATTTTTTTCTTCTCTGCAAGCTTCCCGAGGATATGGTTCCTGTACGATTTGTAGCCACCATCGAGTACATGCGTGCTTATACCGGCAAGCGAGAAAAGCCACGCCATAGCCTCCGACCGCATGCCACCCCTCCAGCAGTGGACAAGCAGCCTGCTGTCTTTCGCAACTGAAAGCGCCTGCGAGAGCTTGTTCTCCATTGCGGGTCCCGAAAGGGCCAGCCCCTCAAGGATTGCAGGTATTCTTCCTTCCTCTTTGTACCTGATTCCAACGGCCTCCCGTTCCAGGTCATTGAAGAGAGGAATGTTTATTGCACCCGGGATATGTCCCGAAACAAATTCCGAAGGGGATCTTACGTCTACTACCGGAATTGTTTCAGCAAGTTCAAGAAATCTGTCTGCCGGGATCCTCTCTGACATTGTTTTCCTATGGATTGTGTCTGGTCTCCCTATTTTCTGAAGTAGGTTGCGATGAGTCTTTTAAGTTCGTCTATCCTCACAGGCTTGGAAATAAAATCCCTTATTCCCGAAAGCTCAGCCTTTCTTTTTGACTCGGGCATATTATCAGCAGTGAATGCCACTATTAGAGCCTTATTGTCATATTCCAGGATTTTCCGGGCCGATTCGAAGCCATCCATTTCAGGCATTATAAGGTCCATGAATATAAGGTCATATTTCCTTGTTTTTGCCTGGAGATAGCCCTGCATATCCGTCGTTGGCAACGTCAAATGTGAAGCCCAGGCTTTTCAGCATTGTCCCTATCACTTTCTGATTCATGATGTTATCTTCGACAACCAGAATACTTATATCAGTTCTGACTCTCCACCTCCCTGCCGCTTTTGGGTCCATCGTCTATGAAAGGGAAGCTGTTTTTTATAATATCCAGCATATCGCTTATTGCAAAGGGTTTTATAAGGTAATAATCAATGCCCAGGGTAATGCATTTTTTGTAATTTCCCTTCTTATCATTTGAGCTGATAAGGAAGATTATAAAGTTATCCGACAGCGATTTTTCCCAGATCTCCTTTGCTGCGCCGAAGCCGTCAAATTCAGTATCGTCAAATATGACTACGAGCCTGAACCTGTCGTCCGGATAATTCAGGTTGGTCTTTATCTGGCTTATTGTTGATTTCTGGAATGTTGTAATCGATACCGAGAGCCCCAGCTTGTGAAGGTGCCCGAGCACCTCCTCATCCCTGTTCTGGTTCCCTGTGATCACGAGCGTTTTGATCTTATCATAGCTTCGTATATTCTCAAGCGAAAGATTCTTGATCTGCTTGTCGTATGAATATGTTACGATTGTAAATGATACTTTTATACCCCTGTGTGCCGGAAAGTCCGGATGGGCTTTCTGCCTGCAGCTTACCTCCCATCATCTCTATAAGCTGCCTCGAGAGTATGGTCCCGAACCCGGATCCTTCATTCCTCATGGCAGCCTTCGATTCGATATTAATATAGTCACCGAATATCTTTTTCAGGTTTGCCTTGTCGATAGCTGGTACCGGTGTCGGAGAACTCAAATCCCAGTGTAACCATTCCGTTGTCGGTCTTTTTCACATGGCATGTCAGCCTTATCTCTCCCTTATCGGTGTTTCTAATTGAGTGTGAGAGAAGATTCGTGAGAACCTGCCTCAGCCTGAAAGGATCGCCGATTATGTGTTTCAGGTACATTTTCCTCAACCACACATGTCAGATCAGGATCATTATCGGCAATATAGGTTTTCGCCAGATCTGTGCAATAAGTGATCTCTTCCCGGAGATTGAAAGGGATCTCATCGAGAATCATTTTGCCCGATTCAATCCTTGAGAAGTCGAGGATATCGTTGATAATATTCAGAAGCACCTCTGTTGACCGCCTCAGCAGCCGGACTATTTCGACAACCTCCCCGGAATGCTCAAACTTGTTCAGTACGTCTGTCATTCCTATAATTCCATTGAGCGGGGTGCTTATTTCATAGCTCATCCTTGTGAGGAACTCCGATTTGGCAATATTTGCCTTTGCTTCCTGCTTTCTTGCCGACTCGAGCAGTGTAACATCGATCAGCAGCTCCATTGTTGCATCTTCGCCCATAAAAACAACAGGGATGCTGTTCCGGAATAAGACGGTTTCTCCTATTTCCTTCTTGATAATTATAAATTGTTCGGGATTGAAGCTGTCACCAAAGTTTTTAAGAAAATAATCAGAGTCAGCAGGCATTGATGTTTCAGGGAAGATCTTGTCTTTCATCTCAGCCTCATCGGCAAACGAATAAAGCCCTGCAGCAGCTTTGTTTGCCTTGATTATTTCCCTGTTACCATTGTGGATTATTACCCCTACGGGCATTTCTTCAATAAGCTTGATGAACATTTTCTCGGAGGTTTCAAACCTCTTCACTCTCTTCCCTGCCGTTTAATATAGCGCAGGAAAATAAATATTATAAGCTGAACGAGAATGAAGAGTTCCAAGAACAATAAAGAGTGAATTTCTGATAATATATTTCTGGAAAAAATCGGTAGGGGCTGAAAAGACAAGTCCCAGGTCTCTCTGCAGAAGCTGGGTTGAATAGAAGGAAGAGATAATCTCCCTGCTGTGCCGTCAATGAGCTGCCTTATGGATCATATGCTCGACCGATCCGGATGCAAGGCTTCTGGTTACAGCATCCAGCCGGGAGTACTTCATTTTGTGTTCACTATTGTCATAAATAATCTGTCCCGAATCGCTAACCACCCACTGCCACTGGTAATCCTTAAGATTGAATTCCGCGAATATTTCCGAAAAGTACCTTTTGAAATCGATCGTTGCCACGATATTTCCTATCACAACATTGTCTGCTAATTACAGGAAGAGTGTAGGAATACTTGTGATTGTTCACATGTCAAGCTCCTCAGTGGTCCCCATGGCAGCCTGTTCACGCAGCACATATGAACTCTCCAGCCATTCGCCTGAAGTACTTTCAGGATCATTCTTCTTCAGGGTAAATTCGTGCTTTTTGTTGTCATAAACCCTGAGTCCGTCGACAAAGTTCTGGTATTTTGTAAAAAAAAGCTTCATCCTTTCCTTGGTCCTGTACTGATCTTCGGGATTTGTAAAAAAAGCGGTTCAGATCCTCGTTAAACATTATCTGGTTGAAATCACTCGAAAAAGTATAATTTGATTGCATCCACCGATAGTCCCACAATCTGAACCTGTCTGTCAAGCAGTTCGCTTATATACCGTATCTGCTTATTATACAGATTTTTATAATAAAAAAAATTCAGCAGAAGTATCAGCAGAAATGCCGAATAAACAACAACAAGAATCTTTCTCATCTTGGAAAATATATTTGAATCAGGGCATATAAAGATAACTTTTTAAAAATCACAGTCAAACTACCTGTATTTACGATCATCCCCCTCCATAATGTTCAGATAGCTCCTGTACCTCATATAATCTATTCCCCCCTCTTCAACGGCTTTCCTCACAGCGCATCCCGGCTCGTCGAGATGAAGGCAGTTATTGAATCTGCAATCCTTCGATATCCTGAATATTTCACGAAAGAAATGGTAGATCTCATTTCGTTCCATATCGACGACTCCGAATCCTCTTATTCCGGGGGTATCAATTACAAAACCTCCAAAGGGCATCTGGTGCATTTCAGGAAATGTAGTAATGTGCTTACCCTGCTTATGGTATTCAGAGATCTCTGCCGGTTTTCAGGCTGAGCCCCGGATTGAGAGTATTGAGAAGGGTAGTTTTACCTACGCCGGAATTTCCCGAAACCAGGGTAATTTTATCTTTCATAAGCTCCCTGAGGCTGTCGAGACCTGTCAATTCCTTCACTGAGACTTTGTAACATGGATACCCAATTTTCAGGTACATCATCCTCAATGTATTCGAGCTTTTCCGATTCGCTGACTCCATACAGATCGGTCTTGTTTATAATGATGAAGGCCGGTATCCTGTAAGCCTCGGCAGTAATCAGGAACCTGTCGATAAACTCGATCTGGGTTACCGGCAGGACAATTGTGATCATCAGAAAAACCTGGTCTATATTTGCAGCAATTATCTGCGACTCTTTCGAAAGATTTGAGGCTTTCCGTAGAATGTAGTTCTTCCTGTCGAGAACTTCCGTAATTATTCCCGATTCCGATTTTTTGTCGTATTCGAACAATACATTATCCCCTACAGCGACAGGATTGGTTGTTCGCAGCTCCCTGATCCTCAGCTTTCCACGAATCGAGCAGTCAAGAGCTTCCCCGTTGGTGCGCAATATCCTGTAACGGCTTCCGGTTGATTTTAAGACAACTCCCTTTTCCAAAAAGATATTTTTATGATACAAGCACCCATATCCTTATCAGAGGTCCCCGTGAGAAATTCAGGTCACGATTTTAATTATCGGAGGCCATCAGCAGGAATGGCTTCATCTCAAAGCTGTGATAGTATGGTCTCAGCCTCTCGGTGTTGTAGTAATCCGAAACTTTAACGATCTTTTTGGATGCAGTCACTACGTCAATTGGCAGATTATCGTATCTCCCGTTCTTAAGGACAACGATCCTGCCGTGTACTCCCTTCAGGATAAGATCGAGGGCCAGGTTTCCGTAAGCCATAGGGACTATTGAGTCAAGTGCATCCGGATCGCCGCCGCGGACCATATATCCAAGCTTCTGATTTATAACGTTTATTGTTTTGCCTCCGTTATATTTACCGGAGAGCTCCTTGAGCTTTGCCGAAACCATATCTCCGATGCCTCCAAGCTTGGCATGGCCATAGGCATCCTTTTCGCTGTCTGAGAAGACCATTTCGCCGCCTTTGAACATAGCTCCCTCAGATACGAGTACAACGGAATATTTGCTCGGGTTGTGGTTCCGGTCCTCGACCAGAAGCCTTGTAAGCTGATCAATATCGAACTCATACTCGGGTATTACACATCTGTTGGCAGCGCCAGCCATAGTGGGAAGCATTGCCGTAAAGCCTGCATACCTTCCGAATACCTCAAGCACCAGAAGCCGTTCGTGCGAGCCTGCAGACGTTCTCAGGCTGTTGGTCATCTGAATAGTCCTCGTCACGCAGGTACTGAATCCTATGCAATAATCTGTCCCGGGGACATCATTATCCATCGTTTTCGGAATCGCAACGACATTCACCCCCAGCTTATACAGGTGAACACCGTAGCTCAGTGTATCGTCACCCCCGATCGGTATCAGATAATCGACACCAAGCCATTCAAGGTTCTTTATGATCTCCGGTGTAAGGTCGTTGATATCGGCGCTGAATGTATCCCTGAGATGATCCGGTACGGTCGATTTTGCCATATGGCTGGGCCTTGTGCGAGATGTATGAAGAAATGTGCCTCCTGTGCGTCCTGCCTTATTTACTATGTCATCGGTGAGCACCTGGAAGTTGTTTGTGTTATCGGCTTTCGGGTCTCTGATCAGCTCCGTTATGCCAGCCCATCCTCTCCGGAGACCGATAACCTTATAGCCCTCGCGGTTGGCACGAATAGTTACTGCACGGATCGCCGGGTTCAGTCCGGGAACATCACCGCCTCCTGTAAGAATTGCTATTATCCCCTTGTTTTTTTGAGTTGCCATTGTCTTTATTTTTGGATTGCATGAATCTAAACCGACGCTAAAATTATGCTAAAGCGGTGAAATAAACAATTAAACAATCCTTTTTAAGATTTCCTGGCAGACCCCTGAACGTCAGGGAGAGGAAATATTTAACCGCAGAGAATCAGGTGAATCTCTGCGGCTAATAAAACTATCTGTTCCGGGTTCTCAGTATGGGGTATATTCGTCCCATTCGAGGATCCTGAAAAAATCATAATCTTCCGGCTTCTCCACAAATTTCCTGGCCCCCTTGTAATCGGCCTTGGTTATGTAGTGAAGGTTGTTCCTGTAGATCAGCTGAACGTTCTCGCTGTCGACATTGACAAGACGTGGCTTTACTTTTCCGGCTTCATCCTCCACATCCTTGAGGAACAGCGGAGAAATACCCCCTTTTCTGTCGACAGTGACCATGCATCCGGTCAGTCCCTCCTTGAAGAGTTTGAACACACCCAGACCCAGTCTGGTGGCATAGCTCAGATCGTAGGCAATGGGTCGGCAGCACCTCAGCTCATAGCCCATCTCGTTAGGCCGCGATTTGACATTTATTCTCAGACCTTTCAGAGCTTGCTGGGTAAGCATGTTGAAGATATGCGATTTGCTTACATTGCCAAGTTCAGGATGGCCGTGATCATCGAATGTGAAGTTAATCCCGGTTTCAATTATCTCCTGCTCGCTCATGAAATGGAATACCCCTTCGGAGATGATCGCAACACCGTAATCGATGCCCAGGAGCCTTCTTTTCAGCATTGAGGATATGACAAGGCGGGTAATCTTATCGAATGTGATCTTTGTCTTGTTGAAGATCTCGGGGATAATTATCATAGGGTAGTGGCATGCGGTCCCTATTCCAAAGGCCAGGTGACCGGCTTCACGTCCCATTGCAGATACAACGAACCAGTTCCCGCTTGTCCGGGCATCCTCGTAGATTGTTGTTGCCAGGCGAACACCCTCCTCCTTTGCCGAGTGGTATCCGAATGTAGGCGTACCTTCGGGCAGGGGCAGGTCATTGTCGATTGTCTTCGGGACATGAATGTTCTTGATATCCATTTTCTGATCGCTGAGGAACTTGGTGAGCCTGTTTGCTGATGACGCCGTATCGTCGCCTCCGATCGTGACAAGGAGCTTTACGTTATTCTTCCTGAAGAAATCCACCTTGAACTCACTGTCCTTAGGCTTATGCCGGCTCATCTTAAGGGCTGAGCCTCCCCTGCTGTAAATCTGATCGGCAAATTCGAAATCGAGGTAATCAAACGATGGCTCGGCGGCAAAAAGTGACTTGTAACCGCCATTGATTCCCAGTACAGAATAACCGTTCTGCAAAAATATCTTGGTGACTGCGCTTATTACCGTATTGATTCCGGGGGCAGGTCCCCCGGCACAGAGAATAGCAACTGAATCTTTCATGGTTTCCTTTTTCATTATGATTTTACAATGGATGAATAATTGCTGATAGTTATTTTTTTCGGAAAGATTTATTTTAAGGTCACAAATATGAAAATATCTTTTCAATAATCAACCCGGAAAAACCCTATTTTTCATACCATGTTAATAATGTCTGGCGGAAGCATACAAATGCTGTCTGATTCTTCATTTTGACTATTATTCTGCCGATTTTGCTTCAGAATGAAAATTTTGCTTAATTTTTACCCTGCCCGCCATTCCAGGCAGGAGAGTCAGTTTGAAAAGGGATCTCGCTCAATATCATATGCTTATGAACCAAATCGAGCCACATGAAATCAGGGAAGGAGGGGCTTCGGTGCTCATATCCGGAGGCAGCGGGCTGATAGGCAGGCATCTGTCCTCCCTTCTTGTGTCGCAGGGATTCAGGGTATCCATTCTATCCAGGAATGCCCTGCCGGGCCAAAAATTCCGGACGTTCAGCTGGGATCCTGAAAATAAGCGGGCCGACCCGGCGATATTTGATGGGGTTGATTACCTTGTGCACCTGTCGGGAGTAAACATGGGGGCGAAAAGGTGGACAGAAAAAAGAAAGGAGGAGATCGTGAACAGCAGGGTAATGCCGGCACGGTTTCTCCACGAAGTAATTACGGAGAACCTGATCAGCCCCAGGGCTTTTATATCTGCCTCGGCGGTAGGCTATTACGGATCCATAACCTCCGGCAGGATCTTCAAAGAGGAAGATCCTCCCGCCAGTGATTTCATGGGGACGACATGCAGACTTTGGGAAGAGGCGGCTGATCTTTTTGAAAAATCCGGGATCCGGACGGTAAAAATAAGGACAGCCGTAGTCCTCGACAGAAATGACACAGCAGTGGGAAGGCTTATAGCGCCGGCCAGGTTCGGTCTTGTACTCAGGCTGGGCAGCGGACAGCAATATTTTCCATGGATCCATATGGAGGATCTCTGCAACATTTATCTGAAAGCCATTGTGGATGATAATATGCAAGGTGCTTACAATGCAGTGGCACCGCAGCATACGAGTAATGAAGAGCTGATGCGGACTATAGCAAAGGTAATGCACCGGCCGCTGTTTCTGCCACCGGTTCCAAAGATCCTTTTAAAAGCCGTTCTGGGTGAAATGTCTGATATTATACTGAAGGGAAGCAGGGTCTCGGGTGAGAAGATAATTAATGCCGGCTACAGGTTCCGTTATGACAGGCTTGAAGAAGCCCTGAAGCAGATTCTGGGCAGCTAGCCTCTCTTGGAGATTATTTCCAGCTTGCTTATGTCAACGACCTCGATTGTCTTTCCGAATACCCTTATAATGCCCTCTTTCTTAAAATCTGACAGGGTTCTTATAACATTGGCCGTGCTCATGCCTATATAGTCGGCTATCTCCTTCCTCGATACCGGCAGATCGAAGACCCTTGAATTGTAAATTTCATTTGTAAAATAGAGAAGCACATAGGCTACCCTGCCTATCAG
This sequence comes from uncultured Bacteroidales bacterium, assembly GCA_963756885.1. Classification (GTDB taxonomy): domain Bacteria; phylum Bacteroidota; class Bacteroidia; order Bacteroidales; family VadinHA17; genus LD21. The sequence goes on from CAVWPG010000011.1 coordinate 324,970, forward strand.
GTTCTTTTGCCTGATATCGAGTGTCTGGCTGATTATTTTGTCATTTATCATCGAGATCTTGGAGAGCAGTCCCATCGCAAAGCCACCATTTCTCTGAAAAAGCTCCTTAATAAATTCAAGCTTGATGAAGCAAACGACGGAATCTTCCAGGGCTGCAACCGAATACTGGTATTTTTCCTCCGAAAATATGCTCATGTTACTGACAAATTCGAATGGTCTTGTAATTGTTATAACCTGTTCCTCACCTGTCGAAGTTCTGCGATAAAGCTTTACAAGTCCGCTTTTCAGGTATTTGAAATTGACGATTTTCTCACCCTCATGATTAATAACCTCTCCTTTGCGGAATGCCTGTTCATCCTTGTTGTCACATAACTCATCAATGGAAGCTTCATCAAGATATGAGAATACAACATTCCTGAATTCGCAATTTTCACAGATGCATGGTTTTTTCTTTTCGTTCACCTCGATAAGTTTTTAGCAAATTTACCATTTTCCCGGCGATAATATCAATTCCCCATTTGTTTTATTGGCAAATTTGGGCCTAATTTGGGGGCTGGATTATCAAAATTCAACAGATTCTTCAGGAAATGATATACAGGACAGATTATCATATGCATTCGACCTTCAGTGACGGACGCTCGTCACCTGATGATTATATTGCACCTGCTCTGGCGGCAGGATTAAAGGAAATAGGTTTTTCGGAACACCTTACCCTCTTCAGGGATCTTGAGGAATGGAATATGAATCCTGCAGATGTTGCAACATATATTGAGTACCTTGAAGCTCTGCGCAGCAGGACAGGCGACATAAGGATCAGAACCGGCCTGGAGGTTGACTTCATAGACGGAAGGGAAGCCGAGATCAGTGATTTCATTTCTCCCCTTGAGCTCGATTATGTGATCGGATCTGTTCATTACCTTGGAGAAAAGACAGTGGATTTTGGACCCGAATTCTATGAAGGGAGAAATATCAGTCAGCTGTTCGTGTCATATTTCGATTCGGTGTGCCGTGCAGTGGAATCAGGATTATTCGATATTATAGGCCATTGTGATCTGATAAGGATCTTCGGGTACAAGCCATCGGAAGATATAGAGCCTCTTTACAGGAAGCTGGCAAGGACGATGAAGGAGAACAACGTTGTCTTTGAGGTGAATACAAATGGCAGGAACAGGCCTCTGGCAGATTTTTACCCTGACAGGAAGTTCCTGAACATATTCCACGATGAAAAGGTCCCGGTATGCGTGAATTCGGATGCGCATATGCCTGCAAGGGTGGCCCAGTATTTTGATGAAGCCTATGAGCTTCTGAGATATATGGGATTTACCGAGATGGCAGTCTTTGATAAAAGGGTAAGAAGAATGGTTCCCTTCTGAAATTCCTATGAGGAGAGAATATGTTCGAGGAAAATCTTCAGCCCAATTGCAATAAGCATTATTCCCCCTATTATCTCCACCCTGTTGCCAAGCCTTTCACCGGCCGATTTGCCGATCCGTATGGCAGTCATTGAGGCAATGAATGTTACAATGCCGATCAATATACCTGCCTCCCAGATCCGGACAGAGAGTATCGCAAAGCTTATACCTACTGCAAAAGCATCTATACTTGTACTTATTGCAAGGGTGATAAGCAGGAGCCTGCTGTTAATATTCCTGGACCTGAGCTCGTAATCGGTTTTTTTTCTCCCTTCGTAGATCATCCTGCCCCCCAGGAATGAGAGGAGAAGCAAGGCAATCCAGTGATCCGTGGCTTTAAGCGAACCGGAGATTATGGATCCCAGGAAATAGCCAAGGATCGTAAGGCCTCCCTGGAAGACTGCAAGGATGGAAGCAACTTCCACTGCCTGCCTGAACAGGATTTTATTCCTGACAACTCCAAGAGACAGCGAAACGGCGAAAGTATCGAACGATAAGCCCAGGGCAATTGCCAGAATTGTGATATTGTCCATCTGAATTTATTGAATGCGGCAAATATAATATAAATCATCTCTTAAAGCTTTCCGGACCGGATTGTATATATTTGAAAATCATAAAAACTTCTATGAGGGCTCTAATTCAACGCGTGAGCAGGGCTTCGGTTACAATCGGGAACACTTTGAGATCCGAAATCGGATCAGGCCTGCTTGTTTTTGCCGGCATTGAGGAGGCGGATAATGAGACTGATGTCGAATGGCTGTGCAACAAGATAGTTCAGCTGAGGATATTCAGTGACAGCAACGGGGTAATGAACCTTTCTGTGCAGGAGACAGGCGGCAACATACTGGTTGTAAGCCAGTTCACGCTTCATGCTAAGACCAGGAAAGGCAACCGGCCCTCCTATATCAGGGCAGCCCGTCCTGAAACGGCAATACCCCTTTACAACAAATTCATCGGGCGGCTCTCGTTTCTGATGGGAAGGGAGACAGCTTCGGGAGAGTTCGGCGCGATGATGCAGGTCGCACTTGTGAATGACGGGCCGGTAACTATCATGATCGACACAAGGGAAAAGGAATAGATGCAGCGACGTCGGGATATAAAAATACCTTCAGAGGTTATGACAGAAGAAAGATCCTTTAAGAGTTCCGTGCTCCTTGTTTCGACCTTTGCAGCTTTCCTTACCCCTTTCCTCGGCTCCGCAGTCAATCTTGCCTTGCCGGCAATAGGGAAAGAGCTGAATGCTAATGCCGTTCAGCTGGGCTGGGTTGTCAGCAGCTTTATTCTTTCGTCGGCTATGTTTCTCCTTCCCTTCGGAAGATTTGCAGATATCGCAGGAAGGAAGAAGATATTTTCAACAGGCATACTTCTTTTTGCCATCACAACTTCCCTCATAATCTTTGTCCGCAGCATAACCTCCCTCATCGTCCTGAGGGTCGTGCAGGGCATATCGAGCTCGATGATATTTGGAACGAGCCTGGCAATAATCACATCTGTCTTCGAACCCGGAGAGCGTGGAAGGGCTATGGGAATAAACATAACTGCAACCTATCTGGGCCTGTCATGCGGACCCGTAATAGGCGGTATATTGACACAGTACCTTGGATGGAGAAGCATATTTGCCTTCCTAGTTCCGTTCGCCGTGGCTGCTCTCATTCTCATCAGGCGGCGGATAAAAACAGAGTGGGCCGATGCCTCCGGCGACAGGTTTGACTGGAGAGGCTCTGTCATCTATGCGGTTTCCCTTTCATTTCTGATGTATGGCTTTTCAAGGCTCCCTGCCACAATGGGATGGATTCTGATCGCTGCCGGTTTTATACTGGCTGTCGTATTTCTTCTTGCCGAGAAAAAGAGCTCAAATCCGGTCTTTGACATAAACCTGATTCTGCACAACCGGGTATTTGCCTTTTCCGGCATTGCTGCCCTGATAAATTACTCCGCAACAAGCGCGATAGCTTTCTTTATCAGTCTCTACCTTCAGTATCTCAAGGGTCTCGATGCCAGAACAGCCGGATTAATAATGATCTCACAGCCCGTTGCCATGACGATCCTGTCGCCCTTAGCGGGGAAGCTGTCGGACAGGAAAAATCCCGGTAATATAGCCTCGGCCGGGATGGCAATGACTGCGGCCGGACTAATAATGCTTTGCTTCATTACTGCTGCAACCCCCGATTACGTTGTTGTATTGCTGCTTTTGCTGATGGGTATCGGTTTTGGCCTGTTTTCCTCGCCCAATTCAAATGCGATCATGAGTTCAGTCGGGAAGCGTCACCTCGGAGTTGCCTCGGGAGTCGTTGGTACGATGAGGATGATCGGCCAGATGCTTAGCATGGGAATTGCCATGATGCTGCTCTCGCTTTATATCGGAAGGAATACAATCAAGCCTGAGACCTATCCGGGCCTGATCGCGGCAATGAGAACAGGCTTCCTGATATTTTCAGGCCTGTCAGTTTTGGGTATCTTTGCTTCCCTTGCCAGGAGTGAGAGGCCGGGTAAGAGTAACAGGATCAGGTAAGCCTTGTGTTCCGGTATCCAGGACAAATTTCCAGCTGCCATCCTTCTGTCTTTCCCAGACCGTAATATAAGTCCCCCTTGAAATCCTGCCTGTTGCCTTGTCGAGGGTACTGTGAAGGCCGTATGTATATCCCAGATCGCCCCCAGTTGCTATCTTCTCAAAAAGCGGCTCCCAGCTCAGGACAAATGAAGTATCGCTTCTTCCGGCGAATCTTTGCTTCAGGGCATCCTTCCCCTTTGAGGGAAATGAGTTGTCGCGCAGTATTACACCATCCTCTGCTATATAAAAGAGAAATGCACTGAACATTCCCTCCCTGACAGACAGATCTGAAAAGCTCCTGTCTGTTTCAAGCAATGACCCCGGCTTTGCATTGTTGTCTCCGCCTCCGCAACTTAATATAAAAATTAAATTAAATATAATTGCAAAAAACATTATATTGATCCCGTTCTTTTTTCTCATATTGCAGTCAGAATGATTTAACATAACAGTTTAGATATGACAAAACTATACCAAAAACTGATAAAATTGTGCCCATCTGAAGCAGAAATAAAAAAGGGGCTTAAAAAAGTCATGGCCACAGTGCCTGAAGCTCCGGATAAACATCTGCTTATGAGCATTTTAAATATGATTGACCTCACGAGCCTGAATACAACCGATAACAAAAGCCAGATAATACATTTTACAGGGAGGGTGAACAGCTTTTCAGGACGCTATTCGAATATCCCAAATGTAGCGGCCATATGCGTATTTCCGAATTTTGTACCTGTTGTCAAGGAAAAGCTTTCCGTAAAGAATATAAAGATTTCCGCTGCTGCAGGAGCCTTTCCTTCATCACAGACTTTCAGGAGCATCAAGGTGACCGAATGCAAGATGTCGGTTGAGGCGGGAGCCGATGAGATAGATATTGTGATACCGGTGGGTTCCTTCCTTGGAAATGATTTTGCCGCCGTAGCGGATGAAATCCGCGAAATCAAGGCTGCCATTGGCGACAGGCTTCTGAAGGTAATAGTTGAATCGGGCCTCCTGGGAAGCTACGAGCATATATTCAAGGCCTCAATGATAGCCATGGATGCAGGAGCTGACTTTATAAAGACCTCCACCGGCAAGACACCTGTATCAGCAACGCCCGAAACAGCTTTTGTGATGTGCAGGGCCATCTCAGATTTCTACTCGGAGACAGGCATAAAGGTTGGCTTCAAGGCAGCAGGAGGCATTGCATCGGCCGCTGACGCCGTCATTTACTTCCAGATCGTCAGGTACTGCCTTGGAGAAGAATGGCTGAACAATTCACTCTTCAGAATAGGTGCAAGCAAGCTCGCCAATAATATTCTTTCCGAATTGTCAGGCTGCGCCGTTGAACATTTCTGATCAAAAGTCTTTGGCAGTGACAGGAGGGCAGTAGCTCATTTATCATTACTTTTGTGGTTTGAATTTTAATGATGATGGCACTCCCTCATCCCGAAACATTACAGGATACGGTTCCGGCCAGGGCGCTTCAGCTGCGGGACTCGGCCGGCGTCAGGACCGACTCGTCATTTCATGCCCTGTCGCGGCTGGCTGCAGATACAGTGCCCCTTCCCCCTCCAAGGCGTAAAATTATAATTCCCGCAGTTGAGATCACTGACACCGTATCGGTATGCAAACGGAACATTATTGATGATGTAACATTCTATGACACAGCCAATTTAGTTACAAGGCTCTACCCTCACCACACCGACCGGTTTCCATATCTTTTTACGCTGGCCGGCAGGCGCATAAGGGAGGAGGCAAAAGCGACACTCGTAAAGCAGCTAAGGCCGGGCGACAAGCTCCCTGACATGCCGCTGAATTCAGACTGGATAATACTTGTCATACTCTTCTCAGCCTTCATGTACACTGCAATAAGAAAGGCAACGGGCAATGTAATTCAAAGCCTCGGGAGGTATTTTCTTTTCAGGGGGATCAACGATCCCTCCTCCAGGGATGCCGGCGGGCTCTTCACCTGGGAATCGACTTTAAGAAATTTTATCTCATTTATAATCCTCGGTCTTTTCGCATATTCAGCAGCAGCCTGGCATAATTCCATTCCTGCCTCGCTGGCAGGAATGCGCTTCTGGCTTGTGGCTGTGCTCGCTATAATTGCCACCGTAACCATAAGGCATCTTGTGTGTATGCTGACAGGGGCAATAAGCGGGGAGAGGGAGGTTTTCGCTGAATATCTTATCAGTATTTACCAGTTTTACCGCTACAGTGCCATTTTTCTTTTTGCAGTCACAATTTTCGTCTCATATACTGCTATCCTGCCTTTAAAGGCGCTGTTTATATCAGCCGCTGTCATACTTGGAATACTTTATCTGATAAGGGTATTGCGTCTATTTATAATTTTTACAAATAAGAATATTTCATTATTCTATTTGATTTTATACCTTTGTGCGCTGGAAATTCTCCCTTTTGTGATCTCGGTTAAATATATGGCAGACCCAGCTTAATATTGGCGAGTGTTACTTTGAGTGTGAAAACTAAACTGTAAAGAGTTGAAAATAAGGAAGATTTTAGTATCGCAGCCAGAGCCGAATAACCCAAAATCTCCATACTTCGAACTGGCGAGAAAGTATAATCTGAAAATAGATTTTAAACCTTTTGTGCAGATTGAGGGGATACCGTCAAAGGATTTCAGACAGCAGAAGATCAACATTCTTGATTTTACGGCTGTTATATTCACAAGCAAGACGGGGATAGATCACTTTTTCAGGATATGCTCAGAACTGAGGCTTGTTGTTCCTGATACGATGAAGTATTTCTGCATCACAGAGAATGTGGCCTTTTACCTGCAGAAATATATTGTTTACAGGAAACGAAAGATTTTCCATGGCAAGGCAAAATTCCAGGATCTGATCGATGTAATTGTGAGGCACCGGGACGATAATTTTTTCGTTCCTCTTTCGGAGCCACACAATGCTGAGATCCCTGAAATGCTCGACAGGAACCAGATCAAATACTCGATCGGTACCCTTTACAAGACTATAAGCACCAACTTTTCAAATATCAAGGATTTCGATTATGACATCCTTGTATTTTACAGCCCTTCGGGTATAAAATCCCTAAAGGAAAATTTCCCCCAGTTTATTCAGGGGGAGATGAAGATTGCAGCCTTCGGGCCTACTACTGCCTGTGCCGTTGAAAATGAAGGGTTCCGTCTGGATATCAATGCTCCGAATCCAAAAGCTCCCTCGATGACGATGGCCCTCGATGAATTTCTGAAAGAGCATAACAGGAACATACGGTAATATAATCATCATTCTGATCTGCCCTGCAGCCCGGGAAAAATTCCCTGCATCGCCTTCAGGGCCGGTTTTTAATATGAAGACCAGCAGGGAAACATTCGACAAGTCGGAAAGACTATGCAGCACCAAAATCATTTCCGGATTATTTGAAGATGGCAACATTTTCCACACGGGATCATTCAAGGTTGTCTGGAGTTTGGCGCCGGCGCCACTCCCGTACCCTGCCCAGGCTGCATTCAGCGTTGCAAAAAGAAGCTTCCGTCTCGCCGTGACCAGAAACCTCATCAAGCGCAGGATCAGGGAGGCTTACCGGAAGGACAAGAACAGGCTGTATGAATTCCTGACGGGGAGGAACCTTCAGATCGTTATGATTGCAATCTTAAGAGGCAGCAAAGTACCCGATTACCCATCAGCGGCAAAGTCGGTCAGGGAAATGATCGACAGGCTCATGAATGAGATACGGCAAAATATTTAAATACAATATAAAGCAAATACTCAACCAAATATTCTTATTACTTTCGTCACCTGATTTTTAAGTTTCTTAAAAAATGAAAAGAATAAAAAAAGGCAAAATCATTATAGCACTGACTCTCCTTCTGGTTGCGGGAATCAGTACCGGATTTCTTGTTACCCAGGAAACCAGGGACTTCAGGATAGCCAAGAATCTGGACATTTTCTTTTCCCTGTTCAGGGAGCTCAATACATTTTATGTCGATGAGATCGATCCCGATAAGCTGATCAAGTCCGGAATAGACGATATGCTCAAGACACTTGATCCGTACACGGTTTATTATCCCGAATCGGAAAGCGATGACTTTGCTTTTCTGACCACCGGAAAATACGGAGGTATAGGGTCAATGGTCAGAAGCAATGGCGATTATACGATCATAAGCGAAGTTTACAGGGATTTCCCTGCCGACAAAGCCGGAATAAAAGCTGGTGACCTTCTTAAGACGGTGGATGGCACATCGTTAAAGGGGCTATCTACCGAAAAGGTGAGTGAAAAGCTCAAGGGAAAGCCGGGAACCGATATATCAATCACAATTGAAAGAAACGGAAAGGACATAGAGTATCAGCTTAAGCGGGAGAAGATAACAATGCCTCCCGTACCCTACTTTGGCATGATCGATTCAAAAACAGGCTATATTCGATTCACCGGATTTACCCAGAACTGTATCGAGGATGTAAGGAATGCTGTTGTAAGCCTCAAGGATAAAAATGCACAGCAGATAATACTCGACCTGAGGGGGAATCCGGGAGGATTGCTGACCGAAGCAGTAGAGATTGTAAACCTGTTCGTTCCCCAGGGAAGCGAAATTGTATCTACAAAGGGAAAGGTCAAGCAATTCGATGAAGATTTTAAAACTACGAAAGAGGCTGTTGACGATAAAATACCTCTTGCCATAATAATAAACAGGGGTTCAGCCTCAGCTTCCGAGATAGTTGCGGGAGCAATACAGGATCTCGACCGTGGAGTTATTATCGGACAGAGATCATACGGAAAGGGTCTGGTGCAGGTAACTCGTCCGCTGAGCTACAATACCCAGCTTAAAGTAACAACAGCCAAATACTACATTCCAAGCGGGAGATGCATACAGGCGCTCGATTTTTCACATCGCAATGAGGACGGTAGCGTTGGGCATATACCCGATTCCCTCATTTCGGAATTCAAGACCAAACATGGCAGGACAGTGAAGGACGGCGGAGGTATTTCCCCCGACATCGAGGTTACACCCGAACCTCTCAGCCAGATCTCGACCGAACTTTACCTCAGGAATTTCATATTCGACTTTGCCACCGAATATTACTGGTCACACCCTGATATTAAATCAATAGACCAGTTCTCGTTTACAGACAAAGACTATGCCGGTTTCAAAGAGTTCCTTGTAAAGAGGAATTTCAGCTACAGGACGGTAACCGAGGATTCCTTTGATGAGCTCATTGCCAATGCAAAAAAGGAAAAATACTATGATATCCATAAGGATCTCTTTACAACTCTTGAGAAGGACCTTGCCCATGACCTCAACCAGGACCTTACGCTGTTCAGGGATGAGATAACTCAACTTATCGAGGATGAGATAATAAGCAGGTATTTCTATGAAGGCGGTGCAATTTCATGGACCATCAAAAAGGATGAACAGGTACTGAAAGCCGTAGAAATCCTTAATAATCATGCCGGGTACAATTCAATACTTAACGGAAAGACGGGATCAATTCTGATGTCGGAAGGAGATGGCAGCCTCAATCCGGGTGAAAGGGTCAGGAAGAGCCACAGTCTGACTGCGCCTGTCTGAATTCCCGCACAGTTACTTCCAGGTATGTGAATCATCATCATATATCTCTTTTTTCCATACAGGCAGCTTTTGCTTTACAAGCTCGACCGTCCTGCTGCAGGCTTCCAGTGCCTGCTTCCTGTGACCCGCCGATACTGCCACGAGCAAGGATATTTCTCCCGCTTTCACAGTTCCTGCCGAATGTATTATAACGACGGACCTTACGTCATCGAATTCCTCGAGAATTGAACATATGATACTATCCGCTTCGGAATCTGCAAGACTTCCGTAGGAAGTATATTCTATTGCCCTGACCAGCCTTCCCTCCACATTGTCGGCCCTTACCCGGCCAAGGAAGAATGTATTGCCACCGGCATCGTGCCTTGCACCCATATCAGCCAGGACAGAGATGACAGTATCAGCAGATACCGGGCCATTTACAAGATGTTTTTTATGCATTGTTCAATATATTTGTCCAGCCAGGCAGTTCAGCCCCCTGCGAATGGGGGCATAAAGGCAACTTCATCATTGTCATTCAGGCTCCTGTCGTCATCCGTGATCTCGCCATTAAGAGAGATCCTGTAATTGTAGTGCTCCATCCCTGGAAATTCGTCAAGTATTCTGAATTTAAGCCCGCTGATTGATCCCACATCCCCATAATGCCTGCAATCGGTACCCGCGACCTCAGATAACACCCCGAAAAACAATACTTTTACCTGCATTTGAATATATTTTGGATTTTCTTTCACTGTTAAATCAAATTCTCTATGATCCCGGCGTAAAACCACTGTATTCCCCTTCCACATTTCCCTTTCCCCCTATGCGAGGCCGGTCATTATGCCCGGTGTCAAACCATTTCTCACTTCCGGCTTATCAGTGAGCCTCAAACCAGCTTTTCCCTGTACCCCAGTCGACTTTAAGGGGAACATCGAGGCTGACTGCATTGGACATTTCGTACAGGACAATCTCCTTCAGACTTTCGAGCTCCGACATCTCAGCTTCAAAAATGAGTTCGTCGTGCACCTGCAGGATCATCTTTGAAGTATATTTTTCAGCAAGCATCTTCCGGTGGATCCTGACCATTGCTATTTTTATTATATCGGCTGCACTTCCCTGGATGGGGGCATTGATTGCATTTCTTTCGGCATTTCCCCTTACGACCTGATTCCGCGAATGAATATCCGGCAGATATCTTCTCCGCCCGAACATTGTAGTCACGTAACCGGCAGCCCTCGCTTTTTCAATGCTTTCATCCATATAGACCTTTACTCCGGGATAGGTATTGAAATACCCGTCTATAAGCTCTTTGGCCTCCTTTCTCCCTATTGTAAGCCTCTCGGAAAGGCCGTACGATGATATTCCGTATATGATCCCGAAATTGGCTGTTTTGGCCCTGCTGCGCATTTCACGTGTAACATCCTTAAGAGCCACCCCGAAAATCTTTGCAGCGGTAGCAGCATGAATATCGTTGCCCGACATGAAATCCTCGGTCATGCTCCTGTCCTTGCTGAGATGAGCCATCAGCCTTAGTTCGATCTGGGAATAATCGGCCGAAAGGAAAATATGTCCCTTCTCCGGGACAAAAGCTTTCCTGATCTCCCTCCCCCTCTCATCCCTTACAGGAATATTCTGGAGATTGGGGTTTATTGAGCTGAGCCTTCCTGTTGAGGCTACGGCCTGGTTGAAAGAAGTATGTATCCTCCCCGTCTTTTTATCCACAAGGAGAGGCAGAGCCTCCACATAGGTGGAGAGCAGCTTCCTGAGTCCCCTGTATTCAAGAACTTTGTTTATGATGGGATGCTTATTTGCAAGCCTTTGAAGGATCTCCTCGTTTGTTATGAACTGTTTCGTTTTTGTCAGCCTCGCCTTATCATCGAGCTTAAGCCTTATAAAGAGTATATCTCCCAACTGCCTGGGGGAGGAAATATTAAATTCAGTCCCTGCAAGCACATAAATTTCCTTCTCCAGTTCTATAATATCCTCCCTGAGGTCCACGGCAATTGCCACGAGGTCATCCTGGTTCAGCTTTACCCCATTTCTCTCCATGGCTGCCAGGACACTTATAAGAGGCATTTCGATATTCTCTGACAGATAACCGAGGCTTTCCTTTTCAATGCGCGGCATGAAAATATTCTTGAGCTGATATGTCACATCAGCATCTTCAACAGCGTATTCGGTGAGTTTATCTAAAGGAACGGAACGCATATTCTTCTGTCCCGCCCCCTTTTCTCCTATGAGTGACTCGATGTGCACTGGGCTGTAAGAAAGGTAGGATTCCGACAGCAGGTTCATATTATGCCTCATATCGGGCTCGAGGAGGTAATGGGCGATCATTGTGTCGAAGAGCGGACCTTTTACCTCAATGCCATAATTGGCCAGTACCTGGATATCGTATTTCAGGTTTTGCCCTATCTTAAGGATTGATCCGTTCTCAAGGACTGGCCGTATTACATTGAGGATAGCCGATGTTTCATCTTCGGATTCGGGGAAATAGATCAGGTAATCCCTTTCCCTTTTCCCATGAAAAGGCGATCGATACAAGCGAGGCTTCGAGTGGGTTGATGCTTGTTGTTTCGGTGTCAAAGCAGAATTCCCTGAGGGTTGAGATCCGTGAAATAAGTTTACTGAGGCCGTCGCCGATGTCAACAACAGTATATTCGTGGTCAACCGTTTCTATTGAAGTCTGTTTTGCCTGCTGAGCCACCTGGCTTTCAGAAAAGAGGGTACCCTGATGCGATTCCCCTGAAACGAACAAAGTCTCCTCTGCAGCCGGTTTTTCAGATTTTTCTATTTCCGCGAGTATCCTTGCGGCAACTGTCCGGAATTCAAGCTCATCAAAAAGAGCTTTCAGCTTATTGCTGTCGGGAACTTCGAGGATAAGAGCCTTTTCATCGAGCTCGACAGGGACATTCTGTTCTATTGTCGCCAGCTTTTTGGATATTTCGATCAGATTCCTGTTATTCTCTATGGTCTCCTTAAGCTTGCCCTTAAGCTGATCAGTATGCTTAAAAAGCTCCTCCACACTGCCATACTCACCTATCAGCTTCATTGCCGTTTTAGGCCCTACGCCGGGAGCGCCGGGGATATTATCGGCGGCGTCGCCCATCAGCGCGAGTATATCTATTACCTGTCCGGGATCCTTTACAGAGAATTCCTGCCTTATGTCATCGACACCCCAGAGGAGTGATTCGTTGCCGCTTCTGGAGGGCTTGAGCATATAAACATTGTCGGATACGAGCTGAGCATAGTCCTTGTCGGGAGTAACCATAAAGGTTGTGAACCCCTTTTCGGAAGCTTTTCTTGCCAGGGTGCCTATCACGTCGTCCGCCTCGAAGCCGGGATAATCGATAACGGGTATCCTGTAGGCTTCGATGAGCCTTTTGATATAAGGCACGGCTTTTCGTATATCTTCAGGCGTCTCATCGCGGTGGGCCTTGTATTCCGGGTACATCTCATGCCTGAATGTAGGGGTCGGGGTATCAAAGACCACAGCTATGTGGGTCGGCTTCCTTTTCTGGAGGACCTCCTCCAGGGCCAGGAGGAATCCGAAGATGGCGGATGTGTTCAGCCCCCTGGATGTAACCCGGGGATTCCTGATGAATGCATAATAGGCGCGAAAGATAAGTGCATATGCATCGAGCAGGAAGAGTTTTTTGTTTTGATCGGAATTCATATAAGTGAGAATTAGCAGAGTACGGAATAACTTAATTATCTGAGATTTTGTATACTGAAATTAAAACGGGCCGATACATTTAAATTCCGCCTTGTTTATTATTTATCAGTCAGTCTGATTGTCTTCAGCGAACCATTCGGCGTAGGATGTAGCAGTCTCGTAAAGCTTCAGGCTATGAAGCCTGATGCCCTCAGGGAGCAGTTGCGAGATCCTTGAGGCAAAATCGGCCACAAGGTTTTCGCACGTCGGCTGGTAACCGACAAGGACCGTATTGCCGAACAGTTCGGAGAACATGCCGGTTTTCCCCTTGTCGAAGTGCCGGCTCACCACAACCGAGTGGTCGAAAACGTCCACTATCTCCTTTTTCACTATATGCTTAAGGTCGCTGAAATCCATTACCATTCCATTCTTCGGATCACCGGCTTTTTCAGAGGGCTTTCCGTAAAGTGTAACAAATAACCTGTACGAATGGCCATGAACATTCCTGCATGGTCCGTCGTAATTCCATAGGGCATGAGCCATCTCAAACGAAAATTCCTTTGTTACTCTTACTATTGCCATATCAACCAGATTGAAAATAATCTACAAAAATAACCAATACCAGCGATAAAGGTTCTATGTTCGTCCTCCCATTTATCTATTCAGGGCTAATATATCTGTGCCGAAAGCCGTGAAATGCAATTATTTCGTAACTTCGCGGCAAATATTCGCTTATTAAAAAGGGGATCATGGGTGAAAACAGGACCAGGCTGACTTTTCCTGCAATGTTCGGCAATACGTTGCAAAGGTATTCCGGAATGCGGCGCATATGCTTTTGCCGGGGAAGAGCCAAAAAGCTATGGATCAGCATACAGGGAGATCAGATCCCTGATGGCTATGCTGGAGAGGAATGGCATCTCCCGCGGCGACAGGGTTGCCATACTCAGTACCAATATGCCCAACTGGGGCATTAGTATATTTCAGCATCACATTTATGGGTGCTGTGGCTGTTCCCGTGCTGCCCGATTTTTCACCCACTGAAGTAAGCAATATTCTTGAGCACTCGGGAACCAGGGCCCTTTTCATCTCCACTGCACTTATGTCCCGCATTGAGGGAGCTGAAATGAATGCTCTGCCTCTTGTCATACAGATCGAGGATTTTTCGATTATAGGTGCAGGAAAGGCTTCAGTTGCATACGAACCTGACCAGGTGCCTTTGAAGGAATACAGTGTGGATGAAGAAGATATTGCCTCGGTCATTTATACATCGGGCACCACCGGACGTTCAAAGGGAGTAATGCTTACTCACCGGAACATTGTTTTCAATGCCATGAAGGGAAGGGTGATACAATCGATCGACGAAACCGATCGATTTCTTTCCGTGCTGCCCTTGTCACATACCTATGAGAACACTCTGGGATTAATACTGCCAATGCTTGCCGGTTCTTGCGTATATTATCTGCGTAAGCCTCCTACCCCGTCCGTCCTTCTCCCTGCCCTTGACGAGGTTAAGCCTACAATGATGCTAACGGTGCCACTGATAATTGAAAAGATCTATTTCAACAAGATAATGCCTGCATTCAGGGAGAACCTTATTCTGAGGCTGCTCTACCGGATTCCCCCAGTGAGAAGGAAACTCAATGCCGCAGCAGGAAGGAAGCTTCTGAAAACGTTCGGCAGCAATCTGAAATTCTTCGGTATCGGAGGGGCGAAGCTTAACAGGAGTGTTGAGCAATTTCTCCTGGAGGCGGGATTCCCGTACGCAATAGGATACGGGCTCACTGAAACAGCTCCACTGCTGGCCGGTGCCAATCCGGCCAGATCGGTGCTCGATTCCACAGGACCTGCCATAGAGGGAATTGAGCTTAAAATCCATAATCCTGACTCAAGGACCGGGGAAGGGGAGATATGGGCAAGGGGGCCAAACATCATGAAGGGCTACTACAGGGAGCCGGAAATGACAAATGAGGTCCTCACCCCGGACGGATGGTTTAAAACAGGTGACCTGGGCATGCTCGATGCCCGGAATAATCTGTATATTAAAGGACGGCTGAAAAATATGATTGTCGGAGCAAGCGGTGAAAATATATACCCTGAGGAGATTGAATCGGTTATCAACAATTTCCGCTTCGTGGTGGAGTCGCTTGTGATTCAGCAAAAAGGAAAGCTCGTAGCTTATGTTCATCTCAATATGGAGGAACTTGAAAAGAAGTACCATATATTAAGAGAGGATATGAGCCGGCAGTTTGAGGATAAGAAGGAAGAGCTGCTTGCTGAGCTGCAGGCCTATGTGAATTCGAAAGTCAACAAATTCAGTCAGATAAACAAGGTTGTGCTTCAGCCGGTCCCTTTTCAGAAAACGGCTACACTCAAGATAAAAAGATTTCTGTATACCTGAAGCCTCGTCTGAATTCCGGAGAGCAAACAGAATCGCTTTTCAGAAATTATCTGATTGCCTCTGCATATCTTTTATTTACCTCTTCCCAGTTGGCAATATTCCAGAAAGCATCGATATAATCGGGTCTCTTGTTTTGATACTTAAGATAATAAGCATGTTCCCAAACATCCAGGCCAAGCAGTGGTGTTCCCTTTACCGGGGACAGATCCATCAGCGTATTATCCTGGTTCGGAGAGCTCGCAATGGCCAGACTCTTGTCTCCCTTGAGGTATAACCAGGCCCATCCGCTTCCAAAGCGTGTTTTGGCAGCCGTACCGAACATTTCCTTGAATTTATCGACAGACCCGAAGGCTTTTGAAAGCGCCGCAGTAAGTTCCTGTGATGGCATACCAGGTTTCGGGGACATGCTGTTCCAGAAAAAAATATGATTGTAGTAGCCTCCGCCGTTGTTTCTTACTGCATCGGACTGCTTTGACATCGAAGAGAAAATATCGTTCATTGACATCCCTTCAAGCGGCGTGCCCTTGATTGCATTGACAAAATTCGTGAAATATGCCTTATGATGTTTTTCATAGTGAATTTCCATTGTCCTGGCATCGATGTAAGGCTCCAGTGCATCATATGCATACGGCAGGGGCAGGAAAATCCAGGGCCGGCGGGGCATCCGGACCGGATGATACAAGGTTGCCTGGTTTTTACCTATGACTTCCGGGCTGATATATGCGGCAGCAGTTACCAGTCCCATTGATTTTACAAAACGTCTCCTTTCCATGATAATTGATTTTTTACCACTAACATATAAGTTTTGCCATTGTTCAATTTTAACAGGCATAATGCTGGCCATTTTCATGTTTTGCAGTATATTTAAAACGATTCAGGAAATAATTCATAATTTTATGAGAGTTAATTACAGATATCCGGTCAATTAATAATTTACCTTATAATGGAAAAACAAAAGTTTGTCTTAAGACTCATTCTTCTGGTACTTATTGCAGGTACCATTTCCTGCAGGAGCAGGGAGAACAAGGGTGCCGCTGCAGCAGTAAATCAGGAACCATCTGTCATAGAAGCCTCCATTGGAGGAATGTTCTGCACCGATTGTGAACAGACAATCCAGAAGAAAGTAGGGGAACTTGAGGGTGATAAAATCGGTAAAGGCATCGTATATTGCAGGCAATGCGATTATTGAATACTATGCCGATAAAGTTGATTCTGTAAAAATCAGGGAAGCCATTACAGGAACAGGATATAAGTTTCAAAAATTCATAATGCACTGATCACGGGACCTGGAAATTAGACAGATCAGCAGGACTCGAAAATTGTCATCCCCGTGGACTGACAGGTCGTGAGATATGGCAGGCCCCGGGATTCAGGATATAAATGAAAAACCGGGTGTTTTCCCTCATGATTTACTTAAACCGCAGACTATGAAAAAAATGACCACAATCGGAAGGATCCTCTTTGCAATTCCCTTTGCCATATTCGGGATCAACCATTTTCTGATGACAGACTATTATGTTGGCATGCTCACCTCATTTATACCCCTCGGAGCCTATACGATAATTCTTACAGGGCTTATGCTTATTGCGGCAAGCATAAGCATAATTTTCAAGAAGCTTGTGAGGCTTTCCACAATTTTCCTGGCTTGTCTGCTTTTCCTGTTCATTGTAACGATACATATCCCTCACCTTATCAGCGATGCCAATAAGGCAATTTCACTTATAGCACTGTTAAAGGACATTTCGCTTATGGGCGGCTCGCTTATGATAGCGGGGATCTATGCTGAGGAAGAACCGGAGAAGAAATAGATCCGGCCTATGCTTGCAGGCTGGGTGATTTGCACCCCTTTATGGGCTGATGTCATGCTATACAGCATATTGTGGGGAATAATTGAAAAATCGCAGTAATATTCAGCGGATCAAGAAATGATTTTAATCTATAATCTGCAGAAAGAAATATTTTTAACTTTATACCCTATAACCAATTAACCCTTTCCCATGAGGCATTTCAGACCGGTTTTTCTTTTAATTCTCCTTTTCACTGCGAAGGTTTCATTTTCCCAGACTTCACTGTTCGACCAGCAGATGAAAGTAGGTTTTGAAGAAAAGCAGGGGCAGTATGTGGCACTCGATACAAGACTTGTCAATGAATCGGGCGATACGGTCCTGCTGGAGGATGTAATCAAAAAGCCCACTATCCTTAATCTTGTCTATTTCCGGTGTCCCGGTACATGCAGCCCGCTTATGTGGGGCATTTCGAAATTCATCGATGAAATGGACCTGAATCTTGGAACTGATTACCAGATCATCACAGTCAGCTTTGACTATACTGAAACAATTGACCTGGGGATCAGAAAAAAGGAGAACTATATAAACACTATGAAGAAAAAAGAGGCTGCAAAATACTGGCAGTTCTTTGTTTCCGACAGCGCTGACATAGCAAAGCTGACGCAGTCGGTCGGCTTCGAGTACAAATTCATAAATAACCAGTTTGTTCATCCCACGGGGCTTATAGCTCTCTCCTCCGACGGAAAGATCACCAGGTATCTTCGCGGAATTGAGTTTCTTCCCTTCGATATAAAGATTACAATGATCGAGGCGGCCAACGGGAAGATTGGCCCCAGCATCAACCGGCTCCTTGCGATTTGCTATTCCTACGACGACAAGGGAAACCAGTTTGTTTTTAATGTGACAAGGGTATCGGCAATAGTGATTATATTTCATAGCAGCGTGATCTTTCTTTCTCTCGTATTTACGAGGGGAAAAACTAAAAAAGTAGCTTAACATATGACTGATCAGGAAAGCAAGCATGAATCCAGTTACCTGGATTATAAAGGAAAGCACAGGGGCATCTTTGCCTGGATCCTTTCCACTGATCATAAGCGGATAGGTCTGCTCTATCTTTTTTCCATCCTTACCTTCTTTGCTATTGGTGCTACGATCGGACTTCTGATGAAGTTTGAACTTATAGCTCCGGGAAAGACTATAATGGATGCGCAGACCTACAATGCATTCTTTACCCTGCATGGAATTATTATGATCTTTGCCGTAGTGATTCCCGGGCTGCCTGCAGTGTTTGGCAACTTTCTTGCTGCCTCTCATGATCGGAGCTGAGGATGTGGCCTTTCCCAGGATTAACCTGCTGTCCGTGGTACCTCTATGTTACAGGGGTGTCGTTGGTGGTTATTTCGCAGTTTACAGGACAGGGACCTCCCGATACCGGATGGACATTTTATGCTCCTTACAGCTTCAGGACGGCCGGGAACATGCTTCCGGCAGTTTTCGGCGCTTTTGTGCTGGGGTTCTCTTCCATCCTTACAGGGCTGAATTTCCTTGTTACGATGCACAGGATGAAGGCTCCGGGAATGACCTGGATGAAAATGCCGCTCTTTCCCTGGACACTTTATGCCACGGCTGGATCCAATTACTGGCTACCCCCATTATCGGCATAACACTTCTCATGATAGTTGCGGAAAGAACCCTTCATATCGGATTCTTTGATCCTACGCTGGGAGGAGATCCCCTTCTTTACCAGCATCTTTTCTGGACCTACAGCCATCCGGCAGTGTATATAATGATTTTGCCTGCCATGGGAGCTATCTCCGAAATTATAGCAACATTTTCCCACAAAACCATATTCGGATACAAATTCATGGTCGTTTCCGCCCTTCTCATTGCATTTGTAGGGTATTTCGTATGGGGACACCATATGTTCACTTCAGGGATGAGCGGCACTGCCCTCTATACATTCTCGCTGCTTACTTTTCTCGTTGCCATCCCGAGTGCAATTAAGGTATTTAACTGGATAGCCACGATGCATAAAGGTTCGATAGACCTGTAAACACCTTTTTTCTGGGCAGTCGGATTTCTGTTTGTTTTCATGATAGGAGGCTTTTCAGGAATGATCCTCGGGTTCCCTTGCTGCCAATGTTCATCTGCATAACACACACTTCGTCGTTGCACATTTCCATTTCATAGTTTTCGGAGGCACAGGATTTGCATTTTTCGGTGCAATGCACTACTGGTACCCTAAAATCACCGGAAGGATGTATGATGCAAGATGGGCGAATATAGGGATTGGTGCTTTTCTTTATGGGTTTATAACCCTTTATACTCCAATGTTCTATCTCGGGCTGGAAGGGAATGCCCAGAAGATATTTCGATTATGACGAGATCTTTCATGCCGGCAATATTATTTCGACAATGGGTTCATGGGTACTGTACTCGGGAGCAGCCATCATAATAATAAATCTCTTCTCCTCATTGAAGAGCGGGGCGAAGGCACCTGCTGATCCCTGGGGGGGTAAAACCCTGGAATGGACTATCCAGTCTCCTCCGCCTGCTCGAAAACTTTGAAAAATACCTGTTGTAACCCATGGACCCTATAACTACCAATAAGGCTGAATATGGAAATACACCGTGACGATCTGGCTTCCAAAACCGGCATGTGGCTCTTCCTTTTCACAGAAATGCTTCTGTTCGGAGGATTGTTTGTGGTTTACTCGGTATACCGGTTCAGGAACCTCACAGCATTTCACCTGGCAGCGGAAGAACTGGAGTGTATTCATCGGAACACTAAATACGATCATCCTCCTGACCAGCAGTTCCACAATAGCAATGTCAATCACTGCCCTGCAGAAAAGGAATAAAAAGCTGGCTCTGCTTGTATTACTGGGCTTTACCGTGTTGCTGGGGCTTGGCTTCCTGTTCAATAAGTACATTGAATGGGGAGATCATTTCAGGGAGCATATCTATCCGGGATCATCCGTTCTTGCACTAAGAGGACAATGGAGATGTTCTTTTTTACGGCTTGTATTTTTCCATGACCGGACTTCATGCCCTGCATATCATTATCGGACTTGTATTTATAGTTTTTATTGCCGTATTCATGATCAGAGATAAAGTGAATAGTGATAATCATGTATTGCTTGAAAACAGCGGACTGTACTGGCATCTGGTTGACCTGATCTGGATCTTCCTGTATCCTTTGTTTTATCTGATAACTTAAAACTGGAAACCAGCAATGGAGAATGAAAAAAGCATATAATACCCTACAGGACATTTCTACATGGTTCTGGCAGTTTTGATATACCCTGACACTTATCTCAATAAGTGTCACGCGAATCTCCCTGGGTACACTGACTGTTTTTATTGCGCTGTCTGATAGCTGCAATAAAATCTTCTTTTGTACTTCGCATTTTCATGCATCTCAAATTCGAGAACAGGATGTTTACCCTCATGGTATCATCTGTGACCCTGCTGATCGGGGTGGTAATTATTAATAACCCTTCTTGACTACCTTTATAGATAATCCCTATGCATCCAACAGCAGGAATAGACGCTTCAAACTATGTAGCTACTTTTGACAAGGCTTTTAACTTTACTGTAATTGTATCCCTGATATTTATTATCGGGCTCACAATGACATGCTCTATTTTATTTACAGGTACAACAAAAAGAGGAATAAAACAGCAACCCAGATAGAAGGAAATATATGGCTTGAAATCATCTGGACCACCATTCCGACACTTCCTGGCATTGATGATGTTCTATTTTGGATGGACCGGATGGAAACCCATGACCAAGGCTCCTGATAATTCGCTTACAATCACAAGCGTGGCAAGGATGTGGAATTTCACCTTCCAGTACGAAAATGGGAAGCAGAGCCCGGAGCTCGTAATTCCGGTCAATACACCCATCAAGATAAACCTTGTTTCCCTGGATGTAATACACAGTCTCTTCATCCCGGCTTTCAGGATAAAATCCGACATGGTCCCGGGCGGGAAAAGATGATGTGGTTTCTGCCCGAGAAGGAGGGAAATTATGACCTGTTCTGTGCAGAATACTGTGGCTTGCAACATTCGTACATGAACGCGAATGTAAGGGTTCTGCCAAAGGAAGAGTATAACAAGTGGTACGCCGATACTTCCGCGGTGGTTAAAACAGCGGAGGCGGCTGCCACGCCGGTGCAGCAGGACTTGCAATAATGAAGGCAAAAGGGTGCAATGCCTGCCATTCCACCGATGGCTCAAAGATCGTCGGCCCGACCTATCTGCACCTTTTCGGCTCCCAACAGGTCGTGATAAGGGACGGCAAGGAGGTTACGCTGAAGGCTGATGAGGCATATATCAAAAGATCTATCCTAGATCCCAATGTGGAGATAGTAAAAGGGTATCCCAAGGGATTGATGCAGAGCTACAAGGGATCACTGACCGACAGTGATATCGATCAGATAATCGAATATATCAAAAGCCTTAATGCAAAATAGCTTCCGGTACCGGTTCAGGGATTATCTGAGCCTGAGTAAACTGAAGGTAATGATCCCGGTAAGCTTCACAGGCTTCACGGGATATTTTATTTTTGATCCCCGTCTTACATACAGGATAATAGCGGTCACAGCCGGCATTCTGCTCATGGCCATATCGGCCTCCGTCCTGAATCAGCTGCAGGAGGTCGAAACCGACAGGATAATGAAGAGGACCCACGACCGGCCCCTTCCTTCCGGAAAAATAAGGCCCGGGGTGCAGTGCTGTTTTTCCTGTTGACTATCCTGTGCGGAATAACTATTCTCCTCCTGGAAGGAAATTTAAAGGCTGTAGCAACAGCCCTGGCAACAGTTGCGTGGTATAACGGGGTTTATACCTATGCGAAGCGGAAAACTGCGTTTGCGGTGGTTCCCGGTGCACTTACGGGGCCCTTCCCCCCCTTATCGGCTGGGTGGCGGCAGGTGGCGGGTTCTGGGATAAACCGATAATATTCCTTGAATTTCTTTTTTTTGCAGGGCAAATACCTCATTTCTGGCTCCTTATACTGAAATACGGAGAGGAATACCAGGAGGCCGGATTGCCAAGCCTTACCGGTATAATGAACAGGAAACAGATCAACAGGCTTACATTTACATGGGTCGTTACATCTGTTACAGCAGCCCTTTTTCTCTGCTATTTTGAGATAATCCGGACAGGGTTCCTTTCAGCCATTCTCCTGGCAGCTTCCCTTTATGTGGTGTGGCAGTTCTCGCGACTCATCAGGGCAACGGGAGAAACAGGAAACTACAGCAGGTACTCAATGCTGCTCTATTCCTACTTTTTTCTTATGATGGTCCTGCTGATTTCCGACAGGATCCTGTCCTGATCATACAAAATGATGATTTTTGCTCTCTTCCAGGTAGGGGTGATTGGGGGGAATAATATTTACCCTGCCAAGGGCAGTGGCGACAACAAGCGCGAATAAACCTGCAAACCCGGCGAATATTCCTGCCTCGGTCCAGCCAAAACGCAGAACGCGCGTAGTTCCGGGGATCACCTGGTTGAAGATGTCGATATATTGTCCGATAATGAGAGCAATAGTAACGAATATAATAACCATCATATTCCGGCTTGTTTTTACAGGAAGAAGCACCAGGAAGGGAACTCCCCAGTTAAGCCCGATCTCAAGGAAGAAGATGCTTTTCCACCCTTCGTGCCATCTCAGGTAGTAGTATGAGGTCTCCTCCGGGATGTTTCCATACCAGATGATCATGAACTGCGCAAACCAGAAATATCCCCAGATAATTGAAAGCATAAAGATATAGCGGGCAAAATCGTGCAGGTGATACTTATTCAGAAACGGGAAGTATCCCAGCCTGTGGAGAACGAAAATTATCAGTGCTATAACCGAAACACCGTGCAGAAATGCCGCAACAATATTCTTCATTGCGAAGATTGTACTGTACCAGTGTCCCTCAATTGTCATCATCCAGTCAAACGCTGCCAATGAAAAAGTGATGGTCACGATAAATATGAAAATTTTGGAGTAGAGCTCGTTTTTGCCGAAGAGGCTCATGATACCCGTCTGATTTTCAGGAGCCAGCATATCCTCGCGGAGCGAAAATTTCCTGAGTATTCCTGCAAAGATGACCCAGAGTGCAAAATAGAGGATCAGCCTGATGTAAAAAAACGTAACGTTAAGATAAGGGGATTTATGCTGCAGCAGCTGATCGCCGGCAACGACATCCTGGTGCGACCATGGATAATATCGATCTGATACCGAAGTAGAACAGTATGAAGAAAACTGCGGCAAAGGGGATATAAGCCATCATTGCCTCGGGTATACCCTGAAGGCAGATGACCAGCCCGACTGGGTTATGCTTTGGATAACAAGAAAAAATGCCCCACCCATCGCCAATGAAAGGAAATAATAGTTAACTATCAGGTAATTGGCCCAGGCTTTCCGGGGATCCGAAATAAGAGCCAGGATGAATGTAATCGCACCTATGGTCGTCAAAGCCAGGGTTATAATTCTGAAGGTTGTCGATACGTTAATTTTCTCCTTCATTCGATTTATTTTTTGATATAGGATAGAAAATCTATTTTCAGCTACTTTGATCAGCAATCAGTTATTTGTGCTGCACCTTCGCCGGCCGGTTTTTCCCGTGCCTCTTTCTGAAGTTCCCGGATATAAGTAACGAGCTTCCATCTATCCCCGGGCCTGATCTGTGAGCCGTGAGCCCCCATTGACCCAAACCCAAGGGTTATTGTATGATAAATCTCCCCGTCCTTCAGGTCAGCGGATACTTTGTCCGTCAGATTCCTGGGCTCCAGGGGATACAGTCCGCCTTTATACAGGGGCCCGTCACCTGCGCCCGATTCACCATGACATCCGAGACAGAATGTTGTATATAGACCTTTTTGCCCTCCGCGAGCAATTCCCCGGATGAAGAATATGGATTAACAAGCTCAATTCCTGCCTTTATGCGCGATTCAGGATCAATTGTGTAATTGAACGGCGTATAATCGCGGGGAACAGTACCGGGAACAGGGTCTCTCATCGTCATTCCGTCGTTGAAGTTGGGATTGCTGAGTAAAGGTCTCATAAGCAGTGGAATAGAACATATCAGGGAAATAATCCCATCCCGTTGTATTCCTGTTCCTGTCGCAACCTCCAGAGAAGCACTGCGAGCAGGATGAGAAACAGGGCTTTCCGTATGTTTCCTGATAAATAATTATTTTTCATGTATTGACATTTTCAAACTCTTTATCAATTATCTCAATTGCTCCCCCCTCTTTCATAATGGTGGCAGCTTTCTCGGCGGCAGATGAGTCACCGGCTGCCGATTCCACAACAATAACAAACTTATCATCTGTAGCCCTGTGGTCAAAGATTGTATTTTCCCGTCCCGGATACAGCTTTGACCTGGCTGAAAAAACGGCCAGGCTTCCTATCGTAACTGTAAGAATAGTCAGCACAAGAGTTATTACAATAAATGAGGGAAATGAATTAAGCGGCTTGCCTCCGTAAACAACCGGCCAGTTTATCACAGCCGTATAATAAAGAAAGGCCAGTGTTGATATAATTGCAAACAAGCCCATAAAATAGGCGACAGTGGGCATCCTTGATCTCCGCTTCAGCAATTTGAATACTTCATGTATGGGATAAGGAGTAAATACTTCAAAAACATCAAGTTCCTCCTCCCGGAGTGACTTCAGGGAGTCAATAAACTTACCTTCCTGGTCGAAAATACCTATTTTAAAAGTTTTGTTCATAACAGCGTCCCTTAATCCTCTATTTTACTTCCCGATATCAACCACACCTTTGATTTCGCTAATAGCCATCATCGGAATATACCGCATGAAGAGCAATACTCCCGTTGCAAATAATCCGACCGTACCCACATAAACCCCAATATCGATATATGTCGGTGTATAGGCGCTCCAGTTCGAAGGAAGGAAATCTTTGGTGAGCGAGGTAATCACAATGTTAAATCTCTCAAGCCACATTCCAACGTTTATAAGGAGTGAGACCGACAGCAGCCCCACCCAGCTCCTTCTCATTTTCCGGAACCAGAATAGCTGAGGTACCAGGGCATTGCAGACAATCATTCCCCAGAACTGAATTGTATAATCACCGGTAGCCCTGTTCCTGAAAAATGTAAACATCTCAAACTGATTTCCTGAATACCATGCCATAAAGATCTCGGTCAGATAGGCTGTCCCCATGATCAGCGAGATGAATATGAGTATCCTGGCTATGGCATCCATGTGATTATCAGTTATATAATCGGTAAGATGATATATTTTCCTTATAAGCACCATAAGTGTCATAACCATTGCAAATCCTGAAAATATGGCTCCAACAACAAAGAAAGGAGGGAAAATTGTTGAATGCCATCCGGGTTCAACCCCTACAGCAAAATCGGTTGCCACAATGGAATGAACCGAAACAACCAGCACTGCCGCAATACCTCCAAGGATAAAACTGAGCGATTCAAACCTTATCCACTGGCGGCTTGATCCGGTCCATCCAAGGCTGAAGAAGCCATAAATGGCTTTTCTTATCTTTGAAACTGTCTTATCGCGTATTGTAGCAAGATCGGGCAGCATTCCCAGGTACCAGAATGAGACAGATATCAGCAGATAAGCGGTAATTGCCGTAAAGTCCCAGAAAAGGGGTGAGTTGAAATTTACCCATAGCGGACCCCGTGTATTCGGGTAGGGGAAAATATAAAAGGCAAGCCAGATCCGTCCCATGTGGAGAGTCGGAAACATAGCGGCGCAAAGTACCGCAAACACAGTCATTGCTTCCGCTGACCTGTTGATTGATGTCCTCCATCGTCTGTCTCAGAATAAGGAGGAAATATTGAAAATGCCGTTCCTGCATGCCCGATACCTATCCACCATACAAAGTTTACAATAGCCCATCCCCATCCAACGGAGTTATTAACACCCCATGTCCCAATTCCTTTAGTAAACAGTAATATATATGGCATAAACTCCATAAAGTGTTGCCAGCGAAGCAATTCCAAATGCAACTGACCACCACAGGCCGGGAGCTGTTTCGATAGGTGCAATAACCTCCCTTGTAACCTGACCAAGTGATTTATTCCCTTCAACTAGCGGACCTCTGATTTTCTTATTGTACATCGACTAATTGATTTTTATGACTTTTTATCCATCGTCGTTCCGTACTTTGGTCAGGTAGCCTACTGAAGGCAGCGTATGAAGATCCTCGAGCAGATGATAGCGCCTTGTTCCTGCAGAATAATCTGGAAACCCTGCTATTGCTGTCATTAAGATTTCCAAACACGATAGCTCCGGCAGGGCAGGCTTGCATGCATGCAGTCTTTATTTCATTGTCCTTCAGCACCCTGTTCTCGAGCTTGGCCGTCAGTTTTTTCTCCTGTATCCTCTGCACACACAACGAGCATTTTTCAACCACTCCCCTTTCCCTGACAGTGACATCAGGATTTAGGACCATCTTCCCAAGATCGGACGCGGTATTGAAATCAAAAGCCTTATTGTTTGTATACCTGTACCAGTTGAACCTTCTTACTTTATAGGGACAGTTGTTAATGCAATATTTCGTTCCCACACACCTGTTGTAGGTCATCTGGTTCAGACCCTCGCTGCTGTGATTGGTAGCGGAAACAGGGCAAACATTTTCACAAGGGGCATTATCGCAATGCTGGCACATAAGGGGCTGAAAATAAACCTTGGGATCATCGGGGGTATCGGAATAATACCTGTCAATTTTAATCCAGTGCATTATTCTTCTGTTCCTGACCTCTTCCTTCCCCACTACCGGAATATTGTTTTCAGCCTGGCAGGCAATGACGCATGCATTGCATCCGATGCATGAGTTCAGGTCAATTGCCATCCCCCAGTGAAAGCCGTCATATTTGATCTCCGGATACAGTGTTTTGTGATTCTCTTCAAATTCCTTATGAAGTTCATTCCCGAGGACGGGGTTCTCGAGGTAACTGCTGAGAGCTCGTTTCCCTGACGATCGGCTCTTCCTTCCATTGAATGATGGATCTGTGTAAGAGCCAGCCTGCTTTTCCTCAGGGTATTTTCAATTTTGTCAGTGGCAAAGCCATAATGAAGGATTCCTCCGCGGACATTGTGATAAACGGATAGACATTTACTCCGACATTGCGCTGAAACAGGGCCGGAGTTTGTATGTCCGTAACCAAGGGCAACGGAAACTGTTCCCTCAGCCTGTCCGGGCTGTATAAATGCAGGCAGGATAAGTCCCTTGCCGAGATGTTACGATATGACCTGTCTGAATCCCAAGCTTCTGCAGCATCGGCAGGTGAAATGGCAGCCTATGTTATCCCAGCAATGACGTGAAACAGGGTCGGGCAATTCCATGAGCCAGGGATTGTTGGAATGCATGCCAGTGCCAAGAGCGATGCTTTCAGGTGAAAATTATCTCAAATCCCTTCATGGATCCGCCGGATTAACGGACTTCATAGCTCTGAAAGCTCTTCTGGTTAATTCTGCTGTTTTATTTTCCTGCGATTTGTAACTGTAACACACCGTTGCCAAGGCATTCATCCCAGAAATTCCTGAATACCGGTTTGCCCGACTCGGGAAAAATTCCCTTTCCCAGTCCGCCATGAGGTAATCATGCCATGAGCTCGTATTTCCCGACCATTTCAGAACGAATCCTGGAACGAACGTGTATTAAAGAGGTGGATTGATACAGGGCTGCGACAGAGCTGAGCTGACCGGGCATTATTTCTGCATCATCCCACGATTCAAGATAATGATTGACAGGACATTCAAACCGGGCATTTCCTACAGTCTCATTGAGTGATGCCGTCATGTTGACCGAAAGTCCTGGTATTTTTCAGTCCGGTCGAGAAATTTGAGCATGTCATGGTAGTCATAGAGGGGATTCACATTGTACATGAACAGAGCCCTTTACCTTTCCGCATGTCATATCATCCACAAGCTCTTCCATTCTGCTGTCGATACCGCGAAGCGACATTGATATGATTGTTCAGGTCTATGCAATTCCCCGTAGTTACCCAGACAGGGTATTTATTCCGTTAACTATAATCTGAATTTCACGGTTATTGGTTCCCGATACTACAATCGATTTGCCCTTGAAAGCCAGCAAGGCTGGCTGCAAGGCCCGACAGATCCCTTCCGGGGTTGCGGCGGGAATAACATCTCCTCCTGTCTTTTCTGCAATCCTGTTGTATAAGGTCGGCCAGCAGTATTATCTCCTCCGAGGGTTTTATTCTGGTCCTCT
The DNA here is from genome assembly GCA_963756885.1 of uncultured Bacteroidales bacterium. Lineage (GTDB taxonomy): Bacteria > Bacteroidota > Bacteroidia > Bacteroidales > VadinHA17 > LD21. The sequence continues at coordinate 353,493 of CAVWPG010000011.1, forward strand.
TGTCCGCATTGCTTCCCGTAAGGCTCATGCCTGATTCAAACTGAATATGCCGGAGCATCTCTTTTTCCCCGTTATCAAGCTTTCGGCGTGAGACATATCTGGGAATAAAATGAACCGGAGATACCCATGTACCAAGAAAATCGGCATTAAAGGAAACCACAAATCCGGCATTCTGAAAATGATAATCGGGTATAACGGCTTTGCCAAAGCATTTTTCATTGGCTTCGAGCATAGCTGAACAGGAAACTGCATCGTACTTACCCACCTGAAATTCCTGAACCGGCTGCCGAATTCATTAATAAGCCTTGCGGTTGCAGGGGAAATAACAGTTGAAGTGAGAGCAGTGCGACTGCGCCCCCGTCGGCATTTATAACCTCAAGGTCCTTCATTATCTGTCCGTCGACGGTTTCCCATGAGCAGTCAGATTTATCTGCGCAGGGGCCTTTCAGCCTGGCATCATCATAGAGGCTCAGAACCGAGGCCTGAACCCTTGCAGTGGTTCCCTCCCCGTTATAAGCTGAAAGTGATTCCCTTCAATTTTTATTGGTCTTCCATCACGGGTTTTTACCAGGATTCCGGCATATTCATGACCATCATAAAAGCTTGAGGCATAATACAAAGATTTACCGGGAGCAAGTTCAGGCGGCTGCACTACATAGGGGATGGCATTATGAACAGGTCTCTTGCAGCTTGCCATAACGACGGCTGAGGAAATACTGAACCCAAACACTTTCAGAAAATCCCTTCTGGAAGAATTTGTTTTCAAGAAATCATTTTCAAGCAGTTCCAGCACACTGTTCTTTATCCTCCTGCCCCGGCTCCCGTCTCAACATCCCCAGGAGCAATTCCCTGAAACTCCTCAACACTTTTCCAGTATCTTTTCATCCTGTATTACTTTTTCTGAGTTCTTCCTTGGTTTCCTAATAATGACATTTCATGCATTCGGTGCCGCCTGTCCTGTCGACAGTCACATCCTTAAATCTCGCCGCTTTTTACCCTCTCAGTCAATTCCTTATACTGTGAATAGAACAGATTCTCATTAAATTTGAGATTTGTGCTCCTGTGACAGTTTATGCACCAGCCCATTGTAAGCTCCTGGTTAAGCCTGATCCTGTCCATTGTTTCCACCTGTCCATGGCATTTCTGGCAGGCGTATGCCTCCTGCGCTGACATGCTGTGCATGGCTGAAGAAAACATGATCGGGCAGATTATATACCCTTACCCATTCAATTGGCTTATTGATTCGTAATGGCTTATTATTTTTGCGATTTCAAAGGCACCCGACCTTGTTCCGTTACGCACAAGCAAATGACAGTTCATGCAAACATTCTCCGGTGGAATGCCGGCAGTTTTGCTGTAGGGGGCATAACTATGGCAATAAACACAATCAGTTTTATTCTGGCCGGCATGGACCTTATGCGAAAATTTCACAGGCTGATCAGGCTCATATCCCGGAGAATGGCCTATCGCCATTGCATTCACAGCCAGAAGATAGCTGATGAACGGCAAGCCTGTGAGCAGGATTATGTAGTGAATCCATTTTTGCTTTACTTTTTTAAAACTAATAAGATCGGTTACTGAGAACAGTAGCAGCAGCGAAACGAGGATGAACAGCAGGAGGTTATCGATGACAGGCTTGCTTTCCTGAAGCTCGCTAACGGCAAGCTTATCCATGAATCCCTTCAAAAGGCTGATATCCTGCTCCGACAACTGAATGCCCTTATGAGCCTCCATCATCTTTTCAGCAGATGGATTCGAGCAGGGCCGAGCCAAGCTCACCGGCACTCCTATCTAAATATTTCCGCGATATCGCTATTGCATCGGGGTTCCAGTTAAGGGTATCGGAATAAGGTGGTATTATGGCAGCCTGCACAATTGACCGGCTTATTTTCCGATGGAGACAGACCGTAGAACAGCCTTTCGCCACGGACCAGCTGCTCGTATGGGAGAAAGCTTGATTTCCGGAACTGAGGAGTCTCCCTGGCTGAATCATCCCGGCGGACGGGATTACAAACAGTAACGAGAGGAATAGAGAAAGGAGGAAGTACTTTAAATATTCCAGCTGAGAAGATCCTGACATTCAAAATATATTTATAAATTATTATGAAGCAATCCAATAGAACCCAATCTTCCCGACTGAAACCATCCCAGTCCAAAAATAAACAAAAAACAATTACATGAATTAGTGTAAACGTGATATTTAACACTACAGATTTTAATCAACATAAAGATATTGAATCTCTTTTATTTAATTTCACTTGCCTGCCGCTTTTTTTAGCTGTCCTGATTTTTGACACTGCCGCGGTACCTGCCAAATAATAAATTTTCATCTAAAAATTATTATTATCTTTTCGCGTTATATCTTTGCCGAGGTAAAAGAGGAACGGATTTATCCTGGTTTTCAATAAAAACCGCATTATGAAAAAAGTTCTTCCAACTAATTTCAATTGTCATTCTGTCTGCAGGAATAGTAACAGGCTGCAAGAAGGATAAGGGCGATCCGCCTCTCCTGCCGCCATTTGCATCAATGGTTATCGATTTCAGCAACTTCACATCCCAGAAAAAGTCTGCTGAATCGGTTACCGGCATAAAGGGAACAGAGAGCAGCACCTGGCAATTTGCTGCCGGAGTGGCAGGTGTCTGGAATACACTGATCTCCTCGTCAATCTCAGTACCTCTTGCTGCCTATTCAGTCTGCAGCGGGCAACAACCCTGCCTATGTATCTGACAAGCTTTGGCAATGGAGTTACTCTTTCAGATCCGGGCAGGATTCATATTAGGCAAAACTGCAGGGAAATATAACCACCAACTCAGTTACATGGAAATTAATATCACAAAGGAAGGGACGGGCGGCTATAATGATTTTGCATGGATAGATGGCACTTCACAAACTGACGGATCGGGAGGGCAATGGAATTTCAAGGAAAGTGCCCAGTCAGACTATTGCCCTGTTTCAGACAGACTGGACCAAAAGCGGTGATCAGGTGATAAGCGTGAAGTATACATATGAAAAAAATGATGCCAGCAAAGACAGCTATATAAATTATCTTACTCAGACGTACAAGCAATTTTGACCTAGTCCTATAATATTCATTTCTCAAATGGCCTGTATTCGGATGCGGACATCGAATGGAATATATGCAACCAGGGACGGAAGACTGAAATGTCTTGATTACCTGCAGGATGAGAACTGGTATTGCTGGGATACAAATAAGATCAATAAATTAGTGTGACTGAGCCCTTAACCTGACTGCAGAGACAGGAATCATATCATTTTTTTTTGTATTTTGCGCCCCTGATTTTAAAGAATTTCAATTATGTCATTAGGAAAAAAATCTGTTATTCTTATTGTTCTGATACTAATAGCCGACCAGTTTCTGAAGATATGGGTCAAGACTCACATGGAAATCGGCCAGGAGATTCATTTCCTGGGAAGCTGGGGAATTCTTCATTTCATTGAAAACAACGGGATGGCTTTTGGTATGGAAATGGGAGGAAAAACAGGCAAGTTTATATTAAGCCTCTTCAGGATATTAGCCATTATCGGCATAGGATGGTTTCTCAGGTCCTTATCGTCAGGAAAGCCAGCACCGGACTTGTGCTGGCGGTCAGCGCCATACTGGCCGGCGCTGTCGGCAACATAATAGACAGTGCTTTTTACGGTATGATCTTCAGTGAAAGCTTCAGCCAGCCTGCAATATTATTTCCTCCCGGGGGCGGCTATTCGTCATTCCTGCAAGGCAGGGTTGTGGATATGTTCTATTTCCCCATAATCAATTCCCATTGGCCAGAGCTGGTCTCCTTTCAGGCCCGGAGAGTCACTCGTATTTTTCAGGCCGGTATTCAATATTGCCGATTCTGCAATTACATGCGGAGTTATATCAATTGTTCTTTTCCAGAAGAAAATGTTCAGGGACCTGTCGTAAGCTTCCTGAACAGTTGCGATTCTACTGCTGGCAGCATGTGCTCACGCAGCTCAGAACCATCTTGAGGTTCGGATGCCTGAGATAGTACCATGTGTTCTTTCCCTCTCTCTTTGAAGCCAGTACGCCACGGTCCCTAAGTATAACAAGGTGATGTGATGCAGTCGACTGTTCAATTCCGAGCATATGATGAATTTCGGTAACAGTTCTTTTTTCCCCGTCCTCCAGGCAGCCAACAATGGATATCCGTATCGGATGTGCAATTGCCTTCAGCATGTTGGAAGCCATCTCCAGGTTTTCCGGAGTAAGTTCTTTAAATTCCATTACTTCACCTTTTTGTTCCACAAAGATATGCAAATATGGTTAAAAGCCCATACAGCATTTCAACGGGCAGCAAACTGTGCAAAACCAAATGAAGCTTCAGGTAGTTCAGCATGATATCATGATTTTAGTATATTTGAAAGAAATAAAAATAAATGCCTGTCCTCACCCGGATACGACGACCAGTTGAAAAAGAGATGGCTGAATTTGAAGCCTACTTCAGCAGGACTATGCAAAGGAATATTCCATTGCTGAATATAATCCTTAACTACATTATACGTCGTAAGGGAAAACAGATGAGACCTTTGCTTGTATTTCTGACGGCCAGGCTAAACGGTCAGATCACCGAGGCAACTTATGTCGCGGCCACATTTATTGAACTCCTTCATACCGCATCCCTTGTACACGATGATGTTGTCGATGATGCAAGGGAAAGAAGGGGAGCCCTCTCTATAAATGCGCTCTGGAATTCGAAAATTGCTGTACTTGTGGGGGATTACCTTCTATCCAAGGGGATGCTCATAAGTGTAGAGCAGAACCGGTTTGATATGCTTGAAATCGTATCAGATGCAGTAAAGTCAATGAGTGAGGGAGAGCTGCTCCAGCTGCAAAAATCGAGAAAGCTGAACCTCAGCGAAGAGGACTATTTCAGGATAATAAAAAGCAAGACGGCTGCCTTGCTTTCGGCATGCACTGCCTGTGGTGCAAGATCAGTTTCCGGCGATGGGGATGTAATTCAGATGATGAAGGATTTCGGGGAAAACATAGGGATAGCTTTCCAGATCAGGGATGATCTTCTCGATTACGAGGCCACCGGACTGACCGGAAAAGCTGCCGGAAACGATATAAAGGAAAGAAAAATCACACTCCCTCTTATTCATGCCCTTGAGGAGACAACTTACCTGAAAAAGAGACACATAATCGGTATTGTCAAGAACAGGAAAAAGAGCAAGGCTGAAATAAGCGAAGTCATAAGCTTTGTCTCCGAAAACGGAGGAATGAATTATGCCGAGCTCAAGATGAACCAGTACCGCGACAAGGCCCTTGCAATACTCGATTCCTATCCTGCTTCTGAAGTCAGGGACTCCCTCAGGGATTTTGTAATGTATACAACCTCCAGGAACAAATAGCCGGTTCAGCTCACTCCGCACTCAGCTCAATCCTTGACACCTTGCCCAGATCGTTGCCGTAATGCCTCGAGCCCAGCCAGAAAAGAAGTGCCCCCGCAAGCAGGATGACAGGCAGTATTGACAGTGCAGTCTGAATATTCGTCAGGTCGTAGATCTTCCCCATTATTATAGGGGCGGTTGAGGCTCCCAGCAGATTTTGCACAACCACTGCAATTGCATATGAAGTTGCCCTCAGTCCGGGATGAATTACATCCTGCGTTACTGCAGCCGCCCCCGAAACAAACGAGAGTATCAGAACACCGAACAGAAGGAAGACAATATACTGAAACGTCCCCTTCAGCAGCGCAAGGGCGATGAAAAGGGTTATTGCCGAAAGCAGTGATGAAAGTGCCGGATAAAGAAGCCGTGCATTTATCCTTTTCTTTCTCCACATATCGGTAAGATAGCCACCGAGAGGGGCCCCGATAATAGCAAGCACCATAACCATACTGGCCATCTGACCCGCCTTCTCCTGCGGGATATGCCTCACTTTTTCAAAGTATGTGGGAAGCCATGTAAGCATTGATGTTGTAACGAAAACGACGGAGGCAATCCCGAAATATGTGAACAATACCGAAGGTTTGGATAAGAATTCCTTCACGATATCCTTCCTTTCCATTTTGACAATGTTCCGGTTGCTATCGATAAAGGAGAGATCCACCGTCTTATAATCCTTTACGAACAAAAACAGGACTGACACGATGAAGCCCGGAACAGCTACAATTCCAAATGCATGCTTCCAGCCGAGCCTTACAGCTATAATGCCCCCAAGTAGTACACCTATGGCTGAACCGAGCGGGATCGAAGCATTCCATATGCCCATCATCCTGGCTCTCTTTTCTATGGGGAACAAGCCAGAAATCATGGCACTTCCTCCGGGTGCATAGCCGGCCTCTCCCACACCGATCAGCAGGCGGGCCATGAAGAGCTGAACAAAATTGCCTGTCAGCGCGCACAGGGCCGTGGCTATGCTCCACATGGCAGCCATAATGCCGATGGTTTTGGTCCTGCTCCACCTGTCGACAAGAATTGAAACGGGAAAGGTGAGCAAAACAATTGCCCAGTAAACGGCAGAGACCAGCATTCCGCTCTGGGTATGGGAGATGCCCCAGTCCTTCTCAATTGATGTAAACATGGATGTAACAACCATCCTGTCGATGTAATCGAACATATACAACAGGAACAGGAGCACAAATACGTAATTGGAGTAACCTCTCGTGAACAGGTACCCGGTACGGTCGACCGGCTTTTTCATGTTTATTCTATTTATTGTTAAACCTTTACACCAAGTAAATAAAAATAAATGTCAGTTTGCATTTTTGTTGTATTTTTAAGTCTTTATACTTACTTCCAAATCTTGGATCATTTCATTATTTTTCATTTAACAAATTTAGTACCTCAGACGACCATGAATACTTTGAAGCAAATCAATCAATTTCTTGACAATCAGCCTATAGCTCTTGTCGGTGTTTCACGGAATCCGAAAAAATTCGGGTATACTGCATTCAGGGAACTCAGGGAAAAAGGCATGAAGATCATTCCTGTTAACCCCCTGGCAGATGAAATTCTGGGTGAAAAATCATATCCCAATGTCCACTCCCTTCCTGATGAAGTAAGGGGGGTGATCATAATGACAAAGAAAGATCAGACGGCTTCAGTAGTCAGGGAAGTCCTTGCCCGCGGGATAAGGGAGATCTGGATCCAGCAGATGGCTGACACAAGGGAAGCGATTGGCGACCTGAAGAATTCGGGAGCAAATTTTATCACGGGGGAATGTATATTGATGCATTATAAGCCGGCGAGCATCCATAAGTTCCACCGGAACCTGAAAAAGTTTTTCGGGATGTTGCCGAAATAGCATGAACCTGCTCTGCGAATTCCTGTTTATTGAGTGGAGTAAAAACAATATCCGCCACAGTGAAGAACAACAAGATAACAGAATCAGGTTTTACATATAGCCTTGAATTCATGGTACGGGATTATGAATGTGACCTTCAGGGTGTTGTGAATAATGCAAATTACCAGCACTACCTGGAGCATGCCAGGCATGAATACCTGTTATCAAAGGGGATAAGCTTTGCCGGGCTTCATGAGGAGGGGATCGATCTGATAGTAACAAGGGTCGAGATTGAATACAAATATCCGCTCAGGAGCCGTGATTCATTCGTTGTAAGGCTCAGGACCGAGAGAGAAGGCAATGTAAGGCTTATTTTTATTCAGGAGATATGCAGGATCCCCGACGAAAAGCTTATAGCAAAGGCGAGGGTTACAGGAATTGCATCAAGGAACGGGAGACCGGTTTCACCTGTGAATATCGCCGGACAGCTTGGAGTTATGTGACAATAATAATATTTTATACATCCGATGTATGGGTAAAACAAAACTTACACGCAGGCAGTTCGTGTCGACGGTTACAGCAGGAGCCGGGACAGTCTTTATGGGAAAGATCTGCCTTGCCTCCCCGCCGCCGCAGCCACCTCTTCCGGCTGACCCTTTTAAGGTCGTTACGCTGGGGAGGTCGGGGATCAAAACCACTCTCCTGGGTATGGGGACAGGCTTCAGCGGGTATAACCGTTCCTCAAACATTACAAGAGCGGGCGTTGCAGAGCTTATAATCAGGCAGGCCTATGAAAAGGGGATCCGCTACTTTGACTGCGCCGACAGCTACGGCACGCATACTTTCACCTCTTCGGCACTGAAAGGCCTTGCCAGGGACAGCTATACAATCGGCACCAAGATCTGGGTAGGACAGGGAGGGATTCCCGAGCCAGAGCGTCCTGATGCCGACGTGGTTACGGACCGTTTCAGGAGGGAGCTTAATACTGACTATATCGACCTGATCCAGATCCATTGCATGACGGACGGAAGATGGACCGACAAGGAGAAAAAACAGATGGACATTCTTGAAAACCTTAAGGCAAGGAATATTATCAGGGCACACGGCGTATCGGTTCACTCTCTGGAGGCAATGGAGGCCTGTGCAGGCAACCCCTGGGTGGATGTTGTTCATGTAAGGATTAATCCTTTCGGGGAATCGATGGATAAGGATGATCCCGGACTCGTTGCCCCCGTAATTGAAAAGCTCCACAGGGAAGGCAAGGGCATAATCGGTATGAAGCTTATAGGTGCGGGAAAATTTAAAAACGACCCGGATAAGATCGATGAGTCGCTGAAATATGTACTGGGGCTGGGCTCCGTTGATTCTCTTATTGTCGGCTTCGAGGAGCCGGGACAGATCGATGATTACATGGCAAGAATCCGCAAAGTGTTTAAAGGCTGAGCAAAAGATAAGCTTTACACCTCTCATTCAAAAGTGAACCGATGATAAGATCCCTGTTTCTTCTGCTTGTCCTGCCGCTCATCAGCGGACCCGGGGTAATAGAGCCCGGAGCCACGCTTGTAAAGCTTGCGGAGGGCTTCTCGTTTACTGAGGGTCCCTCATCCGATGCTGAAGGAAATGTTTTCTTCACCGATCAGCCCAATGACAGGATAATGGAATGGAGCACGGAAGGACAACTTGCTCTCTTTCTTCAGCCCTCGGGGCGTTCCAACGGTCTTTCCTTCGACGGCAATGGCGATTTATGGGCCTGTGCCGATGAAAAGAATGAGCTCTGGAAGATAGGTGAAGACAAAAAGGTGGTTGTCGTGCCACTCGAATACAACTCCAAGATCCTCAACGGTCCGAATGATCTCTGGATAGACGGTGAAGGGGGGATCTACCTTACCGATCCCTATTATCAGAGGCCTTGGTGGACCCATACCTCAATGCCGCAGGATATTCAGGCAGTCTACTACCTTTCGCCCGATCACAAAACCCTCACCCGGGTGATCACCGACCTTGTCCAGCCCAACGGGATTGTCGGAACGCCGGACGGAAAGAGGCTGTTCGTCGCTGATATAGGTGCCGGCAAAACCTGGTCGTACAGCGTAAACACCGATCACAGCCTCTCCGACAGGAAGCTGTTCTGCAATATGGGATCAGATGGAATGACAATAGATTCGGAAGGCAATATATACATTACAGGTGATGGAGTAACCATTTTCGACAGGAACGGCAAAAAGGTGTATCACGTGGATGTTCCGGAAAGCTGGACAGCCAATGTATGTTTCGGGGGGAAAGACCTGAAAAGCCTTTTTATTACAGCCAGCAAGGGATTCTATACTATCCGAACAACTGTCAGAGGAACAAAAGGATAGGAAAATTTCAGTACCTTATATTTTAAAATATCGTGGCAAATTGAAACAAATTTAGTTGCGAAAGCTTATATTTATATTCTTTATTACTGCATAATTGATTTAATTATTACATTTAGCGCATTGATATTGAAACCCGAGAACTATCAAAAATAATTGGCTATGGAAGGAACCCGAAGAGCAGACGTCAGGCCAGGGATTGATGTAATGGTTGAATTGTCGGAACACAAGCGCACCGGAAGGCTGACAGGAGGAAAGGTAAAGGAAGTCCTTACCTCCTCTCCCATTCACCCGCATGGGATTAAAGTAATGCTGGAAAGCGGACTTGTCGGACGGATAAAACAAATAATCTGACGCTGCATAATTGATGATCTGTTTAAAATGTGCTTAAATTTGATGCCGGTGGGGATTCTGTTTTCCCAGCCTGCATGGATTTAAATATATTGCTAATTTCCGTAACATGAAATTCGAGGATTTTTTGGTACCATCTCTCGGAGCAGGAGGTGTTCTTTCTCCTTTGAAGCAATCCCTGAGAGAAGATAGTCCGTTTTTCCAGTTTGTAGAAAACAGTGAGAGAATACTTTATGATGTATCCCTCAGGCATTTCACACGATGCCATGCCACAGGTGAGACTCCTGTTTCATTTGAGAAGGCTGGTCCGAGGGAAAATCTCTTTTTTGAGCCTGCCAAGACGAAGGTGGCCATTGTGACCTGCGGAGGGTTGTGTCCCGGACTGAATAACGTGATCCGGAGCCTTGTGAATGAGCTCCATTACAGGTATGGTATTTCAAGGGTGCTGGGAATAAAGTACGGTTATGAGGGACTTATCCCCAAATTCAGCCATCCTGTTATTGAGCTTACTGCCTCTATGGTAAAGGATATTCATTTGTTCGGCGGGACATATCTCGGTTCCTCGCGTGGAAATCAGGATGTGGCCCAGATGGTTGATACTCTTGAGATCATGAACATCAATGTTCTTTTCTGCATAGGGGGAGACGGGACACTGAGGGGAGCCCATGACATATACAGGGAGATCTCCAGGAGAAACCTGAAGATCAGTGTGGCGGGGATCCCGAAGACAATTGATAACGATATTGACCTGATACAGAAATCGTTCGGTTTTGAAACTGCATTTTCAATAGCAAACGATATTATCAGGTATGCACATAACGAAGCCTCGGGAGCTTACAACGGCATAGCGCTTGTAAAGCTGATGGGTCGGGATTCGGGCTTTATTGCCGCCAGCGCAGCTTTGTCAATTTCCGAAGTCAATTTTGTACTGGTCCCTGAAATATCGTTCGATCTTTACGGAGAAAAAGGCTTTCTGAATGTTCTGAGAAAGCGGCTGGAGGAAAGGCACCATGCCGTGATCGTAGTTGCGGAAGGAGCGGGACAGGATCTTTTCCCTGAAGAATGCCTCGAAACCGATGCTTCAGGAAACAGGAAGCACAGTGATATAGGTATTTTTCTTAAGGACAAGATCAGCGAAGAGTTCAGGAGCCAGGAGTTTCCGCATTCCATAAAGTACATAGATCCAAGCTATATTATCCGCAGCGCCCCGGCAAACCCCAACGACAGTAAATTCTGCAATCTTCTGGCCCAGAATGCGGTACATGGAGCACTGGCAGGAAAGACCGATTTTGTAGTAGGCTTCTGGAATGATCAGTTTACACTGATCCCAATAGCTATGGCAGTCGGCAGCAGGAAGAAAATAGATATTAAGGGGGAGCTCTGGTGGAATGTGCTTGAAGCCACCGGCCAGCCGACAAGAATGAAGAATCAGTTATATGATAAGGAATATAGTGTTTGATCTTGGAAACGTGCTTATAAGTTTCAGGCCTTCAAAGTTTTTCGAAAGCAAGAATTATCCTGAAACCATTACAGCCAAGATTCTCGAGGATATATTCAGGAGCAATGAATGGCTCATGCTGGATAATGGAAATATAACCACTGCCGAGGCCATCAATTCGATAGCGGCTAAATCCACTCTCAGAAGGGAGGAAATTGCCCATATTTTCAATCTGAGGAAAGAGATGATGTTTCCCCTTGACCAGAATGTAAGGCTTCTGCAGGGGCTTAAAAAGCATGATTACAGGCTATATTTTCTTTCCAACTTTCCCCTTGACATTTTCGAGGACATAAAAACCGGTTATTTTTTTTTCAGGTATTTTGACGGTGGCATAATTTCATCGGAGGTAAAATATTCCAAGCCCGACAGGCGCATTTATGAAATCCTGATTGAAAAATATTCCCTTGTAGCGGCTGAATCTCTTTTCATAGATGATGTGGAAGTCAACGTAAAGGCAGCCGAGGAGCTCGGAATGAAAGGGCTTGTTACATTCGGATCGGAGGATATATCAAGGGAACTTGAAGCTGTGCTCGATCTGCCTGTTCTTTAGGCAAAATTATTATCCGACTTTATTCCCGGCAATTTTGTCCCCTGCACTTTTGCATGGCCTGCTACGTTAATTATTCCGGTGCAATGCCCGGATAAGTGAAAAATATTAAAGCGTCGCTGACTTAACATCACAGGTAACATGCTGTAATATATTAATATTTAGATACTTAAAATCTATTTATCGTTGATATGTTCCACGTGGAAAACAGCGCTAATTCCTGAAGTATTCCGACAGCACGACGGTTTTTGCAGGTCCGACCAACTTTTCAAGCTCCTCGGCAGGAGCGATCCTGATTTTTGCAACAGACCCGAAGTGCTGCAACAGTATTTCCTTTGTTTTGGGTCCTATTCCTTTTATACTGTCAAGATCCGACCTTACCATATCAGTTGATCTCTTCCCCCTGTGAAAAGTGATCCCGAATCTGTGGGCTTCGTTTCTCAGCTGCTGGATTATTTTCAGGCTTACCGAATTTTTATCGAGATAGATCGGAACACTATCTCCCGGGAAATATATTTCCTCAAGCTTTTTTGCTATTCCGATCATTGTGATCCTGTCACGGAGCCCAAGCTTGCCAATGCTCTTCATGGCTGACGACAACTGTCCTTTGCCACCGTCGATTATAACCAGCTGAGGCAAGCCGGTACCCTCGTCCAGGGCTCTCTTATAGCGCCGGAATACGATCTCCTCCATCGAGGAAAAGTCGTCGGGGCCGGTGACAGTTTTAATATTAAAATGCCGGTAATCCTTCTTGCTCGGCCTTCCGTTGCGGAATACTACACAGGCGGCTACAGGGTTTGTGCCCATAATATTTGAATTATCGAAGCATTCGATATGCATGGGGAGCTCAGACATATGGAGGTCATTCTTCAGCTTTTCCAGATTTTTTCCGGTCCTCTGTGCAGGCTTATGTTCCATTTTCCTTTTTTTCTGTTCCAGCTTGTAGTATATTGCATTTCGTTCAGCAAGTTCGAGCAGCTTCAGCTTCCCACCAAGCCTGGGGACAGAATATTTTATGTTATCTATCAGTATATCTGGTTTATAGGGAATTATAACTTCATGTGAATCACTTGATAGTCTCTGTCTGATCTCTGTTATAGCAAAGCCCAGTATTGATTCCTTTTCCTCATCGATCCTTATTTTTAATTCAAGTGTAAAAGCCTGTATTATAGCTCCTTGCACTACCTTAAGGTAGTTTACATAGGCGCTGTCGCCTTCCATTGCCATGCCAAATACATCCACATTTCTTATTGTATTGCTCACAACAGCCGAGTGGCTTCTGAACCTCGACAGGATCTCTATCTTTTCCTTGATCAACTGTGCCTCCTCGAATCTGAGTCCGTCGGAATATTTTCGCATCAGGCTTCTAAGGTGATCTATTACTGAAGAGATATTCCCCTTTAGGATATCCCTTATCTGTACAATGCTGTCATTATAGTCTTCTTCAGTCTGATATCCAACGCATGGGCCCTTGCAGTTGCCCAGGTGATATTCAAGGCAGACCTTGAATTTCCCTGCAGCTATATTTGTTCCGGTCAGTGGCAGGGTGCATGTTCTCAGGTTATAGAGCTGCCGTATGAGGGCTATGAGTGTTTTGACCATCAGGGCGGATGTATATGGACCAAAGTAGGCCGAACCGTCTCGTATTACGCTTCTGGTGCTGAACACCCTTGGAAACGGCTCCTTCTTAATGCAGATCCATGGAAATGTTTTATCATCCTTAAGGAGTATATTGTATCTGGGCTGATGCTTTTTAATGAGGTTATTCTCAAGTAAAAGTGCATCCGATTCGTTTTCAACAACTATATGTCTTATATCGCTGGCACGTTTAAGGAGCACCATAGTCTTCCCCGACTGGTTTTTTGAGAAATAGGATGCCACACGCTTTCGGAGATTCTTTGCCTTACCGACATAAAGCACCGTATCAGAACTGTCGATAAACTGGTAAACTCCCGGTTTGTCAGGCAGCAATGAAAGTATTGCCCCGGATTTGTCGACTACAGACATATTTACAATTTTACTCCGTTATTCATCTTCTGCATATAACGAAACAGGACTAAATCTATTCACATCAAATAAGCCCCTGTCGCCTATTTTCAGGCTTGGTATCACAAGCAGGGCCATGAAGGAAAGGGTCATAAATGGCGCTGTCAAATTGCAGCCCAGATCGCTTACAAGCCTGTTCAGCACTTTATATTGCGAGGCTGTTTCGTGGCATGATGCGGTTGTCATTATTCCACCGATATTCAGCTGAAGCGATTTCAGGCCTGACCGGTCTGAAACTGCAAGACCTCCCTTGCATCTCACTATCTCATTAATGGCTGAAACCATATCGCTGTCGTTAGCTCCGACAGATAAAATATTATGGCTGTCGTGTGCTATGGAACTTGCGAAGGCCCCCCTTTTAAGTCCAAAACCCTTAATAAACCCGATGGCAGGAGGGGAATCCCCGTACCTGTCTTTAACAACGATTTTCAGAATGTCACGGGCCGGATCAGCCTCTAAATATTCACCGTCCGGCAATGAAATCCTTATTTCTCCTGTCAGAAGCTGCCCGTCAAAAGCCTCAATGATCCGTATTTTTCCCCCCTTGTTCACAGCCCTTATTTCGTCTTCCGAAACGGGTGAGCAGTTAAATTTATTCAAAGGTTTTCCAGGTGTATATGTAAAATTCCTTTTGCCCCTGTCAAATATCTTTTCTCCTGCGATCCATGTTTCCTTCACATCCATTTCCCCAAGGTTTCCCACTACAATAAAATCTGCCCTGCCGCCTTTCTGGAGAAGTCCAGATTCAAGCCCGTAATGCTTCACAGGATTAACTGTGGCACTGCGTATAACATCAAATTTATCGTAACCTTCTTCAATAAGTTTTCCGGCAAGAGAGCCTATATGTCTTACCTCAAGCATTTCAGGGTGCAGGTCATCGCTGCAGAGCATAATTTTATCCGGATGCATCGTGAAAAGAGGCTTTAAATCATCCAGGTTCCTCGCGGCGCTTCCCTCCCTTATAAGAACCTTCATTCCCAAACCTATTTTCTCCCTTGCTTCCTCAAGAGTGCTGCATTCGTGATCTGTTGAAATACCGGATTCTATATATTTCTTTAGGCTCTCGCCGCTGAGTCCCGGAGCATGACCATCTACAGGCTTTCCCAGCCTCTTTGCCGCTTCCAGCTTTCTGATAACCTCACCGTCATTCATGAGCACCCCCGGAAAATTCATCATTTCAGAAAGAAATTTTATCGAAGGCGACTTCAGTCTTTTTTCAGTCTCCCGGGCACTTATAGCTGCGCCGCTCGTTTCAAATGCCGTTGCCGGAACACATGATGGGAGACCGAACCAGAAATAGAGCGGCGACTTTTTGGCATCATCAATCATAAACTGAACCCCTTTCCATCCAAGTACATTCGCTATCTCGTGCGGGTCGCAAACAACTCCTATTGTTCCATGCCTCACCGCTTCCATGCCGAAGGCACCTGGTGTAATCATCGAGCTTTCAATATGAATGTGGGCATCGATAAACCCCGGCAAAATAAAATCCGCCGGGGCCTCTGTTTTTCTTTCAATCCGATCGATTAACCCATTTGAAATGAAAATCTCCGCCGGGTAAATATCCCTTAAATGAATATCGACCAGCTGTCCTGAAATTTTCATAATTAATTTTTTTAAATAATTGTTCCACGTGGAACCTATTCATCTCCCCAGGTACAAAAGAAGAATATTGACATCGGAAGGGGACACGCCGCTAATTCGACCTGCCTGGCCAATAGTTTCCGGTTTTATCCTTGTAAGTTTCTGTCTCCCTTCTGTTGAAATTGAAACCAGTTCCGTATAATTGATATCATCAGGGATTTTAAGTGCCTCGAGTCGCTTCAGCTTGTCTGCCACAATCTTCTCACGCTGGATATATCCTTCATATTTAATCCTGATTTCGGCTGACTCGAGGATTTCCCCGACCCTGTCGCTCCCTAGGCTTTTTAGTTCAGTGCTTTCCTTAATCCAGCCGAGAAGGGTCCTTAATTTTATCTGAGGTCTGACAGCAAGGGTTATTGCCTTTACTTTTTGATTAATTCTGTTCGTTCCAAGCTTATCCAGCTGAAAATTCACCTCAACCGGATCTGCGCTTTTTGCCGACAGGAAGCTGATGATTTCATTTACGTATTCCTCCTTTTCCCGGAGTAGCTTCAATCTTTCAGCGCCAACCGTTCCTATATCATAACCTTTCGCAGTAAGTCTTTCATCAGCATTATCCTGTCTTAAAAGTATTCTGTATTCTGCTCTCGCAGTGAACATCCTGTATGGCTCATCGACACCTTTTGTTACGAGGTCATCTATAAGAACTCCCGTATAGGACTCCTCCCTGCCAAGGATGAACGGCTTTTCATTCCTTGTTTTTAGCACAGCGTTTATTCCCGCCATCAGTCCCTGGGCTGCAGCCTCCTCATAACCTGTCGTGCCATTTATCTGCCCGGCAAAGTAGAGATTTGCTATCTTCTTTGTTTCAAGCGTATGCTTTAACTGTGTTGGCTGGAAGAAATCATATTCAATTGCATAGCCCGGCCTGAATATTTTAACCTCTTCCAGACCCGGGATCTTCCTGAGAGCGTTAAGCTGAATTTCAAGAGGCAGGCTGCTTGAAAACCCATTAATGTAATACTCGAGTGTATCGGTTCCTTCAGGCTCAATAAAAATCTGATGGGAATTCTTGTCCCTGAAGGTTACTATTTTATCCTCTATGCTCGGACAATACCTTGGTCCCCTCCCTTTTATTCTTCCTGTAAAAAGAGGACTGAATTCAAGCCCTTTCCGAAGCTCTTCATGAACCTCCTCATTTGTATGGGCAACAAACAGCTCCTCTGTTCCTTCAGCCATTTCCCCGATCGCCCCATATGAAAATTGTCTATTCTCCTCGTCTCCTTTTTGCTCGGTCATCTTTCGAAAAATCTATAGTCCGCCCATCAACCCTTGCACTGGTTCCTGTCTTCATCCTTTCCACTGTAAAACCAATTTCTGCAAGCTGTTCACTCAATCCGCTCGATGCCTGATCGCCCGAACGGCCTCCCTTTACCTTGCTGAATCCGACATGCATTAAACCATTCAGAAAAGTACCGTTTGTAAGAATCACGGCCTCCGCATAGAACTTGATTCCAAAGGCAGTCTCTATTCCTGTTACCCTTTCATTCTCAATGAGTATTCCTATAGCCTGCTCCTGCCAAATTGAAAGATTATCCGTGTTCTCCAGCACCTTTCTCCATTCAGTTGTAAATTTCTGTCTGTCACACTGAGCCCTTGGGCTCCACATCGCAGGGCCCTTGCTTCTGTTGAGCATTCTGAACTGTATCATGCTCCTGTCCGTAACTATACCGCTCATGCCCCCAAGTGCATCGATTTCCCTGTACAATCTGTCCCTTTGCTATTCCTCCCATTGCCGGATTGCACGACATCTGGGCAAGCTTCGTCATGTCCATTGTGACAGAAGCGTATTTGCTCCCATAACAGCAGCTATATGTGCTGCTTCACATCCCGCATGACCGCCTCCAACTACTATAACATCATATTTATTACTTTCATTGTCTTCTACTTAAATTCAGCCAGCCACTTGATCCTCCATCTCTCTCATAATTCCTCTTTCATCGTCAGTTCTATCATCATAGCCCAACAAATGAAGAACACCATGTATCATAACCCTGAGCAACTCAATTTCAAAACTAATATTATAGTTAAAAGCATTTGCCCTTACAGTATCAATACTTATATAAACTTCACCGTTGACAGTATTATGAACACTATAGTCAAATGTAATAACATCGGTAAAGTAATCATGGTTCAGAAATTCAACGTTAATTTTCAATAGCGAAGAGTCATCATCGTAAAAATAAAATTAAGGTCACCGGCAACTTTTCCACTGCTACCGATAACCTTCCCAATAAGCTCAATGGCTTTCCGTGATCCTTTCAACCGAAAACCTGCCACTGTCATAAAAATCCTGATACTCAATATTTGATATTTTTGAATAGCATCGTAACCGTATTCCCCTTCTTGCTGTATTTGATCTCATCTGCAAGCTTCGACATCAGGTAAACTACCCCTTCCATTCAGTGATTCTATATTCTGCGGAATCGTAGGATCAGGAACCTGTTCTGGTACAAAGCCATTTCCCTCGTCCTTGATTTTTATTTTAAGCTTGCCATCCTTATATGTAATATCAACATCCACGAATTTGTGCTTTTCAAATTTATTGCCATGCATAATCGCATTATTGACTGCTTCCAGGGTGGAAACCAGAATTTTGCCATAATTTTCCTGTGTAATCCCAATCTCTCTCATGATTTCATCAATGGCATTTTCAACAATCCTTATATTGCTGACAGCTGGATTCTATCCTGAACTTTTTACGCATAATCATCTTTAAGCTTTCCCTTATACTGAATAAAAAGATATTTGTTACAAATAATGGCCTATTTATTTAGCGATCCAGAGTCTCGGGATCGAGATATTTTCATATTTGTTTCGAATATCATGAATTTCAAAACACAGTTATTACCATTCCCCGGATCAAGATAAATATCACCTAAATCCTGCTTTGCCATAACCTTATCTCCCGGCTTAACCCTGACATTTGCAATATTTGCATACACCGAAAGGTATTTTCCATGCCTTATTATAACAGTCATGTTTGCTCCCGATATTGCGAAAACTTTCGCCACTTCTCCCTGAAAAACGCTTCTTGCCATCATTTTCCCGGAACTTGTAATCTCTATGCCTATATTATCTTCCGTCAGATATTTGAACACAGGATGAGGATGAACTCCAAAATGACTTGTTATTACCCCCTTCTCGACCGGCCAGGGGAGGCTGCCCCATATTTTCTGAAAAGCTATCTCCAATCAGCTTCTGCTCAGGGTGTCGTCTCTGATTTAACCTTTTTCCTGCTCTCCTCTTCAATAAGCCTGTTGATTTCCTTTTCAATTTTCCTGGCTATTCTTCTCTTTTCTTCCAGTTCCTTTTGTAGTTGCTTTTCTTTATTTCCAAGGGATTTAACCATTTGCTGTTTTCTTCCTGCTCAATTTCAAGAAGTTTCTTTTGCTGCTCCTCCCTTGACTTCAAATCCGATAATCTGATTAAGATCACTTTCAAGTCTTTTTTTCGAAGTTTCAATCTGTCCCTTCAGTTCTAAAATAATTTCCGCTTCTCTTCTCCTGAATTTTGTTAATTGCTGAAGATACTTCAAGTCTCTTGTAACCCTGATTAAAATCCCTGGCCGAAAGTATATACACGAGTTCCGGATTTCCCTTCTGCGATTTATATGAGTTAACAACAGCCTTTAGCATATTCATTCTTCAAACAACAAGATCATCCTCCATCATGCTGATGGCAAGATTATTAAGATCAATCCTGTCAGAAAGAAGATCGAATCTCCTCCCTCATACCCCTTATGACTGACTCTCCCTCAGATCAAGCTTTCGTCCAATAATCTTTACCGCATTCATACCTTCTGATTTCTCCTTTGCGGTGGTCTTCAAAAGATTATCTACATAATTGATCTCCTCAAGAGTTTTTTTCCTCTTCTCTTCAAGTTCGGCCTTAGTCTGTCCAGGCAAGATCCGATTCATTGAAAAGAACAGAAAAAAAACGATGATCAGTGAAACCTCATGCAAAGGTAATTTTTTCGTATTGTCTTCCCGGAATAAAATCAATTGTCCCCTCCAATGGAATTGAAATTTTCTAAATTTTAATCTCTATCCTTGTATTATTAAGCTTGTCTGAAATTTCAATCCTGCCAGGCATATTAATGCTGTTCACCTGAAAAAAATCACTGTAACTGAACATAAGTCCGCTGTCCATGCCGGATTCACCATGGCAATTGCCTGAATGCTTTTCCCCAGCTTGCAATCGACAATGTAATTTACTATCACATTTCTAACCTTCCATTAACCGAGAAATTTCCCTCCCTGCATTTTACCCTGTTACTATCAGCCTTATCTTCATTAACATAATCTCCGAGTATAACAGGCAGAACAGCAGTTGTCAGCCCATATTTCCTTTTCACGTATGAAGTTGAACCATAATACAGCTTCTTATCCATCCTGTCATTAATCATGAATGGAATCTCCTTCAAGAAAGATGCTGGCAAACTCGATGCCACCGATGCTTTTTATGCTTAACAAGAAATTTATCAGGCATAACGAAATTTCACAGTTGCGATGCCCGCTTTTTTCCATCATCACCGCCAATTACAAATTCAGCCTTTTCAATATAGAAACTTCCGAAGTAATATTCTGATTACAATTCTTTCCCTAGATTCACACACACCTGTTTTCCGGAATTTGCAATACAATGCTCCTTTTCTGCCTTTTCTCCACCGAACATCCTGAAACTAAAATTAACAGCGAGCAGTATATAACCTATTTTCCGCAATTATTTATTTCCTCCTTCAAATATGTTTTTGTACTGTCAAGTTTAATGGCATAATTCCAGTTCTCGATTGCCTTGGCGCAATTATTTTCCTTTGACAGAATAAATCCATAATGTTCAAACCATTCCGCATCAGGGGCTTCACCGGAATTTAATAATTTCCTCCATAATCTTTGCTGCTTCCCTAAGTTTTTCCCCTTTTATATAAAACCCAGGCATATGTATCAAGATATGTTGTATTATTTTTTTCTTTCTCAATAACCTTCTTTGCCATCTCTTCGGCTTCTTTAAGATTTTTATTCTGCTCTGCCAGATAATATGCATAATTATTAATAACTGTCAGATCATCTCCGTCATTCTTCATTGCCTCCTCGAAAGTCTCAAAAGCCTTCACATAATCCTTCATCCTGTAATACACATCAGCACTCATTGTAAGAACCTGCGTAATAGATTCCTTATTATCCCCGGCCAGAATCTCCGCCTTTCTTCAATTCTTCCAGTGCTATATCATACTTCTTATTTTCCAAAGCTCCGTTCGCATATAGAACTTTAGCCAGGAAAGACCTGTTAAATTTAGTTGCGCATTCTTCTCCTTTTATCAGTAGATTCTTATAATCCTTCTTTTGATTATAAACAAAAGCAGTTTCTCCCATGCATAATAATTATCAGGATTCTCCTTTATAATGCTCTTCCAGCCTCTCTGCTGCCTCATCCAGCTTTGATAATTTTACAAGAAGCTCCGGTCTTAAAAGAGGAACAACATCATCATTTTTATAATTCGCCTCGAAAACCATCAGTGAAATAATCAATTCATCACTATTGTTGACTTACCAGGTCAGGAATATCAATCAATCTGGCAAAAAGCGAAATTTTATCTTGCCTTTTTACATTTGTATTAAGAATAACATTATTCAGAAGCAGAAACAACTCCGAATAGTTTTTTTCGTTAATCAGGAAATCACAAACCGCCAGTTGTATCTGAGGATCATCAGGATTTCTTTCCAGCAGCTTTTCATACACATCCCTTGCCTTTTCATTTTCTCCCTTTCCCACATATATCTCTGCAAGAAGACCATTATACAATACTTCATCCGGATCAATGGCCAATAAGCTGATCTGTTTTCGCCTCGGCCTCATCAAAATTTCCTTCGCTCATAAGTACTTTTATTGCTGACACCGTAGAATTCTCATTTACGCCGTATTTTGCATCAAGGGAATCAAAAATTGCAAGTGCTTTATAATATTGCTTATTCTCCGAGTATAAATTTCCCAGTGTAAGCTGAAGATTTTCCTCCTCCGGGAAATATTTTACAGCATTTTCATAATAATAAATCGCGCTGTCAAGGTTTTTCTTCCTGATAATAGAATCCACCCATCATCATCAGATACCATTATTGTTATCATCAATCTGCAAAGTGCCTTCTTAAGCAATCTTTTCGCACTCGTCATATCGCCATTCACACTTACAATCTGAGCCATCTGATAATAAGCCGCATCACATGATAGGCTTAATTGCAATGGCATCCTCAAAATACTTCAAGGCATCTCCACTGTTACCCATAAGCTTTTCCTTTATGGCTTCAACATACACATAATTGAATTTGCATTATCATACGACTCATCCTTCGGCATTACGTCGGCCGGCAGTTACTTTCCTTGAACAGGATCCCACTATAAATCCCCCAAAAATTACAAATAATTACCAATATAATAATCTTTATTCATTTCTCATTTCTTTCCTGTATGACCAAATCCACCGTAACCTCTTTCCGTTTCAATCAAACTATTCGTCATCACCCATTCTGCCTTTTCATGGCGGGCAATTATCATCTGACTAATTCTTTCCCCATCTCTGATAACAAAATTATCCCGATGACAAGTTTATCAGTACTAACACATATCTCTCCCCGGTAATCTGCATCGATAGTCCAGGCGAATTTAAAACCGTGATTCCCTTATTAATAGCAAGCCCGCTCCTGGGTCTGATCTGTGCTTCAAACCCTTCAGGGTATTTCAATAAACAGTCCGGTAGGCAATAAGCTTGCGCTCCAATGGACGCCAGAATAATATCCTCCTCTAGGTTAGCCCGTAGATCCATACCTGCAGCACCTTTTGTTGAATATTCCGAAAAGGATGCCTGATTTGTTAATTATTTTAATTTTCATATCAATTTTAGAATTTGCTTTTGGCCCATCACTGCATAGACCATCAGCCTGCTCCGCAATACAAAATTAAGATACATTTCCGAACGCATTCAAATTCATCCCTCCATCTTACTTTAATATATCCTGTAAACTTTTTATCAGTAAAACATCTTAATGCGCGAAGCCCTGCATCGATCTGCAATGGCTTATTTTCACAAAGTCTGGAGTATTTTTTCCTTAAATACCTGCAAACACATTCAATTTCCTTAATTAAATAAATTGCCTGTCCGGCTATAAATTCAAAGTAAGCTGAAGCGTCCATATTTATGCCAAAAATATCCAGACATTTGATTATCTACTCTTATGTAAATTCCTAAAGCCCTTATATAATTTATACTCATATGCTGTGAAGAACCGATTCCGTAGTCAGTGCTTAAAAACAAATAATAATCAATATTTTCGCTGTAGCCCAAAGTTAAATATCTTTGCACTTTACTTTATGTGACATTATTAACCAAATTATAAAATTCATGAACATTATTAATCAAACTTTGCGCTAATATTACTGTAATAATAATTCTTTTCTTAATTCGTGCAATCCCCCTTCGATGACCAAAACTAATATTGTAATATAAAACAACGCTGGGGATATTAAGATCAGGCTTTATGACAGTACTCCACTTCACAGAGAAATTTTATAAATCTTGTCAAGAGCGGTGATATATAATAATGTATTCTTTCACAGGGTAATAAAGGATTTTATGATTCAGGCAGGAGATCCTTCGACACGTCCCGAGCATCCTATATCACTTTCCGACACATTGAATACATACACCATCCCTGCAGAATTCAATGCCTCCTACTTATCATAAGAAAGGTGCTCTTGCTGCAGCACGGAAGGGAATGAAGAAAATCCGAAATGCGTTCTTCAGGTACACAATTTTATATTATTGAAGGAGTTAAATATACAGATTCGCGAACTTGACCAGGCTGAACAAATAATCAACAGCAATATAAACAGGATATTTTCAATAAACTGCTAAAACAAATCACTGACAGTCTTAAAGCTAAGCAGGACATCAGTCATCAGAAGCTGAAGATTCAGGATATTGCCTCCATCAAAATGTTTGAATATTTTTCTCACCAAATGGAAATATAATATCCCGGAAGATCATCGCAATGTCTATAAAACCATCGGAGGCACACCCCGTCTTGACGGTACATATACTGTATTCGGTGAAGTAACTGAAGGCCTGGATGTAGTTGACCAGGATGCAGCTGCACCCACAGATGCCAGTGACAAGCCACTTAATGATATCAGGATTCTAAAATAAAAATAGTAAAGAAATAATTCATATTCAAAAATTCCAATATGCATTCAAAAAATTACAGATCTGCTAGAATGAGATCAGTATCTCGCAATTTCGATACTGCAGAAGACATTGAACAATTACCGACTTAAATACCTCAGTAAAAAAGGAATTATATCTGAACTTTTTGAGAATTTCAGGGATGTACCGTCTTCTGAAAAGAAAGATACAGGACAGAAACTAAATGAACTGAAATCAATGGCACTGGAAAAACTTAATTCAGCCAAATCGGGCCTCGAGCTTACCCAGGATAAAACATCAGAGGATTGACCTTACACGGCCATCTTATCCTTTTCCCTCAGGTTCCCGGCATCCTATTTCCATTGTCAGAAATGAAATCATAGACATCTTTTCATGAGAATAGGATTTACTGTTTCCGAAGGCCCTGAAATTGAGGATGATGATCATGTATTTACAAAGCTTAATTTTGCTCCTGAGCATCCTGCAAGGGATATGCAGGATACGTTCTATATATCCAGGATCTCCGCAGAAGATTCTACACCCGGAGATATTTTACTGCGTACTCACACATCCTCGGTCCAGGTGAGGGTAATGCAGGGATCAAAAGCCTCCTATTCGTACCATATCTCCCGGCCGCGTATTTCGGAATGAAGCAGTCTCTGCGCGGGCTCATTGTATCTTTCATCAGGTAGAAGGTCTATATATCGATGAGAATGTCTCTTTTGCAGATCTAAGGCAAACGTTGATGTTTTTTGCCCGTGAAATGTTTGGAAAGGAGACAGAGATTCGTTTACGTCCTTCATATTTTCCCTTTACCGAACCTTCTGCTGAAATGGATGTAAGCTGCAGGATATGTGGCGGCAAGGGGTGCAATGTATGTAAATATACTGGATGGCTTGAAATCCTTGGATGCGGAATGGTCCACCCCAATGTCCTGGAATCCTGCAACATCGACAGCAGGAAATATACTGGATTTGCCTTCGGAATGGGAATTGAAAGGCTTGCAATGTTAAAATATCAGGTTAATGATCTTCGTTTATATTTTGAGAACGATATAAGGTTTCTCGACCAGTTCAAAACAGCATTTTAGTACAGTTTTATCCTGAATGAGAATTTATTAGTCAGTTAATAATTTAGAAATAAAATATGAAACACCAGGATATTCAACTTCCTTTATGTGACAAATGTGCTCTTGAATCTTCCTCAATTTTCAAATATCTTCAAGCCGGATGAAGTAGTGACATTAAATTTTGAGAAGGATTTCCGTCAATACAAGCGAGGCGATAGTCTATACCAGGAGGGTAACAGGATAAGCGGGTTCTATTGCATAAACAGCGGAATAATAAAAGTATTCAAGACAGGTTTTGATGGTAAGGAACAGATAATCAGGTTTGCAAAGAAAGGTGATATTATTGCTTACCGGAGCGTACTTAGCAATGAGCTTGCCTGTACATCGGCAAAGGTAATTGAAGACTGCAATGTATGCTTTATCCCTTCCGAGATACTTATTTCGTTTATCAAGACCAATCCAGGTTTCGCCCTTGAACTTGTCAAGCTGGCTTGCCACGAACTTGGAGAGGCAAACTCCTTCATAACCGACATCGCCCAGAAGACTGTAAGGGAACGTCTTGCTGAAGTTATTCTTTTCCTTGTAAATGATTTTGGGCTCGACAATCAGCAATTTCTTAATATTTCGCTCACCCGGGAAGAACTTGCCAACATTGTTGGAACTGCGACAGAATCGGTTATTCGGCTACTTTCCGAATTTAAATCTGACAAGCTGGTTGAGCTCAATGGGCGCAGGATAAAGATCCTTAACACAAAGGGTCTCGAGAAAATCAGTAACGTCTTTAGTTAGGATTCCACTGATTTTCACCGGCTATCAGAAGAGAGTTCCCGGCATATTGTATCCGAACTGCTTTCCCAGATGCTTATATGCATGTTCTGTGGCTTCGCGTCCCCTTGGGGTTCTTTTCAGATAGCCTTCCTTTATCAGGAATGGCTCATATACTTCCTCAATAGTACCGCTTTCCTCCCCAACTGCGGTGGAAATTGTCGACAACCCGACAGGACCTCCGTTAAATTTCTCTATTATGACTGACAGGATCCTGTTGTCCATCTCATCGAGTCCGTGCTGATCAATATTAAGTGCTTTCAGTCCATATCTTGTAATATCCAGGTCAATGTATCCCTGATCCCTTTACCTGTGCAAAATCCCTGATTCGTCTCAGAAGGGCATTAGCTATCCTTGGGGTTCCCCTGCTTCTCCTGGCAATTTCAACCGCCGCTTCCTTGTCAATCTTCACACTCAGTATCCCTGCCGATCGTGTTACAATACCCGTCAGGATATCCTGATCATAATATTCAAGGTGAAATTTAATTCCGAATCTGGCCCTTAAGGACTCGTAAGCAATCCGGACCTTGTTGTTGCGCCTATTAGTGTAAAATTATTGAGGGTCAATTGTACTGATCTGGCGCTGGGGCCCTTGTCGATCATAATGTCGATCTGAAAATCCTCCATCGCTGAATAAAGGTATTCCTCCACCACAGGACTCAGCCTGTGGATCTCATCAATAAAAAGAACATCTCCCTCCTCAAGGTTTGTAAGCAGGCCGGCCAGATCGCCGGGCTTGTCCAGAACAGGTCCGGAAGTAACCCTCAGGTTAACATGAAGCTCATTTGATATTATTGAGGCGAGTGTTGTTTTTCCAAGGCCCGGAGGTCCATGTAAAAGGACATGGTCAAGCGACTCCTTCCTTTGCCTGGCAGCTGTAACAAAAACCGTCAAATTTTCGATTACCTGCTTTTGTCCCTTGAAATCACTGAAAGTAAGAGGTCTTAGCTGTCTTTCAAATTCCGGTCGGTAAACGATATTGCATCCTTCCTGATATTGAGATTATCTTCCATTTTAGAGGCAAATTCTATTTGATAAGCTTTGTCCCGCTTTCCGGAAGCTTTATTTTAACACCATTGATGCTAACCTCAACATCATTCTTATATGCAATTGTCAGAAGTGTATTTCCCTCTTCATCATATTTTTTCCAGGTTTTCTCACGCACACCCATCTGGTAATATTCCTCTTCCTTTACTTTTCCGTTATCATAGTAATAAATATGTGTTCCGTCCGGATTGCCCTGAACGTAACTTCCCTTGGATCTCAGTTTATCGCCCGGGTAATATGATTTCCATAATCCGTCTCTTAGACCCAGAATATATTTTCCCGATCTCCATATTATCTCCCGATTTATATTTCCATTCTCCGTTCTTTTCCCCGTCAGAGTACTGTCCCTGGGAAATGATCTCTCCGGTCTCGGAATACTCAGTAAAGGAGCCGTCACGCTTTCCCTGAAAATATTCCTCTTCCCTCAGTATTGAATTGTCAGGATAATACCATGTCCATAAACCATCCGGCCTGCCGTTATTGAAGGAGCCGGTTTGTTCGAGCTTGCCCGCAATATTATAAAATTTCCATACACCTGTTTTCCTGTTATCGCTGTATTGCCCTTCTGCAACCACTTTACCGTCGGGATAAAGATCCTTCCATTTTCCGTTTCTGTTACCAGCTTCATCTACAATGCCTTCCGACATCAGTAGTCCATTATCATTATATACATATGCATTTGTGACTTTTCCGTCTTTCCCGAAATCCCGGTGAATTCCTACGGGGATTTTATTCCTGAAGGGCCCGCTGTAGATAAGCTTGCCATCCTGGTCGTGTCTTGTTACAATTTCAATATCAGGCTCATCCTCAACCTTATTCTTCACAATGGAACCATTATCGTAGAGCATTGTAAGGACCAGTTTTCCACGGGTGTCATACTCTTTGTAATACCCGTTCATAATATCATCCTTATAGGTCCTTTCCGATTTTATATCTCCATTCGGATAAAATTCCTTCCAGCTGCCCTGTTTAAGACCCTTGCTGTCTGTCCTGTTTATCTTTTCCCTGCTTATCAGGAAATCGTTGTTATATTCGAGCAGTGTCACAACTTTTCCATCCCTGTCATATTCCTTTGAAAGTCCGTCTTTTTTGTTTGCATCGTAGGGAATTGTCTGTTGAATTTTTCCATCGGGGTAGTATATGTACGAGATCCCCTCCCTTTTATCACCGGCATACAGCTCCTTCGACCATATGTAAAGGCCTGCGAAGGGATCCTTTTTGTATTTGTAATACCAGCCGTTCTTCTTTCCGTACAGGTAATTGATTTTCTCTGTAGTATCCCCTGTCTGGTCATAGAATATCCAGATACTGTCGAGCATGTAATTTGTCCTTTTTCCCTCCGATTTTTTCACACCGGTAACATAATAGCTTGTCCAGAATCCTTCAGGCTTCCCGTTTTTTATCAATCCCTCGCTTGAGACAGATCCGTTCGGGTATCTGAAAACCTGCATGCCATCTTTTAATATGTTGTTATCCTGTCCATTGGCAAGCTTAAAAATTAAAAGCAAAACTATTACCGACCCAATCTTTTTCATATTAAAGACCCAGTTTCTCCGATATTTTCATCATTCGATCTATAGGCTTTCTGGCCTTGAGCAATACATCATTTTCTAGAAAGATCTCAGGCGATTCATTTCTGAGACAATTTACAATTTTTTCCAATGTAATCATCTTCATAAAATTACATTCACTGCAACCGCATGTAGAATCCCTCGGTGGAGCAGGCAGGTACATTTTATCGGGATTTTCCTTCTTCATCTGGTGAATAATTCCTGCTTCCGTTGCCACGATGAAATAATTTCCATTATCCTTTTTTGTATACTGAAGCAACGCGGAAGTTGATCCTATAAAGTCTGCGACCAATCTTACCGGAAGCTCGCATTCGGGATGTACAATTATCTTCGCTTCAGGATATTCATCCTTAAGTCTGAGAATTGCCTCCAGTGAAAATTCTTCATGAACATGGCATGTTCCGTTCCATACAAGAATATCCCTTCCGGTCTTGTTCAGTACAAAATTACCGAGATTCCTGTCGGGCGCAAATATTATCTTCTCATCCGGCGGAAGTGATTCTACGATCTGCACAGCATTTGAAGAGGTGCAAATTATATCAGAAAGGGCTTTGACCTCAGCGCTTGTATTTACATACGTTACAACGGTACGCCCTGGATTAGCCTTTATAAATCTCTCAAATTCGGCCGGCTTACAGGAGTCAGAGAGGCTGCATCCTGCATTCGTGTCGGGCAGGAGCACTTTCTTCTCCGGTGCCAGTATTTTTGCAGTTTCAGCCATGAATTTAACACCTGCGAAAAGTATTATGTCGGCATCGTTTTTAGCCGCCCTCTGCGAAAGTGCAAGGCTGTCTCCTACAAAATCAGCAATATCCTGAATATCACCTGTCTGGTAGTAGTGAGCAAGAATTATTGCATTCTTTTCCCTCTTCAGACTCTTTATTTCTCCTATGACATTTTCCGAAACCCTGCTTTCCATTTTTCATAGAATATTTGACAATGTAAACTTAATCATAAAACTTATACCATCATTTTGAATATTAAGGCTTTCATCCTACTTATCAACATCAATATTTTTCAATTACAAATTTTAAATTTTTATTTATGCTGGTTATGTTATGCTGTTAATTCTGTTAAAAGAATTTTAATGTTTTTATTGTATTTGTATCTATTGAAAATCAGCAAACAACTTTTGAACAGATCAAAAAATATACCATTTTTGAATATCAGGAGGTTAGGCAGGATATTAACAAATGTTAGGATTGATCTGATCATTATTTTGTTAAAACAAAAATGCCTGTTTGGAGGTTTATAACAGGTAATAAATAATCTCCCGGTATTAAAAACTTTGCTGCGGCATGTTGATATTTTCAGAAATTTCAGAAAAGAATGCCGTAAGACGATTTATCAGAAATTATATTTTCTTTTTTACAATTTATGAACATGATTTGAAGATTATTCACTCAGCTATGTACTGCACCATGAAACAATATTATCCCTTTATTGTTATTAAGTCAGATCTGATTGTATCTGGTAAGGATTTAACGGGAGATATAAGTATAGTTTTTCTTATACTCAATCAATTGTATTAATTTGCGATCGAAATTAGACAATGAGAATAAAAGTTAATGCATTGAAAAATAAAAAACTAGCAATAGTATCAGATCATGCCGGCTATTTCCTGAAAGAGAAGTTGTCAGTATACCTTAAAGAATAAGCAATACGAGCTGAAGGATTTTGGTTGTTTCTCCGAGGAAAGTGTGGATTATCCTGACTATGGTCATCCCTTTGCAAAGGCAGTAGCTTCGGGTGAGTTTGAGCTTGGAATTTCAATATGCGGAACGGGAAACGGCATCAACATGACTGTCAACAAGCATCCAGGCATCAGAGGCGCGCTGTGCTGGAATGAAGAGATCAGCCGGCTTGCAAGGGCTCACAATGATGCGAACATATGTGCCTTGCCGGGACGGTTTATTTCCGAATCGGAGGCATATCTTATTGTAATGACATTTTTGAATACTGATTTTGAAGAGCGGCCGTCACAGGAGAAGGGTGGATAAGATTTCATTAAAAATGAACTGATTATGCTTTCAAACTCATGCCGCTACGGAATTCGTGCTGTTATATACCTTGCCAGCCAGACTGAGGCCGGACACTAAGACAGGCATAAAGCAAATCAGCAATGATCTGGGCCTTCCCACTCCTTTCCTGGCAAAGATACTTCAGCAGCTTGCAAAGCAGAAGATACTCAGTTCATCCAAGGGGCCACACGGTGGTTTTTCTCTTTTAAAGGATCCGCGCACAATCACACTGCTCGATATAGTTAATACAATAGATGGTTCCGACACATTTACAAACTGTGTAATGTCATAAGGGAACCTGTGAGGGTGTGAGCAGGGAAAAGAAATTATGTCCCCTGCATGAAGAATATGAAAAAACAAGGACGGAGCTGATAAGGCTTTTCAGCAAGAAGACAATTTATGAACTTGTGAATAAGGCGATCGATCAGGAGTATGCAGTTATCTGACCGGCATGCTTAAGAATGGTTTAATGAGAATCCAAAGGGTAAGCGAGGCCAGAACCCCGGCTGCATCTGCGAGGGCATCATAAAAATCTCCTGTACGGGTGGTAGTTAATGCATACTGCATGATTTCCATGAGTACCCCGTATGAGACCGGAATCAATGCAAGCAATAACAATGTCGGCCAGATTTCTTAATCTCTTCCGGTGCTCTGCAATAATCACTGACATAAGAAGAAAGTACATTCCGAAATGGACCACCTTGTCAATATGTGGTATGCTGAGAGCTTGATCCGATCGAAGGTCGCTGAATTGGCCAGGCTGAGGTACAGCAGCAGGAGCGACACCAGTATAGAGAATAAATTCTTCTTTATCATCTTAAATGTTTGTGGCAAAATTAATTATTATTATGGCATTTTATTCATACATTTCAGAATTGGTATTTTAAAGTATGGCAGGTATCTATCTACATATACCGTTATGTAAAAAACTCTGCTTTTATTGTGATTTCTATCACATATTGTCGAGTGGCGATCATGCGGCTCTGATCGAAGCGTTGTTAAGGAATCGGCAATGCGAAAGGATTATCTGGGAAATGAGACGGTCTCCACGATATATTTCGGAGGAGGAACCCCTTCTGTTTTATCGGTTCAGGAGCTGGGGATAATACTGCGGTAAGCTCAGGGAGCTGTACAGGATTGCAGAGGAATTGTGAAATAACGTTGAATTGAATCCCGACGATGTCAGCCCTGAATTCATTGAGGGGTTGAAAGAGCTGAATTTCAACCGTATAAGTTTAGGCGTGCAGTCATGGAGGGATGAAGAGCTTAAAATGCTTAACAGGCGTCACGATTCCTCCCGGGCAAGAAGTGCTCTTGAGGAAATAGCAGGGTCAGGGTTTGAAAATATATCGATCGACCTTATATATGGAATTCCCGGAATGAGTACCGAGGATTGGAATGCCAGCCTCGATTATACATTTTCGCTTGGGATAAAGCATTTATCTGCCTATCATCTTACTTTTGAAAAAGGAGACAGTTTTCGGAAAGATGCTCGAAAAAGGGCTGATGGCAGAAGTTGATGAGGAAGTGAGCATCGCAATGTTCAATATGCTGCATTGAAAAAGCCGAGGCTGCCGGATTTATTCATTATGAAATATCGAATTTCTGCAGGCCCGGCTTACTTGTCGGTTCACAATTCAAATTACTGGAAACAGGTGAACTATATCGGTATTGGTCCCTCGGCACACTCATTCAACGGTTATTCGAGGCAATGGAACGTGCGTGACCTGAAAGGCTATATCAAATCGCTTAAATACAGGCAAGCCCTATTCCGAGCATGAGGATCTTGATCTGAAGTCGAGGTTCAATGAATATGTGATGACCTCTTTAAGGACAATGTGGGGAATAGATCTGAATTACATCGAAAAGACCTTTGAAAAGGAGGGTTACGATTATGTTGTCAACCTGGCAGGCAAGTTTAAGGATTATGGTCTCATAAAGCAGGATAGCAACTATCTGGTTCTTACCAACCAGGGCAAGATCATCTCCGATAATATAATTTCGGAATTTATGATTCCGGGCGAGCGATTAGCTATTTCTTCGAAAGCAGGAAGCTGGTCTTTCCGATCATCGAGCCTTCCAGGTAGAGCTCAGCATTGTAAGTGCCCACAATAAAGTCTCCCGAATTGTCGAGGAATATGCACATTTCTATATCCTGGTTCATATAATCAACCTCCCTGCTTGCAGAGTAGATTATCTTGTTCTTCCTGTACTCGAACAGATTATCCGGACTTGTTGCAATAACAAGGGAATCGGGTCTTATTACCCTCAGAAATACCTCCTTGGTACCCGCTTTGGCGATAGGATTTTCGCGCAGGGTGAAGCAGATCCTGAGCTTGTCGAGAAGGCTGATCCTGTTTGTTTCCTTTCTTTTCTTGTTGAGAGGTTCGGCTACGATATCCTTTGCCTGGATCACAGCGGCTACCTCCACTTTGGAGTCAGCACCTCCTTCGCCTTTGAAAGTTCAGTATTTGTGCTCTTCACCTGTTTCATCTCCTGCCTGATTTCCGAATTCTCTGCAACAAGCAGCTTATTCCGGGTGTTGAGGGAATCGATCTGAACTATGTAGCTCTTCATAATTTCCCTCATTGTCTTTATCTCTTTTTTGTATTGCCTGATAAGCCTGACATTCGATTCATTGATTGCCAGGATCTGGATTATCTTCTCCTTGTCCTTTTCCAGGTTGGCATTGAGGGTATCATTGTTTGTCTTCAGTGTATCGAATGCAAACGATATGCGTCTCAGTTCGTTTGCCAGGGAATCTTTCTCCTCTGTCAGGACGGTCTCCATATCAAACATATTATGCCGCTGTACGAAATACATTATGATAAGGAAAGCAAGTATTACCCCTAGAATTATCGTTGCAGCCATCATCTTTACAGGTGTCCCTTTGCTTTCCCCCTGTCCGGCCTGGTTGATATTATCTGTAGTTGCCATAAACTCCGTGTTTTTTCCTGATTAGGTTGTCAAAATTAATAAATTCTGCATAAATATTATAATTTCAGATGCATTGATTAATTTTACGAAGAGTAACATATTGATTATTACCATGAAATACATAGGAGCTCATGTAAGTGCATCGGGTGGAGTCGAGAATGCTCCCATAAATGCAGACTCAATTGGGGCAAAGGCTTTTGCAATGTTCACGAGGAACCAGAAGCAGTGGGTTTCGAATCCCCTTACGAGGGCAAGTATAAAATTCTTCCGTGAGAACTGTGAAAAATACGGTTTTCAGCCGTTCCAGATTCTGCCGCACGACAGTTACCTTATAAACCTGGGTCATCCTGAGTCCGGTCCGCTTGAAAAATCGAGGGATGCATTTCTCGATGAAATGCAGAGATGTGAACAGCTGGGTCTTGACCGGTTAAATTTTCACCCGGGGAGTCATCTTAACGGGATCAGCATTGAAGACTGCCTGAAAAGAATAGCCGAATCGGTGAATATCGTTCTGGGCAAAACAAGGGGAGTTACGGCGGTTATTGAAAACACGGCAGGGCAGGGGACTAATCTGGGTCATACTTTCGAGCAGCTTAAGGAGATAATTGACAATGTTGAAGACAAGTCAAGGGTGGGTGTTTGCATAGATACCTGTCATGCATATTCTGCAGGATATGATCTGAAAACTGTTACCGGTTTCAGCGATACCTTCAGGAAATTCGATGAGATAATAGGCTTCGTGTATCTTAAGGGGATGCATCTGAACGATACGAAAAAGGAGCTGGCAACGAGGGTTGACCGCCACGATAATATAGGTCGGGGATTTCTGGGGGAGGAGATTTTCAGGATGATGGTGAACGACGAAAGGTTCGACGATATTCCGCTTATACTTGAAACACCCGACGAATCATTCTGGAGAGAGGAGATCAGGATGCTTTATTCATTGATAGTCAAATAAAAATTTTACTACAGTTCCATAATCGACTTTACAAAAGCTTTGTCAAGCTTCTCCTCTGTAGCTTTATAGCCAATCTCAAACAGATCCTCAGCATTTCCGGGATCCAGAATTTTAAAGTTCCTCAGTTCCGGTGGAGAGACAAGGAGGTTGAATTTTCTTGCCTTTTCCGTGATCTCCTTTGACATGCTGAGCATAAAGGTTCTTTCCGCAATGCTTATGAGTCCGTTGATTTTATCCATATAGCCAACAGGGTTGACGAAGGAGCCGATAAGGACCCTGCATGATTTTTCAATGGGCAGTACGGGAAGGTTATCCAGCACTCCTCCATCCACATAGTGCCTGTTATTGATCAGAACCGGCTGAAAAAGCACCGGTATGCTGGCTGATGCTATCACAGGATCAATCAGGTTACCGCGTGAAAAATACTCAGCCCTGCCGTTATTCAGATCGGTGGCCGCAACGTAAAGCGGGATCTTAAGCTCCTCAAAGGTTTTGGCGCGCAGCGATGATTTCAGGATTTTTATTATGCCACCGATCTGAAGCAGCCCTTCCCGGGGCAGGGCAGGTCGCATGAAATCGAGCCTGCTGCCCGGGTTCATAAGGTGGAGTATTTCCCTGGGAGCATATCCGTCGGCATAGAGCACACCGGCTAGCGCACCGGCACTTGTGCCTGAAATTACATCTGGAAAAATTCCTGCATCATTCAGAGCCTGCATCAGGCCCAGATGGGCAAAGCCCCGGGCACCCCCACCGCTCAGAACCAATCCTATATTATATTGTTTTTCAGGCATATCTGTATTTATCTGTTCTCCTAATGTCTAAGTAATTCTAACAAAAGCTTAATATTGAAATAGGTGACTATCAGAGTTATCAAAGATAGAAAAGTAATAAGCAGGGGGCCGTTTGCATACTTTCCCATTACTTTCTTTGAGGAGGTTAGATAGATCTGGATCACTATGGTAAAGGGTAGCTGAATGCTGAGGAAAACCTGCGAAAGTATTAATCCCCTGAAAGGATCGCCTGTGAAGAATACAATAGCGAGGGCACCCAGAAGTGAGATGATGATCCCTATTCTCGAGTGGTAATCCTTTACGTCATATGGTTCCCCGTACATTCCTGAGACAATCGACCCTCCCGCCATACCGGATGTTATGGACGAAGCGATTCCGGCAAGAAGCAGGGCAAACGCGAAAATCACCGACGCGTTGCTGCCAAGAAGAGGCTCGAGAAGGGTTTCGGCCTGATTGAGTTCATTTACATGCAGGTTGTGCCTGAAAAATGTTGTGGCAGCGAGTATTATCATAGCGCTGTTAATAGCCCACCCGACAAGCATAGAGAAGAGTGTATCGGCAAATTCATATTTCAGCTGCTTCTTTATAATAACCTCATCCTTCAGGTTCCACTGGCGGCTCTGGATGACTTCGGAGTGCAGAAAGAGGTTATGAGGCATCACAACTGCCCCGAGAACACTCATAAGCAGGAGGGCGGATCCTTCAGGGATTGTGGGCTTTACCCACGATATGCCTGCCCTGACCCAGTCGACATCCACAAGGAATAATTCATAAAGGAATGAAAGACCGATAATTGATACGAAGCCTATAATCCATTTTTCTATTTTCCGGTAGGAATTTGTGAACAGGAGTATTATAACAAAAATAGTCACCAGGATAGAACCGGCCATTATGGGGATACTGAACAGCATATTCAGCGCAATGGATGCACCAAGTATTTCGGCAAATGAAGTGGATACTGAGGCAAGGACTGCAAACGACAGAATTGATTTTGAGACCAGAGGATGGGCATATACAGTCGCTGCCTCAGAGAGGCAAAGCCCCGTCGCAATGCCAAGGTGAGCCACATTATGCTGCAGTATAATGAGCATAACGGTGGAGAGTGTAACGATCCAAAGCAGGGAATATCCGAATTCCGAACCGGTAGCAATATTTGCCGCCCAGTTGCCGGGATCAATGAATCCGACAGTCACAAGCAGGCCCGGGCCAATATACTTCAGGATATCAAGAGCGCCGAAAACAGGGGTGTGCTTGTCCTTAAGCAAATGCCTGAAGGACTTTAAATGATTGGATATCCAGTTTGTATTCCCCATCTTCTGTATTAAGTTTCCGATTCTGGTGGCCTGCGCCACCGCTATTCTCCTCTCTAACAAATATAATCAATGATAATGACAATTATTAGCATTGCTCCAGTATCAGTATTAATCACTAATGTTATACATTTGAACAGAAAAAGCAGTTCATTCATCGACTAAATATTAAGGATATGCAGTTTGTACTTATAGCCTCCGACGGCACTGATACCGGGGCCCTGAACAGAAGGATGAAAGTGAGGGAGAAGCATCTTGAGGGAATCAGCCTTCTCAAAAGCAGGGGAGAATTCAAATACGGGGGAGCCATCCTCAATGACGAAGGTAAAATGACAGGCTCCATGATTGTCTATGAATATCCTGACAGGAAGTCGCTCGATGCAAGCCTTCAGAATGAACCCTATTTTACCGACGGGGTATGGAAGAAAATTGAGATCAGGCCTTTCAGGACAGCACAGATTGACTGAAATCTATGAATGTAAGGAAATACACTCCCTCGGTTGACAAGAGGATCCTGGTGCTTCTTGCCGGACTCATGTGGTGCGGCGTCGGCATCATGCTTGTCAGGTTTGCTGTAAGCTGGCTGAATCCCTTGGGCACAGGCAGCGCAGGTCTTTATTATGCGGCCGGCTTTCTGGCAGCCATGCCCATTCATCATTTCGGTTTCCTGAAAATAGCCGATAAGAATCTTAACAGGCTTCTCCCTCTTACAGAAAAGAAATGCGTTTTTTCATTTATGACATGGAAAAGCTATATAATAGTTATAATAATGGTTTCAATGGGTATCAGCCTGCGTCATTCCGCTTTGCCAAAACGCTATCTGTCAATTCTTTATAATGGCATAGGACTGGCTCTGTTCCTTTCCGGAATAAGGTATCTCAGATTCTTTGCAATTCTTCTGTCAAAAAGAAGTGACTGAGCTTCACATTTTGCCGGATTGCTTAGGGAAGAGTATTTATAACAGCTGAATTCCGTCCTGCTTACCTGATAGCGACATTAAACAATTCTCACTGTATTGTTGTTTTATGGTTAAAAAATCGAGGATTATGGCATTTACATTGCAACCCGGAGAAAAGGCAATTGATTTCAGGCTTCCGGCCACCGACGGAAAAGATTACTCTTTGTCGGATTTTGATAAATTCAAATATCTTGTATTATTCTTTACATGCAACCATTGTCCATATGTAATCGGTTCGGATGAGATCACACGGGCGACTGCAATGAAGTACATTTGCAGCGGTGTAGGTTTTGCCGGTATTAACTCCAACAGTGAAAATACCTATCCGGAGGACAGTTTTCCAAATATGGTAAAGAGGATGAAGGAACACAATTTCCCATGGGTTTACATGTATGATAAAAACCAGGAGACGGCCAGGGCCTATGGTGCCCTCAGGACGCCCCATTTTTATGTATTCGACGAAAACAGGACCCTTGTTTATACGGGCCGTGGAGTCGACAATCCGAGATACAGTGAGAGAATCACTGTCAACAACCTCGACACTGCCCTTGAGGAGCTTACGACGGGTAAAAAGATATCTGTGGCTCTTACAAATCCGATAGGCTGCAACGTAAAATGGGAAGGTAAGGATGCGCACTGGATGCCTTCCGATGCATGCGACCTTGTCATATAATATACATTAGGGAGCCAGGCGGCTGATTATCCAGCCTTTGTCTGATCTTGTATAGGCTATGCGGTCGTGAAGCCTGAAATCGCCGTCAAGCCAGAATTCAAAAAAATCAGGAATCAATCGGAATCCTCCCCAGTGAGCAGGTTTCTGTACCTCCCTGCCGGAGAATTTTTCACTGAAGAAGTCATACCTCTCTTCAAG
Organism: uncultured Bacteroidales bacterium; assembly: GCA_963756885.1. Lineage (GTDB taxonomy): Bacteria > Bacteroidota > Bacteroidia > Bacteroidales > VadinHA17 > LD21. Next base: position 391,741 of record CAVWPG010000011.1, read on the forward strand.
GTATTTCCTTCCAGGGATGGTGGTGCTCTGCTCGCTTGCCCAGGCAGAGATCTGGCTTTCCCTTGGCCTCGAGCTGAAGTAGCCGGCAGACTCTGATTCAGAAACTTTTTCGATGCGCCCCTCAATCCTTACCTGTCGTCCTGATTCGGGCCAGTAGAACAGCATTGCTGCGTATGGATTTTCTTCGAGCTGTGCGGCTTTTTTACTGCTATAATTGGTAAAGAAAACAAATCCCTTTTCATTGTAACCCTTTAGCAGAACAGTTCTTACAGAAACCCTGCCTGATGCTGATGAAGTTCCGAGACTTAAGGTTTCAGGTATTGAGATGCCTGCACCGATATGTTCCCCGTACCAGGCGGAGAACATCCCGAAAGGATCAGGATCCGCGCTCTTTTCACTAAGATTGTTTTTCAGGATCTTCATTTTGGGGGAAGATTATTCCTTCAGGTAACAATAAATGTCTGTCAATGGTTTACAGAGCTTAAAATAAAAAATAATTTATTTATCTTCCGTGCCAAATCCAAAAGCCATGTCCAGACCATACATCAGACCATCGTTCATTTTTATTTCTGTTTTACTAATTGCATCATTCTTATCGTGCAGCAGGGATGCACCTTCAGATCTCACCCGCGGGAGTCTGATCCCCATTCCGGCTGCTATGACCTCTACAGGGGGTTATTTTGAGCTTAAACCCGGTGCCGGCATTTATGTCGGGGGTCAATCCGGGGAACTCTTGAGGGTGGCTGATTACCTTGCTGACAAGCTGAGGCCGGCTACAGGATTCGCGATTAAAGTTCAAACCACCGGCACCGAACCCGGGTCGGGGAATATTTGGCTGACTATAGCAGGATCACCTGAAAAACCGGGAGATGAGAGTTATGAACTTAATATCACAAAAAATATTGTAAAGCTTTCTGCTGCTACGCCAGTAGGTTTATTCCGTGGTATTCAGACTATCAGGCAGCTTCTTCCTGCTAAAATCGAATCGGACAGCAGGCAGGAGGGACCCTGGAAAATTGCAACCGGACAAATTGCTGACCATCCAGATTATGCGTATCGTGGTGCGATGCTTGATGTTGCCCGCCATTTCTTTGGAGTGGATGATGTGAAGCGCTTTATTGATATGATTGCCTTTTACAAGATGAATGCCCTTCACCTTCACCTTTCCGACGATCAGGGCTGGCGAATCGAAATAAAGTCGTGGCCCAATCTTGCCATTCATGGCGGGAGTACTGAAGTAGGAGGTGGCAGTGGCGGCTACTATACACAGGAACAATATGCAGATATTGTAAAATATGCCGACGAGCGCTTTATTACAATTGTTCCTGAAATTGATATGCCAGGCCACATAAATGCTGCCCTGTCATCATATCCCGAACTCAATTGCAGCGGGAAGGCAACGGAGCTTTACACAGGGACCGAGGTGGGCTTCAGCACTATTTGCACAAAGAAGGAGGTTGCCTATAAATTTGTCGATGATGTTGTAAGGGAGCTTGCCGGCCTGACCACCGGACCATATATTCATATCGGCGGGGATGAGTCGCATGTTACCAGTAAGGAAGATTATATTCCTTTTGTAAGGAAAGTACAGGAAATTGTTCTGTCGCACGGAAAGAAGGTTATGGGATGGGATGAGATCTCTCTCTCTCAGCTGACACCGAATTCCGTTGCCCAGTTCTGGGCAAACGCCGGGAATGCAAAGGGGGCGGTAAGCCAGGGGGCAAAGATACTTATGTCACCGGCATCCAAAGCGTATATCGATATGAAGTATGACTCCACCACTGTGCTCGGCTTGCACTGGGCCGGCTACGTTGAAGTTGACAGCTCCTATATCTGGGATCCGGCAACATTTGTCGCAGGCATAGGCAAGGATGATATACTGGGCGTGGAAGCGGCGCTATGGACAGAAACGATCACAAACATGAAGGAACTTGAATACATGGTATTTCCAAGACTGCCGGGAATTGCTGAAATCGGATGGAGCCCCGCATCACTGAGAAGCTGGGATAGCTACAAAGTCAGGCTCGGAAATCATGCTTCACGGTTTAAGGCGATGGGGATTGATTACTATGCTTCCAGGCTTGTTCCGTGGAATATGGGACAATAATCAGACTGTCAGCAAATTTTCTCCTTTGGCCAGGTCAAGGCAAAGAATGGTATCGTTCCGGTCGGGGCACCATGTGCCCGGCCTGATCTCCTTCTGACCTGCTACCCTGTCGAGGTTCCTGACCTCGGTGCCATTAACTGTAAGACGGGGCTTTCTGACCGCCGAATTCAGCTTAAGAGTGAAGCCCGGACAGGCGAAGGGAGCCTTCAGCGTAATGCCTTTGTCGGAGGCAGAGATTGTGGTCAGCTTCCTCGCAGCCCAGTACCTGGCAATTTCACTTAGCTTCATCCACACAAGGTTATCGTATTTCTGATCCAGCCTCCGCTTAACCTCTTTAAGGATCCTGAAACCTGTATGCTCGCCGTTGAAATATAATCCCGGCCAGTGACAAACCATGATTGCAGGCTCGCCGCTTTCAATAACCTCCACCATTCTTCCGGAAAGCAGATCTTCAGTTATGAATTTATCGGGACTTCCCGCATTCAGGCCATCCCAGTCACCGAACCAGTCGCCTGTACAGCCGATTATGGAGACCACGCACCGGGGATCAGGTCCGTCAAGGCCTGATGGATGGAGGACAAGGGGAGCAACGCTCTTTTCCTTTTCAGTAAAGAGATCCCTGAAGAAATGAGGTATTTCCGTTCCATGAACATCCCTGACAGCTTCAAGGGTGCCGAGTGCAAGGTTATTCTGGTTCTGGCTGCCATAGCCACCGGGAGTTGTCAGCCCTTCACAGTGGAGGCCTGACTCTTTCAGTATTGTGAGGGCATAGGCCTGGTAGGCGGCCAGTTCATCAGCACTTTTATTCTGGCTCCATTCCCAGTTTTCCATAAAATCAGGTGTATGATCAGGGAAAGGCCTGCCTGTCTTTATATCGATAACACGGGTATGACTTACCATTTCAGGGTGGATATCCCAGTTGGGGACAATCAATTCCCTTACTAGCTTCAGGCTCTCCCTCAACTCCTTCTCTGTCCAGCCAGGTATGAACCTGTTCACCCATCCGGTGCAGGCCGGATAGGGAACAATACTGTATTTGCCCCTGACACCGTTCTCGTGTGACCATTCGCCAAATTCCCTTACGAAGCTGTCGGGGATCTCCCTTGGCAACCTCCTCCAGTCCTGGTTATACTGCTCCGGAAAAGTCTCTTTGAACTGCGGTATTCCGAAGTAGGCCATATTTACAAGACAAGTTGAATCATCTATTATGAGGGCTACCGGTGGACGGTTAAATGGATTCAGGATTTCAGCAGTCAGCTTCTTCCCCGGCAGGGGATCGAATGCAGGTGAAGAAGAGATTGCAAAGCTGCCGATTGTGGCGGTCTTCACAAATGATCGTCTTGAATATTTCATTTTATCTGTTTAAATCGTTATACGCAGCTTCCATAAGTATGAAGAAGGCCAGTCCTTCCGTAGCCGTTCCGGGATGGTCGAATTCAGGGGCTCCGCCACAGGCCGGTCATCCTCGGTCAGCCCAAGCCGTCCGTCCTTTTTCTGATTCACAACGGCATCCTTCGCCAGCAGGATCACAAGGTCAGTATCTCCGGCTTCCAGAAGAAGCAGAAATGTTCTGAGACAATTGCTTTTTCCGGGCCATTTGGTACTATTTTACGATACGGTGTGAAATATAAATATAATATTTTCAACACGCTCATAAAAAAGGATCATATATTCATTTGGATTTTATTCTATATATTTAAATCCTTATTGGAGGAAATATTTGTTAACATGACTTTTATGAATAAGTTAAAGCTTATCATATCCGTTGCAGCCATTGTCGCGGTTAGTGCTGTGGTGGTGCTGCTCGTGCTACGGAAGGAGGAGAATCAGAAGGGTGTATCCATAAGGTATCCCTTCAACGCTGCAGTTTTCCCGCCGGAATTTCCTGCACCGACATTTGAATGGACCACTGCCGGGAAGGATACATCGCGGTGGGATGTAATGCTTGCAACCCTTAACGGGGTCTATTCGGTAAGTGCGACAACAAGCTCGAACAAATGGTCACCGGGTGAATCACAGTGGGACAGTCTCAAATCACTGTCTGACTTTGGCAAAATCAGCTTCAGATTGAAAAAGCATGGCGCCTCCGGCCCGGCAAAAAAAATATTATTCAGCATAAGCCGCGATTCGGTTGGTGCCCCCATTCTGTACAGGCAGATGCCCGTCCCCTTCATCCTTGCCGAAAAGAGGCTCGACTCAATGAACTTCATGCTGATAAATATAGGAAGCAGCGGTAGGCCTCATATTGCGATGAGGGGTTTTCCTGTCTGCGGCAACTGCCATTCATTCAGTGCTGACGGCAACACTATTGGCCTGGATCTGGATGCAGGTCTCAGGGATAAGGGGGGATATTTCATTTCTCCGGTTCAGGATACGATTTTATTTAGCCCTGAGAATTATATGTCGTGGTCAAAAATTGAGAAGAGGAGGACATTCGGTCTGTTTTCAAAGCTCTCGCCCGACGGCCGGTATGTTGTGACTACTGTCAAGGATCGTGTGCTGATGAAGAATTTTCCAGTGAATCCGGTGGAAAATATAATTTTCTCACAGCTCTTCTTCCCTGTAAATGGCCATCTTGCTGTTTATGACCGGAAAACCGGGATACTCAGGGAACTGCCTGGTGCCGACCTTGAGGAATATGTACAGAGCAATGCAGTCTGGACCCCTGACGGGAAGAATATTATTTTTGCCAGGGCGAGGGCTTTGCCCCGGGACAGCAACCTGTATGAAATAAATGTCCAGGACGAGAAGATTATAGAACAATTTGTAAAAAGGGAAAGGTCATTCAAGTACGACCTTTGCACAATTCCTTTCAATGAAGGGAATGGCGGGACAGCCCAGCCCATACAGGGGGCTTCAGGCAACGGGAAGAGCAATTACTTTCCTGCCGTTTCGCCTGATGGCAAATGGATTGTTTTTTGCCAGGCAGAGAACTTTATGCTGCTAATGCCTGACAGCCGGTTATTCATAATACCTGCAGGTGGCGGCAAAGCCAGGATGCTCAACAGCAACCTATACTCAATGAACTCGTGGCATGCCTGGGCACCCGACAGCAAGTGGATCGTTTTTGCCTCCAAGGGAATGAGTCTCTATACCGATATGTTCCTTACCCATATAGACGAAAAAGGGAATGACGGCATTCCCGTGCTTGTAGAGAAGGCAAGGGTTCCTTACAGGGTTATCAACTATCCCGAGTTTATCAACCGGGAGGCCGGTTATACTTTTAATATGAAGTATGACTATGTCGAACTGGCACATATAAAACGTGCGCTGAAGAGCGGCGATATTGTCAGGGCCAGATCACTTTTCAACAGTCTCGAAAGGCAGCAGCCCTTTTTCTTTTCTGAAGATTGCCTTGAGCTGAGCGACATGCTGAAGACAATGGGCCTGACAAAGGAATCTGAAAAGTATGCTGAACAGGCAAAGCACACAATCAATTCAAATGTGTTTGATGAAAATTGATAAGGACTTCCGGTCCGGACTCCCAGTTTCAGATGACTCCGTTATCCGGTTAAAAACTTAAGCAGGTATCGGACAGTACTTCCTTTCTGAAAATTTTACATCCGCGTAACAATATTATTGCTGTAAAGTTGTTTATTGGTATATAAGAGTTAATAGTATTAATATCCAAATATCTTTATAATTATGCAAAAAAGGAATTTCAGGTTTATAGCGGTTATTATGTTCCCGGCGCTGGTTCTGGCAGCATCGTGCAGTAAGACAGGCGGTGGGGATACAAGCACATTGTATGTACCCACGACCTCTGATGTCACCGCCAATGCGACCTTACAGGAGCTGCAGCAGGGCAGGGCATTATATATCGACAACTGTAATGCATGTCATGGTCTTTATAATCCTGACAGCAATACGCCATCCCAGTGGAGAAGCATTCTGGGCAACATGACTCCGAGGACCAACCTGACCGCTGGCCAGGCCCAGCTGGTTACAAAATACCTTACAAGGGGGAATTAGGCACATTTCAGCTTGGAGGACTTGTGGGATCCGGACAGATTTTATCTGATACCCATATTTTTACATTTAAATTCTCGATTGGCTTTGCTACCTTTGCAATTCATGAAGGGAATTTAAAATAAAATACAATGGGTAATCCTGTTAAAACAAAATGGGCGATTGATCCGGCGCACAGCGAAATCTCGTTTAAGGTAAAGCACCTGATGATAACCAACGTAAAGGGGATATTCAGGGATTTCAGCGCAAGTGTAATAACGAACGGTGAAGACTTTATGACCAGGAACATTGAATTCACATTGAATCCCGCCTCGGTCGATACAGGTGCTCCCGATCGTGACGAACATCTCAGGGCTGCCGATTTTTTCGATGTTGAGAAATATGGAAGGATAAGTTTCTCAGGGAATAAGGCTGAGAAGACAGAAGGCAAGAATACATATTTTTTGTCGGGAGACCTGACTATCAAGGATATTCCCGTTCCCGTACGGCTAAAGGTTGAATTTGCAGGTGTAATGAAGGATCAGTGGGGAAATGAGAAAGCAGGTTATACACTGCACGGAAAAGTTAACAGGAGAGACTGGGGGCTGAACTGGAACGCCGCACTTGAAGCCGGAGGCTTATTGCTGAGCGATATAGTTTATCTGGAGTGCGACGTGCAGCTTGTAAAGCAGGCCTGAAAAGTGTCAGGATTTTTCGCATCAGGAGTCTGGACCGATAGAATCAGGGGACATCGCAAACACCGTACTACACCTGGCAGAGACTCGTGGTCACGCGAATCATGGCTGGCTTAATGCAATACTCATCAGCCTCTTCTGCTTATCTCCGAAAGGAGGTCAGTATTAAGAAGCTCAATATCTTTATCCTTCAGCGCAAGGAGACCTTCTTTCTCAAATGTTTTCAGAAGCTTAACCGTACTTTCGGTGGATATTCCTGCAAATTCGGCCAGATCTTTTCTTGAAAGAAGCCGGAAGATATCGTGATGTTCGTTGCGCAGACCGTCGATATACAGTAATGTCTCTGCCAGCCTCCCATTCATCTGTTTATATATCAGGTTTCCGACAGTGCCGAAAAGGCTTGTATTCTGTTCGCAGAATCTTCTTATCATATTGAATCCGAACATTCCGTTTTGCTTTATCACCTTTGCTATTGTATCTTTTTCTATAAGAAATACACGGCATTCAGTGATGGCTACAGATGAATAGTTAAAGGTATTCCCCGAAAATACTGCAGATAGTCCGAGAAATTCACCGGGTTTTATAATCTTCAGGTTATAGTTCCTTATACCGTCTCCCTCAAGATATTGTTTTGCAAGGCCATCAACAATAAACAGGACATAGGTTGCAAAAGCGCTCTGCTTTGTAAGGTTATCTCCCTTTCTGAACAGCACCTGAGTCTTTCCTGCCCTGACAAGGTCAGCCTCTTCCGGCAGAAGGTTCTGGAAGCAGGGTGCCTGGATATCACATATAAAATCTTTGTCAGTGTCGAGTATTGTTTTCATAATTAAGTATTCATCCTGGCCTGCAAAGTTAATCTAAATCAATAAATAAGTTGTCATCATTCAATCCGCTTATTGTCGTCTCCGGCGCGGATATTGCTTATTGCCGTTGCCGCATGGTTTATTTTTGTATCATTGATTTTTAATATTAATTATCATGTTGTACACTAATTTAAAACATATCGAAACAGCTCCTGATCACGCAAGGATAATCAGCGAAAATGAAAACGTTATGGTTATATGCGGCCGGATGGGGCCAATGTGTATCCCTGTTTATGGCATAGCAGAGGAACTGGAGGAAGAATACACGCACGTAAAATTTTACGATATGGAATTCGACAATCCTGCCTCGCAGGTAATCCGCAACCTTCCTGAGGTAAGGGGTTTTACGGGAATTCCGTTTACTATATATTACAGGAATGGGAAAGTTGTAAATGCTACCTCAAGCATTCAGACAAGAGAGCAGGTACAGGCCATACTTGACAAGGAATTTTCTGCAAAGGTAAATGCCTGAACCTATGACCGGGGATAACCATTGCGATGCAATTATTATCGGGGCAGGACAGGCAGGGCTCACTGCGGGCAAAATAAATTTAATTAAAATCTGATATGCATTCAACACTTATTATTTCAGGAGTGATCGCTATAGCCCTTATCGGTTATATATTCCTTACCTACAGGAAGATGAAAAATATTCCTGAAACTGAAAAAAGCGACAAAATTAAAGACCTTACAGATAAAAATTTCCAGTTCCAGCTTAAGAACAACATTTCGCTGGTAGATTTCTGGGCATCGTGGTGCGTCCCCTGCAAAATGATGGCTCCCGTGCTGAACGAACTTGCCGAGGAAGTTAGTCCGGGAGTGCAGGTTTGCAAGGTAAACGTGGAACAGTTTCAATCGCTCGCCACTCAGTATGGGATAAAGGGAATACCAACAATGCTTCTCTTCAGGAACGGAAAGGAAATAAACAGGTTCGTGGGGGTTAAGTCAAAAGATTATTTACTTGATCAGATAAACAAGACCAGATAGAAAATGGAAAAAGTAATTTCCTATAAAGAGTTCCAGGCCAGATTATCGGGAAATGAAAAGACTTATCTGCTGATTTACAAGTCAGGCAGTGAGCAGAGCCTTTGTGCTTACAGGAACCTTAAGGACGCCCTTAACGGAAAGGCAGGTAGAAATATATTCACGGCCGATGTTGCTGAGGTGAAGGATATCCACTCCAATTACGGCATCAGCAGTGCACCTTCCCTTCTTGTATTCTCGAATTACAATCTTGTAAATATTATAAAAGGCTGTCAGGAGAGCAGTTTTTACAGGGCATTGACTGAAAATACGATCTTCCAGCCGGACAGGGCAGGCGAGGGAAAGCCAGCCAGAAGGGTAACAGTTTATTCCACCCCTGCGTGCTCGTGGTGCAACACTTTAAAGGCCTGGCTGCAGAAGAACAACATACGGTACACCGATATTGATGTTTCACGCGATGAGCATGCTGCGCAGGAGCTCGTAAAGCGTAGTGGTCAGCAGGGCGTTCCGCAGACCGAGATAAACGGACAGATAGTAGTAGGCTTCAACCAGCCAAGATTACAGGAATTACTGGGAATTTGACAATTAATAAAAATCATAATCTTCAAATTAAAAATCATGAAAGAATTACAACCCATAAATCAGCAGGTTATACTGGATGTCACAGATTCAAGGAGCGAACAGAAGACCTCCTCGGGAATTATTATACCGGACGTAGCTAAGGAAAAATCAAATGCTGCAACTATAGTCTGGATGAGTGCCATCGATAACGCTGAGGTGAAACCCGGCGATCTGGTTCTTTACAAGCCTTTTTCCGGAACGGAAATGGATTTCGACGGGAAGAAATACATCATATTGCCTTACTCGGAAATTTTTGCCAGGGTTGTTGAGACAGAGGCAATTTAGTGACGTTGAGGTTTAACTGATAATGCATTATACAGAGGGATTCCCGGATTGAAAAAAGTACTGATTTTAGGTGGTGGCTTTGCAGGTATACAGGCTGCCATCGAACTGCAAAAAAGCAGAAGGTTCAAAGTTACACTGGTTTCGGACCGGGATTTTCTCTATATCTATCCGATCTCCATCTGGATACCTGTGCGGCGGACTGAATTTGATGATGCAAAGGTGCCATTGTCTGATATCAGGAAGAAATATCCTTTTGAGGTGATAATCGACAGGGCAGAGGAGATACGAACGGCTGACCATACTGTAATATGTTCGACTCAAACCCTGACCTATGATTTTCTCATTGTAGCAATTGGTGCCGGCAAGATGAAACACATCGGCATTGAGAACACATTTTCCGTTTGCGGTAAACCTGAAGTTTCCCTGTCTATACGGAAAGAAATCGACAATCTGGTTGCCCTCGGGAGGGGAAAGATAGCTGTAGGCTTCGGCGGGAACCCGAAGGATATGTCTGCAGTTCGCGGAGGTCCGGCATTTGAGCTGCTGTTCAACATTCATAATATGCTTGAGGAGAAAAAAATCCGTCAAAATTTTAATCTTGCCTTCTTTGCGCCGATGGAACAGCCGGGTGCAAAAATGGGCAGGAATTCGCTTGCCATGATAAACCGGATGTTCGGAAAGTACAAAATTGAGAAACGTTATGGCAAGAAAATCAAATTGTTCGAAAAGAACGCTGTAGTGTTTGAAGACGGATCGGAGCTGAATGCAGATCTGATCCTTTTCATTCCGGCATCATCAGGTCATAGTGTTCTGCAGAAAAGTGACCTTCCGCTCTCTGACGGGGGATTCATCAAAATCGACAATAACTGCATGGTGACAGGATTGCCCGATGTATATGCAATTGGAGACATTGCAGACCTTGACGGGCCCGACTGGGCGGCAAAGCAGGGTCATATTGCAGAGCTGATGGGACGTAATGCCGCTTATAATATCATCCAGTCGGAAAAGAGAAAGGAGCTGCGCAGAGGCTATCGGGATTCCCTGAATATTATCTGTGTCATGGATACAGGTAACGGTGCTGCATTTGTATACCGTGACAAAAAAAGATCATTTATATTGCCAATGCCGGTTCTCGGGCACTGGATAAAGAAGGGGTGGGGCACTTATTCAAAGCTGACAAAAACCGGAAAATTTCCCCGCTTACCAGGCATGTAGCTTACATAACTGAAAATGAAAATGAAAAGAGTCTTTAATTTCCTTGAAGAAAAACGGGTATTCCTGCTTGCAATAATGGGCCTTTCACTTTACATGGCAATCTGAAATACAAAGCCAGAACAGGGATTAATTTAGTTTGACAAGTTCGTTTTCTCCGAATGCCGTGCAGTTTTCACATTTGGAATGATTTTCGAGCCCCTGGATAAGCTTGTAGCATTTCTTGCATCTGTACCAGTCTTTTTCAAGCTCATAATTTCCTCCCTCTATCTCGATTGCTTTGCCCTCCACAAACGATTTGGCAATCATTTTCAGTGCCCTGTTATAGATCCGGGTAAAGGTAGGGCGTGAGACATTCATTTGTTTAGCGGCTTCTTCCTGGGGAAGCAGCGCGTAATTCACAAGTCTGATACTCTCAAATTCCTCGAATTTAAGCTTGACAGCTTCAAGTTTGCAGTAGGGCAGACCAAATGGCTTAAAGCCCTTCATTCCGGGGGGATTATTGATCTTTCTTGCTTTTTGCGGACGAGCCATTTCCTGCAGCTTTAAATACACTCATTATATCAGGATATATAAGATATCCGAAAAAGAGTGCAGACAAAGCTAGGATAATTTTCCCTGCCAGGCAAAAAGAACCGCAATAAAACCCATCCCCGGGACCAAAGAGGCAGGAGGTGCAACCTATAAGAGCCATCAGCAGGTAATCAACGAACAGGAGGAGCGGCAGCACCAGCAATACTTTAATATAGAGAGTAGCTTTCATAAGATAAGGTTTTATCCAAAGATAATGAACGTATGTTCATAATGCAAATAAAACCATGCAAATCTTCACATTAACCGGAAATAAAAAAGAAGGGTGTCTCAAGAGTTAAAATCCATTAACCGCGATGGTCGCAAGGTCGCCGTACCGATTGCAATCCGGAGTAATCGCGACGGGACGGGACCAAGTGAGGGGATGTAAGTAGGTCATTGCCATGGCATTGACTCCTACAATGTCGTGTATTTCGTGGGGGCCACGCCATGGCGTGGCCAGTCAACACGGTTCTATAAATTATACCTTCAGATGGTACAGGTTTGAATTTACAGGATGCCGGTGCCGTCCCGGGATTAATATGAATGTTTTGTCTTTGCCTGCAGACTTAATGTTCTCTGAGGTAAGCCAGACTTTTGACACATCCAGATACTTTTTACTTTTTGAGGACTTCTTTAAGTACAGTCTCTTTGTCAAGTTTTTTGGTACAGAAGAACCAGTCATAGCACTTCATGTTCGGCTTTGTTTTCCATCCGTTCCTTTGCAACTCCGCATGATCCTGCCGTGGGAATAATGACATCATCTCCCGGCTGCCAGTCGGCCGGGGTGGCAACTGAAAATGCATCTGCGGTTTTCATCGCAATGAGTGCCCTGTAAAGTTCCTCAAAGTTCCTGCCCATGCTCAGGGGATAATAGATTATTGCCCTGATAGTTCCTTTGGGGTCGATGAAAAAGACAGCTCTTACAGCTTTTGTAGAGCTTTCACCGGGCTGGATCATGCCATATTTTTTTGCGACCTCCATTGTGATATCCTCAATCAGCGGGAAATTGACCTCGACATTCTTCATCCCCTTGTATTCAATTTTCTCCTTAATTGTGCGAAGCCAGGCGATATGGCTATAGAGGCCATCCACTGAGAGGCCTACCAGCTTGCAGCCTGCTTTCTCAAAATCTTTCTCAAGAGTGGCAAAGGTCATGAATTCGGAGGTGCAAACAGGCGTAAAGTCTGCAGGATGGCTGAACAGGATCACCCAGTTTCCTGCATAATCGCCTGGAAAATTGATGGGACCCTGGGTGGTTGCTGCTTTGAATTCGGGTGCTTTGTTGCCAATACGAGGCATCGGTGTTAATTGATTGTCTTCCATTTGTTTAAATATTAAGTTGTAGTTATTAAATTATTGTTGCCGGGTGCTGGTTGCTGGGTAGTCAGTAGTCAATGCCTAAATAACGTTGACCTTTTTTATACTTAGGCTATTTTCCCTGCGCCCTGTGCCCTGCGCCCTGTGCCCTGCGCCCTGCGCCCTGTGCCCTGCGCCCTGCGCCCTGCGCCCTGCGCCCTGATCCCTGCCTTTTTTACCTTCTGTTTACAAGCATCAATTCCAGGTCTTCCTTTAATGAGGACAGATCTTCTTCATGTTCAACCTCCTGTGACAGGATTGTCAGGATGATATTGTAGGTAACGGGGTCACCCTCCCTTGTAATATCAAGCAATCCGCTATAATAATTTATGGCGCACTGTTCCCCTTTTATATTCTGATCAAGAATTTTTTCCACATAATGATCAGTGGGGGCATCATATCCGCAACCGGTTATTTTAAACCATTCCTCAGGCGATAACACCGGAATTCCTCCCAGCTGGATTATCCTGGTTGCAATCAGTTCAGCATGGCCCAGTTCCTCGGTAGCATGAAGGGTAAGCTCAGCAATGACAGCATCCTTCATAGGTCCTTTTACCACTTTTGCCCCAACCCAGTACTGGTAATATGCAAGCCACTCATCAGAGAGCGCTTTGTTTAACATGTTGATTAATTCATCAACATCCATTTTAACAATTGATCTTCCCTTTTGTCCCATGATAATATGATTTAGAATTTAGATAAGGATAATAAGTATTTAACTGGAAAAAAGGTACGAAAAGTTTCAATTGAAGTCAACTGATAAAGAGGAAATTAATTCTTAATTTTCTCAAAATACATCGCAAACGAACGATAGAGAAAATGAGTCCATTTGCCAAAAGGGACTATTATTAATGCCCATTGAACAAGGATTGTCAGATGCAGGAGGTATAACCATATATTTTTTTCGATCAGACCGGTATCGATGAACAGGCGAACAATAAATGCAGTCAGTCCCATCAGAAACAACCAGACAACAAACATCCAGTCGGAGGGTTGCGAGAATTTGCTCATCTCTTTATGCTTTTTAATACGGTCCGAGATGAAATCAATTGTAACGATAAATATTATTATGCTCATTGCATATCCAAGTACTATAACGAACAGGCTTTCATTTGAAAACCAGTCCAGGAAAACGGTTGTAAACAATAGTCCAAGATATCCTATTACGATAATAAAATGTTCAAACCATCTTAACTGGTTATCATCACAACCCAGAGCTCTTTTCTGGGTAAACATATGCACAATTAAGTCGCCGAATCCGGTAAGATACTTCATTGATGGGACCTTAATTTTAGGTTTCAGGATAATCAGCCACCACATTTTGATAATATTAGGGAGCAGGATAAATCCAAAAACCGCGGCAATGGCGATTATTTCAAATACATGACCGATATGCATTACTGCCTGGAGATTGAAATTTTCCAATGCACTGAATACTAGGACACCTATAGCTGCAATTATAAATCCTATTATGGTCAGGGGCAGTGACTTGTATAGTAATCCCGATAGTTTGGTCCAGTCATATTCTGTTGTGAGCCATCTTCTCAGCGACATCATCAGTTCGCCCGGATTTGCTTCCTGAGGGCAATGCGTGCTGCATTCGCCGCAATAATAGCATAACCATGGCTTAAGCGAAGACCTGATATCATCTTCCAGTCCCAGCACGCTGAACCTTACCATTTCTCTCGGGAAGGAATCTTCTTCAGTTGACAATGAGCAGACGGCAGTACAGTTTCCACAGTTATAGCATGCGTTAAAATCGAATGCCCCGTATTTTTTTAATTCTTTTCCGAATTCAGGATTAATCGTGGCCATTATTTTTTTAGTTTGTAAGAAAAATAAGCATCCATATCATCAACTGCTCCGGTTTGCACATAGCCGTATTTTACAAGTGACATAAGGTAATATACAACCTCATCTGCCGGCATATTGAGTTTATGGGTCAATTGTTCAATTGTTAAATCGCTTTCCTGAAGTGCTTCCAGTATTGATTTTTTAATCTTTATGAATTGTTTCAGGTTATCCTTTGCTGCCTGGGATACTTCCCTCTTCTCTCTCAGATATTTATATGTTTTTCCTTTTTCGATTTCCATTATATACAGGTTTTCTAAAATATTCTTTTACCTCTGTCCTTTTTGCCCCCCTTCCTTCCTAAAGGCTACACTTCATGAAATTTTATTTATAATAATCACTTAACCACGGAGCTGAACTGAGTTTGCCACGGAGTAGCACTGCTTCATAATTCTTTAACTTAAGCACTCCGTGAAACTTCTTCTAACTCGAAAGACTCTGTGGTTAATGGGTTTTATTTAAGTTCATATATCTCCATTGATTCATTGTTTGCTTATAATTGTGTAGAAAGGGAGTCTCATCCCGCCAGTGCATCTATAATACTTTCAATCTCAATGTCTGAATATGCAATTAAATTTATGGCATTGACAGGGCAAACCGGCAGGCACATTCCGCAACCCTTGCATACGGAATTATTTATCGCTGCAACATCCTTTTTCTCATCTTTTACCATTTTTATGGCATCGAAAGGACAGGCTTCCGCACAGGCTCCGCACCAGGTACATGGATCCTTATCTATTTTTGCAATGATGGGTTCGAGCTCCAGTTCCCCCTTGCTTACATATGAAAAGGATTTTATAGCCGCAGAGAGTGCTGAGTTAGTTGATTCCATTATATTTTTAGGACCCTGGCATGCACCGCAGATAGTTATCCCGTCAATTACCGTTTCCACCGGGCGCAACTTCATATGGATCTCATTGAAGAACTTGTCGCGTCCTTTGGGAAGCTTAAACAGGGAAGCCACAGAGTTATCTGCCCTCGGTACCATTCCTGTTACGAGTACAACCAGATCAGCTTCAACTGATATTTCTTTTTTAGAAGTCAGAATATCATTTATCCTGACAGTTATTTTATCATTGTGTCGTTCAACGACAGGGGGGGCATCTTCATATGATTGAAGGTAAATATCGCCTCCCCTGAGGGATTCTGCATATAATACCTCCTGCTTGCCATAAGTTCTTATCCCACGGTTAAAATGGTAATTGTTTATTTCCCTGAATTTTTTCCTGGTCTGCATCGCTGCGTAAATAACTGATGTGCAGCAAAACCGCGAGCAATATTTATTTTCCCCATCAATCTGGCGGCTTCCGACGCAGTAGATGTACGCAATATTCTTAATTTCTTTCCCTCTGAATACCAGTTTTTTGTCACTCAGATCAATTATGCGCTTGAATTGAGGAAGGGTTACTACATTTTCAAATTGATTATATCCGAATTCACCATCAGCAGGAGTATAGGAATCGGATCCGGTAGCCATTAATATGGAGCCGACATTAATTTCAATTATCTCTTCTTTTTGTGAAAAATCAACACTCGGGCAGATCTTTTCACATTCGCCGCAACGGGTACAGTTTTTTATATCGATAACGGGAGTCTGTGGATATTCACTCGGGAAATTATGATAAATTGCCTTCCTGCTGGTAATATTGAAGTTAAATTCATCAGGCACATCGACAGGGCAGACCGCAATAGCTTTTAACAGATGACCTTCATTGCATTTTTCTTTTATATATCGGGGTGTCACCTTAATTCTCATCCTGAAATCGCCAATACTGCCTGTATTGGAAATTACTTCGGCACCTGTGAGTAACCTGATGTTATTATGTCTGATAACTTCATTATAGAGTTTGGTCACCACTTCCTTGCCTGTTTCATTTGTGGTAAAGAGGACATCCCATTGAGCGACCCTTCCGCCTATAAAATGTTCTCTTTCAATCAGGGTTACCGGACATCCCATGTCGGCTAATTCAATTGCTGCTCTCAGGCCTGCTATTCCACCTCCTATAACGGCAACGGCTTTTTTGGAATTGATTATAAATGGATAAAGAGGTTCGGCCAGCCGTACTTTGGCAATGGAGGCTTTTACCAAACGGATTGCTGTTTCAGTTGCTCCGGCTTTATCATCGGAATGGGCCCAGGAAGCCTGTTCCCTGATATTTGCATGGACATAGTTGTATTTGTTCAGACCCGCTCTTTCTGTCACTGCCCTGAAAGTTAACAGGTGTAATTTCGGAGAGCATGAGGCAACCACCACCCCGTCAAGTTCATTTTTCCTTATATCATCAACCATCTCCTTCTGATTGGCATCTCCGCATGCAAACATGGTGGTCTTTGCAAGAAAAACGCCCTCTTCAGCCTCAATTGATTTCTTTACCTTCTCAACATCAACATAGTCGGAGATATTGCCGCCACAATGACATATATATACACCTATTTTTTTGTTCATAATTTACGGTTTAGATAACTTATCGCTTCTGCGGATGAAGCTCCTGCCGATAGGATTGAGTCAGGAATATCCATAGGACCGGTAGCTGTGCCTGCGACAAAAATTCCTTCAATGCTTGTTTTTGAAGGGCTTGACAGAGGATCGGACTGGTCAACAAAACTGAAAGGATCGAGTTTCAGCTCTCCGGCAGGGAAAAGAGCCTGGCTGTCGGTATTTGGAAGTACTCCAACCGAAAGAACTACAAGATCATGTTCAGACTCCCTGACGACATTTTCATTAATATCTTCGTAACGCACATTAAGGTTTCCATTCGTATTTTCAGTGATCTTGCCGATTTTACCTTTAACAAAGGTTACTCCCATTCCTTTTGCCTGGTCATAAAATTCTTCAAACCCTTTACCGAATGACCGGATGTTTATATAATAGATTGTAACATCGGCCATAGGCAGGGCTCCCATGAGCAGCTGAGCCTGTTTGATTGAATACATGCAGCATATCTGTGAGCAGATTGGATTACCTGCGGTTGCATCTCTTGATCCTGTGCACAGAACATATGCAATTCTGTCGGGAACTTTACCGTCTCCTGGTCTTAGAATTGTATTGAATGGCCGGGTAGGGGCAAGTTGCCTCTCCATTTGCATTGATGTAATAATGTTTTTATAAGTGCCGTAGCCATATCTCGGTATTTTCAAAGGATCAAAGAGATTAAATCCTGTGGCAATTATTACAGTCCTGACATCAATTCGATATTCTTCTTCCTCCTGTGTGAAATCTATGCATTTTGCCGGACAGACTTTTTCGCAGGCTCCGCACAAGGTGCAGCTTTCAATATCTATAGCTGCAACCCTGGGGCTTGCAATGCTGAAAGGGATATATGCTGCCTTTCGTCCGACAAGGTTATACTGGAACTGGTCATTTACAAGGACAGGGCATGCCTGTTCGCATAGCTGGCATCCGGTGCAGTCATCGACAACCACATACCTTGGTCTCTTAATCACTGCT
Organism: uncultured Bacteroidales bacterium; assembly: GCA_963756885.1. Classification (GTDB taxonomy): domain Bacteria; phylum Bacteroidota; class Bacteroidia; order Bacteroidales; family VadinHA17; genus LD21. The sequence goes on from CAVWPG010000011.1 coordinate 409,684, forward strand.
GCTTCGAAGCTTCTTTCAGATTTCCTGCTGACAGATTTTACATCACTTCCTGTGAATATTGTTATGCCAGGGTGTCTCGAGATCTCTGATACCTTTGGTGTTGTAATGCATGCAGAACAGTCCAGGGTAGGGAATACCTTGCTGAGTAAAATCATCTTTCCGCCAATGGAAAGATCTTTCTCCACAATTAATACCTTAAAACCGTTATTGGCTAAATTTAATGCTGCTTCTCCGCCTGCAATTCCGCCACCAATAACAAGAGCATCATAGGAAGCATTCATTATTTTACCCGGCATTTTCAATTATTTGAATTTTTAAGTAAATATTCATTAAAGCTCTTCATCTGTTTTACAAAGGACTCACTGCATACAGAGCAGATTGCCGCCATACGCAGACGGGCCGGTTCAATATCACGTTTTTTCATCTGCTCCTGGGCCCGGCTTACGATCTTTCCGGTTTTTTCAGTGCACGATTCGCCATAAGGACAATCACTTCCATCCGCAGCAATAAAGACCCCGTCAAATCCTTTTTCAAAAGCATGCAAGATCCATTTTGTCTTTACACCGCTGGAACAGGGGATTGAAATTGTATAGACCGTTGGAGGGTAATGCAATTTAAGCAACCCTGCCATATCGATGGCAGGATCTGAAATCTTTTCAGTGGAGAATACAAGGATCCTGGCGGTTTTTTTGCCGATATCAGCCATATTTGAACTCAATGTTTCTTCATAAAAATTCTGAAATAGCCACTGACCTCTATTGTCCCAAGATATTCATGTCCCTGTTTTGCACACCATTTCGGTATGTCGACTTTGGTCCCTTCATCGGCAGACAAAACTTCCATTATATCGCCCGGCTTAATTGTTCCAATTGCTTTTTTAGCTTCAAGCAACGGACCCGGACATGCTGTACCTCTTGCATCGACTGCTTTTGTGACCTGCAGGCTTACTAATTCTTCTTGTGTCATTTTTTAAAATTTAAATGTTAGTTTGAAAAAATCTAAATAAACAATTGGATGCTGCTTTCACCGGCATCAGCAACAAATGTTGCTGCCCCTGCATACCTTAAAAACGGGTAATCGATCATCTCTTCTTTCTTAAAACCCATGAGGTTCATCGACATTTCACAAACCGTAATTTCAATACCTGATTCTGCAGCCTGTTCGAACATCTGCTTAAGAGACATGACCCCCTGCTTTTTCATAAGAGATTTAATCATTATGGGGCCCATGCCTCCCATATTCATTTTTGACAGCTTCAGTTTGCCTTTGCCATGCGGCAGCATTATCCCAAACATTTTAGAAATAAAGTTTTTTCCGATTGCTCTCTTATTTCTGTCTCTGAGCGCTGAAAGCGACCAGAATGAGAAAAAAAGTTTTACCCTCGTATCCATGGCAGCAGCTGCCAGTGAAATAACCATTGCCGCCAGAATTTTATCCATATCTCCTGATACAATGGCTATCGATAATTGATCTTTTCTTGAATTTTCAAGCAGGCTGATCTTTCCCTGCAAGGCATTAATCTGTTTACGGAATGTGCTTAACTGTAAGCTTATATCCTCTTCTTTTTCTAAAGTTTCCGGCATTATTGATCCGTTACCTAAATAAATAGATTGACATCAGCTTCCTGTGTTGCCGTTATATATGCGCCTATTCCGCAGATGTCATCAGCAATGTCAACAAAGTCATCAAGCTTTTCGGCTCCCCAGATCTTTCCGGCAAGGCCGCAGACATGGATTTTAACTTCGGCAATTTCTTTGGCTTCCCTGAAGAATTCAAGCCATGTTTTTACCTTGAGGTTCTTGAGCGACTGCAGGAATTCTTCCTTCATTGCTGCATTCTCAGCCATATTAAGTTTATCGGGATTATCCCCGATATCCTTTCTGAATGCGCGTGCTCCCTGGAGCAATACATAGATATCTACCTTCATATCCATAGCGACAGCGCCGCTGAGTATTATCCCGGCAGCAGTAAGCTTATCAACACTGCCTGAATATAAACCAAGACACATTTTTTTCTCTTCCATAACTTAAAATTTTTATTGTTAATTATTTCACAAAGGTATCTTATCTGCTAATGCCTTCCTTAATGTTCCATGTGAGACTCCTTAAATAAAATTGTGATCTATGTCACATTTTATTAACTTTGCCGAATGAAAAGTGAATGCAATGTATGTGCTATTAAATCGAAGGCTGCCTCAAAACTAAGTGATGAACAGATCGAAAAACTATCGAAAAACTGTGCACTGGTAACTTTTCGCAAAGGCGATTCACTTATACGACAAGGTACCTTTTCGACCAATGTTGCGTATCTGAGGAGCGGTTTAGCCAAAGTCCATATTACAGGGCCGTATCATGAGCAGATAGTAAGGATTGTGAAAGCTCCTTCCTATCTTGGATTGCCTACCACTTTCGGTGACAAGATAAATCAGTACTCCGTTACAGTAATTGAAGCTTCCGAAGTCTGTTTCATAGATATAAATGCTTTCAGATACCTCCTTAAAGCAAATCCCGATTTTTCCTTTGAGGTAATGATTGAACTGTGCAGGAATGAGCTTGAGGTTTTTAACCGCTGTGCCAACCGTACTCAGAAGCAGATAAGAGGCAAGATTGCGGATGTTCTTCTGGAATTCTCCAATAAGATATTCAATTCAGATCTTTTTACCCTGCCATTAACCCAGGAAGATCTGGGTAACCTTGTCGATTCGAGCAGGGAGAGCATAAGCCGGGTTCTGACAGAGTTCGACAATGACGGGATCATTAAGATCAACGGCAAGAAAAATTGAGATCAGGAACAGGGACTCCCTTGTGATGATCAGCTCAAAAGGGTGATACTGATATGAATCAATTAAAAGGTTAAGCAAGATCATCTTTTATACGGAACCAATTAATCAGTCCCGTTCACGAAAGCTGCCTTATTAATTATACTTTTGCGGCGTTGGTTCATTACCCGGTAAAGCAGAAAAGGGTAAAAGAGACTTTTTCAGATCTGCACGAGAGTACAAAAAATGACTGAAAAAAACCAGGTTATTGAATCAGGGAAATCTTTTGATATGTCGGAGGCAATGGATTTTAAGGTCCTCTATGACCAGGAGGACAGGAAGATCCTGAAGGTGGCTGAGGACAGCCTTGATCCGCATCTTGACAGGATACACGAGATAATAGAATATTCCAGGGAAGTCAGGATCAATAAGATAGGCATTGCAAACTGTACAGTTTTCAATCAGGAATCGGAAAAGCTGGAGGAGATTCTTGTAAAAGCCGGATTTTCAGTTGAGAAGGTGAACTGCAAGTATGGCCGGGTTCCTTTTAACGACCTGGTTCCAGGGTATAAAGGTATTTCATGCAATCCTGCCGGACAGGCAAAATACCTGGAAGAAAAGGGGACTGAACTTAATATAATGGTTGGCCTTTGCCTTGGGCACGATATGATCTTCAATTCGAAATCCAGGGCGCCTGTTACACCGCTGATAATAAAAGACAGGAAGTTGCAGCATAATACTCTTCTCGCGCTAAGGCCTGCTGAGGCTAGCGGGAATTTATAACGGCGAAAATATCGTCGATCTCACCGGAAGCAGGCAGAACTTCACGGATCATTTCAAGGTAACGGTTTTCCCGTATTATGGCCAGGGTGGGTTTGAAGTTTATATCGAAAATCCATCCTGCCTGGAGCAGCTTGAAATCATTCAGGTTCCTGACCAGCCTGATATCCACAGTTTCTTTATTTTTTAATGCATTATATACTTCAGTGGATATTCCAGGTGTATCTGGTAAATTTAGAACTACCATTCCATTCTCCCTGCGGTTTTTTCCGAGGTAGTAGCCGGTAACCACTTTCAGGATATCCAGTTTGTCGGCATCGCGTAAAAGCTTTGTAAAGAACAGGCATCTTTCACTCTCGTCATCAGGGAGTGATTTTTTATTGTGATTTTTTATGGAGCAGAGTATCAGATCCCGGATTGAATTTTCAAACCGGCCAAGTATGTCATGTTCCAGCAAGATCCTGATGCCAAGCTCAGCATGGTCCTCTGATATACTGTCATTATAGGTTTTATACCGGGATATCTGTTCAAAGCGGCCAATATCGTGGAGCAGGGCAATTATTTCGGCAAGAGCTGATTCATCATCACTTAATCCAAGCATTCTGCTTATTTTTGTTATTTGGGTGCATACCCTTTTTGTATGGCTTACTTTCAGGTTTATGTTTTGCTGCAAGTCCCTGTCTGATGTTTTGAATGAACGCACATAGCCCGTGTACCACGATTTCAACTCCGCAACCCTTGCCTTCCCGATCATTGTCTTCAATAGTATTTATTATTTTTTGATAATAATAATACATAATCACAAGCTTAGCCTTAATTTGGTAAAATAATTTTTCGACAGCTGGCAAATATGTATTCACTATGAAAATTTCAGTACTTGCCGATAATCATCCTGGTGCACATCTTCCTGCTGAGCATGGTTTCTCCTGCCTGATTGAACATGATGGCAAAAGGCTGCTGTTTGATACGGGGCAAAGCGATATGTTTCTAAGGAATGCGGAGGCAATGCAACTTAATATTTCAGATATCGACATGATTATTCTGAGTCACGGACATTTTGATCATGGTGACGGATTATCATATCTTTCAGGAGGCAAGCTGCTTTGTCATCCCGGTTGTTTTGTAAATCGATACAGAAAGGAATGACAGGTCCTATATAGGGTTGAAAAATACAAAGGCTGAACTGGAGGGGAAATTTGAGCTTATAACCTCAGAAAAGCCTTACAGTATATCGGAAAAGATAGTTTTTCTTGGTCAGATCCCGAGGTTGACTCATTTTGAATCACAGGCAACACCATTTATTCTTGAGGATGGCACGCCTGATTTTGTGCCTGATGACAGCGCCCTTGCGCTGGAGATGCCTGAAGGATTATTTGTGGTTACAGGATGCGGGCATGCGGGGATTGTAAATACCCTGGAACATGCAAGAAAAATTACTGGCAATAGCCAGCTGTATGGAATTTTGGGAGGATTTCACCTGAAAGATAAAGGCATTCAGACTCAGGAAACCGTACGCTACCTGCTGGAAAATAAATTAAATCATATTTATCCTTCACATTGCACTGAACTTCCTGCTTTATCTCTCTTTTATGAAAACTTTGGAAGTACACCGCTAAAAACGGGAAGCACCTTTAGTTTCTGAAAGGAGCCCTGGCCTTACCTGTTTTTTTCACACGGGCACGGAACGGGCTTGTGATGCCTGCGCTGGGTAGCACAGCCTGAACAGAGGCAAAAAAGTATTAATATGAACATCACATTAATACTTTTCCTTTTGAAATATGCAATTGTCATATTAATCGGTTTAATCAATAATAACAGCACATAAAATAATTTATTGTGTCCAGGCTGTTTGCCCATAATTTTCAGGCCAGAACCCTTGAACATATCAGACCGGCGATTTTTTCGAATGATTCCGATACTATCCTGCTTTTCTGGCTGAAGACGCTTTGCCCTTTTTCTGCTGCCTCTCCGACCTCAATTACAAGTGGGATCTCTCCAAGAAGGAAAGTATCGAATTCCTTTGCCATTTTATGACCTCCACCCTTTCCGAAAATATAATATTTTTCTTCAGGATGTTTATCAGGAGAAAACCACGACATATTTTCAATGATTCCGAGGATCGGGACCTTAAGATCCGGGTTGTTGAACATTGAAGCTGCCTTCCTGGCGTCATTCAGGGAGATCTCCTGGGGGGTTGTGACTATTATTGCACCTGCCAGATCAAGCTTCTGGAGCGTTGTAAGCTGAATATCACCCGTCCCCGGGGGAAAATCGACAATCATGTAATCAATGTCGCCCCATTGTGTATTTTCGAATAGCTGTGTAATGGCACTTGCAGCCATTGGTCCCCTCCATATAAGCGACTGGCTCCTGTCTATGAAAAAGCCTATTGACATTATTTTTACGCCCAGTTTTTCTACAGGAAAGATCATCTCTTTATCGCCTATGGCTGTGACATCAGGCTTAAGATCCTCGATCCCGAACATCCTTGGTATTGATGGGCCGTATATGTCGGCATCTATAAGTGCCGTTTTAAAGCCATTGCGCGCCAGTGTAACGGCCAGGTTGGCAGCCACAGTTGATTTCCCTACTCCACCTTTGCCGGATGCAACCACGATGATGTTTTTCACCCCTTCCATCGGCAATTTTTCAAATAATTCGTTCATGATTAATTAAGATTTAAAAATATTCGTCCATATTTCTTTCAGTAACCGGCTGATCTCCAGTTCTGAATTATACTCAATTATACTTCTGCCCTGAACCATGGCTTTGACCATTCTATTGTCGAAAGGCAGTTCTCCGGTTACTTTTATATTGGATTCCCTGCACCACCCCCTGATCATCCGGGTCATTGCAGTGTTAAGGTTATATTTATTAATAATTATATCACTTGACAGGTTGAATTTTTTGACGATTTCAATTGTCCTTTTCATATCATGTAATCCGGAAATAGTAGGTTCTGTTACTATAATGACCTTATCAACTCCTGTTATTGTCGAAATAACCGGGCAGCCAATACCAGGAGGACCGTCGAGTATGACCCTGTCAAGGCCGCTTTCAGCGGATAACTTTTTAGCTTCATTGCGCACCATGTTCACGAGTTTCCCTGAATTTTCTTCACCCGGTGAGAGGCGCCCATATACCATCATTCCATTACGGAAAGAACCTGAGAACATACGGCTCTTGTCATTCGCCACCATTTTAATTGCGTTTTCCGGACAAATGCGTGAACAGAGAAAACATCCGTCGCAGGATATCTCTGATATGGAAACTTTATTTTCTTTAAGAGATACTGCATCGAATCTGCAGTAGTCTGTACATAAATGGCAGCCTGTGCACTTTTTATAGTCTATTACAGCTTTATGTCCGCCTTTATAGATTATCTCCTTATCTTTTGAGGGGTTGAACAATAGATAAAGATTAGCGGCATCCACATCACAGTCAGCCAGTACCACTTCGCCATCCAGTGTGGCAAAGGCAGCACTTATGCTTGATTTTCCGGTCCCTCCCTTACCGCTTATAATTGCTATTTCCATTGTCAGCGATTATGGTTTCGGTTATTTTAAGAAGTTGGTGAGCAAGAAGGAGATCGGTTTCAGATACTATTTTCCCTCTTGAATAAGATTCTGCTGTCTCTTTTCTGAAAGGAACCTCAAGCAGCAGGGAAATACCCTCATGCATCAGATATCTGTGAACAGTGTCATCTCCCAGTCCGGCCCGGTTTATTATTACTCCAAACGGCTTATCAATTGTTCTGAGAGTCATTACACTCTGTTTCAGATCGCTGAGGCCGAAGGGGGTGGGCTCTGTGACAAGTATGACATAATCTGCCGCAGATACAGTCTGAATAAACGGGCAGGATGTTCCGGGAGGAGAGTCAAGGATTGCAATATCTGTTCTTTTATTGATTTTTTTTATTGCGGCTTTAATAACAGTTACAGGTGACATGACCCCGATGTTGATCCGTGCTTCATACAGGCAAGAGATTCCGTTCAATGAATATTCTGTGACCTGACCCAGGGGGACAGATTTCCAACCGACAGCGCCGTATTTGCAGGCCACGCCGCATGCCCCGCAGTCGTGACACAGATCTTCCATAACCTTTATAATCTTCATTGGAGGCAGCATGAATATTGCGTTATAGTTACAGTACTCATGGCATTTACCGCAGAAGGTGCAAAGGTGAGTATTTATTACAGGTACCCGCTGAGTAACATCCTCTCTGCCTGACTCTGTTGTGTCAAAGAATGCGGCAGCATTTGGTGCCTCAGCATCACAATCGACCAGAACGGCATCGTAATGATTTTTTTGGAGAGAGTAGAAAATATTTGTGGCGATAAATGTCTTTCCTGTTCCGCCTTTACCGCTGGCTATTGCAATTTTCATTTTTGAGACTCAGGTTCCTTTCCTTGAGTTGACACACTTTTTGTGAAGATTAATTTTATTGTAAAGGTTACTTTCAGCAACATTTTAAATTATAAGATTCAACAGGGCATCCGAGATCTTCACCATCTTTACCCTTATATTTAAGATCCGGGTCATAAACCACACCCAGTTTATCAAGCAAGGGCTCGATTGCTACCTGGTGTGTCTGTAACCCTATATCCCAGGGATTGTAACCAAGCAGAAGCCCTGCAAGTTCTTCATATGTCAGAACAGGTATTCCATAACCATTTTCGCCATATGTTGTGCCTTCCATTTCTGCAATAACATACTGCCACCGGTCAAGGAAAAAGGTACAGCCGGGGCAGTTGGCTATGATGAGGTCTGGTTTATATGGCTGCATCGAGTCCAGCTTCTTCTTTGAGTTTGTAACTGAATAGCTCCTGTTCGATTTGAGCAGATACTGTCTGAAACCGAAACCGCAACAATGCCTGCGTTCGGGATAGTCAACCTGGCTGCCGCCCCATTCGTCAATCAGGCCTGCCAGAACATAAGGGTATTCAGCGCCGCCAATGCCTTTCTGGGGAAATATCTTTGCATAATGGCAACCGATATGGTCGACGACTTTCAGGGGTTCTTTCGTAAACTGATTTATTAACCTGGTTTTTATTTTTGCGGCAATCTCTTCCCGGAACTTATATATAATATCGCTGGCATGGACAAGATTTTCAGGGATCATAAAAGTCATACCTGTTGCATTTTCCAAAGCCTTGCGCGTTTTCTGTTCTGTTTCCGGGAAATGTTTCCATGTTTCCAGCACTTCAGAATAGAGTCCGAACGATGTTACGCATGAAACAACAAAATTCTTATACCCGGCCTGGGTCATAAGGGCAAACTGACGTGCAATCACAGTCATTGTTGTCTCAAGGGGGATCAGACCCGAATGGTAGGCAATGCCTGTGCAGGTAGTCTGGCGGGCATCATCATAGATATCTTTGCCCAGTACATCACGGAGTATGTCAATATAAAGATTCTCGGCGGCAGGGAAGAAATTCTGTCTTATGCAGCTTCGTGCAAAATAGTAGTGGTCATCAGCTATCTCTTTCTGGTATGATGCCCATATCTCATTTTTTCTTCTGTCCATGGATGTTCTGATTATTCAGCTTGCAGATGGGACTGCTATTCATTATAAAGGAATTTGAAATAGTCATCCTTCCCCTTGCTGAAATTTTTTTTCAGCTCTTTTGCCTTAACTGAGGAGTATTTTTCAATCTTGTCAAACCGTTGAGTACCCCCTGTCTCATCAAATATTCTTCTGAGATCATTAAGGGATTCAGGAGCGGTTTTTCTAAGGGTTCCGGCTTGATCTTTATTATAGCTTGTTCCCAGCCTTTCAAGCATTGACTCCCTGTTTTTCCGGAGCCAGTCCCATACAGGCCCCTGCTCCGGATACATCACGTTATCCACTTCATCAATGTGTACACAATAGCCATATTCAAGAATATGATCACCGACAGTTCTCTTGACAGCCAGTTGTTTCCTCCCCTGTTCACTCTCCACAAAATATCCCGTTTCAATTGACAGAGCCCTCAGGGCCTGGATTATATAACCCGGCACATTTCCGCGGGGGCAGCGTGTCTTGCAGGACAGGCATTCACCGCACCTCCAGATCGTATCGCTTTTGAGTAATTTTTCAAGCTCCGTCTCATCTTTCTGCTGAACAATTGTGATCATCATACGGGGGTCATAATCACTTACTTCGGCAGCTGGACAAATTGCAGTGCAAACGCCGCAGTTGAAGCATGCCTTCAGTCCTTCGACGTAGCGAATGTCCTTCTCCAGTTCATCATATAATCGGGCCATCTGTTCTCAGTTATTCTTATATCAGCTATGGATGCTCATCAATGGTCACAAAAATTGGCTCCGGCTTCAAGAGTGTTATTGAGCAGATCATTCACCAGGTCAGTATGACTTTTTATTTGGGCTCCCACAAATACGTTGATTTTTTGTTGATTGAACAAGTCTATGGCACGTTGTCCCATTCCTCCCGCAATAACATCCGTTACCCCTTTTTCGGCCAGCCATGCAGGGAGCAAACCTGGTTCATGAGGTGGCGGAGTAATTGTAATGACCTCTGAAACTGATTTGTCGATAGTATCAATAATTGCAAATTGCTGACAATGACCAAAATGTGAGCATAAGATCCCGTCTTCCAACGGAATGGCGATTCTTTTTTTCATAATATTTATTTATTGTTTTATGTTTGATAATCCACTTTTCAGCCGTTTCCCTTTACCCTGACCACCTCCGGAGCGTCTGCGTTTTCCCAGGCCTGTTCCCAGGACAGATTCTTCAACCGGAGAAGCTTTTCTGCATCGTCCCAGTCCCCTGCCTGTTTTTGGTCCATTTCCTTCCGGACCTGTTCTATTTAATTGCGGCATAATTTAAATTTTTAATTGTTTAACATTTCAATGATTTCTCCGACACTTTTTTCAGATTTTTTAAGAACGATCATCTGGATCTTCAGACTGTCAAGAAGAGACTTGATCCTGATTCCGAATTCACCTGAAATAATCTTATTTACGTTCCGTGAGGCGACCAGCTGCACTGAGGCAGGTCCAGCCCCTTCTTCGGCTTCTATATTCGGATTCGGTAAAAATTCAATTCCTTTTGTTTCCGGATCATAGATCACAAAAACAGAGCAACGCCCAAAGCGCTGATCCAATTTACTTTCAAGTGTGTTTCCTGTACTTGTTATAGCTACTTTCATTGTTGATATCATTGCAACTCGTTATAGAATCCTCAGTCTCTTCAAAGCCCTGCCCGTAACTAATAAAATTGCTGCTGCCGCACAAGGGACATTTCACTATCTCAGTTTCCTTTTCGGGATTATTGAAAAAGCAACCGCACGATTTGCACGAGTACCACTCACTGTCAAAATATATCTTGCCTCCCTCAATAATTATCTGACTTCCTGTAACAAGTGCCTTTGCTATTTTCTGCCTGGCCCTTGAATAGATGCGTGTAAGGGTTGGTCGCGATACCGACATCAGGGCGGAAGCCTGGTGATGGTTGAGCATTTCGTAGTCACATAAGCGCAATGCCTCATATTCTTCAAGGTGGAGGAACACACTTTCAGCCCGGCTACCTGTTTTCTTATTTCCATAGGGCTTGAAGCCCGATATCACAGGAGGATTACTGATTTTTCTCAATCTTAGAGGACGTGGCGACATAGCTTATGAACAATAGTTCACTGCAAATATAATGAACATATGCTCATAACTACTATTTTTCTGTTATTTTTTCAGAAAAAGAAATAATCAGGGTGGCGGTGACTGGTTTCATCCTGTCATAAATCCGTAGCGGGACTCTGAAAGGGCCCGGTATGAATACAGGCGTCACTGCCCAGAAAGGTTGAATCATCATGTTATCTCATTCATATTAAGCCCATTATCCATATTAATAGCCCTTTCCGGAAGACAGGGCCATTGGAAAATAATCAAATTTTAATTGAAATGCACTGGCGAAAGAGGAGATAAAGTTTTAAATTTATGGATATAACCAGATCCTGATTTAAGTGAGCGGTTTCAAGAGCTCTCATTATATGAATAGCAATTTTATAAATAAAATAAACGATAACCTTTAAATTTTGAGAGACATGAAAAATGCATCACTACTTTTTGTTTTCTGCTTATTGATTATATCATGCAATCAGGCTCCGAAGCAGACGGCCTCCTCTGATCTTAAATCTGATAATATGGCTGCTGCAGCTCCTGTCAGGGACGGTGTATTCATACATATTACTCAAGGTTATGATGATCCCCACAGGGTATTAATGCCGCTCAAAATGGCAGTTATGATGGCAGCGGACAAGGATGTGCTTGTATATATGGACATCCATGCAGTTGAGCTTTTAACAAAAAACTCAAAGGATCTGAATTTTGCCGACTTCGAATCCGCACATACATATATCAAAAAGCTGGCTGACATGAAAGTCGGCGTATATGCCTGTCCGACATGCCTGAAAATAGCCGGATTCAAGCCTGAAGACCTTATGGAGGGCGTTCAGGTAGCACAGAAGGATAAATTCTTCGATTTTACTAAAGGGCGGATAATAACTCTTGATTATTAATCGCTCAATTCATTAATCATTTTTTTGAAAATTATTTTTTGTTTTGATGGGATAATAATATTATCTTGGTAACACGATATATATAATAAGTAACACAATGTCGTCCACCCTTTTTGTAGTAAGCTCGTATGAGGATATTTTGAAGAGCCTTGATAATTTTGTAATGGGGAAAGATCTTCGCTACCGGTCAAGGTCCGTAACACAGCTTGCTGAAGGAAATATTGCCGGAAGAAAAACGCAATGCTTCAATCTTGTTGCACTTCTGCTGTAGGTCCATGCGACTATCCTGAGTTCATATTACCAGGTAAGTCAGGCGATATTTCACATTATTATTCCGATTGCATCCTTTCTGTTCATCATTTTCTTGCGACGCCTCCCTTGAGCAATACTGAATGAACAGGTCTGGAGCAGATATCAATAATTTTTACCAGACAGAAATAAGACTGCAAAACCTGCAAATAAAGATTTATAACATATGAGTAACACGAATAACATAAAACGTAATACTATGAAAATAAGGCTGACTTTGATCCTGACATTACTTTCATTTGCACTCTATGGCCACAACAGCGGCAATATAATAGGTACGGTGAAGGATTCAACAACCACTGCTCCCCTGATTGGGGTTACAGTACAGGTAAAAAATACACTGCTTGCAACAGTAACTGACCTTACCGGGCGGTTTGAATTCAGGAATATCCAGATAGGTACTTATGAACTCGTTTTTTCATATGTCGGATACAGGAGTATGGAGGCTACTGCGGAAGTTAAGGAAAACGAGACGCTGCATATAAGTGTTGATCTTGCAGAATCGGTAATCGGATTATCAGAAATAACCATTCAGGCTACACGGCCGGTCTCAGCTGCATCATCAAAGGAGATAAGGGCCATAGACTTGCAGCTTAAGCCATTCAGGACATCGCAGGACATGCTGCTGATGGTCCCCGGCTTGTTCATAGCTCAGCATCAGGGTGGAGGGAAGGCGGAGCAGATATTTCTGCGCGGCTTTGACTGCGATCATGGAACGGATGTTTCGGTAAATGTGGATGGAATGCCTGTGAATATGGTCACACACGCGCACGGACAGGGTTATGCAGACCTTCATTTTCTCATCTCCGAAACCGTTGATGAGATGGAAGTCAATAAAGGTCCTTACATGGCCGATATTGGGGACTTCTATACTGCAGGCGCCGTGAACTTTAAGACCAGGGACATTCTTGAACATAACCTGGTCAAAATTGAAGGAGGTCAATTCAATACGCAAAAGTACACTTTAATGTTGCAGCCTGATAATGGAGGAATTGAGCAAAACGGTTATCTGGCGATGCAATACCATCATTCCGATGGCCCTTCGAAAGTCCTGAAAAATATGAACGAATGAACATTTTCGGCAAATACTTTTTCCAGCTTACACCAAACAGCAAACTGACTATTTCAGCCGGCGGATTCTCAACAGGGTGGAATGCTTCGGGGCAAATACCTGAAAGGGCGATAGAGAATGGGACCATTTCCAGGTTTGGAGGTATTGACAACATGGAGGGTGGTGTCACAAACCGCAAAAACATAAATGTCAATTACCGTTTTCTTTCAGCAATAGGAAATGAATTTGAAATGACCTCTTATTTTACTCAGTATAATTTCAAACTCTATTCCAATTTCACATATTTCCTGAACGATACCGTCAATGGAGATATGATAGAACAGAATGAGCACAGGACACTGCAGGGCTTAAATGCCAGCTATAAATTTTCCTCGTCATGGTTTGGGTTACGACAGATTAACAAAATAGGAGGTGGTTACAGGGGCGATCTGATAGACATCCAGTTATGGCATAGCCCGGACCGCATAAGAATGGACAATTTTACATATGATGCAATCGATGAACAGAACCTAAATATATGGTACCAGCAGGAATTTGTTTTTAGCTCCACGGCTCAGAATTGTATGGGGTCTGCGCGATGATTATTTCACATTCTCCAGGGATGATAAGGCAGGGTCATCACTCGATTCAATAAACAATGGATTGCCTCATGCAACAGGGAGTATCATATCAATCAGTATTTAGCCCGAAGCTGAACTTTATCTTTTCACCTTTGAACAATCTTGATATCTTTCTCAATTTCGGTCAGGGATTTCATTCAAATGATGCAAGGGATGTTGTCATCGGAGAGAGGGTCAGGGAATTGTCGGACAAGTGGAAAAATGAAGGGTTAACAGGCAGCCAGGTCGATTCCAGTCTCAGGAGATACAATTTTGACCCTTCAATGAAAAATACTGGTACTTTGCCTAAGGCTACTGCAGGAGAGGTTGGAGTAAAAAGCCGCTTCTTCAGCAAGCTTTATCTGACTTTCTCGGTTTGGTATCTCTATCTTCAAAAGGAATTCGTTTATAGTGGTGACGGAGGAGTTGCAGAGCTGAGTAATCCGACGCAGCGGCTGGGAATTGATGCGGAGGCCCGATTGGCTTTAAAGCCCTGGCTCTGGGCAGATCTGGATGTTTCAGCTGCAAAGGCAACAATAAACGGACTCCCGTCAGGGAGCAATTATGTTCCCCTTGCCCCGACACTGACAGCTACAGGAGGTATCAGCGTTGTAAGGGAAAAGGGCTTCAGCGGATCTTTGCGTTTCAGGCATTTAAGTAACCGCCCCGCCAACGAAGATAATTCAGTTGTTGCAATTGGTCATACTCTGTTCAACGCGACGCTTGCCTATAATCTGAAAAAGATTCACTTTTTCAGTAAATGGGGAGAATCTTTTAAATGTTGAATGGAATGAAGCACAATTTGCGACGGAGACCCGGCTGAAAGACGAGAAGCAAGGTGTTACAGAATTATGCTTTACCCCCGGTAATCCCAGAAACTTTCAGTTCGGAATCAGCTATAAATTCTGAGAAGAATACTTATCTGAGGGAGGAATCATCGTAAACATTTACATGTTTGCTTTTCAGATATTCTGCATTTCCTGCAGCAGCAACCCTGAAACTTTCCCAGTTACGGTTTTCGGGTATAGTCCAGGCTGTTTCCGCCAGTCCCAGGATGCGGGGGAAAAGCTGTTTATCGATATTATCCTCGCTTCTATCTATATGTGACCAGAAGTTGGCCTGTACTCCGATATAATTCGAACAGCACTTTTCCGGATGTATCTGCCGGTACTGGTTCATATCCGAAAACTCTTTCTGGTGTCTATTTTTTCATAATCATAGTCAAAGTAACAGTGGGTGGTGGGAGCTTGACACGATCCTGAAGCCTTCCGAGGCTGCTTTTTCGACACTTTCTGCCTTCCACCCGCGCCAGAACATAAGAACTTCATCGCCTTTCAGCCTTGCCTCCGTCATAAATTTCATCCCAGCCGATAAGGATCCGGTTTTTGCTTCTGAGATGTTCTCCGATCCGTTTTACAAAATAGCTCTGTAACTCCTCTTCATTATTAAGATTGTTCTCCCTCATGGTCTTCTGGCAGTAGCTGCACTTCTTCCATTCTTCCTTCGGAGCTTCGTCGCCACCGATATGAATATATTTTGAAGGGAACAGAGTAATCAATTCATCCAGAACGTTGAAGATAAATTCATATACCTCCGGCTTTCCGGCGCAAAAAATCTCCTTGTGAACGCTCGGGCCTTCAAAAAAAGTATGAATCTCAGGTCTGATGTCTGCGCATGATAACCATGGGTAAGCAGCAAGGGCAGCGCATGCATGTCCTGGTAATTCTATCTCAGGCACAAGGGTGACATTCCTGAGTTGAGCATATTTTACCAGTTCCTTAATCTCATCCTGAGAGTAATATCCGCCCATAGTATTATATTTGGCATCAAATTTCGACCCCACTTCCGTCAGCAGCGGAGTAGCTCTTTATCTCGATGCGCCATCCCTGGTCGTCAGTCAGATGAAGATGTACCACATTAAGTTTATATTGTGAAAAAAGATCGATATATCTCGTTTGACGAGATTCACTGGCATGAATGTTCTGCTTACATCCAGCATGACCCCGCGCCACGAGAACCGGGGGTAATCTGTCACAGACATGCATTGAACCTCCCCATTCCCTGAATCCGATCAGCAACTGGTTAAGAGTCTGAAGGGCATAGTATATGCCTGCAGCTGATTTTGCTTTGATTTCAATTTCCCAGGGAGATATTTTCAAGGCATAACCTTCTATTTCCGTACTGTTTGTCAACAGCAAGAATTATATTACCCCTGGCGGTTCCCTGGTTAAAACATTGGGTTTATATCCAAGATGATCCATTACTGGTCTCAGTAAATAATTCTGCAACTTCCCTGAGAGGATCAGGGGAGATAATTGCAGTGGAAGATTTGAAACAAACTTTCCCGGCAAAACCTCAAAATGGACCTTGGGGCAGGAATAATATTGAATGTCCCGGGCCATGCAGTATTTGAAGTCATCAGAAGTATTAATGCCAGGGTTAAAAAATTCTTCATTTTCATATATTTGTATTCATTATGATTTATTTAATAGCCTGCCGGCCCTTGCGGCGACCAGCTGACATGGGAGACAATAGTCAGCTCTTTTGCTTCCGTTCGGATCACCCGGGAAATTGAACTGTTCAAATGCTGTGAGGTGTTCACGGCACTGATGATAGGCCATGTGTCCAAAGAGGCTCAGATTGAAATCATCCTTTCTTCCCAGCGACCAAATGGCGTACAGATAATCGGTCAGTGGCCAGTCATCCAGACCTTCCATGAAACGTGTCATGCCGCAGAACTGGCCGCCGCCGTTCAAACGGGCGTCCACTACCCTGTTTGCCTGGTCAGGTGGCAGGATCCCGCTTGACAACAACTCCGGCCAGTACCTGTAATTGGTATAGCTTGCCTCCTCCCCATCGGTGAGTGACAGAGGCTTTGGGATATTTCCCAGCCTTGCCGGAAGCCACCAGCTTGCAGTATATGAGGGCCATTTGGCCAGTATTGCTGAAAGTGTATTCTCCTTCAGTCTTCTTAACAGGTTCCAGACCAGGGAAACAGGTGAGGAGGGTGACGCTTTCATCTTCGTGCAAAGCCTTATCCACTGAACAAGTCCCCTCACCACCCAGGCGTTGTTATGAAAATATACAGCCACCTTGTCGCGGGTATCTGCCTCTGGTATGCCTGCGATCAGTCCATCTCCGTTGAAGGCTTCAGAGATCAGGTGCAGAAGGTATCCGGCTATAAGGTCAAGTTTCGGGAAGCCTGCTTCGAACCATCCTGCACTTCCTGCCCTTTCTTCAAGAATTGTTGCAGTATGCAGGATCTGACCATATTCGCTAACTGAAGGTCCGTAATAGTTAAATGTTCCGTCATCTTTTACAAAATTTGCAAGCCAGTAATTGAAGAGCTGCCTGGCGCGGTCGTTAATACCCCAGGCTGACAGGGCATCCACGGTTGAAATAATTACCGGAGGAAAGCCGTCATGTTCAGGGTTGCCATAGGTCCCTACCCCATATTTCGGGTGGTCTCCCTGAAAAGTGGCATCTATATGGGCCAGCCCTGTTCTGATGGATAAATCGAGGTAGGGATATCCTGTATTTATTTCGGGGACTGTTTTCAGATTTCTGATACCTGCCTGGATTATCGCAGGATCAAAGGCAGGTTCCCCGTACTGCCCCGGAAACAGAGTCATGATCTGATCGGGATCCGGTTTGCCCTTGATCAGCTCTTTTGCCGGATCAGTCTTCATGGCGCGCCATTTGTCTATCTGGCTTTCTTCAGGATATCCTGAAAATATATGCACCGGATCCAAAAACGCAAGTGCTGAGATTGCAGCAGATTTTCTGATAAAATTTCTTCGCCCCGGGGATTTCATTTCATGCATTTATTAAGTTTTTGCATCACTCTGAATTTCATTCAAAATTAAAAGCTTATGGCTTATAAGGTATTGGAATACTTAAGAATTTGTGAAAAAAGCCCAAAATATATATCTGAAATCACTACCAAACGGATAAATGGTCAAATTAGCAAGAGATTGCCTTTGGCGAGCTCGTCCCGGCAAAGCGGTACTCGGTTCTTCGCTTCACTTCGTTTCGCTCAGAATCTCAAACTTTTAGTCGGACAGTAGTAATCTGAAATGAAAAAAACATTTGAATGCATTATATTTCAACCCCAATCCTACTTTGGCATATACGAAAAATCTACCTGTTTTTGCATTGAATCGGGGAGTTGAAAAAATCAAAATCCTTTAACCGCAAAGGGGGCCAGGCGTAAAAGGGGCCAGACTGCGGCGGTGGCATACATGAATATCCTGATAGCTGGCGCGACGGGATTGTGATCTGCGGAATGAATAAAAGATTCAGATATGGTCATAAGGTGCAGTGCACCGGAATATTTATATGACACATGAAATTAAAAATATCTGATTTTTTTCCAACCTGTTAAAATAGAATTAATATGGGAAAATTAATTTGATTATATTTCCATAAATAAGTTCTTGTCTAAGGATTTAATCAAACAGCCTCAAAATGAAAAACCTCATCCTGCCTATATTAATTGCAGTTTCAATTCTCTCTGCCAGTGCTCAGAAATATGAATTGATTTCCCCTGACGGAAAGTTGAAAGCAGGGATAGAGATCGGTCAGAAGATCAGTGTGAATCTTAACAGGGAAGGTAAAACCCTTATCAGTTTCGGCAACATTTCGCTCCAAACAATTGAAATGGCTCAGAGTGAATCAGTTTACAAAGTAAAAAAAGCAGTCCGCAATTCGCTGAACGAAATTGTCCGGCCTCAGATCAGGGAAAGGGCAGAATCTGTTATTAATTCCTTTAATCAGATTGAGATAAGATTTATGTCAGGCAATGGTGTAACTTTTCGCCTTTTCAATAACGGACTCGCCTACCGTTTGTCTACCTCTTCGAAGGATAGCCTTACAGTGATGCGGGAAAATCTTGATGTATATTTTGAACCTGGCGATTCGGCAAGATTCCTGTCATCAGCTACCTTCAATTCCTGCTGGGAAACACCTTATGAGCACCAGAGCATAAACGGCATTGGGAATGGTAAGCTTTGCAACCTGCCGCTTCTCGCAGAGAAGAATAAAGGACCATTTCTGATGATTACTGAGGCCGATCTTTATGATTATCCGGGGCTCTGGCTGAAGGGCACCGGTGAAGAGCGTCTGGCAGCCATCAATGCTCAGTTTCCCCGGACCCTGAGCTATAAAGGCAGCATCTTCGAACATGGCCAGGTGGCGGAAACACGGGATTACATAGCAAGGGTAAAGGGTACGCGCACTTACCCATGGCGGATCTGTGCAGTTGCGGATGATGAAAAAGGGCTTGTTGAGAACAACCTTGTCTATCTGCTGGCATCTCCTTCAGTTATTGAAGATCCTTCCTGGATAAAGCCCGGGGTGGTGATGTTTGACTGGTGGGCCAAAAACAATATCTATGGTGTTGATTTCAAGGCAGGCATCAATACTGCGACTGCTGAATACTTTATCGATTTTTGTGCTGAGCACGGATTCAGGTATTTTCTTTTCGACGATGGGTGGTGCCCGGAGGAGGACTTGCTTCATCCCCGTGAGGGATTGAATATGAAGGAGGTTACTGCTTATGCGGAATCGAAGGGAGTGGATATCCTGCTATGGGTCTTATGGCATTCACTTGAGAGGCAGTGGGACACGGCTTTCACACAGTTCAGGCAATGGGGGATCAGGGGAATAAAGATTGATTTTATGAATCGTGATGATCAGCCGATGGTCGAATTTTACGAAGCTGCAGCGAAGAGAGCCGCAAGGGAAAAAATGATAGTCGATTTTCACGGTGCATACAAGCCCTGTGGCATAAGCCGGAAGTACCCCAATGTTCTTACGCGTGAAGCATTGATTGAGTTTGAATACAATGGCTGGACATCATACGATAATCCGGTTCATCATAATCTGCTGCCTTACATCCGCATGTTCACGGGAGCCATGGATTATATTCCTGCGACTATGAGAAATTCAACAAAGGACGATTTCAGGCCCGTCGGTGATTATCCTATGGGACAAGGTACTCGCGCTCATGCAATGGCTTTGTTTGTGGTGCTTGGAAGTCCTCTTACAATGCTGCCCGACTCTCCTTCCGACTATGGCCGGGAAAAGGAATGCACCGGGTTCCTTGAAGGCTTGCCGGTCGTTTGGGATGAAACAAAGCTGCTTAAAGGTAAAATAGCGCAATATACGGTTATGGCGAGGCGCTCAGGCAAGGATTGGTATATTGGGGCTATAACTGACTGGAAAGAGAGGCAAATGGAGATACCGACAGACTTTCTGGCTCCGGGAGAATATATGCTTGAGGCCATTGAAGACGGCGTAAATGCCAATTCACGGGCTGAGGATTACAGGAAAGTTCTGGTCTCATTCAGAACCGGCGACAGCCTTAAGATAAACCTGGCATCAGGAGGAGGCTGGATTGCTCATATCCGCCCTGAATAATCGACCAGGATCCGATAGCTGCCTGCAGGATATGACAGCAATAAATATATCGTTTTGTTAACTTAAGCCTCATATGAAGAAATTTTTATTTTTATGGATCCTGTGTGCAATCCCGGGGTTTTTTGTGTTGCGGTGCACATCGCAAGAGCCCTCTTTCATCAGGACAAAGGGGCATGAAGTAATACCCTTCAGGGCCCTGCCCTTCAGCATTGACAGGGTTAAGCTTCTGGCGGGCCCTTTTCTTCGCGCTGAGCAGCTGGATCTGATAACCCTGCTAGCTTATGATCCCGACCGTCTACTTTCCGGGTTTTTTACTGAGGCAGGACTTAAACCAAAGGCTGATCATTACATGGGATGGGAGAATGAATCGCTGGCAGGGCACAGCCTCGGGCATTACCTGAGCGCCTGTTCAATGATGTTCCAGGCCACTGCCGACAGGAGGCTGCTTGAGAGGGTGAATTATATCGTGGGAGAGCTTATGCTTGTACAGGAAGCAAACGGGAACGGTTACCTCGGAGCCATCCCGAAGGGGAAGAAGATCTTTGAGGAGGAGGTGTCAATGGGAGAGATCCGGGCTAAAGGCTTTGATCTTAATGGCTTATGGTCTCCATTATACACAATGCACAAAATCCTGGCCGGTCTGAGGGATGCCTACAGGTACTGCGGAAATGAAGCAGCCCTTGAGACTGAAGAAAAATTCGCCGACTGGATCGCAATGATAATCAGACCTCTCAATGAAGAACAGATACAGTCAATGCTTAAATGTGAATATGGAGGGATCAATGAGACCCTGGCAGACCTTTATGCTGACACCGGCGAGAGGAAGTACCTGGCTCTGGCAGAAAAGTTTTACCAGCGAGCGATTCTTGATTCCCTTAAAGCCGGCAGGGATATACTACAGGGGAGGCATTGCAACACCAATATACCCAAACTGATTGGATTGGCAAGGATCTATGAGCTTACAGGCGATACATCAGACCGGAATGCTTCTGAATTTTTCTGGCAGACTGTTACCGTGCATCATTCATATGTTACAGGTGGCAATGGAAACAGGGAATATTTTGGCGCTGCCGACAGCCTGAAGAATTCCCTGGGTCCTGAGACTACCGAGTCGTGCAATGTATATAATATGCTTAAGCTGACTGAGCATCTTTTCGGGTGGGAGGCAGATGCCAGGGAAGCCGATTATTACGAGAGGGCCCTATTCAACCATATACTCGCTTCCCAGGATCCTGAAACAGGGCATGTCACATACAACCTTTCACTTGAAATGGGCGGCTTCAAGTCATTCCAGGATCCTTTCGATTTTACATGCTGCATAGGGACTGGAATGGAAAACCACTCGAAGTATTGCAAGAATATCTATTACCATAATGATAAAGAGTTATTTGTTTTTCAGTATATAGCTTCGGAGCTTAATTGGGAGGAGAAAGGTATAACCCTTGTGCAAACGACATCATATCCTGAGCAGCAGGGTTCCGGCTTCGAATTCAGATGTGAGAGGCCGGTCAGGCTTGCATTGCAGGTAAGATATCCCGGCTGGGCAGAAAGTGGGATGAAAATAAAAGTCAACGGACATGTAATGAATATCAGCCGGAAGCCTGGCAGCTTTGTGGCAATTGAGAGAAAATGGAGAGACGGCGACAGAGTGGATGTCGATATTCCATTTGACCTGCGTCTTGAAACTATGCCCGACGACAGCAACAGGGTGGCAGTAATGTATGGCCCGCTGGTGATGGCCGCGGATCTTGGCCCGTTGAAAGATTCGGCGATTGTGAAAAAACTCCCGGTTATAGTCACAAAATTCCGTGATCCATCCCATTGGATGAAACCTGTTAATGGAAATATCAATACATTTGTTACTGTAAACACCGGCAAACCAAGTGACTTGAAATTCAGGCCCTTTTATGCCATCTATGACAGGAGGTATTCTGTTTACCTTGACATGACGGATGAGGCTGCGTGGCAAAAAAGACAGAAGGAATAATAATCAGAACCGGAAATTTGATGCAAATAATCAGAAGGTACAATGACAGAAGTGATCAGGACGGAGTCTATTTCAAAACATTACAATGATGTTAAAGCTGTTTCGGATGTTTCGCTCTCCGTCAGAAAAGGAGAAATATACGGATTTCTCGGGCTGAACGGAGCAGGCAAGACCACAACCATACGTATGCTCCTTGGGATGATAAGACCCACTGCGGGAGCGGCATATATTAAAGATACCAGGATTTCAGCAGGGAATACCGAATTGTGGAAGCAGATCGGATCGCTGGTGGAGCTGCCCTATTCATACCCTGAGCTCACAGTGAGGGAGAACCTTGAAATATTCAGGAAGCTGAGGTTTCTTGCCGACAGAAAAGCTGTCGATCTTGTAATGGATAAGCTTCAGCTTGTAAAATATGCCGACAGGAAGGCAAAGAATCTGTCGCTTGGAAATAATCAGCGGCTAGGCCTGGCAAAGGCCCTCATCCACAATCCTGACATACTGATACTAGATGAACCTGCCAACGGACTTGATCCTGCCGGAATTCTTGAGATCCGTGAAATGTTATGCGACCTCGCTGAAAACAGGGGCGTAACTATTTTTATCTCCAGTCATATCCTTGGAGAAATCTCCCGTTTCGCCTCCCGTATCGGTATAATCCATGAAGGAAGGCTTGTTCAGGAGCTGGACTCAGCTACACTTGATTCGCTCAGCAGGAAGCGTCTTCTGATCGGTGCCAGGGATATTGCAGCGGCTGTTGCAATTCTTTCAGAAAAAGGATTTAATCCGGTTCTTGTCGATGGGGGTCTGATCGAAGTAAAAAATGAGGATGCAATTGAAAGCCCCGATACTGTCGCCGTCATTTTGGTAAATGGAGGTTGCCCTCCCACATTGCTTAAAGTGGAGGAGGAGGATCTGGAGACCTATTTTTTAAGAACGATAGGAATGAAGGGAGGTGTGCAGTGAAAAGCTTACGGATAACCCTGTGGGTTGAATTTCTGAAATTGCGTAAATCAAAAATGTTTTGGGCAACAATACTTTTCATGATGTTTGTATCCTCTATGATGGGTTTGCTTATGTTCGTACAAAAATACCCGGAGATTTCCGGCAAACTTGGTATGATAGGGGATAAGGCACAATTACTGAGATTCGGTGAGCCCAACTGGCAGAATTATTTCCGGCTGGCCATTGAAGGAATGGCAGGGGTCGGACTTGTTGCAAGCGGGTTTATTACGAGCTGGATTTTTGGCCGTGAATTTTCCGATCATACCCTGAAGGATATACTTGCCCTGCCAGTATCAAGAGAATCCATTGTCTTGTCAAAGTTTATCCTGGTTGTCTTCTGGTTTATCATTCTCTCCATCGCGTACCTTGTTATGTCTCTGGCGGCCGGTATGGTGATAGGACTGGAAGGCATGTCGCATGAAATTATGACGAAAAACCTGTACATTTATTCCGTAACATCTTTTCTGATATTATTTCTCTGCACGCCGGTTGCATTTTTTGCAAGTTATGCCAGGGGTTATATTTTCCCTATCGGATTTGTTATACTTACAATGATTCTTGCAAATTTTTCGGGTCTCGTAGGCCTGGGGCCATATTTCCCCTGGGCTATTCCCGGTATGTTTGGCAATCCCTCCGGAACTGAAGGAATGCAGCTGGGAAATGCAAGCTATATTATCCTTGTACTGACCAGTCTTGCCGGACTGGCAGGTACTCTGGCACTATGGAAGTACAGCGACCAGAAATAAATCAGTTATAGCCGAGTCTAAGCCTATATGAAAGCCTTATTTGCAGCATTCTTTCTTTTGATAACAGTCATTACCTGCAATGCCCAGGCCGGAGCAGATAGCTCCACAATGCTCCTGAAGATCTATACCCTTGGAGAGGTGAATGTAAGCACAACGGTCGACAGAACCACTATTGATGCCTCATCAATACAGAGATACAATGCAAGGAATGTGAGCAATGCCCTTGCAACCCTCCCGTCACTTGTTATAAGCGAAAACGGAGGAAGGAATGAAAGCACTGTCTATCTCAGGGGATTCGATATCCGCAGCATACCGGTATACATGGATGGAATACCCGTATATGTGCCATATGACGGTTATGTTGATCTTGCCCGGTTCACAACATATGATCTTGCCCGGATCGATGTGTCAAAGGGATACTCCTCGATGACGTACGGCGCAAATGCGATCGGCGGGGCAATCAACCTTGTGGGGATGAAGCCATCGGCGAGGCTTGAGCTGAATGGCAGGCTCGGAGCAATGAGCGGGCAGGGTTTCGAAACAAATATCAATCTCGGTAGCAATCTTGGCAAAGTTTACATTCAATCGGGGCTCTCATTGCTGAATAAGCAATTCATTCAGCTCTCTTCGCATTTTGATACCACTGCCCTCGAAACGGACCAGCATCGCGACAATTCGTATCAGAAAGATATGAAAGGGAGCCTGAAAATAGGCTATACACCCAATGCGACCGATGAATACAGCCTGAATTACCAGTATTCGCACGGAAGCAAGGGTAATCCCATATACCTGGGGAACGACAAAAATACAAAGGTTCGCTACTGGCAATGGCCTTACTGGGACAAGCAGAGTCTGTACTACATTTCGAGAACTGCCCTGGGCATAAAGTCAGATATCAAAGTGCGGGCCTATTTTGACCAGTTCAGGAACAAGCTCAGCAGCTTTGACGATGGCAAATACACAACCCAGGCAAGGCCTTCTTCATACAACAGCTACTATGATGATTATACTCTGGGCGGAAATCTTGAGCTTGCCAGTGACCTCAATTACAAAAACCATTTCCGGGCTTCTGTTCATGCAAAAAACGATAATCACAGTGAGCATAACGATGCCGAACCTGTCAGGCATTTTGCGGATAACACATTTTCGCTCGGTGCCGAGGATGTATATAAGCCCACCGACAAGTTAAGCTTCATACCGGGGATCAGCTATAATCTAAGGAAGAGCATAAGGGCTGAGGACTACCACTCTGCAGACAGTACTGTAAGCAATTATCCCAAAAATCAGAATGATGCTCTGAATGCCCAGCTTGCAGCATACTATACAATCTCCAAAATCTGGAATGTAAGTTTCGATATAGCCTGGAGGAGCCGGTTCGCCACTATGAAGGACCGCTATTCTTACCGCAACGGAACTGCTTTGCCCAATCCGGACCTTAAATCGGAAACAGCCTTGAATATGGAGCTGGCCTCAACAATAACACCGGGTGA
The DNA here is from genome assembly GCA_963756885.1 of uncultured Bacteroidales bacterium. GTDB lineage: Bacteria > Bacteroidota > Bacteroidia > Bacteroidales > VadinHA17 > LD21. The sequence goes on from CAVWPG010000011.1 coordinate 435,365, forward strand.
AAAAATCAATATCAGGCCAGAGCTTTTCTACAGCCGCCTCAACAATACTATCCAGATGGTAAGCAATGTAGTGGGTGACTTGTCGCAGATGCAGAACACGGGAGAGGCAGTCTTTAAGGGAATTGATCTAAGTCTTGTTTATCAGCCATTTACGGCTTTTAATTTTTATGCTGCATATTCATATATAGAGCGAAAGAATATCAGCAATCCCGGCATTCTTTTTACTGATGTACCTGATAATAAATTATTTGCTTCGGCAGAGTACACATTAAAGGGGAAATTAACTATCACCCTCTCCGGGGAATATGATTCGGGACGAAACAATGCAAGCGATGGCACAAGGAAGTCTCCCGGGTATTTTATTGCGAACGGACAGGTATCGTATCATTTTGTGCAGTTCCTTACGGCTGAGGCTGGCATCAATAATATCCTTGACAGAAATTACACGATCCAGGAAGGTTATCCTGAGCCGGGCAGGACGTTATATGCGGCGCTTTTCTTCAATCTCCATAAAAAGACAGAATGATTATTGAACAGACCTATGATCTCCTTTTTAGCAGATACAGGAGTCAGCTCGAAGTTCTTACAATTTCGGATGTCAGGATAGGGAAATATCTTACGGCTGTAAGATTGTCCGATGACACTTTCGGTACCTCTGCGACCCTTGGTGAGGAGCTCCCCTTCTGCCTCATGAGCAACCGTGATTTTGGTGATTTCACACCGCTGAAAATAAAAGGACAAAAGGTACGCGGGATCCTTGAAACAAAAAAGAATACCGGTACATTGTTGTCACTCAGAATGGCTGTACTGAATGCAATTTCATCGAAAATAGTCACATCCGGGAGTTACAGGATCCTTGAGGATACTGATCCGGCAGAGCTGCTCGACCTGTCTTCACGGAGAACAGTTACAGTTGTAGGAGCCTTTCATTCATATATCCGTAAGATCTCAGAAACCGGAAACAAGCTGTATGTGCTTGAAATGAATGAGGAAGCCCTTGCCGGCGAATTTAAAAAATTCTATGTTCCGGCAGCGGAGTATAAATCAGTCGTGCCGCTATCGGACATAATTATAATCACAGGGCAGACACTTGTGAACAGGACTATTGACGATATTCTGGAGGTTGTATCGCCCGGGACCATTGTTATAGTTACAGGTCCTTCAAGCAATATACTTCCCGATGTTCTGTTCGGAAACAAGGTTACAATAATAGGGGCTATGCGAATTACAGATCCCGGTGCCATGTTCGAAATCGTAAGCCAGGGAGGCTCCGGTTATCACCTGTTTGAATATTGTGCCAGGAAAATCTGCATATTGAAAGGGGATGGGCAACAGGCTTAGTGAAACATGGATCAAGGCATCTATTGCCGGCACTATGTGGGCAGCCTCGGAGATAGTACTCGGTAGCTTCCTGCATAACCTGAAGGTTCCGTTCAGTGGCAACATACTTACAGCAATCGGGATAATAATCCTTATTTCAATCGGTCATATCTGGAGGGAAAGAGGTCTTTTCTGGCGTGCCGGACTTGTCTGTGCAGTTATGAAATCAATGTCGCCGAGTGCCGTCATCTTTGGCCCTATGATAGCCATATTCACAGAATCGCTTCTTCTTGAATTCTCCGTGAGGCTTATGGGAAGGAGCTATGCGGCCTACATAACAGGTTCTGTGCTTGCCATGTCATGGAACCTTATCCAGAAAATAATTAACTATATTATTTTCTATGGCACGAATATAATCGAGGTATATACGAGCCTGTTAAAATATGCTCAGAAACAGCTCAATATCGGATCAGATATCGTATGGATGCCTATCATAATACTTCTGGCAGCATATGCGCTGTTCGGCTTGCTGGCCTCCATTACAGGTATCCGGGTTGGCAGGAAAATGCTGGAGAGACCCGTTCAGGAATCACCGGTCACTTTGAAAATGCCATCCCCTGGGACGGGGCCCGGCAAACGGCCTGAATTCAATTATTCAATGGCATGGCTTATAGCAGACGCAGCACTTATAATCTTCTCATTCCTGCTGCTGAACCTTACAGGCTGGATTATCTGGGCTCCTGCAATTGCCATTATTGTGATAATCTGGTCGGTCAGGTACAAGCGCGCACTGCGGCAGCTGTCCAGGCCTAAATTCTGGTTTCTTTTTGTCTTCATCACCCTGGTTGCAGCATTCGTATTTACAAAAGCCGGTCATGGGGAGAATTCCCTTATGAAGGGTCTTCTGACCGGGATCCAGATGAATTTCAGAGCTGTGGTTGTGATAGTCGGGTTTTCAGTTCTGGGTACCGAATTATATAATCCGGTAGTCAGGAATTTCTTTCTGGGAACATCCTTTAAAAATCTTCCCCTTGCTCTCGAGCTCTCAGCGGAAAGCCTTCCTCTCTTCATTGCGAACATACCTGATTTCAGGAGTCTGATCAGGAACCCCGTTGCACTCTTTTATACTGTTATTTCCAATGCCGAAAGCCGGTTGAGTGAGATCAGGAAAAGAGACAGTCATGCTAAGGAGGTTTTCATCGTAACCGGCTCGATCAGGGGGGGAAAAACAACATTTACAAGAAAACTGTGCGATCTCCTGAAAGGTGAAGATATCACGACAGGCGGTATTCTGTCGGAAAGGGTTATGAAGGATGGGGAAACAACCGGGTATGATATAGCAGACATCTTCACAGGGGAGAGGTTTCCCTTTCTGAGACAGGAAGGGCAATGCGGTGAGGAAAGGATAGGAAGGTTCATTATTTGCAGCGACGGCCTTTCTGAGGGCAGAAGGATACTTGGCTCGCTTGCCGGAAGCGGGGAAAATTTTGCGGTAATCGATGAGGTGGGACTGCTTGAGTTGCAGGGCAAGGGATGGTCAGATGCAATAACTGTTCTTCTGGGGGAACCACAGGTAAGCATGCTGATGACTGTGCGGGATATTTATGTTGATGAGGTGAGAAAAAAATGGGATCTCACCGATGCTGTGGTTTTTAATATTACGGGGACTGACCAGAATGATGCTTTCAGATCCATTATCAGTAAGATTCAACGGACGGGCTCCCTGGAAGGTGAAGCCGTAAAAGAGCCGTTGATTTAAAACGGGCGAATAATGATTATTGAATACCAGGAAAAAAATGAAACAGAAAATCTATCAGGCAGATGCATTCACAGACGCCCTTTTCGGGGGTAATCCTGCCGCCGTTTGTCCGCTGGCAGAGTGGCCGGATGACGCTACACTGCAAAATATAGCGATGGAAAACAACCTCTCTGAAACTGCGTTTTATGTGAGGGAAGGGGAAGGTTACAGGATCAGATGGTTTACCCCGACAGTAGAGGTTGACCTTTGCGGCCATGCCACTCTCGCCACAGCTTTTATCCTGTTCGGACATGAGGGGCACCGGGGCGATTCGGTTACATTCATTTCGGAGAGAAGCGGGATCCTGAGGGTAGGAAGGAAAGGGGAGGAGCTGACCCTTGACTTTCCTGCTGACAGTCCCGGAAAGATTGAAATAAGTGATGAGATAACGGCAGGGTTTAACATCTCACCGAAGGCTGCATTCAGGGGGAGGACTGACTTTTTGCTCGTATATGAAAGTGAAAGGGAGATACTCGGTCTTGTGCCTGTCTTTGACCGCATTTCTCAGATGGATTGCAGGGGGGTTATAGTTACCGCCCCCGGTGAAAAAGTCGATTTTGTCTCGAGGTTTTTCGGTCCGCAGTCAGGTGTGGATGAGGATCCCGTCACAGGTTCCGCTCATACGACCCTGGCTCCCTACTGGGCCGGAGTACTCGGGAAGACGGAAATGAAGGCAATCCAGCTCTCAAAGCGCAGAGGTCATCTGACCTGCAGGCTGAAGGGCGACAGGGTGGAGATCAGCGGGCGATGCAGATTGTATATGACCGGTTATCTTGAGAATATTATCTGAGATTCTCTTCCACAGACATATTAAGAATGGCCCATTACAGGATGTGGCTGATAAAGTTCCTCGAGCGAAGCTGTTTCTTCCTCCGTCAGCTTTATCGAAAGGGCAGCGACAGCATCCTCAAGGTGCCCGGCCTTACTGGCTCCTATGATGGGTGATGTGATTGCAGGTTTGCTGAGCAGCCATGCGAGGGCCACCTGTGCATCAGGCAGTCCCTTTTTGGAAGCGACCCCGGCCAGCCTTTTTATTATATCAAAGTCCGAATCCGACTTGTAAAGGCTTCTCCCGAATTCATCTGTCCGGGCCCGTTCTGTTTCAGTTCTCTCCTTCGACCTGTTTCCGGTCAGAAGGCCCCGGGCAAGAGGGGACCATGGAATTACAGCTATCTTCTGGTCTGTGCAGAAGGGAATCATCTCACGCTCTTCCTCGCGGTAGATAAGATTATAATGGGGCTGCATTGAAACGAACCTGGTCCAGCCATGGAGTTCGGATGTATACAATGCTTTTGCAAACTGCCAGGCATGCATCGATGATGCCCCTATATACAGGGCCTTTCCCGACTTGACAACATCGTGAAGGGCTTCCATTGTCTCTTCTATGGGTGTATTGTAGTCCCAGCGATGAATCTGGTAGAGGTCCACATAATCTGTTTTTAGCCTGACGAGGCTGTTATCGATGGAGGTCATTATATGCTTTCTTGAAAGGCCCCCGTCATTCGGTGATGAGCTCATGGGATTGAACACTTTTGTTGCAATAACAACCTCATCTCGTTTTGCATAATCCTTAAGAGCCGAACCTACAACCTTTTCGCTTTCCCCGATTGAATAAATGTCGGCCGTGTCGAAGAAATTGATCCCGAGGTCAAGGGCTTTCCTTATAAACGGCCTGCTTTCCTCTTCATTCAATGCCCATTTCCATCTTTCAGTCTTTTTACCATAGGTCATTGTTCCCAGGCAGATCCTGGAGACTTTCATTCCCGTATTTCCAAATTTTACATATTCCATTGCATCTGTTTTAATTAAGTTGAATTCATCCGGCAGCCTTTACCGAAAAATCGTACCGTTATAACAAAGTTAGACAGACAAAGGATCAATTGCAATTGATTTTTAACAATGGAAACCCGGGAATGGCCAGGTACAGCCATTCCCGGGTTCAGGTCATAATTAAAAGGCTTTTCAAACCACAGTCATGGTTTATTCATCCTTGAGTATATCAACCGGTTTTACCTTTAATGCCCTGATTATCTGAACGCTTATGGTTGCAAGGGCCACCAGCAGAATAATCATGGTACCGAGCAGGAATTCCCAGATCTGCAGGCCATACCTGTTTGCACCGGCCGGCATTACTTTGTAAACATAGAAGGCAGCAGGCCAGGCTATTATCACCGAAATAAAAATAAGCTTTATAATATCTCCGGAAAGTGTCAGAAACAGACTGCCCGATGAAAATCCAAGTACCTTGCGGATCCCGACCTCCTTCATCCTCCGCTGCGTATAGAAAAGGATCAGACCGAACAGGCCTATTGATGAGATTATAATTGTCAGGATGGCGGTAAACCCGGTCATTTTGCGGAACATTTTCCACGCCTTTACAGCCTCCTCATCCTGGATGAGTGTTGATATATTACTGAAACCAAAGGCATCGTCCGGAAAAAATTCCTCGAATTCCTTTTTAACTATCTGCATGGCCTTCTTTTCCTGTCCTTTTACAAAACTTACACTGTATTCCCTGTCATTGATTATGGAATCCTGCAACAATTTGTAGAAATGAGGTTCAGTAGGCATATATACTGAGCTTACAACATAGTCCTTTATCACCCCTATCACTTCATATTCACCATTATAGACCTTTATGTGCCTCCCGACAGGGTCCTTCCATCCGAACACCCTTGCGGCTGTCTGATTGATAAGGCATTTCTTGCCGTCGGCGGGGTAATCCCTGGAAAAATTCCTTCCGCTGACAATTTTCATATCATAGGTCGGAACAAAATCATAGCTGATATTGCTTACCCGCACGAATACTTTCTGGTCGGGATACCCCCCTTCCCAGTTCAGGTCGTCACCCCCGGGAAGTATGAAAGGTATATAGTCTGAAACGCAGACATCTTTAATCTCAGAGTGTTGCAGCAACTTTTGTTTCAATGGCGCGATTGAACCCTTCCGGTTGGTTACAATATTGGCATACAGCACAGACTCCGAATTGAACCCCATCTCCCTGTTCAGCATATATTCCGTCTGACGGAAAAAGATAAAGCCAACGACAAGCATGAAAACAGATATGCTGAACTGGATTGTCATCAGGATTTTTTTAAGACTGAAACGACTGGATTCATCATTCATGAATTTCTGCTTCAGAGCTGCAACAGGATTAAAGGATGATATGACATAGGCCGGATGAATGCCTGACAGGAATCCGGTAAGCAGGGTGACCGCGAAAATTATTGCCAGCAGTTTCCAGTTTCCCAGGGGACTTGTAGAATAATTCTCTCCGAGCATCCTGTGCAGGGAAGGCATTGCCAGACGGGTAAGGAAGAGGCCGAGAAGTGCTGCTGCCAGGGTGAGGGCCAGAGATTCAAAAATGAACTGGTTCCATAATCTCCCCTTATTGAAACCTACAGTTTTCTTTATTCCTATTTCCCTGAAGCGCGTTGTGGCATTGGCAGTCTGCAGGTTTACGAAGTTTATAGAGGCGAGCAGGAGAATGAGTACTGAAAGGAATGATATCAGAACGAGGGCTATTTTATAACCGCTTTCAAAATAAGGGTTAAGATGCAGCTTTGACATCGGCCTCAGGTAGGGATAGTGCTCTTTTCTGAAATCCTTGAGAGCGGAGTGGATCTTTGCGTCGACCGATGCGGGGTTTGCATTTGGTTTAAGCAATACATAGGTATGGAATGAATAGCCCCAGTAATCCGTTTCAAAGTTTGTCCAGCCGGTGAGAGGGGCGAAGCATGACATCGGGAGAAGGAATACAGGTTTCCATGTCGATCTTACCGGCAGGGTTTCATACACACCGGTCACTGTAAAGACGACTTTATTCTCGCCATAGACCTGTTTTCCGACAGCGTCTCCGCCGGGAAAAAGCTTATCGGCGAGCTCTTTCGACAGTGCGATTGAAAATGGTTGAGTCAGGGCATGCTGCATATCCCCTTCCGTGAACCTGAAAGTGAAAATATCGAATACTGTCTGATCAGCGTAATAACCATACCGGGTGAGGAACTGGTTTTTCCTGTCAACAGAAAGAAAGACCCCGTTCTTGTTATTATCCCCGACATCATGGATAAGGGCTATTTTGCTTATTTCAGGAAGATCAACGAGGTCCTTGCGGCTCAGGGCTGCCGTAATGCTCCATGTATGCATTATGGCATTCTCCTTCTGATCCATAAAAAGCTGGACCCTGTAAATATTGTCATAGTTAATATTCTGCCTGTCCCAGTTGAAGGCATCGTCGACATATTGAGCCAGGATAATGAATGTGGCATAACCGACTGCCAGGTTCATGAATACAATGAGATAAAATAATTTATCTTTTGCTATTCGTCGCAGCAGGATGTACAGGTATTGCAGAGTCATGATTTTTAGCTTTGGCTTGTTTAAGAATTAGTTGTCAGATAGCTCTTCTTGCAGGTTCGAACAGCTTGTCAGTCTGCTCCATCAAAAGCTGACCATCGAAGAGATTCACAATCCTGTGCGCCCTGTCGGCATGGTTCATCGAATGTGTCACCATCACTATTGTTGTGCCCGCGGCGTTCATTTCCTCCAGAAGCTGCATCACCTGTTCCCCGTTTGTGGAATCGAGGTTTCCGGTGGGCTCATCGGCGAGAATAAGCTTTGGTTTCGTAATTAGTGCACGGGCTATTGCAACGCGTTGCTGCTGGCCACCTGACAGTTGCCTGGGGAAGTGGTTCCGGCGGTGACTTATCCTCATTTGTTCGAGGATCCTTTCCACATCTTCCCTGCGCTTCGATACCGGGACATTGAGGGCAAGCAGAGGCAGCTCAACGTTTTCATATATATTCAGCTCATCTATCAGGTTGAAGCTTTGAAATATAAATCCGATATTTCCCTTGCGCAGGTTTGTTCGCTGCTTTTCAGTAAAGCCCGATACCTCAATCCCTTCAAAGAAATATTCTCCCGAATCCGAATTATCGAGCAGACCGAGTATGTTCAGCAAGGTCGATTTGCCGCATCCCGAAGGCCCCATGATAGCAACGAACTCTCCCGGGCTGACTTCAAAGTTCACATTGCTGAGTGCTGTTGTTTCGACCATCTCGGCGCGAAAAATTTTGGACAAATTAACTGTTCGTATCATAGTTTTTGTTTTCCTCTTATATCCTAACATCATGCCATATTCTTTAATGACTAAAAATCAACATCATACAAAATGCTATTGCAACAGGAAGTAAAAATATTTTACTTTTCATGGTATAATTTTTTTACTTTAGAGGATTATTTGCCACAATTATGAAAAAGAGCAGGTTGCTTATTGTCGACGATAATCCCGGGATCCTGAATGCCCTTAAATTATTGCTCACTCCTGGATATGAAATGGTAAGGACTATCTCCAATCCGAATCTTCTTAGAGCTGAGCTTGAAAAGAATGATATAGATGTTGTTCTGCTCGACATGAATTTCAGGGCAGGGATAAATGCAGGCAATGAGGGATTGTACTGGCTGAAGGAGATTAAAAGGATATCGCCTCTTGTGGAGGTGGTTATGATCACTGCCTATGGTGATGTCGAGCTTGCGGTTAAATCGCTCCGGGAGGGTGCCATGGATTTTGTTCTGAAGCCCTGGGACAATGACAAGCTGAAGGCAACCCTGGATGCAGCATGCAGACTGAGGAAATCAAATCTTGAAATTTCTGATCTCAGATCCAGGGAAAGGTCGTATAAGCAGGAGGCCAGCAGGAGTGAACCTGTGATAATAGGAAAGTCGCCTGCAATGCAGGAGATAATGACCCTGGTCGGGAAAATAGCCGACACCGATGCCAATATCCTCATTACCGGAGAGAACGGAACAGGAAAGGAGCTGATTGCAAAGGAAATACACAGGTTGTCAGCACGGCGCAATGAATTGTTCGTTCTGGTCGATCTGACATCCATTACAGAGACACTCTTTGAAAGCGAGCTGTTCGGCCACAAGAAGGGGGCATTCACAAATGCATATGAAGATAAGACAGGCAGGTTCGCAATGGCAGATAAGGGAAGCCTTTTTCTGGATGAGATCGGAAACATACCTCTTTATCTTCAGGCCAAGATGCTCACAGTGCTTCAGACCCGGGTGATCACTCCGGTTGGTTCAAGCCGCGACATCCCGATCGATTTTCGCCTTATCAGCGCCACGAACAAGAATCTGTCGATGATGGTGGCCGAGAATCAGTTCCGGCAGGATCTGCTCTACAGGATGAATACAATTCAGATTCATCTTCCTCCCCTCCGGGAAAGGGTAGACGATATCGAAGATCTTGCAAGGCATTTCATAAAGGTGTACTGTAAAAAATACAACAAGCAGGAACCAGAGCTTGATAAGGATTCTGTCGGCAAGCTGAAGAGGAACCAGTGGCAGGGCAATATAAGGGAATTGCAGCATACGATTGAGAAGGCAGTGATCCTGGCCGAAGGAGGCAAGCTGAGGTCATCCGACTTTCTTTTTATGGGGAACGATATAAACCTTGCCGGTCAGACCGAGACCCTCGAGGAAATCGAAAGGAAGGTCATTATAAGCACCCTCAGAAAAAATGGATTTAACCAGGTAATGACAGCCGAACAGCTTGGGATTACACGGCAAACGCTGTATAACAAGATCAAAAAATATGGTATCTGAAAAGCTGCTGAGTTCACGGTCGAGGACCATCGTTCTGATTTCGTCGGCGACTGCCTTTGCCGCTGCGGGATATCTTGCCGCAAGGGGAATATATTTTTATGCAATAATTCTGGCGCTCACTGGAGTTATTCTTGTAAGGCTGATAATCAGGATCCAGAATGCCACCAATGAGGCCATTTCCACTTTCTTTGATTCCTTGCGGAATGAAGATACAGCCCAGCAATTTGTTGCAGATCATGGAAACAGGACCCTGAAGGAAGTTTATGAGAGCATGAACCGGCTTAACAGGCATTTCCAGGAGATCAGAATTAAAAATGAGTTCAATGAATCCTATTACAAGACAATAATTCAGCATGCATCGGCGGGACTGCTTGTTCTTGACGGCAACAACAATCTAGAGCTTATTAACAAAACGGCATGCCGGTATGCCGGGATCTCGCCTGAAAGCACAAACCCGAATCTGCTGAAGATAAGATATCCCGAATTCTACAAAGCAGCCTGCGATCTGAAGCCCGGAGACAATGTAACCTACAGGAATTTGCTTTCAAACAATCTTCAGCTCCTCTCCTTCAGGGCAACAATAATCAGGAGGAATGACGCCGAGCTCAAGCTTGTATCCATACAGGATATCCGCTATGAACTCGAATCAAGGGAGCTAGAGTCGTACAGGAAGCTTATGAATGTGATGACACATGAGATAATGAACCTGCTTTCCCCGCTCACTTCCGTTTCGAAAGAGCTGTATTCAATGTTCCGCCATAATGATCATCCTGTTGAATTATCCGAGATTGACGAGACTATTGTCAGTACAACGATGAATGGATTGCAGCTTATAAATGAACAAAGCAACGGACTGCTGAACTTTGTCAATAACTACCGTAAGATCTCAAAGCTTCCTCAGCCTGAATTTATCCTGTTCGATACCGAAGAGTGGACTGAGCAGCTTAAAATTGCCTTTTCAGGTAAAATGGCCGATAACAATATTGAATACAAGATACATGCAGAAAAGTCTGCAAAACAGATCATAGCGGATAAAAACCTGCTTAACCAGGTGATGATCAATCTCATCAACAATTCCTTCGATGCAGTAATGGAAAGGGATAACGACAGGAAGATAGAGATTAAAGTGATGAAGGATCAACAGAACAGAGTACTCATAAAGGTTATCAATAACGGCCCTGTGATCCCGGCGGACTTAATTGAAAAGATCTTCATTCCCTTTTTTACAACAAAGAAGCACGGATCTGGCATAGGACTAAGCATTACACAGGAGATCATGAAGCTGCATAACGGGTCGGTGGTGGCTATATCAAACGAAGAGGGGCAGACATGTTTTATGCTCGAATTTTAATTCTTCTGCCCGATCCCGCCATTTCTGCGGAACGATTACTTACCGTATGTTTTGATGGCCTTTCTGACTGGCCGTATAAGATGCATGGCCTACATCATACTGACTTCACTGTAGAATGCGGACCTGAAATAATCATGAAGGGTCTTCAGCCTTCTTGAAAAATCGGCGTAATCCTTTTGTTCCGGGCGGGTCCAGCATTTTTCTGCATGAGCCTCCAGTCTGTCCTTTACCTGGGGGAAAATTTTGTCAATTGTTATCATTTCGGTCCACAGGCAGCATTCGCTGCCCAGTACAAGTTTTTCCTCCGCTTTTGTGAGACCGTTGGGTACAGGATTGAAGTCGTATACTTTTTGCACCGGGAGAACGATCATCCAGGAGGGCTTGTGCCTCGCTTCTTCAGCATTTTCAGGATAATCGAGATAGGTCTCGCCATTATCGGAATTCACAACATAATGGCCGAGCTTAATGGCCTTGTAAGCCTCGTCCTTCAGGCGCCACGACTGTATGACCTGGCCATCGGCGATGCCGCCTTCGAGATTTTCAGCCCAGGATATTGTTTTTACACCCTTGCTGCTTATGAAATCAGAAATCTGAATCAGCATTTTATTCTGGAGATCGTTCTCGTTTGTAACCCCCAGCTCTTTCATTTTTGACTGGCAGAGATCGCATTTGTTCCAGAGGTTTTTCTCCCTTTCGTCGCCACCGATATGGACATATTCAGGTTTAAAAATATCAATCAGTTCGCCGAAAATATCTTTTATCATATTATATGAAGCGGGATTTCCTGCACAAAAGGCGTTGGATCCAGGTTTATAGGGGCATCGGAGCCCCGGGAATGCAGTCATTATTGCCATTGAGTGTCCGGGGATGTCACATTCCGGAATTATTTGTATGTTCCTGTCCCTGGCATAGGCGATTATATCGCTCAGCTCCTCCAGTGTATAAAACCCGTTTGTCTGCACCCTGTCCGTATCATTCATGAAGGAGCCGTAGATATTCAGTTCGGGGTGCTTAAGGCTCTGAACGCGCCAGCCCTGATCGTCAGACAGGTGCCAGTGAAATACGTTCAGCTTCATGCTTAGCATGTAATCGAGCACATGCTTTACTGTAGCAGGGGGTTGAAAATGGCGGCTGGCATCGAGCATGAAGCCTCTGAACTTAAATGCCGGCTCATCCCTGATCACCATGCACGGAATATCGAATCCCTTGCCATTCCAGGTCTGGACAAGAAGCTGCCTGAGAGTCTGAATTGCATAAAGCACCCCTGCATTGCCGGGAGCATTGATTTCAATTCCACCCGGCATGATGCTCAGCGTATATCCCTCCTCATTGCCGGTTCCGCTTCCCTTTTTTATTACTATCGCACCTTCTCCCGCGGTGGATTTGATGCATTTGTAATCAATTCCCGCAGGTGATGCACAGTTCATGAATTCCACCCAGTCCTTTTCCGGATAGGCGCCCTGGTCGAGCCTTAGTACCTGTCCAAGCTTCAGGCTGCCTTTTCCGGCAGTGAGCGACAGTGGCCTGGGAATAAGTGCGATCTGATCAGGTGTCACTCCTTTTGCACTGATAATTAATAAAATGAAAACATAAAAACTAGTCAGTAGCTTCTTTCTCATGGGTTGAATATTTCATTTAAATGATTTATCTCCTGCCGGTATTTGATTTTTATTTGAAATGGATGCCGGCATTCAGCCCGGCTATTCAATAATCGGTTTAAATGTAGCAAGTATTATTATATTAATGAAATCAGATCCTGCGATGAAGCCTTTTCCATAACCAGAACTAATGATTTTTCCGGTCCATGATCTCAATCGGGATGGAGGGGATTTTCTTACTTTTCCTGCAAGGGAAAACATTTTGTAAATTTTAACCAAAGTATAGGAATATATATAAAACCTACATATATTTGATTCTAACCCTTACATTCTTTAACCTAACGATTAATAAAATGAAAAGAACATTAATGCTTCTGGCAATGGTTCTCATTGCTTACATTGGCTCAGCGCAGAATATTTTAAAGGGGAAGGTCACGGATGATTCGGACCAGCCGCTATCAGGGGTCAGCATAATGGAAAAAGGGACCACCAATGGAGTATACAGCGACATAGATGGTAATTATTCAATTAAATATAAAGATGAAAATTCTGTAATAGTATTCAGTTTTGTAGGGCTTGCAACTCAGGAGATTATTGCGGGCAGGCAAAAGGAGATAAATGTGAAGCTGATTAGCAACAATGTTCTGGCTACCGTTGAGGTTGTAGGCTCGAGGCGGCCAAGCAGGACTGCAGTGGAAAGCGTTGTTCCTGTCGACATAATTGAGGTATCTCAGCTGGCGAGCACTCTTGGCCAGCCCGATGTCAACCAGATGCTTCAGTATGTTGCCCCCTCATTCAATTCCAACAAGCAATCCGGTGCCGACGGCGCCGATCATATTGATCCTGCAACATTGAGGGGACTGGGACCCGATCAGACCCTTGTCCTTGTAAACGGAAAGAGGAGGCACCAGTCGTCCCTGATAAATATTTTCGGTTCCAGGGGCAGGGGCAATACGGGAACTGACCTTAATGCAATTCCCCTTTCGGCTATCGACCACATAGAAATACTTCGCGACGGAGCAGCTGCACAGTACGGTTCTGATGCCATAGCCGGTGTTATAAATGTTGTTCTGAAATCGAATGTGGACAGTTTTACGGGAAGTTACACAACAGGCTACAGGAATGCCACACCTCCAGGAGAATACAATACGCTGGCAGAGCCTCATAAGCTGGATGGGATGCTGTCGCAGCTGAACGGAAATTACGGTACGAGGATAGGGGAGAAGGGCTTTTTGAATGTGACGATGGATTACTCCAAGCTCGACCACACATTCCGGCGTGCCGATCCGGCAAAGTATGCCAATGGGGTATACAGGAATAAATTCGGGGATGCGGCAGCTGAAAACTTCGGAACATATTTCAATTCATCTGTTTATGCCGGTGATAAGACAGAGCTTTATATGTTTGGCGGCTTTAATTACAGGTTTACGGATGCATTTGCCTTTAGTCGCGCCGCTGATGAAGAGCGGAATGTGATTGAGATCTATCCCAACGGCTTCGACCCCGAAATTCAATCAGTAATCAACGATAAATCGCTTTCATTCGGGATGAAAACACTGCTTGGAGGCTGGAAGCTGGACATTAATAACACCTTTGGATCCAATACCTTTCATTACCTTGTCGACAACACTCTGAATTCATCGCTCGTTACAAGAACTCCCACACGCTTCGATGCGGGAGGCTTTTCCCTGGCCGAGAACACAACCGTACTTGATATTTCAAGATTATTCCCGGGAGTGGCAAAGGGGTTGAATGTTGCCTTCGGATTGGAAAACCGTATTGAGAACTACCAGATCTTTGCCGGGGAGGAGGCTTCCTACAAAACCTACGGACACCCTGTTTTCAGGATAGATACGGTCCTGAATGATGTTGGTGGCATTGCAAGCGTCGACACGACATTCAGACCTGGAGGAGCGCAGGGATTCCCGGGGTTCCAGCCTGGCAATGAGGTACGCGAATCCAGGAGCAATGTAGGTGCCTATCTGGATCTCGAGCTGGATGTCAGCAGGAAATTCACAGTCGATATTGCCGGACGCTATGAGCAATACAGTGATTTTGGCAATACACTTAACGGAAAGCTTGCTGCACGCTATAAAATTTCGGATAACCTGTCTGTAAGAGGATCGGTAAGCAGCGGATTCAGGGCACCCTCTCTTGCCCAGCTGTATTTCAATACAACATTTACCGATATTGTTGCCGGACAGGCAATTGATAAAATAATTGCCAAAAATAACAGCCCGATAACACGTGAGCTTGGCATACCCCCGCTAAAGCAGGAAATTTCACGGAATGCAGGACTGGGATTTACGGCAAAAGTGAGGGCATTTACACTTACTGTTGATGGCTATTATGTCAATGTCAGAGACCGGATTGTCCTTACCGGAGCATTCTACAGCGATGACGACCTGATAGGGCAGGAGCTCAAAAATCTCAACATAGGGGCAGCACAGTTTTTTACAAATGCAGTAAATACCACATCAAAAGGTGTGGATGCTATTTTATCCTACTCGACAAGCCTTGCTGGCAAGAATTACATAAAATTCTCAGTTGCAGCTAATTTCAACAACATGGTTATCGACAGGATCTATACCAACAATAAATTGCAGGGAAAGGAGAACACCTATTTTGGTCTGCGCGAACAATATTTTCTTCTCGCATCCGCTCCAAAAAGCAAGATCAACCTGGGTGTGGACTATACAAGGGGAAATTTCATGGCAAACCTGAAGCTGACAAGGTTTGGTAAAGTTGAGCTTATCAACTGGAACGACAACGGAGATAATATCGTGGATCCGGGCGAACTGGATGTTTATAATCCCAAAATAACAATGGACCTGTCGGCAGGATATAATCTCAGAAATATTACCTTTACCCTTGGGAGCGTAAACATTCTGAATACCTATCCCAATAAGCAGGATCCGGGGCTCACTGAATCGGGAGGGATATGGGATTCCGTGCAGATGGGCTTCAGCGGGGCATTTTATTTTGCGAAAATCGGGTTTAAATTTTAAATGTCAAAAAAGGATTTTATTTCCAGAGCCATCTTTATCTGCCTGCTGGCGCTCTGTACGTGCATAGATCCTTATTACCAGAAGATAACACAGTATGAATCGCTCCTGGTTGTGGATGGCCTACTGACCGACGACAACTCCTCCTGCAGGATCAGGTTGTCACGTACAGTCCAGGATCAGGCTTCGGCTCCCGAACAGGTTTCCGATGCAACCTTATTTATTACCGATGACACCGGAAACAGCAGCTATCTTGCATATGCGGGGAGAGGTGTATACATGACGGACAGCACAGTATTCCGCGGGCAGGTGGGGAGAAAATATGTTCTGCACATTACAACGGCGGATGGGGTCAATTATCAGTCCGATGAGTGCCTGATGAAGGATGTTCCGGATATTGACAGCGTATATTTTGAGAAGGATCAGGAGCTAACGGATAACGGGAAGGTCTCACTCGAGGGGATAAGGATATTTCTTGATTCGGGCCAGGGGGATGAAGATACCCGCTTCAGGTGGGAATATGAGGAAACTTGGAAATTTAAGGTTCCCGACCCTACCCGCGCAAAATATATAAGTGAACATAATATAGTTGCTGTCAATGCAGATAAAGAATACTGCTGGAAATCAAGCAAGTCAAATGAGATCCTTGTCAATGCCCTCAAGCCTGGCGAGACCGGACCGGTCAGGCGTCAGCCTGTTGCCTTCATTCCATCCGACAGGTCCGACCGCCTGTTGATCCAGTACAGCATTCTTGTAAAACAGTATTCCGTTTCTGAAAGCGAGTATGATTTCTGGAATAATCTGCTTAAGGTCAGCGAAAGCGGGAATGATATCTTCGCAGCTCAGCCCTATACTGTTGAAAGCAATGTTCATAATCAGCAAAATCCCGGTGACATGGTACTGGGTTATTTCCAGGTCTCTTCAGTTAAAACCAGGCGCCTGAATATTGCTGTCAGTGAAATTGAACCGCTGAACCTTCCTTTCTATCACTATCCCTGTCAGAGGGTCGAAACCAGCCCGACCGACCCGATATGGATAGTTCACAACCCTCCCCTTACCTTCGACGACCTCTATAAAAGATATACGAGTTTCAAATACATATTCATAGAGCCAAAATATATACCCGGAACCCTTGAGCTTGATAAAATCATTTTTGTCCTTGATCCAGTGTGCAACGACTGTGAACTTACCGGTACAATTAAAAAACCCGATTTCTGGGTCGACCTGAACTGAAGGCTCCGTGGTTTGAATTCAGCATGTTGGACTATCCCTGCAAGGAAATCAATATACTTCATGTAGCTGGTCAGATCTTTTGAAGAAAGATCCAATGATTTATCTCTTTTATTTGCCTATAACTAAATAATTAGTTATATTTGTATTGAAATACGAAAGCGGGCTAAATAGAACAGTAACGACCGGAATAAATAATTTGGAAGCGATGAGAACAATAATTTTTCTTTTAATCTTGAGTGCCTCAGGGATCAATTCACTTGTTGCACAGAACTTTACTGACGAATCAGAACTGGACAGGATGCTGCTTCGAGGGGAATATGACAGGGTAATTGATACCTGCAGGCAGATCCTTGCGTACGACAGCCTGAACGCCGGGGTCTATTACACTTTGGGCCTTGCATACCAGAATAGCCTGGAAGATGCATTATCCCTCAGTTGCTTCAGGGAAGCTGCGAAGCTCGCTCCTGAAAGCAGGATGTACAATTTCACGCTGGCAAAGAACTATTATACTGGCGAAAAATATAACCTGGCTGAGCCTTTGCTCGAAAAGCTCTGTTCAACCGATTCGATGAAATGGTCGTACGGATATTACCTGAGCAGCATCTATCTGATCTCTGAAAGGTACGATGATGCGATTGGCATCTATGACAGGTTCCTCAGGAGGGATTCTGATAACTGTGGCTTTATTGATAAAATTGCATATGCGTTTATGAAAAAATACGATTATGATACTTCTATATATTTGTATAACAAATCATTAAATATAAACAACAGGGATCTTTCCGCGATAAAGAACCTGGCTTTCCTCTATAATGAGGTAATGTTGCCGGATACGGCAATATTTCTTCTTACAAGGGGAATAGAGATAGATTCTGCTGACATGGATCTTTATGCCAGAAGGGCAGCCCTGAATTATTCAAACCACAAAAACAGAAGTGCGCTCGATGATTATCTTACCATTTTATCTTCAGGCGACTCTTCACGGTTGTATCTGAAGAGGATCGGCATAGGGTACTGCAAGGAGAATCAGCCGGATGAGGCGATAGGCTTTCTTCTGAAAGCATATGAAAGGGATGAGTTCGATTACGAGACATGCAGTTACCTGGGTCAGTCCTATTTTAAGCTGAAGGATATGAAGAACAGTATTTTTTATTATGACCGGGAAATAAGTATCCTCACTCCTGTTGCCACACAGCTGGGGCTGACATATGTATTGCTCGCTGAGTCGCAGAAGGCAGGAGGCATGTACAAGGCAGCCATCGACAGTTATCTTAAGGCATTGAATTTCAAGTCAGATCCCAATGTCTATATGATAATTGCAAACTTGTATGATAATAATTTAAGCGATTATGAAAAGGCTGTTCGCTACTATCAGAGATTCCTCGCCAATTATAAAAAGTCAAAGACGAAATTCACACCTGATTACATTGAGACCGTCAGGAAGCGTGTTGAATTCCTGAAAGCTTTTCCGCCAAAGAAGAATCAGAATCATACCTGACATTTAGTTTTTTCATCTACATATGATAAAAGGCGGGACATTCTAAACTTTTCCCCTGAATGGTTGTTTCTTGTTGAATACAATCGAAACAGCATGCTTCGCAGGTAATTATCAGCTCTTTCTGTACAAACAGATAATCGGTTGATGCGGGAATAATTTTCAATACTAACTTCTAATTACATTGGCTATGAAAACGCGCGGTGAAAGGTTTTTGGACCGGCTGCCTGAGGGTAAAGCCGGGAAGATTTCGGGATATGTCATATATTCGGTTCTGATTGCATTTTTAATTGCCGGGACGGGATGCTCAAAAAGTTCGGATACGAATACTGATGTTATATTCAAAGCTACGCTGAATGGTGCAAGTGAAACTCCGCCCAACGCCTCGGAAGCAACGGGGAATGCAACCCTGACATTCAACACTGGCACAAAGATATTTACTGTCGTTGTCAATTACACTGGCATTGAAGCTACTGCAGCCCATATTCACAAGGGAGATGTAGGTGTGGCCGGGGGTGTGGTGTTCGGATTTCCGAGTCCTGTCACATCCCCCATCAACTATACATCAGTGGCACTTGATTCGGCCCAGGAAGCAGATCTTAACAATGACCTTTACTATGTAAATGTCCATTCGACCGAATTTCCGGCAGGAGAGATCAGAGGTCAGCTTATAAAACAGTAGCAGGGGGCAGGAAGCATGGCAGGCATTAATGATACTGATAATAATTATCCTCTTATCCCTTCCTGGCCCTGATGTATTGTACAGGCCATTCGGTATCAGATCCCAGTTCCCTGGCTGCGTGCAGGGGAAAGAATGGATTTCTCAGCAGTTCCCGGGCGAGTAGTACCAGGTCAGCCTTTCCGGTGCTTATAATGGACTCGGCCTGGGAAGCTGTTGTAATAAGGCCGACCGTACCGGTTTTAATACCTGTTTTCCGAATCGCTTCGGAGTAGGGTACAAGGTATCCCGGAGAGGGGGTTATCTTCGTATGATGAACGTTACCGCCCGAGGAGCAGTCAATAAGGTCAACACCGCAATCCATGAGTATTCCGGAAAGCTTTACACTTTCTTCGAGTGTCCATCCTCCCTCTGTCCAGTCAGTTGCGGAGAGCCTGACAAAGAGAGGATTTTCCTCCGGCCAGACTGTTCTGACTGAAGCTGCAACCTCCTTCAGGAGGCGTATGCGGTTTTCGAACGACCCTCCGTAATCATCAGTGCGCTTATTGCTTAGCGGAGAAAGAAACTCATGCAACAGGTAGCCATGTGCACTGTGAATTTCAACAACTTTGAATCCTGCGGTTTTTGCCCTCAGGGCAGCCGACCTGAAATCCGATATTACCTTTTCTATTCCTTCCCTGCTGAGCGGTTCAGGCAGCCTGTCCTGGTCAGTATATGGGATCCTGTCGGGTGCAAGGGTTTGCCAGCCGCCTGCCCTGGAATCAAGCTGACGGCTTCCTTCCCAGGGAACCGCGCATGAAGCCTTTCTCCCTGCATGAGCCAGCTGGATCCCGGATACTGCTCCTTGCCGGTGTATGAATTCCGTTATCCTCTTTAATCCTGCTATATGTTCATCTTTCCATAGTCCCAGGTCCGATGGGGATATCCTCCCCTCGGGGGATACAGCCGTTGCCTCGGTGAATATGAGTGCTGCGCCTCCCAAAGCCCTGCTCCCCAGGTGCACCAGGTGCCAGTCATTGCTGAACCCGTCTTCAGAGGAATACTGACACATCGGGGACATCACAATCCTGTTTTTCAGCGTGATATTCCTGATGGTTAATGATGAAAAAAGTGCTGACATATATTTATTAATATTATTGAGCTGTTTTCAGAAATACAAAGGTAAGTTTTAAATCATTTGAAAAACCCTCCTGAGGATGCCGCAAATGCGACGATCCGAACCTTAAAATCGGCTGCCTCCTGTGAAGGAAAAAATTTCTCATGGACTTCAGCGGGATTACAAGGAATTTCTTAACTTGATAAATTAATGCTGATTAAAAACCTGTCATTTTAATAAAAACCTCATTATTTAAAAACAGATTTAGTAATATGGAAAAGCTTATTGCCTGTTGCGGATTAAATTGCGCTGCCTGTGACGCAAGAATCGCCACGATCAAGAATGATGATGAATTGAGGAAGCTCACGGCTGATAAATGGAGGGTTGCCTTTAATGCACCCGGGCTTACATATGATAAGATAAACTGTACCGGATGCAGGGAGGAGGGTGTCAAATTCAGTCATTGCACAGAATGTGAAATAAGAAACTGTGTGAAGGCCAAAGGATACAATACTTGCGGAGATTGCGGCGAGCTTGGCACCTGCAGCATAGTGGCCGGTATACATAAATATGTACCGGATGCGATTGCCAACCTGAAAGGGCTGAATTAGCCTGCAAAGACCTGTATTTGCAATAATTGTGCTATATTCAATTCCGCATCATGCGGGATTTAATTTAACTTTATTACACTGAATGTCAAAACATATTGGAATTGTTGCCTGCAGCTATGAGGGTGCGGCCCTTTGCTATCAGACTATTTGCAACGAGGGCTCAGTTTATATGGGCGAGCACGCCCATCCTGAGATAAGCCTTCATAATCATCCCCTGAGCGAGTATATGGTATATATTCGGGCAGGAGACTGGAAAGGGGTTGCAGACCTTATGCTTTCTTCATCCATGAAATTATTCAATGGCGGCGCTGAATTTTTGATAAGCCCCGACAACACCATACATCAGTCATTTCCCTTCGTAGTCAAGGAGTCACCGCTCCCGTGGCTCCATATCGGGGAAGAGGTTTCAAAAAAGGCGCGTGAAAGCGGCTTCGGGAAGCTCGGTATACTTGGAACAAAATTTTTGATGGAGGGACCTGTTTACCCGGAGGTTCTCAGGGCCGGGGGAATAGAGTATGATGTCCCTTCACAGGGTGACAGGGTCAGGATCAATGATATAATTTTCAATGAGCTCGTATATGGGAAAATAGACAAGGGATCGAAGAGCTATTTTCTGGGCCTCATTGATGAATTCCGATCCAGGGGTTGCGATGCTGTAATACTCGGTTGTACTGAAATTCCGCTTATAGTTCTTCCGGGCGATTCCCCCTTGCCGGTTTTGGATTCAACCCGGATCCTGGCCAGGGCTGCACTGAGATATTCAATTGAAAATATTACTGAGGGGTCAGATCAGAATGAAATATAAACCTACACGTGCAAGAAAAATTTATCCTGTCGAGGCTCCATGTAAAAAAACAATGTACAATTCGCAGGCCGAGGCAAAGGAGGCGATAGAATACCTGAAGGAGAACAGGCATGTGAGGGACTTGTCGGCCTATAAATGTACAATATGCGGATTCTGGCATCTCACAAGCAAATCATAGCAGGCAGGTGCTGCTAGATATATTTTTTGTAGATCTCGGGGCGCCTGTAGCCCCAGCCCATCCATCCGAGAGGCTTGTTATGAAATTCTTCCGATATAATGCCAACCGGTACATCGTATGTCAGCACACCAGCCTCAGCGGTCATCTGACAGAACAGCTCCCCCCTTGGTCCCGTGATGAAGCTGCCACCGTTGAATCGGCCGGCATGATTCACTACTACGGTAAACAGCTCGTTGAATGTTGAATCGACTCTTGTAATTATTTCATTATCGACCTCGTTCTTATAGCTTGTCATATCGCTTGTATCGGTTGCCAGTGGGCATAGAACAAGTTCGGCTCCGAGTGCCCTTACACACCTTAACGACTCAGGTATTTCCCTGTCAAAGCAGATGATGGTACCAACACTGAATTCCCTGTCGCCGAACCGGAGAGCAGAAGCATGGAATTCACTGCCGGGCGAAAAATAGCCCCAGTGGTTAATATTTTCAAAATGCCTGCAGTGCACTTTCCTGTAGATGTAAACATATGCACCTTCAGGAGAAATGAGGGCCGCCGTATTATGAATCAATCCTCCGGCTCCCTTCTCCACAAATCCGACCAGTATGTGTATTCCTTTATCCTTTGCCTTGTCCCTGAATAATTTCAGATTTTCCCCTTCGGTAGATTCTGCAATTGAATATAATTTTTTCCTGAAGGATTCAGATTTCCCCTGGGATTCATCTCCCGCATAGCCATGGAAGACACATTCGGGTGTAACTGCAATTTCGGCTCCCTTCCGTGCCGCCAGGTCGATTGCATCGAGTGTTCTCCCGATATTTGATTCAATGGCCCATTCTTCTGTATAAACCTGGCACATTCCGATTTTTACGGTTGCATATCCCTTGCTGTAATATTCAGGTAATTTTTTCAAAATGTACGGTTCCTGTCCGCCATGGATTGAGGCGGGAAGAATTGCAAGGCCACCTGCAATAGCACCCGTACCTTCTACAAAAGAACGCCGTGAGATTTTTCCTGAGTATTTTTTCATATTGGGGCAGATTTTAGCAGTGCTGTCGGATCGGGAACTCTTTGTCAGTCTTTCTTTACATATTGGCCTTTACAGAAGATCCTGAAGGTTTCGATGCGGTTATGGCCGATTTTGACTTTCAGCTTACCCCCTGAAGGATCGATATTCTCCTTGTCAACTTCAATATGTGTGTCCCGATAGCATCTTATAATGGGCGTGGAGGCAGACAAATCGCATTCGCTGTCGTGGTCATCCAGGTTCCAAAGCCGCAGAATAATTCCTGACGTGATTCCCTCCTCGGCAGGTTTGACGGTCCATACCAGGATATCAGGGGCGGATACTGAAAACAGGGAATACCTGGTTCCGTAGTAGCCCCCAGATGTGCCGGTTACTTTTCCCGTTACGAGAGGGTTCTGATGTTCAAGGGCGAATTTCATTGAAGCAGCTGCATTGAAGCCATTGTTGTCGGGTTTCAATGCAAGGAAATTTTCAAAATATGTATCTCCGTCCTGATCCGCAATGCCCAGTCCGGGAGCATCGATCTGACCGGCAGCGAGTATTTTTAACTGCGGTGTCACTGGATCAAGCCAGGTTACAGTGCTGTTTCCGGTCTTCATCAGATATGCATCGCGATTGGATATTACTATTCCGTTGTTGTCGTCAGACATATGCACGAAGTGGTTTAAGGCAAGCCAGTCCAGCCTGCAGATGCTGTCCGCATAATGTCCTCCCCGGGATCTCTGACTAGCCTTCAGGATTGCTCCGGCCTCTTCGTGCCAGATCGCGGGATCCTTCAACCCGAATGAAAATGCATATGTCACCGGCCCGGCACCGATATGGCCGGTTAAATAATTTTCAATCTCGATACGGTCATTTGCACCGAACAGGGTTATTCTTGTTGTATGTTTCAGAGGTTCATCACCTTCGGCGACTATAGTTACAGAGACAGGGCCGGCGTTTTCTGTTCTCAGGCCAACACCTGTATCTCCTTCAGCTGAGCCCAGATCATTTGCGAATAAGCCATTGACCGGAGCTATGCACTCGTGGCTGTTGTTCTCCTTATCGGTCAGGCTTGTTATGGCACCCTGGCGGGAAATAACGATTCTGTAGCGCTTGTTTTCGATGGCATTACCTGAAACTGAAGCTGCAAGGCCTGTTCTGAGGGAAGTTTTACCTTTCCTGACAGTGAATGTGGCATACCCGAGCGAGGGGACCTCCCGGGCCAGGATGCGAAGATATTTTACCCCATTCCTTATTATAAACTGGAAGGGGACTTCGCACCGGGCCGAATTATCAAATACATTGATATCCTGAGAGCCATCATACTGATAATCTGCATAATCAGTTCTTGCCCATCCCAGTGAATTAAAGACAAAAAATGTCTCAGGCTTATCCCCGGGGGCAGATATCAGTTCCCCCAGCCTGTTGACCGCCAGACCGTAGAGGGTATCCACATAGCCGGTGAACCAGCCTGCAATTTTCCGCTGCCATTCAGCCCTTTGCTTCCTGGAAATTATATTTCCATCTGAAGTCCAGTCATGCTCGAAATAGAGTCCGCATGCCAGCCAGGCCTTTTCCCTTTCTGATGAAAGTGCGGCGGCAAAATTCGTGTCCCTGAGTGCAACCAGTGTATATAATGCTTCGGCTGCCCTGAGCTTTTCGGCCGACCTCTTGATGCTGGCTGAAACCTCTGCAAGGGAGGCTACGCTGTTGCCCCATTCGGTACTTCCATATGAAAGGGATTCAGAAGGCAGGATCTCCCCATATTCCTTTTCAAAATCCTTGAAGAAGTCAATTTCATTTGAAACAATGACCTGATATCCGGAGTCTGAATTTTCCCTAGCAATACCGGGGAATTTATCTGTGAGTGTTTCCAGATCATCACCTCCTTTTCCAAAGGCTGCAGCCACATCATACGGGTAAGTTCCTTTCCTGTTCATCAAATCTTTGCAGTCTTCAATGGCATTGGCAGGGTTTGAGGCTTCAAGATAGGTTCCCAGGAAATAGCGATAGGATTTACGGTCGCTTATCATCAAAGGGTTGACGGAGTACCATTTCATCAGTATTTTTCTGCCGTCGGGGCCCGTGTACCAATAGATCTCATGAGGCCTGTTTTCGAGTCCCTTCACCCTGGTTGCACATGCGCAGACGCCCCTCCACGAATATTTTGCCCCGGCTCCTGCCCACAGGGATGAAAGGCCCAGAGGCAGTACCTGGTCCTCCATATCCATTGCAAGCTCCAGGTCAAGTCCGTATTTTCTCTCCAGGGATCCGGCATAGTACATGTCGCGAAGTGTTACCTCGAGGGGAGCGATGCCTGAGAGCGATTCAAGTGTATTAAGCGGCACAGTGATCCTGCCCTCCCTGATCTGTCCGATAAGTTTCCGGAACTGCTCCGGACTCCTGTTTTTCTCATATTCATAAACCCATAGCGAACCGTCACAATTCCATTTGCTTTGATATTGCCAGGGGCTATTCCTGGTTGAATCATTGAGCTTTATATAATAATCGAGGGTTGTGAGAAATGCATTCCTGTAACCGGCTTCGCTGGCTGTCCACATATAATCGGTATGGTCATCGGGAGCGATATAGATTCTCTTTTGCTGGGCATTCGCCTCATAAAAGATTGAAATCCCCAGGAAAGTCCAGATCAATAATCCACAGGTTTTCATATTTCAGTAATAAACAGTCCGGTCACTTCAGTCTGCAGACAAATATAAAACCTTAATATGACTTTCGGAACAGGGAATTCTATGGTCTATTCATATCGCAGTGA
Organism: uncultured Bacteroidales bacterium; assembly: GCA_963756885.1. Classification (GTDB taxonomy): domain Bacteria; phylum Bacteroidota; class Bacteroidia; order Bacteroidales; family VadinHA17; genus LD21. The sequence goes on from CAVWPG010000011.1 coordinate 460,928, forward strand.
TTGTGCAGGATTAATTTTAGCTGCCTTCATTGTGCGGTAGCTGATAGTAAGGACGGCAATGCCCAAAGCAATAACAAGACCCCCCAGGAATGTAAGGACCCCGGGTGAGATCCTGTAATAATAGTTCTGCAGCCATTTATTTGATACATAATAAATGACAGGAAATGAGATTAGTGCAGATACAGAAACGAGGATGATTATCTCCTTCGATATTGACAGATAAATTGCCGGAATTGACGATCCCATTGCTTTTCTTACTCCTATCTCCTTGGTACGGCGCTGAACGGTGTAGGAGGTTAGTCCATAGAGGCCCAGGGAAGCTATGAAAATTGCGAGAACGGCGGCGATGACTGCTATGCGGGCATTCTGTTTTTCCTTGATGTAAAGCTGTTTCATAATATCATCAAGGAAGTGGTACTTTAATGGATCATTAGGAGCAGCTTCCTTCCATGCGGTCTCGATTCTTTTAATTGTTTCCCTGTGATTGTCGGGTGATATTCTGACTGTTATATATCCATAGGTGGCGCTCTCAGGTTTAAACCGGAATATAAAGGGAGCGATCTGATTTCTTTGTGATTCGAATACGAAATCCTTTACGACCCCTATTATCGGGAAATAATCCACTTTACCGGAATCCCGGTATCCCATTATCCTTAGTTTGGCAGGATCTATATTGAACTTTTTTATTGCCGATTCATTAAGAAGACAAGCATTGTTATCAGCCAGAAATTCCTTGTTGAAGATCCTCCCTGACTTTAGCCCGATTCCATAAGTTTTAAAATAATCGTAGTCAACATAGTTTGTCCACATCAGGATTGTCTCATCCTTTTTTCCTTCCACCATATATCCGTTGTTGTTATTGCTGTTTCCGGGCACCATGGAGGAGCTTGTCAGGGATATTACACCAGGGATCATCCTGAGGGTTTCCTTGAATGAACCGGCATTGTTGCCGAGGGCTTCCTCATTATCGAGTACAAGCAGCTGGTCTTTGTTAAAACCGGGGTCCCTGTCGATCATGTATATAATCTGCCTGTACATTATGACGGTACCGACGATAAGGAAAATGGATATGGTGAATTGCAGCACGACAAGCACTTTTCTGAGGCCTCCTCTATTGCTGTTGTTATTATTGCCCTTTAGCACCCTGTTCGGACTGAATGCAGACAGAAAGAATGCAGGATAGCTGCCTGCCAATACCCCTGTAATTATTGTAAACAGTAACATAAGCGGCAGCATGAACCATGTTACTGTTAAATCCAGTGTGAGCCTTGTACCGAGCAGATCATTGAATGCCGGCAGGACGAGTTGAATAATTATAAGTGCGACGATCGTGGAGACGAAGGACATTATAACCGATTCCGTAAGGAATTGGGCAATAAGCATTCCGCGGGTGGAACCTCCGAGTTTTTTTATTCCCACCTCTTTCGCCCTTGCAGATGCCTGTGCCGTTGAGAGATTTGTGAAATTGACCACGGCAACCAGCAGAATAAGCAATGCAATGCAGCCTAAAATTTTCAGCAGTTTCGGATCCCCTGCCGCCTGGAAATGAGGCTTGATACTCGTATCGAGATGAATATCAGTGAGTTTTTGTAGATAATATCCGTATTTGTTTCCCTTGGAGAGAAATTCCGCAAAGGAAATATTGATATATCGCTCTAATTCCGGTCCCAGGTAACTTGCAACAAGTGCCGGGAATTTTTCATCAATTTTTTTATAGTCAGCGTTTGGTTTCAGAAGAAGATAGGTGTTGAGGTTATTGCTTCCCCATTCCTGGGAGTTCGCCTCGGGATTTGAAAGCATGGACACAAGCATGCCGGCCTTGAAATGCGAGTTGCCGGGAATATCTCCCATGACCCCGGAAACTGTATATGTTGCCGTATCTTTTCCAATTTTAAGGATTTTGTCCACAGGGTTCTCATTGCCGAATATTGTTTTTGCCAGGGATGAGGAGAGTACAACTTTCCCGGGAGCATTCAGAAGGTTACCGGGGTCGCCCTTCAGAACGGGAATTGTGAAAAAATTAAAAAATGAAGAATCTGCCTGAACAATATACTCTTCGTTATATGTCTGATTATTAAACGTTACCGTTGTTGTGCCATACATATTCTTCATTCTCAGAAAGTCCTCAACTTCCGGAAATTCCCTGAGCAGGGTAGCTCCGATCGGAGGCGCTGTGGATGCCTCGGTAATTTCCTGATCACCAATCTTAAAATTAATGGCAATGTCGTATATCCTGTCCTTTTTGACATTAAACCGGTCATAGCCCGATTCATACAATACATAGAATGCAATGAGCAGACTGCAGGCTAATCCTATTGAAAGGCCTGTGATATTGATGATAATATAGGATCGTTGTCTTTTAAATGATCTCAGGCTGTGTTTAATGAGGTTTGTAAACATTTCGGAGGCAGATTAAGGGTTTAATAATTTCAATCAATGGCGTTCGCTGGTAATAATTTGTCATGACAAATGACATTTTTACTAAGAGACGTCAATTAAAACGCTTTGCTGCACAAAAAAATAAAAATTCCTGGATGGGTCCGGAAAGCCTGGAAGTTATCCGGTTCCGGAACCTAATGGTGTGGGGTGATCAGGTGGATCTGCATCTCAGTCCGACTCTACAACAAGTACCCAGTCGTTAGAGCTTTCCGGCCTGTTCTCAGTATCTGTTTCCTGATGCGGAGCAGCCGGGGTTGTAAACTGCTGTGAGCTTATATTCGGGAATGGGGAATCCCGGATAATGGTGAAATTGCCCGATGTGGGATCGTACCATCTGACCTTTGAAGGTCCGGACATTCCTGACAGGTCGATTGTGACAGTTTGCAGGGTTGTACAATAGACTATACCAAGCTTTCCATGCAGGGTATCGAAAGCTGCTATTGTGTAATTGTCATTTGCAGGGTCGGAACCTCCTTCCAGGGTTGTGGAGGTAAGGAATTTATGCGACCAGTCGGGTGTGAGGCTCCACCACTGACGGTTTTTGAAGAGTTCGCTGAAGTATTTTATCTGAGGCCTTGCGCCGCGATTAAGATATTCATCCCATGGCGAAGTCCGGCTTTGGAGCCATTCGCAGCCATATGTATAGGAGCCTCCGAATCCCCCTCCCAGGGCTACCCTGTAATTCAGTCCCCTCTCAACCTGGTTTGTAGCTATCTGCCATTCGTATCCGCTCAGCTTCTGGTATGGCCCCTCGCTCATTATTATTGGCATAATATCAGGTTTATTGTATTCGTTGCGGATGAAAAGGCACTGGTTAACAACCACCATGTCGGAATAGAGGTTATTATAGGTGACCCAACCCATTGTCGAGCCCGGCAGGTGCTTGAAGAAATTGCCCGATTCACCGCGGGCGTTGTTCAGGGGGTCTGCTCCCCAGGCCCCCGGGTTGAAGACATGAATCGACATAAGATGATTATCTCCCGTACTTATAATTCCCCTTGCTATGGGACACTGGCGTGATGAATCGAGATTGTCGTTCCCAAAGAGCCAGAGCATGTTTCGCCTTTTTTTATAGCGGTTCCCCAGCCAGACACCATAATCAAAACATTTCCCGGGGCTATTGGCAGTAATATTTTCCGGCGACCAGTAACACTGGCTCATCGGCATAAGGTTGATATAGATGCCATAGCTTTCTGCAAGTATAAGTATGCTGTCGATTGTCTGATCGAAATATTCAGGATTGACCCTGCTTACATCCCAGTTTTCGGGTGTCCCTCCGGGCATAAACTCGAAGTTGCCCTTCCTGTCAACAGGGGCAGCCTTAATCGCCCTGTCTGTTGGTTGTCCGTCGATACATACCCAGCAGAGGTTTATCCCTTTCGACCGGCAATCAGCAAAATAGGTTCGCATTTCGGGAATTGTAAGCTTCTGGGGAAGATTCTGGGGTGAATCGCCGATGAGGAGCACCGGGTTCCCCAGAGTATCGGAAAAGTGCCGTGGATTGTCAGGATCGACCTGAATCCTGGATAGGGTATTCAGCGGAGCATTATTGTGAGTACTGCATCCGGTCAGTGATGCAAGAATGACCGCCAGCAGAAAAAATGACCTTGTAACAGGGAGTATGTATTTCATATGGGAATAGTTTTATTTACCTGATTTCAAGATATAATAAATAATTGGCATGCGATCAAAATGTGTCAATATTTATAAAACCTTCTGTTTTGATCCGGAACTACATCCATGACAACCGAAATCACAGACAGTGCTGCCAGGGCGGCAACGGTTCCTCCTTTTAACCGGATGTCGGAACAACAGATTGTTTTGACTTGTTCCCGTGGAATACTGGCTGAATAAAATTATCTCTGGCATATTTATGCAGCAAAATTCATCAATTTCAGTCCTTATATAAATTTCCCTCAGGGCATCTTTATATCTGTTGTCATGAAAAAAACCTCTTATCCCATCAGTTTGTTACGGAGATTCAATGGTCTTGGATTGCTTAATATCTCCGGGCTGGCTTTAGGACTTGCCAGTGTAATTTTTATAGCTATCTGGATAAATCATCAAATAAGCTTTGACAAGTTTTATCCCAATGCTGATCGCATCTACAGGGTGGAATCCCTTTTCAATTATTCGGGTGAACCTTCAGTATGGACAATAACTCCTGCACCGCTTGCAGATGCCGTTAAAAATGACTTTCCTGAAGTCGAGGATGCAGTAAAGCTTGCTGCCTACAGGAATGTGTCACTGAAGGCAGGCGAGAAATTGTTTACTGCCGATAATTTCTATTATGCTACCAACTCATACTTCAATATATTCTCCCCGAAGGTGATATCCGGAGACCCGTCACGTCTTCTGACAGGCCCCGGGGAACTTGTAATATCAAAGCATGCAGCAGCTTTATTGTTCGGCGATGCTGAAGCGATTGGGAAATCTGTTTTGCTTAACAACACCGATCTGCTGACTGTCACAGGCATAATTGATGATCTGCCTTCAAATACGCACCTGAGGGTTGATTACCTCGCCTCTTTTTCTCTTCTGAGTAAAACGGAAGAGCTCGAGAGGTGGGGAAGGTTTGATTTTATTACTTATGTACTGCTGAAGAAACAGACTGATGCAGAAGAATTCAATAAGAAGATCGAGGGATATTTGCAGACGAAGGACAAAAGTGTTACAGGTACCCTTTTTATAAATCCGCTGACAAGGCTTTACCTGTACCATGATCCGGGGTTCAAATCTGTCAAATATCCTTCGTCTGACAAGGGGCCGATAACCAGCGTGATATTGTTCGGCGTTATCGGGTTGGTGCTCCTTGTAATAGCCTGTATCAACTTTATCAACCTGTCGACAGCGTTTGCATCACAGAGGGCCAGGGAGATAGGGATCCGTAAGGTAAGCGGCGCCAGCAGGGCTAACCTGCTGATAAGGCTGTTCGGCGAATCATTGCTGCAAACGCTCATTGCAACCCTTGCAGCGCTGATGCTTGTAGTTGCAATGCTGCCCGTATTTACGAAAGTAAGCGGAGTGGAAATGAGCCTCGGGAAAATGTTCTCATTAAATAATCTGGTCATCTATGCTGCACTGACAATTGCAACAGGTTTAATAGCAGGCATATACCCGGCGCTTATCCTTGCATCATTTAACCCGGTGAAGGTGATCAAGCCTCTGCCCGAGGACAGATTGCAGGGTGCCGGCCTGAGGAAAATTCTTGTTGTAACACAGTTTATGCTTTCGATAATATTCATCTTCTGTATACTTGTAATGAACAGGCAGGTAAGCTTTCTCCAGTCAAGGAATCTTGGCTTTAATAAGGATGGAGTTATGGTAATTACACCTGATGCTCCTCCTGCAAAGGCAGATGTAATTGCAGATCAGATAGAAAAGCTGCCCGGGGTCAGGAAGGTGGCTCTTGGAGGTAACGTTCCCGTGAACATGGGCAACTTCAGTACATTTACAAAATGGGATGGCAATGCAACGGGAAGACCATTGATGTTTTTTATGATGCAGGTCGATGACAGGTACCTCGACCTCCTTGACATAAAGCTGGTGCAGGGAAAGTATTTCAACACAAGTTCCATCGGCACCGAAGTCATTCTGAATGAAACAGCTGTCAGGAAGATGGAACTGGAGGACCCTGTCGGGAAATCGATATGGCTGGGTGACAACAAGTTCACGATTATCGGAGTTGTAAAGGACTTTTTCTTTCACAATCTGAAGGAAGAGGTAAAGCCTGTCATAATTTACAAATACAATGAGTGGTGGATTAAAAGGATCTTTGTTGCTCTTGAACCCGGCAACCATTTCAAGGTGGTGGATAAGATCGTTGACATAGTCAAAAACAGCACTCCCGGATTTCCGGTGAGTTATATATTTCTTGATGAGGAGGTGGAGAAGTACTACGATGATGAAAGAAGGCTGAGTACTCTTATAAATGCAGCGACCATTCTGAGTATAGTAATTTCCTGTATCGGGCTGTTCAGCCTTACGGCGTTCACTATACGCAAGAGACGGAAGGAAATAGGGATAAGGAAGGCATACGGAGCCACATCGGCAAGTGTTCTGGTATTGCTGCAGAAAGATTTTGGGATGCTTGTGCTGATAGCATCATTCATAGCCCTGCCTGCCGGATATTTTATAATCACAAGGTGGTTACAGTCGTATGCATATCATATAGGACTGAACCCTTTTTACTTCATTGCCTCCTTTTTGATTATTGTCACGATTGCTGCCATGACCCTTGTATTTCACACCCTCAGGGCCGCAAGCCTGAATCCTGCCGATACTCTCCGAAACGAGTGAAGGTGTTATTGCCTTACGGGTATTCCATGCTGAAGTTCCTGTTTTTTTCCTGCAGTTGCTAGATAAATTATCATGGCTGCCGGACCAACCAGGAAAAGGGAATAGAAAGGTGCATAAATGAGATGGTTGAGCCTGAGTATAAATTCAACGAATGCTATCAGGAATGCCACAAGGATCTGTCCTTTTCTGTTCTTCACAGTGGTGGCCGGATCTGTGATCATGAAAAAGACAAACAACTGATACATGGGACCAGTGAGGGGAGAAACCTCGGTCAGGAATGGATCTCCCGTGATGAGGCTTCGAAGAAGCGAAAAGAAAATAAAGCTCAGCACATAAGTTATGGTTATATGCAGCCGCTTTACACGCCAAACGATTATAAGACCGAGTATCCAGATGACCATCATCGGCCATATATTATTTCCCCACTGTATGCTCAGCCCTGCTACTCCTGAGGGAAGAAATGCAAGCATCCATGAAATCCCGAAATTGGACGGGTTCCAGATGTGAGTATTCCTGAAGCGCAGCACATATTTCGACATTATTGAAATAATTGCCGTAACGGCAAAGGGCCAGATAAAGGTGGAGCGTACCAGAATGCCCACGCTTATCCCCGATATATAGGCGCTCGAGAGATTTTTCCATGTTCCGTACAGAAGTCTCGCCAGGACCAGTTCGGTGAGCATGCTGCAGCCAATCGAAAGGAGGATATTCCTGTAGCCTTCGAGGATCCCGAAGGTGAAATGACCCACTATAAGTATCAGTGTTATCAGCAGGGGCGGGGCATACTTCATGCTAATTAGCTTCCGGCTTTTTTTAACCGGTTCTTCAGCCAGTGTTCCTGTTGTTTCATTCATTCCGCTTCTTTTATCCTTATCAATTGATCTGTGCCCGGATTCAAAACTGTCTGGGTTTTTCCATCAGGCCACAGGATAACCGCCTTGTCGATATTTGTGCTTTTCCCAAGACCGAATTGTACCCGGCGCTGGTTCTGCGAGCAGAAGCCTACCCCTCCGCATACTACCTGGGATTGTGATCCGGAAGCCCAGTAAAGGTCAATTATTGCGCCAATGGCGCTGCTGTTGCCATCTGTTCCCTCCAGGTCGAATGCTACCCAGTGATTTTCAGGGTTAACCGTATTCCTGTATATCAGCAATCTGTTATTCTGATTGGCAACTATGACATCAAGCACACCCCTGTTCCAGAGATCGGCCAGTGCAACAGCGCGGCTGTCATAATCCTCATCCCCTGCCATATACCTGGCAACATCGCTGAAATGGCCTGATCCGTCATTCAGCCAGATCCTGTTCCGCTGGAATCCGCTCTGCGATCTGCCATTCATGGCAGGCCAGTTTTTGATATCCGAGATAATTGTCTTATTGCCGGATGTAACTTTTGAATAATCATACCAGTAGCTGGATTTTTTTTCACCAGATATATAGCCGTTGGCAACGTAGAGGTCAACAAATCCGTCGTTATTCAGGTCACCAAACTGGGCTCCGTAGCTCCATCCGGCTGATTCAATGCCTGTCTGCTGGGCCAGGTTGGCAAAGAGGATCTTTCCTTTTTCGGAAATAGGGTACCAGAAGTTATTGCCCTGCAGCAGAATTCCATCCTCAGTTATATTGGATACATAAATGCCGAATTGTCTCTTATTCTCAAAATCGCCGAAGGAGACATTCATTCCGCTCTTGGGTGAAAGTCCGATGAGGGTGCTTTCTCCCCTCTCATGGAATTTCTTGCCTTTATCATTGAAGTAAAATTCATTTATTCCATAGTCATTGGCAATAAAAAGCTCAGGGTAGCCATCCCTGTCGATATCGGATGCTCCTGCGGCAAGGGTCCATCGCGTGGAAGTAAGGCCCATTTCGGCAGTCACGTCGACAAAGGTACCATTGCCGTTATTTTTGAACAGGTAGTTTCTGCCTCCGTTCTGTGAATATTCGAAGCTCTCAGTCAATATTCTTGTGGATTTAAGATGCCAGAGATCAATATCCTCGCGGAAATACCCTCCGATGAAAAGGTCCACATACCCGTCGGAATTATAATCGAACCAGATAGCTGTATTTGCATTTATCCATCCGGGCAAACCGCTTCCGGCCGTTACATTCGTGAATCCCCTGCCATGCTCATTTCTGAAAAGTTCCGGTTTTCCCCATTTATATACAAACAGGTCCTCATAGCCATCGTTGTTGTAGTCTGCCCAGACAGCGCCCATAGAAACTCCGGATCCTTCCGTATTCAGTCCGGCTACGCCCATGCTTTCTGCCACATCGGCAAAGGTTCCATCCCTTTGATTATGGTAGAGGGCATTCCTGTAGCCGAAGCAGCTGTTTGTAACATAAAAATCATTCCATCCATCCCTGTCAAAATCGCATACTGAGACCGAGGCTCCCATCGATGCTATCTGTGGAAGAATCGGATCAATAGCCGGATCGAGCTTTGGCGGATGATGTACAAAGTTGACACCCGCCTGCCGGGATACTTCCTCGAAGTAAAATCCGAATCTTTTAAGCGCAGCATCTTTCGTCATGGACTCTTTCCCTTCAGCCGGGCCGTGAGATAGACCGGCAAGGATTACAGGAATGGCAAGCATTCCTGCAAAGACGACACCAATTATTATCCTAAGCAGTAAGCCGTAATTTTTTTCTCTCATTCCTTTTCATCATCCAGATGACAAATTTCCTTAAAAAGAGAGGTGGATATTTGTAGCCTGTATGGGCCATCCTCGTTCCCATGGGTATGTATTCGGCCTTCTCCCCGGGCAGGTTAGTGCCAAGGCCGTCAACATAACGGTTATACATGCAGAACGCTGCAGAAATAAGCACAGTATCGTGTATATCCTCATCCGTTGCCCCTTTCTGCCTTGCGGCTTCAATTGTCTCCAGGGTAACGTCACGGCCGCTTTTTTGGACCTGTGAGGCAATTTTCAGGAGGGCTTTCATCTTGTCCGATATCTCAGCTTTTTCCGGGTCAGATTTTACGGCATAAACCGTGCTGCCACCATCATTCAGATGAACACTGGCAGAGGCGCTGTGCGACTCATGACAGAATTCACAATTGTTCAGCGCAGATACATAGGAAGCTATCAGCTCACGTTCTCCGAATGTAAGAGGAGAAGGACCATGCAGCAGGGTATGAGCCAGTTTTGACAGGGCTTTGCCTGTTGCTCCCTTGTAAAACAGGAGTTCTACTATACCCGGTTGATGAATGTCAGTTTTTATGTAGGTCATGGCTATCTTTTGAATTTCAACACAGCAGTCCTGCACATTGTTCAAATTCCGCCCCTATTTTAACAGTTGCATAGTTGCTGTTCAGCCTGCCATTACATTTGCATAAACAGGGTTTCAGGGCTCGCCTTTGATGAGGCCCCTGAATAGGTAAAGTCATGCCGGCAGGCGCCCGAAGAAAGAGCTCGCAGGAAGGATTTCAGGTATCAGAACCATTTTTCTGGCCCTTCCTGAAGAGACTTTTAAGATCGACCCCCAGACCTATCTCATGATTGTTATAAATATTCATTGGCACCGAAGTGGCCAGATTGAAGTTGTATGAGAAGCTTATCCCCCTGGCAATTCTGGCACCCATACCAAAACCAATTACCGAGGGATCCCTGTATGACAGGCTTGCCCAGATGTTACTCTGATAGAGAACCCTTGCAGCAATGCCGAACTGCCCCTTGATATACTTCCCTTCCCTTATATAGGCCAGTGGATTGACAGCCCAGCGATCGCTTATATGGTATGTATAGGCTGCATGTATCTGGTAGTTGGCCAGTGGCTTGTATGTGACATCAGCATCCTTGTATTTTGCATCGCCAAAATTAATATTGGCGAACATGATCCCGGCTTCAAGGTCCTTGTAGAGATAAACAGCAGAAAAGTCTGACATGAATTTCAGCTTTGAGGTAACATCCTGTTGTGTGAGGGCCGGGTCGAGATTGTACTTCGGATCGTTGTAGTATTCGGTGAAGTTGATAGTATTGTTGTAAATGCCCGCTGACAGAGCCAGAAGCACTTTATGTTCACCCGAAATTTTGAGGCTGTAGGAATATGTACCCATAACGTAGAGCTGATTGAAGATGCCCGCCTTGTCATAAATTACTTTTGCCCCGTAGCCTGCATTCGACATGATCATATCCGTAAAATCCAGACGGATCGTCTTTGGTCCTCCTTCTATTCCTGTCCAGTCGCTCCGGAAAGCCGTATTTATTGTTCCCGGGTTAAAATGGCCTGCATAGGCTGAAGAGAGGGTGTATCTATCCATGAAGAAGTTTTCGGAAACCGGCATCTGCTGCGCATAAATGATAGCAGGCAGGAGAACGGACAGAAAGGCTGATACAGTTCTTTTCATAATTGGTGCTTATTTTATCTTACAATATTTACCGTTCCGGTAATAGTGCCGGAATTTTCTGTTTTTATTATATAGTAATAGGCTGCAGAGGGAAGCGGTGAGCCGTTTGAGGTGCCATCCCACTCGTTGTGATAGTCTGCTGAGGAGAATACAAGCTGTCCCCAACGGTTATAAACTTTTACATTGCATTTCCCGTATGTATCAAGATCGGGTATTTCCCAGTAGTCGTTGAACCCATCGTTGTTGGGAGTAAAGAGGTTAAGGATATTGTTGTGCGAGGATGCTATTTCAACCGAAATCACAGCCTCTGCTGGCAGATAATTCTCATCGCCCTCCTGGTAGGCCCTGATCGTCACGGTTCCCTTAGCCACCCCTTTCAGTACTGAGCCCGTGACCTGGCCGACCTGAGGATCTTCGCTCGCGAAGAGTACCGGGAGGCCTGAAGAAGCTTCCGCCTGCAGCTCATAGGTCTCGCCGGCGAACAGTTTGTCAGGATATGCCGTAAATATCACAGTCTGAGGGATCCGTGTGATCGTGAGAACACCATCAACATAAACGAAATCATAATTGTCATCGCTTCCTCCCTCAACTGTAATACTGTAGTCTCCCACAGGCGAATCCTGAAGAGCCGTTGTGGAAATTGCAGGTAAAACATCGATCACCGATTCATCATCATTATATGCAAATCCGGAATATGTGATGGTAAGGCCGGGATTCATTGTAAGGAAGGCCTTTGATTTATCGTCTGCGGTTACTGTGAGGGTCGCTTTTGTTACGATCAGTGTCTGAACGACATCCTCACCGGGATTGTAGTTATCGCTGCCGGGCAGTGAGGCCGTTATAACGGCGGTGCCCGCACCTCTGACCTGTATAATGCTGCCGGAAATTTCAGCAACCGACGGGTTATCGCTTGAATATGTAATTTCGGCACCTGAAGAAGAGCTTGCTCCCGGACTGAATGGTCCGGCACCGTAAACAACCTGTTGCAGGGCGGGAAAGCCGATCGTCTGGTCTGCTTTTGCAACTGTCAGCGTCAGGGTTGCATCAGGGGCAGCATTATAATCTTTATTCCCGGGCTGCATGGCAGTGATCGTAACTGTCCCGGCACCATAAATAGTTATGATGTTTCCCGTAACCCCGGCGATTGACGGATCGCTGCTTGCATATTCAACAGGCAGCCCTGATGAGGCAGTTGCACCCGGATCGAACGGAGGATCCCCGTAGGTATGTTCCGGCAGGGGACTGAAGGTGACAGCCTGATCGGCTTTTTCAACCACTAATGTCTGCTGGACATCGGGAGCAGGATTATGGTTTGCATCTCCCGGCTGTGATGCGGTAATAACGGCAGTTCCTGCAGCGGCTATATGGATCATTGTACCGGAAATAACTGCTACAGAGGTATTGCTGCTCGAATATGTGACAGGCAGCCCGGATGAAGCGGTTGCTGCCGGATCGATATCAGGTGAACCGTAAGCAGCCGGTGCCAGGGCACTGAAATCAATTACCTGGTCGGCTTTGCCTGCAATCAGATCCTGTTGTACGCCGGCGGCTGCCTCATAATCATCATTTCCTGCCTGCGAAGCTGTAATGACCGCACTGCCGGCTCCTGTTACCTGTATCACCCCTCCTGATATTATTGCAACTGAAGGGTCACTGCTTGTATAGGTCACAGGGAGGCCTGAAGATGAGATTGCTTCGGGAGTAATATCAGGTCCTCCGTAGGTTCCGCCGGGAAGGGGAGGGAATGTTATTGTCTGGGCAGCTTTCACCACGAGCAGGTCCTGCGTTACTCCGGGTGCAGCCAGGAAATTATCGTCACCTGCCTGTGCAGCTGTGATGACTGCAGAACCTGCTCCTGTGATGTGGATCATGTTTCCCGCTACAGTTGCTACTGATGGATTGCTGCTCGAGTAAGTAACAGCAAGAGAAGAGGAAGATGTTGCAAGAGGGTCAAAATCAGGATCTCCGAAAGTTTTTGACTGCAGTGCCGCGAAAGTTATTGCCTGGGAGGCCTTATTCACCGTGAGTGTCTGCTGGACGTCAGGAGCAGGGTCATACGTTTCGTTTCCTGCCTGACTGGCGGTAATAATTGTGCTTCCTGCCCCGGTAATGTGTATCAGTCCGCCAGAGATTGTTGCAACGGAGCTGTTTGATGAGGCATATGTAACTGAAAGCAAGGAGCCTGATGTGGCTCCCGGGTCAAAGTCGGGATCGCCAAAGGTAACCGCTGGCAGGGCATCGAATGTAATTGACTGGCTTCCCCTGCCAACTGTGAGCAGCTGACTTACAGGCAAAGCGGCATTATGGTTAGAATCGCCCGGCTGGGAGGCTGTAATTGTTGCAGTTCCTGCAGCAACCAGGTGCAGGGTATTGCCTGTAACGGAAGCGATGGAGGGATCGCTGCTGGCATACGTAACAGCAAGCCCTGAAGATGATACGGCCCCGGGATTGAAGTCGGGATCGGTAATTATTTTGGCCGGAATGGCATTGAAGGTTATTGTCTGGTCTGCTTTGCCGACTGTAAGGGTAGATATAGTGTTGTTTGCGGCATTATAAAGGTTGTTGCCTTCCTGTGAAGCTGTTATCACAGCTGTTCCGGCTCCTGTGATATGTATGGTGCTGCCTGTAATCACTGCTATGGCCTCATTGTCGCTGGAATAGGTTACAGGCAGGCCTGAGGTGCTTGTTGCACCCGGACTGAAATCCGGATCTCCGTAAGTTTTTGCGGGGAGCACGGGAAAAGTTATTGTCTGGCTGGCCTTGTTCACTGTAAGTGTACGGATGTACCTTGCCGGAGCATAGGTTCCGTTACCGATCTGCTGTGCTGTGATCTCGGCCGTACCGGGTGAATTTGCGGTGAGTGTTGTACCGCTGAGAGTTGCTACGGATGTGTTTGAGCTTGTAAAGGTGACTGCAAGTCCGCTTGAGGCAGTTGCCGAAAGTGTGGCAGGGGCATCGCCAAAGGTCATAACCGGGAGGGCCGGAAATGTAATTGTCTGAATAAGGAAGTTAACGGGTTGATCTACAAATGAGGGTAGCAAACCTCCCGATTCGGCAGACACATCACCCTGGGTATAGGATATGAGGACTGTTTCCGAACCGGTAAGAGCAGTGGCCAGGGTTACAACGATTGTATACGGATCTCCGGGCTTAAGGGATACGGAGCTGATTGTGACTGGTGTTCCGTTAACTTTAACGGTGAACTGAGATTCCTTGCCGGTCGGGTCAGACATTGGCTTGTCGAACTGGATCTCAATATTTCCGCTCTTCGCTGCAAGAAGAAAGTTTGGAACTCCGGGAGGATTGACATTGATAGTAAGTGTTCCCGATGGAGAGTTTCCTGTATTGTCGTGGATATAGAAATTGAAATTCCCGGCTCCGTTTCCTGATCCTCCGCTTGCCGTATAGATAACATTCTGGCCTGCATCCGAGACAAGGGCAGGCACTGACGAAATGAGGCTGCCTTTGGAACCGGAGATGTACTGGTAGAGGGCTCCCTGGGCAGGCAGGGAGGTTATATAGGCTGTTTTTGTGCTTGCATCGCCTCCGGTATATTGAAGCTTGATAGTTCTTTCTTCCCCCTGTTCGAGCCACACGGTTTGCGGAATCGGAGTAAGAGGCGGATTGGGACTTGTTGTGAATTTATAGATCTCCGACCATGTTGTGCCCGTAGTATTGTTTGCAAATACAGCCCAGTAATAGGTGGAGTTGAGTGCTAAGCCCGAAACATCGAAAGTGGTATTTGTTCCAGGGTTATAGTCTGTCGACCCGCTTATGTCAGAGTTGGAGGAGATCTTAAGGGTGTAGGAGGATGCGTTGCTGGCTGCCGACCACTGAAAGGTATGAGAGGCACCTATTACGCCGTTGTTTGCCGGACTGATAAGTGACGGGATGCCTGGCTCCGGCAGGCTGATATTTTTTGTCAGATATACACCGTCGTAGGTAGCCGAGGAGTTCAAAGTGTAGGTTGAACCCGAAGGGGTGAATAGTATTGCCTGTTCGGAGGCTATTGCACTCGAGTTATGATAGGCATACTGGACACCTGCATTCCCGGCGCTGTTCTCCAGTCCTATTGTGGCTGAGCTGCCATGCGACCTGTCTGAAGTATTGTCGATTATGCTCCTGTACTGTACCTGAATTTTATTTGATCCTTCATACAGGATGGCAGAAAAGGTACCCATCAGAACCGTGCTTGAGTAGAAGCCCATGTTTGTCCACTGGATAATGCATTTTCTGTTGGGTGCGGCACCTATTGTAGTGTAAAGTATTCTCCCTGAAGGATTGATAACAATATCGTCCCAGAAAGCTGCGATAAAATTGTTGGGAGAGGATGCAGAGGGGATTGGATCCTCGGTATAGTCGTTGGAGCCTGAACCGAACATTACGAGACCGTTGGATGTCACATAGAACTGGCTGTATGTGTTTCCATAGAAAGTAAAGTTGAAGCCAATATTGAAGGGTCCCCATGCGCGGTCGTCATAATAGCCTTCATAGACAACGGTGCCTGCATAAGTGGTTTCAGGCGGCTGGGCCTTCAGGAGAGTACTTCCGGTCAAAAGGAAAAACAGGAGTAAATATTTGTATTTCATAAGCTCTGCAATTTTCTTTATTGTTCGACTTCAACGCTTCTGCCTGTAAAAGCTGCTATCCTGCCAATTATCTCTGATCCCTCCGGTACTGACGTAAGGGTTTCGGAATGAATAACAATCCTGGCCCCCTGGCCAAGAAGGGTTTTCCACTTTGCAAAGTCTGCAGAAAAATCCTGTACATTATCCGCAAGAATGTTCAGCTCATCGAATATGATTGAACCGGGCTTGGTTAGCAGGTACAAATGAACTTCATCATAGGTTGCTGTCTGAAGCTCTTCTGTTATAATTGAAATAGGATTCCCTTTGTCGGGCAGCCTGAGCACCTTCAGCGAAGGAGGCTGGCTTACAAGGTTTTCTGTTTCCCCGGCGACAAGAGGGTCAATAACGATCAGCTTCCTGTTTTGTGCATTAACAGCGGCTGTTGAAAAGCTGATCATCAGGGCAAAAAGCGCCAATGACTTAAGGTAATTCCATAAGAGTTTCATAATGAATAATATATCATAAATGTTAAGACCCCAAAAAATCTATCCTTCCCTTATCATGATTCCCGGCGCTTGTACTCAGATATTCATGAGCAGGCTCTGGGAGATTGCAATACAGATCCGTTTCATCATCTTACTGTACAAATAAAGAGGGAGATGAACTTTTAAAATTATGTTAAAAGCAGACTTTTTCAGAACTTATTAACAATTTCACGCTTTAAAGATAGATATTTTATTATTCCTGACACATCGATAATGAATGGAGATTATTCCCTCCGCATGGATCTGCGGGCGTCCAGGGGCAGTACCTGACTCACGGGAGGCAAAAATATCCGGAAGATGAAAAGGAAGATTTTGACATTGATCATTCTGTTTATACTGGCTTTGTCGGGCTGTGCATCTATGAAGCATCATCATCTCTTCAGGCCAAAGGCAAGGGATTCACAGGTGAAGGCTTGCCAGACTTATAATGATGTCATGAATATCAGGAGGCACAGGCATGCCAGCTATTGATACTTCCTGTCCAGAAACAGGACCCGGGTCTTACCGGATAAACCTGATCCGCACGGTTATGGACGCCCGGATAAAATAGTATATTGCGCAATGGCTTCCTTTGTACTTAAATTGAAGTTTAAATCAATAGTTGATGCTTCTATTGAACCAGAGCAGTGCTGGCTTTTTCAAACAACTGACACTGACATCACGGATTCACTCTTTGACTGGCTCGAAGAAAAAAAGCACAATAATGATGCTTCGGTTGAACTCATCACATCAGGCAAAGGTATATCGGACTTATTCCTGGCTCATAAATATTATAAAACGCTAAGATTCAGGTTTCCGAAGGAGGAGAGCCCCCTTTACTATTATCAGCAGCGCTATCATGCCACTGAGAATGACAGCGTGCAGACCCTGAGGGACTATCTTGGCCTTATCGGCGATCCATACTACAGGAGGATTGCCCTGCAGCTCGGGCTGGACAAATTGCTGGACGAAAAAATAAATATGTTGTCAACAGGGGAATTCAGGAAAGCGGCCATATTAAAGTCGGTTATGACTGGGCCCCAGATTCTCTTTCTGGAAGAACCGTATGCCGGACTGGACCCTGCTGGCATCAGGCTGTTGAATAATTTGTTTTTGCATCTGATGCATTACGGAACATCCATTGTAATATTTTCCTCCTCAGCCTTCAGGCCTGAGTTTATAACACATTTTGTCAGGGTCGGGGACTCTGAGGCTACCGGCGGCAGGTGGGAGCCCCTGCGGATTGAGATCCCTGAGACAATCTTCGATACTGATTTCGATTCGGCCTTTGAGCTGAAACGGATAGTTGCCAGGTATGATGGACGCGATATATTGCACAATGTAAGCTGGTCTGTCAGGCGCAATGAAAAATGGTCCCTTACAGGTCCGAACGGGGCTGGCAAATCAACTTTGCTCAGCTTTGTTTATGCCGATAATCCCCAGGTTTACAGCAACGATGTTAAGTTGTTTGGCCGGCCCAGGGGTTCTGGTGAAACTATCTGGGAAGTGAAGGACCGTATAGGCTTTTATTCATCGGAGATGCACAGGTATTTTGACAAGATGCAGTCAGCCGATGCTGCCATCAGCTCAATAGTATTTCAGAATCCCTATGAAAAGAGGATCCTGAGTTCCGGGGAGCAACAATTCAGACATCAGCTGATGGCCTATTTTGATTTAGGAGGGATAGGCAACAGCCTGCTTTCTGACTTGCCGGCCGTGACTCAGAAACTTGTGATTCTGACAGGCGTTCTGTTAAAAAATTCACCGCTTGTGATCCTTGATGAGCCATTCCAGGGCTTCAGCGATAAGCTCCTGAGGCAGAGTCTTGCAATTATAGAAAAGTATGTTGAAAACCGGACCTTTATCCTTGTAAGCCACAAATATACTGATATCCCAGGGTGTGTTAACAGGCATTTTCATATTGAAACAGGCATTGGCAGGGAGATTGCAAAGCTTCCGGCCTAATCTGCACGTGAACTTATATTAACTGCATTCTTACAGGAGCTCAATGGGATTACATTTTTTGATTGAGGCTTGCCTGCTGAATTTCTGAATCATCCCGTGTGGATCGCATTTATATAGGTCTTTCAGTCAACAATTTCCCATTCCTCAATTTCTCCTTCAGTAATTCTGAAGAGAGGATGAGGCTCCGGGGATTCAATCATTGACAGCTTTTTGAATCGTTCCGGGTCTCTTTTTTCGAGCTTTCCAAGCAAATGGCTCATTTCAAAATTTAATTGACCCTCAGTGACTGTTAATTGACAGAGGCTCCTTATCTGTCCGATTTTATCCCTGTTGAAATTATATCCCCTTGCGAGAGACTCATCGAACAGAGCTGACAGGTAGAGGTTAATGCAGCCGGTTACACTTCCTGAAGCCTTGAACCGCTTAAGCTGTGGATGATGCCTGTACCCGGCTGTCTTCCCTTCGAGGACCTTTTTTGCAAGAAGGGATTCCCTCCAGAGGGCTACAAATCCCTTTGCATCAAGATATTTGGGATGCAATGACCATAGTCTCATTTGATCTGGCTCAATTTGATTTTTAATGATTTGACATTGTAAAGGTACCCGCTTCCGTAAGCAATGATGTTATCAATACACAAAAATAAGCTGATTGTTCGGAAGACGACTCCGGTTTTATCTGTCAGAAAGCCGGGGAAAATTCTACCTTTACCGGATAACATAAATAAGACACGGGCTTTAAATCCGTATGGCTGAGGCAGGAAGATCAGGATTCAAAGCCGCCTGAAGGGAGAGTAGGGATGAGCATAAGTTTTGTAACAAACGAACAGTTATACAAGCTTGCAATAGAACCTGTTGCGGCTGCAAACTCATTTGTATGGTTAGGTACGGCAGATATTAAGGACCTGCATGTGCATTACAGGGGATCGGTTCAGTCTTTCCTCGCAGTGCTCGACGGTCTTGTTAAGAGGAAAATTGCTATCCGCCTCCTGCATGCAAGCGAACCCGGTGCAAACTTCAGGAAAAGCTTTGACAGATATCCCTTATTGTGGAAAAGCATGGAGCGGCAGCTTTGTCCGAGGATCCATTTCAAATGCATCGTTATAGATGGCAAATTTGCATACTCGGGATCAGCAAACCTTACCGGGTCTGGTCAGATCCATTGCAGGCTGCAATACTTTCAGGGCTGGAGCTCGATACCCACAGGACAATGGTCAGAGCCGGTTATATCCTCCAGAATGAAAGCATCTTTTACCGAGGGCAGGAATGACTCGCTTACAAGGAAATAGTCAATTCTCCAGCCAATATTCTTCGATCTTGCACCTGCCCTGTAGCTCCACCAGGAGTATCTGTCCTTCGCTTCGGGATAATGGCTGCGGAATGTGTCAGCCAGTCCGCCTCCCGTCAACCTGTCCATGCCGTCTATCTCCTCCTGCATATAACCGGCGGTTTTATTGTAATTGGATTTTGGGTGCGCCAGATCAATCGCCTTATGGGCGACATTGAAATCGCCGCAGATAATTACAGGCTTCATCTTTTCAAGATCCTTGAGATAGGCAAAAAATGCCTTATCCCAATCCTGCCGGTAGCCTAATCTCTTTAGTTCACTGCCCGAATTCGGCACATAGACATTTACAAGGAAAAATTTATCTGTTTCCAGGCATAGTACCCTCCCCTCTGTATCGTGTTCCCTGGCATTGATCCCTTTCGTCACACTAAGGGGCCTTATTTTAGAGATGATCGCTGTTCCGGAGTAGCCTGGTTTTTCTGCTGAATTCGAATATATATGGAAGCCATTTAAAGCTTTAAGCGTATCGGCAAGCTGATGGTCCTGAGCCTTTGTTTCCTGCAGGCATAGTATTTCAGGCTTCAGGGCTTCAAGATAGTTGTAAAAAGACTTTTTTGCTATGGCACGGATGCCGTTTACGTTCCAGGATACAATTTTCATAGTTTAAATCGGATGAAGTGCATAAATGTACACAAACGGATAAGACAGTTTTATAATGAGATTAAATTTTGCATGGGACTGACTTTTCAGCAATTTTTGAAGCACTTATCCCATTGTTTGAGCCATTATGGCTTCTTTTATCCTATCAAGTACGGGAGTTACCTCTGTATGCCTGTGCCCCCCATTTAAGTGATACACAGTAATATTTTGTTTTGTAAACCGTTTTTTTTCAAACTTCTTTTCATCGTTTCCCCAGAATACGATTATTTTTTTATTGTCAATTTTCATTATTTCCCTGATCACGTTATACGGCCAATGCCTGAAAGTAAGCCCCAGCTGGTCTAAAAAATGAATTTTAAAATCTGAGTTGTCGGAGGGGGAGATCAACACTATAAATTCAACCCTTTTCTTCCAGTCGCTGCTCATTAAATTGTACAGAAATGGCACTACTTCAGATCCGAATGAATATCCGGCGAGAATGATTTTCTGAAGGTTATACTTTTTCAGGTTCAGTTCAATGTACGGCAAAATACTGTCAAGCGTTTGTTGGGGTGTTTTCCTTTTCCGGAAATACTTAAATGAATTAATACCCATAAAAGGCATATTGTTCGCACATAAGCTGTCTTCTATTTTCCTGCCAAAAGAACTTCTTCCCCCATCGCCAGTAAAAAAAATTACAAGAGGGTTACTGCCCGTTTCACTGCAGTAAGGTGGTATGATATAATTTGTCTGTGCTTGTGCCGCAGTAACGCAATAACCAATAGCCAAAAGGCAAAGAAGCTGTTTCCTTAACATAATCCGTTGTTGGTGATTTAACAATCGGCGGATGTAAAAGTTTCAGGCCGTACAGGCATAAATCCTTCAGCATTTTAACTGGTTATCCTGCTGCGGAGATTAAGGCATAAAATTCTTACCCGGGATAGAGGATTAATATAAAATGATCAGCAATTATTAATTACCTGTCTTGCTCTGAGCCGATAATTGCTGAAGTGCCTGCTGCAGGTCATTCAGCGCATTACCCGCATCACTGAATTTCTTCTGCTGCATATACTGGAGGTAATCATCGAATGACTGATTTGCCTTTTTTATCATCTCATTGAGGTTTATCGAGGGAGAGGGCAAATTCCGGGTAGTCACTGCCTGCTGAACCGATGTGCCGAAAAAGCTATCGATGGCTTCATCGAAGGTAGTACCATACGCCATCTTATCGTCGTTCATTACTACAACCAGCCTCAGTTCGGGATAGGCAGCAGTTTGTGACTGCAGGTAGATAGGCTCTACGTATAATATGGTCTTATCGAGAGGAATGACAAGGACATTCCCGCGTATTACATTGGATCCTCGCTGATCCCACAAAGAAAGCTGGCCGGAGAGATAACTGTCCTGATCGATTTTTGTCTCGACCTGCTGGGTACCCAGCACACGTTTTTCTTTTGGAAACACATAGGCCATCAGGTTACCGTAATCGTCTCCATCACACAATCCGGCAAGCCAGCCGACGAGAACCTGCTTATCCTTGGGAGTAAAAGGGAGCATCTGGATAAATTCGAGCTTGCCTGAGTCAGGCTTCTCCCACATTATGTAATAAGGCTCCACCGGTTGAACATTGCTGTAATATTTCTCGGTAGCCCTTACCCACAGATCCTCCTGGTTATAGAAAACATCAGGATCGGTCATATGATACTTTGAATAGACCAGTCCCTGTGCCAGCAGCATATCGGCAGGGTACCTTACATGCTTTCTGAGACCATCGGGCATTTCAGTTTTCTTTTTAAACAGGCCCGGGAAAATCCTGTCATAGACCTGGACCAGGGGATCATCGGGGTCAAAAATATAGAAGCTGACATCACCCGAAAAGGCATTTACCGAAATTTTTACGGAATTGCGAAGATATGATGTTCCGGAAAGGTAGACCGAGATGAGATTATCGAGGTTCTGCTGTTGGTCGAGGCCGGTGTATCCGATCCGTTCGGATGAGGAAAATGGTTCACTGTAGGGATAGCTTCTGGATGTTGTATATGCATCAATAATCCAGAACAGCTGTCCGTTTTCAATCACGATATAGGGGTCATCATCGAAATAGAGAAAAGGAGCAAGTGTTTTTACCCGGTCAATAATCTGACGGTGGAACATGATCCTTGTTTCAGGAGTTGTATAACCGGTCAGAAGGAATTGTGTGCCGCCTATTTTCCAGCCATAGATCAGTTTTCTCCAGAAATTGGACAGCCGGATCCCTCCGCTGCCCTTGTATGAGGTGTAAATATTATTTTCACCGCCGGGATAATCGAATTCATCCTGCTTAGAATTTGTAACAACATAGCTGTCTGTCAGCTCGCCATAGTAAATAGCAGGCTGAGTGATTTTTAGCTCAGGATAAGTGCTGACAGGCGGAATATCCTTTATCAGCAGGTCGGGCAGGCCGTCGGGGGTGAATTTGTTTACCGGGGTAAGAACCGCGCCATAGCCATGGGTATATATGAAGTGTGTATTCACAAAAGTCTGGCTGTTCAGGGGCAGGCTTCCCGGATCCATCTCACGGGCAGAGATCATAACTTCGCGATAAGCCCCGTTGATGTTATATCTGTCGATGTCCACATCCTTGAATTTATAATATAGCCGGATTTCCTGGAATTGCTTGAATACAGCATCGAGAGCCCTGTAATCCCACAGGCGGATGTTTGAAAAGATCTGGGAATGCTTTTCAATATCCTGGCGCCTGAAGTTTTCGGAAACAGGAAATTCCTTCAGCCTGATCTTATCAAGATTGAAACCATGGCGCGTGAATTCGATATTGTTGGTAAGGTACGGTTTTTCCATAGAGATCTCATTGGGCTCCACCTTCAGAGACTGAACCGAAATCGGGGCTATATAAAGCAGCAGAAACCAGATAACGGCAAGTATTCCGGGGAAAACGATCAGCGGAGCAAGACCCGGATAACGTTTTCGCCTGATAATGAGTTTCATTGTCCGGCCCCTGAGGGCCGGTATTGCAAGAGTAATACCTGAAATGAAAGTGATAATGGCAACGGCAGCAAGCATTGGCATCCTGACATGAACATCTGTCCATCCGGGTCCGAAGACAGCGCCCTGCTTGGAGAAAAACAGATCAAAGCGGTTTAAATATTTACCAAAGCCAAGAATTATAAGGATAATCCCTGCACTTGCAAATATTGAGTGCCTGATCGGGACATTCTCGATGAACCTGAAGCCTTCAGTCTTGTTTTCGCTCAGCTGTATTACTGGAAGGAGATTAGCGCCCAGAGATATAATAGTGATATAGAGCAAAGTAGTATAAAGGATCCTGAGGAAGGGATATACGAAAAGATAAAAGCCGGTTGTCAGATTCAGAACGGGTTCCGTTAAGCCGGTCGGAACACGGTGGGTAAATTTCAGGAAGATTTCCCAGTTCTGTGTCCAGATTATACCGCCTGCCAGTGCTGCAGCCACGATAGCGAACAACCTTATGTCCCTGGCTTTGTCTGTGAGGCTGTATGTGAGGGGGACAACAAAGAGGCCTGAGAGGATGAATGCCGACAGGAACAACCCTCCCTTTGCCAGCCATATCGTCCAGAACCGCTCATTGAAGCCAAGCTGGTGAAACCAGAGGTAATCAGCCCAGAACCCCATGAACCAGAAGAATGCAGCTGAGAGGAAACCGAGTAGAATACCCGTTGTAAGCAGACTTTTTCTTTTCGTAACAACACCCCTGTAGGCGATTAACGCGGCTGAGGACCAGGAGAGCTGCCAGGACGGCTGTATACATGATCTTGTATCTTTTAGTGTAAGCATCGTAATCAGGGTTTTCAGGCAATAAACATCAAAAGCCTTCATTCCCAAATTTATAACACTTATGGCAGGGAAACAAATTTATTAGCTGATTGTTTCAGGAAAATCAAGCTTTTGCAACAACCGTCAGGGCATTAACCCATATATGATCAGCAATCATTACTTCGGCATAGTATATTGCTTTTTCCAGACCGGAATTTGACTTTAAAAGATTTTGCTTCAAAATATCCTGATAATGCAAAAGTCATTTTCAACCTACAATCAGTTAAATTGTGGTTATAAACTTGATTTTAGACTTCAGTTAAGTAAATTGCATAGCAAACTGAAATTCCTTTTTATATTATAACTTCATTAAAACCTACCCTTATGAAAATAAACAGACTGCAATTCTCATCCGGAAAATTCCGGCTCTGCTCCCTTTTAATTCTGATGGCAATTTTTAGCCGCTGCTCCGGACCTGAAGGTCCCGCCGGACCTCCCGGGCAAAACGGACAGGATGGCCTGGATGGCATTAACTACACGCACTCAGTCATATATGATGTCAATGCTTCAGAATGGAGCGGCAACGCAGATGGCTACAGTGTATCGCTCGATGTGCCGGAAATAACCGACGATATATACTATACTGGTGCAGTGCTGGTTTACAGGTTGATTGAAACAGATCCGAAAAGCTTCAATCTGCTACCCTATACCTATGTGGATAACACATTGACCATTTACCTTGATTTTGATGTTTATGTGGGAAGTATCAACCTGCTCTACAAGGAGGTACTGGATGGGGTTAATGATACCCCCGAACCGACGGACCTGATGTCGTTTAAAGTGGTTATCATTGAAGGAATTCAACTGGAGGCATTGAAAAAGATGGTAAATGTAAATGATCTGGCCGCCGTTTCGAAAATGTTCGACCTCGATAAGGGGACTGGAAATATAAGGTGAATTATTGCAAAGCCTTGTGTTCAGGTCTTATATTAAGGCTGTTGTGAACACAGATCATTCACTCTTACAGATATATGCGCCGGCAGCTCCCGGTCTTGGCCGGATTGTGGTAAATCGGTCCTTATACTGGATATTGAATGAATTGACAGACCAGGTGTCATTGGCTACAATTACTATGATTCGTCCTGCAGGGGCTCTGAATGCCACATTTGGCAGAATGCTGGTGTTTTCTGTGAAGTTTGCATACATGGATCCGGGGCGCTCCTCATCGCGGGCCAGGATTACGGTCCTTTCACCCGGTTGGGTGGAGGCAACCCGTACTGATCCGGGGCGTACAAATTTTGGGAGCATGTGCCACAGTATAATATGCCAGTTTGCGGGTAACCCTATCGCCGGGTTCAAAGCATTGCCGACCGGGTCTGTTAACTTTATGGCAAAGGCTGCAAGAGTTCTCCTTAGTAAATATTTTGCGGTGGAATCGGGCAGGTATAATATAACGGCAGAGGTTGTCAGCACGGTTCTGTTTCTCTCCTCACTGGCACCTGATCACCGGAACTACACCGATGATTGTGGAAGGCTTGATTGCCAGGTGAACCGATTTCCAGGCAATAACAAATAGCCCCGGTATTATCATAACGGGGCGTGAGGTTTTATTATAGCACAGGACAGGGTATTTTGATAAAAGGTGGCACTAAATCTTTTAAAGGAGGAAAGTGTACAACAACCTTGTCTTTAAACAGTGAAAGCAGTGCCACCTCACCGGAATTACATAAACCATAAAATGTAATATTCCAGTAATAAAGTTCGGACAAAGCAATTATTTATAATGACTGTTTCAAGAACTAAAACTTTAATATTTAGGTAAATAGTTACAATATTTGGCAGATCCTTAAAATTTTAGGTTGATGTGTCAGATAGAGCTATAATTGATGTTACAAAATCTTGCGGAAAATAATTAAAGTGCTCATTACCTATAAAATAAAAGCAGGGAATTTACTCTGATATTTGCAGATCCGGAAATTTTTGCATTACTTTGAGTAAAGATGCCACCTCACCGGATTTAATTATTAAAATTAGATTTTATGGTCGAGCATCATTTTAATGGTCAGGAATTTATACAATTTCTGTCCGATCTAATCAGTGCAAATATCGGAAATGAGGATTTCGGGCCTAAAGAATTGGCTTGTGCAGCGGGTATAAGCCAGCGCAAATTGAGCCATAAACTTAACGTTGTATTAAACAAATCTGTTTCAAGGTTTATATGTGAGACCAGGCTTAAAAAGGCATTGGAGTTACTGCAGACCGAAGATATAACTGCTTCAGAGGCTGCCTACAGGGTCGGATTCGGCAGTCCGACCTATTTTAATAAATGTTTTCATGAATTTTTTGGCTTTCCTCCGGGCCAGGCAAAAAAAGGGAGCTTAGCTGAGTTTGATCTGCAGGGGCATATTGACCATGCATCGGTCACCAAGGCAAATAAGCCGCTAATGAAGATTGCCGGACAGGCGGCTGTGGTCTTACTTTTCGTGGCGGTATTATTCCTGTTGCCCGGTCAATTCCTAAAAAGGAACTACTTTGACGATGCTACATGGGCCGGTACTGAAGCGACGGGTAGGTCAATCGCCGTCCTGCCATTTACAAACCTCAGCGACAGCGCAGAAAATCAGTACTTTGTCGACGGGTTGATGGATGAGATCCTGACGGACCTTTCTCATATAAGTGAGCTGAGGGTGACCTCCAGAGCATCAGTAGAACAGTTCCGGAACTGCAATAAAACGGCCCCCGAGATCGCAAAAAAACTCAGGGTGGCATACCTGGTCACTGGCAGCGGACAGAAATACGGGGACTCTTACCAGTTAAGGGTTCAACTGACAGAGGCTAAAACTGACAGACAGTTATGGGCAAGAACTTATGAAAAGGAGCTTAGGACTACCAGGGATATTTATGAAACTCAAGGCCAGATTGCCAGGTCGATAGCTTCAGAATTGAAAGTAAGCATTACACCGGGGGAAAAAAATCTGATCGAAAGGAACAAAACGGAAAGCCTGACAGCCTATTACTATTATCTGAAAGGTAATGAAGAACTATCCAGGTCATGGTATCCCGATTACAACCCTGAAAATCTGAAAAAAGCCTTTATCTTCTACCACAAAGCCCTGGAGAGCGATACAACCTTCAGCCTGGCATATAACGGGCTGGCTGAAATATACTGGCAAAAATATGACAGAGACCGTACAATAAAGGATTATAGGATAATCAACAGATACCGTGACTCATCCCTGATTCTTTCAGATATAGCTCTATCCTATGATCCTTACCTGACCCTGGCATATAATAACAGGGCTGGTTATTATGGTTCTTTGGGTAATATAAAGAGGGCACTGGAGGAAAACGATAAAGCCTTAAACTGCAACCCGAACGACTGGTTTTCCAATTATCAGAGAGGAGATCTCTTTTCAACCCTTGACATCGTTAAAAGTATAGAACAACATATCAAAGGATTACGGCTAGCCATGGGGCCGGAACTGCCTCAGTCCCTCTCTGGACTCGGACATTTCTTTTACCAGGCCGGATTCCCTGAAGTGGGCAGTCAATATTTTCTGGATGTATTTAAACTCGACGGGGATTCTGTCAGGTATAGGCACAGATTAGCTATGGAGGAAGCATCACAGGGTAATTTCCTGAAAGCAATAGAGCTGCGTGAAAAGGATTCTGTTAAGTTTTATACCGAGGAATGGGGTTTAGGTAATAAAGGCATCTGTTATCTGTTCCTGGGACAGTATGACGAAGCATTGAAATACTTTGAACATTATGTGACTGAATCAGTAGCAGGGAATATATCCATTGCGCCACTTTATCAATATATTGCCTTCGCCTGGTGGCAGAACGGAAATAAACAACTGGGCGATACCTACATTAAAAAAGCACTTGAAGATTGTGATTGTCGCTCCAGGGCAGCACTTCCCGCAGATAATTATGCCCTGGCCAGAGTCTATGCCTGTTTAGGGAATAAAGAGAAGGAATATGAAAATCTAAGGATTTATTGTCAAAATGGATCAGTCACGATTGCTTATTTAACATGTCTGAAGAAGGATCCCCTGTTCAACAATATCAGGAATGAAGAGAGGTTCAGGAGAATATATGAAGATGTTGAAGCCAGGTACCTGGCAAACCATGAACGGGTCAGGAAATGGCTCGAAGAGAATGGCGGACTAAAATAATTAAGGCCCGAAACCATCACGCCAATATCTACCGATCCGGTTACGCTTTAACCGTCCGGTCAAAAATTTTAAGCAGGGGCGGAATTTACCAAGAAATTTACCTGAAATTTAAATTTTGCCAGCTGAATTTTCTATGTACCTGCCTGTGCAGTGGACGAACTTTGCAATAAAAAACCAATCCAAATGAAAACAAATCCAACTAAAAACGGTGTCATCATTCTCTGCCTCTGTATGGGAATGTTGTCTTATTGCAAAAAAGATTACGGTCCTACCCGGAGTCCGGCTAAATTTGCCTCAGTCTACCTTGAAAATGTTACCACATCTGCTGCCGTGATAAAGGGAACTGTTCTGAGTTCTGATCCCGCAGCTATTATTGAAAAAGGGATCTATTTATCGGAACTGGGCGATGTCCTTGTGAAGAATCCCCTGGATATTTCCGGTCTGAGGGGAGTAAAACAGCCGGGTATAAGTGAGGGGGAAAGCAGTTTCGTAGTTTCGCTGACAAATTTAAAGCCTGATACCAGGTATGCTTACCTTCCATATGTTGAAACGACTTCAGGCAAGGTTTATGGTAAAATGAAAATCCTCGTTACTTCCTATGGTACAGTCACGGATGGTGACGGGAACATTTACCAGACCATCAGGATAGGAACACAGATATGGATGCGGGAAAACCTGAGATCGGTGAATTATTCAGATCATAGTGCAATCGCAGGATACTATGATTCTGAAAACGATGGGACCTTAGGGAAACATTACAGCTGGGATGCTGCCAACGGAATGACTCCGGCAGCCAAAACAGGAAGACCGGAGGGTGCATGCCCGACAGGATGGCATATTCCAGGCGATGGAGAATGGCAGCAGTTGTTAACCTTTGCCGGAGTGCCCTCAGATCAGCTAAACTCCCTGAACCTTATCGGGGATGATGAGGCTCTGTTGTTCAAGGCTGGAGGAACCGGTTCCTGGGCAGATGAAATGGCATATGACGGTACAGGATTTTCAGTACTTCCCGCCGGTATTGTAAAGAAGTGCCAGGCTCACTGGAATTCACAGACAGCTTTCTGGACTTCCACCCCGAATATTTTCTACGGATTTCAGAGTGAATCGGAAAAAATAGAAAGAGGAAATCATCCCAACTGCATATGTGGATTATCGATAAGATGTGTCAAAGACCAGAATTAGAATATGGTCAATCATAATATGGACATGAAAGAGCGGTAATTTAATATTCAAGCCCGGGTGAATCATTTTACCGGATCCGCCGGCTCAGAAATGGACCGGCGGATTTTTTTTTCCTCATGATTGAGGCCGATGCCTGGGGATCTGTTAGATTCTTAGCACTTTCTCCCAGACTGAATTTCGGAATCAGGATTATCTGCCTGTGAGACAAGGACTATAAATCCGATAGGGGTACTATCCTGTAATTAACTTTGTCAAACCATAGATTACAATACAAAGGTTCAAATTTTTCTTCAGGGACAATATCAGGTACATAAGAAATCCGGCGGTCTGAACAGATTTTATTACCAGTTTCAATCTTGTCAAAACATAAAACCGATTATCCGAAATGTAATCCATAGGTTTTTGATCGTCAAATCCTTAAGTGAGTCTTCCAGCCTTAAGAAGTATTCCCTGTAGAGGACAGCAGCTTGGTATCTATTACGGAAAGTTAAATCAACTTTTTCAAAATCATTCAGTTCTGCGCAGAGTCCAATTCGTTTCAAAATCCCCTCTTCTGACCTCAGCTTCCCTCCGTCGAAATTTTTCAAAATAAATTAAAATATTAGTTGCATAACTAATAAATTAGTTGTATATTTGATCAGGTCATAGGCTTAACTCAGAAGATTATTGAAGCTATTATAAGTACCAAAAAGGAATATCATGAAAAAAGAGCTTGAAATAGTACCTGGTTTCAATGATATCATCTTTGAAATCAGAAACAGGGAGTACGGTGCCTACGTACTCCGGATGACCTATAACCGGAATGTGACTATGTCGATGCTGATCGCAATAATCATTTCAGCCGCATCCGTCATCATTCCTTACCTGAATGCAAAGGCTGTTGAAAGTAGTCAGAAGAGGGCTGAAAGGCAGGTAGAGATAAAAATGCAAAACCTGGATCAGCCCCAACAGAATGTAACACCACCTCCTCCGCCCCCACCACCTCCCTCGGAAGTTGTTCAGCAGGTGAAATATATTCCTCCTGTTGTAGTCGACTCGGTCAGGCCTGAGGAGACGGCACAACTAATGACTGCTGACCAGGCTCAGATGGATGTCAAAAATGACGAAGCGGTCGATTTTGTCAGGGACGTGAAGGAAGAGGTCAGTGAGGATGACGTAGTATCCGAACCATTTATTATTGTTGAAGAGATGCCGGAACCAGCCGGCGGGTTAGCCGGACTCTATAAATATATAGCTGATAATATCCATTATCCGCAGGTCGCGCAGGAAAATAATATCCAGGGGAAGGTAATTGTAAAGTTTTGTGTA
The DNA here is from genome assembly GCA_963756885.1 of uncultured Bacteroidales bacterium. GTDB lineage: Bacteria > Bacteroidota > Bacteroidia > Bacteroidales > VadinHA17 > LD21. The sequence goes on from CAVWPG010000011.1 coordinate 491,450, forward strand.
ACAGCCAAAGGGGGGATCGACCAGGTAAGTGTTTTAAGAGGGATCGATCCGGAGCTCGATGCCGAGGCAGTGCGGGTTGTGAAGACGCTGCCTCGCTTTAAGCCTGGCAAGCAGGGTGGAAAGGCAGTGCCGGTCTGGTTTGCTTTTCCGATTGCATTTCTGATCAAGTGATAGTGTGATCAGCAAGCTATATCTCAATCACTGAAGAGACGATGAAAAGATCTGTCTTCATTTTATTGGTACTGATTTCTGTTTGTTCAATCATGGCAGTGTCACAATCGGTTGAATCTGGCACAATTAAGATTTATCTTGAGGTTGCCGGCGATTATGAGTATTACTCTGACATGCAGTATAATCGTTTTCACATCTACGTGGAACGAGCGAGGCTTCTGTTAAAGGGATCAAATTCAAATGAAATCCTGACAGTGACACCTGATGATCTCCCGAATCTTCAATTCAGGGTTTCGGATTGCGATGAAACACAGTCTTTCCGTTTTAACAGGAATAAATCGGGAGAAGTTACTTCATGCAGGTTTTTAAACAAGGGAGATGAATATAATGCGATCAAGCTGAATGTTAAGGATAACCCTGTCAGGATAGCTGAAAAAGTGTTTTCAACAGCGGCACTGAAGTCAGATCTTACCTTCATAAAAGAGATCCTGATTAATAATCATCCTGCAGTATACCAGTTCACTGGCGAGACATTGTTCCTGAAAATCTTCAGTGAACAGATGAAGAAAATAAATCGGCCGATGAATCTGAAGGAATTCTATATGATTGCAAGCCCTTTGGTCGAATCGGTTCACTGCGGCCACACAGTTATATTTATGCCGAGTGAATTCTGGAATAATGAAAACGAGGTATATTTTCCTGTCAGATTGATTTTTATCGGACAGAAGGCTTATGTAAACAGCTTCTATTTTGGTAAAGGCACAATTCCGGCTTTTTCGGAGGTGGTTTCCGTCAATAATATTCCCATGGCCGAAATTATTGAATCTGCCAAAAAGCTGCTTACATCGGATGGGGAAAATGAATCATTTAAGCTTGAAAAGCTAAGGGTTGAGTTTCAGGATTATTTTAATATTCTGTACGGAGATTATGACCGCTTCGATGTCGGATATAAGTTACCCGGAAGCGAATTGGTCAATCTGCAAAAATTGAAGGCGGGTAAGAGATGTCTGATGAGGGGGGCATATATTGGAACAAACTATGAGATGCCCTTAAGGAGGGACTCTATCCTCAGCTTCGAAATTTTCCGTGATAAAAAGGTGGCTGTGCTTACCATTCACTTATTTTTCTATCCCCGGGACAATGCTATGTTTTATTCCTTTCTGGATAAGGCTTTTGCAGAAATCCATAAAAATGATATCCGGAGCCTTATCCTTGATCTTAGAAATAATACGGGAGGCGAACCTGGCTGTTCTTCTTATTTATTCTCATATCTTGAATCAAGGCCCTCACCTTTTTTTGCGGGAGTTTATTATGGTTATGATCAATTAGCCAGCCCCGTACCTCTGGCAGGAAAGAATGCATTTTCCGGTAATCTGGTCGTGCTTATCAATGGTGCCTGCTTTTCAGCAACAGGTCACTTATGCTCTTTATTAAAGTACCAGAACAGGGGTATCTTTGTCGGTGAGCAGACAGGCGGTACATATGAATGTAACGGGGCAGCTGTAAAATTCAACTCCAGGGAAACACACATGACAATAATGATCCCTCAGAGGAGACTGGCTGCAGCAGTAACAGGGATATCAAGAGAAAATGGCATAATGCCGGATTATTATGTAGAGCCTGCGATTGAAGACCTTCTGGAGGGAAAGGATACGGCAAAGGAATTTGCTTTCGGTTTAACTCAAAAGTCTGACTATTAATTCAAATGAAATTTCCGATACTTCGGTATTTGGATATATATCCTTCCCCTTGAATCAGAAAGAATAACTGATGATTGCATCAGGATGGTGACAGTCAGATTCCATGGTGCTTCCTGTGACCATAGGAGTGTTATCCCTGCTTCAGAATTAATTTTTGCTCTTCCTGAAATATTTTCTTCATTCGCATGTAACCATTTGTAACTTTAATGGTAATCAATGCAGAGATCAAATAACAGGAGAGATGGCTGAGGATACGGATGAAATGATAATGCATCGTGTTAAGGGCGGTGATCTTGCGGCTATGTCAGTATTGTTTGAACGGTATCATCTGAGGATATATAATTTTTTCCTGAGGCTTACATTTGATATGGATATCAGTCAGGACCTGACCCAGAATCTTTTTTACCGCATGATCAGGTACAGGAGCAGCTACAACAGTGACTTTAGCGTAAAATCATGGATGTTCCAGATAGCCAGGAACCTTCATTCAGATTTCCGCAGCCAGGAAAAAAAGAGGGAAGAGCTTGTCTCAAGGCAGGAGAGCTATCAGGCCGAACCAGCAGATAATGCCGACGGCTATAGCGAGGAGGACTACCAGCGTCTCGACAGGGCCCTGGAGAACCTTCCCCCTGTGCAGAAAGAGATGATAGTGCTAAGCCGGTACCAGGGTCTTAAGTATGAGGAGATCTCAGAGATAATGAACCAGTCAGTACCTGCAATAAAGGTAGCCATACACAGGGCGATCAGGCAATTAAGAAAATATTACTTTAAACATGCATAATCCCGGGTACAATGAAATGTGAAGATGCAGAAAGACTGATGATCGATTATCTGGATGAAAATCTGGATGATGAAAATCGCATGGCAATGGAAGCTCATCTCAGCTCATGTGAGAAATGTCTGGATGATGTTATGGAACTGAAGGATCTGTTTTCCGGAATGAGAAGCCGGGGGAACGCTGAACCCGGAGAATCTCTCCGCATTAATTTCTACCATATGCTGCATGGCGAGATCAGAAAAAATAAATTGACCGGAGACGATGAGGGCAAAACTTTAGGAAAAGGCTTGCTTGGGAGGCGCTGGTATAGAATTGCTGCCGGTGTGGCGATCCTTATAACCGGAACTTTTATGGGTATAATGATAGAGTCAGGCATAAACCGTGCCTCTGCAGGGAGGGAAGTGAGCCAGCTGAGAACGGAGATATCATCCCTCAGGGAGGCCACGATGATGACAATGCTTAAACAGCAGTCATCGAGCGACAGGATCCAGGCTTTGGGCTATGTGAATGAGCTCGAAAATCCTGATCAGGATGTAATTGGTGTTCTTGTAAAAACACTTAATACAGACAGGAACCTCAATGTGAGGATGGCTGCCGCATATACCCTGGCAAAATATTCAGATCAGCGGCCGGTCTGCGACTCGCTGGTGAAATCACTTGCCATCCAGACAGAACCGATAATCCAGATCACACTTATTAATATACTTGCCGAAAGGAAGGTAAAGAGTGCATTTATCCCGATTCAAAGAATAATTGAGAATAAAGGCACCTTGAAGGAGGTTAGGACAGCGGCACAGAACAGCCTTCACCAGCTGATCTGACATGAAGGAGAATTGAATTCAATTTATATAGGAATGAGAGATACCGGATCTGTCATTCATTTAATGAACAAGTAAAAATTAAAACCATGAAAATGTTAAAAAGCAGTATTATAGCAGTATGCCTGTTTTCAATTGCAGGAATTTTATCAGCACAGGAATACAAAATTCCGGTTGCGAATCCCGGGGCCTCGAGAGTTATCCTGAAGGATTTCAGCGGGCAATTGCCCATTGAAGGCTACAATGGCACCGACATCATTATAACTTCCGCCTCGGAAAGGCTTGACCCGCCTGAAAAAGCAAAAGGTCTGAAACCGATATTTCCCGGTGGAACCGATAATACAGGCATGGGGCTGGATGTGGAAAAGGGCGACAATGTAATTACGATCAGGTGCCTGGTTCCCTTCACGGAGAGAAGCGAATATAAAATCAAGGTCCCTGAGAATATGGCCCTGGAAATTTCAAGCGGCTGCGAAAGATCTAATAACGTTACCGTTAAAGGGATGAAAAATGAGCTGGATATCCAGACATGCAAGGGCATAGACCTGAAGGATGTAACAGGCCCCCTTGTATTGTCTACAATAGACGGAGCCATAAACATCACCTACAGCGTCATGAATTCGTCAAAGCCCACCTCTATCCATTCAATCAGCGGAGACGTTGATATTACCCTTCCTGTAAAAAGTCCGGTAAGCCTGGAGCTCAGCACAATTTCAGGTGCCTTTTACTCCGATTTCGATTTCTCAGACAGTAAAAAGGATCTGAAAAAAATCGGGGGCAATGAGATAAATTATAACCTGAACGGTGGGGGTGCCAAGTTCTCAATCGGCAGCATTAGCGGGAATGTGTTCCTGAGAAAGGGGAACTGATCACTTCCACAGTTTTGAAGATTTACTAAATAATCAAGTCATGGTAAAGATTACAATGATATTTATAGCCTGGCTGTGTTTTGTCTCAGCCAGCGGACAACGGATAATAGAAAAACATATCGGAATCTCCGGTAAGGAATCATTATCACTGAAATTGCAGATTGCCGATTCCATCAGGATACAGACATGGGACAGGAACGAGGTATACCTGAAAGGGTCTGTCAATGTGAATGACAATAAGGACAATGATGCCTATGTGACCTCATTTAATGAGGATGGAAAAACTGTATCGGCCGATGCCAGATTCAGTGATAATTATTTCAAGGGGAAAAAGAACTGCTGCAATGAATCAGAGATCACATGGCAGGTCTTTATGCCTGAAGGAACTGCCCTCACCGTCGAAACAATCAACGGAAATATTACAATTACAGGGAAAACCGGGGCAATTGAAGCAAAATCTATCAGTGGCTACATCGATCTTGCCGTGCCGGCAACAAAGGCTGCAGATATAGAGCTTTCAACAATTTCGGGAAGAATGTACTCGGACCTCGACCTTAATACCGGAAAGGAGCACAGCGGGATCCCGATGAAAATTTCGGACAGGCTCAACAGGGGAGGAGACCTCCTGAGGCTTACCACAATCAGCGGGGATATCTTCTTCAGAAAATCAGACTGAAAATCCACAATCTTTCATCGGGGGTGTTGAAAAAGTCTCCTTAACCGTAAAGTGCACAAAGGTTTACGCAAAGTGCGCAAAGACAAGCCATTGTTATTTAGATCTTTGCGTCACGATAGATGCCGGGATCTATGTAGTCTAAATGTGACCTCGGAGCTTGCCCCGATCGAAGAATCGGGGGTTATTTGATTTTGACTTTATAAACAGCCCCCGATGAAAGATTGAAATTCTTCAGAAAGTTGCTTCTGAAGACCGGCAGCGCAAGGGATGCCACTCATATACAAGTGAAGAAGCGGGAATATGATTTCATCAGAAATCGTCTTTTGCGGGATCATCAGTTGCTGAAAATTCTGAAAACCCGTAGCTTTCGTTTGTGCCTGTGGGTCCGGTCTGGCCGGCCCAGTCGAAATTAAATCCCATTCCCGGGTTACCCGATCTGTAAACAGTGTCTGTAACCTGTGCCATCTCGATTCCGTTGATATATGCAGTGATTGTGCTGCCCTTGATTACAGCCTTTATTACATCGCCATCCTTTACACCGTATTGGGGTCCTTTCAGATCCCTGAGATAGGTGAAGTCGCCTACCGGCCCGTTCCACCTTACAATGATCAGGTAAGCTTTGTCTGTCTTTCCCGCAACGCTGAAGGCTATTTCATATCCTGAACAGAGGTGGGCTGACAGGGTGCTTCTGAGCCTTAGCTCAACCTCCGGATAATCCTGCGGATATGTTTTACCGGCAAATACTGTCGCCCGGGCAGCCTGGTCGCTGGCCCATCTGCCTGTGAGAAGTGCAGTCGCATCGACATACTGGGTATTCCCCTGCTGATGTCCGATTGCAAGGCCTTTCATCGAGGATACATCGCTCCAGTCCAGACCTGAAACTTTCCCGTTGATCCAGTTACCGTTCTCGGAAAGAGGATTCTCAGAAAGATCAAATCCAGTCGAGTAGGTCCGGTGGTCACTTACAGGCTGGTGATCTTCCAGGTACCCCGTGCCGGTTGCCTTGATGACCGACAGCAGGATTAAGAGTGGCAGTGCATTCATGGGTTTAAGCCTGAATATTTCTTAAAATATATGAAAAACAATCGATAGAGTCATTAAGTTGGATTGATTCCAGCACTATATTACGCCCCTTCAGGGCTTGCGATCAGCTGGGGCGGCTATTTCATCCGTATATCATATACGAATAACTTATCGGCATGACGAAGATAAAGCCTTCCTCCGCATACAACAGGATGGGCCCAGTACGGTCCTTGCCCTCCAGATGGTACCCTGAACTCACCTGTTTTCTCAAATTTTCCAGCTGAAGCCTTTACAAGTTTCATGATCCCCTTCTCATCATACAGATAAACCATTCCATCGGCAAAGTGAGAGACCCGCTCCCATTTGTTTTCCACATCTGTTTCCCCGTGAGGAAGTCGAGACAGTACCAGGCCCTTGGTTCACTTCCGGATCCGTACAGGTATCCTTTGTAGAGTATCACACCTCCATGGTAATTATCCAGCAATTGTGTCTCCCATACCTTTTCAGTCGAAATTCCGCTGCCCGTTTTTTTCAGTTTCAGGAGCATGCAACCTTTTCCCTCTCCGCTTGTCAGAAACACATATTCATTGAAGACTATTGCATCTGAACAATTAATTTCATACTTGTTCCTGAAATCCGCTTTCCATAATATTTTGCCTGTATTTGCATCAAGGCTGTAATAGAGGGTGTTGGTGGCTCCAATAACCTGCCGGAAACCTCCGAAATCTTTAATTACCATTGAATTATAGCCGTAATCCCCTGGAATTTCACCACTTGTCCATATGGTTTTGCCTGTCCGTTTGTCAAGGCAGGCCTGGTAAGCTTTCTCATTTCCGGTTCTGACAAAGAGCTTATCACCGTCTATAAGAACCGATTCGGAATAGCCGTACATAGGCATTTTTGCATTGAAATCCTTAGGCAGATCACTCGACCATATAACCTCCCCTGTTTTTGCAGAGAATGCAGTAAGCATGCCGGCTTCACTGAGATGGTACACGACTCCGTTATCAAGGTCGGAGTGCTTCTCGGGCCATTGTATGAGCTGGCCCACGACACTGTTACTGACCATGCAGGACCATTTGGCTTTTTCCAGACCAGTTGCCGTTAAGATCGAAGGCATAAAGAAACGACTGGTTGCCGACTGCTTCCGGCAGTGTATATCAGCCCACCGGCTATGGCAACGGAACTGTATCCTTCACCCAGCCCGGAGATTGTAAAAAGAAGGTCCGGACCTTTTACATCCCAGGCTTTAAGAAGGCCTGTTTCATATGAAATATTTGACCTGTCTGAACCATGAAAGCAGGGCCACTCACCGCCTTTCTGGGAGTCGGTCTTTGAAAAGGGTATTATAAATAGAAGAAAAATCATGAACCATGTACAACGGGTATATGCGTAAGAAGAGCCTTTTCTTATTGGTTCATTTAATTGATGGGAAGAATATCCGGTTAATTTCATAATTTATCCGTTTAGTAGTGATTTCTTAAAGTAAATATGATAAAAAATTACCGATGATGGATTAACTCGAGAAATACATTTTTATTTTATTGATAATAAATTGAATACAAATGTTCTTCGATTTTTTGGTTTAATTGATTTGTTAACCCTGAAGGGGGTTGATTTGAATAACCGTGGGTGCAACCCACGGTAAAGACAGGAAAACCCTTTTGGCAACCCCGGAGGGGTGAATAATGAACCTCTGCAAATATTCCGGTGCTCTGCACCTTCAATCATTTTACCGTACATTACCCTACAGATATTTTGGTGCTCTGCACCTTAAATCATTATACCGTACAATACCCTACAGATATTTTGGTGCTCTGCACCTTAAATCATTATACCATACATTACCCTACAGATATTTTGGTGCTCTGCACCTTAAATCATTTTACCGTACATTACCCTACAGATATTTTGGTGCTCTGCACCTTAAATCATTTTACCGTACATTACCCTACAGATATTTTGGTGCTCTGCACCTTAAATCATTTTACCGTACATTACCCTACAGATATTTTGGTGCTCTGCACCTTAAATCATTTTACCGTACATTACCCTACAGATATTTTGGTGCTCTGCACCTTAAATCATTATACCATACATTACCCTACAGATATTTTGGTGCTCTGCACCTTAAATCATTTTACCGTACATTACCCTACAGATATTTTGGTGCTCTGCACCTTTAGCTCTTCAGCGCAAAAAATATATTTTCATGTCTCAGCCGATCAGAGCTTTTTAGTTCGAATGCAAAGCAGCAGAGCTGCGAAATATTTGTAGAAATATTATTCATTCCCAGGGCCAAAGGTGCAGGGCACCGGAATATTTAATTCCTGGTAAAAACAGAAATATCCCTACCGGTTGTTGAAATTTATTGCTTTCCTGAAATAAGCTCGTATGAATGATTGAATCTGTATAATTTTGAATATCAGGCGATAGTTCCCACCAAAAAACTATTAACCCTAAATAAGGTAATAAGGTTGAGGGATTTTGGGGGACATTTTCTACTAATGTGGAGGATGAAAATAAGGTTATTAAATACCAACGTTGCAGTAAAATCAGAGATATGTTTTTATTGATAATAAATTGAATACAAATGTTCTTCGATTTTTTGGTTTAATTGATTTGTTAACCCTGAAGGGGTTTGATTTGAATAACCGTGGGTTCAGCCCACGGTAAAGACAGGAAAACCCTTTGTCAACCCCGGAGGGGTGAATAATGAACCTCTGCAAATATTCCGGTGCTCTGCACCTTAAATCATTTTACCATACAATTACCCTACAGATATTTTGGTGCTCTGCACCTTCAATCATTATTACCGTACATTACCCTACAGATATTTTGGTGCTCTGCACCTTAAATCATTTATACCATACATTACCCTACAGATATTTTGGTGCTCTGCACCTTAAATCATTTTACCGTACATTACCCTACAGATATTTTGGTGCTCTGCACCTTAAATCATTTTACCGTACATTACTACAGATATTTTGGTGCTCTGCACCTTAAAGTCTTCAGCACAAAAATTTATTTTCAGATTTTAGCCGATCAAACTTTTTAGTTCGAATGCAAAGCAGCAGAGCTGCGAAATATTTGTAGAAATATTATTCAATCTTAGGGCCAAAGGTGCAGGGCACCGGAATATTTAATTCCTGGTAAAAACAGAAATATCCGTACCGGTTGTTGAAATTTATTGCTTTCCTGAAATAAGCTCGTATGAATGATTGAATCTGTATAATCTTGAATATCAGGCGATAATTTCAACCAAAAAACTATTAACCCTAAATAAGGTAATAAGGTTGAGGGATTTTGGGGGACATTTTCTACTAATGTGGAGGATGAAAATAAGGTTATTAAATACCAACGTTGCAGTAAATTCAGAGATATGTTTTTATTGATAATAAATTGAATACAAATGTTCTTCGATTTTTTGGTTTAATTGATTTGTTAACCCTGAAGGGGTTGATTTGAATAACCGTGGGTGCAACCCATGGTTATGACAGGAAAACCTTTCAAAGCTTTCTGTTAAATATTATTGCTTTTTGTTATAACTTATTAATTTGGTACTTTATAGTCGGAGATAGCAGGTGTTTGCTGGCTTAAGATTATGAATCGCTGATTGGCAATTATTTAGTGATAAAGACTAATTTATAATATGCAGACTAAAGTACCTTTGACAGAATTGAATTCCCGGATGGCCAGATTCAGGGAAGTTATGAGCGAAAGTAAACCCGGTTGGGAATTGACTGCAATCTTCAGCAAGATCAATCTTTATTATTTTACCGGTACAATGCAGGATGGGGTCCTGTTTATCCCCCGTTCCGATGAGGCTGCATTCTGGGTCAGGAGGAGCTATGAACGGGCGGTCGACGAGTCTGATTTTCCCCTGATCAGGCCAATGGGTACTTACAGGGAGCCTGCTTCGCTGATGGGGAGCCTCCCACCGGCGGTATACCTTGAAAAAGATATTATCCCACTGGCAATGCTGGAGCGCTTTCTCAGGTACTTCCCGTTTGCAGCTATTGAATCTGCCGACGCTCCCATATCCAGGGTCAGGGCTGTGAAGAGTGAATATGAACTGTCATTGATGAGGGAATCGGGGAAGATACATCAGCGGGTGATGGAGGAGCTGATCCCTGGAATGCTGCGTGAGGGCATGAGCGAGCTTGATTTCTTTTGCGATATGTTTAATGCGTTCATTCATGAAGGGCATCAGGGGATTGTAAGGTGGGGAATGTTCGGCGCCGAATCCATCCTGGGGCATGCCGCTTTCGGTGTAAGTTCACTATATCCGACCGCAATGAACAGTCCCAGCGGAAATTATGGCATGAGTCCGGCAGTACCAATGAATGGAAATCCTGACCGTCGCCTGAGAAGCGGGGATCTTGTGTATACCGATACAGGTTGCGGGGTTGGAGGATATCATACAGACAAGACAATGACATACATGTTCGGGAGGCCGGTTGCGGAAGAAGCCATTGAAGCTCACCGGAAATGTGTTGAAATTATGGATAAGGTTGCTTCAATGCTGCGGCCCGGGGCTGTGCCTTCGGCAATATACAGCGAGGTCATGGATTCCCTGAGCCCTGGCTTTCTGGAGAATTTCATGGGATTCGGCAAAGGGGCGGTTAAATTTATCGGGCATGGCATCGGACTTACAATTGATGAACCTCCTGTCATTGCACATGGTTTCAATGAACCGGTCACAGAGGGGATGGTATTTGCAGTTGAGCCCAAAAAGGGGATACCCGGTATTGGCCTCGTGGGAACGGAAAATACTTACATCGTAACAAAGCAGGGAGGCGTAAGCATAACAGGAAATAATCCCGGGTTGATCCCTGTCTGGTAAAAGTCTCTCTTTCAGCTTGTAAGAAACTGCTCCGATTTGTTTTCGGATCTTTGATTAAATCCGGCCAAATGCATCTCCGAATCCTGCTGCGTTAATATCGAACTGATAGGTTGAGGAGGCTTCATCGCGTATCTCGACATTGATTATTCCGTTACTCTGGAGCATGAATATCCTGAACTGACTGTAATCATTGTTATTCCTTTCAATCATGATACCGCCCGATTTATTCCAGCCTCTCGAGGATGTTATCTCCAGTTCATTGCCTTCAGGATTTTTCATCTTTATATGTACTGATCCGGTGAATTTTTGTGCGGGACTGGTTTTCCTTGACTGGTGAAGAAGTATGCCGGCATTGACTTTATCGACTATTACAACGGCATTAAGATAGCCGTCAGGCACGGTGGGGGTTGAGAACCTGCCGTCAGTTTCGAGCATTACATATTTCCTCCCTTCCTGGTCTGTATTCGCTGTGGGGTAAGATTTAACGATCCAGGGGCCAGTAGAGGCGCTCGAGACATCTGATTTATGCCTGGAGGGAGCTTTGCTTTTTACAGCTTTTACCTGTGGATTTTGAGATGTACAACTGACAAGGAATACGAAGAAAGGGAACAGGATCTTTTTAATCATATTATCAAATTGGTATAATAATTACTGCCTTTTTCACTGGTATCTGAATCCTGTACCAGTAATTCTGTTTTACACCATTTTATTAATGAACAAATTATCCGGCGTTATCCTAAGATTCGCACGGCATTTTGTAATAAAAACGGGTGTCTAAATGTAGAATTATTTTGAAAATACAGCAAGATATAAATTCAAACATGACACGCACAGGGTCTTCTTACTTTTTTAAATGTAAGTATTCCGGCGTATTTCTCAGGCGAACGGCTGTTCCTGTGGATCAGGTACGAGGGGAGGAGCAGGCACAATTATTCCCTGTGTACCTCCGAGCCTCCTCTTGCATCGACCGATACCTTATCAGGCGTTCCGGAGTAATAAACATCCCCGCCGCCTGAAATGGAGCCTGATAATTCTTTTGATACATTCACATGGATATCAGAGCCTCCGTTTACACTAAACGAAGTAATGTCTGTTGAAAGGTTCTTTGCATCAAGGTCGCCGCCGCCGTCGATACTAATGTTAAACTCTGTGGCCTGTCCGGAAATATGTGCATCACCTCCTCCCGAGACTGAACATTTTAGTTTATCTGCTTTCATTTTCATATCCATATCCCCGCCGCCATTTATATCTATTTCAGCATCTGAAGCCTGAGCCTCACTCCTTAAATACAGGTCTCCTCCACCGACAATTTTACAGTGTATGCTGCCGGCGCTGACCTTTGATTCAAGATCGCCTCCACCTGAGACAGAGATATTATAATCATTTATTTTTCCTTCCAGCATTGCATCTCCTCCACCGCTGATATTGAATTTAAGTTCTTCAGAATTAATTACGGAGCCGAAGTCACCTCCTCCGCTGATCGACACATCCAGTGTCTTTGTATTGAGAGCAGTTTCACCATGAGTATCGCCGCCCCCTGATACCTGCAGGCTGCTTAGTTCCTTAAAGGTGATTCTTGCCTTCATCGGCTGGGTGGGTTTGAGATTTTTAGAGGGATAAATTTTCAGTATTCCGTTATCGACTCTGGCTGTTATATATTCGAGTATATTCTCCTGTGCTGTCAGGGTAAGTGATTCGTTGCTTCCCTGCACAAGAATTACGTCTATGCCACCCGATACATCAATACCTTTGAAACCCGATACATTGATATTTTTGTCAATTGATTGTCCGGTACCTTTCACAGATGTCAATGATTGTGAAATAGCGCCGTTGAAAATCATCATAGATGGGATCAGGATGATAAGGAAGCGAAAGGCAACTGTTTTTTTCATCTTTATATGGATTAATTAACACTGGGTCACAATAAGCCTGGTAAAATATTTGAATAATATATAAAGACGTATGATCCGTACTTGTGCTGCATCATTGACGTAAAAAGTCATTCAACTTTATTTTCATATAAGATGTTCATTTTCATTGAAAACAGGCTGTAATTGAAAAGGCTTTGATGTGACTGCTGAAAACCAGGATAACTCTCTTCACTCTTACGGGGCATACTTCCGGCTTCCAACTTTTTCAAGCAGTTTTTTAATATCAGAATTTTCTGCATAATCATATGCCGTTTTACCTTCATTGTTCTTGAGGCCGGGCTTTGCCCCCTTATCCATGAGCAGCTTTACAATTTCTGTATGCCCGTTAAGCGAGGCCGCCATCAGGTCAGTAATCCTAAGGGTTTTCTGTATATTAACATGTACATTTTTCTTATATGCAACCTTTACAATTGATATATGGCCGCTCCGGGAGGCGCGGATGAAGGCGGTAATCTTATCCGATCCGGGAGAGTTGGCTGATTTCCCTCTGTTTATCATGGATAACTTCACAGCTTGCAATTGTCCGTTTTGCGAAGCCAGGAAGAGAGTAGATACGGATTCTTTAAATTGCAGCTCAGGCTCTGCCCCCTCATGTAAATTCACCTTAATGCTGTCAGCAAGCTTATCTTCAGCATTAATTATTACGGCGTTGGTTCCGTTGGTATCCATTGAATCAGGCTTTGCTCCCCTTCTCAGCAACAGTTTTACAATATCTGGATAGCCGTTCAGGGAAGCTAAAAACAGGGCATTGACCCCATCGGGACACTGTAAATTGATATCAGCGCCCCGATCCAGCAACAATTTAACAAAATCAATATGACCGTTGAGGGAAGCTGACATCAGGGCAGTTAATCCTCCCTTATTTTGCAGGTCAGGATTTGCTCCATTTGCAAGCAATAGCTTTGCCACATCCAGATTGCCCGACAGAGAAGCCTGAATCATTGCCGTGGTGCTATCATCTGAATCCTGCATATCCACTTTGGCCCCTTTTTCAAGAAGCAGCTTCGAAACATCCGTATGACCATTTTGTGAGGCTAGCATCAGGGATGTACATCCGTCATATGACTGAATGTTAGCATCTGCCCCGTTATCCAGTAACTCTTTCACAATCTGTGTGTAGCCGTTTTGGGAAGCCAGCATAAGTGCATTCAGGCCGTCCAGTGCCAGATGGTTAGGTTTTGCACCTTTTTTTATCAGCAGATTTACTATTCCGGAATGACCATTTGAGGAAGCATACATGAGCGCTGTCAGGCCATCAATTGCTTCCAGATCAGGATCTGCTCCCCTCCGGAGCAATATTCTGCATGCCCCGGTATAGCCATTTGCCGAAGCATACATCAATAAACTCCTGTTATACGGATCAGTTGTGTTGACGTTCTTAATGTTCCGTACTAATTCAAGTGTTTTTTCACGGTCATCCTCCCTCTCAAGGTTATTCTGATCCTTTGCTCCTGTTCCGCTTTGGGCATCGATTTTACCCGACAATGGAGCAAGTAATAAGCCAATTAATGATATTATACATATTGTTTTCATATGTATTGGCCTGATTACCCGGGAATCACTATCTACAATTTTGGCCTGAATTAATTTTCAGAGCCTCCTTGTGTTAATAACAATTACACCCCGGCAAAATCAGATTACAAAAATGGAGGGATTTTGTTCAAACCGGAATTCCCGAACCAGAAGTGTGCCTGTCACCGTACCCACTCAGGGAATCTGCAATGTTCAGGCAATAAGCCGTTTCCGGTTCATCCTGCTTCCCTGGCCATCCTTCACTGGAATTCAGGAGATCAGTGTTTTTTCCTGCCGAGACTTATCTTCATCGAAACGCCTGAATAATATACCCGCAGGTCAAGTGAGGTGAGGCTGTTCAGAGGAAATTGCATGAATGGCTCAATATGAAGCACTGATGAATTGCCCAGGGGAAGGGAATATCCTGCCGAAACAGTTGCGAGGCCGAAATAGTCCATACGGCTGAAAGCGCCATAGGAATTATCAACCGAGACCGTTGAATATTTTGTATCGGTATAGGTTGTTCCGGTGGCTGCATTATACTTATTCTGTGTGTACTCATTAACAAAATCGCCTGTGAAGTGCTCTCTGATATAAAATATGCTCGATGCCCCTGCCGACAGGTAAACCGATGAGTTCTTTCTTTCGAACAGCTTTAATATGATATTTAAAGGCAGCTCCATAGTAACCATATCCAGCTGGCCATTGAACGATTCAGGAGTACCACTGATGCCATTGACAAGAGGGATCGATGCAGCAAAGACGGCAGAATTTGTATGAGTGCTGCTAATGCCGAGAGAGCTCATGCCAATTGCAAGTCCTGGTCTGAAAGAGATCCTCCCGGCTATCTTCTGGTCGAGATAGAAGCCTACCGACATACCGGGAGTGGTGCCTGAAGCATCACTGATATGAGCCATCATCCCTGTCAGCCCTGTGAGGAATGCGGGCCCCCGGTAATGTTTTTCAGTTTCTCCGGCTATCGCTTGCAATGGACTCTCATCAGAATATTTCGCTGAGTTATTTCCAGACTCAGCCTTTATCGCGTCATTAGCCAGGGAGGCAATATCTGCAGCAAAAATGGGAAGCACAATAATGCTTGTATTCGCCCTCGCCACAAACTTCCGGTCCATCCGGTCAGCCTCAGGAGCCCGATGATCTGTGGTAAGCCAGCGAATCTCCTTCTCAGCCGGCTGTGTAGTTGCTGAAATTTCTCCGGAAACATGCAAGCCGGTTTCAGGTTTTACGGCTGAAGGCGTTTCCATTAACGGCACGTTTTCCGTAAGGGTGACTACATTTTCACGGGCGCTCCTGTGACTTACAGACAGGTATATAATCAGGGCTCCCAAACCAATGACAAGTGCCAGTGCAGCTGCCTTGCCCCACGCAGGTAAAATAAAAATGGCTTCGGTTTCCCTCTTTTCCTTCTTCCTGGCCAGAAAAGAATTCCATCCCTCCTCGGCCAGGTCATCGGCATTATAGTTGCTGAAAGCTTTGTCAACCTTATTCCTGAATATGTCGTCAAATCGCTTCATTGTTCCTTTCTTCGGGAATGAAATTCTTTATGTAAAGCTCTCTCAATAATTTTTTGGCCCTTGCAAGATTGGAGCGTGAGCTTGATGCAGTTATTCCAAGCATCGCACCTATTTCATCATGTGAATAACCTTCCATCTCGAACATGTTAAAGGTTATCCTGTAGTTCTCCGGTATCTGACTGAAAAGTGAGAGGATATCATCTGCCGACAGTTCGGCATCAATTTCAGGCTCCAGTTCTTCAGTCGGTCCGATATCGGCCAGAGGAAGATGGGAGGTATGTTTTATGTTCCGGCGGTAGTTATCAATTGCTGTATTTACCACAACTTTCCCGTACCATGACGCGAATGACCTCGAGGCGTCAAACTCCGATATTTTATCCAGAACTTTCATGTAACTGTCATTCACTATCTCCATCGCTTCCCCCTTATCACATGTGTATCTTACAGCCACTGACATGGCAAATGAAAAATACCGCCTGTACAAAATTTCCTGCGCTTTGCCTTCTCCTGCTGAACAACGCCGGATAATCTCCAGGTCTGTAAATTCTTTTTCATTTTTCCCCCGTTTGCCCATTGACAGCATCGTGATTAAGCTCCCTCAAATTAACTCAATCATGATGATTTCCGATTAAATTTTTCACTTTTATTTAGTTACCTGAACATAATGCCAAACTGAAGTTCAATCCTGTTAAAATCCGTAATCAGTTCTCTGGATGATTCATTATTCCAGATATTATTAATCTCAGATTTAATTCTCTGGTACCTGTAGCCGATTCCCATAGTGGCTGCACATCTATCCCATGAATATATGGCTATCCCGGAGCCGGCACCGAACATAATCCCTCCCTTTGTATCGCCATAAGAGTTATATGGGTAATAATTTTCGTCCTGCCGGCTGCTGCAAGGGAAACCGTAACCGCTGCTTAACCAGGCGAACGGGGAGACTCTGGTTTTAAAGGGATGGTATCTGAGATCCGCGTAAACCGGTACCAGGGGAACATCGAGTTTTTCAATACCGGTTCCGATACCTACGCTCAGTCCGTTCCTGAACTGGTATCCATTTAAAAGTTGTACGCTCATATTCCCTTCCTTACCGCTGCTGGCATGTCCTGCCAGATAGGATGCCGATAACCTGAGGTAATAGCCATGCTTATCGGTTATGATGATTTTCCCGGGGTTAATGGCAGTATGTACCTGAGACTTTTTCAGAGTAATTACCTGGGGTGTTTTTATCCTGAGTTTCAGGTAATCAGATGAATCTGCTATGATGGTCCCCCTTATCAAAATACTATCGTCAAGAATAACTGTCTGTTTTTTAAACTTTTGTGCAGAAGCAGTTACGGTTATTAAAGTCAAAATAACAAGGGTAAGGATCTTTGGAATGTTCATGTCATTTACCGGTCGCGTTTATCGTTATATGGCTTATCTGCACTATGTTGCCGGGATCTGAATAATCATACTGCCAGATGCCGTCCTCGCCGATGAGCATCAGAATACCATTCATTGGTATTACGTCGAAGGCTTGAAAACCGGGATAGTAGGCCAGCTGACTGGTGAGGATCGCCTGCGGATCTGTCCTGTCGTAGATTTTGAGTCCTGCTTCACCATCACAGACGAACAGGAGATTGCCGTCGATACCCAGACCATGGGGATTAAACATAGGGTATGACTTGATCAGGTAAGGATTGGCAACAGATGAAATGTCAATTACCTCGAGAAGGTTCTGACCGTTGTGGCACATGTTGCCTGAACGGAGTGTGACATATGCATATTGCCCGTCAGCCACTACCGGATCACATGAAGTGATATGATCATAAGAGGAGATCTGCCTGGGTTGTGAGGCGACAGCAAGGTCATATATAAGCATGCCGGAGGTAGTCCCGACGAACAATTTGTCATTGACTTTAAAAAGGGTTTCCATGTTAGCCGGAACGTTTATGCTGTCGGCTATGATCATATTGCCTGAATTTTCTGTATTGACACTCTTCAGCATCCAGGGGTGGGCAATCACATAAAGGATATCGTTGTTAAGCATAAACCTGGTCATCGAGCCGCCTGTACCGGCACCGCCAGTCCAGCTGATATCTTTATTAGCCGCAGCCGGCATAAAGCTAAAGACTCCATTGTATACCCAGCTTTCAGGGTACAACTCATCGGGCTTATGTTCTTCAGTTACTGTCCTGACTTCCCAGCCTACTATCACCCCTTTGGATTTATCTACCATGGCATAGGAGTACCCGGCCTCACCTTCAGGTACCACCTCCGGGAATACGTTCATAAGGCGACCAACTTCCTTCGGATTGCTGATATCGGATATATCAATGGCAAGAAGATCGATATAGCTGTCGGCATAGAGGATATTGCCTTTAATTGCCATGTCGACATTTCCCATTATTTCATAGAAAGCTATTTTTTCGGGATTGGCAGGATCTGAATTGTCGATTACATGTATACCCTTTCCATACTCATTGATAAATAGATACCCGTCTTTGAAGTATATTTTACCCGGGGTGGTGATCTCGACTGGTTCACTCTTTTTAAAGCTGCTCCTGAATTCGCTGTATGACTTATAGACAGGAACATTTGCTGTATACGTAATGCGTTCCACTGTCCGGTCGGTACAGGCTGACAGGGCGCTTACCAGGATAAGGAACAGAACTGATCTTTTAATGCAGGTTTTCATATTCATTCAGGTTTAGTAATTCGTGCAGATAATTTCTTCATCACTTTATTCAGGTTATGCCCGTTTTGAACGGTATTAAAAACTTCCCTGCCAAAGTTGCCATATCAGGGATTTATAACCTGCCCGATAAAGAGCAGAGTATTCGTAGTCCGTTCGCGGATTGCGAACACGAAAGATTTATCTATTATGAACTCAGGCTGTGAAGGCATGCTGGTCGTACCCATACCTATTGTGGTAACGGCAGCTGCCTCTGTTCCCTCCTCATCCACTGCTACAAAGGTATTCTGCTTTACAAAGGTCACGTAAATCGACTCATCGGAGATCCCCTGGAAATTAGCCAGCCCTGATAAAAAAGCGTCCACCATGCCCATTGCCTTCAGCTGGTCATTCAGGTATTTCTCATACGTGAATTTGAATTTCGGCATATATACTTTTATCTTCCCGTAATCATCAGTATTATCGAATCCTGAGGTAATAATATTCCATTCATCGGAGGTAAATGATGGATAGAACTCATCGAGGGTCCCTCCCGGGACGATTATGTCCATTGTAAAATTGGTCCGCCCGTACGGCAGCTCGGCTGCTCTATAATTGCTTCCATTAACGATCTTAGCCCCTGTTTCCCCGTTCATCGTGGCGACATCGTTCACCTGTCCGCCATCGGGATAAAAGGGGCGGTCGCTGGTAGCTGATTTGTCGAACCGGTTACTCCAGTCTCCCTTGAAGTAGAGGGCGTTCATGATGAACATTACGGCATCAGCCGAAATCTCATCGAGCACCTTTGGTATTTTTCCGGAGGTGTTGTCACTTGCCCAGCTGTTTATAGCCTGAAGAGACGAGGGAGCCGTAAAATCGAGTGCCCTGACCGTAGCTGTGAAGTCGCTGCTCATAGTGTTGAGGAAGGGGGGCTTGACTGTAAATTCGTTCCGGTAGAATATTGCATTTGCAAGTGTAAATTTTACCATTGGATCAGCATTAAGCAACTGGTCAATAAGGCTTTTATATGCTTCATTGATTTCGCTGATCGTCATTTCCGAGGGGTATTTGAGTGTTCCCTGCAGCTGTGTAAAGGTTTCGCCGCCGCATCCGTTCAGAAGCATTGTAAGGGCAGTGCTCGCGCTGAGAGGTGAGAGCATCAGATTTCGCTTGTCATCTTCAGAGACTTTTTTAAAGAGTTCTATTCCAAAATCATTACTGCTCTGAATTGCCGCCGGTGCAGCTTTTGTAAGTTCCAGGCTTTTCGGTGTAAGGTCGGGCTTCGGGGATTGTTTTTCACATGAAATGTACATTCCCGTGAATGTTAAGCAAATAGCTAAAATGAGGATCCTTTTCATTTTAAAAAAATTCTTTAATACTGAAAGCACTGATTAAACAAGGCTTTTAGAACTAATACGTAAAAAGAAATGTAAACGCTGCAAACAGGGGATTTTTTTACGATGGCCGATATTTCCCGTCAAAGATGCAGTTAAGATGAAGGATTTTTGCAAATGAAGCCTTGGTGAGATAAAATTCTTATCTTTATTATATATATCTATATACTTAACATCCAGGATAATATGGGGTATTATTTTACAGATATGAAAAGAAATTTAATTATTTTTATTTTTGCCTTAATTCCAGTACTTAATTCTTAAGTATGTGTTCGGGTCATTGAATCTTTATGCAAGCTTTTAACATTAGCTTTCTAACTTTGTTTTAGGCATTGGTATCATCTTGAAGTATATAGCAAATCCTTTTCAGAGAATGGCCAGCCTGGTACAAGGATACGAATACGACATTTTTATTTCCTACCGCCACAATGATAACCGTTCTGGCTGGGTAACAGAGTTTGTTGCGGCCTTGCAGGAGGAGCTTGCAACCATTCTGAAGGAACCTGTCTCGGTTTTCTACGACACCAATCCACACGACGGACTTCTGGAATCCCACAGCGTGGACAAAAGTCTTCGGGGAAAACTTAAGTGCCTGTTATTTATTCCAATAATATCTCAGACTTATTGTGATACCAAAAGCTTCGCCTGGCAGAATGAGTTTTGTGTGTTTAATAAGCTTGCAAAGGATGATCAGTTCGGAAGGGATATCAGAATTTCAAACGGGAATGTGGCCAGCAGGGTATTGCCAGTCAGGATCCATGATCTGGATCCTGAGGATAAAGCGCTTCTTGAAAATGAATTGGAGGGGGCCCTCAGGAGCATAGAGTTTATTTTCAGGACTGCAGGAGTCAACCGCCCGTTGCGTGCAAATGAAGATCATCCCCGCGAAAACCTTAATAAAACATATTACAGGGATCAGATTAATAAAGTTGCAAATGCTGTAAAGGAGATAATCAGCGGAATTAAAAGCGCAGAAATTGGATCCGATGATATCCTGCCCGTTAATTCTCCGATTCCTCAAACCGAAGGATTTCATTTTATAGGAAAATTAAAAAGCCGCAATGTTTTTAGGGCATGTCTTGTTTATTTACTCACCGCCCTTATATTCTGGAGGGTTCTGCTCATCGGTTCTGATCTGATGAAGCTGACAGAAAATTCTGTGAAACTGATTTGTTTATTGCTTATCGTTATGTTTCCTTTTGCAATGCTGCTGGCATGGTTATATGAGAGAGGCCCGACAGGATTCATAAGAACCGGTTCTGTGGCTTCTTTGGAAAATCCCTTCAGCCATGAAAAAAAGAAACCATTAACAAGTACGACTTTTATTGCATTATTGGTTGTGACCTCACTTGCAATTTTCCTCCTGTTTCCAATTGAAGGAAAGACAAGTACAAAGAATAGTGCTGCCAGGGAGGAAAAATCAATTGCAGTTCTCCCTTTCGAGAACCTGAGCAATAACCCTGAGAACGAATATTTCAGCAAGGGTGTGGTTGATGCCATCAACAGATATCTGTCGCAGATCAGCCAATTGAAAGTTATTTTGCTCACATCCTCTGACGTGTATAAAAACAGTTCCAAATCTTCCAGGGAAATATCAAAAGAACTTGCAGTCTCCAACCTGCTCAAGGGAAGTGTTCAGCGATTCAAAAATATGTTCCGGATCGAGGTAGAGCTGATAGATGCTGATACAGAACAGCAATTGTGGGCTGATAAATTTGATCGTGAAATTGATGACATTTTTAAAATTCAGAGCGAAATTGCCGAGAGCGTCGTAAAAGCATTGAAAAGTACACTATCGGAAGAGGATAAGGCGGTATTGAACGAGAAGATGACAAGCAACGCAAAAGCATATGAGCTCTATCTGAAAGGGAATTACGAGATCAGCACTTTTTCGAGAACCGGTATTCACAAGGCCATCGATTATTTCAACCAGACAATTGATCTGGACCCGGGTTTTGCACTGGCCTACTCCGGGATCGGATCCTGTATAATGGCAAAAGCAGGTATTTTTGGAGCTGAATCGAATGCGCTCGATGCACTGTCAGAAGGCATACCCTATATAAATAAGGCACTTGAGTTAGACCCGGGATTAGCGGAAGCGCATGCCCAGAAAGGTTTCTATTTACTTTATAACAACTGGGACTTTCAGGGTGCTGAACAGGAATATAAGAAGGCAATTTTAACAAACAACAGCTTTGCGCTGGGTTTATATTGTGATTATTTGAATTTCGTCAACAGACCTGAAGAGGCATTAATAATTGCTCAGAGGCAGAACCAGTCAGATCCTTTTAACCCTGGCACCAGAATGATCTTTCCTTTATTTTACCTTGGCCGGTACAAGGAAGCTGCTGAATTTACAAAATCCCGTCAGAAATTATTTCAGAATAATCTGGTCGGAGATGACGGGTTCCTGTTCCTGAATACAGGCCAGTATGATGAAGCTATCGAATCATTTGAAAAATCATTGAAAAAAGATGGGGTAAGATATCCGAGGATACTTGGGTGGCTGGGGGCAGCCTATGCACATTCGGGCAGGAAAGATAAAGCCATGGGTATAATTGAAGAACTGCAGGATCGGTGCAAAATAAGTCATGCGGGGTCAGTTGGTTTTTTCATAGCTGTAATATATGCGGCACTTGGCAATAATGATGATGCAATGCACTGGCTGGAAGAGGCCTATAAATATCATGAAATGGAAATACCCTGGCTGAAAAGCGAGCCGCAATTTTATTCTCTGAAGGATAATCCGGAGTTCAAATCCTTACTGTTAAAAGTAGGATTTCCCTGAACTCAGCTTATTCCATTCGAAATTTCAAATCCAGCTTAATCTGTTGTCCGGGTTTACGGGTTTTTAATAAACCCATTATTAGTGTCTGTCAAAAATCAAATATCGTTCCTTCAAATCTTTAATACATCTATGTTATAGCGATTTTTGAGAGAATTACGGTAAATCAGGCGCACTATAAATGACTTTAGTCCTGCAGAATTGGGCTAAAGCCAGACCTTGGGCTGTTTCTTCACCCGTTGGCTAAAGCCATCGGTAACTGATTTCAACCACCAGTATTATGAACCAAGCTCCCCCTGAATTGTTGGTATCATTATATCAGGCACGAGCATATTTGAATTCATATCACTCATTGGATGAAAGCATTATAAGACCGGTAACTGGATATCTGACATGGTGGCATAAACTAATTAAGGGCTTGTAATGCAGGGATAATAAGTCTGGTTGCATTGATTGTGTGTCGGATGTTTTTTTTTGGAAGAGGGGAATGGAAACTTTAAAATCTGGTAAACTAAAAAATCAATCGCATGAGAATTCCTACTGAGCCCATAGGGAGTATTCCGAGACCAACGGAACTTATTGATGCAATATTATCTCCCGTTATAGGGAAAGAGATAGAAAAACTCTATGAAAAAGCTGTGAAGGAAACACTCACAGGCTTTGAAAAAACAGGTTCTCCTGTCATTACTGATGGTGAGCAGACAAAGCCGAGTTTTTTGACATATCCACTGCATGGTTTACCAAATCTTGCGGAAGGGGGGATGCGGATTAATTTTTCTGACGGACATTTTCGTCAGCTGCCCGTTTTAACCAGTGGACCTTTTCGGTTTGCAAATTATGCGGAGCAGTATCTCAGGTATGCCAGGGGGCAGACAAAGAGCCCGTTGAAGCAGGCGGTGATTTCAGCATCGGCATTAAGCTTAATATACCCCCCTGATGGTATAGAGGGATATTCTCAGTCAGAATTTATTGCAGACTTAATAAATGAATGCGAAAAAGATATCAGACTTTGCCTGAAACAGGGTGCACATAAAGTTCAGATGGATTTTACGGAAGGGAGACTTTCCCTGAAGCTTGACCCGTCGGGCGGGGTGCTGAGGCAATTCATTGACTTGAATAACAAGGTTTTTAACCGCTTCTCGGCAGAAGAGCGTAAAAAATTGGGAGTTCATGTTTGTCCGGGTGGAGACCTTGACTCTACACACAGCGCTGATGTGGATTATACTGAATTTCTGCCGGCACTGTTTGATCTGAATGCGGGCAACTTTTACCTTCAGCTGGCAAGCGAACCTGACCATATAAAGGTTTTAAGGACCATTAAGGAATATCTTAAACCCAATCAGGTTGTATTTATCGGTGTTATTGATGTAATAAATCCAAAAATCGAAACTGCCGAAGAGGTACGAGACAGGATCCTGGAAGCTGTTGAATACATTCCTTTGAACCAGTTGGGAACTACCGATGATTGCGGATTTGCTCCCTTTTGCGATGATAAATCGACGGCCCGGGAAACTGCCTTCGCGAAAATCAGGGCCAGGGTTGAAGGAACGAAGCTTGCTGAAAATAAATTATTTTCTTAGGGTATCCCCTTTACATGCATGGGAACGGAGAATAACAGCCATATTCCGGTTCCGGTAGTGGTTTAAAGCCGGAATTTGCCTGCAGGATCTGAAGGCATAAGTACTGTTTTGAGACCTGCCGGTTCAATAAAATTTCATATATTGATAGGATAAATAATCCTGAGAGATCAATCACTTCGTTCAACCATAATTTTTATTCATTAATTATGTCAAAAAGCATCCCGGTCCAGGAGGTCAGACAGGTGAAAAGGAATACAGGTTATTTACTGATCAGATTCATGCTCATACTGTCGATAGTTATTCAGGCTGTACCTACAAATGCTCAGCTCGTCGAACAGCAGGCTGTCATTAAAACTGATTATCTGATTTACTTTCCACCAGGCTACAGTCAGGACACTGCTAAAAAATGGCCGGTGATGATCTACCTGCATGGTGCCGGGTTAAAGGATCGCACGATAGAAGGACTTAAGGAAGATTATCTGCCCTGGCATTTGTCAAGGGACAAGGTACTCCAATTCATAGTTGTTTCACCTGTCTGCAGGACAAACGGATGGAATATTACTCTTCTCAATTCCCTGTATGAGGACATAATTCATAAGTTCCATGTTGATACCGACAAGATTTACCTGACAGGCCATAGCATGGGCGGGTTTGGAACCTGGGACTGGGCGACCGGGAATCCTGAAAAGTTTGCAGCAATTGTACCGGTTTCGGGTTGCAGCAGCTCGACAGACAGCATAACTGCCTGGAAACTGCGGAACATGCCGATATGGGTATTTCATGGCGATAATGACAAGGTTGTTGGTATTGAGTGCAACATTGAAATGGTAAAAGAACTGGAGAAATACAATCATAGGGTAAAATTCACGATTTACCCCGGCAGGGGACATGATACATGGGAACAGACCTATACAAATGATGAAATGTTCAAATGGCTATTGGACCAGGACAGGAAGAAAAACAATCCTGTACAGGTTCATTTGGATAAGGCCATTTACAAAAAATATTCAGGGCAGTATATACTTGATGAAGATACAATTACTGTGGGATCTACTGGAGAAAGCCTTTATTTAAAGCCTTCGGCAGGAGACCATATTGATCTTCTTGCGGAGTCTGAACTGACTTTTTCCCTTGAGGATAATCCATCCGTCGGTATTATGTTCAGGAAGAAAAATGGTGCAGTAACAGGTTTTGTAATACTCGATAGCAGGGGAAGGTTTGCCAGAAGGACAGATAAGAACTAGCAAGGCTTTATAACAGAGTGCATCAACTGTATATAATTCCATTGTAATCGGTAGTTCGGTTATTATGAAAATAATCGCGGGAATTTGAAAACCGGCCAGCTCAGAATATTGAAATATTGTTATGCGCCCTGATTCAGCAATGCATTTCTCAGAATCAAAATGTGATCCCCATACAAAATGAAAACGATTTCTGAGAAACCACATCCGATAGTTGCCCGCTATTATCCCTGGTGGTATCAAATAAGTTATTATCAAAACCGATACCCAAAGTAAATGCATTATTCCCGCCGAGAGGATATTGCATCCCTGCCATTACATGAAATGAAAGGTTGAAAGTATTCAATTCCGGCATTGCATTGCCACCGCTTATATTCAGTGAGGGTATCTCTGCCCTGGCTCCGATTATGATCTTAGGATCGAACCCGAGATCTGTAAAAAACCTCCCGAATCCTATCTGGCTGGTCTGGAGTTTTACTCCCAGGGGTATTGAGAGATAAGTTATTTTATATGTAACAGCTTCTCCCGGCTGGACTGTAATAATGTTATAGCCATAATCCTTCAGTTCGAAGGTGGTGGCCTCACTGCTTATAAGCCTTCCCCCGGCTTTAATTATATTTATCCCCGAAGAAAAAGAATAGTTCGGGCTGAAATACCTGTTGTAGGTAAGGCCGAAATTAAATCCGGGAACCACCCCCTCATTGCGGGTATAATAACTATCGGTTGAGAACCAGCTTATAAGGGGATCGAAGTGGATTCCCAGGCTGATTGCAGGTTGAGCGGCGACCCTGTTTATATACGGGTTGTTTTCCTGACGATATCTTTGTGCAGGCTGATATGGTACAATTACCGGATGGTAGGGTGGGGTACGCAGCCATGGATAATAGCCTGGCTGGGCGTCCGTATTCCGGAACATCAATAACAGGGAAACCGCGAATATAAATGCAAGAGTTCTGGCTGGGTATTTATGATAGATTTTCATTGCTTTCAGGTATAATTTAAAATATCAACTAACGCCCGACAGTAGTATTAATGTTATTCTGAAGTATAAAAGCAAATATTAAGCCACGTTTTGGAATAAACTCATAATTAAAATTTTGCCTGGTTAAGCTCAATATTCCTTTTGCCTTTCTTAACTTTATATAAATAAATTCAATAAGAAGATCTGGAATTTCAATGTTATCCTATTCAGTATTGTTCCCTGATGATTTTATTTGTTGCCACAGTTACATACTATAAAGATTATCATGAGAAAGTTTTCTCAGCTTCTTTTCTGCATTTTAATTCCTGTTTACTTAAATGCGCAGGATTTGAAGAGCGAACTGGCTTTGAGGATAGAGAAATCGGGGGAAAATATCCCTGCAGACCAGTTGTTCCTTCAGCTTGACAGAAATCTCTATCGCCCCGGGGATACAGTCAGGTTCCAGGGATATATAAGAGACAGCCGTACTGGAATTTTTGGAACGGAAAGCACTTCGCTATTTGTACTTTTAATTAATTCACAGCGCGAAACCATAGATAGTGCCAGGTTCAGGATAAACTCCCCGGTTGTTTCCGGATGGCTGGCCGTGCCTGAGAGTTCACCATCAGGAGGCTACTCAGTATTGGCATTTACAAGCACGGATATGAATTTTAGTCCGGCTTATATTTTCAGTGCCCCGATCAAAATTGAAAGATTCTCAGCAAAGGGAAATCCACAAAAAAAAGTTGTAAAAACACCAGATTCGCCGATTTCTGAAAAACCATCTCAGAACTCCAGGATTGATTTGGGATTTTTCCCTGAAGGAGGCACATTTATTTACGGAATAAAGCAGCGAATTGCCTTTTATGCCAAAAAATCCAACGGCAGAGGTGCTGAAGTCAAAGGTGAAATATTGAATCAAAATGGAGAAAAGATCTGTGATCTCCGCTCTTCCTCATACGGATCCGGCATTTTTGAATTTACCCCGTTAAATGGGGATTATTATATTGCTTCTCTTGAGGGTAATGAGTATTCCGGTATGAAATTCCACTTGCCCAATCCGGAACCTGAAGGAGTATCATTGCGTGTCAATAACACCGGTGACGGGTTGACTGACATTATTCTCAGAGGCAGAAAAATTGAAGGGATTTCTTATCTGCTAAGCTTGACAATGAATAATGTTCTTGTATTTGCCGAAGATGTCAGGATGGACACGATATACAAAAAGAAATTACAAACCGATAAATTGCCGTCTGGCATAGCGTATATTTCATTATATGATAATAATTTAACTCTTATTGCAGAGAGATTGATATTAATAAATAATTACAAAAGGCTAAATATCAAAATAGAAACATCATCATCATTTGCAAATCCGGACGAGGAAGCAGAGCTCACACTCTCAACCTTCGATGAGAAAGGAGACAGGATAAGTTCAGTACTGTCAGTCGCAATTATTGATTCCGCATCAGGTTGTTTTAATTCGATCGTTCCGTCTCAAATTGAGGATACATACCTGTATGACAGAAGTTTTTACGAAAATCTTCCCTTGCAGATAAAATCCATTGGATTACGAAATTTTGACCTGGGTTCAATTGATGTACTTCTTATGGCTTTTGGACATCGAAATTATCATTCACAAAAAGATACTGAAAGTCCTGAACAGGAGTTTGTCAATTACGATTGCATTAAAATCCAGAATGAAGGGCTGCCTCTGACCGGGAGGTCTGCAGTTAATATGATCACTGATGCCGGTCCGGATGTTATTTCGCTAAAAGTCAGCAATAAAGGAGAGGCAATTCTTAATTTGGATTCGCTCGACCCTAATGTCAGACAGATAATGTTAATGCCTGAAAATATATCATCTAAAATTATTAACTCCGTGACCTTCGAATTTCCTTCCAATAAAGAATTTATAGACAAGGCGAAACTACTGGCAAACTTCCCGTCAAATCCTGCTAATGATTTCCCTGTCATAGTTGAAGGGGAGGAAGGATCAAGCGATGATGATAATTTTATACCAGAACCCGGAGTAAATAACAGTGCACCGGGGGAGACTGAATCCAAAGAAGATAGCGACTATCATTCCGGGATGTATCAATCAACCGGGGCAATTACAGTATATGGGAAAGATTTTAGTCCGTCATCTACCCTGGAAGATATAATATACCGAAGTAATCCCAACAAAATTGTTACGACATCAATATCCGCCGGGACAACAGGGAAACTTGTCTATCTGCGTAATGCACCGAATTCCATTAAAGGACATGGTTCAAGTGATGATGGAATTCAACCCGCCTTAATTGTGTTGGATAACAATCAAATTGGAATTACTTATGAGTCTATTGCCGATATGCCTGCATCTCGTATAGCTTCTGTAACTTTTTTGAGAGGTACTCAGGGATTTACGTTGTACGGAACCAGGGCCATCGGAGGGGTAGTTTTTATAACTACTAAATTTGGCAATGAGTTTAAAAAGGATAGACTGAGTACCGTTGCCAGGGAAAATCGCAATGATAATCTGTTTAAACAGGTAAGACTTTTCCGGACAGAAAATGAATTTTATATACCGCCAAAAAGGGAGGCGGCTCCTGACCAGAAACATCTGATCCAGTCAACGTTGCTATGGAAAGACCATGTCGTAACTGAAGATTCAGGAAAGATCACAATTAAGTATCCAAACAATCTGAGAAGCAGAACTGCCATTATAGTAGTGAACGGGATCTCGATTTCAAATCTCATCGGTTCTCAGACATATACCTATGAAATCCAATAGTTGACAGAGCAGCCGGAAAAGTGAAATTAAACATTTTTTATTCAATAATTATGACCTCGTTAGCGTGGATATCGAAATTGAAAGGGTTACAATCCAGCCCTGAATAAAATACGGGAACAGAATTTATTTTTAGTATACTCATATCCCCAAGAAATGAAAAAGTCAATACTTGTTGCAACATTATTGAATTTCTTTATGACTGGCTATACTCAGGTCATAAGCGGTACTGTACTTGACAAGGATACCAAAAGTCCTGTTACTTATGCTGTAATCTATTTTGAGGGAACATCTATCGCGACTTTTACTGACAGGAATGGCAACTTCATTCTGGATACAAAAAATATTGCTTCAATGCCATTAACGATAAGCGCATTAGGTTATTATTCCGTTGGTGTCAATGACTATTCACTTCAACAAAAAATTGCCGTTTATCTCACAAAAAAATTTTTTGAATTGCAGGAAGTTACTGTTGAAGAAAAAGGGAAACAAAAATTGCGTGAAAAAAATCTTGCAATTTTCAGAAGGGAGTTCCTGGGAAGAACCAGAAATTCAAGGCAATGCCAAATCGTCAACGAAGATGATATCAGATTCATCAGTAGTGCAGATAATGACACATTGAAAGCGTTTTCAATTAATCCAATAATGATTAAAAATAAGGGACTGGGTTATAATATTACTTATTATCTAGATAAGTTTGAATTCACTAAGTCAAAGACTATCAATCATTTGATTGGAAATTTTTTATTTAGTGAAGATACTGCCTCAATATTGGATCCACAGGTTAAAGAACGAAAAAGAAATTATGTATATTTTGGATCAAAAATGCATTTCTTCAGATCTCTCTGGCAAAAAAATCTAAAAGAGGAAGGCTTCACTGTTAAAAATGGTGACCGGGAAATCACTGAACAGGAATTAATAAGATATCAAATGAGCCTCGATCCGGACAACGCCAAAAAGTATATTTACTATCCTGGCCATCTGCCAGTAGATCTGTCGATAATATACGAACCTGGCAAGGCTGAAAGCGCGATGCAGATTTTGGAAAATAACATTTATTTTAATAAGGACGGATATTATAAGGGTCACGACATTATCTGGCAGGGAGAGATGGCATTGCATGGAATTGCGGATTTACTGCCATACGATTATAAGCCAACATTGGAAGCTG
Organism: uncultured Bacteroidales bacterium; assembly: GCA_963756885.1. GTDB lineage: Bacteria > Bacteroidota > Bacteroidia > Bacteroidales > VadinHA17 > LD21. The sequence continues at coordinate 521,873 of CAVWPG010000011.1, forward strand.
AGAACCTGTACACGCCAAAATTGAATGCTCCGCCTATCCGGAAAAATTAATTCTATTCCTGTACAATTGCATATTTTTTCTCCATTTTCTCATTCAAGTACGGAGTATGTACCTGGATTAGAAACAGGAAGATGTGTTAATGAAAATTATAAGTCATGATTTTCTGACAGATCAGGATAAGCCCTCTTTTCAATTAGGCGACAGAGGATAGTCTGTTTATTTTACCATATCTTTATCGGGGGGGACAGAGTGATTTAAGTTGCAGGTTGGATCACCTTCAGCCTTTTCCGGGAAGGGAAAACGATAAAAACATATACCATTTAACCATAATGGAAATGAGAAGTGCAGGCATCCTGTTGCATATGATTAAAAAAGGTTGTGCATCATTAGGAACAAAATGCAAAGCAGGATTATTTCTCTTTTTGTTTGTATCTGGTATATTTAGCACTCTGTCAGCTCAGTACCACTATGAATTTGTCTATCCTGACAGAGCCGGCCTGCTCGCTGACGGTTGGAATTTCATGGCTCACACATTGTCGGGTATTCAGCGTAATACCGAGCAGACAACCGGGGCAGTAATATCATACGACCAGCAGGTTCACCCGGGCGTGATTCGGATTCCGGTGGATGAAGGAGATCTGTGGGAGGGAATAAACAGCACCCGTAATACACTTTTCAGAAGTCTGCCTGAAGGATGGACAAGCCTCAGACTTAAAATAGCTTCCTTCGATCCCTCACAGAATAATCAGCAGGCAACCCTTGTGGCCTACCAGGATGATGACAATTATGTTCAGATATCCCGGACTTTTGAAGTCATTAACCGGATAATGTTTACAAGTGAATCCGGGGGGAAGGCGGTCAACCTTAATTCAGTTCCCGAGACAGGCACGACAAATTTATACCTTCGGCTCGACAGGGATACAATTGCACAGATCATAAGATCATATTATTCATCTGACAACGAGGCCTGGATCAAGGTCGGTGAGGTAGCCCGATCGCTTTCCAATGCCAGGCTGGCAATAGAAACCGGAGCATCACCCGGGGGTTTTCCAAATGCAGATTTTGAGTGGGCTGAAGTGAGTACACAACCTTTGCCGCAAGTAGAGGATAATCTCAGGGCCTCTCCCGGATCGTTGGTCTTCAGCGCCAGGCAGGGTGAAGAATCACATGAAACCAGGTCAGTCTTTATTTCAACATCCGGAGGCAACATTATCCGATGGAATCAGTCAACCGATGTTCCCTGGCTGACCGCTGATTTACAAAATGGAGTGTCAGATGAGATTTTAAAGGTAAATGCCTTAACTGCAGGACTTCAAACCGGGATCTATCACGGGAATATTATTTTGGAATCTTCACAGTCAGCCGGGGGGCCTGTCACTATTGCCGTAACATTGATCATAAATCCTGCGGTGGCTGTTGAACCTTTTACCTGGAAAGACGGGAAAGCCGGAGCAATGAGTGTTTCCGTGGACGATGGCCAGCCATCGGCATTCGATGAACTGAACAATAATGGCTTCAGGGGAACATATGTTACGAATGGCTCTGTCCCTCCTTCATTTTATACGTATTATTATCAGGCCGGGATGGAGCTGGGATCGCACCTTATAAATCACCCATGCGGGCCGGTTTCAGACGATGACCTGCGGAATGTAGAAATTCTGCCGAATCTGTCGGGCCTGTGCAATTACACACCGGTTACACTTAATAAGATCATAACACTGGTCTGGCCGTGTGGTTATACTAACTACAGGGAACAGGATGTTGCCTATGAATTCTTTTTAAGTGCCAGGGGTTATAATATTAATAAGCTTGAAGATCCGACTCCTGAGAATTTCATGAATCTTAAAAGCTATAATTCCCATGAGCATACCCCATTTCCTCCATCAGATCTGAAAACAGTTGTTGATTCAGCTGTTCTGCTGAAGAAATGGTTCAACCTTGTTCTCCATAATCTGACAAATGATGACGGCGCCATCGATTATGCCCGTTCTAAGGATATCTGGGTAGCATCAATAGGTACAGTGATCAAATATATATTGCAGCGGGACAGATTTATTCTCAGCGGATACGTTGAAAATTCAGATCGGATAACATTTAATGCTTCACGTCTTTCAATGCCTGTATCTGCCTCAAGAAATTTTGAAGAGTCCCTTGAGCCGGGTGATATGACTACTCTGAAGGCAGATATTGATGATAACAGGTTAGTCGAAAATGTTCTGATCGATGGCGTGAAAAATCCATTTCAGACGGAAGTTATGAATGGGAACAGGGTTCTGTTTTTCAATATGAGGCTGGAGCCTGATATTTTCAAAAAGGTGGAAGTTGTTTACAGGCCTCAGCCTGCAATTTTTATCACTCTGAGCTCTGATACCATTGATTTCAATACACTTTTCAACAGGAATCCCCCTGATCAGTTGCTTCATTTTCAGGCTGGCGGAACAGATCCCGTAAGCTGGAGGGCTTCTGTTTCTGGCGGAGGCCCGAAATGGGGATTGAAAATATCTCCTTCGTCAGGTCATTCAGACGACACCATTGTAATATCGGTTGATAACAGGGATCTGCCCGTTGGAAGTTACAGGAAGACTGTCACAATCATTTCTCCCGATGATAATTTCTATCCCTTTGATATCGCTGTAAACCTTAAAGTGAATCCGGAGATGCTCCATCCAAATTATCCCAATCCGTTTACTTCATTCACCTGGATTGCATTCGATCTGCCAGAAGACGGACCGGTAGCGCTTGATGTCTTCAATTTGAACGGAGCTAAAGTTGAAACCATTGTCAGCCATTACATGCTGTCTGGCAACTACAGTATAAAATGGGATTCGCGCAATTTTCGGCCAGGAATATATATCCTTTCGATAAGAACAAAAAGTTACAGGGAGACTATTAAGATGTTATTACTGAAATGAGGGATCTTCAGGTTTGAGGATATTAGAACCAGCCCGGAGTTATCCTTTTACGGCCACAAGCCTTCAGTAACCTGCAGCGATGTGCTAAACCCCACTTCTTTGACCACCTCAGAATCAGATCTGTTGACGCATAACATGCACTAAGACACAACGAGGATTTAATATCAAATTTGGGTGGTCATATCGATCGTCCTGACATTGCTCAGGGCCGAAGCTTTATCTGAAAAAGCAAAGTATATATGCATTCTGTAATTTTTGCTCACAAACGGTTATCTTAGCTAAATCTTTAAGCATGCTGGCAGTAAAACATACAATATTAAATTTTTAATATGAATAAGACTATCTATAGTGTTATTACAGGAACAGGAAGTTATATCCCGACGAAACATATCAGAAATGAGGATTTTCTTAGAAATGAATTTTATGATGCAGACGGAAAAAGGCTCGAAAAAGGAAATCAGGAAATAATTGATAAGTTTTTTGATATTACGACTATATGCAGAAAGAAGATATGTCACAGACGATTTAGTAACCTCTGATATTGCCTGTTATGCTGCTATTGATGCTATTAAATCTGCAGGCATTGATAAAGAAGAATTGGATTACATAATTGTTGCGCATAATTTTGGTGATGTAAAGAAGAACAGTAAGCAAATGGATGTTGTACCTTGTTTAGGCTGCCAGGGTAAAACATAAATTAGAAATAAAAAACCCCAATACTGTAGCTTATGATATACTTTTTGGCTGTCCGGGTTGGCTGCAAGCTGCTATTCAGGCCGATTATTTAATAAAATCAGGGGATGCCAGAAAGGTATTGGTTATCGGGGCTGAGATACTTTCCAGGGTTTCCGATCCGCATGACAGGGACAGTATGTTATATGCTGATGGTGCCGGAGCTGCTATTTTCGAAGCCCAAGAGAGTGAATATCCGGTTGGGATCCTTGCACATAAAACACGATCGGATACCTTTTTAAATTCCAGAAATGTTATATATGGGTAAATCATACAAGAATGACAACAATAAAGAGGATGATAGTTTTTTAAAAATGCATGGCCGGAAGCTTTATCAATATGCAATTGAAAAAGTACCTCAAACGATAAAAGAATGCCTTGAGAAAAGTAATATTCACATTAGTGAAATTAAAAAAGCGCTAATCCATCAGGCCAACGGGAAAATGGATGAAGCAATATTAAAACGACTTTTTAGTCTTTATGATATAGTTGATGTGCCAAAAGATATAATGCCGATGACAATTGCATGGTTGGGCAACTCATCTGTAGCTACCATACCGACTTTATTGGATCTTATTTTAAAAGATCAGTTAAAACAGCACAAAATAGACAAAGGTGACACTCTTGTTTTCGCATCTGTTGGAGCAGGAATGAATATTAATGCATTGGTATACAAAATGTGATTGAAACAATCGAAGGTAACCTTATGGTAAAATCCGTCCTTCTTTGATTATTATAAGGCAGTCTGATCGCGAATAACATATATTAATAAACAGCAGATAATTAACTCAGGATATTGATTAACTGTCTTGTAACCTCATCCAGGTTCATCTGGAGTTAAATTCAATTTGTACGGCTATTCTGAACAACTAAATAGATTAAGTACTTGAAAATGAACAAAATCATCTTTCAGGTGTTTTTGGTTTAATATAATTGTAATATTAATTAAACAAACTCATACCTATGACTACAAAATCATGGTTATTTACTTCACTGATGTTTGTATTCCTTCTGATTTGTTCTGCTGGAATACAGGGACAAACTACTGCATCCAACCTGGATAACATTAAATTAATGCAACAGGATCTGGGAACATGGCAAGCAAAAATTGATAAGGATACTATTGTAGTCTGGGAGACCAGGCAATATGGGAAATCATTTATAACAAATGAATCTCTCATTATTAAGGGGACTAAATCTCCTTCATATATTAATAATATTAGTCTTGATCCACAAGGTAAGGCACAAGGTTTTGTACTTTGGCACAATGGAGCCTATTCTACATGGACAGGCTCATGGTCTACTGACAAAAAGCTAAGTGGTGATTTGTTTCAGACTTTTAAACCTGAAACAACCTGGGGTAAATTTGATCTTGTATATGAAACTCCTGCTAAAATGACTTTTACTATATTTAATACAGATGGGATAAAAACGCGGGAATATAAATTCAATAAAGTAAAATAGATTGTTTTTACTTTCATTGGTATTAAATAATGTCCTGAGAATTTATAATTCAGGGCATTTTTTTGCGGTTTATATTAAAAATCAATACTAAACGGATAAATAGACATATTAGCAAGAGATTGCCTTTGGCGAGCTCGGTTCTTCGCTTCATTCGTTTCGCTCAGAATGACAGCCATTTATAGTTTAGGGGGGATGTTGAAAAAGTCTTTTTGACAGCACAAAGGTTTACGCACTAAGTCAAGCAATTGTAATTTAGATCTTTACGAGAACATTTATGCTTTAGGGAATTTGTGATTATTGATATGTCTCGCTGATGTACGCAGATTGAATAACGCTGAGTCCCGCCGATTAAATTCCTTTAATATCCGCGAATCCCGATGGCTATCGGGACTGCGGTAACCTCTTATCCGTTTAGTAATACGAATTGAACGTTTCGTAGGTGCTTTAAGGAAATGTTAGCAGGTCAGGGAATAACGTAAGAGTTATTGTGAGACTGATTAAAGGCAAAAACGAACATACTTTATGGACTGAAGATTATAGCCGTGCCACGACTGCTGTCAATTTACTTGAAATACAAAGTGATGTGGCCCGACAGGTTGCTGGAAATATGAAAGTAGCTATTAATCCTGGAGTAAAAAAAAGAATTGAAGTCATATCGACAAAAAATACTGAAGCCTACACATTGTATTTAAAGTAGTATAATCAATATTTACCATTCGATAAGGACAGGAAGTTACTGGGAGACTATTAAGATGTTATTATTTATTTAATAGAACTTCAGGTCGGAGGATGCAGCTTTTCCTGAGGCCAGCCGCGATCTTCCGATAGCCGGGTGAATTTAAGGGCAAGGCTGGCTTACCATAGCTGGCCCGTCAACTTTCCGGTTACATCTTAATTCAAATTATGTAATTTTTTACCGTATTTATGTAAAACTGGTTTCTGACATTCTGACAAACTTTGTACTTATTATTAACTAAAAAATTATTATTATGAAAAAGATTATTATAAGTATGTTGTTGCCCCTTGCCTTGGGCTTTGGTGCAGCGGTTGCCCAGTCGACTCAGTCCATGTCGAAAAAGCCGGAAACTTCGATGACACAGGATAAGACTGCCTGGGTACAGGTCGGTGAGAAAAAGGTGAGCCTGAAGACAGGTCATGATGAGCTTATGGTAAAAGATTCGAACAAGTTTCAGGCTATCAGGGTAAAAGCCGGAGATCAGCCGATAATGATCACGGACGTTAAACTTTACTATAAGAGCGGAGCTACTCAGGATATAAGTCTTAATACCTCTCTGAGTGCAAATGGTGAAAGCAAGCCAATAGATCTGTCTGGTGCAAGTCAGGTCATAACGAAAATTGATTTTAAATACAAACCTCCTGAGGGGATGACAAGTATGAAGGAGGCTAATACCACACTTACGGTTATGGGTCTGGAAGCAAGGCCGGGCACTGCCGCAAGGTAAATCCAGATTATACTCTTGAAGAGCCGTCCTTAGTATCGGACGGCTTTTTTTATGGCAACATTCCGGCAAAGATGTCATTTGCAACAAATTCTGGCGATTATTGTTAATATCATATATTCTGACAATAGCCTTGTTTTAAAAAGACATTTATCTGAGCAGGATAAAATGAAATTCCAGTTTAAGTATGATATCAATATTGCCTGCAGGGTCGTTATGCAGGAATACCTTGACAGGATAGGAGTTCCGTATGAGATAATCGGAATGGCAGAGGTCCGGTTTAATGGCCCTGTCTCTCCCGAACAGTTCCGGGAATGTGAATTATCATTGAAAAAATATGGCATTGAAATAATTGATGATCCAAAGACTGCAATAGTTCAGAAGATTAAGGAAATAATAAAAGAAATAGTATATCTGGAAGAGAAGCAGGATAATTCAAAGATCTCTGCTTACATTGCTGAAAGGATGAATCTTAGCTATAGCCATCTGTCTAAAATATTTTCTGAAGTCACCTATACCACAGTTGAAAATTTTTTTGTACTGCAGAGAGTTGAACGGGTAAAACAATTGATTATCGAGGAGAAGCTGACATGTACCGAGGTAGCATGGAAAATGAATTACAGCAGTGTCGCCCATTTATCCAACCAGTTTAAGAAAACAACAGGATTGACACCAAAAGCATTCCAGACTATAATTGAAAGAAGAAATAACCTCGAATCATCTTCCTCACAGTCTGAATCACAATAATTACTGCCATGATAATGGATTCGCTGTTCATACTGCTTGCTGACGATGATGAGGATGACTGTATCTTTTTCAGGGATGCATTGCAGGAAATCAGGGTCAAAACAAACCTGACACTTGTGAATGATGGCGAACAATTAATGAAATACCTGGGTAATGAAGATAACCGTGTTCCTGATCTCGTCTTCCTCGATTTGAACATGCCGTTTATAAACGGGATCGATTGTTTAATTGATATCAGAAAGAAGAGCAGGCTCAAAGACCTTGCCATTGCAATCTATTCCACCTCTTCCTCAAATGAAAATGTAGAGGAAGCATTTATTAACGGTGCCAATATTTATATCCAGAAACCGAACGATTTTTCAGTTCTGAAGATAATCCTTGAACATGTTATTACACTAAACTGGCAGTATCATACCTCCGGCTTAAAAAAAGAAAATTTTCTTTTGAATATTAATAACATTAAAAGCGATGAAGTTTCTAAAACCTAGACTCCCGGCATTTGTACTGGTGAGTGCTCTGGTAATATCTATTTTCACACTTTTATTTGCAGCAGGTATTTCATATAAGCAGCTTCAAATGGTAACAGAATCGGAATCCCTGATAGTAAATTCATATAAGATTTCTGCTGCCTTGCTGCAACTCGATCTGGATACCAGGAATGCCGAGACAAACCAGCGTGGATTTTTATTGACCAATGATTCAAGTTTTCTGCGATCATATTACGAAGCCATTAAAAAAGTAAACCTATCAACCCTTCAATTGTATTCCCTTATGTCAGATAATTACCAGCAATCCAGGTTATTAGACACCCTGGCTTTATCTGTTGCAAGGAGGATCAATTTTTTGAATGAGGTATTGAGCCGTAACAATTACAGGGTAAGTACAACTGATACGATAAAAAACCTAATACTGAAAGGGAGGGAACAAATGAATCTCAGTCAGACCTTTATTGATTATATAAAAAATGATGAGCTGAGATTACTGAAAAGAGGTGAATTGTTGCATGAGAAAGATATTAAGTTGCCTCCGCTTTTAATACTATTTATAGTCTTGTTCTCATTATTTATTTTCATCATTTCATTTTACAGGATAAACAGAGATCTCAAAGGCCTTGCTATGACCAATAGCAAGTTATTAATAAACAATGAATTATTCGAGCATTCCGAACAAATTGCAGACATAAGTCACTGGTACTTTAATATTCAGGGGGACGAACTTTATTATTCAAATAATCTTTACCGGCTGCTTGGTTGCGAAGCGGGGGAATTCGAACCAACGTTCCGGAATTTTCTGGAATTTGTGCATCCTGATGACCGGGCCCTGTTTGTTGAAGGCAACAGAAAGATCATTGATGAATCATCGGAAACACGCATGTCTTTTCGCGTAATCAGAAAGGATGGAGTTGAACGGCACTTCAGGTCTATTGGAAAGGTAATTTCCGATACCTATGGCAACGAGTTCAGCATAGGCATAAATGCAGATATATCCGAGCAATATTTCAAGGATAAGCTGATAGAAGAGAAGATATCTGACCTCGAGAGGTCCAACAGGCTGCTTACAACATTTAACCATATCGCTAGCCATGATTTGCAGGAACCTGTCCGTAAGATCCAGACTTTTATTTCCAGGATCAGTGACAGGGAACTGGAAGCAATTCCGGAAACTGTAAGGGATTACCTCACCGGCATCGGAAAGGCAGCAGGGAGAATGCACAAATTTATTGAAGATCTGCTGGTTTATTCCAGGACCAATATGGCTGATAGAGTTTATGAAGCAGCTGATTTGAATGAAATCCTTGAAAACTCAAAGCGGGATCTTTCACAATTAATCGAAGAGAAAAATGCAATAATCAATGCAACCGCCATGCCAACGGCGGATGTTATCCCATTCCAGATAGAGCAGCTGTTTAATAATCTGATTTCAAACGCAATAAAGTACTCCAGGCCGGATATTATCCCGGTTATATATATAGATTCAAAACTTGCCCTCGGGAAAGATATTCCGGATGCCGGGTCTAATACTGAAAAGGTATTTTATAATATTTCATTTTCAGATAATGGTATTGGATTTGAACAGCGGTATGCTGAAAAAATCTTCGAACTATTTTTCAGGCTGCATACCGGGTCAGAGTACACCGGTTCAGGAATAGGCCTGTCAATCTGCAAAATAATTGTTGAAAATCACCGGGGTTATATCAAAGCTGAAAGCCATCCGGGTAAAGGCTCAACGTTCAGGATCTACCTGCCTGCTTAGCGAGGGGAAATAAATTCTCACGGCTTAGCTGTCTTGCCGCTATTCTGATCTGAATATTGATAATTTCTGCCAATCAGTATTCTGAGGAGGGTCAAGATAAGTGCCAGCAATAAGAGTATATGTATTTTTGCCCCTGTATCGTAGAAGAAAAAACCGATAATCCATGATACTATAAGAATAGCCGTTACAATATTAAGGAAGATCCTGCCCATTTAAATATTATCTAAAGTACTTATAATAAAATATTTATATTCCATAGTTAAATGTCATTACCACTTATCGAAAATAAATATCTCATTATACAGATTGCTATATAAATGCAATAAAACATTACATAATTCCTTCAAAATCTGTAGCCCGATTTGATGGCCTTGTTTTCACCTTCAATGAATTAAAAGTATGTAATGTTTAACCGGGATTATATAATGCTCCCCAGCCATATTATGTTCACTTTTGAAGATATTAAAGATTAAGGTTTTTATAAGGTGTATTAATTAAAAATCAAGAAGATGGGAACATTACTATATATTATAGCGGTTATTCTGGTAATAGCCTGGTTAGTGGGTGTTTTTGTGTATAGTTTAAGCGGACTTATTCATATTCTGCTTGTAATCGCAATATTGGCAATATTACTCAGGTTAATCAGGGGAAACAGGCTTCTGTAAATGTTGCTGATCCACATATGTCAGTTGTTTCCGGTTCGCTTTTTCTCATTCTCTTCGCAGGGCTGGCAATAGCAATGTCACTCTGATATGGATGCCAGAAAAGGCTGTCCCGGTAGCTTCCCTGATGTTGCCTTAAGTTTCGCACCGGTCAAAAAATAGTGAGGCCGTTACCCGGAACTATATTCAATTTTTTATTATAAACCGACCCCAGATTAAATACGAATCGGATCCTGTTGTCGATGGATTCTCTTATTGATAATAAATTAGATGATACTAAAAATGGGATATATATCTCGAAAAAGTTCCATAATCCGACTTTAATACCGGCTTCCCAAAAGAATGGTGTCCTGTTGCCTGTGCCCAGACCATGATCGTTAAGGATAAGATTTATGAAAGGTTTTACAGGCAATATGCCTGCTTTACCCGGAAGGCTGCTTGTGAATGTGGCTGAAACAAGCCATTTGCTGAATCCAAGGGTGTCATTTACAGGTGTAATCAGTCCACCCTCTGTTATAGTCATCTGCCTGGAAAAGAAAGTTTCAGGGAAAGTGCTGAAGCGATCGAAATAATTTTCCTGAAACAGATATTCTTCCCTTCCATCGCGGGCGGCTGCCGAAAAATCATAGAACGGATTCAGGGAATTATTCATAATTATACCTGAGAAAAGCCTCAGATCCAACCCGTTTCCCTTGCCCCGGTAGCTGATTCTGTAGTCAAATTCAAGCGAGGTTTTCAGATATTGGATATTCGATTCAAGTGAGGTGGTAAGTTTAAAAGGGTTCAGGACACTTGTTTTTTCCAGTACCCAACCCAGCTGTATAAATGAGCTTTTCTTCCCGATTTCAGGTCTTTCCGGGAAATTAAGCCCTGAAGTCGTAATAAAATTACAATAGGTCAAATTGTTAATTTCATTTACCATTTGGTTGTTCCTGAAATAAAGAGTCAGTCCTGTGTTAGTCATCAGGTACGATTGACCGGCAGGAGCGCCAAAATGAGAAGCGTTGAAAGATATTGTCACCAGTCTGGTGAGTTTATTATATGTTCTGATATTCCAGGAAATTTTTCCAAATCCTGTCAGATCTCTGTTCCTGAAGGATATAAATGGGACAATATTATACTCAAAGGGCTTTGTAAGCTCAAGCCCGTTGTTTACTGATGCCCCTGTCATAAATCCATCTTCCCTGGTCCAGTTGAAGGCAGGGAAGTAAATCAGGGTTCTTTTCTCCGGATCTTCAGAGGTATACAGCAATTGGGCATTGACAGGATCAGATTTAGGGAAAACAGCTGATTCCCGGATGTTGTTATTAAGGTAGTTGATCTCAGGAATTAGATGCTTCGGATTGATTTTTATTTCAGTATAATCACCATCCGGAATATCTATCCATTTTTCCTTTCCAAATCCGTCATACCACTTTTCATAGCCTATCGAATCTCCAATGAGACACGAAATCACAACGGGGGAAACCATTGTCCCCTTATTCCTTACCAGGATGCGTTTATTCTCCTGTCTGACTATCTTATAATCAAATTGATTTGTTGTGCTCAGGAAATCCCTGAAGAACCAGGATAAATCTTTATCTGACTGAGATAAAAATATCTGATGAAGATCCTCAGGCTGAGGATGTTTTGAATTCCAGACTCTGTAGTATTCATGCATTATGGAATCAAATGCCTGATCGCCCAGGTAAGCTCTCAGATAAGTAAATCCCTGGGCAGCCTTAAAGTAGATTATATCGGAGTAATTTCTGGCCGTATACTCCATGGCAGGCAGATCCACAGGTTGTTCGAGCCCATTCCGGGCCTGTTCCATCCATCCCAGTTCTGCCGTACGTTCAACAGGAAGTTGATCTATGTGTATAAACTTAGCCAGTTTCCTGTTTTTTAAATATACTTCCCAGAATTTTTTACCGGGATAATGCGCTGTCGTATACCGCATTTCGTAGGATGATGTTATGCCTTCATCCATAAAGGGATACCTTCGTTCGTCCGATCCGAGAGCGCTGTAAAACCAGCTATGGCAAATTTCGTGGGCAATTACCTGGTCGAGGCTATACGAATCTGCCGAAAGGGCAATAACTGTGAGTCCGGGATATTCCATACCATCGCCGGATGGCAATGAACTCTGGACAGCAGTAAAGGATTTGTACGGATAATCGCCAATCCATTTGGAGTAATTTATTATTGCACTGTCAATATATCTAATGGCGTCTTTCCACAAATAAGCCTGAATCTGAGGAAACATTGCCCAGGTAGTAATTTCCCTTCCTGATTCCGGAAGGGTGATCTTCCCTTTCAGAACATGAAACCGCTTGTCGGCAAACCACGCAAAATCGTGAATCCGGCTTCCTTTATAACGGATAGTTTTCAACCGTTGTGACGAAGGGGGGAAAATATCCCCTGAATAGTAGATATTGTTTTTCCATGAAGTATCAGCAGCCAGTTGATTCAGCATTTCCAGCTCATCGGCAGACTGCAGATCGCCCGTGGCTCCAACTATATAATTAGCAGGCAGAGTTATACTTACGTCAAAGCTTCCAAATTCGGAATAGAATTCTCCCTGGTCAAGATATGGCATCTGGTGCCAGCCCGATCTGTCATAAACAGCCGGCTTGGGATACCATTGAGAAATCTGGTAGGATTGATCTATATGACCTAAACGCGATGTAACTCCCTTTGGAATTTTAATATGAAAAGGGGTAGTTAATTGAATAGTGTCGCCCGGTTTTAATACATCAGGCAGGTTTATCATGCAGATATCCGGATGTTCAGTCGAGCAGATGCCACCCTACCTGCCTGGAATTTACCTTAAAATCCATCGAATCGATATAGCCTCTCAGCTCCTTATCCCTGAATAGCTTTTCCTTTCCCTGCGTTCGGAATATTTCCTTTGCCAGATCAGTATTATTCCCTGAATATCCGTTTGGCCAAAGGTGGAAATACAGAAAGCCAAGTGTGTCGGGTGAGTTGTTGATATATCGGATTACTTCGAAAGCGTTCAGTTCATGATCTGTATCATTAAGTTTAACGTAAATCTGATAATCAACCTCCTGCTGAAAATATTCCTGTGACGAGGCGCTTTGTGAATACAAGTGGAATAATATAAGAATGGGGAAAACATATTTTACCTGGGTTGGGAACTTGACTTTTTCAGTTGATCTGGTCATTTGCAGCATGGCGTACGACTGGAATCAGTGAAGTTGATATCAGGCAGATCCAATTATTTTAGTCCAAAATAAATAAAATCTTTGATTACTAAACGGATAAATGGTCAAATTAGTAAGAGATTCTTCGCTTCACTTCGTTTCGCTCAGAATGACAGCCATTTATGGTTTAGGGGGGATGTTGAAAAAGTCTTTTTGACCGCACAAAGGTTTACGCGCAAAGACAAGCAATTGTAATTTAGATCTTTACGAGAACATTCATGCTTTAGGGAATTTGTGATTATTGATATGTCTCGCTGATGTACGCAGATTGAATAACGCTGAGTCCCGCCGATTAAATTCCTTTAATATCCGCGAATCCCGATGGCTATCGGGACTGCAGTAACCTCTGCGGTTATTGGAATTTGACTTTTTCAACAACCCCTACCAAAAACTCCATAAATACTTGTCATTCTGACCGAAGCGAAGAATCTCAACCTATTAATCGGACAGTAGTGAAAATCTTTGATAAATTAATCGCACATTAATTTATAAACCTTTCTTTTTTCCCTCTTTTTATCCTTCTTTTTCCTGATCCTTCCTTTTGCTTAATACCACTCCTTATAGACTACCTTTCATTTCTTCCTTTCTGCTCTGGCTGTATTTTCTTCTGGGGATTTTTATTATGACCCCGGTGTTGAGTATTGCCAGGTTGGTTTTGTTTTTCATAGGTTGCATGATGCCGGATTTTGTACTGTTGTTGTCCGTGTCGCATTTCTTCTGTTTGTTGATTCTGTTTATTTTCCGGGTGCCTTTGCCGGATTGGCGGAGGTTGAGTCATAACATTATTTTGCCGGATATTATTATTTCTTTTACCTTCAGGATGAATATCCTTCGAATCAATAACCTTTGGTGGTCTAGTCCTTGTCTGGTTTTCAAACTGAGGTCTGTATATTTGTACCTGCCGGTTGCTGATCTTTTGACCTGGTCTGTTATTATCAAGAACAGCAACGTTCGGGATCTTTCTCCCAATAGTATTCTGTACCTCATTTGGACTGGGTCCGGCAACATATGTTACATTCCTTCTGGCATCTGCATAAGTATTATTTATAACTTTTGTATTCCTGATTACTTGTTCATTATCTCTCCTGTTTATATAGTATTTTCCTGGATTTTCTCTGTCAAAATCCTTTTCACGAACAAAATTCCACCTTCCCGGATCGCGACTTTCACTGTTCAGGCTCATCTCCACGCTTATACCAGGGCGCATTGGAGCCCAACCATAATAACCGCCGCCACTTCTCCATACTACCCATGCCGGCCCCCATTCATCGCCAGGTATCCAGAACCATCCCCGGTAGCTGTCATAATCCCAGCGGCCGTAGTGAAAAGGAGCCCAACCCCATTTGTAGTCAGAAAGCCACATCCAGCCATACTCTGTCATTACCCAGTGGCCAGATGTGGAATATGGTACAAAATCTGGCCCTGCACCCGGAATCCATACATAACCATAATCGGGGTCATTAACCCATTCCCCGTATGGGCTTAAGTCGTCATAAAATACCTGGAAACTTACATGCCCCTGTTCTTCGGCTGCGGGTTGTTGCAGATCTGAATAAGTCCCTTGATCCACACATGAGCAACTGCATACCAAAAAGAACATCAGTAATATTATAAGAGTGTTCTTCATTGTAATACAATTAGTTAAAAATGATAAGTTCTATATTGAATATCACATATCATCAGATCAGAAGGATAAGAATTACTATTAGCAAGATTGTCCCGCTGCTGAAATAAATAACGTATCCGTCATATCTCTTTTTAATTGTTTTCAGCTCTTTTCTTATTTCCCGTTTTTCTTTTACGGTCATTTTGCTTCTATCCATTTTCTTTATCTCTTCCACCCTTCTGGTCAGACGTTGAGCCTCCTCATCCGATAATTTATATTCTTTTTTATTTTTATCCTTATCGGCAGGCTTATCAGCTGTATTCTTTTCAGGGTTTAATGATACTGCAGGAGCGGCGCTCAATGTGAGTATCATTAAATAAGCCATTATAATTAACTTTTTCATATTTTTATTTTTTAGTTAATAATTCAATCATTATCAAAGCATTAAATTATTTTGTAAAATTACTTCGTGCAGGTTGATAAACTTTTACACAATTAGGGGATTAGATTGTATAATTTAAAAGGCATGATTTGTATTTCCCGATTCCGGTACCCATTTTCTGAATCAGCGGTTTATTCTGCTTTCAGATAACATATAAGCAGGTTGCCTCTGTCATATTAACATTCATTTGTAAATCATAAGTTTAACACTGACCTCCGGCGGTCAGAAACTACCTGCGGGAGGCAACCGGGGCCTTTGGCTTATCCAAACACCTTAGAATCCGCTCACACTGACCACCATAAACCGGGATAATTTGTCCGGATTATTCCTGTGATATACGGACATCCGGATCTGTCAGGAGCGGTATCAGAATTGTGACGATGAACGTTTTTAAATGTGATTTGTTTATGGTAGATGTTTTGTTCCATACGGGAAATGATAACCTGTTATAAAGAAGTAGGCGATCTTAATTAACCAAATCGAAGGTTAGTTGTTCTGTGTTCTATTGCAAATTGCATCAGGACCATTACGGCCATATCTTATTGATCTCCAAACAAGTGTTATGGCTGGTTTCGATTTAATAATCAAAATTAGTTCTGTAAATTAACGAAAGGGAATCAATTATGTCAAGCGAAGATGAAGTCCGCAATGCATCAAATCAGTTTTATTCAGCGCTAAACAAAATGACAAATGGAAGTGCTCAATCCCTGTCAGATATCTGGTCGCACAGTTCGGATGTTACCACTATGCATCCGATTGGGGGACGGCAGATTGGATGGAAGGACGTTTGGGCAACATGGGACCAGACCGCCCAGGTTGCTTCAGAAGGTAAGGTCAGGCTTGAGGATCAGTACATCCATGTAGCCGGGGATATGGCTTATGAAATTGGCGTCGAGAATGCGGGTTTCAGCATAGCCGGACAAAAGGTCACTGATCAGGTTCGCGTAACGAACATCTATCAGAAAGAAGGTGGATACTGGAAGATTGTCCACCATCATACCGATCTCTCCCCAGCAATGGTTGAAATTCTTCATAAATTGCAAACCACGTAAGGACAAAATGTAATGAAACCTGATAATCGCTCAGGTTTATGGTTTCAGGAGTGTTTTTGGTATTCAACCGGAGGGTGCTGGAAATAGCAGGCACTTCCGGTTTGATCACAGGATAGTCTCACTCTTTAGCGAAGGGTAGAGATCTGTCTGAAATCAGTATTTACCACACAGGCGAGGGAATTTCTTTTTCACAGTATACTTTTTCCGGCTGTTGGAGCGGACTAATTATTTTGCTGAAGGAATAATATGCTTAATTTTTGACTGCACCATGAGAGTATCAACTTGCAGATTCAGAGAACCAACATATCCTGCTTATAATTGGGGAAAGAATATAATATCTCCTTTTTTTTGATCTCCATACTGGCCGGATTCGATCCGGGATCACGCTTATCTGCTATGCGGTTTTCCTACATAATTCTTTTGTTATTTTTAATTGTAACAATGAAAGCATCAGGGTATCCATTTTTTCTGCAAATACTCTTAAATTCATTGGCAGGAGGCTTGGAGGCAAATTCTCCTACCGAGTAGCAGTATATTTCGTTATATAAATATTCGTATGTGCTATAAGTTTTTCCTTCAATAATAATCTGGTTATCCGTTCGTTGTTTTTTACTTGTAAGGATCTGGATTCTGTAAATTGTCAAATCCTTAAATTCATCTGCTACAGGTATTTCTGTTTCATGAATTTCAGATCTATTCTTTGTTCTGGTTTCTGCTGGCACATTTTTAACCGGATTCTGAGGCAATGTTTCAGAAATGACAGAATCTTCTATCATATTGCCAGTTTTGTTTAATGAATCTGGTATCTCGCTTTTGCCCTGATTGTTCTCTTTTAAAGCATCTGATAAGGTAGTGGTTGCCTGCATTTCATTTCCATTTCCAAAGGCTGAATTATTTTCGCCTCCTTTTGATCTGTTAAAGAAGTAAAACAGGGACAGGATGCCCAGAGCGATTACCACTAAAATGATTATGATGGGCAGGACTTTTCTTTTTTTTGATTTTAACGGTGGGGTTTTGTGGATCGCTGATGATGTTTCAGGGACAAGCTTAGCTGTTATAAGTTCACGCATGTCCTTTGGAATTTCATCAAGGATCCCTTTCTCTTTCCGGATTTCATCGGGGTTTAGCGAAGGAGGTATTACTGCTTCAGTTTTTATCCCATGAGCCTGATCATATGCAGGCACTTCTTCAACAGGTATTTCTGTATCAAATATTTTATTCTGAGGCATCTCTTCTTCGGGCTTCTCCTCAGAAAGAATTTCATATTCATGATTAATTTCATGCGGTTGTTCTTCCTCTTTCACAGCATCAGCGGGAATCTCTTCAGCTGGTATTTTTTCCTGAGGTTGTTCTTTATCTTCCAAGACCCCAGATGAGAACCCATCCTGTGGTATAATTTCCTGAGAAATGTCCTTCTCTGTCAGCAGCTCAGTATATATCCCTTCTTCGGGTTTTATTTCCTGGGACAACTTTTTCTCCGGAATCCCATCGGCAGGTGTCCCGGTCAAAGCATTTGTCTCTGCTGGCTTTTCTTCAACAATTTTCATTTCAGAAGGATTCCCGTCATACTTTTCCTCAACAGGGTTTTCATCGAATATTTTGTACTTCTCATACAGCTTTTTTAAAAGTGCTTCTTCCTGTCCTTTGTATTTGGTTAACAGGTAACTGACTTCCGATACTTTGTCAGGATTGTATTTTAAATAGAAGTCAGTAAGCAACTTTGGATAGTCTTTCATTTTGATTTGAGTTTGCTTTGAGTCGTTGATTCAGGTTTGGCTGCCAGATATTTTATCATTTCAGTGAAGCAGATTGACAATTTCTGAGATTCCAAAATTGCCATCCAGGTTTTGGATTTCAATTTTACCATTTAACAGATCAAAAAAGAAATCACGGATCTTTCCCATTGAGAGTGATGCTGGTTCTCCATTTGAATCCAGCCCCAAATCATAAGTCATCAGAAGCTGAGAGCCCAGGCTTGCTGCAGTTAACAAGAAATGATTCTGAAATTTTTCAGTGTCCAGCAGATCTGCAGCCAATACCTTTCCTACCACGGTGTAACTTCTCAGGTTTTTCTGAGTTTCGTCGTTCGTTAATGTCGTTTTTACTTCATCTGTTTCAATGTTCATTTCTATTTTGCCGGAGTTTGTTGCCTGAGGCAAACCTCTGTAAAGAGAACCTAAGTCTGCTAAACTTAAATTATAAAATTTTGTACCAGGCAATGTTATTATTTTTTCGATAGAAAAGGCACTGGGCAAGAGTAACCAAACCACTTGTGCAGCCTTTATTGATGGAGCATTAAATGTCCCTGCAACCGAATTGGTCAGATCAATGGTTTGAGTTGCAAATACGCCACCAATTACGACGCTGTTTTCAAGGATAACTTCGTCAGCATAAATACTGCCTGCAACAAATGAATTATAAAGTGTTACGGTTTTGGCGTTTATATCAGAATAAAAAATTATGTTGCAGTTTGGTGCTCTTGAAACAATGGAATTGGCAGAGCCAACGCACTTTTTAAACAGGATATTTCCACTTGCTTCACTATTTATGTAGAGTTCACTTTGGGCAAAAACTGCTCCCTGTATTTCTGAATTCCCCTGTTGAATTTCGAGTTTATGGGCGAATACAGGGCCTTCAATTATAGTGTTGCCTTGGATTGAAATTGTTCTGCTTAGTTCAGAATATTTCTCAGGCAAAATAGAGCCTTTAACCAGATTATCCTTAAGCTGGATATTCATTTCATTAAACCGAATTTCTTTTAGTTCTGTCATAATCTTTTCATTAACTATTCATTATGCTCATTACATTTATTGAATCAAGGTCAGCAATTCTCTGAACCATTTCTTTTAACCTGACTGTATGTTGATCATGGCCCGGGAAAGCCTTGTTCAATTCTGAATTAAAATGCATTTTCAGATTTGCAGTATAATCCGGCTTTATGGTATTCCAGGAAATTGTATTCGCAGAGAATTGCTCATTAAGTGCAGACTTGATCAAATTATCCTGAAATGCAGTCGAAAATTCCGGAATATACAAATCCCTGCCAATTTGATTTTTTTCATTACGGGTTTCCATGAAACATACGGGAGAATACTGCCGGTCGGTAATGTTCTCATTCAGCATGCTTTTTTGGATAGTGTTATTTAGCTTCTTCTGTTGCCATAAAAATATCTTAGCTTTGTTGAGAGTATCCAAAGCTCTTTTCTTTGCGTAGGATACACTTATTTTTGACTGAAGTTCACCGCTTTCCCTGCCAAAAATTGCAACGGTATTTACCATGTCATTGCCTATAGTTCTTATAATATGGTCAGCCAATTCTTTTTGAAACAGGAAAGCAGGCTTGTCTAATTCATAAATTCTATTGTAAAGTTCCTTATTCAAGTCGTCAAAAATTTTATAATACCGGCTCGAAATTCTAAGGAAGTCTCCTTCCATTTGCTTTTTCTTCGAAAGGCAGGATTGGCACAGCTCTTTCAGGTGCATCAGATGAGCATCAATATTTTGTGAAAGCTCTGCAATCTGCTGACTTATTTCAGAGCGTATAAAGCCAAAGAATCCGCTGATAATTGTGTCTGCAACTTTTTCAGAGTTGCTGTCAATTGACTCTACCTGTGCAACTTCAGTTGCAACTACTGAACCTGTCAGCAAATTTACATGTGTATTGCACTGATCAACGCTACTGTCAAAAGAGTCAGTATCCACATGTATATTGACATTAACAGGAACATATTCTGTATAATGAACTGTTGCTGAAGTAGTACCTCCATTTTGTGATGCAGGATAAGAGACATTTACAGTTTTTGAACCACTGACAGTTATTGTTTCACTATAACTTCTGGAATAGCTCATACGCTTATCAATTATAGGGTTAGATAGCCAACAGACTGGAATAATTCCGTAGTTAGATTTCTTACTCTAAGCGGCTTGGAAGAAGAGGAGACGAGTTTGCTGAATTCGCTTATAACTTCCTGATCCGGAACAGATTTTTCTTTCCATTCAATTTTCTGTAAAAAATCTAAGGCAGAATTCCTGATAGCTGATTTTGAAAAATTATTCAATCCATCTTCAGGTACAATTATTTCATAGCTGTTATCAGCTTTATTCCTGTTGCAATCGCAAATTGCAA
Source organism: uncultured Bacteroidales bacterium (assembly GCA_963756885.1). Taxonomy (GTDB): domain Bacteria; phylum Bacteroidota; class Bacteroidia; order Bacteroidales; family VadinHA17; genus LD21. The sequence continues at coordinate 542,535 of CAVWPG010000011.1, forward strand.
TTGGTATGTAGACAGTTGCACTTACAGTAAATCTATCATCATTTATCAGTATCTGATCGGTAAGTTTCTTTTGATTAATCATTTCGAAGAGAAAACTTCCCATTGATTTTATAACATTCAAGCCACGATATTTTGTATTTGAAGCAATTATTTTCTGGCTTACCGATAATGATTCCAATTGTGTAACTGGTATTGTCGCAGTGAGGTATTTTGTCCGGTTTGACAGCTTGTCAATTTCTTTGACAGCAAAGTCAATGGTGGGTTTATCAAGTTCAAATACTCTCAGTTTTAAATTGGCATTTAAACCATTGAATAATTTCATATACCTGCCGGAAATCATATTATAATCTTTTTGCATACGATTTTTTATGCTTAGCAACGCATTTTTTTGCTGTACCAATTGCATTACATGAGAATCGACCTCGCTTTGAAGTTTTGCCATTTTTTGCGAGATCTGAGAACGAATCAAGGAATAAAACCCTTTATTCACATTGTTGCAGACATGATCTGCTGCTTTTTCTTCTGCCAGGATGACTGCTGTTTGCATAGCAACTACAGCAACGGTAGTTGCTTCAACATGTCGTGAAACACTTTTTATTTCTGTCGCCATTGGCGTTGTGTCTACAGTATAATTGAATGTTGCCATGATCCTTAAAATTAGAACGGGTAAATAATCTTCACATTATGATATTTTAATCTGAAACTGTTACTTCACATATCTTCATTTCCGACATTACAAATCATCATCAGAAATATCTGTTTCCTCCTCATTATTCACTGAGCTATCCCTGTCAGAGTCAGACCTATTACCCTCATCTGCCTCATTTTGATCATCCTTGTCCATCTCAGTTTTAGCCTTAATTTCAGGTACTTCATCATCAGGTTCTGATTCTTTATCTGAAACCTCTTCATAATTATCCTTCTGAATAGTATCCTCACCAATTTCCGGTTCCTCAATTTCCAAATCTGGTTCTTTAATTGCAGCTTCATCTTTTTTGTCATAGTCGGGATTCTCTGCATCCATCACTTGCTCTTCACTTTCAGGGTTGGGTTTTACGTCAGGGTTTTCAATATTCTCCGGATCAGAAATCTCACCATTTGCTTTAATATCATTTTCATCAATATTTTCAGGGCTTCCCGCAGGTAAATCTTGCCCCATATTATTACCTTGTGCATCTTGATCCCCGTCAAGATCCGTCAGAGAGTTCTTTGCTATAACTGGCAGATTCAGGGATAAATGCTCATAAGTGATCTCTTCAACGTTTGGGATCGGAGGAAGATCTGAAATTTTTGCAAAAAGCGGATTAACACCGATAAGTGGCTTTCTTCTGCTTTCCAGGTTATTTGCTTCACTTGCTGCCACTGCTGTATCTTTTGAGTTCCCATCACGAAGCAATGCATCGTAATAGTCAATGTGTTCGAATTTCTCTGCTTTTAAATCAATATCTTCCTTGAGTCTCTCCATAAAGTTTTCAAAATCGAGCTGGACATTTTGAAATTCTCTTGATTGCAATTCAAAGGCTGCAAAAACCTCAGCTGAATTTTGAGTGGCAGAAACAACTGTTGAATCAAGGGAACCGCCTGACTCAGCCATGCTGTCTTCAGTTTTTTTCAAGGAAGTCAGGGTATTATATGCTGCAACATAGTCTCTCAGACTGGCCCTCATCAAATTTATCAGGTCAGCACTTTCGGAGCGGTTTCTTCCATAGAAGTCTTCAGTATCCTGATGCCATTTATTCAGGTAACTGATCTTTTGGTCCTTGATATGGTTATATATTTTAAGTCTTTCAATCCTTGTTTCATTCATAAGATTTTGAACAATTGGAGCAACGATTTCTTCATGTATCTGGTGAACTCCAAACGGGAAGTTTGTGCTGCTGCCGTCTTCGCCCGTCCACATTCCGGAGATTAGGTTAAATTTAACTTTTGAACTTTCCTTTAACTGGAAGGGGACATATTCTGATGCCGATTCCCCATAATTGAAATCTTCATTTCTGATTCTTTCTATTTCTGATGCTTCAAGTACAGGAGAATAATGGTTATATGGAGATTTAAGAATTTTGTACAGGAGTTTGTTGGATTCGAAAATAATTTTATCTGTTGAAGCAACTTTTAAAGCAGATATTGCCTGAACTGAATTTGCCATTGTTATCATCAAGCCTCGCAGAACATCTTCAAATTGAGCAGTATCTCTTGACAATGAATCTTTGAGTTTGTTTAATTCCTGGAATTTGGAGATTTGAGTACTGTAATTATTTATATCGAATACCTCAAAAACCGGAGATTCTTTTGGAACCTCTGTCGTGGCAAACTCCTTTATAAAATTTAAATAACTGCTATTATTTTCAACCAGAGGCAATTCAACAGAGATTACATCCAGATCATCCATGCAATAAGAAATTGTCCGTAAGGATCTTTCCAGTCTCCCAAAGTAATCGTGTTGATTTAAGTGTTGCATTGAACGGGAATATTGTTGAGTTTCGATCTCTTCAATTTCTTCTGAACCCTCCACAATAGGGGCCTCATCAGATAACTTTTCCAATTCAGAAATCGTCTTTATCAATAAATCGTTTTGTTTTGAAAGTTGTAGTTTTACCTCTGACTCACCTACCATACCGGTATGGTCAACAATGAAACTTTTATTCTCATATTTAATCTGACTGGCAACCGGAACATATGCAATCCCCAGCTTACTGACCCTGTAGTCTCTGAATATCTCTTTATGCTGCTTTTTAAATACATCAATCCTTTCATCCAGCGATATGATTTTCTTTTTTAAACCATTCTCCTTGACTGTAAAATAAATAAAAGTGAATATTAGGATGCATAAGAACCATTTAAGGCGCCTGGTTTTTAAAAGGTCAGTATCCAAAATGGATAGTTCTTCCTTAAGTTTCGCAATCTCTTTTTCAATATGTTCTTCCTCGTGTACTATTTTTTCAGCCATTTGCACATAATAGTTGAATAATATCTTTGCCTGATCCTGGAAAAGATTGTTTGATTCAGGAGTAATTTTGCCTTTCATAGTATTCCGGATTTATGATTACTTTTAGTCTGAAAAAACCTGCTTACGTTCTTTACACGTCCTTTCACAATTTTTAATATTGTCCTGAATATTATCAATGTTTAGAGGAAGGTTAACAAAACAGTCATCTAACTTTCTCATTTCTTCAACGAACTGTTTTTCAAGTTCGGTTGCTCTGTTATTATTACATGGAGAAAGGAATCTGATATTTTCCTGTAAATTATTTATTCTTTGAATTATATCTTCCGGGATATCTGTCATCCTATCTAATTTTAACTGCAATTCCCTTGTTGTCTTTTTCATTTCATCAATTTTAATCAGTATCTGTTGTTCTTCCTGATGAATCTCATGTACTTTTTCAGAAGAAGAAAATGCCAGGAACAGACCTGTAAGAAGAAGGAAAAGAAGAATCCCATGGATAATCAATTGAGAGGTGAAAGAGATAGGATTGACGGTATTGAAAATAATCATTGCCCCAGCTCCGGTTAGCATATACAAGGTGGTAAAGGCCCATCTTATCCCGATTGAGCCTATTTTTTTCTGTGGTTTGTCTTTTAGGTCAATCCATGGAATAAAGATGTCGAAAAAAGAAAAAATATAGATTAATGAAGTCACAGCAATATTAAGCTTAAGTATTTCAGGTTGAAGATTTTTCCCGAAATGAATCAAGCAGATGATTATCAATCCTTCCCCCAATAGAAAGAGTAACAGGGAAAATATTCTTTTAGCATTCATTTTAGAGGTTTTTGATTTATCGTTTTAAACCGCATTTTGGACAGAATTTAACGTTTGAGGCCAACGCTGTACCGCATCTGGTACATTTATCATCTGCCTGCTGTTGCCCGCAATTACCGCAGAATGAGCTGCCAGGTGCAAGAGGAGAATTGCAATTTGAACATAGGCTAAGATCTCCTTGTAATGTAGCACCGCAACTCACACATCGTTTTGCGTTTCTATCATTATCTGTACCGCACTTTGGACAGGCATCATACGGATCGCCGCAATGCGGGCAGAAGCGATTGGTACTTGCAAATTTCCTTGAGCAATTTGAGCAATAAACTTCCCTGATCTGATTTGCCGGTTGAGTTGCGCCCCCTTGTGGGGACTGATTTGAGCCTCCAAACGAAGGCTGGGTGTATTGAGGTTGCAAAACACCTCCGGCGCCGCCCAAACCTCCTATCATATTGCTGGCTATTACAGCACCCAATATTCCGGAATTATTGTTTGAGATGCCATCGATGGCATTATTAGCAGTACCAAATGCCTGCTCCTGTTGCCATGTATAACCTCCAATGGATTGGGCACTTTGTCTGGAAATTGCATCCAATACCCTTCTTCCAACATCGGTAGAGTTATCGACTTCAATGCTTGTAATATAGAATTGTGTCAATTCAAGTCCGATATTTTCCCAGAAGGGGAGCATAATATTTTTTAAATGCTCTGAAATACTCTCAAGGTGTGCTGAAATCTGCTTTAACCCAATTCTGTTTTTTATCATGAATTGTAAAAGAGTCGATTTAGTCTTGGATGAAAACTCTCCAAAAAATTGATCAGTTAGGTCATTTTGATCAAATATATTTTTGGTTCCGACTATTTTGATAAGGAATCTTTCAGCATCGTTTATTTTTAACCCGTACCTGCCATTGGCCACAAGTGGAATTCCTGTATTGTAATCCGCATCATGAATATCCATTCTGTTTATAGCCCAATCAATATTGTAAGGTTGCAACTTATTCACAAACCATACTTCGGCTGTAAATGGATTTTTACCCCCGAAAGGGAGACCGTACAAGCTTCTTAACACCGGAAGATTTTCAGTATTAAGGGTATGTTTGCCCGGCCCAAATTTCCCAATGATTTGTCCTTTGGAAAATAATATTGCTTCTTGTGATTCCTGTACAATAAGCTGAGTAAACGTACTGAGATTGGTCTCGGGATATCTGAAAGCATATATAGTTTGATTTCCCTGAGGTGACCAGTTGACCAGATCAATTATTGCCATAACTAATTAATTAATCATTTATATTTAAAATAAAAATCGCGTTTTTGGAATTGCAAGAAAGTGATTCCCTGGATTTTGAACGCTGCACTATTTGTAAAGATACAATCAGGTAAATTATGTGTTTTATTAAAGCAAAACAGAAAATGCATTGAGCTAAAGCAAATCCTCCGAAATGCCTTATGGTATAATCAACCAACATATTTGCTATATTTCACCATGAGATGACTCAATGTAAGTATTCAAATAATAAGTATTTATCTCCATTATAGATCGATCATGTAATTCCAGTCAATTTTAACCAGGATGTCCGGCTAACGCAGGTAAATACTTTTTCGAAAACTTCAAACTTAGGTTGTAGATACTTTCTTTAAATTGAATTGCGGCGTTTTACTCAAAATTAAATAATGCAAAGCAAAGTTCAAGACTTCGGATAGGATAAAATATTAACAATCATTTTGTTAATAAATATTTGATTCAAGACCTTATTAGCCATCATATCTCTATAAAGTAAGGCTTCGTATGCATACATTTAAATATTGTAATAATCAATATTCCAGTAAATTAATCAAGCAGGATGATGATTTGGAAAAAGGTGTCTCATACATACTGTAAAATAGCGTGACTATAATAAATATGGCTGCAATAATTAAGCCTGTGTTGGATGGAGAGTATATGCATCCCGTCTACATGATTCATCAGATAACATTTATTTATCAAAATGTTTAGCAGATCGTACAGCAAAAGATCAAAGAAATATTTCGGCGAGGGTGACGCTGTGGGTAAAGCATTGGATATTCAGGTAGAGGGAAGTTTTGAAACCAGATTCAGGCGATTGTTGTGTTTTTTGTTCTTTCGGAACAATAAAGTGTCCCCCGGTTCAGGAGTTTGGCAAGTGTACTTGTTGAAGAACCGGGCCCCGCTTTGGTGGAATGCGCCCGCCGAAGGCAATCTCTTGCTGATTTAACCATTTATCCGTTTAGTAATGAAAAGCTATACAAGTTATAATTTCAACCGGCAGGGCATCTTATGTGGCATAGACCTGTACGGGATTATGACCCAAAAATCTTTCCTGGGTAAAATCTGGTTGCTTTTATTACCTGCTTTGCCAATTGATGTTTATTTTTGCCAGATTTATTTTCAGAAATATGCAAAATCAGGGTAATCAGACTTCAGCTGCAATAGATAGCGATATAGCAGGGAAAACAGTATTTTATATATTATTATATATTAGCTTTTATCATCTCTTTAACGACACTATTCAGTATATTATCTCTTATATATATGGCATAAGATGGTTGGTTTGAACACTTTCGGCAATGAAGATTTGCATTTTTATATTTATCTTAAATTCATGAGTTTAACACTCATTTTAAATGGTCAGTTTGTACTGGCAGGAGGTGGTTACAGCTTACGTATAAACCATAATCATGATGTGGCAGAAAATACTGCAATAATGTACTCGCTTCTTGGGTGTTGTGCTGAAACAGATGTAAATCCCAGAGAAGTGGCTGACAGAGGTGATAATAAGAATACCTTATTATAAGAACGATTACAGCCTTGATATGGCAGTATCTCCTGCCTCATAACTGGAAGGGAGCATGTGATACTCCAGAAAACTCTAATGGAAATCCAATAATTAATGGATATCATTGGAAAAAGTTAAACTGTCCAATCATTTTCTAAAGAATTTCAAAGAACTGCAACAAAGTTGTACTGGAAATTAAACATGGCAAGATAACTATTTATGAGCTAACTATGTAAGAGTTGGATAAGAGATGTCTAGGGAGAAAAGGATGATGGCATAAGGTTAATAGCTTAAGGAAGAGGTAAGGAGATTTTCTGGGATATGAAATAGGCTGAGAACTGCTTAAAGATTTGGATTTCTTTATACTTTCAGCTTAAAGATTAAAAAAGGGCAGCAGGTTGAAGGGGAACAATGATCTCTTTTTTATCTTTAGGGGCGAATAATTATTTTTAAATTAAAACTGCTACATCATGAGTAATTTTAAGGAACTGAAAGTCTGGCAGAAAAGCATGAAGGCAGAACAGGTAGTTTTAAAATATATCTCTAATTATATTTTCTGATTAATATATATCAATATGTTTAGTGTTAAGGTTATTATAGATTTTGTAATTAATAACTTCCAAATTAGTCTTTCTTTCAATTTGAAAAGTATGTTTATAATTTGCTTTTTAATTCTTTCAATCTTCTCCTCTTCAATAAGCATCTATGCTCAAAATTACAATGTAAAGATCTTTACAACTAATGACGGATTAGCAAATAATAATGTCAGGGCAATAGCTGAAGATAGTTCTGGATTTCTTTGGATAGGTATCTGGGATGGATTAAGTAGGTTTGATGGACATGAGTTCAGAAACTACTTTCATGTAACTGATGATTCTATCTCTCTTTTGTATTTTACAATCAGAAAGCTCTGTGTGGATTGTGAAAATAATCTTTGGATTTTCACGGAAAAGAGGTGAGTAGTTTTATTTAACAGGAATGCAGAAAATTTCAAACTAGTAAAAGAAATTAATGGCATGTCTTTGGAAGACGATATAGACATATGCGTAGATGAGAATGGTTATTTTTGGATAATAGATCAGAATGGATTGTACAGACACGAGCTTAAAGCAGATAAATATGAGAAATTAAGGATACTTCGCTCTGACGGATACAAATTAAATCTTGATGAAGCTTCTGCCTGGATATAGTCATTGATAATAAGAAGTTGTGGATTGCAAGCATGTAGTATGTGAAAGAATTTACTCTTGGTAATGGATTAGTTACATTAGAAAAAAGTTTTTCTCTTGTCAGAAAATATTACAGGGTTATCTATTTTGATCATATTGAATGGTTTAGATTCTTTCAATCAGAATAAGGAGAAAAATGGGTACTTTCAAATGTTGGACTTTTTAAATTCAAAGAAGAGTCTGCAATATTAGAAGAATTCAATGGGGAAACTGAGCTTAAAGACTTAAAGAACAGGAATAGAATTGTCTGGGGTAAGATGAGTAATGGTATTTTCTTTTATTCTACTGAGAACTAGGAACTCATACACGTTCAGTCAGAAATCTTACAATTGCTAATTTCAATGATGTGTGCAAACTAGAATTATATTTGGCTCTCTAACGTATCAAATGATGGAGTTTTGCTAGGGTTATATAGAGTGGTATTTTCACTAAAATTCTTCACAAATACCTTTATAGAAACATCTAATTCAAAACAGATAGCAGTTTACTCTATAGCTCAGGATATAAACAGAGATATTTGGGTAGGAGTCAGGGGGAACAATCATATAATTAAAATAAATAAATCAGGAGGGATTAAAGGCATAGATTTTTTAGATCAGGATTTCTATAGCAAATCAGGTTATATCAGATCATTGATTACTGTTCAGGATGGCATCTGGGTAGGATATTACATGGGTATGTTACAATTTTATGATTACAAAACAGGTCAATTTGTTGATCATCATATCGGATTTTTCACTTTTAGGGCAATATCTCTAAATAATGAGAATAATATAATTATTGGCATCACAGGCAAACTATTACTTTATAACTCTCGTAACAGTAAGCTCAAAACACTATGGGTACAACAAGAAAAGGCACTTCTATCTATAAGGTATATTATGACGCTTCTGGAGTCATATGGGCAGGGATGTCAGACAGTAAACTTCTTAAATACACTATTAAATAAGGAGATTAACATGTATATAAAATAAATAATGATAATTGTAATATAGAAGACATACAAATAGATGACAACGGTGAATTGTGGTTGGCTCTTCTTGGAGGTGGTGTCTGCAGGTATAATATAGATACAGGAGTAACTAAATATTATACTACTTCATCAGGTTTATCTAATAATACAACTTACTGTATATTAAAAGATAAATCAGGTGGAATTTGGGTATCAACCAATAATGGGATATCATAATAAACTCTAAAACGGGGTTAATAAGAAACTTTAATCAAACTGATGGTCTTTTAATCTCGGAATTTAATTACAGTGCAAGTTATGCAAACAGCAACGGTGAATTTTTCTTTGGAGGGATGGGGGGGTTTGATAGATTATATCTTGATAGTATTGAAAACGCCATAACGGAAACCATAAAATACAAGGTTCTATTAACAGATTTCAGTGTATCAGGGGAAAGAAAGGTGCTTACAAAAGCACTCAATGATTCAGATACAATAACACTTGCTAAGGGAGAGACCAATTTTCAGCTTTCTTTTTCATCTAGCGATTTTCTAAATTCTGATAAAACACATTTCAGATACATGTTAAGCTATATAAATCAGAACTGGATTGAGACTGACTCACATGTAAGGAGTGTTAACTTTTACAACCTCAAACAGGGTAGCTATTTCTTTGAAATTCAAGTAACTAATTTAAATGGAGAATGGACAGCAGATAAAAAGATAGTTTTCAATATTAAGCCTTTCTTCTATCAGACATTGTTATTTCATATTTCAGCTCTGTTGTTTATCATTTTAGTTTTTGTCGGCATTATTGTTTTATATATCAGGCAGTTTAAACAAAAAGAGAAGCAAAAACAAGATACTCTTAAACTACAGTCTCTCCGTGGTCAGATGAATGCTCATTTTATTTTCAACTCGCTAAATTCTATTAATTACTTTATTTCCAATAATGATAAATTGTCCGCTAACCGGTATATAGCTGATTTTTCACGATTAATCAGGTCTATACTTTCGAATTTTGGTAAAGATTATATTACATTTAAGAACGAAGTTGACTCAATAAAGGATTATGTAAATATTGAATATTTGAGATTTGGAGATAAATTCGATTTTGAGGTTATTGTAGATCTGTCTAATTATAATTCTGATTTTGAAATATTTACAGGCTTAGTTTAGCTATTTATAGAAAATGCTATCTGGCATGGAGTGAGAGCTCTGGAATCACGAAAAGGGATTATTAAAATTTATTTTTATTGTGTTGGAACAAATAGGATAAAATGCTCTGTTGAGGATAACGGAATTGGATGAGATGATTCGCTTAACAGTAAAACTGATCATGATAATCATAAATCAAGAGGTATCGATATTGTTAATGAAAGGTTACAGATAATAAGCAAATTAAGGGGAGTTAACTATGCTCTCGAAATATCTGATCTTTACTATGATAAGGTAGATACCGGAACTAAGGTTGAAGTTGATATATCTGTAAAATGGATAAAAAGGAGTATAAAATGATAAGGGCAATTGTTATTGATGATGAAAAACTATATAGTGAAGTCATATGCAATTATTTGAAAGAGTATTGTAGTGATGTGCAGGTTATTAATACAGCTTCATCTGTTAAGGCAGGCTATACTATTATTAAAAGATTTAAGCCTGATCTTGTTTTTCTAGACATTGAACTTGGTGAGGGTACAGGTTTCGACCTGCTAAGAATGTTTGATATGATAACATTTAAAATAATTTTTGTAACGGCATTTTCAGAACATGCAATGAAAGCATTCAGGGTTAATGCTATAGATTATTTGCTAAAAACAGTTAAAATTGATGAATTGAAAGATGCAGTAGAAAGAGTAAAAGTAACCAGATGGGGATACGATTATCAGGATAAATAAGAACTTTCATTAAAAGTATATCTCTAAAAACATCAGGTGAGCTAAAGCTTATAATTTCTCACCTAAAAGGATATGATATTTTAAAAGTGAACGAAATTATAATGTGAAAAGCTGATGGGTATTGCACAGAATTTTTTCTTACAGGCAAGAGAGTGGTCATCAGCGCAAAAAATCTGAAACAATACGAAACTTTTCTTCTAGGACAATTCTTCTTTAGGTCCCATAACTCGTACCTTATTAATTTAAATCACATTTGCAGCTACACGAAGCAAGGAGTTATTGATCTGACTGAAGGAAGAAAAGCTAGCCTTTTAGATCAAAACAGAAATAAATTAATACAAATACTCAAGGCCAGATAATAATATTGTGAATTTCTGAAAACCTTAAGTTATAGGTTGTTTTAGGGGAGTCATTAGATTATTTATACAGTATATTAGTTTAACAATAGATTCATGTCTGGAATGGTTAGTTTTCATGTGTCAATTTACTAATTAACCTAAACTTGTGTTATGAAAACAAAAATCACCTTTTAGATTGTTTTTTTTAGTATTATTTTAACTATATTCAGTTGTACTAAAGAGTATAATATTAATACTCTAACAATATCAACTTCAGACGTAAAGGATATAGATACTACTTCTGCCACAATTGGTGGAAATATAGTCTCTGATACTGGCACATCAATATCGGAACATGGTGTATTTTGGGGCACTTTAAACAACTTTGAAAATAATGGAACTAAACTGATAATAGGTAACGGGTCAGGCGAGTTTTCCTATACTTTAACTGGACTTTCTCCAAGCACAACATATTTTGTTAAAGCGTATGCTATAAGCAATATTGGCACAGTATATGGTACTCAGGTAAGTTTTACTACGATTTCTGAAAGAATAATGTTTATAGAAAATTATTCCAAGTTTTTAGAAATCTCTGTTACTGCGGGTCAACCAGTAGAAATCACAGTCTCAAATTCAATTTTCTCTCAGGACATATCTCTAGCTTACAATGATCCAATGTTATTAGGAATATTTGGTATTTCAAATGGGCAGGATGGGTCTGAATTTGTTGGCAAATTATTTAAAGGAACAAACTATTATAATTCAGATTCTCAGACCTGGAGTTTCGTCTCAAATTAGAATTCTGATAAAATTTGGGTGGCAGCTTTTGGTATGGATTTAGCTTCAAATACGCAAGGAAAATTTGATTTAACAGTTAATGGCACACTCTATGAGATATTGCCAAATAATATTATATTTCTTGAAAATATAAAAGAAGCAGAAAAACTTACATATGATGGGTCATCAGTTTCATGTGAAATATCAAATTCTATTGTTTTTCGGATTCAGGAGATGAATGTAAGGAAGATGCTATATTATTAGCAATGTTAGGAGTTTCAAACGGGCAGGACGGTTCTGAACTGATAGGTGAGGTATTTAAAGGAACGAATTATTATAATTCCTTAAAACAGATCTGGAATTTTACTTCAAATACAAGCATTCAGAATTTGTGGGCAATTCCTGTTGGAATAAAGTTATATCAAATTTAACAAGGGAATTTGAGCTTAACATAAATAATGTTTACTATGTAATCACTCCTTGAGGTGAGATTTTAAATTTCTTGAATAATTTGAATAATAAAAGACAAGTTGAGGGTTTACCTGGAGCATATGCATGTGAATGTAGCAAATATGACTTGTATAGAATGGTTTCAGCTATAATCTTCTAATTTGACTGCATATGCTTGGAACGTAGAGCCACTTCAGTTAAAACAGGACTGGGGACTAAAGGGGAACAGTGTTCCCTTTTTTTATTTATGGACCTATCTCTGTTTCCTGATTTTGTTTCCCGGTAAGCATCTGATAAATCACATCTAATTTATATAGCATGGTGGGAAAAACGGTCAAAATGACAACCTAAGATTGGAGCAAATGGACAACTCTCTTTAGTATTGCTTTTTTATCATGATTTATTAGGCTCGAATGCTTAATGTAGAGGGTATATAAGAATACCTATCATGTATGTCTAACAATTTACTTATTATGTATATACTACTTGAAAAGTATACCACCTTCTCGCTGAAAAGTATACCTATTTTGATTTTTCGAGGGTTGTAGTAATAGATAAATTCTATAATAACTAAATTGAGCACAAAACCAATAAGATATGAATCTTAAGTAATGTATTGTGCGGCTCTTATATACAAATCAGTTTCTGTTAATCATTAGCTATTCTTGTTGGTTAAAACCACAACGCACTGACTTTTAAAAACAGGATCATTTTTTCGGTTAAAATCTGCCTCTTTTTCTCAGAAACCTGGTTGAACTCTGTCTCAAAAAGAAAACAAATACATTTTAATTCAATCAATTATCATTGCAGATGTATTTTGAAAATGCCTAACCGGAACCCATTTTAAGATATTTCTCAAAGTCATATGCTATATACTTATCTGTAAATGGTATTACTACTGTCCGGCTAAGGTTTGAGATTCTGAGCGAAGCGTTTGGCAAGTGTACTTGTTGAAGAACCGGGCCCCGCTTTGGTGGAATGCGCCCGCCGAAGGCAATCTCTTGCTGATTTAACCATTTATCCGTTTAGTAATGAAAAGCTATACAAGTTATAATTTCAACCCGCAGGGCATCTTATGTGGCATAGACCTGTACGGGATTATGACCCAAAAATCTTTCCTGGGTAAAATCTGGTTGCTTTTATTACCTGCTTTGCCAATTGATGTTTATTTTTGCCAGATTTATTTTCAGAAATATGCAAAATCAGGGCAATCAGACTTCAGCCGCAATAGCCAGCGATATAGCAGGGAAAACAGTATTTTCCATATTATTATCCATTAGCTTTTCCCATCTCCTTAACGACACCATTCAGTCCATTATCCCTTCCATATATCCTGTAGTTAAGGATTCTTTTCACCTTAACTTCTCCCAAATAGGGATCATTACCCTTGTATTTCAGTTAACAGCCTCTTTGTTTCAGCCGCTTATCGGATTGTATACCGATCGTAAGCCGCAACCTTATTCTCTTGCTGCCGGCATGGTTATTTCACTCTTGGGGTTAATCATTCTTTCCCAGGCAAAAAATTATACAATGCTTTTAGTCTCGGTAGCTGTAATGGGTACAGGATCGTCTGTTTTTCATCCTGAGGCATCAAAGGTTGCCTATATGGCTTCGGGTGGCCGCAGGGGATTGGCCCAATCCATTTTCCAGGTAGGCGGCAACCTGGGAGGATCGCTGGGGCCCATACTTGCAGCTATGATCATCGTTCCTTTTGGGCAGTCGAGTATCCTTTGGTTTTCAATACTCGCAATGCTTGCAATTATTGTGCTTTTAAATGTTGGAAGCTGGTATACTCATCATATGAACAGGGAGAGGGGGAAAGTTACTGAGATAGCAGAAGGACATGGTTTGTCGAAAGCAAAATTCACATGGTCCGTGATTATTCTGCTGGTCCTTATTTTTTCAAAGTATTTCTATCTGGCATCCATAACCAGTTATTTTACTTTTTACCTGATGCATAAATTTAATGTATCGGTACAAGCTTCACAGGTGCAACTGTTCCTGTTTCTTTTTGCAGTAGCCGCCGGAACCCTCCTGGGCGGACCCATTGGTGACCGGGTAGGACGAAAGTATGTTATCTGGTTCTCTATTCTCGGTGTCGCCCCCTTTACTCTATTGTTGCCTTATGCCAGCCTTTTCTGGACCACAGTGCTAAGTGTAGTGATTGGTGTAATACTTGCCTCTGCATTTTCAGCGATCCTGGTTTATGCACAGGAACTTATTCCGGGCAAGATAGGAATGATTTCAGGATTATTCTTTGGTTTTGCCTTTGGCATGGGAGGATTGGGATCGGCTTTGCTCGGAATGCTGGCTGATAAAACCAGCATCGACTATGTTTACCATGTTTGTGCTTTCCTTCCGCTTCTGGGTATACTGACCGTCTTACTGCCCGATATCGGAACAAAAAGAAAATAGATCCGAGAAGCTCTCAGGATGCAATAGCCGGTGGCCCTGAGCCCTTGCTCCCCGCCTCAACGACCTGTTCTCCCTGGTCGAATTATGGAAGAACTTTGAGCTCTGCTCAAAATCCGGCAAACCCATACACATTGCAGAGTTCACTGCATAGTCATTTGCCAGTCAGAAGTGAAAATACATTGGAACATTGGATCCTATTGTGGCAAAATAAAAGTATAGGTATACTTAATAGTAAAAAGAGATTTATTCATAAAAGGAAGTTCCGGATACTCACGTTTCAAATGGGAATTATAATCACCGTTATACACTATATAGAAATCGTTTCCTTCGCGGGGATTATAGCGGAACCTGATATTGTTGACGCCGAATTTTTCACTGCTGCTATACTGGAAGTACATCAGCAGCGACAGCCTGGTGGTAAAGGTAGATTCAGATTTGAATCCTACCAGATGGGATCTGAAATGCTGATCACGATCCCCGATATCAACCCGGCTGTATTGGTAGTTTAATCCAAGATTAATATTTGATGAGATCCTGAAATTAACCTGGGCCGGAGTCAGGTCGGTGTATGTTCCATCGTAATATTCTCCCAGGCTTATCATATATTTAAGGGATATCAGCTTGTTCATAGGACTGCTGAAGCCGGTTTCGAAATTATAATAATCATAGGATCCTGCCGGGATAAAGACATCATCCGACAAATCGAACTGTTCTGTAAGGCAATCGTGGTGCCTGAAAATGTCAAACCAGCCGCCATATCCATTTTTAAAGGTCAGATTATAACCGACTGAATAGATCGAAAGAAAGGTCCTCCAGTCAGCATTGGATTTGTTGATCCATGCCCAGGCATTTACAGACTGACTGAGCAGCTTTTTATTTTTATCTTTATACACCCAGCCGTAGCCTGTCTGACCATAAAACTCGGTATAGTTTTCCATTTGTTCAAAGCCCATCTGGGGATCATAATATTCCCCGGCCCGGGCAAAAGTAAAATCATAGTTCAGACCGACCGTTGCGCGGTTTTGCCAGTCAAAAAAGACTTTGGAATGATTCAGAGGGTTTCCGGTGTATTGTAAGTTGTTATCGAAGGTATAAACATAGTTCGTTGTTATGTAATTATTTTTAAACGGATTTAAGATCATATCTGCTGCAGTATTGATGTTGTAATTACCCATTGCATCAATTTTGCTCGTTACCATGCCACCGGCATAGCTGGTTTCATTAAAAACTTGTTTTCTCAGTCTTAAGACGCCATGATTGGTTGAATATAAATGAGTTATAGAATCGGTATCCGGATCGGTGTAATCAAATCCGGTAGTCTGCATATCAAGAAAACCAATATCCCATTTACCTGCCCTTCCGACTACCCTGGCCCCTCCAATGATCGGAACAATTTCTCCTTCGTATAATCCTATGCGCCGGCTGTAAAATACCTGATCGAGATAACCGGTATGGATGTTAAAAATGCTGGCCCGCTCCACAAAGAACTGCCTCTTCTCGGGGAAAAAAAGTGAAAACCGGGTAAGGTTAACCATCTGGTCGTCCACTTCAACCTGGGCAAAATCGGTGTTCAGAGTAAGGTCGGCAGTAATATTGCTGGTCAGCGAATATTTTACATCAAGGCCGGCATTGAGTTTGGGCTTGTCAATAGTCTTATAGGCTGATCCTGTCTCATTGAGTTCATGTGAATGCTCGTAACTTCCAAGTATATACGGTTTTATATAAAGCGGGTTTTTCCTTTTTATTCCTTTTAAAATGATTTTATGAGCCTGCGATGGTTTCCAGACACCGAAACTGCCGAATTCATTGCTTATGTCGGGGAAATTATTCCATTCCTGTTTGCTGGAGATCTGCCGCCAGATTGACATTCCCATGATCACCCTGCCCTCTTTTTCCTGGAACCGCAGGCTGGAGAAAGGTATGCGGATTTCAATATGAAGGACATTTCCGATAATATTGGTTTTTACATCCCAGAATGTATCCCAGCTCCGGTTGAATGGCATCATTCCCAGGGGTACCTGGGCATCGTTATCGATGGTAAAATCCGATCTCAGTCCGGAGGGATTGGTCTCAAAGCACAATGCATTCTCATTGTCATTGAAAGTATCGAGCAGGAGCCCGAAATTATCACTGCCTCCGTCCGCGCCATCCCTTTTTTTTGTGGTTGACCGTATTGTACTTCCGTTTTCATAGTACAGCCTGGCCCCCAGGTAGAAAAACTCATCGTCAAAGGTTACAAATACATCCGATCTTTCGGAAGGCATGCTTCCATGGTTGGGCTTGAACATGGTCATTGGGATTGACGGAAGACTGTCCCAGAGCGGTTCATTACATATACCGTCGAAACTGATTTTCCCGGTCATCTTTTGGATTTCAAGCAACTTCTCACTTCCCTGCCCTGAAACATGCAGGACTGCAGGCATTAATAAAAGGGTAGCAAGAATATATTTTTTCAATACTGTATTTATGCTTTTAAATTTCCGTTAAGATATCAGAACTGTTCAGCTTTACAAAAGGATTTTCCTTTTAATTTAATTGTAAAATCCGGTAACCCTGAGCAGCTCCCGCATTATTAATCTGAGGATATAATGACTTATTTAATCTCATGATTTACAGATTAATGAGAGATCTATAATTTCTTAGGCAAAATGAGCTCAGCATGACCGGTCCTGGAGGGGTATACCTGGACACAAAAAAGGTTATTTTTGCGCCATGAAAGGAGTTTTGAAATAATCACATGCTGGCATGAAAAAGAGGAACACAAAGTACGGGGATCCGGTTCCATTAACTTCCGGTGATTTGTTTTATCAGAAATTTAACTTCATCAGGACAATAGCGAGGAATATTATCTTACCAGGCTTGATTCTGTTTTCAGCGGGTTGTTCTTCGCATGATCATCTTAAATTTCAGGGGATCCCCATCACTGGCGACCTCATAAAATTTACAGAAATGTTAAAGGAGAAGGGATATATTGAAGTGAAGGCTGATGGAGATGATCAGATGAAATTTAAGGGCAGATTCCTGGAAAGGGATTGCAATGTTTATCTTTCCATGACTAAGAAGAGCCGGACTCCATATCTGGTGAGGGTAGATATGGCTAAAGAGCCTCATGATTCAGTAAAATACAGTTATGAAAGGCTTAAGCAGCATTGTGAATCAATATTGGGCACCGGGGCAAGCAAGTATCAGCAATTCAATAATTCCTCAAGGTTTTTATTCAATGAGCCAAAACTGGTGAGGGATCCGCAGGATGGGGATTATACGCGGTATTTAAGCCGTATCGGCAGTGTATACCTGGAAGTGAAGCTTGATTACCTCTCGATAACATACCTTGATAAGAAGAACTGCCAGCTCTCAGTGGCCGAGGGGGGGAAGGAAATAAACCCTGAGAGTGACAGGGGATTTTAGCTTTCTTCAGCTGAGGCTATAAATAGAAAGCAGCTCAGTGTTCACTAAATTATTTCCCGGATCAAATAAACATCTTACACTAAATCCTCTCCTTGTGTTGCCAGGTAATGTTCCTGATGCGACAAATGAAAGTGGTTTTACAGCTCTGCCTGATGGGTGGAGAGGGCCATATGGTTTTGATTCAGCTCTCGACCGGGGTTTTGGTGGTCGTCTACTGTGAATGATATCTCCACTGCATGGCACATTATATTATTCACATATGATGCTACTGTAAACAAGCCTGCCAACGATAAAAAAAATGGTTTCAGTGTCAGATGCATCAAGGATGAATAACCCGGCACATCTTTTTCCAGGAAATATCTAAAAGGTCTAACTAATTTAGAGCCTTCCAGTGAATGTTTTTTACTAATAATCTTTATTATTAGTCTTATTACTTACTATTTTGTAGAATATATAAAATTTTTATTTTATATTTGCTCTACAAATTAAAAACAAATGACAGTAACACATTTAGGAAACTTTGAAGAAGTCATTTTACTTGTGACAGGAATTCTGGGAGAGGAAGCATATGCTTTTAGAATTGCAGCGGAAGTCAGGAACCAAACAGGCAGGGCATCATCAATCGGTGCAGTACACTCAACTCTTAACCGTTTGGAGAATAAAGGATTTTTAACCTCTCAATTTGGAAAACCTACTGTCGAAAGAGGTGGAAGGAGAAAGCGAGTTTACACTATTACCGCTTATGGACAACGCATGTTGGCTGAATCCCGTGATTTCAAATTATCCCTTTGGAAGCAATATCCTGATTTTATCACTGATAGTTTGACATATGGGATATTAAATTTAAGAAGAATTTGAGACCACTCAATCATAAACCACCCTGGTTGGCCAAAAAAGCTCTTCTTAGCTTTCTCAGGGATGATATTAGCGAAGAAGTGGAGGGAGACCTGGAGGAGTTGTTCTATTCAGATCTCGAAAAGTTATCTCCTTTACGGGCTAAATTAAACTATTGGTACCAGGTATTAAACTACCTGAGACCTTTCGCTATCAGAAACATAAAAGGAATATTATCCAGTACATACTACACACCAATGTTAAAGCACAACTTAACTATTTCTTTCAGGATTTTCAAGCGATATAAAATGTCATTCCTTATCAACCTGATCGGTCTTACGACCGGTCTTACCTGTGCCATCCTGATTTACCTGTGGGTACATGATGAACGTGAGGTCGATCACTATAATGAGAATAATGACAGGCTTTATGAGGTATTGCAAAATGTGGTATCACCTAATGGTATCCAGACAGGTACAGGCACGCCTGGAATCCTGGCTGAAGCATTGGAAAAGGAAATGCCCGAAGTGCAGTATGCATCTTCGGTTGTCCCGGCTGAATGGTTTTCAGATAAGGGGGTCATCACTTTTAAAGATACTCGTCTCCGCGCCAGTGTCCAGTATGCCGATACTGACTTTTTCAAATTATTCACCTGTCCATTTATTTTTGGCGATAAGTCAAAGGCATTATTAAATAAAAACGACATCGCCATCAGCGAAAAGCTGGCCGACAGACTTTTTCAGACAGGGGAAGATGTCCTGGGGAAAATTGTTGAATGGAACGAGGGACAAACTTCCGGATTATTCAAAATCACTGGTGTTTTTAAAGAGACACCGGCAAATGCAACCAATCATTATGACTTGCTTATCAACTACGATGTATTCCTCGACAGTCATACCTGGCTAAGGGAATGGGGTAATTCGGATCCCAGTACGTTTGTTCTGCTAAGGAAGAATGCAGACCCGAACCAGTTAAATTTAAAGATCCGTGATTTTATAAAAACAAAGTATAAGGATTCCAATCAAAAACTGTTTTTGCAGAGATATTCCGACAGGTACCTTTATGGGCATTATGAGAATGGGAAGGTAGAAGGAGGAAGGATTGAATATGTGAGACTTTTTTCTATCGTAGCTATTATTATTCTGATCATAGCCTGCATTAATTTCATGAATCTTGCTACAGCAAGGGCTTCGAGAAGGTTAAAGGAAATCGGTGTTAAAAAAGCAATAGGTGCTGGCAGAAAAACACTTATTCTTCAATATTTTGAAGAATCATTGCTCCTTTCGGCAATATCAATGGCTATAGCGTTAATACTTGTTTTACTTATCCTTCCGGGATTTAACGGGTTTACTAGCAAAAATTTAAGCCTTAATATAACAAGTGTGCTGCCGGTATTAGTCGAAATTATACTGGTTACAGGAATTTTGGCAGGCAGCTACCCGGCTTTATACTTGTCAGGCTTTCGACCCATTGATGTGTTAAAAGGTAAAATTCATGGAACAGTCAGCGAATTCTGGGCCCGCAGGGGCCTGGTAATTTTCCAGTTCGCAATGGCGGTGATCCTGATAGTGGCTGTTGTTATTATATACAAACAGATCAATTATGTGCAGTCCAGGAACCTGGGCTATAACCGGGATAATATAATCCATTTTGAACTGGAATTGCAGCCTGATAACAACCCGGATTATTTCAATAATGGAGGTGCTCTCGAAAAACAGGTGGAAGCCTTTCTCAATGAAGCCAGAAATGTTCCCGGGGTATTGGATGCAGCTAATTATTATCATAACCTGACCGGCGATCATGGCGGCATGGGAGGGATCGACTGGGAGCCTGGTGATGAAGATGGAAAAAATGCTTTCAACAACCTTGAAGTGGGCTATGATTTCATCCGCACGTTCGGGATAACCATAAAGGAAGGCAGGCCTTTTTCCAGGGAATACGCCAGCGATCCTTCGGCTGTTATTTTTAATGAGGCCGCCATTAAACTGATGGGGCTTAAGGACCCAGTGGGAAAAACCATCCGGGTATGGGGCCAGGAAAAGCATATCATTGGAGTTACCAGTGATTTTAATTATGAATCCTTGTATCAAAAAGTAAAACCTTGTATAATTCAACTGGTTCCACTAGGGTATAAAATAGCAGTAAGGATCAAAAACAAAAGTGAGCAGGAAACTATTACCGGGCTGACGAAGCTTTACCATGAATTCTATCCCGGACTGGCTTTCGACTACCGCTTTGTAGATGATGATTATCAGGCACTTTATGTATCCGAGAAAAGGATATCGGTGCTTGCCCGATATTTTTCATTATTGGCTATTATCATTTCATCCCTTGGTCTTTTTGGTCTTGCGGCCTTTACGGCTGAAAGAAGAGTAAAAGAGATCGGGATGCGGAAAATATTTGGCTCCGGAGAATGGAATATCATCTTCCTGCTGTCGGGAGATTTTACGTTTACGGTCCTGGCAGCTATTATTATTGGCTTGCCAATTAGTTATTTTGCAGTTTCTTCCTGGCTGGAAATCTTTGCATATAAAATTAAATTAGAATGGTGGTATTTTGCAGGGGCAGGGATTGTAACCCTGTTAATTGCCTGGTCGGCGGTAGGTATTCAAACCCTCAGGGCGTCAAGAATTGAGCTGGTACAATGCCTGAAGGATGAATAATTTACTAAATCATAATCTGTAGAACATAATTAATTACCACCCTTCCAGGCTGTCCAATAATTTTTGAGATGGTTCACTTCAGCTTTAACAACTCAGGAACCACTGAAAATCAACAGTGATAGTTCCATCTTTCATGTCTGAAAAGATATTGGCAGATGGATCTTTCACATGGAATAAATTAAATTGCTTTTGTCTTTTTGCTGATGTAACTTTGATATTATTGATTCTGCAAATTATCTTTTTATCTAAATGATACTGCTATGAATCACTCAATCAAAATCCTCGTAATTATTATCATTTTTATTAGTTCGACCCCTTTCTTTGATTCCTGTCAGAAAAAAGAGACTATTCCTGCTCTGACAACTGTAAGTGTTTCGGAAATAACCCAGATAAGTGCAGTTTCCGGAGGTAATGTGACAAGCGATGGAAGAGCTGAGGTGACTGTCCGTGGTGTATGCTGGGCAACTTCTCATAATCCGACAACCGGCTCAGACAAAACGGAGGATGGTACCGGCACTGGTCTATTCACCAGTAATCTAACAGGATTGACGGTAAATACGACTTATTTTGTTCGTGCTTATGCTACCAATAACCAGGGGACAAGTTACGGCGATGAGGTTTCATTTGCAACAAGCCAAATAGCCCTTGTAACACTTACAACAGCTGAAGTAACCGGAATTACGCCTACAACTGCATTTTCAGGAGGATATATTACAGATGACGGAGGTGGAACAATTACTGCCAGTGGTGTCTGCTGGAGTACAGTGCAAAATCCGGCACTTGCCGATAATTTTACAACAGATGGATCAGAAATTGATGGTTATTCAAGCGCCATAACAGGCTTAATTGCAAATACAACTTATTATGTTCGGGCATATGCCACTAACGAGGCAGGTACTGCCTATGGGAACCAGCTGAGTTTTACGACTACAGGAATCAGTGCAATTATTTTTAATTCTAATTTGACTTATGGAACTGTTTCAGATATTGACGGAAATGTCTATAAAACTATCCAGATTGGTACCCAGACCTGGATGGCAGAAAACTTAAAAACTACTAAATGCAATGATGGTACATCTGTGCCTAATGTAACCGATTTAAATGAGTGGAATGCCCTTACATCTCCAGGATATTGCTGGTGCCTTAATGATGCTTCAACATATAAAGCTGTTTATGGGGCATTATATAATTGGTATGCAGCAGATGCAGGTAATTTATGTCCTTCAGGATGGCATGTTCCGTCATATGATGAATGGAATACATTAGTAACCTACCTTGGTGGGGTTGACGTTGCCGGTGGTAAGTTAAAAGAAACCGGCACTACCCATTGGAACAGCCCTAACGAAGGAGCAACAAATGAATCAGGCTTTACAGCTCTTCCGGGTTCAATGCGTGACATCGCTGCCGACTTTGCTTATGGTGATCAAATTGGTATTTATGGTAATTGGTGGAGTTCAACCGTTGTTGATCCAGTAAATCGCTATGTATTAGGAATGACCAATTTTGTCGCTTCGGTTTCAGTTAACGGTACTTACTACGTTTCTGGTTATTCCGTTCGCTGTTTGAAGGATAATTGATCAGTGGTCACGATAATTTATAACCTGTCCAAGGAATCAGCTCCGGGCTCTATAATTGCCTCGGGATTAGGCTTTGGGTGGAACAACCAACGTCGTTGACCACTCTTCACCGGAATTAATTGACCATGAAAAGACTCCCGGTAGACCACCTCTATTTATTGTTTGATAAAACGTGGTTAGAGTCAAACCCAAGTGTAAGATCCGTGCTTCTCTGACCGCTTCGAAAATCGGTCTGCCTTCTCCGAACATTGAAAATAAAACAGCAAGGCCTCGTTACACAAAACTTATAAAAGAAAAGGTGTCAAACTATTGGCAGAAAAACTGGGAATGTTAATTCTACTATGAACAAAGTACTTACTTCAATGAAAAACAATAAAATCCATCAATGGTATGACATGCCAGATCCTCAAATCCAGCAAATGTTAGAGTGGTACAAATGCACAATGAAGTATTTAATTTAACTGGATAACTAATATTCAAATTCAAGAACTCGAAAAGGTTATCAAAGCCTTCCTCAGCGATTATCAATATGAACGCAAACACTTATCTCTGGCCAAGTTTACTCGAACGGAGTTATAGTTGCGAACACGAAATGAAGAAAATGATCTTGGACAAAGACATTACCTTTTAAGCTCTTTCAGACATCTTACACTAAAACCTCTCCTTGTGTCGCTAGGTAATGTTCCTAACGATTTGTAATTAATATAACGGTTAAAATAAATGATTCAAATCAAACATATAACGCTCTTTCCAGAGACCTGACCATTTCCTTATGCTTTTTGGAATTTTCTTTCTTCAATCTTATAATATTCTGTAACTTCCAGTTAATAGCAGGGAGTTCTTTAGCGTTCCTGACTTTGAATTTTCCCCAATCAGGAATTCCTTCTTTAAAACTCATTAAGAGCAACCTGTCTTTTTCAGTAAGCTTTAAATGAATATCATTTACTAATTGTTCTCTGGTTCGTTCGAAATCCTCATAGGTAAATGGGATATCGACCATACCTGAAAACTGCGTTTTAAAAGCATGTCGTTGATCAAGATAAGTTGGCCGGATAACCTCATTGATTGGCCTCATATGCGACAGAAGTGCAATAAGAAATCCAACCTTTATATCCTCAGCAAGACCTTCGTTATCCAGAAGTAATCTTACATCAAAAAGGTCACGCGGATGTTGCCGGTCTAACGCGGCGCACAATTTTCCACCGTATAATTCAGCAATAGGAACGACGTTAATAGCTGCAAATCTTCCAAAAGTCTCTTCTACAACTTTATGAAGCCTCATAAGACTTGGCTTATTCAAACTCCCTCGTGTTATTGTATTAACCTCAATTTTAATCTGGGCTCCAGGTAACTGACAATTGATCTTAACATCCTGGCCTTATCGTGAAGCGGGCGTTACACTGATTCCGGGAATCGATTTTTCCAGGCAGCTTTAATCCGGCCTAATCCATCAGAAATAGTTCTTAATGCCGTTTCTCTGTCATCTATAGGCAGATAAGTCAAATCAATATCAACAGATAACCTTGGCATATTTCGTATGAACAGGTTTATTGCTGATCCTCCTTTAAGAGCAAATATTGTTTCTTTTGCAACAAATGGTATTGTCTGCAATAACAAATCGACTTGTGCTTTATACTTTGGATCGATCATAATTGAGCTAATTCCCGGGGTACTGTAATCCGAAACTTCGGATCATAAACTCCATTCTTAACGACACTACGATCTCCCTGACCAAGATCAACAGACGACACTTCAAGGAATTGAGCCCATTGATGATTTGCCTTATTTGACATATACAAGAATAGCCGCTTTACTTTTATGGAATTGCATCCTTCAAGGAGCTTTTGCAATATACCAGGCCTCAGATTAACTAATCCGGACATTATTTGATAAGTCTCCATCAGATCAAGATTCTCGGGAGTAAGATAGAGACATTCGAATATTGCTCTTTCAGTAGAAGCTATGGTTAGAGAGAATTGTTTCTCGTTATAATCATCCATTCCAACACCCTTGGGGAGAAATGATGTTCTGGTATGATTTATGGGTTCTCTCCAGGAGTACTTTTTAAACCATGCGGGTATTCTGGTTTTCAAGTCGGAGAAAAGATATATTGATTCTGCACCTGTACGAACATAATGGGAGAATCCTAACATCGATAAGGCTGTAAGCCCTCCGATATATAATGGAAGATTGGCTTGTTTCTGTAATGAATATAGTGCTCCCTGCCATGTAACCGTTTCGTTCGGGCGTTTGAATGCTCCAACTCCAACAGATTCCAGCCAGCCACTTTTTCTATATCGTTGTTGCAGGTCATAGGAAAAACCATTAGCTTTGAGCCACGAAGCAAGAATTATTGTTCCCGGAAGATGTAAATCCAAGAGTTTCTTTAATTTTATTTCATTATTAGTACTCACAGTACAAATATCGTATTATTTTTAAAGGAAACGAATTAATAATCGTTTTTATAATATTGTGTAAAAGCCGGAAGGCTTGACCACATTTGGCCGGTCAATTTATCTTTTGACTAAATCGTTTGGCTACAAATGTTTATCTCTGGTTTCAGATGGTCAATTTTCTCCGGCTGGAAGTGGTCAAGGGAACTGGCTTTTCCAAACATGATCATCTGCTGATAAAATCTTGGCACTAAACTTGCCCAACCAAAAAGATACCCACTAGAGGTATTGTAAGTGACTGATATTGAGAAATCCGTCCTTCTGAATATTCCGGACTATACTTCTGTGACCACTTCAAAAGACGGTCTGAAAACCTTTGACATACATAGCAAAAAAATAAGAATTTAATCCTTATCATTTACAGTCACCTTGCCCGTCAAGTCCAGACATGATACTCAATTTGGGCTTGCCAATTAATCACTTATTAGGTTGATAAACAGATCTTTTAATTGTGTAATTGATTGACCCCAGGTTTTAATTGGATAAGTAGGGTATTTGAAGGTACCATCGTCTGGGGGTATTTGGAAAATTTTACCTAAAAGCTCACGATACCTTGATTTGTATTGAATCTGTTCATCATTCTGTATTAACCATGCATAGTTTAACTGTAGTGTGCCGTCTGTGAATACGGAAAGAAGTGATTTCGGGCTGATTTTGTTAAATATTGGATTGAATGATCCTCTTTTTATTCCACTACCCCAACTGATATTGTAGGCATGATCAACAAAAAAACTATATAGTTCTCTGATTTGGGACTCTTCCTTCTCTTTAAGATTATTATGCAGCTCATTAAAAAAGGACTCATAATCCCATTTTCTCCTGTTATTGGAACCCGAGAGTATATTAACATCTTTTTTTACTTCAGCTCCGAAGAGCTTGGGAATGGTTATTTCATAATCTTCATACTTATAAAATTCAAGCTCGACGCCATAAAGGTCAAAACTCGAATTTCTGTTCAGAAATGATATCAAATCCTTCAACCTTTGTTCAATTCCATCCATAAGGACGACGAAGCGGAACTTCCCATCGAAGAGATTTTGATGGAACCTGTCTATTAGGACTTGGGAATCTTCTTTACTTAGCTCGAAGAACTGACTGAGTTTATCATTAAACGGCAACTTGAAATGTGCGAAAATCTTACCTTCGATAGCTTGTTTAAAATCCTCCAGGTGATCTGGATTTTCAGAAATCGATGCACCGTAATCCAGTATTTGAGCAACAACCAATC
Source organism: uncultured Bacteroidales bacterium (assembly GCA_963756885.1). Lineage (GTDB taxonomy): Bacteria > Bacteroidota > Bacteroidia > Bacteroidales > VadinHA17 > LD21. The sequence goes on from CAVWPG010000011.1 coordinate 569,308, forward strand.
GTTTGTCAGGATTTTTATAAAGTTTCGTTTCAATAATGTATACTTCGCCTCTTTCGTCTGTGCCAATAGCATCTATTGGCCCACTTCTGGTAGGAACCTCCCTAGCTAAAATCAGCAACCTTATGTCCTCATCAATATCATATAAAGGAACAGTATCAGGATTCTCATGTATGAAGTTCTGAAGATTGTCCTCATACGCAAAACTGGATTTTGAAATCCTGTGGGCTTCTTTACCATTTTTGGTTATAATGATTGCCATTGTTTTTTGGGTAAATTGTTAATAATCAAAGATAAGTATTAAAAATTATCTTTTCATTGATCACAAACCTCCTGTAACCTGAAACGAAGTATAAATCCGTCCTTCTTTGGCCACTTGAAAAAGGTCTGATTACACTTAACATACATTTATATATAAACAAAAATCATTTTAATCTGGATGTGAAATTCATGTTGTACAGGATTAAAAGGACAAGATATGTTGCCCTAACAGTAAACCTTCCTGTTTACACCGATTTACTTGACTTTGGTTCTTCAGAGGTGTAACTTGCATAAAATTAAATTCTTTTCAATAAGAAAACATCTTCTAGAATACTTCAATGGACTCTAAGGATTCTGTGCATTTTGGCTATTCTTTTTATAAGCTTATTTGCGTTGGATTCCTTTTCATCAGAACGCACATTTTGGCAAAATACAGGTGCTTTTCTGATGCATCTTATACCATCATTGGTTATGTTTGGCATACTTATGGTCGCTTGGAAATGGGAAAATATTGGCGGTATTATACTTATAATTGTCGTGGTGGCTTTGTCTGTTTTCATTTTCAATCTTAATTACAATCAAAGACATTTTACACTGTGGCAAAGTATCATGAATGTTTCAATACTTTGTTTACCTTTTGTTATTGCGGGAATATTGTTTATTATTAGCCACCATGCAAATAAGAAAGAACTTACTGGTGTTAAATAACCGTTTCCCCACACTTCAGAACGCATCTCATGTAGCTTAAACGACGTGTAAAATCCTTCATTCTTTGACCACTATAAGGCTGTCTGACAATTTTTTAACATGCATGAGTAAACAACAATCATTTAATTTTAAAACAGGAAAATCTCAAGTTGGTTTAAATTAAAACGAACCTTCAAAGAATAACCCTTGTAAAAAAAAGGTTTTAAAGGTCAGCACTTCTGGCCTTTGCATATAGATTAAATTGCTTAGGGTTTCCAGGTATTGTCCCCGGGCATTTTTAAATATTTATCAAATTGGCTACCCGTAAGGATTTTTTTTAAGGTTTCGTTGAATGCTTCCTTATTAATCTTTAATTGCTCAAGCTTCTCTGGCTCCTCCGCCACACCCATTTTTATTTCGTCAAGAGATTTGGTATTGGCCAGATAGGCATCATAAACTTTCTTGGAAGTGCTATCATTTAAGCCAAGTTCTTTTTTCAATCGATTGGTAAATTCCTGAGCGCGTGGTATAGCATCATTTACAGAATGCCATTCATTTCCTGATTTCTTTGGTTTTGTATCAGGCTCCCTGGTTTGGGCTGATATGTAGAGGCTGACCAAAATTAAGACTGAGAGTAAGATGCATTTTTTCATATCGCAGTAATTTAAGTTATTATTCATTTATTAATGATTCAACCGGGTTTGCCAGAGCAGCTTTAACTGCCTGAATACTTATTGTCAGTGCCGCAATCAGTATAGCGAGCAGGCCTGCAAATAGAAAGATCCATAGCGTTATTTCAATTCGGTAAGCAAAATTTTGAAGCCAGAGACGAACAGAATACAAGGCTAACGGAATGGCAATGACAAATGAAATGGAGATATATTTAATAAAATCATGAAAAATCAAGTTAATGATCTGGTTCACTGAAGCGCCCAGGACTTTCCGGATTCCAATCTCTTTTGTCCGTCTTTTGGTAGTTAGGGTGGTTAATGCGAATAAGCCTATGCAAGAAATAAAAATAGCAAGACAAGCTGCTACCGTAATTATTTGTTTCCATTTATTCTCTTTCTTATAGTAATCCCGGTTTAATTGTTCCACAAAAGAATATTGGAATGGATCAGAAGGGACCATTTTTAGAATAAGGCCTTCCAACAATTTCACAGTTTCAGGAATACGTCCGTCGTTGACCCGGATAAGGAATTTTCCTAAAGGCAATTTTGGTTCATAAGTGAGAACTTCAGGTTTTATTCTTTCTTTCAAAGATTCAGAATTATAATCCTTTACAACGCCTACAACTGTAATTCTTCTATCTCCCCAACCCGGAATATTCATATGGTCTATTGTTTTACCTATAGGCTCGCTCCATCCTGCTTGCTTCACAAAAGTTTGATTGACAAGTACTGAATTAATTGAATCGGCCGGGAAATCCTTTGAGAAATTTCTTCCTGCATCAACTGAAATATGTAAAGTTGGCACGAAGTCTTCATCTACATGTTCATATGTAGCCAGGAATTCTTTCCCATCTGCTTTAGTCGGCCCACCAAAATGACCGATATTTTTTGGAGCTACCATCTCAACTCCCGGTATTCGTAATATCTCTGTTTTCAATATTCGGGTCAGCGATTTATTAAAGATTGCTTTTCCGACAGTGACTTCCAGTAAATTTTTGTCATTATAGCCTAAATCCTTTTTTGTTAAGTAGTTGAATTGAGTACAGATGATCAGGGTAAAAATGATAAGAAATGTGGCAAGTGAAAATTGAATTACTACTAAACTTTTTGACAGCCAATTCCTTCCGGAGTATTTTAATGGGTTGTTAAGGGTTTTTGTCGGGGTATAACCTGATAATATCAAAGCAGGGTAGAACCCAGCGGCAAAACCTGTAAATAAAAACAAACCCATAAATCCTATGACCAACTTTAAATCAAAAAGATAACTGAGACTTAAATGTTTATTTGCTAATTCATTGAAGAAAGGCAAAGCAAGCTCAGCCAGGATCAGAGCAAATAGAAATGCGATAAAACATACTGAAAATGACTCACTTATAAATTGTCTGAATAGTTGAATCCTTTGTCCTCCAAATACTTTGCGAACCCCTATTTCCTTATTTCTAGTTAGTGTCTGGGCCACAGATAGATTGATAAAATTGATACAGGCAATAAGTAAGATAAAGACAGCTATCCCGGATAGAATATAGCTGTAAATTGGTGAACTGCTTTCAGGTGTTCCTTTAAATTCAGTGTTTAGATGCATGTGTGAAAAAGGCTGGAGTCCCCATATAGTCTTAGTACCATACCCCATGCTCTTTATTTCCTCAATTTCTGATCTGGCTTGTACTTGATATACCTGTTCCAATTTGCTGGTGACGGCCTGGTAGTCAGATTTTGGATTTAGAACAAAATATGTAGGAAACGAGACCCAATGCCATCCATTATCAGGGTGGACCTCTTCCAAATAGTTAAATGGAAGAACCATTTTAAATTTAATGGTAGAATTTTGCGGAGGGTCTTCTGCAATTCCTGACACCTTAAATGTTTCATAGCTGCCTTCCACCTGAACATCGAATGTTTTACCCACAGCATCCCCGTTGCCGAAATATTTCTTTGCAGTCTCTTCTGTAATTACAACCGAATGGATATCTGATAATACATTTTTGGGGTTACCTGAAAGGAGAGGGAATGTGAATACCGAAAAGAAATTATCATCTGCCCAAAGAATATTTTCTTTGAAGACATCGTTATTTATTTTTGTTGTTAATTGATTACCCTTTACTCTTACAAACTCCTGAATATCCGGAATTTCTCTTTTAAAGGCAGGTCCCTGGACCATAGCCGCGATGGCAAACTTTTCCTTTTTCCCATCTTTTTCAATCCTGGTACAGGTTAATTGATAAATCTGATCTATCTTCTTATGGAAATGATCAAAACTAATCTCATCCCTGATATAAAGAAAAATGAGCATGCAACTGGCTAGTCCCACTGCCAGGCCGGTTATGTTGATGACAGAAAGTGCCTTATGACGGAATATATCGCGAAAGCTATTGGTTAAATAATCCTTTAACTTCATTTGGCATATAACAACTTGGTAATGATTACGAATATCTTCATATGGCAAAAATACCGCAAGTAACTGCCGGTTTGTGTTAACATTGGGTTAATACTGGAAAAAACGCCGGGATTGACCAGCCTTCTCCGGCACTGCCAAACCATCTTATTTAATTGGTTGATAATAGGATAAAGTGGTCAGCCAGAACCGGTGACAGCTGGTCTGGCGATCCGTTTTGTCCACCTTAGCATCTAATAATCTTTCGGTCAAAATCTTCCATTTTTCGTCCAAAACCTGGCGTAAACCTGGCGTATTAGAAAATCAGATAGTAAAATTTACAAGAATCTTTTCCTGGCAAATGCTTTACCCGATCCTGATTTTAGGTATCTCTCGAATTCATAGGCTTTGTATTTATCATGGAAAGCAGAATAGTAGATAAGTGTAACTGGCAACCTGTCTTTTGTATATGTATTCTCTCTTTTGAAATGACGATTTAGCCGATCATCCAGATCGGATGTACAGCCTGTATAATAAGAATTATCAGCACACTTTAAAATATATACAAACCACATAGTTACAGCGATGACAGAAGCTTCATAAGGTATCTTGGCAGAGTAACTAATGAAACATATAATCAAAAATAAAAAAAATTATTCAGAGACGAAAATATAGGTGGTTTTTTACTTCAGGCTTCAGTGGGCTGCGCCCACCGAAGCCCGAAGAAGATTTAGCGACAGCTAAGTATCTTATAAAGCAAAAGCCCTCCTACGCTAAAGCTTCGGAGGGCGAAGGTGGGCCCAGCTGGGATCGAACCAGCGACCCCCTGATTATGAGTCAGGTGCTGCTAACCATCTGAGCTATGGGCCCCGACCGTAAAAACGGACTGCAATAATAGCAATATTCAGGAAATTTCGCAAGAGTATAATGAAAAGAATTAACTGACCTCTTTTTCATAATATATGTTACATATTGTATGTAACGCATGACATGAAATTTTTATGAAATACAGGTAAATTTCCGGCCCGATTTTTCTGCCTATTTTATCATTGGGATGGCTTCCTTCAGTAAAGTGAGCACCTTGCTCACATTGCTGTTGAAGACAGATATCACCTCTTCCCATGACACAGGTACCTCATCATCCTTCCAGCAATCATAATCGGTGCTCATAGCGATAGCCGCATAAGGCATCCCAAGCTCATTGGCAAGAGTAACCTCCGGAGCCACCGACATATTGATCACATCCGCTCCCCAGAGCCTGAACATCCTCGACTCTGCCCTGGTGGAAAACCTGGGACCTTCGATAGTTATCATCGTTCCCTCCTTGTGCACCTTCACCCCGATCCTTTCCTGCTGCAGATATTATCTGTCTCCCGGAGCCCCCTGTCGAAGGGATCGGCCATCGGTGTATGACTCATCTTCCCCGGCTCGAACTCCTCGAAGAATGTGATATCCCTGTGCCTGGTGAAATCGATGAACTGATCGGGAATCACCAGGTCGCCCCTCCCTATCTCCTCCCTCAGGCTTCCGCATGCAGTAGTGGTTATAAGGTGGGTGCATCCGGCTTCCTTCATTGCATATATGTTGGCACGGTTGTTTACCTTCGAGGGTGGGATCGTATGACTGCGCCCATGTCTTGAGAGCAGCACTACATCAGTTCCATTCAGGGATCCGCTCAGCATGGGGGAGGATGTGCTGCCATATGGTGTGTCAAAATTATACTCCTGCGCCGATTTGAGCAAATCCGGATCCTCCAGGCCCGAACCGCCTATAATGCCTATCTTTACCATCATTGCTTCCTGAGATATTCCATAAGATACATTCACCGCCTCATCCATATCGTTGCCGAAAGTAAGGATCCCGGCCCTGTCGCCCGACATTATTATGATCCTCTTCTCTATTACATCCGAATCCTCGAAAAGCCTGAAAATATCCTTTGCAAGTCCGGGTGTGCCGTAATCCATCGATGGATTGGTCGTTGGCACCTTGTAAATAAGCTCATTCCAGAGCTCGATGCTGTGAACATGTATTACTGCATTGGCGCCCGGATCGGCCAGGTAGATTGCCGCATGCGTGAGCGATTCGGATGATGCTTTCAGCGGACCGATGCACTGTACGGCATTATCGTCAATATTGAAGGAGTTGACCTTAACATAGTGGCCCGGTTCAAGATCAGGGATCTCCCCGGTAGCGGAACCTGTTATTACAAACTGATTGCCCCCCGCTATTCTCATGCTTATGTTCCCGAAGCCGACTCCATTTTCATAGGCTCCAATCAGATCCATGTTATACAGGATCTCCCTCCAGTAGTTGATTATTTCGTACTGTTCATCAGATATTACCGGACCAGTCTGGTTCCAGTGGCAATTGAATTTAACTACCCCTTGCATATTACATGAATTTATCTGAAAACATTTCCTTTATATCCTTCTCCGTTGCCCTGCATATGCCTCTCTCGGTGATCAGACCGGTAACGAGCCTCGCAGGGGTAATATCAAATCCGTAATTTGCGGCGACCGTTTTTTCAGGACAAATCCGCACCGATTGAATTTTTCCGTCAGCCAGTCCCGAGATGTTCGTAACCTCTTCCGGATCTCTTTCCTCAATTTCTATCTCCTTTCCTCCGTCTTTAATGCCAAAATCGATTGATGTTGAAGGGAAGCAATGCATAGAAAGGCACATTATTATCGTTTGCTGCAAGTGCTTTCAGATAAGTCCCGATTTTGTTGGCTACATCTCCGGCACTTGTTGTACGATCGCTTCCTGTAAAAACAATGTCAACCATCTTTTGTTGCATCAGGTGCCCTCCGGTGTTATCTGCAATCAGGGTATGAGGTACACCTTCCTGCTCAAGCTCCCAGGCTGTAAGCTTCGCTCCCTGGTTCCTGGGTCTTGTCTCATCGACCCAGATATGCAGGGGGATCCCTTTGTCATGAGCCATATAGATCGGAGCCGTTACGGTCCCGTAATCAATTGTGGCCAGCCACCCTGCATTGCAGTGAGTAAGGATATTAAGCGGTTCTCCTTTCTTTTTTTTGCTTAATGACTCGATCATCTTCAATCCGTGCTTCCCGATCTGCCTGCAGTATTCCTTGTCTGTCTCGCATATTTCAATTGCCGCCTTGAGCGCAGTTTGCCGTAGAGCTTCCAAAGGGAAATCATCATGAAGCTTTTCCAGGACATGGTTTACCGCCCAGGAAAGATTCACTGCTGTCGGACGGCATGAGATCAGATATCTTGCAGCGTTTGAAAGATGATCCCTTATGCTTGTCTGAGAGTTGATCTCAAGTGTTGCAAGATAGAGCCCGAATGCCCCTGCAGCTCCGATCAGCGGTGCCCCTCTGACGGTCATGTTCCCTATTGCCTCAAAGACATCATCAACCGATCGCAGCTCTTTGATCTCAAAGAAGAATGGAAGCTTCTGCTGATCGATCACTTTTACAACCGAAAGATCAGAGTCCTCGATCCAGATAGTCTGAAAATTTTTATTCCCGACCCTCATGTTTCCCCTTCTGTGTTTATTTCATTCAATATAAAATTAAGAATTTTATCATTCATATGACTGATATGATTTTATTTGATTTCAGCCAAATAGCAATTCCACACCCTCTTAAACGTTAACCTTAATCAGAATATATAACAGAGATTGAATTTAATTTGTATTTTAGTTTTTGATATCGCACTTATGGACGTTAGCCCTTTACTCACCTTGCAATTGCCCTGAACCTATGAAAACTCTTGCCCTTATTTTCCTGCTCGTGCTGATCCAGCCGGCCTGTAATCTTAAAGCCCAGGCAAAGCCTGAAGATATGGGGCAGTTCTATCCTGAATTTCAGGAATATGCCAATGCTGCACCAAAGGAATTGTCTTATCTCGCAAAAGACTGGCCCGAGCTTGAGCAGTGGCGTACGCTTGGAAGGGCAAAGATGCTGGAGCTTCTGAGATACACACCTTCCCCCTGCCCCTTGAATCCAACTGTCCTTGAGGAAACAAAAAAGGATGGATATACCCGCTACAAGGTGTCCTATTCGCTGACCGCCTATCGCAGGACTGAAGCCTATCTGCTCATTCCCGACGGCCTGAAGAAGCCTGCTCCTGCCGTAATTGCCCTGCACGATCACGGTGGCTTTTACTACTTTGGCAAGGAAAAGATTGTCGCGACCGAAAATCCTCCGCAGATCCTTAAAGATTTTATCGATAAGGCTTATGGAGGCACGGACATATGCTGATGAGCTGGCGCGGCACGGTTTCGTTGTGCTGTGTCCCGATGCGTTTTATTTCGGATCGCAAAAGCCCGATACTGACCGCATGGCCGGTTATCTGATGGATGACTTTCCAGGGATGAAGTCAAAGGATGAGAACGAAGCTATTGAGGGTTATAACAGTTTCTGTAACAGGTATGAAGAGATTATGGCACGATATCTATTCGGATCAGGTACCACCTGGCCCGGCGTAATGTTTCATGGCGACAGGGTGGCCGTCGACTATTTACTTACAAGGGCTGAAGTGGATCCAGGACGCATAGGGTGCATGGGTTTGTCAATAGGCGGCTTCCGCAGTGCACATCTCTTTGGCCTGGATCCCAGAATCAGGGCAGCTGTGGATGCAGGATGGATGACATCTTACGGCATGCAGACCGATAATCACTACAGGCACCACACCTGGATGATCTATATCCCCGGGCAGCTGGAGTACCTCGATCTGCCGGATGTTATATCCCTGGGTGTTCCAAAGCCCCTGATGATTATCGACTGCGGGAGGGATATGCTCTATACAAAAGAGGCTATGGAGGCTGCAGCAGGCAAGCTGGGCGAAATTTATAAGAAGGCGGGAGCCCCCGATCATCTGCTGACAAAGTGGTACGATGTTCCCCATTCTTTAAATGTTGAAATGCAGGATGATGCAATCAGGTGGCTTGAAAAATGGCTTAAGGAGTAAGCGGGGAAAAGATGGTTCTCCGGCCACTTCCACTTGCTCCATTTTTGAATTGTCGACCGGATCATTCGAAAAAGATGGATCGGATAAATTAAATTCTTATCTTTGTAATCAAACATCATGAATACCTATATGATTAATAAAGAGGAATTTAGAAAGAAAATAATCATTTCGGCAGGCAAGATTTTCAGCCGTTACGGTTTTAAAAAAACCACAATGGATGAAATAGCGAAGGCTCTGAAAATGGGAAAGAGTTCCATTTATTACTATTTCGAAAGCAAGGAGGAGATCTTTGAAGCTGTTGTGCTATGGGAGGCAAATGTCCTTAGAAATGAGCTTACTACTGCTATAAAATCTGTCGATTCGCCCACTGATAAAATGAAAAATTATGTTTTTGTGCGGATGAAATCGTTCGAAAAGCTGGCCAACTATTACAATGCAATCTTTGACAAGAATCTCGATCATTTTGATTTTATCGAGCACATCCGTGCAAAATACGACAGGGAGGAGCTTGCAATACTGAGGCTCATACTTTATGACGGTGCCAGGAAAAAGGTTTTCAATGTCGATAACAGCGAATATACTGCCCTTGCAGTGCAAACGGCCCTGAAAGGTCTCGAGGTTCCTCTTTTCTGGAAAAAGAGGGAGGTAGATATTGAAAGCCGCCTGAATGCCATCCTGGATATCCTGTTCCACGGAATAGTCAGGAAATAGCCCCTATCTTTTTATCACTGCCCGTTTTTTCTTCTTTAAGCTAAGGTACAATCCAATGATTCCCATAAGGATAAAGGGGATACTGAGCAGCTGCCCCATATTTATTTTCATCGATGCCTCAAAGGCTACCTGGTCTTCCTTTACAAATTCGATAAAGAACCTTGCGGTAAAGACAAGGATACATAGGAGGCTTATCAGCAGACCCTGGATGTGTTCTCCCTTTTTTGACCAGTAGAGCCTGTAAAGCAGGAAGAAGATTGCCAGATATGCAAGTGCCTCATAGATCTGGGTAGGGTGCTTGGGTGCAACTTCATGGTTTCTCAGGAATACGAATCCCCAGGGCAAAGTTGTTTCCACGCCATAGATTTCGGAATTCATAAGGTTTCCCATCCTGATAAAGAACCCCGACAGGGCAACAACGATTGCAATCCGGTCGAGCGCCCAGATATAATCCTTTTTCTCCTTTCTGGCGAAGAGCCATATTGCAATAAGGATTCCTATTGCTGCGCCATGGCTCGCGAGTCCTCCGTGCCAGATCATCAGTATTTCAAGCGGATGAGCAAGATAGTATGAAGGCTCATAAAACAGGCAGTGCCCCAGTCGCGCTCCTGCAACCACACCTATTGCCATATAAATTGTAAGGCGGTCGAGGACGGCCTCACCCAGGTTCTCATTCCTGAAGATCCTGTTCATTATGATATATCCGAAAAGAAAAGAAGAGGCGAATAACAGGCCATACCATCTGACAGCGAAAGAGCCTATCCGGAAAATTTCTGGATTTACGTCCCAGGGAATAATGAGTAAATGCATACGAGTCGGATTTACATTCAGGCCAAAGGTAGAAAATAAAATTATTATAAATTTAAATCCGGCGTTCGAGGCAGGGTTTTTTGATTCATGATGGAAATGATTCTTTAAAAAATGATGTAAGTTTGTATTTCTTTAACCGAAGGATCATTGTATGAAAAGAAGCAGAGTAGGACGTTGCATAGTTATTTCAGCATTCCTTGTTCTTTCGGGCTGTGCAAAAATCAGCAATCCTTCCGGTGGTCCGAGAGACAGGACCCCTCCTGTGGTCCTGGAAACAATGCCCGCAGTCGGTGCAAAAAACTTCAAGGGCAAAAGCATCATTATAACCTTCGATGAATATGTCACCCTTAACAGTATCACTGATAAATTTATGGTCTCACCTCCCATGAAAAAAAAGCCAAGGGTATTTATAAGGGGGAAAAATGTGATAACTGAATTCGGGGAAGCGCTGAAGGATAGTACGACCTACACTTTCTATTTTCAGGATGCCATAAGGGACCTTAACGAGGGCAACACGATCGAGGATTATCAGTTTGTTCTTTCCACGGGTCCGGTACTCGATTCGCTTTCCGTTACGGGAAATGTTTACAATGCTTTCGATCTGGAGACCCCGGAGAAGACTATGGTACTGCTTTACAGGGAGCTGGCCGATTCGTTTGTTGTGAAGCATCTCCCCGATTATATTTCAAGAGTTGATCTTAAGGGATATTTCAGGATCAATAATGTGAAGGCAGGGACCTACAGGTTATATGCCTTGAAGGACGGGGACAACAGCAAGAACTATAACCTCCCTGATGAGGAATTTGCCTTTATGACTACTCCCGTTGAAATAAGCCCTGAAAAGAATTATATCCCTCCCGTAGCCGATACTATGCCCAAAATAAAGGTACTTCCCAAGGGAAAGGATCTTAAAAACAAAAAGGAGAATGCGGTTCAGGATACGATTGTGCCCATCGGGGAATTTCCTCTCATGCTCTTTGAAGCCGAAAAGAAGCTCCATTATATGACATCATCGGGAAGGCCGCTTAAATACGAGCTTATTTATACCCTTTCCCTGCCTCCTGATTCAATGGATTTCAGATTCAGGATACCTGACAGCAACAATAAAGGTTACTTTATCGAGAAGAACAGGGAGAAGGATACAATAAAGGTCTGGCTCACCGACAGCACACTGTATTCAGGGAACCAGCTCCAGACCATTGTTGATTTTCCCTTTACGGATACCCTGGGGAATCTTGTATATAAGGAAGATACGGTGCCGATGCGGTTTCTCGCACCCCGTCCGACCAGGGGCACGAGGATCAAAAAAAGTACCTTTTCAATTGAGTGCAATATAAAGGGCGGATCACTCAAGCCGGGCCAGAAGATCTTCTTTACTTCCAAAACTCCGTTCAGGGAACCCGATACCTCCAGGATAAAGTTCATTCAGATCTCAGATTCGCTGAGGCCGGGAGTTCCCTATAAGCTTATCAGGGACAGCGCCAACTCATGCAGGTACCTGTTTCAGACAGAGCTGGCAGAGGATAAAAAATATGTTCTCTCAGCCGATTCAGCCTCCTTTGGCGATATTTATAACGAAAACTCCGATTCGACAGGCTTTAACTTTACGGTGAAGAAGACGGATTCCTTCAGCAAGCTTATCAATGTCGGTAACCAATTGTCCTTCCAGCTGCATAATTCAGCTGCTGAACAATACAGAAAAAATTGTGGACCAGACGATCCTGAAGCACGACGGGAAGGTAGTGTTCAGCCTTCTGGACCCGGGCACCTACAGGATAAAGGTTATATATGATCTCGACGGTGACGGAAAGTGGACTACCGGTGATTTCAGCAAGGGGAGGGAGCCAGAGCCGGTCTCCTATTATCCCCGTGAACTGAACCTTAAGGCGGGATGGGTAATTGAGATGGAACAGGAGTGGGATGTAGGCAAGGAGAATGTAAAGGAGCAAAAGCTTAAGGAAAAGAGGACAGCCCGTAAGTGACAGATGAATTCATTAATAATACAACCGGGATATTAAATTTATATGCATATGAAAGATGTTGTAGCAGGTATCGATATTGGCGGAACAAATATACTCTATGGTCTGGTAGACAAGTCTGGCAACGTAGTTGCCGGTGACAGGCTGAAAACTGTAGAATATCCTGACATCAGGGATTACATTTCTGCACAGGATGCAGCCATCAGCAGGATGCTTGAGGCTAATCCGGGCCACAGGCTGGTTGGCATCGGCGTAGGTGCACCGAATGCCAACTACCATAAGGGGACTATTGAGCTGGCCCCAAACCTGGTATGGAAAGGGATAGTTCCGCTGGGAGACTACCTGAAGGAAAAAGCAAATGTTCCGGTGAGTGTCACAAACGATGCCAATGCTGCGGCAATGGGAGAAATGATCTTCGGCGGTGCCAGGGGTATGAGGGACTTCATCGTTCTTACACTCGGTACGGGTCTGGGCAGCGGAATTGTGGTAAACGGGGAGGTCGTTTACGGCCATACAGGTTTTGCCGGGGAGCTTGGACATACAATTATTGTACCTGGCGGACGTGAATGCGGGTGTGGCCGCAGGGGCTGCTACGAGACTTATGCTTCTGCCACCGGACTTGTACGGACCGTTCTGAACCTCCTGAGTGAAAAGAAGACAGACAGTACATTGAGAGATATTGCCCCTTCCGGGATCACATCGAAAAAAGTTGTAGAGGAGGCAGAGAATGGCGACAGTATTGCCCTCGAAGCCGTTAATTATACAGCTGAAATGCTCGGCCTGGGGATTATTAATGCCGTAACATTTTCAAGTCCCGAGGCTGTTTTTCTCTTCGGCGGACTGGTGAAGGCCGGAGAGCTGCTTCTTGCTCCGGTCCGGAAATATGTTGATGAGCACCTGATGCCAATTTTCAGGGGAAGTGTAAAGATATTGCCTTCAGGTATTTCCGAGTCGAATGCAGCTGTTCTCGGATCAGCCGCTCTTGCATGGAATGAAATGAAGAAATAGTCAGACAAGGGCATTGAATGAAAATTTATTGTAAATTTGGTTCTTTAAGTTCCGAAGTAAAAATATTAACCTCCGGCCTTTGTGACGGATAGCTTTTAAACCCTGGATAAGACTGATTTCAAGCCTTGTTCAGCAGTGCAGAAAGCGGGTCATAAGGCAGAAAGATGAAAATAACTTAATCAACACAGCATAAAAGAGATTGAAATGTTAAAAGGAAATGCACTAATCGGACAGTCCGGCGGGCCGACATCAGTTATAAATTCGAGCCTTGCCGGAGTAATTGAAGCGGCTACTCCCGTCATCCTTTATCGACAATGTCTACGGGATGAATTTTGGTATTGAGGGCTTTATGCAGGAATGGCTGTATGATCTGGGAAGGCAGCCCAGAAGAATACTGGAAGGGTTGCGCCATACTCCTTCGTCGGCATTGGGATCATCGCGCCATAAAGTGCAGGAGAATGACCTTCCCGTCATCCTGAGCGTTCTGAAGAAATTCAATATCAGATATTTTTTCCTCATAGGTGGCAACGACACAATGGATACCATCCATCGCGTCGAGGAATATTGCAGGGGCGAGAAGTATGATCTGAGGGGTATCGGAATCCCGAAAACTGTCGACAACGATCTTTTCGGAACTGACCATACTCCTGGTTTTGCATCTGCAGCAAGGTCAAATATACTGAATGTGATGCAGGCAGGGGTTCTGGCCCGCGACATGCAGAAAGTCGACAAATTCGTGATCTATCAGACCATAGGCCGTGATGCAGGCTGGCTTGCTGCAGCAACAGCACTGGCAAAGAGGGATGAAGATGATGCTCCCCATCTGATATACACCCCCGAATTTGATTTCAGCCGGGAAAAATTCCTCAGGGATGCAGACAACTGCATAAAGAGCAATGGCTGGGTTTCAATTGTCTGCGGCGAGGGCCTTAAGTTTGCCGATGGCTCTCCTGTAAGTGCTTCCACTACAAAGGATAAGTTCAACAATACCGAGTTCGGTGCTATGGGAGGGGCAAGCGTAGCCACAAGCCTTCACAGGATGATCAGCGATGAATTTGGTTACAGGGGAGAATTTCAGATCACGGAATCGCTGATTATGAGCGATTTTGTAAGGGCATCCGAAGTGGATCTGAACGAAGCATACCAGTGCGGCATTGAGGCAGTAAGGCTGGCCGCTGCAGAGGAATCGGGCGTGATGGTAAGCATCATGCGGATCTCGAATACTCCATACAAGATAGAATTTGGAAAAGTGCCGCTGAGGGAGGTAGCGGTATCGGCCAAGCCAATGCCGCGAGAATATTTCAACGCCGAGGGAAACCATGTTTCTCCAAAGTTTTTTGAATATATGAGTCCGCTGGCCGGTGACCTTCCGGAATTTGTAAAACTCGAGAAAATTTTTGCCAAATAATTTAAAACTATTAGAATGTCAAAGGTATTTAATAAAGTAGTGCTCTCCATCAATGCCCATCCCGACGATGCAGAGGCATGGAACGCAGGTGTCCTTAAGCTTCTCAAGGACAGGGGTTATAAAATAGTGATAGCAACAATGACCGGGGGAGATCTCGGAGGATGCAACATGAATATGGAGGAGACTGCCCGTGTTCGTTTTGAAGAGGCCAAAAAGGCTGCAGCAGTGCTCGATGCCGAATATTACACCCTTGGCGGTGTCGACGGCTTCCTTTATGACACAAAGGAGATGAGGCTGAAAGTAATATCTCTTATCAGGCAGGTGAATGCGGGAATCGTCTTCACCCACCTGCCCTACGATTATCATTCGGATCACCGCACAACATGCAACATTGTCGAGGCGGCTGCCATGGTTTGCTCTCTCGGCACCGTACCTGTAAAGGAAAAGCCTGTGGCGATAACTCCGCTTCTTTATCATTCCTCGCCCTTTACTCTTTCGGATCCGCTGGGATCCCAGATCCCTGCTCCTCATTTTTATGTGGATGTAACATCGGTTATCGAAACAAAAAAGAAGATGCTTGGATATCATATCTCACAGATAGATCTGATGAAGCATATGCATAAGATGGATGATTTCTTCGGTTTTGTGCTTGAAGGGAACAGGAATTATGGCAAGATGGCAGGAGTTGAATATGCTGAGGTATACTGGCAGCATCTGGGAGGAGGATTCCAGAGAGACCAGCAGGTTCAGAATGATCTTTCAGAATTTCTTATAAATAAAATATAATAGCTATGAATTTAAAAGAGGTAAAGTATAACAGGTATGCCCTTGTAAGGGAAATGATGGAAACCCCGGGCATTATAAAGGATTTTGATCCGGGAGTCGTTTCCAGGTTTGCCGATGCCGTAAACAGCCGTAGGGGATTATTCCTTACAGGCGAGGGAAGCAGCAGGATCTTTCCTGCAAAGAGGTCTATTTGCGCATCCCTTAAATGGGATTTCTCCAAACCTCTGACAACAGAAGGCAGCACTCAGGCAGGGGAGTATAATCTCAGCGATTTCGCGGTGTTTGCAGCCTCAAATTCGGGACAGACGAAGGAGGTTATCCGCCTTGCCGCAGCCCTGAAGAAAAAAAATCACGGAGCGGTTTTCGGACTTACGGCAAATCCATCCACAAAGCTTGAGGAGATTGCTGATGCCACCCACATTCTGAAATGCGGGAAGGAAGATGCTGTGGCTGCTACGAAATCGGTTGTGGAGCAGGGTCTTTTTTACGATGCTCTCCTGAGGAAGCTTCATAGAGTTAAAATGGAGGGCCTTGCAGCCCTGGCAGCAAAAACGGAAGAGGCGCTTACCCTCAGTATAGACAGCGCCATTACTGGAATAATCAGCAAAGCCAGCAAGATTTATTTTGCAGGCAGGAACAATGGCGTGGCTGAAGAGCTGGCACTTAAAACAAATGAGATTACACGAAAAAAATCGGACTATCTTGAGGGAACGTTCGCCGTTCACGGAATTGAGGAGGTGATGGACAAGAATGAGGTTCTGATATGGATCGAACCTTTTGGCGAAGAGGAGGAAAAGTTCAATGAATGTCTTGTGAAGGGTGTAGGGATGAATATAATCGCCGTTTCCACCAAAAAGACAATGTTCCCGACAATTATTATCCCTGACGGAGGCGAGTATGCCGAATACGTGCAGCTGACTGCAGGATGGAATATCCTTGTCGAAACCGGTATATCACTGGGCATCGATCTCGATAAGCCTGAAAGGGCGCGGAAGGTAGGTAACGAGTATCTTGCTGAATAGGTCCGGGCTGGATTCAAACGGATCGTTTCAGGTGTATATCAATAAAAAGGAGGCAGTCTCAAAAGTCTGTCTCAGGGGCTGTTGAAAAAGTTTTTTTAACTTTTTCATCACCCCCATTTGCGGTAATTGTTTTTGACGTTTGAGAAAGACTCTCTTTTTATTTCATTTGACCTCAGGGATAAAAGGATTTTTTGTATTTGGAATAACTTTATATTTATAGATGTATATTTACGTATACTAAATATAATTTTTCTGAATTATGGCAAAGAAAGATGTAGCAGTTGGTATTGATCTCGGAGGAACAAATACCGCATTCGGTTTTGTCGACAGGCAGGGCAATATTCTGGGTGAGGACACTCTTAAGACTTCACAGTACGAGGAGATAGAGGTATTCGTTGCCGCACTGTACGAGAAGATCCAGGTTACCGGGCAGAAGATCGGCAACGGGATAAAGGTTGTGGGTTTTGGCATAGGAGCGCCTATGGGAAATATAAATAAGGGTACAATAGAGCATGCAGCAGGTCTCCCCTGGAAGGGAATTGTCCCGCTTGCAGATATTTTCAACAGACATACTGATCTGCCTGTTATCGTGACCAATGATGCAAATGCTGCAGCAGTTGGTGAGATGGTCTACGGAGGGGCAAGGGAGATGAAAAACTTTGTCGTGATAACCCTGGGCACAGGTCTGGGGAGCGGCTTTGTAATCGACGGGAAACTTGTATACGGTCATGACGGATTCGCAGGCGAAATAGGTCATACTGCAATTCGTCCGGGACCATCGAACCGTGACTGCGGATGCGGAAGAAAAGGATGCCTGGAGACTTATGTTTCTGCTACGGGACTAAAGCGCTCGCTGCTAAAAATAATGGCTGACAGCAATGAGCCAAGCGAGCTCAGGAGATACAGCTTCGATGAACTGGATGCAAAAATTATCCATGACGCAGCCGTCCGCGGCGACTACATTGCAAAAAGGGCATTTACCCATACAGGGAGAATGCTGGGTTTCAAGCTTGCCGATGTTGTGGCCCATACCAATCCCGAGGCTATTTTCCTTTTCGGTGGCCTGGCACTTGCCAAGGATCTTATATTCGAGCCTGCAAAGGAATACATGGAGGAGAACCTGCTGAGCATCTACAAGGACAAGGTCAAGCTGCTTGCATCCGAATTAAGTACCCAGAATGCAGCAGTGCTTGGTGCCAGTTCACTGATATGGTCAATAAAAGAGTCCTGATATGTAATATTTCCCCCGGATATGGCCAATTTCAACGCGGTATTGAATCACATTCTCGGTATAGTCTTTATCATAATAGTATTTTCACTGGCCTATGCCTACCTGAAACCACATCAGCTTCATAAGAGAAGGATGCTCTCCACGCTGCTGCTGAAAGGCAGTTATCTTCTTTACCTGCTGATTTTGCTTATTGTTGTGTATCTCTCAGCCCTGGTTAACGGTGGACTTGAGAAGGTCTTTCCAAATGTGGAGTTTTTTGCTTTTCTTGTTGTGCTCTTTGCCCCTACGGTTGGAATCTTCGCCAGGAAGCTCGGACAGTTCAGCAAGAAGAGAGAAGGGTATAACTATTTTTTCACTGTTGTAAATGTACTTTCCATTCTGTCAATTCTTCTGATGTACTTTATTTGATTAAAACTCCAGACTATGATCAGTGAAAGGCTTATAGGGTTTATCGAGCAAAGCATCAGGCAGAATTGGGAAATTGATGCTTTGTCAAATTACAGGGAAAAGGAATACACTTACAAGGATATTGCCGGAAAGATCCTGAAGCTTCATATTCTTTTCAGGGAATCGGGCCTGAAGGAAGGAGATAAGATTGCCCTCGTGGGAAGGAATTCCGCCAACTGGTGCATTACCTATCTCGCGACTGTTACATACGGGGCGGTTATTGTTCCGGTGCTTCCCGATTTCAAGCCGGAAGATCTGATAAACATTATAAACCATTCGGATTCAAGGATTCTGTTTGTCGATGACAAGATCTTTGAGAGCCTTGAGCTGTCAAAGATGGCTGAGATAACAGGGGTTATTTCTCTCGACAGCTTTGGAATGATCTCCCCGGTAAGCCCCCTCTTCGGAGAGAGCTTTGAGCATCTCGAAGAGGCGTATTCAAAAAGCTATCCATCACTCAGCCGGGAGGATGTAAAATTCTCAGCTGTAACGAACGACGCTCTGGCTGTAATCAGCTATACTTCAGGGACAACAGGTTTTTCAAAGGGGGTAATGATAACGCACAACAGCCTTGCCTGCAATGTGCAGCTTTGCACAGAATCACATGCCACTCCGGCCGGGAGATCCGCTTGTTTCTTTCCTCCCGCTTGCGCATACATACGGATGTGCATTCGAGTTCCTTTTTCCGTTTACATTCGGATGCCATATCACAATACTCACAAAAACCCCTTCGCCACAGATCCTTATCCAGGCATTCAATGAAATAAAGCCAAGGCTTATACTCTCGGTTCCTCTTGTGATAGAGAAAATTTTCAAAAAACAGCTTCTGCCTGTCATCAGCAAGCCGAGTATGAAGATACTTCTTGCCATACCCGGGATAAACAGGATCCTGTACAGGAAGATCAGGGAAAAACTTACCGACACATTCGGGGGGAAATTCCATGAAATTGTAATAGGTGGTGCCGCCTTCAATGCAGATGCTGAGGAATTCTTCAAAAAGATCGGGTTCAGGTTCACTGTGGGTTATGGGATGACAGAGTGCGGACCTCTTATCAGCTATGCCTCATGGGATACAACCAAGCCCGGAGCCTCCGGAAGGGCAGTGGATACACTTGAGGTTACAATAGATTCACCTGACCCTGAAAAGATTGTTGGTGAAATAATTCTGAGGGGCGAAAATGTGATGACAGGTTATTACAAGAATGAAAAGGCTACAGCCGCTATGATAGACAGCGAAGGATGGATGCATACAGGCGACCTCGGCGTGATTGACAGGGAGGGAAATATTTTTATAAAGGGGCGCAGTAAAAGCATGATACTCGGGCCTTCAGGCGAAAATATCTATCCCGAGGAGATAGAATCGGTAATAAATAACAAGAACTATATAACGGAGTCACTTGTTATATCAGAGAAGAACAAGCTGATCGGGCTAATTTTTCCTGATTACGAAATGATGAAGAGAGATAATATTTCGGAGGAGCAGCTTGTCGCTATTCTTGACCAGGCAAGGAAGGAGGTTAATGAGAGGCTGCCCGATTTTATGAGTGTAAGTAGGTTCAGGATACATCCCGAGGAGTTTGTAAAGACACCGAAGAGAAGCATAAAGAGGTTTCTTTACACAAAAGAATAGCTACTCACATATGCAATTATATGTAATAATTGTAGCAGGCGGCAGCGGAAAAAGGATGGGAGCCGGCATGCCGAAGCAATTTCTCGAGCTTGCAGGCAGACCTGTTCTGATGCATACAATTGAACGATTCAGGGCCTTCGATCAGTCTGTTGAAATTATAACCGTCCTTCCCGAAAACCAGTTGCTTCACTGGATCGGACTTCAGAAAAAATATTCATTCACAATACCTCAGACAATAGTAAAAGGAGGTACCTCAAGGTTCAATTCCGTAAAGAACGGGCTGAAATTTGTTGAAATACCCTCCCTTGTTGCGATACATGACGGGGTGAGGCCGTTCGTTAGTCTGGACACCATCAGGAGATGTTTCGAAACGGCCGAAAAAACTGGAAATGCGATCCCCTCAATTTCACCCGTCGAATCGTTGCGAATAATATCGGGCGATGAGAACAGACCTGTGAACAGGCTGAATGTAAAGCAGATACAGACTCCGCAGGTATTCAGGGCCGAGCTCATTAAAAAAGCGTATCTCCAGGACTACAGGCCCGAATATTCCGACGATGCAACAGTCCTGGAAAGTATCGGGGAAAAAATAAATCTGATTGAAGGCAACAGGGAGAACATCAAGATCACCAATCCTGAGGACCTTCTTATATCCGATGCGCTTCTGCAAACTATCACCTGATACTAATTATCCAACATTGCGGCATGCGACTTATTTTATATCTTGCGGTGGAATTTTCTGCTGGAGAGTTATAATACTTCCTTTATGATATCTGTAAAGATGATACCAAAATACATTATACTGACCTGGCTTATAATAATGTCAGGCGCCTGCGCAGAGATGCAGAGTGTTCTCAAAAGTGCAGGTCCGGTGCCTCTTTCCGAAGACGAGATCGTCAGCGGATTGAAGGAAGCTCTTACCACCGGCGCAAAAAACTCGGCTGGGATACTTGGCGCCAAAGACGGGTATTACGGAGATGCAACTGTCAGAATTCTATTTCCGGAGGATGCAAAAATGATTATTGAAAATATCTCGAGGATCCCGGGCGGAGAAAAGCTTGTGCAGGATGTAATACTGAGCATCAACAGGGCTGCAGAGGACGCCGCAAGCGAAGCGGCTCCGATATTTGTGAACAGTGTGAAGCAAATGACTATCAGGGACGCCTTTAATATTCTTCACGGATCCGACAGCGCAGCCACACATTACCTGAGGATAAATACCCGGAATGAGCTTTTTGCCCTGTATAAGCCAAAAATTGCTGCCTCTACCGGCAAGAAATTAATCGGATCCCTCTCGGCCAGGGATTCATGGTCGGCACTCACGGGTAAATGGAATTCGCTTGCGAATTCGGTGCCAGGCAGACTGGCCAGCCTGAAGCCTGTTACCACTGACCTCGATGATTACCTTACAGCCAGGGCACTTGACGGGATGTTCCTGAAAATCAGCATTGAGGAGCTTCATATAAGAAAGAATGTTTCTGCCAGGATCACACCCTTGCTTCAGAAGGTGTTTGGCAGCCTTGACAGCAAAATAAAATAAAGACACAGCCGGGGAAAATGTTTGAGAAAAGTGTTTTCAGTTACAAGGGACTGGAGGTAAAGGTTTCGGACCATGCCAATGAGGGGATCATTGACATCCTGAACCGTGCTGTCCAGGGCTCGGAGGGAGGATTGAGATTTTCCCTGCAGGATGTTGCAAAACGGATAGATGCCTACAAGGATCAGATCAGGTTTGTTTCGCTCTACAAGAAAAACCAGATAAAGGGTACTGTTGGATCCTGTTTTCGGATGTCAGGACAGGGTAAGCTCCGGTATCCCACATCCTACCTCAGATACCTGGCTTTCCAGTCGACATACCAGTCAGACAAAACCTGGAGGAAAAGGATTAAGGAAAAGATCAGGCCCGAGAGGGACGAAAGCTTCAAGCAGAAGACACTCGAGATATTCAGTAAGCCTCATCTTCTTGATCTGAAGAATGTAGCTGAAGGGGAAAAGCATGTAATGTATGCCTTCGTGGAGTCAATGAATGAGCGGTCGAAGAATCTTGTACACCAGGCAGGCTATGAATACATCAGGTCATTTCTTACAGTAGCCTTCAGCCGCTTTTCGCCGGTTGCCGATAGTCGCGTTTCAAGGCTTGCTGCTGAGGATAAGCCGGTGATGGATAAGATGCTGAAGACTTTTTACAGGGATTACTCTTTCTTTACTACAGAGTATGCCTTTTATGGGGATAAATATTATGTGCTGAAGGAAGACGACAGGATTATAGCAGGAGTCTCGGCAATCCCGACATGCTTCAAGGTATATGCAGTTCCAGGCGTTTGGGGCTGGGTAATGATGAAAGTACTTCCCAAAACTCCATATCTGCGAAGGCTTTTCAGACCGGGGGAATTCAGGTACCTTGTATTCGATGCTATATATTGTGAGGAGGGCAGGGAGGATTTGCTGGCACACCTCTTCGAATCAGCCTGTGCAACGGAAAAGTTCAATACGGGACTGATATGGCTCGACGACAGGAGCAGGCTGTTCGACAAGATCAGGACAAAAGTGAGGATGGGTGCCCTCAACAGGATGCTGAATGCAAAGCCCGGTCTGGTTTATACCAAATTCATTAACCTGACAGAGGGGGAAAAGGAATATTTTTATGATTCCCCTGCCTATATCTCCGGATTTGACTTCTCGTAATTTCAGGCCGCGGCGGGGTTTTCAGGAAGCATAATACCGGGTTAAACACAAGAAATATCCATACCTATGAAAACGAGCTATTTGAACATTCTCATTGTCCTTGTTTTTGCTTTAAGCTTCCTCCCTGTTTCGGCTCAGGAAGAGGATGACAGATATGTTCCGGAAACGGATCCGCTTGTACTCGACAAGCTTGAGAAATGGCAGGATCTTAAATTTGGCCTTCTGATGCACTGGGGCACATACAGCCAGTGGGGAGTTGTCGAATCATGGTCGATATGTTCCGAGGATGAGCCATGGTGCCGGAGAAGCAATCCTGATTATGTGCAGTACAAAAAAGATTATGAGGATCTTCAGAAAACCTTCAATCCTGTGCAGTTTGATCCGGCAAAGTGGGCAAAGGCAGCGAAGGATGCCGGCATGAAGTATGTAGTCTTCACTACAAAGCATCATGACGGGTTCTGCATGTTCGACACGAAACTGACCGATTACAGGATCACTGGCAACAAAACTCCATTTCATACCAACCCGAAGGCGAACATCACAAGGGAGATATTCGATGCATTCAGGGCCGAAGGCTTCTGGACCGGGGCCTATTTTTCAAAGCCTGACTGGCATTCCGATAATTACTGGTGGCGGAATTTTGCAACTCCAGACAGGAATGTGAATTATGAAATATCGAAGTATCCCGACCGCTGGGAGGCTTTTGTGCAGTACACCCAGGGACAGATTATGGAGCTTCTGGGCGGAGACTACGGCAGGATTGACATTCTATGGCTTGACGGAGGATGGGTACAGAAAGTCTCAAAGGAGGGGATATACAAGTATATCGATAAAATACAGAAGATGCCCAGTGCAGATGTTTACAGCTTGCTGATGTCGGAGGGGTACAGGTCTTCCCTGATACAGAGCCAGGATCTGCGCATGGATGAGCTTGTTGAGAAGGCAAGAAAAGTCCAGCCCGGACTGATAGTTGTCGACAGGGCTGTTTACGGAAAGAACCAGAACT
Source organism: uncultured Bacteroidales bacterium (assembly GCA_963756885.1). GTDB lineage: Bacteria > Bacteroidota > Bacteroidia > Bacteroidales > VadinHA17 > LD21. The sequence continues at coordinate 592,956 of CAVWPG010000011.1, forward strand.
ACCTTACCCCCGAAAACCGCGTACCGGAGAAGGCGCTGCCCTATCCGTGGGAGTCGTGCATTACCGCAGGAGGAGGCTGGTCATGGTCGCCTGATGCTAAATATATGAGCGGCAGGGAGGTGGTGCAGATGCTTGTCGATATTGTATCGAAGGGAGGTAACCTTTTGCTCAATATTGCCCCTGGTCCCCTCGGCCAGTGGCACGACGATGCATACAAGCTGCTCGCAGACATCGGGGCCTGGATGAAGGTGAACGGGGAGGCCATCTACGGAAGCAGGGCGATCGCACCTTATAAGGAGGGGAACATCTGCATATCGGGGAAGGGAGACAACACTATATTTATTTACTGCATGACTGATGATAAGGAAACAATACCCTCGCATGTGGCAATGACAACATTCAGGCTGCCAGAGGGCTCAAAGGTTGAAATGATCGGGAGCGGGACCAGGCTCAAATGGCAGAAGACAGCAAACGGATTCGATATAACAATCCCGGAAAAGATAAGAAAATCCCCGCCGTCAAAATATGTCCTTGTAATGAAGGCAAGCTTCTGAAAGAATTTGCCTGGCGAAGATAGTCATTCCAGATAAGATCCCTTTTAACAACAGAGTCGCGCTGAGCTGGCACGGAGTTCCACGGACTGGATTTCTGATTCATTTAAATGTATAATCTTGAAAAGATGGCATCAGAGTTATAGTGTAAAATATCGGAGACAGGTGATTTTACAAAACAGACTCCGTGCATTACTCAGTGTAACTCAGTGTGACTCAGTGGTAAAATAAGAATACATTACAGCCTCTCAATGTCTGCCGACTGGATTTTTCAGGTTTCAAAAAGATTTCCGAGTATGGATCCTGCCTCTTTCCTTGTATTTGTTCCATAGGGAGAAAGAGCTCTGATAAGCTTTCTGATCGGCATAGACTGCAGCCACACTTTTCCTGTTCCTCTCATTGTTGCCAGGAAAAGCCCTTCACCACCGAAGACCATGGATTTCAGGCTTCCTGTAGTCTCGATATCGAAATCGAGTGAGGGATCAAATGCAACGACACAGCCGGTATCGATCCGGAGTGTTTCATTGTTCAGCTGCCGCTCAATAACGGTTCCTCCGGCGTGGACGAAGGCTTTACCGTCACCCTCCAGCTTCTGCAAAATAAATCCTTCGCCTCCCAGTAATCCCGAGCCAATCTTCTGATTGAGGGTTACAGTTAGCCTGGTTCCCAGAGCTGCACACAGGAAGCCATCTTTCTGAACAATGAGACTGTTCCTCACCTGCTTCAGGTCAACTGCAATTATGGTTCCGGGATAGGGAGCTGCAAAGGCTACCCTGCTTTTGCCGTAGCCCTTGTTCGTAAAATGTGTAAGGAAGAGCGATTCTCCTGTTATTATCCTCGAGCCGGCAGAGAGGAGCTTGCCCATGAGGCTCTGGTTGGGAGTCGAGCCGTCACCCATTTTTACCTCGAAGGCGATGCCCTGTTCCATATAGACCATTGCTCCGGCCTCTGCTATTACTGTCTCTCCCGGATCGAGCTCTATCTCGACAAACTGGATGTCATCTCCAAAAATCTTATAGTCAATTTCGTGCGATACCATGGCGTTTAGTTGTTTAAAATGAAACAATAATGCGAAATTTAACAATCTGTCTTCATGAAGCCAAATGATAGAATAAAATTATTATTTTTGCCCACAGTAAGGGTTGTTAGCTCAGTTGGTTTAGAGCATTACCTTGACAGGGTAGGGGTCACTGGTTCGACTCCAGTACAACCCACGCCGGCCCTCATGAGCTTTTGCTGATGAGGGCTTTTCCTTATGCCTTTTTCAGATGCCTGGCGAAGACCTCCCTGACCTGCTGCCACATTGCGTCGGAAAGCACATGTTCAGCTCCGGGCTCGATAAACCAGGTGAAATTTTCAGCGGCCCCTTGTTTCCTGTAAGCTTCTGCAATCCTGGGCAACCCCCTTCTTACCGAATCGATCGGACTGCCCGAATCTTTCTCCCCGAAATTGAGATGAAGTGCCCTGGGTGCTATAAGGGATGCTATTTCAGGGGTATCTCCGTATTTTAACCATCCGGGCACAAAATTCGGAAAGCAATGAAGAAGATGATTCTGTTCTATCGCTTCATATGTAGGAAGACAGCAATTTCCGATAACGCATTTCAGCCTGGGTTCAAGCGGACCGACCAGCCAGGCGTGGGTAGAGCCCATTGAATGGCCGTAACAACCTATAAGGTCGGGCTTTACCTCCGGACGGCCTGAGAGCATGGTTATCGACTGTTTCATATCGAGGATGTCCTTCCATGCTAGACTGCGGCCCCTTTCCACCTGGTACAGGAATTCAAAGCGCTCATAATCACCGAGTTTAAGAATTCCTGTCGGATCCTGGCGTTCTTCAAAGCAGAGGGAATCGGGACAAAGGACCACATAACCCTCTTTTACAAGGGCTACCGCAGTATGATGCATCGGATTGCCTGCCAGCCCCGCGGGTTCCGATTTTCCAAGGTGGTATTCTCCATTGTGCTGATGCCATACTGCAATTCCCGGTGCCGGTTTATCTGCAGTCACATTGTCAGGAACAAGCAGGAGGGCAGGAATGGTTTCGCCCGGCTGAACATCGTAAACAAGTGACTCAATACGGTACCCATCTTTTCTGATGGTCTCCCTTAGTTTTGTATTAAGTGGAACGGCTTCAGGAAAAGGACCGCCAAGACATTCCAGATAGGCTGCAAGCAAACCGGCTGGTGACGAAGTGTCTGAAACCGAAGGTTTATTTTGTGATGTGCAGGACTCTGATACCAGCATTCCGCTTGCTACAGCTCCCAGTCCGAGAATTGAACCGGACTTTAAAAAAGCACGGCGATTGTGTCGCCGTGCAGATGAATTAATACTCTTTTCCATTAATTATTCCTCATACTGATGAATAATGCTAATCCCGTGTTTAACAGGGACCTTTATAATTCCTTGATTTTAATATTCCTGAACCATACGGGGTACCCGTGATCCTGCAGTCCGATATAGCCCTCTTTGGCAATACCTTCTGTAAAGCCGGGAAAAGTCTTGAATTTGCTGTTGGCAACAAGTGCATCCCATGCTGGTGTCCAGAGCTCATACTCAACTACCTTGACGCCATTCTGGATATGAGTGACCTTCCCGTTCCGGACCCGTATTACAATTGTATTCCACTGGCCGGCAGGATGGACAGTTTTTGGATCAGCAGCTATCATGTCGTACAGCGAGCCTGCAAGGTGACTGGCGACCTTGTTATCGGTTGCATCGACATTGTCGAGGACCTGAACTTCGGGAGCTGCATAGTAGATTGGTTTTCCCGGGACTTCCCTGACATTGAAGAATATTCCTGAATTAGCCATTTTGCTTGCTTTCCAATCGATTGACAGTTCAAAGTTTTTGAATTTCTTTACATCGTACAATATATCGCCGTCAGATCCCTCGCCCGGATTTTTTCCCTGGCCTACAACGACCTTCATGGCGTTATCTTCAATTACCCAGTTCTTCGGCATTGCTGTTCCATTGCATTGCCGCCAGCCGTTGAAATCCTTGCCGTCAAACAGCAGTACCCAGCCCTCCTTCTTTTCCTTTGCAGTCAGCTTATTCAGATCCTGTCCCATAGATGGAAGGGCAATAAGCAATGCAGCCGCAACTGATAAAATGATGTTTCTTTTCATGATATGAATATTAAGGTAAAATTTTTGATGCAAATTAATCAAAAAAACCATATCAAGGTATTACCAGTTAGTAATCGGTGCTAAACCTATAGCTATGACCGGTGCTCCTTATCTTTGTACATTTACCTGCTGGCGCCGTCCCGATTTCTCCCGATAGCAATCGGGACGGGATGTGATCGGTGCCCTTACCCGTATCTGGTATTGGCACGAATTGCAAATTCGCCCCGGCAAATATCTGATGTCATGCCATGGCATGACGCTACATATGGATCGCCAATAAAGGGAGGGCCACGCCATGGCGTGGCTGATTAATGCCGAATATATACCTGCTGACTGCTGGTACCGTCCCGATAGCTCCCGATAGCAATCGGACGGGATGTAATCGGTGCCCGTATCGACACCAAACATAATTTGTAAATAACATGTTTTCAGCCAGATATAAAAATGACTAAAAAAATAGTCATTTTTTCGATAAAATATTTGCATGACTATAAAAATAGTCATATATTTGCATTGAAGGATTGACAGGAAAAGACAAAAGACAAAAGACAAAAGACAAAAGTTTAAAGACAAAAGTAGACTGGCAAAATCAGAAAGACATTCATAAGGATCTCCTCCCGCGAGGGGTAAGGGGTGGGTGGCTTTCAAAACAGACCACAATAAAATGCAACTAACTAAGGCAGAAGAACAGGTAATGCAGATCTTATGGGACAGGGAAACCGGTCTTGTAAAGGATATCCGCGACAGTTTCAGTGATCCGAAACCTGTCCGGAATACAGTCTCCACGGTTCTGAGGGTACTGGAGAAGAAAGGATATGTGGGGCATAAGGCCTATGGTAATGTTCATCTTTACTTTCCGCTTGTTTCCAAAAGCAACTACTCCAGGAGCCAGCTCTTCGGACTGCTGGAGAACTATTTCAATAATTCCTTTCCTGCAATGGCATCGTTCTTTGCAAGGGAAAAGGATCTGACAGTTAAGGAGCTTGATGACTTGCTTGAGCAAGCCAGGGAAGAATTATCAAAAAACAGAAAACGGAAGTGATGGAAACATTTGCCATGTATTTAGTCAGGTCGGTAAGCTGGCTTAGCGGTTTTGCACTTGTTTATTTTCTATTCCTGAAGAATGAAAGATTTTTTGAGCACAACAGGATTTTTCTGATCTCAGGGATTCTTGCGGCGTTGGTCTTGCCTTTTATTAACTTCACCTACAGGGTTATGCTGCCTGTTGTGCGGGTGCCCAGACGGAAAATGTTGTTGCCACTGCTGCCGGGAGTCTTCCTGTAAGCAGCGGTCCGGATTTCAGGTCCATTCTGATCTATCTCTGGCTGATCGGGAGCTCTGGCAGTATTATTCATGATAACCAATCAGTTCAGATCGATATTCAGAGTGATCAGAAGGGCAGGATCCCTTGAAGAGGGCCCTGTAAAGCTGATCAGGACTGCCGAATTTGACTCAGCATTTTCATTTTTCTCCTATGTTTTTGTCAATCCTTCAGTTACAGAAATTGAAATAAGGGAGATAATGAATCATGAGCTGGTTCATATAAGGCAGAAGCACTGGCTCGATCTGGTTCTGGCTTCCGTGCTCTGTATCCTTCAGTGGTTCAACCCTGTTATCTGGATTTACATCCGGCTGGTAAGGCAAAACCACGAATATATTGCCGACAAGGTGGCGCTGCAGCGGACATCCGACCCGGCGATCTACAGGGCAGCTCTGTTAAACCAGATTGTTGGCGCTCGAGTCATCAGCCTGGCCAATTCATTCAATTATTCAATCAACAAGAAACGATTTAACATGATGAAAAATATAATTAATTCCCCCTACAGGAAGATGAAGATTCTTTTGATCCTTCCTGTATTTGCGCTCATTTTCTACGCCTTTGCGAAGCCCGATTACAGGTTCATGGCACCGGATGAAAGCCAGGCAGCCAGAGGCATTGCAGCCCAGTCGACTGATAAGAAGGTCAGTGGCAGCATTGTACAGAATGATGGCGAGCCCCTGCCCGGAGCAAATATAATTGTGATGGGAACAACGACCGGAACAACAACTGACCGGGATGGGAAATTCAGCCTGAAGGATCTGCCCGCTGACGCCAGTCTGGCTGTCTCCTTTGTCGGATACAAGTCGAAGGTCGTAAAACCTGTTTTCACTGCTCCAATGACAATCAAAATGGAGCAGGATACAATTAACCTTAATGAGGATCAGGGCATGCCGGCACCAACTCCGCCACCTCCGCCACCACCTGCTCCTTCAGGCAGTACAGGAAATGAAAAGATGCAGGCTCCGTCTCCTGTTCCCGACACTCCGCAGCCAGGGGCAGATGATTTATATGTTGTTGTTGAGGAGCTTCCCTCATTCCCCGGAGGATCAGCCGCACTTCGAAGCTGGATTGACAGGAATATTAATTATCCTGCCGAAGCCCGCAGTAAAAAAATCTCAGGAAAGGTACTGGTTGATTTTACGGTCACGAGCAGCGGAAAAGTTAAAAATGCCCGGGTAAGCAAAACCCTGGATCCACTGCTTGATGCCGAGGCGATAAGGATTGTAAGCGGTCTGCCCGACTGGAAGCCGGGTAGTCAGAATGGCAAGAATGTGAATGTGCAGATGAAGGTGCCGGTGGAGTTCAGCTTGCAATAGAATTTATGCGATGATAGCGCGGATCTGAAGTCCGCGCTTTTCGTTTTAATAATGGGGCACGGATTGCATCCCGTCCCGATAGCTATCGGGAGCTATCGGGACCGCGCCAGCAAGGCATGTAGGGCCATGCCATGGCGTGGCCCTTTTGTGACCGTGCCAGCAAAAATTAATTAATCATTATCCTTTTCGTTGACCGGCATATAAAAAGCCGCATGAACGGCAGGGGGGCATGGTGAATCGAGTCCCTTCACCGCTCTCCAGATAACCTCATTGAAATCGGCATCATTGACCCTGTCTTCACGGGTAAAATCAAATGTCTCGCTTTTCTTCTGCCAGATGCTTGCGGTGGTGTTTTTTTCATCGAGGTCGATCTGGCAGGGCTTTGCCTCAAATGGCTTATGCCCGGGGGAATTATTCATGCATCTCCACAGAGGCACCGCAGGGGCATCGTACTGGGTCATCGGCGGCAGCCCCAGAATAAGCTCGATAGTTCGCAGCAGCGAGGTAGTTGTATAAGCCGTATGATCAACAAATCCGGATTTTACATATCCGCCTGCAATGTAAGCGGTACTGCGGTGTGCATCCACATGATCGGGCCCGTTCTGGGCGTCATCCTCAACAATAAATATAAGGCTTTGGTCCCATACCGGACTATGGCTCAGGTAATCGACGAACATTCCGACCGCCAGATCATTGTCGGCAACATGCACAAAGGGGGTGGGTCTTCCCAGGCTTAACCCCTCCGTATGGTCATTTATAACATGTAAAGTATTTAGCTGCGGCAATGCACCGGCTGCAAGAAGTGAATCAAAATCGCGGCGCCACTGTGCGAAGCGCACCGTATCCCGGACCGTCTGGTCCCAGGGTGTGTAATACCTGCAGTAATGATCATTCAGTACAGGTATTGTTGGTCCCTCATCACCTATAAACTCTCCGTATGACCTGAATGTGACCCCGCTGCGCTTGCAGTTATCCCACAGGAAACCGTTTTTGTTATTTGCAATTTCCCGTGCTCCTTCCCCGGGATAATCCCCACCCCGGCCTCCATAGCTTGTTGGCCAGTTTTTCTCAAGATAATCGGTGGCATATGCCCCCAGGCTCCAGTTATGTCCGTCGGCACTTACCTCGCCATCGACAAAGAAATTATCGAGCAGTACAAATTCCCTTGCTATTGCATGCTGATTCGGTGTGACCTTTTCACCAAACAGCACCAGGTCCGGATCGCCGTTGCCTTCAGGCATATCACCGAGTACCTGGTCGTATGTGCGGTTTTCCTTGATGAGATAGAAAACATATTTGATTGGAGATTTATCACCTACTTTCATGGGGACCGGGTTCCCGTCCGCACCTTCCGATACAAGCTCGTTCTTTACGGAATAGGGAGAATTCTTATACACATCCCGGGAGTACAATGCCATTTTCTCAACATCCGGAACATCGAAGATGCTGAGAGTTCCCCGGAAAAGACCACCGATATACTGAACTTTTGTAGTATAGCTCTTGCCCCCCTCCTGGTACACTACTTCATCCCTGGGGTTATTTGGGCTGGGCCCGTGTGGATTCGCCATTGAGGACAGGCCTTTTCCATTCGCCACAAGGATCTTGTTCCCGGCTACCCTTACACAGGTCGGGTACCAGCCCGTGGGGATGAACCCCTTGCTTCTGCAGGATCCGGGGGTTGTTACATCGAATACAGCGAGAGAGTTATTGTCAGCGTTTGCAATATAAAGCGTCTTTTCATCCTCGCTGAGGGCAACACTGTTGGTGGTGGAGCCTACTCTTGAATCGGGGTAGAGGGCCGCATTGAGGGTTTCGATTACCCGCATGTCGCGTGTGTCGATTATGGAAACTGAATTATCATTTGCATTTGCAACAAACAGATGTCTGCCATTGGATGTAATGCACATATCGTTCGGGTTATCGCCCACATTAACCGATCCGGTGATCTTCAGTACCTTTGTGTCGAAGAGAATAACCTTATCGCATCCCCAGCACGATATATAGAGCCTTTTGCCGTCGGGCGACAGAATGCATGTATAGCCTTCACCTCCCAGGGCATATTTCCAGATTACCTTCTTCGACCTGGTATCGATGACATAAAGAGAGTTATTCTCTTTTGTGACAACAAAAAGTCTTTTTTTGGCATCATCGAGCGCCATGCCCGCAATCGAGATCCTTTCCGGCCATGGCTTGCCAATAACTATCGTATCCGATACAGAAAGATGATTGTCAGCCACCTTGTATCTGAGAATAATATTGTCGTTGCCGCCTGATGCATATAAATATTTACCGTTTTTTGAGAATACAAGGCCCAGCCATGATTTGCCAACAGGGACTGAATCAACGACAGCATCGTTTTCAAGATCGATAAGCTCTATTGACTGATCGCTCTGCCCGTTGTTTGTAACCGCTGCCAGCTTTTTCGAAGGTGACAAGGCTATGTTCAGGGGCAGATCGCCCACGGGCAATGATTTGCCGGCGGGTGTCAGGCTCCATCCATTTGGCAGGGAGATCCGTCCCGATCCGCCCTGTGCCTGGGCTGAGGATCCGTGGCATGGTAAAAGGGCAGTGAGAACTATTGCTGTCAGGATCGGGATGTTACGGCATAAATGATATTCTTTTCATTTTATCATGATTATTATCGTTTTGCAAGTTCCTGGGGATTAAGTGTAATAAGATGTCCTATTGGTTTTCCGTTGCGGTATGTAATTACCCGCAGGGTTACGGGACCTTCAGGGATCAGGATTGGCTTTGAATATTTGGGTGAATAGCTGTCCGGCATGGTATCGTCTATGGTATAGTAGATATCGAGACCCGGCATTTCACTGCCGAGTTCAACAGTCATCCTGCCATCTTTTCCTGAGACATTTACGATTGCATCATATATTGCGAGCGAGTGGTTGATGCCTGCAAGATCTTCACGGGCAAATTGCTTTTCCGCACGCATAACAAAGTCAGGCCAGTTCTTCTTATCCCCTCGGAGACCAGAATACTTCTGCGAGTGCCCAGCCACGCGGCCAGGTCATATATTCTACATGCCTGAATGTGGGGACCTGTTCAGTCCATAGATTTCCCTGTCCGCCAAGAATATGGCTCGCGACGGCTCCTTCGGGTACAGGTTCAAAGCTATAGCATTTTATCATTCGCAGGCCGGCATAAAGCGGCGGTTCTATTGTAGGATCGCCCTGCTGGTAATCGATATAGGCATACTGTACAGGGCTCATAATCACATCATGGCCAAGCTGTGAGGCTTCTATGCCTCCCTTAAGGCTCCTCCAGCTCATGAGCGTTGCATCGGGTGAAATACCCCCTTCCAGTATTTCATCCCATCCGAGCAGCCTTTTTCCCTTGGATTTAAGGATAGTCTCCACGCGGTTCATAAAATATCCCTGGAGATCTTCAACATGTCTTATTCCAAGCTTTTTCATCAGGGCCTGGCACCCTTCATCCTGCTGCCAGTAGCCCTTATAGCACTCATCTCCTCCTACATGAATGTACTGTGACGGGAAGATGGCGGCGACCTCGGTGAAAACCTTATCGAGGAACCCATAGACCTTTTCATCGGAGGGGTTGAGGGTATTATCGACAAGCATTTTAAATGTACCATTGCCATACCATTCTGAGAAAGGTGAGCCCGGGTTTACCTTGGTATCAGGATTTTTGTACAGCTCAGTTCGGGATAGGAGGCAACAGCTGCCATGCTGTGGCCGGGAACGTCGATCTCGGGTATGATTGTAATGAATCTCTGCCGGGCATACTCTATTATTCCCTTCATATCTTCCTGGGTATAGAATCCTCCGTCGGTAGCCGGTTCTCCTGGTTTAGGATCCGACCGGTCGCCGAAATGTCCGTCGCGATGAACTCTCCAGGCTCCGACTTCAGTCAGCCTTGGAAGCGATTTGATTTCGATCCTCCAGCCATTATCGTCAGTGAGATGGAGATGCAGGGTGTTGTACTTGAACCTTGCGATCTGGTCGATGTAT
>CAVWPG010000012.1:0-13503 GCA_963756885.1 uncultured Bacteroidales bacterium
CATGGTTTGCCTGAAGTGGAGGATGTATAGGATATTTCTTGAGTCTGAGTCAGAATAGACTTGAAATTAATGATTTTACTGTTTTATTTTTTATAAATTTGAAAGTAATGTCATTTTTGGACAAAAGGAATTTGCAATTAAGCTAACCTGTATTTACCAGATGAACGGATCTCATTGGTGGCCCTTATTCCTGCAGGGTGATAAACATGCATTTTCAGAGATATTTCTTGCCTGCCATGATGATTTGTACCGTTACGGAATAAAACTTTCACGTGATCCTGAAACAGTCAACGACTGCATTCAGAATCTTTTCCTCAGGCTTTGGAAAAACAGGAATAACCTGAAACCTGTCAGTGATATCAAGCCTTACCTCCTAAGATCTTTGCGTAATCATATCGTTGATATTCTTGAATTAAAAAAACAAACTATTCCCATCAATCAGGAAGTTGAAGAGCTCTCTTCAATTGAATTCAATGCTGAGGATTTTATGATTTCAAGCCAGATTGAAAAGGAAACCCAGGAAAAAGTAATTTATTTATTGAATCAATTACCTCCCCGGCAGCGACATGCAATCTATCTCAGGTATTTTGAGGAGATGGAATTTGAAAACATAGCACAGGTAATGAACATGAATGTGCAGTCAGTTCGCAATTCAATCTGCAGGGCTCTGCAGGTGCTGCGCAACTTATTTCTGATATTGTACTTCTGCAGGAGTATCGGTTAACCGACCCCTCTCATTTCATTTTATTTTACTAAAATTCAGCAAAACTGAGTATAAATAAATATTATTCCCGTGTTGCATATAGATTCTAGTATAAAACTTATCTCATAAAGGATTGGAAAAAGCTGAATTTGATTGCCTGGAAGATATGATTCTTAGTGAAACCTTTCGTGAATTCGCAGAAGGTAAAAATCCGGAATCTGTTAAAATATGGAATGAGTGGATAGCTGCTCATCCTGATAAAAAAAAGGAGATAGAAAATGCGGTTACGGTTCTTAAGACCCTGCTGAATAAAAGAAAGCCCGGCATACCTGTTGATAAGAATGAATCATTGCGTAAGCTGATGACACTTATTAATGAGAAGCAACCGGAAACGATCAGGACCATCTGGAATTTAAATTCAATCTGGTTTAAGATTGCAGCAGTTAGCTTGCTGATAGTTGGCTTAACTTCAATCTGGAATTTGTTCCATACCCGAAATGTCAAAAATCAGGAGGTTGCATATCATGAAATAATTGTCCCCCTGGGAGAAAAAGCGCAGATAGTCCTTTCAGATGGCTCCCATGTCTGGATTAATTCTGACAGTAAACTAAAGTATCCTGTTCAGTTTGGTGAAGTTACGAGGGAAGTGACTCTGGAAGGGGAAGCTTTTTTTGATGTGGAAAAGAGTCACGGAAAGGCTTTCGTTGTAAATACGCATGATGTAAAAGTAAATGTCCTTGGAACCGCCTTTAATGTAAGATGTTACCCTGGTGATAATAAAACTCAGACTATTGTAGTCAGGGGTGAAGTTAAAGTTGAGGACATTCATGGAAAACAGAAGCCGGTTATCATTAAACCCAATGAAATGGCAACTTTAACTGATAGGCCGGAAGACGGGCTGCAAAATCCTAAAAAATCGCCGTTTGCCATAAATAAAGTCGATCCGGCAAATCTGGTAAGCTGGAAGGATCAGATGCTGGTATTTGCCGGTGAGTCCTTCGAGGATCTTGCCCTGAAAATGGAAAGATGGTATAATGTCAAAATCAAGATTGAAAATGAGGAGCTGAAATCAGAACGTTTCAGCGGAAAATTTGTCCATAATGAAACTGTTTACCAGGTACTGGAAGCCATCAGAATTACTACCCCGATCAAATTCAGGGTTGAAAAAGATACAATTATTATATCCAGAATAAATAGAAAATAGTCTAACCCTTAAAAACTGATGCCCTTGAAAAAAATCAAACCTACCTCTAACCTGAATTGAAAAACCGGAAAATGCTGATACATCTTCCGGTAATTCAAAATTAATTTTCCCCATCAACCTCCCCAAGAAGCCAGATGGGTATTTACTAATTAAAAACATATCAAATTTATGAAAAAAAACTTGATTTCGGGTGTTTTTTTCAAAGAGAAATACCTCCAAAAAATCTCATTAATTATGAAACTATCAACGTTTTTCCTTATCCTGGCCACACTTCAATGCTATTCATCCGGGTATGGACAATCCAGCATAATTAAGCTTGAGAATGAAAGTCAGACACTTTTAAGTGTCATTGAAGCCATTGAGAATCAAAGTGATTATAAAATCTTTTACAAGACAGATCAGGTAGATGTGACCCAGATGGTCAATATAGATGAAAACGAAGCCACAGTGGCTTCAATCCTGAATAAGGCACTTGATGGCACTCATCTCTCCTACGTTGTAATGGATAAACTGATTGTATTTGCCAGGGAAGATGACATAGATCAAACTGGTAAAGTGTCCGGCACAATTACAGATGCCACAACAAATGAACCACTGATCGGAGTTAATATTTCCATAGAAGGTACTACCAAAGGAGTAATTTCAGACATTAATGGAAATTATTCTATCGAGGTAACTGATGAAAATGCAATTCTGGTATTTTCCTATATCGGATATACTCCCGTTAAGATTGCTGTTGGTGGTAAAATTACAATAAATATTACCCTTTCACCTGATGTTAAAAACCTTGAAGAAGTGATTGTTGTAGGATATGGGCAGCAGAGAAAAAGCGATCTGACCGGATCCATAAGCAGCGTTAAATCAAAAGATCTCACACTTCTACCCACACAAAGAGTTGATCAGTCTTTGCAGGGACATGCGGCCGGGGTGACAGTCAGCAATACCGATGGTGCCCCGGGTGGTAATACAACCATCAGGATCAGAGGAGGGAATTCGCTTACCGGTAACAGTAATGCCCTCATTGTTATAGATGGGCTGCAGGGCGGAGATCTCAGATCTTTAAATCCAAATGATATAGAATCTATTGAAGTCCTGAAAGATGCATCAGCAGCAGCTATCTATGGTTCACGGGGCGCTAATGGTGTAATTTTAATTACGACAAAAAAAGGGAAAGCAGGGAAACCTTCAGTTAAGTACAGTTATAATGGAGGATTACAGAGGCTTGCAAATGTTATTGATGTAATGAATGCAGGTGAATTTGCCCGTGCGGCAAATGAATTTTCCGCTACCCTGGATGTGGACTATCCCCCAAACGGTTTTAAACCTTTTACCGATGCAGAAGTTGCCAATTTTGAGAAAAACGGTGGTACAGACTGGCAAAGAGAGGTTTACAAAACGGGAAAAATAGATAACCATCAGCTCTCAATTGAAGGAGGCACCGACAACATGAATTATTTCTTTTCAGGTGGCTACCTGTATAATAAAGGTATAATGATAAATTCCCATTATAAGCGTTATTCTCTCCGCGCAAATATCAACGCAGATGTAACAAAATGGCTGTCAGTTGGATTAAACTGGTCAGGCACCAGGGAAGAATCCAATGTGCCTCCATTCGGAAACGGGACCTCAAGTGGCGTTGTGATTGGCCAGGCATCCAATGAGGCGTACCAGTGGGATGCTACCACTCCAGTCTATGATGCTTCCGGAAATTATACCATTCATAAACCAGGTTACGGACATGATGAAGGCGCAAATCCGGTGATGTCAGCTATGGAAACTTTCAATGAAATTAAAACTAATACAAATAATGTAAATACCTATCTGGATTTCAAGCTGATAAAAGGACTTGACCTGAAAGTTACCGGAGGGGCAATAATCTATAATGAGAACAACCTCAGGTATCTGAACAGAAAGACATTTGAAGGATCCGGAGTTGATGGCCTGGGTGAAGTACATGATGGAGGCGGATCAATATATCAGAATTCCAATATCCTGACCTACAATAAGTCTTTTAATGATAAACACCGCTTAATATTCACCGGAGTTGCTGAATATCAGGTTGATAATTATCAATACTATGATTTTCAGGGAGATGGTTTCGGAACTGATATAACCAGCATTTATGCATTGTCTGGTGCTACAAACCTGATCGTAACCGGTAACGGAATTTCAAAACGTGTGCTTAATTCTTATCTCGGACGGGCTAATTATGTATTCAATAATAGATATGCAATAACTGCCTCTTATCGTGCAGATGGGTCCTCTGTTTTCGGTTCAAGCACTAAATGGGGTTACTTCCCGTCGCTGGCGTTGGCATGGACCGCATCAAATGAAGAATTTTTAAAGGATCTGAATATTTTTTCAAACCTGAAGTTAAGGGGAAGCTGGGGAATACTGGGCAATCAGGCTGTAAAACCCTATTCTACTCTTGCAACAATAGCTCCCGGAGCCAATTATCCATACGATGGCCTTGGCTCTACAAATATCGGATATTACGCTGCCACTGCTGATAATGACAAGCTTAAATGGGAAAGTACAAGGCAGATAAATGCCGGACTGGACTTAGGCTTTTTTAAGGGCCGGCTTTCTTTTACATTTGATCTCTATAAGAAAACCACAACCGACATGCTTCTCGCCCGCCAGATACCGTGGTATACCGGGTATGGGCTCTCTCAATCATCAACTACCCCTTCAGTTATGCAGAATGTCGGATCAATGGAAAATAAAGGGATTGAATTTGTAATTGGTGGCGATCCCCTGGTCGGTAACTTCAGATGGAATACAAGTTTCATTTTTTCGTCCAACAAAAGCAAAATACTGGATCTCGGACCCGGGATTACAGAACTTGTACAGTCAACCAATCAGGGTGGCGGCTACGGATTTAAAGACATTGCCTGGCTGATCGTCGGCGAACCGCTGGGAACACTTAAAGGCCATGTTTTTGAAGGTATCTGGAGCACAAGTGAGGAAGCTGAGGCAAACAAATTTGGTCAGATGCCAGGGGATCCGAAATATAAGGACTTGAATGGTGACTATAAAATAAATGCCTCCGATCTGACAACCATCGCCCACACCGCTCCCAAATTCAGTTTTGGCTTTAATAATACATTCTCATATAAGTCATTTGAGCTTACTGCTGCAATCCTTGGAATATATGGAAATCAAATATTCAATGCGGGCAGGATTTTTACTGAAAAAACAAACTGGGGCTTGCTGACCGGGACAAGCACACGCCTTTTGGATCATTGGACCGAGAATAATCAGAATACCGATATCCCCGCCTGGATAGTTCAGTCGTACAGGGTACAATATAATCTGGACCATGACATCACAGCCACTAACGTTTCAGTTAACGGAAGAAATTCACATTTTGTTGAGGATGGATCTTTTATAAGACTGAAAACTTTGAATCTTGCCTACAATTTTCCTCAAGCTATTTGTCAGAAAATTAAAATTGAGAGGTTAAGGGTTTATCTGTCAGGAACTAACCTTTTTACTATTACAAGGTATACGGGTTATGATCCGGAAGCGAGTTCTTTTTCATCAAGTGATGGCCGGGCGGGAATTGATAACAGTAACTACCCTCAGTCCAAAACATATTCAATGGGCATAGATGTAACCTTTTAATTGATTGAAAAAATGAAAAATAATATAAAACATTTTCTGAGAAAATATAGTATGAAAATGATGACAATACTGGCATGCTGCTTTTTGTCTTCATGTGAAACCAGCCTGGTTGAAAATCCGCTGGGCATTGTAGGTGAAGTCAACTTCTATACCAACAAGGGGGAAGCTTTATCAGGATTAATTGGGGCCATGTCGCAGATGTACGTTGATGTGGCACTGGGACCTGATGATATTAAAAAGAACGGATATACCGATTTCAATAACGATGGAATCAGGGATGCCCCGATAGTGCTTGGTACTGAGTATGGTATATCTCACTGGCAAAGTACATATAAATCACTGACTAATGTAAATAATGTTCTCAGGTCGGCATACGCCGGAAAAATACAGGGGGCAAGCGAAGATGAGCTATCCCAGATCATCGGACAGGCAAAGTTCCTCAGAGCGCTTGATTATTTTGACCTTGTAAGACTATACGGTGATGTTCCTTTGATTCTGGAAGATTCGCCAAACCCGGTAACAAATCCATATTCAAGGACTCCCGTTGAAGAGATTTATTCTCAAATCACAAGCGATCTTGAAGATGCTGTAATTAAACTGCCCGAGTCGTGGAGTGATGCTCCCGGAAGACCTACAAGCTGGGTCGCCAGGGGAATTTTATCGAGGGTTTATCTGACAATGGCAACGGCTCCAATGAAACAGCCATCCAATTATGCCAAAGCCGCCAGCCTCTCAAAGGAAATTATTCAAAGTGAGAAGTTCTCTCTTATCCCTGATGTTGCTGATGTGTTTAAGATAGAAAATAAACGCGCATCCGAAATGATGTTTGCCTTTGAAGCGACTACCGATGATGCTGTCGGTATTCCAAACGGATTAGCTTCAAAAAACTCCGGCGGTTATAGCGATGGAGCTCTGGACACGACTTTTGCTGCCTATGATTTTCCTGACCAGCCAAGGAGAGATGCCTACATTCAACTTGTTATTCCGGATGTGCTGGCTGATCCCGGCAATATAGTAATGATCCCCTGGAAACAGGATTTTGAATATGCGCCGATCATAGCCAAATTCAATTATCCCTATGTGGATGCAAAAGACATACTTGCAAAAGCTGTTTATCCGATCAATGTTCCAATTCTCAGATATGCAGATGTATTGCTGATCTATGCAGAGGCTGCCAACAGGGAAAATGGCGGTCCGACTCAGGAAGCCGTTGATGCCATTAATGAGGTTATTAACCGGGCAAACGGTAGTACGGGAACAGAGTCACTTGCCACAACATCCATGACAATGCAGGCTTTTGAAGAAAAGGTTATCCAGGAAAGGAAATTTGAATTATGCTTTGAACTGGGTAGTCGCTGGTTTGATATGGTAAGAAAGGAACTGACTCAGCATCATGTAACAACCGACTTATTTCCTATTCCTGAGTACGATGCCAATTTACTGGGCCAGAATCCCGGGTATTAAGCATAGGATAAAGCCAGAATAAAAGTTAAAGCCCCGCTTGTAAGGGCGGGGCTCTGACTTTATTATTCACCATGATTCAGAACACCGTTTTTAATGCTCATGTTTTAAAATCCCAAAATGAATAGCAGAATTTTACTCCGATCAGGCATCGTGCCTGTTGTCTTTGGACTCATGATAATGGCTTGCCTGCCTTCAGGTTGCAAACCAGCAAAAGAAAAGCCATATTCCGGAAAAGCCACTTATCCGAATGGCCGCAACGATAGCTGGACTATAGCCGGATACGGAGGAGGAGGTGCCATGTTCAATCCCGCCGTAAGTCCTTTCAATCCCCTCTACTCATATGTGGCCTGTGACATGAGCCAGTCTTTTGTAACCTATAATGGGGGAGAATCATGGAGAATGATCAATCTGCGCGGAATGGTCCGATTCTTTGCTTTCGACCCACTGGACTCAAATATTGTATATGCCAATTCCATTTGCCTGTTCAGAAGCTCTGACAAGGGGAATGAATGGAAAGTAATATATCCTAGTGCTTCTGAAATCAAAGGCATTGTATCAAAAGGGGATGAAGCAAATGAAAATATTATTACCAAAGACAGTACTGAAAGACAGGTACTGGCTTTTACTGTTGACCCGGGCAATTCGAAAATACTTTATGCAGCTATATCAATCGACAATGAAACAGGCTTTTATCTTTCAATTGATGAAGGAGCCCATTGGACACTGGAAAAGATACTCGAAGACGGCGCAAAAAATATTTTCGTCATGCCCTCTTCTCCGTCAGATAAAAGAACAATTTATATAACCGGCAAAAATACGGTAACAGCAAGGGAAAATGGAATATGGAACATCAATAAAGGCCCCGGGGGAGTGAAGCTGCTTACCCAGTATGCCGGAGGCTTTGACATTAAACAGAACAAATTTATCATTTATGCAACATCCGGCAAATCATATTTCAATCCTGCAGGCGATCCCTCCGGCATTTATTATACCGAAGACGGAGGAAAGAGATGGGTAAACATCCAGGAGGGACTTGTGAATCTTTGCCTGCCCAACTCAGGCCTGCCTGAATGGAGAAGCATTGGGACAAGCTCATTAAATCCAAATGTGATATACGTTTCCTACAACGGATTAAAGATTCATCCTGATACCACATGCATCGGGGTTGCAAAAAGCGAAGATTTTGGAAAGACCTGGAAGCTGGTCATAAAGGATTGTTTAACGCAAAACGGCTATAAGTTTTCAGCCAATTATAAAGGAGGGTGGCTTGATGAGCGATATGGACCCTCGTGGGGCGAGAATCCGTTTGCAACAGGAGTATCCCCGACAAATCCTGATGTTTGTTATACAACTGATTTTGGAAGAACCATAAAAACAACCGATGGAGGAAAGAACTGGGAACAATTATATACCAGGAAGAAATCCGGGGCCGGATGGAAATCAAGGGGTATGGATGTTACAACCGGATATAGTATTGTGTTCGATCCATTTGATTTGAACCATGCCTTCATCACAAATACCGACGTCGGATTAATGGAAAGTAAAGACGGAGGAGAGAGCTGGCAGAGCGGAACCAATGATAATGGCGTTCCCCGTGCCTGGCAGGGAAATACCTATCTTCTAACCTTCGATCCTGATCTGAAAGGAAAAGCATGGTCAGTGATGAGCGGGGTTCACGATCTTCCATTATATAAAATGTGGAGAAGAAATGGAACCGGAGGATTTACAGGAGGGATTCTTGTAACTGAAGATGCGGGGACCTCGTGGCAAATACAGAGTAAGGAAATTGGAGAAGCAGCATTTACTCACATAATCATAGATCCTGAGAGCAGTAAAGCAAATAGAACCCTATATGCATGCGCCTTTGGCAAAGGTGTCTATAAATCCCTCGATGGCGGCACTACCTGGAAGCTTAAAAATAATGGCATCGGCACTGCTCCGCTTGCATATAAAATTACAAGGAGGGCCGGGGACGGAATGTTGTTTTTACTTGTACATAGAAGAAATGATGACGGCAGTATTGGCACTGAGAATGATGGCGCACTATATTGCTCATCTGACGGAGCTGAAACATGGGTAAGGAAATCACTTCCACCGGAAACCAATTGTGCAACCTGCCTATTGATCGATCCTTCAAATCCCGATAAATTCGTTTTATCAGCCTGGGGAAGAAATGTTAAGGACCGATTTTCACCCTGCGTGGGGGGTGGAATTTATACTTCACTGGATGGCGGAAAAACATGGAAACAGACGCTGCAGAAAGACCAGTATATTTTTGACCTGACCTTTGACCCGAGGAATAATGTTTATTATGCCTGTGGATTTAGCTTTTCGGCATATCGTTCAGCAGACCAGGGGGAAACCTGGCAAAGGATCAGAGGGTTCAACCATAAGCTGGGAAGACGGGTTGATATAGATCCGTTAAACAGGGAAATGATATACATTTCAACTTATGGAGGTGGTGTATGGCACGGACCTGCTCAGGGAGATCCGAAAGCCATAGAGGATATTGTTACTCCAATACTGGCATATTGATATCAAAGATTGCTTACTTTCATTATTGTTCCAATTATTAAAATGATCATATCAAGATTAATATTTTACTGGTTATGAACCTTAATCACTCATCCGGTACTGCCCGGCGGGTACATGTCAGGGTTGAAAAAAATCAATACCCAAAAATCTTGCTTATTAAGTTCCGTATAATTTAAAAGAGGTTTAGTTATTAGTCGTTTTTAAGTCAGATTGGGGTTAAGTCGGATATACCGGTAAGCAAACTGCAAGCCGGTATATCTTTTTTCTCTTATAAGATTATTAACAGGTAACGCATCGGAACGACAAACTGATAGTATACTGTCAAAGCCAACAATTTTGCTCTTTAAGATAAAAACTTTATATTCATGAAATAATTAACAACGCAATACAATTGAAAAGCAAAGGCTTAATTTTTGTGCTGTCGGCAGGTATGCTTTTAACTGGCTGTTCATTGGCCTGGGAAAAACCTGTTACACCAATAAACCCCAATGGCCGCAATGACGCCTGGGGCTTCACCGGGTACGGTGGCGGAGGAGCCATGTTCAATCCAGCAGTGAGCCCCTTCAATCCGGATTTTGCACTCGTGGCCTGTGATATGACAGGATCATTTGCCACCACCAATGGGGGTCAGTCATGGAGGATGTTCTGCCTCAGGGGACCTGTAAGATATTTCGTATTTGATCCGGTGGATTCGAATACGGTTTATGCAAAATCAATCGCCCTCTTCAAAAGTTCCGATCATGGAAATACATGGAATGTTGTTTACCCTCCTGCTTCGGAGATAAGCGGCATAGTGGCTAAAGGTGACCACGCTGAAGAAAGGATAATAACAAGGGACAGTACACTCAGGAATGTTCTTGCACTCGCTGTGGATCCATCCAATTCAGATAAACTCTATGCGGCCATTTCAATTAATGATGAAACAGGCTTCTATACCTCCGCCGACAGGGGAATAAGCTGGAACCGGGAAAGAGATCTGGACAGCAGTGTAAGGAACATATTTGTCAATCCGGCCAGTCCGGAAAATGACAGGTCTCTGTATATAACCTGTAAAAATTATATTCTGGCCAGAGAGAATGCTGCCTGGAAATCAAATCCGGCTCCTGCAGGAGTAAATATGATAACCGGGTTTACGGGAGGATATGACAGTAAGGGGAACAAGTTCGTTATCTATGGCATCTCCGGCCAGTCATATTTCAACCCGGGAGGTGACGCTTCCGGAATATTCTACACGGAAGACGGCGGCCGGAAATGGGAAAACAGGCAGGCCGGGATGCTTGCCTTTCAAAAGGGGGTATCAGGCTTTCCCGAATGGCGATCCATAGCTACAGGCATCAACCATCCGGAAGAAGTTTATGTTTCGTACGGCGGATTGCAGGTGTCAGAAGATACAATTTGCCTGGGAGTAGCAGTGAGCGAAGATTTCGGCAAAACATGGAAGCTTGCATGGAAGGACTGCCTTTCACAGGGAGGATATGAATATTCACCGAATTATAAGGGAGGCTGGATCGATAAAAGATTTGGCCCCACCTGGGGGGAAAACCCATTTGCGATGGCCGTTTCACCATCTGACCCGGGGGTTTGCTATTCAACCGATTTTGGAAGGACCATCAGGACCACTGACGGAGGAAAAAGATGGGAGCAGCTATACACAAAAAGAAAGGATGGAGCCGGCTGGGTGTCGACAGGGCTCGAAGTTACAACCGGGTACGAGATCATAACCGATCCGTTCAATAAAAACCATATATTCATTGCAAATACGGATGTCGGACTGATGGAAAGCCATGACAGGGGAGCAAGCTGGATGAGCGCAACTGTCAATAACGGAATACCCCGCAAGTGGATGAACAGCACTTACTGGCTAGCATTTGATCCGCATGTGAGAGGGAGGGCATGGGCAGCAATGAGCAATGTGCACGACCTGCCCAGACCAAAAATGTGGAGAAGAAGAGGGGTCTCGGATTACACGGGAGGACTTGTAATGACCGAAGACGACGGAAAGAGCTGGAAGCCGGTAAGCAACTCTATCGGTGAAGCCGCTGTTACCCATATTCTTGTTGACCCTTCAGGCAATAACGGTGCCGGGATCCTTTACGCCTGTGCCTTCGGAAAGGGCGTCTATAAATCGTCAGATGAAGGGAGAAGCTGGACAGTGAAAAATAATGGAATCGAAGGCAAGGAACCATTCGCATGGCGCATTACCCTTAACGAAAAGCATCATGAGCTTTTCCTTGTAGTCTGCAGACGCAGCGATGACGGAAGCATTGGAAACCAAAATGATGGTGCAGTCTACAGGTCATCAGACGGGGCAGAATCCTGGACTAAAATGAATCTCCCCTCAGGCACAAATGGCCCTATGAGCATTATGACCGACCCTCAGAAAAGAGGACACATTCTGATGTCGGCCTGGGGCAGGATCTCTCCCGGACAATTTGCGCCCGACACAGGAGGTGGTATCTTTTTGTCCACCGACAATGGAAGCACCTGGACAAATGTACTCGACACCGATCAGCATATTCATGATATAACGTATGATCACCGCAATGGCACTTTCTATGCCTGCGGCTTCAACGGATCTGCATACCGGTCCGGCGACCGTGGAAGAAGCTGGTCAAGGATAAGGGGATACAATTTCAAGTGGGGCAAACGGGTCGTCCCTGATCCCTTTGATCCCGCCCTTGTCTATATAGTTACTTTCGGTGGTGGGGTATGGCACGGACCGGCTAAAGGCGATGTACAAGCTGCCGAAGATATAGTCACCCCGGTATTTTCAAGAAATGAATAATGATCTGTTTCATGCCACTAAGATCATGCGTGACATATTTTGTATATAATTTTTACTACTTTCAACCCCTTAGGGATAATACGGGAAGGAATATACATTAAATTAATTCAATAATCGTTATAATCATGAAAATCATTATCAGGCTCATCCTAATCATCTTTCTTGCTTCCGGATGCAGGCAGAAACCCTCATCCTCAGGCAATACAACAATATCTGACACGACAAGATATCCGTCGGAACTTACAGAATTCACTCCATATAAAAACAATCCTGTATTTGCCGGCACTGGTACCGACACCTGGGATCAGAAAATCAGGGAAAGGGGTTATATCCTTCACGAGGAGGGCACTTATTATCTTTGGTATACAGGCTACAAGGGAGATGAGAATGTCGAAAAACATCTGGGGCTTGCCACCTCAACGGATGGACTGAACTGGACCAGGTATAAGGATAATCCGATCTACGATTCAGGCTGGGTTGAAGATATGTGTGTGATTAACCATGATGGCACCTATTACATGTTTTCTGAAGGACGGGGAGATACCGCACATATGCTTGTCTCGACTGACAGGATCCACTGGCAGGAGAAAGGAAACCTCGATATAAGGAAGGTTAACGGGGAATCGATAAGCCGGGATCCTATGGAACACCATCTGTATGGTATGAGGATGGAATATGGTACCTCCTGTATGAACGGGACGACCTGGGGATATGGCTGGCGACTTCAACAGATGCCAAAGTCTGGACCAACAAGCAGGATGAACCAGTTATAAAAATGGGACCTGAAACCTACGATCAGTTTGGACTGGCCATGGACCAGATAATCAAGTATAAAGGAAGATATTATGGTTATTACCATGCAACGGAATTCAAGGATTGGCATGAATGGACATCCTGCATTGCAGAATCAGACGATCTGCTTCACTGGACAAAATATCCCAAAAACCCTATAATGAGGGAAAATAAATCAAGTCCGGAAATGGTCCCGGACGGTGATAAATATATTTTTTACACAATGCACCCTGATGTATGCGTTCATTTTCAGAAAAACTGAGCACTGAAAAAATAAGAGGCTTATATGAAAGGAATAAAACTGACCCGTACAGGATTTATGCTGGCAATGATTGCCGGAGGATTATCCAATATGCTTGTGTCGTGCACTGAACCTGCCGGTATAGCCAGGGT
>CAVWPG010000013.1:0-13785 GCA_963756885.1 uncultured Bacteroidales bacterium
CATGGGATCCCACTGACCGAATGAGATCCCTGACCCCTGCCCGGTGTGTACTTAATCCCCTGCCCAGACAGGAAAAAGAGAGGGGAGGAAGGGCAGACAGGCTGGATTTCCTCGTTCTGATCTAATCATTCAAAAATATATCTCTGGAACTGCTTATGAAAAAAACATCGTCCGAAAATGGAATAAAGGCTGCCCTAAAAAGAATTTTTACAATAATGCTGCTGGCCTTAGCTCTTGCGGGGTGCGGCATCTCCCTTGAAAAGGAGGGTTCTTCTCCCAACCCCAATGGCCGCAATGCGCCTGGGGCTTCACCGGGTACGGTGGCGGAGGAGCCATGTTCAATCCAGCAGTGAGCCCCTTCAATCCGGATTTTGCACTCGTGGCCTGTGATATGACAGGATCATTTGCCACCACCAATGGGGGTCAGTCATGGAGGATGTTCTGCCTCAGGGGACCTGTAAGATATTTCGTATTTGATCCGGTGGATTCGAATACGGTTTATGCAAAATCAATCGCCCTCTTCAAAAGTTCCGATCATGGAAATACATGGAATGTTGTTTACCCTCCTGCTTCGGAGATAAGCGGCATAGTGGCTAAAGGTGACCACGCTGAAGAAAGGATAATAACAAGGGACAGTACACTCAGGAATGTTCTTGCACTCGCTGTGGATCCATCCAATTCAGATAAACTCTATGCGGCCATTTCAATTAATGATGAAACAGGCTTCTATACCTCCGCCGACAGGGGAATAAGCTGGAACCGGGAAAGAGATCTGGACAGCAGTGTAAGGAACATATTTGTCAATCCGGCCAGTCCGGAAAATGACAGGTCTCTGTATATAACCTGTAAAAATTATATTCTGGCCAGAGAGAATGCTGCCTGGAAATCAAATCCGGCTCCTGCAGGAGTAAATATGATAACCGGGTTTACGGGAGGATATGACAGTAAGGGGAACAAGTTCGTTATCTATGGCATCTCCGGCCAGTCATATTTCAACCCGGGAGGTGACGCTTCCGGAATATTCTACACGGAAGACGGCGGCCGGAAATGGGAAAACAGGCAGGCCGGGATGCTTGCCTTTCAAAAGGGGGTATCAGGCTTTCCCGAATGGCGATCCATAGCTACAGGCATCAACCATCCGGAAGAAGTTTATGTTTCGTACGGCGGATTGCAGGTGTCAGAAGATACAATTTGCCTGGGAGTAGCAGTGAGCGAAGATTTCGGCAAAACATGGAAGCTTGCATGGAAGGACTGCCTTTCACAGGGAGGATATGAATATTCACCGAATTATAAGGGAGGCTGGATCGATAAAAGATTTGGCCCCACCTGGGGGGAAAACCCGTTTGCGATGGCCGTTTCACCATCTGACCCGGGGGTTTGCTATTCAACCGATTTTGGAAGGGCAATCAGGACCACTGACGGAGGAAAAAGATGGGAGCAGCTATACACAAAAAGAAAGGATGGAGCCGGCTGGGTGTCGACAGGGCTCGAAGTTACAACCGGGTACGAGATCATAACCGATCCGTTCAATAAAAACCATATATTCATTGCAAATACGGATGTCGGACTGATGGAAAGCCATGACAGGGGAGCAAGCTGGATGAGCGCAACTGTCAATAACGGAATACCCCGCAAGTGGATGAACAGCACTTACTGGCTAGCATTTGATCCGCATGTGAGAGGGAGGGCATGGGCAGCAATGAGCAATGTGCACGACCTGCCCAGACCAAAAATGTGGAGAAGAAGAGGGGTCTCGGATTACACGGGAGGACTTGTAATGACCGAAGACGACGGAAAGAGCTGGAAGCCGGTAAGCAACTCTATCGGTGAAGCCGCTGTTACCCATATTCTTGTTGACCCTTCAGGCAATAACGGTGCCGGGATCCTTTACGCCTGTGCCTTCGGAAAGGGCGTCTATAAATCGTCAGATGAAGGGAGAAGCTGGACAGTGAAAAATAATGGAATCGAAGGCAAGGAACCATTCGCATGGCGCATTACCCTTAACGAAAAGCATCATGAGCTTTTCCTTGTAGTCTGCAGACGCAGCGATGACGGAAGCATTGGAAACCAAAATGATGGTGCAGTCTACAGGTCATCAGACGGGGCAGAATCCTGGACTAAAATGAATCTCCCCTCAGGCACAAATGGCCCTATGAGCATTATGACCGACCCTCAGAAAAGAGGACACATTCTGATGTCGGCCTGGGGCAGGATCTCTCCCGGACAATTTGCGCCCGACACAGGAGGTGGTATCTTTTTGTCCACCGACAATGGAAGCACCTGGACAAATGTACTCGACACCGATCAGCATATTCATGATATAACGTATGATCATCGCAATGGCACTTTCTATGCCTGCGGCTTCAACGGATCTGCATACCGGTCCGGCGACCGTGGAAGAAGCTGGTCAAGGATAAGGGGATACAATTTCAAGTGGGGCAAACGGGTCGTCCCTGATCCCTTTGATCCCGCCCTTGTCTATATAGTTACTTTCGGTGGTGGGGTATGGCACGGACCGGCTAAAGGCGATGTACAAGCTGCCGAAGATATAGTCACCCCGGTATTTTCAAGAAATGAATAATGATCTGTTTCATGCCACTAAGATCATGCGTGACATATTTTGTATATAATTTTTACTACTTTCAACCCCTTAGGGATAATACGGGAAGGAATATACATTAAATTAATTCAATAATCGTTATAATCATGAAAATCATTATCAGGCTCATCCTAATCATCTTTCTTGCTTCCGGATGCAGGCAGAAACCCTCATCCTCAGGCAATACAACAATATCTGACACGACAAGATATCCGTCGGAACTTACAGAATTCACTCCATATAAAAACAATCCTGTATTTGCCGGCACTGGTACCGACACCTGGGATCAGAAAATCAGGGAAAGGGGTTATATCCTTCACGAGGAGGGCACTTATTATCTTTGGTATACAGGCTACAAGGGAGATGAGAATGTCGAAAAACATCTGGGGCTTGCCACCTCAACCGATGGACTGAACTGGACCAGGTATAAGGATAATCCAATCTACGATTCAGGCTGGGTTGAAGATATGTGTGTGATTAACCATGATGGCACCTATTACATGTTTTCTGAAGGACGGGGAGATACCGCACATATGCTTGTCTCGACTGACAGGATCCACTGGCAGGAGAAAGGAAACCTCGATATAAGGAAGGTTAACGGGGAATCGATAAGCCCGGGATCCTATGGAACACCATCTGTATGGTATGAGGATGGAATATGGTACCTCCTGTATGAACGGGACGACCTGGGGATATGGCTGGCGACTTCAACAGATGCCAAAGTCTGGACCAACAAGCAGGATGAACCAGTTATAAAAATGGGACCTGAAACCTACGATCAGTTTGGACTGGCCATGGACCAGATAATCAAGTATAAAGGAAGATATTATGGTTATTACCATGCAACGGAATTCAAGGATTGGCATGAATGGACATCCTGCATTGCAGAATCAGACGATCTGCTTCACTGGACAAAATATCCCAAAAACCCTATAATGAGGGAAAATAAATCAAGTCCGGAAATGGTCCCGGACGGTGATAAATATATTTTTTACACAATGCACCCTGATGTATGCGTTCATTTTCAGAAAAAATAATATTGAAAATGTTCCGACAAACAGCAGCTCAAATCAGCCATTCAGGATAAGAGGAAGCAGAAATTGGGGGTGGTCCCACAGCCTTCATGTGCTTGAAGGGAATGGGGAAATTTATTGAAAAGTTTAATCTCCCTGACCGATTAATTGAATCTATTTTAATTATATTTGTTAGTAAGTCAGTATTAAAAACCACCTTAAATTCTTATAAAGGTTAACCGATTTTGCATAAATGAATGAGGCTGAATGGTGGCCATTATTGATTCAGGGGAGCAGACAGGCTCTTTCAGAAATTTTTCTGGCCTATCATGATGATTTGTTTCGTTATGGGACAAGACTTATCAGGGATCAGGAAACAGTTAATGATTGTATCCAGAACCTGTTCCTCAGATTATGGAAAAACCGGGAAAATCTGAGCCCTGTAAAAGATATCAAGCCTTACCTCTTTCGGTCATTAAAGAATCATATTATTGATATTCTTGAATTAAGAAGAGATGATCTGGCTATTCACTGCGACATTGAGGAATATTTCACTGTTGAATTCACGGCTGAGGATTTCCTGAGTGACAACCAGTCTGAGAAGGAAAGAGAGGAAGATGTTATTCGCTTACTGAACCAGCTGACACCCCGTCAACGGCATGCAATATATCTGCGCTATTTTGAAGGCCAGGAATTTGAAAAAATAGCAATGATAATGAATATGAATGTGCAATCGGTCCGTAACCTGATCAGCAGGGGGGTAATTGCAATGCGTGAGCTCAGTGTGGTGTAGCAAGATCTCCTGTCACCTTGAAATCATTGCCCGGGTTATTCCCATAAGCCTGTCCACGATACCGTTAATTTATTGTAATTGGCAAAACCGGGCATTATAAGCACCGGCTGCAAAAGTATTTTCTTGTAAATGCAGCCATCAACAATCAAACCATTTATAGTGAGACGTTTAACATATTGATCTCCTTATGTAGCCAAATATTTTAAAATATTTATCAGTATAAGTGAGTATAAAAAGCAGAAGTCGCCGTGATGCATAAAAAGAGAATAGAATCTAATTTAACAAGGTTTGGAAAATACTGATTTTGATGAACTGGAGGAAATGATTCTGAACGAATCTTTTCGTGAATTCGCTGAGGGGACGAATCCTGAGTCGATTGAACTATGGAATAAATGGATTTCAGCCAACCCGGAAAAAAGATCGGAAGTCGAAAAGGCAGTCAGTATTCTGAAAGTCCTCGGTAAAGCAGGAAGAAGGGAGGTCAAAAGCGATAAACGAAAGTCGTTGGACAGCCTGCTGAAACTTATAAATGAGGAACAGCCTGAAAGGATAAATCCCGTGAGGAACTTCAGTTATGTATGGCTGAAAATTGCTGCCATCAGTCTGCTTGCAATAGGACTGTTTTCAGTCTGGAAAGTATTTACCGGGCACAAAACCCATACTGAGCAAATTGCATATAATGAAATAATAGTACCCCTGGGAGAAAAAGCTCAGATCATTTTGTCAGATGGATCGCATGTATGGATTAATTCCGACAGTAAACTCAGGTATCCCGTAAAATTTGGGGAAACTTCGAGGGATGTCGACCTGGAGGGCGAGGCTTATTTTGATGTGGCCAGGCAAAAGGGGAAAATGTTTGTTGTCAGTACACGTGACGTGAAAATAAATGTCCTGGGCACCGCTTTTAATGTAAAATGTTATCCGGGGGATGATAAGACACAGACAACTGTTGTAAGAGGTGAAGTGAAGGTCGAGGATATTAATGGCAAGATAAAGGCGACGATCCTGAAACCAAATGAGATGGCCACATTGCAGGATAAACGGGAGGATAGCCAGGCTGTTTCTGAAAATCCGTCAATTAAAGTTGATAAGGTCGATCCCGCAAATCTCGTAAGCTGGAAGGACCAGCTGCTTGTTTTTGCAGGGGAATCGTTCGGTGATCTTGCCGTGAAGATGGAACGATGGTTTAACGTTAAGATCAGGATCGATGACGAAAAGCTGAAATCAGAAAGATATAACGGGAAATTTGTACATAATGAAACTATTTACCAGGTCCTGGAAGCTATAAAAATCACAACTCCCATTACCTATACGGTATCAAATGATACGATAATAATATCAAGAAAAGTGAAATAACCCCTTAACCTTTAAAACCCTATGCCCATGAACAGAAACAGGAAATAATCAATTCAAAATTGAAAAACCGGAAAATGGTGGAACATTTCCCGGTAGTTCAAAATGCAATCGTCCCATATGCTTCGATCAGAAGCGACATGGGTAATTAATAACTGTAAATCAATCAAAATTATGAAAAACAATTTGTTTTTGGGCATTTTTTTCAAAAAAAAATGGCTCCGACAAACCCTGCTGATTATGAAACTCTCAACCCTTTTCCTTATCCTGGCCACATTTAACAGTCTTGCTGAAGGATATGGACAATCAAGCATGATAAAGCTGAGTGAAAAAAATCAGACACTCATGAATGTAATCGAGGCAATTGAGAATCAAAGTGACTATAAGATCTTCTATAAGACCGATCAGGTCGATGTAACCCAGCCAGTCAATATTGACACTAGTGAAGCTACTGTTGCCGATCTGCTGACCAATGCGCTGGCTGGGACCCACCTCTCATATGTCGTTATGGATAAGGTAATTGTTTTTGCACGGAAAGATGCAATTATCCAGACCGGTAAGGTAACCGGGACAATTATTGATGCTACGACAAACGAACCTCTGATCGGGGTGAATATATCGATAGAGGGGACAACAAAGGGTGTTATCTCTGACGTTAACGGCAATTATTCGATAGATGTTCCGGATGAAAATGCAACCCTTGTATTTTCATATATCGGATATGAGAGTTTAAAAATCAAATTTTCAGGTCAATCCAGCCTGGATGTAAAATTAACGCCCAATGTTACAAACCTCGACGAAGTAATCGTGGTTGGTTACGGGAGTCAGAAAAAGAGTGACCTGACAGGATCCATCAGTACGGTAAAACAGAAAGATCTCGTTCAACTTCCGGTTATGAGGGCCGACCAGCAACTCCAGGGACGGGCCGCAGGTGTCGTTGTGACCAATACGGATGGCGCCCCCGGGGGAAGCACTACTGTCAGGATAAGAGGCTCAAACTCAATTACAGGAGGAAACAGCGCACTAATAGTGATAGATGGATTTCAGGGTGGTAACCTGAGTGCCATAAACCCCAATGAGATTGAATCCATGGAAGTTTTGAAAGATGCTTCCGCTACCGCAATTTATGGATCCAGAGGGGCTAACGGGGTAATCCTTGTCACTACGAAAAAAGGGAAAGCCGGTGCACCCGTACTGGATTATACCTATACATTCGGATTGCAGAGTCTCGGACATAAGGTCGATCTCATGAATGCCGGGCAGTATGCCCAGGTCCAGAATGCCTACCGTGCGACACAAAACAAATACGGCGATCCGGTACTGCCCTTCACCCAGTCACAGATAGATCAACTGTTCATTACAGGTGGCACTGACTGGCAGGATGAAATCTACCAGACAGCCCCATTGCAGATGCACCAGTTATCTGTTTCAGGAGGGACAGACCGGCTGAAATATTTTGTTGCCGGAGGATACTACGATCAGGACGGCCTTATCATTCACACTAACTTCAGGCGATATACCGCACGGTCAAATATTGACCTGGATGTTAATAAATGGCTCAAGGCTGGTCTTAATGTAAACATGATAAAGGATAAAGGTAATGTGCCTCCCTTTGGTGAGGGCACGAGATACGTCGATATACTGGGGCAGGTTGTGAACGCAGTTCTCAGGTTCGACCCGATAACACCTGTCTATGATGCAGACGGGAATTTCAGCAGGCCGCCGAAAGCCTATGGGGATGGCGACGTATGGAACCCGGTTGCGACCACCAGTGGAGCTTCGAACACTGATAATGAAATGACCACAAATGTGAATTCATATCTGGATTTTAAACTGGCAGAAGGCCTTAGCTTAAGGATAACAGGCGCCGCCGGTATTACGAATTCCGGAAAAAAGACTTACTACAGCCATATAACTCAGAACGGAGAGCAATCTGATGGTGTGGGCGAGCTGACCGAGGCCAGTTATCTCTACCTTCAGAATTCCAACATACTTACTTACGACAGGAGAATAAAAGAAAGACACCACCTAATCTTTACCGGTGTGGCTGAAGCCCAGGCCTACAGGGACAATGGGTCCTATATTAATGGAACCGGCTTCTTCTCCGATGCAACCGGTATCAATGATCTGGGCCAGGCTCATATTATTAAGGAGAAATCCTCCTATGATAACAAACGTGCCATCAACTCCTTCATGGGCCGGATCAATTACGGTCTTGACAATAAATACCTGGTCACCTTCAGCTATCGCGCCGATGGCTCCTCGGTATTTGGTGCAAATAACAAATGGGGCTATTTCCCCTCGGCCTCACTGGCATGGAGAGCTTCAGAAGAAGGATTCATTAAAGATCTGAACCTGTTTACCGATCTCAAAATCCGTGGAAGCTGGGGCATTACCGGGAACCAGGCTATTACTCCTTATGCCACCCTTGATGCGATCACTTCCGGTTATAACTACCCCTACGACGGGACCGGATCGACAAATATTGGTTTCGCAGCTACCAGGGCGGCAAATCCAAACCTGAAGTGGGAATCAACAACTCAGACTAATCTGGGTGTTGACATGGGATTCTTTAATGGCAGGATTACAGCCAGTGTAGATCTCTACAAAAAATCCACAGACGATCTGCTGCTCATGAGACCGGTGCCATCATATACAGGTTTCACCCTTCTGCTTGATAATGTTGGTTCAGTGCAAAACAAAGGAATTGAAATAACTGTGGGAGGCGACCCCCTGGTCGGCACTTTCAGATGGAATACCAGCGCAAATATCACAATCAACAGGAGCAAGGTCCTGTCCCTGCTGGAGGGTCAGCAGTTTATGCCTATCAGAACCAATACAGGAGGCGGATACCAGATATGGGCAAATGGAGATAATAATGCACTCATGAACCTGGAAGTGGGCAAACCCTTCGGCAGTATGAGAGGTTTCATAAACCTGGGCACCTGGAGCGAAAGTGAAAGAGACCAAGCGGCAACCTACGGACAATTACCCGGAGATCCAAAATGGAAAGATATTGCGGGAAAGCTGGATGATCAGGGCCACCCGATCCCGGATGGCAAGATTTCGGTTGATGACCTGACAACAATCGGCAACAGTTCTCCAAAATTTGTGTATGGGTGGAGTAACAGCTTATTCTATAAGAACTTATCTCTAACCTTCCTTATCCAGGGTTGCTATGGTAATGACATATTCAATGCAACCAGGATAAAAACTGAAAGCCCTACGGTAGGTGCAAGCCCCAATCTGAATAACCGGTGGACACCTGATAACCAGGATACTGATGTGCCGGCCTTTATCGATCAGGTGACAAGGGAAGCTGCCGGACTTACATCAAAAGTTAATCTCGGCAAGAATTCTTATAACAGATCAAGCCGCTGGATAGAAGATGGATCATATGTACGTCTAAAAAATATCACCCTTGGCTATAACCTGCCCAGATCGCTAGTCAACAAGATAAGGATAACCAACCTGAAGGCTTATATCACTGCAACGAATGCCCTTACATTCACAAAGTACAACGGATATGATCCCGAAGTCAGTTCATTTAACGAAGGAACTGATGCTGCGAAGGGTGTTGACGTCAGTAACTATCCAACAGTCAGGACTTTAACATTTGGAATCGAATTAACTCTCTGAAATTATGACAAATTATTATAAAATATTATCGAAGGGCATAATCCTGTTGCTTTTCATAAGCGGCATATCCTGCCAGGATCTTACTGAAAAGCCCGAGGGGATAACAACCTCTGCAAACTTCTATGTCACTCCTGCTCAGTGTGAATCGGCCTATACAGCAGCAATGAATGATCTGATCGAACAATGGAACTATTATGAAAATTTTTTCGGACTCTTCCCTGACGGTCACCATGAATACGAAACTCTCGATATGGGAGCCGACTACGGAGCAGAGCTCTGGAGACAGCATTACAGCGCAATCAAAAACATCAATGCGGTATTAAAGGCTATCCACAGCGGAAGCCTAAAGGCCTATCCTGATGAAGTCGATGGCATCAGGGCCCAGGGGAAATTTTTAAGGGCTTTCAATTATTTTATCCTCGTAAGGTTATTTGGGGAGATCCCTTTTCTTACCGAGAATACCCCTGACCCCGTAAACATACCGCTGACGACATCATCGCGTCTCTCAGTTGAGGCGATGTACGACAGCCTGGAGGCGGACCTGACCTATGCCTCTGCAAACCTGCCGGATTTCAATGCTGCCACACCTGCACGACCAAATCTGTGGACAGCCAAGTCATTGCTGGCAAAAGTTTACCTGACCAGGGCCACAGCCCCGCTGAATCAGACCAGCAATTATGCCAAAGCAAGGGATATGGCTGATGATGTTATAACTAACGGACCTTATTCACTTGTACCCAATATTGAGGATGTCTTCAAGACTTCCAACAAGAATAACAGTGAAATGATATTCGCATTTCAGTCAACACCAGATGATCCCAGGGCACCCGGTAATACCTATGCACCATCCGAATGGGATGGATGGAGCAGCGGAGCGGTTCAGATAGTCTGGGCCGAGGCTTATCCTGAACAACACGAGAAACTACGACTACATCTCCTCGACTTCTTCTCGGTTTTGTATGATCTGAGCAAACCAGTGCATGCATTACACTGAAGCATTGATAAGATGCCGTCACATGGGAATTTCCGGCTGCCCGAGATCTTTCAATCGACGAGCAGCTCGGCAACTCACTCAATGATATTCCGTTGCTGAGCTTCCAACATATATTTAAATTATGCAGAGGCAGCCAATATGGCTAACGAGGGGACCAACTTAGGCTAAAAGATAATAAAGTTAACGTGACCTCAACAGAGGCCATTCCGGTACCGAACTGAACCAAGAGCTGATCTAACAATGACCGTAGAAGATTTGACAAAAATGAATAACAAAGAAGCTATAAACTTCTTCAATTGAGCAGGATCTTTTCAATGTCTACGGAGAGGAGCCTCCCTCCAAAATTTACCCCGGAGATCCTCATGAATTATGACCGGAGATTCTGTGTTCCCAATTTCCATTCATATAACACAAATTTATTAATCAAGTACCGGGTGCTGCGAAGTTTTCTTGTCTAAAAAATAAAAACCCTGCTGCAACAGGCAGGGCTACAGTTTGCTCAGATCCTGCTGAACTAGTATTTCAAGCTAATCAGGATTGTTAATAGTAAGAAGTCCATGGATATTTAGCCATCTCATACAGTGCCCATAAACTTTACAATTTTAAAACATTGCTCAAAGGCATAAGAAACTATTCTCCGATATGAATAGTACGATCAAAAACCATAACTTTCTTTAAAATTTTTTGGAATCTATGAGTCCTTATGCTATCTACATACACCTCCCAGTTGCAGACCTATAACAAACAATAGATTTGATCCTGTCATCAGAGATGTGAGACCCAAATGAATTTCTGGACCATCGAGGTTTTGGAGAGATGGTGGGGCAATGTTCCAGTCCACAGTGTGTCACCGTGGTCCGGACTTTATGTTTGTCTCCTCCGATATGGCAACCCGTTGTCTGTTTCAACGGAAGATCATCCTGGAGATGCTCAACCTGAGAGGGATCATTCATTCCTCTACCTTCAACCCACTCGATCCGAACACTGTTCCTTGCAGAGTGATCAGATGGCCTACCTCAGAGGTAAGAACAAAGGAAGTACGTGAGTATTCTTTACCCTAAATTTTGATGATATGCCTACAGTATCGGAACAACAGGTGATAAGAGGCTGATAAATTTCTCATCACGAGAGACCGGTTTGGGGGGGGATTTGCTCAAGCTTCTTGCAGTAGATGCAGGCGGTGGAACTTTTCTTTATGCTAGCTTTTTCCAGTGAATAGGAGAACAGCCCTTATCTTCAGAGGTGCATGATCTTCATCGATTGAAAAGATCATATACTTGAAGATGAGCCAGGAGAAGGATGCATTCTACCAAGTGCCGCCGACAGCGACGAGGACGAGTTATGTCGCCGGGCGTCGTTCCAATAAC
The DNA here is from genome assembly GCA_963756885.1 of uncultured Bacteroidales bacterium. Classification (GTDB taxonomy): domain Bacteria; phylum Bacteroidota; class Bacteroidia; order Bacteroidales; family VadinHA17; genus LD21. Next base: position 11,759 of record CAVWPG010000013.1, read on the forward strand.
AGGCCGGGAAGATGGCGGAATCAGGCATCACAACTCGCCCAGAGGAGTGAGATGGTCACCGAATATCAGGAAGCTAGACCTGCACACTGAATAAGTTAATTAATTTATGCCACAGCCGGGAATCGTCTTTGATCCTACAGTGATGAACAGGCATTTCTTTGCCCGACGACGGAGCCGGGGCCTGTGACAGAACAGGCAGGAAGGGCTGATGGCGTTCGCCATGGAGTCGTCAGGATCCGCCTGAATGGAGAATATAACCACAAGCTCATTTAACCCAATGTTGTACTGTGTCTTGTAACAGATTAACAATACACACAGACACTTTTATGCCTTCGGTATAGCAAAGTAAGGACTATGGCAGTAGCTTGGAAACTGGTTCTGAAGGATTGCCTAACCAGAAGAAACAAATCTCAGTTTTGCAGAAATTATGAAGATAATGAATTAATGAAGGATACAACAGAAGCCTTGAGAAAAATCCATTTGCCATGGAAATTATGTCCCACAAATCCTGACAATTACTACACAACCAATATGAACAGGCAATCAGGACTCTGACAATGGGAAGGAATGGAAAGGATTATTCTCCCATGAAGAAAGGAGGCGCAGGCTCAATATCCACAGGCTGAATGCCGCAACCGCTATGGTGTATGGCGAACCATTAAAATGAATAATATGTTCATCACCAATACCAATGGGGAGTGATGGAAAGCAAAGACGAGTGAAGAGCTGGACAAGCGCGACACGGTGAGGACGGGATACCGAAGGAATGGCAGCCCAATGCCTGTCGTTGAATTCGACCTGACTCGAGGAAGAGCATGGGCGTCATGAGCAGTGTGCACGATCTTCCCGGTGTGAGATGTGGCAAGAAATAAGAATCAGAATTGTGGCAGGATCCTGATCACTGAGGACGGATGCAAGAGCTTTCCGGGTTCTCAGCAATGAAATAGGGGAAGCCGCGATGACATATATTTTAATTGATCCGTCGGGCAGCAAGGAAGTCCAGAACACTATATGCCTGTGCATTCGGGAAAGGGGTCTATAAATCAACAGATGGCGGTGAACACTGGCTGCAGAAAAACAATGGCATCAGCGGAGCGGAACCTCTGGCATGGTCAATGACGAGAAGAGTACAGGATGGAACCTTGTTCCTCATTGTTAACAGGAGATCCGATAATGGCATATCAGGCACTGACCAGGACGGAGCTCTGTACAGGTCTTCTGATGGGGCCGAATCATGGATAAGAATGACTCTCCCTGCTGAAACCAATGGCCCTACATGCCTCCTGGCAGATCCGCATGATCCTGGTCATTTGGTATTGTCAGCATGGGGAAGAAAAGGGAAGAAGATGAATTCGGGAATTTATCGGGGGTGGAATTTTCGTTTCCTCCAACGATGGAAAAACCTGGAAACAAACCCTTGAAAAAGACCAGTTCATTCATGATCTTACATACGACCCCCGAAATAAAAGATATTATGCATGCGGCTTCAGCGGCTCAGCATATCGCTCCGACGATAATGCAGAAACATGGGAGCGAATCAGGGGATTTAACCATAAGTTTGGAAGACGCGTCGATATAGATCCTTTGGACGAGGAATCGATATATATAAATACCTATGGGGGAGGTGTATGGCATGGCCCAGCGACTGGCCATAAAGATGCTGTGGAAGACATTATCACCCCGATTCCCCCTCATTGAAAAAATCAGAATTAAGATATCTTGTAGTTAGTAATTTTAGGGTTAGTTTTAGTTTGAATATGCCGGTTTACCAATAGGTTGCCGGCATATTTCTTTAAATCTGTCCGAAATTCAGCTGTTTTGAAACAATTTATGAAGCAGAAGATATAATAACCTGCTTTAAGTTTGAATTTCCATAAAACTATTTGTAATTATGTAGGACAACTGATAAATGTCTTACCAATGAGAAAAATTCTTTTGCCCCTGCCCTACGTGTTCGCGCACTCCTTTGTGCTTGTCATTTTATTATTACTTGTATCGTGCGGAAATCATTCAGGAATAAGTCGGGT
>CAVWPG010000014.1:0-222312 GCA_963756885.1 uncultured Bacteroidales bacterium
GCCTGTTGCGAAAGTCCCTGAGTTTTCCAGTTCGAATGATGCGGCGATTCCGGTGGCGGGACTGACAACGCAACGGGCCGGCAGTTGAACACCCGGCCTCAAATCACATCCTGAAGACGCCGACGCGCGGCTCGGGAATCGGGGCGCTGAGGGAGATCGAGCGACAGGCCGAGGACGTTGCGGGTGTCGAGCGGGTCGAGGATGCCGTCGTCCCAGAGGCGCGCGGTCGAGTAGTAGGGGCTGCCCTCCTGCTCGTAGATGGCCAGCACCGGTGCGACAGTTCCTCCTGCTCCTCGGGGGTCATGCTCTCGCCCCGGCTGCGAGCTGGTCGAGCTTCACCGTCAACAGCGTCCGCGCCGCCTGCTCGCCGCCCATCACCGAGATGCGCGAGTTCGGCCACATGAACAGCAGGCGCGGACCGTAGGCCCGCCCGCACATGCCGTAGTTGCCGGCGCCGTGCGAGACGCCGACCATGACCGTGAGCTTCGGCACCTGGGCGTTGGCTACGGCGTGCACCATCTTGGCGCCGTCCTTGGTGATGCCGCCGTGCTCGTACTGCTTGCCGACGATGAAGCCGGTGATGTTCTGCAGAAACAACAGCGGGATGCGCCGCTGGCAGCAGAGCTCGACGAAGTGCGCGCCCTTGAGGCTCGACTCGGAAAACAGCACGCCGTTGTTGGCGATCATGCCCACCAGGTAGCCGTGGATGCGGGCAAAGCCAGTCACCAACGAGGGCCGTACAGCGCCTTGAACTCGTGGAAGCGGCTGCCGTCGACCAGGCGCGCGATCACCTCGCGCATATCATACGGCCGGCGGGTCTCGCGCGGAATGATGCCGTAGAGCTCGCGCGGGTCGTAGGCGGGGTCCTCCGGCGCGGCGACGTCGGCCCGGACTTGTCCGGCGCGGCAGGTTCTCCACAGCTCGCGAGCCAGAGCCAGGGCGTGCGCGTCGTCGGCGGCGAGGTGGTCGGAGACGCCGGAAATGCGCGTGTGCACTTCGCCGCCGCCGAGCTCCTCGGCGCTCACCACCTCCCCGGTCGCCGCCGACCAGCGGCGGCCCGCCGAGAAAGATCGTGCCCTGGTCGCGCACGATGATGTTCTCGTCGCACATCGCCGGCACATAGGCGCCGCCGGCGGTGCCGAGCCCAAGACCACGGCGATCTGCGGGATGCCCATCGCCGACATCACCGCCTCGTTGTAGAAGACCCGGCCGCCGTGCTGCTCGTCGGCGAAGATCTCCGCCTGCAGCGGCAGAAAGGCGCCGCCGGAGTCGACCAGGTAGACGCACGGCAGGCGGTTTTCCATGGCGATCTTCTGCGCCCGCAGATGCTTCTTCACGCTCATCGGGTAGAGCGTGCCGCCCTTGACGGTCGGGTCGTTGGCGATCATCAGGACCTCGCGACCCTGGACCACGCCGATGCCGGTGACCATACCCGCGGCGGGCGCCTCGTTGCCGTACATGTCGAACGCCGCCAGCGGCGACAGCTCGAGAAAGGGCGTCCGGGATCGAGCAGAGGCTCGATGCGATCGCGCACCAGCATCTGGCCGCGTCCACGTGGCGGCGCTCCGGCGCCTCCGGCCGCCCAGACGCACCCGCGCCAGCCGCTCGTGCAGCTCGCGCCGCCAGGGACGTTATCGCCGGCGTTCCCCTCGAACTCGGCGCTCGTTGGGGCGGATCTTCGTCTCGATGCGGCTCATCGCGCGCGCCGGCATCGGCATGGGCGGCTCAGCCCTGCGCCCAGCGCGGGCGGGCGCTTCTCCAGGAAGGCGGACATCCCCTCCTGCGCCTCCGCCGTGGCGCGCGCCTCGGCGATGAGCGCGGCGGTGCGCGCCGGCGCGGCCGCGGCGTCGCCGACCTCGCGGACCAGGCGCTTGATCGTGCCGCTCGCCTCGCGGCGCGCAGGCGTGCAGGGAGGCGGCGAGCTGCCGCACGGCCTCGTCGAGCTGGTCGCGTGGCGACGACGCGTCGACCAGGCCCCCTCGATGGCCTGGGCGCGCGTCGAACGCCTCGCCGGTCAGGAACAGCCGTCGCGCCCGGCTCTCGCCGATCTTGCTGAACCACGAAGGGCGAGATCATCGCCGGGATCAGGCCGAGGCGCACCTCGGTGAAGGCGAAGTGGCGCTGCTCGAGGCGATGGCGAAGTCGCAGGCGGCGACCAGGCCGACGCCGCCGCCGCGCGCCGGGCCGTTGACCGCGGCGATGACCGGGCGCGGGAAGTCGTACAGGGCAGCGAACAGGGCCGCCGTGGTCTCCGCGTCGCGAAGGTTGTCTTCGCACGAGGCGTCCTTCATCGCTTCATCCAGTTGAGATCGGCACCGGCGGAAAAGATCTTGCCGCTCCCGGTGACGATGACGGAACGCACCTCGGGATCGGTGCGCACCCGGTCGAGCAACGCGTCGAGCTCCGCCACCACCTCGTCGTTCAACGCGTTCCCGACCTCGGGCCGGTCGAGGCGCAAGATCGCGGAGGTGCCCTGCCGTTCGAAGTTCACCATCCCTGCCTGCTACCGCAAAAGGGCCGGCCTCGGCAACGGGGAGAGATGGGCTGAGGCCCCTCAACCCCGACCCCGTGCAGGCGGGACGCCCGCACCACAATTCGCCCCCCCCATTGTGGTGCGGGCCTCCGGCCTGCACAGCTCGCCCCCCCCATTGTGGTGCGGGCCTCCGGCCTGCACAGCGGCCCGCCGGGCCGCGAGAAGGCACAGCGCTCGACCGCTGGTGCCGGGCGCAGCGGATCGAGTAGGAGGGAGGGATGCGGGGACCGGAGCAATCGTGAGGCTGGCCAGGCGCAAGTGTGTAGGCGCGCTCGCTGCGCTACTGGCGTGGCCGCTTCTGGTTGCCGCGCAGGTGGAGCCGCAGCAGGTCACCTGTATCGCCGTCGATCCGCGCGCGCCCGAGACGCTCTACGTCGCGCGCGGCGGCCAGCTGCTGGAGAGCACCGACGGCGGTGCCAAATGGCAGCGGGCGGACCGCGGGTTGGATGGCGTCGTCACCGCGATGGCCATCGACCCGACCGCATCGCGCATCGCCTACGCGGGCACCGAGAGCGCCGGCATGTTCAAGTCGGCGGACGGCGGGCAAAGCTGGCGGCCGATCAACGCCGGCATGAAGCGCCTTCGCCTGCGCGTGATCGGGATCGACCCCACCTCGACGCGGACCGTCTACGCCGGGGGCGAGGGCGGGCTGTTCAAGTCCAGCGACGGCGGCAAGAGCTGGAAGATCGCCACCAAGGGAATGAAGCGCACGATCGTCCTGGCCCTGCTCATCGATCCCAAGATACCGGCAACCCTCTACGCCGCCACCTACGACGGCGGCGTGTTCCTCAGCACCGACGCCGCCGGGAGCTGGCGCAGCGTCAGCACCGGTCTGACGTACCCACGACCATCGGCCTGGCGTTCGACCCGGCGAAGTCGACCACCCTGTACGCCTCGACCTTGCGGCGGCATGTTCGAGAGCAGGGACGCCGCCGCGCACTGGAGCGCGCTCGCCGGCGCGCCGCTCGCCGCGCGGTTTCTCGTCGCCGACCCGAGTCGCCCTCGACCCTCTACGCCGCCACCGGCGAGGAGGGCGCCCTCCCACCGGTCGCCGGCGCGTTCAAGAGCACCGACGCCGGCGCCGCGTGGACGCACCTGAGCCTCCCCGTGCAACGCCTGTCGGCGCTCGTCCTGGGCGGCAGATCGCGCTCCGTCCTCTACGCCGGCGCCCGCGAAGGCTTCTTCGAAAGCACCGACGGAGGGAAAACGTTCAAGGGCAGGCTGTTAAGGGGTTAGGGTGTTGGCTGTTAGGGGAGAGGCGGAGAGGCCCTAACACCTTAACAGCCAACAGCGTAACAACCTGTCTTTCTCGGTAACAACCTGTATTTTTTCTCACGCACCGACCGAGGCCAGCACGTCCTCGGGGACGTCGAGCTCCATCGTCAGCAGGCCCTGCGCCAGCGTCTTGCCCTGGTGGTCGACGCGCAGCGACAGCGTGCCGCCGCCGCCGAGAGCGTTGTGGAGCATGAAGTTGAACGCGAGCAGGTTGGGCAGCTCGTAGCGCACCGCCGCCCTTGACGAAATCGTGGTAGAGGCGCGCACGCGGTTGGCCGTCAGCTCTTCGCGCAGAAACTCGAAGGCCGCGGCCGAGCGCGCGGCGACGCCGATGTTGGCGTGGTCGCCCTTGTCGCCCGAGCGCGCGTAGGCGATCGTGCCGAGCTTCGCCCGGCTGGTGCGCGGCGGCCGCGAGGGCGAGTCCCGGCCGCCACCGCGTCCGCGTTGGGAGGCGCGTCGAGCCGGCGCCGGGCAGCGCCATCGGAACCTCGCTCCGGTCTCCTGCCCCCGTCCCGCACCGCCGCTCGCGCTGACGAGGTCGCGCGGGATCGCGGCGGGCCAGAAGCCGAAGGACTCCTGCACGTCGGGCCGGCCGCCGAAGATGCCGAGGCCGGGAGGGCCCTGCAGGGCGAAGCCCAGGATGTGCTTCGAGAAGCGCTCGAGCTTCTTGCGGTCCATGTCGGCCACGGCGACGCGGAAGACGACCTCGTTCGGCTCGGTGTCGGGAGCGGCGGCGCCCCCAGCAGGCGCGATACCCGACGCAATCGGCGCGCCGGTCGGGGAAGTCGGTGCCGACCCGGTGCCAGACCATCTCGCCATGCGCTCCGCCTTGGCGAGCGACGTTCGGGCCGGAGACCAGCATGGTGCCGACGGCGCGGTAGCCGTGGCGGTAGACCATCGAGACCTTAGCGTCGCCGGCGGCGGCGTGCCGCGCACGTTGGCTGACCCGCACCCGGTCGGGACCGTCCTCGGTGAGCTGCAGCGAGGTGAAGTCCGCGGTGACGTCCGGGGTCAGATAGGCGCGCGGATCGCCGATCTCGTAGAGAAGCTGCTCGGTCACCGTGCGCCGGTTGACCACCCCGCCGGTGCCGGGGTGCTTGGTGACCACGAAGCTGCCGTCCGGCGCGCTTCGACGATCGGGTAGCCGACGTCGAGCATCGACGGAATGCGCTGCCAGTCGGTGTAGTTGCCGCCGGTCGCCTGCGCGCCGCACTCGAGGATGTGGCCGGCGACGATCCCGGCCGCCAAGCGGTCCCAGTCGTCCCACGCCCAGCCGAACTCGTGCACCAGCGGCGCCAGGATCAGCGCCGCGTCGGTGGTGCGGCCGGTGACGATGATGCGCGCGCCGGCGGCGCAGCGCCTCGACGACCGGACGCGCGCCCAGGTAGGCGTTGGCGGCGACCACGCGGCCGCGGATCTCGTCGTAGCCGCGCCCGCCGTCCATGTGATCGAAACGCACGCCCTTCGCCTCCAGCTCTTCGAGGCGAGGCATGAGATCGTCGCCGGCGACGATGCCGATCGGCAGCGACACACCCGCCGCTTTGCAGACCGCCTCGACCGCCTCGCGCGCAGCCCCCGGGTTGATCCCGCCGGCGTTGACGATCACGTGATGCCGCGCTCGGCGATCGCCGGCAGCGCGAGCTTCAGCTGCTCGAGGAAGTCGTAGGCGAAGCCGGCCTCGGCTCGCGCGCCCGCTGGCGCTGCAGGATCACCATCGTGATCTCGGCCAGGAAGTCCATCGTGACGTAGTCGATCGGCCCGCCGGTGACCTGGCGGAGAGCGCCTCGGGGTCGTCGCCCCAGTAGCCGCTGGCGTTGGCGATGCGCACGATGGACTTCATAGAGTCCCGTTTAAGCCGCGGGCGAAAAGAATTCAACGCAGCAAAGCGCCGATCCTGCTCATCTACCTTCGCAAGCATGCAACCCACCGCACTGGCAGCCATCCTCGGCTCCGCCCTCCTGGCGGCGCCGCCCGGGGTCCTCGCCCTGCAACCCTGCGCGCAGAGCTGCGCCCGCGTCTCGGTCGGCGGCGCCCAGGCGCCGCCGAACGGAGTGGCGACGATCCCCATCAGCTTCCAGCAGGCCCCGGACAACGGGTAGTCCAGATGCATCAACTTCAAATATGGCATCAGGCATTCCGGTTTTGTTAAACAGCTGTGCATTGGCGAATGAGTAATATATTGAATCGTTGCCTGCAAGCCTCCTCATAATATCGCAAACAATATTTGGACTGCCTGATGAATAATACCATACCGCCCCGGCAGGATGAACAGACCGCTTTTCATATGCGAACCGTCCCATGTCACTCTCGCAGTGAAGCATCAGTGTCACATTGGACCTGTTGCCGTAATCTTCATTCCATTCCAGTCCGCTCTGCATCTGCATCAGCTCATTCAGTGTTATCCTGCTGCGCTCATCTCCCTTCCATTCATCCAGAATGCCGGGCTGATTGATATCGACCTTTCCCTGCTTTACGAGGATGCCGACAAGTGCATTTGTAAAGCTTTTCGCCATCGACCAGCTGAGCAACCTCGTATGCCTGTCAAACTGCGGCTTATAGGCTTCCTCCACAGGTATCCCCTTGTGCAGGACAAGAAAGGCATATGTATTCCCCTTGTATCCGTTTCCGGCGATAAGCCTTGAGGCGATCTTATCGAGCGCTTTGCGGTCTATGCCTGTGGCAGAATCAGGGAGTATGTCACCGAGCGGCCATTTTATAGTATCCTGCGAATAGGCCGGTACACAACCTGCAGGGTACTTTATTTTCCGCAATGCCTCTTCTGGTATATCCCTGAGGAGCGTCGCACCGAATCCTTCCCTGTAGATGGCTTTTGATTTTCCCCAGAGGAAATTACTGTATACACACTTATGCTCATAATCGACATGGTTTTTCGTGTATTTTATAAAGGAGAAGTGAAGATCATTATTTTCAACATCTTCAATGGTTCTTCCCGAAACAAAAACTGCCGAGCAAAGATTCTTGGCTGCATAGCCTGTTATTATGGGAAGCAGCGAATTCAGATAGAGCGCTGCAGCGATCAGGATGGCCGCTACGAGAGAGATTATCCCGTAGAGTATTCTTTTTCTTTTCATGGGTTGATGAGTTTTTTTATATGCAGTGTGGATGTCAATATTTTTTCGTAGCCATGGCGATGCTCTTAAATCCTTGTGACTCCTATTCCGGGCAGATCCGGCAGAATAATTTTACCTCCGATGATCCTGAGACCGCTATAGAGATCGTTGTCTATCAGCAAATTACCATCGAGATCGGCCCAGTCGACAAGAGGCGAGAGCTGTGCAGCAGCAGTAACTGCGCACGATGTTTCTGTCATGCATCCGATCATCACCTTCATCCCCAGCGCCCTGGCCATGCTGATCATTGTATGGGCTGCCCTCATCCCGCCACACTTCATCAGCTTTACATTTATTCCGCTGTAGGCTCCCTGAATCTTTTTAAAATCGGCTATAGTCTGTATAGCTTCATCAGCTATTACAGGCAGCGGACTGTTGGATGTAAGCCAGGCGGCATCATCAAGAGCCTCCTTCGGCATCGGCTGCTCAACGAAAACAATGCCCTGCTCCTTCAGCCAGTGGATCATGTCGAGCGCCATGCTCCTGTCCTTCCAGCCCTGATTTACATCGACACAGATCGGCTTATCGGTCACACCTCTGATAGTTGTAATCATTTCCTTGTCATTCTTCTGGCCCAGCTTGACCTTCAGGATGTTATACGGAGCCGCCTCCTTCACCTTCTCCCTCACAACTTCCGGTGTATCAATCCCTATTGTGAATGAAGTATCGGGTGTTTTCGACGGATCCAGGCCCCAGATCCTGTACCATGGCTGATTCATGATTTTTCCTGTCAGGTCGTGGAGAGCGATATCGATGGAGGCCTTGGCAGCATGATTGCCGGGGGCAATTGAATCCACCATTGCCAGTATATCTTCGGTCAGAAAGGGTGAATCAAAACCCGAAAGATCAACTTTCCTCAGAAAATTACCGGCAGATTCCACACTCTCGCCAAGATATGGGGGCATCGAGGCCTCTCCGTATCCGACATAGTCATCGTATCTGATCTCCGTGAGCATGTCGGGAGTTGAAGTCCGCGATCCGGAAGCCAGTGTGAACACATGCTTCAGATGAAGCTCGTAGGGCCTGAACTGAAGTGTCATCTTCGGTTTTTTCCCGGCCTTTCCTGAACGGTCTTGTCTCTTTTCAACATCAAGCGGCAGTCCCGATAAGCCTGCTGCACCTGCCAGAATTCCAAAATCCGTCAGGAATTTTCTTCTTGTTCCCATATTCCAATTATTTTTTTCAATACCACGGATGATCCCTCACAGGCACAATTCCCGGGTCATTTGTAACTCCAATCACCCTCTTTGCCTCAAGCAGTGATATGACCCTCTTACTGTTGAAACTGCTGCGCGATGGATCAAGGCTGTTGACAATCACCCTGCCTGATGAATTGTAGTACTCGCCGTCGCCCTTGTATATTGCAACATGAGTAACCCGCAGCTTTGAACCCTTCCTTGTACCGAAGAACAGAAGATCACCAGGCTCAAGCCGGCCATAGCCGTCCGAAATATCCACATCCGTTCCATGCAGGGCCTGAAGGGAGGCGTCTCTTCTCAGAATGATCCCGTTCAGGTAAAATACCGATTGGGAAAATCCGCTGCAGTCGACTCCCTTTGAGCTCGTGCCGCCCCACAGATAAGGCAGTCCGTTGAACGCAGCCGCACTTTTAAGAATTGTCTCGCCTGTGCAGCTTGCATTTTTCCGCCAGTAATCGAAACTTTCAATGTCTCCCGTGCTGATATAGCCTTCCCTTCCGTCAGGGAGCCCGACTTTCGTGAAAGGAGGCGCATCCCCTACCCTTACAAAAATGCACCCGGCCACGAAATCCCCTACTACGCCTGTTTTACCGGGAGACTCGTAAATCCATCCTGAGCCGACTGTTGTGATAACCCTGTCTGATTTCTTCCAGCTATTAATCCCGCTGGCCGTCATTGCTGCGATAGATGCATCCTCAGCCCATCCAATATAGTCATCAGGAGTACGGATCAACAACCACGATCCCTCTCTTTTCAGGATCCTCACAGGGGTCCCGAGAACCGACTGTGAAACCATTTCTGCTGCATGATCAGGAAGCTTTCTGATATTCGCTACACTCAGCGTGACAAGACCGGTATATAATTTGTTGTGAATCGTATCAGGTAATATTATAACGCTATCTATCAGTTTTATATTGCCTTTATCTAAAGCTTTTATTATTTCACCTCCAAGCAAAGGATCAGTTGTTTCGCCCTTGAGGATAACAGTGTTACCGCCAACCGTAACGGCTTTGATCGTGGCGATTCCCATCCGGTTATCAGGAACAAACCGGGAAGAAAGGCTATCTATAACAGACTGCAAGCCGGCTGTGACTATTCCCTTCCGGGCACATCCGGCAATTACAAGTGCGGAACAGGCAAATAAAATTGCCAGCCTGACCCTGGTTGTGAGTTTTAACATATCTGCGAATTGATTATCAATTCCATAAAAATACAATATTCCCCGGTATTACTCCCGGGAAAGGCTGTTTTTCTTAATCATCCGGCAAACTGGAGCTGGCTGAGATTGCGGTATATACCGTTCTCAAGCACCATAAGCTGTTCATGCGTACCCTCCTCCACAATTCGTCCGTTGTCGAGAACCATAATCTGATCGGCTTTTCTGATAGTCGACAGCCTGTGTGCAATCACGATCGAGGTCCTGCCAACCATCAGCTTTTCGAGAGCATCCTGTACCAGGCGCTCCGATTCGGAATCAAGCGAGGAGGTCGCTTCATCGAGTATAAGTATCCTGGGGTTTTTCAGAACAGCTCTTGCTATAGCGATTCTCTGCCGCTGTCCCCCGGAAAGCTGGGTTCCCCGCTCTCCTACTATAGTGTCGAACCTGTCGGGGAACCTGTCGATAAATTCCAGCGCATTTGCCTGACCGGCAGCTTCTGCGATCTCAGCTTCAGAAGCTCCGGGCTTGCCATAGGCAATGTTTTCCCGTATAGAGCCGCCAAAAAGGAAAATATCCTGGGGTACAAGCGCAATCTGGCTTCGAAGCGAGGATAAGGAGAACTGCCTGCTGTCCCTCTCATCGAAAAGGATCTCTCCGGAGGTAGGCTCATGCAACCTCATTATCAGCGAGGCAATCGTCGTTTTCCCGGCGCCGCTCGGTCCCACAAGGGCGATAAGCTGGTTCTGCGAAATTTTAATGTTTATATCCCTGAGAACCTCTTCATCAGGCCTGCCCGGATATCTGAAACGCAGGTTCCTGAAAGCTATGTTTCCGTTCAGAACCTCCCCGGGAGGTATTGTTTTTACCTCCTCAAGCTGTTCCTCCTCCGCATCAAATAGCTCAAACAGCTCTTCGGTTGCCCCTATGAATTTTTGTATCTGTGTAAATACATTTGCGAGACCTCCGATTGTTCCTCCCACAAAGCCTGAATATATTACGAAGGAAAAAAGCTGACCGGCATCAATTTTCCCTGATGACATCAGTGCAGACCCCCTCCAGATCACAGCTACCATCGCACCAAAAAGGCCAAATATCATGAAAGCCGAGAAGGCTCCCCTGTATTTGCCGCTCTTCATGCCGATTGAAGCTATTTCCCTGGTTCTCTGCCTGAATCTGTCTATTTCAAAAAATTCATTCGTATAGGTTTTCACGATCTGAATACCCTGCAGTGTCTCTTCAACGATTGTGTTGGATTTTGCCACTTCAGCCTGAACATTCCTGGAGAGTTTACGTATGTAACGACCGAAAAATACGGCAAGCAGCATCATGCCAGGCAGCACAGAAAGCATAAAAAGTGTTAATTTCCAGGAAGTTATTGTCAGAAGAGTTATGCCACCCGTAATAATTATAATCTGTCTGATAAACTCTGCAAGGGTACTTGTAAGAGTCTCCTGCAGAAGGGAAATATCGGAAGAGATCCTGCTGTTCAGCTCCCCCACCCTGTGTTTCCCGAAAAATGTTATCGGAAGCTTTATAAGGTGGTTATACGTAGTCTGCCGAAGCAGTGCCAGGCACTTTTCTGTCACATTGACAAACAGGACGACACGGAAATAGGAAAACAGCGCCTGAATAAGCAGGATGACTACCAGCAGCAGTGCTATATGATTCAGATCCTGTGCCAGATTGCCCTTGTTGCCGGAATCCACAAGCTCCCCGAGCAATTTTGGAAATGCCAGGCTTGCCAGACTGGAACCGAGCAGGAAAAAGATGCCCCAGGCGTACTCGACCCTGAACGGCTTAATGTAGCCGTAAAGCTTAAAAGCATTCCTGAGACCTTCAATAGTAATCTTCTTTTTTGGAACCTCAACCATCGAACTTTCTTTATATATTTGGTAATTAGTAAAAACAATAAATCAATGCGCTTGTTTCAGGGATAATCAAATAATTAACTTAATCTTTCCGCTATGGCACAAATTAAAAAATCCACCCTGGAATTCCTGAATGGTTTGAAGTTCAATAACAACAGGGACTGGTTCCAGAATAACCAGGTAAGCTACAAAGATGCGAAAAACAACATCGAAATATTCGTCCAGGAACTCATTAATGGGATAATTCTTTTTGACCCGGAGATCAAGGGTCTCGAGGTTAAAAACTGCCTCTTCAGGATAAACCGCGACATCAGGTTCTCAAACGACAAGAGCCCTTACAAGACCAATTTCGGAGCCTTCATAGTGAAGGGAGGAAAGAAGAACGGCGATAAGTTTGCCGGCTATTACTTCCATGTAGAACCTGGTGGCAGCATGATAGCAGGCGGAGCCTATGTGCCTCCCTCCCCCTGGCTGAGTGCGATCAGGGAAAAGATAAGCGATGAATCTGAAGAATTCATTGCAATCCTGAATAACAAAAGTTTCAGGAAGTATTTCGGGACAATAGAAGGAGAAAAGCTGAAGACAGCTCCAAAGGGCTATCCTTCCGATCATCCGCAGATAGAGCTTCTGAAGCAGAAGAGCTTCCTGGCCCTGAACAATGTTCCGGATGAGAAAGTGCTCTCCCCCGATTATTTTGAGTTTGTTGTCGAAGGCTTCAGGGCTATGAAGCCGCTTAATGATTTTCTGAATAATTTTTAGAGCATCCATGATGTAAGCCTGGCTCCGGCCTCTGATTCTTAAATACCTAACCAACAGTACCGTGAATAACAAACCTCAAGTTTCAGTGAAGCCTCAGGGCATTAGTGCTTCGCCTTATCTGATTGCAATAACACTCGTTGCCACAATCGGAGGATTTCTGTTCGGCTTTGATACCGCTGTGGTTAACGGAGCCGAGAAATCGCTTGTCGATTTCTACATTTCAGCAGCGCTTGATAAAGGGCACTATTCTTATGCCGTGACTCTCATATCAGAGTACAGGCTTATAGTTTCCGTTGTATTCTCCCTGGTTTTCATAATTATATCCGGGCTTGTCGTGAGGCTTGCAGGGATCAGCAGAGGCCTTATCATCATCGGCATCATGCTGATTGCCCTTATTTTCTTTCTTGTCAGCTATCTTGGTCAGCCCGTTCCCGCCCTGGGTGCTACGGCCGATATCCAGAAGATTGCCGATTCGGTGAAGGGCTTTGTTGTATCAAGCGCACTTACGGGCTGTATTATCGGCGGTGCCCTGGCCGGATTTGCAGCAAAATCCCTCGGGAGGAGAGCCGGCCTTATAATATCGGCGGCGGCCCTTTCCGTTTCGGCATTCGGAGCCTGGCAGCCGGAGCTGCTGAATGTCTTCGGAACCCTGCCAGTGTTCTCTTTTATTATTTACAGGATCATTGGAGGGATAGGGATCGGACTGGCCTCTCTCCTCTCCCCGATGTATATTGCAGAGATCTCCCCGGCTGAAATGCGTGGCAGGCTTGTATCGTGGAACCAGTTTGCGATAGTCTCCGGTATGGTTATAATCTATTTCGTCAACTACCTTATAGCCAGAAGCGGCAATGAGGCCTGGCTGACAATCTCCGGCTGGCGGTGGATGTTCTTTTCGGGTGTGATCCCTTCCCTGGTCTTTTTCAGCCTGCTATTATTTATTCCGGAAACACCCAGATATCTGATGATGAAGGGCAGGGAGGCTGATGCCCTGGCAATAATCATAAAAATATCCGGTGAGGCAGAGGCCCGCGCCATCAGGGATGAAATAAGGGAAACCCTGCATGAGAAGAATGCCCCGTGGATGTCGTTCGGCTTTCCGGTTATCTTTCTCGGCATCATGCTGGCCGTGATGCAGCAATTCGTAGGAATTAACGTTGTGCTGTACTATGCAGGCAATATTTTCAGGAATATGGGCGCGAGCACAGATACCTCGTTGCTGCAGACAATTATAGTAGGGGCGATAAATATGCTCTTCACAGTGATAGCTGTATTTACAGTCGACCGTTTCGGACGAAAGCCATTGATGATTGCAGGCGCACTAATCATGGCTGTGAGCATGCTGTCGCTCGGTTTTTCCTTCTATTTCAGGCAGACAGGCCTCACGGCTCTTTTCTTCATGCTTCTGTATACAGCAGGGTTCGCAATGAGCTGGGGGCCCGTAACCTGGGTGCTCCTCTCGGAGATCTTTCCGAACAGCATACGTGGCGCCATGTCTGTCCCGGTGGCTGCCCTTTGGATCGCAAACCTCATAGTATCATGGACTTTCCCCATGCTGAATGACAATAGCTGGCTGACAGAAAAGTTCAGTCACGGGTTTTCTTACTGGATCTACGGTATCATGTGCCTGATCGCCGCCATTTTCGTATACAGGTTCATTCCCGAAACCAAAGGGAGATCTCTTGAGGAGATAGAAAAATTCTGGAAAAGGTAAAAAGCGCGGAATAGCAGACTAAAGAGCTGCTGCAATATTCTTTATCATCCATTTAACAGAGGCCCTGTTATGGTAATCAGGGTCGAACTGAACGGCGACTATTATACCCTCACGGTTAATTATATACGTTGCCGGAACAGGAAGGCGGGCAGCATCCCTTCCATTGTTCTCCGCAATGCTGATATTATATTTCTTCATTATCATATCCTGGTAAGCCCTGGTTACGGAAAACATCAGCCCATAATCCTTCATTATCTGCTCCTGGCAGTCATATATTACAGTAAACGTAAGATTGTGCAGTTTTACTGTCTGTTCCACATTTTCAATTGATTCGGGTGTGACAGCCACAACATTAACACCCATACCTGTCAGAATATTAAGCGAATCCTGATAGTCATTTAAATATTTACTGCACACAGGGCACCATTTACCCCTGTAAAAGAAAAGGATCATTGGTCCGCTTTCAAGGATTTTTTTGGAGTCCATCCGGGCTCCGCTCTGATCATAGCCGGTGAAATCCGGTGCCTTGTCTCCCGGCTTCAGTCCGGCAGGTGCCGGGCTGTTCTGCGTATCGATTCCAAACTTCTGAAAATCTGTTTCCTGAGCTCTGGTGACAAGCCCCGAAAAACAGGCTGTCAGAAAAAATACTGCAAATATTTTCTTCATTTTGAAAGGATTTAAGAATTAACAACAATACAAATGCCTCTGCCGCTCATTGCCTGAATGAGGGTATCTTTCTCATTCTCAGGTTCAGGGGAGTCACTTCCAGGTATTCGTCATCCTTGATCTGCTCCATTGACTCTTCAAGCGAGAACCTGATACGTGGCGCAATCTTAAGGCTCTCATCCGAGCCTGAAGCCCTCATGTTTGTTAGCTTTTTTCCCTTTACAACATTTATTTCAAGGTCACCGGGCCTTGTATATTCCCCTATTACCTGGCCTTTGTAGACCTGTTCGCCCGGGTCAATGTAGAATCTGCCCCTGTCCTGCAGCCTGTCAATTGCATGACCGGTAGCCATGCCCTGCTCCAGGGATATCAGCGATCCATTCTGCTTCGGCATCAGGTCATCGCCCTTGTAGGTATCGTATGCCCTGAACCGGTGGTGCATTACTGCCTCACCTGAAGTGGCTGTCAGCATATTGTTTCTAAGTCCGATGATTCCGCGTGAGGGGATATCGAACTCAAGATGGATCAGGTCGCCTTTGGGTTCAATAACAATCATCTCCCCCTTGCGCTGGGTGACAAGCTCGATCGCCTTGCCCGAAACTTCGGCGGGAAGATCGATGGAAAGCGTCTCGTAGGGTTCCGATTTAACCCCGTCGATCTCCTTCAGGATAACCTTCGGCTTGCCCACCTGGAATTCATAGCCTTCACGCCGCATAGTCTCTATGAGGATCGAAAGGTGCAATATGCCGCGTCCGAATACGTTGAAGGTATCCTCCGATTTTGTATCCTCAACCTTCAGGGCAAGATTCTTCTCGGTCTCCCTGAGCAACCTGGTCCTGAGATGACGTGAAGTCACAAACTTTCCCTCTTTTCCAAAAAGAGGTGAATTATTGATTGTGAATACCATGCTCATTGTAGGCTCATCAACTTCGATCCTCTGCAGTGCCTCCGGGGCAAGCAGATCTGCGAGGGTATCGCCTATTTCAAAATCCTCAAGACCTATGACAGCACACAGATCCCCGCATCTCACCTGTTCGGTTTTGATTCTTCCGAGACCTTCGAAAAGAAACAATTCTTTCACCCTTACCTTCTTTACCTTTCCATCCCTTTTGCAGAGCGTGTAATCGGTTCCTGCAACTATATCGCCCCTGAAGACCCTGCCTATTGCAATTCGTCCGACATAGCTTGAAAAATCGAGAGAAGCAACCTGCATCTGGGCTGTCCCTGACACATAGGGAGGTTCGGGTATTTCCTTCAGGATAGTATCCAGAAGGAATTTTATATCTGTTGACGGTTTCTTCCAGTCTCCGCTCATCCAGCCATATTTGGACGAACCGAATACAGTTTCAAAGTTGAGCTGCTCCTCGGAGGCATCGAGGTTGAACATAAGCTCGAAAACATCCTGCTGAACCTCGTCCGGCCTGCAGTTATCCTTGTCGACCTTATTGATTACGACGATCGGTTTCAGTCCGAGGGCTATTGCCTTGCCCAGCACGAAGCGGGTCTGGGGCATAGGCCCCTCAAGGGCATCGACAAGAAGGAGCACTCCGTCTGCCATTTTCAGTACTCTCTCCACCTCTCCTCCAAAATCGGCATGACCCGGAGTATCGATAATATTTATTTTAACCCCTTTAAAGTTGGCGGAGACGTTTTTCGACAGGATAGTAATCCCCCTCTCCCTTTCAAGGTCGTTGCTGTCAAGAATAAGTTCCCCCGTCTCCTTCCTCTGGTCAAGCACCTGGCACTCCTGTATTATCCTGTCAACCAGTGTTGTTTTGCCGTGGTCGACATGTGCTATTATCGCTATATTCCTGATAGATTGCATAAAAAATTATTAGACCGCAAAAGTAATATTGTTGACGGGATAAACGATATAATTGCTGAAAATTAATTTATGACAAAAATTTCATATATTTCGAATCAATTTAAAATTACCGACTCATGAGAAAAACTATTATTGCCCTTGTATTCAGCTTACTTGCACTTCCGTCAATGTTCGGTCAGGATAAGGTTGTCCTGGCTGTCGGGGTGAAAGCTCCGGAATGGATGTTCACAGATGCCGACAAAAAGGAGTTCACAATGAATTCCTGGGCAGGCAAGGTACTGCAGATCAATTATGTGGATCCTGACGAATCGGATCTTAACGACGCCTTCAATGATGCAGTCAAAAAGGCCACGGATGTGGATAAAACCCTCAGCAAGGATCTGTTCAAGGGATTCGGGATTGTCGACTGCAAGTCCACATGGAAACCAAACGGACTTATCAGGATGATAGCCGGCAACAAGGCAAAGAAATACGATACGACAATACTCTTCGATTACAATGCCACCCTGCAGAAGATCTGGGGCATGCCAGAGGATAACTATACTGTTGTGATACTCGACAAGAACAGGATCTGCAGGGCAATTTACAAAGGGCACATACCCGAAGCCGAAAATGCAGGTATCGTTCAGCAGATCATTGATCTGACAAAGGAATAGGATAACAGTGTGAGGTGAAGGCTCTGTGCAGCTCCGTTAAACAGGCGTGGAAGCTCCCGGCGCCCGGTCAGGGCAGGGAAGACATTGCAATTATAAGGGATGCACAGAGCTTTTTATTTTCAGGAATATGGACAGATTAAGTAATCTCCTTATAATTGCCGGGACAGGCACAAAGTCAGGAAAAACATCGATGGCCTGCAAGATAATAAGGCAGTTTCCGGAGCTTAAGATAACGGCAGTAAAAATTACACCCCACTTCCATGAGACGACTCCCGGCCTTTTGCCGTTGACAGAAAAGAACGGATATGCAATTTATGAAGAGACTGACAGGGAAGGATTCAAGGACACTTCCAGGATGCTCTGTGCCGGGGCTCAAAAGGTATATTTCGCAAAGGTATGGGATGCGGCCCTTCCGGAAGCGTTCAGGGAAATCATGGATAGGATTGATCCGGGTACTCCGGTGATATGCGAATCGCCTGCCCTGAGATATTTTGTGCAGCCGGGGGCTTTCATAATAATGACATCTGATGAAATTGTTAAACACAAGGATATAAGTAACTTGCAGAAATTACCTCATGTGATGTTCAGGATGGAAGAGATTGAGAGGACCGGGAGGTTGCCGCTTATATTTGAAAATGGGGAGTGGTTTTTAAGATAACCTGTATTTGATTTTTGATATCATGTATTGCAGGGACGGCCCGCGAGCCATCCCTGCACGGTAACCGTCATGCCTGTTACCTCTCCTCCTCCACGTCCGAAATATCCTTTCCCAGCTTTGCCTTTATCCGTTCAAGGTCGTGCTTCATGCCGGCCACGGCCTGGAAGAGCTGCTTTTCAGGTAAAACGGGATCGGGGATCTCGCTGCTTATATAATTCACGAATTTCCATATCTCCTTCACTTCATTTACATGCACCTCGTAAGGCTCATAGATCGGGTTCAGGGAATATAGCACAAGCCTGCCATCTGACCTGATGTTGTTTTCAACAACCTTGAAGACGATTCCGTCGTCGAGGGTGAAGACAATATAGGCTTTCCCGCTTATTATCTCCATCCAGTCCTGGAGGTACTCCCCAGTGACCCAGGAACCATCGGGTATTGGCAGCATCGAATCGCCCTTGAGCTGAAAGGTCCTGTATTTCTTTTTGTCCGACAGGAATGGCAGCGTAAATACGGGAAGCTCCCCGATGTACTCCGGATCAGCGTAGCCTGTTGTATACCCGGCTTTGGCCTTTTCGTGCACAAGCTCGATATTCTCCCTGTTCCCTGAATTTACAGTAGTTGTAAGCACCCTCAGGTTGCTGCCCTTTATGTAGGCATCATATCCCCTTTCAAGTTCGCCAAGCTGGCTCTCCGAGAGCCTGCTGATATCGAGCTTGAGGATTGTATCTATGGAGATATTGAAATAACCTGAGAAGGAGATCAGTATCTCTATGCCCGGCTGGGCAACGCCGTTCTCGTAACCGCTGAGGGTCGAACGCTTGAGATTGAGGGCAAACGCAACTTCATCCTGCGTCCTCCCCCTTCTTTTTCTTAAAAATTTTATGTTGGATGCAAAATACATGATTAAAATGATTATATTGTAATCACTAAATTGATTAAATTTTAATCAAAACTAAGACAAATTTGTTATATATGCAAGAAACAAGAAATATTTTTTTAAAAAAAGAAAAAAACAGGTTTACAAGCAATTCAGCAAAACATGATACTCTCAGGCAACACAGAACGTTCGGTACTGCATCTCGACCTCGACACCTTTTTCGTATCGGTGGAAAGGCTCAGGAACAGTCGTCTCGATGGCCGTCCCGTGATAATCGGGGGCATGTCGGACAGGGGTGTTGTATCGAGCTGCAGCTACGAGGCGCGCAAATATGGAGTGAGTTCAGCCATGCCGATGAAACTGGCCAGGAATATGTGTCCCGATGCCATTGTGATAAGGGGCGACATGGAACTTTACAGCAACTATTCGAATATCGTTACGGGCATTATAGCCGAAAGGGCTCCGCTGTATGAGAAGGCCTCCGTTGACGAGCACTACATAGATCTTACAGGCATGGACCGCTTCTACGGCTGCTATAAATGGTCGCATGAGCTGCGGCAGTTTATAATAAGGGAGACCGGACTGCCGATATCGATCGGCCTCTCCGTCAATAAGACCGTCTCCAAGATCGCAACCGGGGAGGCAAAGCCAAACGGGGAGATTGAGGTTCAGAAGGAGGTTGTGCTCCCCTTTCTCGATCCGCTGTCGATAAGGAAAATACCCATGATCGGCGACAAGACCTACCACGTGCTGCGGTCAATGGGCATAGCAACCATCTGCACCCTCAGGAATATCCCGGCCGAAATGCTTGAAAGGCTCATGGGAAAAAACGGTATCGAGATATGGAAGAGGGCAAACGGCATAGACTCCACTCCCGTCTTCAGCTATTCGGAGCAGAAATCCATAAGCACCGAACACACATTCGAAAAAGACACAACCGATATGGTGCGGCTCAACCAGCTTATCGTGAGCATGGTGGAAAAGATCGCATTCGAGCTCAGAAAGCAGGAGAAGCTCACCTCCTGCGTAACCGTCAAGATCAGGTATTCGAACTTCGATACCCATACGCTGCAGAAGAGGATACCGTATACATCATTTGACCATGTGCTTGCTGATGTGGCCAAGGAGCTCTTTGCAAGGCTCTATCAGCGGCGCATGCTCATAAGGCTCATCGGGGTGAGGTTCAGCCATATGGTCAGGGGCGTACAGCAGCTCGACATGTTTGACGATACCCCGGAGAAGGTGAGCCTCTATATGGCCATGGACAAGCTGAGAAGGCGTTTCGGACGGAATGCGGTAAGAAGGGCCTCGGGGGTAATGACTACTGCCGAGCGCGAGGAAAAAGCCCTTAAACAGCTCGAAAATGCCCTCAGAGAGCAAAATATGATGGAGGAGCGCCTGCGGTCGGGACACTGGCATTAGAAAATGGTGCCTGATGCTTGATGCGTGGTTCAAGCACCCTGCACCAAGTACCCAGACCAAGCACCCAGCACCAAGCACCAAGCACCATGTACCTCAACTGCCACTCATACTACAGCCTGCGCTACGGAACAATGTCCGTCGAACAGCTCGTGCAGAAAGCAAAGGCTGCCGGAACCGATACTGTTGTCCTTACCGATATAAACAACTCCACAGGCATACCGGAGTTTGCAGGCGAATGTGAAAAAAACGGCATCAGGCCCGTCGCCGGCATAGAATTCAGAAGCGGGAATGAGCTTCAGTATATTGGCATTGCACGCAATAACGAGGGACTGAGGGAGCTGAACAGCTTCCTGTCGGATCTCAATTTCAACGGCAGGCCCGTACCCTTCCCGGCGCCGCCCTTCCGGGAAGCCTACATAATATATTCCCTCAAAAAGACTCCCCGGCGCAGCCTCTTCGACAATGAACGCACAGGCATCAGGCCACGGGAGCTCAACAGGCTCGTTACCCTGACTTCTGCATCGGACAGGAGCCGGATGGTTATCCTGCAGCCTGTGACGTTTTCAGATCCCGGCGACATATTTATCCACAGGAGTCTCAGGGCTGTCGACAACAATATCCTGCTGAGCCACCTGCAGCCGTCACAATGTGCCGGCGATGATGAGTTCTTCACCGAAGCCGCAGTGTCGGAAAGACTCTTCGGGGACTGCCCGTGGCTCACCGGCAATACGGAAAAGCTGCTGGCCGACTGCAGCCTGCACTTCGACAGGGAAAGCCTGAAAAACAAAAAAATCTTCTCCGCCGGCAGGTACGACGACAAGCTGCTGCTCGAAAAGCTTGCCTGGGACGGTATGGCATACCGGTATGGAAAAAGCAACGCGGAGGCAAAGAAGAGGATCGCACATGAGCTTGAAATAATCGACAGGCTTGGATTCTCGGCATACTTCCTGATAACATGGGACATCGTAAGGTATTCAATGGCACGCGGCTTTTATCATGTAGGCCGGGGAAGCGGTGCAAATTCAGTTGTTGCTTACTGCCTGAAAATCACTAATGTTGACCCTATCGACCTGAACCTTTACTTCGAGCGTTTCATAAACCCGAAAAGGAGCTCCCCTCCCGACTTCGACATCGACTACTCCTGGAAAGAGCGCGACGAAGTGATCGATTATATATTCAAGCGCTACGGTTATGGCCATACAGCCCTGCTGGGAACCATGAGCACCTTCAGGGGAAAATCGATAGTGCGTGAACTGGGAAAGGTGCACGGACTTCCAAAAGAGGAGATAGATGCAATCATAGAAAATCCCTCCTCGGAGAGCTGCAGGAACGAAATCACCGCCACAATCTTTTCTACGGGGCTTAAAATTGCAGACTTTCCCAACATGAGAAGCATCCATGCCGGAGGGATTCTGATATCCGAAGATCCCATAACATGCTATACGGCACTCGACATGCCTCCAAAGGGCTTCCCCACCACGCAGTGGGACATGTACACCGCAGAGGAGATCGGATTCGAGAAGCTTGACATACTGAGTCAGCGCGGAATCGGCCATATCAGGGAAAGTGCCGAAATAATACTCAGGAACAGGGGGATCAGCGTGGATGTGCATGCTATCCAGAAGTTCAAGAAAGATGAAAAGGTTAAGGAATATCTCCGCAGCGGCGAAACAAAAGGATGCTTCTATATCGAAAGTCCGGCCATGCGGGGGCTCCTGAAAAAGCTCAGGTGCGACACCTATACAACCCTTGTGGCAGCCAGCTCCGTCATCCGGCCAGGGGTGGCCAGGTCGGGCATGATGAAGGAATATATCTACAGGTTCCATAACCCCGGCAAATTCGAATACATACACCCTGTGATGAAGGAACAGCTCGGGGAAACCTTCGGCGTCATGGTCTACCAGGAAGATGTACTGAAGGTCTGCCATCACTTTGCCGGCCTTGACCTTGCCGATGCCGACACCCTGCGCCGTGCAATGAGCGGGAAATACAGGTCCAGGCAGGAGATGCAGAGGATCGTTGAAAGGTTCTTTTCAAACTGCCGCGCCAGGGGGTACAGCGACGAGGTGACAAAAGAGGTATGGAGGCAGATCGAATCGTTTGCCGGCTATTCATTCTCAAAGGCCCACTCCGCCTCATACGCAGTAGAAAGCTTCCAGAGCCTCTGGCTGAAAGCACATTACCCCCTTGAATTCATGGTCGCCGTAATAAACAACTTCGGCGGATTCTACCGCACCTGGGTATATGTCCATGAGGCGAAACGCTTCGGCGCAACCATCGAGCTGCCCTGCGTAAACAAGAGCAACTATAAGACCACCATTTACGGAACAGACATTTACCTCGGGTTCATTCATATCCTGAGCATCGAGTACAAGCTCGCCATGTCGATCGAAGAGATCCGCAATGAGAAAGGACCATTCACAAGCCTCAGCGATTTTGTGACAAGGGTCTCTCCCGGACTGGAACAGCTTATTATTCTAATCAAGGCCGGAGCCCTCAGATTCACAGGCAAAAAGAAGTCGGTGCTGCTCTGGGAGGCCCATATGATGATAAACAAAAACAAGCATGAAGATACCCGCAGGCTGTTCTCTACTCCTGTCAGGGACTTCTCCCTTCCCGACCTTGTGCAGGGCAGGATGGAAGATGTGTACGATGAGATCGAGCTGTTCGGCTTCCCGGTTACAATGAGCTGGTTCGACATGCTGCAGACCCCCTTCCGCGGCGATATCCCCGCCTCCAGGATGAGCGGATTCACGGGAAAGAAGATCCGGATGGTCGGCCACCTTGTAACTGTAAAATATATCAAGACAATAAAAAATGACTGGATGAATTTCGGCTGCTTTATCGACGCGGAAGGCAATTTCTTCGATACGACTCATTTCTCAGCCTCACTGAAGGAATGGCCCTTCAAGGGAAGCGGCACTTACCTGATACTCGGGAAAGTGGTTGAAGAGTTCGGCTTTCCCTCACTGGAGGTGGAGAAGATGGCCAGACTTCCGGTTAAACCTGATAACAGGTACTGAGAACGCCCGCTGGCGCGTATTTGCAATTACTGCCATAACCGCACTTCAGGATTATCAAAAACAACGTTTTTGTAAATAATACGGTGATTAATCGATGGAGTGGGCACGGAGGAGTGGGCACGGATTGCAAATCAGGGGTGTTCGGAAGATTTTTCAAAGAACGCAAAAATTAAAACAGGTTTTTGCATTTAACGAAAAACTAAGCTTGGATCACCGCCACATCGCATTACGATTAACTTTATTATGAACTCATTCAGTTTAAACGATATTCGGCGAACAGCAGTTTTGTATCCAACATTATTTATCCGTTTATAGGTCAACACCAACATTGATGCAATCATGGTCATATACATTATGATCATCATTCCATTTTCGCTTGTTGATGTTATGTGTGATAAGTTTAATTCCTGTTTCAGAAACCTAAAAAATACCTCTATATCCCACCGTTTCTTGTAGAATGAGAGTATTTCTTCAGCTTTTTTGTCAAATAAATTAGTTAAGAAGTAATAAGTAATTTTGGTCTCGGGGCTAATTGCGATTATCATTCTGAAGTGATTTTCTAAAAACTGGTTACTGTCTGGTTTACCCAACTGTATAATCTGATCACTTATTAAATCTAAAGAACCAACTGGTCTGTTCGTTCCCTGTTCTATCTGTTTGATTATCCTATATCGGAAGTTATCTTTTAACCTGGTAACAAAATAAATGTTTTCTTGATTATCTAAATTGCAAAATACTTCACGCTTCGCTACTCCCCGATCAAACACAAACACTGAGCTCTTATTTTTTTCAGCGTATTTGTAAATAACTTCAGGTATCGCCAGATCTTCAGATAAATATCTCTTATCAGTAAAGAGTTCTGACATACAAGGATACTTTCCGTCATAAGCTACCGTAAATTTTATCTGTTTTTTACCATCCTTTTTCTTTCCGATGTTCATTCCATTTAAAAGCTTATTCGCTGCTTCTGCAACCATTGTAGAATCTACCCGGACTAATTTGAGATTCTCTATTTCCTGCTCGTTATAATGCTGACTGAACTGATTGTATATGAGCTCATAAGATTTTTTGAAGAAATCAATATTTATTACTGAAAGCCGCTCTGAGATGGAGTTGTATTTAACTTTTTTATTTGGATCAAGATTAAAGAGGAATTTAAAAGCAGAGCTGTTGAAAATATCCTCCATGGTGCGTAAACTATTACGCTGGCTTTCTATTAATGAGTAAAGAATTAGACACAGAAGACTTCTCCCATCTAAAATCTTTGAATAATAATCTACCAGAGTTTTTTTGGCTATTTGCCTGATATCCTCATCAGGGATTAAGGCGAGTAGTTGTGTAATGGATATTTTATTGGTCTCAGATTTCATCCGTCCTAAAATCTTGATGTAAATATAGGAGGTCAAAATCTATTTATATTCTTGATTAGGAGATTGTTACAAACAACATAAATAAAAATTGTTCATATCAGCAGGAAAACACAAAATCGAACAGCATTATTAACATCCTCATTAATAAATTGTTAATACCAGCTCGGTTTTTGATTTTTTGATTCTTCCGAACACCCCTGATTGCAAATCCGCGCCAGCTCAGTGTCAATAAATCCGTGCCATAACGGAAGCATTGTCAGCTGTCGATCCGGGAGGCCTTGAGAATGCCTTTTATCGACTGGATCCTTCTGATAACTCCGTAAAGCATATTATGGTTAGCTACCATTATGTTGAGTATTCCTTCAAACATGCCGTCGTCCATCTTATAGTTGAAGCTCCTAACAACGGCTTTATGGTTGGCTATCACATCGGCTATCTTATTCACCATTCCGATATCATCGACGCCAGTTATCTTTATCGCAGCAACGAACGAGGGACTGCTTTTCGATTTCGTCCAGCGCGCAACAACAACACGGTAAGGATATCTGGCGATCATGTAGTTTGCATTCGGACAATTGGTCCGGTGGATCTTTATCCCCTCCGAAATTGTCACAAAACCGAATATTGTATCCCCGAAAACAGGGTTGCAGCATTTTGCCAGCCTGTAATCAAGTCCCTCCACCCTGTCCTCAATAATCAGGTAATCGGAATACTGCTGGTCGGCGCTTTCCTTCTGAACAGGCTCGGCAACAATGGTCTCCGTTATGACTTCAGGCGGCTCAACCTCTTTCTGCAGTACCTCCTTGATATCCAAAGGCTCGGTCTTTCCGGTTGCAATATTGAAATAAAGATCCTGTGCAGTCTTCAGGTTATAGTGGTTAAGGAGCTTCTGAATAACCATGTCGCCATAGCTGATCTTCCAGTTCTTGAGCCTTCGCATCAGAATCTCCTTGCCTTCAGCTGCCGCCCTGGTCTTTTCCTCATTCAGCACCTGCCTGATCTTTGTCTTTGCCTTGTTTGTCACGACAAAGGAGAGCCAGTCCTGCTTCGGCTTCTGGTTCCTGGACCTTATAACCGCCACATGATCTCCATTCTGAAGCACATACCGGATTGTAACATTTTTCCCGTTCACCTTTCCTCCCACGCATGAAGCTCCCACTGCCGTATGGATGTCAAAGGCAAAATCAAGAATCGTTGCACCTGCTGGCAGCTGCCGGAGATCGCCCTTGGGAGTGAACACAAAAACCTCGTCCGTATAAAGGCCCGATTTCACCTGGTCCATGAATACATTATCCTCCTTTTCGGGCGATTCAAGGATCTCCCTCATTTTTGACAGCCATGTGTCGAGCCCTCCTTCCCCCTTTATTCCCTTGTATTTGAAATGAGCTGCAAGTCCCTTCTCGGCTATCTCATCCATCCTTGCCGACCGTATCTGGACCTCGACCCATTTGCCCCTCGGACCTACAACAGTTGTGTGGAGCGACTCATACCCATTCGACTTGGGCACAGAGATCCAGTCCCTCAGCCTGCTTGGATTTGGCTGATAAAGGTCTGCCACTATCGAATAAACCCTCCAGCAATCTGATTTCTCATTATCTGCCTCACTGTCGAGTATAATCCTCACCGCGAAAAGGTCGTAGACCTCATCAAAATCAACTCCCTGCTTTTTCATTTTCAGCATAATGGAATGGATTGATTTTGTGCGGCTTTTGATAGTGAACCTGAAGCCCTGCTTCTCCAGCTTTTCCTTCAGGGGAGCAGAAAAATCACGGATCAGCTTATTCCTTGATGCGGTGGTCTGCTTCAGGCGCATGGAGATATGATCGTACTGGTCAGGTTCAAGATACTTTATTGCGAGGTCCTCCATCTCCGATTTTATGTTATAGAAGCCAAGCCTGTGAGCCAGGGGAGCATAGAGAAAATAGGTTTCCGATGCAAGGGGCAGCCTTTCATCCTCAGGGGCATTATCCAGGTTGCGCATATATTCCAGGCGCTCCACAAGCTTGATAAGGATCACCCTTACATCATCAGCCAGGCTCAGCAGCAGCTTTCTGAAATTCTCCGCCTGGAAGGATGACTGCATAGAATCTATCCCTGTTATCCTTGAGAAGCCATTCAGGATTTCAACAACTTTCCACCCGAACTCCCTCTCCAGCTCTTCACCTGAAATGGCCAGCCTGTCGTATGAGTCGTGAAGCAAGGCTGTAATTATCGCAGTAAGGCCAAGCCCCATCTCACCGGCTATTATCCTTGCCACCGAAAGAGCGTGCAAAATCTCAGGCTCCCCTGTTAATATCGTCCTCTCTCCGCATGCCTCCAGGGCAAGATCGAACGCCCTCCTGATTTTTATATTATCGGTAGGGGAAATCGTATTCCTTGCAGCCTGCATCAGCTCCCTGTATGCCCCTTTTATCCTGCTTGTCTCAACAATCATTGTAAGCGGTCAGATTTTATCTTAATATACTGAAGCCAAAGCTCCCTGTTGCAAATATCAACAAAAAAATCCCCATGAAGTTTGAGAACCATGGGGATTTCAGATTTAACCGGTAATTTTTTTATCTGAACGAGATCCCCAGTCCTGCCGAAAGTACATTGTACTGGGACCATGTATAGTCGGCGTGAAAGGTGAATACTCCGAATTTGAGCCTGAACCCGACATTTGTTCTCAGTCCTGAGAAGTTCTTTATGTCGATTTTGGGAAAGCCCGTGACAACACCTGCATCCTCATATACAAGATCGGTTGTCGAAATAGTTGGATTTATTGTCGGCAAAGGAAAATTCCCTGTCATTTTTATAATTGTTCTTGTGCTGCCGTAACCCAGTCCGCCATAAAATGATATCACCGGCAGGTTGATTGATCCGATGGCTGAAAGATTCCAGGCATCCACTGTCATCCCGAAATTCTGGTCATCAAATGATCCGGCAGGATATGCACCTGAATAATTTTGCGGTTTGGAGGGATCAGGCCGCAATTCGATGGGAACATTTCCGTTCAGCCTTGTATATCCTCCGAACAGAGAAATGTCGAACGGAAGCACTTTATCTCCCGGGATATACTGCGTCAGGCTGTGCATCAGGCCGACCCCCCATGAGGAAACATTGCCTTTTTTTACTGATACTTTCGGTATATACCTGATCCTTAATTCAGTGCCGAGAGGCAGCCCGATCCCTGCCGTCAGCTGAGGCACCGGCATAATTCTCCAGTCGGCACCTGCAGGGGTCTGGAACGATAACGGAGTTATCCCAGCCGGCCGAAGGACCCGTAAGGGTTGGTCCGTCTTCACCCTTTCCTGCAACTGTCGGGGCCATTCCCGAGCCTGTAAATTCCGTGAGACCTATTTTTGAGACATCAAATGTTGTTGCCGAGGATGGGACAAATCCAAAATTTGCTCCGAGGGTTAAATCGAATCCGCCCAGCTTGTGAGGCTTTGCCGTATTGTACCAGCTGCCGTTCAATGCTGCTCCGAAAGCATTTGCCCATGGAGTGATATAGGCCTTGGCAAGAAGGGCGCCATCAACGGTGCCGGCCCTTAAAAAGTCAGTATTATTAAACTGGGGAAAAGATGCTGAGGAAATTATCAGCATGGCGCTTAAAACGGCTGCAAAGCGTTTCGCATAATTTTTTTTCATAGAGGTTCAGTTAGGTCCAGGTTATAAAAATACCAAATATATCCAATATTTCAATTTCTGATTTATCGGGTCTCGTGTGGAAAGACCGTGGAATTGTTTAAAAGGTTGCATGGCGCGGTGCATGGTGCATGGTGCGGGGTGTATGGTGCGCGGTGCAGGGTGCATGGGGTGCCATGTTCAGGCGGAGATCATCATTTCTGCTTCTTGCTGTCCAGCTCATCGAGCGACTTGAGTTCCTTCATATCCATATCTTTGGAGAGCTCGGAAATACTCTTGAGGTTTAGATCTCCCTTTATCGAAATAAGTGAATTTCCCCCCGGACCACCAGTCACGACAAGAAGTTCAGTGATGACATCACCTTTCTGACGGATCAGAAACTTTGTGATGTCGGGTCCTTCCTTCACAACCATGAGCTCTTCATAGTCAGTGATGTTTAATTTTCCAGACAGTTCTTTATAGAAGTTAAGGTTTTTATTCAGGAGAGAATCCTCAACTGACAGGATCTGTATTGATTTCAGCCTGTTAATAATATCTCCCGCATCCTTGTCCTTCTTATCCTGGCCGGCAAACATGCTGAACATTTTGCTGGATATGGATACGACCGTAAATCCCTCCTTGTCGGAGTATTTATTGAACATCTCATCAACCGGTGTCGTCTGTCCGTTCAGAATAATGGCTGAGCAAATGAGTGACAGCGAGAATAGTAGCTTTTTCATGATTTGATCTCTTATTTGATTTCCTTTTCCTTTGAATTTTTCTTCAGCCCGTCTGAATTCCTGAGATAGCCCAGGCTTTTCAGGTTTTTTTCGACAAGTGTTGCGGAACGGCTGATGGAACCCAGTCCTTTTTCCCTTACCTCATTGATCTTACCGACAGTCTTCAGCGGCCCGGTGCCCTGATTCATCTTCGACGAGACTTCTGTAAGGATCCGTATCGTTTCAGCATAGGCTATCCTTGGATCTGAATATGTATCCCGTATCCCCGTACCCCTGGCAAGAAAGAAGTATGATCCGACAAGTATCAAAAGGCCGGCAGCAGCACTCAGAAGCGGCACAAGAAGGCGCCTGTACCCTGCTGGCACCTCCTGCCTTGCATCGGTGCCCACAGCCTCCTTTATCCTCTTTTCAAAGCCGGCCGACGGCTCCGGGATCTCCCCCTCTTCAAGATAGAATGAAAAGATAGCCTTTTCAGCCTCATAACCGGGAGGGGCATCATTTTCTGCAAAGAAGGCCCTCAATGACCTTTCCTCTTCTTCAGTACCTGTTCCGCTATAGTACTTTCCTATCAGGCGTTCCAAATCCTCTTCTTTCATACTGGTATTTTATATATTCGTCCCTTATGGCTTTCCTGGCCCTGGACAATGTTACCCGCAGGGTATTTATGTTCTGATCTGTTTCTTTTGCAATCTCTTCATATGAAGCACCTTCTATATCCCGTAGCCTGACAGCTGTTCTGTAGCTCTCTGGCAATCCTTCAATAATTGTATTCAGTATCTCCCCCGATTCCGTGTTCTCCATTTGTTCATGAGGTGACGGAGCAGTAATTGAATTCAATTCGCCCGAAGCGTTATCGGAAAGATGAAGTTTCTTCTGCTTCCTTATCAGGTCGATGCAGAAATTCCTTGTCATTGTAGCTGCGAGAGCATCGATGCTTTTATATTCGTCCAGTTTCCCTCCCATATTCCAGAGCTTTATAAAGACCTCCTGGACAGCATCTTCAGATTCTTCCCGGTTCCTGAGGATACGGAAAGCAAAGCCGTAAAGCTTACGGCTTTGCCTATGAATTAGTTCTTCAAATTCCGTCCTCGTCATTATTCCCCGGAAACTTTATAAGGAAGATGCAAAGATAGTAACTTAAACAGCTACTTCTGTTCGGCTACAATTTTTGCACCGTGGCTGCTCCCTGCATCGCTGGCGAGCTTTTTGGCTTCGTCGAGCGACAGGTCTCCCTTTATCTGGATAAGGGCATTATCCTCGCCGCCGGCGATAATCAGCAATTCCTTGATTCTCCTTCCCTCAGTCCTTACAAGTATCCTGAAATCCTGGCCGCTATCCTTGACCCTCATGAATTCCTCATATTTCTTCAGATCGATATCGCCGATAACCATGTCGTAGAAATTTCCCGCATGCAGGCTCTTGTCCTCCTGTGACAGGATCCTTACCTCGGTTACACTTGCAGGCATTGAATTGTCTTCATCGCCCTCATTGCCAAGGCATTTTGCGAGCCTCAAAAGGCTCCCGTTAATTGTTACCGTTGTGAACCCGTCCTTCCCGGCATACCTATCGAACAGGGCATCAATTGATTTCTGGCCGTAAGCAAATGCAAATGTTGCTGAGAGAACGGCGAGTAAAAATAGTTTCTTCATAGCTTCAGAATTAAATTAATATTTGTTTCTGAAGTGATGACGTAGCTCTCGCCATTTCATTACAACTTATTTCATTGTAAAAAATAATGTCAGGAACCTGCAATAGGGGAAGTGGCCCTGGCAGGCCACACCAGGAGCGGCCCTGACAATCAGGCAGCCTTGAATTTTCTCTAAGCTAATTCAATGGCGACTTTGGTTCCCTCGACATTTCATAATAATAAGCCCAGTCGACAAATCCGGGAATGATCCTCTGGAAGAGTGCAGTCAGCCTGCCGTCCCAGGTAAGCAGCTTGTTCCTTTTTTTCTTCCTGATACCCTTAAGGATCCATTTTGCAACATACGACGCAGGCATCAGCTTATGCTCATCCCTGGGCGACTCTCCCTGTTCCGATCCATCAGCCAGAAGTGCATAGCGTCTGATCGATGTCGTGGTGAACCCCGGGGCAATTATCATCACATGCAATCCGTTTTTCAGGTTTTCTATCCGGATTGTTTCGAGAAACCCATGAATTGCAAATTTCGAGGCAGAATATCCGGTCCTGCCAGGGAGTCCGTGAAAGCCTGCAACCGAAGATACGCCGACAAGCGAGCCCTTCTGACTGAGCAGATACGGAAGGGCGTACCGTGTACAGTAAACGGTTCCCCAGAAATTTACATCCATCAGACGGTGAAGAACCTTCAGATCTGTATCGATAAATTTTGCCCTCATTGAGATCCCTGCATTATTTATGAGAATATCTATAGTCCCATATGCCTCTATTGTTCTGGCTATAAGATTTTTACAATCTTCCTCCTTCGTTACGTCCGTAACTGCATATATTGCCTTGCCGCCTGCTGCGTTTATTTCATTTACTATATCGGACAGCCTGCTTCCGGAACGGGCTGCGAGAACCACCCTGCTTCCCCTGGCGGCAAATTCACGGGCTGTGGCTTCACCAATCCCGGAAGAGGCTCCGGTCACAATTACGACTTTTCCAATGAAGATATTTTTCATAGCAGAGGGTTTTCATCATGTCAGTTTCTGGGAATGATCCCGTTGCAAGGCTAAAAATAAGTTAAAAAACCGGGACAAAAAAAAACGAAGGAAGAAAGGTGAAAAAGGTTTGAATATTTGTACAGGAATAAATTTATTGTAAATTTGCACTCGCAAAATTAAAGCGTGATAAAGCAGCGCGGCTTTCTGAGCATCCTGCTTTACGGGAGCACCCCGGTTGTTTGAAATGAAATTTAATATTTGATTCAGTAGCTCAGTTGGCAGAGCATCCCGCCTTGCGGGAGGGTACTGGTTGTTTGAAATGAAATTTAATAATTGATTCAGTAGCTCAGTTGGCAGAGCATCCCGCCTTGCGGGAGGGTACTGGTTGTTTGAAATGAAATTTAATATTTGATTCAGTAGCTCAGTTGGCAGAGCATCCCGCCTTGCGGGAGGGTACTGGTTGTTTGAAATGAAATTTAATAATTGATTCAGTAGCTCAGTTGGCAGAGCATCCCGCCTTGCGGGAGGGTACTGGTTGTTTGAAATGAAATTTAATATTTGATTCAGTAGCTCAGTTGGCAGAGCATCCCGCCTTGCGGGAGGGTACTGGTTGTTTGAAATGAAATTTAATAATTGATTCAGTAGCTCAGTTGGCAGAGCATCCCGCCTTGCGGGAGGGTACTGGTTGTTTGAAATGAAATTTAATATTTGATTCAGTAGCTCAGTTGGTAGAGCATCCCGCCTTGCGGGAGGGTACTGGTTGTTTGAAATGAAATTTAATATTTGATTCAGTAGCTCAGTTGGTAGAGCATCCCGCCTTGCGGGAGGGTACTGGTTGTTTGAAATGAAATTTAATAATTGATTCAGTAGCTCAGTTGGTAGAGCATCCCGCCTTGCGGGAGGGTACTGGTTGTTTGAAATGAAATTTAATAATTGATTCAGTAGCTCAGTTGGTAGAGCATCCCGCTTTGCGGGAGGGTACTGGTTGTTTGAAATGAAATTTAATAATTGATTCAGTAGCTCAGTTGGTAGAGCACATCCCTTTTAAGGATGGGGTCCTGGGTTCGAGCCCCAGCTGGATCACGAAGCAGCCAATTGGCTGCTTTTTTGTTTTCTGCTCCCGAACCCGCCACCGCGGCAGCCCGTCTCCTTCGCTAAAATACCCACCGGGCAATTTCTTTACCCCCGGTCCGGTTCGGGCCTATTTCTCTGCAAGGAGGTCAGTTTTGAGTTTCTGCAATTCCGAAGCCTGTTCCCTGCTTACGACAGGATAGGCAAGCTTCATGGAATCGAGCGCATGAAGGATGGCCGATGCCACAACTATCCTTGCATAGGGCTTGTCGTCGGCCGGGACCACATACCATGGAGAATTTTCCGTTGAAGTCTTCCTGATCAGATCCGCATAGCAGTCCATATAATTTTCCCAGAATTTTCTCTCTGCCAGATCCGACTTACTGAATTTCCAGTTTTTTTCCGGTTTTTCGATCCGCTCCAGGAATCTGTTCTTTTGCTCTTCCCTTGAAACATTAAGGAAGATCTTTACGATCATGATCCCGTTGTTGTTAAGGTATTTTTCAAAATTGCATATGTCGGCAAGGCGGTCCGTCCAGATGTCATCTGTGACAAGCTCCTCCGGCAGCTTCTGTGCTGCCAGGAAAGCTTCATGCACCCTCACTACAAGTACCTCCTCATAGTATGAACGGTTAAAGATCCCGATGCGACCGCGCTCAGGAAGATTTTTCATGCAACGCCACAGATAGTCATGGTCAAGCTCTTCTGCACTCGGAGACTTGAAGCTCGTGACCTGGCAGCCCTGCGGATTTATTCCTGACATCACGTGCTTGATTGCTCCATCTTTCCCGGCTGCATCCATAGCCTGAAATATAACCAGAAGCGCCCATTTGTCCTGAGCGTACAATTTATCCTGCATATCTGCAAGTGCTTCAACACCAAGCTGTAAAACTTTCTGGGCTATAGGTTTTTCCTCCTTTCCAAGATCAGAACCCTCACTTGTAGGGTAATCCATGAGCCTGAATTTTTTATCTCCCGTAACCCTGTACAGCTTTGAAAGCTTATTTGCATGTTTTATAAGTTCCTTGTTGCTCAATCCTTCAAATTCACTGATCCTTTTAGCCGCTTTTCCGGCATGCCTGGAGGAAGATTCTTTTTTTGCCATGTTCAATGGAATTATGTTGGTACAGAAAAGTTTATATTCATATTATCCGTTATCGCAAGCCGTGTGCAGCTGAAAACCATAAAATTAAGCATAAAAAATCAAATGACGGAGAACTTCATTCGGATCACCATGACTCACCCGCGTGATTCAGCAACAGAGAGTTGTCTCATTTACCGGGCAATCGGCCGAATATCCTGGTCTGAATTCCGAGATTTTTCAAAATCCCCTCCGGCAGTTCTGATTGCATCCTCCATATCCAGTTTCCGTGAACCGTGCCCGGGACATTCATTCTTCCCCGCGAACCAAGCCCGAGCAGGTCCTGTACAGGAATAATCACAAGTCCTGCAGCGGAGCACATGGTTGTCCGGATGCAATCCATGCTGACAGAAGATGGGTGTCCTCCAGTATAATCCAGTAACATGCGCCTGACCGAAGGAGAAAGACTCCGGAACCATCCGGCAATTGTATTTGTGTCATGATTCCCTGTGTATGCGGCGCACTGAGGGTTGTAGCTGTGTGGCAGGTGAGAGGAGGAATCGCCTTCGCTTCCAAATCCGAACTGAAAAATACGCGTAGGCAGCAGGCCGAAACGGTCCCTAAGTTCAATGTCGGCAGCTGTAATGAGTCCAAGGTCCTCAGCAATCATCGGTTTGCTTCCAAGCCTTTCTTCAACGGCTGAAAACAACCCTGTACCCGGTGATTTTACCCATTTCCCGTTCCGTGCCGTCGCGGCGGAGCCCCTGATGGACCAGGTGCGGCTGAATCCGAGGAAATGGTCGATGCGCAGAGCGTCGAAAAGGTCGAACATCCTTTCGAAACGACGGCACCACCAGTCAAATCCAGTCGAAAGGTGGTTTTCCCACTCATACTGCGGATGTCCCCAGTATTGACCGTCGGGATTGAAGCGGTCGGGCGGATATCCCGATATTCTGGCGGGCTTTCCTCCGGCGAGCAGCTGAAACAATTCCTGGTGGCTCCATACATCGGCACTGTCGTGGCCGGCGAAAATGGGAATATCGCCTATCAGACCCACCCCGGATCGTCGTGATACATCATGCAATGCCTGCCATTGCTGGCTGAACTTGAACTGCACGAAGCTGTGAAAGCAGACCTCGCCGGCCAGCCTCTCCCCGGCTCTTGCAAGATTATCGGGCAGCCGCCTGCGCAGACCGGAATCCCAGCTGGTCCACGGTTTGTTTCCCGATTCCCTGCGCAGCGCCATGAAAAGGGCATAATCCCTGAGCCAGTATTCGTTCTTCCGGCAGAACAAGTCGAAATCGTTTCGCAACAGGCCGTTCCCCTGCATAAAGGTTTCGAAGGCCCTGCGCAACTTTTCCTCCCTCCAGGCAGCGACAGCAGAAAAATCTATCCGCGACTTCCGGAACGTTGCCAGGGGCTTTATATCAGCCCCGGAGAGAAGACTCTCCCCGGCCAGCCGGGAGACAGAGACAAGCCAGGGACTGCCGGCAAAAGCCGACATTGAATCGTATGGAGAACAGGACGGGGGCTTACCCGGAGGACCAACCGGCAGCATCTGCCACCAAGTCTGGCCAGCCTTTCCAAGGAGCTCAGCAAAGCGATGTGCTTCGTTGCCCAGGTCACCCGATCCATGCTTCCCGGGAAGGGAGGTAAGATGCAGGAGCACCCCCGATGACCTGCGGGAAAAATCAAAAAGCGGTTTATTTAATTCATCTGCCATGACTGCCTTCAGCTGAACCGGAACATATGCATAGTGCAACGTTGCAATTGATTTAGCTTACCGGTTAACACAGCAAGCCATGTTTAGTTTAGTTTACTGAACGGCGGAAGGATATGGCGCCACACATAATTCAGCTGCACAAGTACTGTAAATATACTATACAACTTTCTGTAAATAAATCACATCAGATGCTGACACGTGGAGTGCCGGCATGGGATCAGGGCGTACGAAATGCACTAGGTGCCTGCCCCGGGTCATCAGCTTATCTCGAAAGAACAGGAATCTGCCGGTTTATCGATTCTTCAAGTGAAATAAGAGTTTCGGTCCGGACAATGCCGGAGATATTCTGAATAGTATCGGTAAGGATCATGCGCAGATGTTCATTGTCGCGGGTATAAACCTTTATGAACAGCGAATAGTTTCCCGTTGTATAATGGCACTCAATTATTTCGGGGATATCCCTGAATTTATTTATAACTTCCCTGAAATGACCGGGATGGTCAAGGAAGATACCAATATATGCGCATGTCTTGAATCCAACCATTACCGGATCAACTTTGAATTCAGAGCCCCTTATGACACCTATCCTTATAAGCCTCTGGACCCTCTGGTGAATTGCGGCACCTGAGACTCCGCATTCCCGGGCAACCTCGAGGTACGGAATCCTTGCATTCTTTGTGATAATATCCAATATCTTCTTATCCAGATCATCAATCAGTAAGTTTTCTGCCATTTTTTATAATAATTAATCAAAAAATCAGAAGTTATGTTTTAAAATTCTTACAAATTTAAAGTAAAAACGGTTAAGTAGCACATTTCCGGTAAATGTTTTTAAAAAATTAAAGGGAACTGCTATGATCCCCTTCATTAAACAATACGCTGACGGGTATTGTCATAATTCAATGCACCGGGCCGGAACAGGCTATTAAATTGTATCCCGCTGCCCTGGCATGAAAGTCTGTTTTTTTCTGTTAATATAGCCCACAATATCCTTAATATCCGAGAAGCCCTTCCCGGCAATATAATTTTCGATGCCTTCAAGTATTTTCACAGGAGCCTGGGGATCGATGAATGTTACTGTCCCCACCTGAACTGCAGCAGCTCCTGCAAGGATAAATTCGACAGCGTCAGACCAGTTCATTATTCCACCCATGCCCATCACCGGAATTTTAACCGCCCTGGCCACTTCCCAGACCATCCTGAGAGCCACAGGCTTGATTGCGGGACCGGATAAGCCACCCGTTATTGTTGAGAGCGACGGCTTCATAGAAGAAACATCAACAGCCATTCCGAGGAATGTGTTTACGAGGGAGACCGAATCGGCTCCCTCCTCCTCTGCAACCCTGGCAAAGCTGACAATATCGGTTACATTTGGAGAAAGCTTGACAATAAGGACTTTGGAGTAGGCAGCCCTCACGGCACGTGTCACTTCGCGGGCAGAATCGAGATTGGTACCGAAAATCATGCCTCCCTTCTTCACATTCGGACAGGAGATGTTCAGTTCGATCGCAGGGATCCCCTCGAGCTTGTCAATTCTCTCGGAAAGGGCCACGTAATCATCTATATAGCTGCCATTAACATTAACAATTACATTAGTGTCGTACTTTGAGATTACAGGATAAAGACTTTTCTCAAAATAATCTATTCCCTTATTCTGGAGCCCCACGGCATTCAGCATTCCAGCAGGTGTTTCGGCCATTCGCGGATAGGGATTGCCCTCCCGCGGCTCCATTGTGGTTCCTTTAACCACGATGCCTCCCAGACGGGAAATGTCGAAGAAATCCTCCAGCTCCGGACCAAAACCGCAGGTGCCCGATGCCGTCAGAACAGGATTTTTGAAATGCAGCTTTCCGATCGAAAAACCAAGATTTACCATTTTAAGTCAGTTATGTTGAATACAGGTCCCTCCGTGCAGGTGCATAAATTGCCCCTGACCGTGCTTACTATGCAGCACAGACAGATTCCGAATCCGCATGCCATCAGATTTTCAAGCGATACCTCACACACAATTCCGTTCGCCTTACAATAGGCGGCAACTGCTTTCATCATTGGATCCGGACCACAGCAACAGATCCTGTCGTAGTGGTCATTAACAAGAACTGAGTGGTTTGTCACATAGCCCTTCTCCCCTTCCGAACCATCTTCGGTGGTCACATAAACCTTACCCAGGTCCCTGTACTCATCCATATCCATTATACGCTCACGGCTCCTGAACCCAAGCAACCAGTCGGGCTTGCAGCCTATTGATAATAAGTGTTTTCCAAGGAACAATAAGGGAGCCACCCCTACACCCCCTCCGACAAGAAGAACACGTTCACCAGGAGAGGGATCGGAGAATGAATTCCCCAGAGGATATATAAGGTTAAGCGTTTCGCCGGGATCGAGGTCGGATAACCTCATACTGCCTGCCCCGGCGGTCTGGATAAGAAGCTTGAAGGTCTTTTTCTGATAATCCACATCATTAATGGATAGCGGGCGCCTCAGAAATGTACCAGGGCTCCCTTCAACCTTCACCTGAACAAACTGACCCGGCTTAAATTCGGAGAGTGCTTCATTCCCTTCGAGCTCGAGGATAAATAGATCTTCTGTAAGGCGCTTATTTTCAACTATTTTAAAATCATCAATGCGCTTGGTCATCTGGAAAGAATTTCGCACAAAGATAACTTTTATGAGCAATTTCTTTCAATAAGAGCTCTAAATTTGCAAGACTAACCCTTCGGAAAATATTCACTGAAAGTCCCTTCCTCGTAAAATATAACTATACGCGATACAGCCGGCCTTCCTTTCCCCGACTGTATTGAAGGAATATCCCTAAACAGATCAGGCTCGGGATGAACATCCTCAGCCTGGCTTTTATCCGTCCGCGACTGCCCCTGGCTATCAGCTGCAGCCGGATCAGCCTGCCTGTCCTCATCAAACAGCGACTGCATTTGCTGATCCCTGTACATTTTTCCCCTGCCAAACATCAGCCAGTCGGTCGAAATGAACTCGTACCGGGCGAGCATTTTAAGGACGAAATCAAGACTTGGATTATTCCTTCCCGACAGGATGTGGGAGATCCCCGAGGGCTGAACACCTATTTCTTCTGCCAGCTGAGCCGAGGATTTGTTTTCAGCCTTTAAAAATTCAAGTAAACGTTCTTTCATCGCTGTAAATATTCTAATTACAAATGTAATAAATGATTCAATTACATATGTAATTATAACTGATTACACTTGTAATGATTAATATTTACTGTATCCAGGAGGAAATGGTGGTAATTATTATTAGATTGATTACATGCGTATTACAAATACGATACAACTGAACTCCTGCTTTCGTTTAGGTGCATAAAACACTGGTAATGTTGTATATATACTGTATTTCTAAATGATTTTGAATGCTTTTCCACTCGTTTTCCTCAAAAGTACCGCCAAAAGCTTTAATTAAATGATATATACTACTGATTTACAGTATAATATAATATATTTAATTTTGTCATGGATTTATTTATCCCTGTAATGTTACATATCTGAAAACTAAGTTACACATGTAAATACATATGTAATTATTCTCTGTTTACATTTGTAAATACCTGATTCTGGTTACACTTGTATTATGATGTATGCTTGTAATTAAAAATCGGGAGCCTTGAATTGTCAATTCGTTGGAGGATTGAATATTTCCGGGTGATTGTCCACACGGCTGTGAATATCCTGTTCAGGGAGGGATTGGAAAACCGGGCACACTGCCCCTTTCCCGGTGATAGGCTCTAGTCTGGCCTGAAATTCCTTGCAGTCTCTGTGTCGAATTCCTTCTCAGAGCGTGCGATAACACAGGTTGCGAGGCAATTCCCTGTCACATTGACGGCTGTACGAGCCATATCCATCAGCACATCTATGCCAAGGATAATGAAGATGGGCTCTACAGGCAACCCAAAGCTGACTGCAGTTCCCATAAGGATTACAAGTGAGGCTCTGGATACCCCTGCGACTCCCTTGCTTGTAAGCATGAGCGTGAAGCAGATCACCAGCTGCTTTTCAATGGGGAGGTCAATGCCGGCTGCCTGGGCCACGAAGATTGAAGCCAGTGAAAGGTACAGGGTTGTGCCATCGAGGTTGAAGCTGTACCCTGTTGGTATGACAAAGGCCACTATTTTCCTCGGGATTCCGAATTTTTCCATAGATTCCATGGCCGATGGCAGTGCCGACTCCGAATTCGAAGTAGCAAACGCGATTGTAGCCGGCTCTGAAACCGCCTTTATGAAGGGGATGACAGGAATCCTGAAGAAAAGCGCCACCGGCAGCAATACGAAAATAAGGAATACAGCAAGTGCAACGTACAGTGTTGCAAGCAGCTTGAAAAGATTGAAGAGGATATCGAATCCCATATGGCCTACAGTATAGGCAATTGCAGCGAAAACTGCCACCGGGGCAAAGTACATCACTATATTCGTAAACTTGAACATAACCTCAGACAGGCTTTCACAGAAGCGGATCATGGGGCTCCTGTATTTTTCCTTCACCATAGCCACAGCTATGCCGAAAATGATGCTGAAGATCACTATCTGCAGGATCTGGCCCTCGTAGACTGACCTTGCGAAATTTTCCGGGAATACGTGAAGGATGAAATCCGAAGCGCTCTGCTCCCTTATCGATGTTATCGGTGCAATATCAGGGTTTGGGGGGAGGACTACACCGACACCTGCCTTGCTTAAATTTATTGCGAAAAGGCCAATTACGAGGGCCAGGGTGGAGACGATCTCAAAATAGAGAAGGGATTTCCATCCCATCCGCCCGATCTGCTTTATATCCGCATGGCCAGCTATGCCTACGACCAGCGTGGAGAACAGCAAAGGGGCAATGATCGTTTTTATAAGCCTGAGGAATATCTCACTCAGAACCTGTAATTTCTTTGCTGTGCCGGGAATATCGTATCCGAATTCTGCCCCGGCAACCATGCATACAAGTATCCATGTTGTGAGCGATCGCCTTTTGAAAGCGTAAACAAAAAGAAGTGCAAGGCTTATAATTCTGAAGATCAGGAGCACAGCCGGAGATATCTCAACTATTGAATTAGCCCGGAGTACAAGCAGTATAAGTGTAATGGTTATTACTCCCCATAGAAAATATGGAAAAAGCCTTGTTATATTCTTCATGAAAACCCGTGTTCTCCTGCCCGGGGCTGTTTACTCCTTCCTATCCGCAATTCCCTCCGCAACCTGCATGGGCACCGTCGCCACAGCCTGCCTCGGAATCTCCCCCGCAGCATGACTCTGAATCAGTGCCACAGCCTGAACATGAATGCATGCCTCCTGTCAGCTCGGAATCGGTAGCATCCCTGACATCCACAATCCTGCCTGCAAAAAACAGATCCAGTCCGGCCATGGGATGGTTAAAGTCCATCTTCACATAAGTGTCGGTAATCTCGTTAATAACACCATTGATAGGATTTCCCTCCGTATCCATCATCGGAACTTCATTTCCCACACGGCAAATGTCCTCATTGAGCTTACCGTCGGTCTCAAATATGGAGACG
The DNA here is from genome assembly GCA_963756885.1 of uncultured Bacteroidales bacterium. Classification (GTDB taxonomy): domain Bacteria; phylum Bacteroidota; class Bacteroidia; order Bacteroidales; family VadinHA17; genus LD21. Next base: position 40,499 of record CAVWPG010000014.1, read on the forward strand.
GGAACGTCGACTATCATATCTTCTCTTCTCCCGCCATAAGCCATATCCGATTTCAGGGTGAATGTGAAATCATCCCCGCGGTCAAGATCTCCTATGTTCGATTCGAAGAACGGAAGCAGCCTTCCGGTTCCATATACAAACGTGAGCGGCCTGTGCTCATCGAGTGTTTCAATTATCCTTCCGTCAGAATCTCTTTCCCTGAGCTCATAGACAAGAGAAACCATTTTATTTTTCTCAATTTTCATTTCAGACTCGAATTTGTTATAATCGTCTGCAAATATAATTCAAAATTTTACCGGTTGAAACCCCGACAGGCAAGAATCTGTCACGGACCGGATTTCAAATGACTGCAATGCAGATATAAAATGGATTCAGAATGCGAATGCGATACGGATTTCCGGACTGCTGTAAAGGCCATAGGATGTGTTATTCAGGGGCCACAGGAACTCGAGGTTCAATGCTGCCCTTGCACCCAGCTGCTGGCTGATTCCAAAACCGGCGAGAACTGTATTTATTGCAAAGCGGTCACTTGGATTATACGGATCCCAAACGGCTGATTCGAGGCTCAGAAGCTCATCCTCGAGATGCAGGAAGATCCCCGTATGTACACCCATCTGCAGGAAATTGTTGATATCCTTTACAACAACAAACTGAGTGTAGGCATTGCCGCCATACATTATCGTACTGAAATAGGGATCCTTGTAATACCTGTAATTCGGTCCCGCAGCGACCGCAAGTCTCGGTAAAAGCCAGATCCCCACTATCGGCGCTACCTGAATGTCAGTTATTGTGCCGAACTGAAGTCCCATGCTCCCTCCAAAGAACATCCTTTCCCTCAGGGGAGGCTTCTGCTCCCTGGCTGTCTGGCCTGAGATAACTGAAGCCGCACTGAAAAGCGAAAAGGCAATAAACAATGATAATTTTCTGAATCGACTGGCTGCAAGACTGTTACAAATGGAAAGCATATAATTGCATTTTAATTTTTTATCCGGATACAAATAAACGAATAAATCCTGCAAATAATATTTATACTTTCAATCTTTTTGAACTGGCATCTCCTCCAGGCATGAAGGGGATTATCACGGTCAGGAAAACCTTCAGGGATGAAGGTCAGCGACTATTTTTCGATCTTTTCGTATGAAGCGACTATCCCCTTTATGAGTGATGAGCTGAAGCCGTTATGTTCCATTTCATTGAGTCCGACTATCGTGCATCCCTTTGGAGTTGTGACTTTATCTATTTCATATTCAGGATGCTCCTTCCGCTCAATTAAAAGTTCCGCGGCTCCCTTGACAGTCTGATTCACGATCGCGCTCGCGGTTTTCGCATCGAATCCGATCTGTATGCCCCCCTGGATCATTGCTCTAATAAACCTGAGAACATAGGCTATTCCGCAGGCTCCCAGTATAGTTGCAGACTGCATTAATTCCTCATCAATCGTCATTGTGGTGCCGAAATTGTCAAACAGAGCCTTTACCGATTCCACATCATCCCTGCCCTCCGCATTGTGGCAGATGCAGGAAACCGATTTCCCAACGCTGGCAGATATATTCGGCATTGCCCTGAATACGGGCATTGAATGACCTATCCCCTCCTGTATCTGATCCAGTGTTGTGCCGGCTGTTACAGATATAAGTACATGCTTTTCAGGGTCTAAAACTGCCCTTATCTCCTCCAGTACTTCAGATATATTATATGGCTTGACTGCAATTACTACAAGGCCCGATTCCCTGACTGCGGATACGTTATTGCTGGTAAGCCTGATCCCCTTGTCCTTCAGGTAAGCAAGTTCTTCGATGTTACGCCTTGTTACTGTAATATTCTCAGGCGGGATCAGATTTTCCTTCAGGAGGCCCTGCAGCAAAGACAATCCGATGTTGCCGCATCCTATTATTGCCACTTTCTCTTTTTTCATACGTTATTTTTTTACCCCGATATTTTAACTGAACCGGTCCACAGCTTCAACCAGCCCGGATCAGACCGGGACTTCTGCAAATATAGCACTTAAGGCAGAAATACCCATCTGTACATTAAGATCCTTTTGGAAGACTTTACCGGCTGGTATCCCAGAAACATCGCTTCAATGAAAATGTTCATGCCTGCAAAGGCTTATGCTGCTCAATTTAATTCAATATTTGAATATCTTAGCAAAATATTGTCAGTTTTCAAATCAGTGAGTTGCTATGAATATAATTGTAAATGGAGGCAGCCGCGGCATTGGAAGGGAAGTCGCACTTTACCTGTCGCAAGATGCCAGCAATAAGGTAGTTGTTACCGGACGCAACAGGCAGGCACTGGATGATATCGCAGCCGGCAGGGAGAATCTTTATCCTGAGGTCATCGATCTCACAGCTGGTAAGGAGTTATCAGCATCCTTTCAGGGAAAGATCGCCAGTCATTTTACAGGGGCGGATGTGCTGATAAACATGGCTGGTGCACTGATCGCCGAAGAATTCATGAAGATTGATGAGAGGGATGCACGGATGATGATGGAAACAAATTTTTTCGGTCCTGCGACCCTCATCCGGATCCTTAAGCCCATCATGAATGAAGGCTCGCATATACTGAATATATCGAGCATGGGTGGTTTTCAGGGCAGTGTGAAATACAGCGGCCTGTCATACTACAGCGCATCGAAGGCGGCAATTGCCTGCCTTTCCGAATGTCTGGCGGTAGAGTTCAGGGAATCCGGAGTAAGTGTCAACTGCATAGCCCTGGGGTCGGTACAGACAGAAATGCTGGCTGAAGCATTCCCCGGATACCGGGCACCATTAGGGGCTGATGAGATTGCCCCATTTATATCATATCTTGCCCTCAACGCTCACCTGTACATGAATGGCAGGATTATCCCCGTTGCGGTAAATAATCCCTGAAAAAGGCTCCTAATAGGTTTTTACATCAACTTTCCCATCAAGGGCAAGCAGTCCGTTGAATGCAAGCGCCTTCAGCTCATCTTCTCCCGGGTAGACAACGACTTTGGCTATGAACGCCGTCATAGCCTCTATTTTTCTTACAGTATTTTCGTGATATGCAATTCCTCCCGTAAGTATAATTGCATCAACATGACCGCTCAGAGAGGCAGCCATCGACCCGATCTCCTTCCCAACCTGGTATATGAAAGCATCCCTGACAAGCACCGCATCGGGTTCACCGCTGTCGGCGCGCCGGCAGACTTCCTGGTAGTTGTTTGTTCCGAGATAGGCCACCATTCCACCGTTTCCTGTTATCATCGACTTTATTTCATTTATGGAATACTTTCCGCTGAGACAGATCTCGACAAGCTGACCGGCGGGAACTCCTCCCGACCGCTCAGGTGAAAAAGGACCATCACCGTTCAATGCGTTGTTTACATCGACTACCTTGCCGAGGTGATGGGCGCCAACGCTTATACCTCCACCCATATGGGCAATAATAAGGTTCAGATCTTCGTACTTCCGTCCTGCCGAAGCGGCATAAACCCTTGCCACCGCTTTCTGGTTGAGGGCATGGAAAACAGATCTTCTGCGGATAAGGGGCATTCCCGACAGCCTGGCCACCGGCTGAAGCTCATCGACGACCACAGGATCGACAATATATGCTGCAGCGTCGGGCAGCGATGAGGCTATGTCATCAGCGATAAGAGCCCCGAGGTTGCAGGCATGACTGCCAAAAAGTTCAGAGCCCAGGTGTTCCTTCATTTTCCTGTTGACAAGGTAAACTCCCGATTCTATGGGACTTACAAGGCCTCCCCTTCCAACTACCGCCTTTATCCCCGTGAGGTCAACTTTTCTCTCCCTCAGTTCATCCATAATGAGGCTTTTCCTGAAATTGAACTGATCGGGTATCCTCCTGAATGATGCAAGATCTTCAGATGAATGCCGAAGTGTCTTTTCGAATATCAGCCTGTCCTCCGCGAACAGGGAAAATTTTGTGGATGTCGAACCTGGATTTATTGCAAGTATAAGTCGTTCAGCCATAAAGTACCTGATTTTAAATTAACTTTTTTGTGCTTGAAAATTTATGCCATCAGGCATGAAAGTGCAAGGCAGTAATATTTCGACAGCTCGCTTTCGCTGCGCGACATGAGGACCACAGGCTTCGTTGTTCCGCGTATCAGTCCTGCAAGCTCCCCCCCTGCAAAGAGCATGAGAGCCTTATAGAAGGGATTGCACGACTCGAGTGAGGGAAAGAGCAGTATATCGGAGTCGCCGTTCAGCGGCGTATTCACACCCTTTATCTCAACGCTTTTACTGTCACAGGCCAAAAAAAGATCGACAGGGCCATCCATGATGCAGTTCTTTATCTGTCCAAGGCCTGCCATCCTGCACATATCCTGATAATCGGAACTGCTGGGGAAATGCCTGCTCATTTTTTCGGAAGCGCTTATAAGTGCGATCCTTGGCTGCTCAACTCCGAATTTCATTGCCATTTCGACTGCATATCCAGCCATTGCGATCTTCTGATCGAGATCAGGAAACGGTATTACTGCAGGGTCAGTAATAAAGAGCAATTTATGATATGAGGGTATCTGAATTGCACCAACATAGCTCAGTACAGCTTCAGGTGCCATCAGTCCGTTCTCCCTGTCCATCACTGCCCTGAGAAAGATATCGGAGCTTACAAGCCCCTTCATTACGATATCAGTCTCTCCTCTCCTTGTCATCATAACAGCCTCACCTGAAGCCCTGGCCTCACTGTCTGAGGATATTATCGTGAAAATCTTTTCATCTGATCCTGCATTCCTGCAGGTGTGAGCTATCTCTTCAGGCCTGCCTATGAGTGTAGCGTCAGCCAGCCCTTCTGTCACTGCCCGGTGAAGAGCGCCTATTGTATGGGAATCATGTGCCCATGCAACGGCTATCCTGCGTTTCTTATCGAGACGCCTGACCTCTTCAACCATCTGTTCAAGCGTTTCTATCATCGTACTAATACCTGCTTGCGGCCGCGGAAAGCAATATACTGTCAAATTTTGCCTGTTCCGAATCGGACCTTGATGTAAGAATAATCGGTACCCTGGCACCTAGTATTATCGAAGCAACTTTGGCCTTGGCGAAGAATACAAGCGATTTATACAGGACATTCCCGACCTCGATATCAGGCATCAGAAGAAGATCGGTATCACCTGCAACCTCGCTCTTTATGCCCTTATTCTGTGCGCTTGTAAGACTCACTGCATTATCAAATGCAAGGGGGCCGTCTATAATGCAGTTCTTTATCTGGTCACGCTGGTTCATTTTCGACAGCAGCGCCGCATCGAGTGTAGCCTCCATGTTTTCATTGACCATCTCCACAGCTCCCAGCACGGCAACCTTCGGTATCTTGTAGCCGAGCCTGTTCAGACAGGCAACCGAATTATTGACAATTGCAATCTTCTCCTTCAGGTTGGGAGCGATATTCATGGCTACATCCGTGACTGCTATTACCTTGTGGTAGGTGTCGACCTCGAACAGGGCAAAATGCGACAGCAGGTTGCCGGTTCTCAGTCCCCATTCCTTATTGAGTACGCATCGCAGGAGTGTTGAGGTCCCAACCATCCCCTTCATCAGAACGTCACCCTGCCTGTCGCTTACCATTTTTACCGCCAGCTCGACCGATTTATCGATATTTGGTTCATTAACAATCTGAAGACCAGTGATGTCGTAATTATTAGAACCGCAAATATTCTGAATACTCTCTCTGTCGCCGACCAGGATCGGTTCGACAATGTCCTCCTTCCATGCGCGTATTACAGCTCCGAGTGAGTGCTGATCCTGTGCTGCCGCCAGGACAAGCTTTCTTCTGGGCCCCCCTTCAACAAGGCGCCGCAGGTCATTCAGATTCTTTAATACCATTTATATCAAGTATTAGGTTAACTCTTTTTAGTGCGGTGCCCGACTATGTCACTGGTCTCAGTGGCTATAACGAGTTCCTCGTTCGTAGGTACGATCATAACGGTCACTTTCGAGTCTTTCCTGCTTATGATCATCTCCTTGCCACGGACACCGTCGTTTTTCTGCTTATCGAAGTCAATTCCGATGAATTCAAGGTCGCGGCAGACATTTTCCCTGGTTTCGCAGCTGTTTTCACCCACTCCCCCCGTAAAAATTATCAGATCCACTCCACCCATGGCAGCAGCATAGGAACCAATATATTTCCTTATCCTGTAGTCATACATCTTAAGGGCCAGGATTGAGCGTTCATCGCCCTCTGCAGCAGCCGACTCAACCTCCCTCATGTCGGATGAAATGCCTGAAATGCCCAGAACACCGCTATGCTTATTGAGCAGGGTGTTGAGAGATGAGTAATCTATCTCCTCCTTTTCCATTATAAGGGTGAGGGCACCTGCATCAACATCCCCCGACCTGGTACCCATAATCAGTCCCTCCACAGGAGTTAGCCCCATCGAGGTATCGATCGATTTTCCGTGGCGTATGGCTGCAACTGATGCTCCGTTTCCCAGATGGCACGTGATCATCCTGAGAGAATTGTAATCGGCGCCAAGAATCTCGCAGGCGCGCCTTGAGACATAGCTGTGGCTTGTTCCGTGAAATCCGTACCGCCTGATGCCGTACTTCTTGTATAACGAGTACGGGAGCGCGTACATGAATGAATAGTCAGGCATTGTCTGGTGAAACGATGTGTCGAACACACCTACCTGGGGCACCTTGGGAAGAAGGTTTCTCATTGCATAGATCCCCTTCAGGTTTGCAGGGTTATGAAGCGGGGCAAGATCAGAGCAGTCCTCTATTCCCTTGATCGTTACATCATCAAGGTAGCAGCTTCCCTGGAAGGTTTCACCTCCGTGCACAACCCTGTGACCGACGGCATCTATTTCCTCGAGGCTTTTAATCACTCCCCTCTCCTTGCTTATCATGACACCCAGAATATATTCGATACCACTCTGATGGTCTAGGATCTCTCCCTCCAGCTTAACCTTATTGCCATCGTGCCGTTCATTTTTAAGAAAAGAACCCTTCAGCCCGATTTTCTCCACTATCCCCTTTGCAAGAACAACTCCCGGTTTCATATCGATGAGCTGGTATTTTATTGATGAGCTTCCGCAGTTAAGAACTAATACTTTCATTATTGTTTATTGTTTCTGTTTTCAGGACATAACAAATCTGACCCGATAGCTTACCCAGGCTATTTGCTTCAGTTCCTGCTAATATTCAAAAAAATTATTCTTGTTGATCTTCATCCCGTCCTTATTGTACTCATAGAATCCCCTTCCGGTGCGTCTTCCCCACTGGTTGGCCCTGACAAGTTTTTTGAGGAGCGGTGATGATTTGTACTTCAGATCGCCGAATTCATCGTAAAGGTTTTCACACCATCTGAGAATTTTATCGAGTCCTATCTTGTCGGCCATCTCGAAAGGTCCAAGCGGGAGCCCGAATCCAACCTTCATCGTAAGGTCAATGTCTTCCATCGATCCGACACCTTCCATCAGGATCTCACATGCCTCGTTAATAAGAGGTACAACAAGGCGGGTGCTTATAATGCCGGGCGATTCCCTTACGGGGACAACCTTCTTGCCGATAAGATTTGCAAACTTAATAGTGTTCTCATAGGCAATCTGTGATGTATACAATCCCTTAACTATTTCAACAACCCTGGCATCAGCCTCAGGAGTAAGGAAATGAAAGCTCACACAGCGATCCTTGTATTTCAGGTCTGCCGACAACTCGGTTATAACCTGGGTGGAGGAGTTTGTTGCAATAATTGTATTCCTGTCCACATGTTCCTCTATCTTCTTCAGGATCTTCATACGCAGATCATGGCTTTCCTCCCTTGTTGAGGATTTGACAGCCTCAATTACTATATCACAGCCCTCAAATTTGCTGTATTCCGTAGTTCCCTTTATCCTGGAAAGAATACCAAGCTTTTCGGAGTTGGTCATTCCCCATCTTTCAATCATGCGGTTAAGCTCCTTCGTCAGTTCCTCATAGGCCTGATCTATCTTCTCCTGGCTCAGATCGAGAAGTATTACATCCAGCCCCTTGGAACTAACCATCCTTGAAATATTCTGGCCCACTGACCCTGCACCCACTATTCCTACGAGGGAAAAGAGAGTCTTTGGCTTTGTATCCTTTGCCAAACCGTAATCCTCGAGTTTTTCAAAACTTTCTGACATATCTGTTTATTCATTAATTACTTAACTATTGCATAGAACATGCATATTCAGCCGGGATCACTTTTTACCCGCACCGGCTGCCTGGTTTGCAGTTATTGCTATCATACTAACAATATCGCTTACCGAGCATCCTCTGGAAAGGTCGTTTATAGGCGCTGCCATCCCCTGGAGTACGGGACCTATGGCCTCTGCATGAGCAAGTCTCTGTACGAGCTTGTAGGCTATATTGCCTGCGTTCAGGTCGGGAAATATGAGAACGTTTGCCTTTCCTGCGATCGGGCTCCCCGGAGCCTTGCTTCTTCCGATGGCTTCTATGAGAGCGGCATCGCCCTGAAGTTCACCGTCAAGCTGCAGGTCAGGAGCCATCTCCCTGGCAATCCGGGTTGCATTGACGACCTTGTCGACCATTTCATTTTTTGCACTTCCCTTTGTTGAGAAGCTGAGCATGGCTATTCTGGGTTCGAAACCGCATATAGCCCTTGCAGTATGCGCTGATGCAACTGCTATCTCGGCAAGCTCCTTTTCATTCGGGTTGGGATGAACAGCACCGTCGGCAAATATAATCACACCATTCTCACCGAAATTCCTGTCCTGAAGAATCATAATAAATGCTCCTGATACTACTGATATCCCGGGTGCTGTTTTTACATAATGGAAAGCAGGCCGCAAAACATCGCCCGTCGAGTGGTCCGCCCCGGAAACCTCTCCGTCGGCATCCCCGCTCTTAATCATCAGTACGCCAAGGTACAGGGGATCTTCAATGAGCCTGGCTGCCTCTTCCCGGGTCAGCCCCTTGCTCTTCCTCAGTTCAACCATGAGGTCAATATACTGATCCTTCTTTTCATGAGACCTGGGATCGACAATTGTAGCCCCTTTGATATGCTTTAAACCAAGCTTCTCCGAATGGGCTTTTATTTCAGATGGATCACCTATAAGAATTATACGCGCCAGCCCTTCCTGGATGGCTATATCGGCTGCCCTTATATTCCTTTCCTCATACCCCTCCGGGAGTACAATGCGCATGTTGTGATTTTTGGCATTTTGTTTGATGCGATCTAATAATTCCATTGTGTATCAATATATTAATAAGTTCGAAATTTTCGGGTAAATGTACGAAAAAAAAGTCCGATTAAACAATTTTGCGATACATGATTAATGTCATTGTTAACACTTTTTAAACGCCCTGCCCGGCCGGCAGGGAAAACTTATAAGGGGAAAGCGAATCATTTTCTTAAATTTGCATTTCCAATTCGGACAACCAGATGGATAGTTTCAGAAAAAGCCTTGATGAGCTTGCAGACAGTCTCGCGGGAGACCTCAGGTACGACAGCATAGCCACAACTATTTACTCAACCGATGCTTCTGCCTACAGGGAGAGACCACTCGCCGTTGTATGGCCCAGGGACAAACACGATATCTGCAGTATACTGAGCTTTGCAGCAAGGGAGAAAACCGGCATCACGATGAGGGCCGGCGGCACATCCCTTGCCGGACAGGTTGTAAGCTCCGGCATCATTGTCGATGTGTCGAGGTACATGAACAGGATACTCGAAATAAACAGCGCTGAGAGATGGGCACGTGTCGAACCAGGGGTCGTTCTGGATGAGCTGAATATCGCACTCAGGGAATATGGCCTTTTCTTCGGACCTGAAACATCAACCTCAAACAGGTGCAATATCGGAGGGATGGTCGGAAATAATGCTTGTGGCTCCCATTCACTGGTTTACGGATCGACTAGAGATCATACAATTGAAATCAATGCGATCCTGAGCGACGGAAGCGAAGTCATGTTCGGTCCTTTGGACAATGAAACATTCAATATAAAATGCAGCCTTGAAAATCTCGAGGGCACCATATACAGGAATATTAAGGAAATACTTGATGATCCTGTGAACAGGGATAGCATAACCGAAGGGTATCCGGATGCAGGAATTCACCGTAGAAACACAGGCTATGCCCTTGATCAGCTTCTCGACTCTGAGATTTTCGGAGGCAGCAAAGGGCGCCGGTTCAATTTCTGCAATCTGCTTGCCGGTTCGGAAGGCACCCTTGCCGTGACTACCGGAATAAAGCTTAACCTCGTACCGCTGCCCCCACCGTTCAGGGCACTTGTTTGTGTTCATCTTGCAGAGAGAAGGGAGGCATTCAGAGCCAACCTCATTGCGCTAAGGCACAATCCCTCTGCGGTTGAAATGATGGACAACAGGATTCTGGAGCTCACCGAGGGAAACCTGAGCCAGCGGGCCAACAGGTTCTTCCTTGAAGGGAAGCCGGGCGCAATACTTATCGTCGAATTCAACGGCTCAGCGCAGGCAGATATCGAATCGGCTGCAATTGCAATGATAAATGAGCTAAAGTCAGCCGGCTTCGGCTATTCATATCCTCTGATCCGCGGAAAAGAAATTTCAAAGGTATGGGAACTGAGGAAGTCAGGACTTGGAATACTGGCCAATATGAAGGGCGATCCCAAACCGGTTTCGGTGATCGAGGATACTGCAGTTAACCCGGAACAGCTTCCTGCTTATATGGAAGATATTGAAAAAATGCTTGCAGGCTACGGAAAGGATGCTGTGTTTCATGCCCATATCGGATCAGGGGAACTTCATCTCAGACCAATTCTCAACCTGAAGGATCCTGCGGATGTGGTGCTGTTCAGGTCAATAGGACTGGATACGGCTCATCTGATAAAGAAGTACAGGGGCTCGCTCAGCGGTGAACACGGCGATGGGCGGCTCAGAGGCGAATTTATCCCGGTAGTTCTTGGCAGCCATAACTACGGTCTCCTTAAAAGGATAAAAAAGACATGGGATCCGGCGAATATCCTCAATCCGGGGAAGATCACCGATACTCCCCGCATGAACACCAGCCTTAGATATATTCCGGGAAGTCAGCCACGTGAGATCAGGACATTATTTGATTTCTCATCAAGCGATGGGATAATCAGGGCAGCAGAGCGCTGCAATGGTTCCGGCGACTGCAGGAAATCAGCCAGGATCGGCGGGGTTATGTGTCCCAGCTATATGGCTACCCTTGATGAGGACAAGACCACAAGAGCAAGGGCCAACATTCTCAGGGAATTTATGAGCGGCGAAGGAGACCCGTGGAATCACCGTGAGATCCACGAAATTCTCGATCTCTGTCTTGGATGCAAGGGATGTAAGGCGGAATGCCCCTCCGGTGTCGATATTGCCAGGATGAAATATGAATACATGCAGCACTGGCACGACAGGCACGGGATCCCTTTGCGGACACTCCTAATAGGATATATACCATATTTCAACAGGCTGGGCTCGATGGTTCCCACCCTCTACAACTTTATAATATCTGGCAGGCTGACTTCCGTGTTGCTTAAGAGGATTGCCGGATTTGCAGGTGAAAGATCAATCCCCCTTGTAACCCGGATGTCGTTCAGAAACTGGCTCCGGAGAAACCTGAACCAGCTGAATCCGGTGAATCCTACAGGATCCCTGATCCTTTTCATTGATGAATTTACCGATTACAACGACACAGCGACAGGTATTGCAGCAGTAAAACTTCTTACCCGGCTGAATTACAGGGTAGTTACAGCTGGCCACAAGGTGAGTGCCCGGACATTCATATCGAAAGGTATGCTGAGAAAGGCGCGCAGGATCATAAGAAAAAATATAGGGGTTCTGTCAGGAGTTGTAAGCGACGGGTTCCCGCTTGTGGGAATAGAACCCTCTGCCATACTCGGATTCAGGGATGAATATCCCGAGCTTGCCGGCGATGATCTTAAGATGAAGGCTGCAGGGATCGCCCGCAACAGTATGATGATCGATGAATTTATATCACGCGAGTTCAGGGAAGGAAGAATACGGAAGGAAAGCTTCACCCTGGAAAAAGCTGAGATCATGCTGCATGCTCACTGCCAGCAAAAGGCGATTGCTTCTTCGGCATGCTCGGTTGAGATGCTCTCAATACCCGCCAATTACAATGTCACTGAGATCCCATCCGGATGCTGCGGAATGGCAGGCTCCTTCGGCTATGAAAAGGAGCATTACGATCTATCGAACAAGATCGGGGAGCTTGTTCTTTTTCCTGCAGTCAGAAACCGTGATGAGGATACGATCATTTCTGCACCCGGCACAAGCTGCAGGCATCATATAAAGGATGGAACCGGCATTACTGCTCTTCATCCTGTGGAGGTCCTTCTGAATGCCCTGGTCGAGGCTTAGCATCCTCAGCCCGGGTCAGATCTGGAGCAGGAAGTTATCTGCATCGTTCAATACCGGGAATTTTTTTCTGAATTCCGAAAGAAAAGGAATTGAAATTTCGCCTGTAACAGAACAATCAGCCGCTGTCCCGGCGGATGTCATTATCTCACCATACGGATGAACAATAGCAGATTCGCCCGAATAGCTGACATTATTGCCATCAGTGCCTGTACGGTTTACTCCTGCCACATAGCATTGATTTTCTATGGCCCTTGCCCTTAGCAGTATATCCCAGACCTTCTTCCTCGTTTCTGGCCAGTTGGCTGAATATATAATAAGATCGGTATCATTCATGTTCCTGTTCCAGACAGGAAAGCGGATGTCGTAGCAGATCATCGGCATGATCCTTACCCCCCTGAACCTGAATGTAATTCTTTTTCTGCCTCTTGTGAATGGTTTATTTTCCCCGGCCATAGTAAAAAGATGGCGCTTGTCGTACTGCCAGACCTCATTTTCGGGGGATATAAAGATGAACCGGTTATAGTATTTGTTCTTTTCCGACACAATATAGGTGCCGCAGATCCCGAAATTGCCTTTCCTTGCCGTCTCCCTCATCCACCTGAAAGTCTCCATCGCAGGTTCCTCGGCCAGGCGGGCCGGATCCATTGAAAATCCGGTCGTGAACATTTCCGGCAGTATTACAATATCTGTCTTATTATAAAGGGGAATGATGAGCTCATCCAGCTTAACAAGGTTGCGGTCCCTCTCTTCCCAGATCGTATCAGGCTGAATAAGTGATATTTTTGTTACTAAAGTCACATCAATCCAGTTAGTCAGATTTAAAAACCGGAATATGATTAAGCGTCCCGGCCAGAATGCTGATCCGGATAGCCCTCTATCTGGATTTTATGGAGGCACAATAGTCGGTAAGGATCCCTTTCATCAGGGGCCTGTAATAAAGCCAGAAGAAGCGTCTGGGGTCATCAGGCTTTTCAGAATACAGGATCCCCTTCAGCTTGCTGAATCCTTCAAACCTGGCAGTACAGTAGGGAACCTTGTTTGTTGCAAAATCGCCGGCAAAATAGAATATCCTCGATGAGACGGGATCCTGGATCACTGCGGGAAAATGGCCTGAAAGACCGTTCGCAGCCAGGAGGGTGTCTCCCAATGCCGTTGTTTCCAGCTTGTACTTCGACAAGACATTATTCGCCATCGGGTCTATGATATCGAACCAGTGGTCGAAAGCCACCGAGGCGGGCAGATTGTATTTCCTGCAATAGGTAGTATCTGTTAATATATGAGGCATGGGATTGTTGAGATGAATTCCCTGCTCAAGCACCAGGATATCCTTCTCCCTCAGCATTACTATGCCCGGCTTTTTGAAAGTCCAAGGCTTATTATACTGCTTCCTGTACATTGAAGTCATCCATATGGGGAAGTTATCGCTTGTCGAGTCGAGGGAGCTGAAATACCTGCCTGTCCACCCGGCGAACGAGATCCCAAGCTTTTCCTGGGTCCTGACGGATTCGAACTGGGCCGTCGGATAATCGAAGGAATTATACTCAAGAATAATAAGCTTATTCCTGTCTTTCATCTCCTTTATAAGCAGAAAATCATTATTATTGAGACCTCCGTATAATTTCCTCGATTTGCGGCTTTTGTTGATCCCTTCGTACCAGTCATTAAAAAATACCCCGTAGGTATCTGCAAAATATACAGCATCATTCTTTTCAGCAAGACCGATCAGGTCAGTCAGCCTGTAATCATTTCTCTCCCATTGCTTTTCCCTTAAAGGCCGCTTAGGGGAAAAGCCGTAATAATCAGTTGTGTAGCAATAACTATCGTTCGTCTCTTTTTTGACAAATCTGTTATTCAACAATATCCAGTTAAATGATTTGTGATGATCCCTTTCAAGTGTGGGCACTGTTTTGTCCACCAGAATAATATCAATTGGCTTCTTCTCCTGAAAGCTCCATCGGATCAGGTTAATTACAGGCAAAGCGAGTATAACTGCCAGTATTAAAAATATAATAACCAGGGTTTTTTTCATAACTGAATATATCTGAGTGCATTCAAAGGGAATATCTATAATCTGATCAGTACCAAATAACTAATATAAAATGTTAAAAGTATTAATTTATTTTTTTTAAAGAAAATAATTTTGGAGCAATTTAGTAAAATTTCTTGAACTGCAAAGGCTTTGGGCATTAACCTCTGTTACAATTGATATTATTATGGAGAATCGCCCTCCTGTAATATTAAACGGGAAGCAAGCTGAAATATTAAGGGAACAAGAATTGTTTTTAGTACTTTTACGCAAATATTTTTTAAAATGCTCGCTAATCAACCACTTGCGGAAAGGTTAAGGCCCAGGGTACTGGATGATTTCTGTGGTCAGGAGCATCTTGTTGGCAAAAATGCGGTTCTCAGGAAGCTGATTGAATCGGGCAATATACCCTCTTTTATCCTGTGGGGCCCTCCAGGTGTCGGCAAGACAACTCTTGCAGGGATCATAGCAAATACACTGAAAAGACCATTCTTCCAGCTGAGCGCAGTGCATTCCGGGGTGAAGGATGTAAGGGAAACTATTGAAAAGGCAAAAAAACAGCAGTTCTTCAACCAGCCCAATCCAATTCTCTTCATCGATGAGATCCACCGGTTCAATAAATCTCAGCAGGACTCACTGCTGAGTGCAGTCGAACAGGGAGTAATAACCCTCATTGGAGCCACAACTGAAAATCCCTCCTTCGAAGTTATATCTCCCCTCCTTTCACGTTGCCAGGTATATGTAATGTATCCGCTGTCCGAAGAGGAGCTTGTTACCCTTGTAAAAAGGGCCATCGCAACAGATACATACCTTGCCTCATATGATATAGATATAACTGAATACGAAGCTCTGCTGCGAATTTCGGGAGGCGATGCACGGAAGCTTTTCAATGCCCTTGAGCTTGTCGTAAGCTCGGAAGCAGGTGAGGCAAAGTCAGGGAAGATAATCATCGGCAATGCGAATGTGCTTGAGCAGGTCCAGAAAAACCTGGCCCTTTATGACAAGAACGGTGAACAGCATTATGATATAATATCGGCTTTCATAAAATCACTCAGGGGCAGTGATCCGAATGCTGCAGTATACTGGCTTGCCAGGATGGTCGAAGGGGGTGAGGATCCACTGTTCATTGCCAGGAGAATGCTTATTCTTGCTGCTGAGGATATTGGCCTTGCGAATCCCAATGCCCTGCTCATGGCCAGGGCATGCTTCGAAGCGGTGAATGTAATTGGCTGGCCGGAATCGAGGATCATTCTTTCCGAGGCTGCCATATATCTGGCAACATCACCGAAGAGCAATTCATCCTATATGGCAATCGATGAGGCAATTGGCACGGTTCGCGACGAAGGGGCACTGCCCGTCCCCCTCCACATAAGGAATGCCCCGACAAGGCTGATGAAAGACATGGGCTATGGCAGGGAATACAAGTATGCCCACAGCTATGCCGGAAATTTCATCAGTGATAACTTCCTGCCCGGGGAGCTGAAGGGCAAAATATTCTACAATCCCGGAAATAATGCACGGGAAGAGGAAATAAGAAAGAGGATGGCAGGAATGTGGAAGGATATCTATGATTATGGCAATAATGACAAATCGTAGGGACAGGTCGCGACCTGTCATTGCGGAATCAATTTCAATTAATACATTATTTCAGATATGGTAAACCAGTTCCCCGATATCCCGGGCATAAAATTCAGAGATTCGGATAATTTCCTTTTGCTTGCCGGACCGTGCGTAGTGGAGAGTGAGGAGGTTATCCATGAGACGGCGGAGCACCTTATAGCCCTTGCCGATAAATACAGGATACCGCTAGTGTTCAAATCGTCATACAGGAAGGCTAACAGGTCAAGGGGCGACTCCTTCACCGGGATCGGCGACCTGAAAGCTCTCAGGATCCTTGCAGGGGTGAGAGAGAGGTATGCACTTCCGGTTGTCACCGATATCCACAACCCGGATGAGGCAGAAATGGCTGCGGCTTATGTCGACGTCCTTCAGATCCCGGCCTTTCTCTGCAGGCAGACCGATTTACTGACAGCAGCTGCGAAGACTGGAAAATGGATAAATATCAAGAAGGGGCAGTTCCTGTCAGGCTCCTCGATGAAGTTTGCAGTTGAAAAGGTAAGGGAGGAGGGAAATAATAATATAATGCTTACAGACAGGGGCAACACCTTCGGGTATCAGGATCTTGTTGTCGATTTCAGGAACATCCCTCTAATGCAGAGCACAGGTGTTCCTGTCATTATGGACATTACCCATTCGCTCCAGCAGCCTAATCAGGAGCAGGGCGTTTCCGGCGGCAGGCCGGATATGATCGAGACCATCGGCAAAGCTGCAATAAGTGTAGGAGCCGACGGCATTTTCATCGAAACGCATCCCGATCCCTCCGTAGCAAAGTCAGACGGGGCAAACATGCTGAGGCTCCGGGATATGGACCATCTCCTTTCCAGGCTCGTTGCCTTGCGCAAAACAATAAATACATTTAAATAATTATCCACACTAAAAAGATTCCATATGAAAAAGCTGATCTTAATTTTTGCGGGACTTGTGATCATTTCGGTCCTGAAGTCACAGTCTCTCGATGAAATCGTAAAAAGGTATACCATCGCAAATAAGCTGGACAGGATCTCCGCGCTGAAGACAATCAAGATAACCGGCAGCATGGCCATGATGGGAATGGAAATGCCCATGACCATGTGGATGAAGAACCCGGATAAGATTAAAACCGTAACAACGGTAAACGGACAGGAAATGGTCCAGGTTTTCGACGGCGCCAGGGGATATACTGTAAACCCGATGACAGGATCGTCTTCACCCATTGAGATGACTGCCGATGAGATCAGGCAGACCATCAGGAGCAACATGTTCCAGAATTTTCTTGTTACATATCTTAAGAATGGCCAGCTTAGCCTTGAAGGTGATGAAACCGTGAAAGGGAGTCCGGCATTCAAGCTGAAAGCGTCCATTGAAGGTGGGAACATAATATACCTCTTTATTGACAAGGGGAGCTCCCTGATAACAAAAGTATCCACGACGATTTCAGCGAATGGAGCAACCATAAACCTTGACTCCTTCCCTACCGATTACACCGAGACCAACGGCCTTATAATCCCTATGAAAACAACATCATCCGCACAGGGTATGGACTTTGTAATGAATTTCACAAAGGTGGAGATAGATACACCCATGGATGACAGCATATTCAAGGTAAACTAACAGTATACTTTATTAATTATTCAGGGGGTGTTGAAAAAGACTTTTTAACCTGGGTACAAAGGTCTACGCAGAGCCCGATAGCCATTGAGACACGAAGGCATGTAACTGTAATTTAGATCTTTGCGAGAACATTCATACTTTACGGAATTTGTGAGTATTGATATGTCTCGCTGATCTGCGCAGATTGAAGAACGCTGAGTTACGCCGATTAAATTCAAATAATCTCTGCGAAACTCTGCGGGAAAATCTGCGAAA
The DNA here is from genome assembly GCA_963756885.1 of uncultured Bacteroidales bacterium. Taxonomy (GTDB): domain Bacteria; phylum Bacteroidota; class Bacteroidia; order Bacteroidales; family VadinHA17; genus LD21. The sequence goes on from CAVWPG010000014.1 coordinate 58,275, forward strand.
CTCTGCGAGAACATTCATGCTTTAAGGAATTTGTGATTATTCATATTTCTCGCTGATGTGCGCAGATTGAAGAACGCTGAGTCACGGCGATTAAATTCCTTTTACTTCCGCGAATCCCGATGGCTATCGGGACTGCGGTAACCTCTGCAAAAATCCGCGAGAACTTTTGCGGTTACTGGGTTTTGACTCTAACTACGACCCCAAACTATCAAATGAAGAAAAAATAAAGACAGGGATACAGCATGCTGCGTCCCTGTCATTTAAATTACTTGTGCAGCTGGTCTGTAAGCCGGCTTCTGTGAGGTTTTGTCTTCTGCAAGAGAATTTAAAACCCTTTCCATCATTTATCTTGATCATGCATCGCTGCATGATTCCTACGACCTACCCCCCGGCATCGGGCGAGCAACCCTTAGCGCCGGTATACATGGTCTTTCAGCTCATATGGCGTACGGCTCCCGGTGTCACCACCCGGACCGGTGAGCTCTTGCCTCACCTTTTCACCCTTATCACGGCATCCCGATAGTTATCGGGACGTGACGGTTATTTTCTGTTACGCCTCAATGCCCTCACGGACATCTTCCCGTTAGGAAGTATGATGCTCTGTGCTGACCGGACTTTCCTTTCCCCGCCCGAAGGCGCGGAACGATGGAACGACCCGCTGCGGTGCAAAGGTAGCCCAAAGCTGCGAATGATCAAAATATTAGTTAATTTTGCGGTGGCGAATCAGATCCGGGGCCGGCAGCAACAGTGGCTGGCACTGGTGCCGAAGCTGCACGGCAACAGTTGACGTATAACATTAGCAAAAGTGGAAATTCCAAAAATCGATCTCAGCGAATATGACTATAACCTCCCTTCCGGCCGCATTGCCAGGTATCCTGCAAAGGAGAGGGACCAGTCAAGTCTCCTCATATTCAAGGGGAACAGCATGTCGCACACTGTTTTCAGGAATATAGGCAGCTACCTGCCTGAAGGGGCCCTGCTTGTATTCAATAATACACGCGTTATTAGGGCGAGGCTTATGTTCCGCAAGGATAGCGGTGCCAGGATAGAGATACTGTGCCTGGAGCCCCTCTCCCCCGTCGATTATGAAATGTCTTTCAGTTCAACAGACCCTGTAGAATGGAAGTGCATAATCGGCAACCTGAAAAAATGGAAGAGCGGAACAATAACTACAGCTTTCAAAATGCATGGCATGCCCTTCACCCTTTCAGCTTCAAGAATCAGTCCGGAAGGCGAGGCATGGCGGATCCGTTTCGAATGGAATTCGCCGGGAACCTCATTCGCTGAAATAGTTGAGTCGGCCGGGGCGCTGCCGCTGCCTCCCTATCTTGAGAGGGAAGCGGAAGCAGATGACCTCCGGAGATACCAGACTGTCTACTCCCGCATAAGGGGATCAGTGGCTGCTCCCACGGCAGGACTTCATTTTACTGATGACCTGATAGGAAGACTCGCTGAATCCGGAACAACGACAACTGAGGTTACCCTTCATGTCGGGGCCGGAACATTCAAACCGGTCAAATCTGCCGATATCACTGATCATGAGATGCATATTGAGCATTTCTTCGTCACAAGGGAAACAATAGAATTGCTCATCAAATTCAATGGGAGGATAATCCCTGTGGGTACAACTTCGGTCAGGACACTCGAAAGCCTTTACTGGATAGGCATAAAGCTCCAAAGTGAACCAGGCCCCTCAACCGGGGTGATCTCCGTAGGCCAGTGGGAGCCCTACAGTAAAGTTCCTGGGCTTTCGGCCATCGGGTCCCTGGAGAGAATTCTTGATTTTATGAATGACAAAAATCTGAATGTACTCCAGGCCTCCACGGGGATCATTATTGTACCAGGCTACAGATTCAGGCTGACCGGGGGGATGGTGACCAATTTCCATCAGCCAATGAGTACACTGCTTCTCCTTGTTTCGGCTTTCACGGGAGAAAAATGGAAGGACATCTATGATTACGCTCTGAAAAATGACTTCAGATTCCTAAGCTACGGCGATTGTTCCCTGCTGCTGAAATAACCTGCTCCCGGCAGTACATTCAGGAAGATGATGTTTATAAATATTTTTTTGATAATAAATTGATTTTTCGTTTATTTGGCACAAAATTTCAATTCATGAATGAAAACAGGCTAATGCAGCAGGTAACTGCAATTTTCTCCATTTTCATGGTGTTTTTTTACCTTGGAGTTGGCTGCTACTTTGTATTCTATTCTGATCGCAGCATCCTCGACAAATCGGTCAGGGTAATCATGGGGTCAACATTTATATTTTATGGCCTCTACCGGGCCTACAGGGCATACGTTAAAATCGTGGAAGCTTTTTTTACAAGGAATAATGACAGGAAGAAAAATTAATGAATGACGTTACAACTCGCATATTTAGTGATAAATCAATGAATTATTGGCATGCACTTTGTTGTTGTGTTCTTAAATATTAATAAATAAATCATTCCTAAATTTTAAGCACATGAACAAAGTACCACTTATCCAAAATTTTATTATTATTGCGTGCCGTAATAAAAATGTGATATCACAAAAAGCTGTGAATAAGGAAATCATTAAAAAGTACTTGCACTTTACACGGTTCATCGTGGCATTTGCCGTGATGACGATGGCATCATGCTCCGGAGGCGGAAACAGAGCCATGGACGAGACTCCGACAAGGGGTAAAATCAGGATTACTGCTGACGAATCATTCGAGCCTCTGATGGACACTGAAGTATATACCTTTACCCATCTTTACAAGAATGCAAGCATTACTCCCCAGTATAAGCCGGAATATGATGTCATAAATGATTTCATGAATGATTCCGTGAAGGTTATCGTAACAAGCAAAAAGCTCACCGATTATCAGATCCAGTATCTGCGCGATACCCTTGTAATTGCAAGAACAACAACCTTTGCCCACGACGCCCTCGCACTCGTAACCAACAGGGAGAACAACGACACTCTTATTAAATACAATTCGATCAAGGATATTTTTCTCGGGAAAATAAAGAAATGGAAAGAGATCGACCCAAAATCTAAACTGGGCGACATCAGGGTTATTTTTGACAATACAAGGTCAGCCAACATAAGGTACTTTAAGGAGCTTTTCGAAGTAAGGGACAGCCTGGGCAGTAACTTCTACGCACTTAAAAACAATGCCGAGGTTATTGACTTTGTATCGAGGAATCCCGATGCGATGGGCATTGTAAGTGTAAACTGGATAAGTGACAAGGACGATTCGCTCAGCATGAGCTTCATCAGAAAAGTCAACATCGTTGCAGTTTCCCAGCAGTTTGTTAATGATGGAAGCTATTACAGGCCCTACCAGGGATCCATCTATGATAAATCCTATCCCTTTGTAAGGGAGATTTATTTTATCTCAAGGGAAACATTCGCAGGGCTGGGATCAGGTTTCATAAACTGGGCCTGTGGCGAACAGGGCCAGCGAATAGTGCTCAAATCGGGCCTTGTGCCCGCAACCATGCCTATCAGGCTGGTCCAGATCAAACATTAAGATCCATAAAATTGAAATAAATCAAAAAGAAAATTGAAAATCTGAAAGCAAAAAAGAATTATTACTATACTTGACTCAAATAATGTTAGCTATGAAACGTCTATTTTTGAAACCGGCAGTTGTACTCGCAGGATTGTTGTCGACATTTATGATCAAAATCCAGGCTCAGGATTTAAATTCTGCCACACTTCTGACAAGAAGTGAACAGTATGATAAAGCAGATGCAATGTTCCAGGAGTTGATCAGGAAAGAACCCCAAAACAGCAAGTACTATTTCTTTCTTGGAGAAAACTACCTTGCCGACTACTTTGCGGATACGATTTCCAACTCACTGACAGTAACTGCCAGGGAAGCCAGGGAGGTGTATCAGAAAGGGGTAAGTGTAAATCCGAATGATCCGCTCAACTATGTAGGGCTTGCCAAAGTTGCATTTTACCTCGGTGACAACACGACTGCCGATGAGATGCGCACCAAGGCAAGAAGCCTGCTCCTGCCCTTTAAGAATATAAAGAAAATCGTTCCCCCTGCTCCGGAATACGCATTCACACTCGCAAAAATTGCCGAATCATATATAAAGGATGAAAAAGTGGATACCTCAAAAGCGCTTCCTCTTATAAGGGAGGCTTTGAGAATTGACAACAAGAACCGCGACGTATATCTGATAGAGGGAGATATCTATATTCTCGTGAATGACGGATCAAAGGCAATTGCAGCTTACAACCAGGCTCAGTTTGCCGATCCTGAATCACCCACTGCAAACATGAAAATAGGTAATATTTACGTTAAAGGACGGTCGCTTACCTCCGCTATACCTTATTATGAAGAGGCCATAAAACTCAACGCCAATTATGCTCCCGCCTATCGTGAGCTCGGGCAGCTTTATTCGCTTGCCGGCAGATATGACCAGTCAAAGGAATATTTCAAGAAGTACCTCGATCTTACCCAGGGTAACATCCCTGCCAAGATCAGGTATGTGAACTCTCTTTTCTATGCTAAGGAATATGATGCCGTAATCAAGAACGTTCAGGAGATCTTTGCTGTTGACAAGTCCAGAACATATATGAACAGGATAGCAGGTTATTCATGCTATGAGGAAAACCCTCCCGATTATGACAAAGCCCTTTCCTACATGGATACTCTCTTTAAAGTGCTTCCTGCTGACAGGATAATCAAGAAAGACTGGTATTATCTTGCGAGGATCCTCCTGAAGAAGAACCAGGCCTATCCGAAGATGGTCGATGATCTGAACGGCCTGAACAACCAGCTTGACAGGGCCCAGACAAAATACAATATTGCAAACAATGCGACCGAAAAGGCAAAAGCCAAGGCAGTGGTTGACGACCTGAATGCAAAGACAGCAGGGCTTGAGAAGGAGATCGCTTCGGCCGACAAGGAAATAGACCGGGCATTCGATGCCTACGGCAAAGTGCTCGAATACAACCCGGAGGACAAGAGCGTGCTGAATGAAATAGCCAACAACTACTATAACTACAGGCGGTTTGACGGTGCTGCCAAGACCTGGGCAAAGCTCATTGACCCCTCCAAAGACAATACCGATGACCTGATGCGCATCGGCCGTGCATATTACAGCGGCGAATCATATAAATCAGCCGATTCCGTCTTCAATATTATTATAAGCAAATCGCCGAACTATGTTCCTGCCTATCTGTTTATTGCAAGAACCTATTCGAAGATGGACCCCGACACAAAGAAAGGTCTGGCAAATCCAAAATTTGAAAAGGTTGTTGATGTTGCCGAAAGCGACTCTGTGAAATATGAGTCTGAGCTCATGGAGGCATTCGGTTATCTCAGCTACTATAATATGATGAACGACAATTATACCAGGGCCAAGGACTATTATAACCGTATGATCTCCCTGAATCCCGGAAACAAGGATTACAAGATCAGGGGCTACAACGGCCTGGGATCGCTCGAGACCAAAATGGCAGCAAATGAAAAAACGCTTGAAGGAAGGCTGCCCTACCTGGCTAAAGCAGAGGAGGCTTATATGAAAATACTTTCAATCGATCCAAACAATGCCTCTGCAAAAAGCTCCCTCAATTATATCCGCGACTTCCAGACACAGGTTAAGAAAGGGATAAATCCGAATGAAATAAAAGGTGTTATTTCCGATACGTCAGGACAGCCGATTGCATATGCTTCGATTCGCGTGAAGGATACTGCCGCCGAGAACCTTTCCAATGGCAAGGGAGAATTCAAGTTTGAGATACCCCAGGGCTCGGAAGTTTTGATTATCAGCGCCAAAGGCTATAAGACACAGGAGATTCCCATAACTAAGTCGAGAGTCTATAATGTAACGCTGGCTCAATAATCCGGTTTTTTGCCGGAACTTTAATGAGCAGCCGGATATGGTTGTAAAACAAATTAATAACTAATTTATTGAAGAGATAGGGTAAAGTGTAAGTTTAACGGTCATTTGGCTGGAGAATTATTCTAAACAATGACAAAAGTTTAACAATATTCTTTGCTCTCTTGGAAAAAAACAATTCATAATATATATTTGCAAATCGTAAAATCTTAAACCTAAACAAATCGATAAGAAATGAGTAAACAAGGAAGTTCGTTCAAAGAGTCGTTGCAGAATGTTTTTGCAACAAGTGCTATTTTAATAGCGTTTATAGTTGCCTATATTTTGTTCACGCAAATAATGGGTAATCCAGTGAATTTTGAGGGAGGAAACCCAAAAGGTTCACCGCTGGAAGGTAACTTACTGGGAATTGTTTATAAAGGTGGTTACATTGTTCCGATCCTCATGACATGCGTTTTGGTTCTTATCATTTTTATTTTTGAAAGAATTATCACTTTGTCAAGGGCTAAGGGAAAAGGAAGGCTGAACACATTCGTACGCACTCTTCAGAATCTTCTTGCAGAAGACAAAATTGAAGAGGCTATGGAAGCTTGTGACAATCAGAAAGGCTCACTTGCAAATGTCATGAAGGCAGGTCTCGCCCGTTACCGTGACCTTCAGAAAGACAAGGAGCTTGAGAAGGACCAGAAGATCCTCTCAATTCAGAAATCATTTGAAGAGGCCACAGCCCTCGAGTTGCCCATGCTCTCGAAAAACATGGTTATTTTCTCCACACTTGCATCCATTTCCGTTCTGATCGGTCTTATCGGAACAGTGCTTGGTATGATCAAGGCATTCGCTGCCCTGGCACAGTCAGGTGCACCCGATGCTCTTGCTCTGGCAACCGGGATCTCTGAAGCCCTTGTTAATACAGCCTTTGGAATCACAGGTTCTACTCTGGCAATTATCGCATTCAACTATTTTTCATCGTCAATTGACTCTTACACATTCAAAATTGATGAAGCAGGCTTCAGTCTGACTCAGAATTTCGCCGCTTCATTGAAAGCATAGTCAGAATTTATCTTTTGGTTCAATTTATAAAAATAAAAAACTACAATGCCAAAGATTAAATTACCAACAAAGTCGCCCCATATCGACATGACGCCGATGGTTGACCTGTTCTCGGTGGTACTGACGTTTCTTATGCTGACCACCACAATGAGACAGCCTGAACCGGCTCCTGTTGATACGCCCTCTTCAATATCGGAGAAACCGACACCTGATGCCAATCTGATGACTCTTCTTCTTTCAAAGGATAACAAGGTTTTCATCAATTTTGACAACGGTCCGGATACATTGCTGAAATACAGGCCGAAGATTCTCGCCGAGATGGGTAAAAGATACGAAATCGAATTTACCCCTGCAGAGCTCAGGGAGTTTGAGAAGTATCCGTCATCGATCGGAGTACCTATTCTGAAGATGAAGGAATTTCTGGATACCAGGGATAACAAGGTAAGAGATTCGTTCCAGACCGGAGTGCCCGTTGATTCGACTGATAATCAGCTTGCCTTGTGGGTACTTTTTGCCCGGCAGGTCAACCCGAATATCCAGGCATGCATTAAAGGTGATGTCAAAACCGGTTTCCCGATTGTCAAGAAGGTTCTCGATATTATGCAGGACAAGAATGTTAACAGGTTCAACCTGATAACAAGTCTTGAAGCAGCTAAGATAAACACAGAAGAAATACAGAAGTGACATGGCAGAAATAATTCAAGAGGAAAAGGCTGGCGGGAAGAGGAAAGCGAAGAAACATGCCCCGCATATCGATATGACACCGATGGTTGACCTTATGTGTCTGCTCATCACCTTCTTCATGCTTACAACGGCTTTCAGCAAGGCTAAAATAATGGAAATAGTCCTTCCTGAGAAACTTAAGGATCCCAATGCGGAACCTCCAAAGATCTCTGCAAGCCGTACCCTGAACATAATCCTTGGTCCCGATAATAAGATCTATTGGTACCCTGGATCAGTAAAACCGGAGGACTACAAGAGCCTGCCTCCTCTTCAGGAGACAGATTTCAGCGCAAACGGTATCCGCAAGATGCTGCTCGACAGGAACAGGGCCCTTTTCAAAAAGATCGACGATTTCAACCAGCAGGTGATCCAGGGAAAGATCAGGATCTCTCAGGACTCGGTGCAGGGGGCAATAAGAGCATTGAAAAAGGATGATGACACAGGGCCTATTGTTCTTATAAAGGCCTACAAGAAAGCTACTTACGGCAATTTCGTCGACATTCTCGATGAGATGAATATCTGCGGCATTGCCCGATATACGTTCGTTGACATAGCATGGTATGAAGATAAAATGGTCGAAACTGCTGCAGGGATAAGTCCCACGGCAACAGCTTCTGCCAAGTAACCCGTAAACCTTAGAGAGATGGCAAAAGATAAAATTCAGGCTCCCGCGTTCGACGATATAGTGTTCGAACTGAGGAACAAGGAGTACGGTGCTTATAAGATGCGAAAAAAATATAATCGTACCGTAATGTGGGCATTGCTTGTAGGTATAGTAATTGTCGGCACAGCCGTTATTACCCCTTACATCAACGCCAAAGCACTGGAAAATTCCAAGAAGCGTGCTGAAAGGCAGGTTGAGATCAAGATGGAAAACCTGGACCAGCCTAATGAACAGGTTGCTCCTCCTCCACCCCCTCCTCCTCCTCCTTCAGACGTTGTACAGCAGCAGAAATATGTCCCCCCTGTAGTCGTTGACTCGATCAAGCCTGAAGATGTTCAGCAGATCATGACAGCTGATGACGCTCAGAATACAGTTAAGGACCAGGAGGTTGTGGAAGTTGCTGAGGTAAAGGAAGAGGTACAGGAAGCAGAACCCGAAGAAATTCCGTTCGTGGTTGTAGAGGAGATGCCTATGTTCCCTGGCGGTGATGGAGAACTCTTGAAATATATTGCAGAACATACCACGTATCCTGATATAGCCAAGGAGAATAATATCCAGGGGAGGGTGATCGTGAGATTCTGTGTTACTGCTAAGGGTGGAGTCAGCCAGGTAAGCATTCTGAAGGGGGTAGACCCTGAACTGGATGCCGAAGCGATGAGAGTAGTAAAAACATTGCCTCCGTTCAAACCAGGAAAACAGGGCGGAAAGCCTGTTCCGGTGTGGTACATGGTACCAATAACATTTACCCTTAAGTAAGACTCATTTACTCAATATAAAAAAGGCCCGATCCTGCGATCGGGCTTTTTTTATGTACCAGCCTTAAAAACTTACAAGGTATACAGAACCACTATTGTTTTCTATGTGATACCCGGTTCCGCCACTGTGGATCTGTGCAAAAATCTAATTTATTTTCAGGTTTTTAACCTCTTTATGAAGAAATTCAATAAATCCCCCGATATCCTCCTCTTCCGTGTCCCAGCTCGTCATCAGACGGTACTCTGAGAGCTTCTCATTCCACGGATAAAAGAAGTAATGACCCTGCATTCTCAACGCCAGCTCATGAGGCATAATTACGAAAATCCCGTTCGACTGAACCTTCTGGGTTATCCTGACCTCCGGAAATGAACCAAGCCTTTCCGCCAGCAGACTTGCCATCCTGTTGGAATGAGCTGCATTTTTCTTCCAGAGCTCGTCCCTGAAGTAGGCAATATACTGGGCAGATATGAACCGCATCTTCGATGCAAGCTGCATCCCCTGCTTCCGGATATATTTAAAGTCGGCAGAAAGACCCTGCCTGAGGAAGCATATAGCCTCACCTGACATCATCCCGTTCTTTGTCCCTCCGAATGACAGAATATCGACACCTGCATCGGTGGTAAAAGTTCTGAAAGGCATCCCCAGCGATACTGCAGCATTGGAGATCCTTGCCCCATCCATGTGAAGCAGCAAGCCCCTTGAATGAACGAAGGAGGCAAGCTCACCTATTTCAGTGGCAGTATAAACGGTGCCCATCTCGGTCGACTGTGTAACTGAAACAACTTTAGGCTGTGAATGATGTTCAAAATCGATGCCATGCAGATGTGTTTCAATCATGCTGCCATTGATTTTGCCATCCGGGGTATCCACCGTAAGTACCTTGCAGCCCGTGAATTTCTCAGGAGCACCGCATTCATCTTCCTCCAGGTGTGCTGTCGATGCTGCAATGACAGAATTCCATGGCCTCGTTACGGCAGAGAGCCCAAGAACATTTGCCGCCGTGCCGGTGAAAACGAAGAAGGTCTCCGTATCTCTGCCGAATTGTTCCCTGAAGAGCTCCCTTGCAAGGTCTGTATAATAATCTGTACCATAACCCAGGACATGCCCCTGGTTGGCATTCTGAAGCTCCCTGAAGATACCGGGATGGACGCCTGCATTATTGTCGCTTGCAAATCCCCTCCTGACCCGACTGTCTGCCATTAAGAAACAATTTTTGACATATACTCCCTTGCCAGGTCAACCTGCTCGTGTACAAATTCAATTCCGGCAACAGAATGATCCTTGTTCAGAAGCTGGTGGCAAAGCTCGAATGTAAAGTAACCGTTATAGCCGATCTCATTCATCAGACCGATATAGTATGTATAATCAGGCATAATCCCGCCTGCATAGTAATCCAGCATCTTCGGCTGAATCACGCCGTCCTGGTCGCGGTAGTATTCCCCGCCAAAATGGGAATGTACCTGCAGCTTTCCTATCGTCCTTACAGCATTGGCAATGTACTGCTTGTCCTGCTTTTCAAAGATCGGAAGATCGAGGCAGACCCTGAGCCATGGTGAATTTACCTCATTTACAATATCATAAACATCCTTCCAGCTCCTTATAAGGGGGGCATGGTTCTGAAGCGCCATTACTACACCATTTTCCTCACCAATTTTTGCAGCTTCCTTCAGGCATTCCTTTACAAAATTATACCTGTCGATCCAGGTTACATACGGATATTGCCGCACGAATGAATAGAAGCTGTCGCGATCGCGCACAAATTCATATGTGCCTGTACCGTTATGGAGAGGTACCCCCGGCCAGGCCGCAAAGAGACGAACAACCCCTGCTCCCATGTCCTTTGCCAGGCGGGCCGTTTCCCTCACCATAAGGAGCTGGCATTCCCTGTGTTCGGGAACCGGGCTTGAAAAATCGTTATTGGCAGCAATGCAGGGGATCTCAAGACCATATTTCGACAGGGAAGCCTTCATTCCCTCCCTCCTGGCTTTATCCAGGTCCATCGGGTTGCCCATGGGGCGCTTGTTGTCGAGTTCGATACCATCGAAGCCCGAGTCCTTCGCCCTTTTGCACAGTTCATCAAAGGAGAGCGCATTGCCCCTGTACCAGATGCCACCATACGAAATTGAGTAAAGACCCAGCCTGATCTTTCCTTTGCCTGCAGACCTGGCTGCACCGGAAGCCGTAGCTTCACTCACCGGCTGATTCACGCTGCCGAGCATGGCAGCACCGGCTGCGGCGCCGGAGGTTTCAATAAATTTTCTGCGGTTCATATTCATAAGCTTTATGATTGGGCTTTTTTCTTCTTACGGGCAAGGAAGAGCATTACAAGTCCGAAAACAAGCATCACCACACCCATTATAAGATTAACATTGATCCCCAGCGAACGCTGGTACAGGCTGCTGTCCGTCCTTGTGAACAGACCGAATATGCTGATCAAAACTCCAAGGACCGAGAACATAAGACCTATCGGGATTCTAATATCTACCATTTTAATTTCCTCCTACCAGAACATTATAGTTAATACTAAACAGATTACAAATACAAGGATGGCCAGGCCGGCCGGACGCTGATACCAGGGAAGATGACTGTCGCTCAGTTCCCGGGGAGTGAGAGAATAGACAAGTCCCTTCAGATCCTCGTCTGATTTTGTCTGCCGTGTCACGAAAGTCAGTCCTACAGTTACTACAGTGCTTACTCCAAAGGCAATAATAGCTGTCCAGAAATTCTGGGCCATTTCCACGGGATAAACATGAAGAGGCGCTATCCAGCCCCCTTTTACAAGGGTTGTAGCCCCTTCGGGTATTGACAGGCCGTGATGCAGCAAGGCCATAAGAAAGCCCGCCAGAAGGCCTGTAAATGCCGCGTGGCCCGTTGTTTTCCTCCAGAACATGCCTAGGAAGATAACAGCAAACAGCGGAGCATTTATCATCGAAAAGATTGTCTGCAGAAAATCCATTATGTTCCCGAACTTGCTTGCAATATATGCTGAGGCGATACTGAGCAGAATTCCGAATATAGTGGCTATCCGCCCAACCTTAAGGTAATGTTTCCCGTCTTCCTCCTCATTGCCTGTGCGAGGCCTTATATAGCTCTGGTAGATATCATATGTCCACACGGTATTGAAGGCCGACACGTTTCCTGCCATTCCCGACATGAACGAGGCCAGAAGGGCTGTAATGCCAAGGCCAAGCACACCGGTAGGCAGGTAAAATTTCAGCAGGCTGATAATTGTATAGTCATATATAGGCTTGCCTCCCGCATCGAGAGGCAGTGTGAACCCCTTCGACGGATCATTGAACAGGACAAGTGCAACAATTCCGGGGACAATTATCAGAAACGGGATAAACATCTTTGGCAGAGCACCGATAAGCGGCACCTTCCTGGCAGCCGCCTTTGATTCTGCGGCGAATGCTCTCTGAACAATCAGAAAATTTGTGCACCAGTATCCGAAGGAGAGTACAAAACCGAGACCGAAAAGTATGCCGAACCATTCCACTCCGAGAGGATTTGCAGAGGCGTGCCCTGAATATTTCCATGTAGTTGTAAAGGTATCGGCAGCAAGCCCCCTGGCTTGTGCAAGCGGCGCCAGATGATGCTTCAGCCCCGTCCATCCTCCCATATCCTTAAGGCTAAGGAATGCCAGCGGCAGCAGGCCTATCACAATTATGAAGAACTGAAGCACCTCATTGTAGATGGCCGACGACAATCCGCCAAGATATGTATATCCCAGCACTATGAGGGCAGAGATCCAGAGGCTGAGGTTAAAATTCCAGCCAAGGACATTCTCCATAAGTATTGCAAGGGCGTACATCGATATTCCCGATGCCAGCACTGTCATAACGGCAAAAAGGATAGCATTCAGCCCCCTCGTCTTTTCATCATACCGGAGCTTTAAAAATTCAGGCACTGATCTTGCACGCGATCCGTAATAGAAGGGCATCATGAAGAGTGCAAGAAATATCATTGCCGGGATGGCTCCTATCCAGTAAAAGTGCGTTGTAAGCATGCCGTACTTCATGCCGGATCCGGTCATGCCCATCACTTCAAGAGCCCCAAGGTTGGTTGAAATGAAAGCAAGCCCGGCAACCCAGGCAGGCATTGACCTCCCCGCTTCCAGGAATGCATTGGCATTCTTCATGAATTTCCGTAGGAACCAGCCAATGCCGAGTACAAAAATAAAGTAGATCATCATGATCAGATAATCGATCCAGCTAAGGTCAACTTTCATAAATAAAGGATTTTAGATTTTAAATTCTTTCAGGTTACGGGTAATTTCCAGATCATTCATTGCTATAAATCGGTCATAGTAAAAATACATTTTATGATCGGTTTTCAAACTATTCATATGAAAATTTTGATTATCGGGCAGCAGGAGGATAATGTCTGATCTAAACCGCATGCAACTGGCTCAGCGGTTAATGCCAATCCGGCCCTGGCATTTGTAAGACCTGAATTTCTGCACAGAACAATTATTCAGGGGCTATTGGTTATATTTGCAGAAACGTTTTTGTGAAAACCCGGTATTTCATATTCATATCCTACAGGGGAACCTCCTATCACGGCTGGCAGCTTCAGCCCGATTCGATAACCGTCCAGAAGATACTTGAAAATGCCCTGAGCGTTATCCTGGGAGAAAAGATTTCATCCACAGGTGCAGGCAGGACAGATGCAGGCGTTCATGCTCTTTTCTTCTGCGCCCATTTCGACAGCCTCTCCCCCGACCTCGACAGGCAGGCCAGACTTGTTCACCGGCTCAACAGCTTTCTTCCCGAAGATATCTCGGTAAACGCCATAAGGAGGGTTGTACCGGATGCCCATGCAAGGTTCAGCGCGCTCTCAAGGACATACAAGTACTTCATTTCCACGGCAAAGGATCCATTCGCCACCCACTCCAGCTGGTTCCTCTACGGAGATATCGACATCGTAAAAATGAATATGGCGTGCAGCCTGCTGAAGGGGTATTCTGACTTCACAAGCTTCAGCAGGCTCCATTCAGGAGCAAAGACTAATATATGCACGATCTTCGATGCACTGTGGATACGGGAAGGCAACATGCTCGTATTTACAATTACGGCTGACCGTTTCCTGAGGAATATGGTTAGGGCAGTTGTCGGTACCATGGTAGAGACCGGTTTCGGAAAGCTGAGCCCGGACGACTTTGGGAAGATAATTGAAGCCAGGGACAGGGGCCGCGCCGGCGTTTCCGCCCCTGCAAAAGGGTTGTTTCTGACCGGCATCGGGTACCCTCCTGAAGTGTTCACCGATTGATGAGATTCAAATGATAATTATCACTTAATTATAGTGTTAATTCTTTCACAAAGATTAAATTATTTGATAAGTTTGTGCGGCTTATTTAAACCTAAATATTAGTTACTATGAGTAATGAATGGTTAATATTGTTTTTCCTCGTAGGTGCAATATTCGTAGGTGTGGTCCTCATTTTTTCAGGGATTGTGGCCCCCAGGTCGATCAATCCCCAGAAATTCGAGCCATACGAGTGCGGAATACCTACCGAGGGGGTTACATGGCTTCAGTTCAACGTCGGATATTACCTGTTTGCTATCCTCTTCCTGGTGTTTGATGTGGAGACTGTCCTTGTCTTTCCATGGGCAGTCGTGACAAAGGAAGTCGGATTGTCAGCATTTGTTGAAATTGTGATATTCTTTTTCATATTGGGTCTGGGATTATTGTATGCCTGGAAAAAACATGCACTTATATGGGAATAAAAGGAATGAAGAAAGAGGAGTTCGGGGATAATGAAAGCCTTGAGCTTCTGAACGAATCCGGAACCAACATACTCCTGACTACTATAGACGATGTGATAAACTGGGGCAGAAAAAACTCCCTCTGGCCCCTGACCTTTGCAACAAGCTGCTGCGGAATCGAAATGATGGCCACCGGTGCCCCGAGGCACGACTTTGCCAGGTTTGGGATGGAAGTCTACAGGGCCAGCCCGCGTCAGGCCGATGTAATTGTTGTTGCCGGAACGATTGTGAACAAGATGGCCCCTGTACTGAAACGTCTCTATGACCAGATGTCGGAGCCCAAGTATGTTGTTGCCATGGGGGCCTGCGCAATTTCGGGGGGACCATTCTTCCTGAATTCCTACTGCGTCGTGAAAGGCGTTGAGCACGTGATCCCCGTCGACGTGTATGTGCCCGGATGCCCTCCGCGGCCGGAGGCGCTGCTGTATGGAATGCTGCAGCTGCAGAGGAAGATCGAGACCGAAACAATAAGGTCGCGCAAAAAGAGAAATGCCTCCCACGACAGCAAATAAGATCCTTTATTTCTGAAAAAAATATTAGATGGATAAGATTCAATTAGCAGAATTCATTAACAAGATCGATCCTGAGCTTCAGGTTATACAGGGGAAACAATTCGCCGAGGTAATCCTGACTCCTGAGAAATTACACTCTTTTGCCGTGCAGCTGAGGGAAAACAGCGAGCTCCTCTTTGATTTTCTCTTCTGCCTCACCGGAGTTGACTGGGGACAGGATCTGGGTGTTGTATACCATATGCGGTCCACAGTCCATGGGCACACGCTCGTGATGAAGGTCAGGACACCCGACAGGGAGAACCCGCGGTTCGATTCGGTATCGGATATCTGGAAAACAGCCGATTTTCATGAAAGGGAGGTCTATGATCTGCTGGGGATCAAATTCAATAACCACCCCGACCTAAGAAGGCTTTTCCTCGATAATTCATGGGGATTTCCGTTCAGGAAAGACTATGTTGATGATATAAATATCGTTACCAAGTAAGTTATGGAAGAACAGGTAAAAAATATTGGGGTCGACGAACAGCAGGAATATGTTGTAAACATGGGTCCCCAGCACCCTTCCACCCATGGAGTTCTCAGGCTTGTCCTATCTCTCAAGGGAGAGACAGTCAAAAACCTGGAGCCTCATATCGGATATATTCACAGGGGTATAGAGAAAATGTGCGAGAGCATCACCTACCCTCAGATAATACATCTTACAGACAGGATGGATTATCTCTCGGCCCATATAAACAATGAGGCAGTATGCCTTACTGTTGAGAAGGCACTAGAAGTTGATATTCCGGACAGGATAAAGGTAATCAGGACAATAATGTCGGAGCTTACAAGGATCCAGTCGCACCAGCTCTGGTGGGCATCCTTCGGGATGGATCTCGGCGGGCTTACCTGCTTTTTCTACGGACTGCGCGACAGGGAAAAAATACTCGATATCTGGGAGGAAACCTGCGGCGGACGCATGCTCGTCAGCTATAACTGCCCGGGCGGACTCATGTACGATATCCATCCGAATTTCCAGAAAAGGGTAAAGGAATTCATTAAATATTTCAGGAAAATACTGCCGGAATATGATCAGCTGCTTACCGGAAATGTGATTTTCCATGAGCGCAGCAAGGGAATCGGAAAGCTGTCTTTGAGGATGCTATCGCCTATGGAGTAACAGGCCCTTCGGGCAGGGCATCCGGCTTCTCCTGCGACGTAAGGAAGCATGAGCCCTACAGTGCCTACGACAGGGTTACATTTCAGGGAGATCCTGCATACCGGCGGGGATACGTACAGCAGGTATGTGGCAAGGATAGATGAGATGTGGGAATCCATGAATATTATCGAACAGCTGATTGACAATATACCCGAAGGTCCATACGCAGTAAAGATGAAGCCTGTGATCAAATTGCCGGAAGGAGAATATTTTCAAAGAGTCGAAACCGCCAGGGGAGAGCTGGGAGTTTATATAATCAGCGACGGCAATAAGAATCCCTACCGCATAAAATTCAGATCGCCCAACTTCTGTAACCTGTCGGCTCTCAACCTGATCTCCAAAGGCTTTAAGATAGCCGACCTGGTGGCAATAGGTGGATCGCTTGACCTTGTGATACCTGATATTGACAGGTAAGAGAAAGAAAGGAGAAAGGAGAAAGGAGAAAGGAGAGGAGCCCCGGCAGTAATTTATACCCCCTTCAGGGGCAGGGGGCAAAAGGGCGCGATGGAATGTTAAAGACAAAAGACAAAAGACAAAAGACAAAAGACTAAACAACGAAAAACAAAAAACGAAAAACACAATACAATATATAAAGTTAAATGACAAGATATGCTGCCTGATATAGTTGATATTAACGCGGTGACTGCACAGACAGGACCGACCTGGAGGGTAATCTACGACTTCAGGGGACTCACGAAATGGATAGACGCAGGCCTGCACAGTGCCATGAGTCCATTCTGGACTACAGTGACTGAAATGCTGATCATCGGTGTAGTGATACTTGTGTTCTATGCAATCGTTGGTCTTTTTCTCGTATATGCCGAGCGGAAGGTATGCGCCTTCATGCAGAACAGGCTGGGTCCGAACAGGGTTGGGCCATTCGGGATCTTCCAGACAATAGCGGACCTTGTAAAGCTCCTGTTTGTGGAGCTTATACCCATCGCAAATGCCGACAAGTTCCTTTTCAACCTCGCTCCCTTTATAGTCATAATTGCATCGTTCATGGCTATTGCGGCCATTCCTTTTGCCCTGGGCCTTCACGCCATTGACCTGAATATCGGCGTGCTGTATGTTATCGCAGTTTCGTCCATGGGGGTGATAGGTGTGCTCCTTGCAGGCTGGTCGAGCAACAATAAATATTCCCTTATAGGTGCCATACGGAGCGGAGCCCAGATAGTAAGCTATGAATTGTCCGTGGGGCTTGCCCTTATTACAATCGTCATTCTGGCCGGCTCCATGCAGCTGTCGGTTATAGTTGAAGCACAGCGAGAGGGCTGGTTTATATTCAGGGGACATATTCCCGCATTCATTGCGTTCATAATATTCATGATATCAAGCACTGCAGAGACAAACAGGGGGCCTTTCGATCTGGCAGAGGCCGAATCTGAGCTTACAGCAGGCTATCACACCGAGTATTCTGGGATCAAGTTTGCATTCTTCTTCCTTGCAGAATATATGAATATGTTCATTGTGGCCTCGATTGCCGCAACCGTATTCCTTGGCGGCTGGATGCCTTTCCACGTCGGAAGCTGGGAAGGATTCAACCATGTAATGGATTTTATTCCTCCCTTTATCTGGTATATTGGCAAAACCGCCTTTGTGGTATTCATGATGATGTGGTTCAAATGGACATTCCCACGGCTTCGCATCGACCAGCTTCTTACCCTCGAATGGAAGTACCTGCTGCCCATAAATCTTGTGAACGTCCTGATAATGGCCTTCCTTGTTCTGATGGGCTGGCATTTTTAGTAAATAATTTTAATGATCTCTGAATGAGAAGTATAATAGATTACCTGAAAGAAATAATTTCCGCGGTATGGTCGCTGATGAAAGGAATGAAAGTTACGGGTTCATACTTTTTCAGGCCAGGCACAATAGTCACGCAGAAATATCCCAATAACCGGAAGGATCTTGTAATGTTTGACCGCTTCAAGGGTGAGGTGGTGATGCCGCATAACGAAAAGAATGAACACAAATGCACCGGGTGCGGAATATGCGAACTCAACTGCCCCAACGGCACCATTGAGATAATATCCAAGACAATTATCACTGAGGAGGGCAAGAAGAAGAAGAGTTATCGACAAGCATATCTACAGGCTGGGCATGTGCACCTTCTGCGCATTGTGCGTAAAAACATGTCCTTCCAATGCCCTTGCATTTTCCCAGAAATTCGAACATGCGGTCTTTAACAGGGCAGCTGCTGATCAAACAATTAAATAAACCAGGTTCACAAATAATGAAAGGAGTTAAATAATGACCTCTAATCAGATTATGTTTATCCTTTTTGCTGCGATGATAGTTGTTTTTTCATTGCTTACCGTGACCACGCCGCCGGATACTCAGGGCTGCTGTATTCCTGCTCTTTGTGCTTGTATCCACATCAGGGCTTTACTTTCTGCTGAACTATCAGTTTCTTGCCGCTGTTCAGCTTACCCTTTATGCCGGCGGTATAGTGGTGCTCATCATTTTCTCCGTTCTTCTGACGAGCCATATCTCGCAGAAGTTTGAGGAGCCAGGGCTCAGCAAAATCATTTTTTCGGCGCTTGCAGCGGCATGCCGGGGCCATCCTACTATAATCACAATTCTGAATCATACATTTTCGGCAACAGCAGAAGCTGCAAGGGAGATCAACATGAAGCTCATCGGGAAAAGCCTGCTGTCGGTGGGCAATGACGGCTACGTGCTTCCCTTTGAGGTTATTTCCGTTTTGCTGCTGGCCGCAATGGTAGCAGCCATTGTTATCGCAAAAAAAGGCGGTCCTGCAAAAACTGCTTCACAAACATTAAACAAGAATAATATGAGTTCAGGAATTCCGTTACACTATTTTCTCGTTCTGGCTACCATGATGTTCTTTACAGGGATATATGGTTTTCTGACCACGAAGGAACCTGATAACCATACTCATGTCGGTTGAACTGATACTGAATTCAGTGAATATTAATTTTCTGGCTTTCAACAGGTACCTTTATCCCGCACAAGCTTGAAGGGATGTTCTTCAGCCTTTTCATCATTGCGGTGGCAGCTTCCGAGGCAGCAGTGGCAATAGCAATCATCATCAATATATACAGGAGTTTTACTACCATCAATGTCGAAGATGTCAACGAAATGAAATTCTAGTTACCTAACCACAGGCAAATCAAAATATGATAAATTTCAGCTACACGATCTGGATACTCTTGATTCCTTTCCTCATGTTTATCCTGCTGGGCCTTGGCGGGTCGAAACTGAAAGCAAGACTCTCGGGATCACTCGGAACACGGAGGACTGGCACTGGTTACAGTGATTGTCATACATCACAGCCTACAAGTACTTTTTTCGCAACGGAGATGGCGGGTGAGGCTATCATAAGATGACTGCATTCAACATGACATGGCTTCAGCTCACAGACAAGCTTCATATTGACATGGGCGTTCTGCTTGATCCTATTTCGGTGATGATGCTGATCGTTGTAAGCACCGTTTCCTTCATGGTGCATATTTACAGCCTGGGATACATGAAGGGAGAAAGAGGATTTGAAAGATTCTTCGCTTTTCTTTCACTCTTCAGCTTCTCGATGCTCGGGCTTGTCGTGGCAACCAATATTTTCCAGATGTACATCTTCTGGGAACTTGTGGGGGTTTCGTCGTTTCTTCTGATCGGCTTCTATTACGAAAAACCTTCGGCTGTCAGAGCTTCCAAAAAAGCATTTATAGTGACGAGGTTTGCCGATCTGGGCTTTCTTATCGGTATCCTGATACTGTCCTTCAATACGAAAACATTTGATTTCATATCCCTCACAGATCCATACACGGAACTGCAATCACGCAGGGAAGCGGGATCGGCTTTATGGGATTATCCGTAATGACATGGTCAATGATATTCATATATATGGGAGGTGTCGGAAAATCGGCCATGTTCCCTTTTCATATCTGGCTTCCTGATGCAATGGAGGGCCCCACGCCCGTTTCGGCACTGATCCATGCCGCAACTATGGTAGTTGCAGGTGTTTACCTCGTTGCAAGGATGTTCCCGATATATGTGGTCTCTGCCCCGGTCGCCCTTGAGGTTGTAGCCTAGGTTGGCGCTTTCTCCTCGCTTTTTGCCGCAATCATCGCCTGTACCCAGACTGATATCAAGAGGGTGCTTGCATATTCCACGATGTCGCAGATCGGTTATATGATGTTCGCCCTTGGTGTTTCCGGCTACGGCGGTCAGGAAGGATTGGGCTTTATGGCCTCGATGTTCCACCTTATCACCCATGCAATGTTCAAGGCGTTGCTCTTCCTGGGTGCCGGTGCCATCATCCATGCAGTCCACAGCAATTATATGACCGATATGGGCGGACTCCGGAAATATCTGCCAATAACCCATATCACTTTCCTTGTAGCCTGTCTTACAATTTCAGGTATCTACCCCCTCTGCGGGATTTTTCAGCAAGGATGAGATCCTGGCGGCAGCATTGCATCACAATAAATTTCTTTTCGGAGTCGAATATTTCGTGGCAGGGCTTACGGCCTTCTACATGTTCAGGCTCTATTTCAGCATTTTCTGGGGACAGGACACGTCAGTACCATCATACTCCCCATGAGGCTCCGTTTACGATGACACTTCCCCTTATTTTCCTTGCCCTTGCATCAGTATTCGCAGGCTTTATCCCTTTCCATAACCTGGTTACATCCGACGGGCGGCCGCTTGTTACAGAGCTGGAGCTCATGGTTGCCATTCCATCGGTGCTCATAGGATTGCTTGGAATAGGAATAGCATTTGTAATGTACAAGAGGGAAACCGACCTGCCCGACAGGCTGGCCGGAACATTTAAATACGGCTACAGGTGGGCATTCAATAAATTCTATATTGATGAAGTTTACCTTTTCGTTACAAAAAGGATAATATTCAGGTACATCTCAGCACCGATAGCATGGTGCGACAGGCATATTGTCGATGCAACGATGAATTCAATTGCCGCAGCAACCCAGGGTGTTTCCTTCAGGATAAGGGGATTCCAGTCGGGGCAGCTTCAGAAATATGCATTTGTCTTTGTAACCGGAGCTGTTGGGTTTGCCCTGCTTCTGATCTATTTATGGAAATAACCTTTAATCAAGAAAAAGACTTTATACTATGGATATTTTAACCCTCTTTGTTGTTATCCCCTTCCTTACAATGACAGGAATACTGTTCCTCAGGGATACAAGACAGGTTCGTGTCATTTCTGCTCTCGGAATGGGATTGCAGCTGATCATGGCAGCAGTGCTTGTTTACATGTACCTCTCTGCCCGGCATGCAGGCATCAGCGATGAAATGCTCTTCGTGAAAGACCATCTCTGGTTCAGGAGCCTGAACATACACTATGCGGTGGGGGTCGATGGAATATCCGTAGCCATGATCTGCCTCACCTCGCTTGTAGTTTTTGCGGGGATCTTTGCCTCATGGGAGGTCGAGTTCCTTACAAAGGAATTCTTCGTTTCCCTGATCCTTCTGGCGACCGGGGTATTTGGATTCTTTATCTCGATCGACCTCTTCACAATGTTCCTCTTCTACGAGCTTGCCGTTATTCCGATGTATCTTCTGATAGGGATATGGGGAACGGGGCCAAAGGAATATTCGGCCATGAAGCTGACCCTGATGCTGATGGGCGGCTCCGCCTTTATTCTTATCGGTCTGCTCGGCATCTATTTCAATTCGGCTCCTTCAGGAGGCGTTTACACATTCAATCTGCTGGAGATTTCCAAAGTCACAATACCGATAGCTGCGCAGCGGATATTTTTCCCGCTGACTTTTGTTGGATTCGGTGTTCTGGGAGCCCTCTTTCCCTTCCATACATGGTCGCCCGACGGTCATGCCTCCGCTCCTACTGCAGTGTCAATGCTGCATGCAGGGGTGCTCATGAAGCTTGGAGGCTACGGAGC
The DNA here is from genome assembly GCA_963756885.1 of uncultured Bacteroidales bacterium. GTDB lineage: Bacteria > Bacteroidota > Bacteroidia > Bacteroidales > VadinHA17 > LD21. The sequence goes on from CAVWPG010000014.1 coordinate 80,659, forward strand.
CTTCAGGGTAGCAATCTTCCTGATGCCCCAGGCAGCCCACGAGCTGTCATGGATCTTTATTATTCTTACTTCAGTGAGCGTGGTATACGGAGCTTTCGGGGCGATAGTCCAGAAAGACCTTAAATATATAAATGCATACTCATCCGTAAGCCACTGCGGGCTTGTCCTGTTTGCCGTACTGATGATGAACCAGACGGCACTGAACGGTGCCATCATCCAGATGATTTCACACGGACTGATGACGGCCCTTTTCTTCGCACTTATAGGAATGCTGTACGGCAGGACGCATACAAGGCTTGTAAATCAGATGGGCGGGCTGATGAAAATCATCCCCTTCCTCTCGGTATGCTATGTTATAGCCGGACTTGCATCGCTGGGACTGCCAGGCTTAAGCGGATTCGTTGCTGAGATGACGATTTTTGTAGGTGCTTTCCAGCATCCGGAACCTTTTTACAGGGTTGTGACTATACTTGCAGTATCTTCAATTGTAATAACTGCCGTATATATTCTGAGAGTAGTTGCAGTACTGCTGCTCGGACCTGTAAAGAATGAGCATTTTGAACACCTTACAGATGCCAGATGGTTTGAGAAGGTATCAGCAATAACACTTATCAGCTCGGTTGCTGCCATAGGCCTTGCCCCCTATTGGCTCTCCTCCATGATCGGGGTAAGCCTACATCCTATTGTTGAGAAGATTTTGGCAATCAGCCCGTTTTGATCACTAACCGTAAACTAACCGGATAAGAATAAAATATGAGCTTATATAATTTTTCCATAATGCGGCATGAATTGCTGCTTATTGTTGCAGCACTGCTCGTGCTGATAGCGGAGATCTTCATGAATCCAGGGAAAAAGATGCGTATTGCCGGCTTTTCCGTAGCTATACTCGGAATAGTAACCGCTTTAGGTTTCATTCCCTCTCCTGCAGGCACCCTTTTCGGGGGAATGTATGTGAGCTCGGGCACCAGGCTGCTGATGAAGAACATCCTGAATATAGGCGCCCTGCTTGTATTCATACAGTCTGTTTCGTGGCTCAGGAAGGAAGAGAATACAGAAAAGGTAAGCGAATATTTTATCCTTCTTATCTCCACTCTGACAGGAATGAATTTCATGATATCTGCAGGTCATTTCCTCATGTTCTATATAGGCATCGAACTTGCCACTATTCCTATTGCGGCACTGTCAGCCTACGACAGGTACAGGAACAAGTCGGCCGAAGCGGGAATAAAGCTGATCCTCTCTTCGGCGCTCTCATCAGGAATACTCCTGTATGGCCTGTCCATGATCTACGGTTCTGCGGGATCCTTATACTTCAGCGAGTTGGCCCCACTCATGCATAACGATAATCTTCAGGTACTGGGATTCATCTTTTTCTTTGCCGGCATGGCATTCAAGATATCGATCGTACCATTCCACCTCTGGACAGCCGACGTTTATGAGGGCTCGCCCGTAAATATCACATCATACCTTTCAGTCGTATCTAAGGGAGCAGCAGTCTTTATCCTGATCATTATACTTTATACTGTATTTCCATTAATGATGGCCACATGGCAGAAGACAATATATGTGACATCAATACTCACAATGACAATAGGGAATCTTTTTGCCATACGTCAGCAGAATCTGAAGCGTTTCCTTGCATTTTCATCCATTTCGCAGGCAGGATATATACTGCTTGGCTTTATTGGCGGAAATCAGCTGGGAATGGCTTCCGTGATATATTATATCCTCGTCTATATCTTTTCAAACCTGGGAGCTTTCGGTGTTGTTATCGCTGTGTCGAACTCTACCGGCAGGGAAAACATTGATGATTATAACGGACTGTATCATACAAATCCAAAGCTAAGCCTTATTATGACACTGGCCCTCTTCTCGCTTGCAGGCATTCCTCCGGTGGCAGGCTTCTTCGGTAAGTTTTTTCTGTTCACGGCTGCCGCAGAGAAAGGATTCTACCTGCTTGTCTTTATTGCAGTGGTAAATACAATAATTTCATTGTATTACTACCTTCTCGTTGTAAAGGCAATGTTTATCAACAAGAACGAATCGGCAATTGCAACATTCAAAAGCGATTTTATGACCAGGCTGGCTCTTGGACTCTGCGTGGCCGGCATAGCCGTAACAGGTTTCGCGAGTATTATATTTGAAATGATCAGGAACATGAGTTTTGGAGTCTAATTAACAGAAACAGAGATGGCTATCAATAATGCAAAACATATTGTAGGTGAAATAGACGGGGTAAGGTGTACTATCGTCGAATCGGGGGTTACGCTTGAACGGGCGGCATTCCTCAGGGATCTTCTGGAATTCAATAATCTGGAAGTGAAAGAGATGACTGATCCTGCCGTGAATCCGGATGAAGAACCGAAGTATACGATAGGTGTCACTGATCTGATGTTCAATCCTGTCTTCGCCATTTATGAAAGGCTCCTTAAGACAAGGGAAGGTTATCCGATCACCCCCGGATACTGGAAACAGGAATGCACAGAGTGCGACCCCAGGTACTGGGTCCGCAGAAAAGGGGCAAGAAAAACTATAGACGGCTGATTTTCTACGGCAGATCAGATCCCTTCGTCGTTCCATATCTCCCATGACCTTTCAGCCTGTGAGTGCAGCATTTTCAGCCCTGGAATAATGGTGCAGCCCCTTTCACGGCCCGACCTGAGGAAAAGGGTGATTTCGGGGTTATATACAAGATCAAAAAGAATATGCTTTTTGTTCAGAAGGCCATAGTTGACGGGCGGCCTTGAATCTACATCAGGAAACATTCCAAGCGGGGTCGTATTCACTATCAGAAGAGCTTTTCCGAACAATTGCTCATCTATCTCCCCATATGTTATTATGCCGGGCTTGCTGCTCCTTGAGACCCTGGTCAGGATAATTCCAGATTTTTCAAGGAAATGGCAGACAGCCCTGGAACTGCCTCCGGTTCCCAGAACGAGTGCGTTATTTATTCCTTCCAGCCATGGCCCCAGGGAATCAGAGATGCCCCTTATATCGCTGTTAAAGCCCGACACCCTGGCTTTGCCCCCTGATCTCCTTATTTTAAGCACGTTAACAGCTCCGATTTCGGCAGCTTCGGGATCAAGCTCGTCAATATACCCCAGAATGTCCGATTTATATGGAATTGTAACATTCAGCCCGAGGAGTTCGGGGTCCCCTTCAATCAGCGACGGCAGCAGGGCGAGGTCAGTAAGGGGAAAATTCTCGTAGCTGCAGCCGGTGATTTTCTCTCTGAGGAACTTCTCTGCAAAGTAGCCCTTCGAGAAAGAATGCCCGAGGGGATAACCGATTAGGCCATATTTTCTCATATTCAAATGATAAAGGGAGGGCTCACCAGTGATATTATAAAGTCCTGTACCTTATCTCTTCCGGGAGGAACTGAAAGAATGTATCGCCGCGAAGCCCAAGCCGTAGCGACTCCAGCGGAATGATCTCCGCGGGAGCTATATTGCCAAGATTGACGTTTGCCCCGAAATTCTTTATAAACCACGATTGCTGTGATTTGAGAGGGGCTTCCCATAGAACGTTCTCGAGCCTGACATGATCGGAGATGGCACAGATTATAAGATTATTAACCGATCCGTCCTCATTGTATATTCCGATTGTACCTGATTCCCTTGCCTCTGCTATCACCTTTACCGATCCGGCCTGCAGTTCCGACTTCATCATGGATACCCACTCATCGGGGGTATAAACAACATTGGCCTTTTTCGATCCGACTTCAGAAATTACAGTGAATTTTTCTGCAAGTATCGAAATGTATTCGAGTTTTTTTGCATGCTCGAAATCATATGATCCGTCTGAAACCTCCACCAGCTCAATCTCATTTTTTTGAAGAAAGTCAATAAATTCGCTGAACATGTCCCTGATAAGAAAGGCTTCAAAGAGAGTGCCGCCGAAATATGGTATTACACCTGCATTTTTATAGATCTCTATTTTCTTTTCAAACCCGGGGGTAATAAGCGAGGTCCCGAATCCAAGCTTCACAAAATCGGTGTATTCACTGCCTACAGACATGAAGTCTTCAGCTTCACGCACGCTCAGTCCCTTATCCATTACCATGGTAAGGCCGGAGTTTCTTGGTTTGGCTGTTCTCTCAGGCAAAAAAGGAAGAACATTATTCATTTTCAGATATATGATTTAATGAAAGATTAATCCAGAAGAGCATTTTCGGCCAGCAGCTTCCTTATCTTACGGGTTATAAGCCGCTTCGGAAAGATCTCTGCAAAATCCCTGTAAAGGTCCTTGTCCTGATCGAGGGCGATCGAAAGATGCCGGAATGCTTTCTCGGGTGATCCGGAATAAAGATACAATGATGCAAGCAGATAGTTGATGCCAGGTATGTCACCAGTAATTTTATATGCATGCACCAGGTATGGCAGGGCTTTGGATACAAGTCCGTCACTTACAATTATCTTTCCAAGATCTATCCAGACTTCATCATAATATGCATCCAGCTTCAGGGCTTCCCTGAAGCACCTCATGGCGGCCTTCTTCTCACCATTCGAATAGTGGGCCTTACCAAGAAGATACCATATTTCAGGATTCTCATCATCCAGCCGGAGAGCCTTCCTGAAAAAAATAAGGCTGTCATCAGTATGCCCTGTATTCAGGGCCAGCACACCAAGGCCAAACCACGGATCGGCAAAATCAGGCGCCAGCTCGATTGCTTCCTGATAGTATTTACGTGCCATCGTAACCTCATTCAATTTTTCATAGCATTCTGCAAGGTAGGTCATGGCTTCGAAGCTATCCGGTTCGTTTTCAAGATATTCATGGTATACCGGTATGGCCTCCCCGTATCTTTCTATATTGTTCAGGATATTGCCTTTATTGAAAAGGGCAAACGTATTCTGTGAATTGATGGCCAGGGCGAAATCATAGGCTTCCATGGCTTTTTCGTACATCTCCAGCTTGTTATAGATTATGCCAAGATTATACCATGCACTGTCGGAAAATGGTTCCTCCTCAAGGTATTTAAGGTAATACACAATGCTGTTATCAAAATCCTCGATCTTTTCATATGCGTAGGCGAGATCATAGAGATGTGCCTTGAATTCAGGCTCCATCTCCACTAGCCGTTCCATATACGGAATCAGATGCTCATAATAATTCAGGTTTTGAAGAACGGATGTGATGGCAAAAAGGATGTTCTCCACGTCTTCGGAGTCGAGCGTAAGGGAATAATCAAACATTTTCCTCGCACCCTGAATGTCACCAAGCATGCCATAGGCAGTTCCTTTGGCTATATACAGCTCATGATTGCCCGGCTCGATATTTTCAAGCTTCTTCAGTAGCCTCAGGGCCTCAACTGCCCTTCCCTTATCGAGCAATACCCTGGCTTTTCTCAACTGGATAGATACCGAATTTGGATGCTGCCGGTGGCAAGCGTTGCAGCCTCAAAAGCCTTTGCTGAATTGTTGCTCTCAATATAGTAATCGATAATTGTCTCAAATTCAACAACATCAAAAAAATAACTTTCATTATTTTTTCTCATCCTCTCAAACTTCTGAACCGCATTCTTCACCTCTTCCTCATAGGAAGATCCATATTTGTCCTCTTCCATCGCTCAGATGGATATGTATCCCGCAAAAATAATACTATTTTTAATACAGGTGTTCACCTCCATATTCAATTATCAACATTTTAATTAATTTATAAACACCTAACATACAATATAATATAAAATTATTGGCTTATATTTTTATTGTTTTTTAAATATTGACGCAACCTCAGGAGACAAATATCCATCTATTGATTGTATAACGAAGATACTTTTTGAAAAACATACCCTATTTACCCTAGAATTAACCTAAATTCTATTCTTGAAGAACCGGGCCACTAGCCCGGTTTTTCATTTTTATGAGTACATTTGCATTTTATTTATTAAGAAAAGCCCATATGAAACAACATGTCATGGAAGTCATATTATATTGATATTCACAATATTATTGACAAGCCTCCTGTTTACCCACTGCACAAAGGGGAAAGATCAGCCCAGATATCCACTGGGCATATTTCCCGACACAGTTCTGGATATTACCGGGTTGAATTCAGCGTATGATGATTACAATTCAACAATCAATGAGGCAAAGGGATCGCTGCCGATTATTTTTTCAAGCAACCGGAGAAGCTCAGGAGGGCAATTTGACCTCGAACAGGGGACTGATCACCTTCACATTTGATAAAACAAGCGGCAGATTTGAACTGAGCAGCGAAATCACCGAAGATGATCTATTATATCAGGATTATTGAAAAGGCTGAGACCTCCCGCAACGACTTCGGGCCTTACCGCACCTATAATTCAATTGATGGAAAAGAGTATCTGATACTGGCTTCGGAGAATGCCGAAGGGAACCTTGACCTGAGGTACTGCACCAACACACCGGCATATGGCACGGCAATCCCTCCCGTATTCGGCCCTTTTCCTGTAAAGCTTCATGAATACTTCATCAGATGACGCCTATCTCACTTTTGACCTGAATCAGGATTCGGCTTATTTCAATTCGAATATTGATGGCAATTTCGATATTTACCTTAAAATCGCGTCCGGCTGGCAAATCCCTATCCGCATGGTTTGACTCCGATTACTCCCCTTCTGCCCTTGTTGACAGCATAAACAGCCCGTCTGACGACAAGTGCCCCATGGTCTATAACAGGCTCATGGTTTTTACTTCAGACAGGCCGGGTGGATATGGGGGATTCGATCTCTACTATTCTGTTTTCAGGAACGGGAACTGGAGCAGCCCGTTGAATTTTGGCCCGCGCATAAATACGTCATCCGATGAATACCGGCCACTGATAGGTTTCCATTCGGACTATTCTCAAATCTTTACATGATTTTCTCATCCAACCGCCCCGGCGGGCTTCGGTGGTTACGACCTGTATTTCACAGGTATCGAGACTCCGGAATAGGATTGCTGAAATCTCCGGCAGATCAGCCTCTTTTTCTTGCTGCAAGAAGGGTGTTTCGCAGCAGCGAAACACGGGTCATCGGACCTACCCCTCCCGGGACCGGAGTTATATAGGAGCATTTTGGCGCTACATTTTCAAAATCAACGTCTCCTGATAAGCTTATAGCCAGACGTTTTTCGGAAGCGTCTCGGAACCCTGGTTGTCCCTACATCTATCACCACTGCTCCCACTTTTACCATATCTGCCGTGACAAAACGGGGCGAACCGATAGCTGCGATTATTATATCAGCCTCGCCGACTATCCTCGCTATGTTCCTTGATTTGCTGTGCACAACGGTTACTGTTGCATCCATCCCCTTCTGTGACAAGAGTATGCTTACCGGTCTTCCGACTATATTGCTCCGTCCTATAACCACGCAGGTCTTGCCAGCGGTTTCTACAGAATAGCGTCTGAGCAGTTCTGTAATTCCATATGGTGTTGCTGGAAGAAAAGATTCGAGGCCGATCATCATTTTTCCCAGGTTCACTGGATGAAATCCGTCGGCATCCTTGTCAGGGTCGATTGCTTCGATGACTTTATGTTCCGGGATATGTGGCGGCAGCGGAAGCTGAACGATGAAGCCGTCTACCTCATCATCCTTGTTAAGCTTATCTATCTGGGCCAGAAGCTCAGATTCAGCAACATCCTCCCCGAACCTGATGAGCGTCGATCTGAAGCCTACTTCCGCGCAATCCCTTACCTTGTTGGCAACATAGATTTCGCTGGAGCCGTTATTGCCTACCAGCACGGCAACAAGATGGGGAACTCTTTTTCCTGAAGCCTTTATTTCAGCTACCTCAGCAGCAATTTCTACCTTAATGCCGGATGCGACTTGTTTTCCGTCTATGAGATTATACATTTTAAAATTATTTTTTGCCGATCATCTTTGACATATTGCCGCTCCTTGTCATCATCTTCATCATCCTGCGCGTTTCGTCGAACTGCTTCAGAAGCTTGTTAACTTCCTGCACGCTGGTTCCGCTGCCCAATGCAATTCTTTTCCGCCTGCTTCCGTTGAGGACAACCGGATTAACCCTTTCCTCCGGCGTCATGCTTCTTATAATAGCCTCTATTCCCTTGAATGCATTATCATCAATATCCAGATCCTTGACGGCCTTGCCCACTCCGGGGATCATTGACATAAGGTCCTTCACGTTCCCCATCTTCTTGATCTGTTGGATCTGGGCAATAAAATCGTTGAAATCGAACTGGTCCTTCGCGATCCTTTTCTGCAGCTTTCTTGCCTCCTCCGAATCGAACTGTTCCTGGGCCTTTTCAACAAGTGAAACGATATCACCCATTCCAAGGATCCTGTCGGCCATTCGTTCAGGATAAAAGATGTCAAGGGCGTCCATCTTTTCCCCGAACTGACAAACTTGATCGGCTTGTTGACAACAGATTTTATAGAAAGGGCGGCCCCTCCCCTCGTGTCACCATCAAGCTTTGTAAGCACAACTCCGTCAAAGTCGAGCCTGTCATTGAATTCCTTCGCAGTATTGACAGCATCCTGTCCGGTCATTGAATCTACAACGAAAAGTATCTCGTGAGGATTTACCGCATTCTTCACTGAGGAGATCTCCTTCATCATCTCCTCGTCAATAGCGAGTCGTCCGGCGGTATCTATTATTATAAGGTCGTGGCCAAGTTTTTTTGCCTCCCTTACAGCATTCCTGGCAATAGACACAGGGTCCATATTTCCGTCCTCGACATAAACCGGGACCTCTACCTGGGTGCCAATGATCTTCAGCTGTTCTATAGCTGCAGGCCTGTAAACATCGCAGGCGACAAGCATCGGGTTCTTGCTCCGCTTTGTCTTTACCCATCTTGCCAGCTTACCGGCGAATGTCGTTTTTCCGGAGCCCTGGAGACCTGCGATCAGTATAACGGACGGATTTATCTTGATGTTGATATCGGTTTTCTCCACCCCCATGAGCTCAACGAGTTCATCGTGAACAATCTTCACCATCATCTGTGACGGATTGACCGATTTGATGACCTCCTGCCCAAGTGCCTTCTGCTTTACTGTATCGGTGAACTGCTTGGCAATTTTAAAATTGACATCGGCATCAAGCAATGCCCTGCGCACCTCTTTAAGTGTTTCGGCAATATTTATTTCCGATATTCTGCCCTGTCCCTTAAGGATCTTAAAGGATTTCTCCAGCCTGTCACTTAAACTTTCAAACATCTGATTACCTGTATAACTATTTAAATAATAAATCACATATCCCGGGCAGGGAGGAAGGGAACTCCCTCATCCTACATCCTCTCAGGCATTTCTATGCCCAGAAGCCACATCCCCGAAGCCAGCACCCCGCTTGTAAGCCTCGAAAGAACCAGCCTGAAATCTCTTACTGGCGGATCAGTTTCCCCCAGAATAGTATAGTCGTGATAAAACTGGTTGTATTCCCGTGCAAGGTCGTAACAATAATTGGCAATCAAAGCCGGGCTGAATTCAGATGCCGAGGCTGAGACTGTCTCATTAAATTTCCGCAGCAGCTTTATAAGATTGATTTCCTTGTCAAGCGGACTGAAGGAGGAGCCATCAGGGATAGTTTCCTCAATACCCGACAGGGCGGCTTTCCTTAGCACGGATTTTATCCTTGCGTATGTGTACTGTATGAATGGTCCGGTATTTCCGTTGAAATCTATCGATTCCTCGGGGTTAAAAGTCATATTCTTTCGTGGATCGACCTTCAGGATGAAATATTTAAGTGCTCCCAGTCCTATTTTCCTGAAGATATCCTCCTTTTCAGATTCGGTGAATTCTGATAATTTGCCCAGCTCCAGCGACACTTTCCTTGCAGTTTCATACATTTCGTCAATCAGGTCATCGGCATCGACCACGGTTCCTTCCCTTGACTTCATCCTGCCTTCCGGCAGCTCGACCATCCCGTATGAGAAATGGATAAGACCTTCAGCCCAGGCATAGCCCATCCTGCCGAGGACAGCCTTCAACACCTGGAAGTGATAGTTCTGTTCATTTCCCACCACATAGATATTCTTGTCAAAATGATAGTGGTTATATCTGTCGACAGCGGTTCCCAGGTCCTGGGTCATGTACACGGCCGTCCCATCGGAACGGAGAAGCAGCTTCTGGTCGAGCCCCTCTGCGGTGAGGTCGGCCCATATTGAATTATCCTCATTCCGGTATAGGATATTCTGCTCCAGAGCTTTAAGAACAAGTTCCCTGCCAAGCTTATACGTCTGTGATTCATAATAGATCCTGTCGAAATCGACCCCAAGCTTGATATAGGTCTCATCAAAACCCTTATATACCCACGAATTCATCATTTTCCACAGGCTTACCACCTCACTGTCGCCTGCTTCCCATTTCAGCAGCATCTCCCTTGCTTCCTGCATAAAGGGTGCGGAATTTCTTGCCTCGGCTTCAGATACGCCTTCATTTACAAGCTTTTCAATCTGCCCCTTATATTCCTTCTCGAACATGACATAATACTTGCCAACAAGGTGATCCCCCTTCATACCTGATGATTCCGGGGTCTCTCCGCCGCCAAACTTCTGCCATGCCAGCATCGATTTGCAAATATGGATCCCGCGGTCGTTGACTATGTTTGTCTTTACAACCTTATGCCCGACAGCGGAAAGCAGCCTGTATAATGAAAAACCCAGAAGATTGTTCCGGATATGTCCAAGATGAAGTGGCTTATTCGTATTGGGAGATGAATATTCGACGAGAATGGTTTCAGGGCTGGTGACTCTGCAATTTTCGAGTAGGTCCTTCTCCCTTGCCATTTTTCCAAAGTACTCCAGCCACCAGGAATCAGAAATTTCAAGGTTGAGAAAACCCTTTATAACATTGAATCCGGAAACGGGGGGAAAACTTTCCATAAGGCGGATCCCTATTGTCTCCGCGGTTTTTTCGGGAGTGTTTTTAGAGAAGCGCAGTAAAGGAAAAACAACCAGGGTGAAATCACCCCTGAATTCCTTTCGGGTTTCCTGTAACTGTATCAGATCGTCAGATACATTGCTATTATAGATTTCCCTTACAGCTTCCTTTATCTTACCTTTAAGAACGATCTCCATTTTGGCTTTTAAAATTTAAGGCAGCAAATATATATTAAAAAAGATCGTTCTAAAAGAAAACATTATCAAAAAGGTTGCTGTTATATACATTGAAAGGCTCGAGATTATACCAACGTATAAAATTATTTGACTATTGTTCCGTTCTTTTTGATAAAGGGTCCGGCCGTACAGGAAAAGATAACCTATTTTTGATTATGATTTTTATAACCCAAAAGTAATATCATTTCATTGTGGAACTAAGCACACTTTTTATAGAGCCAACTGCCAAAACTCCCCAGGTCGATCTGAATCCGATAACAGGTGAACTGATCCTGTCAGGCAGGTCGATCCCAGAGAATGCGAACAAGATATATGAAAACATCCTGAACTGGGTAACAGAATATGCGAAGGAGCCCAGGCATACGACAAATCTGCGGTTCAACCTCGAATATTTCAATACATCTTCCTCCATATGGCTTGCCAAGATCGTTAGGGCCCTGTGCAATATAGAGAGTAATGAATTCACCCTGATGATCCACCTCTATTTTGCCATCGATGAGTTCGACAATATGGATGTAGATGACATAAGAGACGAATTGCATCCTATAATACATATGGTCGGCACACCAGCCGTTAACCTGCTTATAAAGCTGTATGGCACCGACGAGGACGGCTCTATCCTGAAAGAGGCTATGGTACTGCTCTGATATTCCAGCCTGACATTTGCAATTTAAATTTCCAATCTTCTCATTTTTGGCATAACTTTATTACCCCAATTTATTGCTACAGTTATGCGAACGGTATTAATTGTCGTGTTATCAATAATGTGTATGATGGAAACATTTGCCCAGACCAATCTCACTGACAGACAGCCTTATGCAGCCGGCAGGTTCTACACCGACAACAGACAGGCCCTGTCTGCCGACATCGCCGGACTGTTTGCCTCCTGCAGCAGGACGCCGGCTTCATGGGACGTAAGAGCGATAATAGCTCCCCATGCCGGTTATGTCTTTTCAGGAAAGATAGCCGCCGAGGCCTTTCATGCAATTCCTCCCTCCTCAGTCTACAAAAATATTTTCATCATCGGATCGAGCCATGTGATGTCGTTTGACGGGGCATCTGTATATAATACCGGCGATTATGTCACACCCCTGGGCAAGGCCCATGTAAACAGGGATATAGCCGATAAACTGAAGAACGACAATAAAGTGTTCGACTTCCCCGTTGATGCTCATATCAGGGAACACTGCATCGAAGTGGAAGTACCATTCATTCAGTCATATTTCAGCAAGACTCCGGATATAGTGCCCATAATTATCGGGACCTATAATGAATCGACAATAAAAAAGATCGCCGAAGCGCTCAGACCATATTTTACTGATGAGAACCTATTTGTTATAAGCAGCGATTTTTCCCATTACCCTTCATATTCAGATGCCAGGAGGACAGACAGCATAACCGCTGCAGCGCTTGGCTCAGGAAAACCTGAAACCTTTCTTGCTGCACTGAAGAAGAATGCAGACGGGGATGTGCCCGGACTGGTGACCAGCATGTGCGGATGGACTTCTGGTCTGACGCTTCTTTACCTTATCCAGGGTGACAAAAATCTGGAGATAAGGCATATCGGCTACAGCAACTCTGGCGATTCTGAGTATGGCGATAAAACAAAAGTCGTGGGTTATCATGCTTTCGCTGTGATCGACCGAAGGGGAAACAGGGAAAAACAGGCTGACACCGCATCCGATATTGAAATAAGCAGGACTGAAAAAAACCAGCTTTTTAAAATTGCTGAAAGCAGCATAAGGACAATGCTTTATGAGCACAAAAAAATAGAAATAGATGAAAAGGAGATGACAGGGAACCTCAAAAAGCAGCTTGGCGCCTTTGTCACACTTAAGGTTAACGGAGCCCTGAGAGGTTGTATAGGCAGATTTATTTCATCGGATCCCCTTTGTGTGGCCGTAAGGGAGTCAGCTATTGCGTCTGCATTCGATGATCCCCGCTTTGTGCCTCTCACCAGGGAGGAGCTCGACAGGATATCAATAGAGATCACGGTCCTGGGACCGCTCAGAAAGATCAGCGATACGAGTGAAATAGTTTTGGGGAAACATGGAATTTACATTAAAAAGGGGACAAGGTCCGGAACCATGCTGCCCCAGGTTGCAACTGAAAATCACTGGACAAAGGATCAGTTCCTTGGATATACCTCGCGCGAAAAAGCCGGTATAGGCTGGGATGGATGGAAGGATGCTGAAATTTATATCTATGAAGGAATCGTACTCAGAAGATAACGAGGGGCATATATGTATCATGTCATTGGCACAGGAGTAACTGCAATACTTTTATATATAATTAGTTACATTTTTTACAGGATAGGATACTTTTCCTGTAATTTTCATAAAAAATTCTGGAACATACTGCTGACGGCGGCTTTTGCCCTGACAGCCGCTGCAGGGATATTCATGGCCCTGCAGGTTACCTATAAATGGGACGTGCCCTTTGTCAAAACAATTCTGAAGTGGCACGTCGAATTCGGAATCGCAATGGTATTTACCGGGCTGTTCCATATAATCTGGCACCTCTCCTACTATCTTGCAATCTTCAGTAAACAGGCCGTTTCGGATGGCTATGGGGAATTTCAGGTTATCAAGGCTTCCCGAATGAGGCTGAATCTTTTCGTCACAGGGCTGGTCAGCAGTTCAGTCCAGCTTCTCCTCCTCCGCGAGATGCTGAATATCGCGGGAGGTTATGAGCTTATAACAGGCATCTTCCTCGGATCATGGCTCATTGGTTCATCGGCAGGAGCAGTCCTGGCCGGGAGCTCAAAGCTCACCAATCTGAGGAAAATAAACCTCATTTTCTCCCTTGGCCCTCTAATGCCACTTTCGATGATGCTTTTCCTTTCCAGAATGTTCCTGAGTACAGGAGAATCCCCATCCTTCCTTGTAAGCCTTATCTATACCCTGCTGGTACTGTTCCCCTACTGCCTGATATCCGGATTTACTTTTGTGAGGCTTCTTCTCGCCGCCAGGTCGGGCAATAACTTCCCTCCCGGAAAATCCTTTTCAGCCGAGACCCTGGGAGGAGTAGCTGCAGGGCTGCTCATTTCATTCCTGACAGCGGGAATACTGGATACGTATCAGCTCCTTCTGCTTACTATCCTGTTTTCATTGTCATATGTCCTCGTTTCCTTTTATCTCGTCAGTCGCGGTTATATTCTTTCAGTGAAGATCCTGACAGCAATTCTGGCCGCAGTCCTTATCCTTTCAAGCCCCGATGTGCTGTTCCGACAGATCCTTCTGCCCGGCCTGGATGTAAAGGATTCTGAGGATACCCCATATGGCAATATAACCCATGGGGAATACAATGGCGAACAAAACACTTACTACAACCAGCGCCTGCTGGCTTATAACTACGATGTAATTGAAAGGGAGGAAAATATACATTATGCTATGCTGCAAAGAAACAACCTTCGCAGGGTAATTCTCATTTCCGGCCCGCTCGGGGGACAGCTCAGGGAGATAGCAAAATACGATGCAGGTGAGGTTGTTTATATCGAAAGGGATCCGGCCCTGACCAGAGCGTTTACAGCCAGCCCTGATACATTTAATTTCAGGCTTTCTGTTATAAACAGCGATGCATTCAGGTATATGCGGCATTCTCCGGGGAAGGCCGAAGTAATTATCCTCTCGGTCCCGCCTCCTTCCACATTGCAGCTGAACAGGTACTATACAACCGAATTTTTCAGTTCAGTAAAGAATAAGCTGACTGACGGAGGGGTATTTATGTGTTCTCCCGGACCTGCTAACGACTATTTCAACAAGGAATCTGTAAGGCTCTATTCATCTGTTTACAACAGCCTTTCATCAGTTTTCAGCTTCGTGAAGCCAGTTGTCGGTAACAAACTGTACTTTCTTGCTTCCGGAAAAGAGCTTTCAGTGGATTTCTGCCGTCTTGACAGCCTTAAGAAGATAAATAACCTCTATGTCAGTTCAGACTTTCTTTCCGATGACCTTACAGAAAAAAAGAGTGATGATTTTTCAGCGCTGATGGATAGACGGATCGGCCAGAACAGATTGTCCCATCCCGTTGCCAGCTATCATTTTCAGCTGTATAACTTCAGCCGTGACAAGGGTGAGAAGACCCCTGCAGTGCTTAGTCTGATCCTTATCTTCGCTGCCCCGCTGCTCCTTACAGGGAGAAGGAATATGCTGATGTATTTCAGTGCATCCGCACTGGCAGGCTTTGAGATCGTCATGCTTCTTTCCCTTCAGATAATGATAGGGAATATGTATCAGCTCGCAGGTCTTGTAATAGCCGCTCTGATGGCCGGACTGGCGTTTGGTTCCGGCAGCTCCTTCAGGCTTGCTGACAGGCTCTCTCCCATTGCAACCGGAATCCTGCTTGCAATACTTTATGCTGCAGCCGGATCTCTCTACAACATGTTCACTGGGTTGAACCACGAGATACCGGCCCTTGCATTTATTCTGCTGTCTGCCTTTCTCCCTGCTTTTTTCACAGGCAGGCTCTTCTCCGGGCTTACCTCAGGCGCTCAGCTGTCATCTCCATCTTCGGTATACAGTGCTGACCTGGCCGGGTCTGCCCTGGGATTCATACTGATAACCGGGGTGTCGATACCTGTATTTGGGATCCGGTCGTCAGTCTATATATTATCCGGACTTATTTTTACAGGACTTCTTTTTGGTTCAGTAAAGAACAAATTGTAGCTTTAATTATGAAATTTATTTCAGAGCACTATGGAATCATATAAAATAAATATAAGCAAGCGTGACTTTCTTAAAAAGTCGTTAGCTCTGTCCGCAGGAGTAATC
The DNA here is from genome assembly GCA_963756885.1 of uncultured Bacteroidales bacterium. Classification (GTDB taxonomy): domain Bacteria; phylum Bacteroidota; class Bacteroidia; order Bacteroidales; family VadinHA17; genus LD21. Next base: position 96,469 of record CAVWPG010000014.1, read on the forward strand.
TGCCTGCCGGGAAAGGATTTGTTCCCCGGGAATGATACCGGAGGCGGGAGCATATACAAGAGAATTGCAATGTACCAGGAAGAGACCGCGAGAGGCATAATGTGCAGGATTTGCCCGAACGAATGCGTGCTCAGGGAAGGGGAGCTAAGCAAGTGCAATAACAGAAAGGTTCATGACTCCAAATTGTACACAATGGCATTCGGCAACCCCTGTACTGTCAATATTGACCCAATAGAGAAAAAGCCGATTTTTCATTTTTTCCCTGGTTCAAGAGCCTATTCAATTGCCACTGCAGGCTGCAACCTTGTTTGCCTCAATTGCCAGAACTGGACTATTTCACAAACCAGTCCGGACAAGACCAGGAACTTCAAAATGGCCCCTGAGGATGTTGTAAGGGAATGTCAGGCCAATGGCTGCAGGTCGATCGCATATACCTATTCCGAACCTACCACATTCTACGAGTATGTTTTTGAAACTGCCACCCTGGCAAGAAAGGCAGGTATCAAGAATGTGATAAAGTCGAATGGCTATATTAATCCGGAGCCACTGAAAAACCTTTGTTCTGTTATCGATGCGGCCAACATTGATTTCAAGGCAATAACTGAAGCAACATACCTTAAGCTTACGGGGGGAAAGCTGCAGCCAGTTCTGGATTCCCTGAAAGTCTACAGGGATATGGGAGTCTGGCTTGAGATAACCAATCTCGTGGTACCTTCATGGACAGACAACCTTGATGAGATCAGGACCATGTGCAGGTGGCTTTCGGATAACGGATTCAAAAAAACTCCCATCCATTTCAGCAGATTTTATCCTATTCACAAGCTTGAACAATTGCCCCCCACTCCTGTTGATACCCTCAATAAGGCTGCTGCCATAGCAGCTGAGGAAGGCCTTATATATGTATATACGGGAAATGTACCCGGGGAAGAGCAGGCTGAAACAAAGTGTCCGGCGTGCAGGACAATCCTCGTCAGAAGGCAGGGATTCCGGATCGTTTCAAATACAATATCAAAGGGTAAATGCAGTAAATGCGGACATGTGGTCGACGGAGTATGGGAATGATGCAGCATGAACTATTCAGCAACAATTTAATAGTCCAATTCTTATATGACACAATCTGAAGCCAGGGATCGCATAGAAAAGCTCCGCAGGGAGATCGAAGGGCACAATCATAGATATTATGTTCTCAATCAGCCGGATATTACTGATTTTGAGTACGATCTCCTGCTTAATGAACTTGATGCGCTGGAGAGGAAATATCCCCGGTTCCTAAGTGAGGATTCTCCTACAAGGAGAGTGGGAAGCGATATCACTGCCGAGTTTGTCCAGTATGAACACCGATATCCAATGCTGTCCCTGGGAAATACATACAATGAGGAGGAGCTCAGGGAGTTTGATGCCAGGGTGCGGAAGATGGCATCGGGGGATGCTGAGTATGTCTGCGAACTGAAATATCGACGGGGTATCAATAAGCATAACATACAGGGATGGCATAATGGTAAGGGCATTCACAAGGGGCGATGGCACGAGGGGAGATGATGTTACAAGCAATGTGAGGACAATATGGAAGTATTCCTCAAAAAATAAGCGGTAAGATGTTTCCCCCGGCGAATTTGTCGTCAGGGGGGAGATCCTTATGCCAAGGCCGTATTCAACAGGCTGAACGAAGAGAAGATAAAATCTGGCGATGCACCATTTGCCAATCCGCGCAATCCGCTGCAGGAACTATCAAGCTTCTTGAATCCAAGAATAGTGGCCTCCAGATCGCTTGAGTGCTTCATCTACTTTCCTGCTGTCTGAAGAGCTTCCTGCAGAATAACCATTACGAAAATTGAAAAAGGTCTCTGAATGGGGATTCACGGTGCCTGACAGCATGAAACTGTGCAGGGACATCGGAGAAGTAATGGAGTTTGTATCGCGAGATGGGAATCTGAACGGAAAAATCTTCCGTTTGACACTGATGGTGTTGTCATCAAGGTAAACTCGCTGAAGACTTCAGCAGGAACTCGGTTTTACAGCTAAATCGCCCCGGTGGGCGATAGCCTATAAATATAAAGCAGAAGAGGCTTTAACAAAATTGCTCTCTGTCGCTTTCCAGGTTGGCAGAACAGGTACTGTGACCCCTGTTGCCAATCTCGAACCGGTATTCTTATCCGGATCTACAGTAAAAAGAGCCACTCTTCACAATGCCGATCAGATAGACCTTCTGGATCTTCATATCAACGATATGGTATTTATCGAAAAGGGCGGCGAGATTATTCCGAAGATAACAGGCGTTGATCACTCCTTCAGGAACGAAGGCAGTATAAAAATTCAGTTCATTACTCATTGTCCCGAATGCGGTACCGAGCTTGTAAGGAACGAGGGCGAAGCCAATCATTTCTGCCCGAATTATCTTCATTGCCCGCCACAGCTTAAGGGGAGGATTGAGCACTTTATCAGCAGGAAGGCAATGGATATTGAAGGGCTTGGAGAAGAGACAATCGATCTGCTATTCAGCAGGAGCCTTATAAGAAACTATGCCGATCTTTACGATCTGAAAGCAGATCAGCTTATACCCCTCGAGAGGCTCGGGGAGAAATCAGTTTCAAATATACTGGCAAGCATTGCAAAATCGTCGGAAGTGCCCTATCCCCGCGTCCTTTTTGCACTGGGAATCAGACATGTGGGAGAAACAGTGGCTAAGACTCTCGCATCGAAATTCAGGAGAATTGATGACCTTATAAGCGCCACCTCAGCTGAACTTACAGGGGTGGCAGAGATAGGCCCGAAAATAGCCGGGAGCATTGTGGCTTACTTTTCCGACAGGGAGAACCTTGAGCTGATCGAAAGACTGCGGGCATCAGGGATTAAGTTTGCTTCCGGAGAAGAGGCTATACCTGCCGGCGATGCGCTCAGGGGAAAAACAATAGTAATTTCAGGGGTCTTTCACAGGCATTCAAGAGATGAATACAAGGAGCTCATTGAAAAAAATGGAGGTAAAAACGCGGCATCTGTCTCCGGAAATACATCCTTTATACTGAGCGGTGAAAATATGGGGGAATCGAAAAAGAGAAAAGGCTCTCTCCCTTGGAGTGCAACTGATAAGCGAAACCGAATTCCTGAAAATAATTGGAGAAGATTAATAAACAGCCTCGGTCCGACTTTAACAAAAAACAGTTAGGTTTGCACTATGGAATTATTTAGCAATATCCGGCTGAAGATCGGGAAGATGATCCTTTCGAGAAAAGTTGGCAGGAGCAGGAGAAAGGTAAGGTATTCTGATTTTAAAAGCATCAGGACCATAGGGATTGCCTGGGATGCTTCCAAACCGGCTGAATTTGCCAGTCTGAGCAGATTTCATCAGAAAATGGAAGAGATGAGGATAGATCTTAAGGTTCTGGGGTACTTCCCCGGCAAAAACCTGCCTGACCAGTATACTGCCATCAGGTTTCTCACTTGTATAAGGAAGGATGAAATAAATAAATTCTACCACCCCGATTCAGCTGAAGCAAGATCATTTATTAACAATCCTTTTGATATACTCATCGATATTAATCCGGGGAAGCTTGTACCGCTGCGCTACATCACATCGCTTTCGATGGCCGGGCTTAAGGTCGGATTATCTGACAACGAAGGACCAGACTCTCCCTTTGACCTGATGCTGGAAATCAAAAATACTGCCGATATCGACAGTTACCTCAGTCAGGTCGTGCACTACCTTGGGATGATAAAAGACAAATCCATCAGCACGGCTTATAAATAACAGCAGAAATGAAAAAATTCAGAGGTACCGGTGTAGCGATCATTACACCGTTTAAAAATGACATGAGCATTGATTTTGCAGCCCTGGGAAGGGTAATAAACCATGTAATCAGCGGAGGTGTCAGCTATATTGTCGCCATGGGTACTACAGGCGAATCAGCCACCCTGTCGAAAGAGGAGAAAAAGGCAATAATATGCTATGTTGCGGAGACTGTCGATCACCGGGTTCCTGTCGTTTATGGCATAGGCGGGAACAACACTCAGGAGGTAATCAACGGGATCAGGCATGCCGACCTCTCTGGCGTCGACGGGCTGTTGTCGGTTGCACCATACTATAACAAGCCGACCCAGAAAGGTCTTTTCCAGCATTTCAAGGAGATTGCAACAGCAAGTCCGTTACCTGTAATTATCTATAATGTACCGGGGAGGACAGCCTGCAATATAACCTCCGAGACCTGTCTCGAGCTGGCCCACAAGTGCGAAAATATCGTTGGCGTAAAGGAGGCCTCCGGCGATCTCAGCCAGATCATGAGAATACTCAAGGACAAGCCGGAAAATTTCAGCGTGATCTCTGGAGACGATATGCTTACGTTGCCCGTCATAGCTGCGGGCGGATTTGGAGTGATATCAGTTCTGGCAAATGCCTTTCCTTCCCAGTGCAGTGAGCTTGTGAACCAGTCGCTTAAAAGCAATTTCAAGGCTGCACGCGAAATCCAGTTCAGGTTCCTCGAAATGATCGACCTTCTGTTCACAGAGGGAAACCCTGCCGGTGTAAAGGATATGCTTTGCTGCATGAATCTGTGCCATAACCATGTAAGGCTTCCGCTTGTATCTGTAAGCAGGCCCGTGCATACACGAATTCAGAAAGCCATTGAGGAGATCAGCCGGATCTGATCAAAGGTTCGCATTGGCAGCATGGGCAGCACCCTGCTGCATTCCATGGCACTGCTTGTATTTCTTTCCGCTGCCGCATGGGCAAGGATCGTTCCTGCCTACTTTTTTATCAACCCTGACTGGTTCCGTTTTCTGGTTTCGATCCTGTCCGCCACCTGTGCTGCTGTACTGTGAAAAATCGCTCCTGGAGGTCTTCATATTGCTCATATCGACCTGCCGTCTTCGCTGGGCTTCCTTCACCTGATCAGGATCCTGGGTAGGTATATGCCCCTTCATAAGGGTACTTGCCACATCCTTGTTGACCTTAATGAGCATGGTCTTGAAAAGCTCAAAGGATTCGAACTTGTAAATAAGAAGCGGATCTTTCTGCTCGTATGTGGCATTCTGCACCGACTGTTTCAGCTCATCCATCTCTCTCAGATGTTCCTTCCAGGCATCATCGATAGTTGCGAGCACAATGGTCTTTTCGTACGACCTTGCCAGCTCTCTTCCTTCAGATTCGGCGGTAGCCCTTAGATTCGTTACAACCTGGAATACCCTGACCCCGTCTGAAATAGGTACAACAACATTTTCGTATACATGAGCCATCTTGTCATAGACATCCTTCAGTACCGGGTATGCCTGCGATGATATTGTCTCTACTTTTCTCTTATATGTATCCAGCACCTTTGCGTAAACCTTGTCTGTAACCAGCTCCGGGGAAGCCTTCTTGAATTCATGGTCAGGCACCGGCGAGTCCATTGAAAATGACCGTATAAGATCGAATTCAAAACCTTCAAAGTCGCCGTCTCCATGATAGGTTCCCACGAGATTTTCGGTAACATCGAACATCATGTTGGCAATATCGACGCTGAGTCTTTCTCCCAGAAGTGCATGCTTTCTTTTCTTGTAGATCACCTCCCGCTGGGAATTCATAACATCATCATATTCGAGAAGCCTCTTTCTAATCCCGAAGTTGTTTTCCTCGACTTTTTTCTGTGCCCTCTCTATCGATTTTGTTATCATGGAGTGCTGAATCATCTCTCCATCCTTCAGGCCGAGCTTGTCCATGATGCCGGAGATTCTTTCCGAGCCGAATAATCTCATCAGTTCATCCTCGAGGGATACAAAAAACTGCGAGGAGCCAGGATCTCCCTGACGGCCCGATCGTCCGCGCAGCTGGCGGTCAACCCTCCTTGATTCATGCCTTTCTGTTCCGATGATCGCCAGGCCCCCCGCATTTCTGACCTCTTCGGTAAGCTTGATATCAGTACCCCGGCCGGCCATGTTAGTCGCAATTGTTATTGTGCCTGTTTTACCTGCTTCTGCAACGATCTCTGCTTCCCGCTGATGAAGTTTGGCATTAAGAACATTATGCTTCAGTCCCTTCATCTTCAGCATCCTGCTGAGCAATTCGGAAATTTCAACCGAGGTTGTACCGACAAGAACCGGCCGTCCCTGACGGTACATCTCTGCAATTTCTTCTATTACAGCATTGTATTTTTCCCTTTTGGTCTTATATACAATATCTTCCCTGTCATCCCTGATAACCGGCCTGTTGGTTGGAATTACGACTACATCCAGCTTATAAATATTCCAGAACTCGCCTGCTTCGGTTTCGGCAGTTCCCGTCATACCTGCCAGCTTATGGTACATCCTGAAGTAGTTCTGTAAGAGTGATGGTGGCATATGTCTGGGTGGCAGCCTCTACATCGACATTTTCCTTGGCTTCAATAGCCTGGTGAAGACCATCGGAATAGCGCCTTCCCTCCAGTATCCTGCCGGTTTGTTCATCGACGATCTTGACCTTATTGTCCATCACGACATACTCAATATCCTTATCGAAAAGGGTCCATGCCTTGAGAAGCTGGGTCATAGTATGAACGCGTTCCGACTTCACTGAATAATCCTGCAGCAGCTCGTCCTTGACCCTTACTTTCTCCTTGTCGGAAACATCCGATTTTTCAAGATCGGCAATCCTTGAACCAACATCGGGGAGAATAAAAAAGCTCGCATCCTCAACTGATGTTGAGATCAGATCAAGACCCTTCTCCGTGAGCTCAATGGAATTGGCTTTCTCATCGATGATAAAATAAAGCTCATCGGTCACCTTGGGCATATCCTTGCTGTTGTTCTGCATATAGAAATTTTCAGTCTTCAGCAGCAGAGACTTGTTGCCCTCCTCGCTCAGGTATTTTATAAGGGCATTGTTTTTCGGCAGACCCTTGATAGGCTCTCAGGAGCAGCAGTCCGCCCTCATCATTTTTGTCGGCAGCTATCAGCTTCCTGGCATCAGCCAGGATCTGTGTAACAAGCTTCTTCTGCGCATCAACAAGCTTATCGACCTTAGGCTTCAGCTCATCGAATTGCTGTGTATCGCTTTTCGCAGTCGGACCGGAGATAATAAGACGGTGTCCTGGCATCATCAATAAGAACCGAGTCGACTTCGTCAACAATTGCATAATGATGCTTCCGCTGAACCAGATCTTCAGGATTGATAGCCATATTATCCCTAAGGTAGTCGAAGCCGAATTCATTATTCGTACCGAAAGTTATATCTGCATTATATGCCTTCCGCCTGTCGACTGAATTTGGCTGATGCTTGTCGATGCAATCAACAGTAAGACCATGGAACTCATAGATGGGTCCCATCCATTCGGAGTCACGTTTTGACAGGTAATCATTTACGGTGACTATGTGTACTCCTTTCCCTGCAAGAGCATTCAGGAAGACAGGCAGTGTGGCAACGAGCGTTTTTCCTTCACCCGTTCCCATTTCCGCAATCTTGCCCTTATGCAGGGCGACACCACCGATAAGCTGCACATCGTAATGTACCATATCCCAGATGATCTCATTGCCGCCGGCGATCCATGATTGCTCCAGTAATGCTTTCTCGCCCTTCACGGTAATGCTTTCCCTCACTGATGCAAGATCCCTGTCATATTGTCTTGCTGTAACTTCAAGAACACTGTTCTCCTTGAACCTTCGCGCTGTCTCCTTAATAATGGCAAAAGCCTTCGGCACAAACTGATCAAGTACTCTTCCAGCTTTTCGCTTGATTTGTTTCTCAATTTTATCTATTGTATTGTAAATCTCTTCTTTTTTATATACATCTTCCTCTTTTTCAGCCTGTTCGCGTAATGATCTTAATTTCATTTTCATCTGCAGACAACACTTCCAAGGATCTCTTTCCTGAGTTCATCCGTACATTCCCTCAAGCCATCATTGGAAAGATTCCCTAATTTATCGAATTCAACACGGGTCTTTTCAACATAGGGATTGATCTCCTTCAGATCACGCTCATATTTATTCCCAAGAAAAAGACCCAAAACATCATTTATAATGCTCATTTTTAGATGATTTACATTTTTTAAAAATATCCTGCAAAATTAGCTTAATTTTCCAATAATAGAATTCTAAAATTTCATTTTGTACAAAGATGATGCCATGAAAGATAAAATAGCCTAAATTATGCCACATTCGTCCATCAGGTGATGGAAGCTGCATCCTGGTCCCTATTTTATCAGACTGTACTTGATTGTCCTGATCCAGTCGTCCCTGTTGAGATACAATGATATAAACACCTGCAGGTCTGTCGGAGATATCTATTACATTTTCCAGTATCTCCCCGAAGGCTGCCCTTGCTAATGCAAATAGCCAGTTAGCTATTATAATGGAGTAATGCAATGGCTTTCCGCTCCAGTATCAATCCGGTGTCTGTACTCAGTCTGATCTCATCCATGCCCGGATTTGGATAAATTTTTACATGCCCTCGTAGTTAAGCTGTTCGACTGCATCCACAAAAGGACTGATTTCAGATCTTCAATTATCCATCCCCATCCGTTGGCAAAAGGATCGGAGAATAACCTGAATCTCAGCAGCAAAGTATCCCCTGCTGAATATTCCCTGAAGGGGAGAAGATATATGCTATGGCGGATGAAGCAGCTGATTCACTTCCTGAGGCGGTTGAATTCGTACCGTCGTTTGAACTGTTATAGGCAGTTTCCCATGGTTTATAGAACCGGGAATCATAGCCATCAGCCAGCCTGAACCAGATTTTCCCTAGTTTTCGACCCTCCAGCAACAACGTAATCATAGAATGAATCAGAACCGAACACAGATCCTGGTTCACCGGGTTCTACAAGGACGACCTCCTCTGAAGCTTACAAGGAGACCCGACTCGTTGAATTTCAGCGGATGACGTAAGATGGAAGTGTATTCAATGGTCTTATCGTTATCTCCGGGACTTTCATAAGGATGAGTGGAATTAAGTCCAAACCCGCTGAAACCGTCGGTACTGGAGACTATCAAATCCATTGTTGATAAAGTCGGCACCTGCTTCGCCCGTAAAATCCGTGGAGTAATTTCAACTACTGTAGTGCCTCAAACCTTCAATATGAATAGTAAAATATCCTGATTCCGGCTTCGTAGAGCTGTTCGGTACCGGTGCAGAGTCAGTGGCAAAAATCCTGTATTGAATTGAATCACCTCCTTTCAGCAAAACAGATCTCTGGCATTGATACTGCGGCACTCCAATTATTTTCTTTGCCGGGCTTCAATCCGATAAATACCGACGGTCCATCATTAAGTATGTATTCGGCAAAAACGGTATCAAGACCCAGATTGTCGGTGATAGTGGCATTGAACTTAATTGTATCAATTTTTTCCAGAAATGATGTCAGAGGGGTATGTGATAATCACAGGTCTGACAGTGTCGGTCCCGATAAATACACTGTATCTCAGTGAATCTGTAAGTGAAGGAGACCTGTAAATCCTTCCAAAATAATCAACGGCATAAAAATAGTACTGAATCCCACTGTTGTATCCGGTATACCTATTGTGCAATTATAATAATCATCCGTTCCGGGGGAGGTCATTACAAGTGTATCACGCGACGCGAAGTTATCAAAAGAAAAGACAGCCCCCATGTTGTTATGGTTATATAGTGGTATCTGAAGCAATCTTGCCGGAAAGCGGATCCCGTTCAGATGTTCCTCCGTATCATGGCATGGCTTGATGAATAATCCTTGTATTTATCCAGCCCAGGTCTCCCAGAATCGAAAGAGTCAATTTCCCCGGATCATGGATTGCCTCGCCCATATCGATAAACGGAGTCATGAGAGTATTAGGCTCAACGTGTAGTGTTTTCATCAAGATGAGAGATGCTTGAACCCGAATTCCAAACCAGGCGGAGCATAAATGCCGGGCCCTGGGACCTGATAGTGTAGGTTTTGAGAAGGGGGCCGTTAAAATAGAGATTTCCGCCGGTCAATTCCCTTGAAGGGCGTTTGAATAATTTTTAAAGGCTAGAGTATCGGTCAGCCTCTGCTCCCTGAAAATTTTCAATAAATGTATCATAGATCAGCGGTACATGATCCGATTCCATACCAGCCGATACTATTATCTGTATCCATGCTGTCAAAGAAACCAAGCCCGTGGCATACTTCGTGCAAAACAATCGTCACAAGGTCATATTGCAAGCTGTGGAGTATTTCCGTCGGTTCCTGCATACCAGTTTATTGAACTGTTAACCCTCAGGGTTATATCGGAGCTAAGACTATCGTTCAGGTTTTTGCCGGAAATTTTTTCAGCAAGGGCAACAGGGTAGGCATGTATAAGGGTTAAGTGCATCTATTGTCCATCCGCCTGCATAACCTGTGATGCTCGAATTGGCCAGAACCCCGTCTGTAGTAATTTTTTCCCATGAGGCAGAGATAGTGATCTTTGTGCCGGAAGGAAGAATGGATTCCAGAATCGAGACTGCATAGCCGACTGCTGCTTTGGACCGGAAGGAAATCCGTTGTATAGTACGTTATGGATGCTCCGCCTTTTCCAGCTGATTTCCTGAAAAACTACATCCGGAGGAGGAATATATATCCTGTTTGTCTTGTTTCCTGCATAGCAGACTCCGGTTACAAGTGTGTTTGGAATCAGCTTCTGGGAGAAGCTGGATCCAGCGACGCAACAATAACAACGGCAGCGAACAAACTAAAATGGTTTCTCATGCAGGTCAGGTGGTACCCGTGGGTCTTCTTAGAGTAATGATATCCCTGTCGAACTCGTACATATTATTTTGTCCAACCAGGCGTCACCTTATCAAGTATAGTTCTTAACTGAGGCTTCCTCCTCAACCTGTTCCATCACGAACCACTGAAGAAAGTTATGGGTATTGAAGTCTTTTTCCTCAAGAGTCATGGCCACGATCTCATTTATGCTCGCTGTTACAAATTCCTCATGTTTCAGGACTTCCCTGAAAATTTCTTCAACATCCTTTTAAATTCGGCGCGGGGGCTGTTTTCATGGCAGGAATGACAGATATTTCCTCCCCTTTCATTGACATATTTGATAAACTTCAGCATATGAAGTCGCTCTTCTTCCGACTGTGCATACATCCATGATGCTATGCCGCTTAATCCTGTGGTTTCAGCCCATACTGCCATGGCAAGGTAAAGGTTCGATGAATAACCTTCTCTTTCAATCTGCCTGTTGCAGATATCTTCTATTTTTTTGTTTAACATGACATTGAATTTTTATGTTAGTACACTCAGAAAATTCAATTACTGGAATCTATACCCAGAAATCTTCAATTTTGGCAATAAGATCATTTACGGAGAAGGGTTTCGAATAAATAGCATCAGCCCCGAGAGCCCTTGCCAGATTCAGATAACTGCCGGGTCCTGCCTTTCCCCCTCCGGATATAGCAATGATTTTGATAGAAGGCTTGATCTCCCTCAATTTCATAATCACCTTCAGCCCATCTTCCTCTGGCATTATAAGATCAGTCACAACAAGATCGGTGATCGACGGCTTAAAATGCATAATGGCTTCCTTTCCGTTAGCAGCCTCAATTACAGTAAGCTTTCGTCGTGTCAGGGAAATACCTATCATCTCCCTGAGTTCCCTATCATCCTCAACTATAAGTACTCCCGCCATATTATCCAAAAAATATATAAAAATCTATAAATGCCCCAGAGATATCCCGATCGCGTTCCGGATCTCCTTAAGAGAAACAGGCCTGACCAGATGTTGTTTAATAATTCCCGAATTTAGTAATTTTTCTTCTATCCCGGAATTATTATCGTCAGTAATCAGAATGCAGGGTGTTTCTATTTTCAGCTGCCTGAAAACCATTATCAGGTCTTCCGGGCTCACCTTTCTCGAATCGATCATGTAGATTATAAGATCGGGAGGGCTCTTTTCAGGATTCATCCTCCGCAGAAGGTCAGCCCGGTCGGTAACATACAGCAGCTCGTACCCGCTTCTTTCGAGGGCGATAGAAAGGACCCTGGATTCGTGCCTGTTTCCGGTGATGAAAAGGATCTTTTTCATGTTCCCGCTATTTCCAGCAGCCGGTGTATAGTCCTTTACAACAGGCAGGTAGACATCGAAATCTGATCCTACCTCCTCCCTTGATGAAACGAGGATCTCACCTTCGAGTTCCCTTATAATTCCATGTATCACGGAGAGGCCCAGACCAGTCCCCTTTCCAACTTCCCTTGTCGTAAAGAACGGCTCGAAGATCCTTTCAACAACTGATTGCTCCATCCCCTTCCCTGTATCTGCAAATGTCAGCATCACGTATTCGTCGGCAACAATATCCTTGTTCAGAAGGTGTTTGAGCTGCCTCCCCTCGGCAACCTCCATGCGAACGGTCAGAGTTCCTCCGTGGTCTTCCATCGACTGGATTGAATTTGTCATTAGGTTTAGAAAGACCCTGAAAAGCTGGGTCGGATCGGCCAGGACATTGGCATCCCTGTTCTGTATCCTGGTCCTGACACTAATATTTGACGGAATTGAGGACTTAATAAAACCAATGGTCTCCCCCAGCACCTCCGCTACATTTACAGGAATCTTTTCCTGTTCCAGGTGCCGGCTGAAGGTAAGAATCTGGTTGATTATTGAATGAGCCTTCTGGACTGCTCCCAGGATCCGGTTCACATTTTCGGCCAGTTCAGAGCCATGGGGAAGATCCCCGAGCATCATTTCGGAATATCCAGAGATTGTCGCCAGGATATTGTTGAAGTCATGAGCAATGCCTCCTGCCAGGGCTCCAATTGTTTCAAGCCTCTGTGCCTGCAGCAGTTTATTTTCAAGCATAAGCTCACGGGTGGAGTCTTCGATGGCAATATCTATGTAAGCCGGGCTGCCTGACTGATCGAAAGCAACGAAACCGCTCAGCCTGCAGGCAATATCTCCCCCTTTCATGTTCCTGAGAAAGACCCTTCCGAAGGACCTGGAATGTGACTCGATAAGTTGTTCAACCTGGATATCGAACAATACCTCCACAGGATAGAATCTCCGTATATTGAGCTCCGTGACTGAAATATCATCAGGACACTCCATTATCCTGAGAAATACGCTGTTGGCGTGAATGATCATTCCATCCGGAGTGCAGCGAAGGAATCCAATGGGGATATTTGTTTCAAACTGGCGCATCTGCGCCTCCTGATCGAGAGCTTTCTGCCTGGAAATCCTGAGCTCGTGGATATCGAAGGTCTCAGCCATAAGATGGGTAATCCTGTTTTCACGGAAAGAGATCGGACGAAATACAACCTCATAGTATCTCGGGCCGCGGCTGGGGGTGTCGAACAATGCCTCATACCTTACCGTCTCACCCGAAAAACACTTGTCTATCCTGCCCTTAATACTCCCCCGGAATGTATCCTCACCCCAGACATCGGCCAGCGACCTGCCTACAACCGCGTTGTTTACCACCTGATGCTCCCGGCAAAAGGCTGAATTCACCTTTTCATAGATATAGTCACGGTTGATAATGCTGATCATCGATCTTGAATTGTTCATGACCTGATCATAAATATTCCTCTCTTCAGGAAGGAATTCATGATTCTTGCTGTTGCCCGGAACCGGATCATCGTCTTTCACTTCACATATCCTTTAGAGTTAACCACAAAATATTATCAGGTAAGATCCAGGTTAAAATTCTTCTTCATATCCTTGAGGATGGGATATTTATTAAAGAGGTAACTGCAGCGCTGCTCGTCGGTATACAGAATGTCTCCGGTCTCTGTATTGTCGACTGCAGTCTCAACATCGATATTCCCCGGCAGGAATCTGGACTGCAGAAAGCTGATCAGTCTCTGTTTATAATTCTGAACGAAAGTATCCTTCTGAGTGGCATTGCTCAGATGTATCCTTATTGTCTGATCTTCTTCCACCTCCGGCTTGATTGCCTTGAACATGCTGATTATCCTTGAGCCTTCCCCGCTGAGCTGCCCTACAAATTCAGGCCAGCATTTTTCGAAAGCCTCTGCGGTGAAAGCTTCCCTCCCCGCATCAGCCTCATCGTGTACCGGTTCTCCTGTTTCGGCCGTAGCGGAGCTTTCCTTTATGTCAGGCTCATCGCCGATAATATCCTTTATTGAGAATGTTTTCGGAGGTTTTTCGAATACGGGAGTATGCCTTCCCTGCGGAATATCCTTCCTTCCTCCGCCATTATAACCTGCTTCATCTGCCCGGGCAGATATCTCTGATCCGGACGGGGGATGAACAGCTTCCCCAACCTCCGGCTGATCCTTTTCCAGGTTCAGGTCAGCCTTTTTTTTTCCTGTCCTGCGTCGTTCCCGGGTACCAGCCTGCATAGCCTTATAAGTGCAAGCTCAACGTGCAGACGCTGATTCTTTGCATTCTTATAGGCAAGATCGCAGCTTGTTCCGATCTCCAGGGCCCCAAATAAAAAATCGGTGCTGCACCTGAGAGTCTGCCTGAGATATCTTTGTTTCACCGACGATGTTGTTTCGAGCAGGGAAAGAGTTGACTCATCCTTGCATACGAGCAGATCGCGGAGGTGGCTGTTCAGTCCGGAAATGAAATTATGCCCGTCAAAGCCATTCTCAAGGATCTCGTTGAAGGAGATCAGTACCTGAGGATATGTCATCCAAGCAGCGCTCCGTCGATAGTCTTGAAGTAATACTCATAGTCGAGCACATTGAGATTCTCAATAACATCCTTGTATGTTATGGTTTTGCCCGTCAGGCTTACTATCTGATCGAATATGGACAGGGCATCGCGAAGTGCGCCGTCGGCTTTCTGTCCTATTATGTGAAGCGCTTCCTCCTCTGCCGTTATCCCTTCACTATTTGCAACAAACCCGAACCTGGCAACAATATCCTCAATCCGTATCCTGTTAAAGTCAAAGATCTGGCATCTCGACAGGATAGTTGGAATGATCTTGTGCTTTTCGGTTGTGGCCAGGATAAAAATCGCATGAGAGGGAGGTTCTTCAAGTGTTTTCAGGAAGGCATTGAAGGCTGAAGATGAGAGCATATGTACCTCATCTATTATATATATGCTGTATTTTCCAATTTGCGGGGGGATCCTTACCTGTTCGTTCAGGCTCCGTGATATCCTCGACCTTGTTGTTTGAAGCTGCATCGAGTTCATGAATATTAAACGACCGCAGTGAATTGAAAGAGAGACACGATTCGCAGCTATCGCAGGCTTCAGCATCAGGGCCCAGGTTGCTGCAATTTATTGTCTTTGCAAAGATCCTGGCACATGTTGTTTTGCCTACCCCGCGCGGCCCGCAGAAAAGGTAGGCCTGAGCCAGGTGATTGTTCTGAATGGCACTTTTCAGCGTATGGGTTATCGTATTCTGGCCAATGACCATGTCAAATGTCGCAGGACGGTACTTCCTTGCTGAAACTATGAAGTTTTCCATAAAATGATGACTCTCTTTTCTTATAAAGCAATAGGTGTACAAATATATGTAAAAAGCTAAAATTATATTATAAAATTTCAGTGCAGATAAGGATTTCAAAGTTGCGAACTGGGTTAAATAATTGACGTCAGATGAAAATTTCATAGTTATATTTTTGAAAAAAGCAAAATAGTTGTACTTTTGCGAGCCGAAATCATTAAATTAAAAAACAATTAATTACTATGTTAAATCAGTACGAAACCGTTTTCATTGCAACTCCCGTTTTATCTGAGAACCAGATGAAGGAAGCGGTACAAAAATTCAAGAAGGTCATTACCGATAACACCGGTGAGATCGTTCATGAAGAAAACTGGGGCCTGAAGAAGCTGGCCTATCCTATTCAGAAGAAGTCCACAGGCTTCTATTACCTTGTTGAATTCAAGGGACCCGGCGAACTTGTTGAAAAACTCGAGCTCCAGTACAGGAGGGATGAAAGGATCATCAGGTTCTTGACGTTCAGGATGGAAAAATTCGCTGTCGAATATGCAGAGAAAAAGAGAAAACAGAAAGAATCAGGTAAAATGAAGGAGGAATAATTTATGGCACAGAATGAATCAGAAATCAGATATTTGACTCCACCGACTGTTGAGATCAAGAAGAAGAAATACTGCAGGTTCAAGAAGAACAGGATCCGTTACATCGATTATAAAGATCCTGAATTTCTGAAGAAATTCCTGAATGACCAGGGAAAAATTCTGCCGCGCAGAATTACCGGAACATCTCTCAAATATCAGAGGAAAGTGGCAAAAGCTGTAAAAAGAGCACGTCATATTGCCCTTCTTCCCTATGTAACAGACCTATTAAAATAAGGAGGATCAACAATGGAAATCATACTAAAACAGGACGTCAGCAAGCTTGGCCAGAAGGACGATATCGTAACAGTTAAGGACGGTTACGGAAGGAATTTTCTGATCCCCCGTGGATTCGCTATTGCTGCATCATCATCTGCAAAGAAGATGCATACCGAAAATCTGAGGCAAAGAGCCCACAAGGAGGAAAAAATCAAGGCTGCAGCTCAGGAGATGGCTGAAAAGATGGCAGGGATCAAACTCGTGGTGGGAGCAAAAACAAGTACTTCAGGCAAAATCTTCGGATCGGTCAACACGATTCAGATTGCCGAATCACTGAAGGACAAGGGATTTGAAATTGACCGCAGGAATATAACCCTGCCTGAGGACCAGATAAAGGAGGTTGGCAATTACAAGGCAGTTGTCAAGCTCCACAGGGAGGTCAGGGTAGAGATCGATTTCGAAATCGTAGGAGAATAATCAATCATAATTTTGCATGAGCAGGGCCGTTGCATGCAACGGCCCTGCCTGTTTCATACGGGGGCATGAGCCATAGCATGCAATGATAGGGATTTTTTACGATTTGGCTCCCTTTACAGCAATGGTTTCGATTTCCACCAGAGCACCCAGGGGAAGTGCCTTCACTGCAAACGCCGCCCTGGCTGGCTGATTCGAGGTGTAGTATTTTGCGTAAACCTCATTCATTGCACCGAAATCGGCAATATCGCTCAGCAGGCAGGTAGATTTGACAACATCCCCGAAGGAGTATCCGGCACTTTCAAGAATTGCTCCGATATTTCTGAAAACCTGTTCAGTCTGAACGGTTATGTCACCAGGGGTGATTTTTCCTGTTCCCGGTATGAGGGGTATCTGGCCGGAAATATACAGTGTCCCGTTTATTTCAACTGCCTGGCTGTAAGGTCCTACTGCCGCGGGTGCATTCGATGTTTCAATTATCCTTTTCATAGAGTGGGAATATTATTTGTTGAAAAAACTAGTTTTCATCATGGCACAAATGATTTTAATAAGAATCATGGTAATCCTTCCTGCGCTCATACTTCAGGTCTCCGAGAACAGATGCCTTTGCCCTGATAGTGAAGTTCCACCCTTTCAGTGAGCCGACCGGGATCCAGTTCAGGTTCATCTCCCAGCAGTGAAGGTCGCGCCTTATACCTACTGATGTCATTGTGATTGCCTTCGCCCTGAAATCATAGCCGCTGACATAATTAATTGCGAGGTTTTTAGTCAGTGTCACATTTCCGTTCATGGCTATGGCCTGGGTCAGCGTCGATTTATAACCGGGCTTTGAATAACCAAGGCTGTAGCTCATATTCATAGTCCATGGGACATCAAATTGCTGATAGCCCCATGCATCCCTGACTACAGGGCTCTGATTATGCTGGTCGCCCTGATTCGTGCCGCCCGGTCCCCCCTCAAAGCCCGTGTCGTACATGTTGTTGCCGGATGAGGATGTGGCTGGATTCGTTTTGCTTTTGCTCTTATCTCCTGCCAGCAGTTCGCTCAGGCTGAAATCAACGCTTGCCGTGAAATTCGTCATCCTCATCAGCTTGCCATTCTGTGCCAGATCGAATGTATTGTGTGTCCTTCCTAAAGGATCGAGGCCATAGAGCGAGAAGGCGCTGTTGAGGGAGATATTGAAGTTGTTCAGAAGCGTCGTCCTCATCGACATTGTTACCGGCGACCATTTCAGCGAGTCTGCAAAAACATTGTATGATGTATTTATTGCAAAATTATCTATTATCTTGATCTTCTTTGCTTTACCTGTGGTATCATTCCTTGCGAACATTTTCCCCTCCACTATGTTTACAAGGCCGAATGAGACTGTACCGCTTTTCCTCGACAGGGATGGAGTGCCGTAAATGTTTCCTTCATAGATGGAGTAATCCTGATATCTCAATCCCGTAGTATCCACCTGGACATGCTCATACATGTCGGAGCTTAGCCCCGGTATGGCCGGTACATAGCTGAAGCTCACTGAGGGCTTCATCACATGCCTGATAGCCTGAAGCCTGGCATCGGGGTTATTGAATGTGTACATGCCAAAGATCTGGGGATTGTAGCTGGCGCTGATGGAAGGATTGATCGCCTGGCCGTAGAAGATCCCCTTTGTTGTTTCCTTCAGCACCTTTTCCTGATCCTCGTCCCAGTAATGATGGGTGCGCTTCGAGTACATCACTGCCGAATAGGTCATATTCGGCGAGATCGAGAAATTCTTGAACGGGCGCAGCTGGAGGCTTACAGGCACCTCCTGCTTGAAGCCGTTATCCAATGTATCCCATACGGCTTTGGTGAACAGCACGCTGTCGTATGTATTTATCTTGTTATCAAAGGATGATGAGTATTGAAACTGAAGCTCCTGGTACCATTTTGTTGGCCCTGAGCTATTCTTGCTCTTCAGGGGATAGATCCTGCCCACATTGAAGTTGCCCTTTGGCAGGTCGAGCTGTACGGTATTCTTCTTTGTATTCTGGCTATGATTGGCGCTGATAGCAAAATTAAAGGGAGTCCCTTCCCACGTCTTTGAATAGCTGACGCTCGACTGCTTCTGCGTTGTAACGTGATCAGCCACCACATAGCTGTTGGCTTTCTCATAGCCGCTGGAGCTCATATTGACGCTTGCAGAAAATCTTGATCCGGGCGAAGCCTTGGCATCCTGTGTGAAGATCCATCCCAGCTTGTAGTTTGTGGACTGGCTGAAATCATCCAGTCCCTTATGCCCGGCGATATTATTGGCATAATTAAATGAAAAATTGCCATTGTACTTGTACCTCCTGTTATAGCTGGTCTGTGCAGTGGCCAGCCAGGAGCCATTTGAGTAAACGCTTCCCTTAATCGTGAGATCAAAGTACTGGCTGAGGGCAAAATAGTAGCCCCCGTCAGTAAGCGAGTAGCCACGCTGATTCTCCTCTCCTATCTGGGGAAAGAGCAGGCCTGAAGCGGCCTTCTTGGTGTTGACGGGGAAATATCCGAAGGGAATTACAAGGGGCAGCGGAATACCTTCAAGTACAAGATTACCTGGTCCGGAAACTATTTTCTCGCCAGGATAGACCTTGGCCCTGGGGAGGTTTATGTAAAAGTGCGGAGTATCTAAATCACAGGTCGAATAAGTGCTCTTCATAATATTCGAAGTGCCATCCTCCAGCAGCTTTGTGAAATTGCTGTGAAGCAGTCCGTCTGCCTGCTTTGTAATAATATTTCTGACTACAGCCTTACGGGTCTTGAAGTTATAGAGGAGGTCCTTCGATTCGAACTCCTGGCTACCCTCCTTGAACGACGGAGAGCCAACTACAGTACCGGATGTATCCTTCCTTCCTATGGCAAAAAGAAGGTTCGTGCTCATATCGAAGGCGATCGAGTCGGCTTTGATCTCGAGGTCACCATAGTTGACCACAGCATCCTTCACAAGAATAACCCGCTTGTTTACAATGTCACGCTTGATGTATCCGGCAGCCTTGTATGTGACCTCCTTGTCAATGCCATTTTTGGAAGGCTGAAGGATATGAGGAATAATTGTATCGCCCGGTTCCTTATTGATACTCAGCGTATCCAACACATTATTCCCTTCCTGAGAGAACAACACAAAAGTCTGGACCATCATTAGGAAGATTATAAGGAACCGCTTTTCTGTAAAAAAATACAACTTAAATGCTATTTTTGTATAATTTTTGTGTGAACCCAGGATGCCAGCGCAAAACTAATTAAAAAAGAGAAACAACAAATGAGCTCCGGAGTTAAAAACGGCAAACACTATACCAATAATATGTACATGCTGAAATTACTCCTGGCTGTGCTGCTCCTCGCCGGACTCACCGTCAGGCTTCAGGCCGTTTCAGGAGACAAGAAGTGGGTAATCGTAATAGATGCCGGCCATGGAGGCAAAGACCCGGGAGCACTGGGCTCCTTCAGTGCCGAAAAAAATATTGCCCTTGCAATAGCCCTGAAGACCGGAGGCTATATTGAAAAGAACCTGAAAAATGTCAATGTCATCTATACAAGGAAAACGGATAAATTCATTGAGCTGAAGGACCGGCCCGAAATTGCAAACAGGAACAATGCCGATCTCTTCATTTCAATTCATGTGAACTCTACATCCTCAAAATCGATCCATGGTACTGAGACTTATGTGATGGGACTGGCCAAGGACCAGCAAAACCTTGAGGTTGCAATGAAGGAAAATGAGGTTATTCTGCTCGAGAACGACTATTCGACATCATACGAGGGGTTTGATCCCAAGTCGCCCGAGTCCTACATTATGTTCACGCTGATGCAGAACATCTACCTTCAGCAAAGCACCAGCCTGGCTTCGGAAATCCAAAACAGGTACAAGGATCAGCACAACAGGTACGACAGGGGAGTAAAACAGGCGGGCTTCTGGGTATTGTTCATGACCACTATGCCGAGCGTGCTGACAGAGACAGGATTTATTACCAATCCGGTCGAGGAAAAATTCCTCAATTCGCCTGAAGGACAGGATAAAATTGCATCTTCGATTTTTCAGGCCTGCAGTGATTATATTACGGACATTGAGAACAAAAGCAGCAAATTTCCCGTTAAGGTAAATAACGTGGAGCAGGAAAACGGCGATACCGCTTTTGCAGGTACGCGCGCGGGGGAGATTGTTTTTATGGTGCAGGTTACATCATCTTCAGCAAGGATAGGGATCACTCCTGAAAATTTCAACGGGCTGCAAAATGTGACTGAGATCAGCGGAACAGATCAGTTCAAATATGCTGCAGGCAGGTTCCAGGACTATGCAGGAGCCGCCAGCTACAGGAAGGAGATTGATTCCCTCTATCCCGATGCATTCGTGATAGCTGTTAAGGATAACAAAATCTTACCTTTACAGCAGGCCATGGAGGAAAAGAAAGAAATTCCGAAACGCGATACTCAATGAAAAAGATCTCGAACGAAATCAAAGTCGGAGCAGTAGCATTGGTGACGATACTGGTTTTTATCTGGCTTTATAATTTTCTTAAGGGTAAGGAATATTTTAAAAGGACCAATTACTACTATTCCGTTTATGATAAAATCGGTGGTCTTGCCGAATCTAGCCCGGTAGAGGTAAACGGCTACAAGGTGGGTGTTGTACAGTCAATTGATTTTGTGGATGCTACAAGCGGAAGGCTGCTTGTTGTCTTCTCTGTAAGCAAGGATTTCAGGCTACCGGTGAACACAGTTGCCGAGATTGTCCCCGTATCCCTCCTGGGAGGAATGAAAGTTCAGTTCGTATATGGCAATGGCCCTGGCTTCTACAGGGAAGACGATACTATCCCCGGCCGCCTTGCAGAATCAATTACCGACAGGATGGAAACCGAGCTGATCCCTGTGAAGGAAAAGCTTGCAAATCTCGTTGTGGCACTCGATTCAGTGATCCACTCAGTTGATAAACTTATGGATGAAGGCTTCAGGAAAAATCTCAGGGGAACAGTTGCCAACCTGAACAGCACTACGGGCAGCCTGAGCAATATAATCGCATCCAGGGAGGACGAGCTGAAGTCGACAATAGATAACCTTAACAGGTTTTCAACCATGCTTTCAGGAAATTCGGCCAAATTGAGCAGCACCTTCGCAAACCTCGAAACAATCTCGGATACCCTTGCGGCTGCCGATATATACAGCTCGGTAATGAACCTGAAGTCAGGACTTGAAAAGGCCGTAACAATGATGGATAATATGAACAACGGAAAGGGATCAGCCGGACAATTTCTCAAAAACGACTCCCTTTACACGAATCTGAACAATAGTCTTGCCAGTTTGAACGAACTTCTGACAGACATGAAGGCCAATCCTAAAAGATATGTTCACTTCTCAGTTTTTGGAAAGAAAAACAGTCCATCTAAATAATTTATTATAAAATTCAGATTATCTTCACCTTAAAATTGTTTTGAAAACACATGGCAAAATTGTCCGGGTTATAGCGGAGCATTGTTGAATTTTGATTAAGATTTCATAACAACTTGTAAAACACTTACAAACCCGGTAGTGAAGGTTTAACTATCTGAATTTCAAATATTTATTTATTTTATTTTTTTTTCATAATATAAGTTGCTGATGTTTAAAAACATATACTTTTTTCGAAAAAGTCAAGCAAAAAAAATTTTTTTTATTACTTTTTTTTTTACAAATATTGCTACCTGAATCATCAAGATTCCGACCTTAAAACATATTTATAATACCAGCCTAAATGAACAAGTCACATTATGACGTTTGGAATAATTGTCTTCAGATAATAAAGGATATTATTCCATCCATCAGTTACAAAACCTGGTTCGAACCAATCATCCCTTTGAAACTGGAGAACAATGTGCTGACAATTCAGGTGCCCAGTCCGTTTTTCTACGAATATCTCGAGGAACAGTACATCGATATTCTGAGAAAAACACTCAGGAGGGAGATAGGGGCCGAAGCCAAGCTTGAGTACAACGTCGTAATGGAGAACAACAATTATTCTGATGGAAAACCATATACAGTCAGATATCCCTCAAGAAACAAGACAGATCTCAATAACAAGCCCGTTCAGGTCCCCTTTGAAATAACCCAGCCATCGATCAAAAATCCCTTCGTCATACCCGGGATAAAAAAGGTTCATTTTGATCCGAGGCTCAACCCCGATTACAATTTCACCAATTATGTAGAGGGTGAGTGCAACAGACTCGCCAGGTCGGCAGGTATAGCCGTAGGAAATAACCCGGGCGGAACCGCTTTCAATCCACTGATGATTTACGGCGATTCAGGGCTTGGGAAAACACACCTTGGCCAGGCAATCGGGATCCTTGTAAAGGAGAAGCACCCTGATAAAACGGTTCTCTATGTGAATGCGAATAAATTCCAGACCCAGTTCGTTGAATCTGTCAGAAACAATAACAAGAATGACTTCCTTCATTTCTACCAGATGATCGATGTCCTTATCCTTGATGATGTTCATGAATTTGCGGGCAAGGAAAAAACCCAGGATACATTCTTTCATATCTTTAACCATCTTCACCAGTCGGGCAAGCAGCTTATCCTCACATGCGACAGGCCTCCTGTCGAGCTGCAGGGGATGGAGCAAAGACTGCTGTCGCGTTTCAAGTGGGGCCTTCAGGCCGACCTCCAGCGGCCCGATTATGAGACAAGGCTGGCTATCCTGAAGAAAAAGGCATACAATGACGGCATCGAGCTGCCGGAGGAGATTTTTGAATTCCTTGCAGTCAACATCTCAAATAATATAAGGGAGCTCGAGGCTGTACTGATATCCCTCTATGCACAGTCAACCCTGAACAGGAAGGAGATCACCCTCGACCTGGCCAGGCTCATGGTGGAAAAGCTCATAAGCACATCCCGACGTGAGATAACTATCGAATATATTCAGAAAATTGTGTGCGACTATTATAAGATCCCCATTGAGCTGATCCAGGGAAAGACAAGAAAGAGAGAGATCGTACAGGCGAGGCAGGTGTCGATGTATTTTTCAAAGAGCCTTACAAAAGCCTCACTGGCAAGCATAGGCTCGCATATCGGAGGAAAGGATCATGCCACTGTTCTTCACGCATGCAAAACTGTGAATAATCTTATAGATACCGATAAGCATTTCAGGAACCAGATAAATGAAATTGAGAAGAAATTAAAAGTATAGGAATGGACAGCAATAAATTTGCAGAAACGTTTTATGAAAAATACGGGAACAGGACTAACAAACCTGTTCTTTTTTTCTCCCCTGGCAGGGTAAACCTTATTGGTGAGCATACCGATTACAACGGCGGGTTTGTCTTCCCGTGTGCCCTCAACTACGGCACCTACCTGCTTATCAGAAAAACAGGGGGAAATCAGCTCAGATTCAGTACGGTAAACTTCATTGACGACATGGTGATCTCAATTGAGGGATTATTCTCCAATACCGGCAGACGATGGACCAACTATCCCCTGGGGGTGATAAATGAGTTCATGAAGCGTGGCGTGGAAATAACCGGGCTTGATATGCTTTACTATGGCGACGTACCAAACGGCGCAGGCCTCTCCTCCTCAGCTTCGATTGAAATGGTAACCGCCGTTGCACTCAATGAGTTCTTTAACACGGGGCTTGAGACACTTGATCTTGTTAAGATGAGCCAGAAGGCTGAAAATGAATTTGTCGGAATGAATTGCGGAATAATGGACCAGTTCGCTGTAGGTTTCGGCAAAAAAAACAATGCTATTTTTCTCAACTGCGACACCCTCGGGTATGAAAATGTTCCCATTATACTGAACGACAATATCCTTGTAATCACGAATACAAACAAGAGAAGGGGACTGACCGATTCGAAGTACAACGAAAGGAGGAGCGAATGCGACAGGGCAGTAGAGCTGCTGCAGCCATACAGACCTATCCGGAACCTCAGCGAGCTGAAGCCCGCGGAAACTGTGATCCTTGAAAAATACATCATGGATCCTGTAATAGTGAAAAGGGCCAGGCATGTAATAAGCGAAAATGGCAGGGTACTTGAGGCTATAGGCGTACTGAAGGAAAATAATATAGCACGGTTCGGGGAACTCATGAATCAGTCGCACGATTCGCTCCGGAATGATTATGAGGTTACCGGTACGGAACTGGATACACTTGTATATGAAGGAAGGAAATTTCCGGGTGTGATCGGCACAAGAATGACCGGTGCCGGATTCGGTGGCTGCACTGTCAGCATTGTAAGAAAACAGGACTCAGCACAATTCATGGCCGGGCTGGCTGAAGCTTACCGCAGCAAAACAGGCCTGGAACCCGAATTCTACCAGCCGGAGATAAGCGACGGGGCAGGAAGGAGAGACTATTAATCCCTCGCAGTTCGGTCCCCCTGTTATTTCACCCTGAAATTTTTGCCGTCAATATCCTTGGCGCATCTGAATCCAACTGTGGCGCACCTGTCAAAACCGGGTGAAACCATAAGGAGGATCTGGGTCCTGTCGAGCGGTTGCGGTCCACCCTGGACATACCACCAGCTCGATTCAGGCTTATAGTAGCTTCCACCCCTGATCACAATAAAATAGTCGGTACCGTTGAAATAGAGATCGTTTGTCATTTGCCAGACGTTCCCGACCATATCATTGGCTCCGAAGGGGCTCTGTCCTTTAGGGAAGGCATCGACCGGGGTTGGCCTGTCGAACCCGTTATTGCACATGGTACCATGGAAATCAGCTCCCCAGGGCCACTTTCTTCCGTCAGTGCCCTGTGCTGCAAGCTGCCATTCGGCCTGAGTGGGAAGTCTTTTTCCGGCCCACCTGCAATAGGCTTCAATATCCTCATAACTTACGTAGACAACAGGATACCTGTCCTGCCCCTGCCTGAAGGAGCCCGACTCCCAGTGCCTGAGATATCCGGTAGTGTCAGCTGGCCTGTAACCGGAATTGGATATGAAATCGTAATACTGGGAATTTGTGACCGGGTATTTGTCGATAAGGAAGCTGTCAACCCTTACGTTCAGATTGCCCCCGGGGTAGGGAATGAAATTATCGGCGGCAGCGAGGCTTGCCGATAAGGCAGAACCCGGAACCAGGACCATATCCGGCACAACGGAGGCAGCCCTCTCGGTTCTGTCGACCCTGCTTATGATCCATGGCTTTCCACCCCTGATGAATAAAACATCCTCATCCTTAAGTCTTTTATTCTCAACCAGCTGCACTACAATCTTCCCTTCAAAGAATCCGAAAAGATCCTTCAGGGCTAATTGTCGTATCACCGACAATAGCCATTTCCCTGTGCGGAGTCTGGTATGACGGATTTCCCTTCCACACAACAATCCGGCCCTTACCCGTATGTCCAATCCTCAGTGAATCACCATCCACGGAAGCGTTGATCAGCCGTGGCAGTTCAGCAATACAGTCAACCGACCCCTCCTACCTTGTGCCAGACGACGCAGCGGGCCAGCCCGGGGCATTTGCCGGAAGATATGCATTGCCCTTAACGACCGAAGGCACAACGATTTCGTGGTTCCATAATGAAACATAATGCTTCCCGGAGGAGCTGTCAATCCTGAAAAGGGGACCATTCACCCCTTCATCCTTCATATTCAGAACTGTAAAAACAGTCTTGTCGCCCGACCTCCACCTGTTGACATAAACACTATCAGTATTGGTCTCCAGAAGCGGAGTCCATTCCTGGTCAAGAAACGCATCGTTGTTCTGCCTCAGGATGAATGTCGTATGTGAAAGAAAATCCAGGTCGCTCCTGTAATTGTCATCCCTCCCGCCTGGCCTGAACAGTTGAGTTCAGTTCCATACCCGTTGAAGAATGAAATTGCTATCTCCCGGTGAATTACATCCTCCCCTACATCGCAAACCCTGAAAATAGAGAAATCGGACCTGATAAGCTTGTTAAGGTTAAGCTCGGGACTTAAATATATTGCGTTATGAACCCTGCCGGAGATAATGCCCTGCATGTCCCTGGGCGTTGCCATTCCCTCGGAGTACATTACAACCCCTACTTTTACACTGTCGGCAGCCTCCTGCAGCCCGGAATGCGAACTGCCCATTGTATCGAGCACCACACCATCCGCTTCAGTCTCTGACAAAAGCCTGGCAAGCCCCCTGTAATGGTCCTCCCTCCTCGTACTGTTATCCCATGGATTGTATGAAATGAAGAATCTTGTACCGGAAGTATGCGACATATTTATGAAATTCCTTAGCTGTCCCGTCCCGCCTGGCAGGTCATGGTACATATCCCACTGGTTTCTTTTGTCGAGGCCCAGTCTTGGCCAGGTAGGCCAGATTCCGTAAACGTCAATATTGCCAAAGAGCTCTATCCCTTTCTTGATTACATCGGCATATGTATATTTGCCGGTGAACCTGTCGTGGAATTCCCTGTCCCAGGCCATCTGAATTACCACAATATAACTATCCCTTATCCACGCAAGATCGGTTCGTGAATATAGTGAATCGTCAAATTTGTCAGTGTCATACAGGTATCTGTCCCTGAACATTATACGAAGTCCGGCCTGCCACTCTCCGCTAAAGACTTCGGCATGGATCGTATATGTTACAGTTGTCTCCGGCGGCAGCCTTGTAAGATACCTCTCCTGCAGGCCACCTGCCGTGCCTGTTCTCCTCGCCAGAGCGCACACCGACAGCTCATATCCGGCATAAAAGGAACTATAGCCAAGTTCCCAGGCATTATCTGGAAGAATGACCCTCAGCGGTCTGAAACCAGGCCTGAACAGGCGGGCACGGGCAAGGCCGGCGGGACCATCCCCCGTAATATAGACTGAGCTGACATCCTCCCCAAAGGGTACTATGTTGCTTATAGAAAGTGTGTCCTGCCCCCTGTTCCGGAAAGTAACTTCCCCGCTCCAAACGCCGGCTGTCGAGTCTGACATTTGAAATGAAACATTCAGGCCATTCTCGTATGATTGTGAATAACGATCTCCCTCCTTCTCAGTATTAACCATCGTCGAATTAAAAGCCTTTCCATTGAGCAGAAAACTGAACAGCGGCCTGCTTTTGGCCATTATCACGGAACTGCTGTCAGTAAGGACGATCTGATCCGCTGCCAGTCCAAAAGTACTGGCTATCACCACATTTTTCAGTTTCTGCGGATATGCCCCCTGTGAGATGGAAACCAACAGGAGCAATATCAATATGAGAGGCTTTAAACGGATAACCATTGAATGATCTTTTTTTGTGCAATATAAAACATAACAATCATTAATAAAACGGACTATGGCAGATAATCGGATCAATTTTTTTCTATTAGACAAATAAGTTGTACATTTAAAGACTATTTCAAAACGGAAATATGATGGAGAGGACGATCAAAATCCTGATGCTTACCCTTGGTTTCATTCTGATTGCTGCCTTTATCTCCTGCGCATCGTCCAACAAGAATCCATACTACGAAAAAAAGAAAAAAGCTTCCCATGTTAATACCTCCCAGGTAGGAAGAAATAAATATTTTTTCACTCCAGGCTACCAGAAGAAGCTCGGCAAAACATTTAAAGGCAAATAATCCCCGGTTCCCTCATGTCTCAGCTGCATTGAAGCTGAGTCCGTCCTAGGCAAGGGATATCTCCGGCGGCAATTCCTCGCGAAACATCTGCATGGCAACCCATCTGGTGGCTTATATGAGTAATGAAGGCTTTCTTCGGTGAGATTTCCCTTACAAAATCGACTGCCTCCCTGAGGCTGAAATGCGAGATGTGCTTTTCTTTCCTCAGTGCATTGACAACCAAGGTACTTAACTCCATAATAGTTTTTCCTTGCTCTCTTCCGGTACATAATTGGCATCAGTTATATATGCAAAATTGCCTACCCTGAAACCAAGAACAGGCAGACGGTAATGAAAAACCCGTATGGGAATAATCGGAATTCCTTTTACATGGAAGGGAAGGTCCTCTATCAGATTCAGTCTCATCTTCGGGAATTCCCGGATACTGGAATTCGGAAAAGACATACGAATATTCTTTTCTTAAAGCTTTCTGTACTCTCTCTTCAGAATATATATCAATGGCATCCTGGCTTTTATAGTTAAATGCCCTTACGTCATCCAGTCCTGCTATATGATCCTTGTGTTCATGCGTAAGAAGAATTGCGTCGAGCCTGGTAACATGCTCCCGGAGCATCTGCTGTCTGAAATCGGGTCCGGCATCGAACAAGCAGTGTACAGTACCTTCCGTTTCCAGCAGGAGCAGATGTTCTCAGCCTCTTGTCGTGGCTGTCAGCAGACTGGCATATATTGCAGTCACAGGCAATAACCGGAACACCCTGTGATGTCCCTGTACCAAGAAATGTAATCTTCACACTAAATGCTTTTCATAACAAACCTATATCAAAAATTAGCCAAAAACCAACTAAGCGGTTTAAAATTGTTATAACAGTGCTCAGCATAAATTGTTATATTTGATTAATCTCAAGCGAAGAATGACCGGCAACATATATCTCATCCCTGTCACATTCGGCGGGGATGACTTCCTCAAGGTTATCCCTGAAAAAGTTATGGCCATTACACGGCTCTTGCGATATTTCATCGTTGAGGACACAAGGAGTGCCAGAAGGTTTTCTGAGGCTCATTGACAAGGGATTTCCCATTGACGATACAATATTCATTGAACTGAATGAGCATACTGGGGATTCTGATATTTCAGATTATCTTGAACCGGCATTCAAAGGTGCGGATATGGGAATCATGAGTGAAGCAGGCATGCCCGGAATTGCGGATCCCGGTGCCCGGATCATAGCTGTTGCCCACAGAAAAGGACTGAGGTAATTCCCCTGTCCGGGCCATCGTCAATAATTATTGCACTTATTTCCTCAGGATTTAACGGTCAGCAGTTCGCCTTTAATGGTTATCTGCCCTGTGAAGCAGGCTGAAAGAAACCTCAGGATCAGGGAACTTGAAAAAAAGGCCAAGCGAGGGGTATGCCCAGATATTCATGGAGACGCCCTACAGGAACCAAAAGCTCCTGGAGGGATTCTGTCAACACTGCAACAATGAGTACTATGCTATGCATCGCAGCCGATATAACTCTTCCCTCTGAATTCATCAGATCAATGAAAATCTCCGAATGGAAGAAAAATCAGCCGGATCTAAACGGAAGACTCGTTGTCTTTGTACTTCAATGACTCTATTTACCTGTATATGGAGATACCTTAACCAGCTCAACATCAAACAATAATGGCGTAAATCCTGAAATGCGATATGTGCCTGTTGAACCATAGGCAAGATTGGAAGGAATAAGAAAGTTGATTTGCCGCCCGCTTTCATCAGTGTAATACCCTCATCAAACCCGGTGATATTCAAACCCACAATAAATCCGTACAATGTTCCGGTGGAGACATTCGAATCGAAAATGGTCCCGTCAAGGAATTTTCCCGTATACTTCACATATGCCGAATCGCCAACAACAGGGACTGTACCAGTCCCTGGCACAACTTCAAGATAATAAAGTCCGCTTGGCTGCTTGACAAAATTCAAATTGCTGTTCTGACTCAGGTAATTCTGGATCTCTTCATTCTCCTGCTTCCTCAGTTTTGTTGACGGATCGCAGGATACTGCAGAGATAGCCAAATACAACCGCCAGCAATGAAACAATTACACCGAAATTTTTTCTGATCATCTATTTTCTATTTTAGGTTTAGTAAGAACTTATTTTTTTGCTCAAAAATTGTTCCAAAGATATAAATCTTTGCTTCTGTTATCAACCAATGTCCCTTGAGAGCCTGTCTGCCGGGAAACAGGCCTGCCGGATCAGGGAGGTCTCCTATTTCAATCTCACCCAAACCTTGTAAACAAGTACTGCCCTGGGCGGTATTACTTTGCGGTCACCAAGCAGTCCATAGCCAAGAAAAGGGGGAATAATAAATATGGCTTCTGATCCGGATCTGAGTAGTCTCAAACCCTCGTTCAGTCCGGCTTCTATATCGCTGTGTCCGAGGACAACCTCTTTTGGCCCCTGATTATCTGATGAATAGCACTCTGTGCCGTCAAGAAGGGAACAATCATAATCCATAATTATCCTGTTGTTTTCCCTTAATGTGTCTCCCTGCCCCTCCCTCATGATCTGATACCATAAGCCGGTTTTGGTTTCGGTCATATTCAGATTCTTTCTCCCAATATAGTTCTGAATCCTCTCCCTGTCTTTTTTTACCATATAGCTGTTAAGGTCGGCCATCTCGCCTGTACCCGGACGGCACGGCAGCACGGGTTTTTCCGGACTGATGCCTGCATGACGGCAGGGAAGCCAGTGGAATAAGCAATAGCAGTATCAGGCTGGCTCTCATATGGTTTATTCGTTGTTTCCGAACCTCCAGTATTTTCCTTCAGCACTTTAAGGAAAAATTTGATAGTATTTTCAAGTGAGTCGCGGTACTCCCCGCCTGATGCGTTCAGATGGCCTCCCCCTGAAAAATAGAGTGAGGCAAACTCATTGGAGGGAAATTGCCCCTTTGAGCGGAAGGAGAGCTTGATGAAACCATCCTTCTCGATGAACATGGCTGAAAAATATATACCCTTTATGGATAAGGGGCATATTCACAAATCCTTCAGTATCGCCCTTGATATGATTATACTCCTTCAGATCTTCCCTTGTAAGGTAGAGGTATGCAGTCTTGAGTTCAGGCATCACAACCATCCTCTTATTCAATGTGAAACCCTGAAGCTTAAGCCTGTCAGAGGAGAAATTATTGTAGATCCTGTCAATTATCCGGTCCTTATCCAGCCCTGTCTCCAGGAGATCAGCCACAATCCTGAATGTCCTGGATGAATAAGACCCGTACTCAAAATTGCCGGTATCTGTAACTATGCCGACATACAAAGCCTCAGAGTAGGGTTTGCTCATAAAAGTCTCATCCCCGTTAATGGCGCACACAAGTTCATGCACCAGTTCGGAGGTCGAACATTTGGTTGAATCTGAGATAGCAAGATCGGTAAAATCCTCAGGATCGAGATGATGGTCGATGAGGACCTTTTTTGCCGATGATGCCTTTACATCGTCTTCAGCCTCGCCAAGCCTGTTCGAATGGTTGAAATCGAGGAGGATTATCAGATCTGCTGCCTCAATGAGTTTCCTGCATCTTTTCCTGTCCCTGATATAAACCTCGATCAGCTCGGAGCATGTCATCCATTTCAAAAATTCCTGAAGGTGATTTGGAGTCATCATGCCCACATTCCTTCCACCCGCTTTAAGGTAATGATACAATGCAAGCTGGGAGCCTACAGCATCGCCATCGGGATTGATATGCGAAATCAGAAGTATATTGCCCGATGTTGAGAAAAGATTTGATAATTCCTTTGTATATTTGGATAAATCAGCCACTTTTGCGTCAGTTTTTTTAAGGTTTGTAAAGGTAGGAAATATTCCTGAAGGTCGGTTCTGTTGTTTAATAACTAAATATAGCATTTATGCCAGGGGACATCACATTTTCAATAATTAAGCCAAATGCGGTAAGGACGGGAAAAACCGGACCGATACTTTCCATGATAAATGAAAGCGGATTTGAAATATCTGCCCTGAGGATGGTCAGGATGACCACTGCCCAGGCAGAATCTTTTTATGAAGTCCACAGGGGAAAACCATTCTTTGAAAGCCTCGTGGAATTTATGACATCCGGTCCTGTCGTAGTGATGGTACTGAAGCATGGAAATGCAGTAGAATGCATTCAGACAGCTCATTGGTGCAACTGACCCTGTAAAGGCAGAGCCGGGGACAATAAGAAAATCTTTGCAGTTTCAGTTCAGATGAATGCCGTGCACGGTTCAGACAGCGATGAAAATGCAATAAGGGAAGCAGCCTTTTTCTTCCCTGCCACTGACAGGTTTTAACTAAGGAACAGGACCCTCGGAAGGCAGCCGCTTTAAGACTGCCCGGAATCATTGCCCTGCTAAACATTAAATACTGTTTGGTGTTACTAGCAATGTAGAATTTTTGGATTTATATGAACTCATCTTTCAATAAAGATTTCTCGGATAAAAGAACCCTCGAAAAATTTTCATCTGCATTTACCCTTTCAGACATGGAGATTTTTATCTTCCCTGAACTGTTTTTCCCGCTGGTACTGGCAGATATTATGTCCCCCATCCTGTGGGCATGGAGGGAGGATCCATGGTTCAGGGACATTGGAAAAAAGAGCTTTAACAACAAGGCAAACAGGATCAAACAGTTTATAATCCAGAATTACGTTTTCAATCTTGACCTTTCAACATGGGGCCTCACTACAAAACAGGCCGAAATGGACCGGTTCAGCGATTTTTTCGAGATGGAGATGCTGAAACAGTCAAATGCTCTTTTTGGCTACGAGGGTGACAAGTATTATTTTGATATCGATATCCGCAAGCATTTTGGTCTCGATAAATTCAACTCCGATATAATTCCCTACTGGAAGACAGAGACAATAGAGGCCATGACGGCTTTCAGGTACAAGGATATCTTTACCACCGGGGCAGGGGAATGTGTGTCCCTTTCGGCTCTTTATGCTGCTGCCATGTTTGTTGTGGGAAGGATCCCGCTTGAGAAGATCTTTCTTATCGCCACCCCACTGCATTCCCAGAACTTCATAATCGAGAAGGAGGGGCTTTTGACAAATAACAGGAGAATTGTTACAAAGAATATGTGGTTCAATGGTACGGCTCTTTCTGAAAAGGCCAGGAGAGCCCTTGAAAACGAAAAGGTAACCATCGTATCACATATCTCCGGCTATATTCATACGCTTTACCGTGAGGCTACAATCGATCCGAAGGCATATGGCCTTTTTACCGACAGGCTCAGGGAATTCCTTGCAACCGACCTGACGAGTCTGGTCTTTGTTAATTTTCTCAGATTCAAATCCAAATACAAAAGCCTTTTCCAGTACTGCTG
The DNA here is from genome assembly GCA_963756885.1 of uncultured Bacteroidales bacterium. Classification (GTDB taxonomy): domain Bacteria; phylum Bacteroidota; class Bacteroidia; order Bacteroidales; family VadinHA17; genus LD21. The sequence goes on from CAVWPG010000014.1 coordinate 129,903, forward strand.
TGACTGTGCAGGCAAAAACAGGTATATCGGAGTCGAGAAAATGTACGAGTATGAGCATTCGAGCAAATTCAATGTTTCGGCGGAAACAAGGGAGCTGCTTGTAAGCGAGATCGAAGGTGACGAATTTCACCTGAGTCCTGTCCAGGGGAAGATGATGCTCAATGAGGTAGAGGCATTACTCAGAAATCGTGACGGAAAGACAATGGATGAGATAAGGAAGGAATTCCTGGGTCTGTCATCCGCCCCTGATGAAATGACAATAAATGCAATGTTCAGGGATCTCGGGGAATTTATCTTCACCGAACCCCGGATTACCCGATCCGGATAAGGATTACATTAAGACTTTCATGCCCAATATGACTACCCATGACAGCCGGAATGATATAATGCAGAAGGTTTTCGACAGCAGCGATCAATCTGAATTATCGCAGCTTGCCCTGTACATCTACAGGCAGATGGACCGGATTGACTGGCTGCCGTTCATAAAGGCATCAATGGAACGGAATCCGGTCTGTTTCACTGAGCTTGAGGGTAAGGAGGCCGGCGAGGTCTTCTCGGTACTGAATTCTTTCCCGGAAAGTTCAATTTATGACGGCCAGAGGCTCGCATTGCCTGATGAGGTATGGAATTTTGAACGGGGTGATGGCATAGAGAAAGCTCATTCTTATGGCCGACTTCCTGATTCATAATGATAATTCGTCATCTGTGTCTATCGTGGTCGACAGGCACAAGGTAAATCTCAGCTTTTCAGGAAAGGAGTATCATTTCATATCTCTCAAAAACCTGAAGAGAACAATTCATATCGAGGCAGGACGGTACCTGATCAGCTGATGGCGGACAGGAATTCACCTGAGGATAATTTCCTTGATCACCTCGCTGCCAGCTTTCTGATTGATCTTTTCCCTAAGAGCTTCCCTCAGCATGAGCAGCTCATTCCTTACAACCGAGGAATTTAGATGAACATAAAGGATATGGTCCTTTATATAGATTTTTGTTGTACGCGAACTGATTGCCTTTCCAACAATTTCTTCCCAGGAATTTACAACTCCGGCCTCGCTCAGCTTTCCACCGATATTCATCTCCCTGATGTAATCGTTAATGGCTTCTGCGATCGATATGGTCTTGCTCCTTCTCATTTTACACCTGGTTCATTCTGTGCATACTCCTCCACCCTGTTACCGGAAATCCCGAAAAGCTTGAAATCGACATTATGCGAATGCAGGATATCGTGAAGGCGTGCTCCGTGAGTATCAGTAATAAAGATCTGGCCGAACATCTGCCGTTGCCTACAAGCCTGATGATCTGCTCAACCCTTTCGGCATCAAATTTATCAAAAATATCATCAAGCAGCAGTATCGGAGGGAACCCTGCCTTCCTTTTAATGTAATCGAATTTTGCGAGCTTCAGGGCTACAAGGTAGGATTTTTGCTGACCCTGTGACCCAAGCAACTTAACAGGAAATCCATTCATCCCGAGAATAAGGTCGTCCTTATGTATCCCAATTGTTGTATACTCAAGAAACCTGTCCTTGCCTGCAGAATTGATGAGAGCCTCGGCGAAAAGCCTGCATCGGAAAGGTGAGATCTGTACTGCAAGCCTAACATCCTCCTTTCCGTTGGAGATCAGCTCATAATACTCCTGGAACACAGGAATAAGCTCATCGACAAGGATCTGCCTTTCATTGAAAATAAATTCGCCATATCGCACAAGCTGAGAATCCCATACAGAAAGCATCTCCGGGTCAAATCTGCCCGAGGCACTGAAATCCTTCAGAAGCTTATTCCGTCTGTTGCAAGCCTTGCTGTAGCGGAGTACCGAATCAAGATATTCGGCGCTGTACTGACTTATGATTTTATTCAGAAATTTCCTCCTGTCTTCACTTCCCTCAGTAATCAGTGCACTGTCGGCCGGAGAGATCATCACAACCGGATATCTGCCTATATGATCGGAAAGCTTCTGATACTCCTTCCCGTTTCTTTTCAACAGCTTCTGCTTCTGCTTCTGAAAGGCACAGTAAATATTATCATCCTCTCCCCTCTCTCAAATGTTCCCTGTACAATAAAATAATCCTCGCCATGCCTGATGCTTATGCTGTCAATTGTGTTAAAAAAGCTTTTTGTGAGCGACAGATAATGGATCGCATCCAGGATGTTTGTCTTGCCAACTCCGTTATTTCCTACAAAACAGTTTATTTTGGGCGAGAACTCCATTGTGCCCGATTCATAATTCTTGAAATTAGTTAATGTGAGATTCTTCAGATGCATTAAAAAGAGAATAAATGGTAAAAATAAATCTTCCTGTTTAAAAATCCCTAAGGGGCAAAGCCTGTGACATTCATTTGTCCAAAGGTAGAAAAAGTTAAATTCAGCCTCAAACCAAAATTCCCCAGGGATGCTGCCGTTAGCCGCAGGCAGCTTCCCACTGATCACATATTTATATATCTGTCAATCATATAGCCGCAATCATCCAATTATTTCGCAAAGGGGCCGATATTCATTAAATAATTGTTTTAAAATTAGTTGAAAAAAATTACTTTTGCGGTGGAAAAATTTGAAGTTTAACTCTAAATACCAGTATGGCTAAGAACAAAAAGGATGCAAATCCACAGACTATTTCAAATGTAGAGGAGACACTTACCAGAACAGAGCAGTATCTGGAGGAGAATTACAAGACCCTTCTGACCGGGCTGGCAGTCGTGATTGCCGTGATCGGTCTGGGCTGGCTCGGGAAGCTCTATCTGAACAAGAGAAATGATGAAGCCCAGTCGCAGATGTACCAGGCAGAAAGATACCTAGAGATGGATTCCCTCAGGCTTGCCCTGAATGGTGACGGCAATTACCTTGGATTTCTTGATATAGCAAAAAGCTACAAGCTTACAAAAGCGGGCAATCTTGCACTTTACAGCGCCGGGATCTGTTATCTTCACCTGGGCCAGTACCAGGATGCCATCGACTATCTGGGCAAATATTCAAAAAAAGACAAGGTGATAGGCTCCCTGTCAATCGGGGCAACAGGCGACGCATTTGTGGAGCTTGGTGATACCGAAAAAGGGATTTCGAAATACATTGAGGCTGCCGACTATGCGCACAACTCGTTCAATACCCCATTGTTCCTGATGAAAGCTGCAGAACTTTATGAGCTTAACGGCAAATTCCCTGACGCCCTGAAACTGTATGAGAGGATAGAAAGTGAGTACCCCGAAAGCAATGAGGGTACCACAATAAACAAATATATAGCCCGGGTAAAGCTCCTTATAAAATAGTGCTTCATGGGGACAGCAAATCTTTCATCTTATGATCCGGGCGTCATCCCGGATGCAGGAGAAATGCGTTTCGGCATTGTTGTGTCCGACTGGAATTCAGAGATTACGGGAGCACTGCTGAAGGGAGCCGTAGACACACTAGGCAGGCATGGAGCGACAGGTGAAAATATAATAATCAAGCATGTTCCCGGCAGTTTCGAGCTCACGCTCGGGGCACAGTTCCTTGCAGAATACGATGATGTGGACGCCGTAATATGCCTGGGTTGTGTTATTCAGGGCGAAACTCCTCATTTTGACTACATATGCCAGGGTGTAACACAGGGCATTACACATCTGAACATGGAATACAATCTTCCGTTTATTTTTGGAGTACTCACAACCACTACATATCAGCAGGCAGCCGACAGGGCCGGGGGCATTCATGGCAACAAGGGTGATGAAGCGGCTATAACTGCGATAAGGATGGCGGCGCTTCAGCGCGAAATGGAGAAGTAGGCTCAGCGAAGAATCTTCCGTACAAAGGCTACTGTAAAGTACGACATCATGAGATATAAATTTCTCCTGACTGATCTCAACAATGTAATTCGAATAGCCCCTTACCATAAGACTATGTTAATTAAAGCCAGGTTACAAAAAAACAGCCCGGCAAGCCCTCATTCCGGTTATCTCAGGCATAAGCCCCTGTAGGGGCAGTATGAACATTTGCCCCGTATGTCAGTTGTCATCCTGAAGGGTTCATTGTCGTTAAAAATATCTCCGATCACCTTTTTCAGGTTTTTGTTAAATTCTTCTCTTACAGATTCATAATCATCAACCACGATATCATTCCTGCTGTCGGATCTGATCCTGAGCCTGTCTCCGTCAGGAGATCCGGTCATTTTTCTGATACTGTAAACAGCTGGTCTCATTATGGCGCCCGGATTATTTCTAAGGTATGCTTCGCAATAGAGCAAGGTCTGGAGCCACGCATCAGGGTCTTTTTTCCTGTCGTCAGCAAAAAGCTCCCCGATAGAGCTTATCCTCTCTGCCACGGTACCTGTCTTATAGTCCACGACTCTTACAACTCCTCCCGCCATATCGATACGGTCGGCCTTTCCACCCGTAAGCAAAGCAATATCAGTTGTCCCTGAAGAGATTCCTGCCTCAAAGCTGATATCCGATTCGAGAGCTATAATTGTAAAGGGGGCGGCTGACCTGTCAGTTGCGAGGATCTTCATCACGTAAGCCATCAGGACATCACGTATGATCAGTTCATTGCCTTCAACCTTCCGCTCCGTGTCGCTGCTGAATTTACTGTTAATGCTTTTTACAATCGTATCGCCAAGCAGCTCACTGTCATTCATCAGCCGGTCGATCGCCTCCTCAGTGATTATCCTGTTCACGGAGCTGCTGTAGAGAGTCCTCATCACATCATGGAGGATCTCACCCAGCATGGCCGGATCGATATCCCTTGATACGACCTCAGGTTCCTTCAGTCCGTTAACATACCTGTAATAGAATTTCATCCTGCAGTTCAGCCATGTATTGATCGCCGTCGGCGACAGCACCCTCTTTCTGCTGCTGTCAAGGAAGCGCCTTCTGAGCATCCTTGCATGCTCTTCAGTTCTTTCGGTCACTTCGCTTATCAATCCCCGTGATTTTATTTCAAATCCAAGGTCAAGAAATTCAGGTTTAAGCAAGGGGTCATATTTCATCTGCAGCAGAAACCTGCTCATCTCGCCGTTTCTCAATCCTTCTGCATTTGAATTATATAGGAAAGTGACATTTGCAGCCCGGTGCAGCAGGCGGTAGAAGTGATAGGCATAAACGGACTCCCTGTGATTCATGGATGGCAGGCCGAAAGCCTCCCTGAGACTGAAGGGGATGAATGATGAAGCTGATGAAATGGATGGCAGGACACCTTCATTCACCGATAGTATTATGAGATTACTGAAATCGAGGGCCCTGGTCTCGAGGATTCCCATGATCTGGATACCTGAGAGCGGCTCACCCGAAAACGGAACCGATTGCATTTTCAGAAGCTTATCCAGGATGCGCATGTAGGTCTCGGCCGAAAAAGCAATATCCGCACTGTTTACTAGTGTTTCTAGCCGGTTCAGGGATAATACTACCCTGTAAATGAATTCATTCCGGATATTTTGTGAAATATCCCTGCCACCCTGGTCATCTTCATCCTTTTCGTTTATCTCCGCCACCAGGGCAATAACTGTTTTGAAGTAAGCCGCAAGAGATCTGGCAGAGTCAGGATGCGAGAAAAACCTGGAGAGGATTGGAGAGCCTGCAAACAGATCCTTTGTGATCCATACAATATTTGAACCTGCAATCATGTCAGCTATACCCTGATTGTCTTTCAATAACTCCGCCATTAAGGGATGTCTGAGTATGCTTGTGACCTCTTCGAATCCAAAACGGACAATACCCCCGGAAACTGATGCTTTTCGCTGCAGTTCAATAAGATGCCTGATCAGTGCATATACCTGGCTATGCTTCAGCGGATACCCCATCGTAATATTGATGTCCCCGGAATTCTCCGGCAGGCTTGTAAGCACAGGCATTATCAGATTTTCATCGGCGAGCACAACAGCAGTATGATGGGCAGTCTCAGCAGAAAGACCGGGGATCCGTGCAATAAGGCCAGGGATAAGCTTCACCTGGGCCACATCCGATGATGTTTCAATCACACGGCGCATTATGGAACCGCTGGCTGAAGAAAGATGCGTATCGTAATTCCAGTCACGGGGCATATCGTTGCCGAAGATCTTCAGGTTCTCACGCATGAAATATCCGGCTGAATTCAGCCTGTCGCCCCTTATGTATGAATTGTCATAATCCCAGTAGAACCTGGCTTTTCCGCCACTGCGGATCCTTTGCATCACAACCTTTTCACATTCGTTCAGGGCATTGAACCCGATAAAATGGTACATATCAAAGTCAGGAGACTTGTAAAACCCGTCATCTTTATTTTCAGCAAGATCCCTGAAAATCATCCCCTCATATGCCATATTCTGCTGACGCAGCGAATCGCGAAAACCAGTATAAAGATCAACCAGGATCGTCCAGATATCTGTAAAGCCTGATTTTTCCCGTGTCGGCTTCCCAGGGTCAAAATTGATCCAGAATTGCCTTATTACAGCCACCTGTTCTTCGGTAAGCTCCCTGAATTGCTGATCGATATTCTTATAATCAAGCACATTGCGAAAAAGCTGACTGGCTGTAACAAGATACTTGTCAACATCGTCAAAATCATCCAGAAGCATATCGCCCCAGAAATAAAAATCATCAAAGCTCTCAGCGCTCTTCCTTAATTTTCTGTAAACCCTGTAGAGCTCGAAAAGGAGCAGCTCCCCGGAGGCTACCTGGAGGGGGGAGGCTTTAATGAACAGATCATTAACAGTATTGATGGCAGGTGCCCATACCGGCCCGGTTATCCCCGCCGACAGGTATTTCATGAAATAAAGACCAGCCCTGCGATTCGGAAATACAAGACAATGACGGTTAAGCGAATTGCCGAATTCGGAGTAAAGCGAACGGGCTATATTTTCAAGGAAATATTCCATGCTGCAGGTTAATGGCCTGAGGCTTCAGGCTGAGGTAAACAGCCCCAGTTTCTCATAAATTATCCGGCCCGGGTTAATCTTGTTCAAACATCAAATTTAGTCAAAGAGCAGACGCCTTAGGCCGGTAAAGTGATTATATTTGTTTAAAGTCTGAAATTTCCGAGCCAATGAAAACTGCAATCACAATTATTCACCTGTCTCTCATGCTGATATTGGCCGGATGTGCCGAAGGTGACAATTTCTCCTCAGATGAGACACAGCTCAAATTCGACAGCGCCGGGATAAACGGAAAGCTCGCTGGCGAGGGCTTTAACAGGTGCCTCGATTTTGTGCATGGCTGGCTTGAGCTTGCAGACCCGGTAACCGGACTGATTCCCCGCAATATCCTTATAAGGTCCGATAAGGATATATGGAATGCAAAAGACTGTGCTGCCGATAATTATCCTTTTATGGTCCTTACCTCCGCCCTGCTCGACAAGGAGCTGTTCAGGGGAAAAATGACGGATATGCTGAAAACTGAAATAAAACTTACTTCAAGGCTGGGCGCATTGCCGGATACATGGTCGTTTTCAAAAAAAGGATTCCTTAAAAAGAGCATAATTCTGCCCGATATAATTTTCGGCTCGGCTGAATATGTCAAGGATGGACTTATTCCGCTGACCGAATGGCTTGGGCAGAGTCCATGGTCGGACCGCATGATCTCAATAACAAATGATATCCTGAAGCATGCCACTGTAAAAACACCCTTTGGAAACATAATTTCCGACGACCCGGAAGTTAACGGAGACATGCTTCAGGCTCTCTCAAGAATTTACTGGATTACAGGTGACAAAAGGTACCTTGATGAAGCGGTAAAGCTCGGCGATTACTATCTTCTCGGAACAAATCATCCGACCCGGAACTTTAAAATACTGAGATTGCGCGACCACGGTTGTGAGATAGTATCAGGCCTTTGTGAGTTGTATGCCGCGGTATCGTATGCTGATCCTGCCAGGAAGCTGGCCTACAGGGAGCCTCTTTACGAAATGCTCGACCGTATTCTTGAAACTGGCAGGAACAGGGACGGGCTGTTCTACAATTCAATTGATCCGGTCAAAGGCATACCTGTTGATGGAGCAATAGCCGACAATTTCGGGTATACCCTGAACGGCTACTATACCGTATGGCTTCTTGATTCAGTGGAAAGGTACAGGGAACCCGTCGTAAAGGCGCTCTCATCCCTGAACGAAAAATATCGCAATTTCCCATGGGAGGGCCAAAGCTCTGACGGATATGCCGACGCCATAGAAGGAGCGCTCAACCTGTGCGCCCGTGAAGAAGTACCCACTGCAGAAAAATGGATAGACAGCGAGATAAGGGTGATGTGGAACAAACAGAAGCCATCGGGTATAATCGAGGGCTGGCATGGGGATGGCAACTTTGCCAGGACCACTATAATGTATTGCCTTTGGAAAACTCAGGGGACCAGCCTTGATCCGTGGCGCAGGGATCTGTCGATCGGTGCCGTGCGGGAAGACAGCCTTTTGTACCTTTCAATTTCTTCAGAAAATGATTGGGAAGGCAGGGTAAAATTTGATGTGAAGAGGCACTGGGAATATATGCATATGCCTGTGGACTGGCCCAGGATCAACCAGTTCCCCGAGTATTTTACTGTGGATAATGATAAAAGCTATGTCATAAGAGGAGAAAATGATCCAAAAGTGCAGGTGGTATCAGGAAAAGAGCTGAGGGAGGGATTCCCTGTCAGGATAAAAAAGGGTACATGTCTTAAGCTGATTGTAAGCCTGGCAGGTGTTCCGGATATTTCCACCCAGCCACAGGGCAGATGAGAGGCATCTTGAGAAGTTACATATACGCGGATCACAAACCATTCCTTAATTATATTACATTTTAACGACAAAAATTATGGACCGACGCAAATTCACCAGACTGGCTGCTGCAGGATAACGAGTGAGATTCGTCAGCTATAGAGCCTTCCCTGCCAGGTATCCAGTTCCCCGAGACGATTCTCTATAAGATTTACTATCTGATCCGCCCGCTTCTTTCCCCATCCCTTCCCGGTAAGGAAACGTGGCGGGGCTTCACCGGTAAAGCGCTCAACAACAATTGCCGGATTCAGCCTTTCAATAAACTCAACTATGAAATCGAGGTACTCCTCCCATGTAAAAAGTTCAAAATCCGAAGGATTATCATTGAATTCCTTTTCCATCCCTGTACCCCTGATTATCTGAAGCTGATGAAACTTTACTGTATTGAGAGGAAGTGCAGAGATGATCTTTACCTGCTCAAGCATCTCCTGCCTCGTCTCACCCGGTAGTCCAAGTATGAAATGAGCGCCTGTGTTTATCCCTGCCGCGGCGGTTCTTTCAAGTGCTGACACAGCATCACCGAATGTATGCCCCCTGTTGATCCGGAGGAGGGTTTTATCATAGCAGGACTCTATCCCGTATTCAACTGCCACATAGCACTTTTCAGCCAGTTTTGCCAGAAGGTCCAGCTTTTCATTATCGATACAGTCGGGCCGGGTACCTATAATAAGCCCTATCACTCCCGGATAGCTCAGCGCCTCACCGTATAGCTTTCTCAGTTTCTCCAGAGGAGCATATGTATTTGAATATGCCTGAAAATATGCAAGATACGATACGCGCCTCCCTGTACCTCCACCTGTGAAAGCTGATCCCCTCCTCTATCTGCATGCTGATGCTCTTGCCGGGCTGACAGTAGGAAGGATTGAAAGCGTCATTATTGCAATAGGTGCAACCCCCCGTGCCCTTTGTGCCATCACGGTTGGGACATGTGAAGCCGGCATCTATGGATACCTTCTGCACGCGGGCGCCATATATTTTCCTGAAATAGCCGGAATAGGCATTGAAGCGTCGCCCGTCTCCCCAGGGATAAATTCTTTTTACTTTATTTTCAACAGACATTCAGGCAGATACAATTTTATTTTTATCCACATACCATATACAGGCCTCAGTCACACTATAGCCCATCTCCTTCATCAGCCTGCGGTACTGACTGATCTGATCCAGGTAAGCCGGCGACTCATCCCCGAACTTGAAATCGACTATGGTTACCCTGCCATCCCTGATTATAACCCTGTCGGGACGCCTCGTATGTCCCGACGGCATCAGTATACCTGTCTCGGTCAGAATTTCAGCCCCCGGCTCAAACCACGAGGCCACCCCCGGTGAGGAAAGCAGGCTCCCAATCCGCTTATGGAGGTCCTCAGAGTCTGCTTCCGAAACCTTCCCTTCCAGAACCATTTTTCTGACAGCCCTTTCAATATCTGCCGGGGTTCTTATCCCTTCAAAGATTTCATGCATGAGCTTGCCATAATTAATCCTCTCCCTCATTCTGATCTCAGACGAGGAAAAATAGTTCTCCCCATGTAGCTTAAGCCTGAGCGAATCCATCGCCCTGCTCACGACATATTTTTCAGATACCATGCCTGCCTCCCTTCTCATTTCCCTGATCTTTTCAGGAATCGTGCCATATTCAAATATTTTCTCATCACTATTATAAAACCTGCTCAGATCGAAACATGCTTCTCCTGTCTCCTGAGTCTCCTGGAGCAATGCATTCTTCAGAACCGAGGCTATAGAGCCCGCAGGCTTTGCATTATCGGCTGAAAAGCCATAGATGACCTCGCGTGCCCTTGTAAATGCAACATATAAAAGGTTAATATTATCAACATAAGCAGAATGCTTTTCATCAGAATACTCTCCTGCAAACCAGGTCTTTGACAATTCGGAACTGTACCTGACAGGGACGATCCCGAGATCATTGAAAGGTTCTGTTTCAGGCTTTACCCACAGGAAAGGCTGCTTCATTGGCATATGATCAAGATTCCATGAAAGGAACGGAAGTATGACCACCCTGAATTCAAGACCCTTTGATTTATGAATGGTGAGGATACGCATGGCATTCTGATTGCCCGGCAATACAACTGATTTCCGAGAGCCGGTAGCCTGCCACCAGTCCAGAAAGGATCTCACATCTCCCGCCTTGCTCCCGGTAAAATTCACAACATAATCCTGGAAAGTGTTCAGATACGGAACATTTGTCAGATTCTCCCCAAGACCGAAGAACCCGATAATGCTCTCAGTTGCTTCGAACAGTGGCAACTGCGTCAAACCCTCAATGAAAGCTTCATACCCCACAGGGAAGTATTTCCCGGAGGTCAGCAACAGATTTTCACTTTCAAGAGATACATTCCCGGGATCTTCAAATCCCTCAGAAAGAAGAAAATACCTGAGCATCAGAGCCCTGCTTATAAGATCTTCAGGAGCGCAGACAACCGAGAGCACGGCAATAATGAAATTTACGGCAGGGGAATTTGAAAGAAGCAGCGAATCACTTGATACAACATTAAAATTATATTTACACCTTTTCTCATCGGAGCATTCAGAGCTGTAATCAATGAATCTCTGCAGAACACTTGCCCCTTCCCTTCCATCCCTGACGATTATTCCGATATCAGATGCATCATATCCTTTAGATTGTAATAATTCAACCACCTCCGGCAATCTGTTCAGGACCGAATCCTTCCAGTTCTGTTCCCCGTCACTTTCCAGAAATTCAATCCGCACATAACCTCCGGCTTTCTCCGTCCTGTACGACTGCACCGCCTCGGAATAGATAGTCCTGAAGCTGATCTGGTCACCCTCACCCTCGAATATCCTGTCAATCTGAGCAGGGATCACACTGAACAGCGAATTATTGAAAGTCACAATATTGGATAGGCTTCTCCAGTTCCGGGTAAGCGGTTTGCTTATATACCTCTCATTGTCGATCCTGCTGTTGAGATAGCTTCCGAGAATTCTCCAGTCGCTGTTTCTCCATCTGTAGATCGACTGCTTTATGTCGCCAACAACGAGATTATCATAACCCTGAGCCATGCTGTTGTCGATGAGAGGGCCCAGGTTATTCCACTGAATTATCGATGTATCCTGGAATTCGTCGATCATGAAATTTTCATACTGGTTTCCTGCCTTCTCAAAGATGAAGCCTGACTGGTCAGCAGCTGTTATCCGGTTCAGGACCTCTCCTGCGTCTGAAAGAAGGAAGCTGTTCTCCTCTGTTGTAATAAGGTGTATATTGTACAGTACATCCGATAAGATACCCAGCGCATAAATATTCGAAAGGATCGAATTTGCAGTCAGGTAATCCTTTATGTGCCCGTCGTAGAAATGCAGTGCATCCAGGATCACTTTCTCAAGTCCATTGTAAAGTGCGCTCCTGAGGGGAGGGGCCATCGCACCCGTCGACCACCTCGGTTCTGACTTTTCAACTTCCCTCACGTAACTGTTCGGATCCTTTATTATACCTGCAGCCAGGCTCCGGATAAAACCCGGTACACCCTGCCCCTTCCTGTAGAACATATCGTCAGTAAGCTCATGCTGCGAGAACAGATTCCCTGCCTGCTGCCCGAAACCGATAAGTTTTTTCCCGAACGAAAATGAAACTGCCCTCAATTTGTCGATATATGCAAGAAGCAACTCCTTGTCCTCAAGCTTTGCATGTTCTCCGGCCGACAAGATCTTGAATTTTTCCCTGAACAGCTCCTCCGATAACTGAATGATCCCCTTTCTCAGGTTCCAGTTCCTGTCCTCCTCGATGTTTGTCCTGGCATACATGCTCAGCCATTTATTGAGCTGGGTGCCTGCAACGGCTGATCCGAGGGTCTCATCAACTGCTGCAGACAATATTTCTGTGTGATCAAGCTCAATATTAAAGCCTGAATGAAGACCGGCATCCCTGGTGAAGGACCGCAGTATCCTCTGAAAGAAACTGTCGATCGTTGAAACTGAGAATCTCGAAAAATCGTTCAGGATCGCATTAAGGATCATTCCCGCTTCCTCCCTGATCCATTTTTCACTTTTGCCTGTCTTTTCCATTAAAAAACCGAGGTAATCCGAGCCACCTCCGGTTGCAAGCCGGTACAGATTATCGAGGATCCTCGATTTCATTTCTGCTGTGGCTTTATTTGTAAAGGTCACAGCGAGTATCTTTCTGTAACTGAATCTCGACCTGAAAAGGCTTTCGAGATAGATTTCAGTAAGGGTATAGGTTTTGCCCGATCCGGCTGAAGCGCTGAATATTGTTAAAGTGCCTGCTCCCATGATCCGGCAAAGGTACCTCTTTTTACGGAGCACTCTTTTCAGATGAATGATATTTTTGAATCATGGCTCATAGCTTTACCCGGGACACTGGCAATCATCCGTTAAAACCCACGGCCTGCAAATGGTACCTGCAATAAATTACCTGTCAGATCAGATGCAGGCACAAGTCAGCAAGCGACGGCAACAGTGAATCGGCAAAGCAACTTTTCTTATCTTTGCACCATGAAAAAAAGAGCTGTAGTGGGACTGTCAGGAGGTGTCGACTCCAGTGTTGCAGCATGGCTCCTGAAGGAACAGGGCTATGATGTGACAGCACTGTTCATGAAGAACTGGCATGACACTACGGGGCTTCTGCAGAGTGACTGCCACTGGGAAGATGACCTTATGTTTGCCGAAATGGTGGCAAAAAAGCTCAGTATCCCATTCCACCAGGTGGACCTCAGCGAACCTTACAGGAAAAGGGTTGTGGATTACATGTTCGCCGAATATGAAAAGGGACGAACGCCAAATCCTGATGTGCTGTGCAACAGGGAGATAAAATTCGATTCTTTTGCGACGGAGGCAGGGAAGCTTGGAGGTGATTTTGTGGCCACCGGACATTATTGCAGGAAGGTACAGAAAGGAACGGGTGAAAATACGATTTACAGTCTTCTTGCCGGAACTGATGGCAACAAGGATCAGAGTTATTTTCTCTGCCAGGTGAGCCAGAAGCAGCTTAAAAATGCACTTTTCCCGGTTGGAGCGCTTACAAAGGGTGAGGTCAGGGAGATGGCAGGAAGACTTGGCCTGGCGACAGCCCACCGTAAGGACTCACAGGGGATCTGTTTTGTAGGCAAGGTCCACCTTCCGACCTTTCTCCAGCAGAAGCTCAGCGCAATCAGGGGCAATATAATTGAAATTGAGGACGATACCATCTTTCCCCCGTATAGCCAGGACTTCCCGATCAACGGTATTACAGAAGATAGCCTCAGGGAGATGACGGGTGCATTTGATTTTGATCCCTCCCAGGGCAAGGTGATCGGAGAGCATAATGGTGCACATTTCTTCACTATTGGACAGAGAAAAGGGATGAATATCGGAGGACACGCTGAAGCGTTGTTCGTTATAGGGACCGATGTGGAGAAAAATATTGTTTACACGGGAGAGGGCCAGTCACATGCGGGCCTCAACAGGAAGGGGTTATTCGTAAACCGCAGAGAGGTTCACTGGATAAGGCCCGATCTTGAAATGGAAGAGGATGAGAGCCGCGATTACATGGTACGGATAAGATACCGCCAGCCACTGCAGAAGGCAAGGATTTTTTTCCGCAGCAGGGGATTATACATAGTTTTCAGTGACCTTCAGCGGGGAATAGCACCCGGGCAGTTTGCAGCCTGGTACGACGGTGAGGAACTCATAGGATCAGGAGTTATCAACACATAGGGGCTGAATGGGGAGTTATCCTGCCGCCGGCTTTCCGGCCCTGAAGGATTCAGTCAACCGACCTAAACAGAAGCTTTACATCCGGATCAGGTACAACTCCGGTTACATCAGTTGAATGAACGACAATTTTAGTCAGCCTGTTCTTACGGCAACTTTTTCGTGCCCTCGCCATGGCTGCCGCTTATGCGCAGCTCGAGACTGAACACGAAAAGATGTTCCTGCTTCTGTTCAATAAAGATTTCAGTGTCCCCTCCTTTTTGTTTTTAACGTTCCATATCTTTAAGCTCAGGCTCTCCGGCTACTTCTAGCCATTGTTTAAAGAAGTTACTCAGGTCCTTGCCGCTGCATCTTCCATCGCTTTCCTGAAAATCCGATCTGAGTGCATTTGAATTCCTGAAACCGTCATAAAACAGCCTCAGTCCCTTAATAAAATCGTCGTCGCCTGTTTCATATCTTAGCATATGAAGTACCCATGCGCCTTTCTGATAGGAATTAACGCTCAGAAGTTGCATAAGATTTGTTATCGTAGTATCTATCACCGGGCATGGATTTTTTTCCGAGTCCCTGATGATCGAGCTTCTTGATCGTGCCATATCAGAAGCAAGCCTGGCCTTTCCCTGTACTGACTCAATATACATGGATGTCAGGTATGTGGCAAAACCCTCACTGAGCCAGATATGATGCCAGTCAGCTTCTGTCACACAATCCCCGAACCACTGATGGGCTATCTCATGAGCAATTAGTCTTTCGGCTTTGCCCTGCCCTGTAACCGAATTTTCGGCATAAAAGATAGCCCCTGCATTTTCCATTCCCCCAAAAATTGTTTTTGACTGCACATTCGCGAGCTTTTCAAACGGAAAGTCACCTATCAGCCTGCTGTAAAACTCAAGAGGCTTAAGCGCAACCGAATAGTCATTGAAACCCTCCAGCCTGTTCTGTGGGAAAGACCCACGACCAGACTGGTATTGTCGCGCTCCCCTTCATATCTGGCCGCAAATCTGGCAGCCCCGAAAGCCATAACCTTAAGGGGAAGGGGAACAGTTTCCCTCCAATGGGTAAGTTTAATATTGTGGTCAAGGTCCGACTCCTCGATAAGCATGCCATTGGCCACAACACTGTACCTGTCAGGGGCCGTGATTAAAAATCAACAGTCGCCTTATCGTAAGGATTATCAATGCAGGGAAGATAATTATGTGCCCTGTCCGGCCAGTGATCCGAGAAAAAAGTCCTGTCACCATATTTATTTCTTGAAATTATCAGCCCGTCTGCCGGGATCCCATGGTAGCTGATCTTGACCTCAAGAGTATCATGCCTGCAAGTGTATTTCCGGATACAGTATTAGATCATCATTTGCCTGCTTCCATCTCACCATGTCTCCGCGGGCTGAGACCCCGCTTACAGTCATTCCCCTGCCATCAGGGCCGATTCCACAAGATCGAGACTATTGAGTCGCTCATTTTGGGAATCCTCATATCAATGCTGCCCTTCCGTAAATTTGATCAGTTGAATCGCTTAGCGACAGGCTGAATTCATAGTGAAGAACATCAGTATTTCCGGAATATGAGCTCACAATCAGCGGCCCTGAAAAAGCACCGGAGATGAAAAGCAGCATACTAAATATCAGGTCTTTCATAGGCACCCGTTTTCAGGTATTGTTTCTTTGCTTGCTGACAACGAATACACCTGCAAAGATAAGCAGAGCAGAGATAACCATCACAAAGTCAATATGGTCCTGTCCCATCAGCGTGGCCAGGTAGGCGGCAATCACAGGATTGATATAGGTGTATGTGCTTACTATCGTCGGACTAAGACGTCTCAGCCCGAAGGAAATGAGAAGGTAACCAAGGTAAGTGGCAAATACAACGACAAATCCTATTCCCAGTCCACTTAAAGCGATAGCAGGCCAGTCCATCGTGCTCCACTGGCTGTATCCGGTCAGGGACAGTGGTAAGCATGCCGAATAGTGAAGGTCCATTTCATTACTGTAACAGGATGATATCTTTCAAGCATCCTTTTAATAATGACAGTATAAAATGCCCAGCTGATCGTATTGATAAGGGTGATAAATATCTCCAATAAAAGTGGAGCTGCCAATATCAGGGGTTCCGTTCTGCAAGAATTAGGATAATACCCCGGATAGCCCGATTGCAAGTCCGCTTCCCTTTAAAAGGTTATGTTTTCCTTAAGGATCAGTGCAGCAAAGACAAAGGCAAAAATGGGGTTGGTGGATATCAGGATTGAAGAATTGACAGGAGAAGTTAGATTAAGTCCAGCGAGGAAAGAGAATCTGGTTAATCACAACTCCGAAAAAAGAGCAGCCAAAAGGTACAGCAAATCTTTCCTGCTAACTTTCTCCCGTGGCAGAAACAATACCTGTAATCCAGAAAGAGAAGTGCTGCAGCGATACTCCTCAGTGAAACGAGAGCCAGGGGTTTATATGGTCAGGCATAACAGCTTTTGCAACCGAGTAGTTGATCCCATAAATAATATTGGCTGCAAGCAGCGCGAGGTGCGCCCAGGTCTTAAACAGTTTCCTGTACATTTTCCGGATTTGTGCCGCAAAAGTATGAAAAGAGAAAGTATTATCAAAAAAAGATGAGAACAGGCCGGCATTAAATTTCATTCCGGCGACAATAGGTAAATTTCATAAATTAAAAGATTTCATTTTCGGTACATTTAAAGAGCATTTCAGAGACTTTACAGATATAATCGTATTTTATTAAACGGGTAAAGGGGAAATTAACAGGAGATTCTTCGTTCCCGCAGAACCACATTTTTAATCGGCCGAAGAAGATGAAAAAAATATCTCTTAATAAGCGGCGGGGCAAGCGGCCTGGGGCTGGCAATTGCAGGCGTCCTTGTCAAAAAGAGTCAAAATGTGGTAATATTGGGCCGCGAACGGGGAAAGAGCTTGATAGGGCATCTGGCAGATTCACGAAGCATCTGCAACGTAATTCAGTCGATTCAGTCATTTGCAATATCGGAACGGAGGAGGATGTGAGAAAAACCAGAAATTATCATATCCGATAACGGTATGACTGTTGAATATCTCTTCAATAATGCCGGTATGGGATTATTTGCTGATGCAGAAACACAACATCAGAAATGGTCGATACTGTTTTTGAAGCAAATCTGAAAGGAATGATACTTCTGACATCGGAAATTTCACGTATAACATCCGAAGGAGGAAGAGCTGACAATAGTGAACATTATGTCAACATCGGCCAATATAGGAAGAGCCCAGGAGACAATCTACTGTGCAGCAAAATTCGGTGCAAGAGGATTTACCGAAGCCCTGAGGAAGAATTGAAAGGAACAAAACGAAATATTATTGCCGTATATCCCGGAGGGATGAAAACTGACTTCTGGAAGATCCCGAAGTCAGGACAGGGATATGAGCGGATTCATGGATCCGGCAGAGGTGGCTGCGAAAATAGTAAATGCAGTTCTCGTTTCCGACAAAATGCTTGTAACTGATATCACAATTAACAGGAGATGAATTGTGGATGACGTATGTTTCACTCCGCCAGCTTCGCCTTTCAATTCATCATGCGTCTTCATCTCGTCATTGTATAGCGTTGCGCTATTTATGTCAATTACCAATTGAACTATTAATGACTACTTAAACCTGGATCAGGACAATCTGCCTTTATAGTCGCTGTAGCCAAATTCCCTTATAAGCCTGAAATTGCCTCCTTTTGTCCACATTCCGATAGAAGGATGATGGACTCCGTTGAAGGTCGTTGTCTTGACCATTGTATAGTGGATCATATCGAGAAAAACTATTCTGTCGCCAGGCTGCGGGGGGCTTTCAAATGACCAGTCGCCCATGAAGTCTCCCGAAAGGCATGAGTTTCCTCCCAGCCTGTAAGGCAGGTTTTCCTGGCACAGGGTCTGTGCCATTTAATGGCAGGCTTATAGGGCATCTCCAGGCAATCGGGCATATGAGCAGTAAAGGAGACATCCAGTATTGCCGTTTTAATCCCGCTGATTTTCAACAACATCTTCCACAGTGGCCACCAAGCTCGCCGGTTTCCCATGCAAAAGCACTGCCTGGTTCCAGAATTATATGCAGACCCGGATTTTTCCCTGAAGCTTCTCAGGATTTTAATAAGGTGCGCTATATCGTAGCCTTTGCGCGTGATCAGATGCCCTCCCCCCATATTGATCCATTTCAGCTGAGGAAAGAACTTTCCGAATTTTTTATCGACAACCTCCAGGATCTTTTCAAGAGCATAGGAATCCGATTCAAAAAGTACATGAAAATGCAAACCCTTCGATACCCTCAGGCAATCCATCCTCAGAGTTCTCCGGCAACTATTCCCGAGCCTCGATCCTGGAGAACAGGGATTATACAATCCATGGCTTATTTCAGGAGAATTCAGGGTTGATTCTTAATCCTGCAGAGATCTTGCCGCGGATATCCGGCCACGAGTGGCCGAAATTTATGGTATTGGTTTAAGTGAATTAAATGTCATATGTGAACTGAACTCCAGGACGGCAAAAAATCATTCTCCTTATATACAGGAGAATATGTATGTGCAGGGGAATGCATCTCCTCAAAACAGAGACGAGCTTCATCGGCTGAACTTGCGGCTGCTCCGGAAATATATTCCCTGAGAACGGGAAAAACGCCCCACATTGCAAAACCCTTGAAAGCAAGAATTATCTCGGCTCCCGATTCATCTGAAACATTCTTTATCAGTCGAGAGATTTTTCCGGAGTCTCTCCTCGTCTATAGTAACATAGCGAGGGAAGGATGTTATAGTTTATTGCCATGCGTGAATTATACAGACATTGCTTATAATTCAAGATCGACATCATGCAGTTCCACCCATGGAAGACCCAGCCTGTTCAGCTCAGCCATGAAAGGATCAGGATCAAATTCCTCCACATTAAACACACCCGGTTTCTTCCAGATCCCTTAAAGATACATCATAGCTCCAATTGCTGCCGGCACTCCTGTTGTATAACTGACTCCCTGCGTACCGGTTTCGGCATATGCAGCCTCATGACTGCAGTTATTGTAAATATAGTAGTTCCTTCCTTTCCATCCTTGATGCCCGCTGATTCTGCATCCGATGGATGTCTTGTCCCGTATAATTCTCTCCAAGCTCACCGGGATCCGGCAGCACGGCCTTAAGGAACTGTATGGGGATAATCTCCCGTCCCTTAAACATTATAGGTTCGATTCCGGCCATTCCGATATTCTGAATAACACGCAGATGGGTAAGATATTCCTGTCCGAATGTCATCCAGAATCTGGCTCTCTTGAGTGTCGGAAAATTCTTCACAAGAGATTCAAGCTCTTCATGATAGATCAGATATGATTCCTTTGGGTCCGATCTCAGGATAATTCAAGACTTGTGTATTGCATGCGGCTTTGTTGTTACCCACTTGCCATTTTCCCAGTATTTTCCCTTCTGTGTGACCTCCCTGATATTTATTTCAGGATTGAAGTTGGTGGCAAAAGGCTTGCCATGATCACCGGCATTGCAGTCGACAATATCGAGATACTGCAGTTCATCAAAATGATGTTTCGCGGCATATGCGGTGAAAATGGAAGTTACACCCGGGATCGAATCCGCAGCCAAGAATAGCTGTGATCCCTGCCTTCCTGTATTTCTCCCTGTAGGCCCATTGCCAGCTGTACTCATACTTGGCCTCCTCCAGCGGCTCGTAGTTTGCAGTATCGAGGTAGGCAACGCCTGTCTCCAGACAGGCATCCATTATATGCAGGTCCTGGTAGGGCAGTGCAACATTTACAACTATGTCAGGATTGAAGGATCTTATAAGCTTTACAAGTTCAGGAACATTATCAGCATCGATCTGAGCAGTGCTGACCCTCCCTTCCCTATTTTTGCTGCTATGGCATCGCATTTGGACTTGGTTCTGCTTGCAAGCATTATTTCCGTGAAGACTTCCGGCAAGGAGGCCATCTTATGAACAACGACAGTTCCGACTCCGCCGGCACCAATAACCAAAACTTTTCCCATGTAATCAAATGTTTGAAAATAATTCAGATTATGAGGCATTCTGCCGGTCACGGCCATTTACCGGCCCTGACTGCCTTAATGATCAAGCCGGTTCAAATATAAGATTAAAAATGACCAATTAAAGAGGTGCCGGTCAACAAAATGAACTGACAGGCTATTAAGAGGGTAAAAAACAGAACACAATACTAATTCTGATTATATTTGTACCTTAAAATTCGCCGACCCCCGTATATGAAGCTGATAAATCCGCTGTTGATTTTAAGGATCCTTAGCAGGATTCTTCTGATTGAGACATCTGGCGTATTTGTTTTGCCTTCCGGTTTGCCTGATATATAAGGAATCCAGAACGCCTTTCTTACTATCGGCTGCCATCAGCCTCTCACTGTCGGGGATCTTTTTTCTTGCAGGAAGGAAAGGCCGATACCGGAAATTCGGCAACCGCGACGGTTACCTGGCGGTGGTAACTTCATGGATCCTTTTCTCGCTCCTGGGTACTCTACCCTATATCCTAAGCAGTACAATTCCCTCATTCATAAATGCATTTTTTGAATCTGCATCAGGATTCACAACCACAGGCTCCTCAATAATCAAAGGATGTGGAGATGCTCCCCTACTCCATACTCTTCTGGCGAAGCCTCACACACTGGTTCGGTGGAATAGGGATCATCGCACTCGTAATTGTAGTCCTCCCTTCCCTCAGGGTCACAGGCTATCATCTGTTTATCCTTGAATCGTCACTGAAGGAAAAGATCCATCCGAAAACCAAGGCTATTGGCTTCAGGGTTCTGTTCATATATCTGGGGCTAACGCTTGCCGAGATAATTCTGCTGAATCTGGGCGACATGAACCTTTTCGACAGCATATGTCACTCATTCGGCACGATTGCTACCGGGGGCTTCTCGACGAAGAATGACAGCCTTATTTCATATTCATCATATTCCCAGTATATTGTACTGATATTCATGTTCCTGGCCGGGATCAGCCAGGTGGTATACTATTTCATTGTAAAGATCAACTTCAAGAAGATAAGGCAAAACGAGGAATTGTGGTTCTATATTGCAGTGGTCCTTGTGGCAGGATTGATAGCGACAATTACACTTTCTGTCCACTCCACAAGAACTTTCGAGCAGGCATTCCGGGAAGGCTTCTTCCAGGTGGTATCGATAATCACCTGTACGGGCTTCGTATCAGCCGACTATATTCTCTGGCCGCTTGGCTCAGTCCTGTTCATTTTCCTGCTGATGTTCGCAGGAGGCAGCACGGGTTCTACAAGCGGAGGCATTAAAATGGCAAGGCACCTCGTTGTGACAAAAAATATCAAGAATATGTTCATAAGGCTGAATCATCCGAAATCGGTCTCCTTCATAAGGGTGAACGGAAAAGTTATTTCCGAAGATACCAATATTTCAATTCTTTCATTTGTGGTCCTCTACCTGTTCCTCTTCCTGATGGGAACTGTAATAGTCTCGATATCTGGTCTCGACCCCATAACTGCATCAAGCTCGGTAGCCACCTGCATGGCAGGTATTGGTCCGGGACTGGGAGGTGTGGGACCAACAGGAAGCTTTGCGGATATCCCGCAGTTCAGCAAGGTAATCCTGAGCCTGCTTATGATAATCGGAAGGCTCGAGATAATAACCGTATTCACGATTTTTACAAGGACTTTCTGGAAGCTGTGACACAATGGTGCCTGAAGGAGCTATTAGACTGTAGCAGGTTAACTTACTGCCGTCACAAATCAGATATATCCCGGCAATTTCCTCACAACTTCAAGACTTTCGGGAGTACCTATATCAACCCAGTAGCCGTCATCGTGCTTAAGGGTGAAGATCTCATGGTCAGCAGCAAGCCGCAGATAAAGATCTATAAGCGTGTAGATTCCATCACCCATGTAATTAAAGATCACAGGATCTGCAATATGCATGCTTGAAAATGCAATTTCAGTCAGTTCTTCATCTACAGTTCCAGCCAGGATCTGCTCTCCTGTCGAAATATTTCTCCAGCCGCGCAGACGGCCACTGCTGTCGATGAGGAGGAATCTCTTTCCCGGCCTGTTCCTGACAGCAAGGGTTGCAAGCCCCCTCTTTTCCGTATGCAGCCTGTAAAGTGATGAAAGATCGAGATCTGAGACTATATCAACATTATAAAGAAGAAAAGGCTCCCTGTCAAAAAAGTGCCTGGCCTTGTACAACCCGCCCCCATTTTCAAGCAGCTTGTCCCTCTCATCCGAAACCGAGACGCTGAATCCCATCCTGTTGAGCTTCTCAGCCTCCTCTTCCACCATTCCGGCAAAGTGGTGCACATTTATAATAATATCGCCGAACCCGGCAGAAGTGCACTTTTCAACAGCCCGGTGAAGAACTGTCTTTCCGTTAATATCCACAAGTGCCTTCGGAATGGTTTCAGTTATCTTTCCCAGCCTCCTGCCCATTCCGGCTGCGAAAATCATGGCTTTCATAAGCTATCCTCAAAAATGTAGTTAAACAGTATGTACCTGAACTGCATGGCATCTTCGGTGAAATTGCACCCTTTCACCCCCTGAAATATCAGGGGTAAAATGAACCTTTGCAGAGTTCGGTTAATTCAATATATGCTGGCTCCCTTTTCAAGCTCCCTGAAGATCTGAACATGAGGTATTGACCTGGCAGTACAGAATAATTCGGGCAACTCAAGGGGAAGGTTTCCCGAATCGATTAACCTGATCAGCAATCCGACAGCGGGAACTATGCTTCCGGTGAAAGTCGGCTTTCTCTCGTACAATCCCCTGAACCCGAAAGCTCCCAGAGCCTGCATCAGCCTTATCATGCTGAACCCTGTGTAATAGCCCGTGAATTCTTCCTTCTTTTCACCAGACACGGAACAAAAGGCTTCTATATAGTATTTCAGAAGGCGCTCCCTGAAATTTTCAGGTATGCGTGCCTTGGCATCGTACAGGAGGGAGGCAACATCGTACTGGGGGGCACCCTTCCTCCCCCCCTGGTAGTCAATGAACCATGGCTCACTATCCACAAGCATCACGTTGGCCGATTGAAAATCCCTGTAAAGGAAATAGTCCTGCCTTGTTTCAAGGAGAAAATCGGCCAGCTTCTCAAAATCGTGCTCAAGCCTGCGCTCATTGAACTGTACAGCCAGCAGTTTAAGAAACATGTACTTGAAGTAATTCATATCCCACATCATCGACTGCCTGTCAAAGCTCCTGTGAGGATAGCAGAGATCCAGATCAAGGCCTTCGATTCCATCTACCTGGAACCCTATCAGCTTATCCAGGATTTTCCGATATATAATCTCCGCCTCACTGTCAAATGCGGAGGATTCGTACTTATTCTGAAGCCATGTAAACAGATTCAGATCTCCAAGGTCCCTGAGGAAATAGACAAATTTACCCGGCAGGTATCCGAATATCTCAGGTACGGGCAGTTCCCTGGCCTGGAAATGATAAGTAAATCCTATAAATGCCTCATTTTCTTCAAGATTAGGGTTATATGCCCCGATTATGCTCTTATTCCCTCTAATGATCCTGAAATATTTCCTGTCAGATCCGGACTGAGGCAGTGCTGAAATGTTTGTCTCCCCTTTCCCGAACAATTCCGTGTAGGCTTCAGATACAATATCTATTTCACTCATTCAATTTTTATTTAGCTTCAACCTTTTCACCAGGCAATCATACCTTCAGGTTCATTTACCCGGCATCAAGCATCAGGCTCACCAATCCCATTACAGTCTTATCATGATCTTCTTCCTGTAAAGTACCAGTGCGAGGCTCCAGAGAAGGAGAACCTGCAGTACGGCAAACAGAAGGCTTCCGTTAAGATTCCCGGCAACCGGAACGCATGCCTTTTCATAAAACCAATTGTAAAAAGAGATCTTTTCTCCACCGGAAGGGATCTTTATGACGTAAAGCATAAGCTTTGTCCATATTCCGGCAAGGGCAAATGTAAAGAGGGCATTGGTTCCGAATACAATGAAAAAAGTTCCCCAGGCCCTGAATTTCAACACATCGGCTACAAGGAACAGGACAGACATTAAAATCATTGCAAATCCTCCTGAGTATAAAACATATGAACTTGTCCAGAGAGGCTTGTTCAGTGGAAAAATCATCCCCCACAGGTAGCCAAGGCCTGTCATTCCGGCCCCGATAATGAACAGCTTGAGAACGGTCCTGCCATTGGCCGATCCCCGTCCGATAAGGTCGCCGGTGAAGTAGCCGATTATAAATGTGCATATGGAAGGTATGGTGCTTAGAATCCCTTCCGGATCGAAAGGGATCCCGAAACCCTTGTACATGTGATTTTTACCGAGAATAGCAAGATCGGCCTTCAGCGCAAAATTTCCTCCAAGGCTGTATGGGTCAGCCCCGCCAAACCAGGCCAGAAGAGCCCAGTAAAGAAGCAGAATAAGGGCAGTCACTATCCAGAGATATTCCTTTCTTACCGACAGGCAGAGCAGGGAACCTATGCCATAGGCCAGTGCAATCCTCTGCAAGACACCCATAATCCTCAGGTTTGAATAATCCCTTGCAAAATAGGGAAAGATTGCAAGCAGAAGACCTGTGGCAAAAATAGTGACCATCCTCCTGAAGATCCTTAAAACTGAACTGCCGTTGAGCTCATTGCCGTATTTTTTAAGGGAATACCAGGCAGAGACACCTGAAATAAAGAGGAAGAAGGGGAAAACAAGATCAGTAGGTGTGCATCCATGCCATTCAGCATGCCTTAGCGGGGAATAAACGTATTTCCAGCTTCCGGGTGTATTGACTATGATCATGAATGCAATTGTCAACCCTCTGAAAATATCGAGGGAGACCAGTCTGGTGCTGCTTTTTGCCATGTTTCCGATTAAAAATAATCGTATAAAAGTAATAATTTATGATGAGTAATCGGATGATTGCACCCCTCACAGATTTCAACAGGTTATTAGTTAATTAATGTTAAGGGACAAAACATGTCAGGGAATTTTGCCCACATCTTGTCAGTCAATGTTAAATTGTACTATTTTTGAGATAAAACCTGGCATTTTTTTTTACATTCCCGAAATAATCCGGATTATGAATTTATCAAAGTTCCTTATAATTCTGCTGCTTATGGCAGGCATCTCTGGCTCAGCAGTGGCTCAGCAGTCAGATCCCCCTTTCCTGGAGTACATGAATCATCCCTGGGTCGACTCAGTACTTAATACCCTTTCACCCGATCAGCAGATCGCTCAGACAATATGGATAGCGGCCTGGTCGGACGACAGCATTGAGCATGAAGTTGAAGCCAGCGATTTAATTAAAAAATATGGCATTGGCGGAATCATCTTTTTCCAGGGGACGGCTGGGAAGCAGGCTGAGCTTACCAACTACTACCAGAAAATTTCAAGAGTACCGCTTATCATAGCCATGGATGCAGAATGGGGAACCGGGATGAGGCTTTCCAATGTCGAAAAATTTCCTTACCAGATGACCCTGGGGGCCATTCGGAATGATTCACTTATATACAGGTTCGGGCAAGCAGTGGCGGATCAGTTCAGAAGGCTAGGCATGCAGGTCAATCTTGCCCCTGTCGCCGATATTAATATCAATCCGGATAATCCTGTGATCAATTACAGATCGTTCGGTGAAAGCCGGGAAAATGTCGCAGAAAAGTCAATTATGTACATGAAGGGGATGCAGGACAATGGAGTCACGGCAACTGCCAAGCATTTTCCGGGTCATGGGGATACTGATGTCGATTCCCATAAGGACCTTCCTGTTATCAGTCACTCCAGGGCGAGGCTTGACAGCATAGAACTGTATCCCTTCCGGAAGCTCATTGCCGCCGGAACCGGCAGCATAATGACGGCACATCTTAACCTTCCCTCACTCGATACTACATCAGGTCTTCCGTCAACCCTCTCCCCTGTTATTATAAATGATCTTCTAAAAAAACAGCTCGGATTTCACGGGCTCGTAATCACGGATGCAATGAATATGCAGGGTGTAACGAAATATTTTCAGCCGGGTGAGGCTGATGCGAGAGCTCTCGCTGCCGGGAATGATGTCGTTGAATATGTTCACGGATGTCGGGGCAGCAATTAAAGCAACCAGGCAATTCATAAAGGAAGGGAAGCTTACTGCCGAGATATCACGATGAAATGCAGGAAGATCCTTGCACTCAAATACTGGTCAGGCCTGAACAGGATCAGCCATATTGAGGGGTCAGACATTGAGAGCGATCTTTCTCCTGCCAGTAACAGGGCTCTCATAAGGGATCTCTATTCAGGCGCACTCACCCTGCTTAGCAACGAGCAGAATATAATTCCTGTGAGGAATCTTCAGAATATTAAAAATCGCAACCATAGGCATAAATGCTGGTAAAATAACAGCGTTCCAGGAAAGGATAGCCTGCTACCATCCTGCCGGGCAATTCGTATATCGACCTGAAAGATGCAAAAGCCTGTGACGACCTTCTGAAGAAACTTGGGGGCTATGATTTGTAATTGCAGGCGTTTTTGGCCTTGACCAGCGACCGGGAATGAATTTTGGCATAGAACCATCAATGGCTGCATTCATCGACAAACTTACCGGTAAAAACAAAACTATTATAACCTGGTTTGGAAACCCATACGGAATAGGCAGGATCGAATCGCTCCAAAAGGCAGCCGGGCTCCTGCTGGCCTACCAGGACAACAATTATACTGAGGATCTTTCAGCCCAGCTGATTTTCGGAGCGAATCGGTGCACATGGATGCCCTTCCGGTGACAATAAGCTCCAGATGGCCATCGGAATTTCGGCATTATAACCCCGGGTGACCTGAGGTTAAAATACGGAATTCCTGAGAATGCAGGCCTCTCCTCAGGAAAGCTTGCCCGCGAATCGACTCCATCGCAATGGCAGGATTAAGGCAAAAGCATATCCCGGCTGCGAGGTAATAGTGGCACGAAAGGCACAGTTGTGTACCAGAAATGCTATGGCTACCATACTTATGACAACCGTACTCCCGTAGCGGAAGACGACCTTTTCGACCTTGCCTCGGTATCAAAGATCTCAGGCTCGATTCCCGGCTTCATGCTGCTGAATACAGAGGGTAAATTCTCTCCTGATAAGACTTTGGCTATTATCTCCCATTTTACAGCATTCCAATAAGGGAGATATACCCATGCGTGACATATTTGCCCATCAGGCGGGCCTGACTCCATTTATAATATTCTGGAAGGAAACTCTGAAGAAAGACGGAAGCTATAAAAGGAGAATTTATAGTCATGAACACTCCAAGACGTTTTCCGCTTGAGGTTGCTCACGATCTATATATAAACAGGAACTACAGGAAGAAGATGTTCTCGCGAGATCAGGAAGAAGTCCCATCGGCGAAAAGAAATATGTATATTCCGACCTTACCTTCATTATCACCCCTGAGATAATTGACAGGATAACAGGGGAAAAATGGTATGATTTCGTTTCTGAAAATATTTACAGGAAAATTGGTGCTTTCGATCTGGTTTTCAATCCCGACCAGAAATATCCCCTGAGCCGTATCATCCCTACTGAATATGATTCATTGTTCAGGAAACAGCAGCTAATCGGCACTGTCCATGATGAAACTGCCGCAATGCTTGGAGGGATTTCGGGCCATGCCGGGTTGTTCGCCACAGCAAATGATCTCATGAAGCTAATGGAACTATACCGAAGGATGGGTGAATACGGCGGAGAACAGCTGATAGGCAGGGATGTTATGAAAGAATACACAAGGGTGCAGTTTCCCGAAAACAATAACCGCAGGGCTCTTGGTTTCGACAAGCCCCTTCTGAACAATTCGAATGCTTCCCCAGGGTGAAACCTACCCCACAAAAGGGGCCTCTCCCTCGAGCTTCGGACATTCCGGATATACAGGTACTTTCGTATGGATAGATCCTGAATACGATATTACATACATCTTCCTTTGCAACAGGGTTTACCCTACAAGGAAAAGTGAAGTCCTTTATAATCTCAATATAAGGACAAATATCCTCCAGGCGATTTACGATTCAATGATAAAGCAGGATGTCAAAACCGGGAACGAGCCCTGAAAGCGCAAACAAAAACAGTAATCAGAATAAAAACCTTTATAAGATTCATGAGTAAAAAACAGCCTTACCCTGACATTGCATCAATTAAAATACTTATAATATTCCTGTGTATTGAAGTCATTTCATGCAAAGAACAGGAAAAAAGGGAGGTAATTACCCTGAGCGGGCAGTGGAGCTTTATTGCAGATTCCACAGCTGCCGGTGATTCAGCCAACTGGCCGGCTGCCGGCCTTCCTGCCGGGCTGATCAGAAAAGTCAGTGTCCCTCATACCTGGAATGCAGAGAAAAAGCTGGCCAGATATACAGGGAAAGCGTGGTATGAACGAACCTTCGAGGTTACGCAGCAGCAATTGTCAAAGACAATACGCCTGCAGTTCGATGCAGTCTACCATGATGCCATTATTTATATAAACGGGAAAAAAGCCGGAGAACACATAGGTTCGGGGTATAATCGCTTCTTTATTGATGTCACCCCCTTTGTGAAAGCAGGCGAAAACAGGCTGACTGTCTGTGCCGACAACTCCTTTTCAAGGAGTAATATTCCATTTATGCGAAGCTATGACTGGGCCTGCGATGGAGGCATTTATCGCAATGTTTATGAGATAATTACAAGCAAATATGCAATCCGGAATATCCATGTAGCCGCAACACCGGCCGATGGAAAGGGGAAAACAAAAATAACAATATCCTTTGTCGATCCTGAAATGATTGATCCATCAAAACTTGTATTAAAAGCAACAATATCGGAGGAAAACCAGCCAACAGGCAACATTATTCTGGATGGACCTCTGAATGGCAGGCTCAGGAAGGTTCCTTCATATCTGATCTCACCCTCGACAATATAAACCTCTGGCATTTCGATTCACCAAATTTGTACAGGCTTACAGTGAAACTGTTTGAAGAGGGGAGCGAGAGGGATGAATACTCCACAGTTTTTGGCTTCCGTACAATTAAGGTTGAAAATAACAGGTACCTCCTTAACGGAGAGCCTATGCGCCTTATGGGGGTTGAATGGATGCCAGGCGCCAGGCTCGAAAAAGGAATGGCCGAATCGACAGCTGATTTCGATACGAGCCTGACCCTTATGAAGAACGCAAACTGCATTTTTACCCGATTTCACTGGCAGCAGGACGAGTACATATTCGACTGGTGCGACAGGCACGGGATACTTGTGCAGGAAGAAATACCATACTGGGGCATCTGGACAATCCTGAATGATACCTTATTGCCTAAGGGGCTTCAGCAACTGG
Source organism: uncultured Bacteroidales bacterium (assembly GCA_963756885.1). Classification (GTDB taxonomy): domain Bacteria; phylum Bacteroidota; class Bacteroidia; order Bacteroidales; family VadinHA17; genus LD21. The sequence goes on from CAVWPG010000014.1 coordinate 159,538, forward strand.
ATGAAATGACAGATGCCCACTTCAACCATCCTTCAATCATATCGTGGGGGATCGGGAACGAGTTGCTTGCACATGAGCCCTATATAAAGAAGGGGCTGAAACAGCTTTACGATCATGCGAAAGAGACTGATCCTTCCAGGCTTGCTACCTATGTTTCCAACAGTCTCTTCTTCGGAATGCCAAGCGAAAATAAAGAACGGTCGGATGCGACAGCCGATTTCGACATGATGATGTTCAATGAGTATTACAGCACCTGGTACGGCAAAAGCATCGGTGCCATTTCCGGCGAGCTTGACAGGATAATCGGCGAGTATCCGGCAAACCGATGACGATATCGGAATGGGGGCTTTGTGACCCTCCAAAAGATGAGGGGATGAGCGCCGGGCAAGGGAGATGGCCCAGCAGATAGCCATTTACGGATCCAAGCCCTATATCGCAGGGGCTATTTATTTCTGCCTGAATGATTACCGCTCCCAGAGAGGCGAGAACTATTCCTCGGGCTATCCGCAGAGAGACCATGGTGTCTGTGATGGCAACTATATTCCCAAAAAATCATACGAGACTTTAAAGACAGTCAGCTCTCCTGTTGAAATAAAAAGCATAACAAGGAGGAATGGGAAGATAACACTGTTACTATACGGAAAAACAGGCATACCAAGCTATATAATACGAAACTACAGGATCATGGCAGGAACGGAGAGTGTTCTGATCGGTGAACTAAGGCCAGGAGAGGAAAAATCATTCGAGATCGGCGGCAATCACAATGAATTCGGGATCTTCCGGCCCACAGGATTCGAGGTACTTCATGTCAGCCTGTAACGACTTAAGTGAAAACAATATGAACATAATTATGAATAGATTGATTCTTGTCCTGATCTGCATTGCGACCATTTTGCCTCTTCAGGGACAGGCACTTTACGAGAAGCCACAGAATATAAGACAAGATGGGCCAGTGCAGAAAACCGGGAGGGAAAAAGGGAGCGGCGGCATGGCCAACGGCGGAAGAAAAGGCTCCCCTTCCTTCAGGCTGAAAGCCGGAGAACAACGGACTCTTGCCGAAGCACGGGAACAACCGGCCTTGTCAGAAGAATATGGATCACAATAGATGAGACGGACACCTGAGATGTTCGCGGGCCTTAAAATTGAAATGTACTGGGATGGCATAGCAGAACCGGCTGTTTCTGCCCCGCTGGGCGACTTCTTCAATCACGGGCTGGGGCAAATGTCGGCATTTGAAAATGCCTTGTTCTCAAGTCCCGAGGGGCGAAGCTTTAACTGCCATATTCCAATGCCGTTTAAAAAAGGGATGAAAATAATTGTAAGAAATACAACGGAAAAAGATGTAGCCATGTTCTTTTACGACGTTGATTATACATTGGGGACAGGGTGGATGAAAATACACTTTACTTCCATGCCTATTTTAACCATCAGAAGCCTACCGCCTTAAGACATGATTACAAGATACTGCCAGAGGTTCTCGGGACAGGGCGCTTCCTGGGAGTCAACCTAAGTGTTGTAGCAAATGACATCAAATATTCAAGGACCTGGTGGGGAGAGGGAGAAGTTAAAGTATATATTGACGGGGATACCGATTTCCCTACCCTCTGCGGTACAGGCACAGAAGATTATATCGGGACGGGATGGGGCCAGGGAGTTTTTATTAATCAGTACCAGGGATGCACAATCGCAAACGAGAGCGAATATAAATATGCATTTTACCGCTTTCATATCCCCGATCCGGTGTTCTTTAATCAGAATATCTCTGTGACCATTCAGCAGATAGGATTCGCAGGTGGAAAATCCCTGGAGCAGCTTGCCGGCATGAAAGACACAGTTTACAGGGCAGGCAAAGCAATGGAACCTGTTGACTTCACAAATGAGATGACCTGGCTTCTGTTTGAGAGATCAGACGATGTTGCTTCCTGCGCCTACTATTACCTCGACAGACCAGGCCCTTCATTTAAAAAATAATTATGTGCCATTCAAAATCTTTTGATCTAACAAAAAACAATATCATGAAAAATCCGGCTTCTGCAATAATATTTCTGCTGATGATGATGTCAGGGTGTGCTGCTCCTCAATCAGATCGTTCGGCTCACGGCAGTGTTTCGGTTCCCTCCTTTGTACCCCCAATGAATACGGCCCGCATGAGGCTATTTGATACGGACTGGAAATTTTTCAAGGGAGAGACAGCAGATGGAGAGGCCCCGTCCACTGATGACAGCCAGTGGCGAAAGACCGATCTTCCTCATGACTGGAGCATTGAAGATCTGCCCGGACAGAAACCTGGCGAAATTGTCGGTCCCTTCGATAAGAACAGCATAGGTGTCTTCTATACCGGATACACGGATGGCGGTACAGGCTGGTACAGGAAGACATTCATTACAGGCAAAGCAGATCAGGATAAAAATCTAAGTATTTATTTCGATGGCGTATATATGGAATCGGATGTGTGGCTCAATGGACATCATCTGGGATCGCACAGGCATGGCTATACTCCATTCTTCTATGATCTTGGCAGCTTTCTCAACCCGCCAGGTCAGAAAAATACAATTGCCGTGCACGTGAAAAACATAGGGGAAAACAGCAGGTGGTACTCAGGTTCAGGGATCTATCGGCATGTCTGGCTGAGAGTGACTGACAAGCTTAACATTCCGGTATGGGGAGTCTATATCACAACACCCGGGGTAAGTGCCGAAAAGGCAATGGTATCGGCAATTGTATCAATTGAAAATGGCTCGGGCGCCGCCAGGGAATTCACCCTGAGGAATACTGTACTGTCGCCTCTTGGAAAAGAAGTGATGAAGGCTGAAAAAAGCGGCAAAGTTGAAGCAGGGAGAAAAAACAGAGGCTGTTCAATCCCTTGAGATAGGCAAACCCTGTCTCTGGTCTGTCGAGACACCTGACCTTTACACACTCAGGTCAGAGCTTATTTCAGATGGAAAAATACTTGACACTGAAGAGACCACTTTTGGAATAAGGAACATATCGTTCACCCCGCAGGATGGATTTCTTCTGAACGGGAAAAAGGTTATACTGAGAGGGGCATGCATACATCATGATAACGGATCCCTCGGATCCGCCGCTTTTGACAGGGCCGACCAGCGCAGGATTGAAAACCTTAAAGCAGCCGGATTCAATGCAATCAGGACAAGCCATAATCCTCCCTCCCAGGGCTTCCTTGATGCCTGCGACCGTGCAGGAATGCTGGTTCTCGATGAAGCATTCGACATGTGGCAGAATCCAAAACGACCCGATGATTACCACCTTTTTTTCAGGGAATGGCACGACATGGATCTCAGGTCGATGATACTGCGCGACAGGAATCACCCCTCCATTATAATGTGGAGCATCGGCAATGAAATTTCTGAGAGGGCAGACTCCTCAGGCTTAAGAATTGCAAAGGAGCTCAAAGGCACTATAAAGGAACTCGATTCAACACGACCCGTTACTGAAGCCATATGCGAATTCTGGGAAACCAAAGGACGGCCATGGGATGACTCGGCTCCGGCCTTTGCAAATCTTGACGTCTGCGGATACAATTATGTATATGGCGAGTACGGGAAGGACCATGCAAGGTTCCCGGAGAGGGTAATCGCAGGAACGGAATCATTTGCCCTCGATATTTACGGGAACTGGAAAATGGCGACAGAGAATCCTTATGTTATCGGAGATTTTGTATGGACCGGGATGGATTACCTTGGAGAAGCCGGGATAGGCCAGGCAATGACTGATTCAACAACTATGTGCTGGCCCTGGATCATCTCCAACTGCGGAGACCTGGATATTACAGGCTTTAAAAAACCCCAGGCCTTCTACAGGGATGTTGTATGGGACCGCAGCAAGCTTGAAATAGCAGTTGAGGAGATCCCCCCTGCCGGGAAAAAATGGCTTATAAGGGCATGGGGCTGGCCCCGTGAATTGCAATCATGGACCTGGCCAGGCAACGACGGGAAGAACATGACCGTGAGGGTCTATACAAAATGCGACGAAGTAAGGCTTGAACTTAACGGCAAGGCTATAGCCACCCAAAAGACAGAGCCCGGTTCAAAATTCACGTGTACATTCAATGTTCCGTATGAACCGGGCGTGCTGAAGGCAATAGCACTCTCGGACGGCAAAGTCATGGCTGAAAAATCACTCGTCACTTCAGGGCCTCCGGTCGGAATAAGAATAACTGCCGACAGACAGTCTGTCACGACAAACCGGAACGACCTGGCCTATCTCACGGTTGAGCTAACAGATGCTGAAGGTAGAATTGCAGGTGATGCTTCACGGGTAGTCAGATTTCATGTCGATGGGGAAGCCGGGCTTATGGCAGTTGATAATGGCAACCCAATGGAGCCTAAAAGCTTCAGGTGTGACAGCTGCATAACATATCATGGAAGATGCCTTGCCATACTTCGTCCTGCCGGAACAAGCGGTAAGGTTTTACTTACAGCCACATGCGGGGAGCTGAGACCGGGAAAATGCACGGTGGAACTGAAATGACGGTTGACAGGCAACCCCATTCCCTGTAAACCAGGTTCAAAAGTTGTGGATGCGGGTGTCCGGATACCGGACATCAATGACAACTTCAATGGTAAGGCGCCCGACATCGGAGCCTATGAGCCTGGACAGGAAATGGTTCACTATGGTCCGAGGTAATATGGCAGGTTCAGATCCTTATCAGGTGATGCAATGATTTCGTTCAATGCAATGGCAAATCCGTGCAGTACTATCAGATGTGAGGGAGACGGTCAAAACCCTGGAATTATGATCTGTCTCCGGTCCTCATTATTTACTTTTTCAAAAAACTCCGCAAAGGCGTCATAAGCTTCAACAGGATATCTGCCCTTGTTCAATTTGAGGGACCTTGTGCAGATCAGTTTATTCCCGTCGGTATAATATCCTGAACTGTATTCCCCGAACGAAGAAGTCAGGGAAAATGTCTTCGGCAGAATGTCGGGTTTGATCATACGGGTCATTATGTAAGTGGCCGTGTCATACTCACAAAGTGATCTCCTGATCATAACAGGAGACTTTCGGAGAGCTGACCGCAGTGGCAGGTCAGTGACCCTTGTCATCAGATCAGGCCTCAGTATAAGCTTTCCATCCATTGCCGAGCCGAATACCGGGAACGATAATTTCAAAGTTTCCGTAACAGAAGGTATAGCCGACCTGTCTTCGGCGTAAGAAAAACTTTCCACCCTGCAGCCCGGGATCATTATCCTGTCATGTATGGACCTTTTCTTATCTTCATTGTCCATCCTTAGTACTGGGATCATTGCATCGCACTTCAAACCATAATAGCTGGTTTCAATAGTTGAAATGGCACTGCCGTCCCTGTTCATCCTGACTGTAATGTTCCTGACCTGTCTGTTCGTATTATAATCGCTGACCGGAGTTCTCACGAGCACACCTCCTGATTCGGTGATAACCAAGTGCTTTCCTGTCATCTGTAAATGTACCGAGATAACCAAAAGGGATCTGCTGGTCTGTACATTCAAGCCAGATAGTATCTCTCTGGTGCGGAACACATACTATGGCATGGTTAAACTGATTCGAGGGAAAGTCTTCCCTGAGGACAGGAGCCCCTGCCCCTGCCCTTATAATTGTATAATACGATTTTATCCCTGCTGCGGCAAGTATCGACTTCATGTAATTTGCAAGGGCCTTGCAGTCACCATAGGATACCCTGTCGACAGTCTCCGCATCGATAGGCTGCCACCCTCCCAGTCCCTCGGTAATACTTACATACCTTACCTTGTTCTGCAGATAATCGTAGAGCAGCCTGACCTTGTCGTATTCATCAGCCGCCCCTCCTGCTAGTGACTTTACAGTTTCAATTGTCCCGGCTCCGAGTATATCCTTGTTATCAGCAAGTTTTCTTATCCATTCTCCAAGGTTCGACCACGACTCGCAATTCCCTTTAATGCCTCCGATTTCAAAATCATCGGGCGCAATGAAAACGGAAGGTGTATACTCCTCAGGATCCGGACTATACACCTCTTTCTTTATCGCAGGCCATCCCGACATTTCCCAGTCATAAATATCCCTTGACGATTTTACGGATTTCCGGCACGGGCTATTGATATTTTGCTCAAGATAGCGGAATGCAAAGCCATGGGGTGCTGTCACACTGAATGTTGAATTTTCGACCGCCACATTGTAATCACTGTAAAGGTGCCAGTCGGGATAGCTGAAAAGGCCGTCAAAAGCGATCTCGTAGGAATATTCGACAGTAAAGGGAGTTGTAGTATATCCGGGGTCGTATACCTTTATCCTGAAATCATTGTACAGCGAGTAGTTTGACAAGGCTGCCACATCGGTCACCCTGGTATTAAGCCCCGTCCTTACCTGCATGCCATTCCGGTCATAGATGGTGGCATCAATTTTCCTGACAGACAAGAATTTGTCGTAGCCCTCATGAAAGACAGAATTCTCTATCCCGTTCTTATTCAGTATAGTTATGGCATAGGTAACCTTCAATACAGCCTTGTTGTAAGCGGTAATATCGAAGACAATATCATATTTCCTGACAACCGCCTTTGCATCAGCAAGCAGTTCAGCAGGAATAGCAGAGATCACATATTTCGGATTATCCGCACCGGAAGCTGCAGGGGCAAGGAGCAGCCAGAATACAAATACAAGCAGAAATTGTCCTTTCATACTATCCCCTTCTTTTCAGGATTACCGGCTCCGATTGTTTTTTGAGGACCTGGTTATAAAATTCCCTGAGATCGCTGTAGTCTGATGGCAGGAAGGTTACCTTGTTGATCCCGAATTTGGTTGTGATTTTGACATTCCTGTCCATGGCGGCAACCTCGTACATAAAGAAAGCCGCATTGTCCTTAAGCCTCAGTACCTGTGATCTGGGTGACGAAGCAACGGAATAGCCTTCCGGAAGGGATAGATTGAGTATCATTGTCTTATCGCAGAGCACCCCATATTCAACGGGGTACTTCCTTGTTTCTAGCTGGAAAGGGTTTTGCCTTAGCTCCTCAAAATATGCAGGGGTAACATACAGGCTGCTGTCTCCCTGCAGGACCTGACCGGCAATTTCAACCAGAACCTTCTCAGTAAGTGATTTATAGATACTGTCGAGATTTTCAAACTGCATGTTCCTGATAGTCATGCCAGGCATATCGCTGAGAAAATCTTCGGTAAACTCCGACTGGCTGTTGAATTTAAAGTAATGCTTTCTGAAATCGAAAGCCGCATAATCAAAACGGCTGATTGTCAGATTTCCTTTCATTAGCAGATCATCGCCTATGCTCAGATCATAGATGACTATATCGCGGTCCTTCTTGTTCGTAGTCAAAGGAAGCCATATATCCTTCGTCTTGTCCACAACCTTTCCTTCAGTATTCAGGCATCTCGCAGGTAAAAGGTAAGAGGGCAAATATCTTTCGGTAGCATCGAGCAGGTAATCCTTATCGTTTAACCTTGCGTACACAATTGCATAATTAATCTGCCTGAGGCTGGGGAAGAATTTCGAGATTGTCCCGTTGTCCCTTGTGCTTAAGGCAACAGGATAGGCCTCAAAATCAAGCTTTTTAAGCAACTTATAGAGCATCAGGTTGACCTCGGAGGAATTTCCTGTTCCCGATTTGTATACTGCAGCAATATTGCCATCTGACAGGCCGGCCTGGATTTTCTCGTTCCAGTTGATCTTAAGCCTGATCGTATCGTAAGCTGCCCTGAGAAGATCTTCCCTGTCAGTGTATCTGGATGCCAGCTGCTTCGCCAGATCACTAAGAAATGCAGTACTTGTTCTTGGCATTCCAAAATAGGCACTCTCCTCGAGTATTTCACAAACCTTTTCCCAGCTGGAGTTGAAAAGTGTATATGAAAACTGAAGCAGATCGATTTTCATCTTTGAGATATAGTTCTCTATGGAGTTCATCATCGGCTCAGTCTTGAAGGCCCGCATATCCCTGGCTATCCACCTCGTAGGTGTTGAATAGGTAAGTCTTTCGTAACCGGAATAATTCTTTCTCAACTGAACCAGGGGAGAATCCTCGAGGATCAATTCACTGTACAGAACAGGGATCTCTTCCTGGAATCTCCATACGGATGGAATTCCGGGAAAAGAGTATTCAATATCGATTACAGATCCTACCTTCACATCAGGCATTGCAACCCTTATCTGGTAATAGTCATCGATTACCCTCGTCTCAAAGACAGATTCATTCCTGAGCTTTGTCTGCACCGCTTTCCCGTTCTCAAGGTTGGTTGTAATTCCCTTGACAGTAGATTTCCAGTCGGTCCGGAAACTCATGTTAGCCCATTCGTAGCCCTCCTTTTTAAGGATTTTGATCCGCATCGTCCTTGTGAAGGTCAGACTGTTTGACCTGAAATAGCCAAAGTCGCACAGGACAACTGCAGGAGCGGTTGAATCGAGGTAACATGAAGACATCTGAAGCTCCTCCATGCTTACCTCCCCGAATTTTATGGGAGCCTTTTGGGCATTTGTTGAACCAAATGCAGTTAAAATCAGAACAATAAGGGGAAATAATTTATTCATACCGGCATCAATAAGTTTATAAATATAAATTCAGCAAAGCATGAATGCTGCAACACGTATTGGTTACACGCAGAGGTACGGTTATCAGTTCATATTTTAGCTTTTCTGCCTTTTATCAGTTGGCTGTCTCAAATTTAATTTATTTTCAGATAAAAGCAAATACCCCTTAATTTAAAAAGGAGATTGCCTGAAACAGAGGCAGCAATGAAAAAGGATCAATGGAGGGGACCGTATGAAAGCTGCATACCGCCCCTATCGCGTGGCTCAGAAAAGGACAAAAAAAAAGAGGTTGTGACCAACCTCCCTTTGTGCCCAGAACAAGACTCGAACTTGCACACCCTTGCGAGCACCAGCCCCTCAAGCTGGCGTGTCTACCAATTTCACCATCTGGGCGGGAATAAGATAAAAGATAAAAGTATAAAGATAAAAGTACTTTTTGTACTGACAAGCTGATTTTGTCCTTTGCCTTTTTTCTTTTGTCTTACTTCAGTGCCCAGAACAGGACTCGAACCTGCACATCATTGCTGACACTAGTCCCTGAAACTAGCGCGTCTACCAATTTCGCCATCTGGGCGGAGCCTGGAACGATGTACTGAACCTCATTCCAGCGCCGCAAAAATAATAAAAAAAACAAAATAAAAGATTGTTGGCTCAAAAAAGTCAAATTCATGAATATGCCGGTATGAATACTCCCTCCTCCGGCTACCTGAAAGCCGGGTACAGCCTTATGCCATGCTTCTCTTCAAAATACCTGAAATAGTAATACAATTTATAATTCAGATCGAGACCATAATCGATATTCGGGTTATAGTCGATATACGAATCATATTCACCCTGATTTGAGCTGTGGAATAGCGATAATTCCATTCTGCCGTATAGAGCCTGTTCCTGTACTCGTAGAACTGCTTTGACAGGTATTCTTTGGAGGCTGTGTTGCAAGCCATGTATGAAAACCCGGATCAAAAATAGTCAGATCATACTCGGTGCTGTCAGCTGAAACAGTGTCTGCAGCAGCACTTTGCCTTTCTTTCTTCCCCTGACTGTATCCGCTTGTATTTATGCAAGCCATAAAAGCAATTAATATGTAAAAAGCAATCTTCATTTTAAATTCTCCATAAAAAATGCTATTTAAATTAGAGATTCGCAAAAAATGTACCAATTAAATATTCCGTATTAATTAAAAGTATATTTTTGCTCCCTGATTTTAAATTCATGAATTGCCGTTTGAAAAATTTTCTGAAATCTGTCAGGCAACGCCCTTCAGGCCTGTGTTTTCAGCATTTTAACTTAAGATGGAATATTGACAACGGGCCTGCAATTCAGAGCAGGTTTTTTTTCAAACAGTAACGAGGTATGAAAATAATGAAATTTGGCGGAACTTCTGTCGGGAGCCCGCAAAGGATGAAAGACTGATCCCACTTATAGCTGGCGACGACAGGAAAATCGTTGTCTTGTCAGCTATGGCCGGTACCACGAACAATCTGGTTGAAATAACCAGCCTCCTTTATGCAGACAAAATCGATGAGGCATCCGCAAAGAATGATGAGCTGAGGTCGAAATACCATAAGGTTGTGGATGAGCTCTACGAAACAGCCGATTTCAGAAAATCGGGCCACGAGCTTATTGACTCCCATTTTGAGTATATAAGGAATTTTACCTTGAGGGTCTTTACAAAGCTGCAGGAAAAGGCAATTCTTGCCCAGGGCGAACTGATCTCGACATCATTGTTTCATTTGCTCCTTCAGGAACGCAAGATTAAGTCCGCGCTGCTCCCTGCTCTCTGCTTTATGCGAATAGACAAGGACGGGGAGCCGGATTCGTTTTACATTAGGGAAAATCTCAGAAGGGAGATGAAAAAATATATTTCAGACGATCTTATTATTACCCAGGGATTTATCTGCAGGAATGCTTATGGTGAGATAGACAATCTCAAGCGCGGGGGAAGTGATTTTACAGCTTCCCTGATAGGAGCGGCAGTAAAGGCATCTGAAATTCAGATCTGGACAGATATCAACGGATTCCATAACAATGATCCGAGATTTGTTGAGAAAACCGAGGTTATCCGTGAGCTTTCATTCGATGAAGCAGCTGAACTGGCCTATTTCGGGGCAAAAATACTTCATCCTTCAAGCGTTAATCCTGCCCGCGAGAAAAACATTCCGGTAAGGCTCAAGAATACAATGGAGCCCGGAGATCCCGGAACACTCATAACCTCGGAGTGCATCCTGGAGGATTATAAAGCAGTTGCTGCAAAAGAGGGTATTTCGGCTATCAGGATAAGGTCCGACAGAATGCTTATGGCCTATGGTTTCCTGAGGAAGGTTTTCGAGATTTTCGAAGCCTACAGGACACCCATCGATATGATAACCACATCCGAGGTATCTGTATCAATTACTATTGACAACCCGGAGTTTCTGAGTCAGATAGCAAACGACCTCCGGGAACTCGGCTCGGTGGAAGTCGAAGAAAATCTTACGATTGTGTGCGTTGTGGGTGATTTCCGCACCGAACGCACCGGATCAGCACCCGAAATATTCGAGGCCCTCGATACGATACCCCTCAAAATGATATCGTACGGGGGAAGTCCTTACAGTCTTTCGCTCCTTATCGACACGAAAAACAAGACGCAGGCATTGAGATTGCTCAGTAAACATCTTTTCAAAACCAAAAATGTTCAGTGATTATACAATTTCAAAGTTCAGGGATATCGAAACTCCCTTCTACTATTATGACCTGGATGTCTTAAGGTCCACCCTCGCAACGGTAAAGAAGGAATCAGATCATTCCGGCTACATGGTTCATTATGCCCTCAAGTCAAATCCTAATCCAAGGATACTGAAAATAATTGCATCCTACGGACTGGGTGCAGATTGCGTTATCCGGAAATGAGATTGCTGCGGCACTCGAAGCAGGCTTCGAACCCTCTGGAATTGTATTCGCAGGTGTCGGCAAAACAGACAAGGAGATAGTATATGCACTGAGCAACAATATTGCATGTCTTAACTGTGAATCAATTCCCGAGATCGAAGTTATAAACGGCCTGGCTGAGGGACTTGGAATGACGGCCCCCATAGCCTTGCGGATAAATCCCTACATCGATGCACATACGCATAAATACATAACTACCGGCATCGAGGAAAGCAAGTTCGGAATAAATACATGGGAACTTGATGATGTTATAAAGAAGCTCGCAACCCTAAGAAATGTGAAGCTGACAGGCATTCATTTCCATATAGGCTCGCAGATTACCCGCATGTCGGTCTTTAAAAGCCTTGGGGCCAGGATAAATGAGTTGCAGGAGTGGTTTTCATCCCATTCAACAGAACTGACAAGCATCAACGTGGGGGGAGGACTAGGCATAGACTATGAGAACCCGGAAAAAGCACCTCCCTTTCAGGAATACTTTTCACTGCTGAATGAATTCATTAACCTCCGTCCCGGACAAACACTCCATATGGAACCCGGGAGGTCGATCACAGGCCAGTGCGGGTCTCTTATATCCAGGGTCCTGTTTATCAAGAACGGCAGCAATACTCTCTTCGCGATAATTGATGCAGGGATGACCGACCTTATCAGGCCGGCACTTTACCAGGCCTACCACAGGATCGAAAATATTACATCAGCAGGACATATGCTCAGGTACGATGTTGTTGGCCCGATATGCGAATCATCGGATACCTTCGCAAAATATGTTGAGCTTCCCGAAACCAGGCGCGGTGATATGCTTGCAATAAGATCGGCCGGTGCCTACGGGGAAGCCATGGCATCGAGGTATAATTTAAGAAACCTGGCCCCGGCTGTATTTTCAGATGACCTGAAATAACTGGCTATGGCTTCCGAAGCCTGTTCTAATGCCAATGATGAGATGCCGGAACAGCCGGTCCTCCCGGCTGAAAAATCTATTTGATACTTTGCCTGATCTTGCTGTGATTCACACCGTAGAAGAAATATATTGCGAAACCTATGGCCATCCAGATTATGAGCCTGAGCCATGTATCGAGAGGCAGTGATGCCATCTGAATAAAGCAGATTGAGGCACCCAGGATAGGAACCAAAGGCACCCATGGGGTTTTAAATGGACGCTCGATATCCGGCTTGGATTTTCTGAGAACGATAATGCTGACGCATACTATTATGAAGGCCAGAAGCGTACCTATTGAGACCAGCTCGCCAAGAATGCTTATTGGAAGAATCCCTGAGACTATCATTGCAACGCTTCCGGTGATTATTGTACTTACATAGGGTGTCTTGAACCTTGGATGTACCCTTGAAAACACAGGCGGCAGAAGACCATCCTTCGACATCGAAAAGAAGATCCTTGGCTGACCCATCAGCATCACAAGGATCACAGAGCTCAGTCCGGCTATTGCAGCTATTTTTACAATAGGCCTGAGCCAGAACATCCCCTTCCCCATTGCATCCACTCCTACAGCTACAGGATCGGCTACGTTCAGGGTTGTATAGCTTACGATGCCGGTCAGTACAATTGCGACAAGGATGTAGAGGACTGTAGATATCCCAAGGGAGCCGAGGATGCCTATGGGCATATCCCTCTGCGGATTCTTGGCCTCCTGGGCCGCAGTAGATACGGCATCAAACCCAATATAGGCAAAAAAGATCACTCCGGCTCCGCGGAGCACCCCGCTGAACCCGTATTTCCCGAATTCATGCGAATAGGCCTTCAGCCAGCCCCAGAACGAGCCATAGGCCGAAATTGGCGCCGACTCAACCTTGTTTGCAGGAATGAAAGGATGCCAGTTGCCTGCCTTAACGAACATGAATCCGAGGCCGATGAATAATATTATTACTGATACCTTGGTGATCACCATAACATTATTGAAATTGGCCGATTCGCGGATCCCTATTACGAGAAGGGTAGACAGAAGCGCCACTATGAACATTGCAGGAAGATTTATAACGCAGGTTACATGGGCAAGCGAGTCAACGCTTATCCCTGTTGAGGCAAGGGTTTTGGCAAATGTATCTGACAGGGGCTTCCAACCCATATCCGGCACATTTACCATCACGGTGCCCACCGCACCTGTGAATTTGGGAGGAATCACAATATTCAGATCCTTGAGAAAGCTCACCACATACCCTGACCAGCCTACGGCCACCGTTGAGGCGGCAAACAAATATTCCAGTATCAGGTCCCATCCGATAATCCAGGCAAGAAATTCCCCCAGAGTTGCATATGAATAGGTATAGGCACTTCCTGCTATCGGGATCATTGAGGCAAATTCAGCATAGCATAGGCCTGCGAAACCACAGGCCAGACCTGATATTACAAATGATAAAACAATGCCAGGCCCTGCATACTGGGCTGCAGCCTGCCCGGTAAGGACAAAGATGCCCGCGCCTATTATTGCTCCTATACCGAGAGTCGTCAGGTTCAGTGCGGTGAGGGATCTTTTTAAGCCGCCCGATTCCTGTGATTCACTGAATAACTGGGGAAGTGGCTTTGTAATAAACAAGAGGTTTTTTGCCATTTGATGTGGTTGAAATATTGGAATTCTAGTATATCTCCTACAAACGTAACTTTTTTTTTGTAAAAAAATATTTTATATTCCTTTAAAAAAGGGTATTTTCCCAAAAATGATATCCTGTTTTTTTGGCTAATAATATTACATTTGAAATTCAAACAAATAAGCAAAATAATGCAGCGGTACCTTCTCCTTTTGCCAATGGCTGTTCTGCTGGCCTGCTCGCCTGTAAGAAAATACAGGGATCAGCCCGAAGTACTCTCCTGGGAAAACGACATCAGTAAATTCGAACAGCTCGACAAAACTGAAAAATATCCTGATAATGCCCTCCTTTTTGCCGGCAGCTCAAGCATAAGACTATGGTCTTCGCTCGCTGAGGATATGAAGCCATATCCTGTAATACAGAGAGGCTATGGAGGGGCAAAGCTGAGCGATTTTGCCGTATATGCCGGCAGGATAATAGCTCCTCACCCCTGCAGCGGTATCATACTGTTCGTGGCAAACGACATTACCGGAGGGGAATCGGATAAAAGCCCGGAGGAGGTGGCCAGGTTATTCGGATATATTCTGAGTACTATCCGTGCATCCCATCCCTCGACACCAGTCTTCTGGATAGAAATTACACCCACTCCTTCAAGATGGGAAGCCTGGAAAGAAATCAGCAAGGCAAACGAACTGATAAGGAAGAGCTGTGAAAACAGCAGCAATACTTATTTTATCGGTACGGATTCCGCTTTCCTTGGCCCTGATGGCAAACCCCGGACTGAACTCTTTATCAGGCGACAAGCTTCACCTGAACAGCAAGGGATATGAAATATGGACCAGGATAATCAGGGGGGAACTGGAAAAGGTTATACCCCTGAACGGCTTATGAAATATCTCCTGTCAATTATTTATTGACCCTCCGGTTATAGACATCCTGCCAGTTTTCGCCAAGGGGATCAAAAGGAGGCTGAACCTTGCCGGCAGCTTTTCTTTCCAGCTTCTTTATAACCATCGGATGAATACCCTGCATCGCTCCCTTGGCATGTGGTATATAATCGACCCATGCAGTGAACCTGTTGATCTGGTGGGGAATAATTTCACTTATATGGATAAATTCGGGATCTTCAGCCTCCAGGCTATAATTATCATGATTCTGCTCCCAGACATCGACATAGTGGTCGGCATTGGCCAATCCGGCAAAAACTGCTATCCCGTTCTGGTCGGTAAAGCCCTCAATGATAGGATTCGTCTGGGCTTCCCAGTCGCTAAGCGTGGGATACAGAATTATGCTGGCATCGGGTACTGCATATTCCTGATAATACTCCAGGACCTGGATCTCGAGAAGTGTAGGAATTACAACATCGAGGGTTATTGATGCCTTGTCATCGAGGTTGCTTTTTGAAATGGCCGTCAATTTAACTTCATAGGTTCCGGTTGCATTGAAGCTGTGCCTCGGATTGGCTTCATTTGAAATATAGCCATCTCCGAAATCCCACTCATACCTGGTTGCATTATGCGAATCATTGTAAAAAGCTACTTCATACCCGACCTCCGGCTCCAGTGTATCAGTATGAAATTGAGCGACAGGCGATTTTTCACACGAAAGGAGGATAAAGGGAATAAGGGTGAATAAACAAAATAATTTTCTCATCGGTCAGGTGTTTATGGTTATATCAGATTTCACCAAAAATAATGCCATTAATTTTCAAAGTAAATAATTATTAAAGACATTGCCTCAATGGCAACGCTTTTTAAGCGTCAGAATTTAAAAATAATAATTACCTTTGCAGTCCGATAAAAAAAGGCAATTACAATGATAAAGATAACATTTCCGGACGGAACAGCAAGAGAATACAAGGAGGGAATCAGCAGTCTTGAGATAGCTGAACAGATCAGTCCGAGGCTTGCAAGGGAAGTATACAGTGCCACTGTGAATGGCGAGATATGGGATCTTACAAGGCCCCTCGGGAATGATGCATCGCTAAGGCTTAATAAATGGGACGATGAGCCGGGAAAACATGCCTTCTGGCACTCCTCTGCACACCTGATGGCCGAAGCACTCGAATCTTTCTATCCGGGCATAAAATTCGGCATCGGGCCGGCCATTGAAAATGGGTTTTATTATGATGTTGATCCGGGCGACGACAAGTCGATTACCGAATCGGACCTTCCGGCAATTGAAGCCAGGATGAAGGAGCTTGCAGCCAAAAACCTGACTTACAGCAGAAGGGATGTAAGTAAAAAGGAGGCTCTGGACCTCTTTTCACAAAAAAGGGTGACGAGTACAAGGTTGAGCTTATAAGTGAACTGGAAGACGGTACAATAACGCTTTATACCCAGGGCAATTTTACGGATCTGTGCAGAGGGCCCCATCTTCCGTCAACTGAACCGCTGAAGGCTATAAAGCTTCTAAGTGTGGCCGGAGCCTACTGGAGGGGAAATGAGAAAGGAAAGATGCTTACAAGGATATACGGAATAACATTTCCCAAAACAAAAAATGCTCGATGATTATCTTGTCTTTCTTGAGGAAGCAAAGAGAAGGGATCACGGCAGAATAGGAAAAGAACTGGAACTCTTCACCTTTTCTCAGAAAGTCGGTATGGGACTTCCCTTATGGATGCCAAAAGGCTCAGATATCAGGCAGAACCTGATAAACTTCCTTACATCGGTTCTAAGAAAAAGAGGATATAAAATTGTCACAACCCCTCATATCGGCAATGTAAACCTTTACAAGACTTCAGGTCATTTTGAAAAATACGGGGCTGATTCCTTCCAGCCTATTTCTACACCCCAGGAAGGCGAACAGTTTATGCTTAAACCGATGAACTGCCCGCATCATTGTGAAATATACAATGCCACGCCCCACTCCTACAAGGATCTGCCACTAAGGATGGCGGAATTCGGCACTGTATACCGGTATGAGCAGAGCGGGGAGCTTCACGGACTTACAAGGGTAAGAAGCTTCACCCAGGATGATGCCCATCATTTCTGCAGACCTGATCAGCTGAGAGAAGAGTTCAAGAGCATTATAGACCTGATCCTTTATGTTTTCAGAATCCTGAATTTCAACGATTTTACTGCTCAGGTTTCACTTCGTGACCCTGATAACAAACAAAAGTATATTGGCTCGGACGAAAACTGGGAGAGAGCTGAAAGGGATATTATTGAAGTTGCCGCAGAGAAAGGGCTTGAAACAACTGTTGTGACAGGCGAAGCTGCTTTTTACGGCCCAAAGCTCGATTTTATGGTGAAGGATGCCATTGGAAGAAAATGGCAGCTTGGGACAATACAGGTCGATTACAATCTGCCGGAAAGATTTGAACTCGTAGTACAACGGCAGTGATAACAGAAACACAGGCCGGTTATGATCCACAGAACAATCTTCGGATCTATGGAACGGTTTGTGGCTGTTCTCATTGAAAACACTGCCGGAAAATTTCCGCTCTGGCTCGCACCCGAGAAGGCAGTAATACTGCCAATCAGTGAAAAATTCAATGAATATGCTTCTAAAAGTTTTGGAAATTCTAAATAATTCCGATATTTGCACACTAATTGACGAACGAAGTGAAAAGATAGGTAAGAAGATCAGGGATAATGAATTAAAGAGAATTCCCTACCTTCTTATAATAGGTGAAAAAGAGGTTGAAAACGGAACAATTGCTGTCAGAAAGCAAGGTGAGGGTGATAAAGGGAAGCATGAAGGTTGAGGAATTCGCTAGTTTTATTGAGTCTGAGATTAAAAAAGAAATTGCATTTTAATGTGCCATAGGTAAATTATTATTAACAAAAACAAAGGAGGAAAGAACTATAGCTTTACCAATTAAGCGAAGCCCGGCAAGGATCACCCAGCCGGCTCACAAAATTAACCAGAGGATCACTGCCAGAGTGGTCAGAGTGGTCGGAGAAGAAGTTGAATCAGATGTAATGAATATTCAGGATGCTCTCCGGCTTGCAGACACCCTGGAACTTGATCTTGTGGAAATTTCTCCAAGTGCGGATCCGCCTGTTTGCAGAATAGTTGATTACCAGAAATTTCTTTACCAGCAAAAGAAAAAGCAAAAAGAGATTAAGGCAAAAACCTCAAAAGTAGTTGTCAAGGAGATAAGATTCGGCCCCAATACCGATGACCACGACTACAACTTTAAGTTAAAGCATGCAATCAGGTTTCTTGAGGAGGGGGCAAAGGTAAGAGCCTATGTGTTCTTTAAAGGAAGATCAATACTATTCAAGGAACAGGGTGAGGTCCTCCTTCTGAGATTCGCGAATGATCTCGAAGAGTATGGTAAAGTGGAACAGCTTCCGAGACTGGAAGGAAAAAGAATGATAGTATCATTCTCTCCAAAAAAGAAGAAATAGGTTTTAAATATATATGAAGAGAAAAATGCCAAAAATGAAAACTAATCCCGGTGCAAAGAAGAGATTTTCTCTGACCGGAACTGGAAAGATCAAGCGTAAACATGCATTCAAGAGCCATATCCTGACAAAAAAATCAACCAAGCGCAAGAGAAATCTTACTTATGCCGGTCTGGTTCACAAAACAGATCTTAAGAATGTTAAGCTGTTGCTCGCAATTAAATAATTGTATAACGCTTCGATAGAATAAATTATAGTATAACAGATTGTTCAGCAAATAAGAGTCCCGATAAACCAGACCGCTGACATTCAAAAAATGAGTTATGCCAAGATCAGTAAATGCAGTCGCATCAAGAGCCAGGAGGAAAAAGGTCCTGAAGCAGACAAAAGGTAACTTCGGATCACGAAGAAATGTAATCACAGTTGCAAAAAATACTCTCGATAAAGGGTTTAGGGTATGCATACCGTGACAGGAAAAAGAAGAAGGGATTATTCAGGGCCCTGTGGATACAAAGGATAAATGCAGGAGTACGTCAGTATGATATGAGCTATTCCGAATTTATAGGCAAAGTTGCAAAAAAAGGGATCACCCTTAACAGGAAAACCCTTGCAGACCTCGCAATGAATCATCCTGATGCATTCAAGGCAATAGTGGAAAAGGTAAAATAGATAAAATAGATAAAATAGATGAAACTACCATAATACTAATAAGGGCACATTTAATGCAGTCCCTGATTTAAGATTGTATTGCCTCACCCCAAACACAACGGCACACGAAGGACTCTCCTGATACAGCCCCCCGGTGAAAGGCTTATTTTACTTTCATAAACATCCTTCCCAGACGGATCTTCCTGATTCCTGTCAATTCCTTGTCAAGTGAAAGCCAGATGAATTTGGCTTGCCGACCACATGATCTTCAGGCACAAACCCCCAGTATCTTGAATCAGCCGAATTATGCCGGTTGTCTCCCATCATCCAGTAATAATCCATTTTAAATGTATAACTGTTGATGGCACATTATTAATGAATATTTTATCACCTTCAACTCTGAGATCATTGGCCTCATAAACATCAATTATACTGATCATAGAGACACAGATTTGAAGTATCCAGTTTACTGTGGCACCTTTGCAGGGATCCAGATTGGTCCGTAATTATCTTCATTCCATGAATATACAGGATTATAGGGGAATATATGCGGCGCAAATTCACCTGCCTCTGGCTATTACAGGAGAAACCTCCGTTACATTTGAAAATCTCCTGATCGCATCCGCATTTGATTTGGTGAGGGGCAGCAGGTATGCAGATCCGGAAATCATCGACTGGTCTGACTTGTAAATATTCATCCGTTCAAATGCTTTCGGGTTTATGGTAGTCCCATTAGTCTGAACGACATAAGTTGTCTGCTGGGTTTGATTATCAGGTACGATTTTCCCGTTTACAAAGAGGACACCCTCCTTTATCAGCAGAGTATCGCCGGGTATGCCAATACATCTTTTCACATAATTATCCCGTCTGTCTACCGGCCGGTAAACAATTGTATATTTTGCTCCGGATCTCATCCCTTGCCACTTGCATATAGTAACTGTCAGGCTTTGAGAGTTGACCCGGTGTAGTGTCCCTGTTTTCAGGTCCCTGGCACTCCTCTTCTGACAATCTCATAATAACTTGTAGTGGTCTCTTCAAGTACCACAGTATCACCGGCAGGAAAATTAAATACGATAGGATCATTGTTTTTTACTTTGCCACATCCTGCAAGCCGCTTATATGGCCACAAAACAATATTTGACCATGACTGTCCCTTTGTCAGTGGCATCGTATTCTGCGTAAAGGGAAAGCCAGCGGGGTATTTGGCATCCTCGGCCCATAAGCCAGCTTGCTGACAAAAGATGATCTCCTACAAGCAGGGATTTTTCCATCGAGGGAGTGGGAATACGGTAATTCTGAAAAAGAAAAATATTGATAAGAGTCACTGCTATCACAGCAAATATCAAGGCATCAAGCCATTCAACAAATGCACTGTTCTTCCCATTGCGTTTCTTCCAAAAGGTCCAGTTAACCTTTTCACTGACATATAAATCATAAATAATACCCAGACCAAGCAGCAACCAGTAATTGCCTATCCAGATAACGACCAGGAGATATAGAATTGCGACAATTGCAAATCGGGTATACCTGCCAGAAAAAAATTCCTTCATAATATTTGTTTTAGAACCGGTAAAAGTAAAAATAATTATCAGAATCCCATTACATCACTCATCGTGAATATTCCTTTTCTGGAATGTATAAATTCGGCAGCAACAACTGCCCCTAGCGCAAAACCCTTCCTGTTCTTTGCGTATGGCTTATACTGATGGAATCAATAGCCGAATCCCACGTAACGAATGGATCCCAGGAACTTCTCCTTCACGGACAGAATGTATGGGAACACATTTCTCTTGTATGTTATCTTCAGTACACCATTTTTCATATACCGGATGTCTTCCGGCAATGCCGAGAGCAAGTGAAATGGCAGTGCCGCTGGGAGTATCAAGCTTTTTTGCATGATGAATCTCTTCAATTTTCACCGAGTAATCGCCGTATCGGGATATTACAGTCTGGTAAGCACTCATTCAGCCTGAATAGAATATTAACACCGATGCTGAAATTTGAAGAATGAATGAATGAGGTATTTTTCCTGTTGCAGATCTCAACTGCCTTTTCATAATCTACCAGCCAGCCTGTTGTTCCTGAAACCACGGGGACGGACAGATTCAAGACATTTTGATATATTTTCAAATGCGGCTCCCGGAGAGGAAAACTCAATGCGGCATCAATGCCTGAAAGTTTCTCGCATTGCAAGATCATCGGCATTGTCAATATCAATAATCAAGTTTAATGAGCATGCCCCCTTTTCAAGGGCTATGCTTTCAATTTCATGACCCATCCGGCCATAACCAATCAATGCAATATTCATAATAATTATTTTTTGCGAAAATACCTGATTTGGAGGTTGCCCGCATAATCCTGATAATAAAATTCAGGGGAATAAAAAATATTCATCTTCGTGAGGGCATTTTACTGGCAAATTTTGAGAATTCCTGTCCGGTTCATCCGGAAAACCTGCCTCATGCCCCTTCTCCCATTATTTTTAATTATATTAACCCAGTGAAAAAGAATTCTGTATGAAAAACGTATTTATCTTATTATCAATAACATCCATGATGTACCTTGCTTCATGTTCCACCGACTGGAAAAGCTGACCTGGTTATAATAAACGGGAAGGTCTTTACAATTGACAAAGAAAATCCTGTTGCTGAAGCGGTCGCAATAAAAGGGGAAGAAATGTCATTGCGGTCGGTTCAACAGGGAAATATCAGGCTGATCACTGGAGGAACCACAAAGGTTATAGATGCAGAGCGGAAGACTTGTATTCCCGGATTCAATGATGCCCATGTACATTTCGGACCTCTTGATCCAGACTATATAGAACTGCGTTATACAACCGATCCTATCGGTAATTACTGAAAAAGTCAGACCCAGGTCGCAAAATCCAGACCAGGTGAGCTCATAAAAGGCGGTCACTGGGAACATGAGATGTTCATTGATAAAAAATGGCCGTCAAAAGAGCTTATTGATAAAGTTTCGCCTGTAAATCCGGTAGTGCTCAGCAGGGCTGACGGCCATTCCGTTCTTGTCAACATCTTCGTGTTGAAAGCATCAGGAATTACAGAGAATACTCCCGATCCGTTCGGCGGAGAGATACGGAAAGACCCTCTGACAGGCGAACCTACAGGCATTTTAAAGGAAAATGCGGAGAGATTGATAATTACCGGCGAGTAAAAAACCTGACAGAAGCCCCAGGGAAGAAGATGAGCCAGATTATGGCAGGGCTATCTGCTGGCATGCAAGGAGGCCCGTGAACTGGGAGTGACAACCGTTCAGGTTCCCGGGAAAGGCGATTTTAAAGCTTATGAAAAACTGCAACGGGAACAGGGATTGCTTACTAGCAGGATAGATATCGGCGAAGCTCTTACGGCAGATACAAACTTTCTCCGGAGATACATGGAACTTGGAAAAAAATATCCTAGAGAGGGCAACTGGATCAGGTTCGGATACCTGAAAGCATTTATCGATGGCACGATAGGGTCTGGAACTGCTCTGATGTTCGAGCCTTTCTCTGATAATCCATCTTCCTCAGGATTGTCGATGATGCCCTATGAGGAATTTGAAAATATGGTTGTTACAGCCGATAGGATGGGCTTCCAGATTGGGGTGCACTCAATAGGCGATAAAGGAAACAACTGGACCCTCAATGCATTTGAAACGGCTCAGCTGAGAAATGGAAAACGGGACAGCCGTCACAGGGATGAACATGCACAAACACTGCAACCATCTGACATACCGCGCTTTGCACAACTGGGAGTAATAGCCTCAATGCAGCCTACACATTGCATTTCCGACAAAAAATTCTGCATTAAAAGGATCGGTGCCGAAAGGGCAAAAGGAGCATATGCATGGAAAAGTCTTGCAGATGCCGGTGCATCAATTGCCTTCGGAACAGATTACCAGGTGGAACCACTTAATCCGATGGAAGGACTGTATGCCGCAGTAACAAGGAAAGACAGGCTTGGTGAGGAGGGTGACGGATGGTATCCGGAACAGAAAATCACAATGGAGGATGCAATCAGGTATTATACACTTGGATCGGCCTATTCGCAGTTCATGGAAAACGGAAGGGAATTATAAAGCCCGGGTATCTGGCCGATATAGTTATCACCGATAAGGATCTGTTCTCAGTACCGGAGAATCAGATATCATGAAAACAAGGGTTGATTATCACAATAACCGGAGGTAAAGTTGTGTATGCCTCAGGGAAATAGTCATTCAGTAGTCATTAGGTAGTCATTAAGTAGTCATTCAATTGTCATTCAGTAGTATAGTTATGACAACAAATGACGGCTGCAGGCCGAATGGACAGCAACTGAGATCGAATTTTACTCTGGTCGGAAAGAGAGTAAAAGATTCGCATAGCCTCTTCCCGGTGATTGCCACAAAATTCTTTTTCGGGTTTAAAGTCGGAACAGACCTTAGGCTTGTATGAATATTGTAGATTGAGCATAAGTGATCGTCAAGCAAGATGAATGCACCTTACTCCTGCCGGTTTACCTTCAGGCATTCCGGGCAAAGGAGAGGAGATTGACAGGGCGATGCAGCAAGCTCCACAGCCGGAACGACATTTCATAACGGCAAAAGTTAAGGTCTCTAGAATTAAGTAATGATAGTTCAATATTCAAAGTCCGGGCATGGCAAAACGGAATATGAGTAGTGAGGTGCCGGGCGAAGGGCGCAGGGCAAGGGGCGCAGGGCGCAGGGGCGAAGGGGCGAAGGGGCAAGGGGCGAAGGGCGAAGGGCAAGGGGCGCAGGGCAAGGGGCGAAGGGCGCAGGGCGAAGGGCGCAGGGCAAGGGGCGCAGGGCAAGGGGCGCAGGGCAAGGGGCGCAGGGCAAGGGGCGTGGGGCGCAAGGGCAGCAGGGGCGCAGGGCAAGGGCGTGGGGGGCGCAGGGCGCAGGGAGCAGGGCGCAGGGCAAGGGGCGGGGTGAAACATGGTTGCACCTTACTAAAATATTCTTACTATTTTTACAAAAACACGCTACATGAGAATTGATATTATCACCGTTCTGCCCGAGCTGCTTGAAAGCCCATTGAACTATTCAATTGTAAAAAGGGCCAGGGAAAGGAGACTGGTGGAGATAAACATCATTAACCTTCGTGATTTTACAAACGATAAATATAAGTCTGTTGACGATTATGCCTTCGGAGGCGGAGCCGGCATGGTGATGATGATAGAGCCTGTATTCAGGGCCATTGAAAAGCTGAAGACGGAAAGAGTATATGATGAAATAATTTATACCTCCCCCGATGGAGAAAGTTCAACCAGAAGATGGCCAACAGGCTTTCACTGAAAAACAATCTGATCATTCTGGCAGGTCACTATAAAGGCGTGGATCAGAGGATTCGCGACCACCTTGTAACCATGGAAATTTCTATCGGAGATTATGTTCTGTCTGGAGGTGAAATACCTGCTGTTATGATAACCGATGCGTTTGTCAGGCTCATTCCCGGTGCTATTTCAGATGAACAGTCTGCCCTCTCCGATTCATTCCAGGATGATCTCCTGGCGCCTCCGGTCTATACGCGCCCTTCCGACTTCCATGGATGGAAAGTGCCAGGTATTCTGTTCTCCGGAAACACAGGAGAAATAGAAAAATGGAGACATGAACAATCTATTGAAAGAACAAAAAAACTCGACCTGACCTGTCAGATTATGAATAGAATCACTCTTCATCAAGGCTGGCAGCATTTTTCCTGGCTGCCACTGCTCTGTCTTCCTGTTCGCGTGCAGTCAGAACTGATCTCATCAGGGAAGGATTTTTCAATCCGCCGGATACCTCCAGACCTGGTGTCTACTGGTACTTCATGGATGGAAATATCGACAGGGCTGCTATGACGGCTGATCTGGAGTCGATGAAGAAAGCCGGTATCGGTTATGTATTGTTTCTGGAGGTAAACGTCGGAGTGCCACGGGGCAAGGTTGATTTTCTGACAGAGGAATGGCAGGATCTTTACTCCATGCTGTAAATGAGGCTAAAAGACTAGGTATTAGAATAGTACTGGGATCAGGCCCTGGATTGAGAAGGCAACTAAAAGGAGAGAGACAGATATGGCATTGTTTGATGCTTTTCTGAAGATCGAAGGCTGCCCGGGCGAATGTGAAGCTGACGGGCACAAGGATGAGATCGACCTGATGTCCTTTTCGTGGGGCGAGACCAATGCGGGCTCCTTCGCGGTTGGCGGCGGAGGCGGCACCGGGAAAGTGAGCATGCAGGACGTCCATTTTGTGATGAAGCTCAACAAGGCTAGTCCAAAGCTTGCGTCTTCATGCGCCTGTGGCCAGCACATTCCAAAGGCCATCCTGACGGTCCGGAAGGCCGGCGAGAAGCAGCAGCCTTACCTTACGTACACGTTCTCGGACATCCTGGTCTCCTCGTATCAAACGGGTGGGTCACCCCACGGCAGTGATCCTGTACCGACGGACCAAGTATCCCTCAATTTCGCGAAAATCGAGATGGAATACAAAGTTCAGGATTCCAAGGGTGGGCTGGGTGCCCCGGTCCATTTTGGGTGGGATCTAAAGAAGGGCGTGAAGCTCTAAGCATCCGGGGACTTGCCCCATTCCAAGAAGGGAGCCGGCGGCCGCCTTCGCTGCCGGAGCCCGCGGACCGCCTATGACCACGACGGAGTTGTTCCAGGCCGGCCGGCTCGAAGAAACCATCGGCGCCGTCAGTGCGGAGATGAAGAGTAATCCCACTGACGTGCGCCGGCGGACTTTCTTGTTCGAGCTTCTATGCTTCAGCGGAGATTACGACCGCGCCGAGAAACAACTGGCGCTGCTGTCCGATCAGACTAAAGAAGCCGCTTTGGGCGGGCTTCTGTACCGCGGTGCGATTAACGCCGAGAAAACTCGCACGGAGATGTTCCAGGAGGAGCGCTTCCCGCTCAGCTCCACCTCTCCTGCTCCCGTTCGCGGCACCCTGAACGGCAAGCCTTTTTCGAAGCTGGAAGACGCCGATCCCAGACTGGGCTCGCGCCTGGAGGTCTTCGCGGCCGGCGATTATATGTGGATCTCGTTCGCGGATATCGCCATTCTCGAAATCGACCGCCGAAGCGCCTGCGGGACCTGTTGTGGACCCCCGCGCGGCTTAAAACCGGTCCATCCTTTCGCGACCGCGATCTGGGAGAAGTGCTTCTGCCTACTCTTGCTCGCGCTCAGCTGCCAACATCCGGACGACACCGTGCGCCTCGGCCGGACCTCGGAATGGTGCGCCGACGAGAACGGGCGGGAAGCTCCCTACGGAGCCAAGATGCTTCTGGTTGACGGCGAGGAATTCCCTTTGCTGGAGGTCCGCCGGCTGGAAATCGAGGCGGCGGCTCCCGCCGACTAAACCATGCCGGTGCGGGAAGATATCCTCACTCCGATTCCCGGAGACAATCCGAGCGGAAGCAACCTGCGGCACGCCCCGATCTACGACCAGATAAAAGAGGCCCGCCGGAACGAGGATGCGACTCCCCAGGGCGACTGGGAACATGAGATCAAGGCGGCGGATTACAAGGGGGTCGTCAAGCTTTCGCAGGAAGCCCTCGCCACCCAGTCCAAGGATCTGCAGCTGGCCGTTTGGCTCGCGGAGGCGCTCATCTACCTGGAACACGGTTCGGGCTTGTGTGCGGGACTTACTTTGCTCCGGGAACTGACCACAGCCTTTTGGGATTCGCTCTATCCGGAGTTGGAGGACGGCGACGCCGAGTTTCGCGCCACGCCCCTGGAATGGTTTGGGAATTACTTCGATCCGAGCAAGGGATCCTCGCCGTCGGTCGCGATTCGCAGGATTCCGATCACCCGCTCCGGACTCGACTGGTTTCAATACAGGGTGTCGAGATCTGTTCCTTCCGATGCGGAGGCTCAAGGAAGCGAGGCCAAGGCCGAAACCCGCAAGGCGGCGGTGGCCGAAGGAAAACTCACGCCGGAAGAGTTCGATAGCGCTTTTCGCGATACTCCCAAAACGTTTTACCGGCAGCTGGAGTCCGATTTCAAAACTGCCGGTGAAAATCTGGAGGCGCTGAACAGCGTTTGCCAGGAAAAGTTCGGCAACGCCGCGCCCGGATTTCGAGAGCTCCGAAGAGCCCTCGAGGATGTCTCGACCTCGGTTCGCATTCTGCTGACGGAAAAGCTGAAGCTGGATCCCGATCCGGTCGCGCCTTCCGAGACTTCCCCCGAGGGCGTTGAGGGAGCTGAGGGGACGGAGGCGGCCGCTTCCGATGGCGTGCTGGAGGAAGGGGCTGAACTATCAGGAAACCTGGAGTTGCGCACCCGCCAGGACGCCCTGCGATTACTCATTGCATCGGCCCGGTTCCTGCGCCGTTCAGACCCGTCCGATTCGGTGCCGTATCTCATGGTGCGGGCCCTGCGGTGGGGGGAACTGCGAGCCGCGAACGGAGATATAGCCGGGTCGCTGCTCGAAGCGCCCTCGGCGGAAATTCGCGTCAAGTTGAAGAATTCGGCTCTGGCACAAGAGTGGGGCAAGGTGCTCGAGATTGCCGAGAGCGCGGCGGCCAGCGGGTGCGGACGAGGATGGCTGGATCTGCATCGCTACACGATCCGGGCTTGCGACGAGATGGGCTATACGGCCGTTGCCCGAACCTTGCGCTCCAGCTTAAAGGCGCTGCTCGCGGATCTTCCGCAGCTTCCTACCATGACGCTCGCCGATGACACTGGCACGGCTAATCCCGAGACGATGGACTGGCTGGTGCGCGAAAGCCTGTTCACGCCGGGCGCCGGGGGGGACACCAGTGGCTAATAAGCCGGTGGGCAGCATCACGCTTCCGCTGCTCGAACGGTTGACCGACGAGGATCCCAAGCGCCGCGAGGAAGTGCCTTTGTCACGTTCCAGGTCGCTGGCGGCGCTCAAAGTCGCGGTGCGGAGGGACCTGGAGTGGCTTCTGAATACGCGGCGGGCGGAGCGCGAGTTGCCCCCGCATGTTGCTCACTCTGTATTCTCCTACGGGCTGGCGGAGCAACCCCCGTCGTCCGAGGACCGCGGCCAGCTGTTCCAAGAGCTGGCGCGGCGAATGGAAGCGGCCATCGCCATTTTTGAGCCGCGCCTGGCGGGAGTAAAAGTCACGCTGTCACCCCATCAGGACACCGCCAGCCGAAGAATCGATCTGATCATCGAAGGCCTTCTTAGGATCGACCCAAGCCCGGAGCACGTCAGTTTCGATACGTCCCTTGAGTTGACGAACGGCGAATACCACGTCAAGGGAGATGCCGGTGCCTGATGAGCTGGTCGGCTATTACGAGCGGGAATTCGGCTTTCTGCGCCAGATGGGCGCCGAATTCTCGAAGAAACATGGAAAGATCGCTCAGCGGCTCGGACTGGAGCCGGATCGCTGCGAGGATCCGCACGTCGAACGCCTGCTGGAAGGCTTTGCCTTCCTGGCCGCCAGGATTCACCGGAAGCTTGACGACGAGCTGCCGGAGCTGACCGAATCCCTCTTCAATATTTTGTACCCGCATTACGTGCGGCCCATCCCCTCCATGTCGATTGTGGAGTTCCACGCGGATCCGGAGCAAGGCAAGCTGACCACGGGATTCCGCATCGCCAAGGACGCGATGCTCTACTCCCGCCCCGTGCAAGGAATTCCCTGCAAGTTCAGAACTGGCTTCGAAACCACTCTTTGGCCCCTGCAGGTTTCCGCGGCGCGCTGGACCTCTCCGGATCGCTTGCCCACGCCGGTCAAGGCTCCGCAGGCTGCCGCCGCCTGCCAGCTGGAGCTGACCTGCTCTCCGGATGTCCGCTTTGACCTGCTGGGCCTGAAGTCGTTGCGATTTTATCTCAGCGGTGAACCCACGCTGGTTTTTACTCTGTACGAGCTGCTGTTCAACAATCGAATGCAGATTCTGGTGCGGGATCCGGCCAAGGGTGCGCGCGCGCCGCTCATCCCGTTGCCGGTTTCCGCGTTACAGCCCGTGGGTTTCCGTGAGGAGGAGTCGCTGCTTCCGTTCCCCCGGCGGTCCTTCAGCGGATACCGGCTCTTGCAGGAATACTTCGCCTTTCCGGAAAAGTTTTTCTTTGTCGAGTTAGGCGGACTGGAGCAGCTCGCTGCCGCGGGATTCGGCCGCTCGGCGGAGATCATTTTCTTAATCTCGCCGTTTGAACGGTCCGACCGCCACCAGATCTTGGAGATGGGCGTCTCGGCGCAGACATTCCGGTTAAACTGCGCGCCCGTTGTGAACTTGTTTACGCAGACCGCCGAGCCGATCCGCATGGATGAGACCCGCGTCGAGTATCCGGTCATTCCGGACGCGCGCCGGCGCCGCGGCATGGAAGTCTTCTCCATCGATCAAGTTCTCAGTTCCAGCTCCAACTCCGAAGACATCACCTATTTCGAGCCGTTCTATTCGCTTCGCCACTCCAGCGCGGGAAACCCCGAGCGGGCCTTTTGGCGGGCGGTCCGCAGGGAGTTGGATTTCGATGATCGCTCGGACCTCTCGATTTCGTTTCTGGATCTTTCGGGCCGTATGGTCCGCCCCGATATCGACACATTGACCGTGCGCTGCACCTGCACCAATCGGGATCTGCCGTCGACCCTTCCGTTCGGCGAAGCCTCGGGCGATTTCGAGCTCGAAGGCGCCTCCATCATCAAGCGCGTGGTGACTCTGCATAAGTTCACGCCGTCTTACCGGCTCCCACCGGGAAGGGAACTGTTGTGGCGCTTGCTGTCGCACCTTTCCTTGAACTACTTGTCTCTGGTGGAAGAAGGACAGGAGGCTTTGCAGGAGATTCTCAGGTTGTACAACTTCTCCGGATCCAGCTACGCCGAGCGCCAGATTGACGGCATCAAGAGCCTGTCCAGCCAGAGACATTTTGGGCGCGTCATCTCCGAGCACGGAATCCATTTTGTGCGCGGAACCAGAGTCGCCATGGAGCTGGACGAGGATCAGTTCGTGGGCGGAGGCGTATATCTGTTCGCGCAGGTCATCGAGTACTTCCTGGGGCTGTACGTCTCGATGAACAGTTTCAGCCAATTGGAAGCGAGAACCCAACAGCGGAAAGGGGTGTTGAAGGAATGGCCGCCGAGAGCCGGACATCGAATCTTGCTGTAGTGCCCGATCCGGTGGAGGCCCAGCTTCGCCGGGAACCCTATTGCTTTGAGTTCTTGCAGGCCGTTCAGCTATTGGAGCGTCTGTCGCCCAGGGCGGCGCCGGTGGGCCATTTTGTGCAGCCCCACACCGAGTCCGTCCGTTTCTCCGCGCACCCGTCGCTGGTGTTCCCCGCGAGCGAGATCCAATCCTTAACCTACCGCGAGGATCAGGCTCCGCTGATGACCGTGAATTTCATGGGGCTGATCGGCCCCCTGGGCGTCCTGCCCATCCAGTACACCGAGTTTATTCAGAGGCGTGAACGGGAAGGCGATACCAGCGCCCGCGATTTCCTCGATCTGTTCCATCACCGGATTATTTCGCTGTTTTACCGGGCCTGGCAGAAATACCACTTCCAAACCACCCACGGACGGGGAGAACACGATCGGCTCCGGCTCTATCTGCAAAACCTGGTAGGGCTGGGCCACGACGAGCTGCTGAACCGGCAGGTGGTGCCGGACGATGCTCTCCTGTTCCACGCTGGTCTGCTCACCCAGCAGCCGCGCTCGGTGGTCGGCTGCGAGAGTTTTCTGGAAGATTATTTTGGAGTTCCGGTTCGAATCGAGCAGTTCGTGGGAGCGTGGTACCGGCTGGAACCGGATGCTCAGACAGCGTTTCGCGACGACACCGCCATCTCGGACATACTGGGCGGAGGAGCCGTGGTGGGCGACGAAGTCTGGGATCCCCAGGCGGGCCTGCGAGTCGTTTTGGGACCCTTGACCCTGGCCCAGTACCGCGAATTCCTGCCCGTGGGAAGTGCGTATCAGCCCTTGAGAACGCTGGTCCGGTTCTTCGCGGGTGAAGAGTTCGATTTCGAGCTACAGTTGATTCTGAAGCGCGAGGAAGTTCCGTCCTGCGAATTGGGGGCGGCGCTGGAACAAGCCCCGCTGCTCGGCTGGGTGAGCTGGTCCAAATGCAGCCCCCTGTCGCGGGATCCGATGGAGACGATCCTGCCGCTGTAAGTCAAGTTGTAATCGGGAGGAGAGCGAAGATGGCCGTCAATCTTAAATCACTGATCGGGAAGCTGAACTCACAGACCAGAAGCGCGCTGGAAGGCGCGGCCGGCTTGTGCCTGGCTCGCACCCACTACGACGTTGAGATCGAGCACTATCTGCAGAAGCTGCTGGAGACGGATGACAGCGACTTTACGCATATCATCAAGCACTTCGAGATCGACCGGTCCCGGCTGGCCAAGGACTTAACGCGAAGCCTGGATTCATTGAAGACCGGAAACGCCCGGACACCGTCCCTCAGCCCGTCGTTGCTCAAGATGTTTACCGAGGCCTGGACGATGGCTTCGATTGACTTCGGCATTTCTCAGATCCGCTCCGGCATCACCATTCTGGCGCTGGTGGAAAACGCCGAGCTGGCGCGGCTGGTGGGCGATGCCAGCAAGGAATTCAGCCGGATCCAGGGCGCGACGCTGCGCCAGGAGTTCGCATCCATCGTTGCGGGATCGAAGGAAGAGGCTGGCTCCCTCCAGGCGGCCGACGGAGCCCCCTCCGGAGCGCCGGCCAAGGGAACCGGCAAAACAGCCAATCTTGACCAGTTCACGGTCGATCTCACCGCCAACGCGCGGGCGGGGAAAATCGACCCCGTTCTGGGCCGCGATTTCGAAATCCGCCAGATGATCGATATCCTGCTCAGACGCCGGCAAAATAATCCGATCCTGACCGGTGAAGCTGGAGTCGGGAAAACCGCGGTCGTGGAAGGTCTGGCGTCGCGCATCGCGCAAGGCGACGTGCCGCCTCCGCTCAAAGGCGTGGCGATTCGTTCCCTGGACCTGGCTCTGCTCCAGGCCGGCGCGGGCATCAAAGGTGAATTCGAAAACCGGCTCAAGGGGTTGATCGAAGAGGTCAAGTCCTCGCCGTCGCCGATCATTCTGTTTATCGACGAGGCCCACACCATGATCGGCGCCGGCGGACAAGCCGGCCAAAACGACGCGGCCAACCTGCTGAAGCCGGCCCTGGCGCGCGGGGAGTTGCGCACCATCGCCGCCACCACCTGGTCCGAATACAAGAAGTATTTCGAGAAGGACGCCGCTCTGGCGCGGCGCTTCCAGGTCGTCAAGGTGGAAGAACCTAAGGAAACTGTCTGCATGGTGATGCTGCGGGGCATCGTAGAAAATTTGGAGAAGCATCACAAGGTGCGAATCCTGGACGAAGCCGTATCCGCCGCGGTCAAGCTTTCCCACCGTTATTTGACCGGCCGCCAGCTTCCCGATAAAGCCGTGAGTGTGCTCGATACCGCATGTGCACGGCTGTCCCTGGGCCAAAGCGCGACTCCCGCCGCGATCGAAGAGATGACCCGTCTGGTCGAGAACTTGACCGTGCAGCGGCGCGTCCTGGAAAGAGAAGCCGCCGCCGGAGCGGATCACAGCGAGATCCTCGCTCAAACGGCGCAACAGAAAGCGGAGGCCGAAGCCAAACTCACCAAACTGCAGGAATTGTGGGAGAAGACTCGGGGGCTGGTCGAGAAGATTCGCGAAATGCGCACGAAGCTCGAGCAGAAAGCCTCCGAGGCAGGCTCAGGCACAATGCGCACGGAGATGGAAGTGCTCACCCGGGAACTCGATACCTTGCAGGGCGATACTCCCATCATGCGGGTGTGCGTCGACCAGCAAATCGTGGGCGAAGTGATTTCGGGCTGGACCGGAATCCCGGTCGGCAAAATGGTGAAAGACGAGCTTTCCATGGTGCTCCAGCTGGAATCTCACCTGAGCAAGCGCGTGATCGGCCAAGACCACGCTCTCAAACACATTGGACAAAGGATCGCCACTTCCCGGGCGAGCCTCGACGATCCCGGTAAACCCGTAGGCGTCTTCATGCTGGTGGGTCCCAGCGGCGTTGGTAAGACGGAGACTGCGCTGGCGCTCGCCGACCTCCTGTATGGAGGCGAAGGCAACCTCATAACGATTAATATGTCCGAGTTTCAGGAAGCGCACACCGTGTCGACCCTGAAGGGCTCGCCTCCGGGCTATGTGGGCTACGGGGAAGGCGGCGTCCTGACGGAAGCGGTTCGCCGCCGTCCGTACTCGGTGGTTCTCCTGGACGAGGTGGAGAAGGCGCATCCCGATGTGCTGGAGTTGTTCTACCAGGTCTTCGACAAGGGCGTCATGGAGGATGGCGAGGGCCGGGAGATCGATTTCAAGAACACCATCATCCTTCTGACCACCAACGCCTGCACCGATCAGCTGGCCAAGCTGTGCGCCGATCCTGAGACGATGCCGGAGCCGGCCGCGCTGGTGGCAGCCATCAAGCCGGAGCTCAACAAGATTTTCCAGCCGGCGTTTTTGGGCCGCATGGTCATCATTCCGTACTACCCTATCCGGGACGAAAACTTGAAGAGGATCGTGTCCCTGAAACTCGACAAGATACGCCGCCGCATGATGGAAAACCACAGGCTCGAATTGAACCACGCGCAAGAGCTGATCGACGCAGTGGCCGCGCGCTGCACCGAGGTGGAAAGCGGGGCTCGAAACGTCGATAACATTCTGACCAACACGATGCTGCCCGACATGGCGCGCCAGCTGCTCGGCGCCATGGCCGAGGGCCGGAAAATCGGCGCGATCCGGGTCGACGTCGGCCCGGACGGAGCATTCGTGTACTCGGCTACGGACGCGGCACACGCAGAGGGCGGCGCAGAGGGGAGCCTAGTGGCGACAACGCAAGACAACCGGTTTCTCCGGATCGACACGCCTTTGGGCGCCGATGTGCTCCTGATCGAGAGTTTTAGCGTCCGCGAGAGCATATCCAGCCCGTTCGCGATTCACGTCGACGCCCTCTCCGAAGAGGACAAGTGGAGCCAGGTAACGGCGGAAGCCTTAATCGGCAAGAACGCCGTCATTACCGTGGAGCTCAAGGATGGAGCCAAGCGGTATTTTCATGGAATGATCAGCCGGCTGGTGCTGGGGGACCGTGGCAGCAACAGCCGCTTCACCCGGTTTCAGCTCGAAATCGTGCCCACGCTGGCGCGCCTTCTCTCTCGCACCGGCTGCCGCATTTTTCAAAAGATGTCGGTCGTGGACATCGTAAAGCAGGTGCTGGGCGACGCCCACGTCGATTTTCGACCCGCTCTCGAGAAGCCTTACACGGAACGGGACTATTGCGTGCAGTATCGCGAGACGGATCTGAATTTCATTTCCCGTCTCATGGAGGATGAGGGCATCTTCTATTTTTTCGAACATGAACAGGGCAAACATACGATGGTCCTGGCCGACAAGCCTTCGACGAATAAGCCCTGCCCGGTGCAGAGTTCGGTGCACTTCCAACAGGAGGGCGGGTTCGGAGAGCGCGAGGATACGGTGCTCGAATGGACCGTGGCCGAGCAGCTTCGCTCGGGCTCGGCGATTTTACGCGACCATCATTTCCAGTTGCCCGATAAGAAACTCGAGTTCCCTGAGCCAACCTCCATCCCCCGCGGAGACAATAGCAGCCTGGAGATCTACGACTACCCGGGAGACTACGCGAAACTGTTCAACAAGCCGGACGAGCGGCTCGACGAGGTGGAGAAGGAAGGGGCAAAGATCGTCCGGCTCCGTATGGAGCGGGAAGAGACCGCGTACGAGGAGGCCCAAGGCACTTCCGACGTGCGTGCGTTCTGTAGCGGGTACTATTTCACGCTGAAGGACCATTTCAAGGGAGACGTACAACGACAAGTGGCTCCTGACCTCCATCTACCATGCGGCTGTTCAGAACCCGGACTACGTGAGCGGGACTGTCGAAAAACCCTACTCCAACAGTTTCACCTGCATCCCTTACAAAACCCCGTTTCGTCCGGAACGTGTCGCGCTCAAGCCCGTGGTCCGAGGACCCCACACGGCCGTGGTCGTCGGCCGGCAGGTGAGGAGATCTGGCCTGACAAGTTCGGACGCGTGAAGGTCAAGTTCTTCTGGGACCGCGATGGCAAGAAGGACGAAAAAAGCTCCTGCTGGGTTCGCGTGGCACAGCCTTGGGCGGGAAAGAACTGGGGATTCGTGGCCATTCCGCGCATCGGTCACGAAGTGGTGGTCGATTTTCTCGAAGGCGACCCGGATCAGCCCATCATCGTGGGAAGCGTCTACAACGCGGAAAATATGCCTCCGTACACCCTTCCCGATAACAAGACTCAGACAGGCATCAAAACCCGGAGCTCGAAGGGGGGCGGGTCGGCGAACTTCAACGAGATTCACTTCGAGGATAAAAAGGGGCAGGAACTCCTTCGTATCCATGCGGAACGGGAGAAGCAGGAACACGTTGAAGAAAACAGCTTCGAGTACGTCGAAGGGAACCGCGATTTGGTGGTCGATGGAGACCAGGCCGAAACGGTAGGTGGCGACAAGCACGCCACGGTGAAGGGGGAACGCAGGGAGAAAATCGGCGGCGACCTCTCGCTAACCGTGGGTGGCGCACGGAACGAGAAAATAGGCTCCGTTTTCGCCGTCGAATCCGGCCAGGAAATCCATCTGAAGGCCGGAATGAAAGTCATCATTGAAGCCGGGATGCAAATTTCGCTGAAAGGCCCTGGAGGCTTCGTCGACATCGGTCCCACTGGCGTCACAATTCAAGGGACGATGGTGCTCATCAACAGCGGCGGCGCCGCAGGTTCGGGCAGCGCGTGTCAACCCGCAACGCCGGTGGACGCAAAGAAGCCCAGTGAAGACGAAGGCAATTGAGACCGGCCTTGGCGACGATGAAAGATTCGCGCCGGCGGATAGCTTTTACGGACGGTGAGCATCACGAATTGCGTGGTAGATTGAATTTACTGAACGGATAGGAGAGACCCCTTTGCCCCCGGCAGCACGTCTCGGTGACATGCACACTTGCCCGATGGTGACCCCTGGTGTTCCACCCGTGCCTCACGTTGGCGGGCCTATCCTGCCTCCGTGCGCCCCCACGGTGTTGATCGGGAACATGCCTGCGGCGCGTGTGGGCGACATGGCCACCTGTGTGGGTCCGCCGGATGTGATCGCGATGGGCTCCCCGACCGTCCTGATCAGCGGCATGATGGCGGCTCGCATCGGCGATCCTACGGTCCACGGCGGTGTTATTGTGGTGGGTCTGCCCACTGTGCTGATTGATATCTGCCGGCATGGGAGCTCCGGTCGTCGTGACTCCGGATGCTCCGGGCGCTTCTCCGCCGCCCGACAACGAGTTTGAGAACGCAACGGCTGCTATGTGCAGCCCGGAAACGCAGATTGCGACGATGCAGGCTGCCGCCAAGAATGGCGTACCTCTCTGTCCAATCTGTAACGCGATCAAGGCGGCCGGCGGGCTGGTGAGCTTTGCGCTTGCCATCTCCACCGGTCCCCACCTGGGAGTATCGGTGCTTCCCGCAGAGGGGATAACGAAATTTGGCCGAAGCCCGGGGGCCGATTTCCTGTTGCCCGCTGACCGGTTTCTTTCTCCATTCCATTTCTCCATTCAGCGGCGGGGCGGGGACTTTCAGGTTTTGGACGCCGGCAGCAGGAACGGGACTGAGGTTAACGGAATCAGGTTGAGCGAGGCGAAGGTGTTGGCGGAAGGCGATTCGATCGTGGCTGGCCGAAGCATGTTTCAGGTGCTGCGAGCGAGCCCCACACAGCCAGTTGCGCCGGGTCCTGTCCCCCTGGCGAAGCAACCCGCCGCGCATGCGCCGGACCTCACCGCCATCGCCAAACGGGCTTGCCTGGTTCTCGAAACGGAGCCCGGCAACATGTTCGCTGTCGTCGATGCCGCTCGTGATCCGGCCGTTTTGGAATTGCTGGAGTCGTCGCGTGCCCGGTGGCAATCCCTCTACGAAGGAGAGCGAGCCGGGCAATTACGAGTGGTCGCGCCGTATTTGGTCTCGCTGGCAGGTGATCCGGCGTCGCTTGAAAAGTTGATCAGGTTCGGGTGGGGACGCAGTCTGGCCGTGTTTATTTCCACCAGCGTTCCGTTCGAGCAACTGCGAAGTCATCTGCGGCATCTGTTGATCGCCACGACTCCGGCCGGCGAGAAACGCGTATTCCGATTCTACGATCCGCGGGTTCTGCCCGTTTATCTGCAGGCTTCCAGTCCATTGGATTTGAGTGAATTCTTCGGATCCATCGTCTCCTTTCTCATGGAGGATGAGAGCCCGGAGCTCCTGGTTTCGTTCCGCCGCGGCGCCGGTGGTTTAAGGCGCGAGCTCGCCGAGCTCGTGGAGAAAAGGCGAAGCGTGATCCAGATTCAGGACGCGCATATGGATGCCTTCACACGGCAGGCTGGAGGACAACTTCGTGCAGCGCATGAAGAGAGCATATCCTCAAATACTTTTCCCGGCAAGCTGGCGTGCTTGGCGCCGAGGGGATGGAGCGAGTGGTCAGACTCGGAATGCAGCGCGCCAAAGTTCGCGGAATCACGGGCGGAACGGGACGTTTCCCGCTATATCGACATTATGCATGGTTATGGGCGAGAACTACGATCACGAACCCTGGGCAATGGAGATCCTTGACGGCCCGCTGGGCGGCTCCACGCGTATGAACATGGTATTCTCCGAAGCCCAGAAGAAGGCCGGAGAAAGGACTCCCTAGCCATGGCCGGATCGGATGGCGGTCTACTGGGGACGGCCGCGAAAGACGAGAACGTCTGCAGAGTCCAGGACGCGGGGGTGCCGGAAAACTCGTGCCACGGAAATTTTGCCCCCGGCGCAGTTCCGGTCTTGATCGTGACGCCTTTGCTGGTCGTGCTGTTTTCCTATCGTGTTGGTGAAGAAGACTTACACCAACCCGGCTCGCAAGGCGATCTTCCTGGGGACGGACGATCCTTCTTTCGACGGCACCGGGACGTTCACGTTCTCGACCTCCCACATCCGCTTTTTTACGGACCAGAAGGCAGGCAAGGAGATCCTGTCCGGGCACGTGTTTAAAGGCCCGGAACTGGCCTCCGCGGTGACGCTGTGGGCTCAGGGGGCTACGCCTAGCGACAAGATGGATGACGTGCATCTTCAGCTGGCGTTAAAGCCGGGTTCCAAACCCGTGAATCCGCCGGCGAAAGCGGACCATGACCGGCGGTGGAAGTCACGCTGGATATTTTTAAGAGCCGGAAAGAGGTGGGAAAGGATCCCGAAGAATCTTGGAGCCGTGAAGGAAAAGACCAGTTAGTCCCGGGCGCATGTCGTTCACGTACAGGATACCGGCAGCACCACGGGCGCGCCTTGCTGATTGTGCCGGAAAGCTGTGCCGGCGGCTTTCACGGGAACGCTCATCTTGACTGCCGATAACGGCGAAGTGCGGGTGTTCGGCGATCCGCAGGAAGTTGCTGCCGCCGGCGAAAAAGCAGCACTCGGTCTTGCCGCTAAACCTTGCCCGAACGGTCCCATCCCGGCCACCGGGAAAAGGCGATTGTGGGCGGAAGGCGCAAGCCTGCAGTCCCTCGAGCGGCCACACAGGGTTTCATCTGGGCGTTCTGGGGGTCGACACGGACGGCGATTTTGTGAAGATGACTTCGGTGCAATTCAGCAATCTGACGGCCGTGATCAATGGGACGCCCGCGCAGCCGACGCGAGCGGCGCCTCCGGTTACCAACACTCCGGTTGCGCCGCACAGGCTGATACGCGCCGGCGGAGCCAATGCGGCGGATTACAGCGAAAACGATACTGACAACCGGGCTCTGGTCTTAATCGAAGGATCGATGCCAGCCGGTAAGTTCGTCGCTCTCTCGGTCCGGATTGCGCCCGCGGGTATTCCCGTAAGGTGGAGCGTGCAGCGAGACGTTCGCGCTGGTACCGGGGATCACGCCGACATTATTAAGCTATCTCCGCATGCCACGCCTAGGCTGTCTAAAGACGCCGGCCTGAACGACCAATCTGTCGCTGGACGCTGTAGGCACTTTTCATATCCGACCCTACGTGGACTGCAATGAAAACAAGATTTTCGATCATAATGTTTCACCCGCGGGGACTCGTATCGATCGCGAACCATTCATGATCATGAACTTGATCGTGGTGCGCATCCAGGCCGGGGATAACTCGGCGAGCCGCGCGGATGCGAATCAGGTAACCGTTACATTTAACCGCACGGCCACGGAGCGGATCCGAGTAAGGACTCACAATCTCCCCGGTGCACGCCCGCCCTGGTCGCCAGCCAATAAAAACAACATGTGCACGCATAACAATGCCACGGCGATCGTCATCGGAGGCGGGCCCGCCGGCACCAACGGACTCGATCGGGTTTACGCCGGGTGGGTGAATAACGAACTGACCGTGCCGAGTTCGATCACCACTCCGCCGGGCGAGGATGTTGTGGCCGAGTATCTGGAGACGCCGCCACCTCCGCCTCCGCCGCCGCCGCCCGCGCGTCCACATCGGCCGCCTGCACCGATCACTCACCGGCGAATCAGTCTATGGGAGGCTACCGGCGGGACCTTTCTTCCTACGCCGCCCCCTCCCCCGCCGCCCGCGCCCCCGCCTCCGCCCGCACCTGTGCCGGTCATTTTCGGAGGACCTTTTCTCGACGTGAGCGTTCAAGGAGGTGCTGGAACCGGTGGGAACTCTTGTGTCGGGACAGAGGGTGCGGCCGGTCCGCCGACTCCGATTATCAAAACGGCGCGCGCTGTTGGCCAAACCTGGCGCGTGGAGATGTGGGACAGCCCCGGAGACAATGCGCCGGTGCGGCATGAGGGATTTCCGGGAACCGTGGCGAATCCCATACCAATGATCCGGTACCGCTTTAACCTGAACTTTCGTTCCGACCTGGTGTTCTGGACGAATATCAAACCTGGAAATAACCCGACCGCTACAGGCGATGCGGCCGATCGACTTATACGTGACCGTGATTACAAATCTTTGGTCCATTCGGATTGCATACACTTTTAACGTGACTACGGGGGCCGCCAACAATACTGCGATGTCGATCAGCATGAGGAAGATCACACCTGCCAACCGTCTGGCTGTTCCTTGCGAGGGCCACAACGTGCAGGTGCGAGCGCCGATTTCCCTGCAATTGCTCGGGATCGACGCTCGTAAGTGAATCATGATCTACTGGTTGCAGATATGCGGTGGCTGTCTACTTTACTGGTGCTGGTGTTGTGGCCGGCGGCGGGGCAGAGCCGGAATGAACCGCGGAGGACCGTACAACAGCAGCCGAGGGTACTCGCTATGACCGTCGAGCCGGATTCCAGATCGCTCATCCTGAGATCGGCTAGCATTATCATTTTTCAGATCGAGGCGACCCGTCCCGCCGGGACCCCCAACGAATTCGACGTCGCGGCGCGCCTGATCGACATCGTAAAGGGAACGATTCAGCAGAAAGCGGGCGACCTGGTCCGGTTGCGCGTGACGCAACATCCCGTGAATCCCCGGTTCGCACCAGTGGGCGCATGGACACCAATCGAGCTGGGCGTGGGGCTGCGCCTGGCCGCATTCTCCCGGCAAGGCACGGATCAAGCTGCTGCAGCCCTCAACGATCCACTGTGTGAGGCGCTTATGCCGGCCGACGAAGTCATGCAAGACCTGACCTTCGCTCGGCAATCTTGAAGGGGCGAGTCCAGATCCCAACGCGATCTTGGCGTATGCGCGCGAGAGCGCCCCTCTCTTGGGTTACCTGGGCGGGGAGTACCTGTCCGCGAAACTGCTGAAAGTAAGTCTGCCGGACGCTGGCCATCTTCGACCAGATCATGCAACTGGCTGAGATGCCGCAGCTTACTGAAGCAGCTCGCGAGCCGCTGGTGGAACAGGCTGCGGTCAAGATCGCTGATTCCGACCACCCGGACTGACGCCATTGTGCAACGCGGCGTGATCGGTTTGTTTCGGATCGCTGAGTTGAAGCAGGCCGCGGGTATGCGTGCCCGGATATTCGGAATTTACCTTCCACAGGTTCTGCATCTCGAATACGGTGATCCCCTGAAAGCACGAGAGCTTTTCCAGCGACAGGACGCCGAGTTGGTTCGCGCGCGAAGCATTTTGCAGGAGTACAAAAACGAACCAGGCGCAGCCGGGCTCCTGAATTGGATCACCGAACGCTAGCATCGGTACTCCAGATCCCGGTGCGATCCCGACCTTCGAACTTCCGAGAGATTTCCGGACGCGGCCAGCACAGTCTGCGTGCCACGATTCCGGCCCACAGTGGATAGAACGTCGTCAGGACGGATCTCGCCGGATATTGCTAGCTCAAGGATCGTAGCAACGCCTTGAGCGGCATCGCCGCCCGATCCACCCGCACTCCGCCGATCCTCTGGAACGCAGCTCGCCCAGACACAACCTCGCCCGCAGCGTCAACCTATCCGAGGCTCCACCACATCCTACGGCGTCCAACAGACTCGCTCAAATACACGATCGTCCGCCATTCCGCTTCGAACGCTCCCGAATCTTACCATGCATCGAACCTGAGTTCTCCGTTTACCGATCGCGTCAAGAACTTCCGGCGATTCTGTGCGTCATGTTCGATCGAGTCGGCACCAATTACCACACGAACAGGCAGGCGCCGCCTTCGGGCTGGCGGATACGTCCCGCCATGACGGAACCGTCCGGCATGGGAATCGCGTTCTCGCGAACGACATGTGGCAGATGCGGTTCTGGACCACTGGTCTCTTCGATCTCGACCGCGCCGAGGCGGTTCATGATATCCGCGGCCATCTCCACTTTCTCGTCCGAACCCGTTGCCAAGACGAGGGCGCCTCCGCGCCGCAATCCTTCGATGTAAGCTCGTGCCTCTGCTTGAGTCGCCCCGATCCTGGTCAGTTCCCGGATCAGATCGACTTCAAAGTCGAGGCGCGCGAAACTCATGACACCAGTGACGTCAAACGTCGCTGGCTCGTCTAGAGGCACGGACCTCGTTCCGGGGAAATCCCAAGGCCTCGATCTCACGCACCACATCCTCCACGATCCCGGCATTCTCAAACAATCCAACCGTGGTCTTCGGCATATCAGCCTCCATGTTTATTCAAAAAACAGTTGCGCAGTCACTCGATCGTCCGGACATGTCGAAAGGCGCCCATGTGGCGCCTCCTTGGCGGAGTCTATCATACACGTAGTTGGACTTTGCGGCGCCAATACTGTTTCGAAGGGGAAGTTACTGATATCTAAGGTTGGAAGCACTCGCGCATATGCCTTACAAGCTCAGACATCACGGCAGCGCCACCTGGCCCCGTCTGACGCACTCAAATGCGAACAGGTACATCTCGGCCGACCAGGCTTGATCCTGGGCGCCCATGGGAACGCCCGGTTTCGCCGTGGTGCCACTCGTTAAACTGCCCGCACTGGTTCAACTGAGCGCAGGTTCTGCAAAGGTCCGCGTAGCGGGCTCGTGGCGAGGCCTCCATCCCCATCGCGGCTCTTTAGAACCAGCCTAGAAACGGCCATACGCCGCCATTGTGGTATTGATGCGGAGTGTTGAGCGACCCATAGTAATTGCGCCAATCCAGTTTTTCCGGATGTTGGATACTATTCCTCACGGTGTGCAGCGACCAGACGTCTTCCATGTAGTGACGCTGGAGTTTCAGATTAAAGGAAGAGATTGGATATGCCTCGCTTTCAGGTAGCCGGCTCGAATTGCATGCGATGCTCTGCCGAAACGAATGTCAAACCACTCTCCTACGGCTGCGAAATGCCAGGTACGGTAGAGTAAGTACCGCTGTTCGGTAAGATAGCCGCTTCTTGGGTATCTCCCGCGTGGCGTCCCATCGAGTAACGTCGTACGGTTCACCTCCTTCGGTACTGAACGTGTGGGCGAAATGTGACGCTGCAGTGTCGCCGTCGCCTGGCATGCCGGAAAAAGGTGTAGATTCTTTCCGGTTGACGACACTATCGAACGGCGACGATCAAGACGATGGCCTTCGTCTGCCTACGAAGAGAATCGCGGCGTTTCCGAAGCGCCATCGCGTAGAGGCAATTCAGATCTAAACCCATACCTCGCGTGCAAGAAGTAAGTCCTGTCAGTTGTGAGGCTTCGCTCATGCTGAGCAAGCCACCTTGATGAACGTTCTGGTATTCGTACCAGCAAAGGACCGCGCGCACGACCTCGATGTCGGGCGCCAGCAGCGTACTCCGGATGATCACCACAGTCCCCCGTCGGCATACGCGCGGAAATTGGGATGCAGGCTCGCACAGTCGATATTGTTCGGGATCGCTCCGCCGGGCCCGCGATAATCCTTCAGCAGCGAGAGACTCGCCCGCATCGCGTCCTGAATCTGCTGGTCGGGGTCCAGGCAGGGCGCACAGCGAAGCGATCATGCTGTCACGCGCCCAGATCTGATGGTGTCCCAAAGGACGGCCGGACGCTTTCAGGCCCCACTCGCAACAGCACCGCCGCAAGGATTCTACGGCGTCGCCGTTAATCGTATTCCATTGGGCCACGTAAACATTTTAACGTGGTTGTGTTCGTTCCCTGATTTTCAGAGCTACAAATGGCCGACAGGTTCCTTTATGTTGTGGCCGGAGGTCTTGCTGGTTTCGCGATCCAAAGACCGGCTCACGAGGTCTTTGGACCCGAGGCCGACGGCCAGCGCCAGGGCCAGGACAATTCCTCCGAACAGAATGCCGAACGCCAGGCGAATGATGCCGCTTCCGATGCCCAGACGCTCCAGAGCAATGGTCACCGCGAGAACGGTCACCAGCCATTTCACGCCGACACTCAGGAGCCGCGCATATTGCAGGTTCATATTGACGGCCCCGATCAGCACGCTGCGTGCAAGGAACCGGGCAATGATGATGCCCGCGATCAAAACGACGACGGAGGCCATCAGATCGGGCAGATAGGAGAACAACCGGACGACAAACTGGGACGGGAGCGCCCCGTCAAACGCGGAGATGCCGATCAGGAACCCGATGAGGATGATGATCCAGGCGACCGCCCGAGCCACCAGGCGCGTGGGGCTGGATGAGGGCGACCATTCCGCCAGCGCCGGGAAGCCCCCTCGGGCAACCCTGCCGATCGAAGTCGAACCGGGCGAGCGAGCGCCGAAGAATCGCCGAAAGCGCCCACGCGATCAATGCGGAAACGATCAGCGCCGTCATCAGAGCCACGATGCCAGGCAACAGGCTGGCCAACTGGCTCAGCATTTTTGTCATCGAAAGCCTGAGTGCTTGTC
The DNA here is from genome assembly GCA_963756885.1 of uncultured Bacteroidales bacterium. GTDB lineage: Bacteria > Bacteroidota > Bacteroidia > Bacteroidales > VadinHA17 > LD21. The sequence goes on from CAVWPG010000014.1 coordinate 203,606, forward strand.
CAACTTGATCCCACATATTTTCTCCTCAATGTTACGGGTTGAAGCGGTCGGGCCACCGCCAACGGGAAACCAAATAAGATTTGTTGTCCTCATACGCCTTGGCCAGGCGTTCGATCCGCGCGTCGACTTCCGCCGGTCCGGCCGTTTGCATTTCGAGCGCGTAGGAAGCGATCCATCCCAGGTAAAGTGGCGTGATCGACCGGAGCAGGTGGTCGCGGCTGATGGTCCGGAGACGGTGCCCGAGCGCGAAATCGTAGACGATGCGGACCCACAGATGGTCAGGCAGCCGGAACTGATCCTCGGGCAGCCGGGACAACCTCCTCAATTCCAGCAAGGTCGTCGGAGGCAGAATCAGACCCCAAACATCCTGCAGGTCTTGCGCTCCCAATTGAAACGATTCGATCATGCCGTGTACGTCCACGGATCCGGTGTCCGGCGGCGGAGCTTCGGGCGGGCCAAATCGCGGTACGGCCTTCGAGCCCCGAATGCTCTGCCAGTGGGCGGCACGCCCCTCCATTTCGAGAAACGCAGCTCCCAGAACTTCCGCCAGCAGGGAACTTAGGGTCCCCCAGTCTGTAGGGTGCTGGGTGCGGACGCCCAAGTTCGATTCGCAAACTTGAAAATTGCCGCACGCAGCGGCGGAAGCAATCGACGCCAGAGTGTTGCGTTCCATCCCGCGCCGCCGGGCGGAATCCTGCCCGAGAACCTGCCGTAGAAGCTTCCCCGAGATCCCGAAGTCAGGACCCATGGGATTTTGAAGCTGCTGGCCGTACAGGGCCCGGTGCAGCGGAGCAAGCACGCTCCGGTTCAGGAGGCCTTCCATCTTGTGGCGGGTGTAGCAAGGCGCGACCAGATCGAATCCCAGATCCAACACCGGCTGAACCAGGCCGTAAATCCATCGGCCAGTGACCGTCTGGGACTGCATGGCAACGACACCGCAGGCACGGGCTCCGAGCTTGTCGCCCACCGCGAAGACCGTGCGGTATGCGTTGGATATGCTTTGCTGCGGTGTCTCGGCTGGGCCGGGAGGTGGCAGGCTGAAAGAAGAGACTGCTGCAGGCTGGTCATCTCCGGAACCTTCCGCCGGGGGCGTATCCGGGCCATGGGTCCCGTTGCTGCAGACCACCATGGCCCGCAGGGGTTTGGACAATTCCTTAAGAACGTCGCGCGTCATCGCGACAGCGCTACAGCCTTCATCCTGACGTTCCACGTCGAGAATGCCGATCACCAGGTCGGCGCTGCCGATCCGTTCGAGCTGTTCTAGTTCCGGCTGCGAGATGGTATCCAGTTCCACTCACGTCCTCCGGCTTCCAAGGGAAGCGACAAGATACCCAGCAACGGGACTCGCACCCAAGTGGGGCGGTTATTCAGTTCGTAGGATAGCTCGTACAGCGCTTTGTCCAGCGAAAAGACCGCGAGCAGTTTGCGAAAGCCGTCCTCCGACGAGGGCAAAAACGGCGCGTTCTGAGCAGTATTGCGATAAGCGTGCAGAAACTCCGCCGCCACCGACCGTTCCCACAGCCGCGCCCAAGGTTCGAGCCTCTTCCAATCTTCAGGCCGGCGCGCGGTATGGGCGATCAAGCCACTATACGCAGCATAACCCAAGGACCGGACCATGCCGGCGACGTCTTTCATCGGAGAAAACTTGGCGCGGCGCTCCGCAATGGGACGCGCCGGCTCGCCTTCGAAGTCCAGGATCACATAGTCCGTTTTAACCTGCAGCACCTGACCAAGATGATAATCGCCGTGAATCCGTATGCGTTGGCCGAGCGTGCTTTCGTTCGCCGTAATACTGAAGCTGTCGAGGATCTGGCTCCGCCGGCCTAACACCAGGCCGGCCAGGTCGATGAATTCGTCCGGTAAGCCGGCGAGGTTATCTTTCAACAGATCCAGGACGCGAATCGCCTCCGTTCGAAGACCCGCGAGCAGGCTCTGCACATCGCTGTCGGCCAGGGGTTCCGGCGTAAAGGAAGGATCTTCGGCCGGGGAAGCCAGCGCCAGGTGCATCAGGGCTGTACGCTTGCCAAGCATGGCGGCTGAGTCCAGCGCGATGCCTACGCGATCCCGCGCCAGCTGCGACGGTTCCTGACTGGCAAGGTCCATCACATCCGCGGCCGCTGCACTTTCGCCCTCCGGCCACGCGGTGGGCGCGCAGTGCTCGTAGTATCGCGACAGTTCTTCCAGCATCAGCGTCCAGCCGTCTCCCTGATTCGCCACGAGACCCTGAAGCATCGCCAACGTCGCCGGCTCTCCGTCCGCCGGCACGTACTCCATGGCGCCGGCGTAGGGCGGTATGCCGTCGAAATGGACCTGGTCTGTCAGATACCTGCCAATTTCGCAGTCCGGATTGGGGCCCGGCTGTTGGCGGCGAAACAACTTCATGATGAGCCGTTCATCATAGAGCAGCGAGGTATTACTCTGTTCCGCCGATCCGCGCCGCGCCGCCAGGGAGGTTTCCGCGGGACCGCGGAGGGCTTCAAATTCGGCGCCCGGCACCCCTCGGATCAATCCATTTCGCCCCTTCGCTTGTTGGGCGTGCTCGATGAAGGAAAGGAAAGCCGCGCTGGCGCGATCGTCGTACACCGCGTCATACAAAAAGCCAGGTCCGCCGGTAGAGACCGTGGGGGCGATGATGGCGCCCGGGAACGACTCCTGCAGCTTCTGCGCTTCCGGGCCAAACGCCAGCGCCAGTGGAAGAAAGTACGTATCCGGCTCCTCCGCTTTCGTACTGGACTTCCACTAGCGCAAAGACGGCATTCGAATCCGGGAATGCCATCCAGTCCGCGATTCTTGCGGATCGGATGCGCCGCGTCTTCCCGCCGAACCATCTTTGTTTCGCAAGGTACTCCGGCAGCAGCACGGATTCCAAGCGATATCGTGCGGCCCCATCCAGCAGGCGTTCCCAGGTATCCGCCACCAGCGGCGAAGCGTCCGTGTGGCTGGCTGCCGCTTCCAGTGGTTCGGATTGGGCATGCAACTCCAGCCAGAAGAAGCCGTAGGGCCCCAGCGTGAGGCGGTAAGGCTGTTTGCCGATCGGCGGGAAGTCGACATAGCCCAGCATTTCCACGGGTGTCGCGCCCTCCAGGTCCGCCAAATCCAGGTCCACCGGCTGCGCGAATCGCGAGAGGTTGGCCACGCACAGCACCACTTGCTCGTCATCCCGCCGCAGGTACGCCAGCACTTTCCGGTTGGACGGATTCAGGAATTCGAGGGTGCCCCGGCCAAATACCCGGAACAGCTTGCGCAAGGCGATCATGTTGCGCATCCAGCTCAGCAGCGACGAGGGATCGCCCTGCTGTGCCTCTACGTTCACAGCTTCGTACCCCACGATCGGATCCATGATGACCGGGCTATACAATCTGGCGGGTAAAGCCCGCGAAAAACCGGCGTTGCGATCGGCATTCCATTGCATGGGTGTTCGCACGCCATTCCGGTCGCCGAGATAAATGTTATCGCCCATGCCGATTTCGTCGCCGTAGTACAGGACCGGTGTCCCTGGAAAAGAGAAGAGCAGGCTGTTCAGAAGTTCGATGCGGCGCCGGTTGTTGTCCATCAAGGTTGCCAGGCGGCGCCGAATGCCGAGATTGACGCGCATGCGGGTGTCGCTGCTGTAAGCCAGATACATGTAGTCGCGTTCGTCACTGGTGACCATCTCGAGCGTCAGCTCGTCGTGGTTTCGCAGGAACAGCGCCCATTGGCAGGTATCGGGAATCGCAGGGGTCTGCGCCATGATGTCGGTAATCGGCAGCCGGTCCTCCTGGCGGAGCGCCATATAGATGCGCGGCATCAGCGGGAAGTGAAATGCCATGTGGCATTCATCTCCCTCTCCGAAATAGGGCCGGACGTCGGTGGGCCACTGATTCGCTTCGGCCAGAATCATGCGGTTTTCATAGCTCGCATCGATTTCCTGCCGAAGTTGTTTTATTAAGACATGAGTCTCCGGAAGGTTTTCGCAACTGGTCCCTTCGCGCTCCACCAGATACGGAATGGCGTCCACGCGTAGCGCGTCCACGCCCAGATCCAGCCAGTAGCGCATGACGTTGAGCATCTCCTCAACGACCTTGGGGTTGTCGAAATTCAGGTCAGGCTGGTGCGAAAAAAAACGATGCCAGAAATAAGCCTGGGCCACGGGATCCCACGTCCAGTTGGATTTTTCCGTGTCCGTGAAGATGATTCGGACGTCGCTATATTTCTGATCGCTGTCGCTCCAAACGTAGTACTCGCGCTCGGGCGACCCCTTGGGGCGCGTGCCGGGCACGCTGAAACCATGCGTGCTGGTCCGACGTGTGATTCATCACCAGTTCGATCATCACCTGCAGTCCCCGGTCATGCGCCGCCGCCAGGAAGGTCTTGAAATCCTCCATGGTCCCGTACATGGGATGGACATTCAGGTAATCGGAAATGTCATAGCCATCGTCCTTGAGCGGAGACGGAAAAAAGGGCAAGAGCCACAGACACGTCACTCCCAGGTCCTGAAGATAGTCGAGCTTCTGGATCAAACCCGGAAGATCGCCGATTCCGTCATCGTTGCTATCGGAGAAAGCGCGGACGTGCAGCTCGTACAGCACCGCATCTTTGTACCAGAGGGGATCGGTCGCGATTCCAGGCTTTTTCATGGATATCCTGCCGGGCTGTCTAACGGCAGCCGAGGGGCATACTTACACCATAGTTCCGCAGCGGCACCCGCGTCTAGAAGTAGTAATCGAAGTCCCTCTCCGTCCGGACCCACTTGCGAACTTTCATGATATGCGCCGGGCGGATCTCGGGCGTCAACTCAAAGTAATTGTGGGCGCCGCGCCAGAGAAAACGGTTCTCGCTGAGCAAATCGTGGGCCTGAAATGTCCTGCTGGCGTCCAGGCCGAGCGCAGCCAGATCCAGGTCGACCCACCCGGTCTGTTTATAAAACGGATCCAGATTGCAGAGGACGATGACAACGTCGGAAAGGTCGCTGGTCGCCTTGCTGTAGCAGATCACCTCCGGATTGTCCGTTGCATGAAAACGCAGATTGGCGTCACTTTGCAGGGCGCGGTTCTCACGACGGATCCGATTGACGTGGGCGATGAAATCCTTCAGACTCCCGACGCTTCGCGGGTCCCAATACTTTAGTTCGTACTTCTCGGAGTTGAGGTACTCTTCGCTGCCGGGCTCTCTGGGGGTGTTTTCGCAATGCTCGAATGCCGGGCCATAGATCCCGTAGTTCGCTCCCAGCGTGGCCGCGAGAATGAAGCGGATCATGAAAGCCGCACGGCCGCCGTTTTGCAGGAATTCCGGCAGAATGTCGGGCGTGTTCGGCCAGAGGTTCGGCCGGAAGTATTCGCGCACTCCGGATTCCTCGAAATGCTGGAAATAGCTGGTCAACTCGGACTTGCTGTTGCGCCAGGTGAAATAGGTGTAGGACTGGGAAAACCCGGCTTTCGCGAGGTTGTACATCAGCTTCGGGCGAGTAAACGCCTCCGCCAGAAACAATACGTTCCGGGTGCCGATCCTTGACATCTCCAATCATCCATTCCCAAAAGGAAAGCGCTTTGGTGTGTGGATTATCGACGCGAAATATGCGCACCCCGTGGCCGATCCAGAAAAGGACGACGTGCTCCAACTCTTCCCACAGCTCTCGCCACTGCGGAGTCTCGAAATCCAGGGGAACAATATCCTGGTATTTCTTGGGTGGATTTTCCGCGTACTGGATCGTTCCATCCGGACGTTTACGGAACCATTCCGGATGCTCCCGCACGTAAGGATGATCCGGCGAACACTGGAACGCCAGGTCGAGCGCGATCTCGATATCGTGCGTCTTGGCCTTGGCGATCAGACTGGCGAGATCGTCCAGCGTTCCCAGCTGCGGATCGATGCTGGTATGCCCGCCCTCTTCGGATCCAATGGCCCAGGGACTGCCGACGTCGTCCGGACCCGCGGCGATTTCATTGTTTTTGCCTTTTCGAAAATGTGTGCCCAATGGGATGAATCGGTGGAAGGTACAGGACGTCGAAACCCATCTCGGCGACATAGGGGAGCCGTGCCTCGCAATCCCGCAGGGTTCCATAGTGGCCAGGCTCGGGCGCGCAAGATCGGGGAAACATCTCGTACCAGGCGCGAAAAGGCGGCCTTCTCCCGGTCGACAACCAGACACAGCTCTTTCCCATACCGCCGCGCGAAACGGCGATCGGGGTATCGCTGCATGATGGCGGTGAGTTCCTCTCCAAGAATTTCTTGTTTGTCGCTCTCCGAACCCCGCCCCTGGCGCACGATGCGGACCCAATCGAGAAGCCGGGTGGCGTCGTCAGGCGCGGCCCGCGAGGCGGCTTCCTCGACCACTCCGGCGCCCATCAACCACTCCGCGGGAACATCCGTGCCCGAATCGATCCGCTTGATCATGGCATTTCGCCAGGTTCCGAACCGGTCGATCCAGCCTTCCACGGTGTAGTAGCATTTCCCGAGCTCAGAGACGGGGAAGCCAGCCGCGCCAATGGTCGTTACCCACCCAACTCATAGGCACGCGCCGCCAATCCTCTTCCCGCGCGTAACGATACAGCACTTCGCCCGCGACGGAATCATGACCGTCGGTAAAGATATCCGCCTCCACGGTCACGAAGTCCCCGACGATACGCTTGGCTGGAAACACTCCGCAGTCGACTTCGGGTCGAATTTCGTCCACGACAACGCGGACCCGCCCGTCCGGCGGGAGCATTCTGTCTTTGTGCAGCACACTAAAAACCATACCATCCAGCCGAACGTGTGTGAAGGGAATGGCGGATTGGCCGGCTGATCGAGGCAGATCACAGGTTCCTAACCCAATTCACTGCTAAGGCCGTCTGCCTGGGAAGCCCCCTCGACGGTGTCGGACAAGAGGGCCCACTTTTATCAAGTTCCTGATTTGACGAAAGTTCCTCCTCGTCATCCCGATGCCGCATTTCTGTCTTGCTTTCATTCCGTCGCCCTATTCATAATTGAGGCCACGGAGGTCGGCACGAATGTCGAAACGCATCATCTATCTGCTCGGATGGAACCTGGGATGAACCGGGCAAGAATACCAACGTCTACAAGATATACAAAGCGATCCAGGTGAGCGCGGCTCAAGTTCCGCACTATGACGACGGCGTGGGTTCCGATGGACTCGTAGTCCAAAAGGTAGCCGGGGGCGCATTTGGCACCGGACTCTTTCAGAAGATCAAGGAAGGATACACAAAGTTAGCGCACGACTACGAAAAGGGAGATGAAATCTTTATTTTCGGCTTCAGCCGTGGCGCTTATACAGCCCGCAGCCTTGCGGGGATGATCGGCGTTTGCGGTCTTCCTACTGCGAATTTCAGCGATGAGGTGGTAGACAAGGCATTCGAGGCATATCGCAACAAAGATGAGCGGACCGCATTGCTCGCCGATCTGAATAAGACCTGTAACCTGTTCGATGCAAACATCACCATGGTCGGCGTCTGGGATACAGTAGGCTCGCTCGGAATACCGGCACTTTTCGGCGGCGTGGCCCCGCTTCTCTATGGCTTCCTGGATACAAGTTTGAACCCGAAGATTCTGAACGCGTATCAGGCGCTGGCGATCGACGAGCGGCGAGGCGAATTTCCACCGACCCTGTGGACTTCTCCGTCGCCCGGCCAGACCGTGGAACAGGTCTGGTTTTCCGGCGTGCATTGTGATGTCGGGCGGCAGTTATCCAAACGATTCCGATGGCTCGGCGCTTTCCGATCTGACCCTGGCATGGATGATGAGCAAGGCCGCCGCTCTGGGGCTGGAATTTGTGCAGGATGTCACGGCGAAATACCCCCTTCCGATGGACGCGAAGTTCGCCCTGGATACGAAGCATGAATCGTGGAATCCGATCTGGGCGTTTCCGAGATCGCGATCCATCGCCGCGAATTCCACCATCGCCGACAGTGTGTTTACGAGGTGCGAGCACGATACCTCGTATCGTCCCTGGAAATCTGAGCTTTACGGGCGGCCAACTGGCAGCCAGCTACCAGAAAGCGTCCGTAGTGGCTCCGGTTGTGCTGAAAGTTGCCACCTAGAGGTGCTGAAACGTTAGCGTGACGACAATCACTATGCGAGGCGCGCATAGGAGAATAATTCTATTCTTCTGCGTCTGCGGACTGGCTTGGGCCGCCGACGGCACGCCGGACCCTAAGTTGGAGGAAGCAAAGGAGCTTAAGGCGTGCGCTCAGATGGTCCTAAACGGCTTCCGTAAAATAGCGGACGATCGGGACCACCGCTTCCTAGGCAAGGTGACGGAGGCGGAAGCTATCTGCCGCGGCGAGAGAAATCTGCAGTTCCGGCTGACGCCATGGGTGGACTGGTCTCAATACTGGGGAACCGGGGACATGTCTTCCTTGCCGAGGGGTTATCTTTCGACGAAAGGACCAGCCTTTCGCGGCGTTTCCGGCGCGTTGCTGGATCTCGAATACCAGCGCATCGAGCTGATCAAGTTCAATCTCTTCGATAACAGCGGCACATGGCAGAGCTATGTGACCGGTCGGAATGGCGTCGGCGGGCCGGCGCTCAAGACCTGGCCGGAAATGCGCTTGCCGAAAGCGAATCCCAACTATCAGGCGGTGGGCGGCGACGGAGCACAGATATGCAAAGGAGACCTGATTCGCGCACGCACCGTCACGGGCATCTGCAATGACATTCTGAATCCGCTGATGGGTTCTACGGGAACGCCCTTCGGCCGCAATGTGGAATTCGAAACGACCTACCCCGATCTGGGACAAACCACGCTGACCAAGAACCGCCATGGCGACCGCCTAGGCCTCCTCAAGCCCGACCCGCAGGTGATCAGCCGCAAGCTGTTCACGCGCGCGCAATCGAATCCTGCAGCGTGCAACGCGGGATTCGGCCTTCCCAATCACTCACCGGACGCGAACTGCGACTATCAGAAAGCGCCCTTCTTTAATGTTCTGGCCGCCTTCTGGATCCAGTTCATGACGCACGACTGGTTCGCGCACCTGGACGAAGGACACAACGCGCCCGAGTATATGAACGTCGGCTGCGCCACGCAGTTAGTGAACAACGTGGAAACGCCGCTGACGCCGGATCAGGCCAAGCAGCTTGGTTGCCGTCCCGGCGATCGCGTCGATAAGACTTTAGTGGCGCAGGACTCGCCGCCCGAGAAGTTCTCCAGCGGGGGCAAGGACTATCTTACCCGCGCGCCAAAGACTTTCAGCAACGACAACACTGCCTGGTGGGACGCCTCCCAACTCTATGGATATGACGAAACCTCCCGGCGGCGCGTGAAGCGCGATCCCAAAGATCCGGCGAAGATGCTCTTGGAACCCGTCGCCGGCCAGCCAGGATCGGGCTATTTGCCGGTATTCCAGGCCGGCGATCCGATCCAGCCTCAGTGGACCGGACAGGAATCCGCCGCTTTCCCCGACAACTGGTCGATCGGTCTGAGTTTCTACCACAATCTCTTCGCTCGCGAACATAATTCCTTCGTGGATGAATTCCGCAAGGAAGCCGCGAAGAAGCCCAATGCGGACAGCGGTCTGCGGAATCCATCCGACCCGAAGCGCGTCATCCGCAACAAAGACGTCACACCCGATGAGCTCTTTGAAGCCGCGCGTCTGGTAGTTGCCGCCGAGATCGCCAAGATCCATACCACCGAGTGGACGCCTCAGCTTCTCTACGACGAGCCACTTTACAAAGGCATGAAAGCGAACTGGAATGGCCAGCTTGGCGACCGGCGATCCCGCGGTCTCCAAGGCGCTCTCGGAAATCATCGTCAACAATTTCGGAAAAGCCAAAGACGTCGAGAAGACCACCCAGTGGTATTCGGTCCTCGCTTCCGGCCCGGGCATATTCGGCATCGGCAGCAAGATCCCGCATTACGATCTCAGCAAGCCGGCCGACGTCAATGGCGGAGTGAATCACTTCGGATCGCCCTTCAATTTCCCGGAAGAGTTTGTGACCGTTTACCGCCTGCACGCGCTGGTTCCCGACCTGATCGAATACCGCCAGATCGATAAAGATCCGAACCAGATCGTGCAGAAGGTTCCCGTAATCGATACGTTTGAAGGCAAGGCCACGGACGCCATGCGTTCGGGAGGTCTGGCGAACTGGGCTCTGAGCATGGGCCGCCAGCGTCTCGGTCTTCTGACGCTGCACAATATGCCGCAGTTCCTGCAGAACATCCGCTTGCCGCGGCTGGACAGTCCGACCCAGCAGCTCGATGTCGCAGCCCTGGACATCATCCGCGACCGTGAGCGTGGCGTTCCGCGCTTCAACGAATTCCGCCGGCAGTATGGTCTCCGCCAGCTGACGAGCTTCGATGACTTTACGGATAAATCGCTTCCGCCCGATTCACCGGCGCGTAAGGACCAGGAAACCAACGCGGCCCAGCTTCGCGAAGTGTACGGCACTCATGTTTGCGACTCATCGAAAATCATCACCGACGCGCAGGTGAACGACGATGGCTCCCCGATCAACGATTGCCTGGGCCATCCGAACGGATCCGTGGTCGACAACATCGAAGATGTGGATACCGTCGTAGGATGGATGGCTGAATCGGTGCGGCCACACGGATTTGCGATCTCCGAAACGCAATTCGTTGTATTCATCCTGAATGCGTCGCGGCGGCTGTTCAGCGATCGATTCTTCACCTCCAGCTTCCGGCCCGAGTTCTACACCCGCTTAGGCATCGAGTGGGTGAATCACAATGGCCCGGGACCGCCAATCATGGAAAAGGGAAAGCCCAACGGGCACGAGCAGCCGGTATCCCCGTTGAAGCGAGTGCTGTTGCGCAACGAGCCGGCATTGGCCTCCGAACTGCAGAACGTGGTCAACGTGTTCGATCCGTGGGCGCGGGAGCGGGGCCAGTATTATTCGATAGACTGGAAGCCGCAGCCCAGGGCAGCGTCCGATCCGGCGTTCCAGCAGTAGAGATCGGGAGGAGGCATTGTTGGCACCGGACGTAACCGTCACTAACTGGTTTGGCGACATCGTTTCGCATCCTCGGGTCGTTGTGGATGCAAATAAAGTCGAGGACATCATCCATGTCCTGAAGAATCCCGGTAAGTATCCATCCCCGGTGCGCGCCGTCGGCTCCAATCATTCGACCACGGCTTGCGGCACTTCGGAAGGCGGGACTGTGATCCGGATGAAGATGAACCGGATCCTGAACATTGATGCCGTTTCCATCACTGTCGAGGCCGGCGCTATCCACATCGACATGGCACAGGCGCTAGCGAAGCAGAATCTGCAGTTCTACGTGAACACCGAAATCGGCAACCTGACCGCCGGAAGCGCAGCCTGCTGTGGGACGAAAGATTCGTCTTTCCCGGGCGAATATGGGCAGGTAGGCTCCTATGTGACCGGCGTGAAGATGGTGCTTCCATCCGGAGATATTCTGGAAGTAACCGACGCGCAGCCGGACTTGATGCAGAAAGTCCGCGCGAGTTATGGCACCTTCGGCATTGTCTACGAGGTGACCTATCGCATCCGTCCGATGCTTCCCCTCGCCGTCCACCACAAGACATTTCATCTCGCGGAATTCATTCAGCAGTTGCCGCAGCTGAAGACCCTCAACTACGCGATGATGTACTATCTTTTCCCCTTCGAGGATCTCATCACGGTCGAGTTCCGCAGCTACAATCCCGGCGCATCCGGCCATCCGAACAAGATCATCTGGCCTCTGCGGAACTATATTTGGGGCACCTCCGGTCCCAAGTTCGCCCACGACATGGGGAAGACCATATCCGATCCCAAAATCCGGTATGGCATTATCGACAAGTTCAATGCGCTGTGGCGCTTCAAGCTCGAGAACATTATCACTAGCGACAACACTATCGCGGCCGACGAAATTATTCGCTATCCCGACGTCGCCAACGACAGCCGCTACACGTTCAGCCTGTACGCGTTTCCCGAGGAAGAATTTCCCTCCGTCCTGACCGACTTTGCCAAATTCTGCATCGACTACTACGCCAAAACGGGATACCGCACCGACCTGCTCGATGTGGGCTATCGCATCGCGCAAGATCAGCAATCCCTTTTGTCCTACTCATGGGATGGCCCCGTGATGACCATCGATCCGGTCTCGACCGCCAACCCTGGCTGGGATGAGTTTATCGGCGCCTACAATCAATTCTGCAGCGACCGCAATGGCAAGCCGGTTCTTAATCAAACCTGCGCCCTGACACCGGCCTTGGCCCAGAAGGCCTTCGGCAGCCGGCTGGCCACGCTGGAACAGACCAGGAAACAATACGATCCCTCGGGCCGTCTGCTGAACGGCTACTTTCGAGGCATTCTGAGTTCCTAAGGAGCCAACATTGCCAACCTTTTCCCTCACTGACTCACTCGGAAACCCCGTCCCGATTTCAGCCGTCAACTGGACCTCCGCCTCGTCCCTTAGCAACTATCTAAAATCCGAGCTGCTGCATCTGGCCGTGGCGCCGGATTTCATCCAGATCAAAGATAAGGCTCTGACCGAGGCCGCACCCAAGCCCGCGAGTTTCAGGCTCTCGGTGAAGCAGGGGTTTCAGCTCGGTCACACGACGCCCGAGATCGATTTGACCTCGGCCGCCAAAGTCGTGCTCTTCGTAAACGCCAGCCCCGGAAGCGCTTCGCGACGTTCGGGACGGTCGTCGTCGTGCGCCTCGCCTGGATGTTCCCGGGCGCCTACCTTCCGCGCTACCTGTTCCCGAAGTACCGCAAGACCCACCCGTACCCACCGTGGCAGGCCGTCGTCGTGGTCGGCTGGGCGGGGATGCGCGGCGTCGTGTCGCTCGCGGCGGCGCTCTCCCTGCCTATCGTCCTCGCGGACGGGCGGCCGTTCCCCGCGCGGAGCCTCATCATCTTCATCACGTTCTCCGTCATCTTCGGGACGCTCGTCGTCCAGGGTCTCTCGCTCGCCCCGCTCGTGCGGTGGCTCCGCATCGAGGAGGACCGCTCCGGCGAGAAGGAGGAGCGCGCGGCGCGTCTCGCGCTCGCCGAAGCGGCCCTCGAGCATCTGGACGGGGTGATGGACGAAAGGAACCTCCAGGCCCATCAGGTCCACGGGGTGCGGCAGGAGTACGTCCAGAGGGTGCGTTCCCTCAGGGGGCTCGAGGGGGACGGACCGGCGCACGCTCCGCTCGCCCTCTCGAGGGAGCTCCGCCGGACGGCGATCCGAGGCGCAGCGGCGCCAGCTCCTGAAGCTGCGCGACGAGGAGGTCATCGGCGACGACGTCCTCCACCGCCTCCAGCACGAGCTGGACCTCGAGGACGTGCGGATGCGGTGAGGTCTAGCGTCTCGACGGTTCGGGTCATCCGCCCTCGACGAACCTGAAGAGGCCGGGGCCGTCTGCGCTCCGGCGGGTGCTCGCTCGACTCGAATACGGCGAGGCTTGACCCCTTTGGGGTAGGGCGTAGATGCTTACTTGGCACGCGCAACAAAGGGGGGCACGCAGATGCGCCTTGTGTTCGATCCGAACATCTCGGTCGATGGCGTGACGCTCGACGCTCCGGCGTACAACGGGCCGTTCGCGGGACGGGGGAATTCCTTCGAGAAAGACGTCGCGGACCTGCTGTGGAGCCTGTCCATGTTCCGCGTGGGGCGCGCGGTGATCAACGCGATCAACCGTCGCAATCAGCGCAAGCTCTTCATCATTCCTTTTATTCCGCAAGCGGCCGACCCATTCAACGCCTACGCGGATCCCGTCCAGTGGCAAGCCTCCGTCGCCCCGGGCCAGATCGGATACGAGCGCGACCTCCAGGACTCGCAGCACAGAAGCCATCCGCATCCGGAATGGGGCCTCGGAACCGGACAGGGTACCGACGTGCAGATCCGGTACACGCCGTGGATCACCAGCTACGATCGGCGGCTGTACTTTGTTGAGCACCGCGAGCGCGTCCCCTGGCTTCAGATTCGAGGGACCAATCCGCTGGCCCCCGGGAAACGATCAGGGCGAGATCCTGCTCCACGAAATGGTTCACGCCGTCTCGGACATGGCGGGCCGTTCCACGGGGAGCAATCCTATGCGGGGTGGGTGGGATGACGAGGACGAGTTCCGCTCCGTTATCGTCACCGACATCTATTCCTCGGAACGAGGCCGTCCGCTTCGCCAAACGCACCACAGCGGAATCGTGGTCGAGAATCCCCACCCGTGGCAGTCGATGCCGTATTTCAAGCAGCTCCTGGGCAAGTTCATCGGCGCCTTTCCGGATCTGGCCCATGACCTGGAACGGATTGATACGCCGTTCAATCCGCTTCGGGGTAACTTCGAGCTGCCCGATTCCATGCTGCCCTGGAACTGACCTGGCGCCCGAGGCCTAGCGTTTCGCGGGCTCCGGCGCTCCGCCTTCGATCCATCTATAGAGCCCGGGTGCGAGGTCCTTCGCGCGCGCGGTCGTGCCGTCCGGCCAGCGGACGTCGACGGAGTCCAACTTCGGCGCGGAGCCGAGGCCGAGCGTGATCGTGCGGTCGTTCACCGACAGGTAGCCGTCGCCCCCCGAGATCTCGTCGACGCGCTTCCTGCCGCCCATCGCGCACGTGACGCGCGCTCCGATCGCGCCGCGGTTCTTCCCGTTCGTCGCGAGGACGAGTCGGACGGCCTTCCCGGCGCCCTCCGAGACGTTCCGGAAGACGTGTGCGGGGCCGCCGTTCTCCGTGATGACGACGTCGGGGAGCACGTCGCCGTCGACGTCCGCGACCGCGAGGCCGCGTCCGACCATCGGCGCCGCGAAGGCCGCGCCCGCCTGCGACGAGACGTCCGCGAAGCGGCCGCCGCCAAGCCCGCGAAAGACGAGCGGAGACTGGCGGTACGTGACGGTCGGCTGGACGTCCTGCACGGACGTCTCGACGTGGCCATTCGCGCCGACGAGGTCGAGAACGCCGTCGAGGTCGAAGTCCGCGAACGCGACCCCGAACGTGAGCGGAAGCAGCGACGTGCGGCCGACGCCGCTCTGGACGGACTCGTCCAGGAAGAAGTCGCCCTTCGGGCCCGCGCTCCACACGGACCACATCTCGTTCGAGAAGTTCCCGACGACGAGCGTCGTGCCGCCGTCGTTCTTCGTGTCGCCGAACGCGACGCCCATCGCGCCGCGCGCCTTGCCGTCCTCGCCGACGGCGACGCCCGCCTCGATCGCGACGTCCTTGAATTTCGGGATGCCGTCCACGGTCTCGACGTTCCTCAGGAGGTTGTTCGGCGACGTGTCGTTCGCGACGACGAGATCCTGCCGGCCGTCGCCGTCGAAGTCCCGGACGGCGACGCCGAGCGCCTTGCCGAGCGGGTTTGTCGAGGCCCGCTTCCTTCGTGATCTCCCGGAACTTTCCGGCGCCGAGGGTCCTTGTAGAGGCGCGGGGAGACGCCGTTGTAGCGCTCGGGCGTGCAATAGGCCTTCGTCTTCCCGTCGAGGGAGCAGAACATGTCCGTCTTCGGCGTCCAGTTCACGTACTGGCCGACGAAGAGGTCGGGGACGCCGTCGCCGTCGAAGTCGGCGAAGGCGGCGTCGTGCCCCATCCGGAGCCGGTGAGGCCCGAGCCCCTCGTCGCGTCCCGGAAGCGGCCCTTCCCGTCGTTCACGAGGAGGCGGATGTCGTCGAGCCCGGTAATCACGACGTCGGGCGTTCCGTCGCCGTCGACGTAGCCGACGGCGATCCCCATCCCGTAGAGGGAGATCGCGAGCCCCGCCTCCCGGGTCCGATCCTCGAACCGCATGGCGCCTCCGGGCTCCGTGACGTTCTTCCAGAAGGACAGCGTGGGCTGGTGTGCGGCCTTCGGATCGCCGGGCCAGTAACGCCCGTTCACGAAGAGGAGGTCCACGCGGCCGTCGCCGTCCGCGTCGAACGCGGCGACGCCGGACCCCATCGTCTCGGGCATCCACTTCTTGCCCTCGGCGCCGTTCACGTGGACGAACGAGACGCCGGAGGACTTCGTCACGTCCTCGAACCGGATCGCGGACGCGACTTTCGTGGGCTCCGGCGCGGGCGTCGGAGAAACGGATTTCGGCGGGGCCTTCACGCAGGCTGCGCCGAACAGACACAGGGAGACGCCGAAGAAGAGATTTCTTTGAATGGTCATCGGAAGGAAATGCTATCTCATGTGAGCGAGGCCCCGTTCATCGTAGAGTTGCACACATGAAGCTCCGCCGGCCCCGTCTTCCTTTCGAAGCAGCTCTTCTCTTCTCCCTCGTCTTCACGTCCGTCCTCTCGGCCGACCCGCAGCCCCCGGCCCTGCGCCTGCCCGCCGGCGTCGCGCCCGCGCGCTACGCGGCGGAGCTGTGGATCGACCCGGCGAGAGATCGTCTGCCGGGGGAGGATCGAGATCGAGATTTCCTCGAAGGAGGAGATGGGCGCCGTCTGGCTGAACGCGAAGGAACTCGACGTGCAGGCGGTGTCGGCCCGCCCCGCGGGAGGGGGTGCGGCGATCCCCGGCGCTGCGGCCAAGGGGGGCAGCGATTACGTCCGTCTGACCTTTCAAAGAAATCTTTCTCCGGGTTCCTGGTTCCTGAGCCTCGAATACACGGGCCGCGTCGCGTCCAAGGACACGGAGGGCGTCTTTCACCAGAAGGACGGCAGCGACTGGTACGCCTACACCCAGTTCGAAGCGATCTACGCGCGCCGCGCGTTCCCGTGCTTCGACGAGCCCTCGTTCAAGACGCCCTGGCAGCTCACGCTCCACGTCCCGGAGGGCTCGATCGCCGTGTCGAACACGCCGGTCGCGTCTGAGACGGCCGACCCTGACGGCGGCCGGCGGTTCGCCTTCGCGCCGACGAGGCCGCTCCCGAGCTATCTCGTCGCGTTCGGCGTCGGGCCGTTCGACGTCGTGAACGCCGGCACCGCGGGGCGCAATCGCACGCCGATCCGCATGATCGTCCCGAAGGGCCATGCCGCCGACGCTCGCTGGGCGGCCGAGTCCACGGGGCCGATCCTCGACGTCCTCGAAAGCTACTCGGGATCCGTATCCGTACGAGAAGCTCGACAACCTCGCGATTCCGCAGACCGTCGGCTTCGGCGCGATGGAGAACGCGGGCCTCGTCACGTACGCGTCGAGCCTCATGCTCGCGAAGCCCGCCGACGAGACGATCTCCGAGCGCCGGCGTTGGGCGAGCGTGTGCGCGCACGAGACGGCCCACCAGCGGTTCGGGGACTACGTGACGACCGCGTGGTGGAACGACATCTGGCTCAACGAGGCGTTCGCGACGTGGATGGCCTCGAAGATCGTGGACCGGTGGAAGCCCGAGTGGAACTGGGCCGTGCAGCGCGCGGGCGCGCGGACGACGGTGATGGACGAGGACTCGCTGACGACCGCCCGGCGGATCCGGCAGCCGATCGCGGGAAACGACGACATCGCGAACGCGTTCGACGGCATCACCTACCAGAAGGGCGCCGCGGTCATCGGGATGTTCGAGGGCTGGGTCGGCGAGGAGGTCTCCGGAAGGGGATCCGGCGATATCTGAGTTCTACGAGGGGCAACGCGACGGCCGACGACTTCGTCTCCTCGATCGCGGAGGCGGTGAAGAACCCGACCGTCGTGCCCGCGTTTCGCTCGTTCCTCGACCAGCCCGGCGTCCCGCTCGTCACGGTCGACCTCCGGTGCGGCTGCGGCGTCCCAACGCTCGTCCTCGCCCAAAAGAGGTTCCTGCCGACGGGGTCCACGGGCTCGTCACGGGAGACGTGGCGTTGCCGTTTGCGCGCGCACGGGGGACCCCGGGGCCCCGTCGCTTGCACGCTCCTTGCCGGGGCGTCGGGCAGTCTCGCCCTGCCGGGCCCGTGCCCGGCGCGCGTCCTCGCGAACGCCGGAACGGCTATTACCGCGTGCTCTACCAGGGCAACCTCCTCGGCAAGGTCCTCGCCGTCACCGGCAGGCACCGGCGCCTGGCGAGCGCGTCGCGACGCTCTCCGACGCGGCCGCGCTCGCGCGCAGCGAGACGTCCCGATGGCGACCGCGCTCGGGCTCGTTCCCGTCTTCGCGAACCCCCGACCGGGCCGTCGTCGAGGCGATCCAGAAGATCGCCGGCGCTTCGCCCCTGGACGTTCTCGTCTCGGACGCGCTGGGGCCGCGCTACCGCGAGTTCGTGAGCGAGGCGTTCGGCGCCCGGGCGCACGGGCTGGGCTGGGTCCGAGGCCGGGCGAGGACGAGGACACGCAGCTCCTGCGCGCGGGGCTCGTTCCGTTCGTCGCGAACGAGGGTGACGAGCCCGGTCTCGTCGCGCAGGCGAAGTGCACTCGCGAGGGCATGGCTCAAGGACCGAAAGGCGATCGATCCTCTTCCTGACGTCCGACGTCCTCGGGGTCGCCGCGCGCCACGGCGACATGGAGCTCTTCCAGGCCTACCTTGCGCGAGGCGCGCCGGGCGACGGGCCGGCGTGGAGCGCGTGCGACTCCTCGGCGCGCTCGGCATGTTCCGCGATCCGGCCGTCGTCCCCGCCGCGCTCGCGCTGACGCTGTCCGGGGAATTCGACGCGCGGGAGGCGGTCTTCTATCCTCCGCGAGGAATCGCTCAGCGCCGAGACGCGTCCGGAGCTCTGGGCGTTCCTGAAGGCGAGCTTCGACAGGCTCGCCGCGCGGCTTCCGCGCGAGTCGCCGGCACGGTTCCCGGCGCTCCTGGCGGGCTTCAGCGACGCCGCGCACCGGGCCGACGTCGAGGCCTTCTTCAAGGACAAGGCGCCGCGATACATGGGCGGCCCGCGCGTCCTCGCCCAGACCCTCGAGCAGATTCAGCTCCACGCGGCGCTCAAGGCGGCGCAGCAGGAGAGCGTGAGCGATTTCCTGAGACGCTACGAGCCGAG
>CAVWPG010000015.1:0-20619 GCA_963756885.1 uncultured Bacteroidales bacterium
CGTCCTCGGATCAGGTCCAGGCTGGGCCGGAAGCGGTGGGCCATGGGTAACTCCTGCCCAATCGATGACTCACCTGGTGGCAAGTGATACTACTGTTACGGGCCGGCTGACATTTCAGTGCAAAGCTGGCCATACCCGGACCCAGGAAGCCATTTTTCGGTGAGGAGAGCCTGACTCCTGCCCTTAAAAAACTCACGGGACACTGGTACGAGGATGTTGTTGTTCTTGCATTTCCCTGCGCCTGAAACTGATTACAGGATAGATGATATTGATGACAAGGCCCTTTATTACAGGGCACCCTACACATCCCAGCCAGGTGTGCTTCCCTATATTTCCTCACCCGCCATATTTCGCGATGCAAAGGCTCTGATATAGATGCAGCAGTAAAATTGCTCGATCTTACTGACAGGCAATCTCAGTCCGACGGTACCCTTAACTGGGAGATCCCACCCGGAAAGTGGACAATAATGAGGTTCGGAAGACGGAATAATGGCGCTGTTACACGTCCGGCACCGGCTCCCGGACTGGGCTTTGAATGTGACAAGTTTGATACGGCGTCTTTCAATGCCCATTACAATGCCTATATTGGCAAGCTTCGTCGAAAAGAGCCGGATCCCGAGACTAGAATAACAAGGTGGCGGATGGACAATGATACATATCGACAGCTGGGAGATGGGCGCACAGAACTGGAGCCCGGATTTCAGGGAACAATTTATAAGGAGACGTGGCTATGATCCGCTCTTATACCTTCCCGTTTATACAGGAAGAGTTGTTAACAGCCGTGGAGATGAGCGAACGGTTCCTGTGGGATCTGCGTCAGACCTCAAGCGAACTGATAGTGGAAAATCATGCCGGGCAATTTAAAAAGCTGGGGCGACGCGATGGTTTCCGCCTCTCCATTGAGCCATATGATATGAACCCTTCTGCCGACCTGGACCTGGGAGGTGTTGCAGATGTTCCGATGTGCGAATTCTGGAGCGATGGCTTTGGGTTTAATTCCTCATTCAGCTGCTTCGAGGCTACTTCGATAGCACATGTTGCAGGACTGCCGGTAGTTGCCTCAGAATCCTTTACCGCCGATTCCCCGGAAGCATGGAAAAAATATCCGGGCAACATGAAAAATCAGGGCGACTGGGCTTTCTGCACCGGTATAAACAGATTTTTCTACCATACTTTTGCGCATAAGCCGCTGCCTGAAAAATATCGCCCCGGCATGACAATGGGACCTTATGGAGTTCACTGGGACAGGGGACAGACCTGGTGGCCAATGGCCGGTGAATATCATAAATACATTGCAAGATGCCAGTATGTACTCTCTGCAGGGAAAGCGGTTGCAGACATCCTCTATCTTACCCCTGAAGGAGCCCCCCAGGTATTCCTGCCCCCAAAGTCAGCTCTTGACGGCACACCTGTTCTGCCCGACAGGAAAGGATTACACCTTCGACGGCTGTTCTCCCGTCATTCCTCATGAAAAACGCCGATGTAAGGGATAATCTGATCGTTTTTCCCGGGCGGTGGCTCCTATCATCTGCTTGTATTGCCTGATGTTAGCCACCATGACCCCGGAACTGCTGGACGCTATTGGCGGGCTTGCCGAAAAGGGAGCTGTAATAATTGGCAATCCTCCCGTAAGATCCCCTTCCCTTGTCAATTATCCGGAATGCGATTCGCTGTGAAATCCGGTGACAGAAGCGATATGGGGGAAAAATGGAGTGCCTGAAGAGATTACAGTACAAGGAAATATGGATCGGGCAGAATAATAACCGGAAAGAAGCTATATGATGACAATACCGGACTGTCAGGCTCAGCCGCTGATTCATCAGGTCTTTATCCAGGATACGCACTCACTGCGTCTTTGCTTGAAAAATCGGGACTGAAGCCTGACTTTACATCTTCCGGAAATATCCGGTACACTCACAGGATACTTGCAGACAGGGATATTTACTTCATTTCCAACCGGACCGACGAACATGTTCAGGATACATGCTATTTCCGCAGCGGGACTCTATATGCTGAAATATGGAACCCTGTAACAGGCTGAAATCAGGCAGTGCAAAAAGCTTCAAAGCAACAGATGGAACAGTATCGGTAAGGGTAAAGCTGGATCCCTTCCAGAGCCTATTCGTTGTTTTCTTCAGTGACAGGCAATCTTTGGGCAGCAATGGTGCAATGGCTGAGTGTTATGAAGAAAAATATGCAACTGATACGATCTGCGGACCCTGGGATGTCTATTTCGATACAGTATGGGGAGGTCCGGGGCACGCTATTTTCAATAAGCTCATGACTGGACAGAGCGTCCTGAAGAAGGTATCAGATATTATTCCGGTACAGCTGTCTACAAAAAGAAATTCAGTATTAAAACCGATACTGCCTCCTCTGAACAGGAGGCTCCTGTTATCTCTGGATCTTGGTAAACTGTGGAATATGGCACGGATAAAGCTTAACGGCCAGGACCTTGGAATTCTCTGGACTGCTCCATGGAAGATAAACGTTTCAGGGTTACTGAGGCCGAAGGAAATGAACTTGAGATCTCGGTTGCCAATTTATGGATAAACAGGCTTATTGGTGATGAATCGCAGCCCTGGGATGGCGTAACTGACGGGAAATGGCCTGACTGGCTGCTGAATGGAACAAAACGTCCGACCAGCCGTTATACATTCACTACTCACCGGTTTTACAGGAAAAATGATCCCCTTTCAGAATCGGGACTCATCGGGCCGGTTACAATTGAAACGGACCGGTTATAACCCTGATAATGACACACTGAAGGTGCACTGAATTTTGATTTTGAAATAATAAAAAGCTTTCGTAAGATTGTAGACATAATTATCTTATTCGTAAATATCTAATAATCAACAAAATGAACACACAGGATTATATTAATCGCGAGGATAAATACGGGGCGCATAACTATCATCCTCTTCCGGTAGTGCTTGAAAGAGGTGAAGGACCCTTTGTATGGGATGTTGACGGGAAGCGATATTTCGATTTTTTATCGGCATATTCGGCAGTAAATCAGGGCCATTGTCATCCGAAAATCGTAAAGGCAATGACAGATCAGGCAAAAATAGCTTGCCCTCACATCAAGGGCATTCTATAATTCTGTGCTGGGAGAATATGAGGAATATGTTACACGGTATTTCAAATATGATAAGGTTCTTCCAATGAATTCCGGTGCCGAAGCTGACGAAACAGCGCTTAAGCTTTGCGGAAATGGGCTTATAAGAAAAAGGGCATCAAGGAAAACAATGCAAGGATAATCGCATGCGAAGGGAATTTCCATGGCCGTACAATTTCAATTGTTTCGATGTCGACAGATCCTGATGCACGCAATGATTACGGACCATTTACTCCCGGATTTATAATCATACCCTACAATGATATCAAAGCCCTTGAAAAAGCTCTTCAGGATCCCGATGTAGCGGGTTTTCTTGTAGAACCGATCCAGGGTGAGGCAGGCGTTTTTGTACCTGATGAAGGTTACCTGAAGAAGGCATATGATCTCTGCAAATCAAAAAATGTTCTGTTCATTGCCGATGAAGTTCAGACAGGCATAGCACGTACAGGAAAACTTCTTGCCTGTGACCATGAAGGTGTAAGACCCGATATCCTCATCCTTGGAAAAGCCCTGTCAGGAGGCCTAATGCCTGTTTCGGCAGTTCTGGCAGATGATGAATATTATGCTGACAATAAAGCCGGGAGAGCACGGATCCACATTCGGAGGAAATCCTATTGCTGCAAAAGTCGCAATTGCAGCCCTTGAAGTCGTGAAGGATGAGAAGCTTGCTGAAAACTCAGAGCGGCTTGGACGTATATTCCGTGAGGAATTCAATGGCATAGACTCAGAAATGATAGAGCTCGTCAGCGGGAAAGGTCTGCTTAATGCCGTGGTTATTAAGCCAAAGAATGGCAAGGAAGCATGGGATGTCTGCCTTGCCATGAAAGAAAAGGGGTCATTGCCAAACCCACCCACGATCATATCATCAGGTTTGCACCTCCCCTCGTGATCACGGAGGCACAGCTCAGGGAGGCGATCGGCCTTATAAAGGAAGCCTTCAGACAGTTTGAATAAGTAAAGAAGGGCATAGAGGTTCGAACTATCCTGATCTCAAAACCTGTCAGTAACCAGCTTCCTTGTCATGAATAAAAAAAATACAATGAAATATCTCATAAGGGTTTTCCCCCTGGCTGTAATTATTCTTGTTTCGTCCTGTTCAGGAAAAAGGGAGATCACAGCAAATGAACTGAAAAACCATGTAGTATACCTGTCGTCTGATTCACTCAGAGGACGGCTTACCGGGTCGGACGGGAGACAGTCTGGCAGCGGTATATATACGGAAAGAGCTTCATCTCCTATGGCTTGATCCCTCTTTCGGGTGACGGATTTCAGAGGTACCAGGTGACAAAAAGGATAATTGCAGGCAGTAATAACGTCCTTTACCGTCAATGGTGCACCCATTTACTGCCGGAGAAGGATTTTACGCCCATGTCCTTCAGTGCTGACGGAGACTGCAGAGTCGGATGTCGTTTTTGCCGGATACGGGTTCAATATCAATACTGACAGCCTGAAATGGAATGATTACTCTTCATCGATGTTAAAGGGAAATGGGTATTGATCCTCAGGGCCGACCCCGAGGCAGAGAAACAGAGGAAGTCCATATATTCAGTATAGCGGCGACAGGGATAAGGCCCTTCTTGCCAAAGATATGGGGGCAGCAGGGGTGCTTCTTGTCTCAGGGCCGGTAGCAGATTCACAGGACACATTCGAGACTCTGGGTACGGAGGGTTTTTCAGTTGGAATTCCTGTTTTCAGAATAAAGAGGGAGCTTGCAGATAAAATCCTTGCAAAATCAGGAAATACTATTGAGTCGCTTGAGAAGAAAATAAACCAGAATCAGAAAGCCTGTTGTCTTCGGAACGAAAGCAAGCGTAAAGGCAACAGCTGAAATATTAAGGGAAACGGCAAACACAAGAAATGTTGTAATGCTTCTCCCCGGAGAGGATCCGACAGTCTGAAAAATGAGTATGTGATAATAGGAGCTCATTTCGACCATCTTGGAATGGGGGGACCTGGTTCATCGAGCAGGGCGCCCGATACAATCGGGATCCATCACGGTGCAGATGACAATGCCTCAGGAGTCGCGATGATGCTTGAACTTGCAGAGAAATTTGCCAGGACAAGGGGAAGTCATAAAAGAAGCATTATCTGCATTGCCTTTTCCGGTGAAGAGGAAGGGCTCCTCGGCTCAAAGCATTTTACCGATGACCCTGGCATCGACCTTTCCAAAGTTAATGCTATGGTGAACCTGGATATGGTCGGAAGGCTCAGCGATACCACAATGCTCCAGATATCGGGCGTGGGAACTGCAGCCGGACTCAAGGAGCTTGTAAATGCAAAGAGCGATACAACTTCCGTCAGATTAAGCCTATCCGACGAAGGATATGGACCATCAGACCATTCATCCTTTTATTTCAGAAATATTCCCGTGTTGTTTTATTTCACGGGGGCTCATCTCGATTACCATACTCCTTCGGATACATGGGATAAGATCAACTACAAGGGAATGGTAGATAGTTTCGGGAGAGGTTTTCCCCGTCGCCGAAGAGCTAGCCAATTCACCGGCAAAGACTGCAATTCAGGGAAGCAGGTCCGAAAGTCTGAGCCTGTAAGGTACCGAAGAGGCAAGGGGGTCAGCACTGGGCATAATGCCCGACTTTGCCGGTGTTGTCAGCAATGGATTAAGAGCCGATGCAGTTACCCCGGGTAAGCCTGCCGCCCTTGGAGGAATGAAAAAAGGAGATATTATAACGGCAATTAACGGAAAGACAGTCAATAATATACAGGATTACATGTCGAGGATGAGCCAGCTCAGGCATGGTCAGACAATAAGTGTTGAAGTGCTGCGCAATGGAAAAAAAGAGGTTTTACTGATACAATTATGGATATTTGAGCGTCAAACAGGATATTCAACACTTAATACATGACTTCATGAAGAAATTTTTGCTTTGGACCCTGGCATTAATAATAACCTATATCCGCAGCTATTTACCAGAGACATACGGGCCCGACCTATCCTAGAAAAATGGATGTGACGGTGAACGGAAAAGCGTACAGTTTAAGGCTTGTCCGGAGCCTTGCGCTGAACGAGAGTCCTGAAGTGAAGCTTGGTATCACCGACACATCGGTAAGGGCTAAAATATTCTACAAGAGGTTCAGGTCGGACGAAGAGTATCAGGTCAGCCGATTTTGCTTAATAGTGTAAAGCCTGATCCATTCGTTCATAATGAATAAAATATTCGGGATGCACGAAGAGAAGGGATTTGTATGCCAGAGGTACCGCAACAGCCTGCCGCAGGTAAAATCGAATATTATTTCGAAATAGACTGATTCAGAAGGTTCCCATACCTATTCCTGAAAGATACACCCGTCGTGATCAGGTTTAAGGGAGGGGTCCCCGCTCCTGTTCTGATTCCTCATATTTTGTTGATGTTTATTGCCATGCTATTTTCAACACTTGCGGGCTAATGAGCGTTGTAAAATATCCCCTTTACAAAAAATATACTATACTGGACCCTCGTCCTGCTGATCATGGGAGGAATGATACTCGGTCCGCTGGTTCAGTACTATGCATTCGGAGATCTGTGGACAGGGATTCCGTTCGGATGGGATCTGACTGATAACAAAACCCTTATAGCGTCTAATATTCTGGATATTAGCTGTTGTAATGAACAGGAAAAAAGAGCGGCCTTCTATACTGCACTGGCTGCTGTTATACTGCTACTGGTTTATTCTATACCCCACAGCATGTTCGGGTCGGAACTGAATTACTCAAGCGGACAGGTTACCCAGGGTATTATTCTGAATTTATTCTGAAATTAAAGTAATTTTTTTAATTTCAGTGCAGCATTTGAATTTATGCCACGTCTATTGATTAGTAAATTAAACAATGGAACGTGGGTGCAGCAAAACATATACAATCTAGTTTTCCCCTCAAGATGGCAAATGTAGAAGCGGCATTCAGAAATTTGCACCAGGATCTGATTGACGGGTGTAAAATGGGTGATCAGAGAGCCCAGTTCCAGGTTTATAAACTGTACTACAAGGCAATGTACAATACAAGCCTGAGGATTGTTGGTGACACAATGGAAGCGGAAGATATAATGCAGGAATCGTTCCTGTCGGCCTTTGAAAAAATTGATACTTATTCAGGAACAGTGAGTTTCGGGGCATGGCTCAAGAAAATAGTGATAAACCGTTCGCTCGATGCCCTGAACAGAAGAAAAGCGGTCTTTGAAGATATTGAGGCACATGTGGGTATAAAGGATGAATAGCAGTGACGATGCAGCCAGGGAAGAGGAAATGGACCTGAAGGTGGAAGAGGTAAAGGAGGCGATTGACAGGTTGCCGGACGGATACAGGATCATTCTTTCACTATACCTGCTTGAAGGCTATGATCATGACGAGATTGCCGAAATTCTTTCAATCAACAGCAGTACATCGCGATCACAGCTTTCAAGGGCAAAACAGAGACTCATACGCGGAATTAAAAGGAAAATGAAAAATTACAGGTCATGAAAAATATAGAGGACATAATCAGGAAAAACAGGGATCTGTTCGAAGACAGGGAGCCTTCGGAGGGCCACTTCGACAGATTCAGCGTTAAGCTTGAAATAAGATGCGCCGCAAAGGCAAACAAGAGAAGCATTGTTCCTTATCTTCTAAGAGCGGCAGTGGTTACATTACTTGTAACCCTCTCATCGCTTTGGACGTGGGATCATTTTATCCGCCAGGGAAGCAGCAGAATGACACTCGGACAGGTATCACCGCAATACAGGGAGGTCGAGAATTACTATATGCACCAGGTTAACCTCATGGAAGATGAAATCGTAAGTACTGATTTAAAGAATAATCCGGAGCAAAAAGAAATGCTTGTAAGGGAATGAAAGCATGGATTCAGTATATGTTTCCCTGCAGAAGGAACTCAAGGCAAATCCAAATGACGAACGCATAATAAATGCAATGATCGAACATTATCAGACCAAGCTGGATGTAATGACTTACATAGTCAGCCAGCTAAATCAATGAGGAATGAAAATTAAATAAGAAAGGAAAATGAAAAAGTCAGCTTATAAGCAGGTTTGCTGCTCAGTTTGCAGCACTCCTTACCGTGCCGCCTGACACTTAAGGGCGGAGGAGGTTTCAAAGGAATTTCACAAAGAGTACAAGGCAGGTCCAAATACTACCCTGGATATCAACAATAAGTACGGTGACGTAGTTATCCAGAGCTGGGATAAGGACCAGGTGGTAATCGATGTCAAGATTACTGTCGAATACCCAAACCAGGAGAAGGCTCAGAAACTCCTAAGCTATATTGATGTGGATTTTGATAAAGCGGTGACGACATTTCCGCCAGGACAGTAATAGATGATAAATTCAGCTTTACCGGATGGGGAGGCAATTCCAAAAAATTCAGCATCGACTACAATATAAAAATGCCTGCCGCAACAGCTCTTAACCTTACAAATAAATACGGGAATTCAGATATTGATGAGCTGCATGGCCTTGTCAATCTGGAGATTAAATATGGAAATCTGACAGCAGGAAAACTAACAAGAGGAAACATCAAGCCGCTTAACACACTTAATCTTGCATACGGCAAAGGGACAATTGATCAGGCAGGATGGCTCGATATGACCCTCAGGTATGCCGGAAGCCTTGCAATCGATAAAAGCCAGGCCTTGCTTCTCGACAGCAAATACTCAAAGCTTGCAATCGGTGAAACCAGCTCGCTTGTAGGCGAAAGCAAATACGATAACATACACATAGACAAAATCAATAACCTGGTTCTCGATAACGGATATTGCGAGGTAAGGGTCGGCGAGCTTACAAAAAAGCTCACATACAACGGCAGCTATGGCTCATTCGAAATCCAGGATATCCCTTCCGGCTTTGACGAGCTGAATACTGATACCCGCTACATGGGGGTCAAGCTCGGAATAGAAGAATCTGCCAGCTACAGGCTTGATGCAAAACTGTCTTACGGAGGACTTAAATACAATGAGGAAAAATTCCAGAACCAGAGAAGAATAATCCAGAATAATTCCAGCGAGATCTCTGGTACTGTTGGCGATGATCCGGCTCCTGCTTCAATGGTCAATGTAACATCATCATACGGATCGGTGAGGCTCGACTGAATCTTCTGAAAGCTTAAAAAACGGGCGGGGATGCAAATGCATTTTCCGCCTTTTTTTTGCAGCAATGCAATTAAAATTGTGTCTTTAAAATAAAGAAGACAGGTAGACTCCAGTCGTCCGCAAAAACCCGGTTATATGAAAATGACAACAAAAATTATAATTACCCTGCTGATTCTGCTCTCGTCAGGAAGCCTCCGGGCACAAAATCCATGCTATATAAAAAAAATCTTTCCTGCCAGCCACGAGTCTTCACTAAGGATATCCAACAGGTATGGAAATGTGAATTTCATTTCTTCCGGAAACGATTCGGTTTCAATATGTGTAACGGTAACAATCGACCAGGAAGACAGGCAGCTCGCTGCGAAAAACAGGGATCTTGTCTCGGTAAGGATTGATAAAGGGATGGATACCATTTCAGTGATGACAACCTATGACCGCAGTTTTTTTTCAACTGCAAACAGGGCCGGACGAAAAAGCTTCAGCGTCGACATCCTTATCAAAGCCCCTCCATATATCAATCTCTCGGTTGAAAATGCTTTCGGCAATATCATACTCGATGAAATATCAGGATATTTCTCGGCCAGGCTCTCTTACGGAACTCTAAGCGCATCGGGTCTCAAAAGGGGCAACAGCATCCCCTTAAATGCAATTGCCGTAGACAACGGGAAAGTCGATATCGATAATATTAACTGGATCACAGCGGATCTCCACAACTGCGCCCAGGTGGCAATAGGAAAGGTACAGGCACTTCTTATAAGATCTGATTTCTCAAAAATCATGATCAAATCGGCCAGCTCTGTTGTAGCCGATTCCAGATCAGATATCTGTTCAATAGACACATTGAAAAACCTGATATCGGAAAGTCAGTATTCAACATTCACTATCGGTAACCTCTCCGGCAAGATATTATCAAAATCAACCATGGGCACCCTTGTGATAAAAAGACTGAAGAAGGATTTCGCCAGTGTCGATATAACCTCAGTTAATTCGCCTCTATCGATCACGACAGATAAAGGCATTTCATTCAGACCGGAGATCGAAGCGAAAGATTCACAGGTGGAATTCAATACCGAGAATCAGCCAGGAATAGTCAGGAAACAGGAAAATAATCTGGTCACATGGACCGGTAGTTATGGAACCGGCAATCAGACCGGGTCATATATCAGGATCAATTCCACAGGCGGAAAAGTTACTATACGGTAATCACCTTTCAGGCGAATCATTACGATCCCGGGCTCTGCCCTCATTTCTCATCCCCGTAAATAAAAATGCCGCTCTTTCCGTCAGCTGTGGCATAGCCCCTGAGCATCCCCGCGGAGTTAAAAGTAAGGGAAACGTTGCCGTACCCATCAACGCAGATAACGCCACCTGACCCGCCGGCCCTGACGAGCTTGTCATTCACTACAAGCCCGGCTGCCTCCTTAAGGGTGAGTCCCTTATATTCCATCAGAGCGGAGATATCATGTGCAACTGTCCACCTTATGAAATATTCTCCATGGCCGGTGGCCGATACAGCGCAGGTCTGATTTCTGGCATATGTGCCTGCTCCTATAATCGGAGCATCCCCCACCCTGTTGTACCTCTTGTTGACCATTCCTCCCGTGGATGTGCCTGCTGCGAGGTTGCCCTTCATGTCGAGGGCACAACATCCTACAGTTCCGTTCTTCTCCTTTTTTATGATCTCCTGCAGTTCATTGAACCTCCTGCCGGTGTAAAAATAGGATGGAGGCACTATTTCCAGGCCCTGTTCCCTGGCGAACTCTGATGCCCCAGCCCCTGTCAGCATTACATGGGGCGAATTGGTCATTACCTTCCTGGCGGCAGATATAGGATTTTTTATATCGGTCACACAGGCCACCGAACCGGCCGCCATATCCGATCCATCCATAATGGCAGCATCCAGCTCATTCTTTCCATCATGTGTAAATACAGCCCCCTTGCCGGCATTGAAAAGGGGATTGTCTTCCATAACGTTAATTGTTTTCTCCACGGCATCCAGGGCTGAACCTCCGGCCTCCAGGATCTTCCTTCCCGTCTCAAGTGCCTCCGAAAGGGCTTGCCTGTAACTGGCATCCAGCTCAGGAGATAAGTTTTCGCGCGTCAGGGACCCTGCACCTCCGTGAATGACGATGGCCCAGGCTTGCTTTTCAGGAGCAGTCTGAGCCGGCTGAGAGGAAGAAGTTTTCCCGCGATTCCCGCAAAACTGGAAGAACACTGCAAGAATCAGGAAGATCGGAAGGAGAAGCTTGCTTTTCATTTATAAAGTATTAAATATCCAGTGATTACATACAAGTATAAAGGAAGCCGCCTTAACCAGCCGATGACTGCTGCCGGCAGCTCCTTTTTATTTTAGAAATCCATCTCGACTACAGTTATGCCTGAGCCGCCAAACTCCACGTGCTCATCCCTGAAGCTCTTAACAACATCGACAGTATCAAGGTATTGCCTTACAAGCTGCCTTAGTATTCCATTACCTTTGCCGTGCAAAATGCGAAGATGACGGTGCTGGACAATGAGGGCATTATCGATAAGGTCGCGGACCTGGTTAATGGCCTCCTCTCCTCTCATGCCACGGATATCGATTTCGGGCTTGAAGCTTATATTTCTCTGGACGATGCCGGGATCATTCTCCCTGACAGGCTGCATTGCCCTCAGATTCTTCTTGAGTTCTGCACGGCTGATCCTTTCGATCTTGTCAGCCGGTACATAGAACCTCATGCTTCCGGTTTCGATCTGTACCATCCTGTCTTTGATTTCTATCACCTCTCCGGCGGCCATAGTCTCTATCATCCGTACAGGGTCGCCGGGCTTCAGAGGCATGCCGGCAGCCAATTCCTCCTCTTCCTTTGGCTCTGCCTGTGCCGGCTTGATCCTTATCTTGTTCACCCTTGTATCAAGCTCTGCAATCCTTGCCTCGGAGCTTGTTTCAGCAACAATATCTTCCTGTCTTACAACGGACTTGAACTCTTCGAGCTTCTGACGGGCAGCCATTGTCTTCTCTTTCTCAGCCTGTGATTCCCGGATCTGCCTTATAGTATTTTCAATGATCCTGTTGGATTCCTTCAGAAGCTGCTGCGCTTCGTCCCGGGCTTTGGAGATGATCTCCTTTCTCAGGCTTTTGGCTCCCGACAGCTCCTTCTCATATTCAGCCATCAGCTCCTCAAGCCGCTTCTCGTGCTGCCTTATATTCTGCCGCTTTGTTTCCCAGTAGCGCTTATCCCTTGCAATGTCCTTAAGATGCCTGTCATAGTTTATATTCTTGACCCCCGCCTTGCCGGAAGCTTCCGACAGGATCTCATCGGGCAGACCGATTTTCCTTGCAATTTCGAAAGCAAAGGAACTGCCCGGCTTTCCAATTGTCAGCTGGAAGAGCGGCTGCATCAGATGATTGTCAAAAGCCATGGCGCCATTGACTATACCCTCCGTAACTGAGGCAAAGTGCTTTAGATTTGTATAATGGGTCGTTATTACGCCAAATACCCTGTTACGGTTTAATTCCCCCAGGATTGCCTCAGCTATAGATCCTCCCAGCATGGGCTCGGTACCTGTGCCGAATTCATCTATCAATACAAGCGATCTCTCATTACCGTTCCTGATAAAATGCTTCATGTTTATCAGGTGGGAGCTATATGTGCTCAGATCATTATCAATGCTCTGCTCATCACCGATGTCGATCAGGATAGTTTTGAAAATGCCCGTTTCAGATCCTTCGGCTACTGGGATTGTCAATCCGCATTGCAGCATATACTGAAGCAATCCTACAGTTTTCAGGCACACCGATTTGCCTCCGGCGTTGGGACCTGAGATCAGCAGGATCCTGTTTGTGTCGTCGAGAATAATATCGAGAGGCACAACCGTTCTGCCGGGAAGCTTCGTGAAAGCCAGGGCAAGAAGCGGATGTACAGCCTGCCTCCAAAGCAGGAGCGGCCTGTCGGTCAGGACAGGCTTTATTGAGTGCAGCTGATTGCCAAGCAGTGCCTTGGCCCTTATGAAATCTATTTCGCCAAGGAAATTATTAACCTCAAGCAGCTCACCGATATAGGGCCTTATATCATCGGCAAATGCCGTAAGGATCCTCACTATCTCTCTCTTTTCCTCATATTCAAGCTCGACAATATCGTTATTGATCTCAACAATTTCCTCGGGCTCAATAAATACTGTTTTCCCGGAGGCTGACTGATCATGTATAAGCCCCCGGATTTTACGCTTGTCATAGCTGCTTACGGGAATGACACCGCGGCCGTTGCGGACTGAGGCAGCAGTGTCAGCATCGACGATCCCATCTGCCTGGGCCTGCCGAAGGATTGCATGCAGCCTTTTTGAGACCAGGATCCCCTTGGCGCTTAACTCGGATCTTATATCCTTCAGCCTCGCTGAGGCATTATCCTTTACAATTCCTTTTTTGTCGATTATCCTGTCTATCGCCTCGAGAACATAGGGGTAGAATTTTACTGAACTGCAGCTCTCCTTTAATACCGGATATCTGAGTGCCTCCCTTGTTTTGAAAAAGGCCAGGATCGACCTGACAGTCTCCAGCGAACGCTTCATGTCAAAAACCTCCTGGATCTCCGGGAAAGTTCCCTCTACCCTGATCTTGACAAGACAGTCAGATATTTTATAGTAATGTTCCGAAGGAAAGAAATCCTCGAACTGCAGCAATTGCTGGAATTCATGTGTTGAAGAGAGGCTATGCATCAGGTAATTAAAATCACCTGAAAAGCTTACCGATTGGGCCAGCTCCATGCCCATAGGGCTCAGACACTTCTCTTCAAGCAGCTTTCTGATCCTGTCAAAGCCAGTCTTATATTCAAAATTTTCCGGATATATCATTTTATATTGAAAAGATAAAAGACAAAAGTAAAAAGATTAAAGTAAAAGACATTATTTTGTAAAACCTCAGATTTAAAATCCGGTTTTGTAATTCAGTATCCTTATTTCACAATATCTGCGTAAAATGAAAAAAACAGCTGTTCTCCTGGTTTCCGTTTTCCTCCTTTCAGCTTCACAATCCTTTTCCTCCGTCTCCGGCAGCCCCGACGGAACAACCGTGCAGGGCATTCCGTTAAAGGAGCACCCGAGACCTGACTTTGAAAGGGATCAGTGGCTTAACCTTAACGGAGTCTGGAATTTCAGGTTTGATCCCAGGAATAACGGTGAAACTGAAAAATGGTATGAGAATACGGGTTCCTTCGACAGGAAGATCCTTGTGCCTTTTCCATGGGGGTCAAAATTATCGGGTGTTGAGAATGAATCCGATATAGGCTGGTACAACCGGCAGATCGAAGTCCCCGCTGACTGGAACGGGAAGAAAGTCTTTATAGTCTTCGGGGCCAGCGACTGGATAACCACAGTATGGCTTGACGGTCAGAAGCTCGGGTCATACCAGGGCGGATACACCCCGTTTGAATTCGAGATCACACAATATATAAAAAAGGGAACAAGGCAGAACCTTGTGGTTAAGGTGGATGATTCTCCCTTCCCCTTCAAGCTTGAGGGGAAGCAGGGTTATGGTCCGGCCAGGGGCATCTGGCAGACTGTTTACCTCGATGCCAGGGGAGAATGCTTTATCAGGTCGATAAAATTCACCCCCGACATAGACGGACAGAAAGTCATTGTAAATATTAAAACAAGCAGTCCGGGCACCGGAAACACAATGCTGAAGGTCAAATTCCTCAATGGAAGCCAGTCAAAGCCTGAAATCACGAAGAAGATGCAGAAAGGGTCCCCGGATCTGACGATGGAGATCCCGGTTGAGAAAATGGAGCTCTGGGATCTGAGCAATCCTTTCCTTTACGAAATCAGGGCTTCGGTCATCGAATCAGGCAGGGAACTTGACTGCGTTGGGAGCTATTTCGGCATGCGCAAGATCAGTATCGTTAATCTCCCGGGAACACAATATCCCTACATAGCACTGAATAACAAGCCGGTTTATCTCCGGATGTGCCTCGATCAGTCATACAATCCTGAGGGCTTCTACACTTTCCCGTCGGATGATTTCATGAGGGATGAAATCCTGAGATCAAAAAGGATCGGACTAAATGCCAACCGTATCCATATTAAGGTAG
Organism: uncultured Bacteroidales bacterium; assembly: GCA_963756885.1. GTDB lineage: Bacteria > Bacteroidota > Bacteroidia > Bacteroidales > VadinHA17 > LD21. The sequence continues at coordinate 15,261 of CAVWPG010000015.1, forward strand.
AGGTGCCAAGGAAGCTATACTGGGCCGACAGGCTTGGGCTTCTTATAATGGCTGACGTTCCCAATTTCTGGGGAGAGCCCGATGCCAGGGCAAAACAAGAGTACATGGTTGCAATGAACGGAATGATTGAAAGGGATTACAATCATCCAGCCATCTTCCAGTGGGTCCTCTTCAATGAGACCTGGGGATTATTCACCGAGGTGGACGCTGCAACAAAAAAAAGGGCCTACCTGCCTGAAACACAGGGCTGGGTTCAGGATGTCTACCGGCAGGCGAAACAGCTCGATCATACAAGGCTTGTTGAAGATAACTCTGCCTGCAATAATGATCATGTGGTTACCGACGTAAACAGCTGGCATGTATATATTCCTGGCTATGAGTGGAAAAAACAGCTTGATGAAGTTTGTGCCGATACATATCCCGGATCGCACTGGAATTTTACAGGCAACCATGTACAGGACGGCCAGCCGCTGATCAACAGCGAATGCGGTAACGTCTGGGGTTATTCTGGAAGCACCGGTGACGTTGACTGGTCGTGGGATTACCATTTAATGATGAATGAATTCCGCAGCCATCCAAAGATTGCAGGCTGGCTGTACACTGAGCATCACGATGTAATTAATGAATGGAATGGCTATTACAGGTACGACCGGAGCCAAAAGAATACTGGACTGGGCAGCCTGGTGGAAGGGATGACCCTGAATGACCTGCACAGCAGCATCTACATCTCCCCTGAGGGTCCGCTCTGTCGTACCGTCAGGCCCTCTGAAGATGTCAGCATACCTCTTTTCGGATCTTTCATGACAGACAGTGATCTCGGGACTTTTCTGATACTCAGGACAAGCCTTTACGGATGGGATGAGTGCGGAAATTACAAGACCTATTCGACATCGTCGCGGACTATGGATTACAAGCCCTGGAGCGCAAGGGAGCTACAGCCGCTTGAGGTAAGGATGCCGCCGGTAAGGGGGCTCGCCATACTGTCAATTACAGTGGAGGATTTCTCAGGCCATCTGCTCCATCATAACTTCACGACATTTTCGGTCGGTGAGGGAGCTTCTCCACGCCAGGAATCTCTGAATGAAGGAGGAAAGATCATGAAAATCTCAAGATTTGCCCCAGGCAGCTTCTCAGCTCAGTCATGGAGTGTAAATCAATGGGCTGTACCCGGGGGATTAAAGGTTGACGGAGCCGGCTCAGGTTACTTTGAATATGAAGTGGCTATCCCCGAAGGGATTACGGCTGACAATACCGATGAGATAACACTCGTTGCCGAGCTTGCTGCCAAGCAGCTCTTCGGAAAAGACAAGAAAGATGCCCGCCTCCCGGATGGTGATTATATGCTCGGAAAGGGGGCAAATGATCCAAGCCTGAATCCGAATTCCTACCCAATGACAGATACCTACACATATCCTTCCATGGTGAGGATAAAAGTTGAGGGGGTATCCGTAGGCACTTTTTTCCTCGAGGATGATCCGGCCGATCACAGGGGAATACTGTCGTGGTTTTCACAGCAGCACGATCACAAACTGAATGAAGCCGGCTCGTACGGATATCTGATAAAAGCAACAGTACCGGCCTATCTCATAGGAAAAGCTGCAGGCAGGATGCTTAAAGTCAGGTTTGAGGTGGACGGTTCCCTGCCGGGCGGACTCGCAATTTACGGCGAGAAATTCGGCCGGTATCCGGTCGATCCCTGCCTTATCTTCGTGACAAAAAATTGATCACCATTATGCGAGTTAATAAATGTTAAAACAGATTATCCAAATTGCAATTGATCATCAATTTTCTACATTTGATTATTCATATTAACCAACTAATAAACCATAAATGAAACTTTTGAAATTTTCACCGATTCTTTTTCTGCTATCCCTGCTGCCATTTCTGGCAATGTCACAGGCAGAGAATGTAGATCTTTCAATGATGTACAAGATCAAGCAGGAAGGTTTAAAAAATTCATCCATTGAAGACCTTGCCTTCTGGCTGACAGATTTTACCGGCTCGAGGCTTACAGGATCAACAGGCAATAACAGGGGTAATGAGTGGGCCAGGAAAAAAATGGAGGAAATGGGTTTTCAGAATGTAAGAATTGAAGCAGCAACAGATTTCAAACAGGGAGGCTGGGATAATCTAAAGAGCTATGCTGCCCTGACAGCGCCCTACTATGCCAATTTTGCATGTAACCCGGTGGCCTGGACAGGGAGTACCAGCGGACTGGTGAAATCAGAGGTTATCCTGCTGGATGTGAAGGATTCCACTGAACTGGGACAATACGCAGGCAAGTTATCCGGCAAGATTGTGCTTATGCCATCCACAGCTACTTATGAATTGAGTTTTGACCCCCTTGCAAGCCGTCTTTCAGATGATCAGCTGAAAGATCTCACAATGGCATCGTCGCAGTCGAGGGGAGGAAGACCAAACTTTAATTATGCCGAAATGAGGGCTCAGAGAATGCTGCGGAATCAGATCTCTGCATTCCTGAAGAATGAGAACGTGGCTGTAATAATAAACAATTCAGGTACATTCAATGTGCCCAGAGCCAACGGTGCAAACTACAAATCCGGCGATCCCGAACCGGTAGCCGAGCTGAACCTTCCAATTGAAGACTACGGAAGAATGGTCAGGATGATAAGCCATAAGGTCCCGGTCGAAATGGAGATAGAGATCAAAAACAGGTTTTTTGATACCCCGAGTGTTTACAATGTAATCGGTGAAATTCCCGGAACCGACAAGCTCCTTAAGAATGAAGTCGTACTGCTGGGAGCTCATATAGATTCATGGAACGGAGGCACGGGGGCTGCGGATAATGGCTCCGGCTGCATCGTAATGCTTGAGGCCATGAGGATATTGAAAAGCCTGAACGTGGCACCGAGAAGGACAATAAGGATTGCCCTGTGGGGCGGCGAGGAACAGGGCCTTAACGGATCACGGGGATATGCGGAGAAATACCTTGCCGATCCGGAAACAAAACAGCATAAGCCTGACTACGATAAATTTGCGGGCTATTTCAACATGGATAACGGTTCAGGAAAGTACAGGGGAATTTATCTCCAGGAAAATGAGATGGTCAGACCAATTTTTGAGGAGTGGCTTAAGCCCTTTGCAGATATGGGTGCCACAACAATTGCAATCAGAAACACAGGGGGAACCGACCACCTTTCGTTCGACCGCATTGGCCTGCCCGGCTTTCAGTTTATTCAGGATCCGCTGGAATATGGCCGTGGATACCATACCGTTATGGATACATATGAGAGACTTGTAATGGCCGATCTGAAGCAAAATGCAGTGATCACTGCTGCCTTCGTATACAATACGGCCATGAGAAATGAAAAGCTTCCCGGTAAACCTGCCATAAAAAGTCTCGAATCAGCAACAGGGAACCGGAGAATGCAATAGGCAAATAGATTAAAGGATAATCTGCCGTAAACGGTCATAACGCAGGGACAGGTCGCGACCTGTCCCTACGTATTTTTAACATCCACCCCCTTCATTGACAGCTGGATCCGTTTCCTTTCGATATCCACGGCAAGAACCTTTACCATAACATGCTGATGAAGGCTTACAACCTTCGAGGGATCAGTTATATAGCTATCGGCAAGGTTGGAGATGTGCACAAGCCCGTCCTGCTTGATGCCTATATCCACAAACGCTCCGAATTTCGTGATATTTGTAACTATCCCCGGGACTATCATTCCCGTTGAGAGATCCTCCATCGAATGTATATCGGCAAACCTGAATTCGGTGATCTTCGATCTGGGGTCGCGGCCCGGTCTGGCAAGCTCCTCCACAATATCCTTAAGTGTAGGCAATCCGGCAGACGGGGTTATATATTTTTCAAGCTTTATCTCCCTTCTCCTGGCTTCATCTGAAATCAGCTCCTTCACATCACATCCAAGATCTCTCGACATCGATTCCACAATATTATAGCTTTCAGGGTGCACAGCGCTTGAATCAAGAGGGTTCTCAGCATTGCGAATCCTGAGGAATCCTGCACTCTGTTCAAAGGCCTTCGCTCCCATCCGTTTAACACTGAGCAGTTCCTTACGGCTCCTGAAAGGGCCGTGCTCAGCGCGGTAATCCACAATATTCCGGGCAAGCTGCTGACCAAGACCTGAAACATATGTAAGAAGATGCATGCTGGCTGTATTCACCTCCACTCCTACTGCATTGACACAGCTCATCACAACATCATCGAGCGATTTCTGCAGCTTTTGCTGATCGACATCATGCTGGTACTGTCCCACGCCTATCGACTTGGGATCGATCTTGACAAGCTCTGCCAGCGGATCCATCAGTCTTCGTCCGATAGAAACGGCGCCCCGTACAGTGACATCATAATCGGGAAACTCCTCCCTGGCCACCTTCGATGCTGAGTATATCGATGCGCCCGCTTCACTTACAACGAACACCTGAATATCGCGGTCAAATTTTACCCACTGAATGAAGTCTTCAGTCTCGCGGCTGGCCGTACCGTTACCTATTGCAATGGCTTCGATCTTATAGGCATTCACAAGAGTCAGAAGCTTTTTGACCGACATAGCAGTCTCATTCTGTGGCGGATGAGGGTATATAGTCTCATTATGAAGGAGATTGCCCTGACGATCCAGGCAAACGACCTTGCAGCCGGTCCTGTAACCGGGATCTATCGCCAGCACATTTTTTTCGCCCAGTGGAGATCCCAGCAGCAGCTGCCTCAGATTATCGGCAAAAACGCCGATTGCTTCAATGTCCGCCCTTTCCTTTGAAATATTCCTGAATTCAGTTTCCATCGATGATGAGAGCAGCCGTTTCCAGCTGTCCCTTATAGCTTCACCGACAATTGCCGAGGAGCCATTCCTCCCTTTCACAAAGATGGAATTCAGGATTCTACGGCTTTCTTCTCTGATGGTTCAACGGAGAGTCTCAGGAATCCTTCCTCCTCTCCCCTTCTCATGGCAAGAAGCCTGTGCGACGGGCACTTTTTCAGAGGTTCCGACCAATCATAATAATCGCTGTATTTTATACCTTCCGATTCCTTTCCCCTTAACTGCTTTTGAGTAAATGACAGCCTCCCTGGAGAAGAGATATCTCAGCTCCTTTCTCGCTTTTTGATCCTCATTGATCCATTCAGCAATTATATCCGAGGCTCCCGCGATGGCATCGGCAACAGATGTGACAGCGTCGTTAAGGAACTCTTCAGCCTTGAGTGAGGGGTCATTCAGCTCCTGTGACATAATTACGGCTGCAAGCGGCTCAAGCCCCTTTTCCCTTGCAATGGTGGCCCTGGTCCGGCGTTTAGGCCTGTAGGGCAAATAGATATCTTCAAGCTCTGACATCGACACGGCATTGTCAATCTTCAGGCGCAGGTCCGGAGTCATCT
>CAVWPG010000016.1:0-1417280 GCA_963756885.1 uncultured Bacteroidales bacterium
ACGTCTTGCGGGATTTTGTTTTTAGAATGATGACGGATTTATTGATGGATTTAATAATAAACATAAGAACATGCAGATACTTGGATTAAGATTCAAAGATTCAGATCACTTTAAATACCCGCAGGTTAGAGTAAAGATAATAAATTGAATTAATTTCCGCTGACTCCCAACGTTAACTATGCAAAGACCAGCATGAGAATCAGTGCTGATTTTTTCAACGATTACTTTAACAGATTAATAGGTATCCATTTCAGCTCTCAAATATTATTTTGATTAAAGCGAATTAAAAAGGGAAGCAGGTATAAGCACTCAAACTTTTCATAAATTAATTGGTTAACCAGGCAGTAATGAAATTTTATTTTTAAGAATCTTTTTTTCAATCTCAGAATGGTTAAGCCGAATCGCTGTTTCAAAATGATGCAGAGCTTTTTCATTCTGGTTTAATTGAGAGAATATTTCACCAAGCAAGGAATGAAATAGATAATATGATTCCAGTTTTTTTCTCCCTTCAATTTTTTCTAATACTTCCAGAGCCTTTCCTGGTCCGTAAACCTGCATTAAGGCGACTGTTTTATTCATTTCAGTTACCGGTGATGGTGATATTTTGGAAAGCCATTCATACAAAGACAGAATCTGTTTCCAGTCTGTCTTATCAAAGCTTTCTGAAGTGCAATGTACATATGCTATGGCAGCTTCGATATGATACGGGCTGACTTCATTACCGAAAGCGGCAATATTCAGATACCTGTTTCCTTCTTCGATCAAATTGCGATCCCAATTTTTCCTGTCCTGACTTTTCAGTAGGATGATCTCCCCTTCAAAGGTCAAACGGCTACCGCTTCTGGCCGAATGAAAACACATCAAAGCCATCAGTGCAAATACTTCCGGAAGTTGGGTGTGTTTGTTTTCAGAAAGCAATTTGCAAAGGATAATTGCTTCGTCAATCAATTCCTTCCGGATTAAATTTTCAGAATTTGTTGAATTATATCCTTCGTTAAACAGCAGATAAATAGAACTCAATACCGCATTAACTCTAAATTTCAATTCATCTACCGAAGGAATTTCCAATTTTATCTTTTCGCTTCGAAAAAATTCCTTGGCCCTGTATAGGCGTTTTGAAATAGTTTCCTCTGATGTGATAAATGCCTTGGCAATTTCAGCCGTACTGAATCCACAAAGTATTTTAAGGATGATGATAATTTGATTCTCCACCGAAATACCCGGATGGCAACATGCGAACATCATCCTTAGAAAATCATCATTAACCAGTTCTTCTTTAAAAAGGTTTTCAAAACCCGGGGCTGCTGAAAATCCTGAACCTGGTAGTGCTCTTTCATCATCTTTAAAGTCAAAATTAACTGAATGTTTGTCCCTGCGTAAAATATCTTTTACTTTGTTTTCAGCCACCTTGAAAAGCCATGCAGAAGGATTGTCAGGAACTCCTTTGAGTTTCCACACATTTATGGCTTCTATAAAGGTTTGCTGAACTACATCTTCAGCTGTTTCAAGATTATGTGTGCCAAAGATTTTGGTTAAAACAGAAACCATCTTTCCCGACTCATGCCGGAAAAGATGATCTGTGAGATTGTTTATGTTATTTTGTTTGCTCAATTACATATTCATTACCTGAATCTCCCGTATTTCAACCGTACCATCATCAAATTCCAGGATCGGACACTCTCTTGCCAGATCAACAGCTTCGTCGTATGTTTCGGCTTTACAAATCAGGTAACCGCCAATTATCTCTTTGCCCTCGATAAATGGTCCATCAGTAACAACTTTTTTAGTACCGCTTATCTTTTTACCCGATTGGTTCAGTGGCTGCGCACCAACAAATTGTCCCTGCTTCGTTAATTCACCCATCCATTGCATCCATTTTTGCATGTGTTGCTGTTGACCTTGTGGCGAGGCCTGGGCGAGTTGTGCATCACCCCCTCTGAATAACAAAAGGTATTCTTTCATAACTTTCTAATTTTAAATTTGTTGGATGCGCCTGATTACATACCCGGAAGCGCCAGAGTTTCATGTACTTCTATCGTGCAGGAAGCATTAGCCAAATGCGGATGATCCTTAAGCAACGCCTTTGCATCGTTCATGTTTTCTGCCTGAATCACAGAATAACCAGCTACATTCCCGGTACTTGCTGAGCTTCCTTTTGACGTTAGCACCTGACCATTTGCCAATGGTGAACCCAGGTCAATTAGTTTGTCACCGCACTTTTTCGCCCATACCATCCAGGGTTCCATTCCCTTGGCTTGTTCCTCGGGAGTCATGTCAGACATTTCCATTTGTGCATCAGCAGGTGCATGATAAATAACAATGAATTTTTTCATTTTAGTTTATTTTAATTATTAATTATTATTGATAACACTATTAACACTTCTATGACGAATAATGATTTCAAATTTGGACATTAATTGAAAAATATTTTTTAAAAATGATTGTTTTACGTAAGCATCCGGCCTAATACATCTTTTCTCGTTTGCCTCTGCTGATTATTTTTCAGCCAAACATTTTAAGATGATAAATGAATCAAAAATTCTGGATCTGATCAAAAGACAAAAGGAGACAGGGCTTAGCATAACCGCTTTTTGCGCCAACGAAGGCATTCCAAAATCCTCCTACTACTACTGGCGAAAAAAGCTAAACAAGGAACCAGGGAAACGCTTTATTCCGTTACTTGTTAATTCCACTCCAGCACCCATAGGTGGATATTCAAAAGACTACATCCGGGATCAGCATGAGCATCACACCTCAGACGATGATTTTCTTCTGGAGCTACACTATCCAAACGGAACCAGGCTTAGGATAAAAAGCGACCCTGGCTTTGACCATCTTCGCACGCTTGTTTGCCTTTTGGATTAAGGTCATGTTCCATCTTCACAGCTCACTGAAGTATTATCTATATCCTCTTCCGGTAGATATGCGAAAGAGTTTTTACACACTGAGTGGTGTTGTAAATTCATATATGAACCAGAATGTCCGTGACGGAGGGGTTTTCATTTTCATAAACCGCCACCAGAATGTGATGAAAATCCTGCACATGGAATATGCAGGCCTTGTAATCTATCATAAGAGACTGGAATCAGGCCGGTTTAAGCTGCCGGCTTTTGATGAAAATACCACTTCGCTAACCATAAACTGGCAGGATTTAATGACTATAGTTCAGAGTGTAAAAACAAGGAGTTCAAAGCTTCACAAAATTGTTAATAAAAACCTGCTATTTAGTTAGTTATTAACAACATAACGGTTTGTTGCTACGATTTGTTTTGTTATCTTTAACGCAACAAAACGCAAAGAAAACTGTGGATAATTTAGCTGATAAAGATACACTTATAGAGACCCTCCTACAGGAGCGCGATGAGCTTTATCAGGAACTCTCCAAATTGCGTCAGGCCGATGGCGGTTCCCTGGAAATAGCTGAGAAGAAAAATGCACGTTATGAGCAGGTTATAAAAGACAAGGATGAGGCGATTAAAAAATTAACAGATCAGCTCGCCTGGTACCGCCGCAAGTTTTGGAAGGCAAGTAGCGAAAAATTCATACCTCAGGATCCTGCCCAGCGCAAACTGGATTTTGGCGGCCTTGACACCCTGCCTGAAGAAGAAGAGGTGGCAAAGGAAGCAGCCAGGGAGATCATTACATACGAGCGTAAAAAGCCGGAAAAGATTAAAAGACAGCCTGTTCGCATGCCCCTTCCTGAACATCTTCGCCGTGAGCAGGAGATAATTGAGCCTGAAGGCATTGATAGCAACTGGACAAGGATCGGGGAAGAGGTAACGGAGATACTTGAGCATAAACCAGGTGAACTTTTTGTTCGTCGCATCATACGTCCTAAGTATGCATTGAAAAATGAGTTCCAGAAGTTGCTGGAGACTAATGAAGATGGGACACAGTCGAAGGTTGTAAAGATAGCTCAGATGCCTCTCTTGCCACTCCCCAGGAGTAACGCCGGAGCGAGTCTTCTTGCAGAACTATTGATGGGCAAATACTTCTTTCATATGCCATTTCACCGTCAGATCAGCCTATTTAAGCTTGCAGGGGTTTCGCTTCCGGCCTCAACTGTGAATGACTGGTTTGGAGGCGGTAGCGATCTGCTCCGGGCATTGTACTTCAGGTTGAGAGAGATAGTTCTTAAATCGGATTATATACAGGTTGATGAGAGCACGGTACCGGTAATCAACAGTGAGAAGCAACGTGCAGTCAAGGCATACCTGTGGGTGGTCCGCTCGGTAATTGATAAAATGATTTTTTTCCATTATGATGAGGGATCAAGGGCACAGAAAGTTGTATTAGAGCTTCTCAAGGATTTCAAGGGAGCAGTTCAGACGGACGGTTATGAGGCTTATTCGATATATGAGAATAAGAAAGGAGTTTTATTATTAGGCTGCTGGGCACATTCAAGACGGAAATTTTCAGAGGCCTTAAAAGAGGATAAATCTGGTGCAGAATATGCCCTGGAGCAAATAGGTTTGATATATGGTGTTGAGACCATGGCTGATGACCAAAACCTGAGCTATGAACAGAGGGCTGAACTGCGTAGCAGGCTAGCTTATCCAATCCTATGTGCTTTCGAAAAATGGATTGTAGGTTATGTGCCAAAAGTTTTGCCCAAAGGAAGAATGTACAAAGCACTGACATACACTTATGCCCTTTTCCAACGATTGACAAGGTATCATCTGGATGGCCGCTACAGGATAGACAATAACCTTATTGAGAATGATATCAGGCCTCTGGCTGTCGGAAGAAAAGGATACCTGTTTTGCGGCAACCACGATGCAGCTGAAAATGCAGCAATAATGTATTCACTTTTCGGCTGCTGCAAGGCTGCCGGGGTCGACCCCAGGGAGTGGCTTACCGATGTGCTGACAAGGATCCCTCAGTACAACAAGGATTACAGCAGGGACCTTGCAGAACTCCTGCCCCATAATTGGAATGCATCCAAAACCATCCAGGATTTTCCAGCATAATCTGGAATTTCCTGGAATTTCCTGTAAAAATCTAACAGATTACAGTTTTTTCCAAAGATTTCAAAGAACATTGGATTCTAAAAGAGAGTCTCAGAAATTCTGGTAAAAATAGCCGGAGAAATCAGGATTGGCAATATGCACCTGGCCGGATGCTTACCTTTGATCTAACCAAGTTCATTCATAAAGCTATATGAAGCTATTGATTCGTCTTCTTGATACATTTTGTTAGGACAGTCTAACTTAAATTGTTCTGGGCCATCTGGATATTTTGATTCAAGGACTTTCTTTGAACATGATATTCCAGAAACATTTTTCTGAAGCCTTAATTAGTTTTAACATAAGTAAGTCATTTCTAATTTTGCACTTAGCTTTAAAGATATGAAATTGAAATAGGTTTTATGAGGAACTGAAAACCTGGTTTATCTCTTTGTTGACGATCTCGTTGACGCTTTTTTTTCATCTTAATTTCGCTAGCATCTCTTAATCAATTACATATAATGGTCAATTTATAAAAATAGTTTTAATTGAGCAGTATTATGTCATCATTGAATCTATACGTAAACGGCCGTTTAACCGGCTAATCAGCAAACAGCATAAAAACTCGTGTTGGGCTGGTGGCACCACTTAAAACGGAGCGAGAGTGAGAGCGAGAGCGAACACTCTCGTTCTGTTTTCTCACACTCGCACTCACACACACACTTACTTCTTATCCCGTAAGATCAACGTCTTGCGGGATTTTGTTTTTGAGAGGGTGACGGAATTGATGATGGGTCTTGTAACATTCATTAAATCATGAAGTTAATTGTGAATTATCTTACTGATTTTTCTGCATTATGATTGAGTTGCGACAGTCCAGGTATTTCCTGCAAAATCTTTAAATGCTCCCCTCTTGTTAGGATCCCCTTCTCTCTCTTTGGGTATATATATCGATTCACATCCTAATCGAATGGCATTATTGAACGTCTCATCAACATTTTTAGCATAAACATGCATCAAATGAGCTTAAGCCGGAAATTTTTCTGATACGTCTCCCATCATTATTATGGAGTCATCAATTTAAACGCCTCCTAGAAAATAAATACCGGCCAAGCAATAGCTTTTAAGTATCCTGGTACGCCCATCCACAACCCTTATTTTAAGAATTATTTCAGGCCACTTCTGTTCTGAATAATGCAAGTCCTGCCAGATGAGAAATTCATCATTAATCCTTGTATTCGCTGAGATAATACGCGCCTGGATTATAATTGGGGCCGAATGACAGAACATAGGTAAATCCCTGAAAGAAACCAGAATAAAATAAGTAGAAATTGAAACTGTGAACTATAATAGATAGATTTGTATAAACACTTGTTGAAATTGAAAATCTCTTTAGGATAAAAGCAGCTTCGATGTGGTCAAGTTAGTTTGGTATAAGATGTTCAAATTAACTGGGCTTTTCTGGAAGATGATTTCTATTTGAGTTGGATAATTTAAAATGAAAATTATGAGATTTCTGACAGTCCTTTTTTTTCTGATTTCTTTCACTGGAAATGCACAGACAAGAACTGATTCTACATTTTTTTCCAGATTATATCTCCCTTTCGGTGGCGGAAGTAGTACGACTGATGACTCAAAAACATTTTCTGGCAAAGTTCTATTAACCGGTTTCGAATATCGCTTTAGAAAAACCAATGGATTATTATTCAGATTTAACTACGATTACCGATTACAGCAATACAAAATTAACGGGGACTCAACTTATAATGTGTCAAAGGGAAAATTGGAATTCACCGATTATTTAGTCGGATTTGGGAATCGCTTCGGTAAAAAGAAACTTAGAACATTTGGATTGATCCAATGCGGTATAACTTCATACAAATATCTCGTTGTAAGTGGACAGAAAAATGACTACACACTTTCTGAAGTGAAAAATAATACTTTTGCTTTTAGGGGAACAGTGGGATTGGAATATTATCTTAATTCAAACTTTGCATTCACTTTTGAGTCAAGTTACGCCAGAATTCCTGCATACTCAATATTTTGGGACAAAGGCTTAAACATCTTAGAATTTTCTTTTGGCCTTACAACAACTTTGTTTTAAGCTCCGTAGCATAGGAGATTAACTCCCAGGGAGTACTCTAATTAGTAATTCGAAAAGGGTTAAAAGTTATTAAGTATCTTTTCTTCAATTGCTGCCTTAAGGTTATCCCAATCATTTGTTCCGATCAAAATCACTCTCTTAGTGTTTTTAAATGTTAATTTGACAGCATGATTACCACTCACATTATAAAGGATTCCGTTTGTAATCAGCCTGATTCCATAGCCAAAATATGATGGGTATGTAATTGATTCAACTGATTTTACTGATGAAAGATCAATCTTCCTTTTATAAAATCCAATCCCAAGCTTAATAATAATTTGCTTTTCATCTACATTCACAGTAATTCCATAAAGAGACAGCAGAGTTCCGGAAAATAACAAAAGGAAAACAATATATGCTGCCTTAGGAATAGGATTATTACCCCATTGAAACCTGTATGCAATAGTGATCCATACGATAACTATTAGAAATACAATTACAACTACCCATCCGAATTGAAAATTTGAGTATTTTTTCATAGGATTTCTATTCCAATTATTTAAAATCGAATATAGTTAATCTATTTTATTTCATGAGTTTATATCTAGTTCCTATTCCATATTCGTCTTAGGAACACTTCAAATAAGTCTCATTTGATGGTATACTCAGGCCTTTGATCTCCTGTAAGAAAACTTCGTCCTTAACTACATTCCTAAATGTTTAAAAGCTTCATATACAAGAATAGCTGGCCAGACAATTGCTTTTATAAATCCAAGTACACCCATCCAGAAGCCGGTAGCATGAGAAATAAAGCAAAATGCTGCTCCGATAAGTCCCAGGTCATAAACTGCACCTGAATGGGCGTTTTGGGATGGCTATAATTGAAATATCAGGGTAAACCTGGATCCATTATTCGGAGAAGAGTTCACCGAAATTGTGCCATAATGATTTTGCATTATTTGCTTTGACAAGCTTAATCCTATTCCTGAACCATTGGCTTTAGTAGTATAAAATGGGACAAAAATATCTTCAATAATATCACCGGATATTCCAATTCCGTTATCTTCAACCTGAATTAAGACAGAATCATCTGCATAGAATGCTTTAAGGTGAATTGTTCCGGTCTCCTTACCGGATAAGGCTTCAATGGCGTTTTTTATTAGATTTATAAGAATTTGTTCAATCTGTGAAAAATCTGCTACTATTGAAAGATCTTCAGGATAAATACTTACAGTGATTTTTATGTTGTTGGGAATATTAGATTCCATCAGGATTTTGCATTTCTGAAAAAGACTCTCAATAGAGAATTTGCTTAAATCAGGTTTTGGTAACGATGTTAACTTTCTGTATTTATCAACAAAATCCATTAATCCTTTTCCTGTTTCTTCAATGGTATTCAATCCGGATAGTGTTTTAGAAACTATTTGATGATCAATGAGATTTAATGGAACAGGGTTGTCATCATCCTTTTTTTTAAAGTACCCTGATATTACCGTTGTCAGAGAGGTAATCGGACTTATTGAATTCATGATTTCATGAGTTAACACTCTTATTAATCTTTGCCATGAATCCAGCTCTTTTTTATCGAGTTCACTGGTAATATCCTTAAATGAAACCAGTTTTATTGCATTGTTTTCAAAGTTTAGTTCTGAGGCCTTTATTAATATACTTTGCAACTGATTGTCTACTTTCATTTTATGCAATATTTCCTGCCCGGGTTTTATAGTCCTGATAATTTCAAATATTTTATCATTCGTTGATCTTAAAGAGGCTAATTGAAGGGGTTGCTGACTGTGTAGATATCTTTTTGCAGCCTTATTATAAATTCCTATATCGTAATTCTTATCACATGATAATAGCCCAATATCAACATGTTCAACCACACTTTGCAAGAACTGTCCTGTTCTCTCATTTTCAATTTTAACATTTTGAATGATAGTATTTAAAGAATTCATTCTGTCATGCAATTTTCTGAACGAGCTGTTCTCCGAATTTTCAGAAAATCGAATGGATGAGTCATGATCCTGAACCGCTGAAAAGAATTTTTCCAGATCTGTATTTGTTTTATTAACCAGATTTACAAGCATATATGTTTGTAAAATAATCAGAATTATCATACCTGTCAGAGTATAATAGTATCCATTTTCAAGGTGTTGTAACACTGCCCCTGAGACAACGCCGGATATTACAATAAGAGATACTCGAATAAGTAAATTGATAAAGTATTTATTTAGTACCATGTTACTATAGTCTAAAGGTTATATTTTTTCATTTTATTGTACATTGTTTGTCTTGCTAATCCCAGCTCTTTTGAGGCTTCCAAAACACTTCCATTATTATTTGTCAGGGCACTTTGCAGGGCCTGTTTTTCTATTTCGTCAAATGTCTGTGGCTTCTGCTTAAGGAATGGTTGTTGAGTCGAATTCGAAACTAAAAAATCTTCCGGCCTTAAAATGTCAGAATCAGATAGTATGACAGCTTTTTCTATAGTATGACGCAACTCCCTCACATTTCCCCGCCAGTTATATTTCAGAAGTTTGTTAAGAGTTTTGCTGTTAAATTTCAATTGATATTTCTCGTATTTATTTGCATATTCCCTTAGGAAATGTTCTGCAAGCAATACAATATCTTCACCACGGTCACGCAAAGGAGGAATTTCAATCACAATTGTGTTAATCCGGTAATATAGATCCTCGCGAAAAAGATTCATCGAAACCATTTCTTCCAGATTTTTATTTGTTGCACAGACAAGTCGTATATCAAAAGGTATTGGCGTTTTTGAACCGACCTTGTATATTACCCGGTTTTGAATGGCTGTGAGTAGTTTAGACTGCATAGTCAGAGAAAGATTGCCTATTTCATCAAGGAACAAGGTGCCGCCTGAAGCCGTCTCAAACCACCCTGTTTTATCTTCTCTGGCATCCGTAAATGCACCTTTAATATGCCCAAACATTTCACTTTCAAATATACTCTCAGTAATTGTGCCTATATCAATGCTTATAAATACTTCATCAGCTCTGTGCGAATTATTATGGATCTCTTTTACAATTAATTCTTTTCCTGTCCCATTCTCGCCAACAACTAAAACATTTGCATCTGTTCGGGCTACTTTATTAATAACCTTCAATACATTTTCCATTACCTGTGATTTGCCAATCAATGGGCCATCTTTTTTAATTATCACTTTGTTTATCTGCTTTTGCCTGCTTCGGAGCTTTTTATTCTCAATCTTCGATTGCCTTAGTTTGAATGCGGCCTGCATGGTAGTAATAAGTTTATTATTGTCCCATGGCTTCACTACAAAATCAGTGGCGCCTTCTTTTATAGCCCTTACAGCCAGATTAACATCCGAATAAGCAGTTATCATCACCACAGAGGCTAACGGATCTGATTTTAAAATACGATTGAGCCAGTATATACCTTCATTGCCTGTATTAACGCCAGATGAAAAGTTCATGTCGAGTAGGATGACATCAAACTCCTCATTGTTAATGTAATTGATGATTTGATTTGGATTTGATATACCTGCAATGCTTTCAAATTCAGGTTCAAGCAACTGGATCAATGCTTTTAATACCTGTTTATGATCGTCAACAATTAATAATTTGCCATTCATTTTATTAACTTAAACTTCACAATATGTCTATAATATGGACATTTCATGTCCTTATATTAGACAAATATAGATAATATTATTTAGATATTATACTTAAATAGCTAGTTTTCAGAAAGAAAAGAATATTGGCTTGATAATTGAAAATTACATCTGGAATTCTTAAATTGAAATTAAAATGCCTTGGAAATGGTACATAACTACTTCAAAATTGCCTTTCGGAATATTAAAAGGTATTCAACATATTCAATTCTGAATATATGTGGTTTGGCCATTGGAATGGCCGCTGCAATTTTTATCTTTTTATGGGTACAGAATGAATGGAGTTACGACAGGCATTTCAAAAATGCAGATGATCTGTACCGTGTTCTTGAAAACCAATTCACTGGCGGAGGCGAAGTCTTTCAGACAGCAATAACTCCGAATGGATTAGCCCCTGCCCTGAAAGAAGAATATCCTGAAATAATTAGATCTTCAAGATATGAAAGTCATCCGATGCCATTAAAAAAAGGAGATGATTTTATATTTGAAGTGCTTGCCTTTGTGGATAAGGACTTTTTAGACATGTTTGATATCAGGTTTGTTCGCGGGGATAGAAATAGCGCTTTAAGCGGGCCATACAATATTCTTATTACCGAAGAAATGGCATCCAAATACTTCAGTAATGAAGATCCCCTCGGCAAAACATTGTCGGTAATGGACCTTCATACATTCACCGTAACAGGTATTATAAAAAGTTTGCCGCATAATAGTCATATCCAATTCGATTTATTACTTCCTTTTGAGTTTTTCAAGGAATTCGGAACTGATATAAATGCCTGGGGGTATAACGCTACTTTTTCCTATATTGAACTTCACAAGGGGACAGATAGTAAGTTAGTTGACAATAAGATCAGAAACATTTTAAAAAGAAAGATCAAAGATCCAAAAGAAGCAAATGCGGAGTTTTTCCTTCAAAACATCAAAAAGATTCATTTGTATTCTTCCGGGAAATATACGGCAGATATCAGTGGTCATGGTGATATTACCTATATCAGAATTATGAGCCTCATTGCTGTTTTTATTCTTGTTATTGCCTGTATCAACTTTATGAACTTATCTACCGCGCAGGCAGCCATGAGAGCAAGGGAAATTGGTATACGTAAAGTAGCAGGGGCAAAAAACAGAAAAATATTTGTTCAATTTATGGGAGAGGCTCTGTTGATGGTTTTCGTAGCCCATGTAATTGCTATGATTATTGTTGAACTGCTTTTGCCCGGTTTTAATAATCTTGTCGGGAACTACCAGAGTGGAGGAGACCTGATGGTGTTCGGCTATAATAATCAATTCGGGAAGGATCTTGATGTTAACTACCAGAGTGCCGGTTTATATGCTGGTCTGATCACAGTAGTATTGTTTTGTGGTTTTTTTGCCGGAAGTTATCCGGCATTGTATTTGTCTTCTTTACAGCCACTGAATATAATTAAGGGTAGTATTAAGGGAAATCCCGGTAATCCACGATTCAGACGAGTCCTGGTTATTTTCCAGTTTTCTCTGTCGGTTCTGCTTATCATATCCACCTTAGTTGTTGGAAATCAGTTTAAATATTTGCAAAACAAGAAACTTGGCTTTAATAAAGACAACATAGGTCATGTTCAGTTCGGCATGGGTTTCCCGCAAGAAATCTTTAAAAAAGATCTCCTCAGCAATCAGGATATATCCAGTGTAACATTTGCACAGCAAAATCCTCTCAACATAATGACTACTTCGGCTTTTTTTAGTTGGGAAGGAAATAAGGAAGGTGATAATGTTTTATTCCATCTTCTTTTTGCTGACGAAGAATATGCTAAAACCTTTCAACTTGAAATCAAGGAGGGGCGTTACTTTTCTTCTGAATTCTCAACTGACTCTACTGCTGTTGTGATAAATGAAAGAGCAGCAGAGATATTGGGTTTTAAGGATCCAGTTGGGAAAATATTATCAGAACATGGATCAAAATTCAGAATTATTGGAGTAGTTAAAGATTTTCACTTCAAATCGTTACATGCTAAAATTGAACCGCTCATTATGTTTATGCGCACGGGCGGATTCAACTGCTTCATTAAAATGAAACCTGATAATATCACTTTAACTGTTGATTATATCAGGAAGACTTTTAAATCATATAATCTTGCTTATCCCCTTGATTTTAAATTTTTTGATGATGAATATAATAATCTATACAGGACAGAACAAAAAATGGGCAAAATATTGGGTTATTTCTCCTTCCTGGCAATCATTATTTCATGTCTTGGACTTATAGGATTATCTTCATTTATGACAGAGCGGCGGACAAAAGAGATCGGAATAAGGAAAGTCAACGGAGCAAAGTCCTTCGAAATATTCTTCTTATTGTCCAAAGAATATATACTATGGGTGCTTATTTCCGTAATAATTGCATGTCCCGTTGCCTGGTATGCCTTGAATCATTGGCTTCAAAACTTTGCTTACCGTATAAATATAGATTGGCGGATATTTATAGAGGCAGGGATGGTTGCTTTGCTTATCGCATTCATTACCATAAGTTTTCAATCGTATAAAACCGCAAGTAAAAATCCTGTTAATGCGCTTAGGTATGAATAGAAGTTGTAGTGTACAAACCTATGATGCCTCAAAAGGGCAAATACATTAAATTTTGCCGTCGTCCAGTGCAATCAGAGAGCTGCATAACAATCCTCAAGTGGGAGCTGGTGGGACCACTTCTCCAAATCACAGACCGCTGTAAATTAATAACTTACAGAGATTTTTTTATTTTTTGTTGACGCATGCGGTGACGAAATTTGTAACGTGCACGTTATCGGGGTGCTTTAGGTATTTGCTTATCAGGGCTAAAGCCCGACCTTAAGCTGTGCCTTCATCCGTTGGCTGAAGCCAACGGTAAGTGCAATTGTGTGAACCTTGAACATAATTTAAATTATCAAAAATCCTGGATATTAACTACTTACAAAACAGGATTGACAAGAAGTCAAAAAATTAAATTGTATGTAGTTGAAAATAAATTATATACAAGTGGGTGCTAATGACCTGAATTAAAATCCAGTCAAAATGGCTGATAAATTTATTGTCACAAATTATGAACGAAATGAATTGATTTCCCTGATCAAGGAAGCTTCAAATAAGAGCTTGAAGAAATTCTTAAACAACAAGCGAAACCTGATGATTATGATGTTCTCTTGTCCCGGAAAGAAGTTTCTGAATTATTGAAGCTTTCTATAATAACTATTTGTAAGTACCAGATAGCAGGAAAGTTACCTTTAGTAAATCAGGAAGACGTGTTTATTTTAAAAAGGAGACTGTCTTAATAATCTTATTTCCCAAAAAATTCTCTCTGCAAAACAGGGCCGGTAATTTTACCACTTGGTCCATCGCCACGGGATACACATACCGCGACTTTGTTTTCAAGAGCCTCAAAGATTTCAGCTACATCCCTGTGGGTGAAACCCGGACAAAGAAGTACCGAATCGATTTTTTCCTTTTCATACAGTTCTTTGCAAACCTGAATTGCTTCGGCCTGTGTTTTAACCACATAAGTATAAAGCTTGTATTTTGTAGTTTCTATGAGACTATGATGTTTATCAGGCTCTGCATCAGGTGCATGAGCGATAAATGCAGCTTTGAATGCCATTGTTTCCTCCTTCTTTTTCAGATTATTATTTATATATCACCAAACTGCTGATTCCCTGGTTTTCTTATCGGGTAACCTACTGTCATTCCAAAAAGTACTTTTTGTTCTTCATGCAGATTTAATTTTTCTTCAACAGCCTTCCTGTTACAGTTATGAAACCATGATGCCAGGCCGTGTGAAGCAGCAAATAAGTATACATTACCCGCTATAAGTCCTGTATCGACATAAAAGTAAGACTTTTGAATTTCAGGATCCTTTAAACCTGGTTCCTGGTATCCCTTAGTATTGGATAGTTTATTTATATCGACAACAAATATTAAACGAACTGGAGCCTTATCACCGTTTCCCGACTGCCCCCTCCCGATTGCCAGACTACGAAGATCACCATCAAAGGAGGGAACTAACCTGTGTTTAATCGGATCATAAAGATAAACAGCCTCCTGGAGGGCAACATAAAGATCGATTTCCTGGGAATTGCTTGCCGTAGCTGCAGTTCTTCCAGGGATTCCAAACGGTCCTTTCTTCCGGTTTACTCCACAGGCAGCCCAAAGAAGATCAGAAAGCAATTGGCCGGATAATTTTTTGTCACTTACTTCTCGAATGGTTTTTCGCCGCTTTAATGCAAAGAGCAGAGTTTTCCCATCATCATGAGAGGGTTTCAACAGTATAATCGGTTTAAGTTCCATATTTGCCAGAAATTTATTCCCATTAATATAAACAATATTTCCCAATCTTGTTTCCGGATGCCTGGTGCAAATAAATTCCTTATGCTATCGCGGCAGATATCCTGTTTTGACCCCTCAGGCGGTACCTGACTATGGTTTCGCTGAGAGCAGCTCTGATATCTCCCGTATCATTATCTTCTCATGATGCACATGACTTGATTTTGATTCACTCACGTATATCCTCCTAACTGATCTGAATGCAATTTTAGGTCTAAAGGCAAAAAAGGATCCTCCAATTCGGCGGAATTATATAAAATTATATCAGGAGCCGGCAATATACATCCGGGAGAATTGGTTACCATAAAAGAAGGGGAAAGCGAAAGATGTAATATTTGACCAGAATAATATAACATTTTTCAATTTAAAATCATCATTTTTAAAACTTTAAATAATAAGCATATATGAGGAATTCAAGATTTAATGATGCGGCAGGATTCTCCTCCGGGAGGATTTTGAAAAAGGGTATCCTGATTTTTTCATTAGGGCTCTTTTACATTGGAGTTATGGCTAATGCCCCTCTGGCAACAAAACAGCAAATAGAGATGTTTAAAAACACCAAAACCTGTGTTGTCCTTGAAGATGGCATTAGCTTTTATAATGCCGCTATCAAGGATGCAATACAGAAATACTGGAAAGCCACCAGCTATGAATTTATCAGCCAGACAGAGTTTCAGAACCGGAAAGCTGACCCGAAGTATTCTTTTATTGTTCTTGTAGATGAAGATTATGATAAGGACCCGGCCGGAGTAAGCTACCGTTATATTAACCTGGTACTTGGAGATGCTTCAGCCAATATAGCAATGATGCCTGAATATTTCAGCATTCCTGTCTCATACTCAGGTGATAAAGGAACAGACTATGAATATATTATACCTGCAATTGTAAAGTTTATGCAGAAACATGTAAAAAATCTTGAGAAATATCGTTTCCCTATTTCATTGAATGGATTGAAATACTACAATAAATCAGGTTTTCAGGACAAGATATTGTTATTTGATAAAGATAAAATGGCTCCAAATGCTGATTCTCCTGAGAAAATAAAAGCAGAATACCGGTATAATTTTAAACTGCTTAATATCGATCAGATTGAGAAGGAGTTTTCCGCTGGTCCTGCCAATACATTATTCCATTTTCATGTTGGCCCGCCCAAGGATGCTGCAGCAGGAAAATGTTTTGAAATGCTATTTGATGTGGATGGCAATCTCTATTATTATAATTTCCGGAAGGTTACCAATGATAATCCCGATGGTTTTAATCTGAAGGATTTTAATAATATAAAATAGAAAGATTTATTTGGTTCTGGAATTATTGATGTCCATTCCGGAATGCATTCATTGTCTGTTTCTGCAGAAATAAATTCTGCAAACCAACCGATCGATACAGAATTCTTGTATGCCCGCTATTTATTCCTTTGACAGGGCATTTATGGGATTATCAAGAGCTGCTTTTATTGAGAGAAAGCTTATTGTGATGACAGCTATCACGATTATTATCAGTAATTCAGAAATAAAAGGGATAACTGTATTCAATCTGAATGGGATCAGGCCAAAGTCAATCCGGTAGGCAAAACCATGAATCCATTTATCCATCAGCAAATAGGCAATGGGCCAGGAGATTAAATTTGAAATAAGGACAAGCAGAAGAAAATCTTTATTCAGTAACCATAAAAGTTGATTTATTCTTGCACCAATGATCTTTCGGAGAGCTGTCTCTTTTGATCGCTGTTCGGTTACGAATGAGGTAAGACCCATCAGGCCGAGGCAGGCGATGAAAATCGTCAGAAGTGAAAAAATGCTGAAAAGTGTATTTAGCCTGGTTTCAGCAATGTACATCTCATCCAGTTTATCAGAAAAAAAGAAATATCTGAAGGGCAATGTGTTTCCCATATTCTCCTGGACTTTTTTAATGCTTTCGATTGTCGAAGGAATATTACTGCCGCTGATCCTTACATAAAAATTGGTACTGGGACTTGTTCTGACCATAAAAATCAATGGCTCGATCTGATTATGTATTGATGTAAAATGGAAGTCCCTTACAACACCAATGACTTCTCCTGACTGGATTGAGGTATTTGTTGACGGATCAATACCAAACCTTATCTTTTTCCCAAGAGGATAGTCACCCCAACCGAACATCCTTACTGCCGCTTCATTGACAATAAATGCCTTGTCAGGGTCACTGGTCACACTCCTGTCAAAATTTCTTCCCTTTACTAATTTTATCTTCATGACATCAAAGAAATCATGATCTACAATTGTGAAGCACGTTGAAATTTTGGGCATACCGCTGTCCTTTTCAATCAGGAATACATACCTGCCGGCCAGCTCTGGAGGAACTGTAACTGACGATGAAACACCTTTTATATCAGGGAGTTTTACTAACTCATCCTTAAATGATTGCATCCTGTGATTTATAAAAGCAGTATCCGTCTCAGGAATGATCATGACATTTTCCTTATTCAAACCGAGATCCTTATTCCTAATAAATCTCTGCTGGCCCGAAACTACCAATGTGCAAATTATCAGGATGCCTGAAACTGAAAACTGAAAGACCACCAGGATTTTTCTCAGCATTCCTGTCCCATGGCGGGGATTAATGCCGGACTTAAGTATATCAACAGGAGCGAATGAGGAGAGATATAAAGCTGGATAGCTGCCTGATATCAATCCGACAAGGAGGGTGATAATTAAAATTAAGCCAAGTGTAAAAGGTTTAAACAGATACCCTATATCCATGGATTTGCCGGTTAAGAGATTGAATGAAGGCAGTATGAAGATGGTCGCTATTACAGCAATTGAAGAAGCCACTATAATGAGAATCATCGATTCTCCCAGAAATTGCCTGATAAGCGATCTTTTCGCGGCACCGGCAACCTTCCTGAGGGCGACCTCTCTTGATCGGTTGGCTGAGCGGGCAGTTGCCATATTCATATAGTTAAAGCCTGCTATCAGAAGCATAAAGATGCCTACAAGTGAGAAGATTATGATATAGCTGAAATTACCTGTTGGGAGATCAGATTGATTCCCGGAGCTGAAATGCACTTTATCGAGCCTTGTGGCCATGGGCCGGAATGTTCCATTTACCTGTTTCCCTAAGTCACTCATGTATTTATCATAAAATCCCGGAAATTTTGCAAGGAGGTCCTCTATTTTTGAGTTGTCATTCAGAACGATATACCCGAAAACCGAAATATTCCAGAACATATATCCAGCCTTTGAATTGAACCTGTCGGCACCCGATAGTTTAGCTATAGTTGCCATTGAAATCAGGCAATCAAACCTGAGGTGCGAATTTTCTGGTATATCCCTGATTACACCGGTTATCCGGCAACTCCCATATCTGTCGGTTGTAATTAATTCTCCTACAGGATTTCTTCCTCCAAAGTATTTTGATGCGAAGCTTTGGGTTAATACCATTGTATTTGGTTCGTTAAGAGCATTATCCGGAGATCCCAGGATAAATTCATAATTGAAGATGTCAAATACAGTGGAGTCGGCAAAGTATATATTGCTTTCCAGGAAACGGATATCCCTATACCGGAACAGGACGTTCACAGCTCCAAAATTGCCAACCCTGGTGATCCCCTTAATCTCAGGATATTCAGATTTCATCGCGGGGAGCAATGGCAGGGCAACCACGGCATTACGAGACTCTGTCCCGGAGAAACTAAAATCACTTTCCAGCCTGTATTTATGTTCATAATTCGAATAATGCTTATCAAATGACACTTCGTCCAGCACATATAATAATATCAGTATGGAACAAGTTACCCCTGTTGCAAGTCCAAAAACATTGAGGAAAGAATAGAATTTATTCTTTATAATGTTTCTGATGGCCGTTATAAAATAGTTTTTAAGCATTCGGTTTTTAATTTTTTGTCGGGTTCATAATACTATATCAAATATACAACTATATTATTAGTTATACAACTAAGTATTTAAATTATTTCCTGAAATGAGCAAAAGACGAAAGATTTCTGGCCAGCCTCGAATATGGCTTCCTTGAAAATATGAGTAATCCGCGTTATAATCTGCCGATCAGAAGACCGGGTAAAGACACGGTTACAGCTGGAGGCAAGCTTCCGGAAAATGCAAAACCCGCAAGATCAGCGTCTTGCGGGTTTGTGTATTAAGTGGTAAGGTAGTTGAAGACTAATTTGCAATATAACAATGGGTCAGGCAAGTCCCGGCTGAAAAATCACAAAATATATGATTCAGCTGTGACCGGTTCCTCCTCGCTCAGTAATTCGAGCTCCTGCTGAAACTGAGAATGATAATCTTCCATTAACTTCTGCACAAGGGATTCAGATAGGGTTATCCTGGCTCCTTTAAGATGACCATCCTGAATAGTCAGTCTTTCATCGATCATTTCTTTTGCCGTCTTCATTTATTTTTCTTTTAGCTCCTGAGGAGATCTTTCTACTATATCAAATCACATTTCCTGGCAGTAATTATTTTTCTGTTTGGCGTCCTTTCAATTGGGCTACAATTATAGCATCATTTCATATCATAAACAATATGATAAATATAATATAAAGTAAGAGACAAGTCAAGTGTAAATATCAGATAAGTGGCTGTTAATGTGCGTTGTAGAGTTCATTTATCAATTGAATCCGAATGATCGCCCACAAATAGGAACAATTGACCATCACCTGAACGCCCTTCGTCAAAATTGGATCAATATTTATCAGGCATCAATTAAGATTAATTGATCTGTTTATCATATTATGCCCGATGTTGCTAACTATCTGCCAGATATGGATTCAGTGATCTGAATATTCATGAAATTGCAATTTTGACAAACGGTTGATTCAAGTGGATAAATTTTGATCGAAAGGGGGCAGTTGCTGAACTTTTTCCCACCTGGAACACAGTGCAGGGATCGAAAAGTAAATGCATGGACCTGACAGGGAACAAATATTTAATCCGGATTCCATGGTTCCGGAGGTGGTCAGAAATCAGGAAGATTGTACCAATTTAGGCCACAATCTTTTCCGGATTGTTATAATATTAACTTCTTATCCAGTATAGTAGTGGCAATATATAGCTTATCTTTAATCTGAGGTATTAAATTTGAATTAATCCGGGCAAAAACTGTCAATTATGAAAATCGCCTATATTGGAACCTATCCGCCGCGTGAATGTGGTATCGGAACATTTACAAGGGATCTTTTCAAGTCAATGGTCAATGGAAGCAAATCAGACAATGAATCCAGGGAAGGGTTCATTGTTGCGATGAACGACCATGACCTGACCTATAATTATCCGGAAGAGGTAAAGCTTACAATACGCCAGGAACATCAGAGGGATTACCTGGCAGCGGTGAAATTCATTAACCTGAGCGGAGCGGATCTGTGCATACTTGAACATGAATTCGGAATATTCGGAGGTCAAAACGGGGTATATATTCTTCCATTGCTTCACCGCCTGCAGATTCCACTGATAGTTACCCTTCACACGGTTATCAAAAACCCCTCATATGACGAGAAAGCAGTGTTGTCGGAGATATGCAGAATGGCTTCAAAGGTAATCGTTATGAGTCATATAGCAATCGAATTTCTCAGAACAGTGTACAAAGTGGATACCGGGAAAATTGAATACATCGAGCACGGGGTCCCCGATCTGAAATTTAGTCAGAACCTTTCCAAGAAGGAGTTTAACCTCCAGAACAAGAAGGTCCTGCTCACATTTGGCTTTATAAGCAGGAACAAGGGGATTGAGACTGTGATAAAAGCCTTGCCGAAAGTTATCGATAAGTATCCTGATGTTTTATACCTGATACTTGGAAAAACTCATCCTAATGTTCTCCGGTATTCCGGCGAAGAATACCGGAATTTTTTACAGCATCTGGTTAAAAGCCTGAACCTCAGAGATCATGTATATTTCCTGAATGAATATGTTAATCAGAAGGAATTAATTAAATACTTGTCAGCATCCGACATTTATGTTACACCCTATCTGAATGAAGCCCAGGTGACGAGCGGAACGCTCTCATACGCAATCGGTGCCGGCTCGGCAGTAGTCTCCACCCCATACTGGCATGCTACTGAACTGCTGGCGGATGGCAGGGGAAGACTTTTTGATTTTAATGATTCGGAGGGACTTGCAAATATATTTCTTGAATTGCTTGGCAACCCGGATGTGTTGAAAAATCTCAGGGGAAGGGCTTTTAATTATGGTCAGGGAATAACATGGTCAAAAACGGGTGAAAAATATATTGCGGTTGCTGAAAAAGTCCTTAACAGCAAGCCTGAAGTGCTCGCTAATAAGGAGACCATTCTTGATTTGCTGATTCTTCCTCCATTTTCGCTTGCTCATATCCTGAGGCTGACCGATGATACCGGTATCATTCAGCATGCAAAATTTGGTATTCCAAATTTAAAGGAAGGCTACTGTCTTGACGATAATGCCAGGGCCCTGCTTATGGTGCTCATGGCATACCGGCAAAAAAAGGATGCCAAAGCCCTTAAGCTGGCTCCCATATACTTAAGCTACATAAACTATATGCAGAACAAAGATGGGACCTTCAGGAATTTTCTTAGCTTCAGCCGGAATTTTCTCGACGAGAAAGGATCAGAGGATTCATTTGGAAGAACCATCTGGGCACTTGGGTACCTTACTGCCAATGCACCCAACGACGCCTATTACCAGACAGGGAGACAGATATTCCTCGATGCAGCCGTTAATTTTGAAAAGCTTCAGTCTATAAGAGGCATTGCCAACACAATGGTTGGAATCAGTTATTACCTCCGGAGCAACCCATCAGATGACTCTATGATCCAGATATTAACGGATCTCAGTCAGAAGCTGATCAGGCAATACAACGAAAACAGCCATCCCGACTGGAAATGGTTTGAATCATTGCTGGCCTATGATAACGGGATGTTGCCGCTGGCTCTTTTACATGCCGCGCAGCTTATAAAAGATGATAACATAGCCGGAATTGCCCTTGATACCATGAACTTCCTGACGGATATTACTCTGAGCGATGGCTATTTATCAATCATTGGTAATGAAAAATGGTATAAGAGAGGGGCTGAACGTTCCATCTATGCCCAGCAGCCTGTGGATGCTCTTGCAATGGTTCTAATGTACCATCAGGCTTTTCATCTTACAAAAGACAAGGACTATCTGAATAAGCTATTTGCCTGCTTTATGTGGTTCCTTGGCGAAAATGATCTCAGGATGAGCCTTTTCGATTTTGAAACAAAAGGGTGCTGCGATGGCTTTGAGAGTTACGGAGTAAACCGGAATCAGGGAGCTGAAAGCTCACTGGCCTATCTTATTTCTCATTTGACAGTTCTAATGGCATTTGAAGAGCTTGAAAAGATAGAAATCTGATGATGCCGGCAGCAGCTGCCAGTGTTAACCGGGTGCCTGCCCTTCCCGGCTGTTACGCATCTTATCAAAGAAAGGGGTTCTTTTTTCTTCAACACATTTTGCAGCATAAAGATAAAGCGCTGCAGACCATGTTTGCCAGTTCTGCCCCATAGCCTGTCCGTCCCGGGCCCTTAGCCACTCGTTAAAGCCAAAATCAAGGTTCCTGTCAGTCGAAGCTTTAACAAGGCTTGTAAGCGAAATAAGCTTTTTCTCAGCCAGCCTGTACTTCCCGGCTGCCACCAGGGCCGCCACGTACAGACCACTTATAAATGGCCAAATACCTCCGTTATGGTACTCTCCCGGATTGTTGAACAGTGCGTACCGATCACGCCAGTCAGGATCTTCAGGCTTGATATAGGGAAAGAAATTAGGTGGAAGATCTACTGCCAGCTCACCTCTCTTTATCATTTCTGCACATTCCTCCTCGATCCAGGATATCATTTCTTCAGCACGGCTGGGTGATGCCAAACCTGAAAGGATGGCAAGGCTGTTACCGAGCAGATCAAAGCGTTCACTGCTGTATATTTTATATGACCATAAGGCAAAGTAGGGTTTGTGCTTTACAATAAGGCCTTCATGAACATGACGGTGCATGCTTCCTCCTGTAATTGTAAACCTGGTCATTTCCTGGCGTACCCTGTCTGCTTCAATATTCTGATCAAGGAGTCGCAGGTAACTGTAAACCAGGGTATTTACAAACAGGCCATATCCCATGACCCATTGTTCATCCCGCCAGTCGCTTGTAGGTTGCTGGGCAACAAGGTAACGATCCGCAGGACTCTGATAGGTCATCCATTGAAGGGCCTTACTTACCGCCAGATGAAGAAAGTCATGTTCACCTGATACTTCCCTGAAAATGGCTGCACCCATCAGGAACAAAGGAGTTGAATCACTCGCGCCACGATCATCACCGTCATGTACAAGAGAAGGAATATGACCATGCTCAGTCTGATTCTTTGCGAGGGTTTCAAGTACTTTGCGTATGCTCATTATCAGCTTATCATTCCCCGATACGGCAATTCCCAGAATTGACAGCATAAGATCACGGGTGTAGGGTTCAGGATAACCCCAGCCCGCAGTGCGCGGAAGCCCATGAAAGGGGCCGTGGGCATTATGAAGCAGTACCTCGAGAGCTGCATTTGTTGCATCCCTTATTTCCTTCCTGTCGGTATTTAGCATGGATCCGTAGTATTAACTTATTCCGAGTTTATCGTTTATGATCTGCACAAAGCGTTTTGCAACGACACGATAGTCAAAATTCTCAATGACCCTCTTTCTTCCCGCCTTACCCATCTTTATGCGCAATTCCTCATTCGTCATGAGATCCATAAGGTAATTGGCAATATCGTGAACACTTGCGCGGTAATCCACAGTTCTTGGTTTATTGAACACAACCCTGTGGTGCTCCTCAAATCCTGATTCATCGCCAAGGATAACCTCCTTGACCTCGATTTTCTGCGCTATATTTGCAAGGAAGGCAGTTTCTCCATGAACAAGGGTATCCAGCATTCCCATAGCATTTATACTAATTACAGGTTTTTCGCATGCTCCCGCTTCAACCTGTGGCATTCCAAAGCCCTCAAGGCGTGAAGGTGCTGCATAGATATCACAGGCACCTATAAGGTAAGGCATGAAATTACGTGAAATAATGTTTGTCGTGTAAATCACATTCTTGTCGATACCCAGATGCGCTGCCAGTTCAAGATCAGCAAGATTCTGAAGTTTGGTCCTTGGCTGAGGCCATACTTTACAGACATATTTCCAGTCTGGTGCCCTGGTGTCAATTATGGAGAGGGCCTGCATTACCTCCTGTGCCCCTTTTGATGCGGCATCCCCGCCGACGGTCAGTATCATTATCTGATCCGCTGAAACTCCAAGTGATTCACGTACAGTAGAAATTTTCGGGTCTTCTCTTTCAAAGGGGCAAAAGGCATCGGTATCGCATCCGACGGGCAGCACCTCAATTATGTCCTTGTCTATCCCGTCACGGACATACATTTCCTTTACCCAGTTCGATGTTACCAGGATCAATGGCAGGGCATTAAGCACCTCCTGGTAGTTTGCAATATATCCGTCGGCAACCAGCCATGGCACTGCCTGTGCTCCGTATCGTTGCGGATGAAGTATCAGATGAGGTGTGTGGCCCCAATATCCGACTCCGACAACAACATCAGGTTCAAACCACCTGTAATACCACTCCTTCTCCTGTGCCGACTCGAAATTCACTGCATGGGCATCGATGCCCATATTAATCAGTCCCTTGAATAACAAGTCACCCTGGGTAGCCAATCCTCCGGGTGAAGCAGGGTAGTCATAGAGTATTAATACTTTCATGATAGGTTCCCTCCTTTGTTTAACCACACCAGGGCATCACGGGGATCTGTAAATTTCCGGAATGATTCAGCCCTGGGCGTTGTATTTGCTTCAAAACCATCCTTATTGAATCCGTATGTAGTGGTGATTATACTGTATTTCTTTTGCCAGATCTTCTCAGTCAGGGGAAAGTATGATGAGTCAGTTTTAACCGGTCTTGGATAATATTCCTTATTGCCGTCTTCATAGGCAAAGGTCCAGAGTTCACTTGCGGATATCCTGCCTGCATGCCACAGGTTGATAACTGCCCTGCCTGTTTCTTCATGCCGGAGATGTCTTGTATATTCACCTCCCGGATCGTGTGAAATAATCAGATCGAAATGGGAGCGGGGCAAAAGCTTTGTTATGGTCTGTTCCAACTCAGCAGTATCGAGGGGATTCTGTTCCGGACCGTCGTCCAGGTCAGCCATTATTCCCTCAGATCCTAATATTTTTAATGTTTCAAGGAACTTCGGGGCACGATCATTATCGCTTCCCCTGGTTAAGCAAAGAATAAACCACCGCCACGAAGGGTTACTTAATATAGTTCCCCCGGCCCATAATGTTTCATCATCCGGATGGGCTACAATTACTGCAACCGATTTTGGATCACTGCTTTCCATTGTTGTTGCTAACCCGGGTTCTTTAGTTCATTCAAAAGTTCAGTTAAATTAATTGAAGCATAAGTTGATGCACAGTCTGACATGCCATACGGGATAATCAGATTGCCGTTGTGGATAATGGAGCCGCAGGAGTAAACTACATTGGGCACATACCCTTCCCTTTCCTGGGCATTGGGAGTTATCAGGGGAGTCTTTAACCTGCCGATCATTTTTTCCGGGTTCTCCAGATCGTACAATGATGCACTTATGACATATTCCCTCATCGGACCAACTCCGTGTGTTATTACAAGCCAGCCCTCTTCTGTCTCCAGCGGTGAGCCACAGTTTCCAACCTGAACAAGCTCCCAGGGAAATTTTGGGGACTGAATGAGCTTGGCAACACGCCAGACATTTATCCTGTCTGAATAAGCTATATAGTTATTAACTCCATCAATCCTGCATAGCATGGCATATTTTCCGCCGATCTTCCTCGGGAATAATGCCATCCCTTTATTCCTTGCAATTTCGCCATTAATTGTCAGTGCCTTGAAATGGTAGAAATTTTTTGTTTCGAGTAATTTAGGCAATATGGTCTGACCGTCATAAGCTGTATAGGTAGCATAATAGGTTATTTCACCATTGTCATCCGTGAATTTTACAAAACGTGCATCCTCAATTCCGTTTCTTTCAGCCTCGGAGGTTGGAAAAATAACCCTCTCGGAAATTACGGAATCAATTGAAAAGTCAAGTTCATAATGAGACTTTGCAAGCCACAGCATCTGATTAATTATAAGTTCCTTTTCCGGTGACAGCTCATGCGTTCTCCGGGTCTCTTCCACCGCTCTTTTCAAATCGCCATATGTAAACCTTTCGCCCAGCTTTTCCAGCACGAAGACCGGGGAAATTTTGTTGTTGAAGGAGCTCATTTCATCCAGTTTCCTGATAAATGAACTTTTATAGTATATGTGCCTTTTAATCCGTTCTGCTTCTGCCAGCATATTGCCTACCGGCTCGATCATCAGATCGCAGTTCTTATCTATAACGGCCGACCGAAAGACTATGGATGAAATATGACCTTCACCGGTCGCCCTGAAACTGAAAATAAGCCGTTTTTCATTGGGCCCCAGCTCAGACTGATCCGGATCTTCCACTACCGAGGGATTGAAGAAGGCTGCCGATTCAATTGAATATTCAAGGGTGAAATATGAACCGATAAGCGCTCTTCTCGATTTGTTATTGCTTTGGTTTATCTTTAGTTCATCAAAAAGCTTTTCCAGTTTATGCAGGTTTGTCTCAAATATCAATGATATATTCCTGTGCCGCCTGGCATAACTTCTCAGTACCTGGCTTAAGGCTATATCTACTTCATTGTCAGACATAGACATGACATTCCGGATGATATCTTTACTCCTTTCATCAGATGTGTAGAGAAAGCGCGCAATTACCCTGCTCGGATCAGGGAGAAACTTACTATCCTTTCTGATTACTGTAACTTGCATAGCCCGAATATGAGTTAAATAAATTAACTACAAATATAACACATAGACAAAGAATAAATTAGAATATCTTTATACAATTAAGCCTAATAAAATCCTGATAATATGTGCGTTGCATTTATTGCTGTGTTGATGCCCGGGTAACCTGTCATTTTATCAGCCATTTATGAAACTTTGCAATGAGCTCTCTTGTACCGGCAGGCCCTGCTTGCTGAAAATGCAATTCCCATAAGACAAGCGTCTGATGGGCTTTTGTTTCTGAAGCGGGTAAGGAAAAGGTGATGGATTTTGCAACGTTCTAAAGTTGACTTGTACTTTCTATGGGTACTTTATTTTGTTGAGGGAATAATAATTAATCAGAATGGTTATTTCTTCTGTGCAACGAAGCCTTTTGATTGACGTCTTTACCTAAAACGATACTTATTATGATGAATTGTTACAGATTCTTCCCGTCAGCTAAAAATATTAAAAACCTCATTTTTATTCCATATGCTTAATAACCTGCTAAAACACAGTTTAAGATCATTTAAAAGACAAAGATCTTATATTGCCATCAATATAACCGGTCTATCGATCGGGATTGCCTGCAGCCTTCTTATTGGGTTTTATATAATGTATGAAGCAAGCTACGACAGGTTTAATCTCAGGAAGGACAGGATATACGATATTGTACTGAATCTCAGGGTAGGCGGTCAGGAATTTACCGAAGCTACTTCCTCATTTCCGCTTGGTGCCGAACTGGTCAGGGAATTTCCCGAAGTGGAGGATTTTCTGAGGATGAGGAGATTATTCGGTGTTACATCAGTAACCTTTAATAATCAGACTTATTATGAAGAAAACATCATTGAAGCAGACTCATCTTTCTTTAATTTTTTCACTGTCCCCGTAATAAAGGGTGATCCGGGGAATCTTCTTAATGCCCCCGGGAAAGTAGTTCTTTCCAGCTCCATGGCCAAAAGATTATTCGGGGATACTAACCCGGTCGATAAGATCCTTAAGATAGGTAAAGATACTGTAAGCTATATTGTTACAGGAGTCATGGGTGATATTCCGGCAAATTCTCACTTCAAGGCGGGCATGCTTGTATCCCTTCTTTCAGATTCTCAGGTAAACAGCCAGGAATGGTCGGGCAGTTGCATAAACACCTATTTGCTTCTTAAACCAAAGGCTGAATATAAAAATGTAAATGAAAAATTTCCTGCACTGGTTCTTAAGAATGTCGGACCGGAAATACAGCGTGTATTGAATATCACCTTCGAGGAATTTCTTTCCAAGGGTAACAAATACGGATATAATCTTCAGAGACTTACTGATATTCACCTCGATACTTCAGTTAAGCCTGCCTTCCTTGCGGCGGGTGATCCGAAGTTATTAAGGATTTTGAGCTGCATAGCCCTGCTAATCCTGCTAGTGGCTGTGGTTAATTTCACAAACCTTTCCACTGCACAGGCATCAGCACGGGCAAAAGAGGTTGGAATAAAAAAACTCGGGGGATCAACAAGAGGAATGCTCATTATCCAGTTTCTGACAGAGTCTGTTATAATGTCATTTGTGTCAACCATCGTGGCACTTATTATTATTAAACTTATCCTTCCATGGTTCAATGACCTGCTGGGCACAAGCCTGACACTGAAATTTGCAGATATCTGGTTCATAATGCCATTGATGATTCTGTTTGCTCTGATAACGGGAATACTTGCCGGCATCTATCCAGCTTTCATTCTCTCTGCTTACAGTCCGTACAGAGTGCTTAAGGGAAGCAAAAACAACATCAGTCACAGGGGGCGTCTCAGAAGAGTACTTGTTGTAATGCAGTTTGCCATCTCCATTTTCCTTATTGTGGGTACCCTGATTATGTACAGGCAAATAGTATTTATGACCGAAAAAGATCCGGGTTTTATTAAAGATCAGCTGCTTGTGCTCGAGAATGAGGAAGCCCTTGGCGCAAACGCCAGGTCATTCGAAGAAGCGATCTCTGCGGTCCCCGGAGTCATATCCGTTGCAAGCTCCACCACTGTACCTGGAACCCTTAATAATAATGGTGCTTATATGGTGGAAGGGAAAAAAGATGAGACTATTTTCATGTGGACAAACTATGTAGATTATAAATTTCTTGAAACCTATGGCATGAAGCTTAAGTCAGGCAGATTCTTTAATAAAGAGTTTCTTGCTGATGCGAATGCTTGTATTCTGAATGAATCTGCTATAAAGAAATTCAACATAGATCCCGGAAAATTAAGAATAATGGGATATCGTGACTCAGGCAAGGTAGCTTATTATCCAATTATAGGTGTTGTAGCCGATTTTGTATTCGAATCACAGCGTAACCAGATAGACCCCGTGATTTTCAGGTTAAAATCAGAAAATGACAGATATGGATATATGACTGTCAAAATTTCACCCGCAAATTACAGGGGAACAATTAAAAGAATCGAGACCAAATGGAAAGAATTTGCAACAAATGATCCCTTAAGGTATTATTTTATCGATGATGCAATGAAACAGCTATATGCAAAAGAGAGGCAGAACGCCCTGATAGCAGTTATATCCTCATTTCTTGCAATATTCATTGCAGTTCTCGGATTATATGGGCTGACTTCATATACCGTGGAACAACGTACCAAAGAGATCGGAGTGAGGAAAGCAATGGGCTCTTCAATCCCAGGTATCTTTTTCTCAATATCACAAGAGACAATAATGCTCATATTTATATCAGCACTTATCTCAATCCCTGCAATATACTATGTCTCAGGCAAGTGGCTTGAAAACTTTTTTTACAGGATCAGCCCTGGCCTGCTTACCTTCCTTGGAGGACTGGCCATTGCCCTGGGAGTTGCGGTTCTCACTATAAGCTACCGGATAATCAGGGCTGCACGGGCGAACCCTGCTCAATCCTTAAGGTATGAATAAGTCAGGATTTTTATAATTATGGTTACCGAAAAACAGGATTTTTCCATACTGGCAGACATCATAAAATTACTGAAATGACTTGTAATGAGGAAGGCCAAAATTAAAAAATTAAAATGTAATAAGTTTATAATCAGAATATATGAGACTCGAAATAAGTAATGTCACAAAAAAGTTCAGCGCCGGCAAATTCGGCCTGATAGATTTAAGCCTCAGCCTTGAAAATGGAATTCTTGGTCTGCTTGGTCCCAACGGAGCAGGTAAATCAACATTAATGAAAATAATTGCCACCGTATCCAGGCCTACCGAAGGTTCCGTAACCCTGGATGGGATCGATACGGCCAAAGACCCCGGATATATCCGCAGGATACTGGGCTATTTGCCGCAGGATTTTGGTGTCTACCCTAACCTCAGCGGGTTCGAGTTTCTGGAATACATGGCTGCCATGAAGGGGGTGGGAGGACCCGGGTTAAGGAACCTGATCTCTCAGCTTCTTGAAAGTGTAAATCTGACTGCTGCGGCCAAAAACCGTATCGGTACCTATTCCGGCGGGATGAAACAACGGATAGGAATTGCCCAGGCACTCCTGAACAGTCCGAAGGTTTTGATCCTCGATGAACCGACTGTCGGACTTGATCCGGAAGAAAGGGTACGGTTCAGAAATCTGCTTTCTGAACTGGCCTCCAGTTGCATTGTAATACTTTCATCTCATATAGTTTCGGATATAGTAACAATAGCCGATGAGGTTGCAATAATGAAGGGGGGAAAACTGCTAATGAGCGGATACCAGCCCGATATAATTGAGCTTGTCACAAATAGGGTGTATGTGACTGAAATTGACAAGGAGGATATAGCAGTTTTCAGGAATCAATACCATGTGATCGATACCGTGAGGAATAAGGTAAAAGCACATATGCGCTTTACGGCTGATCGCCGGATCGACAATTCAACTCCTGTAGCTGCTTCACTTGAAGATGCCTATTTATACCTGACAAATAAGTAATATATGAACCGTTTCGCCGCCATTATTAAGGCTGATTATCTGCAGCGCACAAGAAGCAATATCTTCCTGGTTACTCTCTTTGCAAGTATATATGTGGCTTACAGCTTTGTTCCAGGCCCTTCAGCTGCCTATTGCACCGTTCGTATAGGCAATTTTGTCGGATTTAACAACGCTGCCTGGATCGGACATGTAACTGCAATAATGGCAAGTACATTCATGTGGTTCATCGGATTTTATATAATTAACAATGGAATCAGGCGCGATGAGGAATCCGGAACAGGGCAAATAATAGCGGCAACATCGATAAGCAATTTCCTCTATTTGCTGGCTAAATCCCTGAGCAGCTTCATGGTTCTGCTTACAATAACATTTATTATTGTCTTAATGGCCCTTGGTTTGATAATGGTGCGGGGAAGCGGGTACCATTTCAATGTTCTTCAGTTCTTGCTGCCCTACCTTTATGCCACAATCCCAAGTCTGCTATTCCTGTCGGTGCTTGCAGTTTTTTTTGAAATCATTTTTGGCAAGCGAACCAATCTGTCCAATATCATTTTCTTTATTTTGTTTTCGGCCATGGTAGCATTTATTTTTGATGTCAAACATCCTGTATCGGAATTGGTGGATGTGCTAGGGATCAAGCATCTTCTCACGGGCATGGCGAGTGTTGTCAACGGAGTAACCGGAGGCGTTCACCATGACGTCTCCGTAGGCTACAATTTCGGAAGCAAGCGGGAATTGCATTATTTTCTTTTTGAAGGGACCCATTTTACCTTATATTATCTGGCATGCAGGCTGTTCTGGGTGGCGATGGCATTTGTCCTGATATTTATAAGCTCGAAAATTTTCCGCCGCTTTGACACAAGAACCTACAGCCTGCCAGGCATTGATAAAAAGAGCCAAAAAATCGACGACAAGGCTCACATGATCAATGAAATAAGCCTGGCTTCCCTGCCGGAGATATCTTCCTCCTTTAATATTGTCCCACTGATAAAAGCAGAAATCATGATGCTGCTCAGAAAGGGTCCCCAGTGGTTCTGGCTTATAAATGGGGGCCTGTTTATTGCCCTCTTTTTTATCCCGCCCGAAAAGGCGCACCAGATTGCATTGCCAATCGTCTGGTTCCTGCAGGTGAACAGATGGGCAGATATCGCAACGAAGGAAAAGTTCCATGGCACGAGCAGTTTCGTGTACGGGTCGGCCAAACCCCTGGGCAGGCTGCTGACTGCACAAATCCTGGCTGGAACCCTTACCGCACTCGCATTTGCCTTTCCCATAATACTAAGATATTCAATAGCCGGTGAGTTTTTATTCATTCCGGGAATCGTTGCAGGTGCTCTTATGCTGATTGGCTTCTCAGTTTGCCTGGGTATACTGTCCGGCGGCAAGCGGCTATTCGAAATTTTCTTCTTCATGCTTACTTATGCAGTAATCGAAAAAATACCCCAGGGCGACTATTTTGGAGGGATGCACTGCACCATGAGGTATTTCGCCACTCAGATCCTGATAATCCTGATACTCCTGTCAATAGCTTATTTTGCAAGGAATCATGAAATCAGGAATCAATGATAAGGATATTGTTGGAATGTGTTAAAGATCCGTGATTCGAAATCAGCTGCGCCTATTGTCTGAAGAGCCCTTATTCCCTTATCCGCGGACCTTCCATTTTTCTGCCTCCCTGATATAAAATCAGCCTGGACACATTCCCTTTGTCATCCTGAACAAATTCAAGCTGGGCATCGATAACTTTTACAAAAAACCTTGTTTGCGTCTCTGCAAAAATAGGCACTTTATTCTGTCCTGTACCCTGGGCAAACATTTTATCTCCCTCCCTTGTAATGTTCACAGTGAATCCGGCTGCTATCTGATAGCTGCCTGTATAACTTTCCATGACAGCTTCAGAAACGTTCACCTCTGTTTTTACCGGTATTATGGTATCTGTAATATTGAATGTCTGAACATTTCCCCTGTCGTCAAC
This sequence comes from uncultured Bacteroidales bacterium, assembly GCA_963756885.1. GTDB lineage: Bacteria > Bacteroidota > Bacteroidia > Bacteroidales > VadinHA17 > LD21. The sequence goes on from CAVWPG010000016.1 coordinate 32,725, forward strand.
AACCATACTGTTTATCCTTGTGGCGGGATCACGCCTGAATTCGATTGTTGCAAAGGAATTTGGGATGAAGAATTTATCTTTCTTGTATGGTGAAAGCTGTGTCATAAATCCACCCTTGCTTTGTACAAATAGTTTATTGTTATCCACAGATATTGTCCTTGTTGTTTTTTCATCATTCTCATAAATTCCCCTGTACTCTTCAGGTGTAGAGCTGTCAAAGGGAGCTTCACTTAAATTGTATGGTTTTCCGATCATCAGGGCCGCCATCTTCAATGAAACAAAGTCCGGCGGATTGGTTGTTGAGTTTGTTAATACGGCAACAAATACATCCTCCCTGGGCAGGTAGACTCCGTTTGTCAGAAATCCGTTTATACCTCCTCCATGCTCTATCGTTGGCGAGCCCTGCAACTCTCTCAGAAACCATCCGTACCCATATCCTGTGCCTTTGCCATTTGCCAGGTGGAATTCTGTAAAGGCCTTGTCAAGCGTTTCTTTTCTGACAACACTGTACGAATGCAGGGCCTGATTCCACTTATACAGGTCCTCAACAGTCGAAAGTATTGAACCTGCGGAATATGGAATTGTCATGCTTATTACAGGGGCATTTACAAAACCACTGTCTCCTTTCTGATAGCCTGATGCCCTGTTCATTATAACGCGGCTGTCGCTCCCGAAAAAGGAATTGGTCATGCCCAGTGGCTTAAAGAAATTTTCGTCAAGATATTGTGCATAAGTTTTACCTGATACTTTTTCAATAATATACCCGAGAAGAAAATATCCTGAATTGCTATAGCTCCATTGTGTCCCGGGGACGAATTCCAGGGGCTTGTCCCTGAACAGGTTTATTACCTCCAATGGCTTTTTGTCAAGCTTCATGTAAGACGTAAATTCAGGATCGCTTGTATAGCTTTTTATCCCGGAGGTGTGGGTAAGCAGATTTTCTACAGTAATTCTGTACCCCTGGGTTGGATAATCGGGGATGAATTTTGTAATCTCATCCTGAAGATCCAGCTTCCCGAGTTCCATTAACAGCAATATTGAAATCGCGGTAAACTGTTTTGTCATAGAACCTATCCTGAATACCATATCGGGCTTCATAGGAACATTCAATTCCAGGTTGGCCATTCCGAAAGCCTTCATGTAGACAATCTTTCCCTTTTGTGCAACAATTGCCGCACAACCTGGTTCCGGGGCTTTATACTGCTCAGACAATAGCTTATCCAGCTCTGTGCCTGTCTGCTTCGTGAAAGGCGTCTGATTAAAAGCCCGGGGGATGCCAAACAGGCTCAGGGCTAAAATTAGTCCCATTTTCAATTTGTTCTTTAAGCTGTTCATAGGGATTTGATTTAATTGTTATTATTGGTAAAAGTTGCCGGATCGTGTTAATTCTGGAACCATTCATATCCCAAAATTCAGCTGTAAGCAGTTACTGCGCAAAAAAAATCTGCAAACAAGCTGATCCAACCGGCAAAAAATGTTTTATAGCTGCCAGTTGCAACTTCATATCGGGGGTGTAGAAAAAGTCGAAATCCATTACCCCCCGATGCTGCCTTAAGCATATCCGGGGAGGAAGATGTATTTTATTCTTATAAGGGTCAGTAAGGTACTGCCGGATCAAGGCTGAAGATCACTCGTACCTGAGGGCCTCGACAGGATTTTTTGCAGCGGCCCGAAAGCTATGCCAGCTGACAGTTAGTAATGTAACAAGAACTGCAGATCCCCCTGCAAACGCAAAAATCCACCAGCTTAATTCTGTCTTGTAGGCAAAACGGGTTTGCCAGTGTGCCATAAGGTACAGGGAAACCGGGATTCCTATTATTATTGACACCAGCACCCAGCGGACCAGATCCTTATTTAGCAGATATAATATTTCAGCAATGGAGGCTCCGTTAACTTTTCTCAGCCCGATTTCTTTTGTTTTTCTGGTTATTGTGATCAATGCTATTCCAAAAAGGCCCATTACAGCAAGAACGGTTGCCAGAAGTGAAAAAGCTCCCATTATTTCAGCCTGATTCTTCTCGTGAGTGTATAGCTCCCTGCTCACATCAGTCAGGTATCTGACATCAAATATCTCTTCAGGATCAATCTGAGTGTAGAGCTCATTAAGTCTCTCAATGACGGCTTTATCATTCTTACCGTCAGTCTTTATGGCGAGAAGTCCCATTTGGGACGGGTTCTGCTGTATGATCATCATTGGTTCAATCGAAGTGTAGAGTGAATGTGAATGAAAATCCCTTGCGATACCTCCTACATGATATTGACCAAGATATTTTTCTCCTGTTTTTATATCGTATTTTTTAGCAGCTGATTCATTAAAAATAATTTCCCTTCCAGTCGATTGGTAATTACCGAATGAAGAACCTTCAAGAATCTCTATATTGAGCAGCTCTGTCATCCCTTCACCCAGTATTAAACCTTCAAACCTTATGTATTCTCCTTCGGGATTTACCAGATTTAATGGCATTGGATCGCTGTAAAGGGGTATATTTGAGGCCCCTGCAACTTTCAGAACGCCCGGCATTTTCCTCATTTCACCGCAAAGGGTCTCAAAACCAGCTTCCAGTTTGGGCGTATAGAGTTCGCTTATCAATATATTGTCAGGATTCAGCCCCCTAACGCCGGATACTGAATATTTGATTTGTTTGTTGACGGCAAAAACACTTGCAATCAGAATAATGTAAATGCTGAAATGAAAAATTAAAAATGAGTAATTCCATATATTGCTGACTGGTCTTTCTGAAGTTTTGCCGGAAATAAGAAGCAGGGGAGAGATCCTTGAGATCCTGTATCCGATTACAAGTCCGGATACAGTACCCGTGATAATCAGGACCAGGATTATCAGGAGCCATGTCACAGGACTCGAAAAAACTCCCAGGCTTAATGTTTTGTTCAGTGTATTATTAATCAGGGTTATTCCGGTGTCAATGACAAAAAATGCAGGAATGAGACTCAGGAGGATCATCAGATTGGCTTCAAGGATTATTTGTCGCTGAAGGTACAGGGGTGAGGCACCCATTACTTTCCTGGTGCCGAGCGCCCGCAACCTGTCGGAGGTAGCTGCCCTTGCAAGAAATATATAATTAGTGACTGATATTATCAAGATAAACAAACCTATTGTCCAATAATATTTAAGCTCGTTTGAATTACCTGCCCTGAAAAAATTAAAACCCTGAAGATATCCGCCGGATTTAAAATATATATCGCTGACGGGCTGAAGATCGTATTTGAGTTTTTTTGTACTTTCATGCGTGCTCATCCCGGCATACTTCTGCATATTGGAAATAAGCGCTTGCCTATCAGCGTTCTTATCGAGAACCAGGTAGGTATAGAATGCCAGCAGATCCCAGTTTAAGGTTATTTCCGGTCCTTTTCCGTATTCGCCGAGATGGCTCTTCCATTGCCCGAACAATATTGCAGATAATTTTATATCAGCAATATAATCAGGATAAAGGGTTGAATTAGGGGGAAAATCCTTATAGACGCCGGTCACAAAAAGATCAATAAACTCAGTGTTGAGTTTCACTTTTAAAACCTGACCAATGGCCAGGCTGTTGCCAAAGAACTTTTTTGCAGTTTTTTCAGATATTGCTACTTCTGATGTTGTATTTGCCGGAGTGCCTGAAAGCATTCCAATCCCAAGGATTCTAAATATCGAGGCATCCGCAAATGCAAATTCCTGGTTCCTGCCATATTCATTTCCGGTATTCCGGACCTGCACATTATTTGCCTGGTTGATCCTGAAAAAATCCTTAATTCCCGGAAAGTCTTTTTTCAGTTCTTCCGCGAGAGGATACTGGCTAAAATCATAATTCCCGAATGTGACCTTAAATACATTCCTGTAATCGGGGATAAATTTATCGAATGATGTTTCATGAACTACTAAAGTCACAAGCAGTATGATGCTGCCCAGGCCGATGCCAAGTCCAAGTATGCTTATTGCCGAGGTGACTTTATTGTGAATAATGTTTTTTACGGCGATCCTGAAGTCATTTGCTATCATGGCAGAAGTTTTTGGGTTTCGGTACTCAGAATATTTTGATTAAATCTTTTGCAGGTATATCCGGATGTTTTCAAGCTTAATGATGATTTCAATCCAAAGATAAAACTAAAATATTAGTTCTACAACTAAATATTTAATTTAATTATGAAAATAGGGTAAAAAAACTCTATTCCGGGCCCGGGAAGGTATCACCCGGGCAAGGACAATCAGCTGCTCCAACTACGCAACGGAGGAACTGCAGGAAGGATGATCATCCCCGGCAGCGGAACTTATGTAAGCTTTTTTGTGAGCTCACGGTATGTAAAATGAGAACTCCTTTTTCAGGGATCAGACGATCTAGGCATAACCGTTTTCCATGAAACTGTCATGGTGTCTGCTTTTCCTGCTCAGGACAAACTTTGAGATTACAATACTGACTTCATAAAGACCCAGTAATGGAACAACCACAAGAGCCTGTGAAAACACATCAGGAGGTGTGATTATTGCTGCTACAATAAAACAGATCAGAATTGCATATTTTCTGTACTGCTTCAGAAATGGGGGATCTATCAGGCCTATTTCAGTAAGGAAAAATGCCAGAATGGGGAGCTCGAAAATAAGTCCGCTCGCAAGGGCGGTTTTAGTAATTGTTCCAATATAGGAACTTATCGTGATCTGGTTGGTGATCACATCACTGACAACATATGATCCCAGAAAATGTATTGAAAGGGGAATAATAATGAAATATCCGAATACGACTCCTGTGAAGAACAGGAAAGAAGCTGCAAATACCGCTCCCCGTGCGTGCTTTTTTTCGTTTGCGTTAAGTGCCGGTTTCAGAAATCTCCAGAATTCCCATAAAACAAAAGGGAATGCCAGGATCACACCTGAAACAAGAGCCACTATAATATGGGTTGTGATCTGGCCCGACATTTTGATGCTTATAAGATCAAAAGGATTTGTGTTAATGCACAGTGCCTTTGTGTTTAGCGCTTCGCCGATCTGGCAGAGAATCCGGTTTGTAAAGAAACCAGGCATTCTTGGGGCCAGGATTATCCTGTCGAATATGATGTTTTTGAATATGAATGCCACTATGGCCATCAGGACCACCGCTGTTACAGCCCTTATAATATGCCATCTGAGTTCCTCAAGATGCTCCAGGAATGACATTTCCTTCTCTCTTTTCTTCCATTTTTCCCATTTCAGTGCCATAAGTACAAAAAATTAAGTATGGCCCAGGCCTTGAATTGTCTCACAGAACGCATGACTCCGGTGATCTGTGAAAACTCTGCCTGGGCCGGAAATGAATAAATATATTTTATCTTCAGGTCGCCGGATCAGGCCAATATCTGTAATTTCCAGAATGATCCGCACCTTAAAGATACGAATAAATTTTGTACTTTCTGAACTTTGGTTATGCCACGCTTAACCAGCTGTGATATACAGCAGTTTAAGAGGCCATTCGCTGACGGGATACCGGGATTCAGCGGAATAACCGGATTAATGTTTTTCTCCGGACGGCTTTCATTTGGTTTCAGATCATTTTAATAAAAATAGACACGATACATCAGGTTAGGAAAAAATCCAAACTGTGTTGTATAACCGGCTTTTCCCGGTTTCCCGGGATCATAATATTCAGCCATTCTTGCCTGACTGTTTGTTAGGTTCATCAAATCAAGGAAAATTTCATGGGTGGCACGTGGTCTGTTAAACTTGTAGCTTGCCGATAAGTTCAGGAGAAAGATATTATCAAGTTTATCTGTATATGCTTTGCTATAGTCGAAATACCTGTCATTTTCAGGATCAACAGCCACATTCCCCTGTGCATCCCTTAATAGCGGAATATAGCGTTGGCCACCTTCAAAGAATATCTTTGTATTCAATGTCAGGGTCTGATTTTGTTTTTTGCCAAGTCTTTTAAACTCTTTCCCGAATAAAATATTAACGATATAATTATTATTATACCTTGTATTTCTCCAGACTCCTTCCAGCGATTTGTATTTCGAATCGAATAGCGAGCTGTTTATTAAAAAGTAGTAATTTTTATCAAAAAACCGTTCGAGGGAAACTTCCACACCGTAGTTCCTGCCTTTGCCTTCATTAACAAGTTCAACATATTTATAATCGATACCCTCGTTAATAGTGGCGTAATAACTTGTATCAATGTTTTCAACAGGTAAATTGTAGAGCGACTGGTAGTATGCCTCAATTTTTCCCACTAAGTTTTCAGTAAATCGTTTTTGATAGCCCAAAACAAAATGATGAGCCTTCAGCAGTCCGAGGTTTTTATTAGGTTCAAGGTAACTGCCATCACCTTGTGAGATTTTGGTAAAATAGTTATGGACACTTTCCGTCGTGCTGTGCATGCCATATCCTGCGTGAATTGAACTGGTTTTATTAATATCCCAGTTTAGACTTAGCCTTGGTTCAAGGGTGCTTTTGTTTTTGCCAGGGATATTCATGTTATGAAGGCCAGCCACCATACTGACTTTCTCATCGAAACTGTGTTTCCAGCTTACAAAATTATTTATGGTACTTATATTGGTTTTAAAGTCGTTTATGTTGATCAGTGAAGCTTCCTCGCTGCTATAAATGTTCTGATTGTAATTGAAGCCGTAAAGAGTGTATTTAGTGCCTGTCTGGATTTTATTCTTAGCATTGATCTTATTGCTGTAAGTGATCGCTGCCCTGATTGCTGAATTCACGATCCGGCTTTGAATTGTGTGCATTCTTGGAGAAATGGAATCTCCTCTGAGTCCGCCTTCGCTGTCGTAAATTCGTATTGTATCGGTCTCAAAAATATCGTCGTTAGCGCCAGTTCCTGAGTAATTCAGGGTTGTTTTGACAAAGCTTTTGTCATTTAGCGACAAAATATGATTCATTCCAAGATTAGCAAGGTAATTGTCCTTATAGAAATCCTTGCTGGTAAGTTCACTGGTTGCTGGTCTGCCAGGCGTAGACAGACCTTCCGGCCCCATATTATCCATTGAAAAGCCACTCAGGCCACTTAGACCATAGAAGGAAAAAGTACCTGTCCTTTTAGTCGGAAGAACAACCTTAAATGTTGCATCCTGGTAATTTACAACTCCTGGTACATCAACCAGCCCCAGCTTTTTAATGAGAGAGATTGAAGAGAACCTGTAATTAAAAAGGTATGATCCTGCATATCCCTTTTTAAACGGACCTTCAAGTGTAAGCTCAGTGCCCATTAAACCAATCCCTCCGGTGGCTTCAAATTTTTCATTGTTCCCGGACCTGAGCTTTACATCATAGACACATGACAGGACATCGCCATACTCAGGCGAAAAGGCTCCCGTATAAAAATCGGAGGTGGCCAATAGATTGTTGTTCAAAGCTGTAAGAGCTCCAAACGAAGAATTTTGATCATCCAAGTGGTAGGGACTGGAAATTTCAGCTCCGTCGAGGCGCCATTGCATGTATTTGGGTGAGTTACCACGCACGATTATATCGCTGCTCCCGTCAGGAGTGCTTGCCACTCCTGCAAAGGAAGAGACAACTCGGGCAGGGTCGTCCATCCCTCCTGTAAAACGTTTGGTTTCTTCAAGAGTGATGGAATGTGTACTTAGCTGCGACATGTCGTTTGTTGATTCTCCCTTATTCCTGTATGCTTTGATAACGGCATCTGCAACCTTTATAACAGATTCCTGCATCGAAATATCCAGAACTACCTCTTTACCGGAGTTTACAACAATATCTGAAATAGTTTTAGTTTCATAGCCGATGTAGGAGAGCCTTATTGCTATTCTGCCTAAAGGGACTTTTCCAAATCTGAAAGTTCCGTTCACATCTGTTGATGTCCCGACAATCGGGTCGGTACCAAGTATAACCAGAGTGGCACCCGGCAATGGTAATTTACTATCGGCATCAACTATGGTACCTCTTACTATTTGTGCAAGGTTCTGACTGAAAGCGAACGAAGTGAAAACCGCAATCGTCAATGAGGTTGAAATGATTTTTTTCAGGAAAATTGATTTCAACCCTGTTCCGTTTTGATAATTATTATTTCTCATTTTTTCTTAAGTTTTTGACTAAACCGGATCAAAGGAAATAATGCATAATGCTTAATCAAAGGGAATTATGATTAGCGGTCAGATAAAATGATAAGCGGTTTTATAGGTGAAAGAGAGGATACCCTAATTTAAGGATTTTAGCTTCTGGGCATATCTCCGGCTTACTTCAAGAGGTTCGGGGATATTTTTCAGATAGGCTTTCTGAAGTGTGCTGGACTTTTTCTCAATGCGGTCCAGATGCTCTATATTTATGATGCTTGAGCGGTGAATTCTTACAAAATTGTTGTCAGGAAGTTCTTCCTGCCATTGTTTCAGTGTTTTCAAAACCAGGCAGTGCCTGCCCTCAGTCGTAACGATTTTGGAATAGTTACCGACTGGTTCGATAAATGTTATTGAGCTGATCTTAATAAACCTCGAGGAATAATTATTTAACCTTACAAATATGCTGTCGGAATACTCATAGTTCCTGGATTCGTTCTTCAGGCTCTTTTCCCTGCTTATTACCCTCATTATCGATTCTTTAAGCCTCTCCGGATTTACGGGTTTCAGCAGGTAGTCGATTGCATTTACCTCAAATGCACGTATGGCATATTCATCGTAGGCTGTAACAAATATTATTTTGATTGATTTGTCAATCAGTTCAAGCAAATCAAAGCCGGTTTCCCCGCTGAGCTGAATGTCGAGAAAAATCAGCCGGGGCTTGTGGATGTTGATCAGCCTTACGGTCTCATCGCAGGAGGCAGCTTCACCTGCTATTTCTATCCGGGGATAGGGTTGGAGCAGTTTCCTCAGATTTACCCTGGCCAGCCTTTCGTCATCAACTATGATAGCCTTTATATTTGTCATCGGGCATTTGTATTATTAATTTCAATGGCTGCCACTACATATCCTTCCTCCTCTTTAAGTGAAAATGAGTAATTATCGTCATAGTACAGGGCAAGCCTGTTTTTCAGGTTTTCGATACCATTGCCGGTTCCATCAGGATTTTTCCCCGAATCATGCACAGCATTCAAAAGCCTGCCTGTATTTGCTACCCTGATCACAAGCATTTTGCCAATAAGTCTGACTGAAAGACGGACAATGAGTATATGTTTCTCTGTCCTTGTTCCATATTTTACTGCATTTTCTATCAACAGGTGGATCAGAAATGAGGGTATTGATACGGTCTTTGCCTCTTCATCGACTGAAATTTCATATTGAAATTCAGCTTCGAATCTTGTCTTCTGAATTTCCAGATACCTTACAACCGACTCTGTCTCCTTTTCAATTGTAGTTGTACTTTGTTGTTTGTTAAGGGTATATCTGAAATATTCCGACATATCCAGAACAAGCTTCCTGGCCTTTTCTGTATCTTCATCGATGAGGGTATAGACCGAGTTCAGCACATTAAACAGAAAATGAGGATTAATCTGGTAACGGAGCATTTTAAGCTGAACATCCTTTGCAAGAGTCTCGGCTTTATGTGCAGATTCTTTTTGCCTGGCAGTCTGCCTGATTAGATGTGTAAGGTAGAAGGCAGAAATAAGAAACATGATGATGAGACTGGCTCCGGGGGAATATTTTGCAATAAGGTCAAATGTTACGGGGAGGACATCCTTTCTCCAGAAGGCAAATTCGAGCCAGGTGCTGGAAATGAGGAAAAAGCTCGGTCCGAGAAGTACAAATACGGCAGTAACTGCAATCAGGGGAAGCTTATTATTCCTTTTCACTGCCCATTTATAGCTGCCGATCAGCATAAGGATAATTGGCAGAAAAGAGATGAATTCGAATAGGTGCTCGATGAGGATATTCTTTGTTTTTTCAGGCGACGGGGGCGACCATGCCAGCCAATCGAGTATTCTGACTATTATCACCAGAACCAGGACAGCCAGCATGTTGAAGAAGTACTGGTACTTTTTGTAAAGTGCCTTAAACATATTTTCGCCTTTATCTGAATCCTCCCTTCCTTTCCTGCAGGGTCCCAACTATTCTTTCGTACCGGGTATTGTCATCAGGGGTGAATGCCCTGATGCGCTAAGTAAAGATATTTTAAAAATATTCACGATGCAATAAACCGGTTGCAATAATATATGATCCGGATTCAGAATGCCATGGTTTTTTTCTGATTGGAAATCTGAACATCGCTGAACAAATCTGTCAGCAAATGATTTGTTGCATGCCATATATGTCACTTCAATTTAAGCATAAGGGCTTTATACCGGTTATCGTCCCTGATGTTTCCGAAGGCAGGTTCAGATTCAAGTGTTTTCCGCGAATTAAATCCATGGGCAATAGCAGCAGAGAGGGCATCAAGCGACTCTCTTTTTTTCCCTGAGCCCGCAAGAGCCCTTGCCAGGTTATAATAATTATTCTGGTTCCCACTGTCCGACATAGTACAGATCTCAAACAGGAAGGAGGCCTGTTGATAAAAATGGTTCCTGTAGTATGAAGCGCCCTGTTCGTAGCATAGGATTGATATGAAATTCAACACCCTTGAGGCCATCATGCTGTTCCCGGGGCTCCCTTTGGAGCGCAGCCGCAGGAGAGATCCTGTCTCTCTTTTCCACCAGCCTGAGGCACTGTCAGGCAATGAGGCTGAATTAACCAATTCACCCAGGTAAGCAAGATATTTTTCTTTCTCCTTCTGCTCCTTTTCAGCCATCTTGTTCCATTTGCTGACTGCAGTTCGATATTGGTCCGATTTTTCTAGCTCGCTTCTGTGCTGATCCATTTTTGCTCCAAATGGAGTTCCCTGGAAGTCCCTTGAAGCAAATTTCATGTACATTACGGCATCTGTCAGGTTCCCTGCATTCAGCTGTGTATCGATCAGGTTTTGTGTTTTATTTTCAAGGAATGATATAAATGACTTATCCGGAGCAATTATGTTCCTGTTCATCGACTGCAGCAAAAGCCATTCCACTGCTTCTGTTAGCAAGGATGAACCAGGCCATTGGTGCTCTCCATCGAATGTCCTGAGGTAAGGGATCACCCCTGATTGACTGCTGAGGATGGCTGGCAGCTCGTGCATTTCAGGAAAATTCATGTCGCGGCTGCCTGCAAGTCCATAGTATAAAAACCCTGAACTTATCCCCGGCATATAATTCCTGTCATTGGGTATGCCTGCCCCGCAGCCGATAACTCCCGCAATTCTTTTCTCCTTTACTGCCAGGGCCATCGCAAAACGCGATCCGCCTGAGAAACCGGCGGCATAGATCCGCTTCTGATCGATATTGAATTTTTCTTCAAGATCCCTGAGCATTGCAGCCGCTGCAGCAAAATTATCGCTCATTGGCCCGTTGCGTGAATTGTTTGAGCATGCAAGGATGAATCTGTATTTTCTCCCTGCTGCGGTGAAGCTGTCTATGCCGGTCCTCCCTCTGCCGGAAGGATCAAAAATCAGTATGACCGGCCAGCTTTGGGTCTTGTCATATTGAGCAGGTCTGAAAAGAGCATAACTTTGTCCGGCTGCATCGCGGCATCTTATTGTATCGGTGATCTGCTCCCTGCCGCCGGATACCTGAGAATAGAGAAATGAAGAATACAAGGATGGAAGGAGGAGCAGCCAGATTATTTTTATGGAGAAAGCTCTCATTGAAATCGGATCTTGAATGTTAAACCGGCCTGCTTTGCCAAAGCCAGGATTATTTAATTGACAGGATAATTATGAATTATCATCCAAAAATACGATATTCCTGCTTGCAATGCTTACATTGAATGTCCTCCGGTTAGTTTTTCCCAGCCTCAATCCCGAATTTATAGCCTTTCTGCACGCGATCTATTAATTCAGGCAAAATATCCTCATATTCGCCCACTATCCCAAAGTCAGCATAATGGAAAATGTGCGCCTTGGGATTATGGTCTATTGCAATAATCTTCTCCGATTCCTTCATGCCTGCTATGTGCTGAATTGCGCCTGAAATGCCAACGGCAATATAAATTTTCGGGCGGATTGTTTTGCCTGTCTGTCCCACCTGCCTCGGGTATTCCACGATTCCATCATCCACTACGGGCCGGCTTACAGCCCACTCAGAATTTATGCCCTGGCTTCTCAGGGCCTCGCTGAGAGTTTTTATGAGCTCTAAATTATCTCCTGTAGCGCCTCTTCCTCCCGATATTATTACATCAGCGTCGAACAGATTTTGCAGTCCCCCTTCGCCTCGTTCAGTTTTCAGTATTTCAACAATAAAATCCTCTTCATTCAGCAGAGGGTCGAAGGAGGAGATAATACCCTGTCTTCCTTCTGTCCTTTCTGGAATTTCAAAGGTACCGGCCCTTGCTGTTGAAATCTGTGGACAGACAAAGCCTAGTATTGTCGCCAGCTTGCTTTCTCCGTAAGTTGGACGACGTGACTCAAGGACAGGCCTATATATCACTTTTTCTTTTTTGTCAATGTACTCGCCGATTTCAAGCCCTGTACAATCTGCCGTAACTCCGCTATTGGTTTTCATACCTATCCTTGGAGCCAGTTCCCTCCCGGAAGTGGTTGCTGCAAAAAGTGCAATTTCAGGATTTCTTTGTTTTATAACCTGTTCGAAGATAGATGAAAAGGGGAGGACCAGATATTCTTCAAGCCTGTCATTTTCAACGACGATAACCTCATCTGAGCCATATTCGATAAGTGAGGGAGCAAGGTGACGGGCATTTTTGCCTATTATCAATGTCATCACCCTTGTGTCATTTCCAAGCTGTGCCGCAAGATTTCTTGCCGGGGTCAGAAGCTCAAGGGATGGTCTTGATATTTTACCGTTCGTTACCTCCGCCCATGTAATTATTCCCCTGGCCCCGTTTCTGAAGTCCTTCTCCGGAAAATCAGGCCTTTCCGCTTTTTTCCTCGCTTCCGCCTCCTTCTTTTCAAGGACCTTTCCACCTTTCTGCAGGTTTGCTATAAGGCTATCGACAAGGGAAGCTTCGTTGTGACCTTCCGCCATTGTGACCGGGGGACGTTCGCTGACAATATTGACAACTTTGACAACGATAGTAGGTGAACCGTCGATTCCGATCTTCCCGGTCCCCAAACCAATGTCGTCAATCCCAAAAGTTGTAATATTGAGCTTCCGTGCCCTTATTGCTCCGCTTAATGAAGGTTTCCGGGGTGGAATACCTGTCGGAGTTAATGATATGACGCAGGGGAGAGGCAGCTTCAGCATCTGATACCCCCCTTCAATGATCCGTTTGGCAGTTACTTTGCCTTCTTCGGTTGATTTTACGCTCTCCACAAAAGTAGCCTGAGGAATTCCGATATTTTCAGCCACCTGCGAAGGAACATGGGCTGTATCCCCGTCACTTGTCTGCCGGCCGGTTAAAATTATAAAGGGCTCAGTGGAGTCTTTTGTAAAACCAAGGTGCTTAACCATTGTGGATAATGCAAGACCGGTGGCATATGTATCGCTTCCTCCAAGCTTTCGGTCTGATAGCAGATAGGCCTCGTCATAGCCCATGGATACAGCAGTTCTCAGGGATGTCTCAAACGATTTCGGCCCCATTGAGCAGACTATCAGCCTCGCATCCGGATATTGTTTTTTAAGCTGCAATCCGGCTTCAAGGCCAAACTGGCAGTCGATGTTTATTATGGATTTAGCCTTTGTCCTGTCCATAAGCCCGTCTTCCCCCATTCGCATCTCACTTGGGAGCGGGACCTGCTTTATCAAACTTATTATTGTCAAAGCCATCCTTGTAATATCTTTTTATTTTTACATATTCTGAAAATCGGGACCATTGCCTCCGTTAGGTACTACCCAGGTAATCCCTTCTCCGGGCGATTTGATGTCGCAGGTCTTGCAGTGCATGCAGTTTTCTGCATGGATCCGGATCTCCTTCCTGCCATCCTTATCAGTGTGAAGCTCATAAACTTCCGACGAGCAAAAAAATTGTTCCGGTGCTCCGAATTCTTCGATGTTTACTTTATCGAAATTCTCCTGGTTGTTAATGTGAAGATGGACAACCTGCTGTTCATCATGATAAACTCCTGAATGGTAAACATCGGTCGATTTGTCAAATGTAAGTACCTTGTCGAATTCGAGCTGTCCTCTGAACCTCTCTTTAAAGGGTTTCTTTTTAAGCTCGCTCAATTTAAGTGTTGCACTGGAATCGGCATGAGACCTCAGCCTTCCAAAAAAACCGGCCCCGCCTGAAATAAGCTGGGTCCCGAAATGCAATCCTCCCGCTATAAGTCCTTTCGAGAATCCCTGCCTGAAATTCCTGACAGGGTAAAGCTCTTTATATATATCACTGTTCCTGATGAGGATCTCGTATTGCCGGAGGCTTTTTTCGGATGTATCCCCCTTTGAAAGTGCATCGGCAGTGGTCTGTGCTGCCAGCATTCCTGATCTGATTGCCAGATGGACCCCCTTTAAAGCCGGCATGGCTACAAGGCCTGCAGAGTCACCAACAATTAAGGCATTGTCTGTATAAAGCCTGGGTATTGCATACAGACCTCCTTCAGGAAGAGTTTTGGCTCCATATTCCAAAAGCTTTCCCCCTTTCAGTATCCTGGATACGAAAGGAGTTTTTTTCCAAACCTGGAAAGCATCATGAACATCGAAGGAGGGATCCTTGTAATCAAGTCCGACAACCAGGCCTACAGCAACTCTGTTCTCGTTCAATCCATAAATGAATCCGCCGCCAAATTCATCATTGTCAAGTGGGAAACCCATTGTATGAAAGATCTGGCCGGCATCAATATTGCCTTCAGGAACTGTCCACAATTCCTTGCAGCCCAGGGAATAAACCTGTTCATTTCTGTCGCGCGCAAGGTCAAATTTTGCAATCAGCATTTTAGCAAGGCTGCCTCGCGTTCCCTCGGCAAAAATTGTAAGTTTTGCTTCAATGCTTGTGCCGGCCTGAAAATTTTCAAGCTTATTCCCCTGATGATCCAGACCGGTATCCTTTGTTTTTGCCCCTGCTACTTTGCCCTCTTTGTACATGATCTCATCCACTGCAAAACCAGTATATATTTCAACGCCTTTTTCCTCCGCCTTGGATGCCAGATACCTGCATACCTGACCCATCGAGGCTGTAAAATTGCCATCGTTATTCATATAGGGCAAATGAAACGGGAGGGGGAAGGCCCGGCTTCTTGTCAGAAATATTGTTTTATCCCTTGTTACCCTGGCATTGAATGGGATCTCTGAAAAATCGGTATCAGGCAGCAATTCCTTAAAAACGGAAGGCTTTATGACGGCTCCTGACAGAATATGGCTGCCTATGGACCGCCCCTTTTCTATAAGCAGGATCCTTTCGCTGCGGCCCCTTTGTTTTAAAATATCTGCCAGATGAATAGACGCGGCCAGTCCTGACGGCCCTCCTCCGATTATAAGTATATCCGTTGAAATTGTATCACTTTGGCTCATCCTTTTATATTCTTGTTAGTTTTAGCTCAATGTCCCGGGATACAACACTACCAATTATAAAATGTTCTTCTTAAGTGTTATGATCAGATACAAAATTGAGAAAATAAATTCAGGAAGCGAATGGCCTGAGTAATATTTTCAGAATCCATATAATATGACCCTGAGGGAATAAAGTGCCCGGGACTTTGACCTTTCAGGCCCTTTCTAAAATTCCATTGATTCATTGCCCTTGCCGGGTCAGGTCCCGATCCATGCCCGGTGAATATCATGGCATGCTCATATTTCCTCCAGATTGCTGGACTTACTGCGTGACTTTAAGAATTCAGCTTCAATGGTCTGGAGACTCCCTTGAACAGAAGTTCAAGGGGGCCGTAAATGCGGAGGATCATGTGCCATCCCCTGCCCGGAATTGTCTTAATCCAGTTGTTCTCCATGCCTGTTGGGGCCCTGGAACCGAACCACGCATCAACAGAGCCATCCTTGTTGACTTCAAGCCCTTTGCGTTTGCTGTACACGGAAGGCCATAGCTGACTCGTACGGATCATAAGACTGGTCTCGTTGTCATATACAATCACCGACCAGTTATCCCTTACAGAAATATTCGGGGATAAATGCAATTTGTAATTCCTTTCTCCTTCCAGCGGTCTGCCTTCTGCATCAGACGATACTTAGTATTTCAGTTCTTCTTCCATGACAATGAACCGGCTTGCATTTTTCAACCTTGTTGTGACAAAGGATTGAATATTTTCTCTTTTGGAGTAAGGTAAAATTAGTCCTCCTCATTACAGCGGACAATACCTCTTAAGGAGTATTTTTTTAACTTTACAGTGTAATTACTGTTTAACAACAGGTTCAAATGAGATATGATACCTGACAGTATAAAATATACCCTTCTATCCAAATTTATCGACACTTATTCCCCGTTTGGTTTCGAAGGCATCGATCATGATGATCATCTGATTACTGAACTTGAAAAGTTGATGGAAGACAATAATCAGTGCTTCTTTATCGGCGACCTCATGAGGATGGAAATAATCTTTACAAGCAAAAGGAGTACTGATATCCTTGGCATTGAGCCGGAACAGGTCAGCTTTTATCATTTTCTTGAAGCCACCCACCCCGATGATATAAACAGGCACGGACTGGCAAGGCTTCAATTATTTAAAATAGCGCATGAATTTTTTGTCTCAAAAAAAGGGGATATGTTATTATCGACAAATCTGAAGATAAGAAATCCGATTGGGGAATACAGAAATTTACTTTTTCAATGGTATTTGTTTTATAGCGGTATGCCTTATAAAACAGTGTTTATTACCGGGGTCCTTACAGATATTGACTGGTTCAAAAAGATCCGGCACGGGTATCATTATTATATAGGTAACGACCTTTCGTATTTCAGGCTTCCGGATGAGGAATTGCTGATGAAAGGTAATATTTTCTCAGACCGTGAATTCGAGATACTCAAGATGATACACATGGGCTTCACGAATAAGCAGATCTCTGAAAAATTATTCCTCAGCAAGCATACTGTGATAACACATCGCAGGAATATCCTGGAGAAGACGAGTAAAACACGTATCTCTGATATCATTTATGATCTCGAGGAACACGGACTGCTCTGACAGCTGATCTATCTGGTTATCCCGTATACGACCCTGAAATGATAGCCATAGACTGCCTGTGTAATCGCTTCTTCAAATAATCCCGGGCGATTCAGGAGGGTCCATAAAATCAGTTTCCAGTATTCGGACCTGCCTCTGTTGATAAATCCGATAATAAAAACTGACTTGATAAAAGCTGAAATCATTGTCAGGCTGAAATTTGTCTTTCTTTTATAAAGACGGTTATAATTCAACAGTTGCTGCCGCAACCTTTCATAGTATGGTTTTGAAGAATAAATGCCATGAATTAATTTTTTATACCCGTCAAGCAGCTCTTTGTGATTCATCAGAGGTATAAAATTCATGGAAGAATCTGTATTGTTCCCTGTTGCATCAATTGTCAGCCTGTTTTCCTTTTCGAGCCGCTTGTATAACCTGGTGTTTTTCGGTGCATTCAATAACCCTACCATGGCAGTCACAATCCCGCTTTTCTGTATAAAATCAATCTGCCGTTGGAAAACTGAGGGAGAATCGCTGTCAAAGCCGACAATAAACCCTGCTGAAACCTGAAATCCGGCTTTTTGCATAGTCTTTACACTTTCGAGCATATCCCTGTTTTTGTTCTGAATCTTATTGCAACTGTCGAGGGAAATTTCATCCGGTGTTTCAATTCCTATAAATGTGGAGTTGATCCCGGCAGACATCATGGATGACATGAGTTCCTCATCGTCAGCAAGATTTATGCTGGCCTGGGTTGTAAATTCAAATGGATACTTATGCATCTCCATCCATTTACTCATTGCCGGAACCAGGTTTTTTTTAACTTCCTGTTTGTTCCCAATAAAATTATCGTCGACAATAGATACAGGGCCCCGCCAGTTGAGATTATACAGGGTTTCCAGCTCTTCCAGGACCTGGCCGGTGCTTTTCATTCTGACCTTGTGGCCCAGCAGAGAGGTAATCTCACAAAAATCACATGAAAAGGGACAACCCCGGGAAACCTGCAAATCCATATTTGCATATTTCTTTATGTCAAGTAAATGATAATCCGGAACCGGAGTCATAGTAATATCGGCATACTGGTCGGTGATATAAAGTTTTTGGGGATGCCCGGCATTTAAATCTTTTAAAAACAAAGGCAGGGTAATCTCTGCTTCATTAAGGATAAAATGATCGATCTCCGGATAGTTAATATATTCCTGGGTGAACAGAGGGCCGCCGGCAACAACTTTCCTATTGAGTTTTTTGCAGCTTTCGATCACTTTTGCAACTGACGCCTTCTGGATATACATTGCACTTATAAAGACATAATCGGCCCACTGTATATCTGCTGTTCCAAGTTGTGTGATATTCATGTCCACCAGTTTTTTCTGCCATGATGATGGCAGCATTGCAGACACGGTTATTAATCCGAGGGGCGGTACAGCTGCTTTCTTTGATATGAACTTCAGTGCGTGCTTGAAACTCCAAAAGGAATCCGGACATTCGGGATAGACCAATAATACTTTCATAATAATAAAATTTACTGCTCCGGAAAGATCAGGAGAATTACACTAACAAAATGTATATAAGCTGGTTATTTATGAAGAGCCTTCCGATATAAAGTTACGTCTATTGTGCAGCGAGGGAAATACCTTTTAAAAGGTATTTTTTCAGCCCATAAGGAGCTGCGGAAGATCCATATCAAAAATTACTTACTTAGCCCCATCATCGATCCATGGAATGTGGCTTTGTCCCTTGCAGGAAAAGGACTTATTTTGGGGGATCGAAAAGCCGGTAGGCAAGTAGTTTTATGCGGTCGTTAAGGAGAAACCACAAGAGGGCATAACCCCAGACAAACAGTGCCCAACCCCAGCCGAGAGGGGTCATGAAGAATCCGTAAACGGCTATCATCGTTGCAATGATCTGGGTGCCAAGGACTGCTACCCATAAAATTCTTGCTGGCCGGATGGACCAGAAGGGGCCTCGCGTACGGGTCAGGAAAATTGTCAGGTGACCGGCTACCGATAACTTAAGGTACATCAGCGTTTGAATATGTGCGCGATCAAGATGAAAGACGCGTTCTCCGAGATAAAAGAGGCCAAAGGCAGAAATTACGCCAATGACTCCCAGCACAGTAGAAATGCCAAGCACCATTCGCATGTTCCAGGCCTCAGGCTTATCCTTGTAATGCACATTGTCGTAAGCTATTGACAGGATCGCGCCATCGTTAAGCAAGGCCAGCATAACAATCATTACAGCGGTCAGCGGATAAAAATTGAAGATAAGGATTGCCAGAGTCATAAAGAACAGAACACGCAGGGTCTCTGCAATACGGTAGATAGCATAGCTGTTCATCCGCTGGAAAATGCGGCGGCTCTCTTTTATCGCATCAATGATAACCGACAGGCCCGGACTCATCAATACGATCGCAGCAGCAGCGCGTGCTGCATCTGTCGCATCCGAAACTGCTATACCGCAATCAGCTTTTTTAAGTGCAGGAGCATCATTCACTCCATCACCCGTCATACCCACTATGTGACCAAGCTTCTGCAGCACATCCACTATATGAAACTTATGTTCGGGGAATACCTGGGCGAAACCGTCGGCGTTTTCAATTGATATTTTGACTGCCTCAGTCTCATTTTGCTTCGAGTCGCCAAGACTGCCGGCATCAAGTATGTTTGAACCCATGTCCAGCTTCGAGGCAGTTTCACGGGCAATCGCAAGTGCATCGCCGGTTACCATCTTAATCTTAACACCCATAGCCAGTGCTGTTGCTATTGTTTTCCGCGGCATCTTCACGAGGCGGATCGAACAGAGGCAAAACGCCGATAAATTGCCATTTGCCTTCCTCCCCGGCACGGGCAACACCCAGCGAACGAAAGCCCCGTACAGCAAATTCGTTAACCGCTTTGTTGACGGAGGACCTGATATCCCCGGTATTGGCTGCCAGGTCAAGGATAACCTGGGGTGCACCCTTTGTCACCCTGAATGTTTTTCCATCCTTGCCCTTAACGGTGGCTTCAGTGCGCTTATGTACGGGATCGAATGGCTGGAAGTGTACAACATCGTAGCCCTTAAGTGAATCTTTATCCTTCAGGCCACCCAGAACAGCCAGATCGATTGTATCATTGTTTTCTGCACGGGATGCAAGTGCCCCACCGAGGATCACATCTGCCGGATCGATATCGTTTACACAGAATGGCTCACCAAGGGTAAGCTTATTCTGGGTAAGGGTACCCGTTTTATCTGCACAAAGAACATCTACCCCCGCCAATTCCTCAATAGCTACCAGCCGGCTCACGATTGCCTCCCTCCTGGCCAGCAAACGGGCTCCTACTGCCATCGTTACTGACAAAACAGTAGGCATTGCAACAGGGATAGCGGCAACTGTCAAGACCAATGCGAACTGCAGCGTTGTAAGTATTTTATCTCCCCTTATGAGCGCTACTATCACAATAACCGCAACCAGGGCCACGGCAAGAACAATCAGGTAATTGCCGATCTTTAGTACGGCTTTTTGAAAATGACTTACTGTGTGGGCCTCCTGGACCAGTTGTGCAGTTTTGCCAAAGTATGTGTTGGAGCCAGTACCATATACCATTGCTCCGATCTCACCCTGGCGAATGATAGACCCTGAAAATACAGCCTCTCCCGGTTTGCGTGAGGCCGGCAGCGATTCCCCGGTCAGTGCAGACTGGTCCACTTCCACCGGATCGCCCTCCAGCAAGCGTGCATCTGCAGGCACAATGTCTCCAAGCCTTAACCGGATTACATCACCTGGTACCAGCTCCCGTGCTGAAGGATTTACCCATATCCCGTCACGTTTCACCCTTGCCTTGACCGCCAGCCTGGCCTTAAGGGCTTCGATAGCATTTCCTGCCTCGCGTTCTTCCCAGAATCCTACAAGCCCGTTAGCAAGAAGCAGAACCAGGATGATTGCAAAGTCGGGCCAGTGCCTGGCTACTGCCGAAAGAATTACTGCTGCTTCAATCATCCACGGAATAGGACCCCAGAAATAGGTGAGGAATTTGAGAAAAAGATTGGTTTTCTCTTCTTTAATTTCATTAGCCCCGTACTTTGCCAGCCTTTTCTCAGCTTCTGCCTGCGTAAGGCCTTCAGGAGAAGAGCCTAACTTTTCCTGCAGCCCGGCCATCGAAATTGTTTTCAGATCCTCAGTCGCCTTTTGCCCGTCAGCAGATTTTGATCCATTTGACTTTGGATTGTCAGAATTGGTATTCATAATTCATTTATATTGTTTTTTGATATCTCAGGTTCACCATGCTTTATTGAAAAAAATGTTTGTCTCTTTCCTTAAAGCTTATTGTAATACTGAACCTGAGTTTTTGAGCACTTAATATTAATCACCCCATTTCCAGTTGAGAATTTCGGGCATATCCACGCCATTTGTATCAATATACTGCTTATGCTCAATGAGTTTCTCCTGTACAATCTTCATAAGTGCCGTACCGCCTTCACCTAACCATGGCAGTCTGTTTATCACATCCTGCACAAGGTGAAACCTGTCGAGATCGTTAAGTACGGTCATATCAAAGTAGGTGGTGATAGTGCCTTCCTCCTTATAGCCCCTTACATGCATGTTCTCATGGTTGGTACGACGATAGGTAAGGCGGTGGACCAGCCATGGGTAGCCATGGAAGGCAAAGACTATGGGTTTGTCTTTTGTGAACAGGGCATCGAATTCCCGGTCGCTGAGCCCATGAGGATGTTCGGTTGAAGGTTCTAGCTTCATAAGATCAACAACATTGATAACCCGGATTTTTAGTTCAGGCAGATACTTGCGGAGTATCGAGACGGCGGCCAGGGTCTCCAGAGTCGGCACGTCGCCGCAGCATGCCATAACTATGTCAGGTTCCGCACCTTCATCACTGCTGGCCCACTTCCAGACTCCTATCCCCCTGGTACAATGTTCAACCGCAGCTTCCATTGTCAGCCATTGAGGAGCAAGGTATTTTCCTGCTATAACCACATTGACATAGTGCCTGCTTCTCAGGCAATGATCCCATACCGACAGAAGACAGTTAGCGTCGGGTGGAAGGTAAACCCTGACTATTGAAGCCTTTTTATTGACTACATGATCGATAAAGCCCGGATCCTGATGTGTAAAGCCATTATGTGCCTGCTGCCAGACGTGCGATGCAAGCAGGTAATTCAGTGATGCAATTTTTTTACGCCAGGGCAGGCCGGCACTGACTTTCAGCCACTTGGCGTGCTGATTAAACATGGAATCGATTATATGTATGAACCCCTCGTAACAGTTAAACAAACCATGTCTTCCCGTCAGGAGGTATCCCTCCAGAAGGCCTTCGCACTGATGTTCGCTAAGGATTTCCATTACGCGTCCGTCTGACGCGAGAAACTCATCGTTATCCTTCGTTTCTGCTATCCACTGCCGGTTAGTAGCCTCAAAAACGACATTCAAGCGATTCGAAAGTGTTTCGTCTGGACCGAAAATCCGAAAATTCCTCTGGCTGCGGTTAAGCTTAACCACATCGCGAAGGAACTCCCCGAGCACATGTGTATCGGCTGCCTGAACCGATCCGGGTGATTGTACATTTATCTTATAGTTTTGAAAGTCAGGCATCAGCAGGTCGTGCAGCAACAGCCCTCCGTTTGCATGTGGATTGGCACCCATTCTCCGTTCACCTTCGGGTGCCAGTTCGGCAAGTTCGGCTAAAAGACGGCCTTTTGCATCGAAAAGCTCCTCAGGCTTATAGCTTTTCATCCAGCTTTCAAGGATCTTAAGATGTTGAGGATGATCAGGATCTACAAGCAGAGGAATTTGATGTGCCCGAAATGTTCCCTCTATTTGAAGACCATCTACTTCTTCAGGTCCGGTCCAGCCTTTTGGTGAGCTGAATACTATTACCGGCCATAGCGGGCGTTCGGTATTATTATCGTTTCGTGCATTTTTTTGTATCTGCCGGATTTCACCTATCACTGTCTCCAGAGTTTTAGCCATTAGCTGATGCATTATTTCAGGGTCGTCCCCTTCCACGAAGTAAGGGACCCAGCCATAGCCACGGAGCAATTGATCAAGTTCATGATGGCTGATCCGGGCAAGCACGGTGGGATTGGCTATTTTATATCCGTTGAGATGCAAAATTGGCAGAACTGCCCCATCTGTAACAGGATTCAGGAATTTATTGGAGTGCCATGCAGTTGCCAATGGCCCTGTTTCAGCCTCTCCATCTCCGATAATGCATGCGACAATCAGATCAGGGCTATCGAGGACTGCTCCGAATGCATGGCTCAGGGAATAACCCAGCTCTCCACCCTCATGAATAGATCCCGGACACTCCGGTGACACATGGCTTGGAATTCCCCCCGGGAATGAAAATTGCCTGAAGAGCTTTTTCAACCCTTCAGTATCCTGACCTATATCCGGATAAATTTCACTATAGGTCCCTTCAAGATAGGTGTTTCCCACAAGAGCCGGGCCGCCGTGGCCCGGGCCTGCGATATAAAACATATCAAGATCATATTTTTTTATGACCCGGTTCAGATGGACATAAATGAAATTTTGCCCCGGTGTAGTACCCCAGTGTCCCAGCAGGATCGACTTTACATGCGACTGTTTCAATGGCTCACGAAGAAGGGGGTTGTCACGCAGGTATAGCTGTCCGACCGAAAGATAATTGGCAGCTCGCCAATAAGCGTTCATCCTGCTCAAAAGTTCCTGAGATAAAGGCGATTCATTTTTCATATGCTTTATTTTATTGTCAGACCCATAGTGGCTAATTCAATGGATGTGGATAAATAGTCGGTATGAAGGATACTCCGGATTCCAAGATCCCTTGCAACGTCGACGAACATCCTTGTATTTTCAATATATACAACATGCTCAGCCGGTACCTGTGCAATATCGAGGGCAATCCTGAAAATATCGGCATCCGGCTTCCGGAAATGGACAAAGCACGAAGAAATGTAAAAGTCGACGAACTGATTGAGCTTGAATTTCTTAATCCGGTGCTCATTCAGCTCACGGGCCTCGTTATTTACTACGGCTATTTTCAGCCTGTTTTTTTCTTTAAGCTTTATTATAAATTCAATCATCTCAGTGTAGGGTGTGGACTGATCGAACATGAATTTCTGAAACTGATCATGAGTGAAGGGGCGCTTTTGATAAAACACCACCCGGTTGAGATATTCCTTCAGGGTAAGCTTGCCCTCTTCGTAAGTGACGAAAGTAAGATGGTGGCGGTCTTCACATTCACTTAAATCCAGATTGAATTTTTCAGCTGCCAGTCTGCGTGATTCATGTCCCCATCCGTTGCTGAGCATTACTCCGCCTATATCCAGGAATAATGTAGTGACCGGGATTGACTTTTCTGTTTTCATCTTTTTGTATTAAGCCAGTCAGTGTGATATGTACCTTTTGCATCAATGCGCTCATATGTATGGGCACCAAAATAGTCGCGCTGTGCCTGAATGAGATTAGCCGGCAACCAGGAGCTGCTGTAAGCATCGAGATAACCAAGGGAAGCCATCATAGCAGGAATGGGAATACCCATTTTACCTGCCTTGCCTGCGATCCTGCGCAGATCTTCCTCATTATTTCCAATCTTTGCTGAAAGTATGGGGTCGAGAAGCAAGTTCAACAGATCGGGATTTTTATGAAAGGCTGCCTGAATGTCATCCAGCAGGGCTGCACGAATGATACAGCCACCCCGCCAGATGCGTGCCACTGCCTCCAGATCGAGATGGTATCCGTATTTGTCTGATGCTGCTTTCAGAAGTGCAAAGCCCTGGGCATATGTTGTTATCACCGACACATATAATGCTTCCTGCAATTGTCTGAGGAATTTTTTCCGGTCTCCGATAAATTTTATTTCCTTGTGTTTGTAGATTTTGCCAGCCATCTGCCTCTGTTTTTCAAATACGGATAAGTCACGCATTGCAACTGCCATATCGATAGTCGGAACAGGCACCTGGAGCTCCATGGCGCTTTGAGAGGTCCACATTCCCGTTCCTTTCTGACGGGCCACATCAAGAATTTCATCGATCAGGCGCCTGCCTGAAACTTCATCCGTTTTACCGAAAATCCTGCCTGTTATTTCAATGAGGAACCCATTCAGCTTCCCCTTGTTCCATTTGCCGAATACAACCTGAAGCTCATCATCGGAGAGACCCAGTGCCAGTTTCATAACAGCATAGCACTCGGAGATAAGCTGCATGATACCGTATTCGATGCCATTATGGACCATTTTCACAAAATGACCTGCGGACATGGGGCCTAAATATGTAACACAGGGATCACCATTCACCCTTGCGGCCACAGCTTCAAGAACCGGTTTCACCCTTTCATAGGCTTTCTTCAGCCCTCCCGGCATAATACTTGCACCATTCCTGGCTCCTTCCTCTCCTCCGGATATCCCCATCCCCATGAAAAGTATCCCCTTCTCTTTTAATCTGACTGTCCGGAGATCAGTATCCTTAAAATAAGAGTTGCCTGAATCGATTATCAGGTCTTCCTTTTGAAGATAGGCCAGCAGCTCATTTATTACCGAATCAACAGGTGCTCCGGCCGGGACAAGCAAGATGACCGTTCGTGGCAGGCGCAACGATGAAATAAATTCTTTGAGGTTTGCTGTGCAGTGGATGTCCCTTTTCTCAGCTTCCTTTCTCAGAGCTTCCACCTTGGAGGGATCCTTGTCGTAACCTGCCACTGAGAAACCGTGATCCGCCATGTTCAACAGCAGGTTACGTCCCATGACACCCAAACCTATCATCCCTGTTTCATATTGCTTTTTTGAATGTTTCTTTTCCATGCTGTTCTTATTAATGTTGCCAGGTTATCAGAGTTGATTCAAGAGGCACTGAAACCCCTGTGATTTTAGCCAATGCCCTGGCCGTATAGTCGGATGCAGGTCGCTTTGAAGAGACCCGGGCATTGTAATGGTATATACCGGCAGATCCTTTTGTGTCAGTTTCCCGATTCATCTTTATGATTTCGGGTACCTGCACCCTGTAATCCATTTGCAAATAGTTCGACCTGAACG
Source organism: uncultured Bacteroidales bacterium (assembly GCA_963756885.1). Lineage (GTDB taxonomy): Bacteria > Bacteroidota > Bacteroidia > Bacteroidales > VadinHA17 > LD21. Next base: position 58,669 of record CAVWPG010000016.1, read on the forward strand.
ATATCAGGATCAAGGTCGTTGAAGAATACCTGAACATTGAAGCTGAGCTGATTCTCAGTTGCTGTCACTTTTACTTCACCAAAATGAAGTGAATCCCATTTTTGATTCAGACGCTGCAGTTTCGCTGCCAGTTGGCTTCCAGTTTTACCATTATCCGCAGATGCGTTCAAGAAATGATTTTGCAGCGGGCAGATAATGTTGCTCAGTGTATTCCCTTACTGTCCTGTCGGCTGAGAATCTTGGCGTTAGCTGAGCCATGCTTTCCCTCATCCTCGATATCCAGCGGGAGGGGATCCCCTTTTCATTCCGATTGTAAAATTCAGGAACAACCTCTTTCTCAAGTATATTGTAAAGCTGTTCGGCTTCTATTGCATCGATGGACGGATCATCCCCGTGTTCCTTACCGTCTCCCAGGGCCCATCCGACCTCGGGGGTGTAAGCCTCTGCCCACCATCCGTCGAGTTCCGAAAGATTGATTCCTCCGTTTACAAGTACCTTCATGCCACTTGTGCCACTGGCCTCCCATGGACGCCGGGGTGTATTTATCCAGACATCGACGCCATAAACGAGATTTTCCGAAATACGCATATCGTAGTCACTGAGAAATATTAAAGGGGGATGAACACCATTCTGCCGGATAAAATGGATCCATTCCCTTATGAGATTCTGACCTGCCAGATCAGCAGGATGAGCCTTGCCTGAGATTATAAGCTGCACAGGGAATTCAGGATTTGTCAGTAACCTCAGAAGACGCTGGGGATCATGCAGCAGCAGGTTCGGCCTTTTATAGGTTGCAAACCGTCTTGCAAAGCCAATAGTCAATATGTCAGGATCAAATAGGTGCTTTGCCCTTTCAATGGCGTCCTGGGAGAGCCCGGATCCATGCAGTTGCTTCGAAAAATATTCACGGGCAAATTCAATCAGAGACTTGTTTGCATTTGTGCGCAATTCCCAGAGTCTTTCATCCGTGGCACGGCGAATATCCTTTTCCAGTGTTTTATTCGTTCCAAGCCATCGATCCCTGCCGCAATACTGTGTCCATACGTCATCTGCTTCCCTTGAGTCCCAGGTTGGCATGTGCACTCCATTTGTTATCGATCCGACAGGCACTTCAGCTGTTGGCCATTTTGGGAACAGCGGTTCGAAGATATGACGGCTGACTTCTCCATGGAGACGGCTTACTCCGTTCACGGCACCACTACCCCTTATTGCCAGGTAAGCCATATTGAACTTCTCCGACTGGTCCCGGGGATTGGCCCTGCCCAGAGCAAGCAATTGCCCGCGTGAAATGCCGAGCTTTTTCTCAGCGTATTCGCCCAGGTATTTGTCAATGAGCTCGGGTGGGAAGAGATCAAATCCTGCAGCAACAGCTGTGTGTGTAGTAAAAAGATTACCGGGCCTCGTTGAAACCATCGCGTCATCAAAGGAGAGCCCCGTGCTTTCCATGAAATCTGCTGCACGCTCCAGGATTGCAAAGGCTGCATGCCCTTCATTGAGATGGCATACTTCGGGATTTATCCCCAAAGCCTTCAGCAGACGCCATCCGCCTATTCCAAGCACCAGTTCCTGTTTAAGCCTGAGTTCCGGTCCGCCGCCATAGAGCTCACTCGTTATTCCCCTGTGAATGGGAAAGTTGGCCGCATCATTGCTATCCAGCAGGTAAAGATTGATTCTCCCCACCCGTACGAGCCAGGTCCGCAACCATACAGTATAACCCGGCAGCTCAATTTTCAATCTTAACCATTCCCCGTTTTCCTGGCGCAAAGGTACAACAGGCAGCTGACCGGGATCATTGTAGGGATAGAGTGCCAGCTGTTCCCCGTTCTGGTCAATTTCCTGCCGGAAGTATCCCTGCTGGTAGAGCAAGCCTATTCCAATAACAGGTACTCCCAGATCACTTGCTGCTTTTAGCTGATCGCCGGCTACATTGCCAAGTCCTCCTGAATAAATCGGGAGTGATTCACTTAACATGAATTCCATGCTGAAATATGCTGCTGCAGTCAAAGCTGACTCCGGGTAACTTTTTTGAAACCATGCAGGAGCTGTTACTGCATCCTCCTTTGATTGCCTCAGATCATCGACTTTCTTTCGGAAAGCTTTATCGGACATTATTTTTCTCAGCTTATCCTGTGAGCTTGTCTGCAATACAACCCAGGGATTATGCGTCGAATCCCACAGATCGGGTTCGAGCTTACGCCAGATCTCATCTGCTGAATGATTCCAGGAGCACCGCATATCGAGGGCAAGATCTGAAAGTGAATCAAATCCTTCGATATCAGCGGAGCCTGCTGTATAAGTTGATTTATGTGACATTGGTTTGACTTTCATGTTCCAGGATTCAGAAAACATTATTAAAACTAGCCGGTGACGGCTTTTGAGACAATCAGCTGTGCTTCCTCGACTATTTTATGCAGATGATCGGTCCCTTTAAAGCTCTCTGCATAGATCTTGTAAATATTTTCGGTTCCCGAGGGACGGGCAGCAAACCAGCCATTATCAGCAATTACCTTCAGGCCTCCGATTGCAGCCCCGTTGCCGGGTGCGTGAGTCAGGGATGATAATATCTTTTCACCTGCCAGTTCCGTGAATTTAACCTGTTCAGGAGAAAGCCTGCTTAACATTTCCTTTTGCCGCGGAGTTGCAGGTGCATCGATACGGTCATAGACAGGATCGCCCAGCTTTTTGGTAAGGTCACTGTAGATATCACCCGGATCGCGACCCATCCTTGCAGTGATTTCAGCTGACAGCAAAGCCAGTATTATTCCATCCTTATCGGTTGTCCAGACAGTTCCGTCAAGGCGGAGGAATGAGGCTCCGGCACTCTCTTCTCCTCCAAAGCCCAGGGAACAATCAAATAATCCGTCTGCAAACCATTTGAAGCCGACAGGAACCTCATAGATCCTGCGATCCAGTTCAGCTGCGACCTTATCAATCATCCTGACTGCTCACCAATGTCTTGCCAACGGCCAGCTTATGGCTCCACAGGGGCCTGTTCCGGAATAAATAATCAACAGCGACAGAGAGATAATGATTTGGAGGCAGAAGCCCATGGCTTTTTGTAACAATTCCATGCCTGTCATGATCTGTATCGCAGGCGAATGCAATGTCAAAGCGGTCTTTTAATTTAATTAAACCCTGCATTGCGTAAGGAGAAGAGGGATCCATACGGATCTGGCCATCCCAGTCAACCGTCATAAAGCGGAAAGTCGGATCAACAGCTTTATTGACAACAGTGAGATTTAATTTATAGAGCTCGGCAAGATGTTCCCAGTAGTGAACCCCTGCGCCACCCAACGGATCAACCCCGAGATTAATATTTGAGTTGCGGATTACATCCATATCAATAACTTTCGGACAGATCAGAGATATAATTGTTTAAATAGTCATGCTTGTGTGTTGTGGAGGCTTTAAGGGCTTTTTCATACGGAAGTCTTTTTACACCCTTCGAGATTATTTTTCAGAAATTCATTTGCTTTGGTTTCTATCCACTGTGTAACAGAAGATTCAGCCCCACCTCCATTGGGAGGATTATATTTGAAGCCTCCGTCATGAGGAGGGTTATGCGAAGGTGTTATTACTATTCCATCAGCAAGCCTGCCCGTGCGACCGCGGTTATGTGTGATTATGGCATGAGAGATGACAGGGGTTGGAGTATATTCCTCCTTGCCTGCGATCATAACTTCTACTCCATTGGCCGCCAATACTTCAAGGGCGGTATCGAAAGCCGGGACCGAAAGGCCATGGGTATCCATGCCAAGAAACAGGGGACCGGTTATCTTTTGTTGCAGGCGGTACAGGCATATAGCCTGGGTAATTGCAAGTATATGATTTTCGTTGAAAGAATTCCTGAAGGATGAGCCACGATGTCCGGAGGTTCCGAACAGTAATCTGTTGCTCCGGCACCGTTGGATCAGGAATTTCTTCAAAATAGGCGGTGATTAGTTTGGGTACATTGATCAAAATTGATTGTTTCGCAGGCTTGCCTGCATCTGCACTTACTTCCATGACGTCAAAAAATTGTTTGTTCTTTATTGCAGCCTTTCCAGTGTAAAAATTCAGACCATTGCATTTTTCATAAGAGATATTTATGTCCTGGTTATTTGCCTTTCTTAGTAGGAACAATCAACAGGGGGATAGTAGTGTGATGCAGTACTTTTTCAGTAACACTGCCCATCACAATATTTTCGAGCCATTTCCGGCTGTGTGATCCAATTACTATCAGGTCTGCATGCATCTCCCTTGCAGTCTCTAAAATTGAATCAGCAAAATCACCTTCTTTAACAATAGTCTCAATCCTTTTATCACCCAGGTGTTCCCTGGATTTTTCAAGATACTGAAGGGAAGCATTTTTAAGACCATCAACACTGTCCAACTGCACCGGGCTCATATCCATAAAACCGTTAAAACCCATTATTGGCGAATATCCGGATGTGGAATAAAACACCGGATCTGTAATCACATGAAGCAAAATTGTTTCAGACTTCATTGATTTTGAAATTGAATAGCCGGCCTCAGCCACCTTTTGGGCAGTCGGATTATAATCAAGTGCTATCAGTACCCTGCTTATTTTTTTTATTTTCATACTTGTTTATTTTTTATGTTAAGTACAAGCACCTGATACTAAAAACAGACAAGTCCGGATCTTGTTTTGTATTTAACATGATAACTTGTTTATTCTTCTAGAACATGTCCGTTGACAATACAACCATATTTCCGGGATATTGAATGCTGAGATCATCCTCGGCAGTGACAATTATTTTAGCCGGATTAAATGAGGATACCGTCGTCAGGGAAGCCTTCAGTTTTTTAGAAAGGAAGCTTTTCGAACTATTTAACTGGCCCAGGTTTTTTGTTATACCATCGTTTGTGACCATCCATACAACATATGTTTGTTTTGGCGGCTGCAGACGATCTACACCGGCTAAATCGGTTATGTGTATCTTAATAACATAATTCTTGTTTTTGTCCTTGCTCACTTTTACGGAACCCTGGGCAGCCGGAACAACCGAGGATGTGGAAAAGGTCATCTTTCTGGAACATGATGCAGAAATAAATATTATAAGTGTTATCAGAACACCCATATAAATAATTCTTGCCGTTGAATTGCATTTTTTTGCTTTCATAATGATTTTGTATTAAATCCGTGTGGAAAATAAATTGTTCAGATGTGGGAATTCACAAGTTGCTCCTCAAAAGATCCTGTCGGTGTGACCTGGATCGGGTTAAAGGCATAAACCCTGCAGGATGAGGCTCTGCAGGGTTTTGAGCTTTAGCTGTTGCCTGAAACCGGGGCTTATTTTTCGCCCGAAGGACGTTTGATCTAATATTGATCAGATCAAAACAACTATAAGAATGACTAAAAGGAGAACGCCACCTCCATAATAATAGCCTCGATGGTGATGTTCAACTATAATCTGGCCCGGAGCCTTCAGATTATTTTTTGAATCATTTTTTTCACTATTCGCGAAATTTGTCCCTGACAGATTCGCAGTTTCGGCATGCCTACTCAGATGACTAAGTTCCTCGTCCGATAATCTGTTTTCCTCAGGATTCGCAGATGCCGTTTTCGCAGCTTCGTTTTTAGGATCTCCAATACCCGCAAATGCGGTGGCACTTAATAGGAATAATATTAAAAAGCCCAGTAAAAAATTCTTTTTCATGATAATGTCTGTTTATTATTAAATTTTGATTCAAAGTTATAACAAAATGATCTTTAGATATTTACACCATTTTATAAGTTAGTTGAGTAATTCTTTCAATTACTCAGCTGGTTACAGGTAATGAATTGTTGCCTGCCGTGCATTGGTCTTAATGGATTCTATACCGTTCTCAGAGGAGTCGTTCGTCGTGTACATCTGGCTTTTACCGATAACTTTGCTGTTGGCTGCCTTAAGTACAAAATAATATTGACCACCCTTCGAATCCTTACGCTCGAAATGCTTCTTATCTGAAGAATTCTTTATCACGCTGGCGATTCCATTCCTGCATCCGTCTTTGCCTTTATATCCCTGGCTGGAGAGAATAACCTGGCCATTTTTGGCAGTCAGATTAAAGTAGAACTTATCATCTTTTCCGCTTGTAATTTGAAATTGTGGATGTGCCATTTTTTTAGATTTATTTATTATGAAACAAAGATAATTTGGTTGCTCCGGCCATGTGTTACATAAAAAACACTATGATTTACATAGTTCCCACATGTAAAAGTATGTGATGACTGCAGCGGGCAGTCAGGCATTAAGTGAATGAGAGACAATATTATCTGTGTGAATGATATAACTTTTTTCAATAATTGTGTAATGCAGGAACCTGCACACGGGTTTACCTTTGAAATTATTGAAATCGTCATAAAACAAAGAACCATGAAACCCTCGGCACCTTCTAAATATGTATGGATTTTTGGTCTGATACTCGGGATATTGGGTATTGCAGCTCATTTTATTTCTTTGGATATTCTTTCTGAATATAATTATCCATTGCTGCTTGCCGGCTTTATTTTGCTTGCAGCAGGAACTACGTTCAGGGAATTTTAGAGGGGAGGGTATAATGCATCTCAGGCATCGGGCCTGAGTTTCACCAAATTTCAGAAACAAATTTCATAATATAAACCAACAGAGGAGGAAATAACATGAAAATTGATGAAAGCAACGATCCTAAGTCCATAAATGAAAATGCTGAAGCCAGGAGAGCCGAAGCACTTATCAGAGAAAAGGAAAAAAGAACCCGGGAGGACGGAATAAGAAAAGGGGTCCTGATAACTTCGGTCATTGGATTTTTAATTCTATTGGTCGCCGGGATAATTGTTTATTCGGTTTATCACCGTGAGCAGAATCTATTGCTCAGTAAGATGGAACAACAGCAGAATTCCTTTACGGATAAAATAACTTCGCGTGATTCAGTGATAGGAGAGTGGATAAACACTTTTAGCGATATTGAGAAAAATATCGCAATGATAAATGAAAAAGAGCATATTATCTCGATAAATTCTACGAATACTGAAATATCAAAGGACAGGAGGCAACAAATTCTGGATGACATTAAATCCATTAATACCCTGCTTGAATTGAACAAGCAAAAGATTGCCTCTTTGAATTCACAGTTGAATAAGTCGGGCGGAACAATAAAGGCCATGCAAAATAAAATCTCTGATCTGGAAGCATCGGTGAAACAGAGTGAAATTGATATTTCTGAACTAAAAACCAATCTGGTCAGCAAAAACTTCGAGATAGAACAATTAAATGCCCAAAACGCTGATTTGCAAAATACAATTGTTCAGAGGGATGAAAAAATCAATGACCAGACTAATGAGATGAATAAGGCATTTATTGCCAGTGGAACGTATAAGGAACTGAAAGCCAGGGGACTTTTAACCAAAGAAGGTGGATTCATCGGGCTTGGTAAAACGAAAGCTCTTGCCGGCAATTTTCCCGACAGTTCATTCAGGCAAATCGATATCACTGTTACCAAATCAATTGCTGTAAATTCAAAAAATGCCAAACTCATCTCTGAGCATCCGGCAGATTCATATCAAATTATCCGTGATAAAAACAAAAATGTCGAATCAATTGAAATAAAGGATCCGGATGTCGTTCTGGAAAATTTCAAAATATGCAGTAGTGGAGTTAATCAGGTAATGTTATAATTCTCTGCCGTAACAGGCTGTTCAGCATATTTAAATTTGAAGCCCCGTGAGGATCTGTGATCTGCGGGGCTTTGTTTTTGAATTGGAAGAGACATGTGTTACCATGGTCAATTGGCAATAAACATTTTGGTCGACAGATAGATGAAGAAAAATCCAAACAGGCAAAGCACTACGCCGAGACTTCTGATGAATGCACTTATAATCCTTACATTGATTCGCTGCCGGAACCTGACAAGCATAAGGACAGGAGGTAAAGCCAGATTATGCTTCCAAGGGAAATGAAGAATGCATAGCAGATACTGATCACAAGATGAAAATATTGCGGGTAAATAGTATCGTCCTGCTGATGAACATTACCAATAGAGTTTTTTAACATAGTCAAATTTTTCAGCTGGCAGGCTTTTTGAGATTTCTATTTTTCTGCCCTCAATATTACTTATCTCCTTTACATTATGGTCCATTATACCAGCAAGCCCTCCCGTATTCAACCCGAGGGAAGCTACCAATGAAATAACGAAAAAGGATGAAGTAAGCAGTCCGATGAACAAGGTAGGATTGAGGAAATTAATCATAAATCCGGTAAAGAAAGCTCCCTTCCCCCTTTTTTGGATCTTTTCGGTAAGATGGCTTTTATCCCTGAGATTTTCAATATCCAGTTTTGTTCTTATAATCCTGTATCCCAGGTAGAAAAAAAACAGTGACCCCACTGCAAAAATATATGGTATGGCAGGTTTGTAGAAAGAATAAAGCTTTGTCAATCCGAATACCGCAACAAAGACATAAGTGAAATCAGCAATGAAAGACCCTATGCTCACTAAAAGGCAATATCGCAATCTTCCCTTCAGCGCATTTGAAGTAATGAGAATGCTTATGGGACCTGCGATGGGCATCGAGAAAATAAAACCTGCCAGAAAACCGGCAACCGATATGGTGATGATACTTTCTATCATGAGACCTTACATTCAAAATATACCAATTCTGCCAACCATCAAATGAAAAAGTCTTTCCGTGAAAACGGAAGGACTTTTTCTTCGTAAAACAAACCCTAATACTAATTACTATAAAACCTATATCATGAACTCACCTCATTTTTAAAAACCATCAGCATGCAAGCGGCTTATATTTATCCAGGCCTACTGCTTCTTCAAAAGCCCTTATGAACCTCATAAAGAATACCGAATAATCCTCTTTCTCAAAATAGTTATTTATCTCGTCAGGAGTGGTGGGGATATCTTCGAATTGAACATCGTCAGTCATTTTACCTATGTCCTGACTCGTAAAATCCATGCGTTTCCCTTCAATCCGGTTATAAAAATGCCACCCTGCCTTTTCATGGGTTTTCAAAATTTCGCCGCCAAAAACATCATGGATCAATAATGATACAAGACTGGCCTCATTAAGGTCCGGGCCGCTGGGCCACTTCCATTTGGGATCATGTTCCAAACTATGGTTTAATGCCTTCTGCACAACAAATTTATCAAACATTTTATTTTCTTTTTTATGATCCAACTTCTTCTGCCAGACTATATGAATTAACCAATTGAATTCAAACGAAAAGTTAAGCTATCTCAATGAAATATATGTTACATAACTTTTGCAATAAGTTGCAAAATTTACTGGTTCCGCTGGCAGGTACTATTAAACCTTGCTGCCTTTTATATTAACGAGCAAAAGCACACCCCCGATGCCGGCTATAGCCACACCGATAAGGGGAGACCACCTCATATTATGCGGTGCGTTCCTTGTAATATGAACATCGCCAATGTCAACTACTTTTTCCTTTGTAAAAAAAGTAAAGGCTGTGAAAACTGTCAAAATCAAGCCGGCGATAATTAAGGCAATGCCTGTTTTTTTCATCTTTTTATGTATTAATGGCGCTCTTCAGGACCGATGTATAATAAGTATTTCACCGTTTACTAGATATGTATGCCCTTCAGGTAATTTAAAAGCCCGAATACCTTTATGAGCCAGATAATAACGGCTATTACAACAACGATATTGAGGATTCTCCTGATTTTGCCGTCCATGGGTATATAGTTGTTTACCAGCCAGAGAAGAACTCCGGCGACGATCAGTACTATTAAAACTGTGAAGAGTGACATATAAGCAGTATTAAGTATATCTCAAAGGTAGTCCCGGCACCAGCCACAATCGTTATATAACTACGGGTATTTGTTACATTATTCCTATGTTTTGGAATAGCTTGAATTAATCATCAGCTTCATAAAGATCAAGTCTGTTCCTGAGCCTTATATTTTCTTCCTGCAGCGATTTTAGTTGCTGCAACAGGTGAATTATAGTCTCTATGCCTTCCAGGTTTATTTCAAATTCGTAATGGAAGCGCACAATTTTCTCAAGCAGCTTGAGTTGTTCCGAATCAATATAAAGACCCTCCCCGATAGTAATTACATCTATCAGCCCTGTTTTTTCAAGTGAGCTGATAAATGAGATGTCCAGATCGTAGCTGCCACAAAACTCACTTATAGCTATAAACCTGTCTGTTCGCATAATATATATATTAATCCTTCATTTGGGATAGTTCGGCAAACAGTGCTTTTTGCCTGTCAGTTAAATTTTCAGGAATTTTAATTTCATATGTTATATACAGATCCCCGAAACGCCCTTCACTCTTATAAACGGGGAACCCTTTGCCCTTTAATTTAACTTTTGTTCCATTCTGGGTCTCAGGCTTTACTTTCAGCTTTACTTTCCCGTTCAGAGTATCAACAGTTATCTCTCCTCCCAATATTGCAGTATAGAGCTCCAGATTTACCCTGGTAAATAAGTCATTACCCGACCTTCTCACCGTGGGATGACCGGCTATCGTAAATGTGATATACAGATCTCCGTCCGGTCCTCCATTGACGCCTCTGCCGCCATGCCCTGCTATTTTAATAGTCTGGCCGTTTTCGATTCCGGCAGGAACGGTAATTCTGATCTTCTTCCCATTGACAGTCAGGGTCTGCTTGTGGGTTTTAAAAGCATCAATGAGGTCAAGATGCAATTCAGCTGTATAATCTTCTCCCCTGAACTTAACCTGCCTGCTTCTGCCCATACCGGATGCTCCTCCAAACATCGATTCAAAAAAATCGGAAAAATCTCCTTCGGTTTTCGTCCCTGCGTATCTTCCACCTCTGGAATCGGTTGATTGCTTGCGGGCATGTTCTTCTTTTTCAAATTGTTCAGCATGTTGCCAGTCTTTGCCATATTGATCATATTTCCTCCGTTTTTCAGGATCACTCAGTACTTCATTGGCTTCATTTATCTTCTGGAAATTGCTGTTCGAATTCTTATCGTGGGGATTAAGGTCAGGGTGATACTTCCTTGCAAGTTTTCTATAGGCATTTTTGATCTCCGTGGGAGTTGCATTTTTATCAATACCCAGAACCTTATAATAGTCTATAAAATCCATATGTATTTTGAATCATATTGATATCGGCTGATAAAGAAGCCTGTCACCTGGGATTAAAATCCGGCAGATCGCGCCTCTATATCAACTTGATTTTGCTATACGACCACCATATGTTTTCTTGAAAGGACTTTCGCCTGAGCAACCCAGTTATCCTTCTCAATCCGGTCCGGTATGATTTCAAGAACTTCAGTAATGGTTGCAATATCCTGATGGGTAAGCTTACTGATCTGATCAAAGGTATATATGCCAAGTGTATTTAACCTTTCTTCAACCCATAAACCCAGACCTTTAATCAGTGTCAGATTGTTGGCTTCATGCTTATGGGCAATTCCCAGCCTGTCGAAATAAATTCTTCCCTTCCTGTCCCTGATACGTTTCAGAAGGTCCGACTTGCTGCCGGCTATCCGAACCAGTTCCTGTGCCTGAAATATCCACTCGTCCCTTTCAATCCTACCGGGAAAATATTCAATTGCCTCGGTTACCGCCAGTATATCCTCCTTTGTAAATTTGCTGATCTGCCTCAATGTATAAATGTCCAGCAGATACAGTTTTTCCATTATCCATCCGCCGATACCGCTTATTACAGTCAGGTCCTCGGCCTCCTCTCTTTTTGCAGATCCTATTCTGCTATAATATATATTTGATTTTCTGTCGCTTATGCGTTTGAAAAGTGCCTTCTTTTTTTCCTCCCCATGAACAAGTTCCACTGCCTGGGAAACCCATTCATCCCTCTCAATTCTTCCTGAAAAGTATAGAATGGCTTCATCGATAGTTTTGATATCGTTCCTCGTGAAGCGACTGATCTGTCTGAAAGTGAAAATTTCAAGTGCGTTCAGACCCTCTTCAATATACGGCCCTATTCCGCTTATCATTTTCAGGTCATCCTTTTCAGCTTCAACTGCAGTTCCAAAGCTTTTGTAATCAAGCAGATGCCTGTATTGTGCAGTATGAGTCAGAGCCTCATCATTCCCGTACGACAACCGATCCTTCATTTGATTTCCCGGTTTAAAATCATCTGTTTCATTTACAGTTTCTGAATGAAACGTCTTAAGAGCTCCGGCTTCCAGGTTAAGGTATCCTATTTCTCTTTCATTTTCAGAGAGACTCTTCTTCAGATTAAAAATTTCAGCATCGAGATTAACTATCCGGTTATTCAATTCATGTTTATCGGATTCCACGGCTTTTATTCTCTTTACATAAATGGAATTATAATAAAGCCAGGACGTTACATATCCGATTATTGCAGCAACAGTCAATAACAGCAGAATTTCCATGGTCGCTTCGCTTTTTGTCTGTACCAAAAGAACTGATAATTCATTCATGATATTAATTATTAATAATTATTGATGTTCTCCTGTTTTCGGATCTCCCGGCTTTGGTAGCATTATCTCCCCGGGGTTCCTTCTCTCCTTTTGATTCTATCCTTATCTTATTTGCAGGCATTCCCATGCTTTCGAAATAAATCTGTATTGATTGAGCCCGGCGATAGCCAAGAGCCTGATTATATTCATCAGTGCCGGTTGCATCAGTGAAGCCTGTTATCATGACGTTGCCACCTGAATCCTGCCTCAGATAATCGTCTGCCCTTGCAAAGTATCCGGAGGTCAGTGAATCGGATCTGAAATCAGATTTATCAAATTCAAAGTAGATTAACAGATTGCCAGGCATTATTTTCTGTACCTTCTCCGGAGCTGTTTTCACAGCATCTCCTGTATTATTGTATACCTTGTTTCCCTGACCGGCATCCCTGGTTTCGGTCTCATTGCAAAACCCCTTGATATTGCAGATATAGAAGTGAGTGGCCCAGGATGACCAGCCTAAAAATGCAAGTGATCCGAAAAGAAGAATTTTCATTTGTCTTTATTTAAAGTGTAAGAAATTTCTGAGAAAACATATCCCTGACAATATTGATTGGGTTATATGGAACTCATTGTATTAGAAGTAGTTGCACCTGTTCTCATTTGGCTATATCGAGACAATGACTTCAAGGAGTGCCTGTTTTGATAATCCCATTTTATAACCAAGCATCTCAATCATTTCCTTTTCTTTGCCTAAATTATACTGCAGATCCGCATCGGTCAGGCAGGGGTACTTCTGCAATAGCTTTTCCTTTTTCAGATTCCAGTATCCAATTGGTTTATTATCCATGATAATGTATTTTATATCCGCCATTTTTCCCTTGGTGTAAAGTTACATTGCATGCAATCGGCGAATGTTACATAATATTTGCAAAAAGTTACATAATTGACATGCTGCCACTACATTGGATACGATACAATAAGGGATGCGAAGGGATGTCTGGTATTTACTCAGGAGAGCTCAGATCCCTTTTCATCGTCTTTTATCTGAATACAACTGCAGAAGGTCTTCCGATTTCGAAGTCCTGGAAGCCGAAGTCGGAACTCTTATATGAATTGTACTTAAAGACATTCTGTCCGACGCCTGGAATCAGGGGATAAAATGATATGGATATTTGAAAGGTATTGAACACAAGGTTTTCATTCTTTATCAGGACTCCGATACCTAGCTGTGAATATGCTTTACTCGTTTTGAATCCTGTTTTTGAATCGCCCAGCATGCCTATTGAATAAGTAATATATGGCCCAAAACGGAATCCAAGCAGATACCATGGGGCGTATGATTGAGTCTGCAATGTGAATATCATGCGCCTGCTGCCTGACAATGCCGTGCTGTTAAATGCATCGAGACCATAACCCTCCTTAAGGGTCAGGCTGTCGTAGGAAAACTGGTTGATCCCAATGGTTACCTGGGGTTTTACAAATTGTCTGAATTTCCACCTGCCTATCTCAAACAATCCTGAAAAATAATTCACCCTTGCAGTGAAAACACCCTGTTCGGTATGCGATGAATTGATAAAAGTTCCATATTCAAAGCTTGAACTCAGATACCCCCAATGGTAATAGTCTCCGAATGAGAACCTCATGCCAAAATATGATCGTCTGGAATCAGGCTTTATCTGGTAGCCTCCTGTGATGGCAAAAACCTTTCCGACAGGGACATCCTCAACCAGTCCGTACTTAAAAATATATCTGTCCTGGACATATTTCCTGGCGGAGATTCCTATTTCCCCCAGAATGAAGTCTTCATTGGAATAGATATGCAATGGGTCATAACGCTGAGCCGGTTTCTCAGAATAGTTGATATGCCTGTAACGTGCAGCAAGTATAAGATTGGTTATCTGATCTCCCTCGAAATTGCTTCTGAAGAGCTGAATCGCTTTACCGGCCCAGTAATCCTGCGTTCTGAATTGTAAATTCAAGGGTATATATAAGGGATCCGCGTACTCCAGGGAATCTTTTCTGAATCTCGATTCGAAGGAAATCCCTGCTGCCCACCTGGCCAAAGGGGAAAAGAACGGACGCTCTGCATCCACCCTCCTTGTAAAATACCCATAGTTATCGAAGGCATAGTAAAACTTAGCATTTATATAGGTGTTACGGAAGTTCGGAATCGAATAATTTGTAATAAGGAAATCATTCCCATTTACATAATTTTTCCTGAAACTGCTGCTGAATTCATGGCCGGTCCCCAGAAAATTCTTGTCGGTTATACCCAGGAAAAGGCCTCGTTTGGAAATAGTCCCTGCCGGGATAAAGCTCCATTTATCCAGCTCCCTGATGTAAATATCCACTGAATCTTTCTCCCTGCCGGCAGCTACAACATAAAATGCAACCTCATGCACGTAATCCTGACTACGGATTAACCGTTCAGATTCTTTTACAAGCAGGGAATTGAAGGGGTCATTTTTATGTATGAGCATGAGGTTTCTTATAGTGATGCCCTGGGTTTTGACATGCATCCCGTTACCAGCTTTTGTAAAAAAATTCTGGTTGGAGATGAGAGTATCGTTTGCGGAATAGCCAAAAGGGTCAAGTGTCACAACATTGATATGCCTGATAATTTTCCCTTCAAAACCGGAATATGGTTTTTGAATCAGTTTTTGGTATCCTCTTTTTTTTGCGCTTTTATTCCTCGAGCCTGCAGAGACCGGCTTGAAGATAAGATGATAAATGAATGTGTTGAATTTGCTTTGTTTGGAGTAGGATTCAATATTACGGAAGATTGCAGTCGTGTCTTTTACTGCGGAATCTTGCTGTGCAGAGAGATGACCGCAACAGAGAAATGAAAATAAAGAACATAATATAATGCTTACGGACCGCATACGCCACTTCCATTTTTGAAAATATTAGATTCGTGCCATCTGTTTTTCTACTTTCCTATCGCTTTTTGTTCTTCAAGTCGTTTGGCATCAGCATCAGCCTGTATTTTTTCAGCAGCCTTTTCTTTCCTTTTATAATATCCCCTGAAAAGAAAATTTTCCTTGGCTGCGTTCATGTTTTCATTTAATCCGTTGCTGCTCTTCTTAAGGTTACGAACAGTCAGATTCAGATTTTCTGCAATTGTAGAATCCTTGATTAATCTCCCCAGTGTTCCTTTGCCACTATTAATCTGGATCATTATTTCAGCCAGCTGACCAGAGATGATTGTGGCATTCAGTGCAGTTACCTGAAGACTTTCCATTATAGCATCCATTTCTACCGGTTCTTTTGATCCAAGCTGCTGTCCCTCATGAACCAGGGGAGAATCAATGCCTCCCTGCGTGATTATAAGCAGCCGGTCACCAATAAGTCCCTCCGAACCCATAACAACCTCACAGTCTGATTTAATAAATTGCCTGACATTTTTTCTGATCATCAATTCCACTTCTACTGTTGAATCGTTAACTATCCTTATATTGTTAACTGTTCCGACATTTATTCCGGAGAATCTTATATTATTTCCAACCTGCAATCCGCTTACATTGTAAAAAGTTGTGGTAACCCTGAATACAGGGTCAAATAGATTTTTTTGTTTCCCTATTATGAAAATAGCGAGTACAAACAACGCAACACCTCCTGCAATGAACATGCCCAGCCGTACTTTGAATTTTTGAGTATATGTTTCCATTTTATTATTTATTAAGCATTGCCGACACAACTGATCAGCTTATGATTTTTTCAACTGCCCAGCAATAAAAAATGAATTGATTTCGGGGTCATCACTGACTTCAAACTCAACGGGTTTCCCTTCCTTGTAAACCCGCCCGTCTTTTAGCATAATGATCCGGTCTGCTGTTTTCAAGGCACATTTAATATCGTGTGTGATAATGATCGAAGACGTTTTATATTTTTCCTTAACATCATTAATAAGTGAACTTATTTCATCAGATGTAACAGGATCAAGTCCGGTAGTGGGTTCGTCATACAGCATAATCTCAGGGTCAATAATAATAGTGCGTGCGAGACTAATTCTTTTCCGCATTCCACCCGAAAGCTGTGAAGGCATTTTATTCAATACTTCCATGAGTCCGACATTTTCCAAAACTTCATCAATCTTTTCCTTAATTTCAAACTCGGTCATTGTCCTTCCGGTTCTCCGCAAGGGAAATTCAAGATTCTGTCTGACTGACATAGAATCATACAATGCACCGTTCTGAAAAAGAAACCCTATTTTCTTCCGCAATTCCCCAAATTCATTTCTGTTTAGTCCATTCACATTTCTTTGAAACACATTTATTGTACCTCCGTCAGAATTAAGCAGGCCCACAATACATTTTATCAAAACTGATTTACCAGTGCCTGATTTCCCGACCACGACCAGGTTTTCCCCATCAAATAGCTTCATGGATACATCTGTCAACACCTCTTGTGTGCCAAATGATTTCCTCAGATTGTATATATCAATGACCGGATCACTGCTGTTGATTTTTGAAGCTCCAGCCATTCTTGCATTAATCATGGTCGGTTCCATTATAACAGCATATCTGTAATCTGTACTGCTACCACATCAACAATAATTACCAGCAGGGATGCCAGCACCACGGCAGAATTGGCAGCAATACCGACACTTTCTGTACCGCGGCCTGCATTGTAGCCTTTATAGCAGCCAACAGTGCCAATTACTGCACCAAAGAAAAAGGATTTTATCACGGCGGGTAAAAAATCCAGAAAGTCAATATGGCTGAATGCCTGTGAAAAAAACAGGATAAAAGGAACTTCCCCCTTAATATTTGCACCACCCCAACTTCCGATTATGCCAAGTGCATCTGCATATAATATCAATAAGAGGTATCATGAGAGTGGCAGCAATCACCCTTGTAACAACAAGATATTTCATCGGATTGGCAGAGGATACTTCCATCGCATCAATCTGTTCTGTCACTCTCATTGATCCTAATTCTGCTCCCATCCCTGAACCAATTTTACCTGCACAGATAAGAGCCGTTATTACAGGGCCCATTTCCCTGATCAGAGAAACCGCAACCATTCCTGGAAGCATGTTTACGGCTCCGAATTCAACCAGAACAGGACGCGACTGAATTGTAAGGACCAGGCCCATTATGATTCCTGTAACAGAAATAAGTGGTAAGGTTTTATATCCGATCTTAAAACACTGCCGAAAGAATTCCTTAAACTCAAAGCCCTTGGAAAATGTCTCATTTATGATACGCATTATGAATAAGAAGACATCTGCAATATCTGTGAAAAAGCCTCCTGCTTCGGCCGGTTTGGCGAGTATTTTCTCACTAAGCAGGATTGACCTTTCCGAAGCGATTTTTTTTATTTTAATAACAGGATTAATTTTTTTCATTACAACAGTCTGATTTCATCAGCGCATGTTTTGTCCTGCATGCCCGACAAGCAACTGGAAAAGATTTACAATCCGGTCCAATACAGGAGAATTGATTCCTGAATCAGTATAATCAGATATTGATATTTCCCCGGGAAAGATAGGGAAACGCTGGCTCTGCCTTGTTACACTATTATTGATATGATTTACATAATTCGCTTACCCTTTCAGGGACGATACGGCACATTCCGGAAAAAGTAACCGGGAAAATCAAAGTAAGAATTTATCAGTCAGGGCATGACTCAGTTGATTTTCTACTTTCTGAAGGCTGAGATATCAACAATCGACAAGAGACAATTTGCTTCGCCGGGGAGAACAATACCCTCAATGTAAACCCGTACTTCGGAGAATCCGTATCATTGCCAAGACTGATCAGGCAGGATTCCTTTCTATGACTGGCATATACGTTACTGAGAAATTCACTGAAGAGTGGCTTGGAGGCATCAGAAACAAAAAGCTTAAAATTGGACCCTTCCAAAGCAATACGCTTATCTCCAAGCATCTCAGCGCCAGTAAAATTCAGTTCCAGGATGCTTCCGTCAACAGCAATGGTAAAATATCCCATTGGAGCAAAATCATATAACATAGTATATTTCCTCAGGGCTGTTTCAGCTGTTTCATTTGCAATTATCAATTCCTCATTTTGCATTTCCAGTTCTATCTGGTGAACCTGAAGCTCGTGAATAAGCTTTTTGACATCGGATTCGAAAACCGACTTTTCCATGGCTTTTTTATTATCTTCAAGTTGTTTTTCCGCTTTAATACGAAGCAATTTTGCATCTGTAATTTCACGTTCTTCGCTATTCATATTGCAGTTATTTTTTAAGTGTTAAAACAATTGCTTCTGGCTTGTTCTCCGTGATTTTGCAAGATATGTACAGACCATAATTCAGCCGGCATTTCACCTCCGGCAGCTATAACCTGCATTTTTAATTTCCCGTCTGAAGCTTCTTCAAGCATCTTGTTCAAATTATTATTCGAATTTTATTTTGCAGTTTTTCAGGGATAAGCATTTGAAGAAAACTTTGGTTTACAGCGTCTTTACGCTTTTGGCCGAAGAATTTTTCAGCCTGGGGATTAAACTCCAGAATTTGCCAATCAGTTGATAATTTAATAATTATGTCAGAGGATGAATTCAGAAGCAGCCGATTCATCTTTTCCGTCTGATTTAATTTGATTTCAACTTCCTTGAGATCCGATATGTTAAAGAAAGTAATTACCAATCCATCTATTCTGTCGTCGAATGTGCGGTAAGGCATAATCCTTACCGAAAACCAGCGCCCGTCTTTTGCAGGAATTGTTTTTTGTATAAATACGAGAGTTTTTAAAACTTCAAGAGCGTCGGAAGCCAGTTCAGGAAAGATAAGATCCGTTACCAGATCAGTAAATGGCCTTCCTATGTCACTTTTAATCAGCTTGAAGATTTTTGTTGCCTGATTGGTATAGCGTCTTATATTTAATTCCTTGTCGAGAAACAATGTGGCTATATCAGTGCTGTTCAGCAGGTTTTTCATATCGTTGCTAACCCTCGAAAATTCATCTACCTTGGATTGCAATTCAGCGTTTACTGTCTGAAGTTCTTCATTGAGACTCTGCATTTCTTCTTTGGAAGTCGTGAGCTCCTCATTTGTGGACTGCAATTCCTCATTTGTAGACTGCAATTCCTCGTTTGTGGATTTTAATTCCTCCTGTGAGGACTGCATCTCCTCCAGCGTGCTCTGAATCTGCTCACGTACATGCTGCAATTCCTGCTCCAGCTCTGCCTGCCGTATGTGGGCATGAGTCTTCGCTCCTGTATTTGTCCGTGGCCTGGCATGGGGCAACTCCGGTACATCTGTAAATACTACCATTAAGGTACCTCTTAAGGCCTCAGGTTTTTCAATCCACTGTATATTGATATCAAGAGTTTTCACTCCCCCGTTTGTACCTACTTTGATATTACGCAGAAAAACAGATTCCTTGTTACTGATTGCTTTGCGGAAAGCAAAGGGAAATTCCTCCCGCAAACCCTCCCGCAACATTGCAAAAATATTCATATTTGCCTTACCAACTGAGGGTTCAAGATATTTTCCGGTATGACCGCTGATGTATATTATATCTCCGTTTTTGTTCACCAGAACACCGGCAGGAGAAAAATGCTCCAGGAGCAGCTGATCAGCAAGGGCCTGTATATTGGAATTGGCTTTGACCGGCAGTGATTCTGAAGAATGGAATTTCGCATTTCGTGAGAATGATGAAGGGAAATCATATACATCAGTTGACAGATTTGATTCAATACGTCTGAAAATTTTTAATTTGGAATCGATTGCTGTAAATAGGGGACTCTGGGCTCCCAGTGTTTCAGCGGTACCCAGTATAATAACTCCGTTGTGATTAGTGCTATAGTAAAATAAACCAATCAGCTTTCTTTGCAACTCGGTATTCATGTAAATAAGCAAATTGCGGCATGAAAGAATATCCAGCTTTGTAAAAGGCGGGTGCATTATAATGTTGTGCTGTGCAAATACAACCATTTCCCTGATTTCAGTATTTATACGATAGCCTTCTTCCGTAACATTAAAAAAGCGGTTCAGTCGATTAGGAGACACATCAGCAGCAATTGAAACGGGAAAGATCCCTTTCCTGGCAAAAATAATAGCCTCCTGATCCAGATCGGTTGCAAATATCTGAAGTGAAAAACCCCCATGGGAAAAATTTCTTTCAATTACCTCTTTAAAGACCATGGCCAGGGAATAAGCCTCTTCTCCTGTGGAACATCCTGGTACCCAGGCTCTCAAAACGGAACCTTCGGGCGAATTTGTTAAAATATCCGGAAGAACCTTATCCCTCAGCTTTTCCCATAATTTACTATCCCTGAAGAATCTGGTCACTCCAATCATCAATTCTTTAAAGAGAATATCCAATTCCCCCGGATTATCCTGGAGAAAAGTGACATACATAGATATTTTGTCAATATTATGAACGCTCATCCGCCTCTCAATGCGTCGATATACTGTATTGTTCTTATACAGGGAAAAATCGTTTCCGGTTTGATTTCTAAGCAGTATGATTATTTTCTCCAGTGAGCTTTTGTCTTTAATTTCTACATCGGGAGTTGTTCTGGCTCCCGGAGAGTACTTAAGCAAATCGATGAGCTTGCCAGGCAATTCGCTTGCCTTGGCCACAATATCAACATTCACCGACTCAATTGCACTACGGGGCATACTGTCATATTTTGCAGTAGCCGGGTCCTGCACCATTACTATACCCTGTTTTTCCTTTATGGCCCGAAGTCCCAGAGTCCCATCAGAACCCATCCCCGAAAGAATGAGGCCAATACTCTGCTGCTGCTCATCAGCCGCACACGACTTGAAGAAAAAATCAATAGGAAGCCTCAAGCCTCTTGCTTCAATCGGCTCAAACAGATAAAGAACTCTCTTTAGAATGGACATACTGCAATTGGGAGGAATGACATACACAGAGTCGGGCTTTACAGCCATCTTGTCTTCCACCTGTATAACTTCCATTTTGGTTACCCTCTGGAGCAACTCAGGCAACATCCCTTTTTGCGTGGGATCAAGATGCTGAATTACAACAAATGCCATACCGCATTTTTCAGGAACATTGCTCAGAAATTGCTCTAAAGCCTCCAGTCCTCCTGCTGAGGCGCCTATCGCGACAATAGGGAAATAATTGATCTCCAGATCTCCCGCTTTTCCTTTCGAAGGTATTGTCGATTTATGTTTCCCGGATTTTTCCTGCATAAATTAATCATATCAGCTTTTCACCCCTGACCCGAAGGCTAAAGTTACCGCCCTGTGAAGACTAAGGGAAATGAATCGGTTAATTACTGGTATCATAAAAGCAATTTCAACCGATAAATATAAAGTCGGCTCCATCCTGAAAAGTTACAAAATTTTTGGTAAAAGTTACAATATTCCCTGATGCAGGCTACTTTTTATTCTTGTCTGATCTTGATTTCCTTTGACTCTGCCTTCCGTTCTTATCCGGTTGGCTTGAAGGGCTGGATCTCTTCTCAGTTACGGTTTTATCCGACTGACTTGCATCCTGCTGAGTTTTTGCCTTTGTGCCGGGACCGGGATTCCCATTGTTTCTTCTGACATTATTTTTGAAATTGTTGGTTTTGACGCTATTGTTGGTATTGTTGCCATTGTTGCCATTGTTGCTATTTGACTTATTGACAGCATCGTTAATCTTGTATGTGTTGTTGAAGTTGGGAGTGTTTCGGGCCGGCACTACCCTGTCGGGTTGACGCCCCCTGTTATCGGCAGGAGGGGCAGCATTTCGGTGCAGATTGATTTCGCCCCCTGACGGAGCTTGTTCAGCTTCGCCTCGTCTGGCTATTTTAGAGGGTGCAGATCTATGCTCCGGATCACTGTTCCTTGACACCTGTGGCCTGTAGAAATGTAACTGGCCATTGCTCATATCCTGCCCAGGCTTATTGCTTTCCTTAATTCCAACAGCTCTTACCTTCACACCTGTAATTCTTTGAACATCCTCTCTGGCTGGTCCGGAGACATATGTAAGATGCTTCCTGTTATCAGAGTACGTATTTGTAATAATCCTTGAGTTCCTGATTATCCTGTCGTGATCTCCGGAATTGGCATAATACCTGTTCATATCGGAACTTCCTATATACCTGTCCCTAATGAATATCCAGTGATCGTCGTTCCTGTTGTAGTTCATGCCAAGGGCAAAGCTGATGGTCACGCCAGGCTCCATTGGAGCCCAGCCATAATATCCTTCCGAGCTTCTCCAGTTTACCCATGCAGGACCCCATTCCCCACCAGGGACCCAAAACCATCCGTAATAGCTATCATAACCCCAGCGACCATAATGAAAGGGTGCCCATCCCCAATCATAGGATGAATACCACGTCCATCCATAATCAGACATTATCCATCTGCCTCCTGATGAATATGGAACGAAATCGGGACCTGCATCAGGCATCCATACATACCCATAATCGGGATTGTCGACCCACTGGCCATATGGACTAAGCTGGTCATAGAAAACCTGAAAGCTGACGTTGTTTTGCTGAGCCGAGACCTTTTTTATATTAATAATAAAGGCTATTGCCAAAAGAATAAGTATTGCCAGCATTTTATTATGTGTTTTCATAGCTGTATGAATTTGGATTTCTGAAATTCCCGATGGGGCTCATTATATAATCCCATCCATTTTATTCAATGTAATCCCTGATCTATTTATTATATGTCAGTGGAACGGTCAAATCCTGAGGGTATAACAGTTTATAGATCCCATTCAGGTCGGGAGATAATATGATTTCGGTTCTGCGGTTGCCTGCCCGGCCTTCAGCGGTATCATTGGTCTTAACCGGGTGAAATTCACCCCTGCCTGATGCTGTTATTCGATTCTGGTCAAAGCCGTCGTCTTTTGTCAGAATGCGTAAAATTGAAGTAGCCCTCGCGGTGCTCAGATCCCAGTTATCCCGGAATGATTTTGTTTTTATAGGTACATTATCGGTATGGCCTTCAACCATAACATTTATATCAGTTGTTGTATTCAACACTTTTGACAGTGATTTCAACGCTTCCAGACCTTTTGAGTCAACAACATCACTGCCGGATTTGAAGAGCAGTTTTTCTTCGAGAGATACATAAACCTTTCCATCCCTGACATAAACATAGAGCTCATCTGTATTATAATTTATCAAGGCCTCAGTTATTGAAGCTTTCAAATTTGCCATTATCTCATTTTGAGACTGGATCATTCCCTGAAGATTTTTTAGTCTTTTTGCCTGGTAGGCTATTGTCATTTTTGAAGCAGCTGAAAGTTCCCCCAGATCATTTTTAACCGAGTCATACTCATCCTGTAAAGATATCATAGCTTCATTTAAGCCAGTAACCCGGGTGTTGCAACTGTTTAACTGGTTATGTGCCCTGATGCTCTCTTCCTGGAGCTTGTCAACCTTAGCCTCTGAACTCGTAAGCTTTTTGCCGGATCCGCATGAAATCAATAACATACCGGAAACCAGGAGCAGGAACGGGAGAGGGGTAAATGCATTTTTCATATTAATACAGTTATGTGAAATTTAATAAGGCAAAGTTGCGAACCATCTGAATATTAAGTGTTACACAACTTCCCAATTAACTTGCAATATTCACACATTGGCCCCTGAGCTCCCGGATATGACGTGAGTGGCAGTGCGACTTTGCTGCACCGGGATTCTACCGAATCTCTGTCCTGATTCAGCAATCAACAGTTAATTGGCTGACTTTTAAGATCAGCTTATTCTTTTAAGAACATTTTTGGGTTTTTGCTTTTCGGAATTCCTTCGATTGAGGCTGAAGAGGTCATTTACGCCATCGATTTTTTTGTGACAATCGAATTTAATGACCTCTTCCCTTGCCGCTGCAGGTATAATAATGGCATCGCCATTTTCCACACTGTATTCATTGCCTTCAATAATGCACTTGCCCTTTCCTCCCTTGAAACCAAAAAACTGATCCATGTTCTCATGGGTTGACAGGCTGATCTGTGCTCCGGGCTTTAAGTGCAATAATGCAATCTGAAGATATTTGCTTGTATACAAAATACTTTTAAGAAAGTTATTTCTTAAAAGAGTCTTATCCATATTACTTTTAATCCTTTTCATTTAAATCCTGTTAGATTAACAATCATTTTAAGTTCACAGTATTAATTTTCTGAAAGTGATATAGAAATGAAGTTATATATTCAAATAAATCTTGTGGTTAAATTCAACCGTACAAATTTGATTATCAATACGCTGACATCTGTTACATAATTATCGGATAATTTTGTATAATTCCTTCTTCTTAGGTCATTTTCAGTCATTTAAGCTGAAAATGACCAAAAAGGGAGCTGTCACCTGAAAAAAATCAGTCGTGTCACACCGGTGAGACAGTATGATAATTATGTAACTTCTTACTAAAGTTATATAACACTTATCTCAGCATATATAGATAAAATTGATGCTACTAGTAAAAACGATGTAAATCAAGGAATGAAGATAGGTACCAATATAATTAACGATTCGCTGCATCGCCTGAAATCTCAGCTATGGGAAAATGGCATTGCACAAAAATACAATGATGGAGAACCCCCGCTCAGTTCGGAATTATATAATGCTGAACAAATGGATGAGCATGGCGTATCACTGGCTGGTTTGCATCAACTGGGCTCCAGAATTTCCCGCGACCAGCAACTGCTCTCGCGACTTGCTGAAAATGAAACATACTGCTGGAAGTGTATGACCTTGTATCAGAAGCTGTGAAGGCCAATCGTCAGATTACACCTGCCGGAGAATGGCTTCTTGATAATTTTTATTTAATTGAGGAGCAGATCCGTACCGGAAGGAAACATCTTCCCCGGGGTTATAGCAAAGAATTACCCCGATTACTTAATGGCCCGTCAGAGGGACTGCCCCGTGTTTATGATATTGCAAAAGAAATAATATCTCATGGAGAGGGTCATATTGATCCGGAAAGCCTGCGCCGTTTTGTTACGGCATATCAAACAATTACAACTTTAAAGCTGGGTGAATTATGGGCTATTCCAATAATGCTCCGGTTAGCACTTATTGAGAATCTCAGACGCATTGCGTTCAGGGTCGCCGCTGGCAGAATCGACAGGGATCTTGCCGGCTCATGGGCCGACAGGATGATGGAAACAGCTGAAAAGGATCCGAAAAGCCTGATTCTCATAATCGCCGATATGGCAAGGTCCAATCCCCCTATGTCAACACCCTTTGTTTCAGAATTTGTCCGCAGGCTGCAGGGGCAAAGTCCGGCATTGGCATTCCCACTGACCTGGATCGAACAAAGACTTTCAGAATCAAACCAGACAATAGTCCAGCTTATTCAGTATGGAAATCAGCAACAGGCTGCTGATCAGGTCTCCATCAGCAACAGTATTGGCAGCCTGCGATTACTTGGCTCCCTCGACTGGCGCGAATTTGTTGAATCGATGAGCCATGTTGAAAAAGTTCTGAACCAGGACCCGGCAGGGGCATTCATTAAAATGGACTTCAGAACCCGTGACAATTATCGTCATGTGATAGAAAAGATGGCAAAAAAAAGCGGCTTTTCTGAAATTGAAGTAGCACGTAAAACAATAGAACTCTCAAAAAGAGGAGCCGAATTACATGGACCCGGCGACCGAACGGCACATATCGGATTTTACCTTATTGGCAAGGGTTTGTCTCAGCTTGAGCATCTTATTAAATTCAAAAATACTTTATCATCGGTTTGCAGAAATACTATTTCCCGGGCACCCTTCTTTTTTTACCTGGCTTCAATAATTTCATTTATAGTAATCTTTACATGGAGCCTGCTGGAAAAAGCTCACAATGATGGAATTGGAGGCTGGCATCTCTGGGCCCTTGGCTTATTGCTGACCTTGTGCACAAGCTATCTTTCAATGGCTCTTGTTAACTGGCTGGCCACACTTTTTGTGAAGCCGGATCTATTGCCGCGGCTTGATTACTCCAAAGGGATACCCCCGGAATCAAGAACACTTGTCGTAGTTCCAGCGATGATTATTAATGAACAGAATATTGAAGATCTGGCAGAAGCCCTGGAGGTAAGGTTTCTGGCAAATCAGGACGAGAACCTTCATTTCGGATTACTGACTGACTTTCAGGATGCGGCACAGGAAAATCTGGAGGAGGATGACACCCTTGTAAAGCTGGTTGGCAAGAAAATCATGGATCTGAATGAAAAATATCCGGGAGAAAATAAGGATACATTTTTTCTTTTCCACAGGTCACGAAAGTGGAATCCAGCTGACAGGGTCTGGATGGGTTATGAGAGGAAGCGTGGAAAACTATCAGATCTGAATTCTCTTCTGCGCGGTGGCCCGGAAAATTTATTTTCAGAGATAGTTGGCAAGACTGAAGTACTGAGAAAAATAAAGTATATCATTACTCTGGATACCGATACCCAGTTGCCCCGGGATTCAGCCAGCCAGATGGTGGGGGCTATGGCGCATCCTCTTAACAAACCAAAATATGATGCTGAAAAACAGCGGGTGACCGATGGATACACAATTCTTCAACCCAGGGTTGCTGTGAGCTTACCCGGCACCAACAGGTCGGGATATGCAAAATTGTTTGGAAGTGAGCCCGGAATAGATCCATATACCCGTACAATATCCGATGTTTACCAGGATCTTTTTGGAGAGGGATCTTTTATCGGGAAAGGAATTTATGATATTGATTTATTTGATCAAACACTTAAGGACCGGCTGCCGGAAAACAGAATCCTGAGCCATGACCTTCTGGAAGGCTGTTATACAAGGTCAGGATTGTTGAGCGATGTCCTTTTATTTGAAGAATATCCATCCCGGTACAGTACGGATGTGGCCCGCCGGTCGCGATGGATAAGGGGCGACTGGCAACTGATACCCTGGCTCTTGCCTGTATTGCCCCGTATAAACAACAATTCCAGGAAAAATCCTTTGTCTCTTTTTTCAAGGTGGAAAATTCTGGATAATCTCAGACGCAGTCTTATCCCGTTCGCACTGATGTTACTTCTGTTGCTGGGCTGGACTGTTTTGGCATCTTCCTGGTTCTGGACTCTTGTTGTGATCGGAATAATATTTGTTCCTTCATTGGTCACATCGCTTGTACATGTATTTCAAAAGCCAGAGGAAATTTTCATGCGACAGCACCTGGAAGAGGCTCTTCAATCATCGCTCAGGCAATTATCCCAGTCTTCATTTTTTTTTATAAGCCTTCCATATGAAGCTTATTATAGTCTGGTCGCCCTTTTGCGGACATGCTGGAGATTGATTATCTCAAAAAAACGCTTGCTGGAGTGGAATCCCGGAGTGACAGATAAACGCCACAGGAAGCCTGGAATGATTGATTCATTCCGGACGATGTGGATATCCCCCTTTATTTCCTTTTTCACCTCAATAACCCTCTTGCTGCTATATCCTAAAACCTTTTTAATCGTATGGCCAATTATTGGATTATGGTTTGTTTTTCCACTGATCGCATCGTGGATAAGCAGGCCTATCGAACCTGTTAAAGCAAAACTTACCGATAACCAATATCTCTTTCTCAGAAAGTTATCGCGTAAGACATGGTCATTTTTTGAAACGTTTGTCGGACCGGATGATAACTGGTTACCTCCCGATAACTATCAGGAGCATCCCATATCAGTTATAGCGCACCGTACCTCGCCTACAAATATGGGTCTTTCGCTTCTTGCAAATCTTACAGCCTATGATTTCGGATATATTTCAACCGGTGAGCTTCTTGAACGAACGTCGAAAGCCATCAGCACGATGGATTCGATGGAAAAATTTCAGGGCCATTTTTTCAACTGGTATGATACCCAGTCATTGAAACCACTGAATCCGCTTTATATTTCATCGGTTGACAGCGGGAACCTTGCCGGTCATCTGCTGACTTTCAACCAGGGATTACTGGCTCTGCCTGATCAATATATTAATGGGCCAAGGCTTTTTGAAGGAATTTCTGATACGCTCCAAATCCTTTCAGAACAAGCGTCAAAATCGATACCTGACGAAATATCAGGATTCCGTAAGTTATTGCAAACAATTCTTAACGAACCGCCGCATACCCTTGATAGCTTGTATAAATCTATTAACGCGCTTGCACTAAGCTCTGCCGGAATCGTAGAATGCATCCGCCGTCAACGCTGATGATAAATACATTGTATGGGCCGAAAACCTGTCGGGGCAATGCAGGCGCGCCTGCGATGAACTGGTCTGCCTGGCTCCATGGATATTGCATTCCAGGTTTTCCTTTGATAACAATCAGCTATCCTGTGCTTAATGCTATTCCGACTTTTAGCGAAATAGCCGGGACAGATATTGATGAACTCTTTTCTGCTGAGCCCGGTCCGGACAATGTCGAAATAATCCCTGAACTCAGGGCTCTTCTGGGTACTGCTGTTTCGCGTGCAAAGGAAAGAATTGAGCTGATTGAATCGCTTGCAAGGCGATCAGGTGAATTTACAAACATTGAATATGGATTTCTTTACGACAGTACCCGCCATTTGCAGAGTGTCGGATATAATGTGGAAGACCGGCGATGCGACTCAAGCTATTACGACTTACTGGCTTCAGAGGCAAGATTATCAAGCTTTGTCGCCATCTCCCAGCGATAAGGTACCCCAGGAAAGCTGGTTTGCACTCGGGCGTCTGCTTACAACAATCGATGGGGAACCAATTCTGCTTTCATGGAGTGGCTCAATGTTCGAATACCTTATGCCTCTTATAGTTATGCCCTCATACGAAAACAGCTTGCTTTATCAGACCTGTAAAACTGCAGTTACAGGCAAATTGAATATGGCAGGCACAGAGGTGTTCCATGGGGAATTTCGGAATCAGGATACAACAGCGTAGATATTCACCAAAACTATCAGTACCGCGCATTTGGTGTACCCGGGCTTGGATTTAAAAGAGGACTTTCTGAAGATCTTGTAATTGCGCCCTATGCATCAGCCCTGGCACTGATGGTAATGCCTGAAGAGGCATGTCTTAATCTTGAACATCTTGATGATGAAGGTTATATGGGAGAATTTGGTTTTTATGAGGCTATAGATTATACTCCGGCGCGATTGCAGCGGGGGCAGTCAAACGCTGTTGTAAGGTCATTCATGGCGCATCACGAAGGGATGAGTTTTCTCTCCTTGTCATATGTTTTATTGGATCGTCCCATGCAAAAAAGGTTTGAGTCATTCCCATTATTCCAGGCAACCTTATTGCTGCTTCAGGAAAGGATCCCCAGGGCTACGGCATTCTTTTCGCATACTTCCGGTGTTACAAATCTCCGACCCTCAGTCAGTAGCCAGGAGATGCCCATCAGTCTTTACAAAACTCCTGATACCCCATTCCCTGAAGTCAGTTTATTATCAAACGGCGACCGTTACAGGGTAATAATTACAAATGCCGGCGGTGGATACAGTCATTGGAAGGATATTGCCGTGACACGATGGCGTGAAGACAGCACTCTGGACAATTGGGGAACATTTTGTTATATTCGTGATGCCGAGAATGGGAATTACTGGTCAGCTACATACCAACCTACACTTCAGCAGCCGGAGAAATATGAAGCAATATTTTCAAAAGGAAGTGCAGAATTTCGCCGGCGGGATTTTGATATCGACACACACACTGAAATTGTTGTCTCCCCTGAAGACGACATTGAACTGAGAAGGGTCCAGCTGACAAACCGTTCAAGAACCAACAGGATTATTGATATTACAAGCTATGCGGAAGTTGTGCTGGCTCCGGATGGATCTGATCTGGCACATCCTGCATTCAGCAATCTCTTTGTTCAGTCAGAAATTATCAAGTCAGCGTCAGGCAATCCTCTGCACCGCAGGCCCAGGTCAGTAGGTGAACACTCGCCATGGATGTTTCATCTGATGGCGGTTCACGGGGCAGAAATAAGGAATATTACATATGAAACTGACCGGCTTGAATTCATTGGCCGGGGAAATACTGTTGCCTCGCCATATGCTATGAAAACAGGAAAATCGCTCTCCGGGAGCCAGGGTTCAGTGCTCGATCCGATTGTTGCAATTCAGTATCAGATAGTGCTAGAACGCGAAGGATCAGCTACAATTGATATAGTTACCGGAATAAGTGACAACCCGTGAAGGAGCATTAAATCTTGTTGAAAAGTACCAGGATAAACAGATGGCAAACCGTGTTTTTGAACTTGCATGGACACACAGCCAGGTAGTTTTAAGACAGATTAATGCGACCGAATCGGATGCGCAGTTATATGGCCGGCTTGCCAGTTCTATAATTTATGCCAATTCATCACTGCGCGCCGAGCCCGGAATTTTAATAAAAAACCGGCGAGGACAATCGGGACTATGGGGTTATTCCATTTCAGGTGATTTGCCGATAGTACTTTTGCAAATCGAAGACCCGGCCAATATTGACCTGGTGCGTCAGCTTGTTCAGGCTCATGCTTACTGGAGGTTAAAAGGATTGGCCGTCGATCTCGTAATCTGGAATGAAGATCGTGCAGGTTACCGTCAGTTGCTGCAGGACCAGATTATTGGGTTAATTGCTGCCGGAATTGAAGCCAATGTCATTGACAGGCCGGGAGGAATTTTTGTCCGTTCTGCAGACCAGATTTCAAACGAAGACCGGATCCTTTTCCAGACTGTTGCACGAGCTATCATAAGCGATAAGCGGGGTCCCTTGATAGATCAGATCAACCGGCGCGGTTACGGTGAATTGCGTGTCGCGAATTTTAATCCTACACGCACATACAAGCCCAATCCTCATCAGGAAGAAGTATTGCCACAGGCAGGATCTGATCTTCTATAATGGCATAGGAGGATTTACTGCGGACGGACGGGAATATGTTATTACAACATCGAAGGACAGATAATTACACCGGCACCATGGGTAAATGTTCTGGCTAATCCTCGGATTCGGTACTGTCATATCAGAGAATGGGATGGCATATACCTGGGCTGAAAATGCCCATGAGTATCGTCTCACTCCCTGGAATAATGATCCTGTAACCGATACAAGCGGGGAAGCTATGTATATCCGTGACGAAGAGACAGGTCACTTCTGGTCTCCTGCTCCCCTGACCGACAGTGAATCAAAACTATACCTGAGCAGACATGGATTCGGTTATAGCGTATTCGAGCACAACGAAGGAGGGATTGTTACAGAGCTTTGGGTTTATGTTGCCACAGATGCCCGGTAAAGTTTTCGGTATTAAAAGTAAGGAACGAAACGGGGCGATCATGCAAACTATCAGCTACCAGCTATGTGGAATGGGTATTGGGTGATTTGCGTCATAAAACTGCTCATGCATATAAATACCAGCTGTCGATTTAAGCGGTAGTGTCATATATGCAGCAAATCCATATAATCAGGAGTTTGCTGAGCGGGTTGCATTTCTTCAGACAGACGATCCGATAAACTCATTAACCTGCGACCGGAAAGAATTTCTAGGACGAAATGGGTCATTGAAAAATCCGGCTGCACTGAGACGTTCGAAGCTTTCCGGGAAAAAGGGGGCCGCTCTTGATCCTTGTGCCGCCATTCAGGTCAATTTTGAACTTGCTGCAGGACAGGGACACGAAATAGTATTCAGGCTTGGTTCAGGCCGCAATATGGAAGATGCCAATAACATTATACGCCGTTTTCGCGGGTCAGGCTGCCGCATACTCCGCACTGGAAGAAGTCTGGCAATTCTGGAGCCAGACTCTCGGTGCAGTGCAGATAGAGACGCCCGATCCTTCTCTGAATGTTCTTACAAATGGATGGCTTTTATATCAAACACTGGCATGCCGTGTATGGGCACGCAGCGGATATTATCAGTCAGGTGGAGCATATGGTTTCCGTGACCAGTTGCAGGATGTCATGGCTTTAATTCATGCTAAACCAAATATTCTGCGCGAGCATCTTATACTTTTTGCAAGCCGTCAATTTCATGAAGGAGATGTACAGCACTGGTGGCATCCGCCTTTAGGAAGGGGGGTTCGTACTCATTGCTCGGATGATTACCTCTGGTTACCATTGGCCACATGCCGTTATGTACTAGCTACAGGAGATACCGGAATACTGGATGAATCGATTCATTTTCTGGAAGGACGCCCGGTAAACCCGGAAGATGATTCATATTATGACCTTCCAGGCACGTCGGAAGAAAAAGGCACATTATATGAACATTGTAAACGCTCTATTCTGCACGGGCTTAGATTTGGTGAGCATGGGCTTCCGCTCATTGGTACATGCGACTGGAATGACGGTATGAATATGGTAGGGAACCAGGGAAAAGGAGAAAGTGTCTGGCTTGGCTTTTTTCTTTTTGATGTTCTCAATCAATTTGCCTCAGTTGCACAGGCAAGAGCCGACATTGAATTTGTTGAAATCTGCAGGAATGATGCAAAAAAATTGCAGAAGAATATTGAAAAGAACGGATGGGACGGGGAATGGTACCGGCGTGCATATTTTGACAATGGCTTGCCACTTGGATCGTCAGCCAATGAAGAATGCAAGATAGATTCCATCTCTCAAAGCTGGTCAGTGCTTTCAGGAGCGGCAGGCAAGGAACGGTCAGCGATGGCCATGGAATCAGTGTATAAAAGACTTGTAAGGACAGAGAGATTCTCTGGTTCAATTGCTAGATCCTCCTTTTGATAAATCAGATTTGAATCCCGGTTATATCAAGGGATACGTTCCCGGAGTAAGGGAGAATGGAGGTCAGTATACCCATGCAGCAATATGGGCGGCAATGGCATTTTCAAAACTGGGAGACAGTAAAAATGCATGGGAGATTTTAAGGATGATAAATCCGATCAATCATGCCAGATACTCCTGAGGAAGTTGCCAGATATAAAGTTGAACCATATGTAATTGCAGCTGATGTCTATGCCCTGGCTCCGCATACTGGCAGAGGTGGATGGACCTGGTATACCGGATCTGCCGGCTGGATGTATCGTCTTATTGTGGAATCGTTGCTTGGACTAAGACTTGAAACAGATAAATTATTTATTGAGCCATGCATTCCTGTCCGATTGGGTTTCATATAAAATTCATTACAGATTCAGGGAAACAATATACCGGATTACAGTAATTCAGCTGATTGAAGGCTATACTAAACTTTCTATAAAAGTTGATGGGGTTGAAAGCGAGTCCAAATATATCCGTCTGGTTAACGACAGACAGGAACATGTGGCAGAGGTAAAGCTTAACTCACAGATCAAATAGCGAATGGCAGAACTTTAAGGCGCAAACATTTCCAAGGCACAGCCCTGACAGCAGTTTTTGCTTCTATTGTTAAATCTTTATTTTTTTTATGATCTTCTTTATTTCAATAATCGGCGGCATTGTGTCGCCCAATAAAAATCCCAGGGGTTTTAAGGGCTCTATATGATCACAGATAAGCTTGATAATAGCCAGAAGCGGTATGGAGAGAAACATACCCGTAATGCCCCATATGGCATTGCCTGCTATTATAGCTATAATTGAAAAAAGGGCATTTATTTTTACTTTGGAGGCAACTATTTTAGGGACAATGTAATTATTGTCAACCAGTTGTATGAAATAATATGCAAGCACAACATATACGGCAGCCATGACGGAGGATTTGGTGACCAGGGCTACAATCACCGGAATTGCTACTGCCACCAGTCCTCCAATATATGGAATGATATTGAGCAATGCTCCCAATAACGCCAATGATGAGGGCATATTCAATTCCAATGATAAGCAGGGCAGATGTATCGAGGATTGCTATAATAACAGCCTCAATAATCAGTCCTGAAAGATATCGTTGGATAACCGTCTTTGTTTGAGAAACAATAGACCTTACCTGACTCTGGTTGCTGTCACTGAAAAGTCTGCGGATAAACTCGATTAAAATGGGCTGATAAAATAGCAATAAAAAGATGTATACCGGAAGCAGGAACAAAACAACTAACCCGCTGCCGACAATAACAAGTGTCTGGCCGAGGGCAGCAGTGCTCATGTTGATGAGTTCATTCAGGGTTTTTGTAATCCAGGCATGGATCTTTTGCGGGTCCTTATTAAAATACTCTGCTCCATCATTGATGGCTTGATTGATTATTGCAGAAAATTTGTCGACCATGGCTGGCCAGGATTCACTTAACCGGTTGACCTGCGAAAATATCAGGGAACTGAAGGCCAATATGACAAGAAGGGTCAGGAATAATGAAATTGTGATGGCGACGACCCTGTTTATCCGTAACCGTACAAGAAAGTTTACCAGAGGATGGAGCACAATTGCAATAATGATTGCAAAAACTATCGGAATAATAATGCTTTTGCCTATATACAATATCGTCACAAGGGCAATCAAGCCCACCAGAAGAACGGTAGTCTTCAGGTAAAATGGCAATTTCAATTTTTCAGATGTCACTGCTTACTGGAATTTGTCCCTTTTTGCGAAGTAGAAAATGGATGATAATTTCACCTAATGATTTAACAGATAGAGGGATTCTGGGCTACAACATTTGTAACACTGAACTGCAACAGGGTGCCCATAAGCTTTCTGATAATGTTTCCTGATGTTCCAACGAATATTTTGTTTGTAAGAAATCCTGAGGCAATGCCCATTGCCGTGCTGAAAATATTGTCCATCAGATATGGAGATGTAGATATGTCATGCAAGTGCATGTTCAATAAGATTAACAGGCTTTAGGGTTTCATAGGTAATGAAGAATTGTTCTTTCAGTAGCTTTCCCTTAACTGCCTGGTCTGCTTCCAGTAATATAATCGCATCTTTTAAGTTCGAGTGTGGATGAAATATTCTGCATTTTATCCTATTTAAGCATACTTTTAATGTAATAATTGCCTGTAATCCTCTTAAGCCAGTTATGCATAAGGAAATGAACTGTAATTCCGGATATAACATAAAAGGCAGCTACAAGGAAAAATCCATAAAATATTTTTCCAAGCAGTCTCTCCCAGCCATAAAGCCAATCCCAGATTAAGGAAGATCAGGAATGATGCGATTAGAACAAATACAATTGAATTAGGCACAAAGGAAGAAACCGTGTCGCAGGCTTTATCCAGAGCCTTGAGTTTTACGAGCTCATAGCTGGTTTTACCATAGTCACTGGCTCTCTCGATCAACGATTCAAGCACATCTGCATTTTCTTCCATCTCTTCAGTACATTAAAATTAAATTACGCGGGAAAGCGGCCCATACTCTGTTCAGGGAGGTCATTTCGAAATTGTCAGAAGAAACACAGTCTCTTCAATTGCTGTAAGGCTATAAAACACCTTTTCATGGAGCGTAACCATCTGACCTTCGCTAAGGATTAAAGATTCCTTTAAAGTACGGAATAGAAGTTTCCCCTGCAAAATGTCGTACGATACTGATTCATTTGCCTGGCAGGAATCTATCTCTGTTCTTTCATGGAGAGCCGTAAGCAGCACCTGCTTTTTAGGGCCGTTTAAAAGAATCATATTCTTAAGTTCGCCTTTTGCCCAGCTTCTGCTGAGCTTTAACTTCTCAATTAAAGCAGGCAGTTCGTAACTGAGCAAAGGCAAACTGACGGACTTCTCATCTGTAACGATAACCGGGCTGACATTTATTGTCTCCATTTTTATCTATATTTTAGCCATCCGATCCCGGATGATTCAATCTGAGTTGCAACGACCTTAAGTTGTTTCAGTTCCGACCCCTTTTTTCCGGTTCCTCAGAGTAGCATCTGCCTTTTCCGCAAAATCGGAAACTTCACCTTTAGCTTCCTCAATTCTTTCTGAGACAGTTTCAAGAAATTCGCTGAATTTATCTTTCAGCTCTTCAGCAAAGGCATCTGCCTTGTTAACAATCCTTTTCCTTGTATTCCAACCCTTGTCGGGAGCAAATAAAATTCCCAGCATGGCTCCTGCTGCAGCGCCAGCCAGGACTCCCAATAAAACTTTTCCTGAACTCATAATTATGTTTTTTAGATATTAGTACCGGCGATGACCTACAGGACTCTCCGTCCCTGTATAACTCTCACTATTATTGCAATAACTGCAATAACAAGAAGTACATGTATAAGTCCTCCCGCACTGTAGCCTATGAATCCGATGGCCCATGCTATAATGAGGATTACTGCAAGAATATAAAGTAGATTTCCCATGACATTTAATTTTTAATTGATCACAGTAAAACAATAAGTAACACTACGATAAGAATGATGGCTCCTACTGAAAGATATACACCATCCGCTGACTGTCCTGAGCTTGTGGTTTATTGATTTTACCTCCTTGCGCAAGTTTCTCTTCTCCGAGGCCTTCATGTTTGACTTATCCATAGCACTGATTTCATCTAACCTTAATTCCATGGTTTTTACTTCTGCAGGTACTGCAGGCTTAGGATCAACCACTGAAGTTGCCGGCTTTGATCCGGAAGCATTTAATTGAACCGGAAGGAATGTCAATGACAGGAATACTGCCATTACACAAAAAGTAATCTTTTTCATTTTGTCTGATTTTAAATTAACTGTTTTCAACATATTCTCTTGCTTTGAACGGAAAGTCGTATATAAGCTTTACTATTGATTCTTTACGATTTACAGGGATTGGATGAATTCTGCTGACTTAATCAGAATGCCTGCCTTTAACCAGCGATAAATCCCCCCTTGAAAGGATGACGGATTTGTGTCTCAGCTTTCCAGTTGTTTCCATCTGCACCCGATTTCCGTCACCCCGATTTTTCATTGTCTGATTGCTTATATACGGCCTTCAAAATATCAGTACAAAGATCAGATCACTTCCTGCAATGACTGTTACATTATTTGCTGAATAAGTTACATATTTCACATATGGATGCTTTTTGTCTGCCTGTAGATCTGAGAATGATGTAATATTTTATTGGAATATTGTAACGGATATTTTGAAAAAGCAGGCGAGATTTGTGCCCGTAAAGTGGGTTTGTGCCGCTTGAATATTCTCATATTATGAAAAAAAATGAAAATCCGGAAATAGATAAAATCCTTATGGATTGTCCGGGCTATCTTATAAATCTTATCAAAGAATCACTTGATGTTAAAAATGTCCATAAGAAACTTAGCTCGAGAAAGACTCTGGTAAAAATGGGAAAGAAGATCCTCCCGCAGATGAATAAGCTAATAAAGTCAGGTGATTTTCTGATCCGTAAGGAGGCAGCCAAAATCATTGAGCTTATCGGCGAAAGAAAATCGATCCCTGTTCTAATAAAACTGCTTGATGATATTGAATTTGATATCAGATGGATTGCTGCAGAAGGTCTTATTAAAATCGGAAGGCGAAGCATAAGACCGCTGCTAAAGTCGGTCAGGGACGGAAACAACTCAATAATAACAAATGAGGGTGCTCATCATGTTTTAATCAGTCTTCTGAATGAAAATGAAAAAAAGGGAGAAATGTCTCTTTTGCTGAGTCTTGAAAATTATCATATACTTGGCGCAACAGCTCCGGCTGAGGCTTCACTGGCATTGCGACCGGCTCTTTATAAAAGTAAAGTATCATAGCTGACCCCTTTTATTTATTCCGTCTGGCAAGAGCTCTGAAATTTGGACTTATCAGCCGGATTCTCTATCTTTTATGGATGAAAAGTTTATTCGGGCCAGGATTGAAATCTTTGAGGCATAAATATGTGCTCAGGCAAATTTTCCTTGGATGCCTGTGCATCTTCTGTCCGGATATTTTGGTCTTGTCGCAGAATTATTTCCAGCAGGAGGTAAACAATAACATTTCAGTAAGGCTGAATGATCTTAAGCATGAATTGGATGGATTTGAGTCAATTGAGTACATCAACAATTCTCCCGACACATTGGGCTTTTTGTATTTCCATCTCTGGCCAAATGGTTATTCAAATAATAAAACTGCATTGGCAAAGGAACTCTTCAGCAGGGACGGAAAGGGAAAGCTTTTCAATGATCCGGCATTAAGGGGTTTTATGGATTCATTGGATTTCAGGGTAGACGGCCGTCAGGCGCCTGGGCTCAAAGCAAGGATTTCCTGACATATGCAAGCTAATTCTGAATAAACCACTTAAGCCTGGCGATACGATCTGTATAACCACTCCTTTTCATGTAAAAATTCCCAATGGGGATAATTTCCAGGTTAGGTCATATCGGGGAATCCTATCAGATCTCACAGTGGTACCCCAAACCTGCCGTATATGACAAGTCAGGATGGCACCAGATGCCGTATATGGACGAGGGTGAGTTTTTTTCCGAATTCGGTGACTTTGATGTAAGCATCACCTTGCCTGCCAATTATGTTGTCGGCGCCTCGGGTGACCTGCAGAATGAAGAGGAGATAGCTTTTCTGGATCTGCTTGCGGCAGATACTGCCTGGATGAAAACAACAGGAGCCGGTGAAGCAGGAATTTCCTCCATCCTCCGGACAATTTAAGACATTGAGGTATACCGGACATCAGATACATGATTTCGCATGGTTTGCTGACAAAAGATACCACGTCATGAAGGGTAAAGTCAAGCTTCCCGGACTCCGGAAGGGAAGTGACAACCTGGACTATGTTTACTGACAAGGAAGCACTGCTTTGGAAGAATTCAATCTCATATACGGATAGTGCTATCCTCTTTTTTTCAAAATGGATCGGGGATTATCCCTATAATACCTATACAGCAGTGCAGAGTGTGCTTAATTCAGGCGCAGGAATGGAATATCCAGGTCTTACAGTTATAGGGCTTGCAAAAAAAAACTACTTCCTGGATGAAGTGCTGGCTCATGAAATTTGTCATAGCTGGTTTTACAGCGCCCTTGGATCAAATGAACGAAGATTCCCGTTTATGGACGAAAGCACTGCAAGCGCCTATGAATCAAGATATCTGGAATTAAGATATCCCGAAAAGAAACTTTGGGAAATATCGCTGGGGGAGAGGAAGCTTGCCAGGTTTTTCCGGGTTGAAAAAATGCCTGTTCAGCGCATCCAGGAGATAGCCTGGCTTATTCCGGCCCGCAATAACCTTGAACAGCCTGTAAATCTGCCGGCTTATCAATACAGCTATGATAATTATGGTACTATACTGTATAATAAGGCACCTCTTGGATTCAATTATTTGCGGGCCTACCTGGGAGATTCAGTGTTCGATGCGATTATGCACGATTATTACCGCATCTGGAAAAACAGGCATCCCATGCCGGACGATCTCAGGAAAGTATTTGAATCCGGTACATCAAAGGATCTTTCGTGGTTCTTTGACGACTTTCTGGGGACAACAAAACGACTCGACTATAAAATAGTCAGGCTTGATAAGCAGAGATTGCTTATAAAAAATAATGGCGAATTGATTTCTCCCCTGCTGATCGCCGGGATGAAGGGAGACTCAGTAGGTACTGAATATTGGGAAGATGGCTTTGAAGGGGAAAAATGGATCGGTATACCAACAGGAAGTTATTCCGGGATAAAAATAGATCCGGATCACAAAATGACAGAATTATACAGGCTTGAATAATAATATCAGGACCTCCGGAATTTTCCGCAGGTCAGATCCTCTCCAGCTGCAGTTCCTGTACACAATAGAGGACCCTGATAAGCGGTATCTGGAATTTTTTCCCGCATTTCGACTGGAATAGTGTGGACGGTTTCATGCTTGGTGTTGCAATGCATAATGGCACACTTCTCCCAAAACCCACTGAATATTTTGTGATGCCTTTCTATTCATTCCGAAAACAGGGGTTTACAGGTTATGGGAAAATCTCATTCAATGCTGATTCCCTACGATTAT
Organism: uncultured Bacteroidales bacterium; assembly: GCA_963756885.1. Lineage (GTDB taxonomy): Bacteria > Bacteroidota > Bacteroidia > Bacteroidales > VadinHA17 > LD21. Next base: position 98,603 of record CAVWPG010000016.1, read on the forward strand.
TTCATAAGACTGGCAACCTTCACCCTTGAAGGATCCCGGTTCGGTGCTCCAGGGAATAAGAACTATAAGAAAATGAAATTGGGATTGGACCTGACCTTTTAAATCCGACCTGATTTACAAATAACATCAGCCAGACGGTATATGCATATTATTATTCCGCCTCAGACCTTAAGAGTGTTGAATCCCTCAAACCGGCAGCCATGCTGTCATACCTGCAATTCGGGTATTCATTTGACAGAAGCGGTATAATCAATCCATTTAACATGGCCTTTTCCCTTGAATCAGGAAAGTCGTACAGTAAAACATCTCTCGGGTTAAATTACAGATACAGCTATTATGGAAAGAAAAGCGGACTGGATATAGGATATTCTCAGGTATCATGCTTCACAATGATTCTCTGATCCTTTTTATGCTTTTTCAGCAAGCGGGAGGAGCGGGCCTGAACAATATCTGTATCGAGGGCGTTTATCCTGACCGTTTCAGCCGGTACCTGACAACTTTCTGGTCGAGGCAGATGACCCTCTCCGAAGGAGGGCTGACAACTTCTGTAAGCGATAGCCTCGGTTACAGCAGGTGGATTTGTTCCCTCTCAATTTTCAGCAGTTTGCCTGGCAAAGCTTCAAGGATACCTGTTAAGCCATATGTCAACTTGACACTGAGTGATTTTAACAGCACCAATGGCGGTGCGACCAGGCTGTTTTTTGAAAGTGGCTTCAAGGCCGGGATCTGGGATTTTTTCGAAGTTTACTTCCCGCTTGTTGGATCGGCCAACCTGAAATCAGTGTCCGGAACATTCAGGGAGAAGATCCGCTTTGTCTTCAGACTCGATAAATTAAGTATTCCCAGGTTCAAGTCTTAATCTTGCTGTTATTATTTACAGATCAAAGATTATCTTGCATATCTCCTCCTTCGTTTTCCCCAGCCTGGCCTGAAGCCTATAAGCAGCTCCTCCTGCTTCCCTTCCGCCGACAACAGATCATTCTTGTTCAGCAGGGCAAATTTTGGTTTCAGTTTCAAAACCGGCTTCCCTGGCTTGTCTTTTGATTCAGCTGGATCTTTCATGATATGGTTGAATAAATAATAAACGAAGAAAGAGTATGGAAGGGCTTTTATAAAAAAAGAAAAGCTGAATGTTTCATCAGCTTTTGAGAGAGTTGGCTTAACTGCCATATTGATAAGATACTAAGTGATTTTAAAATCATATCCTGTGACTCTTCTTTCAAGCCTTTCCCTGGCTTTCACTGATTTTTTGTCAGGAGCCTTTGCTAATCTGGTTGAAATAGATCCCCCAATGAAGGCAGCAACTGCAAGAGATAAAAATATCTTTTTCATTTCTCCGATTTTTAATTTTTCATTATTGCAGCTTTACTAAGATCTGCCCCTGAATATGATTGCAATCAGTGCTGAATCGCTCAGGGTCAATAAGAGCCCTCATTATGTTCGTGATTGTGATTGCGATTTTTCTTGTTTTTCTGGCTGCCCTCTGACTGCCAGTAACCTTTGGACCAGCTTTTGCCCCTGGGAGATGAATCCCAATGACCCGAAACATATGTTTTTCCAGGCCTTGGATTATCCCAGTATCCGTTGTTCTGGTAATAGGTTTGTGATCTGCTGTTCCAGCTCCAGTCTCCTGAAATCCAGATAGCATAATCATTTGGGCGCCCTGGCCTCTCATATTGCATGTAAGAAGGTTCGGATGCAACGTAGCCGGCTGTGCATGAATTAAATAACAATGCAGCACCAGCCAGACTGGCTATAAGAACTATCTTCTTCAGACGGCTGCCGTATTTATTTCCAAAACGGGCTTCAGCATTCATTTCCGGATCCGGACTGAATTCGTTACGAATGTCTTTCATTGAGTATTCATTTGTCCTCATTTTGTGAACTATTAATTGTGAATATATTTTCACAATACAAAGGTGAGCTCTTTGGTTCATGGAAGCATTACACAATTGGGGATAATAATTACATGATTCACACCTTCCTGAACTACATCTTTTCCATATACCAGCTAAGTGCCTTTTCAATTTTCTGATAGTGGAATATTGTTGTAATAGTCCTTTGCAAACGCAGAAATGCAGTTTCGCTCTTTACTATATAATCAAAAGCCTGGTGCTTCATGCAATTTACAGCCACATCGATCTTGTCCTGGGAGGAAAGCATAATTACAGGTATTTCCGGATTTATTGATTTAATCCGGTCAAGAGTCTCAAGGCCATTTATAGCATTTATGTCGATACTGTTCAGATGGTAATCCAGAATAATAACATCCGGATTTTGTGAAAGGGATTCAATACACAGCTCTCCTGAAGCAAAAGTCTGAATTTCAGATTCTGTGTTCTGCGTGAATTCAATCTGCAAAGATTTTAAAAACAATGTATCATCATCTACAAGAAAGAGCAATATTTTCTTTTCATTTATCATCGACCGGCCTTATTAAGTTTGTCATACTCTCCTTTAAGCTCGCTGCAAGCCTTTGAACATACATTATCAATCTGCAAAACCAGTTCCCCGATATCATCAAGATGTTCCCCGGTACCCGAATATTCCTGAATTTTTTTTGCAATTTCTTCAAAATCAGAGTTAATACCCATTATGGAGAATGAAGGGATCATCTTATGAGCTGATGTGTGCATGGAAACCCAATCCCTGTCGGACAGACTTTGTTTCATTTTGCTTACCAGTGTAGGAGTCTGTTCAAGGTAAAGCGCTATCATCTCCATCATCAGTTCCGGATTTGCCTTTGTTCGTTTGTACAGATAAGTTAGATCGACAATCTTTGAACTCCCGGTGGTTACATGTGTATCATGCGAGCTGGCCCGCTTCTTCAGCAGATCTCCTATCTTTTTGTACAAAAGTCTTTCATTTACTGGCTTTGAGATGTAATCGTTCATTCCCATTGCTTTGCATTTTTCCAGATCAGCCGTTGTTACATCGGCTGTCAAAGCTATAATGGGGATCTCGGATCTAAGTACGGAACGTATATATGTTGCAGCTTCAAACCCATTCATTTCAGGCATCTGCAGGTCCATTAAAACAATATCGTACGTTTTTTCCTGCAGCATGTTAATGGCTACCTTCCCGTTAGTGGCAACATCATTCTCAAATCCAAAATCGTCGAGCACTGTTTTCATCAGTAACTGATTGAGTGCAATATCCTCCACCACCAGGACATTAATATTCTTTACTTCATCGACAATTTCAATGATCTCCAGATCTGAATCAGCGTCTCCATTTGTTTTCCTGTAAGGAAGTATAAAGCTAAAGGTAGATCCCTCGTGCAGCTTGCTTTTAACTTTTATTGTTCCTCCCTGAGTTTCCACAAGCTGTTTTGCAATGGCCAGGCCCAGGCCGGTTCCTCCATACAACCGCGATGTTTCATTGGTTGCCTGCTGGAAGTTTTCGAAGATATGTCCTATTTTTTCTTCTGCAATTCCTATCCCTGTATCCTTTACTACAAACTCAATTCTTACCATATCATCATCTTCACTCAACAGTCTAACACTTACGGTTATCTCCCCTTCTGAAGTGAACTTTATGGCATTGCTAACAAGATTAAGAATAATCTGATGCAGACGTACAGGATCACCAATCATCACCCTGGGAATCCTGTCATCGTATCTCCTTATCAGCCTTAAGTTCTTTTCCATGATTTTAGTTTCAAAGACATGGATCATAGTAGATATTGAAGTTGTCAGTCTGAAAGGGACTTGTTCAAAGTTCATTTTTCCGGCATCTACCTTTGCCAGGTCCAGAATGTCATTTATAAGCACTGTAAGTGCATCGCCGCTCATTTTGATTGCAGTCAGGAATCCTTTTTGTCTCTCCGTCAACTCAGTTTTCAACAGCACTTTTGTAAACCCGATAATCGAATTCATCGGAGTACGTATTTCATGGCTCATGTTTGACAGGAACTGTTGCTTTGATCTCACTGCATCCTCAGCCAATTTTGCCGCTTTTTCAGCTTTTAACTTTGCTTCCTCTGCAACCATTGTGGCCAGTTCAGCCTGTACTTTAGCCTCAATCAGTTCAGCTTCTATTCTGTTATGATCTGTAATATCCCTGGCTACAACTACGACTCCTATCACTTTTCCGTATTCATCTTTATATACAGAACCATTGAATAAGACATCTGTAAGCTTCCCATCGCAGATAGTCAGCGGGTAATCCGCTATAAAGCCCTCTGCGAAAACCTTCTTGTAAATTTCCCTGGCTTTATCAGGTTCTGTAAAATATTCGAAAAAATCGGTACCGATAAGCTTTTCACGTGTCGATTCCGTAATGTTTACAGAGGCATTGTTTATATCTGTAATTTTCCCATCGGGACTGATCGTAAAGAGAGGATCAAGGCTGGCTTCTATAAGACTTCTGGCGTAACGCGACTCCTGCCGCTTAAGTGCTTCCATTATGCTAATTTCTGATGTGTTATTATTATACAATATTTCACGTTGCAATCGATGATCTCATTTTCAGTCTAGAGATCTTCAATCGCCTGTCGCCTTCTATTCTTCAATTGTTTGAAATGAGATGGTGTCAGACCTGTAATTTTCTTAAACTGGTTTGACAGGTGCGCAACACTGCTGTAATGCATTTTCCATGCAATTTCAGTCAGGTTGAGCTCGTCATATATTATCAGCTCCTTAACTTTTTCTATTTTATGGGCGATGATGAATTTTTCAATCGTGGTTCCCTGAATTTCCGAGAAGAGGTTTGCCAGATAAGTATAATCATAGTTTAATTTTTCGCTTAAATAATCTGAAAAATTCATTTTAAGCAGATCTTCCCTATAGTGAACCATTTCAATAATTGCATTCTTAATCCTTTCAATGAGAACCGCTTTCCGGTCATCCATGAGTTCCAATCCTGATCCGAGCAAGGCATGCTCTTATCTGCTCACGCTGCTCCGGATTTATCTCTTCCATAATATCCACCTCCCCTAAATCAACAACGATAAAGTGAAGCCCGAGCTTCTTAAGCTCATCTTTCACCAGCATCTTGCATCGCTGGCTTACCATGTATTTGATATATAGCTTCAAATAAACTATTAATTATTTAATAATGCGAAATGATATGGCTGGGATTGCGGTAGAGTGCCACGCAGTTAAAGCGGCAAATGTCATAATTCGATGTTTGAATCATAACCTTTATTCAGAGCCATAAGAAATTCAGAGCAAAGATGCAAACCTTCAGCAGCAGATGCCTTACATAACTATTCCAAAAAGTTACATAATTCACATTTCCGACAAGGTGTTCCGGTTTCTGTTTTTAAGATTTTTAAACTGGGATGGTGTCATTCCGGTCATTTTCTTAAACTGGTTCGACAGATGAGCCACGCTGCTGTAATGCATTGTGTAGGCAATCTCTGTAAGAGTGAGCTCATCATATATGAGGAGTTCTTTTACCTTCTCAACTTTGTGTTCAAGGTAGAATTGTTCGATTGTTTTTCCTTTTACTTCGGAAAAAAGGGTAGAAAGGTGAGAATAATTGTGATTTAGCTTATCGCTAAGGTAATCTGAAAGATTTATTTTTATCTGATCCTCAGAATAATGTACAAGTTCAATTATAATTGTTTTTATCTTCTCAACGAGCATGCTTTTGTTATCCTGCATCAGTTCAAGGCCTAAACTTCTGAGTGCAGTATCGAGACGGCTCATCTCGTCAGGGGAAAGGTCCTCCATGATCTCAGCTTCACCCAGATCAACATTACTGTAATGCAACCCCAGTTTATCAAGCTCTGATTTAACGACCATTTTGCACCGGATGCAAACCATATTTTTAATGTAGAGTTTCATTAAATCGAATGTTGAAGCTTATCTGATACAAATATAGTTCAGAAAATCTGTTTCCGAAAGTCAGAAAAGTTAAAGATATCTTATTACTGAAGTAGTTATCAGATTCAATTCCGAGCCCCTTATCCTTAAGCCACTCACCTCCCTATTTCAGCATCGATTTTCTGCCTGATACGGATTTTGATTTAGGGCATACAAAAACCAGGCCCTTCTCTCTGGGCAGGCAAATGCAATGTCAGACAATAATTTGCTGTGAGAACCATTTGGGGGGAATGTTTCCCAGCGGGAGGCCGTTTGGTTCCCGACTCCGGATCAGAAATGACCATATAACCCTTCCATACCCATGAGTGGGACAAAAGCACGATGAACGGAAGCCTGCCGGGGAAAACCGTTCAGTTGCCTGGGATAATACGCATAACAGCTTGGTATTCAGCGTTTAAATTACAAGGCCGGGATTAATGATATTTATCTATCTGCTCCATCTCAGACCTTGTAAAGTTATGGAGCTTAACGATTTTTGCGACCGGTCTGAACATCGGAGGTACGATTTGCCTGGCCTCCTCCTTGTTTTCAACTTCCACTGTCAGCCATGCTTTATGTTCTCCGTCATGACATCCCCAGTCTGCCTTCCTGAGAAAGTGAGACCCGGTTTCCATAAAAACACGCACTGCGTTGGCACACGCTGAGTAGGTTGCTTCATGAGGTACTTCAATGAGATACTTGTCCATGTAAACCTCCTTTCCTTTGATTAAGGGCAAAAATTATTCAATTCATGCGTTCCTCAAGGTGCAAAACAATATAATCACCACTTATGTTCAATCGCAATATTTTCAGGTACGGAGGCAGATCAATTCTTGTCAATAAATTCATACTTTTATGGTTAATTTGCATTACAACCATATATGACTGCAGGTTGTAAATCTTGTATCTTATAATGATCACCAAATTTCCGGCAAATGAAAAAATCAATTCTAAAAAGCTTCAGTATTTCAGGGATTATTCCAAGGCATGGAAAGCCATCAGCATTGCCAGGTACTGTAAGATATGTCGGCCGTGAAAGGAAGGAGCCTGTTAAGCTGCATATTATTGATTACAGCGAATCAGATTTTAGTGAAAAGGATATACAGTCTGTATCAGACAGCCTTCCATACAGGGATGCACCTTCAGTAACATGGCTGAATGTGTCAGGGGTGCACGATGAAAACATTATACACAGTATTGGTGAGATCTATAATATTCATCCTCTTGTTCTTGAGGATGTAGCCAATACGACTCAGCGCCCGAAAATGGAAGGACACGACAATTATCTTTTCGTGGTAATCAAGATGGGTTATTTCAGCAGGGAGATGAATGAAATCGTACTGGAGCAGGTAAGTCTTATTGTGGGCAGGAACTTTGTAATCTCCCTCCAGGAAAGGGATGGGGATATCCTTGAAGGTCTGAGGGAACGTATCCGCAGCAGCAAGGGAAAAATACGGAGACAGGGGAGCGATTACCTCATGTATGGCATTATCGATACAATAGTAGATAACTATTTTTCAATACTTGAATATGTGGGCGAGCAAATAGAAGGACTCGAGGCCGAGCTAATGCAAACTGCCAGGTCAGGACCTGCTTACAAGGATCTACAGGCTAAAGCAGGAGCTTGTTTTCATCCGCAAGTCGATATGGCCGATGAGGGACGTTGTGAGCTCAATCGAGCGTACCGAAAGCGACCTTGTTCATCCTGATACATTTATATACCTGAGGGATGTGTATGATCACAGCATACAGGTTGTGGAAACCCTGGAAACATTCCGCGACATGTCTTCCGGCCTGCTCGACCTATACCTGTCAACGGTCAGCAACAAAATGAATGAAGTGATGAAGCTGCTTACGGTTTTTGCAGCCATTTTTATTCCGCTCACATTTGCTGCCGGTGTGTATGGAATGAATTTTGAATATATGCCGGAGCTCAAATGGAAGCTGGCATATCCTCTATGGTGGGTTGCTATAATAGCAGTAACACTTCTTATGCTGTGGTATTTCAAAAGGAGGAAATGGCTTTGAATATGACCCACTTCACTGAGCAGAGCCTTAAATAATGGCACCGGATGCCCGTTAAGCTGAAAGAGTCAGTTGGCTATTCACTCAAAATCCTTCGGAACGCCGCAGATCATTCTGAATACACCATCCTTTGAATTGTTCCTGTACTGGTGTTTCTCGTCAGGGCTGACAAGGGCAAAATCACCTGCCTTGAGGGGTTTTTCCTCGCCAGCCTCATTTACAAGTACACCCTGGCCTTCTATAATGAAATTCATATGTTCGTAGGGATGGCTATGATAAGGTGTATTCCCCCCCGGTTCCACGGTAAATACCCTGAATGAATAGACCGGAACACCATCCCCGCTGCCAAGCGGAAGTTGCTTCCATGCCCCTGTTGCTCCTTCCATCACCACCTTCTTCTTCTCAACCTGATCTATGCCTATGATTTTCATACTGCATGTTTTTGGATTTGATAAAATTATGAACTTTATTTCCAAACTTAATATAAAACTCCCTCTATTATATTTAACAGAGGGCTTTCAACTTTGTTGCATCCTGCCGGTCTGCATTTTGCGATGCATACTTATCTATCTGATATACACCGGTGATCCGGCTTTCAAGTGAACACTGACAAATTGCCTGTTATCCCTTGTGACAACTTTAAGTTCACTGGATTCCCCCATAGTATTTGTCAGGATCGGTTTATCCGAATTTACTTCTATTTCGGCATTCCTCTCTTCATCGGGCGACCATATTGCAATAACTTCCCCGTTTTTGCCCTTTTCATCTTCAAAAACTCCTGAGAAAATACCTTCAGGCAAGCTGAGGCTCCTGATGAATTTCCTGCCCTTCAGGACTCTTGTCATTGTCGAGTAGGCAATATAGGCAGGCTTGGGAGTGAAGTCCCTGTTCATGATCCCGATATTGTCTTCAAAATTCAGAGGGTCAATGCCATCATTCCTGAGGTCATACCAGAATACCTTAGGGTTGATCCCTGAAATAATGCACGACAGGTAGGTACGTACTATCAGCTGTGCCTGAAGCCTCAGGGGTGTCGGAAGGAATCCTTCCTGCACCCAGGAATTGTGAGGCGTATAGGTTGTCCATCCCATTTCGGTGATCCATACCGGCCGGTGCAATCCTCCCGGAAGTTCCACCATCGCGGAGGCTCTTTTAAGTTCCTCAATGAATCTGGCCTCTTCAAGTACTGAGCGGTAGGGGTGGATTGTAAGTATGTCGAAGGGAGCCTGCAGCTGCTGCATCTTTTCAATAAAACCGAAGTCGATGCCTGATGTGGATATTCCCAGAACCAGGGCCGAAGGGTCCTCGTCCTTTATTGCACTATAGCTTTTCATGAGAAGTTCGGCGTACATCTCTGCCGTTCCCTGCCAGAAGAATATATTCGGCTCATTCCAGATTTCCCAGTAATGTATGTCGTTCCTATAGTGCCTGACAACTTCCCTGAGAAAAATAATATAATCATCGATCCCTTCCCTTGTATACTCCTTTGTCCATGAAGGCCAGTAAGCAACAATTGCACAAACCGAAATTCCGTTATTCCGTGCAATTTTTACTACCGAATCGTTAAATGCCCAGGAGAACCTTCCCCTTTCAGGTTCAATACTGCCCCATTCAAAATCCTCCCTGATCCATTTTACCCCGCTTTCCCTGGCTTTCTGCGCCATTTGTTCGAGCTCCCGGCCATGATAACGACCCAGGTAGGCCCCCATGCCGAATGAGGTTTCCATATTAAGGCTGGTGTCATTCCGGGGTTCATTCCGGGCCAGCCAGCAGGCATCGGCATCCGGGACAGCCTGACCGGGAATATCCAGGTGGAAAATTATCTCTGCAAACCTCAGGGCCGGGTCATGGATACCTGTATTTACAGTGAATTTGTTTTCTATGGCACCGGGAGCTACACTAACCTGATTTGAGCCCCTTTTGAGTTCCTTTTGGTCCCAGGATCGTACTATCCAGCTTAATCTTCCCTTCAGAGGCTTATCACCCGTTGACCTTATTTTTGCTTCAAAAGATATCCCTTTTTCCTCGCCTGAACATTCTGAAGTAAGCACGCACAGCCTGTCTCCGGCAACCTTGCCATCTATGCTTAAGCTTACAAGCTCAAGACTGCAAATATCCTTTTTATCATTACCTTCAATTCTTATTTCAAGCAAACGCAGCGGACCATGAATCTCCCCGTCGTTCTCCCCATCCTTCCAGAGCCATTCGTTCCCCGGAGGGGCATCGAATGAAAGCTCCTGTAAACCCGAACCTGCAAGCCTGCCAACTTCCTTATGGAAGGTCATAAAATGTGTCTGGATATAAAAATGAACAGTGTGATCTCCGGAAGAGCCTTTCACCTTCAACCTGATCCTGGTAACCCGGCCAAGCATTGAGACAGGGGTGGGAGAGAGTGAAATTGACTTTGCACCTTTTGAAAAATCCAGCCTCAGGGACCTGCCCTTAAGTTCAGTGGTCCCCATCTCTCCTTCACCGGTCAGCTTCCAGCCCTCATGGTCACTAAAATCAAAAACAGTATATGAGAAGCTCTTTTCTGCTGAAATAGCTCCAGCTTCAGCTGAAACATGAGCAGAGGTCCCGATGAAAAGTCCTGCTGACAGAGCGACAAATAAAATCAGAGGTTTCTTCATGTTAATACTATTCGCATTTCAGGTTTGCCCTGCTTGTTTTTGCTGCCTGCAAAAAGGGGCCATACATTGCATTTTTAAAGGAAGCACAGGCATCAGAGGTCTGACCTTTCCCCTGCTGGGCAATCCCCATCTGAAAGTAAAATTTAGCCTTGGCTACAGCGTCGCCTGATTCGAGAGCAAGACCCTTACCGGCATATTCCGCTCCAAGATCAAAGTTTTTCTGCTTGTTGTAAACATCTGAATAATAATAAAAGAGATCCTTGTCGTCTCCATATTTTGCGGCTTTATTCAGAAGGACAAGAGCTTCATCGAGATTATTGGCCTGGTTTGCTTTCGATCCGGCAGCACGAAAATATTCAAGTGCCATTACAGATGCTTGCTTAACTTTATCTGCCTCATTCCGGCTTTTGGTTTTTTCAATGAATGAATCGATCGTTTTCTCAAAAGCGTTTGAGCTATCCTGCCTGACATATATCAGAGCTTTATTATAGATGGCAGAAATATAATCAGGATTGATTGCAAGGAGGCTGTCATAGGTTATCAGGGCACCAGCATAATCATTCCTGGAGAAATAATCTGCTGCCATAATGTTATAGGCCTGAACCAGTATCTTTTCTGCATTTTCCTTATTGGATGGGCTATCGTATTTTTCTGATGCGGCAACAGCATTTTTCGCCGCCTGAATTATTACTTGTGCCGGCTTTTTTTCATTCAGTGCATTGTACGCGAGCTTAGCGTACAATCCTGGCAATACCTTGATGGCTTTTTCTTTCAGATCAGCCGCCGATTCACCAACCTGACCCGATAATGTAATTACATCCTCAAATGACTTGATTGCAACTGGCAAATCGGTCTGTACAGCCTTGGCCCCTTCATTGTAAGCTTTTATTACATCATTCCGATCCTGTCCATTAACACTTGTAATCGAAATAGCAGATAAGACAAGGATCGCTCCAAACATTTTCATAGCTTCAATTTTCATAATAATTCAGATTATTTGGTTATTATATGTAAATTTTCATTTTACAGGTCCTCAATATAAAAAAATTAATTTTCTCATCCCATCATGTTTTAAATCATGTGACAAATATCATGCAGTCACCTTTCAGATCACCCGGAGAGCAACAGGCTCCTTTCTCCCTTTCGTACTTATCCGGAATATAGTTTGCATGGTTGCCGGCACATTGTCTAGGAGGCCTCAAAATAATCCAGTTCTTTTCCATATGTCTCTTCGTTGAGGAATTGCGGATAAAAATGCGACACCAATGAATATAATCCCGACAATTACACCTGAAAGCCACAGTCCGGTTACAGGGGTCAGTGCTCCAAGAAGGAAGGTTATCAGTATGGTTGATCCCCTGACGAAGTTCGGAGCAGAGGTAGTAACCGTTGCTCTCAGGTTGGTGCCAAACTGTTCAGAGGCTGAGGTGATGAATACGGCCCACAACCCTCCCATTGGTATGCCAAGAAGGAAGAGTGTGAAATAGAAAATTACCGGAGATGCTCCGAACAGGGAAAAATAGACTGCCGTGAGAAGTGCAATGCTGGTGATGGCTGCAATTATTGCCTTCCTTCTCGATTTGAGCCTCATCGACAGGTAGCCAAACAGGAAGCTTCCCAGTGAGGCCCCGATATAGTGAAGCATAACCGATGTGGACCCTTTGATTGTACCGGTGATTTTAAGTGCATCCTGTGCAAAGGAAGGGGCATTTATTGCCAGCACGCTAACTGTATACCATGTTGGAACCGCCAGCAGGATGCAGAAAATAAACTTTCTGAACCGCCTGATGTCAGTAAACAGACTAATGAAGTTGCCCTTTCTTACAGCCTCGGTTTTCGTCTTTGTGTACATGCCCGATTCATAGACTGCAATCCGCAGGAAAAGCAAAATGAGACCAAGGCCACCACCTGTCCAGTAGGCCATGCGCCAGTGAAATTTCTCGGCAACCAGGAAGGCAAGCGCCGATCCGGCGATGCCTACCCCTGAAACTATGCTTGCACCCATCCCTCTCGATTCCTTCGACATTACTTCAGAAACCAGGGTTATACCTACGCCAAGCTCACCTGCCAGTCCAAAGCCGGAAAAGAACCGAAGCCATGCATACTGTGTCAGAGTTTGCGCAAACCCGTTGGCTATATTTGCAACTGAATATAAAAGGATTGTAAAAAACAGCGTCGAAAGCCTTCCCTGCTTATCGCCCAGTATGCCCCATACGATTCCGCCTGCAAACATGCCAGCCATCTGCATGCTTAACAGAAAGTTTCCCTGGCTGAACAGTGCATCCTTCCCAGTTATGCCAAGGTCGATAAGACTTGGATTTTTAACTATTCCGAACAGAATAAGGTCGTAAATGTCAACAAAATAGCCAAGTGAAGCTACAATGACCACGATGTTGAAATACCTGTTTGTCAGAGAATGATTCATTTGCTGCAGTGTTTTTTCCTGAAAGAATTACCTTATTCTCCTGAAAGTGAGGATGAACTGACTTGCTCAGCTCCTCTGCTCACCGGGGGTCAGGAAACAAAAGGTTTTATGAGAATGAATTAACCAATTTAAAACAAAAATAGGTCCGGTTTGTTCCACAGTCAAAGGTCAAAAGCCTTTGCCATCAATCTGCAAATTAAAAAGAAAAAATGAATTGGATAATTAAATTCAGAAATGGGTCCGGCAGCTTATCATTTTAGTGCGCGCAGCCTTATTTTCATTGTGGTGCTGATCGCAATGGATATATATGCCTTTCAGGCATTTCGTCATTTAATAAGAAATTATTCGAGGAGTGCCGTAGCGATTATAACCGGTGTGTACTGGGCAGCCTCCCTCTTCTGCATATCAGTAATATTGCTTACCCAGTTCACCGACTGGCATAACTGGAACAAATATTTCAGAACCTACAGCCTGGCCTTCCTGATCATTCTCGTGTTCTCAAAATTTATTCTTGCCATATTTGTTCTTGCCGACGATCTTGTCAGACTCCTGCGCCTGCTTTTTCTGAAAATATCTTCTCTCTTCCGGAGGCATGACCCGGGAAAAACGCATCCGGGACGCAGACCGATAAGCCGGTCGGATTTTATAATCAAAACAGGCCTTGTCATCGCTTCTGTACCATTCTTCAGCCTTATCTACGGAATGGCAGGCAATGCATACAAATACAGGATTAGAAAGCTAAATCTGAATTTTCCTTCACTTCCGGATTCCTTCAACGGCTTCAGGATAGTCCAGGTTTCTGACATACATACGGGCAGCTTTTTAAGCAGGGACCCTCTCGGGAGGGCCGTCAGAATGATAAACCAGCAGGATCCGGACGTTGTCTTTTTTACAGGGGATCTGGTGAACTACATACACAATGAGGCTTTGATATACATGGATATCCTCGACAAGATTAAAGCCAGACACGGTGTAATTTCAATTTTCGGGAACCATGATTACGGCGATTACTATAAATGGGAAAGCAAGGAAGCCAGGGATAATAATATTCTCGAGCTCAGACAAATCCACGGCAAATTGGGATGGAACCTGCTTTGGGATGACCACTGCTATATTGAACGGAATGGGGATAAAATAGGAGTGATAGGGGTCCAGAACTGCAGCAGTCATGGCTTTGCAAATTACGGAAGCCTTAAGAAGGCAACCGAAACATTCGATTACTGTCCGGTCAACATCCTGCTCTCACATGATCCGTCTCACTGGGACATGGAAGTTAATAAAAGCTATCCCAGGATTGACCTTACGCTGTCGGGACATACCCACGGAATGCAGTTCGGAGTTGAGGTGCCAGGTTTCAGATGGAGCCCCATTCAGTACATTTACAGGGAATGGGCAGATTTGTACAGGTCAGCCAATCAGTATCTTTATGTTAACAGAGGCCTTGGATTTATAGGATATCCCGGAAGAGTAGGGATCCTGCCTGAAATAACTGTAATTGAATTAAGAAATGATGCAAAGGGAGGGATCCCTGTTTCCTGATACAGAATATGGATTCTTAACCGGGCAAGGCGATCGCGGAAGGGGCAATATTCCCTGACATGTCAAGATCCGGTCTTACTCTGGTTAAAGGCCCGACAGGGCAATGATGTCTTTCGGTCTAAGTATTTTCTTATCGTAGCCTCCAAGCATTGCATTGATCATGGCCTGCCCTATCTGGGTAGTGGTTACTACCGAGCCGGGAGAAATTACCTTGATCGCCCTTACAAGCCACATAAAATAGTCGTAAATAAACTGGTAGCCTTTTGTTCTCGATTTAATGCCCCTGAGAGGGATAATGGCCCCAGGCCTGAACATAAAAGCCTGCCTGAACCCCAGGCTCAGCAGATCATTTTCAGTCTTTCCCTTAACCCTTGCCCACATCATCTTACCGGTGCCGGTTGAATCGGTCCCTTCGCCGGATACATAGGTGAACGTCATCCCCGGGTTTGATTCAGCAAGTGTCCTGGCAAGCCCCAGGGTGTAATCATATGTGATCTTAGTGTACTCCTGCTCAGTTAGTCCGACAGCACTTATGCCAAGGCAATAGAAACAGCCATCGAATCCGGAAAGCTGGCCGCGGATTGTTGAAAAATCGGTAAAATCGTTATGAATCAGGTTTTTCAGCTTTGGATGTTCAATGCCTGCGGGGTTCCTTCCTATGGCCAGAACTTCGCTTACCTCCGGATTGTCAAGGCATTCGAGCAGAACACCGCGTCCAATCATTCCGGTTGCTCCGGTTATTATTACTCGCTTCATGGGTTGAAATTAAATAGCCTGTTTTTTCCTGCACATTTTTTATAGTAATGAAAACAATTTGAAGCCAGGTAATGGTCAATCCGTATATTTCCTTACCCAATCCTGGTATTCCTCAGGAGTCATCCTGTTCATCTTATTCAAAAGGAAATCGATCATCGCCCAGATTTTGTCATCACTGTGGGTTGGTCCGAAAGCTGGCATGCTGGTCAGCTTGATGCCATTTTTTATTATCCAGAATGCCTCATCGGTTTCAGGCATATCATCCGATTTATAGAATTTTGGCGGCCTGGGGTACAGCCCTTCTGTCATCTCGTATGGTTCTATGCCAGGAGCCCCGTGGCACATCACGCACATCTCGTTGTAGTGACGGAACCCCTCCTTAAAATCGGCAGTGTCATTCATGCGCGGGATTTCAATCCCCTTCAGTCTCTTGTTTATCGAGTGATGGGTAGTTATTCCGATAATCCTTCTTGTAAGCTTATTATGAGGGCTAAGCTGGCTTATGTCGTAGTTCCCGGAATAGATGTATACGGTAAATGCTCCAGCCAATACGGCCAGGGTAATAAGAACTGTTATTGCTGCTTTTTTCATATCAGAATTTATATAAGTTATAATGCTGTATTTCCATTTGTGCCTACTCTATCCTCAATTCAAATTTAGCGGCAGATTTATCCTTTTTAAAGAAAAAATGCTTTGTAAGCGGTACCAGGGAAACCAGGACAAAGATCCCGCCCAGGGTTGCGACAATCGATGATCCTGCGGGGAAGTCAAAATGGAAAGAAATATTCAGGCCGATAAAGCTCCCGGCAAAGCTGACAAGCATTGCAAGCAGGACTACAGCTTTGCTGGAACGGGAGAGTATTATCGCGCATACTGCCGGAATAATCAGATAGGAAAATACAGGTATGACGCCACTTACCCTTACGGCAAAGACTATTGACAGGCCTATTGATATATAAAACAGGAAATTCCAGAGATTGAATCCCTTTTTTTCTATTTCCCCGCTCTCAAAGCTCTCAGTCAGGGTATAAAATTTCCGAAAATAAATAAGATGTAGAAGGATCAAAGTGCCGAAGATGATGCAGATATCGATTATCTGCTTCATATTTACTGAAAGGATACTGCCGAAGAGAACTTCCTGAATATCCGAATCTCCATGGGGAGTTTTTGAGATTAGCATAACCGTCAGGGCGGATGCAAAGGCATAAATTATTCCGATAATGGCTTCCAGCTTTAACCGTTTATCGCGGATATTTATCAGGGATATCAGTAATGCGCCGATTAAAGTGAATACAACAGGTATCGTCGTCAGTCCGATGCCTATGAATGCAGCAAAGGCACCGCCAAGTGATGAGATCTGGCCCAGTGCCAGATCGACGAATACGATACCCCGGCCAACAACGTGTACTCCGAGATAGGATAAAAATAATCCTGTGATCAATGAAATTATGAATGCCTGCACCATAAAATTCAAACTGAACATTTCAAACATACGCTTCTTTTTTTTCGTTACTTGTTAAAAGTTATTGTCTCTGCCCGGAGCAAATTCCGGTAACATGTAAGGTCAATCTATGTATAGCTATTCAAGTCCTTTTATTAACTTATCGATATCGTAATCAAAAAGGTCAAAATAATCTTTGATACCTTCGAAGGCTCCAACCGAAGTTGCGAGAATTACTGTTTTCGCCCCGGTTTGTCTGGATACAACATCCGATGAGGAGGTTGTGAAGTAGGGTGATGATATGATCACCTTGATTGAGTTGCTCTTGACTTCAGAAATAATCTTAACTATCTGCGAGGGGGTAGGAGGGATCCCGGGTTTAGGCTCCATGAAATCGACTATCACAAGACCGAAGCGCTGTTCGAAATAGACCCACTCATTGTGATATGCAATAATTTTGGAATTTTTATACGGGGCCATCTTTGATATCCATTCCTTCAGCTTCAGGTCTATTTTTGCATCAAAGGCTTTGAGGTTTGCCTCAAAGAAATCCTTATTTTCAGGAGATATTTTTGTGAGGGCGCTGCAGATGTTTCCGGCTATTATTTCCCCATTGACAGGGTCAAGCCAGTAGTGAGGGTTGCCATAAATATGTATATCACCCTCTCCCCGGTTAATGCTTGTCGGGACCTGCTTAAGCGGTATCCCGACGGATGCATCAACATAGCCATCACTCCCCTTTTGAATTTTTGTATTCCTCGAACTTGTAAGCAGCTGGGGCGACCAGCCTGTCTCAAGATCCAATCCGACCGTGACAAACATGTCTGCCCTGGAAAGCTTTATTATATAGCTGGGCTTGGGGTCTACAAAATGAGGATTCTGGTAACCTGTTGCTATGGAGGTAACATCTACCTTGTCGCCTCCGATCAATTCCGTAATGCTCTGCAGATCGGTTGTAGTAGTCACCACGTTTAATCTGGAGGCCTTTGCCGGAAAGGCTATGATGCAGCAGAGAAGGATAAATACAATTTTAAGTTTCATTGGTATAATCTTATTTATTAATACTGATGGGCTCCATGTGTACCGATTACAAAAATCCACCTAAGCAGTACCTGATATTGTTCGCTCGCAGTATTGCTGGCTGATGTCTTTCCTTCAATCTCCAGTTTCTGGAATTCCGTGGCATACCATCCGAATGTAGTCGAGTAGGAGTTCAAATGAGTACTGGATGAATAGGGTGTGTCCGAATGACTGTACATGCCGGTAAAAAACCACCGCTTTGAGAATTGGAAATTAATAAAGGAATACAATCCGAATGTGTTAACAACCCCGTTGCCTGAAATGTTTGCGTTGCTAAACCAGGCTTCAGTCTGCCATGTAACGGATTTATAAGTATTGAACTGCACGGGCTTCCATTTATATGTAAGGTCGATTGCTGCAATGTTGGTCCTGTAGCTGAATTTATTGGCTCCGGTAATACCTGACAGCCCTACCTCCAGGGTTGTATTCGGAGAAAGATCAAAAAAGTTTTTCAGGTGAGCCAGTTCAAGGTATGTGTTTCCGGGACTGCGTGCAAAGCTGGGATTATCTATGGGACCGTCGGTAAGCTGGAAAACCAGTTCCTGGTAGAAGGCAGTATTGGGAATAAGCCAGCTCAGTGATGCCCCCTCGTCATTTATTCCTTCACCAAAATAGCTCTCATAGGCATCGGGCATGCTTATAAATGGCAGGGCATGAGGATGAACAGGATTGATCCTGCCAAAGGCGCTCTTGAATTTGCCTGCTTTAAGCTGCAGGTGGGCAGGGAGAGCGAGGGTTGTTACATAGCCCTCCTCAAGGTCAAAGCTGAACTGTCCTGTTACAGGATCCCTGCCAATAGTCAGGAAGAAATCAGCTCTTGCATAAGGGTCCACGACTGACTGCAAGGATATTTCCGCTTCATGTATCCCAGCATCGAAATTTCTTTCAGAATTGCTTCTGTAACCTGCCTGAAAATCTCCAATGGCAC
Source organism: uncultured Bacteroidales bacterium (assembly GCA_963756885.1). Taxonomy (GTDB): domain Bacteria; phylum Bacteroidota; class Bacteroidia; order Bacteroidales; family VadinHA17; genus LD21. The sequence continues at coordinate 117,237 of CAVWPG010000016.1, forward strand.
TTATATCAGGCAAAGTGACTGCAGCTGATCTGGCTTGTGCAGCAGGAGGAGCGGGGGTCGTGTTACCGGAGTTCATCTCCTTTTCTATCTCTTTCAGCAGGGCTGAATCTGGTTTCGAAATCGTATCTGCCTGGGAGAAAAGGTTGGCGGAGAGTGTCAGTGTGATTGTTGCTGTGAGGGCAGACTTTAACAAAGTGTACATAGTTTGCTTCATAAAATTAATTCAAACCCTGTCTCTGAATAAAACCCGGCTGGCCCCATCACCCTTGCCCTTATTCACACTTCTTTCCAGTTAGCTGATTCCGGGTCTGTATTTCAATGAATAAATGGGGTTAGACAAATTTATACAATTTAAGCAGAAGTATCAATTTCTTTTTGTGTCCGTTAACGTCAATAGACTATTAATTTGACAGTAACTTAACATAAATGAGTGGGTGAAAGTTCTTTCCTGATCAATAATTATTGCATTTAAGCACTATATTTATCGACAGCTAAAACCAAAGAAAGATGAGCAAGCTGAATCTGATTCTGAAAAAACTGCCGCGTGTCTACTGGATCTCCAATATTATGGAGCTGTTTGAGCGCTGGGCCTGGTATGGGTTTTACAATGCCTTTGCCCTTTACCTTACCCTTTCAAAAGAGACAGGTGCTCTCGGATTCACCCAGGTGCAGAAAGGGGCAATAATAGGTACCGGTTCCATGCTCCTTTACTTTCTGCCTCTGATCACCGGAGCCATAGCTGACAGGGTTGGATTCAGAAAGATGCTTATATTATCCTTCAGTGCCTACGTTGCAGGCTATATAATGGTAGGTGCATCGGAATCCTTTCCCCTGGTTTTTGCAGCTTACATTTTTCTGGCTGTAGCCGGCGCCCTGTTTAAACCGATAATCTCCGGAATGATCGCGAAGACCACGGACAAGGAAACCTCCTCGGTAGGTTTCGGGATATTCTATATGATGATAAATATCGGGGGATTCATCGGTCCGTTTGTTGCCGGCTTCCTGTACAAAGTCAGCTGGAACCTGGTCTTTCTGATGTCGGTTTGTACAATTGCACTGAACTATATCTTCGTCATTTTCTTCTTCAGTGAACCAGACAGGGAGTCTGCCGGCATATCCTTTTCCGGGAATATCAGGATAGCCTTTAAAAATATATTCCAGACATTGTCCGACTGGAGATATGACCTTTTCCTTGTCGTTATGGCAGTTTTCTGGACTGCTTTCAACCAGCTTTATTATTCCTTCCCGGTTTTTCTCGATCAGTGGGTCAAGATGGACAGCCTCTCAGCATTCTTCGGCCTGGCCCCCGGAACCATTACGGCTCCGACTGTAACCGCAATGGATGCCTTTTTCATAATTCTGCTCCAGGTTTATATTTCATCGCAGAGCATGAAGATGAAGCCGCTTCATTCAATGACAGCGGGCATCTCTATCCTTGGAGCAGGCCTCGCCCTTATGTTCATAACCAGGAATCCATGGCTTGTGATACTTGGGGTACTTGTATTTGCAGTCGGAGAGATGGCAGCATCACCCAAATATACAGAATACGTGGGCAGGATTGCTCCTGCCGACAAAAAGGCCTTATATATGGGCACTTCATTCCTTCCGATCGCCCTGGGCCATTTTGCAGCAGGATGGATCTCGGGAAAACCCTTTGAAGTTATATCAGACAAATATTTTCTTCTTTCAAAGGCTCTGGCAGATAAGGGTTTGGCTCTGAGTCAGGGAGCTTTGACCCAGAATGAGTTCTTCAGTCAGGCATGCACTGCTATGGGCATGGATCGGGCCGGACTCGACAAATACCTCTGGGACAGGTACCATCCTTCAAATGTCTGGATGCTGTTTACAGGTATCGCCATACTGGGAAGCCTTCTCCTGTTCCTTTATGACAGGTACATCCTTCCTCCGGACCGGACCAGGTAAACCGGGCAGGCTTACTGCGAAGGATTTTATTGCGGTATCAGGGCAGCAACATTTAAAAATTGTTAAATGTGGCTGACTGATCACTCTTTTTGGTGTTCCGGCCAGGCAGGGCTGTCTGCATGTCAATTATATTTTTTTATCTTGCACAATCATATAAAAAACGGTTTGTTATGGGGAAGAATAAAAGTGTAACGTATTCTGATATTTGTCCTGGCAGTTTCGGTTTCGGGAGTATTGTCAGGCCAGCAATTCGGATGGCGCGGACCAGGAAGAACAGGAGTGTATAACGAAAAGGGGCTGATGAAATCATGGCCTTCAGCCGGACCAGCGCTGCTCTGGGAAATTACCGGCATGGGAACAGGTTATTCCAGTCCGACAGTAACTGATGATGCCATATATATGACCGGCACAAGGGATGACAAGGACATACTGACTGCCTATACTCAGGATGGAAAGAAGAAGTGGGAGACTGAATACGGAGATATAACAAAAAGCCCTCCATTTCCGGAAAGCAGGTGCACACCGACTTACGTGAGCGGCAAAATATTTGTGGTTAGCGGACAGGGAGACCTGGCCTGTATCAGCAGGGACGGTAAGAAAATCTGGTCTGTAAATTATTATAAAAAATACGATGCCCCTGTGCAAAGGTTCGGAATATCAGAGTCTCCGCTCGTTGTTGGCAGCAATGTCATTGCAACTCCCGGAGGGAACAAGGCTGCGATGGTTGCTTTCAATATTGAAAACGGCAGCGTAGCCTGGGAAACAGCTCCGCTCAATGAAGGTACCCAGTATGCAAACCCGCTGCTTATTGAGGATAAGGGGATGAAGGTGATTGTCACCCATACGGCGACCTATATTATAGGGGTAAATGCTGCCAACGGGAAACTGCTCTGGAAATTTGACTTTGGCGCTGTTAATCCCGACGGGAAAGGGGGAAGGAATTATATCCAGACGCCTCTCTACCGCGACGGGTACATATTTGCGGCAAACGGCTACGGGCAGACTGCTGCCAGGATCAAAATCAGCTTTGACGGGAGCAATCCCACTCTGGTCTGGAAAAATCCCGACATTAATCCCCATGTTGGAGGAATGGTGCTTATGGGGGATTATATCTATAGTTCCACCCACGATTCCAACTCCAAGGGACGCTGGATCTGCGTCGACTGGAACACGGGAAAGACAATGTGGATAACCCTCTGGAACAATAAAGGTTCGGTTATAGCGGCAGATGGATTGCTTTACATTTATGAGGAAAAGAACGGGAACGTTGCTCTTGTAAAACCGAACAGCGAAAAGCTTGATATAATAAGCTCATTCAGGGTCAGTAAAGGGAATGGTCCCTGCTGGGCCCATCCTGTTATAGATAAGGGGAGATTGTTCGTCAGGCACGGAGACTATATGGCAGTATATTCAATCAGGGCTAACTAGGAGGGCCCGGCTGCAACAGAAGCCGGTATCATCGTCCTTTGCTGAAGGTATGGAACAATCACATCATTCTTGTAGTCATTCGTGCCGTCGTATGTAATCGTGACCACAGGAATTCCTGTTATACCTGTGATCTCACCTGTCATCGCCTCCGTAACAAGTGAAGGACAGCAGAATGCAGGATTGGCCTGTACAAAAAGAGATATATCGGGGTAGTTCTCAATGAAATAAAATATCTTCAATATGTTCTCATAGGATTCACCTGAATGGTATGGGTTAATATTGAATCTGTGAAGATATTTTTCAAGCCTCCCGGGATTTATGACCTTTCTCGGGCCTAAATATTTTTCGAAATACCTGTAGTATTTTTCATCGAGTAATTTCAGGCACGAGCTAATTACCTTTTGCTGTGCCGCAGTTATATACTCTCCCCTGTAAACTCCAAGACGGATCACATTATCGAGCGACATTCTGACAAGGTCGGTATAGGGTGTGGTAATCACCTCCCCACCCGAATCTTCGATTGTATGGCTTAAATCCTGGTTCATCAGGTCATTGTCGCATACGTAAAAATCGCCAAACAATGCAACTTTTGGCCTGTTCCCGGAGATCCGCGGAATCCTGTCAAACATTGATGTGACTTCAGCCACCGCTTTTTCCATTGATTTCTTCCCGAGAAAGGCACCCTCCATAACTCCTACAGTTTTCGCCAGTGCCTGATCTGTATCCCCTTTATGGATCTCATAAGGCCGTATTCTGTGCGCTGTCATTCTTATCAGCCCTCCCAGCATGTAAGCAAAATATGCATAATAACAGGCGCTTACGGAGATCTCGAGGTGAGTGAGCAAGCCAGTGTAAACACCTGCTTTTTCCATCCCCTGTCCGTAATTCTCGAATATGCTTTTTATGTACTCGGGGTAAAGCCTCAGATTGCACGAAAGCTTTGATTCAATTGCCCACAGCAAGGCGTTGGCCGGATCAATCTTCTCTTCCCTGACATACTCGATAAATTCCTGGGCAATAATATTTAAAGGAAGACATTGCCCCGAGTTATGGACCATGCTCTTTTTTATAATGAGATCATTCGATATCATCAGGCGGGCATCGATTCCAATTCGCTTAAGGTTGAAGACAAGTAGCGGAGATACAATAGGGTCCCATGCCGGGAACAACAGGATTTTTCCGTCTATGCTTTTTGATACGTTTGGCAGGATCTGTCCTGATCCGTGTTTTAAGACTTCCCCGGATGCCGCAGAATGATTTCTGAACGAACGAATTGCCGCTTCTATCCTGGTTTCATATCCAAGATTTGAATCATGTTCATCAATCTGGAGTATCAGGTAGGGCTTATGAATCTCATTGAAGATCTTTTTAAAATATTCGATTATGAATGAATCGGGTGCACATTTGAAAGCCGTTACAAGAACCGGATACAGATTTTTTGTCTCAGCCACCTGCCTTGACACCTCGAGTATCCTCGTAACATAATACCAGGGGACTTTATTGAGCAACGAACTGATGTCTTCCTGGTCAGTATCCCCGGAGGGAATCATGTCCTGGTAAAATGCTTTGATCCCATGGCTGTTAAATATATCCGGGATCCCTTTATTCAGTGCTTTTGACAAAACTATATATGGCCGTCCGAGCAATACAACCGAGATTTCCCGTTCCGGGCGGAAGTGATTCCTAAACTCAGCAAGAAGCAGCTTATTGCCGTTTGCAAAATATGCTAAAGCCTCATTAAAGGCATTCAGTACAGCAAAAAAAGTGATACCGTTTTTCAACTGGGGCTTCAGGCACTGAAAAAGCTTTTGTGCCACGTGATATTTCCCCTTGCGGAAGCTTAGAAGAGGAGAGAGGCATTTATTCCTTATGTCATTAATTTTAAGAGTATAGACAAGTGAGGCACTGAACTGGGTGTAATAGCAATAATGTCCCCTGTTTTCTTCATCATGACCTCTTTTCTGAAGAACCACCGGCAAAAATATGTAATCAGCCTTGCCGGAAAGATAAACAACATGACCAAAGATTGAATTTACCGGGGAACAGAACTCAGCTCCGGCAAGGCATTTCCCTGTTTTTACCGGATCAGTAATGCCTTCACTTGTTACAGTTCTGATTGAAAGGTTACTGAAAAACCTTTGCCAGAGAGGCAACTCCTCGAAGAGGTGCAGTGATGCAGGCAGACCGATAATTATGTCATGTCTGCAGGCAGGAGGCGGCCCCGCAGGAAAGATTCCTGCCCTGTTTTTCAAGAGATCGAAACCTGCCTTGTTCCCCGATGCATGGCGGCGTGTCCCGTAATCCCGTCCGCACATGAAACCGTAAGCCACCTTTTCTCCAGAGACAGATGCAATGCTGATGCAGCAGTTATTTGTACAGAGAGTGCAGGTTTCTGTATTAACCGGTATTTCCTGCCGGTATATCCCTGTGCCCCTGAACCTTGTCTGGCCGATATTTTCCTCCTGGAGCATGAGTGCCGTGCCAAGTGCCCCGGTCAGATGGCAATATTCCGAAACGTAGATCGGTTTATTTAACCTTTGTTCAAATGCCGCTATAAGCGCTTTATTTCTTGCTGTTGCTCCCTGAAAGCAGATATGCTGCCCGATAGATGCCTCATTGGCTACTTTCTGCAGATAATTCTCGGTAACCGAATGAAGGGCTGTAGCGAGTACCTCGCTCACAGAGTGTCCATTGTTCAGCAACCGGATAATGTCACGTTCCATAAATACAGCACAGCGATCGCTGGCAAGAGGCGATGAGACGCTTTCAACAATTTCGGAATAGCCTGAAACAGTGCAACCCAGCTTCTCAGCCTGTTCCTGGAGAAAGCTGCCGGTGCCTGCTGCACATACACTGTTCATCTGGGAAAATGTCACATTCCCTTTGTTCATGAGGGTGAACTTTGCATCCTGTCCACCTATCTCAATTATTGTGTCTGTAAGGGGATTCAGTTCATAGGCGGCTCTCGCATGTGAAGTTATCTCATCGATTATAAGGTCTGCATTTATTATCTGCCCGATAAATTTTCTCCCTGATCCTGTCGTGCCTGCACCCTCAATTGAAAACCCGATTTCCTTTTTGCCGGCAAGCATTTCTATGGATTCAAGAATTGATCTGACAGCAGATAATGGCTTTCCTGCCGTATATGTATAAAAGCCGGCTACCGGTCTTTTTTCAGCATCCAGCAGGATTGCCTTGGTGCTCGTTGAGCCAATGTCAATGCCTGCGAATACCTTATAATTTTTCCCGCGGGTCAGCTCAGAGTAGATATCAGCCTCCACTTCAGCAGCATGACCGCTGATGACGGCCTTCAGACGGTATGATTCCCACCCTGAAAAGGAGGGATAATCGCTTAAATTCAATGCAAGCGGCTTATGAAAAAATTGTTTGTCCGGGACTGCATTTGCAAGTATATCATTGAGCGATTTCAGCCTTGCCGGAAGGAGCCCGCTTTTCCCTCCGATAAGCATCAGTCCTGCTCCTATAGCCCCGAAAAGATATGAATCGGAGCTATAAAGGAATCTTGTTCCCAACTGCTTTTCAAGGTAAGCTCTTACCACAGAATTCCTTGAAACCCCACCTGTCATTATAAGAGGGGAGGCGTGCTGTTCCCCGGTAAATACAGTATTTGATATATTTTCAGCAAGTCCCTTGCAAAGACTATCACATATCGAGTCAACTGAAAAACCTCTTTGCTGTGCATGGATAATATCTGTCTTTGAGAATACGGCACAGCGTGAAGCTATGACTGGTATCTCAGCAGTGTTCCTGGCCGCCCTCTCACACAGCTCATCCACCCCGGAGAGATTTAACCGGAGTGCCTGCTGATCGAGAAAACTTCCAGTACCCGCAGCGCATGAAGAATTGATTTTTGCCGAGCGGTACTTGCCGTCAGAATCAAGTACTATCAGCATAAACTTCTCAGCACCGATATGAAGCACTGAAACGGCGTCAGGGCAAATATGGCGCGCAGCGGTTATAATTGCAACCTGGGTGTTGCAGAACTTTACAAGGTTTTTATCGAGGCATCCGGACGATGATGTACAGGCAATTGCGCTTATGGAATCCAGGTCAAAATTTTCGGATGCCCTGGAAATGACATCACGGACCTTTCCCCTGTGAGGCTGACAGAATCTCTTCAGAATATTGCCCTGCCTGTCAAGCTGTACAATGCCAAGAGATACGGAACCGATGTCAATACCAAGAACTGAATCAGGAATTTCATTGATGCCAGTCATATCGTTACCCGATTTCATTTATAGTATCTGTCACCCTATACAAGTACTAAAGATACTATATAATACATCTACGGTAACAAGCTGACGTATCAAATTATTTCACAGTTACAAAATAGCACTCAGTTTTTGAGTCCGGGCTTTAGCTGGTTCCTGAAAAATGCATTCTTATTCATATCCATCTCCATGAAAAGACTGTCCATCCTTTGCATATCGCTTTTGAAGCGATTATAGAAGAAGTCCTTCTTGTAGAAGTTATTGCTCAGGGTTGTATCATTAAAGAAGAAATCCCTGAAATATGGCTGAATTGAAAAGGGATAGCTTTTGCTGAACTGATTTGAGAAATTGCTGAAAATACTGTCCCTCAATACCGAATCACCTTTAATATTTGAATAGTATGATGAATAAGTGGAATCAAACCTTACCAGATTGCCATTTTTATCATACTCCTTGTTTACCTTGATATTTGTCTGAGGCGTATTGCCTTTTGCCTGTTTGTCAGTGCTTTTTGACTGGCCGTTGCAACCCGGTAAAGTCAGGGCCAGGGTAAGTGCTAAAAATATTGTGCGTATCATGACTATAATTTTAAAATTTTACTGTTAAAGGACCAATTAAAAAATACAAGGCTGGTATTTTATACCAGCCTTGTTATCAATTATGCTATTGCAATCTGCTTGGAGGGCTTGGGCTTTGCCTCCTCCTTCTTCGGTATCGAGACCCTCAGGATCCCATTGTCATACCTTGCCTTGATCTTATCGGCATCTGCCGAGTTGGGCAGCGTAAATGACCGGCTGAATGACTGGTAGCTGAATTCCCTTCTGGCAAATTGCTGATCTTCCTTCGTTTCATTCTCTAGTTTTTTCTCCGATGAAATGGTCAGCATGTCATGATTCAACTCAATGTTGAAATCTGTCTTTACAAAACCGGGGGCAGCCAGCTCCACTTCAAACTCTTCAGGGCTCTCCTTGATGTTGACCGAAGGTAAAGTGGTTTCCGTACTTGAAAAATGCCTGTTCGACCAATCAAACAAATCATTTTCGAAAAAACGGTCGAACAGTGCCGGATAAGGATTTGAAAATCTTACGAGTGCCATAGTTTGTTCCTCCATTTTTTAAGTTAGACATAATTTATTTGATACCCATTTATTCTCAAATAAAATGCCATTCAGGGGCAGAGGGATATTAAATTATTCTAAATTAATCGGTTAAAAAGTTAAGGCCTTTCCACCTGATCAACCGCAGTGCCAAAATGTCGCATTACTGCATGGGGCCGTGACATAATGACGTTTTAAAGAAGGGATGGACGACACTGTGAATGTTAAAAGAGGATGAACTGTCAGTGAAGGTGATTCACCCGGGAAACCATAGGTAATTGTCATTGGTAGCTAAGCGGGGAATATCATGCTTTTAGCCGCACATTAGCAAAAAACAATGATATTACTGATTTTTTAATTGCATTCTGATCATTTATCAATTCCTTTGCAAAAAATTGTTTCATCCATGGCGAAACCTGATAAAAAGCCGGCAATCAGCGCCAGGCCAGGGCCCGGAATATTCAGCCTGCTGAAGCCCTACTCCTGGATCGTCATACTACTGATTATCATGGCATTGCTGGGGAGTGGCATCAATATGCTTATTCCCAGGATAATCGCACATGGAATAGATGCATATACGGCCGGCAAATTCGATATAAGACATATAGTGATTCAGTTTGCCGGTGCTGCGGCAGGGATATTTATTTTTACGTTTCTTCAGAACATTATTCAGACATATACATCGGAAAAGGTTGCAAGGGATTTGAGAAGCAGTTTATCTGAAAAAATTTCAAGGCAGAGTTACGCCTTCATTCTTAAATCCAATCCATCGCGCCTGCTGACAAACCTCACTTCGGATATTGATTCGGTAAAGATGTTTGTATCGCAGGCCTTTATTACAATCATATCATCGGTATTTGTAATTGCCGGAACATCAGTCCTGCTTATACTTATAAACTGGAAGCTTGCCTTGGCTGTGATATCTATTGTTCCGCTGATAGGGGGTACATTTTTCGTTGTGCTGCAAAAGGTGCGGGTGCTTTTCAGGAGAAGCAGGGATAATATAGATGCCCTCAATAGGATTATCAACGAAAGCATCATGGGCTCGGCCCTCATAAGGGTTCTGAACTCACAGCAGCCTGAAAGCATCAAGTTCCTCGGGACAAACAAGGTTTCTCGCGACCTGGGGTTGTCAATCCTGAGGCTGTTTGCCACACTTATCCCGGTCATAATGTTTGTTTCAAACATGGCTGTCGTAACAATTCTTGCCCTTGGAGGGCACTTTGTCGTAGCCGGTACCATGTCGCTTGGAAATTTCGCAGCCTTCAACAGCTATCTTGTACTTTTGATCTTTCCGATACTGATGATCGGATTCATGAGCAATATTATAGCCCAGGCCTCGGCATCATATGCAAGGATCAATAATGTCCTGGATGCCCCGGCATTGCCCCATGCAGGAACAGCAGACAGTAAAATAAAAGGCGATGTTACGCTGAAGGGGATATCCCTCTTTTATGGCGACAAGCCTGTACTGAAGAATGTCTCATTCTCAGTCAAGGCGGGAAGCAAAACTGCTATTATAGGCCCCACAGCTGCCGGCAAGAGCCAGTTGCTCTATCTCCTGACAAACCTTATCTCGCCTGATTCGGGTTCAATAGAGTTCGACGGCATAAGCATGACCGAGTACACGAGAGAGATGTTTCACAGTCAGATCGGCTTCGTTTTTCAGGACAGCGTCATCTTCAATATGAGTCTCCGGGAAAACATAGCCTTCAGCGATAAAGTAACGGATGAATCCCTGCGAAAAGCCATCTCGACTGCTGAACTTACTGATTTCATTGATTCGCTGCCTGAAAAGCTCGATACGGTTGTCTCTGAAAGGGGGACCAGCCTTTCAGGCGGACAGAAGCAACGGATAATGCTGGCCCGTGCTCTTGCGCTGAATCCGCGCATCCTGCTCCTTGATGATTTCACATCGCGCGTGGACAGGCAAACTGAAGGCCGGATCCTCTGCAACCTTATGAATAATTATCCTGACATGACCCTCATTTCGGTTACGCAGAAGATTGGCCCTGTAAGGCATTTTGAACAGATTGTTCTCCTTATGGAAGGAGAGGTAATTGCGACAGGGCGGCACAGGGAACTGAAGGAGAGCTCTCCCGAATACGCCCAGATTTATAGTTCTCAGCGAAGCACCCATCATTATGAACTATAACCTGAACCAGTCATCGGACGAGCCTGAAAGGAAGGTTTCCAATATTGCCGCACTGCGAAAGCTAATGGGGCTGATAGGTGAAGAGCGTACCAATCTCATCAAATCATTCGTGGCCATCTTTCTCAATGCGGGATTAAGCCTGCTGGGACCTTACATGATAGGCTATACAATTGACAATTATGTTCAGACAAAGCAATATCACGGGGTGCTTGTATTTTCCGGAATATTGCTGGTTCTCTATATGGCTGCCTTTGTTGTGAATTATGTGCAGATGAGGATGATGGGAGGCATCGGCCAGCGCATGCTCTACAGCCTGCGGAACGCCGTATTCAACAAGCTGCAGGAGCTCCCGCTCGATTTTTTCAACCAGAACAAAGCCGGTGACCTTATCTCCCGCATAAACAATGATACTGACAAAGTGAACCAATTCTTCTCGCAGTCACTTATGCAGTTCATAGGCAGTATTATCACAATGACGGGGGCCGGAATCATTCTGCTTGGCATAAATCTGAAGCTCGGGCTCGCGGCTCTGACCCCTGCACTGATCATATGGATATTTACGAGGCTGCTCTCAGCCTGGGTGAAAAAGAGGAATGCGGCCAGCATGAAAAGTACAGGGAACTTAAGTGCCGAAATCCAGGAAAGCCTTCTGAACTTTAAAGTTATAGTTGCCTTCAACAGGCGCGATTATTTCAGGAAACGTTTCGAAGAGGCAAACAGTGATAATTATATAAACGCAATACAGGCCGGGATAGCCAATAATGTCTTCACACCGGTTTATACGCTTGCAGCCAATGCAGGTCAGCTTATTGTTCTTGTACTTGGGATTTTTCTGATATCGGGGGGACAATTCACTATCGGTCTTCTGATAAGCTTCATTGCCTATGTGACAAATTTCTACAACCCGCTGAGACAGCTCGCGGCATTATGGGCCAATTTCCAGGTCGCCATGGCTGCCTGGGACAGGATATCCCTCCTGCTTTCATTTCAGACCGATTTACATGTGATCGGCGAACCTGGCTGCAGGCAGTCGGATACCTACCTTACTTTTCACAATGTGTCTTTTCGCTATCCCAATGGGAGGGAGGTGCTTCATAAGGTCAGCTTCGATCTGCAGCGCGGTAACACCTATGCTTTTGTTGGTCCGACAGGGGGAGGCAAAACCACGACTGCCTCTCTCATAGCCAGGCTTTATGATGCCACCAGGGGCACAATCCTTCTGGATGGGAGGGATATACGCTCCTATTCCGAAGAGGAGCGCACAAATAAGATAGGATTCATTTTGCAGGAGCCTTTTCTCTTTTCAGGAACTGTAAGGGATAATATCCTCTATGGAAATCCTTACTTCGGCGATTTATCCGGAGAAAAGCTCTCGCGTGCAATTTCGGAGGCTGGCCTGGAGAGCCTTGTGGAGCGGTTTGACCAGGGTCTCGAAACCATGGTCCAGACAACTGGTGATGGAATCAGCCTTGGCCAGAAACAGCTTATAGCATTCATGCGGGCAGTGCTCCGCAGGCCCGAGCTGCTCATTCTCGATGAAGCCACTGCAAATATCGATACGGTTACGGAACAACTGCTCGATTCCATACTTAAAAAGCTGCCCGAATCGACAACGCGTGTCATAATAGCTCATCGCCTGAACACAATAGAGAATGCGGATCAGATATTCTTCGTAAATACGGGAAGGGTTATACTCGCAGGCTCATTCGGAGATGCAGTGGACCTGCTCCTTCATGATAAGAATCAGAACTGAAATGCCGGCCTTGATGTTCCAGGATATCATTTTCAGAAAACCTTATGCAGGCATAATTCATTCTATGAATCACCGATAGAAGGTATCGAGGGATTAAGCTCGTAGCTGAAACCTTTTTCCGAGACATTCATTCTGATAACCCTGAACCTGATAAGGCTTGCGAGTATCGTCTCTGCCTTGTGTGAATTTATCGCCGCGATTTTCCTGAACCGCGAGATTGTAATGGAGCCATTTTTTTCAAGATAATCCATGAGGGTATTCTCTGCAGTGCTGAATTTTACAAATGACCCTGATTCCCTGCCCTCCATTTTCCAGACCTGAAGTAAAACCCTGTTTGCAACAAGGTTCTGATCGTCGTGCCGGAAATATGTCACCCATCTGCCATCCTCATCCCGGGCCTGGTATGGCCTGCTTGTGCCCTTTATCACCTCGACCTCCAGAATTGTTTTACCCCCTGTCAGATGCTGTTTTATTGAGAAACTTATCTCTGGTCTGCAGAAGAGATGAGCTGCAGTATCTACCATATAATACTCCTCCTCCGATTGTATCCCCGCTATCGACCCATTGTCCCTTACACCGATAAGCAATCTCCCTCCGTCACTGTTTGCAAAGGCAGATAAGGTTCTTGCGATCTTTCTGCTGTCGGAGATACGGAACTTAAAGTCAAGCTGCTGATTTTCACCCCCTGCAATAAGCCTTTTAACATAGTTTTCCATATTCAGGTGTTAAATGCCGGATGAGATCCGAAAAATATGGAATTATTTCGTCCTTTGTTGCCTGCAGGGGAAAATTAAATGGCTGATTTTTCCGGAGGGGCTGACTTAACCCCGCGGTCAGTGAATGCCGGGCGTGATCTTATTTTATAATGATCTTCTTTGTAACCATTATAGCATTGTCGATCACGGTAAGTATGTAAAGACCGGACCTGGCATTTTTAAGCTCTATTTGCCTTGATGTCTCCTCCTGTGTAATGGTTTCACGCTGAACCACATTGCCGCTCATGTCGGAAATGACCACCTGGCTTTTCGGGCTTTTTTGCGGTACAAGGAAATCGATTGTGAAGTGACCATCACTGGGGTTGGGATAGAGGTCTATAACTTCAGATGCTGCATCAAATGCCGATTTTGCATCGACTGTGAACTCGACTGGTGATGACATAGTTGTATCTTTTTGATCATCCGTGGCTACTGCATAGATCTGATATGTACCGGCAGTAACTCCTTTCCAGATGAAGGTATATGGATCGTTTGTCATTTCAGCAAGCTTTTCAGATCCGTTGTATAGTTCAACAAGCGTTACCATACCATCCGAATCGGAAGCCTGCACCTCAATTTCAATAGTGGCAGGATCAACGAACTGTTTCCCTTTCCTGGGATTTGAAATCCTTACCCACGGATGCTTGTTGCCGGTAAAAACCGGTGTGGAGCTCTTGACCGTTACAGTAACCGGGGTTGATATTGTCTGGGCACCCTTGTCATCTGTAGCCACGGCAGTTATTGAATACGTTCCTGCAGATGGGCTGCTCCAGGAAAATGTATAAGGTGCAGATGACTTTGAGCCAAGGCGCGTATCCCCGTTATAGAATTCAACCAGAGTTACTGTGCCGTCAGGATCGGAGGCATCAGCAGCGAATTCTATACTTGACGGGTCAGTATATGAACTGTTGTTATTGGGAGAAGTAATTGAAACCGAGGGAGCTGTATTTGTAGTGCGGACAATATTGTTGGTTACCCTCTTTGCATACATTGTGGCAACCTGGGAACCGGTTGCCGACTGAAGGGGATTGGAGGATGGTTTTGTATAGGCAACAGTTACTCCGTTTCCGTACACCGCCGGGCTCGACATTGTGAGGGTAACCCTGGTGCCTGATACAGCCACTGAGGTCACAGGCCGTGTGGTTGAATTCACACGCACAGTGAAGGCTGAGGCAGCAGGTACTTTATTTGCAAGAGTCTGATCAAATGTAATTTCTATCAGCGATGGAGTCGCATCCTGAATCACAGAGCTCACGTAAACGGGTACGACAGGATTGACATTGTTTGTGACAGCCTGGTTGCTCATAGAAGGGGCTAGCGATCCGGCTGCAGTCTGCAGCGGATTTACTGAAGGCTTCGTATATGATACCGTTACAACATCACCGTAGATAACAGAATTACCGATAGTGAGGGTAACTTTTGTGCCTGATATTGATATGGCGCTCACTGATACTGATGCCGAGTTGACAATTACCTTAAAGGCGGAGGCATCAGGCACTATGTTCGTCAGGGTCGAATTATAGGTCAGCTCCACGCGGGCTGGGGTCGCGTTCTGTGCCACTGAGCTCACGTAGGCAAGGTTGGACGGGAGGACACTGTTTGTTACCTTCTGAGCGCTTAAAGCGGCAGCCTTTGCTCCATCAGCGGTTTGCAATGGATTGGATGATGGCACTGTATATGCAACTGTTACTGTATTCCCGTTTACGACCGGACTTGACAGTGTAAGAAGCACTTTTGTGCCTGAAACCGAAACTGAACCAACGGATCTGGAAGATGAATTCACAAGAACCTTAAAGGCAGATGCAGCAGGCACTACATTGGCCAGGGTCATGTCGTAGGTCATTTCGATTACGGATGGAGAGGCATTCTGGATTACTGAACTCACATAAGCCGGAACAAGTGCCTTCACATTATTCGTAACGCTCCTGGCGCTTAAGGCTGCGGCCTCTTTCCCTGTAGATGTCTGCAGTGCATTCGAGGCAGGAACATTATAAGACATGAGTATGTTGTCTCCATAGCTGACAGCCGGGGAAAGAGTCAGAAGAACTTTCTTTCCGGATACCGAGACCGAGCTTACGCTTCTGGCAGTAGAGTTGACAAGTACAGTGAACGAAGATGCTGCGGGAACTGTGAGATTATTCAGATCCAGATCATAGTTCATGTTAACAACTGAGGGAGCCGTATTCTCAACCGTTGCATTTATGAACACCGGTACTGCATCGACGGCCCCTGCCTGTACTTCAAAGGCTCCCATGTCGGGAGCAGTTCCATAATAGGCAATGCCCACGTTTACACCTGCATCGATCAGGTCAGATCCTGTGGCCAGGTGAAGAAAGGTCATGTCAGGGAGGCTGCCGTCAGATTTGCGCGGAAGGGATAGCTGGGAGGCATCGAGACTTACAAAGTCCGCATCGGTGAGGGTTACTTTGCTGTCCCAGCTGTTATGGTCGTGTATCCTGTTTGATCCCTGGTTCTCAATGGTTCCGTTAGGATTTTTATAGGCAACATTGTTCCTCAGTATGTCGGCATTGTCGTAGTAGTAGAATGAATACCCCCATGTACCATTCTGGTATGCAATATTATTATAGAAGATCATTTTTACATTGGCCGATTCCTGCGAAAACCCGCGTTGCCTGTTTGCGTAGGCAATACAATTATAGCTCGTGCGCCTGACGGTTGCATCTAGTGAATAATTATTGTCAGCGCCATACTTGAAGCCGTTGCCGTCTCCTGCCTGTGTAACTCCGTCAGTTTTATACCCGTTCTTCCAGGCCCAGCAATCCTTCAGTACATAAATGCCATGATACCCGGGATACTGGTACATGTCAAAGCCGTCGTCAGAATTCAGCCACGACCTGCATCCAATAAGTGTATTTATCCTGTCATTGCCGGAACGGGCTGTAACGAAGCCGATATCGAATCCGTCGGCATCATCGCCCGGTGTGGGAGAATAAGGATCATAATTGCTGTATGCATCACAGTTCTGGAAAAGATTTCCCTCGCAGGCTTCCCTGAGCTCAAGCCCAGGACCTCCGCAATGATGAGCCGATACCGCTTCAATCTTATTATTGTTACCCCCCTGGATAAGAAGGCCCTGTCCGCGCTGAACAGGTGATTTATTCTGATCAACCCTGGTTATTTCAATACCCTTTATATACCAGTAATCGGAATTTACGATATAGATACCTACCCTGCCGTTTGATGTATTCGTGATGTTCCTGCAGTCGAGTACAGGCTGTTCTCCGGGATATGCGAAAACATTGTACATATTTGAGGCAGTACCTTTCTTCCCGTTGGCAACTGCTCCTGATATCTGACCCCCTGAAATCGTTCCCGAGGGTAAATATGTTCCTCCCCTGATATAAAGAATATCGCCGGCTGAAATTGAACTGAACCCCTTCTGAAACGTCAGCCAGGGTTGCGTAATTGTACCCGGATTGCTGTCGCTTCCGTTGGTGGCAACATAGTATGTTGCACCGGATAAGGACATAGTTATACAAAGGGAAAGAATAGTCAGGATATTACGCATTAATCTCTGGTTATTTTAAGTTTGGTCGGTTTATTATGGTCATCAATTTATCTGATCGGGTTTACACAGGGATTCCCCTCTCGGGGTTTCGATTTTTCCTGACAAAAGGTGTGCCTGAATATGGTAAAAAGGTAAAACTTTAAAAATAAGTGCATTAAAAAAAAGAGCTACAATTATTAATTATCATTTTAAGAAAAATATTCTCATTTTGAGAAATGCGTCCTGCAAGATAATAAATTTGTCTGTTTCTGACCCCCCGTCCGAAAAAAAGAGCGACAGATTTTATACCGGATCCGCAGGAACCTTCAGGCCTTCTCCTGCAACTGGCCGGTTGTGACGGGAAGCTGACTCCGGACGGTTCATCCTTTCCATTCAGCAGTCTGACGAAGGGGGCAGGCCTCATCCCGGACTGGGTATGATTATTTGATAAAATGAACATGATATGGAAGGAAAATCTTAAATTTCAAACTTTATTGTGGCCAGGTTCAGTGACGACATCTTTTCAGGCTTAAAGGCTGCTTAATAGACTGAATCCTGTAACTATATTGTCAATTATCTATATACGACAGGCATGAACAGATCAAAACTTCTGATGCGGGTTGCAATTCTGCTGCTTATTGTCCCCGCATGCAATAATCACACAACCCTGAAAAGAGAGCTCCCTTCCGGGTCTCATGGTTTTATCGGGGTAAGCAGTGTAAATCCCTCCTACTTCAGTTTTTCGGATGGCACTCCATATATTCCTGTCGGAATAAATATGATAAATCCCAGTGGGAGGTATAATGATAATCCTGATTCGGCTCTCCTTGAAATTGGGAGGTGGATGAAAAATCTGTCTGAGAATGGCGGTAACTATGTAAGGATCTGGCTCAGTGAGTCTTTTTGGGATATGGAAGACAAGGAGGCGGGAGTTTACAGCGAAGAGAAGATTAAAAGAATTGACCGGTTCATATCGATGGCCAGGGAAAACGGGCTGAGAATTAAAATAACCCTTGAGCATTTCCGCAGCATCACACTCGAAGAAAATCCGCAGGCATGGGCCACGAAATTCATATATCACACATCTCATGGAGGTCCGCTAGACAGCATCCGCCAGTACCTTACATCGGGGGAGGGAAGGAAGCTATTCCTTGACAAGGCCGATTTTTACCGGAAACGCTATGGAAGCGATACTCTTGTTTTCGGATGGGAGCTATGGAATGAGATGAATGCAATGCATGTGCCCCAGGACAGTATCTTCTTCAGCTGGAATGAAGCGATGCTGAAGGCAATGGCTGAGCGGTTTCCTGAGAACCTTATCATGCAAAGCCTTGGCAGCTTTGATAATGAAGAGGTCAGGCCCGTTTATGAAAAAATGATGCTGCTCCCTGGTAATCAGGTGGCTCAGATCCACCGCTATCTTGATCCCGGGGCAAGGATGGAGCTGTGCCATGCCCCTATGGATCTCATATGCTCCTCAGCGGTGGGGGAAATTCTTTCATACAAAACCGGGAAGCCGGTTCTGCTTGCAGAAACAGGGGCCGTAGAGGCTAATCACTCGGGACCCAGCAGGCTGTATTCTGCCGATACTGCAGGAATCCTGCTGCACGATATCCTGTTCGCCCCTTTCTTTTCCGGTGCTGCAGGATGCGGAATGTGCTGGCATTGGGAATCATACGTCGATAAAAACAATCTGTGGTACCACTTCGGCAGATTCAGCGAGGCTCTGAAAGGAATCAACCCCCTGGATGAAAAATTTATCCCTTCAGTGTCAGAGGATGGAAACCTTCGGATCTATATGCTCTCCGGAAGGAAAACGATACTTTTCTGGCTTCGTGACAAAAGGGATACATGGCAGTCGGAACTGAAGGAGGGATTGCCTCCCCTCCTGAATGAAAATGTGGCTCTGGATCTCAATAAACTGCGGGTGGACGGAAAATTCAGACATGCTGAAATTTATGATCCATGGCTCAACAAATGGGGAGATGCTTCTCAGGCAGATATGAAATTGCCCCTGCCGGCTTTCAGGAGATCGATTGTTGTAAGAATCAGCCGGTTATGACTAAGGCTTTATGAATTTCGAAACCTTTGTTTCATCTGAAAACAAGATCGCGGTATTGATCAGTGCCAGATGAGAGTAGGCCTGGGGAAAATTTCCCAGAAGCCTTTTGGTTGTAAAGTCGATATCCTCGCTGTAGAGGCCCACATGGTTTGCATAGGTCAGCAGGGAGTCGAAAAGGGATTGGGCATCCTCCTCCATTCCGATCCTGAAAAGAGCCTGGATAAGCCAGAATGTGCAAATCGTAAAAGAGGATGCAGGCTTGCCGAAATCATCGGTATTCCTGTAGCGGTAGACAAGGCCCTTATAGAAAAGAGAATTCTTTACGGCAATTACTGTTTTGACATATTTCGGATCCCTGCCATCGATGAATCCGTACTCAGCCATCAGCAGAAGGGATGCATCGAGATCAGGATTGCCATATGTCTGAGTAAAGGTCTGCAGATCTTCATTCCACCCGAGTCTGAAAACATCCTGCCTGATATCGTCGGCTATGCTGCGCCACGTTTCGGCATAGTAGGGCTTATTCATCATTAATGCGATCCTTGCAGCCCTGTCCATTGCTACCCAGCTCATTACCTTGGAGAAGACAAAATGCTGCTCCTTTTTTCTTATCTCCCAGATCCCCCTGTCGGGCTTTTCCCAGTGAGTGGAGATTGTCCTGCAGATGTTTCTCACAATCTCCCAGATATCCTCGATTTCGTCAAGCGAGCCTGGGAAGAACTCATAGTAATGCATTATAACATTGAGCAGATAGCCGAAGACATCATTCTGTCTTTGAGTATGGGCGGCATTTCCAATCCTTATAGGCTTTGAATCTTCATAGCCCGACAGGTGAGGAAGTTCCGTTTCGATAAGCTCCCTTTCGCCCCTGATCCCATACATGATCTGAAAGGAATCATCCTTCGATTTGAGGATCCCCTTGATGAATAGGAGAAAGCGCTGAGCCGCATTATAATGTCCCATCCTTAGCAGGGTCTCTATCGACATCGAGGCATCCCTGAGCCAGCAGAAGCGATAGTCCCAGTTCCGTACTTCCCCTATGGTTTCGGGAATACTTGTCGTAAGGGCGGCAAGTACAGCCCCCGAATGATGGAACGACATCATTTTGAGAAGCAAAAGGCTCCTTATTATCTCCTCATTATACTTAGCGTATTTTTTTGAACGGTTCGTCATGTTCAGCCAGTAAACCTTCGTTCTCTGGTACTCAAGATATACCCTGTTGAGGTCAATATCTATCAGTTTCTGATTATACGACATCATGATGAACTGCTGGCGGTCAAGAATAATTTCGTTTGATCTGAGTATATCCTCATGATCAAGGCTGGAATACAGGAAGAAGCAATCGGTGGGCTTGACAACCGAATAGGTACGTATATAATTATCCTCCCTTATATGTGCAGTCTCCTCCCTTGCATAATTAAAGGCAGGATTGTAGACTACCCGGAAAGACGGAGTCCCTTCCACCGGCCTTATATAGCGGTAAATCTCGGCAGGGGCAAAATATTCATTCTCTGAAATTTTGTACCGCGGCATAAAGTCAATCACCTCGAATGTGCCATTCTCTGACCGGAAACGGGTACACAGGATATTTGTCCTGTAAAAATATTTCTGGGATACTGTATAATTTTCATCCACAAGAAAGCAGAATTTGCCCCCCTTCTCCCTGTCAAGTATAGCAGCAAAGATGGATGGGGAATCGAAATCGGGCAGGCAGCACCACTCGATGCATCCCTCCTGCGATATGAGTGCAGCGCTTCTGCAATTGCCTATTACGCCATAGTTCAGGTTATCCATAATTTTCCTTAAGGGACTTTTGCTGAAAGATAATTCTTTCGCGCAATTATATCAAGAATGAAAGGATTATCATCAAAGTTACATATAATAAGCTGACAGAAGCTGCCGTTCATTATCCTATAGATTTCATCAACCGCTGATTTTTTGGTATATTTGTTTCAGGATCTGTAATGTTTTGCCCAGGGTAAGTTTTCCATTATTTGCCATGTTGCACTAAATTAAAAAAGTTCCCGGGATGAGAATAACAGTTGCTCTTGTAATTTCAATAATTTTTGCTGTCGGATTAGTGGCATTTGGATTCACATTTTTCCAGATCTCCTCAGAGCGCTCAAGCCTGCAAAACGAACTTGAATCAAGAATCAGAAATGTTGCTGAGGATCTCCTGAAGGACGACACCGCACTTTTTTCGGGTCCCGGAAATTATAACATCGAGAGACTTGCTGACAGCCTGGATGAAAGGTATAGGCTGGCGGGGCTCGCTGTTTATTTTAACAGGGACAGCATTGTCACTGATAATTCCTCGCGGAATATTGTCTTTTCCTCTCTTGAGTCAGTTATTCACTCTGTAAGCTCACATATACCCGAAGGCAGCTATATTACCGTGAACCGGGAAAAATATTTTCAATATGTAAGACCCCTGTTAAAGCAAGGGAAACATGTATATACTTTAATTCTTTACGGAGAGACAAAATACATAGATAAGATCCTTGGCAATATCTGGGTGAAAAATTTTATCAGCTGGTTCTTCCAGGCCCTGCTTGTATCGGTCGTCAGCGTAATTGTTATCAGATGGGGAATCTTCGATCCCATCAACAGGATCGTTCAGTGGACAAAAGCCCTGCGTACCGGCAATGCTGCCTTGCTTTCGAGAAAGCCACCCATGAAATTCCTTGCTCCCCTGCATGAGGAGATAGAGCATTTTGCGAAAGCAGTACAGGAGGCGAAGGCAACAGCAGAGGAGGAGGCAAGGCTCAGGACCAGCTCGGAAGCGATATGGACTCCGGAAAGGCTCAAGGTGGAAGTTGAGAATCTTCTTGAAAAAAAGAAGATGATCGTTGTATCAAACCGGGAACCATATATGCATGTCCACTCCGGCAAGGAGGTCAAATGCATTGTCCCGGCAAGCGGGATGATAACGGCAATGGAACCAATCCTGAAAGCATGCAGCGGCTTATGGATAGCTTCAGGAACAGGTGATGCTGACAGGGAGACTGTTGACGCCCATGGCAAGGTGCAGGTTCCTCCCGATGCACCTGCATACACACTCAGGAGACTCTGGCTTACCAAGGAAGAGGAGGATCATTTCTATTATGGTTTCTCGAATGAAGGACTATGGCCACTTTGTCATATAGCCCATACCCGACCCGTTTTCAGGATAGCCGACTGGAATCAATATAAGAAAGTCAACGAGGATTTTGCCAGAGCAGTCATAGAAGAGACCGCTGATGAAGAACAGCCTTTCATCCTTATCCAGGATTTTCATTTTGCCCTCCTGCCCGAACTTATAAAACGGGAAAAGCCCCATTCCAGAGTAGGTATTTTCTGGCATATTCCCTGGCCCAATCCCGAGTCCTTCGGAATTTGTCCGTGGCAGCGGGAGATCCTCCTTGGAATGCTGGGAGCCGATCTGATTGGCTTTCATACTCAGTACCACTGCAATCATTTCATGGAAACCGTGAGCAATGCCCTGGAGGCGCGGGTAATATGGGAGAACTTTTCAGTCAGGATGGGAGGCCAGACAACCATAGTAAAACCATTTCCAATCAGCATAGCTTTTACACTGAAGGACTATGATCAGACCGCTCTCAAAGCTACTCCGTCGTCGCTGCTTGGGGAATACGGAATAACTGCCCGGCAGATAGGCATCGGTGTCGACAGGATAGATTATACAAAGGGAATCGTCGAGAAATTCCTTGCAATCGAGAGATTCCTGGAAAAAAATCCATCCTATGTCGGTAAATTTACTTTTGTCCAGATCGGAGCCCCCAGCCGCACTCTGCTTAAAAGCTACTCCGACATGGTGGCTGCGGTGGAAAGCGAGGCAGCCAGGATAAATCTGAAATTCAAGGCAAGGAACTGGAAAGCAATACTGCTCCTGAAACGCCATCACAGCCATGAGGAGATAACACCTTTTTACACCTCGTCGAATTTCTGCATGGTGACATCCCTGCATGACGGCATGAACCTTGTTGCCAAGGAGTACATCGCCTCAAGGCATACAAATGACGGGGCACTCATTTTAAGCCGTTTTGCCGGTGCAGCCAGGGAACTCCAGGGAGCAATCATAATAAACCCCTACGATACCGAAAGATCCGCAGATGCAATCAAGGTGGCACTGGAGATGACGGCAGAGGAACAGAACCAGCGGATGAAACAGATGCGCCTTACTGTTGTCAGATATAATATTTATTCCTGGGCAGCCGCTCTCCTGAGAACTCTCGCTACAATACACCAGTAATTTTCTGAACTGAGGCGTGGACTTACGGTCTGACTCATCTGATTGCCGTTTTTATAATCTTTGCAACACTCCTTAAAAAATTATTGCCAATCGATTATCTTTGTTGCTCATTTGTGCGGTGATCCTTCCTGGAAATCCGTTACAGTTAACTTAATATTCAAGCAATATGCCACTAAATATATCCGATAATCTGCCTGCAGTGAGGATCCTCGAGAAAGAGAATATATTCGTGATGAAGGAAACCAGGGCAATTCATCAGGATATCAGGCCTTTGAAAATTCTTCTCCTCAATCTTATGCCTGTTAAGATTACAACCGAGACCCAGATACTGAGGCTCCTGTCAAATACTCCCCTTCAGATCAACATAACCCTGATCTATACAAAGATGCATCTTTCCAAAAATACTCCGAAGGATCATCTGGATTCGTTTTACCAGACTTTCGACGATGTTTCGCATCACAAGTATGATGGTCTGATTATTACCGGGGCGCCTATAGAGCATCTTGAATTTGAGGAGGTTGACTACTGGGAAGAGATGGTAAGGATAATGGACTGGGCTGATGAGCATGTCACCTCTACAATGTTCATCTGCTGGGCATCACAGGCCGGCTTATACCACCATTACGGGATACCGAAATACATGATGGGTGAAAAAATGTTCGGGGTGTTCAATCACAGGGTCTATAATAAGACGAACCACCTGGTGCGGGGTTTTGATGATGAGTTCCTGGCTCCTCATTCAAGGTATACCGAAGTGAGGAAGGAGGATATCGAAAAAGTACCGGACCTCGATATACTTGCATATTCCGACGAGGCAGGGATCTACCTTGTCGCCTCGGGGGACAACAAGAGAGTATTTATTACCGGACATTCCGAGTATGATCCCCTGACACTCAAATCCGAATATGACAGGGATGTGAATAAAGGGCTGGATATTAATATTCCCAAAAACTATTACCTGAACAATGATCCCGGACAGGCTCCGATGGTAAGGTGGAGAAGCCACGCCAATCTTCTTTTCTCAAACTGGCTGAACTATTGCGTTTACCAGGTCACTCCGTATGTTCTTGAAAATGGAGGTAAGTAGGCCGGTGGTTGATCTGCAGCCCGATACTTCCGTTCAGTAAGCTGATTCAGAGCTTCCGGGCTGCACAGCCAATTCTATTTTGTCAGCCTGATGCACTGAAAGGAAGGAAACCCCCGCTCTCCCGAGGAGTTGTAAAATCCGGTAAATTTAAGCTTGTAGTACACCCCAAGCTGATCCCTGACAAGGTAGAATATTCCGGGATTGATCTTATAGGAGTCATTCTTGTAGTCCTTCCAGTCATATCCGATAATATCCCGGGCTCCTGAAAAGGTGTAATCAGATATGCTTCCCGCAGTAATATCGTCGAATGAATGAATAGTGTCACGGGCAGCCGTTATTCCGTTCATATTAATGAAGACTCCCCTCACAAGGTAGGGAGTTGCTACATTATTATCGTCAAAAAGAATTGTTGAGTACTGGGTAAAACAGAGATCCCAGTCAGGATCGGCCGGAGGTTCAGCAATGATACTTCCCCCTCCTGTGAAGGAAAAGAGGGTAAAGCTCCTGTCAGGATCTGCGGGAATCCCGAAGGTGTGCTCATCGGAGCCGTCAAGGTTGGAAAAGCGGATAGTATATGTGTTGTCGATGAAGCCGGTGAAGGTCACCTTCTTTAAGCCATAGGATATGCCGTTATTATCTGCCCCCATATCTATTATATATACATTCTTCGGAAAGACCGGGGAGAGCGGGTCGGAAAAATCTGCCCAGTTACCTATTGCCGTTTTTTCCAGATCACCGTCCGAATCATCATATACCATTGTGTCGCAGATATTGGAAGTGATGGCTGCAAAATCCGACGACCCTGTATTTCCGGCATGCATGAACCTTGATGTATTGAGGATTATATGATGACCCGGACCGTTTGATTCGAATCCCAGATCCCAGTCTGTGAATGAATTATGCGAAACGACGGACATGCTGTTCAGACTGAACCATGTCTGGGTGTCGTACATTGAGAAGGGGATCTCCACGATCTTTATGTCGAGCGGTACAACCCTGCTGTCTTTCGGAAAGCAACCCGGGAGCAGCATCAGGATAAGAAGCACGGCTGGATATATGGTTTTGCTAGCTTTCACTTTAAGATTGAATATGACAATTTCAGAAAATAAAGCCTGCCATAGTTTACGGGACTGTTTCCGTCACCCGAAGTATGGACACCGGCTGATACATTCCCGGTAATATCGATATTTGTATTGTTGAATACATTTTTGACACCTGCAGAAACAGCCAGCCTGTTTGCAAGGAATTTTCTAAGAACCGTCAGGTCAAGATTATGATAATCGGCCATCTGGCCTGTGCTGACCTTGTTGTTCTCATCAATCGTAAAGAGCCATGACCTGCCTGTATATTTGTAAAAGGCCGATAACCTGAGTTTTGCTGCCGGGATTGTCCATGACAAATTCGTGTTGATATCACCCGAATATTTATAGTCTCCAAGTCCCGAGCTTTTTTCGGCGAATGAAAAATAGGTACCCGTCTGACCCAGTCCAAGGGCAAACTCGAGATGCTGGTAAAATTCATATGTAAATGTTGCCTGATAACCGAGAGTGTTGTAATTGAGGACATTCACATACTGATACGCACCGCTGGCACCTATATTTGTTCTTAGGGCCAGCTGGATAATATTATGCATATTGTTATAGAAAACACCGAAGTCAATGCCGGAATAATGTATTTTCTTTTCTTTATCGGTGTTGTATGACATTGAAATATCGAAGTTGTGTCCGTATTCAGGCTTCAGGTCGGGATTGGGCAGGATGTTATGGTTAACATCAACAAAATAGATATAGAGCTCCTTAATTGTGGGAGCCCTGTAGCCTCTTGCGTATGATCCCCTTACTGTCAGCCTCCCTGATGGCTGCCATTTCAGGTTCAGGGATGGCACAGGAGGAACGCTGAAGCTTGTGTTATATGCAAATCTAAGTCCTGGCTGGAAGCTGATCTGCTGCCAGGGGGTGTATTTAAGGCTGGCGAACAGCGCATAGTCACCTATTGCCTGCTTGTTGTCAGCTATACGCTTCCCGGTACCCGTCTCGTGGTTGAGGTCAAGACCAAACGAGTAATTCAGGCTCCTGGAGGGATCTTCCTGGCCCAGCACCAGGCGGTAAACGAAGGCATTGAAATCGGTTGTGTCATGATCCGACGCATTGGGCGAAAGTTCCTGGGTAAGAGTTGAAAGGTCCTTCAGGTAGGTTACTTTCCGTCGCGTGTAGATTGAATAGGATGCCAGCATCTTAATTGACAGTCCGTTTGACAGGCTTCTGTCGTAATCGAGCCTGTTGTTGAGCCTGGTTGAATAAAACCAGCTGTCGAATGCTTTATAGTACAGCGGTTCCAGCAGATTGCCCCTGTCCCAGAGCCGTTCGTGCATGTATGAAAGCTGGTATTTGATCTTTGCCTTGTCGTGACTGTACATGTAATAGAGGTCGCCATTGTACTGCTCCTTCGGCTTCCATGCCTGTGAACGAAGGGTATCGGTGGAGAAGCCGTCGAAAAAATTCCTTCCGAGTGAGAGCGAGACACTATGCCTCTTTTTCCTGAAATTCACATTTCCATCTATGTTATATGTGCCGGCAGTCTCATAATAGGCGTTTGTTGTAAGACCAAAATTGGAGCTTTTGTTCTCCTTTGTGATAATATTAATAGCACCTGCAAGAGCATCGCTTCCATAAATTACAGACATAGGCCCCTCAACCATTTCAACATGGTCTATATTGTACAGGTTAAGCTGGGTGAGATCAATATTGCCCCCCATCCGGCCGATAACAGGCACCCCGTCGACAAGTATCTTTACGTTGTTTCCTGTCAGACCTTTGATCTTCAGGCTGCTGCCAAGAGCAGGATCCTGAGTGATGCTGAGATTTACCTGGTTTGTCAGCAGGTCCTTGAGGTTGTTTGCCCCCTGCTCTTCTATCTTCCTCTGCCCGACAACCTTTATGTCATAAATGGATTTGTCGGCTTTCTGGGGCCTGAAGCTTCCGGTGACCACGACTTCATCGAGCGAGAAAACGGTTGGCATCATCACCAGATCAAGCGGCTTGCCTCCGGGAATTGTATCAGTAAGAGCTGTATAGCCAATGCAGGAAATCCTGATAACCGACCTGTTCCTGCAGGGATTTACTACAAGCCCCTTCTCGTCGGATACCCTGAAATATTCTGCCTTTGTTGCCAGGTCAGTAAAGAGAACCGTCGCAAAGGAAACCGGCTGACTGCTCTTGGCATCGGTCAGCTTTACCCGGGCGGTCTGGGCAATGAGGCCCGGCAGAAGACCGGTGAAAAAAACAAATGCGAGAAAATATCTGTAACAAAGGAATTTATTCTTAATTCTCAGTGATGTCATCCACAATAAGATTATTAATAATCATTTCCGTGCACATAACAAATTACAGGAAAGCGAGTCACGGCTGAATTACAAATGATCCTTTTCCAGGGAGCGATCATTTTAATGTTGAAACATCGAAGGAGAGGTTCCCGGTGGTGGAACCCTCGAACGTTTTGAACTTTATTCTGTATGTATTACCGTTCAGATCCCTGACGAAGAAGACCCTTGTATCATCTATCGTATACTGATAGGTCTGCATATCCACTATTTTCCAGTCGGAACCTATAGTAGATATATCTGTGAGGAATCCTGTATCCGGAAATACTGCTGACGCCGGATCGGTATCGGTGCTCTCCCGTGCGGTAACATCTATATTCTGAAGAACTCCGGTAACGGGATAGTTGATGCTGTTGTCTATGTACTTTGTGAAAAGAAGATCCCACTTGTCCTTATCCGGTTCCCTGTCGACCTCTTCTTCCGAATCGATGGAATAATAAACAAAATTCTTCGTGCTTCCTGCGAGATCGAGATTGACAGTTTTTTCGTTGGCTCCGTCGAGATCCGAATATTGAAATGTATATTGCTGGGCAGCAGACAGCTTGTTCATTATCCAGATCTTCCTGAAGGATCCGTCCCTGGTCTGAATAATATACAGGGCAACGCCTGTAAGGTTATGCGTATTTATATCATATTCGCCCCAGCCATAGTTCGGATGGCCCGTGGCATTCGCATTGAAAGCTCCGGAAGTCCAGGTCGTATCTGAATTGTAGAGAGTCGTCCAGCTATGGTAACCCAGCGTATCAACAGGATCAGACCAGCTCCATCCGGGTGATACCGGATAGGCTTTCAGAACAACACCTGCTGTGCTGTTGACGAGAATAGCGGCTTCGCGCGGCGAGACTGAGAATGCTAAATCCCAGTTATTGCGCGGAACTGTTGTCATCATACCATCCTGAAGGCTGTAATAGATATCGCTTGCATATCCAGGGCCCAGCGAAATCGCAACGCTTTGGGTCTGCAACGAAACACTGTTAGTTGTCTTGCTGCAGGAATTGAGAATGATTATTATCATCCCCGCTATAAAAAGATACTTTATCCTCTTCATAATTTGAGTATTTATTGATTTGAAATGCCCGTTATTCCCCAATTTCCGGACAAATATAAAACAGGTAGAGATTCCGGCCAAAAGTAATAGGATAATATTGTTAATTTGTTAACAACACTATGCTATTTATCATGATTACAAATAAAGCAGCCAATTGAAATATTAACAGATTGCTATAAACGGTTAAATCAGTCTTGCCTGCCGTAGCCCAATGTCCGGTCTGAATAATTATTCAACCCTGCTGATTTCAAACAGATCCTCAATCCCTCTTTCCGCTGCATTACTGAAATGAATGAATCCAGCATGGTCACTCCTCAAAATTTTGAATAACTTTCCATTCCTGAGGATCCTGAAACCGGTTCCGGCCTCCGTCACTGAAATTTCATAATAAATAGTCATTGAATCCTGTCCGGCAAACGATCTCCAGCTTTTTGATTTCTCCGGGTCATGATTCCAGCTGATTATGCTTATCCTCAGTGGGGAGTTAATGCTCCTTGCAGCGATTAGTGAAGGAGTCATGTCGGGGCCGCAAAACCAGGAAAGGCTGTCCTTCCTGCTGTTCAATCCGAATGCTGTGGAGGATCGTACGGTGAAGGAATCCGTACTTACCGAATAGTCACTGACTGAAAGGCTGATTGAAAAGGACTGATCCCTCATCCTGTAGCTTACCTTCGTGCCATTCAGTTCTTCGGTCATATGGGGATCGAGATAAAGCCTGTTGAAGCGGGGCACTATCCCGTAGATGTCCCTGTAAAGGCCTACTACAGGCATACAGTTATTTGCCAGAATGTCATTTCCCGCCCCTTCACGGCTGTTCCGCCTGTATCGCTGATATGCAAGGCCATCCTTTTCATACTGGTCCAGGACATTTTTGATATACTTCACCGGCACCGAAGGATCATAATCCTGGTAGGCGCGGATGCCGACTTCTCCCCATGCCAGAAAGATGTCCCCGTTTTCATAATTGGGAAACGGATAGTTAACCTTGTAGCCCTCATCGGGCCTGTAGGGGAAGAAGCTTATGGGCCACATGAAAAGCTTCTCCTCCTGCATCAGAGTCTCAATCTTTCTCAGGATTGCATCCCTCCTGTGCCTGTCATCGCATATTCCATAAGCTATTGCCATGAAATTGACTGGTGTTACAAGGTTGTCGCCATGTGCCGATCCGTCCCTGTCGCGCCAGTAGATATAAAAGTTTTTCTCCGGGTCCCAGAATCCTCCGCTGCTAACCGGCTGGTTAAAGCGGTACCTGCATCTCTCAGCGGCTGCCCTGTAATATTCCGCCCGGGTCAGGTCGCCTGCAATTTCCTCGACATCTGCCCATTGTTCAAGGGCATAAAAGAATTTGGCATTAATAAAGGCATTTTCCCATGAGGCCCAGATCACATCGATCCAGTCGCTGCCTTTCCCTTCATTGTGGGAACCGGTGAAAACCTCGATAAGGCCATTATTGTCAGAGTCACGGTTCAACAGATATTCAAGCGATTTCTCGCACTGAAGCTTATGGCTTTTAACCCAGCTTTTGTCACCATTCAGCTGGAACAGATCGGCGACATTTATTACATAATCGGTGTTGGCATCAAGGAGATCACCCCACTGGCACTCATAAAAGCCATTCCTGAAGGTGCCCGGCGCCGAATCCCAGATCCTGTATGCCCACCTGTCCTTCACATCGCCGTCAGGTGCCATTGCATTGTCGCGGAAATAGTCCAGCGTTTTCATGTAATCCGACAGGTAATCGGGATCGTCTATGGCGATTCCCATCTGTGCTATCCACTGTTCATGAAGGCAGACAAAGCCCATATCCAGATGCCAGTTGTTCGAGCCCATGAGCTTCTCATCTATTACTCCAACCCTGGCAATTGTATTCAGTACACTCCTTACGGATTCATTGCTTAAGCCTTTGAAATCTCCCCTGTAATATGCTTTATCGTAATTCATGGCGCTTAGCCTGTAGGTTATGCTGACTGTGCCTCTGGCATCAAATTCA
The DNA here is from genome assembly GCA_963756885.1 of uncultured Bacteroidales bacterium. Classification (GTDB taxonomy): domain Bacteria; phylum Bacteroidota; class Bacteroidia; order Bacteroidales; family VadinHA17; genus LD21. Next base: position 147,905 of record CAVWPG010000016.1, read on the forward strand.
TCCCAGATATCCTGCCGGTCATTTATAAACCTGGCCAGAAAATGCTTTGTGCGCAGTTCATCCTCCGTTACCGAATAATTCAGGGTGAACCTGTTGTCGGGCTGCCTGCTGAACCTGACTGCAACATGCTGCCTGTCAGCGTCACGCGGTTCAATTCTTAGGCACTGCCCTGTCTTTTTGTTCCAGAAGGTTACTTTGCCCGTATGATTGCCGAGGGAGGCATCCGGCTTGTCAAAAAACCTGCACCAGGCTACTCCCCCCGTTCCGCACAGAGCTCCGGTCCATGTATCCATGCTGTCGAATGACCATTCAGGAAATCCTGTGTCCTCAAGTGTCATGTTGCCATTGTAGGTCCTCTCTATCTTCCAGTCAATGTACTCCCCCGCGGCAGTAAAGATCCACCTTTCCGAGATCTCCCTGCCAGCTTCCCCGTACTTTATATTGTCTATTATGACTTTCTCGCCCTCATATCCTATATCAGGGGAAACGATGCCTGCAGAGGTTGAATATAATTTACCGCTGACTTTTACCGAACTGACCACTCCATGCTGATTTGAAACTACAGCAAGACCCATTGCGCTTACATTGTCTATTTTGCATTTGTTCCGGCAGTCGATCCCTATCATGAGATCCCCGTTTTTATCCCTGATCACTATCTTTCCCTTTTCTGAAGCAGTAACCCACTGAGGCTGCGCTTCTGAGAATGAGCATATCCATGGAAGCAGTACCAGCGGCAGGAGCAAGGGAAGATTGATTTTATTCTTTTTCATAGGGTCGTTTTTGATATTGAATACTAAGGAAGACAAAGTTTATTGCAAAAATATACAAAGGAGTTTTATATGGATCATACGAATTAACCACATGGACGCGTTTAATACAGTTATTAATTGGATTTGCTGAAAATTTTAAATGGATTTTTATGAAGAGGTTTTTTCTTATGATCATTTTCGCGAGCTCGGTTGTGCTGCTCTCCAACGCGCAGGAATATAAAAATGGAATTGGTGTGCGGCTGGGATCAGGATCGGGGTTTACATTCAAACATTTCATGAACAGCAGGAGCGCCATTGAAGGAATGCTGACTACAAGATGGCATGGCTTCGAAATGACTGCTTTATACGAAAAGCAGGCTGACGCCTTTGATACAAAGGGTCTGCAATGGTTCTACGGCTTTGGGGCCCACTTAGGATTTTACAATGGCAGGTATGTCGAATGGGGAGAACCGGGATCCACAACAAATGCGCTCGGTATCGATGGGATCCTGGGCCTTGAATATACCTTCGCCGATGCACCTGTAAACCTCGGATTCGACATTAAGCCTGCAATGAATATAATTGGGTATAACGGATTTTATGCAGATTATGCCCTGTCGGTGAGGTTCATTTTCTGATGTCAGGCCGGATCCGTGCCATCCAGCTGACCTGCTTCAGGTCAATTGAGTGATTCACATATATAGCAGCCTCCGGGCCTGTCAGATTTACCCCTGATTTTATTTCCGGTTTATGTTTTTAGGATTATCTTGCATATGAAATCCTTAAAAACAACCAAAATGAAAAAAATTCATTCAATAGCATTAGTAATCCTTTTTATTCCATTTGTCCTTCAGGCACAGAATAAATTCAACGGACTGGATATGAGCATGGGTAATCTGTACAGGTTATCCGATGCAAAAACAAGGTCGGTAAGTCCGGAGAACTTCACGGGTGAGAAAGGGAAGGCAGGGACGGCGGATCCGGCAGACAAAGATAAGCCAAATGCAGCCAATGCAGCTTATGCGGCACGTGACCTGGGCCAGGGATGGAAGGTCAATCCCTTCATAAAAATAAACCCCGGTGAAACATTTACACTGGCCTCAATAGACGGTCCCGGCGCCATTCAGCATATATGGATGACACCTACAGGAAACTGGAGGTTTTCAATCCTGCGCATTTACTGGGATGATGAGACGGAACCATCTGTGGAATGCCCTGTCGGCGATTTTTTCGGAATGGGATGGAACAAATATGCTCCCCTCGTTTCCTCAGCCATCTGCGTGAATCCCGGAAGTGCCTTTAACTGCTACTGGGTGATGCCGTTCAGGAAAAAATGCAGGATAACAATGGAAAATATAAACGATGCCCATGCAATGTCTCTATATTACCAGATCGATTACACACTGACCGATGTTCCGGCGGATGCAGGTTATTTTCATGCACAGTTCCGCCGTTCCAATCCCGATGAAAATTCAGTTTATACAATAGCCGACGGGATTAAGGGCAAGGGACAGTATGTCGGTGTCTACCTTGCCCTCGGGGTGAACAATAACGGCTGGTGGGGAGAGGGCGAAATTAAGTTTTACCTCGATGGTGACTCGAAATACCCGACAATCTGCGGGACGGGTACAGAGGACTATTTCTGCGGATCCTACGATTTTGACACTAACAGGAAAAATGCAGCAGGAGCAGAGGAGAGCGCCTACACGGAGTTCTGCACTCCATATACAGGCTTGCATCAGGTGATCAGGGGCGACGGCCACTACAATGTCATGCAGCGTTTCGGGCTGTACAGATGGCATATTATGGATCCTGTCCGATTCGATACAGACCTCAGAATAACTTTACAGGACCTTGGATGGCACCTCGACGGGAGATACCTGAAACAGAAATCGGATATTTCTTCCACATGCTTCTGGTACCAGGCCGAACCACATGCCAGATTCCCCAGGTTGCCCGAATGGCAGAAGCTGGAGGTGAACTAATTCTTCCAGCTGAGAATTTTCCAGCCTCTCCTGAGCGCCTCTTTTCTCAGCCGGCTGTCGGGATTGACACATACAGGATTGCCGACAGCACTTAAGACAGGAAGATCGGATATTGAATCACTGTAATACCACGACAACGATTTGTCTGTATTGAATTCGGTGCAATATCCGTTCAGCCTGTTCAGCTTCTCCTCTCCGTAACAGAGCCTTCCTGCAGGGCGACCCGTAAATATTCCGTCTGAGACCTCCAGGGAGGAACAGAGATATCCGTCGGCACCAATTTTTTCTGATATCTCCCTGCATACGGAATCCAGGGCTGAAGAAAGCAGGATGATCCTGGCACTCTTTTTCCTGTGGAAGTCAATCTCGCTGAGGGCATCACTGAAGAGGCGGGGGATAAGTATTCCATTCACAACATCCGTGCATAGAAGCTCCATTTCCCTTTCAGATTTTCCCCTGACCCACGCGGTCATTTCCCCTATAATTGCAAGGGGATCACGAAGCCGAAGCATGTAGAGCAGATAGAGCCAGAAACCCTTAAGCAGGTCCCTCAGCCTTAACTGCCCTTTTTTCCATGCCGTACTTACAAGTGCATTCCCGCTGATCCCGGAGGTAAGCGTGAGATCAAGATCGAAAAAGGCAGTATACTGGTGATTATCCATGCCGGATCCGGAAAAAATGAGGTCCCTCCGGATTATAAATTATCCTCAGTCCCTCCGGAATAATACCTACTTCAAATTTATCTGCGAAAAAGAGCTCCCCGTCTACGTGAAAGGGCACTACCTCTGGAAATTCTATCATAAGTTCCTTAGTCCTGTAATAGTTAATTCTTTTGTCGCGGATATGATCTCCGGACGGCACTTTCAGAAGGATGCGGAATCTCTGGAGCAGCGACAGCCTTCTGATGGAGCATACATCCAGCAATCCGTCATTCGCTATTGCCTCGGGGGTCAGAAGAAATCCTCCTGCGAATCTTCTGCCAATTGCTATTGTATTTATGAAGCAGTCGGTTTCGCTCCTTTCATCCCCTGTAAAAACAGTCATCCTCTTTTCCCTGAAAAAGAGAAGCGTTTTGATTATATGCCATATATACCTGTTGGCGGCACCTTCCTTAACCTTGCCATCCGGTGTATAATTTTCGGAAGCCACCTGTGCATCAAAACCGAGTCCCATACCGTTAAGAAAAATCTTCCCGTTGACTGTGCCTGTATCGAGCGCAATGATCCTCTTCCCGAAAAAGATATCCCATTCCCTGTCGCCAAAGCGATTCGGAAAACCCATTATCTGGGCAAAATCATTGCCGGTGCCGGCCGGGATTATGCCAATGACAACCCCTTCCTCACCTATGAGAGGCCTGGCGATTTCATTCAGGGTACCGTCGCCTCCCACGCCTACGATATATTTGAAACCCTCCTGTAAAAAGTGCCCTGACAATTCCGTTGCATGGCCTGTTCTCTCAGTATATACAATTTCTGCTTCAAGGCCATGCTTCCCGATCAGCTGTTCAAGTCTCGGAATAATTTTCCCTGCTGACCCGCTTCCTGCGACCGGGTTTACAATAAAGGCCCACTTTTCTCCATCAGTGCTCATATCTGATTATTTAATTTCGGTAACCCATTCCTTGTTTTCACCTATGGGAAGCATCGTCGCTTCCGAGGCTGATGTTGATGTTAAAGCTTTTCAGTTGCTGCGGTAGGCTGAATTTATAATGCTTTTTACAGCATCTATTATTTCAGTATCGCTTTTTGCCTCGAGATCTTCTTTCCTTATTGCCTCATGGACTGTAATGTCGAGCTTCGATCTGAAATTGATATATAACCTGTTTTTGGGTTTCAGAGCGTAAAACCCATTCAGGGTGACAGGTAATATTGGATGGTTCCTGCACCTGTAGAGATAGATGAAGCCCCTGTAAAAAGCGTTTAATTTCCCGTTGAGGGTCCTGGTGCCTTCAGGGAAGATTGCAACGGTTCGTTCGTTTGACTTGCTGACCAGCTGTTCTATCATATTTCTTGTGTTCCTGTAATTAGGTTCCCTGAAAGGCACATAGTCAGTCATTTTCAGAAATAGCCCGAATACAGGGACTTTCAGCAGCCGTTCATGACCAAACCATGATATACCCGGGTAAAATGACATTATCGCAACGATATCGAAAAGGCTGGCATGATTGGCGACGAGGATATATTTCTCTTCCTTGCGGATATTTTCAAGTCCTGAAACCTTGAACCTTTTCCCTATTATAAGAAAAACCGATTTTGCCCAGAGCCTTGTTAGTGTATCAACCGGCTTCCTCAGCCTGAAGGCTGCAAGGATCATAACAACCACGACCCCGACCGCCGTATAGCAATAAAGGATGAAAAAAAGAAATACTGAAATAACTGAATATAACCGCGAACGCATCTCTGCAGTATGTTTCCTTAAATAAAAGTAACTATTATTTCAATACAAAGCCACTATATTCCCTGACACGGGCGACCGAAAGGTAAAATAATGTTAAAAGGAGCCGTAATCAAACTCTTTTTTATATTTTTATGACAAAGCATTATTAATAACCAATACTAAACGGATAAATGGTCAAATTAGCAAGAGATTCTTCGCTTCACTTCGTTTCGCTCAGAATCTCAAACTATTAGTCGGACAGTATTAATTAATAACCAGATAATTTCATAAATCACACATTATGACAAACAAAACAGACCAAAGCCGTCGCAGGTTCCTGTCAAATTCAGCGATGGCTGCAATCGGGACCCTGGGTGCTGCCCAGATCCTGACCTCCTGTAGTACGGGCAAGGCGGGGAAGAAGGAAATCAGGCTTCCCGAGCTACTGAACCAGGCCCCGGACGGCAAAGTGCTGAAGGCCGGTCTCGTAGGGTGCGGGGGCAGAGGTACCGGTGCGGCAATTAATTTCCTCGATGCGGGTCCGAACCTGCAGATTGTCGCTCTCGGTGATGTTTTCCAGGATCGTCTGGACAAGTGCAGGGCTGAGCTTAAAACTCAGAAGAATGTTGAAATTGCCGATGAAAAATGTTTTCTCGGCTTCGATGCCTATGAAAAGGTGATCGATGCCGGCATTGACATTATACTGCTTTGCACTCCTCCCCATTTCCGTCCCCAGCATATTGAGGCTGCCGTAAAGGCCGGGAAGCATATTTTCATGGAGAAGCCGGTTGCAGTCGATCCGGTTGGAGCGAGGTCTGTAATGGTGTCTGCCGAGAGGGCAAGGCAGAGCGGATTGTGCATGGTCAGCGGTACAATACGCAGGGTTCAGAAAGACTTCATGGAAACACAGCGGCGTGTTGCAAGCGGTGAGATAGGGGAGATAGTGAGTGCCCATATTATCCGTAACGGAGGCTCATTATGGGTTATAAGAAGAAAGCCCGGCTGGTCGGATATGGAATATATGCTGCGCAACTGGGCCAACTTCTGCTGGCTCTCGGGCGACCATATTACAGAACAGTTCATCCATGAGATCGACGTCATGAACTGGTACCTGGGCAAGACCCCCGTAAAGGCAATAGCCTGGGGAGGAAGGCAGCGAAGGGTAACCGGCGACCAGTACGATTTTTTCAGCGTTGAATATGTATATGACAATGGCATGCAGACTCATTGCGCCGCAAGGCAGATAACCGGTTGCAGCAACCAGACCAAACAGCTTATAACCTGTACCGACGGCTTTGCAGACGCCAAAGGGACCCTGTATAACCTGAAAGGGGAGGAGATCTGGAAATATCCCTATCCTGAAGAAAATTCAACTGACCTCACCTGGAAGGTCAAGGATCCCTATGTACAGGAACATATCAACCTGGTAACTGCAATACGAAGGGGCAATGTTGTAAACGATGCCGAAGCGCAGGTGAACTCCACGCTTACAACAATAATGGGCCGCATGTCGGCATATACAGGGAAAGATGTTACATGGGAGGAACTCATGAATTCAGATCTGCGGCTTGGTCCCGCAACTTATGCTTTCGGGCCTGTACCGGGAATACCGGAAACCGTTCCGGTCATAGGGACTGCTCCCGAAGTCTGACAATGGAAGTCTTTTCAGGACATTTTAAACAGATAAAAATATGAACAGGCGACAATTTTCGAAAAATGCATTGCTGGCATCAGCATTTGTATCAGCTGTTCCGCTGCCTGGATTTTCAGGTATGCTCAGCCCTGCTGCAAGGACAATGAAAAAGGGAATAATGTGGGGAAGCATAGGTGTTGGAAAAACAATACTTGAGAAATTCCAGGCCGCAAAAGATGCCGGATTTGAAGGTGTAGAGCCTATGAGCCATCTTAACAGGAAAGAGGTGCTGGCTGCACGCGATGCAACCGGCATGCCTGTATACAGTGTATGCGGCGAACTGCACTGGAAATATCCCCTCTCGGATCCGGATCCTAAAATCCGCCAGCTTGGGCTCGATGCCCTTAAAGTAACACTTGAGGATGCCAGTGCATATGGTGCCGATACAATCCTGCTTGTGCCGGGCATAGTGTCGGAGACAGTTTCCTACGATCAGTGCTGGAACAGGGTCAATGAAGAGCTCCGGAAAGTAATACCGCTCGCAGAGAAGCTGAAGGTAAGGATTGCCCTTGAGAATGTGTGGAACAATTTTCTTCTGAGTCCCATGGAAGCTGCGTCATACGTTGATCAGTTCCGGAGCCCGTATGTAGGCTTTTATTTCGACTGTGGCAATATTATGGCATACGGTTGGCCGGAGCAGTGGATCAGGATCCTGGGCAAGCGGATAGCAAAGGTTCATATCAAGGAGTACAGCCGGAAGATCGCCGATAAACAGGGCAAGGGGGCAGGCTTTGGTGTAAAGCTTCTTGAGGGAGATGTAAACTGGCCGGCTGTCATGAAGTCTTTCGACGATATAGCTTATCATGGATGGACAACCATTGAGCAGCCTGGAGGAGATACGAAAGAGGGGCTGAAAGATCTGTGCGACAGGCTGACGAAAATAATTCAATCGTAGGGGCGGGCCACGACGCAGGGACGGGTCTCGACATAAGGACGGGTCGCGACCCGTCCCTGCGACAATTCGTATTATTTACCGGAATTGCTTACAAATGCAATCTGTTTGCTGTCGGGTGACCATGATGGAACATTAATTGTTCCCTGTCCACCATATAGATAGGCAATCGTACGGGGCTCTCCCCCGGATGCCGGCATAAGCCTGAGCATAACACGCTTATATGAAGGATGATCGTTAGGTGCAACTTCGGGTCCAAATGATATGAATGCTATCCATTTGCCATCGGGAGAGATGTGAGGAAACCAGTTGTTGTATTTGTCATTTGTAAGCTGTTCCATGCCTGACCCGTCAGGATTCATGCGCCACAGCTGCATGGTCCCAGTATGGCTTCCGTTATAATAGATATATTTTCCGTCAGGTGAATATTCACAGCCATCAACATGCTCCCCGGGCTTGTTATCTGTAAGGGCTACCTCCTTGCCTCCGTTGATGGAGTTCCTGTAAATGTTGTAGATCGGCACCCCGTTTCTCTGGGCAACATAAACCAACTCCTTGTTGTTGGGAGCCCAGCCATGAAAATAGGAGGGGGTATTTTCGGTGACCATTTTAGGTTCTCCGCCCGTCAGAGGGAGGACATACACTGTTGAACCGCCTCCCGGCATACCCTCACGGTGGCAGCTTATCGCTAGCATCCTGCCATCAAAGGATATTCCGTGGTCATTGTTGTTCCTTGTTGCGGAACCGGTATTGAGTTTCCCGGGCGTTCCCCCCTCAATGGGGATCTTATACAAAAGCCCATCCATGTTGAAGAGAAGCTTCTTCCCGTCCGGCATCCAGTTGGGAGCTTCAAACCTGCCTGGCTTTTCGAAAATAACCTTTCTCCTTCCGGTGAATACATTCATGGTTTCCATCCTGCAGCCGAGATATCCCGATTTGTCAGGATTATAATTATCGGCAACAGGCTTGTCGATGCGCACATTCCAAACCCTGGCCTCCTCAATTACCTCAGGATCGTGGGAACATACGAATAACCCAGCAAGAACCTCGTCGGGAAGATTTTCCATCATGTGTGAACCTATCAGGGTAAATGGTTCACCGTCGTGAGCAGCCCTCATTATTATTGTGGTCCCCGACCTTTCGATCTGGATAATATTATATGAGGAAGTGTCGGCAAAAATTTCATCCTGGGGATCCCGCATTGCGGCACCCTCTTCTCCCCGCCACTGGAGAACAGTTAACCCGTCGCCATGCAATGTAGCGGTGATATGGGGTGATTTGTCCTCAGTCGTGGCCCTGACCATCCAGCCGGTTTTCCTGTGACCATTGGTTCCCTTGCCGACAAACTCAAAATTCGCTGTCAGGATAAAATCGCCCTTGATCTTGTTGTACAGGTAATGAAACTCGTCCCTTTCAAACCAGATATTATACCCGGCGCCCCAAATATCATAGCTCTGGTCGGTCGGATTATATGTAGCTGACCCTGCTTTTTTGGGACTGCCAATATCTGAATTATTCTGAAAGATGCCGACCCCGGTATTCTGAGCCGAAGCAATTGAGAACAGAAAGCTGAAAAACAGGAGAATAGAAGATTTCATAATTTAAGAATTATTTCTGAGTATTGATTTTCTTTTGAGTGATCTGATAATTTCAGTAAAAGGATGTAAAGATAATATTGTTTTTGCCCAGATGTAAACAAGCAGTGGTAAAACTACAATCCATAATCTGTTAAACTGCATTGCATCGCCAAACCTGAGGTGAATGGCAGAAAAAATTGCCCTTGTCATTCCGCAGCCATAGCACTCGTGGCCTGTAATATTCCTGAAAAGACAAACGGTATGCTGTTCCTTCAGCCAGTCGAGGGGAACAAGATAAAGAAGCAGGGGAATCAGAAGAATTCCTGCACCTCTTACAATGTCAGGTAGTCTTTTATCTTTTGACAAGCAGATGTCCGTTTGAGTCTTTGAAGGTGCCAACTATGATTATAATGAAGTCGATAAGTGCCCATATCCCGCAGCCGCCAAGAGTAAGAAGCTGAATCACTCCGATTGCAGTGTGGCCTGTATAAAACCTGTGAACCCCAAATACCCCCAGGAAAAAGCACAACAAAACTGTCGTGAGCCAGTCCTTTCCTTCTCCCTCCGGTGCATGCTCATGCTTCAGGCTTACACCGCATTTCATGCAGATGACAGCATTGGGAGGCGTCTCTGCCCGGCAGTTCCAGCAGAATTTATTTCCGTCTTTGGGAGGGGTTCCGCAGGCAACACACATTACCGCTTTTTCGGATACTTCATTTCCACAATTTCTGCAATACATAATACTTGTTTTAAGATTGACTACTCATATGGCTTTTCGATGCCGCCCCGTTTTTATCGTGGTAGCTGGTCTCCACCTGACAGAAATATTAATTTCCGATGTCAATTTAATAAAAATTATCGATTGCCGGAAGATGAGGGATCAAAACTTTCAGACTGAATTGTAACTGTAATATTCCTGTGCTGCAGGCAATTTGAAAAAATAATCGGAAGATGTGTTTCTGACATAAATATTTGCATAAATTTGGCAGCAAACAAAATAATTTGATTTATTTTGAATACAGATTTGGAGCCGTATGCCATTTCTGTTGAAACTCTTCTTAAAAAGACAAAATTATGAATGATATTCTTGAAAAAATCGCTCTCTGTGTTGAATTTGGCAAGATCAATAAGGTGTCACCTTACCCTCCGAACATGAAAGACCAGGATGGTGCTGATGAATTGACTAAGAGGGCTCTTGAAGAGGGAATTAAGCCTGACGCAATTCTTGATAATGCACTTGTTCCGGCAATGGCCCGCGTTGGTGAAAAATTTACAAGGAAGGAAATTTATGTACCTCAGATGCTTATGGCTGCCAAGGCTATGAACGGTGCAATGGCTCATCTGAAACCGTTTTTTCAGTCAGGCGAGACAAAGCGCAAGGGGAAATTCATAGTAGGAACGGTAGCAGGTGACCTTCATGATATCGGGAAGAACCTGGTGGCAATGATGATTGAAGGCGGCGGATGGGAAGTTATCGATCTTGGCGTGGATGTGAGCACGGAAAAATTTCTCAGTGCCCTTGAAGCAAATCCTGGCGCTGTAGTAGGATTGTCTGCCCTTCTCACAACCACAATGGAGAATATGAAAAAAACCGTTTCAGCCATTAAAGAGAAGCATGCATCATCGAAGATTATGATAGGGGGAGCACCGGTCACACATGAATATTGTGAAAAGATAGGAGCCGATTTTTATTCACCCGATCCGCAGGGAGCCGTCAATTATCTTAAGACACTGGTTGCCTAGCCGTATACTGCCTGAGTAATGGAAACTATACTTCGTGGAAATACCAGGGAAGTCATTATCAATACTGACGGCCCTGTTGTTATTATTGGTGAATGCATAAATCCTACAAGGAGAAAAAAACTTGTGTCTACCCTCCAATCGGGTGATTTCAGCTACGTTCTCGAGCTGGCCGAAATTCAGATCCGGGCTTCAGCAGATGTACTGGATGTGAATGTCGGGTTTCCGGGGGTCGATGATGTGAAGTTACTGCCCGAGACGGTTCTTGCCATAAAGGGGAATTTTGATGTTCCACTATGCCTCGATTCGCCCAATCCGAAAGCCATTGAAGCTGCCCTGAAGGTTGCGGGGGGCAAATGCCTTATAAACTCGGTGAACGGGGAAGAAAGATCAATGAGCGCACTGCTGCCTATAGCCAGGGAGTACGGAGCTGCAATAATAGCTCTTGCAATGGATGATGAGGGCATTACCAACGACCCCGAAAAAAGGCTCGCTGTGGCGGAAAAGATACTGGAGCGTGCAGTAAAATACGGGATAAGGGAAGAGGATGTAATAGTTGATCCGCTGGCTATGGCCGTGAGCGCAGATCCTCAGGCCTGCCTCGTATCGCTTGAGACAATCAGGCTCGTGCGCAGCAGGCTTGGACTGAATATAACCCAGGGTGCCAGCAATATCTCTTTCGGATTGCCCAACAGGGAGATTCTGAACTCAGTATATATGTCCCTGTCCATAATGAACGGACTTACATGCCCGATAGCCAATCCCGAAAAAATAGCTGCTGCTGTCAGAGCTGCAGATCTCATTCTGGGCAGGGACGATTACGCAATCAGATTTGTTGAAATTTCGCAGGCACACGCATTTTAAAACAAATTTTCACTATCTATCCGGAAAAATATGTCAGGCATTAAACCCGCAAGAAGATGGCAACCAGCCTTTTATCCATTCAAGCGGGAAAAATTTGGCCGGAGGTTACTGGCAAAAACCGAACTTCTTGTCAAGGGCCCCCTCTTCGGATGCCGCATGTGCGGCAACTGCCTGCTCCAGGAGACTGCCTTCATCTGCCCTATGGAATGCCCAAAGGGGATGAGAAACGGACCATGCGGAGGGGTGACCCCGGAAAAGAACTGCTATATCGATGAAACCCGCAAATGTGTGTGGTACGCTATCTACAAAAGGGCTTTCAAAACGGGAAGAAGCGAAACCCTCCTGGAGATCCTACCTCCGCTGGACTGGCAGAAAGCGGGAACTGAAACATGGGGGGATGTTGTGAAACAGATAAGGCATGTCGGCACAGGCAGGTTCATAACCGGGCTTTTCTCAAAAGATAAAGCCAGGAAGGACGAAATATGGGACAGCGTATTCAGGACAATACGCCAGCCGGAGTGGTGGCAGGGAGATTCCGATTATCATCCGCCCGTATCACCTGAGCCTGTTTCCGAACTCGACAGACAGCTCAGGACCGGTAAATTCATTGTAGCTACTGAGGTTACACCACCTGTCGGGACATCCACCGGCAAGCTGAAAAGGGATATCGGGCTTGTAAAACCTTATGTAACAGCCATAAATTTCACGGATTCATCCTCGGCAAGGGCTAAAATGTCAAGCCTCGCCTGCTGCAATGCTGCCCTGAGACTCGGCGCCGAACCCATCCTGCAGATAGCTGCACGGGATACAACACGGTGCGCATTGCAGGGAGATATCGTCGGCCTCAATGATATCGGCATCAGGAATGTACTCTGCATATCAGGCGATAACCCTGTGATCGGGCCCTCTCCGTCAGGTTCAATGAATATGATGGATATCGACTCGGTACAGATGCTGTGGATACTCAGAAGGATGAGGGATGAAAGCCTCTACCTCGACGGCAGGAAGATGAAGGAAGCCCCAAAGCTCTTCCTCGGGGCTGCCACATCCCCTTTTGCATCTGATCCTGCTCTCCAGGCACTTAAGGACCAGAAAAAAATAAATGCAGGGGCACAATTCTTCCAGACGAACCTCGTATTTGAGGCCGACAGGCTCGATCCATGGCTGGAAGAGCTTGATAAAAGAAATGTTCTGAATAAGGTATCGATACTCATCGGACTTGCACCGCTCAAGAGCTTCAAGGTTGCTGAATACCTTCACACAAAGGTCCCAGGCGTCAGATTACCCGTATCTGTTCTTGAAAAGATGGAAAAGGCCGGCGATGCAGGACAGGAAGCAGGGGTCGAAATAGCTCTCGATTTCATTGACAGGGTAAAAAACAAGCCGGGCATCAGTGGAGTCCATATAATGACCCTGGGATGGGAAGCAATAGTTGAAAGGCTTGTAAGGGAAAGCGGATTGGCTTAAGAACATGAAACACTCTAAATACCGGTTTGATTTTAAGGACCTGAGTCTCGATTTTGATCAGATCGGCCTTGTACTGGGCTATGGAGAAGGAGCTGACCGCGAGATAGTCAATACCGTGGTTGAAGGAATCCTAGGGGAACACGATTTATTCAATAATATCAGGGGGGAATTTAAGATATACGACGATATCGAATTCGTTAATTCCTACAAATCCTTAAATGCAGGCGATGTAAATTTTCTGATAAACAAGGTTGTCTACGGACAGCTGGGGAAGGCTGATTCGCTGGCGGTTTTTATATGTACTGCCGGAGCGGAAACAGGGCTGCAAGCCAAAAAAGCCATGTCGGAAGGCGATCCGCTTAAAGGGTATATCTATGATATTATAGGCAGTATGGTTGTTGACGCCGCTGCCTTCCTGCTTCAGGGGGAGATTGAAAAGGCCGCACGCCTGACCGGCAGGAAAATCACAAACAGGTACAGCCCGGGTTACTGCGGATGGGACGTGACGGAGCAGCACACGCTGTTCAGGCTGTTTCCTGATAACTTCTGCGGCATCACACTGACCCCGTCGGCTCTCATGCAGCCTGTAAAATCTATAAGCGGCATTTTAGGGATCGGGGAAAATGTGAGATACAACAGGAATGTTTGCAGCCTGTGCAATATGAAGGAATGCTCCTTCCGCGAACTTAGCGAGAGAAAAGCCTGAGTATCCTACTCGTTTTTATACCTTGAAAAAGCCTCCGCTATCTTAGCCTTAACATAATCTCCGGAATGAACTATGACCCTGTAACGCAACCGAAGGGTAGTGCCTTTCTTCAGGACGATATCCGTCCCGTTCTCTGGCCAGTACATAGGGGTGGGTGAGATGAAGCCATAATCCCTTGTAAACCAGGGAGAGGGATACCATGGATTCGAAGGATGCTGAATAATTGCGAGCCCTTCAGTTCCTCGTCCCCTTGTTCCGTAGTAATCTATCCAGGGTGATGGCTTTCCGAAAGTGCCCTTTTCATTCCTCAGCCCCTCGGCATTTATCATTGTGCCACCGTTAAGAACAGAGAGATCAGCTGCCATCCTTGCACTGAAGAGGGAATGATTTGTCTTCTCTATTGTTACATCAGTGAGCATCTCCATAATGATCTCCACATCTATCTGCCTTGTAAGGGAATCAGGAGAGGTCACAACAAATCTCCGCGTGTCCCTGACCGGAGAAACGGCGCCAGGCCTGTTCCAGATGCATTCATCGGCTATTATTGCAGTATCGCCGCCCTGTTTAACAATCCACGCATTCAGCGAAGTTATCCGTCCACGTTCAATCCCCTCCTGCCAGTAGTCACCTCCGTTTACCCTGTCGCATCCGAAAAAAAGAGAACTGTGATGAGGGTACTCTCCATTGCGCATCGATGTTACCGAGCCACCTGAAACAGGCCCGTTGACAGGATAGAAAAAGGGATACTTTTCTTCCCCGGAAAAGTTATAACTGGTGAAAAACCTTCCGTTGACCGTCACATTTATTCTTGAAGCGGTCCTTTCAGCTTCAATAACAGTCGCATGAAGAGGGAAGGAAGGAGTTAATAAGCTGATAAATAGTATAATGAACAGGTTTTTTTTCATAATCATGTGATCTCAGAATTTAATATGGCTTGTCCCGTAGGGATATCGCTGTTCCCGCGACAGCATTGAATTTGCCTCCTCGTCATTTTTGAACATTTCACCCTCCGGATCCCAGTAAAGCTTCCTGCCCAGCTTCATCGCAATATGGGTAATAAGGCATACGGTGCAGGCCCTGTGACCCTGTTCCACCGGAGATACCGGATCCTTTCGCGAACTGATCGAATCGAGCCAGTTGCCGTGCTGCTCATTGCTTACATACAGGTGGATCTCATCATCCCTGATCTTGCTCTCAAGAATGGCGGGATCGCTTGCCTCAAGTGCCCTGACATTGCTTGATTGAATCACAGGATCGCTTGGAGATGCTGTATAATTACCTCTTGTAACGAAGATCCAGCCTTCGGTCCCTTCATACCTTACCCCGTTCGGGTAACCACCGCTTGTAAGCATTGTGATGCCGTTCCCGTATTCAGCCTTTGCCATAAAATCACCATGCACATCCCAGAGCCCCGATTTCGGGAACTGGGCAACTGCCTCCACCTGCAGCGGTCCTGTGAGCTCTGTATCCATACCCCAGGCTGCAGAATCGAAATGGTGCTGACCCCAGCCGGTAATCATGCCTGCCCCGAACTGCTCGCAACGCAACCAGCCGGGACGGTCAGTAAGACTGTTCTGAGGATGGACCCTCATCTCGGTATAATATACTTCAGGAGTGGATCCTAGCCACATATCATAATTGAGATTGGAAGGTACCTGCATCTGAGGTGCCTCAGGCCCCGAAGGATCACCCGGCAGCCCGATCTTCACCGTATGAAGCTTCCCGATCCTTCCATTCCTCACAAGTTCGGCTGCAATCCTGAACTGCGGCATTGATCTCTGCTGAGTACCTACCTGGAGGATAACCTTTTTCATTTTTACAGTATCGCTCAGCAGCCTGCCTTCCTTCACTGTCAGGGAAGTTGGCTTCTGAAGATAGATGTCCTTTCCTGCAAGGGCGGCTTCAATGGCGGGCTGGGCATGCCAGTGATCGGGTGTTGATATTATTACTGCATCGATATCGGGATTCAGAAGGAGCTCCCTGTAATCATCATAAACCTTTACATCCATGTAGGAGCTTCTACCCGTAACTCCTGCATAATAATTTTCAATAAATTCCTTGCCTTTCAATGCTCTCCTTGAGTCAGTATCTGCCACCGCTACCACCCTCGCAGAATCGTACCTGAGCGTCTCGGCCAGATCGTGCGTCATGGCTATGCGGCCAAAGCCAATCTGCCCGATGTTGATCCTGTTGCCAGGTGAGTTTTTACCGAGAATGCCCGAGGGGATTATTGTGGGTAACCCACTGACGGCAAGAGATGACATTATGGTTGCTTTTGCAGTTGTACCGATAAACTTTCTCCTTGTAACCGGTTTGCCAGATTTTCCCATCTTATTGCTTTTTTTAATTAAAAATAGCGGAACGGCCGATTTTAATCCATTTTTCGGGACATGTTAAGCAAGCCGTATTAACAATGGGTAAAATACAATTATTTTTTACATTTTGAATCAGCCATCGGCTCTAAAAAGCTTATATTTATCCTCTGTGGCTCCCTGTGATCCCTGCGCGACTCTCATGATACAAAAAAAGAACTGGAACAGAGGCACAAAGAGTCCTGAAGATCCCGCACTCTGCAGGACGGGATCAATGGACAACACAGATAAAATATAATAATTTGCTATGTTATTACTTGGAATTGACCTTGGAAGCTCTTCGGTAAAAGCTTCCGTCATCGATGGAGATTCGGGCAAATGTCTCTCCTCAGCATTCTACCCACATGATGAGATGAAAATTATTGCTCACAGACCGGGGTGGGCAGAGCAGGATACCGATATCTGGTGGTCAAGCCTGAAATCGGCCATAAGCGGTTGCATGGTCAGTCTTGGCCCGAAAGGGAGGAATATCGGTGCTATAGGCATATCATACCAGATGCATGGTCTCGTTGCTGTCGATAAAAATCTCAGGGTAATCCGTCCATCTATTATATGGTGCGACAGCCGGGCTGTCGAATTGGGCGACAAGGCATTCAATTCTCTCGGGAAGGACTTTTGCCTTTCCCATCTTCTGAATTCACCCGGCAATTTTACCGCCTCGAAGCTTGCCTGGGTCAGGGAAAATGAGCCTGAGCTCTTTAAAAGGATTTATAAGATAATGCTGCCGGGTGATTTTATCGCCTTAAAGATGACCGGTGAGATAAGTACTTCCTTTTCAGGGCTTTCAGAAGCGATCTTGTGGGACTTTTCTGATAACAGGGTATCAACCGAACTGATGGATCACTATGGGTTCAGTCAAAGCCTGCTCCCTGAAGCGGAACCTTCATTCGGTATCAGCGGAAAGCTGTCGGCCGCCGTTGCAGCCGAGACAGGATTGCCTGAGGGAATACCGGTATCATACAGGGCAGGTGACCAGCCTAATAATGCACTCTCCCTGAATGTGCTCAAGCCGGGAGAGGTGGCGGCAACTGCAGGAACATCGGGAGTTATTTATGGAGTGACCGACAAGAAAAAATATGATCCCTTCTCAAGGGTGAATACATTTTTGCATGTAAACCATACGGGTGACAATCCAAGGCTGGGAGTATTGCTGTGCATAAACGGCACCGGAATACTGAATTCCTGGCTCAGAAAAAATATGGGCCCGGCCCTATCCTATAACGATATGAATGCCCTGGCAGAGAAAGTGGCTCCGGGATCCGAAGGACTATCCGTCCTGCCTTTCGGCAACGGTGCTGAAAGGATGCTGAACAACACGGATGCCGGAGCTGCTGTCAGCGGACTGAACTTCAATATCCATTCGGCGCCCCATCTTTTCAGGGCGGGCCAGGAGGGGATAGCCTTTGCCTTCAGATACGGGCTTGATATAATGAAGGAGACCGGCATTGATCCGGCGATTATCCGTGCCGGAGAGACAAACATGTTTCTCAGCTCCATTTTCAGAAGAACCCTTGCGGCAATATCGGGGATAGAGATCCACGTGTACAATACCGACGGATCCATTGGTGCAGCAAGAGGTGCAGGAATAGGCTGCGGGTTTTATAAATCGGAGGATGAGGCCTTCAGGGGACTTGAAACCATTAGCGTGACGGAGCCTGACGGGGAGCTCTCGGAAGCTCTGAAGGAACCATATGCTAAATGGGCAGCCATGACTAGTGCCCTTTGAGAGCCGGAGCGATATTTGGAAAATACAAAATATTCTTGATTTTAACTGATTTAAAAATTGACAAATTATGATCTACAGGGGGAACAAAGAGGCATATCCCGGTATAGGGAAGATTGAGTACGAAGGCAGGGATTCAAAAAATCCGCTCGCATTCAGATGGTATAATCCTGATGAAATCGTTAACGGAAAGAAAATGAAGGATCATCTTCGTTTTGCTGTTGCATACTGGCACTCTTTCTGCGGTGACGGATCGGATCCGTTCGGAAGCGAGACCAGGTTCTATCCCTGGAAGGATGAAGGGGGAGATGACAGGATCCGGCACCGGCTCGATGCCGCATTCGAATTCATAACAAAAACAGGTGCCGGGTATTACTGTTTCCACGACACAGATATTGTTGGAGACGGGACTGTCTTTGAAATCGAGAAAAGGCTGGAGAAGATCGTACCGGTTATGAAGACACTGCAGGCACAGACAGGGGTAAGTCTGTTGTGGGGAACCGCCAATCTGTTCTCAAACCCGAGATATATGAACGGCGCGGCTACAAATCCCGATTTCAACGTCGTCACAAACGCGGCTGTCCAGCTCAGGAATGCAATTGCTGCCACTGTTGAGCTGGGAGGGGAGAATTATGTATTCTGGGGAGGCAGGGAAGGGTATATGAGCCTTCACAACACTGATATGAAAAGGGAGCTGGATCACATGGGGTTGATGCTTTCGATGGCACGCGATTACGGAAGGAAAATAGGATTCGGAGGTACCTTCCTTGTCGAACCAAAGCCAATGGAACCATCAAAACACCAGTACGATTTCGATGTTTCTACTATAATAGGCTTCCTGAAGCGGCATAATCTCGACAGGGATTTCAAGCTAAATATAGAGGTTAACCACGCCACCCTGGCCGGACATACCTTTCAGCATGAACTGCAGGTTGCCGCCGATGCCGGACTTCTGGGGAGCATTGACGCGAACAAGGGTGATTATCAGAATGGCTGGGATACTGATGAATTTCCAACAAATATCTACGAAGTAACCGAGGCAATGATGGTGATTCTGCAGGCTGGCGGCTTCAGTACGGGAGGTATCAACTTCGATGCAAAGGTGCGCAGGAATTCTACTGATAATGAGGACCTGTTCGTTGCACATGCGAGTGGCATGGATACATTCGCAAGGGGGCTTCTGATCGCTGATAAAGTGCTCAGGGAGAGCGATTACCTGAAAAGGAAAAAAGCCAGGTACGAATCTTTTGATAAAGCGCCCGGCAAGGACTTTGAAAGCGGAAAGCTGACACTTGAAAATCTGCGGGACCTGGCTGCCGTGTCAGGGGAACCTGAAACAAGAAGCGGAAAGCAGGAGCTTCTGGAACAGCTTATCGGCATGTACATCCAATAGTTAAAGAATCATGAGTGACGTTAGAATAGTTGTTGAGAGCAAGAGCCGCTTCGGTTTTGAGCAGACGGTGGGGATGCTTGTAGCCGACGCCGGAAGGAGGAACTGGACAGTTCCTGCTGTCCATGACCTGCAGCAATCCCTGGCCAGGTCAGGCAAGACTGTAAGGCCAGTTAGGGTCATCGAGATCTGCAAGCCTCAGTATTCAGGCCAGATGCTCGAGCTGAATGATGAAAGGATCATATCCGTTATGATGCCCTGCCGCATCTCTGTGTATGAAAAGGATGATGGCTGTACATATATAAGTCTACTGAATACAGCTGAAATAGTTTCGGGCCTCCCTTCAAGGATTGCCAGGGTTATGACTGAAGCCTCCACTGAAACCTTCGAAATTGCAGAGACCGTCCTGTGACAATTGCTTAAGTGTAAGGAAGTGCTTATTAGGTGAGGATCTTCTGAATGGACGATTTTTCAGTATCAGACAGGGAATCCATCTTCTGAAGGGCATTCTGGATCTTGGTCTTGAAATTCCAGCAGGTCATCTGCCTGAGCGACAGGCGACGGGCAAATTCGTAGGAAGAGATCTCCTCCTTCCCCTTGCATACATTGTAAGCAATATAAAAAGCCTTGCTTATCGGGAATTTACAGTTATGAAATATAGTTCCGGCTGCAGGCGACTCTTCAGTCTTGCATCGTGTGCATCGACGCGAAAATGATGTTTTGCCCTGGCACCAGTTGCTGTTTCCGCACCTGCGGCACGCAAAGCCATTGCTCCATTTCAGCTCTGCGAGAAATTCATAGCACTTTTCTTCACTGTCGAATAATTCCTCAAGCTTGCTGTTATCCAGTTCCGTTTTGAAAACTGCGCTCATTTTCAGTGGATTTATTCTGCAAAGATAAAAATTTATTAGTGATACTAAAAAGATTCAGGTGATATTATTGCGATTTAATTATTTGTCCGTATCTTTGCGGCGGAAAAAATGAATTGACAAATAAAAAGCCGAATATATACAGAATGACATATACGGAAATAAATAAAAGATACAGTGAACTGGCCGAGACAAGCTGCTGCCTTTCATGCGGAGGGGCAATTAACCATGCAAATGCGTCGAGGGGGGAAGTTTGTGTTGATCTGGGCAGCGGACGCGGTACCGACGTAATAAGACTTGCCGAGGCTGTCGGGGAAGATGGATTTGCATACGGAATAGATATTTCGGAAGGGATGATAAGGAAGGCTGTCGCCACAGCAAGACAGTTATCGGTAACAAATGTTGAATTCAGGATCAGCGCGCTCGAGAAAACAGAGCTGCCTTCGGAAACAGCTGACCTCATAATCTCGAATTGCACAATAAACCATTCCTCCGACAAGCTGGCTGTCTGGAAAGAAGTTTACAGAATTCTGAAGGAGGGGGGAAGGTTTGTAGTGAGCGATATTTACTCAACTGATCCTGTCCCGGAGGAGTTCAGGAACGATCCGGTTGCGATCTCGGAATGCTGGGCTGGTGCCGTTACAAGGGATGAATATCTTGATCAGCTAAGTGCAGCAGGGTTTGGTACAATAAATGTGATTGAGGAATCGGCACCTTATGAAAAGGGCAGTATCATGGTTTCCAGCTGGACAATTTCGGGGACCAGGGAGCCGGAGACCAGGATCAGCGGTGATAAAAACAAAAAAACTCAGATATGAAAAGGAAAGTATTGTTATCATTATTGATTTCTTCATTATTCTTTATTACTTGCAGATCGGAGAACAGGAATTCATCCTCTGCTGATAATTCGGATAATGTAACAGTTGTCCAGCTTACAAATGAGACATTCAAGAAAATGATCTTTAATTATGAGGCAAACAAGGAGTGGAAGTATGAAGGAACAAAACCCGCAATTATCGACTTCTATGCAGACTGGTGCGGACCGTGCCGCCAGCTGTCGCCTCTGGTGGAAGCTGTGGCAAAGGAATACAAGGGGAAGATAGTAGTTTACAAGGTGGATACCGATAAGGAGAGGCTCCTGTCTCAGAACCTTGGCATTTCGGGCCTGCCTACCCTGCTTTTTATCCCTGCTGAGGGAAAGCCCCAGATGTCGATGGGTGCGATACCAAAAGAAAGCCTTGTAAAAGCAATAAATGAAGTTTTATTAGTTAAATAAACTGTCGTTATTATGAAAAGTGTAATTAGGAAAAAAGAAAAAAGAAGTGAAGTGAAGGTTGCACAGTGCTGCGCAAAAACATCAAAAACAGTAGTAGGCTGCCACGACTGACCAGTTTCCCGGGGAAACCCGGGAAGGCTCAGCCGTTTTTGTACTTAACTCCAATATTTGTATAAATGAGGTATTCAGGTCATAATATCTTTTCAAGGATTGCCAATTCGGATAACTATTTTATAGTGAACCCGTTGTCGGGGAATGCAGATATTCTGACCCCTGCCGATGCCGGGAAGATAGAGATATTGAGAAAGGGGGGGGAACTGGATGATAATGATCTCCTGGAGGAGCTCATAGATAAGGGATATCTTGCCGACGAGGCTGTTGAGAAAAAATTGTACAGGAGCAAATACCTGGATTTCATCGATTCAAGGGACAAGGATGAGATCCAGATCTTTTTCGTGACAAATTACAGCTGTAATTTTGCCTGTTCATATTGTTACCAGGATCAGTACACAAATCCGGGCATCGGGCTGACGAATGAGATTACCGATGCTTTCTTTGGATATGTGCTGAATGAATTCAGGGACCGGAGAAAATATATTACAATTTTCGGAGGGGAGCCGCTGCTCGGAAGTCCCGGGCAAAAGGAACTCATCAGCTATATTGTGCAAAAATCGGTTGAAGCTGATATCCAGCTCAGTTTTGTAACCAACGGCTATGCCCTTGAAGAATATTCCGACATTATGAGCAGGGGGCGCATTCGCGAGATCCAGGTTACCCTCGACGGAACAGAAGACATACATAATGCCAGAAGGTTCCTGAAGGGGGGCATGGGCACATTTGAAAAAATCGTAAGGGGTATCGATTCCTCTCTTGCAAAAAATATTGATATTAACCTTCGGATGGTCATTGACAGGGAAAATATCGGAAACCTTCCCGACCTCGCGCGGTTTGCCATCGATAAAGGATGGACGGACAACCCGCATTTCAAGACACAGATAGGCAGAAATTATGAGCTGCATCATTGCCAGTCTGCACCGGGGAAATTATTCGACAGGATCTCACTATATGAGACTTTATATGATCTGATAAATAAGAATCCGCATATAACCCGGTTCTATAAACCGGCATATTCTATTTCAAAGTTCATCTCAGAACAGGGAGAGCTTCCTGATCCGCTGTTTGATTCCTGTCCTGCCTGCAAAACAGAATGGGCATTTGATTACAGCGGAAAGATCTATTCCTGCACCGCTACAGTCGGCAAGTCAGAGGAGCTTCTCGGAACCTTTTATCCTGAGGTTACACGTAATGATGAGCTAATCGGGCAGTGGGAAAAGCGGGATGTTACGGCTATCCCTGAGTGCAATGGGTGTTCCGTGCAGCTTGCCTGCGGCGGCGGATGCGGCTCGGTGGCGAAAAACAGAACAGGAGAGGTGTGTACAGCAGATTGCAGGCCTGTCAGGGAGCTCCTTGAGCTGGGATTCTCAGCCTATCTGTCCGAATGAAATTTATTTTGCTTACAATCAAACTCAAAGCTAACCCTTCAGCAAAGAAAAGCTCTTCATCAGTCTTAAGCCGTATCAGGGTTATGGGGAAAATATATCATACAACAATTGCAGAACATAAATGAAAGAAATAAATACAATTGATTTTGAAAAGGAAGTGCTTCAGGCCGACAAGGTTGTGCTTGACTTTTACTCCACCGAATGTCCCCCATGCGAAGCGCTGGCTTCCAAGTTCGAAGATCTCTCCCGGCTATATGGGAATGATGTTAAGTTCATGAAAATATTCCGTCAGAACAACAGGGAACTTGCTGAAAAGCTTTCAGTCAAATCATCGCCCACCCTGCTTTTCTTCAGGAATGGGGAGGAGGTTGCCGGAAGACTCTCAGGTGGTATTAAAAGGAGCGATATTATAAGGAACCTCGACAGCATGCTGCCGGACGAGAAGGTAGCACAAATCAGATCGAAGGTCAGACCTTCAGTTTCAGAATACGATGTCATAGTATTGGGAGCCGGGCCGGGCGGCCTGACTGCCGGACTGTATCTCTGCCAGGCGAAGATCAATACTGTCCTTATAGATATTTCACTTCCTGGCGGGCAGGTGTCAACAACGCACGAGGTCTCCAACTATCCGGGATTTATTGAACCTCAGGCTGGCTATATGCTCTCCCACAATATGAGCGAGCAGACAAAGCTCTGCGGTACAGTTTATAAGGTAGCGGTTGACATAACAAAGGTAGATCTCGAAAGGAAAGAGGTTGTGATCGACGAGTATGAGACTGTCAAAGCCAAAAAGATCGTGATAGCCACAGGCACAACTCCCAATCTTACAGGAGCCCCGGGCGAAAGGGAACTAAAGGGGAAGGGCATTTCCTACTGTGCAACATGCGACGGGAAATATATGGATGGCAAGGAGATTGTCGTAATAGGTGGCGGCAATTCAGCCGTCGAGGAGTCAGAATACCTGACACGCTTTGCCAGCAAACTTACTATCGTCCATCAGTTCGACAAGCTCACAGCTAATATGCAGGCACAGGAGAGAGCCTTTAACAATCCGAAGATCTCTGTGCTTTTCAATACCGAACCCCGCCATTTTGTGAGGGAGGGTGACAAGATAATAACAGAACTTGAAAATGTAAAGACAAGGGAAAAGCAAAAAATCGAAAGCGACGGTGTTTTTATATTTATAGGCATGAAACCGAATATTGACCTTTTCAGGGACAAGCTCGAGCTTGACAAGTGGGGATATATAAAGGCGGATGAGGACATGCAGACAAGCATACCGGGGATATATGCCGTCGGAGATGTGATAAGCAAAAAGTACAGGCAGATCACAACTGCCGTTGCCGACGGAACCATTGCCGCAATGGCAATTTCAAAAGAATTAAACTAGAGGAACTTAAATATTAATTTAAAACGCTTTATTATGAAAAAGAACATGGGAAATATTGACAGAGTGGTAAGAGTGCTGATTGCAGTGCTTTTTGCAGTTTTATATTTTACAGGCGTGGTTACAGGTATCGCCGGAATAATATTGCTGATTCTGGGAGCTGTATTCGTGCTGACAAGCATTTTGAGCTTCTGCCCGATTTACTGGCCTCTTGGCTTGAATACCAGGAAGCAGGCTTAATGAATTTATGAACGAATTCGACATTAAGGCGGCAGGGTGGGACGCTAATCCCCTGCACCGCGACCGGTCAGAAGCAATTGTCAGTGCAATGAGGGCAAGGCTACCGCTGAATTCCGGAATGACCGCCCTGGAATATGGCGCAGGAACGGGTATAGCGAGCTTCCTTCTTAAGGATGATCTGAAGGAGATCATCCTTATGGACAATTCTTCTGAAATGGTAAGGATCACCAGGGAAAAAATCGAATCTTCAGGAGCTTCAAACCTCAAGGTACTGAACTTCGATCTTGAACATAATGATTATACGAAGGGGAAATTTGATCTGATCTTCAGCCAGATGGTATTGCATCATGTGGCCGATGCCGCAGGTATACTTAAGAAATTCGGGAATTTGCTTAACTCAGGAGGTCATCTTGCCATAGCCGACCTTTACCCTGAAGACGGATCATTTCACGGAGACGGATTCACGGGGCACAAAGGATTTGATCCGGAAGTTCTGGCAACTTCTCTCAGGAGCTTTGGATTCACAGATGTAGCCCATAGTTCCTGTTTTCAGATTGAACATAAAATATCTGATACCGAATCAAGGCTCTTTGAAGTGTTTCTTCTTACAGCATCGGTCAGATAATCCTTTTTCCGTAATTTTGTTTAATAAATAACCAAACATTACAATATTGCCAAGATGGAAATAACATTCGAAGGAGGTAAAGTGGTTACAGCCAACTTCCATGGTCATGCAATTAAAACAGATCAGCCTCATGAAAACGGAGGAAAAGATACGGCCCCCGCACCTTTTGATCTATTCCTTGCGTCAATCGGCACATGTGCCGGAATATATGTGAAGTCATTCTGTGATAACAGGAATATCCCTACGGACAAGATAAGCCTGATACAGACAACTGATTTCGATAAAGAGACAGGCCTGCCCGTCGGCATTACAATAGATATCAGGCTGCCGGCTGATTTTCCGGAAAAGTACAAGGCTTCCGTAGTAAGTGTGGCAGAGCTGTGCAAGGTGAAAAAATCCATAGCAAAGCCTCCCGTATTTAAAATAATCTCAACTCAAATTTAGAATATGAAAATAGCAGTACCGGTAACAAGCGACAACCAGATAGATGGTCATTTTGGTCATTGTGACTCATATGGAGTATACACAATATCTGAAGGGAATGAAATAACCGACATCAGCAGAGTCAAATCACCTGAAGGTTGTGGCTGCAAATCCGACATAGCATCGGTGCTCTCATCCGACGGCGTAACAGTAATGCTTGCCGGAGGCATAGGCGGGGGAGCAGTAAATGTTCTGAACAGTAATGGAATAGAGGTTGTAAGAGGATGCTCCGGCAATGCAACGGATGTTGTAAAACTGTATGTTTCAGGACTGGTGGAGGATACAGGAAGCAATTGCAACCACCATGGCGATCATCATCATCACGATCATGACCATGGCCATTCCCACAACTGCAGCCACAACTGATCCGGCAGTTCTGTTTAAGTACGTTGCGGGGGTATTAATTGCGCCTTTCCAGCATCAGCACAATGTCCTCGTTCAAGGCAGATAAATCTTCTTCATACTCAACCTCCCGGGAGAGGATCTTCAGGATAATATTTTAGGCGAGGGGATCCCCTTCGCGCGTAATGTCGGACATGCTCAGTCCCTGAGGCTGAACCATGAGGAATAATCTGCCACTATCTCTTCAGGGAAATTGACATGATGAAATTCATTTGTATGCTTGTCGTAGGAATAATCATTTTTCCACTCGTCGATATTGTTAACGATCTGATTGATAGCTCCTGTAATAATATGCAACTCCTCATCGGTCATCGTAGGATGGAGCGACAGTCTTATCCAGCCGGGCTTCATTGACAGGTCTCCGGCTTCAATTTTATCGGTGATCTCCTTTGAAAGACTGAAGTCGACATCAAGAAGAAAATGTCCGTAGGTTCCGGCACAGGAGCAACCGCCCCTCATCTGTATCCCGAACCTGTCGTTCAGGAGCCTTGTTATGAGATTATGGTGTATACCTGTAACATAAAAGGAGAATACTCCAAGCCTGTCATGAATTTCGCCGGCCAGTATATGGAGGTTCTTAATTCCTGATAATTCCCTGAAGGCAAGCTCTATTAGCTCCTTCTCCCGTTCGTGGATCCTGTCTGTTCCCATCTCCTCCTTGAGTGTTACCGCAAGTGCGGCCTTGATCCCCTGGAGAAATCCGGGTGTGCCTCCATCCTCCTTGACTTCAATATCGCTTATATAGCTGTAACCACCCCACCTGTTTGTCCATTTTACAGTCCCTCCTCCGGGAGTGTCGGGTATTTCATTCTTGTACAGCTCCCGGCTGAATATAAGAACACCGGGGCTGCCGGGGCCCCCCAGAAATTTATGCGGGGAGAAAAATATCGCATCGAGCTGTTCCATTTTATCGGCCGGATGCATGTCAATCACAGCATATGGCGCTGAGGCTGCAAAATCGACAAAGCACCAGCCATTGTTCTCGTGCATGATACGGGCCAGTTCATAGTACGGAGGATAGTATCCTGTAACATTTGAGCTGGCGGAGAAGGATCCTATCAGAAGCGGCCTGTCCCTGTATTTTGCTATCTCTCTCCTTAGTGTGTCGGGATCTACCGTAAGATCTGATGACGGTTCCAGTACAACGACGTCGGCGAGTGTCTCAAACCAGGAGGTGTGATTGGAATGGTGTTCGGTATGGGTCAGAAAGACAACAGGGCGGTGAGCATTGGGCAATTCACTGCATTTGACATTGTTGGCCATCGAAATAGCACAGTATTTCCTGGCCTGTTCCGGGACCTTCAGGCCTATAATCCTCTGTAGCTTGACAACGGCGGATGTCATGCCCGTGCCGCTAAAAATCAGTATATCGTTCTCATCTGCGTTCACATGGCTCTTTACAATCTTCTGAGCCTGGTGGTAAACGGCAGTCATTGCCTTACCTGTAGCTGTGGATTCGGAGTGTGTATTGCCTACCATGGGACCAATCTCCTCCGAGATCCTCCTTTCAATCGGGCCGTAGAGCCTTCCGCTCGCTATCCAGTCAGCATATATGAGTTTTTTCGATCCGTAGGGAGTTATTATTTCAGTGTCGATACCAACAATATTAGCACGGAATTTATTGAAATACTTTTCGAGATCTGACATCTGATAGCTGATTCTGGAATTTACTGCAAAATTAATCATTTAAGCTCTATTATCCATGATATTGCTCAGTAAATCAACCATCCCGATCTATCCCCCGACTGCCTGTCATTCAGGCATATTCCATTCATAATTGTATTTTCCGCTTTCAGCAAGGTCAAAAGGACGATCGGCTTTTCTGCTTTTGCCGTTTTTAATGTAATTCCCTGTGTTAGCAGGAATAGCTACCCTGGCCTTGCACCCGGGGGGGATACTGAGGTCCAGGCTGAAACGATCACCTGTTGTATTCCAACTCACTGCAATGGGCCCGAATGGTGTTTCTTTCCTCATCTTTACCCAGGTTACCCCGTCAGGAACCTGTGGATTTATTATGAACTGCCTGTAGGCAGGTGAATTCTCATCGGGCTGCAATCCTCCCAGGGCCTGGTAAAACCACGAGCCTACGCCATTATAGCAATTATGGATCCTGCTTCTTGCCCCGTTCCAGTGCTCCCATGTGGTAGTCGCACCATTGCTGAGCATATAAAGATAACCGGGATAATCAGTTTCCTTGAGCATAGAATACATCAGGTTCACCTCTCCGTTTTTTACGGCCCACTCAGTGAATACGGGGATGCCCACCAGTCCGCAGGCAATATGCCCGCCATGATTGATCTCGATTTCATTTATAAGGTTATGTCTGACTATGGCGGTAAGGGAATCGGGAACAACACCTGCCAGCAGCGGATAGGTAAGGTCGATCTGTGAACCGCTTCCATAAATGCATGTTGCAGGATCAAAGAGCTTATCCCGGATCAGTCCCCTGAGCCTGTCCCTCTTCTCAATATAATTTTTTGCATCCCCGGGTTTCCCGAGAACTCCGGCAATCTTGCTCATTGTTTCGAGGCAGACAGATATGAAACAGTTGCTGACAAGGCTTATGGAAGAGGAATCGGTCTGATCCGTCCCTTCCGGTACAGCCCAGTCGCCAAGGTACCATGACCTGTAATCCGTATCCGGCCATCTCCCGAGCAATCCTCCGGGTGAGTACTTATCTACATATCCAAGCCATTTCTGCATTACCGGATAGTATTTTTCAAGTACCCTTTTATCTCCGTAATTCACATATGTTTTCCACGAAGCGGTAATTATGAAGCCGCACCAGTATGGTCCGCCACCTGCCGGATAGGGGTTCGGAGCAGTATGAGGCATGCCACCGTCGTCGCGTATGCAGTCGGCCCATGCCTGAAGCCAGTTCGAATAAAGCGGCGCCAGGTCAAACATTGTCTGGGCAGTAAGTGTCGAGGCATTGCCGTCTCCTCCGTACCCAAGCCTCTCTATCTGAGGGCAATCGACCAGATCGCCTCCAAGGCTGAGGCACCTCAGGGTATAGAAGATCATATCGTGGATTTTATTCATATCCGGGTCGGAACATTCGAAGGTGGATGCCAGTCTGTACCCCGTATGTATCAGAAAGCCCCTGACTCCCTTCTTTTCCGGTCCGGTCTGCAGATTTGAGATCAGGATATACCTGAACCCGTGATAGTTGAATTTATTGCAAAATGTTTCACCCGGTTTGCCCGAAGCCACATATATATCCTCCTGCCCCTGGTCCTTAAGTATTCCGTCGTTGTCAAAATGATCCGAATATTCCATTTTGATCTCCTGTCCCTTCCTGAGGAGGGGAAATTTTATCGCGGCCCACCCGGTCATAGTCTTGCCCATATCAATAAGCCATTTTCCTTTTCCGAAAGGCATAATAGTGTCGGCTTCAATGATATTGTTTATGCTGTTCATCTCGGTTGTCTGGGGTGTGACTTCATATCCGCTGACGGCAGCAGTAAAGACAGGACTCCAGGAAGCAGAACCGTCATCGGGTGAGCTGAGATCGGGGAGTACCAGTGCTGCATCTACCTTTTCACCGCCATAATCGCCTGATCTCCATGTCCCTATACGTGAATAGCCACTGTTCCTGCCAGTCCAGCCGGAATCGGTGCGTACCAGGGTTTCCCATTTTCCTTCCTTTAAAATTTCTGCACGGGCCCTCACCAGCGGCCTGTCATAATCAACCCCTGGCAGGCCGCTGGTGTACCAGCCATGGCCAAGCCATATGACTAATTCATTGCGCCCCTCCCTTGCAAGGCCTGTAAGGTCATAGGCTATTGCATAAGATCTTTTGCTGAACTGTGAGACAGCCGGGTTCAAAACCTTATCGCCTGCCTTTTGACCGTTCAGGTACACTTCATGGTAGCCCAGTGAATTGACATAGAGGAGAATTCTTGTGCCTCCTCCCTTCATATCGAATGTTTTCCTGAGCAGGGGACTGACGAGGCTGTTCTCCTTTCCCGGCAGGCCAATATAGTCCGAATCCCAGTCAGCATTATCAAGTAGTCCGACGCTGAAAGTGGCAGGTACGCTCCATGCCGACAAACGGCCCTTCTGATCCCAGATCCTTACTTTCCAGCTGCAAAGGGAGCGTGATTTCAGTGTGCTCCCCTTATATCCTGCAAGTATACCTGTGGATGAGCTTACCCTTCCCGAATTCCAGAGATCTGCATCCTTTTCATTTAGCAGGCTGCTATCCGTTGCAACAAGAAGCTGATATGCCGCCTGGGAGATTCCGTTTTCCTCAGATTTGACTTTCCAGCTCAAAGCCGGAGTGGTTGTGCCGATACCCAATGGTTCGGCAAGGTTCTCGCACCTGAGGTCGTAAATTGTGGCTGGAGATACCCTGCCCCTGCATCCTGAGAGGGCAAGGACGGAGATCAAGACAGTCAGACCGAATAATGGTTTCATTCTTATCAGTTTAAGATTTATTCAAAGGTCAGTAATTTTTTTCTGAAAAAAACTAACTTAGGAGGAACATTCATGTTGGAGCTATATAAAGCTGCCTGACTGGAAGCCAGGTCATGAAAGTTAACAAATGAACAGATAAAAAAATGAAAAAAAAAGCTGATTCAAAAAAGGCAAACCTGAATAATCAGGAGCACCCGGAAAAAATCAACAGCCCTTTGCCCTTTACAAGGAGGCATTTCCTTCATTCAGCAGGCCTTGGCGCGATGGCTTTGGGATTCCTGAATGCAGGGTGTTCGTCGACAAGAAGGCAGGCCGGTGTGCAAATAGCCGCTCCACCGATACAGGGATTTGAAAGATCGGAGGAGAGTGCAGATATCTCTGAAGGATGGAGCCCTGTCTCTGACCGGAAGATAAGGGTTGGGATTGCGGGCTATGGCGTATGCCGCTTCGGGGCTGATTTTGGCTTTCAGAACCATCCGAATGTGGAGATAGTTGCAGTGACCGACCTTTTTCCTGACCGCTGTTCAGAGCTTGCAAGGATCTGCGGATGTTCAAAAACCTATCCCTCAGTGGAGGAGATGGTGAAAGACGACTCGATAGAAGCTGTCTTTCTGGCTACTGATGCACCAAGTCATGCCAGGCTGGCTGTGGAGGCGCTGAAGCATGGAAAACATGTCGGATCAGCAGTTCCGGCTGTATTCGGGTCGCTCGGGGATGCTGAAATGCTTTTCGAGGCTGTGAAATCAAGCGGGCTGAAATATATGATGTTCGAAACGTCGTGCTTCAGGGAAGATCTCTTTGCAATGCGAAGGATCTATGAAGCAGGCGGTCTGGGCAAGGTAGCTTACTCAGAGGGAGAGTACTTCCATTATATGCCCGAACCTATAGATTCGTTCAGGGGGTGGAGGATCGGACTTCCTCCCCAATGGTATCCGACACATTCGAATGCCTATTATATCGGTATTCATGACGGGAGCTACACCGAGGTATCCTGCCTGGGGATGCCGAGCATAATTAATCATCTGATGCCTGGGAACAATACTTACGGGAATGCTTTCGGTACTGAAATTGCCCTGTTCCGGACTTCAGAAGGGGGAAGCGCCAGGATGGGTGTAAGCTGGGATACACCTGGAGATGAAGGGGAGAGGGGAAGGGTGAGAGGGGCGAGGGGCTCCTTCAACAAGAGCTATGAAGGGCTGGAGAAGAACCTGCCTATCCTGAAACGCCCTCCTCTGCCTCCGGGGGTGCCGCAGGGCGGACACGGAGGATCGCATGGCTACCTTATGAATGAATTTGTGACTTCAATACTGCAGGACAGGAAGCCGCTGGTGAACATAGGGGTGGCATTGAATATGACCGTTGCCGGGATTGTAGCCCACCAGTCGGCCCTGAAAAACGGTGAGCTGATTAAGATCCCGCAGTTCAGGCTTTGATACCGGGAAATTGAAACACGAGTGGGATTTAATTTCTATTTTACCTTATAGTGATCCTGAAGGATCATTCTGAATAGCCTGCCCGGGAGCAGATATTTAAGTACAACAGCCAGTTTCTGTTCGAATGAGGCTATGATATACCTTTGCCGCGGGTTCCGGCAGTTGACTATTTTTACAATTTTCGCTGCAAGAACCACAGGTTCCCATCCTTTCTTCTCGTCATTCTCAATTATGCCGATGGATCTCTCAAACTGCCCGGAATAAGGATCGTCTGGTACTGCCGGAGCGAGATAATTTCTGCGGTTAGCCGAGTTGCTTGTATGAAAATCACCGGGATTTATGAGTACAACCTTGATATTGAATTGATTCAGCTCCATCCGGAGCGCTTCGCTGAAGCCTTCAATGGCAAACTTGGAGGCTGAATAATAAGCCTGGAAAGGCAGCCCCATGAGCCCGCCAATCGAGCTGAAGTTTATTATGGTGCCTCCTCCCTGCTTTCTCATGAATGGCAGCACCTCTCTTGTAAGGCCGGCCATTCCAGTGAAATTTGTATCCATCTGGAGCCTGATGTACTCTGACGGCAATGTTTCGGCCGGGCCCCCTGTGTGCATGCCTGCATTGTTTATAAGGACATCGATCCTCCCCTCCCTTGCAATTACACTGCTTACAGACTTACTTACTGAATTGTGATCGGTAAGGTCCATCGTGAGATAGTTGACACCCGCTACAGCTTCAGCTTCCTTTCTTACAGTCCCGTAAACCACGTGCCCCTCTTCCGCAAGAAGCCTTGCGGTCTGTTTACCGAACCCTGATGATATGCCGGTGATTAGAATAATTTTTTTCATAGGATCCCTTGTTAGAACACTGAAATTATGAACAATAATCTCCTCCAATGCTTCGCTGCAACTTTGCGGACACAAAGCAGAAGGGCCAGGGTGACAGGGCTGCTAACCCGATTGGACTTAGTGCGGCCCCTGTCAGAGAATGGCAAGCGATTTTGCCACCTTTGTTATTTTGTCAATCGAGATTTCAACCTGTTCCTTCGTATGGGTAGCCATCAGCGAATACCTTATCAGGCAATCTTCCTTCGGCACTGCAGGCGAAACGACAGGATTCACGAATACACCTTCTGCGAGAAGCAGCTGTGTGAGCTGCAGGGCTTTTATGTCATCGCGGATGAACAGGGGTATTATCGGAGTCTCGGATTTGCCTGTATCAAAGCCTGCTTCCCTGAAGCCATTCAGGGCGTATGTAGTAATGTCCCACAAATGCTTAATCCTTTCTGGTTCAGTTTCCATGATCTCAATGGATGCAAGTACTGATGCTGCAGAAGCAGGTGTCATACTGGCAGAGAAGATGAGTGATCTTGAATTGTGCTTTATGAAGTTTATCACCTCCTTATCGGCGGCAATGAAACCTCCCAGCGATGCAAAAGATTTGGAAAAAGTACCCATTATAAGATCGACCTTGTCGGTCAGACCGAAATGTGAGGCGGTGCCCGATCCTTTATGTCCGATCACCCCCAGTGAATGGGCATCATCAACCATTATGGATGCGTTGTATTTCTCAGCCAGCTTTACAATTTCAGGCAGCTTTACTATGTCTCCTTCCATCGAAAAAATACCATCCACGACAATAAGCTTGATCCGGTCATGGGCACAGAGCTTAAGCTTGCATTCAAGAGCATCCATATCATTATGGGCATACTTCATGACCTTCGAAAAGGAAAGTCTGCTGCCTTCAATGATGGAGGCATGATCAAGCTCATCCAGCAAGAGGTAATCGTTGCGCCCGGCAAGGAGCGATACAACTCCCAGGTTAACCTGGAAACCGGTACTGTAGCAAAGGGCTTCATCCTTGCCAACAAGACGGGCAAGCTTTTCTTCGAGCCTGATGTGAAGGTCCAGTGTGCCGTTCAGGAATCTCGATCCGGCACAGCCGGTGCCATATTTGTCTATTGCTGCCTTGGCTGCCTCCTTGACTTTCGGATGATTTGTGAGTCCGAGGTAGCTGTTCGAGCCGAACATCAGCACCTTTTTACCGTTTATTAGGACTTCGGTATCCTGATCGGATTGTATTTCCCTGAAATATGGATAGATGCCCGCCTGGATAGCCTTTTGTGGAGCATCGTAACTTGAGAGGTAATCTTTTAATATTCCCACTAGTCGGAGTAGTATATTGGTTTAACATCCAAAAATAAGTAAAATTGAATACAAAACTTGAAATTGATTTCTTTTAGAGAGAATTTTAGTTGAACCAGTGCAAATGTAAGCAATAAAAAGTATTTTTAGGGTCAGCTACAATGCTCAGATTACCGCCCTATATATGTAAATTTCCCCGCAAAACCCTGATATGGATCATTTCTATACTTTCTCAGTTGCACTTATTGTCAGCCTGGCTATAGTAGTTTTTATTCTGCTCTTCTATATTTCCGCACCCTACGGGAAATTCCTCAGAAAAGGATGGGGTCCGGCAATCAGATCGAAATGGGCATGGATGATAATGGAGTCTCCATCCCCGGTGCTTATGACCACCCTTTTCCTGTGGTCGGACCACAAAAGCCTGCCCCAATACATCTTTCTGGGACTATGGCTCCTTCATTATCTGCATCGCACACTCATTTACCCGTTTACCCAATCCGGCGGCAATAAATCCTATCCTCTGGTTCTGGTAGGGATGGCTTTCATATTCAACTGCTTCAACGGCTTCATCAACGGCTACGGAATCTTCAGCATCCTCTCATACAGCACCGGCTGGATGAGCTCCTGGCAATTCATTGCAGGTCTGGCCATATTCATTACCGGCTTTGTAATTAACAAGACAGCTGATGAAAAGCTTCGTCATATGAGGAACGGAAACAGGGAAGATTATGTCGTTCCTTCGGGATGGCTCTTCAATTATATTTCGTGCCCCCATTATTTCGGAGAGATAATTGAATGGGGCGGATGGGCCCTGGTGACGTGGTCCCTGCCCGGGCTGGCATTCTTCCTGTTCACACTGGCCAATCTGTTTCCGCGAGGAGTCGCATCACATAAATGGTACAAGAACAAATTCCCGGGTTATCCCCGGGGCAGAAAAGCATTGATCCCGTTTTTAATTTAACCATGGGATGTTGGCAGGCTGGCAAAGAAATCTTTTAAGTTGACTGAATCGGATAATTTGATAATATTTTATTTGGAAAGTATTAATATGAAATTTACTTTTACGCCCGCAATCAATTTTCATAATAATAATGGACGACGACCCTGCGAATATAAAAATCAATAACCTGGTATAGAAGGGTAACCGGTCGCACTGGTCATCTCCTCCTGTATCAGAAAAATAAGGAGGTGACTATGGTATCACTAACAACATTTTATTTAAGCGGAATAATCGGGAAAGAAGCATTTGATGCAGATGGTGAGGCTATCGGCGTAATCAGGGATTTACTCGTCAATGCAGTTCCATCCGGTCAGAATGATCCCAACCAGCAGCTTGTTACAGGCGTGAGGCTGAGGATCGGGAAAGTTACTAAATTCTATTCCTTTGGAACTTTCAGGGTTGTAAAGGCCAGGGAAACACTTAGCGTAACCTGCAGCGACCTTGTTGAACTTAGCAGGGAGGAGGTTGAAAATGGTCTGCTGCTCGTGGAGAATATCCAGGACAAGCAGATAGTCGATATGAATGGCCGGAAGCTTGTAAGGGTTAATGATGTGCGGCTTGCCACACTTCCTGCAGGAACCTTTGCTGTGGCTGTAGATATAGGAATTGAGGGACTTCTCCGCCGCATCGGGATAGCCATTCCAATTAAGCATCTCCTTGCACTTTTCAGGGTAAATATTCCGGCAAAGTTCATCCTTTGGGATGATGTGCAGGCAATAGACCATTCGAACCTGAATATCAGGCTCTCCAAAAACTATTCGAAGCTGCATACCTTGCACCCGTCGGATATTGCTGACATTCTCGAGGACCTTGGGAAAAAGTCGAGCATGTCGGTATTTTCCGCCCTCGATGAGGAGAAGGCAGCCGATGTGCTCGAGGAACTTGAAAAGCACGCCCAGATCCATATCCTGGAGAACCTTCCTATCAACAAGGCGGCTGATGTGCTTGAAAAAATGCCTGCAGATGAGGTGGCCGATATCCTTGATGAACTGGAGGATGAGAAGGCAGAGTCGCTCCTGAAGGAGATGGATACAGAATCATCACAGGAGGTCAGGGAATTACTCGAATATGCCGATAATTCGGTTGGAAGCCTCATGACAACAGATATCCTGTCGTTCGGTCCGGAAATTACGGTAGAGGATGTGATCACTGAGCTGAGGATCAAGAAACCTGAACCTTCAGAGCTATACAGCCTGTTCGTAACGGAGAAGAATGATGAACTGATCGGGACTTTTGATCTGCGGGATCTTGTAATAGCACAGCCAAGCACACAGATAAGCGATATTATGAAGTCGGAGCCGCACTTCCTGTTCGATGACCAGAAGGTTGACGACATTGCGGAACTCATATCAAAATATAATCTCCTTGCAGTGCCGGTGGTTGATACTGAGAACCAGCTTCAGGGCATGGTCGTAGTCGACGATGTCGTAGAAGACCTTATTAATAAGAGAAGGACAAAAAAAAGGTAAAAAGCTGAAGGCCGCTGTAAGCAAGCCGAAGAAACTAAGGACAGGAACGGAATAGACAGACAGGAAAAAAGTCTTTAATCATGTTCAGGACAAAATTCAGAGGATCACATTTTTTCAGACGTCTTGCAGTATTTTTTGCAATACTGGGACCAGGAATAATAACCGGGAGCGTCGATAATGATGCAGGTGGAATAACAACCTACTCCGTCGCTGGGGCTATGTACGGGTATGGCCTTATATGGACACTTATCCCCTCTTTCGTAGTGTTGCTTGTAATACAGGAGATGAATGCCAGGATGGGGATAGTTACAGGAAAGGGGCTTTCAGACCTTATCCGTGAGAATGCCGGCATGAAAATCACCTTTTTTATCTTTATAGGACTGCTCTTTTCAAATATTGGAAATACAACAACTGAATTTGCCGGAGTTGCTGGCAGTATGGAGATCTTCGGAGTGAGTAAATATATATCCGTACCACTTACTGCCTTCCTTGTATGGCTTCTCGTTGTAAAGGGAACATACCAGATCGCCGAACGCATATTCCTTGTATTCAGCGTTTCCCTGCTCACCTATGTAGTCTCTGCTCTTATGTCCAAGCCTGAATGGAGCGAGATAGGAACCTCCATTATTCATCCCCGCTTCGAGGGGAGCACACAGAGCCTTGCAATGGTTATTGCCCTTGTAGGAACAACCATAGCGCCATGGATGCAATTCTATATGCAATCGACCGTAATAGAAAAAGGGCTCAAGATGAAGAATTTTAAATACACCCTCATTGATATTACAGTGGGATGCGTTGTTACTGTCGTTGTGGCATTCTTTATTATGGTTGCATGCGGATCGACTCTCCATCCAAACGGCGTGATGATAAATGAGGCAAAGGATGCTGCCCTTGCACTGAAGCCATTCGCCGGAAGACTAGCCTCCCAGGTGTTCGCCTTCGGACTGTTCATAGCTTCGGTATTTTCTGCGACGATACTCCCGCTGGCAACTGCCTTCTTTGTCTCGGAGGCATTCGGCTTCGAGGCAGG
Organism: uncultured Bacteroidales bacterium; assembly: GCA_963756885.1. Taxonomy (GTDB): domain Bacteria; phylum Bacteroidota; class Bacteroidia; order Bacteroidales; family VadinHA17; genus LD21. The sequence goes on from CAVWPG010000016.1 coordinate 185,715, forward strand.
CATTGACAAATCATGGGACGAAGCCAAGGAGTTTTATATCCTCTATACAGGGATCCTTGTAATCTCAGCCCTTATTATACTGATTCCCGGTGCCCCTCTCATACCTATTTCAATCTGGTCGCAGGTATTGAACGGAATACTTCTTCCGGTTGTGCTTGTCAGCATGATCCTTCTTATCAATAACCGTAAGATCATGGGAAATTACGTTAACAACAGGCTTCAGAACATTATTGGCTGGACTGCAGTCACCCTTCTTGTAGGTTTGTCTGTAGCCCTTCTTCTCATGCCGCTCATAAAGGGTTGAACGGACCACAGTTGTTTCCCTGAAAATAAGTATCTTGGAGGAAATTTCCTAATATCCTCTACGACATGAACCCATGGCATGACATCGATCCGCGCAGTGACGGACCTGCATTCATCAAAAGCATTATCGAGATACCGAAAGGCTCCAAGGGAAAGTATGAACTTGATAAGGAGTCAGGCCTGCTGCGGCTCGACAGGGTACTCTTTTCCTCAGTTCATTACCCTGCCAATTATGGATTTATACCACAGACTTACTGCGATGATCATGATCCGCTGGATATCCTGGTGATATGCTCGATAGATGTGATCCCGATGTGCATAATTGAAGCTAAGGTGATAGGTGCCATGGAGATGATTGACGGGGAAGAGCGCGATGACAAGATAATCGCCGTTGCAAGGAATGACATGTCGGTAAACTATATAAACGATCTGTCGGAGCTCCCTCCTCATACACTCGTGGAACTCAAGAGGTTCTTTGAGGATTATAAAATGCTTGAGCATAAGAATGTTATTGTGGAAAAGTTCATGCACCATGAAAAGGCAATTGAAATAGTCGGAGAGAGCCTGATACTCTACAATGAACTAAGGGACAAGCTGCTGAAATCGCAGTGGCAGGGAAAATAGTTCGCCTTTGGCCCGGGACCTTTTGCAGAGTGGCACCTGAATATCTTAAGATTTATATGTTAGATTTGCAATTAAGTATAACCCTAAGCTACACTGATATCGCCTTATGAAAACAGCTTCCCTTAAACCCTTTGGATTGGTTTGCCTTATTGTTTTTATTGTTCTGTCAGATTCAGTCTATTGCCAGAAACCAGCTCATGGCAAAAAGATGCAGCCTGAAATTTATGCAGCTAAGCAGGATGCAATTCAATATCTAAGCGACAGTGCCGTAATCAGGAAATACGGTGAGATCTCGGATGCAATATGGAATTATGCGGAACTTGGAATGCAGGAGTTCAATTCCTCGGCACTGCTTATAAAGACCCTGGAGTCCGAAGGATTTACAATTGACAGGGGAGTGGCCGGAATGCCTACCTGTTTTGTCGCCACGTGGGGTAAGGGAAAGCCTGTTATTGGAATCCTGGGTGAATTCGATGCCTTGCCAGGCTTGTCCCAGAAAGCAGGCCTGCCTTTCAAGGAGCCTGTTGTAAACGGGGCCCCAGGACATGGCTGCGGCCACAATATGATGGGGACGGCGGGAATATCAGCGGCAATAGCAGTCAGGAAAAGTATGGAGAAAAACCATCTTCAGGGCACTATAAAATTTTTCGGATCACCTGCTGAAGAGACTCTGATAAGCAGGCCATATATGGTCAGGGAGGGTGTTTTCAGCGATGTGGATGCTGTAATCGACAATCATGCCTCATCCGGGCTATCAACCAGCTACGGTGTTTCGGGGAATGCAGTAATATCTGTCGTCTTCTCCTTCAAGGGAAAATCGTCACATGCTGCAAGTGCCCCCTGGCTTGGCATAAGCGCACTCGACGGAGTTGAACTGATGAATGTTGCGGTGAACTACCTGCGGGAGCATCTCTTTTATACTGCCCGTCTTCACTATATAATAAAGGAGGGTGGCGAGGCACCGAATGTGGTTCCCGACAGGGCATCTGTCTGGTACTATGTTAGGAATACCGACGACAGGATTGAGGAGACCTACAAGCGGGTACTGGATTGTGCAAAAGGAGCAGCAACTGCATCGGGTGCAACTCTCGATACTGTCACAATCCTCACTGCCATACACCAGCGCCATAGCAATAAAGGTATGGCCGAAGCCATTCAGCGCAATATTGAGCTTATCGGTATGCCTCAGTGGACCGGGCAGGAACAGGAATTTGCAAAAGCTCTCCAGAAAGAGCTTGGCGAAAAGGAGACGGGATACCCGCTTGCATTCCAGCCACTGAAGGACCCTTCAACGAGCGAGTCGGAAGGGAGCTCCACTGATGTTGGAGAAGTTACCATGATCGCGCCAACTGCAACGCTCCTTTTTCCGGGTGAAGTACCCGGCTCGGTCGGGCATCACTGGTCAGTTGTAACCTGCAATTACGGAAAAACTGCATGGAAAGGTCTCAATACAGGGGCCAGGGTAATGGCAGCCACCGCTGTGGACCTGCTCACAAAACCTGGTATGCTGGCAGCTATCAGGAAGGAATTTGAGGATCAGGCAAAGGACCATCCCTATAAATCGCTGCTGCCTGATGGAACAATGCCTCCCCTGTACCTGAACAGGGAGCTGATGGAAAAATACAGGGATGCAATGATGAAGGCAGCCCCTGAAGAAAACTGAATCCAGGTTCAAATATTTAAAATTCAAGCAGATGCAAAAAGGTTATTTCGGCTGCAATACTTATAATACACCTGAGATCCAATACTTGTCGCTCAGGGAAAAGATCATCCTCAACAGCCGTCTGTACTTCACACTCAAATATGCCGGTATCGTCCTGAGGACAAGAAGGGTAGCTGTTCAGAAAAGATATGATACCAAATCATGGGCAGATTCGTCCTTTTATATCTTCCGGTTTATAGAAAATTCGGGGGGCAGGTTTCATATAACCGGAATGGAAAATATAACCAGGCCTGAAAGGCCAGTATTGTTCATCAGTAACCATATGAGCACTCTCGAGACAATGATCTTCCCGTGTATAATAGCCCCCCTGAGAGAAGTCACCTTCGTAGTCAAGGACAGCCTTGTGAAACACCCTCTTTTCGGAGATGTAATGAGATCGAGAAATCCCATTGTGGTTGGAAGAAAGGATGCCAGGAAAGATCTTGATGCCGTAATGAATGGAGGCACTGAATTGCTGAACAGGGGCACGTCAATTGTAATATTCCCTCAAAGCACAAGGAACGTTGAATTCAATCCCGATGATTTCAATACCCTCGGTGTTAAGCTTGCAAAAAAAGCCGGGGTCGAAGTGGTACCGGTAGCCATAAAAACAGATTTCTGGGGAAATGGCAGGATTATCAAGGAGCTTGGGCCTATCGACAGGCATAAGCAGATATACATTAAATTCGGGGAACCATTCACCGTCAGCGGAAACGGGAAGGAAGAAAATCAGAAGATCATAGATTTTATCCAGACATCGCTGGGAGAGTGGAAATAGTGCAGGATATGAATCTTTCCTGTGATCCTTCGCCAATATCACCCCTGGCAGGAAAAAGAGACATGCAGTAAAGTCCCGGGGATTGAGGATACTGTTTATAGTAAATCTGCGGAATAAGAGAGGAATTGATTTTTTAAATTATCTTTAAGTGTAAGAAGTACATTTAAATTATATTTTGTAGATTTGTAAGAGGCCGGTATGGATAGTGCTGAAATGAGGCCGGACCTTTTTATTGTCAGGAAAAAAATCTTTGCCCGTGTCGGATATATTAAATTTCAGGACTTATAAAAATTTTCTATTATGGGAACACTTGACTGGATCGTACTGGGAATCTTTTGTCTCGGCCTGGTTGGAATCATAATATGGGTCATAAGGCAGAAAGATGAAACCTCTACCGATTATTTCCTCGCCGGACGCGATGCCACATGGCTGGCGATAGGATCCTCAATCTTCGCATCAAATATCGGATCCGAGCATCTTGTGGGGCTGGCAGGGGCCGGAGCTTCAAGCGGAATGGCAATGGCCCACTGGGAGATGCACGGATGGCTGATTCTGATTCTCGGGTGGTTCTTTGTCCCGTTTTATGAGAGAAGCGGTGTATTTACAATGCCTGAGTTCCTTGAAAAGCGCTATAACAAGGGATCCAGGAGTGTCTTATCCATTATTTCGCTTGTGAGCTATGTATTCACAAAAGTTGCAGTAACCGTTTATGCCGGCGGGATAGTATTCAAACAGGTATTTGGAATTGAATCGATGTTCGGGATCGACTTCTTCTGGATAAGCGCAGTTGGACTGGTTGTGCTCACAGGAATCTATACAACGCTGGGGGGCATGAAGGCTGTGCTATGGACCTCTGTGCTGCAGACTCCAGTGCTTCTTGTCGGTTCACTTGCCGTACTTGTTATAGGACTCATAAAGCTGGGCGGGTGGCATGAGATGATGCAGATCTGCAGGGCAGTACCTGTAAATGCGGCTGGAGATACAATGACCACCCTTATAAGGTCGGCACATGATCCTGAATATCCGTGGACCGGGGTCATCCTGGGTTCTGCCATAATCGGATTCTGGTATTGGTGCACCGATCAGTTTATTGTTCAAAGGGTTCTCTCGGGGCGCAATCAGACAGAATCAAGAAGGGGTGCAATCCTGGGAGCGGCTTTCAAGCTTTCCCCGGTATTTATTTTCCTTATCCCAGGCATGATAGCATATTCCCTTAACGCAAAAGGGTTAATTCACCTGACAAGTTCAGATGCTGCATTCTCGATCCTTGTAAAGGAACTGCTGCCGCTTGGTTTTAAAGGACTTGTGGTGGGTGGGATACTTGCAGCCCTCATGAGCTCCCTCGCCTCTCTCTTCAACTCCTCCGCAACACTGTTCACTGTTGACTTCTACCAGAAATTCAGGCCCCAGGCTCCGGAGAAGGAGCTTGTAAAAGTCGGCCGCATAGCAACTGTCGTCGTAGTGGTTCTGGGTATCCTGTGGATACCAGTGATGAAGGGACTGGGGAAAGTGCTTTATGCCTATCTCCAGGATGTTCAGTCACTTCTGGCTCCAGGCATAGCTGCAGTTTTCCTGCTGGGTATTGCCTCCAGAAAAACTACGCCGATAGCCGGTCTGACAGGCCTCATTGCCGGATTCGGGCTTGGCATGCTGCGTCTTGGCCTTAAGATCTTTTCGGGATCGGTAAGCCAGGATGGGCTGATTTACAGGATCTTTCTTGCACCGAACTGGCTGCATTATGAAATAGCTCTTTTCTTCATAGTAATAACAATAATTGTCGTCACCAGCTTCTTTACACCAAAGCCGGATCAGGCTTCCATCAGGGGCCTTTACTTCGGATCGGCCACTGCAGAGCAGAAAGCGCTTACAAGAGCCAGCTGGAACAACTGGGATCTTGTTTTTTCGGGCCTGATCATAGCTGTCATAATTGCATTCTACATCTATTTCTGGTGAGATAAGTCAACGGCAATCAATAAAAAACTGAAATTATGGATTTACCTGAAAGATATGAAGCCTGGTTTGTAACGGGAAGCCAGGAAATGTATGGACCGGAAGTGTTGAGGCAGGTGGCTGAAGATTCAGCCCGCATCGCATCCGGACTTGACTCTTCTCCGCTGATCTCCCTGAAGGTGGTCTTTAAGCCGGTGCTGACTTCTCCCGATACGATCCTTGAGCTATGCTCGGAGGCCGGCAGATCGAAAGCCTGTGCAGGACTTATCATCTGGATGCATACATTCTCTCCCGCAAAGATGTGGATCAGGGGATTATCAGCCCTGAGCAAGCCCTTCCTCCACCTGCATACCCAGTTAAACAGGGACATACCCTGGGATTCCATCGATATGAACTTCATGAATCTGAACCAATCGGCTCACGGCGACAGGGAGTTCGGATTCATTGGCACACGCATGCGGCTTAACAGGAAAGTGGTTGTCGGACATTACAGCGACCCCGATGTTATTCAGAGAATTGCAGTCTGGCTAAGGGCCGCAACCGCCTTTAATGACATGCAGGGTATGAAGATCGCCCGTTTTGGCGACAACATGAGAGAGGTCGCTGTGACGGAAGGGAACAAGGTGAGTGCCCAGATAAAGCTGGGATATTCAGTTTACGGTTTCGGGACAGGCGACCTTGTCAGGTATGTCAATGAGGTCACCTCTAAGCAGATAGACGATCTTGCAGAACTTTACAGATCGGAATATACAATGACAGATGAGGTTGCCTCATCAGAATCGGTAAGGGAAGCAGCAAGGATTGAGATAGGAATGGAAGAGTTTCTCAGGGCAGGTAACTTCAGGGCTTTTACAACGACATTTGAAGATCTGCACGGATTAAAGCAGCTTCCGGGTCTTGCCGTTCAGAGGCTTATGTCAAAGGGATACGGCTTCGGAGCCGAGGGTGACTGGAAAACGGCCGCCCTGGTGCGCTCGATGAAGGTGATGGCATCAGGTCTGAAAGGCGGCACCTCATTCATGGAAGACTATACCTATCATCTCGATCCGGCCGGGATGAGAGTCCTGGGGGCCCACATGCTCGAAGTGTGTCCATCTGTCTCCCTTGGCAGGCCTTCTCTTGAGATCCATCCCCTGTCGATAGGAGGCAAGGCTGATCCTGCCCGGCTTGTGTTCAGGACCGCAACGGGAAGCGCCATCAATGTTTCAGTAATAGATCTTGGCAACAGGTTCAGGATGATTGTGAACAAGGTCGAAGTGGTAGAATGTCCCGGGATGCCTAATTTGCCTGTGGCCAGTGTATTATGGAAGCCGATGCCCGATCTTAAAATTGCTGCCGCTGCATGGATCCTCGCTGGAGGGGCTCATCACACGGGCTTCAGCTCCTCCATCGACAAGGAGTATATGGAGGACTTCGCCGGTATGACTGGCACTGAATACGTTGTAATCGATGAAAAATGTGATCTGGACCAGTTCAAAAAGGAACTTAGGTGGAATGAGATTTATTATCACCTGTCGGGAGCTCTCATCTAGTTATGAAGAGGTCTTCCCGATCCTGTTATCTGTGAAATCTGACAACGGATATGGAGCTTTACTCTGATTATACAAGGTATCTTGTTGCTGTCGATTGCATAGTATTCGGGTACGATATTCTTGAAAAGGAGCTAAAGCTGCTGCTTATAAAGAGAAGCTTTAATCCAATGAAGGGCAGCTGGTCTCTTCCCGGCGGCTTTGTAGTGGAAACAGAAAGCCTTGATGAAGCTGCAAGCAGGATCCTTCGCATCTATACGGGGCTCGACAAAATTTACCTTTCACAGTCATATACATATGGCGATACAGAGCGGGACCCCGGAGCCAGGGTTATTTCCACTGCCTACTGTGCGCTGATAGCAATCAGGGATATAACAAGGGAAATGGCCGCCGGGAGCGAAGCACACTGGAGGTCAATCGCCGGATTGCCCGGTCTCATATTCGACCATTACAATATGATAGCCAGGGCGCTTTCGGATCTCCAGAATCAGATAAAGATCAAGCCTGTGGGCTTCGAGCTTTTACCTGAGAAATTCACGCTGGTTCAGCTGCAGGACCTTTATGAGGCTATCTTCAGGAAAAATATTGACAAGAGGAATTTCAGGAAAAAGATACTGTCAATGAGCATTCTGGAGAAGCTAGAAGAGAAGGAAAAGAAGACATCGAGGAAAGGGGCCTTTTACTTTAAATTTAACAAGGAGAGGTATGAGAAGCTTGCACTGAATGGATTTTTTTTCAGTCTTGATGTCAGTTGAGAAGGATTGAATTAATGGATAAAGAGTAATAGGTTTGGTAAATTCAGTTATAAAATTATGCTTGAAAATCTGAAGAGAGATGTTTACAGGGCAAACATCGATATTGTAAAAAACGGCCTTGTTATTCATACATGGGGCAATGTGAGCGGCAGGGACAGCAGGAGCGGCCTGATAGTTATAAAGCCATCGGGGGTCAGCTATAAATCAATGAAGCCTGAGGATATGGTGGTTCTTGATCCTGAGGGGAAAGTCATTGAAGGGAGATTTAAGCCTTCGACAGATGCCCCTACACACCTTCTCCTGTACAACGCCTGGGACACTGTAGGCGGAATCGTGCATACACACTCCTCCTTTGCTACATCATGGGCCCAGGCCGGCAAAGGCATACCGCCCTTCGGAACCACCCATGCCGATCATTATTATGGCGAGGTACCCTGTACAAGACCCCTGACGGATGATGAGATCAGGAGCGATTATGAGACCAATACAGGCAAAATAATAATTGAATCCCTGGGGGTTGCCGACCCGCTTGAGTATTCCCTCGGCCCTGGTCAGTTCACATGGCCCTTTCTGCTGGGGCACAGATGCGGCAGATGCCGTATATAACGCAATATCGCTCGAGGAGATAGCCAGGATGGCTTTCTATACGGTTTTGCTCGGACAATCCAAACCTGTCCCTGCGGCCCTGCTCGATAAGCACTTTAAAAGGAAGCATGGAAGAGATGCCTATTATGGGCAGACAAAAATTCCGAAAACCAAATAATACAAAATAATGACTATGAAATATGTAATCGGCATAGACTATGGCACTGATTCGGTCCGTTCAGTAGTTGTTGATACGAATGGCGGCAAAATTGAAGGCACATCAGTTTTCGAATACCCCAGATGGAAAAAAGGGCTCTATTGTGACCCCTCTATTAACCAGTTCAGGCAACACCCTCTTGATTACCTTGAAGGCCTTGAGAAGTCGGTGAAAGGTGCCCTCCAGGGGCTATCGCCCGACATTGTTAACAATATAGCAGGAATATCTGTCGATACCACCGGCTCTACACCAGTGGCAGTCGATAAGAAGGGAGTACCGCTGGCCCTGAAGCCCGGCTTTGAGTGCAACCCCGATGCAATGTTCGTTCTGTGGAAAGACCACACCGGCCTCAGGGAGGCTGCTGAAGTTAATGAGCTGGCCAGATCATGGGGCGGGACCGATTTCACCATGTTCGAAGGGGGCATTTATTCATCTGAGTGGTTCTGGTCCAAAATCCTTCACGTCCTGAGGAATAGTCCGGAGGTAAGAAAGAGCGCCTGGTCATGGGTGGAACACTGTGACTGGATTCCTGCAGTACTGACAGGCAATACTGATCCGCTGAGGCTTAAGAGAAGCCGGTGCGCGGCTGGTCATAAAGCTATGTGGCATAAGTCGTTCGACGGTTTGCCCGATCAGATATTCCTGACAAGGCTTGATCCTTTATTGTCGGGCCTCAGGGACAGGCTTTACACAGAAACCTTTACCTGCGATACACAGGCAGGCTATCTTTCCCCTGAATGGGCTGAAAAGCTCGGTCTGTCATCAGGAGTGGTTGTAGGGGTCGGCTCCTTTGACGCTCACCAGGGTGCCATAGGGGGCGAAATAAAGCCATACCACCTGATCAAGGTAATGGGCACCTCGACCTGCGACATGCTGATTGCCCCAATGGAAGAGGTGGGCGATAAGCTTGTTGCAGGCATATGCGGGCAGGTGGACGGCTCGATAGTCCCGGGGATGCTCGGGCTGGAAGCTGGACAGTCTGCTTTCGGCGATATATATGCCTGGTTCGCCAATCTTCTCATGTGGCCTGTAAATGAAATAGTATCCAGGCTGAAATGGATCGAGCCGGATACGATGGAGAGGATCAGGGAGGAGACTTCAGGGAGTATCATATCAGAGCTGAGCAGACAGGCAGCTATGATCCCCCCTGAAGATACTGCTGTAATTGCCCTCGACTGGATGAATGGAAGGCGGACCCCGGATGCTGACCAGGAACTGAAGGGTGCGATAGCCGGGTTATCGCTCGGTTCTGATGCTCCGAGAATATTCAGGGCTCTCGTCGAGGCCACGGCTTTCGGGTCAAAAATGATAAATGAACGGTTTGTTTCAGAGGGTGTCAGGATAGATGCAGTGATAGCGACAGGTGGTGTTGCAAGGAAAAATCCTTTTGTCATGCAGATTGTTGCCGATGTGCTGAATGTTCCCATAAGGGTTGCAAGCTCCGATCAGACCTGCGCCCTTGGATCTGCAATGGCTGCGGCAGTTGCAGCGGGGGTGCACAGCGATATCCGGTCGGCCCAGAACGCAATGGGAGGAGGATTTGAAAAGGAGTACAGGCCTGACCCGGACAGAGCCGCCAGATACGCGATCCTGTTCGGAAAATACAAGGCATTGGGAGGCTTCATCGAAAAAAGCAAGCTGTAACTTCAGAGGATCACTTTATTTTTTTGGCTATTTAATTTATTAAGGCATTGTGGCGCAGAGTCTTCATGCCTGTGTTTTAATCAAAGTCATGAAAATTAATTCCAGTATATTATGAAAAAATTATCACCGGTACTGTTTTTGATTCTTCTTGCAACACCCGGGGCCACAGCCCAGAAAGAAAAGCCCGGACAGGTCAATCAGTTCGTAATAGTGGCGAATAATCCTGGTCCCGTAATAAGCAAAAATATCTACGGACATTTTTCCGAGCATCTCGGGGCTTGCATTTATGGAGGGATCTGGGTTGGCACAAGCTCCAAAATACCCAACACATACGGGATAAGGAACGATGTGCTTTTTGCCCTGCGTGAGCTGAAAGTGCCTGCCCTCAGGTGGCCTGGCGGATGCTTTGCAGATACATATCACTGGAAGGATGGGATCGGTCCCCAGTCCGCAAGGGCATCGATAATCAATACATACTGGGGAGGTGTCACCGAGGATAATTCATTCGGGACACATGAGTTCATGAAACTGACAGAGCTCATAGGCTGTGATGCATATATAAACGGGAATGTGGGCTCAGGAACTGTGAGGGAAATGGCAGAATGGATCGAGTATCTCACCTCTGACGCTGACAGCCCGATGACAAGGCTTAGGAAAGAAAACGGAAGGAGTGACCCCTGGAAGGTAAAGTTATTCGCAATTGGCAACGAAAACTGGGGCTGCGGGGGAAATATGACACCGGAGTATTACAGCAGCGTAATGCGTCAGTTCTCCACAAACCTGAACAACTACTCCGGCAATCAGCTTTATAAGGTAGCCTGCGGACCCAGCGGGGATGATCTGCACTGGACCGAGACAATGATGAAGGATCCCGGGACCCGGGCAATGTTCCAGGCCATATCCCTTCATTATTATTCAGTTGTCAACGGATGGGAATCAAAAGGCTCGGCAACCGATTTCACGGAGCATGAATGGTTTGAGACTTTCAGGCTGAACCTGGAGATTGATAAGATTATAAGGGGGCACGAAGAGATAATGAACAGGTATGACCCGGAAAAAACCAAAGGGCTTATCGTTGACGAATGGGGAAACTGGTTCAGGGTCGAACCGGGCACTAATCCGGGTTTTCTCTTTCAGCAGAATACTATGCGCGATGCCATCTCTGCAGCAATCCACCTTAATATTTTCAATCAGCATGCCGACAGGGTCAGGGGAGCAAATATAGCGCAGATGGTAAACGTCCTTCAGTCTGTTATTCTGACCGATGGCGATAAAATGGTACTTACCCCCACATATCATGTCTTCAGGATGTTCAACGTACATATGAATGCAAGGCTCCTGAAAACTGACCTGAAATGCGAGGATTATAGTTCAGGTGATGAAAAAATACAATCCATCTCGGCCTCCGCCTCCATTGCCGAAAATGGGAAAATGCATATTTCACTTGCCAATCTGAATCCGGGCAGGCAGATTTCCCTCAATTGTCCCATAATAGGAGAGATTTTTACAAAAGTAACCGGCGAGATACTCACAGCTGCTGCAATGAATTCATTCAACTCCTTTGATAAGCCTGATGCTGTCAGACCGGTTGAATTTAAAGGCTTTACCCTGGTGGATGGCCTTCTGAAAGTGGATTTGCCCTCCAAATCGGTTGTAGTGCTTGAATTATCCAGATGATTTATTGATACCTTTAAGCCCGTCAGTTGTCGGTTACAATGATATTAATTCAAATATTATGAAAAGGTCAGTCAGCTTGGTTATAGCATCAGCCGGTATGGTAATGCTGATAAGCGGATGCAGCAGGGAGCCCGGCCATTCTGGCGAGTACCCCATCCGGCCGGTGCCCTTTACCTCCGTAAAACTGACAGATGATTTCTGGGCTCCGAGAATAAAAAAGAATGCGGATGTAACAATTCCCATTGCCTTACATTATTGTGAGACCACCGGGAGGATAAGGAATTTCGAGATTGCCGGAGGCATCGATACAGGAAGATTTCAGACAACCTTTCCCTTCGACGATTCCGATGTTTTCAAGATCATAGAGGGGGCAAGCTATTCCCTGCAGACTTTCCCGGACCCAAAGCTCGATGCCTATCTCGATGCCCTGATCTATAAAATCGGTCTGGCACAGGAAGACGACGGCTATCTCTACACAAACCGCACAATCGCAGAGATGCACGGGGGAGAAGGTCTACATGAATGGGCGAACAAAAAGAGGTGGCTGAATGATTCAATCTCAAGCCATGAGCTTTATAACCTGGGACACCTTTATGAGGCTGCTGCTGCCCATTATCTGGCGACCGGAAAAAGATCGCTCCTTGATGTGGCACTGAAATCAGCCGATCTTGTGAACCGTGATTTCGGCTGGGACAGGTTAAAGGTTTATCCTGGTCACCAGGTTATCGAGATGGGTCTTGTAAAACTGTACAGGGTAACGGGTGAGAGGAAATATCTTGATCTGGCAAAGTTTTTTCTCGACGTGCGCGGACCCGGAGGTCAGTCATATAATCAGGCTGACCTGAGACCCGCAGATCAGACCCTGGCTGAAGGACATGCCGTAAGAGCAACATATATGTATTCAGGAATGGCAGATATTGCAGCCCTCGAAGGGGACAGTGCTTACCTGAATGCTATCGACAGGATATGGGAAGATATTACTCATGACAAGCTATACCTTACAGGCGGCATTGGCGCAACGGGTGGTAACGAGGGTTTCGCTGACCCTTACCGTCTTCCCAATATGACAGCCTACTGTGAAACCTGTGCCTCCATAGGTGATATATTTTTCAATCACAGGCTATTCCTGCTCCATGGACAGGCAAAGTACATTGATATCCTTGAGAAAACATTGTATAACTCGATGCTCTCAGGCGTTTCATTATCGGCCGACAGGTTCTTTTATCCGAATCCGCTCGAGTCGAATGGCCAGCATCAGCGCAGCCCGTGGTTCGGCTGCGCATGCTGCCCCTCGAATATTGCAAGGTTTGTGCCCGCGATTCCGGGTTATGTTTATGCGGTTACGGATAAGGATCTCTATGTAAACCTTTATATCTCGAACGAAGCTTCCGTTAAGGTCGGTAAAAACAATATCGATATTTCCCAAAAAGCCGGTTTCCCCTGGCAAGGCAGGGTAGAGCTTTCTGTGAATCCCCGGAAACCGGCCAGATTCAGCCTGATGCTTCGCATACCTGGATGGGCCGGGGATGAAGCTGTACCTGGCGGCCTGTATAAATTTGACAACCAGGCTGCAGAGCCGGTCAGCCTGCAGGTCAATGGACTTCCCTTTCCAATATCGGTTAAGGATGGATATGCTTTGATCACAAGAAAATGGAAGACCGGAGATATGGTTGTGCTTGATATTCCAATGCCCGTAAGGAAAGTGGTTGCAGACAGCAGAGTGAAGGAAGACAATGACAGGTTTGCCGTTCAGAGGGGCCCGCTGATCTATTGTGCTGAATGGCCCGACAACAACAAGGGCAACATACTTAACCTGATGATAAAAAAGGAGGCTGCATTTGAAGCTGAATACAGTCCGACCCTGCTCAGCGGCACTGAGATCATACGGACTTCAGGCTATCAGACAAAGCGAACCCTGGAGAACAAGGTGGATACTTTGAAAAGGGAGCCTGTTACCCTGATACCCTATGCTCTGTGGAATAATCGCGGACCTGGCCAGATGGAGGTATGGCTGCCGGCCTCCCTGCATTCGACCAAACCTTTACCGGCAGCTACAATTGCCTTCAGAAGCGGTGTAAGAGCAAGCAGAATGACGAAATCACTTGCAGCTGTAAACGATCAGATTGAACCGGCAGATTCATCGGACAGATCAGCTCCGTATTACGACTGGTGGCCTGCAAAGGACACCTGGGAATGGGTTCAGTATGATTTTGACAAGCCGGTTACCATATCCCGTGCAAAAGTTTACTGGTTCGATGATGGCCCTGAAGGGGGCTGCAGAATACCGGATGATTGGGAGATCCTATATCTGACAGGCAATATTTGGGAGCCGGTAACAACTAAAAGCGGTTACAGGATCTCAAAAAACGGATGGGACATGGTTTCATTTCAACCTGTGGTTGCTCAGTCAGTCAAGATCAAGGTGAGGATGAAAAAAGATTATTCAGCCGGGATCTACGAATGGGTTATTGAATAAGATAATAGTTCCGGCAGATAGATTTAAGCAGGCAGGTAGCCGGAATGCCCGCACTCAATTAAAACAATTAATGATGAAAGCAATTTTGACAATTTTTGGACTAATCCTTGCAGGAACAGTTTTTGCGCAGTCCTCCTCATTTGTCCTGAACAAACTTGAATATTTTGAAAGGGAAGGGGTTAATGTCATGGCTTTTCAGGATATCTATCCGGAGGGCCACCAGGGGGGAGTCGCAGTTATTATGCACGGCAGGAGGGTTGCCACCAATGGCGATCTGAGACTCAACGTGACACCGGGACAGTGGCAGCCAATTCCGAAGCAGATTGACAGAAAAGCCGATTTGGCAGGAAATATGATTACAGTAAAACTGGCCTATCCCGACCCTGCAATCGACAGGAAAGGATATAATCCGATAATCTACCCTGAACTGGATCTGAGCTATACCGTAACAGTACGTTCGGCTGGTGAATCAATAATTGTGACTGTCGATCTTGATAAGCCCGTCCCTGAGAAATTTATAGGGAAAGTAGGTTTTAATATGGAATTGTTTCCGGGATGGTTGTATGGCAAAACCTGGATGCTGGGAAAAGAGTCAGGCATATTCCCGAGACAGGCAAACGGGCCGGCAATGACAGATGCAGACGGGGAGGTTGTTGCGGCTATGCCGATGTCAACAGGAAAAAAGCTGATAGTGGACCCGGAAGAGGATTTGCAGAGAATGACAATCGAATCACATACAGGAGATCTTCAGCTTATTGACGGCAGATATGAGCATAACAACGGCTGGTTCGTTGTCAGATCCGTTGTTGCCGCGGGACAGTCACGCAAAGCCATTGAATGGGTGATCACTCCCAACTGCGTCAAAGGATGGAAAAGCGATCCGGTGATACATGTTTCACAGGTAGGCTATCTGCCGGGGCAGGAAAAAGTTGCAATAATCGAGCTCGACAGGAAGGACAATGATTTGCAGACCCCGGGACTGTTCAGAATAAACGGAGATGGAAGTGAAACAGAAGTAGTCAGCGCAAAGCCTGATAGCTGGGGCCAGTTCCTCAGATATAATTATCTTAAATTCAATTTTACCCGGGTCACTGATGAGGGTCTATATATTGTCAGGTATGGCAGGCAGAGATCGCAGCCCTTCAGAATCGCGGAGGATGTGTACAAAAGGAATGTCTGGCAGCCTGTCCTCGAATATTTCCTGCCTGTACAGATGTGCCATATGAGAGTGAATGAAAAATACAGGGTCTGGCATGGACTGTGCCATATGGATGATGCCCGCATGGCCCCTGTCGATTATAACCATTTCGATGGCTATATGCAGGGCAGTTCCACACTTACAGCTTTCAAGCCGGGAGACCATGTTCCGGGCCTGAATGCCGGCGGGTGGCACGACGCCGGTGACTATGACCTGAGGGTCGAATCACAAAGCGGGGAGGCCTATATCCTGACTATGGCATATGAAGCTTTCGGTATTAATTATGACGAGACCTCTGTCGACCAGGGATCACATGTTGTTGAAATTCACCAGCCGGACGGGAAAAACGATATCCTGCAGCAAATAGAGCACGGTGCACTGACAGTGGTGGCCGGGTACAAGAACATGGGACGGCTCTACAGGGGGATCATAGCCGGAGAAAAGAGGCAGTATACCCTTCTTGGCGATGGCTCGACAATGACAGACGGACTGTTTTATAACGAAAAGCTCCAGAAATCGGCCAAGACGGGAACAGAATCATCCGTTCCGGACGACAGATGGGTCTTTACTGAGGATAATCCGGCAAGGGAGCTCACCGTTGCTGCCCATCTGGCTGCTGCCGCAAGAGCCCTGAAAGGGTATAACGACGACCTTGGAGGCCAGTGCCTGAGCGTCGCAAGGGCGATATACGATCATGATTATAAAATTGAGGCCGGGAGAGTTGCCAATGCAAAAATACATGCAGCTGTTGAGCTATTCATTACCACCGGAGAAGACAAGTACCGGGATTATATTCTCAATAATAAAACAGCCGTTATGGAAGGATTGAATCAGATCGGCTGGATTCTCGGGAAAGTCCTTCCAAAGATCAACGATGCCGGTTTCACCGAAGCCGTCAGGAGCTCAATCAGGAGTCTGTCGGATGATATCACGAAGCTTTCGGCCGAGACCCCGTTCGGGGTACCGTACCGGCCGCATATATGGGGTGCAGGCTGGGATATCCAGTCTTTCGGAGTCAGGCAGTACTATCTCTGCAAAGCTTTTCCTGATATCTTTTCAACTGCTCCGATATTCAATGCCCTTAATTTTATCCTTGGTGTTCATCCGGGTGAAAATACATCCTCTTTTGCGTCCGGAGTCGGTGCCAGGTCAGCTACAATAGCCTACGGGGTTAACCGTGCTGATGAGTCCTATATTCCCGGGGGTGTAGCTTCGGGAACAGCCCTTATACGTCCCGATTTTCCGGAACTGCTCGACTGGCCTTATCTGTGGCAGCAACAGGAATATGTACTGGGCGGAGGATCATCCAACTATATGTTCCTGGTGCTTGCTGCTGATCAGCTGCTCTCGGGAAAATAAACACCCGGGGCATGCTTGTATACGGGAGCAAATGGATTTTTAATAAAAAGTTTTAATTTAGTAAACGCTTGAATCTGATTATGAAAAAAGTTAAATTATTGTCACTGATACTGATTGCTGTTGTTACAGGCTCGTGCAACCAGTCATTAAAAAATAAGGAGATGGTTAAAAAAGAAGTTTTCGGTGTTCACCAGGGTAAGGAAGTTTACCTTTTCACACTTAAAAATAAGGCTGGTAATGTTATCCGGCTTACAAACTATGGCGCCAAGATAACCTGGATAGAAGTTCCTGATAAAAACGGGAATAAGGATAATGTCACATTCGGATACGATACTTTTGAGGGAATGATAAAGGGGGATATGTCATTCGGCTCGGTGGTCGGACGATACGCAAACCGAATTGCAGGTGGCAAATTCAGTCTTGACGGGGTGGAATATACACTGCCGCTCAACAATGGGCCAAATACCCTTCACGGTGGCCCGGCAGGATGGCACAGTGTTGTATGGAACGCTGAAATACTTAAGGAAAGTGCCTCACCTTCAGTTAAATTCAGTTACATAAGTCCCGATATGGAGGAGGGTTTTCCGGGAACTGTAAATGTGACCGTTCAGTATACCTGGACTGACAATAATGAAATTGTGATGGACTATACATGCACAACCGACAAAAAAACTGTTGTAAATGTAACGAACCACGCCTACTTTAATCTGCATGGGGCCGGTAACGGCGATATCCTCGATCATGAGCTTCTGCTGAAGGCTTCAGCATTCACACCGGTTGATTCGGTTATGATCCCCACAGGGGAGATAAGACCGGTGGCTGGCACACCGTTTGATTTTACATCCTTTCACAAGATCGGAGAGAGGATAGGCGATAATTATGAACAGCTTGTGCTTGGAAAGGGCTATGATCATAATTTCATTCTTGATAATAAGGAAGAGGTGGATGTCGCGGTATATGAACCGGCAAGCGGCCGGATGCTGGAGGTTATAACCGATCAGCCCGGCATGCAGCTCTATACAGGCAATTTCCTTGATGGTTCCAATATAGGGCATGGGGGCAAGCCATTAAAATACAGATCCGGCTTGTGCCTTGAATCCGGACATTATCCCGACAGTCCCAATCATCCCGAATTTCCTTCCACAGTACTGAATCCGGGTGAAACATTCAAATCGACCACTATCTACAGGTTCTCTGTGAAGGAGTCGCTTTAGTGCCTCCTCACCGGATCAGTATGAAGTTTTGAAACAATATCTGCTGAAAGAAGTTTTGTAACCGGGTCGGGTGAAATTTAGAGGTTGTTTTAAAATAAGGTATTGTCAAAATAAATCTTGAGTCCACTCCGATAAGATGATTTATCCAGAATTACTGTAACGTAAGTTTTGTATTATTCTGAATTTCAGTGTTCCCCCTTGGAGGTCAGGGGTAAAAACAATGAAATTCAGAATAATTGACTTTTCAGAGGGGACTCAATCTTTAAATTTGATAGTCCTGCAGGGGGATCTTTTGTGATTATTTTTTGAAAAAAGGGCATAGAAACTTAAAATTATTAACTTGCATTTCGAAAGCCCTATTGTAGATTTTCAAAAAAGCAGAAAATTGAGCAACCAGTCAGTGGAAAGCGAATCTAACCTTGTAAAGAGTTTATCCGAAGGGAATCTGCTTGCATACAATACTTTATTCAGGAAGTACAGTGGCAGGCTGTATAACTTCGGGAAAGGATATCTGAAGTCGGATGAAGAGGCAAAAGAGCTGGTCCAGGAGGTCTTTACAATAATATGGGAGAAGAGGAGTGATCTTAAGGAAGAGCTTTCATTCAGATCATACCTGTTTATGATCTCATTCAATATAATCAGAAAACATTTCAGGACGCGTAAATACCTTTCGGAATATCTGCGGACAGGCCTTACTGAGGACATTGATATGCATACTTCCCAGAAGATAACCTACGATTCCCTCTTTCAGTATCTGAACGAACTTGTTGAAAAGCTGCCCTTAAGGAGAAAGGAGATCTTCATCAAAAGCCGCTTCGAGGGATACTCCGTTAGGGAAATATCTGAAGAGCTGAAATTAAGCCATAAAACCGTGGAAAATCAGCTTACCGATGCCCTGAAATTCATCAGGGCAAACCTGAGCAAGGAAAACCTTACAACCATTTTACTGCTATTTTTATTTATCTTATAACCAGGAGTTTATTATTTTTTTCGGTTTTTTTCACTGTCGGCATAGGTGTAAAACAGGAATTATGGATATTACTCTTTACGTAGAAAGAATATTTTATAATTTTATTTGTACCGATTCAGCAGATTTAAAAATCGTATTCAGGGTACGGTAGGATATATGCAATATTACAGGCCGATTCGCTGCAGCAGCGGATAGCCCTGAAATATTATAATTATCCCCTGGAAAGATTTTTTATCAAAGCGGACGGGGAGTATTTAAATTTTGTGAGGAATTGTTCGGATGGAAAATGCTGGGATTGACAGGCAAAGGCTGGTGAATTTTTACCAGTGCGATTATTCAGAGGCAGAGGGTGCCTGGATGGAATCACTATTCGAAGACCCTGTAAAAGAGAAGACCTTGAGTGATTATCTGTCAAGGCAATTCAGGGAATTGTGCCTCACCGGCGATGCTGTTGATAATAAGCTCGATTCAATACTGTACAAAATTCATTATGAGATAAATACAAGGAAAGAAGAGGAGAGGACAGGAACAAGGGGGAGAATTGGCAGGTGGAGCCTGAGGATCGCCGGGATAATTTTACTCCCGCTTGCGGTATTCTGGGGCATTACAGGCTATTTTACAAGCAGGGCAAGGCAGCAGGCCTGGGTTGAAGTAAAGGCGCCAGCATGGACCAGGGCACAGTTTGCACTGCCTGATGGCACAACGGGCTGGCTTAACAGCAACTCAAGCATAAGGTATAACCTGGATTTTTCAAACGACCGGAAGATAAGTCTTGACGGGGAGGCATTTTTTGATGTATCATCAGATGCAAAGCATCCCTTCAGGGTAATAACGGATGATGTGGTGCTAAAGGTTACAGGCACGAGGTTCAACGTGGCATCCTATGACAACGAACCGGCTGTTGAGGTCGTTCTGGAGGAGGGGAGCCTTGTATTCAACGGAAAGAATATGAAGAACAGCTATTCAATGAAACCCAATGACCTTGTTACATACGACAAGATCCAGGGTAAATATACAGCTGAAGTGGTTCAGACCCAGAAGTACCTCTCATGGAAAGAGGGAAAGCTGATTTTCAGGAATGATCCCCTCGATGTAATCTGCCGGAGGCTTGGCAGATGGTATAATGTTGATGTTGAGGTTAATGTCTTTTCTGTGGAAAATATGAGGCTTAGGGCAACATTTGTAGATGAGAATCTGGAAGAGGTACTGGACCTTCTTAAAAGAAGCCTGCCGCTGAATTATAAAATTCAGAACGGAAGGCTCAATACCGATAACACATATTCTAAAAAGAAAGTCACAATTTTACCCCAAAACAGTTAATCCAAGTTAAAACCAAAACAAAGTGCCTATGAAATAACAATGTCCTCGAAAGAAAACAGGAAGGCGTTGGAGCCGCCTCCCTGCGAGTATTGTCAAGTTACCATTCTAAAAAATAACCTAACTAAAAAACTTTCAAAGTTATGAAAAAAAAATTTGATTGCCGGGCGTGTTCATCCCCGGCTCTAAAAAAACTTATTATGGAACTGAAAATCGCAATTCTCCTTATTGTTGCCGGCGTTTCAAATGTCTTTGGTGCGGCCACCTACTCACAGGTGGCAAGGGTATCCCTTGACATGAATAACAGAAGCCTGGAGCAGGTTATGGATGAGATAGAATCACAGAGCGAATTCTATTTTATTTTCAACCAGAAGCAGATCGATGTCAACAGAGTTGTCGATATCCACTCGGATAATCAGCTCATTACCGACATCCTTCCTGAATTGTTCAAGGACACTAATGTGAACTACGTTGTTCTCGACAGGAAGATCCTGCTTACTACTGATGAGATGGACAAGAGCCTCGCCTCATCGGCTGGTCAGACATCGCCCCAGCAGAAAACCATTACAGGAAAAATCACCGACAGCAAGGGGGCTCCGATACCAGGAGCCAATGTAAGCGTTAAGGGAACTACTGCAGGAACCATTGCAGACGCAAATGGCAAATACAGCCTCGCAGTATCTGATCCGAATGCAACACTTGTGATCAGCTTCATAGGCTACAAGTCGCAGGAGGTTGCACTCGGCGGGAAAAACAGCCTCGATGTAACTCTTGCAGAAGAGACAACAGTGCTGAATGAAGTTGTAGTCACGGCTCTCGGTATCAAAAAGGAGTCGAAAAGGCTTGGCTATTCAACAGCTACTGTCAATAGTGAAAGTCTTTCAACGGAAAGAACAGTCAACGTAGGAAACAGTCTCGAAGGTAAAGTGGCTGGTCTCAACATTTCGGCACCTGCCAGCGGCCCAGGAGGTTCGTCCAAGATCCGTATCCGTGGCCAGTCATCTTTTGGTGCCAACAACTCACCCCTTATCATCGTTAACGGTGTTCCTATAAACAACTCGGCTATTTCTGCCGGCGGTGCAAATGGAAATGGTACAGGCAACCCCACTGGCGGTTCTTCCGACCAGGGTGACGGACTTCAGAGTATCAACCAGGACGATATCGAATCAATGACAGTTCTTAAAGGTGCTGCTGCTGCTGCTCTGTACGGCTTCCGTGCAAAGGACGGCGCCATCATTATAACAACAAAGAGCGGATCAGGCAAGGAAGGCATCGGCGTTGAAGTCAATTCAAACTTCCAGGCCGACCAGGCCCTCGATTATACTGATTTCCAGTATGAGTACGGACAGGGCGAAAACGGCATCCGTCCGCAGTCTGTTGCAGATGCACAGAGCTCAGGTGTCTGGAGTTTCGGTGAAAAATTTGACGGCGTACCGACTCCTCAGTTCGATGGAACAACGAAACCCTACCTGCCGAATAAAAACCGCATCAAGGACTTCTACAGGACAGGTTACAGCTGGACAAATTCACTGGCTCTTACAGGGAACAATGATAAGGGCAATTTCAGGCTCTCCTTCGCCAATACAGATGCCAACGCAATAGTTCCAAACTCCGATTATCACAAGAAGATAGTAAACCTGGGGCTGAATTATAAATTCATCCCCCAGCTCTCCCTTCAGATGAACTTCAACTATTCAAACGAGTGGAACCACAATCCTCCGCAGATCGGTATCCAGGACATGAATGCCAACTCCACAATCTACACTATGGCTAACAGCATAGATGTGGCATGGCTTAAGGATACATATATGGATGCAAACGGTAATGAACAGCCTCTGGCCCGTTTTACTAACCGTAACAATCCCTACTGGGTTGCCCTGAAAAGATTTGAAAACGTTCACCGCGACAGGATATTCGGAAATATGTCACTACGGTATCAGGTTCTCCCCTGGTTGTATGTTCAGGGCAGAGTAGGTCAGGATTACTATACACGTCCGTATAATTATGACCGTCCTACAGGAACGCGTTCAATTGCAGCAGTTTCTTCAGGATTTAACGGATATTATTATCAGGATTTAACCACCTTCCGTGAACTTAACATGGACTTCCTGATCGGGGCCAACAAATCCTTCGGAAGCTTCGGCATCGATGCAACCTTTGGTGGCAACAACATGAGGCAGATCTATGACAATATCGGCACATCAGTTACCAACTTCTATGTGAGGGACCTTTATACAATAGGCAACGGCCAGATCAAGAACCCGTTCTATAATTATACGAAGAAATATGTGAACTCCCTTTACGGATCACTCGATCTGTCGTATAAAAACTTCCTTTACCTCAGTGCTACTGCCCGAAACGACTGGTTCTCCACTCTGAATCCAAAATCGAACAATTATTTGTATCCATCTGTAAGCTTAAGCTATATAATCAGCGAGTCTATACAGATGCCTGTCTGGCTGAACTATGCCAAGGTGAGAGCTTCCTATGCCGAGGTTGGAGGCGACACAAGCCCATATTCAAACAACCTGTACTATTCCGTTAATTCAAACCAGTTCAATGGTACAGCCCTGGGATCTGTAAGCGGAGCCGTAAGCCCGAATCAGAACCTTCGTCCCCTGAAAGTAAAGGAAACAGAGCTGGGTCTCGAGTTGAGAACCTTTGACAGCAGGCTGAATCTCGACCTGTCGGTCTACAGAAAGAATACGGTTGATGAAATCCTTAGCGTAGATATATCAAATGCTTCGGGATACAGCCAGACACTTGTCAATGTGGGAAAACTGAACAACAAAGGTATCGAGATGATGCTGACAGTTGTTCCTGTCAAACAGGATAACTTCTCATGGGAAACCGGTTTCAATACAAGCTACAACATAAGCAGGGTTGACGAGCTGGCCGGCGGACAGACAAAATTCGATGTAGGTACAGGTGAATTTTTCGGAACAGTATCACATGAGGTCGGACAGCCGCTCGCTTCACTGCGGGGATTTGACTACAAAAGGGATGCAAACGGTAACATCATCACTGTGAACGGCTTATTCCAGCAGGGAAATATTGTAACCTTCGGAAGTGCAATTCCGAAATGGATCGGAGGTTGGCTCAATACCTTCAATTACAAGCATATCAGAGTGTTTGCACAGATAGATTACAAGGCTGGCTACAAGATCATGTCGAACTCAAACCTGAACTTCATACGTGAGGGACTATCGAAGCAATCACTTGTCGGTCGCGAAACCGGTGTTATCTTCCCCGGTGTTAATCCTGATGGAACTCCAAATACTGTAGCCGTTCCTGCAGAACAGTTCTATTCCCAGTACAGGAGTACGGCTCTGGCAGCTCCCTTCATGTACGACGGCACTTTCATAAGATGGAGAACCATATCGATCGGATATGACCTTTCAAGGTTTGTTTCCAAGGCTTATATAAAGGAGATGACCCTTTCTGCAGTATGCAACAATGTGCTGATGATCAAGAAATATATAGATAATCTTGATCCGGAGGCACAGGTATCTACCTCCGATAACCTGCAGGGTATTGAAACGCACACATTGCCCACTACACGCAGCTTTGGCTTTAATTTAAACATTAAGTTCTAACTCATCTATATATAAACTTATGAAACGAATATATTTATACCTCGCACTTGCCGTTCTGCTGACTGGTCTGACCAGGTGCGATAAGAATTTTGAGGAGATCAATACAAACCCTGTTCTCGCTACCAGCCTGGATCCGATCTACCTCTTTTCAAATGCACAGTTTAGTTCTGCATTGAATACGCTCTCCTATCAGAGCCCCATTGTGCAGCAGATACTGGCCCCATTCACAGGTGTTCTCGAGGGAGGGAATCATAATATCGTTTATGATCCCAATTCCAATGCAATGTTTAATTCATTGTACACTGCAGGCAGTGGTCCCGTTGTTCTCCTTACGGATGTCATCAACACAACCAAGGACAACCCTGACAGAAGCAACCTGTATAATATGGCAAGAATTATGAAAGTCTATGTATTCCAGCTTCTGGTGGATACATATGGTGATGTTCCCTATTTTGAGGCCGGTCAGGGCTTCCTGAATGGTACCTACCTCCCGAAGTATGACGATAATGCTACAATTTATGCAGATCTGCTGAAAGAGCTCACGGAGGCAACCGCCGCACTCGATGCTTCAAAAACAATTGAAACCGGTGACATCTTCTACAAGGGAAACATAGCCCAGTGGAAGAAGCTTGGAAATTCACTTCTTCTCAGAGTTGCTATGCGCTATACCAAAGCCGATCCTGCCAAAGCACAGCAATATGCTTCAATGGCTTTCACCGGCGGCGTGATGACATCAAATGATGATAATGTGATAATAAAGTTTAACTCAACCTTCAATAATCCGTCGGCAAACTCCTACCAGGGAACGGAAAAGGCCAACTATTACCTGGGGGAGCCATTTGTCAGCTACCTTAAGAATACAAACGACCCCCGCCTTGCAGTTATAGCAGTCAAATATCAGAAGCCGGGCCAGCCTCTGGCAAGTGTAGGTACCGAAGATACAGATCCTGCAGACCAGCAGGGAATGCCATTCGGTTACAGCGAAGCTACAATTGCAACTGCTCCCGATTTTCCGGGAACTGCAGAAGGCAGCGGCTGGAAATATTCACAGCTTAACCGCCGGACAGTGGCCAAGCTTGATGTTCCTGAATTTTTCATCACATATGCTCAGACCGAACTATTGCTGGCTGAAGCAGCTGAGAACGGATGGATAACAGCCGACGTTCAGACACTGTACGAAGCAGGCGTAAGGGCTCATATGGATCAGATGGCACAGTACGATGTTCTGGCAACTATTCCGGTCGATCAGCAGGATACCTATCTCGCTGAAAATCCCTTCGATCCTGCAAATGCCCTGGAACAGATCAACACTCAGTACTGGATCGCCTCCTTCCAGAACGGATCGGAAGCATGGGCTAATTTCAGACGCAGCGGCTTTCCGGCCCTTGTGCCAAATCCCTATCCCAGTGCAGATCCTTCAGTAGCCGGTGATTTTATTCACCGTCTGGTCTACCCTGCAAGGGAAAAAACCGTGAACACTGATAACTATAACGCAGCAGTGGCACGCATGGGAGCTGATAATCTTGCAACCAGGCTTTTCTGGGATACTACTACAGATTAGGCTGAAAAGTGCATTCCATTTAGCCTCTGACAGAAATTAATCATTTATAATGTTGCACACCTGGACTTGAAAAAGTTCAGGTGTGCGTTGTTTTCTATTGCCTGATTGCAGGGTTCAGGCTGGCGATACAATCAATTATGATATAAAAGATCTTGACATGAAAAATATATTACAGGAAATAGCTGAAAAAATACGAAAACAGGAAACAGCTGAATTAAATGCTTCAGAAGCTGACGGCTCAACCGGAACAGCCCATGGCGGCCGGAGAAATTTTCTTAAAAAAGCTGCCCTTGGCGGAATAGCCCTTGGCGGTATGATGAAACTGTCGGTTGAGGATACAATTGCACAGTCCGCCTCCGGTGTACAGCGTTCATCAAGTCCATCGGAGCTGAAGATTACCGATATGAGAGTTGCCGTTAATGGGTAATTTTGGGAGTACGGCTCTTATCCGTATCGATACGAACCAGGGCATCTATGGTATAGGCGAGGTTAGGGACGGGGCGGATGAGCGCTATGCCTTGTTTCTCAAGAGCAGGATCATGGGACTTAACCCATGCAATGTGGAGCAGCTGTTCAGGATCATAAGGCAGTTTGGAAATCATGGCCGTCAGGGAGGCGGTGTTTGTGCCGTAGAGATGGCTTTGTGGGACCTGTGCGGCAAAGCTTACGGGGTACCAGCGTGGCAGCTGCTGGGAGGAAGATACAGGGACAAAATAAGGCTGTATGCGGATACCCCCGGCGCAAATGATCCGGTCAGATTTGCGCAAACCATGAAAAAAAGAGTTGAGGAGCAGGGATTTACATGGCTCAAAATGGATCTTGGTATACATGTAGTGGCCAAACAGCCTGATGCCCTTGTAAATACAAAAGTCTGGGACGGCGCTGCCGGCCAGTACGATCTCAGGGAATATATGGGCTACGGGAATACCCTGCATCCATTTACGCAGGTGCAGATAACCGACAAGGGGCTTGAAGGTCTTGCCGAATATGTGGAAGATGTCAGAAATGCCGTAGGCTACGAGATGCCTCTCTGTGCCGACCATTTCGGACATTTTGACGTAAATAACGCCATCAGGTTCGGAAAGGCGATGGAGAAGTACAGGCTTGCCTGGCTAGAGGATATGGTGCCATGGTTCTATACCGCTCAGAATAAAACCCTGTCTGATGCCCTTGAAACTCCAATTGCAACAGGTGAGGATATATTTATGCTGAAGGGCGGTTTCAAACCATTACTCGATGCACATGCAGTGGATATTATCCAGCCTGATCTGGGCACCTCGGGCGGATTGCTCGAAACCAAACGGATAGGTGACTATGCAGAAGAATGCGGCGTTGCAATGGCTATGCATATGGCAGGCTCTCCAGTCTGCTTTATGGCCAATGTCCATTGTGCTGCAGCTACCCAGAACTTTCTGGCTCTCGAGCATCACAGCGTTGACAATCCATGGTGGGGAAACCTTGTCACGATGACCGGATCCCAGCCAATGATAGCCAAAGGATTTGCCAATGTTCCCCTTGATGCTCCCGGTCTGGGCATTGAGCTTAACGAGGAGGAGATCAGAAAGCATCTCAACCCGAGGGCCAGGGGTTACTTTGAGCCCACTCCTGAATGGGATGAAAAACGCTCGCACGACCGTCTCTGGAGTTAGGTTTTTGAATATTATTTTCATTAATTGTTCCTTATAGGTTAACTTTGATATACTCAATTTGTTAAGTAGTATGCGGGAAAAATTTTAACTGGCTTGCAAGAATAGGGATTTTGACTCAAGAATCAGTACTTGGATTGGTTCTTAAGATATTAGTATTCGATAATAACAAATTAAAAATTTTAGCTATGAAAAGTTTTTTACAGCAGATTGGTGAGGAAACCAGGAAGCAGGAAAAGGCAGATGCCGAAGCTGTCAGATCTGAGTTGGCAGATCCCCTGACCACTGATAGCAGGCGTGATTTCCTGAAGAAGGCAGCTTTGGGAGGTATAGCCCTGGGAGGCATGATGAAACTGTCGGTTGAAGACACTGTTGCCCAGACGACATCAAAGGTCCAGCGAGCCTCCCATCCTTCGGAACTGAAAATTACCGATATGCGTTACGCTTTGACTGGTGCAATGGGCGGGACTGCAATTATCCGCATCGATACCAACCAGGGCATTTACGGATTGGGAGAGGTGAGGGATGCAGCAGACCCGCGCTATGCACTTATGCTGAAAAGCAGGATACTTGGCCTTAATCCCTGCAACGTGGAGATGATCTTCAAAATTATCAGGCAGTTCGGCGGGCAGAGCAGGCAGGCCGGCGGTGTATGCGCAGTTGAAATGGCCCTCTGGGATCTGACAGGCAAAGCCTACGGGGTACCCGCCTGGCAAATGCTGGGAGGAAGATACCGTGATAAGATACGACTGTATGCCGACACTCCCGAAGCTGATTCACCCGAGGATCAGCAAAAGCTTATCAAATATCGTATTGAAGATCAGGGTTACACATGGCTTAAGATGGATCTGGGCATAAATGAGATCCAGAAAATTCCGGGCGCACTCGTTAATGATAAATTCTGGCTGCAAAACGGAGATCTCAGACAGTGGGAAGGGGACTATATGTCGTTCTCAAACACCAAGCATCCCTTTACCCAGGTTCAGATCACCGACAAGGGGCTGGAAGAAATGGCTAAAATCGTCGAAAATGTCCGTAATATGGTTGGATACGATATTCCGTTATCCAGTGATCATTTTGGCCATTTCGACCTTAACAATGGCATCCGGCTTGGAAGAGCACTCGAAAAATACAGGCTCGCCTGGATGGAGGATGTAATTCCATGGGAGTATACAGACCAGTGGAAAACCTTGTCAGATGCTATTCAAACTCCTGTACTTACAGGTGAGGATATTTACCTGTTGCAGAACTTCAAGCCTCTGATCGACATCCATGCGGTTGACATTATCCATCCTGATCTTGCAACCTCCGGAGGCCTGCTTGAAACAAAGCGGATCGCAGATTACGCAGAGGAGCATGGTGTAGCAATGGCCCTGCACCAGGCAGGGACTCCTGTTTCCTTCATGGCCGATGTCCATTGCGCAGCTGCAACGCAAAATTTCCTGGCATGTGAACACCATAATATTGATGTCCCGTGGTGGGAGAGCCTTGTCAAAACAACTGACGGACGGCAGCTCATAACAAAAGGATTTGCCAATATCCCGCTCGATGCTCCCGGCCTTGGCATTGAGCTTAATGAGGAAGCAGTAAAGGCACATCTGAATCCCAGGGATAACAGCTATTTCAGACCGACACCCGAATGGGACGAAAAGCGTTCGCATGACAGGCTCTGGAGTTAGCCAAAATCATAACGATTTAATAAGGGACTGCTGTGATCCGTCAAATCAGCAGTCTTTTTTAATAATCCTCATCGGCTAAGCCTTATATAAGATGGCAGGGAGAAAAAACTGAAGATGCATATCGGATATCCATCGTCTCCTTGATACAGACTGGCCCCGGCTTAAGCCGGGGGTTATATGAGGCCACCTTCGTGGCTTCTATATTGTGAGCCTGCAGCCGGCTAAAAAAATGCAATATAGCTTCCCATTGCTGTCGCATGAGGCATATATTTTTTAAATTCACGTGTTCATATGTTCAACGCCGGACCAGTAGCAGCCTTTATGTAAGACCTGCAGCTGTTTCTGATCCTGGCTTTTCTTTCATTACCTGTCTGTTATGAAGAACAATGCTCTTTATTGCACCCTGGCAGGATCTTTGTTCGCTTGCCTTTTTACTTTCAGCAGCCAGGCTCAGGGGATCCGGCCTGTGTCCCGGGGGCCTGGGCCAGGGCTGCAGCTGCGATACGGGATAACAGAATGTCGCCTGCAGGAAAGGCCCTGCGCTCGATGCTGATCCATAATTGCCGATGAAAAATATTTTGCCGCCTGAATGATACCCTACATATAACCTTGCTATATTAGTTGGATGCTTTGGGAGGTTGTTTTTATCCATATGAAAACCAAAAACTGAATTAATTTATATATAACCATAAACTGAACTGACTTATGACAACAAGACGCGAATTTGTGAAAAACACTGCAATAACAACAGCAGCACTGGGACTGGCACCGGCCTTATCGAGTGCGCTCACCGGATGTGCCCCATCCGACAGGATACATGTAGGACTTATAGGGTGCAACGGCATGGGTTTTGCCGATCTGACGGCATTCCTGGGACATCCCCAGGTGGAATGTACGGCTCTTTGCGATGTTGATGAAAGCGTTCTGAACAGGAGGGCTTCAGATGTTGAAAAAATAAGAGGGAAAAAGCCTGCAAATCTCTACAAAGATTGGCGCAAACTCATTGAAAATAAAGATATTAATGTTGTAATTGTGGGGACTCCCGATCACTGGCATTGCCTGCAGATGGTAGCCGCATGTGAGGCTGGCAAGGATGTTTATTGTGAAAAACCTATAGGAAGGACAATTGAGGAGTGCAACCAGATGATAAATGCTGCAAAGAAATATAAGACAGTCGTTCAGGTCGGACAGTGGCAGAGAAGCGATCCTCACTGGCTGGATGCTGTCAATTTTATTCGTTCCGGCAAGCTTGGTAAAATAAGGCTAGTCAGAGTATTTTCATATCAGGGCTGGTGCCCCACGATCCCCGTTCTTGCCGATGAGCCGGTTCCGGCAGGAGTTGATTACGATATGTGGCTCGGCCCTGCACCAAGCAGGCCCTTCAACCGCAACCGCTTTCATTTTACTTTCCGCTGGTTCTGGGATTATGCAGGAGGTCTTATGACTGACTGGGGAGTGCATCTTCTCGATTACGCACTATTTGGAATGAATGTAACTGCACCAAAATCGGTGATGGCCATGGGTGGGAAGTATGGCTATCCTCATGATGCATGTGAAACTCCCGACAGCCTGCAGGCCATCTATGAATTCGATGGATTCAATGTTATGTGGGACCATGCAATAGGTATTGATGATGGGGCATATGGAAGGAATCATGGGCTCGGTTTTGTTGGGGAAAATGGCACTCTCGTTGTTGACAGGAATGGCTGGGAGATTATCCCTGAGGTGGTGAATGGCACTGCCCGCATGGAAGCCATGCCCCTGAAGAAGGGAACAGATGAGGGACTGAAGAACCATGTTGCAAACCATCTGGATTGTATTAAAAGCCGTAACCAGAATACAAATGCAAGCATTGAAATAGGCGCTCATATAGCCAAATTCTCGAGCCTTGGGAATATAGCCTACAGGACCGGCAAAAAACTTGTTTGGGATGGTACAAAATTTACAAACGACGGGTCTGCCAATGATTTCCTGACTCCCGATTACAGGGGGCCATGGAAGCTTCCGAATGTTTAAATTTATATCTGCCGGATTCTATAAACAGCCTAATTCTGAAACTTATGAATCACTTTCTCAAGCTTGCCATTGTAATTGTTCTGTGTGTTCCGGGTACATTGAGCCCGGCTCAGCAGGATCCTCATACAATGCCATTTCGCGACCCGTCGCTTCCACTGGAGACGAGGGTCAGTGACCTCGTCTCACGTATGACGCTCCAGGAAAAAGCTGACCAGCTTTTATATACTGCTCCTGCCATTCCGAGACTCGGTATACCGGAATACAACTGGTGGAACGAAGCCCTTCACGGTGTTGCAAGATCGGGTTATGCAACGGTGTTCCCTCAATCCATAACAATTGCCAATTCGTGGGACGAAGGGCTGATGTTCAATGTGGCTAATGCCATATCCGATGAGGCCAGGGCCAAGTACAATGAGTTTCAGCGCCGGGGCAAGAGAGGAATTTACCAGGGCTTGACATTCTGGTCGCCCAACATTAACATTTTCCGCGATCCAAGATGGGGAAGGGGGCATGAAACCTACGGAGAGGATCCTTACCTGACCGGCAGGATGGGCTATGAATTTGTAAGAGGAATGCAGGGCGACGATCCCAGATACCTGAAAACTGTCGCCACTGCCAAACATTATGCTGTACATTCCGGCCCTGAGCCCCTGAGACATTCCTTCAATGCCCTTGTAAGCGAATCGGATCTGAGGGAAACATACCTGCCTGCCTTCAGGACGCTTGTAGTGGATGCCGGTGTGTATTCAGTAATGGGAGCCTATAATATGTTCAGAGGATATCCCTGCTGTGCCAATCCTATCCTCTATGGAATCCTGAGGAATGAATGGGGATTCAAGGGATACATCGTATCCGACTGCGGGGCAATTTCTGATTTTTACAGATTCAATGGATTTGCAAAAGATGCCACTCAGGCTGCTGCAGAGGCACTTAAGGCAGGGACTGATCTGGAGTGCGGATCTGATTATAAAAATCTGAAGGCAGCTGTCGATAAGGGCCTTCTTACAGAAGAAGATATCAATACTGCGGTGAAGAGGGTTTTTACTGCCAGGTTCAGGCTGGGGATGTTCGACCCCGATGAAATGGTCCCATATGCACAGATCCCATTCTTCGTAAATTGTTCTGACTATAATAATTCACTTTCACGGCTGGCTGCCCAGAAATCAATAGTGCTTCTGAAGAATGACAATAGTATTCTCCCCCTGCCGAAAACAATAGCCAAAATAGCCGTGATAGGCCCTAATGCCGATAACTTTGAGGCTCTTATCGGAAATTATAATGGCATACCGAAAGAGCCCGTTACAGTATTAAAGGGGATCAGCAATAAGTTATATCCCGACACAAAAGTGATCTATGCCGAGGGCAGTGATCTGGCAGAGGGGGTGCATAATCTTAGCGTAATACCTTCCCGCTATCTGCAGACTGCTGACGGAAGGCAGGGAGCCACGGGTGAATATTTTAACAACAGGGAGATGAATGGCAAGCCCGTGTTTACCAGGGTGGACGATGAAATAAATTTCTACTGGGAACATCTTTCCCCGAGGTATGATATGCCTGATGACAACTTCGGCATTAAATGGACTACCTGGCTTCTTCCTCCTGAGAGCGGAACCTTCTATATCGGCAGCTGGGGCTCCTCCGGGTATGAGATCCTTCTCGACGGGAAGCAGATAATTTCGTCTAGGAGCGATGACGCTGGATTCCATCATGAAGTTCCTGCAGAGCTTCAGGCAGGCAAAAAATATAAAATTGAGGTGTTGTATAAAAATTATGCAGGAGATGCAGATATCAAGCTGCTTTGGGCAAGGCCCCGGGTCAATCTGGTCGAAAATGCCGTAAAAGCAGCTGGGGAAGCGGATGCAGTTGTTCTTGTCCTGGGCCTGTCGCAGAGGCTTGAAGGGGAAGAGATGCCTATAAAGATCGATGGATTCAGCGGTGGCGACAGAACCAGCCTTGATCTTCCTGCAGTTCAGGAACAGCTGTTCGAAGCAGTAGCTGCTACAGGAAAACCTGTAATTGTTGTACTGGCGAACGGAGGAGCCCTCTCCGTGAATAATGTCCAGCAAAAAGCAGCAGCAATACTCCTTGCAGGATACGGAGGGCAGCAGGGCGGAAACGCAGTCGCCGATGTTCTTTTTGGTGATTACAATCCGGCAGGACGACTTCCCGTGACTTACTATAAATCGATCGGACAGATCCCTCCTTTTGTGAACTATGATATGAAAGGCAAGACCTACAGGTTCTTCACGGGTGAGCCCCTTTATCCTTTCGGATTCGGTTTGAGCTACACTTCATTCTCCTACAGTAACTTATCTTTGCCTGCAAAGGCTATGGCCGGTGAACCAGTAACCGTAAGGGTACTGGTTACAAACTCGGGAAGAAAGGCCGGAGAGGAAGTTGTGGAACTTTACCTGAGCGACGAAAAGGCAACCACGCCAAGACCTGTCAGACAGCTGGAGGGATTCAGTAGAATCATGCTTCAGCCCGGCGAGAGCAGGGAGGTTGAGTTTGTTTTGACCCCAAGGCAGTTTTCCATTATAAACAACAAGGATAATCGGGTAATAGAACCCGGCTGGTTCTCAATATCTGTGGGTGGTAAACAGCCAGGGTTTAAAGGATCTACGGATGCTGCGACGACACAGGTGCTTACCGGAAGGATAAACCTCACCGGTAAGCAGGTTGCGTTCGATAAAAACTAAAAAACCCGGGTCTGAACAAGCTATCCATTTACCTGTCCTGCCCGGTAAGCTGTTTCATAAGCCAGGTATTCAAAGCCTCGGTCTCTTCAGGAAATGACCAGTGTCCCGTCTCCTGGAACAGGTGCAGTTCCTTGGGAGCGGTAATTACATTATATGCGGTATACATTGAAGTGGGCGGGCAGGTAAGATCATTGTAACCCCAGGTAAGATAACCGGGAATTGTGATCCTTAGCTGAGCTCCAGAAAGAGTCAAAATCGGAAGGGTCCTTCACCGTTGGCTCTATCTTCTCAGGATCAAACCCGGCAGTAGCGAGTCCTTCATAGCGCTTCCCGTCTACAACAGCCCAAACCCTTACCCTGTAAAATCCTGGTTTTTTCAGAGTGCCTGTGAACTCGGTCTTCCCGCTTTTAAGTACTATGCCCTCCTTCTTCTGATCGGGAAGCATCTCGGGGCCAGCCTCATAATCAATTGTGGCATTCTCAATCAGGTTTCCAGACTTTAGAACCTGAACTGAAAATTTAGCTGTTTCTCCCACCTTGTATGTCCAGTCATTATGATCGCATGATACAATGACTTTTACAAGCGTTGTAGCCGGCTGCGATAACACCTCATGTGATAGTCCCGTCAGGATCAGGGACAGAAAGAATAACAGGGTAAGCTTCTTTTTCATATTATTGCATTTTTTTATGGTTTTGAGAACACTTTTTGTGAAATTATCAATATTGCAGTACGGATGGAACCAATTGAGATTAAATACTATTTATGCTAGTGTTAAAATAATTTTAACCAGCTATTCGTTAATCTTAAAATTCACTTAAATATAATGGTTTGATCTGTTAAAATTCTTTCACGCATCATTTTAAATGGAATATTTGAATAAGTTTGCAATCGAACCTAAAGACCTGACTCTATGAGAATTTATTTTAGTATTTACAGAAATGTAAATAGAAAAGGGTATTTGATATACTTTCTTTTCATTCTGCTTGCTGCAGGCGGGTTTCAGTCTTGCAAGGGACCTTCGGCAGGTTCAGAAAAGCATTTTTCTCTCACACCTCCGGCTGCTGATGATGAATATTTCCAGGAGATAGCTCCTGCAATAGGACTTGATTATGTGAATTCAATAGGTGAAGAGCACCTGAACAATATTATTGAATCGGTAGGTGGCGGAGCTGCATTCCTTGATTATGACCAGGATGGGTATCCCGATATTTATATCTGCAACGGTACCTGGATTGAAGGATTCAGCCAGGGCCCAAAACCTGATAAATTGCCTGTGAACCATCTTTACCACAACCTTGGCAACGGGACCTTCGAGGATGTCACAAAGAAAGCAGGACTCGATAATCCTGTATTTTCTATGGGAATAACTGTAGGCGATTTCAACAATGATGGCTATCCGGATATCTACCTGAGCAACTATGGCCCTAACCTGCTTTACAAGAATAATGGCGATGGCACATTTACCGATGTGACAAAGCGTGCCGGCGTCGCCGGTGGGAATGATTGCAGCGTGGGAGCTGTATGGCTCGATTATGATAACGACGGCCTGCTCGATATATATGTAGGTAATTATCTCTATTATGATCCGCAGTATAAATATTTTTATGCCCCTGACGGATTCCCCGGGCCAATGGCATATGATGCACAGCCGGATGTGCTGTACCATAACAAGGGGAACGGGGAATTTGAGGATGTCACAAAAAGCATGGGCATAAACGATGTCGACGGAAGAGCAATGGGTGTCGGAGCTGCGGATTATGATGATGATGGCTTTGTGGATATCTATGTTGCCAACGACCATACACTGAATTATCTGTGGCATAACGACGGTGGCAAGGGATTTACTGACAGGGGCACAATGTCGGGGACAGGCTTCAGCCAGGCAGGCGAGGCAACAGTAAGCATGTCGGTCGATTTTGCCGATTTCAATGGCGACAGCCTGCTCGATATGTTTGTCTCTGATGATTCATATTGCTCCCTGTACGAAAATATGGGGAATGGCATCTTTTCCGACAAGGGCGTTGCATCGGGTATTTCAACTGCTGCTGCCCAGTTTGTGGGATGGTCCTCCTCATTCTTTGATTTCAATAACGACGGCAATGTTGATATCTTCAAAACCAACGGTGCATTAAAGCATCTATACGGCGAGGAAGATCAGATCTTTGAAAATGTCGGTGATGGTAAATTCAGGGACAGGTCGACAGAGCTTGGCAAATATTTCGAGAAGGAAATGGTCGGCAGGGGAGCATGCATCGGAGATTATGACAATGACGGAGACCTTGACATTCTCGTAGTTAATCTTAATGATCATTGTGTATTCCTGAGGAACAATAAGGGGAATCAGAATAACTGGATTACCCTTAACCTTGTGGGCTCAGTCAGCAACCGCGATGGGATTGGTTCAAGAATTAAGATAACCTCCGGAGGTAAAACACAGACGGCACAGAAAAAGAGCACTACAGGTTACCTTTCCCAGAATGATCAGCGGGTGCATTTCGGGCTCGCTAAAAACGATGTTGTCGATAAAATCGAAATAAGATGGCCATCCGGCAAGTACCAGGTACTTGAAAATGTAAAAGCCAACCAGATTCTTACGATAAACGAACCTAAAAACTGATTTTTGGATGAGCAGAGCGAAAACGGGCCTTATTCTTTTGGCATTTGCGGTAATAAGTTTTTCAGGCATTCTGTTTGTTTCATGCGGGAAAAATTCTTTCGACGGAATGGTCATCTTCACGGAGATTGCTATAAAATCGGGAGAACATGATAACTATGAAGCTTTATCAGGAAGGTATATTCCCGGCTCACGCATTGCAATTATGGACCCCGCGAATCCAAACAGGCCGCCAAGGATACTTACTTCAGGTTTTTATGCAGCCCGCTCTCCCGAGGTTTCCTGCGATGGGAAGCATCTGTTGTTTGCAGCTCAGCAGAAAGAGGATGACACATGGCAGATATGGGAAATGAATCTTTCATCAGGGAAGGCAAGACAGATAACTGCATCCAAAGACAATTGTACCGATCCGGCTTATCTGCCCCTGGGACAATTTGTCTTTAGCAGATCCCTCAGGAATGATTCAGTAAAATCTGATCATTCACTTTTTGCTGGCAATCTGGATGGGTCAGGGATTAAAAGGCTTACCTATAATCCTCACACCTATGTTGCCTCCACAGTTCTTATGGATGGCCGGATACTTTCTCTCAGCAGGAGGCTGTATCCCGATGCGGGAAATGAAGAGCTCATGGTTATGAGGCCGGATGGAACAAAGTATGAACTCTTCTATAAGGGAACCGCAGGAACAAAAGTAGCCGGCAGATGCTGGGAAACACCTGAAAGCAGAATTCTATTCATCGAGTCAGACAGCAAAGCTCAGAGGGATGGAGACATAATTTCAGTGAACTATAACAGGCCGCTTCATTCGGCTGAAAACCTTACATCCGGAATTCAGGGTGTCTTCAGGTCTGCTTTCCCGGAACAGTCAGGGAAGCTTCTTGTCACATACAGGAAATCCGGGGGGGACTCTTTCGGTCTTTATGAGCTGGATCCCGGGAAAAAGGAGCTGGGTGCCGCACTTTACAACAATGGCGGCTATGATGTACTTGAAGCGGTCGAGGCAAGGGTTCATCAGAGAACGAGAAAGCTGCCTAGTGAAGTGAATATGGTAATTAAAACTGGCCTTATTGTTTGCCAGGATGTAAATCATACCGGTCGGGAACTGGCGGCTGATTTTAACTCATTGCCAAAGACTTCTGCCATAGAGATAATAGGAGTAGACTCATCAATGGGGATTGTTGAGCCGGAAAAGGATGGTTCGTTTTATCTTAAAATATTGGCTGATAAGCCGTTCAGGATAAGATCGCTTGATAAGGATGGGAAAGTTACCGGCGAGTGCGACTGGTTATGGCTACGCCCCAATGAAAGACGGGGGTGTGTAGGGTGTCATGAGGATCAGGAAATGGTGCCGGAAAACAGGATACCGATGGCGGTTAAGAAATTGGCTGTCAGTGTTCCGGTCCATATAGGTAAAATAAAAGAGAAACATATAGACACAGAATAGATATTATGAGATATTCCAGGCTAATTGTATTTATCGGGATAGTTGTGGCGTTGGGTCTGATTGTTCATTTCCCCCTGCATAAGCTGGCAAGGGAGCATGTAAATTCAAAAACAGCGACGACCGACCATCCTCTCTTATGTACTTCATGCCATATTTATACTCAGAAAAAGGGGATTATTGCAAAACTTATAAATGAAACCTACCTGTCCCCCTTTAACCTGGCTGTCTCAGCCGATGGAAAAAGACTCTATGTTGTTGCCCAGGAAGCCAATGCCCTGCTCGTTGTCGATGCTGAGACCCAGACTGTTCTGAAGAAGATTGGGGTTGGACTTCAGCCACACAGCGTTGCCCTTGGCAAAGACGGTCATAAAGCGTATGTAAGCAATGAATGGGCTGACAATGTTTCAGTAATCGATCTTGACAGGCTCATTGTAACGGATACCCTTGTAACAGGTAATGGCCCGGCTGGTCTTGCACTGAGTGCCGACGGACAATCACTCTATGTTGTTAATTCCTATTCATCTGATATCTCTGTTATTGATCTGGCTTCGGGAGAGGAGATTAAAAGGCTTCAGGCCGGCAATAACCCGACAGGGATAAGGCTGTCCCCCGACGGAAAGGTGCTCTGGGTGACAAGCCGGCGGGCAAATTTAGTTCCTTATGGTGAACCGGTTGTAACAGAAATTACAGTCATAAATGACAGTACACGGAAGATCAGTGAATACAAGAATATGGAATCGGCCTATATGATGGAAAATATTGCCTTCACACCGGCCGGTGACCTTGGATTCGTGACGTTGATCCGACCGAAAAACCTGATCCCCTCGATACAGGTGGAACAGGGCTGGATGATGACCCATGGTTTTGGTATTATCGACAGGAAAAATAACGGGAGGGTAATTCAGCTTCTGCTGGATGAACCTGAAGCTTATTACCCTGATCCGTTTGGTATTGTCGTTACCCCTGATGGAAAAAAAGCTTTCGAGTCAAGCTCCGGCGTCGATCGTATTTCGGTCATCGATATAGACTCAGTCAGATCTCTGATCAAAAATTCAACACCGGAAATGCTGAATCAATATTCAAATAATCTGGGAATAAGCAGCAGATATATTACGAAGCGTATAAAAACGGGAGCCAATCCTAAAGGCATGGCTCTTTCTCCGGATGGTAAAAAGCTGTATGTTGCCGAAACGCTGGAAGACAAAATCGCAGTCATAAATACTGAGACACTCGAGAAAATATCCTCAATAGACCTTGGCGGACCTCGCCGGATAACTGTGGCCAGACACGGGAGAAGGTTATTCAACAATGCAGGACATACATTTCAGAATCAGTACTGTTGCTATACCTGCCACCCCGATATGCACGAGGACGGACTTGTTTATAACATGTCGGGCAAGGATATGGGCAGAAATGTCACGAACACGGAATCCCTGCGCGATATCAGCGAAACAGCTCCCTTCAAATGGACAGGGACTAATCAGACTGTCTACAAGCAGGACGGGATGAGGTTTTCCACATTTCTTACAAGGACAGAATCGTTCAGCTACAAGGACCTCGATGCACTGGTTGCGTATATCCTGACAGGGATACGCTATCCGCCCAACCTGATGTATAATCCTAATGGCGAATTAACTGAATCTCAGCTCCGCGGCAAGGCAATTTTTGAACGCTCGGTAGATAATACAGGCAAGGTGATCCCTGAAAATAACCGTTGCATTACCTGTCATCCGCCTCCATATTATACAAACAGGAAGCTCGAATATGTAAGCACACTGTCAAAAACTGACGACTCCGTTCTGTTCGACACACCGCACCTTAACAATATCTATGCTTCTGCACCTTATCTTCATGACGGTCGGGCTGCCACACTGGAGGAGATATGGACCGTTTACGGAAAGGATGATAAGCACGGACTCGTGGGAGATATGACAAAAAATAACCTTAATGATCTCATTGATTATCTTAAATCACTGAGGTCACCCGAATACGAAACAAAAACTTCAGGGGAACATGAAGCTTCGAAGATGCAGCATGCCTCATATACATCTCATTAAAAATGAAAATCATGAAGAAGCGATTTCAGGGGACATATT
The DNA here is from genome assembly GCA_963756885.1 of uncultured Bacteroidales bacterium. Taxonomy (GTDB): domain Bacteria; phylum Bacteroidota; class Bacteroidia; order Bacteroidales; family VadinHA17; genus LD21. The sequence continues at coordinate 225,365 of CAVWPG010000016.1, forward strand.
TAAAATACATTGCGGTTGTTGTAATTGTTTCAGGAATCTGTTCCCTGGGTTTTAGAAGGGATCAGCTTCATGATCCCGGCTCTGATGAATCAAAGCCAATGCCGGTATACGGCCACTGGAAGAATTTTACGACCAGGGATGGCCTGCCTTCCAATAAAGCCTATACAGTCAGAATAGACGGCGACCGTGTGCTTGTCGGCACGCATGAAGGGCTGGCCGTGTATGAGAACGGGAAGTGGCGCACCTATACAACGAAGGACGGGCTGCCGCACAACGGAATAGTATCCATTGACGTAAGCAAGCTTACAGGCGACGTTTGGATCGGCACCCTGGGCGGACTGAGCAGATGGTCTGCCGGGAAGTTTGAAAACTTCACGCAGCTTAACAGCGGCATGCCAAACGATCTCGTCTATTGTGTAATCTGCGACGGCAAGGATATCTGGGTTGCAACAGGCGGTGGCGCCGGCCATTACGACACTTACACGAAGGAGTGGGAGATATTTACTGAAAAGAACGCCCCTATGCATGAACCATGGACATATGGAGTATCTGCCGGTGACGGGAAAATTTTTATAGCAGCCTGGGGCGGTGGAGTGATTGAGTACAATAATAAAACCAAAAAATTCAGGGATTATACCGATCCGGATGGCTTTATGGAAATAGATCTGCAGCCCGACGATGGGGTTGTTCATGACATTACAACCGCAACATCCTGGGCTGATGGCGTTTTATGGGTTTCTACATATTTTGGCATGAGCAGTTACGACGGAAAGAACTGGAAAGGATTCTTTGATCATGACAGCGGACTGGCAAGCAACTTCATTAATTTTCTGAGAGCCAAGGGGCCTGTTGTTTTCATATGCAGCGATAACGGCCTGAGCAGTACCGATGGCAAAAGCTGGGTCACATACAAGAAGAATGACAATAACAGCGACGGAAAGGCTATTATTAAAAACTATAGCCGCGACGATGACAGTACCTCAAATAAAACAACAAGGGAAATCCCTATGTCCCCATCCATAGCTCATAATTTTATAATAGGTGTGGATGCAGATAAGGATTATCTGTGGGTTGCCACATCAAACGGCGTCAGCCGCGGAGAACTGCTGAAATAATAAACAAACAGAAATAAGGGAAATAATGGAAATATTGGAAATAAAAGAAACGAAAGAAATAATGAGTGAAAAGCAATTATTGATAGATCTTTCAAAACTTACTGATGGTGAGCGTGCTGAAATGAAGAAGCTTGGAATTTTATCAGATGATGGCAGTATAGTCGAATCAGTCTATCCTGCTGTTCACAAAAACAGGCCCCCGATAGATAAGCATGTTGTTCATGCCCCACATGTAATAAACGAGGCATACGACTACCAGAAGCCATCATCATTTTCAAGGGCATTGCGGCTGGATCTCGGTGATTACCAGGTGCTCCTCATTTCAGGTACCGCCAGTGTCAACGAGCAGGGCAAAGCCGAACATATAGGCGATTTCAGGGCGCAGCTCTGGAGAACATACCGTAACATAACCAATCTTCTTGCAGCGGAGGGGATGACCTGGCACGATGTTGTAAGAACCACAAATTACCTGAGGGACATTGAGAGGGACTATGCCGAATTCAATAAGATCAGGACTACTTTTTACAGCTGGATGAAGCTGGAACCGCTGCCTGCAAGTACGGGGATCCAGGCAAGACTTTGCTGGGAAACGCTCCTTGTAGAGATTGAAGCTTGGGCCATATGCAAAAAATAAAAAAGCTTAAAATATGAAACCACAGATCAGAAATTGTGCGTTATCCTTTCTTATCATCCTGCTGCCCTTATATTCCATGAAAGGTCAGGAGAAGAAACAAAACTATGGCAACATACCCGATGAGCTTGTTGCTTTCGATAAATATCAGAAAGCTTATAAGTACCATTTTCTTGTGCCTATCAAGTTTTATGGTGCAGGAAGGGAGCTAAAGCCGCCCACGGATCTGAAAGATGTAAGGATAGGCTTCCTGGGGCCTCTCGAAGGTTCCATAATATCGGACCTTGGGGAAGCAGATGCTGCAGGGCTCTGTAATGGCTATCGAGGAGGCCAACAGGAAAGGAGGCTATCACGGAATCCCTTACAGGCTGATGGAGCATAATGATGTCGGTCTCTGGGGTGCAGCCGCCAACGAAGTGGTGAAAATGGATGATGAAAAGGTATGGGCCTGGCTTGGCACTATCGATGATATAAATTCCCATGTTGCCATACGGGCCACACTGAAGCTTGAAATTGCCTGTGTCAATACAGGTGATCCGGATCCGACCTTCACCGAAACCAATATACCATGGGTTGTACGCGTTATCCCCGATGACCGCCAGAGCGGTTATGCCCTTGTCGACTATATATTCAAGAAGGAGGGGCATTCGAGGGTTGCAGTGATAAGGGACAACAACAGGTATGGCAGGACAGGGATTTTGCATTTCACGCGCTCAGCCACACGTATTGGTTTTCCTCTTATTATAGAGGAGCGGTTCAACGACGGGGAGACAGATTTTACAGATCAGCTCGAGCATATAAAGAAAACCTCACCTGACGCAATCGTAATATGGGGTAATGCAAAGGAATCTGCACTCATTCTCAAACAGATCCGGGCTATGGGCCTTAAACAGCCTGTCTACGGATCGGACAGAATGGTCTCGTCAGAATTTTTAAAGCTGGCAGGCCCCCTCGCTGAGGGAATAGTTACGACCTGTCAGTACAATCCGGATTCCGACAACCCGAAATTAAAAGCATTTCAGGCTGCCTACAGGAAAAGATTCGGAATGGAACCTGATGTTTTTGCGGCACATGCCTATGATGGGATGAACCTGATAATTGAGGCTATACAGAAGGCAGGTCTTAACCGGGTTCTGATAAGGGACCTCCTGACTGATATGAAGACATTCAACGGATACGACGGGGTTACAGGGAAAATCATTTTCGACGATTCCTGGAATAATATCAGGCCGATTTTTATGGCAAAGGTTACGAAAGGAAAATTCTTATTTTCTCCTGCACCGCGTTTTGAAAAAGATGATAAGATCTACAAAAAGGCTGAAAGCGGATACTAATAGTTGAGGGTTACCTGAAATGGATTCAAATTCTTGCATTGTTCCTGCATTACCGGTCAGTGTTCCCGGCAGAGTGAGCCGGACCACCAGGCCTGAATCTACTGTCGTATCTATAGCTGGTGTAGAGCTTGGTGGTTCCGAAATAGTTGTAATTGCCGGACCATGCGCAGTTGAGAGCAGGGAACAGCTTTTTGATACGGCAAGGGCGGTCAGACAGTTTGGAGCAAGGATACTCAGGGGCGGTGCCTATAAGCCGCGCTCATCACCTTACAGCTTCCAGGGACTCGGAGAGGAGGGATTGAAACTTCTGAGCGAAGTCAGGGCTGAAACGGGTTTGCCCATTGTTACTGAGATAATGGATACCCGACAGGTGGAACAGGTTGTTGAATATGCCGATATGCTGCAGGTTGGTTCACGCAATATGCAGAATTTCCCTCTTCTTAAAGAGGTGGGCCTGACCCGTAAACCTGTTTTGCTGAAAAGAGGAATGATGGCAACCATAGAAGAATTCCTTCTGGCAGCTGAGTATATTCTCAACCAGGGCAATGAGAATGTTGTTCTCTGTGAACGCGGTATCCGCACATTCGAGACTTCAACCAGGAACACACTCGATCTCAGTGCGGTACCTATGCTGAAAACACTGACACACCTGCCCGTAATTGTCGACCCGAGTCATGGAACCGGTATCAGCTGGATGGTTCCTGCAATGGCTAAAGCAGCCATCGCTGCAGGCGCCGACGGGCTGATAATGGAAGTACACCACAAGCCTGACCAGGCTCTCTGTGACGGGCATCAGTCGCTGGATCCGGAAACCTTTGCCGGATTGATGGATGTCCTCAGGAAAATTGCACTGGCGGTTGACAGAAAAATATTATGACCGGTGGCTGTCCCAATAGATGAAAGCTATTCATTTAATTCTGTCTGCCAGCCTGGCAACTTTTCTGCAGCCTGTTCCTACAAGCAGCCTGCCGGATTCGCATGAAGGCGACTGTCTGAAATACAGAGATGGGATCACCCAAGGGGATGACAGATCCACCAGCGTAGATTCAGGGACTGAAAAGACCATAAAAATCGGATTACTGATCCAGGATAGGAATTCACCCGAGGCTTTGCAGGCTTCAGAGCTTGCAATCAAGGATGCCAACCTTAACGGCGGTTACAGGGGCAGAATGTTTGAACTGAAAGTCAGATCAATGGAAGGCCCCTGGGGAACCGGTTCCAAACAGGCTGTCTCTCTCGTTTTTGACGAAAAGGCAGTAGCATTGGTGGGCTCGCATGATGGACGCAATGCCCACCTTGTCGAACAGGTAGCCGCCAAAGCAGGAGTGGTATTCGTATCAGCCTGGTCAGGCGATCCGACACTGGCACAGGCCTTCGTGCCATGGTTCTTCAATTCCGTTTACAATGACTGTCAGCTATCCGACGCCCTTGTAAGCGCCATATATAGAAATAACAAGCCGGTCAGACTGGCCGTGATTACTGACGATGGCTATGACTCGGCATCAAAGCTGAAATGTTTTCTTGGTAAATTGCAGGGACAGGGTAAGCCAGAGCCCTTAAAGCTTGGATGCAACAATGATCAGGGAAATATCAATGAAATTGCAGATAAGCTTAAAACCTCAGATATCGACTGTATAGTTCTTATAATGAAACAGCCTGGCCTGACCGACCTGATAAAAAAAATGAGGACATCTGACCTGTTGCAGCCAGTATATTGTCCACTGATCCAGATCGGAGAGGATGGAGTGAGGGTCCCTTCCGGAAAGATTTATGAAAATGTGACTTTTATCAATGGAGTTCACAGATCCGGTAAGCCATGGATCACTTTCAGTGAGAAATATAGAAATAGTTTCGGAACCTATCCGGGTGCTGTTGCTGCCTGTGCTTTCGACGCGATGAACCTGCTTATTGAGGCTGTCAGAATTGCGGGGACAGATCGTGAAAAGCTCCAGGAGGCTCTGAAAATCATTAAATATGAAGGTGTTACGGGTTTGATCCGTTTTGATGATAATGGAAACCGGAAGGGAACTCCCGGATTGGAGGTTATCAGGAACGGAATCCCTGTTAATATTGATGACGGAGCAGATTAACAGATTATTTAAACCGCAGGGTACGCAAAGCTTTAACGCAAAGTCAAAATCAGAAAAAGGCTTTCCTGGCGATCTTTACTTAAAATCTTAGCGCCCTTTACGGTTAATTCGTAAATTTGACGAGTTGATCAGGATTATGATTGATCATCAGTTACAGACAATAATCAGGAATGAAAAATATAAGTATTTTATTACTTGCTATTTGCTCCTTTGCCATATTCAGTTGTAAGGAGAGCCCCGAAGCAGCGAAACAGAAATCAATCGATCTGATGACAACCCAGACGCTGGGACTGGCTTATCTTGAGGAATTCAAGCTGGATGATGCTGAAAAGGCATTCCTGAAATACATTAAACTGGCTCCCAAGGAAAAGCTTGGCTATGCCAACCTCGGACTTACATATCTGCGAATGGGGAAATATCCGGAGGCTGAAAAGAGGCTTCTCAAGGCAATAAGCATTGATCCGAAAGATCCTGATACAAGGCTGATTCTGGCAACCGTATATCAGATGAACGATCAGCGCAGCAAGGCGATAGAAGAGCTGAACAAATCGCTCGAATTTTCTCCCGGACACATTAAAACACTGTATGATCTTTCAGAGCTTTATTCAGCCATGCCCGACGAACAGTCTCGCAAGCTGCGTGAAAATGTTATAATGCAGCTGGTTGACAAGGCTCCCGGAAATATTGTTCCTCATCTGAGCCTTACGGACATACTTATCCGGAATGGTGAAACAGACAAAGCCCTGGAGCAGATGGAGATCATCCACAAGCAGTTCCCTGAATTTCCAAAGGAGGCCGCTGAATATTACAATAAAACAATCGATCTCCTGAGAAAGGGTGATAAAGAGAGCGCACTTGTGCAATTCACAATCTTTCATAACTATCTTAAGGTTACCTCTCCTTACCAGGCGGGCATAATGGAGCTGAAGGGCCCCGGTGGGTCGCTCATAGGCTTCCCCCTTATAACATTCGACCAGCAGCCTGGATCTGCTGTAAGCGATAACAGATCGGTACTTGATATAATAAAGTTCAACGATGTCTCCGAGTCGGCCGGACTCGGTATCGTTCCCGCAGGGAAGGATGGTGATAACCCGGAATTCAAAAATTCAAGCCATGTCGCTGCCGGCGATTATGACGGTGACGGGGATATAGACCTGTACGTTGGGAGCTATGATCCTGTATCGGGTACTTACAGGCATTATCTGTTCAACAACGACATGGGAAGATTCAGGGATGTCTCGGAGGAATCGGGCATCAATCACAAGGGAAAAGAGTCATTCGCCACATTTACCGATTTTGACAACGATGGCTTCCTCGACCTTTATGTGGTAAGAGATGAGGGCGATATCCTTTATAAAAATGTAAGTCCCGGAAAATTTGAGGATGTAACTGCCAAAGCCAGGGCAGGGAGTCCTACAGGCGGGAATGTGGCTCTGTTCTTCGATATGGACCATGACGGGGACCTCGATTTCTTTGAGGGCCGGTCAACTACTGACCTCATGTTCAGAAACAATGCGGACGGAACTTTCGCGGATGAGTCATCAAAGCTTGGCCTGCCCGGACGATCCCTTATTACGCGGGATGCCGCCTTCGGCGATTTTGATGAGGATGAAGACATTGATTTTATAGTAATTAATGAAAATGCCAGCAATATACTGTTCTCCAATCAACGCCAGGGGGTCTTTAAGGATATAACAGAGGAGAGCGGATTGAAAAGTGAGGGAGGCTCGAGCTCCGTGACTGTGGGAGATTTTAATAACGATGGCTACCTCGATCTGTTCATAACATCCCTGAAAAGCGGCAATCAGAAACTCTACAGGAACCTGCGCAACGGCACCTACGAGCTGGTTAAAAACAATAATGAAATGTTTTCGGCTCTTGGCAGTCTGAAAGCATATGATGCAGCTTTCCTCGATTTCGATAACGACGGATTTCTCGACCTGCTGATCACCGGTGAATCGGAGGAAAAAGATGGACGGGGTGTATTTCTTTATCATAATGACGGTAGCGGCAATTTCACAGATGTTTCAAAGCTCCTTCCCCCAGAGCTTAAATCGGGCAACAGGATCGCAGTTTTCGATTATAATGATGACGGTGACCTTGATATTGTCATTACAGGAGTGAACGGTGGAGTGTCCCTCCTCAGGAATGATGGGGGCAATACAAACCATTACATTAAGATAAAGCTTGTCGGACTCAGGGCCGGGAGCGCAAAAAATAATCATTTCGGAATCGGTGCAAAAATGGAAATGAGGGCCGGTGATCTTTACCAGACCATGGTTGTTACGGATCCGAATATCCATTTTGGGCTGGGAAAACGCACTACTGCCGATGTCATCAGGATCACCTGGACAAATGGAGTTCCCCAGAACATTTTCTTTCCGGGTACCGACCAGTCGCTTGTCGAATCCCAGACACTTAAGGGATCATGTCCTTTCCTGTACACCTGGGATGGAGCTGAGTATGTTTTCGCTAAGGATATCCTATGGAGGAGCGCTCTTGGCATGCCACTGGGAATAATGGGTGGAAATACTGCATACGCATTTGCAGATGCATCGGATGACTACCTGAAGATCCCCGGTGAGATGCTCAGGCCTGATAAAGGTGAATATCCTGTCCAGCTTACATCGGAACTCTGGGAGACCATTTACTGTGACAAGCTTGAGCTTGTGGCTGTTGATCATCCCGATTCGGTCGATATATTTGTCCCAGAACAGTTTTCACCACCTCCATTCCCTGGCAGAAAGATTTACCAGGTTGCTGGAAAGAGCCAGCCGGTTTCTGCCATCGACTCCAGGGGACAAAACGTGCTATCCTGTATTTCAAAAAAAGATGACGTTTATCTATCTGATTTCAATCCAGATAAATACCAGGGAGTTACTGAGATGAAGGACCTTGTACTCGACCCGGGCAAAACCGGCAGGAACGGGCATTTGTTTCTCTTTATGAACGGATGGATCTTTCCGACCGATGCAAGCATAAACTACGCTTTGTCACAATCGACTGCTCTTAAAGTCTCTCCGCCCTCTGTTCAGATAATCAACAAAAGAGGAGAGTGGGAAACAATTGAATCTGATGCCGGATTTCCAATGGGAAAGGACAAAACGGTTGTAATAGATCTCTCCGGCAAGTTTCTTTCATCAGATCACAGGGTAAGAATACGAACCAATATGGAGGTGTACTGGGATTATATTTTCTTCTCTGATGAGGTTACCGGCGAATCGCCTGTCACTACTACCATGGCCCCTGTATCAGCTGACCTTCATTACCGCGGTTTCTCCCGCTCCTACAGAAAGGGAGGAAGATACGGACCTCACTGGTTTGATTATTCGGACGTTGATAAAGAACCCAAATGGCGCGACCTATCCGGTAATTATACACGTTACGGTGATGTGTTGCCTCTCCTGCAGGAGTCTGACAATAAATATATAATCTCGAATGCAGGTGATGAAACATCCGTGAGGTTCGATGCGAAGAAATTGCCTGACCTTAAAGCCGGGTGGAAAAGGGACTTCCTGATCCATAGTGTCGGCTGGGTAAAGGACGGCGATATAAATACTGCCTTTGGAAGTACCGTACTGCCCCTTCCGTTCCATGGAATGAAAAGCTATCCTCCGGGGCCGGGTGATTCATATCCTGATGATTCTGACCTGCAGAACTATAACAGGGAGTATAACACAAGGACGGTTACCCCTGATAAGTTTCTTAATGCCCTGAGATCGGCTGCAAAATAAATTACCCGAATATTGGAGGAGGCGAATATCATGATACTATTTAAACCGCAAAACACAAGAGGCCGGCATATGCGACACGCAGGCAAATCATTTGTTGTAAGTCCTTTGCGTCCATTGCGTAGCCCGATAATTATCGGGACTTTGCGCTCTTTGCGGTTAACCGGCATATTAATTTTATCTGTTTTCATTCCATTGCAATCTTCAGCCCAGAAAAACAATGTGATCTTTACAGATGTGGCAAAAAAGGCCGGAATACATTTTAAAACAACAATCGGCGACTTTACCTACAGGAATATTATTGAAAGCAGCGGGAACGGCATTACTGTGTTTGATTACAACAATGACGGGCTTATGGATCTTTATCTGATGAACGGGACATATCTTGAAGGCATCTCCGATCCGGAGGGCAAAGTTTTCAGCAATACCCACAATGAGCTTTACAGGAATAACGGTAACGGGACCTTTACCGAGGTATCAGTTGCTGCAGGAGTGGACGACAGGCACTGGAGCATGGCAGCAGGCGCCATTGATTATGATAATGACGGTGATCAGGATCTGTACGTGCTGAATTATGGCCCGAATGTTTTCTACCGGAACAATGGTAACGGAACATTCACTGACATTACCTCCCTGACCGGCCTGGCCGGCCCCGAAAAGCTTAACGGCTTTGTAAAATGGAGCATCGGAGTTGCTTTTTTTGATTATAACAGGGACGGAAGGCTTGATGCCATGACAGGGAATTTTCTTGCCTTTGATCCCTCATATTTTACCCCTGCAACCCCCGACATCATGCCTCACCCCTCAGAGTACAGGGGACAGGCCTCAATGTTGTATGAACAGCAATCCGATGGCAGGTTTACTGATGTTACCGCCAGGTGCAACCTTTTCTATCCCGATTCGAAATGTATGGGGCTCACTGTATATGACTACGACAATGACGGTGACCTCGATATCTTCCAGGCAAATGATCATCAGCTGAATTTCATGTTCAGGAACGATAATCAGCATTTCAGGGATGTCGGTGTCGGGATTGGTGTAGCTGCAAACAGCAAGGGTGAAGGAACCGGCTCAATGCATGGCTGTCCCGGAGATATTAATGGGGACGGGTTGATTGACCTGCTCGTAACTGACCTGGCGTATGGGGCGCTTTATCTTAATAATGGCAATGGCCTGTTTACCGACATTACAGAACAGAGCGGGGTAGCTGCAGCCATGGCCGGCAAGGGAAGCTGGGGGGCCATGCTGTTTGATTACGACAATGATGGTGACCTGGATATTGTCGCAGCTGACGGTACCGCAGAAGAGCTTATTCTTCAATACCCATTGCTGCTCGAGAATGATGGGGAAGGGAATTTTAAAAATACGGGGATGGAACATGGCAGTTATTTTAAGACAAAGCGATCAGGAAGGGGGCTGGCAGTCTGCGATTATGACAATGACGGTGACCTCGATGTCGTTATTACTCATGTCGACAAGGAGGGTACCCCAGTGCTGCTCAGAAATGAAGGGGGGAATAAAAACAACTGGCTTGGCCTGACCCTAAAAGGCAGTAACGGACCTGCCCCGGCAATAGGTGCCAGAGTGGTCGTCACATCGGAAGGCATCAGACAGGTTTTTGTAAACCAGTGGGCTACCAGCTACCTTTCGAACAACGATCCGCGGATTCATGTAGGACTTGGCAAAAGGAAAGCTGTGGACTCGATTGAGATATCATGGTCGGACGGGGAAAAAGAGGTTTACAGGGATATTGCCTGCAACAGGTATATTACTATTATGGAGGGGAAAGGGATTGTTGGCTATAACCATTAAACAGTTCAGGCATTTAAATAATGACAAATACAAAAATAAGTTTAATAACAAAAACCGCCCGAAAATCAATTTATTTACCCCATCCCCAGGGGGAGTAAATTGATTTTCTTCGCTCCCTCTTGGGCCGGGGTAAACGAAGAAAATCAGGAAACTATTGTAGATAATTGCATATTGGAATATAAAATAATTAGTATAATATAAAACCAGTAGATTATGAATCACGAATATGTAGGGAATGTAGTGGACCTGACGAATCCAGGGAAGAATATCATCTATAACATGACACATGAAGAAGCCGTTGCCGTTGTCAAATCAGGAGATGCAGCAGCAGTACGGAAAATTGACGGACAATTCTGCCTGGTTTCGGTTGATGGCAAAACGATCAGAATGGCTCGCTCCATTGGGAGGCCCATCCGTTATTTCATTGCAAAGAAAGCAGCAGGGCCGGTTCTTATAATAGCCGAGAGGATTGATGTTATTTATAATTTTCTAAAGAAGGAGGGGTTGGATGATCAGTTTCATCCTTCATATTCAAGAATGGCTCCGGCACATTATATAACAAAAATTGAGCTGCTGGGCTGTCCTGATCCGAATCCTGTGTACAGCAGGTTTTTTACACCTGAACGGAATAAATTTTCTGCAGATAATCCAGGCCAGATAGGGAAAGATTACATCGGTGCCGTTTACAACGAGATTAAAAAGTGGCTGCTGAACCGTGCAAAAACCGGACCTGTAGGGGTTACTTTTTCAGCCGGGATCGACAGCGGCGCAATCTTTCTGCTTACCTACCACGCTCTCCGTGAGCTGGGGGAGAGCCCGTCCAGGCTCAAGGCATTTACCCTTTCCATTGACGGGGCCGGAGATGATCTCATACAGGCAAGAAACTTCCTGGAGGCCCTTAATCTTGAGCTGTTCCTGGAGACTGTTGAAGTGGATTACTCATCGCTCGACTGGAAAAAGGCGATAAAAATTGTAGAAGACTATAAATCGCTTGATATCCAGTCAGCTACAATGAGCCTCGGACTGCTCCAGGCAATAAGGTCACGCTATCCTGACTGGAAATACATACTTGACGGAGAGGGCGGTGATGAAAATCTCAAGGACTATCCGATCGAAGAGAACCCGGAATTAACCATACGCAGCGTGCTGAATAACCTTATGCTTTATCATGAAGGATGGGGCGTCGATTCAATAAAGCATTCACTTACATACTCGGGCGGCCTGAGCAGGGGATACATGAGAACTTTTTCAACTTCTGACATGATGGGATTCGAGGGTTTTAGTCCCTACACCCTGCCAAATGTAATCGAGATATCGGAAGGTATACCATACATTGAAATGACAAACTGGGACCACAGGAAATTATACGAACTGAAGGGGAAGATAGTATCTGCAGGTGTCAAAGCCATTACAGGGCTTGACATGCCTGTATTTGAGAAGAGAAGGTTTCAGCATGGTGCTGCCTCAGGCAGGGATTTCAGCCGGCTGTTTCCTGAGAGAGAGATTGCCTACAGGAAGGAGTTCCTTTCCAATTATGAGTGATAAAGCTCACCATGCACTGAGCGACGGTTGGATACTGTCACACCGGGGAAGGAAGAACAGTCTTGATCCGCGGAAACCCTATGCCTGGCTCGTTGAAAAGGAGCGAAGCCTTTCAGGAAAGGTGGAGGATACAGCCATTATTTTCCTTACCAACCGGGAATGTGCCTTTCACTGCCTGATGTGCGATCTATGGAAGAACACGACTGATGCCACGCTTCCTGCAGGCGCAATCCCGGACCAGATAGAATGGGCACTTGAAAAAATGCCAGGAGTAAAACACCTTAAGCTTTACAACAGCGGCAGCTTCTTTGACACGAAGGCAATTCCGGAGGAAGACTACCTCAGGATTGCTGAGCTTGTAAGCCACTTTGAAACTATCATAGTTGAAAGCCATCCGAAGCTGATCGGCGACAGGTGCCTGAAATTCAGGGATCTCCTTAAGCCTGAATTACAAGTTGCCATGGGGCTGGAGACAGTAAATACCGAGGTGCTGATGAGGCTTAACAAGAAAATGACCCTGAAGGATTTTGCGCATGCTGTAAGCTTCCTTTCTGCCAACAGAATAATGAGCCGGGCATTTATACTGCTCAGACCTCCCTTCCTTACCGAAGAGGAGGGTGTTTACTGGGCCGGAAAATCTGTCGAGTTTGCTTTCAGGATTGGAGTGGAATGCTGTATCGTAATTCCTGTAAGGGAAGGAAATGGGGCCATGGATGAACTGATGAAAGAGGGTCATTTCAGCAGACCTGACCTGCGCTCACTCGAGAGTGTGCTCGAATATGGACTGGAATTGAGACAGGGACGAATATTCGCCGATTTGTGGGATGTGGATCTGTTTGCAGGCTGTCAGGAATGTTCTGACAGAAGAAAAAGCAGGATGAATGAAATGAATCTGACCCAGAAAATAGCAGATCCGGTGATATGCGGATGCGGTAAAGCGTAATATGCATCTTTAAAAGCCTTGACATTATTAATCTGCGACAAAATTTCATATGAGCAAAATAAAGAAATGGATCCTCTATACCGTAGCGGGAATTGCCATAGCGGGGATCCTGTTACTTTCAATAAGGTATATTTCAAACAATCAGTACCGGGCTCAGCTTCCTCCCCTTACCGACATTCAAAACATTAATCCCGCATTGGAGGAACAGATGACAAATGCATGGAAAGCAGCTGATAAAAATCCATCATCAAGAAATCTCGGACGACTGGGAATGGTTTATCATTCGAGTGCAATTTACGATAAGGCCGCAGTATGCTACAAGCTGGCAATCAGGAAAAACAACTCAAAATGGATCTGGCTGTATTACCTTGGATATCTGGATAAAGAGATGGGCGACAATCCGGGGGTGGTTGAAAACTTTAAGAAAGTTACCCGTAAAAAGCCTGATAACAGCCTGGCCTGGTATTATCTGGGAGAAGGCTACCAGTCTATGGGTTCATATGATAAGGCAGCAGAAGTTTTTGACAGGATCTCAGCCGGTGCCGCTAAGAAAAACCTGTCCTCTGGTTCATCCCGAAGTGACCACTACCCGCTCAGTGTTTATGCCACATTCCAGCAGGCCAGCATATATATAAATTCAGGGAAGCTGGAAGAGGCTGAGAAGGATCTCCGGCAAATAATAAAGGAACAGCCTGAATTTGGCCAGGCTTACAGGCTGCTTGGCAATATTTACAGTATGCAAGGCAATGACACTCTGAGTAAAAAATTTCTGACAAGGGCGGGTGACCTGAGGATTTATACACCCCCTGTTGATACTCTTATTGATATCCTGGCAGGCATTTCATGCTCTGATATATATCTGCTTAAACAGGTCGATGATGCAGATAAGGGAGGCTATCCCAATTTTGCTCTTGAGCTGGTCCGTACCGGATTGCTTAATATGCCTGACAATAAGTTCGTTATCTCAAAAGCCATAAAGCTTTTTCTTGCCAGGGGGCTCGACAGAATGGCGCTGCCTTACATGGAAACTCATCTGAAGGATTTCAGTGATGATCAGAATGAACTTAGAATGGTAGCTGACCTTTGCATGAAAAGAGGGTTATATAGCCAGGCTCTCAGATATTATGACCAGGGGCTGAAACTTGTGCCTGATAATAAAGATCTCCAACTGGCCAGAATTATGTGCCTCGGAAACAGTGACAGAAAGGATGAAGCAAGGTCTGCACTGACCAGCCTTATAAAAAATAATCCAGGCAATGTGCAACTGTTGACAAGTTCCGTATATATAATGATCCTTAGCGGCGAGAAAGATGAGGCCTTAAGATACCTGACAAAGCTTCAGCAAACAGCCCCTCACAATGGCAAGGTGCTGCAGTTATCAGGAATGGCTCTGGAGCTTGACGGGAAGGAGGAAAAAGCACTCGAAATGTATGAAGCCTCCTTTAAGGCAGACCCTGAAGATCTTTCTACCTCACGATATCTCGGAGACCTCCTGATAAAGCTCAAGATCTGGGAGCGGGCCCTCAGCCAATACAGGAAATCACTTGAATACTTCCCGAATGACCCGTATATACTTGAAAGACTTGGGACACTTCTTGTAATGTGCCCGGAAACCAGGTTGAGGAATATTGAAGAGGGACGGGAATACTCAGAAAGGGCGTTCATAAACAAATCAAGTCCACCGCTTACTGTCATTTCTGCGGGAAGGTGTATTTCAGAATCTTATGCAGCAACTGGTGACAACGCCAGCGCTTGCAGTTATCTAAGCCGCACAATTGATATGGCAAGGCAGGAAAAAGTTCCCAATGAAATGATAACTGATCTTGAAAAGGATCTTCAAAAATATAAACAGGAGGTTAAATGAAGGATCTGCCTGTTGCCTGAAAGGTTATTATAATTCTATTTGTTTTTTGCCCTGTTCAGATTTCCGTTATTAAGCCAGAGTGTAACTCTCCCCATTCTGTCGAAGGGGGGGAAAGTATGCATCCCACCGGTGACCATGTCAGGCAAACCGTCATTATTAAAATCAGCAATATCAAGAGTTATAAGATGTGTGGGGGTGTTGGAGATATCATGTTCAACGAACTGCATATTGCCTGTATTTTCGAGCCATATGAAGCTCTGAGCTTCAGGCTTTTCCCATAGGTTGAATGTGCTTACGGCGAAAAGATCGATGTCATTGTCATTATCGATATCGACCGGACGAACATTGGAGACTCCCAGGAAGTTACAGATCCTGTGGAACTGAAAATTCAGGTTGCCCTTGTTTTCAAGCCATTGAATGCCATGCCAGGGCCTGCCCCTGGGAGGAATATAATCGAAAGCATCTCCATTCGTATAGAGGATATCCTGATCACCGTCCTTGTCGGCATCACACATGCAGATCCCGCTGGAGCCAAAATCCTGGTTGCTTGCCTTAAAAAGAAGCCTGGGCTGGAAATGGCCCTTGCCGTCGTTAACGTAGCACCAGATTTCTTCCCACTCCTGGCTGACAAGTGATATTATGTCGAGATCCCCGTCGTTGTCTGCGTCAACTATTTCAACATTGATGGGTCCTGACAAATTCTGCAGGATATGGCTTGTGAAATTCCAGTTGCCCAGATTCTCTATCCATCTTGTTTCACCATCGTCATATCCAAATTGTGCTACAGCCAGATCCATGTCACCGTCATTGTCAAGATCTGCTGCGCGAACATCCGAGACCCTGGCTATCTTATCGGCAACCATTCTTTTTTTAAAGATGTTTTTTCCCGTGTTCTCAAGGATTACAACCGATCCGATCTTGTCGTTGTTGGGAAACAGCATGCCAAGCACTGCAACCATAATATCATTGTCGCCATCACCATCAAAATCGACTACCTGGGTATGTGCCGGTGCAATAAGGCTATCAGCAAGGACTTTTTCAGTATAGACCCCTGCCGGATACTGCCGGATCCATGAAACGGTATTGTTTTTACAATCGCAGACGATAATGTCCATAAGCTTATCACCATCAAGATCCACTGCCTGTACATATGATATCAATGGAGCCTCCGTGAATTTATCGCCTACCTGCTGCTGTTCGAGGAAATCAATCCTGCTTCCCTTAGTGCTGCTCGAAAAGCTGAGCGAGTCATTATTCGCCTCTCTTTTCTGATATGTTATCCTCTTTATTGTTTCCTTCCAGCTGAGGCCGCTCTTTTTTGACTGATAATTAAGGAAAATGAGAGGGAGCCCCAATAGCACAGTAAGCACAAGTACAAAAGGGATGAGATTTTTGAGAGATTTTTTATTCTTTTTCCCCGATTTATTATCTTTTTCCATAAAATCATTATTTATTTGAACCGGCCAACGAAAGTGAGGTAAAACTAATAAAAACATCAGACCGGTCGTTATACTGTTATCAATAATTATTGAAATCGGTTCAATGTCCCTGATTGATCCATGAAGTTGGCTTGTATCGAATTAATATATTCAGGCTTAGTACTGTAACATGAAAATTTCAAAATCCAGGATTGCAAGATTAATTATCATACTCGCTGCAGGATTATTCTCTTCACTTATTTGCCAGTTATTTGTAAAAGAACCTGTTGACAGGTATATCAAGGTCAGGAGCTTCAGGTACGGGAAGGATCCATCTGTTATCAGGTGCAACCGGGGCGACAGGCTGCATCTGACATTCACTACTGATGATACTGGCCATTCATTCTTCCTTGAGGAGTTCGACATGGATGTAAAAGTAAGTCCGGCCCGCGAGGAGGTTGCCGTCTTCAGCACCAGTGATCCGACAAGGACTCCATTGCTGACCCGGGAGTTTACTTTTACTGCCAGGCATGCAGGCTGGCTGAATTACATTGTCTCAAGGAGCAACTACAGGTGCCATGTTTGGTGCGGACCCATGCATGCTTTTGAACAGGGGAAGCTGATCATTCTGCCGAATACACTGCTGGCTTTCAGCCTCGGCTGCATTGCTGCGATATTCCTTCTATGGGTCGTGAGTATTTTCAGGTGGAGCCATTCTGAAGTGCAACTCCCTGACGACAGCAGATCTGAGCATGACCTGCTTGGAAAGTCAGGTTTTCTTAAAAGCCTGATCGTATCCCGCTGGCCCCAGGCTATAATGATCATTATGGCTATGGTTATGATTTATATTGTCATCCTTACATCCATGTTCGGAACGCTGATGTCGGGGCGAAACCTTGGGGTTTTGCTTATGTGGGGAGTCTGGCTCTTTTTGCTGGTTGCCATACTTACCCCGTCGTTCGGGCGCATCTGGTGTACAATATGTCCGTTGCCCCTTTTCGGGGATCTTCTTCAGCGCAGATCCTTCCTTACACCCGGCAAGGGACGGACGGGAGAGTACAACAATAAATTCTCAGGCCTGTTCCTGAAATGGCCTGAATGGCTCAGAAATGACTGGGTACGACTGGTTGTTTTTATGGCTCTCGCAACATTTTCAACGACACTTGTAGCCAATCCCAGAGTATCGGGTTTTGCCGTTATTGGTCTATTGCTCGTGCCGACCGTGATGGCCGGGATCTGGGAATTGAGGGCCTTCTGCAGATATGTGTGCCCGGTAAGCGTTTTTGTCGGGCCATTCTCAAGGGTAAGTCCTGTGGCACTCAGGAGCAAATCCAGGCAGGTATGTGCGGATTGCAGGCCCCATTATTGTCAGAAAGGGAGTCCCAAAGGATGGGCTTGCCCCTATGGTCTTAATGTCGGCAGGATGAATGAGAATACCGATTGCGGCTTGTGTCTCGAATGCACAAGGAGTTGTCTGTATGATAATGTAACAGTATATAGCAGGCCAGTCGCTTCTGAACTGGGCACACGAAACCTCAGCGAGGCATGGCTGACTATCGCTATCTTCACTCTTGCAATAGTTTACAGCATGTTGTACGAGGGACACTGGCCTGCACTCAGGGATTATGTCAATATCCTTGACAAGCAGAACTGGGGATTATTCGGGATCTATTCAATGGTTCTTAGCCTTCTCACCCTTATTGTGCTTCCCGGGATTATTTATCTGCTTTCTATGACTGGCATTGTTCTTTCAAAATCAAAAGCCGGCAGGAAAGAGACATTCCTGAAATCCACAGGCGTATTACTGCCTCTGGGAATGACTTTATGGATCGCCTTTGTAATTCCAATGCTTTTTGTGAATGTGACCTTCATTGCCCAGTCATTGTCCGATCCCTTCGGATGGGGATGGGATTTTTTCGGTACCGCCAACATACCATGGCATCAGTTTTTACCGAGGCTTACGCCGTGGATCCAGAGTTTTGTTATTCTTACCGGCATATCCCTTAGTCTCAGAAATTTGAAAAACACGTGGAGCAGTGAAGATATTAAATCAAAACAGGTGTTGCTTATTTCTTTGCCAATGAGTTTATTTTTGATGACGGCAGCTATTGGGATGATATTCTTCTTTACAAATTAAAACAACCTGTCAGGACATGGCGCTGCGTTAAGATCCGACACGCCATGGCGTTACCACGGTATCCGACACGCCATTATCTTACCACGGGATCCGACACGCCATGGTGTTACCACGGGATCCGACACGCCATGGTGTTACCACGGGATCCGACACGCCATGGCGTTACCACGGGATCCGACACGCCATGGCGTTACCACGGGATCCGACACGCCATGGCGTGTCGCTACATACGTAATTGATCGGGTGTGTAGGGTCATGCCATGGCATGACCAATGTGTTGCAGGTTCAAGATTTCTTCATCAGGACAATTATAAATATTATGGATGGATCTGGCGCCTCGCAGATGTTCTTTTTTTGGCAGGTTGGGTAGCAACAAAATAAAAAATGGGGCATCCATAGGGAGCCCCATTTTATAATTCATAGGTTTAGGCTGTTATTTGGCCGGATCCCACCATAGTCTTGTACTTGCTACGTCTGGGCCACCGAGTTTCTGAATTGCATCATCAACTGCTGCCTGGTTAGTAGAGAATTCGTTGGGTACATACCCTACTCTGCGCATTGTTTTATCAGCCGGAACATCTGTGTTGTCAGATACAATGATCGGGTAGAGTTTTGGTAAATCAGTTCTGCGGACATCAGCCCATTCTTCCCATCCGTCGGGGAACAGGGCGATCCATTTCTGAGTCATTACCTGCTCAAGCTGCTGTGCCGGATCGGCGCTCCATTTAACAGGAATATTTGTCATAGGAGGAGTGCTGAAATCGTCAAGTGCAACCGGAGTTGTTGTTCCCTGCTCATAAGCTGCAATAGCTGCTGCATCTGCACCCCAGTACGACAGAGACATTTCGATACCCTTGTTGTAGGCATCTTCTGCGGTTATGCCCATGTTCCATCCCTTGAGTGCACCTTCAGCCCTCATGAAGTATGCATCAGAAGCAAGCATAACTTCTATAGGAGTTGTGTATTCATTTCCGGGCGTGCTCCATCTTGCCGACATTGTTGATAGCTTATCATAATGGCGTGTTGAATCGGAAATCTGTGAAATGGACAAACCGTTTCTCATGCCCCTGAAGAGGTTAGGATCATTATTGGCCAGACCAAGCTGGTTTTTAACAACAGGTCTCCAGTAGGCTTTCAGGCGCGGATCAGCGTATCCCTTTAGAACGCTTTCCATTGAAGCGCTCATACGGAATTCGTTCCATGGCAGCATTATTGGCAGAGGGTTCCATCCGCCATCACCAGATGACGTCTTGAATACTGCGTTGTCTGCATTTGCTGTCATTACACCTGCAGCAGCGGCTTTTTCTGCCTGTGTTTTTGCTGTAGCCGGATCAACTTTGGATAACCTCATTGCAACCCTGAGTCTGAGAGTGTTGGCAAAGGTGATCCATTTGTTGACATCACCGCCATAGATCTGGTCGTTGCTTCCGAAAGCATTCTCCCCTGTATAATTTGCAAGGGTTGTCGTTGCAGCATCGAGAAGAGTAATAAAATCTGCATAGATCGACTGCTGTGTGTCATAGGCAACAGCATTCTGGCCATTGTTCACCTCTGAGTAGGGAATTGGTCCCCAATAGTCAGTCTGGCGCTGGTAGATAAACACTTTCCAGATCTGGGCTAATGCATATTGCTTCTCATAGCCAGTGACAGTTGCAGGATCAGTTTTTTCCATAATAACAGCAAGATCTTTTGCAGAGTTGCCATAGAATCCGCTCCATGCAGCACCAAGCCAGTCACGGTTAAGGACATGGCGGTCAGTCTGGAATTTTGTCTGCCAGTTTGAGTAGTACTGTGAGTACAGGTCGGCAAAAAGGTTCTGTGAGATCTGGAAGTTCCATCCGCTCATGAGGCCATTATACTGGACTCCGGCATACACATTACCTACAGTCGCAAGGTCGATTTCCGCCAATACCCTCTTATTGGTATTTATATCCTGGAAATCACTTGTACAGCCGCTTATCATAAATGCACCAAGCAGGCCGGACAATAAGATATTAATTAATTTGTTTGTTTTCATATTTTCTGTTTTATAAGCTTGGACATTAATTAAAAGGTAACTTTCAGGCTCATCCCGAATGACCTTGTAGAAGGAAGACCAAAACCTTCAACACCCTGAACGTTTGTGTTACCTGACGAGAGGTTCGGGTCAATTCTTCCAGCCTTGTTATAGAGGAAGAACAGGTTCCTGCCTTCAACAGATAGTCTTAGAGAGCTGATAGGAAAGTTCTTGAAGCGTTTGGTATATCCGAGAGCTGCCATCCTGAGCCTGGAGTTTGAAGCATCGTATGCAAATGGTTCACCGGTGGGGGTGTTACGTCCGCCAAGTGACTGCCAGTAAGCTTCAGATGTAGTAGATGTTGTATTTTCAGTCTCGCTGATTACATTGCCATCGGCATCCTTAACCTGATTGACTCCATTGACAACCATCCCGTCTCTTCCCTCGAGCGTATAATCTGAGAAACCATCGCTTGCAAGGTTAGCTTCGGTGAATGAGTAGATTTTGCCACCCTGACGGAAATCGATCGCGACGTTAAGGTCAAAGCCTTTGTATGTGAAAGTGTTGGTAATACCACCCAGCCAGTCGGGGTTGTATGACCCGCCGTACTCGGTCTGTCCGTCTGTAACAAGAGGTAATCCTGTTCCTGCATTTACAACAATCCTGCCTGCATCGTTCCTGATGAATTTCTTTGTAAGGATCTCACCATACTCATGGCCAACCTGGATTACTGTTGTTGTCATCCACTGCCTGCCTGTAAGATTATACCTGTCAAGTCCTTCAGCAAGTTCCTTTACAAGACTGTTGTTCTCTGCATAGTTAACAGATATATCCCATGTGAATTCGCCTTTGACCGGAGTTGCATTAACTGTTAACTCAATCCCTTTGTTCTGTATATTACCGGCGTTGATAAACTTACTGCTATAACCTGAGGCAATAGGAATGTTTACACTCAGAAGCTGGTTCTTACTGTTTGTCAAGTACCATGTAAGGTCAAGTCCCAACCTGTTTTCGAAGAAGCGGATATCAGCACCTACTTCCTTTGCAGCTGTGATTTCAGGTTTCAGGTTGGCTGCAGGCTGGGTTTCTCCCCTGGAAGCATAACCATTGACGCCACCAGTCGAAAAATTAAATTCCGGGTTCAGCTGGTAAGGATCGGTATCGTTACCCACCTGGGCATAGGATGCTCTTAATTTTGCAAATGTAAGCCAGCCCGGCATGGAGGATTTCAGCATGTCGGAAAGTACCCAGGTAATACCTGCTGAAGGATAGAAATATGACCATGCATTGGAAGGAAGTGTGGATGACCAGTCATTCCTTGCAGTTAAGTCAACAAAAAGCCAGTTTTTATAACCGACAGTGGCAAAGCCGTAGAGTGAATTGAGTTTCTTTGTTGCTCCAAACTCGGAAGCTGTCAACCTGCCTGCGTTGGTAATGGTAAAGAGATCAGGCTTAAGCAGTGTAGTATTGTTTGTTCCCATTCCGTACCATTTCTGTGTAAGCATGTTACCACCTGCTGATACATTAAGTGTAATATCACTGCCGATCGGTTTGTTGTAGTTCAACAGGAAGTCGTTGTTCAGTTCATAGTTGGTGAGCCTGTTGGTTATATAGTTACCACGGTCAGCAATTGTATAGGTATCATTGTAACGATTCTGGCTGTTGCTGTCATTTGAGTAGTCAATAGCGGACCTGATCTGAAGTGTAAGGCCTGTGATGAATTCATACTTCATTGAAGCCATGCCTAATACCCTGTCACGAGTTTCTGTATAAGGAATCCTGTTAACTATCCACCAGGGGTTTTCACCACCGTTTGAGTGAGGGTTCCAGTAATTCTGCAGAAGGAAGCCGGCATTGTCGTAATATTCATATGTTTTGGCTTCTTCAGTTGAGATGTTGCTCGGCTGACGAAGGATTGCACGCATCGGGTTTGAGAAATCATCACCGGTTGAAACCCTGTTAAGAACATTCTGATTGAAATAAGTCAGCTTGCTGTCCAGTGAAAGTTTTTCACCAAATTTTGAAGTAACACGCAGGTTGACGTTATTTCTCTTTAATTCATTACCAGGTACAATACCTTTTGAATAGGTGTTTGTATATGAGAAATATACCTGTGTGACTTCATTGCCGTTTGTAAGAGAGAGAGAATTTGTCACATTGGTTCCAAGCTGGAAGAAATCCTTAAAATTATTAGGATGCCCCACAAAAGGGTAGGTTGTACCATATTTGGGTGAATTGATATCAGGTGTCCAGTGCTGTACAAGGGTTCCATCCATTTTCGGGCCCCAGTCAAATTCACTGTTCTTTGCATAAATACCTGTACTTCCCTGTCCGTATACATTCTGAAATTTGGTCAGTATAACAGGTGTTTCAACACTGTAATTAAGGTTATACTCAACTCCAATACCTTTTTTGGTTGACCCTTTTTTGGTTGTAATAAGAATAGCTCCGTTGGCAGCACGTGTACCATAAAGTGCTGTTGCAGATGGGCCTTTAAGTACAGTGACACTTTCAATGTCATCAGGGTTGATGTTTGATATACCGTCACTCGAGTTCATTCCACCACCTTCACCGTAGGTAGTAAAGAACATGGAGTTCTGAATAGGAACACCATCGACTACATACAGAGGCTGGTTGTTACCACCGATTGATCTGTTACCCCTGAGCACAACCCTTGATGCGGAACCTACACCGGCATTTGACCTTGTAAGGTCAAGACCTGCCACCTTACCCTGAAGGGAGTTAATGGCATTAAGTTCCCGTGATTCAGAAAGCCCCGATACGTCAACCGTCTGTGCCGAATAAGTAAGAGCTTTCCTCTCTCTCTTGATACCGAGAGAAGTAACTACAATTTCAGCAAGCTGGGTAGCAGACGTTGTCATCTTAACGGTAATGTTACTCTGGCTTCCGACAGTTACATTCTCCGGATTAAAGCCGATGAATGAAAATACAAGCACGGCATTATTACCGGGAACTGTAATTGAAAAATT
The DNA here is from genome assembly GCA_963756885.1 of uncultured Bacteroidales bacterium. Classification (GTDB taxonomy): domain Bacteria; phylum Bacteroidota; class Bacteroidia; order Bacteroidales; family VadinHA17; genus LD21. The sequence continues at coordinate 248,968 of CAVWPG010000016.1, forward strand.
GCCATTTGCATCCGTGATAGTACCAGTAGTTAATCCCTGGATAACCACGTTCACCCCGGGCATCGGTGAGTTATCCTCGGCACTTGTAACAGTACCGGTTACTTTGTGTTCCTGTGCAAATGTTGGCGCACAAGTGAATAAAGTAAGAAAAGCAACATAAAGCAGGAACTTTATCTGACTTTTCAAACAAGTTAGTAAAGGTTTCATTTTCATAAGAAAACATTTAGGGTTAAGAAAATTTTAAAAAGTATAAATAAAAGAACTCAATTATAACTACTTTTCAAATAGGTTTTAACAAAGTTTTAACAAATATTGACCTTTTTTTTTCATAAGCAAGCTATATCCCCGATTTTTTTGATACTTCGGACTTAATTAATGAGCCGTAAAACCGCATTTGAAGCGTGGCTGGGTAGAAATTACTGATTATGATACAATTCAAGGCATGTCGGCCAGATGTTAAATCAGGAACATAGCGTCATTCCTTAAGCGAATTTAACACTTCTTCAAAATCTTTCCTCATATGACCTGAACGGGTTTTTTTAGTAAATGATGTGATTTCGGAGGTTATTTTCTGTTTGCTTGCCTTATCGAGATATTTCATGTTACTTGAAATGGAAATTGATACTTCCCTCCCTATCCGTTTTATCTCGCCGGAAGAAAAAGCGTTTGTTTTGTCCAGGTTCCTGATTAGGATCGAGATGAGGTTAACATAACCGCTGATTATGGCTGGCCTGCCCTGTTCCATCGATATATCGGCAGGATCGTCCGAATTCTTTATCCTGTCTGCAAGCTCCAGCATTCTTTCTTTTACATACAACTCGAAACAAAAGATCTCTGTGAGCTCTTCATTGTAATATTGTTTTTGATGCAGGTTGTCGGTATACATCCGGGCCAGCTCATTAAGAAAACTTGAAAGGGACTGGATCTGAAATGCCTTATCCCTCAGTGATTTTGAAGAGTCATTTAAAAATGAAAGGTAATCCTTGCTTAGTATGCGGTTAAAAACAGTTCCTGATCTTTTGCTGCCTTTCCTTGGCAAATGGGCAAAATTTTTGATCCTGATGTTGGACAGCGTAATATGTGCTTTAACATAGCTATTTTCATTCCAGGCGCTGTCTGCGTCAGGCATTCCCAATAAATAGTATTCTTTCACAGTCATGGACAAGTCTTTTCTGAAGATATTTTTGCATGAGACGGCTGCCAGAACGATAATTAATAAAAGTGGAATGGTGGTTTTTAATTTTTTCATTCTATAAATATTTCAATATTGGATTTATATAATTCATTTTAACCGTATGAGAGGAGCGATCCTTTCCCTGCATATTCATAAACCTTCGCAGAATCATTATTAATTGCAAACACCATAATCCTTTTCCCTGAGGCCAGGTTAACTTCCTTAATATCCTTTACCTCTCCCCTTACATTAAAGCCACTTTGCAGATCGTTGAGAGGAGTGAACTGACCCTTGCCGTTCCCTCTTAGAATCAAGCCCTTATTAGCATCATATTCTCCGAATTTTATCCTTGTGCCAAAGAAATTCCCGGCTAACAGAATATCGGTATTGCCATCCTTGTCAAAATCTCCGGCCTTAATGGCATAATACAGGTGAAAACTGGGCCTCCCTAGGCAGGGGAGTAAGCCTGAACTTATTATTTCCAAGGTTCTCCAGATAGCAGGATTGAAAGTTATTTGCTTTAAGGATCAGTGCATTGCTGAGCTCTGCAGGAGTGAAGATATCAGTTATTTTCTGGTTCGCATAGGATTCATAAGTGGGATATTTTTTTTCAATGAAGGGCATCTGGTCCTGGAGATCGTCCTTCGAATTGAAAGGGTAGCTTACTCCCTGCAGGTAATAGCACATAATGGCATCAATCGTTCCATTATTGTCAAAATCCTTTGCATATATTGTTGCAGGCTCTGAAACAGAAGCTTTTATCTGGCTATTCAGGCCAAGGTTGCCGGCGACAAGATCAATATCACCGTCTTTATCAAAATCTTCGGCTATTATTGTATTCCACCATCCCTCCGTATTGCTGAGACCGCATTGATCCGTAATTTCATCGAGTGTTCTGCCATTATTTCTGAAAAGCCTGATTTTCATCCATTCTCCAGTCAGCACCAGGTCCGTTTTCCCGTCACCGTCAAAATCAGTCCATAAGGCATCGGTAACCATGCCCGGATCGGTAAGCAGCTTATTATATCTTGCAGTTACATCTTTGAAGTGCCCTTTTCCGTCATTCTCAAGAATATAGCTTCGCGGGGCGAGGGGATAAGCACCGGGAATAAGTCTGCCGCCAACAAACAAATCAGGGTCTCCGTCATTATCGATATCTGCTGCTTTCACACAGGAGCCACTCGTAAGCATTACGGGTAAGCGATCGGCTGATTTTGTAAAATGCCCGTTTCCATCGTTCATGTAAAGACGATCCTGCAATTCAGGCGAGTCGCTGGAGAACTCATTGCCTCCGCTGACTACATACAGGTCAGGATCCTTGTCCCCGTCAGCATCGAAAAAGAGGACGCCTATATCTTCACTGCCCCTGTCCTGTTCAAAACATTGCTCAGCCTGAAGCGCAAATGTTCCGTCCTTTTTCTGCAAATATAACTTCCCGGGACTGTCTTTTGCCCCTCCGATAAAAATATCTTCCAGACCGTCCCTGTTTACATCCGCTTTTGCAATTCGCGGGCCCTGCGTTGAGAGCATATGCGGTAAGAGGATCTGTTTTTTGAAATCATTATAGATATTTTCCTGATGTTTGAATTCGAGTATCTTTTTATTATTCAGGGGTATAAAAAGAGCATTGTATGAGGGCATGATCTTTTCTGATGCAGGAACTGCATCGCCGTTGTGCAGGGTAAGGGTCTGGTCTGCGCCGATATTGACAAGTACCTGTTCCCGGAGATCAGGCCATGTAACTTTAAGTGAATCAATGATGGTGTTTTTTCCAAGCCCGAAGATAATTACATGGTCCATGGATGACATATATCCCCTGGAGGGCTGGAATTCCTGGTATTGGGATTTGCCTTGGCACGTTATTTCAACTTTGGCGCCTATGCCGCCTTTATTCAGCCCGGTGCCGTCAAATTTTATTTTCAGGAAATGGTTCCTGGTAACACTTTCCGAATTGTTGCGCAGGATTAAGGCATAGCTGTTGACATTGTTGATCACAAGGTCCATGTCGCCATCATTGTCAAGATCTCCGTAAGCTGTACCGTTTGATAATGATGGAGTCTCGATCCCCCAGGCATCGGTCACATTGCTGAATGTGGAGTCACCGTTATTCCTGAAAAGGTAATTCTTCAGTATGGTAGCAGGGATTTTATTGATGAAATCCATCCGTGGCATAAGAGCTTCACCTCTCTGACTCTTGATAACCTGCTCAACCGAAAGTCTCAGGAAATCCATGTGTGTTGGGTTTCTCCCGTACCCGTTGCTTATATGGAGGTCTTTAAGCCCGTCATTGTCAAAATCACAGAATAAGGGAGACCAGCTCCAGTTTGTGCTGCAGATGCCTGCATATTGGCCTATCTCTGTAAAAAAACTGCCATGATTATTCAGTTGCAGCATATTTCTTGTAGACTGGTGATAGAATCCTTTATTTTTAAGCATGCTAACCTTCTCGTAATTATCAGGTCCTGCAACTATTTTCTGACCATAGTTATCCTCCGGCAGCATATCAAGCGTGATCAGATCCGTATAGCCGTCGTTATTAATATCGGCTGCATCATTTCCCATCGACGATAAGGAAACATGGTCGAAATACTTTTCGAGCTGTTCCCTGAATGTGCCGTTTTTCTGATTGATGTACAGATAGTCCTGCTCAAAATAATCGTTGCAGACGTAGATGTCGGGCCAGTTGTCGTTATTGAAATCGGCCACGGCTACTCCCAGGCCAAAGCTCATTACATTGCTGATCAGCCCCGCTTCCTTGCTCACCTCGACAAATTTGCTGCCTGTGTTCTTATATAGCTTTGAATTGTACCTCGAGTCTTCCTGATTTTTCAGTTTTTCAAAATCGCCTGTAAGCATCGCATATTTGTCAACCGAATGATTAAGAACGAAAAGATCGAGGTCTCCATCCTTGTCATAATCAAAGAAAACAGCATGCGTCGAATATGAGGCATCATCAATTCCATATTTTGCAGCACATTCTGTAAAAGTCAGATTGCCGTTATTTAAATACAGGAGGTTTTTTCTGAACTCAGCCCTGCTGTCGGTTGAGGTGCATACATAAATATCAAGGAAACCGTCACCGTTGATATCAGCCATTGTAACGCCGGTACTCCATGTTCCCGGCCCGGCAACCCCAGCCTTCCGGCTGATATCCTCAAATCTGAAATTGCCTTTATTGAGATAAAGTTTATTTTCGCCGAGGTTACTTGTGAAATAAATATCGGGCAGTCCGTCATTGTTAATATCTCCGATAGCTACCCCTCCGCCATTATAAAGATATCCATAAATCATTTCATTGAAAATTTCAGTCTCCTTGATCCAGTTCCTGAAGCCTATGCCCGTGCGTGTATGCGAGAGAGGAGTGAACATCTTGTCTTTCCGGCCGTGACAGGAAACCGTACTTAAAAGGATCAATAGTATAACAGGATGGAACAAAGTTCTCTTCATATGAATGGCCGGGATTTTGGAAAAATGAAAGAATCGCATTTCCCTATACTTCTAATTCGGGCACAAATATATATTACTTTCTTAATATTAGAGCTTCTCGACCCTTGTTCTGTTTGACCATAATTCCTTAGGCTTACCCTTTGGCGATCGGGGCTGCCCCGCGACTACCTCTGGGCTGCCGCGAGGCTGGCACGAAGCTACCCGGCTGCTGCCCCCGGCTGCTGCCCATCGGGGTGAACCCCGGGGTTATCTCATCCTGTAGGTTACAACGCCATAATTGTTGATGCCTGCCAGGAGATAGTGCCTGCCTTTTACTGTTATTAACTTCAGGGATTTGACGTCTCCCGTAAGCGATAATCCCGAAAGGGCTTGTGGGATATATTTAAAGTTTCCCCTTCCGTCACCTTCGAAGAGCTGACCGTAATTGGCATCAATAACACCTATTTTAACGCAGTTGGCACTCTGGTTCCCCGCAAGGATAAAGTCGGGGTTCCCATCCCTGTTGTAATCGAGTACCTCGATTGCATAAACGGGAGCAAACTGCGCTTCCATGGGCAGGATATGCTTTTCGAACCTGGTTCCCGTATTCCGGTAGAAGACTGTTCTCAGCTCCGTTGCCGACAGGACCACAGCGCCTCTGAGATCGCCCGGTGTGAATATGTCGGTAAGGGTGGCTGTGGAATAGGAGGCATAATCGGGGTATTTTCTTTTCAGTGCACCGATCTGGTTCACTATTTCGTCATGTCCGGCAAAAGGATATGATTTTCCCTCAACATAATACGTCAGTATCGGATCTATTGTTCCGTTATTGTCAAAATCCTTGTATGTCAGTTCAAGCGGTTCTGCAGGAGTGCCCCTGAGCTGTGAATTTGTCCCGAAATTTCCCGCTATAATATCCATATTCCCATCCCCGTCGAAATCTGCAACGGCTAATTTATTCCATAAACCTACCTCTGTTGTGGCAAACCATGTTTTTGTCTCCTCCCTGAATTTTTTGCCTTTTTCATTAATAAAAACCCTTATAGGCATGAATTCCCCGACAATTACAAGATCAGGCCACGAATCCTTGTTGAGGTCAATCCAGGCAGCATCTGTTACCATGCCGGCAGATGCCAGTTCGGGCAACAGTGCAGGAGCAATGTTCTTATAGTGACCGGCCTGATCAGAATGGAGAATATAGCTCTGCTGGGGAAGCGGGTATTCTCCCGGCATCACCCTCCCTCCCACAAACAACTCCATCTCGCCATCCTTGTCAATGTCAGCGGCCTTCACGCACGATTTTGAATTGACCATTTTCGGAAGGGCATCCGCCATCCTGGTGAACCTGCCTGCTCCGTTGTTGATGTACAGCCTGTCCTGAAGCGATTTGTCATTCTTCTGATAATCGTGGTAGCCCCCTGAGGCAATATACAGATCCATGTCGCCGTCATTGTCGGCATCGAAGAAGACTGCATCCCCGTCTGTACATGAAAAGTCCTCCCTGAAATTAAAATACGGGGAAGGGGCGAAGCTTCCGTTGGCTGCCTGGATATAAAGTTTCCCCGGATTCTCCTTGACGCCTCCCACATAAATATCGGTCAGCTTATCGCCGTTTACATCAGCAGCAGCCATTACCGGTCCAACCGGAGATAACATGGTCTTAAGAAGAGGCTGGCGCTGAAAGTCATTCGATCCGTATTCGGCATGTTCATAGCTTATAAGAGTCTCCACGGGACTGAAGGCTTTTGAGGGGGTTGCAGGGGGGCTTTCCTTCACTCCGGTGGTCTCCTGAACGACTGTGATCATCTGGTTTACCCTTATGTTCTTCAGGAGAGTCACCTCTCCCAATGGCCATACAATCCTTACGGAATCGGCGAAATCCGTATTGTACATTCCGAAATGAAGCCTAGTCGTAACACACGACTGGTATCCCCTTGTCGGCATCAGCTCCATGTACTGCACTCCCTCGTGAGAGTACACATAAACCTTGCTGCACAGGGCATATGGGTTCTTCCCGCTCCCCCTGAGCTGAATGTCGAGGTAATTGGAGTAAGGTGATCCTGATTCACGAAGCATATTCCTGTAAATCGAAGCCGTCTCGTTCTGGTTGCTGATTACAAGGTCGAGATCGCCATCATTATCCAGATCGGCATAGGCGGCTCCGTTTGAAAAACCCTTCTGGTCGAAGCCCCACTGCTGGCTTTCATCCGTAAAGGTCAGATCCTTATTGTTTTTAAAGATATAATTGTGAACCGGAGTGGAGCTCATGAAGCCTACAAGCTTGAATGTGTCAGCCTTTTCGTGCGCTCTTGCCTGCTGTGCATAGTAATCCCTTTTATACTTCAGGAAGTCTAGATTGGTATAATCCTTGAAATATCCGTTGGTTATGGAGAAATCCTTCCAGCCGTCATTATCATAGTCTGCGAACAACGGAGCCCAGCTCCAGTCGGTGTTTGAGATCCCTGCCAGCTGGCCGATCTCACTGAAAGTGCCGTTGCCATTATTCATCTGTAGCATGTTTCTCTGGGTGGCATGATAGAAGCCCTGCATTACCATCAGTGCATACTCCATGTAATTTTCAGCCACATAAAGCAGCTTTTGCCTTGTGTTGCCGGCGGGGAGCATGTCGGCAGTGAAAATATCTGGCCAGGTGTCATTATTGAAATCATTAACCTCACAACCCATTGCAGACAGCGAGATGTGCTGAATATGCTCCTCCAGCTTATTCGAGAAGGTCCCGTTCCCGTTGTTAATGTAGAGGTAGTCGGGCTCTATATAGTCATTGGTTACATAAATATCGGGCCATCCGTCCTTGTTGATATCGGCGATCGCAACTCCGAGACCATAGCCAAGACCGTTGGATAGAATGCCGGATGTTTTGGTGACGTCGGTAAAATGGTTTCCGTCATTTCTGAAAAGCTTATCGCCCGCATAGGGATCATCATTATTCCTTGCCTTGCTTAATTCCATACCTCTGATAACCTTTACATTGGTGGCAAGAACAAACAGATCCAGATCCCCGTCATGGTCATAATCGAAAAATGCCCCGACGGTGGAATAGGAGGGATCATCCACCCCATAGGCTTTTGCCATCTCCTCAAACTTCATGTTGCCCTTATTGATGAAGAGCTCGTTCCTGCGCTGCTCCGGGGTATCTTTCCCGGAATGACATACATAGATGTCCAGCAGGCCGTCGCCGTTGACATCTGCCATCGTTACCCCTGATTTCCATCCCGGTCTGCCTGCAACACCAGCCGACTCAGTTATATCCTTAAATTTGAAATCCCCCTGGTTAAGATATAGCTTGTTGTACTCCATGTTGGATACAAAAAAGATATCTTCCAGTCCGTCGTTGTTTATGTCACCCACTGCAACTCCCCCTCCGTTATACAGGTTCTCGTACGTGAGGGCATTGTGATCTTCATTCTCCGTGATCACGTTCCTGAAATCCACCCCCGATTTCCTGGGAGAGACTGGTTCGAAGAGCTTCAGCGGCTGGCAACGGAGCGATGCGGCAATAGTCAGAAGAAGAACAGCCAGGAAGCTTTTCCTTGAAATTGAATCTAAAAGGCTGTAAAATGATGAAATTCTCATGAGTCATCTTTTAAAATTCCGGCGGCAGTCTGCAAAAATGCAAAAATTTCAGAATACACTACAAAATGACCGCTTATTTAAGGTGATCAATTTTTGATTATTTTGAATTGGAATCATTAATTATCTGCAAAGGTTACTGAAAAGCAATATTAAAATATATTATAACCACGGAGTTACACTAAGTAAAACACGGAGGTTACACAGTTAATACAGGAGTTGCACGGAGTGGATCACGGGAAACTCATTGTTAAAAATAATTTGAATATCCTGAAATGTGGATAGAATGTATATTAATGATATTCAGATAGCTCGGCCATAAGCCATAGTGTGTAGGCAACCATGGGGGTCCAGTATCCGGAGATCTGCCAGTCCCCGTTTCCAATATCCGCCTGGTCGCCGGTGTCTCCCCCAAGGCCATTAAGAACGGCTCCGGGAAGCACAGGTACGTTCGGCAAAAATGTGCTGCCCTTACAAGCCCGACGCCCGCTGAGGCGAGGTTTGAATTTATACCGACCCACCACTCCGGATCGGGCTGCATGAAATAGCGGTACCAGTAGCTGCCGGCCTTCCTGTTGCCTCCGGGATCCTTGCCTGCAAACAGACCGAAGGGGACAATGCCGAAGCTGTTTCTTTGCGATAGACTGAGCAGATAGTCCTGAGCTCACCTCCCTCCGGTTTGATACAAATGTTTGTCCACCTGTTGCTGTCGGAATGCTTTTTTACATCGCCCCCCACATAATTCATTACATATCCCTGAGGTTCCTGCATCTTTAAAAAGTACTGGTTTCCCCACATAAGCTCTTCGAGGATTTTCTTCCTGTTATTCTCAGGCTGATCCTCCAGTTCATAGGTTTTGGCAAGGCCTATCATACCGTAAATCGTTGCATCGACCCATTTTCTCAGATCACTGGCATCATGCCAGCCTCCCGTAACATCCTGGTGTTTTCCGTTATCCATCCTCACTCCGTCATCGAGATGGCAGGGGGAAAGATAACCCGTTGTGCTGGCACCGCATCTTTGCCTCGAAAAATAACTTACAACCAGATCCATAACCGGATTATAAACAGTCGGGGATATTAAAAATGGCCATGAACGCAGCGTATCATACCTTATATAATAATGGCCGGTCCTGTTTAATTCAGTGAAATCACCCACCGAATAATCTCCGAAGTCACCGGGGTCAGGACGGAAAAATCCGGTAAATACAACAGTCTGATTCTCCAGGTCAATTATCTCGTACTTCCCGGTTTTTATTCCTTTTACAACAAGGCTCTTCCCTACCGGAGGGGTGTATCCGACCTGGTTAACCAGAATATCAACATTCAGATCACTTGAGAGCCTTTGAGCAGAAATCACCCCTGTCCTGCATGAAAATATAATGAATGTCAGCAGAAGTATTGTTTTTAATGACGACAATGGACCTTTACTTTTCATTGGCTTAATGTTTTTTTGTTTTTATAAAGATCAGAATATATTGACCATACCCGCCGGCAAAGATGTGCGGAATGCTCCGATTCTTCAGCCAAAAGTGAATCAGGATGCTTTTGAAAAACGGCCATTTTCAAAAATAGTATTTTCCCCTGAATTTTTGATTTAACTATATTTAACTATCGTTAAAATGAATTATGTGGCCGGATATTTATATATTTAGCATACAAAACGGGACAGTTTGAAAAATAACCTGCAGCACATACTGGCAACAAATCTGTTTCCGCGCATGATACGAAGGAAACCCGCGATATTAGAATCCTAAATTTACCTCCAATTAAACCAGCCCATGAAACGACTTAACTATCTTTTTCCGGTAATTGCCACGCTTTTGTTGCTGGCTTCATGTCAGAACCGTAAGGCCGATGAAGGCACCAAATCATTCCCCCATTCAGGTTTCCGAATAATGAAAGGGACCAATCTGGGTCACTGGCTTTCACAGAGCCAGGCCAGGGGAGAAAAAAGAGAAAAATTCATAACTGAAAAGGACATTAAATTCATTGATTCTCTTGGATTTGACCATATCCGTCTGCCGATCGACGAGGAACAGATGTGGGATGAGAACGAAAAGAGGCACGACGATGCTTTCGCACTCATGCAGAATTGCCTCGAGTGGTCGCGCCGGGCCGGGCTCAGGGTCATTATAGATCTTCATATCCTCAGGTCCCATTATTTCAATGCAGCGGAGAAGCCATTATGGTCCAAACCGGAGGAGCAGGATAAATTTATCCGCCTGTGGAAAGATCTTTCAACTGCCCTCCATTCATGGCCTAATGCAATGGTTGCATATGAGTTTATGAATGAGCCGGTTGCCGATGACCCGGAGCAGTGGAACATGCTCCTCGCACGTGTTGCCGATTCAATACGCACCTGGGAACCGCAGCGGGTTCTTGTAATCGGTTCAAACCGCTGGCAATCGGCATCCACATTTGACAAGCTAAGAGTTCCCGCAAATGATACAAATATAGTGCTCAGCTTTCACTTCTATGAACCGATGCCATTGACACATTACCAGGCGGGATGGACGGAATTCAAGGATCTCAGGGAAAAGGTGAATTACCCGGGGCAGATAATCCCCGATTCAAAAGATCCCAGGTTCATGAAGGTCTATAACCGTGATACCCTTCTGGCCATGATGCAGAAGCCTCTGCACCTGGCTGACAGCCTCAAGCTTCCATTATACTGCGGGGAGTTCGGGGTATACAGGGAATTTTTCCCGGAAGCCAAGCTTGCCTGGTACCGGGATATGGTCTCAATCTTCAGGGAGAAAAACATCGCCTATGCCAACTGGAACTACAAGTCCGACGCCTTCGGAATCGTCGATGAAAATATGAAGCCACTGGTTCCTGTAATCAATATCCTGACGTGGAAGGAGTGACGGAGTTCAGAATATCCAACTTAAAACCTGATAATATGAAAAAGAAAATCTGTTTTTCACTTGTTGCCATTTTTACTCTTATATGGCAGACCGGCGCATTTGCACAATCCTCCCCCGATGAGGTGTTCCCTGTGAAGGGCTTTTGCATCGGGTCTCCCTCTCCCAAGGGGGTTGACAGGTTCGTTAAATTCATTGGCGATGAACTGGCTCCGCGGGGGGTCAACACACTGCTTCTCCTGGTTGATTACAACTATCAGTTTGAAAGCTATCCTCAGCTTCGCGACAGCGTTGCCCTTTCAAAAGCCGATGTGAAAAAAATCGTGGCCGTATGCAAAAAGTACAAGATCAGGATCATACCCCAGATCAACATGCTGGGTCACCAGTCATGGGCAAACCATACAGGCAAGCTTCTTGAGCAGTTTCCCCAGTTCGATGAAACGCCCTGGGTGAAAATGCCTGAAAAATATGTCTGGCCAAATGACGACTTTTTGTACTGTAAGAGCTATTGTCCGTTGCATCCCGATCTGCACAAGGTAACCTTTGCTGTAATCGACGAGCTTTGCGATGCCTACGAGACCGATGCATTTCATGCAGGCATGGATGAGATCTTCTACCTGGGAGAGAGCAAATGCCCCCGCTGCGCGGGTGTTGACAAGGCTGAGCTCTATGCAGGAGAAGTAACTGCCATCAGGGATCACCTGGCTCTTAAGAACCGTGAACTCTGGATCTGGGGCGACAGGCTCATCAATGGAAAATCGACCGGTATCGGATTCTGGGAAGCGAGCTATAATTATACATGGAGGGCTATCAATATGATCCCCAAAGATGTTGTGATCTGCGACTGGCATTATGAAAGACCGGATCAGACTGCAGTCTATTTTGCCATGTACGGTTTCAGGGTGGTCACCTGTCCATGGAGAACACCTGCAACAGCAGTCATCCAGACCGAGGATATGGCGAAATTCAGAAAATATGCCACACCTGAGATGAAGCCAAGGTATTATGGAATGATGCAGACTACATGGATGGGCACTGATGGGTTTATCGATGGCTTCTCCGGCAAGATGTCTGAAGAGGCACTCGGGGCAGTGCATCCTGAAAATGCCGGATTTACGCCATGGGATACCTTCCGGGCTATGTTCGTGAAGATCAATGAATTGGAGAAGGCGGCAAAATAGATTAATGTTGCGGTGCCCTGCACCTGAATTGCTGTCGTCGCAGCTCTGCTGCTACAAATATTACGCGGCTCTGCTGCTACAAATATTACGCGGCTCTGCCGCTACAAATATTACGCAGCTCTGCTGCTACAAATATTACGCAGCTCTGCTGCTACAAATATTAGGCGGCTCTGCTGCTACAAATATTTCGCAGCTCTGCTGCCCTGTATCCGGATCAATTATGGAGCGAACGATAACATTTGTTGCCCCAGGATGAGACCGGATATAAGGTGCAGCGCACCGCAATATTCATCTTCATTGTTGCATTCCGGCGAGATCAGGTTTCAGAATTGATATTGACCTAAATTCTTAAATGTCATGAAAATGAAGAATATTAACACAATGATTGCCTTATTTATCTCAATTCTCCCAATTGACTCCTATTCAGCTACAAAGCCTGAGATTCTGAACATACGGCAACGACCCGACACGGTGGGACTCTATGAGAAACTGGAGATCTCTCTTGACATAAAATGCGAATTTGTCAACCCTTTTGATCCTGATGAAATAAGCATCGATGCTCTCTTTATATCTCCATCAGGTAAAAAATGGAATATTCCCGGTTTCTATAACCTTTCGCATGGTACTCTCTGGAAAATAAGATTTTCTCCATGGGAAACAGGGAAATGGAGCTATTCAGTCACTGTTCGCGACAAAAACGGAACAGCCGGAAAGGGAGACCAGTCATTTGTTGCAGTCAGGTCCGTGAAAAAAGGGCCGCTGCAGATAGCTCCAAACAAGCGGTATCTTAGCTATGGTGATGGTTCCGATTTCTACGGCGTGGGGCTCTGGTACAACGATGGCTATGACGGGTATGGCAGCGGGAGGATAGAACCCGCAGAACTTGATTATCTTAAGTCAATAGGTGTTAATTTCATCAGCACTTTCATAACCCCCCTGGAAACACGGGCAAGCGGAATTGGCCGCTACGATCAGAATATCTGCGGTCGCCTGGATCAGCTTCTTGAGATGTGTGAAGAGAGGGACATGCTGCTGAGCCTGAACATGTGGTTTCACTCCTATCTTTCTGAAACAGTATGGGGCGGAGGCAATATAAGGTGGTACCAGAATCCGTATCAGGGTATTACACCGGCCGCCGGTTTTTTCAGCAGCGAGGAGGCCTGGAAGTACCAGGAAAAGCTTTACAGGTACTTCATTGCAAGATACAGCTACAGCAGGTCACTCGCCCTGTGGTTCATTGTAGATGAGATCAATGGTACAGAAGGCTGGGTGAAAGGCGACAGCCTGGCTGCTTCGGCCTGGGGCAAAAAGGTTCATGACTATCTGAAAGCCCATGATCCCTACAACCATCCAACAACCGGCACAAGGAGCGGAGGCATTATGGAATTCTGGCAGCAGGGTTATCAGAATCTTGATGTCGCGGCAAGGGAAATATATGAAGGCCAGGGTTATGAGATAAATAAAACAAGCACTCTTGACTCGGCAACCGTAAACCCTCTTGCCAGCAGCTATTCAAACTACGCCAGGGAGATACGCAGGCTGTGGAAAGGATTTGAGAAGCCTGCCATAATAGGAGAGACGGGCTGGGATCATACTTTCTATGAGCCATCCATGCCCGGATACCTGGCCATGTATCATAATGCCCTCTGGGTAGCGCTGACAACCGGCACGGCCATGACCCCTTTCTGGTGGGCCCATTCACGCCTAATAAACGATAATGTGCTTACATCCCAGATCACCGGCATCAGGAAATTTACAGATCAGATCCCCTTCGGGAAGCTTAAGGATGTACAGCCGGCCTCCATAAAGAGCAGGAAAGGTGATGCCTTTGCACTGAAAAGCGACAGGGCTATTTTCGGATGGGTGGTCAATCCAAAAACAGATGTGGCAGGGGATAAAATCACCATCACCGCCCTGAAGAACGGAAAGTACAGGCTGAGAACCTATCATACCTGGAGGGGTGAATTCCTGAGTGATGAGGAAATATCATGTACCGGAGAAACTGTCACATTTGCAGTGCCTTATATGCGCAATACGGATTCACATGCACGTTATATTGGGCAGGATATGGCATTTATACTGGAACCGCTTCCCGGTCAATAATCCCAAATAAACCAAATTTATTTATATGAAACCCAAAAAAATATTTGTCTTATTGGCTGTATTTCTGATCCTGGCAGGGATACTGCTGCCTGTGCAGACGGCATCGGCCCAGAGAAAAAACCGTAAGGGGAAAAAACCGGCTGTAACGGAAATACCTGAAATAGTTCTTGCCTGCGGAGGTGTCAGCCGATACCGGATAGTGCTTCCTTCTTCCGCTACCGCGCAGGAGCAGAAGGCTGCAACTGTTTTGCAGAATTATATAATGCAGATCTCAGGTACTGCCATCCCTATCATACCAGCCAGCTGGCCGGGCAGCAGATATGAGATTCTTCTGGGTCAGAACGAAAGACTTGATGCCCTGGGAATTCCGGTCAATTTCAATGAGTTGGGTGCCGACGGATTCGTTATCAGGACTGACAGCATGCGACTTATTATTGCCGGGGGCAATGATAAAGGAACTCTCTTCGGGGTGTATGAGTTGCTCGAGAAGTATTTCGGCTGCAGGATGTACACTCCAAAGGTGAAGATAATACCGGGGAAAGACACCCTTCTTCTGGGTAGGATCGTGGAGAGGGAAATACCGGTTATCAAATACCGGACAATTCATTACAAAGCTTCATGGGACGCAGAGTATGTTGACTGGCACAAGCTCAATCACGATGCCGAAGGCGAGAGGCCCGCATGGGGAACCTGGGTACATACATTCAACCACCTTGTTCCTCCCGAGATCTATTTCAGGGATCACCCTGAATACTATGCGCTGCGCGACGGGAAAAGACTGCCCACCCAGCTCTGTCTCACAAATCCGGAGGTGGTGAAGGTGGTAATTCAGAATCTCAGGAGGGAGATAGCCCGGAATCCCGGGGCAAAGTACTGGTCGGTCAGCCAGAATGACAACAGGCAGTACTGCATGTGCGACGAATGCAGGGCACTTGATGAAAAGGAGGGATCCCATTCGGGGACGATGATCAGTTTCGTTAACCAGGTAGCTGCACAGTTCCCTGACCTAAAGATCTCCACTCTTGCATACGAATACACGAGGAAGGCACCGGCAACAATAAAGCCTGCATCCAATGTCAATATTATGCTTTGCAGCATCGAGGTCCGGCGCGATGTGCCAATCGCAGAGGCAGATGATTCGATGTCGGTCAGTTTCGTCAGGGATGTAAGGGACTGGGGTAAAATTGCAAGCGACATAATTATTTGGGATTATGTTATCCAGTTCAATAATCTTGTGAGTCCTTTCCCTAACCTTCAGGTCCTTAAGCCGAACCTTGAGTTTTTCGCACAGAACGGCGTAACTGCCATGTTTGAGCAGGGAAACAGGGAAACCGGAGGCGAATTTGCTGAATTAAGAAGCTATCTTATCGCCAAGCTTTTATGGGATCCCCATGCCAATGCTGACACAATAATCAACGATTTTCTGAAAGGTTATTACGGTGCTGCAGGCAGCCATATAAGGAAATATATCGATGAGATGAGGACAGCCCTGCTGAATGCCGGGCAACCGCTTAAGATCTTTGGTTCGCCTGTCGAAGCATCAGGAAGTTATCTAACTCCTGAGCTGCTTGCCAGGTACGGGCAGATTTTCGACGAAGCGGAACTCGCAGTTGCAGGCGATCCTGAAATTCTGGAAAGGGTGAGGATCGCCCGGCAACCACTCGATTTTGCCATTATGGAGCAGTCGAAGAAGAATTTCTACGGAGAGAATGGTGTCTTTATAAAGGACAATGGCAGATGGGTTGTCAGGCCTGAGATTCGATCCATGATCGATCCCTTCACTGATCTCTGCCTCAGGCAGGGGGTTACCCGGCTCAGGGAATGGAGCACTACCCCGGAAGCTTACCGTGCAGATATGTACAGGATGTTCTACCAGGGAAGGAACGAACATCTTGCATATAATAAAAAGGTACGGTTGATAAGTCCTGACCCCTCAGGTATTCCTGCAGAGGATATCGCAAAGCTTACCGACGGGATAAGGGCAAGCAACGACAGCAGGAACAATTGGTTTGATTTCCAGGGAAAAGATCTGGACGCTGTTGTCGATCTTGGAGAGGTGAAGCAGGTACAGCACCTTGAATGTGCTTTTTATCAGCTTGCGGCATGGCTTAGCATTCTTCCCAAAAGAGTGGAGTTTTATATTTCAGTTGACGGTGCACAGTTCAGTCAGGTAGGCGCTGTTGACAATACGCTGCCAATTGATCAGTATGATTCCTACCTGCGCGATTTCATTGCCGATTTCAAGCCCGCTGATGCCCGCTATGTGAGGGTTATAGCAAGAACCATCGGAAATACTCCCGAGTCACATCCGGGGGCAGGTCAGCCTGCGTGGATGCACGTTGATGAGATAGTTGTGGAGTGATGGGTTGAGTTTTAATTGACTGGTATTCAATTGCTAAGCCATTATAATAAACCTGAATTGTTAAAATATGATAAGTATGTGTTAACATATGTTAACTTTTTTTCACAAAAATTAGGATATAATAAAGGGAGTGTATATTTTTGATTTAAACATGGCTGCCGAGGAAAGCGATTTTTGAGGAGCCCTAAAACTAAACCATATGATTATAGGAAAAGTGTACAACAATTTGAAGCGAACTATGCTTCTGTTGCTGTGGCTGGCATGCTCTCATGCACTGCTGGCACAGGAACGGGTAGTATCAGGATCCGTTAAGGATGCAAACGGTGCAGGTTTGGCCGGAGTGAGTGTTGTTGTTAAAAACAGCACAACCGGAACAAACACCAACATTGATGGCAAGTTCAGTATTTCAGTAAGTCCTAATGCTGTTCTTGTGTTTTCTTTTATCGGGTACACATCACAGGAAGTTACTGTTGGTAACCAATCCGTGCTTGATGTAGTAATGGCAGAAGAGACAACACAGCTCGGCGAAGTTGTGGTTACTGCACTCGGTATTTCCCGTAGTGAGAAATCACTGCAGTCTGCTGTGACCAAAGTTCCCGGAGTCAGCCTTGCACAGGCACGGGAAAATAACTTTGGAGCAGCAATCCAGGGCAGGGTTGCCGGAGTAAACGTCTCCAAACCAGGTACTGGTCCTGCCGGATCATCCCGTGTAATTATCCGCGGTAACAAATCACTCGGTGGTTCGAACCAGCCTCTGTATGTTATAGATGGTATCCCGATGGATAACTCGAACTTCGGACAGGCAGGTGTATGGGGTGGATCTGACATGGGTGACGGTCTGAGCTCACTCAACCCCGACGACATCGAATCAATCACAGTCCTCAAGGGCGCCAACGCAGCTGCTCTTTACGGATCAAGGGGTGGTTATGGTGTTATCAACATTACAACCAAAAAAGGAACTTCAAGAAAAGGTATTGGCGTTGAGTTCAACTCCAACTACGTTTTTGAAAAGGTCATAAACTATCTTGACCTGCAGCATGAGTACGGACAGGGCGACCTGGCAAACAGTATTCCTACTGATCCGACTTCTCCGCGTGTTGGTTCAAAACCAACATCGCAGATCCAGGCATTTAATTCCGGGCAAACAAACTGGGGTGCAAAGCTTGACGGCACCCAGAACATTATGTGGGATGGCGTTACAAGGCCATATTCATATGTTGGCGACAAGCACAACTATGACGCATTTTTCAATACCGGAAGTTCATGGACCAACTCGATCGCCTTTTCAGGCGGAAGCGATAAGCAGACTTTCCGTTTTTCATTTTCAGACCTGAAAAGTACTGGTGTAATCCCGGAAACAGGATTCAACAGGAAAAACATGTCATTGACAACAAATGGCAAATACGGAAAAAGGCTGACATTCGATGCTAAGGTAATGTATTCCAATGAGGAAGGCAAGAACAGGCCTATGGTCTCCGACTCACCAGGAAACGCAGTCCAGGCAGTGATGCTTATGCCAAACAACTATGACGTCAACGATATGAAGGGCGATCCCAATAAACTGGGCGCAATACCTGAAGGTGTAACAACCGTTGATAACAAAGGCGTTGGTGAAGAACTGCAGAATTCAACAAACCTGTGGGGACAGAACCCATGGTGGGCAGCTTACCAGTACATTCACACAAACATTACCGACCGTTTCATTACTTCAGGCAGACTGAGGTACGATATCACAAGCTTCCTTTATATCCAGGGCAGGGTAGGTATGGACTACTACACAAGGAAATATAAGGAACTTGTACCGCAGGGAACAGGTTATCAGCGCGGTGGCGCAGCTACAGAACAGACCCAGCAGGTAAGGGAAATCAACCAGGAGTGGACACTTGGCTTCGACAAGGCATTCGGCAAAATAAATGTCAATGCTTTCGTCGGTGGTAACAAGATGACCTCAAAAAGTGAGACGATTGCCGATTATGGAAGCGTATTCAATGTTCCATTCTTCACTTCCGTTCTGAATGGAAGCAGCCAGACAATTGGTTATGGGTACAGCGCACATGGGATCAACTCGCTCTTCGGATCTGCTGAAGTTAGTTACGGTGGATTTCTTTACCTTACTGCAACAGGAAGGAACGACTGGTTTTCCGTTCTCAACCCTGTCAACAACAGCAAGCTGTATCCTTCATTGGGCGCCAGCTTTGTATTCACCGATGCTTTCAAAAATATCCCGCAGGTTATCAGCTTTGGTAAATTAAGGGCTGCATGGGGCCAGGTTGCAACCGCTAACGTGGATGCTTATGCCGGCAACAATACATATGCTCTGTTTGCACAGGGCCACCTTGGCCATCCTCTGGGTTCGTTCTCCAATGGGGACAATATTCCCAACCCGAACCTTGTTCCAGCTTTGTCAACAGAGCTTGAATTCGGTGCTGAAATGAGATTCTATCAGGACAGACTTGGGTTTGACTTTACCTACTACAATCAGAAAACAACTGATGATATCCTCGCAGGAACTGTATCAATCGCTTCCGGATTCGGAACGACATCAATGAACATCGGTCAGCTGAGCAACAAGGGTATTGAACTCCTTATCTCGGCCACTCCTGTTAAAGGTCCTTTGACATGGGATATCTCACTTAACCTTGCCAAGAACAAGAACAAGGTAATTGAACTCAGCGGCGGAGCCACCGAGCTTATCCTTGAAGAACCCAGGACCCGTACAGTATTTATCAAGCATATTGTAGGCTATCCTTTCGGTATGATCACTGGATGGGTGCAGAAACAAGATGCTGCCGGCAACCGTATTTACACGGATAAAGGCGAAGTTGTACAATCTGATCAGTACGAGATCCTCGGCAATGGTGTAGCTGATCTCACAGGAGGTCTTAACAACAGCTTTACATGGAAGAACTTCAACCTTGGTTTCCTGATCGACTTCAAAGCCGGTGGCGATATCTACTCAGGTACAAACGTCAGGCTTCTCGAGGCAGGTCTTACAAAGGAATCGCTCATAGGACGCGAGGGAAGTACTCCTCTTGAACTCACCGGAGTATTCGAAGATGGCACCAACCCCGACGGATCTATTAAATATACCGGTGTGGAGACCCGTACCCTTAATGTTGAGGATGCTCAAAACTACTGGGGATCAGTTGGCGAACGCGATGAAGCTCATTTCGTTTATAATGCAACTTTCGTAAAGCTCAGGCAGATTACTTTCGGCTATGAAATACCTACCAAGTACTTAAGCAAAACACCGCTGAGAGGACTTCAGTTGTCATTTGTAGCCAGAAACCTGGCATGTCTCTATAAAAATACGCCGAATATTGATCCTGAAGCATCATATTCAAGCAGTAACTCCCAGGGTCTGGATTACTTTGGCTTGCCTTCAACCCGTACATTCGGATTCAACCTCAAGGCAACCTTTTAACCAATAAAACTGAATAAAATGAAACATATATTTAAATTTATTCCAAGCGGACTACTGGCGATCATACTGGCTACCGGATGTGATACGACTGCCTTGCATGATCTGAACCTGAATCCGAATGCGGTGAACGAGATGGATGTTGCCTATTTCCTTTCCGCTGCTGAACTTGGTATAGCAAGCGGCGGCTCGAGGGGAGACAACAGGTATATCGACTGGAGGACCAATATCGGTATGTGCGCTCATGCTACACAACAGCTCGCTACAGCCACCACAGGTCTTCTGGCCACTGGTGACAAGTACATAGATAACGACCCTGAGGTTAACAATGCTCCTTTCCAGTTCTGGCTGCAGGATGTAGGTAGAACTACTGCTGAAATTATCAAACAGACCGGAGAAGGTGGAAACCAGTCAGCTGACAGGGACAATGTCCGTCAGGCTGCCAGGATCATCCGTGCCTTCAACTTCGCAAGACTTACAGACATGTATGGAAGTGTTCCTTATTCTGAAGCAAACCAGGGAATTGAAGGTATCTTCTATCCCAAGTATGACAAGCAGAAGGATATCTATACAAGCTGCCTTAATGAGTTGGATGAAGCTACGGCTGCTATCGGTACTTCAACTGATGGTTCTTTCGCCGGTGCTGATTTTATCTTCGGTGGCGATGTAGCCAAATGGAAAAAGTGGGGCTACTCTGTTATGCTGAGAATGGCAATGCGTGTTTCAAATGTAGACGCTGCTCTGGCTGAAACTTATGTAAACAAGGCAATTGCCGGCGGTGTTTTCGCAAGCAATGACGACAATGTATGGGTTGACATGGCAACCGGCCCAAGCCAGTGGACAAACCAGAACGGTATCTCACGCGCTATGATGCCAGGTGACGGCGGACAAGGCAACTCTTCACACATGGCCAGGACAATGGTAAACTGGCTGAAGGGTGCTGACTCTACAATTACTTCCGATGATGATCCAAGATTAATGATCTTCTGCGGTGGTATCGGATCATGGGTCGCCAGTAGTACCAGTCCTACCGGGACACTTTTCACACCCATTGCAGGTGGAACAGATCCTCTCAACCAGAAGGGCCTGCAGAACGGAGTTGACCAGGCAATGCTCAATACAGCTTTTGGTCATGCGATCGATATAGAGGCAACCTATTCGAAGATTAATCCTAAGCTTATGGACCTTGATGATCCTTACAGGATTATGACCTATTCTGAAACTGAATTGCTTCAGGCTGAGGCAATCGAGAGAGGAATCGGCAGTGTACCGGGGACTGCTCAGGCACACTATGAGGCTGGCGTTAAGGCTGCTATGCAGATGTGGGTAGCCTACGATGCGACATTTGCAGTAACTGATGCCCAGGTTGCCACCTATCTTTCTCAGTATCCTTATGGCAGCAAGCCTGCACTCGAGATGATCGGAGATCAACTCTGGGCCAGCCATTTCCTGAACTGGTACGAAGCCTGGTCAGAGTGGAGAAGAACAGGTTATCCTGCCCTCGTTGCAGTCGACTACCCGGGTAATGATACAAATGGAACAATCCCTGTAAGACTTCGCCTGCCGGCAAGTGAGGTTTCAGGCAACCCGAATTATTCAGGTGCAACATTGCCCGATAAGATCACCACAAAAGTATGGTGGGACGGCGGTGCTGAATAAGACTGATAAAATTGTCAGCTGACAATAATTAATGAGGCTGTCCCGAAAGGGGCAGCCTCATATTTTTTTAAAACTTACTCTTCAGTATCTTTCTCCTCTTTCACGACATTTTACCTGATACTCCTTTGAAAGACAAGTACCTTGTCGTTGTTACGGGCAACAAGAATTTTCCCAGACTTTCCTGAACCGATGATTTCTGCATCCCTTACTTCACCTTTCACCCAAAAACCATCCTGATACTGTGGCTGATATACATAAGACCTGTTTCCCATGCCTTTTAACAGTACCCCTTTGCTAGCATCATAACGCCCTACCTGAGGCTTGACAGCATAGAAATTTCCCCCCAGCCAGATATCTGTTTTTCCATCACCGTCAAGATCATCCGCAACGATCCCGAAAACCGGGGAAATCTGGGCCTCGACAGGAAGTGCAGAAAGGGTAAATTTTCCACCTTCATTCCATAATATTGCACTCTGAAGGTAATCTGCTTCATACTTCAATGCTTTTTTCCTGGTTTCAGGCCTGAACAGAGAATCATAGGTCATATTGCCGTATGCCTTATATGTAGGGATAATCTTCTGGAGTCCCGGCATCTGGGCCAAAAGTTCATGCCTCTGCACAAAGGGGTAAGACTTGTCGTCAAGCGGGGGGTACCAGTTGACAATAAATTCGCTGATCCCATCATTGTCGAAATCGCCCACATACATGGTGACTGGCTTTGATTCGGATGCCTTGAACTTTGTATTCAGTCCCCAGTTCCCAAGAATGAAATCGGTACGCCCGTCTTTATCGAGGTCGGCTGCTTTAATCCTTGTCCACCAGCCACTGCTTCCCGGAATGACAACAGGGTCGCTCAGAATGCCTTTATTGTTCATGAATATCTGCACAGGCATCCAGTCGCCCACCACAATCAGGTCCTTGTCTCCGTCGGAATCAGCATCGGCCCAAACGGCATCGGTTACCATTCCTATGTTGCCCAAAGAGGGGGGAGCAATATCCTTCCAGCCTTCCCTGGTCATTTTAAGGAGATAACTGTGGGGCGGAAGGCCATAATTGCCCGGAACATTACGGGCTCCAAAAAAGATTTCCTTTTTTCCGTCATTGTCAAAATCCTGGGCAGCCATTACTGAGAAATTGCCGATAACGGGTGGAATGCTGTACGGATCGGGGGTGAAATTGCCATTGCCGTCATTCTTATAGACACGGACAATGTAATGGAGCTGATCAACATGGACATCATTTCCTCCCGATCCTATCATAAGATCAGGATTACCGTCGCCATCGATGTCTGTAAGCACTCCGCAGATACTCTCGAAGCCCCTGTCCTTTAAAAATGCAGGTGTTTCCCTGAACAGAAAGGTGCCATCAGGCTGTTGTATGAACAATTTATCAGGATCTCCTGCAGCACCCGGTAGAATGAAGTCATCGCGCCTGTCCTTGTTTACATCGCCTATGATCAATCTCGGACCCTCCGTGGACAGCATATTCGAGAGAAGTATTTCCTGGTTGAAATCGTTGTACCTGTTCTCCTCATGGCGGGCATCTCCCGGTATTACAAGCTTGCTTACCTCTTCGTAAAGGGGAGGAACAGGAGGTATGGTCCCGGTAGTCCCGGGTATTGCCTTGTCATAATGAAGTGTAAGTGACTGATCTGCTATAATACCAGTTAGTTTTTCCACCTTTCCGTCAGGCCATGTTACCTTTAGTTCTTCTGCTTTTTCGGCCTTTCCCAATCCGAATATAAGATTCGGTTCTGTACTGCTCTGGAAGCCCCTCGAATTGAAATTCTGCAGTACCTCTTTTTGTCCGTTGGCCTTTATTTCAACCGTGCACCCAATGCCAAAATTATTACCTGCCGGCCCGGCAAAACGTATTTTAAGGAAATGGTTCCCTGTTTTTGATCCGGCTTCATTCCTGTAGATAAAGCTTGTTGAATTTTCATTATTTATAACGAGATCGGGGTATCCATCGTTGTCGAGGTCCCCGTAAGCAGCTCCATTGCTGAAGGAAGGGGTGGCAAGGCCAAGCTCAGCGGCCTTGTTCTGAAAGAAAAGCGTTCCATTGTTGTGAAAGGCATAATTGCTAAGCGGTTTGGAAGGCATCAGAGGGACAAAATCCCTGTAATCGAAGCGACCTTTTGCATCAACAAAATTCCTGACTTTACCTTTATCTGTATAGAAATCGAGAAAATCACGGTCCATTATATCCTTTATGATCCCATTGCTCACGAAGATATCCTTATACCCGTCATTTTCGAAGTCGAAAATCAGGGCACCCCAGCTCCAGTCGGTGGCAGCTACCCCGGCCAGAAGACCTATCTCACGAAAGTGGCCTGAGCCGTCATTGAGATGCAGGCAGTTCTGAGATATCTGGTAATGGAAGTTTTCCCTGTATTTCCGATCCTCAAGATGATATGGATCGAATGCTATTGTCGTCTGAATGCGGTAATTATCTGCCGGCAGCATATCTGTAGTAAAGATATCCATGTTGCCATCGTTGTTAATGTCCTGGATGTCTCCGCCCATGCTGGAGGTTGAACAGTAGTCAAGCCGGTCGATGAGCTCCTCGGAAAATTTCCCTCCTCCCTTGTTGATATACAAATAATCCCGTTCCCAGAAATCATTTGCGATATAGATATCAGGGAGATTGTCGTGGTTTATATCGGTTACGGCAATCCCGTTCCCGAAGCCAATTTCGCTGCTGAAAATGCCTGCTTCCCTGGTGACATCGGTAAAAGTACCTCCGTCATTCCTCATGAGCTTGTCACCCTCTACCTGCGATCCCTCCCTTACCTTTTTGTAAAGTTCAATTTTGGACGGGTTAGTGAAGAAGTTATTCAGAATATAGCAATCCAGATCACCATCCATGTCATAGTCAAAAAAGGCGGCATGAATGGAAAGCCCGTTATTATTGAGATTGTACTGCTTTGCACGCTCGGTGAATGTGAGGTCACCGTTATTTATGAATAGTTCGTTCTCCCTATCCTTCGGATCCACTTCCCCGGCATTGCAGACATAAATATCGAGGAGTCCGTCACCATTCACATCGGCCATTGTCACTCCAACGCTCCAGGCCATCTTACCAGCTACTCCGGCTTTATTGGTGATATCCTCAAATACGAAATTGCCCTTGTTGAGATAGAGCCTGTTCTTACCCTGGTTGGAGGTAAAATAGATATCGGGAAGTGAATCATTATTTATGTCGCCGATAGCCACTCCGGCCCCGTTATAATAGTTCCTGTAGGTAAATATGTTAAATTTCTCTCCGTCCACTACATTATTTGCAAAATCGACACCGGTTGACTGTGGTGAAAGAAGCGTAAACAGGTGTGAATTATCGCCGTATGATGGTTGAGTTGCTTCATTTGAACCCTTCCTCGTGCAGGCCGGCAGAAACAGAATAAAAATAAAAAGCCATAGAAATACTCTCCCCGCTGTAAGTTGCTGCAGAGGATATTTATTTATAACATATTTCATTCTAAACTTTTTATATCAGGAGAAGGTCAATTATACGACAGCTGCCTGGCCATCCGGTATACTTAATACGGACAAATATATTTATTAGTTTTTTAAAAATCTAAAATTTCCAGTCATCTGTCCTGAATGGCGCAACAGGCAGTCCTTCTGTGCTGAAGAGGTTGCCGATCGCATCGTTTGAAAATTGATACCTTACTGCTGTGGGATTCTTTACCTCCTTTGACGATATTATAACACTGTTCCCGTCTATCTTTGCCTTTGCCGGCCTGAATACCTGGTCGCTCCCCGCAATTTCAAACCCCGTTATCCCAGTACCGCTGCATTTTAAACTCTTGCTTACATTCAGGAAAGATATGCGGATTTTGTTTTTTTCCGCTTTCATGGACTCAAAAAGCGGACTACGGTACTCCAGCCCTTTTATGCCATATGTTTCGGCCAGGGCCCAGCCGGCAAGCCTTTTGCCAACATCCTGCTTGTTTTTCGGATGAATATCCTTCACATTGTCAACAAGGTCGGAAACAACAACCATCCCCGTTTTAGGAAGTTCCATTGTCTGCATCTGCATTTCCCTTATCAGCGGTGCCCTTGTTTCCTTCCCATATGTATAGGGAGCTATCTGAACGTAGTAGAAGGGGAATTCATTGCCAAAATCCTGCCGCCAGCTGCCGATAAGTGTTCTGAACAGCTTACCGTAGCTTTCAGGATTGTCGGCATTGCTTTCTCCCTGGTACCATATGGCACCTGCAATCCTGTAGGGTATTACAGGTGCTATCATTCCATTATATACAACCCCGGGCTTTGTTGGCCACCAGTCAAATGTACCGAGCTTATCAGAGCATGATTTAAGCAGCGGATCCGAATCGACAAGCTCTTTTCTTACCCAAACCTCGGCCGGCGTACCTCCCCACGCTGCCTCTATTATCCCGATTGGTACATTGAGCTCCTGCTGGAGATCTCTTCCGAAGAAATATCCTATTGCGCTGAAGGAATGCATCGTTTCGGGAGTGCATGGCTCCCATTTTGCAAAACAATTGTCCTGTGTGGTTTCGCTTCCAAGTTTCTTAATATGAAACAGCCTGATATTTGGGTAGTTGGCATTTTTTACCTCCTCTTCCGTATTGATGATCTTTGAATCTGCACTCCACTCCATATTTGACTGACCAGAACAAACCCAAACCTCCCCGATCATCACATTCTTTAAAACCACAAGCTCACTGCCCTTTAGGGAAACTGTGAAGGGCCCTCCCGCAGAGGGGGTCTTCAGCTTTACTGACCATCTTGCCTGGTTAGAGATCATGGTCTTTACCGTGTCACCGTTCCAGCTGCCGGAAACCATGATCACGGTACCAGGGTCGCCCCAACCCCAGACGGCAACTTCGCTGTTTCGCTGTAATACCATATTGTCGCCTATTACTGCGGGCAACCTTATCTGTCCGGATAATGGAATAGATAATATGAGAATTGTAACCAGTGCAATGATCTTTAAACCTGTTTTCATGTTATAAAGTTTTAAAAAAAAACGTGGTTCAAGTTACAATTTTTTTTACCACGGTGATGCACTGAGGCCCGATAGATGACACAGAGTGTCCTCCCGTGTTGTTCTGAAGTGAGAAATTGATCACTTGATATGATCGCTTCAGGGAATTGAAAATATTCCTTTAGGGTTTGCGTCAGCACGATTAGGATCCCCCGCTTTGCCCGCTTCCGGGAACTGAGAATAATCATTAAGTGATTT
This sequence comes from uncultured Bacteroidales bacterium, assembly GCA_963756885.1. Taxonomy (GTDB): domain Bacteria; phylum Bacteroidota; class Bacteroidia; order Bacteroidales; family VadinHA17; genus LD21. Next base: position 275,962 of record CAVWPG010000016.1, read on the forward strand.
TCAGCCGCGTGATTAAGATCCCCCGCTTTGCCCGGGATGACAGGTCATTGTTGTGAAAAGAGGAAAGGGTGTCATTCCGAATCCCGAAACATCGGGATGAGGAATCTTTACCATGTTAATTGTATCAGAAACAGGATGTATAGAATGCCTTTCAAAAGGATTTTATCAGGCTTTTATCCCGGAGGTAATTGCCCGATGCCATTTGATGTCCTCCCATAGGCCCCTGAACTGGGGATGGGTAAAATTTGAGGTGCATATGAACTTGTAATTGTCATGTCCCTTAGCAAGTTCAGCACAGATTGCACCGCTCTCCTTTACCCACTTCCAGTCCAGTTCCGGATGATCAAACCAGGAGATGGGTCCCCAGCCTTCCGTATTGCCGCACACAATTTTATGAGCAGCTGCAACGGATGATATATTATCGAGGCGGTCCTTCATCCAGCTCACAAGAGACTGCTTATTCTCTTTCCAGTAATCAGTTAATCCTGCATATACCTTCCTGTAATCGAGAGTCTGATCAATTTTATCTATCTCCCTCAAACCTGGAATGGTTCCTGAGTGAGCAAACCAGATATGATAATCGATAGCACTGAAGGAGGTGAGGTTTATGTTCCTCAGGTCCATTGAGGAATCGAGAGAGGCATACATGTCAAGTCCGGGGTATTTTGTTTTCAGGGTTTCTATAAGATTAGTGATGAATTCATTGTAAGACTTCTGCTGTAAGGCGTTGCCTCCATCAGCTATGGCCGGTCCGGGCAGGTTAGCATCAGGATTATCAGTTTTCAGCTTATACTGGCCGGAGAGCTCATTCAGATTTTTTTTCAGCCAGTCATATCCATGCCAATTGGGATACTCATTCAGCAGGTCGACATAAATTATATTATCAAGAAGGTCATTGGCGTCCAGGAAAGAGAGTGTTTCGTCCCAGGCCCTGAGGAGGCCGCCTTTCTCCAGAAAGATATCCCTTCGCTCCGTGCCATGCCTCATAAACCATGTAGCAAGACCAACCTTTATTCCTGATTTTTTGCACCTGGGCAGGAAATCCAGCAGTGCCTCACGGGGACGAAAGCTCATTGTAAAATCATTACCCCACAGGGAAGGTTTCCATCCATCTTTGATGCTCCTGAACTCCATTTCGGCCTGTCCCCCTGTATCGGCAGCCACGAACTGGGGCATTGCGTCTATCCTTACAGCATTGTAACCCCTTTCTGCCAGCCCTTCGAGAACAGCGTCCCAATTTTCAAATTCACCATATCTGTGATGCCTCAGGATCCAACTGAAGTCCCACATTGCAATTGCCAGAGGTTTATTCTGATTGGAAACCTTTATCTTTTCACCGGGATCGGCCTCAGCTAAATTCAGCAGGGACCCATTCAGACTTTTCAGTCCGACCATTCCGGTAGCCAGGGAAACTTTTCTTATAAAACCCCGCCTGTTTTCTTTCATCCTGTGATTATTGAAATTTGTATCAGATTACCAGTGCGTCTATCAAGCTTTGCCACTAATATACTCTTTGCAGTTTATTTTCAGAAATTACATCTCAACAGCCACCTGCACTGTTATTTATCCTTATTTGCAGCTTTTGTTGCAGTGAAATTAACCTTCCCGTCGGGGGTATCGACTGTGCCTGTGATTTTGGAACCTGCAACTTTTCCGTCGACCGTTATTGAATAGCCCTCAACATAAAGAGAAAGGACAAGCTGGCCGTTCGTGAATTTAATTGTGCTTATGCTGACCTCTACCCCGGAATCGAACTTAACAGTCCCAACCAGATTGCCTTCTTTTTCAAGGAGGGTTATAATGCTGTTGCTGTACTCATTGGGTACATCCACTACAGCACATTTCCATGATCCTATTACGGCACTGTTCCCTGCATTTGCAGATTTTGCCATTGGGAAGATGATACCGAGAAGGATGATAATGAAAAGAACTTTTTTCATGACAATAAAGCTTTAAGGTTTATAAGTTGATAAATATAGATCCAGATCCAGAACATAAGTAAAATCCTTATTTGTTTTTTTTGCTGCCAGCTGATTCTGAATGCTGACCATCCCTGATCCTGAACTCGATAGTACGGCCGAGGGATTTGCCAGTTACAGGAATTATCAGATAACCAGCTTTGCTGTTTTTAATAGACTGAATAACAGTATTGCTGCCCTCCGGGACCAGGGTAATGCTTTTCCCTGACAGGCTTTCAATATCGGGGATATAAATAACCGTTGGTGCTTTTACATTCGGTGATTCTTCCCAGGAACAGCTGAACAACCCTGTCTCATTGTCGTATCCGTACCTGTTCAGGGTGCCGCCTGTAAACTGTGGATAGGGTCTTATAATTGCTGAGTTGAAATAGAGGTTTTTATTGATTCCGTCATAATAGGCCCAGTAGGTATTGCTGAAGCCATACTGCCCAAATAATCCGGTGATGAGAATGGCTGCAGATGCCATCGGTCGGGAATTTCCCGAAAAGGCGCCCCATTCACCTACAAGCACCGGAACATTTATCCGCTTCGAAGTTTCGTCAATCCTTGAAAAGATGAGGCTAACCCTTGAATTGCTCTGGCTGTCGTAATTTTTTGTGTCTACAAGAAGGTCATAGCCATGTGCTCCGTAGGCGACAAGAGGATCATTCTTCCCGTATTTATCTTTAACAGGCTCAATGGCACTACGGATGCCTGTGTTTCCAAAATATGCATGCTCCAGGAAGAGTATATGGGCGGTATCAGCAGAACGTATGGCATCACCCACCTTCTGGTACATCGGCTGGAGAGTATTCTTTTCGAACTGCTGGCTTAAATCGGCGGCCACATCAAGAACCCTCGAATATTTATCAGCATCCTGGATCCGGGAAAGAGCTTCAAACCGGCTTGCCTCCTCTGACCACATTGCCATTAACTCATTCTGTGACAATACTTTGCCTGTTTCTTCCGCATAGAGCCTGGCATATTCGGTCAAGATCCGGGGAAGGATATATGTTCCTTGTGTGCCATTAAACGGCTCATTCATAACATCATATCCTATCACGTTTTTGTTGTTGGCGAACCTTGAGGCTACATGTTTCCACATAGAGGCATAGTGATCCTGCAATCCGATGCCATCGGGTGCCGGCTTATTGGCCCAGAAATTATCGAAGGCTTTTTGGACGGCTGGACTCAATAAATATGAATCGCTCCAGATCTCTCCCTTCACATGCGGCTGGTTATCGGTCAATGTTGCCCATAGTGGTGCCCCGTCGCTGTAGGCTACGCTGTAAAGATCCTGGTGCATATCGAGCAGGACATAGATGCCGTTCATGGCAGCCCATTTCACCCGTTCCTCAATCTTATCGAGATATTTCTCATCAAATTTTCCAGGCTCAGGTTCGACCCCATCCCAAATGATGCCCAGGCGTATTATGTTGAACCCCCATTTGCTTAACTGTTCATATGATCCCAGGGAGTCGGCATCGGTATAATTCATCGACTGGTTCTTATTGACCTTATTCAGACCGCTGAGGATTACCTGCCGGCCAAAGCTGTCGATGAACCGTGTACCTGCCACGGAGACAGGATTTCCGGTCGATCTGATCAGATCTTCACCTCTGTTTAGGGATGAGTTCCTGCATCCTTCCGGCACGAGCAGCAAGAGAATCAGGATGGTTAAGTATTTTTTCATTTGAGAAGTTTTTTCGTACCGGGCTGATATAGCTCACCCTCTTTGTAATATTAATATAATTCATTAAAATATTAATGAATTTAAATAAAACAAACAGTTTAAAGGTAAGCGGCAGGATTAACCTGCCTTTTTGCTCCGTAGCTATTTACCTCGTGGTTTTTGGTATATATGTCAGATGAATAAGGTTTGTAGGCAGCATATTCATTTCAGGATCTTCCCCCAGATTGTAATTGCAGTTGAAGAGGGCAACGCTCAGTTTGGTCGGGGTGATCTCCTTGATAATAAATTTTGCCGTGACCGGAAAATCCAAAATTCCAAAATAGGCTCCCTCAGAGAGCGATATCCATGTTTTCCCTGTAAAGGTTACGTTCCCATGTTCAGGAGGTATGTCAGTCGTAGCTGGGTCAGTGATGGCATCGACAGTCAGGTCTGTATTGTGAATATCAAAGGTTGCAGAAGAGAGAGGATCAAACATGGCCGCGCACATTCCTATATCATATGCCTGTTCACCCTGCAAGGTCCCCATGTAGGTACCAAACACTGCACCTGCAAGAACATTACCGTTAACAGGGTTAATGGCATAATGTCCGTTGGAATAAAATGTAAATTCATTATCATATTCATCTCCAAGCCCATAACTACCGAGGAACCCATCAAAGAGCTGCATGGTTATTGGCATGGCACTCGTGATGGGGCCGATGCCATCAACATCGGTAACTATGGCCTCACTCAGAATCCACGTTTTCCCGTTGACTGCAGCTTCTCCGCCCGTGAGCATCTCCATTAATGATGGGGCAATTGTAATTGATTTGGTTGCTGTAGCCTCACCACCGCCGCCTCTTACATCAAGGGTGACATCATAGCTGCCTGACATGCCATATAAATGTACCGGATTTGCTTCGATGCTGGTTTCCCCGTCGCCGAAATTCCAGGAATAGGAGTCAACATTCGTCACAGTCGAATTGAAAGTCACGGTATAACCGTCAATGGTGGCAGTTATTTCTGCCGTTGGCGGGGGCGTCGATTTCGAGCATGACACGACCACAGCCGTTATTAAAACAACGGTGGCAAGAATTGAGAGGGTGCTTTTTTTCATAATAAATAATTTATTGATTTGACAGGAAATACTATCTTCATTCTGTGATTTATTGGTCGCTAAAATGCCAACATTTCTGGATAATAGTCATACCCGCACCTTTTAGTTCAAATGCCTTGTCGACAGGGGAACTGCAGCCATCCGTCAACTGCGGACATTCAGCCAGCTCCGGATTCTGTGAAATGGGTCTTTGCAAATACATCTTTTTCGCAAGCTGTAATCCGGTCATTATTTGCTTTTTATATAAACTCATAGAAGGCTCGGATAATCAGATGCGACATCGGGATTAAAATTAGGAAATTTTTTGTTTAAAAGACACTTAATCACAATCTGATTATATTGAACCTGACATTTCTCAGTCCGGAAGTCAGTTGACTTTGTGTCCGAATGACACCATAAGCCTTAGTAAATACCTGAATGCGGCAAATGGATTATCAGGGCAGCGAAATCCTGTACTACCCGGGACCTATGACAATTTCTTATCATAGATCTTTAAAATCAAATTCGACCGGCTTATTTCTTAATCCCCTTGTCTTTATAACGAGAAATAAAATCCCTGCCAGGAGCCATATTGTTCCGACAATTTTTGCCGGCGAGGGGAGGCTCAGCCAGATCACAAGACAGACAATGAAACCCAGCAAAGGTATTCCAAGATCAGCCAGGACTCTCCGTTTTTCTCCGGGAGGACGGAGGAAGTAGAATTTTCTGAGAGCTGCAGCATTCACCCCCATGAAGCCAAGGAAAGCTCCGAAGTTCAGCAATTCCGCAGCGCCCTGATAGCTGATAATAAGAGATATGACAACTGTGAGTCCTCCTGTCAGCAAAAGGTTGTAATCGGGGATGGCTGTTTTTTTGTTGAGGTGGGAAAATAACCTTCCCGGCAATACGCCGTCCCTTCCCATTGCATAGAGCAGCCGGGCAGCACCTGCCTGCCCTGCCAGCAGGCTCCCCAGGCAGGCTATGCAAAGAACGATCGCGATTGCGTTGAACAGAAGCATTCCTCCAACCCTGGCTGAGACATCAAAAAAGGCGGTTTCGATATTGGGAAAGGAATTGTAATCAGGCCAGACCTGCTGGGCAAGATAGATCTGCAGTCCGCTGAAGAGTCCGGTAAACAGGCATACAAGGGCAGGAGCAAGCAACAGATTCCTTTTCGGATTTTTAACCTCCTCTGCCAGGGTGGTTACACCGTCGAATCCGATGTAGGTTAGGGCTGCAAATGATGTGGCGGTCATTACAGCCCCCAGCCTGAATGTTTCCGGATTATAGAAAGGCTTGTAGGAAAGGAGCCCCTTCCAGCCCTGGGCATTGAAGATGTAGCGAATGGCAAGGACAATAAAAACGGATATCACTACTGTCATTATTACAAGCAGGATCTCATTCGACCAGGCTGTCGATCTTACGCCCCTGAGGTTAAGCAAGGTGACAAGCGATATGAATATTGCAACCCAGGCAAAAAATGGTACCGATGGTATCAGCCTCTGCAGTGTCAGGGCCCCGTATACTGTGTTTATTACAGGTATAATAAGGTAATCGAGAAACATCACCCAGCCTGCCAGAAACCCCAGGTGAACATTCAGCCCTTTTCCAACATACGTGTATGCAGAGCCGGCAGATGGAAATGTCGAGGCCATCCTTCCATAGCTGATGGCCGTAAGCATCATCCCGACCATGGCTATAAGAAGCGTAGTCACCATATGGCCCCCGGATTCCCTGGATGCGATCCCGAAAAGACCTATGGCTGCTATGGGTTGTATCAGGACTATCCCATAGAAGATAAGGTCCCAGAGGCCGAGAACACGCCTGAGCCCGGGAGAAGGAGGTCTGGTTGCATCAGACGGCCCTGGGGGATCTCCGGTCATGCTGATTCGGGTTATTGGAAAATGAGCCTGCCGAAGAACTCAGGCCTGTGAAAATCGGGTTTTTCAGCTTCCACCACGGACCATGTAATGTAATGCGGATTAGAGCTGTTCTCGGCAATTTTATAAAAGTTGGCCCTCCATTCGACACCTTTTGCAGGAGGTGTCACAGTGGCATATTTTTCGAGCATTGAAATAGGGATCCTGTATTCGAGCGTCCAGGTTACAGGTTCTTTTATCTCGGGATCAATAATCTGAGGAAGGGTATGTGCCATTTCTATCATCTTTATGTCTTCCTTTGAAAGCTGCTTTGACTCTTTTCTCGGCACAAGATTGAAATGCATCAGCGGGGTACCGCCGCAATTGGTTTCCAGGTTGAAATATAGCAGGGGTTTTTTCTCATCCGGGGCAAAAAAGAACTCGACTGCGCCGTCTTCCCATACCGGCCCGTTAATCTCATTTGTGATACACCTTACGTAGCGGTCGCTTACATGAAATATAACATAAAGGTTATTATCATCATACATCATCTTTGCCTGGGCCACAGGTTTAAACGGGGGTATTGTTCCCATATAGTTTGTTATATCCACGGGAGCAATATTTTTCCACTGAGGCTTGTCCCATACTGCATCGATCTTCATAGGCTCCTTAAGCCTCGCAACATTGTAAACTGACTCTTTTTTCATTGTTGATTTACTTGTAAATGAATAAATAACGGCAATGAATGCCATTAGACTGATTTTAATAATTAAATTTTTCATATCGTTATTTTGAGAAGGCAAGAATTACTTTTCTGAGTGCATCTCCTATCTGTTCGCAATTTTCCTCAGTGTAGGTAGGGAAAGCAAAGCAGGTGAATGTGTGCTCCTCATGCCATCTTGCATTCGGAACTTCTACGCTTGTGTAATCGGCACTTCGGGGATCGGTATACTCCTTTGATGTGAACGGGAAGCCGCTCTTCCCAAATGAATTATGCTTCTGATAAGCCTGCTCCACATGGCACTGGGGCCAGAATACTTTCCAGACTGCGGCCCCTTCAGCAACAGCAGCATCGGCGAACTCCTTGATATTGCAGTTCATATTATCAATATCGAGAGAGAATGCCATTACATACCATCCGTTCCTTCTGTCGGGGCTGTCAACCGGCATATTGATTATCTGGGGAAGATCCCTGATCTTATCAATAATGATCTTCGCGTTACGCCTCCTGTTGGGCATGTTCCAGCTATCCATCCTGTCGAGCTCGGCCAGGCCGATGGCAGACTGCATCTCTGTCATCCTGTAATTCCACCCGACAATATTGTGAATATAGGGCAGCTTCTGTTCCAGTTCCAGGAGGCTGAGCCTTTGCCTGACATCGTACCCATGATCACGGAAGCTCCTTGCTATCCAGGCATACTCCTCATTATCAGTTGTAACCATGCCTCCCTCGCCTCCGGTGGTAAAGGTTTTGTTCTGGCAGAAGCTGCAGCCGGCCATGTCGCCGATAGTACCGGTTTTCTTCCCTTTGTAGTATCCGCCGAAGGCTTCAGCATTGTCTTCAAGTACGAAGAGACCGTGTTTTTTTGCGAAGGCATTTATCTTGTCCATATCGCAAACGTTGCCGTAAAGATGAACTGGCATGATCGCCTTCGTCCTCTGTGTGACAAGCTTTTCGGCCGATTCTGTGCTGATGCAGTGATCATCGAGATTCACATCGGCAAAACGTGGAATAGCACCTGCCTGAACAATTGAAAAACTTGAGGCTATGAAAGTATAGCTGGGAACAATTACCTCATCGCCCGGACCGATACCCATCGCAGTGAGGGCCACATGCAGGGCAGCGGTCCCCGTAGCCACTGAAATGGCGTATTTGCTCCCCTGCCATTCTGCAAATCTCTTTTCAAATTCCATACCCCTGGGACCGGTCCAGTAATTCACCTTCCCTGAGCGGAGGACATCTTCGACAGCCCTGATAGCTTTTTCATCGAAATTGGGCCAGCCGGTTTTCTGGCTTGTAACAGCCCTGGGGCCGCCATGAATTGCAAGTTTATCCGACATATCTTGTATAAGGTTTATTTTAAGATTGTTTTCTTCGCATGTTTGTAAAAGCAGCCGGTTACCTGAATAGCCTGTTCAGCTGATCTACTGCCGACTGGGCAAGCTTCTCCCCGGAGCCAATCTCATACAGCGTTGATCCTGGCGTCGTTTCATAGCCGGTTATGTATGGGGTAAAGCCGGCGGGTCCCTGTGTGAACGAAACTTTAGTGGGGAAATAGGCTCTTTCATCATTCGTCAGGCCGGTAACTATAGTGTTCCTGCATGGCGATTTTGCCTTGATGTCCTTGCCGAATTCGTTGAATATTTCACCAGGCAGCCCTGCAAAAGCTATGTCCCCGATCCTCACTACCATAACTTCAACACTGTCGGTAATATCCTGATTCTTTCTCATCTCTATCCATTCCTTTGCATAGTAAGCGTCCGGCATTCCATCAGCCTGTATCGGTGGCATGCCCTCTTTTTCGACTTTTATCATCAGTTTCTTAGCCCACTCCAGTTGTTCGTCCGATATGTCGATCCTGCTGAGCGGTACCATTTCCTTTGAAACCGCAATCCTGTCCGTCGCAACAGGTGTGGCATTTTTCATGGCTTCCAATGCAGAAACGGCGAGTATATAGCCAATCCTCTGGCATTCCTGGAATGTCGACGGGAATCCTATCCTGTAGTCAACCTGTGTAACATTGCCGCAACATCCGTTGCAGAATATCGATTTGAAATCCTTTCCTTCGACTCTCTTGATAGCTTCGGCCAGGTATCCGGGATAGTCTGCCGTATATAGCCAGTTATTCCCGGTAAGGGTGGTCGCATGGCATCCGAAATTCACCAGGACTCCGGTTTGCCTGCCCTCCTGGTTGAAGGAGAGTGTTATGACCTCGGGGTCGATTGATCCCCATGGTTCGATGACGTAACCAGGTTCAAATTTCTCCCAGCACATATGAGTCGTGCCATCCTTGCATCTGAGCCTTCTATTGTGAGAGATCCTGCTCTCAGTGCTGCGGCCGACAGATATTACAGTTGGCCTGAGGTTCGCATTTGCTGCAAGTACGGCTCCCGCAGCACGGGTCAGATATTCCTTCGCTTTCGGCGCAGAAAGGTCGGAGGGGGGGCCACTGTGGGTATGAGTAGCCATAATCATCACATTTTCAGGCCTGATATCGGTTTTTGATGCTATATAGCTTCTCATGAATTCAACCGGCTCCCTGGGCAAAAGACAGATGTCGATCGAGAGGATTGCAACTTTCATTCCTTTATTATCAGCAGCAACAAGGGCCTTGGCATAAAGGGAATCGTGTACACCCCGCGATGCATAATCGTCGCCGCGGTAATTTCCTACAAGATCGAGTCCTACATCGGGGGTATAATTGACTTCAGCCAGACCTATACGGAGTGTCGAGCTGACGCTGTTCCCTGATTCGTGGCCGCAGGATGACAAAAGTAGCAGAAGTGTTGTGAGCATGGCTACGACGGCAGTGTATAATAAACTGCCGCAGGAAGTTGTGAAATAAGATTTTTTCATATTCTTAAATTTGATAATTATCCTTATAGTTTATTTTGCGACACTTTGAAATTTTTCCACTGCATCCCCGGTCTGATCGGAAAATTCAATAATCAATTTATTACCAATATCTTTCCTGTTCTTACGGAGCCATGGTAGTTTAACCTGCAAATGTAAATTCCCGGCTGATGCATCCTGCTGTTCCATGTCACAGTATGATCTCCCGAAAGCATTTTTTCATTTAGAAGGGTCTCTATCACCTGTCCGGTGCTTCCAAGGATCTCCATTCTGACGTAGCCGCCTGCCGGAATATGAAATGAAAGTGATGTCGAGCTGGTGACCGGGTTCGGGAAGTTTTGACTGAGGGTGAAGTTTTCAGTGTTGGCCACAACTGTATCAATACCTGTGACATTATAGTAATATGGTTCATTGACAAGGTGCCAGTAAGGCTCACTCTGCCCGGCATAATCGCGCCTGAGGTAATAGGTTTTAAGAGGATACCTGGTTAAGGAGGCAAGGCTAACGGCTGAATAGCCCTTTGCAGTATCCCATGAATAAACAGGAATTTCCATCGGGTTGAAAGTGCTGATCATTCCCCGCTCCCGGGCAAGGTGAAAAAGCCCGAAATTGCCCGGTTCGTGTCCGGCGAGATAGTGACCGACAATATCTGTATGGAACTGGTTCCTTCCGAAGATGATATAGTTGGTCATATAATCTGTGGCAAGGTTCTGGGGATTTGGCCCGTCAAGGAAATTACCGTCCCTCCCATAGATGCCCTCGATAATGTGCAGGCCTGCAAAGGTTACCGAATTATTATCGAGGCACCGGGTCGCCCAGGTTTCCTGCCAGAGCCCCCCGTCAACACCCGGCCTCTTCCACCGGGGTATGCCCGCCTCCGAATGCCTTGTATAATTTGCAAGGATCTGTTCGCTGGCCATGGGGTTGAGATGAGCGGGATCGACGCCTGACATGTTTTCGCCATATGATGTGCAATGAGCCTGGTAATTCATCGCATTCGTCCCCTGCAGATTCTTTGCACAGAGGGTGAGACCCATTCCATGGGTCTTGAATTTTGCTATGTTCAGAAGAAATGTATCCGGGGCATTGACAGGCCACAGATAGGGTATTTTCCTGAACCAGATGCCATCCGGCACATCGATCCATTGAATTTTGTCGGGTGAAAGAATGCCTGCCGGTGTATCGATGCACTGCAGGTCTATCCCGGTGCGCTGAGCCATGTCGAGGTATCCTCCGTCGGCAAGATCATCAGGGCAGTTTACCTCGCGGATATAAAACTGGCCGGCGTCAAGGCCCAGTTCTTTCATGCTTTCAATTATTCCTTCAACGAAACAGGCATCAGTTACTATCCCCATTGAATTTTCAACCGTATAAATATCGCGTCCCCGCTGACGGCAGGTGAGATTCGGTTTGATCACTATCCTGTGGGTAAGCGGAACACCTTCAGCCGGGTTGTCGGTAAGTGCAAACACGGAACGCCCAAACCCGAGACCGGCAGATTTTATTGCCGCGCCATTGGTCTTCCTGTCAACGTTCGTTCTCATAATGAAAACCGCATCAGGATTTTGCAGTATAAAAGGATGGATCCCGAAAAGAGCTGAGCCGGACCCGCTGAGGCTGTTTTTCCCCTTCCCAAGCATCAATCCTGCCCCTGCAAGCAGCGATGACTGTACAAACTGTCGTCTGGTTATTGCCATAATTCTTTGACGGATAAGATTAATCTCGTTGGATTATCACCGGATATGCGCTAATATACCAAAAGTTTGACAATAAGGTGTGGCCAGAAGAATATATCAGCCGATAAGCCGGCTTAAAAACCCTTCTGATTATAAAATGGCAAGCTCCACTTCTACAATATTTGTAACGCTCTCCCCGGGATCAAGCCAGGGGAGAAGGCTATCCTTCTTCAGTGCCACCCTGTCCCTTGCAGGGACGTTACAAGGCTCGAGCCCGAGAACATAATCACCCATTCCCATCATTTTCCACTCTGTCAGGTAGGGTAGCTGATCCGTATTAAAGCTTATAGTCACTGAAATGCCGATGCTCCTGTTCAGGAGAGAGACATGAGCCCTCCCATTACTGTCACCTTTCATTGAATGAAAGTAAACCTGCTCCCCGATATCTGCAGTGGGCTTTATGAAACGCCTGAAATCATTCAGTCCTTCTTCGGCAAACCGCGTGGCAGGTACCGTTTTCTCAGGCGTTATTTCAAGTTCGGAAGATTCGGAAAGCATGGGATAGCCGAAATTCATGTGATAAAGGATAGTGTAAGGGCTGGATTTGTAGCCGGCATTTGTGACAATATCCTTTATCGTGATTGCATTCCGGCCCCTGACGGAAGAGATCTCCCTTTCAAGACGCAGTTTAGTGCCGAAGATCCGGCCCTCCTCTATGATGCCTCTCAGCCTGATATTATAATCCTCCCCAGTCCAATCCGAGAGATCAGCTACCTGTCGTGCCGGGATCGTCGAGTATCTCCCGTGCAGCCCCAGCTCTTCATCGCCATCTTTTACCGGAGCGCCAAGATATGTGAGCCCGCAGGTGGTGAGCAAACCCCCGGCAAAAGTACTGAGCCAACCGAAACCATGCGGTTCGTAGAAGGCAGGATGAGTCTCTCCGTTATAGGAGATATAGACGAGATTATGTCCGAGAAAAGAAGCCAGCGAAATATCCATCCCCCTGTCAGGAAGGACCGTGTACGTTAACCCCGAGCCCGTATTTATATCTACGGCCCTCATATCGCGGCCACGGCCATCTGACAGGATATAATGCCGGCTGCCGCCGAGCTGGGCATTATTGCCAATATAGCGGAACAGGTCCTCTTTCTTCATACAGCTTTACTTTCTTACTTTATCCGCCGCATTTCTTACACCTTCAATAATCATATCCAGATCGGTCCTTGTCAGCCTTGGATTCATTGGAAGGCATGTGTGCTCATTATAGAAAAAGCTCTCTGCATTCGGACAAAGCTTATCGGGATAGTGATACAAATTCTTCAGACCTGTGAAGTGATAGTTGGGCTGATAATGCTGAATGCCCTGGATCCCTTCCTCCTGGTATAGCACACGCATGAAATCGTCTCTCGAAGCTCCAAGCTCATCAGGCTTGATAAGAATCGTGTACAGATGGAAGGAATGATGGCAGTTGGGATCCTCATAAACGGCCCGTACACCTTTTATCTTCTTTATTCCTTCATTCAGATAATGGCTGTTCTCCCTTCTTCTGCCAATAAGCATGTCTATCTTTCTCAGCTGGGCCCTTCCTACAGCTGCCTGTGATTCATTCATCCTGTAGTTACAGCCCCATTTGCCATTGTCGTCTATAACATCGAAATGGGACGGGAGCCAGTAGTCCTTCACACCCTTCTTTTCCATACTGTAGCCTCCGAATTCAAACTTCGTCCGGGCAGGATCCCAGTGTGTGATGCTCATTACCCTCATTCGCTGCAGCTTATCGGCGAGATCATCATTATTCGTTGTTATCATTCCACCCTCACCCAGAGTCGTAATATTCTTCAGGGAGTGAAAGCTGAAACAGCCAACATCTCCGATGCTCCCTGCCGGACGGCCTTTGTATTTCGATCCCACTGCATGGGCACAGTCCTCGAGAACAAAAAGCTTATGCTTCCTGGCTATCGCCATTATAGGATCCATATCGCACATCTGGCCCGCATAATGCACAACATAGATCGCCTTGGTCCTGGGTGTGATCTTATCCTCGATCTGTGCAGGGTCGATATTGAATGTCCTCGGATCGATATCGGCATAGACAGGTTTTGCCCCCTCCTTCAATATGACCAGGGATGTGGCAATGAATGTATTGGGAGTCACGATAACCTCATCGCCTGCCCCGATTCCGAATGCCTGGGTCGCTGCATGCATGGCGGTTGTACAGTTGCTTGCGGCCATCGCATGCCTGACCTCGAATAATTTCGCAAATTCCTGCTGAAACAGTGTTACCTGCGGGCCCATGGTCTGTGATTCCTGTGCCATGGCAATTTTTACAGCCCTTTCCTCTTCCTCGTCATAAATTGATCCGAAGAATGAATATGGAACTTTAAGTGGAACTCCGTCGTTCATCTGATACCCGGAGGTTATACCGCCTTCGGTATCTGATCCGGTAAAAAGCACTTCCTGATTTTTTTCCATCTTATTTTGATTTTAGGATTGATTTTTAATTTTTCCAGGTGTGGTGTTCAATGCATTTCTGTTTCACATACGCCAAGTCCGCCCCTGTAATAATTGAACTGAACATTCGGATGATCGGCAAGCAGCGACATGGGGACTGCACTGTCCATTATTTTCTTCCCGATCATCAGGGCCGTAAGCCGTTGCCCGAAAGCATTATCGTGCGTTCCCGCATGCCAGATGGATACTTTTTCCGCCATCCAGGTCTGTACAGGACCTACGGTGAGAGCCTGTACAGGAATGCCAGTCACAACACCTCCCGAGCTTGTGCGCGCGTTCTGCATACAGGTTACGGGATGCAGATCCACAACACGTGCCGTCAGTTTCCTGAACTCCTCCGGGGAAGGTGGAGCATCCTTGTATTTACCGTCTCTCCTGAACGGATCATTGAAGGCCCAGTGTTTCGTGTCTCCCTGACCTCCCTGCATGACTGCACAATGTATCCCGCTTTCCCAGCTGCGGATGTAATCCCTTGTATCTGCCTTGGGAAAATGAAGATTGGAATCGGGCATCCTGTATTTTTTCTCTATGCGGTTGAAGCAGAGGTCCCTGTCAGCCTTCTCAAACGAGAGTGGATGTGAGGCATCCAGCTCCCTCCCGTTTACATACCATTCGTCCATACCCCAGAAATGGGCATCTCCAAGGCTGATCTGCAGTTCGTTAACCATCCGGGCAACAAGTGGAAGCTGCTCCGTCGGTCCGATAGGGCCGCAGATACCCACCGGCCTGTCACCTGTAGCCTGTCTCCATGCTGTTATATATTCAAGGGCTTCAGCCAGGTAAAAATCTTCAAGTGTATCGTAGAAGATCACCCTGAAGCTATCTCCCGACAGCTGCTCCATATCCTTCTCACCAAGCCTGGCTGCATCATTCAGCAAATCATCGGGCAAAGTGGTGAAATCCCACCAGTCGGGCGCCAGCATACTTAATTTACGTGCCATATTTTATCTGATTTAAGTTCTATTCAAAAACACAATCGCTGAGGAAGGAGGGCTTGTATCCCTGGTCACGGGCCCACCTCACTGCCGTCATTACCTTCTCCCTGTAGTCGGGCTGATAATCCTTGTAAAAGGGATAGAAATACTGTTCATGTATCATCAGGTCAGCATAGGGCGGTTTATGTGAATCGCTCTTCAGATTGTCGAGATATGGAACGATCTCTTCCAGCTTCAGGGTATTGATGACAAGCGCCATCCTGGAAAAGATAATTCCTTCCCTGTTGTCGCGCCAGAGAAACCTGTTATTGACATGAAGCCGTTGATTGTCATCGCAGTAATATGAAACTGTGTCAGGGCCCTCCGCACTGAAGTATCCGGCCAGGGCAAGATAACCCTGATCCCTGAGTGCCCTGGTACCATCAACTGTAGCTGTTCCCCAGTGAAGGGTCGTTACAGGCCCCATAAGCTCTTCACCTGCAAACCTTTTGATCTGATCCTTTACAAGTATGCAGTCATTCTTTACCTGGTCATACCCTGCATGCAGGTAGGGCCTGTCGGGATCGTTTGCACGGGCATGAAAGCTGAGTCTCAGCCAGGAAGCATTATCCTTCCATTCACCCCTGAATTTGGCCGTCATCATTGAAAGGTTGAAATCATCGGTCTCATAGAAAAGGTTCAGATGAATTACAGTACCGAATGTGTCATGGACTGATTTTAGAAATCCCAGATAGGGATTTTCAAAAATCGATTTATATTTTCCGGCATTGGCATTGATATCCTTAAGGAACCAGATATTGTCATCGAGAGATAATCTGTACCTGTCGATTACGTTTTTAAGCCTGTAGATTACAATACTATCTTTTTCTCCCGTAACATTATCCACCACCTCAACGACATTCCTGTAATCCTTAAGAGATATTTGTGCGGAATATCTTCCTTCCGACCATTTCGCTTCGATGCCGTTGATAGAGATCTTCGAGCCGGGGGAGGCGGAAACCTGTACTCTGGTCGCTAACCCCGTACCTGAAACAATCCCGTCGTAATCAGTGAGCATGTCTCCGTCGATGGGGCGTATGAATTTAATTTTGTCTTCCATTGAGTATGATGCTATTATTTTCCTTAAATTATTTTGTACCGGCGCTACTGTGACGGCAAGTCCCGCCAGCCCGGTTTGCCTGATAAATTCCCGGCGGTTTTTTTTCATATTAAATATTTTTCATTTTGACCATATCGCCAAGAATATCCTTCAGAAGATTATCCTGCGGAAAGCCATGACCGAGGTGCTGCCTGAAGCCCTCTGCATATTCGACCCCGGTTTCAAGGCCTCTTTGGGCTGCAAAGCGTTTCATTGCAAGGATATATTCATCTACTTTATGATGGGTGAGAAGCCAGTTCCTCTGACTTGCGTGACATGCGAGCATTTTTTCCTTTACACCTATTGTACCGGTTATATCGACAAACATGGACGGAACAACTGCCTTCCCGAAAATATCCTTCCCTTCCATGGGATCGCAATAATAGAGGTAGGGGACAGGTTCATAGGGAGCAATGTCCACCTCCATGTTCTTTATCCCTGAGGCAAAGCATGCAGTCTGCACAATCCTGCCCGTTACTTCATGGTCGATCATGTAATCGGATGGACTTGCCGTGAAGACAAGCGCGGGCTTCAGCATCCGTATTAGTCCGGTTGTCCTGTTTATGGAATCACGGTCATACAGAATATATACATCCTCCAGCCCGAGACAATTGTATGAAGCTCCTATCACCATGGCTGCCTCTGCAGCTTCAGCTTGCCTTATACGGCTTATCTCCTCTCTCGAATGTTCGGCTGTTCCTTTGTCGCCTGGGGCCATTGTAGCTATATGAACCTCCCATCCCTTCTTACTGAGGAGCGAAAGTGTTCCGGCACATACCATCTCCGCATCA
Organism: uncultured Bacteroidales bacterium; assembly: GCA_963756885.1. Classification (GTDB taxonomy): domain Bacteria; phylum Bacteroidota; class Bacteroidia; order Bacteroidales; family VadinHA17; genus LD21. The sequence goes on from CAVWPG010000016.1 coordinate 293,172, forward strand.
TCGGGGTGGGAGAATATCCCAAGGGCTATCTTTTCCATTTGCCTGCTGTCAATCAATATTAACGACTTTTCCTGTTCTGGCCGACTCATAGCATGCTGACATCAGCTTCTGGCTCTCCAGACCCAGCATTATATTGTTGTATGGTTCTCTTTTTTCCAGAATTGCAAGGCTGAATTCCTCAATTTCTGCACGATAGGTGTTTACAGGCAGAGGATTTATGTTCAGCCCTTTCCCGCTCTCCCTGGTCTGCCCGGCATCATAGCCCGATGAGTCAGATTCCAGCCAGGCGGTCATCTCTCCATGCGATCCCTGTCCGATTGTGCCGCTGGCTATTATGCTCCCTTTTGATCCGTATAATTCAAGTATATTCTTGCTGCTGTTGTCCGGGATGCAGAAGAAGGTATCGACGTCCCCAGGGCTCCGTTCTCGAAGAAAACGGAGACAATGGCGCTGTCTTCCGACTTATATGGATGAACACTGTTATTTATAAAGCAGCTTACGCTGCGGATCTTTCCGAAAAACATGGAGAGAAGGTCGATGCAATGGCTTCCCATATCCATCAGCGATCCTCCTCCGCCTGTAGCAGGATCCTGCCTCCAGGCACCATCGATAGGCGGATACCAGCAGGAGAGTTGTGCCCTGCCATAAACCGGTTTGCCAAGACCTCCATCCCTGATAATGCCCAGGGCAGCCTGATGCTGTGAAAGAAACCTCATCATGAAGGAGGTGCCCAGCAATATTCCGGCATCCTTGCATTCGGAGACCATTTTCCCCGTCTCCCCGGTAGTCATGCCCAGGGGTTTCTCACAGAGTACATGCCTTCCTCCGCGTGCACAGGCTATAACATGTTCGCTGTGAGTGTTGACCGGGGATGCTATATAGATTGCATCGGCATCGGAGCTAAGAAGTTCTTCAACACTGGCTGCAGCCTTTGCGTTGAATTCCCCTGCAACCGCTTCGTTAACCTCCCTGTTTATGTCATATACGGCTGCCAGAATTGCATGGTCTGCATTCATTATGCCTTCCGGAATTGTCCTTCTCCGTGCAATTCCACCAGATCCTATGACACCCCATTTGATTTTGTCTTTCACTTTTGATCCTCCCTCTGTTTAAGTGTAAATATCTTCTAAAGTTAATTTTTTCAAACTGTTTTTACAGATCCTGTATGACTCATTTTATAGTCTATGACAGTTATTATGATTGTCGAGACCAATACAAGCAGCCCCCCCGCAATGGCCTGCCTGTTCAGAGTCTCTCCCAGCCATATGGCAGCTATTGGCAGTCCAAAGAAAGTGATCAGGTAATTTGACAGTGCAACCTGTATTGCATCAAGAAGCTTGAGGGCTTTGAAAAACAGGATCATCGAGAGGAAATTGTGAAACAGCGTGAGCAGGGTCATCCCGGTCCATGTCTGCAAAGTAAAGGAAGGTATCCTGGCAAATATGTCTGGTTCAAAAATTATCACAAGCGGAGTCAGCAGGATCACCATAACAACATAGGTGTAAAATACCATCTCCCTGGGAGTGTACCTCGATGCAACCTTTTTTACACCGACGTTGTAATAGGAATTTCCCACAACGGCAAGAAATATAAGAAGATTTCCAACAGCATATTTTGAACCGAAATCCATCTGTTTGATGTCGCCTGTGGAACAGAGGACTACTCCGCAAATTGCTATAATAAAGCTCACCCATCTGATCCCGTTCATCTTTTCCTTAAGGATAAGAAAAGCAAACAGTCCGGTAATTACAGGAAGGCAAAGAGTGAGAATGGCAGCATTGCTCGCCAGCGAATATTGTGTTCCCCAGGTCATCAGCACCTGGGCAGGGAATGCACCAAGCATTGCGAGCTGACCAAAAACAAGTATATCGCTAAACCTTTTGCCACCTTTCCTGAAGTCCTTCAGGGCAAATCCGGCCAGGAGGATTGATGCCAGCAGCATTGGTGCCCATACAGTGAAATAAGGTCCCACCTGATCCTGCGTGAGCTTTATACAGGTGAACTGAAGAGACCACATCAGATTGCAGGCAAAAAGTAAAAGCCATGAAACCAGGGTGTTTTTCATAAGAATGCTATTCTTAACTGATGAGCATGATCAAAATAACATATTTATCATCCCATATGATAATACTTTTCAATACATTTATGGTACTATTCTTCAAAAAAGAATCAATATCTTATATTTATATTTTAATTTTATTAATATTTGTACCATATGCACCTGATCAGATGAAGATAGCAAAGCTCAGATTGCAGCAACAGTCTGATAAATCATTCATTGTGCACAACGAGTTTTACCCGTTTGCACCCTGGCATCATCACCCCGAATATGAGCTCGTGCTCGTTTTGAAAGGCAGGGGCAGACGCATGGTAGGTGATAATGTGGACAGATTCAGGGAGCATGACCTGATATTTACGGGTCCGTTCCTGCCTCACCAGTGGATGCCTGATGTTTATCAAACGGGGCACCCGGATAGCCATCAGGAGAGATGCTTTGTCATCCAGTTTCTCTATGATTTCCTGGGAGAGAAGTTTTTCGATGTACCTGAAAATGCCTCTCTGAAAAAATTTCTGACAGCCTCATCCAGGGGTTGTAAATTTTATGGCGAAGCCAGAAAGAAGATCATTTCGATTCTGCTGAAAATTATGGATGCCGGCGATACGGAGGGGCTGTTCGGCCTGCTCTCCATCTTCGAGGTCTTTGCATCAACAGCTGAATATTATTTTCTTTCAAGTCCGGCTTCAGTCGAATCCTTCATGCTGAAGGAAAATGAATCGATGCAGAAGGCATTGCAGTATATCATGCAGAATTTTCAGAAGGATATCAAGGTAAGCGATCTCCTTGAGGTGACTAACATGTCGTATGCATCTTTCTATAATTATTTCAGGAGGAATTATAAGGTTCCTTTCAAGGAATACCTGCTCGGTATCAGGATTGACTATGCCTGCAAGCTTCTGAAGGATGAGGCGCTAAATATCTCGGAAATAGCTTACAGCTGCGGTTTTGAGAATCTTTCCAATTTCAACCGCCAGTTCAGAAGGCTCAGGGCAATGACCCCGTCGCAGTATCAAAGGCAGATACAGGAGAGCTCGCACATCTTCTGACAGGATTTTTGAAATTTATTAAAGCCTTTTTAATATGCCGCAAGTTGCCGGGCTGTATCCATCATAACCTTCATATTTTCTGCTGGCACCTGACCCGGATTCATCTCTCCGGTATTGAAAATATATCCTCCGTTATCCTTGCATGCCGTTATGATCCTTATTGTTTCTCTCTTTATCAATTCAGGATTACCTTTCCAGAGCACCTCCAGGGGATCAAGGTTGCCGCTGAAGGCTGCTTTGCCTTTAAGAGAGGCAGATACCCTTGCCATATCGGCAGCGGGTCCGACATTTTCGAAGCTCATTCCAATGGGAAGATGTGATAAAATATGCTCCAGATTTGTTTCGCTGTTATGCATCCAGATCATTATGTCAAGTTCTTTTTCACAATATTGCACAAGCTTTTTTGTCACCGGAAGGATGTGTTCCATATAAAGATCAACAGGAACCATGCTGCTGAAGGCGTTGCAGTCGCCAAGCCATATCGCATCGGCTCCAGCCTCCTTCTGGGCCTTTATATATCGCTTGTAAAATTCAAGCCAGTAATCCATTGCCTCATATAACAGATCCGGGTCTGTAAGTAACAGCAGCATTGACTCCTGGATGCTCCACATCAGTCCCACCGCTGAAAACGGTGCGGCACACGACCCGCATACAAGCAGCGTTTCCCTGTAGTGCTCCTTCAGTTTTCTGATCGCTTTCAGTTTCTCCGGCATCCTGCCATCATGCCATGGATCCATTTCCCGAAGCTCCTTTACCGTACCGGAATTTACAGGAAGATACCCGTATGTTGCCCTGAGGACATTACCTTCACCCTTTACGGCAACGCCAATCGGCTCGAATTCATAGCAATCGTCTATCTGCACCCAGGCCCAGTCATATCCGAATTCATCGATAGCGGCTTTGTAAACTTCAAAAATCTTATCGCCATCCTGACAGAACTGCTCGTAATCGTACTTACCATACCACCTTACATCAAACTCTTCACTGCATGCAACAATAGGGATCCTTCCGGGTCTTTTGAGTTCCCTGATCTTCTGAAAATCATCGAGTACGCCACTGTAAGCCATATTCCGGAATATTATTTAGTATTTAAGAAAAGCTTTTCAAATCTTGCCGGAGCCGCTTTTTCATCGTGATGGTTTATGTAAAAGGCAATTTTCTGATTCATATTCCTCCAGAGAAGGTATTCCGAATCGAAGCGGCCTGTGATCGTTCCCATCCTGTAGCTCATATTCTCCGAAAGCCACGCCTGAGTGTATTCTTCTTTTATCGATGTGCAGTAATCCATAATGTCCGTAATAAGTCCATGAGCAGTATAGTTTATATCATAATAAATGACATAGTCCTTTACTTCCCTGGATTTCTGTTTGCACATCCAGTTCCAGCGGTCAGCGATGGTCCTGGCCCACAGGAATCGTGTTGCGGCATAGTGGAGCTGCCTTGCATTTACAAGCAATGTTTTGATAAAGGCACTGTCGCAGGTTCCGGAACCCAGTGCAGCAATAAGCTTTTCCCGGGCCTCCTCGGCAGCTAAACGTGCATTTTTATAATCGTTCATGTGCACCCCGGTATTTTTGAGATGGTAAGCTGAGAAGGGATCCTCCCACATCCCGGAAAGGGTATGGCGGCCAAGACATTTTGCAAGCCAGTCTTCCGATTCTGACATCTTTACAAATGCATCATTCATCAGTCCGGATATTCCGGGATACATTATCCTGCAATATTTTTCAAGAAAATCAGTCCTGTCAGCCGGTTCATCCTCCCATGCCCCGGCAGAGCCAAAAGCCATAAAGGGCCATGTATTCCGGAGAAGCGGCTGTACTGCATCTGTCCATACCGAAGTAATATAGCCAATAGCCTTTTCATTGCGGCAGGCCTTGAGGCATAAATCGAGATTATCATAAGTATAGGTAGCCGCCGGATAAACATTTCCCCAGCTGTCGACGCCTGACTGAATAAAGAAGGGTAAGTTCTCCTTTCTTACCGGTGCAAGCCATTTGGCAATTGAGGCAGGATCGTCGGAATACTCCCAGATAACCGGGATTATATCCTTTGGGAACTGAGAAATGATATCCGGATAATTGTTTGAAATGTCTGTCCAAACCATCACTTTCCTGCCGTGGCTCATGGCCGTTTTTGCAACAAAGCTCAACTGCATGAGATAGAATTCTTTCGGGTGAATAGAGGGATCTTCCCCCTTTAACCTTTCAGTCTCCCAGGTCTCGTCGAAGCCAATGTGAATGAAGGGGCCAGGAAACATTTCGGAGTACTGGCCGATCCAGTCCCTGAGAATAACTTGCTCCATTGTATCACGAGGGTCAAGGTCATGGCCATATATACCTATACCAAGACCTGAATATTTTTCAAGCCTCAGTAGTTCATGCAGATGGCCGTAGAACTCAACAAATGGAATTACATCCATATGCCTTTGGCGGGCGTATGAGACTATTCTCCTGATCTGATCCTGGGAATAGCACGCATTATAGTTAATAAGCGGGTAGCCTTTCATTTCAATGCTAACCTCATTGTAGAAGTAATACTGATTCATCTTCCATTTAGCCAGGAAATCGATCTGCCTGAGGATCTCCTGCTCGGTAAGCAATCCTCCGTGCGAGAAATCCATCATCACCCCGCGGTAAGCGAGTTCAGGATAATCATCGATTTCAGCTTCAGGAATATAGCTTCCTGATTTTTCACCTGAAATCATCTGCTCCAGCGTCTGAAGGGCGTAAAAAATGCCTGCATCCGATTTTGCGTCGATAGTGATATTCTCCGGTTTTATACTGATATGATATGCTTCCCTTGAACCTGGACCGGACTTTTCGTCAGGCACCGGTACCCGGGGACCCGGTTGCGCGGAATTGAGAGTGATCATTGGCATACCCGGTTCGTTGTAATATGTGGTTTCGAGGTCGGTCCCCTGCCTATCCTTTACAAATTTTATGAACTCGGCGATTGATGCCTCCTCCCTGTCAAGCAGATCTGCAGGCAGATAGATCCTGGCTTTTTCGAGCATGAACTTCCCCTTGCCCCAGACAGCTTTTTTTGGAGCCGGTATCAGATTGTAGTCCTGACCCATCAGGTATGAAGAGGAAAGGAGGCCAAAAATGCACAGGAATAATATTGTGCGACTTTTCATATCGGTCTGAGTGGTTTATACTGTAAATTCACAAGCCTGCTACTGCAGTTTTTTCAGTGCCTCACGTATTGCTTCCGTGCCAGTCAGGGCAGTTGCAGGATATGGATCCTTACTGGAGAAGGAGAGCATGATCAATGCGTCCTCGACATCACTCTGCGTTTCATTTATTGTCCCGTCAGGATCACTGACAGCCTTCAGGTCAAGTCCCAGATGACCGGCCATGAATTTATATACTGGGATCCTCTTTGCATAGCCATAGTCGTGAACCCCATCCGGGAAATGTGCATTTTCAACGTTATTTTCCGCATTGTAGAAGGAATAGGTTCTTTTGATAAATGGGAGCTCCAGCACAGGTTCATTTTTTGTCCAGTCGGATCCATCCGAAACCATGAGCATTGGCTTGGGTGCAACCATTGCAGCTATCTCGGCATTATTTGTAAAATAGTTGGCTCCCTGGTGTATCGGCAGTCCGCTTTCACAATTGCATCCCCCGAAGAAACTGCATGAGACCATGACCACCGGAACACTAACACTGACACGGTCGTCAATGGCGGCAAGCAGGAAGGTCTGGGTTCCTCCTCCGGAGGCTCCTGTTACTCCAATTTCAGTCATGTCGACATCAGGGAGGGTTTCAAGGAAATCGAGCGACCGGATGCTGTTCCATGTCTGCATTGTGAGTGCCAGGGGCACGCCATGATATTTACTGATAGTATCGGCGTTGGGCTTTTCTATGATTGCTGACGGATCGAGCTGCCTGATCGCTTCACCGCCCCAGCCGAACATGCTATAGCTGAAAACCACCGCACCCATTCTTGCAAAAGTGGCGCATCTTTTCTGCTGGTCGGGCCTGAAGCGACCCCAGGCTCCAAGTGTGTCACCGTCAAAATGGCCATGAGGACAAAGAATTGCCGGATGTTTGACAGACTCATCCAGGGGCCTGTAAAGATTACCGCAAAGATAGAAGCCCGGTATGCTTTCAAAAGCTATATTCTGAACTGAATATCCTTCATGGATCCTTTTTGGGCCGATAATTGGATTCAGGGGTGTCTTCCGTGGCAAAGGGGAGAGATTCATGCCTGCGAGGATGTTTTTCCTGAGCATCATTTTTCGTGCTTCCCACTGTTCGCGGTTTGCGTACATCGATTCAAGCTTTTTCAGCTCGGCGGCTCCCTGCTCAACTGTGTAGAAATTTCCCTGACGGAGGGCCGGCTTCCGGTTCTCCGAGCAGCTGCCAAGAACCAGCAGACCAATAAAAGCAAAACAGATGACTTTCATATTTTCAATTTTAGATTTCAATTGCTATCCAAATATTTACTGTGATCCGGCAGCTCATTTCCTGTCGCTGTATTTCTCTTCTGCCTTTTTTTGTGCCGACTGTATTATCTGATCGATTTCAAATCCGAGGGGCTGCCCGGAATTAACCTTCGATTTTGCCCTGAGAAGAGCCTGCTGAAAGCCCTCCGGTAACTTGTCATTCTTCCACCAGTTCATATCCTCGGTATAGAGCCAGGCATATCTGTCTGCCGTCTTCATGGCATAATAAACATTGTGCTCGAACCATTTAGCCCTGTCACCTGCAGTCATCATAAGTCCCTGTGCGGTAAGCCTGTACGGAAATGGCGACATGCCGAGCCAGTTGCCGGCAGGATAGTCGGCTGAGATTGCGTTGCCGATCCTCAGGAATGCAGCATGTTTTGACCAAAGCTCAGGAGGGATCAGTGCTTTCGCATCATCGGCGAGAGTCTCCCGGATCGAATAATACTCAAGGGCCGAAGTATAATAATATGCCTCCTCATTTCCATCTATTAATTCGGTCCCGGGAACTATGGCATCCAGCATACCCGCATAAAATGCCGGATGCAGACCCCACCATGCCCCCTCGAGCTCCTTTTCGGTATTCTCCCTGTCGGTGACTGGAAGCAAGGCTCCCGAAAAGGGTGAACCATTCTGCCAGTCAGATAATTCCCTGAGAGAGAAAATTACTATCCCCGGAAATTCCTCCTGAAGGGCATTTATAAACCGGGCTCCCCGCCTCCTAACCTCCTGGCAATACTCAGCAAACGAATACTGGCCTGCCTTTTCCTGTTCATTGTATTTCCACGGGTTCTTTCCCGGCTTATAGGGCTCAGGATCCCATACAACACCCTTGCAGTCAGCTGCCCTGGCGAGCCTGGCGACGAACCTTAGCTGATCCTCGGCAAGCGCCCAGTCATCATCAGAAAACCAATCCATAAGGGAAGCTCCATAGATCACGATAAAATTATCGGTCAGCTTACTGCTGTGACCCATTGCAAGAAACATCCTTTTCTCATTTTCTTTTGCCGAAGAGGGTATTTTAGCCCAGTTTCCTGTCATAAAAACATTCCCTCCTCCTGCTTCCTGAGAAAGCCTGAGAGAAAGCCCATCGAAGGGTCCGCTCTCATAAAGCTTCAAATCTTCAAGGTATTCCCTTATAAAAGGAGAATTCCAGCCGAAGTCGATCAGCTTTTTTTGCGGAGGATCCCAGACACTCTGTGCTTCGAGGCAGCTCACTGAAGCCAGGAGGAACAGGACCTTGATAAGGAGGGTCTTTTTCATCGTAAAAACTGATGTTTATGTTATGGATAAAATACCGGTCTGAATATATGGCATCGATATCTCTCCGACGAATACTATTATTCAAAATATTAATACTTAAATTCACTTTTGATGTCAGCAACTTTCATGAGTCCGGCTTATTTCGGAACAAAGGGCTGCCGCTTTACAACCTTGCTTATGGCAGCAAGAATTATTGCATTGGTTGACATCGGAGCAGATACAACCTTCCCATAATCCTGCTGCTGTGCCTGGTAATTGACAGATCCATAAAGATTTACCTCTTTTATGGTTTTGCCGAACCTGTTGTTGACCCATTCAAAAGCATAAAATGTCACGGGCTTCTTCTGCATGTCGGATGAGCAAGCTATTGCGTCGGCTTCGTAACAATATGCACTCTGGGGTGAACCTGTATCTCCCTCCCTTGTATCGAGGCTCTTTTCACCTCCCGGGTTCCATTCCAGGATGTTTACTCCATATTGTACAGGAACTGTCTCCCTGTAGCCGTCTTCATAAACTATTTCATACCAGCCAAGCAGATCGGCAGAGTCAAAGAAGTCGGGGATATTGAAATAGGCTTTCTGGTTTGCCGAAGGAAGTGCACAGGCATGTAAAAATATCAGGCTGCTGACATCATCATTAATCTTAATGCTCTTTACTGCGTTTGGAAGCGGATTCCTCTCCTTTCCGATAGCACCGGCTGCTGCCAGCCTGTTTCCATTGGCTGCCAGCCTGAATACCCTGGTTCCCGATCTCAGTTCGCCTGAGGAAAGGCTGCCAAGATCCAAACCGAAAAGTTTTGAATCTGCCTGAAGATTCATATTCCCTGAAATATCTATTGCCACAACAGGATCACCATCATCGCTGGGTATCCTTGTCCCCCTGAATCCGGCCCTGACTTCAGGGACAATATCCCTGACGACAAAACCGAGATCAGTTTGATTAAGTGTATGTTCAGACCATAAAAGGTTTGCACACCCCAGGAAATCGAGCACAAGGTCTTTACCGAAGTTGAACTCATTTGTCGATGCCCATGACGATGGAGCACCGCCTGTAATATCTGCCTTTTTGATCCTCTCGTCCCATTTGGAGATGGCGGGTGTAAAATTGCCGTAAATCTGGGTGAAGCCGAACTTGTACAGCTCCATCTCCTTGCCCGGGTCATCCCAGAACCAGTTGAAAATGAGAATATCCTTTGGGATCATTTCCTTAACAATCTCGGGTCTTACTGCACCGGGTGTAGTGTATTTCATCCCCGTGGAGGAGACCCTGTGCTGAACAAGGGTATCCCTGACACTTTCAAGGAGGTAATCGCCCCACATGGCAATTTTTATCCCTTTTCTGGCGAAATAGCCGTGGATCCTGTTCACATCACCGGCAAAAAGGAGAGAGTAATCCTTGTCCTTGCACCGGGGGCAAGCGCCGATCGGAGCGCCCCACCACTCATCATGGCCTATATGGACCATTTTGGGTTTTATGACATCTACATATTCGTCATACACATCGAACATAAGGTCGTATGATGCCGGATTGGAGGGACAGTAAGTATCAGGCCATTTATCGCCGGGATATTCGGCAAGTTCCGGATGCCTTGTCAGAAGGTAGTAACCATGTGTAAGCGACGGGATCTCCGGAATTACCTCCAGGAAATTCTGACCGGCAAAAGCAACTATATCCCTCACATCATCTTTCTCAATGATATATCCGTCGCCACAATCGTAATGGCTTGAATTCTTTTCTTCTCCGTGAAGCCCTAGGGTCGAATTGGAGCGGCTGTATTTCAACTCCTTTGAAAATTCTATCCATCCCGCATTGACTTCAGGATGCCGGTCAAGGCGCATGCAGTTCAGTTCAATTATCACCTTATTGTATTTATAAAGTGCCATAAAGTCCCGCATGAATCGTTTGAAGAAGGCAATATTATCGGGGCCGGGAACATACAATCTGATTGCACGGAATGGCATCCTGGGCCAGTCAGTGATCTCAACACCCTCTATCTTTTTCCCGTTATCGTTCATGAGAAGCTGCCTCATGGACTGAAATCCATAGAATGCTCCCTGGTCGTCATAGCCAGCCACAACAACGAGATTCTTTCCTGAATGGAGCAGATATCCTTCGGGTCCGGGCTTCTTTTCCGAAAGACCGATGTTGTTTGCACTGCAGTATTTTCTTACGAGTGTATTATTCAGGGTGCCCATTATAATATTCTTTCCTGTTTCCGGGATCTCCCCAACCGCCCTGATCTTTACCGCTGTCCCGTACCTGTCGCTGAATTCCCTTACAAGCGAGCGGGCCAGGCTTATATCCTGCAGGCTTGCATTTTCAGGTACAAGGATAGAGATGGTCTCATCGACAAGGAAAGTCTCACCTGTGATTTTCAGCTCCTGCGGGATGGGAAATATAAGAGGTTTATCCATGGCACTCAGGCTCCTGGAGATGATCATTAGGGCACAAACCAGGAGTGCAATTCGGGAAAACGGACGGAGGGATTTTGATTTATTCATAAAATGAGGTTTAAATTTCAAGATTGAGGAACATTATCCGGGGGAGATTTTTAAACTGGGGCTTAACAAATTTAACGACTATTTTGATGCGAACAAATAAATTAATGTTCGAATCCGGATTCATTCATTAATTTAGATGCAACAAAATGAGATCAGACATGAGAAAATTCAGATCCTGTGCAGTTGTTCTTCAGTTGCTGTTATGCCTGCTGCCAGCCCAGTATGCCGCCGGACAGAAAAATAAACCGCTTCAGCCTCCGGAGTGTCCCTTGCAGTCAGGAAAGTGGAAGTTTATTGAAGGACTGAGCGATGAATTCAATGGCTCAAGTCTCGATACGGCGAAATGGTATCCTTTTAATCCGGGATGGAAAGGGAGGGAGCCGGGGTATTTTTCTCCGGGCAATGTAAATGTACGGCACGGGAATCTGGTACTGACCTCCAAAACTGAATCGCCCGGAGATTTGCCTCCCGGATACAATACATTCACCACGGCTGCCGTAAAGAGCAGGAATCGGATGCTCTACGGATATTATGAAGTGCGCTTCAAGCCTATGGATTCAAGGGCATCAAGTGCCTTCTGGTTTTATGCAATAGACCCGGATATCTGGACTGAAATTGATGTTTTCGAGATCTGTGGAAGGCATCCTGAGAAGGAATGGGAGCACAAATATTTTGCCACGACTCATGTAATGAAATACCCTGACCTGAAAGACGGTGTACACGACAATGTTGAATGGAAAACACCCTACAGGCTTGCAGACGACTTCCAGATCTGCGGACTCGAATGGAATGAAAGGGAGATCAGATGGTACCTTAACGGGGAGGTGATCAGGACACGCGAAAATACTTACTGGCATCAGCCCCTTGAAATGAATTTCGACAGCGAAACAATGCCTGAATGGTTTGGTCTTCCGAATCCTGGTGACAAGGCAGGCCATTTCAGGATAGATTATGTCAGGGTCTGGCAGGAGGAATAGTTCATCATTGGGAATAATTTCCCTTAACTGAATAAAAGCCAATGATAAGGGGCAGGGTCGACAGAAGCGGTGCATTAATTGTACTGGCAGCCATGCTGCTCGTCTCAGGTATGGCTGAAAGCCAGCCGTTTAATCCGGCAAGCGGAAAGGAGATCTCAATTCAGGAATGGGTGAATGAGAATTTTGCGCGTGGAAAGGTCCCTCCATTTTCATTCAGATACGGAGGGATTGAATCCGGTACTTTTATTACAAGCTGGAAATACTCTGCTGAAAATAGTGTAAGCGACGATCCTTCAGTCAGGAAATCGGTTTTTTCATATACTGACCCTGAAACGGGGCTGACAGCGAAATGCCTCGTGACAGCCTATTCTGACTTTCCCGCGGTGGAATGGGTTGTGCGGTTCATAAATGGGAAGGCAGCGGATTCACCCCCGATTGAGATGGCTGATGTAATTGATTATTCCTTTAAATTCAAGGGTGATGGACAGGCCATTCTTCACCATTCACTGGGAAGTGATGCCAGACGGAGTGATTTTCAGCCCATTGACGGGCAGATGAAAGTCGGGCAGAAGATAATTCTTATGCCGGACAGGGAACAGTAGTTGCCATAGGCTGGACAGGCAAATGGCAGGCTGAATTCGACAGGCTGGATGAAAGAACTGTTTCATTGAAATCAGGCATTGCCAGGATGAACTTATTCCTGTATCCGAGGGAAGAGATCCGTACCCCTTCTGTCTGCCTCCTGTTCTGGACGGGAAAGGACAAGCCGGGGTCCCTTCTTATCAGATACAAAAAGGTACTATAATAAGTTTTATTATAGGCGGTCTCGGATGAATAGTTATTTTTGCCAGATATAAACCTGAATCATGCAGCAAGCCGACCATATTTTCCTGAAGCGGGTAAACCTGTTCGACGGTATCGCCATCGTTGCCGGGGCAATGATAGGCTCAGGCATTTTCATAGTAAGTGCCGATATTGCCAGGAATGTTGGTTCTCCCGGATGGTTGCTTGTAGTATGGACGATCACAGGGATACTTACTGTAATAGGGGCCGTCAGCTATGGAGAGCTTGCTTCTATGATGCCACAGGTTGGCGGACAGTATGTTTACCTGAGAGAGGCATATCATCCCCTGGTCGGCTTCCTGTTCGGATGGACAACCTTCCTTGTAATACAGTGCGGATCGATAGCTGCAGTGGCAGTCGCATTCGCGAAATTCGGCGGCGTGCTGTTTCCCTGGATTTCCGACAGGAATATCCTCGTTCATCTGGGGCCGCTGAAAATAAACAGCACGATGGTTATAGCCATTGCCATGATCTCCTTCCTTACATGGCTCAATACGCGTGGCATTGTAACCGGCAAGACTGTGGCAAATATTTTCTCATCCACCAAGGTAATAGCTCTTTTCGGTTTTATCCTGATAGGATTTGTAGCGACAAGGGGAATACATTCATTTGAGATCAACAGGGAAGTATTCTGGCAGGCGGGCAAGATAGGCCAGGGGAATACTGTAATTCCACTGGCGGGCTTTTCCCTGATCGCAGCCATAGGCACAGCCCTGGTAGGATCATTGTTCGCGGCCGACGCATGGTACAATGTGACCTACCTCGCGGATGAAGTGATAAATCCCAGGAGGAATGTTCCCCTGAGCCTGTTTTACGGGACACTTCTCATCTCTGCGATCTATGTGATGACGAACGTCGTTTACATTATGATCCTTCCACTCTCGGGCTCGCCGGAAGGATCGGATGTACTTAGCCGGGGGATCCAGTTTGCAACAGACGACCGGGTTGCAACATCGGCAATGAGCGTCGTATTCGGGCAGTATGCCGCAATTATTATGGCAATTTTTATCATGATAAGTACATTTGGCTGCAATCATGGACTGATCCTGGCCGGCCCAAGGGTTTATTATGCAATGGCAAAGGACGGCCTGTTTTTCAGGAAAGTCGGCGAGATCAATAAGAAAGGGGTCCCCGGGTTTGCCCTTGTTGTACAGGGAATATGGTCAGTCCTGCTATGTCTTTCAGGAACATATAGCGATCTGCTTGATTATGTGATCTTTGCTGTACTTATCTTTTTTACTCTGACAATTCTTGCCATATTCGTTCTCCGGAAAAAACGGCCCGATATCCCAAGGCCCTATAAGGCGTTCGGTTATCCGGTAATCCCTGCGATCTATATCTTCACAACGACAGTCATCATGATCATCCTTTTAATCTACAAGCCGGATTATACATTTCCCGGTCTGGCTATAGTACTGCTCGGTATTCCTGTTTTTTATATCTGGAACAAACGAAAACGGGAATCGCCGAACAACGATTAGAGATCTCATCACTCCTTGGTGTATTACGTGACAATAGTGATTTCATGACATTATTTTTGGATTAATTTAGTAATTTGTCGTTACCTCTGATGAAACATATTTTTGCAGGAGCGGAGTGGATTTTGGGTATCATCCTTATATTCACTTTTCACACAGGGATCTGTGGCCAATCGTTCGGATGGGGCTGTTCCCTTCCTGAAGGTGAAGGCTTTTCCACGCAGAAGCTGTATACTATGCGCGATTCCCTCGCGGCACATAATACGACTTCACTGCTGATAATAAGAAAAGATAAAATATTGCTTGAATGGTATGCTGACGGATGGAGCCCTGAGAGAAAGCATTATACTGCCTCCCTGGCAAAGGCACTCGTGGGAGGGATGTCGTTAGCCCTTGGTTTAAGCGATGGCAGACTGCAGGTTGACGATCGTGCATCAAAATTTATTCCTGAGTGGAGCACCGATCCTCAAAAAGCCGGCATAACTATCCGTGAACTGGCCACACATAGTGCAGGGCTGGAGGACGCTGAAATGTCGCAGGAGGAACTTGCGGAAGCAAGTGCAAAAGGTATTATAATAAAAGACAGACATATGGATATGCCGGGATGGAAAGGTGATTTCTGGCGCAGAGATCCTGATCCGTTTACTGTATCCAGAGACAAGGCACCTGTATTGTATCCTCCCGGAACTTCATATCACTATTCAAATACGGGAATGGCTATGCTTGCCTATGCTGTTACAGCGAGTTACAAGGGAACGGGCTGCAATGATATCAGGACGCTGCTGCGTGAAAGAATTATGCAGCCGGTTGGTATCCGCGATTCTGAATGGGAGATAGGATACGGCAAAACATATGATGTCGCTGGTCTTGACCTGGTCGCCAACTGGGGCGGAGGGAGCTTTACTCCCCGGGCAGTTGCCCGGATTGGCCGGCTCATGCTTGACAAAGGCAACTGGGACGGCAAACAGCTTATCGATTCAGCATGGGCACAGCGCGTGGTTCAATATGCAGGGACTCCCTTACCTTACAGGGATGAAAAAACTCCTGAACCTGCATGCGGACTGGCATGGTACAATAACTTCGACGGCATTTGGTCACGTGCACCAAGAGATCTGTTCCTGGGAGCGGGAGCAGGTAACCAGATCCTGATTGTGATACCCAGCCTGGATATGATCATAGTACGAAATGGCGAAAATATGTTCGATCCTGAAAAAGGAGAGGGTTTTTACCATGGAATCGTAAACTACCTTGTCAACCCGCTTATGGATGCTTTTGAAGAGCCGCCTTACCCAAAGAGTGAAAAAATTACAGGTATCAGGTTTGCTGCAGTCCCGGCAATAATCAGAAAAGCTGAAGGAAGTGATAACTGGCCAATGACATGGGCCGATGATGGCAACCAGTACACGGCTTACGGTGACGGATGGGGTTTTAAACCCGGCACAGGGAAGAAATTGAGCCTTGGATTGGCTGAGATTGTTGGTGGTCCTGATGATTTTGAAGGGATAAATATTTATACCAAAACCGGAGAGCAGATAGGTGATGGCAGAAAGGGCAAAAAAGCGAGCAGTATGCTGATGGCAGACGGAATGCTATACATGTGGATAAGAAATGCAGGTGAGAACGGAGAAGGATCGCAGTTAGCCTGGTCATCAGATCATGGCAATTACTGGAACTACGCTGACTGGAAATTCACGGCCAGCTTTGGTTACCCTGTCTTTTTAAATTATGGTGAAAATTATAAGGGAGCCAGGGATAATTACGTTTATATATACTCGCCCGACGCGAATGATGCCTATAAGCCTTCTGACAGAATGGTCCTTGCCAGGGTCGCCAGGGACAGGATAAGGGATCTTGCGGGATATGAATTTTTCAACTATGTTGATAAATCAGGGAACCCGGTCTGGTCAAAAGATATTAATCACCGGGGAGCAGTATTTATAAATCCTGCAAAGTGTTGCCGATCAGGTATTACCTATGATGAAGGTCTTAAAAGATATTTGTGGTGTCAGATTATACCCGAAAGTAATCATCCCCAGGGACCACGCTTCCAGGGCGGGTTTGGCATATATGAATCGCCTGAACCATGGGGCCCGTGGCATACTGTATTCTATACCAGGGACTGGGATGTTGGTCCCGGGGAAACTTCTTCATTCCCTTCCAAATGGATGAGCACAGACGGTAAAACATGCTACCTGGTGTTCTCCGGGAATGATTGTTTTTCAGTAAGGAAAGTTGAATTTTTGACTAAATAAATAATATATAGCTCCGGATACTGAAGATTAGTGCAACAGGCATGGTCTGCCTGACAAATGAGCAGAAGGAGTTAGCAGAGATATTTTAGAATCCAAAATAGCCATAATGTTCCCGGAGAAATTTAAACAAAGAATTTTTACTCAGACTTATCTGGATGCCGAACAACTTCTTAATGCGCTGGGTGAGCCATCACCTGTCAGCATAAGGACCAATCCATCAAAGTGGCAGATGAAGCCGCTGGATTCAGAACCGGTTTCATGGTGCAAAAATGGATATTATCTTCCCTTCAGGCCGGCTTATACTCTTGATCCGCTTTTTCATTCCGGTTGTTATTATCCCCAGGAAGCTTCGAGCATGTTTCTCGAACAGGCAATTTTACAAGCCGGAGTGAGTAATGAAAATATCCGGATACTCGACCTTTGTGGGGCTCCCGGAGGAAAGAGTACCCATCTTTCTGAGTTGATAGGGCCAACGGGCTTTCTTGTTTCCAATGAGGTAATCAGAAGCAGGGCTTCAGTTCTGGCTGAGACGATAACAAAATTTGGCCTGGGTAACTCTCTTGTTACCAGTAATGACCCATCCAAATTCGGAAGGATGGCCGGATTTTTCGATATTATTCTCGTCGATGCACCCTGTTCGGGAGAGGGGATGTTCAGGAACAATACAGCAGTTGCCGAATGGTCTGAGGAAAATGCTTTTCATTGTTCTGAACGGCAAAAACGAATACTGATGGATATATGGCCTGGTTTAAAGGAAAATGGTATTACTAATATACAGTACATGTACATTTAATCCGGGAGAGAACGAAGAAAACATCAGGTGGCTTACCAATCAGGAATGAGGCAGAATGTATAAGACTGGATACGAGTTAGTTTAATGGGATTACTGAGATTGATTTTAACGGCATTTACGGTTACGGATTTTATCCGCATAAGACCAGGGGAGAAGGTTTCTTTATTTCGGTAATAATGAAAAAAGGGGAAAGGACATCAGGATATTTGCCGGATCCCCGTCTTTCCCGGATGAAGCCCGGTAAGGCAGAACTGGATTTGGCCACAAGATGGACAGATTTTAATGGAGAACGGATTATAAAATGGGGAGAGAGATCATTGCCCTGCCATGTGATCTGGGTACATATGCTCACCTTTACAGTAATCTCAGGGTTATAAAGGCCGGGACCCTTATATCCACAAGAAAAAATACTGACATTATTCCATCCCATGAGCTGGCTTTGTCCACCGGAATCAGGAAAGATGCCTTTCCCAGAGAATCAATAAGCCTTGATGAAGCCGTTTCCTACCTGCATCGTGACAACTTAAAAATTGACAATATCTCAAAAGGATGGAATATAGTCACTTACAAAAATGTTAATCTGGGGTTCATTAAGAATCTCGGAAACAGGATAAATAACTACTATCCCATGGAATGGAGGATAAGGCTCGACCCTGCCACCGTCGGCCCTCAGCTCCCTATGTCCTGGCAGGAGTAGGAGATGCCTGTGAAAAACGGATCCATTTTATATATAAAATTCGTGAACTGTTGCAATACATCGGGTTTAATTATTAGATTCGCAATTCACAGTTATTTGTCACACACGGATGAAACATGACATTGCGATTGCGCAGGAGGCCAAGATAAGGCCTATCGGAGAAATAGCAGAAATCCTCGGAATACCTAAGGATGATCTGGAGCTGTATGGCAAGTTCAAGGCAAAAATTCCCCTCTCATTTCTCGATGAGGAGAAGATAAAGCGGTCGAAGCTGGTGCTTGTGACTGCCATTACCCCTACACCTGCCGGGGAAGGGAAGACAACCACCTCGATCGGACTGGCCCAGGCCCTCAATGTTATTGGAAAAAAGGCGACTGTTGTACTGCGGGAACCATCGCTGGGGCCTGTTTTCGGAATAAAGGGAGGAGCTGCAGGCGGTGGCTTTTCGCAGGTAATTCCCATGGAGGATATTAACCTGCACTTCACGGGCGACATGTCGGCTGTAGAGAAAGCGCACAACCTGCTCGCCGCACTTATTGACAACAATATCCAGCTGAAAGAGGGAAATCTTGGCATTGATCCCAGGACTATCGCATGGAAGCGGGTAATGGATATGAATGAGAGATCTCTCAGGGACATCGTCATCGGCCTTGGCGGAACAACGGAGGGGGTTCCCAGGCAGTCGGGATTCAATATAACGGCAGCTTCCGAAGTGATGGCAACCTTATGCATAGCCGAGGATATGACCGATCTTAAGAAAAGGCTTGGCAATATCTTCGTAGGCTATACCTACAGCGACAAGCCAGTTTTTGCCCGTGATCTCAAGGCCCAGGGAGCCATGGCTGTTCTGCTCAAGGAGGCCATAAAGCCAAATCTTGTACAGACACTGGAAGGCACTCCGGCAATTATACACGGTGGACCCTTTGCGAACATCGCGCAGGGTACAAACAGCATAATCGCAACTAAAATGGGGATGTCGCTAAGCGACATTGTTGTCACTGAAGCCGGATTTGCAAGTGAGCTCGGTGCCGAAAAATTCTTCGATATCAAGTCGAGATTCGGTAACCTCAACGCCAATACTGTTGTTATTGTGGCAACTATAAGGGCTCTCAAATACCATGGAGGGGCCAGGCTGTCATGCATACAGGATGAAGATACGGCTGCGCTCGAACGGGGCTTCGACAATCTTGACAAGCATATAGAGAATATGCAGCAGTTTGGATATAATCCCATCGTGGCGGTAAATAAATTCCAATCAGATCCAAGGATTGAAATAAATCTCCTTATCGACCACTGCTGCAAGAAAGGGGTGAAGGTTGCCCTTAATAATTCCTGGGAAGAGGGGGGCCATGGAGCCCTCGACCTTGCCAGGATGGTTGTGGAGGAAATAAATGACAGCACTATCAGGTTCAAGCCACTATATGAATTGTCATGGCCTTTTGAGAAAAAGATCGAGACAATATGCAGGTTGATGTACGGTGCTGGTAATGTCGAATATGCACTGAAAGCCAAGGCTCAGCTCGACAGGATAGACAGGCTCGGACTCGGAGATCTGGCCGTTTGCATAGCCAAAACCCAGAAATCACTCTCCGATGATCCTGCAAAACGTGGAAGACCGGAAGGATTTACTGTAAAGATCCGCGAGGTGGAACTATCGTCGGGCGCAGGGTTCGTTGTGCCCATTGCGGGTACAATAATGAGAATGCCGGGACTCCCGGCTGTCCCTTCAGCAGAAAATATTGATATTGACGAAGAGGGAAATATCACCGGCCTTTTCTGATGGGAGAAATATCCGGAGTGATCCTGGCTGGTGGTGCAGGCCGGCGCTTTGAAGGCCTTGTTAAGCCCAAAATAATTGTGGAGGGGGTAACAATTCTTTCGAGGATATTATCCGTTACAGAAGAAATTTTTGATGAGAGAATACTCGTCACCAACTCCCCCGGTGAATTTGGCAGCCTTGATTCCTGCATTATAATAAGCGATGAGATACAGGGCGCGGGGCCCTTGGGTGGAATCCACGCGGCAATGAGAAAATTGCCCGGAAATGCCTTGTTCGTATTTGCCGGCGACATGCCCTTTCTCGACAGGGGGATTATCACTGAAATGATCGCTTACTGGAAGGAATCGGGCTGTGAGGCTCTTGTTCCAAGGGTAAATACACTTACTGAACCTCTTCATGCTATTTATGATGCATCATTGGCCTTCGCCCTGGAGACTTTTCTCCGGAATTACAAGGGCCGGTCGGTAAGGGACTTTCTCAAGACCGTGAAGGTCAGATACTTTGACCTCGAAGAATCGGACAGGAGCAGAAGAGCCTTTACAAATATCAATTCCCCTTCGGATCTTGACCGTGCAGACTGATTGCCAGCGGCTGAAGCCGGTCTGCATCGAAAGACCGGATATTGAGGTTTAATGAATTTATCTCCCTTAATCCCCGGCACAATAGGCTTTTTTATATAACTTTATTCTGTAAAAAAATCGAAACGCATATGAAGAGAATCTCAATCTGTTTCCTTATTATTTTGTTGCTGGCGCCCGCCTGTAAAAAATGGAGCAAGTACGAAGGGATTACCTTCACCGAGAAGGAGCCTCGCGATTGGGAAAACCCTGAAATGTTCAATATCAACAGGGAATCTCCTCATGCAACAATGATAAGCTTCCCCGATGAAAAGGGGGCACTTGAGGCTGTTGCATCCAGCTCCCCCGATTATCTTTCGCTCGACGGAATGTGGAAGTTCAACTGGGTAAAGTCACCTGATCAGCGTCCCTGCTGGTTCTTCAAGGATGATTATGATACCCGTGACTGGAAAGATATCGAGGTGCCATCAAACTGGGAGATGAAAGGCTATGGAGTGCCCATATATGTGAATATACAATACCCTTTCAGGATGGACCCTCCTCACATACCACATGAATGGAATCCTGTAGGCTCATATAAGAGGAGCTTTAAAATCCCTTCCGACTGGAAGGATAAGGAGATATTCCTGCAGTTCGGGGCAGTAAGCTCGGCCTTCTATGTGTGGATAAATGAACAGCTTGTGGGTTACAGCGAGGACAGCAAGGAACCCGCTGAATTTGACGTGACAAAATATCTGAGGAAGGGCAAAAATACACTTTCAGTCGAGGTTTACAGGTGGAGCGATGGCAGTTACCTTGAAGATCAGGATTTCTGGAGGCTTAGCGGCATCCAGAGAAGTGTTTTCCTGCATGCCCGGCCCAGAACATTTATAAATGACTTCTTTGTCAGGGGAGATCTGCAGAATGATTACAGCGATGGTCTTCTGAATGTGGATGTCCTTGTTAAAAGCCTCAACGCAGGCAATGGAGATTTTACCGTTGAAGCCTCTCTTTCCGACGGGATGAAGAATATTTTGTCGAGGTCGGAAAATGTCAGATTGTCAAATGGGTCCGGAGCAGTAAAGTTCACTGAAAACCTGCCTGGCATCAATAAATGGTCTGCAGAAAAGCCTAACCTTTATTCGCTGGTGCTCTGCCTTAAAGATCAGGGCGGGAAGATTCTTGAATGCGTGGGGTCAAAAGTCGGATTCCGGAAAGTCGAAATAGCCGGTTCCCGGTTGCTTGTAAATGGTGTTGCCATACGGATAAAAGGGACCAATCTCCATGAGCATGACGATGTCAACGGACATGTGATCAATGCTGAAACGATTCTCAAGGATATCCGGGTAATGAAAAGCCACAATATAAATGCTGTAAGAACATCGCATTATCCGCAGCAGGAGCTCTGGTATCAGATGTGCGACAAATATGGCCTTTACCTTGTTGATGAGGCCGATATCGAGTCTCACGGAATAGGCTATGAAAAGGATGTGACCCTTGCAGACAAGCCTGAATGGGCCGCTGCCCATCTCGACAGAATGCAGAGAATGGTGGAGCGGGATAAAAACCATCCTTCCGTTATAATATGGTCAATGGGCAACGAAGCGGGTGACGGGCACAATTTCCTCAACGGGTACAAATGGATAAAGCAGAGAGATCCTTCGCGTCCGGTTCAGTACGAGAGGGCAGAGCATATTACGAATGCACCCGAGAGGCATACAGATATCTGGTGCCCCATGTACCCAAAGATTGCATACCTCGAGGGCTATGCAAAGGATGTCCGGAACGACAGGCCTCTTATAATGTGCGAATATGCCCATGCAATGGGTAATTCAACCGGGAATCTTCAGGATTACTGGGATGTGATCGAAAAATATCCAGCCCTTCAGGGAGGGTTTATATGGGACTGGGTTGACCAGGGGCTGCTGAAAACCGCAGCAGATGGAGAAAAGTACTGGGCCTATGGAGGGGATTACGGTGAGGAGGGGATCCCCAGCGACGGGAACTTCTGTATCAACGGACTCGTCTGGCCCGACAGGACACCTCATCCAGGTCTTGCAGAGGTAAATAAAGTTTACCAGTATGTGGGGTTTGATGCAGTCAACCTTGCCGGAGGGATAATAGGCATTACAAACAAGTATGATTTTACAAACCTCTCTGAATTCAATTTCGAATGGGAGGTGGTCGCAGACGGAATCACCCTGCAGTCGGGGAAGGTTGCCATTCCCGACCTTAATCCCGGAAAATCGGAGCTTATCACCCTGCCGGTTACAAAAATCGATCCGGCACCGGGCACCGAGTATTTCCTGAATATAAGGGCGCTCCGCAGCGATGAATGGAATTCTGTACCGGAAGATCATGTTTATGCTTCGGCCCAGTTCAAATTGCCTCTGGAGGCAAAACCACTGCCTTCCGGACAGACTGGGCTCGAGATGCTTCAGACCAAAACAGGTGATTCAACCCTGGAGGTTGCAGGCAGCAACATGAAAATTACATTCGACCCTGCAACAGGAAGAATGATCTCATTCAATTTCAGGGGCAGGGAATTTCTTAAAAAAGGCCCGGAACCTGATTTCTGGAGACCACCTACCGATAATGACTATGGTTATGATATGGATCAGAAACTCGGTATCTGGAAAAAAGCAGGGGAACGTGCCAGGGTTACAAAGGCAAGCCTGAGCCAGCCTGACCTGGGGAAGGTTGTTGTAAGCTTTTCCTATGATCTGACCGGACCCGACGGATCAAAGATTGGCGGTTATTCTTCCACGTATACTGTCTTCAGCTCAGGAGATGTAATAATCAGAAACCAGTTCTCCAAATTGTCGGCCTCGGTTCCTGAGATCCCCAGGATGGGAATGCAGATGCAGTTGCCCGAAGACTTTACTAATCTGAAATGGCTCGGACGGGGACCGCACGAAAATTATGCCGACAGGAAAACCTCGGCCTACGTGGGTGTCTATGAAAGTACCGTGGCGGATCAGTATACTCCTTATATCAGGCCCCAGGAAAACGGATACAAGACTGACACCAGATGGCTTGCCCTGACCGATGATAGTGGGAACGGACTTCTTTTTACAGGCGATCCCCTTATTTGCTTCGAGGCGCTAAACAACACCCACGATGATTTCGAATCGCCCGGAAAACTGTCGCAGTACAGGAAGGATGCAAAAAGCGCAAATACTCACACAACTGATGTTAAAACACGCGACCTTGTGAACCTGAATATCGACCTTGCCCAGATGGGAGTGGGGGGCGACGATTCGTGGGGAGCCGAAATCCATCCCCAGTACCGCCTCACTGCGATGAAATATGAATACTCATTCAGGATGAGGCCTTTAGTGAAGGATGATGATATACTGAAACTGGCCAGGGAAAAGTTCTGACAGAGGTGGTTGCAGCGGGAAGGGTTGAAGAGGGTTGCCATCCCGCACAGCTTCATCCACCCTTACAGTGGGCCATATTTTACCATTTTGGTAATCAGCATTATTTATTCCGATAACATGGTGTTTTTTTTCAATCTATCTCATATTTCCTCATAAAAATAGGCTATTTTCCTGTCGGCATCATCCCATGTATAAATATTTTTCCCCTTTCTCAGGAAAAAAAAGTTAAGCATGGCGAAATCGCCTGCACACATGGTGGCATGTACGAAAAGAAAAACAGACAGGCTCCATTTCCATAATCCGGGAAGGAGGAAAACAAGGATTAAAAGCACCAGAGAGATGAGAATGAAAGGGACCAGCGCCACGATCCTGAATTGCCGGGAGTTAGCAACATACCTGTGCGCAGTGACATAAAAGAGGTACTGCTTGAGATCCATCCCGACCCTGATTTTCCTGGCACCGTAAAGGTAATATGGCACAATATGCAATGATTCGTGCACCGGAACGCAGAGTATGGGAAATACGACAAGTCCCAGCAGAGAGTGGAAAAAGATCTCATATACGGGGAAATATCCGATCAGGCTTAATCTTATCCTCAGCGCGGTGCCAAGGAAAACGATGCAGGCCGACCAGTAGAAAATCGTAACCCCTGAAACACGCTTTATATAGTCAAGGATAAACGGTATCAGGTCATCGTAAGCGATCGATGCCAGCTGCCTGTATTTTGAATGGTCCTCAAGATCCTCTACCTGTAAAGACATAATGATCCTTTTGGCAAATTTACTTCTTTGGATAATCTCTGTCAAGTGAAGAAATTATAAATTCATCAAATTGATTGAAAGTATTGCCCTGCGGATGTGATGCTGCAGACCGGGACCACTTTTATTTCAGGCTGTCTCGCACATTTTCTCAATATGTACGTTTTGGATGAATTGGTCCGTTATTTGATAACTTTGCAAAAATATTGCTGTGAGAATCTTCTCGTCAATAATGTTATTGCTATGCATCTCTGCCAGTGCCTTTGGTCAGAAGGATTCAGTGATCTCAAAAATTGATTCCCTTCCGGGCAGATTTTATCTTCTTCCCGAGGTTGACAGGGGAGGGCTGGTACTTCCTGAAATTCAGATCAATGAGGTTACAATACATGCCCGCAGCGAACGGTCGCGGCGCAATGAATACAGAAGGTATGAGAAGCTTGTCTATAATATCAGAAAGGTTTATCCGTATGCCCTTATAGTAAGATCGAAGCTTGGCGAAGTTGACAAGGAACTGAAAAATATACCTGATGAGAGGGAAAGGAAGAAATACCTGAGAGAGGTGGAAAAGGAGGTGTTTGCCAAATACCAGGGAGATATAGAAAAAATGACGATATCCCAGGGCAGGCTTCTCATCAAGCTTATCGACAGGGAGACACAGAATACCTCGTATTCCCTTATACACGACTACAGGGGAAAATTCAGCGCCGCTTTCTGGCAGAGCATAGCACGCATTTTCGGATCCAATCTGAAGGATGAGTACGATCCCTATGGAGAAGACGCTCTTATTGAGGCAATTATAAATGAAATTGATGCAGGCAGGCTATGAGGAATGAGGGTGAAACAGAGATAAAAAGAATATTTATTGCGGTAAGGATAGAGCCCGGAGAAAATCTTCTGAACATGATCTCGGATTTCAGGTCAGAGCTAGTGAACGAAAAGATAAAATGGACAGGGACTGAAAATTTTCATATCACACTTGTCTTTCCTGGAGATACGCCGGAAGCAAAAACAGTGCTTGTTAACAGTATGCTTGAGCAGGTGTGCCTCGCCCACAGTCCCTTTGATATCATGCTTGAAGGGGCGGGAGTTTTCAAAAACCTGGCCGACCCGCGGATCTTATGGGCAGGCATCCGGCCCTCAGAAAGGCTCGCGAGGCTTCAGCTCTCAGTTAAGGAGGGTTTGAGGGAGACCGGGTTCATTGCCGAAGACAGGGCATATAATCCTCATCTGACACTGGGAAGGATCAAAGCTGTCCGGGATAGGGATGCCCTTAATGCGCTTATCGGAAAATACAGTAACTCACTCCTGCAAAACCAGGCAGTAGACAGTGTCATCCTCTACCAGAGTCTCTTACTCCCCACTGGGCCCGTTTACAGACCACTGGCTGAATATTCCCTTTCAGGAGCTTCAGGCGCCGGGAACCTGTGAGGAAATCATGTTCATAAATGGGTGGATCATAATATCCTCCCATCTTACATTTTTTATAATTTTGCAGCAACTTTAAATAATGGTTGGGTATATCTGATGACTGATACATTCGAGGCAAAAGGCAAACGTAAAAAACTCGTAGCTGAGCTCAGGGCAAAAGGAATTGTGGATGAGGATGTTCTGAGGGCCATAGATACTGTTCCCCGACATATGTTCATGGATCCGGCCTTTCTTATTCATGCCTATGTCGACAAGGCATTTCCGATCACTTCCGGACAGACAATATCCCAGCCTTATACGGTTGCCGTTCAGACATCCCTGCTGAGGATCAGGCGCAGGGACAAAATCCTTGAGATCGGAACCGGCTCAGGATACCAGGCTGCAGTACTTGCTGAGATGGGTGCCAGGGTCTATACTATCGAACGTTACAGGGATCTTTTTATCAAGGCTCAGAGAACACTCACAGCTCTCGGGTATCAGGCCGATTTCTTTTTTGGCGACGGTTATCAGGGTAAGCCTCAATATGGCCCGTTCGACGGCATAGTCATTACAGCCGCGGCTCCCCTCATTCCTGATGCTCTCCTTCAGCAGCTTAAGACCGGAGGAAGGCTTGTTGTTCCCGTAGGTTCGGGTGATACTCAGGTTATGACGGTGGTTGAAAGAACAGGGGATGACAGCTTCGAATATACCCGGCATGGAAATTTTGTGTTCGTTCCCCTGCTTAAAGGAACAGTTAACAATAAATAATCCGATATGGAAATCTTCAGGCTTGTATTTTCACCTATAGAGGTCAATACATATATTCTTGCCGATGAGTCAGGCGATTGTGCAATAATCGATTGCGGATGTTATGACATGTCAGAATTTGAGGAGCTTACATCGTTCATCGAAAGCAAAAAGCTTAATCCTGTCCTTCTGTTGAATACCCATTGCCATCTTGATCATATTTTCGGGAACGGCTTTATGCTTGAAAGATATAAGCTCAAAACCCTGGCTTCAGCTGCTGAGGAAGGAAACAGAAGAAAATCACGGCAGCATGCTGCGCTTTTCGGGCTTTCAATGGATGAGGCTCCGGAACCCGGGGGGATGATAACTGATAATCAGGTGATCACATTCGGATCAGTAAGGCTGAAAGCACTGCACGTTCCGGGCCATTCAGCAGGCAGCATGGCATTCTACAGCGAACATGACGGGTGCGTCTTCACAGGGGATGCGCTTTTTGCAGGCAGCATAGGACGGACCGACCTGGAAGGGGGAAATTATGAAACACTCATAAACAGCATAATGTCAAAGCTGTTCGTGCTTCCGTTGTCAACAATCGTTTATCCGGGTCATGGAAAGCCAACCACAATTGAAGAGGAAAAGATGACAAATCCCTATTTTTCCTGAAATTTTTTACACATAATATTGCAACTGGCTTCTAAACTAATTTAAGCAAGCCAAAATAGAGTCATTTACAATCATTTTGAAGATACTAAAAAGAAACAAATGATATCAGATAGTTTTGTCAGTCGTCATATTGGGCCGGATGAAGAGGATTTACCCCGTATGCTGGAAACAATCGGAGTAAAATCACTGGATCAGCTGATTGAAAAAATCGTGCCGGAAAACATAAGGCTTAAAAAGCCGCTGAGGCTTCCTGATGCAATGAGTGAATTCGAATACCTGAACCGGATAAGGGCAGCCGGAAGGAAGAATAAAATGTTCAGGTCATTCATCGGTCAGGGATATTACGGAGTTGCCCAGTTGTCTGTGATAACGAGAAACGTACTTGAAAATCCTTCATGGTATACCTCTTATACGCCATACCAGGCAGAAATATCACAGGGCAGGCTCGAGGCATTGCTTAATTTCCAGACAATGATCACGGAGCTGACCGGCATGCAGATCGCCAATGCATCTCTGCTCGACGAATCAACAGCCGCTGCTGAGGCAATGATCATGATGTTCAATGCACGGACCAGGGATGCTGTAAGGGCCGGTAAAAATCTTTTCTTTGTTGACAGTGATATATTTCCCCAGACTCTGGAAGTAATTACAACAAGATCGAAGCCGCTGGGGATTGAGCTTGTTATCGGAAAGTATACAGAAGCCTACTTTGACAAGCCTTATTTCGGTGCTTTTATTCAATACCCTGCAGCATCGGGTCAGGTAAGGGATTACAGGTCGTTTACGAACCTGGCCCACCAGGCCGGAATGCTTGTAGGGGTTGCAGCTGATCTGATGAGCCTGGCCATCCTTACCCCTCCCGGAGAGTGGGGCGCGGATATTGTTGTCGGATCCAGCCAGCGCTTTGGCCTTTCAATGAGTTACGGAGGCCCTCATGCAGGTTACTTTGCAACAAGGGATGACCTCAAAAGGAATATGCCTGGCCGTATAATAGGTGTATCGGTTGATTCGGGCGGCAACAGCGCTCTCAGGATGGCGCTGCAAACCCGCGAACAGCATATCAAGCGCGAAAGGGCAACCTCGAATATCTGTACAGCTCAGGCCCTGCTAGCAATTATATCAGGCATGTATGCGCAATATCACGGGCCCGCCGGTCTGAAAAGGATTGCGGGTCATATCCTGAATATGGCATGCGTACTGAATAACAGTCTTAAAAACCTTGGCTTCAGACAGCTTAATTCAACGTATTTTGATACCCTCAGGATCGACCTTGGAGGGACCATGCCTTCAGAGACAATAAAGAAGCTTGCCCTTGAAGCGGGAATTAACTTCTACTATCCTGATGATCATACAGTAAGCATAAGCACCGATGAGATAACAACATTCACGGAGATAAATGCCATCCTGGATATTTTTTCAAAGGCTTCCGGCAATACGACCGGGAAGGTGAACGGTTATTGCAGCTGTAAATGCATTGAGGACAAATTCCTGAGGAAATCAGAATTCCTGAAGGAAGATGCTTTCAATCTGTATCATAGCGAGACCGGGATGATGAGATATGTCAAGATGCTTGAAAGGAAGGATTTTTCCCTGACCCACAGCATGATCTCACTCGGTTCATGCACAATGAAGCTTAACCCTGCATCCTCGCTTTTCGTTCTCAGCTGGCCGGAATTCGGCAATATCCATCCATTCGTTCCAGCTGACCAGGCTGCCGGTTATTTTGAGATCATTGACGAGCTCGGTGAGGTACTTAAAGAACTGACAGGCTTCCCGGCAGTTTCCTTTCAGCCGAATTCGGGAGCAGCAGGGGAATATACAGGTCTGATGGTGATCCGGGAATATCATTCTGACAGGGGAGAGGGGCACAGGAACAAGGCTCTCATACCCTCCTCGGCCCACGGAACAAATCCTGCAAGTGCCGTTATGGCAGGAATGGAGGTCATAGTTGTCGAATGCGATGATAATGGCAATATCAGTATTGACGACCTGAGAAAAAAGGCAGTTGAACATAAAGCTGATCTTGCCTGCTTTATGATAACATACCCCTCGACCCACGGCGTCTTTGAGGAGGCTGTCACGGAGATGACCAGGATAATTCACGAGAACGGAGGGCTTGTATATATGGATGGTGCGAATATGAATGCGCAGGTGGGACTCACAAGCCCTGGTCAGATCGGAGCTGATGTCTGCCACCTCAACCTTCATAAAACATTCGCTATTCCTCACGGAGGCGGAGGACCTGGAATGGGCCCGATTCTTGTAAATGAAAAGCTGGCTGAATATCTTCCATCTCACCCGATGATCACAACCGGAGGCAGCCATGGGATCAGTGCCGTGGCCGGGGCTCCTTTCGGGAGCGGCCATATACTTGCCATATCTCATGCCTACGTTATGATGATGGGCGCTTCCGGACTCACAAAGGCTACAAAATATGCCATATTGAATGCAAATTATATTGCAGCTGCCCTGAATGGCTGGTATAAAACTCTCTACACAGGCGAGCATGGATTCGTTGCTCATGAGATGATTCTCGACTGCCGTAATTTTAAGTGCGAGGCCGGGATAACGGAGGCCGATATAGCCAAAAGGCTTATGGATTATGGCTTTCATGCCCCCACTCTTTCCTTCCCCGTTCACGGTACCCTCATGGTAGAGCCGACAGAATCCGAATCCTTAAGGGAGCTTGACAGATTTGTGAGCGCAATGAAGTCGGTGTGGAATGAAATTCAGGAAATAATAACAGGCACCGCCGACAGGGATGACAATGTCCTTCGCAATTCCCCCCACACTGCACTTGCAGTTACTGCTGACACATGGAATCATAAATATGAGCGGCAGAAAGCTGCATTTCCTCTCAAGTGGGTGGTGGAGAATAAGTTCTGGCCATCAGTCGGCCGCATCGACGATGGCTACGGCGACAGGAATCTTGTCTGCACCTGCGATCCCATCGATGCATACAGGCGTGATTCATTAAAATAAAATTGTTTCTCTGAAAATAAATAAGCAATTTTATTACCTGATAAATGAATGAGCTCTGTTTATTATGCGTAATGCTGCATGGGACGATCTTGTTGCTCTGATTGAAGGGAAACCTCTTGGCTATCAGCCGGCAGGCTTTATTATTGACAGTCCCTGGCTGCCCGGATGGTTTGGAGTCTCGAAGATAGACTATTATGCATCGGATGAGCTCTGGTTCAGTGCTAACCTGAAGGCAGCCCGTACTTTCCCGGAGGCATGGTTCATGCCCGGATTCTGGGCCGAATACGGCATGTGCACCGAGCCCTCGGCCTTCGGATCGAGGATGGTCTTTCTTGAGAACAACCTTCCGCATGCAGAACGTATAATTACCTCAATTGAAGATCTCGGGCAGCTCCCTAAGCCCAATGTAATGACCGACGGACTGCTGCCTTTCGTGATCAGCAGGCTGAGGAACAATCAGGACCGGATAATAGCCAGTGATCATCAGATAAGGTTTGCAGTAGCTAGAGGACCGCTTAATATTGCCGGATTCCTGCTGGGCAATACGGAGCTTATGACTGCTATGGGACTTGAACCGGACCGGACTCATACCCTTATAAGGAAAATTACCGACTTTATCTGCGACTGGCTCTCCTGGCAGAAGGAATGTTTCCCATCCATTGACGGAGTACTTGTGCTCGATGATATTATAGGTTTTCTCGGCGAAAATGAATTCAGGGAATTTGTACTTCCCTACCTGAAAAGGATATTCAGGTGCACCGGATCGAAAGTGAGGTTCCTGCACAATGATTCGGAGGGACTTATAACCGCCAGATACCTGCAGGAGATGGATGTAAATGTTTTTAATTTTTCGTTCGAGCACTCACTTGCAGAGATCCGCAGCCTTTCAGGGCCTGGGATTGTCCTTGCCGGAAACATACCCCCGCGTGACATTCTTGCGGCAGGAAAGCCTGATGATGTCGATGCCGCAGTAGCCAAGGCTTTCGGGGAAATATCCGGCCACGACAGGATAATCTGGTCGGCAGGGGGAGGAATGCCTCCCGGGGTGAGCCAGGATAATATCGATGCATTCCTGAATGCGGTAAGAAAATATTCTTCCAAGGGTGGATAACATGGCTAAGCAATAATTAAAAC
Source organism: uncultured Bacteroidales bacterium (assembly GCA_963756885.1). GTDB lineage: Bacteria > Bacteroidota > Bacteroidia > Bacteroidales > VadinHA17 > LD21. Next base: position 324,945 of record CAVWPG010000016.1, read on the forward strand.
AAAAAATATGCAAATGAAAAAACTTCCCTTATTAATTGTCCCTTTTACCTTTGTCTTGTTCTCCTGCGGTTCAGGAAGCCAGAAACAGTCGAAAGGCGAAAATCAAACAAATCAGATGGAAAAGAATTATCAGGTAAAACTGATCACAGTTGATCCGGGACATTTTCACGCTGCCCTTCTGCAGAAGAGAATGTACGACCAGATCTCCCCGGACGTGCATGTATATGCCCCTGAAGGACCTGACTGCCAGCAGCACCTTGCAAGGATAGAGGCATACAACAGCAGGACGGAAAACCCGACTTCGTGGAACGAAATTGTTTATACAGGCCCCGATTTTTTCGGGAAAATGCTGGCGGAGAAAGCCGGAAATGTTGTTGTGCTGTCTGGCAATAACAGGAAAAAGGCAGAGTATATCACAAAATCGATCGGTGCCGGATTTAATGTTCTTGCCGATAAGCCTATGATAATTGATCCGGCCGATTTTCCGGGACTTGAATCAGCTTTTGCAACAGCCAAGGATAAAGGGCTGCTGCTCTACGATATAATGACTGAAAGATTCGAGGTGACCACAATACTGCAGAAGCTTCTTTCACACAATGAAGAGCTCTTCGGACAACTTTCGGCGGGCAGCAGGGAAGAACCGGCAGTGACAAAGGTAAGCGTTCACTATTTCTCAAAGGTTGTATCGGGGACTCCTCTCATACGCCCACCTTGGTTTTTCGATGTCAGGCAGCAGGGCGAAGGGATAGTGGATGTCACAACTCACCTTGTAGACCTGATCCAGTGGGAGTGTTTTCCTGAACAGATACTCAGCCCGGATGACGTAAAAATGATATCTGCCAGACATTGGCCGACAGTTCTTTCAAGGGAGGAGTTTACTGGCGTGACCGGTCTGGACGAGTTCCCCTCTTATCTTGATCAGGACATTAAGGACGGAAAGCTGAACGTTTTCTCAAACGGGGAAATGGTTTACCAGATCAGGGGCATATTCGCAAAGGTCTCGGTCGAATGGAAATTCCAGCCCCCTGCCGGTGGCGGCGATACCCATTATTCGGTTATGCATGGTACAAAGTGCGACCTTGTCATTAAGCAGGGAGCAGATGAGAAATTTAAGCCAACACTGTTCATTGAGAACATAAAAAACATGAAGCCTGATGCTTTCAGCACCAGGCTGAAGGAAGTTCTTGCCAGTATGCCCTATGACAGCCTGAACGTTGAAGATGCAGGAAACAATTCATTCAGGATTGATATCCCTGCGAAATACAAGGTAGGGCATGAGGAGCACTTCGGACAGGTTACGGGCAAATTCCTCGACTATATGAAGGAGGGCAGGCTGCCAGAGTGGGAGGTGGCAGGCATGATCACCAAATATTATACAACAACGAGCGCCCTCAGGATGGCACGTGGCAAATAGCTATACAAAAAGATTTTCAAGAACAAGCGAGTAGAGCTCCAGCAGAGGCATTCCGGCTGCACCTGCCTGCTTTGGGATAAGGCTTTCTTCTGTCATACCGGGGATTGTGTTTATCTCCAGGAAATATGGTATCCCGTCGATAACTATGAAATCCACGCGCACTATCCCCTTGCAGCCAAGCAGGTCGTAGATCCTTGAGCTGAGGTTCTGTATTTCAACGGTGAGCTCCTTTGGCATATCCGCCGGGGTTACTTCATCAGATCTGCCGGGTGTATATTTCGCCTCATAGTCGAAAAACTCATTCTTGCTTATTATCTCGGTTACGGGAAGTACAACCGATCTCTTCCCGGTCTTTACAACTCCGCATGCTACTTCCCTTCCGTTCATAAAAGCCTCTATGACAACCTCCCTGCTCTCATGAGAAGCTTTTTCAATGGCTGCAGGCAGATCTTCAGCCCTTTTTACCTTTGTGATGCCAAAACTGGATCCGCTGTCATTGGGCTTTACAAAACAGGGCAGCCCTGTGCGTGCAATGATGCTGTCCGTATCGATCCCGGCCCCGGCCCGCACAAGAACGGAATCGGCCATAGGAATATCATAGTCCCTGAGGAAGAGCTTGCAGGCCTGTTTGCTGAAGGTGAGTGCCGAACAGAAAGGGCCGCAGCTTGTATAGGGTATTCTCATCATGTCAAAATATCCCTGGAGCAGTCCATTCTCTCCCGGAGTGCCATGTATCGCAATAAAAACAGCGTCGAACCTTACCTTTGCATCATCAGTGACCAGGGTAAAATCATTCTTGTCGATATTATGGCAGCGCCCCTTCGGTCCCTCCCAGAACCAGCTAGTGCCACTTATAACAATGATGTAGGTTTTATATGAGGAGGAGAGAATCCTGCTTACCTCATTTGCGCTCTTGAGTGAGATCCCGTATTCAGAGGAATCGCCTCCCGCAGCTATTGCGATAGTCTTCATGCTGTTATTTTTAAATGTTCCCAAAAATAAGAAATTTCGGAATGTGAAATATGAGGGCATGAATATTAAAATATAGCATTGCATGCCATAACAGGACCCGTCGGTTCATATTTCACAAAAATATATAACTGATAGATATTTAATGGAATATAAATATTAAATTTGTTGAAATTTTAAAAATTACACTGATGAAAAAAGGTTGTATAATCGGTCTGGCAGTTGCCGGTGTTCTTGTGCTTGTCGTTCTGGGAATAATATCCTGGGGCACAAAAATTTATAACGGCATGGTTACCATGCAGGAGTCTGTAACCAGCCAGTGGGGCAATGTTGAAACAGCCTACCAGAGAAGATCGGACCTTATTCCGAATTTTGTAAATACTGTGAAGGGGGCCGCCAATTTCGAGCAGACAACCCTTACTCAGGTTATTGAGGCACGTTCCAAGGCAACATCAGTTACAATCGATCCGACAAAAATGACACCTGAGAATCTGGATCAGTTTCAACAGGCCCAGGGTCAGCTTTCGTCAGCACTGTCGAGGCTGATGGTTGTTGTTGAAAGGTATCCGGAACTGAAGGCTACACAGAATTTCAGGGATCTGCAGGTCGAACTGGAAGGCACTGAAAACAGGATTTCGGTTGAAAGGAGAAAATTCAATGAAGTTGCCCAGACATATAACACCTACATAAAAAGATTTCCGCAAAGTTTTCTCGCCGGCATGTTCGGATTCCAGGCGAAACCTTATTTAAGGCTGCTGAAGGGGCCGATAAGGCACCAGAGGTTAAATTTTAATTTTAGCTAAAAACAAATGAAAGCTTCATCGTTCTTTACGAATGAGCAACAGGCTCAGATTCTTGCTGCCGTCAGGGAAGCTGAAAATGATACATCGGGAGAGGTAAGGGTACATATTGAAACACATTGCGCCGAGGATGTCCTCGACAGGGCTGCATGGGTATTCAAAAAGCTCGGTATGCACAAAACCGCTGAGCGTAATGGTGTACTCTTCTACCTGGCCGTAGAGGACAGGAAGTTTGCGGTGATTGGCGATGCGGGTATTAATTCGAAGGTCCCGGAGGGCTTCTGGGATGATGTGAAGGAGCTGATGCTTAAAAATTTCAGGGAGGGGAAATTCACTGAAGGTCTTTCTGAAGGTATCATTCTGGCGGGAAAGCATCTAAAGACTCATTTCCCTCACAGGCAGGATGACGTTAATGAACTGCCTGACGATATTTCATTTGATAAACTGAAAGGGGAATAATTACGATGAGAGGCAAATATTTTTGGTTACCGGCACTTGCAGTTCTGCTGTTCAGTGTTTCCTGTCAGGTTGGTTTTGGTCAGCAAATTCCGGATAAGCCTGATCCTCCAAGGCTTGTAAATGATTTTGCAGGAATGCTTAACCGCGATCAGGCAGATGCACTGGAACAGAAGCTCGTCAGCTTCAATGATTCGACATCCACACAGATTGCAATTGTAATCGTACCATCGCTATGGGATACGACAAGGCAGATTATGCGCAGCGTCTTGGTGAAAAATGGGGTATAGGGAAGAAACAGCTCAATAACGGCGTGCTGATACTTATTAAGCCTAAAACGCCCTACTCCGATGGTCAGGTATTTATTACCCAGGGTTACGGGCTTGAAGGGGTGATCCCCGATATCACATGCGCCCAGATCGTAGATAATGATATCCTTCCGTCATTCAGGGAGGGAGATTACTACGGAGGGCTCGATAAGGCTACAAGTACGATTATGGCTCTTGCGCGCGGGGAGTTTTCGGCTGCCGATTATGCAGGGAAGGCTGTCAGGACAGGGAAGGGCAAACAAAAGATCCCGCTGGGACTTATCCTTTTTATTGTCTTTATCATTATCCTTATTTCAAGGGGATCGGGAGGCGGTTCAAACAGGAAAAATATAAGCACGGGGGGCTTGCCCTTCTGGATGCTAATGGGTATGATGAATTCCGGCAGCGGTTCCCACAGCGGCAGCTGGGGCGGTTTCTCCGGAGGAGGAGGAGGTGGTGGCTTCGGCGGATTCGGTGGCGGAAGCTTCGGAGGCGGCGGAGCAGGCGGAAGCTGGTAAAGTATAATGGAGACAGAGTGAGGCATTGTAAACGGACCCTGCCTTCGGAAATGATCAGGAATTGTCAGTATCCCTTCCGGAGATATATTTCCTCCATTTATCTATAACCTGCTGCATGTCATCAGGCAGCTCGGAATCAAAATACATCCTTTTTCCCGATACGGGGTGATCGAATGCAAGAGACCTTGCATGAAGGGCCTGCCGCGGAAGAATTGCAAAGCAGTTCCTGATAAACTGCTGATATTTTGTGAAGGTAGTTCCCTTCAGTATTTTATCGCCTCCATACTCGGGATCATTGAATATGGGATGCCTGATATGGCTGAAATGAACCCTGATCTGGTGAGTCCTGCCGGTTTCAAGCTTGCACTCTACAAGCGATATATATCCGAGATCTTCAATGACCTTGTAATGTGTGATAGCATTCCTGCCTTCGTTCCCGTCGCTGAAAACCTGCATTATCTTCCTGTCCTTCAGGCTTCTCCCGACATTGCCCGTTATGGTACCATCCCTGGGTTCAGGCATTCCCCATACAAGTGCATTATATCTCCTGTCGGTTGTCCTGTCATAGAACTGTTTAGACAGCCTGTTCAAAGCAAACTCATTCTTGGCTATTACAAGGATGCCTGATGTATTTTTGTCGATCCTGTGAACGAGGCCTGGCCTCGCCTCCCCGCTGCTGAAGAGCGGCAGTTCCCTGAAGTGCCACATCAGGGCATTTACAAGAGTGCCTGTATAATTCCCGTACGCAGGGTGGACAACCATCCCGGGTGCCTTGTTGACCACAAGGACATCATCATCCTCATATACAATGTCAATAGGTATATTTTCAGGTATCAGCTCGATCTCCCTTGGCGGAGTGGGGAGGACAACCTGGATTATATCTCCCGGCTTTACCCTATAGCTTGGCTTTATGGGATTGCCGTTTGCCAGTATGTTGCCGGCATTCGCGGCATTCTGGATCCGTGTCCTGGATGAATTCTCGATCCTGTCCATCAGGTATTTGTCGATCCTCAGCAATGATTGCCCCGGATCGATCCTGAATCTGAAATGCTCAAATAGTTCCTGCTGTTCGATCGGATCTTCTTCTGCCATGCCCTGCTTACCTTGTTTTGATTAATCTGCTGTAGCCGAAAGGTTTGCCTTTCATACTTGTAATTACTATATAAAATCCGGCAGGAAGGGATGAAACATCTATTCTTTCAGTGAGGATACTTTTTCTGAGCTCACGCCCATAGAGATCAAGTATTGTCACTGTGCAATCTCCGGTAATAACAAGATCTCCCGCATCAATTGTTATATAATCGCCTGCAGGGTTAGGCCATATGCTGATAAGCTTTTTGTCCCTGTAATGGACATCCTCCACAGAGGTTATTTTAAGGGCATCGCCAACTACAGGGCGGATCATTACGGTTCCCGGAACCTGCGACTGCTGCCACCCGCCATTCAGCCAGTAAAATTGCCTTCCCGCAGGCAGGGTGTTCGCATCGAGCCCTGCATTCAGAAAAGTTTCGGAGCGCTGACGCCACCCCACATAAAAAATCCCGCTGACAGGTACCTTGTCGGGAAGCCTGTAGGTATAAAATCCGTTTATGTATTGTCCCTGCTCAACCATAACCTCCTCGAGGGTGTAGAGCATATTGCCCGGAACTCCGTTGTTGTCGTCCCACACAGCAAGATCAAACGCCCTTTTGTTTGCATCCGTATAGCTCTCATTGAAGCAGATGCTTATCGCCCTTAGGGTATCGTCGATATAGGACTCGAACCTGTCGGCGAACATTGCATTTCTTGATCCAAGCCCGTTGATCCCATACCCTGCCTCAGCTGTTCCGTCGTCAAAGGCAAAATAATTCCTGAAATTCTGGTAGTAGATGAGCGTATCATTATCCTTTGGATCGAACTCATCGGTTTTCAGTATTGAGGTAATCCTGAAAAGTGCAGAATCGTTTCCCGGAGAATTAAATGAATATACAATATTCGCATTGTAATCCACACTTGTAAGGGGATCAATGTTTGTTGCCCCGGCTGAAAAAAGATATGAAAGTGAGTTATTGTAAACATCCCATATCTCGAAGTCCCTTGTAACGTTCCTTATTATTGTATCATTATTCCTGTAATGGACCGGAATGGCTGAGCCCATTTCCTGAAGCTCAATCTCCCTGTACTGTTTCCAGGGCATGGCTTCATGGTTTTTTAGAACGGAGCGAACGGGAAGGGTAAAGGCCACGTCTGAGAAAACTGTATCTCCGGCATTCCTGTTCTTATCCAGCAACACGTAATCGATATTCCACTGATCGCAATTGCCTACAAGGGATGGGTCATTCTGGTTGGGACTAAGCGAAGCGTAATTTATAAACCTGAACTGAAAGCCCGTTTTCAGGAAACGGCTGTCAGAGATGCTGACTATGGCTGCCCTGAAAGTTTTGTCGGTTGTTCCTTCTGCCCTCCATACGGAATACCATTCATTCTCGTCGGGAGCAAAAAACTGCAGGGTAAGGCTGTCTTCAGGCTCGGGAGCATCGCCCAGGCCGCCTGCCTGGTAAAAGAAGCTGAGCCAGACATTATCGCTCGGTGCATAGCTGAGATTTACAGGCTGCGAGGTGAGCTGGTCAGCCTTAAAGCCATATGATGAGGCTGTTTCATACAGCCTGCCATTGCTTCCCAGAGCGTCAAATGTAGCAATGCCGCAGGTAGGCTGTTTGTCAGAATATGTATTGTTGATAAAGACAAAATCGTCTGTCCATTTTCCAGGGTCCGGAAAATAGGATTGCCCTGCAAAGTCATCGAAAAAGGGAAGCTCGAGAGGAGTGGAGAGCAGCGTTGCCATGCTCCGGGCTTTCAGTCCCTCCTCCCCGGTGATCAGGATATTTGACCTGAGGCCCGATACAACCTCCTGGGCCGATGAGATCTCCATCCATATGAAGGGGATAAGAAGATATGGAATGAATCTCCTTTTCATCGCATATTATTTAGCTGAAGAATCAGATGCTTCAACAACCTGGGTTGAGTCTTCGTCCGACCCGGGATTTACAATTGTAGGGAGTTTTGCCGTATCAACTGTCAGCCAGAGATAAACTGCGGATCCAAGCTGAAGGTTGGCATCATCCCTGTATTCAGGATTCTGTTTGTAGACAAAGGCATCAGCGGAGTCCTTTCCTGTCCTGATGGAGTTGTCGTAGATATAGGTCCCGAGGTTAAGCGAGGAGGTGAGGATCTTGTTCCTCGCGGCTTCAAGTGCCATTCCTATCAGATCGGGCACAGGAGTGCGGGTGTTGCTCAGTCCCTTGCCAAGGACAAGGTCTATTACCGAGCCTTTCTGAAGCGAATCGCCCCTGTTGATTTTCCTGCCGTTATAATGCTGCTCGATTACAACATCAATCGAGAGGTCTGGCCTGTATTTAAGTTCACCCATCTGCAGACCCGAGCTGGCAATCAGCGCAATAGCCTGCCTTATCGGAAGGTCGACAAGATCAGGCATTGATACCATTTCGGGATTAAAGGCATTAATAGTGAGGACAACATTTCTCCATTTCTTTACCTTGAAGCCCGCCTTCGGATTCTGCTCTGCCACACATCCGCGTGGCACAATGGATGTATATACCGAATCTATTACCTGATATCTGAGCTTTGACCTCTTTGCCAGCTTTGCAGTCTGTTCCATGGTAAGCCCCGTGAAACTGGGGACGGGCCTGGCCTGTCCATGACGGGTATAGAGGTTCAGCCAGATCATCAGGATCATTATCATGCCTGCAATCAGCAATGCTGCAAATCCCAGGTTTTTAAAAAACACTTTGCTGCGGAGGAATTCTTTAAGGCTCATACTACAAATTGAACATAACTAATAACGCAAAGGTACTTATAAAATTATAACGGGATCACCATACTTTGATGGTGTTATACAGAGAATCACGCTCAACGGGAACGAAGCCAGCCTCCCTTATGAGCCGGCAGATCTCCACGGTTGTGAGTGCCGGATTAGCCTCCTCTGCACCTGCCATGGAATAGATCCTGGTTGTATCATCAATTGTGCCATCCATGTCATCAGTGCCGAACGAAAGTGAAAGCTGGGCACTCTCCCTGCCTGTCATCGGCCAGTAGGCCTTTATATGTGTAAAATTATCAAGGAAGATCCTGGAGACTGCATAATTGCGAAGGTCTTCGGTTATGCTCACTTCACCCAGAAAGGACATGCTGTTGTTGGACTTTTTATATTTAAGGGGGATGAAGGCATTGAAGCCGCCTGTCCTGTCCTGAAGAGCCCTCAGCCTGTCCATGTGATCAATGCGGTGGGCATATGTCTCCATGTGCCCGTAAAGGATTGTCGCATTCGACGGTATTCCAAGCCTGTGCGCCGTCTCATGTATCGTCAGCCACATTTCAGAGGAGGCCTTCTCGTCACAGATCATCTTCCTGAGCTCACTGTCGAATATTTCAGCGCCTCCTCCCGGGTATGGAATCGAGCCCGTACCCCTTCAGTACCGTCAAACCTTCCTTTACAGACATACCGGCTGAGGAGATCATATAGTCGAGTTCTATTGCGGAAAAAGCCTTTACGTGGATAGAGGGACGGTGCTCCTTGATCTTCCGGATCAGGCTTCCCCAGTAGTGAAGATCGTAATCGGGATGAACTCCGCCAACAATGTGAACTTCTGTGACATTACTGTTGTCGAAGCGCTTCACTATTCCAAGCATTTCATCATGGCTGTATTCCCAGCTGTCAGGATCACCTGCAGGCTTGTGATAGGAACAGAACCTGCAATTGTAGATGCACTTGTTTGTAGGCTCTATATGAAAATTATGATTAAAGTAGGCATTCTCACCGTTGTGCCTCCTCCTGACTATCCCTGCAAGCATGGCCAGGAGGGCCAGGTCGGCCTTCTTGTACAGCAGAAGACCTTCATCGGCTGAAATCCTATTGTTACCGGCTACCCTGACTGCAATATTCCTTATCGCGGGATCGCCGATATGATTAAACAGATTATCCATTCAATATGAATTTTGTTGCCAGCGAAGTTAAAAAATAAAGAGGTGTTTAAAAATAAAAAAAAGGTGCCCCTCAAAGGCACCTTCCTGTATTTAGAGTGATATACTGTCTATCCTTTCAGCTTCAGCTCGGAAGATACTGTCAGTTTCTTTCTTCCCTTCGCACGGCGGGCTGCAAGAACCCTTCTTCCATTGGGAGTTGACATCCTTTCCCTGAAACCATGCTTGTTTGCTCTCTTTCTTCTTGACGGCTGAAATGTCCTTTTCATCTTTTCAAATATATTTGTTCACTAAGATCCGGTTTTGAGACTGCAAATGTAGTACTTTTTTGAAATATTAAAATCGCATTTGTCTTTTTTTTTAAAAAATCAGGGTATAAGATGTAGTATCTTCTTCGTTTCAAAGAATGATTCACTGAAAAAATCACTGATATCCCATATTCTAAGCCTATCACCGAATCTTAAGGATTCATCCGAGAGATCTCCTCCCTTAAGGTAAATTATTCCATTGCGGAGGCTGTTGAATTGCTCCCTGTCAATATTCTTCAGGGTTATCCCGGCAAATGAGGGAAAATCGGTTACCGCCCTGCTTATAACGAAATGATACTTTCCTTTCTCTTCCTCAACCCTCTTCCTGAGAGGTATGCACATTCTTCAGTTCAAGCTCTGACGATACTCCCGTAACCACCTTTATCTTTTTTCCGATCGAATCGAGAAGGGTGAACTCGGCTTCAGGGAACATTATTGCAAGGGGGATCCCGGGAAAGCCGCCGCCTGTCCCAACATCAAGTATCCTTGTTTGCGGTGCAAAGGCTATGATCCTTGAAATTGACAGGGAATGGAGAACATGATGGATCAAAAAGTTATCCATATCCTTGCGGGATATAACATTTATCATACTATTCCATCGCCTGTATATCTGTTCCAGTTTTGAAAGCTTCTCCTGCTGAGGTCAGTCAAAAGAGGAAAATACCTGAAGAAAATTTCTGACACTACCTGTTGCCTGTTTTTACTCAGAATATTGTAAAGTAGAGTTTTAGCCCTGAACAATTGTGCCTTGACTGTCCCTATCGGGAGCTTCAGCTCCGAGGAGATCTCTTCGTAGGAGTATTCCTTGAAATAGCGCAGCTCGATAAGTGCTTTGTACCGCGGCTTAAGCTGACTTACAATATCCTTGAGCGCAGCTATCTTCTGATGATTGATCATCGATTCCTCAGGATCGGGCAGATCCGACTGGATATTCATTGTTGCATTTTCCATCGTATCCTGAAGGTGATCAAGAGGGGTAGGAGAAACCTGTTTCTTCCTTATGAAATCAACACAATTGTTTGTGGCAATTCTGAAAAGCCATGTGCTGAATGCAAATTTAGGGGTATAGAGGTCAAGATTACTGAAGGCCTTGCCGAATGCCTCAATTGTAAGGTCTTCAGCATCAGCAGGATTGTTTACCATTTTCAGCAGCATATAGTAAATCGAATCCCTGTATCTGTTCATCAGTGTAGCAAAAGCCTTTTCGCTGCCCTGCCTGGCTTCGTTCGACCAGATGAAGATCGATCCGTGCCTTTTCCGATAATCCTTCACTTACCTCCATTTGTTTTTACCGGATTTTTTACCTGTATTGCTGATAAATAATATGCCATTCAGGAAGGGAGAAACAATATCAAAAAGAAGGAGATATGGCTTTAAGCCCGGTTCATTCAGTTTTTTTTGGGCAATATGAAAGATACTGAGCTGGGTTAAAAGCCTTGCCGCAAAAACGGCTGAAATCAATATCCAGTCAATCCTGAAGCAGATCAGTACAACAAATGCAGTATAAAACAAGACCCTTGTAAGCAGCTCCAGGGTGAGAATCACCTTATCCCTCATCCTGTAATACGGGGCTGTCGTAAGATGCCTTTTTTTCTGTGTTATCCACTCTTTTACAGATGGGGCAGGTACCGAGCGGGTCTGCGATTCCTGGCTGATTTCGACAACGGTATTTGCCTTTGTAGCATGAGTATTTACAAAGAGGTCATCATCTCCCGAGATAAGATGATTATGAGCGCCATAGCCTTTATTTGAGAAAAACATGGACCTCCTGTAGGCAAGGTTGCGTCCCACTCCCATATAGGGTATCCCGCGCATAGCCATGCCAAGGTACTGAATTGCTATTGCAAGGCTCTCATAACGGATATATTTGTTCAGCAAGCCCTTTTTTACTCATATAACCGCCATATCCCAGAACGAAATCGGTCTTTGCATCGAAATGTGACGTCATGTTCCTGAGCCACTGGTCTGACTCAGGCCTGCAATCTGCATCGGTAAAGAGAAGGATCTCATTCTTTGCAGCCTTGATCCCGATAAACTGGGCGAATTTCTTGTTGTGGGTGAATTTGGGATCTTTATTTACCGTAGATATCCTGAGATGAGGATACTGCAAAAGAAAATTGCCCAGAATCAGATAGGAATTGTCCTCAGAACAATCATTCACAACAATGACTTCATAATCAGGATAATCCTGCTCAAGTACGGCGGGAAGGAAGGCCTTGAGATTCTCCGATTCATTCCTTGCACAAATTATTATGGATACCGGCTGGACCGGACTCTGCTTTCTCGCGGGCTGTTTCTTCCTGCTGAGGGCCGAATAGAAGAACAGATAGTAAAACAACTGTATTGCGGCAGATGAACAGAAAGACAATTAAGACGTAATGAAAATGAATAGATTAACTTGACCAGCTCATTTGGATTGTATCTGTTCAGCAATATTAATAAGATATTCGGAATGTCAAAAAAGAAATTCAACAATAATGAATAGATGGCTGAATAACATGATATAATAACCGCAATTAAAAATTGAAAATGAAGTGTGTACGCACGTTAACATCCAGTGAAAAACAAGACCGGGAAAAATAATTCGGGATAATTTTAATAGCAGTCATGGATAAATTACCTTTGTGCTTCGAAAAACGAGCATTGCACATATGTTTAAGATAGAGAGCAGGGACAGGGAGTCGAAGGCCAGGACAGGAATACTGAAGACGGCAGCATGGTGATATTCCGACTCCTATCTTTATGCCTGTGGGAACGGCAGGCACCGTGAAAGGTATTCTTCAGAGAGACCTTACAGAGGATATTGATGCAAAGATAATTCTGGGTAATACATATCACTTCTATCTGAGGCCAGGCACAGGGATACATAGGAGCCGCGGGCGGGCTGCACAGCTTCATGTCGTGGAACAGGCCCATACTGACAGACAGCGGTGGATACCAGGTATTTTCATTCTCGGGCAACAGAAAGCTCACAAATGAAGGGGCATTTTTCAAATCGCATATTGACGGTTCAAGGCATCTGTTCACGCCGGAAAGCATCGTTGACATTCAGCGGATAATCGGGGCTGATATAATTATGGCTTTTGATGAATGTGCACCCTGGCCCTGCGAGTACGAGCTATGCCAAAAAATCAGTTGACGCTTACACATCACTGGCTCGACAGGGCAATTGTAAGATTCAATGAAACTGATCCTGTCTGGGGTAAGGAACAATTCCTGTTTCCGATAGTGCAGGGAGGCACCTTCGAAGACCTGAGAAGATTTTCTGCTGAAAAAGTTGCTTCTGCCGGTCTTGCGGGAAATGCAATCGGTGGACTATCTGTGGGAGAGCCTGCGGAGGAGATGTACAGGATGGTTGAGATCGTAAACGAAATACTCCCGGATGACAAGCCGCGTTACCTTATGGGTGTGGGTACGCCTGTCAATCTGCTTGAAGCAATTGACAGGGGTATTGATATGTTCGATTGCGTTATGCCGACAAGAAACGGGCGTAACGGCATGCTGTTCACAAGCGAACGGAACGATTAATATCAGGAACAGGAAATGGATCGATGACTTCAGCCCGATCGACCCTGATAAGCCCTTCCGCCGTAAGCAGATTCTATTCCAAGGCATATCTGCGCCACCTGGTTATGTCGGGAGAGAATCTGGGGGCCCAGATTGCGAGTATTCATAACCTATCGTTTTATCTCAGGCTTGTAAGCGAAGCAAGAAAACAAATTGAAGAAGGTAATTTCAGAAAATGGAAAACAGCAATGATAGAAAGACTTTCCGAAAGACTGTAGGTTTGCTCCGGATGAAACTTATAGACAAATATATCATCAGGAAGTTCCTGGGAACATTCTTCTTTTCCCTTGCCCTGATACTTACAATCGCCGTAGTATTCGATTTCGCGGAGAAGATCGATAATTTCATGGAGAAGCAGGCTCCTGTCAGGGCAATTATCTTCGATTATTACCTGAACTTCATTCCATATTTCGCAATGCTGTTTGCTCCGCTGTTTGTATTTATATCAGTCATATTCTTTACATCCAAAAATGGCTATCAATACGGAGATAATCGCCATCCTGAACAGCGGAATGAGCTTCAGGAGAATGATGTGGCCATATTTTATCTCGGCCTTTGTTATCGCTGCCTTTACTTTCCTGCTTACAAACTTCGTAATTCCAAAGGCAAACCTTGTAGGCTTGATTTCGAAGACAAGTATTACAGATCATCAAGCAGGAAAGTGACGGTTGAAAATATTCACCGTCAGGTATATAAAAATATATATGTCTATATGGGTTCGTTCAATCCCCTCAGCCAGCGGGGACAGAATTTTACGATTGAAAAGTTCAGTGACAGCGGAAGGCTGGAGTCAAAGCTTTCAGCATCATCTGTAACCTTCGATACTGCCAAGAACAAGTGGAAGGCAATGAATTACTACATGCGTGAGATAAAAGGCAATGAGGAAATAATTACAAGGGGCAAATCGATCGATACAGCCCTTACCATAAATCCGAAGGACTTCTCCAGGGACCCGGTTTTGTGGGCACATGACATACAGGGAACTGGATGATTATATCAAGCTGCTGGAGATGCAAGGCTCGGATGAGCTGAAGCTTTTCCTTATTGAAAAGTACCGTAGGTATGCAAGCCCGTTCGCCGTATTCATACTTACACTCATAGGAGTGTCATTGTCCTCCCGGAAAATCAGGGGAGGATCTGGGGATGAACATCGGCCTTGGGGCTTATCCTTAGCTTTTCCTATATCCTGTTTCCTGCAGTTTGCCTCCCAGTTTTCACTTAAGGGGGAGCTCGGCCCGATGATTGCAATGTGGATTCCCAACATCCTTTATTCCGTTATAGGGCTTGTTCTTTACAGAATGGCTCCCAGAAATGAATTTGTCAAGAGACATTCGGAAGCCAGTATCAGACACCGACCTGACAAATACAAAATATTCATTCAAAGTTAAACCAAAACAAAAAATAATGGCAGTAGGAAAAAAGGTACTTGAGCTGCAGAAGAAGAGGGAAAAGGCTCTTCTTGGCGGCGGAGAGCTGGCTATAGAAAAGCAGAAGGCCATGGGCAAGCGGACCGCCCGCGAGCGAATAATGGCTTTGCTCGATGATAAATCATTCGATGAGTACGACATGTTTGTTGAACATGTAGGTCGCGATTTTGACATGGAGAAGAAATCTCTCCCAAGCGACGGGGTTATTATTGGTACTGGAACAATCTACGGCGCACCTGTGGCAATATTTGCACAGGATTTTACAGTTGCCGGAGGCTCGCTGGGCTGATGCATTCCAGGAAGATCACGAAGATAATGGACCATGCACTGAAAATGAGAATGCCCCTCATCGGGATCAATGATTCGGGCGGGGCAAGGATTCAGGAAGGGGTTAATTCCCTTGCAGGGTATGGTGAGATATTTTTCCGTAACACAATTTCCAGCGGGGTGATTCCGCAATATCAGTGATACTTGGGCCTGTGTGCCGGAGGGGCTGTATATTCGCCGGCTCTGACCGATTTCGTTTTCGTGGTGGACAATATCTCCAAAATGTTTATTACCGGGCCGGAGGTTATCAGAACTGTGCTCGGGGAGGAGATCATCAATGGAGGAGCTTGGAGGTGCAAGGATTCATAGTGAAGTTACAGGGAATGCTCATTTCTTTGCCCTGAGCGAAGAGGAATGCTTCGAGCAGATTAAAAAGCTGATCACTTTCATTCCCTGGAATAATGGGAGGAAAGCCAGGGATTTCGCTCCTGCCGACCCTTCCCCTGAGTATCAATATCAGTAATATAGTTCCTGAAGACCCGACAATCCCCTACGATGTTAAAGATGTCATAAGGGCAATAGTCGACAACTCCGATTTCTTCGAGATAATGGAGCTATTTGCGAAAGAATATTGTGATCGGCTTTGGCAGGATGGGTGGGAGGACAACAGGATTCGTTGCAAATCAGCCGATGGAGATGGCAGGGGTACTGGATGTCGATTCCTCCGATAAGGCTGCCAGATTTATCCGATACTGCGATGCATTCAACATCCCGATAATTACACTGGTGGATCTTCCCGGATATCTGCCCGGAGTAGATCAGGAACATGCCGGAGTTATTCGCCACGGCGCTAAAGTCCTGTATGCCTATAGTGAAGCCACCGTGCCCAAGATGACAGTGATCCTGAGAAAAGCATACGGCGGAGGATATATTGCAATGAGCTCCAGACACCTTCGCGCAGATTTCGTTTTCGCATGGCCCACAGCCGAAATAGCAGTTATGGGTCCGGAAGGTGCTGCAAATATTATTTTCCGAAAAGAGATAACCTCCGCTGAAGATCCTGACTCAATGAGAAAACAAAAAGTGGAGGAGTACAAGACGAAATTCGCAAATCCATATGTTGCAGCTTCAAGAGGATATGTGGATGCAGTGATTGAACCATGCCGAAACCAGAAGATTTTTATGCATGCAATTGAAACGTCAGAAAACAAAGAGGTACCATGCCAAAGAAAAAGCATGGGCTTCCCCCGTTTTAGACATCAACATCCGAAGTATTAATAAATGAAAATCTGCAATGAGTACAAGTGAAAACTGGGATCCTGAATATAAATAATATAATTTATCAGACCAGGATAAGCAGGAAATTTGCAAACAGGAAAAGCTACAAGCCGACTGATCCAAAGATGATCCTGAGCTTTATTCCGGGTACCGTCCTCGATATTTTTGTCAGTCCCGGGCAGAGAGTAAAAAAAGGAGAGCTGCTGCTAATCCTGGACGCAATGAAAATGCAGAACCGGTTAAAATGTCCGATGGACGGAACCATTAAGACAATTGCCGCAGCGAAGGGTGCCAGGGTATCCAAGGGAGTCGTTGCTTATAGAGCTCGAGTAGGCTGGATCATTGTGCCTTCCCAGATTATCATCTGCTTCACAAGGGAAGGCGATTTCCCGGGCTTGTGCCGGAAAATGCCATAAACGCTTGAGCCACTGCCAGACATCGAGCTGAAGAGCGCCCCATGCCCGTACATATCAGATTTGATGTTGCAATAACAGGATGCTTTCTGAAGGCATAGTCTTCAAAGTCATTGAATATAAGACTGTTTCCAATTACTTAACCTCGCTGGTGAGCGGAGTAGATTGAGATCTGGCCCCGGACCGGAGGGGTGCAATTCATATATGCTTCCCTTGTATTATAGCCTCTCCGGGATTTGCAGAGTACAGATAATAGCCTGAAAGCACCGGCCTATGGCTTCAAGTATCTCGCCCCTGCCCGTGGCAAAGGCAGGATCGCCGTCAAGAAAGAAGGGACAGTCGCTTCCGATCTGAAGGGCCATAACTTTCAGCTGCTTCTCCCTGACGGAAGGCAAAAAAGCGTGTAAGGGCTTTCAGAAGGCATGCTGCATCGGATGAACCACCCCCAAGGCCGGCTCCGATGGGAATAGACTTATGAAGATGAAGCTTAAGGTGCGGGAATGAAAATCCTTCCCTTAGCTTCGACAAGGCTTTCATTATTATGTTCTCCTCCGGGGCAATGCCCACAGGGATCCCGGTACACTGCCAGACTATCCCTGCCAGCTCCGCCATCTGCAGATACAAATTCCAGTGCATCGCATAATCCTACAGGATAAAAAATTGTTTCAATATTATGATATCCATCAGTCCGCTTGCCTGTGATCTTTAAGCCCAGGTTAATTTTTGCCTTGGGAAATACTATCATTATCCACTATTTAATGTAAAAATACCATATCGGATCGGATTTGTCGTCAATTGATTCGTTTTTTAGCTTTTCAACAAGTTTTAAACATCTTTTGTTTGTAACAATAAATTGACTTTTCATACTGTGACAATCCGAATTCATACCTTTGGAACTGCCGTGGAAATATTATCAGTCCGTCTGTTAAATAAATGAAAATCAGCATATAAGTTAATGGCAAATCAACGAGAGAATTCAAGGCAGGCCATTATGGCCTTGCCCGATTTTGGGAAAGTACCACCCCAGGCAAACGATATGGAAGAGGCTGTCCTGGGTGCAATAATGCTTGAGAAAGAGGCAGTCATCACAACTCTAGACATCCTCAAGCCGGAGAGTTTTTACAAGGAGGCGCACCAGAAAATCTTCAAAACCATATCCGACCTGAATGCAAGGGAATTTCCAGTCGACCTGTACACAGTCACGGAAGAGCTGAGTGCCCATAATGAGCTCGACAGCGTCGGTGGTCCGGTCTACCTGACCCAGCTCACGGCAAAGGTTGTTTCGGCAGCCAATGTCGACTATCATGCAAGAATTGTCGCCCAGAAATATATCCAGCGCGAGCTTATCAGGGTTTCAACTGAAATTCAGAACAGGTCATTTCGACGACACATATGATGTAACCGAACTCCTCGATTTTTCGGAGAATGCACTTTTTCAGATTGCAGAGGGAAATATAAAGAGGGAAGTTGCCCCTATCAATATTGTAATTAAGGAGGCAATAAGGGAGATCGAAGAGGCTGGAAAAAGAGAGGATGCCCTCGTTGGCACCCCTTCGGGGTTCACAAAGCTCGACAGGCTCACCTCCGGGTGGCAGAAGGCCGAGCTTGTGATTATCGCAGCGCGGCCATCAATGGGCAAGACAGCCTTTGCGCTTTCAATGGCGCGCAATATGGCTATCGACCATGGCCGGAACGTTGCCATATTTTCATGTGAGATGTCATCCATACAGCTTGTGAACAGGCTTATCGTTGCGGAAACGGATATCCCGGGAGACAAGATTAAAAACGGAAGACTGAACGAGGAGGAATGGAAACAGCTCGATACAAGGATTAAGAAACTTGTTCAGGCTCCCATATTTATTGACGATACACCTGCCATTTCAATCTTCGAGCTCCGTGCAAAGTGCCGGCGCCTGAAAGCCCAGCATAAGCTCGATCTGGTCATCGTGGACTACCTTCAGCTTATGTCGGGCCCTGAGAATGCAGGTAGCAGGGAACAGGAGGTAAGTACAATCTCCAGATCGCTGAAAAGTATTGCCAAAGAGCTGGATGTGCCTATTCTGGCCCTTTCACAGCTGAACAGGTCGGTTGAAATGCGCGGCGGTACAAAAAGACCGCTCCTCTCAGACCTCCGGGAGTCGGGAGCTATTGAGCAGGATGCCGATATGGTTGTATTCATTCACAGGCAGGAGAAATTCGGGATTTCAACTTTCGAGGATGGATCATCTACAAAAGGGATCGCTGAAATCATTCTTGCGAAAAACCGAAATGGCCCTGTTGATGATGTAAAACTCAGATTTCGTGAAGAAAAAGCACAGTTCGTTGATATTGATGACTTTGATCTTGAACTGACAATAGAAGGGAAAGATCCGGGACAAAGCATTATACTTGGCTCGAAAATGAATCAGGACTTCAGGAAGCTGGGAGGTGAGTTCGACAAAGAAGCAGATGCGGGCGATGAACCGCCTTTTGGATGAAAACTGAGCTATGCCAGTCCTGCAACTTTATGATATGGCAGGGCCGGATCATTTGAGCTTAAGGATCAGTTTTACCCCTATGCTCCTGTAAGCCAGATCATCAAAGCCAGCATATACGCCGATCTCAGCCAGCAGGAATACTCCACTCAGGCTGTAGCCCAATTCTGTATAATTTGAGTGATACCTCGATCCAAGCGAAGAAATACTTACATTCTCGCGGATAAGAGTATTGCTCAATACTGGAAGCAGCTTCAGCAACAGATACGGAGTCGTGTACCTCAGATGTACTTCCCCGAATGCCTCAGGGGTGCTTATTGAATAATACCAGGGGATCATGAAGGCATCCTCATAGTCATTTAACAGTACAGGGAACGATTGGGGATTAAAGTGAAAAAAGTCATAAAATGTAAGCTGCCGGTTATCGGCAAATCCGCCAGCCCTGATTCTCCAGCTGAATTCACTGAATGCTCCGATATCGTCCTTCCTGTAAATTTCAGCCCTGAACATATCGTAATGGCTAACGTGGGCTCCCGTACGACGGAAGTCATTTACCCCATGTTCCCAGGCAAGACTGAATTCGGGCCAATCTGAGCCTGACGGTATCTTCCTCCCCTTGTCAATCCTGTACTTCTGGTAAGGAATAATCGTGAGCCTGGCGCTGAATGAGGCATGCAGCTGGTCGCGCAATGCATGAACCGGATCTGCATCCGGGGAAAGGAAGATGTTATCGGGGAACATTATCGGTATATTCCCCGGAGGCGTTCAATACTGAAAATGAAGTTGTGTTCTCAAGAACTTTCCTCATTTCGTAGCGTCCGGCTACTTCCAGGTTCAATCCGTTGATAATTTCGCTCCTGTAACCTAGTGATAAATAATCTGACTCATATAGCTTAAGATAGTTTTGCCTGAGCATGAGTGAGGAGATACTGTTAAGAAGTGTATTTATCCCTCCACCGTTGCCAATATCCCTGCTTGTCATACCTGTACGGAGGAAAATTTCCATCATCTTCATTCCATTGAACCCGTAATTGGAATTGATCCTCCACATCAGCTGATTTCTGCTGAAGGCATACCTGACATCCGGATAAACATTAAGCGATCTGTTTCCTTTCCACGATTTCGAGAAGCGAAAATCGAAGCCATAGATAAAGCCGTCTACCGTATTGAAGCTGAGATTTTTGGTGTCGATCAGCCCACCGAACCGGAAGCTGAAACCTGTGGTGTCAGACCAGGTATGGCCCAGCCCTGTGTTTTTGACTGCATTGAAGAACCTGCTTTTTTCCTTCTTTTCCCCTGATGCGGAGGTATCTGCCCTCGTCCCGCGGAGCGGGGAGGCAGTCTTTATGCTGTCACTGATCCTGAGGCTTCGCTGTTCGAGGTCCGACAAGGGCACCGGACGTATTTCAGCCCAGTAGGCGCTGTCCTTGCCGGCGGCATCCTTTTCGATTATGTGGGTAGTTTTGTCCTTTATCTCCGGATTATTCCTGGTGCTGTCGCTCACACTCCTTTCAGACTCTTTTTCCATTAACCTCGACAGCCTTACCATATCACGATTCGACAACTCCTCTTTTTGCATGAGCTTGTCAATCTGTTTTTTCGACTTCGACCTGGCAGTATCCGCCGCAGGAATGGCTATGCTGCCGGCCGTGGCCGATACAGGAGATATCATTCCCGGTTTCGCAAGTTCATGGTTGGGTCTGACATCATCATACTTTACCGAAACAACATAACCGGCCTCAGCTTTAAATCCGACGATAGAGATGCTGACATCAAAGTTATGGCTTACAGGCATCCATATATCGTCCTGGACAGGAATATATATCTGACGCACGCTTATCTTCCCGGCAAGGTTTTCATTCGTAAGATCCACACTCTGAAGGCACCAGAGATCATCAATGATGTAGATGGTACCTTCGAAAAGCTGCTGGCTCTTCCGCCTGGGTATCACCTGGATCTTGTTGATGACATAATTCCCCTGCGGAGATGCGCCGAGGTACCTGAATCTGTAATGCGAGAAAGCATTCGGGGCTAGCGGAGAAATGGCCATATCTGCAATTACAGGCTGGTAGAAGCTTGCAGAAATATACTGCATGGGGGATATTTCATTTCCTTCATCGGGGAAGGTGCTGTTAAATGAGATCACCTTCTGCACATACTTGTCCGGGAGCTGTGAACTCAATCTCATTGTATGACTCCATCAGGTAAACGTCACCCTCCTTTATTACCTTGCTACCTGAGGAGGTTCCCGATTCATTCTTCGCCTCCATTTTCATCGACCTCTTCAGCAGCCTGGGGATCCTGTTGATTACAAGGTTGCCCTTAAGGTAAACATTTGCCTTATAGTAGCTTACATTATTGAGATAATACGGGGCAAGGGCTATCGCCTTCCTCATAATGCCATATGCCGGATCTTCTCCGGAGGCGCTTATTCTTACCTCCGGAATCTGGTAATACTGGAGGGGAAGCACAACATTCCGTGTAATGACTGTATCGGTCAGGGTTATACTGAAGGATACGGGCTCAAAGCCAAGGCTCTGAAATATCACAGTATATTTTCCGGCCGGCATCCTGATTTCATAATCTCCCTTTGTGTTGGCTGTTGTACCCTGCTTCAGCTCCTGTATATATACAGTGGAATAGGGTACAGGGTCACCGTTCTGACTGGTTATCCTGCCTTTAAGTGCCTGGGCAAGTGATGCCTGGACAACGGCGAGCAGAATAATTATTATCGCTATGGAACGATTCATTCAGGTAATATTTCAGGAGATGGGCTGCTGCCCGGGAATGATTATTTTTTACCGGCTATCACAATAACGATTTCTCCCTTCGGAGGCCTGGTTGTATAATAATCGGCAAGAAAGGAGAGGCTCCCTCTTATGTTTTCTTCATATATTTTCGTGAGTTCCCTTGACACACATGCCTCCCTGTCGGGTCCGAAAACAGATGAAAATTCAAGAAGGGTCTTTACAAGCCTGAAAGGGGATTCATAGAATACAATTGTCCGGGTTTCCCCCGAAAGATTGGCAAGCCTCTTGTTCCTACCCTTTTTAGGGGGGAGGAAGCCTTCAAAGCAAAACCTGTCACATGGGATTCCCGAATTGACAAGGGCAGGTATCAGGGCAGTTGGGCCAGGCAGGGTCTCGACTGATATGCCGCGCCCGATGCATGTCCTTACAAGCAGGAAGCCGGGATCTGAAATCCCGGGTGTTCCGGCGTCCGATACCAGGGCAACTGATTGCCCCGAAAGGATCTTTTCACATACAGGCTCAACGCTTTTGTGTTCATTGAACATATGGTGAGCCTGCAGAGGAGTGGATATATTATGGTGATTCAGCAATTTTCTGGTCTCCCGGGTATCCTCAGCCAGGATGAGGTCGACGCTGCCAAGAACTTCCAGGGCCCTGAGGGTAATATCTTTCAGATTTCCAATGGGGGTCGGAACCAGGTAAAGCTTACTCATCCGCAGGCAATTTGCGTTTAACCACTTCGAGTAACTGCCTGACAGCCTCGCTTTCGGAGTTTTCGCCGGTATAACTCATTATCACGGCTCTTGCATCAACCAGGCTATCTGTGGTTTCAAGCCGCAAGATTGCCTGGGTGTAATCGTTCTGATTGCCATTGAAGATCTCCCGGATGAAGAAGAACTTGTCATTTACGCCGATTGCATCGGAAAGAGAGTCGACATGCTGGGCCTTCAGAATATCCGATATGTCTTCATCTCCCTTCCTAGATCCGAGCTGTTCATTGAACCTGTTCGAAAGATGACTGAACCTGTCGGCAAGGATGGATGATTCGGGCTCCTTTCTGCTTGCCTTAACTTTTTCCTGCTCTTTTACCTCCGCAACCTGGGCAGGCTCTTTAACATCCTGTATGACAGGCATTTTCTCTGCCATGACTGTAGCTTGTTCGACAACCGGCAGAGGTTCAGCGACAGGTTCCCTGATAACTTTCTGAACAATGGTCCTTTGAACAGGCTCCTGCTGTATCTCAGCGGCAACCGGTACAAGAGTCTTGAGCATGGAGATAACCTCGGCAGCACTTCTGCATTTGAGTTTTGCCAGTTCTGCCTCGAAGAGGAGGCACTCCGGGATACTTTTTAAGGTCATCAATGATTTCACCGGCCTCCCTGAGGTCTTTTATTATTAAATCAATGGTTGAATTGAAATCCATACATTTTGATGTTAATTTACCAAACCATTTTCCTTATTTTGCAAAAGTAACTATTATTCCACAAGTGATAACGGAATGAAAGTACATTTATGATGAGAAGGTTGTAATGCCGGGTGCAAGGGAAATATATGAACCATTATGCAGACATTGTTAAAATAAGGCAATCAGACAGCAGGGGTGAATCTGAACTCGGGTGATATTGCACAAATAGTCAATGGCAGGCTCAGCGGACCCGCAGACCTTCCTGCCATTGATATAATTACCGACAGCAGGCATGTGATACAGCCGGGAGGGATTATCTTTTTTGCCATAAGGGGAAAAAACCATGACGGTCATATTTTCATTGATCACCTTTACAGAAAAGGGGTCCGCATCTTCGTATGTGAAAAAGAACCCGACGCCCTGACGGACTATCCACTCGCATCTTTCATATCAGTACATGATACAGTTGAAGCGCTCCAGCTGCTTGCCGCCCACAGGAGAAAGGGGTTCAGCTCAACAGTAATCGGCATAACCGGCAGTGCCGGAAAAACTGTCGTTAAGGAATGGCTTGCAGAAATAATCGGCCACGTAGCACCGGTTGTCAGAAGCCCCAGAAGCTATAATTCACAGGTAGGTGTTCCTCTCTCCGTGTGGAATCTTGATGCTAAATACAGGTACGGAATATTTGAGGCAGGCATTTCCCAGCCGGGTGAGATGGATAAGCTAAGGAACATAATCGATCCGGATATAGGAGTTATAACAAATATCGGTGATGCCCACAGGGAAAATTTCCCGGATGACACAATGAAGGCAAGGGAAAAACTTAAGCTTTTCACCGGTTCAAAAACTATTGTCTACTGCAGGGATCACGGGATAATACACAACCAGATCATTGAAAACGGCTCTTTCAGAGCCAAAAATATAGTAGACTGGTCCTTTACCGACAGGGAGGCCAGGATTTATGTGACAAGGCAAGCTCTGCCGGGCGGACATACCGGCATCCTCATGCTCTTCGACGGACAGGCCGGGCATTTTGAGATACCCTTCAGCGACAGGGCCTCGGTTGAGAATGCTGTGACGGCAGCGGCAGTATGCCTGGCGATAGGACTGGGGACCGATGTAATATCCGGGGCCCTCAGGGGACTTACAGCTGTGGCAATGAGGATGGAAATGAAGAGCGGAATAAACAATTGCCAGCTCATCGAGGATTATTATAATTCAGACCCGGGATCACTTGGAATGGCGCTTGAATATCTCCGCGCCCAGGCGGTCAGGAATTCTACTCTGATTCTCTCCGACTTTGT
This sequence comes from uncultured Bacteroidales bacterium, assembly GCA_963756885.1. GTDB lineage: Bacteria > Bacteroidota > Bacteroidia > Bacteroidales > VadinHA17 > LD21. The sequence continues at coordinate 349,583 of CAVWPG010000016.1, forward strand.
TCAGAGCGGGAGGGATGAAAGGGAACTTTATGGAGAAGTTGCATCCCTAATAAGGAAAACAGGTATTGGAAAATTCATCGGAATAGGAAAAGCCCTTTCCGGGAGCAGTGATTTGTTCGGTCCGGATGCGAGGTTCTTCTTCTCAACCGATGAGTTCATACATAACTTCAGTTCAGCCGGTTTCAGGGACGAGACAATTCTCCTCAAGGGGGCGAGGATCTACGAGTTTGAGAAGATCGGCAATCTTCTGGAACAGCAGATACACCAGACAGTGCTGGAGATAAACCTGGATGCCGTCTCCCATAACCTAAGCGAATTCCGGAGCCGTCTGGAGCCCGGAACAATGATGATGGCTATGGTCAAGGCATTTGCCTATGGGGCAGGTCCGGCTGAGATAGCCTCCCTGCTGGAATATCACAGGGTAAGCTACCTTGCCGTAGCCTATGCCGGCGAGGGAGTGGAACTTAGGAATGCCGGTGTTGCCCTGCCTGTAATGGTGATGAATCCTGATCCTTCGGCAGTCGATCTGATGATAAGGTATAATCTTGAGCCGGAGCTTTTCAGCTTTGCATCCTTCAATAATTTTACAGAAGCTGCTTTGCGTCATGGCCTGCTTAACTACCCGGTTCACATAAAGGTAGATACAGGTATGCACAGGCTGGGATTCATGCCTGATGAGGCCGGCATTCTTGCAGGGATGATACGGTCGGCTCACTGCATAAAGGTTGTTTCGGTATTCTCCCATCTTGCAGCCAGCGAGAATCCTGCCCTCGATCATTTCAGCCGCATGCAGGCAGAAACATTCCTGAAGTTTGCTTCCCGTATAAGGGAAGCTGCAGGTTATCCGGTGATAAGGCATCTGCTCAACTCCTCCGGCATCGCCCGGATGCCGGAGTACCAGTTCGAAATGGTACGTCCCGGAATAGGTATTTATGGCGCAGGTCGCATTGAGGGGATGTCGTTAAAGGCGGCAGGACGCTTCAGGACAAGAATATCTCAGGTAAAGACTGTCAGGGCCGGAGAGCCGGTCGGATATGGCTGTGCGGATATGTCCGGCACCGACAGGATCATTGCCATCCTGCCGGTGGGATATGCAGACGGACTGAACAGGAAGCTTGGCAACAGGAACGGGAACCTGTTTATAAAGTCTTCAAGGGTGCCTCTTATCGGGAATATTTGCATGGATATGTGCATGGCTGATATAACCGGGCTCGATGCGAATGAGGGGGATGAAGCTGAAATATTCGGAGAGAATATAACTATCGATGAGTTGGCAGTCAAATGCGGCACAATACCGTATGAGATCCTTACATCTATCCCCGTCAGGGTAAAGAGGGTATTTTACAGGGATTAGGATAATTGAAAACCGCGCCTTATCAGGCCTGCTCACTTATACGAAGGAGATTGGGAAAATTCAGGAGGCTGATCCTTCTGCCCCTGATCCTGATGTTGCCTTCTGAAACAAGGTTGGAGAGAGTCCTGATCGCATTTGAAGTTGTCATATTTGAGAGATGGGCAAGATCGCTTCTCGAAAGACAGGCTTTTATTGTAATTCCATCGTTTTCAAATCCATAGACTTTTCCAAGCATAAGCAGCGATTCCACCAGACGACCTCTCACATGTTTCTGGGTCAGGGAAACCATTTTTTCATAGGAGCTGCTTAATTCCTGTGCAAGCACCTGGTTGATCTTCATTGAAAGGTCGGGATTTACCTTTATGATCCGGAGCAGGTTGTTCTTTTCAAAAGTGCAGATAGTTGCATCCTCAATGGCTATGGCAGATGCAAACCACGTACCGCCGGTAAAAAGCGCCTGGAAACCAATATAATCGAGAACCCTGAGCATCCTTATGATATGCTCCCTGCCGGCTACTCCTTCCCTTTGTACTTTCGCCTTGCCCGAAACCAGGCAGACAAGCCCCTTTGCCCTTTCACCCTCCCTGAACAGATACCCCCCTTTCCTTACACTGCTTACGGAATGGTGCTGGGCAATCGCTTCCTTGTCCTTATGCCCTAATCCAGCCAGAAGCGATGAGGTATTTTCAAGACATAACTCAATATGCGGATTCATGTACTGCATTGCAAACCATCTTTAAAAATCAAATCAATAGCTGGCTGCCAGCGGCATCCTTCTTCCTGCCCCGAAAGCCTTTGATGAGATTCTCAGGACCGGTGGAGCCTGGTATCGCTTGTATTCATTGAAGTTGATCATCTTTATGACCCTGTTTACAGTATCACTGTCAAACCCCTCACAAATGATCCTTTCAGCAGGCTTTTGCAGTTCTATGTACTGGTACAGGATTGCATCGAGGATGCTGTAGTCGGGCAGGGAATCGGTGTCGAACTGGCCGGGCCTCAGCTCCGCGGAGGGTTTCTTCCCTATTATATTGCGGGGGATCACCTCTGACTGGAGGTTGATATGACCGGCAAGCCTGTAGATATCCGTTTTGTACACATCGCCTATCACAGACAATCCTCCTGCCATATCGCCGTAGAGGGTGCCGTATCCAACAGCCGCTTCGCTTTTATTTGAAGTGTTGAGAAGAATTGATCCGTTTTTGTTTGAAACGGCCATCAGCAAAGTGGCCCTTACCCTGGCCTGAATATTTTCCTCAGTGACGTCGGGCTCCCTTCCTTTGAAGAGAGGGGCGAGAATCTCCTCGAAGGAGCTGAACGGCTTTTCGATGCTCACGATCTCGTATCCAACCCCCAGGTTTTTCGCGAGACTGACGGCATCCATGACCGAATGCTCTGAGGAGTAGCGGGAGGGCATAAGAAGGGCTTTCATGTTTTCACCCCCCAGGGCCTCCGCAGCAAGGCAAAGGCATATGGCTGAGTCGATCCCTCCCGACAGACCTAGTATGGCGCTTCTTTGCCCGGTCTTGAAGAAATAATCGCGTATTCCCATGACAAGAGCCTTGTGTATCAGGGGAATGGCTCCAGGGCTTGTAGCCTGCCTCCTGATCTTCCCTGAGCAGAGATCCTCCAGGCTGAAAGTAAACATAGCCTCCTCAAAATATGGGAGCTGGTAAATTATTTCTCCCTCCTGGTCAACCAGTTCCGAGGCGCCCTCGAATATGAGCTCAGTATTTGCCCCTGTCTGATTTACCATTATTACGGGAAGCTTGTATTTCAATGCCTTCGACCTGAAGATATTTGCCTTTGCCTCGGTTTTTGAATATGAAAAAGGTGAGGCAGAGATATTTATGATCAAATCGGGTCCGAGCCGTGCCAGCTCTTCCATGGGAGAAACCGTATAAAGCCTCGTCTTCTCAAATTCATTGTCGAACGGCTGTTCATCCCAAAGGTCCTCACAAACAGTAATTGCTATTTTCCTTCCCATGAATGTAAACAGTGAAAATTGGCTTTCCGGTTCAAAATACCGGTACTCGTCAAAGATATCGTATGTCGGGAGGAGAGACTTGTTGACAGTAAAGATTATTTTTCCCTCAGACAGGACAAGGGCCGAATTGAACAGCTTCTTTCCCTCAGGTCTTGCATTAAGCGTAGGAGAGCCTACAATGGCTGTAATTCCCCTGCATTCCCGGGCAATCTCCAGTACGGCCCTGTTGCACTTCTCAACAAAATCGAGCCTGTCGAGCAGGTCGAGCGGAGGATATCCTGAGATGCAGAGTTCGGAAAATACTACCAGGTCGGCTCCTTCCTCCCTGGCTTTGCTGATTGCATTGCATATCAGCTCCCTGTTCCTTTGGAAATTACCGATATGATAATCCAGCTGTGCAACCGTTATTCTCATCCCTCCTCAGGTATTTTGAAATCAGGCGTAAAAATAACAAATAATAAGAGAAGTCGGTGTATCGTTTACCATTGTTGCCATTAATGGGAAAAAGTGATTATTTTTGACAGCCTTCAGGCGTTAAGAGTTAAATATTATGAGGTCGGGAACTGCAGCAGCCGTGATAATGATTTTTGGAGCTTCGGCGCTCACATCATGTAAAAGGGATCACTATCGCATTGATACATCTTCAATAAATGCCGAAGTCAGGATCCGGCGGCTGGAAAAGGACCTTTTTACCCTCGGGCCTGACCAGATAGTATCGTCTGTTCCTGCCCTCAGAAGCAAGTATGGTGATTTTCTGCAGCTGTTCAGCCTTGTAATAAATAGCGGAGACGTAAACGACCCCTCATTTGGGGATTATCTGACAAGATTTTGTACCGACAAGCTCAATAATGAAGTCTATAATGCAGTCATGAAGCTATATCCCGACTTATCCTGGCTTGAAGGGGGGCTCGGGGAGGCATTCAAACATTACCTGTACTATTTTCCCGGGAAGAAAATACCCTCTGTTTACACTTGTATTACAGGGTTTAACAACAGTATTATAACGGGAGATTCAGTACTTGGCATCGGGCTCGACAGGTACCTCGGTGCCAGCTGCGAGTATTACAGGAGGCTCGAAATCTATAAATACATGGCTGACAGGATGACACCTGAAAATATAGTGCCTGATTGCATATTTGGCTGGGGTTCAACAGAATGGGATTTTGCAGGACTGAAATATCCCACCGACAATGTTCTGACTGAAATTATTCATGAGGGTAAGCTTAAGTATTTTGAGAAATGCATGCTGCCTTCAACAAGCGATGAGATAATATTCGGCTTCACCACCGGTCAGCTTAAGTTCTGCAGAAACAATGAGGGTCAGATGTGGCAGTATCTCGTAGAGAATAAATTACTTTTCAGCACGGAACAGTTCACGATACGCAAGCTGACGGGGGAAGCTCCGTTTACGAGCTATTTCACAAACGAGTCTCCCGGTCGCGCGGCTGTCTGGACAGGATTCAGGATCATAGAATCGTATATGATGAAAAACAGGGATATATCCCTTGATGAATTAATGAAAAATACCGATATCCAGTCGATTCTGGAAAAAGCAAAATACAATCCTCAATAAAAAAAGGCTGTATCTTCCGACACAGCCTCTATTCTCTAAAATTGCAATCCTATTCAGGATGAATAGCCTCTACAGGGCAAACATCTGCGCAGGCACCACAGTCGGTGCACACATCCGGATCGATCTTATAAATGTCGCCTTCAGATATTGCTTCAACAGGGCACTCGTCAATGCATGTTCCGCAAGCAGTGCAATCATCATTAATTTTGTAAGCCATTTCTATAATTTTTGATTGGTTAATTACATTTAGTGGACAAAATTACGTAAAATTTTCAATTGAAAAAAAAACATGATAAATATATCGGGGAAATTGAAGTCAATTAATCTAAAAGCCCAGTCTCAACCCGACTGAAGGCTCTTATTCTTCCAAATAAAATGTTATCATGTTATCCCTGAATGAATAGGGCGAAATATGGCCTGTTTTTAGAAATCGAGGCTGAAAGAGAGATAGAATATACGGGGAAGGACGTAGTTGTTATCGATACCCCAGGCCCAGTCGGCCCTGACGAAATACCCGAGTATCTGTGCCCTGGCGCCGGCCCCGAATCCCGATACAATCGGATTCCGGTTGGAATCGAGGGTTACGCTTACAGGCCCGTTATTAAGCCGTTCAGTGGCATAGCCATTGACATTATCCCAGGGCGATTTCCCCGACCACGCAGTGCCTATATCCCCGAAACCGACAATCTGAATGCTGTTAAGGAAATTTGACTTGAGGGGATGTCCTACAATATACCTGACAACAGGCCAACGGACCTCACTGTTTATAAGGGCAAAGCTGTTGCCATTCCTGATATTCTGTGAGAAGCCCCTCATGTTTGTCGCAAGCGCCTGGAAGCCATAATTTACATTCGGTGTAACAGGTATTGCACTGTTGAACATCTGGATACTGTTGAAAAGGTAGCCCATCCAGTTGTCGACTCCGCCCAGGTAATAGAGGAGCTTTGTTGGGCCGAATGATGTGCTGGCGGCGAACCTGTTGGCCCATATGAGCTCCCTGTGTATCCGCGTATATTTCCTGAAGTCGATTCCGAGTACAACCATATCCGATTTCGCTCTTGCGAGTTCCCTGTAATACTCCCCGAAAATTTTGAACCTTGTTCCGTAATATATATTGATCATCCGCTTCCTTGTATTGTCATAAATGAGCTCTCCCTTGAGACTTGCCCAGTGCTGTGTCCTGTCCCTTGAATTGAGCGTTGCAATATCGGTCGCAAGGATTATCTGCCTGTCGTAGCGGTAGGAGAGAGTCCCCTTGATCGCAAAAACTTCCGAAAGTGGTTTTGAATAGGAGAGATAGACGCTCTGCGATATTGTCCTGAAATATGACGAATCGTTATAACTGAGGAAGGCCTGCCTGTGGTAGATAAGCTGTTTGTCAAACTTTCCCTGCAGGTTCTCCACGCTCAGAAGGTATTCATTGCTGTCGAAGTTTCCGGAAAGCCTGAATCCTCCTGTTATACGGTAGTTCTCAAACAGGTCGACAGTACCGAACCGGGTAAGGATATTCACCCCCGGGTTGAAATAGGGGGCCCCTCCGCTGTAGACCTGGTAGGTATTGTTGAGAAAGCTGAAGTCGACCTGGGTTACAAGGTAATTATTGTAGAATGACCGTTCATAGATCCTGACCTGGGGAAGTGCGATCCCCCCGGTATCGAGGTCAACATCCATATACTTCTTCCGCCAGAGCTGTTCGTAATAGTTCTGCTTCTCCTTCTCGAAGATATAATGGTTAATATCGATAGGCTCATTCTTTATGTAGTATTCGTATATCGGTTTTTTCAGGGTATCCCTTCGCCTTCTGTCTTCTGCAATGAGCCACTGCCTCAATTGCTCCACACTGTCTGCCTTATGAAGGAAGCGGGTTCTTTCCTTCCTGAACGATGTTACAGGCATCTCCGAAGGGGAAATTTCATCCGGTTCGCTTATTATCCCTTTCCTGAGATTGTATTTTCGCCGGTCGAAAAGGAGCTCGCCAAAGTCCTTCGACTGAGGGTCGGCAGAATGGGTGATAATATTCCTGTCGTAGTTGGTGACAGGGTGTGATTTAATGAAATACCTGTAGTGGGTCGTTGTATCAATATAGCTTATTGTGCTGTCAAACCGTGCAACATACCGGTTAAGTATCCCGTTCTGATCGCCAATATATGTTAATTTATTCTTTTCAAGAGAGACGGCCTGCTGCCTGTTATTGTACTTATCCTCCGAAAGCCTTAGCAGAACATTGTTCCCGGTTGCCAGGTTATATGTGAACAGGTCGAAGGTGAGGGCAGCCTTCTCGAAAGGATCACCCGTGTTCTTCAGTGTATCGGAAACCCTGTTTGACGAAAACAGGATCTCATCCGGCGAATCCTTTACGAAAGAGGGATGCAGGTCGTCGGGGATATCCCTGGTTATCTGTTCGTTGGTGCCTGAAGAGATTGTATGGATATAGAGGTCGGTTATCCCGTCCTTCACTGCAGAAAAAATCAGCCTTGACCCCTCCGGGGAATATGAAAAGTCGAGTACCTTGTCGAAATAGAGGAGATTGCGCTTCTCGGTCTTCTTCTCATCGATCCTGTAGAAGTAAAGCACAAGGGCCCCTTTCTCTTCATTTACGAATGTAAGGATCTTTCCGCTGGGATGCCATGCAAGCACAGGATATGAGTTGTCTATTATCTCCTCATATTTCGGATCCTTTCTGAAAATGATCTTCTGCTTGCCCGTAGCCTGGTTATAAAGCCAGATCCTTTTTCTTCCCCAGTCGCTCGTAACATAAGCAATGTATTCTCCCTGAGGGCTTACTTTAACCTGCAGGTATGACTGTTCCTTCTTTGATTTCTTTATTGTACTGGCATCGGGAGCGGGGCGACCCTGATCATCGGCAAATTCATCGAGGTAATACTGATGCCATTCCTTTAGAAGCTCCTTCAGATTTTTGCCTATCACATAAAGAAAGCCATCGTCGACATTCTTATAGATCTTTGTCAGATAAATAATATTTGGAATGAGGACATCGCCGTATTTCTTGCCAATGAATCTCCAGAAGGACTGCCCTGCATCAATTGCATCGTCATACTCAAGATGATTGATATTCTTGTATTTGCCTGATTTCAGCCCATCCTTTACCCTGTTCTCTGCTTCATAGCTCCATCCTGATGCAACATATCTGATGAGACCCTTATGTACCAGTCGGGCATGTGTATGAACGAAGAGCTCGCTATACGGTCCTTGAGGTCAGCATTATACAGCATTTCATTGATTATCACCTCCGTTATTGCGTTGGCAATCTGCTTTTCATAGGTCCTCGTGGTCACCCTCATAGTAGAGCATAACCTTGTTTTTTATAATTCTGCTGTAGCCGCCCGTGTTATAGGTCTCCTGGTCGGAAGTCACCAGACCTATATTGGATTGCTTGTATTCTGCCGTCTTATTGTAGATGATGAAAATCAGTCTTTTTTCGACGGTATAGTCAAAATAGTCCTGCAATCTCAGCAAGTTTTTTCTTTGCATAGTCTGCGGTGAACTGAGCCAGATCGTTACCTGCTTCATTGAAATAGCAGTCAAAATCATCAAAGCGGTAGAATTGCCAGTAATAATCGAAATACTGAACCCGGTTTTTCCCGAACGTCATCTGATGCCCATTATAAAACTGACCACTTGCATTAGGATAGAATGCACATGCAATTAGTATGACAATCAGCTATTTTAATGTTTCTCATCTGCAAATCCTTCTATGACGGACCGGACTGAACAATCAGCAAATTCTGTTCCAAAAAAAGCCGGTTCTGTCCGCAAAACTAATGATAATCTGATTTAAAGTATCCATTAAAGATAAACTTTATTATTTTTACATCACTTTGACGAATTTCAATTCCGGTCTGATTTTTGATAGTATGAAAACAACAAAAACAGGCAGTTGTTGTTATGCAATTGAATTTTATTCCTATGTTGTACAATATAAATTTCTTTACAATATAAATTTATTTAAATTCTAATGCACAATTGATATGAAAAAGTATCTATCATTTTTCTCCCTTATTGTTTTTTGCATCGCACTCAATGCCCAGTATGCACAGACAAAGATGAAAGTATCGGAAACTGAGCATGACTTCGGAAAATTCAAGGAGGAAGCAGGTCGTCAGACATTTGATTTTATCGTAACCAACACAGGTACCGATCCCCTGGTGATCCAGAATGTCGTTGCATCATGCGGCTGTACAACTCCCGAATGGACAAAGCAGCCCATTCCTGCTGGAGGTACTGGCAAAGTGACTGCCATTTACGATCCTCAAAACCGGCCCGGCATTTTCAACAAAACATTATCTGTTTATACAAATTCAAAGCCAGAGGTTGTTGTTCTTGTGATCAAGGGTGAAGTTATTCCCCACGAAAAGACTGTTGATGAACTTTTACTTTTCCTGTTGGCGGGGTCAGGTTCGAAAGCAATCATATGGCATTTACAAATACTCTTAAGACTGAGAAGAAGATACGGGTAATGCCTGATCATCAACACCTCAGATGCTCCCGTAAAATTGAATTTACAGGATTGCCTGCCCATCTTCAAATGAAAGTTACTCCAGAAACACTTAAACCAGGGCAGAAGGGACTTGTTGAAGGTACTTACGATGCCACCAAAAACCCGCAATGGGGCAATGTCAACGATATGGTAAAGATTGTACTGAATGGCGTTCCGCAGGAAAATGTCTATTATTACGTTTCAGCAAACCTGGTGGAGGACTTTTCCTCCCTTACAAAGGAGGACCTTGAAAATGCCCCTGTTTTTAAGGTTGCCTCCACGACTGTGGATCTTGGCAAAATCAAAGGGAAATACGCAGAACGATGTCGAGTTCAAATTTACGAATGCAGGGAAAAGCGATCTTATACTAAGGCATTTAAGGTCATCCTGCGGCTGCACGGCTGTGCAGCAGGGAAACCAGGGTGTGGGAATAAAGCCGGGAGAGGCGAGCTCAATAAAGGCTACATTCAATTCGGGAAGCTACAAGGGCAAGGTCACCAAGGCCATCTATGTATATACCAACGATCCGAAAAATTCAGAGGTGGTGCTTATGCTTAATGCAGAGGTGGAACAGCCTGAAGCACTTAAATAATCACCGATAATAAAATAATTATCAGGGTGTTTGGGCATTTATCCGGCACCCTTTTTATTTTTGAAGGATTTTCATGAAGCTCTGATGGAGGATAATAAGCACAGCAAAAGTGCACTCAGGGTAAATTCGGGCATCGATCAGCCTCCAAGCGTCAATCCGGGAATATTGGGCAGGACGGGGAGAAAAAGGCGAAGAAAATATTCCGAGAATGAATTCGTTGATGGGATCCTTGCTGGCAACAGGACTATGTTAAGTCAGGCTATTACACTGGTTGAGAGCTCTTTGCCGGAGCATTCTGAGATGGCCCAGGCAATAATTGAAAAATGTCTTGTGAATGTGAAACGAGTCGGTCAGGATTGGCATTACAGGTGTGCCCGGTGCAGGGAAAAGCACATTCATCGAATCGTTTGGCTTGCATATAGTTGGCGAAGGAAGGAAAGTAGCTGTGCTGACTATCGATCCAAGCAGCGAGCATACAATGGGAAGCATCCTGGGAGACAAGACAAGGATGGAGAAGCTCAGTATTCATCCTTCTGCCTTCATCAGACCATCTCCAGTCTGCCGGACTCCTGGGAGGTGTGGCACGCAAAACAAGGGAAACAATAATCCTATGTGAAGCAGCCGGATTTAATACTATAATTGTTGAGACAGTAGGCGTAGGACAATCTGAAACTGAAGTAAATTCAATGGTTGATTTTTTCTTCTTCTCATGCTGGCAGGTGCAGGCGATGAGCTTGCAGGGCATAAAAAGAGGAATAATGGAAATGGCAGATCTTGATAGCGATTACAAAAGCCGATGGTCCCAATAGGATCATTGCCGAAGGGCAAGGGTCTTCTTTCAGAATGCTATTCGCCTTTTTACTTCAAGAACCCCGGGATGGAAACCACAGGTACTTACATGTTCGGCATTGGAAAATACCGGGATAAGGGAACTCTGGGAAATAATACTTGCAGTATATTGAGCTTACGAAACAGTCGGGCTATTTTATGAGTTCAGAAAACAACAGGCAGTGATCAGGATGGATGGCATGATAATTGAATATCCTTAACAATGCATTTTTTAACCAGAGGAGGTAAGACAGCTCAGACCGGAAATTGAACGGCAACTTTACGAAGGAAGAAATTACCTCCTACAGGGCTGGCCGTAAATTGCTCGACAAATATTTTAAAAGATAAACATGGTTGCCAATAATTAATATCTTTACGCGAATTATATAAATATTTAAATAGTTACAAATTCAAATTATTAAAAATGAAAAAAAGTATTTATCTGTTTCTTGTCGTTTCTATATTGGTTTCATGTACATCAAAACCTCATTATGTAGTGAAAGGGAAGATTGACGGCTCAGACAGTATTACATTTTATTTGCAGAAAAGAGATGCCGGAAAGACAATAACAATCGATTCGGCAGTTTCCAAAAAAGGATCTTTCACAATGAAGGGGGAGCAGTTGATTATCCCCAGCTCATCCAGCTTGTTGCCGGCAACACGAGAAAGAGAACGGCATTTCTATCTTGAAAATTCCGAAATAACAGTCACCGGAAACATCGATTCATTATTCAATGCAAAGGTTACCGGATCAAAAACCCAGGATGAATACAATTCATTTATAGAATCGAACAAACCATTGAGCGATGCTGTATTCCAAGATATACCAGGAATACCAGGCATCAAGAAAATCAAGCGATGCGGCGCATCTTGCACAGCTTGAAAAACAGGCTGATTCAATACAGAATGAAATGATGAAGCTTCAGAAAGATTTTGTCAGGAAAACATCCTGCTTCCTATGTTACTCCCTCCATTGTTGCCAGTCTCAGTTATGAAATGGAGCCCGAGGAGCTGGATTCAATGATAAATGGCCTTGATACCGCAATAGCGGCATTACCAATAATTAAAGAATCTTAAGGAGAGGCTTGCAGTAATGAAAGTCAGTCTCCGTTGGTCAGAAAGCTCCGGATTTTACAATGAATGATCCGAATGGAAATCCTGTTTCCCTTTCGTCAAAGGTAGGCCCGAAGTTACTTCTGATAGACTTCTGGGCAGCATGGTGCAACCCATGCCGCCAGGAAAATCCAAATGTTGTTAAGGTATATAATGAATTTCACAAGAAAGGGATTTGATATACTGGGTGTATCTCTCGACCAGGAAAAAGGAGGACTGGGTAAAGGCAATTGCTGATGATAAACTCACATGGACTCATGTGTCGGATCTCAGTTACTGGGGAAATGCTGCTGCCAAACTGTATGCAGTGAATTCAATTCCTGCCAACTTCCTTCTCGATGATAAGGGAATTATAATTGCCAGGAACCTGCGCGGAGATGATCTGTACAATAAGGTAAAAGAGATACTGGATAAATAATGATTCGCTGGTTATGCAATGAAGAAGTAGTTCCGGGTACATGCCGGAACAGCCTCTTCTTATTTGTTCTCCTCCTGCTGATAATTCTTCCAGAATAAATCCTGTTCCCCTGACAGTCCTTATATCCAGGTGCTTATCGTTTGTGACATATTTTCTCAGCCTGCTGATGAAGACATCCATGCTTCTTCCCAGAAAATAATCATCTTCACCCCATATTTCATTCAGGATATCCTCACGTGCCAGTACTTTGTTCCTGTTAATCATGAAGTATTTGAACAGCTGAGCCTCCTTGAGATGTAAGCTTGATTTTAGCCCGGGACAAATCAGCTCCAGTGTGTTGAACTTGAGAATGGTCTGTGAAACCTTATATTCATCATTTGCGGAAGAGTAAACACGTTTGAGAATATTATTGATGCGGAGAATGAGCACCTCGGGGTCAAATGGCTTTGTAATATAATCATCGGCCCCTATCTTCAGACCTCTTACAATATCTTCCTTCATGCTTCTTGCAGTCAGGAAAATAAGTGGCACATCAGCGATCAGCCTCCTTGATCTTTTCAGCCAGGGTAAATCCATCCATATCGGGCATCATAACATCCAGAACGCAAATATCAGGCTTTTCCCTGTTGAACATCTCCCATGCCTCGTTGCCGTTCCGTCCGAGAGTAACATCAAAACCACTTATCGTTACATATTGCGCAAGGATATTCCCAAAATCCCTGTCGTCTTCAGCTATCAGTACTTTCATATCGGTTAATATATTATAATACGGTAATATTACGGTGAATGTGCTTCCTTTCCCGGGTTTGCTGGTGACAGTAACTTCTCCGCCGTGTGCTTTTGCTATCCTTTCAACATAGTAGAGGCCAAGGCCCAGACCTTTGAATTTATGAATATTGCCTGTGGAGGCCCTGTAAAACTTATCAAATATATGTCTCTGATCGGTTTTGCTTATTCCTATCCCGTTATCAGAAACAGCCACCGAGACACCGTTATCCGTGGTAAAGCCTTCAATCTCTGATCTCCGGATCTCTTTCGGAATATTTGACGGCATTCGAAAGGAGGTTATTTATCATAGTGGTGAAATATACAACGTCGATGTCGACCCTTGCTCCGTTAAAGCTGTATTTTCTGCTGATTAAGCACAGTTGCTGCATCCTGCTCTGAAACTGTCTATTATATCGTTCATCAGGATCTCTTCGATATCAACACTCTTTTTATCCAGTTCAAATTGGGTTCTTTCCCACATGCTTATCTCCAGGATCATGTTTATAAGCTGATTCAGGTGTATGCTTTGCTTCCCGATAAGTCTGGCAGTTTCGAGTATTTTTTCCTCATTCTTACGTATCTGTTTAATTTCAAGGGTTTTACCGGCCACCGTTATGGTCGACAGGGGTGTTTTTAGCTCATGCGTCATATTATTAATAAAGTCGGTCTTAAGATCGGAAAGCCTTTGTTCTTCCCTCAGATTTCTGTAAGTAACTATATAGATTATAATAACGAACAAGAATGCTCAGTATGCTCAATGCAAATGAAAGCGATGTTTCCTTCAGAAGCATTTCTGCTTATCGGAGAAATCAATAAAGTACTCAAATGAGAGCAAATAATTGTTATCCTCAAGGTGAAGCCGTGTTACAAGGATTTTTGATCTGGAAATATCCGTTAAAGGAGCTTTTGCCTCCGCTTTCCTGCTTGAGCCGGTTATCATATTCCTTGTTATGATAAACTACTACAGTGTCGTCACTGATCATTTCAAGGTCATTGATTAAGAATAGTATAGATTGAATTTTCTTTCAAATCCCCTCTTTCAAAATAGGCAGAGAGAAAATCTGAGAGATCCTGTTCCCTGTTGAGAACCTGGGTAAAAAAGTCGAGGATCTCTATTTTTTTGCTTCGAGCTGCTGCGGATCCAAGTTGCATGGATATCCTTGATTGCCTGTTCGGAATATCTTGCCAAGGATATACCTCACAGTGTCGAAGCCATCATTTGCATCCTCCTGTTTATGAAGTTGAGGGCTTCCTGTGACCGTAATGTATACCTGAGAATAAACATTTCATCTTTCTGTTTCCAGATGCCTCTTACAAGAAATACCTGGACCAGGATTAAGATCAGGATTGAAATAATTCCAAGAAGCAAAACGGTATTTTTCCTTTTCATCAGGCATATTTTGCTTCCTCAAATTTATTCAATTTATTCTTAGCAAGCCAGAAAGGAGTCAACATTAACCCTGCATTAACCCAGTATTAACAAATCCGTCTTAAATTCAGCACTGTATCTTTACATTAATAAATTAATAAAAAATTGAAACCCATGAAACAATCAAGTTTATTTTTAATAACCGTTATTTGCCTTATTTCAGTGCTTTCCGCCTTCCAGGTGGCTAAATGCCCAGGACAAGACAAAAGAGAAGCAGGAGCAGGAGATCAGGATCCAGCAGGCCATCGATGATCAGAAGAGAGCCATGGTGGAACAAAAAAGAGCCCAGGAGGAGGCATTGGAAAACCTGCAGAAAAGCCAGGATGAGCTTGAAAGTCTTAAGAATATCAATGTTGAAGTACATATGAATGATTCAGACATGGCCAACCCTGAAACCAGGACGCGTATAAAAAGAATAAATGGCAGGTATCGTGTAAATGATCCTTTCATGTATCATCCGGGAGCGGAATCATTCTGGGTAGGTTCGTTTGACAGTGACAGGGAAAGCACTTCATGGGAATTCTCAAGGCGAGTTAAGGAAAAGACCCTTAAGAGCGAATACACCTTCGATGTAGAGAAGAGCTCAAATTCGGTCGTGATGTCGGTAATGGGGGATTGCAAGGCCGGAGAGATAAGGATCAGGATTGTTATGCCAAATGGCAAAACCTATTCAGATATAGTGATCGACGAATTCGGGAATCTTAACTGGAGAAAGTCATTCACTATTTCGGAAACGGAGAATCAGGATAAGGCAGGAGCATGGAAATTCGTCATCACGTCAAGCAAGGCAACAGGATATTTTAAAATTTCTCTTCAGGCGTATTAGTTTTTATTCCTTGAAGAAGAGGCTGTCAGGAGTCAATGATCTTCACCAGGCAGGTCTGCCGGCCTGCCCCGACAAGAAAGGAGATGGTTGCTTTTCAGATGGCCTCTTTTTCTATTCAGACATCCGGGAGGTCCAGCCTCCCTTCATGCTCTCAACCCTGACCGTGAATTTCTTCCCCCCTTTGACTATCCATTTTACATCGGTGTGACCGTATCCCGGGATATTCCTCACCTGGAGCCTTGTGGGGTTTATCTTTTGTTCGCGGCCGATGTTATTGTCCTTGTCTTCCACCACCATGCCCGCAATCACAGTACCCCCTTCCAGGCAGATATAATCGGGAGGATCGATCCTGAACTTCAGATTGTCGGCTGAATGGGTGGGTATCATCCTTATATTCGCAACTGTGGCAGTTACCTCTTTCAGATCGCCGGGGAGGCTTTTTACCTTAAGATCTGAGATCTCAAGCCTGGGCGACTGCCAGGCATTGTAAATGCAGAATGCTGCATTCCTGTGAGCATCCGTTTCGAGCATGAACCCCGGATGAAGCCTGCCGAAATTTTTCCCGAATCCTCCAACTTCAATCTCCCCGTATACAGGATGAATAACCTTCTGCCAGGGGATGAAAGCATCCTCAAAAAGCAGGAGACGGTCAAATTCATAGGGATCGGTCTTAGCCGTATCGTAAAACATCAGATAGCTGTTCCACAGCTCATTGGAGAAAACGAAGCATCCCATGGCGCCATACCACCAGTCAAGCTCGCCTCCATAAACAGGATAGAGATCATTCCAGATCGTGAGCAGCTTGTAACCAGGAATCATGAGTTCCCCTTTTTTGCCGATATAATTAATAACCTCATCATCCTGAGGCGAATAGATCTCCGTTTCCCCTTCCTTTACGGATGGACCCCTGAGGATCATGCCACCGAAATTGTGGAATGACTGCGCCCCGGTGATATTCCTGTGCTTCATGGCAAAATCCCTTACAGCCCGATTCTCGGGCAGTGAAAAGGGGTATTTACCTGCTCCGTTCTGTATATAATCGGGTTGCCAGTTAATGCTCCAGTCGCGGTTACCATCATATCCTCCGGGTCCGTCCTCGTTTACAAGTCCGTCGCCATCATTATCGAACCCTTCGAGGCCAAGAAGCTCATATTCTCCTTTCTCTCCGGGCTTTATACGAACAAGCCTGCGAGGATCATCAGGATCTTCCCTGTATTTGCCAAAGGGGCTTTTCCGCCTCATCTGGTTTATATTTCCGTCATGATTGAGGTCGTCGTAGCCGTCTTCATCATAAAGCCCATCCCTGTCATTATCTGTTGGGATCAGCCCCGACCGTGGCGGCAGGCCAACCGATGTAAAATATTCCCTTGCATCAGGATTAATGGTGGGTGCAATATAAAAGGTCTTGTCGGCGAGGAGCTGCCTTATAAAAGCATTGTTGTCGTACATTTCACAAAGGTACCATGCCGTATAAAGGGCCATTTCCGTTCCCTGAAGCTCGACAGAGTGTATATTTCCGTCGATCCAGAATCCCGGCTTGTGGTCAGGTTCTCCAGTTTTCCTGTCAGTAATAGTGAGAACTAATATATCGCGCTTCTGCCATGATTTGCCAGCCGATTCCACCGTTACCAGGTTGGGATAGGCCCTGGCAAGCCTGTTGCAGAGGTCGGTTACACCCTCATACGTATAATACTTGTTCCATGAGGCCGGCACTTTCGGATTTGCGGGCGACCCGGCTGCCTTGTAAAACAGCTCTTCATTCTGTGCATGTGCCATGCCTGCCATGATAAAGGCAAATGACAGGAAAACAGTTTTCAGATATATATTTTTCATGCTTGAAACAGATAAACAGTTTTACTTTAATACAATTATGGTTGTCACTATGCCTGTATTCAATGCCCCTGCAGCGATCTTTACAGTTCCCCTGCCATCGATGAGCCAGCTGAATCCGGTAGCCTGGCCACCCTCCAGCCTTCCCGTAGCCTGGACCTTCTGGCCGCTTATTATTTTCTGGTCTGGTGAAGTCTCAACCGATATCCTCATTATCCTTGTCCACATATTGTCCTCGCCTATTTTCGGGCAGGTGCCAAAAATACCCCTGTTATGGAGCTTGAGCGAGATCCGGAAGACCCCTTCTCCCGCATTTTCCGTCGTTACATCCAGGAACTCCAGCTCAGGATGCATAACGGCAAGGGCCTTCACAAAGCTATAGTTCCCCGATATCAGATTTTCAATCGAATCGGCCGGGGGATTGATCAGCGCAAAGGGTCGGATACCCCCCACTTCGGTTATCTTGCCAGGAAAGTCAGGATGATCTATCCTGGTCCAGGGTACAAATACAGATCCATAATTGTTCGTTTCGGCATACTTCAGGAAAGCAGCTTCCCTGTTTTTCCCATTCCCGGTATTTATCCACCAGGCAGGTGTGCCGAAACTGTATCTTCCATAATGAAAATAGGCCCATTCCACAAAATTTCCGCGGCTATTCTCCGTGTCGGGGGCACCACTGACTCCGGTTATCTTATGGTATTGTTCGGATAACAGCCTGTTCAGCGGTTCATCCTCCTTCATAACCGATCTGATTATCCCGTCCCTGCCCGTTTTGGCTTCAGCCTTCCATGGCTGTCCGAGGTTATCCTGCGGGCCAAATGTCAGCACCGCATAGATGTTGTACTTGTCGAAGAGGAAATCGGCTACGGCCTTTGTTTCCGGTTCTGATACAGGATACATTCCCGCCCCGGGCCCGAAAGTTTCATAATTAAAAGTAAAATTACGGTTGAAGTCAACTCCTCCCGGTCCGTCTTCATTGAAGCTGCCATCCTTGTCATTATCGATCCCCTCCGAATAGACAAGGTAGTTGCCGTGCTCTCCCTTCGAGACATCAGCCTGCACCATAACCCGCTCATCTTCTTCACATTTTACAAAGGTGCCTGAGGGATCCGATATCCTGATAAGCGTTATAAGCCCGTCATTATTCAGATCCTCGTATCCATCCTCATCATTCACAAAATCCCTGTCGTCGTCGACAGATCTTGCATTGCAGGTCCGTTCATATTTAAGGCCCGAAAAGAACTGCTGTGAAGCATCAGGACTGACATCGGGCAGTATATAAAATGTTATCCTGTCAAGAAGCTCCAGTATTTCTTTGGATGACGATTCGGCCAGAAGTTTTTCGGCTGACCCGAGAGCCAGCTCCCTTCCCAGAATATAATTGCCCTCCACACCTCCGAAAACGGCTATGGCGGGCTTATTGTCCCTGTTGCCTGTTCCTATTGAGATTACCCATATATCCTTCCCTCCCTCTGTTTTGACAAGGGATCTGACAGAACATAGCAGGGGGTACCGGGCCGCCAGCGATGCAATTTTTGCTGCCATGGCCCCTGAATCGTGATACATTCCCTGGGCTGCAACAGCTGTCTGCAGCAGAGGAAAAAGGATAAGAGCCATTGCAAGCTTTGTGAATAGTTTTTTCATAGGAGAAATTATTGTTTGATGCAAACTTTTAAGTTTTAAAGCACGCCATATACCCGAACCTGGGGCAGGAAGGTAAATAATCACCGGCTGTCAGCCTCCTCCCTGCCTTATCTATCCTGCACCGTGAGAACCCCGCTTGCAGTTGCTGAAAGCCATGTCCCAACCCAGGTTCTGAACAAATGTCCCGGAGGTAAGGTTAAAATAGCCGAGGACATGCTTTGGTGAAATTGTATATAGGAGTTCATCATTCTCACCGTAACAGGGTTTAGTTATTGAAATAACCTCTTCAATACTTATCACATTGAGGACAGAGTAAGCCATATAAGATTCATATGTCACCGAAGGAATGGCAATAATTATCGTATACGGGCCGTAATCTTTCCTCAGGAAAAGAAAGTAGGTGATCTCGATGCTTTCATCCGGATTAACCCTGTCGGTGGAATGAACAAGCTGATTTTCAAAGATGAATCCTTCTTTCAGAATCTTTTCAGCAACAACCTGTTCCCTTGTATTATGGAGGAAAAAAAAGCAGTCAGAGTACTTTTTCAGTAATGCTGCCAGTATTTCTCCATTATTGCTCATGTGGACTGACCGATCTTTGCAGGTAAACCATACTCAAATTTAGCTTATATTATTTTATTTGCAACACGTAAACCATTTGTTCTGTTATATGTTAAATTTGTACGAATTTAGAAAATTCGGACTGGTGAGAAAGACTTTCCTTCTTCTGGCAAGTATTTTTTTTTCTGCATGCGGGCATAGTGGCTCAGAAAGACAGGAAAAGATAATAACAGTCAGCATTGCCCCCTTCAGATATTTTATCGAGGCGATCGGCGGCAGCGATTTCAGGGTGAACGTTATGGTTCCGGCAGGTTCAAATCCGCATATTTATGAGCCGGCGCCTGGGCAGATTTTCAACCTCAGCAAGTCATCGGGATATGTGAGCGACGGATTTCTTGGCTTTGAGATTACATGGCTTGACAGGTTCTATGATATGAACAGAACAATGAAAAAGTTATCGCTAGGAAATAACATTCTGCCCCTGGCAACGGCACATCATCATGACGGTGCTCATGAGGAAGGAGCTGATCCGCATTACTGGGTCTCCCCGAAATGTGCCATGACAATGGCATTGTCGGTAAAGGATTTTCTTTGCGGGCTTAACCCGGGAGGAAGGGAGAAATATGAAGCTGGCTATGCATCATTTCTTGCCCGGATTGAGGAACTGGATAAAAAGGCGGAAGTCCTTTTTTCGTCATCGAAAAGGAAAACATTTATGATCTTTCATCCCAATCTTGGCTATCTTGCCAGGGATTACGGACTCACGGAGATATCGGTTGAATCTGAGGGTAAGGAGCCGACCCCCTCGAGGATGAAACAGCTCATAGACAAGGCAAGGGCTGAAAATATTAAAACGATATTTGTTCAGAGGGAATATGACACCAAAAGTGCCCGGGAAATAGCCCTTGAAATAGGTGCAAGGGTCCGGCTGATCGATCCGCTGGCGGAAGACTGGCTTAGCTCTGAGACAGAAATAATAGATGCTGTTCATGCAAGTTTAAATGAAAATTCAAACTGACCTGAAGTTATGGCAAGCTTATTCGAGATGAAATCCCTGTCGGCATCGTATAATTCAGGCATCGTATTGCAGGATATCAGTCTGAACGTTTGGGAGAATGACTTTATAGGAGTTATCGGGCCCAATGGCGGAGGAAAAACAACACTTCTGAAGGTGATACTCGGATTGCTCAGGCCAGTGAGCGGGTCGCTCACCTTTAATCCGGAGCTTTTGGACAGCAGGCACATAGGCTACCTTCCGCAGATCTCGACAGCGGATGGAAGCTACCCCGTCACAGTTACAGATATAGTATTGTCAGGTCTGATGATAAGAAAGGGTTTTGTTGCCAGGATGTCAGCCTCCGACAGAAAAAAAGCCTCCGAGATAATGGATGAGCTTGGCCTTTCGGAGCTGCAGGGTGTAAACCTTAATGAGCTTTCCGGCGGACAGATGCAAAGGGTTTTTCTTGCAAGGGCCATTATTGGCGATCCAAAACTTCTCCTTCTCGATGAACCGGGCAATTTTGTTGACTCTTCGTTCGAAAATGACTTTTACGGGAAGCTGAAGGAACTGAATCAGAGGATGGCAATACTTATGGTCTCACACGATGTCGGTACAATTTCGGCACATATTAAATCCTTTGCATGCGTAAACAAAACTCTTCATTACCATCCATCGCACGAAATAACAAACGACGATCTGCTGGCATACGGCTGCCCGATACAGCTGATCACTCACGGCATGGTTCCTCATACGGTACTTAAAATTCACTGAGATTGGACACGAACATTTTTCAATACGGATTTATTATAAAGGGACTCCTTGGAGCAATCTTTGCCAGCATAACGGCAGGGATAGCCGGTACCTATATAGTGTCGAGACGGATGGTATTTCTAAGCGGGGGAATTACACATGCCTCCTTCGGCGGGATTGGCATAGGATATTTTGCAGGAATAAATCCCGTAATTGGCGCCGCAGTATTCGGAATCCTGTCGGGCCTGGGAGTCGAATACCTCTCGGTAAGGCAGAAAATCAGGGAAGATTCTGCCATTGGCATATTGTGGGCATTCGGTATGGCCACAGGGATTATTTTCATTTATCTCACCCCGGGATATACTCCCGATCTGATGGGCTACCTCTTCGGAAGCATACTGACAGTAACTTACACGGACATTGCAGCTCTTGCCATTATGTCGGTCGTACTGGTTTTATATTTCGCTGTTTTTTACCGGACAATCCTGTACATCTCCTTTGATGAGGTATATGCACGGACATATTCGTCATATGTGGATATTGTCAAATATTTCACAACCTCGCTCATAGCCCTTACAATAGTGCTTAACATAAGGATGGCCGGGGTAATACTTGTACTTTCCCTTCTTACTATACCTCCGAACATTGCTATGATATTTACGAGGGTCTATCCCAGGATTGCAGCATGGTCTGTAATATGGGGTTTCCTTGGCACCTCAACAGGTTATATAATATCCTATTTTGCAGGCATTCCGGTTGGAGCTACAATTATTTTTACCCTCGTCCTGCTCTGGGTGACAGTAAAAGGGATGAGTCATCTGCTGAAGCGCACATCTTTTCCGGCTGGAAGTATAGAATTACCGGGAGCACAATTGAAAATATAAATAATTTAACCTCAATAAGTATGGATTACGATCTTATAATAATAGGCAGCGGACCTGGTGGCTATGTTGCAGCCATCCGGGCCTCCCAGTTGAAAATGAAGGTTGCCGTAGTTGAACGGGCCGAGCTTGGAGGAATTTGTCTGAACTGGGGGTGCATCCCCACAAAATCACTCCTTAAGAGCGCCCAGGTATTCGAGTACATTAACAGGGCTTCAGAGTTTGGGATTACACTTTCAGGAGAGGCAAAGCCCGATTTCAGGGCTATTATTGAGAGGAGCAGGAATGTGGCTGATTCAATGAGCAAGGGCGTCCATTTCCTCTTCAAAAAAAATAACATTACACACATAAAGGGGAATGGAAAGCTGAAGGGGGGAACTACGGTTGAAGTGGAAGAGTCCGGCACCATAAAGAGCTATACTGCCAACAATATTATAGTAGCTACCGGTGCCAGGTCTAAGGAGCTGCCGGGCCTTAAGCAGGATGGCATTAAGATCATCGGTTACCGTGAGGCGATGACACTGGGAACACAGCCCGGTTCCATGGTCGTTGTAGGTTCAGGTGCCATTGGCAGTGAATTCGCAAGCTTTTATCAGTCAATAGGAACTGAAGTTACTCTGATTGAGTTTCTTCCCCGCATTGTGCCGAACGAGGATGAAGAGGTTTCAAAACAGCTCGAACGCTCATTCAGGAAAATGAAGATGAAAGTAATGACCGGTTCCACGGTTGAGGCTGTGGATACCTCAGGAGAAAAATGCAAGGTCAGTGTAACTTCAGCCAGGGGGACTGAGACTGTTGAGGCCGACATAGTATTGTCTGCCGTGGGAGTTACCCCGAATACAGGGAACCTGGGACTGGAAGAGGCAGGGGTAAAGATGGAGAAAGGCAAGGTTGTGGTCGATGACTTCTACAGGACCTCTGCAGCCGGGATCTTTGCAATAGGAGATATTGTACATGGCCCGGCCCTGGCCCATGTTGCATCTGCTGAAGGCATTATCTGTGTGGAAAAAATTGCAGGGCAGGAAACCTCCCCGCTTGATTACGGCAATATACCATCGTGTACTTATACAAATCCGGAAATAGCCTCCTGCGGCCTGACTGAAGCTGCAGCCAGGGAGGCTGGCTACGATATACGCGTGGGGAAGTTTCCGTATACTGCATCAGGCAAGGCCAGTGCCGCCGGAGCCAGGGATGGATTCGTAAAGCTGATCTTTGATGCCAGGTATGGGGAACTGCTTGGAGCTCATATGATAGGAGCCAATGTTACCGAAATGATAGCTGAGATTGTAGTTGCAAGAAAGCTTGAGACAACAGGGCACGAGATAATCAAGGCAGTTCATCCGCATCCCACAATGTCAGAAGCAATTATGGAGGCAGCCGCAGCTGCTTACGGAGAAGTAATACATATTTAGAATGGTCTCACGCAACCTTTTTTCAGTATAAAGCATCAATCTGTTGAATACTTCTTGGATTATGAGATAATTATTTTTTATTTTTATAATCTCAAACGCTGAACAAGCTTGTCAGAGATTAGGGAAATAATAAATGGTTGTCTTGCAGGCAACAGAAGGGATCAGGAACTCCTTTACAGACGCCATGCAGCAAAACTATATGCTGTGTGCCTTCAGTATTCGGGTAATAACGAAGAGGCTAGGGATATTCTGCAGGAAGGATTTATAAAGATCTTTGAGAATCTTGCAAGCTATAAGCATGAAGGCTCCTTCGAAGGATGGATGCGCCGCATTACAGTCAATACCGCCCTTGAGAAGTTCAGAAGCAGGAACAACCTTTACAGGGTGGAAGATATCGACCTTGTGCCTGAGCCTGATGCGGAGCCTGATAACCAGGATTATGCAGGACTCGAAGCGGCCGATCTGATGGAAATAATACGGGAACTGCCCCCCAAGTACAGGATGGTTTTCAACCTGTATGCGATAGAGGGTTATTCCCATAAAGAAATAAGTGAAATGATCAATATATCTGAAGGAACATCAAAATCCAATCTTTCGCGTGCGAGAGCAATACTTCAGAAAAGGGTGGGATCATTCACGGGACTTAAGAAGAAAGTGGCAAATGGATGAGAGACAAGCCAATATCGATCTGGCTTTCAGGAACGGACTGAAAGACTATGAGGTGCTGCCTCCGTCGGATGTCTGGAACTCGATAAACGGAAAGCTGACGCAGAGGTCCAGGCCGCTCTACCTCATGCGTGCAGCCGCTTTCCTGGCAATTGCCATGACACTCAGCGGGCTGGCTTATCTCTGGATCGGAAGGAATGCGGCTCTTATTGACCCGCGGGTTATGGCTTCAAATGAGGAGTCATATGTTCCTTCGAAAAGTGCCGGTGCAGGTAAGCCCGTTCTGCATAAAAAGTCCCTGCCCGAAGAAACGATAACTGCATTGAAGCCCATTGAAAACCACGCTGAGACAGTTGCTATACAGCCAGACCTCAATAACACTTCACCCGATATAATTCTGATACCTGAGACAAATCTCAGGCTTCCCCTTAAAACAATATCGCTGAACAATTCACTGCAACATCGGGTGAATTTCCGGAACACCGCGGCTATTGACCTTGGTACCGAGAAAATCGGCTACGATTACATCGACTATTCAGCCGAAAATTCATCCGGCAAAACAGAGAGATGGTCGATATCCGCCCTGGCTTCACCGACATACTACAGCAAGTTCAGCACAGGTTCCGACGAGCTCTCGAAACAACTGAAGGCCTCCGAACAGGCAGTGGTCTCCTATACCGGAGGGGTAGCACTGACATACAGCCTGAACAAGAGATTCAGTATACAGTCGGGCCTCTTCTATTCATCGGTTGGACAGGAAGTTGAAGGGATAAACTCCTTCGCAGGCTTCCGGAAATATGACAACACAAAGGGGGCCAATAACTTTGAGGTTCTCACTACGAACGGGAAAGTACTTACAAGCAATGCCGATGTATTCCTGATGGCCGACGGGAGCCCCGATAGAATTATAACCGCCTTTAACAGGGACGTGTTCGACCCCCAGAAAGCCAGCCTCGACTATATCAATAATACAATGAGGCAGAATTTCAGCTATCTCGAGCTGCCCGTTTACCTGAAATATAAATTTATAGACCGCGCAGTCGATTTCAACCTCATAGGAGGGTTCTCATATAATCTTCTTGTCGATAATTCGGTATATACGGTTATCGACGGCGATAAGTACATGATAGGGAGTACTGAGGGGGTTAATATGTTCTCGGTAAGCAGCTCCCTGGGCATGGGGATGGAATATAAGGTTTCAGGTAAGCTCTCACTGAATCTGGAACCTACATTCAGGTATTATATGAATTCTTTCAATAATGTGACCGGATCACATTTCCACCCCTATTCGTTCGGCATCTTCTCGGGAATCTCCTATAAATTCTGACTTCCCCGATCCCTCTCTTTTCCTGCAGATTATTGCACCGCCTGAGCTGTAATGCCAGCTTATGTTGTCTCTTCAGCGATCATTAAGTATTGCCGGTCCGGTTTTTCAGGCGTAAAAATGTTAACTTTGCATTTATTTTTTTAATCGATTTCTAAAATGATGATTCCCGGGAAAAATACTATGATAACGTCCAGTGCTCTGGCTGCTGGCGTATTATTAATATTCTGGATCGCGCAAGGCTTCAGGGGAGTGGGAAACAATCAGGCAAAGGTTGACTTGCAATCACTGAAGGAATATTCGGTGAAGCCATTCAGGCTTCCCGATAAGGTAACATTTGCAGGAGAGGAGATGCCCCTCAGCAACTTCGATACCCGTGAAAGCCTTGAACGTGAAATACTCGTCGGTGCCTACAGGCATTCTTCCACAATTCTTATAATCAAGAGAGCCAACAGGTATCTGCCGATGATTGAAAAGATACTCAGGGAATATAATGTTCCTGACGATTTCAAATACCTTGTGGCTGCCGAAAGCGAGTATACAAACATGGTATCACCTGCCGGGGCAACAGGCTTCTGGCAGATAATGCCCCAGACCGGAAAAGAGGAAGGGATGGAGATAAACCAGGTTGTGGACGAAAGGTATGATATCGAGAAATCGACGAAGTTCGCCTGTGAATACTTTCTGAAATCCTATGAAAAGTATGGCAACTGGACTCTTGCTGCAGCCTCCTACAACGGTGGACGGGCAGGTATCGATGAACAGATAAGCATACAGCATCAGAATAATTATTATGATCTGCTTCTTACGGAGGAGACAGCCAGGTACATCTTCAGGGTTGTTGCCTATAAGCTTATAATAACGGATCCGGTCAATTTTGGCTTCGATATCGGGAAGGAAGACCTCTATCCGGGATTGAATTACTACAACGTAAAGGTTGATACTGCCATCTCCGATATGTCAGCTTTTGCTGAAAAGTTCGGGACCAATTACAAGATGCTTAAATTTCTTAATCCATGGCTCAGAAAACCTTTTCTGAAGCCGAAGACCAACAAGGAATACAGCATCAGGATCCCTGCTGAAGGGATGCGAAATATAGAAAAGGCAGAAACTGAAAACGAATCTTTTGATAGGGAAGATTTGAAATGAGCGATGAAATAAACGTTCTCGGCGCAAGGGTCCATAATCTGCAGAATATCGATGTGACCATTCCCCGGAACAAGCTGGTTGTTATAACCGGGCTGAGCGGCAGCGGAAAATCTTCACTGGCCTTCGACACCATCTATGCAGAGGGCCAGAGACGGTACCTGGAGACATTATCAGCCTATGCCCGCCAGTTCCTGGGAGGTATGGAGCGGCCCGATGTTGATAAGATAACCGGGCTCAGCCCTGTTATATCTATAGAACAGAAATCTTCAAATAAAAACCCCAGATCGACAGTCGGAACAATTACGGAGATATACGATTTTCTGCGTCTCCTCTATGCCAGGGCCTCGGATGCATATTCATACCTGTCGGGAGAGAAGATGGTCAAATACTCCGATGATCAGATCATTGAGCTTGTAAAAAGCCGGTTTTCAGGTAAAAAGGTATATTTCCTTTCGCCGCTTGTAAAAGGGAGGAAAGGTCATTACAAGGAGTTGTTTGAGCAGCTGAGGCGGAAGGGTTTCCTCCACGTCCGGATCAATGGGGAAATCAGGGAGCTGGTACACGGGATGAAGCTCGACAGGTATAAGACACACAATATTGAGCTTGTTATAGACAAGTTTATTGTAGGGGAGATATCTGACAAGCGGCTTTACGATTCAATCCTGATGTCACTCGATCAGGGCGACGGGATAATGATGGTGCTGGATGCAGCAAGCAATGAGCCCCGCTTTTTCAGCCGTCATCTGATGTGCCCTGTAACAGGGCTATCCTACGATGAGCCTGCTCCGCACACATTTTCCTTCAACTCCCCGCAGGGGGCTTGTCCTCATTGCAACGGGCTCGGTGAGATCTCAAGCATTGATGAGGAAAAGATAATACCCGACAGGGAGCTGAGCATTAGAAAAGGGGGAATAGAACCCCTTGGAAAATACAGAAATATATGGATATTCTGGCAGATAGAGGCAATTGGAGAGAAAAACGGCTTTACACTGGATACACCGATAAGGGATATTCCTGAAGATGCCCTGAAGAAAGTTCTCTATGGCTCCGATGAGGTTCTGAAGCTATCTAATACTCCGCTCGGAATGACATCGAATTATTTCCTGACCTTCGAGGGTGTTGTAAATTTCGTTGGAAACCTTGAGAATGTGAATGGAAAGAAAAACGGCACACGACTGAAGGAACAGTACGTTCAGTATAATGTATGCCCTGAATGCAACGGAACACGGCTGAAGAAGGAATCTCTCTTTTTCAGGATCGGCGGCAAAAATATCGGCGAGCTTTCTGCTATGGATATCAGGGAACTTTACTCATTCCTTGGCGACGTTGAAGAAAGGATGAGTTCAAAGCAGAAGCTGATAGCCGGCGAGATCCTGAAGGAGATCAGGCCCAGGCTTGGTTTTCTCCTGGAGGTTGGCCTTGAATATCTCTCCCTTAACAGGGGGGCAAAGACTCTCTCGGGAGGGGAGAGCCAGCGGATAAGGCTTGCAACCCAGATAGGCTCGAGGCTCGTAAATGTGCTGTATATACTCGATGAGCCAAGCATTGGCCTTCATCAGCGGGATAACCGGAGACTCATTGCCGCACTGAAGCAGCTTCGCGATGCAGGCAACTCGGTAATCGTTGTGGAGCACGACAGGGAAATGATCATGTCGGCTGACTATGTTGTCGATATGGGACCGGGTGCCGGACGTCATGGCGGGCTTGTGGTAGCGCATGGAAATCCTTCCCAGCTGCTTAAAAAAAATACACTCACATCCTCCTACCTTAATAATACCCGCAAGTTCATAATTCCTGAAACGCGGAGAACCGGCAACGGAAAATTCCTTGTCCTCACAGGTGCCTCAGGCCATAATCTCAACAATGTCGATATAAGCCTGCCTCTCGGAACAATGATCTGTGTGACCGGAGTATCCGGAAGCGGCAAATCATCCCTGATCAACCAGACACTTCACCCTGCGCTGGCAAAGAAGTTTCATGGCGCAGGAGGATCGCCATTGCCATACAGGGAGATCATCGGACTGGAAAACGTCGATAAGGTGATAGAGGTGAGCCAGTCGCCGATAGGTAAAACACCCAGGTCGAATCCTGCCACCTACACGGGAGTGTTTACCGATATAAGGAAGCTGTTTGAACAGACAACCGAAGCACGTATAAGGGGATTCGGAGCCGGCAGGTTCTCCTTCAACGTCAGGGGAGGACGTTGCGAAGGCTGCGAGGGAGCAGGGATGAAAACGATAGAAATGAATTTCCTTCCCGATGTGTATGTGCACTGCAATGAATGCAACGGGAAAAGGTATAACAGGGAGACCCTCGAAGTAAAATACAAGGGACAATCGATAAGCGATGTCCTTGAGATGACAGTAAGAAAAGCTGTCGAATTTTTTTCCAATGTCCCTTCAATTTATCATAAGATAAAAACTCTCGACGATGTGGGTCTCGGGTATATAAGACTTGGCCAGCAATCCACAACACTCTCGGGTGGAGAAGCACAGCGTGTCAAACTGGCTACCGAACTGGCCAGAAGGGATACTGGAAAGACAATCTATATTCTTGATGAACCTACAACGGGCCTGCACTTTGAAGATGTAAGGGTGCTGCTCGATGTACTGAACAAGCTTGTTGACAGGGGAAATACCGTAATCGTAATCGAACATAACCTGGATGTTGTCAAAATGGCAGATCACGTTATAGATCTCGGGAAGGAGGGTGGCAGATCGGGTGGCAGCATTTTGTTCACAGGCCCGCCTGAGGAGCTGGCTCAATGCAACGAAAGCTACACCGGTATTTATCTCAGAGCCGAACTCAATACATAAGAATTTAGCTATATTTGGGACTGTTATTTATTTCATAGACTGTTATGGAGAAACCGGCTGACCTTATTAAGGATGCTTTTGAGCAGAAGACTTGGAATGAGATTCATACAACCGATTCATGGCGTGTGTTCAAAATAATCTCGGAGCTAGTGGAGGGATTTGAAAAACTCTCGAGGATAGGCCCTTGCGTCTCCATCTTCGGCTCAGCCAGAACACGTCCGGACGGAAGGTATTACAAGCTTGCCGAGGAGATTGCCTTCAAGCTTACACAGAATGGATACGGAGTTATTACAGGAGGCGGACCCGGGATCATGGAAGCTGCAAATAAAGGAGCCACAAGAGGCAAGGGAAAATCGGTAGGCATCAATATCGATCTTCCTTTCGAGCAAAGGGCCAACCCTTATATAGATCCCGACAAGCTGATCACTTTCGATCATTTCTTCGTCAGAAAGCTTATGTTCATGAAATATGCCCAGGGATTCATCGTACTGCCCGGTGGTTTCGGAACATTTGACGAGCTGTTCGAGGCTATCACACTCATACAGACAAAAAAAATAGGAAAATTCCCGATTATACTTGCCGGCAAAAAATACTGGACAGGACTAATAGACTGGATAAAGGAGGAGATGCTTACGGAGGAGCATGCCATTTCCCCCGACGATCTCAACCTCTTTACACTCGTTGACACTGCGGATGAAGCTGTTGAAAATATTGTGAGGTTTTATTCGCGATACCTTCTCAGTCCGAACTTTTAGCTATACTTTCCTCATCCGGTCCATCTCGCGCGCCGCATCCTTGCGTTTAAGGGTCTCGCGCTTGTCATACTCCTTCTTCCCCTTCGATATGGCTATCTCAGCCTTGGCAAGGCCCCTGTCGTTTATAAAAACCTTGATCACAATTATTGTAAGACCGGTTTCCCTGACCTTCCTTTCGATCTTCCTCAGCTCACGCTTTGTGAGCAGGAGCTTTCTCTCACGCAAGGGATCATGGTTGTTGAGATTTCCCCACCAGTATTCCGCAATATGCATACCCTTTATAAAAAGCTCACCTTCATTGAAAAAGCAGTATGAGTCTGCAATTGTCGCCTTCCCCTGCCTGACAGATTTGATCTCCGTACCGTAAAGCTTTATTCCGGCAATGAATTTTTCAAGGAACTCATAATCATGAGATGCCTTCTTATTCCTAATGACTATATCCCCCTTGCCCCCTTTCATTATAACCGCTTATTCATAAAATTTAATATCAGAATCTCAAGCCGTTGTCCCCGCGAAAGCAGAACTATCTGTAATTCGTGTAATAGCAAAAATCATTTACACGGGAAAAGAAATCTGAATGCGCGGCAAAATTAACTAAATTAATGGTAACTTGCTTTTACCTCCCGAATCATATGTTATATGTCAGCGGAATTAATAACAGACTACGACCTCCTTATAGTTACGGGGCCCACTGCATCCGGCAAGACCTCGCTTGCTGTCGCTGTGGCCGGCATGATTGGAGGAGAGATAATCAGCGCTGATTCGCGCCAGGTATACAGGGGCATGAATATAGGTACGGGGAAGGATTATGATGATTACATGATTGAAGGAAAGAGGATCCCCTGCCATCTGATAGATATTGCAGACCCCGGCTATAAATATAATGTATTTGAATACCAGCGCGATTTTGCAAAAACCTATACCCGGCTCCGTGAGCGGAGCATATTCCCGGTTGTGTGCGGGGGATCCGGCATGTACGCCGACAGCATCATCTCAGGATACAAAATGGTTGAGGTGCCTCCCGACAGCGGACTCAGAAGCAACCTTGAAAAAAAGTCGATGGAGGAACTGATAGGGATCCTCTCCACATATAAAAAGCTTCATAATACAACAGATATTGATACAAAAAAAAGGATTATAAGGGCAATAGAGATCGAGCATGCCAGCCAGAGCAAAGCCATTCATGCAGGCAAATTCCCTGAAATTAAATCGCTTGTGGTAGGCATACTGCCTGACAGGGATCTGAGGCGGCAGAATATCTCAAAGAGACTGAGGGAAAGACTAGAATCTCGGTATGATTGGGGAGGTGAAAGCATTGCTCGAAAGCGGAGTGCAGGCTGAGATCCTTATCTATTACGGGCTCGAATACAAGTTTATAACCCTCTATCTTGAAGGTAAAATGACTTACGATGAGATGGTGCAGGATCTTGAGATAGCCATTCACCAGTTTGCCAAGCGGCAGATGACCTGGTTCCGGGGCATGGAGAAAAAAGGGGTGCACATCAACTGGCTTGATGGCAGAATTCCGCATGAAGAGAAGGTAAACAGGGTTATGGCCTTGCTGACCGGTACCCCGCCTGACCTGATCTGATATTCCCCCTGATCAGCAGGCTCCTTTATTTCAGATAAGTATCCAGCCACTCAAAAAATTCCTTCTGCCAGATGATTGCATTCTGCGGCCTTGTCACAAAATGGTATTCGTCCTCAAAAAACAGCAGCCTGCTTGGAACGCCTCGCAGCTGTGCGGCCTGAAAGGCCTCAATGCTCTGTGTATACGGTATCCTGAAATCGTTTGCACCTGTTATTATAAGTATGGGCGTATCCCACTTGTCGGCCATCAGATGCGGTGAGAATGAATAGCTTTTTGGCTTTCTCCAGTAAGGTCCTTCAATGTCCTTGTCGGGAAACCAAAGCTCCTCAGTGGAACCGTACCAGCTTGTAAAATCAAACATGCCGCAATGTGCAATGAACGCCTTGAACCTGCCCGCATGCATGCCGGCAAGATAAAAAACCGAATATCCGCCATAGCTTGCGCCTACGGCTCCAAGCCTCGAAGCATCGACATAGGGTTCCTTGGCCATGGCATCCGTAGCGTCAAGGTAATCCTGAATATTGGCTCCGCCATAATCGCCCGATATCTCCTCTTTCCATGCCTGGCCAAAACCGGAATCACCCCTGCGGTTAGGTGCGATTATAATATATCCTTTTGCAGCCATCATCTGATAATTCCATCTGAACGACCATTCCTGCCCCAGCGGACCCTGAGGACCTCCCTTGCAGTAGAGGAGGGCAGGATATTTTTTGGCAGGATCGAAGTCAGGAGGATATATTATCCACATCTGAAGATCCTTGTGATCCTTTGTCTTGATATACTTTTCCTCCAGCCTTTCCCATGCGGATCAGACTCATATATACCCTTGTTTATAATAACTTAACTGGGTTAACTTGCCCGTCTGGACATAGCCTACGACGGATAATCTCCGGGGCCATCGACATAGAGACTATACCCGAGACGAGAATTCCGGATTGTATGTTTAATGGTCCCATATCATGAACGCCCTTCTGTGACCTTTTCAACACCTCTTGTCGCTGGATGTTGGTTTTGAAAATCTGTCCCGTTCCAAGATAGGCACATGTAAAGTAGATATTCCGTGTTATCGGCCCAGGTTATATTTTCAACATCGAAATCCCACCCTTTGCGTTAGACCATCGTGCGTTTTCCCTTTTCCTGATATCATAGATAAAGAGTCGGTCAAGATCAGATTCATAGCCATCCCTTTCCATGCTCTGCCATGCTATCATGGATCCGTCGGGTGAGAAAGACGGGATATCCTGTCATACCCCTTGTTCGCCTCGCTGATATTAATCTCTTTTCCCGGTTTGCAGGTCATAGAGGTAAATGTCTGAGTTTGTGCTTTTAGCATAAGCGAGTCCGGTCATTTTCTTTGAGGTGTATGCGATGATGCTTTCCATCGGGACTCCACGATATCTCGCTCTCATCGAAATAGGGCGCATAGGGAGATTCAAATCTCTGCCCTGCCATTATATCCTTCTCATCTGAAACGTTTTTCCCGTCAAAGTCTGCACAAAGATATGACTGTATGAATAGTCGCTCCAGACGTTCCAGTGCCGGTACATCAGGTCATTGATGATCCTTACTCTTGCCTTGGGGAGGTTATATTTTTCATTGGCAGTCTGATCGAGTTTGACTCTCCTTGTAAAATATATTTTATTGTCGCGGGAGAGATATTATAAATTTCAAAATCAGCAATCCCGATATTATCTTTTTCTCTGATCCATCGTCATTCATACCTAAAGATTTCCATCCTTGATAAATGCAATGGATTTTCCCTCATTAAACCATTGCGGGGAAGAGCCTCCTCATGTTGTAAGCTGAACCGGTTCCCTCCTGAGGTGGACAGCTTATAGATGTTTGTTAGTCTTGCTTCGGTTGTCAGATCGATATCAGTTACAGCGTATACAACTACATTGCACCATCAGGAGAGAGGGCAAAAGTTCCAAGCCGTCTGAATTTCCACATTATTTCGGGGGTCATTAGGCCCCCGACCTTCTCCTCCTCAGTAAGCTGGTTGTTGAATTGCACATCTGATTGGAACGGCAGGCGGAGTTTGTCTGCTTGCAGAGACGGACAAAGCAAAGCTGAGCAGGAAATACCGGGAGAAGATATTTTTTCATTGTTATAGGGCTAGGTTAGAATTGGTATTATTTTTTCAGGGCTTCCGTTACTTTGTTTCTCAATTCGTCGTATAATTCAGGATTGTCTTTAAGAATCTGTTTGACGGCATCACGACCCTGTCCCAGCTTGGTATCGCCATAGCTGAACCAGGAACCACTTTTTTTGATGATTTCAAAATCAACGCCAAGATCCACGATTTCTCCTGCCTGAGATATTCCCTCTCCATAAAGTATATCGAAATCGGCTTTTCTGAATGGTGGAGCAAGCTTGTTCTTGACAATTTTCACACTGGTTCTGCTTCCTATGATCTCTTCTCCATCCTTGATCTGATTTGTTCTGCGTATATCCAGCCTTACTGATGCATAAAATTTCAGGGCATTTCCTCCGGTTGTAGTCTCAGGATTCCCGAACATCACCCCGATCTTGTCCCTGAGCTGGTTGATGAAGACACATGATGTATTAGTCTTGTTGATGTTGGCCGTAAGTTTTCTGAGAGCCTGTGACATTAAGTCTTGCCTGAAGGCCCATTTTTGAATCACCCATTTCTCCTTCTATTTCAGCCTTGGGCGTAAGAGCAGCCACCGAGTCGATGACTATTATATCCAATGCACCCGAACTATAAGGTTATCGGTTATCTCAAGAGCCTGCTCCCCATTATCAGGCTGGGAAATAAGAAGATTTTCGACATCAACTCCCAGCTTTTCGGCATAATTGCGGTCGAAAGTGTGTTCAGCATCTATTATTGCAGCAATGCCCCCATTCTTTTGAGCTTCGGCAATTGCATGAATGGCCAGTGTCGTTTTTCCAGATGCTTCAGGGCCATAGATCTCAATAACCCTCCCCTTGGCAATCCGCCGATTCCCAGTGCAGCATCCAAGTCCGATCGAACCGGATGAAATGACCTGGATATTGTCGATGGCATGATCGCCAAGCTTCATGATGGTTCCTTTGCCAAAATCCTTTTCAATTTTGCCAAGGGTTACTTCAAGAGCTTTAAGTTTCTCCTTGTTTATTTCTTTTCGTTCAATGCTCATATTATTGGTTTTAAAAATTATACAAATTCAGAATCTGCTCCGTATGACCAGCAGTATTGACTTTATCAATTATCTTTTCAATTATCCCCTTTTCATCGATAATAAATGTAGTCCTGATAACTCCCATATAACTTTTTCCATACATTTTTCTTCTCTCCCCAGACTCCATAGTCATTCAAAATCTTTTTTGATGTATCGGCAATAAGCGGAAAAGGAAGTGAATATTTTCCGGCAAATCCCTTATGCGATTTTTCACTGTCGGGACTTACTCCTAGCATTGCAGAATCCCTGATCAGTAAGTGAATCGTAGTTATCGCTGAAGATTACATGCTTCAGCAGTACATCCAGAAGTATTATCTTTCGGATAAAAATATAATAATCATCTTTTTTCCCGCGAAATCGGTAAGTTTAATTGTCTTGCCATCCTGATCAGTTCCCTCAAAGTAGCGGGGCTTTGGAGCCTGCTTTTAATTGTCCCATGGGTTAAATATTTTGTTATTATGGGTAAATTTACGAAGTTTGAACTGTTTTAAGCAAGAAAGATGGGATTTGTTATTAACACAAACCATCCCGGATACAAATGAGTATATTGACAATAAATTGAAATACAGATATTTGTGAAAAAGATTCTAAAGCGTATAATATCAAGTGTGATAGGCATTTAAAAGCCATATTTTATGTGATATTCCTCGCTGGATTTTTCTGGCTGCAATCGTTTTCGAGGAGGGTCAGACGGCTCCATCGCGTCAGGCATCGATAGAGAGCTTTACAAAAGGGAATTATGAGCAGGCTTATAAGGACTTCAGGCTTTGCTTCAGAAATACCCTAAAGATCCCTTATATAAATATTATTCGGGAGTCTGTCTTGTGATGATGAAGAAAGATCCTGCGGAAGCCCTTACCCTGTTGCAGCAATCGGTCAACGGGGCTTCTGTTGTCAGGTCATTGCCGCCTGATGCCCTTTTTTACCTTGGACGGGCACAGCAGATGTCAGGTAAATTTACAGAAGCAATAGCTTCATTTTCATATATACTGAGCAGGTAGGGAAGAAAGTGGCCAGGGAGAAGGGGGTGCAGGGATATATCCAGGAATGTGAGAATAGGAAGGGGATTGTTGAAGCTCTGAAGTTGCCCAGCAAAGCCGGTGATTGAAGAGTAAAGCCGGAAGCGGGTTAAAGGATGAAACCTGCGGATAGCAGCAAGTGAAAACCCTCACGGATACCGGTCAGGGGAAAGAACCGAGCAGAAAGCCCCTGCCACAGGAATATGAAAATATCCTGGATGAAGCCCTCCGGATGCAGTATAAGTCCGATTCCCTGAATATGCTTGCGGGCGAACAGAAAAAACAACTCGACAATCTTCCAGAAGCGGAAAAAGCTTCCCTTAAAATGAAGATCTCACAAAATGAAATACTTGCGCCAACTACCAGAAATCAGCTGACCATGAAGTACAATGAAGCTCAGTCAAGATGAACCCGGGCCTTGAAATTGCTCCGTCAAGGGCAGACTCATGCCGGACATCCGACTTTAACAGGCCGTCGTTCAAAAGCTGATGCTGTTGTACCGGAATACGCGGCTACGGTCTGAATACTGCTGAGGCAGGCAGGCTACTGCCGCCGCCAGGAGCAAGGGGCCAACTTTCCGTTTTCGAAGTGCTTCCAAAGGATGCAGCTTATCCGGACGAGAAGATCAAAATAGATCCCTGAAATGCCGCTCGGGCCTGTTGTACGGATACAGCTGGCGGTATTCCGCAATCCGTTGCTCCATCATTTTTCAAGGGAATAACCCCGGTATATGGAATAAGGATGGCCGGTAGGTGACAAGACAAATTATTATGCCGGGATGTTCCGCAGATCGGCAGATGCCAAAAAAGCTCTGATGGATGTTAAGACAACCGGTTTCAGGGATGCGTTCATAGTGCGTTTTCAGATAATAAGCTGATATCTTCCGACAGGGCAGCGGTTCTGGAGAATGAATGGGGGACAAAACCCTTCGTTATGAGTCCTTCCTTAGTGGCTACTGATACAATTCCTCCGACTCTCTCTTTCAGGGTGGAGGTGGCAAGGTCTGGAACCACTTAAACCTGAGGCAGTGGAAGCTATAAGGTAAAGTCAGGAACACGTGGTTTGGATATTATACATCTTGCGCGATGGGAATATTGTTTATTTGATAGGAAAATTTATTACTTTTGAAAGCGCTGCTGAATATGCGGATCTTCTGGTAAGGAATAATTACCGTGGGGCAAAAGTGGTGGCCTGGCTTGGGAACAGGGAGGTTCCGGTTGAAACCGCGCGGAAGCTATTTAATAAACTGTAATGAAGGAGCGTACCTTACATAGGGATGACAAAATGAACAAGGGAGGGGTGACAGGCAGCCTTATCCTTTACAATGATGAAGTCAATACATTCAATCATGTAATCAAATCATTCGTTGAAATATGCGGCCATGATTCGGTGCAGGCCGAACAATGTGCCCTTATAGTTCATTTTAAAGGCAGCTGCGATGTAAAAACAGGCATTGCTGAAGTACTTAATGCAATGTGCCGTTCGCTGAATGCAAAGGGCCTTAATTCAGTCGTGTCAGACATGTATGAGGTTAATCCCTTTATTAATTGCTGTTTAAATAATTAACACTCATCGATGGGTGTATTCATCCGTATCTATTTTCCCTTGTGAAAAATAACATTCAGTCCCTTGTCGAAAAGGGTAAGGAAAGAAAACTCAGGAACAGAAAGGGTAAATAGGCCGGAAGGTTGAGCCTGAAAAGATTGTTCAGGTCAATTTTAAAGGCAGGGAAAGCTAGGGGCCTTATCAGCTTCATCAGTTGCGAGCGAGGCAGATTCCCGGCCGGGGCGGAGGAGCAATATGCGGCGCCATCAGGACCAAAGTGACGGAAACTGATATAAGCGGCACTTGTAAGTCTGATAAGAATTTTTCCTTATCCTTACAGGCCTGGATTCCAGACTCATACAGATTCATTATATCCGCAGTGAAACCTGCCGGAGCTTTTTCAATTCATTGAGGAATTGAAGTATTCCTTCATCGGATTGTCATTATATTCTTCCTGAATATTCATATGGTGTCTTCTTTTTTTTTCTGAATTCCCAATTACCTGCATCATCTTCTGTCTCGCCCTGAAAAGCTTGACTTTCACATTCGCCTTACTTATCCCGGTAATATCCGCAATTTCGTCAGTACTCAAGTCCTCGAAATAGTGGAGAGTAATAAGGCTTCTCTCTTCCTCGCTTATTTTCAGTAAAGGCAAAGTCAATAAAGATTTCCTGTATTCGGTTCGGCTTCCTCTTCACATGTGCCGGTGCTTATAAAATCGGTTGCATCGGCCGGAAAATCTTCGAGCGAAAGGACCTCCTTCTTCTTAATCCTTACAGGGAGATTGCAGTGTTATAAACAATCCTGTAAAGCCATGTGGCAAAGTGCTTTTTCTTGAAAGCTCCCCAGTGCCCTGTAGGCTTTCAGAAAGGAGTCCTGGGCAATTTCTTCAGCCTCCTCGCGTGAACAGCAAATTCTGAATGCAAGGTTGAAAGCCTTGTCCTTATGACGGTCAACAATATGGCTGAAAGCATTTGTGTTGCCCTCCAGAACCTGATCGATATAGTATAATATGTCCTGCCTCTTATTCACTTTGCACCTTTGACGATTAAAATTATTAAAAGGTTACAATCAGGCACTATAAGTTTATAAGGAAATTTTTTTAATCGTCAGGGATCAGAGATTATCCTTTTTCTGCCAGGACGGGCAGATATTCATTTTTCAGGTGAATTCCTTATTCTCCTGCAGTTGGCACTGTACTGCGCCAATACCTTTATACTATTTATAATCTATATCAGGATTCGTCGGGTCCACACAATTTATTTCAATCAGGATTGATTTTTTGTAACCGGTACCTCTTTCCCTGTGTCTAAGGAGAAAATATGATTCATTAACCAATCAATAATTAATCCAATGGAAGCATCAATTACTTTTATCGCCTTATTCGCAGCAGTTTTCGGAATGATTTATGTCTACTACACAACACGTCACAAGGAAAGGCTTGCACTGATCGAGAAGGGTGCAGACGCATCTCTGTTCAATACTGGCAAGGAGGGTGCCAGGCCCGGCGTGAACTGGGGCAAATTCACCCTTAAGATCGGAATGCTTTTTATGGGAGTGGCCGTCGGCATAGTTTCAGGCGCCATTTTATCCAGTGCTGGTATCCTGAATGAAGGTGCAAATTATCCCGCTATGATCTTATTCTTTGGCGGCCTGAGCCTTGTCATTTTCTATATAATCGACAGAAAAAACAAATAAGGTGACCTTTAAAGGGTGTCTGCACACCCTGGCTTTGTTATCTGCCCTTGTCCCGCATACTTTCGGGGCAAGGGTAAAACTTCTTCTGGCACACTCTACTCGTTTACCCCTGGTTATTTTATATAGTATTCTATCATATCCTTGATTGCATTACGGCACACTGTACAGAATCCCTTATCGCTGTTGCTTTTCATCCGGCAGTCTATCTGCGGCCTGTAAATCCCTTTTGCCGAATAGCCGCCACCTTCAAAGACCCCTGTGGCATTCTCATATTTCTCCTCAGCGGGTGTTGGTATGGGAACTCCCTTTGTAAGCATGTTTTTCCATTTGGAACCGAAATCCACAAGGGTTGTGATATTGGGTTCCCATGGCTCCACATCAAGAGGATAAAATTCCTCGTAAGCCACTGTTGAGGAGTAATACTCGTCTGCCAGCCCCGCGAATCCGTGGCCAAATTCGTGCATGAAAACCTTTTGGGAGAGAGGATGACCGGCAGTTGTTCCACTGTAATAATTGTAGACCCCTCCTCCTCCATAGCGGTTACTGTTCACAAGCATAACTATCACATCATGGGGAACCGCAGCAGCAAAATCATTCACCGATTTAATGTCAAGGGTCGTCAGATAGCGGTCAAGGTCGAAGGTGTAAAAACTTGAATTCAATGCAGTGTTCGCATAGATTCCTTCCCCTGGCATATCGGTGCCGGAATCCTGCGATACTGCATCGACAGCCCAGATATTGAACCTTTTCCTGTAGTCAAGATATGGCTCCTCCGAGAAAAGGACATCTGTCATTTTCCTTACATCCTGATGGAATTTTTCCATCTCGTCAGCCTTGTAGCCTTCTGCGATAAACGCCACATCAACGGATGTAACAGGGTCACCTCCATGGCTAAGCTCGGCAGTGTTAACATTTACCGGGCTGTCTTTCCTGATAAAATAATCGGAAGGATCAATTTCTGTCTCATACAGCTTTTTGAATGAACCGCTTCTTTCCCTCATACTGATTGCAAGCCTGATCTTTCTCTTTGGAAAGGGCATCGTTGCCACCTCGTAAAAGCATCTCTCGGTTTTTTTGGCTTCAGCAGTTGTTTGCCATTCCTGGAAGAGGGAACTGAAGCCACGCGAGTAAATAAGAATATTTGTCGAATCATCAAAAACTTCATACCTGAAGTTTCCGTAGCCGAAAGGATCCCTGAGATTGACCTTTGAGCCAGCCCAGTAAGGTTCCTCCTTCATTGCCGCAGGATATACAATTGTCTTTTCACTGTTGCCGGCAAACATGAAATCGAACCTCAGGACCCTGCCTGTAAAGTAATCCTCAAATCTTACCTGCCCCGGCAGGCTGACCGTGACGAACAATAAACATGCAATTATGGTTGTTTTCATTTGTAAATTTTGAGATTCCGGAATTCGCAAAGCTAAAGATTTTCAATAATACTGATTGATAAATTAGTTACTTTTGCGACAGATTATTTAAAGGTTCTGCTATGCGGTTTATGAGTGATCCTGCGATATGGATTAAGGAGCTGTTTATTGATGCAGGTTTCAGCTACAGCCTGTCATCCTTTCTCAGCACCCTTACATTGGTACTTGTTGTCTGCCTGCTGAGCTGGACCGCGAATAACCTCGCCAGGCTGCTCATAAACACTGTTGTTACCAGGATAGTGAGAAGAACAGCGTCAAAATGGGACGATATATTCCTTGAGCAGAAAGTTTTTTCCCGCATGTCTCATCTTGCTCCGGCTCTTGTAATCTGGTTTATGGCCGGGTGGGCACTGAAGGCATATCCGGTCTGGATGATCGCCGTCCATAAGGTTGCCTATATCTATATGCTGCTTGCCGGCCTGATGGTGATACTGGCATTTATTGAGGCATGGCATCAGATCTACAATACCCTTGCCGTTTCACAGCACAGGCATATAAAAGGATATGTTCAGCTTGTAAAAATAATTGTTGTAATAATAACGATCCTGATTGTTATCTCTGTAGTTTTCAGGCAGGATATTACAAGCATCATTACCGGGCTGGGAGCAATGGCTGCCGTTCTCATACTTGTTTTCAAGGACACCCTTCTCGGACTTGTGGCAAGTATTCAGCTTTCTGCCGACAATATGGTAAGTCTCGGCGACTGGATCACAATTCCGCGGAGAGACGTGGACGGCCTTGTAGTCGATATTACCCTTAATAATGTCAAAATACAGAATTTTGACAAGACAATAATTAATGTTCCTACATATTCCCTTGTAAATGAGTCGTTTCAAAACTGGAAGGGTATGGAAGAGGCAGGTGTCAGGCAGATAAAGCGGGCCATCTTCATCGATATCAGAAGCATAAGATTCCTGGACAAGGAGCTGAAGGAGAGGCTGTCGGGCAATACAGTCCTGAAAGACTATATAGAAGCGTATGGACAAAGCAGGGCAGGAGGTGCTGAATCTGATCCCGGTTCAGGGGAGGTACTCTTCTTCAATTCATCGCTCCTGACGAACCTGGGTGTTTTCAGATACTATGCGGAAACATATTTAAGGCAGCATCCGGATATTGACAAAAATCAGCCGTTCATAGTAAGGCACAGGCCCCCCGAAGGGAATGGCCTTCCCCTACAGGTGTATGGTTTTTCAGTCAACAGTAAAATTGTTCCCTATGAGGGCATCCAGTCCGAGATATTTGAACATCTTCTTGCAATAATGAACGAATTCGGACTTAAAGTGTTTCAACAGCCGACCGGCGATGATCTGCTTTCACTCGCACGGTTAAAATAACTGATTATAAATTTAAACAATAAAATACTATGGCTGACCTGAATACAAGAATTAGTGACTTCGTCTGGAAGAATATCAGCGAAAGGCATGTCACGGGCAAAAGAGACCCTTTCTGG
This sequence comes from uncultured Bacteroidales bacterium, assembly GCA_963756885.1. Lineage (GTDB taxonomy): Bacteria > Bacteroidota > Bacteroidia > Bacteroidales > VadinHA17 > LD21. The sequence goes on from CAVWPG010000016.1 coordinate 391,669, forward strand.
GAATCACTTCAGAAGGCGGGTACCGAGCTCTGGCTCGATACAGGCGATATGGAAGAGGCAGAAGCTAACTGGTCGGCAGAGATGAGTGCTTTGACAACCAACAATACTCTGCTAAACAATGAGATACAGAAAGGCATCTATGATATTTTCATAACGGAAGCCAAGAGCATTGTAAGGGATCTGCCTCCGGAAGAACGTGTAAAGGAGATTGCCTTCATACTGAATGCACGGCATGGGCTGCGACTGGCTTCGCGATTCGGAGGCTATGTGAGCGTGGAGCTTCATACCGATACTGCTCACGATATCAAGGCTATCCTGAATTACGGCCGAAGGTTTCATGAAATCTGTCCCGAGCAATTCATCGTAAAGGTTCCCTACACCGCTGAAGGGCTGATAGGGGCAAGGCTCCTGAAAGATTCCGGTGTACGGATCAATTTTACCCTGGGATTCAGTGCACGCGAAAACGTGCTTGTGACCAGGGTTGCAAGACCTGACTATGTCAATGTATTCCTGGGACGAATCGGAGCCTACATGACAAACAATAACCTCGGCGATGGCTCCGGGGCGGGAGAGAGGGCTGTAATTTCCTCGCAGAACTGGGTTACCGGGCTCTCCGGCGATAATCCGTGGCAGACAAAGCAGATAGCTGCAAGCCTCAGGAATCATCACCAGCTTGAATTGCTCGCAGGCACAGATGTTTTTACAATGCCCCCTAAAGTAGCTGCCGCCGGCCATAAGGAGCTAAGCGGAAAATTCACATCCCGCCTGCACGAAAACTATGAAGTGAGCATGTATGAGAGCGCAGCAGGAGCAGGAATAGAAAAATTCTGGGAGGTAGACAATAAGCGTACTGGATCTGGCTGAACGGCTTGCTGAGAAAATTCCGGCCTCAGGTCCTGAGATCATCAAGATGGCTCATGAAGATGGGTTGCGGCGACATGTTCCCCTTCCTTACAAAGGAAGAAAAAGGATATATTGTATCGGATGGCAAGATTCCTGTGCACTCGAGGTGGGCAGAAAAGATAAGGGAAGAAAAGATAGCTCCCGATACGCTGCTTACACTTGCCGGCCTTGCATCATTTACAACAGACCAGCATCTGCTGGATGAAAGGATAAGGGGTATTATTGAGTAGAGGGCTAACGCCAGTGCTCCTCTGGCGGATTATCTCATAGATCAGGATCCCGGCAGAGACGGACACATTAAGCGAACCTATTGTGCCCGACATCGGTATCCTCACCTGGCTGTCAGCCAGTAAAGCAACTCCCTGCTTATACCTTTTTCTTCTGATCCAAGGATCAGAACAGCAGGACCGGTAAGATCGGCTTCTGAAATCGGGAGTGCCGGTTTTTTCAGTTGCACAGACAACTTTCAATCCCGATTCCTTAAGATACTCAACCGACCGCACTATGCTTTTTTCACGGCATACGGGAAAGGAGTGAAGGGCGCCTGCAGAAGTTTTTACTGCATCAGCAGTTATTCTCGCGGATCCTTTTTCAGGAATCATTATTGCATCGGCTCCCAGGCACTCGGCTGTCCGGACTATTGCTCCAAAATTCCTCACATCGGATACCCCGTCGAGCGAGATAATCAGTGGATCTTTTCCCTTTTCATAGATCATCGGCAACAGGTTGGCAATGTACTGGTATTCGATGACAGACAGCCAGGCCAGCACCCCCTGGTGGTTTTTCCTTGTAACAAGTTCTATCCTTTCGACAGGAACTACCTGTATGAAACATTATTTGTTTTTACAAGGGTCATCAGCTCATGGTACAAGGCTCCCTGCAGGCCCTGTCTTACAAGCAGCCTGTCGATCTGCTTTCCTGCCCTGATAGCTTCAATTACCGGTCTTAATCCGAAAATACAATCTTTTTCTTTCTGCATCTGCAAATTATAAATAATAGACTTAAAAGCCTTCCGGATTATCCAGCCGAAACACAATACCTTTACGCCAGCTGGCTACAGCCTTATCCCAGTATGTTACGAGAGTTTCGCCGCGGCTCAGGTAGTAACTCATTGTCTGAAAAGAGATTGAATCAGCTTTTTTGAAGTTGAAGAAAAGATATTCTTCCTTTAACACTGTATCTCCCTCCCCATGAGGATTTTATAACCGGCTTCTTGTATCCCCAGTTTTCCCCGTCAACTGTTTTATATACTTTATCAGGGGGGCCATATATTATATAAATCATTCCTCTTTCAGTTCTCCATCCCTGCCTGTAGGAAGTAAAATAGAAATTCGTATAGAGCACCCTTGTATAGTATATCCTTATAAGCTCCCTGGCTTTATCCACATTCCCTCCAAGGCTGATCCAGAAATTGTCGAGAGCAAGCTTCTTCTTAAGGGCAGAGCGCAGGGAATCCATTTCATCCTGCGAAGCAAGGTAAGCAAGCGGCTCTATCATTGCCTCCGGTGTCTTCAAAGTGGGATATGTAGAACCCATGTTATAGAATGTATATCCCTCAGCGATATCCCTTCCGATTGTGCAATGATAAATTCCTTGCCTGGGAAACATCATTGGCAGGGTATCGGAATAAGGCAGTGCTATTATCTTGTCGGGAGGATAATCAATTGTTTTCTGGGGAAGGATCATGGAAGGAGGATCCGGGACCTCCCTGAAGGGCTTATAGTATGAATAAACAGGCTGTCGATATGTTCCCGTGAGTACATAAGATTGACATACTCGTCTACCTTGAGCACAGGGTTGAAAAGCTCGTTTTTGTCAAAGTGGCCTACAACCTTGAAATTATACCTGTTATTGAGAGAGAGTGTATTGAAGGGAACAAATGCCTGGACTACGAAAAGCCGCAGCCTGTCGAGGATCCTGATTCGGCTGTATATTCATTTCCCTTTTCGACTTTCAGGGGGACGTCATAAACATATTCGGGTCTTCCTTTCTCCTTTACTATGCTTACGTTATAGGCAATTGTGTCTATGAGCTGGCGTCCTTCATTGGGATTTGTAGTGAAGAGCTTTATGTTGAACATCATCTGCGCCATCGGCACTCCCTTCGCATTTGCCTCGGAAAAGAAGAGATCGCTGGCAAAAAGCTTTATCGAAAGCACAGATGACTCGTCAGACTGATTAAATACATTATACCGGGGGTTTATAGAATTTTTGTGGGGTTGTAAAGATACGACAGATCTTTTGTATCGGCGGCCTGCTGCATGGTGCTGCAGGAATTGAAAACAATTACGGATACCGCCGGAATAATGAAACACAAGCTTCGCATGGCAATCTAATTCTTCATTCCCATAACACTTAACTTAACTTTTGTCAAATCCTGTTCCATTCAATTTTTATTCTGCATAGTTCCTTATTGTCGGCTGTTCTGAATACAGAATGGTTATAAGACTGAACCATCGATTTGTGCAGCAGAGGTCCTTATAATAACCTCCTCGTCAAATTGTGATTCTGCAAGATAGTTTATTTCAGCCGACCGGGGAAAATTTTTCATCACGAATTCAAGATTATAGCTAGTCAGAAACCCATTTCAGATAGTTAACGTTATTTGTATGCAGATTAATATCCAGATCGCTTACTTTAATCGTGTAGTAAATGGGGTTCCTGACGTTTTCCTCCAATGGCTCAAGCCTGGAGGCATATCTCAAGGGACTTCGTTTGGAATAAGATCGGAATAGAATTTTGAAAGGGTAGAGTCGGGCCTCTGAACTTTCCTTGTGGTCATGTCAAGTATCAGCCATGAGGATGTTGCAGATGCGATATGGGTACCGTCGGGAAAGCTTGACATCGAAGTTTCTCAGGGCAAATAATTTATCTGTACCGTTGGGCCATGTTTTAACTACGATTGAATCTGCCCATCCGGGTAATCTGCTGATCTCTGCATATATCCTTGAAAGGACCCAGAAGCGGTTTTCCCTGATCAGGTCATCCCGGCCGAAGCCAAGCCGTGATGGCATGGTCGGAGGCAATATCCTGCAGATAGTTGAACAGTGAGTAGAGATTAAGTCTCCCATCAGGTCCGGTCTCATAAACATGTACCCTGTACTCTTTTTCAAATTGCATCAGTTCCATCGGTATCCGGTTTTTGCAGAAATTCCTCAACTTCCTGGCTAAGGAGAGTCCATCTGTTCATCTCCTCGTTGAGATGATCCTTCAGATCCCTGTATTTTTCATAATTGACTTCATGATCAGCAGTATAATTCCCAGGTTCCATAAAGGTCTTGTCTACTGCAAGGATCTCTTTTTCAAGCTTCTCGATCAGCGCTTCCGATTCCTCAAGGTTCTTTCTCAGCTTACGAAGGTTTTTCTCGTATTCCTTTTTCTCAAGGTACCTTTGCTTATTGGATGAAACAACCATGCGGGCAGGCTCATTCCTTGCCTTTTCCTTCCTTTCAATCTCCTTCAGGTTATCTATCTTCTTTCTTCTCAGGAAATCGTAGATCCCGCCGATATTCTCCTTTATCCTGTTATGCCTGAACTCGAATACCTTTCCAACTATGCCGTCGAGGAAATCCCTGTCGTGGGAGACAACAATTAGTGTGCCATCAAATTTTATGAGAGCCTGCTTGAGGATATCCTTTGACCTCATATCAAGATGATTTGTAGGTTCATCGAGCACAAGTAGATTAACGGGCTCAAGCAGAAGCTTCACCAGGGCAAGCCTGGAGCGTTCGCCGCCTGAAAGGACCTTAACTTTCTTTTCAACATCATCTCCCCTGAAGAGGAAGGCTCCCAGCATATCCCTGATTTTTGTCCTGACATCCCCTTTCGCAACATTGTCGATTGTCTGCAGCACCGTTATATTTTCGTCGAGAAGTTCATCCTGGTTCTGGGCAAAGTACCCGATAAGCACATTATGGCCCATTTTAAGCATGCCGCTATGATCAAGCTCCCCGGTTATTATCTTTGAAAATGTGGTTTTGCCTTCCCCGTTGCGGCCAACGAATGCCACTTTTTCTCCCCTCGAAATTTTGAAATGTATCCCCTTGAGCACGTTAAGTGCTCGCCATAGCTTTTTGAGAGATTTTCCGCCTCAACAACAACAGTGCCGGAACGGGGAGCAGGTGGGAACCTGAGATTGATCGCGCTGCTGATCTTCCTCATCTACCTCAAGTCTCTCTACCTTGTCGAGCTGCTTGATCTTCGATTGCACCTGGACAGCCTTTGTTGCCTTGTATCTGAACCTCCCGATGAATTTTTCCGTATCCTCGATCATTTTTTGCTGATTTCTGTAGGCAGCAAGCTGCTGCTCTCTCCTTTCAGCCCGCAGCACAAGATATTTTGACCATGAGGCCTTGTAATCATAAATTTTTCCGAGCGAGATCTCTATCGTTCGTCTGGTCACATTGTCAAGAAAAGCCCGGTCGTGCGAGACCATCAGTACTGCGCCGTAATAGCCAGCCAGGAAAGACTCAAGCCATTGTATCGATTCAATATCAAGGTGGTTGGTAGGTTCATCGAGCAGAAGCAGGGATGGCTTTTTGAGAAGTATTTTGGCGAATCTCCACACGCATCCTCCATCCGCCACTCAGCTCCCGTGTGGGCCGGCCGAAATCTTTCCGCTCAAATCCCAGCCCCGAACAGAGTCTGTTCCGCTTCAGCAAGGTAGTTTGCCCCGCCAAGCATCCTGTAGCGTCTCTTCCACAATCGTAAGATGATCACACAGCCTAAGATACTCCGCACTATTCATAATCCTCACGCCGGGCAATTTCGGTACTGCAAAATTCAATTTCTTCAGAGAGGCCTATCAATTTCAGAGAAGGCGGTTATTGTTTCATTCAGTACCGTAGTTGTATCATCCACCTTCATCTGCTGAGGAAGATAACCAAGAGTAATATCTTTCGACATATCCACAAGCCCGGCTGAGGGAGCCTGAAGTCCGGCAATAATTTTCATGAGGAGTTGATTTCCCGGCCCCATTTTTGCCGGCCAGCCCTATCCGGTCCTGTTCATTTATAAGAAAGGAGATATCCGTCAGCAAATCAAAACTTCCGAATGAAACTGAAATATTCTGAACCGAAACCATAAATCAAATTAAAATAGATGCAAAGAGACCAAAATAAATGAATGCAAATATAGAAAAAGAATGTCACCCGTGAAAATGTGACCCGCTTCCAATAATGAAGAGGAGCCTGAACAATATTCAACTCAGAAAGGTTATATTTGCAACTGGCTTAATCTTGTTGCTGATACATACAGCTTGAATTTTAATCAATAATACAATCGATATAATGAAAACTGGCAGATCATTATTAGAATTTTTACACTCTGGTATTCTTTTTCACTGTCATTTTTATATTTCCTGTTCAAAAGATACAAATCCGCCGGTCTACAAGTATTTTGTTTCAAAGGAGGTTGCCTTGCGGTTTACGAAGGAATATCTAAGCAGTCTGGTTGATGCGGTAGCTTTGACTAATCCGGAAGCAGCGAGATCAAACCTCTTATTGCAGACGATATTACTGTATATAAAATTGTATATAAAACCACTGTCAATAATCAGGAAATAGAAGCCTCAGGTCTGATGAGTGTGCCGGCTACCACCGGCGATTATCCGGTTCTTTCATTTCAAAACGGCACAAATACTTTAAATGCGGATGCGCCTAGTGAGCTGCCCACTGATTACTCATATCAGATGATAGAACTTGTTGCTTCACTTGGATATATAGTTGTAATACCGATTATCCCGGATTCGGAGCATCGGCAGCTGTGCCACATCCTTACCTGGTTAAGGAACCTACCGTCAGATCCCTTGTTGACAACCTGTACGCTGTAAAAGAGCTGGCCGCGTCAGAGTTGCCTGGGATGAATCTGATAAATGAATATTACCTTCTTGGCTATTCACAGGGAGGATGGGCGACACTGGCGCTCGACAAAGCACTTGAATTGGATTACAGTGCTGATTTCGACCTTAACGGAAGCGCCTGCGGGGCAGGCCCATACGATATTTACCTGCTCCTGCAGGGAATGGTAGATGCTACAACTATCCCATGCCTGTTTACCTGGGATATATTGTAAATGCATACACCGCCTACGATCAGTTCACAAATGCTGTCACTGATATTTTCAATGAACCGCTATATGCTTCCAGAATCAGCTCCCTGTATAACGGAATCGCTTACCTCTGAAGCAGATAAACAGTCAGCTTACAACATCTATTCCCGATTTACTTGAATCCGGATTTTCTGGCCGGCTTTGAAACTGCACCTCAGTATTCACTGTCAGGGAAGCACTTAATAATAATAGCGTATCTGCATGGCATACATATAAGCCGCTCTCATGCTTCTCACGGGCCAAATGATACACAGGTAGATCCGGTTTCAACAGAAAATATCTATAACGGAATGATCGCAGCAGGCACGTCAGCGGAGATTTGCAAAAAGGTAATAATTCCCGGCGTCAGACCATGGCAGCGGAATAGTACCGGCAATGGTCCAGGGGATTCTTTTTCTAAATAACCTTAGGACCTCCAGGTAGATGTTCATTTAAAACATTCGAATTACAATAATAAAATCATTTTGAAGTGAGAAGAAGAAAAGAGCTATCCCTTACTGGAAAAAGTCAGGATTACCGATATTGCCGCCGAAGGCAATGCACTAGCAAGGGTTGACAATATGGTCGTATTCGTTCCGATGCTTATTCCCGGCGATGTGGTTGACATCAGGGTTATACGAAGCAGAAAAAAATTCATGAGGGCAGGGTGGTCAGATTTCACGAATACTCGCCCGCTCAGAATTGAACCGCTAGTGCAGCCATTTTGGTGTATGCGGCGGTTGCCGGTGGCAGCATCTTCCTTATAATCTGCAGCTCCAATACAAGGAACGACAGGTAAAGGACAACCTGACAAGGATCGGGAAGACCAGTCTCTTCACGGATTTAATCCGATTATCGGATCAAAGGATGAATATCTGTACAGGAATAAGCTGGAATATACCTTTTCGGATAGGAGATGGCGACACTCAGGAAGAGGTTGAATCCGGGGCTGAATTTTCAAGGGAAGATGCCCTTGGGTTTCATATTCCCGGATTGTTTGACAAGGTACTCGATATAAAATGGTGCCATCTTCAGCCTGAACCATCAAATGCTATCAGGAATGCCGTCAGGGAATATGCCCTGAGAAATAACCTGGAGTTTTTTGACCTCAGGGAACAAAAAGGTTTCCTGAGAAATCTTGTTATACGTAATTCCCTGTCAGGCAACTTTATGGTAATAGTTGTCTTGTTTCATGAAGATCCGGAAAAAGGAGGGACTGCTTGAATTTCATGGCTTCGGAATTTCCGCAGATAACATCACTTTTTTATGTTATAAATTCAAAGAAGAATGATTCCCTGAATGATCAGAATCCTGTTCTTTACAGAGGAGAGGATCATCTGGATGAGGAGATGGACGGACTGAAATTCAGGATAGGTCCGAAATCATTTTACCAGACAAATACAAGGCAGGCACTTGAACTTTACCGGATTGCAAAGGAATTTGCAGGCCTTAACGGAACGGAGACGGTATATGATCTTTATACAGGCACGGGAACAATTGCCAATATATTGCAGGTTCGGCCAAAAAAGTAATAGGCATTGAATATGTTCAGATGCTGTGAGGGATGCGGTAATCAATTCTTCACTGAATGGTATGGGAATACAAGTTTTTTTGCAGGAGACATGAAAGATATACTGAATGAGGATTTCATTAAAGTCAAACGGCAAGCCGGATGTATTAATAACCGATCCGCCAAGGGCGGGGATGCATGAGGATGTGATTACGGCCATTATCAAAGCTGCTCCTGGCAAAATTGTATATGTCAGCTGCAATTCTTCAACCCAGGCACGTGATATTATGATGCTTTCAGACGATTACAGGTAGCCGCGGATACAGCCCGTCGATATGTTCCCGCATACACACCATGTCGAAAATGTAGTGCTCCTGAAAAGAAATTGAGAAGTAAAGAAGAGAGGAAAGTACGCAATATTTAAAATTAATGTATATTTATTGTCCGATTGCAGAAATACCAAGATGTCTGTCAATAAACAAATAGAACCTGATTACTTGTCACACATCCCTGAAGCAGGGATTGATGACCACATTGCCAGCCTAAGGTATGCCGGAATGATACAGAATGCCCTGATGCCTGACCCCGGTTTCTGAGGGGATACCTTCAGGAGTTTTTCGTATTTTCCTGCCGCGGGATATTGTCAGTGGCGATTTCTATTATGCTTTTACCAACAGGCAGAAAATGTGCCTTGCTGCCGGCGATTGCACGGGACATGGGGTCCCTGGTGCACTGCTGAGCATCCTTGGAATCAGTTTTCTGAATGAGATCCTGCAATCCGGTATTAATCTTAATGCAAACCGGATTCTTAACCTGATGCGCGAAAAGGTAATGAAGGCTCTCCATCAGACAGGTTACGAGCCAAGACCAAGGACAGTATTGATATCGGATTATGCATTGTGGATTGTTTCTCAGGGAAAATGCAGTATTCCGGGGCCAACAGACCGCTCATAATGCTGAGGAACGGTGAACTGACTGAGTTCAAGCCTGATAAGATGACTATCGGCGTGGCTCCTCTGAAGGAGACTCCGTTCACGAATATTACGATCGATACATTGCCAGGCGATTCCTTTTATATTTTCTCGGACGGCTTCTCCGATCAGTTTGGAGAGATAACAAATAAAAAATTTAAATACAAGCAGTTTAAGAAACTTATCGAGTCCTTCAAAGATCTCCCGATGTCACGCAAAAAGAGTATTTTGAAAAGGTATTCATGGACTGGAAAGGCAATACCCAGCAGGTGGATGACGTTCTGGTTTTTGGTTTTAAACTTTAACATTTAAAATCATGATGAGGCTTATAGCTTTCAGAATCAGAAACTTCAGATCCATTGTTGACACAGGCTGGCAAAACCTTTCACCTGATAATATTACATGCCTCATTGGACAAAATGAGTCCGGAAAGACTTCAGTTCTTGAAGCCCTTAAGGTCTTTCATTCCGGTGTCATCTCTGAGGACGTGCTCAGGAGCGACCTTTCGTTGCCGGAGGTAAGCTGCAGGTTCTCCATCCCGGAAGGGTGGCTTTTAAAAATTACTGAAAATCCCGGACCAGAACTTACCGAACTGATATCACGGTTAGATCAGCTGGAACTTACACGGAAATGGCTTCAGGATTTCTCATCGGTAATCACTGTCAGCGGGGCAATAAGCCAGTATCTGGATTCGCTGGATGATGCATGGAAGCTTTATCTCTACCGATGTATCTGCAAAACTTGAAAATGAGCTGAATGAAGATCAGGGAGCATGGAGATGACCTTGCCAGGCTGACCGAAGAGGAAACAACCATGAGATCACAGCTTCCTAACACCAATGGAGCTCGGATTCGGATTCAGGTTATTCAGGAAACGATCAGCTGAAATGTCTGTTAGCTCCTGACCGAGGAGACGTTGGAGAGCTGAAAAGCAGGCTTGAATACCATAAGGAAGGAAAAAGAAAAATTAGCTTCGCTGAACTTGCAGAAAAACAGGTGATTAAAAGGGTCAGGAGATAAATGGAAGAAACTTCAGGAGAAATATAATTCCCTGGATAATCATTTGACGGAACTTTCATCAAGGCTTGAGGAGAGGCATCAGAAGATGACACTGCTTATGAAACCTATCGAGGATGAAAACGATTCGGAATGGAAAAGCGTTATAAATGATTTCAGAAAGACAAGGAGCGAGACGGGATCAGAAAAAAGCCGAGATGGACCGGCAGATTGCACTTTCGGGATATATTATCGACGGTGTTTCCGAAATAGTTGCAGAACAGAAGGTCGACAAAACAATTGATTCATACCGTTCGCAGTATAACAGTGAAATACTCGGCAGAAAGTATTTTGCCAGCTGTCCCGTATTTGAGCTTTTCGAAGATTTTGGCAGCCTTATTGCCCAACAGGATCGATATGGCCGATATAATTTCAGGCAACGAGCAGGTGGAAGGATACAAGGCAGCCAGGAATTTTCTTTCGATCGCCCAGCTCGATTATTCGTTCTTTCAGCAGCCCTCCAGCCGGATCCTGAAACAGAAAATTGAAAACCTGAATTATTACCCTTACCAGGAATTTTCATGATTTCTGGCAGCAGTCGATAGGAAGCAACAATAAGATCCATATACAGTTCGAGCTCGAACATTACAACTCCTCGTATGGCCCGAAAGCCGGTAAGCCATATCTTGAATTCTGGATCAAGGATGAAGGAGAGAGACTTTACCCAAAGCAGAGAAGCAGGGGGGTCAGATGGTTCCTGTCGTTCTACATGGAGCTTAAGGCCTCTGCCAGTAACAGTAAAAAGCAGCTTATCCTTCTTGTCGATGAACCGGGTGTAAGCCTGCATGCCAGAGCCCAGGAGGATGTCCTCAAGGTTTTTGATGATATTAAGGACAGGATCCAGGTAATATATACAACCCATTCCCCCCACCTTGTGGAGATCAACAAGCTCCACCGCGTGCTTGCCGTTCAGCGGGATGATCTCGACAGTATGAGGAGCAATACAAGGATACTTGACCCACTGAGGCTTTCTGCGGCATCTCCCGATACACTTACACCCCTTCAGAGCATTCTCGGAAACCCCATGGCAGGGGAGGGGTTTTCTGATAAAAGGGTGAACCTGATCGTCAATGATACAGGTTCCTTCTATATGCTCAACTGCAATAATCCTCCTTACAGGCTTCATGGGGAAAATATGCGTTATACCTTCGACTAATGTCTCATCCATTCCCCTGTTGTGCAATATCCTCATGGGTTGGGGTATGGATTTTGCAGTCCTTGTGTTCGAGAACGATGAAGAAATTGAAACAGCTGAACTTCTGAGCAATACAGTGTACAAGACAGAAACAGGGGAGAAGGATATCATAATCAGGGTACCCGATGCCTTCCTGAATGCCGAGGATCTGCTGTCCACCCTCGACTTCAAGAACTTTATTCTCAACAGCAGGGAAGGGATAACAGTTCCGAACTCTGTTTATATAAGGGAGAAAGAGCTGCCGAGGAATTTTATGCTGAGCAGGTTTCTCAATAATGTAAAGGAGGGAAAGATAAAGCCGGGTGACCTGGATGAGGAGACTACGGAAAATTTCAGGCTTATAACGAATCTCCTGAGAGGGCTTAAATAAAAATTGCATTTATTTTGCACTTTATGCTTGTTTTTCTACTTTTGTCGCGCTCAGTGTGATCACTGGAAAAGAGAGATGAGAGATGGGTGACCCTCCTTCGCATATACTTCGCTGAAGTATCTATTGTCGAAGAAAGCTTCGGAGGGCAAAGGTGGCTTAAACCAGTCCCGATTATCGGGACTAAACTGCCGTATCACCCAGAGTTCATATTCTTATTGGAGAGATGGGTGACCCTCCTTCGCATATACTTCGCTGAAGTATCTATTGTCGAAGAAAGCTTCGGAGGGCAAAGGTGGCTTAAACCAGTCCCGATTATCGGGACTAAACTGCCGTATCACCCAGAGTTCATATTCTTATTGGAGAGATGGGTGACCCTCCTTCGCATATACTTCGCTGAAGTATCTATTGTCGAAGAAAGCTTCGGAGGGCAAAGGTGGCTTAAACCAGTCCCGATTATCGGGACTAAACTGCCGTATCACCCAGAGTTCATATTCTTATTGGAGAGATGGGTGACCCTCCTTCGCATATACTTCGCTGAAGTATCTATTGTCGAGAGTACAAGTCTTACTGGAGAGACAAATGAGTGGCTTAAACCAGTCCCGATTATCGGGACTAAACTGCCGTATCACCCAGAGTTCATATTCTTATTGGAGAGATGGGTGAGTGGCTTAAACCAGTCCCGATTATCGGGACTAAACTGCCGTATCACCCAGAGTTCATATTCTTATTGGAGAGATGGGTGAGTGGCTTAAACCAGTCCCGATTATCGGGACTAAACTGCCGTATCACCCAGAGTTCATATTCTTACTGGAGAGATGGGTGAGTGGCTTAAACCAGTCCCGATTATCGGGACTAAACTGCCGTATCACCCAGAGTTCATATTCTTATTGGAGAGATGGGTGAGTGGCTTAAACCAGTCCCGATTATCGGGACTAAACTGCCGTATCACCCAGAGTTCATATTCTTATTGGAGAGATGGGTGAGTGGCTTAAACCAGTCCCGATTATCGGGACTAAACTGCCGTATCACCCAGAGTTCATATTCTTATTGGAGAGATGGGTGAGTGGCTTAAACCAGTCCCGATTATCGGGACTAAACTGCCGTATCACCCAGAGTTCATATTCTTATTGGAGAGATGGGTGAGTGGCTTAAACCAGTCCCGATTATCGGGACTAAACTGCCGTATCACCCAGAGTTCATATTCTTATTGGAGAGATGGGTGAGTGGCTTAAACCAGTCCCGATTATCGGGACTAAATTGCCGTATCACCCAGAGTTCATATTCTTACTGGAGAGATGGGTGAGTGGCTTAAACCAGCAGTTTGCTAAACTGCCGTATGGGAAACTGTACCGGGGGTTCGAATCCCCCTCTCTCCGCTTTCGCTCGCCATAGCCCGACGTAAGAAGGGCTGACGGCGAGTTTTCGATTATATATACCATATTAATTTTATAGATCACTTTTGAAAGGCTGAGGCTTCGGCGGACAAAAATCCGCTGATTTCTGAAGAGACCAGAGGCAATAATAAACAAAACCCGATAGGGTTCACTAAGGTGTTGCAGAGGTCCGCCCCAAAAGGGATCACCAGCAGGTAATCCCCATCAGCTTCTCCCGGTGTAATTATTTGATGCAGAACTATCACAAGGTTATTATGAAACTGTATGTGTCAGAGTAATTTAATTATTTGCAATTTTGACTCCAGCATGCGATTTCGAATAATTCTATTTAATTTATTCTCAGATATATTCTGATTTACATTTTTTAACATTTTGTTATATTATTGGATTTTAGTCTTGTTATGTTCTATATTTTTAATATCTTCGCACCGTAATTTTAAACAAAACGATTCGTGAAGAAATCGGAGGTTGTTAAATAAACAAAGTATTAAAAGGTAAAGAAATGAAGAACAAAGTTTTAATGGGATTAGCTGCTATTGCTATGGTCGCTTTCCTTTCGAGTTGCGGAAAAGTTCCGCAGGAAAAAGTTGATGCTACAAATGCAGCTATTACCTGCTGCACAGACTGCTGAGGCTTCTGTTTATGTACCTGCTGAATTTGCAGCTGTACAGGATTCAATGAAGGCTATTAATGCTGCAATTGAAGTTCAGAAATCAAAATTATTCAAGAAATTCGGACCTATTGAACTCAAATTGGATGCAAACATTGCTGCAGCCAATAAAGTTGCTACCGATGCTGGTGCCAAGAAGGAAGAAGTTAAGAAAGAGGCTGAAACACTTTTAACTGACATCAAAGCAGTAATTGATGAAAATGGAACTCTTATGAAAAAAGCTCCCAGAGGTAAAGAAGGAGCCGCTGTTCTGGAGCAGATGAAGACAGAAATGACTCAATTGAAGCTTCTGTTGCTGAGGCCCAGGCTTCATATGATAAAGGTACCTATATGGATGCCCTCAACAAGGTCAAAGCTGCCAAGGAAAGAGCAGACGGAATAAATAATGAACTTAAGGAAGCAATCGCAAAGTAAAAGGAAAGAAATAATTCCTGAGTAACTTTTAAGGTATTATAGAGCCCCCGGGATTTTCCCCGGGGTTTTTTTTAAAATTATCAGAGGGTATTCATGAGAAAGAGTTGGAGTAATGTGCTGATGTATTTTGCAATTGCAGGATCGATACCCCTTGATTATCTTTATATTGATCCGGTATGACTCCCGATCCGCCTGCTAGTGGCGATGGAATATGCCAGGATTAAACTGTCAAAGGCTGGAAGCGCCAGAGCCGATACCTATTCCAAAAGACTCTATAAAGAGGCAAAAATATTATACGATTCTGCAATGATCAACTGGCAGAAGGAAAATAAAAGATTTATATTTATACGCAATTATGAAAAAGTGATCATTTTTGCAGAACTCTCCGCAAAAAAGTCGACAGAGGCCGCAGATAACTCAATATCAAGCACTACCAACCTGAAAACTAACATTAAGGCAGAAAATTGATACTCTCGACAATATTGTTGCCGATATTAAATAAGTACTTTAAGAACTATCCTCTTTGAACTGAAGACTGATGAAACGAATATCAAAGGGTAAAATGTTACTGGAGGAGGCCCGGGTTGATTATAAAAAAGGGGAATATCTGAAGTCGAACAGAAAGCTTACAGATTCGGAATATCTCCTGACTACATCCTTTAGAAAATGCGACCACAAGCCTGAAAAACTATTTCAACTCCTATCCCGACCTGGAAAAAATGGGTCAATGCAACTATCAAAGAATCGAAAAGAAATGGTAGATTATTCGATAATTATTGATAAATTTTCAAGAAAATGTTTTGATCTACCTGAACAGAGATCAAAAAATATGAGTTTATGCTGAACTCGGGGCAAACTGGGTCGGTGATAAAAGGTGAAGGGGGATAAGGCGACCCCGGAGGGAATGTATAAAATCTCGAAAAAAATGGATGGTGGCAGAACCAAATATTATAAGGCTCTTGTTGCTGGATTACCCAAATGATGAAGATATACGGAATTTCAGATCACAGATTGACAAGTGGTCTCCTGCCGCAGACCGCAAAAATCGGGGGCCTTATCGAGATCCATGGTAACGGGGGAAAAGGAATTGACTGGACCGAGGGCTGCATTGCCCTTACGGATAAGGAAATTGAGCTTGTGTATAAAAAAGTCAGAGTAGGTACTCCAGTTACTATAGTTGGGTCGGTTGTCGATCTTCAAAGTGCAATGAATAGATAAATCAGTTTAAATGGGAAGTGAAAATTTAATAAATAAGTGGCTTGAACATGGAAGCGAAGGATCTGCGGAATGACAGTGAAGACGTTGATTCGGAAATATTGATCTGTTGAAGATAATGGATTCCTTCTGGAAGAAAATGCTGGAAAACAGGAAGCTTATGTTTATTTTCAGAACAATTCTGGTATTTAATTACAACACTCTTGCTTACCGTCGCGCAGTCCTCTTTGTCCTCTATTTTGTGCCGGTTTTAACTGAATTACACAGGTCATAAAACAGTAAGCAGTTATGAATATTGAGATTGGACAGAGTGCTGACTATAAAAAGCGGTAAGTGTGCTACAAGGGACCTTCAGACGGCTGTCAAGGAAGTATAATGCATATACTTCAGGACAATCGTATATTGTTATAAATACTACTGATAACAGGTTTTACCTCTACCAGGAATAAAAAGCTTCTAAGGGAGGGATTCTGCAGCTCAGGAAGCTATACAATGCTTCAGACCGAAGGCAACAAAAAATGGGTATTCAAAACACCAAAGGGAAAATACTGGATACTGGGTAAAACGACCAACCCGGTATGGAAAAAGCCTGACTGGGCCTTTGTTGAAGAGGGCCTGCCCATACCTTCTATGAATGATAATTCAAGATATGAATATGGTGTTCTGGGAGCTTATGCTCTGTCAATAGGCGATGGATATATGATCCACGGCACTCTTTACAAGCGATTCCTTGGCATGCCGGTCACCCATGGCTGTGTAAGACTCAATGATGAGGATCTGAAAGTGATCTACAATAATCTTAATATTGGTTCGAAAGTTTACATCTTCTGATCCGATCCAAAAAACTATGGAAACAGATAATAAATCAAGCCACTCCGGAGGAAAAAATGCCTTGCTGATACTCATAATTATCTGTTCATCATTCCTGCTCTATTATTCAGTAATGTCGATGCTTGGTCCGTCACGAAAACTGGCTGAAATGACGCAAGAAGTAAGTTCTGAACAACCGGGCGGATAAGAAAGGAAATGAAAAACATTTTCTGACTCAGCCTACTTGAGTATGCTGAAGGAGAGGGCCTTCCTTCAGTCAAGGATCATTAATGGCTCAACGGATTCAATATATCTTACAATCAACCTTGCCGACAGCAGTATGGATCTTGAAATAAGCGGCGTGGTTGTCCATAAGTCAAAGATGAGGAGTTTTAAAGCCAGCAGGATGCTTACAACCGGTAATGAGAATGTTATATATCCATTACTCTCTTCTCCTCTCTCAATATTATCCGAAATTTCGACAATAAGGAAAGAACCTTTAATGATAAAGATGGCTCCTAAGGATACGTCCGAATATAAGCCTGACATTATGCCGGATACTTCCATTACAGAACCGGTAAGCTATATTATTGAAATGAATGATGGCATCAGGATATTTGTTAGCCAGGAAGAGACTGAAAAAGCCTCCGACAGGATGGCAATTCTCAGATTCGATCTGAATGACAGGCTGAAGCAGACATGGAAAGCCATAAAGCGAGTGGCCGTTCTTAAGGTCCCCGAATATCATCCTTACATAAAGATCAGATTGCCCAGGTCCGATGCCAAGATAATCTATCGTGCCATACCAAAAAACGGGCAGATCTTCGCTCTATATTTTAATATTGAAGGAACAAATTGCGATAATCAGGGCCTGGTCCGATTCATTATAGTTTTGTTAACAAAAGGACTTTTCAGAAAGCCGATTGCCGTTGCTATATTCCAAATATGTTTGACCGGACACGGATGAAGAGATGGTTACGGGTCTTGCCGGAAAACTTGCAATAATATCTCGCACTTGCCTTCCTCTGGTCGAACAACAGGAAAAAAATCAATTACAGACTTGTAGTAACCGGTCTTATGCTTCAGCTGTCACTTGCAGTATTTATTCTTAAGGTTCGTGCAGGGCAGGAGATCTTTTACTGGCTCGGGAAGGCAATTAATAAGATCCTGGACTTTCGCAGGAGAGGGAAGCCTGTTTGTTTTCGGCGATCTTACGAAAGTTACCACGGATACTCCCGGAACCGATGGTAAAAAGCGGCGTTTTTCTTTTTATCCTTCTGCCGACAATCATTTTTGTATGCGTTCTCGTGGCCATTGCCTATCATATAGGGCTGATGCAAAGGATTATTGCCGTAATCGCACGCTTTGTCCACCGCACCATGCGCGCAAGCGGAAGTGAGGCATTGTCGAATATTGCAAGTGTTTTTGTAGGTCAGGTGGAGGCACAGATACTGATCAGGCCTTATCTCTCAGGGATGACTATGTCAGAATTGCTGGCTTCCATGACAGGCAGCATGGCATGCATTGCCGGAGGTGTTATGGCGGTGTACATATCGATGGGCGTACCTGCCTCCTATCTTCTTGCTGCAAGCCTGATGGCTGCCCCCGGCGCCCTTGTCATTTCAAAGATCGTATTTCCCGAAACGGAAGTATCTGAAACAGCAGGGAGGGTCAGCCTGGAGGTCAGGAAGGAATATTCGAACCTCATGGAGGCAATTTCCCACGGGGCTGGCGATGGCATGAAAATTTCCCTGAATGTTATTGCAATGCTGATCGGCATTATTGCCCTTATAGCAATGGCTGATGCACTCACCGGTTACCTTGGCCACCTTTTGTCATGGATGGGACATTTCACTCGATGCTGCAGGGCTTAATCTTGATAATCTCAGGATTAAGGATGTAGTTGGAGCCATATTCAGCCCGTTTGCCGTTGCAATGGGTGTGCCTCCTGCAGAATCACTCAGCGTAGGATCTCTTCTCGGAACAAAAATGGTAATAAATGAATTTGTGGCCTATTCGGATCTGTCACCCCTTATCCATAATAGTGCTCTAAGTGCAAAGTCGGTCGTAATAGCAAGCTTTGCACTGTGCGGATTTGCCAATTTCAGCTCCGTTGCCATACAGCTGGGAGGAATTGGAGACGCTGGCTCCCGACCGCCGGGCCGATCTTGCAAGGCTCGGTATAAAGGCAATGATCTGCGGAACCATGGCATCATATATCTCGGCCTCGCTGGCAGGGATGCTGATAGGGTAGAACTGCATGGGGATTACGCCGGGTCCTCCTGCGTCGGACCGGTCGTGATCCCCGGGGAGTTCCTGCATCAGCAAATTACTCCCCTGTTCGCTTCACTCTGGGGATTACGCCCGGATCCTCCTGCGTCGGACCGGTGGTGATCCCCGGGGGGTACCCTGCATCTCCAAATTACTACCTTGTTCGTTTCACTCACAGGGTATTTTTATTTTCAGACTGGCCTCACTCATGCGAGCATGGTGAGGCCAGTCTGAAAATAAAAATCCCGCAGCAGGGCTGCAGGAGTAAATTGCTGATGCGGAGAGAGGGGGATTCGAACCCCCGGTTCGCCGGAAGGCGAACAACGGTTTTCGAGACCGCCGCATTCGACCACTCTGCCATCTCTCCAATAATACCCTGTGAATCAGTGCTAACAATCCGTGTCGGGGTGGCAAAAATAATAAAATTAGTCCGGATATTCTTTGATTCCAGTAATGAAAATCCTTATTTTGTAGGCTGTTCGGTATAAAACATACTCATATTAATTCTCCGGTTATGAAAATAGTTTTTAAGTATTTATTAATCTGTTCTTTATTATCTATGGCAATGATCAGCTGCAAGAGCAGCCAGGGGACCGCTTCAGATGAAGCAAATCCCTTTTTTGCTCCTTACAACACCCCCTTCGGCGTACCTCCGTTCGGGAAAATACTGGCAAAGCATTATATGCCGGCATTCGAAAAAGGAATGGCAGAAGGAAGGGATGATCTGAGGAAGATACTTAAGCAACAAGGCCGATCCTGATTTTGGGAATACTATCGATCCTCTCGACAAAATGGGAGAGCTTCTGACACGGGTTTCCTCTGTCTTCTTTGGGATAACATCAGCCAATACAAATGATACTCTGCAGAAAATTGAGATGGATGTCTCACCTAAACTCTCAGAATACAGGGATGAGATCTACCTGAATCCGGAGCTTTTCAAAAGGGTAAAATCAATATATGATAACCAGGTCAAAATTAAGCCTAACGGACGAACAGAGATTTCTCCTGGAGAACCTTTACAGGAATTTTGTGCGCAACGGGGCGCTGCTTTCCCCTGCACAGCAGGATACCCTTAAAAAATACAACCAGGAGATCTCGGTGCTGTCTGTAAAATTCAGTCAGAATGTTCTTTCTGAAACAAACAAATTCAAGCTCACATCGACAATGAATCTGAGCTCAAAGGGCTGCCCGGGAATCTCAGGGAAGGCGCTTCCGAAGCAGCCTGAGGCAGGAGACAAAGGTAAATGGGTCTTTACAACCCAGAAGCCCAGCATGCTTCCCTTCCTCACCTATTCGGAAAACCGTGAATTGCGGAAAAAGCTCTATGATGCCTACCTCACAAGAGGCAACCATAACGATGAGCTCGACAACAAGGATGTGCTTCTCAATATAGTGAAGCTGCGGCCCTGAGGGCGAAGCTTCTGGATATAAGTCGCATGCTGATCTTAAGCTTGAAGACAGAATGGCTGAAAATCCGGCAAATGTTTCTCACCTTTTAAACCAGGTATGGACTCCTGCATTGAGGGTTGCCGGTGAAGAGCTGGTGGCTATGCAGGGGATCGCCGACAGGGAGGGGGCAAAGATAAAAATTGAACCATCCGACTGGTGGTACTATGCCGAAAAGCTGCGCAAGCAAAAGTATAATCTCGACGATAATGAGCTGAGGCCATACTTTAAGCTTGATAATGTTCGGGAAGGAGCCTTCGCAGTTGCAAATAAGCTCTATGGCATAACTTTTACCCCGATAAAGGATATCCCGCTTCCCCATCCCGATGCGCTGGCATTTGAAGTCAGGGAGGCAGACGGGAGCCCCCTGGGAGTGCTTTATATGGATTTCTTTACAAGAGCCAGCAAAAGCCAGGGAGCATGGTGCGGAGGTTACCGTGATCACAAATGGCTCGATGGCAAGGAAATACACCCTGTCGTTACCATAGTCTGCAATTTTACAAACCCCTCCGGGGATACCCCTTCGCTACTGAGCCTCGATGATGTAAGAACTCTGTTCCACGAGTTCGGCCATGGACTTCAGGGTACTTCTCAATAAATAAATATGCCACTACATTCCCGGCAATGGATATAATCGAACTGCCCTCACAGATAATGGAGCACTGGGCTGTTGAGCCTGCCGTCCTTAAAATGTATGCAAGGCAGTATAAGACAGGCGAGGTGATGCCTGACAACCTGATAGAAAAAATTGAGAAAAGCAGGTATTTCAATACAGGGTTCGACAACACTGAAATTATTGCAGCTTCAATGCTTGACATGGATTACTATACCCTTGAGGCACCTGTCAATATCGATATCGAGAAGTTTGAGAAGGAGAGTATGGATAAGATCGGCCTTATAAAAGAGATCGAGCCCAGGTACAGGAGCACATATTTTCTGCATATAGTGGGCGGATACGATGCCGGATACTACTGTTACACATGGGCAGCTGTACTCGACAACGACGCCTTTGAAGCCTTTAAGGAGAAGGGGATTTTCGACAGCGCAACGGCCGAATCGTTCCGCAAAAATATACTGGCTCCCATGGGAATAACCGATGCTCGACAGAGCTTTATAAAATTCAGGGGACGCGATGCTCAAATCGGACCGCTCCTAAGGAACAGGGGGCTCGTACCATCAGGCGCAGAAGCGAAATAGAACTTAAAGGCTTCATTAACTTTTAATCGGCAGGTTCAATGTTTGAATCTGGTCAATTACACTGTTATGCATGAAGGAAATCTTTGCGGTCTAACCTCCGAGGAAATATTCACTGTTGTTGAACAGTGGGGCTATAAGCTCCTGCATGCATTATCAATCTCAAACAGTATCTATAAAAAGCGGATCGGGGAGATATCCCTCTTTGATAATATTCCCGCAAGGCTGAAGATTCTCCTGAATGGAAACTTCAATACAGGTTTTTTCAGTCCTGTCAGAACCGAAACATCATCTGACAGAACTGAAAAATACCTTTTCACCACTTCTGACGGGAAAATGCTTGAAACAGTATATATTCCGGATAATAAAAGGAAAACCGCGTGTGTATCCGTGCAGTCAGGCTGCAGGATGGGATGTGTCTTCTGTGCTACCGCCGGATACGGGTATCACGGTGACCTTACGGCTGGCGAGATAGTGAGCCAGGTTCTGAGTATCCCTCACTCCGGTGAAATTACACATGTGGTTCTCATGGGGATGGGAGAGCCTATGGATAATTCAGCCAATGTACTGAAAGCCTGTAATATCCTGACATCGGAATGGGGCCTTTCTCTCAGTCCCCGCAATGTGACAGTCTCCACTGTCGGCCTTATGCCAGGGGTTGTATCATTCATGTCAGGATGTGATTGCAATCTGACACTGAGCCTCCTTTCACCCTTTTCTGAAGAGAGGAGGAGCATGGTGCCGGCAGAAGCAAAATATCCTGCAAAAGACATAATTGAGTTTCTCAGGTTTTATCCGCTGAAGAAAAAAAGGAGGCTGAGTATTGCATATGTAATGATGAAGGACAGGAATGATACAGGCAGGCATCTTGAGGAGCTGATACGGCTTGTCAGGGGGTCAGGGATAAGGGTGAACCTGCTGCCATATCATCCTGTCAGAGGGGATGATATGATGCCTTCATCCGGGGAAAGGATGATCTTTTTCAAACATAATCTTGTGATTTCAGGTATTTCAGCTTCGATAAGAAGGTCGAGAGGGGCCGATATCTCTGCGGCATGCGGGCTGCTGGCTTCAGGACTGGGCTGATGCTTTACCCATCGGAGGGGACAGGCTTCTGCAGGCTGTCTTAAATCTAATCACTGTTTATCAGCTGGAAGATATGCTCATCTATGTAGCCATCGGCTGTCTTTATCCATTCCTTTTTAACTCCGGCCTCCACGAAGCCAAGCTTCCGGAATAATTCCATACTCTCCCCATTATTGGCCAGGATATTACAATAAAGCTGATGAAGCTGCAGAGTATTGAAGCAGTATGCGATGAGACGTGAGAGGGCCATCGAGGCATAGCCTTTACGCCTGTAGGTTTCCCCTGCAATGAGGATCCCAAGGCCGGCCCTCTTGTGAAACGGGTCAAAATCAAAAATGTCGATCGTCCCTATTGTAACCTTATCGTGCAGGAGTTCGATCATGAGCCTCAGCTGGCCCAGCTCGTAAATATTCTTATGGGAATTCTCAAGATATCTTTTCAGGGTATATTTTGAAAAGGGAGAGATAGTACTGCTTATTGTCCAGTAGGATTCGTTATTCTCCCACTCATAAAGCAGTTCCAGGTCCTCAGGTTCCAGAGCTCTCAGCTTTATCTCCTTATACTTCATGGGTTTTAAAAGCCTATTTCGAGACCTTTTTAATGAATATATCTTCGGGATATCCTTTTCTTATCAGTTCAAGCCTTCGCGCAAATGCCTCCTCGCGGGTCTTAAACACTCCGGTTGTATACCGGTAAAATCTGTCCTGATCATTATACATAGCCTTTATATCGGGAATATATTTGAAGTAACTCATATCCACCGGCTTATAAAGCGCCATAACCTGCACGGTATAGTACAAAACATCGGAGTCCTTTATGTTCTCGTCTCCAAGATCATTGACATTCAGGTTTTTAATGAGATTGCTCGTGTCAACGGATGCAATTGACGGGATCTCATTCAGATTGATCTTTTCATAAGCAACGACAGACCTTTTTACAGAGGGATCCCTGAGAAGGGAAATGTCAATATTAAGGCTCATCCTCCTGTTTGCACTTGTTACAGCCGTATCGACCGTCTGCGAGAAATAGCCGATACCGGTATAGACAAGCCTGTATTTTCCCGGCATTACGTAAAAAGTATAGAGGCCGGTGAATTTATTCGGATAGCTTATATCAACAGTATCTCCCGATGAACGGTCTATCAGATTTATTTTAAAGGATTTGTCGAAGGCCATTACAGTATCCGACAGTCCGAGCCTCCCGTTGATTTCAGCAAATTCACCTGTATCGGGACCGCCAAGAATGAGATAAAAGATATCTCTTTTCTTGTAGCCTGTCGTCATTGTGTAATAGGCATTCTTTCCGTTATTCCAGGGCTGGAAGAATTTATCATCGTCGCTTGTATTCAAAGGATAGCCTATGTTTTCCGGGGTATCCCAGGAGGAGCCGTCCCTGCGGCTGCTGAAGATATCATACCCTCCCATGGAATTATGCCCTTCCGATGAGAAGAACAGAAGCGAATCATTTTCGGTAATGAAGGGGGTGTCCTCATTAAAGGGTGTATTGATGACAGATCCCAGATTCACCGCAGGCCCCCAGTCGCCGGAAGCATCCTTATTTGACACATAGATATCGAGCATTCCCTCTCCTCCGTCGCGGTTGCTTGAGAAATACAGCCTGTTCCCGTCGGCTGAGATGCTGGCATGCGATTCATAGAATTTTGTGTTGATGTTCCTGTTGAGCTTTTTTATTGGTTTCCATGCTCCGTTCTCATATGAAGAAGAATAGATCTCTCCGTCATAATTGTCTGATTTATAGAGAAACAACTCTGTTCCATCCATGTTCAGTGAGCATGAGGAGCAATCATCTCCCGCCATCAGCTCAGAAGTGATATTTACCGGAGGTTCCCAGACACCATCTTTTTTCCTTGAACAGAAGATAACATTTACGGCACCCCTGTTTTCGGTATATACAATAGTATTGCCATCAAAACTTACCGCAGGATCTTCGTTTATTGCACCCTGGCTGAAATCTGTCCCAAGCGATTTTTTGGTGAAGCCAACCGGCTGTTCTTCCATTTTGATAGCATTTCTGCAGGCCTGAATCTGCTGATCTATAAACTCAGGATTATTCATTCCTCCTTTGTCCTGGTTCTCCTTCACAAGCCTCTTGAAGGACTGGAGGGTATTCAATCCCTTTTCCAGCTCATTGTTTATCATATAGGCCCTGGCAAGGTAAAAGTAGGCCTCCAGCGGGGCTCTTTTTTCCCTGAACGATGAGGTTTTGGAATCAAAGCTTGCATCCCTGACAGCTTCCTCGAGATATGGTATCGATTTCTCCTTTTCACCCTGAATATTCAGATAACAGGCACCAATCTTGTACTTGATATTCATGTTGTCGGGCGTCTCCAGAAGGAGATAAAGCTGATTGGCCAGCTCGAAATCACCATAAAGGAAATATGTTTCAGCCTGCATGAATATACTCTTGTTCTTGGCTGATGGCTGGGCAGAGGCAAGATACGGGAGAATAGCCAGAATGACCGACTGGAAAATGAAATATGTGATTTTTGCCTTCAAGTTGCCCATTAAAACAAATATAGCATTTTTAAAATATTATATCAAGCTGTTGCAGTAAGGATTATTTGAATGTGATTTTGTAGATATCCTCTTTCCCGTAACCGGCCGACTCCTTCAATTTCGAATAATACCCGCTTTTGCCATCCCCGACAGGCATGAAAAAGAGGTCGTCATCGGGGGTATTGAAAGGATATCCAAGGTTTTTGGGCTTGCTCCACAATCCGTTTGTCTGAAGGTCAGACCTGAAAATATCGTATCCTCCCATATTCTGATGGCCCTGGGAACTGAAGAAAAGTGTCCTGGCCTTATTTACAAGAAATGGCCTGTCCTCGTTGAAAGGGGTATTTATTTCAGGACCGAGGTTCACGGGAGGGCCCCAGTCGCCATTCACCTTTCGGGTTAAATAGAGGTCAAGCCCGCCAAAGCCACCCGGCCTGTCAGAAGCAAATATAAGCTGTTCACCGTCATCAGAGAGGAATGCATGGGATTCCCAGTATTTTGTATTGACATTCCTGTTAAGCTTTATAGTCTTCGACCATGAATCACCATTGAAGGTGCTGTAATAAATATCGGAGTTGTAATTATCGTCCCTCGAAAGGAACAGCATTTTACCATCGGCTGAAAGACATGAGATATAAAAATCGCCGTCTGACTGCAGTTCAGGCGTTATGTTTACAGGTGCTGACCATTTCCCGTTTATCATTCTCGAGAACATTATGGCATCGTAAAACTTCAGTGAGACCATATAGGCGAATGATTTTCCGTCAGCTGAGATGAGCGGGTTGAAATTTGAGTGCTCATCATTGAACAGTTCACCAACATTTTCTTCCGTAAAGGAGACAGGTTTTGCAATAAGACCCTTTGCCATATCGCAGACATCCATCTCGTGCTTCACGAAATCAATGTTTTCATGATCATCAGGAAGGAGGGTGCCTGAATAAGTGGCGAATGTTTCCTTCGCCTTATCGAATTTGAAATTGACCCTGTAGGCTGTCGCAAGGTAGAACAGGGCATCATATGGTGCGGCCGTCTGGCTGAGGGCGCCCTCCTTGTGCTTTGCCGACATGTTCTTGCAGGCTGCTTCGAGATAGCTGACTGACAGATTCTTCTGACCGGGGATATTCAGATAGCATACTCCGATGCGATAGGCAAGATTGGCATTGTCGGGCATCTTCTCATACAGCTGCAGATAACCTGCCAGGGCATCATTATAGTCTTCCCTCATCATGAAGTACTCGGCTTCAAGAAACGCTGACTGGAGTTTGTTGTTTTCCTGTGCAGACAAGGAAGCAGTAAATGCTGCAGCCAGAAAAAAACATACAATTCTTTTGCTCATACTGAAAGAATTTGTTGCTCAAATTTATTAAAAATAATGGCACAAGAATTATTACATACTCCCTTATTCACTTATTTGCAGGTTTATGCTGCGGTCAGTTTCATTTTTTTATGCTTTTCATCCTTCTCCCGAATGCAAGATACAGGAAAACAAGCAATCCACCGATTACAACCCATATTATCCAGGACTTTCCTCCCTTGTGTGCTGTCTGGGCTGCAGTAATTGTTTCAGCAGGTATATTCTGTTTGACAATCATGTTGGCTATAGCCTTGAAGACTGCATCTTCAGGGTAGCTGGTCCTGTCCTTCGACATAATCAGGAACAGCACAAGGTCTTCAGGCGATTTGATCTTCTCTTTTGCAAGATCGGCTGATTTCAGCGCTGATGCCAGCTGCTGCCCGGAATTTGCTGCCAGCTCACTGAGGTATTGCTGGGTTTCGGTCCCTGGCTGGGAGCTTATAATAACGATCATAGCAGAAAGCTTAATGGGTGTAAGTCCGCGACTTACCGATTCGTTATAGAATGAATCGAGCCATTTTCCCCTGAGCCTTATATCTGCTTTATCGGTTGTTCCAACAGCTTCGGTGAGTATTGCTCCGGATTCCGAGTTACTGCCGTATGCTGCAATTTTATCCTTAATCACAGTAATTCCCGGATCAGTTTCAGCAAGAATCAGGTTTGCCAGATCATCCAGATCGCGGGAGGTTATTTTACCACCGCTCCTGTCTGTGACAAATTTCTGCAGGTCAGCCCATGTTTTAAGATTGTCCCTGTAAATATCAGTCCCGGTAAGGATATTTTTAAGATCTCCATCGGCGTAGTTCCCAAGAATGTCAGTTGCCGATTGGGTGAGGACATTATCCGATACTGCCACCCTGAGGGCAAGCTTATCGATATCCTCAGCCTTTATGTTGCTCTCAGTGGCTTTTGATTTCAGGAACGAAAGGAGGTCGTCGCTCTTTGAGAATTCATGTTTCCGGGCATCAGAGCCTGCTATGAAATGAGAAATGTTTTTATCGGCCCGGTTCCCGAGCATAACGAGATAGGCCTCGGTCTGCTTTCTTGAAAGGACAGCTGCGTATTCCGGCCGGACAACCTTTTCTGTAGCAATACTTTTCTCCCTTCTTATGAAAACGTCGGCAATGGCAGTATTGCTGAACCTGTCGGTAAGCTTGAACACGACCCGGTTATCGCCGGGCTTCGGAGCGATCCTGTACTCAAATCCGGGTGTTGAGATCTCATATTTTAAAGATGACACAAGCACGTCTCCCGACCAGCTTTCAACATTGAGAGAGGATAGCGGTTCAACTTTTAGCGGGATCAGTATGGAATCTCCTTTTGTGACAGTGATATTCCTGCTACCTTCAACGGTCAGCTCTGCCGTATGGTCGGTTCTCGGCAGGACCACTCCGGGCATGACAAAATTATCTGCAGAAAAGGTGAGTGGCAGATTCAGGTCCCTTGTCACCCTT
The DNA here is from genome assembly GCA_963756885.1 of uncultured Bacteroidales bacterium. Lineage (GTDB taxonomy): Bacteria > Bacteroidota > Bacteroidia > Bacteroidales > VadinHA17 > LD21. The sequence continues at coordinate 419,583 of CAVWPG010000016.1, forward strand.
TCACCACCGTAGCCTTCATAATTCACCTTGTATTCACCCTGCGGCACATCGGCGGTGTACTCCCTGGTTTCGGGATTGGTATAGACAGTCAGTGCCTTTCCCTGTTTCCTGTCATTGAGGAAGTCGACTTTCACGCTATCCCTGTACCCATCCTGCAGACCTTCTACGGTGGCAGAGCCACTGACGAGGAATTTCCTCGGATGCTCATCAGAAAAGAGCTCGATCTCGTAAATGTCAAGCTTTCCATATCCCTCAGGGCTGTCCATGGCATAGAAGCCCTTGTAGTTCTCAACTGCAGGCTTATAGAAAACGTCGTCATCGGTCGTGTTTAGGGGATAGCCTTCATTTAAAGGTTCAGACCACTCCCCCTTATCGTTTAGCACGGATGAAAAAATATCGTAACCTCCCATGTTGAAATGTCCCCTGGAGCTGAAGTAAAGAGTTTTGTCGTCCTTGCTCAGGAAGGGAGACTCCTCGTTATAGGGTGAATTGATAACCGGGCCGAGATTCACTGCAGGCCCCCAGTCGCCGGTGCTGTCTCTCTCCGAGACAAATATATCCAGACCTCCGTAAGTCCCCTGCCTGTTGCTTGTGAAGTAAAGCCTCTTATTGTCATGAGAAACCGTTGCATGTGATTCCCAGTATTTTGTATTGATATTGTCGTTCAGCATTACAGGCAGCGACCATGTGCCGTTTTCATAGGTCGATGAATAGATAATGCCGTCATAATCGGCCGAACTGTAAAGGTAAAGGGTCTTTCCGTCTGAAGAGAGCGATGTCGGAAAGATATCCCTGTCGACCTTAAGCATTTCATTCATATTCTGCGGCACCGACCACTTGCCATCGGTTTTTACTGAAAAGAGAAGGGCTTCATAGAATGCCTCGGTTTTTGAATAGACTATCATTGTCTCATCATCTGAAACCACAGGGTTGAATTCGGAGGTGCTCTCATTTATAACACTGCCCAGATTTTGCTTCCTAATGAATTTCGGCATTCCCATGAGAACTTTTGCATTGCGGCACGACTGAATCTGCATGTCAACAACTATGGTGTCATAAATTTCGGGATCGAGATTTTTTTTGAAAAGGCCGTAGGTTTCTATTGCCTTGTCGAGCTCGTTGTTGATCCTGTATGCATTGGCCAGGTAATACAGGGCATCATAGGGCGCTCCCGATTCCCTGAATTTGCCCTCCCTGTATTTGGGATTGATATTTTTTGCTGCCTCTTCAAGGTAGCGGATAGCTATTTCCTTCTCACCCGGTGAATTGAGATAACACTGTCCTACCCTGTACTTGAAATTTGAATTGTCAGGGTAAAGCTTAAGCAGTTGCAGATATAATGGAAGAGCATCTTTATAGGCTTCGAACAGGATCCAGCTTTCAGCATCATAAAATGTGTTCTTGAGCTCAGCTTTCGACTGGGAAAACAGATTATTGCCGGTCAGCATAACCAGTAACGCCAATAACAGTATTATCCTTTTCATCATTTTTTATTTAATCAGGTTGGAATTATGGCATATATTATAATCTGTGAGATTTTGTTCTGAATATTAAAAACAAAAATAGAGAGGTTAATCTGTTAGTTTTCACCTCGAAGGTACTAATATAGATGAAAATTCAAAAACAGAGGTTATGCTGCAAGTCCTTTTTGCAAATTATTGCGAAAAATTCAAAATAATTTATCTGAAGGGAAGTTTATTACAGACTGAACGGGAGCAAATCATCAGGGCATTTCAGGAGCATAATTTTCGAGTATTTCCCTGACCTTATGAAGGAATTTTCCGGCGAGGGCGCCGTCGATGACCCTGTGATCGTAGCTGAGCGAGAGTATCATAATCTGTCTGATGGCTATCATATCGCCATCGGGGGTCTCTATGACTGCAGGGACCTTCCTTACAGCACCCGTACCGAGAATGGCAGCCTGGGGCTGGTTTATGATTGGAGTACCGGCAAGATTATCGTAGCTCCCGAAGTTTGTGATTGTAAATGTGCCGCCGGTGATCTCATCGGGCTTAAGTTTATTGGTCCTGGCCCTTGCTGCAAGATCGTTGACTGTTTTCGCCAGTCCCGTAAGGTTCTTTTCATCGGCATTCTTTATAACGGGTACAATAAGGTTTCCATCGGGCAGGGCAGTAGCCATCCCTATATTGATATTCCTTTTCCTGATTATATTATCTCCGTCGACTGAAATATTCACCATCGGGAACTCATGAAGAGCCCTGGCTGCAGCGTCCACGAAAATAGGGGTGAGAGTCAGCTTTTGCCCTTCCGAAGCCAGGAACTTTTCCTTGACGGCATTCCGCCAGTTGACAAGCCTTGTGACATCGGCATCGATAAAGGATGTAACATGCGGAGATGTTCTCTTCGACATAACCATATGCTCCGCGATAAGCTTTCTTACACGGCCCATGGGAATTACCTCGTCCCCGCCTGACTTTTCAGGGGAGACGGATGGCACAGGTTCTTCAGAAGCCTTTCCGGCGGGTTTGTCCATACGGGAAGGTTCAGCTTCTGCGGACTTTGTTGCAGTTCTTTTGCGGCTCTCCACAAGCTTTCCTATATCGTCCTTCGTTATCCTTCCATCCATACCCGTGCCGGTGATCATATCAAGATCGGAATAGCTTATTCCCTCCCTGGCGGCAATGCTTCTTACAAGTGGTGAGATAAACTTGCCGGCAGGGGTGCGGCTAAGCATATTTTTCGAAAATTCCCGGACCTCCCTCTTCTCGCTTTTGACAGCATCAATTGTTTCCCTGATGCGTTCGACCTCCTTTACGACCTTTGCTGACTCCCCGGCTGTCTTTACAGCTTCATTCTCAATGATTGCGATTATCTCGCCTATCCTGGCTACAGTGCCTTCCCTGACAAGAATGGAAACGAGAGTGCCGTTGGCCGGGGCAGGTATCTCCGAATCAACCTTGTCAGTCGCAACTTCAACCAATGGATCATCTTCCCTGACCAGGGTGCCTTCCGAGACAAGCCACTTGTTAATTGTAGCTTCAATTACACCTTCTCCCATTGCCGGTAAAACAATATTCATCCTGGCCATAATTCCTTATATATTTTCAGGTAAGACGATAATTTTGATTATACTTCTGTCTATTCAGGTCACGGTACTGCCGTAAAAAATTCCTCAAAAGCAAATTACTATAAAATCATCAGATTAACAATCATAAAGAACAATTGTTTCAAGATCGGATTCGTACAATGAAGCGTATTGAACAAGCGGTCTCGGGGCCGGTCACTACGACTGGTGGTAGGGATTTCTGTTGTTGATTGCCCTTCCCAGGGTTATCTCGTCAGTATACTCGAGTTCATCCCCGACAGCCACACCCCTTGCAAGGGTTGTAAGGCTTACATCGAACTTGCTGAGCCGTTTATAGAGGTAGAAATTTGTAGTATCTCCCTCCATTGTGGTGCTCAGTGCAAATATAACCTCCCGTATGCCTCCCTTCCCCACCTTCTCTTCCAGGCTGTCGATTTTCAGGCCGGAAGGGCCTATCCCGTCGATTGGTGATATTATTCCACCCAATACATGATACAGTCCGCCATATTGTCTTGTATTCTCGATTGCCATTACATCCTGGATATTTTCAACAACGCAAATAAGGGCCCTGTCCCTCTTCTCATCACTGCAGATATTGCAAATTTCTGTATCGGAGATATTATGACAGATCCTGCAGTAATGTATCTCCGCCTGCAGTCTTATGATGCTTTCTCCAAAGCGCTTCACTTCTTCCGGATCCCTTCTGAGCAGATTCATCACGAGCCTGAAGGCCGTTTTCCTCCCTATTCCAGGAAGGGAGGCAAACTCATTTACTGCATTTTCGAGCAGTTTTGAAGGAAATTCATTAAAACTCATGTCACATTCTTTGTTGCAAAATTAATCCAAATTTCATCTGTTAATTATGCCTGGCATAATTTTCTCCCTTCGGTACTTTTTGTTATTCTTGTAAACTAATACAACGACTATGTCTCCTTTGCTCATCCTGGGAATATTCCTCATCTATACGGCCGTACTCTTCGCCGTCACATGGCTTACTGCAAGGAAGGCGGATAATCAGTCGTTCTTTATCGGCAATAAGGTTTCCCCATGGTTCGTGGTCGCCTACGGAATGATAGGCGCCTCACTTTCGGGCGTCACCTTCATGTCTCTTACCGGCTGGGTAAAGGATACTCAGTTCAGCTATATGGTTGTTGTGCTGGGTTACCTCTTCGGATATTTTGTAATTGCCACCGTATTGCTTCCGTTGTATTACAGGCTGAAGCTGACTTCCATCTATTCATATCTCGGTCAGAGGTTCGGATACTGGTCGTACAAAACGGGAGCAGGATTTTTTATCCTTTCAAGAACCCTGGGAGCTTCCCTGCGCATGTACCTTGTAATTAGCGTGCTTCAGGTATTCGTATTCGATGCCTGGCATGTGCCGTTCTGGATAAATGTGCTTGTTTTTATTCTCCTTATTATCCTCTATACTCTGAAAGGGGGAATACGAACGATTATCTGGACTGATACCCTTCAGACTACATTTATGATCCTGGCCGTAATACTGTCAATCGTTTATATAAGCAGGGATCTCCATGTCTCCCTGCCAGCCCTTGTGACGGAAGTCAGGAACAGTCCTGTTTCACGAATGTTCGTAACCGACTGGCACCATGAGAGATTTTTCCTGAAGCAATTTTTAAGCGGGATGTTCATTACAATAGTTATGACCGGCCTCGACCAGGAGATGATGCAAAAAAATCTAAGCTGCAGAAATATAAGGGAGGCACAGAAAAACATGTTCACATTCAGCGGGATACTAGTATTTGTAAACCTGTTGTTCCTTTTTCTGGGTGCTTTGCTGCTGATCTATGTTCAGTCAAGGGGCGTTGAGGTGAAGACGAGTGACGAAATTTTTCCCACTGTCGCACTCAGATACCTGGGACCGGTTGCCGGAGTAGTTTTCCTTATAGGACTTATATCAGCTGCCTTTCCCAGTGCCGACGGCGCCCTTACATCCCTTACGACATCGGTGAGCATAGATTTCCTCGGTCTCGAGAAGATGGAGGGAATCACTGAGAAGAGAAAGACACGCATCAGATATATAGTTCACATTTCGATAGCCCTTGTATTTTTCATAAGTGTTATCATATTCAGCAAGCTGAGCGACAGGGCGGTAATCGATAAGCTTTTCACAATAGCCGGCTATACATACGGTCCTCTTCTCGGCTTATATTCATTCGGCTTATTTACAAGGAGGCGGGTCAATGATATTCTGACACCCGCTATCGCTATCATATCCCCGCTCATCTGTTACTTTCTCAGCAGATACTCAGAGCTCCTGTTCAATGGTTATAAATTCGGGTTTGAGCTTCTGCTCCTGAACGGTATGCTTACATTCGCCGGCTTGCTGATCTTCAGCCGGAAACAGGAGCGGGCGTGAGCAGCGGGTTGCCTGCAGGCATCTGACTGTTCACCTTGAAAGAGGAATACGGCAGGTTTTCAGGATAAGCTGATTTCACCTGTTGGTGTTTCCCGGCTGCTGTGGCCTGAAAGCAGGGGACCCTGATCCTTGTGTTTTGTTCTGATTGGTGTTGTCTTCAATATCCTCATCTTCCTCAGGCTCAGGCTTCCTGATTATTACCCTGATTTTCTTATAGGGGATACTCCACACAAAGAAATAGCGGAAACCGGTGCTGAATCTCTTTTCGGCATCACCGAAACCGGGGAAGTAGATAGGCTTAAGTCCGCCGGAGGAGCCACTCGACAATAACATCCTGAGACTTACCGACCAGCCCATGCTGAAATTGCTGAAGATCTCGGCCCGCATTCCTGGCGAGGCTTCGATGAAATGCCCCCAGCTTTTTGCAGGGGCTATGGAGGATGTGAAATCGCCCCAGTAATTTGACTGTCTGAATTCGGGAACCTCCCACTGGTAATGACTCAGGCCATATCTCAATCCTATGCCTGCCCAGTACTTGCCCAATGATTTCTTGGGCTTGAGCAGGTTAAAATCCACGCCGGTGCGGATAAAAAATCCCTTGTTGAGAAAGGTGTAGTTGAATTGCGAGTAGTTATAATCGAGATATCCTGTCTCAAAGGCAACACCAAGCTTTTCATTCAGATCGGCCGATACATAGCCCTCGGTTCTTAATATCTGCTTATCTATAAAATATGTCACCGGACCAATTGCCTCTATGCCTGCATGGATCTTCAGCGGTATAAAAAGGGTATCCTGTCCGGCAGCAGTTAAGAGACTAAAGAAAATAGCTGCCTGTATACTAATAAAATATGCGGATATTCTCCTCATTAAGCGTCGTTATTGTATTTTTTACAAACGATAGGGAATCTATTATATTGACCGAATAAAATGCTGTATCGAGGGTATAATAGAATGTGTATCCGCACTCCTTCGACAGAAAGTGAGGAGCACTGGTATAGCGGAACACAAGGGTATCGAGGATCCCGTTAATTTCAATTACAAGGACGCATCCGTTGTCAGCGGCAGATAGCGGCATTTCGGCGCTGCTAAGGTTTTGGGCACTACTGTAAATCCTGAGTGTATCCATATTCAGGCCATATAGTGTTACACTGTCCGGGGCATGCGGCAAACCGGTTTCCTTGCTGTAAAATGTAGCCTTAACCCTGGCTTCCGTTTCGTCGAGGCAGAATCCCGGGGAGCATGAAATCATGCCCCGGATTGATATGCAGACGATTAATAAAAGAAGAAGGTTGTAAAAATGTCTCATCACACTCTGGAAAGGGTCAAAATTACGAAAATTAAGCAGTCATAAGCAAAAATCAGGACCAAAGTAAGGATATCATCGGGCCGGTACCTTATGTTTCTGATTGGCTGAAGGAACTTCTTATCAGCAGTGCCGCCCTGGAGATGGCCGCCGGTATCCCTGCCGGATTTTTGCCTCCGGCCGTAGCCAGAAATGGCTGGCCACCACCTCCTCCGCTTATTTCTCCGGAGATTTCCCTGATTATACTTACAGCACTGAGATTGTTTTCCTTTACAAGCCTGTCGCTGACCATTACGAGGAGGTTTGCCTTATCTCCGTCAGAGGAGCCAATAACAAGGACAGTATTGTCAGAAGAGTTTCTGACATGGAAGGCTATATTTTTGAGCACCTCTGCAGATTCAGCCTGCAATACGCCGGATATGAACCGTACATTACTAATAGTTACAGCTTTTTCCTCAAGTTCCCTGACCATTGCAGCAGCTGCCTGTGCCTGGTATTTTTCAACCGATTTTTTAAGGGCAGCATTCTCCGAAATCAGTTTCCCCACACTATCGCTGATACTGCCGGTGCTTTTCAGAAGCAGTGCAATTTCCCCGATCTGGTTCAGTTTTTCATTGATATATTCCTCAGCCCTGGCTGCCGTAACGGCTTCGATCCTTCTTACTCCTGCTGCAATGGCCCCTTCCGATACAATCTTAACTATCCCGATGGTTCCGGTGGATGCAACATGTGTCCCTCCGCATAGTTCAACCGAATTGCCGAATTCAACCACTCTCACCTTTTCCCCGTATTTCTCACCGAAGAGGGCAAGGGCGCCCATGGCCCTGGCCTTGTCGATTGATATTCCATCGGTCACCATCCCCGGATGATCTTCCCTTACCATCCTGTTCACAAGTTGCTCTATCCTTGTCAGCTCCTCCCTTGTGACCTTTGCAAAATGGCTGAAGTCAAACCTGAGCCGGTCGGGTGTTACAAGTGATCCCTTTTGTTCCACATGGTTCCCGAGCACCGTTCTCAATGCATTATGGATGAGATGAGTTGCCGTGTGGTTATTCGCGGTCATGAGGCGTTTTTCAGCATTGACGGAAGCCCTGAAAGCAAGCGAGGGATCGGATGGCAGCTTCGTTGCCTGGTGAATTATAAGGTTATTCTCTTTTATCGTATCCGTTACCGGAATTGTATCTCCCGCCGAAGTAAGTGTTCCGGTATCGCCTACCTGACCGCCGGATTCAGCATAGAAAGGCGTTTTATTCAGTACGATCTGGAAATTTTCCTTACCCTTGATCTTCACTGTGCGGTATCTCGTTATGAGAACATCTTCCTCAAGCCTTGTATAGCCTGTAAATTCAGTTCCCTCAATATCCCTCACAATATTCCAGTCTTCAGTGGTTACAGCGGCATCTTCCCTGGAACGGGCTTTCTGGCTCTTCATCTCCTCTTCGAATCCCGGATAATCGAGATCCAGTCCGTTCTCCTTGAGTATCAGCTGAGTCAGATCAACAGGAAATCCGAACGTATCATACATTTCGAAAGCTGTCCGGCCCTGCATTGTATCCTTTCCATCTTTTTTCAGGTCAGCGATGGCCGTTTCCATCATCTTCAGCCCCTTGCCAAGGGTTTTTAGAAAGGCTGCTCTCCTCCTCATGGATAATTTTCGCAATCTGTTCCCCGCCTGCAACCAGTTCCGGATAGTGGGTTCCCATCGTACTGGCCAGCACCGGAACCAGCCTGTAGATAAAGGGCTCTTCCATTCCCAGGCCGTTGTATCCGTACCTGACAGCACGGCGCAGGATGCGCCTTATAACATAGCCAGCCTTATTGTTTGAAGGCAGCTGTCCGTCGGCAATTGAAAATGCGACGGCTCTCAGGTGATCTGCCACCACCCTGAGTGCCATATCCCATTTTTCCTCTTTTCCGTAGGGTTTTCCAGTAATGGTGGAGGCTTCACCGATAATTGACTGGAAAATATCCGTATCGTAATTTGATTTTTTGCCCTGTATTACCATGCAGAGCCTTTCAAAACCCATGCCTGTATCAACATGTCTTGAAGGGAGATGTTCAAGAACACCGTCGGCCCTGCGGTTATATTGGATGAATACAAGGTTCCAGATCTCAATTACATGCGGATGCCCCTTATTTACAAGCTCCCTTCCAGGTACCTTTTGCCTCTCCTCATCGTCCCGGATGTCTATATGAATTTCCGAGCAGGGTCCGCATGGCCCGGTTTCACCCATTTCCCAGAAGTTGTCTTTAGCTGATCCCTCGATAATACGCCCGTCCGGGCTTGAAAAGCACTTTTCCCAGTAGCTGTAAGCCTCGTCATCACGCGGAACGCCATCACTTTTATTGCCTTCGAAAACCGTCGCATACAGCCTGTCTTCAGGTATGCCCAGCCTGCCGGCAAGAAGCTCCCATCCCCATTCGATTGCCTCTTTCTTGAAATAATCACCGAACGACCAGTTGCCAAGCATCTCGAACATGGTATGGTGATATGTGTCATGTCCAACTTCTTCAAGGTCATTGTGCTTTCCTGATACCCTGAGGCATTTCTGGGAATTTGCCACTCTTTTATATATTGCCTGCTCATTTCCGAGGAAAATATCCTTGAACTGATTCATCCCTGCATTCGTGAACATCAGAGTGGGGTCATTTTTAACGATCATTGGAGCAGATGCGACAATGCGATGACCCCTTGATTCAAAAAAATCAAAAAACAACTTCCTCAGTTCCTGCGCCTTCATATTAATAATCATGGTGTTAATTAAATAAACCTTAAAATTGGCTTGTAAAATTAGTTTATTTGATTTAGATTTGTCCGAACTATGAAAAAAATTCAATAATAGTCTGCTTTTGCCACGTAACAGTAAATACGTCTTTGATCTGGCTGATCTTCAATTCAAACAGGTCAGGCTGACATGGAAAATAAAGATACTCCGCATAATTTCGTGGGTGGCAGTGTCTATTGTGGTTTCTCTGTTCTACGGCTTTATTTTCAGGAATACTTTTGGATCACCAAAGGAGAAGCTGCTCAATATGCAGCTTGAAAACATGAAGCTCCAGTATTCCATAATCGGCAGGCAGCTTGATAATTCCGTAGGGGAACTGAACAGTCTTCGTCTGTCGGATGACAGGCGGTACCGTCCGGTGCTGGATATGGACAGCATCCCCGAGTCGTACAGAAAAGCCGGCTACGGTGGTGTTGACAGGTTCCGCGATCTGACAGGCTATATGAATTCAGACATGCTGATTGCATACAGATCCAGGATAGAATCGATTAAAAATCAGGCAAATATTCAGATGGAATCGTTTAAATCGATAGGCGAGATGGCTGTTGAGTGGAAAAGAGAGGTTGACCATCAGCCTATGATCAGTCCGGTTGACGTAAAATTCAGGCTGGGTGACGGGTTCAAATTCAGGGAAGTACATCCGGTGCTTGGAACCCCAAGGATGCATTATGGCCAGGATTTCTGTGTTCCATATGGCACCGACGTTTATGCAACAGGCGATGGAACAGTTATAGAGTCGGGCTGGAACTCTGGTGGATTTGGCAACTATCATAGTAATAGACCATGGATACGGCCTGCAGACTACTTATGGTCACCTCAGCCAGATAAAAGTATCCAGGGGGGTAAATGTGAAAAGAGGAGACCTCATCGGCTTAAGCGGAAATACAGGAACATCCTCAGGACCTCACCTGCATTATCAGATCGATCAGTTCGGCGAGCACAAAAATCCCGTAAACTTCTTTAATAACGACATTTCGGCAGACGAATATAATGAGATGATCCAGGCAATGGGATCAAAATCGAAATTCAGATAATAACTGCTGCCGGTTATTCCTCCGGCCAAAAAACATGCTTCTTCCTGCCATCGATTTTCATATTTTTCAGAATTGAATTATCTTTGACGAATTATGCCACCAACAAAATATAAATTCAATCCGGAGTCCCTGAGCTACGATAAGATCAGGCTTGGTATAGGTGAAATCTTTCTCAGATTTCTGGCTTATTTTGTGGGTTCAGTATTGGTCGCGGTTGTGTACTGGGTAATCTTTGCAGCATTTTTCAAATCCCCCAAGGAAAAAGCACTCGAACGCGAAGTGCAGCAGCTGACAATTCAGTATGACCTGATTAACAGGGAGATGGGGAATGTCGAGACTGTTCTCGAGGACCTCCAGAAAACGGATGATAACCTTTACAGGACGATATTTGAGGCCGAACCTATTCCTGCCACCCTGAGGGAAGGTGGGGTAGGTGGGGTCAACAGGTACAAGTCGCTGGAAGGCTATAAGAATTCAAACCTCGTGATTGAAACAGTGTCAAGGCTCGACAAGATAAGAAAGAAGGTTTATGTACAGTCCAAATCGTTCGATGATCTGATCGGGCTTGCGAGAAACAAGGAGGATATGCTGAGATCCGTGCCCGCCATCATTCCCATTTCGAACAAGGATCTTACACGGATCGCCTCAGGTTTCGGACTTCGGATCCATCCTATTTACAAGATTATCAAATTCCATTACGGGATGGATTTTACAGCACCTGCAGGCACTGACGTTTATGCCACGGGAAATGGCACTGTAACCTCGGTTCAGACATCCCAGAGAGGCCTCGGGAAGAATATAATAATAGATCATGGCTTCGGATATTCAAGCATCTATGCTCACCTGAGCAATTTTAATGTCAGGGTTGGACAGAAGGTGCAGAGGGGAGATATAATCGGATTTGTCGGCAATACAGGAACATCAATAGCCAACCACCTTCATTACGAAATCAAGCTGAACGGTGTGAATGTCGATCCGGTCAATTACTTTTTTGAGGATCTGACCCCTGCCGAATACGAAAGGGTTATCGAGATAGCATCCAAGACCGGCCAGTCTTTTGACTAGGTTATTTTATTTAATGACATGACTAAAGCACCGGGACTATTTCTGATATTGTTCTTTTTGTCAGGAAGCTTCACAACCTTTGTCCTTCATGCCCAGGAGCCTGAGCGGCCCGATTCACTTGCCACCGGCCGCGGCGCGGCCAGGGAGATTGTCATAACCGGCGTAGGAGATATAATGCTGGGCTCAGCCTATCCGGAGCCGGGGCTCCTGCCCCCTTCCGACAATCCTTTCAACCTGCTCGGGAGCATTGCAGATACACTATCATCTTCAGATATTACATTCGGCAACCTCGAAGGATCATTCCTTGACAGCGGGCAACCATGGAAAAAATGCAGGGACACAACTGTCTGCTACCTTTTCCGCATGCCCGAAAGATATATTTCAGCCCTCACATTGTCAGGCTTCGATATCCTGAGCGTCGCAAACAACCATTTCGGTGATTTCGGTCCGCCGGGAAGAACCCGGACAAGGCAGATTCTCGATTCTGTCGGTATTGAGTACGCCGGACTTGTGGAACATCCCTGGACTATCTTCATGAAAGATTCAGTCCGGTATGGTTTTTGTGCCTTTGCCCCGAATGCAGGTACAGTGAACCTGAATGAGACAGCAAGGGCTGCAGCCATAGTCAGGATGCTGGCCGACAGCTGTGATATTGTAATAGTTTCGTTCCACGGAGGTGCTGAAGGAGCTGATTATCAACATGTACCGAGGCAAATGGAAATATTTCACGGGGAAGAGAGGGGTGATGTATATCATTTTGCCCATACAATGATAGATAGCGGGGCGGATATTGTATTCGGTCACGGGCCTCACGTTACACGTGCAATTGAGGTTTACAGGGATCGGTTCATAAGCTACAGCATGGGTAATTTCTGCACTTATGGAAGGATTAATCTCAATGGACCGAACGGACTGGCACCTATCGTAAGGATCAGGGTCGACCAGACAGGAAAATTTCTATCCGGCAGAATTATTCCGGCTTTCCAGACCTGGCCCGGGGGAGTTAAGTACGACTTCAACAGGAGGGTTATCCTGAAAATAAGGGAACTAATGGAGGCTGATTTTCCAGATGAATCAATTGTTCTGTCCCCGGATGGGAATATTACTTATAAATAGCTGCAATGCCGTACAAGGAAAAAAAAGTCGAAAAGCTCTTCTACTCTATAGGAGAGGTAGCTGAAATGCTTGATGTGCCTGTTTCAACAATAAGGTTCTGGGAAAATGAGTTCGATATACTGAAACCCATGAAAAATAAAAAGGGGAACAGGCTCTTCACTCCAGCCGATATCAAAAATCTGCGGATTTTGCATCACCTTGTGAAGGAAGAGGGGATGACACTTGCAGGGGCAAAAAAGAAGCTCGCGGAGAAGTGGGAGGAGACAGATCATACTTTTGAAGTAGCCGAGTCGCTTCAGAAAATAAGGAGCATGCTTCTCGAGATCAGGGACAGTATCTGAAACAATGAAACTTTCTGAAATAGGCAATTATCTTGACAGGGTCATCCCGCTGTCGTTCCAGGAAGGATACGATAATTCGGGCCTGCAGGTTGGAGACCCCGACAGGGAAATTTCCTCGGCCCTGCTTACGCTTGATGTCACTGAGGAGGTCCTGCAGGAGGCTGTTATCCACGGAAGCGATCTGATCGTTTCCCATCATCCGCTGCTTTTCAGGGAGGTGAAAAGGGTTACCGGAAGATCCATGACCGAAAGAATACTCGCAGGAGCCATAAAACATGATATTGCAGTCTATTCCGCTCATACAAACCTCGATGCTGCAGTCTTCGGAGTAAGCAGAAATATGGCCCGCAAAATAGATCTTGGGAATATAAAAGTTCTTTCGCCCCTCAGGGACAGACTGTCTCAAGCTTGTGACATTTGTACCGGGATCTCACATTGAGAAGGTAAAGAATGCACTCTTTGAAGCAGGAGCCGGAGTCATCGGCAACTACGATCAGTGCAGCTTCTCCCTCGAGGGAAAGGGCACTTTCAGGGCAGGGGAGAACACAAATCCCTTTGCAGGGAAGAGGGGCGGGCAACATACCGAAGACGAGGTGCGATTTGAAACGGTTTTGTTTTCACACCTGAAGACAGCCGTAATAAATGCCCTTCTCCTGTCACATCCCTATGAGGAGGTTGCATATGATATTTACAGGCTTGAAAATGACAATATACAGGAGGGACTTGGCTGTATTGGCGAATTTGACAAGCCGGTTGAAGAGACCGATTTTCTGAATCTGATCTCTTCTTCTTTCGGGGCCCGGGGGGTAAAATACTCACGCCTCAGGGGGAAGCCCGTGAAAAGGGTCGCCGTCTGCGGAGGCGCCGGAGCTTCGCTGACCGGCAATGCAGTTTCGATGAAGGCTGATGCATATGTAACGGCAGACATAAGGTATCACGATTATTTCGATGCCGGGGATAACCTGCTCCTTGTAGATGCGGGCCATTTTGAAACTGAAAAATTCACTACGGAGATATTATACGATCTAATTATCAAAAAATTCCCTAAATTTGCAGTCCGGTTTTCAGAAACAAATACAAATCCGATAAATTATTTGTAAATATGGAAAAAGTAAAAACGCATGAGTCTGAAATTTCTGTAGAGGAGAGACTAAGAGCATTATTTAGCCTTCAGCTTGTTGATTCAGAGATAGATAAAATAAAAACCCTCAGGGGGGAACTGCCCCTCGAGGTGCAGGATCTGGAGGATGAAATTGCCGGACTCGAGACCAGGCTGGGTAATCTGAAGGAGGAGGTTGTGAATCTTGAAAAATCTGTAACGAAGAAGCATAATGAGATAACGGATGCTGAAACGCTTATCAAGAAATACGAGGAACAACAGAAAAATGTAAGGAACAACAGGGAATTTGACTCGCTGTCCAAGGAGATCGAGTACCAGAACCTGGAAATTGAGTTATTCAACAAGAAAATCAAGGAATTCAATTTTCAGATTGAGGAGAAGAAAGTCGTAATTGAAGAGTCGGAAGTCACGGTTTCAGATCGTAAGACCGATCTTGATAACAAGAAGTCTGAACTCGATGAGATCATTTCCGATACACAGAAAGAGGAGGAAGGGTTGTACAAGAAGCTCGAGACAATAGAAGAGATAATTGAAGACAGGCTTCTCACAGCATATAAGAGGATACGTGCCAATGCCCGCAATGGTCTTGCAGTTGTTCCCGTGCAGAGGGATGCATGCGGCGGATGCTTCAACCAGATTCCACCCCAGAGGCAGCTCGATATAAAGTCGAGGAAAAAGATCATTGTATGCGAATATTGCGGAAGAATACTCGTTGACGATGAAATAATAAAAGAAGGTCATATTTAGACATAGGATGCTCTTAAAGGAAAGCTGGCTCATAAAGGGTCAGCTTTCTTGTTTTTTCTAACTTTGCATTCATAAATCAGAAGGTCAATGAAAACATCCGATTTCAGCAGGCTTGTGGCTGAAGGAATACCCGATGAGCTTCCCCGGCCGAAACCATGGGACAGCAATGTGAATCATGCACCGAAGAGAAAGGATATCCTCAGCGACAGTGAAAAAAGGCTTGCAGTTAAAAATGCACTTCGATATTTTCCGGTGAAATTTCACAGGGTACTGGCCAGCGAATTTGCCATCGAGCTAGCCGAATACGGAAGGATCTACATGTACAGGTTCCGGCCCGATTACGAGATAAAGGCCCGCAGCATCGATGACTTTCCATGTCGCACCCGCAGTGCGGCTGCGATCATGCTGATGATATCCAACAATCTTGACAACAATGTTGCCCAGCATCCTCATGAACTGATAACCTACGGAGGCAATGGGGCCGTTTTCCAGAACTGGGCCCAGTACCGTCTTACGATGAAGTATCTGGCTGAGATGACCGACCGGCAGACACTCGTGATGTACTCGGGACATCCCCTTGGGCTTTTCCCCTCTCACAGGGATGCCCCGAGGGTGTTGTCACAAACGGGATGGTGATTCCCAATTATTCATCGCCGGATCACTGGGAAAAATTCAATGCACTGGGAGTTTCCCAGTACGGTCAGATGACTGCAGGCTCATATATGTACATCGGACCACAGGGTATTGTTCACGGGACGACAATTACACTTCTGAATGCAGCCAGGAAGCTGAAAAAGCGGGGAGAGTAAGCGCAAGGCTCTTTGTCTCTTCCGGACTTGGAGGAATGTCAGGGGCACAGCCCAGGGCCGCCACCATCGCAGGGATTATATCTGTTAGTTGCAGAAGTGAACCCAAAAGCCTTCAGGACCCGTTTTGAGCAGGGATGGGTCGGACGAAGTATACCGCGATACATGGATAGCCTTGTAACAGGGTGAGGGAGGCTCTGCAGAACCGGGGATAACAGTTTCCATTGCCTATGAGGGAACATAGTCGATGTATGGGAAAAATTTGCATGATGAGGGTATCAAGATTGATATAGGCTCTGACCAGACCTCCCTTCACAATCCATGGGCCGGAGGATATTATCCTGCCGGATACACCTTTGAGGAATCAAACAGGATGATGAGGGAAAATCCCGAACAATTCAGGGAGGCTGTCCGCAGTTCGCTGAGAAGACAGGTGGAAGCTATAAACAGTCATACAGCTCGGGCACATATTTTTTTGATTACGGAAACGCATTTCTTCTGGAGGCCTCCAGGGCAGGAGCCGATATCCTTAAAGGCTGATGGCGAATTCAGATATCCATCATATGTTCAGGATATTATGGGGCCACTGTGCTTTGATTTCGGATTTGGCCCATTCAGATGGATCTGTTGTTCCAATGATCCGGCGGACCTTGCTGTAACTGACAGGATAGCAGGCAGACAACTGAAAAGCCTGGCCGGCAGGGTCTCCGGAGAGATAAAGATGCAGCTTAGCGATAATATTCACTGGATAGAGCAGCCTCAGCGAAACAATCTTGTGGTCGGATCACAGGCAAGGATACTGTATGCCGACTCGGAGGGGAGGATAGCAATTGCGGAAGCATTCAACAATGCAATTGCAAAGGGGAGATATCCGCTCCTGTTAGTCATAGGAAGGGATCATCACGATGTTTCCGGGACCGATTCCCCCTACAGGGAGACTTCCAATATTTATGACGGTTCAAAATTTACCAGCGATATGGCTGTTCAGAACGTCATTGGCGATTCCTTCAGGGGTGCAACATGGGTATCGTTGCATAACGGAGGGGGAGTAGGCTGGGGAGAGGTCATAAACGGAGGCTTTGGCATGGTTGCTCGACGGATCGGCCGATGCAGCCGGAAAACTGAGAATGATGCTCCACTGGGATGTAAACAACGGTATTGCCCGGCGAAGCTGGGCCAGAAACGCCTCTGCCATTGCAACTCTGAAGAGAGAGATGGAGAGAACCCCCGGACTTATGGTCAACTTCCCGAATATAGCGGACGATAGGATATAGAGGAGGCAGTGGGTGATACGGAAATCAAAACATTCCTCTTATTGAGCATTACAGCATGCATTCATTCACAACTTCGATGCCTTTTCTCCTTGCCATGCCGGCAAACTCAGGATTGGCAGTTCCCGGATTGAAAATTATTCTTCTTGGGTCTGAGAGAGATAATAAAATTGTAATATTCCTTCTGATTTTCAGCAGAAAGATAAAGAGTCACGGTATGTACACCGCTGATCCCCGAAGGCATTCCTTTTCTGATAATAATGTCTCCGATATCGGCTTCCCTTCTACCACAGGGCAATACAGGAATATATTTCTCCTGCAGGCTCTTTATTGCATCGTACGAGAATCTTTCAGGCCTGGCACTTGCACCCAGGACCAGAGTGTTCTTTTCCATAACATTAAAAATTGATGACACCATCTATTCTCCGGAAAGAAGAACGACTGCCAGTGCCATTATACCCTCTTCCCTCCCGGCAAATCCAAGCTTTTCTGTTGTGGTGGCTTTTATTCCGACATCACCGGCCGGTTATCCGGATAATTGCAGAAACAACAGCTTTCATTTCAGGTATGAAGGTCGAAATTCTGGGTTTTTCCAGGCATACAGTGC
Organism: uncultured Bacteroidales bacterium; assembly: GCA_963756885.1. Classification (GTDB taxonomy): domain Bacteria; phylum Bacteroidota; class Bacteroidia; order Bacteroidales; family VadinHA17; genus LD21. Next base: position 437,205 of record CAVWPG010000016.1, read on the forward strand.
TGTCGATATTAATTATATTAAATCCCTTTCCGTTAATCAGTTTTATAGTTCCTTGCGAGAAGGATTTTGCTGTCGATGCTTTTAAATTCACTGACTGCTGTCAGGGAAGTGATATCCTATATCCCGAAGACCGGCAGCTCCCAGGAGGGCATCGCATATTGCATGCAAAAGCACATCTCCATCCGAGTGTGCAATGCAACCTTTGTCGGATAGGTATCTTTATCCCTCCGAGCCAGAGGTCAAGATCTTATTTCAAGGCGGTGAAAGTCGATTCCCTGGCCTATCCTGATTTTCATCCTTTTGTTTTGGACTCTGCCTTAGGACTGATAAAATTAAATGCAAGAGAAAAACGCAATGTCCTTGCCAGAGGATTATTCTGTGCTGTAGGTATGAGGTATGAAAAATCAAGGGCAAAAATATTCAGCTTGAAACCGGCTCCGACAGTAAAATATTTACGGTTGCCTTTGGTCTCATTCTCATGAAAATAACCCGTCCTCACAGCAAATTGCCCATTATACCAGTATTCTGCACCCATGGCAACCTGTATTTCGTGCATCTCCTCCTTGAACCCGCCGGGAGCATCATAGAATGAATGAATTATTGCTACAGGTACCGATACATTCGGATCCATGCCGGATGTTATATTCCCGTTTGTATCATAAACCGGAGGTGTCGGAACGAGCAGCTTGTTAAGGTCAAGAGTGAGGGTAAGCTTGTTATGCGGATCAATAAAGAGCGAACCGGAAGTTCCGACGCGCAGGTTCATAGGGATAAAATCTGCTACCTGTGCCTCGGAATAGGTCATCTTTGGTTCCGATATTCGAAAAGTTAAATCCCAGGCCCCATAAACCGTCCTTATTGAAAAGGTTTATATCTTTCTGATAAAGTCCGGAGATATCGGCAGCAAATGATATTCCCGGCTTTGTGGCAGCACCTCCGGAATATGATCCGCCGGTCAGGTTCGAGTATATGAACCTGAATGCAACCCCGCCCGAGAAGTGATCGGTGAAGAGCCTTGAATAGGCAGCGTCGAGTGCAAATTCATTGGGTTTGAAAACCCTTTCAAGGTTACCGAAATCATCTGTGAAGGGAACATCTCCCAGAGACGAGTAGATAAGGCTTCCGCTTACTACCTGCTTGTTGTCGATCCTCCAGTAGCCTGAAAGATATGCAATATTGATATCAGGGACAAGATTTCTGAGCCATGGCGTATATGACAGACCCACTCCTCCGTTTCCGTCTATAAACGCAAATTTTGCGGGGTTCCAGTGCATGCTGTAAACGTCCGGCGATGTTGCCACGCCGGCATCACCCATGCCTCCTGCCCTGGAATCCGGAGCAATTGTAAGAAACGGAACAACGGTCTGAATCGGATTCAGCACATTCTGTGAGTACAATCTTGTATTCCCGGCCATTAAAGCCAGCAATATAATAATTGCGGGAGCTGCTTTCTTCATTTTGATCAAGGTTTGTTACTGTACAAAATTACACCTATTTGCCACATAATAATCAATTCAGGCTCAATTAAGGGTGTGATTTTGATTATATTCAACATATCAGTGATGAACGTATATTTTTCTTCTATAAACTATTGTTTAGCTATTATATTGTGCAAAAATTACAAAATGATAATCCTCCCGTGGGCAATCGCCGTTTCTCCGCTTCCAGTGGTGACAACAACTGAAAAGGGATAGATGCCGCGGCCTGCCCGCCCCCCGCCCCCCATGGTCCCGTCCCATATAACGGGAGTCAAAACAAAGCCTTCAGGCATATCCCTGGCTTTGATGATTTTTATTACTCTGCCGTCGAGGGAGAATATATTTATGGTTATATCAAGCTCCTCACCGGGCCGGTTGAATCCGGCAGTTATATGTATTTCCCCGCTTGATGGATTTGGATAGCACAGAGGATTTGAAAGGATAAGCTTATTTCCGTTTTCGACCCGGAAGTCAAGGGATGCCTCCGACGAATTATTTGAATTATCCCATGCCTTCACTGTAACAGTATGGCTCCCCGGGCTCAGGTTCACAAGGTCGTAGGTTACCCTTCCCCTTGTATAGTCATCGAAGTCATTTTCAAAATATCCGTTTAGATTGAATGGGTTTTCCCTGTCATTATCCAGGAACCCCTCGAGGTCATGCCCTATCGATGCACCTGATGTATTTATCCCTGTCCTGTCACCAATAATTGCCATAAGCGTTGGATTGCCGCCCGTCATTCCTCCGCTCCTGAAGAGTGTGTCATTCATGAAAAGCCTGATTTCGGGGCCTTCATCATCATCAGAGGCCTTGCCGGAAAAACCTCCGACGACAATATCGTTGAAATAACCTGTCATGTCATCACTGCCGGAGCTTGCATAATAACTTATCTTTCCGTTGCCGAAATTGTAATTAATATCCCGCGGAACTATAAAGGTAAATCTGAACCTGCCGTTCCCGGCCCTGGTTTTGCCACTGAAAAGAATGTTGTTCCTGACATCGAAATCCACTGACGTGCCTCCGTCGTTTGCAAGGGTCCTTACCTTATCCGGCTTGTCGAAAACGACCGGGGAGACAATTCCGTTGAATGAATCCAGCATTCCTCCTTTCATGTTCTCAACATGACCGGCAATTGTGATAAGCGAAAGAGCCTTGAGACTATCCGTGTTCTCACTTATGGCTGCATTGTTAAGGGAGTCGGTAATTATTTTTCCATGCCAGGGAAATGCAAGTCTGAGGGCCGGGTCGCCGAGCAGTGTAAAATTCCTTTTGTTGGGCCCGTTGCCGGTCCTGTTTTTTGCTATCCTTATTATATCGCCGAAAGTGAGGGCGTTGCCATTCTCATCGCGCTCAAAGGCGCAGCTGTAAATGTTCCTGTTAAGTGTATAGTTAGGTGCGGAATACACAAGCCTGGTTGTCGTCATCAATGCAATCCCTCCTCCGTTCCGGTTGAGCAAAACCATCTCCCCTGCCGAGGTTTTCTCAGTCATCTGGCCTGAAATAACATTAATATCCATGTCATCGAAACGGCTGAATTCACATGTTGCCGTAATAAAAAGGGGCAGCCTGTCATTATTTGTCCAGGAATTGATATCGGCTGTTTTTACTACCTGCTCCTGCGCCAGCCCGTTCTCATTTCCATGTCCGACATAATTGAAAATCAGGCAGCCTGAATTTATCCGGTCGGTAATGGCCTTGTTAACAGCCGGATAGGATTCACCGCTGCCCGAGGTAATCTGTTTATAAGCATCGAGGTAGATCTTATCCACATTAATAAAGGGGACGCTGTCGTTAAGTTCTTTTGCAAGCCCTTCGGCATCATTCAGGTGGATATTCCCATCCTCGTCGTCGGCTGCCAGGCAAACCACATTCTTCCAGTCGCCCATACTGGCCGGACTGGTGTATTTCAATATTTTAGCGATCATCACCCCTGCCTGTACCGTATCGGTAACAGGAAGCCTGCCTATGCCAATATCCTCCGTTCCGTCGGATTCCCCTTCGCCGTCATCGAGCAGACCGTAAAAATCGTCAGATGTAAAGGAGGATGTTTCAATATTTGAATTTTGAGACTGGTAGGTTGGTATAAAGTTGGGATTTGCAGGTGGCGGGGTCCTGTTTTCATACGATCCGTCGCCGAAAAGCAGAAGATATTTAAGGGAATGTGATGTCCCCTTTTGCCTGAGGTACATCATCCTGATGAAATTTCTGAGGGCGCAGATGTCGGGTATGCCGCCGGAAAATTCATTGTAAACCTGCTCCGGCGTTACAACAAGCGAAACCAGGCCATTTTCCGAAGTGTGAATGGCTGCCAGCTTTCTGGCATATTCGAGGAAGAGGGGATGGGTAATTATAATCATGTCTGCCGGGCCTGAGGCATGAAGGTTCTGGTTTGGAACAGGAGCCTGCCGAATAAAAGGGACGAGCACCTTGTCAGGGCTAAAGGCCACGAACGATCTGAGAGAGTCGCTGCTGTAACTGAAAATGTCGCTGGCGCCCTGCCTGTCGTACGGGACAGCCATCGTGCCGAACGGGTCGGAGACATCCCATATGAAAGTGCCGGCGGTGCTGCTGTTTACAGTGCACTGTGTCACCCTTCCGGCCGACACAGATCTTGAATCGGAAAATTCAAGCATTCTGCCATCGAATACATTGAATCTTCTTGCCCTTATAGCAAGGTAGTCGAGCCAGCCATAAGCTCCCTGTTCCCCCTTATTGTCAAAGCTCACCCTGTAAACAGGGGATCCGGATGAGAGCCAGGCAGTTCCTGATGAATCAGTTATTTCAGCATAGGTTCCGGTTGTGTTGTAAAGATTGACAGGGGCCACGCTGACATTCTTCCTGTGAACGGAGCCCTCGTAAAGGTCGAATGCGGTGCCGGTGGATGCCCGTGCGGCAACCCGAAGCTCGTATCTGATCCCTTCCCCTGTATTGAGAGAAGTAAAGCCAGGATCAATTGTAAGGTCTGAGATTCTCTGAAACCATTCCCTGCCCGATTTGATCAGATTAACCTGATCTTTCTGGTAAAAAAAAAGAGCATCTGATTCTGCTGAAAAATAATCTGCAGCCCGGGAGGGAGGGCTTTCTGTCAGAATCCTTTTCCCCGGCCCGGGAGCCGAGGTAATAAAATAATAAGCGGTGTCGGAATAGTTGTGGCTGCGGTAGCTGAAATCACCCGCTTCCCTGTCGTAAATCCACCGGCCTGTGCCCCTTGCAAAGAACAGGAGATATTCCCCTTCATTTAGTATATTGTCGTTACCCGAAATATAGACAGCCATTTCCTGCAGGTCATCGGGCTTCGGATCGCTGTTAAAGTAGGAGAGTTGCCCGAAGTTGTTTCCGTAGATCCTGGGGTTTGACGGATTTTCAAGACCGAGATCCCTGAGCCGGGAGTAATCAATCCTGTAAATTCCATCGGCTGTAACTGCAATCCTGAACCATTTGCCTCCCGAAAGAACAGAGCTTTCTGCCGGTATCTGGCATAAAAGTCCGGAAGGCAGCAGGAACAGCAGGAAAATCAGTATTTTTAAAAATCTGGTCATCAATTGCGACAAAGATAGAAATGTGCTTTTTGTTTGCGAACTAATTGTGTTTTTTTGTATGCTGTTGCGGATTATAATAATAACGGCATCGTAACGTTGATATTGCAGTTTCTGGCCTATGCTTCGAAAACCTGTTATATTCCTGATAATCATTACCGGCACCTCCCTGCTTGCAGGTGCACAGGGGATCCGTTCGGGCCCGTATTACCAGATGCTGCTGATGAATAATCCCGCATTGTCGGGAAGCGAGTCAGATGGCGTTCTGAGGCTTTCATACCTGAACTTCTATCCCGGTAACAGCTATGACCTCAATTCGTTTTATCTTTCATGGGATTCATATGCCGGCAGTCTGCACGGGGGAACAGGATTGTATCTTTCTGACGATCATCTGGGGGGTATAATAAACGACATCAGGGGAGGCTTATCATATGCATATTTTCTGCAGGCCGGAAAAGATCTGTTCATCAATGCAGGGCTCACTGCCTCTGTCCTGCACAGGGGATATAATTTCGGGAATGCCGTTCTTCCCGATCAGATCGACCCTGTGGGAGGAGCTGTGCTCCCCTCCTCTGAAGTACTCGATGCAAGGGGAAGGACGGTTTTTGATGTTGGAGCGGGCCTTTGGTTCACCTCGGGAAAATTTGCCGGGGGCTTGGCAGTGAACCATCTTGCTGAACCTGAGCTTTCATCCTCCGCTGTGTCGACGGAGAGCCTGAGGAGGAGGTATACACTGAATCTCTCGGCAGACCTGGGCCTTAATGCGGCGGGGAGCCTTAGGGCAGAACCCCTTTTGCTGGCCGTGATCCAGGGAAGCTACTTCTCTGCCGGCGCCGGTGCCTCGCTGGAGGCAAGCCACCTGGCACTGAACGCGATACTTTTTTCCGACAACGGAGGCAATCTGAATATCCAGTCAGGGTTCGCATTTAATTTCAGCCTTGTAACAGTATATTACAATTACCAGTTCAATGCCCTCTCGGGAAATAAGCTCCTTCCATTGTCGCTTCTCCACGAGGTTGGGCTCGTTTTTATTTTGACTAATGTTGAAAAAAGAAAAGTTATCAAAACAATAAATTTACCTAAAATGTAGTTATATTTGAGGTTTGTAAAAGTGTTTTGGTTATAATTATTATATTTGAGAATTCATAAAAGCCATAAAACTAAAGGAGTTATGTATAAATTCAGAGCCTTTCCGGTTATTTTAGTCGCTTTGCTTTTCCTTGCTGCGTGTTCTTCAAAGCGAAAGGGTGAGTCAGATGTTTCTTCCACGACAGGCTGGAAGTACAATGACCCCGACAATGGCGGATTTGAGGTAGCTCTTGGAGCCGAACAAAAAACGGGTCCCGGCCTTGTGCTTATAGAGGGAGGCCGCTTTACTATGGGACAGGTACAGCAGGATGTTATGTACGACTGGAATAATACTCCCAGAACAGTCACTGTATCTTCATTTTATATGGATGAGACTGAAGTGAGGAATGTCGATTACCGCGAATATCTTTTCTGGCTGCGCAGGGTTTATAAGGATTATCCCGAAGTTTTCAAGAGAGCTCTTCCCGATACGCTTGTCTGGAGAAGTCCGATGGGGTTCAATGATCCCTATGTTCAGTACTATTTCAGGCATCCTTCTTATAATAATTATCCTGTTGTTGGTGTAAGCTGGGTTAAAGCCAATGATTACTGCCTATGGAGGACCGACAGGGTCAACGAGCAGATACTCATCGATGAGGGCGAATTGAATCCGGATCCTAACCAGTTGAATGAGAAGAACTTCAATACAGAAGCTTATCTGGCAGGCCAATACGAAGGTGTTGTAAACCAGCTTCGCGAAAGCCTTAATCCCAATCAGACCGAAAGGCGCACAACCTTTGAAGACGGAGTGCTTCTTCCTTCTTACAGGCTGCCAACGGAAGCAGAATGGGAATTTGCAGCATATGCCCTGAGAGGGAATACCTATGAGGAGAGAATTTATGAAAGAAGAATATATCCGTGGGACGGGCACAATGTAAGGAATGCCTCATCGAAGCACAGGGGTGAGATGATGGCCAATTTTGTACGCGGAAGAGGAGATATGATGGGAGTGGCAGGAAGCCTGAACGATAATGGAAGCATAACCACCGACGTTAAATCCTACTGGCCGAATGACTATGGACTTTACTGCATGGCAGGAAACGTTAATGAATGGGTGCAGGATGTATATCGTCCCCTTACAAGCGAAGATGTCGATGGCTTCAACCCCTTCAGGGGCAACGTTTATACAGACCTCCGCAGGGATGCAAATGGGGCAGTCGTTGCCAAAGACAAGCTTGGCCGCCTTATCGTGGACACCGTTAGTGATATTGATGTTGCCAACAGGTATAATTATCAGAAAGGCGATTACAGGAACTACAGGGACGGTGACCTGCAGTCAGCCATACCCGAGGGAGCAGACTGGACTACTGAGGATAACAAGAAAGGCTCACAAAGAATGTATGCCCAGGATGAATCAAAGCAGAACAGCGATTTAGTCACCCTTATTAATGACAATGCAAGGGTATATAAGGGCGGTTCATGGAAAGACAGGGCATATTGGCTCAATCCCTCCACAAGGAGGTTCCTTGACCAGGAAAGCTCACGCGACGATCTGGGATTCAGGTGTGCAATGATCAGGGTCGGAAGTCCTTCCGGCTTGTAACAGGTTATTAACTTTATCAAAAATAAAAGCCTCATTATGAAACCATAATGAGGCATTTTTTTACAACATGAAAACAGAACTTCTGTACCAGCTATTCAAGGATTCAAAAGGCGTAGCCACAGATTCCAGAACCGTTCAACCCGGAGAGATCTTCTTTGCATTGTGGGGCGAAACCTACAACGGCAACAAGTATGCCGCCGACGCACTGGCCAGGGGAGCTTCCGTAGCGATTGTCGATGATCCGCTCTTTGAGACCGAGAAGACAATACTCGTCGATGACTGTCTGCTTGAGCTGCAGGCGCTGGCTTCGCATTACAGGAAAGACCTGAATATACCCGTTATTGCAATTACAGGAACGAACGGAAAGACAACTACAAAGGAACTGCTTGCTGCAGTCCTGGCCAAAAAGCACAGGGTGCACTTTACAAGGGGGAACCTGAATAATCATATAGGCGTTCCTCTCACTATACTCTCGGCCCCAGAGGATACTGAAATGATGATAGTCGAAATGGGGGCAAACCATATCGGCGAGATCCGTACATTATGCCTCATCGCAAAACCCGATTACGGTATAATTACAAATATAGGGACAGCCCACATTGAGGGATTCGGTTCCCTTGACGGTGTTGTAAGGGCTAAAACCGAGCTGTATGAATATCTTCGCAAGGTAAACGGTATTGCTTTTTACAACGACAAAAATCCACTTCTTGCAGAAAAAATATTCCGGATAATAAACAGGGCAATCCCTTTGTCGGATCCTACTGGGATTGAGCTGATTATCAATAAGCTTGATTCGGGAATGAATCTTAAGGGTGGCAGTTTCATACCAGCACAAGACATTTAGCCTTGATACAAATCTGTTCGGCAGCTATAACCTGGAGAATGTGAAAACTGCCGTCGCCATCGGACTTTTCTTCGATGTAGCAATAGGGGATATTTGCGAAGCGGTGGAAAGCTACCTGCCGGCCAATAACAGGTCACAGGTTATAAAGAGTGACCATAATACACTTATTTGCGATTCATACAATGCAAACCCGGCAAGCATGCAGCTGGCACTTAAATCGTTTTCAGAGACCAGGGGCTGAATCGAAATGTGTAATCCTGGGCGATATGCTTGAACTGGGAGACAAAAGCAGGGAGGAGCATCTTAAGGTTATTGAATATCTCAGGTCTGCATGGCATTAGAAAGGTATTCCTCGTCGGGGTTAATTTCAGGAATTTTTCGGAAAATTCGGGATTCCCCGTGTTTCAGGATGCCGGTGAGCTGGCCGAATTTCTGAAAAAAGAGCCACTAAAGGGAGAAACGATACTGATCAAGGGATCGCGCGGAATGGGACTTGAAAAGATCTACAGGCTTCTTTGACAGGTCAGTCAGCTGGATGGGGCTCTGCAAATGTAATATTTATAAGGAGCACTTCTGACCTGCTGCCCGACCTGACCCTCGGGCCCCACAGCCCAAATCCGGAGGAAACTATAAAATGCGTATTGCCCTTTTTCAGGTAGCCATAGCTTAATTCGTATATCATTGCAGTTACATGATTCAGTGGCCACATCTGGCCATTATGCGTATGGCCTGAGAGCTGCAGATCCACCCCCATGGCGGCAGCTTTCTTCGAGATGAAAGGGCTGGTGATCAAGCAGAATAACAGGTCTGGATATCGACTTTTGCCATAAGTGAATCAAGTGGCATTCTTTCCTTCCTGTAAAACCGGAACGAATCCCTGTCTATCCTGCCAATTACTTGTATGCCTCCTTCGAGTAGTGACAATCTCATCCTTCAGTATCCGTGATTCCCTTGCTCTCCACATATGGAATTGTCCTTCCGGCTCCGCCAATGAATTCGTGATTGCCCGTTATGGCAAGCAGTCCATCCCTGCACGGGGGGAGGTAAAGTATTGAAGAAGATCCCCCCTGAGCACAGGTCCTAGTCTCGCCATCCACAATATCGCCAAGGAGCAGGACAAGATCGGGATGCAGGTCACTTAGCATCGATGACAGCTTTTTCATGCTTCTTTTTCTGATTATGCTTCCAAGATGAATATCCGATACTGCAGCTATCCTCAGGCTTTTTACTTCTCCCGCAGACTTGTTGATTGTGATGTCATACTTCTTCACAACAGGTAATACAGCATTTATGAAACCTCCTGCTATAAGGAGGGCGGCAGTGCAAAAGAATCACAACAATGACCATTTCCTGAACATCAGGATATTATCCCCGCTGACAATCCGGAAATCTTAAAACTAAGCCAGAAGGATATCAGAAACCAGGAAAAACATGAAACCGTAAAGCATGAATGCAAGCCAGAAGCCTCCGATGATATTCAAGTATATCCGTGATAACTGAAGAATGCCTCGATTCAAGAAATTTTGCAGCAATGAACACGGCGCAAGTATGAAGAATACAAGGGCATAGTACAGCCTGTTTTCCTGCAGCGACAGGCAATGCCCTGTATCCTTTAAAAAGATATAAATATTTACAAGTGGATAAATTGTAAGAACGATTGAGAAGAATATAATCATCTGGGATCTTTTCATTTTATTACTATTTACGTTTAAGGCGGCTGTAGGTTTTTATGCCTTTAACATAAAACTCAAAAACAATACTCTTGTTCATTATAAGTTCATCGAGCATGATCATCGCCAAGTCTCTTGACGGCTTCCCTTTTCTCCCTGAGCTTTCCCCCAGACTTTGTAGTAGCTGAGATGAGCCCTGAATACGGCACTGAAATAGCTGAATTTGCCCTGGCCAAGAAACACAGTGGCAGCAAGTCCATCCATGACTTTCCTGATAAACATGACCAGGGAGAGTCTGTCACCAGGAAGATTCTTATAAAGCATATACAGGCTATTCCTGAAGTTAAGGAAATTTTGAACGGAGAATCGTACTGAAGTGATCCGCCGCCTATATGATAGACACTTGAATCCGGGAACGAAAACGATACGTAGCCAGCCTTGCTGAATCTCCAGCAGAGATCGATCTCCTCCATATGAGCAAAGAAATCGGAGTCAAATCCGCCGCATTTTATCCACATATCCCTGCGGACTATCATGCAGGCCCCGCTGCTCCAGAAAATATCAGACTGATTGTTATACTGTCCTTCATCCCTTTCTGCCCTGTTCAAGAATCCTGCCACGGCAAAAGGGATAACCATACTTGTCGATGAATCCGCCTGCCGCCCCTGCATGTTCAAAAAAATCTTTGTTGTAATAAGAGAGAATCTTGGGCTGGCAGGCTGCCGCATCCAGGGATTTGCATCCATATAATGCGGCAAGAGGATCCAGCCAGCCCTCCGTGACTTCAATATCGCTGTATTGATCAGTACAACATATTCTGAATCGATCTGTCCAATGCCCTGTTATAGCCCTCCTGCGAACCCGTAGTTCCTGTCAAAGCCGTATAAGCCTCACCATCTTGAATGTTTCTGCTACCCATTCAGCCGATCCGTCAGTTGATCCGTTATCTGCAACACAGACCCGGTATCGTCATTATGCTGAAACCTTAAAACTGTTCCCAGGAACATCCTCAGATATCCGAAACCATTCCAGTTCAGTATCACAATGGCTGTCTTCTGTCATTTCCGGCAGTTTCTTTATACTTCCAGCGTCGATGACTCCATATCCAGTACTCAGGCTTTTCCCTTATAATCTCCTCAAGCTTCCTGACATGACTGTCAGTGATGACATGCTCCGGCAATCCTGCCGAATGCTCAAAAAGAAGCTCAACTGTATATTATAGTAGCCTCTTCTTATCTTGTGTACATTGAAAAACACCACTGCCATGTCATATTTTGAAGCAATCTTTTCCACCCCGAGATATACAGGGGTATCCTGATTAAGAAATTTGGTCCAGTATCTGATATCTTCCAGTGGAGGTGTCTGATCAGTAATAAATGAGTAGATCGCTTGCCTTCCGGCTTTTCTGGCTTCAGTGATCTCTCTAACAATAAGAGACATGGGAGTAAGGATCATTCCTTCCCTGTTCCTCAGGTCCGAGGAGGAATTTGTCGAAATGCTTATTGCCAGTGGCTTATAAATTGAAACTGTCTGATACCTTGTATGAAATATAAGGCTCTTGAGCCATTCCCAGTTATTAAAGTGCCCGATCACGGCAATAACATCGCGTCCTTCATCATACAACCGTTCAAGCAGTTCACAATTTTTAATTTCATGCGGGAAAGGGATTCCTCCTTGCTCATATGGGTAAGCTTAAGAATTTCAATGAAAAGATCAGCCAGATGGCGATAGAATTTTTTCTCAATGCTTTTAAGCTCCTCATCACTTTTTTCAGGAAATGAATTCTTCAGATTTTCAGCTACAACTTTTCCTCCTGTACGAAGGAAAGTAATAAAGAACCAGGAAAAGGAAATCGGCAAAGAGATATAGTACCGAAAGAGGCAAAAGTGTAATTACCCAGTTGAGTCCGTAAAAAATATAAAATCCAATTGCACCCATCAGGTACGCGGTACTTTTATTTATGTATAAACCTGTTTACACTATCAAGGAATTCCCTAAAAATCAGCCATGAGGATGCAACAATTTCGTCTCCCCTTAGATTATTCTCAGTACCAGAGAAATCACTTACACGACCGCCTGCCTCTCTTACCAGCAGCATTCCTGCTGCTATATCCCAGGGGTGAAGTCCGTATTCATAAAAGCCCTCAAACCTGCCGCAGGCTACATATGCCAGATCGGTGGCTGCAGACCCCAGCCTTCTTATTCCCAGCGAGTGTCTGCACAGATAGGTAAGGCTTTCCATATATGAATCAAGCCGATGAAAATCAGTATAGGGAAGCCCCGTAGCTATAAGGCTGTCTGCCAGTGTGGCGACTTCTGAAACTTGTACAGGTTTCCCGTTAAGCCATGCGCCCACCGTCTTTCCATGCTGTAAAAGTTTCATTTTTGCCAATTTCATATACAACCCCTGCCACCACATCATCATTGTCCTTCAGTCCGATGCTTACCGCGTATGGATAAAATCCATGAAGGAAATTAGTAGTTCCGTCAAGTGGGTCAATGACCCAGCAATATCGAACTGCCACCTTTGTTGATGTCCCTTCTTCCGTTATAAAGCCCGCTTCGGAAGTAATAGCAGGGAGATCTTTCAACAAGAAGCTTTTCTGCTCCCTTGTCAACATAGCTGACAAAATCATTCAGCCCTTTCCTTTCGGCACAGCTTATATCAAAATCCTGGCTCCTTCCTTATGAAATTGCCGGCTTCGCCTGGCTGCTTTTTCAATTTCCCTGCAAATATTTTATTAGATCCATTACTTTATTCTGTTAGTTCAGCCTGATCCTTCCGGTGGGGAAATGCCGTGTATAATTTACTTTTTTCACTTGTCCGGCAAACCCTTGACTCCAGGGGTATTCAACCTTAATGTAATTTGATGAAAAGCCTGAAATAGGTCGTCGATACGTGTATTCTCAAACAGGACATCGGTAGTTTGCCCAATATTCAATTGACTAGAATTCCATGGATTTACTTTCCGAAAGTCATATCAGGCTTCTGCTCCTTGCAGCTTTTTCGCCAGGAGAGACTTTGCCCGTAAGTTTTTCTGCCACGGTTCCTGGTCTTTCGGAAAATGTAAAACATGAAGATAGGAAAGGGGCAGGGCATTGAGAAAGGCGAATGTATCTTCAAAGTCATTCTGCTCCTCCCCCGGGAAACCCACAATTACATCTGCTCCGATTCCTGCATAAGGGATCAGCTTCCTTATCATACTTATCCTGTCGCCGAAAACATGTCCGGGTGTATCTTCTTCTCATCAGCCCGAGAATTTTGTCAGAGCCGCTTTGAAGGGGAATATGAAAATGAGGAAGGATCTTTTCACTTGCGGCGGCCATTTCTATAATTTCATCGGTCAGCAGGTTGGGCTCGATTGAAGAAATCCGGTATCTTTCAATTCCGGCGACCTTAACAAGCTCTGCAAGAAGCATGGCAAACGATTCTCCGGTTGATTTACCAAAATCCCCGATATTTACACCCGTCAGAACTATCTCCCTGACTCCTCTCTCTGCTATGCTTTCTGCTTCCTTTACAAGCGCGGCGATTCCTGCATTCCGGCTTCTCCCCCGGGCCATGGGAATGGTGCAGTAGGAGCATCCGTAGTCGCATCCATCCTGTACTTTCAGGAAGGAACGGGTTCTGTCTCCCAGTGAGAATGACCCGTTAAAGCCAATATCAAAGCCGCTTCCGCATGAATGTACCTCAGGAACTGATTTTTTGCCAGCGTCTTCAATATACCGGGAGATATCAAATTTTTCGCCTGTTCCGAGAACAAGATCAACCCCCGGGAATTGAGGAGATTTCCTGGGGCTTGAGCTGGGCATAGCAGCCGACAACAGCAATAAAAGCCCCGGGTGACTGCGTGATGAATTTCCTGATGGCCTGCCTGCACTTCCTGTCGGCAGCATCTGTAACAGAGCATGTATTTATAACATAAATATCGGCGGCTGAACCGGCAGGAACACTTTCAAATCTATCTGCCGGGAATGATCTTGATATTGTGGAAGTTTCGGCAAAATTCAATTTGCATCCAAGAGTATGAAATGCTACTTTTTTCCTGACTTTATCCATTTTTGTTCCCAGATAACTGCTTGAAAAGAAATTTAACAACCCTGCCGCTTAAAGCCTTCAGCGCACAGGGCTCCGCTGGTTGAAAACAGGTTTCCATGCCGGTGCCTGGAGAAAGCGGATTGATCTTCAGTCGGATAGGAAAGAAGGCCCTGTCAATGAGTCTCTTTTTTCTGTAATTGAGCTGGTGAGAAATACATTCCTGAATTCGATATCACTTCCTTCGCTTTGAAGACATATGCTGCCGCTGCTCACTGAAACTTTGTTCCCTGGTTCTGAAGGACTCCGTTCACATAAACCTCAATTGTATTCCGTTGCAGATCCACTTCCATTGTGTTCCATTCACCCGGCTTGCTTTTCTGACGAAGGAGCCAACTTTCTCACTATGGGAGTGGATTTGTCGCTCCTCTCGTTCATATCTGCTACCGTTCATGCAGACGAAATCTCCCGCATTGCCAGCCATCAGCTGGCATTCCACGCATCTTAAGCCATATTGTATCCGGTGCATGGGCATGTACAAAAACACCGGAGTTTGTGGCCTCTGACGGCCATCGCCATTCCACATGAACCCATAATCTGAGTAGAATCTTCTTTGTTCTCATATATCCGAAAGGGTCACCCGGATATGAATAACCCGTCTCTGCCTTAAAAACAGATGCCGGATCAACTGATTTGTCTTTAAGGTAGAATATCCAGTTTCCAAGGTCTTTCCCGTTAAAAAGCTCAATCTGTTTCAGGCCTCCGGATTTTTTGCTTTTTTGACTTATTTAGCCTGGTCTCTGCGACGGAACTGGATAGTTGCCAGCAGTAAATGATCAGCACGGTTGCCTGTAATATTTTTCATTATTGGCTTATCGGTTTTTACTTCTAATTATATTTTCGTCTTATAATAATTTACTTGCAAGTTCTGCAAGGAAGCTCCTCTCACCCTTAACAAGGTTTACATGTGCAAAAATATCCTGGTCCTTCATTTTATCAGAAAGATAGCTCAGTCCGTTTGATGCAATATCGAGATAGGGCGAATCGATCTGCTCAATATCTCCTGTAAAGACCATCTTGGTGCCTTCACCCTGCCCTGGTTATAATAGTTTTTATTTCATGAGGTGTGAGATTCTGAGCCTCGTCAACAATAAAAAAAATACTTGAAAGGCTTCGGCCTCTGATATATGCCAGGGGAGTAATCACAAGCTTGTCCTCCTTCATCATATCGTTAATTCTCAGGAATTCAGGACTCTGATGGCTGAATTTGTGCTTTATAACCGTGAGATTATCATACAGGGGCTGCATATACGGATCCATTTTTTCCTTCAGGTCGCCGGGGAGGAACCCAAGATCCCTGTTGGCAAGCGGCACTATCGGACGGGCAAGGAAAATCTGCTTGTATCTTTTATGCTGCGAAAGTGCTGCAGCAAGAGCAAGAAGCGTTTTTCCTGTTCCGGCCTTTCCGGTAAGCGAAACAAGCTGTATATCGGGATTGGACAGAGCTTCAATGGCAAATGTCTGCTCTGCATTTCTCGGATCAATGCCATAGGTGGTTTGCTTAATAACCCTGTTCATCATTTTATTCACAGGATTATAATGGGCAAGGGCACTTGAACCGTTATTTTTCATAATATAAAACTGGTGGCCCGAGAGGTTTGACTTCAATATTGAATTCGGTAGAGCTAACTCCATCGGGTAATTTCATAAAGTTTACTTATAGCACTCCTGATTTACTCCTTCCAGCAACGTATTCCCTTATACAGATCATCAATATTGGCAACCTTGTCATTCTCATAATCCTGAGCCATAATCCCAAGCGATTTGGCCTTCATCCTGAGGTTTATATCCTTGGTAATGAGAACGACCGTCTTGTCCTTGTTGGTGCTGCATACCCACTCTGCAATGGCAAGAATCCTGTGATCTGCAGTTCTTTCAGGAAATGACTGGTTTACTTTCTCTGAAAAATCCTTGCCGGTTTCTATATGCATGTTGCCCAGGTTCTCACCGAGAGGAATATTAGCAGTGAGAAGCATATCACCGGAGAGTTTGTCAAGTTCCCTCGTGAATTCCCTTGCATGAAAGTTTATAAGATCATTTCCTCTTTTGAATTTGTCAAGTTCCTCCAGCACAACGATAGGAATTATTATATCATTCTCCTCAAAATTGTAAATACATTTAAAATCGTGAAGAAGAACATTTGTATCGATTATAAAAAGTTTCTTGTTGTGTTTCCTTCTCATCTTAATAAATTAATAATCAGCAATATGCATCTCAGGATATCCATGTCATGTACTGAAATGCAAAAGTAACTAAATTAAGGTATATATTATTATCTGAGAATTAAGTTTGTTAATATTGCAGGGGAAATATGCATCAGACACTTCTCATGACCTACAGACAAACACTTGAATTTTTCTTCAGCCGGTTGCCTGCATATCAGAGGATTGGCAAAGCTGCATATAAGGGTGATCTGAGAAATCACTCGCCCTCGACAGTTACTTCGGAATCCGCACAGGAAATATCATACTATTCACATAACAGGGACAAATGGAAAGGGTTCGGTTTCTCATATGATTGCTTCCGTACTTCAGGAAGCCGGTTACAAGACAGGGCTGTATACCTCTCCTCATCTGAAGGATTTCCGTGAAAGAATCAGGGTGAACGGGGAGATGATCCGGGAAGATAAAGTCGTGGATTTTGTCGAAAGCCATAGACAGATTTTGAAGAGATGAAGCCCTCATTTTTTGAGATGACTGTAGCCATGGCATTCAGACTATTTTGCCGAAAGTGGTGTGGACGTTGCCGTCATTGAAGTAGGACTCGGCGGAAGGCTGGATTCGACAAACATCATTACTCCGGTATTGTCGGTTATCACCAATATCGGGCATGATCATATGGATCTGCTTGGTGATACGCCGGAAAAGATTGCAGCGGAGAAGGCAGGTATTATTAAAAGAATCGGTACCTGTTGTTATAAGTGAAACGCAGCAGGCCGTTAAGGAGATCTTTATTTCCCATGCTTCATCTTCCGGATCTCCGGTTAATTTTGCCGATTCACTTTTTCTTTGCAGCCTCGGTGAACCGGATATTACATCAGCAACAAGAAAATATGAGGTAACAGATCTGCGCAGCCGAAAGATCTATGAGGGGCTGATCCCCCTCTGCGGTGATTATCAGTCGCGCAACCTTCAGGCTGTTTTCTGCAGCATTGAAAAGCTGAGAACGATCTTCAGAATCAGTGATGCGAATATTTCTGAGGGGATAAGGAATGTAATTTCAAATACGGGGCTTGCCGGCCGGTGGCAGATAATCGGCACCATGCCGCTCACAATATGTGACACTGCGCACAACAGGGAGGGGCTGGAATATGTGACGGCACAGCTGACAAGGATCCCCAGGTCGGAACTTCACATTGTATTGGGATTTGTGAATGACAAGGATCTGGGTTCCGTGCTGCCGCTCTTCCCGTCAGGTGCCAGATATTATTTCACCAGGGCCGCTGTTCCGAGGGCGCTCGACGAGGTTATCCTGAAGACTGAAGCTGCCAGGTTCGGACTTTCAGGCCAGTGTTTTCCGGATGTTAAATCTGCCCTGGCGAAGGCCAGGGAGAATGCAGCAGCTTCAGATCTGATATTCATCGGGGGAAGCACTTTTGTAGTAGCAGAGGCCATCCAGAAGGAAATAGTTGAAAAGATCATGAACAAATCCGATGCAGATTCTTAAGTTTGCGGGTATTAAAGTTTATCCACCTTCCGCCATATGAAAAGAATTTTTATAGTACTGCTGCTCCTGATGTCATTATCCGGTGTACAATCACAGGCTCAGGATCAGAAGAGGATAATAATACTTCATACAAATGATCTTCATTCACGACTGACGGGCTTTGCCCCTGAATCATCCTATACTCCGATGACTCCAGGTGATGACAGCACAGTTGGCGGCTTTTCCAGGATAGCCGGCATCATTGCTGCGGAAAGGAAGATCAATGGCGACAAAACCCTTGTACTTGACGCCGGTGATTTTATGATGGGAACACTTTTCTCATGGCAGGAACCCGAAACGGGCTTTCAGCTGAGGCTGATGAAGCAAATGGGCTATGATGTTCTGGGCCTTGGAAACCATGAGTTCGATTTTGGCCCCGGCTGGCTTGCAGAAGTAATTGGAAAGTCAGCCTCCGGGGGAGGGATCCCGCACCTGCTGCAGAGCAATATGGTTTTCAGCACAAGCGACAGCTCTGACAACGCCCTGGAGAGGCTGGTTGCCTGCGACATAATAAGCCGGAAGCTCATTTTAGAAAAAAACGGGGTCAGGATAGGACTGTTCTCAATCCTTGGCAGGGAAGCCGATCACTTTGCACCCAGGGCATTTCCGGTAACCTTTTCAAGGCAGTCAGCGGCTGCAGGAAAGATGGTCAGGGAACTCCGGGATGCAGGGTGCAGTATAATCATCTGCATTTCTCACTCGGGGATTACAAGGGAGAAGAACGGGGAATGGGGCGGAGAAGATGCCGAGCTGGCAAGGAAGGTTAAAGGGATTAGCCTGATTGTGGGAGGACATTCCCATACAGTGCTGGCGAAGCCATTGATCATAAACGGTGTGCCAATCGTTCAGACAGGTTCGTTCGGAATGTCTGTCGGTCGCATCTCACTGCTCTGTAAGGATGGAAAAGTTACAGTTGACGATTACAGGCTGATACCGGTCGATGACACCGTAATTGCAGATGGCACGATAGATCAGATGATAGATAAGCAGAAGGAACTGGTCTCTTCGGCGATACTCTCTCCGCTGGGACTCTCATACCGGAAGCCGGTTGCCGAGGCAGGATTTATAGTTGAGGGCAATGATGCCGGGAATTACGAGGACAGCAATCTCGGGCCTCTGGTGGCAGATGCTATCCATTATTTCGTGAACAGCCGTAGCAGGGGTGGAGCTGATGTAAGCATTATAGCCGCCGGTATGCTTTTTGACAGGATACTTCCCGGGGTCCAGACGGCTCCGGATATTTTCAGGATCACTCCCCTGGGTTCGGGGACCGATAGTGTCCCAGGCTACCCGCTCGCAAGATTGTACTTCACAGGGAGGGAGCTTAAGAATATCCTGGAGGTGTTGCAGGTCGCATACAAGTCGAGCCCCGATAATTATTGCTATTATTCAGGTATACGTGTAGAGTGCGACCCCGGAAAAAGATTTCTGAGGAAGATCCGCAAAATTGAAATTATCCGTTCCGGCGGAGAGATGAGAAATGTTGACTTTGACAGGCGCAATAAGACTCTTTACTCAGTGGCAGCAAATTCATACATGCTTGAATTCATAGGCATAATCAGGAAGGAAACCCATGGATTGATAAATGTGGTTCCGAAGGACTCAGCGGGGATCAGGGTTACCGATATGAGGAAGGCTGTTATAGATATGGATGAAACCATGCCCGGGGTTCAGGAGGGGAAGGAGTGGCAGGCCCTGATAAGCTTTTTTGGCTCGATGAAGGACATAAATGACAACGGAATACCCGACATTTCGGAAAAATATTCAAGGCCTCTAAGATGCTTCTTTCGCCCCGGTGACAAATGATACAGATACTTATCCAAGCTGTCTCTGTACATGGTTGATACCTCATGGTATGCAGAATTTTTATAAGTTTGCAATCTTATTGTGTCAAAATGGGAATAAGCGTTTACTTCTGGATCGGATTCCATGTATTTATTTTTGTGATGCTGGCCCTCGACCTTGGTGTTTTTCACAAAAGGACCCATAAGGTTCCTCTCAGGGAGGCAATCATCTGGAGCATAGTCTGGATATCGCTCGCATTGCTGTTCAGCGTTTGCATCCCCAGGTTCATCTATACCGACCCTGTGGCAGGGAAGACAAAGGCACTCGAGTTCCTGACGGGCTATGTAATCGAATATTCCCTGAGTGTCGACAATATCTTCGTGTTCATCCTGATCTTTTCATATTTCAAGGTAGACGGTTCATACCAGCATAAAATACTCTTCTGGGGAATCCTGGGAGCCCTTGTTATGAGGGCAGTTTTTATCTTTGCAGGGGTGGCGCTTATTAACCGATTTCAGTGGGTCGTTCTGATATTCGGGGCCTTCCTTGTCTTTACAGGCGGCAGGATGCTGCTTCAGAAAGAGGGTCCTGAGGATCCTGAAAAGAACCCGGTGATAAGGTTTTTCAGAAAATTTTTGCCCGTCACCGAAAGCCTTCACAAAGACCGCTTATTCGTCATGCAGAACAGGAAGCTGTATGCCACACCCCTCTTTCTCGTTCTCGTAATAATAGAAACTTCCGACCTGATATTTGCAGTCGACAGCATACCCGCAATCATTGCGATAAGCAAGGATACCTTCATTGTTTACACATCCAACATCTTTGCCATACTTGGGCTGCGGTCCCTGTATTTTGCAATAGCAGGAATAATGGGATTTTTCCGTTACCTGAAGACAGGGCTTGCATTTGTACTGATTTTCGTGGGATTGAAAATGCTGGCTGAGATCTTCGGCATCGAAATCCACATAATGCTCTCACTTATAATTATAATTTCTATTTTACTGATATCCGTCTTATCATCCGTATTGATAAAATCCGGTAAAAGGCCGGAATGACAGGGACTTTACGATCTTTGTAAAACATTTCCCCATTGAGGAACTCCGGAGCATAGCGGTTGAAAATTAATATAAGGAAAAAGAATGACGCAGCAAGTTCAAAAACCACCTACATCCTGGCCGCTGGTTATTCTTTTTGCCGTTATCACCCTCAGTGCCGCCATAACCGGCGTTATTTACTACAAATACGAGAAGGAGAGCCTTCTTGCAGAGAAGCTTCAGGAACTCTCGGCAATCTCTGACCTGAAGATCCGACAGATCACGCAGTGGCGCTTTGAAAGGCTGGCTGACGGAAGGTTCATAGGCGATAACATTATGCTTGTCGGGAGGATGTCTGCAATACTCGACAGCAGTCCCGTTATGGTGAGGGACGGGATGATAAGCCAGATAATGAAATCGCTCACTGAAAACTATGACTACAGAAGTGCCATGATTGCTGACAGGCAGGGCAGGGTGCGGTTCTCATTTCCTGTAACAGACAGCCTGGTGGGAGCTGACATGAAACAGGAATTGCAGGATATAGCAAGAAACGGGCAGGTTGTGCTGACAGACCTCTCAACCGGCACAAAGCTGGACTTTGCTAATCTTGGCCTGGTTGTGCCCCTGACCGACAGAAAAATCAGCGATACCCTAATTAGGGGTTTCCTGATCCTCAGGATCGACCCTGATAAGGTCCTCTATCCCTTGCTTAAATTGTGGCCGACATCAAGCAAAAGTGCCGAATCGGTTCTTGTAAGGAAGGAGGGGGGGCAGGTTGTTTATATGAATGAACCACGTGATCTGAAAGATACAGGACTTGTGCTGAACAAGGAGGCTACTGACGATAAGCTGCCTGCTGCAATGGCCTTCAGGGGAATAAAAGGGACGCTGGATGCCGTAGATTACAGAAATATAAGGGTAGTTGCAGCTATGAAAAAAATTCCCGGCACACAATGGTACATGATCTCAAAAATTGACCGTGAAGAGGTCTTTGCAGTACTTAAGAGCCAGATGAGGCTTATGGTGACAATATTGGTCCTTTTTATCGCCGCTATCGGACTTTTCATGGGATTTTTGATGTGGAACCAGAGAGTTGTTTTCTATCGTGAAAGATATGAGGCTGAGCTCGACAGACTGGCGCTTTTCAAACATTTTGACTATATACTTAAGTTTGCCAACGATATTATTTTCCTGCTCGACAGCAACCTTAAAATAGAAGAGGTAAATGACAGGGCGCTGGAAACGTATATGTTCCCGCGCATAGAAATGCTTGGGATTAGCCTTATGAGCATACAGGCTCCGGAGACCTTCTCCGATATTCCAGGGCAGATGGAAACAGTAAATGGGACGGGATCCTCCACATTTGAAACTATTCACAGGAGAAGGGACGATACCGTTTTTCCCATTGAGATAAGCGCAAGGCTTGTCAATATAGAAGGATCAAAATATTACCAGACAATCGGGAGGGATATAACAGAAAGAAAACTGGCAGAAGAAACACTGCGCGAAAGCGAGATGCGGTTCAGGAAGATCTTTGAGGAAAGTCCCTTCCCCATGGTGATAACCGGCAAGGATTTCGGCATAATAAGGGCAAATGCGTCATTCTGTTCAATGACCGGATACAATGAGGAAGAACTGAAACTGATTACTTTGAATGAACTCTCACACCCTGAGGATACTACCGACGATGCCGTGAACTTCATGAGGCTGATTGCCGGAGACATACCTGTGTATCAAAAGAGAAGCGCTACCTGAGAAAGGAGGGATCAGTTATAATTGGATCGTCCACTATAAGCATTGTAAGGAACAACAGGGACGAGGCTCAGTTTTTCATAGGTATGGTAGAGGATATAACACTTAAGAAAAAAGCAGAAGCAGGAACTTATATCTGCAAAGCTTAAGGCAGAGGAGAGCGACAGGCTAAAACGGCTTTCCTTCATAATGTTTCTCATGAGATCAGAACACCGATGAATGCAATTCTTGGTTTCTCCTCGCTTCTGAATGATCCTGAACTGGATGCATCGGAACGACAGCAGTATACCGAAATTATCTTTCAGAGCAGCAATCAGCTTTTTCAATAATAAATGATATAGTTGATGTAGCCAATATTGAAAGCGGACAGGTAAAAGTTAAATCTTGCCAGAACCGATCTTAATCTGTCATTGCGCAATCTTGGATGAGCAATTCGGCTTCAGTGGGAAACAGCAAAACCTTACCGATATCACTGTCAGCCGGATTGCCTGATGAAAAGGCAGTCATCTACACCGATAATACAAAGCTTATTCAGATAATTTCGAATCTTATAAACAATTCTATAAAATTTACCCGAGAAGGGAGATATTGAATTTGGCTATATCACGGTCGGACGACTAGCCTGGAGTTTTTTGTAAAGGATACCGGGATAGGGATCCCAGAGGAAAGTCTCGAAAAGATTTTCGACAGGTTTTACCAGGTTGACAGGACTGTTTCCAGGCAATTCGGAGGAACAGGACTCGGGCTTTCAATTTGCAAGGCATACGTTCAGCTCCTCGGTGGAGACATAGCCGTTTCCTCCATGCAGGGAGAAGGGACACGCTTCACTTTTACAATTCCATACAATACCGGCCTGAACGCCGTTTAATTATTGATTACAGTGTCCATTTTCAAAAATTAGGTGTAAATTCTGATTTTTTTTTGGGTTCCTCTGAACAATCTTTTATATTGTACGTTTAATTAGTCTAAATTAATTTTAAAATTATAAATTATCGGGCAAATGAGAAAGAATTCTATTTTTGATTGTTATTGCATTATCTGTGACGCAAATTTTTGCACAGAGTGCATCAAAGTCTTCTTCAAAAACCAAAGAAGACAGGAACTTCAGAATTCCATTGATTGGAGAGCAGGCTCCCTCCTTCACGGCTGAAACGACTAACGGGGACACTGAATTTTCCCTCCGACTATGGCAGAAAATGGAAAATATTATTCAGCCATCCCCAGGATTTCACGCCTGTTTGTTCAAGCGAAATCTTGAGCTGGCACAATTCAGGGGAACTTGATAATATGGGAGTAAAGATCGTAGTTCTTTCGACTGATCCTGTTGAAACTCATCTTCAGTGGAAAAAATCACTGGAATCACTCGACCTTAACAACCAGGGAACTGTGAAGATAAACTTTCCATTGATCGGGGATGATGACATCAAAGATTGCAAAACTATATGGAATGATCCATCCGGAAACAAATTCCACAAGAAGTGTAAGAGGTGTATTTATTATCGATCCTGATAATGTAATTCAGGCAATCTATTTTTATCCCATGAACGTGGGAAGAAATACTGACGAAATACTGAGAACAGTCGCCGCTCTGAGACATCGGCAAAAGAGTCTACAGCTGCTTCCCATGTATATGACACCGGTGAACTGGAGCCCGGGCAAGGATCTTCTTGTTTCAATTCCGCCAAAGGCACAGTCAAGCAAATCTTCAACAGAAGTACCGGAAGGTTATTATAGCCCGGTATGGTATATGTGGTACAAGAAAGGTTAGCCAGTAACGAGCTGGCTGTGAGCCGGCAGAAGCCTTTTATGGTCAGCTGATCCTCACGGCCGGTTATTAGTAGTTATATAATTTCCCATCCACTGCCTGTTAAGGGCGGTGGATGGTTTTTTTCTCCCTTACTTGACTTTATTCCGAATATGTCTTAAATTTATTACCTCTTTACATTTCGTAAAATCTTAATAACTTAGGTACTATGAGAAAAATGTACTTGCACTCAGGATTGATGCTGGCATGTGCGGCGGCTATGCTGTACGGCTGCATGAACAATGCCAGGCAACCTGCTCCGCAGGTTGTAAAACCCACCGGCTGAAGAGCTTGTGAAAAGAGGAGAATACCTCGTTACTACTATGGGCTGCAATGATTGCCATTCTCCCAAAAAAATGGGACCGCAGGGGCCAGAGCTGATTGCCGGGCTTATGCTTTCCGGCTACCCTGCCGACCGTCCCCTCCCAAAGGTCGCAAAAGAGGCACTGAAGTCAGGCTGGGTTCTCCTGGTGGAGGATCTGACAGCTGCCGCCGGACCATGGGGAGTCTCCTTTGCTGCTAATCTTACATCTGACCAGACAGGTATTGGAAACTGGCCCGAGGAGAATTTCAAGAGAGCACTGAAGCAGGGAAAATACAAAGGCCTTGAAGGAAGCAGGACACTTCTTCCGCCTATGCCATGGGTTAATTTTATCAATATAAGCGATGACGATGTTTCGGCTATATTCGCTTACCTGAAGAGCACAAACCCTGTGAAGAATGTAGTCCCCTTTGCCATAGCTCCCGAAGATGTAAAATGAAAAGCCCCATGTTTTTCAAATCCGTTTGAGGCAGGTCAGACAAATTGATGATTTTCCGGGATATCCCGTTGAATGCAAATTTCGCTCAATCCATATTCAAGAGCAGAAAAGTTTATTTCATTCAAATTTAAAATCAACTCAATATGAGCTATTTATTTCTATGTTAAATTTTAAAATTCCAGACATGAAAAAGAAATTTATGCTTCTTCTCGGAGTAACACTTATGTGTTCTTTTCTGTTGACCTCCTGCTATGTATACACTGTAGTTGTAGGCGAAGGTGCAAAGGGAAATACAGAAGTGACAAAATGGAATAGCTATGTGATCTATGGGCTCGTTCCCGTAGGGGTAAGCGACGCAAAAGCACTTGCAGGAGGTGCCAGCGATTACACCGTAACTACAAAACAGAGCTTTCTGAACGGGCTGGTTACAGGCATTACGTTCGGAATTTATGCTCCGACAACAACAACCGTAAGGAAATAAAGCAGAATGAGGAGGGGGAGAACGTATTCCCTCTCCTTATTACCCTTTCATAATAGTTTACTGATCACAGGAAATAATGAAGAAGCTGTTGTTCTGGCTGCTCATCGCGGCTGAGGTTGCAGTGCTGTTAAGGATAGCCGGAATCCTTATGTTTGATCTTCAAAGGCTTACAAAATTCGGGTTCGGCTTCCTGTCCGGACTTGTAATTCTCTTTTCAGTTCTGGGGGTCTTCCTGTTTTTATTATGGAAGGCAATTTACCGCAAAAAGAAGGTCGTTCAGTAGGGCCAAGTTATTGGCTCCCTATATCATCCTTACCCTACGGACCTGCAATGATCCCGCTTTGCCCTGACAGCCCGGGCTTTGCCTCCTTCTGTTGTTCTCCCTGCAACAGCCGAACGGGAAACGGTTTTTTATTCCTATCTTACCTGCAATTGGTTGGCCGGCCGCCGGCCGCCCAATAGAGCTGCCGCTGAGGATTGAATGGGTGAAAAACAGTAATTAACCTAAAACTTCTATTGATGGAATACTCTTATTCTACTGATCTGACAGGCAAGGTGGCAATGGTGACAGGTGCTGCCAGGGGGATCGGACGTGCCTGTGCCCTGGCCCTGGCGGAGGCGGGCGCTGATATTGTCCTGGGTCTGCGGGATATTGATTCGGATAATGGTCTCACCGCTGAAATAAAAGACATGGGAAGAAGAGTGTTGCCCCTTCAAATGGATGTTGGCAGAACAAGTGAGATAAGGGCTGCATTCGGGATCCTGAAAAAAGAGTACGGGCAGCTCGATATCCTTGTGAACAATGCCGGCATCGGACCTCCAAATGCTGTTGAAGATGTAACTGAAGAGGATTTCGACTATACTGTTGATGTAAATCTCAAGGGCACCTTCTTCGTCAGTCAGCATGCCGGGGAGCTGATGAAACGGCAAATGTACGGACGCATTGTCAATTTAAGCTCACAGGCAGGATTCATAGCATTACCGACCGAATCGGTCTATTGCATGACAAAAGCCGCAATTTCACATCTGACAAAATGCTTTGCAGTGGAATGGGGCAGGTACAATATTACAGTTAATGCCGTTGCTCCGACCTTTATCAAAACCCCGGGCACAGAGCAATGGCTGCTGAATGAGGAATTCAGGAATGAGGTCCTGTCAAAAATAGTGCTGGGCCGGGTTGGTATTCCAAAGGATGTCGCAAGTGCTGTCCTGTTCTTATCGTCACCCGCCTCATCGCTGATCACCGGTACAACTCTGATGATTGACGGAGGCTGGACAGCTCAATGATCATACCGGATAATAACTGCAGTTAACTGAAGGCCAGGTGAACCATTAAGCTGCAGGCAGATTTGAAAAAAATTAGCAGAAAATTACATTTTCTGTATTGAAATGTCCCCGGACCTTCTTAATTTCCAGTTTCATTTTCACTTGTGATGCGTTTAGGGTTTGGGGTCGGAATTCTCCGGGAACCCCCGGCTGCATGGCAGTCCGGGGGTTCTTGCTTATCTTTGGCCCAAATAAAGCATTGATCTGTTTTATATCTCCGATCGACTGAATTTAAAGTGGCCAACCCGGATTTTTAATTTAATTTTGTTACTGATCACTGAAACATACGGAAATGAATGAAAAAGAAAAATCAAACTGGGAATCGTTCAAAGTTACCGGCGATGAGATCCTTACCAAGGTAAAGGAAATAATTAAGGAGGGAAACGCCCGGAGGGTAATAATAAAGAACGAAAAGGATGAAACCATAATCGAATTTCCTTTGACTGTGGGCGCAATAGGTATCGTTCTGGCTCCTATATTTGCCGCTGTCGGTGCCCTTGCAGCGCTCGCCACAAGTTGTACAATTCTTGTCGAAAAGCGGACAGATGAGGAGAAACCAGGGTAGTGAAAGGCAGCATACCCGGATAACCTGAATGCACTGTCGGGATCCGAAGCCAGCTTCTTTGGGATCGACACCTGATTCTGATACAGCTATTACAGGAACAAACCTGATCAGACCATTTCTACATTGTGCCCAATATTCAATCCTGGGTACGGATATAGGGAAAAATTTCTTTTTGCTTGTCTGCCTTTGTCGAATTAATAATCCTGGGATCAAAAAAAACGGTTGCACACCTTACCCTTATCAATTTGCTTTCTTAACTTTATATTATCAATGTACTGGAATTTATTTCAATAAATGGTGGTCGCCGAAAAACCAAAGAGTAGGTATCATTAATATCTGCAATGCTATGAAATCTAAACTTTTAATAATTATTGTCATGCTGCCATTCTTCTGGATGGATCTTGATGCACAATATTTTGTCGGGGGAAGCTTCAGCCTGAATACGACCGGCAATAAGTTCGACAATGGAGTGGCAACAAGCAAGTCCAGCAATTACTCATTCAATTTTTCTCCAGGAGTTGGTAAATTCCTGTCTGATAATGTCGCTGCCGGAATTTATCTGAATTTAGATTTATCCGGGTCCACTACCGGAACTTCCCCTGAGGTTAAATCCACCACTTCCACCTTAGGAGCAAGCCCTTTTGTCAGGTATTATGCCCTCCGGTGGAATAAGTTTTCTGTATTTGGCCAGGGAAACCTTGGGTTCTCGGTCTCCAATTCAAGTGTAAAAGCAAACGGGATCAAAAGTGACGGGCCGAAAGATACAAGATTCTATTTCAGTGTTTACCCCGGCCTTTCATATGATATTGGTGACAAGCTGCAACTGATGACATCAATAAATATCCTAAGCCTTGGATTCAGTTATAATATCGATAAAAACGGAACAACTGAAACCAAAACGTCCGGATTTAATGCAGGGGCCGGACTTTCAAATATTGTGTCAGTCGGATCGATTTCGATAGGGGCCATCTATAAATTCTGAAAGAGCATTATTTTCAATAAGATAGTGTCGGCGCTACCGGCTGTTCAGTTTCCCCGCACTACAGGCAGCGGCTGCAGGAGGATTGGCAAAATCGATGATTAATGAGCCCCTTGACCATTGACTGAAAAGTGAAAAACAAGTGTTCAGTTCCACCTTCATGTCCTTCGGCAGAGGGTGAACTGGTGCCTTGAAAAGGTTCGGGGTATGTGTCCCAGGCAAGTAATAAGGTCAATAATTATTTGTTTTTGAAAAATTAAAAGTAATTTTATATAAGATCTGTGAAAATCCGAAAGTGAAAGTGCTGATCAAAGAGGTTGACTTTCAGGACAAAGGATAGGGTGAGCGGAAAATAGCAAGGCATATACATGAACATTTTATATTTCAGAAATTTAATTGTTATGAAAAAAATGCTATTTCTTTTGCTGGCAATCGCCTTCATGGACTGCCAAAAAAATGAACGTTCGGATTATCAGTGTGTCAATACCGTGATCTACTCTTCCCCCGGGTTTCTGCCCGATACGGTATTCAATACAAATTATTACAGGAACCGGACCTCTGACGAGATGAGCATCGTAATCCATGATCAGACATATACAGGTAGACAGGAGTATCAGGGCAGGCAGACTTATGTCACAAGCAGGTGTGCCTGTGGAATTGGGATATGTCCGGAATGATCCTGATCCCCCTCTGGAGAAAAAACAGGAGGGTGTCTTAAAGGGCATGCTCCTTTTTTTTCAGGCTTAATTTCGTCTGATTCATCAAAGTTGGAGGGCAGGGCAAGTTATAACCGGGAGTCGGGCAATGCTGGTAAGGACCCATGGATGATTACTTTCCCGGGAGATCCCCTTCAGTCTAATTGAAAGGGGTAGCAGTTAAACATTTTCAGATCATGGTTCAGGATTCCCGCGATTATGCTTATGCCGGGGTGCCTGGGAGACGGTGACTTTAAAAGTTGGACCCGGGCGCAAGCATTGAAATTGGACATGCAATTGCAAGGGCATTGCATTCTGACAGTTATAAGGTAATAGCAACCGCAATCAGATTAAATAAATTGCAGTTATTTCCACCTTCTCATTCGGTACAAAAAGGATCCACAGATTTTGGTTCGGGGTAGCAAAATATATGCCTTACCTGCTTACGGGTTGCAGACCGGTTAATTTTACGAAGCATCTTGAAAACGAAGGATTTGAAATCATTAATGACTGCCAGATCAGCCGGAACACCTTTCCCTCAGAGATTATAAAAGCACGGAAATCATTGACAAAAAGTTCGAATCAAAGGCTTGACTAAAACGATTGGAAATTAACTGCCTCAGCAGAAGTGCTGCATCCTGCACAACTCTCTTTCGTGCCTGGCAATGTATTGTTTCAGAGCTGATTCTTTCAAGCCATGACAAAGTTGACCGGCCGGCGAGCTCTCACAAATGCTTTTATACAAACGTGGATTCAGGTGAGAGAAAGTTGTTTGAGAATTTTGTTAAGCTTTCGAAAAAATGATACATTTATCACCTCCGGGGAAACAATAATATGAAAGTGCCCCATAGTACGGAATAAATGCCGCTTTGGAGTTTGTAACAAAACATGTGGCAAATGTGGAGTCCATTCTCAATTTACAAATACGTTCAGTATGGCAGAGCAGGAAGTTATAAAACATACAAAGAGACTATTTAAAATACTTGGAAATAAAAAATCATCCTTCTGGCAAAAGTTGAAAGACTTTGTTTTAGAAGTACTTATAATTGTTTTTGCTGTAAGTTTATCAATCTGGTTTCATAATTGGAGTGAACACAAACATGAACAAAAAGTAACAAAAATATTTTTATTGGGACTTAAGGACGACATACAGGCAGACATCACCGAGACAGAAGATATATTAAACACATACCAGGAATACAAATTGCTTTATACCTATCTTAATAGTTTAAGCAGGAACAAAACTCCCGATAAAGACTCATTGAGGAAGGCTGTTTCCTATATAGAGAGCAACACATTCCTGAGAGCTCACAAGAACAGGTTTAGTGGTTTTATGTCGGCTGGCAAAATAATGTCAATAGAAAATGACAGCTTAACACAGAACATTCTTAACTACTACCAGGTAGTTCTGCCTGCATTGCAAACGTCAGAGGAAATATGGTTAAGGCAAAACAGCCTGCTAATTACTTACCTTACGGATAATGTAAAAGATCTCGAAAATGATATGGATACTTTTCAGGTGCTGACAACCTCCAAGGGGAGGTATCTGACAAAATCATTAATTCCATGGCAGCAACTTCTTGACAGATACAAATCAATCTCCATTGAAGGGAACAGAATAATTGCAGGCATCAACAACCTTTATGCGGGTCACAGGCATAAGGTCCCAACACCTGAGATCGCAAACTGATATTTTGCCTGAAACACCCGAAAGCAGAATTGTCGCAAAAATCAGGAGCTGTGCAGACAATCCTTTGAAAAGCACTACCTTGTATCTGTAGGATTAATGAGAAAACTGAAAATATTTAAAGGCATAATTACATTTAAAGCAATTTTATTATTCAATCAAGTTAAACAGAAACAGTATGTATATCCCGGCTTATTATAGAAACGAAGATATAGATGCAGTAAGAGCATTTATACAGGAGAACGGATTTGCAATACTTGTCAGTCAGGCAGAAGGGAAGCCCTGGGCGACACATATCCCATTGGTTCTTTCCAAGGATCCTGAAGGCAGAGACATCCTGACCGGCCATATATCAAGGGCAAACAGGCAATGGGAGCATTTTGCGGAGAGCACGGAGGTCCTTGCAATATTTTCTGGTCCCCATGCCTATGTTTCCTCCTCATGGTACGACCATGAAAATGTTCCGACATGGAATTACCTGGCCGTTCATGTTTATGGCACGATCAGGATTACAGAGGGTGACTTGCTCCTAAGGCAATTAAGCAAACTTGTGGATAAATATGAAGCGAAAATGCAAAATCCGGTAAGTGTAGGTAAAATGTCGAAAGAATACCTTGCAGGTGCCATAAAAGGAATTGTCGGTTTTGAGATCGGGATCACAGGCATCCAGGCAGCAGTTAAATTATCGCAGAACAGGGATGAGAAGAATTATGCAAGGATAATAGAGGCTTTGGAGCAACAGGGGGACCCGAATTCAACTGAAATTGCCAGGTTGATGAAAAGCCGTAAATAGATTTGCATCATGAATTTTTTCCACGAAGGTTGAGGAAAAAATAAGGTTGAAGAGAAAAATAAGGTTGAAAATGCCCTGTAACCGATTTGATATTCAAAATAATACAGATTCCATTCTCAGCCTCGGCAGGCATATCCCTCAATGCAGGGGTTGCGTTCCAATGTTGCAACCGTATCAAATAAAAAAGGAGCCAGGTGTGATCTGACTCCTTTATTTTTTTGTGGGGGATGACGGGTTCGAACCGCCGACCCTCTGCTTGTAAGGCAGATGCTCTGAACCAGCTGAGCTAATCCCCCGAAAAGCGACGGCAAATATAGATTACATTTTCCTTTCTGCAAAAAAATCTTTCCATTTATTTGAAACAAAACACCTCCCTCCCATTATTCACATCTCCGAACCCTGTTTTAGGTATGCTGCAGGATACTAAAACTTGTCCTCCAGCCGATGCAACCAGATGACTTCATAATAAGTCTTGTTAATATGTTGATAATAAGTGAAAATTGGGGTGGTCAAGCTAGTTAAAAAATTATTACATTCGCTATTATTAGTCGTTGAGCCCGGAATTTTTACCCGTGACTCAATGTTTATTTGTTTTGACACCATTATTTAATTGCTTGATATATTGGATATTGTGTCTTTAATTATAGAACTGAACCCGACCTGTATGAAGCATAAAAAATCAGTGAACAAGGCAATCCCGGATTTTTTTAAGAGTCTGGTGCCCTTTGTTAATAACCCGGCTGCCTTCCGTCATGCCTCAGTTGAAAGCAGGCTATCATCATATGTCAAATTCATCGTCCTGCTGATACTCCTGCCCTTAGGGCTCGATTCATTTGCCCAGTCCTATACGATGAGCGCTTTCAATGGCCAGACAGTGACAACCTGCAGCGGCACATTCTACGACAGCGGCGGAGCCGGATCAGATTATGGGAACTCCGAAGACCTTACAGTCTCCTTCTGTTCAGGCAATGGAAATGCCGTAAAATTTGACTTTCTTAGTTTTGTTGTGAGAGCAGGAGATACACTTTATGTATATGATGGCCCGGATACTTCCTCCCCCCTGATGGGTAAATATTCAAATGCTGCAGTACCGCCATCTCTTATTTCTTCCGCAACCTGCATGACATTCAGATTTGTATCTGACATCCTGTTTACCCGCCCGGGATGGATTGCAGCAATCACCTGCTGCCCTCCACCCGTCACTTCGTCAATAGTACCTGCCGATCCTTATCAGTGCGCAGGCTCCACTGTGAACTACTCCGTAGCCATGCATCCGGGATCAACATATAACTGGACCGTAATAAACGGGACACCTGCAAGTGTGACAGGAGGAACAAATAACCTGGATATTACATGGGATCCTGCCGGAGACGTGACAGGATTTATAAGGGTTGTTGAGGTAAACAGCTGCGGATCGAAGGATTCAAGCCAGCTCTTTGTGGATATCTATAGTCTGCCCGTTGTTGACTATTCGGGACTCAACCCATTTTATTGCTCATATTCGCCTCCGGCAGTGCTGACAGGCTCCCCCGCAGGGGGGATCTTTACGGGTCCCGGCATAAGCGGAAATACTTTCACTCCGTCAGTTGCCGGCCAGGGAATACATACAATAACATACACATATACAGATCCGGGCACGGGCTGCACAAACCAGAAATCCAGCCAGACCGAAGTGACGGTTCCCCAGGTTTTTGTTGTAGGAGCCTCCGCCAATTCATACTGTGCAGGCTTCGGTGTCGACATCACACTCAGCGGGTCTGAGGCAGGGGTAAGCTATCAGCTTCTGAAAGGAGGGGCCAACGACGGAGCTCCGCTCCCCGGAACAGGATCGCCTCTGCTATGGAATAACCGGCAGAATGGCATTTATACTATTGTAGCCACATATAACCTTACAGCCTGCACAAATAACATGTCTGGCTCCCAGACTATTGTGCAGAATCCACTTCCGGTGCCATCCTTCACGTCACAGCCCGGAGCTGCCACATGCAGCTCGACTGTTGTCACATATACGACACAGGCTGGTCAGTCTGGCTATATTTGGGGATATACCGGAGTTGCCGGAACTGATTACAATATAATCTCTGGAGGAAGCGGAACAGACAACACAGTATCACTTGTCTGGCTTACTGCCGGAAGTAAAACGGTCACTGTCAACTATACCGATTTGAACGGCTGTACAGCTATCGCACCCACCGCGTCGAATGTCACAACAGTAACCCTGTCACCGCCGGCCCCGACAGGAACAGCCATTCAGAATTTCTGTTCTGAAGTGTCACCAACCGTTGCCAGCCTTGCTGCAACAGGGACAGCCATAAAGTGGTATGCAGCTGCAGTGGGCGGAGCTCCCCTGCCGGCAGCCACTCCGCTTGTGAACAATGCTCATTATTATGCAAGCCAGACTGTCGGCGGATGTGAGAGCCTCACCAGGTTCGATGTCACAGCCAGGATCTTCTCCATTCCACCTGCACCTGTGGCAGGAGCAGGAACGGGAGCAACATGCTCGCGCATCACTGCCCACTGGGCAGCTGCAGCCGGAGCAACTTCATACAGGCTGGATGTATCAACAGTCAATACCTTTGCAACATTCGTTGCAGGATTCCAGGACAGGAACGTGGGTAACGTTTTGTTGTTCAATGTTACGGGTCTTACAGCCGGGGTTACTTATTATTACAGGGTCAGGGCAGCCGACCTTTGTGGCACATCGCCAAACTCAGGCACAATTTCCTATGCTACTCTGCCAGCAGCCCCGTCCACGCCCGGTGCCATTGCCGGCATCACACCGCAGTGCCCTGCCTTGCCCGGACAATCCTACAGCGTAGCAGCTGTTCTTAATGCAACCACATATACCTGGACCGTTCCGGCAGGATGGTCCATAACCGCAGGCCAGGGAACCCGGTTCGCTACAGTTACAACAGGTGCGGCAGGACAAAATGGGAATATAACCGTTACTGCCGGGAATACATGCGGAACAAGTGCTCCATCCATCCTTGCAGTAACTGTCCTGCCAAATGCAGGCGTAGCATCGGTGACAGGAGCCAGCCCATTGTGCATAGGCGGCTCAGCAGCTTACACTGCAAACGGCGTTGTGCTCAGCGGAGGGACAGGCAGCTGGACCAGCAGTAATCCTGCTGTAGCATCCGTAAGCGCTGCCGGCCTTGTGACGGGCGTGTCTGCAGGAGCATGCAACATAATATTTACTATTACGGGAGGCTGCGGTGGCGATATATCGGCACAGCAACCGGTAACGATAAGTCCCAATGCCTCAATAACATCGGTTACTGGGGCTTCACCGCTATGTATAGGAGGAACAACGACATTCACAGCCAATGGCGTGGTTCTGAGCGGAGGCTCGGGCAGCTGGAGCAGCAGCAATCCGGCAGTAGCAACAGTGAGCGCTGCCGGCCTTGTGACAGGCATCACTGCAGGTACATGCAACATTATTTATACAATTGCAGGAGGATGCGGAGGAAATGTCTCGGCCCAGCAGCCTGTTACAATAAGTCCAAATGCAGCTGTGGCATCCGTGACCGGATCTTCACCCCTGTGTACCGGGGGAACGGCAGCCTATACGGCCAATGGAGTTGTGCTCAGCGGTGGCACCGGATCGTGGAGCAGCAGTAATGCGGCAGTTGCAACAGTAAGCCCGGCAGGACTTGTAACGGGAATATCAGCTGGCACCTGCAATATAGTTTATACAATAACAGGCGGATGCGGTGGCGACGTATCAGCTCAGCAGCCGGTTACAGTTAACACTGATGCTTCCGTAACATCTGTCACGGGAGCAAGTCCCCTTTGCATGGGTGGAACGGCTTCATATACAGCAAATGGAGTTATCCTCAGTGGCGGGACAGGTACCTGGAGCAGCAGCAATCCGGCAATTGCCACCGTTAGCGCAGCGGGCCTTGTAACTGGTGTCTCTGCAGGAACATGCAATATTATCTATACGATCACCGGAGGGTGCGGCGGTAATGTATCGGCACTGCAACCAGTGACAATAAACCCGAATTCGGCAATCGCTTCCGTGACAGGCGCTACGCCGCTCTGCATTGGGGGCACCGCAGCATTTACTGCAAACGGCGTGGTTACAGGTGGGGGCACTGGGTCTTGGAGCAGCAGCAATCCGGCAGTAGCAACGGTAAGTGCGGCCGGTCTTGTGACCGGGATCTCCGCAGGGAGCTGCAACATTATTTATACTGTCACAGGCGGGTGCGGCGGCAACGTTTCGGCCCAGCAGCCCGTTACTATCAGTCCAAATGCCTCCATCACTTCAGTTACAGGTGCTTCTCCCTTGTGCATTGGAGGAACGGCACCTTATGCGGCCAACGGGGCAATACTCAGCGGGGGAACGGGAACATGGAGCAGCAGCAACCCTGCAGTAGCTGCCGTAAGTGCTGCAGGACTGGTTACCGGGATCTCCGCCGGTACATGCAATATAATTTATACAATCGCGGGCGGATGCGGAGGAAATGTCTCCGCACAGCAACCTGTAACAATAAATCCTGATGCTGGAATAACTTCGGTAACAGGCGCCAGTCCGCTTTGCATAGGCGGAACCGCAACCTACACCGCAAATGGTGTTGTCCTAAGCGGAGGCACAGGTGCCTGGAGCAGCAGCAACCCGGCAGTAGCAACAGTAAGCGCTGCCGGACTTGTTACGGGCATATCGGCCGGTGCGTGCAATATTATTTATACTATCACAGGCGGCTGCGGGGGCAATACAGCTGCTCAGCAACCGGTAACAGTAAACCCGAACGCAAAGGTTACCTCGATCCTGGGGAATACACTCTTTTGTATCGGAGGCACCTCGCTGCTAATGCCAAATGGTGTTGTGCCGGGAGGAGGAACCGGAGCATGGAGCAGCAGCAATCCGGCAATAGCCACAGTTAGCGCCGCTGGACTAGTAACCGGGGTATCGGCGGGATCGTGCAATATTATTTATACAATTACAGGCGGCTGCGGAGGTACCGTGTCGGCGCAGCAACCTGTGACCGTAAATCCGAATGCTGCAGTTGCCTCTGTTACGGGCGCAAGCCCTCTATGTATTGGGGGAACAGCTAATTATACCGCAAACGGTGTTGTACTGAGTGGCGGTGCAGGTGCCTGGAGCTCCAGCAATCCGGCCATCGCAACCGTGAGCCCCGGCGGACTGGTTACAGGAGTATCGCCCGGGCTGTGCAGCATTGTTTATACGATAAGCGGCGGTTGCGGAGGCAATGTATCAGCGCTGAAGCCCGTAACAGTAAATCCGCCGGCAGCAGTTGCATCGGTAACAGGTGCACCCACGCTCTGTATTGGCGCAACAGCTGCATATACCGCCAACGGTGTTGTTCTGAGCGGTGGTACAGGAGCATGGAGCAGCAGCAACCCGGCAGTGGCGACAGTCAGTGCTGCAGGACTCGTGCGTGGGATCTCGGCAGGAAGCTGTAATATTATTTATACTGTCACTGGCGGTTGCGGAGGCAATGTATCGGCCCAGCAGCCCGTAACTGTTAATCCAAATGCAAGCATAGCATCGGTAACAGGTGCCGGCCCTCTGTGCATCTCAGGCACGGCAGTTTTCACAGCCAATGGGGTAGTTCTGAGCGGCGGGACAGGAGCATGGAGCAGCAGCAACCCGGCTATAGCCTCCGTCAACGCTGCAGGGCTGGTGACAGGGATTTCAGCAGGAACGTGCAATATCATATTTACAATAACCGGCGGCTGCGGAGGCATAGTGACAAGGCAACAACCGGTTACAATCAATCCGGATGCAGCAGTGGCATCGGTGACGGGTGCTTCACCGGTTTGTACCGGCAATTCCGTGAACTATACTGCTAACGGTGTTGTCCTTAGCGGAGGCACTGGCGCATGGAGCAGCAGCAATCCCGCTGTGGCTGCCGTGAATGCCGCAGGCCTCGTGACAGGAATAGCACCGGGAAGCTGCAATATTATATATACAATTACGGGAGGCTGCAGCGGAATAGTCTCAGCCTCCTCAGGGATCACTGTTGCCGCACCGCCTGCTGTTACAGGCATTAAGACTGATCCTGCATGTTCCGGTGGAACAACTGGTGGAGTGGATATCACTGTCACTGGCGGAACGGCTCCCATTACATTTGTCTGGACTGGCAACGGCATTGTCCAGGGGATAGAGGATCAGGCAGACCTGGGAGCAGGGTTATATACTGTAAGTGTCTCAGATGCCGCAGGGTGCAGCATACCTGCTCTGGGCTTCACGCTTGTTGAGCCTCCCGCACTGACAGGTTCGGTGACCTCGCTGACAAATGTCTCGGCCTTCGGTGGCAATGACGGAAGCGTCACTGTAGCCGGGGCAGGGGGAACGCCTGCATATCAGTACAGTATTAATGGCGGTTCATTCCAGGCTTCAGGGACCTTCGGCTCGCTGACTGCAGGTTCTTATACAGTGACTGTCAGGGATAATAATCTCTGTACAACCGATGTTCCCGCTATAATAACACAGCCCGGACCTCCACTGGCAGGGATGGTCGTTTCCCAGACAGATGCAGTCTGTTTCGGAGGCTCCAGCGGAAGTGTTACGGTTCAGGGATCTGACGGGGTACCTCCCTATGAATATAGTCTCGATGCAGGGACCTACCAGCCATCCGGGACCTTTGGCTCTCTCGCTGCCGGCAATCATACGGTGACTGTCAGGGATGCTGTACTTGCCACTATCGATATAAATTTTGTTACAGGGCAGCCGGCACCATTCACGGGGTCAACAACCGTGACAGATGTACTCTGTTTCGGGGATGCCACTGGCTCAGTGGATCTTACAGTTGCCGGAGGAGCGGCACCTTTCACCTATCTGTGGAGCAATGGTGCAGTTACTGAGGATCTGGCTGACCTCACTGCAGGAAATTATGATGTACTTATTACCGATGCAAACAATTGTACTGCCAATTCTTCCGGCACCGTTTCTGGTCCGGCAGCGGCCCTGTCGGCTTCTGCAACAGTAACGGGCTATCCGTGCCCGGCAGTTTCGAACGGAGCGATTGATCTGACTGTTACCGGTGGCACCGCGCCATATACATTCCTCTGGAGCAACGGCGATACCGGTGAGGATCTGATCAATGTTCCTGCAGGCAATTACACGGTTGCAATAACAGATGCAGCCGGATGCACAACCGCTTCCGGAGCAGTATTGAATGAGGTGAGCGGGATAATAACTGTTGCGGATGCAAGATGCAGCGGAGGCAGTGATGGCTCGGCCGATCTTGCGGTAACGGGTGGTATGGCTCCATATACCTTCCTCTGGAGCAATGGTGCCACAACAGAAGATATCTCAGGATTGGCAGCCGGGGATTATTCCGTCACAATCACAGATGGGGGAGGATGCACAGCAACAGTTTCTGCTACCATAGGCGAGCCAGCTGTTCTGAGCGGTATGATCACTGTTGCAGATGTTGTCTGCAAGGGAAGCGCTTCAGGGTCTGCCGACCTCACAGTTACCGGAGGTACACCCCCTTATGCATTCCTGTGGGATAACGGTATGACAACCGAGGATCTGGCTGCTGTCGCTGCCGGCGATTACACGGTTATTGTTACCGATCTGAACGGTTGTACATTCAGCGGCATGGCCACAATTGTCGAACCGGCAGAAATCCTTACAGGGTCTGTTGATTCTAAGACCGATCTTTTATGTGCCGGGTCTTCTTCCGGATCTGTAACTGTTTCAGCTGCCGGCGGTGTTGGACCATATGAGTTTAGCCTGAACGGAGGTGCCTTCCAGTCTTCCGGCTTATTTGCCGGTCTGAGCGGTGGTGCACAGACTGTTACTTTGAGGGACGCAATCCAGTGCACAATCGATATTCCGGTTACAATTGCAGAGCCCCAGGCACTCGGAATAGAATTTACAAAGACAGACGCCTCGTGTCCGGATGTTGCAGACGGCAGTATTACCCTGACAATCACCGGGGGATCTGCTCCATATGCGATACTCTGGTCGGACGGCGAAACGGCAGCCAGCAGGCCCGGGATAACCAGTGGAACATACAGTGTGGCTGTGACGGACAACAACGGATGCGCTGCTTCCAGGGATATTGAACTGGGTTATATGGCAACCGGGGGTTGTCTTGAAATCCAGACCATAATAACCCCGAATGGAGATGGTTTTAATGATACGTGGAAAATAAGGAATATCGACCTGTTCCCCAATGCTGAGGTATTTGTCTTTAACAGGTGGGGCGAGCTCGTATTCCATACCAGGAATCTGTCTGCAAACCCATGGGACGGTACTTCAGGCGGGAAATTGCTTCCGACCGATTCTTACCATTATATCCTCCATCTTAACGATGGATCAAAGCCACGGTCAGGAGTTATCAGTATTATAAGGTAAATATTATTGCATTAACAATATTATTTTTATGAGATATACAAAAGGCATATTATCTGCAATTATCCTGGGCCTGGTGTCGGTGGCCGGGATTGCGCAGCAGGTACCTATGTACAGCCAGTATATTATGAATGGATTTCTGGTGAATCCATCCATAGCGGGCCGCGACGGGTATACCACTGTAAACCTTACAGTAAGGGAACAGTGGGTTGGACTGGCGGAGGCCCCGAGCACCTACGCAGCAAGCTTTCAGACAAGGATACTGCGAAACAGTTATATGTCCAGATCTACTTCGGTCAAAAAGAAGATGGAAAAACCGTCTAAGGGGGGAAGGGTAGGAGTAGGCGGATATTTTTTCAGCGACTACAACGGGATAATGAGACGCACAGGGGCCCAGGCCGTTTATGCCTACCATATACCGCTGGGTACCACCGACGGTGTACCAAACAGCCTCTCCTTCGGCCTTGCATTCACTGCCTACCAGTATGCAATAAATATGAACGGCCAGATCTATGACAAGTCTGACCCGCTGCTTCTCTCTTACGACAGATCGGTATTTATCCCCGATTTTAACTTCGGGGCGAGCTTTACAACATCGAAATATTTTGTGGGCTTTTCAATGACCAACCTCCTCAGGGGGTCGCTGATGATTGCAGATACAGGGTCGGTAAACCGCCATGAGCTTGGTCATTACTTCCTGACCGGCGGAATCAAGATCCCTCTGGCAGATAAATGGATGCTCGAGCCGTCTGCATTCATAAAATCCTCCGACATGTTCTTCTCTGCAATCCAGGCAGATATTACTGCGAGGGTCTATTACCGCGACGATTACTGGGCAGGCCTATCATACAGAACGGGCGACGCCCTCATTGCAATGATAGGGCTTAAGTATGACAGGTTTTATTTTGCATATGCATTTGATTTCCCGATGTCGGATATCAGGACTCAGACCTATGGAAGCCATGAGCTGACACTGGCTGTCAAGTTCGGTGAGAACGCCAGGAGATACAGATGGCTCAACGGATTGTAGCATAGTGATCAGCCTCCTCTGATCACAAAACCCCATCCGGTAAAATTTTTTACCGGATTTTGCATTTTATGTCCCCGGCTTCTCCTATTTTTATTACATTGGAATTAAGGTCCCGCTTGTCCTTCAGGCTTCAATAAGTCGTGCAACAATTATGAGAAGAGGTATTATATGGCTGACAGCAGCAATTCTGGTCCTGTTTATCCTTGCAGACAGCGGATGCTCACAGGATCCGGGAAAGAAAGTCCTCAGACTTATGTTCTATAATGTTGAGAACCTCTTCGATACGAAGAATGACAGCCTGAAGCAGGATGATGATTTTCTCCCCGGAGGTGCCATGAGATGGACTTACCAGAGATACAACAGGAAGATCAGCTGCCTGTATAAAACCATCGTTGCCGCCGGTTCCGGACAGCCCCCGGATATAGTGGCATTTTGCGAGATTGAGAGCAGAAAAGTCCTGGAAGACCTGATATACGGTACCTATCTTTCCAGGTTCGAATACAGGATCGTTCATGAGGATTCACCTGACCTGAGAGGAATAGACGTATGCCTGATCTACAGGGCCGACAGCCTTGAGCTGATGGATTTCAGGTACTGGATCCCCGCAGGAATGAGCAGGGAAACCTATACAACAAGAAGTGTGCTTTATGCCAGGTTTAAATTTCATGACGATACTTTTCATCTGATAGTAAATCACTGGCCATCGAGAAGGGGAGGAGTGCTTGCCGCTGAATCGCTCAGAAGCCGGATCTCTGATATGGTAAGGCAGAAGGCCGATTCAATTGCCCGGGGAAGGGGGCCCGGTTAAGGTGATAATAGCAGGTGATTTTAATTGTACCCCTGACGATAATGAAATCAGAAGCCTGGTAAAGCGGAGTGAAGCCGGTATAGTTCTGACTGACCTGTCAGAAGACAATGCAGCATCCGGCTCAGGCACTTACCGCTACAGGGGAACGTGGGAAATGATCGATCAGGTTATAGTCTCGAAGCCCCTTCTCTCTTGCAGAAAGGGACTCTTTACCTCAGGTGATATGTTTAAAGTATTCTCACCGGCTTTCCTGCTGAGGAAAGATCCGAATATCCGGGGATAAGTCCTTTCCCTACCTACAGGGGATACAGATACCAGGGAGGTTTCAGCGATCATCTGCCTGTGCTTCTTGATCTTGGATTAAGGTAAGCGATCTGACGGGTTTGAGTCCGATCTCCTTACCTTTTTCAAACATCAGTCTTCTTGCTGCTTCGTGCTCATTCGGAATGATTCCTTCAATTATGGCTTCACGTATTGCATTCTTTATAATACCCACTTCTATGCCCGGCTTGATGCCAAAGGCAGAAATAATTTCACTCCCGTCGACAGGAGGCTGGAAGTTCCTCATTGCATCCTTTTCTTCAATCTCTTTCAGCTTATTCCTGACTATTTTGAAATTTTCAAGATGCCTCGTTTTTTTTGCTTCATTCTTTGAAGTAATATCTGCTTCGCAAAGCATCATCAGATCGTCGATATCATCTCCTGCCTCGAAAAGGAGCCGTCTGACAGCCGAATCGGTGACCTCTTCCTGTGACAGAACAATTGGCCTGAGATGCAGATCGACAAGCTTCTGGACATATTTCATCTTTTCATTCAGCGGAAGCTTAAGTCTGCGGAAGATATCGGGCACCATTTTTGAACCGATATACTCGTGACCGTGGAATGACCATCCGGTATCGGGAATATATTTCTTTGTCACGGGCTTGGCAATATCATGAAGGAGTGCGGCCCATCTGAGCCATAAATTATCCGATTTTTTGCTGATGTTGTCAAGCACCTTGAGAGAGTGCAGGAAATTATCCTTATGGGCCTTGCCATCTTTTGTGTCGACACCCTTGAGGCTATCAAGCTCGGGGAAAATAATTTTCAGAAGACCTGTTTTTTCAATCAG
The DNA here is from genome assembly GCA_963756885.1 of uncultured Bacteroidales bacterium. Taxonomy (GTDB): domain Bacteria; phylum Bacteroidota; class Bacteroidia; order Bacteroidales; family VadinHA17; genus LD21. Next base: position 480,148 of record CAVWPG010000016.1, read on the forward strand.
CAGAAACCCTTTTGAGGGGACCTCACACATCAGGATCTTGTTCAGCTCGGCCACAATTCTTTCCTGCGACACTATCCTGATCCGCTCGCCATTTTCCCTTATCGACCTGAAGGTATCTTCCTCGATCGTAAAATCAAGCTGTGTCGCAAACCTTATTGCCCTCATCATCCTCAGCGGGTCGTCCGAGAAGGTTTTTGCCGGATCAAGGGGAGTCTTTAGAATCTTGTTCCTTAGATCATCCAGCCCTCCGAAGGGATCGAGAAATTCTCCATATGTTTCCCTGTTCAGGCTTATTGCAAGAGCATTGATCGTGAAATCCCTCCTCTGAAGATCATCCTCGAGAGTTCCTGCTTCTACCGCCGGCTTTCTCGATCCCCTGCTGTATGATTCCTTCCTTGCACCCACAAATTCAATCTCATATTCATTATACCTGAACATGGCGGTACCGAAATTTTTGAAGATACGTTACCCTGGTTCGCGGACTGACCTACGGGCCGCTTTCTGTGCAATTTCGATCCCGTCACCTATGACTACAATATCAATATCCTTCCCGGGATGCTCCCTCCCAAGCAGGCAATCGCGCACCCAGCCCCCTATGACATATGCCTTTACATCCTGCCGGAGGTAAAAACGCCGGAGAGGATATCAAATATTTTGTCATTAAGACATATACTCATATGTAGATATGACAATTTGTTAATTATTCATGACAAAGTTACAATTAATCCTTTATTTTGCGTAAATTATGCTGATTACGGGCTAGTGGTACAAAGGTTGTCGGGAGGTAAACAAACCGATGATATGTATGTTTAACAAATAAAAATAAAATGATAGAACATTTAACTAAGGAGACGTTCTTGAAAAAAGTTTTCAATTACGAAAAGAATAAAGAGTGGAAATATGAAGGTGAAAAGCCATGCATTATAGACTTCTACGCAGACTGGTGCGGTCCGTGCAAGATGGTTGCACCTGTTCTCGAAGAGCTCGCCGGTGATTTTGAAGGAAAGCTTGAAGTTTACAAGGTAAATACCGAGGAGGAGCAGGAGCTTGCATCTGCATTCGGAATAAGAAGTATTCCGTCATTCCTGTTCGTTCCGGCCGAGGGTCAGCCGCAGATGGCAATGGGAGCATTGCCCAAGGATACCTTTGTCCGGGCATTCAAAGATGTACTTGGTGTAGAGAAATGAGCTGTTCGTCAAAAAATTGGATTTTTTTGTTGATTTAATCAGGTATAAATGAAACTTTTTATATTGAAAAAACGTTTAAGTTATAAAAGTTAGTAACAAAGTTTGCACTAGTTTTTTCATGGATTTAGGTTTAGGGTATTAACGCAGTAAATCAGGATTCGGTCCTGATTTATTTTTATGCCAGTTCCTTAAAAATACCGTTAATCTCCTCTTCTGTGGTCCTTAGTTTTTTCTGGCATTGCCTTATAAGCTCCGATGCCCTTTTTACCTCAAGGGCCAGCTTATCGACATCGAGCTCCCCGCTTTCTATCTGTCTGAGGATATCCTCGATCTCGATAACTGCTTCACTGAACGAAAATTCCTTTTTTGCCATCCCTGTAAAGTTTAAGTTGTTAAAATTCAAATACCCTGAAGGCCGGAACTCTCAGAGTCAATCTTTCCGATCAACGCGGCTGCTTACCCGGCCGTCTGCAAACTGTGTGTCAATTAATGTCATTGCCTGCAATGGAGGAGTTGCTTTTAATTATTTTGCCCTCTGAGGATGTGATCGTATACCCTCTTTTAAGAACATTTTCCGGATCCAGTATATTTCAGCGAGCTGTCGAGCATTTCAATTTTATTTTTCTCTTGTTCAATGAAACCTGCGCGACTGACACAAGACCGCGGGCATACTCCCCAACAGCTCTCGACTTTGCTGATGTGAGGTTTTTTGCTGAGGAGGTGAGACGTGATAAAAGGGCTGCTGTTCCAATGCCTGATCTGAATGTCCTCTCCCGGCTTGCCCTTACAAGCTCCATCATCCTCCCTGAGAGCCGTTCCCTGTTGGAGGAGAGCATTATCCTTGCAAGCGGGAGCAATTTAATTCCGAATGTTTCAAGAATGCCTTTGTTATCCGACAGGATTATCCTTGCCGCCTCCCTGATACTGACTGACATCCCGTTCAGATGCTCCTCGGCATAAACCATTGCATCGATCAGAAAATCAGCCACTGCGGTAGGTGTTTTAAGGGCCCTGCAGGCAACCATGTCGGCTACCGACATGTTCTTTTCATGCCCGATGCCTGTTACTATGGGCAAGGGGAACTGTGTAATGTGGTAGGCAATCGCATAATTGTCGAACCAGCTCAGGTCGGTTTGCGATCCTCCTCCCCTTATAATGACTACAATGTCGAAAAGATCGGCATGGTCTGCTATCCTGTCAAGGGCGCTGATCACACCCTGTTCGGTTTCGATGCCCTGCATCGGTGTTTCAATGAGGGCAGTATAAAAGACGTAGCCGGGGCTGTTGGTTGTGAGGTGATTGATAAAATCCGTATAGCCGGCAGCAGCCTTCGAGGATATTACAGCGATCCTCTGCGGAAGCAGGGGCAGACCTATCTCCCTGTTCATTGAAAATACACCTTCATCCTCGAGCCTCTTTATAATCAGCTGCCGTTTGACAGCCATATCACCCAGGGTAAATGCCGGATCGATATCGCTGATAACAAGGCTCAATCCATAAAGCTCATGATACTCGACCTTTGCCCTGACAAGTATTTTAAGTCCGCTTTTCAGCAATTCCCCGGTCATATTTTCAAACAGCGAGCTGATAAACCCGAACCGGCTGTTCCAGATAATGCCCCTGATGCGGGCTCTTATATTTTTCTCTTCAGGGTTCTTCTCAACAAGCTCAAGGTAGCAGTGTCCTGAAGAGTTTACAGTTATTTCGGAAATCTCTGCCGCAACCCAGAATGTTTGCGGAAGCGAGAGATACAATGAATCTCTGATAATCTGCTGCAACTCGGCAAGTGATAACTTTTCAGCCATAGCCAACTGTGATCAGATTACTTTACAGTGCCCATTTTTTCAGGGTCCTGAACTTTGTCCTTGTTCTTTTCAAGCGTATCGAGGAATTTTGAGGCATCAATGTCCATCTGCCGGTCATTCGTTACACCGTCGGCATAGACAATTTTGTATTTCACGGAACCATCCTCATTGTATATCAGCCACAGCCCGTCCCTGTCATCGTTCTTATACTGGCCTGAATATTCGATTTTGCCATTTTCAAACCAGGTTTCGAATTTGCCGTTAATATGGCCGTTAAGGTAATACGACCTCAGGAGAATTGACCCGGAAGGGTAATACTTTGTCCATGGGCCCTGTTTTATATCGTTCACATAGTTTATTTTTTCGGCAATTGTACTGTCGGGATAAAATTTAACAGACAGTCCGTTCAGTAGATCACCTGAGTAGTTCTCCTCTGAGATAAGGTAATCTCTTGTTACCGATGAAAAGAACTGCCATTTGCCCTCTTTTTTCCTGTTTACATACTTACCCTTCGATGCGATAAATCCGTTCGGATAATAAAGTGCAGCCTGTGCTTCGACCCCGTTGCTGCTGAACTGAAGCACCGATTTAAGGATCTTGTCCTCATAATATCGCCTGAATTCTCCTACAGGGTGGTCATCCTTAAAATAACCATCGTACATTATTGTTTCATCAGGGTACCTTTTAATCCAGTGCCCCTGTTTTTTGCCTTTTGCATCAGTCTGATTAAGGGATGCTTCGCCCTGTCCCAATGCAACAATGGAGAGCAAAACAAGAGAGGTGGCCGTTAATATCTTCAGATTCATGAGAGGGAAACGTGAAACATTTATCAAAAGTACTAAAAAATACACCTAAGATTATTCTGAATTAATATGTTTCATGAGGTCAGACACGATTATGGCAGGGCAGCATGAAAAAAGAGGACGAAAAATTCAGTCCTCTTTATCCTTTCCCCTTGGGCCGGAATATTATTTTACCTCTTCAAAATCAACATCAGTAACCTCGTCGTTGCCTGATTTGCCACTGCCTCCTTCCTGCTGACCCTGTCCGGGCTGAGGTGGTGCCTCTCCCGTATTCTGGGCAGTTTTATACATCTCCTCGGAGGCTGCCTGCCATACTGCGTTGAGTTCTGTGAGAGCTTTGTCAATAGCATCCACATCCTGTGATTTATGAGCTTCCTTAAGTCTTTCAAGAGCACTTTCGATCGCCGGTCGTTTGTCAGCAGGGAGTTTATCCCCGAATTCCTTCAGCTGTTTCTCGGTCGTGAAAATCATTGAATCGGCGGCATTTATCTTATCGACCTTTTCCTTTGCCTTGCTGTCTGCTTCAGCATTGGCCTTGGCCTCCTCCCTCATTCTCCTTATTTCGTCGTCGCTGAGTCCCGATGAAGCTTCAATTCTTATTCTCTGCTCTTTGCCGGTGCCCCTGTCTTTTGCGGTGACATGCAATATCCCGTTCGCATCTATATCGAAAGTCACCTCTATCTGCGGAATTCCCCTGGGGGCAGGCGGAATGCCATCGAGATGGAACCTTCCGATAGTTTTGTTCCCTTGTGCCATAGGTCTTTCGCCCTGGAGCACATGGATCTCCACTGAAGGCTGGCTGTCGGCCGCAGTTGTGAATACCTCTGTTTTCTTTGTCGGGATCGTTGTATTTGATTCGATGAGCCTGGTCATCACCCCGCCCATTGTTTCTATTCCGAGCGACAATGGAGTGACATCGAGGAGAAGGACATCCTTCACTTCACCTGTCAGAACTCCTCCCTGTATAGCGGCGCCGACTGCGACCACCTCATCGGGGTTGACCCCCTTTGAAGGGACACGCCCGAAGAATTTCTCCACAAGCTGCTGAATGGCAGGAATACGCGTTGAACCTCCTACAAGCAGTACTTCATCGATTTCAGAAATCGTGAGGCCGGAATCCTTGAGCGCGATCTTGCATGGCTCGATACATGCCTGTATCAGCTTATCGCAGATTTTCTCAAAGTTAGCCCTCGTGAGAGTTTTTACAAGATGTTTCGGAATTCCGTCAACAGGCATTATATAGGGAAGATTGATCTCGGTAGATGTCGAGCTTGACAGCTCGATCTTGGCTTTTTCGGCTGCTTCTTTCAGGCGCTGAAGAGCCATGGGATCCTTCCTCAGGTCGACACCTTCATCCTTCAGGAATTCCTCAGCCATCCAGTCTATTATCAGATGGTCAAAATCGTCACCTCCCAGATGGGTATCTCCATTTGTAGATTTGACTTCAAAAACGCCATCACCGAGTTCGAGTATTGAGATATCGAATGTTCCTCCGCCAAGGTCAAATACTGCAATTTTCAGATCCTGTGATTTCTTGTCGAGACCATATGCAAGAGATGCTGCCGTCGGTTCATTGATGATCCTCTTGACATTCAGCCCGGCTATTTCACCGGCCTCTTTTGTTGCCTGGCGCTGCGAGTCACTGAAGTATGCAGGTACCGTAATAACAGCATCTGTAACTTCCTGTCCGAGATAATCCTCAGCAGTCTTTTTCATTTTCTGAAGGATCATTGCAGAAATCTCCTGGGGCGAGTAATTGCGGTTGTCAATTTTCACCCGCGGGGTGTTGTTATCTCCCTTGATCACAGTATAGGGCACACGCTTGATCTCCTTTGTAACCTTATCGTATGTCTCACCCATAAACCTCTTTATCGAGAAGACCGTTTTCGTGGAGTTGGTTATAGCCTGTCTTTTGGCAGGATCCCCTACTTTGCGCTCGCCGTTCTCAACAAAAGCAACGATCGACGGGGTCGTTCTTTTACCCTCACTGTTGGGTATAACAACAGGCTCATTGCCTTCCATTACTGCTACGCATGAATTTGTTGTGCCCAGATCGATACCAATTATTTTTCCCATTTTATAATTTATTTTAAATTTTCCTTTCCGATATTCTGAACCAGGTCCATTTATTCGTCCCGGGTTTTAAGATACCTTTAGTCAAATATGTCATGGGGAATGTGCAATGATTATGCCATTAAGCTATTTCCCCGTTTTTATGTAAATATGACACCCGGACTAAATTGAATACCTGCAGCCTTCAAAACATCCCCTATACCGGAATAGCAGGAATTTTGAAATCGCCCCTTGCCTTTAATGGCGGTTAATATTCATGCTGACAGGAAGTTAATGTGGGATGAGATGCTGGAGAAGAGAGTCTGTACTCTCTCCCTTCAATTGCCCGCCTCAATGGCGATTGTCATGAAGTGGAGTGTGACAAAACGACAGAAAAAGCGGAACGGCTGACAAACTAAAAAGTTATGATGACCGGTAGGTATCTTCCGGTACAAATCAGTAACTTTGCCTGATATAATTAAAAGTTTAATTATTATGTCGATACATAAAACTGTAAAGAGGGTTACCACTCACGTCCTGAATGAAATGAAGCTCAAGGGTGAAAAGATTGCAATGCTCACCGGGTACGATTATTCCATGGCACGGATACTTGATGAAGCTGAAATTGATGTAATTCTTGTCGGTGATTCGGCTTCTAATGTCATGGCTGGCTATGATACCACCCTGCCCATCACGCTCGACAATATGATTTATCATGCCGCGTCGGTTGTGAGGGCTGTAAAGAGAGCCCTCGTGGTTGTGGATCTGCCTTTTGGTACCTATCAGGGCAATTCGAAGGAGGCCCTGGCCTCTTCAATCAGGATAATGAAAGAGACTGGTGCCCATGCAGTCAAGCTTGAAGGAGGCAAACAGGTTGTGGAATCGATTGAACGTATTTTATCTGCAGGTATCCCGGTGATGGGGCATCTGGGACTGACACCCCAGGCTATCCACAAATTCGGTACGTATGTTGTGCGGGCGAAGGAGGAGGAGGAGGCCAGGCGGCTGATGGATGATGCAAAGCTCCTTGAGCAGACCGGCTGTTTTGCTATAGTGCTTGAGAAGATCCCTGCCAGGCTTGCCGAAGATGTTACAAATTCACTGAAAATCCCCCTTATCGGCATCGGAGCCGGAGGCAAGACCGACGGCCAGGTGCTTGTACTTCACGATATGCTGGGGCTCACCCAGGAGTTCTCTCCCCGATTTCTCCGGCGCTACCATAATCTTCATGCGGAAATCAAGGGAGCAGTACAGGCCTATATAAACGATGTGAGATCGGCTGAATTTCCGAACGAGAAGGAGCAGTATTAATTATTAAGCGAATGGCGGAAATATTATACGAGGATAACCATCTTATAGCTGTCTATAAGAGATCTTCTGATCTGGTACAGGGCGACAAGACGGGCGACGGATCGCTCGATAATGAGGTTAAAAAATATATCGAAGAAAAATATAAAAAGCCAGGTGCAGCTTTCCTTGGGGTTGTGCACAGGCTTGATCGTCCTGTAAGCGGAGTGCTTCTCTTTGCCAGGACATCAAAGTCGCTGGAAAGACTGAATGAGATGTTCCGTACCCGCCAGGTCAGAAAGATCTATCTCGCCATAGTCAGGGAACGTCCACCAGAGGATGAAGCCACTATAAGTCACTTCCTGAAAAAAAATGAGAAGCAGAATAAAAGCTACGTTTATGATACCGAGGTTAAGGGCTCCAAAGAGGGAAGCCTTACATACAGGCTAAAGGCCAGGTCAGACAAGTACTATCTGCTTGAGATTGAGCTACACACCGGCAGGCATCATCAGATCCGCGCTCAGCTTGCCAGGATAGGCTGCCCTGTAAAAGGAGACCTCAAATACGGCTATCCCCGCTCTAATGAAGATGGAAGCATAAGCCTTTTTGCACGCAAACTGGAATTCATTCATCCTGTTAGGAAGGAGCCTGTGACAATCACCGGCCATTTTCCTGAAGGTGATATCTGGTCGCTCTTCGTGGATCTGGTCTGATTATTTTGACTCGCTTTTTTCATCAAGGGATTTCTCAATCTCCTTTATAAGATCCTTTACGCGGTCATAGTCGCTACCTTCCACTGTTACAACGATACCATCCCTTTTTATTACATATCTGGTCCTCTCGGAATTCCCGTCATTCCTGTCCGACTGTACCTTGAATGAGTATGCTCTGGCCTGGCCCGACGACCCTGATCCTGCCTCAGCGGAGGTCATATCTTCAATAGCGTCCTCATCATCACCATCTGATGTGGTAACAGTTATCTCCTTACGGATCTCCTTCCCGGAATCGCTTCCTTCAGGTTCGGTGGAGGTGACTATATATTTCTTCCTTGTGTGTACCCGGGTGCCCTTGTTGCCTTCATCAGAAGCCAGGTAGACCACCTTGCCGTTTTTTAGCACTATCGAATCGCCCTGTGGGGTGCCTGTAATAAGGGTATCCAGCACTACATCCGAACCTCCGTCATCCCTGACGACTATTTTTATTTTCTGTTCATTTTTTTTATCCTGTGCCAGCAAGGCAAGCGGGATAAATAATAATATAAGTCCGGCTGAAACAATACTGTTAATTTTTTTCATAACGGTCATTTATCTTGGTTTAGCGCGTAAATGTAGTTTACAACTATGCCTGGCTGCGTTAATGCCCGGTTAATTAGCGTTAATGAAAAGTTAAATATTGTTTTATTGTATACTTAATCGTTTAATTTTGTGGCATGAACAGAAAAAAGTTTATGGGGCTGATCATCATGATGCTGCTATCAATTCTGGGTATCATATGGGTACAGATCGTATGGATCAGGAATGCAATCAGCATCAGGAACGAATCGTTCAACAATGCCGTCTACATAAGCCTTACAAATGCCGCAAATGCTATTGAATCGTCGAGGAAGCTTAACTTTTTCAACAATTTTGTAATGGATGATCCCGGCCTGTATAACAACAATGTAAGGGGGACCTCCAATTATCTTACAATCAACAGCTATGGCTCAGACTCCGGGACCAACCTCAGGGTAAATATTACAAACCAGTCCTATTCAGGCAGAAGTGATACCGGGCGGCTTACAATAAACGACAGGTCGTATGCGATCAAGGGCGACACAACAATTGTATCACACAGGGATACTGTAATTTATTCAGGTACCCAATTGCCGGGAAAGATGAGCGTGACTGAACCGGGCCAGGAGCTTAGTCCGGGCTCAAAGCCTGTTTATGTGCGCCAGAGCGACTTTATCGAATGGGTAAAAAAAAGATCGAGCGAGTTCCAGAATATGAGCGATAAGATAATTTCAGAGATCTATCAATGGGAGAAAACGCTTGAGCTTGACAATAAGGAGATTGATTATTCACTCAAGCAGTCATTCTCATTTGCAGGAATACAGACTCCGTTTGAATTTGCAGTTGTGAAGGACGGGGTTGTTCAGCCAGGGACATTCAAAAAATCGGACAAGCAGGATTTTCTTTCAAGCAGATATATGGTAAGGTTGTTCCCCGGCAATATAATAAGGCAGGACCTGATCCTGTCGGTAGTGTTCCCGCAGCGTACAAATTATGTCCTTGGATCGATCTCCATGCTGTTGGGAGGGTCTTTGCTTTTTTCACTTTTTATACTTGCAACATTCGGTCTCAGCCTTTATTTTATAATAAGACAGAAGAAGATATCAGAGATCAAATCGGATTTCATAAACAATATGACCCATGAGTTCAAAACTCCAATAGCCACAATCTCCCTGGCAGCTGATACAATAACCAATCCCAAGATCATAAATAATGAGGCGAGCATCAGGCACTTTATAGGAATGATCAAAAAGGAGAACAGCAGGATGAACAAGAAGGTTGAAACAATACTTCAGATAGCTTCGCTCGATAAGAAGGAGATTGAATTCAGGTTTGAGAATGTTGATATGCATACTGTGATCGAACATGCAGTGGATACAATCGATATACAGATCCAGCAGCGCAACGGCAGGGTAAACATGCATCTCGATGCGCCCGAGCAGACTGTATACGGTGACGGAGAACATCTCTCAAGCCTTGTAAACAACCTTCTTGACAATGCTATAAAGTATTCAGCAGGATCACCGGAGATTACAGTTACAACAAGAAACATCGACAGCAGCATAGTTGTTTCCGTGGAGGACAAGGGAATAGGCATGAGCAAATCGGTTCAGAGCAAGATCTTTGAGAGATTTTACAGGCAGAGCTCGGGCAACGTGCATGATGTAAAAGGATTCGGACTTGGATTGAATTATGCAAGAGCAATTATAGAAGCCCATAAAGGCAATATTTCCGTTTTCAGCGAACCTGGCAAGGGCAGCAGGTTCGATGTATTTTTACCATTAATCACTGGGAGACAATAAAGATGAGTAACAAACCTGTAAAAATTTTCCTGGTTGAGGATGACCTTAGCTTCGGATCGGTGCTCAAGTCTTATCTTGAAATAAATGACTATTCTGTTGAATGGGTCGACGATGGCAAATATGCTCTCGACCATTTCAGGAAAGGACTTTTCAATATCTGCATTCTCGACATTATGCTTCCTCATGTTGACGGCTTCACCATTGCCAATGAAATAAGGCAGATCAACAATGAGGTTCCGATCATCTTCCTGACCGCAAAAAAGCTGAAGGATGATGTCCTTAAGGGCTACGGCGTGGGAGGCGATGATTATATAACAAAGCCTTTCGATACCGATATTCTCCTGGCAAAGATCAAGGCAATTCTGTCGAGGCGTGATTTTCAGAGCGGGACAAGGGATATTTTTGAGATCGGAAAGTTCATTTTCAATGCCAAGTTCAGAACCCTTACCCTGGGAGATATTGAAAATAAGCTTTCTCCTAAGGAGGCGCAGCTTCTTGAATTGCTTGCCATCAGTCCTAATACATTATAAGCAGGGAAATGGCTTTGAAGAAGATCTGGGGATCCGATGATTATTTCACTGCAAGAAGCATGGATGTCTATATAACCAAGCTCAGGAAATTTCTTTCAGAGGACCCTGCCCTGAATATCAAGAATATTCATGGTGCAGGATTTCAGCTGATAGTCAGGGAGGAAGAATGATCTCATCCGGCCCCGGAATGTAAATTCATCCCATCGGCTTTGAATGTCTGGATTGAGCTATACATTCGCACATTGATAATTTATAGCCACTTTTTTCTATTTTTGCAAAAAAATAATATGAAATGCGAATGCGGCTTCTGATAATCCTCCAGCTTACACTAATCACATTTCTCTTTTCGTGCAAAGCCTCAAGACATCTTGCTTCAAGCTCGAAGCCGAAGCCGCTCTCCCTGTCTGAAACGGGGTATATCAACAATTATAAGGACATTGCAGTCAGAGGAGATGAAGAGAACGGGCATTCCTGCAAGCATTACTCTGGCACAGGGCATGATCGAATCTGACTGTGGACAGGAGCACCCTTGCCAGGGAGGCAAATAACTATTTCGGGATAAAATGCCACAACGACTGGCTGGACCGAAAATATACCATAATGATGACAGGAGAAATGAATGTTTCAGGAAATACGGCAAGGCCGGAGGATTCATTTCATGATCATTCCCAGTTCCTGACAGACCGGATCGCGATACAACTTCCTGTTCAGCTATTCATCAACGGATTACAAGGCCTGGGCGCATGGCCTTAAAAGAGCTGGTTATGCCACAAATCCGGACTATGCAAATATGCTTATCAGGACAATAGAGGAAATAATCTTCATTATTATGACAACGGCTATGTGCCTTCTGCCGTAGCGGTAAGAAATCCGGTCGTGTCAGGATCAGCCAATGTGCAGGATACGGACCGGGGGGGTGCTGCGCCGTCGGGCACAACTGTTAAATATACGGCTGCCCCGGCTGTCAGTAATGGCAACGCCACAATGCATCCCAGCCCTGTGAATGAGAATAATGCTGTTTCCGCGCGTGTTCAGAGAGTGATGGAGAATAACAGGCTCAGGTACATTATTGTTAAGGATGGTGACACAAGAGCGAAGCTTGAGGATGAGTTCCAGCTTCTGCACTGGGAACTTTCCGGTACAACGATCTGGGCAATGAATTCAGCCTGAGCGTGGGTCAGATCCTGTATCTTCAGCCAAAGAGGGAAAAGGCTGAATCGGGCAAGGACTTTTACAATACTTCAGAGGGTGATACAATGCATTCGATATCTCAGAAATATGGGATTAAGCTCAGAACACTTTACAAAATGAACAGGATGGAAGAGGATAGTGAGCCTGCACCGGGAAGTAAAATCTGGCTGAGGCAGACAAAGCCTCTCAACTGACCGCTACGGTATATGCCTGATATTGAAGCCTCTCAGGAATTCCTCCGTATTCATTCTCTTCCTGCCCTCCAGCTGGAGGTTCCCGATGCTTACAAATCCATCCCTGCAGGCTATCCTGATATAATGCTGCCCGTCCGAGATAATTTCACCGGGATTCATGTTATGCCTGGTGGGTTCAGGAAGGCTTTCATAGATCTTAAAGGATAATTCAGAGGTCCCGCTTCGCATTGCCGATCTGGCGCATGGGGCAGGAGCCAGACCCCCTGATCAGGTTATGAATGGATACAGGGTCGTTGTTCCAGTTTATTGCACAGTCGGCGGGATAAATTTTTGGCGCCGGTTTCAGCACTTCCCCAGGCCTGACATAGATTGACTGGGGCTGCGGCATTATCTTGTCCTGGGCAAGCCCTTCAAGGGTTCTGATAACAAGTCTTGCCCCCACTTTCATCAGCCGGTCATGGATATCGCCGGCATTCTCGAAAGGAAATATACTGACCTCTTCCCTTAGCAGGATATTGCCAGTGTCTATCTTATCATCGATAAGAAAGGTCGTTACACCAGTTATCGTTTCCCCGTTTATAATTGCATGGTTGATAGGAGCTGCTCCCCTGTAATTTGGCAGCAGCGAGGCATGCAGGTTGAAGGTTCCCTTCGCCGGGATTCTCCAGATCACCTCCGGCAGCATCCTGAAAGCAACAACAATAATGATATCCGGCTTCATATCAGTCAGTTCCTTTACAAATCCGGGATCCCTGAGATTCTCCGGCTGCATAACGGGAAGCTGGCTGAACTCTGCAAATTCCTTCACCGGCGATTTTATTATCTTCCTGCCTCTGCCTGCAGGCTTGTCGGGGGCGGTAACTACCCCTGCAACATTGAAGCCATTCATCAGCAGCGATCCGAGGGTTGCTACTGCAAAATCAGGTGTCCCCATGAAAACGATCCTGAGATTATTCATAAATGGCTAATTATCAAACAAGTCTATGTAAATATCTCAATCCTTGCCGAGATGTTTGTAGCATGAAAGGTCGTGCCCCATCTTGTTGGCTTTTGTTTCAAGATAGAATTTATTATGGGGATTGGATTCGATTATAAGGGGGATTGTTTCGACTATCTTAATGCCGTATCCCTCCAGTCCGGCCCTTTTCACAGGGTTATTCGATATGAGGCGAACCTTTCCGAGTCCAAGTTCCCGCATAATGGCGGCCCCCACACCATAGTCCCTTTCGTCTTCCCCGAAGCCAAGCTGAATGTTTGCCTGGACAGTATCCATCCCTTCATCCTGTAGCCTGTAGGCCTTTATCTTGTTTAGCAGTCCTATTCCGCCTCCCTCCTGGCTGAGATAAATGACAACACCCTTTCCGGCAGCTTCTACCATCTCCATAGCCTTGTGGAGCTGCGACCCGCAGTCGCACCTCATCGATCCGAAGATATCCCCTGTGAAGCAGGAGGAGTGAAGCCTTACCATTACAGGCTCATCCTTGGTCCATGATCCCTTCACAAGCGCAGCATGTTCCAGTCCGTTGCTCGTCTGGCGGAAAGGGATAAACTCAAAATCGCCCCTTTCGGTTGGTAAGTTTAACCCTTTCTCCCTTTTCAATAATTGAGTCGCGCTCGAGAGTATAAGTGATCAGGTCTTTTATTGTAACTATCTTGATACCGAACTTTTCGCTTATCTCTCTTAAGATCCCTCAGTCTTGCCATGGAGCCGTCATCGTTCATGATTTCAACAAGGGCTCCTCCAGGTCTCAATCCGGCAAACCTGGTAAGGTCCACGACAGCTTCGGTATGGCCTGCGCTTCTGAGCACTCCCTTGGCCTTCGCCTTTAAAGGGAAGATATGGCCGGGCGTCCGAGATCCCTGGGCTGGGTGACAGGATCCACCAGGGCCTTTATTGTAAGAGCCCTGTCCTTTGCAGAAACGCCCGTTGTAGATCTCATCGTTTATCAAGATCGACAGAGACAGTGAACTGAGTCTCATGTATAGATGTATTTATGCCGACCATGAGATCAAGTTCAAGGGCCTCGCATCTCTCCTCCGGGAGGGCAGCACAAATAAGTCCCCGGCCCTGCTTGGCCATGAAATTTACTATTTCCGGAGTGATGAGCTCTGCGGAACAAATGAAATCTCCCTCGTTCTCCCTATCCTCATCATCGACAACAATCAGAATCTTTCCGTTTCTGATATCTTCTATCGCCTCTTCAATTGTATTTAATTTAAAATCGTTCATTATAAGTTAATATTTGAGTCAGATACAGGATTCTTATGGTTTCCTGATATTGTAATCCTGTATATATAATCCTGAATTTTTTTAAGGAACAGCAGATAGGTATCAATGTTCATGATAACGGAATCGCTTGTTGCCTTGTAAGTAAGAAAAATGCCAATCGGCAGCAGGATATATGAAGCTGCCCACATCCCTGCAAATGTACCTATAACATCCTCCTCTACCATTTTCTGGGCAGAGATCGAAATGACATAGTAGATCACAAAGAAAAATATTGATATAACTGAAGGAGTACCGAGACCTCCCTTCCTTATGATCGCACCAAGGGGAGCTCCTATGAAGAAGAATACAAGGCAGGCAAACGACATTGTGAGCTTCCTGTTCCATTCCACTTCATATTTCTTGATAGCTTTAATTTCCCAGTGAGTTGTTTCATTCCTTTCCGAGAGGAAGCTGCTTCCCTCCTTCAGGCTTGATATAGCCCTGGAAATCACTGCACTTTTATCGGTAACGGGTAGTGAATCGTATACGGCCCATGGCTCGAAACGCCTCACTTTTGCAGCATTGTCGGCTGAATTGTTGATATTTAGGTGCCTTCTGAAGGAGTTGCGCTGGGTGTAGATCTTGGAGCGTTACGAACTCATTGAATTGATTTACAACGCGCTCGTTATGTCTCATATTAAGGGAGTCTATATAAAATGTAAGCTGGGAGATGTTAAGCATGGCGGAATTGGATTTGAACAGCCCCTCATTGCTGCGCTCCAGATCAAATCCGTTAAGGGATATTACTATGGTTTGTTCCTTGAAATAATCCTTCCTCGACGGATATTTCCGAGTATCGGATTAATTGTTTTTTCCTCCATCTCATTAAATGAATAGCCGTTATACAGGATCATGATCAGCCCTGTGCCGTCAGGGGTGGTTTTCATATAGCCGGAGTCGGCCAGGATTACCGAATTGTTGCCTCGTTTATCCCTGTGATCATAAATGATAAGGTTATTAAGCCTGTTTGTAACCGGATCCTTAGTTGTTATTTTTATGCTGAAATCGGGAACTCCGTTATAGAATGTACCGGCCTGGATATTGATATCAGGCTTTTTGCGGCGGATATCGTAAAGCAGAGTCCTGGCTTTTGCCGTCGAGTAGGGGAGCACGTTGTTTGAGAAGAAGAAGGAAACCACTGCAATGAATCCAATGAGGATAATAAGCGGCCGCATTATTCTCTGGAGAGGGATCCCGGATGATTTGAGGGCAGAGAGCTCACTGAATTCGCCCATATTTCCGAATGTCATCAGTGAGGCCAGGAGGATTGCCAGGGGAAGGGCGGTCGGAACAAAGGTCATAGAGAAGTGATATATCAGCTCCGATACGACCTTAAAGTCCAGTCCTTTCCCTGCAAGCTCATCAACATACATCCACAGGAACTGTAAGATGAGGATAATGAGCACGATAAAGAATGTGAAGATCAGCGGACCTATGAATGACTTCAAAACAAACGTATCGACCTTTTTCACCTCATACTTTTATTTGAAGTGCAAAAGTACTTCATTTTTATCAAAAAGCATACAGTTCATTTCTTTTGCAACACCGAAAGAGGGTTCACGGGGGCCGGGAGAGGCCTGGTCAGATGCCGAGCAGTCTTTTCAGGTCGGTTATCTGGGAATCCCAGAGGGATACAGCATCAGTCTTCTCGTTCTCTTCGGCAAAATCTGAGATTATAAGTGCCATATCGCCGGTAAGCTCGTCAATATTTATTCTGAATTCAAAGTAGTTGGAATCTTCATTATCCATGCCAGTCCATTCAAACCTTACCAGCTTGTTTTCCTTTATTGCAGAGAGCCTTGCAGACGATGATGAGGTATTCCAGAAGAATGTAAAGCGATCCCCGTTTGTTTCTACCCTGTCTGCAAACCATTCTCCAAGACCTTCGGGAGTACTTAGTCTGGAGAAGATTACCTTGGCTGAACAGTTCAGGGTATATTCCAAAATGAAATTCAACCTCATTGCAATTCTTTATGAATTAACATGCTGCTATGTCTGCAATTTAGAAAAAAAACTGAAACTAATGCATCTTATTGCGAATTTGTATCAAACTGCTTATATTTGCACCCGCAAAAAGCAGCAGTTGGCGAGATAGCTCATCCCGATAACTATCGGGAGGTTAGAGCGCATTTGAAGATTGAAGATATTTTTTGGCGAGATAGCTCAGTTGGTTAGAGCGCATGATTCATAATCATGAGGTCGGGAGATCATTCCTCCCTCTCGCTACACTGAAAATCAACCACTTAGACATTAAATCGTTTGGGTGGTTTTTGTTTGGTGCTAGGTTTGTGCTAGGTTTAACTAATAATGATCGGATTTTTCAGTTACCAATATATATGTAAATGCTAAATTTGTTGATAAATAGTTCAATAAATTTGAACTTATGTAGTACTATTTTATTATCTTAGCGGTAAAATCTTTCTCATGGTTATATCAAGAAAAGAAAAGGAGTCTTATCTCGCAAAAAACCTTCTGTTGTTACGGAAAAAGAAAGGAATGACCTTGGAGGAAATGGCGGATTTACTTTCCCTGAGCAGTAAGTCTTCCTATAAAGCATATGAAGAAGATCGTGCCCTACCAGATATTCACAAACTTATGAAGCTTGCTTCGTTTTTTGATATAGCTGTCGCGGATCTGGTATATCAAGATATCGATAACTTAAAAAGTAGTATCAAATCGGAGGAAAGGAGATTATTTGAAGTTGCAAAGATCCCAATCTCCGCGGCAGCTGGTTATGCAAGAAGTTTCGGAGATAATAACTATATAAATAAACTTGAAACAATAAAGATTCCATACGAACCATACGGGATTGCCCGTGCATTTGATGTCGATGGTGATTCAATGGAACCAGATATCAATGATGGAGCTACAGTAATAGGGATCAAAATTGGCAGCTCAGAAATTAAAGATAACAAATCATATATTATAGTAACCACGGATGGTGTGCAATGTAAAAAAATAAGAGTTGATAAAGACAGCGAATTTATATACCTCATATCGAAAAATGAGAAGTACCCTCCGAAGCATGTGAGCAAAGATGATGTCATTGAAATATGGGAAGTGTGGAAAACATTGTAATAACTAATACGGATAACACATGGCCAATTGTGATGATTTATTTCGAAAATTCAATAATGAGCTACAGGTTCCGAAGTCAAAAAGAGACTTGATTGGCATTTCAAAAGATGCTCAGCGAGGAAACATAAAGAAGCATTTCAAGGAGCAACATCCAAAATATGTTCCTACTTTTTATATCCAAGGCTCCAGCAAAATGAAAAACAGAATAAGAACAAAGGATGATACATGTGACCTGGACGATGGTATTTACTTCAAGGATAATCCAGATAATGTGACGGGAACAACATTACAAGGATGGGTAAAAGAGGCCGTTGACGGGACAACTGACTCAACCGTTACTCACAAAAAGAAATGTATTACTGTTGATTATAAAGCTGGATATAATATTGACTATCCAGTTTTCATATTCGATAATGATAAAGATGCTCATCCTAAACTTGCGGTTAAAAATCTGAATTTTAAAATTGATGACCCAAAAGAATTCATCGATAAATTCAACAGATTAAAAGATGCAGATGGTCAATTGGTACGAATTACCCGCTTTTTGAAAGCTTGGTGCGATTATAGAAGGGAAAAGATGCCAAATGGTTTGTCGATGACAGTTCTTGCCATGAATCACTTGCAGAAAAACCACAGGGATGATGTAGCTTTAAAATATACCCTCATCGAAATTGAAAATGAGTTAAAGAAAGAATTCAATTGTATTATGCCAACCACTCCAAATGATAACTTGTTCAGTGATTATGATGAAAAGCGTAAAAATAATTTCATGGATAATATCGCTTTATTCATAGCGGATGCTAAAACAGCCACTGAGGGGGAAAAGAATCAATTGAAAGCCAGCAGACTTTGGCAAAAGCATTTTGGCAAAACTTATTTTCCCGATGGGAAGGATGAGGAGGAGAAAGCCTCTTCGGCGTTATTTTTAACAGGAGCTATTGGAACCTCGAAACCATATTGTGTTAAAGAATAATCATATATTGTTTATTGACCAATTACAAGATGTGATAAAAAAGTATCCTAACTTAAAAATCCTTCATGATAAGAATGACATTTCGTATTTAAAAGGTATTCTCGATATCCCAAATGACTTACATGAAATTGTTGGGCACTTTCTAGTTGAAGTCCATTGTTCTGAAAAATTTCCATTTAGATTTCCAATTTTATTCGAGATCGGTGGAGAAATTCCAAACAATGCAGATAGTCATAAATACGAAGACACAAGTTGTTGTATAACAGTATTAGCTGATGAAATTTTAATATGTAAAAATGGAATTGCAATTTCTTTTTTCATTGAAAAATATGCTATCCCATATTTCGCAAATTTCATCTATAAAAAGCAAACTGGAGAGTATAAAAATGGCGAGTATGCCCACGGGATTCAAGGGATTAGTCAGTTTTATGAATCATTGATGAAGACCGACAACCGCGATTTATGGATTCAGTACTATAAATACACTTTTCGAAATTTAAAAGTGGAAAGTAGACGCAACGATCCATGCTTCTGCGGCTCTGGAGATAAGTATAAGCAATGTCACTTTGAGGTATTTAATAATTTGTGGCTGATTGGAGAATTACAAATCCGTCATGATTTTAATTTAATATTTAAATGAAACGAAAATTATTTATTGGATCATCTTCTGAAGGTCTGTCTGTTGCGGAGAGGCTTAAAGTAAAAATTGAATCTGATTGTGGAGATTGGATTTCCTCTGAAACCTGGAAAGATGGCACCGTATTCTCTTTAAATAAAAATACGCTAGATTGCTTAGTTAGAGCTTCAAGGATATTTGAATATGGAATTCTTGTGGCGACCAAAGATGACTTAATTATATCACGAGAACAAGTGAGGGCTCTTCCAAGAGATAATGTGATGCTTGAAATGGGTATGTTTCTTGGGAGCCTTGGACTAACGAGGGCATTTC
This sequence comes from uncultured Bacteroidales bacterium, assembly GCA_963756885.1. GTDB lineage: Bacteria > Bacteroidota > Bacteroidia > Bacteroidales > VadinHA17 > LD21. The sequence continues at coordinate 499,539 of CAVWPG010000016.1, forward strand.
TATTGGTAGAAGAAGAAAGCAAGTTGCCGACTGATTACAATGGTGTAACCGTTACATATTTTCAGAGAGGTACTCTGGGTAGCTTGGAAAGAGCAGTGGACACGATTATCGAGGCGTTAAAAAGAACTAAGTTCAGTTACAACTTAAAGCCTGTTCCATCAGTAGCACTTGCTTTAGGATACTTTGACAATTTTATAGAACCCCTTGCAAAAAAGAGGCAAGATCAGAATAAGGGATTTAAAGTTGATATTCTTTTACCAAAGATTATAAAAGATATTAACGCTGAAAGAATTGCATACAAGAATTCTAATGAAAGTAAAGAGGTTAGTATATATGGAGATGGTTCTAGGCCCGTAATATATGAATTAGAAAGCGAGAAGAACCACTTTTGGGATGTTCCTAGTACATTATCAACTCTGGGAAAACTAATGGACATATTACTTCCACCTAATGAAATAGGTATAAATCAAGAAAAGCTTGACTGGATCGACCATGAATTAAGAAACTTTAAGGGAACCATTGAATACTTGGTACAGCAGAGCGCAGCTTGCAAAGACAAAGTTTCGGTTTCTTTCCTTCCGTAATGATTGAAATAGGTCGGATTACATACTGGAAAAACCAACAACCTTTGTCCTGGAGTATCTTTTTATTTGATTTAACGACCGATTTTTTTGGCCGATCTATCTTTTATCAGTTTTGCAGAGCGTCTCTGGGCCAAAATTTATATGGTCTGGTCTGAGCTGTACCTGATATATTCAAGATGATCTATCATGAATATTATATATTTGTCATATTTGGTGGATCACGCGGGAACACTCATAGTATGCCTTGTTGGAATTGGTGAATGATTTATTGAATTTGGGCTAAGACTGTTAACTCAATTCGTCTAAACATGGTAATTAAATATTACAGCGGATAATCCATTGCTTGAGTTGAAATTCAAACACGCAGGATATGAAGAATCTTCATGATGTCTTGTTTTATTTAATTTGCAGGACTATCATCAATTTAAATTTTCACCCTAAGATGGGTTTTACTATAATTTCGTATTTCGAAGGATAATAAACTTTAATGTAATCTCTAAATCTACTTAAAACGACAAAGAGTAAGTTAAGGTTTAACCTATAATTATCTCCTCCTCCCATGAAACCTGTGGTCACATTGCCAAGAAAAATACTTCTATTTATATTTAACATTTGACAAATTGTATCATCAAGTATAACAACTCCAGCTTTATACTCTTTGCCTTTCAAAGTTGGAATATATTTATAACTGGATCTGATAACCTTTGGAAATTCATTAATGTGAAATGATTCACTTTCTGAAAGATTTTTAAATAAGTCATAGAAAAATGCTGTGATGACAATTTCATCAGTTGCATATGTTTGTTTTAGCTTTGCATATTCTCCACTAATTTTTTCCTCAAGTTGATTTTCATTCTCAAAACTTTCTGTAATAATAGCTGGACCGATGATAGCTGCCTGTGTATTTTCAATTAATTCTTCATCTAACACTTGGTATCCAAGATCCCCTAACCTTAATGATTCATTTGATAGAACTCTTATTAATCTTACAATATATTTAAGCCTATTTAATATTTTGGAATTGATCCGATAACTATAGTCTAATTTGATTAATTCTACATTTTTTTTTGCCTCTAAATCTTCAATTAAGTTTCTATTATTTCGATAAATAGTCTGCAAATAATCAAATGATAAGGTGAAAGGTACATATTCAATGAGCAATTTAATACCATTGATTTGAGATTTTCTGAAATCTTGATACTCATCAAATAGTAAATGTCTGACTATTAGTTTTTCACCACGATGATAATAGTATAATTTACTATTTTCAATGTGGAATAAGCCGTTTATTTTTGCCTCTGCTTTCATAAATCCCTCATGTACTTTTAATTGGGAAATATCATCAATAAATGTTTTTGTTTCATCGTATCCGATGATTCTTAGCATTCTATTCAAATAATCTTTTAATCCTTGTTTAAAAGTTGTAAGAATTAGGCATTCATTGTCATTTAGTTGTTGCTCAAGTTGTTTAATTCTATGTATCAAGCAGACTGTTTTACCTGTACCTGGTGCACCAGTAATGAACACAGACTGATTAATATCTTTTTCCACTATCCTTTTTTGTTTTGGATGTAGGAAAGTTCGCCAAAGTTCAAGAGGATACTCTAACGCCTTCTGAAGCTCACTGTCATCATTTATTACCTTAATAAAATGACTGGGCATCATAGTATGAGTTTTTGACTTTGAAGCAATAAAATCAAGTAGTTCTTCCTGTAATTCTGAAGGTTGATCAAGGATAAATTCTATAGCAACATCATCATTATCAATCTTCTTTAATTCATCGATTAACTCTCTCTTAATATCTTTTGCCTTGTGAAGTTCAGTAATAAGTGCATCATCAACTTTGATAAACTCTTCATTTGTTTTGATTATGCTGAATGTCCCATCATTCAGAGAAATGAACCTTCGTTTGGCAATCCAATTATATGCTTCATCATGATGACCAGCATAGAGGAAAGTTTTCCTTTCCCCATCAATATAAGTAATGATTCGCAGGTCTTTACTTACGCTATAACTAAATATATGATTACTAGGGTGCTCTATTTTGTGTAATCTCAACCCACTACTAGTACTTTGCTTTGCGACACTACATAAGGTTTCATTTGTCCTCTTCTGTTCAATTTGACTCAGAACTGATATGGAGGTAAGAAGATCCGTAGTAACTTCAAGTTTCATAGCATCATATTTTATTGGGAGGATTATTAATACGCTAGTAAAGTAATAAAAATCTAGATACAAATATTAATAAAGATGATTAGCCTTAATACCCAGATAAACAATTTTTTATGCATTCTTAGTTTCTTTTGTTTGCGGATTGACATGCGTCAGTTAAAATCTTCCTGACACTCCCACAAAACATCTGATTAACAAAAGATTGAATATTCCTGCGGATTGAGTTTTCTTTGCATGTACCTCAGAAATTAATCCCAGTCTTTTTCATAAATAATGCTGCATGTATTACTTTTTTGCTATAAGTTAGCCAATAACTGGTATAAAATATTCAAGAGTTTACAGGCAATTAATCGCCGAGAATTATAGATAATAAAAAAGGTTATTAAAACTTGAGTTTAATAAAGCACAAAAATAAAAAGATTTTATCATTATATTGATATCCAACAAGTAATGTAAAAAATATTTCTGTTTTTATTTGATTTTCTCCTTTATTTTCCTTATTCTTTAGTAAATCCCGAAAGCGGGTATAAACTAAAAGTAAAAGAAGTAAAGAGAAATGAATGAAATGAATTACCTCGACATGGAAAATCTATCAGAGTATATCCATCTGTCAAAGTCGACCATCTATAAAATGGTTTGTAATAAAACAATCCCTTATATCAAACTTGGTACTCGGACTCTGTTTGTGAAGGATCAGATTGATAAATGGGTTCTATCGGGAGGACAGATGAGCATTGAGCTTCCTGTTTTACAAAATTTTTAAGATTGAGATAGTTAATGGCGACCTTTAATATTAACTTGATCGAAGAAAGAAGCTACAAAAAGGATTATATAACCTGGCTGTGCGAGTCAATAGGGGAGATGATATGATCTACCTGAATATTTACAAGCTCACACAGCAACAGTATGATCATATCTTTGTCAAGAAGTCTGGAGATGATGATAGCATAGCTTTCCGAGAGAATTGCGAAGGATTCAAAACGAAATCTGAACGCATTTACAACAAGCTGAACCCTTTCAATAAGCCTCGGTTCAGAGAACTCTTTTATGAAGAAGAAAGGAAAGTCCCTCAAACCCTTAATCTCAAAGATCTATTTATTGATTACTGCACCAACTAATGATGCTATAAAGTACAATACGGTAATTCGATACAGAACTACAGGGAATGTATTTGAAACCTTTAAAAAAGGAGTGACCGTGTATGATGTTACTCCCGATTTTCTAAGGAAGTTTGAGAAATCACACCTTGAAGCAAAGTTGTCACCCGTTACAATTGCATCCTATTTGATAGATCTTCGACGGATCCTAAACTATTATACGAAGGTAAAGAAGATTATACCTCAGACTTATGAATATCCGTTCGGCGAGGGAAGATATCGGATAAAGAAACCGAAACTACCTAAGAGTGTCCTGTCAAACGAGGAAATCAAAGCCGTTGTTGAGTTGAATAGATTTTGATTCCCCAGAGGAGGAGTATGCCCGTGACATTTGGTTACTCTGTTATCGATATAACGGTAGCAATTATGTCGACATGCTGAGATTGAGGTGGGCCGATGTAAAAGGGAGAACATTATATTTTACAGGAAGAAAACAGAGACTACCCAAAGGATTAACAAAAAACCTGTCAATGTGGCGATGGAATGATCGGTAGCACAGTCCATGCTGGAAAAATTGGGAGATAAGGATAGTATTTTTGTTCTGGGATTATTAAAAGAGGGTTATTCTGAAAAGACCATTAGTAACAAATCAAACAAGGACAGAAGAAATCTTAATCTTCATTTGAAGAATATTGAAAAGAAACTGAATCTATCAGCACCATTAAGGCTTGAGAAAGCCAGAGATTGTTACGCCAGCGTCTAAAGCGTGCTAAGGTTCCAACACAATTTATTTGTGATTTGATGGGACATTCATCAGTGGTTGTGACGAAGAATTACTTATCGGCAATGAATAATGAAGAGATATTTGATGCTAATCGATGCTCTGTTTTAAAATGGTGCTAGGTTTTGTGCTAGGTTTAGGTAAAACAGAGGAAAATAAAGGAAAACCAGTATAGTTAAAATACTAAGAATGAAAACAGAGGAAAACCAGTACATAATCTGTAAATCAATTAATTGAAGGTTCATAATCATGAGGTCGGGAGTTCAATTCTCCCTCTCGCTACATTGGAAAGCCTGGCACGGAGTGCCGGGTTTTTTGTTTCAGGCAGGAGAGGAAAACTTGTTTTCCAGCGACTGGATGAAACAAAAAAGCCCCAGCAACGCTCTGCGTTGCAAGGCTTTCCGTTGTAAAGCACTCCCCAGAGAATCGCCGCAGGCAATTCTCCCCGTTCCTGCACCTGAAAGTCACCTTCAGCACGCAGCATCTGACCATATTCCGATGAAATTTTTGCATGTAACGAAAATGCTCACAAACCTGAGTGACTCTGGATCAAAATTTGATGTAAATTGTTTAAATGCTGACCACCATGAAACCTTCTGTCCTGATTATGACAATCTCCTTATCTATAGCTCTTGTTACATGTGAGAAGACCGACACTGGCCCGGAATATCCGTTTGAGGCCAAAGTGCTGGGAAGAAACAGTGACTGCGGATTGTTTGCAATTCAGCTCACAAAAAACATCCAGGCTGCAAATGAGCTGGCCGGCACCCTATATACCGAATATGTCTTTATCGCAGAAAATCTTCCTGCCGATCTTCAGGTTGAAGGGTTATCAATTTCATTAAATATGAGAAGGATCCGGGAATCTGAACTGGGAATCTGCACTGCAATGGGGCCGTCTTACCCGTGGATCCATGTGCTGGAAGCAAAAACAAAACCTTCCGGATAGCTCATTGGTGTGGAATGGACTTTGCTGCTGTTTCATTAGAATAAACCTTTGTGAAATATCATAAACTGATTGTAGACATGAGATCCGGATTCCCGTTATTCTTTCTTATAATTCTGACCGGGTTGCCAGGTCGTGTAAAAATATTTCTTTTTCAAATATCCAAAACCTGATGAAAAAAGCATTTCTTCTCCTCTCAATTCTTTTTCTTCTGCTTTTCAGCTGCAAGAAAGAACCTCAAGCGGGAAATAACTACTTTGGTCTGCCTTTTACCCTGAAACCTGGAGAATCTGTGTCGATCAGGCCTGCCTTGCAGGATAATGGTCCGTCTGACAGTATTCTTTCCGTTGAGTTTATCAGGGTTATATACGATTCAAGATGTCCGGAAGCCTCATGCTTCCTGTGCTATGGGAGTTCAGCCAACATTGAGCTGCTGCTGGAGAATCGGAAAGATACGGCTGCAATTGTCGTGTCAGTTCCTGGATGCAGCAATGAATTAAGCTGTGATGAGCTGTTGTATTACCGGACGGATACACTGGGCTACAGGATTTGCCTTCTCAGGCTGGATCCTTATCCTGATGGCGTCAGACAGGCCGGTCAATCGGAATACTCTGCAAAACTTGAGATTTCAAAATTGTGATTCCCGGAGCACATCAGGATTCCGTCCGATTTTGCTTCTTAAATGAGATCCGCAGCTGATAAGACCGGGTTTCAGGCCGGTCAGCTTTCTGCAGTCACTAATGTATTGTAGTGCAGTCTTTATCAATAATATGATGAATCTGATTCCTTATATCCCGGAAATTCTTTACCCTGGATACGATTGTGAAGGTTAAAAGTTGGGCATAAGTATAGTTTTGGTGTCTGAATCAATGTGTTGATGGATTATACTTATGTGACTGACGGGACGGGAGTTTATTAAGCCTTGAATAATATATTTGAATTTCACGTGATTAATGCCAGTTGGCGACAACAATGAGAGAATGCAAAAATGAAAATATTCGGTACGAGACAATGGATTTTTAGTATTGTAGGCTTAATTGGGGGCCTGATTTTGACTGGCTATGTATTAAAGATCAATTCTGGGGAGATTAATTATTGGATTATTGGTCTAACAGGAATTATTGGATTATCAATTATTTTTATGCTAGCTAGATACGCTAATAAATAAGTTAACAAAATGATACCTGTTTTACCTTACATTTCATCTTTCATAATGATTTTTGGTGGAGGATACCTTGCGCTGCTTGGATTCAGGATAATTCATCCAGAAAAGGATAATCCAGAGCATCAAGACAAAATGATTAAATGGCATGCAAAGTTTGGCAGTTTTGCCAAGTATGGCGGCACTGCATTGGTGATTTGGGGTATTATTAACCTGATATATCCAGACTTAAATGCATTTAACTTCAAAACTGATAGTGCACCATTGACTCAAGAACAAAAAATAAACATGAAACGGCAAGTTTTAAATAGTTCAAAATACTTGCAGAGTATAAATCCTGACACCGCAGATCTTGTTCTTACCTGTTATGTAGATAAGTATACTGAGAAATTTACTGTTAAGGAATTTAGGGAACAAGATAAAATGACCCAAGACCAATTAATGAAACAAATAATGCCAATAATAAAAGAATGTTTTAAACAATATGGACTAAAAACTATAAATTAAATAAACGGAAACTGACAATAAGTGAGGCTTCTCTTGATCGTTCCTTCGAACCAATATGAAGCCGTGTTGAACGAAATCCCCAGTCAAATCGTCTTTACATCAAAATGTTTTTACAGAATATAGCATTACTTTCTGAATCGGTGTATTAGTTTATTGTACCATAAGTGACGGGAATTGGAATGATATTTGATTTATAAAGTTGAGTCCCCTCTGAAAAGTCAGTTATTCTGAATTTCAGTGTTCTTTACCCCTGACCCCCAAGGGGGAAACACTGAAATTCAGAATAATACAAAACTTACGCTACATTAATTTTGGATAATTCATCTTATCGGATTGGACTCAAAGTTTGATTTGATCCAAAACTAAAATTGCCATGAAAAGGTCTATTCTTGTATTCATTGCACTTGCAGTTATTTGCAGTTGTGAAAAGGAAAAACAATATGTTTATTCTTCAAACCTGATCGGTGAATGGGCGTGGGTTAGCACATGTGGAGGGTTTACAGGTCTGTGTTCAACTCCGGAAACAACAAATTTAACTGTTAAACTTATTTATAGTGCAGATTCAATGTATTACGAATATCAGAACAATTCATTGATTAGTTATTATCGGTTCCATCTAAAGACACAAATTGCTGAAGGTGGGGACACTCTGAAATTTATTCAGACGGCCAATGGGACTCAAGCCTACTCAATAAATGATAATGCTCTCTGCATATCGTTTGTGGGAGCAGATTTTTGGAGTACTTATAAAAGAATAAAATAAAATAAGAGCCTGATATTCCTCCTGGAGATGGTTCCAAACTTCAAAGGAAAATTATTAAAAAATTGCGGTTCCCGGTAATTAAGCCTTCCAGTGGTCGTTCTCCCGGCCCGGCATGAGGCCGTGTTGAAAGAAATCCCCTTAAAAAAAGGTTTAACGGTTACCTTAATAACGACGGAAAATCAGGATTATGAATAAACTCCCATTGAGTTTTAACATTCGGAAGATGAAATGCCATATAAAAATTAATCAAATAGCAGTCAACTATTGTTCACCTTTAAATAAACCATCATGAAGAGAATTTTTTTAGTAATCCTGATATCAGGCTGTGTATTCAATTTGTCATCCGGGCAAATTGAAAAACCAATAACGAAAGGTCACTTTCTCACAGGTGGATCGTTATCAACAGATTTTGAAAAATTGAGGGAGTATGATAAAAGCGGCGGAAGCTCTCCGCAGATTATATATTACACTGATGGCGTTACATTTACTACTGATCTTTATTGTGGTTATTTCATTTTAAACCAGCTTGCTTTGGGAGTGAAGACAGATATTACTACCTCTTCAATGAAGGAATATAGCAGTGTGAATGAGGAAAAATCAAAACATAGCTATCATAATACAGGTTTTGGCCCATTTGTCAGATATTACACAAAGCAAGGTATATTTGTAGAAACTTTTGCATCACTTGCACTCTGGAAAACCTCTTATCCAAATGCATCAAGCAGCTGGAAGAATTATTCTTACGGATTAGGAATTGGATATAGTTGGTTTGTTAATCCATCGATAGCCATTGAACCAAAGGTTAAATATGTGCACCAAAACCAACCCCAATATTTAGCTACTCCTAATGAAGTGAAAAATGATGGCATAAATGTATCAATAGGTTTTCAGATATACCTGAATCTGAAAAGGCAATGAAATGCGAACCGAACCAAAGATTTGGATACTGCAGCATGGATTATGGGCTTAAAGAGATTTTGCACAGACTACATTCATGTGCGCTGAAAAGAGCTGTCTCAAAATTTTGGAGCAAACAGCAGCGTGAACTTTTTGTTACTCTTAAAACATTAGTCATGAAATCAGCTGTCCTTATAAGCATCCTTATAATAATGTCGGTTTTTAGCTGCCGAAAAGATGATGCAAGCCAGCAGATCATACCAATTCCCAATGGAGATTTTGAGCTTTGGGATAGCAGCCCGGCTTTACTCTTCTGGCAGACTAACAGTTGTCCGGCTTGCGATCCCCCTTTTGAAACCTATATAGTTCAAAAAGCGACCGACGCATTCAGCGGACAATTTGCCGCTAAACTTATATATAACAATGCATACAGTAGTTTTGCATATAATAAATTTCCAATCTCCCTGCATCCGACTCAACTGACAGGGTATATAAAATCAACCATAGCAGGCGGCGATACTGTTTCCATTCATATTGACCTGTTTTCAGGTAACAATATTGTTGACAATGGTAACTGGTACGAAACTTTATCAACTCCGGATTATAAAAAAATAGTTATCCCAATATCTCAAATTTTTTCTTCGGCTGATTCGGCAATAATAAGAATTACAGGCGGGAAGAAGCAAGGCACGGAATTGTATGTTGATAATTTTGAATTATTCAAATTAACCAGATAAGCATTACACTAAAAAATAGGTATCATCGCATCGATGTGGAATAAATTTTGCAGTTATTGAATTAACACTGATCTTTGTGAATCATCCTAAAACTGACAATAATATGAGAACCAGGTTTGCATTTTTCATTCTGATCATTCTGACAGCAATGCCAGGTTGTGAAAAAACCACAAATACGGGTGTGGAGGAATACATCAGCCAGCTGAAATCAAATCAGTACACCTCATTCGAGCTGCCCGATTTCAGCCCTTCCGATATCCCTGCATTATTGAATTACAGCAATGATACAAGGATCATAACAAACTTCCCTCACAATGGGATCTCCTCACTGTGGGCCCCTGAATGTAAACTCGGCATTTATGTTTTATGGACAATAGAGTCAATAAGGGCTGTTGAGATAAAAAGTGAAAGGCTGGTTGGCAGGTTTCCATCACAGAACCCTATCCTCGGCCTGAGAAAAGCTTCTGAAATGGTACTCGTTTATGATGATAAATCCCAGAGGGAAGCAGCAAAAGCTTATTATGAATGGTGGAATTCAGGATACCTGCTGTCAGAAAAAATGAGGATCGATCCTCTTAAGGACACCGATTACCAATGGAACTGATAACTCCGGCTAAACCGTGATCATAAGGGCGGCCAGCCGCTAAGAAGGAGTTGATTTTTCTTGTCAAGCCAATATCAGTGAATTACCGGTTACGAGAGAGGTGCCTGAATTCTAAATCCTTCATATTTAACCGGCTAAATCGGGGAAATGAATTATCTCAGTGGGCGCATTTCGATTCAAGACTGATATCCTGTGATTGCCGTCAGGTTCAATCCCCTTTAAGGATAATGCCCGGTTCAGACATTCAAGAGCCTTTTCCGGGGTATTGTTGTTTTTGCTCAGATGAGCAAGGCAGATATGACTGAGATCGTCACTGAAAATCTCTGCCAGGAATGATGAAGTCTGATGATTTCCCAGGTGACCGTGATCAGACCTGATCCTGTTTTTCAGAAAATAAGGATAAGTTCCGCCAGCCAGCATCTCCTCATCGTAATTTGACTCGATGACAAGCAGGTTGGCCTCCCTGATATAGGCGGCAGCTGTCTCGCATATATGGCCCAGGTCGGTTGCTATCGTAATCCTGGTTTCCCCTGCACGGATATGAAACCCCACAGTTTCAGGGGCGTCGTGAAAAACAGGAAATGCCTCAATATCAAAGCCGGCCAGATGGAACTTTTCCCGGAGATGGATTTCCCGGATACAGTCCCGTGTGATGTTCACCCCCGGAGACAATATGCTTTCCCAGATCCTGTGAGTTGTAAAGGCGGGAAGGCTGTTCTTCCTTGTCAGAACTTCAAGCCCCCTGATATGATCAATATGGTTATGGGTAACAAGGACCCCCATTATAGTCTGAACCGATATGCCCATTGTTTTCAGGAACCTGCGAATTGATGTTGCAGAGATGCCGGCATCTATGAGAATCCCATGGAATTCATTGCCCAGGTAATAGCAGTTCCCGCTGCTGCCGCTGCTGAGGCTGCAAAAATTAATGTCCATCAATATAAGGTTTATGGGAGCCAAAGGTAATTGTTTATAATTTAACTTTGAGGCTATGCAGCTCTGGGCTTCCGGTAGAACAGCCTGAGTAGGGTAGGGAAGACCATTAAAAGGAGTGGCATCGCAATTATGAAACCGCCGATCACTGCAACTGCAAGGGGCTGCTGCATCTGAGCCCCCACACCATGCCCGAGGGCAAGGGGAGTAAGTGCCAGGATAGCACCTATTGCTGTCATCAGCTTAGGCCTGATCCTGAGAGAGATCGCATAGTTGATTGATTTGTCGATGTCAGAGGTGGCCCTGTAGGTCGTCAGGAACTGGTTTACTGTAAAGATCGCATTCTCGGCTATAATGCCAACTATCATTATTATCCCCGTGTAGCTGCCGACATTCAGCGGTATCCCGGTAATATAGAGGGCCCAGACGCAACCGCCGATACCGAGGATAGAGATAAAGATTATAAGCACAGACAGGCGCAGGTCCCTGAAAAGGAAAAGGAGAACTGTAAATACAAGCAGAACGGCTGTCAGAAGTATGAGCAATAGTTCCCGGAAAGATGCCTGCTGCTGCTGATACGTTCCGCCATACTCAAGATAGAAGCCGGGAGGCAGGGGTACATTTCCGGCAATAGCAGTCCTGATCTCATTTATCGCGCTTCCCATATCGCGGTTTTCAAGGCGTGCGGTTACCTCAATATTGGATTTCAGATCCTCTCTTGTAAGCTCAGGATCACCCTGCGACAATTTTACCTGTGCAAAGTACTGCAGGGGTTTGTACGAGCCATCCGGGGCATATACAGGCTGATTGCGGATGAGCTCTATATCGTTGTCCCTGAATCTTGTGCTGCGCAGCAAAATGCCGAGCATCTGTTCCCCTTCCTGGATCTCCCCGGCCGGAAAGCCTTCGTTGTAAACTCTCAGCTGTGTCTGAAAATCAAGGGGAGTAATCTTGTATTGCGCAAGCTTTTCCTGATCCGGTATTATTGTTACGGAAGGACCGTCGTAAATAATGCCATTCATAACATCTGCCACTCCTTCAATCTTTTCGAGGTTATCCTGCACCTTCAATGCCAGTTCCTGCAACTTAGCCTGGTCGTCGCCGAAAATTTTGATCACGATAGGCTGAGGCCGGCCAATAAGGTCACCGAGAAGATCAGCAATCCTCTGGCCAAATTCAATTTCAAGGGCAGGTGCAACGGCTGTCGCCCTCTCGCGCAGCTCTGAAATAACATCCTCCGTTTTCCTGTCAATTCCAGGTTTGAGCTGGATAAGATAATCGCCGTAGTTGGGGGGTATAACCCCCGATGCCATACTGATCCCAGAGATCATGTTGGTACCGGTCCTGCGCATATAGGTCTCCACATCGGGATGATCCAGGACAACCTTGTCGACCTGCCGTAGTATGGCATCGGAAGCTTCAAGAGTTGTTCCGGCCGGAGCTATGTAGTCCAGTACTATCGATCCTTCGTCGAGCTCGGGCAGAAAGCCTGTATCCAGCTTGTTTATCACTATGATGGCAGATACAATCAGAATCAATATAAAACCTGCGGCATATAATGGTTTGTTGAAAAACCAAAGAAGCCATCCGAGGCTCCTTCTCTCAGTTTTCTCCTCCCCGTGTACCTGCTTTTTCTGCCATTCACGTTGCTTGTATCCAAAAAGCAGATGAAGCGCAGGAAGCCCTATCCAGGTTGCAAAGAAGGAGCATATGAGGGTAATTTCCATTGTGAGTGTAAGTTCCCTGAAAAAGCTGCCGGCAACTCCGCTCATCATAACAAAGGGGAGAAAAATGACTATTGTGCTGAGGGAAGATCCTACCATGGCAGGAAGGAACATCTTCATCGTTTCGCGCACAACCGAATATTTGTCCTTGCCCGGGTTTTCCTCATGAGTCCTGTGAAGCTGCTCAATTATTACTATGGCATCGTCTATTATAAGTCCGATCGAGGCGGCTATTGCCCCGAGTGTCATAATATTCAGCGTGACATGGATAAAGTGGAGCGCGATCACTGTAAAAGCCAGGGTGACCGGGATAATAAATATAATATGAAGGCTTGCCCTGAATGAGCGCAGGAAAAGTATTACAACAATTATTGCCAGGAAAAGCCCTTCATAAATGCTTCTTAAAACGCTTTCAATAGAGTTCGTAACAAAAACCGACTGGTTGTAGTAAGGTTTCATTACAATCCCTGCGGGAAGCTTTTTTTGTATTTCCGCTGCCTTCTGACTCACATTGCCGGCAAAATCAATAAGGTTTACCTCCCTCTGTTTTACAAGGTCGATGATCACTGCATCATGACCGTTCGCATTGATCCTGATAAATTCCTGGCGTTCCTCAAGATCAACATTTGCCACATCGGCCAGCCTGGTTATCCTGTGTCCGTCATTTTTTACAGTCAGCATTTTCAGTTCCCCGATATTCATGAAACGGGTATCGGTAAGCGACAGGTAAAGCCGCCTGTAATTTGAAAGGAGTCCGTTCGATTCTATGAAATTTGTATTTCCGAGCGCGGTTATTATATCATTGGGAGCAAGACCCGCAGAGACCATTTTCTGAGGTATGGGGGAGATCACAAACTCCTTGGTCTTGCCTCCCCGGACTATTACATTCGATATCCCGGGGATCTGGGAAAACTGTGGCCTGATTGTAAAAAGTGCAGTGTTCTTCAGCTCGATCTGACTGAATTTGTCACTCTCGATAGTGAAGCCTATTACAGGATATATATTCTGGCTCATGGCTTCAACCACAATATTTACAGTTGAGGGAAGAGTATTCTTGATTTCGTTTATCCTCTCGTTCAACTGTGTTTTTGCCAGGTTAATATCTGTGCTCCAGCTGAAATAAGCATCGATGGTGCAACTCCCGCGGTTAGTACTGCTCCTGACAGTGGTTATCCCGTTCACCCTTTTTATGGCTATTTCGAGCGGCTTGGTTACAGTTATCATCATTTTATCAACGGGTTGTTCCCCATTGTCGGCAATGATTGTTATTTTCGGGAAGGTAACATCGGGGAAAAGCGATGTCGGCATCTTTCTGTAGGAGTAAATTCCCCACAGCAGGAATGCAAAAAGAATAAAAATAAGGGGCTTAAGGAAAAAACTGTAAAAGCCTCTACTGTTCATGACCGTTATTTTTGATAACTCTCACATTAACCGTATCGCCAACACCATAATTTCCAGAGGAAAGGAACAGGTCCGACTTGTCAAATGCTGGTCCGGTTATCTGCACATTGTCATTTTCCGTAATGCCTGTATTGACTGGAACTTTGACAGCTGTAGTATCGTTGATGAGCTTCATAACCCAGAATTTCTGCATAGTCTCATCAGTAAGGATACAGGATTTTGGGAGGCTGGCTGCCGATCTGACGGATTCCCTGACAATCCGTATCCTCACAGTCATGTTTTCAGGAAGCTTGTGGGTCCCCGACATCTTAACAATGAACCGCTGCGTTTGCGAAGTGGCTGCCATGGACGGGAAGCTTGTTTTTATTATCCCACTGATCGACTGACTGTCGGGCAGTATTATAAGGCAAGGCTGGTCAGCCCTGATAAAATGCGACTGTTCGAACGGGACATCGAGAATGAAAGCAAAGCTCTCAGTGACCGCAACCTGGCATAGCTGGTCGCCCTCAGCCACATAATCACCTGCCGGATGTTCAATGGAGGAGATCAGTCCCGGAGCAGAAGATTTTACATTCACTATTCCGGTGAAGTCAATATCGCTTAAGGTGTCGTTCCGCATGGCAGCAGACTCCCTTGTACGGATCGTGTATAATGTCTGGTTCCTCTGAACTGCTTCTCCCTGTGTAACCCGTACAGCATCCACATAGCCGGTGGAAGGGGATTTTATTGAAGCCTTGAAGAGGAAGGCAGAGGTGGCGGTGAGATCAATATAGCTAGTCATTTCACCCGTCATCAGGGGGGAAACAGTTACCGGCATTCCCGGCTGGCGCACCACTGCAGTAGTGACCTCATTATGCCCGCAGCCTGAAAGAACTATCGGACATATCAGCAGTGCAATCAACGCCTTGCCAGATATCCGGTTAAGGTCGGGTGCCATCTGTTTCCGGTTTTTTAAGTTTATAATCAACTGACCACTTTCCTGAACCATATATAAACAAGTAAATCAGCAAAAGGGTCATCGCGAAGTCGGTGCGGTATTCATGCGCCATGGCCCAGAATCCTTTGGCGGTAAGTATGGGCCATTTTGTTGTCACAAAAGCTGTTGCCATAACAATGAGCAGGGGAACCGATGCCAGCCTGGATAAAAGGCCAATAATTATGAGGGCACCGCATATTATCTCAAAAGCTCCCGTAAAATAAGCCCAGAATGCCGGATCGGCAAACCCGATTTTTTCAAACCGGCCTGTACCGGCAATTGCAGGGAACAGGTACTTTTGCAAGCCTTCTGAAAGAAATATCAGACCAACAGCCAGCCTGATAATTATGGCCCTGTTATCACCGGCTGTCCCTAAGATCAGATCCTTGAATCCGTGAATTGATTTCATAGTTCCGGGATTAAATTAAACTGACGATTATGAGGATGGGATAAATTTACATTAAACCTGCAAGTTAATCGACAAATCATTGAATAAATCTTCCGGTTATCCGTAAAATGTTTCCGGAACGGCTTTGCATTTAAGTGGCTCCCATTGCAGATAAACTCACTCTCCGGGCGCTGCCTGCCCAAAAAAAATGTGACCGGACCCTAACCCTTGATAAATTAAATTATATTTAAACCATTATTATACAATAATTACGGCAGATGAGCGGGATATTTGATTTTCTGAAGCAACTTGTAAATCCCGAAAGCATAATCCTGTACGGCGGAATCTATTTGCTGCTCCTGATAGTGTTTGCGGAAACAGGACTATTCCTTGGTTTCTTCCTTCCAGGCGACTCTCTCCTGTTCACCGCCGGCTTGTTCTGTGCCACAGGCACCCTTGAAATTCATCCCGCAATCCTTGTAATCCTGATCATTGCCTCTGCTGTAGCAGGCAATATGGCGGGTTACGGATTCGGGAAAAAAGTCGGGCCATTGCTCTTCAGGAGAAAATCAGGGCTGTTTTTCAGGCAGGAGCATCTTGTGGCAGCCCATGCATTTTATATCAAACACGGGAAGAAGACAATAATCCTGAGCCGCTTCCTTCCGATAGTGCGCACCTTTGCCCCTATCGTTGCCGGTATTGTAAAACTCGATTACTACAGGTTTTTGATTTACAGCCTTGCAGGGGCAGTGCTCTGGGTAAATTTGCTTGTGCTTGCCGGTTATTTTCTGGGGTTATATCTTCCCGGAACAAAGGAATATCTTGGCTACATAGTTATATTTCTGATTGTGATCACATCCATACCGTTTATCTATAATTCTGTAAGGAAAAAAGCAGGCAGGAATCCAACCTCTCCGCAGCCATAAAAAACCATGGCCCGCAATTGTTAAATTGCACTAAAAGTCCCGCTGATGGACAATATGGGTCAATTGGTCAAATAAAATATTATTTCACTTTTAAAACCGTTAATTTAGCCCCGTGAAACCAAGAATGTGATCAGGATTTTTAAGTTATGGAATGTTGGAGGTGAAGCTGAAAATTCGCCCTCAGTGCAGGGTTTACAATCAGGTCAAGGGATGTTTCAGGGGGCTACCGGAGGATTAATTTAAAAATAATCCTTAAATTGTAAGATTGAAATTATGCATATAATTGCTACTGTAAAACAAAAAACCAAAACATAGAATTCTTTTGAAACAGGCTAATATTCATATGGATGGGATTTTAATGCTAACAATGTCTCATTTTTTTTGCTGACTTGGCGCATGTTGCAATTTGTTGAAAGCAGGAGGCTTTTTAACTGCCGCTTGCTCTGTTTGGGAACAAAACTTATGATAACCTGGAATAACTGCTGAAACATAACAAACATGATGAGAATAACCTTTGTATTATTACTGGCTTTTTCACTGTTTACAGTAAAGCTCACAGCCCAGTGCACAGTTGTGATTACAAACCCGCCGGCGGTTTGTTCTCCTGCCACGGTAAATCTTACTGCACCTGCGGTTACGGCCGGAAGCACTGCAGGTCTGAGCTATTCATATTACACTGATGCAAGCGCTACAATCGTCTATCCCACGCCTGCAGCGGCAACAGCGGGTACTTATTACATCAAGGGGGATAACGGGGCTGGCTGTACACAGGTTCAGCCTGTTATCGCTACGGTTACTACACCCCCTACAGCAAATATCAGTTATGCCGGAACACCCTTCTGTCAGTCACTCGGGACAGCTCAGCCTGTTACCCTTACAGGTACGGGATCATATGCAGGGGGAACATTCAGCTCCACGGCCGGACTTACAATAAATTCTTCTACAGGCGCCATAACTCCGGGTACAAGCACTGCGGCCACCTATACTGTAACCTATACAATACCTGCGTTCGGGGCATGCCCGACCAGCCCCGTAACAACATCAGTGACCATAGTGGGTGTTCCGACGGCACCGGTTACAGGTACAATAACACAACCTACATGCAGCACCTCTACAGGGAGCGTTGCCCTGAGCGGGCTCCCATCATTCGGTGACTGGATTGTGTCCAGCACTCCAGACAATATAACTTTGCCGGGCAATGGCCTCACTACAACATTTACAAATCTGAAGGCAGGAGTCACGTATACATTCAAGGTGACAAACTATGCCGGCTGTGTTTCACCCTCCTCCGGACCGGTAATTATTCAATCCCAGCCCACTATACCTTCCGCTCCGCTGATAGGAACCATAACAGCTCCGACCTGTTCGGTTGCCACAGGGAGCGTTGTCCTGAACGGGCTTCCCGCTGCAGGATGGACATTAACACGATACTCAGATGGCGTAATTGTCTCCGGATCAGGAGCAAGCACAACAATTTCCAATCTTAATCCGGGAACCTATTTTTTCGTTGTTGCCAACCTGGCCGGCTGTACATCTCCTATATCCAGTAATGTTGTCATTCCTGCCCAGCCTTCGAGCCCTGCCGCACCCATGACAGGAACAATTACCCAACCCACCTGCGCCCTTGGTACAGGCAGTGTTGCATTGAGCGGACTGCCATCATCGGGCACCTGGACGGTGACTATCAGCCCGGGAGGAGCGACTATGGACGGGTCGGGAACCACAGCCGTTTTTTCAGCGATTCTTCCGGGGACATATACCTTCACCGTAAAGGGAACAAACGGGTGTACTTCGCCCTCCTCGTCACCTGCACTCATAAATGCCCAGCCCGTGACCCCCTCAGCCCCCGCGATCGGCACCATAACCCAGCCGACCTGCGCCGTGGCAACGGGGAGCGTGGTACTGAATTCACTGCCTGCCGGTAACTGGATCCTTACACGGAATCCGGGAGCTGTGACAACTGCCGGGAGCACGACAAGCCTTGCCGTATCGGGCCTCGATCCGGGTTCATATACTTTTACTGTTACAAATTCAGTCAACTGCACCTCCCTGGCTTCCGTACCTGTGGCTATCAACGCACCACCGCCTTCACCCGGGACACCCGAATTCGGCCCTATTGACTGTTCACTTGGATTCGGGCATGCGGTAATTACAATTACAACTCCCCTGGGGGCAGGCATACAGTATAGCCTGGACGGTGCCGCATACCAGAGCAGCAATGTCTTTCAGAATGTTGCGAACGGGAATCATTACCTGGCGGCAAGGAATGCCTCAGGCTGCACAACATCTACAGGCATATTTGCCGTTTCATGCGGCTGTATCTCCCCGCCCGAAATTGTTCTGAGCGCGGCAAGCGACAGCACCTGCGGGAACACCCCGGTTACAGTAAGCGGTAACACATTCAGCAATGCAACCACAATTACATTAACCCATAATGGTGCAGGAACATTAAATCCTTCTTCAATAGCTACCCCTGGTCCTTTTGCCTTTACATATACTCCGGCAAGCTCCGACAGAGGCAAGGTAATCACAATTACTTTAACCTCAAATAATCCCCTGGGGTCTCCCTGCTCGGCAGCAGTTGTCCATTTTCTTCTTTCCGTAAATGCTGTTCCCACGGCACCTGCAATCGGAACGATAACAAATCCGACATGCATCTCGAACATAGGAAGTGTGGTATTGAACGGATTGCCTTCATCAGGGGTATGGACACTAACCCGTAACCCGGATGAGGTCGTAACGACAGGAACCGGTACCTCAACTACCGAAGCGGGATTAGCACCCGGTACATACACTTTCAGCGTAGTGAGTGAGGCAGGATGCGCCTCGGCGGTGTCAAACAATGCCGTAATCAATCCTCCTCCCGGTTCTCCCCTGGCTCCTGTAATAGACTCTGTAATAAATCCCACATGTACAATAAATACAGGCAGCATTATGCTGTCAGGCCTGCCTGCAACGGGTACCTGGACACTTACAAGGCTGCCCGGAGGGACTACAAGGACCGGGACCGGAACTGCTTATACAGCAACTTTGGTTCCCAGCGGAACATATACTTATACGGTCACAAATGCATCAGGATGTGTTTCTCCCGAATCCAAAAGCATTGTAATCGATGTACAACCCGTGGCACCCCCTAAGCCAACTGTCGGCACCATCACGGCACCAACCTGTAAACTTGCCACCGGCAGCGTGGAATTGCTCGGCCTGCCTGCTACAGGTACCTGGACGCTTACACGCTATCCCGGCCTGATTCAGACCAAAGGCACCGGAGTCAAAACTACTATTACGGGACTGACTCCGAATACCTATAATTATACCGTTACGAGTGCAGCCGGATGCGAATCCCTGCCTTCCAACAATATTATTATACCGGCTCAGCCCCCTACACCCACTGCGCCGATAATAGGAAAGATCACACAGCCTACCCTGGCTGTACCGACCGGAAGCGTCGTTCTGAGCGGGTTGCCCACACCTCAGGCCTGGGTGCTGACCCGTCATCCTTCAAATGTTACAACTGCAGGTTCAGGTGCAAGCTATACTGTGACAGGACTTGCAGGAGGATTATATACATTTACTGTTACGAACTCCTCAGGATGCACTTCGGATACAACTAAAGATGTGATAATATCGACACCCGGCAAGCCGATACTGAAAATAACAGATCCGCCTGCTGTCTGCCTGCCCGGTAAGGTTGATCTCACCGCACCGGAAGTAACTGCCGGCTCCACTACAGGGCTTACATACACCTACTGGACCGATATCGATACAACACAGAAATATCTGACTCCCGAAGCAGCTGATTCAGGCATTTACTATATCAAGGGAACTACTGTATCAGGTTTCTATGACATAAAGCCTGTAACAGCGGTTACGGTTGCAAGGCCGGTTGCAAATGCAGGTCCCGACCAGGTTTTATCATATGAATTCAGCACTACTATGGCTGCTGAGCTCGGGCTTGGTGAAACGGGTGCATGGTCGGTAGGATCGGGAAAGGGGATCTTCATCGACATCCACGATCCGCTGAGTGTTGTAAACAATCTTGGACCGGGACAAAATGTGCTCCTGTGGGCCGTTACAAATGATGTTTGTCCGGCCGATACCGACAAAGTACTGATAGTGGTGGGTAAACCGATAATACCGACGCTTATTACCCCCAACGGAGATAGCAGGAATGAGTACTTTATCATTGGAGGACTTGAATCACTGGGCAAAACCGAGCTTATAATATTCGACCGGAGAGGAGCCCTTGTTTTCAGGAACAGTAATTATGACAATAAGTGGAATGGGGTTGACTATAATGATAACCCGCTTCCCGATGATACATATTTCTACCTCATAAAGGTTCTGAACGGGCCAACCCTAACCGGGTATATCGTAATACGGCGATAGATTTTTCAGGAGAAGCATGAAACTATTATTAACTTATTTGTTATAGCATAAGATTAAGCGTCCGTCAGCCCGGATAAGATGTGGGGATCAGCAGGGGTGATATAAGTTTGGGATACGGACAATCATATAAATTTCAACACAAATGAAAAGGGTTATTGAAACTTTTATCCTTATGCTGATTCCCATCTGTCTTGCAGGACAGCTGGCCCCTGTCACGAATCAGTATGTCCTGAACCCTGTAACGATCAATCCGGCAGTTGCAGGGAACAGGGGAGTTCTTAATATTGCGGCTCTCTATCGCAAACAGTGGGTCGGAGTAGTGGGGGCTCCCGAAACAATTACAATCGCAGCCGACGCACCTGTGTTCGACAACAAAGTCGGGCTTGGCCTTACAATAATAAGCGACAAGGTGGGGGTTACAAAGGAAACCCACTTCGTGACAAATTACTCCTATATTATCAACCTTGGGGAGGGGTCGTTGTCATTTGGCCTTGGGGCCGGGGTAATAACCACAAATACCGCATGGTCGGACCTTGTGGTCCTCGATCCGGGCGATGAGCTGTACCTTGTCGACACGCGGCGCTTCGTTGTTCCGACAATAAGTTTCGGAACCTATTATACAAAGCATAACTATTTTCTTGGTTTTTCAGTACCGAAATTCATAGGTTACAAGTTTAACTACGACAAGAACAAATACAGTATGACAGTCGATCCGTCCCAGTACAATTTCATGCTGTATACAGGCTATGCATTCAGGCTGTCGCCCAGGGTTGATTTTGTCCCCTCGACCTTGCTGAGCCTTAATCCGGGGCAGAAGTTCCTCTACGACCTGAATGGAAATTTCATCTTCAACAACAAGTTCTGGGCCGGTCTGTCCTACAGGAACGCCCGTTCTTTCGGTGCCCTGATACAATTACAGGTAAATAACCAGTTCAAGATAGCCTATACATACGATTTTGATACAGGCCAGCTTGGCAGCTACAGTAACGGATCTCATGAGATAATGCTGAGATATGAATTCCGGTATAAGGTCAACGTTGTTGATCCCCTTGTTTTTTAAAATTAATTTATGATGACGGAAAATGATAAACAATTTGCGTTTTGGAATAGGCAACAGAATTTAGTAAATTAGTCAAATAATCCGCTTTCTGCCTTTGAATACATTTTAGCTGAATAAACACGACCCATGAATTTTAAAACTGTCATTTCCGTTCTCCTCACTGCTTTCATTCACACAATGTTATTCGGGCAGTCAGAAACATATTCGGTTGATAAAGCTTTTTTCAGTACTGATAAATACGACGAGTTCTCACCTGTCTTTTATAAAAACGGGCTTGTCTTCTGTACAAACAGGGCAAGCACGAGCATACTGAATTATTCGAACGAAGAGAATAAAGGCTTTATTAAAATAGACTTCATCGATACAGCGTCAAGGAACATGATGAACATCAGATTCTTTTCAAAAAAGTTAAATACAAGATTCAATGACGGACCTGTAACCTTCAGCAGCAAGGGCGATACGATCTATTACTCAAGGAATATTATCGTCGACGGCAAATTGTCGGAGATTTCGAGTGTGAGAAACAAGCTGGGGATCTTTTATGCTGTTTATGACGGAAAGGAATGGTCAAAGGTAAGGGAGCTGAGGATCAACAATGAATGGTATAATGTAACTACTCCCTGGTTATCCCCAGACGGCAAGAAGCTTTATTTTGCATCTGACAAGCCTGGTGGATACGGAGGTTCCGACCTTTATTACTGCCAGTGGAGAAACGATTACTGGGAAGATCCCATCAACCTGGGACCGGTTATCAATACTAAGGGGAATGAATCCTATCCCTTCATTGATGGTGCGGGTGAATTCTTTTTCTCGTCGGATGGACATGGAGGGATGGGAGGCAAGGATATTTTCTTTTCAAGATTTACAGACAGCACATGGTCTGAGCCAATATGCCTCGATCCCCCGGTTAATTCTGCAGCCGATGATTTCGGAATATGCTCAGATGCAATAATGTCAAAGGGCTATTTTTCTTCAAACAGGGACAAGTCGATAGATATTTATCAGTTCAGGACAATTTTGCCTCAGGTCTTCTATAAATCGACCCAGAAGGAAAACAATTATTGCTTTGAATTCAGCGATACAGGCTCGATAGTGATCGATACGACAAACCTTCAGTATCAATGGTCGTTCGGCGATGGAAAAACAACAACAGGACTGACAGTAAAACATTGCTTCCCCGGCCCAGGCAATTACAATATCAGGCTGGATATGGTTGAGAGATCTTCCGGAAGGCTTTTCTTCACAAAGCTTATCGACAAGGTTGAAATTCATGATTTCGAACAGGCATATATTAATTCGCCCGATTTTGCAGTAAAGGGTGATGAAGTAAAATTCGATGGCATCAGGTCGTACCTGCCTGGTTACAGGATTAACAGCTATTCATGGGATTTCGGAGACAAGCACAGGGCAATAGGGGAGCAGGTTTCACATAAATTCCCCAAAAAGGGCGAATATGAGGTCAGCCTTGAACTGGTCCTGAAATCTGATTCCACAGGCATGCTCAGGAAGACCGGGACGACCAAAAAGATAGTGATCTTTGAGGATGCCCAGGAGGGAACAGCCTTTATCGGCACGTCAAAGACTGATAAGCTTGTAATACCGGATGTAAGACAAAGCGCAAATGCCGAGGTGATAAGCCAATATTCGGCAGAATCCGAATTTAAAAAGGATGCCGTTTTCGCTATCGAGCTGATGACTTCAAAGAACAAGGTTGATATTACGGCCGGGAAGTTCAGGAGCGTGCCTTCAATATATACTGTACGTGAGAAGTTCGACCCCAGGGCAGGCCTTTATATCTACACTGTTGATCAGCAATTGAGCCTGATGGCCACATATCCTGCATTTACAAAAATGGTTTCGCTTGGATTCACCGATGCAAGGATCAGGATGGATGTTCTGACCGAACCAGAGGAAAAGGAGCTTCATAATCTGATCAGGATAAACGGAGCGTTTGCAGATACCTATTTCGATTATGCCGACAGGCTTACATCCAATGCCTTCATTATGCTCGACCAGATTGTGAAGCTGATGAATAAGTATCCATCACTGAGGCTGGAGGTTGCTGTACATACCGACAATTCAGGCCCGGCAGCAGCAAACCAGGCCGAATCACAAAAGCGGGCCCAGCTGCTTGTAGATTATATTACAAACCGTGGCATTAATGCCAGACGGCTCGTGGCAACAGGCTTCGGCGGATCAAAGCCGATCGCATCCAATATGTATGAAAAGGACAGAAAACTGAACAGGAGGATTGACTTTATAATAATTGAGAGGAAGCTGCCTTAGGCTTTTTGTCACGGTAGGGGATAAGTACTATTTTGTAATAAAGTAAAGCAAGTGCTTCCCTGAGGGTTTTCATAGTCATTCTTACCGGAGTGTTCCGGGAAGTATTATCAGGGACCGAAATGATCCCTATCCTGTATTGCCCGCCAAGCACCTTGTTATATGTCATCCAGGTTCTTCGTGCGTGAGGCCCCATGCTTATAATGTTTATTCCTTTGATTTCAATATGGTTGCTTTTCAGCCATTCCCTGAAGGCCAGGGCGCTTGTGAGGGTTCGGTTCATTATAACTTTCCGTGCAGGGACAGCAGTGATCAGAGCAGAGTCTATTCCTGCAACAGCAAGACGGATCTTCGCGCTCCCGGAACCTGAGGCGAAATTGCTCACCAGCCTGATATCCCCTCCCTCTTTTTCGATTTCATATACGGAATTATTCAGGTAGGGGACAACTATCTTATGATCAGCGGAGATGCTCCTGATATACAGGTTTCGGTCACCTGAGTCATCCATTTTGTCGTTATCGAACCGAACTGCTATGGAATCGATCCGATCGAGCCTTCCGTTCCAGGTGATGCAATATTCTTTTTTTCGCCTGCCGGCAAAAAAATCACCTGCAGGTTTATCGTTAATGCTGACTATGAAGTGGGCCGGACCGCTTCCTCCTGGTTCCCCGTAGGCATCAGTGCAGATTGTATGCGAAGCTGAGGTGCCGGCACCCGAAAACGAACTTCCTGTATTGAAAATAAGGCTGCCATTGCTGTGCATATTGAAGTAGGGAGTATATGTATCGATCCCTGTTGTTATAATGCGGTCATAACCGTTCTTCCTGAATTCCTCGCCCGATTTCAGAAGTGCAAAGTCGGGAAGCCATCCTTCTACAATAAGGATATTGGCCTGGACCCTCTCTGATTTTGAAAGATAGTCAGAGAGATGCCTGATCAGTCTGCCGTCTTCCAGAAGTGATGCTACTGCCAGAAGCAGAAGAGCGGGCAACAATATTAACAATCCTCTTTTTTTCATTTTGTTTTCTGCAGGTATCTCTTGCCTTCAGCAAAGGAGCCGGCCCCGTCAGGATCTGTTTCGAAGGGGCCCATGTCGGGAGCAGTCCCCTGAAACAGGATGCCCGGTCCCGCACCTGCATCAATTAAGCGCGACCCCTTGCGGAGATGCATAAAAGCAATCCCGGGCAGGCTGCCGTCAGACTGACGGTGCGATGCAAGTTCCTTCTGTTCGGTACTGACAAAATCCGACAAGGACAATTCAATACCAGAATCCCACGAATTGTGGTCATGAATACGGTTAATGCCCTGGTGCTCAATCTGGCCGTACTCATTTTTGTAACTGATATTATTTCTCAGCGTATCGGGCAGATCATAATAGAAAAAAGAGAATCCCCATGAACCATTCCTGAAGGCAAGGTTATTGTAAAACACCATTCGCACATTTGCTGATTCCTGTGAAAATCCTCTCTGCCTGTTTGCACACGCTATGCAATTGTACAGGGATCGTCTTGTCTTCGGGTCAGGAGGATAGCTGTTGTCTGCCCCAAGCTTAAAGCCATTTCCATCTCCCGACCTTGTGACGCCATCCGGCAAATACCCGTTTTTCCAGGCCCAGCATTCCCTGAGTATGTAAATACCATGATAACCGTTCGACTGGTACATATCAAATCCATCGTCCGAATTTGACCAGGCCCGGCAGCCGTCAAGGGTATTGACCCTGTCATTTCCCTGCCGTACTGCAATAAATCCAATGTCGAATCCGTCGGCATCATCACCAGGTACTTGTGAATGAGGATCATAGTTGTCAAAGGAATCACAGTTGATGAAAAGGTTGTTCTCACTTGCATCCCTTAGTTCTATACCCGGTCCTTCAATATTGTGTACGGATATATTCTCAATTGTGTTGCTGTTTCCGCTCTGAACCAGCAAACCCCTGCTGCGTCTTGCCGGTGGGCCGGGGTACTGCCTGACCATTGTAATTTCAATTCCCCGGATAGTCCAGTAATCACAGTCTTCGAGCAGTATTCCTGCCCTTTCCCCCGGAAATGCCGTCATTTTCCGGCAATCGATAACCGGCAATTCTCCCGGATATGCGAAAACATTGTAATGCCTGGCTTCCGTGCCTTTTCTTCGTGAAGCGCAAGCACCGCAAAACATCCCTCCACCCTGTGTCCCGGAAGGTAAATAAGTACCACCCCTGATAAAGAGGGTATCACCCGGCCGGATTGAGCTGAAACCCTTCTGAACAGAGGCCCATGGCTGGTCAAATGTTCCCGGATTACTGTCGATGCCTTGAGTCGATACAAACCATGTTGCACATTCTGAGATTGTTACGGTGAATAACAAAGGAAAAATAATAGCTTTCTTCATGAAACACCTTTTTTGACCAATGAAATATTCTGAATGATTGCCAAAAATAATTAAACTATATCTTTGGCCTTATTTTATTTACCGGACATCTTAATGCCAATATAACTTAAAAATAACCATTTTCGTGCTCAAATGCTGGTTCGATGATTTTCATTAACTATATTTATCACATCCGGGGAAATTTAAAACTATCGTTCAATGTTTAAAAGGCTAATCAGCAATTACCAGAATAATGAGAGAGTAAGGCAGGTCGCTGCCCTGTTTTCAGTGAATGTTCTGGTGATTCCGGTCTCCTTCATCTCGAATATAATAATTACCGGTTACCTCGGACCTGTTTCATTCGGCGATTTTAAATTCATTATTAATGTTCTTAATTTCAGCTGTGTCCTGTTCAATTTCGGATTTTTCCATGCCTGCAACAGAGCACTGGTCCTTAATACAGATGCAAACAAGTCCAGGGAATATTACGGATCCATGCTGGTCGTACTTGTTATTCTGTATTTTGTAATGTCGCTTCTGCTCCTTATCTATGCCTATACTGATCATAACCTGCAGGAAAAAGGACTAAGGCTGTCACTGCTCTCTGTTATACCCTTTGGCTGGACATTCCTTTTGAATTCCTATTTCGAATCCCTGTTTCAGGCTGACAATAAAATAGGGCTGCTCGCTAAAAGCAGAATATATCCCCGGATGGCATTTTTTATTTCAGTTGTCTTAATGTTCTTCCTTGCGAAAAATTACAAGGGAAACCGCCTGACCCTTATATGGTTTCTGTTTCTCGCTACCCAGATCATAGGATATGCTTACATTCTTGTAAAGGTCAATCCCTCATTCAGAAATCTCAGGACAAGGATAAAGGACATCTGGCATTTTAATAAGATCTATGGCTTCAATGTGTATTCAGGAATGTTGTTTGATACAGGATTCACACATCTGTCGGGTCTCTTAATCGGCTATTTCGGGACAGATAATTCAGGAGTCGGATTTTTTGCCCTGGCTCTGACAATTTCGGAACCACTTGGATTCATTCCCAATGTAATTGCAACTACACATTACAGGGATTTTTCATCACGAAATGAAATATCCCGCAGGCTGCTGCTCATAACTTTGGGTATAACACTTGCTGCCCTGATCCTTAACTGGTTACTGGTAGGCCCATTCATTAAGTTCTTTTACAGCCCGAAATTTTATCCTGTTATCTCTCTTACATATATCGCCAGCATCGGAGTGCTTATGAATGGATTTGGCGATTTCTTTAACCGCTTCCTGGGATCACACGGTCAGGGCAAGGCTCTCAGAAACAGTGCCTTTATTGTGGGAGCGCTTGTACTGACATTAAATATAGTGCTTATTCCCTTATTCAGGGAAATGGGCGCCGCATATACCAAGATCTGTTCCGGATTGTTATATTTTGCGATAATGTACTGGTTTTACCG
Source organism: uncultured Bacteroidales bacterium (assembly GCA_963756885.1). Taxonomy (GTDB): domain Bacteria; phylum Bacteroidota; class Bacteroidia; order Bacteroidales; family VadinHA17; genus LD21. Next base: position 527,675 of record CAVWPG010000016.1, read on the forward strand.
TCGCCTTGTATTTAAGCTCGGCAGGGAAACCATTTGAACAGGGAAGCTCCGGCGGGACAATGAAGAAATATTAATTCATTTAAATACAAGTGATCAGATATATTTAATGAAATAGTTAATTTTACCCTCAGATACCAAAGGCTTGCTTCAATAATACAATTCACAATGGCAGAATCAGAAGAAATAGACCTGGTACGGGAAGAGCCTCAAAGGAGCCTGGTTTTTGAATACTTCGCATTGTTTGTTTTCATAATCTATGCAGGCCATGCAAATTCCTTTACCGATCCGCTCTCATTCACAGAGAACCCGATAGGGGCCCTTATCCCGGTAATTATGTGTGCAGTGCTTGCCATGAGATGGAAAATTATCTTCAATGTCCGTTTCTTTCTTCTGTTGTTTGGATTCGGGCTCTACTTCCTCGCTCTTACAATCAAGTACAGGGAGATCCATCCATCCTTCGTGCTGACTTATGTATATCTGTTCTTCCTTGTATATGTGCTTGTCAGGTCTCTGGGACTGAAGCTTTTCAAAATTTATGAGCATATTAATTTCTACCTTGCCATAATCGCTCTGGCCTTCTGGGTACTCCAGATTGTGCTGAGGGGCGATAACCTTTATTCTCTTGTTGCAAGAATCCCGGGAATGGATAAGTTCTCCCATGTTACCGGAGAAGGTTATAATATTGTCCTGTATTCCATTCAGCCAGTACTCAGTTCGGTCCTATATAATTTTGAAATCCCAAGAAATTGCGGTTATGCCTGGGAGCCCGGTATATTTGCAGTTTATCTCTGTATGGCCATTTTCGTCAACCTTTTCTTCAATGAATCGGGAGAAAATAACAAAACCAGGCTTTGGGTGCTTATAATAGCCCTGGCAACAACACAATCTACAACCGGTTATGTGATCTTCATGATAATTATTCTTACATCACTCTTCAACCGGCAGCTTAATATAGTGATACTTGTACTTCCGGTGGCGGTTATCGCACTTATCTATGTCGCTTCCCTGCCATTTATGAGCAAAAAAGTTGTTAACCTGATCGATGATACAAAGAGAATCGACCAGTTGCTTGAAGATACATATGGGAGTGAGACAGCCGCCAACCCTCAGCGATTCACATCCCTGATGATCGCCCTTGTCGATTTCCGGAATAACCCGGTCCTGGGGATCGGGGTCCATTCCGAAGAGAGCTGGACCTTTAAGCTTGGATCAAATATCTCCACTATATCGGGTATAGGAAACCTGCTTGCTATGTTCGGGCTGGTCGGGTTCCTGTTCTTCATAATTCTGTCGGCGCAGACCTCCATCTTCTTTTCAAAATACTTCAATTTCCACAGTATTTTTCTCTTTCTGTTTATAATGATCTTTATATCAATCAGCTATAGTATTTTGTTATTGCCCCTGGTTATGTGTTTCTGGATGTTCAAATTCTTTGCTCCAGATGATATCAGGCTTCAGAAAGCAAAAGTGCCTGTCATCCGGGAATTGCAGGAAACAGAGGAAGAATGAGCAGATACTCCTTACCGATACTTACAGAAATAAGCCCCTGCCTTTTTGAGAAACAATAAATAAGTATATTTTTGTCTTTATTATGGTGGGATACCATCCAGGGATGATAACCGGGATACTGTAATGGCTGACCCCTGGGATATTAATTTTAAACATTTATGAGCATTGTAATTATTGGAGATATGTTCTCCTTTCCGGAAGGAGATGCTGCAACAAACCGCGTTCTGACCTTCGCCAAAGGATTTTATGAGCAGGGATTGAAAGTTCACGTTATCTGCTCCGGAAGCGGATATACTTCAGATCTTGAGGGGGTATTTAACGGGATTTACTATTATCATCCATATGGTCAGAAAACAAGGAACAGGCACTTCCTTGTAAGACGGTTTCAAAAGTTTGTAAAATATTTCAGAACCTTCGGCCTTGTCCGGAGGCTGAACAGGGAGGAGAAGATAGTTGCGATGAATATCCTCACAAATCTTTTCCTAACCCATACTTATACATGGTTTCTTTCAAGGATCTTCAGGACAAAGCTTATTGTCGAATGCTCTGAACATCCTCTCCGCCACTTCCAGAAGAGCTCCTTCAAGCTGCTTGCAGGGCGGGTGAAGTTTTATTTTGAGGCCCGCCTGTGCGATGGGATATATTGCATATCCAGATACCTGATCGATTACCACAGGGATCATGGCATTAATCCGGCCAAGCTCCTTCTTGTTCCAAGCACCGTCGATCCCTCACGGTTCATCATGAAGGAGAAATCACCCTTCCCTTTCCCATATGTAGGCTATTTCGGTGCGCTCACGTTCTGGAGAGACAATGTTGACCTGCTTATTAAGGCATATGCTGAAGTTTATAAAAGACATCCCGGGGTTAATCTTGTTCTGGGTGGCTTCGGATCAGATGAAGAGCGGCAGGCTATCAGGGATCTGTCGGACGGATTGGATATCGGATCAAAAGTTATTCTGCTTGACTATATGCAGAGGGATGAAATACTGAATTACATTATTCATGCCCATGTGCTTGTGATGGTAAGAAGCAATAACCTCGATGCAGTGGCATCATATCCTTCAAAGCTTACGGAGTATGTGGCAACAGGAAACCCTGTGATAACAGTCAATGTAGGCGAAGTCAGCGACTACTATGCCGATGGAGTGAATGCCTATGTTGTTGAACCTGAGAACGTGAATGCGCTGGCCCAAAAGCTGGACTATGTTCTTGGCAATTATGAGAATGCAAAAGCTGTATGTCTCAGGGGGAAGGAGACAATCGATACAACTTTTAACTACTCCTTCCAGGCAAAGAGGATGATCGGATTCATAAATTCACTCTGACAGAATATTCCTTCTACTTTTTTTTAAAATACCCGGGCATGATTCTGCACCGTGTTTGAACAACCTGAAAATTTTGCATTCCCGCAGGCTATGTTCATAAATAAAATCATGCATGTTATCAAATAGGTATCATTTTTGACAAACGCATGAATTCTGTTGATTAACGTCAGTTATCTATTGACCAAGAGGTGATATTTAAAGATAACAGTGGATTATAAGCCTCATTAATGACCCAAATCGGCGATTCCTCACTTGATTTTATAAGCCTTAAACCTTAATTTTCAGCCTGAGATTATTATCATTTCAGCGCTAAAAATGAAACAAAACCTGACCCGTTACATATTTACTCTCCTGCTCATCCTGTGCGGTTTTACTTCAGCTTCAGCACAGGGAACCCTCATAAACTTCAACACTATTCCGAAGAGTGGTACCGCTCTTGTACTGACTCATATGGATGATGATGTGATATGGATGCTTCCCTGGTGGAAGATCACCGAAAAATTCATTGGCGGGGCTATGCCTCCCACTACGGTCTATCAGACTGTTGTGGACCAGCAGCAGGATTACCTTGATGCCCATGGCTACAATATCGATTATAAGTCAAACTGGCTGAACCCCTGGGCAATGATCACAATGAAGCAGTATTCTGATTATTACTGGGATAACCTTCCTGAAGACCAGTACCTGGCCGCCGATCATCTGATAGCCTACTGGGACAACAGTGACCTGGCTCTCGTCAGAACAGAGGTCAACAGGATTAAGGCCAAACTGGAGCAGTATATCGCAAGCCCGTCTGTATCGCGTATCATTACTCACAATAACTGGGGAGAATACGGACATCAGCAGCACAAAGCCATCAACAAGGCAGTCAGGGAACTGGCAGTAAAGTACAGAAAGGATGTGTGGATGCTTGGATGCGATAACGGTGATTTCGTGGATATAAACGTTCCGAACGGAGTTACATATACAATGGGAAGCTTCGATGATCCTGCACTTTTTACAAGTATCAGGACCATATATAAAAACCATGGAGTGTGGACATGGCCCGATGATGTACCTTCCGGTGACCATAAATTCATTAAGGTTGTTGATGCCGGAGTTGATAAATCGACTTTACTTACTGGCGAGAGCGTGGCTGTCTCCGGACCTGCACAAAGCGAACCAGGTGCCTATATATTCGATGGCATCGATGATTTCATGACCCTGGTGGGCAACAGTACATCCTCCTTTACAATTGCAATGAAAGTCAGGCCGGCAGTAATAGCCAGCATGGATATCTCGAAAATGTCGGAATACCCGTCAAATGCAGCAAGTGACCGGAATTTTTACCTGAACGCCAATGGTACCGTATCTGCACTTATAAATGACGGAAGCCCTAAAATTGCAACTTCGACAACGGTCCTGACTGCAGGAAGCTGGACACATATTGCAATGACGGGCGATGGTACGAGCCTGAAGATCTATGTTAACGGGATCCTGGAAAACACGATTACTGCGGGCAGCGCAGTAACAAGCTATGAAACTCCCGAATTCGTTATGGGGCAGACAGGTGTCACATCCTCGTTTTACAACGGACAGATCAATGATGTGAAGCTTTATGATCATGCCCTTTCTGCAGCTGAGATTGCGGCCCTGAGCGGGGTAGTCTATACAATCAATGCAAGTGCCGGAACGGGCGGGGTCATTGCTCCTTCCGGAACAGTATCTGCCGTGGTCAATTCAAATGCAACGTTTAATATTACTGCCGACGCTCCCTATAACATTTCGGATGTAAAAGTAGATAACGTTTCCATTGGAGCCGCAAGCAGCTATACTTTTACAAACATACATGACAACCATACTATTTCAGCCACATTCGTACCCAGGGTACCGCATACAATAACTGTAGTTCCAGGTGAATCCGGAACAATATCTCCTTCCGGGTCAGTAATCGTTGCTGAAGGCACCAGCCAGACCTTTACCGTTAATCCGGGTGTAGGCTATCAGGTTTCAGATGTCCTTGTGGATAATGTTTCTGTAGGGGCGGTCACATCCTATACATTTACAAATATCCTCACCGACCATACGATAAGCGCGGCATATACCACGGCAACGACCTGGTCAATCACAGCCACCGGCGGCGCGGGAGGATCCATAACACCTTCGGGAAACGTGATTGTAAACCAGGGCTCGAACCAGACATTTACAATAACTGCAAATACGGGGTACCGGATTACAGGTGTTCTCGTGGACAACAATCCGGTTGGGGCCGTATCATCATATTCATTTACCAACATTGTTGCCAGTCATACCATAGCTGCCTCATTTGCCCTCATTCCTACATATACGATCAATGCGACTGCTGGATCGGGCGGGTCAATAACCCCCTCCGGAACCATATCTGTTACCGAAGGTGGCAGCCGGTCATTTACAATTATTCCGGTTACAGGGTATTATATAACAAATGTCCTGGTTGACAACGGATCGGTAGGTGCTGTTACAACCTATAGCTTCAGCAATGTGACCTCAAACCACACTATTGCTGCCTCATTTGCCCAGCTTACATACAATATATCGGGCACTGCAGGAGCCGGAGGAACAATTAACCCGTCAGGAACAGTCACTGTCAGCTACGGGAGCAGCCGGACATTCAACATTATACCCGGCACAGGCTACAGTATCTCCGGTGTAAGGGTCGATAATGTCGATATCGGAGCTGTCTCTTCCTACACTTTCAGCAATGTGACTTCCGGCCATACGATTTCAGCAACCTTCTCGCTGATCAATTTCATGATAAACGCCAGCGCCGGCGCAGGAGGGACAATCAATCCTCACGGATCGGTGACAGCTGGGTACGGCGCAAGCTCCACCTTTACAATTACACCAAACGCCGGCTATTATATCTCTGATGTAAAGGCAGATGATATTTCAGTGGGAGCCGTTTCTTCATATACATTCAGCAATGTTACAGCTGATCATACGATCGCGGCAGTATTTTCACTCTACAGCTATACAATCTCCGCCTCTGCCGGAGCAGGAGGTTCCATCAGCCCTTCAGGCATAACAACACTCGACTGGGGGGGCAGCCAGAGCTATACAATTACACCGGACACTGGTTATCATATAACCGATGTAAAGGTGGATAACGTCTCCATGGGCGCAATCGCGTCATATACATTCACCAATGTGACCTCCGCCCATACAATATCGGCAACCTTTGCCCTGATCACATATACAATATCAGGAAGCGCCGGGACGGGAGGAAATATAAGCCCTCCGGGCAATACAACAGTCAGCCACGGGAGCAGTCAGACCTATTCGATAACCCCTTCAACAGGGTACAGGATTGTGGATGTAAAGGCTGATAATGTATCAGTTGGCCCTGTTACCTCCTACACATTCAGCAATGTGGTATCGAACCATTCAATATCTGCGAGCTTCACGCTCTTGCAGTATACAATTACTTCAGTTTCGAACAGCGGCGGATCAATTACCCCGGCAGGAACAGTCACACTGTCCTATGGAAGCAATCAGACCTTTACAATTTCACCGTCCACCGGATTCGAGATCAGGGATGTCAAAGTTGATGGGGTATCGGTAGGGAAGGTGCCTGCTTACAACTTCACAAATATTACGCAAAGCCATACAATTGCTGCCACTTTTGCGCTGATCAGCTATACTGTAACACCCTTTGCAGGAGCCGGAGGCAGTATCAGCCCTGACAGCGAAGTGGATGCTGATTACGGATCAGATGCAACATTTACGATTACTCCCGAAACAGGATACTATATTACAGATGTGCTTGTGGATAATGTTTCAGCAGGTCCTGTCGGAAGCTATACATTCGAGGATATAACTACCGATCATACAATCTCTGCCTCTTTTGCGATTATAAGCTTTGAATTAAGTGCAAGTGCAGGAGACAACGGCCTGGTGACTCCCGCGGGATCATCATCGGTCGATTACGGCACCGGCATCACTTATGAGATTACACCCGCAGAGGGATATAAGATCTCCGATGTCATGGTTGATAATGTTTCGGTGGGTGCAGTTTCCTCCTACAGCTTCACCGGCGTGGTTTCGGATCATGCAATATCGGCATCATTTGAATTTATTAATATTTACACTATCGATGCCTCCGCAGGCACCGGAGGAATGATAAGCCCAAGCGGTAAGCTGAGCATTCGGGAGGAGGGCAGCCAGACCTATGCGATAGAACCGGAGAACGGCTACCGTATCCTTGATGTGACTGTCGATGACAGGAGCGTAGGCAATGTTTCGGAATATACCTTCAGCTCAATCTTTGCCAATCACTCTATTTCAGCTGAATTCACCTCCCTGAGTATAGTAAGTGCATATCCGAATCCCTTCAGCGACGCGTTTAATGTAGTGATTGAGACACCGCTGGAAGGCAAGTTCGATCTCTATGTGTTCGACCTCGCATCGCGGATAGTTTACTTTAAAAAGGATGTTGCCGGGAATGCTGTTACAGAGGTCAATCTTCAGTCCTCCCCCAGAGGCCTGTATATGGTCAGGATATATTATGGCAAGGCTTTGATGAAGACAGTTAAGATCGTCAAGTTCTGAAAATTGAAACGGACCTGAAGGGGCAAAACTGCCCCTTTATGGTTTAGTTTGCTGCCTACCGGTCCGAAGGATCCAGTATTTCTGCTCTCTCATCGGTGTCTATCAGCTCCAGGTTCAGTCCGTACCTGGCAAACAGGAAGGCAATATTATTATTATTGAATGCCTCTCCCGGCTGAGGGGGAACCAGCATAATCAATCCCTTGCTCTTAAGCTCATCAATTTTCTCATTGATATCATTACATCTGAAACAGATGTGGTGAAAGCCTCCGCCGCGGCTCACAAACCTTAGAAGGGATTCATTTGTTTCAAGTGGCTCTATCAGCTTGATATCAATACTGTTTTCCTTATGCAAAAAGGTAACCCTGACTTTCTGGAGTGAATTTGTGACAATCCCGGTCATCTGCCTGTAGCCGAAAATATTGTTCCAGTAGCTGATCCCATCCTGAAGATCTTTCACTGCAAAACAAATATGATCTATTATCATTTTTAGCCTGTCTTTGATTTTGACAGGCAAATTAAGAAATATATTTAAAATAAAATGAGGTGGAAAGAGCCTTATGTTATTAACAATAACCTAAAAATGCCCTCGTTTTTATTATAAGATATGCTGAGAATTGTTTTAAAAGTTAAATTTGTAAACTAAACACCGATCCAGAGAGGAAGATGGAATTCATAATTTCAATCGATACAGAAGGTGATAACCAGTGGGACTATGGCAGTGAACTTACTGCTGAGAACATAAAGTTTGTTCCGCGGTTCCAGACGCTGTGCGAAAAGTACAGGATAAAGCCTGTTTACCTTGTGACCTCGGAAATTTGTTCCGATGGGTTTGCGCGGGAGACCTTTTCTGATTACTGGAAGTATGACAAAGCTGAGATTGGCGCACACTTGCATTTATGGACAACTCCACCCTTTCTCGACTCTGATGGCTACAGGTTCAATGACAGCAATCATGGCTTTGCTAATGAACTTGAGTATGATCTGCTTAATTCAAAGATGGCCAATCTTACAGAACAGATTCACACCTCCTTCGGCAGGCGTCCGGAATCGTTCCGCTCCGGCCGCTATGGTTTTAATGAGAATGTTGCCAGGGTACTCGTTGACAATGGCTACCTTATCGATTCCTCCGTCACCCCTTTGTTAAGCTGGGCTGCCTACAAGGGTATTCCTGGTGGAGAAGGTGGCCCGGATTTTGTCGACCGGGATCCTTTTCCATCAACCTGGGAATTCCCTAATGGTTCCCTCATTGAAATCCCTGTATCGGTTCTTGCAACGAAGTTTCCTTTTAACAGGTACGGCAATCTTTCCAGAAGCTTCTTCAGACATGTCGATCATAAACTCATTCTGAAAGCTTTCAGGAAATTGTTCTTCAGGGATCAGCCACTTTGGTTCAGACCGAATCCATGGATGACAATAGATCATTTCAGGGAACTTATTGAAGAATCAGAAAGAATTAAACTTCCATATATTGTTATGATGTTCCATTCCAGTGAATTGATGCCGGGTTGTTCAATCTACCGGCCCGATGTTGATTCAGTTGAAAAATTGTACGGGCTTCTGGAAAATTTTTTCATATTGCTGCAACACAAAAACATTGCATCTGTTACACTTACAGAAGCTGCTAAAAATTCAAAACTATGAAGATATGTACATGGGGCGATGTGGCCACAGCTCTGGAAGGGAAAACCAGTGGTGGAGGTGAATTGCAGATCGCATTACTGGCAAAGGTTCTGGCAAAGTCAGGCCATGAGTTTGCAATCATCGATCTTGTCGCCGAAAAAGACTACGTAACTGCCGATGGCGTTAAAGTTGTGCATATCGAAGGGTACAAGGAGGGAATACGTCTCCTCAGGTTTTTTACCCACCGTATTCCCAAGCTCTACAAAAACCTCAAAGCGCAGAAGGCCGACATTTATTACAGCCAGATCCGAGACTGGCGGCATATCCTGACCCTCTGGGCTGCACGGAAGACCAGGGGAATCTTCGTACTGCAGCTTGCATCGGATCTCGATGCCCTTGGACTGAGAAAACGAATGAAACACGATTACCTGACCCATTTCGACGGATTATACTGGTTCATTAACGCTGTGCTTGTCGAACTGATCTTTCCAATGATCGTCAGAAAAGCGGATATGGTACTTGTACAGCATGAAGGACAAAAACAAACCCTCGCTAAAAAAGGGATTAAGTCAATAATTTTCAATAATTTAATAGAACTGACCGAAATACCTTCCGATCCCTCTCCCGACAGAACAGAGTTCAGCTATGTGGGTGCCCTCGACAGACGCAAGGGATTTGCAGAGTTTCATGAACTTGCAGGAAGGGTTCCTTCTGCCTCATTCAAGGTTGTCGGATCACCGAGAGACAGCACCGGTTATAAATACTTCGAAAAGCTGAAATCATTTAAAAATGTTACTCTTTTCGGAAGCCTTTCGCATAAGGAAACTATGAAGCAGATATACAACTCCAAGGCATTGATCTCAACATCTCCTATGGAGGGATTTCCGAATATTTTCATTGAGGCCTGGGCCTGTGGTCTGCCGGTACTTTCCCTGTCGTTCGATCCGGGAGATGTTATAAGGAAGGAAAACCTGGGCATAGTGGCGGATGGAGACTTTGATAAGCTCATAGCTGCCATGAACTCAGTTGAATATGACGCGGGATTTGAGAAGAGAGCCAGGGAATATGTCGATCAAAACCATATTGTCAACACTGAAAAGATCAGGGAGATAAACAACCTTTTCAATGAGCTTCTGAAACTTAAGGGAAAATGAACCAGGTTTACGAGGCTCTTATCAAAGGGTAAGCCACCGGAAATATTGAGGCCGGATTTAAAAGGATCACCAGGCAGGTGAAGTGAGATTGAAGGGGGGGATTGAATTTTATCGATTATACATTTAAACCATGAAAAGCCTGTTTTCAAAATACCTTGCCAAATTATATTTCAAGCAATGGATAATTGGGATATGCCATGACGATTTACGGGAGATAATAAGAAGCCGTTCCTTTAATCCTGATATAAAATGGTTCCATCTGAAATCCTTTGATAAATTCGTAGCTGACCCTTTCTTTGTTGCTTCCGGGGATGATCATTTAAAAATAATTTATGAGGATTATCCTTTTAAGGATGATTACGGAAAAATATCACTGATGACAGTTGATAGCGGACTGGCAATAACTGATGAGAAACTGTTGCTCGATACAGGCAGTCACCTTTCGTACCCGTTCGTATTCTATGAAAACTCAGCGATCTATGTTTTTCCCGAAGCTGCCAGGAGCGGTAAATTGTCGTGCTATGAGTACGATCCGGTTAATGAATCGCTTAAATTCATCAGGAATATTATCGATATGCCCCTGCGTGATGCCTCCATTCTGAAGTACAATGGTAAATACTGGCTATTTGCGATTACTTCGGAAAATGGCAGTAATTATAAAATGCATGTTTTCTTCTCCGATGAGCTGCTGGGCCCATATTCACCCCATAAAAATAACCCTGTCAAATCGGGGCTCAACGGCACCAGGTCAGCAGGCAATTTCATAGATGTGGACGGAGTGATTTACCGTCCGGTACAGAACTGCCTGAACGGGTATGGTGAATCCATCGTAATAAATAAGGTTACTCAATTGAATGAGAACAATATAGCCGAGTCGCCCTATCTGAATATCAGGATTAATCCTGGAAACAGCCATAACAGGGGAATGCACTCGATCCATACGATCAATCAGTCAGGCAACTTGCTTGTGGTTGACGGTGAACAGTGGACTTTTGCCCCCTTTACCCAGCTGAAAAAATATATTGGCAGCAATCCCCCTGCCGAAAAAGCAAAGCACAATGTATAAAATGGTTTCGTGCAAAAGTCCAGAATGTTCTCTGCCCTTAACTCCTGACGAAGAATCACAAGCATGAGAATCCTCTTTTTTACAGATACCCTGGATGTAGGAGGAAAGGAAAGAAGGATGACTGAACTGATGAAGGCCCTTCTTTCTCACAACGAGATAGAATTCGAGCTTGTTGTGATGAGCAGGGAGATCCACTACAGGGAAATACTCGGCCTTGATATAAAGATCCATTATATTACAAGGAATTCAAGGCATGATCTTTCAATCTTTTCCAGATTCTACAAACTGTGCAGGTCCTACCAGCCCGATCTTGTCCATTGCTGGGACAGCATGACGGCGGTTTATCTTGTCCCGGCGTGCAAATTGCTGAATATAAAATTAATCAATGGCATGGTGGTCGATTCGCCTGTTAAGAGGAATATTTCAAATAAATACTATCTGAGGGCGAAGCTCACTTTCCCGTTTTCCAGCGTTATAACTGGCAATTCCGAAGCTGGTCTGAAGGCTTACAGGGCACCTGCGAAGAAGAGCATTGTCATATACAATGGGTTTGACTTCGTACGCACAAAAAACCTTGCTGACCCTGCAGCTGTAAGGGATGAGCTGAAGGCAAATGAAGGATATCTTATAGGCATGGTTGCATCCTTCTCAGGCAACAAGGATTACCCTTCTTTTTACAAGGCAGCTATGCTGCTTCTTGAGAAGCGGCAGGATCTGACATTCGTTGCCATAGGCAACCGTACCGACTCGGAAGAATCCGTGAATATTATTGCCCGGCGGCATCTGGGTCATTTCAGGTTGCTGGGCAGAAGGTCAAATCCTGAGTCGTATATAAATGCGATGGACATATGCCTGCTGGCAACATTCACAGAGGGGATCTCGAACTCGATTATGGAATATATGGCTCTCGGCAAACCGGTAATAGCGACCGACGGAGGGGGCACAAAGGAGATCGTGGCTGATGGCAATACAGGTTATCTGATACAACAGTCGGACCCGGAACAGCTTGCAGAAAAAATTGAAATACTGTTAAATGATCCTGATATGAGAAAGAGAATGGGCATGAAGGGAAAGGAACGGGTGGCAGAGATCTTTTCGATAGATCAGATGACAAAAAAATATCTTGATCTCTATTTGGCGCGATGAACCCAAAAGGGATTATTGTGAATATTAAAATCCGGCAGCTAAAATGATTCAATCTTATTCTAACAATTCAAATATTTATGTTTAACCTGGCAATTCTGGCACTGGATGATTTTGAGCATTGGAGCAGCACCGAGTCGCTGAGCATGGGAGGTGCTACCGGCGTTATAAAGAGCATTCTCCCGTACCTGAAGGCTGATTCCATCTTCCTGCTGGGGATAACCTCCAAAAGAGACAACCAGTTCAGGGAAATACCCTTCCGCGATAATATTACAATCATACCTCTCATATATGTTCCGCAGGTATCGGTGATCCCTGTCAGGATCAGGGCAATATGGCAGAGCAGGAAGATTAACAGGGTAGTTAGGAAGCACAACATCAGCTCGGTCTATTCCCACGCCGAAGAGATGTCATTCTGGATAAGGCCTGGAATTACTATTCTCTATCATATGCACGGCGGGGCAAATGCAATAGTGAAAGCAAAAAACAGGTGGCTGAGGCTGAAGCTGATCCAGAAGCTCTGGGAATATGTCAGAAGCAGGAACATCAGGAAGGCTACAAGGATAATTGCAATAGATGCCTTCTGTCTTGACCTTGCAAAAAAACAGGATGCAGGGGCAAAGACTCTCCTGATTCCTAATTTTGTGGATACCGGGATCTTCTACAAGGACAATACGCCAACAGGTCTTCTTGATCATATAGGGGGAAAGATCCTCCTTTTTGTCGGGAGAATTGAGGAGGTAAAGGGGCTCGAGCTGTTTGTCGGCACCCTTCTTGAAATAAACCGGAGGAATACAGAAAAGTGGACAGGCGTACTCGTTGGCCGGGGAACCTACCAGCCTGCAATAGTGAAGTATATTGAAGAAAAGCAGGCTAAGGACCAGTTTTTCTTCGCCGGGCCTGTATTCAGACAGGATGAGCTGAGGAAAATATACAGCAGAGCAACGGTTCTGATGATTTCATCACACTATGAGGGTATCCCGATGGTAATTCTTGAATGCCTTGCCTGTGGTACCCCAGTAATATCGACAGATGTGGGAGGGATAAAGGAACTCGTGGCAGATGATATCTCGTGCTTTGTAAGTGCAGGCAGAGATCCGTCCGTATTTGCAGACTTGGCCCTCGCAACAAGGAAATTCACTGAAGGTGAATTCAGGGAACCGTGGTTCTCTTCGGTGAAGGCCTCTTCAATTATAAATGAAATTCTGTCCGGGAAGACAACCGGACCGGTTAATTTAAAATTATGACTGATAAAGGTTTGCCCAGGCTTCTTTTTATAGTTCAGCTTCCTCCGCCACTGCACGGAGCCAGTATGATGAACAGCCACCTGCTGGCCAGCAGCCTTATCAGGAGCAGATTTGTCGTGGATAGTATAAATCTGCACTTCGCAGAATCGGTGCAGCAGTTGGGCAAATTCTCCTTTGAAAAATTATACAGGACATTTGCCTATGCTTTCCGGATTATAGGGAAGGTTATACGGCATAAGCCTGATCTTGTGTATTTTAACCTCACACCTAAGGGATTCGCTTTTTACCGCGATGCTTTGTATGTCTTTATCCTGAAGATAATGAGAAGAAAAATAGTTCTTCATCTTCAAAGCAAGGGGATCAGGGAAAATATTGCTTCGAATGTTTTGAGGCGGCAGCTTTACAGGCTGGTATTCAGAAATACAAGCCTTATCTGCCTTTCGCCCAGACTCACCGATGATTTTGAAGGGATCTACAGGGCAAAGCCTTTTTTTGTGCCAAACGGGATTGAGATTCAGACTGAGAGTATCGGAAATTCAGATAAGAACAGCTCTGTACCAAATATCCTCTACTTATCGCATTACATGAAAACCAAGGGGGTGCTTGTTCTTATAGATGCACTTGCAATTGTCAGGAGCCATGGCCTGAAGTTTAAGGCCCGCCTCATTGGTCCGCCTGCCGATCTGTCTGTAAAGGACCTTGAGGAGGCAGTCGGGGCCAAGGAGCTGCAGGATATGGTGGAGGTCGCCGGACCGAAGTATGGCACTGATAAGATAATGGAATTCCGGATGGCCGATATTTTTGTTTTTCCAACCTATTATGAAGTATTTGGGCTGGTTATCCTGGAAGCAATGCAGAACAGCCTTCCTGTCGTGTCTACGCTCGAGGGTGCTATTCCAGATATAGTGCTCGAAAATGAAACCGGTTTTCTTGTGGAGAGACAGGATCCGGAGATGCTTGCCGCGAAGCTTGAAATTCTTATCAGGGACAAGGATCTGAGGTCAGAAATGGGCAGAAAGGGTTTTGAAAGATTCAGGAATAATTATACAATTGACAAGTTTGAGCAGAATGTAACGGCTACACTTATGACTATTCTTAATCAATCATTGTAATACCAACCAATCAACAAGCGATGTCCAGCCTTCCCTTATCTGAATATAACCTCTATAACCGGGATCTTGAGAGCCTTCCAGGGGGAAAGCTGCTGATCACGACTCTGAATGCCCATAGTTACAATATTACAAGGGAGGATCTCCATTTCTCAGAGGCACTTGCCAAATCGGATATTCTGATTCCGGATGGCATCAGCGTAGTATGGGCCATCAGACTGCTCACGGGCAAAAAGCTGCAGAAGATTGCAGGTGCCGATCTGTTCTTCTATGAGATGAAGCGTCTGAATCAACAAAGCGGCTCCTGTTTCTTCCTCGGCAGCAGCGAAGCCACACTGAAACTTATCTCTGACAGGCTTGCACTGGAATATCCGGATGTCCGGACAGGAACATATTCACCTCCGTATAAGGCTGAGTTCAGTGAAGAGGATAATGCACTTATGATAAGGGGAGTAAATGCCTTCAGGCCGGATGTCCTTTTTGTCGGGATGACAGCTCCCAAGCAGGAAAAATGGGCTTATGAGCATCTTGGCGAGCTTGATGCCCGGCATATCTGCTGTATTGGCGCTGTGTTTGATTTCTATGCCGGTACTGTGAGCCGTGCGCCGGGCTGGATGATAGGCCTGGGCCTGGAATGGTTCTTTCGTCTCATCAGGGAGCCGGGCCGGATGTGGCGCAGGTACCTTATAGGAAACTCGAAATTTATATGGCTTGTGATTAAAGAGAAGTTCAGTTAGATTACTCCAGGCCGAATTGCTTTTTGATCATCCTCTTCTTCGTCGCATCAGGGAGATTGGAAGTTTTCATCAGGCCCGGATTCTGAAGATAAAGGAATCTCTGAACATTCATATTCAGAACTATCCTGGCCGGATTGCCGAAAATAACCGAATTATCGGGAAATTTGCCTCTCACGACACTTCCTGCCCCAATTACCGAATTATTGCCGATTACTGTATTAGGGAGAATTGTACAGTTATTTCCGATAAATACATTATTCCCGATTTTGATTTTTCCAAAGACATCGGCATTTTCCCACTCATTCCTGAAGCACCATATTGCACCATCGTGAGTTATGATTTCAGTGCCGTTCGCAACTGCAACATGATCGCCGATCTCAATAAGGTATGGCTCCGTCGAAAAGGCAAGGGTGTTTATGAGGCATTTTTCTCCAATCTTCATACCCTGTTTTCTCAGGTATTTTATTCTGACATTATTGCTGGCTTTTTTCAAAAGCCATAAAACAAGACGCTTGAAGAAACCTTTAAAATTCATTTTATCTTCGGTAATAAGATCGCACAAAAACTATCTGGAACCTGATTCAATCACATCAATTATAAACTTCCCAAAAAGGGGAGCTATCCTTGCCGAAAATTCCTTATTGGGATGTGAATTGCCAGGATCGAAAGCATATTTATCGGGCAAATACAAGCCTCCCTCAGTCTCATATTTATAGAAATCCCAAAGATAGATATTATCACCCTTTTCATCCCATTCTTCCGTAATCCATTTATGGAACCCGGCTGCACGGCCGGCTTCATCTTCAGTCATCTGGCTGCGGGTATTCACGGCAGGGGTCCACAATATAAATTTCCTGGCGGGAAATTCATGCATTTTCACCTTCAATGCATTATACTGCAATTTATAATTTTCCAGCCTCTTTTCATCTGAATTTATGTCAGGATTGCCTGTATCCTCCGCGATCCGGCTTCCGGGAAAACAATGCTTGAAAATGATGACATCGTAATCCCTGGTGAGCATCTCAAGCGTGGGCTCACTCATGAAGGGGGAGGGGCCAGCGTTTTTAACCCAGATATTATAATAATCAAAGGGATAGTTATTCCAGCCGTATGGTGATTCCTTTGGAAAATACTGCTCGGTAACGGAATAATTTGTATTATTCTTCCTGTTGTATGCCCCGATATACTTCTGGACATCACCCTTCCCCGTGAGTTTGTAAATGTATCTGTTTGTGCCGCCAACCCATATGTTGTAGCCGGTGCTGTGATGTAAAAAGATCACTTTTTTCATTTCTTTCTTCTCTGATTTACACCCTGCGATTACAAAAAACCAGACTCCAAATATAATTACTATTATTCTCATGGCATTTTATTTAAGGATAATAAATATCGTATTTGAAATTTCTTAGAGTGCTGAAATATAGTATTTTAATTCAGTTTTTTATTTTGGATGATTTTGAATGCTCAGAATATTCTCGCTCCGTTTTGCCATCCGGCCTGTTGTATTTTGGTGGCAGGAGAAGAGCCGATTACCCATTTGGCAGAAACGGCGAGCCCTTCCTTCCATTCATCTCCCAGATCTGTACCATAGAAAAGGGGCTCTTCGGGGATAAAACCTATATGGTCCCTGAACCTGGGATCAACAATTCTGGAATGGGTGTCATAGCCAAGTGCCTGCCATTGAATGAATGTGAGGTACCTGCCCAGATAATTGAACACGGGAGATCCCTCCTCGCAGTAGAATATGTTATAATCGGACTCAAAGCCGGGCAGATCGGCAGAATCATATATTGCAATATTGTAAATCCTGTGAACGGTATAAAAAATATTGTTTTTTATTTTTGTTCCTGACGAGTTGCTGATTGCGGCATTCTGTCCTTCATCGGTATTGGCATAAATATCTATGAGCCCCCTCCATACCCCAACTGAATCGTTTTTGTAGAAAATCCTGTTACTGTAGAAAACATTGTTATAAATTTTTACATTTTTCATTCCCTTTACGGGGACGGCTGCCTGCCATGGGTTATTTACAATATTGTAAGCTACGCAACCGCCGGTGTTTGCCATCCCGTCCGATTTCATCTGAATGCCGGAAGGCACATTCATGAGGTAATTATATTTTATTGTAGCATTTATGTTGTAACCCGTAAAAAGGGCATGGGTATTGCTTTTTGTGCTTTTCCCGTTCCAGACAAACATATTGCCTGTAATTATCTGCCCGTCGAGGTGGTTGTTTTCGCTGCCAGCCTGCTCGTCACCTGCATGCAGCATATAGCCCGAGGAGTTTGAGGATATAATGGAGTTGTTGCTGAAAGTGAATCTTGTAGGTGAGCTCCGGGCAATATTTATTCCTTCCCAGTCGCCGGTTTCAGTCCTTAGAGTTGATGTACCCGTTATTGTAAGCTTTGTCTGAGCAGCTATCAGAAGCAGCACTGCAGGCAATATTACTGCAATCCATCTCATTTCCTGAAATCTAAAAGTTAAAAAAAGGAAGCTGCCAGCAAGGCAGCTTCCTTTTTTATAAATCCTGTTTAAAAATTAGTCTTTGACGCACCTGATATATTTGCCAGCCGGTTTTTCGGTGGCTCCTTTATCGACAGTGGTAAGGGATCCGTCGAGACGCCTGTACCAGCCTCTTGTAGCATCCAGTTCATCTGAACCCCAGAAGTAGGTAAGAACTCCGGCGTTGTTGAAAGTGCCGTCAATATTATACCTGTATCCGCCGGGCAGTGCCGAGAAGCCGCTTGTGTTGGTTCCGTTTTCTCCGGTGGCCCATCCGGTGGTATTCTTAAGCTGTGATCCCTGATCAGTTCCTCTCGGGCCCCAGTTCGGTATTACACCAGGATCCATGCCGAGGTAAAGTTCCAGGGTGCTGAATTCCGACTCTGCGGGAGTGTGCCATCCTGTCGGGCACAACAGCTCACTGTGTGCGGCATACCAGTTATAGAGTGCGCCGTACAGTGGCTTATATGTACCTTCATCGTTGTTATACCAGGAGTAGGCAGGAGTAGTTGCTGCCACCCATGCTGTATTGTCGGTAACCAGCGGGACGTCTGTATTATCGCTGAACTTGGTGGTTTTCAGGTTTTCTGCCATCCATACCTGGGTGCCGATAGTAACGGTCTTGTAAGAGTTGCCGTCAATATCTGCAAGGTTGGTATTGAAGGAGACCTGGTTGCCATAAGCGGTCCCTGTTTCGTTGGTTGCAAATGCACGGACAAAGTACTGGGTACCCTGGGCTAGACCGGTCATGCTGCTGGTGAAAGTGCCAAGTCCGGCTCCTGTTGTCACAACTGTATTTGCTGTTGTGGGATTCGGTGTTGTTGCCAGGCAGATACCTCTTGCTGACACGGTTCCTCCGCCATCTGCAGTCACATCGCCACCTGAGTTGGCTGTTGAAAGGGCGATGGCCGAGATTGCAGTTGTTGTAACTGTAGCCATGGAGATTGCACCGGATGTAAATGTGATATCACTGCCGAAGCCTGTCCCTGCGCTGTTGGTTGCATATGCACGAACGTGATAAAGCGTTCCCGGCGTCAGTCCGGTAAGGTCGCTCGTGAATGCACCTGTACCAGCACCGCTTGTTACTACCGAATTGCTGAGCGTCGGGTTGGCTGTGGTTGCGAAGCAGATACCTCTTGCAGTTACTGTTGCACCTCCGTCAGCTGTGACGTTACCGCCTGATGTTGCGCTTGTCTGTGTAATAGCAGTGGCAGTGGCAGTTGTTACAGTCGGAGCGACAACAGGATCCGTATCGAAGGATATTTCATTTCCATAGGCTGTCCCTGCGCTGTTGGTTGCATAAGCCTTTACATAGTAGGTTGTTCCTGGGGTCAATCCTGTGATAGCGCTTGTAAAGACTCCTGATCCTGTACCATTTGTAGTATGAGAACCGGCAATTGTAGGTCCGGTTGTGGTTGAGTAGCATACGCCTCTCGCAGTAACGTTTCCTCCGCCATTATCGGTGATGTTTCCTCCCGATGAAGCGGATGTCTGTGTGAGTGCCGTTGCTGCAGTTGTTGTAAGGGTTGCCATCGTTACAGCTGTGGTGGTAAAGGATACTTCAGCACCATACCCGGTACCGGCACTGTTTGTTGCATATGCTCTTACATAATATGTCATTCCGGGTGTAAGGGCTGTTAGGTTGCTTGTAAAGACACCCACACCGGCGCCACTGACTACAACCGAGTTGGCGATAGTAGGAGCTGCCGTTGTAGCATAGCATATACCCCTTGCTGTGATCGTTCCGCCACCTGCATCAGTTACATCGCCTCCGGAGGCTGCTGTTGTATATGTTACAGCTGTTACAGCAGTGGTAGTAACCACAGGCAGGGATACAGGTGTTGTTGTAAAGCTTATTTCACTGCCATAGGATGTACCGACGCTGTTCGTTGCATAGGCGCGGACATAATAGGTGGCTCCTGGTGTAAGTCCGGTCAGATCGCTGGCAAATGCGCCTGTTCCTGATCCGTTGGATGTTTTACTATCGGCGGTTGTCGGTCCTGTGGTTGTTGACCAGCAAACTCCCCTTGCACTAACATTTGCACCTCCGTCGGATGTAATATTGCCACCCGAAACGGCACTTGTAAGTGTAACCTGTGTGGCTTCATCCGTTGTGAGAACGGGAGCCGTCATTTCTGCTGTCGTGAATGTCACCTCATTGCCATATGCAGTACCTGCACTGTTGGTGGCATAGGCACGTATGTAATATGTGGTGGCAGCGGTGAGTCCGGTAAGGCTGCTGATGAATTCACCTGTTCCTGTACCATCTGAAGTCTTTGAATCGGCAGTTGTCGGATTAGCCGTAGTCGACCAGCATACGCCTCTGTCTGTTACGGATGCACCGCCATCGGCTGAAATTGTTCCACCGGATTTGGCAGATGTAAGGAGTATTTCCGTTGCTGCTGCTGTGGTGAGTGTCGGGACTACTATTTCGGTTGTGGTAAATGAAACCTCATTTCCATATGCCGTACCTACACTGTTGGTAGCATAAGCCCTGACGTAATACTGGGTATTAGGTGTCAGTCCTGTGATACTGCTGGAGAAGCTTCCTGTTCCTGTGCCATCGGTAGTATGGGAACCTGAAACAAGCGGACTCCTGGAGGTGCTCCAGCAAACTCCGCGGGCTGTGATATCCGCTCCGCCGCCATTTGTAATACTTCCACCGGATGTAGCAGAATTAATAGTGATCCCTGTTACATTCGCAGTGGTAAGAACAGCCAGGGATTTATCCTTTTTACAGCTGTCGGTCAGGAGGATCCCAAATAGCAGGCATGTTAAGATTAAAAGATTTGTAATTTTTTTCATATCAAATAATTTAATTTAGGTTGTATAAAGTTAGAAAAAATCTTCTGTTTAAACTTATGAATTAGTTCTAATTCTTAACACATCGTACGTATTTACCACCTCTTTTATCAACAGCTCCCTTGAAAACACCCGTCTCTGTTCCGTCAAGTCTCCGGTACCAGGCCTGTGTTGCATCCAGTTCTGTTGAGCTCCAGATATAGGCCAGATCAGAGAAGTTATTGAAGGTGCCGTCAATGGCATAGCGGTATCCTCCCGGAAGGGCCGTAAATCCTGAAGTGTTGGTGCCATTCTGTCCAGACAGCCATCCTGTGGTGCTTTTAAGCTGCGTTCCCTGGTCGGTGCCCCTGAATACCCAGCCATCGTTGATGACTGCAGGGTCCATTCCAAGATAGAGCTCGAGGGTACTGAATTCAGTTTCAGCAGGTACATGCCATCCGGTCGGGCACAAATTTCCCTCATTTACTGCAAACCAGTTGTACAGCGCTCCATAAACAGGCTTGTTGGCAGCATCATTGTTATACCATGAATATGCCATTGTGGACAGGGCTGTCCATGCAGTATTGTCAGTAACATTGGGAACCGGAGTGCCACTGCTGAGTGTGGTTACACGGAGATTTTCAGTCATCCAAACCTGTGTCCCGATTGTCACGACTCCATATGTATTGCCGTCAATATCCGATACCCTTGTGCTGAAGGTCATCTGATTGCCATAGCCTGTCCCGACACTGTTAGTAGCATAGGCACGCACATAGTATGTGGTGCCCATTTCAAGTCCGGTCATTGTGCTGCCGAAGGTGCCTGAAGCAGTTCCGTCGGTCGTAATGTTATCGGCTGTAGTGGGATTGGAAACCTTGCTCCAGCAAAGGCCGCTTGCTGTAACCGGGGCTCCTCCGTTGGAAGAGATTGTACCGCCCGAAACTGCCGATGTAGTTGTAATTGAGCTAACCTGTACTGTTGTCAGGGTTGCAAGAACCAGGGCGGTTGTTGAAAACTGTATATCGTTTCCGTATGCTGTTCCGGCTGAATTGGTTGCATAGGCCCTTACATGATATGTCGCGCCCGGGGTCAGTCCCGTCAGGCTGCTTGCGAAGCTTGCCGTACCTGAACCGTCGGAGGTTTTCGAGTTCAATATCGTTGGACTTTCCGTTGTTGCCCAGCATACACCTTTTTCTGTTATTGCAGCACCACCGTCTGAGGTTATATTCCCACCCGAGGATGCTGTGGTAAGCGTGATTGATGTAACCGCCACAGTCGAGAGAACGGGCATTACGGCAGATGATGTTGTGAACTGCAGCTCATTGCCATAAGCAGTTCCTGCACTGTTGGTTGCATAGGCACGCACATAGTATATTGTGGAAGGTGTGAGACCTGTTATGCTGCTGGCGAATGACCCGGTGCCTGTTCCGTTTGTGGTTTTATTGCCGGCAGTAGTCGGATTCGAAGAGGTGCTCCAGCATACTCCCCTGGCAGTGACTGCTCCTCCTCCGTCAGATGTAACATTTCCGCCTGAAACAGCAGAGTTCATTGTCAGCGAGGTTATTGCAGTTGTTGATAGTACAGGATTACCGACCGAGAGCGTCGTAAACGTAACCTCTTCCCCGTAACTTGTCCCTGCACTGTTGATGGCATATGCTTTTACATAATATGTCATTCCCGGGAGCAAACCGGTTATATTGCTTGTGAAAGTTCCCGTGCCGGCTCCGTTGGAGGTTTTGCTGCCTGCAGTTGTCGGGTTGGGAGTTGCCGACCAGCATACACCTCTTGCTGTGACCGCTCCGCCGCCATCTGAGGTAATTACGCCACCCGAAACTGCTGTGGTGTAGCTCAGTGACGAGATCCCGGTAGTTGTAAGAACTGCCACGCCGACAGGAGCCGTATCAAACGAAATTTCATTGCCATATGCCGTGCCAGTGCTGTTCGTGGCATAGCTGCGCACATAATATGTCATTCCGGGTTCTAGTCCTGTTAGCTCGCTAGTAAATACACCTGTTCCCGTTCCGCTGGCAGATTTGAAATTGGCAGTAGTGGGATTTTCGGTTTTTGCCCAGCAGACACCTCGGACAGTTATGTCAGAACCACCGCTTGAGGTAATATTGCCTCCTGAAGAAGCTGAGGTCATTGTGATTGCAGTAATTTCAGTCGTTGTCAGATCAGGTACCGCAAGAGAGCTCGCGGTGAAAGTAACATCATCGCCATAGGATGTACCGACGCTGTTTGTTGCATAGGCACGGACATGATATGTAGTTCCGGCCGTAAGACCTGTCAGGTTGCTTGTGAAGGTTCCGTTTCCTGTACCGTCGGAAGTTTTTTCATTGTCGGTTGTAGGATCGGCAGTCTCTGACCAGCAGACTCCCCTTGCCGTAACCGAAGCACCGCCGTCAGCCGTTATATCTCCGCCTGAAACAGCTGTTGTGAAAGATATCGCGGATACTGCCGTTGTAGTAAGCGTTGGCATTACGAGAGCCGTGGTTGTAAATGTAATCTCGTTGCCATAGCCTGTACCTGCACTGTTTGTGGCATAAGCCCTTATATAATACTGTGTATTCGGGCTCAGACCGGTGATATTTACACTGAACGAGCCGGTACCTGTGCCACTTGTGGAATGAGTGCCCGATATCACCGGATTCCTCGAAGTGCTCCAGCATACTCCCCTTTCGGTTACATCGGCACCGCCATTCTTTGTAATATCGCCGCCGCTTGTGACGGAATTGATCGTAATACTTGTCGCCGCATTGGTGGTTAAAATTGGCAACGTTACATCCTTTTTACAGCTTGTGAATGACAATACTCCAAGAAGCAGACAAACTAAAGCAATTTGATTTTTTAATCTTTTCATAACTGGCATTATAATATTAATTTGAAATTTAAGTCGGGCAATTGCTGATTTTCAATCATGGCATGATAATTCACTATATCCGAATATTAAAGGTTTTCAGACAGTATATTCAACAAATAAATATCATTTTGTGGTATTTCCAATTTTTTTTTGATCAATTGCAAAAAAACGATGATAAACCGGTCTTTTTACGATTACTGGTATTTTTAACAACTGCAGCCTCACAATTGTTCTATTTTTTAATTTTTTTGCCGGTAGCACTGATTGTCAGTTCTTCCTGCAGCTCATATAAATTTGGTACTTTGAACAGGGCCAGCTTCCGTGAGCAGTGCTCCTTTATCGATTCGGCAGTGATATTATTATTCCTTTCCTTCCTTATAACAACGACAGCTTTCAGCATTTCACCTTCTATCTCATCTTCAATGCCTTCGATAGTACAGTCAATTACCTCCTTTAACTCAAGGATCACAGCTTCAATCTCCTTGGGACTTATTCTTTTACCCCGGACCTTTATTATCTCTTTCTTTCGGGCTGTAAGATATATGTATCCGTCATCATCGACTGTTCCGAGATCGCCTGTATAAAGCCATCCCTCCCTGAGCGCACCTGCGGTTCCCTCCTCGTCATTGAAGTATCCCATCATTATATTATCGCCCCGTGCAATCACTTCACCCGTTTCACCGGGCTTCACGGCGGCGCCCTTATCGTCGACAACCCTCAGTTCCACACCGGGGATTCCCCTGCCCATTGAGCCTTTTTTTTGTTCATACAATTCCGGGGGCAGATACGATAGCCTCGCAGTTGCTTCAGTCTGTCCATACATTACATAGAATATGACATCAGGAAAACTGGATCTGAACTCATCTATGAATATCGGGGGCAATTTTCCACCCGCCTGTGTAACATATCTTAATTCAGGAAACTTTGTTTCCCTGAATGAATCCGATTTTCTCAGCAGGATCTGAAAATGGCTGGGCACTCCGGCAAACCCTGTGCAGTTATGTTCCTTCAGGTCCCTTATTATGCCACCGAGAAATATGAACGAATTATTCAGAATGACAGATCCTCCTGCCCTGAGATGAGTGTGAAGCAGGGAGAGCCCGTAGCAATAATAAAATGGCAAAACAACAAGCATCCTGTCGTCTGTGGAAAGCCTGAGATATTCTATAATCGATCCGGTATTTGCAATAAGGTTCCTGTGCGAGATCATTACTCCCTTTGGTTTTCCTGTCGAGCCTGAGGTAAAAATTATTTCGGCACAGGCTTCACTGTCAAACCCCGGTTCCGGTTTCAGCGTAACACTTGCTGAAAGCCCCTGCAAAGAGTCAGGGTATATGCACGGCGTACCCTGCAGATCAAGCTTCTTCTCAATCTGGCTTGTCACGAAGATGAGTGCCGGTTCTGTCAGATTGCTGATATAGCTGAAATTATCCCTCTCTGTCTGGGGATCAAGGGGTATGCATATATTCCCCGATTTGATTATTGCAAGGTAAGCAGTTATAAAAAACAGATTGTTGGGCGAAAGCAGAACAATATTTTTATTCCTTCCTACTTCCTTCTCAATCCATGAAGCCAGGGCCAGCGATGACCCATAAAGGTCGCGGAAAGAGGTTTCCTCCCTGCCGCCGAGAAATGGCTTTTCAAGTGCTGATGTCTTTTCGAAGAAGTAGTCAAATGCATTCATTTCAATTAGTTATTTATCCTTTTTCTTCCCTTGCCGCATAAAAGGAGAGACCTGCAGTCTAAAACTGATTTCCCGCTCCCGGTCTTAAATCCCGAAATAGTCCCTTACGGGGGACATCCTGAGATACTCAGTCGTTTTTCTTTTCCTTTCAAAATTTTTGAAAAGGGCAGCAACTTTTTCGGCGGATTCACCCATAACATCAGCCACCTCCTCAGGGGAATAGCCGTGCTCATAGCCGTACCAGAACCTGTCCATCAGTCCGTATGGAAGCTGAAAGAAAAATTCTTCCTGGGTCTGTTCTGCCGAATATGTGTCAGTCGTAGGGGTACGCCCGATTATTCCCTCCGGTACTCCCAGATACCGGGCAAGCTGGTAAACCTGTGTCTTGTACAGGTTCCCTATAGGCATAATATCGGCACCTCCGTCGCCGTACTTAACAAAGAACCCCTGTTCCTGCTCATGTTTATTCGGTGTCCCGATAACCACATAATGGAGTGCCTCGGCATGATAATAGAGAGTAGCCATTCTGGACCTTTGCTTGAAATTTGAGGAGGCTACTATCTTCAGGTATTCCTTTACAGGCAGGATCTGATCTTTCTGATGTCCCTCCCTGTCGATTATTGTCAGGGAAAAGACGGGAGGAAGATTATTTGACAAGCCGCTCTGGCTGATCCCTATCTTCATCTTATGGGTCGACGGATCATATTCCGGGAATACGTTCTTCACTGCATCGTCGCGTCTCTGATAGCATCCGAATCCCGTGAGGGCAGGGGTTATCTCTTCCTTTATTACCCTTACTCCGAATTTGGAGGTCAGCTCTCTTGCCAGCAGCTCGCTTTCCGGGCTTGAATCCTTCTCCGGCATTATTACCCCAAGAACCTTCTCAGGCCCGAAGGCCCTGGCTGAGAGGGCAAGGCATACGGATGAATCTATTCCCCCGCTGGTTCCAACTACCGCACCCAGCCTTTTCAGATTATTGTAAACGTCATCGCGCATCTTCATGGCTATGTTGTTCACTACCGCCTCAATATCGGTAAGGAGGATCATATCTTTAGAAAATGGTTTTTTAGAGCTCATGGAATTTACAGATTTTAGTGAATTGTCTTTATAATCTTAAACAAAGAGCTTAATCAGTCACAACCTTGTGGTTTACAAGCTCTTCACGCTGAAATTCTTTATTGTTATTTTCAATAAACTGATAATGAATGAGATGGGTTGAGATTACAGCTGTAAGTATCATATTGTCGATCTCGGATATTACATCTGATTTCCTCATCCTTGAGATTGCAGTGGTCAGTGAATCATGATTAAAGATGCCTGTTTTTTTTGTATATGAGTCGGAAAGCATCAGTCTTATATAATCTGGCGCATCCTTATCGAGAAAAACACTTTTTATTGGAGCACGGTAAGCCTGCTTGGGTCTTTTAAGTATTTTTTCAGGCACTTTTTTGTCAAGCACCTTTTTCAGCAGATATTTTTCATTTAAGCCATGAAGCTTAAAATCAGGGGGCAATGAGGAGCAAAACTCTATTACCCTGTAATCGAGGAAAGGGTATCTTCCCTCAACAGAGTTGGCCATTGCCATCCTGTCGCCCTGCGATGAGAGAAGGTATCCTGACATGAACACTGTCGTTTCGAGCCACTGGGATTTTGAAAGCTGGTCCCACTTTGAAAAGTTATCCGGGAGCCTCTCCTCAAGAACGGCAAGCGGTGAAAAATTCCTGATTGACTGACTCAGTTCCTGCGAAAAATGCTTCTTTATATGGTTTGAGTTGTTGAATCTTAACAGGTGGGAATACAAGGGGTTGCCGACATCTTCAAGCTTGTATCCGTAGAACATCTTCAGGATTTTGGGATTTACATCCTTCATTTGCGAGAGATAAGGATAGAGTTTTTTCAGGAGCAGCGGTCTGATTTGTGAATCAGGCTGGGAGGCCCAGAATTTCTTGATCTTTGCTTCCTTGAAAATGTCGTAGCCTCCGAGGATCTCATCGGATCCCTCGCCTGTAACCACAACCTTGATTTTGTTCTGTCTGACAAGGCCCGACAGCAGCATCATGGGAGCCGGTGCAGTCCGGAGCAAAGGAGTCTCGGAATGCCACACAACCCTTGGAAACGAAGCGGCTATCTCCTTCGCCGTGCATATCATCGACTTATGAGTTGTACCGAAATAGTTCGCAGCCTCTTCCTGGAAAGGAGTTTCATCAAAATCCTTTTCATCGAAGCCTATGGAGAATGTATTCAGGATCCCGGGTTCTATATCCTTTATATAGGCAACCGTTGCGCTTGAGTCGATTCCTCCGCTGAGATAGGCAGCTACCTCGACATCTGCCCTGAGACGTATCCTTACTGCATCCGAAAACAACTCGTGAAAGCGGTCCATGGCATCGCGGATATTCATCCCATTTGATGATCCGTCGAATTTGAGCTCCCAGAATTTTTCTACCTCAAGCCCGCGACGGCTAAAGGTGGCGCAATGTCCCGGAGATAGCTCATTGATCCCCCTGTAGGGAGTTCCAGGGGTAATGGTTGACCAGAATGTGAATACCTGTGACAAATGTTCGGGACTTAATTCCCTTGTTATATGGCCTGTTGCGAACAGGGCCTTTATTTCCGAGCCAAAGGTCAGGACGCCATTGTCAGTATTATAAAAAAGGGGCCTGATCCCGACCCTGTCCCTTGCAAGGAATAATTCCTCCTTCACCTTATCCCAGATTGCAACTGCAAACTGGCCGTTCAGTAAATGGAGGCATTTTTTGCCATAGAGGGCGAAAAGCTGGACCAGTACTTCAGTGTCAGATACTGTACGGAATATAGTGCCCTTCTCTTCGAGATCCTTCCGAAGTTCCCTGTAGTTGAAAATTTCACCGTTAAATACTATCCAGTATCTTCCGGAGAGATCGGAGAGGGGCTGCTGTCCGCCTGCGATGTCTATTATGCTGAGTCTTACATTTCCGAGAGTTGCACAGGCCGACTGGTAGACACCGCTCTCATCGGGCCCCCTGTAACTGATGGAGCGGAGCATATTTTCAACACCATCGCGGCTGTTTGCCCTGCCCTTATAATCAATTATGCCGCAAATCCCGCACATAACCGGTTACTGCTTTTTCTTTATTATGAAATCGCTGATTGCATTTATGGATTCAAAATTTTCCTCGAGCAGATCAGAGTCATTAGTCTTGATCCCGAATTCCTCTTCCATGAAAGTGATAAGAACCATAAATCCCATTGAATCGAAGTAACCTTCCTTGAAAATCAGTGAATCATCCTTTATTTTTTCCTTATCAACATATACGGCCTGCAGAACATAGGTTCTTACTTTTTCTTTTACCAGATTATTGTCTTCCATGGGTTTATTTAGCGTTTGGTTTTAAATTATGTCGGGGTTATCAGTTATCCTTTTTTGTAATAGTGATTGTAACGGCCGTAACGGCTCTTCTTGATGCTCAGGTCATTGAAGATCACGTCAAAATTCTTGATCTTATTAATGCTCAATGTGTTGAGAACATCCTTAAATACATCTTTCCTTGTATGGTTATTTCTGCAGACCAGCAGGTTGAGACTCGAGTATTTCATCATGAGCGAAGCGTCGGCAACCAGTCCGGCTGGCGTTGTATCTATTATAATGTATTCATACTTGTCCTTCAGGTAGTCCATGAGCTTATCGAGCGAGCCGGATTCTATAAGTTCTGCGGATCCCGGCAAAATGGGACCGGAGGGTATGAATGACAGATTCGGAATATCTGTCTTCATTATTATGTCGTCAATTGTCGATTGATGAATCATGTAAGTGGACAGCCCCATTGAATTATCCATTTTGAATTTCTCATGCAGCGTAGGCCTGCGCAGATCGCAATCGAGAATTATAGATTTATAGCCCACTGAGGCAATTGAAGCGGCAAGGTTGAATGATATGAAGCTCTTTCCGTCCTGCGGCTGCGATGATGTGATCATCAGAACCTTAAGCGGTTCTGACTTGAATCTCAGGAATAGGCTGCTTCGCAGATTCCTGAAGGATTCGGCTACCGATGACCCGGGCAGGTCGCTTACAACTGCCTCCGTTTTGTAAGTATTACTGTAAATTACGCTCAGTGCCGGCCTGTTGAGCAGATGCTCGAGATCATAGGCACGCGTGATCTTCTCATTGAAGAAGCTCTTCAGTATTACGAATATTGTGGGCACCATGAGCGCAATAAAGAACGCTATCATCCAGTTGAATACAGTTTTTGGCGAGACAATCAGGCTGGAGATCTCACGTGCCGGTTCAAGAACCTCGTAATCGGGGTAGTTTGAAGCCATTGTAATAGCTGCCTCGGAGCGTTTCTGCAGCAGGAATGTATAAAGGGCGTCGCTGAGGTTGAATTTTCTCTGCATGCTTACCATATTCAGCTCGGTCCTGGGCAGTTTGGATATATCCTTGGAGAGCTTTTCAGCCCTGTAGTTCAGCTCATTCTGAGTCAGATTGAGAGTGTTCAGGTTGTTTGTGACGTTTTCGATAATTGCCTGCTTCTGAAGCTTGATCTTATTTTCGATCTGGCCGATGAAAAGGTTTTTCTCGGCATTGTTGCTCGAGATGCTCGATTTCTGCGTATTCAGCGCAAGAAGGTCGATTACGAGCTGGTTCATTATCGGATCGACTACGTTGGCTGCAGAGGGTGGAGCCAGACCTGCAATATCCTGGTTCTTGTTGAAGTAGTCGAGGATATAGTTGTAATATCTTTCCTGTACCTGAAGGGAAGAGCGCTCCGATTCAATTTTGGTCATTTGCTCGAGAGCCTGCCTTCCCTGGTAGCTGAGGTCCATTACCTGGTTGGCCGACCTGTAATCCTTGAGCTTGGATTCTGAGATAAGAAGCGAATCGGAGATCTCAGACAACTGGGATTCGATGAAATTGATTGTGCTGACGGCAAAATTGTTCTTTTTCGAAAGGTTGTCGTCGAGATAGGCCTGAAGATATTTGTTCAGAAAATCTATTGTCAGGTTCTGATTCTTCCCCTGGAAGGAGATCTTTATAAGGGACGATTTTATGCTGACAGGCTGGGCAACAAGCTTCTTGAGATATTGCTGGGTCAGAAAATCAAGATGATAGAATACGAAGAAATTCCGTCCCTCGTCCTTCGGCATTGCGTCATAAACATCCTTATTGAGCGAAACTGAAAATTTAAAGTACCTGTTTGAAATTGTCTCATTGAATTTGCAGATTGTGTCCGCCTCAAGGAGCCTATGCTCGCTTACAACCTGGTTATCCACATAATTGTACATCGAAACATCTTTCTGGTAGGCTCTGAGCCTGAATGAATTATCATCGAGGATCTCAATGTACATCCTGGCGTATATGGGCTGGATGTGAGATTTGTCTATTACAACCGTGTAGGGCGCAGATGGATAGAGCTGCTTGACCTGCCTGAAGATCTTCTTGCTTTCCGTGAAATAGCCTATTTCGAGGTTCAGCTTGCTCAGTGTCGAGGATACAAGCGAGAAACTTATCAGGCTGTTCAGATCGTTCTGAAGATTCCTTGAATCGGCAAACGATTCTCCTCCGCGGAAGAGGCCACCGGATTCAAGCAGCGAAGAGCGCTTATCCTGAACGGGTCCGATTATCGAAGATACCTCGTTTACAGTCGGTGAGAACTTGTTTATGAAAAAGGCAGCAACCATGCAGACAAGAAAGCTTGCCAGGTATAAATATTTGTATGAAAAGGCTGTCAGAATAAATTCCTTCACATTGAAAGCCTCGGATGTGGATTCGTTATAATTTGGCATTTATGTATCTTTTTTGATTTCAGGTTCCCTGTAAACAACTTAAAACTTAAACCCTGCAAACAACAATATCGCAATCATGGTTGTGATGGAGGAGAGGACAGTTGTATATGTTAAATTCTGATAGCTTGAGGAGACCGCTTTCAGAGGTTCTACAATAATTACATCGTTTGGCAGCACATAATATGTATCCTTCCCTGAGATTTTGGAGTCGGAAAGATTCAACCTGTGATGCATGATTTTATCTCCTTCATTTCTGACAAGGATAACATTCTTCCTGTTGCCGTACCTCGTTATGCCACCCCCGAGCCCCAGGGCTTCATAAATATTGAGCTTGTCCTGGGAGAATGTATATACACCCTGCCGGTCAACCTCCCCGAGAACAGTTATCTGGTTGTCAACATACTTTACCGTAATGGAGGTATTGGATACATAGTCGTTAAGTGCTTTCTGAATCTTCTCCGCAGCTTTGGCAGTTGTAAGTCCGCCTACATTGATATTGCCCACAAAGGGAAAATCAATGTTGCCGCCTTCATCGACAAGGTAACCTAATACAGAGCTGCCAGTATCGCCATACCTGATCTCTTCAGAGGTATTAAAAATCTGACTTGTGGTGGGATCTATGCTGAGGACCTTGATATAAAGCTTATCAAAGGGCGTTATCAGCTTCTGTGTTCTGGGATTGACTCCGGGTTCCTCTAACTCATTTATGTCGCTGAAGTAACTTAGTTTTTCAACCGGCACGCAGGAGCCAAGAAAAGCCAGCAATACGAGGGAAATTGTCTTAAGATTTTTGAAATTCATGCTTCTTGGTATAAATCATATTAATTAATGTGTTACAATCCTGTTCTCTGGAAAACTGTTGCAATTGTTTTGAGTAAAATTATAAAATCCAAACGTAGCGACCAATTGTCAATATATGCCAGGTCCATTTCCATCCATTTTTCGAATTTAATATTGTTCCTGTCAGGTTTTATCTGCCAGAAGCAGGATAGCCCTGGCTTTACGGACAATCTGCGCAACTGCCAGCGCTTGTAGGATTTAGTCTCCTCCGGAAGAGGCGGTCGCGGCCCTATAAGTGACATCTGTCCCCTCAGGATATTGAAAAGCTGCGGAAGCTCGTCCAAACCTGATTTTCTGAGAATCCGGCCGATACCGGTTACCCTGGGGTCATCCTTGATCTTAAATACCGGGCCATCTGCCTCATTGTCCTCCGCAAGCTCCTTCCTAAGCTTTTCAGCATCCTGTATCATAGTCCTGAATTTGAACAGGCTGAACTGACGTCCCCTGCGTCCGACACGGGTCTGTTTGAAAATTACAGGACCGGGCGATGTAAGCTTGATCATCAGTGCAATGCCAATAAGGACCGGCGACAGTATAATAATAAGAAAGAGTGATATGCTTATATCCATGATCTTCTTTATGGTGAGAGCAAAGAGATTATGGGGTATGTTGATGAATGTAAGGAACTTCTCATCACCGATTGTTGACTTTATCGCATTTGTGAGCTTGATGTTGCTGTCCTTGTAGCGCAGGCTGAATATTACCCCGAGCTCCTCGCACGACCTCACTGTCTCCCTTACCTCCGAAGGGATAACTTTTCCCTTCAGGTAAAGAACTTCGTCCAGGATGTCAACCTCCATCAGGTCATTCAATACAAGCAGATATTGCTCCGGCAGAAGTATGATGCTCTTTTCATACTTCTCCTTGATTACACTTGAGGCTGTGAAAATTGCAACGATCCTGTAGCCCCATTCCTTGTTTGTAAGCAGGGTTTCAATGAAAGGGAGCGATGATTCATCGGCTATAAGCACAATATTTACCTGGTTGAATCCTTTTGCCCTGTATGTCTTGAATACGTGGTACTCAATAAGCCTTGAAAGAAAAAGGTAAATGAAGCCGAAAATTGCAAATTCGATCAGGAAGAGCCTGGAGATCTGATACAGCTTGAAGATAAAATAAAATACAAGGAGGAGTATAATAATAAGAACTGTCGACTGGAGGTATTCCATAAAAAGAACCCGGGTCCGTTTTGTTCTCGGGATCTCTGTAATCTGTATAAGATAAAGAATTACAAGCCAGAATGGTGTTATCAGAAGAAAAAGCTTCAGCAGTCTGGTCTGAGTAAAGAAAAAGCTGCCGAATTCAGGATAATTTATGAAATAGGAGCACTGAAAGGCAAAAGTGATTGCAAGGATATCTATAGCTCCCAGGATAAATTTCTCCCACTTCCTTAAGACAGGGATGATTTTTTTTACAAACAGGGAAACTTCAAGATCCATATGCCGGACTATTAAAGGTATTCAGATATTGACCGGTAACAAAGTCCAAAACAAGATCCCTTTCAGTAAAGGGTACCCGGATTTTTTCTCTGTAAACCATCAGAATTTGACAGGCACCATTAAATTCCGAACGCTCATTCAATTTTAAATAAGAATCCGGATAATTAATAACTATCTGATTACTAATTTGTTTAATTCCGTTTTCTGTATTTGCGTTTCTCATAATACCACCTGTAAACTGAAAAATAAAATTAATCGTAAAGTATATCTCCTCCAATAGTCTGATCCACTTCAATATCAGGCTGGCTCACTTTTATTAGTCAGTTGATCTTTTCAAACTGTAATTATATCATAATTTTATAACGATTGATGCAATAAATAGTTCGATTTGTCAAAAGCGAGTCAAATTTACAAACAATTTTCATAAATATAGGGTGTGTAAGTTTATGATCCGTCTCAAGATGCATGTAATAAGACAGATAACCCTTATTAAAATATTATTGGCATGACTGATCACTGCCCTTCTGATTTTGACAAATGCCGCTTTTTGGTGGACAAATGGGGACAGTGCAGGTAGAATATTGGATTATTGGCTGATATTCTGACAGTTGGCTGTGCAGTGAGCGGCTCCGGGATTGGTCAGTGTGGACCCTGATCAGTTGTCGGCAGAACGCTGGCTCTGGGCGCAAAAATATGTGAGCCCATCAAGCTCGGTCATATCCATTACCCTGAAGCCATTATTGCCCAGAAGCTGATTCACATTTTTCCCCGTAAGGAACTTGTTTGTCCTTGCATCGAGGAAGCTGAATATTGTATCCAGCAAAGGGATCCTTGACCTGATGCCATTCCTGAACTCCTCCCGCAAGGTCTCGTTCTGGTTTTCGCGCAATGCTCTCCTGAATGAGAAAAGGCTCTGTCTTTTGTTGTCGACAAAGCAGCCTATCAGGTAACTCCTGGCCGGAAGAATCTGGAACATAGAGTGGAGGAAGCTGTTTATCTCCTTAATCTGGTTCAGCTCCCTCAGGTTTACTACAGTCCTTACATTTATCATCTCCTCGGCATCATAATAATAATGGTGTACGGAGGAAAGAACCACAAGCTTGGGATCGCGCGACAGGCCAAGCCAGTCGATGTAGTGCCTGAAGCTCTCATTTCCCTCAGAAGCGAGGATCTCGGCAATATTATTTATCCTGAGCAGGTCTGACGCAGAATCGGAATGCTTCTTTGCAGACCTAACTTTCTGATTATTAGCCGTTTCTAATTCTGCTATGGGAATCCGGGCTTTCATTTAGATTGTTTAAATAGACAGGTATAAAATTACTTCAATTAGGGAGCATTGTCAATTACCGCGACCGGAGTCAGGAAAAAAACGCGGACATTATTTTTACCGTTTATCAGCATAAAATGTCTGTTAGTCACAAGTATTTGACATTTTATCAAGTAATTTAGGTATTTTGTCAAAAATGCTTTAAATTTATCAACCAATTGGAAAGATTTCAACAATGCTTGACAACCTTTTTGATTATATGGCTGATAGTGAGTATTATACAATGTTCATAAGGCAGTTTTCCGGCGCCCTGTTTTGTTTAATGTATTTTGACCAACGGATGATTTTTATTGGTAAAAATTCATATATTGCTTGAATGTAAGAGCGATGTAAAAGTGAAATTGCTGTTTGCGTATGTCTGGTGATGAACTGAATCCTGTGAATTTTGGAAGGGGCAAGGATTCCCGGCATTTAAATGAAATGCCTGAAGGAATGATATAAAAATCAGCACTAATTTTTGACAACAAGGAGCTTTTATACAAACGAGCTGAATTATTTGATGATCAGCCTCAGGTTTTTGATGAAAAGCTTGCGGCATATTAAATAAAGTACAAAATTTAAATGATATTTAATCGGGGAAAAAATTTCCGTTCAGATAAATAATATGAAAGAATTTAAGAATCTTTTTGTAGAGCAGACTCCAAAAACACCTCAGGTGGATCTTAATCAATATAATGGAGAACTAATACTCTATGGGAAATCGATCCCTGAAAATGCCGCAAAGGTATACGAACCTGTTATGAGCTGGGTATCCCAGTATATAATTAATCCCCGGCCGACAACAAATTTCAGGATCAATCTGGAGTATTTCAACACCTCTTCCTCGATCTGGCTGGTTAAAATACTGAAAACTCTCATTCAGATAAAGGATCCGGACTATGTTCTTATCCTGCATATCTATATCCCTCTTGAGGATTTTGAAGATATGGAGGAATCTGGCGATCTCAAGGACGCATTCTCACCTATTTCAGATATCCTCTACGATGCTGTCGTAAGCATCGGCATCAAGGTTTATGGTATTGACGACAACGAAAAGATTCTGAAAGACAAGCTAATATTTATCTGATCAACCTGCCTGTTCTCCGATTCCGCTTCAGCAGCTCACGGGTAGGATTTTCCTCAGACCCGTTTACCGGATTTATTTGAATAATGACAGATCGAGTGACCTTGTGTCATTTTTAAAGGCTGCCACAAAGGCCCCGGAAAAGCCCGATTTCCTGCAAAGGCTTTGCAATTCCCTGGCGGGCCCTATTGAGGTGAATTCACCTATCGTGTACCTGTAAGCTCCCATATAAAAATATTCGAAAGTCTTATAGGATACGCCATTGATTATAATCTGGTTTTCCTTTCGCGGATCTGTGGTTGTGAGGAACTGCACCCTGTAAACCACCACATCCTTCAGGGCAGCAGGCACTACACTTGTTGTCTTTATAGTTACGACCCTGGCTTCAGGGCTCTTCCTTGAGGGCTGAGGCAAGGGCTTCTTCTCTTCACTCTCTTTTTTAACCGGGGCTGCTGCGGCTTTTACAGTGTCCCTGGCAGTAGGAGGTACCTCTTTGGGAATATCGGCAGTAAGCTCTGCTTTTGCTGCAGGCTTGCCATTATAAATATATGAAATAGACAGGGGGTTGTTATCTACAACAATTTTTCTGACTGTGACACTGAACAGCTGCATATTGCCTTTGTCTGCCACGGGTCGTCTCGTATAGAAAGCGCTTCTTCCGTCATTCCTGTCGATGCAAAAGGCAATATCGTCATTTTGGGTATTGATTTTAGGACCAAGATCGACAGGCTTATCCCAACCGCTTCCGTTGAACCTGGATGTAAAGATATCATAGCCGCCCCTTCCCTCCAGTCCGTCAGATGAATAGAAGAGGTTATTATCCTTGTCAAGGAAGGGGAAGCACTCAAATTTCTTCGTATTTATCTGATTCCCGAGATTTTCAGGCCTGGACCATTTTTCTCCATCCTTCATTACCATGAACAGGTCAAGTTCCCCGATGGTGCCTCCCATGTCAGAGGCAAAAATCAGCATATTCCCGTCGGCCGATATTGCCGGGTGAGTATAAATGTAATCTCCGGAACAGAACCCGAGAGGATTTTCATCGGCAACCCATGCCGATTCTCCCTTTGCATCCTGCTTTAAAACGGCACGGAATATTTTTTCCCGCTTTGCCTTCCTGGCTATCTTGGTAAAGTACATCGTCTTGTAATCACTGCTGAATGTGGTGGCTTCACATGGTACTGAAAATGAAGATGAAGCTGCGAAGGGAATGTGCAGACCCAGGGAAGAATCCTTTACAATCGCCGTATATGCCTCGATCGTCCCGAATGACACATGCCTGGGCAGCATTTTCCCTTCATACTTGGTGTTTGAGAGGAAGAGAATCCCGTTTCTGAAAAATTGGACTCCGGAGGAGGGGGGAATAATCTCGAGCCTGAAGGTATCCACCTTCAGAAAGTCTGTCAGTACCCCTTGTCCCTGCTGCAAGGCTATTCCATTGACCTGGGCCTGGTGTGACACCCGTTCTGACGCCCCTGCTGCCAGCAGACCGGGAAGCAGACAGAATAAAATCAATATTTCAGCACCTCTTTTCATAAAACTATAGAATAATGGTTACCACCGGCTTTGCCTGGAGAGTCTTGACTTGTCAGTCTGAAAATTCAAACCGAGAGTGAATTCAACTATAGGAGCTTTTTTGTAATAGGCTGTATTCCTGGGAAGCTCATAAAATGCCCCGACATAGAGCCTGGGATACCTGTACTGAAAGAAAAACGATGTATTCCCTTCATTCAGGAAGTAGGATCCGAGACAGAAGTTATCTATATAAAGCTTTAACACCGGGCTTATGTTCTTCGCGATTTTGCTGAAGGTCGAATCAGTGGCCTCTACCAGAATTGATGGCTCAAGTACGACATTCTGGCTTTTGCTGATAACCAGCTTATAACCGATTGTAAGGAAGTACTGCCTTTGAACAGGAATACCATATCGTCCCAGGCTGTCCGTCTCCCCTGGTGTCCCAAGAATATTAACCGCCGAGATCCCTGCAAAGAGATTGGTGCCGTAATAGTAGATCCCTGCATCGACATTTGGAAAGAAGGTGTTTTTTGTATGGGATCCAGCCTCCGTTCCCCCCGTATCGAGCCTGTTGTAAATGCCTTTTACGGCCATGCCGAACGAAAGAAATGACAATTCCTTTGTATTCAGTGGTATCTGATATGCCCCGGCTGCATTTATCCCTGTATTTCGGGATGTTCCGTTCAGGTCGTTGAATATGGAACCTCCTATCCCTATGCTGTTGAACTCCTTCATCTGCGGGGATGAAAAATACCCCGGCTTTGTCCTGGAGAGCCTTGCATTTCCGCTCAGGATCTCTGCATGCGATTTTCCCTGGAAGGCGCCGTTCAGATCAAGGGTTACAAAATCCTTGCTTCCAACCATTGCCGGATTATACAGATAAGGTGTGAACACCCAGTAGGAAAGCGGATTAAGTGGCGTCTGCTGTGCACTTGCCTGGCTAAGTGGCACCAGGCAGACCGTTATAAGCAGCAACCGTATTAAAATCTTTACATCTGATCTTAAATTCATCTATTCCGGATATGACAAAAAACTACTATTTTAATTATATGTGCTTCTGCGATAAAGGGTTCTCAATTATAAAACGAAAAACAGAGCGGGAAATTATTGCATGAAAGTGAAAAATGCTTATGAATCATACCACAATACAGAGGTAAACACAATATGCCTCTCAAATGTTTCTGAATGGCTGTGATTTACATCCCCGCACAAATTGACCGCCTAGTTTACTATTATAACATTCCAGCTTGCCGGCTGATCTATTACAAACTCAAATATAACATTATACTGAGAAGTCATCAGCTGATTCCATGACCGGTATTTCACTTTGATAGTAACAGGGAATTTTATGCTCTCTATTCCATAGAAGTTCCCTGTCCTGTACTCTGTGCCGCTGT
Source organism: uncultured Bacteroidales bacterium (assembly GCA_963756885.1). Classification (GTDB taxonomy): domain Bacteria; phylum Bacteroidota; class Bacteroidia; order Bacteroidales; family VadinHA17; genus LD21. The sequence goes on from CAVWPG010000016.1 coordinate 566,325, forward strand.
CATATGCGAGGCTGAAATCCTCGATGGAGATATTGTCCATTCCTCCCTGCATTATCCGGATTGTAACAATGTTGTTTTTATCTGCAGACTTTGTGAAGGTGTATCTTGAAACACTGAGGCTCGAAATTATCCTATAGGGTGCGGACATCTTTTTCCCCATATATCTGTCTCCCTTCCATACTCCTGTAACTGTTGAATCGGGATACACCATCCTACCTTCACCATCCCTCAGCCCTTTGCTCCAGCTTCCTTCATAATAAACTCCGCTTGCCCACCTGTAGGTGCCTTTTCCGTCAGGTAATCCCTTGCTGAACTGTCCTTCATACCTGTCAACACCCTGGGCAATTCCCTTGCCACTGGCCAGCCCCTTGCGGCAACCGCCCGTATAGGTGCCGGAAATCTCCGGTTTCATTACCTTGCAATCAGTCTGCTGGGCATATGAATAAGTGGATGAAATCAAAATAATAAATATAATCAGTCTTTTTAGCATAATAATACTTTTGATTTCAAATTTTAACCCCTGCATCCATGAGGAGTTTTTTGAATTTCCTCACAAAGATACCTAATTTCATAAAGTAATCTGAAATAGATTGCCAACTATATTCTGATTTTTTCATCTGCTTATTCCGTTCTTTTCAAAGAGGGATATGATCCTCTTCCACGACACTTCCCCGCTTCCGGAAAGGCACTCTCTCCCCTGGAACCCGCAAAAGCTCCCAAAGGAACCCTGAGTTCAGACGGCATCTGGCAAGCTGAACAGGTTCGGAAGGCATATGAAACTGAGGCAATTTATTTCGTGCCAGTGTAATGTTGAAAATCTGAATTTATTTTTATTACATTGGAATAATTTCGATCTTTAATTATTCTTCCTTTAAAACTGTTTCAATGAAAAAATCTTTTCGCCATTCCCTCGTCCTGTTAACCATAATGATTGCAATTGTTTCAGGTTGCGGTGGTCCCAAGGAATCCGCTGACAAAAAGCAGCTGACAATGCTTGATAATGAAAAATGGTGGGGAGGGGCCGTGATGGACGGGCGAAATTCCCCCCTCAATGATACTTCATTCGTGTATGATGAGTTTGCGGACTGCAAAACAAACCAGGCAGCACCCTTCTTTATCTCCAGCAAGGGGCGATATATCTGGAGCGACAAGCCCCTCAGGATCGGATTCAACGGCAACAAAATATCAGTGGATGCCCACGGTGGGGTCATCTTGTACGGCAGGGCAGGAGAGACTCTGAGGGACGCTTATCTGTTCGGCAGCAGGAATTTCTTTCCTCCTTCAGGTAAAATACCTGATAGCCTGATGATTACTTCCCCTCAGTACAATACTTGGATAGAGCTTCAGTACAATCAGAACGAAAGCGATATAATGAAGTATGCTGAGGATATCGTAAAGAATGACTTTCCCGTAGGGGTCATTATGATAGATGATAACTGGCAGCAGCGGTACGGCACATGGAAATTCGACTGTGAAAAATTCTCCGATCCGGCCGGAATGATGAAAAAGCTTCATGCTATGGGCTTCAGGGTCATGCTCTGGGTTGTTCCCTTTGTAAGCTCCGATTCACCGGTTTACCGTGATCTTGCCGCCAAAGGATTGCTTATATTCAGCGATGGTGAAAAGACAAAGCCGGCACAGATAGAATGGTGGAACGGAGTAAGTTCAGTGCTGGATCTGTCAAATCCTGAAAGCCTGGCCTGGTTCAGGGATCAGTTGAAAAACCTTGTAGCCGCATACGGAGTCGATGGCTTCAAGCTGGATGCGGGAGACCCGGAAAGGTATGCAGGGACATTTTCGTATGGTGACTACAGTCCCAATGACCAGTGTGAGGCATATGCAAAGCTGGCTCTTGATTTTCCCATGAATGAGCTTCGCGCCTGCTGGAAAATGGCCGGTCAGCCGCTTGTGCAAAGGCTTAGGGACAAAAGGCATACATGGGAAGATGTGCAGGTACTGATACCCGATATGATTGGCTTAGGAATGATCGGACATCAGTTCGGCTGTCCTGATATGATTGGCGGTGGAGAATCATCGTCATTCCAGGATTCCTCCGTGATGGATCAGGAACTGATCGTCAGGTCTTCTGAAGTAAGTGCTCTCATGCCAATGATGCAATTTTCTGTGGCTCCATGGAGGGTATTGGACAGCTCCAACCTGGCAATCTGCAGGAAAATGGCAGGGCTCCACTACCATATGGGTGGTGAAATACTAGCTATTGCACGGGAATGCGCCGTATCAGGCGAGCCGATGGTCCGTAATCTTGAATATGGGTTTCCGGGCCGGGGATATGAAGAGGTAAAGGATCAGTTCCTCCTGGGAGACAGGATAATGGTCGCTCCGGTTGTAAAAAAGGGAGAGCGTTCGAGAAAGATCATCTTCCCTGAGGGAAGCTGGACGGGTGACGATGGGAGCACTGTAAAGGGGCCTGCCGTTGTTACAGTCGATGTACCCCTTGACAGGCTGCCATGGTACAGAAAAATGTCTGAATAGCCGGAAAACAGCTTTGACGTAAGAAGCAGCATTACATCGCAGGCACCTGGCAGGAGAGGCTTTAATTTTGGTTTACATTTAAAACATCACATATGAACATCAGGTATTTTTTTATTGCAGCAGCATTTTCTGTAGCATCAGTAGTTGCTAAGGGGCAGGATTTTGCCTCTTTTTCGGGTGACCAGCTTACACTCGATAACGGAGTAATCAAAAGGCTGATTCAATTTGATGGCGACAAGCCGGGGATTATTTCAAAAAGCTACATGCTGACAAAAACGGGAGATGAATTCCTGTCTGATGGCTCATCCGATTTCTATTTTGAAGCAGATGGCAAGTCCTTTACCGGACTGGCCAGGTGGAAGCGTGTTGATGTAAGGATAGTGAAAGGAGAGAATAACGGGAGCGGGGCAGTTGTGACCCTGGAGGATCCGGCCTCCCATCTCAGGATTGCAATTACATATATCCTGTATCCGGGTCTGCCGCTGATCAGGAAAAAAATATCCTTCCTTGACACCGGAAAGGATGAGATTAAGCTCGAGGCACTGGATATAGAGAACCTGCAATTCGGAAATACTGCAGTAGGAATTGAATGCTGGGTTCTGCATGATTATGCCCGTCAGAAGTCTCTCGGCCAGTATACAGGGAATTGCTACGATCCTGTGGTCGTGGTGCATGAGGTAAATCTGCACCGCGGATTGGTTCTTGGAAACGAGGCTCCGGGGGTCATGAAGCGCACTTCGGCATTTCTGAAGCCAAACCAGGTTTCAGTAGGTCTTACTCATCCCGATCAGACATTCGGATTCAGGAAATGGCTGAAACCTGGCGAACCATGGGAAAGCACCTGGGTCTTTACTGCCCTGTATGACAATTCGGACGATCCCTATGCAGTGCTTAACACTACAGTAAGCGATTTTGTAAGGCGGCATATGGGAACCAGGCTCTCCAAAATCGCTGAAAAGCCTGTTTTTGTCTATAATACATGGGAACCCTTCTTTCATAATATCAATGATAAGCTTATCCGTGAGCTTGCCGATGCTGCAAGCGAGTGTGGCATAGAGGAATTTGTGATTGACGACGGATGGCAGGACTCGTACGGAGACTGGGGGATTAACAGGGAAAAGTTCCCTGACGGGTTGAAGCCTGTCTTCGATTATATAAAATCGAAGGGAATGAAGCCAGGTGTCTGGATCAGCCTGGGCTCAGCCGAATCAAAAAGCAATGTATATAAAAATCATCCTGAATGGCTTGTTCGCAAAGCCGACGGCTCACCGGTAAGCCTCCATGCCGACTTCGATAAGATGTACAACTGGGAAACTTATTCAATGTGCATGACAACAGGCTGGTACGATTATATCAAGGGTGTTATTCTGGGCCTTATCAAGGAGCACGGGCTTGAGTATATTAAAGGTGATTTTGCCGTCGTCACCGGTGCATATACTTCAGACAAGACACGATCTGGCTGCTGGGCAACCGACCATCCCATGCACAGGGACCGGAACGAATCAATGCTCGAAATGTACCAGCGCACCTGGCAGTTGTTTGACGATCTGCATAAGGAGGCCCCGGATCTTTTCATCGATTGCACCTTTGAAACAATGGGTGCCCAGCAGCTTATTGACCTGGATATGTGCAAGCATGCTGAAGGCAACTGGCTGTCCAATTTCGGTGACAAGGCTCCTCTCGGATCGCATGCGCGTCAGGCAGATGTCGTGGTGGCGAACCCCTGTAATTCCTGCCACGGCCATGGTAATCGGAAATCAGCATTTTGACGATCCTCAGTTTGAACTGTCCCTTATGTCACTTGCCGGATCGCTGCCTATCGTTCTCGGTGACCCGAGGCAGCTTACAAAAGAGTCCAGCGGGCAAGAATGAAGAGTTGGGCCGACTGGCTCAGGCAGATGCAGACGAAGCATGATTTTATGTCCTTCAGGCAGGATCTGAAAGGCTATGGCGAACCTGCAGAGGGTAATTGGGATGGCTATCAGCGTATAAACTCGGAAACGCATTCGGGGGGAATAGTTGGAATATTCAGACAGGGTTCACCGGAGATTCAGAGGACCGTCACGGTGAATTTCCTTGACCCGGGCTCAGTTTACGAGGTCAGAAAAGCCCCCTCGGGAGACTTCATTATGAATTCTACCGGCAGGGAACTGGCTGAACGGGGAATTACAGTCAGACTCGAAAATAAGTACGATGGTGCAGTTTTCGAAATAGCAAAAAAAGGGAAAAAGTAACATATGATAAATTTGCCTATTCATGAGTCTGTCCGCCGATCTGTTGTCAGAATAAGGGCATGGCTGATCAGTTCAGCCTGTTTGCTGCTCACTGGCGGAATTGCTTCGGCTTCGCATCCGGTATGTTTCAGCATTCTTGATTTTGGAGCCAGGAAGGATGGGATCACTGTAAATACGGTATCAATACAATCTGCTATAGATTCATGCTCTGCCTCAGGGGGAGGGACAGTCTTCTTTCCGGCCGGCAGATACGTTTCAGGGACAATTTATCTTAAGAGCAATGTAACATTATATCTTGATGCCGGGTCAGTGCTGGAAGGAAGCAAAAACCTGGCTGACTATCCTGTTACAATTTCAAAAATCAGGTCATACACCGATAATTACACAGACAAAAGCCTTATTTATGCCGAAGGGGTTGAAAATATTTCAATTACAGGCAAGGGTAAGATTGACGGGAATGGCGCCGCCTTCAAAGTCGAGAATACTGAAAATAATGAAGGGTTGAGAAAAAAAGACAAGTTCTTCTTTTATAAGAGCCGGCCCTATCTGATACGAATGATAAACTGCAGGAACATTCTGATCAGGGACGTGACAATACTTGATTCCCCGATGTGGGTTCAGCATTACATGCTCTGCGAGGATGTAAATATAAATGGAATAACTGTCAGGAGCAGGGTCAACCATAATAATGACGGCATAGACATTGACGGCTGCAGCAGGGTTCATATCTCGGATTGCGATATAATAAGCGGGGATGATGCGATCGTGCTGAAAAGCACTCAGGACAGACCATGCGAAAATGTAACAGTCACAAATTGCACATTAAGTTCCGATTGCAATGCATTCAAGCTTGGAACTGAGACAAATGGTGGTTTCCGGAATATTACACTGAGCAATTGTACGATCTACGATACGCATCTCTCGGGAATAACACTCCAGATTGTCGATGGCGGTACCCTGGACGGTGTTTTGATATCCAATGTCACAATGAACAATGTTGGAGATGCAATTTTTATCAGGCTTGGAAACCGTGCCAGACCTTATGCGGATGGAATGGGAAAGCCGGGAATGGGAAGTTTATCACATGTTGTAATTGATAATATCCAGGGAACCCATATAGGTAAAACAGGTTGCTCGATCACCGGATTGCCGGGATATATGGTTGAAAATATCTCGCTCAGCAACATTTGTCTCTCTTTTGAAGGAGGAGGTTTATCCGGCCCTGCAAAACAGGAGATCCCCGAGCTTCCGGCGGCATATCCCGAACATAACATGTACGGGGATCTTCCCTCATATGGCTTTTATTGCAGGCATTGCAGAAATCTTAGATTTGAAAACGTGGAACTGGGATATGAAAACCCCGAAGCAAGGGATGCGATGGTTTTTGATGATATCGAAAACCTGGATCTCGGTGGACTTAAGGCAGGAACGGAGGGTACCGCAGCCGTAATCGAAATGACAGGTGTTAAAAATGCATTGATCCGGTCATGCATGGCAACCCGGGGTACCGCAACTTTCCTCCAGCTCATCGGAATTGAAAACAGCCATATAACGATGACCGGGAACGATCTGGGATATGCTCAAGCTTCTGTGGCTGGTGTTAACAAGTCCTCTGTCTTCCTTGATGCTAACAGGCTGCCTCCGCTTTATGGTCTGTCTGATGGTCCGTATGTCAATTGCGGCATGCAATACACTGACGACAGGGAGATAAGGATCCACAGCCCTGCTGAAGTGATGTCCTTGCGGAAGGAAATAATTAATGCCATCTGGGGCACCGCTAAGCTTCCTGACCGGGCTGACGTATTAGTGACTAAGGGTATCCAAAGCCCGCTCAGCCCATATAAAGGTCTGTCAAGGGTTGACAGGATTGAAATTCCTGTAATTGCAGCATACAAAGATGGAGAACCTGCTGTAAACGACCTTGCCTACCTGTTCGTCCCTGTCAGCAGAAATAACAGGCTTGTACTTATCAACCCGGGGCATACATGCAAAATAAATTCACAGCCTGGAAATGAGTACGGCATTGAAGCGGCAATTGACGAACTGCTTCAGGACGGATTTGATGTTCTGACTGTTTTTATGCCTCATGTTTCTGATACTGTCTGTAATCTTGATCATTGCAGCATAATCAATACCCCCCTGCCCCCCGGCGAACATCCTGCAACCTATGGGCTCAGGTTTTTCCTTGAACCTGAGATCGTAAGCCTGAATTATCTTCTTCAGATGAATAATTACACTAACATCAATATGGTTGGCCTTTCGGGAGGAGGGTGGACCACCAATCTCCTGGCAGCAATCGACGACCGTATCTCGTTCAGTTTCTCAGTTGCGGGCTCGATGCCGCTTTATTACAGATCGGAAGCATCAATGGGCGATATCGAGCAGTTCCTCCCTGAACTGTACAGAGATATTGCAGGCTATCCCGACCTTTATGTTCTTGGAGCCTTTGGAACAGGGCGCAAGCAGATACAGATTCTCAACAGGAAGGATGACTGTTGCTTCGGGGAGAAGCAGCACGTTCCCGGCAGAAATTACGACGCAGACCTTAAGACCTATGAGGCAGATGTAAAGGAAAAGATGAAGCAGCTGGGTGCAGAGGATCATTATTACCTGGTTATTGATGAGACTGCACCAAAGCACCAGATATCTGAATATGCCCTCAGGAAAATCATAATGAAGGAGCTGAACGCTGAATAGCAAGAAAGAATTTTTTGATTGCGAACCGATTATATGAATAAGAAGCAATGACGGGCACTAAGACTACACCAAGGGGGGAAATTGAAAAAATCATGAACGGGGAAAATCCTTCCAGGTTCATTTATGCCCCCAATTACTGGCAATGGTTCAGACATCAGGTTTCCCACAACCAATTGCCTGATGAAATAAAGCACTGTAAAACACTGACAGATCTGTATAATTATCTGGGGGTGGATATTTTCAGCAGGAATGTATATTCAGATCCGGAAGAATACTGGTTTGGAGGAATCTGTGATGAGGTTGTGGACAAATTTGAATTATTTGAAAAAATAACATATGAGGGAAAGGACAAAATAATATCAAGGGAATACATAAGTCCCAGGGGAATTCTTGATGAAAGGCTGAAATTCATTTTCAATGAATCAACATTGGTTCAGACTAAATTTCTGATTACCGATTATGTAAGGGATTTGGAGTTGTTCATGCATTTTATCAAACACAGAAGATGGGAGCTGAATACCCGGAAATTCAGCGATGCCTCTAAATCGGTTGGCGGGAACGGGTTAGTAATTGCAGGTGAATTCTTCAGCCCGTTGAAAATGTTGCATTTAACAATGGGTCCTGTGAATACTGTCTATTTTCTTATGGGATATCCTGAAAAAGCAAAAGAGCTGATTCTGCTTCATGAGGAGGCCCAGCTGAAAATCATCGGGGAAACCGTCAAAAGCGGGGTGAGGGTCATAATGTCAATGGACAACCTTGATACTTTATTCCATCCTCCCGATTATGTGGAGGAGTATTCTTCATCCTATTACAGGAAAGCGAGTGAGCTTTGTCACGGTTATGGCGCAAAGTTTTTTATTCATGCCTGCGGGCAGCAGAAGGCTAACCTGAACCTAATCTCCTCATTGGGTGTTGATGGATTGGAGGGGGTAGCTTCCCCTCCCCTGGGAGATGTAATGCTTGATGAGGCTTTGATCAACACCCGGACAGGTTTTATCATTACAGGCGGAATAAGTGCCATGGAAACTCGCGACCTGGCTGACAGGGATGCAATTTTTGATTATGTGGGTAAGCTCTTCAGGAAAATGCTGCCATATAAAAACAGGTTCATATTCTCTTCGAGCTGCAATACATCCATAGATACAAGCTGGGAGACAATAGTGAATTTCAGGGATGCCTGGCTTGAATTCAGGTATATGAACTGACGCTGCTTTTACACAGAAACAATATTATGTACAATCTGAAGATATTCAGACATATGAAAAAAAATCTTCATGACAATTACAACATTGTCCCTAAACTGAAAAACAGGAGATAATTTGATCCCTGCTTTTTAAAATCTAATTTTGTATAAAAAAAGCAAAGCCATGGTAGTAACTTGTGTTTATGTTCATGTAAAACCCGATGTGGTCGACAAATTCATAATTGCAACAATAGCCAACCATCGTGGAACGGTAAAGGAGCCCGGCAACATCCGATTTGACTTTATCCAGCAGGCCGATGATCCTTGCAGATTCATGCTCTATGAGGTGTTCGAAAGCGAGGATGCAATGGCTAAGCACAGGAAAAGTTCTCATTATCTTGCCTGGAGGGACTCAGTGGTAGATTTTATGGCCGATCCGAGGCAGGGTATCAGGTATAAGATAATCGAACCCAGTGACAGAACAAGATGGTAAAGCCTTTTCAGTTTGCAAGGATACCCAGGATCATCTTCAGAAATGGTTCCCTCGGATCACTTCCTGATCAGATAAAACTGTTTAGCAATATTGTATTGGTGACCGGGGAAAGCTCCTTTATTAATTCCGGCCACGCAGGCCGGCTTCTTGAAGAGATGGCGCGCAGGAAGATATCATATAGTCTGGTGACGATAGCCGGCGAGCCTTCACCGGAGGATATTGATTCTGCTGTCGGCTCGCTGCGCGGAGTGAAGCCTGATCTTGTTGTTGCCGTCGGAGGAGGCAGCGTTCTTGATGCGGGAAAGGCAATAGCTGCCATGGCAGGAATGAGTGAACCGGTCGTCAGGTTCCTCGAGGGGGTTGGAGACCTGGAGCATCCGGGGACCAGGCTCCCCTTTATTGCAATACCAACTACTTCAGGAACTGGCAGTGAGGCTACAAAAAACGCGGTTATCTCCAGGACGGGTCCTGAAGGGTTTAAGAAATCCCTCAGGCACGACAATTTTGTGCCCGATCTCGCATTGGTTGATCCGGAGCTCACGCTTAAGCTGCCCGCCCGGAATTACTGCTGCAAGCGGGATGGACTGTTTTTCCCAGCTTATAGAGGCCTACTTATCCGAAAAGTCTGTTCAATATACACGACGCACTTGCAATTGAAGGATTGAAAGCCCTGAAGGATTCGCTTGTGAAATGCTATAATGATGGACAGGATACAGCAGCAAGGGCAGGGATGTCGTTCGCGGCGCTTACTTCAGGCATCTGCCTCGCGAATGCAGGTCTCGGAGTTGTGCATGGGTTCGCATCCTCGTTGGGCGGATTATATGAAATACCTCATGGTGTTGTATGCGGCACATTGATGTCGGGCGCCAATGAGATCACGGTGAGGGAACTCAGGAAAAGAGGCGATGGGCATGAAGCCCTGAAAAAGTATTCCTTGCTTGGCAGACTTTTTCTTGGTGAAAATGGCAATAGCGATGATTATTATACCGATGGCTTTATTGCTACTTCTGAAAAAACTGACGGTGGAACTGAAGCTGCCTGATCTGAAAAAATATGGGGTGAGACAGGATGACATATTCCGGATTTGCTCAGCCACGGATAACAAGTACAATCCTGTAAAGCTGGAACCGGAAATTATGCAGGAGATTATTGCCGCAAGACTTTAGCACTGGCCGACGCTAAGGCAGAATTCAGGGAGGGGCCGGGCTGTGAAAGGAGGGAAAGTATATTGAATCTGCAATTAATTCTGTAAATTAGGAGTCGCAATTCAGATAACCCGGACGAGTAATACCTATTAAAATACAGACCTATGAAGAAAAGAACCTTTTTGACCGTGATTTTTTTATCTGTCCTCCTGTTGTCCTCACAGGTGGCCCAGTCGCAGCTTCCACGCGAGACCGAGGCACAAAAGATGCAAAGGATGAAGTGGTGGACTGATGCCCGCTTTGGCATGTTTATTCACTGGGGATTATATGCCCTGCCCGCCCGGCATGAATGGGTAAAGAGCAATGAAAGGCTGACCAACGAGCAGTATCAGAAATACTTTGATGATGTTCAATCCCGATATGTATGATCCTCATCAGTGGGCAAAAATGGCCAGGGCTGCCGGGATGAAGTATGTGGTGCTCACAGCCAAGCACCATGAGGGTTTCTGCCTCTTCGATTCCAAATTCACAGATTACAAGGCCACCAATACTCCTTACGGGAAGGACCTTATAAGGGAGTATGTCGATGCCTTCCGGGCTGAGGGTCTCAAGGTCGGTTTTTATTATTCGCTTATCGACTGGCACCATCCTGATTATACTATTGACAGGGATCATCCTCTTAGCCAGGAGTCGGACAGTGCCTATGCACGGCTGAACAAGGGGAGGGATATGAATAAGTACCGTGAATACCTGAAAAACCAGGTCAGGGAATTGCTTACAAACTATGGTGAGATAAGCATAATCTGGTTTGATTTCTCTTTCCCGGGAAAGCATGGGAAGAGCCGTGCCGACTGGGACTCCGAGAACCTGCTTAAGCTTGCCCGTTCTCTTCAGCCGGGAATAATTGTGGACGATCGGCTCGATCTGAGTGATGTTGAAGGGGGATGTGATTTTGTCTCACCTGAGCAGGTGAAAGTATCCAAATGGCCTGAGATAAATGGCAAAAGAGTTCCCTGGGAGACCTGTCAGACATTTTCGGGATCATGGGGATATTACCGCGATGAGACAAGCTGGAAAAGCCCGGCCCAGTTGCTGGAGCTCCTGATCGAATCGGTAAGCAAAGGAGGTAATCTACTTCTGAATGTTGGTCCCACCGCCCGCGGGGTGTTTGATTACAGGGCACAGGACAGGCTTGACGCTATTGGACAATGGATGAAATACAACAGCCGTTCAATATATGGATGCACAGAAGCGCCTGCAGGAATTGAAGCTCCGGCAAATACACTGCTGACATACAATCCGGTCACAAACAGGCTCTACATCCATCTTCTTGACTATCCGATGGGAAGTCTTACAATCAGGGATATTGCAGCAAAAGTCAAATACATACAATTCCTGCATGATGCTTCGGAGATAAAATATTCGCAGGGCACACCTGAAGGCCTGAATGATCTTGTGCTTCGATCTTCCGATACTGAAACCCAATACCGAGATACCGGTGCTTGAAGTCTACCTTAAATAGGATTGTATTATCATCCCTGAAGTCCCTGTGTAATTCTTTAAGATAAGGGGTTACACAGGGATTTCAAACAGGATGCCGGGAGGTAAATCCTCCGGTGCTGTCAGATACCGACAGAGTCGTATACAACAACCTTTTCCCACAGGTCACCGCAGTCATCAATGAATTTCAGGTGAGTGGGATGAGTCTGGTATATGTCATGGTCTGCCTTGTTCTTGAAAGTTGTTACAAGCGAATAGGTATACGACCTGTCCACGACATCACGCCGTGTCGGGGCAGGAACACCAAGATGCATCTCTTCTATCGTTTCAACCGTAACAAGCTTTTTCAGTGCTTCCTCAAACCTTGCCCTGTCCTTCTTCGAAAATGGTTTCCTGAACCAGAAGTACACATGATGGACAAAATAATTCAACTGTTTTGCCATTTGATTTCAAATTAGAGTCTTAAATAATAAATTTCACTTCCCAAGGGCCTTGTCGAGAGCATCCAACAGGGGCCGGGCAGAGATTTTCTGACCTGTGGCTCCAGTCATCCATTGCTGGGGAGTGAGCTTGCCCTGCCTGTAAATACGATCGACCTCATCGGCGAATTTTTTGCCCTTGATATAATCTTCTATCTGATTCTCAATTATCTGGCCGTAGGCATAATTGGGGAGATATAGCGGCACCTCGACCATATGTGAATAGATGGCAAGTATTGGTGAATCCTTAATACCGGTAACCGGGGTGAAGTATTTATTCCATACTTCAAGAGCAAATGAAACAATAGCCTCTCTCAATTCTGCCGGATTCGCATCCGGATTCTGGTAGAGCCATTTCCAGGCCTTCATTTCGACCATGCTTACACCCATTATCTCCATAAGCGACCAGGCTGCATTCAGAGTCTCCATTTTTCCTGCTTCACCGTTTTCCTGATTATATCCCAGGAGGAACAGGTCGCGGCTCTGAAACAGAAATGCAAGTGCTTCCGTGAAGGCTACATTCGGAACCCCCGACATCATATAGTAGTCAACATCATACATCGATATTGTCTGCTCCACATTGTGGCCGAACTCGTGGACGGCTATATTATATCCCTTGTAATCCATCCCTTTATCCGAAATGCGGGTACGGAGGTGTGAGACAGCCCCTTTCATTGCTGTTCCCGCAGCATGACCGGAGCCGCGTGCCGGATCCACCACGATCTTCCCTGCGATATAGTCTGCACGTCCGGCGGACCAGCCAAGCCGCTGAAGTATCGAAGGAATTGCAGCCTTGAAGGCGGCCGGGTCTGGATAAAGGGATGATGTCTTTTCGGTAAGAATGTTTTCAGGTATTGTGCTCCCCTGCCGGAAGCCATTATACCAGATATCAAAAGGCCTCAGCCCGCGTCCAAGCCTGTCCCTCACAATCTTGCCGAGAGCAGCCAGGGAAGGTGAGCTGAGGTAGGCATCGAAAAGAGATTCCACCTCTTCCTGCGAAATTTCCATCTCCCACGAAAACTTTCTGAGGATTGCTGTATTCATTTCAGGATTGAAGGCATCGATGCTTTTCTCGGCCCTGAAAATGTCAAGTATATGTGAATATCTGGTATCCGGTTCCCTGCCGGCATCGATCTGTACGTTATCCTTGGTCACTTTATTCGAGTAGGGTGCCCACTCGCAGTCGGGGTTGTTGACCACTATTCCGGGGATCTCCTGTCTGATAATCCTCTCCATAACCTTATATATCATCTCCTGCTTCTCAAGTCCGTTCTCAGCATCGGCATAATCGGCCTTGAGCTCGTCGCGCAGGTTCCAGTGCGAAAGCAGGTTCATCCCGTCAGGAAAGATCTGCCGGTTATCCTCCGTTCTCAGTTTATCCATCCGGATATTGTATTCGGCAATATACATCTCAGCATTCCCTGTTGCAGTTGCGAGATTCTGCTTGAGTTCCGCAGGCACGCGCGATACGAATATATCGCCGAGTCGTGCCATTGCCCATTCCTCACGGCTCCAGCCCGGCCCCAGCTTCTCCTTTTCCTCCAGAGTGAAGTACGGGAAATTCATGGCAATAACAAAGGCGATCTTATTTGAGTAGAAATCGTCCTGGAGGTGAGAGCCGACAGAGTAATTGCCAAACATCCTGTCTATTTCATCTATATTGCCAACAGCCAGGTCAAGCACCTTTTTCAGGTCAAGGGTGATTTCATTGAAATTGCCGTTCAGCGATTCGATATAGAAGCTTATTTTACTGAATACTGCTTTACGGACAGATTTATCCGTGATATAATTACCTTTCACAAAAGCGACGAATTCATCGGGACTTCCGTCCTCGCTTCTCCAGAGGGAAGCTGCATGCCTTACACCCTTTTCAAGAAGGAACATATCAATATCAGGGTTACGGCTTTTAACACTGTCTGTCGCAGCTTCCTGGCAGCAGCATCTATGAAACAGCTGAGCGGATATCGTTCCTGACAACGGGAGAAGCGCATGCTGCCAGCATGGCAAGCATCAGCAGAAATAATTTTTTCATGGGGAAATCAATTTTAATATTGCAAAATATTCACTTTCCGGCCCTGGAGATCATCCTGTTGAAAATAGCAAGCTGTTCCTTCATGGCAGCAATCTTATCTGCAGGGTCTGTTCTGGCTTCCAGAAGGATCCATCCGTCATAATGAATGCCATGTAAAGAGGTTAAAGAGCTCCTGGTAAGGATAAGTTCCTTCGTTAAGCTCACGAATGTGAACCGTATCTCCAAACCATTTTTTCAGTGTGTTGAAATTTCCCTCCAGTCCCGGCGGCAACAGATCTTCATCGTTGCAGTTCCAGCAAATCTTTACGTCAGGTTCGGTTACCTGGTCAAATATTGCTTTCATGTTTGGAATTTCCTGCGTATGATTCCCATGAACTTCAACCCTTACAAGCTGCCCATAATCCCCTGCAAATCGGCCTATCTCATTGAAAGAGGCAGCTATCTGGGAAATTGTCTTCTCTTTCGGAACGCCGGCTGGCAGATCGTTAGGCTTAACCTTTATCCCTGATGCGCCTATATCCCGGCAGAGTATTATATATTCCTTTGTCTGTTCGATATTTTTCCGAAGAACTGCCGGATCGGGACTATGGTATTCAAAGTTGGAGCCATAGCCGATACACGTTACACTGCTGTCGGCAAAACGCTTCTTTACCTCCGCGCGCTGCTGCTTATCAAGGTTTATCTCAACCTTATGTGCGTGCTGGGTCCTTAATTCCACTCCCCCGTACCCTGTTTTTTCACAGTTTGCAATAATTGCCGGCAGATCCCAGTCCTGTGCCCAGAGATAGGTAACGAGGCCAAATTTCATTCCCGCTGCAGCTTTATCAGGTCCTGCGACGATATTGTTCATTGCCGCCAGACCTATTCCGGCAGCAAAGCTTCTCTGTAAAAACAAACGGCGTGTCAGCATATTTTTCATTTTACAAATTGTCTGGCGTAATATTTTGCAGTTAATTTTTCTCCGGTGGCCCTTTCAATCATTTCATTCCAGTCGTACCTGGCTCCGGGGCTGAAGACTCTTTGCCTGAAATATTCTCCGGCCGCTTTATCTCCTGCAAATGAATGGCTGCCGGTAATACTGTCAGTAACATGGCAATAAAACTGTGATGCCAGAATCTCCCCGAGCAGATAATTGTGATAGTAGCAGGGATAAAGGGCGATATGGATCTTCGTAGCCCAGTCAGGCATGTTTCTCCCTTCAGGTTTTTTAAGATCCTGGTATTTCTCAACGGTATCCCACCAGAGTTGGTTCAGATCCTGATCAGGGTTCTCGTACATAGATTTCTCAAACCTGTACATCACCTGGGCCCAGCGACTGAAGACCAGCATCTTAAGACGCAGGTCGAGCCGGCTGACCTCAGCTATTCTGTCATATTCAGCCTGGCCAATTATTCCCATTCTCAGCATCCACTGCGGGTCGGTAGCAAATCTACCGAACATGTTTGCAATGGCTTCCGTTGTAAAGGGGTGAGCGGCATCCCTCAGTGTAAAGGGCAATGACATATCTGTATAAAAAGAGTAAACACCGTGTCCCAGCTCATGCAAAATCGTGTTCATCCAGTATGAATCAGGCTTTATGTTATCAAGAGTCCTTATATCGCCGGACCTGTCGATGTCAGTCGAGAATGCATGCTGGTTCTTTCCAGGCTTCTCATAGAGATCGCTGTTGGCCAGAATCCTATCAACATTGAGCCCGATGCCGTCATAGAATTTTGCAGCCAGCTTAACAGGATCCTTATCTTTATAGTATTTGTCAAAATCTATCCTGTATATCCCCGGAGCCTCCTGAAAATAACGGTTCTGGTAATGCCACGGACGCAGGTCGGCAACCGGGACATTGTATCGCTTTGAGCAATAGGAATCGATCTCTCCCTTAAGCACTGCAAAGTTATCCCGGGTAAGGTTGTCGAGCTCGTCGAATATATTAGTGACCTCCGCCGGATCAAGACCCGAGAGCTTTAAGCTCATCTCATGGAAGTTATTGAAGCCTGATTTCCGGGCTATTTTATTACGGTGTTTTACAAGCCTTATTATATCATCTGCAACTACAGGCCCTATCAACTTGGAGCCCTCCCATACAGACTTGAGCTGAGCATTATTTACAGAGTTTCGCAGGATATCCTCTACCTCATTATCAGTGAGTTGCCTGTCACCTATTGTTACCCTGAAATTGGAATATTTTTTTCCGATCTCTGTCTCCATCTTTAACTGCATGGCAATAAGTGCGGTATCGACCTGACCCCCAAGATAGGCGTTATAGAGAATTTCGAGCTGACGGGCAAGCAGGGAGTCTTTTACAACTCCGGCATCCCTTATCTCCTTTAATTCATTAAAAGCCACAGTATCTGTAAAAACCTTTGCATAATTGAATGAGGCTTTTTCGCTCTTTGACCATGCCTCATTGGTGCCGGAGATGTTTGCATCCCACGAGCTGAGATTCATCTCCCGGTAAAGTGGAATTATCTTTGCCTCATAGGCTTTAATAAATGTCTGAAGCCGCTTCTCCATTTTTTCCTGCTTTGAGGTGCATGTCCAGGATAACTGCAAAATCAGTATTAAGGTTAATACAAAGGTGCTTTTTTTCATTGGCTGGTTATTTAAGTACCGAAGATAGCGAAAAAAATTATTGCTGGTTGCGGGGAGCTCCCCGGTCGTCGCTTTCTGCCGGTATATAATTCCGGGAACGGCAGCAGTCCGGCCTGAGATCTCCAGCTTTTGACATTTCATTTGTCAACGTCTGAGCCGCTCAATTCCCCGTTATCTTCTGCGGAATCTGCCAATCCGCCATCCGTATCACCCGATTCAAGTATTCTTGCCGCTTCAGATGCAGGCAGTTCCTGTATATTCCTCAGTTTGCGCTTGATGGCACGGGAGCGTGTTCCGACGAGTTTTTCTATATTTCCGCTGGCTGATATAATCTGGTTCTGCGCCTTTTCCAATACCTTTTCAAAACCTTCAAACTCGGTCTTTACTGCTCCGAGTATCTGCCAGACTTCATTCGACCTTTTTTGTACCGCAAGGGTACGGAAGCCCATCTGAAGGCTGCTCAGAAAAGCAACAAGGTTTGAAGGCCCCACAACAGTCACACTGAAATCCCGCTGGACCAGCTCAAAGAGTCCTGTCCGCGACAGGATCTGTGCATAGAGCCCTTCTGTCGGGACAAACATGATTGCAAAATTGGTGGTGAGCGGCGGAGAAATATATTTTTGCCATATTGTTTTGGCTGATTTTGCAACGCTTGCATCAAAAGCCCTTTCAGCCTTAATAATCTCCTCCTTTGAATAATCGGCGATATTCTCATATATTTCAATAAGACGCTGATAATCCTCGACCGGGAACTTTGAATCTATTGCAAGAAGAACCGGTTCATCCGGATTTTCATTCCCGGGCAGCTTTATTGCAAATTCAACGCTCTCCTTTGTTCCGGGCTTTACTATTACATTCTTCAGGAACTGTTCGGGTGAAAGATATTGCTCCAGAATGCTTCCTAGCTGGATTTCTCCCATAGTGCCCCTTGTCTTTACATTGGAGAGCACCCTCTTGAGATCTCCGACTCCGACAGCCAGCTTCTGCATGTCTCCCAGTCCCTTGTACACCTGTTCGAGCTGATCGGTGACCATTTTGAATGATTCGCTTATCCGTGTATTCAGAGTCTCCTGCAGCTTTTCATTTACTGTTTCCCTCATCTGTTCAAGCTTGATGCTGTTGTCAGTCTGTATTTCCTTTAGCTTGTTCTCAATCGTTTCCCTCATTTTTTCAAGCTTCGTCTCCATATTCTGTGACTGTTCCCTGGCCCTCGTCATTGAACTCTCAAAGTTGAGCCTCTGATTCTCTTTGAATTCTTTTATATTTCGTGTAAGGCTTGCATCGAACGATTCGAGAGATTTCTGAAGCTCGTCACGGTTATCCTTAGCGACTTTTGACGATTCTTCCCTGTTGCGCTGGAATTCATCCCTGAGCGAACCGTTAACCCTGTCGAGGCTGTGACCGAATATTGCAAGTGATTCCTTTAATGATTCGATCTGGACGGGATTCCTGAGCCGTATGAATATCATGACAATAAGTATCACAATCACAAGCAGGAAGAGAATTGAGATACCTGATAGCGCTGTTGTCATACCGGTGGAGGATTTTAATTATTAATTCCTCTAAATTACTCATAATACTTTAAAAAGAACAGTGAAGGATTTTGTACCTTCACATTTGACAGCCTTTCAATACAAGGAAGTATGAAGACGGCGTGGCCAGCCTTCATCATATCCCATTAATCAATTGCAATGCAAATGGAGGGAAGGATACTTATCGCAGCTTTACTTATTCTTTCAGCAGGCTGCCATGAAGGTGGCAGGGAAAGAAATGCAGGGAAGGAGGTTCCTCTTTCTGTCAGTAATATCTCAGTCGATTTCAACGGAACGCCGGTGACAGGGTGGGAGGTAACAAACTTTGGCCCTCAGGGGCCCGTATATGTTTCAGGCAAGGATATCATCCTGGGCATGGGAGAAGGATGTACCGGGATTACGTGGAAAGGCAATTTCCCGTCTTCAGGCTACGAAATCTCCCTCGATGCAAAAAGGGTTCAGGGCAATGATTTCTTCTGCGGACTGACCTTTCCTGCAGGAAAGAGCCCGTGCACACTTATTGTTGGCGGATGGGGAGGGACCACTGTGGGACTGAGCAGCATCGACGGGAGGGATGCTTCGGGCAACGAAACCCGGACCCTGATGCGTTTTGAACAGGATCACTGGTATCACATACGGCTGGCTGTCAGTTCAGCCAGCATAAAGGCGTGGATCGACAGCACACGGGTAGTCGATTTTGCAACGGAGGGGAGAAAATTATCCATACGCCCCGAAGTGGAGCTTTCCCGGCCCTTTGGCATAGCATCGTGGAATACAACTGCCGCCCTGCGGAATATTAAAGTGATCACCTCCGGAATGTGAGTCCCAGGGACTTAACGGGGGAAAAAAAATCCCTGCCGGCTGTTTTCACGATAACCATCAAAAATCTCATGTAAGTGATCCGTTTTTATGAAATCATCAAAAAATTATATCTTGTTCCCCGATTAGTTACCAATACAAAATAGCATGAAGAGATTACTCATATGGTTCCCGGTAATATTTTTACTGGGTTCCTGTAAAACAAATCAGTTGTATCTTAATGTCTGGGAGCCTGCTCCTGTTACCCTGCCTTCATATGTTAAGAGTGTGGGAGTGATAGACAGGAGCAAGCCTACCGATGAGACAAAGGTTTTTGATGCGATCGACAAGGTATTCACCCTCGAGAGTGTCGACCTCGACAAGGACGGGGCAGCAGAAGCCATAAGCGGATTATCGGATGAGCTGCTGAACAATAACAGGTTTACAGAGGTAAAGAATCTGAAAGACATTGATTTCAGGACCTCCAGCCTTGAAATCTTTCCAACTCCGCTCTCATGGGATATCGTGGCGCAGATATGCAGTGAGACCGGGACCGATGCCCTTTTTTCGCTTGAGAAATTCGATACGGATACACATGTCAGCTATGCGGCCAACAAAGTGACAATTTCAACTCCCTTAGGATCGGTGCCTGGCATTGAGCATCAGGCGAACATGGAAACGGCAGTGAAAACAGGCTGGCGGATTTATGATCCTCAGAGCAAGTTGCTACTCGATGAGTATCTGGAAGCCGAAACAACATCCAGCTCCGGCAGAGGCATAAATCCTCTTGTGGCAGCAAAAGCCCTCACCGGCAGGAAACAGGCTGTGACCCAGGTCAGCAGTCTCGCAGGACACAACTATGCCATGAGGATAATACCATATAAAATAAGGGTTTACCGTGATTATTTTGTCAAGGGGACCAACAACTTCAAGATTGCTAAAAGGAAAGCACAGATGGGACTGTGGGATGACGCGGGAAAGCTCTGGGAACTGGAAACGGGTAACCGCAATATGAAAATTGCAGGCAGGGCCTCGTACAACATGGCTATAATCAGTGAAATAAACGGAGATGTAGATGAGGCAATCAACTGGGCGAGGAAGGCATTCGGTGATTATAATGTAAAGATTGCCCGCGATTACCTTCGGATCCTTGAGAACCGCAGGTATAATAATGAAGTTCTTAAGGAACAGGCAGGGAATTAGATGGAAGGCCTTATTCATCAGCCTTCTGAATCCGGTTAATGACTGAATTTTCAATACCGGGGAGCGTAATCCAAACTTTTATGTACCTTTAAAAGAAATTCATCATTCTATTAAATACCAAATTCCAGGATCAATGAAAACTATTCTCATCATTTTCACAGCTGTGCTGGTTTCTGTTTCAGTAATCTCGTGCAAGAGCGGGACCGCTCCGGAACCATCGCAAAAGACAGGTATTCCCGAATTTCTCGGGCAATGGACAATTGACATTCAGGGAGGCACAGTCGGCTGGCTTGAAGTCAGGCAGGAAAATAATTATCTTGACGGAGATATTCTATGGATCGGGGGCAGCGTGCTTCCGGTGTCGGATATTTTCCTGGCGAAAGACCACATACTGGTAGTACAGCGTTCCAATGACATTGTCAGGAAGGCTGATGAAAATAAGGTCCCGATAAGAACTCAGATTGTGACCGATTGGCTCGAGATAGTTAGAAATGGTGAAAAAATAAATGGCGTACTGCTTTCTCCAAAAAGTGACGGAACGGGGGTCGACAGCACCACTTTTGTCGGAACAAAGCTTCCCCCGCCTCCTCCTGCACCTGATATGGCAAGCCTCAAATTCGGAAAGCCGATCACCCTCTTCAACGGTAAGGATCTTACAGGTTGGAGACTTACAAATGAAAAGCAGAAAAACGGCTTCGCTGTTGTGGATGGCATAATGACAAATAACCCGGTACAGGTTGAAGGACAACCCCATGTAAGCTATGGAAACCTGAGAACCGACCAGGTTTTCGGTGACTTCAACCTAAAGCTTGAAGTCAATGTGCCGCCTGACGGAAACAGCGGGATCTACCTGCGCGGAATGTATGAGATCCAGGTGTCCGACTCATATGGAAAAGGTCTCGACAGCCATAACATGGGCGCCGTTTACAGCAGGATCACCCCTGTTGTCAGTGCAGAAAAGAAGTCCGGAACATGGCAGACTTTCGACATAACATTGTGCGACCGCCATATTACTGTCATTCTGAACGGAATCAAGATAATTGACAACCAGCCTGTTTACGGACCTACAGGAGGAGCACTGCAGTCGGATGTATTTGCTCAGGGGCCCATATATCTTCAGGGTGATCACCTGGCAGTTCAGTACAGGAATATTGTCCTGACCCCGATCGTCAAGTAATCATATCGGACAATCGATCAGGATAACAACAAATTATTGGCTTAGCCGGGGAGTTTTTATTTCTTCCCGGCTGAGTTTTTGTTCTGCATATATTTATTATTAAGTAAGTGTAATTGCATATATGAAAACCTTCGCTTCACTTGTCCTTATTTTTGTGTGCCTGAACATAAGCCTGTCAGCCCAGAAAAACAAGACAATCCTTGTAAGGGCAGGCAGTAAGATCCAGGACTACTTTCCCTATAATGTAAGATACCGTTATCCCGACTTCATCCCGGGGAAAGTGATTTTCAAGTATGGAGCCCCTGCCAATATCCTGTTCAACTATAATATACTGTA
Source organism: uncultured Bacteroidales bacterium (assembly GCA_963756885.1). Taxonomy (GTDB): domain Bacteria; phylum Bacteroidota; class Bacteroidia; order Bacteroidales; family VadinHA17; genus LD21. Next base: position 588,216 of record CAVWPG010000016.1, read on the forward strand.
CGGCGAGATTGAATTCATCCAGGCCGGGGATACCGTTGCATTTTCAAAAAAGAAGGATGTGAGATATATAGCCGCTCAGGATACCTTCTATTATGATAACGGGTACATAGAGGTGATCTCGGGAGGTCAGCCTGTGGTAGGACTGAAGCAATATGTGAGAATAAAGGATATCCTGAAGAAGGGAGCTTACGGTACAACCAACAGGTCGGGATCCATAGACACATATGACTCAATGTCAGCACGTGGGATCTCATATGGCCTGATCCCCGATGAAGATATGGAACTGGAGCTCACTCAGGAATACTACATCTCGCTTGCCTCCGCCGGATTTGTTCCATTCACGAAAAAGAATGTGCTGCAGCTCTTTCCTGATCATGCAGATAAGCTTAAGAGCTACCTGAAGTCTGAAAAGATCAATTTTAACACAAGCAGCGACCTCTTGAAACTGGCCGGATATTTACAAAGCCTGTAAACTGACCGGTGGTGGATAACTGTAATCCCGCCTGCGATTTACGCACCATAATTCAGGGCTTGAATTATGAAATGGCTTAATTGAAAATTTAATGAACTGGTCACAAATCCGTTTTTGTTTTACAGCGTTTTGCCTGGTGATGTCGATATCCTCAGGATGTGACAGCTCTGGCGGGAAAGTTCCGGAACCTGCCGGACGATTGCCTGTCATTGAACCCGATTACTGTGGTATTACGGTTCCCCCTAATATCGCTCCCCTGAATTTTATAATCAGGGAGAAGGGAGAATCGTTCCGGGTCCGGCTCAGCTCATCAAACGGAAGGAAGCTTGAAATTGAATCAAGAGGCCGCATCATAGTATTCGGCCTTAAGGAATGGAAGCAGATGCTGTCAGGATGCGAAGGAGGAAGCCTTGAAGCTGAGATAATAGCCTTTGATAGGGAAAAAGCCCCTGTTGCTTTCAGCCCTTTCACGATCAATGTTGCAAGGGAGCCGATCGATCCGGTTATGAGCTACAGGCTTCTCTACCCGGGGTACAGATCGTGGACCGACATGAAGATAATACAGCGGTCTCTTGAGGATTTTAAGGAAAAATCACTTTTCGAGAACCAGCTCCTCGACAATAACTGCGTCAATTGCCACTCTTTGAATAATAATAATCCTGACAGATTCCTGCTTCATGTAAGGGGGTCCAGGGGAGGGACCTATTTTTATGATGGCAGGAACCTGACAAGGAGATCGCTGAGAACACCGGAGATGAATGCCAACACCGTATATCCGGCCTGGCATCCCTCCGGCAGGTATATAGCTTTTTCTTCAAACAAGACAATCCAGTCTTTTCATATGCGTCCTGAAAAAAACATTGATGTTTACGATCTCTTTTCATCCCTCGTAATCTTCGATATTGAAAAAAACGAAATTTTTCCCTGCCCGGGGACTGATACTGTAAAATATATGGAAACCTTCCCGTGCTGGTCTCCTGATGGGAAATTCCTCTATTACTGCAGGACTCCCCAGGTCAGGGAGGGGTTCGATCTGACTCTTGTAAAATACGACCTGGTGAGGAAACCCTTCGACCAGCCTGAAGGTAAATTCGGAGATGCGGAAGTTGTCTTTGACGCAAAGGCCCAAGACAAATCCGTTTCACTGCCTGTAATTTCCCCGGATGGACGATACCTTGTCTTCACTCTGCACAATTATGGCACTTTCTCGATATGGCACAGGGAAGCTGACCTCTGCCTGCTGGACCTCCGCGATGGCTCAGTCAGAAGGATGAGCCTCAACAGCGATTCAACCGAAAGCTACCATTCATGGTCGTCGAATGGCAGATGGCTTGTATTCAGCAGTAAACGCGACGATGGGCTTACTGCCCGTCCGTATATTTCATATATCGCTTCAGCAGATAGCTCGGGGAAGCCATTCATATTGCCACAGGAGGATCCTGAACTCTACAGCAGGCTGGACAGAACATTTAACCGGCCGGAATTTATGACCGGATGGATAAAAATCGGGCCTCGTGATTTTGAAAAAGCTTCTGAAGAAGAACCTGTTAAACCGGTATGGACCATTAAAGGCAATCCGGATACAAAATGAATTTCAAGAGAAGATATGAAAAAGGAGAGGAGCCAGGTTCAGACCGGTAAGAAGAGGATAGGTATTAAAGGGATCTGGCAGGCTTATGAATTGCAGATTGCCGCCTTCCTGATCGTGGCAGAGGCTTTGGTCTATTTCAATCTTTCGGGTTCAGGAATATTTTTTTACCAGGAAACCAACTCACTTTTCATTTTTTCACGCGATTATTTTCATTCGTTTACAGACAGGCCGGGAGGCCTTCTCATTTATGCGGGAAACTTCCTGACACAGTTCTGCAACAGTGCGTTTGCCGGTTCCCTGGTTATCACCTTCTTGTTATTTCTTGCAATACTGGCATTCAGGAAGATATCCCTGATCTTTAATACTCCCCCTCCTTTCTCACTGCTGTCAGTCGTTCTGCCGGTTACCCTTATCCTTCTGATCCAGACACGTCTCGATGTTCATCCATATCATTTGTCAGGGATACTCATAGCCCTGGCCTGGTTTATAATTTCGGCTTCCCTCCCCAAAACCCTTTACCAGTTCATACATCTCCTCCTCTTTCCTTTCGTTTATTATCTGACAGGCTCTTTCAGCATTGTTTATGCAGGTTTGTACATCAGTTATAATCTTTTATTCCGGAAAGATCTTTTGCGCTTCCTTTTGCCAGCCTCACTGCTGACAGTGGTTGTGATAACATTTTATGCTGGCAGGAACCTGGTCTTTTATCAGCCTGACGCGATGCTTCTTTCCTATCCGTTATTCACCAATGAGACATCCCTGACAACAACCTGCCTTACCCTGTATGCAGGATTCATTATGCTCCTGCCTCTGTTAAGCAAATTGGCTCAAAATGCAGCAAAACCGGCTCTGCCCGTCAGGCTGGGACCTGTGCTTGCACTCATTATCATTATACCCGTTACCGTTCTCATCCTCTCCCTGAATTCGGGCAGGGAGATTGACAGCCTTGCACGATTCGAAAAAATGGCCTGCAGTCAGGATTGGGATGGGATCATAAGACTGCAGGAAGAGCTGCAGTCGGATGGCATCGTAGAACAGTATTATTATAACCTGGCCCTGGCTGAAACAGGACAGCTTTGCAGCAGGATGTTTTTTGCAAAGCAGGGCTACGGATCAATGTCCCTTACACTGACCCGCGACAATGAACAGGCTTTCAGGGCTATGTATTTCTATTATGCGATCGGCCTTACGGAGGAAGCCCACCATCTTGCATATGAACTGATGGTGCAGCATGGCTATCGCCCTGAAAGCCTTAAAATGCTTGTGAGGACCGAACTCATTAACGGCAATTTCAAGGTTGCAGAACGGTATATAAATGTCCTGAAAAAAACGCTGCACTACAGGAAGTGGGCTGAGAAGTATGAAAAGATGCTGTTCAGGCCCGGTCTTGTAAATAGTGACAGGGATCTTGGAGAGAAAATAAAACTACTTCCCGGGAAGGATTTTTTTGTTGTGACAGACGATTTCGGCAACCTGGAAAGGTTATTGTCTTCCAATCCCGGCAACAGGATAGCCCTGGAGTATAAGATGGCCAGGATGATGCTGGAAAAGGATCTTATGGAGATAGGAACACTTGTAAAAACCCTTCGTAAATCGGGTTATGAACATATCCCCAGACATCTGGAGGAGGCTGTGGTTTCACTTGTGAATGTCACGGGTGAATTTCCTGATCTCGGAGGACTTTTAATAAGCAAGGATACAGATCAGCGCTTCCTGTCATACTTTAAAAGTCTTAAATCATTCAAAGGGAACAGGCTGCTCCTTGAAAAGGGGATGAGCAGGGCTGAGAGAAATACATTCTGGTATTACCTTCAATTTGGGCTCGTAAAAAGTAATATCCTTAAAAGTGCCCCGGTTGATTACAGTATATATTAGTATTCATTTTTAAGACAAAATAAAATGACAAGGCGACGGGATTTTATAAAGAAAAGTGTACTGGGATCTGCAGGGATTGCAATTGGAGGCATTGGCTTTCCTGCATCATCCTACAGATCAATTACCGGCTCCAATGACAGAATTAATGTTGCTGTCGTTGGTTTGCGCGGTAGAGGAACCACCCATGTTGATGAATGGTGCGGACTTAAGGAAAGCCATAATGTACGCCTGGTGACCATTTGCGATGTTGATGAACAATTTTATGCCGGGCGGTCTAAGACCATACTCGACAAAACCGGCGTTAAGGTCACTACGGAATGGGATATGCACAAAGTACTCCAGGATCCAAATATTCATGTTGTCTCATTTGCTACACCGAATCATTGGCATGCAATGGGAACCATTTGGGCCTGCCAGGCCGGGAAACATGTGTATGTTGAAAAACCTGCCTGCCATAATATATTTGAGGGACGAAAAATGGTTGAGGCGGCCCGTAAATACAATGTCCGTGTTCAGGTAGGCTTCCAGGGCCGGTCATATAAAAATCTGCAGGAGGCTATGTCTCTGCTGCACAACGGAGGTATTGGTGAGGTTTATATGGCAAGAGGCATGTGCTTCAAGCCCCGTGATTCCTTTGGTATTGTAAAAGACAGTACTCCCCCTGAAACTCTTCATTACGATCAGTGGCTTGGACCTGCAGCATGGCGTGCCTATAATGAAAAAAAAGGCCACTATAACTGGCACTGGTTTTGGGATACCGGAAACGGAGACAGCGGAAACCAGGGAGTGCATGAATTCGATATTGCACGCTGGGGCCTGAATAAAAAGGAGCATCCTGTTACAATTCACTCTACGGGAGGAATTTATGGAATAAATCCTGAGGAGTGTGCCCAGGAGACACCAAATACCCAATCATCTGTTTTCAGGTATAACGATGGGACTCTCCTGGAATTTGAGACAAGAGGACGTTATTTTAACAGGGAAGGCGTTATGGATATATCCATAGGAAATATTTTTTATGGAACTGATGGTTATCTTGAGCTTCAGGCCTGGGAGAGAAGCGGAGGTGAGTGGCAGGCATTCCGGCAAAGGGAGAAAGTCCCTTTTGCCGGTACACGGATCGGAGAAGGGAAGCAACTTGATCCAACATTGCTCGGACCAGAGAGCACCGATCATTTCATCAATTTTATCAATGCCGTACGGGAAGGGAAAGACGATCTTTTGAACAGCGATATCGATGAGGGTTTCCATTCGGCATCACTGCCTCTGCTGGGCAATATCTCATACAGGCTTGGACGCGAGCTGAAATTTATGGGTGAATATGAGAAATTCGCCAATGATCCTGAAGCAGACACCATGCTCTCAAGGAATTATCGTAAACCTTTTGTGGTACCGGATGAAGTTTAACGGAATGCGGGTTTCCAAAACAAAAAAGAGGCTATGATGAGGAAATTGCTATTTTTGACTTGTATTTTGAGCTTTTCGTTCCTTCATTCAGAAGGACAGAAAGTACCTACCGGCAATCCAAAAGATTTTAAGGTAAAGACCTGCCTTCACTCTGTTGGGTACAGCGGAGCATGGAGAGGCCAGGCTGAACTTACCCTTGATGAGTTCCTGCTGAAGGCAAAAGAACTTGGATTCGATGAAGTCAATATGCCAAACGTGAAAGCCGCTTTTGATTGCTGGTCACCCACAATGGAGGGATTATCTTCCGATGAGATCAAAAAGGCAATTTATACGATGAAGCCTTATATTGTGCATACAACATGTGCGGATTATGAAAAGCTTCCGCGCTTCAGGTATGAATCAGCCCAGGTCAATTACGTGCCTCTCCTTCCGGAGAACAGGCTTGTGCCAATTGGCGAAGGGTATCTCGATTACAAAACATTCATCACTACTCTTAAGGAGATAGGCTACCAGGGATATATAGCATTCGAAATGTGCGCGGAACTTAAGGGAGGAGGATCAATTGAAAATCTTGATAAAACCGCAAGAGCTTTTCTGGAATATGTGAAACAATTCGAATAACAGTTGCTGAACATCTTCGCAGTAATATAAAATCATTGTTCCCCGATATTCTTCAATGCCAGATCGGCTGCTCCGAAAAGGCCAGGGAACTTCTGCGTTTCAGAATTAAAAATAGAGATAATGTTAACATAAACCGGAATGTATTATTTCACTCTCAGTACTACCGGATGCCTGACCAGATTGGTATGAGATACCTCGGGTTTTTACCGGAAAACATTAATTCAAATGATTTTTGATAGTTTAGCTCAAGTTGTTAAATTTATACATTCCAATTTTAATTCTGCATTTCAATGAAAAAAAATCCGTTTATAATCATCCTGTTGCTGCTGATAAATATTTCGATGTTTTCACAAAAATTTGAACCTGTTACTGTAAAGGCAGGGAGGAAGGTGGGTGACTGCTTCTCTTTTAACGAGAGGTACCGGTATCCTGAGTTTGTCAATGGCAGGATATGGCTTAACAAGGGAATTTATTCAGACAAAATGCTCAATTACGACTTTCTGAGCGGTGAAGTGGAATACATACGTGGAAAAGATACCCTTGCCATTGCCAATGGTGCTGATATCAGGTATATTGTTGCTGCCGGAGATACTTTTTATTTTAATAAGGGTGCGTACCTGGAACAGATCTATGGTCAGGCTCCAAAAGTTGCTCTTAAACAGTATATAAAGCTGAAGGAAACGCAAAAGCAGGATTCTTACGGCACATCCGGTGCAGGTTCAGCGATAAATTCCTACGGCATGCTCCCATCCCAGGGAGGTTTTTACAAACTTGTTGCAAACGAGGATATGGTTTTTCAGAGAACAATTGAATATTATCTGTCTGATCTGACCGGAGGATTTGCTCCTTTTGACAGGAAGAATGTACTTAAAATATTCTCCAGTGATAAAGATAAAATAAAGGAATACCTTAAATCCAATAAGATAGATTTCGATAACCGTGATGATCTGATCAAACTTGCCGGCTATTTATCCGGTCTCATCCCCTGAAATGGCTCCCTGGAGCATGCCACCTTATTGACTGCCTGCAAGCCATTTATCGATCATCCCCATGAACAGGTTCTCGGGTTGTATCATCCATGTAAGGTCCTCACTCTGGCTGGCCAGGTGAAAATAGCGATCAGGAATATATCCGGCGGGATACGAAACAAAGCGGGTCTGTCCGTATACCGATTCAAGCCCGCTCCATGCCTGTTTAAACTCCTCTGTCGCTTTTTTTACGTTCCCTATGCCTGCTTTCTGCTTGATGGGATCAGCACTGTCGCATTCCTTGAGGGCCAGAAGCAATTCCGGGGCGGTGTACTGAAGATTGTAGAGGGCGGTGGACAGGCTCCAGTAATACCTGTTTCTTTTCGAGGTATTGTAAAGCTCATTCAGCCTTGCTGTTATAGCCGCATGATTTTTTATTTCATCAGCGGCCTTCTCAAGCCTTTCACTGAATTTTTTGCTCCAGGCTCCGGGGTTTTTCAAATCAGGAAGTTCGATGAGCTTTGTTGTATAATCAAAACAGACTTTTTCCTGTCCTTCCAGAACGGGCAGCCAGTGTTCAAGCCGCTGGAGGCTCTGCAATGTGTTATCTTCATCGAGACGGCCCCCTTTCTTAAAATATGCTTCATACCATAATACTGAGCCTTTGCGGAGGAGATCGGAGAGAGCTATGTAATCAGGCACCGATAAGTCCGAATTCCCTCTGAAGCCAGGCTTTGTCATATTCCACGGGAGACCTGCCTTCAGGCGACCAGCTGTATTCTGCCGCTGCAATAAATCCCCTCCAGTAATTTTCCATATGGGGAGATTTGTCATCCCATGCTGTACAGAGCATCCCGCTTATATTCCGTTCCGCTGCCAGCTGTATGAAGCTTCTGATCGGAGCTATTCCGGAAGAGGCATTGCCCTTGTTCCGCTCCTCGGGCTGGAACATCATTCCACCCTCGCTGTTCGTCGCCGTTGCTATCATTGCCTTCAACCCACGGCTTTTATACCAGTCGAGTGCAAGGATATTTCCAGGCTGCCGGGCCATAGAGTAATTCCAGCGCATATAGACGCAGTTCTTCGGAAAATCCTCAAGCAGCTTATCCAGTTTTGGAGTCCCCTCCTTCCATGCTTTCTCAGCCTCTTCGGCAGTCACATCATCGCTCCATGTGCTTTCATATACTCCCCCCTCCTTTAAGGGCATGTCATCCCAGAATACCGGGATCCTGCCATTTTCCCTGGCAAATTCGCATACTCTCCTGAGCCAGTAGAGACTCAGGCTTAGCATACCCTCCTTGTCAGCCATCGGCTTGCATCGTGGGCACAATCCTATATTGCCTATTTCGTCGCCGCCGATATGAAGATATCTTGATCCGGGGGTAGCATCAATTGCATCCCTGTAAAGATCAAAAAGTACCTGGTAGGTCCCTTCATTCAGGGGGCAGAATGCCCAGGTATTCCATGGCAATTCCCTCAGCCCTGCATATTCCTGGTGCTTGAGAATAAAAGTCGCATGTCCCAGTCCCTGGACAAGAGGGGTGATCTCTATATGCCTTTCCCTTGCATACCGTGTCAGGGCAGCCATCTCGTCTATGCTGATCGATTGGGGCGCCCCTACAAGAGGCTGTCTCCTGTACCTGAGCTTATCTTCAAATTCAAATACAACAGCATTGATCTTATACATGGCAAGCCGGTCGATGCTCTCATAATAATAATCCATGTGGTCGAGATGGTGCTTTACATCGAAATGCACCGCACGGTAAGAGAGGGCAGGGTAGTCAGTAATTTTACAGGCAGGAACAGGTTTATTGTAGTCTCTTGAGTCTTCAAGAAGCTGTTCAAGGGACTGGCATCCATAAAATATACCCGCTTCACCCTTTGCGATGACCTCTGCCTTGTCTCCGGAAATTGTAAGGATATAACCTTCGTCTGATGGGATATTCTTAATACTCTTATCGAGTGTCAGGGTAAGCGTGCCCTCGCCTCCAGTCCCTGCAATAGTCAGCAGCGAAAGTATATTGCCTGTCACCGGCCTTTTTATCCCATTGTTAAGAACAATATGCATCAGTTTGCCATTTTGCAGGCCTGATCCTTTAAGCAGCACAACCGAATTTGGCTGTGGGAGGATTATGAATGGAGCAGGAAGTTTATCAGCTGATAAACCGATTCCCCATGTAAATAAATAACAGTAAAACTGAAACAGACATTATCAGAATGTTTTTTTTCATACTAAAATGAGTTTAAGTTGAGACAGCATTGGACTTTTATTTGCCACCAGGCCATCAAGACGGCAGGGGTCACAAATGTTTTACCCGCCAGCGCGGATCTGCAGATCCGTGCTATGATCTTTTGGCACCGAATACATGTCGGCGCCAGCATAGATAAATAAATAAAGCCAAAGGCTTTGTGAACCCTGGTGTCTTTGTGTAGTGGTGGCTGATTTTTTATTTTTATTGATTGTGATATAGATATAATAGTGTTATAATATAGATTATCAATTATTTATGAGAACATCGCTTCGTAATGTGGAGATGGCATGAATATTCCACCGCTCTTTGAGTAGTAATCATCATCAAGCTCAAAAACGCCGTTTTGGGTTTTTGCCCATGATGAATCCCTGCAGGGATTGTAACCTCTCATTGTTTCCCAGTTTTTGTAATTCTGGTGGCCATTGGTCTCAAGCAATCCTATCCCGATGCCGGGAAAAGGAGAGAGCCTTGCTGCAACATTTTTATTCCATTCCACAAGCAAGGGATTTACAGTAAGGTCAGCACAGAAGCAGGGGATATTATTTTCAAAAGCCTTCTGTGCGATTTTCAATGTCATGCTCAGGGTTTTTGCTATTGCCTTCAGGGCAATTGCGCCGTAGCCCATCTGTATCCTCTTCACTGCATCTTTGTCTGTGTGGGCGCTCTCATCCGCTGCAATCCTGACAGGGATGTCCCTGACATCGATTTCAAGTTTTTCGTCAAATGGTTCCTCGATAATGGCAATCTGATCGAATGCCCCGATCTTCCTGGCATGATCGAGAAGGCGCATCAGGGTATCCCTGTTTTCATACCTTCCGTTGGCATCGAAGTAATAGGGCAGCCTGCCATTCTTTGAATAGCTTGTTCTTACATCACCTATGGCCTTATGAATCTCGGTTATCCTGGCCATATCCTTCTCAACCATTTCGGACTGGGTGCCGGGCTGGCCGATCTTGATCTTCATGAAGAAGTATCCCTGACCGGCGGCGGCCTTTATCTCGCTCACGGGAATATGTATATGCCATCAGGGGAATGCTGGCGATCTTATCGTGATGGTGGGAGAGAGCCGGCCTTAAAGCTGCCGGTATAATATCATCAAAACTTGTGATCTTGTTTTCTTCAGCATAGAGGAGCCATAAGGCATTATCCACTGCCACAAGTGAATTGAGGGCAAAAGTCTGGCGCAGATCTTCCGTTGCACAGACTTTCTTCCCGTATTCATAAACCTCAGGCCATATTTCGTCGAGAAGAGTAACGGGATCTGTGAAGCTCCTTCCGTTCAGAAGATTTAGTCCATACTCCGTCATGGCATACATCAGGGCATTGCCTCCGCTTTCGGAATGGGTCGAAAAGACCCGGGCATCCGACCAGAGAATACTCTGTGAACAGTTTCCGATTTTATGTATGCCAGATTCGCTTTTCACCAAAGCGGCAGTCTGCCAGATCTCCCTCATATAGCCCCCCTTAAATCCGAAAGGCCTTATCAGGGGTTCCCTTTCGAAATTGGAGTTGACTCCTGTTATCCTGATCTCTTTGCCCGCAGGCAGATTATTTTTATTCAATTCCCTGACTCCATAAGGACCAAGCATGCTGCCCCCTGCAGCAATTGCAGAGGCTTTGATAAAATCCCTTCTTGTTATGCTCATTTTCTTTGCCACGATTTTGAAGATCCTCTATTGCCATCGCTATTTTCTCCCTTGTATCAAGAATAAGTTCCGGCTGGTCGGGATAGCGCAGGGTGTTTTCCAGAGTCACCTTGATTTTTCTCGGGTACTTGAAGAGCAGGTACTCCTCCGGGCTTAGCAGCTGCCTGTACCCGTTCAGGACTGGGTCACTTGTATTATCCCTGAACCCGGCGAGCAGTTCCCTGAGCCTGAATAGATATTCATAGTCTTCCATTCCATCCCTGAAATTCTCAAGCCTGATTGATGAATATGGAATCCCGTCAGGTCCAGGGTAGACAAGCTGTCCTTCTCCGTTGAAATAATAATAGGTACGGGAGTCCCACGCGACATTTGGCCACTTCTCACTCATTGGTTTGCCTTTCTTCACATTCCTCCAGAAATAGTTTGTGCTCCAGTGTTCAAAGCCATCCACTCCGTACATCCAGCAATACCATGCTATACTGCGCTGATAGATGGCAGGGCAGTCGATATAGAAATTAGGGGCCTTGTCCCTTGCAAGCGTGCAGAAATAGGTCCAGATCTCACCCCCTTTTGCCTGTGTTTCCGGCGACTCAATAATGTTAACGGGGGCCCAGATATTTATTAAATTATTGAGTCCATACCTGTCAGTCGATTTGTCCCAGAAGTCGTATGGCCCTCCTTCGGCAAACAGCTGAAGCCTAAGGTCCGGATCTATTTTCCTGAGCCTTTCGGCTCTTTCCTTTATATAGGGCCATTCCAGGTCGGTAGGTTCGTCCCACAGCTCCACTAGAGCTTTGTCGAGCCATCCTTTTTCCTTCAGGAATTTATCATAGGCTTCCACGAATTTATAGGCTTTTTCAGCCTCCTCAGGAGTATACAGCCCCTTTTTCATCTGTGACTACCGAAAAGCGGGTAAGTCCACGATCGATACAGTAGCTAAGTACTTTTCCACTTTTGTGAAATCGTAGTTTCCTGAACTGTCGGGAGTATTATTCACATAATTGACACCGGCAGAGCCAGGATTGAACCTGTTTTTGAGAAAAGTCCGCAGATCTCTCATACCATTCTACAGGCAACTCATCAAGGTTATAAAAATCCCTCAGGTATTCAATTTCGTCCCAGGAATGTGTTTTCAAATGGCTTGCGACAGGCAGGCTGAAGTCCCAGACCCTGCAATTTATACCGGCACGTTACATTTTTCATTCCGGCGGCTTTGACTGTTATGTTCCCATATAGTCGCCGGGGTAGGTTCCTGCCGGGGCATAGACTGTTATCCATACCGGTCTGCAGGCGTCATTGCCATCGATATTCATCCCCTGCCTTAAAGGTATCAGGGGATCGGGATGCCAGCCCTTATTCTGCAACATAATCGGCCTGCCAGTCAATCATGTTGTACCCAACCAGCGGATATTTCGATATTCTTCTCTCAATAATTCCACCCTTTTTATTTTTCAGGTCGCTGACCTCAACAGTGAGCTGCCGTGGATTTTTATCAAACGGAAGGATCGCCAGCTGGAATGATTCATATTCATTCCGGGCCAGGGATATGCCAATCCGGTCATTGACGGGATGTGGGAAAAGAGAATCTCTTTTTAGCTTATATATTGAATGAGTGAATGCAATCCCAAAATCATCTGCAGTGTTCCAGTTATGAAGGGCTGCCCATCTCACCTTGTTCAGATGCCTGTAGATCTCCGTTTGCTTTTTATCAATCCGGGTCGTAAGATCAGTCCACCTGCCTGATCTCCATGCCGAATCGGCAGAGGCTTCAAGCTGCTGAACTGAGTCAAGGATATTTTCTGCTTCAGCTTTCAAGCTTTTTGCCCTGGGATCAGACAATCCGGTGAGCGAAGCAACCGCCTCACCTGTCCTCTTCCTGAGATCGCGCAGTCTCATGTGGTTGGGCTCAATTGTAAACCAATAGTCGACACTGCGGCGTATAATCTCCCCATCCGCCGATCTTACAATCACTGATGCATAATAGCTCCCTTCTGCCGGAAACTCATAAGAAACCTTCTCATTTACAGAACCTGCAGCAGCAACAGTGTAATTGTACCTGAATTGCAGCGGTTCGGAATTTATTTCAAGCTGCAGGTCAGAAGAGGGTCCCTGTCCCGACTGATTTATAAATTCCGGCTTCTCCCTCAGTGGTATCAATTCGAGTTCAACACTAAGATCCAGTTTGTCAGAACCGTTATTCACGGCGCGGAATGAAAGGAAATTTTTCCCGGGTGCGGGATCGGCCACTTGTGTAATGTACAAGCGCTGTGTTTTTCCCTGGATAACCGGCACTTGCCCGACCAGTCTGAGGATTCACCATGAGGAAAGCTTCTGGAGAGGCTTAGGTCGAGGTCGGTGTTTTCAGCCATTCCATCAATTCCGAATTCACTCAGAGGGATGCTGAATTCTGCTGTCCAGTCATTACTGTTTATCGATGCAGCATATTTCCAGTTGCCATTCCAGGAGATATCATCGTTTTTCCAGTCAGTTTGCGTTCCTTTAGGATCGGCCATCATCCTTACCGAAATATCCTTATTCCTGATGCTGACAGAAACATGGTTTCTTCCCCAGAGGAAGGTGTCCCATGGCCCTTTGGGACTCACTGACCTGTTAAGATCATCTGCCAGAGGATCGGCGTTTCGGAATGCCACGTAGAGGTTTTTTTCATCATAGCAGAGGAAAACGGAAACAGGATCACTTATATAGCTGTCAAGCGACCAGTTAATGAATTCCGACAATTCGGCGGTATTCTGCCATTCCTGATCACTGAGCTTCCCATCAATAACAGGAGTTGTCTTTACATGGGGATCAGGAGTTGAGGCTGATGGATCCCCGCATTTATTATGAATGGGAACCCCCAGGATATTAGCATTATATTGAAAAGCTTTCCGGGCGCAAATTTTATTTTCATATGTTTTGGATTTTTCGTTTCCAGTTGTCTGTTGGCTGTTGCTGTTCCCTGTTCCCTGTTCCGGGAGAGTTACTTATGCGACAGCTCTTCCAGTCTTTTTGCCATTTCCCTGCGCGCAATATAGAGCTCTTCAACATTTCGTGAAAAAGCGCTCACATCGACTACCATGTCCTGTTAACTGGTCTTCTGCAAAATCCTTATCGCCCAGATTGCCCAGCATCCAGAGATATTCATAATCTTCGATTCCCTCCCTCAGGAGCTCGAACCTTATCGAAGAAACGGGGCCTTCGATATTGGGCTGGCCTGTATATCTTTTTGTATGATCGCCGGGATATATAAGTGACCCTTCACCGTTAAGCACCCATCCGCCGCTGCAGTCGAAACCCGATATATATGTTACCGGATCGAGCCATGGATCGGGGGTCTGGTTCCAGAAATTTGTTGCCCAGTACAGTATTCCGTTCATATGATAGCGGGCTGTAATCCACGGGACCATCACAGGGTCCATTGCAGGGGCATCGATGAAATAATTGGGCTGCGGATAAGCCTGATCGCAGGAAATATACCAGGTTGCTTCACCGCCCTTTTCCTGTTCCTCTATAAGTGCCTGGCGTACTTTCGGATCATTGAGGGAATTCCCGTGTACACAGAAGTTATCGACATATCCCCTCAGAGTGCCCCATTCCGGATTGTCGCTCACAGGCGATTCAGTCGCCAGGAAATGAACGCCCGGTGCAGCTTCATGAACAAGAAGGGCCCACTGGCGGGTTTCCTCATAATCCTTCATTGTGTTTGGCTCATCGATCGGGCTGTTAAATACAAGGCGGTCCTTCCACCCGTTTTTCGTGAAGTAGGCATCGACAGCCGAGAGATAAGCTTTAACGATCTTATTGAAGGTGGGGGTGAAGGGATCGGATCTGATCTGGCTTAGAAGATCATGTGGCCCTGCTTCGAGAATGACTCTTTTGGTCTTCTGCTTGTTAAGGTAATAATCGTAGCGCTGATCATTGAATTTTACATCGACATTTTCGCCTGTAACTGTAACACTGGGTACAAGCGGCTCATTGAACCATGTCTCGAGCCTGTGGTTAAAAAGGAAATCAAAATAAACCTGGGAGAGATGTTCTATTTCAGGATTTGTGACCGGTTTATTGTAAAGCCTGCCAAGCTCACCCTTGGAGATGTTGAAATAGGTTATCAGATGGGTCTGCTCCGGCAGCGAAAAATTATAAACTTCCAGCTGGAGGTCGAGGTTTTCGATTGTATTTCCATCTTTGGAGACCGAGATCTTGCCTATGTATTTCCCCGGTGCAGTACCGGCAGGAATTACAATATCTGCCCATATAGGCCTGTTGCCGACAACTGCATACTGGGCCTGCATGCTGAAGGGTTCCTTCAGCGGGGCAAGCGCATCGGGCCAGTAGCCTGTGGCGCCAACAGGACTTGATTTTGCATAAATCTGAATATAATGCTCCAGGTAAAGCCCGATCTGGTTATGTGGGATTATTTTTCCACCTGATCCTGCAAGGTCGGTTACAGTTACAAAAAACCCATCCGGAGCTTTCGGACGCCATCCTTCAGGTACGGGCACAGTTATTACTATCTGAAAAGGAACATGTTCATTCGCCGCTCCTGCAACAGATACAGTTTTTTTATCGCCTGCCCAGACAATATTGCTTGTCTCGGGCTTGTCGGCAGGCCGCACTTTCTGTTCGGCAGGGACGGCCCAAACCTTAATGTCCTGATTTGAAACGGCGCCTGACAGGTTTATGGTCCCCTGGAGGTAAACCGCCAGTAATGGAAACAGGAGGCCCCTTGCAAATTTCCTTTTCCTGAGATCGGGAAAAAGGATTCCTGGTGTAAATGTTGGATTTCTCATGGCAATATATGGTTAATTAATGAGTTTTTTAACCGCAGAGTGCGCAGAGTATCAGTGCTGAGCCCGCAAAGGTAAAGACTGAAATTAATGCCCGTGGCTTCCAATTATTCTGAGGGAAGATACCTGGCGTACTTTGCGCAAATCTGAGCGTTCCCTGGGGTTTAAAATTATTTATTCTTATTCCTGTTGATCACCAGTTTTCGTGTTTCTCCCTTATAAGTAGTAAATATCACGGAAGCGACACCTTCCGGGATGATGCAGACTCTCGATGAGCTGGAAAGATAACCGCTCCCGTAATAGAATTCCCTGTACTCTCTTTTACCATCGCCGAAGATAAGCTCTGCCGACACTTCATTATTCTTGATTCTGACTGTTTTCTGAGGTGCACTTAATGTTTTTATGACTTTGAGGCTGTCGGAATTCCGGGCAACAAGTATCAGTGAGCTGCCATCCTTCAGCGTCAGCTGGGCCATGCCCTTGGCATCGCCATCGGCAAAGAAGCCGCTTTCCCTTCCGGGTAATGCCGAAAATCCACCCTTTCCGTTGCCTTCCAGCAGAAGGCCGATAAGTGCATCATATTCACCGGTATATACATTGGAGGAGTAAGAATTTCCTGTGAGCAGGATATCTGTATTACCGTCGGAATTGTAATCTCCTGTAAGTATTCCAAAGACGGGAGATACCTGTGCCTCGAGTGGCAGAGGATGGATTCTGAAAGTCCCGTTGCCGAGATTTTCAATCCATGAGGATTCAAAACAGCGGCTATCCTTTACATAGGCATCCCTGATATCCTCCGGAGGGAATATGTCATCGAAGGTGGCACGGGCATAATCCTGGTATTTCTTAAACCTGTTTTTAAGTGACGGGATCTGGGAAATAAGAAGATTCCTGTGATAAATGGGATAGCTTTTTCCCTGCACATAATATGTACAGACAGGATCCAGCGATCCGTTCCTGTCGAAATCCTTTGCAATTATTCTCATTGGCTCCTGCTGCGACACCTTATACTGAGAGTTCAGTCCAAGATTGCCTGCAACATAGTCGATATCCCCGTCATTGTCGAAATCTCCGGCAGCTATACTGTTCCACCAGCCGGTATATTGTTCCAGACCTGTTTCTGCTGTTACATTCTTCATCTTGCCATTTTCATTTCTGAAGAATGTAAGAGGCATCCATTCGCCGGCGAGTATAAGGTCGGGCCATCCATCCCGGTTGAAATCGGTCCATAAGGCTGCGGCTACAAGCCCGGGATTTTGCAGATCAGAAGATACCGAGCTGGTTATATCCGTAAAGCGGACATCCGATCCCCTGGTGTCGTTTCGCAGAAGAAAGCCCCTGGGTGGCATGGGATAATTTTCAAGGCTGACCCTGCCGCATACATAAAGATCCAGGTCGCCGTCGCGGTCAAAATCGGCAGCAGCAACCTGGGAGCCGCAAACCCGCACATCGGGCAAGGCATTCTTATCCAGGGTGAATTTTCCACTTCCATCGTTAATGTAAAGCCTGTCGTTGTAGAAAGCATTGCCGGGAGGCAGTCCTGACCCTCCGCTTACAACATAAAGATCGTTGTCGCCATCTCCGTCGGCATCGAAAAGAAGGGCGCCCATATCCTCATAATTGTTCTGGCCGGGCATGGGTGCCGATTTGAAAGTTCCGGGCTTCACCTGGGTGAATATCATTCCTGAAAAGCTTGTTGATCCGCCAATATAGAAATCGTCGAGACCGTCAGAATTAATGTCTCCCACTGCAATTCCAGGTCCCTCCTGTGAATAGAGATGGGGCACAAGTGGCTGCAGGTCGAAATCAACGAATTTACGCTCACTGTGCCTGTATTTGATGTTGGTACTCCCTGTTGAAGATGAAAACAGCTTTATCCCATCAGGATCAGTCCTCTTTTTATTCCCTGTTGATGCAGCTTTATGGTCTAATGTAAGCAACTGGTTGCAGCTTATATCGTAAATCAGCTGATCCCTGCCGTCAGGCCACCAGGCATAGAGTGAATCAATCCGCAGATTTTTGCCGAGCCCGAAATGTATTTTGGGATCGACCATTGACTGGAATCCCCTTATTGGAAAATGTTCATAATACTGCATTTTCCCATCTGTCCAGACAGTAATCTTTGTGCCAATTCCGCCAGGATTCAATGAGTCGCCCTTAAGAATGATTGACAGATAATTGGAACCGGTTGTGGACGAATCCCTTGTTATGAGCCTGTTCTCATAAACCGAAGCGGGATCGTTTACATTATTGAGGATAAGGTCAAGGTCTCCGTCGTTGTCGAGGTCGGCAAAAACCGAACCAGTTGAATAGGAAGGCATTGACAGGCCCCATGGGATGGTCTTGTTCTCAAAAACGAGGCCTCCGGTATTGTGGAACATTACATTTGGTTTCTTGATATCTCCGATCTTGTTCATCTCGCCCTTTAGAAGCTTGTAGAGCACGCTGAACTGGATGCCCCTGTTTTCCCTGACTGTTTTCATCCAGAGCTCGGATATATCCATATTTGTAACATCATTCGGGATCCCATTGCCAATGAAAAGGTCTTTGCATCCGTCATTGTCAAAATCGGCAAACAGGGGTGCCCAGCTCCAGTCTGTCTCGTAAATGCCTGCAAGCTGACCTATCTCGCTCATAGTTGTCCGGCCGTCGATTTCACCGTTGTTAAGCTGAAGCATATTCCTGATATACTGAGGCGAATAGCCTGTCCCGAGCTCCTTCTCATACCTGTCATAGTCCCTCATTGTCAGCGCCATTGTCCTCTTCCTGTTATAATCCTCTGGCTGCATGTCGAGGGAGAATATATCCACAAGACCATCGTTGTTGAAGTCGGCGGCATCGACTCCCATCGTGCTGTTGCTTATATGCTTCGTATAATCTTTTATCTGCTCGAGAAAGGTGCCGTTCCGCTGGTTTATGTACAGAAGATCGTTTGATATATAGTCGTTCCCGACATAAATATCGGGCCAGCCGTCCCTGTTTATATCGCATACACTTACCCCAAGTCCGAATCCATCCCAGGTAATCCCGGCTTCCCTGGAGACATTGTGAAAGACAGGCAGCCCGGTGGATGGATTTATGCCGTCATTCCGGTAGAGGCGGTCAGTATTGATCATCGATCCGTCATTTTTCCTCTGGCGCAGCGCATTCTTGTTGGGGATTGTGAGGGCAGCGGTTACAATGTATGCATCCAGATCGCCATCGCGGTCATAATCAAAGAATTCCGCCTGGGTTGAATAACCATTGTCGTCAAGACCCGTGGCGGCAGCGCATTCGGTAAAGGCGAGATTGTCTTTGTTGCCATTACTTATGTACAACATGTTGTGATAGTCGTAATTGATGTTGCCGGCAGCGCACAGATAGATATCGAGCCATCCGTCATGGTTGATGTCTACAAGGCTCACCCCGGTTATCCATTTGCCGGATGTATTCACGCCGCACTTTTTGGTAATGTCTGTAAATGACATGTTCCCGTTATTCAGATAGACCTTGCTTTCGGTCATGTTGGCCCCAAAAACAATATCCGTCAATCCGTCATTATTAAGATCCCCGACAGCCAGTCCGGCCCCGTTGTAATAATACTCGTAAAATATCGCATTGGCACTGTCGGTTTCACGGAGCTGGTTAGCGAACCTGATCCCGGAGTGTTCGGGTTGAACCAGCCTGAACATGGTATCTGCAGGTGCTTTTATATTGTTCCGGCTGCAGGCTGATAATATGGCTCCCGCAATTATTGCAAGGATCAAGTATTGTGAACCGGCTGATCTTTTCATTTGGAATTCTATTAATGCACCTGTACCCACCACCTGTTAAATATAGTTCTTTGAAATCAAAGATGTACCTGTATCAGCGATCTTTTTAATGTAACTGAGGGTGGCGTCCCTCCGTTGCATATTTAAGTTTTTTCCCCGACTGAAGGGTCAGTCCTTTGCCTGTCCCATTATCCATTAAAAAGAGCAACCGGAATTTTCAGGTCCGGTTGCTCCCATGATAATTTTAATCAGTGCCCGGAGTGTTGCACGCCGGTCCACCTGTTGCAGCTATTTGGCTGAACGGCTTCTATTCGGGTACCGCTGTGCTGAATAATATATCCTGACCATAGGAAGTGCCTTCAGGATTTGTGGCGTAGGCCCGTACATGGTAGGTCTTATTCGGGGCCAATCCATTTATAGTACTGCTGAATTGACCGATCCCGGTGCCGTCGACTGTTGTTGAATCAGTAAAAAATATGCTTGGATTCAAAGAAGAACCCCAGCATACTCCCCTGGCTGTAATCTCCTTGCCGCCGTTGGAAGTGATATCTCCTCCACTTACGGCAGTTGTTCCGGTAATCCCGGATACCGATGATGTTGTCAGGACCGGAAACACCAGGCGTACCGGATAGTCTTCCTTGATGCAGCCTGAAGCGAAGAACATAATTATTACGGTAACGAACAGTGAGCCGAACAACAGCTTTCTTTTTTTGATGATATGCTTTGGAATGTATTTTCTGATATATGTTTTCATAGCTGAATGAATTTAAGTTTAAATAAAGTTTAATCCTGCCTGAGATAAATTCATTATTTCCCGTTTGGATTTGAATAACCGGGGTTCTGGGTAAGATTTTTATTCAGCCGGAGGTCTTTCTGAGGGACAGGCATCAGATAGTCGTTAGGACTAAAATTCTGCACATAATCGGGATCGGTGACCTTATCCAGTATTCTCTTACGGCATATGTCGAACCAGCGGTCATATTCAAAGCACAATTCCCAGCTTCTCTGCTGTATTACAGCGTCGTCAAATTCCTGTTTTGACAATGCCGTGGTCATTAAAGGATCCTGTGCATTCGGCACACCTCCGGTGGCGCGATTGATTATCTGGTTAACCGCATCACAAGCCGCCTGCGTAGGACCGCCATTTACCTGATTTTCGGCCTCGGCGAACAATAGCAGGGCATCGGCATACCTGATTATAGGCTGGCACTCGTAGGATACATTTTTTTCCATATCATCCGGAGTATCGTAGAGATATTTTCTAAGGAAAGGTGCATTGGTGCCCCAGTCCAAATATGTGGTTCCTGTTCCGAACCATGGATCGTCAAGAAGAAGATAGGCAGCTTTTCTGGGTTCAGCCGGGAAATTGTCGGCCCAGATTTTTTCAGGCTTTACATCACCCCATCCTCCAGCCATTTCACCTGGCAAAAAGATCTGTGGCTCGATTACATATTCTTCCTGTGAATTATGAAAGCTCCACATGAATTCAGGTCCGAATTCGCTCGAGAGAGCAAAAACCTTGTCAATCTCAGGTACGAGGGAATAATTTCCTGCATCTATGACCTCTTTGGCCATATCCCTGGCCTTCACATAATTGGATGGATCATTTACAGGGAACCCGGCCATTGTGATATATACTTTGGCAAGCAGTGTTTTGGCTGCATCCATTGCGGGACGGGCCTTCTGATCTGATGGCCATGAAACCGGAAGCTTTTGTGTGGCAAAGGTAAGGTCATTTATAATAAACTCATACACATCTGCGATAGGAGACCTTGTAATTTCAGTGCTTGTAGGATCTGTTTCCTCTGTGATAAGAGGCACTTCCCCATAGTAGCGCACCAGCATGAAATAGTTCCATCCCCTGAGGAATCTGGCCTGAGCCATCAGGATGTCCTGGTTTTCCTGAGAGGTCGTAGTCAGCTTGCCATCATTAAGGGCCTTGATTGCCGGATTAAGGTCTGCAATCGCCTGGTAATGCTTTGACCAGCAGTCATTGCCGAAATCATCGCCAATTACAAGGTCACCGCCATACACCTGGTCATCATTTCCGAATACCTGCGGGTTGTTGTACCAGTCATAAAATGTCCATCCGCCAAATAATACATCCATTGAGGCTGTAAAAGCAGATTCAATCTGTGAAGGGGTATTGTAGAAGTTGGCCGGCCCGACAAAATCGGTAGGTTTTTCTGTGAGCTTCGCACATCTGGAAGTAAGAAGGAGCATTACTCCTGACAACATTACCAGATAAATTATTTTGAATTTTTTTCTATTCATGATCTTAAGATTAAATGTTGTTAGAATGTAAAGTCAGCACCAAACGTGTACATCCTCGCTGTCGGATAAACGCTCTGGTCTACCCCGATAGTAGCATCATTGCCAGGGTACTGGGCAACTTCAGGATCGTAACCTGTGTACTTGGTCAGGGTAAGGAGATTTGTTCCCGTAAAATATAGCTTGGCTTTTGAAAATCCTATTTTCTGAAGGATCTTCTGCTCAAAACTATATGAAAGTGTGATTGATTTCAGACGGACAAAGGAAGCATCTTCAACCCACTGAGAAGTGGCGCCCGAGGAATTGCCCAGATAATAGGTGCTTACAAGGTGCTGATCCTCAAGATAAGCTCCGTCGTAGAGTGCCGGAATATCTGTATTCGTGTTCTGGGGAGTCCAGTAATTCCAGACAATAGGATCGTTTGCCTCATAGGTTTGTCTCCTGATCCTGATTGTGTTGAAAAGCTGGTTGCCATAGGAAGCTGTTACCAGGAAGGAAAGGTCAAAATTATTATATGTAAACGTGTTGGTCCATCCTGCGGTAAATTTGGGATATCCGTATCCGATAGTCGTTTTGTCGGATGCATCAACCTTGCCATCGTTATTGAGGTCAAGATATTTAGGCATGCCAGGGAGCTGTCCGTATTCCCTTGCCTTATCTGCCTCTGCTTCCTGCCATAAACCCAGGAATTTGTAGCCTTTCATCTCTCCCATAGGCTTGCCGACTTCAAGGAACATATATTCTGATCCAAGGTTATAACCTCCCGAGGTAGGAGTATAGCCGATCTTTTCCACGCCGGGACCCAGGTCCAGGACTTTGTTGCGGTTCATTGATATATTGAACGATGTATTCCACCTGACTTTTCCAACAACAGGATCTCCCCCTACCATTATCTCGAGTCCCTTATTTTCTACCGATCCAACATTATCAATAACGCTAGATACTCCGACGTATCCTGGTAACTGCCTTGGCATAAGCAGATTATCGGTTACTTTCCTGTAAACGTCAATTGTGGAGATCAATCTTCCCTTGAAAAGTGATACATCAACACCAATATCGCTTTGCGCAGTGCTTTCCCACTTAAGGTTGGGGTTGGCTATATCCGAAATGCCGAAACCAATGTTAAGATTTGATCCGTTGACGTAGGGATACCTGTACCAGGAAGCGAGTCTTGCAAGCGAACCATACGGCGGGATAGCCTGATTACCGGTTACACCATAGCTTACTCTTAGTTTAAGGTCAGTAAGGACCTCCGAATCCTTCAGGAAACCTTCCTGTGAGATCCTCCATGCCAGGGATCCTGAGGGGAAATAACCCCATTTATTGTTTTCCCCGAAAACTGATGAGCCGTCAGCCCTATAGCTTAAGGTAAGGAGGTACTTATCCATGAGGCCGTAATTGATCCTGCCAAGGAAGGAGACCAATGCCCTTTCATTCCTGTATGAATCGACGGAAACCGATTTGGCACCATCCATGTTGTCGGTTCCAAGCTCATCGACGAGAAAATCCTGTCCCCTCATTGAATTGCCTGTTGACGGTGCTAAAGATATCCTCGACAACACCTGTAAAGGTGATATGGTGTATTCCAACCGTATTGTCGTAGGTGAGAATATTTGTATTCTGATAGCTGTTATAGAATGAATTATCGATTGTTCCGACCCCATTCATAGCGAATCCGTTACGGGTTTTTGTATTCTCGTAGCGGCTGTTGTAGGAATTTGAAAAAGTTCCTCCGCCCATGACCTTCAGGCTCAGCCCCTTCATTGGCTTGAAATTAAGGAACAGGTTTACGTTATTCTGGTAGGTAGGATTTTCAATAGTAGTCTCCAGTGCTGTAGCAACCGGGTTCCATGTGTCATAGGCACCATAGCCGGGCCTGTGCCTGGCGTAGTTCCCGTTTTCATCATAGACAGGCTCTGTTGGTGCCCACCTCGGAGCATCGTTAACAGCCGTAAAAAGGTTGGCCTCGAAAGGAGGTGATTTGTATTTCTCACTTGTATATGAATAATTAAGACCGAAATCGACCCACTTTGTTATGTCTGCTGCCAGGTTGGCACGAAGTGATAGTCTGTTGTAGGCTGAATTGAGGAGGATACCCTTGTGATCGAGGTAGCCTGTCGAAACCATGTATTTGAGCCTGTCTGTGGCCCCGCTTATAGCGAGGTTGGTGCTCTGCATAACCCCTGTATTGTAGATCTCGTCCTGCCAGTCGGTGGAGTGTGTCTTGTAATACTCAAGATCTGCATCTGTAAAATAATATTTTGGTACTGTGCCATTTCCAGTGCCGAAGCTGTGATAAAAATTATTATACCTCGCAAAATCATATGCATCCATTACAGGCAGTTTGCGAGCCAGTTCCTGAATGCCTATGCTGTAACCGGCATCAATTACAGGCTTGCCCGGTTTTCCCAATTTTGTCGTGATAAGGATGACCCCGTTTGCACCACGTGAACCATAGATTGCTGTTGCAGAGGCGTCTTTAAGGATCTCCACTGAAGCTATATCATTTGGATTCAACTGGTTGATATTGGCGCCCTGCAGTCCGTCAACAATAATGAGAGGTTCATTTCCTCCGTTAATAGAGTTGTTACCCCTGATCCGGATCAGGGTATTACCTCCCGGCGATCCGTCCGTATTCATTACAAATACCCCTGTTGCACGGCCCTGAATAGCCTGGTCGACCCTCTGGGTGGGGAGCTGTAGCAGCTGTTCGGTCTTGATCGAACTTACCGAACCCGTGAGGTCGCTTTTTCTGACAGTACCATAACCTGTGACGACAACCTCCTCGAGCGCCTGGATGTCAGACTCGAGAGAAACATCGATAGTTGTCTGTCCGTTTATGGGAACCCTTATTGCAGTATATCCTATATAAGAAATTGCAAGAGTCCCGTTGAGGTTCGGAACGCTCATTGCGAACTTTCCGTTAATATCGGTCATTACCCCGATAGTAGTTCCTTCAACCACAACGTTCACGCCAACCAGCGGTTCCTTTGTGGTGGCATCGGTAATTGTGCCGCTTATCTTTACCTGCTGAGGTGCCGAACCCTCGTCGTTACCTGCTGTGGCATTAAGCTTTGCAGGCGATAACAGCATTAGCACGGACAAAAGTCCGGCGCAGACAGCGAACCTCATCACCAGGCTGAATTTCCCCGGCAGATGAGATTCAATCATTAATCTTAATTTTTTTTTCATGCATTTGAGGTTTTAAATTATAGATTAGGAGTACGAGTAATTGAATAAGTATTATTTAAGCTGGTAGTTTGTTTGAAAGGATACTAAGGAGAATGGGTCTTGGCCATCGTGGTCAGATTGTAGTGTTAGGTTTTGTTAAGGTCAGTCTGTAACTATCTAACAAAAGTAATAAATTATAAATTTAATTACAAGTAAATAAATATTCAGTTACAGATAAAAACAAGTAAATGTAAATAACTTCTGGTTTCAAAATATAATTCTTTTGTTTTATGCTGAAAAAATATTTTGTTTTCAATATATACGGGCCTGTCCTCAAGCCGTTTTCATGACTGCAGGTTAAAATCCGTTCAGGTGCCGGGCTGGGGAGCAATTTCAGTAAACCGGCACTATGATTTAGTTCTTTAATAAAATTTTAATTTTTATTTCCTTGCCTGTACCTTCTCGATCGGCAGAATAAAATTATGATCAATATATGTTGAATATGTGATACTAATCTTTAAAAAAATAATACTAATATCCATCAAATCAGACAGAAAAAGGTTGGGGCAATTCACAATTCACTTGAGTATCATGCAAATTGAGCACATAGAGTCCGATTTGCATTTCAATGACAGGCAAAAGATTGTCAGTAAAGGAAACTTATTTTTGTTAACTTTAATCCTTTCAATACCCAATTAACCCTTTGATGAGTGCCAGCAGGTATTATTGCTCCAATTGGACAATTATTCATTTGTCTCAGACTGCACCAAAAGGTTTTGAATGCAGGAGACCGGCGCTCAACCGCTATTCGGTTTACCGGATTTCAGGTCGCATATTTGTATTAATTTGCAAAACTCATTATAACTCAAATCTCATGCAGGAAAAATTAATGAAAGCAGTTAGTTTTTCAGGCAGTGTTTTGTCACCGGAATAGTCCTGGCAGTTATTCACGGGCTGTTCCACCAGGGCCCCTGAGCCTGAAGTCAGGCTTACAGTTATGAACAGCATGGAGCGCATCTGTCCGGGCCGGACTGTGATTGGAAAGGACCATGCTTCGATAAAGGCAGCAGGCAATGAGTCGGAGTCTTTCCAGGTAGTTGTATCTGCTGTCAGCAAAAATATCAGGGTTATATCAGCAGACCTTTCAGATCTGAAGGGTGAATCCGGTGTTATAGGCAAAGAAAATCTTACACTCTTCCGTGAGGAATATGCAAGGGTAAGACGTTCCTCCCCAAGAGCCCAGCTTCCTCCCGGACTATATCCTGATCCGCTGGTGCCCTTTATTAATCCGGCTACTGGAAAACCGATAGAACCATTCAATGAATACCGGGAAAAGTGGGGGGAACCGTTTATAAAAAGCGGATATGAAATGTATCCCGTGCCTTTCGATGTCTGGAAAGGCCAGAGCCAGCAGGTCTGGGTAGATGTCTTTGTTCCTGCCGGCACAGCCCCGGGTGAATACAATGGCACATTTACAGTAAAGCTGGGCGATGTTCCGGAACAATCCGGGCAAGGTGTTGATAGCATTGCAACAAAATCTGTTTCTATTCCGGTGTCACTTACTGTCTGGGACTTTACACTTCCCGACGGCCCGTCACACAGAAATCATTTTGGGAGTGTCAGCCAGATCATTCCCCGCCTGTTCGGAGCTGAACCAAATAGCCCGCGGGCTCTTGACATCGAGTTGAATTATTGCAGAATGATGGCTGACCACAGGATCAATCCTCCCATCCCCGCCGCCTTCATGCCGGAAATAAAGCCTGACGGCTCTCTGAAGATTATTCCCGAACGCCACCAAATGCTTAAGAAGTTCCTTGATGATCTGCATGTTACCGATTTTATGATACCCAATGCTCCATTCAAGGACATTACAGGTGCGGACAAGGGGAAGGCTATTAATTACTACAGGAGCTTTTATAACTACCTGAAGGAAAACGGCTGGGAAAAACGGGCTTACCTCTATATGCTTGATGAGCCTAATCTGAAAGAGAACTACCAGACTGTTCTTGATATGGGGAAGGTGGTTCATGAAGCATCACCGGAGATCCGATGCCTGGTTGTGGAGCAGACATATAAGCAGGATCCCTCCTGGCCCGATATTGATCCGGCTGTGGATATCTGGTGCCCCCTTTGGTCCTTCATCGATTCGGCTTCGATTGATTCGAAGCTGAAGCACGGTGATGAGGTATGGTCATACACTGCTCTCTCGCAAAGGGCTCCCCGCTATCATCCCGAATATAATAAGGTAAAAGATCTCGATCCTCCATACTGGCATATCGATGCGAAACTTACTTCATACAGGGTGGCAACCTGGCTCAACTGGCATTATGGCATTACAGGGCTCCTGTACTGGTCATCCGTACAGATAGCTGATACAAAAACCGGCTTAATGGATCCCTGGCTTCTGCCTGCCTTTACCGAATCCGACTCACAGTTTAACGGCGGAGGACACCTCCTCTATCCCGGGGTACCCTGCGGAATCGATGGCCCTGTTTCATCCATGCGGTTAAAGAATATCCGCGACTCAATGGAAGACTGGGAGTATTTTGAAATGCTTGGGAAGCTGGCAGGGAAGGATGCCGTTAATAAAATTGTATCCAGTGTGGCACCCAACTGGTGGTCGACATCTGAGGATCCTGCCGTGATCGAAGCAGCCCGGGAGAAGATAGCCGAAGAGATAGTTAAATTGAAGAAGTAAAATTGAGACGGAGAGCAAAGATAATATAATTGAAGGCTTTCTTAACCACTGAGTTGCACCGAGTTGCACTGTGTATCACGGGGTAATGCACAGGAAAGAAATCCAGTCTTGAACTTAATTTGAATTTCATATTAAACAGAGTTGGCCCTTATGCAGCCGGGAGAGTTTAACTCATGGTTAACTCAAACTTTCATGATCATTTATTTTAAATAAACAGCACATGAACTCAGACAGAAGGACATTTATTAAAAATTCAGCAATGGCGGGAGCTGCATTGGGGTTGAATTCTATTCCTTTAAACCGCTTCTCAAAGCAGGCAGCGGATGTGATCAGGATAGGGATAATTGGGCTGGATACCTCTCATGCACCTGCATTTGCAGAGCTCTTCAATGCTGAAAATCCTGAACCCGGATTGTCGGGATTCAGGGTTGTTGCAGCTTATCCGAAGGGGAGCACGGAGATCAAATCCAGTCTGGAGACAATACCCGAATATACTGAGAAGGTCAGGCAGATGGGCATTGAGGTTGCTGACTCGATAAAGTCGCTTGTGAAGAAGGCTGATGCTTTCCTTATTTTAACCAACGACGGGCAGGTGCACCTGGAGCAGGCCAGGGAGCTGTTCGGGGCCGGCAAGCCCATTTTCGTGGATAAGCCGGTAACCGCATCACTGTCAGATGCCGTAATCACTCTACAGGGAAGCAAAGGAAAAGAAGATTCCCCTGTTTTCGGCTTCAGCCCTTCGTTATCTGAAAAATGCACAGGAAGTACGATACGAAAATAAGATAGGACAGGTCCTTGGTGCCGACACTTTCAGCCCTGCAAGCCTGGAACCTCATCATCCCGATCTTTTCTGGTATGGGATACATGGCGTTGAAATTTTATACACTGTCATGGGAACGGGTTGCGATACAGTATCAAGGTTCAAGACACCTGACACAGACTTTGTTGTTGCGAAATGGAAGGACGGAAGGATCGGAACATTCAGGGGGACCAGGACAGGAACACACGATTATGGCGGCATTGCTTTCGGCTCCGATGCTAATTTAACCCTTGGGTCTTTCGATGGCTACGGTGCGTTGCTTGTTAAAATTGGAGAATTCTTTAGAACCGGAATTGCTCCTGTGGAACCGGCCGAGACTCTTGAGATCTACGGATTCATGGAAGCGGCGGACGAAAGCCGGAGACGGGGAGGAGTTCCTGTTTCAGTCGGCGAAATTATGAAGAAGGCAGGCTATGGGTTATGAACAAAGGGTAATGCACATATAGGATTGGACACTGAAACATTCCCGTTTAAGGTTACCCCTTATAAATTACAGTTCAAGGCCAGACCACAGCGATAGAAAAAGCCCGGATAATTCAATATTATATTATAATCAGGAAAGATCACCAATGTTCAAGAAGAAGCCAACATCAGTTTTACCCTGGATTTTCATTATCAGTCTGATCCTTATTTTTGCAGGATGTACAACACCTGCTGAAAGGAAAATTAAGTGGCCCGAAAAGATCCAGGCTATAATCGATAATACTACTGTTTTAAAGTATGACCGTGCGGAACGATTGCCTCTTTATCTGTGGCCTGCCATTGATCCGGGCATATTAACCGATGATATGGCTGAAAGTCTTATCGCGGAAATGGACAGGAGAGGTATCGGTATAGTTTGTTCCTGGGGCATGGACGACACTTCAAAAGTCCTGGCACAATGTCTTCCAATCGCAAGGGCACAGAAAAAGCTGGGACAAAGGATCAATATCAGCGCCACCGGCCTTCTTGATTCCTTTTTCGATGGAGAAGAATCCACTGCTCATATCGATGCTGACGGCAAGCCGTTTTTTGACGACAGCTTCGGCGATCATAAAATGGGCTGTCCTTTTGCCCTTGATTCACGTAAGGAAGTAATCCGAAAGCGTGTGGAACAATTCGTCAGCAGGTATAAGAGAGAAGGCTTGTCAGTTGATTTTATCTTTACCGAC
The DNA here is from genome assembly GCA_963756885.1 of uncultured Bacteroidales bacterium. Taxonomy (GTDB): domain Bacteria; phylum Bacteroidota; class Bacteroidia; order Bacteroidales; family VadinHA17; genus LD21. The sequence goes on from CAVWPG010000016.1 coordinate 617,698, forward strand.
TGGGAAATTGACGGACCGCTTGAAGTCAATCATGCATATGAGGCATCAAAACGATGCGTTACATGCTGCAGGCACCTGGGCAAAGATTTTACCTTTGAAAAGTTTCAGAAGACTATGAGGGAGATGAGAGCTTATCTTCAAAGCTATTCATACAGCGAGCCTGTCCTTTCCCTGTTTCCCCATGCACTTGTCGGTAACTATGCTGTTTATCCGGGTGACGGATATCGCTACTGGTACGATTACTTCGAGTATTATGCCGACGGTCAGCCATTTATAGCCGATCAGCGCGCCAGGTACAGGAAATGGTACAATGATTTTCCACTGACCGGCTTCACTTTTGCGATGCCGGTTATATATCCCTGGGCCGGTATATATAATTGGTATGATTTTGATAACAGCGATTACAGGTGGTTCTATAATATGCTTCTTAATGCCAGCGAGGCAGGAAGAAGTACTCCAAGGTCAGTACCTGTCATCAGTTTTGTTCACTGGCATACGATATTCGAGGGTAGCGGACCAGACAGCACAATCAGGCAGCTGAGCGGGGAGTGCTACCAGGAATTGCTCTGGCATATGCTGCTGAGGGGAAGCAATACGTTCTTCCTGTGGTGCATGGATAATGAAAACCAGGAGGAGGTAAAGCTGCTTCATCAGGTGTATGCCGAAGCACAGGAATACGGCAAATTTCTTGATAATGGTATTCCGATAACCTTTGATCTGCCATCTGAGCCGGGTACTGTTATTTCAGGTCTGATACTGGGCGACAGTGTACTTGTAAGGAGGACCGATTTTGATCAGAATCATGATAATGTCAGTATAATGGCCGGTACAACGATGATAGATGTACCGTATGCACCCGGAAAATGCAGCATAATCCCGATTAATTAGGATAAAATGCAATTGCCGGTAAGACATTTCAGGTTATGCCACATCAGCATCTTACTAAAAATCACATAATATGAGAACAAAAGAACCGGCAGGAAAAAATTTCATAAGTAGCTATATCAGATCGGGTTTTTATCTGATATGCTTGCTATTAATTTCTGGATTTTGGAGCGGTGAGGATATTTCAGCTGTTGAGATACATGTTGCAACCAGCAGCAATGCCTCGGATTCAAATCCCGGAACGCCCGACCGGCCCTTTCGGTCGGTCTCAAAAGCATTATCGGTTGCCAAGCCTGGCGACATGGTAGTTTTTTCGGCTGGAATGTATCCTTGTGCTGAGGAAAAGTCGCCCGACGGCCTGCCCGGATTGAATGTGGTAATTCGTTCTGCGGGAGACGGAAAGGTAACATTTTCAGGTGACGGCTCCGGAAATTTGCTCATTGCAGGCTCTTACAACACCATCACCGGAATTGAATTCATGATGACCTCCGACACGCAGCTGGAAGGCTTCGGGATATATATTATGCGGAAGGAACATATAGATATCAGTAACTGCAGATTCTATGCCTGTGATGTAGGAGTGAAAATTATCAGTTCCCATCACCTGAGTATACAGAATTGCGAAATGGCATATTCGGGGAAATACGGGGTTCATATGGTCGGATCAGGAGATGGCAGCAATGGACAATGGGATCCATCAGACGAAAATGCCTGGGTGGAAATACGGAACTGCTGGATGCATGACGCAGGGTGGAATGTCGATGGAAATGAAGGTTATGGGATAACAAGTAACGGGGCGGTAGAATATCTGGTTATTGAAAACTGCCAGATCGACAACAACACCGGCGACGGAATTCTCTATGAGGACTGGGGAATCCATACCACGGCACGGTACAATGTGATCCGGGGCACCGGCATCGCAGCCATCTGGATAGACAATGCATCAATGAGTATGTTCGATAACAATTTTCTCTATGGAAACAATGTCGGGATCTGGCTCTCGGGTGAGGAGGATTTTGCCAACCGTTATCTGAATGATATGATCACGATCCGCAACAACATCATAGTGCACAATGACTGGGCCGCCATCAGTCCATCCATTCGCAGCGGCAAGAACACGATTCTCTTCTCACAGGCTACCAGTGACGTTTATTTCGACAATAATACCGTCGCGTACAATAACTGTTCCAACGTGGTCGCAATCCAACGCCGTCCACCACTCACAGAGTTCCGAAACATCTGGTTTCGCAATAACATTTTCTGGGACAACACAGGCGGGGTCGGTATCAACAGGGGTCTGGATACAGCTGGCATCCATTTTCTGAACAACCTGTGGAACACACCCTATAAGGGCGATTCCCAGGCTCATACCGGCGATCCTGCCTTCGTCGATCCAAACGCATCCACCCCGGAAGGTTACCGTTTAAAAGCCGGTTCTGCTGCCATAGACGCCGGCATGCTTATTTACGCGAATCCTTTGGATTTCTGGGATGGTCAGCGTCCACACCTTCCCAAAATCGGTGTTACCGATAACCCGAATCCTGAAAAAGGCTTTTACCTCCTTCCAAAAGCTGGTGTTTATGATATCGGGGCAAATGAGTTCGGTTCCCTGGGCAAGGCCCATATCGGGCTGGATCTTACTACATTCCCGTTTGAGGTGGCTCCTTATAAATTGCAGTTCAGGGTTAAGCCAAAAAGATGAACTGATCCGATTCTATTACATCAGCAGGGATGAATGATCTCTGCAATGGCTCAAGGATCCATGTTGTAGTCTGGGATAAAAATAATACTTAAAAATCTGGGGAGACTTTTTTTTACAAAGCCCCCTTGAAGAAAATTGTAATGGAATATGATTTAACATTAGTGTCCACTTAAATGTAATTGATTTTCAACTATATACAATTTAGTTCATTGACTTCCTGGTAATCCTGGTTTGTAACTGGATAATATCCAGGCCATTTGATAATTTGGATTATGATCATAGTTTGCACAATTTCACTTACCGTTGGCTTTAGCCAGCGGATGAAGAAACATCCGAAGATCGGGCTTTAGCCCAAATATATAGGACTAAAGTCATTAATAGTGAGCCTGATATACGCTGCAACCCGGATATATTCAAGATTTCAAAGAACGCTATTGAATTTTAAATGGACACTGGTGATGATTCAATACCAATCGACAAGCTGGATTAATTGCTATTATTCAGGTGGAAATAATTAAATATTTGCTATGAAATCAGAAAATGGCTCAGCCACTGGTAGTCAGAGACTCCTCTGTGTTGATGCCCTCAGGGGATTTGACATGCTGTGGATCATCGGAGGATCTGAAGTTTTAGTCAGCTTTTCAAAAGCCTCAGGCATAGGATTTCTGAGTAATATGTCTGCAAATTTTGACCATGTCTGGGGCCAGTTTCATTTCTATGATATCATAATGCCCCTTTTCCTGTTTATTGTCGGGGTCGTAATGCCACTGTCTTTTACCAAAAGGCTCAAAAAAGGCGACAGCAGGAAGATGATCTATCGCCACATAATTAAAAGAGTGGTCATATTATATATCCTGGGATTGATAGCATCGGGGAATCTTCTGACATTTGATACTGCCAGGATTCATCTCTGGACTGATACCCTTCATGCGATTGCAATTGGTTATCTGGTCAGTTCAATCCTTATACTTGAGGTCAGTCAGAAATGGCAGATCGCCATAACAACTTTTCTGTTATTTCTCTATTGGGGGATTATGGCCCTGATACCGGTTCCTGGTAATGGAGCGGGCATTTATGAGCCCGGAACAAATCTGGCTTTATACGTTGATAACATAATTCTGGGACATTGGCAGGAAGGTTTGGGCTGGACTTATAGTATTACAAGTCTGACATTTATCTGTTCAGTGATGCTGGGTGTTTTCGCAGGACAGATCCTTCTCTCAGACCGGAGTGAAATGAAAAAAGCAGGATTGCTGGCCCTTATCGGGATCTCCTGTGTAGTGGCCGGCTAAAGTCTGGGGCATCTGGTTCCCTGTCATTCATCATTTATGGACCAGTTCACTGGTTCTTTTTGCCGGAGGGCTGAGTTTTTTGCTCCTGTCGGCTTTCTACCTCGTAATCGACGTATGGGGTTACAAAAAATGGTCTTTCTTCTTTGTTGTTATCGGAATGAATTCAATAGCTGTATATGTTGCCACTCATTTATTCGATTTTTCTCTCATAGGGAATGTGTTTGTCGGAGGATTGGCAAAATCGGCAGGTCCATGGAATGAATTTCTTCAGGCAGCTGCCTCTTTATCTGTAATCTGGCTCATTCTCTACTGGATGTTCCGGAAGAAAACCTTCATAAAAATTTAACAGCTGTAATGTCTGGTTTTTATTCAGGCTAATCCAGGATGAACTGAAACCAGATTTTTAAATAATACAAATAAAAACAGTTATTATCATGCACAGGAGATTTATTTTCATCATGACAATCTGTTTGGCTGTCCTGTCAATTATTCCGGGATGCGACAGAAAAGAGGCAAAATCGGTCAGAGATGACCTGATCTCAGAAAAACATCAGGATATCAGGCTCAAGCCATTCCGTGTCCTGGTAGTCATCGATTACCAGTGGACAGATCCTCAGAGCTACAGTATCGATTTCAGACGGGTAAAAGGTGAGGAATTTATCGATGTTGTCTCAATGCTGAAGATCTGGGGCATCCCTTTCGATGTTCTTCGTCTCGATGAACAGCGGCTTCAGATAAACAGGTTTCTTGACGGGCAGGCCAATCCGAATTATGGATGCATAATCTGGATGGCAGATCCGGATAAGCTTAGCGGTGCATCTGCGAATTTTGAAACTCTGAGAAGAAGTGTTGAAGATTATGGAATAAGCCTGATTGCACTGTTTGATAATATAAAGAACAGGCAGGTTGCTGATCTGGTGGGCGTTTCATATGAGGATGTGAGGACTATGCAACTAGGTGGAAAGGGCGGGAAATTTTCAATAACCGGGAACCATTATATTACGTCCGGTGCTACAGGCCTTAGCCTGCCTGACAGAAAACTTGCCGATTCAGCAAGTGTTCCGGCAGCGAATGGAATTACTATCAGAGTAAGCGAATCAGATGAGGATCAGGCTGCCGTGAGCGTTGTGACCGGCCATGTACTTTCTCCGGCAAAGGTATTGGCCACCGTTGGGGATTTTCCCCAGCTTGTTGTAAAAGATCTAAATAGGAATACAAAAACTATTTGGATCGGAGGGGGCAAGGACTGGTTCCGCAAATATCCCGTGATGAGAACAATATTCAGAAAATCACTGGTTTATGCAATGGGATACGGCATTTTCAATGATAATTTCGACAACGGTTTTATTTTTATCATGGATGATGTGGGTTGCAGCGAACATGCATGGAGCCTGAAATGGCACTATCCGACACCTCGGAAAGATACTTTGATCAAATATCTTATTGAGCCTCTTGAAAAGTATGGATTCATGATGGTTCAGAATATTACGCCTGGATTTGCGAATCCGGAAAAGAAGATAATTGAATCGCCGTGGACTGTCAATCCATTCATGGATATCTTCGGGAACTGGCAGGATTATGGTTCAACAAAGGAGGGACTTGATGAAGGGCTGAGAACGAGGGGTTTTTGAAATACAGCCGCACAGGGCCTGGTCGCATATGAACTGGGACCTTGATTCGCCTCCCGGGCCATGGTGGGGAAGCCCGATTGGAGGAGAAATGGCTGTTACTGACTGGTATAATGAAATTGTGGATGTAAGGCGTGGCAGGAAGCCGGTACCTTCAAATGATCTGCTCTTTCTTTACAGGAGCGGAATTGATGCCGTGAAGAAAGCTTTCGGTGTTGTTCCATTGTCGGCTGAAGTACGGACAGGCGCTGAGGTAACCAGGGACACCAACGGAGGTGATGATATAGGAAGGGTGGCAGCAATCGCAGGATTGGGTGTAAGCAGGGAATGTTACGTCGGATTCGACCATACAATAGAGTTCAGCATGATGATGCCCGAACAATTCACATGCCATGATCTTGATCTGACTGCCAAAACCGATTCCCCTGCAGACCAGGATGAGGCAGGATGGGATAAATTGCTCAGGATGTCCACTGAAGAGCTTAAAGCTTCAAGAATAGCTGGTGGGAGAAGGATTAACCTCCACGACAACCTTGACTGGATAGAGTCGAGGAAAAGCAAACACTGGATGGGTTTTAATGAGACCTGCGCATATCTTCATTCAATTATCTCAGAAACAGGTACCAGTGGTCCTGAATTCGAGTTTGCCTATGATGATCATTACTGCAGGTATTTTGAAAAGAGATCATCGAGGTGGACATTGGAGCTTTCTGATGATCTGATGGAGTTGCTGGGTAGCGAGGCCATCATATTTGTTGATGGGAAACAAACAAAAACTGATCCCGGTGCGAAACAGGTAATTGAAATCCCGGCAGGCCTTGGCAAACACATGGTTAAACTGATGAGTAAATAACTGGCTGTTTCAGTACAGTGAAGCTTTGTTTGAAGGGATAAATCTGATTGCCGCCTTTATTTTACCATTTCCCTCTCTAGCAGCACTGTCCCTTTTGAGGTGGTACAGTTGGTAATCTCAACTCCTGCCCCGTTACTCAGTCTTATTGCTGAAAGTCCGGCTGAAGGCGGCGCAGGATCTGCCTTTATGTCTTCCAGCACTACATCACTGAAATGACCGATATCGATTGCCCTTGTGAAAAAGGATGGCAAGCCGCTGCCCCACGAGAGTTCAAAATTTGTAACTTTCAGATGGTCAACGTACTGTGCATAGAGTCCCGGAATGTCGTGGCTGAACAGGGCATCCTCATAAGGGATGGCCGGACGGAGATCGAAGTTTCCGCCATAGGACTCCGTGAACCTGCCATTATTTATAGTGAGCCGGACATTTTCCATTTCAATCTTCTCAATAATGCTCTTTTCAGTACCATAGATCAGAATGCCGGCTTCACTCTCAGCCGTAATATCGGAGAAACGGATATTGCTTATTAGTCCCTGGCGTGCCGTTCCCGGAATCTTTAACTGCAGAAATGTGAACAGGTTCTCCCTTTCCCCACCAGTGACCGGAATGAATTCTGTTTCTGATAATAATATTTGAAAACAGGACATTCTCAATGTGGCTGTCGTCCCTCGCAAATATTCCGATGCCCCTGTTGGAATCGTACATTACAAGGTTGCTGAATACAAGGTTCCTGATGGGATGAGCTCCATAACCTACCCTTATGCATGCAGAACGTGACGACAGCACGCAATTCGTTACTGACACGTTCTCGGCTATGCCTGTTTTGTTCCCAATTGCAAGTGGCTCCCTTTTGCCGGATGAAATTTCTGCAGGCAGCGGGCTGGTTCCGAAGCCTGTAACAATAATTGCATCATCGCCTGCAAAAACATTGCAATCGGAAATACGGACATTCCTCGATGTAGTGATATGTATGCCGTCATTGTTGGGAACCAGTGGATTGTTCCTGACCGAGATGCCCCTGATATCCGCGTCGTCGCAATCACCCAGGCGGATAGTCCATTCCGGGGAGTCTTCCAGCAGTACATCACTTATAATTACATGTTCACAGCGTTCGATCGTTATCAGCAGTCCTGGCCTGAAAGAGTAGGTAAGAGGACCATCCGGGATTGCTGATCCGGGCTTCATGAAATCCTCTCCCTGGCGTGTGTATTTTCTTCTGAAGTCGCTCTCCCCGTATTTGGGCTTGTCAGGCCCGTTCATGAAATATGTCCCGTTTCCGTTGATCTCACCCTGTCCGGAAATTGAAATGTTCCTGGCATCAATGGCACATATCATCCCGAAGCGGTTATAGCCCTCCCCGAAGAGGGTGGAGGACATCTTAAGATAATCCGAGGTATCCCTGCTGCCTGTAAGAACTGCTCCCGGGTCCAGATGAAAATCAACATTCGGCAGCAGGATAACCGTTCCGGTCATAAAAATGCCCGCAGGCACCCTTACAGTGCCTCCGCCGTTTTTGCTGCATTCTTCAACAGCCCTGTTGATAGCCTTTGTATTTATTGTCTTTCCGTCGCCCATGGCGCCAAAATCGAGAATGCTGTAGTCGGTTGTTTTGCCCTTGCAGGATGTAAGAGCGATAATCGCAACGATAAATGCTGATAATTCAAAATTTCTGGTTCTCATTTGTCTGAATGTAAAGGTTCCATTGGTTTCGGCACATCGTTATTCCGGATCATCTGTATCATGCCAAGCAGGGCTCCCCAGTGATAATATGCATTGCTGCTTTTTACATCATCCCCTTCCCCGGTCTCGGCATTGTAGTTTTCATGAACATGATGCTTTGCAAGCCATTCGTTCATAAGCAGCTTCATGCTTTTATCGGAAAGATCCCTGCTTGCATCGGGAAGATCGTAATTGCACAGTCCCAGGTATACAAGAAAATTCATTGGTGCCCAGATCCTGCCCCTCCAGTACTCATTATCCTTATAGCCTGTGTCGCTTCGGGCTATCGAAGGCATGATCCATTCCCCCCAGAATTTGTTTGGGTTGTAGAATTCCTTCCGGATCATGGTTTCTGCCTGTTCCTGTGTGGCTGCATGCGCTATAAGGGGATAAAAATTTGTCGGGGAGATGCGGTGACTTAATTTTCCGGTAGTTGTATTCAGGTTCAGGAAAATTCCCTCTTCATTATTCCACAGTTCCTGGATCGACCTGGCATATTTTTCGCCACGCCTGTTCAGCTCCTCAGCTATGCTGTCTTTTCCAAGCTCACCGGCAAGATCTGCCAGGGCGCGGCAATCCGCTATGTACAAAGAGGTCAGCCCAACATCAGCCAGGTTCATCATATGAGTCAGGGTATCAAAGACTACCCCGTCATACATCGGGGAATTGTCCAGACCCGACTCATATTTGGCTGCCTGCATATTATTCATCTCATAGGTGCTTTTCTGATTCGGAACCGGAGTGTAAGGATCGCTGCCCCAGCACAGGAGCCCGTTATTGTCGCGATGGGAGGGCCACCACCGGTTCCATACAAGCAATTTGTCAAATACCTCAGAGAGAAACCATTTTTCAGGATATATCCTGTATATCTCCCTGACCATCATCGACCCGACGGGAGGCTGGGAGCGGTCGCGGCTTTTAATGTTTCCGGCTGCTGCAAAATTGGGGACAAATCCATTTTCAGTGATCTCATTTGTAATCTCTATTGCATTTGCCAGGGCATGAGGCCGGCTGATCGCCGAGTACATGTAGGAGGCAAAATAGTTGTCCCAGCAGAACAGAACATAACCTCCCCAGCCGGTATTCCACATCCGGGATACGGGAGTTACCATCCTGTCTTTTTCAGGATCATAAATAACATTCCATGCCAGTATTGTCTGCATAGCGTCATAGGCCTCCTTCGATGAACCATGCTTCTCCGTTTCCAGCTCCATGGCCCTGTGCTTATCTTCAAGAATAGCATTTATCTCCTTCGCTGAAAGCTGCTTCCCGGTAGAAAGATAGACCGGCTTTTTCAGACTTATATTGAAATAACATGTATCGTTGAGCTCACTATTGCCCTCCCCGGGCATAACAAAAACCGGAACGGTTCTGTTGCCGGTCTTCGCCGAGAGCAGCGAACCCACGCGGCTGATCTCGCCCGGCTTGTTCCAGAGCATCATTGGCTGCACTATCAGGTTTCCCTGGTTCGCTGATGTATCGACAGGAATTATGGCAGCTACAAGGTCTTCTCCGGATGAAGCTGTCTTTACAATTATCCCGTTCCCTTTCCACCAGAGCAGCAACTGGGTGTAGGATCCGTCGGTTGCATGCGGACCGGGCCATATCACCTCCTGGCCAGGCTCCCCTGCCCATACGAAGGTGTTTTTAAGCAGAGTTCCGCTAGCGGCGTCCTTAAGGTAAAAGTTGACAGCCAGGCCATCGGGCAGATAAACATGTGAAAGAAAGCTGTATGTATTCCATGTATTCCATCCGTGAAGCAGTTCCTTCTTCAATTGCGCGTATTCCGCGCTTCCTCCGGTCTGCACCTGAACCATGCTCTCCCGGTGACCGCAAGCTGTGAACAGAATGGAAAGAACATAAATGGTAATAAGTAAACGGGGATTTTTCATAGATTGTCAAGTTATAGTAAAGCAAGTCTAAAATTAATTATAATTTTGTTTCATACGTATTGGAAAGGTTATACTTACATTCCCTTAAAACAGATAAAAATGGTTACCTCAATCTCCAAAGCCGGGCAACTCACAGCATGTTGCCTTGTACTCCTTATTTTTTCCTCAGGTCCGGCACAGGCTCAGACTGCCACCGTAAGGGAATACCAGAAAGTATTCACTACCTATCCATATTCCGATCCGAGCCCAATCCCGCTTACAACCTCGCTGTACCCGTATTTCAGGTATGAAGGGTATACAGATAAGCCCGTAGCAAAGTCATGGAAAGTTGTAGAGCTTGAAAACGACTACATTAAAGTAATGATACTGCCTGAGATAGGGGGTAAAATATGGACAGCAATTGAAAAGTCAACAAATCAGCCATTTATATATTACAATCATGCTGTTAAATTCAGGGATATAGCAATGCGCGGCCCTTATACAAGCGGAGGTCTTGAACTTAATTTCGGGATAATCGGGCATACCCCCAACTGCGCGACTCCTGTGGACTATGTAATTCAAAATAATCCGGATGGAAGTGTCAGCTGCATTGTAGGGGTCCTCGACCTGCTGACAAGGACCAACTGGAGAATAGAGGTGAGGCTGCCAGCTGACAAGGCCTATTTCATAACACGCACCTTCTGGTACAATTCCACTTCAATAGATCAGCCTTATTATCACTGGCTCAATGGCGGTTACAAGGCTTCAGGCAACCTTGAGTTCATATTTCCCGGAACGAAATATATCGGTCATGAGGGCGAATACGCCGACTGGCCAATCAACAAAAGCAATGGTAAAAACATATCATTCTATGAGTCAAATAATTTCGGAGGTTACAAGTCATACCATGTATTCGGTAAGCTGACGAATTTTTCAGGAGGTTACTGGCATGATGACGATTTCGGTATGGTGCGTTACGGATCGTATGACGACAAGGCCGGGAAAAAAATCTGGATATGGGGCCTTTCGGGCCAGGGGATGATCTGGGAAAAATTCCTTACCGATACCGATGGTCAGTACGTAGAGATGCAGAGTGGCAGGCTCTTCAACCAGAATGGCTATACTGCGACTCTTACCCCCTTCAAGCACCGCAGTTTTGCCCCCTACGGAACCGATATCTGGACGGAGTACTTTTATCCTGTACTGAAGACAAAAGGTTATGTTGAGGCGAATGAATACGGAGCACTTAACCTGAAAAATGAAAAAGGGCTCCTAAAGGTATATTTTTCTCCGGTGCAGGCTGTCGACGATAAGCTTGAGATTTACTGAAGGAGATAAAATCATTTACACGAGAGATTTGAAGCTGGTCCCCCTCAAGACCTTTGAAGATTCAATCAAATTCAGTGGAAACAGGCAGAACCTTACAGTTACCCTTGGGGGAAACAAGCTCATATATCATTCGGATCCGAAATCAGGTAATCTGAGCAGGCCGGTTGATGCTCCTGCAGATTTTGACTGGACCAGTGCCTATGCTCTATATATAAAGGGGAAGGAAGATATGGATCAGAAAATGTATCCCCAGGCTGAAGAAATGCTTAAAGCTTCTCTCCTGAAGGATAAAAATTTCCTGCCCGCAGTGATCAGTATGACTGAGATGCTATATCGTAACATGCAGTATTCCAAGGCGCTGGAAATGGCTACCAGGGCGCTCAGCATCGACACACATGACGGAGCTGCAAATTATTATTACGGACTCGTTAATGCCAGGCTGGGAAACACAACCGATGCAATAGATGGGTTCAGCCTCGCAACTCTGTCGTCCGAATACAGGAGCGCTGCCTATACCGGGCTGGCCAGAATTCAGCTGAAGGAAAGGAATTTTGCAAAAGCCCTCAGTTTCGCCGGAAGGGCTGTTGATTATAACAGGTACAATATTGAAGCACTTCAGCTGCAGGCTGTGGCTTACCGTTATATGAACAAAGCCACGGAAGCCGGTGAAGTACTGAAAACAATCCTGTCGTTCGATCCGATCAATCACTTTTCAGCTTTTGAAAATTATCTTTCAAAACCCGGCGATGCCACTCTGAATCAGTTTGTGTCGCAGATAAGGAACGAGCTTCCCAGGGAGACATTTATAGAGCTTGCAGTTTGGTACTATAATTCGGGATGTCCCGGAGAGGCTGAAAAAGTTTTCTCCCTGTCGCCCCCGAATGCGGAAACCAGCTACTGGCTTTCATTCCTCCGGCATAAGTCTGTAGACTGCTCCGGAATCGATCCCTCTTTCGTATTCCCGTTCAGACAGGAAACGGGTGCAGTGCTTGAACAGTTGCTTACGTCGCAGCAGGACTGGCTTCTCAAATTTCACCTTGCTCTTATCTACAGGGACAGGAACAGGATGGAAGAGGCTGAAGGCCTTCTCAAATCGTGCGGTGACACACCCGGTTTTGCACCTTTCTATATCAGCAGGGCTGAAATGATGGCCGGGAAGGATGATGCCCTCTGTGAGGCCGATCTTAAAAAGGCCCTCTCAATAGATAATGGCTGGAGATACCAGGTGAGACTTGCAAACTTCTACATGGGCCATCAGCAATATGATAAATCACTTGCAATCGCCGGGGCATTTTACAAAAAGCACCCTGATAATTTTGTCGTCGGATCGTTGTATGCCAAAAGCCTCCTGTTATCGGGAATGTACAGGGAAGCTGATGTCCTTCTGACGCATATAAATATCATACCTACCGAAGGGGCAACCGAGGGTCATGAACTGTATCGCGAAGCAAAGCTGATGCAGGCTGTTCAGATGCTGCAGAAGAAAAACTACAGGGGTTCGCTGAAATACATAGCTGAAGCCAGGCTCTGGCCTGAAAACCTTGGTGTGGGAAAACCATATGACGAAGATATTGATTACCGCCTGGAAAACTGGATGACCTATCTCTGCTACAGGAACATGAAGAAAGCGGCAGAGGCCGATTCGCAGCTTAAGGAAATCGTGAAATTCGAACCCAGGGTCGAGAATACTGTTAGGAATTTCCTTCCGGCCAATACCCTTGTAACGGCATGGGCTTATGAGGCTATGAACATGAAGGATGAAGCTGCGAGGTTTATTGAGAGGCAGGAGAAGTATTTCCCGGACTATAACCTGATTAAATGGAGCAAGGCAGCCTTTGAAAAGGATTCCTCCTATAAACTGCCTGAAAATGAGAAGGATGCAAATGCCAGGATACTGGAGAAGCTGATGAATGTTGAATAAATTCTGTTTCAGCTTATCAATCTGATCATTACAGTTGCTCTGTGCATAAGGATATTCTGACATCTTAACCTGTTATAATGATTTAAAATTTGTTTCATGAAAAGCACTGTTACATTACTTCTGCTTGTGATTGCCCTGTATTCATGCAAACAAGCCGGTTCAGGAAAGTTTATAGCTGCCGGTAACAGGCATATAGCCTATGTGGGACGATTTGACCTTTCTGACAGGAAGGCCCCGGTATTCATGTATTCGGGCAGCGTGATCAGGACCATTTTCAGCGGTACCTCAGTGGGGATGATAATGAAGGATGACAGCCTCCGGAACATGTTTGATATCATTATCGATGACAGCCTGTATGTGCTTCCCACAAACAGGCCGGATGGCATCTACCCTCTCGCCGCCAACCTGAAGGATACGAAGCACAAGCTTGAAATCTATCGCCGCACCGAATGGCATGCAGGCAATACGACATTCCTTGGACTGAATCTTGACAAGGGAAAAAAGCTGTACAGGCCTGATGTGAAAGAGAGGATGATTGAATTTATCGGCGACTCGTATACATGCGGATATGGGAATGAAGGAAAAAGCAGGGATGAGCATTTCACGTACGAAACCGAAAACAATTACCTGACTTTCGGCTCGCTGGCCGCAAGGGCACTGGGAGCAGAGTATACCGGCATCTGCCGTTCGGGGATCGGCATGTTTCAGGGCTACGGAGGCGATCCGGATTTCACAATGCCCAAATTATATGACGAGGTGATTGTCAATGGTAAGAAGCCATGGGACTTCAGTAAATCACCTCCGCAGGCAGTGGTAATTGACCTGGGAGGGAATGACCTGTCTGCCCCGCTCGATTCCGCTTCCTTTGCAGATGCATACACAGGATTCCTGAAACGGATCAGGAATAATTACCGTTCGGCCAGGATCGTATGTATCGCAGGCCCCGACAATTCAGGATTCCAATGGGATACATGGCGTTCCTACATGCATGCCATTGTAAATAAAATCTCAGATAGCGATCCTCTTGTAAGCTACTTTGAATTTACACCTTTCGAGCCGAATGGCAGCGACTGGCATCCAAATATAGTGGAGCATTGCAGGATGTCGGAGGAGCTGATTCCCTATCTGAGGAACCTTATGAAATGGTGATCTTGTGCTCAACCCGGGGCTTGCTGCCAGTAGCTAATACCCGATTTCAATTTCAGCCCTTCCTCCGAAGGGGTTGATTATTACAGATTCCGATCCAGGGTCCCAGACGCCACCCGTGACCTTTACAGGGCTTTTGCCGCCAGGATTTGGAATCCGCATTCTTACCTCGTGCGGCTTGCGGCCTGAAAGGCATTCAACTAAGGCCGTGATCCTGTTATCCTGAGCGGAAGTAACACTGAACGAGACCTGCCCGAAATAGCTTGAAACATTGCGGACATCTATCTTCTTCCCTGGCTCAAACCAATTTGAGGGAGCTCCGGGCAGGATTTCCAGTGTCTCTCCATCCTCCATATAGAGCATCCACCGTGTCTGCATGAGAAACCAGGCCTCCTCGTGAGTCTTATGAACGCTGACCTTGTATAAATGTTCCCAGAAGGTATAGGTTTCACGGTCGGCCAGGGCTGCGAATGTGTTGTAATAGGTTTTCAGGAAGGGTTTGACCATTCCCAGCCTCAGCTGGAGCCAGTTATGTCTGCTGTAATAGGGCTGGCTGAAGGCGGCGTTCCTCTGGTAGAACAATTCGCTGTGATAGCTCAGCATCATCCGAGAAGCCTGTTCATCGGGGGCCAGGACTTCACAGAATACGAGGTACAGCGGACCCAGCATGGCATCGGAAACTGTGAAAGTGCCATGCGACATGAATGTTTCAGGATTGAGATAAAGCAACCGGAGTGCCCTGGCTTCTGTCCACGGAGGAACGGTGGGCGACCATGTGCCGTCACCAAGTGGTACTGCCGGCGATCCTGCCATCGAGTTGAAGAATGACTTTCTGATATCCTGTCTCCAGGCTTCTGCCTCCATTCTGATACGCACCGAGGCCGCCTTGTCAGTGGCAGCGAGCATTTCGGCAACACGGCTTACACCCAGAAAACCATAACCGTTAAGCATGAACTGGTGAAACTGGTCCTCCGGGTCCGCCACTTTGCCATCTATCATTCCGTATCCCTTGCCTTCCAGACTATTTATTTTGTTCCTGTTGCGCCATTCAAAAAGGAAATCGCAGGCCTTGATGAGCTTTGGAGCGACCATTTTCACCCATGCCGTATCCCTTGTGTACCTGAAATATTCACCCATGCTCCAGAGTGCTGCCCCCGTTTCTACCATGTATCCGCCGAAATTCTGGATCATCCCGTCATCATGCTGTTTGTCGAGAAAATACATCAGCGATCTCCTTGCTACATCCTCCCATCCCATCGACATATAGAACTGCATTATCGGGGAACTTTCAGTACCGATCGGCGAATATACACCCACAGAAGGGGCAAGAGTGCCATCGGGCTCTTTCCCGTAGGTTATAAGATCAAGATGGAGAAGACCTGCCTTTAACATCTCTTCTATCCTTTTTTCGGGGAGAGTTATGGATGCTGCTCCCTTCAGTTTGTCCTTCCAGAACCCGATGCACTGGTTGTATTTTGACAAATAGGGAACAGAAGCCAGCTCTGCGGCCCTGGCAGCCGAAACCGGGCTGTGTGGAAGACGAAATTCAAAGACTGCCTCCTCTCCGGGCTGAAGCAGTACAGCTATCTCCTCATCGGGCAGTGGTCTGCCATTCAGGGTTGAAATTCCGAAAACCCTGTCGTGCGAATAGCTTGAAAATCCGGTTACAGGGTCATAGCTGTACTTCAGCTTTTCCCACCACCCCGAGCCTGGTCTCAGCGTTCTGAACCATGCATATCTTGGAACCGGATCGAGGTTTCTGGCAACAAGCCTGAAGAAGAGCACAGTCTCTTCAGATTTTGCTGCTTCCCCTGGGAGAAGCCTCCTAAGCAGTTCTTCCTGGGCTGGTGTGAACATATGTCCGAAGCTGCTGTTGTCGGCAACCAGGTACTCTGTGCCGAAGGGGGTTCCCGCTTTTAGCGGCGATTTTTCAAGGGTGACGAAAGGATGTTGACCCGTATTCAATGCCTCCGTCGGTCAGAACAGTATGAAGAATCGGAAGGGACCCCTCTTCAAGGCTTCTCACGCGATTGTTTTCGACTCCCTGACCGCGGCCGGCCATGAAACCATAGGTCACATCCGTATTGTTGGTTTCAGGGAGGGTCATTGCTGAGGAGGCCATCCTTGGAACAATAATATCCATGTCCTGGGGTATGCCGATCTCGAATATCCTTATATCGCGGCTTATGCCCAGCCAGGTGGGACAAACCTGATTTCTTGTATGAACGGCAGCCGAATCGAATGACTCTTCAGGCTCTGCTTCTATTTTCTGCAGATTTGTCTTCAGCTTCCGTCCCCTTATCTCTTTCTCAATAAGCCCGAATGATTCCTTGTTTTCAGACAGGCAGACAATCACATTGTATTCGGGAATATATACCGGGAACCCTGCAGTAACATCCCTCAGAAAGAATGAAAAGGAGTTGATTCCCGTATGGATTGATATCACGGTAGCTCCGCTGCCATAATTCAGACTGGCATCGCTGACCGAGATCTCCAGCCTGTTGAAATCAGTTGTGCGGAACGCAAAATGACCTGCATCCGTATTTCCTTTCCCTGATGTTACAGCTATCCTTTCAAGTTTACCATTCAGCACTTCAACGAAGCCCGACGGTTTGCAATTATTCCATTCAACAGCAATCTGCCTGGCAGTGTCAGGCGGAATTGAATATGTCGGAGCCTGTAGGGCTATTTCAAGGATAATTATGAAAAGAAGCTTTGTTTTCATCGTATAAAATATGTTGAGAATTGTCTGTACCAGCGACAGTCCTGGAAAAACAGCGCTCACCGTTTGCTGCAATATTCTTCACACCTAATATACAATAGAATTGCAACATCAGATGGGCAGAAAAATGCTATTTTTATATTTTATTTCACTTTCCGTTGGCTGCAGCCAACGGAAAGTGTGGCTGCATATGAATTATCGCGTAAAATATCTGAGCCTTATCCTGTTGCTGGCTCTGCCTTCCGGCCTGAGTGCACAAAAAATCCAGTTCAGGTTCAAGAGCCAGGTCAGCATGTGGACGACTGTTAACCATACTTCTTCTTCCAGTTACCAGGCTGGCATAAGGTATATCCCCTGGCTCAGTGTGACCGATACATTAAGGAATGGCCATATGCTGGATGCAGAGCTGTCTGTGAATGGCTACGGAGATCTTTTGTTCACCGGGGCCGGACTGGATTCGGCACATGCAGCTATTTCCCCGTACCGTTTCTGGATACGCTATTCCGGAGCGCACTTTGAGGTAAGGCTCGGCCTGCAGAAGATAAATTTCGGATCTGCAACGATCCTGCGCCCGCTTATGTGGTTCGACAGGATGGATTACCGCGATCCGCTTCAGCTTACGGACGGGGTGTACGGTGCCCTTGGGAGATATTATTTCAGGGGAAATGCAAATATCTGGCTGTGGGTTATATATGGTGAAAACAAGGTAAAGGGATGGGAAATGGCACCATCCCTGAATAAATCGCCTGAGATATGGAGGCAGGCTTCAGCTGCCCGTTTCAAGGGGAGAAATCGGGCTCAGTTTTCATCACAGGGAAACAGATTACTCTTTATTCTACCTGTATACACCCCATACCGGACCTTCACATTACCCTGAAAACAGGATAGGGCTGGATGGAAAGTGGGATCTGGGGCCCGGGCTCTGGTATGAATTGGTGGTGAAGCACAATGATCCTGAGAATGGGATACTCGGAGAATGGGAATCATATTTCAACGTGGGGGCCGATTATACCTTCAGGCTGGGAAACGGACTTAACCTGACGTCGGAATTCTTTCGGTACAATAGCTCGAGGAGACTGAGCCAGGCCGGTGCGGTCAACAATTTTTCAGTACTGGCTGTTAATTATCCATTCGGGCTTATGAACAGTATAAGCGGGGCAGTTTATTACAACTGGAACGGGAAGGAGTGGTACAGGTTCATAAATCTGAAGCGGGATTATGATTACTGGAGCTTTTATCTGATGCTGTTCTGGAATCCCGAAAGGTTTTATCTTTATAGCAGTTCAAGTGACAGAAATCTTTTGTCGGGCAAGGGGATACAGGTTATGGCAGTTGTGAATTTCTAATTTTGGTCTTTCAAACTGTAGAAAATATGGAAACTGAAAAAATCATTTCACTGGAAGGACTTAAGAAGCATTTCAGTATGGGAAGCGGAAGGTTTACAGCCCTGAACGGGATCAATCTTTCATTCATGAAGGGTGAATTCACCGGGATCATAGGACCAAGCGGGTCAGGTAAAACAACACTTCTCAACATCATCGGCTCACTCGATAATCCCTCCGAAGGCAGGGCCGTTGTGCTGGGCCAGTCAGTAGGGATCTTGGTTCGAAAGCCTCTGCAGCGCTGAGTAAGTCGAAGCTTGGATTTATTTTCCAGAGCTATAATCTGCTCAATGTACACTCCGTATTTGAAAATGTCGAGTTCCCGCTTTTGCTGCTTGGCATTGAAAGCGGCCAGAAGGAAAACGATGGTTCTTGATGCCCTTGACTGGGTAGGACTTGGCGACAAGATCAAATCAAGGCCTCCTCAGCTTTCAGGCGGCGAATGCCAGAGAGTGGCAATAGCCAGGGCTATGGTGAAACAACCTGAAATAGTTCTTGCAGATGAGCCTACTGCAAACCTCGATGCTGCAAATTCGCATAATATACTGCAGACGATGGTCAATCTTAACCGCGAGTTCCGCACCACATTTATTTTTGCCACCCATGACGAAAAAGTAATAAACTATGTGAGACGGAAGATTTATCTTGTGGATGGTAAGGTCTTTAATGATGAAATTGTGGTAAGGAAACCGGGAGGAAAAGCCATGAAATCATCAGGCTGGGATTCAGAAATCTTTTGGGTGCCGGGCTGCGCACCTGGCTCAATGTGATAGTTTTGTCCTTCTCATTCGTTGTAATGATCGATCTAAAGGGAATGCTTGACGGATGGGACCGGCAGGCCAAAAAAGGACATGATCGCCTGGGAATTGGGTGGAGGACAGTACTGGCAGAAAAATTATGATCCGGACGATCCCTTTACACTGCCTGACAGCCATGATAAAATCCCTGTCTCCTGGCAGTCCCTTGTGGAGAAGGGGATATAGTGCCCGTAGCTGATCTGCCAGGGAACACTCTATCCCTACGGGAGGATGAAGAGCATACTTATAAAAGGAATTGATCCCCGTCAGACAATTCTTTCACTTCCCACAGCTGACCTTACCGACGGAAATGATGAGATAACAGCAATTATCGGAAAGTCAATGGCTTCAGTCACGAGACTGAAAAAGGGAGACCAGGTAACCCTCCGGTGGCGTGACACGAACGGGGCATTCGATGCAACGGATATCACAATAGCAGGTATTTTTGATACCAATGTACCATCTGTTGATGCCGGTCAGATCTGGATACCGGTTGAAAATCTGCGAAGCATGGTGCTCCTCCCGGGTGAAGCAACAATCATTGTAAAAAGGAATGCGGAAATTGCGATCCCGGATGAGCCGGGGTGGAAATTCAGAAGCCAGAAGTTCCTTCTTGAGGATATAGATAAGATTATCAGGGCCAAAACTATGTCGAGCTCAGTCCTGTGGTCGATCCTGCTAATGCTGGCCATGCTTGCAATATTCGATACCCAGGTTTTATCGATTTTCAGGCGTCAGAAAGAGATCGGGACATACGTGGCCCTGGGGATGACACGAAGACAGGTAGTGGGCTTATTTACTGCAGAGGGTGCTATGCATGCCGTTCTTGCAGCTCTCCTGGGTGCAGTGTACGGTATTCCCCTGCTGGCCTACCAGTCGGTGAAGGGTATTGCGCTTCCGATGAAGAGCTCTGATTACGGAATTGCAATGGCCGATAGGCTTGTTCCCGTATACAGCCTTGGACTTATAGTAACTACCGTGCTGATCGTGTTTGTTACAACAGCCATAGTAAGCTACTGGCCCGCCAGGCGGATATCAAAAATGAAACCTACTGACGCACTTAGAGGCAAGATCCAATGATAAAATTTCTTCTTCAGGGATTATTACGCGACAGACACCGGAGCCGGTTTCCGGTAATGATAGTTGCTCTCGGCGTTATGCTGACTGTCCTTTTTCATGCCTGGCTCTCAGGGGTGATCGGAGACAGCATAGAACTGGCCGCACGCTTTTCAACAGGCCATGTAAAGGTCATGACTTCGGCCTATGCACAAAATGTCGACCAGATGCCAAACGATCTTGCCATCCTCGATGCAGGAAAACTCCTCGATACTCTCAACCGTGAGTTCCCTGATCTGACCTGGAGGGAGAGAATATACTTTGGAGGACTGGCCGATGTCCCTGACAGTACAGGAGAAACGAGGGTACAGGGAAATATTTTCGGGATAGGCATCGACCTGTTCTCAGCAAAAAGTGATGAAGCAGGCAGAATGAACCTCCGTCAGTCAGTCAGACAGGGGCGGCTGCCTGAAAAAAATGGCGAGATCCTCATAAGCGATGCCTTTGCCAGGAAACTTAATGTAAAGCCGGATGATACTATAAGCCTTATAACATCGACGATGTACGGTGAATATTCAGTATATAATTTTGTGATCTCGGGAACCGTGGAATTCGGAACAATAACTCTTGACCGCGGGACAATGATTGCGGATTTAGACGATGTTCGCAAGGCTCTTGATATGAAAAATGCTGCAGGTGAAATAGTTGGCTATTTCAAAACGGGCTACTATGACAACAGGAAGGCAGGTGAGGTGACTGATGAATTCAACAGCAGGCACCATTTCGCGAGCGACGAATTCTCACCCGTAATGAAAAGCCTCGCGCAGCAGAATAATATGGGAGCGCTGGTAGATATGACATCCAGATTATTCGAGATGATGATTGCCGTATTTCTCCTTGCAATGTCGATCGTTCTATGGAATGCAGGCCTTCTGGGCGGCCTGAGAAGGTATGGCGAGTTTGGTATGAGACTGGCAATAGGTGAGGAGAAAGGCCATGTCTACCGGACCCTTATCTATGAATCACTTGCAATAGGTCTTACCGGATCGGTTGCAGGAACGGCAATCGGATTACTGATTGCCTTGTACCTGCAGGAGCATGGCATCGATCTAGGAGGTATAATGCGAAATGCCACTATTATGATGCCTTCTGTTTTCAGGGCCCGCATCACGAGCCAGAGCTGGATTATAGGATTTATCCCCGGAATATTTTCAACCCTTATCGGAACCATGCTTTCCGGCATAGGAATTTACAGGCGCAAAACAGCCCAACTCTTTAAAGAACTTGAATCATGAGAATATTTTTACTGCTGACCCTGGCTATTATAGCTGCAAATGGGCCAAAACCGGATGCCAGGGAAATCCTGAAAAGGATAGATGACAATATGTCGGCGGAAACACGGGTATTCACTTCAAAAATGATAATTCACGGGAGGAGGAGCCTGAGGACAATTGAATCGAGGTCATGGGTGTCGGGTGAGAAGAAATCCTACACTGAATATCTTTTTCCTGCCCGTGAGCAGGGGACCAAAATGCTGAAGCTGGATGACCAGCTCTGGATCTATTCTCCCGAATCAGACAGGACAATCCTTATTGCAGGTCATATGTTGCGCCAGTCGGTAATGGGATCCGATATGTCGTATGAGGACCTTATGGAGGATAAGAAGCTTACCGACCATTATAATGCGGAGATTACGGGTGAAGAGAAAATTGATGGCAGGCAGTGCTGGGTGCTTACATTAACCGCATTCGATCCTTCGGTAGCGTACCAGGTGAGGAAGCTCTGGGTCGATACCGAAAGGAATGTGCCTCTGAAGGAGGAGCTGTATGCAAAAAGCGGTACCCTGCTAAAACGGACCGAACTGTCTGAAATTGAGAATGTCAGTGGGCGGTGGTACCCAAAAAAAATCGTATTCAAGGATATGCTTAAAGATGGAGATGGAACAGAATTTATAATGGAAAATATCGAATTCAACGTCAAAATTGATGATTACGTTTTTTCAAAGGCTAATCTTAAAAAGTGAGAATGGGCATTTCCCCGGAACTGCTCCAAAGCCTGAACGATATTTAATTCTATGCTGCTTATTCACTATATTTATAAGCTATCTATAACTAATCAAAAGGGAAAATACCATGAACTCAAAGGCTCTTATCCTCGCAGTTGTATTCCTTGCAGGTGCGGTTGTGAATCTGGCTTCGGGCCAGCAGATCTACCTTTCCCCGGGAGGTGATGACAGTAATCCGGGCACAAGGGAAAAGCCTGTTGCCACACTCAATGCCGCCCGCGACAGGGTAAGGGAATACAGGAAGAATGCCGGTGATAATCAGCCTTCAGGAATTATTGCGATGGCGGGAGAATATTTCATGTTCAGTCCCCTCCTGCTTACTGCTGATGATAGCGGGACTCCGGATCACCCGCTCGAAATAATGGCGGAAAAGGGTTCAAAGGTCATCTTCATGGGAGGAGTGGAACTCAGGGGCATTGAAATTGTAAGCGAAAAACTCTGGAAAGTATTTGTGCCACAGGTGGCATGGTACGATTCCTATTTTGAACAGCTCTATGTAAACGGGAAAAGAGCCACAAGGGCAAGAACTCCCGACAGCGGATTCTATATTGTGAAGAAGGTTGCTGAATCGGTTCTGATACGGGGGGAAGGAGCACTGCCTCAGCTGGCGGTCCAGGACATTCAGCTCGGCAAGGACGGAGCACAATGTCTCCGGAATTTTACAAATGAGGATTTCCGTGACGGAGAGGTGACATTCTACCACAAGTGGGACAACACAATGAAGCATATTGCCGGCTTTGACGATTCGACCGGTTCCATACGAACGATAGGCACGGGAATGCAGCCATGGAACCAGATTGACAGCCTGAGCCGGTATTTTATAGACAATATAGGATCAGGACTCGATGCCCCCGGTGAGTGGTATCTTGACCGCACAGGCTGGCTTTACTATGTTCCCCGCGAAGGTGAGACAATTGAGACTACAACCTTTGTTGCCCCCGTATTAAAGGATTTTATCACAATTCGGGGCGATTCACTTTCCGGCAAAAAGGCAGCCAACATCCGGTTCGAAAACCTGAGCTTCCGGTTTGCAGGATATACTCTGCCTGCTGCAGGTAATGAAGCCATGCAGGCTGCCTCCCCTGTGGGAGCGACTATTACCCTGGATTTTGCAGACAATATTGAATTCCTGAATTGTGAAGCGTCACATACGGGAACTTATGCCTTCTGGTTCCGGAGAGCTTGCAGCAACTGCACTGTCATCCATTCCTGGCTGCACGATATCGGGGGCGGAGGGGTTAAGATCGGGGAAACTTTAATTCGCCCGGATACCCTGCAGATCACTCACAATATCGTTATTGACAACAACATAATTACAGGCTGCGGCAAGGTTTTTCCTTCAGCTGCCGGAATTATTATTTTCAATGCACATGACAACAGGCTTACACATAACGAAATTTCAGATCTCGGGTATACGGGGATCTCTGCCGGATGGGTTTGGGGATATGCACCAAGTCCGACGAAAAGGAATGTTATCGAATTCAACCACATCCATCATATCGGCTGGGGAGAGCTCAGCGATATGGGCGGAGTCTATACACTTGGTGCATCAGAAGGAACGACAGTGTCAAATAATGTAATACATCATATCTATTCATTTGATTACGGAGGCTGGGGACTTTACACGGATGAGGGTTCGTATGGCATCACCGAGGAAAACAACCTTGTCTATGAATGCAAAAGCTCTGGCTTTCATCAGCATTACGGAAAGGAGAATATAATCCGGAACAATATCTTTGCACTGAACATCAGGTCCCAGCTCCAGGCCACAAGGATAGAAGACCATAAATCACTGACGTTTGAAAATAATATAATTTACTTTAATTCGGGCACCTTGCTGAGCAGTAACTGGAGCAGATTCAATCTTGTATCCGATTACAACTGTTACTGGGATACAAGGCAGGGGAAAATGGATTTCGGGAAGTCCTTTCAGGACTGGCAAAAGTCGGGCAAGGATCGTCACTCAATAATAGCTGATCCACATTTTGTGAATCCTGCTTCATTCGATTTCCGTTTCAGGGATCTCTCCGTAGCCAAAAAGATAGGATTCATCCCTTTCGATTACAGCAGGGCAGGTGTCTATGGCGACGAGGAGTGGAAGAAGCTTGCCGCATTTGATCCGGCACGGGCACTTGAATTTGATGGGATCGTTGAGAAGCATGAGTCATCCAGGTAATTGGGATCCTAATTATTGCGGGGATCTGTAAAAAGTCAATTATATGAACTGTAATACTTTTATTTTTCTTTTCCTGATTGCCATCCTGACTGTCGGATGCAAGAAGGAGGAGGTCAGTGTAAATAAAAGCTTTGCCCGATTGAAACGGGTATGGGCACTCGATGACGGGGAAAAGATAAGAAGGGATGATATAGATAATCCACTGGCAACTGATATCAGCAATGAAGTATGGAAGGACAATAAAATAAGCATTTTTGGAGGGAGAAATGAAATAATTGCATTTCAGCTTATGATTCAATCCGATAAGGATGGTGCAGACCAGGTAAACGTGGTTGTCGGCGACCTTGTAAATGGTGCTTCCATCATACCTGGATCGGCAACCGGCTCCAATGATCCGTATAATTACACTGACCGTTACATCGAGCTGTTTACCGAACATTACCTTAACATCACACAGCGGACGCCACCATTCTGGGGACTCTCAAATACCGCCCTGCCTTCTGCATACTATACAGGATGGATCCCTGATTGCCTGATACCTTTCACTGCACAGCCGGGGAAGGGAGGCGCTCCATTCTCAATTGCCGGCAATAATAACCAGGGGGTATGGGCGGATATTCTTATTCCAAAGGATGCCGTTCCGGGAATTTACTCGGGAGAAGTAACTGTGTCATGCCAGGATTCGGTATTTGTAATTATTCCGGTTTCACTGACAGTTTATGACTTTACCCTTCCCGATTCAACGCATATTCAGAATATGTTTGGTTTTGATACCTGGTCAGTTGCCCGGCGCCATGGGGTATCCCGCAACAGTCAGAGTTACCGTTCCATCGAAGCAAAATATTTCCAGATGGCTCACCGGCACAGGTTTGACCTTGTGACCGAAGTGTCAGGCCTCAACGAAATGGATGATTATTATAAAAAATACTACACCGGGGAGATATATACCCCTGCATTCGGATACAGCGGCCCCGGAGAAAATACAGGCAACTCAACCTTTTCCATAGGTTTTGGAGGCAGTATTCCTGTTGAATATGGCTCCGGTATCAATACAATGACGGAAGCAGGATGGTGGACCGGCTCAGATGCCTGGGAAGAGTGGTTCGAACAGAATGCACCGGCAGTAAGAAGACATAAGTACCTGTTCCCGGATGAACCGGACTGGAAAGGACCAGCCGGTGCCCTGGGTACAGGATCAATCGATACGATAAAAATGCAGGCAGAATGGACACATGATAATCCCGGGCAGGGAAAACATATACAATCCCTGGTTACAAATAAAATAAAGCAGTCCCTAATAGGTTACGTGGACTTCTGGTCTGTATCTGCACAGGAAGTAACTGAAAATGCCTCTCCTGAACAGGTGGCTTCAGAGAGGGCGAATGGCCATAAATACGGTATATACAACGGATACCGTCCCGGAATGGGAGCAGTGATTACCGATGCTGACGCTGTCGAATTCAGGGTAATGCCATGGATCGTGTGGAAATACAATCTTGATCAGTACTTTTATTGGTCAACAACATTCTGGACCAGCATAAATGTCTTTGTCAATCCACTTACTTTTGACAATTTCCTTAATGGAGACGGCACGTTCCTGTACCCCGGAGAGGATGCTCTATTCCCTTCTGAAAGCAGGCATCTGGCAGGCCCGCTTTCTTCAATAAGGGCAAAAAACTGGCGCAGGGGAGCCCAGGATTATGAATATCTGTGGCTTGCCAGAAATAAAGGACTGGAAAGCGAGGAGAAAACAATAGTTGACAATTGTGTGCCGGCAGCACTATGGGATGCCAGATCACTTGCCAACATAAGCTGGTCATCCAGGGGAAATGTATTTGAACGCTACAGAAAGCAGCTTGCCGAACTGCTCTCAGGCAAAATTGCAGTCGCCAATGAAGCAAAGCAGGACAAAATGAATTATAAATAAATCAGCCAAAACAGAATTTGATGAGACTATTCTTCAGTTTACTTTCCCTGTTCATATTCTCCCGGAGTTTTCCAATAGAGCTGGCGGACAGCACCAAATCAAAGCTTGAAATTTCAGTCAATGTGAGCATCAACAGCAACGGCATGGCCCCGATTCCCTCCTTTTCACTGGGTAAGCCGGCCCTTATTGGTGCTCTTGCTCTTCAGAAGAAAAGGTTCAGCTATGATCCGCAGATAGCCTATGGACTCGATATGCGACCATGGATAATCGATAACTGGCTGCATTACAGGATTGTTTACAGGCCTGGATTCGAGTTGAGGACCGGCGCCGATTTCAGTATGTTTTTCAGCAGATATGATGCCATGGACTACAAAATATTGCAGGGCCAGCAATACCTTACTTTTGAAATAGCAGGTATCATAAGGTTTAGCCCTGTAAGCTCGCTGTCATTGATGTACTGGAGCGACAACGGACAGGATCATGGCTCTATCAGGGGCAATTTCTACAACATCGTTTATGATCAGGCTGAGCTTGCAATGGGGCAGAATATGATGCTGGCGGGGAGCCTGCAGCTATTCTGCCTGGAATATACAGGGAAAAACGACGGTTTGTTTGCTTCACCCAGGTTAGCCATATCGGTCAGGAATATTCCTCTGTCCCTCTTTGCCCAGGCTACCCAGGCTATTGTCAGCAATATGGAGCCGTGGCCCGGCTTCAGATGGAATGCCGGCCTTGCATATGTGTTCCGGCGGATTGACTGAATTTTAAAGGCACATTCATAAATGCAGAAAAGATGAAAAAATCATTTGCGCTTCTCATCCTGGCTTTTGCTTCAATGACATACGTACAGTGCCAGGTCACATGGCAGCATTTGTCAAGCAGAAACGGTGACATTGAAGCTCCCAACAAGGGACTGGAACAAACATCGGCCGCGGTTGCCGATTTCGATAATGACGGCATTAACGATTTCTGCATCACCGAAAGAACATCGGCTCCCGCAATTGTTTGGTACAGGCGCCTGAACAACGGATGGAAAAGATATGTTGTCGAGGACAGCATCTGCTTTATTGAGGCCGGTACTATAGCCTTCGATGTTGATAATGACGGCGATATGGATATCATAGCCGGAGGGGAATCAAAATCAAATCAGGTCTGGTGGTGGGAAAACCCTTACCCTGATTTCTCAAAGCCCCACTGGAACCGTTATCTTATAAGAAACTCCGGCGGCAATAAGGTACACGACCAGATGACTGGCGATTTTGACGGTGACGGCAAACCCGACCTTGTTTTCTGGGCGCAGGGAGATCAGACTCTCTACTTTACCCGCATCCCGTCAAATCCCAAAAAATTATCCGAATGGAAACTTATCCCTGTTTACAGGTATTATCGTGACGGGCAGATGGAGCAGCATGGCACTTACCCTCCCTTCAGGGATATTAACGAGCATGAAGGATTGGCTAAAGCCGATATCGACGGGGATGGAACAGACGATATTATCGGTGGAGGAATGTGGTTCAGGTATCTTGGCAATGACAAGTTCTCATTTAACGACATAGACTGCGCTTACACCTTCAGCAGGTGCGCGGCCGGACAGCTCGTAAAGGGAGGACGGCCGGAGGTGGTGCTTGTTGTAGGTGACGGCTGGGCCCCGATGTATATGTATGAATATAAAAACGATACCTGGGTAAGGAAAGAAATTGTACACAGGGTGAGCAATGGACATTCGCTTGCAATAGTAGACTTCGATGGAGACGGAAACGCAGATATCTGGAATGCCGAGATGACCCTTTTTGACAACACCGGAGCAATCAATCATATCCTTCTTGGCGACGGTAAAGGGAATTTCAATTCCGAAATAGTTGTGTCAAAAGGCATTGACCTTCATGAATCTGAAATTGCTGACCTTGACGGCGACGGAGATCTCGATATCCTCGGAAAACCATATAACGGAGATACCCCCCGGCTGGATATCTGGTTGCAGAATGGAACCGGGAAGGTTGTGAGCCGCAGGCAACCACAGGCTAAATAAGAGATATTTTGCCCTTCAGCGGCGAATTTTTTGCCGGTTTTACTGTTAATCATACATAATCTGACAACAATGAAAAAATTAAGCATTATACTGAGTCTGATCCTTGCAGGCCAGTTGCTGAATGCCCAGAGCTATCCGTTTCAGGATGTGCGCCTGGCTGAGGATGTGCGCATCAAAAACCTCATTTCACTGATGAACCGCGAAGAGAAAATCAATTGCCTCTCTCCGATGATTTCGGTCCCTCGCCTTGGCATCAAGGGTACCAGGGTTGTGGAAGGACTGCATGGACTGGCATACAGCGGTCCGGCCAACTGGGCTGTAAAAGGGCCGAAAGCCTCTGTTACAACCACATTCCCTCAGGCTATCGGACTGGCAGAGATGTGGGACCCCGACATGATCAGGAGGGTGGCAGACCAGGAAGCGACTGAATGCAGGTACCTGGCACAGAACAGCAGGTTCGGGATATGCGGTCTGATTGTGTTTGCCCCGAATGCCGATATGGGCAGGGATATCCGCTGGGGAAGGACCGAGGAATGCTACGGGGAGGATCCCTTCCTCAACGGCACGCTTGTCGCAGAATATGTCAAAGGGCTTCAGGGCAGCGACCCTGTGTACTGGAAGACTGCCTCACTGATGAAGCATTTCCTTGCAAACAGCAACGAGAACAACCGGTCGTACAACAGTTCCGATTTCGACGACAGGCTGTTCCGGGAGTATTACTCATACGCATTTTTCAAGGGGGTAACGGAGGGAGGATCGCAGGCCTTCATGACTGCTTACAATAAATACAACGGGATACCCTGCACTGTACACCCTGTA
Organism: uncultured Bacteroidales bacterium; assembly: GCA_963756885.1. Taxonomy (GTDB): domain Bacteria; phylum Bacteroidota; class Bacteroidia; order Bacteroidales; family VadinHA17; genus LD21. The sequence goes on from CAVWPG010000016.1 coordinate 647,017, forward strand.
CTCAGGGAGGTGACAATGAAGGACTGGGGCCTCAGAGGTATCATTTCAACCGACGGAGGAGCATTCAGGCAGCTCGTCAGCACCCACAAATACTATCCATCCCTTGATATTGCAGCTGCAGGGTGCCTTAAAGCCGGCACCACTATGTTCCTCGACGATTACAGGCAGTCGGTAATCCAGGCGCTCGACAAAGGCCTTATTTCCGGGAAAGATATTGATGAGGCCATAGCAGGAAATTTCAGGGTTCTGCTGAGGCTGGGGCTGCTTGACAATTCACCCAAAAATCCATATACAGGTATCGGAGTGAAAGATACAATTGCCCCCTGGACGCAATCCAAAGTCCACGAACTTGTACGGGAGGCAACCGTTAAATCGATTGTCCTGATGAAGAATGAAAATATGCTGCTGCCCCTCGATAAAGACAGGATAAAATCCATAGCTGTTATCGGGCCGTCTGCCAATTCAGTCATTTCCGACTGGTACTCGGGTACACCCCCATACAGGGTCACCGTTCTGGCTGGCCTCAGGAATGCCCTCGGCGATGATGTGAAAATAAGATTCGCAGCAAGCAATAAAGCCGATTCGGCAGTGATTGCAGCCAGGGAATCGGATGTTGCAATAGTCTGTATCGGCAACCATCCGCTTAGCTACGGCCTGCCATGGGGCCAGAATTATGTGCCGAGTGACGGCCGTGAAGATATCGACAGGCAGGCAATATCAATTGAACAGGAGGATCTTGTGAGACTTGTGCATGCAGCCAACCCCAAAACTATCCTTGTTATGGTCTCCAGCTTCCCCTATGCGATCAACTGGTCAAAGGAGAATGTGCCTGCCATACTCCATGTTACCCAGTCAAGCCAGGAAACCGGCAATGCAATTGCTGATGTGGTGCTGGGCAAGGTGAGCCCTGCCGGAAGGCTTGTGCAGACCTGGCTTACCTCCATCGATCAGCTGCCTCCTATCCTCGATTATAATATCAGGAACGGGAGGACATATATGTATTGCAAAAATGTTCCGCTGTTCCCATTCGGATTCGGGCTTACATATACAACCTTCAGCTACTCTGATCTCAAGGCTGATAAATCGACCCTACGGAATAACGGAGTCGTAAATTTTACCTTCTCACTTGTGAATACCGGCCGGTTTGACAGCGATGATGTTCCGCAGCTGTATGTAAGCTTCCCGGAGTCAGCTGTCAGCAGACCTGCCCTGGCACTGAAGGGATTTAAAAGGATCTTTGTGCCAAAGGGACAATCGGTGAAAGTAACCATTCCGCTTAAGGCATCTGACCTGACATACTGGGATACAGAAAAGCACGCCTTTGTACTTGAGCCAGGCAAAGTCATAGTAAAAATCGGATCATCTTCAGCAGATATAAAACTTACTGACGAAATAAATATTTCAAGGTAAACAGCATGGAACACGAATGGAGGATCCGGCAGTTGGGACCAATATTTTTAATTTTAGCCGCATAGCCTCCCTTTATGCGTTTGGGTTGTTTTACAAGAAACTGATACACTGAATATTAATAAAACAATGATAAATGTCAGTTTTTTGTTTTCTGTTTGCCCCGCTTAATAACTTGTGAAGCAATATTTCAACAGGAAATTTGTCCGAAAGGCATGCTCAGCAAGGGCGTTCAGCTCATTGGACGGATTTCCTGAAATATTCAGGTTATCTATATTCCATTCATTTTTTATATTAAATTTGCAACAATTTGCAGATTAATAAGCGATAATAGTAACAAATTGAAAAATTTCAGACCACAATTTGGGAGGATAACCGTTAAAGTAGGCAGTAATGTAATCACCCAGAAGGACGGATCCCTTAACGAAGAAAGGATATTGCGTATTGTTGAGGATGTTGCGATTTTGTACAAGCAGGGAATAGAGGTTGTTCTTATAACATCAGGGGCTGTTGCTGCAGGCCGTGGAGGCGTAGTGCCTTCCCGCAAGACAAACGTGGTAGCGGCAAAGCAGATCTGGGCAGCTATCGGACAGGTAAAGCTGATGTCGAGCTACCAGTTTCTGTTCGGAAAATACGGGATCCAGGCAGGCCAGCTTCTTGCAACGAAAGAAAGCTTCAGGGACAGGAGGCATTACCTGAATATTAAGAACTGCATCTCGGCAATGCTTGAGAATAAAGTGTTGCCGATTGTGAATGAGAATGATTCTGTATCGGTAATCGAGCTAATGTTTACCGACAATGATGAGCTTTCAGGCCTGATTTCATCGATGATGGACTGTCAGTCACTCTTCATTCTGTCAAATGTGGATGGCGTTTTTACAGGGCTTCCGGGAGCGGAGGGAACCGAATTGATCGGAACGATCGATGAGGATTCGGAGGAGCTTGATAAGTATATTTCGGCTGAAAAGTCGGGATTCGGACGTGGCGGAATGATTACAAAATGCACAATAGCAAGGAAGATAGCCTCCCAGGGGATCGATGTATTTATAGCCAATGGGATGCGGGATGCAATTATTACCGATATTATAAGGGGGAAAGAGGTCCCTTTCACTCATTTCACGGCCAACAGAAAGAAGGAAACCGGTGTTAAAAAGTGGCTATCCCATTCCGATACCTTTGCAAAAGGGGCTGTCGTAATCAATGACGGGGCCAGGGAAGTTTTGCTGGGAGAAAAGGCAAAAAGCCTTCTTATGATAGGAGTAACCGCTGTGAATGGTTATTTCGAGAAGGGCGATATTGTAAGGATAATAGACAGGAAAGGGATCAACATAGGTCTGGGAAAAGCCCAGTTCGACTCGAAGAAGGCTGCCCAGAATATAGGGGAAAAGGTGAACAAACCCTTTATTCATTACGATTACCTCGTAATAAATGAAAAGGTGAAGGGGCATATTCAGAATTAGAAACATCACTGCATAGTAATATTATCATGGATTGTACCAATATATTTAAAAAAGCGGTTGCTGCCGGCAGAAAATTGTCAGTAATTAAGCCTGGGGCAATCAACAATATTCTTCTTAAAGTTGCCGATGCCGCAGAAGAGAACGCGGTATTCATAATCGCGGAGAACAGGAAGGATCTGGATCTGATGGAGAAATCGGATCCGAGATATGACCGCCTTCTGCTTGATGAAAAAAGGCTGAAGGGTATCGCTGCTGATATTAGAACAGTTGCATCCCTGCCCAGCCCTCTGGACAGGATCCTCTCGAGCGAGGCTCGTCCGAACGGACTTAAAATATCCAGAATTTCAGTCCCTTTCGGTGTAATAGGTATTATTTATGAGGCCAGGCCTAATGTCACATTCGATGTATTCTCCCTGTGCCTCAAATCAGGGAATGCCTGCATCCTGAAGGGTGGAAGCGATGCAATAAATTCAAATAAAGCCATAACCGGGATTATAAGGTCAATCCTGGGTAAAGAGGGTCTTGACGAGGATGTTCTGAATCTGCTGCCTGCAGGAAGGGACGAGACTGCACAGCTTCTGAATGCCAGGGAGTATGTCGATCTCATAATCCCCCGCGGTAGCCGGAACCTCATAGATTTTGTGAGGGAAAATGCATCAATTCCAGTTATAGAGACCGGAGCAGGGATATGCCATACATATTTCGATGAGTATGGCGATACGGAAAAGGGCAGATCGGTGATTTTCAATGCCAAGACAAGAAGGGTGAGTGTATGCAATGCTCTCGATTGTCTGATAATACATAAGGAACGCCTGGATGATCTCGATTATCTTGTGGGACTGTGTGCAGGCTCGGATGTAATCATCTACGCCGATGAGAGAGCCTACAGATCGCTCGAAGGGAAATATCCGGCAAGACTGCTGCAGAGGGCAACCGAAGAATCGTTCGGAACGGAGTTTCTTTCCTATAAGATGGCTGTAAAGACTGTTGATACTTTCGAAGAGGCCCTGTCGCATATAGCAGAATTCGGTTCAAAGCACAGTGAGGCGATCATTACTTCTGACAATGGACGTATTCAGTTGTTTACCAGGCTTGTGGATGCCTCTTCTGTTTTTGCCAACGCCTCAACGGCATTTACGGATGGAGCCGAATTCGGACTGGGAGCTGAAATCGGGATCTCAACACAGAAACTTCACGCCAGGGGTCCGATGGCGCTTGAGGCTCTTACAACCTATAAATGGGTCATCGAAGGTGATGGCCAGGTAAGGAAATAGTTAAAAAAACAAAAAGCTATGGTATTCAATATAGAGATGATAAGGGCTTTTTACAGCGAGATGCCTGCCCGCATTTCCGATATCCGGAAAAAGCTGGGACGCCCGCTTACTCTCAGTGAGAAAATACTTTACAGCCATCTTTACAACAGTTCCGCAGCTGGTTCATTCAAAAGGGGAAACGACTATGTGGATTTTGCCCCCGACAGGGTGGCCATGCAGGATGCAACAGCCCAGATGGCCCTGCTGCAGTTCATGATGGCCGGCAAGGGACAGACTTCAGTTCCCGCATCGGTTCACTGCGACCATCTGATTATGGCCAGATCAGGAGCTGCCGAGGACCTTGAATCAGCTTTATATACAAACCGCGAGGTCTATGATTTCCTCAGCTCTGTCTGCAACAAGTACAATATAGGATTCTGGAGGCCCGGATCGGGTATAATTCATCAGATCATTCTTGAGAATTATGCTTTCCCGGGTGGAATGATGATTGGCACCGATTCGCATACCCCAAATGCAGGAGGATTGGGAATGGTGGCTATTGGAGTCGGCGGGGCTGATGCGGTGGATGTAATGACAGGAATGGCATGGGAGCTTAAGCTTCCCAGGCTTATCGGCATCAGGCTGACCGGCAAGCTAAATGGATGGACCTCTCCCAAGGATATTATTCTGAAGGTGGCCGGGCTGCTTACTGTCAACGGCGGAACAGGATCAATTGTTGAGTATTTCGGGGAGGGGGCAGAATCTCTGTCCTGCACTGGAAAGGCAACCATTTGCAATATGGGCGCCGAGATCGGGGCAACCTGTTCCATTTTTGCCTACGACGGCTCAATGGAACGCTACCTTACGGCGACAGGAAGAAAAGAGGTGGCCGGCCTGGCTGGCCAGATGAGGGAGCATCTTTCCTCCGATGCTGAGGTTATTGCCGACCCTGCGAGCCATTATGACCAGTTTATCGAAATAAACCTCAGCGAGCTGGAACCTTACATTAATGGTCCCTTCTCGCCTGATGTTGCAACTCCGATATCAAAAATGAAGGCAGCTGCCGAAAAGAACGGATGGCCTGTAAATGTAGAGGTCGGCCTTATAGGGTCATGTACCAATTCATCCTATGAGGATATTTCAAGGGCTGCATCGGTGGCAAAAAATGCCCTTGAGCTTAAGCTGTCAGCCAGATCGGAGTTCAAAATCACCCCAGGATCCGAACAGATACGCTTCATAACCGAGCGGGACGGCTACCTGGACCTCTTCAAAAAAATAGGGGGAGAGGTTTATGCTAATGCATGCGGTCCGTGCATAGGGCAGTGGGACAGGAAGGGAGCCGACAAGCAGCCTGTAAATACTGTAATACACTCCTTCAACAGGAATTTTGCAAAGCGCACAGACGGAAACCCGAATACATATGCCTTTGTGGCGTCACCGGAGATCGTAACCGCTATCGCCATCTCGGGAAAGCTTACCTTTAATCCTGTAACCGATACACTGCCTGATGCTGAAGGGAGGGAGCTTATGCTGGCAGAGCCTTCAGGCTACGAACTGCCTGTGAGCGGTTTCGGAGCACAGGGCAACGGGTACCAGGAACCTGACAAGGATGGCAGCGATATCCCTATCGCCATAGCAGAAGGATCGGACAGACTCCAGTCACTGACCCCCTTCCAGGAATGGGACGGCAGGGATTTTAAAGGACTTCCTCTCCTTATCAAAGCCAGGGGCAAATGTACAACCGACCATATATCGATGGCCGGGGTCTGGCTGAAATACAGGGGACACCTCGAAAATATCTCGGGCAACTACATGATCGGAGCTGTCAATGCCTTCAACGGCAAGACGAATCTGATACTCAACCAGCAAACACGCCAGTATGACACGGTGCCAGCTGTGGGCAAAGCCTATAAGTCAGCCGGTACAGGTTCCGTAGTTGCCGGCGAGGAAAATTTCGGGGAGGGATCATCGCGTGAACATGCTGCTATGGAACCCAGGTACCTGAACGTGAGGGCAGTGATCGTAAAATCCTTTGCCAGGATCCATGAAACAAACCTCAAGAAGCAGGGCATCCTCACCCTGACCTTTTCAGACAAGGCTGATTATGAAAAGATCAGGGAGGACGACAAATTTGATATTTCGGGTCTTTCAGAATTTGCCCCGGGGAAAATGATAACTGTAGTGCTGCACCACTCTGACGGCAGTAGTGAGACCATTGGGGCGAAGCATTCGTACAACAAGGCCCAGATAGCATGGTTCAGGGCAGGAAGCGCTCTTAATCTTATCAGAAAATCAAACAGTTGAATCAGTGCCGGGAAGAGTTTATTAATTAAAAAAATAATTTTAAGAGTATGACACCTGAAAAAATCAAAATGGCCGGTGGCAAATTAAACGTTCCTGACAATCCTGTTATCCCCTTTATCGAGGGAGACGGTACCGGCCCCGATATCTGGAGAGCTTCGGTAAGAGTTTTTGATGCCGCTGTAAATAAGGTCTACAATGGAAAGAGAAAGGTTGAATGGAAAGAGGTGCTGGCAGGGGAGAAGGCTTTTAAGCTTACCGGTACGTGGCTGCCGGACGAAACACTTGCAGTTTTCAGGGATTACCTGGTGGGGATAAAGGGACCCCTGACGACTCCGGTGGGAGAAGGTATGAGATCGCTTAATGTTGCCTTGCGCCAGGTTCTCGATCTGTATACATGCTACAGGCCGGTCAGGTATTTTAAAGGTGTTCCAAGCCCTGTGAAACAACCCGAAAAGGTAGATATGCATATTTTCCGTGAAAATACCGAGGATATATATGCCGGGATAGAATTCATGAACGGAAAACCAGAGACGGATAGGATTAAAAAATTCCTGATCGAAGAAATGGGAGTAAAGTCGATCCGTTTTCCCGCCACCTCATCAATAGGCATCAAACCGGTATCTGTTGAAGGCTCGGAAAGGCTGATACGACAGGCAATAAAATTTGCGATTGAGAAGAAGCTCCCTTCAGTAACTCTTGTCCATAAAGGAAATATAATGAAGTTTACTGAAGGATCATTCATGAAATGGGGATATGCCCTGGCTGAAAGGGAATTTGCCGGTCAGGTCTTCACCTGGCCGCAGCACAGGAAGATCGCCGAAAATCAGGGGACCGGGGCGGCTGACAAAATCCAGGCACAGGCAGAAAGGGAAGGAAAGGTGATAATAAAGGATGTAATTGCCGATGCATTCCTTCAGCAGATACTCACCCGTCCGTCAGAATATTCGGTGATAGCCACCCTCAACCTTAACGGCGATTATATTTCAGATGCCCTCGCAGCGATTGTGGGAGGCATTGGCATTGCGCCCGGAGCTAATATAAATTTTGAAACAGGTCACGCAATATTTGAGGCAACCCACGGAACAGCTCCCAAATATGCTGATCAGGATAAGGTCAATCCTGGTTCTGTAATTCTTTCCGGGGCCCTTATGTTCGATTATCTTGGATGGACTGAAGTTACGCAAAGTATCTATTCAGGCCTCGAAAAATCAATACAGAGCAAAAAGGTCACCTACGATTTTCACAGATTAATGGAGAATGCAACCCTTCTCAGGACCTCTGAATTTGCCGATTCCATAATCTCAAACCTTTAGATATAAAATTATTAATACAATTTTTATGACCGACAAGAGCTTTTTTTCAGATCTGGAAAAACAAGTTAAAGCATCATGCCAGATTGATAATGAATTGTTTGAGCAGTTTGATGTAAAACGTGGCCTGAGAAACAAGGATGGAACAGGAGTTCTGGTTGGACTTACGAATATTGGCGATGTCGTGGGTTACAAGAAAGAGGATGGGAAAGTGATCGCTATCCCTGGAAGGCTGCTCTACAGAGGAATAGATATCGAGGATATAACCCATGGGTTTCAGAAGGAAGACAGGCACGGTTTTGATGAGACTGTTTACCTCTTGCTGACCGGACATCTGCCGACGATGGAGCAGCTAAAGGAGTTTTCAGGGCATATGGCTTCCCTGCGCTCGTTGCCTGATGATTTCGTAAAGGATATGATACTCTCAATGAAGGGCAAGGATGTGCTCAATATTCTTGCCAGGTCTGTGCTCGGGCTATATACTCTCGACGAAAATCCTGATGACATCAGCCTCGACAATATGATCATGCAGTCGATGAATATAATGGCAAAATTTCCCACAATAGTTGCCTATTCCTATCAGGCCCTGCGTCATTTGTATCAATGGAAAACGCTTTCCATCCGCCATCCGCAGATAAACATGACCACGGCAGAGAACTTCCTTTACCTTATAAAGGGCGATTGCACCGGTTTCACCAAGCTTGAAGCCGACCTGCTCGATCTTTTGCTCGTGCTGCATGCGGAACACGGAGGCGGAAATAATTCAACCTTTACAATGAGGGTTACAAGCTCCTCTGAAACAGATATCTACTCATCTGTGACATCTGCGATCGGTTCACTGAAAGGACCGCTCCACGGTGGTGCCAATGTGAGGGTGCTGGAGATGATGGAAAACCTGAAGGCACATGTAAAGGACTGGACCAGTGAAAAGGAGGTGGAGGAATACCTTTTGAAAATACTCAATAGGAAAGCCAACGACATGTCTGGCAAAATTTATGGAATAGGACATGCTGTATATACAATATCCGACCCGCGGGCAGGTATTCTCAAAACAAAGGCCAGGGAGCTTGCGATTGAAAAGGGACGGCTCGATGAGTTTGAGCTGTATGCACTCGTTGAAAGAATCACCCCTGAGGTCTTCAGGGTATTCAAGGGTGAAAAGTCGACAAAGGTTGTGTGCATAAATGTCGACTTTTATTCCGGTTTCGTCTATGCCTGCCTTGACATACCAAAGGAGCTGTATACACCTTTGTTTGCGGTTGCCAGGGTTGCAGGATGGTGCACCCACAGGATAGAAGAGCTGACCTTCAGTGCGAAAAGGCTTATCAGGCCCGCATTCAAGAATGTTTATGGCAAGCATGATTATATACCCATGGATGAACGCGAACTAATATAAATTATATGAACCAGTCAGATACCGGATACGATGTGCTTATAGTTGGCGGAGGTGTAACGGGAACGGCACTTCTCTATACCCTGAGTAAATATACCAATATCAAAAACATAGGATTGATAGAAAAGTATTCCGACTTCGGGCTTGTGAATTCCGCCTCGTACAATAACAGCCAGACCCTTCATTTCGGCGATATTGAAACCAACTATTCGCTGGAAAAGGCTAAAAGTGTCAAGAGGATGGCCGACATGGTTATGAAATATGTCGAAACCGAGAAATCAAAAAACAATGAGCTGCAGATATTCAGCAGGTACTCAAAAATGGTTCTTGCGGTGGGCACTCACCAGGTGCGGGAGCTGAGGGACAGATACCCCGCATTCAGGGAGCTCTTTCCCAACCTTAGAATGATTGAAAAGGCTGAAATAGGAGAGATAGAACCAAGGATACTCGAAGGAAGGGAACCGGACCAGGAGATCCTGGCCCTTGTCACAAAGGATGGATATACTGTAGATTTTAAGCAGCTTTGCCATTCGTTCATAAATAATGCCCTCAGGGAGAACCCAATCCTTGGAATCAATCTCGATACAAAGCTGGAGAAGATCGTAAAAAACGGCGATAATTACATTATCACTACAAACAAGGGTGAGCTGACTGCAAAAGTTGTCGTGTTTGCCGCAGGCGGGCACAGCCTTATGTACGCAAAATCCCTTGGCTACGGCAAAAATCTATCGGTCCTTTCCATGGCAGGAAGCTTTTACACTGCCCCCAAGGTGCTCAACGGAAAGGTATATACGATACAGGTCCCCAAGCTTCCATTTGCTGCCATACACGGTGATCCGGAGGTGCACAATTCCGATGTGACCAGGTTTGGTCCGACTGCCAAACCGATCTTTCAGCTAGAAAGGCATAACTGGTCAACATTTACAGAGTACTGGAAAACATTCGGGATAGGAATAAATCCTGTGATCAGCCTTCTGAATATTATATTCGACAAGGTGCTGTTCAGCTATATCTTTGTCAATTTCCTGTATGATCTTCCGGTACTGGGAAGGCGATTGTTTATAAGGCAGATAAGAAAAATCGTGCCATCCATTAAACTGAACGAGCTCCGGTTTGCCAGGGGAATAGGAGGAACCAGGCCACAGATAGTGAACAATACGACAAGAAAGCTTGAGATGGGTGAAGCAAAGCTCACGGGGGACAATATTATTTTCAATATTACTCCGTCACCTGGCGCATCCACCTGCCTTGGGAATGCCTATGCCGATACTTCCAGGATAATTGAATTTCTCGGCGAGGGATTTAAATTCGATAAGGAGGCGCTTGAAAAAGACCTTATGTAGTCAGGCTCCTGCATAGACAAGCAGGGCCAGCCCCACAAGATAGGCAAGGAACATCAGGAGGATCAGAGTGTTGACAGCCCTGGATGCCCCCTTGAATTCCTTCCAGATGAACACGCCCCATAAGGCTGCGATGAGGGTAGCTCCCTGTCCCAGGCCATATGAAATTGCAAATCCGGCCCTGCCCGATGCAAGGATGCTCATGGCCATCCCCGTGTTCCAGATAATCCCTCCCAGAATGCCCGTAAGATGCATCCCCAAAGTCCCGTTTGAATAATCCCGGAAGGAGAGCGGCTCTCCTTCGAAGGGTTTCTTCATTATGATGTAATTGAACAACAGGTTGCTTATAACTACACCTGTTGCGAAAAAGAAGATCGCAGAGTAGGGAGTGAGCTTACCTGCCTCTGGCATTGCAAAGTTTACAGCCATTGAGCTTGCAACAAATCTGTAAAAAAGCGACATGAGAATGCCTGCCCCCGCTGAAAGCAATATTCCCTTCCCCGAAACTTTCCTCAATGAGCTGCTGTGCTTCTTATATGCCAGTGCATCGGTGATTATTGCTGCAACTATGAATGCAACTCCCAGGAATAGCCAGAGAGCATTCCCCTGCGGGGCGAAAACATAGTTGACCACAACCCCGAGGGCCAGCGCAATGCCTACTCCTACAGGGAAAGCTACAGCCATTCCCGCTATCGACATGGCGGCAACCAGCAGGATATTGGAGGCATTGAAAACAACCCCCCCAAGAAATGCATTCCGCATGTTGCCGGTATCTGCCTGTCTTATGTCTTCCAGAAATCCCCTGCCGGCCTCGCCATGGCTTCCGAGCGTGAAACCAAGGAGGACCGAGAAGAGGAGAATGCCCAGGACATAGTCCCAGTAGAAAAGTTCGAACCGCCATGATTTTCCTGCAAGCTTCTGGGTATTACCCCATGAGCCCCAGCAAAGCATTGTAACAAAACACAGAATGATGGCGAGCGGATAACTTTGTGGTATAAACATAGATTTTAAGATAAAAGATAAAAGATAAAAGATAAAAGACAAAAGATAAAAGACAAAAGACAAAAGACAAAAGACAAAAGACAAAAGACAAAAGACAAAAGATAAAAGATAAAAGACAAAAGACAAAAGACAAAAGGCAAAAGATAAAAGATAAAAGTTCAGGGCTCAGGGTTTAAGGTTGCGAGTTTCCGATTCCCCCTTTGAAGGGGGGAAGGGGGATGTTATAGGTCAGCTGAATTTGCATTTACGTCATTGAGGGGATGAAGGTGCCTATCAATTTCCATGCATTTACTTTTCAAATGAAAATTTGTATGATTCATCCTTTTTCGGACCTGTCCTGAATATTGTAGCCGAAACAATATATACCCTTGTTCCGGCCGATTCCGGTCTCTTCTCACCCTTTACCACAATCCTTACTGTATGATCGCCCGGCTCCAGATTCAGTACATGCCAGATGCTTTCCGTATGCTGCTGGTTTGCAAAGTTATAATATGTATCAATAGTCCGGTTCAGGGTGCCGTCCACGTAGACGTTGGCCAGGCCGCCATCAGCGAACCAGTTGCCTGTAATTGAGATGCCGGTGCCTGAAAAGGGTATCTCAACCTCATCGCCAGCCTTTTCACTGTACATCGCCTGCCTGACCATCTTCTTATCCTGCCCCTCCGGAATCTCCCTGGCACTCCACTTACCCTTGAATTTCCATCCGTTGTTATCGAATGCAGAGACGATCCTGTCAAAAACAACATTGGGGAATGAGACTTCATTGCTGGGAGGGAGGGGGTCCTGGAGCCTGACCATGATCCTGCCCGGGGTCACTTTTCCCCCGTCCTTGACAATCAGGTCCCGTGCATACTTATCGGTAGCAGCAACAGCCGTATTGAATGAATAGGTTGTATTTATAAAAAGGGAATCGCCCATGGCAGTCACTCCCTGGCGCATATTCTCCGGGAGGCCGCTGAACCCTTTGATCACTCCGAGAACTGCCATGGCATTCGAAGGATTGCAGTCTGAATCCTGGCCGCACCTTGTAGTTATTTCGAGTGTTTTCATCGGGTCGCCTTCGCCATAGAGAAGCCCCATTACTATGTATGCCCCGTTAAGCTTTGCATCGATATTGAAGGGAATGCCGGCACCGCAGATGTCCACGTCGCCCCATTTACCTTCGAGCTCCTTCCATGAGGCCTTCCAGTCGGACGGGTACTGTCTGTGTAGCCTGATAACATCATTCACTATTTTTGAATAGTCGCTTTCCTCAGGTATCGATTTGAGCGCCTTTTCTATGATCTTCTCTATGTCGTTGTCGAAAAAGGCTTCGGAATATAGAGCCGCTACGAAGATCCCCCCGAATACCCCGTCGCCATAGTTCATTATATGACCTATCTTGTCAGCTATTCCGGTTGCAGTACGGGGCATTCCCGGGCACATGAAACCAATATAGTCGGCCTCGATCTGGAAGTCTATATCATCGGCATGTATGTTATATTCCGGACTGCCGGAGAGCGGAGCAAAAATGCTGTCGTAATAGTTTTTCCTTGCCTGCATGTTTGCATGCCATAGTGGGTACCCGGCTTTGGCGAACATCTCCTGAAATTTCCTGGCAGGGGCATCCATGCCGTATTTATCCATCGACATCAGGAAAGTAAGCTGAACATAAATATCATCCTGCCACATGCTTCCCCTGATATCTGACGGGCTCCAGTTGATAGGATTTTCATTTATGACGCCTGTTGATCGAAACTCCGTGGGAGCGCCATAAGTCACTCCGATCATTTTACCGGCCCAGCCTCCTGCAATCTTGTCTTTCAGGACTTCCGGGGTGATGCTCCTGAACCCGGCGGGGGAGTTTGTGCATGAGAGGGCAATGAGGATAATTGCTGATAAAGAAATTAATAGCGACGTCTTTTTCATAACAATAAGATTATTATTTACTTATATATTTCATTGGATTTCCTGTGCAGGAACAGGCCCGAGCTTCTATTTTGACCTGGCGCGTACCTCTACATGGGGCCTGTCACCGTAAACTATATCCACATTTTCACCGTCTTCCAATATTGAAATACGGGCTGCCTCGACAACCAGTTCGTTTATATAGCTGTTGGCCGGTGTAGCAATAATGCCCTTGCTGTCGGTATCGGCTATAATTTCCCTTCTTTTTTTCAGTGATTGGGTCTCATTCATGCCCTGAACAGCCTCCTCTATCTGACATGCCATCACAACTGAAGCAGCGACAGACTCAAAACCATACCCGACTGGTTTATATCCTGGTCCTTCCCATGGGACAAGCTTGTAAAAATCGGGGCTTACATAATTAAAATTCGTGCCTCCGGGCCCTAACCCTTCAAGATACGAATGTTCGACTCCCCTGAACTGATCATTGTGCTTGATCATGCCTGTTTTTCCGTTTCCCTCGAAGAACATCTGAAGGCTCTGATCATTGCTTCCCGCTCCGTCATCAGGATATCCGAGACCATCGATAACTGAAAGAACCGCACCGTTTTCAAAGCGCACCCTTCCCTGCGCCCACATATATCCCTCATTCCCGTTGGGAAATCTCCCCTTTATGCCTGCAACGGATACGCTCACAGGCTTTAGCCCCGTTATAAAGTATACAAGATCAACATAGTGACAACCTATATACACGAACGGATCCGTTTTGTCACAGGTAAACCAGTTCTGGAAATTTGAGGAGCGGTAATAATAGGGTTCGATGAGCTTCGCTTCGCCCATGACAAACTCGCCGAAGTGGTTCAGTGCAACGCTTCTCTTTGCCATCAGCGACCTGCGGTCGAAGCGCTTGTGATATTCGATCCCAACGAACAATCCCTTTTCATGCGCTATCTTCTCTATTTCGGCAGCCTGTTCATATTTAAGTACTAAAGGCTTTACACAAAGAATATGCTGATTATTTGCCAGAGCATCAGTTACAACCTGGTAATGCAGCTGATCGGGCATGGCCACGATAACGAGCTGCCTTGGCTTCATCTCCGAAAGAACCTTTCTGTACAATTCCGGATCTTTTTCATCCGCCGGACGGGTCAGGGAAGGCCAGGCTTCGAAATCCTGACCGGGAAACGCCTCGCTGATCTCCGGATTGTTTTTCAGCGCTTTCAGCGGTGCGGAGTCCAGGGCACATACTTTTATGCTGTTTATATGCCCGGTCCGCTGCAAATGATATATGGAAGGGAGCAGAAGATCGTTTGTGATCATACCCCCTCCGATTATAACAGTGTCAAGACTTCTCATCCGTCAGAAAATTGAGAATTGTTTATTTACCAAGAATTTCATCGCATGCCTCCTCGAATACACCTATCCCTTCCCTCAGGGCTTCCTCTGTTGTAACAAGGGGAGGTGCGATTTTCAGGCATTCGCCGGCTATTCCGACAGGTGCGAACATAAGCAATCCCTTATGGAAGCATTTTTCATTTATCCTCTGTGCCATTTCCGAATCGGGGATCTTTGTCCCCTTCCTTACAACCTGTATCCCTGCTACCAGCCCCTTTCCCTGGATGCATCCGAGTATGTCGGGATATTTGTTTCTTATGCGGGTAAGCTCAGGGATCAGGATTTCTCCGAGCCTGGCTGCATTTTCAACGAGCTTCTCCTTCAGGATGATCTTCAGGCTTTCAACCGCTGCTACTACAGGCAGAGGACTTCCGGAGTGAGTTGAAGTCATGGATCCCGGTGAATAAAGGCTCATTATTTCCTTCCTGCCGATCACCGCCGAGATCGGCAGTGATGATGAGATCCCCTTTCCGCATGCTATAAGGTCCGGGGTAATGCCATAATGCTCATAGCAAAACATCTTTCCGGTTCTTCCGAATCCGGCCTGAACTTCATCGAAGATCGTGACGATATCATGCTTCCGGCAGAATTCGGCAAGCTTTACTGCATATTCCACAGGGAGGAAATCAGGTCCGACACCCTGGTACGATTCTGTCATTACACCTGCAATCTCATCCGGTTTGATGCCTTTTTCCTCCAGCGTCGACAGAAACAGACCGAATGAAGTATCCTCGTTCTTGTAGCCGTCGGGGAAGGGCACCTGGACAAACGTTTTGCCTTCATCTACGATCCATGTTTTCTGCCTGTCATTGCCGCCGGCAAGCTGGGCCCCCATTGTGCGGCCATGAAAGGCATTGCTGAAGGAGATGAAATACTTCCTCCGTGGGCCATATTTTTCTATGGCGTATGTTTTTGCCAGCTTTATGCAGTTTTCGGTTGCCTCGCTGCCCGTGCTGAGGAGAAAGACAAGGTATCCGGAAGGATCAGGAGAGATAGCCTGCAGCATTTTGGTCAGCTCGGCACGCTTCTCATGAATAAACACATAAGTGGCAAGGAGCTTCCTGTCAAGCAGGTCCCTTATGGCATTTATGATCTCAGCACGACCGTGTCCGGCATTGGTGATCAGGACACCCGAAGACCAGTCGATCCATTTGTTCCCCCATTTGTCATAGATCTGAAAGCCTTCCGCTTTATCCCATATTACCGGAGGCTGGCCCATCATCGAAACAGGTTCGGACTCTTCGAGGGCCTTGAAGATCCCTGCAGATTCAGGAACGGGCAGCTTGGTCCTTATCCTTCTGTACCTGGTTTTTACCGGTGGCACATCGACCGGCGTAAGGTTATATTTTGCCATTGTTCGTAGAGTTTAGTTCTGTATTTACAGGTTAAAAAGTTCTGTAATAATAGTAAATTAAAGCCGGTTTTGAAATAATTATAGGTATCGGATTATCACCTGGACCTCCCCGGAGGCTGATGCATCATTCTGTCCTCGATAAAATTGCCGATCCGGGTGAAATCCATTTTCTTCACTGCGTAAGCCTGTTTTCCGTCAGGAATATTTTGCCAGCTGTTGCTTCCGTCAGGATTTACTATGATCCTGCCCCTCACCGTATCGAAAAAGCCATCAGTGCCATAAACGCCAATCAGCGCCGCAGTTTCATCCCAGCTCATCCTGCCATTCCTGTCCTCCTCGGACATGGGTATCGATATCCTGAAGACATCCTTCACAGGGCTGTTCCCGATAGCCGAATTTATCAGTCTCAGCCCTGTATGTATTTCAGACCCTATCTCCCAGCCGGTAAAAATTATTTTCCCCGGCCAGTTCGAAAACACATACTGTGATGCGACTGAATCCATAAAGACATTGAACTCCCTCCCTTCCGGAAACCTTCCTGCCATGGAAACGAGCACCTTCACTTTTCTTGCAACAAGCTCCCTGCCTGAAAGAGAAGAGAAATTATCGGGCTCAGACTTCAGGAGATTGCAGATATTTGTAAGAAAGCCGACTGTCACTATTGTCACGCTGCTGTCGGGCCGGGAACCAAGGATCTGCCTGTATATTCCAACAGCATCGGGGACTTCGGAAGTTGAATTGATTCTATGAGGATAGCGGGCAATGATCGTATCTGCCCAGTGATATGGCGAATTGATGCTGACACCAGCTGTCTTCGGGGCACCCACGGGAATGTCAGGCCTGCCGAAATATGTATTTATGACATCTATCGAGGGGGCTACAAGCTCATGCTTGTTGGAGGCCAGTGTCGCGAGAATCTCAGCCCTGCCGCTGTCAGCCATCGCGTGCAGGAATGCAAGCGCGCCCACATCATCGTAATCGGGTCCGAGATCGGTGTCGAAGATAATCTTTACAGGTTTATTGACAGCCTCTTTCGGCTGATTGGAGCAGGCTGTAATGAGCAGGATTGCGATCAGTAATGCTGTGATCTGTTTCATTGAATAGCAGTTATTTGATATTGTATATATTATTAAGACTTAAGCCTTTACCTTTTATTCCCAGGGGCTCGCAGGTTCCCTCCAGGGGATTCAGCTGCTGATTTCTTTTCTGTAAGGAGCTGAAGCCTGAGCTCCCATCCTTGTTACAGAGATAGCTGCAGCCTTGTTTGCAAAGGCCACCGCCTCAGAGGCATTCTTTCCTTCGGATAATGCAACTGCAAGGGCCCCGCAGAATACATCCCCTGCAGCAGTAGTGTCGATAGCTTTTACAGGCACAACCGGTATAATTCCTGAAACATCGCCTGTAAAAAGAAAAGCTCCGGTGCCCCCAAGGGTGATCACAACATTTTTTGCCCCCCTGGCATGGAGTTTCCTGGCAGCCTTTTCTGCAGTTTCAATGTTTGTCACTTTAATACCGGTCAGTATTTCAGCCTCCGTTTCATTGGGAATGATCATATGAAGGCAGGCCATCAGATCATCTGACAACTGCCTTGCCGGCGCCGGATTGAGTATTACGCGGCTTCCCCTTGCAGCAGCTTTCTGGGCAGCATATTCAACTGTCCCCACAGGTATTTCGAGCTGCATAAGAAGAATATCATCCTTTCCTGTTTTAAAAACCTCTTCATCAATGTCATAGGCTGTAAGTGCAGCATTTGAGCCTGAGGCCACGACAATTGAGTTTTCACCGTTATCATCCACATTTATAAGGGCAACTCCTGACGGATTATCGGGATCGCTGATAAGGTACCTCGTATCGATATTCTCCCTGTCGAAAAGCTGTTTTGCCTCAGATCCGAAAATGTCATTGCCTGTTTTTGCCACAAAGATAACCTTTCCGTTAAGCCTTGCCGCAGCCACGGCCTGGTTGGCCCCCTTGCCACCGGGGTTCATCAGAAAGGTGCCTCCCAGAATTGTCTCACCGGGGACAGGCAGTTTTTTTGACTTGATAACCATGTCGGTATTCGAGCTTCCTATCACAATTATTCTGCTCATAATATAATTTTAAAATCAGTATTTTTTCGTGTCTGAAATTATAAAAATTTAATCAGAAAGGGAAGATTTATAGTTATGATAGTTGTATCCCGGCATATTCCTGCATTTCCTTGTTCCGCACCAGGGGGCCTGTAAGGAAGAGCACTATCGCCACACCTATCAGGGCTATAACACCGTACCCTATAAAAACAAAGTTATAAGCCACTGCATAATTGAATCGTTTTGCAAGATTCTTCACTGCAATACCCGAGAGCGACTGGAATACTGCACCGCCAAGGCCCGATCCGACACTGGCTATTCCCCATACCGAGGCTGTGGCGCTCAGCGGCACCACATCCGCCGGAAAGGCCAGAAGGTTTGCAGAAAGGGAGGCATACCCGAAGCCTGCCAGTGCCAGGACAGATAAAGCTGAAAGTGGTCCTGTTATTAGCAGCGGACCTAAAAGCATGGAAAGTGCCATAACCGAACCGAAAATTGCTGCACCTGTCTTCCTGGCCTTTGGAACGGGAACCCCTTTTTTTATAATAATTTGTGTAAACAGGCCGCCGAGGATATTTCCAATATCTGCAACGAGGAAGGGGAATATCGCGAACCAGCCTATTTTTGCAAGATCCCAGCCATAGGTGTCAGCAAGGTACCTGCCAATCCAGAATGTAATGAAGTACCATACCGGATCAATAAAGACTTTTGCAAGTGTAAGATTAAGCACGAATTTGTTTTTCAGTAACTTGACTGGAGGAAGAGTTCTGGCTTTCGCCTCCTTTAACATTTTCTCCGGGGTAAAGTATGTGAACCAGAACAAGGCCAGCCACAGGTACCCGAGAACACCGATAACAAGAAAAGAGACCTGCCAGCCAAATGTTGTGCCGAGCCATGCAATGAGCAACGGAGAAATAACGGCTCCCGCAGCTGCCCCGCTGTTGAAAATGCCTGAAGCCGTTGACCTTTCCTCGGGGGGAAACCACTCGCTTGTCAGCTTGATGGCTGCCGGCCAGTTGCCCGCCTCCCCAAGGCCGAGCATAAAGCGGAATATGCCGAACTGGAATGGCGATCTGGCAATGGCATGCAATATACCGGCTGTGGTCCAGAAAGCCATGCAAAGAGAATATCCCAGGCGTGTACCCAGTTTATCGATCACAAAACCGGAGACTCCATTTGAGATCAGGTAGGCAATAAAGAAGCATGTTGCAATATAACCGAATGAATCATCGGGAATCAGCCCCCTCAGATAGCCATTGGCAGACAGGTAAACAAACGACAACCGGTGAACATAATTGAGAATGGTGGCTGCCAGCGCAAAGCTGATCATCATCCACCGCATTCTCGATGGCTTGTCATTCACCATCTGAGATGTTTTTGTGATTATTGCCTCTTATCATCGGGATCCGGTTCATCAGGCGCTTTCAGCCAAAGTAGACACCTCCGTTAACATCGAGGGTCTCACCCGTAATGAATCCGTCATATTCGGATGCAAGGAATACTACTGCCCTGGCAACATCCTCAGGACGGCCGGCCCTGCCCAGCGGTATGGCCCTGATGGTGCCGGCAGCAGACTCAGGTGTTGTGAAGGTGTCATGAAATGCCGTACCCTCAATGAACCCTGGTGCAACGGAATTCACCCTGATACCCCTGTCTGCAAGCTCCCTTGCCAGGGCCCTGCTCCATGTAAGCATGGCCCCCTTGGTAGCCGCATAGACAAGCGAGCCCGGATGTCCACCCCCCCTTCCCGCCAGTGAGGCAATATTAATAACCGAGGCTCCTTCAGCCGTGTTAAGATGGGGCAAAGCCTCCCGCGTAACAAGCATCATTGTCTTCAGGTTGATGTCAATTACCCTCTGCCAGTAATCGCTGTCGATTGCTGCCAGGAACCTTCTCTGCACGAGTCCGCCCGAATTGTTCACAAGCACGTCTACCGTGCCAAGAAAGGCAGCCCCTTCCCTGATGCATCTTACAGCTTCTTCTTCCTCGGTGAGATCTGCCTTTACGCATATTGCCTTCTGATTCAGCGATTGTGCCAGCTTTTTCAGCCTTTCCGGCTCTTCCTTCGAGTGAAAATAATGCATGCAGATATTGCATCCTTCCTCTATCAGGGCTTTTGAGACGGCAGCCCCTATACCTTGCGATGTTCCTGTGACGATTGCATTTTTCCCTGTAAGTCTTCCCATTGACGTTTATCTGTTTTCAAAGATTAGTGTCTGTGTAATTCATCGGTTCAGAGTTATTTCGATCCCTTCCCACGCATCAGCTTCAGGCAGACTGATATTAAGTACGCCATCTGATGTGCCTGAAGTTAACGGATGACCGGTGAGGCTTCTGACCTTCTCAACCCTGGCTCCCGAAGGAACAGGAAACCTTACTGTTACATCCTTAACCGGGGCAATGTAATCCTCAATTACATGGGTCTTCTCAAATTTATTGCCGGTCCAGTCAGTCATCTGGAAAAGATATTTATTTCCTGAAACGGAGAGATTTGTGATCATTGTGGCCGGTGCATCGACAGTATAGGGTGCCGGAGTGGCTGATACACCCTGTATCAGGCTTAGGATCAGATCCTTTAATATGGGGTTGCCATTGCTGTAATAAAGGCTTTCGAGCGATGAGCACGAATAAATTATTTTTCCCTTTCCTGCTTCGGACAACACTATGCCAGGCAAAACAGGCCGCCTGTCGTCGCCTGTGACTATGTCCATAATTACCTTTCCACCCTTCAGCACTTCCACCGGTTCGTAGTACCATAGGGGAACAAGCCTGCCGTCCCATTCAGGTCCAGGAATTGCTGCATCTTCCCTCTTAAGGTAGTAGAGGTCGTTCGGGCCTCCTATCATGGCCTGGTATGTTTGGAGCGGCTCAGGGAGCGGGATGGGACGGACCCTGATCAGATCCCGGAGGGCAAAAGCGGCCTGGCGTTCCCCTTCCCTGTTGTAGAGGGAGGTTGCATAACTTACTATCAGTCCTCCTCCGTTCAGGACAAATTGCCTTAAATTGCTTATCTGATTGTCGGTAAGGTATACATTGTCGGCAAGATAGACTACACTGTACCGGGAAAGCTTCCCGGGATCGTCAAGCAATGCCCGCATGGCCGAGGTTACCTGGACATGGCCGTAAAGGCAGGCTGCGAATGCCCCCAGCGTGGATGAACGTACGTCAGCCTTCCACCACCAGTTCTCCCTTGCATGTCCGGGAGGGTCATAGAAATCGTATATCACAGCTGCATAGGGCACGCTTGTGACAGAGCTGAAAAGCTCCTCGTTATTGCCAATTATACTGAAGGGCCAGGATACAAACTTCCTGTTAACAGTATCATCGATGAAGGGGTAGGGCTGTGAAATTATCGGCGCTCCGCCGAACATCAGGGTAGTAAAGATCTCCTGCTGGGCGTCGAGCTTGTTGCCTGCCAGCCGCGGCCAGTTATCATACCCCCCTATGTAGGGCATAACCTTTATGCCTAGGGTTTTTGCCAGGCTGACCCCTTCGGCCCGCTCCAGCATCGATTCACCCCTTTCATAGAGAAATGCATCCATTGCAGCTATAACCCTCGGATCTTCCCTCACGATCTTTTCGGGGTTATTTATATTGTATATCAGCGGGATATCCTTATACGACTTTACAATTCTCCTTACCTCCCTCAGCACACCGATAAGCTCCTCCCTGTACCACTGGTGATAGCTGTCTATTGCCTTGAGGTCAGCGTCTGTATAATCCGAATCTTTCTCGTGCCATGGAAGATCAAGCCCTGTGGCTTTTTTGAATCCTTCAACACACCCCTTGCAGTAGCAGACCTGTTTCCCCTGCCAGAAATAAAATGGCATCCACGAGTCGAAGTATATACCATCAATGTCGTAGTCCCTTACCACGTGTGTGACATAGTCGAAATATGCCTGGCGATATGAGGTGTTCCAGCACACTGCGCCCATATTCTCCCCTACATACATGTGATCGACGGCAGGCCCGCCACCCGGTTTTGTGCGCTGTGCATAACCGGGATAATCGCGTGTCACGATCGACCAGGCCAGCTTGTGCCCTGTGGAGATATAGGGAATAACCTTTATCCCCCTGGGTTTTGCAGCAGCTATCATCTCAGACAGGAGGTCACGCTTTCCCTGGTCGGGGTGGGTGGAAAACCTTATCCCCTGGATTGTGGCATATTTCCCCATCGTTGACATGCGTACGACATTGACATGCATCTCCTGCATGGTCTGCGCAAGCTTTTCTGCATCAAATTCGAGCTTAGGGGCAAATGGAGGCTGATAGGCATCTATAAGAAAGATCCTCGCGGTGTTGAGCCAGCGGAATTCATCCTTCCCGGGGGTTTCGGTGACAACCTGGGCAAACAACTTTCCGGCCGGCAATACGGAGGCGAATAACAAAAGCGCCAGGGACCGGCTTAAAATTGCATAATGACTCAACCGGAACAGGATCCGTCCTGATCCCTTACACGATAATTTTTTCATCTGAACATTTTAAAATCAATTGCAAAATCGCGGTGCACATCATCCTGCCTGTAAAGCTATCGTGCTGAAACTTTCAGTACTATAATCTGGTCTATATCGTTCCTTTCCAGGTGTGCAAGCTTTAGTCTGAGCTCCCTGCCGTCTTTGCCAGATGCGAAAGGTACGGGCTTTCCTGAGCCAAACCAGTATGCTTTTTCTGCCTTGTAGGGAAATCCTGTGAGGAGAAGCTGATCCCCCAGTCCGGAGGGATCAATTATATGAAGAAATACAGTATCCCCTTTTTCGACGGCAACCCCCCAGTCAGCAGGCTTCATCCAGCTTCTGTGTGTTCCATAAATCGTATTTCCGTATGTATTCAGCCAGCATCCCATCTCCAGAAGACGCTGCCGGTGAGCAGGCCTTATCTCCCCCTCTGCCGTAGGGCCTGTATTGAGCAATAAATTGGAGCCCAGTCCGGCAGCTTTTACAAGAAGATGGATAAGTTCCGTGCTTGAACGGTTTATTGTATCGCCGTTTACATAACCCCAGCTATGACCGATTATATCGCTCATTTCAAGGGGCAGGGCTTCCGAAACGCCTGCATCGGCGGAAAATCCTCCGCCGCTGTTCTCACCTGGCAGGTCACGCTCGAAAGTCTGGTAATCCTCGCCGGGAAATGGCACCAGATGATGATTGTTGACGATCATGCAGCCCGGCTGAAGATCATGGATCAGCCTATAGATCTCATCGTAGTGCCACTCTCTCTTCTGGCTGCCGGTACGGTTACCGGGAAGCATATTCACCTGGTCCCAGTGACCGTCGAACCAGATCCCGTATATCGGACCATAATCTGTGAGGATCTCAGTGAGCTGGTTTTTAATGAACCTGATATATGAATCCCAGTCGCATGCTCCGCTGATACCGGTCCCCTTCTTTACGTTTCCCTGGCAGTAATCAGACCGGTAAAAGTCAGCAAGGGAATAATAGCAGAATAACCTTATACCCTGCTTCCGGCATTCATCAGCAAGCATCTTCAGTACATCCTTTCCATAGGGGGTGTGCATTATACCCCAGTCAGAATAGCTTGTACTGAACATGCTGAAGCTGTCGTGATGCCTCGTTGTAAATGTGATATATTTCATGCCGGCATCCTTTGCCAGTCGCACAACCGATGCAGCATCGAACTTCTCAGGATCGAAATGTGCCATGTATTTCCTGTACTCATTTACATCCTTGCCCGATAAAGCCCAGCCGATCTCTTCACCGGGCACGCTGGAGACACCCCAGTGGATAAACATGCCAAAATGAGCGTCCCTGAACCATTGCCGGTTGGCGAGGTTCTCACCTGATGGAGTGTAATTTACCTGCCCCTTGTCAAGGTCGTTGCCCTGGCCATGGGCAACCAGAACTGCCATTACCGCAATTATGACTGATATTAATTTTTTCATATGCAGCTGTTTGTCTTAAAATTAATATCTAAAATAAACAAAAGCTGCTAATTAATATCCTTAACAGCAGCTTTTATTCGACCATGGTGCCAGACCAGGTCATTAATATTCTTATCAGTCTACCCTGATCTTCACAACAACTTTTTTTACCCTGACAGGAATATTATCTGCAGCTATCTTTGGCTGATGGGCATCCTCGGGGAAGAAAATGCCGTATGACCCCTTCGAAAATCTGATATAATCCCCATCTCCCGAGAGAAAGGCTATATCCTTTTCAGGATTGTATTCAGTTGTAACCTTCATTTTTCCTGTATGATTGCATCCAATAAGTTCCACTCCGTCAGCTATATATTGAATGTCAATGTATTTCTGGTGGCATTCCCATTTGCCCTGTTCCTTTGGAATTGAATCGTAGGCCTGAACAAGAACAAACAGGTTGGATCCGTCGAGCTCATATCTCCCAGGCTCGACAGATGAGAAATCGGTTGTGGATATATGATCGAGCGCAGCTTTTATCCGCGGTGAAATGGCCGCATATATGTGCCTGTTTTTTATGACGTCAGCTATCATGAGTATTTACTGTTAATTGGTTAAATAATTCTGATTTTCGTTCATCATCAGATCCTTGCAGGATATTGCTCCCTTATCTTGCGGACAAGGGCGACAGCATCCCGTACATTTTTTTCAATCTGGGCAAAATCTCCGGCCTTGACAAGGTCGGACCTGATGAGCTGCGATCCCATGCCGACACATATGGCGCCTGCCTTGAACCATTCGGTGAGATTCGCTTCGGTAGGCTCAACTCCTCCCGTAGGCATTATCTGGGTCCACGGCATTGGCCCCCTGACTGCTGCAACAAATTTGGGACCGCCAACCTGGGAGCCCGGGAAGATTTTCACTATCTCAGCCCCCAGTGATTCGGCTCTCGATATTTCGGATGCTGAGCCGCAACCGGGAGACCACAGTATCTTGCGCCTGTTCAGGACATCGGCCATATCCTCATTCAGGATGGGGGATACAATAAAATTGGAGCCGAGCTGGATATACAGAACAGCAGTTGGTGCGTCGACAACTGAACCAGTGCCGAGGATCATATCAGGAAATTCAGCTGCGGCAAACCTGTTGATCTGCTCAAAAACAACATGGGCAAAATCGCCCCTGTTGGTAAATTCAAATAATCTTATCCCCCCCTTGTAACAAGCTTCAATAACTTTTTTGCAAACTTCCGCATCACTATGGTAAAAAACAGGGATCATTCCCTCTTCTGCCATTTTCAATGCAACCTGTATTCTTGTAAACCTTGCCATGTTGTATTTATTAATTATAGGTTAAATATCTAAATATGAATTCTTTGCTGTACCTTCCGGACAATTATCTGGAAACTCTTCCAGAGGCATCTCCTCCCATGAGCGTTTCCACCTCCTTGACCGTTACCAGGTTAAAGTCACCGATTATTGTATGTTTGAGGCAGGAAGCAGCCACTGCGAAGTTGAGGGCCTTCTGATCATCGCCGGGAAAGGTTACCAGTCCGTAGATGAGCCCTCCCATGAAGCTGTCGCCACCGCCAACCCTGTCGACAATATGGGTGATGTCGTACACCGGGGCGCTGAATAGCTTTTTACCGTCAAAGAGTACTCCCGACCAGCTATTGTGGTTTGCATTTACAGACCCGCGAAGAGTTATGATTACCTTCTTTGCCCCTGGAAATTTTTGCATAAGCTGACGGCAGACAGATTCATAAGCCGCAGCTTCGACATGGCCTTTTGTCACATCTGCCCCTTCAGGATGGATCCCGAATACCATTGCAGCATCCTCCTCGTTTCCGAGGATAACATCACAGCCTGAAACCAGGTCAGGCATAACCTCCGATGCCTTCTTTCCCCATTTCCACAGGTTTTTCCTGAAATTAAGGTCAGTAGAAACTGTTATACCCTTCCTGACGGCAGCCGCAATTGCTTCCTTGCATACAAGTGCGGCACCTTCGGAAATAGCAGGTGTAATTCCTGTCCAGTGAAACCAGGTAACCCCCTCAAAAACAATATCCCAGTCTATCATTCCAGGCTTGATTTCAGCAATGGCAGAATTGGCACGGTCGTATATAACCTTGCTGGCACGGGCAACGGCACCGTTCTCAAGAAAATATATCCCCACCCTGTCGCCTCCGAATACTATCTTTTCGGTACCTACCTTATACCTGCGCAATTCCATGAGGCACGATTCAGCAATATCATTTTTTGGGAGACGGGTAACATAATCAACCTTTAGTCCGAAATTGGCAAGAGAAACGGCTACGTTGGCTTCACCTCCTCCAAAGGATGCCATAAACTGCCGGGCCTGACTGAACCGCTCAAACCCTGGCGGCACAAGCCTTAGCATTATTTCTCCGAATGTAACTATCCTGTTGTCCATAGCTTATTGTTATTTAATATGTTGTCAATTAATGAATCAGGCTTCTGCCATGATATTTATTTCTTTTCTTCGGCCTCGGATCTTATGTCATCGGCTGCCGGCTTGCTTCTCCACCAGCTTGCCAGGGTCGAGCCTGTTACATTCATAAGAGGTCCGTATATGGCAGGTGCAAGTCCGATAGTGGCAATGTTGCCCATCGCAAGAGCAAGTCCCGATGCAAGCCCTGCATTGGGCATGCCGACCTCAAAGGCAATGGTTCTTCTGTCCTGCTCCGGCATCTTGAACAGCCAGGCTGTACCGTATCCAAGGGCATATCCTGCAATATTGTGAAAAATCGTCATAATGAGCAATAAGGCCCCAACCTTGAGCAGACTGTCGCGCCCGGCTGCCGTAATCACTGTCACAATAATCGCAATACCAACCATTGAAATAAGCGAGAGTATCTTTTTCATTACAGACTTGTCATTCCTGAGCAGATAGCGGAAAAGCATCGCTGCGGCAACCGGGACAAGATAGAAGAGTCCAATGGATTTTGCAACGGCTGTCATGTATCCGCTGAGTCCGGAATGATTCACCTTCAGATAAATGATGTTTGCAAAGAGAATAATTGCCAGGTAGGATACAAGTTCAATTGTCCTTGACCTGGAGTTCCCCCTGGAACCGTAAATCAGGTTGAAAATAAATCCTGCTATGATCGGAAAGATCATCATGTGGATTATATCCAGCATCATTTTCCAGACATCAACCGCAACATACTGGCCACCAATAACCTTCATCAGAAAGGGTGTCACAAACGGGGAAATTATAGTCGTAATTGCACCGATCGTAACAGCCAGGGCCAGGTTTGCATTTGCCAGAAGTGACATAACATTTGATGCAAGACCGCTAGGCACGCATCCCACCAGAATGATCCCAGCGGAGATCTCGGGGGGGAAATGAAAGAGCTGGGTTATTATAAAAGCCATAACAGGCATAACCAGGTAGTGGGCACTGACCCCGATCACAACCCCTTTGGGCATTTTTATTACACCGGTAAAATCGTTAAGGCTCATCTGCGAGCCCATGCCGAACATAATTAACTGCAGAAGGGGAACAATAAGCGATTTGAGCGGAAAACCGCCCATCGATACAAAGTACTGCGGATAAAAGAGGGCTGCCGTAACCGCTGTAAACATCCACATCGTGAATGACAAGCCCTTTGTGGACTGAAATGCCTTCACGCCAAATGATAATGTGATAAAGAATGCAATGAGCAACGGGCCGGTTTTGGACCCATTTCCCGTCAGGATCATTACAAGTGCAGTAATCAGTATCAGGAGAGCTAAGCCAAGAGCAATTGTGTATTTGTTGGTATTCTTCATATCAGGCTGTTTTAGGAAATTATTCAAAGGTCTGGTCAGGTTTTCAGGGTCAGCGATAAATTATTTGCATGGAGTTGAAATCAACTGCCGGGTTATCTGTCAGACAAATATAATATATGGTTTTTAAAAAGCCTAAATCCGCAGGATTCTCATGTCAGGCGATATGTGAATGAATTTCAGTATATTGTGATAAGAGGTAAGCTCATGATACATAAGAAATGTTATTTAATTAACAGTTTTTAACAAAATAGCAGCAGTCAGCTGACTTAGCCATCCCCTGCATAGGCTTTTTAGTGATACCCAATTTTGGCAACCTTGTTACATCGTGGTGAATGAGTTTTATTCTATATTTAAGCTTGATTCTTTTAAAACAAATGATAATTCTAGCCTTATGCTGACAAAAAGAATAATTTACAGGTCGTTGATTTGCTTGTTGCTGATAAACAGAACAATAAATCTTCTTTCCCAGGATGTTGTGAAGGAGACCGTCCTGGACGAAAAACTTTTTCACTATCACAAAATACATCTGAATGCTGCCGATAATACAATACTCCCCTGGTATTCTTCCGATGCCGGACGATCGTTCGATTTTGTCATCAACAAGATCTGGGATTTCTGGGATACGATGAGGACGGACAAGAACGGGTTACCGTACTACATGGATCACCAGGTATGGCGTCCCGATTTCAACGACAGGCGGGGAATCGGCGGGGACCAGTTTGCCATGGCCCTCTCTTCATGGAATCTCTATTATGGTTATTCAGGCAAGGAGGCAGTAAAGGAGGATATGAAATTTATCGCCGATTATTACATCACCCATTCCCTTTCCCCCGCCGATGCTGCCTGGCCTGATCTGCCATATCCCTATAATACGCTGATTTATTCAGGCATATACGATGGCGATATGGTTATAGGACGTGGTTTTACCCAGCCTGACAAGGCTGGTTCCTTCGGCCTCGAACTTGTAAAGCTGTATAAAATGACAACCACAGTCAGCTATCCGAATATTACCGACAAGATATACCTCGATGCCGCCGTAAAAATAGCGAATACACTATCGCATCATGTGACGGAAGGAGATGAAGACAATTCTCCGCTTCCATTCAAGGTAAATGCAGTTACGGGAGAGACTGGCAGACTTGAGAATAATTCTGGTGACGGCAAAAGTTATCAGTTAAGCAGCTATACTACCAACTGGTCAGGCACACTTGAGCTTTTCCTCAATCTTATCAACCTTGGGGCAGGGGATACAGACAGTTATAAAAGGTCTTTTGATATCATACTGGAATGGATGAAAAAATATCCGCTGAAGAATAACAAATGGGGCCCATTCTTCGAGGACGTGCCAGGCTGGAGCGATACCCAGATAAATGCCGTGACTTTCGCACAGTTCATGATGAACCATCCCGGTTACTTCCCTGAATGGAAGGAGGAGGTAAGGGGCATTCTGGACTGGGTGACTGAGATCCTTGGAAACAAGGAATGGGAAAAATACGGAGTGGTTGTTGTCAACGAACAGACGGCCTACCGTGTGCCCGGAAACAGCCATACATCGCGGCAGGGCTCCGCTGAAATTCAGTATGCAGCCCTGACAGGCGATAAGAGCCATTTGACAAATGCCGTAAGGCAGCTTTTCTGGGCCACATATATGGTGGATAATGACGGAAAGAACTGTTACCCAAGGGATGAAATATGGATGACCGACGGGTACGGAGATTATGTAAGGCACTACCTGCGGGCCATGGCATGGCGGCCTGAGCTTGCGCCATCGGATCAGGATCATCTGCTTTCGACCACTTCAGTGATCCAGCTCATGGAGTATCCTTCCGGCTTCAATAAATTCTACGGTGTCAGTGTAGCTGAAGATAAAATAAACAGGACACTCATTCATTACCGGACCTTCGATGATGCATCGACAGAGATTATCCGCCTGAGAGTAAAGCCCGGAGCCGTTCTTCTGAACGATAAGCCGTTGACTGAAAGCGACAGGGAGGGCGAAGAGGGCTGGAACTGGCAGCCTTTGAAGCATGGAGGAGTGCTCACCGTCAGGCACCTGAAGGGGAATACTGTTACAGTAACAGCAGGCTGACAATGCAGATTCAGCAGGGTAGAAGGAAATATTTTGTGTAACCCCTTATGCCATATTGAGCCTGCCTTTACCCCAGACAGATATCGCAAACACATATCCGAAAGCCAGGAGGTTCACCATCATTGCCGTACGCATACCGAAGGCGTCGCCTACAGAGCCCACAAGCAGTCCTATCACTGCACCGCCGGCAACAGCTGTGCACAATATGCCCGAGATGGCTCCGTGATATTTGTCAAAACTCTGGATTGTGGCACTGAAGATAGATGTAAATGAGGCACTTGTAAAGTAGCCGGTGAGGACAAATGCTACCAGTGCCATACCCGGCGGGGCGAATGATGCTACAAGCAGGGCGATGCACGTGGCAGCACTATGAGCAATAAAAACGGTCCGGGGACGGATTACCCTGATCATCTGGCCAATAACGAGCCTGCCAATGGCCTGGAACAGCCAGAATAAGCCTACAATAAGGGCAGATGCCGATGGAAATGCCTGGTACATGAAACTACCCTTGTCCCAGAGTGAAATATCGGTTCCATAGCCATGGACCCTCTGCATGAAGATAATTATGTAGGAGGAGGTACCGACTTCGGCTCCCACGTAAAAGAATATAGCCAGCGTATATGTTATGATTACAGGATCCCTGAGCAGCGTCAGTATTGCTCCGGAATTGATTTTTTCCTCTTCCAGGAGCCTGATCTCGGGAATCTTCGCTGTCATGAGCAAAATAAGCAAAACCAGGCTGAAGATGCCGAATACAAGGTAGGCTGTCTGCCACGACAGCCCCCTGGACTGAAAAACCGGGACGAGAAGCGGGCTGAGAGCGCAACCAAGGGCGTTGATACCGATTATCGTGGTAAGATTTGCCGTATATCTTTCCGGACTGTCGAGTTCCCTTATGAAGGGGTTGCCGGCAGTCTGGATCACAGTGACTCCAATGCCGGCAAGAAAGATCATGGCTATGACGAACACATAATTCCTGCTGAAGAACAGGAGAATACAGCCGACTGACATAAGCACCATTCCCGTAATAAGAATCATTCTCGCACCGACCTTGTCCATACGTATGCCAGCTGGTATGGAGAAAAGACCGTAAGAGAGATAAAATGCAAACGGGAGCAATGCGGCAATCCTAAGAGGCACATTATACTCGGCCTGGAACTTGTCGATTATTACACCTATGACTGAGGTAACAAGACCGAAAGCCACATAGATAAGGATGGTTATTGTGAGAAGATAACGGTGACCTGATGATCTGTCCATTCCTTAAAGTGATGCCGTAGTTACTTTTCCCCCTATTGCAAATGTTGTTGTTATATTCAGCATTTGCGCAAGATATGCCGCCATGAAGTTAAACGGGATGATATTGTGAAGCACTGAAAAATTCTCCTCTGCCTCAGGCTCCTCTACAGTGAGCACTTCAGCACCTGCCCTTGAAATGGTCCGGTTCAGATTCAATCCCCTCTCGCGGGAGGCTCCTTTTGTAAGTATCTGAATTACAATGCTGTTTGCAGCCGTCTCCTTTGGCCCATGATCATACTGTGCCATTGCCATTCCTGTAAAGCAGAGCTTTGTGGTTTCGCTCAATATGAGAGCAGCCTCATATGCTGTGGCAATATTTGGTCCGGTTCCTATGACATATATGCCATGGACCTTACCTCCGGTTATCCTGCCATAGATCACCTCAGCCATTTTATGCCCAAGCTCCCTGTAAAATGAAATTTTTCCGGACAAAATTGCCACCTGGCTCTCCGTATCCAATCCAAATCCCGTAAAAAGCGCGAGCAGGGTATTTATGTATGTCTTGGATGAGGAATAAAGCTCCTCTCCCGCGAGCAGCGGTATTGACGCAACTGCATGCGGATCCTTGCCAAGGGCACTGCCCGGATTATTTGTAACCGCTGTATATTCATCAAATAACTCCCTGCACCAGAGGGCTTCGCTGCTCTCTCCGGATTGGGAAATAATTACTGCGTGCTTTCGTTTTCGCAGCCCTTTGAAGCAATTATAATATTCCGAGGCTAGTTCCGGATAGATATTGATCCCCATGTATTTAAATGCAAGAGGGGCAAAATAGGATGACCCCATGCCAAGATAGGGCACCCTGAGAGGCAATGGGAAGGACCCTGAATTTTTCAGGAAATCGTTTGCCCTCAGGGGGATCTCATTTAATTCGTTCAGGACCGGATTCATATCACAATCTGTTTTTATTGAAGGAACAAGGCTGCCCCGCCCAGGATCCCTGCATGTTCATCCAGGTCCGACAGCGCTAATTCAAATTTATAATCAGTAAATGGATTCAGATATTCAAGCTTGTGCAGTTTGTCAAGGTAAGGGGTAAGTCCTTTTGAAACTCCGCCGCCAATTATTATCATATCGGGGGCGAAGAGAGCTATATAATTGGATATTCCAGTTCTCAGATGTTCAAGAAACACTGAAATTACCCTGCCCGCCAGAAGGCTGCCTTCTGCTGCGGCCCTGAACACATTCTCCGCCTCAGGCTGCATATCCGGATGCTCTATCATCCATCCTGCAGCAGAAGCAGCTGCAGATATGCCGGTGGCTGAAACAAGAGCCTCCATGCATCCCTTTCTTCCGCAATAGCATCCGACATCGCTGCCGGCAATTGTAATATGCCCTCCGAGATGGCCATAGGGGAGCCCTCTCTCCAGTTTCCCGTTTACTGTAAATCCAATCCCCAGTCCGGTACCGAGTGTAAGTACCAGGACCCTTTCATAACCTCTCCCCTTGCCAAAGAGAGTTTCGCCCAATGCTACAATCCTTGCATCATTCTCGACAAGGCATGGGAGCCTGAATTTATTTTCAAGCTCTGCCATGAGTTGATAGCGGGCATCCATAAAGGGTAAAAATCCGAATGTGCTGTCAACGGAGCCATCCCTGTAAACAAATCCAGGGGCCCCGATCCCAACACCTGCAATATTCTCCTGTGCTATGCCTGTTTTTTCAGTCAGCAGGATATACTGAGCGTACAGATTTTCAAGGAAGAGCTCGGGGTCATTCTTTTCAGTCGGGGCGAGCATCATGTCGAGCACAACTCCCGACCGGAGATCCACAAGACCGACTTTGGAGCGTGTCCCACCGATATCTATCCCTATGGCATATTTCCGCATGAGCACAATATATTATAAAGCGAAGAATTATTAGTACTTTAAAAGCAGAAAATTATTAAAAAAATGTTTTTTTTATTGGTCAAAGTAATATATTAAAAATGAAAACATTACGATTTTCAGCAATGATCGCCCTCATGAGTATTGCCTCAGCCGGATCCCTGGCAGGGGAAGTCGACTGGAGTGCCCAGTGGATCATGCATCCTTCGGTGCAGCCTCAGGAGCATGCCGTAATAATATTCCGCAAGAGTTTTGATCTTCCATCGAAGCCTTCCACCTTCCTGATCCACCTTTCGGCCGACAATCATTACAGATTATTTGTAAATGGGGAATATATCCTCAGGGGACCTGCAAGGGGAGACCTGTCACACTGGTTCTTTGAGACTGTTGATATAGCGGGATATCTTAAGCCGGGCAGGAATGTAATTGCAGCGGAAGTGATAAACTGGGGTCCTAAAAGGTCGTTTACGATTTTCTCGCAAATGACATCATTCATCCTGCAGGGCGATACGGAGAATGAGCAGTTTGTCAATACGTCGGACGGCACATGGAGATGTTATCATAACAAGGCTGTAATGCCAAAAAATGTCGACTGGATGAACGACAGGAGCACTATTGATTTCGGCCTCTATGTAGGAAATCCAACAGACAGTGTCAGGGGTGATATCTATCCATGGGGCTGGGAGCAGCCGGCATTCGACGACAGCGGATGGATCCCTGCCATACGGTGCGATCTTGCTGGCGGACGCGACCATCAGTACGCCGGAGGTATTTTATACAGCGGAGGCAAGTTGCTGGTTCCCAGGAGAACGCCCCTTCTTAGGGAGCGAAGGGTGAATTTCGTGTCAGTCAGGAGTATGACCGGTATTTCGCCGGATGAAGGCTTCATCAGCAACAAAGGGGAGCTAAAGATACCCGCTGGCAAAAAAGTTTCAATTCTGATCGATCAGAGTCATGAATCATTGGGTTATCCGGAATTGATAGTGAGTGGCGGAAAAAATTCACTTATCCGGGCAATGTACGCTGAAAACCTTATAACCGCCAATAAATCTCCTAAGGGCGACAGGAATGTTACTGAAGGGAAAAGGATGGTGGGGATCAAGGATATATTCCTGCCTGACGGAGGTATGAAGCGACTCTTTAAACCGACCTGGATAAGGGCTTTCAGGTATGTCCAGCTCGACATTGAAACCGGACAGGAGCCACTGACAATTGATTCCTACTGTAATGTTGAATGCCGGGCGCCACTGGAGCTTAAGGCTGCTTTCCGCACCGGTGACGCAGGCAATGACTGGATAATGGATGCAGGATGGAGAACGATCAGCAATTGTGCACAGGATATGCTCATTTCCGATGCGGCATACGAACAGATGCAGTACACGGGCGATTCACGGGTTCATAACCTGGCTCTTATGACACTCTCAGGCGATGACCGTCTGACCAGGAATTCACTCATACAGTTCGACCAGTCAAGAATTCCGGAAGGTTTGACAATGGCTTGTTACCCAAATCCTTTTTATCTTATAATACCCTCATATTCACTTATCTGGATCGACCAGGTATATGATTACATGCTATGGAAGGATGACAGGGAATTCATAAAGGGTTTTGAGCCCGGGATACGGGATGTTCTGGGCTGGTTTGAAAGGCGAAGGCAGTCAAACGGTCTCCTTGGCAAAATAGACTGGTGGGGCGCCCTGGCATGGCCAAGGCATTATATCAACGGCGAGCCGCCCGATGTCTATAATGGAAACAACACACTCTATACCCTTCAGTATGCCTATAGCCTGAGGCATGCTTCGGCAATCCTTGGTTTCCTGGGAGAAACCGATGAATCGGCTGAGCTTGAAAAGCGGGCCGGTCAGATCTGCTCCGCAGTGAACCACCTGTGCAGGAACAGTGAGAGCTTTTATACAGAATCGACCGCAGACAAACGGGTCAGCCAGATTACAAATATACTGGCCATTCTGGCCGGAGCTGTCAGCGGCGACGAAGCCCGGGCTCTTATGACAAGATTGCTGGAGCCCCGTGACTGGTTCGGGCAGGCCGATCTTTTCCTTCACCTGTATCTTTTTGAGGCTCTTGACAAGACAGGACTTCAGGATTCTTTTTCAGGCCAGCTGTCGGAGTGGCTCACAATGAAGGACAGGGGAATGACAACTTTTGCTGAGGTGCCTCTCGAATGGGGAGAGGAGAACCAGCGCTCCGAATGCCATCCCTGGAGCAGCTCCCCTGATTATTTTTTCTTCAGGACAGTTTGCGGGATACGGCCCATCACTCCGGGTCACCGCGAGATTGAGATCGCCCCAAGCCCTGGAAAGCTGACAAAAATAGATGCAGTCTATCCCCACTGGATGGGAAATATCGAAATGTCCCTCGAGGTTAAAGGCCAGGGTATCAAAGGCTATATAACTATTCCTGACGGAATGAAAGCTTCATTCATCTGGGGAAAGGCCAGACTGGATCTGAAAGCGGGGAGGCAGGTAATCTCTTTGTGAGGGGCTGCGCCGGGCTTTGGCAAAAGGGATTGCAAGTGTGAAGGTTTTCCTGCAGGATCTATTCGGTAAGGGCAGCCAACGCGGCACCGATAAGGCTCGAATGGGGCACTTCAGCAAATTCCACATACCGTTTTGATTCACCCCGGAGGTACCCGCTGAAATATTTCAAGAAATTTTCCTGCAGTCCATGCATCTTATAAAAGGCTGTTCCTTCAACAGTGACAAGGACAGGCTGACAGGCTGACCGGCCACTGTCCGTACTGAGAACAACAGCTGCCAGATTTCCTGCTACAAGCTTTGCTGCCCTGTCGGTCAGGCTGTTGATTATATGCCTGCACTTTTCTGCATCCTCACTTCCGGACAGGCATCCGGAGAGAATGTTCCCCCGACCGGCTGTTCCTGCAACGAAATCATTGGCGTCCCCGGTTGAAAGGTCGGGCAGCCGGCTTATCATCGCCGAGGATCCTTCGCTGAAGAGGCCTTCATGGGCAGCTGCCTTCAGAACGTGCAGCGACAAGCCTCCGAAATATCCTCCGGCAAACATCTTCTCGAACTTATAGGTTCCGGGACTGGCGGTTGTACTATCGAATGAGATATCGAGGCCATTGCGAGGTGGCCTTCCAAAATCCCCTGATTCGATATTTATTATCTGGCTTTTTCCCTGATCAAGGCTTTTGTCCTTAACTATCCTGCTGTTCCTCTCTATATAGCATGTATTGGTTCCTGTTCCAAGTATGAAGCCAATGTATGACCCGTACCGCCTGCCGGCTGCGGCAGATTTTCCGGCCAGCAGAGTGGCGACAGTGTCGTTCAGCAGAACGATCTTCTTTTCCGGCATACCGAGGGCTTCCAGAAGATTCCTGCCAATCAGCATGCCTTCAACCTTACGGGCCTGAACTTCCTTGCAGAACTGCAGCAGCCGGCCATCGAGCCCGGGCAGGATTACGGTGGGATACGAGAAGCAGAATCCTATCCTGTTAACCTTTCGTGCAAGGGGCCTTATATAGGCTGCTATAGTCTCAAAGAATTCACGGCTGCTGATCTCGCCCTCGAGCCCTGGCATCCTGTAATTTACCGACTCAGCAAGATCGGTCTTCCCGCTTGCTGAAATTGTTGCAAGCGATGCCCTGAAGTTGGTTCCGCCTGCATCTATTGCAAGAACCTGCTCATCAGTAATAAAATCGTTCTCTGCCTCAATATATGCAGGTATCATCCTCAGGGCTCCCTCTTTTCCTTCAAGGCCCAGCTGCATATCCTGTCTGAAGACTGTGACAAGATCGTGTAAATCAATATATTCAGCGCCCAAATTATGGTCTGACAGGAACTTTTGCAAAGAATTATTCATGAAGCTTCCGATATTGGCATTGAACGGACGGCATCCAGCCTGGTTTATTACGGATCAGTCAATCGATCAGTTTGAAGGGCTCAATCCTTGCCGAACCTGATTTTTGCATCCTCGAGCATTTTCTCTGTTGCAGTGGCACCCGACCTGGTCGCACCGGCTGCCTTCATCTTTAAAAGATCATCGAGGGTCCGTACACCTCCTGCACACTTTACCCTTACGTTCGGGCCCGAATGCTTTCTCATCAGTTCAATGTCCTGCACCGTGGCCCCTTTATAGTTGAAGTCGCCGTTCGGCTGTTTGACAAAGCCATAGCCGGTTGAAGTTTTTACAAAATCGGCCCCGGCACGGGTGCATATCTGGCAAAGCATTATTTTGTCCTCAGTACGGGTCACAAAATCGGTCTCGAAGATCACTTTAACGATTGCTTTATTCCTGTGACATGCCTCAGTCACAAGTTTAATCTCATTTTCAACGTACTCCCAGTCTCCGCCCAATGCCTTGCCAATGTTGATAACCATATCTATCTCCGTGGCACCATCCCTGCAAGCCTCCTCAGCTTCAAAAACCTTTACCGAAGTCTTGCTGTTGCCATGGGGGAAGCCGATAACGCATCCCACTTCAACACTGCTCCCTTCAAGGAGCCTTACAGCCTGCTTTACTGCATATGGCTTTACGCATACCGAGGCGACATTGTATTTTTTTGCAACTGCACACTGCGTTTCCAGGTCGGTATCCGTATGTGCAGGCTGAAGGATCGAATGGTCGATCATCTTCGCCAGTTCTTCTGCTTTATTCATTTCAGCGTTGGTATATTTATTAATTTAAGATAGACTTCACCCCTTCAAAGTTTAATTGAATAAGGGAGAAATATCAGTCTTTTTGTTTGTCTCTCCCCAATATTAATAAAATTTAGGTTGGGGAGGCTATTTCGGTATGAAATTAAAAACTATTTTTATTACTTAGTTCCCTGATTGATTTAACCTGAACCCGACACATTTCCTGAACGCGATATGCCCGGAATATTTTACCAGATTTCTGATTATAAATTTAAAATAGATTCAAATGGCGGAAAGTAAACAAGTTACACAGAATAAAAAACTCGTGTTCATCATTGCCACAATAGCGGCGACAGGAGGATTATTATTTGGTTTTGATACCGGAGTAATTTCCGGAGCGATACCGTTTTTCCAGAAGGCATTCGGCATAACGGACAGCTGGATAGAGATAATTACTACCGCTGGTTTGGTAGGTGCGGTAATTGGAGCAATGTTCAGTGGCAGGATTGCAGACATAGTCGGCAGGAGAAAAGTTATACTCGCAGCTGCAATAATCTTTATCATCGGTGCGGTCTGGTCCGGCGCCTCCCCTGGTCCGGTGATGCTGGTATTTGCACGACTCTTCCTGGGTGTTGCAATAGGGGTATCCTCTTTTGCAGTTCCTTTGTATATTGCTGAGATATCCCCGACAAAGAGCAGGGGCACAATGGTTTCCATGTTCCAGCTGCTCATTACAATAGGTATCATGGTATCATATCTGAGCGATTCCGCTTTTGCTGTTCCTGACGGAGATCCGGCTTATAATATGTGCTGGAGACCAATGTTTTATGTAGGTGTGATCCCTGCCCTCATCATGTTCATCGGCATGATCTTTCTTCCCGAGACCCCAAGGTGGCTCATAAGCAAGGGGCATGAAGACAAGTGCCGCGATGTGCTGCAGAAGGTTGAAGATCCGGGGTTGGTAGAAGAGGTTATATCGAGAATGAAATCCGATCTGGAGGCTGATAAGGCCAATAAGGTAAAATGGAACGAGGTATTTAAGAAATGGCTCAGAGTGCCTCTTATTATTGCGGTAGGCATTATGTTCGTTCAGCAGTTTACCGGTATTAACACCATTATCTATTACAGTCCCAAGATATTCCTTATGTCTGGATTTGCCGATGCACAGGCCGCTGTCTGGGCATCAGTCAGCGTTGGTGTTGTCAATGTTGTCTTCACTATACTTTCGCTCTTCATGATCGACAAGCTTGGCAGGAGAAAACTGTATTTCATCGGAGTAACCGGATTGGTTGTAGCGCTCATTGCCATGGGCACTTGCTTTGCGCTGCAATCTACACTCGGCGACTCAATTAAATGGGTCACAATAGGTCTTATATGGATCTACATTGCCTTCTTTGCAATCAGTCTTGGTCCCCTCGGCTGGCTGATCATTTCAGAAGTATTCCCGCTGAGCGTAAGAGGCATAGGTTCCAGTATAGGAGCCCTCTCAAACTGGCTCTTCAATGGTGTTGTTGCTTTTACATTTTTCAAGCTTGTAAAAGGACTTACGATGCCTGGCTCCTCAATCGTACTGAAGGGACAGGATCTGGGAAATCCCGCCGGTGCATTTTTCCTGTATGCACTCGTAGGAATTTTAAGCCTTGTATGGGGTTATTTCTTTATTCCCGAAACCAAGAATGTTACCCTGGAGAAGATCGAGGAACACTGGAGGAACGGTACCAAACCCAAGGATATTAACAAATAATAAATATTATGCAGAGACGTTGCTTGCAACGTCTCTGCATTTTTTATTTCACCCTTTCAATGACCTCCATACACATCCTGCCATTGTGATAGGGGCAGGTCCAGTATCCGGCCTTATCTGCACCGGCTGGTTGCCTGTTTTCCAGAACCAGGCTATACCAGCCTCCATGTGTATAATCAACAAAATGATTCTTTATATAATTCCAGCTGTTTACTGATATGTCAAGGTAAGACTCATCTCCTGTCAGTTCAAAGGCATTAAGGTAACCTAAAATTGTTTCGGCCTGTTCCCACCATGACCTGACAGTTGTTACCTCTCCTGTTGTTGTGTTCTTCTCCGTCAGCATACACCCTTCTTTTGTTATCCCCTGT
This sequence comes from uncultured Bacteroidales bacterium, assembly GCA_963756885.1. Taxonomy (GTDB): domain Bacteria; phylum Bacteroidota; class Bacteroidia; order Bacteroidales; family VadinHA17; genus LD21. The sequence goes on from CAVWPG010000016.1 coordinate 686,808, forward strand.
GCAGCAGCATCAGCAATTTTAAGGCTCAGTTTCTCCACCCTGGGAATCAAGGATGGATCTTTAAGAAGCATGGCTGCCTCAACAATAAGCCATGAAGCCTCAATGTCGTGTCCGTAGGAATCAATGGTGGTAGTCGGATGCCAGCTTCTGTCAAGGAAATATATGGTATGAAAGCTCTTTTTATCCACCACTTTATCATCGAATACTTCAAGTATGTTACGGAGTCTCTCTTCCATCCTTTTATCAGGCCAGACCCTGTATAAGCCGGCATAGGCTTCAACCAGGTGAAGATGCGAGATCATAGTTTTTTCATCTTTGGGGGATCTTTCAGCCAGCAGCTGATCACTACTGCGGTTCCAGTCCCTGGTAAAAACTTCATAATAACCATTATACTCTTTATCGAAAGTGTACTTTTCGATAGTATCGAATATTCCGATGGCTTGCGAAAGAGCTTCCTTGTCTCCTGTTGCCCTGTAATATTCAGCCAGGGCATAAATAAAGTATGACTCGGTTAATATATGCTTCCTGGTATCTCCGGGCTCGCCGTTCGATTTGACAGTTCTGTATCCTCCGCCAAATTCCTTATCAATGAAATATGTCATTATATAATCCCTTGCACGGGTCGCCAGCTTTAAGTAACTGCTATCATGCAGGACGCGGAATGCTGAAGAGAAAGTCCATAGAATCCTGGCATTTAAAATTCCCCCTTTTTCAGCTTCAGGGTAAACCTTTTCATTGATGTCAATTCTGCCGTAAAAACCCCCATTTATCGTATCAGCCATTTTCGTTGACCAGTATGGAAGCAGATTTCCGGTAAGATTATCTGATATCTCTTTTTTAAGTTGTTCCAGTATTGCCTTCTGACCGGCCGTTATTTCTTTTTTGTGAGCACAGCCATTCAGATTCAGAAGAAGGATAAAATAGATCAGCGGAAGGAGTAATTTTTTCATGTATGGAAATATCAGGGAATAAAATCGGAATTTCTCAGAGCTTAAATATTTAATAATTGCTCCAATAGGATGTATTAAAAATAAAAAATATTTTGATTACATTTCATTCTTTATATGAATTAGAAACCTATTTTTATTTACCTCCTGTAAAAGGAGTTTTAACTCAATTTCCTGATGCTTCAAACCAACCGGATATTCCCGATCACTACTGATATTCATAAATCATTATCTATGAAAAGGTTACTGATAATAATCTTTGCCCTGGTCAATGTTTCCCTGATAAACGGCCAACCTCATTTCCCGTTAAGGATCAGCGATAACCACCGCTATTTTGAAGACCAGGATGGAAAACCGTTCCTTTATCATGCCGATACAGGCTGGCAGATATTCGACCAGCTGACTACTGCTGAGGCTGTTGAATATATGAGTTTCAGGAAATCTCAGGGTTTCAATACAATCCAGGTTCAGCTTGTAATGTATCCTGACCAGGAGAACAGATATAGCCAGAGGCCCTTTCATGGCGACAATGATTTTTCAAAGCCTGATGAAGCCTATCATGACCATGTAGGTAATATTATCAGAAAAGCTGATTCACTGGGGCTGCTAATTGTTATGTCTCAACCCTGGCTGGGTTGTTGTGAAGAAGGATTCGGTGGAAGGCCGGATAAGCCTATCCGGAATAACGGTCCGGAAAAGAACCGCTTCTATGGTGAGTATCTTGGCAAAAAATTTGCCTCATTTAACAATCTTTTCTGGATTATGGGAGGCGATAACGATCCAAAAGGAGACAGGGAATCTCTTTTTGCATTTTTTGATGGCCTCCGTAAATCTGCTCCCCGTCATCAGCTGATGACCTATCACGCGTCTCCTCCCCACTCGAGTACAGATTTGTTCCAGTATGCAGACTGGCTTGGATTCAGCTTTATATATACCTACTGGCGCGAGAAACCAAATGAATGGACTATTGCTGATCTTATGCCGCATGTATACGAATCTGCTCTGAGAGAATGGAGCAAATCAGATATTATGCCCTTTGTACTGGGCGAATCGCAATATGAAGGCACAGGCAAAATCGGGAACGATATGGGAGAACCCCAGGTAATCAGAAGACAGGCCTACTGGACAATGCTGTGTGGAGGCGCAGGAGAGGCATACGGCTCAGATCTGTGGAATTTTCCGGCCAACTGGAGAGAAATTATGCATTACCCTGGTGCCTGTCAGCTAAGTCACTTCATACATATTTTTGAACAGTTACCCTGGTGGACTCTTACTCCGGATATTAAACATCAGGCAGTCGTGGCAGGATATGGAGACTGGTCAAAGCCTAACTATGTGACCACAGCCGTGAGCCCTGATAAAAAACTCATGGTTTCCTATATTCCGCAACTGCAGTCGGTTACTGTGGATTTTGGATACCTGGAGGGTGACCGTTTCGCCGGCAGATTCTATGATCCACGGTCAGGCGAAATAGTAAAGAGCTTCAGGATTGATAATAAAAAGGTACAAAGAGTGGCCTCACCTCCCGGTGAAGATCTTTTATTAATTATTGAAGAGGATTAAATAAACATTTCCTAAATGAATTCACTTTCCAAATACTTATCCATCCTTGACCAGGCGACGATCTGGGATGGGAACCACGGAGAAAGTAACAGACTGACCCACCTCAGGGCAGGCTTGCTGTCAATGGTCTATGAGAACGGGAACCTCCGTTATATATCCGCCGGTGGCAATGAACTGGTGCGGATGATCTATTCCGCTGTGCGCGACAGGGAGTGGCTGACCATCAGGCCGGTCATTTCAGGTGAAAAATTCGACATAAAGCCGGATTCCTTCAAAATAGAGTACAGGTGTCTTTACATGTCGGGCGAGATAGAATTTTCAGCAGTCTACAGGATAGAAGGGCGTTCCGACAGCACTCTTTCATTCAGCTTCGAAGGAGAGGCGCTGAGCACCTTTATGAAATGCCGTATAGGCTTCTGCATCCTGCATCCTGTGGGTAGCTGTGCAGGGAATCCATGCCTTATTACCCACAGCGACGGCAGCCAGGAAACAATTGAATTTCCTGTGTTCATAAGTCCCGACGAGATCTTCCTCGATATTATATCGATGAAATGGAACGTATCCGGTTCTGAGTGTGAACTGAATTTTACGGGAGATATTTTCGAGACCGAGGATCAGAGGAACTGGACAGATGCTTCATATAAAACCTATTGCACACCTGGCAGCCTCCCTTGTCCTGCTACTGTTGCCAAAGGAGAGAAAATAGCTCAGAATGTAGAGCTGTCGGTGAGAAGTGGTGAAAAGCTTCCCCTGTCGGGGGATGCCGGGATATTATTTTCAGTTGACCAGGATGTCAGATATGCAATGCCCCTGCTTGGTATCGGAAGCTCCACGCGCCGTACAGCCCTGACCGATAATGAGACAGCCATTCTCAGAGCCCTTGGTTTTGACCATTATCGCGCCGATGTTTACCTCTTCAATGCCGGATGGGAAAAGCTGGCAGATACTGCAGCTGCTGAGGCGGATGGACTCAAGTATGCACTTGAACTGGCGCTCTTCCTTGATGACGATTACCTCCGGCAGTTGGATGACTTTGCTGCCTGGCTTGAAATAAGAAAGCGTGACATTTCGGTAATACTGCTGCTTCACAAGTCCGATGCAACCACCCCTGACATGCTCATCAGCATTGCCGTTCCGATGCTGAAAAGAATCCTCCCTGATGTCAGGATCGGGTGCGGGACCAATGCCAATTTCGCCCAGCTGAACAGGAAGGTACCCGCCTCTGATTTAGCCGACCTGCTGTGCTATTCAGTTCATCCACAGGAACATGCCTCTGACAATACTACGCTGGTTGAGAATATTGCGGGTCAGGTATATACAGCTGAGAGCGCCAGACAGCTTTCCGGCAAAAAGGGTATCTGGATCTCTCCTGTAAACCTGCAGCGCAGGTTCAATGCCAATATCGAAAACTATGAAACCCCTTTATCAGGAGATGAGCTGCCACCCCAGGTGGATAGCCGCATCATGTCGTTGTTCGGCGCCGGCTGGACGGCCGGATGCCTGAAAAACCTTACGGAGGCAGGAGTGAACGGGATCACATTCCTTGAAACCGCTGGTGAACGAGGCATAATACAGGGTGATAATGATTCCCGGTGGCCTGAATATTTCAAGGGGGCAAAGGGGATGATATTTCCGGTATATCACCTTTTCCGCTGGTTGCTGAAGGACAAGGGCTCGATGGTTTTTAAGAGTGTATCATCAGCTCCACTGGAAGCTGATATCCTGGCCCTTTCACATGACGGGCAGATAAGGATATGCCTTGTGAATCACACCTCTCTCGTGAAAAAGGTGAAGGTCATTGGATTATCAGGGAAGATCAAAATCAAAATACTGAATGCAGCTACTTATACTGAAGCTGCAACCGATACTGACTGGATTGGCAAGAATTGGGAAAACAGGGCTGTTCAAACAGATGAGATGATATTGGATCCCTATTCCCTGACATTTATCGAAGGAACTCTGTAGGGACAGGTTGCGACCTGTCCTTCATATTGCAACCTGGCCGTTAATTTTTTTATAGCATTGTTTTATTATCTTTATTTTCTGAAACCAAAACCCTAATTATGTCTGTACAACCATCTACCCTGTCGGAGCGCATAAAAATTTATGCGCTGACACTGTTGCGGATAGTGATAGGCTGGCACTTCCTGTTCGAGGGAATATCAAAGGCATTTACTCCCTCCTGGACCTCTGCTGACTTTCTTTCTCTTTCCAACTGGATATTTGCCGGCATCTTCCACTGGATTGCAGGCAATCCGTCGGTTCTGGGAATTGTTGATTTTATAGTCATCTGGGGTCTGATACTGATAGGGCTTACCCTCCTTGCGGGATTATTTGACAGGCCATTTGCCATCGCCGGGATGGTGCTGATTGCACTCTTCTGGCTCGCCAATCCGCCTCTTACAAAGCTTGATTTCGGAGTGCCCCATGAGGGGAATTACCTGGTAGTGGACAAAAATATTGTTGAGTTCTTTGCACTTCTTGTATTATCTCTTTTTCCTACAGGTAATTATCTCGGACTGGGCGTTTTTCTCAAGAAGAACAGGCGAAAAGAGATCTCTGTTATTGCTGATACTGACACCGGCCTTTTTTCAGAACCTCAGGATAAGACGGATAATGGCAAGCTTGACAGACGGACGGTTATCCGCGGTTTGTCCTCGCTTCCTTTTCTTGGTATATTCGGATACGCCGTTTTCAGGGAAAAACAATGGCAAAGCTACGAGGAGAGAAACCTTGTGGACTCTGTGACCGGCGCCAGCGCCAAAGTATTCAATAATGCAAGCCTGAAGGAGCTGAGAGGTAAAATTCCTATGGCCAGTATTAAGGATAAGCCATTCAGCAGGGTAATACTGGGTGGCAACCTGCTGTCGGGCTATGCCCATTCACGCGATCTGATCTATGTCTCACAGCTTGTAAAGGCATACCACCAGAAAGAAAAGATCTTTGCAACACTTAAGCTGGCCGAGGAGTGCGGAATAAATACATTGCTTACGAACCCGATTTTGTGCTCACTGATAGATGAATACTGGAAACGGGGGATAGGCAAAATACAGTTTATCTCCGATTGCGCTGGTCTCCTGTACGATGACAAAGGTTCCTCACCTATGCCCTTCGACCAGTATGTAGCCAAGGTACAAAAAGCCATTGACACCGGCGCAGTTGCATGCTACATCCAGGGTGAAACGGCAGACTATTACATGGGGAACGGAAAGCCTGATTCCATAGCCAAAATACTTGACCTGATCAGCCGTAATGGCCTTCTGACAGGCATAGGTGCTCACAAGATCGAAACAATAAAGGCCTGCGTTGATTTTGGATTCAAGCCGGATTTCTGGATGAAGACACTGCACCACCATAACTACTGGTCGGCAAAAAGCCCTGAGTGGCATGATAATATCTTCTGCTTCAATACTGAAGAAACCATATCATACATGAAGACCCTGGAACAGCCTTTCATTGCATTCAAGACGATGGCTGCAGGCTCCATACTGCCAAAGGATGGCTTCCGGTTTGCTTTTGAGAACGGAGCCGATTTCATATGTGCAGGAATGTACGATTTCCAGATGGTTGAAGATGTAAATATTGCATGTGATATTCTTCACAGTGAAATTAAAAGAGACAGACCCTGGTATGCATAAGCTCTTTAAGATGAAGATATTGCCTTCTGTTTTTCTGTTTATGGCCGTTTCAGTTATGGCACTGTCTGCACAACCTGCCGGGGTGAGGATTGAAAAAAGCGGCGAATCCTGGAAACTCGTAGTAAATGGGCACCCATTCTATATCAAGGGTGTGGTTGGAGATGAGTATCTTCTCAAAGTGAAGGAATATGGCGGAAATTCAATCCGGATCGGCTGGCATAAAAGGGAGCTCGACGAAGCCGACAGTCTTGGATTGAAGGCCCTTGTCAATCTGCCTGCAAATGCCGAGCGTTATGGTATGGACTACAATGACACGGCAGCAATCAGGGCTCAGACCAGGAAAATTGTTGCAATTGTTGAAAAGACAAAGGATCATCCTGCCGTTCTTATGTGGGCCATCGGCAATGAACTGGATTTCATTCCGCCCCTGCAGCCCTTCAATCCGGCAGTCTGGGATGCAGTAAACCAGGCAGCCATAGCCATTCATGCAGTTGATCCGAATCATCCCGTGATGACTGTAATTGGCACCAGTATGATGGGAAAAGTGGCCGATATAGTCAAAAGATGTCCCGATCTCGACCTGCTGGGCATCAATACATATGGCGATATCTACACTCTGCCTCAAACCCTTGAAAAATATGGCTGGACAAAGCCATATCTTATCTCTGAATGGGGGCCCGATGGTTATTGGGAGGTAAGGAAGACAACATGGGGAGCCCCTTATGAACAGACAGGACTTGAAAAATACCTGTGCTACGAGAAGAAATACAAAGCTGCTATAAGCTCTCAGAAAGAACAGTGCCTTGGATCCTATGTCTTTTACTGGTCGGGATTCAAGCAGGAGACAACCCATACATGGTTTTGCATGTTCGATTCAACGGGAAGGGAATCACCCATGATCGGGCTCATGCACTTCCTGTGGACCGGGAAGAAACTTTCAAATACCGCTCCCGTAGTCGATTCACTGAACATAGGAACCTATGTAAGATACCAGCAGGTGGTCCTTGGCAGAGGCAGCGGGCAGAATGCAGCAGTCACCGCAAATGATGCCGATAACGACATGCTCTCATATAAATGGGAAATAAGGCCCGAGGCCAGGTACGCCTCCTATGCGGGTCAGGGAGAGGCTGTGCCCGAACCCATCGGGGGACTGATTTCCGGACAGTCAAGGGAGATCTCTTTCAGGGCTCCCTCTGATCCGGGAGCATACCGGCTATTCGTTTATGTATATGACGGGAAAGGTCATTTTTCAACAGGCAATCTGCCATTTTATGTAAAATAAATGAGAAAAAGCCAGCCTCAGCGGAGATCATTTTCTGCTCTTGTTTCAATATTATTGCTGTTCGCATTCACCTGCCCGGTAATTTATGCCCAGCCACATCCTTTGCCTGCACTTCCTGACACATCAAATCTCGGGCAATACACATCCCGGACGATGCACCTTCTTCACTCCTCAACGCCGGGCAAAAGGAACACTGTAAAGATACTTGTCTATGGCCAGTCGATAAGCGAGCAGGAGTGGTGGCTGGAGGTAAGGCAGAGTGTGAAGGAGAGGTTCCCCGGTGCGGATATAATAATGGAAAACAAGGCAATAGGCGGATTTTCAACGCAATATCTCTTTAAGACGGTTGAAATGGATGTAAGTGCCTTTTATCCTGATCTTGTGCTGCTCCATATTTACGGGAATGACAAAGATTATGAATCGGTGCTCCATACGATCAGGAGCAGAACGACAGCAGAAATTGCAATAATGACAGACCATTTCACAGGTGATAACAAGTGGAGCGATACGATGTCATACAATATACTTCCGGCTCTGGCTGAGAAATACAAGTGTGATATTGTAAATATCAGGGATCCATGGAAACAATATCTTAAGGATAACCATCTTGAAACAGCCCGGCTGCTCAGTGATGGCACTCATCTTAACGATTACGGAAATTTTCTGATGGCAGAACTTGTAAAGCCTCTCTTTTATTATAAAAGCAAATATACGGCGGATCCTTTTTCCCTTGTACGGATTTACAGGAAAGGGGATGATTTTACACTACAAGGCGATACTCTTATTTTTCCCTTCTGGGGGAACAAGGTGGAAGTGGTCTGCGACAATTCCCCGTCTGAATCAGGCGATTCTGCGATTGTCCTTCTGGATGGAAGTGCACCTTCTTCTTTTCAGGGAACTTATTATATTTCACGTCCCTATTCAGATAATGGAAAGAAGTGGCCATGGGATCTGCCGGCCATGATAAGGGTACAACATACTCAGCCCTGGGTTTCGGAAGAGTGGTTATGCATATTCACCGAAGCCGTTCCTCCCTATAATGATTTCCGGTTTAAAATTTCCGGATCTGTGACGGGAGAGGATGGCAGCGGGAGTGGCTCGGATGATTTTATTTCCAGATCGGGGAGAGTGATTATTGATAAGGGTGATGCCGAAAATGGGGGTGACTGGCATCTCAACAGATCATATAGAGTATTGAAAACAACTGTCAGCAGAGGAGATTCAGTTAAGTGGAAGACATACACAATCAGCAACGATATTCTGAAACCGGGAGTATCTGATGGTCTTTCGAAGAATGGCGCTGCAGTTCTGTTCCAGGGGGCCCCCAACACAAATCATAAGCTAAGTATCATTAAAACCGGAAGAAATTTACCGGCTGTGTCGGAGATTAGGGTCTACCGGCCATTGCTGAACTGACAAATACGCGGCGGAGCGACTGATTTACATCGTTGACTGACAGATGTTTTTTTGCAGATATGTAAGTTGAATAAGTAAGAAATAATCTTTGCCATGCGGTGTGAAACTCGATTTTATTTCCCAATTTTATAATATGGTTACTAATATTAACTATTATGGTACTTGTCGAAAATTACGCACTTGCCGTTTTCCTTTGTGCTCTTGCCATGGTATGCTGGGGCTCCTGGCAAAATACACAGAATCTTATAGGAAAGGCCTGGCGCTTTGAACTTTATTACTGGGATTTTTCTGCAGGGATCCTGGTTTTTGCCATTCTCATGGCTTTCACCTTCGGAAGCCTCGGACATCAGGGAAGGAGCTTCCTTGCCGACCTTAAGCAGGCAGATCCCGGAAACCTGCTTTCGGCCTCAATCGGTGGGGTGATCTGGAATATTGGCACACTTCTGCTTGTTGCTGCAATCTCGGTAGCAGGCATGTCTGTTGCCTTCCCTATCGGCGGAGGGATAGGATGGACCCTGGGGATCCTTATTAATTATATCGGAAAACCGGAAGGCAATCCAACCTTTCTCTTCAGCGGCACAGCATTCATTGTAATTGCCATTCTTGTAAGCATGCAGTCTTACAGGAAGCTTGCCACACACCAGAAAAAGCCTACCCTGAAGGGGATAATTCTTTCGCTGTTGGCTGGTCTTTGCATTGCCTTCTTTTACAGGTTTGTTGCGTCGTCGCTTGCTACCGATTTTACACCGGCCGAGGCGGGTAAAATCAGTTCCTATACTGCCGTGGTGTTTTTTTCAATCGGTGCCCTTATATGCACCATAATTATAAATCCCTTTTTCATGGCAAGGCCGGTGCAGGGCGAACCTGTAAAAATATCTGAATGGTTCAGGGGCGGGTCTTCCACCCATTTGCTTGGAATGCTTGGCGGAGCCATCTGGTGCCTTGGTAACTCCGTAAGTTTCATGGCTGTTGGTTCTGCCAGTCCTGCAATTTCGTACGGCTTGAGCAATTCAGCCCCGGTCGTTGCGGCACTGTGGGGAATTTTTGTCTGGAAGGAGTTCAGGGATGCGCCCAAGGGGACAAATCTCCTCCTTTCCCTGATGTTCGCATTCTATCTGATCGGACTCGTTCTGATAGTTTATTCGAGGTTTGCATAGGGCGCCGGCTTATTTGAATGAAAAATGATTTTATACGACTTGTCCGGTCACAGCTTTTTGATTTAGACTATCAAGCGGTTAACAGCTGTGCCTGGGCAGGCTTTTGTGATTAAGATAACTCTTACTGGAATATTTAACCAATAACTTTATGAAGAAGATAATTGTAGTTGCATTTCTGCTGCTGGCTTCAGGTGCAATATTAAAAGCGCAGGGAAATCCATGGCAGGGACCTTCATCCGATTTTACACATGGGAAGCTCAAGGTTTCCGACAACGGGAGATTCCTGGTTTTTGAAGACGGCACGCCATTCTTCTACCTTGGCGATACGGGATGGGAGCTTTTCCATCGTCTTACAAAAGATGAAACTGAAAAATATCTTGAAAACAGGAGAGCCAAAGGATTTACAGTTATTCAGGCTGTTGCACTTGCTGAGCTTGACGGCCTGAATACCCCAAATGCAGAAGGCAACAGGCCACTTATCGGCAACGATCCGCTAAAGCCCGATGAGACATATTTCGAACATGTTGACTGGGTTATCCGGAGAGCTGCCGACAAGGGCTTATTCATAGGATTGCTGCCGACATGGGGCGATAAGATCGATCCTATGAAATGGGGAAAGGGGCCAAAGATCTTCAACAGCGAAAATGGATATAAATATGGACAGTGGATAGGCAGGAGATACAGGGATTTTCCCAATATCATCTGGATAAACGGCGGTGACCGTGACGGGGGAGGGGATAACAAGGCGGTATGGGATGCGATCGGCAATGGAATCAAATCGGTTGATCACAATCATCTTATGACATTTCATCCCTGGGGAGAACATTCATCGTCGGAATGGTTTCAGAACAGTCCATGGCTCGATTTCAACATGAGCCAGACCGGCCATGGACAGCGCAGTTATTCAATATATAAGCGGATAATAGTGCATGATTACAATCTAAAGCCTGTAAAGCCATGCTTCGACGGGGAACCCAGGTATGAGGACCATCCTGTAAACTGGAACCCGGAAGTGCTTGGCTGGTTCGATGACGCCGATGTACGGCAGGCAATGTACTGGGACTTGTTCAGCGGTGGCTTCGGTCATACATATGGCTGTCACCCGATTTGGCAGATGCTGGCCCCCGGACGCGAAGCGGCAGGGCTGGCAAGGCATAAGTGGTATGATGTGCTCGATCTGCCGGGAGCTTTTGACCTGATAAATGCAAGGCGCCTGATGGAATCACGACCTTTCCTTTCAAGAATACCCGACCAGGATCTTCTGGTTCCCGCATATTGCCCGGAAACTGATTATATCGTCGCCACAAGGGGAGATGGTTATGCTTTTGTATATTTCCCTTCCGGCTGGCCTGCTGAGATAAGGCTGGACAGGATAGGCGCATCAGACCTGGATGCTTCTTGGTTTGATCCCCGCTCAGGTGAAGCCGGTCAGCCTGAACGTATACCCGGCAAGGGAACCCGTAAATTTACTCCCCCTTCAGGAGGAAGAGGAAACGACTGGATACTTGTCCTCGACGATGCTTCAAGGAATTTTAAGGCCCCGGGGCAGTGAAAATGAAACTTGGAATAAGTTCATATGCATATACCTGGGCAACAGGGGTTCCCGGTTCGGAGCCGGAAAGGCCCCTTTCAGCCTCCGACCTGATAGACAAGGCTTCGGCTCACGGGCTTAGCCTGGTGCAGATAGCTGATAATCTGCCGCTCGAGGATATGAAGGATGATGAGCTGGAAGCCATCATGAGGTATTCCGGCAAAGCCGGCGTAGAGATTGAAATGGGGGGCAGGGGCCTCACAAGGGAACATGCGCTGCAATGCCTGGAGACAGCTGTAAAGCTGAATTCCCCGGTATTGAGAATGGTAATAGACGGAAGAGGGTTTGAGCCTGAAAAAGCCCGGATAGTCGATATCATTTCTTCCCTGGTACCAGAGCTGGAGAAGAGAAAGATACCACTTGCAATCGAAAATCACGATCGTTTTAAAGCCTCGGAATTTGAGTATATTATCAGATCCGTAAACAGTGAATGGGTTGGCATTTGTCTCGATTCGGTCAATTCGATGGGAGCGGGTGAGGGATTCGCAGAAGTGTCAAAAACACTCATTCCATATACAATTAACCTGCATATAAAGGACTTTACCATACGCCGTGTCTCCCATAAGATGGGAATAATCATTGAAGGTGCTCCGGCAGGCAAGGGGATGCTCGATATCAAAGGGCTTGTTGCGGCACTCAGGAAGACCGGCAGATGCAGAAGCGCAATCCTCGAACTATGGACCCCTCCGGAGGTTGACATCAAAGATACCTTGCTTAAAGAGGAGCGATGGGCCAGCGAAAGTATAGATTATTTGAAGCAGATAATTAAATAACCGGCTAGATCTGCGGGAGAAAAAAATTTCCCGCTGATGTTGCGGAGAAGCGCAGATAAGAAGTTTAATTAAAAGAACCTCTGAAGATGGACAAATTAAAATTTGCAGTACTAGGCTGCGGTTTCTGGTCAAAATTCCAGATAGGTGCATGGAGCGAGCTGGAAGGAGCGGAGCTGGTGGCTGTTTACAACCGGACCATCTCGAAGGCCCGGAAAATTGCAGGATATTTTAAGGTTCCCCGGGTCTATGATAACCCTGATGAGCTGTTTGCGAGGGAGAAGCTCGATTTTGTGGATATTATCACCGATGTCGGTACACATGCACATTTTGTGAGGTTGGCTGTTAATCACGGTATTAAGCATATAATCTGTCAGAAGCCTATGGCGCCTGATTTTGAAACGGCAAAAGAGATGGTAAGCCTCTGCAGGCTCTCGGGTGCCAGGCTTTATATTCATGAGAATTACAGGTGGCAGGCCCCTGTGAGAAGATTCGGGCAGATCGTCGGTTCCGGCATTATCGGAAATCCCTTTAAAGCAAGGGTCTCATTCCTCTCAGGCTACCCGGTATTTGACAATCAGCCATTTCTTCGGGACCTCGATCATTTTATACTCACTGATATGGGGTCTCATGTTCTCGATGTGGTAAGGTTCCTCTTCGGGGAATGCGATTCCTTATGGTGTCAGACTAGGTCGGTAAGCAAGGGGATAAAAGGGGAGGATCTTGCCATTGTCCTGATGGAAATGACAAACGGTATGCCTGTATATACTGAGATGTCCTATGCATCGATTGTCGAGCACGATTCATTCTCAACTCTCCATATACTTGTTGAAGGTGAAAAGGGGAGCGTTTACCTTGGCCCCGGTTTTGAGATCCGTACAACAACGCGCAGCGGCACTACCTCTGAGAAAGTAACTTTCCCGTCGTATTCATGGGCAGATCCGGATTATATTGTAAACCATGAAAGCGGCATTCATATCAACCGCGATATCCTTGAAGATATCCGCGGTAATGGTACAGCGGAGAACACGGGTGAGGACAATCTTGAAACAGTGAGGCTTATATGGGCCTGCTACAACTCTGCATCCACCGGGAAAAAGATAAGCATAAGGGATTTCAAATAATAATAAAAATCATTTGCAATGCAAAAAGTCGTTTTAGCAGGCGCAGGAGGGAAGATGGGAGTTCGTCTTACCCTTAACCTAAAGAACTCGGACTATGAAATGTCGTACCTGGAGATCAGCCCCCAGGGTATGGAAAGGCTGGGAGAAAAGGGGGTTATGGTTTCCAGGGCGGAGGATTGCATTCCCGATGCCGATTTTCTCATACTCGCAGTTCCCGATGTTGCACTTTCAATAGTATCGAGGGAGATGATCCCTCTGATGAAAAGCGGGGCCATTATTGTTACGCTTGACCCTGCAGCCGCAATTGCAGGAAAGCTGTTCATCCGTGATGATGTGTCGTATTTCATTACCCATCCCACACATCCTTCTATCTTCAACTGGGAGCCTGATGAGGAGAAAATGAAGGACCATTTCGGAGGGGTTGCAGCTAAACAATCAATCGTGTGTGCATTGATGAAGGGCCCCGATGAAGATTACATGAAAGGGGAGAACCTTGCAAAGACTTTTTATAGTCCGGTCCTGCGCTCGCACAGGATTACTGTTGAGCAGATGGGACTTCTCGAGCCTGCCCTTGTAGAGACTCTGGCTTCAACCTGCATTTATGTGATACGGGAAGGTCTCGACGAGGTTATCCGCAGGGGAGTGCCTGCGGATGCAGCAAGGGATTTTCTGCTCGGGCACCTGAGAATCCAGATGGCTGTACTGTTCAACGAACTGCCCGGTGCCGTTTTTTCAGATGCTGCCAACAAGGCACTTAAGCGCGGTCTTAAGGAATTCATAAAGGATGACTGGCGCAAAGTATTTGAACCTGAAAATGTGAAGGATCAGATAGAATCAATTACTTAGGAGCTGATGAGAAATATTCCGGTTTTAATGATTGCCGTCCTCCTTGCACTGACTGCAGACCCATCAGTAACAGGGCAGGGAATTGAGCTGAGGCAGTCAAATCCGCAAGGCATCTATAAAAAGAGACAGAAGATTTCAATAACTGCCCGTAAGGATGGGATCACCGCCGATTCAATCGAGGTACGCATTGTGAAGAATGACTTTACGGACCTTGTGAATAAAAAGGTTGAGATGACAGGGGACAGCCTTGTGGTTTTCGAGGGATCCTTTGATGAGCCTTGTTCGGTAATGGCCGAGGTCCGGGCAGGAGATTCCTCCACTGCTCTCGGCCTGATGGTTGCTCCGTGGAAGCTGAAGCCTGGTGGCAAATGCCCGGATGATTTCACCTGTTTCTGGAAAAATGAGAAGGAAAAACTGGAAGCTCTGCCAATGAAGGTTCGTACGGCTACTGTGCCGGACAGCCTGATTGAAACAGGATTTTCATGCGTGGATATTGAGCTTGACTGCACAGGGCCCAGGCCGGCAAGGGGTTATTTTGCGAAACCGGTGATCTCATCCCCCCGGTCATTGCCGGCGGTAATCCTCGTTCATGCTGCAGGTGTCAAAGGTTCATGGTGCCGTTCTGAACCCGGGAATGCTCTTAAATATGCCAGGGAAGGTGCATTGTGCTTTGATCTGAATGCACATGGCATGCTCAATGGACAGCCGGAAGAATATTATGCAGCGCTCGATTCAGGGGAACTGAAGAATTATTATTACAAGGGAATTACAAGCAGGGATGAATTCTACTTCAGGGGGATGTACCTGAGGCTGATGCGCACGATCGATTTTCTCGCAAATCAGCCCGAATGGGACAGAAAGCGCATTCTTGTCATAGGAGAGAGCCAGGGTGGAGGCCAGGCTCTTGTGGCCGCTGGCCTGGATAAAAGGGTAAGCGCCGTTGTTGCACTGGTCCCTGCCATGTGTGACTGGCTCGCACCTCTGGTACAAAGGGAGGCAGGCTGGCCGCAGCCACTCAAATCCGGAGCTCCAGGGGAGGTTGTCATAAAAACTGTTCCCTATTTCGATGCTGCCAACATACTGAGAAAATCAAAGGCAAAACTGTTCGTCGAGATAGGCCTGATCGATATTACCTGCCCGCCAGCTTCAGTCTATGCAGCCATCAACCAGGCAAGGGGGAAGAAGATCATTTACCCTGTTCCTTACAGGGAGCACCACCAGCCAAAAAATAATATGACGGGCACGTGGGAGGAGACTGTATTCAGGCCAAGAGAGGCATTTATAATGAAATATTTAAAATAAACAGCCAGAAAAATTCAGATCATGGACAGAAGAAGCTTTATCTCAGGAACCACTGCAGCGACAATGGGGATGATAGGTGCCGGCATGTTCAGCATGGCTCCCGCATGGACGGCATTGCCGGCTGACCTGCGCATTACGAAGATTGAGACTGTCAGGTTTAGGAATGAACTGTGGATGTGGCTAAGGCTTCATACAAATGCCGGTATAACCGGTACTGGCGAGACCTACCCCTTCAATGAAGCCAATTCATCCGTTATCAGGGACCTTGAGTGGCATAGCTGGGCCGGAAAGCTACTGGGCGCCAATCCTCTCGAAATTGAGCAGATATGGGAACGGATTTACAGGCAGAATGCATTCAATGTTTCGGGAGGAGCAGAGATGAGGGCTCTGTCGGCTATTAACATAGCACAGTGGGATATCCTGGGACAGGCCTGCGGGATGCCTCTTTACAAGCTTCTGGGGGGATCGCATGATAAACAGATCAGGGTATACGATACATATACAAACAGCAGGGCCATTAATGGATGGACTGTGGAAAATGACCTTGAAAAAATAGCCCGATTCCTTGTTGATCAGGGAATACGGGCTATAAAATTCTGCCCCTTTGATAAGGTTGCAGCCAGAAATAACGGAGAATATATATCAAAAAATGAGATAGATGAATGCCTCACGTGGATCAGGAGGATAAGAGCTGCGACCGGTTTTGATCTCGAAATCGGATGTGAATTTCACAGTATGTGGAATCTGCCAGCTGCCATGCGGATTGCAAAGGCACTTGAACCCTACGATATCCTTTTTCTCGAGGACATCCTTTTGCAGGACAATATGCAGGCCTATGTTTCTCTCAGAAAGGAGACCGGTATTCCTCTTGTTATAAGTGAAAGGCTTGCATCGAGGTTTGGGTTCCGGGAGATGATAGAATCAGGAGCAGGATCCATCGCCATGTACGACCTTACATGGTGTGGCGGGATATCCGAGGGAAAGAAAATATCCGATATGGCAAATACATACTATATGCCTACAATGATGCATACAGCCGGAGGCCCCATTCTATGGTACGCCTCGACACATCTTGCTGCCGCAGTAACGAATCTTTTTTATGTGGAGAGCGTTTATCCATCCTGGCATGACCGTGATCTTAATTTTTTCCGGAATCCGCCCCAGGTTAAAAACGGATTAGTTCTGCCTCCTGATCTTCCAGGACTGGGATTACAGTTCAGCGAGGGACTGTTCGGGCGCAGTGATGTAATAGTGGAAACAATTGCCGAAATAAAGTGAATATAAGACTTACCGATTAATCAAGGTGAGCGGTTTTAAATGAACTATTAATATGAAAAGCAAATTACTGTTGGCTCTTGCAGGGCTGCTGCTGGTAGTCGGCGGCTGTACCCGGTTGCCTGATTCCGGCCGCACCGGTGATACGAAGGCCGCTTCAAATGCGATGCCCCATCTCGAAAAACAGGGGACGGCAGAGAGGTTGTCAGTTGACGGCCAGCCCTTCCTCCTTCTGGCCGGAGAGCTGCATAATTCAACAGCAGGTGGTTTGGACTATATGAGGCCCGTATGGAAGCAGATGGCGGCCAGGAACCTCAATACGGTTATTGCCACTGTATCGTGGGAACTTATTGAGCCATCGGAGGGCAGATTTAATTTTGAGCTTGTCGACAGCATGATTGCAGGAGCAAGGGCTGCTAATCTGAAACTGGTGCTGATATGGTTTGGCAGCTGGAAGAACGCAGGTTCCACCTACATGCCGTCATATGTAAAGAAGGATTATGAAAAATATCCCAGGGCAAGGGATGAAAACGGGAAAGTACTGGAGATCCTTTCAACATTCGGGGAGGCATCTGCCGAGAGGGATGCCAGGGCATTCGGAGCTCTTATGAGCCACATCAGGGATACAGACAGTCAGATGCATACGGTAATTATGATGCAGATCGAGAATGAAGTCGGAATGCTTGACTTTACAGGAACGACCCCGGGCAATGCAAGAAGGGATTTCAGTGATGCGGCGAACAAGGCATTCAATGGCGAGGTACCGGAAAAATTCATCCGTTACCTGACTGAAAACAAGGACAGCCTGTTCCCTGAGCTTCAAAAAGCCTGGTCAGGGAATGGGTTTAAATCCTCCGGTACCTGGGAGGATGTATTCGGCAAAAGCAAGTTCAAACCCGACCCGGCCGACTGGAAATATTACTCATATTATACGGAAGAACTATTTATGGCATGGAATTATGCCAGGTATATAGGAAAGGTTGCGGAAGCAGGGAAAAAGGAATATCCGCTGCCAATGTACGTGAACGCTTGGCTTAAGCAGCCTTCGACATACTGGCCCGGAAGGTATCCCTCAGGAGGGCCACTGCCCGAGGTGCTGGATGTCTGGCGTGCCGCTGCTCCGGCGATCGATTTTATAGCCCCTGATATTTACACCGATGAATTTATATGGATCTGCCATGAGTTCAAAAGGGGACATAATCCGCTGTTCATTCCTGAAACAATTGGCGGAAAGACCGTTGCGGCAAGAGCTCTCTATGTTTTCGGGGAATTCGATGCCTCCTGCTTTGCACCATTTGGCATCGATGATCCCGGATATCCCGAAAGCGACCCGCTGGCCGGAACTTACGCTGTCCTGAAAAATATGGCCCCTGTAATACTTGAGCACCAGGGAAGGGGGGAGATGAGGGGAATATTGCAGGACCTGAAATCACCTGCTGGCCATCTCGAGCTTGGCGGCTATAATATGGAAGCCCTCCTTGACAGGAGCGGCAATAATGAAGCGGGGGGCGGACTGATAATAAAAACAGGGAATGATGAGTTTATCTGCGCCGGCCAGGGATTTGACCTGTTCTTTACCCCTAAGGACGATTCAATGCGTATCGGACTCGATATTGCCGATGAGGGGACCTTTTCAGATGGAAAATGGATAGCCGGGAGAAGATTGAACGGAGATGAGACCCATGCCAGCACTTTCGATGGAACAGGGCTTAAATTTCCTCCGGGAAAGGTAAGCATACAGAAAGTCTCACTATACCATTATAAATAAAAGGCTGCAGGAATCCATAGTCTGCAGGAACAAAAAAAAGCTGCTTACAGTGAGGAAGCAGCTTTTTATTATTCCGAATATATGATTAGCTCCAGAGCCTGTCGTGTGAACGTCTTTCGTTCCATTCGGGTGTGGGTTCGAAAAACCCTTTATCCTTTGGACTTAAATGCTGCTTCACAACCTCCTCGTTCAGTTCAATTCCCAATCCGGGCGCATCGAGCGGCACCGTTGCAAATCCTTTTGTGATAAGCTGTCTGCCGTCTGTTGTCCTGACAAGGCTTTCCCACCAGGGCAGGTCGACACTGTGATGTTCGAGGGCAAGGAAGTTCTGGGTTGCTGCAGCACAATGAACATTTGCCATGAAGGAAACAGGTGTTCCAGCCTGGTGCATAGCCATCGCAACACCATGTTCTTCAGCATAGTCGCCTATCCTTTTTGTTTCAAGAAGGCCACCTGCAGTTGCAAGATCAGGGTGCACAATATCGACTGCATGGATATCAATGAGCGGCTTGAAGCCCTTCAGCAGGAATATATCCTCGCCTGTAAGCACGGGGGTTTCAAGAGCATCGGAAATTGTTTTCCACTGTTCTGTAAGTTCCCATGATATTATGTCTTCCATCCAGGCAAGCCTGTATTTCTCAAGTGCCTTGCCCAGCCGGATTCCGTTATTAAGGTCGAAATGGCCAAAATGATCTGTTGATAATGGGATCTCATAACCTATCATGCTGCGCACATTGTCAACCAGCTTTGCCAGTTCATCCAGCCCCTTGTCAGTTATCTGTACCTGGGTGAAAGGATGCTTTGTATTTCCGTATGACATATAAGAGCTCAGATCATACTGCCCCTGTGCTCCGTCCCAGAATTTAGTGTTTACAAGAGCGCCGGGGATTTTTCTTATCTCTTCGATCGACACATCCATCTTGAGCCATGTATATCCCTGATCTTCAGTCCTGTATTTGATCAGCTTCATTTGCTCCTCAGGATTATCGTGAGTCGGGGTATCGGCATACATTCTTATCCTGTCACGGTACCTTCCGCCAAGGAGCTGCCATGCGGGGACACCGTAGGCTTTACCTGCCAGATCCCACAGGGCCATTTCAACACCGCTGACTCCTCCGCCCTGACGGCCGTCGGCACCGAACTGCCTGATGACCTTGAAGAGCATCTCTACATTGCAGGGATTGAGCCCCAGTATGCGGCTTTTAAGCATGAGCGCGTACCTGGGATCGGCGCCATCCCTTACCTCTCCAAGTCCATAAATACCCTGGTTCGTATCAATGCGGATAATTGCCGTACCTCCGAGAACCGTTGTAAGGGCATAGCGAAGATCTGTAATCTTAAGTTCTGAAGGACTTGAAGCTCTCTGTACTTTTGATGTTGTCTGAGCTATTGTATCTTCAATCGATAGATGCATCATGCCTCCGAGCGCAATGCCGCCAAGGGCTGCCTTTTTGAGAAAATTACGGCGGTCTTTGCCGGTTCCCGGATTTTCAATTTCCTTCCATGCAGCTTCGGCATCAGCCGCTTCATTTTTTTTGTTCTGTTCCGAGATCTGTTTAATAATACTTTTCATTATACATTGGTTAAATAATATTATTTTTTATAACTGACCTGGCAGCTTACCAGTTCCTGTCCTTGAAATAATCATCCAGCTCTTTCTGGCTCATGGGAAGCTTGCCCGGATATTTGCCCAGCCAGTCCTTGAAGTCTTTCTTTATGTCGTCTGTCCATTCGCTGTCAATCTGTCCGGCAAGATATTTTTTCTCCCTCAGACGCTGATGGCCGAATTCATCCCTGAGAGCAGTAACTTCAGAGGTAATAACAAGGTCATTTACAAGATAGGCAGGTATGAAGATAACACCGTACTTGTTTGCAAGCACCACATCACCGGGAAGGACAATTGCCCGGCCTATTCTGATTGGTGCATTGATCGTGGTGAGCATCATCTGAAAAATATAGGAAGGATCCGAACCTTTTACCCAGCCATTGAATCCTTCGATCTCTGTCAGACCCTCCTGGTCCCTTACCCCTCCGTAGAAGATAACGCCTCTCTGTCCTCTTGTATAGATCGCATTGCCAAGATTATCGCCTATCAGTGTTCCGTCGGCGATCTTGCCATAACCGTCAGCCACGTAGACATCACCAGGTACAAGCACATCAATAGGCCAGGAGTTGGTCCCCCCCTTCTGTGCCCTGTTCTCCTTCTTGCCCTGTTCCTTCACATATTTTTCAAGATCGGGTCTGAGAGGCATGTACTGTGCTGTAACTACACGTCCGGTCATTACCTGGTCGGGATGGATTATTGTCCAGTCACCTTCGTACTGATTCAAAAATCCTTTATTACGCAATACACCCCATGCCTCTTCCATGGAGATGTTTTTAAGTCTGTCCAGGATTTCATCGGAAACCTTTGGTCTTCCGTCGGGAAAACGTTCACCTTTCCATTCGGGAGTGAGAGCCTTTATGTATTCAGGTGAGGAACCTACATTCTGACCATAGGTTAGAATACAACCAAATACAAAGGTTGCCAGTAAGATAAGTGTCTTGTTCATAATTTAAGTTTTTAAATGATGGTAAATATATTCCTTTCAGATGATTTAATATTTTTAAAGTTGTTAAAATATATTAAAAGAATGCCGTTTCTGAAACATAATCCGGGAGCCGGAATTCAGGTTGGCGGCTATCACTTGTCAATCCCTGGCTATATTCAGCTTCATGTACCACCTCCTGTAATCATCAAGCCTGAATGGTGCCTGGCCATTAAGGTAGTGATTTGAGTAATTGGAATTTCCCGCGGAATAGTTAAGAAGCCACATTGATTGCCCGCTCACGGCCGGAATATATCCCACTACTGTCTTTCCGTTGGCCGTCACCTCATAGGAGGCAGAGAAAAGTACCCTGCCCGTATCGGCATCCTTGACATTCACTTCACCCTTAGCCGGATGCCTTGTGTCGTTCACGGCAACCACTGGATGTCTGCCTCCGGTTTCATCACCTATCATAACGCAAACATTTGTCTGTACTTTCCTTATGTAATAGTAAGCCAGTTTTTTGCTGTTGAAATAATCTACTATCGCATCCGAGATAATAGGCCATCCATCACGGAGATTCCACCAGATTATGCCTGTTTTTCTGAACTTGTCCATTCGCCAGAACTCGATGAAGAATTTCATTGCCTCCGCCTGCACAGCCTGCGATGCAAAAATAAATGTATCGAGGTCGGCAGGGCATTGCCCGAAGAGAGCTTTTACCTGTTTCACCATCAGGTCATTGCGCTTATCCATCAGGGATGATCCCGGATTGGCTCTCACTGCCTTTGTCTGCCATTCGTCGTTCCACCTGCCATCAGCTGTCCAGGGGTAGACAAAACCAGGATCGAACATCTTTTCGAGACTTTCACGGTTCGGACATCCATGATACCCGATCTCGCTTACGAAATGTGCTGATACATCCGTGTAAAAAGGGGCCTTATAGTAACCGCGCGGTCCCCAGAGATGAACCTCGGGAAGTAGTTCCGGCTTCTTTCCCAGCCTGAAGTACTCCTCACTGCAATAGGGAGAGCTAGGAAGGTATGTGCGAAGGGGATCATATTCCCAGATTACACGCGGCAGTATATCCCTGCTGATCCTGTCAGTGCCGGGGTCAATAAGCTTGCTGAAGGTCCATTCCAGGCTGGCATCATTTTCATTGTTCCCCGACCACAGCACAAGCGAAGGATGGGTTCTGAGCCTGCACACAATACTCACAGCCTCATCACGGATCTGACGGGCAAACCCATCATCCTGCGGATAGGTGGTGCATCCCATGGCAAAATCCTGCCAGACCATTACCCCGTTCTCATCGCACAGGTCAAAAAAATCATGATCCTCGTAAACATTTCCTCCCCAGCATCTTATCATATTGCAATTCAGGTCAGTAATCATACTGAAGACCTCTTTGAGATGTTCCCTGTCCCTGCTGTGCAGTGCATCAAGCGGTACCCAGTTGGTCCCCCTGACAAAAATTTTCTCACCGTTCACAATGAAGACAAATTCCCCGGGGTGTTCACGGGATGTAATGTTGGTATAGCGCAATTCTGCAGTCCTGATCCCGATCCTGCAAGTATTTTCATCCAGCACCCGCTTCCTGTCATCAAGTATTCTTACCCGCCCCTGGTAGAGTGCCGGATCGCCATAACCTCTGGGCCACCAGAAATCGGCATTTTCAACAGGGATGGCTGATCTGCCCGAATAACAGATCAGGGGGAATGATTTGCTGTAAACGGTATCCTTCCCTTTCCTGAGCGAGATTTCCATTGTCAGCCCCTCCAGCGGCACGACTTCGGTGCCTATATCCCAGTCAAGTATCAGTTCAGCCTTTTTCTGGCTGAGACTTATATTGTTTGTCATCCAGTAAAGCTGCCTTATCCTCACCGGCCGGATAACCTCTATCCGCACATCCCTCCATAAGCCCGCGCTCACCAGCCTGGGCATGATATCCCATCCGAACATATGAGGCGCCTTCCTGATGCTGACACTCTCAGGACTGAAATCACTGCGAGTGCCCACAACGCCGTTGATGTGTTTCTGCCCTTCGGCAACTGCAGGATTGATACGAATAAAAATTGTGTTTCTCCCTTCCCTTTTAAGATTTTCCGTTATATCGAAACTGTGCGGGATGAACATATTGGATGTATTCCCGATGAGCTTGTTATTGATCCATATGGTTCCCAGGCAATCGAGTCCTTCAAAAACGATTTCAGCTCTTTCCCCGGCTGAATGAACAGGCGACTCGAATGTAGTTGTATACCACCACTGGAAGCCTTCATATTTTCGCAGGTCATATATATTGTTGCCCTTCTCCGGATCCCTGATAATCCCTGCCCTTTCAAGGTCGATCTCCACATTGCCCGGGACCCTGGCAGGCACAGACGGCCAGTCATGATTAACAAGTTCAGTGGGATCTGCAGGAGCATCTGACAGGGGCCCATAATACAGCTTCCATTCTCCATCGAGCGAAATGCCCGGATTATTCTGACCGAAGGCGTAAACTCCTGAAAACAGGGCTAAAAGGCAAATGACAAATTTATTCATCGGTTAAGGTTTGTAACTATTGTAAATATATGCCTTTCATTTCAATATCGGTACGGAAAGCCGGTGTGAAAATCCTCGCCGGGCAGGTGTCAGTAACTGCCTGCACTGAACTAAGGTTTCGGGTTATGGTCATTGATCCTGAGATATTTGGCAAAACCAATGCCGAACTGTAAAAAATTCATGAAGCTTGTTGCAGCATTTGAATCCTGTTGACGTCATTATTCAAAATGATTATAGTTTTCAGGGTATTATAATCCCGGAATTACCTTCAATGGATACTATAAGACAAGTTTTTCAATCATGAATTCATCGCATTTCAAAACCTCAGTAAGAAACCTGGGCAGAAGCAAATTGCTGTCATTTCTCAATGTAGCCGGCTTAACGATGGGGCTGACAGTAGCCATACTGATTTTCAATTATGCCTGGCATGAATTTAATGCCGACAGTCAGCAGGACAGGGAAGGGAATACATATATTGTCATGAACGGAAATTCGGCTCATGTTGCTTATGAAATGGCAGCCCTCCTCCGCGACCACATAACCGCCATAAAGTATGTTACAATGGTCGAATCGCATGGCAGGAATGACTTTATCCTGAAATATAAAAATAACAGGTCGGTAAGGAGCGAGGTTATATTTGCTGACAGCATTTTTACAAGGATCTTCACCTTTGAGACTGTTTCCGGAAATCTGGAAGATGCACTCTCCTCTCCCGGGTCCATAATCCTCACCCTTAGTGAATCGAAGAGATTGTTCGGTAATGAGGATCCGATCGGAAAGATACTCAGCCTGAGAGGCACCTATGATTTTTACGGCAGCAGCGATGTTGAGGTTAAAGCAGTAATAAAAGATCTTCCTGAAAGTTCAAATCTTCAGTTCAGGGCCGTGGTTTCGCATACCACCACAGCTGCCATGATGCCATGGATAAAGGAATGTATCTGGTCGTGCTCAAATGTCCAGAATTATGTTATTCTTCACAAGGGAGTTGATCCGGCCGCGCTGGCGGCACAGATGGATATGGAGCTTAAGCCATTTATTCCAAAGGAAAACGAGTATAAGCTTTCGCTTATGCCTTACAGGGATGTATATTTTTCATCTGTCAGGGATGATTTCAGGCACGGCAATCTGAAGCTTCTCTACATACTGGGAGCGATAGCCCTCCTGATCGTATTTATAGCAGTTGTAAATTATATTAACCTCTCTGTGGCAGGATCCGTGAGGCGGAGGGTAGAAGTGGGAGTAAGGAAAATAGTAGGAGTAAGGCCTGCTCAGCTCATGGCACAGTTCCTGGGCGAATCGGTATTTATCAGCTGCATCGCGATGATGCTTGGTGTACTTGCAGCTTATGCACTGACCCCTTCCGTAAATAATCTCTCCGCTATCCGTCTGCCCGACCTTCCCATAGACAAAGTCAGCTTCTGGCTGATAATCACCGGTTTCGCAGTTGCGACAGGTATTCTTGCCGGTCTTATCCCGGCTGTCAGCTTCAATAAATTCAGGCCAATATCACTGATTACAGGCAGATCGAAGAGCAGCGGCACCGGTATCAATCTCAGAAGGGTACTAATAGTATTTCAGTTCTTTATTTCAATTGTGCTGTTAATTTCAACTATTACTGTTACACGACAGCTTTCCTTCATGAGAAATGCAAACATGGGCTTTAATACTGAAAACATTATAAATATAAAATTATCGCCCGAGGTAAGAACGGAGGTATTCAGGGATAAGCTGAGGCATATTCCCGGCATTACCGGAATATCTTTCTCAAGATGGTTCCCTGGCAACATACATGAAAACTGGGGAATGACATTGCTTTCGAAGGGAGTGGAAAAGGATGTTGAGTTCGCGGCAGAAAATGCCGACGCATCCTATGTCGGGCTCATGGGGCTTCAGATTGTCCAGGGGCGGGACTTTTCTGACAGTCTGAAAAGCGATATCGGCTCGGCTATCCTGAATGAGGCTGCCGTAAAGGCCTTCGGACTGGAGCATCCGCTTGATGCAGAGTTTAAGGAACCATCGGGAATCATAAAAATAACTGGTGTCGTCAGGGATTTCAATTTCGAATCGTTGCACAACACGATAAGGCCTCTTGTGATTTTCTGTGCCAACAGGCATCTCTTCAGCGTAAATGTCAGGCTTGCAGCAGGAAACCTGGATGAGGTTTCAGGGACCCTTAATATGATTGGCAAATCCTGGAATGAAGTTTCTCCTAGCTATCCCTTTGAATATAAGTTTATTGACCAGACGATCGAAAATCTTTACAAAAGTGAGATCATTTTTGAAAAGGTCTTCCGTATGGGATCCTTTTTTGCTATTTTTATATCATGCCTCGGACTTTTCGGACTCGTGCTGAGTTCGACCGAACAGCGGAGGAAGGAGATCGGTATCAGGAAGGTTTACGGGGCAAGAATCGATGAGGTACTTATAATGCTGAACAAGGACCTTGTAAAATGGATATGTGTTGCATTTGCAATTTCAGTTCCGGTTGCCTATTATCTTATGCATCAGTGGCTAAGGAATTTTGCATATAAAACTTCATTAAGCTGGTGGATATTTGCAGCTTCAGGCGCTCTGGCCTTATCGATAGGGCTCCTTACAGTGAGCTGGCAGACCTGGAAAGTTGCAAGCCGAAATCCTGTGAAAGCGATCAGATACGAATAACCCCGATATACTATGATAAAATTAACAAACATTGATAAATACTATGATTCAAAGTTCCAGCGGACCTTTGTACTTAAGTCCGTTGACCTTGAAATTGCCGAGGGCGAATTCTACAGCATCATGGGGCCCAGCGGCTCTGGGAAGTCAACACTTCTGAATATAATCGGACTGCTGGATAAACCATCTGCCGGGGAATATACCCTTTTTGGAAAATCAGTCCTGGACTTGAAAGAATCGGCTCTCGTTGATTACCATCGCAATTTCATGAGCTTTATTTTTCAGGCCTATCATCTGATAGAGGAAATGACCGTTTACGAAAATATAGAAACTCCGCTGATCTACAAGGGAGTCAGGAGCCGCGACCGGCAGTCGCTCGTTGCCGACCTGCTTGACAGGTTTAACATTGTGGCCAAGAAGGATCTTTTCCCACAGCAGCTGTCAGGAGGACAGCAGCAACTGGTCGGCATTGCCCGTGCAATAGCCAGTAAACCGAAGCTGCTGCTTGCCGATGAGCCGACCGGCAACCTGCATATCAGTCAGGGCGAGATGATTATGAGTATCCTGAAGGAATTGAACAATGAAGGGATGACTATTATTCAGGTTACCCACAACGAAAAATTTGCCCGATATGGCAAAAACATCATCAAGCTTGAGGACGGGATGATAAGGGAGAACAAGCCGAGCAGGAAATAATTGACTGACACCGGCCGGTCTCTCATCCTTTTACGGCCTGAACTGTATATTCCTGGCGAATGAATTGATCCTGATATCGGCATCATTGATATTTTTCAGGATTTTATCCCCCACCCGGCAATTTTCGAAAACAATATCGCTGGCCAGGTTGTCTGGTGAATAGCCTCTTATAATGAATGGCCTGGACTTATTTGCCCAATGTACATTTGTCAGCCATACACCCCTGATCTGTCCAGGCGGGTCGGTTCCATAAAGTGAGCCATCGGTAACAATTATCTCAAGGTTCTTAAACTCGACCTGGTTTTCAACCCTGATATCCTCGAAATGGATATTCCGTACAAGGGCAGGTCCGTCGCAAACAATGCTGAAGGCTGAATGTCCCTGTGTGCGCCCGTCTCCCCTTGCATACAGGATATCACAGTTCTTTACGAAGATATTTTCAACCGGTCCGCCATTCAGCTCAAAGCCTATGGTTACCCCATCACTGCATGCCCAGCCAACCATTACGCAGTTCGATACAAAAACGGAGTCGACCCTCAGGTTTTTATCTGTCGATTTGATTGCGACACAGTCGTCCCTGCAACGCATAAAACAGTCATCGATAGTGAAATCGGTGCACGATACCGGATCTATGCCATCGACCGAGTATATGGCTTCATAGCTGAAAATCTTGACATTCCGGTAACTGCAGTGGTGACAATCGGTAAGGGTGTTGGTCCATCCCTTTGTATTCCTCATAAAGATCCCGCTTACATTGAAGCCGGTGCTGCCCCTTACATCTATTTTCCCCTGAATAATCCCGCGCCCCTCTATAGACACATTCTTCAGGTCCTTTCCATAGATATCCGCATTCACAAGGGCACCGGCAGCAATATACATTGTCATGTTGCTCACCAGATTGATTTTGCCGGGGTTGTGAACACCCGGACCAAAATAGATCACCCCCGGATCACCTTTTTTGTGCGGATTTACTTCAGGAGGATCAGCGAAGATGGCCAGATGAGGGAGATTATTGATCTCGATATATAGCTTCTGGGGACCGCTGATTGTAAATGTTATGCGGGAGCCTTCCACATTTGCCTTTATATTCCGGCTTTCAGGCCTTATCCGGAAAGAGTCGATCTTTACATTTGCCTGTATCAGAATTGTTACGGGGCCTGAACATGAAAACCGCGCTGCGTTGAGATCCTCGAGCTCCCTGCTGCCGTAAAGAGAGTAATCGAATTTTTCGATGCTGCTGCCAATCCGTTCCACCCAGACCTCCTGGTTACCTGCCGTAACCCTGAAATCGGGACTTGTGACGAGTCCGGGGGGGGCAGGATAAACAACCACATCTGCCAGTATTCCCGTTGAGGGACATAACAAAAGAAGGCTGATAAATATATTCCTTGCAATGCCTTGTTTCATATTTTCTGTTTATCTGATTTAAGGAAATCCGCCCTTAACGGGAAGAAGCTGTCAACAAGCCTTGTATGGCGTGTCAGGGTCTGAATGCAATGCGCAGAGCCGGAAGGGATCATTATCAGATCTCCCCGGGAGAGGCGGTGCTCTTCCGTTTCCCTGAAGAACAGAACCTCGCCTTCCGCTACATATGTTATCTGTTCATGAGGGTGAGTGTGGGGAGGTTCAGGAGTGTGCATGGGGCCGTCATCAAAATCATAGACTACTACCATCAGCTTGTCGAGATGTGCAATACGCCTGCTCCGTCCGGGTGCAATCTGTTCCCTTTCAATGCCATTGTAAGCTTCGTGTGCCATAGTTATATTTAAATAGAGGTTGATTGAATTTACTGTTTGACTGACTTCGAAAATGTAACGGTCTGGCCTCCCCTAAGCCCGGGCTTTACAAACTTCAGTCTGATCCGTGTCACACCATCGGGCCAGTAATGCTTGAGTGCCCTGTCGGTTATCGGGATGAATTCAATTTCAGGCTCAACCGATCCGGGATCGTACTTCATGTCAAGGCTGAATCCGTCGCCCGAGAATTTCAGAAGACCCGGCTTTGCTTTCGTCACTTTGCAGTATGTAATAAGGTTTGAACTGGTTGCCGATCCGTTCAGTCCGCTGAGCTCAAACCTGTCGCTGATTGCAAAGCTTTTGCCCCGCTTGAGTGTATAGCTCCTGATCCAGCTTTTAACCATCGCTTCAGGCATATATGCTCCCGCAATATCAGTCGTGAATACCACCTTTTGCGGAGTTGAGCTGAATTCGGAATTCCGGGCCTTAAAATTCTTTCCCTCTTTCTGGTCGGTGCCGTTAATCACGGGAAGGTTGTGGTATCCGGATTGCATTGTCCAGATTTCATACCTTTTGGGGCTGAATGTCTTTGCCGTATATTCCTCACGGCCCAGATCGATGAGGCATGGCTTGCCATCGTAGTACATGACGCAGGTACCGACGTCATTATGGTTATGGCTTTCATCGTTGAAGCCCCCCTTTGCGCCGAAGAAAAATCCCATGAAGCTGCCTTCCTTATCACGGGCTCCTCCTACTTCCGTATCGGGGAGCCAGAAATCGGAAACAAGGGCTTCGCTTGCAACTGCATTCTTCAGCTCACCCGCAAGAGTAAGATTCCTGATCTGTTCGCAGATCTTCCCGTCGGGCCTGTGATCTCCAAAATTTACGAGTCTGCCGAGGTAGGCTCCGAACTGCTCCATTACAGGATCCCTGATTGCCTTGCCATACCTGTAAACCGCTGAGGCATCTCCCATTGTGGTTGCGTCGGCATCGGCAAAATTTATAAA
The DNA here is from genome assembly GCA_963756885.1 of uncultured Bacteroidales bacterium. Taxonomy (GTDB): domain Bacteria; phylum Bacteroidota; class Bacteroidia; order Bacteroidales; family VadinHA17; genus LD21. The sequence continues at coordinate 716,656 of CAVWPG010000016.1, forward strand.
GTACGGGGCATGAATATTCACCTTGTAAAAATACTTTCCGATATTCCTGATAAGCGGGTTGTCGAATACATCAAAGCTACCCCCTGTTGCATCCTTCAGGACCTCAAGGCTCTCATAGAGAAGAGCTCCTGCAGCTCCCCAGTATGAAGGACCTTCATCGCACCCTCCGTCATCCGAGTAGCCGTTCAGGAATTTGTCGAGCGAATTGACGATTTTTTCCACTTCGGCCACTTTTTTCACCGGATCGGTCTCAATGAGAAGGAAGCAATTCAGCATATTGTTGTTTATCCATGGATTCCAGTTATTCGGACGGCCTCCTGTGAACCCCATGTACCAGAAATCATCCCTTGTAAAATATGGTGTGAGCGCCTTATTCATCAATTCCTGCTTTAATCTGACCGAGATAAGAGGGTGGATCTTGTCAAACTCTTCATGAAAAAGGTGCCATGTCCATGCCAGGTCACTTGCAATCTCACCCACCCCGAGATCAACGAACGGGTCATTTATATCGGGCAGGCCGGCACCAGCCTTCTGCGAACCCAGATGGGCCGACCATCCCCACCAGGTCTGTTCACTGTAATACCAGACGGCATTCACTATCTGATCCATAAAACGGCCTTTTCCTTCCACCAGTTCTCCCATAACCAGTGAATTAAGGGCATCGCTGCACGCCCCATAGACCTCCTGGCGACGGTCGCCTGACCGTATGAACTCAAGATAATCCGTAGCCTTTACAACAGGCCAGTCATACTTCAGGTAGCTTTCTGCCTTTTCAATATATTCCTTTCTTATTCCTGCGGGAAGGGTCTCCCAGAAAGAGCGGTTCCTGTAGTCTGGCATCCTGATCCAGGAATTGTCTTTTATCAGTACTTTCCCGAGGTCGATTGCTTTTGCCTCAGTGGCGAGGATATTCCTTTCCTTTGGCTTCAGCTCGGCCCTCGCTATGCCGAAAGCAAATGTTGACAGAATGAGAGAGGTGGCAATTAAGGTTTTCAGAGTATCGTGACCTTTTTTCATTTCATTAAAGTTTTATCATATATTTGATTGAAGATGCTATTAAGCAATCAAATTTAACTTAAATACGGTACATGAAGCACCGAAACTTTCCCGATTGTTAATTTAAAGCTCCTTAATTTTGATACATAGATAAATTCAATGACATGAAAAGCAAAATTCTCTATCTGGCCACTTTCCTTTTTCTGTTGGTGCAGGGTATAATGGCAGACAGCATCCACCAGTGGGATGTGTATACAATCTCATTCAGGACCCGGAAGGTTTATTCAAACCCCTATAAGGAAATGCCAGCGGCAGGTGATGCCGACCTCCTGAAGGTGACTTTTACCGGGACAGGCGGAGCCGCCCTGGGCAGGAAGATCACAATTACAGGGTTTTGGTACGGCGGACAGGAATGGCGTGTAAATTTTGCTCCCCCCCTTACAGGCATCTGGAGCTACCGCTCAGCCTCATCCGACGGGTCGATGAATGGCAAAAAAGGCAGCTTCGGCGTTACTGCCTGGAGCGATCAGGAGAAAGATTCCAATCCTGTGAGACATGGTTTGATAAGAGTGAAAAAGGATGGTGAGTGCGCCGGTCATTATTTTGAATATACTGACGGCTCACCCTTCCTGTGGATCGGGGATACATGGTGGAACTGGACCGACATAAGGATCCATCCGGAGAGCTTCCGCAAGCTCGTTGACAACCGCTCTGCAAAGGGATTCAACATAGGCCAGCTATTTGTTCCGGGGAATGGCTGGGGAATGGAAAGCTCCATGCTTGATACATCCTGGTCGGTTCTTGATACGGAGCATGTAAAGAAAACTGAAGAAATGATCAGGTATGCAAATTCGAAGGGAATTACGGTCTGGATACACGGATGGTGGAGCAGGCCTGACCTGGCAGCGACTGTCGGTGCTGAAAAGATAGAGCGCTGGTGGAGATACCTTGTTCACCGCTTCGGTGCCTATAATGTCATCTGGGTGCTGGCCGGGGAATATAATATGAATAATTACGGAGGGTTCAGCCTGAGTTTCTGGAAGGAGCTTGGGCGGCTTGTAAAGAGGGAGGATCCCTATGAGAGAATAGTCAGTGTGCATAGTACTCCGCCCTTCTGGGAAGGGGGTGCAGCTGCTCCGCAATGGGCAACCGGCGAGGTGCTGCACAACGAGGAATGGCTCGATTATAACCAGAGTCAGGTTGGTCACGGGAAATTTGCCAACGAAATGATACCGCTCGTCGTAAGCGAGGAATACAGCAGAGTGCCGCCAAAGCCTATTGTTGTGACTGAACCATGGTATGAATTCATTGAAGGGAAAGCTTCCGACAGGGATATCAGGTTTGGCGCCTGGTCAGCAATCCTTTCAGGTGCTGCCGGCCATTCGTACGGCGGGGGGCATGTCTGGCTTGCCAGTGTGCCCGAAGCTCCTGCCGGTGAAGGTGACTGGCCCATGGAGAAAGGTTTTGAAAATACAACGTATGATTATGCCGGAGCGGTATCGATGCAGCACCTGGCAGAGTTTTTCAGGAATGTGAAATGGTGGAATATGAAGCCGCACCCCGAGCTTGTAACGGATTATCCCCAGCCATTCTGCCTTGCTAAGCCCGGAGTGGAATATGTCATCTACCTTCGATATGCGGGGACAGCAAGGGTTAAGATGGATAAATCAGATGCAGCAGGAAAGTATTCCTGCCAGTGGTATGATCCGGCAAAGGGTAAGCTTACCGATGCGAGGATAATCCCCGGGGCAGGCCTGATGGAATTCAGCTGTCCTGAATCCTTCCCTTCGGCACCGGAATACAAGGACTGGGTGCTGTATATCCGCAGGGTAGGGGAGTGACCTGATGGAAGCAGCTATTGAAAATCAATCATAGCCTTCATTACCCCGTCACCGTATCCTGCGACAAGATCAAAGGCATCCTTTGTCCTGGAAAACGGGAAACGGTGAGTCACCATATTGTCTATTCTGATACTGCCGGATTCCATAAGGTCAAGTGCTGTCTGGACACAGTCGACCTGACGGCGTATGAACTGAACCGTTATCTCTTTCCTGCGGGTCAGCTCGACATTCATAGACCAGCGGTCGAATTCCGGTATTCCTACAACTACGAGCCTCCCTCCGGGCTTCAGGACATCCACTGCCTGATCGAATGCCTCCTGCTGGCCGCAACATTCGAAGACGACGTCGAGACCGGGAGGATGATGATTTTTGAGCATCGAAGCAAAATCTTCCTCAAGCGGATTAAACAGTGATGAAGCCCCTTCCTTCAGCGCAAGTGCCAGCCTTGGCTGGATTTTATCAGTGACTGTGAAGGACCCCGCTCCCTCCGCTTTTGCGGCAAGCATCACACTCATTCCGATAGGGCCATAGCCCAGGATCCCAACATTGAGCCCTCTGACCCCTCCTGATCTTTTTACCGCATATACGCCTATTGCCAGGGGTTCTGATATGGATCCGTGATCGGCCTTCAGGCTTCCTTCCAGTGGAAAACAACACTCTTCGGGCATCACAATATATTCCATAAGGCAACCTTCCGCCTGTCCGGGACAACCCAGAAATCTCAGCTTACGGCATGTATGATGCCTGCCTGCAAGACACTGGTCACATTCCCAGCATGGCATGGCCGGCTCAATTGCGATGGCATCTCCTGGCCTTACCCTCCTGACGGTGCTGCCAGTTTCAACCACTACACCCGCACCTTCATGCCCCACAGTAAAAGGATATTCAACAACCTGCGATCCAATCTGGCCCTGTGTGTAATAGTGGATATCTGAGCCGCAGACTCCCACAACCGACATCTTTATTAGCACATCGCCCGGTCTTTCTATTGCAGGCCTGGCTATCTCCTTCATCTCCATCTGCCTGATCCCGGTGAGCATCATTGCTTTCATAATACTTGATTTATAATTTGTTAAGTCCATTAACCTGCATCAGATATCATTGAGCCAACTGTTGCAGTGGTGACCGGACATCGGTCCGGTTCGCAGTAAAACAGCAGGATGTAAATATATGCAGAGTTTATTTACAGTTCAAGCGGATGAGACCATTATGTAAATAAATTGACGGGGCCTGTCGGGCAGATCATACCCCGCCCCGATTTCTGGGGCGGTCGTACCTCCCGGGTATGAAAGGAAATCTCTTTTCTGCATCATCTATCACTTCGATGCCGAGCCCTGGTTTTGAGGGAAGTGTCAGGAAGCCACCTGAAGGCACCAGGGGTTCCTTCAGAAGCTCCGTTCTTAAAGGGTTAAAGGTTTGGTTTGTTTCAAGCATTATCAGGTTGGGGATCCCGGCGGCAAGGGCACCGTTGGCAGCTGTCAGAAGAGCCCCGTGCCAGTTATGCGGAGCGCACTGCTGGCCCTGCAGATGAGCCATCCTTGAAACATACCATGCCTCGGTAATTCCCATAACTCCCGCGTCGGGCTGAACAATATCCATTGCATTGCGGTCGATCCATTCCTTATAGTCGAACCTGTTATCCATAACATCGCCACCATAGGATAATTTGACTTTTTGCAGCGCTGATTTTATCGTGGCATAATTTTCTGTTGCCTGATCTCCGGTCCTTCCTACAGGATCTTCGATCCAGATCAGATTCATTTTTTCTGCCTCAGGAATGAACTGCATAGCCTGATCCATGTTCCACTGTGCATTGCATTCCTGGATAAGCCCGAAATCATCCCCGACCGCCTCTCTGATTTTCCATACGCCGTCGATGTACCTGGGCATTGTCATTCCGCTGACAGACCAGTGTGTTCCAGGCCTGAATTTATAAGCCCTGAAGCCCTGTGCCTTTAACTTCAGCGCCTCATTGATTATATTGTCGGGCCATTTGTCGCCATCATACATTTCACCGGCACTTGCATAGACCGGGATCTTTGTCCTCGGCTCATGATCCGTTGCCAGCAGCTCGTATACCGGCTTCCCCCTGGCCTTGCCTATTATATCCCATAGCGCCGCATCCACGCCTGCCCAGCCGACCATAGGTCCCCTTACCTTCACACCGCATGTGAGCAGATCCACATCGAACGGATTCTTGCCGGTGATTGCAGGCCCGATCACTTTTTCGAGATAGGCCTTTACAATATCGGGTCCCCCATACTGTGTTGCGCCACCTATCCCCGTTATCCCGGCATCAGTAAGAACTTCAACGAGAATGCTGTCGGTCTTCCAGCATTTGTACCTCTCGGGGATCCAGTCGAGATACCATTGATCCTTGTCAGGAAGTTCACATGAGAGCAGCGTGACCTTCAATCCGGTAATTTTAATATTCTCCCTCGGAATCCCATCGAGGGGACGGTTTCGGGGCCTGCTTAACGCTTCCTGCCCTGAAATTCCCGAACATGAGGAAAACCCTGTAATGGCTCCAAGGCCTGAAATTGTCCCGGCTGAAATAAACCCGCGTCTTGATAGTGATTTCATAATACTGTTGTTTGATGGATATTATAAAAATACATTTTATTAAATTCACCCCATATAGTCAACGTAGTTTTTAAACGGGTTAATGTCATAAAATGAGAGCACTTAAGGAAGATGCGGTTGCAATAGTTGTGGATATGCAGGAACGATTGCTGCCGCATATCCATGAGGGCGAATCTGTTCTTGCAAATTGCCTGAAGCTTATTGAAGGGATGAAGATCCTTGGCATACCCCTGCTGGTTACCCAGCAGTATACAAAGGGGCTCGGAACCACTGTCCCCTCAATTATCAGCCTGTTTCCCGATTTCACCTTCTTTGAGAAGATCTCATTCAGCTGCTGCGGTGATACAGCCTTCAGCAATGAACTGGACAGGCTGGGCAGAAAGGATATTATCCTTTGCGGTATTGAGACCCATGTTTGTGTACTGCAGACCTGTCTCGACCTTCTGGCAGCAGGCAAGCGGCCGATAATTGCAGATGATTGCACCTCATCGAGAAAGCTTTGTGACAAGGAAATCGCCATCGGGAGGATGAGGCAGGAGGGAGCCAGAATAACAACAATGGAAAGTATTCTTTTTGAGCTTACACGGGTAGCGGGCAACACAACCTTCAGGAGCATATCAGGGTTAATAAAATAATTTAAGCTGATGGGGAAAATTTATGGAATCGGAGAAACGGTCCTCGATATTATTTTCAAGGATGGCCAGCCGCAGGCAGCCAAAGCAGGCGGATCAGTACTGAACAGCATGGTTTCGATGGGGCGCATCGGCCTGCCCGTATCTTTTATAAGCGAATACGGAGCTGATGATGTTGGAAAGCTGATCGATGATTTTCTGAAAAGGAACGGTGTCGATACATCTTTCGTACACAGGTATCAGGAGGGCAGCACAGCACTCGCCCTTGCATTCCTGAACGAAAGGAATGATGCCCATTACACTTTTTACAAGGACTACCCGGGGAAACGGCTCGATATAGAATTTCCGTCAGTTGAGGAGAGTGATCTCATTCAGTGCGGTTCCTTCTATGCCATATGGCCCGAGATCCGCGAAAAATTCAAGAAGTTTATAAGCGGTGCCTACGAGAAAGGAGCACTCGTACTCTATGATCCCAATTTCCGGGAAAGCCATGTCTCGGAGCTAGGACAGCTCAAGCCCCTTATCATTGAGAACATGAAGATTGCAAGTCTCGTCAGGGGGTCGGATGAGGATTTCAGGAATATTTTCAGCGCGAAAACACCGGATGAGGCATGGGAGGAGGCAAGGAATTATTGCAGCTGTCTGGTTTACACTGCAAATGCTGATGGTGTATTCGTCAGGACCCCTTCCTTTTCGGGCAGATTCCCGGTGCAGCGGATCATTCCAGTAAGCACAATCGGAGCAGGGGACAATTTCAATGCCGGCCTCCTGACAACAATCTGCCGTAAGGCATTGAGGAGGGAGCAGCTTGAAACACTGACCGGAGACGGATGGTCCCAGATTATTGAAACCGCAGTTGCCTTTGCCACTCACGTATGCATGAGCTACGAGAATTATATCTCACCTGAATTTGCAAGGGGAATGATGGATAAATGGACTATTCATTAAGAGTTAAAACTGCCTGAGCCTTTCTGCCGGCTGGCATTTTTAAACGAGACGATAATACCTTTAATCAGATTGGGCTGGCATTTGCCAGAAGATATTTTTCTGCCTCCAGTGACCATATGTAATCATTGGCCCTGACGATATCATGCAGCCCGGCATAAAAATCATCCTTCTGCCCCGCTTCACCGAGCTTTTCCAATGAAACAAGAGGCATGGATATATTTGTATATATGAGCTTCTTGCCACCCGGGATCGAGGGAAGGTTCAGAGTGGTGTCAACAACTGCATCGAGCCCCCCCACATGGGTGATCATTACTGCAGGATTGATCTTTCCGGCACTCATCATCCCGAGTGATTCACGCATGTCATCAGTGTTGCCTCCAGATGTTCCGACAATATGCGTAAAAGCATAGTGGACATTGTAAAAATTGAATTCAGCCCTGAATTCAGGATTCGTGGGGCCGGCGAAAAAATTCAGGCATCCGTCAAATCCTAGTATCGAATCACCCTGCTCGATCACGGCTTTAACGGGGGCAAAAATAAATACATCATCATATCCGGTGCCGCCTGTCAGTTCGCGCAGGTGAGCTGCCGGATCTGCAGTTCTGGAAGTATTCAGATAGATCAGTTTGATGCCTTCCTTTTCGGCATGGGCGGGAGTGAACAGGGATGATGCCCTGGCGAGGCGGTTGTCATCTATATCGGTAACCACAATCAGTGCCGGTTTCCTGTCCTGGTGGAGCGCATAATCGATGGCCCCAAGGCCCATGGGTCCTACGCCGGCAAGGATGGCCATCTTGCCGCCCTTCTTTATCCCCATTTCATGTGTATATGTGCCTGGCGGTATGTGATAGCTTGCATGGAAGGCCCCGACGATGCACGACATTGGCTCAGACAGGGAGGCAGGGAAAAATGCCTCACCGTCATAGGCAAGCAGGCAGTCAGCTTCCATTACAATGGATGGAATTATAACATGGGTGGCATCGCCGCCGATATAGCGAAAGGAGTAGCCCGGCGCATTGAGCGAGCCTGTCTGGTTCATTGCCGGCTGGATTGAAAATTTCTGCCCGGCCCTGAATTTATGCTGCCATTTCTGCCCGACCTCGAGTATAATCCCTGCAAATTCATGACCAATAATGGTAGGATTGACAAGTATGTCGTCAGGCACCCGCTTGTGGTCGGTACCCTGCAGGGCTGCTTTATGCGACGACATGCATATGCTGTCGGAAATTACATGTGCAAGTATCTCGTCATCCTTAAGCTGCGGAAGCTCAAATTCATCCAGCCTGAGGTCCCTCTTTCCATATATCCTGACCGCTTTTGTTTTCATAATTTTTCTTTTATTGTTTTATACCACGGTGTTTTACTGAGTTTCAACGGAGTTTCACGGTCTCCATGTCTATAAGTCTCAGTTAGCCCAGCATCACCTGTCCTCCGGTAACCGGCACTGCCTGTCCTGTCTCATATTCCTGGTCGATTATATAAAGCAGGGCTTTCATCACATCCTCAAGCCTGCATCCCCTTTTCAGCGGCACCTGGCCCTCATAGAACTGTCTTACGTCATCAATAGTCTTTGCTCCCGGTACCTTGCCTGTTTTAAGGTACTGGACAAATAAGCCGTTATGGGGATCGGACCACAACGGGCCCTCATAAAAATTTCCAGGACAAATTGAATTTACCTTGATCCTGTCGGGAGCAAGCTCAAGGGCGAATGACTGAGTGAGACCTATTCCGCCGAATTTGGCTCCTGCATAGGCAAAGTTCCTGTTGCTTCCACGAAGGCCCGATTTGGAATTTATCTGTATAATGTCACTGAAATACTCCGGATTTTCATGATTCTGCAGCTTCATAACCTCCGATGCATATTTGGCGCAATGGAAATAGCCGCTGTAGTTTACATCGGTGGTTTTTGAGAAGGTCTCGGGATCCATCTCATCAAGACTCCCGGCCCTTAGTATCCCGGCATTGCTCACAAGAATATCGAGTCCTCCGAATTCCTTCACTGTCGAGATTATCAGTTCCCTTACCGAAACAGGATCGGAAACATCTGTTCTGACAAATACGGCATGCGATGATCTTTTAACAGAGTTCAGCCGGTCAACGAAGGCTTTCCCCGCCTCTTCATTCAGGTCGGCAACAACAATATGCAGCCCTGATGCAGACAATGATTCAGCTATACCTGCCCCAAAACCCTGGGCCCCGCCGGTTATAACTGCTATTTTACCTGTCAGCCTGCCGGATGCGCCTGCAGATTGTGATATCTTCCTCCTGTAGTTCTCTACTTCCCACTTGTCAATAAAATCTACCTGTTCAGGTGTCAGGAATTTTATGCCTCCAGACTGCAGAGCATAATAACTGATTTTTACAAGGTCTTCATAAATATCGAGAGCTGCTTCTGCCGATGCATGGCTGTCAGCAACGGCAAATATCCCCATCTCCTTGATTACAAGTATTTTTGGGGGATATCCGTATTCGCTGATAAAATGCGGCAGCTGGTATCTGAATGAATCAATTATTTTTTCAGCTGTGGAGGCATGCTCGATATACATATACCTCGTCTTGCAGTAGACAATAATATCTGGGGTAAGCGGCAGTGATATCTTATGAAACTCATTCTGATTCTGATAGAACCGTGCGATAAGGGAGTTGTGCCTGAATCTGATCACCCCCGGCTTGTCACCCCCAAGCATAATCCTTATCGCAGGCAAGACCCTGTTCAGGATCGGATTATACGGAAGATGTTCCGTTTCAGGAACAGGGGTGAAGATTTCCCCTATTTTAGCGATAATTTCACCGTAGATCTGCTTCACCTCCCCGGTCGAATCGGCACCGACGAATACTCCGTGATTTTCAAGGAAAATTATATTGGGATCATGAAAGAACTTATGCCTGTAACCGGTTATGTCGGCTTCCAGCTTCTTGAATAAGATATATCCCGGATCGGTATATGGGACGAACAGCACGCTGTCGCCAAAGAGCCTGGCAGTCTGGCTACGGGCATTCCTGCTGCAAAGGAGCCCGTTGACAAGCGTGGGATGAAGATGGACAACGTATTTAAACCGTATAATCTCATGCAGGGATGTCTCAACCGACGGGCGCAGATTTTTGCCGGGTTCGAGTATGCTTAGAAACATATCTGCCTTGACCTGCTCCTCCCGCTCAGCAGGGTCTTCGGAATATTCATTTGTGGAGATAATATGCAGTTTTTCCCTGTTAAGGGCCACAAGCCCATCTTCAGTCATTTCGGCGAGTGAACTGCCGCTTGCCTTTATCCAGATGGTCTCTTCATCCTTGTAGGATGTGTTTCCGCCACCTGCAATCACAAAATCCTTGTTGTATCCGTAATATTTTGAAATCCCGATCAGATCATTAATTTCCGGCTTCATGTTATTTCCTGTTTAAATAGTATTCTATAATCAATTGCCCTAACCTTATCAGTTCCTGCTTCTGATTATTGCTGTGGGTTCCGTCGGGCAGAACATACCCCTGTCTGCCTTCGGCACGCAGATACTGATGTGCTGCAATAACACAGGCCCCTTCCCAGGCAATTCTTTTCAGGGAGTCATCCAGAGGAACAGATCCCCGTGCAGTGACTGTGAGCGGAATCATTTCAGGAGTATTGTGTTCTGTGCCGAAAGTGATTATAAATCCCTTCTCCTGGAAAAAATCGACAAAGCTTTTCAGGATCCCATGGTCGTTTCTTCCGGGAATAAGCTCGATACATTCTATTCCGAGCTTGTTCAGTGATCTGAAAAGCCTCTCGTTATCGCTCTCAAATTCAGTGTGGTTTCCTGCACTGTCATCCAGCAGAACGGGATAGCATGGGATCCCTCCGGCATCCATGATTATCCTGATGATCTTCCTGAGCTCGAGAAATGACTTCTCATCCTCAGGAACAAATGCGGGGCCCCCGCTTTTAAGAAGGTTTGACCTTATCTCGTTCTCGAGGGAGGCACCGGCTGACAGCCCGGCAGAAGATTTTTTTCCGCCGTACAGGCTCTCGAGGAATTTTATCTGCTCTTCCGCCGATTTATAGTGCTCCGTTGCAAAGTCCTTTACAGCCCTGGCCAGATGTCTTTCACGCACCAGCTCACGGGCATATCTCCTCTGAACTTCGTTATATGAAAGTGACAGGCTGGAACCGGTAGCACCAATCAGCTGATTAAGTTTTGTGATCATGGCCCTTATCTGGTTCTGGCTCTCCTTAATGACCTTGCTTAGTTCCCTTCTTCGGAGCCAGCCGGCATGAAAGGGGTAGTCGAGTCCCTTGCCTGAAAAGTAGATCCTTCCTGGATTATTCGGATCATTTATCCTGATCCCTTTCTGCTGTTCTTCCCTGAGGAGACCTATGAATTCGATATTGAAAAGGGGAAATATCCCGTTGTCAACACAACCTTTATGGAAGAGATCATAGCCGTCGGAAACATAAAAATCGTTTATACCCAGAAGTGCTATCTTCTCACTGCGTGCCATATTGAAAATTGTATCCATCGTTGAGAAGGCACTGAATGAATAGGGGGTATGAATATGACCGTTTGCTTCACGGTATTCAGGGAAATCGAGCCCCCTCATCTCTTTTTTTATTTTATCAAATGGAGGGAATCCGGATAGAAAATATTTCATTATATGATGTTTATAGAATTACCATTCAAGGGCTTCAGCCGGAGCATCAGCGAGCGACCCGCAGATCCAGTCTGCCTCTGCAAGATCCGCTGCAGCGAAGGAGGATGTGACTCCCAGGCACCTGCATCCTGCTGCCTTGCCGGCTTTTATGCCACTCACTGCATCTTCGACAACAAGGCAATCGCCCGGATTCAGGCCGATCCTCTCCGCAGCCAGCAGGTAGATATCGGGAAATGGTTTCCTGTTTCCAACCTCAAGGCCGTTTATAACTGCATTAAAAGCCCCTGCCGGCAGACCAATCTCCCTCAGGTTGACCTCCATCTTTATCCTGTCGGCACTTGTGGCGAGGGCCAGAAGCAGGCCCCGGCTTCTGCAGACGGCTATGAATTCATGTACGCCGGGCAGAGGGGATAGCCTGCCTGTTGCTATCTTTTCATAGATTTGATAGGTTCTTGCCTTTACAGTCTCGATATCGACCTTTACTCCGTGTTTCTCAGCCACGCCCCCGATATACCTGTTCTCGCCCATACCTACAAAGGGATGAAAATCTTCAGGAAGCACTGTTACTCCCAGCTCCTCGAACATCATGATTGCTGCCTTGCAGATAAAAGGCTCTGAATCGACAAGCACACCATCCATATCGAACAAAACCCCTTTAATCATCGGAACAGTTTTTCTATCTCCCTTATCCTGTCGTCTGTAAGCGGGCTTTGCTTGCCTGTCATCTCAACAATGAGAGTCATCCTAGCAGCATTTTCAAGGACTTCGATCTTGTCGAAAGCCTGCAGCAGGCCCGATCCGGTTGTAAGGATCCCGTGATTTTCAAGAAGGAGTATATCTGAATAATCAATGTTTTCAGCGGCAACAGAAGCCAGCTCCCGGGTTCCCATCAGTGCATACGGTACCATCCTTGGTGTTCCCAGGATCGCCATGGCCTCAGCAGTAAGCGAAGTGTTTATTTGCATTTTCATCGCGGTGAAGGCAGATGCACATACCGGATGGGCATGTACAATAGCCCTGACCTCACTCTTTCTTCTGTAGATGGCCAGGTGCATTCCCGATTCTATGGAGGGCTTGAGCCCGGGTGTGAGATTTTCGCCTGTGATGCCCATCAGACCAACCTCTCTCCACCTCATTCTCCCCTTGTCAGTCGCTGATGGTGTGATCGCAATTATATCTCCCGTCAGACGCAGGCTAATATTTCCTCCGGATGTGGATGTGAGCCCCTTTTTGTAGAGACGCCTCATGAAACGGGCAACCTCTTTTCGTTCTTCCTTATATATTACCGTTTCCTCCATAACCTTTTCAACTTACAAGATCCCTTACACCGTTAAGGATATAGCGTGGGCGGTATGGAAACTGATCGATGCCATTCCTGTCGGTAATGCCGCTGAGAACGAGGAGGGTGTCAATTTCGGATTCGAGCCCGCACAGCACATCCGTGTCCATCCGGTCGCCTATAACAATCGTATCTTCCCTCTTGACACCCAGCCTCTTGAGCGCAATGCGCATCATTAGCGGGTTAGGCTTGCCCACATAATAGGCTGTTCTGCCGGATGCGATCTCAATAGGGGCAATGAGAGCCTTTGTTGATGGTGTAATCCCGTTCTCCACCGGTCCGCTCACATCGGGGTTGGTACCAATAAGCTTCGCCCCTCTGATCACGAGGTTCACAGCCAGCTCTATCTTCTCAAAATTATAGCCGTGCGTATCTCCGACCACAACGTAATCGGGATTCACATTGTTGACTGTGTAGCCGACACTGTACATGGCATGTATCAGACCGGCATCGCCGATAATATATGCGCTGCCGTTCGGCTTCTGGTTGGCAAGAAAGCTTGCCGTGGCCAGGGCGCTTGTGTAAAAATGGTCCTCACCAACATTTATCCCGAGCCTCTTAAGTTTTTCATGAAGCTCCTTTGGGGTCCTTTCCGGAGAATTGGTAAGAAAAAGATACTTTTTCCCTGCTTCTTCCAGCCATGCCAGGAATTCCGTAACTCCCGGCAGAAGAAGGTTTCCGTGGTAGATGACACCATCCATATCAATAATAAATCCTGACTTGGATTTTATTTTCTCAATCGATTCTTCCATATGTTAAAAATTTCCCCGCAAAGATATCAATGATTTGTTTCATTTCAGTTAATTTACTGATAATTGGTTTTGTCAACATGGAAGAATACAAGAGATCATATGTGGGGTAATTACAAGCTACTGCCGATGCCTTCATTTCTCAGCTGATCATTGTGTCAACAAATAGTTCATCTCATTGATTACCTGAAGCTTTTGAATTCCGATAAGGAGAAGGTTCCTGTTTATTGTCCTGTAGCTTCTGATGGCATTTATGTAGTCTGTCATCTGTATTATGCCTGCTTCGAGCTGAGCTTTAAGTGACTTTACGAGCAGCTCGGAATTGCTCAGCTGTTTTTCAGTCTGATCATAAGTCCCGCCAAGAATCCTGAGCTGATCTGACAGCTCTGTGAGCTGCTGATAGTACTGACTCCTGTAATTCTCTTCATAAATACTCCTGCTGTTCTCATCAAGCTGGAGCTTTTGCTTTTCAATGCTTCTCTGCCTTCCGTCATAAACGGGCACACTCAGGCTTAACCCGGCACTGTATCCGAAATGCCTGTAAAAATTCCAGGGATTGCTTGTAAGGAACCCTGCATCAGCAAACCAGCTTATCTTCGGCTTATATCTTATATCTACCGACATCTTCTCATTCTCTATCCTTAAACTGTCAATCCTGTACTGAATCATACCTGGTGTTCCTGAAATATCGGGAACGCCGCTGATACTCAGGAAAGGCTTTTCAAGTTCATAAAAGGCTGTGTCGCTGATGCCGCAAAGCCTGTTGAGGAAAGACTGTTCCTTCCTGAACTGACCCTCAAGCTGGCTGACAAGGATCTCCTGCGACTGGGTCTCTACAATCAGCGACAGATAATCGGTCTGCTTCCCGATACCATCCCTGACGAACCTGCTGACTATCTCATTTTCGTTCCGTGAAAGGGTGAGGAAACTGCGGTTAAAGAGAAGGTCACTGTATACTGAATATGCATTAAGATACTGACCCGTGATCATCTTTGTAAGTTCATTCGCCGACAGTCTGCCTGAATTGACAACCGATCTTTTCTGAAGCTCAACGGAAAGGTATTTGCCCGAGATCTCCTTCCTGTTGAAAATAGCCTGTGAAACGCCCATGAGGGCCATATAGTTGCCTCCATCGGTAATTACCTCATCGTAACCGAAATTGTCATAAACGGGGGAGTATAGCAGTTGAGATTTTGCCTCCACCCGGGGCATCCTGGCTGCCCTCACAAGAAGGCTGTCGGAGGAGGCAGCACTTAAACGGTTTCGGTAATCATTAAGCAGAGGACTGTTCCGCAAACCTTCCTGAAGATAGAAGTCGAGATTATGAGACTGACCTCTGCCTGCAACGGATAAGCCAAAAAGCAAAATTATCAGACAAAATCTCCGGTCCATTATTCTATTTATTGAACTCTGTACGCATTGCAAATTACGCAAAATAGCATCAAAACGGATAATTACCAGGCAGGATTTTCAGATAACCTTCAATAAGCCTCATTAATTAAACTCCATCCCTGTTGAGTGCAATGGATTTTCCATCGGTAAAATCATGGTGTACGGTATGTCCTTTCAACGGCATTATTTTCTGATGTATTGCATCTATTATCCAATCTGGCTGCGGGAAAAAGAATTCTTCCATTTCATATGCCGGAGTAATCCAGTTTCGTGAACCGACGACAACCGGAGGGGCGTCGAGGTAATCAAATGCCATCTCTGTTATTGTCTGTGCCATTTCTTTAAGGAATGAACCCCTCGCTGATGCATCACTTGCAGAACTATTTTTCCGGTTTTTTTAACTGAATTCATTACAGGTTCATAATTGAAAGGAACGAGCGACCTGGCATCGATAATTTCGGCACTGATATTATATTTTTCCTGAAGAATATCTGCTGCCTTTAATGAAGGGTATAATGTGGCACCTATAGAAAGAATTGTTATATCACTGCCTGTTCTTTTTATATCCGGCTCCCCGAATGGAATTTCGTAATAGCCCTCCGGTACTCCGTCAGTCATGAAACATTTCTCCGATATCATATATTCTCTGGCTTTCAAAGAAAATTACAGGATCAGTTCCCTGAAGGGCAGTATTCATCAAGCCCTTTGCATCATAAGGTGTAGCTGGGAAAACAACTTTTAACCCGGGTATATGAGCCGTAAGGGAAGACCAGTCCTGTGAATGCTGTGCTCCGTATTTTGATCCGACCGAGACCCTTATTACAACAGGCATCCTGATAATATTTCCACTCATAGCCTGCCATTTTGGCAAGCTGATTGAATACTTCATCGCCTGATCGCCCAAGGAAATCGCAGTACATGATCTCTGCAATCACCCGTCCTCCGCACATGCCATATCCTATTGCAGTACCAACGATTGCTCCTTCGGATATTGGGGAATTGAAGAGCCTGTGGTAGGGAAGTGCTTCAGTGAGTCCTCTGTAAACAGCAAAGGCTCCGCCCCAGTCGCGGTTTTCCTCACCCCATGCGGCAAGGGTAGGATCCTTGTAAAAACGGTCAATTACTGCTTCAAATATACCATCACGAAACTGATAAAGTTTTGCTTTGGAGACTGGCTTTCCTTCTTTGTCCTTATAAATCGTTCTTTATTCTTTATAGATTTTACCCTGGGATTATCCTCAAGTGGCATAAGAACCTCAGGCTTTCCTTCCTCCATTTTATCAACTGACCGTTTGAAAACATCATCTTGCCGATAAGATCAGGATCGTTCTGCATATTGATCCCGGGCGAGATTTCATCATCAATGCTGAGTTTCAGGATCCGGGTCAGTAGTTCTCTTGTCTCAGCCTGTTATTTCTTCAAGCTGTTCTGTTTTTGCAATTCCTGCATTCACGAGGGAGTTTCCATACGAAACTATTGAGTCTTCCTGTTCCCAGGCATCTATTTCCTCTTTTGACCTGTATGATGAGGCATCGGAAGGGGAGTGCCCGCTGATTCTGTATGTGAGGGTATCAAGCAGAACCGGCCCCTTCTTCTCTTTAATAATTTCCTTCTTCCGTTTAAAGGCATCTATTACTGCCAGGGGATTGTAACCATCGACCCGTTCTGAATGCATCATTTCCGGATTTACTCCTGCACCTACTCTTGCCAGTATATCATAACCCATGGTTTCCCCCATGGTCTGGCCTCCCATCCCGTAAAGATTATTCATGAAATTGAATATAAGAGGCAGTCCTCCTTTATAATCACCTTCCCACAGAGTCCGGTACTGATCCATTGTTGCAAAAGTGATGCCTTCCCATACCGGGCCGCATCCCATTGAAGCATCACCTATATTGCAGACTACAATACCGGGTTTTTTATTTATCTTCTTGAAAAGAGCTGCACCAACAGAAATATCGCCCGATCCTCCCACTATTGCATTGTTAGGATAAATTCCAAAAGGAGTAAAAAAAGCATGCATCGATCCGCCAAGTCCTTTATTGAATCCATTTTCACGGGCAAATATCTCGGCGAGTGCTCCGTATAGTAGAAAATTGATAGCCAGGCTTTTTATATCGCCATGAAAGCCATTTTCAACAACCTTCAGAGCTGATCCTCCGAAGTAGTTTTTCATTATGCCATAAAGAGTATCCTCATCAAGGCTGTGAATTGCCGACAACCCTTTTGCGAGGATCTCTCCATGACTGCGGTGAGACCCAAAAATATAATCATCTACCCAGTGTATAAGCCATTCCGACGGCAGATGCTTCCTGTCCGATAGACAGATGAGCGGGACCGGGATGGTTATAGGAGATCCCATTATATTCATTTGTTGTTTTGATAAGGTTGAGCATAGTCTCAAATTCCCTGATCACCACCATATCATGATATATTCTTATTAAATCTTCACTGCTGAAGTTTTTCTTCTCTTCTTCAATAGTTTTATGATACTGGTTTACCGGAATCTTTCCGAATTCAATGAACTTTGGTTTTCTGATAACTTTTGGGTTAAGGTTTTGGCTTTTTGGCATATCAGTAATTTTTATCTTAATGTTTTATTGTCTTGTGGTCTTGCAGTTCCGCCGAAGCGGAATCTACACTGTCGCTTCGATCTTGCGGTCTTGCAGTCCCGCGGTCTGGTGGTCATTTTTTAGTAACGGAATGCCTCTATCTGTTCTTTAATCTCTTTCAGAAACAGTGTGGCAGGTCCTCCGTCAATAGCCCTGTGATCGTATGTGAGTGATAATCCAATATATGGGACAAATCCGAATGTGTTATTTCCAAGATCGGCAGGACGGTTTATGATTGTGCATACACCCAGAATGCAAACCTGAGGGAAGATTAATTACCGGGGTGAACATCTCCACTCCATAGTTTCCGAGATTGGATACAGTAAAGGTAGCTGAAGAACTTTGTATAAGTTCAGGGCTTATACTTCCTTTTTTGCACGCCCCGGCCACCGACTTAAGTGCTCCGGATAATGTGACTATGTCCATTTCACCGGCATTTTTTACAGCAGGTACCATTAATCCCCTCGGTGTATCAACTGCCAGACCTAGATGAACTCCGGAGAATGTTCTGATACGATCGTCAAGGAAATGGCTGTTGGCTTCAGGGAATTTTTCAAGCGCCCTTACCACACACCAGCAAATCATATCATTGAGGGTGATATCGCTGACTGTTGTACCCGATTTGATATCCGTCTTAATCCTTTGCCTAGCCTCAAGAATGTTCCTTGCGTCTGCTCACATATGGTGGGTCAGCTGTGCTGAATTCTGAAGAGAGGAATGCATTGCCTTTGCAATGAGTTTTCTTACATTGCTCAATGGTTGTTCGGAAAATTCAGGTCCGGATTATTAGACGGCGGTATAGCTGGATGACCTGCCCGTGCTGATTCTTCAACATCAATGGCTATAATCCTGCCGTTTGGGCCCGATCCTGCCACCCGGCTGTAGTCGATCCCTTTTTCCTGTGCAATCCGCCTGGCCCTGGGAGAGATCCTTATCCTGGCATCAGGGCTTACTGTATTGACAGCCTGCCCGGAAGGCTCTGCTGCAGGGACCGCTTCTGTTTTACGGCATGGCGGCTCCGGCAGGAACAGCAGTCTGCCCATCCGGCATACCGAATTGTGAGACTGACTCTCCGGCTTTCCTATTACTGCTACATTTGCCAGAACCGGTACCTCCGAACCTTCAGGGAAAAAGATCTCCAGGAGTGTGCCGTCGGCAGGTGATTCAAGGTCAAAAGCAGCCTTGTCTGTTTCATATGAAAAAAGAATGTCCCCTGCTGAAACTTTTTCCCCTTTAGACCTGAACCATTTTGTTATAATGCATGTCTCAACCGATTGTCCCTGTTTCGGCATGATTACCGCTATTGCCATTTCTTATTCAATTGTTAGATAATTGTGATTACTTTCCCGGAAATCCTGTGCTGCCTGTTTGCCATTGATAACTAACTTGTTATAATAAGTAAACCAAAATTAATATTTCTTTGTCAGATATTGTTATGTATCAATGCTTACAAAAATAATTTTTTTCACTTGTATTAACAAGTAAAAGTTAATATATTTACGATACAAATATAAGCTTGTATTCAGGCGATTTGTGGAAATACGACTTTTTTGTTAAAATTATTCTTCGTGGATTCTATTATGGCCGGCACTAAGACAATTCCGCAATACAGAAAGCTGTACGAGATTCTCCGGAGGCATATTCTGGATTCCGTTTACAGGGAAGGGGATCTGCTGCCCTCTGAAAATGAGCTCTGCAGGCTATATGGCATGACAAGGCCGACGGTCAGGCAGGCCCTGGCCACTCTTGCAAACGACGGTTATATACGGAAGCATCAGGGCAAGGGGAGCATAGTTCATCATCTCCCGCGGGAAATCGGCATCCTTTCAGTTTCAGGAACTACATCGGCCCTGGGTGACAGGAACCTGAAGACAACAATAATTGTAAAGCCGGTGCTGATAAGGTGGCCCGACGATTTCATGTTTCCTCTCTCGGAGCTCGAGAATGAATCGGGCTGCATATATATGGAGCGATTGCGTCTACTCGACGAAAGGCCGATATTTTACGACATCAGCTACATAGGCAATATCAACCTGCCGCGGATAACATCGAGGAAATTTGAGAACAGATCGTTGTTTCAGCTGCTGCGCGATCACTATCGGGTGGAGATTAAAGGAGGCGATCAGAGAATAAAGGCAATTCCAGCCTCACAGAAGATCAGCCGTTTTCTAAGGCTGAAAAAGGACCAGCCTGTGTTGCATCTTGAAAGGAAGATGGAGACCAGCAAGCCGGGCCTTTTCCTTTATTCATCCATATTCTGCAACACGGGAAAGTACTCAATTTTTGGAAGGTTCTGAACCAGATTCCAATCCACGGCCAGGTATTCCTCTCAGGGTTTTTGAGGGAATTTGTCCTGACTGATAAATATTATCCCGTTTAAACTGAAAAAGTTTTATTTTTATGGATCTTTGAAAGGGAGAGGCGAAATCATTTTTAAACAATTATAAAAATTCATTATGAAAGAACAGAAAATCGGATGGTCAAGGCGCCGCTTCATAGGCTCCTCGATTGCCGGAATAGCTGGCGCAATGCTTATTCCGGGCACAACAGGCTGCAAATCGTCAAAACCCCGGGGGGATATCCGGCTGGGATTTATCGGAATGGGACGGCAGTCGATGTTCCTTCTCGATGGCTTTATCAAGATCCCTGGCGTTCAGGTGGTGGCAGGGAGCGATGTTTACGGCATCAAGAGGCAGCGCTTTGAGAAGCGGGTAAAGGCTTACTATGCACAGGCAGGCAAGGAATCGGATCCAAAAACCTATGAGAAATTTGAGGATCTGCTTGCCCGCAAGGATATCGATGCAGTTGTGATCGCTGTACCGGATCATTCCCATGCAAGGGTAGCAATAGCAGCTTGCAGGGCAGGCAAGGATGTTTATCTTGAAAAACCGATGACCTTCACGATAAGGGAGGGGCAGGAACTGAAGAAGGTTGTCAGGGAGACCGGAAGGATCCTCGGCATCGGCAGCCAGCAGAGATCAGACCCAAATTTTCAGCATGCCGTCAACCTGGTACAGACTGGAGCCCTTGGGAAGATCAGTCTCGTGAATGCCTATGTCGGAGCACCGCCGACCCCTTATGACCTTCCTGAAGAACCGATACCTTCTGACCTGAACTGGGATCGCTGGCTGGGTTCGCTTCCAGTATCCATACACTTCAACAGCCAGCTGGATCCGCCTATTTCGCTCGAACCTGAAGAGGATGAGAAGATATGGGGAGCCTGGCGCTGGTACAGGGAGACAGGGGGCGGCTTCACCACTGACTGGGGAGCTCACATGTTTGATATTGCACAGTGGGGACTTGGAATGGACCGGAACGGTCCCGTCGAAATATCGCCTATAGGTGACGGGTCCCAGTTTATGTCATTCAAATATGCAAGCGGAACAGTGATGACATCTGAACCCTTCAACACCGAACTTACAAAGGGCGTTAAATTCTGGGGAGATAAGGGATGGATAGAAGTTGCACGGGGATTCTTCAATGCTTCAGATAATGCCTTCTATCCGCCTGAAACGGCCAAAACGGAGGGTCCGTATGAAACGAAAATTCCGCACCAGATCAACTTCATCGAATCCGTAAAGTCGCACAAGGACCCGGTGGTGCCTGTTGAGATCGGCCACAGCAGCTGCACTGTATGCAACCTTGGGAACATAGCCTGCGCACTTAAGAGGACAGTAAAGTGGAACCCCGAAACAGAATCATTCATTGATGATACTGATGGCGCTGCAACAAAAATGATGCACTACGAGTACAGAACAGGATGGAAACTCTCCTGACGCTGCAGATACGGCACTACAGGGAATGCATGAAACAACCAGCCTACCTGTGGTGAAAAACCAGGTAAATCAGCAATAATGTGAGAAAAAGAAAGGCTGTAACGAAAGTTACAGCCTCTCTTCTATTAGTTTGCGTAAGCTTAATCTACTCGCTTGACCTTAACGGCTACCGGACCTTTTTCTCTCTGTTCAACTTCAAATTCAACAGCCTGCCCTGCCTCAAGCTCAGTGTTGGAAACCTCTAAACCTGAACGGTGGATAAAGATATCCTTTTCATCTTCTGTCTGAAGGAATCCGTAACCTTTTACCCTGTCATACCATTTAACAGTGCCTTTCATAGTTTTAGATTTATTGTTAACTACCTGTAGTTATCTCTCCTGTTTCCTCCACCGCCTCTGCGGTCATCGCCACCTCTGAAATTACTTCTTCTCTCGGTTCTTTCAATAGATTCATTAACAATGATATTCCTGCCGCTTACTTCAGCCCCGTTCAATTCCTCGATGGCTTTTTTTGCTTCTGCATCATTCGGCATCTCTACGAAACCAAATCCTTTGCTTTTACCAGAGTACTTGTCAATAATGATTTTTGCGGATGTTACCTCGCCATACTCTTCAAAGATCTCTTTTAACTCTGCTTCATTCATTTTAAAATGAAGACTTCCTACGTAAATGTTCATAATTCAAATATTAAAGTATTTATAAAACAGTGTCAAAGGTCCGATTTATTTTTTAAATCTAAAAATAAAACTCCATAATATATTGTATTTAAATAACTTTTTGATGCTATTGCCATTTTTTAGCACGAAAATATTTCCCGTGCGATATCCTGTTTGATAGGCGGATAACACGAAACATGAATGTTTGTTCAGAAAGCCGCGATTTATTTTAAAAATGATCTGTTTTGGAGCAGCTGACCTCAAAAACTGAAATACCTGAAAAGGGCAGGCAATTACGAGCATTATGCGCCAGGCGATAACTGGTTCAAAAGCTCGAGGTCCCTGCTCAGCCTCAGGTTCAATTCCCCTTCTGTTGGCTACTTCCTGTTCCTGATATAAATATGCTTAATGTGATTCTGCCCCGATTCTCTTTCATCAATTTCAAAATCAAGCGATTTTATCAGGGGAGTCAGCTTTGGAAATCCGAAGTTCCTGGGGTCGAAATCGGGTTGTTTCTTGAGGATCAGATTACCTACATCTCCAAGAAAGGCCCACCCGTTCTCATCAGCCAGGTCGGTAATTGATGTGGCTATAAGTCGCTTTACAGCCCTGGCGGCAGCCATAGGGCCACTGTCCTCACTCTTTTTTTTCCTTACAACCGGCTTCCCTTTCCTGGGGGGCTCAGCGGGCTGTTCAGGCACTGCCTCCTTTGATGCCAATATCTCAAGATAAATGAATTTGTCGCATGCCACTATGAAAGGATGAGGCGTTTTTCGCTCACCGATCCCGATAACCTTCATCCCGGCTTCGCGCAGACGCGTGGCAAGCCGCGTAAAATCACTGTCGCTCGAAACAATGCAGAACCCATCCACCTTTCCTGAATACAGGATGTCCATGGCATCGATGATCATAGCCGAATCGGTAGAGTTCTTGCCCTTGGTGTAGCTGTATTGCTGGACCGGGGTAATAGCATTTTCAAGCAGTACTGTCTTCCAGCCTGCCAGCGACGGCCTCGTCCAGTCACCATATATGCGCTTGAAGGTCGGAGTTCCGTACTTTGCGATCTCCTCGAGCATCTCCCTTACATTTCTCGAGGGTATATTGTCAGCATCAATAAGCACTGCCAGTCTCAGGTCTTCTGTTGTCTGCATAATCCTGTATAAAAAATAATGT
Source organism: uncultured Bacteroidales bacterium (assembly GCA_963756885.1). Lineage (GTDB taxonomy): Bacteria > Bacteroidota > Bacteroidia > Bacteroidales > VadinHA17 > LD21. The sequence goes on from CAVWPG010000016.1 coordinate 739,972, forward strand.
GCAAGTTACTCTTTTTGCACGGTTTCATCCGGATTCTGACAAAATGATATTTAAAGCCCTGAAATAATTTGTAAATAAAGCCGAAAATTCTATCTTGGGGTTGATTGATTTTGTACTGATTCAGAGACCGTTCTAAAAATTGCCCCTAAAATGGCTATTCCTGACCCTTCACTGGCAGCATACGCAGCAATCATATCGGTACCTGTTTTGTTCCTGCTCTATATCATCATAGTGAAAAGCAATATTATCGCGGTATTTCAATCCTCCGGTAACATTGATCCTGCAATTCCTTTCTTCATCCTTAAGCTAACCGGTTTTGTACTGTTCGGAATTGTCCCATTTATTCTGTTCACCAGTCTGTCTGGCTGCCTTCCTGCAAAAGCTGTTTTAACAACAGGTACCTCAGGCCATTTATGGCACGTGCTCGTCTGCCTTATCCTTTTGGTCACCGTAATCACATTCTACACTTCCCGGTCAAAAGCATTGCAGGCCAGATCTCCGCAGCTCAGGATAAAGGTCTGGTCTATCACGGACTTTTTGATTTCTATTTCAGGCTGGGTCATATATCTTTTTGGTTATGAGTACTTATTCAGGGGCATATTGTGGATCACATGCTACACGGCTTTCGGATTCTGGCCCGCACTGTCGGTCAATGTCCTTCTCTATTCGATGGCTCATATAGACCAGGGACTGGCAATGAGCGCCGGGGCTGTTCCGGTTGGAATCGTCTTCTGCATCCTGGCTCTTCTAACAGGTTCATTCCTGCCCGCCTTTCTGTTGCATACATGGATGGCAGTGTGCACCGAGATTTTCTCCGTTTATCATAACCCTGAGATTACTGTAAGGATTAAACTGAAAGGATTAAGATTATGAAGATCTTCATTACAGGAGCTTCGGGTTTCATAGGCAGCCAGCTTGCCATGGCCCTTGCCGGTGAAAATCACCAGGTCAGGGCCCTCCTCCGGGATCCGGCGAAAGGAGCTGATTTAAGGGCTAAGGGGATATCTGTCGTCACGGGAGATCTGTCCGGTATGGAAAAATTAAAAGCGGGGATTTCGGGTTGTGAATGGGTGTTTCACCTTGCTGCGTATACGAAGCCGGTAAGCAAGGATCCAGGCCTCCCTTACCTCACAAATGTCACTGGGACAATTAACATGCTTGAGGCATGCCGGGACCAGAATGTAAAAAGGTTGATTATCACATCATCTGCAGGTACTCTGGGCTGCTCTGCGGACGGCCGTCCCGTAAATGAGGAGACAAACAACCAGCAATTGTACAGTACTGAATATGAACGTACCAAGGCAGCTTCAGAAATGGAGGCTCTCAAATACAACTCCGAAACGATGTCAGTTATTGTTGTCAACCCTTCCCGTGTATATGGTCCCGGCAAGCTTACCATGAGCAACTCTGTTACAAGGATTATAAAGCTCTATGGGAAAGGGATCTGGAGAATAATGCCGGGAAGCGGGGACGCAACAGGCAACTATGTGTATATAAACGATGTCGTTTCCGGAATAACACTGGCGGCGTTGAACGGAAAAGGGGGGGAACGGTATATCCTTGGGGGAGAAAACCTTACTTACAGGGAATTTTTTGATATTCTGGGCGAAGTATATGGAAGGAAAAGGAAGCTGGTCACCGTCCGGGAGACCTTCCTGAAGCGACTGGCCGGCATGTCAGGGTTTATCTCAGCCCTAGCCGGCAGTCAGCCTTTTATCTCTGATGAATGGATAGACAAGTATCTGCGGAACTACATATTGTCCAGCCAAAAGGCTCAGTCTGAGCTGAATTATAAAATAACTCCCTTCAGGGAAGGAGCAGAAAAAACCGTCAGGTGGCTACGATCAAATATATAAAATTATGATAAAGGAATATTATACGCTGATAACAGGGGCAAGCCGTGGAATAGGCAGGGCTATTTCTCACGAGATGGCTTCCAGGGGCCATAACCTGATACTCAATTCACTTCCTGGCGAAGAGCTGGAGTCTATTTCAGCTGGCATTGCTGAAAAATATGGTATCTCAGTTAAATATTTCGAGACAGATCTCTCCGGGCTTAACGGGCCCGAAAATCTGTTCAGGGCAGTGGAAAGTGCAGGGCTGAAGGTCAATATTCTGATTAATAATGCCGGAACCGGGATCGAAGGGCCGCTCGAGTGCTACAGCCGCGAGGATATCGACACCATTCTGTTCCTTAACGTAAGGGCCCTTACGCTGCTTACATTCTACTTCACACCGTCGCTAAAGAAAACATCTTCGTATATACTCAACATCAGCAGCCTTGGCTGTTATATTCCCGCAGCCTACAAAAGCGTCTATCTCGCGTCAAAATCATACATCTACTTCTTTACAAGGGCACTGGAATCGGAGTTTAAGGGAACGGGTATTAAAACCTGCCTCTTTATGCCGGGACCTGTAAGGACCAATGCAAGGGTAATCAAAAGGGTGGCAGGAGCAGGATGGCTGGCCGGCAAATCAATGCTCGAACCTGAGGATGTCGCCAGCGCTGGAATTAAAGCCATGTTTAATGGTAAAAGGACTCATATCCCCGGGCGGTTGAACAAGCTTTTATTTTCGATGGGCCTTATAATACCTGAGGGAGTTATAATTGCCCTTCTCCGGAACCTGTTCAGAAGGGAGAATTCGCTTTAGAGGGCTCCCGTGAATGCAGCAGGAAAATCTGCCTGACGCACGCTATTATTGACGCTGATCTTTTTTCTCCTGGTCAGCAGGCCACATTCTTACCATCACGGTGCCATGTCGCCCGACGCTGGCGGAGTAGCTCTTCCGGAATTCACCCAGATCTTTCTGTCTCCACAGATCTCTTACCTTTTGTCTTTCATTTAAGCCCAGGGCATCAAATTGTGCGGTGACATCAGCCGTCTTCTCTCCCCTGTTGAACAGCCCGACCGCTACTGAGCCATCTTCAAGCTGCCTTTTCCATACTTCAAGGTCTCCATCCCTTGTAACCCTGAAGCCGGGCTTTCCCAATGGATCCTGGTCAACCTCTATTATTTCATCATTTGTGAGAAGGCCTAATGTAAAATCATCCATTCGTGCTATATCGCCGCTGAAGATCAGAGGTGCTGCAACAATGCTCCAGAGAGATACCTGCGTATACTGCTCGTTCGGAGTCAGAGGTGTCGGTACAGTCTGACCCTTCCAGTTACTGAGATATCCCAGCAGCAGGTAATCAGGATCGTTCCATCCTCCCGGCCCGCCGTAGATGTGGAGGCTGTCGCGGCTGTATACATCGAAACCATCCCTGAAGAGGGCTTTTGCTATCTCTTCGAACGATCCGCCAAGGTCACCTGCAGTCCGCCAGCTCTGACCGCCGGCCTGTCTGCCCCATTTCCAGACATCACCCATTCCATACTGGCACATATTCAGTACAATATCGCGTTTCTGCTTTCTGAGAATGCTGCTGATAAGGATGTAGGGTTTCTGCAGATCGGCCAAAAGATCCTTGTTCCCAATGTCTGAATATGAACACCAGTCATACTTGAGGAAGTCATAGCCCCAGGCGGCAAACCTTGCGGCATCCTGCTCCTCGTGACCGTAAGCTGCAACATAGCCGCCGCATGTAAGCTCGCCGGGGGATGTGTAAATACCGGCTTTCAGGCCTTTGCCGTGAATATAGTCCGCCAGGGCCTTCATGTCGGGAAAGCGGGGATTGGGATTGATCATTCCATCCTTGTCCCTGGGCTCTCCGGCGAGTGTCGGATCCGTCGATCCGGGTTTTACTGACCAGCAATCATCAATATTTACATACATGTAGCCATGGTCGATCATGCCGGAGCTTGCCATTGCATCAGCTGCATCACGCATTATCCGGTCAGTAACGTGATTTTCCCATACATACCAGCTGTTCCATCCCATATGGGGAGTAAGCGCAAGTGCCTCTCCGCAAACGATCCTGAAATCACGAGCGGCAGATCCAAGCTCATTCGTTACATGGATCTTTGTCAGAAACTCCCCGACCGAATCAAGCGTTCCGGTTATCATACCTGTCTCAGGATTGCATGTGAGACTTACAGGAAGCCCTGAGACTTCATATTTAAGGGGCTTTTTACCAGTGGCAGCTATTTTGAACAGGAATGGCGATCCGGGCCTCACTCCGAAGATTTTTGCCCCGTTTATCCTTACTTCCTGTGATGGGGCAGGGGTAAGGATGATTCTTGCTTCATCGGCTGAACCCTGACTATTATTCCTGCATGAGCAGATTGCAATAAGGATTGTCCAGATAGCCGCAACTATTAAAATTCCTGTTTTCTTCATGGATTTAAATTCTTGAATATGTAGTTTTTAGCGTTTTTGTCAGAGGTGCATGCTGGTTGGCTGTTTTCCGCTCAGGCTTTCCTTTTGCCTGTCATTTCACCAATGTCCAGCCTCAGAACCGTAGTATTTGCAAGGACTTTTTCATCGAATGAAAATTGCGATCTGTCTGAATAATGAGACATTATGCAATCGAGACCGGCTTTTCTGGACTCATTATCCGTGAGTACGCAGATCCGTCCCCAGCCAACGATGCTGCTGAAGCCCATGCCCCAGTCACATCCGTTTTCTCCTTTATAGAGAACATGATCGGTGTCGAGCCCGAAACAGACAAAATTATTTTTTTGTATCATATCAAGCTTTTTACCCTCATTCGCGCAGTGGAAGTAAAAGCAGGGTCTGTCGCCGCCCGAATATCCGAAATTCATTGTAACCATGTAGGGCATATTATTGTCGGCGAAGGCAATACGGCAAACGTCACATCCCGATATGATCTGCTCCATGTCGGCCACGTCGCTGATCTGTCTGTCCTTCCTTCTCATTGCTGTAACTTTTTTAGTCTTATTCTTTCATATACCGGGCAATCAGGTGAATGAGCTCCCGGAAGATAACCTGTGCTCATCAGGAATTCATTAACTATCTCTCCTCCCGTGAACCTGAAAGTCTTTTTGAACAACCTGACCCACTCATCCAGGGAATTCATTGTCAATGATTTGTTATCAAGCCACTTCCGGAATGATCCTGCCTCCGCGCGAAGATCCCTGATTGTCTTTGCGTTCTCAATGGCGGCATTTATTTTCAGCCTGTTCCTTATTATGCCCGCATCATTCATTAATCTGATAACATCATTTTCAGTGTAGGCAGACACTTTGTCGATACTGAAATTATCGAAGGCTTTCCTGAAATTATCCTGCTTCTTAAGGATAAGTATCCAGTTTAGTCCCGCCTGATTTATCTCGAACATGAGCCTTTCGAAGAGTTCATCGTCGTTGTCAATGGGAAACCCGTAGTGGTTGTCGTGATATTCCTTGTGCAGCCTGAGCTGATCCCCTGCTATTGTATTTATATATTCGCAATATGTCATATCGGTGCCTCATGGTTTAAGATGCCCCCCTTCCGCTGAATTAATGTAAAACGGCCGGAGTACAGCATGCGTGTCGAATAATTTTGAATAAAAGTAAAGAAATTTGTTAACTTTGCCTATAATCCTAAGATGAGGATCAATTTATAAACAAAATTCAACTGTTATGGGAAAAGGTGATAAAAAGACCAGAAGAGGAAAAATCATACTTGGAACATTTGGTGCAAGAAGGCGCCGGAAGAAGGAGGGTAAGCCGGAGATAAAGCCTGAGACTGCAACCCGTATCCCTGAGGTAAAGGAAAAAAAGAAAGCAAAGGAAAAGGCTGAAATAAAGGAGGTTAGTGCTGTCGCAGAAGCCAGGGAATCAAAGGCTTCCAATGAAAAAGCCACCCCCAGGGCTCCAAAGGCAGCTAAGGAAAAAAAGGAGATCGCCGGGGGTGAGGGCGAAGTAAAAAGCAAGAAAGAGAAGAAGGCTTAATCTACGGAATGCAGATTCTTTCCGAGGGTATCGTTCTGAGGCCATGGTCGGCCGGCGATGCCATCCGCCTGGCTGAAATAGCCAATAATAAAAAAATTGCAGACAACCTGCAGGACATGTTCCCGTTCCCATATTCGGTGAAGGATGCCAGAAGCTGGCTGAATACTGTTGCGGGCATAGATCCGCCGCGTAATTTCGCAATAGTCCTGGATGGTGTTGTTGTTGGAAATATAGGATTGATTACAAAGGAAGATATTCACAGAAGGAATATCGAGATAGGCTATTTCCTTGATGAAAGGCACTGGGGAAAGGGCCTGGCTGCCAGGGCTGTAAGGGCCATCACATCGTATGCCTTCAGCAACTTTGATGTTGTGAGGGTTTATGCAGAGACCTTTTCCGACAATATACGATCGCGGAGGACCCTCGAGAAGGCAGGGTTTCAGCTTGAGGCGACTCTCAGGAATTATGTAATCAAGAATGGGGTTACTAAAGATGCCTGCATTTATTCTGTCCTAAGGGAGGATTTCAGATATTTCCTTTCTGCCAGCTGACCAGCTCCGTGCCCTGCGCCCTGCGCCCTTCGCCCTGCGCCCTCCGCCCTGCGCCCTCCGCCCTTCGCCCTCCGCCCTGCGCCCTCCGCCCTGCGCCCTCCGCCCTTCGCCCTGCGCCCTTCGCCCTGCGCCCTGCGCCCTGCGCCCACATCCTACCTCTTCACAATAAGCCACCTGTATTCATCAGGATCGATGACAGCATTTATTATAACAGGCTCGCCTCCGGCCAGGGCTGCAGTCACGGCCTTTCTCATTTCTCCGTGCGTGGAGGCCCTGAGCACTTTTACACCGAGGAAAGTATCGGCTCCGAAAAGATCTCCCTGGTAAAGAATTGTCCCGTAGGGAGCAAGGCTCTTCCACGACTGCTTTACCTTTATCAGGTTAAGCTCGCCATCAGAGAAGACAACTACTATCACAGGAAGATTATATCTTTTTGCAGTCAGAAGCTCACCGGCATTCATCAGAAACCCGCCATCGCCGGTGATGCAGACCACAGTCGATTCAATCCTTGTCAGCTGGGCTGCAAGGGCTGCCGGTATACCGAATCCCATGCCTGACCATCCATTTGTCATGATGATCTGTCCGTTCCCTCGGGTGTCCCAGAACTGACCTGCCAGGTGAAGGTGTGATCCCACATCGGCAGTCAGGATAACATCAGCAGGAAGTTCTTCACGGAGGATCCTGAGCACCGCTGACGGGCCGAAATGGTTTGTAAAGCCATTGAATACTGACATCATCTCATCACGGATACCCTTTATTGCAGGTTCCTCAAAGATCAGTGAAGACCTGTTCAGGTTTGTCAGCATCCTGAACCAGTCTTCCGGCGCTCCGGTATATCCAACTGAACCTGAGCCGGAAGGCAGGTCGGTCTCCCTTGTGTCGAAGTGAACCAGGGGAACATCAGGCATCCAGGATTCATAATTGAATTCGACAGGATCGTAACCCAGACCAATAACAAGATCTGTCTTCCCGATTATATCTTCAAGGTAGTCGCTTAGGGAGTGAAAAAGGACTCCCGCATAACACGGATGTGTTTCAGGTATAAGCCCTTTTGCCATCGGTGTTACAACGACGGGGATCCTGAAATCATCCAGAAAGGAGAGCAGGGATGGTCCAGTATTGTGCCTGGCTGCAGTAAGACCAAGGGCGATGAGGGGCCGGCGCGACCTGTCGAGAAGCGTAAGGATCTTCTGAATATTGTTGTTGTACGATCTTCCTTCCGACGGATGGGCCACGGATTGATTTATCCCGGCTTCCTTGCTGCAGAGATCTGAGGGAAGGCCAATGTGAACAGGCCCTGGATACTCCTCGCGGCAGATCATGAGAGCGGAGTCCATTGCAGCAGCATAATCCGATGTGTTCATTCTGAATGTAGCCTTTGTCAGCGGTCCGAACAATTTCTGATGATCTATATTCATCTGAACGGTACGGTGCAGCATGCTGTCTTCAATTTCGCTCGTGAATACAATTACTGGAGAGCGGTCGAGCAGGGCTCCCCCAATTCCTGTTGCGATATTAGTGGCTCCGGGACCAAAAGTGGCATGACAGATCCCCGGTATCCCGGTGAGCCTTGCTGTGACATCGGCCATTATACCTGCTGCCGCTTCATTGGATGTCAGAATGAATTCTATTCCTGCTTCCCTTAATGCTTCAAGCAATGGGATTGAAGGCCCTCCGGGGATGCCAAAGACAAATTTCACATCTTCCCCGGAAAGCTGACCGGCAATATATTCAGCAATAGTCATAGGCAGGCCTGGCATTGTAAACAACAAAACTATCAAATATAATGATCCGATCCATATGCTCAGGAATTCAAAATTATGAAGGGGAATAAGACAGATTTTTTTCTGATATTTGCCCTCTCATATTTTAAAATTGAACAGAAAGGGAAATACTGTTTTCTGGGCTGTCACTGCCTGTCTTTTATGGTCTACCGCTTATGCCTCTATAAAGCTGGGCCTCCAGTATGATAAGCCTTTCCACTTTGCCGGCATGAGGTTCATTATCGCGGGCCTGATGATCCTTCCCTTTACTCTCCCCCCCGGAGCCTATATTAAAGAGATAAGGAAGAACTGGAAGCTTGTATTGATCGTCACGTTGCTTCAGATGGTTGTCAATTACGCGTTCTTTTACCTGGGTCTGCAGCTGGTACCTGGAGCTATCGGAGCTGTGATCGTAGGATCGCAGCCTCTTGGCACTGCCCTTATTGCATCGATGATGGATGAAGGAGACAAGCTTACGAAAAGCAAGATAGTGACCATTATTTTCGGAATATCGGGGGTTATACTCATCAGTGTGGGAAGACAGGCTCTAGGGTTAGGGTCAGCATCTGAACTGCTCGGAGTGGGCATGATTCTTATTGCAAATATCGGAGTATCCCTGGAAATATAGTAGTATCGCTCAGGGGCAAAGGTGTAAACCCTGCAGTGCTCAGCTCATCCTCACTCTTTGGAGGGGGTCTTGTACTGTACCTTATCTCGCTGCCTGTCGAGGGAGTCAACCCCTGGTCATTCCCTGTGCAATACTGGTTGGTATTGCTTTGGCTGAGCTTCATGGCAGCCACAGCTTTTTCGATCTGGTTCATTCTGCTCAGGCGGCCGGGGGTAAAAGTCTCGGAACTGAACCTCTGGAAGTTTATAATACCTGTAGCAGGAGCCATCTTAAGCTGGCTGCTCGTGCCGGATGAGAAGCCGGAATGGATAACAATAACAGGCATTTTGATCATAACAGGATCGCTTATTCTGTTCTTCAGAAATACAAAGAGATCCAGGACAGCAGGATAAACTGAACCATCATGAAGAAAAGAATCACAGCACTGGCTTTTTATTCAATTTTCTGGCTTGTATTCTTCATTTTTGCCAGAATGTTCTTTCTTGGCTATGAATACCAGCTTTCATTCCGGAATGGCTTTGCGGGGCTGCTTGCTGCCTTCTGGCATGGCTCAAGGCTCGACATTTCAACGACCGGCTATTATCTTCTGATACCCGTACTGGCTGCCATTCCGGCAATCTGGATAAGCGGAAGCTGGTACAGGATATTTATAAAATTGTACACTTACCTGCTTATCGTTTTTTCATCGCTGATCGTTGTAGCTGATGCCAGTCTCTATTCCTACTGGGGATTCAGGATGGATTACACGCCGATGTTCTATCTCAGAACACCGGGGGAGGCCATGGCCTCCATAAGTACCCTCAGGGCCCTCACCTTCATTGCAGCAATCGGTTTAATATCAGCAGTTTTTATTTTTATTTATAATAAATTCATTGACAGGCTGTTCTCTCCTCCTGAAAAGTCAAAATACCGTCTGGCCTGGTCTTTTGTCATACTGATCCTGTCCGGCTCGCTTATTATTCCGATACGGGGAGGTTTCAGCCTGGCTCCAATAAATGCCGGATCCGTATACTTCAGCCAGAAGATGTTTCTGAACCATGCTGCGATAAATGCAATCTGGAATGTAGGTACATCCGCCTTTGCTCAAAAGCCCCTGAAGAACCCGTATGTTTTCGGAGATACATCTGAGGCAAAATCGCTTGTTGACAGCCTGACAGCCAAAAAAGGGATCACGGAACAGGTTCTGAATAACCGCCGTCCGAATGTTATCATAATTATACTCGAGAGCTTCAGCGGTTACCTGATAGGAGGTCTGGGGGGCGATTCCCTTGTAACCCCGAATATAAACAGATATGCCAGGGAAGGCATTCTGTTCTGCAATTTTTATGCCTCCGGCACCAGGACTGACAGGGCTATCCCGGCTGTTCTGGCAGGTTATCCGGCTATGCCGGCACTGTCGATAATAAAGGAGCCTAAAAAGAGCCAGTCGCTGCCCAATATTGTAAGATTGCTTATAGATCAGGGATATAACAGCAGTTTCTGGTATGGCGGAGAGATCAATTTTGCCAATTTCAATTCATTTGTTGTCGAATCGGGTTTCCACCAGGTTATAACCAAAAGCAATTTTGCACCCTCGGATTACAATTCAAAGTGGGGCGTGCACGACCATGTGATGTTCAGTGCACTTGAAGATTCAATGAAAAGAGTGAGGGAGCCCTTCATTAATGTCGTCCTTACACTTTCGAGCCATGAGCCCTTCGATGTTCCTATGAAACCATTTTTTAAAGAGGAAGGGGTATATGACAAGTACAGAAACTCTGTATATTATTCTGACAAGGCCTTGGGTGACTTCCTCGATCATGCCAGGCAGACCTCGTGGTGGAAGAATACTCTCGTGGTGCTTGTGGCCGATCATTGTGCCAGGGTAACTTCTGAAATCCCTATCTTTGAAGGAAAGGCATTCAGGATACCAATGCTATGGGTAGGCGGAGCAGTCGAAAGGAGGGGAGAAAGAATAATGAAATATGGTTCACAGACCGATATCCCATCGACCCTGTGCGGACAGCTTGGCTTACCCTCAATATTCCCGTTCGGGAAGGATATACTTTCATCGGGGTCCGCCTCATTTGCCTTCTACGCTTTCAACGAAGGATTCGGATTCGTCAGCGACAGCTCGGCCGTAGCATACGATCACAAGTCCGGAAAACCTGTTCTGATGGAGGGAAAGGATGCAATCCGTTCAGAAAAGTGCGGAAAAGCATTCCTTCAGGTCCTTTTTGATGATTACCTGAGCAGGTAGGGAGAGGATTTTACCGGCTGGTAAAATACGTCGTCCTGTAATATTCGCCATCTTTTATATTATATTTAACAGTTCTTTGCTTCCACCTAAGGTTACAGGGATTATTACGCTGATTGTTTAACGGACCCAATCGAATGAGTAGATGAGTTATCAGTTTACAACACTCTGCACTTTTCGTTTTATTTCAGGCATATTTGCACTGTTGCTTGCGGGTTTCCTCTGGAAGCACCGCCACACAAAAGGGGTGCTTTACCTGTTATTGTTCGAAATTGCGGCGGCTGTCTGGGCTATCGGCGACGGCTTCGAATCGGCCGCACTGACTGTTGAAACGAAGATGCACTGGGCTCAGTTCGCCTACCTCGGAATCTCCACATGTGCAGCTATGTTCCTCATGTTTGCAACATCCTATGCAAACCTTGCCAGATACAGCGGGCGCCGCATACTCTTACTATTGCTGATTGTTCCGCTGATAACAATGACGGTTGCACTGACAAACCCGCTTACAAAATTACTATGGACCAATATTGAGATCCGCGCCGGGACAACCCAGAGCATTTATTTTTACGGTCCTTATTTCTGGTTCAATGTCTTTTATCAGTATGTGATTCTTTTCCTGGGAATTATAGTCCTGCTTTTCGCTTCACAGAAGGTCTATTCGCCCTATAAGGCCCAGTTTATAATAATTGTGGTGGGAGCCCTTTTTCCCTTCCTGGCAAGCATCTCCTATGTTTTCAAGTTATTTCCCCTCAAGGGATTTGATCCGACACCCGTTTCCTTTATCCTGAGCGGATTTATCGTGGCGCTGGGGATTTTCTGGTTCCGTATGTTCAATATAATGCCACTCGCGAGGAAGGAGGCAATTGACAACCTGCGCGACGGAATGATTGTTGTCGATTCCGGGAACCTGATAGTCGAGGCAAACAAGTCATTTTTCAGTATTACCGGATTAAGTCCCCGGCAGGTTACCGGGAAGGCAACTGACAGTGTGTTTTCTGAAATTAGCATTGACATAGTGAAGCTCACTTCTGAGAATGATTTTACAATGGAAGCTGCTTTGGGCAAGGATTACGAAGAGCAGACGATCGAAGTCAAATATCAGCCTATCACAGATGAGACCGGGAAATATCTGGGAGGGATCTATACACTTTCAAATATCACATTGAAGAAGATGATCCTGGATGCGATTGCAGACTCGAATAAGAGCAGGAAAATAGAACTGGTCGAAAAGGAAAAGCTAATTCTCGATCTTGATGCCTATGCCAGGTCAGTTGCCCATGACCTTAAAAATCCAATCGGATCGGTGGTGAGCCTGGCTGAGCTGATAAAAATACGGTTGAGCGAGAATGATCTGAGCGACGTTGGTGAAATGATCGATCATGTACATAATCAGAGCAGGAAGATGGTCGGGATAATCGACGGCCTGCTTCTGCTGTCAAGGATAAGGAAGGAAGATATAGTTCAAACTCACATAGATACAGGCAGGATACTTGCAACAGTACTGAACCGGCTCGAAAATGAGATCTCCGGGTTCAGGGCCATAATAGACATGCCAGATCTCTGGCCTGAAGCAATGGGGCATCAGCAATGGATAGAAGAGGTCTGGGTTAATCTGATAAGCAATGCGATCAAATATGGGGGCAAGCCTCCGGTGATAAAGCTGGGCTATGACAGATCCTCTGAAAAATCGGTCAGGTTCTGGATCAGCGACAACGGGAATGGCTTACCTGCTGAGGCGCTGGGGAAGATCTTCAATGATTTTGAAAGGATGGGAGTAAAGGATTCCCTGGGTTTTGGCCTGGGGCTTCCCATCGTTAAGAGGATAGTTGAGAAACTGGGGGGCGAGCTGCTTGCAGAAAGTGCCTTCCTGCCTGGTGAAGGATGCAGATTCAGTTTTACCCTTAGGAGTGGCACTTAGTATAGAGACATGCCTTATTTCAGTTCCACTTTACTTAGCCCGGAGATACAATGAAGCCGAACAGTGAAAGGATACCGTCTCTTGTAATAGTACTCGGCATCGTCAGCCTTTTCACCGATGCTGCAACAGAAATGATCTATCCGCTTATCCCTCTCTACATTTCGGCCCTTGGATCGGGTGCCATTATACTGGGGCTGATTGAAGGTACCGCAGAAACAACGGCATCGCTGCTTAAGCTTGCAAGCGGCATCCTGTCCGATAAAATTGGCAGGCGGCGCCTGTTTGTCCTCACAGGTTACACGATCTCCTCATTAATACGGCCTGTTACCGGACTTGTTTCTTCGGCCTGGGAAATCATCCTTGTAAGAATGTTCGACCGCGTGGGAAAGGGGATCAGAACGGCTCCAGGGATGCCCTTATCGCCGCATCGACAGCCGGATCATCCAGGGGAAAGGCATTTGGATTTGAAAGGGCCATGGACCATACAGGGGCTGTGGCCGGGCCTCTGATTGCAATAGTAACTCTGGTTGTACTGTTCCATAATTTCGGGATCAGGGAGCCTCTGCCGGCTTTAAGATGGACTTTCATACTGGCAATAATCCCTGGCCTGCTTGCAGTGCTCACTATAGTTTTCTTTGTCAGGGAGCCTGCTCCCGCAGAAAGGAAGGAGCTCGCGCTCCATCTTCCTGGTGGAAGCATTGACAGGAATTTCAGAAATTATCTTCTTGTGGTAATATTGTTCACTCTCGGAAACTCATCCGATGCCTTCCTCTTGTTCAGGGTTCAGGAGGCGATACAGAAAAGCGGTGCGGTAGCCGGTATTGTAGCCGGAATACCCGCCCTCGAAAGGATGATCTCAGTTTTCGGCAATCAGCAGACCCGCATTACTGTAATAAATATCCTGTTTCTGCCGCTTGTCTGGGCCTTCTTTCACATAATTAAAGTGATCTTTTCAACGCCGCTCGGAGCCTTGTCGGACCGGATAGGCAGAAAAATAGTAATCGGCATCGGCTGGGGCATATATGCATTCGTATACCTGCTCTTTGCCCTGCTTGTATTTCTCTCCCCCAACATGCAGGTAATCGCCACATTTCTCCTTTTTGCAGTCTATGCCCTGTTCTATGCCTTTACGGAGGGAGCCGAAAAAGCATTTGTCGCCGACCTGGTGCCTGAGGAAAAAAGAGGCACAGCTTTCGGACTCTTCAACTTTTCAATCGGACTGGGGGCATTGCCGGCAAGTGTAATCTTCGGGTTCCTCTACACATGGTTCGATAAAATTATCCCGGGCTACGGTGGAACGGTTGCTTTTGGCTTCGGAGGAGGAATAGCTGTCACAGCGCTGCTGTTCCTGGCTTTCAAGATCAGGGAACCTGCAAAACACCCTTGATGAAATACCGGATTATTTCGAATATTTCTTCTTGTCTTTCTTCCCGAACTTGCTGGTACGGTTATACTCCCTTGACCTTTTGTCAGGCCTGTCACCCTTCCTCTTCTCAGGCCTCCTGTCAGCCCATTTGGCAGGCCTCTTCTCCGGAAACTCACCTCCCTGCCTGGCCTGTTTTTCCTGAGCAATTTCAACGGCAACCCTCCTGTTGTCAAATGTTGCATTATTCAGGGCGCCTATAAGGTCGCTGGCATATGCTGCCTCCACTTCAAAAAATGAGAATGTCTTCAGGAGATCTATTTTACCTATGGGAACTTTCTTTCCCCTTGTATTTGAATTTACAAGCTCAATAAGCTGTTCGGGGTAAAAGCCGTCCGACTTGCCAAGATTTATGAAAAGCCTTGTATAGTTGCCAGAATACTGTTCGCGACGTTCCCTTCCTGATGAGTGCCCTGAAGAGGATTCCTTTTCATATACCGGATCGATAAGATCTTCACCATGACGGTAATCATCCAGAAACCTGTCGAACTCAAGGGATACGATCCTTTTGAGAAGCTCTTCCCTGTCGAGACCGGCAAGCTTGTCCTTGATATCAGGGAGAAATTTTTCAATTTCCTGGTGCCCCGTGACAACATTTTCGATCCTGCTGACCCAGTTGAAGAGCTGCTTGCCGCATATTTCGCTGCCTGTGGGTATCTTCAGGGGCTTGAACGACTTTTTGACCTTCCTCTCGATCTGCTGAAGGATATGCCTCTCACGAAGATGTACAAGTGAGAGCGATATGCCTGTTTTACCTGCTCTTCCGGTTCTTCCGCTCCTGTGTGTATACACTTCGGTGTCATCCGGCAGGCTGAAATTGATCACATGGGTCAGGTCATCGACATCCAGTCCCCTGGCTGCAACATCAGTTGCAACAAGAAGCTGAAGATTTCTTATCCTGAATTTCTGCATGACTGCATCGCGCTGAGCCTGAGAAAGGTCGCCATGAAGCGCATCTGCATTATAGCCATCGTTTATGAGCTTGGAAGCCACCTCCTGTGTCTCCTTGCGGGTACGGCAGAATACTATTCCATAGATATCAGGCTCGAAATCTGCAATCCTTTTCAGTACTTTATACTTATCCTTTGCATGAACAAGGTAGTAGGCATGGCTCACATTTTCTGCCGAGGCATTTTTGGCTCCAATAGTTATTTCAACAGGATCATTCATGTATTTCCTTGCAATGGATGCAATCTCGGCTGACATTGTAGCTGAGAACAGGAGGGTCCTCCTCCCTTCCGGAATCTCCTCGAGTATTTCATTTATGCTGTCGAGAAAACCCATATTCAGCATCTCGTCGGCTTCATCCAGGATGACCGTGCTGACCGAAGAGAGCCTCGCAGCCCCACGCCCTATAAGATCTATCAGTCTGCCCGGTGTTGCCACTATTATATGGACACCCTTTTTCAATCCGCGCATCTGGGTTTCTATGCTTGCACCTCCATAGACTGCCAATATTTTAAGGTTCCCGGTAAACCTTGCAAAGTCCGACAGATCACCTGTAATCTGCATGCAAAGCTCACGTGTCGGACAGAGGACCAGGGCCTGCGTTTCGTTTATCAGCGTATCGGTAGCCTGTACAAGTGGCAATCCGAATGCAGCTGTCTTGCCTGTACCGGTCTGAGCCAGTGCGATTATATCCGTTTCATCCCCGAGCATAAGGGGAATGACTTTTTCCTGTACAGGCATTGGCTGTTCAAACCCCAGTTCCGAAATCGCCTTCAGAAGGCCGGGAGTGAACCCCATTTCTTCAAAATTCATCATTATTAATTTTTATGGTGTGCTTCCGGGAGCGATCGATTTTCAAATCCCGGCTGAAATGAACTCAAATGCAGACTGGGCAAAATGGCTAACAACGCTTCGTGGAAATCACTTTGTTAATCAGGGGCAAAGATAATCAAATTATTCTAAATGCCACACTGTTGATCAGGCGCCGGGTTGTCGGGCCTGATCGTATTTCTGGCTGTGGTTTGCAATCTTTCCGGTCGCCTGTTTTACATCAGGTGCACCGCTTGCCGGGAAGTGACCGAGCTGTTTCAGATTTTGGCTACTTGATACCTTAAATGACAAGTAATTACCTAAATTTGTAATTATGGATACAAAGCCTGTCAGAATTTATTCTGCCGATGATCTGCCGCGGCTGAAGTATATTGCCGGGATTTTGCTCGGTGATATTCTTGGTCTCCGGTGGGAAGTCGTAACCGACAGGAGAAAATTCGGAAAGCATCCTGTTATAAACTATTCCCGTGAGAAAATACCTGGTTGTTTCAGGGTCTGTCCTGACGGATTGCTGTCAGAGACTGATATAAGGCCCAGGGAGATACAGGTCAGCGAATGGAAAGGATTACCTGTATTTTTTGAGGTGGATTCCGGATCGGATCTTCCCTTTGACATTTTTGCAGCCTCATTTTACCTTGTAGGGAGATACGAGGAGTATACCGATAAGGACCCGGATGAGTCGGGCTGCTTCAGGGCATCATCCTCTCTTGCATTCAGGCATGGATTTCTCGGAAGGCCCGTTGTCGACCTCTGGGCAAGGGAGCTTGCCAGGGCGCTCCTCGGGAAATTTCAGACCCTTGCATTCAGACGTAATGAATTCAAATCAATTCTGACCTTCGATATCGGGCTGCCATATTCATCCCCGGGCAGAACGCTGCTGGACTCCCTGGGGGGATTGCTTCGCGATTTTACAGGCACTGAGGGCCATCCGGGCGGGCGAAACAGGATCACGGGACAGGGAGGCAGGGATACCGGTGAATTGCTTGACTATATCCTGGCTAATATTGAAAAACACCTTGCAGATGCCAGATTCTTCTTTCCGGTCGGGGATCATTCAAGACATTTCAAAAACCCATCATGGAAAAATGAAGACTACAGGAAACTCATAAACAGGGTTTCAGGGCAGTACAAAACCGGATTAATGCACTCACTGGCACAAGCCCTCCGTCCGGACCTGCTGGCAAAGGAGCGCGACAGGCTCTGCACCATCACAGGCAGGGAGATCTGCATGTGCAGGTTCCAGTTGTCGCGCTTTAGTATACCGGCATTTTATGTCGCTCTTTCAGGGGCCGGGATGACTGAGGATTATTCAATGGGCTATGCAGGGGAGCCTGGCTTCCGGGCTGGCATTGCCAGACCCTTCCATTTCTATAATCTGGAGCTGGATAGACCGACCTCCCTTAAATTGATCCCTTTCCAGTTCATGGGCTCATACCCCGAAAATCATATTATAACGAACCCTCAGACAGCTAAGGAGAAGATACTCAGCCTGATCTCTGAAACGAGAAATGCCGGAGGAACTTTCGTAAGCATCTGGCATAATACATCCCTTCTTGATAGCTCAGGGCCGGGCGATTGGAGGGAGCTCTTTGAATTTATGCTGAAAAACCAGGTCACATGATAGTTTACCTTAAAAGCGATGAGATTGACAGGGAGCAATGGGATAATTGCATCCGGAATTCAGGTGCTTCAATACCATACCCCTGGTCGTGGTTCCTCGACATTATGTCCCCGGGCTGGGAGGCCCTGGTGGATGATGATTATGATTCGGTTTTTCCCTTGCCGTGCAATTCAAGGTTTGGGGTGAAGTATGCCGCCACACCTGCATTCATCGGGCAGCTGGGCGCATTCTCTCCCGATAAGCCTGCCGGCGATATGCTGGTTGAATTTCTCGATTATATGCCGGATGCCTTCAGACTGACGGATCTCTCGGAGCCCGGAAGATCCCTTATTTCAGAATTTACAGAAACAGGCTCTTCTGGCCTGCCAGAACAATGAAATAATGTGAACTGTTGTCCTTGCTCCTGACTGTTTGTTTATAATTCATAAAAACTATTCAGCCCGGGTTGCCTCATCAACGTCAATTTGCCGTATCTTGGCCAGCTGTGAGGATTTGAGTCCGGTTATTTATTATGGGAAAAATTCTGATCTGCTTTATCTTCCTCCTTGCCGCGCCCTTTATTTATGGCGCAGGGAGCTGCAATCTTTCCGATGTTCAGGGGAAGATCACAATAAGCGGCTATGTGACCGACAGGGATAATGGAGAGATCCTTGCAGGAGTTACTGTTTTTGAGACAAATCTGAAAACAGGAACCTCAACAAATGCCTATGGCTTTTATTCACTCATAATTCCGGCTGGAAATTATAGTCTTCAATATTCATATATCGGTTATGAGACACTGATCCAAACCGGGCATGCAGATGCCGATTTAAAGCTCAATATTGCGGTAAAGAGCAGGGAAACTGCATTGGGAGAAGTGGTTGTGGAAGGCAAGAGGACAGATGAGAATGTGCGTTCAACCGAAATGAGCCGCGTCACTCTGGATATCAAGACAATAAGAATGGTGCCCTCCCTTTTGGGAGAAGTCGATCTTGTGAAGGTCCTCCAGCTGCTGCCAGGTGTCCAGCCTACAAGCGAAGGGGCCACAGGCTTCAGTGTCAGGGGAGGGAGCTCCGATCAGAACCTCATCATTCTCGATGAAGCCACTGTTTATAATGCCTCGCACCTGATGGGCTTCTTTTCAGTATTCAACAACGATGCAATAAAGAACGTAACACTTTACAAGGGGGATATACCAGCCGCTTACGGAGGGCGCCTCTCCTCCCTGCTGGAGGTGCAGATGAAAGATGGAAATTCGAAGAAGGCAGCCTTCAGTGGCAGCATAGGCACCATCTCGAGCAAGCTGACCATGGAAGGCCCCATTATAAAGGACCGTACAACTTTTCTTATAGCGGGAAGAAGAACGTATGCCGACCTGTTTCTTCCTTTTGCCAGGGATAAGAATATCCGCAGGAACAAGCTCTATTTCTATGATCTGAACCTGAAGCTATCTCACATCATTAACGAGAAGAACAGACTATACCTATCGGGTTATTCGGGAAGGGATGTATTCAAAAATAACTTTTCGTCGATAATCTTCGGAAATCAGACCGGTTCGCTCAGATGGAACCATCTTTTCTCCCAAAGGCTGTTCTTTAATCTCAGCCTTATCTATTCCGAATACAATTATGAAATCGGCACGCCTGAAGACGAACCTACTTCCTTTGTCTGGAAATCGAAACTGCGCGATTTCTCAGCAAGATTCGATTTCACCCATTTCATTGCCGGAAATCACAAGCTGAGGTATGGCGCTACCGTAATGTACCATCAGTTCTATCCGGGAAGCGTGATGGGAACAGGGAATATGACTATCTACAGTGATTTCATACTGCCTGCCGAATATGCCCTGGAACACAGCCTCTACATGTCTGATGAATATAAGGTAACCGATAACCTCAGCCTTAAGTATGGCCTCAGGGCTGCCCTGTTTCAGAACATTGCACCGGCCACACTTTATTCGTATGACAGCGCACACAATCCTGTTGACAGCACGGTCTATGCCGGTCACAGGATATTCAACAACTATGCCAGCCTCGAACCCAGGATAGCATTTACATATGTGCTGGGTGAGTATTCCTCGCTCAAGGGCAGTTACTCGCATACGGCGCAATTTATAACGCTCGCCCAGAACTCGACGGCCGGCACTCCCCTCGATATCTGGTTTCCGGCTACCCCAAACGTAAAGCCCCAGGTAAGTGACCAGTTTTCGGCCGGCTATTTCAGGAATTTTAAAAACAACATGTACGAGGCATCAACCGAGATCTATTACAAAACATTTGGCAATCTGATTGATTTCAAGGATCACGCACAGCTTTTCCTGAACAGCTACCTCGAGGGTGAACTGCGCATCGGACGGGGATATGCCTATGGTATTGAGAGCCTTCTGAGAAAGAATGAGGGGCGATTTACAGGGTGGATAAGCTATACATGGTCAAGATCCTTCAGGATAGTCCCGGAGGTAAATAACGGGTTGCGCTACAATTCCCCGTACGACAGGCCGCATGCGGTCAATATTGTTGCAAGCTATGATATTTCAAAAAGGATCGCTGCCTCTGCCACCTGGATTTATTCCACGGGGCTTCCTGTTACCTTTCCAACGGGCAGGGCAGTTGTCGGCAACGCAATAATCCCTATCTATTCCGACCGCAACGCCTACAGGATGCCTGATTACCACCGGCTTGACCTTTCAATTACATTCAGGGGAAAGACCGACAGGAAATGGCATGGTGAACTGAATTTCTCCCTGTACAATGTATACAACAGGCATAATGCGTGGGCTATCAATTTTGTGAGGGACAAGAGCGATCCGAATGCAACCTATGCCGAAATGACATATCTTTTCTCAATAATACCTGCCATTACATATAATGTCAAATTCTGATGAGATGAAATATACAGGAGCTCTGATCATCACTCTCCTCTCAACACTGCTCTGTTCCTGTGTGGAGAAGATAAATATCCAGCTGGATGACAGCTATACGAGGCTGGTTGTTGACGGTTCCATAACTACTGACAAGGGGGCTCACACGGTGCTGCTTACAACAACATCGGATTATTACTACGATAAACCGGCACCAAGGGTTGGGGGGGCCAAAGTTCAGATCTCCGATGGGGTGAATGTTTATCCCCTCAGGGAAGAATCCCCGGGAGTTTACCGTACGGCACGATCCGTTTCAGGTACGGCCGGCAATACCTATACACTCGATATCGAACTGACTTCTCCTGTCGGTGGGCATACAAGCTATTCAGCCAGCTCCACCCTTTATCCGGTCAATCCCCTCGATTCGGTCAGCCTGGCATTTCATCCTGACTGGTCTGAACATGGGATATGGGAGGTCCTCTGCTATATCCAGGATCCGCCAACGAAGGATTTTTACCGTTTTCTGATCTCAAAGAACAGCATGATGCTCTCTGATACCCTTGATGAATGGTTTGTGACCGACGACAGGTTTTTCAACGGGAATTATGCCAGCGGCGCCCCGATAGCTTACCTTCGCCAGGATATAAATGAGGAGATCTTACAGCGCGGAGATACAATATCTGTTGAAATCAACAGCATAGGTGCCGATTATGCCAACTTTATCTGGGATGCCCAGGCAGAAGTAAGGGGATCGAATCCGCTTTTCAGCGGACCTCCTGCCAACGTAAGGGGAAATATCAGCAACGGGGCATTTGGCTTTTTTGCCGCCTACTCGGCGACCCGGGCCTATACGATCGTCTCGGATACGATCTAGATCAGCTCAATCTCCTCCTCCTCATTTACTTCAACAAGCCTGCCATCTTCACACTTTATGGTTCTGGCTGCAAATTTTTTGAGGAGAGTGTAATTATGGGTAGCAACCATTACAGCTCTGCCGGTTTTGCTTATATCCGTCAAAAGCCTCAGTATCCCTTCAGATGTCTCAGGGTCAAGATTCCCGGTAGGCTCATCCGCGAGAATAATATCAGGGTCATTCAGCAGCGCCCTGCCGATTACAACGCGCTGCTGCTCACCGCCTGACAGCTGATGTGGCATTTTATAGCCCTTCAGGCCGAGCCCAACCTTTTCGAGCACTTCGCCAATACGGGTTGAAATCTCATGCTTGTTTTTCCATCCGGTGGCTTTCAGCACAAATTCGAGATTTGCATTCACGGTCCGGTCAGTGAGAAGCTGAAAATCCTGGAAAACGATCCCGATCTTCCTCCTCAGGAAAGGAATATCCTTCCTCCTCAGCCTGGAGAGGTTGTATCCGGCAACAAGGCCCATACCATCCTTTAACGGAAGCTGTCCGTTCAGCGTCTTTATCAGACTCGACTTTCCGCTTCCAACCCTTCCCACAAGGTACATGAACTCACCTTTGGCAACACTCAGATTTACATCGGAGAGGACAAGGTGATCCTGCTGCCATATCGTACACCCGGACAGTTCAATTATAATGTCAAGGGGAAGAATTTCCTGCATCAGTATAGTTTTGTCTGCAAAATAAGGAAAGAATTGATAATTAACATTTATATGTTGATAAAATCAGTAATAAAGGCCGGTTGCCGCCGTTTAATAGTTGTAATTTTACGCGTGGCCAATGAATAGCCTTTAAGTTATATATTGCTTGTTATTAATGCTTTAGGTGAAGATCGCCAGAAAAATGATGAAACAGGGCCGAATCCTGTCCGGCCCTAAAAAAATAAGTTATGAACAGAAAGAAATTCATTCTGATTTTTAGTTCCCTGCTGCTATTCATAATACGGCTCTCCTCACAGATCCCTTTTGTCGGTAACGAGATCGGCTCAGATTTCAACCGGGGAATGGAGCTTTTTAACAAGGAGAAGTATCCGGCCGCCATCAGGCTCTTCGATAACTATGTGGCAGGAGATGACAGGACAGATCAGCTGAATATTGAAAATGCTGAATATTACAGTGCCGTAGCAGCGCTCAGGCTTTTCAATGCAGATGCCGAGTACCGTATGGGAATGTATATTTCTAAACATCCTGAGAGCCCCAGGATAAACGACTCATGGCTAATGCTGGGCGATTATTTTTACCAGATAAAGAACTTCAGGAAAGCAGCAACCTATTACGGGAACGTTAACAGGCAGGAGCTTAAGGGGGGGGAGCTGACAGAGTATTTTTTCAGGTATGGCTATTCCCTCTATATAAAGGGAGATCAGAGCAAGGCGCTGCTCATGTTTTCCGAAATCAAGGACATTGATACCGAATATACCCCTCCGGCTCTGTACTACTTCTCCCAGATAGCCTATGAACAAAAAATGTACGAGACTGCGATGGAGGGCTTCGTGCGACTGAAAGATGACGAAACATTCGGGAATATAGTCCCCTTCTATATAGTCCAGATCCTGTACATGCAGAAAAATTATGACGGTATACTGTCCATGGCTCCCGATTTGCTGAAATCAGCTGGCAAAGAGCGATCTGTTGAGCTGTACAGGTTCATTGGCGATGCATATTACAGCAAGGGGAACTACGCCGAAGCACTGACCTATCTTGAAAAATATACCGCCGGTGCAAAAGCCTCAGGCAGGGAAGATAAATATCAGCTTGGCTATTGCTACTATAAAACGGGAGATTACGACAAGGCAATTAAATTATTCCTGGAGATAGGGGTTCAGAATGACCTCATAACGCAGAATCTCTGGAACCTCCTCGGTGATTGTTACCTGAGGAAAGGGGATAAAAAGAGGGCCCAGTTTGCCTTCGGGGAAGCGTCAAAAATGAATATTGACAGGAATATAAGGGAGGAATCGTTGTTCAACTATGCCAAGCTCACATACGAAATAGGGAATTCTCCCTTCGGGGAGGCAATTGCAGCCTTCCAGGACTATATAGAAAGCTATCCCGGCTCGGAAAGGATACAGGAAGTATATGATTATCTCGTAGGGACCTATATGCAGATTAAGAACTATAAAGCTGCCCTGGCGTCTCTCGATAAAATAGCAAACAAGGATCCTCGGCTGCAGGAGGCATACCAGCGGGTCGCCTTTTTCAGGGGACTTGAAATGTTCAAAAATATGGAGATCGAAGCCTCAGTTGATATGTTCGATAAATCCCTCAAATACCAGAAATACAACATGTCAATCAGGTCCAGGGCAATTTACTGGAGAGGGGAGGCCTATTACAGGCTCGGCCAGTACGACAAGGCCCGGGACGATTATGAGGAATTTCTCGGACTGCCGGGTTCAATGCAGCTTGGAGAGGCCAGGCTGGTTCGCTACAACCTGGGCTCGGCTCTCTTTAACCTTCAGGATTATCCCGCTGCCCTGGCCAGCCTTAAAAACTTTGAGGCCGATGCCAAAAATGCAAAGCCTGAGATAATATCCGACACAAGGAACAGGATCGCGGATTGCTATTATATTACAACAGATTACCAGTCGGCAGTAAACTATTATGACAAGGTTATCGATGCAGGCATACTGGATGCAGATTATGCAATGTTCCAGAAGGGATTTTCACTCGGACTAATGAATAACAACAGGAGCAAGATCGATGTTCTTACAAACCTTACACGGAAGTATCCATCATCACCATACGTCCCGAATGCCATATTCGAAAGGGGCAGGGCATACGTTGTGCTGGAGGATTTGAACAGCGGCGAGTCGGACTTCAATACCGTCATTTCAAGCTATCCTGCAAGCCAGTTTGCTCCCAGGGCTATCGTCCAGCTCGGACTGCTTTATTATAACAAGGGGGAAAACGATAAGGCAATAGCACAGTTCAAAAAAGTGATTGAAAATTACAAGTCCACACCGGAGGCAAGGTATGCAATGACGGGTCTTAAGAACGCCTATGTGGACAATAATGAAATCGATGCCTATTTTTCGTACATTAAAACCGTGGAAGGCTATGGCAGCGTAGATATGAGCGAGAAGGATTCACTTCTTTACTCTTCCGGAGAAAAGCTCTACATTACTGCAAAATACGACAAGGCACAGACCGCATTCCAGGAGTACCTTACTGAATTTCCTTCAGGCAGCTTCAGACAGAATGCTCAATACTATCTTGCTGAATGCCTCATAAAGGCAGGCAACAGGGAGGAAGCGCTGAGACTGTATACCGATGTAGCGTCCGATCCGAACAGCCAGTTCCTCGATCAGGCACTGCTGCAGGCAGCATCAATCCTTTATGATAAGGAGGATTACGCTTCATCCCTGAATTACTATGAACGGCTGGAGAATAGTACATCTGATCATGGAACCAGGCTCCTTGCTCTCACCGGTGAACTCCGTTCAGCATACCAGGCAGGCGATGCGCAGAAGACAATCATTGCCGCCGGAAAAATCAACGGCATGCCGAATATTCCGGAAGAGCTGTCAAGGGAAGCTACCTTCATGAATGCAAAAGCCTGTTACAGTCTTAACAATTTCGACGATGCACTGAAGGATTTCAGGAAGGTGGCAAAAGAGGTGACGAGCGCTGAAGGTGCCGAATCGAAATACAGGGTGGCTGAACTGCTGTATAAAAAGGATCTCATCAATGAATCAGAGAAGGTAGTAACCGAATTCATCGATCAGAATACTCCGCACCAGTACTGGATGGCCAAAGTATTCCTCCTGCTTGCCGATATAAGCATAAAAAAAGGTGACCTGCTTCAGGCAAGGGCAACTCTTCAGAGCCTGAAGGAGAACTATACAATCGACAATGATGGCATCCTCGATGAGGTAAAAGCCAAAATGGCAACTCTTGATACCGGAACCACCAAATAGCATTTTAACTGAAACAAATAGAAGCCAGGTAATGACACGAAATACAGCATATAAGATGAGAATATATCCGGTTGTTGCAGCACTGCTTCTTCTTCCTGTCATACGGGTGGCTGCACAGGCGGATAAGCAGAATCCGGATATGAAGAGGGAAGTTACCCTCTACAATCCCTACAAACCCTCCCTTTCCGTGATAAGGAAAATGAGCTTCCTTCCTGATATGACCGACACAGCCAGGGTCAAGCCTGAATTTCATTATGCAGTCAGTGCCAAGCCATTTCAGCCGGAATACAGCATAAGCCCCATAAAGGCTGCAGCCCTGCTTCCCGATCCGTTGCCGAAGCTGTATAAAAGCTATATCAGTGCAGGCTTCGGCAATCATATAACTCCTTTCGCCGAAGTAAGCGTTACGAACGAACGGTCAAAAAAGGGAGGCTTCGGCGTTTATGGCCGGCATTTGTCGAGCAATGATAATATTCTGCTTCAGAATGCGAAACCTGTTTACGGAGGGTATATGGATAACGATGCCTCTCTTTTCGGCCGCAAAATCTTCAAAAAGAGCATCCTGGGCGCCTCCATTGATCTGACCCAGAAGACAAGATATGCCTATGGCTATGATCCTCAGATCCTGGATTACAACCCGGCAAAGAAGGATATCAGGATGAACTATGCCAATTATGGGGCCAAAGCCAACTACTCTTCAGCCAATCTCGATTCGTCAGATTTTTACTATGATTTCGATGTATATTACAATTATTTCCGTCAGAGCGATGTGTTGTTCCAGCACAACGGCGGTATCGACGGAATAATGGCAAAAACATACAAGGGGCTTTTTGTCGGATCCGGGATAAGCTTCGTTAATTACAGGAACGCCGATTCCCTGAAGACGGGATCGGAATTTATAGCATCCATCAACCCCTTTATAAAAAAGAAAACCGACCAGTGGAATTTTAAGCTGGGCTTTCAGGCACTGCTTGACCGGGAATCGATTCTCCACCTCTATCCCGATGTCGAGCTGGGCTTCAGCATCGTCCCTTCCTACCTTGGATTCTTTGCAAGCCTTTCCGGCAGGATGGAGAGGAATGAACCGCTCAGGATCGTTTCGGAAAATCCTTACCTTGTAAGCAACCAGTATCCGGACTTCGTATCAGGAGGGGCGCTGTTCAAATTGCCGGACACTGACCATAAATTCATTGTTACTACCGGATTGAAAGGCAATACGGGTGTCGGCGGCAACTATCTTGTATCGGCATCCTACTCGAATATTGACAATATGATCTTCTATTCCAATCTTGTTTTTCCTGACAGTGTCGCCCCACGGGCCATGGGCAACTATTTCCTCCCTGTAATAGATGCGGTAAAGGTTATAAACCTCCGTGCCGAGATGGATGGCCCGCTGAGCAATAAATTGTCATTCAAATGGATCGCGAACTATTACGGTTACACCCTGAACCAGAAGTATGCATGGAATAAGCCTGACTGGGATGGTCAGTTCGGGCTGAAATATAACCTCAGGGATAAGATCCTGGCAGGTGTGGAGCTTACGGCAACAGGCAAGAGGAGACAGGTGATTGATGGTGATATCCTCAGCTTTAATTCAGGCTATGCCTCTTCCACTGTTGATATGCCCGCCCATTTCAACCTGAATCTCACAGCTGAATACCGCTATTCAAAGATACTCTCCTTCTGGGCAAGGTTAAATAATCTCGCCATAGACAGGTACTATGAATGGGCTTATTATCCGTCGCAGCGCTTCCTGTTCATGCTGGGCTTTACATACAGCCTGTAAGGGTGGCGCTTCACCCCGGTTTTCCGTTTGCCTTTCCTCTGGCAGAAGCCTCATTTCAGTGATATTAAGACCCGGCTCGGACCCGGAACCCGGATCTCAGAAACCGGATTATTTCCTTCCGGAAATCGTCCTTTAGTTGTTAATTTCTTAATGAGAACTGTGCATTAATTTTAACATTTATTTATGAAAAAACCGTTTTAATTCAGTATATTTGCACGAATAATTAAAATTCAATATATCAGTAAATTATAACGGGGAATTTGCAGTTGATCGGGATGGCTGACGGGGTTAAAAATTACATCTGTATTTCTTTTTCGGTACGACAAATTTCGATGTCAGTTTAAGGAGATTTTTCCGGAAATCTCCCTGTTGTGATTTTGATAGTTTAAGCAATGAGTTGTATTAAAAGGAATGTCAAATAAATAAAACAGACATATGAGCGGAAATGAAAAAAAGTTGCAGGACAGTATTGAATATTCCGCGGAGAATATTCAGGTTCTTGAAGGTCTTGAGGCTGTGCGCAAGAGGCCTGCAATGTACATTGGGGATATTGGATTGAAAGGTCTGCATCATCTTGTATATGAGGTTGTTGATAATTCAATAGATGAGGCGCTTGCCGGTTATTGCTCCAGGATCGATGTAATTATCCATGAGGACGGGTCACTGACTGTTACGGATGATGGCAGGGGAATTCCCACGGGCATCATGGAGAAGGAGAAAAAATCTGCCCTTGAGGTCGTTATGACAGTACTTCATGCCGGAGGGAAATTTGATAAGGATTCGTATAAAGTATCGGGAGGACTCCATGGTGTCGGGGTCTCTTGTGTCAATGCCCTTTCTTCGCACCTTAGTGTTGTGATTATGCGCGACGGCAGGATTGTAAGGCAGGATTACGAAAAGGGAAAGCCTGTAACTCCTGTTGAGGTAATAGGAGAATCGGATAAGACAGGCACAATAGTTACCTTTAAGCCTGATGCCACTATTTTCCAGACCACCGATTTCAATTTCGAGATTCTTACTGCCCGGCTTCGCGAGCTGGCCTTTCTGAATAAAGGTATTGTCCTTACGATAAAGGACATGAGGGAGATCCTTGATGATGGCAACGGCGGCACTGCGCGCTATGAGGAATTTCATTCCCTGGAGGGTCTCAAGGAATTTGTCGGGTACCTCGATGCAAACAGGGAGCGGATCATTGAGAAAATAATCCATATAACCTTTGACAAGGCTGAAATACCTGTTGAGATTGCATTGCAGTACAACAGCTCCTTCTCGGAAAATGTCCATTCCTATGTAAATAACATAAACACTATAGAGGGAGGAACCCATCTGGCTGGTTTCAGAAGGGGGCTGACACGCACCCTGAAAAAATACGCAGAGGATTCGGGTGCAACATCAAAGCTTAAGTTCGATATAAGTGGTGACGATTTCAGGGAAGGGCTTACCGCAATAATCTCCGTGAAAGTCGCCGAGCCACAGTTCGAAGGGCAGACCAAGACCAAGCTGGGTAACTCGGAGGTGATGGGATCGGTCGATCAGGCAGTCAGCACAATGCTGACAAATTATCTTGAGGAGAACCCTAAGGATGCCAGGATTATCGTGCAGAAAGTAATTCTTGCCGCCACGGCCAGGCATGCCGCGCGCAAGGCAAGGGAGCTGGTTCAGCGCAAAAATGTCCTCTCCGGCTCAGGTCTTCCAGGCAAGCTGGCCGATTGTGCCGACAGGGACCCGGCAAATTGCGAGATCTACCTTGTTGAGGGTGATTCCGCAGGGGGAACTGCCAAGCAAGGCCGGGACCGCCGCTTCCAGGCCATTCTGCCGCTCAGGGGCAAGATCCTCAATGTGGAAAAGGCAATGCAGCACAGGATCTACGAAAGTGAAGAGATAAAAAATATCTTCACGGCACTGGGTGTCAATATAGGTACCGAGGAGGATAGCAAAGCCCTGAACCTTACCGGCCTGCGATATCATAAAATCATTATTATGACAGATGCCGACGTTGATGGCTCACATATTACAACCCTTATTATGACCTTCTTCTTCAGATATATGCAGGATCTGATAAAGGGAGGAAATATTTTTATAGCCACTCCTCCGCTATACCTTGTAAGGAAAGGGAAAGCCGAGCGCTATTGCTGGTCGGAAGATGAACGGGAAGCTGCAGTACTCGAAATGGGGCAGGGCAAGGAATCGTCTGTGGGGGTACAGCGGTACAAGGGTCTGGGTGAAATGAACGCGGAACAGCTCTGGTCCACAACGATGAATCCTGAAACCAGGACACTCAGGCAGGTCACAATTGAGAGTGCAGCCGAATCAGATCATATCTTCTCGATGCTCATGGGTGACGAAGTTCCGCCACGCAGGGAATTTATCGAATCACATGCAAAGTATGCAAAGATAGACGTCTAGACGCCAAAGAGCTTTACCCTGACATCAATCGCCCTGTCCATACAGGCCTCGGCGCAACAGAAACACCTGATGCACTTACTGTCGGTAAGAACTATGTGCCTGCTGTCGGAGGGGTGAGGATGTATGGCATCGGCCGGACAAATATCGACGCATTTACGGCATCCTGTGCAGGATTCATGAATGAATACCGGCCTTTTCTCAAGCTTTCTTGTCAGCTTCGTCTTCCCAAGGATGAAGCGCAAACCGCTGTTGCTGTTTCCTGATATGGCGATCCTGACAAAATCAGCCTTTACAAGACTCCTTATATCGGGGCCATCATAGATTATATCCGATTCGGATTGCAGCCATTTTTTCCTGAAAAATGCAGTTTTTGTTGTAGGGATCACCAGGGGCTTGTAGCCTGCAACCTGGCTTGCTATCATATCGATGATAAGGGGATTGGCCGATCCCATCAGAACGCCCGTTACTACAGAAATACCGCCGGAGCCAGGTCCCGGACCTTCCATGCCCTCTATGCCATCGAGTATAAAATAGTCCGGCATTATTGCCTCATTCAGATCGACAAGAAATTCGCCGAAGCCGTTCCTGTCCCTGAATATGCCGTGCTGCAAGGCCTTGCTGAATCCGGGCACAAGGCCAAGGGTGTTTTTTATTGCACCCGTAAAATACATGAGCTCGTGATTCTTTAGCTTCGGCAGCGAGATTATCAGGTCGGCCCTTTCAGCCATGGCTGCAATACGCACATTCCTTCCATTGATCCTCTTTTCGACCGGATCCTGCATGAAATCCACCCAGGTAGCCCCTGTCTCTTCACACACCCTTGCGATTCCCGATTTCTCAGGCCTGAATCCTTTTCTGTGAACGGCGGGGGAATCACCGACAAATACAGTGGCCCCTCTGGACTGTAATAGCCGTATTACAGCCTCCACAACAACAGGATGGGTGCTTATGCACGCCGAAGGGTCATGATCGCTGAGTATATTCGGCTTTACAAGCACCTTCTTTCCGTTTACATCAGGACCCCCGCTCCGGGAATAGATATCCTCAATTTTATCATAAACCTCCCTGAACTCGTATACCGTGCACTGCCTTACAGATATTTTGTTATTCATATATTTCTACAGCTTAACTCAATAACAATCCGGGTCCTGAATCCTGAGAGCCCGAAGATAAACATCATGACTGATAAATTTCAGCAGAGATCATTTATATAATATTATTTCCTTCATCAGCACTTCAATCGCGGCAATAACATCCTGCGACGTTCCGCTGAAATTATTGACAAGAACACTGAATACAAGATTATTGCCTGAGATTGAAGTCATATACCCAGCATAGCACCTTACCCGTGACATTGATCCGCTCTTCGCCCTCAGCCTCCCTTCAAATGCGGGATCCCTGAAACAGGTGCGCAGGGTCCCGTTTTTCCCGGCTTCGGGAAGCGAGTTGTAAAATAGCTGAAAATAGCTGCCATGGTTGCGCATGTATATCAGATAATCGGCAAGTGCTTCGGAATTGATCGCATCCCTGGGAGAGAGGCCACTCCCGTCCTCCAGGAACAAACCATCGGTTTTTATCCCGGCTTTCTGCAGAAATTCAGTCACCACGGCTGAACCGGAGGCCGTTGTGCCATCTTTCCTGAATACTTTGCCGAGTTCCTTCAAAAGGGTCTCGGCATAAAGATTTACACTTTCATGATTGAGTACCTCAATAATTTCAGAGAGGGGAGGTGATGATATCTCAGAGATCACTTTGATCTGACCGTTCACCCCTGTTCCTTGTAACCTGACTGTCGAAGGTTTGCCACTTACCTTAATCCCTGCACCTTCGAGCTTCCTGGTCAGAATGCCGGCGGCGAACAGCGGAGGATCAGCTATAGAGGCTTTCAGGATAAAATCTTCTCTGCCGGAGGGAACCGTGCCGGCCAGCCAGCCATAATCACTGTACGGAGCAGCAAAAACATAGCCCTCATCACTGGCACCGAGTGACAGAAGGCGATTGGTGAAAACAGAACTATACCCGGGGGGCACAAGGCCAGTTATTGTCACGCCAGAGCTGTCACAATGGGTCGCCATGTGAATTTCCTCCGTATTGTCGAACATTGAAAGGCCATATACCCCGGCACCGTAATAATTGCCCATATCCTCCCATAACCATGTAGCCGGAACGGGCAGATAATCATAGTAGGAGTCATCTGTAATTACAGAACCGGTGATTTTTTTAATGCCCGTACTGCTGATCCCGGCGAGCCAGCTCCCTGCAATATCCTGATAATGATCCGAAAAATATGGAGAACCGAGCGCAGGATCGCCACCACCCCTGATCACAATGCTTCCTGATAATCTTCCTGTTCGCCTGTTCAGCGACCCGGTATACCCTAATACAGTTGAGAAATAGTGATCCGGGCCAAGCATTTCGAGCGCAACCCCTGAAGTGATCAGCTTCATTACAGACGCTGGGATCAGGCTCTGCCCGGGATTATATTCAATGATTGTTGCGCCGCTGTCAGCATCTTTGACACACAGGGAGATAGAAGCATGAGTCATAAAGCTTGCGGAAACAAAATCGTGCAGGGCTCTCTCCTGTGAATAAGAGGGCCATGCAATAAGGCAGAATGCAAGTACAATGAGCACCCTCCCCATCATTCTCAGGATTTATTCTGTTCCATAGTGGAGAGCAGACCGCAGGCAGCCTGTATGTCAACACCCCTGCTTGCCCTGATGGTTGTCAGGATCCCTTTCTTATTGAGTGCTTCCCTGAAGCTGATTGTAGCTTCATTATCCGGGCTCCGGAATTCAGATCCTGGGACCGGGTGGAACCTGATTATGTTGATCCTGCATTTGATGCCGTTAAGTATCCTTGCAAGCTCCTTTACATGATCCGGCGTATCATTCAGCCCACTGAAAAGGATGTATTCGAAAGAAACCCTTCGCTGGCTGTTGAAATCAAAATTACGGATTATTTCAAGAACCTCGCTGATGCTGTTCGTCCTCTGGATGGGCATCAGTCTCCTTCGCTCCTCCTCGAAGGGAGAGTGCAGGCTTACCGCCAGATGGCAGCGGCTTTTTTCAAGGAATTCCCTTATCCCTGCAATGAGCCCTATCGTACTCACCGTAATCCGTGTGGGGCTCCATCCGTATCCCCATTCGCTTGTAAGGATCTCGAGGCTTTTCAGGACCTCCTGGATATTGTCGAGAGGCTCGCCCATTCCCATGTACACCATGTTGGTCAGGCTGCCGTAATCAGGAAGGCTCCTGAACTGGTTCAGGATCTCATTTGATGTAAGATTGCCCTGGAATCCCTGCCGGCCAGTCATACAGAAAAGGCATCCCATCTTGCAGCCTGCCTGTGACGAAACACATATTGTTGCACGGTCATTTTCAGGGATAAAGGCTGTCTCGATGTATTTGTTGTTCAGAACCCTGAACAGATACTTCCTTGTGCCATCGGAGCTTTCACTTACTTTTTCAGGAGGATACAGCCCGATCTCATATTCGTCTGCCAGCTGGTCTCTCATCCTCTTCGACAGGTTGGTCATCTCCCCAATGCATAATATCTCCTTTCTGTAAAGCCAGTCAGAGATCTGCCGGGCAGCAAAACCCGGCAATCCGACCCGCCTGGTGACGGCTATCAGTTCATTTAGTGTCTTTCCGAATAGTCTTTCCTTTTGCATTCCAATCAATTATACCTTTTGCCCGGCCTTTATTCCCGGGATTTCCATACTGCCAGAGCGGGGAATCCTGCAAAGGTAATTGATTTTTAATTCAAAGGCGAGTTTCAGGTCAGCCTTATGGACGGCTTCCTCCTTGGTATGTTTCATGTAATCCAGCGGCCAATGCACTTTTACCGTTTATGTCAAAATGTCCTGACTGAAATGAAACTATGACATATTCTTCAATTACTGTCGACTGCAAATGAGATTCTTAGCCGGCTTAACGATTGAATTCCGGTGAATTTCATTCCCGAAGCAATTTCTTTCATCAGGCCATTGCCGGCCCTATGGCCTCTGAGGTCAGTAAGCTGCACTGGTTGCAGCGTGCCGCTATAAATTATCTTCGCATTCAGCATTGATTATTAGGATGTTACAGTGGCATTTAAAATTGTTAAATGGTGTTCTGATCTGTGTTAAATTGTTGTTAAATAATTGAACACCATTAGAAAAAGGTATGATCTTTGTTTAACTGAAATACATAAAATGAGTATTACGATATTAAACTTTTATCAGTACATAATGTTGGAGTACAATAAAGAATCAAATGATATTTAATTAAAAACAAAAGTTATGAAAGTGAAGTATTTATTAGGAGGTTTATTCATGGCAATACTCGGGGCAGCAATAGCTCTTTTTGCCTACACTCAGTTAATTGAAAAGCCTTCTCCAGCCATTTCCAGGGACAGCTCGAATGTTCAGGTGCAGGATGCACATGCCTATTTGACTTCAATGCAGATGCAGGAAGGTCCTGTCGATCTGACATATGCAGCGGAACAGACGGTTCATGCCGTTGTTCATGTGCATACAAAGGAGATGGTGGGTATGCAGCCGGATAATCCCATACTGCAATGGTTCTACGGTGACAAGTATTCGAAGCCCAGGGAGGTGAGCGGATACGGATCGGGCGTCATCATATCCAGTGACGGTTATATTATTACAAATAACCACGTTATCGAAGATGCCGAATCTGTTGAGGTCACATTGAATGATAAAAGGACCTTCACGGCCAAGGTTGTAGGAAGGGATCCCAGTACCGATATAGCATTGCTTAAGATAAAAGCCGACAATCTGCCATATATTAAATATGGAGATTCGGAGCAGCTGAAGCTCGGTGAATGGGTTCTGGCTGTAGGTAATCCGTTCAACCTGACTTCCACGGTAACTGCCGGGATCGTGAGTGCCAAAGGCAGAAGCCTTGGACTCCTGGAGGGTGACTACCGCATCGAATCGTTTATACAGACCGATGCAGCCCTTAACATGGGTAACAGCGGGGGAGCGCTTGTAAATACAAAGGGTCTTCTTGTGGGTATCACCTCTGCAATCATCTCACCGAGCGGGGCATACGCCGGAAACTCATTCGCTATTCCCGTTTCAATAGTCAAGAAGGTTGTTGATGACCTTAAGGAATATGGTGAGGTCCAGCGGGCCATAATCGGTGTGAATATCAGGGACGTTACATCAGAAGATGCTGACAAGCAGAATCTGAGCGCTGTCAAGGGTATTCTTATTACAGGCATTGTGCCCGACGGAGCAGCAGAAAGTGCAGGTCTCAAGGAAAACGATGTCGTGGTCAAGTTTGACGGGGTGGATGTAAATACAACTTCCGAGCTGCAGGTACAGGTCGGAAAACACAGGCCCGGTGATAAGGCTACAGTTACTTACCTGCGCAAGGGCAAGGAAAATACAGTGCCCATCGTTCTGAAAAATGTTGCAGGCAACACAAACCTGGTTACTGCAGACATGAACGGTGAAGAGGTATTCGGAGCCAGGCTTACGCCACTGAGTTCAGCCGATAAGCGGGAGCTCAACGTGGATTACGGTGTAAAGGTTTCCGAATTGACCGAAGGAAGGCTCAAGGACCTTGGAATTAAGAAAGGTTATGTCATCCTCACCGTTAATGGAAAAAAAGTAAAAAATGCATCTGAAGTAAGGCAGTATTCAAATAATGAAAACTCCCTTAAATCAATAGGAGGCGTACAGAGCGACGGTACAGTCTTTAGCTACACGTTTGGCAATTAATTTCTGGCAATGTAATTAATTGTTTGACAGGGGATTTATAAAAATAAATCCCCTTTTCACAACAATATGTTATAATTTTTGTTATTACACAATAAAGCAATATCTTTGCGGAAATTTTTTCGGAGGCATAATGAGACAATTAAAAATTACCAAATCCATAACCAATAGGGAAAGTGCATCACTTGATAAGTATTTGCAGGAGATTGGTAAGGAGGAGTTGATATCAGTGGAAGAGGAAGTCGAATTAGCTCAGCGAATAAAAAAAGGGGACAGGGCTGCGCTGGAAAAACTTACAAAGGCAAATCTTCGTTTTGTTGTATCTGTTGCAAAACAGTATCAGAACCAGGGATTAAGCCTGCCGGATCTTATCAATGAGGGAAATCTGGGCCTTATCAAGGCTGCGGAGAAATTTGACGAGACAAGGGGATTCAAGTTTATTTCATATGCTGTATGGTGGATCAGACAATCCATATTGCAGGCGCTTGCCGAACAGTCGAGAATAGTCAGGCTGCCACTGAACCAGGTCGGCTCTCTGAATAAGATAAACAAGGCCTTCTCGAAGTTTGAACAGGAGAATGAGCGCACACCATCGCCGGAGGAGCTTGCAGATGTACTGGAGCTGCCGAAGGAGAAGGTTACGGATACTCTCAAGGTATCGGGGCGCCATGTTTCAGTCGATGCACCGTTCATTGAGGGAGAGGACAACAGTCTGCTGGATGTTCTTACAAACTCCGATTCACCCGTGGCTGATAAGCTGCTGATGGATGAGTCGCTGTCGAGAGAGATCTACAGGGCCCTTGCCACACTCACTGAAAGGGAAAGAGATATAATCCGGTTTTTCTTCGGCATTGGCTGCCAGGAGATGACACTCGAAGAGATTGGTGAAAAATTCGGTCTTACCCGCGAGAGGGTAAGGCAGATAAAGGAAAAGGCTATCAGGAGGCTTAGACACGCATCCAGAAGCCGATTACTAAAAGGATATCTTGGTTAGATCAATATTTAATTAAAAGAGGCGCTTCCTGTAAGCGCTTTTTTTTTGTAATTAACCGTGGCTGGCGATATAGATGATGCAGAATTGTTATACGGATTGGTTTTCACCTCTTCCCGGGCTGTGATTTTAATACAATCGGCAAAGCATCGCCGGACCGTTTGAAGAAAAATTATTAGGTTTGCAGAACTGCTTTCCATTCAGAGCTTATGGATTTCAAACTGATATCGGATTTTCAGCCAACCGGCGACCAGCCTGAAGCTATCCGGCAACTTGTCGACGGACTGCAAAAAGGGGTGCCGTATCAGACCCTGCTTGGGGTCACAGGCTCCGGAAAAACATTTACAATAGCCAATGTGGTAAGGGATGTGAACCGCCCGATGCTTGTCCTTAGTCATAACAAAACCCTCGCTGCACAATTGTACGGGGAATTCAGGCAGTTCTTTCCCGAAAACAGGGTCGAGTACTTCGTATCATATTACGATTATTACCAGCCTGAAGCCTACCTGCCGGTGTCGGATACATATATAGAGAAGGACCTTTCAATAAATGAGGAGATAGAAAAACTGAGGCTGAGCGCAACATCAGCCCTCTTGTCCGGCAGAAGGGATGTCATAGTCGTCTCCTCAGTCTCATGCATATACGGTATCGGAAATCCTGACGATTTCCATTCAAATACAGTTCATATCAGGAATGGCCAGACAATAGGGAGAAACATTTTCCTGAGAAAGCTTGTAGACAGCCTCTATGCCAGGAATGAACTCGAATTCAAGCATGGGACCTTCAGGGTCAGGGGAGATACAATCGATATATTTCCTGCATATGCAGATATAGCAGTCAGGGTAGAATTCTTCGGTGACCAGATCGAGGGTATCGGCACCTTTGATCCCCTGGATGGCCATAAGCTGGATATTCTTACAGAATACATAATTTACCCTGCCAATATCTTCGTGACCACACGCGAGAGAATAAACCTGGCAGTGAGCGATATACAGGATGATCTTGTGAGACAGGTCACCCATTTTAATGAGATTGGCAAAAAGGAAGAGGCCAAAAGGCTTGAACAAAGGGTCATGTATGACCTTGAAATGATCAAGGAACTTGGCTATTGCAGCGGTATTGAGAATTATTCAAGGTATTTTGACGGACGAAAACCGGGTACAAGGCCTTTTTGCCTGCTCGATTATTTTCCTGATAATTTCATAACTGTAATCGATGAAAGCCATGTAAGCCTGCCTCAGATAAGGGCAATGTTCGGCGGAGATCATTCCCGCAAGCAGACCCTCGTTGAATATGGTTTCCGGCTGCCTGCCGCACTCGACAACAGGCCTATGAGGATCGAGGAATTTGAGTCGCTTATCGGCCAGACAATATTCGTGAGCGCAACCCCTGCTGACTATGAGCTTGAAAAAAGCGAAGGGGTATTTGTGGACCAGGTGATAAGGCCTACGGGGCTGCTCGATCCTCCCATTGAGGTGCGCCCAAGTCTCAACCAGATAGACAACCTGATGGAGGAGATCCGAAAGCGTACTGCAGAGGGGGAAAGAACCCTTGTTACGACGATAACCAAAAGAATGGCCGAGGAGCTCTCTTCCTACCTTGTCAGGTATGGCATCAAATGCAGCTATATCCACTCCGATATAGATACCCTGGAGAGGATAGATATAATGGAAGGACTCAGGGCGGGGGCCATAGATGTACTTGTTGGCGTGAACCTCCTCAGGGAGGGGCTCGATCTGCCTGAGGTATCTCTTGTGGCTATACTGGATGCCGATAAGGAGGGATTTCTCAGATCATCCAGGTCTCTCACGCAGACAGCGGGCAGGGCAGCGAGAAATCTGAACGGAACAGTAATTATGTACGCCGACACTATCACGAGGAGTATGCAGCAGACAATTGACGAGACCAACAGACGGCGTGAGAAGCAACTGAAATACAACGAGCAGATGGGGATTACCCCGACCCAGATCTTCAGAAAAGCGGGTACAATACTTAGTGGCCTGGGGAGGAAAGGCCCTTCGCCCAAAGCCTATATCGAGCCCGAGAGGCTTGATGTTGCGGCTGATCCTGTAGTCAGGTTCATGAACAGGGAAGCCCTTGAAAAAGCAATGGAAAAGACAAGGAAAAGCATGGAAAAAGCCGCTTCTGGGCTCGATTTTATAGAAGCTGCAAGGCTCCGTGACGAAATGGCTGGTTTCCAGAAGCTTCTGCGAAGCAAACAGGAATAGGATCACACGAAATATTAAAAATCTGTAATATGAGAATACCCCTCCGCTATCTGTTGATGTATTCAGTAATTGCTGCCCTCGCATCCGGGCCGGCTCACAGTCAGGCTGTAATTGCAGTAAGCAAGAGCTTTGAAAGCTATGAGAAATGGATACATGGGGCCGATCCCGGTATAAGGATCATAAACATCTACGGCAT
The DNA here is from genome assembly GCA_963756885.1 of uncultured Bacteroidales bacterium. GTDB lineage: Bacteria > Bacteroidota > Bacteroidia > Bacteroidales > VadinHA17 > LD21. Next base: position 778,734 of record CAVWPG010000016.1, read on the forward strand.
GCCTGTCGATTCGGCTGTTACAGTGCTTATGGGTTGCCATGGCCTGCTGCTTACCGGAGGCGAGGATGTGAACCCTGACCGTTATGGCAAGGAGAATGAAGCATCGAAATGCGAGGAGCAGGACAATTACAGGGATTCACTCGAGATTGCCCTTATTAACAGGGCTATACAGGCAGGGATGCCGGTTTTTGGCATCTGCAGGGGAGAACAGATACTGAATGTGGCGCTTGGCGGCTCGCTGCTTACGGATATTCCTTCAGATATCGGTACCAGGGTTACCCACAGGTGTCCCCCGGGATCCGAGGATTGCCTGCACATGGTCGTAATAAAGGCAGGATCGCAGCTCTTCAGTGTTACCGGAGTGGAAAGGGGTCTTGTTAACAGTTTCCACCATCAGGCTGTCGACAGGGTCGCCCCGGGGATGAAGATCACCGCAATGAGTGAAGACGGCGTGACTGAAGCCATCGAACGTGAATCGCCTGAGGGAAAATCATTTGTAATGGGCGTTCAATGGCATCCGGAGAGGCTGACAGCAGATCCCGGGCTCTCGAAACCGCTTGCAGATTATTTCCTGGCGAAGGTTAAATCATGGCGTGACAGCCATTCTGCAGGAAATACTGCGAGCAATTACTTTATAACCCACGACCGCAAGGAGCTGGTCAGCAAGCTTGTCGCCCTGCCGTGCGGAATAAGGGAGGATGATCCCGAAAGCACTATCCTGAAAAAATTGCAGGCCTATCTCCTCGCTTTCAGACCAGCAGAAGGTTATCCCGACGATATTTATGCAAGGGAAGCAAACATACAGGCGCTGAAAAGCGTGATGGAAGGGGGCTATGGCATCGGGTCTGTTCTTATCGGTCCCGACGGCAGGATAATAGCAGCAGCCCATAACGATCAGATCCAAAAGCACCGTTCTGACCTTCATGCCGAAATGACCCTACTGACTGACTTTGAAAAGAGCTGCCGGTCAAAAAAATATATGAACAGCTATACCTACAGACCGGGGCTGGTGGTATTCAGCTCCACGGAACCATGTCCGATGTGCTATATAAGAATTAATACGACGGGAGCAGATACGAGATATTGTGCTCCGGGCCCTGATGACGGCATGGCTGGACGTGTAGGATACCTACCTCCCTACTGGAGGGATATGGCGCTAAAACGAAAAATTAGCCTTGGCAGGTGCTCGCCGGAAATGGAGAAAATCTCACATCTTCTATTTTATTCCTACCTTCTGGATAACAGGGGGCCGGGATAATAATTTCCCGTTACTTCATAACCTGGTTGCAGAGCTTATCAGTCAGCCTATAATTTCACAAAGGTGCCTGTGCGGTACATCCGGTAGAGGAGGAGCCAAAGAATAGTGAGAGCTGCCGCCGATGAAACAAAATCATCCCATGGACCTATCCTGGAAAGCAGGCTTCCAACAAATATATTTCCTATCTGTCTGAAGCTTATCAGCATAGCCAGAAAATAGACAGTTATTGAATTCATTCCGATTACCCTGAAGAAAAATGCCCACCTCCTGTATCCCCTGACCTCTATTATCCAGTAAAAAAGGGACAGCATGATGAAGCCAAAGCCTGCCCCCATCAAAACAAATGAGCTTGTCCACATCAATTTAATCACAGGGAACAGAGTGCTCCACAACAGACCCAGTACTATACAGCCTGCGCCCGCGGCAGCCATCAGGATGACTTTCCGGGTCTCCCGAACCGGCATTTTAAGTATATGACCCGCCATTACTCCCGCCAGTACGGAGGCTGCAAAGACCGGATAGCTTAGAAACCAGGTGTTTTCCCCGTAGTGGAAGCGTCCCAGGACCTGCTGGTCGAACCATGTGGCAAGGTTACCGTCGGGTGTCAGTATACCGGCTCCTTTGCCCGGGACCGGGACAAGCATTATCACAGCCCAGTAGGCAAGCAGGAACAGGGCGGTAACTATGACCTGATTCCCTGGTTTCAGCTCAACGGCAACAATAACTGCTATCAGGTATCCGGCGGCGATGCCGTGCAATACGCTGTAGCAGGGGTGAAGCTTTGAGAGATCCCACTCAAGCAGGCCTCCCTGCAGTATCATTCCCAGGAAAAAAAGGATCAGTGAACGACGGACGGCATGAATGTATATTCCGCGCCTTGAGGCCCCCATGGCTTTCCTTCGGTCAATGGAAAGGGGAATGGATACTCCTGCTATGAACATAAAAAGTGGCCAGATGAGATCAAAGAAATGCAATCCCTCCCATCTTGCATGCTCAAACTGGGGAACTAGTGTCTCAAGCGGGGCCCCTGTGACCCTGGCGAGTCCGGTGAAGATGGCACTGCCACCGATTATCCAGAACATGTCAAAACCACGAAGGGCGTCAAGTGCCATTAATCGTTTGGGTTTATCAGGGGGAGTATTTGTTTTTTCCATTTCCAATGGCGGTTTTAATATTTAAAGTAAGCAATTCAATACTGGTTTTCTGTCAGAATGTGGCTTCTTTCTGATATACTGAGGCCTGAACCTGTACGATCAGATGCTATTAAACCGCACAGGACCATAAATTTAAGAAATATTCGTTCAACTGTACGGTGCTTGCAGGAAACTCTGTTTATTTTTGTAACTTTTATACCATTAATTCAGCTGTTTAGGGAACAGACCGCTCACATGAATAACCGATCGCTTATGAAAAATAGCCTTGTATTATTTCTTTTTCTATCCATTTGCGGATGTCTGTATCCAACCACCGTAATTTACGGACAGGAACTGCGGCCGACAAAGCATATGCCTCTCATTGAATCCGCATCGGACACCGGGCCCGGTTACTATGTATTGTTTCTTACCGGTAACGGAGGGTGGCGCGATCTTGCGCAGGCTGTGACAGGTTATCTTAATGAGAAAAACGTGTCTGTGCTGGCTGTAAATACGAAGAAGTATCTGTGGAAGAAAAAAGAGCCTGAACAGATAGCTCTTGACCTCGAAGCTCTGATCGACAAATACGATATCAAATGGGGAAAGTCAAAGGTAGTACTGCTCGGCTACTCAATGGGAGCCGAAGTTCTGCCATTCGCAGTCAACTGCATGAAGGACAGTTATCTCCACCTGCTCGACGACATGATTCTCATAGGTCCATGGCAAAAGGCAACCTTCAAGGTCAACCTGCTCGATTATGTAACTGAACTGAACCGGGGGACAGACATCTACACTGAGCTTCAGAAAATGAAGATAGGAGCAGGCTATATAATCTGTGATGATAACCAGATGTCAATATGCCATAAGGATCTTGATGGCGTGATGGACCACGATTTTCTCGGTGGCGGCCATCATTTCGGAAAGGATTATAATGCCCTGTCAAAACTGATCGGCAGAAGACTGAACCTTGAATAGAACATCAGGCGGAGACTGGTCCACTGACTCGCCTGGATTTACGGCATTCTACAATCTGCTCATCAAATTTTCAGAGGCGGATCAATTTTTTACTGAAAATGGGTGGTATGACATCCAGTCGATCTGGGTTTCGTAAGGATGAAGCGGCTTCTCGATCGAGTTCGGATTCGTTTCAACCGGCCAGCTGTCAGTATGCCAGAAATTCATCCTGTACCTTGATTTGTTCTGCGGTATGCCCACTTGTGATCCCTGGTAATCCCATAATACAACAGTATCTGCCTTTGCCGGGTTTATCATCCACCAGCGGATGCGGTCGGGATACCAGTCAAAACCATAAGTATAAAAGCGCGAGGAGGCATCGTAGCCATCGACGGCCGGAACTGTCTCCGGCTGGTTCTGCATGCCGGTGAGAGGGCTATTGACCCCGTTATGGCCCACCCTGAATGCAGTATTGTATATCGTGCCTGTTGCAAGATTAAGTGTGCGTCCTATTCTCTGAAGTGCGCCGCGCTGACCGGTCCATGTCCCGATATAGATGATCTCCGGATTGGCAACAAGCCATTCAAAGTCAATCTCACTCAAGCCAGGCACGCTGTCGACATGATATGTGAAGTACCCCACTACAGCCCCGGCATCCGGCTGAATTTTCCTCACATCGGGGACCTTGATTCTTGCTGCATAGGTGCCGAAATGGGTGTAGCCCTTTGAGATAACTTCAGGGCCACGTCCGGCTCCCGGTGCACCCTCAGGGTCGATTTTCAGAGAAAGTACCTTTGTTCTTTTTTCATCAGGAGACCGCTCCCCGAACCTGCATATAAAATCAGCCGCCTTTCCTTCGGTGCTGGACTGAAAATTCCTGGATCGCGCCTTGTTGAAATTTTCAACAAAGGGTTTTTGATAATCAACCTGCTGGGGATAAGCTCTCACCCCGATAATAATAAATACTATCGGAAGCAGATGTTTCAGGTGTTTCATACTGTAATTAGTCATAATACTGTTAAAAATCATTTTTACTCCTTCAAATCTAGCAATGTTTGTCAAGCTTTTCAAATATTTATCCTGAAATGAAAATTTCTGCCCGGGGATCCGGTCTTGTTACAGTTTTTGATTTGACCTCTCCGTGGGAAATATGAAATTTTATTTTAACTTTGCCGTCGGTTTTATATCGGGGTGTGGTCCCGCAAAGCGTGATAAACTCCGTTGGCCAGCGCATCACGCACGGCGTGAGGGTCGTCGGGGATGATGGATCAGGAGGTTGAAAATATAAATATCGGGGTGTGGTCCCGCAAAGCGTGATAAACTCCGTTGGCCAGCGCATCACGCACGGCGTGAGGGTCGTCGGGGATGATGGATCAGGAGGTTGAAAATATAAATATCGGGGTGTGGCCCCGCAAAGCGTGATAAACTCCGTTGGCCAGCGCATCAAGCACGGCGTGAGGGTCGTCGGGGGTGATGGATCAGGAGGTTGAAAATATAAATATCGGGGTGTGGTCCCGCAAAGCGTGATAAACTCCGTTGGCCAGCGCATCACGCACGGCGTGAGGGTCGTCGGGGGTGATGGATCAGGAGGTTGAAAATATAAATATCGGGGTGTGGCCCCGCAAAGCGTGATAAACTCCGTTGGCCAGCGCATCACGCACGGCGTGAGGGTCGTCGGGGGTGATGGATCAGGAGGTTGAAAATATAAATATCGGGGTGTGGCCCCGCAAAGCGTGATAAACTCCGTTGGCTAGCGCATCACGCAGGGCGTGAGGGTCGTCGGGGATGATGGATCAGGAGGTTGAAAATATAAATATCGGGGTGTGGCCCCGCAAAGCGTGATAAACTCCGTTGGCCAGCGCATCACGCAGGGCGTGAGGGTCGTCGGGGATGATGGATCAGGAGGTTGAAAATATAAATATCGGGGTGTGGCCCCGCAAAGCGTGATAAACTCCGTTGGCTAGCGCATCACGCACGGCGTGAGGGTCGTCGGGGGATGATGGATCAGGAGGTTGAAAATATAAATATCGGGGTGTGGTCCCGCAAAGCGTGATAAACTCCGTTGGCCAGCGCATCACGCACGGCGTGAGGGTCGTCGGGGATGATGGATCAGGAGGTTGAAAATATAAATATCGGGGTGTGGCGCAGTTGGCTAGCGCACTTGCATGGGGTGCAAGGGGTCGTCTGTTCGAGTCAGATCACCCCGACATAGAGGGGCAGCATTTACTGCCCTTTTTTTTTCTATAATATGTTTGTTACTTATATTTTATATAGTGGAGTAATACGCAGGTATTATACCGGTCAGACTGAAGATCTGAGCCGTCGTATTGAGGAGCATAACCGTGGAAAAACTCCGGGGATGGCAAAAGGTATTCCCTGGGGGATCGTTTATACTATGGAATTCAATACCCGCAGTGAAGCCATGAAACTGGAACGGTATATCAAAAAGCGGGGAGCTTCCAGATTTCTTGAGGATCTAAAAAAAGGTGACTCTGGCTAGCGCATCACGCAGGGCGTGAGGGTCGTCCCGCCTGAAGCGGGATTACCCCGACAAATGAGAGGGGCAGCATTTACTGCCCTTTTTTTTTCTATAATATGTTTGTTACTTATATTTTATATAGTGGAGTAATACACAGGTATTATACCGGTCAGACTGAAGATCTGAGCCGTCGTATTGAGGAGCATAACCGTGGAAAAACTCCGGGGATGGCAAAAGGTATTCCCTGGAGGGTCGTTTATACTATGGAATTCAATACCCGCAGTGAAGCCATGAAACTGGAACGGTATATCAAAAAGCGGGGAGCTTCCAGATTTCTTGAGGATCTAAAAAAAGGTGACTCTGGCTAGCGCATCACGCAGGGCGTGAGGGTCGTCCCGCCTGAAGCGGGATCACCCCGACAAATGAGAGGGGCAGCATTTACTGCCCTTTTTTTTTCTATAATATGTTTGTCACTTATATTTTATATAGTGGAGTAATACACAGGTATTATACCGGTCAGACTGAAGATCTGAGCCGTCGTATTGAGGAGCATAACCGTGGAAAAACTCCGGGGATGGAAAAAGGAATTCCCTGGAAGATCGTATATACAAGGGAATTTAATACCCGCAGTGAAGCTATGAAACTCGAACGGTATATCAAAAAGCGTGGAGCTTCCAGATTTCTTGAGGATCTAAAAAAAGGTGACTCTGGCTAGCGCATCACGCAGGGCGTGAGGGTCGTCCCGCCTGAAGCGGGATCACCCCGACAAATGAGAGGGGCAGCATTTACTGCCCTTTTTTTTTCTATAATATGTTTGTTACTTATATTTTATATAGTGGAGTAATACGCAGGTATTATACCGGTCAGACTGAAGATCTGAGCCGTCGTATTGAGGAGCATAACCGTGGAAAAACTCCGGGGATGGAAAAAGGTATTCCCTGGAGGGTCGTTTATACTATGGAATTTAATACCCGCAGTGAAGCTATGAAACTCGAACGGTATATCAAAAAGCGTGGAGCTTCCAGATTTCTTGAGGATCTAAAAAAAGGTGACTCTGGCTAGCGCATCACGCAGGGCGTGAGGGTCGTCCCGCCTGAAGCGGGATCACCCCGAACATGAGAGGGGCAGCATTTACTGCCCTTTTTTTTCTATAATATGTTTGTCACTTATATTTTATATAGTGGAGTAATACGCAGGTATTATACCGGTCAGACTGAAGATCTGAGCCGTCGTATTGAGGAGCATAACCGTGGAAAAACTCCGGGGATGGCAAAAGGTATTCCCTGGAGGGTCGTTTATACTATGGAATTCAATACCCGCAGTGAAGCCATGAAACTGGAACGGTATATCAAAAAGCGGGGAGCTTCCAGATTTCTTGAGGATCTAAAAAAAGGTGACTCTGGCTAGCGCATCACGCAGGGCGTGAGGGTCGTCCCGCCTGAAGCGGGATCACCCCGACAATGAGAGGGGCAGCATTTACTGCCCTTTTTTTTTCTATAATATGTTTGTTACTTATATTTTATATAGTGGAGTAATACGCAGGTATTATACCGGTCAGACTGAAGATCTGAGCCGTCGTATTGAGGAGCATAACCGTGGAAAAACTCCGGGGATGGAAAAAGGTATTCCCTGGAGGGTCGTTTATACTATGGAATTCAATACCCGCAGTGAAGCCATGAAACTCGAACGGTATATCAAAAAGCGGGGAGCTTCCAGATTTCTTGAGGATCTAAAAAAAGGTGACTCTGGCTAGCGCATCACGCAGGGCGTGAGGGTCGTCCCGCCTGAAGCGGGATCACCCCGACAATGAGAGGGGCAGCATTTACTGCCCTTTTTTTTTCTATAATATGTTTGTTACTTATATTTTATATAGTGGAGTAATACACAGGTATTATACCGGTCAGACTGAAGATCTGAGCCGTCGTATTGAGGAGCATAACCGTGGAAAAACTCCGGGGATGGAAAAAGGAATTCCGTGGAGAGGTCGTTTATACTATGGAATTTAATACCCGCAGTGAAGCTATGAAACTCGAACGGTATATCAAAAAGCGGGGAGCTTCCAGATTTCTTGAGGATCTAAAAAAAGGTGACTCTGGCTAGCGCATCACGCAGGGCGTGAGGGTCGTCCCGCCTGAAGCGGGATCACCCCGACAATAGAGGGGCAGCATTTACTGCCCTTTTTTTTTCTATAATATGTTTGTCACTTATATTTTATATAGTGGAGTAATACGCAGGTATTATACCGGTCAGACTGAAGATCTGAGCCGTCGTATTGAGGAGCATAACCGTGGAAAAACTCCGGGGATGGCAAAAGGTATTCCCTGGAGGGTCGTTTATACTATGGAATTCAATACCCGCAGTGAAGCCATGAAACTGGAACGGTATATCAAAAAGCGGGGAGCTTCCAGATTTCTTGAGGATCTAAAAAAAGGTGACTCTGGCTAGCGCATCACGCAGGGCGTGAGGGTCGTCCCGCCTGAAGCGGGATCACCCCGACAATGAGAAGAGGCCGTCTCAAAACATAATTGAGACGGCTTTTTTTATTTAAGTTTTTCTTATGATTTTTATACAGTATGTTTTTGGTGAGATTTTAGTCGGATTGGATTTAAAAACAAAGATTCTCTGCTAATTCCTTGCAGCTATTTTACTCAGATTGTGTGCTAAAGCAAGTAATCCAACCTAAATTTCTACTTTTTCAAGACCTCTGAGCAAAAATTTCCTATAATTTCTATTTCCTTTTATGATCCCAAAAACAGCTTTAACATCAGCAGGACTCTGACTTCGATATTCTATATCAAGACTTTCAATGACTTGATTTACAACTCTTACAGGATGGTTCGGATCTATCATCTCTTCCATAGAAGGTGGAAGAAGTAAAATTTGATTGGGACTGTAATCTTTAAAGACTACCTTTGTTCTACTATTAATTTGCATACCTCAAGTTACTAAACCTGAGGTTCTTGGAAAGGGGAGGCATCCCCCTTTATTCATTAGTTATCAACAGCTTACCTCTTTAGCGGCGCGAGGGCAAACCGGAAAAGGTGCGAACCGCGTCCTGTTTTTTGGAGCGGGAAATGGCTATGCGCAATTGGCGAAAAACAGGAACGGTTGTCTTTTCCGGACTCCTTTACTTTGGTTACTTTCTTTTGGAGGAGCAAAAGAAAGTGACAAATCAACTAAAAAAAGAAAGGGTGTCCCTTTTGAGACACCCTCTTTTTTTGCAATAACATGTTTATCACTAATATTTTATTTAGTGAAATAATACACCGGTACTATAACGGTCAAACCGAAGATCTTAATCGTCGCCTTGAAGAACATAACCGGGGAAAGACACCCGGGATGGAAAAAGGTATTCCCTGGAGGGTCGTTTATACTATGGAATTCAATACCCGGAGTGAAGCCATGAAACTGGAACGGTATATCAAAAAGCGGGGAGCTTCCAGAATTCCCGAACAGGTTATCCGGGCCAGCCTGAACCCCGGGCCCTGCGTCCTGAGCCCCGAGCACCGAGCCCTGCGCCCTGAGCACTCCGCCTTCGCTACAATCGCTTCGGTCAAAAGAGGCTTCGGCGTGTAAAGCCCCGCATCCCGCACCCCGTACCAGGCACAAAAGCCGGATATTCACTTGCATTCGACTGAAGTCCATTATTTGTTTTGTGACCTTGTGATAAGTAAAAGTATTGCAATAAGCACCCATGAAATCAGTGGAACGATCAGAAATACAAATGCTGTCCTGGCACCTGCTGGCCTCAATATACCGCTATAACCAACCAATGATAATATTGTAATTACTAAGACAAGGCTAAAGAGGGCTTTCCGTGCACCTGCCTTCCATGTCTCAGATGCCTTATTCGCAAACAGCAGCATGATGAAAGGAGAGAGTACCCAGATTACGAATAGAGCTATAAGGAGTACAGATCTGTTATTGCGTCCATTATAAAGTACAAAGGCAAATGATCCCCCAACTCCGGCCAGGAGTACTGCAAAAGAAATTGTGCGTATTAATCCGGCGGAAATAAATTTCTTCATGCTTTTTATTCAGTTACTCAGGAAAATAACAATCCATCTGATAAAAAGGCTTTCTCTTTCTGAAGGGATTATTCTTTTGTCGTCAGGTTTCCATTGCCCGTTTTTAGGTTCTGTTAAATTGCACGGAAATCCCGTGGTCCGGGCGGGCAGGGGATGGCGCAATGCTAAATACGGTATATTTATTGATAGCCTCTTGCATTATGCTCTGAAATCATACTCCGGTATCCAACAAAATAAATTATACCAGAGCTAATACCAATAATCAGCCCGGGAATACAGCGCATAATTACTTTATCAGCTTCATACAAATGGCCAATTAAATAAAATATGGTAATCAGTAAGCTTAATGTACCAGCTAGGAGAAAGTAATTAATTACCTTAAACAGAATCCGGTTCCTTGAGCTTTGAAGAAAAGGGAGAAATTTTCTTCTCCTGATTGACATTGTTTGCATATTCCTTAATTTTAAGTAAAACTATGAAATAATTATCTGAAATTCAAAAGTGCAAGTCTTTTTGTATTACACCTGGCAGGCTTTCTGAAAGCCTTCCAAAAACCGTCCAGTTAAGTTGTTTTGGCGTGGTAGGGCTTAACCGGTTTGTCGTTGATATCCCATTGTCAGGGACCAATCATAGGTCGCGCAATCACCAAATGCCCCTGATGTGTTCGGAATTGGCCAAAAACAAGAAGTTGGTTCCTTCAGATACTCCTTCAGCACTACCATAATCAAAATAATCTCATTCTGACGAATATTGATCAGGATTATTTAGATTTATATACTTATCCGGCTCCCCGAACCCCGCACCCGCCACCAGGCACCAATCACTTTTGCCGGTCAGGCCGCCAGTGTGATTTTTTTAAAGTCCCGGTTGCATATTCAATCCATGGGAGTAGGAGTCATTCTTTTCTGGATGACAGGGGGTCTTAAAGATAAAATATATATTATCAGAAGGGTAATTGTCCCTGTAATAAGAAAGGGGTCAAGGTAAACGCCAGGTTTAAAAACTTCAAAAAGTCCTGGAAACAGTGAGGATGCAATAAATGTTATTGTAATAGATTGTGTTCCGGATCCACTATATAATAATTTAGAATCAATTTAATATTTGCGGGTCCATTATCTTATTCACCCATCTGGCAGGCAACCAGTTATCTGCCTATGCCTGACATTCCCCGGTACGTTTTGAGGTGCAGTCAGCTTGTTGGTTACGGTTGCGTTTTCTGGTATTCAGATCATTTCTTTTATTAGCTGAGAGAATTTCTCAGGTTCCTCGTAATGTGGCATATGGGCTGAGTTATCAAAACCTGTAAATGTTTTCTTAGATGCCTTAAGGAATTCATGGTATTTAACAGCCGTCTGATATGGAGCAATTCCATCAAGTTTGCCTTGTATGAAATGTACTGGCACAACAATGCTTTTTATTTTATCAAAAAGATTAAGGGTATCCAATTCGGGGAGCAGCGCATTCTGGCAGAACTCCATTCCCTTTATTGTTTTAGGAATATCACTTAAACGGTAGGCTTTACAGGATAGCATGTTTAAGATAGTTGTAATCAATAATTGATTATAGGTGCTACCTGTTTTAATGCCTCCCAGATCTGTAAGAAGCTTTGCCCGCTTCTGGAAGACCCTTGTATCTGTAATAGGCTCTTTGCTCAAATCGACAGCCTGTTTTAGTAATTTCCTATTGTCTTTTGCCTTCGCCATTATAAATTCAAGGGCATGTTTATTCGCTGACTGTATATCAATGTCTATACCCACCAGAAATATGCAATCAAACATGCTGCTGTCTCTTGCAGCGGCCATTAAACTGAGGGTTGCGCCTATCGAATACCCAATCAATACTGCTTTATCCTTTTTATAAGTTGATAAAAGATACCTGGTACAGGAAATAACATCGTCTGTTAATTGAGAAAAGTTTATTGTTTTGGCATTTATCTCTTTGCTGAACGATTTTCCGCAAGCCCGTTGGTCCCAGTAGGCTACCAGATATTTATCTTCCAGATGCAGCAATTTTTCCAATGCATTGGCTTCAGGAATAACTGGCAAACCTGGCCCTGCCTGAACGTGAATAACAAGAGGCGCATCGGAACTTTTCCCCCGAACAAGAAGCCATTGTTCGGAGTTATTAATTTTTACTTTTTCCAAACTGTTAATTGCCATATCATTTTGTGATTATAAAATTGTACTTGCAAAGGGAAGATCGTTCGAAAATGACAAGAAATTTGTTTGCTGTTTTTCGGTGCAGTCTGGTGTCCGAGGCTTGCGGCTAACTGCCCGGCCATATAGGGAGGTTGTGTTACACCGCAACAGCACAGGCAGTGTCGTGCCGAAGGCCCTGACCGACCGCTGGGAGCGTCTGGGACACAAACTCTATCGGAGCAGGGGTCCATATAGCTTTCGGAATGTCAAGGAGCAGCACTTTATATTACACGCACATGCGCTTTCTGCACCAGATCGTTGAGAAGGTGTGTCCGTGTGATCATGCCAGTAATTGACTGTCAGGAAAACAGTTATTAACTGGAAAGCCGGGAAAGGCTTATGAATTATACCGTCCGCGCCAGGTTTTTGTTGCATTTTATTTTTTGTCAGGATTGAAGTTGTCATCTATTTATTTTAAATTTCCGTATTCATGTGCAATTCTTTTGCTTTGTGACCTTGCGTTAAATAAAAGTATTGCAATTAGCACCCATGAAATCAGCGGAACGATCAGAAATACAAATGCTGGCCTTGTACCCGCTGGCCTCAATACACCGCTATAACCAACCAGTGATAATATTGTGATGAATAATATAAGGCTATATAGGGCTTTACGTATACCATCCTTCCATGTCTCGGATGCCTTATCCGTAAACAGGAGCTGGACGAAAGGGGAGAGGACCCAGATTACGAATAGAGCTATAAGGAGGACAGATTTATTATTGCGGCCATTATAAAGGACAAAAGCTAATGATCCCGCGATTCCGGCCAGGAGTACTGCAAATGAAATTGTGCGCATGAATCCAACGGAGAGAAATTTCTTCATAGCTGTTTATTTAGGTACTCAGGATAATAACAATCCATTTTATATAAAGTCCATCAATTTCTGAAGAGATTATTGTTATGCCTCAGGTTTCCGTTGCGGGTTTTCACGTCCCGGCAGGTAAGCGAAATTTACAAGTAACCGGAAATTAACTACATGACAGATAATCTGGTCTTTCGGCGGCAATAAATCATGATGGCAATCTGTCGGATAACCTCGCTGGCTTCTACGAAAAAGACCCCTGCCATGCTAGTTAAGGCAAAGTTTCTGTAGTATTGTTTCCAATTTTACTGCAGAGCCTGTTTCCAGAGTTACTTCAGTCCTCATTACCGAAATCCCCGGGATCTTTGTTACTGTTTACAAGAATAAACCGCCTTCCCGGTTTTGATATCGGAAAATGGCCCTGCTGCAATCACGGGAATCTGGTACCCGTGGGTATGATACCACGAAGCAATTCACCTGCTATGGCTGTGCCTTTTTTATTATGATTAATCATCTTCTTTGTTTGCCGTAACCGCCAGAGAGGCTATTGCATTGCTTTTTATCACTTAAAACACCTTTGCTTAACTAAACGATGAATAAAATCTCAGGGCTGCCTTGACTTTCATTGCTAAATTATACTGCATTCCGGAGCTATAGCAAGCAGAACTCAATCAAAATCCCCGGAGAGGACTCCCGCGTACGGAATTTAGTTCAATGAGGCTTAATTACCAGGCACTTCTTGCCGTATGAAGTTCTGTGTGTCAGCAGGCGTTATGTTATTTTTCTCTAAGTTGATTACTTAATGACTTTTGTCAATTGAAAGAATGAAAGATCTGACGATCGCCACGAAGCGACCGGGGATGTCATAGTGGAGTCCGTGGCCGGCATCCGGGATCTGATCAACCTTATATCCCGGGTTAAGACGTTGAAGCTCTTCAGCCACAACAGAGGAAACCACACCCTTTTCCCCGGAAACCAGCAGACTTGGAACATCAATCGCACGTACCAGTAGCATATAATCAGGGTTTGGTGGCGTTAGCACGTCGAAAGCCGAGTAAGCAACCGGGATTATTTTTATTTAGGTTATTGAAAGAGATCTATATATTTTTTAAATATATATTCCCGGCTTCGTTGCCCTCCTGTTATTTCTTTTAAAATCTCCATCTTTTCGAGATACTCTATTAATTTATATGCAGATGGATAAGATATGCTGGCTACTTCTACGATTTTTTCAGCATTGATTAATGGTTTCTGGTATAGATAATTTGTAATTTTTCGTGCATTTGCTGCCCGACTTCCAAGTTTCTGTATATCAATGTCCACTTGCTTCTGCAATTGTAATATGCTGTCAAATGTCTGAATACCCTTATTTGCAGTTTCAATAATTCCAACAAGAAAAAATTTAAACCACTGGCCTATATCATTTTTCTCCCTTACAAGCATTAGATTATCATAATAATGACGCCGATGAGTTTCGAAAAATTCTGAAAGGTACAGTATCGGTTTTTTTAAAATACCCCTGTTGACAAGGTATAATGTTATCATCAATCTTCCTACTCTTCCATTTCCATCCAGGAAAGGGTGGATTGTTTCAAACTGATAATGAATTAAAGCTATTTTTAAAAGTTCCGGGAAGAATATTTCCTGATTGTGAACGAAATTTTCCAAGTCACCAACTAATTCAGGAATGGAAGTATGTACTGGTGGTATAAACGTAGCGTCATTTATTGTTGCTCCTCCAATCCAATTCTGACTACGTCTGAATTCACCTGGCTGCCTCTTTTCTCCCCTGACTCCTTGCAGCAATGATTTATGAGTATTCCTGATAAGTCGGGATGAGAATGGGAGTTTATCCAAGTCCTTAATTGCTACTTCCATTGCCCGTATGTAATTTTGAACCTCCTCCCAGTCGTCTCGTTTGTCAGGAGAAACAGCTGATTTTTCGCGTAATGCTTCCTCCATGTTTGTTTCAGTCCCTTCTATTTTACTGCTTTGGGTCGCCTCTTTCAAGACATGCATGCTGATGAATAATTCAATATTCGGAATGTAATCCGAATACATATCCAATCTTCCTAGATCCCTATCAGCTTTACCCAGCAGTCGAATAACCTCCATATTATCCAGATGCCATTGTCTGTTTATAAGTGTTGGCTGGAAGCTCTTGTAGTAGCCTTGACTCACATAGGTTCCAGCTGTGAAATCTTTCATAAGCAGAATTTTAAGCAAAGATAATATTATTTAATATCTATCAGTATTTATTAAATAATAGTGTTTATTATTTAATTATATTGCTATAAACTTAAATAAGATAATTTTCTGTTAAAGTTAGATTGCTCGCGTCACGTGGTGCCTGGTTGCTGACGGGAGTTGTCTGATAACCTTACCAGGATTGTCATATTTGACTTTTATTAAGCCGTATTAAGCAATTGTTCAATTTCCCGCGGCAATATGATCTTAATAAAGTCAGATCGCTTGAAATGCATCAGAATAGCTCTCAGGAGGCCATCAAATGTTAAAAACACCTGAACAAGCATCCTCAGATACTACTTCAGCACTTCCATAATCCAAATATCTCGTTCTGACGGATATTGATCAGTATTATTTAGATTAATATCCTTACCCGGCACCAAGCTCCCCTCACCTCGCACCTCGTACCCCGCACCTTTGCCCTGAAGGCCGCCATTGAGATTTTATTGGGTTTTTAAAAAGATATACAGAGTTTTTTTCATACGCTTGCCTGACCCGGACAATGCTCCCCCAGGGAGGGACAGGTGTTACATGGCACTGTCAGGGTAAGATTTTCGTTGCGGTTTTTACCGGAATTGCCTGCTTAATTGTCCTTTAGGCAGCGGATAGACATACCATATTTCTTGTTATTATTGTAACTGTTTACATAACAATAATCGTGGTAGATAGTACGTTGAAGGCCACCCGGCGTATTTACTATATTGCCTGTTAAACCCTGCATAAATGCCGGACCATTTTCTGTTGTTGACCACCAGTCGCCGACGTGTCCCAGGTCATAGAAGTTCCCATCTTCCAGCCGGGCGCCACCCGGGACGGCTGTAAAACCGGTCCTGTTGTTACCCGCCTGGTCGGTACCCACACTCCCCGGTGTATCATCTGCAACCCAGCCAGCAGTCGAGGCCAATGATTTTGCAATGTCCATCCCCTGGAAGCCATTGCCATAATCATAACCATTTTTTATAAGGAAATCGGTTAATATTGTCCACTCAGCATCGGAAGGAACATGCCAGCCAATTGGACATACATTACGATTGTCCGTTGCCACATACCATGTATATAATCTCCCATGCGTAGGGACATTTCTTTCATTACCATCATAAGCCCATTGATATTTGGGTGTGCTCTCACCCTCAATTTCCAATGTTGCAGGGATCGTAGTTCCTATTAATTCGCCATTACGATACCTGGTTGTCTTAAGGTTTTCAACCATCCATACTTGTGTTCCTATGGTTATTGTTTGATAAGCATTGTCATCAATATCTTTAACTGAATTTGATTGACACTGAGTTAACCCAACACAGAAAAAGGTTAAAGCCAGGAATTTTAAATATTTGTCGGGCATTTTTGAAATGTAAGGTTTCTGTTGCCGTTTTAAAAGTCATGGTAAATGTAAGTGAACCATGCCTGCGAAGTGGTTGACGACTGGCATATGATGCTCATCGGCCCGCAGCACAGCAGACTTTATGGCGGGAGATGAAATATTCATCGTACGGAAAGATTAAGACCTTTCCGGAATCCGGGTAGTCGCAAATATCAAATCCTGCGCAGGATCTAATATCCAGATAAGTGCAAGGTTCTGCAGTGTGATTGTAAAGCTGATGTGCACCAGAATCACTAATTTCAAAAAACGCTAAATCACCTGAAGAAACAATATCCAGTCCATTTGGAGTTCTTAGCGTCAATGATCCTGAGATAATCATGAACAATTCTTCTGCAAACCTGTGAGAATGATACGGAGCGGAATACTGTCCGGGATTAAGCAGCCTCAGATAGAAATTTAAATTTTTGGGATTCAGACCTTTTTTCTTCCTTGAAGCATCCGAAAATAACTTGAAATTCTCAATCTTGTTTGGGTCTTCTTGAAAATCTCTCTCTTCAAATTTTAGGATTGTTGCCATTTTATAGTAATTAAAAGACTCGAATATACGACTTTGCAATAATTTCGTAGGATTAATTCCGGGGAAAACTGACCATAACGGCAGTCTCCCTCCGGGGCGGGACACGTCGTCTGAAAACCTTCTTTGTATTATCAGAATTGACCTCTCTTAGCGAGTTTAAGCAAGGTCTGGCTTTTGCTTACAGGATACTTGTTCTATAAAAAAAAGACCGCTTATACTGCATCGAGGGAATAGCAGAGCCCTGAGCCCTGAGCCCTGAGCCCTGAGCCCTGAGCCCTGAGCCCTGAGCACCCCTCCTTCGCTACAACCGCTTCAGTCAAAGCAAGTTTCGGAGGGCAAAGCCCGCACCCCGTACCCCGCAGTGGTATCATGCACCTTTACCCTGGAGGCCAGCAGTGTGCCTCTATAGTGTTTCTAAAAAGTTTACAGGGTTTTTCTTAAAGAGGGTTCTTAACCCGGGAGGGCTCCCGCCGGGTTGGACAGGTATTTCATAGCTCAGTCGTGGTTATGCTCAGGCTTTTTATGCTGGTCAGGATATTTCATATGCTTATCGCACCTGGTTTAACGCGGGCAAAGTCGTCTTAGGAGTATTCCAATAAATTTAAGCCATGCCATATCTTCAGATGAAAATTGAGGTGTGTTTTAATTTTTACTGAACCTTTAAATAGGAATCCCACCATTCTTTTGACTTGATGTGAAGTTGATTTGAAGGGTCCTGAATCCAGTATCGATCATCAATATTAAACTTATAGGCATAGTCACCATGGGAGATTTTAATGGTACAAATCCATTCATCACCCTGTTTCGTAAATAAATTTGCTTTTGAGTCATAATTATTGAACGTGCCGACTAACGCAATTTTTTCTGCACCCTGGAGTCCATTGATCCTAAATGTGATTAAGCCGTTTTGCTCTCCAAAAAGGCTTAAATAGAAATTTGAAGGATTAATTTTAAAAACTTTGCTATACAGTTTATTTGCTTCTTCCTGCTTGCCTGTTATCAAACAGGCATTTGCTAATGCCACATTTGCTTTATCGGAATCCGGATAATATTTTAAATTTAATGTGAACAGTTTTATTGCATCTGACACTTTGTTGCTATCTATTAATTGATAGCCTAAATTCTCCAGATCATTTTCCGAAAAACTATATCCTGACTGATTTAATTTTCGTTTAGTATCATATTGGGAGAGAGTACTATCAATACCTTTCTGATTATATATAATTGTTAATTCATCAGCAATACTTTTCGGGAAAAGAGTTTTTATTTCAATGTCTTGTCTCCCTTTTTCTAATAATTGTTTAAGATTTATTTTATTAACTTTTGAAAAGTCGTGTCGCTGATAGAGATAAATAATACTGTTTTTAAGATCACATATTTGCGAATAAACAGTTCCATTATCAGTTTCACGTTGAGCGGTTTTGTCCAAAATATTTTTAAATAAATTAACTGAAATTGGATTTGTATTTAATAATTGGTATGCTGTATTTCTTCTCCAGCATTTGAAATCTTTATTTGCAGGGTCATTTAGGTTATAATTTGTAAGAACATATTTAGTTTCATCAGGGTGGATGATATAGCTTGCATTTATTATTGCGTAGTTACCTGATCTGTCAGCTACCATGATTTGTGCTTTCTCGTACCATGTCAGATTATATTTGCTGACAAGTTTAATTACATCAGCTACCGAACCACACTCTTGCAGAACTTTCTCAACAATATAACCCTCAAAGTCTTGTTTGTTAGGATCTTTAATTAGGTCAACTTTTTGAGGCAGGGCTGCCACGTCATAAAATAAACCTTTATCATTCATCCCACCTTCGGGATATTTCTCCTCAAATCCCCAGAATACATATCCATTCTTATTTTTCTGATGTGGTCGGACCCAGAAGAAGGTTTTAATTGTTGGCGTAAAATCTTCATTATTTCCAACCAGGACAGTTCGGCCATTTGAAGCAATGAAAATTGTACAGGGAAAAGAGGCAGTTACCTGAATTAATGAAATTGTCAAAAAAAGCAATTTCTTATACATAACACCATTTATAGGTTTATTATTGACAAAGACTTTCAAAGTTTAGAATAGCTGCATCTGATAAGGTGGTTTGAAATACTGACTTAGCGGCAGGATTATTTCCGACCTTGCAAGACATAGTTCCGATTTTTTCAATTCAGGAATATAAAGTCGACAGCTCCAGGTAATTTCAAGATTGTCTTTCCTGATTAATCGTACAATCTCCTGACGTTTTATCCATAGCGTTTTTTAATTCTTCTACTCCATCAGCCGCAGTTTGTAGCGTATCATATCGTCAATCAGCATATTTCATTCTTTTTACGAATTCTTGTATTTCACTTTTGATTTCTCTTGCCCGGCCAACTCTCAGAGTGTCTGCAAGTTTTCCAGACCCAGTCATAATTGAATAAAACAGGTAAATCAAGCTGATTAGGAAATGAGAAATCATGAAAATGTAAAAACAACAGCAGTATATATTTCCAAAAATACCAGCCAGACCCGAAATCAGGCTGCTAATGGATCACAAATAAAGCATTTAAATCCATGGAAAAAGGCCAGGTGTATTTCTGTAGTGGCGCATGAAGTTCTCTTTACTGGCGGTAGTTGTTTTTGTTCATTTATCCGTTTTGTCCCGGATCAAAGTCCACTATCCATTCAATACCGTATTTGTCTCTAAACATTCCAAAATATGAACCCCAGGGACTGTCAGCAATAGGCATTTCAATTTTCCCGGCTTCTGAAAGTCCATTAAATAATTTGTCTGCTTCTTCTTTGCTTTCTGCACTTATTGAAATTTTACTTCTGTTTTCATTTTCGTTTGTTCGTCCCATACTTTCCGGAACGTCATTGGCTATTAAAATGTTTTTGCCAATAGGTAATGCAATGTGCATTATCTTGTCAGCTTCATCTTCTGATACATGAAAATCAGGGCCCGATAGTTCTTTGAAACGTATAATCTTTGCGAATTCTCCGCCAAATACTGATTTGTAAAAATTGAAAGCCTCTTCGGCATTTCCGTTAAAGTTAATATGTGGATTGATCTGTGCCATTGCCTGTTTCGTGTGAAAATTGTGGGTTATCTGAAAATCCTGATGCAGTATAAAAGTTCATTGATTTTTTAAGGTCCTTCACTGCTATACTGATAAATATTTGCTTGGCCATTTTTATACTTTATATTTTTAAGATCTACGCATCAGGTATATTTGGTTCTACGAGGCGTTTTAATTTGTCCAGGGATTCTTGCCAACCTAAATAACACATCTCAGTCGGTATTGCATCTGGTATTCCCTCTTGTGTTGCAAGAAGTTCAGTACCAGATAATACTTTGCGTAATTCAATTTTCGTAATCATTTGCCCTGGCAGGTTTGGGTCATCAAACCGATCAGTATACTTAATTAGTTCATTGGGTGTAATTTCAAGATATTCACCACCAAATGAATGGCTATTACCCGTTGTGAAATTTGTAAAAGACATTTTGTATTTGCCTCCAATTTTAAAATCCATACTGGTTACCCTGCAAACAAAACCATAAGGTGGTAACCAGGATGCCATTGCGTCAGCATCTGTAAACGCTTTAAATACTTTTTCAGGACTTGCTGATAAAATTCTGTGAAGTGTAACTTTATTATTTGCCATTGTTCTGCTTTATTCGTAGAACAATTCTTTATGCTTATTGTTTTTGACATTTACTTTCGCTGAGCTTTTTGGTAGTGATCAGGTGCGGGGTGCCTGCCACGATTCGGCAAGATGTCGCGGTGCAGTGTAGTTTATAAACGGCTTAAAATTTTCTCTCACAGACTTTAATGTTTGATTTTCAGGCAGTCCGGGCTGCCGGCCGTGCCAGCCATAGCCGCCTTAGTCATGTTATAACAAATTTACGGGTTGAGTCAGGCGGCGAAGGATGAAGGCAATCAATTAAATCGTCCGGGTTTGCAACTGTGCTTATTGTATTGTCCAAGGTTGACCTATGTACAATTCTGGTTTTTTTGAAAAATCTCCGAAGCATCCCCAATCATTAAGTGTGTCAATGAAAAGTTGTCGATCATATGTCGCATAACTCCTAAAACTGAGGGCAGAATATGCAAACCCACTTTCTCCTGTTGCTTTTCTGCCATGCATCTTACTCATTCGCATTATAACTATGCCTTTTTGACTACCGAATTCATCAACAAGGAAATCAAATTTAAGTTTCCTATCATTTTTCGTAGTAAGATAAAATGGAGATTGAATCTTAATATTCTGGTCTTTCGCGACTATCTTCCAAGCTTCGAGCATTTTTTCTGAAGGCATAATCTTAAAATTTAATTGGCTCTCTCATTGAGTATGGTAGCGGCATGGTTGCTATTGGGAGCCTGCCGCCGGGGCGGGACAGGTCGTCTAATAACCTTGTTTGTGTTGTCAGGATTGACCTCTTTTAAGCGAGTTTAAGCAAGGTCCGGTTTTGCTCACAGATACCTGTTACAGCATCCAGCACCCAGCCCTGAGCCCTGAGCCCTGAGCCCAGCATCTCTCCTTCGCTACAACTTCTTTGGTCAAAGAAAGCTTCGGAGTGCAAAGCAAGTGCCAGGCACCTCTGCCCGAGAGGACAGGAGTTAAAGTTTGCAGAGGTTTTTTTTATAAGTGTGCCTAACCCGGGTTCTTGCTTTTCGTATCAGCGCTGACTGTGTCAGTACAGGTAATTTGTTAATTGGAGTGTTTGTTTTACGGCTGTCCAGCTATTTGAATTAGAATAATTTGATTAATATTAAAGGGTAGAATCAATGTTTTTATTATGAAATATTTTCCAATTCAGCTTTAAAACTATCTAAAAACACTTTTACTTTTTGTATCTGTAAATCACTACCCGTAAAACCTATGCTGAAAGTTATTTCTTTATTGAATGATGAGTAACCCATACAAAAATAATTTCCATAGCATACTGCTCCGGTTATATACGAATATTCAAGAGGAATGCCACCAAAATTTATATCTGATGAGTTTATTATACCCACATTTGTAACCAGGGGAATTGGTGGCATTTTATGGTGCATGGTTTGTTCCTTAAGTTTTGCGTATGGGACAAATTTTGACAACACCAATTGTGGAGCAAGCATATGCATCTCGGCATGTATCTCTTTCTTGTACTTCATCTCTTTACAGACTTTTTTGAGAGTGTCCCTGAATGTCAGACCAATATCAACACCAATGTTGCAGATCAAAGAACCAGTCAGGCTACAGATGGCACTATTATGTCCGGGTTTTATATACTTTCTTAAATCGACCGGAACAATTACAGGTTTGGCAGTAATTAAATTATCAGGGTTTGTAGTTACGAATACTCTAATAAATGCAGCTAATATTAAATCATTGATAGTTGCATTGTTGAGTTTTCCAAATGTTTTAATGTTATCAAATGTCTCGGATGTAATTTTTGTAGTTACAAATTGATTTTGTTTATCATCAACCGATTTATTCCAATTAAATGACCATGAGGGTGCCCTTTTAGGTTTTTTGAAACCCTGCTTTATAAACTGGATTTTTTGATTAAATGTAAAACTCTTTGTTACCTGCTTAATACTTCTGTCTCCTTTGATATTGGCAGTACCTGTATAATCGGGATTCATAATAAGTTTGGAATAATTAGAAGCCAATATCTTAACAAATTCCTTTAACCCCGCACCGTCTGTGGGAGTATGATTCATATTTATGCAAAGGACATCTTTATTCCCAGCTCTGATAATTCTCGCTTTAACTATAGGAAAATCAAAAGGAGAGATGGTTAATGTAAGGAAATGGTTCACCTCAGCAGCCACATCATCAACGTTATCTATTAAATCAATTAGTGCTGTTGAATCAATTACATCCTGTTTTTGCCAATAAACCTGATTTTTTTCTTCTTTATACGTGTAGGAAAAAATCGGTTCATTATAAATAGTTAACCGAAAAGCTTTTCGCAGAACATCAATGTCAATATTTTGACTGAGATAGATAATAAATCGCATTTGTTGATCTGCATTAGATCGAAGAAAAAACTGAATTCGATCGCTTATCTCAGCAGGAATTCGTTTAGGCAGGTTATTATGTAAATTTTCAATATTCATTCTACTGGTGATTTTTAAATTTGAATCAATGATAGGGTAAGAAATTCTATTTTTTTAATTGATTTCGATTACTGGATTATTATTATCGGTTAATGAACAATATTGAACGGGCAATCGTAAAAGCTTATATGTTGGCACAAGAATTTGTTAATCAGCGCGATGGGAGAGTCCCGGTTATTTTAGAATTTATAATCCTGTAACAGAAGCTGGCGGATGATGGTGCGAAGGCAAATTGGTAATCGAGTGAGGGGCAAATCCAGCCAGACCCGCACCCCGCACCCCTAACCCAGCACCAGGCATCCGGCACCAGGCATCCAGCACCAGCCACCAAGTACCATGCACCTTTGCCCGGGAAGCCGCAGTGTGATTAGTCCAGGCTGCCTAAGCCAGTTAACCAGGCTGTCCGTGTCATGCCTTTTCAGTCAAATTTTACGAATTAGCCAATACCAATGTGAAGATGCAATTCTTCTTCGACTAAATTTTGATTGGTCAAGTTTAAAGTGTTCTCCAAATGTCTGCTCAATATATTTCGGGCTTAATTTTATACCGCTTGGTGAACTGTCCATCGCCCAAATCAAATGTGTTGCTCCTGGTTTTAACAACCTGTATATCTCGGAAACATATTTTTGCTGACCTTCTTCATTTAAGCAATGAAAACAACCAACATCAAATGAAACATCAAATTGTTTATCAATTTTTTTCAGATCAGTTACATCGCCAACAATATATTCAGGTTTATCTGTATTGTTAGCAACTCGTTTATTTGCTTTTTCTATGGCTACAGAAGAAAAATCAACTCCTGTTGCTTTTATTCCTTGCGATGCCATAAAACTTGAAAATATTCCAAGTCCACAACCTAATTCTAATGAAGTTTTTGGATTATGCAATTCTACTATTTCTTTCAGTTCCTTTGGAATACGATTGTCTGTCCAAATCCAGTGACCTATATGAACGATAAACTTTATTAAACTCTTCCCCTGTAGTTGTTGATGATTTACTCATATTTTTTATGTTTAAAATTATGAGGTAAAATTACTCAGGTGGCAGGGTTGAAAATTGAATAAATCGGTCGTTTTCGTTTTTGGCCAAACTTTTTGGGGTAACCTTTGTCAATCTTTTTACTTCACGAATAAAATGGGCTTGGTCAGCAAAATTTTGCTCAGGAAAAAGATTACCTTCTTTTATATGTTGAAATGATGCTTTGAAACGGAGAATGTTACAAAATGCCTTTAATGAAAGACCAAAAGTTTGATTAAAATAGCGGTTGATTTGTCTTTCTGACCAAAATACATATTGAGCATATTCTTTTACCTTCAAAGCTCCATTGGTTTCATAAATATGATTAAAAAGCTTTTGTTTTCTCTCATCAATTTTATGTTTGTTTTGTTCTCGGAATACCTTTTGAAATTTTTTTACAAAAGCTGTCAAAGTTGTTTAAATCATTGCTTGTAATACTCCAAAAATCGTTAGGTAATTTTCGTGCACCATTCAATATCTCGGCAATAGTAGTATGTAAAATATATTCAATTGACAGGAGTTTTAAACTCATCCCAATGAAAATGCATTTGGGAGGAAAGGAAGCTGTTGTTGGTTGGGTTTCGATGCCAATGAGAGTTCCAATAAACTGACCTGTTTCCAAAACAATAAAGAAAAGGTCAATCCTTCCATCTGGTATAAGCACAACTTCTTTGTCTGAAGCAGAAGTATTTATAACCATATAAAACCTTTCCACAAAGTCTAAGAGGCCGGGCTCGGGCTCAGCAATTTTATATACTAATCCAGTGTCAGGAGTTTCCAAATTTAAGTCTGTTTATTAGTTATACTGAAATTCAGCTGCGCAGGTTATGCTCCCGCCCCGTCAGTCCCATAAGTATTGTCGTTCAACACATTGAATCAGACAGCATTACTTCACTTATGCCCAACTTTTAACTTTCACAAGCGAATTAAAGTTAATTCTATTTCAGGGAATCCGGAATAACAATTGATCAATTCTTTACCGCTGTTTATCAAATATCTGTAATCCCTGACCAGCACGGATTTACCATCCAAACGGAACAGCCACGGATCATCACCGCCCCCGTGGCGTGAGGAAGAACCTGTAAAAAGCCCCCGGAATGCAATTGCAGATCTAACCAGGCAGCGCATGCAATTCTGCATCACAGTTTTAGGAAGTTCATCCGTTCATCCGTGACTTTTGTCACTGACAAACGATCAAAGTTCAGTATATTTGCGGAAAATATTTTATCAGATATATATGGATATCTTTAAGCCATTGGACATTCAGAATGACGCTTCGACAGCGAAAATCGAAAATACAGAAAAGGTTAAGTGCCTGATAATAGGGTCAGGACCTGCCGGCTACACTGCCGCAATATATGCCTCCAGGGCCAACCTTAAGCCCCTCCTGTATACCGGATTGCAGATGGGAGGACAGCTTACAACAACAACCGATGTGGATAACTATCCCGGATATCCTGATGGGGTGACCGGCCCCGAAATGATGGATGACCTGAAGAAGCAGGCTGAGCGCTTCGGTACGGAGGTCCGCTTCGGAATAGCTACCTATGTGGATTTCTCTGGCAAGCAGCACAAGGTAGTATTTGATGATAATAAAGTGATTGAAGCCGACGCAGTTATTATTGCCACAGGGGCAACAGCCAAGTATCTGGGGCTTGATTCTGAATCAAAATATGCCGGGATGGGCGTTTCCGCATGTGCAACCTGTGACGGCTTTTTCTACAGGGGAAAGGATGTGGCGGTTGTGGGCGGTGGCGACACAGCAGCGGAAGAGGCAACTTACCTGGCAGGTCTCTGCAGCAAAGTCTACCTTGTTGTGAGGAGGCATGAGATGAGAGCATCGAAGGCTATGCAGGATAAGGTAATGAAAATGAAAAATATAGAGATCCTATGGGAACATCAGCCAATTGATCTCTTTGGTGAGAATGGGGTGGAGGGGGCCAGGCTTGTTTACAGGAAGGGGACTCCCGATGAAAAAATTGTCGAAATCAAAATAGACGGGTTCTTCCTGGCCATCGGGCATACTCCCAACTCAGAGATTTTTAAAAAGTTTCTGACCACCGATCAGGTCGGATATATAAAAACGATCCCGGGCACTTCGAAAACAAATGTTGCAGGAATTTTTGCTGCCGGTGATGTGCAGGATCCTTACTATCGCCAGGCTGTTACTGCAGCCGGCTCGGGCTGTATGGCAGCCATCGATGCCGAAAGGTATTTATCCGAATTCCACTGAGCAGGTTGCCAGTCTTAATGCCTGTAAAACCAAACCCCCAGCCGATGAAGACTTTCAGGAAATCATTCAGTATAAATACGGAGCCTGCCGACATTTATTCGGCAATTACAAATGCCTATACTATCGGATTATGGTCAGGCTACCCCGCTGTAATGAGTACCGAGCCAGGCAGTGAGTTTTCATTATGGGAGGGGGATATTACCGGAAGGAACATTGAATTTGTGCCCGACAGGAAGGTGATCCAGGAATGGTATTTCGGCGATCAGGCCGAGAAGTCAATTGTTACCATCACTATCGCCGGTGACGGGGGCAATTCGATAGTCACTGTTGAGCATACTAATATACCTGATGAGGAATTTGATGAGATAGCTGAAGGCTGGCGCGAATATTATATGGGGGCTATAATAAGCTTTTTCAATCCTAATTTCTGAAAAAACTCGATGGCTTTATATCAATTGTTGCGCTTTCGCACAGTGAGTAAATATCCTCAACACAGGCATAGATCAGGGTTGAGATTCCCTTGTAGCACATGCTGGCTGCCTTCTCCTGCATAGTTGTGGCCCACTTCTTCACCCAGGAAAGAATATGAAGGTCAATGAACCTCCGGATCTCACCCCTCATCTCAACAACACAAACCTGATCATCAAGAACAAGGTATTTTTCAACAAGCAGTGTCAGGAACAGCAGCTCCACCCCCAGGTGATCATCCTTTATCTTTCCCTTGAGTTTGGATTTCCATCCATAGGCGTTGTAAAAATCGGCTACTGATGCCTGTCCGTTGCCGGATGTAGAATTGTTGCTATAGAGCGACTCGAAGGCAGGTGCCAGGGGAGTGTCGTGCCCTGCAAACAAAAGGTTGTAGTCCTTCTTCAGTATCTCAAGGCATTTGGATTTATCTTCGCAGGATGCTCTCAACTGCGATGCAGCTTTGGCAAAATTCGGATTTGAGCTCGAGATGGGTAATTTTGATAAGATACCTTGCTGCCAGAAATCCACAACGCATTCTTCCACAGGTTCGTACATAATCATGCTCCCCGCAAAATAAAGCAGCAGATTGTACCCCTTTAAAAGATTATGATTCTGGTCTCTGATTTCCATATCCGTACTTATAAATAAATCGAAAAAATTAGAATGATTACAATCGGGTTCGAATGTCTCAAGAATTACATTCGTGTATATAACCAAGGATCGGGCTCAATTGTTCAAAGGATTCCGAAGTTTCAGGCGAGGGGCTGAATAAATGGGTATTACCCTCAGGGATGGCGCCAGGCCGGTGATTAAAATGAATGAGGGGTTGCCCCGAAATGGCAACCCCTCATCAGCTCATTTTCCCCTGATATCAAACCTTGCTGAAGTCTGCCATCTCGTGAGGGTATACATTATTGTCTACTTTCTTCCTGATCTCACCGAACACCTTTACAGTATATTCCACATCCCCGAGCGAATGGGATGCAGTCGGTAT
Organism: uncultured Bacteroidales bacterium; assembly: GCA_963756885.1. GTDB lineage: Bacteria > Bacteroidota > Bacteroidia > Bacteroidales > VadinHA17 > LD21. Next base: position 806,533 of record CAVWPG010000016.1, read on the forward strand.
CAGTCGCAGCATTACAACATCCTTCGGGACAACAGGATAAATAACCACGGAGCAGAAAATATTGAAATTCTCCCTCAGGTCGTAAAGCATCTGGGTAACCTGTGAAAGGGGACATTTCATGAATACCGGAGTCACCGGCGATTCGGTCCTGCCAAGGTCAAGACCAGCCTGCCTGAGCCCCTTCTGGAGGGCATTCACTATTTTCCAGAGATTTTCCCTGAATTCGGGATGAGCCTGTATAAGCTCCAGCCTCCTTATTGCTCCGATGGTCATTGCCATGGGAAGCGATTTTGCATAGATCTGTGATCTGAGGTTAAAACGGAGATATTTGATTACCTCTTTCGAGCCGGCCACAAAAGCTCCTATCCCTGCCATAGACTTGGCAAATGTGGCGAAATAAACATCTATCTGATCCTGCACTCCGAAATGCTCGCCGGTGCCGGCTCCTGTTTTTCCCATGGTGCCGAAGCCGTGCGCATCATCAACGAGGAACCTGAAATCATACTTCTTTTTGAGAGCGACAATTTTATCGAGTTTCCCCAGATCCCCTGCCATTCCGAAAACTCCCTCGGTTATTACAAGTATCCCTCCTCCAGATTGTTCCGTGAGCTTTGTTGCCCTCTGAAGCTGCTTCTCGCAGTTTTCGATATCGTTGTGGTGATAGACAAACCTCTTCCCCATATGAAGCCTTAATCCGTCCATTATGCATGCGTGTGCCTCGGAATCGTATACTATAACATCGTGCCTGTCGACAAGGGCATCTATTATCGATACCATCCCCTGGTAACCGAAATTCAGAAGATAAGCCGATTCCTTGGATGTGAAATCCGCAGCCATCCTCTCAAATTTCTCATGCATCGAGGTCTGACCCGACATCATTCTTGCGCCCATGGGATAAGCCAGCCCGTACTGCGCTGCAGCCTCCGCATCAGCTTTTCTGACCTCGGGAAGATTGGCCAGGCCAAGATAATTATTGAGGCTCCACGAAAGCACCTCCTTGCCCCTGAAAATCATTCTGGGTTCTATTTCCCCTTCTAGTTTTGGAAACATGAAATATCCATCGGCAAAATAAGCATGCTGCCCTAAAGCTCCCTTGTTTGTTGTGATTTTTTCAAAAATATCCATGATGATGTGATTGGTTGTTAAAATTTTCACAAAACTATACATAAAAGAGGTACGAGTTGCTACCTATTTATACCTAATTTGTTTTTGTGCTTTTCCCCTGAAGCCGAAAATCCTTAATCAAAACACCGGCAGGAGGGGAAGTCCATTGCAGTCCGGGGGTTGCTCCCGATATAATAAATGGATAAATATTGCGTTTTTCTATCTGAAATGAAAAATAATCCGTAATTTTGCGCAACAATTTTTTATATGAAGTTCAGGTTAATTACAGTACTGATTATTTTAGTGTTGGTCAGTTCCTGCGGGGAGTATGAGAAGCTTCTCAAAAGTACCGATTCCGACCTGAAGAAGGAAAAGGCGAAGGAGTACTACGCAGCAGGACAGTATGTTAAATCTTCGGAGCTTCTGGGACAGATACTTCCCCGGTACAGGGCTACTGACGAGGCTGAAGAACTTAACTGGATGAATTGCATGAGCTATTACGGCATGAAGGATTATTTCATGGCGGGTTCATACTTCAAGACCTTTGTAGATCAGTTCCCCTTCGGCAAGCATGCAGAAGAAGCTCATTTCCTTGTAGCTATGTGCGATTATAATATTTCACCGCGGCCTGAGCTTGACCAGGAGAACACGAACAATGCGCTGGAGGAGTTTAATCTGTTTATTAACAGGTACTCTTACAGCCCAAGGGTGGAGGAATGCAAAAAGCACATTGTCGAGCTCCAGGATAAACTTGTTGAAAAGTCACATAATAACGCCACACTCTATTATGATATGAAGGAGTACAAGGCAGCCGTTGTTGCTATAAACAACAGCCTCAAGGAGTATTCAACCTCAAAATACAGGGAGGAGATGATGTTCCTTAAGCTCAACTCGCTCTATCTCTATGCGTTGAACAGCATGCCTGACAAGCAGAAGACAAGATACCAGGATACCCTTGATGATTATTATTCCTTTATGGAGGAGTTCCCCAAAAGTGAATATTCAAAGGATGTGGCAGATATCTTTCAGAAAACCAATAAATTTCTGAAAAGGGTAACGCCTGAAAATGAAGCAAACAAGTAAAATTTCAATATGGATTACAGAAAATCAGCAGCACCGGCAACAACCGTTACAAGGAATCTGGACCTGATGACCCAGGGCAACGGGAACATTTATGAGACCGTAATTGTGGTTGCGAGAAGGGCAAACCAGATCTCTGTGGAGATGAAGCAGGAGCTCAATAAGAAGCTTGAGGAATTTGCTTCATACAGCGATAACCTTGAAGAGGTTTTCGAAAACAGGGAGCAGATTGAAATATCAAAATTCTACGAAAGACTTCCAAAACCCACTCTTATTGCTTTACAGGAGCTGGAAGAAGGTAAGATATTCTACAGGAACCCCGAGAACAGTGCCAAACTGAAGTAACAGTTTTATTAAAATGCTGAAAGGCAAACATATACTGATCGGTGTAACCGGAGGTATTGCCGCTTATAAAACTGCAACAATTATAAGATTGCTCGTAAGGGAGGGCTCGGAGGTGAAAGTCATTATGACCGATCATGCCAGGGAATTCATTACTCCCCTGACCCTTGCAACTTTGTCGAAAAATCCTGTCGTTTCAGCATTCTACAATACTGATGACGGGAGCTGGAACAGCCATGTGGATCTTGGGATCTGGGCCGATCTTTTTCTTATTGCCCCGGCAACTGCCGCATCGATCGGCAAAATGGCCAACGGGATAGCAGATAATCTTCTTGTTACTACCTATTTATCTGCAAGGTGCCCCGTATTTGTGGCCCCTTCAATGGATCTGGACATGCTCAGGCATCCGTCGACAATAATAAATATTGAAACTCTCAGGGCCTTCGGAAATTCTGTCCTGGAACCGGCTGAAGGGGAGCTCGCCAGCGGTCTGACCGGCAGAGGAAGAATGGCAGAGCCTGAGGATATCGTAGAAGAGATAAAAAGTTTCTTCTCAAAAAAAAAAGTGATAAGCCTCTGAAGGGGAAGCGCCTTCTCATAAATGCGGGCCCTACAAGGGAACCCCTCGATCCCGTAAGATTCATAAGCAACCATTCATCCGGAAGGATGGGCATTGCACTTGCCGATGCCGCTGCCGGTTACGGAGCATCCGTCGAGCTGGTCCTGGGCCCTGTGAACATTTCACCCTCAGACAGCCAGGTAATCGTAACAAGGGTGAATACGGCAGAGTCAATGACTGAAGAGTGCATATCGAGGTTCCCAAAATGCGATATAGCAATTCTTTCGGCCGCAGTAGCCGATTTTACCCCCGGGATTGTCAGCAAATCAAAGCTGAAGAAGGGGACAGGCTCACTTATACTGGAATTAAAGCCGACAACCGATATAGCAGCCGAACTGGGCAGGATGAAAAAAACAAGTCAGTTCATCGCCGGGTTTGCCCTTGAAACAGATAATGAGATAGAAAATGCAAGGCAGAAGCTTATCCGCAAGAACCTTGACCTGATTGTTCTGAATTCCCTCAATGAAAAAGGGGCCGGATTTGATTATAGTACGAACAGGATAATAATGATAGACAGGAACAATAATATTGATAAATTTGAGCTTAAGACTAAAGATGAAGTTGCAAGGGATATTCTTGACAAGATCGTTTCAATGATAATGTAATCTTTCAGCATGCTTAATAACATAGGCTCAAAATATTGCCTGATAATAATTCTTTCCTGCCTGACGGTAACCGCAAAATCCCAGGAGCTGAACTGCAATGTCCAGGTATCGGCCCAGATGATTCAGGGATCCAACCGTGAGATCTTCACGAATATGCAGCGGGATATCTACGATTTTATAAATAATACTGTCTGGACCAACCACGTATTCAGCTATGCCGAAAGGATCGATTGCAATATGCTTATAAACCTTTCCGAACAGATATCAGGCGACGAGTTCAAGGGAACCATCCAGATCCAGCTCCGCCGCCCGGCCTTCAATACAACATATAATTCCACAATGCTCAACTTTGTGGATAACAACTTCCAGTTCAGGTATGTTGAATTTCAAACACTTGAATTTGATCCGAGCACATACAGGTCGAACCTGATATCAGTGCTGGCCTATTATGTCTATATAATTCTTGGTGTCGATTATGACTCCTTCTCACCGCTTGGAGGAACAGAATTTTTCCAGATGGCGGAAAAAATTGTCACAAATGCCCAGAATGCAGTTGAGCCCGGATGGAAACCCTATGACGGCTCAAGGAACAAGAACCGGTACTGGCTCGTAAAGAATATCCTCAACAAGGAGTATGAAGGGGTGAGGCAGTTTATTTATGATTATGACATAAACGGACTGGACAGGCTTGAATCGAGGATCAGCGAGGCACGCAACAATATGTCGGAAAGCCTTAAGCTGCTTCAGGAAGTCTACCGGAAAAAGCCTGACCCATATATGTATTTCCTCCAGATCATCCTGGATGCAAAATCAGATGAGCTTATAAATATATTCTCAGATGCCTTCCCGGAGGAAAAGAGCCGTGTAGTTCAGATCCTCACTGAAATAGACCCTGCAAATAAGGCAAAATACGAAAAGATAACAGCATCAAATTCACGTTAATAAACGTTTATGCTAGCCAAACTGTCTGTTCAAAATTATGCTCTGATAAGGGAACTTGATATTGAATTTGAGAAGGGACTGACTATCATAACAGGTGAGACCGGAGCCGGGAAATCGATCCTTCTGGGGGCACTCTCCCTTATTCTGGGTACAAGGGCAGATTCCTCGGTGCTGCTCGACAAGAACGAGAAGTGCATCGTGGAGGGATCATTCAGGATAGATGAATATGACCTGGCTGATTTTTTTACTTCCAATGAGCTTGATTATGAGCCTCTGACAAACCTGAGAAGAGAGATTAATCCTGCCGGAAAATCGCGCGCCTTCATAAACGATACCCCCGTCAACCTGAACCTTCTCAGAGAGCTTGGAGATCATCTGATCGATATCCATTCGCAGCATCAGACCCTGATGCTAAGCGATAATTCGTTCCAGATGAGCATCATCGATTCCTTCGCAGGCACAGGAAACCTGATTAATGAATACAAGCTTGCATATGGCAGATATCTTGGTCTTAAAAGGGAGCTTACCGGGCTGAAGGAGAAAGCCGACAAGAACAGGAACGATCTTGAATATTTCAGGTTTCAGTTCAACCAGCTTGTAGAGGCCAGGCTAAAACCAGGTGAGCAGGCTGAACTTGAGGCCGAACAGGAATTGCTCTCGCACGCTGAAGAGATAAGATTGTCGCTGGAGGCCTCCTCGAAGCTGCTGAACAGTGACGATTTGTCAATCCTCTCCATGCTGAGGGAGGTCAGATCACATTTCGGAAAAATATGGAGCTTCCTCCCCGGCGGAGATGAATTGCTGAAAAGAACAGAATCATCCGTGATCGAGCTCGACGACCTTGCACGTGAAATGGATAAGCTTGCCATGTCGGTGGAGGCAAACCCTCAGCGACTGCTGCTTGTAAACGAGAGGCTCGATCTTATATATTCCCTTGTGCAGAAACACAGGGTTAACAACCTTGATGAACTACTGGTTAAAAAGGACGAGATAGAAGGATTGATAAAAGCAATTTCATCGAGCGATGAAAGACTTGCACAGGTTGAAGCACTGCTGTCGGGTGAAACGGAAAACCTCCGGCACCTCTCTGGCGGGATCTCGGACAAACGAAAAGCTGTAGCCGGGGAGATCGAATCAAAAATTACAGAGATCCTCATGCAACTGGGGATGCCCAATGCGAGGTTCAGAATATCACTCTCAGCGACCGGTGACTTTACCCCCTCGGGTGTTGATCTTGCTGATTTCCTGTTCTCTGCCAACAAACAGATTGCCCCTGAAAACCTGGCTAAAATTGCCTCAGGCGGGGAGCTGTCAAGGGTAATGCTGAGCCTTAAATCACTCCTTACGAAGAATAATAACCTGCCAACAATAATTTTCGATGAAATAGACTCCGGCGTGTCGGGAGAGGTTGCTGACAAGGTCGGGCAGATCCTCACCGGTATGGGACATTACATGCAGGTAGTAAATATTACGCATCTTCCGCAGGTGGCATCCAGGGGCAGGAGACACTACCATGTATACAAAGATGACACTGCGGATTCAACATTTACGAGAGTCAAGTTGTTATCACCTGAGGAGAGGATAATGGAAGTAGCCAGATTATTGAGCGGAAGTGAAGTGACTGAAACTGCAATAAAAAATGCAAAGGAACTTTTAAGCGCCGCATTTAACTAAAATAAGTAATAATGAGAGAAGGTCTTTTAAAAGGGAAAAAGGGTATCATTTTCGGTGCTCTTAACGATAAATCCATTGCATGGCAGGTTGCCCTCAAGGCATGGGAGCATGGTGCCGAACTGGTTCTTACGAATTCGCCGGTTGCCATGCGACTCGGGACAATCAGTCATCTTGCTGAAGTTACAGGCAGCAGGGTGATCCCGGCAGATGCCACGAAAATGGAAGATATTGAGAACCTGTTAAGTGAGAGCCTTGTCATCTTCGGAGGGAAATTCGATTTTATTCTCCATTCGATAGGCATGTCGCCAAACGTCAGGAAAGACATACCCTATGAACAGACCAGCTATGAGAATATGCTAAAGACATTCGACATTTCGGCGCTCAGCTTTCACAGGGTGCTCCAGACTGCATACAAGCTCGATGCGCTCAAGGAATGGGGCTCGGTTGTGGCCTTATCCTATGTGGCAGCCCAGAGAACACTTTCAGGATACAACGACATGGGTGACGCCAAGGCGTTGCTTGAATCCATCGCGCGAAGCTTCGGATACATTTACGGCCGTGACAGGAAAGTAAGGATCAATACTGTTTCCCAGTCACCGACAATAACAACTGCCGGGATAGGGATCCATGGGTTTGATTCGCTGGTAGACTTCTCCGAGAGGATGTCGCCGCTCGGCAATGCATCTGCAGAAGAATGCGCCGATTACTGTGTGGCACTCTTCTCCGATCTTACACGCAAGGTCACAATGCAGAATCTTTTCCACGATGGAGGATTTTCAAGCATGGGGATGAGCCTGAAGGCAATCGAACAGTATCAGAAAAGCTTCGAGGAGTGCGACTGCGACCAGAAGCAATAGCTAAGTATAAAAGCCTATTTTTAAAGCGACATGCTATATGCAATGTCGCTTTTTTTATATTTGATACTGACATAATTCTCCCGATATGGAAAAAATTCTCCTCCTGGTCGTTTTCTACTTCCTCTTTCCGCTTGTAATTATCCGAATGTGTAAAAAATGGTCCCTTCTTCAGAAAATAGGATCGATAGTGCTGGCCTATTGTTTCGGACTCCTGCTCGGAAGCTCGGGCATTCTTCCCCAGGGGAGCGAAGCCTACCACATGGCGTTGCAGGGAAGGGCCGCTCTTCCTGAGCCGGAGAAACTGGCCCTGCTTGCCGCCGGCACGATCGACCAGAATGACAGCTACGTTAATTCAATTGCATCTGCACAGGATATACTGGTTTCAATCATAGTGCCCCTGTCATTCCCCCTGCTTCTGTTTTCACTCAATATCAGGAGATGGCTGCGCTTTGCAAAAGACGGCTTCATCTCAATGGTTCTTGCCCTCGTTTCCGTGATAATAGTTGTTTCGACAGGATATTTTATTTTCAGACATGTGGTGCCAGATTCATGGAAGGTTGCAGGAATGCTTGTCGGGGTCTATACGGGCGGCACTCCCAACCTTGTATCGCTGAAAATGGCTCTGGGGGTCGATCCCAATCTTTTTGTGATGACAAGCACATACGATATGATAGTGGGAGCCATTACACTTATATTCTTTGTTTCAGCGGGACCAAGGATCTTCAGGGCTATACTCCCTCCATTCAAATACAATGGCGGCAATGGAACAGAAGATGAACTCCTGAAGGAAGCTGAAAACTTCGAGGACTACTCCGGAATGTTCACCCGGAAAAGGATCTTCCCTCTTATTTCAGCTTTTGCCCTCGCAGTGATCATATTCCTGATCTCCTATGGCATAAGCCTTCTGCTTCCCCGGATCTCTCAGATGGTCGTTGTAATACTCTCTATTACAACCCTTGCCATAATAGCTTCCCTTATCGGGAGGATCAACAGGATTGAGAAAACCTTTCAGCTCGGAATGTACTTCATTCTGGTCTTTTCCATTGTTGTAGCCTCAATGGCAGATATCGGAGTAATATTCAGCATAGGATTTCTGGGACTTTTCGCCTATGTGCTCTATGCCTACTTCGGGACCCTCATCCTGCATATAATCCTGTCAAAGATTTTCAGGGTAAATGCAGACGATTTCCTTATCACAACAACTGCTTTTGTATTCTCTCCCCCTTTCGTTCCCGTGGTTGCTGCCGCAATGAAAAACAAGGAGGTTATAATTACAGGTATAACAGTAGGTATAATAGGCTACGTTATAGGTAATTACCTGGGAGTAGGGCTGGGCTTTTTCCTGAAGGGATTCTGACAGGTGGCTTCTCCGGGCTAGAACAAATAATTAAGACCTATTGAGAATCCGATATTGCCGTCCTGCTTGTCGAAGGCTTTTCCGGCATCGATGGCGATAACGAAATTCTGGTTCATTGCAAGCATTATGCTCACACCTGCGCTCTGGTGAAATTTCTCACCGCCAGGATTGAAATAATCTGAAAATTTTTCCCCTGGATATGTTGCAATGAATGTCGGTTCAAGGTTTGCCGGCATACTGTAATCTTTTGTCACTTTGCCTATATCGTAGAATCCATTGAGGCCAAGGTAGCAATCCTGCTTGAATAACTTGAAAAATACAGGCTTCCACCTGAGCTCAAAATTACCCATAGCGTATCCGTCACCAACGACCCTGTTCCTGAGCACCCCTCGGAGTGTCTTGGATCCACCCAGACCTTCCGATGTAGCCCCTGTAAGCCTCGATGTAATGACCTGTGACTCATAGAAAAAGGGAACATCGCCGCTCAGCTTCGTCTGATAGCTTAACCTGTAAACAAAAGAAAGCCTGTTGTCGATAAGGGTAAAATACTGACGGTGTATGATGTAAAGCCTGGAAAAGCTCCAGTCATTTCCCATGAATTTCGGAGCCACTTCCAAACCAATTTCAGTCCATAATCCCTTCATCGGATTCGGCTTGTTATCGCGGCTGTCCCAGGTGACGCCGGCTTTCAGAGTATTTACCCAGCCTCCGTTAAACTCATCAGTGGGAATAATGCCAAGCACCTTGTATCTTTGAAACAGCCCCGGTTCCGAGGCATTGAAAGGCAGGGTCTCAGATTTTCCCTTGTTCAGGGTTGGGATATCTACAGTGTCGACAGTGAAATCCTGGATTGCAATTCCGGCGCTCCACTTAATATGCTCACCAGCCAGCTTGCCCTGGAAGTCGTTCTTGAACCTGAACTGGTTCCTTTCCATATTGTAGAACATCCTTGTCCTGTATGGCGGGGCGGACTTATCATTATCGGTCCAGTCCTTGTTGTAAACAGATTCATAACCGTTAAACCCGAAAAAATTATAGGCCCTGTCGGGCAGATAGCTCAGATCACTTATCCACAGGACATTCGGGATTATATGGTTCGATTCGTACATGAACCTGAAAATTCCGCTGCCCTTGGTATAGTGAGAGATCTCTGTATATGTATGATCAAGGTACTCAGGAAATCTGGTGCCATCGCCATAGTTGAAAAATTCGGCAAGAGCCCCATACTGGAATCCAAGATCAGAATCATAGGTGATTGTGGGAAGAGCACCTCCGAATTTCCAACCGGTCTTAACCTTCTTTTCCTGGGCAGATAGTGAAACAGCCAATGCAATTGCTAAAAATAGCAGGAGTGTTCTTTTCATGGGTTATGGTTTAAGTTCTCAATTATAAAGATAAAGAAAATTGAATATGACAACCTCATTTTTCAATATTTGCTACCTTAGAGGTTGAATATTATTGACAAATGAAGCCGGGCCTGCTGATTACAAATATAAGATGTCTGGTGCAGACTGAAGAATCAGTCAGGGTGAAGGTATCCGGAAGCGGGATGGCTGCCCTTGGCACTGTAAATGACGCGTTTCTGTATATGGGGAATGGGATCATACTCGATTTCGGGCGCATGAGCGACCTGGAGCTCTCGGATATTCCCCTCGGCGACCCGTCGATTCAGAGGATAAATGCCAGGGGAAAGCTTGTCTTTCCGTCGTTCTGCGATTCCCACACCCATCTTGTATATGCCGGAAGCCGGGAGCAGGAATTTACTGATAAGATAAGGGGATTATCCTATGCGGATATAGCCCGCAGGGGAGGAGGGATCCTGAATTCAGCCAGGCTGCTGCATGAGACTTCTGAGGAGGAGCTGTTCAATCAGTCGATGGAAAGGGTCAGGGAGATAATCCGCTCGGGTACCGGAGCCATAGAGATCAAGAGCGGCTACGGGCTGAATCTGCCCGATGAGCTTAAAATCCTCAGGGTTATTAAAAGGATAGGAAGGAGCTGTCCTGCAGAGATAAAGGCAACCTTCCTCGGAGCACATGCCGTGCCGGAGGAATATGCCGGCAGGAGGGAGGATTATGTTGATCTTGTGATAAATGAGATGATTCCTGTCGTTGCATCCGAAGAGCTTGCAGATTACATAGATGTTTTCTGTGACACCGGCTTCTTTTCTGCCGGGGATACCGAAAGGATATTGATGGCCGGAATGAAATACGGCCTCAGAGCCAGGCTGCATGCCAATGAGCTCGGTTTCTCGGGCGGGGTCCAGACCGGTGTCAGATACAATGCAATATCGGTCGATCATCTGGAGTGTTCGGGCGATGCTGAAATTGAAGCTCTCAGTCAGTCGGATACAATGCCTACCCTTCTTCCCGGATCAGCATTCTTCCTTGGGCTGAACGATCCTCCTGCCCGGCAGATGATAAATGCCGGACTGCCTTTAGCCATTGCTTCCGACTATAACCCCGGATCATCCCCGACAGGCAATATGAAGCTGATTATGTCGCTCGCATGCATAAAGCTTAAAATGCTCCCCGAAGAGGCCATTAATGCAGCAACGATCAACTCGGCATATGCAATGGAGCTCTCTGATACCCATGGCTCGATTGCAAGGGGCAAAGTGGCCAATGTTTTTATTACCAGGGAGATCCCTTCATATGAATTTATGCCCTATGCTTTTGGCAGCGACCTGATAGAGACTATAATCCTTAAAGGGGAAATCGTTGAATTCTGAGGCTGTCTGACTGGCATGCGGGGACTGAAAGAATAATGTTATCGGGCGGAGGGGCAATAAATAAACATTATTTTTAATTATGGAGAAAAAGATCATAGAGTGCGTTCCGAATTTCAGTGAAGGAAGGGATCCTGAGAAAAATAAGTGAGATCACGCGCGCGATCGAATCGGTCCGGGGAGTAACTCTTCTCAATACGGATCCCGGAAAAGCCACCAACAGGACAGTTGTTACTTTTGTAGGCGACCCGGATTCGGTTGCCGAGGCAGCATTTCAGGCGGTAAGGAAGGCAGCGGAAATTATCGATATGTCTCAGCACCACGGGGAACATCCGCGTATGGGTGCCACCGATGTCTGTCCCTTCGTTCCCGTTTCAGGAGTCACTATGGATGAGACGGTTGAGGTTGCCCGAAGGGTAGCCTCAAGAATAGGGAATGAGCTTGGTATCCCGGTTTATTGCTATGAGAATGCTGCAACGAAGGAAGAGAGGAGGAACCTTGCCGACTGCAGGGCAGGTGAGTATGAAGGACTGCCTGACAAAGCTCTCGGATCCCTCGTGGAAGCCTGATTTCGGACCCTCAGAGTTTAATGTACATTCGGGTGCGACTGCAGTAGGGGCAAGGGACTTTCTTGTAGCCTATAATATCAATCTGAATACAACCTCGACTCGGAGGGCCAATGCAATTGCCTTCGATGTGCGTGAGAAGGGAAGGCCTGCGCGTAAGGGAGACCCTCTTACAGGTAATCTCATCTACGGAGAGAATGGGGAAAAGATAATGATACCCGGCTCCCTTAAGGCTGTAAAGGCTATAGGCTGGTTCATTGAGGAGTACGGGTTTGCACAGATCTCAATGAACCTGACAGATATCTCAGTGACACCCCTTCATGTTGCATTTGACGAGGTATGCCGGAAAGCTGAGGCCAGGGGAGTAAGAGTTACAGGCTCTGAAATTATCGGCATCGTTCCCCTCAGATCCATGCTTGATGCCGGGAGATATTTCCTCCACAGACAGCAGCGCTCCTCCGGGGTATCCGACAGTGAGCTGATAAGGATTGCAGTCAGGAGCCTGGGACTGGATGAGATCAATAAGTTCAGGCCAGAAGAAAAAATAATAGAGTATATTATGGAAGACAAAAGCAACAGAAGGCTTGCAGCGATGGATCTGAAAACCTTCATTGATGAAACCGCTTCGGAATCACCTGCCCCCGGCGGAGGTTCTGTCTCTGCATATATGGGCGCACTCGGAGCAGCCCTCGGCACAATGGTTGCAAACCTCTCAAGCCACAGGAAAGGGTGGGATGCCAGATGGAAATATTTTTCAGACTGGGCCGAACAGGGAAAATCGATCCAGAACGAGCTCCTCAGGCTGGTTGACGAGGATACAGAAGCGTTCAACAGTCTGATGAGCGCTTACTCCCTTCCCAAAAAATCAGAGGATGAGAGAGTGGCAAGGAGCAATGCAATCCAGGAGGCAACAAGGAATGTTACCCTGGTGCCTCTTAAAGTGATGGAAACGGCATTGTCAGGCTACGGGCTCATAAGGGAGATGGTTGAGGAAGGAAACCCTAATTCGGTAACGGATGCCGGAGTGGGGGCACTAGCCCTCAGGACATGCATCAAGGGAGCCTACCTGAATGTCAAGATAAATGCTTCTTCCCTGAATGACAGGGATTTTGTCAGGGAGGTGCTTATAAAAAGCTGTGATATGGATTCGAAAGCAAAAATGGAGGAGGAGGCAATAATGAAAATGGTTGATGAAAAGATCGTTCAGGCACATGCGGGCTGAAGCTGCCTGACAACAACAGACCTCTTGAAATCATCAGGTAAAAATATAATCAATATTCTCTTCTTTCTTGCCAGTATAGTTATTGTTGTGTGGGTGTGGCCGGCCGGAAAGAAGGGTACATGGACGGAGCTGATGGGAACTGTTCTTGTTGTCTCATCGTGCTACCTCATGCTTTATCTTTTTCTTTCACATTTCAGGGCCGAGATCCTTGAGGTTATGAGGAAGACCCTTTTTATTATCCTCATAATCCTTGCCTTCGTCGTTCTTACAAGGATCGTGACCACGGCAGGAAGCCCGGAACTACTGTTCCTGATCCCATTTGGAATAATACCCGTTGTAATATGCACATTCTATGATGCAAGGCTTGCCCTTTTCATCCTGCTTATTACAATCATGCTTGCAGGATTTATGGTTCGCGAGTCATTCGAATTCATCTTCATGAGCTTCATCTCGGGCGTAGCTGCAATATTTTCACTCACGAACATATACAGGCGCGGAAAGATCATATTTGCCTCCATGGCTGTCGTGCTCAGCTATGCAGTTGTTCATTCGGGGATCTCGGTAATGAATGGAGCTGTAATCAACGGTCTGAACCCTGACGACTATAAAATGTTCCTTGGAAACGGGATCCTTGTCCTGCTGAGCTATCCGCTGATCTTCCTGTTCGAAAGGAACTTCTACTTCCTTTCGGATGCCACGCTTCTTGAATTATCCAATATAAACAATCCATTGCTGAGGAGATTCGCCGAAGAGGCTCCGGGTTCATTTCAGCATTCGCTGCAGGTGGCCAACCTTGCAGAGGAGGCAGCCCGGGTAGTAGGCGCCAATTCTCTTCTGGTGCGTGCAGGATCCCTTTACCATGATATCGGCAAGGTTGTGAATTCAGAATATTTCATAGAAAACCAGGGCTTCGCTCTCAATCCCCACCAGGGGCTTGATCCTGTAGACAGCTCCAGGATCATTATCAATCATGTGCACGAGGGCATCCTACTGGCAAGAAAATACAAGCTTCCCGTCCAGATAATTGATTTCATCCGTACCCATCACGGGACTTCCAAAACCTATTTTTTTTATTCGAGATACCTTGAAACCTCCGGGTGGAGCGAGAGGGCCGAAAAGCTGTTCGAATATCCCGGGCCGAAGCCATTTTCAAGGGAGACAGCCGTAGTAATGATGGCGGATGCTGTCGAGGCCTCCTCAAGGACGCTTGACAGGTATAACGAGAATAATGTGGGTGAGCTCGTTGAAAACATAATTTCAATGCAGGAACAGAATGATCAGTTTTCGGAAGCCCCTCTAACCTTCAGGGATCTCTCCGAGATAAAAAATATTTTCAGGAAACGGCTGCTGAACATTCACCATCTTAGAACTGCATATCCTCAGCAAGACCTGCAGGAAGGCTAGCGCATGTCATTTATCTCCACTCCCTTGTATTCATCGGGATGGAATACAAATGTTCCTGGGTCGGCTTTCTGCTTAAGGCTGTAATCTGAAATCCTGAGGGTGATTACAAGGCCGTCACGTCTTTTATATTCGAGGCTTATCAGGCTGAGATCAGGTTTCTTGATTGTCAGCCTGACCCTTACAAGGTCGCTCCGGATATCCTGTGGATAAAGGTCAACGATGTATTCACCCTGTTTTTCCTCTATCAGCCGGCTCTTATAGTCGGATTTATACATTGTGAAGATTTCTGAGGGCCGGTTTTGAAAGGAATGATCTTTCTTGTCAGGCTTTGTTACAGTGACCTCTTTTTCGGCTGTCAGATAGTTCCAGTTCGTCACCCCGTCATACCAGACTATATTGTCGCCGAGGTTCAGCCTGTATTTATCCTTGCTGAGGATTATTGAACCGTCGAGGGTGTCGGATGTGTGTTCAGCAAGATCGGTCTTGATCATTGTGAATGACATTGACACTGAAGGTGCCTTCAATGCATTTGAGGAAAAGCTGTCGAGTATCTTTATTGCCTGTGGGTCTGACTGGCCCTTTGCCGCGGAAAACGCGGCGAGGATTACCGGAATGGCTATTATGAATATCTTCATGCGGGCTTTTTATTCCAGACGACTCAAAATCTGTTCCAAACTTATAAAATCGGAAATCAGCACATCCCGTGCCTTGCTTCCTTCAAAGGGTCCCACTACTCCAGCAGCCTCCAGCTGGTCTATTATTCTTCCGGCCCTGTTGTACCCTATCGACAGTTTTCTCTGGATAAGTGATGTCGATCCCTGCTGATGCTGTACAACCAGCTTTGCTGCATCCTCGAACATAGGATCCCTTTTCCTGAGGTCGACTTCCACTGCCCCTGACTCGCTGTCATCAACATATTCCGGCAGATGCATGGCATCAGCATAGCCTTTCTGTGATCCTATGAATTCGGTCAGTTCCTCTATCTCGGGGGTGTCGATAAAGGCACATTGTACCCTCACCGGTTCATTGCCTGAGGATACGAGCATATCACCCCTGCCAACAAGCCTGTCGGCTCCTGTGGAATCGAGAATTGTGCGTGAATCGATGGAGGAGAAGACGCGGAATGCTATCCTTGTAGGGAAATTGGCCTTTATGAAGCCTGTAATGATGTTTGCGGAAGGCCTTTGAGTGGATATTATAAGGTGTATACCGATAGCCCTTGCAAGCTGTGCCAGCCTTCCTATCGGCCCTTCTATTTCCCTTCCCGCCGTCATGATAAGATCGGCAAATTCATCGATTATAAGAACTATGTATGGAAGGTACTTGTGCCCTTTTTCAGGATTCAGCTTTCTTGAGATGAATTTCTCATTGTACTCCTTTATGTTCCTGGACTGGGCAGCCTTAAGAAGCTCGAGCCTGTTATCCATCTCGATGCACAGGGAGTTAAGTGTGTTTATAACCTTCTGTGTGTCTGTTATTATCGCATCCTCCTCCCCCGGAAGCTTTGCAAGAAAATGCCTCTCGATCTTCATATAGAGGGGAAGCTCCACCCTTTTCGGATCGATGAGCACAAACTTGACCTCCGCCGGATGCTTCTTGTAGAGGATTGAGGTAATAATTGCATTTATCCCCACCGATTTTCCCTGTCCGGTTGCACCTGCTACGAGCAGGTGAGGCATTTTTGTGAGGTCGACAAGATAAGGCTCGTTCGTAATTGTTCTCCCGAGGGCAAGAGCAATATCAAATTTCGTTTCCTGGAAGGCCTTGGATGTAATAAGGGAACGCATGGAGACCATCTCAGGCTTTTTGTTGGGAACCTCAATGCCCACGGTGCCCCTGCCCGGTATGGGGGCGATTATTCGTATCCCCAGTGCGGACAGATTGAGGGCGATATCGTCCTCGAGCGATTTGATCCTTGCCAGCCTGACCCCCCGCTCCGGCACGATCTCGTACAGGGTCACGGTAGGTCCTATTGTGGCAGATATGCTTTTAATACTGATCTTATGGTCGCCCAGGGTCTTAATGATGTTTTCCTTGTTCTCAAAAACCTCCGTATTGTCGAATGCGGTTTCTGATTTATGCTCCTTCAGAATCGATACAGGGGGAAATTTATAGTCGCGACAGGTCGAGCCGGGGATCATAATTTTCCATTATCCTTTCGACTTCGTGCTCAGACAGCAGCCCTTCCGTTCCCGGCCGGTTGATGTTCAGGGGAACCTCTTCCTCCTGATCTGCTGCATTATGCACATCCCTGTCAAAGTCACGGATGATCGATCCCCTTGGTATTACTTCAGGAATAGTATTGTCACTCTCCTCATCGTCTGCCCCGACATTCGTATTTCTTACAAAAAAGCTGACGGGGCGTTCGTCATGGCCTGCGGGTTCAGCTTCAACATCTTTGTCGGGGCCGGCCCCCGAAGCTTCCTCCTCAACAGCCTCACCATCAGGAGCCTGTTTTTTTCTGAATGCCGAAAAAAACGAAGGGAGCTTCCATCCGAACGATTCAGGCCTGACCCTGAGGGCAAGCACCAGATATGAAATTGTCAGGAACAGCAGCAATATGCCTGTCC
This sequence comes from uncultured Bacteroidales bacterium, assembly GCA_963756885.1. Classification (GTDB taxonomy): domain Bacteria; phylum Bacteroidota; class Bacteroidia; order Bacteroidales; family VadinHA17; genus LD21. The sequence goes on from CAVWPG010000016.1 coordinate 823,603, forward strand.
CGGGCTTTCCCATGAAAGCATTGAGCCATTCGGCTATCTTGTAGCCATGGGCCCCTCCCGGACCACTTCCGAGAAAAATCCGGGTGTTGCCAAAGAGGAAGCCGATATATCCCAGCAGGAGAGATAAGATAATTGCTGCGAAGGAGAACTTCACAACGAGCCTTACCGGCTTTATTTTAGGAAACCTGAGCATGTATAATCCCACTGCCCCGAATATCAGGGGAATGAAGAAAGCCCCGAATCCAAATCCGTTGCGTATTATAAGGTCTGCAAGAAAATAACCGCTTTTACCAGACCAGTTCTTCACAACAACTTCCGGTCCGGATACAACATCCTTCAGGGGAAGGCTCTGATCAGCCTTCCAGGAGAAGAGATAGGAGATGCATGCAAGAAGGAGATAAAATGCAAACCCGGTTATCAGGATCCCGAATATGAATTTTATCCTCTCGTCTGTAAGGAAGGATTTGGATTTTACAGGCCCCTTGGCAGCCTTTGAGCTCTTTTTGCCAGCCTCTTCCTTCTCTTTAGTCATTGCACTTGCATATTTATCATTTGGCAGTCCAAAGGTAATAATTTTGGTCCGCACACAATAGGAGGAGTTATGAATTTGATAGCTGCAGCTGATTTTGCAGAAGTGACAGTAAGCTTATCCATGCGGACCTTAAAATGAAAGCATCTTGTTAATGAACTTAACAAGGTCTTCCTTGGATAATCTTACAAATTTTTCGCGGCGTTCAAATATCTGATCCGGGATGTCTTTCCTGTAAACAGTTTCTGCATTGAAGCGAAGCTCATACCTGCCTATCAGGAAGAAAAAGCTCATCATTACCCCGTCGATATCCTGAAAAGGAGAGCTGGCATTCGGCTCCCTTACTCTTATCTCGTTAGTGTACCAGACATCATAAATCTTCAGTGTATCTCCGGGAAATGTGATTTCGGCATTCATGCAGTTATAACCGCAAATGATGGAGGTCTTGCCGGTCTTTCGTATTATCATCCCTTCCATTGCTTCAAAGCCTGGATAGATCTCCCCTTTCTTTGCCGGATAGTAATATTTTAATGTAAAAAGGCTGCAATATGTGTCATAGATCTCTTTGGAAGGATTGGAAAGATTCAGAATTCCCGAATTGCCTATAGGCGAGAGCATCTCGAAAAGGATCTTGTCGTTCTTGAATGAGACAATGAGATTCTTCGGAAGGATATCCCTGGAGAAGGATCCAACGGTGCCAGTATAATCAATGCTATAATGAATTTCTCCCTGGTCAATAAATTTGGCTCCCTTATTTGAACAGGAATAACATGTCACTGCAAAAATGGCTGCAATGAACAACGCATATCTGAATCTCACTTAACTTATCTAATTTTGAATTATGTAAATGTAGCGATTTTTTTTTATTTCAATCAGTTGTGCCGATAATTATGAAAACTTACGGGAAGGATGCTATTTAAGCTGCGGCCGGACATGTACAATTCAATGTTTCAACCGTGATGGATTAAGGGTAAGGCTTCTTTAAATCAGTATCAGGGAGTAAGCAGAAACCTGTTGACCGATCAATATATTTATTAAATTTGCACTTGCATTTTTAAACTTCATTACCATGCCGTATAACCTACGCAACCGGAATTTTCTCAAGCTCCTCGATTTCACGCCGGAAGAGGTCAGATTTCTTCTTGACCTGGCATCCGATCTTAAAAGAGCAAAATACACAGGAACCGAACAGCAGCGTCTTAAAGGGAAGAATATTGCCCTGATATTTGAAAAAGCCTCGACAAGGACAAGATGCGCCTTCGAAGTCGCGGCGCTCGACCAGGGAGCCCATGTCACTTACCTTGGCCCCAGCGGCTCACAGATCGGACAGAAGGAGTCGATGAAGGATACTGCCAGGGTACTGGGGAGGATGTTCGATGGCATCGAATACCGCGGTTACGGCCAGTCCATCGTGGAGGAGCTGGGAAAGTACTCTGGCGTGCCCGTATGGAACGGACTTACTGATGAATTCCACCCGACTCAGATTCTCGCAGACTTCATGACCATGGCGGAACATTCAGACAAGCCGCTTAACCAGGTCTCTTTCTGCTACCTGGGGGATGCGCGAAATAATATGGGAAACTCGCTTATGGTCGGTGCCGCAAAAATGGGGATGGATTTCCGTGCTGCAGCACCTGCAGCATGCCAGCCTGCCGAAAGCCTTGTCGGGACCTGCCGCGATATTGCCCTGAAGACCGGTGCGAAAATAACTGTCACAGATTCCGTCAGGGATGCCGTCAGGGGGGTGGATTTTCTCTATACAGATGTCTGGGTGTCGATGGGAGAGCCCGATTCAGTGTGGGACGAGCGTGTAAGGCTTCTCAAACCATACCAGGTAAACATGGATGTGATAAAGGCAACAGGTAACCCGAAGGTGAAATTCCTCCACTGTCTGCCTGCGTTCCACAACAGGGAGACTAAGGTAGGTGAGGAAATATTCAGGAAATTCGGCCTTGACGGAATGGAAGTTACAGAGGATGTTTTCGAGTCGGAATATTCAATAGTCTTCGATGAGGCCGAGAACAGGCTCCATACAATAAAAGCCGTTATGGTAGCTACCCTGGGGAGCTGAGTAAGATATGGTGCGGGATGCCTGGTGCCTGGTGCTGGGTGCTTGCTTCGCTCTCCGAAGCTTTCCCGGACCAAACCAGCTGTTAAAAAGGTGGCAGACACGGAGGTGTGATGGTTCTGCAGCGAAGAAGAATACTCTTTTCATTATCCGGCATCAGGACAATGTCTATGTGATCCATTCCCTGAAGAAGTAGAAAGTCATAATAAAGGAAGCTGCCAGCTTCAGTCCCACTCCTGTCAGAAAGCCGAGAAGACTGCCGAAACCGGCACGGATTGCATAGTGAATGTCATCCTTGAAGATCATTTCGCCCACAAAGGCTCCTATGAATGGACCGATAACAATGCCCATAGGTCCAAGAAAAAGGCCTATCACAAGTCCAACCGCGGCACCACGGGTTCCATATTTGGATCCTCCGAATTTTTTGGTCCCCCACACCGGCACTATATAATCAAGTACAGTTACTGCAACGGCTATGATGCCAAGGGTTATCAGAGTTGATTTTGAGAATTCCCCGAAACGTGAAAAGTGCAGGAACAGTAATCCGAGAAAACTGAGGGACGGACCTGGAAGAACAGGAACGAGACAGCCAATTATCCCCAGAAGCATGAGAATAATTCCCGATATTAGAAGTATGTAGTCTGACATCTGGAAATAATCTGCGAAAATTTATCCTGAAGTGAGTGTCAGTGTTTTCCCAGATCCTCGAATTCAATGTCAGTAAATTCAGCAGTTACCAGGCTGTCCTTCTGTTCGACGATACCCGGTTCCTGTGAACGGATGACTGCTTCAGGATCATTATTGTTTTCATCAATAAATGCAACAGCATCCTTCAGCCCTTCCGTAAATTTGTCAAAATCTTCCTTGTACAGAAAGATCTTATGCTTCTCATAGAAAACCTTACCCTCTTTCCCGAGGCGCTTCTTGCTCTCTGTGATGGTTAGGTAATAATCATCCTTTCTGGTAGCTTTTACGTCAAAAAAATAGGTTCTCTTACCGGCACGTACAACCCTTGTGAAAATTTCTTCCTTAATGATTTTTTCCTCATGCCCGTTAATACCTTCTTTTACATCAGCTTCTTCTTCCATTTCCAAGTCGGTTAGTGTTAGGGTTTTGATTTGTATTGTCAAATGTAACAATTATTTTATCAAATCAAAACGAAGTGGATTAATTGTGCATGAAGGGGCAATTCTGAAGTATATAATGATAGGGGTAATTGTTAAAAATAAGATAGTTACCTGATGAACAGGGAGCTGTATTTTAATGTATCTTCCTAATTTCAGGTAAGTTTCTTTGACAATAATGGAAAAAGAGTAATTTTGCAGCGGAAAAACCGATGTTCCTTTATTAATGATAAGCAGAAGATTACTACGTATAAAAGCCTTAATGGCTATATATGCATTCAACCGGAGAGAAGACGTTAACTTAGGCCAGGCAGAAAAAGAACTTATGTTCAGCATAGGTAAAAGCTATGATCTCTATCACTACCTTTTGCTGCTCGTGACCGAAATTGCAGACGTTGCCGGAGAAAAGATCGATTTTGCCCTGCAGAAGCGGATGCCTACCCCTGAAGATCTCAATCCCCAAAGGAGGTTCGTCGATAATCTGATGATTGCTCAGCTGAGAAAAAATCTGCAGTTCAGGAAATACCTCGCCTCCAAAAAACTTTCATGGTCCAATTACCAGCATATTCCCCGGAATCTGTACAATAAAATGATAGGCTGGGACTTGTATGAAGAGTACATGTCCACGGAGATCCATAATTACTCGTCCGACAAAAAGTTCATCATCAGCCTTATTACCGAATTGTTTCTGAATTCGGAGGATCTCCAGTCAAATCTTGAGGAGCAGAGTATTTACTGGAACGACGACCTTGAATATATTTCAACCATGATTGAGAAGACACTCAAAAAATTTAAGGCTGATTCGGATGAAAATATACCACTGATGCCTTTGTTTAAAAATGCTGAGGATGAGGAGTTTGTAAAGATCCTCTTCAGAAAGGCAATCATGCATGCAGGGAAATGTTCCGAACTTATCGATAAAAATACAACCAACTGGGAAGTTGACAGAATAGCCCTGATGGATATTCTTGTTATGCAACTTGCAATTACCGAGATAATGGAATTCCCTGAGATCCCGGTTAAAGTTACACTTAATGAGTATATTGAAATTGCCAAATTCTATTGTACATCAAAAAGCAGTACATTTGTAAATGGGATTCTCGATAATATTGTGAAGGAGATCCGTCAGGATGGACTCCTCAATAAGACCGGAAGAGGGCTTGTAGGTGAAAAGATCCCCGGCAGGGACAAATAATATTAATTATAGATAGTGAAATGAATAGGATCATTTTATTCAGCCTGTTGTTAATTCTCATACTGTCGGCACGGTGCGGGAATACATCCAGAAAGGGTGCGGCGGGACCGCAGCCGGCGATACCGGAATTGCGGTAATTGTTTTCAGGGAATATGAGCATGGCTTCGGCCAGGTCACCGAAGGAGAAAAGGTTGGTTATGTATTTAAGTTCGAGAATAAGGGGACGGCTGGCCTTGTGATAAAATCGGCAACAACAAGCTGTGGCTGTACAGTGCCGGAGTACGATTCAAAACCAATTCCACCGGGGAGCGAGGGAAATCTCGAAGTAGTTTTTGATACATCAGGAAGGAACGGCATGCAGACAAAAACAATTACGGTAAAGTCGAATGCCAAAACACCAGTCGTTCTCCTCAGGATTACAGCAGAGGTCGTTCCCGGGAGATAACGGGTGACTGGCTGGAGAATAATTAATTGGCAAGGGGTCAGGTGAACAGTATTTCATAATTCATTTATCAATTAATATTTAAAATTTTAAACGATGGTCAATTTAGCTTATGTGTTTTTAATGGGGCAACCGGCAGGCGCTTCCGGGCAGTCCAATCCTCTTCTTACTTTTCTTCCTCTTATTCTTGTGTTTGTCGTATTTTATTTTTTCATGATAAGACCACAAATGAAGAAGCAGAAGGAGATGACCAACTACAGGAGCTCCCTGAAGAAAGGCGATAAGGTAATTACAACCGGAGGAATCTATGGAAGGATATCTGACGTGAAGGACAATTTTGTGACAATGGATGTCGGAGGGGATGTCAAACTTAAGGTTGACAAGAGTGCTTTGCTCAAGGATCCCTCTGTTGAAGAATAGTATCCTGAAATCTCATTAAGTCTATGTGAACCCGGGAGATGAGATACGGACAGCAAAGCTTACGAAAGAGAGGGAAGGACTTCATCAACAGGGATGTTGCAGTATTTGCCTTTTTTCTTTTTCTTTCCTTCTGTTTATGGTACTTCAATTATCTGGGCAAGGACATGGAAGCGGATATCAGGTATCCGGTGAAATATGTCAACGTTCCGAACAACAGGGAGGTGACCGATGAGATTCCGCCCAGGCTCAATCTTTCATTAAGGGGACCCGGATATTCAGTTCTCAAGCTGAGGGTCTCAGGAAACAAGCCTCCCGTAATAATTGATCTTGCAAAAGTGAGCTTCAGAAGAGTTTCCGGAAGCAAATCTCCTGAATACTTCATAGTTACAACAGGTCTTGCCAAAACAATGACTGTACAGATAAGGACCGGCTGTGAAATTACTTCCATAAAGCCTGATACGATTTATTTCACCCTGGGGAGGGAAATTTCAAAATCCGATCCGGGCGCATTTTGATTGAAACAGGCATTGTATCGCTGATATTACCTGGCTTTGAATGATGAACAAATGAAAACAACGGCGGATACCCGATCTAAAGCTTGGCATTACCGGAGGCATTGGCAGCGGAAAGACATCCGTATGCAAGGTATTTAAAGTACTCGGAATCCCCGTTTTTTCAGCCGACAGGGTTGCCAGGGAAATAATGGACGGGAATGAGGATATAATGGGTCAGATCAACCTTATTGCCGGGAGGGATCTGTATGCAGCGAGGCACTCTCGACAGGGCAGCCCTGGCCTCACTGATCTTCAACAACGGGACCCTGCTTGAAAAGGTAAACGCCCTGGTTCATCCTGCAGTCTTTGAAAGCTTCAGGAACTGGGAAAAAACGCAGACGGCTCCGTACGTAATAATGGAAGCTGCAATCCTCTTTGAAAGCGGTGCATCAAAGCTTGTGGATAAAGTAGCCACGATTGTTGCAGCCTGGGAGGAAAGGCTGAGCAGGGTAACAATGAGGAACAGCCTCTCCAGGCAGCAGGTGCTGGACAGGATGAGGAACCAGATGGACGATGAAACAAGGATCAGACTTTCCGACTATGTAATCTATAATTCGGAAAATGATATGATCATTCCTGCAATCCTGAAAATACATGAGGATATGTATAAGTAACCAATAAGATAGACTGATTATGGGAATGTTTGGAAAATGGCTTGGGGGAGGACTGGGTTTTGCGATGGGCGGACCAATCGGAGGGTTGCTGGGTTTTCTTGTAGGTTCTATGATCGACAGCACCACCGGTGAATAAACCGACATATACAACAGGCAGGCCTGCCCTGACTGCCCAGGGAGATTTCGGTATGAGCCTGCTTGTTCTTGTTGCCGCAGTGATGAAAGCCGACGGCAAGGTTGTAAAGTCAGAACTTGACTATGTAAAGCAGTTCTTTGTCAGGCAGTTCGGAGCCGAGTCGGCAAAAGAAGCGCTTCAAATGCTTAAGGACATTTTAAGGCAGGATATTCCGGTGAGGGATATCTGCATCCAGATAGGAAGAAATATGGATTATTCATCAAGACTGCAACTGATTCATCTCCTGTTCAATATATCCCTTGCCGACACTGTGATTCATCCAAAGGAGATAGAACTGCTCGAAAAGATATCGGGAGCTATGGGAATCGCTTCCGGTGATTTTCTTTCAATAAAGAATATGTTCATCCCTGAGACCGACTCATCATACAAGATCCTGGAGATCGACCCTGCCTCGACAAATGAGGAGGTCAAGAAAGCATACAGGCGAATGGCGATGAGATACCATCCTGACAAGGTCAGCCATCTTGGCGAGGAATTCAGAAAGACTGCCGACGAAAAATTCAAGAAGGTAAATGAAGCATACGAGAAAATAAAGAAGGAGAGGCATATGACATAAGCTGCAGGGACCAAAAATATATATAATTATAACCCTGCATTCCGATTCAAGGATTAAATTTGCAAACAAATAAATAGATCATGGTTTTAAAAGATATTCTCGCAATTTCAGGAGAACCGGGGCTTTTCAAATTTATTGCCCAGGGTAAAAATGCAATAATTGTTGAACACCTGGAGACAAAAAAAAGAAGCAGCGCCTATGGCTCGGCAAAGTCAGTTCCCTTGAGGACATAGCGATCTTTACCGAAAAGGAGGATGTCCCGCTCGGTAAAGTATTCGATCTGATATTTGAGAAGTCAGACGGAGGTGATGCAATAGACTCCAGGGCCGATGTGGATAAGCTGAAGGCATGGTTCGGGGAGATCCTTCCGGATTATTCAAGGGATAAGGTATATGTCAGCGACATGAAGAAGGTCGCTGCCTGGTACAATATACTCCATATGCTGGACATGCTTGTTAAGGAGGAACCGGCTGCGGAAACGGCAGCAGAGCCTGAGGAAAAAGGGGTTGAAGCGACAGAGGCTGAAAAAGAGGCGCCTGCTGCCTCCAAAAAGAAAAAGCAGGGCAATCCAAAGCCTGGCAAGACCATTGAGTAAAAAAAAGCTGTGAATTTTGGAGGAAATGAAGTAGTTTACGATTATGACCGGTCGGGAATAATCATCCTCCCCGTACCCTATGATGAGACAAGCACATGGATGAAGGGCTCGGATAAGGGACCTGAAGCTATCCTGGAAGCCTCTGTGAATCTGGAATTTTATGATGTCGAGACTGACTCGGAGGCCCACCTGCAAGGTATCTTTACCTTACCTCCGTTAACCCGAAAGAATCACCCGGGAAGCTCGTGAATGAGGTTTATCTGAAAGTCCTCTCACTGCTGTCGGATAATAAATTTCCTGTTGTGATAGGTGGTAACCATACTGTTACAATTGGCTCCGTAAAGGCTTTTGCCGGGTACTTTAATAACCTTTCGGTACTGCAGCTCGATGCACATGCCGACCTGAGACAGAGTTACGAAGGTTCCGAATTCAATCATGCATGTGCCATGGCGAGGGCCCGTGAATTTGCTCCGGTCGTGCAGGTAGGCATCAGAAGCATGTCGGCCGGAGAGGTCCCTTTAGCAGACAAGGAGAGGATATTCTTCGCACACCAGCTCTACTATGACAAGACCCTGTATAAAAAGGCCATTGATAAGCTTGATAAGAACGTTTACATAACGATAGACCTGGATGTCTTCGATCCCTCGCTTATGCCCTCTACAGGCACCCCTGAGCCCGGCGGGCCTGATTATACTGAACTGATGCATTTCCTCAGGGATGTTGTGCGATCAAGGAATGTTGTTGGCTTTGATATTGTGGAGCTTTGTCCCTCTCCGGCGAACAAGGCACCGGACTTTATCGCTGCAAAAATAATATACCAGCTCCTGTCGTACCGCTTTGGCTTGGAGGGACGGGTCACAACATAAATGGACAGGTCATGATAAATGGACGGGTAGCCACCCGTCCCTACGAATCCTCTTTCTTGGCCTCTTCCCATATAACGTTCATCTCATCAAGGCTCATGTCATGAAGGGAGACCCCTTGTTCAAGGGTTTTCTTTTCGAGATAATTAAACCGTTTGATAAATTTCCTGTTTGTCTTCTCCAGGGCTGCTTCCGGATCGATCCCATAAAGCCTCGACGCATTGATGATCGAAAAGAGAACATCTCCAAGTTCAGCCTCAATGGATTCGGTATTGTGCTTTTCTATCTCCTCCTTCAGCTCCGAGATCTCCTCTGCAACCTTGTCCCAGATCTGCTCCCTCTTCTCCCAGTCGAAGCCGACTCCCCGTACCTTTTCCTGTATCCTGTTTGCCTTTATAATAGCTGGCAGCGAGGAGGGAACTCCTGAAAGGACCGGCTTGTATCCGTTGTTTTCCCTGATCTTCAGGCTTTCCCAGTTCTCCTCCACCTCCGAAGCTCCGGATACCTTTACATCGCCAAATACATGAGGGTGCCTGTAGATAAGCTTGGCATTTATCCCTTCCAGGATATCCGCCATTGTGAAGGCCCCTTTTTCAGAACCTATCCTGGCATAAAAGACAATATGAAGCATCAGGTCGCCCAGTTCATTCCTTATTCCATCATCGCTTCCCGAAGAAATCGAATCGGCGAGCTCATATGTCTCCTCTATAGTCAGCTTTCTGAGGCTCTCATTTGTTTGTTTCATGTCCCAGGGGCATTTTACCCGCAGCTCATCCAAAATATCAAGAAGCCTGTTAAATTCCTCAAGGCTTTTTTTCCTGTCATTCATCTGAAAAAGATTTTAAAATAATTTATTCGGAGAGGCTGGCTTCTGAGGATGATCGACCCTTACGACAGAACCCACGCTCAGGCTCAGAACTCTGAAACATCGGCTCCGTTTATCGATATCTCGAGAAGGTCGAACTGGTCGAATTTTGCCAGCATTTCGCCCACAGGCACATCACTGTATCTCAACGATATACTGTCAGTGTAATTCTTGTTGCTCTGGATCTGGATCCTGAAGACCTTATTCTCGAAGACCCTGTAAAAAACCTCCCTCGTAATGTTCGAAATGGCATTCCCGTATGAATCGATGAAAATAATGCTTCCGATAATGACATCCTTGTCGATTGTTGCCCGCAGAGGCACCCTCTCGCTTACGCTCTTAACCTGTTTTCCAAGTTCTCCGGGCTTCTTGCCCGAAATAATTTCAGAAGCTGCTCGCGCAAAAATTTCAAGCTCATCTGAACTCCCGGCATTGCCGATCTTCACAACATCGTCGGGTTCGGAATTAAGGATCAGGTTGAATATTCCATTATCTGTCCCTATAAAAAAATGATCCCTGGCCGATACGATCAGATAATCCTGTGTATCGGCAGCCTCGGAATGTACACAGATAATATGCACCGATCCTTTCGGATAGTTGTCGAAGGTATTCCTGATAATAAAGGAGGCCTGGGAAATATTGAATGGCGGAATCCCTGTGGCATTGTCAATAATGACTGTTCCCGGGGACATTCTGCTTAGCTTACCCTTGATGATCCCATTGTAGATATCATCAGGCCTCCATTCTGTTGTCAGTGTAACTACCGGCATATGAAAAAACTTGTAGCAAAGATAATCTTCTAAGGAAAAAATAGACTTACTTTGTATCGTTCATTGATTTTTTTTTTAACCATCCGGCTAAGTATGAAAAAAGAAGGTCACTTGAATCGCCAGACCGTAAATTTGCGTGATATTTAATGACAGAGATAATAATATTTCTTGAGGATATTGATCCGGTTGTTTTTTTCGGCACAAATAATTCGCTGCTAGACAAAATCCGCAGTTTTTTCCCTAAAATAAAGATCACCGCCAGGGGCAATGAGATAAAGTGTCATGGTGAGGAGGCTGAGATCACTGTTTTTGCCGAGAAGTTCAATGAACTGATTGAATATTACCAGAAATATCACAGGCTCGACGAGGAGGATATTGAAAAGTATTTCTTCGATGCAGAGCACATGAAATCAGCTTCCGAGGGGGCCTTTGAGAATGTAATCGTATTCGGGACCAGCGGGAAGCCGGTGAGGGCACGCACAATCAACCAGGTGCAGCTTATAAATGACTATAAGTCAAATGACCTGATTATTGCCGAGGGACCGGCCGGGACTGGCAAGACTTACACCTCGATAGCCCTCGCTGTAAAATCACTGAAGGAGAGGGAGGTCAAAAAGATAGTTCTTACAAGACCTGCTGTGGAGGCAGGTGAAAAGCTGGGATTTCTTCCCGGCGATATGAAGGATAAGCTGGATCCGTACCTCCAGCCCCTTTACGATGCACTGCACGACATGCTCCCATTCAAGAAGCTCGAAACATGGATCGAGGACGGAACGGTTCAGATAGCGCCGCTGGCTTTTATGCGCGGGCGTACCCTTGAAAACGCCTTCGTGATCCTTGATGAGGCACAGAATGCAACAATAAGCCAGCTTAAAATGTTCCTTACCCGTATGGGTGTGAATTCAAAATTTATTATGACCGGAGACTCAACGCAGATTGACCTTCCAAGAAGAGGTGAGTCGGGCCTGATACAGGCTATGAGGATCCTCTCGGGGATAGAAGGGATATCAATTATTAAATTCGATGAGAGGGATATAATCAGGCATAAGCTTGTGAAGAAAATTGTAAGGGCTTACGAGGATGAGGAGAAAGAGCCGGACAAGCTGAAATGATAGGAGAGGCATACAGAGCTAAATATTTAACACAAAAACAACTGCAACATGGTCAAGACAATTTTAAGTTCGAATTACAGCTTTCCCGGACAGAAAAGTATATATAAGGGGAAAGTACGTGATGTTTATAACATCGACGATAAATACCTGCTCATGATCGTTTCGGACAGGATCTCGGCTTTTGATGTCGTCCTTCCAAAGGGTATTCCCTACAAGGGGCAGGTACTTAACCAGATAGCTGCTAAATTCCTGGATGCAACAAGCGGAATCGTACCAAACTGGAAAATTGCAACACCGGATCCTACAGTGACATTCGGCCACAAGTGCAACCCCTATCCGGTTGAAATGATAGTAAGGGCATATCTTACAGGCAGCTCCTGGAGGACATACAAGGAGGGAAAAAGGGAGATCTGCGGAATAAGGATACCGGATGGAATGAGAGAGCACCAGAAGTTCGAGAAGCCTATAATCACCCCGACTACAAAGGCTGAACAGGGAAAGCATGATGAGGATATTACCCGTGATGAGATAACAGGCAGCGGACTTGTGCCCGAAAAGGAATATAGCCTGATCGAAAAATATACGATGGATGTCTTTATGAAAGGTTCTGAGATTGCGGCAAAACATGGACTCATCCTGGTGGATACAAAGTACGAGTTCGGCAGTAAGGACGGCGAGATCTACCTTATCGACGAAATAAATACACCCGATTCATCGCGCTATTTTTACGCCGATGAGTACCAGGAAAGGTTCGACAAGGGACTTCCGCAAAAGCAGCTGTCAAAGGAATTTGTCAGGGAATGGCTGATGTCGCACGGGTTCCAGGGCAAACATGGACAGGCGGTTCCTGATATGAGTGATGAATTTGTCAATGAAGTATCGGAACGCTATATTGAGCTTTATGAAAATATTACAGGCGAGAAATTCGTAAAGGCCGACATTTCAAACGTGCCGGAAAGAATAGAAAAGAACTGCAGGACATTTCTTAAATCCCTTTAAACTGCAAGGAGACTGATGCAAGGAATGAAAACAGGAATATTGATGAGGGTGCTGTCTGCATCACTTCTGGTTGTGATGATGTCTTTTAATGCCAGATCACAGGTTGCCGTGGAAAGATCAAAAGACAAGGTAGTTATATCAGGTGTTACCTACTATATCCATCAGGTTAAAAAGGGGGAGACCGCCTATTCAATTTCAAAGGCCTACGGGATCACGGTTGAGGAACTGACAAGGGAAAACCCTCCGGCTGTTTATGGGATAAACGAGGGGCAGTCCCTGAGGATACCATACAGACCACTTACTGAAGCCACCCCGTTGCAGCAGGCCCCGACAGGTGTCGCGCACGATGAGTCGAAATATATTTATCATACCCTTAAACCAGGTGAAACAGTCTATTTCCTCTCAAAAACATACGATGTCTCTGAGAACGAGATAATAAAAAGCAATCCAGGTATCGACATAACAAAATTGTCTGTCGGCATGGAGATAGCCATCCCTAGAAAGGAGTTTCTGAACAGCCGGCAAAAATTCGGGGAGCAGCCTAAATCAGCAGGCGGTCATCAGGAGTAACGATCTTACGCCCGCCACTCCAGGAGACTGTACAGCAAAATCCGAAACCTCAGGATAAGGGATATATCCTCCACAAGGTTCTGAATGGAGAATCGCTCTCTTCAATAGCTGAGCAATACGGACTTTCAGTGAGGGAGCTCAGGAGGGCCAACAGGGATCTCAGATTCCCGCAGGTAGGGGATTATATAAGGATTCCCGGTGTTTTTGCTCCCGAGAAGCCCGAAATCGCCCCTGTTAGTGCCGATACTGTTGTAACCGCTACGGCTGTGCCTTATGTCAGGCCGGAGAGGCCTTCTGAATACACTCCGGTAAGGGATCTTGGAGGAACTCTCAATGTTGCTGTGATGCTGCCTTTCTATCTTGCCGAAAATGCAGTAAGGATCAGGATCGATTCTTCGGTCCCGGCAAAAGGGAGAAAAGGGATGAGGATAACAAGGGTCAATGACGACTGGATCTATCCCAATACCGATTTTATTGAAATGTATAACGGGATACTTCTTGCCGCAGACACACTGCGGTCCCTCGGGCTCAGCATAACGCTTCACACCTTCGATATAACCAGCGATACAACAGAGCTTGAAAAGATCATAAGCTCAGGCAAGCTTGACGGAATGGACCTTATTATCGGACCTGTTTATTCGGATAACCTATCAAGGGTTGCCGCCTATGCCAAAAACATGGATATACCTGTAGTATCACCTGTACCCCTTTATGACAATTCGCTGCTTGCAAACAATCCTGATCTGTTCCTTGCAAGTGCATCACTCGAAGTGGCTCAGGAGACACTGGCAAGAAAGTTCAGGGAATATCCCGACTATAATTTCATTTTCATTCATTCCGATACACTCGGAGCTGATGAGGACGTGCAGAGATTCAGACGGCTGATCCTCTCCGAGCTGGGCTCCGTAATTCCTTATGATGAGATAAAATTCAGGGAATTTCCCTTTTACAGCAGGTCGATGTTCAACAATGATTCGATAAACAGATTAAGCCACGCACTCTCCGACAGGTATAAGAACCTTGTAATTATAGCCTCCGAAGAGCCTCCTGTGATAAGCGAAGCCATGATAGACGTGCACAATCTTTCGAAAAAATTCGATCTGCATGTCTTTGGCTATCCTGTTATGAGGGACCTGGATAATCTTGACCCGAAGTATTTCTTTGATCTTGGCCTTACTATCTATTCACCCTATTGGATTGATTATACAAAGCCCGGTGTAATGCGCTTCAATGCAAGCTTCAGGCAAAAATTCCTGACAGAACCCACCGAAAAAAGCTATGCCTGGCAGGGCTACGACCTGGCCTATTATTTTATAAGCGGCCTTGCAATGCATGGAAAGGAATTTATAAGGCATCCGGAGATCCACAGGCCCGAACTGCTGCAGACTGATTACAACTTTCAGAACAAGGCAGAGGGTTTTGGCTTTGAGAACAGGAATATGTATCTCATAGAATATACAAAAGATTACGAGGTAAAGCTTGCAGGGCAGTAATGTCTGATGCATAAAGGATTGTTCATCAGGTTGATATAAGGCCAGGATCCGGCAATCTTACAAAAATCTGACCCTCAGGGGAATATTCGGCCTTTAATTATTGTCTATATGCTTGAAGTATGGTCAGGGAATCGTACAGCAGTTACAGTGAAAAGGAACTGATCGAGGCTTCCATAAAGGGAGACAGGAGAGCTTTTGGAGAGATAGTGGAACAAAACCGGAAGATGGTTGCCCGCACAATAAAAGGGATGCTGGGCGATACTGTTTTCTCCGAGGATATTGGCCAGGAGGTGTTCATTAAACTCTATTATTCCCTTCCTGACTTCAGGGGTGATTCCAGGTTGTCGACATATATACAGAAAATCGCGATCAATCTGACATTAAACGAGATAAAGAGAAGAAGAAAGATTTTTTCATTGTTTTCGCAGAAGGGTGATGACGAGATCCGCGGTGTTGAGATAGCCGACAGCGATGCCGGTGAGCGAAATGAAGCAGCGGAGATAGTAAACAAGGCACTGATGGCCCTGGAACCTGAATTCAGAATAGTGGTGACTATGAGGATGCTTCAGGGATATTCAACCAGGGAGACGGCAGAAATACTTGGCCTGCCTGTCGGCACTGTTCTTTCAAGGCTATTCAGGGCTCAGGAACAATTAAGGAATATTTTAAAAAATCTATAGAAAAATGAAACCTGAAGAGATAAAAGAATTGATACTGGGTTCTCTCGATGCTGAATCAGATCCCGGCAAAGTATATTCCGAACTTGAACAGGAGGGACTTGTCTATGATTTTGGCAAAGGGTTCAGTGAATCGGTCCTTGACAGGATGTTTCCCCTGGCTGCCGGCATAAGGCAGGAAATAGAGTTCATGCGCTCCATGAGCTTTGCCTTCAGAAGCATTGCAATATCGGGTGCCGCTGCAATTATTGTACTGATGATTTCAATCTTCCTGATGGAAGGTTCCTTCTCTGTGAATTCACTGCTTGGACTGAAGGATAATTATGATGAGAGCATTATCTGCCTTTTAACCGGAAATTGATCAAAGAATGAAAGCCAAACCTGTATTATTGATTATCGGTACACTTATCATAGGATTTATCCTCGGGATGCTTACATCAGCCCAGATAAGATATCACAGGCTCAATCCCGTGAGGGTATTCTTTTCCCAGGACCGGTTCCGTGAGGGATTCTACAGGGCTATTCAGCCCGATGAGCAACAGAAAGCCAGGATTGATCTGGTACTTGATAAATATGCCCGCATCAATGGCGATCTTCAGAACAATTTCAGGAAGGAGCTCGATTCGAGCATGAGGGAATTCCGGAAGGAGATGGATACCTACCTTACGAAGGATCAGATCGCGCGCCTCAGGGAAATGGATGAGAGAAGACAGCAGCTGACAAGACGTAACAGGATGGGACATATGAACGACAGCACCGGCTTTCGCGGTGAAAGACACCGTTTTCACGAAGGGGGGCCCGGTCCGGAAGATGATGAATTTCATCCTCCGCACCACAGATCCGATACAATATCCTCAGTCGATTATAAATAACAGGTAATCCAGCAGGATAGGCAGATCATCTGGATTTACCCCAAGCGATTCAAGCAGCGGCATGTCTTCCGCAAAGATTGTCATGAACTGTTCTTTCGTCAATTCCCCCATCTGAAGGCTCAGGCGGTACATTTTGATTGCCTCCCTCTTCCTTCCCCTGCAAAGGGCAAGATGTCCGACATTTATATGGTCGTGTGCATTGAGCGTGCCTGCGGATAGCCTGTCGTAGTACTTTTCCGAATCATCGAACCTTCCAAGTGCAAAATAGCAGAAAGCTATAGGCCTCAGAATTTTAAGGTTGCCCGGGTCATTGTATTCGATTTTGAAATAATATTTGAGAGCCATCTCATAATTTTTCAGATCGAGATAGCAGTGAGCTGTCATTATGACCGTATGAATATTTTCGGGTTCAAGATCGCTCGCCTGTAGATAATAATCGAGGGCCTCTTCATACCTGCCAAGCCTCCTCAGGCAAAATCCGATTTTTTTCAGTGTCCATCCCTTCTTTTCAATAAGCTCTGCCATTTTATAGTACCTGAGAGCTTCATCAAAGTTTGCATTTTCCTGATGGCAATATGCTATTTTTTCGTATAAATGGACCTCGTCGGGCTTCCCGCTGACATGCCTGAGAAACAACTCAAGGGCATCATCATAGAAATTCTTGCTGAAAAAATAGTCGGCGAGCCCGGCTTCAGCTTCCGGGGCATTGGTCGTCATCCTGAAAAATTCAGAGTTGTAAATATCCATTTTCCCTATGAAAAGATCCTCAAACTCTTTCCTGTAGGGTGAAAGCTTGAAAAACCTGTATATGTCCTGCAGATACTGGGTCACATTTACCCTGAAATTCCTGAAGGGATCAGTAGCGCTTTCATCTTCATTAAGCTGTTGCAGCCCTTCAAGCTCCATGCGGAAGACTTTAAGCATCATTGTCTTCTGCGATGAGGGCAGGTATTTCAGATTCAGGAGAAGGGAATATTTATCGGAATTGCAAATGAAGGGAGTTTTGTACAATGCCTCAGCCAGATCATTCGTGCCCGGCCCCAGTATCTCATCCTTATAAATCTCATTCACAGTCTCATGGTCGGGATAAAATGGCACAAACCAGTTCTGGAAATCCTTGAAGAAATCGAACTGCTTCATATTTGCGAAGGCCGACATATAAACATCGGCACCTTCCATCTGAAGTTTGGTAAGCTCCTCCATTGTCTTGAAAATCTCCTCTGAATCATTGAATACCTCTGACCAGTCGGGGTTCTTCTCTTCATTTTTTTCCCTTGGAAGAATATTGTCGAGATCAAGCTTTTCCTCGATCCTCGGCTTTAGCTTTGCCACATGCGGCAGGATCTCATCCTGAAGCTTCCTGCCGAGCCTCTCGGTTTCCCTCGATCTGATTGTCTGCAGCACAATTATCCTGCAATGTTCGCGAAAGGCCTTGTTGCCGCTCATATCCTTTATCCTTGAGGTTAACTCGGGGTAAAGCATTATCCTTACATTATAATAATGCAGGTTAAGTATGAGGCCTGAAAGCGCCCTTTCCATTATCTGTTCCTGTCCCGATTCGTAAAGCCCTATAAGATGGAACAGCTTTTCAGTCTGCCATGTTCTGAGAGCACTGAGTGTGACAGCTGTTGTAAAAATGCTCGACTCATACCACCTGAATTTTCCTGAATTCAGGATAATTTCCAGAAGACTGTTTTCTGCATCGCCATAGAAATCGGTGAGCCAGAGGTGATTGAAGATTTTCCTTATGAGCTGGTTGTGTTTTTTTGACATCTCCGATTCCGGGTCGGGATTTATCTCATTCGCAAGCTTCAGCCATTCATCCAGCTCAGATTTGAAAAGGAGGTCATCAACCGTTTCCACAATTGTTTTTCCGCTCATCTTAATCTCCTTGTCAGCCTGTTGTTTCACCCAGTATGTATGCCATCCTGAATTATGTGACAATATGTCCTGTCTGACCCTGTCTGCAAGTCTGAGAATTGACTGAATAAGCTTCAGGTATATCTTGTTCCGCTCCGGATCCTCTATGCCGTCTATAGTGTAGGTGAGCATATTCCGGTATGTCATTACTATATTCTTCATACTCATCACGCATCTCGCCTGACGATGAGAAGGGAATCATATCTGACAACAAATCAAGACTTTGCTTTATTTTTTTCTGTGATAACAAGAATGCAGAGCTTTTTATGTTGCTGTATCAGTCTGAGTTACATCCATCTGATTTGTCCTGTTCGTGATATTTGATTACAATTAATCATCCATTCCAATTTGAACTTAAACAAATCTGCAACAATCAGACCAATCGCCATGTTATTTTCAGTTTTCAGTCACTGGCTTAAAAGTCAAATCCTAAGCTAATATAACCCTTTATTTTATTGAAATATTCCTCATCTCCGCCATTACCGTACATTATTCCGAGTTTTAAGGGGACCGATTGCTGACATATATCCGCTGCCTATTCCAAAACCTGTAAGCAGGGAAAATCCTATGACACGCGTAAATATCCCAGGCTGTAAAGATATCTGCCATCAGGGAAAGATGAAAATCTATTGAGAACCTCCAGATCAAGCTCACTTAGATGCCGGCAACCTTTTTTACAGGAATTTCATTTGTAGTGAAACCAACCATCGGGATTGACCTTTTATTAACGGAGGCTATTCCTCCGAGCATGTAAAAATTATTCTGTGCCGAGACTGAATCTGTACTGGTGATCAACAGGGCCTCTGCCCCGTATGAGACAGTCAATTTGTTTCCGATTGAAAAATATTGCATGAAGTTACCGCGAAAGGTAAAGAACCTTTCGGGATGAATTGCGTTGTTACCACCCTCCCTGTATACTGTCCTGATAGTTTCGGTTCTGGCAGCCACCGACAGAAGCCTGGATATGCTGCCCGAGATATTGAATAGAATGCCGTTGTCGGGAAAATGTTTTGTGTTTAAGGTATTTACCTGATATTGATACGATGCTGTAATATAGTTATATGAAAGACTCTTAAGGTGATTGTCTGAAGAATAGTGAGGTATCAGTCTCCTGTTTTCGAAATTCAGCTCAAGACTCATCATATGATTTAGTCCTATACTCTCAATAATGGAAATACCAGGAGTGAAATTCCTTGCAATTACATCATATCTGTCTCCTTCCATGTCAAATAAAGGCAAAAGTGTATTGTCAGAGTAGAAATTTGCCGATAACCCCAGTTTCTGATTCCTGTCGAGGAACTGGATGTTGTTAATCTCAACCCTGTAATACTGGCCCACAAAAGAATTAAAATTTATTACCGATTTCGGGGTCAGCAGGTTTTTTACCGAAAATTCGAGGATGAGCCCTGCCAGAATCGCATCATCATAATGAACAGATCCGTAAAACATGGCTTTTGGTTTTTCCACACAATCTATAAACAAAATGAGGGAATCATTTCTGGGTACAATCCTGTATTTGACTTTATCGAACCATGCCTTGCCATAAAGAATTTCAATCTTGTCTTTGAGAAGATACTTATCGACCCGGGTACCGGGTTTAATATCAAGTACGCCAAGTATCTGTTTATCGGGGTATATTTTATTGCCTGTAATTTCGATCTTGTCTATGGTGTAATCTTTTTTACTGAAGATGTCCCCGACAGGCTTTTGCATTCCAATACGGTTTAGAGAGTCTGCCAGCTTTTTAAAATAATCCTTGTATGGAAGCGCTGCTTCATATCCTTTTTGAAACAGTGAATCCACATTATTGAATTCATAGATTGGAAAGTCGCCTGTTTCAGGTAAAATAAGGACATCAACGAGTTTTTTTTGCTTTTCAAAATCCTCCATTCCTCTGAATAATCCGATCTGCTTTGCTATCCCTGAGACAGACTGAAGCTCCTCCTCCCGCATTGGACGAGAACCTGTATACGAACCAATTACTATATCGGCTCCCATTTCCTTTATCTCACTTGCGGCAAAATTTCTTATCAATCCTCCATCGAGCAGAAGAAGCGTGTCGATCCTGAGTGGAGCAAAAATTGACGGGACTGAAGAGCTGGCTGTTACAGCATCAGCAAGAGACCCCGTTCTGAGCTCAATTTTTTTAAATGTCAGAATATCGGTTCCAAGACACATAAACGGAATCGGAAGCTTCGAAAAATCGTTTATATCGGCTGCCGGCCACATATAAAAGCTGAGTGCATTTTCAAGCTGCTGCCCGTTTCTAAGGCTCTGGGGAAGTGATACCTTGCCTACAGAAACAGGCAGGGAGATAATACTATGATAAAAATGAGCCTTTTCAATAAATACAACCTTATTTTCAGGTATCTTGTTTGACAGGATCATCTTCCAGTTTACGCTGTTCAGAAGCTTATGTATACTGTCCGCCGTATATCCGAGTGAATAAAGACTGCCTATTATTGCTCCCATACTGACACCAGTAATATAGTCAGGCCTTATACCGGCCTCCTCCATTACTTTTAATACCCCCACATGGGCAATTCCATGAGCCCCGCCTCCGCTCAGCACAAGACCTATTGAAGGTCTCCCCTGATTTTCCTGTGATGAGGAGTTTAAATAGAATGCGATTGAAAACAGAACTAAAAGACTGCCTTTCAGGACCAATCTGATGACTTTAATATTTAGTGACATATAGGGTGTACAAATATCTGACGTTATTGAAGTTCACCGTCAAACATAAGATCTAACACGAAAATCGTAATTTTGTTAAATTTGCATTGTGAAGAATCAAACATTTTTCAACGACAGGTGGCTTCCGACGACTGCGAAAGAGGTTGAATATCTTGGATGGGAGGAGCTGGATGTGATAATATTCAGTGGTGATGCGTATGTCGATCATCCTTCCTTCGGGCCTGCAGTTGTCGGACGGGTACTTGAAGAGGAGGGACTTAAGGTAGCCATTGTGCCTCAGCCGAACTGGAAGGATGATCTGCGCGACTTCAGGAAGCTTGGCAGGCCCAGGTATTTCTTCGGGGTAACGGCAGGCAACATGGATTCAATGGTAAACCATTATACAGCTGCCCGCAGGCTAAGGTCCGACGATGCCTATACCCCGGGGGCAAAGCCGGCTTCAGACCCGATTACGCTACAATAGTCTATACTGGGATCCTGAAGCAGCTCTATCCTGATGTGCCTGTTGTAATCGGAGGAATAGAGGCCTCGATGCGAAGGCTGACACATTTTGATTACTGGAAGGAGCGACTCGAGCCCTCCATTCTTGTCGACAGTAAGGCTGATCTGCTTATTTACGGCATGGGAGAACAGCCTTTAAGGGAGCTTGTCCGCCTGCTGCTGAAGGGAGTGCCGTTCGGGTCGGTCAGAACACTCCCCCAGACCGGCTTTGCAATAAAAAGGGAAGATCCGCTGCCCCCGCAGAAAAACTGGAAGGATATTTCACTCTTTTCATACGAGGAATGCCTGGGCGACAAAAATCTCTTTTCCTCGAACTTTGTAAAGTTCGAGAAGGAATCGAATAAGATGATCTCAGCCAGGCTGAGTGAACCTTCAGGCGGGTACAATATAATAATAAATCCGCCATATCTGCCAATGGATGAGGCAGAGGCCGACAGGTCCTTCGACCTGCCATATATGTATGCTCCCCATCCCAGGTACAATAAAAAGGGAGATATTCCTGCCTGGGAAATGATCCGGTTCTCCGTCAATATACACAGGGGATGCTTCGGGGGATGCAGCTTTTGCGCAATCGCAGCCCACCAGGGGAAACAGATCGTAAGCAGATCGGAGGAGTCGATTCTGAAGGAGGTCAGAAAGATAGCCATGATGCCTGATTTTAAGGGATATCTATCAGATGTGGGCGGCCCCTCTGCAAATATGTACGGGATGAAGGGAAAGGAGATAGCTCTCTGCAGAGTCTGCTCAAGGCCCTCCTGTATCTGGCCCGCTGTATGCCTGAACCTTAAGGTAAACCACAGGCCATTGACAGAGCTTTACAGGAAGATCGACAGGATAGGGGGGATTAAAAAATCTTTCATAGGCAGCGGTGTCCGCTATGACCTCCTGTTCCCGGAATGGAATACAAGCGCCGGCAGGGATGAAGCTGAATACCTTGATGAGCTTGTCAGAAATCATGTTTCAGGCAGACTGAAGGTTGCACCGGAACATTCTTCACCCGGCGTCCTGTCCCTGATGAGGAAATCATCTTTTGAATTGTTCAGAAAGCTGAAGGGCCGGTTTGACAGCCTTCTTAAGAAGTATGACCTTAAATATGAGCTGATTCCATACTTTATTTCGTCACATCCCGGATGTACTGACCAGGATATGAAGACTCTGGCAGCAGAGGTGAAGAGCATGGGCATCAAGCCTGAACAGGTACAGGATTTTACACCAACTCCGATGACCCTTTCAACAATTATGTACTATACGGGACATGATCCCTATTCCGGCAGGAAGGTATATGTGGCAAGAAAGAGTGAAGAGAAGAAAAGACAAAAGGAATACTTCTTCTGGTATAAAAGGAAATCCTGAACAAAAACGGTCCAGCCAATCATGGTTTTTGCCCCCTCCCCCTTAAGAGGCTATAAAATCCAGTGATTGGCCCCCTTCAGTGGATTGGAGGGCAGGGAGACCGGGGGCAAAGGGGGATGCGTGGCGATAACCTTATTATCATTATAAAAGTACATCTTCTGGATTTTTTTTTATATTTACCAATTCGTAAGCAAAATCTTGTAAATAATAAATAAGAGGAAGAAATTCTTATGACCCGGACTGTGCACACAATCTACCTAAGCGTACTTGTAACAATAGTATTTATAGCACTTATAGGCCTTATATACAAAGGAATGACCTATTATGGCCTCTCCCTCGACGCCAGGGTTTACAATCCTGATCATGCCCAGCTAAAGCCCAGCGGCTTTCTCGGACATGGCTATGGAATAGTTGGATCGCTCTTTATGATAATAGGGGTGAGCTCTTATATGGCCAGGAAAAGATACCGCTTTCTGTCAAGAGTGGGAATTCTTAAGCACTGGCTTGAATTTCACATATTTCTGTGTACCCTTGGCCCGATACTGGTCCTTTTTCATACGGCCTTCAAATTCGGGGGCCTTGTGGCTATAAGCTTCTGGAGCATGGTTGCGGTCTTCATGAGCGGTATTATAGGCAGGTTCATATATCTGCAAATCCCGCATACGATAGATGGCCACGAACTCACTCTAAATGAGGTAAGGGGGATGAAAACCGATATTGGCCAGATAATCAGGGAAAGATACAACCTTGATGAGGAAACATATGGCATCCTGGCTGAAACTGTTGCAATGCGCAGCGAAACGCACAATATTAATGCTTTTTCACGTTATACAAGAAATTATTTTAGCATACGGAGCTCACTCAGGAAGGTCAGATCTGCACTGAGATACAAGGATCTGCCCGGAAGTGACAGGAAAATGATAATAAGCCTGATAAAGGATGACCTGAAGCTTACCGGGAAGATTGAGAGACTCGATACAATGCAGAATTTGTTTAAGTACTGGCATGTGGTTCATTCACCGTTTGCCCTTGTAATGTTAATAATTATGGCCATTCATGTTGCTGTTACAATAGTGTTTGGCTACAGATGGATATTTTGAGCATGGAACAGTTGATGGAAAGCATACTAATCTATTCACTTGCAATACTGCTTTGTGTAATTGTAGTGTTCCTTTACCTGCGCAAAAAAAACAGGGCATCCAGGATCGCCGAGGCTAAAATAAAGAGGGCAAAGGAGGAGGGATTGCATGAACCGGTGTCCCTGCATCCTGTTGTCGATACGAACAGATGCATCCAGACCGGCGCTTGTATAACTGCCTGTCCTGAAAAGGATATTCTCGGAATTGTAAACGGGAAGGCCACTATAATAAATGCCTCAAGGTGCATCGGGCATGGAGCCTGCTTTCATGCCTGTCCCACTGAAGCTATAAGCTTGCGGATTGGTACGGAAAAGAGGGGTGTTGAACTGCCTCATGTCAACCAGAACTTCGAGACGAATGTGCCCGGATTATTCATTGCCGGGGAACTGGGAGGAATGGGGCTGATAAAGAATTCGGTAGAGCAGGGGAGGCAGGCGGTCGAGAACATTGAAGGTTCATTGAACAAAAATCATGAGGCTGAATGGGACCTGATAATTGTGGGTGCGGGCCCCGCAGGGATATCAGGCAGCCTGGCTGCAAAGAAACACGGGCTGAAATTCCTGATCCTTGAGCAGGATACGCTGGGGGGGACAGTATTTACTTTCCCGAGAAAGAAGATAGTAATGACTTCACCCATGGATTTGCCCCTCTATGGCAAAGTGAAGCTATATGAGACATCCAAGACAGAATTGCTTGAATTGTGGAACAGCGTGCTTGCAAAGAATGGTATCTCGGTCAGGGAAAATTCCAAAGTTGAATCCATCATCTACGAAAATGGAATATTTAGGGTGACGACACTGAGTGGAGATGTGTACACGGCTGCAAAGGTATTGCTTGCAATCGGCAGGAGAGGAACTCCGAGGAAGCTCAATGTCCCTGGGGAAGTGAGTGAAAAGGTGGCATACCGGCTTCTCGAGCCCGAGGAGATCAGGGGAAAGAATGTGGTTGTTGTCGGAGGCGGAGACTCTGCAGTTGAATCTGCTTTGCTTCTGGCCGGCAGGAATCATGTGACCCTTTCTTACAGGAGCGCGGCATTCAACAGGATCAAGGAACAAAACAGCATGGAGCTCAATAAGGCAGTTGCAGATGGTAGGATCGAGCTTTTGCTAAACTCCAATATTGTATCAATTGATGAAGGATCGGTCAGGATAGCTACCGGAAATGAAGGAGAGATCAGGCAGATTTCAAATGACCTTGTGTATATATTTGCGGGAGGTGAACTGCCAATTCAGTTCCTTGAAAAATCGGGCATCAGGATTACAAAAAAATTTGGAGAAACTGTTATGAAACACTAGGAGAAAGGAGAAAAAGGAGAAAGGAGAAAGGAGAAAGGAGAAAGGCAAAAGGAAAAAGGCAAAAGGCAAAAGGCAAAACAGAAAAATATTGAAATATGCTGGGAGAGACTTTCAAAACAACCTTAAGTATTATTGTCATGTTGTTGTCAGTATTTGACCTGACAGCGCAGCTCTCACCCGGCGATCTTTCATCTCCCCATTCCAGCCTTGAGGGTATTTCAAATTGTACACAGTGCCACGTTCTGGGAAATAAGCTTACCAATGAAAAATGCCTTGACTGCCATACTGAGATAAATCAGCGTATTTCAGCCGCCAAAGGTTACCATTCCTCTTCCGATGTGAAGGGAAAACTGTGTTACACCTGTCACAGTGAACATAACGGGAAAAATTTTCAGCTTATACGTCTCGATGTTCAGAGCTTCGATCATAATCTGACAGGATATCCCCTCTCTGTGCCCCATGCAAAAAAAGGATGCAGGGATTGCCATGCAGCCAGGTTTATCGGTGATGTCAGGCTTAAGGGCAGGAAAGATACCTACCTGGGTGTCAGGACTGAATGCCTGAACTGCCATGATGATTATCATCTCAAGACACTCTCCTCCGATTGCCTGAAATGTCATACACCTGATGCATTCGTGCCGGCCCCGAAATTCAACCATGACAATGCAAAATTTCAGCTTGCAGGCAAACACAGGAGTGTTGCTTGTGTAAAATGCCACAGGATAGATATGAATGACGGCAGGAAATTCCAGCACTTCAGCGGGATCCAGTACGTCAATTGCGCCAGTTGCCATAAAGACCCGCATAATAACCAGTTTGGCCAGAATTGCCGCCAGTGCCACAGCGAGGAATCATTTCAGATACTGCAGGGGACAAGCAAATTTGACCATAACAAAACCAGGTATAAGCTCGAGGGCAAGCATATGATTGTAAATTGCAAAGCATGCCACAAAGGTAAATTCACAGATCCGCTGAAATTTGACAAGTGTATGAACTGCCATGAGGATTATCATAATGGACAGTTTACAAAAAACGGAGTTACTGCTGATTGCATCCAGTGCCACGATGTCAGCGGCTTCAGGCTTTTCTCATTTACTATCGATCAGCATAACGAAGGGTCCTTTCCACTTAAGGGTGCCCACTCTGCAATACCATGCAATGAATGCCACAGGAAGCAGGACAAGTGGAGCTTCAGGCAGATCGGTATTAATTGCAGGGATTGTCATCCCGATATTCATCAGAATTTTATTTCTGAAAAATTTTATCCTGATGGCAATTGCAGGAACTGCCATTCGGAAGATAGCTGGTCTGATGTGAAATTTGATCATTCAAAGACCAGTTTTGCCCTTACCGGTGCCCATACCAGGACCGGATGCCGGTCATGTCACTTTAAGACCTATTCTACCGGAACTTTTCAGCAGGCATTCACGGGCCTGTCGATGCATTGTGCCGATTGTCATGCCGACAGGCACAGGAATCAGTTTGCAAGGAACGGCGTAACAAATTGCACTGAATGCCATGCCACTGATAACTGGAAAGCCACTGATTTCGATCATAATAAAACAGCTTTCAAGCTCGACGGGAAGCATGTAAATGTTCCCTGTGCGAAGTGCCATAAGCCTCAGCAGGAGGGATCCGAATCCTACATTTTATACAAAATAAAAGAGTTCAAATGCGAATCCTGTCACTTTTAGTACTCTGCCTGTTCCTTGTGCTTTCCGGCCAGCAGACGAAATCGCCCCACGGGGCCGATTTTAAAGTCAGCTGTGGAACCTGTCACAGCGCCAAAGGCTGGCAGCTTGATAAGTCAGTTTACTCATTCAATCACAGCACTACAAAATTTCCCCTTGCAGGGCAGCATAATGATGTCAATTGCCGTCAGTGTCATCTGTCGCTTGTATTCTCAGAAGCAAAAACCGAATGCAATGACTGCCATACCGATGTACATCAGGGTACGACCGGCCTGGATTGCCGGCGCTGCCATACCCCTGCGTCATGGCTTGTAAGCAATATAAACGAAATTCACCGCATGAGCCGTTTCCCCCTTTTGGGAGCCCACAGTACGGCTGATTGCTCAGCCTGCCACAAGTCAGGGTCGGCTGTGCGCTTTGACGTGCCCGGTGTGGAGTGCGTTGATTGCCACAGGGCTGAATATCTTGCTACAACAAACCCGAACCATGTTCAGTCAGGTATGTCGGAAGACTGTTCAATATGCCACAAGATGAACGCCTTCCAATGGTCAGGAGGAGGATTCAATCATGATTTTTTCCCTCTGAAGCAGGGACATTCCTCGGTAAGATGTACCGATTGCCATACTTCAGGGGTGTTTACCGGGTTAAGTACTGATTGCTACTCATGTCACCAGCAGGATTTTACGGCCACAACGAACCCAAACCACATCCAGTCAGGCTTCTCCACCGCATGTCTGACATGCCATACTACGAACCCGGGATGGAAGCCGGCCACATTCGATCACAGCAGCTTCCCTCTTACACTGGGTCATTCAAAAGCTGCCTGTGCCGATTGCCATACCGGAGGAAACTATACTAACACCCCTACCGACTGCTATGCCTGTCATACATCGGATTACAACGGCACCACCAACCCCAGTCATAAGACTCTTGCTTTTTCAACTATATGCACACAGTGTCATACAACCAATCCCGGATGGACCCCCGCGTCCTATACCCAGCATGATGCACAGTTCTTCCCGATTTACTCGGGCAGGCACAGGGGTAAATGGTCGGAATGCAGTGAATGTCATACCAATCCTGCCGATTACTCCTCGTTCAATTGTATAACCTGCCATGCCAATGCGCACAGCGGGAAGAATTATACAAACGCACAGTGCTACAACTGCCACCCGCAGGGAACATCGGATTAGCAATACAGGGTAATGAGCTGATGAGCAACTATTGAGATGCAGGTAAAAGGAATATGATTATAATTTAACAGGAACCCCCGGATGCGAATTCTTTCACTTTTGATCTATTTTCTTTACCTGGTCCTGACGGGCCAGAAAACCGAATCGCCGCACGGTGCGGATTTCAGGGTCAGTTGCAGCAAGTGCCATAGTTCGAAGGGATGGCAGCTTGACAGCACTGTATATTCGTTTGATCATAATTCGACCGGTTTCGCTCTCACTGGCCAGCATGTTCTCGTTAATTGCAGGCAATGCCACTCTTCGCTTGTTTTTTCCGAAGCCAGGCCGGCTTGCAGCGAATGTCATGCCGATGTACACCAGGGTACTACAGGAGCTGGCTGCGACCGCTGCCATAATTCCGGATCATGGCTTGTCAGCAATATCACCGGAATGCATCAGATGAGCAGGTTCCCCCTTCTGGGAGCCCACAGGACTGCTGACTGTATCGAGTGCCACAAGTCTGAATCTTTTGTAAGGTTTGATGTGCCTGGAATTAACTGTATCGATTGCCACCTCCGCGATTATGTCTCAACCACAAATCCAAACCATGCGGAGGCAGGGTTTTCGCAGGAATGTTCAACATGTCATTCGGTCAGGTCGTTCGGCTGGACAGGGGCGGACTTCAATCATGCCTTCTTCCCCCTTAGCCTCGGACACTCGGGTCTCGCATGCGCGGCCTGCCATACAGGTACCGGCTATTCAGGCCTGAGTACCGATTGCGTGTCATGTCACCTGGCTGACTACAACAGCACAACATCGCCGGCACACCAGACGCTTGGCTTTTCAACGGCCTGCGCCCAGTGCCATTCCCTGGCTCCGGGGTGGAAACCCTCAAAATATGAACAGCACGACAGTCAGTTCTTCCCGATCTTTTCAGGCAGGCACAGGGGAAAGTGGGATCTTTGTACCGACTGCCATACAAATCCGGATGACTATACAACATTCGATTGCATTAGATGTCATGCCGATGCTCACAGGGGAAAAAATTATACAAATGCACAGTGCTATAATTGTCATCCGACAGGAAGCGGAGATTAAATCAGGATTATGAAGCAATATCTTATCATAGTATTTTCATTTATTCTTCTGGTGAACCTGAATGGTCAGCAGGATGGAAGCATAACGGGACAGGTTTCCTTTACCAGCACAAGGAATGTCTATGTAAAATTCAGGTCAACGGCAGGGATCACAGCCGGCGATACCCTCTTCGCAAAATCGGGAGCCTCCCTTGTGCCTGTACTTGTTGTCGATAACCTGTCATCACTCTCATGCGTCTGCACTGCCATTCCACCTGCGAAGCCAGCGGTTGCTGATCTTGTGACCGCACGTGTTAAGATCCCGGTTAAAGGTGAGGCTGCAGCAGCTTCCGAAACAGCAGCCCAACCACCGGCAAATGCCGGGCAAGTCACTCAGTCTTCGGCATCCTCTGCCAAAACGGGTGAACTTAAGCAACATATCAGCGGAAACATATCGGCAAGCTCATACTCTGATTTCTCAAATACACCGGCATCCAATTCCCAGAGATTCCGCTATACTCTTTCGCTTGATGCCAGGAATATTGCCAATTCAAAATTCTCAGTTGAGAGCTACATGTCGTTCAGGTATAAGACAGGAGAGTGGAATACAGTAAAGAACGATATTTTCAGCGCCCTGAAGATTTTTGACCTGGCCCTCATCTATGATCCTGACAAAACCACCAGGATAAGCATCGGCCGGCGCATTAACCCGAAACTATCAAATATCGGGGCTGCGGACGGCCTTCAGGCTGAAAAGGCGTTCGGTGGATTTTCGGTTGGAGCACTGGCAGGTACCAGGCCTGACTATACCGATTATGGCTTTAACAAGGATCTCCTGCAGTTTGGAGGATATCTCGGATACTCGACACGCAAGCAGGGCTCCTTCAGTGAAAGCTCAGCAGCCTTCATGCAGCAGATGAACGGATCGAATATTGACAGGAGATTCCTGTATTTCCAGCACTCCAATTCTTTAGTTAAGAACCTCTATTTCATTGGCACTTTTGAAGTCGACCTGTACCAGCTAAAGGTAGATACTGTCAATCATACTGAAAAAGCCACCAATGGCTTCGATCCCACAGGCATGTACCTGTCGCTGCGGTACCGGTTTTCTGACAAGCTTTCAGTATCGGGATCGTACGATGCACGAAAGAACATAATTTATTATGAGACGTACAAAACATTCATTGACAGGCTTATGGAGACTGAAATGCGCCAGGGATTCAGGCTCCAGGCAAGCTACCGCTTCACACGGGAGCTTACCTTCGGCCTCCAGGGTGGATACCGCTTCCTGAAATCAGATCCGCACCCCTCCAGGAATATAAATGGATGGCTTACATACAGCAATATTCCCGGGACAGGCATTGCAGCCACACTGTCAGGTACCTACATGGAATCGAGCTACATGACCGGCAAGATTTACGGTCTCAACCTTTCGCGCGATTTTTTCAGGGACAGGTTGCAGACAAGCCTCGGCTACCGCTATGTGGACTATACTCTGCCGGAGAGCCTGCAGAAGGATATTCAGCATATCGGCGAAGTGAACCTTTACTGGCTGTTTCCCGGAAAGCTCTCCTTTGGTGCCAGCTATGAGGGGACGCTCGAACAGTCATACAAATACCACCAGCTCTATCTTCAGCTAAGGAAAAGATTCTGAGACAGCTGGACGCTATTCATATTCCTTCAGTATATTTCTTACATCATCGGGGGCAACCCTTCCGTATGTCTTGTCACCCACAAGCACAACGGGAGCAAGCCCGCATGCTCCGACACATCTGAGGCTGGATAATGAGAATTTATTGTCGCTTGTGGTCTGGCCTACCTGTATCCCCAGCTCCTTCTTGAATTCCTCGAGCACCTTTTCGGCTCCCCTTACATAGCAGGCCGTTCCCAGGCATATGCTGATAGGATTCTTTCCTTTGGGGGTCATTGTGAAGAATGAGTAAAATGTAACGACCCCGTAGATCCTTGAAACAGGTAAACCCAGGCCTTCTGACACAACTTCCTGAACCTCTGCCGGGAGGTATCCGAAATGCTCCTGGCAGGCATGCAGAACATTAATGAGCTCCTGGGGATCTTTGTTGAAGGAATCGCATACCCCTTTTATAAAATCAACATCGTCTTTTCTTAATTCAATTTTTATATGAGACATGGCTGTAGTTTTATTATTGTCGGATATTGTATTATTTTTTTATTATTACTTTCTTCTGCTTGTCGAAATAGTGCGTATGCAGAAGGTGGTGGGCCTTTTCGCTTCCCGGTTTGCCCAGATACTCATTGTAAAGCTTGATTATGAACGGGTTTTCATGCGATTTCCTGATGGGCTTCTTCCTGTCTTCAGCATAAATGGCGGCAGCTCTTGCCTTTATTATATCTGAATTGCCGTGATGCAGGGGTTGTCCTCCTCCTCCTATGCAGCCACCAGGACAGGCCATTACCTCTATCGCGTGAAACTGCGACTTGCCTGATCTCACATCATCGAGAAGCTTCCTTGCATTTCCAAGACCATGGGCAATGCCTATGTTCAGGGGCAATCCGTCGAAGTCGATCGTGGCAGAGCGCACACCTTCCATGCCTCTGAGCTCTGTGAAGTCTATCCTTGCAAGTTTTTTCCCCGTGTAGACTTCGTAGGCTGTACGGCAGGCAGCCTCGATTACGCCGCCCGTGGCTCCGAATATGACGCTTGCCCCTGTCGATTCGCCAAGAGGTGCATCAAATTCCTCGTCATGGAGGTTTTTCAGGTCAATGTTGGCCTGCTTGATGAAAGAGGCCAGTTCCCTCGTCGATATTGAATAATCAACATCAGGATTATTATCTACCGAAAATTCATTTCTCTGGCATTCATATTTTTTTGCAAGGCAGGGCATTATTGAGACAACAACCATATCCTTGCGATCGATGCCGATCTTTTCAGCGAAATACGATTTGGCTATTGAGCCGAACATCTGCTGTGGTGACTTTGCTGAGGAGGGAACATCCTTGAGGTCGGGGAAATAGTACTCGAAAAAGTTTACCCAGCCCGGGCAGCAGGAGGTAAGGATGGGGATCCTTGCTGATGTGTCGCCTTTAAGGTGCCTGGCCAGCCTGTCGAGCAGCTCAGTCCCTTCTTCCATTATTGTAAGGTCTGCTGCAAAATCGGTGTCGAAAACGTAATCAAAGCCCAGAACCCTGAGCGCAGCAGTCATTTTACCTGTGACAAGTGTGCCAGGGGCAAGTCCGAACTCCTCGCCAAGGGCGGCCCTGACTGCAGGAGCTGTCTGAACAACAACTGTCTTTGTGGGATCAGCCAGGGCCCTGAGTACCTGTGGCACATGATTCACCTCAGTGAGTGCTCCTGTGGGACATACGGCAACGCACTGACCGCAATATGTACAGCTTGAATGTTCGAGATTCTGTTCGAATGCCGGGGCAACGGTCGACATGAACCCGCGGTTTACGGCAGAAAGGGCACCGACGGTCTGGACTTCATTGCACATCGTCTCGCAGCGCCTGCACATAATGCATTTATCAAGATCACGTATTATTGAGGGCGATGTATCCTTCCTGTAGGTCGACATGGCGGCATACCCGGCACCTGGAATCTCCCTGATTCCAAGCCTGTGCGACATATCCTGCAGGTCGCAGTTTCCTGATTTGGCACATATGAGGCAATCCTTGGGGTGGTCTGACAATATGAATTCCATAACTGTTCTCCTTGCATTCAGGACCCTTGTTGTATGTGTTTTTACAACCATACCCTCCTCGCAGTTGGTCGAACAGCTCGGAGCCAGGTTCTTCCTGCCCTGAACCTCAGCCACGCATATCCTGCAGCCGCCAGGCTTGTTCTCTATATTGAGATCATGCAGGTCCATGTAGCAAAGGGTGGGGATATCGATACCCAGCTCCCTGGCAGCTTTATATATAGTAGTACCCCTTGGTACTTCAATCTCCTTATTGTCAATAGTAAGCTTTATTGTTTCCATTATTTTCTGATTAACTGATAAATATTGCATCAAACTTGCACTTTTCCATGCATGCACCACACTTGATGCAGATGTCGGGATTGATGTGATGGATCTCTTTCCTTTCGCCAGTGATCGCATTTACAGGGCAAACCCTCGCACAGGCTGTGCAGCCGACACAGTTCTCTCCGTTGATGATATACTCCATGAGGCTCCTGCATTGCCCCGCCGGGCATTTTTTGTCTGTAACGTGGGCCACATATTCGTCGTGGTAGTTCTCGAGCATGGAAAGAACAGGGTTAGGTGAGGTCTGTCCAAGACCGCAAAGTGCTGTATCCTTGATCACCAGGCTCATATTCTTCAGCCGGTCAAGGTCGGAGAGGCTTGCCTTGCCCTCACAGATCTGCCCGAGAAGCTCGTGCAGCCTTTTGTTTCCTATCCTGCAGGGAGCACACTTGCCGCACGATTCCTCAACTGTAAACTCCAGGAAGAATTTCGCCATTGATACCATGCAGTCATCCTCGTCGAGGACTATCATTGCGCCCGATCCCATCATCGAACCGGCAGCGATAAGATTGTCAAAATCGATCGGTGTGTCGAGATGCTTCTCTGAAAGACAGCCGCCGGATGGCCCTCCGGTCTGAACCCCCTTGAATTTTTTCCCGAACCTGATGCCACCGCCAATTTCAAATATTACCTCACGCAGGGTTGTCCCCATCGGAACTTCTATAAGTCCGACATTGTTGATCTTTCCTGCCAGGGCAAAAACCTTCGTTCCCTTAGATTTCGCGGTCCCAATGCTGCTGAACCATTTGGCTCCCTTCAGAATAATGACCGGGATAGCTGCAAAGGTCTCCACATTGTTAACATTGGTGGGCTTGCCAAGATATCCCGATTCGGCAGGATACGGAGGCTTTATTGTAGGCTCGCCCCTCAGCCCTTCCATCGAGTGAATGAGCGCCGTCTCCTCGCCGCAGACAAATGCCCCTGCTCCATAGCGCAATTCGATGTCGAATGCAAAGCCGGTGCCGAAAATATCATTGCCCAGCAAGCCATATTCCCTGGCCTGCCTGATGGCGATCTTAAGCCTTTCTATTGCCAGAGGATATTCGGCACGGATATATATAAGTCCGTGCGAAGCGCCTATGCTGTATCCGCATATTGCCATGGCTTCAAGAACAGAATGCGGATCGCCTTCAAGAACGGAACGGTCCATGAATGCACCCGGATCACCTTCATCGGCATTGCATACAACATATTTCTGGTCAGCCTTGTTCCTGCTTGCAATCTCCCATTTAAGCCCGGTAGGAAAGCCTCCACCACCTCTGCCTCTCTGTCCTGATTCCCTCACCTCCTTAATGACCTGCTCAGGGGTCATTTCGGTAAGCACCTTTCCAAGGGCCTGGTAGCCATCACGGGCAATATATTCGTCAATATTCTCAGGGTTGATGAACCCACAGTTGCGTAGTACGATCCTGAGCTGTTTCTTGAAGAAATCCATATGCCTGGAGTCTGCAATAAGCTCACTGCTGGCAGGATCCTTATAGAGCAGGCGGGTAACCCTGCGCCCTTTGATTATGTGCTCTTCAACGATGGTCTGGGCATCCTCAGGCTTAACCTGCACATAAAAGGTGTTATCGGGCATAACCTTGACAATCGGACCTTTTTCGCAGAATCCGAAGCATCCTGTTAGAATTACCTGCACCGAATCATTCAATCCCTTCGCCTCGAGCTCGTCCCTCAGGTTACAGACGAGTGCATCGCTTTCCGACGCATGGCACCCTGTTCCGCCGCATACAAGGAGATGCATTCTGTATTTTGACATAATCTTTCCTCCTTATTCTTTAAAATCAATAGTCTGGTAATTGACAGGGATTATACCATCAACCAGCTCCCCTGTCTTTATATATTTCTCGATAATCTGGTCAGCCCTTTTAAGATCGACGAAGCCGTATACCACGGGGTCCTGCCCCGGAAGCCTGACCTCTATCGTAGGTTCTGCATAGCAATAGCCCATGCAGCCCGTCTGAGTCACAACAGCTGCAATATTCCTTCTGTCGAGCTGCTCGAGGAAAAACTCCATGACGCTCTTTGCTCCTGAAGCTATGCCGCATGTTGCCATTGCGACCTTGATCTGGACGACACTATCCGGATCACTTGCCCTGACCCTTACGTCAAGACCTCCCTTCAATTCATCGCGTTTCTTTTTCAGATCCGCTAACGATGTGATTTTTGACATTCTTTAGTTAATTAAGTTGTTTATTATACCTGGGCAGTTTTATAAGCTGTCTGCTCATTAAATTTATTCAATATATGTTTCTGTTCACAATAAAGCTATAATGCTGTATCAAACTGTAAGCCTGAGGCTTCAATGTTCCTGAGATTTTCATTTGTCATTTCCCGCAGATCGTCCAGGAGCAACTTTTCTCCAAGATCACTGATCCCGAGATACACCTTTGCCAGGGCGGTGCTGAACGAGTAGCTTCCCTTGTCTGTGCTGTGGCTGTAGCAGAATTCTGTTCCCGGATTCGAAGCAATCAGCATCATCAGCACCCCGGTCATGTCTCCAAGGGGCTGCCTGTCGAGGTGGCTGTATGACATGGAAGCTGTTACCTCCGTGCCAACGCCCTGCCTGCTGCTGATCTTCATGCTTCCGCCTGCAATGCCGGCATGGAATTTAAGAAGCGAAAGCCCGAGTCCCATCCTTCTCCTTGTCCTTGTTGTCACAAACGGGTCTGTTACCGTGCCGATCATCTCATCCGGTATCCCGCTGCCATTGTCGGTTATTTTTATTTCATACAGATCGCTGGATATATACTCCCGGATGTCGACCGAGATGAGATCCGCCCTGGCCCTTATTGAATTCTGGACAATGTCGAGTATATTAAGCGCAAGTGTTTTCATCCCGCTGTAACCCTCCTTCCACCTTCACCTTTCAGTGCCATCCGTATTTCGCAGAATGAAGGACCCTCCATCCGGAAAATTGTAACCGCCAGTCCGATGTTTTCAAGAATATGGGCATCACTCGATTTTATGAGAGGGAACCTCGAGGATCCGGGGGCAGCTTTCACGAACTCCACGGGGTTCGCAGTTGCCGATATTTCAAGTGCATCGGCCTCCAGGTCCACGGGAATAAATCCCAGCTGGCTCAGTATGCTGTATCTCTGCCTGTCTGCATGTGCGGGGATGAATAGTCCGCCGAGGGAACGGACCACCGCTCCAACCTCTTCAATTGATTTTACGATAGCACTCAAAAGCAGTCGGGGCTCTTCAAATACGATATTTTCATCCTCGTCGCACTGCACCTGGTACCCGAAGATCTCAGGGTTATTTCTTATGTCGGGCAGGCTTCTGTCAAGGAAATCCTGAAACTCGCTCAGTTCATCAGTTTTATCAAAGAACGCTAGGCAATGCACCTCTTCTTTTGTCGTTACCTCGGCCCCCTTCAGTACATAAATGCCCTTTTCGGAAGCCAGTTTTGAGATCAGGGCACAGTGGCGGGTTGTATTATGATCGGTCATCCCGATAATATCGAGCTCCTTTTTCACGGCTTCCGAAACTATGCCGGCCGGGTGCATATCAAGATCCCCGCATGGTGACAGGGTGGAATGAATATGCAGATCGGCCCGGAAATTTTTCATTTTCTGTTCAGCAGTTCAAATAATCGTCCGGTAATTGTGAAGGTATCCAGCTCCGTCGACAGGAGCGGAATATTTTCAGTATTACTTTTTCCCATCGTATCTGTCTCGGGAACAAGTCCCCTTACAATGATTATACCTGCAAGGTCCTTGAGGGCTGCAATTGCAACTATGTTCGGGTGGGTCTGGAGAGTGATCCAGAGCTGTCCCTCTTTTGCATGTCCCATCACATCGCTCAGGAGGTCGGAGACATAACCCCCGGTTACTTCCTGTGCCATTCCGGCCCCGCCGGCCAGTTGCTTAAGATCCAGTGCTTCTATGATATCAGTTATTTTCATCTTCTGCTCCAGGTTTATTGCAGTTTTTATCAAGCCTTTCAGCTCCCCAGATATTTTCCGTTATCCTTGCGGCATGGCTCATGCTGAGGAGATTCTGCCTGATCATCTGCTGCTGCATGAAAATACAGTGCGAGATCTGGGCCTCGCCCCTGACTATATCCTCCGAGAGTGTCTGGCAGTCGGGAGCTCCGCACGCGGCGCAGTCAAACCCTGGAAGGTAGCACATCAGGCGCCGCTTCCTTTCCATCTTTCTTATTGCAGTCGGGATATCACTGTCGAGCCGTGCGACCGGCCTGGGTTCTATATTCCCAAGGAACCCATACCTGTTCAGATCGAGCAGCTTCTCATCCATCCTGATGCTGCGGTCATCTTCCCTCGACATATACTCCCTGGCCCTGTTTTTAAGACGCTCAACTGTAAGGAACCTGTTTCCGCTTATCAGGATCCCTCCTGCACAGCCCTCGTCACATGCCCTTAGCTCGAGGAAATCAATATTGTCAGGCTTTCCATTTTCGAGGTTTTCAAGGAATTCGTTCACGTTTTTTATCCCGTCGATTGCCAGTGCCCGTCCGCTGAAATGGTCTGTCTCCCCCCTTGTAAGGCTCCACTGGATCCCCCTTGAGGAGAGGTATTCATCGGTCACCGGGGAATCGGTCTCGGTATATTTGCGCGTCAGGAATCTCAGTATCCTGTTATAGAGTGTGTTGATATTTATTACCCCTGTCACTGCTGATTCCGTATCTCCAATAGGGCTTTTTACCGCTGCAATCTTGGCGGCACAGGGCGTAGCATAAAAAATCCCGACCTGCCCTGCAGGGATGCCGCTTTGCCTGAGCTTCTCCCTGTAGTACAATGCAGTTATGTCGATAGGTGGATTGATCTTCATTATGTTGCCTACAAGCAGGGGGAACTTGACCTGGATCAGCCGTATTACGGCCGGGCAGAAAGATGAGATCATAGGCCGGTCCTTGTGTTCGTGCATATACTGCCTGCCTGCCCGTATAACCATATCGACGCTGCTTTCAACTTCATAAACATGTGTAAAGCCTATCTCCCTGAGCGCCTTGTAAATGCCCGATGTGCTTATCCTCCTTGGAAATTGTCCGATTAAAACGCTGGGTATGAGAATTACCCTGAC
Source organism: uncultured Bacteroidales bacterium (assembly GCA_963756885.1). Classification (GTDB taxonomy): domain Bacteria; phylum Bacteroidota; class Bacteroidia; order Bacteroidales; family VadinHA17; genus LD21. Next base: position 862,010 of record CAVWPG010000016.1, read on the forward strand.
AGGATATCTGTGGATCAGTTCCAGATCATCCTGTCCAACGGAAATGGCTGAGACAGGGCAGGCCTTATAGCATTCTCCGCAGTCGACACACCTGTTTGCCATAATTATTGCCCTTCCGTTCCTTATCCTTATGGCCTGGGTCGGACAAACAGTCATGCAATGAGTGCATCCTGTGCACCTTTCACCTATCACTGTAAGGGCATGATGAAAATCCGTTACGCTGCTCACCTCACTCATTTGGCCTTATATAATTTACGAGCTCGACAACGGTCCCTGAGCCATCCGTGCTCGTTATATTCATTATATCGCTGTTTCTTTTCATGTTGGACAAGCCCATTCCTGCACCGAATCCCATCTCCCTTACCTGAGGAGTTGCTGTTGAGAACCCTTCCTCCATGGCTTTCTCAATGTCGGGAATGCCCGGGCCCTTGTCGGAAATTGTTATCCTTATCTCGGATTCGTCAATCGCTATGTTCACAATCCCTGAATAGGCATGGGCCACAACATTTACCTCTCCCTCATAAAGTGCAATCACAACCCTCTTCGAAACCGAGTGGTCGATATTCAGCTGGCGGAGAATTTTCTTCACCGCACTTGCCACTTTCCCCGCACTGGCAAAATCGCCTCCCTCTATTTTGTGTTTTAACTGCATCTGCCAGAAAACCGATTTAATGCCTGCTTTGTAAAGCTCACCCGATATATGGAAAAGAGAATGTGGGGCTGCCGATCAGAGTCATGTTGTTCTCTCTTGCCAGCGAAATCATCTCTTCACCAATCCTTTTGTCGCGCGCTAAATTATACAGTTGATGTCTGACATTTCTGATGTCCTGATAGTCTGCATATTCGCCAGTCCCGTTATCAGCAGCATATTGTCCTTCTTCAACTGTCAGAACATCGCTCATCAGGTCGGATGCAAAGGCATATTCGAAGGAAATGTCGAGCCTGTCTTCACAGCAGAACACCTTTCCGTCCACAAGTCCAATTATATCTTTAATCTTCATATTTTTATAACCAACTGATCTATTGTATTGTAATTAGTATTTCAAATCAAAATCCATATCATTACGGATGCAAAAGTAAATAATAAATTGTTAATAATATAACATTGTTAATAAAATAACACAAGTTTAAAATTGTTCTAAATTACTTTGATTTCTGGACGTAGTGCGGGATAGAGGAGATGATCTTAATCAGCAGGGAGGAACAGAGGGAAAATTTTCTTATTTTTGCTTCCCTGTTTCATGCTAATCAAAATTTAATATCAATAATTTATGAAAGGAGTAACCATTCTTCAGTCAGTAATCTGCATTATACTTCTACAGTCCGCACTGTATTCCGGCACAGCTGATGCCCAGAGGCCCCGCAGGGGAGGGAATCAGATATCGGTAACAGGCTGGGCCGACGATACACACTTTTTCTTCAGGTCTCCCGACAAGGATAATAAGCTTGTAACCAGGAGCATTGACGTGAAGACTGGCAAGGGGATCGGCCTTCACCCCTGAACCTTCCGCCGGTGAAGCCCTTGCCAGGATGCTGCCAGAAGGTACAGTCCCTGTCACTGTCCGACATGATAAGTCCCGATTCAAAAAGCATGATCATTGTTAAGGACAATGATCTTTTTCTCTTTACATCAGCCGACAGGATCATGAAGCGGCTCACGGGCGACAGTGTCCCAGAGGTGAATGTCCGCTACTCTCCCGACAGCAAAAAGATAGCCTATACAAGGAATAAGGATCTTTACTGGTATGATCTTGAAGGCGGGAAGGAGACCAGGCTTACCTTCGACGCTTCCGGTAAGGTCTATAACGGGTATGCCTCCTGGGTCTATTATGAGGAGATCCTGGGGAGGCCAAGCCATTATGCAGCATTCTGGTGGTCACCTGACGGAACAAAGCTGGCATATCTCAGGACGGATGAGTCGGATGTGCCCGTATTTACCCTTAACAGGCTGGATGAGCCGGATGGATTGCACGGGCGGATAGAGGCAACACCCTATCCTCTGCCGGGAGATCCCAATCCAAGGGTGAAGATGGGAATTGCCGACCTCTCATCGGGTAAGACAACATGGATCAAAACGGATTACAGCGTCGATCAGTATATAGCCTGGCCATTCTGGACACCCGACAGCAAGCGGATTGCGGTCCAGGTAGTTAACCGCGATCAGAATGAGCTCAATATTATCCTGGCTGATCCGGGATCAGGCGATTTCAAAACAATCTATACCGAAAACAGGAAGACATGGGTGGAATTCTTCGAGGATATTTATGTGCTGAAGAGTGGTGCAGGATACATTGTAAGAAGCCCCAGGAACGACTGGCATAATCTCTATCTCTGCGGATGGAATGGAGAACAGATGAAGCAGCTTACCGATCTGCCTTTTATGGTAACCTCCGTAGAAAGGGTTGATGAAGATGCAAAGCTTATATATTTTTACGCAACCGGCACGGAATCGACGGAGAGTCATCTTTTCAGGGTCGGTCTGGATGGCAATGGACTTGTGCAGCTGACTTCAGGTGAAGGCACCCATATCGTGAATATCTCACCAAAAGGCAATTATATGACCGACACATGGAGCAGTGTGTCGGACCCGGGATCCATCCTCCTGCTTGACAGGAAGGGAAAGGCAATACGGGAAATCCACAATTTCAGAAACCAGGCTGCGGAACAGCCGGATCTCTCAAAGGCAGAGATGGTTAAGATCATGACATCCGACGGGCTTTTCAATATGCCCGCAATTATAACCTACCCTGTGAGGTTTGATCCCTCCAGGAGATATCCGGTAGTATTCACAATTTACGGGGGGCCGGGTGCGAAGAATGTGAGCGATGCCTGGCAGGGGAACAGTCCCTCATGGTATGCCCTGAACGACATCATAACCTTTACAGTCGACCATCGTGGCTCAGGCCAGTTCGGGATGAAGGGGATGGACTGGCTCTACAGGAATCTGGGGAAATGGGAAATCCTTGATTACGAGGATGCTGTCAAATGGCTCAGGACAAAACCTTTCGTTGACAGCACAAAGATAGGGATCACAGGTACTTCTTACGGAGGATATATGACCTGCCTTGCCCTGACAATGGGCGCTGATTACTGGACACACGGGATCGCCGGAATGCCTGTAACTGACTACAGGCTCTACGACAACATCTATACCGAAAGGTATATGGATACCCCGCAGGATAACCCGGATGGCTACAAAAATGGGTCTGCCCTTACATATGTAAAAAATTTCAAGGGCTATATGTATCTGTATCATGCAGATATGGATGACAATGTACATATGCAGAATTCAATCTACCTTATATCAAAAATGGAGGATGAAGGAAAGAGCTTTGAATTCATGCTGTATCCTGACGGGCGCCATGGCTGGGGCGGACCAAAAGCGATTTATGTAAGAAACGAATCATATAAATTCTGGCTCAGGACCTTTTTCGGGAAATAAATCGGCAATTTACCCGCAAGCCAGTTTTGCAGACAGTTAATAAGATTTACCCTGCTGTAAGATAATAAGTTAATGTTTACTATATTGTGTCCGTTTTACAATTTAAATTCTAAACGCACTGAATATGATCTTAGGGATTCTCAGGGAACCGGAAAATGAAAACAGGGTGGCCATGCTCCCGGGTGAGGTTTCGATTCTGAAAAAAATGGCCGTAGAAGTCCTTGTCGAGCAGCATGCCGGAGAAAAGGCCTATGCTACCGATGGCTCATATATCGGGGCCGGAGCTGCAGTCGCAGAACGGAATGAAATAATTTCAAAAGCCGACATACTGCTCACAGTCAATCCTCTCACAGCGGTGGATATCAAATCATTCAGGGAAGGGCAGGTGCTCTGTTCAATACTCAACCCGACGGAAAACAGCGGATGGCTCGAATCCATAAGACTGAAGGGACTTACTCTGCTGGCACTTGATCTGGTTCCGCGCACCACGCGGGCACAATCAATGGATATTCTCTCTTCAATGGCTACAGTGTCAGGCTATAAGGCTGTGCTCGAGGCTGCTGCCAGATTGCCACGCTTCTTTCCGATGTTCATGTCTGCTGCCGGTACAATCAAGCCTGCAAGAGTGCTTGATACTTGGTGCAGGGGTGGCCGGATTGCAGGCACTTGCTGTTGCCCGGAAGCTTGGTGCTGTCGTTGAGGTATTCGATGTAAGGTCAGCTGTGAGGGAGGAGGTTAAGAGCCTCGGCGGAAAATTTATTGAGGTGGAAGGAGCAAAGGAGGATTCTGCTGCAGGAGGCTATGCGGTTGAACAGACAGACGAGTTCCGGAAGAAACAACAGGAACTAATCAGCAAAGGGCGGCTGCTGCAGATGTGATTATCAGCACGGCACAGATACCGGGCAAAAAGGCGCCGGTACTTATCCCCAAGGAGACTGTACAAAATATGAAACCGGGATCCGTAATTGTTGACCTTGCAGCATCATCCGGGGGAAATTGCGAACTGACTTATCCGAGAAGGAATATTGTCGTCAATGGCATCAGCATAATCGGCAAAACGGAATATCCTTCTGAAATGCCGAGCGATGCAAGCAAAATGTTCGGCACAAATGTGATCAACCTGTTTGAAGATAATGGTAGATAGGGACGGGAAATCTGAATCTTAACATGGAAGATGAAATCATAAAGGGAACAATTGCTGTACATATGAAGGAATATGTTGGACAAAGGGTAAAACAATTGCTAAATATAAATTAATACATATCATGGAAAATATTCTTAGATTCTTCCTGCTGCACAGAGAGGCTATTTTCATAGTCATCCTTTCAATATTTCTGGGTATCGAGGTTATCAGCAATGTTCCTGCGATATTGCATACGCCCCTGATGTCTGGTGCAAATGCAATTCATGGAGTGGTCATCATTGGTGCAATAATTGTCCTCGGGCATGCTGATACAACCGGCAGCAAAGTGCTTGGTTTCCTGGCGGTAATCTTGGGTACCCTTAACGTGGTTGGCGGCTTTGTGGTCACAGACAGGATGCTCGAAATGTTTAAAAAGAAGAAATAATCCTACCTTCGGAATATTATAAAATATCGGAAGAATGAATGATATGTCCCATTTTTCAGCTGGTCTCTCCGATTCTGGAGATTACATATTTAGTTGCCTCAGTACTTTTCATTATCGGACTGAAAATGTTAAGCCATCCACTAAAGGCCAGGCGAGGAAATATACTTGCTGCTTTCGGGATGGGATTGGCAATAGTGGCAACAATCTTGCTCCATCAGAAGGATGGAAAGCCAATTGGTAATCTGCCCCTTATCCTGGCAGCTATTGCATCGGAACAGTAATCGGGTGGTTTATAGCCAAAAAGTCAAAATGACTGCCATGCCACAGCTGGTATCCTTCTTTAACGGTATGGGGGGAGCGGCGGCAGCTCTTATTTCAATGACTGGAATTTCCTCATATCAGCCCCGAACTGATAGCAAAAAGCGGGATGGCTAACGGAGAGGTGCTTGCAATCCTGCTGGGGTTGATGATAGGAACGGTCTCATGGGCAGGCAGTATGATAGCTTTCGGCAAGCTCGACGGCTGGATAGGGGATATGAGAATAAAGGCGATGAAATACGTTAACCTGACAATACTGGCAGTACTGATGGGTTGATCGTATTTATTATGACACGGCATGTAGAGTCCTCTGCCGTACTGACCCCTTATGTTTATCTTATATTTTGCATTTCGGTGATATACGGTGTTCTTTTGTCATGCCAATAGGAGGAGCGGATATGCCTGTCGTTATTTCTCTGCTTAACTCATTTACCGGCGTTGCCGCCGCTATGGGAGGTTTTCTGTATAATAACCAGGCTATGCTTACCGGAGGGATTCTTGTAGGATCGGCAGGAACGATCCTTACCATTCTTATGTGCAAGGCGATGAACCGTTCGCTTTTGAATGTAATTGTCGGAGTATTCGGCGGAGCGTGGTCAGAGTGCAGTAAATATTGCCGGGATCTGTAAAGGAGATCTCACTTTCGGATGCTGCCGTTCTTCTGAGCATATTCACGCAAGGTTGTAATAGTTCCGGGATATGGCCTGGCAGTGGCACAGGCACAGCATATATGCCATGAGCTCGATAAACTGCTCGAGGAAAAGGGGGTGGAGGTGAAATATGCAATCCATCCCGTTGCCGGACGAATGCCGGGGCATATGAATGTATTGCTGGCGGAGGCGGATGTTCCCTATGAGCAGCTTATCGAAAGCGATGAGATAAATCCTGATCTGCCAAATACCGACGTTCTTGTTGTCATTGGTGCAAATGATGTCGTAAATCCTGCTGCGGAGGATGATCCTTCAAGTCCGATATATGGAATGCCTATCATAAAAGCCAGGGATGCAAAAAATATAATTGTCATGAAGCGAGGAATGGGAAAGGGTTATGCTGCAATCGAGAACATGCTTTTCTATGACAGTAAGACCAGAATGCTGTTCGGTGATGCCAAGGCCACTCTTCAAAGCCTTGTCAATGAGGTGAAGAATTTGTAAGTGTCAGTTTTTCATTTACAGAAATGAATAATTTATACTGCCAGACTGGCTTCATCTTCGTGAAGCCATGGCAGGAGAAACATATTGATCTTTATATTATTCCAACCGGAGATCCGAACCTGGGAGAATATGTTCCGGATCATTGGCGGATAATACCCTGGCTAACAGGCTTCACAGGGTCTGCAGCTACTCTTGTGATAAGCCGATCATTTGCAGGCTTATGGACAGATTCAAGGTATTTTGTGCAGGCCCGGAACAGCTTAAGGATTCAGGATTCGAATTTATGAAGCCCGTCATCAGATGCCAGAAATGATATTACATGGATGGCTGTCGGCCAACTCTGTAACGGAAGCACAACAGGCATTGACGGAAGGACAGTTTCAATAGGAAGGATGAGAAGGATTGAGATGTCACTTGATGGATAAGAATATAAAATATCATTACGGATATTGATCTGATTTCTCCTATCTGGACTGACAGACCGCCAATGCCTGATTTACCCGCGTTTGATTTTCCGGTCATTTATGCAGGAAGGAGAGGAGCGCCAAGATTGCCGGTGTAAGGAGTCAAATGAAGACCAGAGACATTGATTATCATCTGCTTACTTCAGTTGATGATATAATGTGGCTGCTTAATATCAGGGGAAACGATGTCAAGTACTCTCCGCTGCTGTCATCCTTCGCGATATTGGCCATGATCAGGTACTCCTTTTTAGATGAGGAATCAAAATTCCCTTCAGGCTGGCAGCTGAATTTGACATTAGCGGCATCGTCATTCTGCCATATGAGGAGACCGGAGCAATCCTTTCTTCCCTCCCGCCTGACTCGTCGATCCTCGATTTCTCCTGCATCGACTTCAGCGAGCCTTTACACAGCAATACCGGCGGGGATGAAAATTATTGAAGATTTCAGCATTCCCGCAAGAATGAAAGCTGTAAAGAATAAGACGGAAACGGAGAACATCTGGGGAAGGCCATGATAAAGGATGGTATCGCACTCACAAAGTTTTTCTTCTGGCTTGGGAAGAACATGGGAGTGCTTAATCTGACTGAATCTTCTCTTGCAGACAAGCTTACAGGCTTCAGGTCAGAACAGGATGGTTTCCTTGGACCAAGCTTTTCAACTATAGTTGCCTATAATGAGCATGGTGCTTTGCCACACTATTCTGCGACAGCGAATCTGATGCAGACCTTGGAAGCCACGCGGAATACTCCTCATAGACTCAGGCGGCCAATATTTCACCGGAACAACAGATATTACAAGGACAATTGCTCTTGGAAGGCCAACACCAGGGCAGATCAGGGATTTTACACTTGTGCTCAAGGGCAACATAGATCTCGCCATGGTAAAAATACCTGCTGGCACAAAGGAATTCAACTTGATATACTAGCACGTAAATCATTATGGGAATATGGACTTAACTATGGACATGGAACCGGACATGGAGTGGGTTTTGCCTCAATGTCCACGAAGGTCCGCAGAGCATAAGTCCGGGAAATGCAGCGGAGGCAAGAACAGTTATTGAAGCCGGGATGCTGATCTCAAACGAGCCGGCAATTTACAGGGAAGGGGAGTATGGGATCAGGACTGAAAACCTGATATCTCTGCTATGAAGATGAGGAGACTGAATTCGGGAAGTTCCTGAAATTTGAAACTAGTTTCTCTTTGCATATATTGATAAGTCATGATAGATATTTCATTGCTCGAAAGAAAAGAGATTGGCTGGCTGAATAATTACCACGCCACAGTTTATGAAAAGCTGGCGCCGCATCTTACTCCAGATGAGAGAGAATGGTTAAAGGAGAAAACAGCTGCTATCTGACCCGCAAAACCGGAAGGACACTTGTAAAACCTACCTGTAAATCATTTCAGATCACATTGAAGGCTATGGGTTATGTGGCTTCCCTGCTTCATAACATCCTCCATAAGCATTATATCCATTACAGGAAATTCAGTGATCCTTAGTTTAGCACATCCGTAGGGCACCAGGCTCTATAATTTCCGGATCGCCCTCAGGCTTAACAGGGCTAAGAGGAGGTACATCAGCAGAGTTGTCCTTAAGTGCCCCATTCCTGGATCCTGATCCCCCTGGCAGTCATAATAAGCGGCGCTTCACCTGTCCATGACAAGTACCTGGCAGAATCTGCCGACCAGACCATATCGCCCTTGTCAGCAAAAGGATACTTGCCCGGGGAATTTTCGGATATGTTAATTCCCCTCATAATATTATGCCTGTCGATAAGAAGTCCATAGTTCCATGTGCTCATTGGATCAATTTCCCAGTCAACGCTTCCCATGTACGAATAGTTGTCGAATCTTGTCCTTATGCTTTTATAATCCTTATCTATCCGTAGAGAAAAATAGAGTGGCCCGCGCTGATACGGACATTGCATTATTATATCTCTTTCTCAGTCCTGACATCCATCGGGATCACAATGTGATATCTGTCGCCATTTTTCCATTTCTCAATAAGCCTGAAATGAGATCCCCCCCTGGCAACAGTGTTTTGTTTTTATATTTTATAGTTACAGAATCGGCCCATCCGGGAATTCTCAGATCAATCGGAAATCTCACCGCTTTATCCGTACCAATTGTAAGAGTGACGTTATCCGTTAAATGGGTAATCGGTCTCTTCAGTTATAATGACCTCATTGCCTTTACCTACCCTTGCTTTCACAATAGAGGGCCCGTATGCAACAAGGGCCAGCCCATTATCGTTTGTTGCCATCCACATGCTTTCCACAAACTTGGGCCATCCCTGGTGCATATTTGCCAGGCAGCATCCAAAATTCGGCATAAACCCGTAAATATTCGAATCATCATCATTTGAGCTCCAGTCTCTTTTTGCAACTGAAACAAGAACCTGGTTGGATTGCTGATCATACTGATGAGACCAGATATCGGGCGGAGGTGGCTCCCGGGCAAAGCATTGTAGGCAAGCAATTCAAGCCTGTCGGCCAGCCTGTTGTCGCCGAATATTTCATAAAGTTCTTCAAGGGAAAACATATATTCCACAACAGTGCATACCTCCGTTCCCTGGGCAGGGCTGTTCCCTGCAAGATGTTCATCGGCTGAAAACTTGCCGGCTGCCTGACCGTGGTTCTTATCATATTTTTCGATCCCCGAGATAGACGGCATCTATAAATCGCTGATCCCCTGATTGCTGGTACCAGAAGCCAGGATATTTAATTGCCATGGCATTATTAACTCCATGAGCTGTCATTCCTTCAGGTGTACCATCATGAGGTATTTTCTTATCTGCTGCGGCAGCAGAATCCCAGGGGAATTTTTCATAATAAGCTCGTCCAGTCCACCCCGTTTTTCTGAATCGATGCAATTGTTTCAAGTATCCATTTTCACCGGTTTGCCTGTATAGCCAGTATCCAGTAACTGCATTTTCCATAGCCCTTACACCCCTCCAGTCCTTGTGGGGCCAGTCGGGAGGCGTATCATGCAGATATCTGAAATATTTTATAAGTACATCCATAGCCCGTTTGTCGCCTGTAGCCTCATAGTACTGCATAAGCACCTTGTTGGAACCGAAAGGGGCCAGCGGTCATGGTTTTTTGATGGACCATACCAGCCTGTATCGTACTGCTTGCAATTATAGGCTCTATCCATGATTTAACCTTTTCCTTAAGCCGTGCATCATCGAGCAGATAGGCAAGAGGTAAAAGACCGTCAAGATAATAGGGGCCCCGTTCCCATCCCTCTCCGTCGCCTCCCTTCCAGGCTGAATTGACAAGGTCGGGCCAGAAATCATCAAGATTGCCTGTAAGTCCTGCGGCTTCTGCCTCCAGCTTGACTCTGAGCCATCCGTAGGTTCACACTGCCAAGCGGCAGCCTTATATATGGATTGCTGTCGCAGTGGTTCCGGATTGTTCCTGTAGTTTGTATTCCATTTGTCGCAGAACAACCCCATTGGATAACGGACAAGAACAATAATGAGTAAGAAAATTGTTTTTTCATTTCGAGACAATTAAACCGGTTTGGCAGAATTAATATCCCATAAAAATATAAAACTTTATTGTTTAATCGTGTTTCCACCGGTTTCAATACCTGGATTTTAATTATGCATATTTTGTCCGGCCAGCAGTGGGCATGTGAAGGAGCTTTCCCGGATGTCTTATTCCTTCTGCTATTGGGTTTTTATCGATTGTGCAGGATTCATAACTGATGCCTGGTAAGCTTTGACGCTTATTGTAACAAATGTGATAAAGATCGTCAGAACAGCCGAAAGAATAAACAGGGAAGCTCCCAGCTTATTCCTGTATACATAATTTTCAAGCCATTTGCTCATAAAATAGTAGGCAAGCGGAAAGGCAATAAGTATGAAATTGAGACGAGAATCAGAAAATCCCTGGAGATAAGTGCAAGAATTGTCTGATTATCGGCACCGAACACTTTTCTTATTCCGACCTCCTTTGTCCTTTGTTCAACGGTATACGAAGCCAGTCCGAAGAGACCCAGGCATGCAATAAGGATGGCCAGAACAGTGAATAATGTAAATATCAGTCCCCGTCTCTCATCTGCCTCAAACTGCCTGTTAAACCTTTCAGAAAGAAAGTATAGGTAAAAGGCTGGTCGGGAAATACTTCCCTCCATTTTGTTTCAATGAAACTATATTGTATGCTGTATATTATCACCGGCTACTTTATATAGACAACATTATTTGATTACCCTGTTGGCAAGAAGCAGTGATTCGATCTCATTGTACATTCCTGTCTGGTGATAATCTTTCATTACCCCTATAACCCTGGCGCGCAGCTGTGTTGGTATCTCCGATCTCCACTTTCTTCCCTATGGGATCCGCCCAGTTCATGCGTTTGACAAAGGTCTCATTCACAATGACGCTTCTCAGAGTATCCGATGGCATATCCCGCTGAAAATCTCGACCGGTCTTTATTTTTATCCCGAGTGCCTTTATGAAATCATGATCAACAACAGCATAATTGACACCTCTCTGTGACATACCCTGATCTGTTTCCACATTGAACAACAGCTTGCCGGATCCTTCCCCCACAGGAGTATCTGTGGCAGTCACATATTTGATCTGCGGATCATCGAGCAGAAGCTGCTTGAGAACAGGGTACTTGCGCTGCATCCCCCCGTTGAGCTCAGGGTCAACAACATTCTTCTGATCAAATCCCTGATCCATGTTCTTTAGATAATTCAGCTGCCCGAATACAACAAGTGTACAGATTATCATAACCACAGAAACAGTGAACTGAATGACGACCAGAACCTTTCTGAAAAGGCTTCCGGCCGATCCCTGGGTGATCTCTCCCTTCAGAACTGTCAGTGGGACTGAATCGTGAGAGAAAAAAGGCAGGATAGCTTCCGCCGAGTATCCCTACAATCAGGATGACAGAATCATGGCAAGCAGTACAGCAGGACTGTGAATAATATTCAGGCTGAAGGATTTACCCGCCAGGAGGTTGAACTTTGGCAGCAGGATTATCAGGATCAGCCAGGCTTAGTAGATCGAGATCGCGGTAAAAACAACAGACTCCGAAAGGAACTGGAGCACAAGGGGCCCTCTCTGTGATCCGGATACCTTTCTCATACCTACTTCCCGTGCCCTGCTGGCCGACCGGGCCGTTGCAAGGTTCATATAGTTCATTGCCGCGATCAGGATCAGGAAAATGGCCACGATTGCAAAAATGTACACATATGTTATGCTTCCCGTCGGTTCAGGCTCTCCTGCGTTTGTTGAATAGAGATGGATCCGGGTTATTGGTACAAGCTTATATTCAATGTTAATATTTACCGGCCCGAATATCTGCTTCATATAGCGGTCATACATTCCCTTCAGTTTTGTCTCGAACTGACCAATATTGAAATTTTCGGGAAACAGAAGGTAGGTATATACTCCAAAATTGCCCCATGAGCCCATCTGTTTTGGCAGGTTATTCCGTGCAGCTATTGCATCGAACCTGAAATGGGAGTTGAACGGGATATCCTGGATAACCCCTGTAACTTCAAAGGTTGATGTACCGGTAGTGAGCGTCTTTCCTACCGGGTCGGCATTCCCGAAATACCTTGCCGCAATCCGCTCGGTCAGGATGATCTTGTTGGGCTCGGGTAAGGGCACTCTTAACATCTCCTTTTATGACCTTATATGTAAAGATGTCGAACAGGGTGGAATCGACGTAATAGAAATTTTCTTCATTGAATTCCTTGTCTTCATATTTGTAAAGAGCCCGCGGCATATTGATGAACCTTACAAATGACTGAACTTCAGGATAGTCCTGTACCACCTGGGGGCCAAAAGGGATCTGTGCCACTATCCAGTTGAAATGATCATCAGGCTCGGTGATGCTCGATTCAACCCTGTATATCCTGTCGGCTTTCTCGTGATACCTGTCATAACTTACTTCATCTGAAACATAGATTATAAGAAACAATGCGCTTGAAATCCCAATTGTAAGACCAAGGATATTCAGAATACTGTAGCCAAAGTGCTTCAATATATGTCTTATAGCAGTCTTGAAAAGGTTTTTTAACATGGCCAGGCAATAATTTATTTATTTTGGCTATTAAAAGTAAATCAGTTAAACGATAGTTCCAATTCTCATCAGGTTCATTAACACTGCATTAACAAACGGGTGCTCCATCCTCAGGTTACAGCCAGGCTCTCATTCAGGGTTTCTCTTCAAAAACTTTCATATCATCGATCCATGCGACACCCTGACCTGACATTTTTATTGTCAGGTTGGTTCTGAACGACTTAAGTGTGTCTGCGGGATATCGAAACGAATGTCATGTAGCGCCTCCATTCACCGTCCGGTTCAAACCTGGACTTTCCGAAGCTGCCCAGACCGATTTCGACATACTGTTTATTCTCATTATTAGGATAAAGACGTGACAGAATCCTGAATTGTTACATATGACAGTCTTTCTTCCGGATCAGATTTAGCCCAAACCGATATGGCATATGATGAGCCAGCTTTAGCCTGGAAAGGGAAGAGTCTGAGTGTGATGCCTTTGCCCTCTCCCGGGAGTGAACAGACTGCAGGGAGTGGTTTCCTTCATGATGTTCCCTTGTGTCAAGAAAATATGTGGCGCCCCTGTCACCTCCGGGCCTTGCATAGCATGCGGAAGGCACGCCCGGAGATGTATGCATCTTCGAATCCCGGGTCTCTGAGGAGGTTGTCAGTCGATCGCCTGCCGCGACTTTCACTATACGGATTTGTATCTATCAGATAGACCTGTGAGCCAAATGGGGCAATTATATCCCTGATCTTTCCTCCGCTGACCGGCAGCGAACGATTTTCAAATATCAGGCTGGCTTTGCCGCTGCCTGCGCCTGTGATACTTATTGTCACAGGTACGTGGTTCATTGATCTTACTGGCTGCCATGACAAGCAGCTGTCCCTCATGCATCCTGGATGAAACCAAAATGTTTCCGGATGAAGATCTTACAGGCAATGATTCCTCGTCAGACAAAAGCCATGGGGTAATTTCAGCAATCTCCATGGCAATTCGTCCGCACTCATTCCAGGCTGCCACTGACTTTGGAAAATAATTAAGCCCCTGTCTTACAAAATATTGTATCCCGCCAGCTCCTTTAATTACAGACTGCCATGTCATTGATCTGAGTTCCTGGGGAGTGGGTTCGCGGCCCCACCATTCTCCTCCTCCGAAGGCCTGAATCACCATCCATACCGGTCTTTTGCCTGCGAACTCACCGGTAAGCTGCCCTGCCACATCGCCTGTCATTCCAATGGGATAGTTGGGAACAGGGTAGGGGTCCGCCATTACAATGTCAAGGGCGGATGCATAGCTTCGCGAGGCCAGGAACGGTGCCATAAAGACCATCGATACAGGGTGCCACGGATCAGTCTCCCTTACGGTCCTGTATATCTCCTCAAGAGAATCCGGAGGGATCTTATAGCCATTCGGTTCATCAGAAATATACCAGGCCAGAAGGGCAGGATGGTTCATGAAGGTGCGGATTTCATTTATCAGCCTGGATTTCCGTTCAGCGGCACTCAGAGACCCGATAGCTGAACTCACTCCTCCGCCTCCTGAAACAGAGAGAAGGTTATAATGCACTTTCATCCCTACCTCCGCACAGCGGTCCATGTATGCCCTGCGCTCCTCAATTGTCTCAGGCAATATTGTCTGATAGGGGGATATCATGTTGAATCCCCTTACAATTTCTTCCTCGGGAAGAGTGGGAGAAACAGGCGAATAGCAGTAAAAGCCGAATGGAATAAACTGGCGCCTGTTCACTATCATGCCCCCGGTGAGACGGTCGCTCTTTACTTCGTTGGGCTTGTATGGCAGGATTACAAGATCCGTTTTGGCAATAAAATGAGGCCCTGATCCGGTCCCTGATGATATGCCGGCCGTGATGAGCCTGACTGACGGCTGCATTCTGATGGCAAACGGGATCCTCAGAACCTGCCTTCCAGGCTGACCCGTCCATTTGGCCAGGAGCTCAGGTCCGTCGTAAATTTCAACTGAGAGGCTCCTGTGAATAAATCGTTCGGGCACATGAAGAAGAAACTCGCCATCCTTTTCGTACGAGTAAAAGGTGAGCCTTGAATTTATGCTGAATGAAGTTGAATCAATCCCCTGACTTTGCAAACCGGAAAAGGAAGCCGATAAAACGAGAATAATTAGAAGGAATTTAAATTTTTTTTTCGCTATCATGAAAATCATCTCTGGTATATGTTTTAAATGTAACTATTTTTAGTATTGTTTTGCAGGGTATCAGATAACGTGAATCAGTAATTTTATATTATGAAGCCGGAAAAACCTTTTAAAAATCCAATGGCAGGAACTCTGCTGTCAGTCAATGCACCGCAGGTCGCAGAAATAATTTCAGGTGCAGGATTCGACTGGGTCCTGATAGATATGGAACACTCGGCACTTTCGCTGGAGAGTGTCCAGAACGCCCTCCAGGTTATGGGAGAAAGGATGCGCCCTTTCTGAAAGCATGGGGCTGACCGGTCAGCTGTCTCACCCTGGGATGCGGGCTGCGATTAAAATGATAAAGGATAAATGCCGCAAGGCAGGATTGCCTTACGGGATCTTCGGCATGACCCCGGAGTCTGTTGCGGATGAGGCGAAGGAAGGCTGTACCTTCATATTGTGCGGGGTTGATACTGCCATATTTGTCAATTCATACAGCGATTTGCTAAAGACATTGAAAGGAGGCGAATAACGCTATTTAAAATGTATCCGCAGCCTGACCTTGTCTTCAGCCGGCTTCCCATGCCTCATTGCCGGTTGCCATCGGGGACCTGATTTTAAAAGTCTTATCGCTTCATCAGAGAATAGCTTCCCGGGACTTTCTTTTACATTTATACTGTCGATACTGCCATTAGTACTGACTCTGAATGTCAGTACTACCTCCTCCTTCGCGCCGCCATGCAATGTATCCGGGCGGTGAATGTTCTCACGGATATACCTGTAAAAGCCTGATTCGCCACCAAGCGGCTTCGGAGGGCTGTAGCTATTGTTACCGGCTTCATTAAGCGATTTTTCCTGCCGTTCAATCCCGCTGGCAGTAACAGCATCATCCTTACCCCCGGCCCTCACCGAAACTGCCCTGCCCTGCCCGGCTCCGGCATTGTACGAAGGGCTGGCTGCCGGTTCATGAATTGAATCTTTTGCATCGTATGCATCAGTTATGCTGTTCTCAGACTTTATGATTGTTTCTGCCGGCAGGGCTTCAGCTTCCGGGCGGGTCGCAGCTTTCCTGGCCGGAGCAGGCTCTCTCAGGCGGTCTGATTTTATTGCATTCGACTTAGTGTTCTCCTTAATATCAGGCCGAACAGTAACAGGTGCCGATTCTGCAATCTCAAATGATTTTACATGTTCGGTACTGAGGGCAACTTCTTGCGAATGCTTCGGCTTCTCAATAATTATATAGAGAGATGCTATAGCTATTATTGCTGCTGCTGAGGCTGCAATACGGTACAGGACGAGTCTCCGGGGATGAGCTGATCTGGCATGGAGCAGTTTGTTAAGTAAGTCCATATCCTGGGCAGCTTCTTCCGGGGTTACAGTGGAATAGCCCTCCGATGCCTCCCTGGCAAAAGGGTCCTTTTGTAACTCCCTTTCAAAGGCATTTCTCTCTTCATTGCTCATCCCGTTAGCGGAGTACCTGGTAAATCCCCTGAGAGAGCTTTTTCTTGCATTATTCCTGTCCCGCATGTTTTTCATCAAGACAAAGTTTCAGATTTCTTTTTGCATTCTGAAGATGACTCTTAACATTTTTTTCATCGATCCTGAGACTGGCTGCAATTTCGGTATAGCACATCTTCTCAAAATAGAATAGCCGGATGCATGCTTTCTGTTCATCCTTCAGTCTGTCAATACAGTCAGCCAGATCAGCTTCCATATCCGGGCCTTCCTCATCAATAGGATGCATTTCCTGCCCGTTTTCCATAATGATTGTATCTTTTGCCCATTCATTGTACTGTTCTTCCCTCGATTTAGCAGACCGCAGCTGCATAAGGCAATAATTCCTTGCTACAACATACAGCCATCCCCTGAAGTTTCCGACAGGCTGCCTGGGGACTTCGGTAATCAGCTTCTCAAAGATCTGCATGACTGCATCTCTTGATTCATCCCTGTTCCTGAGATATTTAAGGCACACGCCGTACACAAGGTGCATGTATCTGGAATAGACTCTTCCAAGCAATTCAATATCGCCCGAGGTACTGAATTCAGAGATCAGCTCCTCATCGGATTTTTCCTGTGCTGCCTTGGGCTGATGTCTGAACAACATGCCTTGTCCGGTTATCTTTCAGATTTAAAGATAGCTGAAAAAAATATTTCATGACCGAATTTATGGAATCATGTAAACCGCGGCATCCTATGATAAATGTTTAACCAAAATTCATCGTCATGAAAAACATCGTGTCAATTATTTCAGCCCTGATTCTTGCTGCAATCATTATTGCATTCAAAGGATCTTTCACAATTACAGGCATTGTTACCGACATGCAGGGCAAGCCCCTTGCCGGCGTTACCGTTGTCGTTAAGGGGAGCGGCTCCGGAGTGCTGACGGATAACGGAGGCAAGTACAGGATTTCCACTGACCGGTTATCTGGTGCCCTTTTATTCTCCTTGACAGGTTTCGCTACTGCCGAGGAGAAAATTCTCAACAGGACAATAATAAATATAAAAATGAAGCCGGAGACCGTTTTCCTTAATGAGGATAAAGCAACCGCTCAGGGTATTTCGCGCGAAAGGGCTTCAAAATCTTACGACATGGCCGAACCGATGATGGCTGTTGCAGGCCGGAATCAATCATTTCAGCCAGGGGCCGGCAGCTTCAACACCGAAGGGTATGCCGCCATTTCCGAGAACGGATATAAGAACGTTAAGAGCAATCCGCTGTCTACCTTTTCAATCGATGTGGACAATGCTTCCTATTCCAACATAAGGAGGTTCATTAATATGGGTGTTATGCCACCCCCTGAATCTGTGAGGATTGAAGAGATGATTAATTATTTCAGGTATGACTATCCTGAACCGGCCGGGACAGACCCTTTTTCAGTATCGGCCGAAATAGCAGCTTGTCCATGGAATACAAGCCACTGGCTGCTGCAGGTAGGACTTAGGGGAAAAAGTATCGACAAATCCTCGCTTCCTTCATCAAATCTTGTATTTCTTATAGATGTTTCAGGTTCTATGGACAGCCCCAATAAGCTTCCCCTGCTGAAATCTGCTTTTGGTTTGCTCGTAGGCGAGCTGAGACCCCAGGATCGCGTTGCAATAGTTGTTTATGCTGGCGCCGCAGGTCTTGTTCTCGAATCAACACCGGGGAACAGGAAGGAGATAATCATGGAAGCGATAGACAATCTTCAGGCGGGGGGCTCCACTGCTGGCGGTGCAGGCTTAAGGCTGGCTTACCAGGAGGCAGGAAAAAATTTCGTCAAGGGAGGCAATAACCGAATAATCCTGGCTACCGATGGCGATTTCAATGTTGGGCAGTCAAGCAACGGTGCCATGGAAAGTCTGATCGAAGAGAAGCGGCAGGAGGGTGTTTTTATTACTGTTCTTGGCTTTGGAATGGGCAATATCAAGGATGACAGGATGGAACTGATCGCAGATAAGGGGAATGGCAACTATGCATATATAGATAACCTGCAGGAAGCCAGAAAAGTTCTGGTCAGGGAATTCGGAGGAACTCTCTTTACGATAGCAAAGGATGTCAAATTCCAGATTGAATTTAACCCGTACAGGATAGCATCGTACAGATTGGTCGGATACGAGAACAGGCTGCTCTCGGAAGAGGATTTTAATGATGACGCGAAGGATGCCGGCGACATGGGTTCGGGTCATAATGTTACTGCTCTGTATGAGCTGGTGCCGGCCGGGATCGGATGAGGATCGTCCCTCCGTTGATCCGCTGAAATACCAGTTTCAGGAGCCGGGGAATAAGAACGGCGATGATTATGGCAACGAGTTTCTTACTATTAAGATCAGGTACAAACAACCGGACGGTCTTACAAGCAGGCTCATGGTAAGGCCAGTGGCCGGATCGGTAAGATCGATTCAAAGAGCATCTGAAAACCTTCGGTTTGCTTCAGCTGTCGCGGAATTCGGAATGGTGCTTCGTAATTCCGGCTTTAAAGGCAATTCGACACTTGAACAGGTTGCCAACCTCGCCGGATCATCGAGGGGTGAGGATCCCGATGGTTATCGGGCAGAATTTATAAGACTTGTAAGGACCGTAGGGGATATGAAAGCCCTGTCGGACAGATAAAAAATAATTTTTTCCCGCAGATTTGGCTCATAATCACGAATATTCGCCTGTTCATCCAGTCAATAAGCCAGATCTGCGGGAAAATATTGTTAAAAACAGCAGCATTAACAAATTTATCATGTCTTTGATGTATGATTTTCATACAAAAACGATCCAGATCATGATAAAAAATTTTTTTGTTAATGCCTTCCGCAACATGAGAAAGCAGCGTGGATATATAGCTCTTAATGTTGCAGGACTGACAATCGGCCTTACCAGTTTCCTCTTCATTACATTATATGTGATGCATGAGCTGAGCTTCGACAGGTTTCACAGGAATTACCAGAATATTTACCGTGTGAAGGTTGTCGGCCAGCTTTCAGGCAGTGTCCTTGACCAGGCCGTTACATGTGCTCCCATGGCGAGCGCTCTCGTCAGTGAATATCCCGAAATTCTTGTATCAACAAGGGTGACAAGGATGGGATCATGGCTTATACAATTCGGCGAGAACAGGTATAATGAGGATGGAGTCCTCTTTGCCGATTCGACATTCTTCCGGGTCTTCGATTTCAAGCTGCTGAAAGGTGATCCGGCCACTGCGCTTGAAAGACCCCGTTCAATGATACTGACAGAGAGTTATGCCAGGAAATATTTTGGAAATACGGATCCGATGGGGAAGCATATGTTGGTCGAAGACGATACAAGCCTCTATACAGTTACAGGTATTGTGCAGAATATCCCAGACAACTCGCATATTAAGTTCGATATTCTCGCATCGATGAGCACCTTCCCAGGGCAGGCCAGCAACCAGATATGGCTCAGCAATAATATTTACACATATTTTGTGGCAAAGGATGGCACCAGGAAGGATCAGCTTCAGGAAAAGCTGGGCGGACTTGTGACAAAGTATGTCGGCCCGCAGGTAAAAGAGCTTATCGGAGTTACTTTTGAAGATTTCAGAAAGTCGGGCAATGATTATGGGTTTGCCCTGGAACCGCTGAAGGACATTCATCTCAAGGGAGCTCCGCAGTATAACCTTGAACCAATGGGGTCTCTTGCCACTGTTTACATTTTCAGCGCCATAGCTATTCTCATTCTTGTGATAGCCATAATCAATTTCATAAATCTTGCAACCGCAAAATCGGTTAACCGCGCAAAGGAGGTTGGAGTACGTAAAGTTTCCGGAGCCAACAGGAGGGGACTGATAGCCCAATTCCTGGGAGAATCGTTTCTTGTAACTGCAGTTTCAGCCATCCTGGCCGTCCTGTTCGTATTCGCCCTTATGCACTCCTTCAACAGGATGATAGGCATAGATCTTTCAGCCGGCCCGCTTAATACGGTGACCGGCATTCTTGCCATTCTGTCTCTTATACTGGTGGTGGCAATTTCAGCCGGCTTCTATCCGGCCTTTGTACTCGCTTCATTTAACCCCGTGGAGGTTTTGAAGGGAACAATGAATCCCGGATCCATTTCAAGAAAGCTACGTGCCATGCTGGTGGTCTTCCAGTTCACAGTATCCATAGTAATAATAATAGGTTCAATAATTGTATATAATCAGCTGAGCTTCATGACAAAAAAAGACCTCGGATTCAATAAGGACAACCTCATCATCCTTCGGCGCTCCGATGCCATCTACAAAAACTACGAGACCTTCAGGAACCAGATCCTGCAGATCCCGGGTGTTGTCGAGGCAGGTTTCTCACGTGCCATTCCGGGGACTGAATATAACAATAATGCATTCTTCAACGACGACGATCCTGAAAAGAAGACCTACCTGCTAAATCAGACCCAGGTGAGCTTTGACTTTCCTCAGGCCCTTGGTGTAAGGCTTGCTGAAGGCCGGTTCTTCTCGCGGGAGTATGGTAGTGATTCGACTTCGGTGCTAATAAACGAAGCTGCCGTGAAATCTCTGGGGCTGAAGGATCCGGTAGGCAAATTCGTACTGCAGCCAAGAGGGCCGCAGCAATTCCAGAAGCTGAGGATCATCGGAATAATGAAGGACTTCAATATTGAATCAATGCATAAGGCCATCACTCCTGTTATCTTTACAGTCCTTTATCCATTCGGAGGCGACCAGTATGCCACAATAAGACTCTCGGGGACAAATGATGCCGCTGCCATCAGGGAGATCGGCAGGAAATGGCAGGAGTTCACTCCAAAACAGCCATTCCAGTATGATTTCTTCACAGATTCATGGAACCATCTTTATTCTTCCGAGATGAAAACCGGCAGGATATTCATCCTGTTTTCAGTGCTTGCCATTTTTATTGCCTGCCTCGGATTGCTTGGCCTTATTACATACATAACAACAAAGCGGACCAGGGAAATCGGGATCAGAAAGACATACGGAGCCTCTATCGGGATCGTACTCGGAATCCTGTCGAGGGAGGTTGTCTATCTTATTCTCATATCGTCGCTCATAGCATATCCGGTTGCATATTTCGCTTCGAAATACTGGCTTGAGGGGTTTGCACAAAGGGCGAAACTTAATCCGCTTATATTTGTGTCGGCCACTGCAGTGGCTTTGCTTGTGGGTTGGATTTCAATAAGTTATCAAACAATTAAGGCTGCCAATTATAATCCTTCAAAAGCCCTGAGAATAGAATAGAAAATAAAAGATCAGGATTATTGTAACTTTTCGGGTATCGTGCAGTTATTATTCCCGGACAGATTAATTCCGCAGAGTTGGAAGACAATCAGGCAATGATTGAGATAAATGCCGGGGATACCGGCAAGATGGCACTTTTGTATGAGAAATACAAGAGGCCTCTGTATGCCTATTATTTCAGGATTACGGGTGGAGACAGGCAGGCGAGCGAGGATCTTGTGCATACAGTTTTTTACAGGGTGATAAAGTACAGGAACAGCTTTACAGGCCAGGGCAGCTTCGTTAGCTGGCTATTCACGATAGCACATAATACCTGGCTCGACAATTACCGCAGCCGGAAGCTTCATGAGACCTGGAAAAGAGAAGCCGCAGCGGGTCAGCCAGGTTATTATGAGATGTCTGACCTTGAAAGAGATGAAAGGTATGTAATTCTGAACCTGGCCCTGACAAAGCTTAAGCCTGCCGAAAGGGAGCTCCTGGTCCTGGGTAAAATAGAAAACCTGAAGCAGAGGGAGATCGCCGGAATTATGGGGATAAGCGAAAGCAATGTTAAAATCAGAACCTTCAGGGCTCTTAAAAAGCTGAAGGAGATCTATTCAAAAATCGAAAGAAACAGCTATGAAAGAACAGGATTACGCCGGAAAACTGGCTGAGCTTCTCAGCAGCGATATTCCGGAAGGGAAGAGGGCAGATATCATGGCAGAGCTTGAGAAATCGGGTGTGAGCCGTGAGGAAATAGAGTCGGTTCTTTCAATCAGCCGGCTTGTCGGGGAATCGCCGGTGACGGAACCCTCATCGAAGATGGACAGGCGTTTTTATGCAATGCTGGAGGGAGAAGAGAGAAAGGACCTGCTGGGTGCACCGGAAGGGGTTAAATATCGCTTCCCGGGAATCTTCTTCCATGGGACAGCCTTCAGGATAGCGGCAGGGATAGCTCTTTTCCTGCTGGGATGGTTTTCATCTGCGTTGTTCAGCTCCGGGATCCGGAGCAAGGGCCAGGTAAGCGACCTGGCGAATGAGGTAAAAGAACTGAAAGAGACACTGGTGCTTACAATGATGCAGCAAAGCTCTTCGATTGAGAGGATCAAGGCAGTAAATATGGTTAGCGAATCAGGGAAGGCTGATGATCAGGTAATTGAAAGCCTTTTTGATTTGCTCAATCACGATACGAATGATAATGTAAGACTCCTGGCACTTGATGCGCTTTCAAATTTTGTTTCAGAACAGGATGTAAGGCAAAGGTTAATTGAATCGATATCCGGACAGACATCCCCCATGGTTCAGATTAGGTTTACCGAACTGATGCTTGCCCTGAAGGAGAAGCGGGCGGCACCGGAATTTCAGAAGGTTCTTGGCAATGCAAACCTGAACTATAATGTCCGGGGCAAAGTGAAAGAGGCGCTGACAGTATTACTTTAATCTATTTATGGCATCATGCTTAAGAAGATAATCTCCTCCGCTTTTTTTCTGACACTGCTGTCATGTTCACTTTATTCGCAGAGTGAACAGCTTACAATAAGCATCCCTCCCTCTTCGCTCCCTGGCATGCTTATCTTCGAGAACCCCAAGGGATCTGTCAGGGTTACAGGCTATGACGGAACAGTAATTGTAGTTACCGGTACCCCGCGTTTCAGCGGCACCGACAGTCAGCCGGGCCAGATGCACAGGATAGGAAAAAGCGATTTTAATATATCGGCTGAGGCTGATGGCAGGAAAATAACCCTTCTCTGTACTTCATCAGGAAAAACAGTTGATTTCGATATAAAAATACCGGAAAATTTCTCGATGAAGTTAAAGTCGCTTGATAACGGAGAGATCAGCATTTTAAATGTGAAGGGAGAGATAGATGCTGAGAATGCAAACGGGGATATCACTCTCGAAAATATCTCCGGATCAGCTGTACTAAGTTCGGTTTATGGCAAAATAAAAGCCGTTTTCAGGGAGGTAAGCGAGGGAGAGCCCATGATGTTCACATCGCTCGAGGGAGATATAACGTTAGTATTGCCCGCAGCAGTGAATGCAAGGCTAAAGATGAAAAGTGAAAAAGGGGATATATTTTCAGATTTCGATATTAAGCCGGGCAGGCGTCAGCCTGTTGTAAAAAATGTACAGAATTCGACCCTCTATTCACTCGAGGACTGGGTCGTAGGTACAATCAACAGGGGAGGGGCAGAGTACATTCTGAAAAGCTATAACGGAAATATCACAATAAAGAAAAGATGAATTTTTGTAACCGTTTCTTCAACGGCTGGTTCTTATGGTAAAGTTTAACCAAAACAAAATCAATGCTATGAAAAAAAACTTATCATTTCTCTTAATTGTGACAGTCATTTCTATAACTGCAGCCGGATCCTTACCCGCACAGTCAGCTGAGGGCCGTAAGGAAGGGACCTGGGTCATGAAAACAAAGGAGAAGGGGCTCTGGTTTGAATTCAGGAATGATAATGAAAGGAATAACGGAAGCTCATCACAGTCCTGCATGCTTAAAAAGTCAGACCTTGAAGGTTTTGAAACCG
This sequence comes from uncultured Bacteroidales bacterium, assembly GCA_963756885.1. Classification (GTDB taxonomy): domain Bacteria; phylum Bacteroidota; class Bacteroidia; order Bacteroidales; family VadinHA17; genus LD21. The sequence goes on from CAVWPG010000016.1 coordinate 886,327, forward strand.
GCGACAATGTAACCTTCTCGCTTACAAGGCCGGCGGGGACCATAAAAATGACAGGAACCGTAAAGGCTGACAAAGGTTATGGCGATTATCTCTTCACTCCCGATGCCTCCTTCATAAAATCGATGGCTGAGCAGGGGCTGAAGAACCTGTCGGACCCGGCGCTGATGCTGTTCACAATCAAGGGGACCGATGCAAAATATGTTGGTGAGGTCAGGAGCCTTGGCTACGGTGATCTGTCTGAAAGCAACCTGACAGCACTTGTGGCCCTGGATGTATCGGCAGATTATATAAGACAGATCCGGAACTCAGGTTTTAAGGATATTGAGTTGAGCCAGATTATCAGCTTCAAAGCCCTGAATATCGACCCGGAATACATTTCAAGGATGAAGAAGCTTTCAGGTGGTGATCTTTCAACGGGCGAGGTTACCTCTTTTGCAGCCCTGGGGATCGATGAAGATTACGCTGAAGAAATGTACAAATCAGGCTTCAAGCTGTCGGGGCAGGACCTTATTACATTTAAGGCCATGGGCATCTCGCCGGAGTATATCAGGGAGATGTCGGCCGCAGGTTACGACGGGCTTACCGCCGATGAGATAGTGCAGTTCAAGTCGCAGGATATCGATGCAGGGTATGTAAAGGAAGTCAGGGCAATGGGACTGGGTGATAAGATTTCAGCCGACCAGATCGTCAAGCTTAAGATCTTCAAGATAGACAAGGATTATACTGACCAGATCAGGAATGCTGGCTACCAGGATATTACGAGCGATAAGCTTGTTGAATTCAGGATATTCAAGATTGATGCCGGCTTTATTGAAAGGGCAAAGAAATTTACCGGATCAGTTGCCTTCGCCCGACAAGCTCGTACAGCTTAAAATTGCAGGCGGGGAAAACTGAGAGGAACGGTCTGGCTATCCCTTTATTCTTGAGAAAAAGCCTTCCCTGTAGGTATTGCTGACCGGAATTCTCCGGTCAGCAATGAGTATTACATTCCTTTCGACCGATCTTATCTTATCGATTGAGACTATGAACGATTTGTGGACCCTGCAGAATTTCTTTGCAGGGAGGTTTCCTTCGAGCCTGCCGAAGCTTGTCAGCGTCATGATTTTTTTATCCTTGCATACTATCCTGAGATAATCCTTCATCCCCTCTATGTAGAGGATCTGATCGAGATCTATGCGCTCCAGCCTGTACTCGGTCTTTACGAATATGAAATCATCGGCAGCCGGGGAAACCGACTGCCCTGCCTGGCTGCGGCTGATAGAATCCATCACTTTGTTGACCGCTTTCACAAAGCGATCGAAAGAGTAGGGCTTTAGTAAATAGTCGGAAACATTCAGGTCGTATCCTTTCATGGCATACTGGTCATAGGCAGTTGTAATTATAATTCTTGCAGTTGTCGCGGTGGCCTCAAGAAACTGCAGCCCGGTAAGCTGTTCCATCTGTATGTCGAGGAATATCAGGTCGGTATGGTTCTCTCTTAGCCATCCCATGGCATCGATTGAATTGTCGAATGTCCTTGAGAGGCTCAGTCCGGGAATCCTGCCTATGAAGCCCTCAATCTTTGAAAGGGCGAGTGGCTCGTCATCTATTGCGATACAGCTGATCTGCATTTGTGTTTATCTCGAGTTTTACAAGGTATCTTGAATCATCCTTTTCTATATCCAGACTGTGCTTTCCGGGATAGGTCAGATCGAGGCGCTTCCTCAGGTTCAGTATTCCGTACCCTGAATGGAGCGGATGCTCGCTTATACCGTTATTTTCATAATTGTTTGAAATTTCAAGTGTGACAATTCCGTTTGCCGAATTCAGCTTTATACTGATTGAAGGCTTGTGGTTCCTGTAACTTGCAAATTTAAAGGCATTTTCAATGAGGGGCACGAACAGTGCAGGGGCGATCCTGACAGTCAGATCACCCTCCGTGCTGAACCTGATATCTTCGGAAGATCTTATCCTGATCCTGTTTAGTTCTATAAGATTCCCTATATACCCGACTTCCCTGCCAAGCTCAACATATTCTGAGGAAGTTTCATAGGTCAGGTATCGCATCATTTCTGAGAGCCGGATCAGGGCAGCGGATGCCCCGTCAGCATCCTGATGTATAAGCGAATCTATATTATTCAGGGTATTGAAAAGGAAATGCGGGTTCAATTTGCTTTTCAAAAGGTCGAGCTCAGCTGCAAGCTTCTGCTTATCCAGCTCAGCCTTCTGGTTCATTGTTGTAAACCAGTTGATTATGACACTGAAGAATGAGCCGAAAATGGCGGCAGTAAGCATGGGCTGGAAAGCGCTCATATGCATTGAGATGGAGTATCCCTGGTAGAAGTTTGTGAAGCTTCCGTCATACAGTGCCCTTATAAGGAACAAAATCGTATATCCGAAAAAGGGCATTATGAGCACAACTGCAAGGGAAACGACGAAAAACGCTGCGATCTTCCTCCTGTTCAGGAACTTTGGAGCCAGCAGGAGATAGAAAAGGTAAAATACCACCATAATGTAAAGAAATGCCACAATCCAGGCGGCTACCTGCCATGGCGGGACCTCCTTCCTGAAATCGCTATATGGGAAATTGGCGGCAAGGGCGAATATCCATACGAACAGATGCAGGTACTTTATCGTTCTCCGGCTCATTTCATAAATATAAATATAAACTTAACAGGAAAAAAGCTGAGATTGAAACAGGAATGATTCCGTCATAATCCTTGCAACTCTCCGGTTACAATGCAAATTTAAAGGCGATTCTTATAAAAAGCAAAACCGATATACCTTCTGTGAAAGTATACCGGTGTTATGAGTCCTTTTATCTGCGAAATCATCAGGGGAGCAGCTGTTCCCCTGAATCCGGTTCAGCAATTCATGAGAAATCTGTCGATATCCTTGGCCACCCTGCGTCCTGAAGCAATGGCATTTACTACAAGGCTTGCCCCGCTAACTGAGTCTCCTGCTGCGAAAATTTTCTCGCGGTTTGTAAGATTTCCTTCGTTAACCTTGATATTCTTTCTCAAATTGAGTTCAACATCAAGCTCCGACAATAGCCCTTCAATAACAGGATGAATAAATCCAAGAGCAAGCAGCACAAGGTCTGCTTCAATAATTCTCCTTGATCCTTCGACGGGTTCCATTATGTATCGCCCGTCTTCATTTTTCCATGTGACATCCTCTGCCACAATGCCTGTAACATGATTATTTTCCCCGATGAACCGTACGGTTGAGATTCCCCATAATCTCTCACATCCCTCTTCATGCGATGTGGAAGTCTTTAATATTTTTCCGTAATATGGCCATGGATTACCTTCTGCCCTTATGAGAGGGGGCTTGGGAAGTATTTCAATCTGCATCACCCTTTGAGGTTTCTGGCGTATGGAAGTTCCCACACAATCCGATCCTGTATCTCCTCCTCCTAGTACAAGCACTTTTTTGCCTTCGGCAGTAATATGGTTGTCGTCAGGATGCAGGTTTACCTGAATTTACACGGTTTTGAAGCGTAAGAAATTCCATCGCATGATGGATTCCGGACAGTTCTCTTCCTTCGACTGAAATGTCACGTGGATGTCCGGCGCCAATGGCTATGCAGATTGCATCGAACTGATCAACTAGCTCCCTGGCTGAAATATCCTTTCCTACTGCGACTCCTGTCTTCAAAATAAGCCCTTCCTTTATCATCAGATCCAGACGTCTGTCTATTACTGATTTGCTTAGCTTAAAATCGGGTATGCCATACCGGAGCAATCCGCCAGCCTTATCATCTTTTTCAAACAGCGTAACCAGGTGTCCTGCCTGATTCAGAAGGTCAGCAGCAGCCATTCCTGCCGGTCCGCTTCCTATAACAGCTACATTCTTGCCGCTCCTGTGTTTTCAGGTATAAAGGTTTTATATAGCCTTCCGAGAAGGCCTTCTCTACTATTGCTGCTTCATTTTCCCGTATAGTCACAGGTTCCTGGTTTATATTCAGGACACAGGCATGTTCGCATGGGGCAGGACAAATCCTGCCTGTGAATTCCGGAAAGTTATTGGTTGAATTAAGGCGTGCATAAGCTCCCTTCCAGTCACCTTTATAAAGAAGGTCATTCCATTCCGGTATTAGATTATCCACGGGACAGCCCCAGTGGCAGAAGGTATGCCACAATCCATGCATCGTGCTGCCTGCAGCATTCTGTCTTCACTGTTGAGCATCTGCTCAACTTCACTGTGATCACGGATTCTGTCTCCTATCGTTCTGTTGCCTGCCTAATTTTCTTTTTATTTTTAAAAAACCATATATATCCGCCATATTATACTTCTTAATTAATATACAATATTCAATTGAATTTCAGTCAAGACTGCTGGCACTGATTTCCAGATCGAGCTCCACATCCGCAATTTTCTTTCTGATCTCTTCCAGTTTCTGTTCCTGCAGCACCTTTTTATAATCATACGGAACCATCTTAATGAACATTGGAAGGTATTTATCGGATCATCCAGGATCATTTTTGCCTTTTTGCTTCCCGTATAATTGTAATGATTCTTAATCAGTCCTGTCAGTTCGCTGGCATCACCATAGTCCTCAACGAGTGACAACTCTACCATTCCCATATTGCAGTAATAGTCAAAATTTCCGTTTTCATTGAATACATATGCTACTCCGCCGCTCATACCTGCCGCGAAATTGCTTCCTGTAGTCCAAGCACAACTACACGGCCGCCCGTCATATATTCACAACAGTGATTCCCGACTCCTTCAACAACGGCTATTGCCCCGCTATTCCTACGCCAAAGCGCTCTCCTGCCACACCGGAGATATATGTCTCGCCCCGTGGTGGCTCCGTAAAGCACGGTATTGCCTATAATGATATTTTTATCTGGCTCGAATGAAGATCCGGCAGGCGGAACGACAATGATTCTTCCGCCTGAAAGCCCTTTGCCCAGATAGTCGTTTGCATCTCCCTCCAGGTGGAGCTCCACTCCGGGGGAAAGGAATGCTCCGAAACTCTGACCTGCTGATCCCTTGAACCTGCATTTTATTGTACCGTCAGGCAGCCCAACAGATCCATACATTGTGGCAATGACCCGGAAAGCATAGCGCCTGTGGTCCTGTCGGTATTGTTAATCGGCTTTTCAATGACAACTGGCTTCTTTTCATAAATTGCTATTCCAGCCAGGTGATATAAGTTCCCTGTCAAGGACGTTATCAATTTTATGATCCTGCACATCAACACAATGCATTGCATTTTCTGCTGCTTCAGCGGGTACACTGTAAGAGGCAGGAGAGATCGAGATTTTTGATTTTCCAGTGATTAATGTCCGGATTCCTTTCAAGCAGATCGGCCCTTCCGATAACATCTTCCAGTTTTCTGAATCCCAGTCTCTGCAAGGTGCTCCCTGACCTCTTCAGCCAGGAACCTGAAAAACGTTACAAGGTTGTCAGCTTTTCCCGTGAAGCGCTTTCTAAGCTCCTCATTCTGAGTGGCCACACCCATAGGACAAGTATTCAGGTGACATTTTCGCATCATTACACATCCGAGTACTATGAGAGAGCTTGTAGCAAATCCGAACTCTTCGGCACCCAGCAGGGCAGTCATTATAATATCCCTTCCGGTTTTAAGCTGGCCATCGGTCTGGATCATTACCTTTCCTCCGTAGGTTATTCATAACGAGAGTTTGCTGAGTTTCAGCCAGTCCCAGCTCAAGCGGCAATCCAGCATGTTTGATGGAGGATGACGGACTTGCCCCTGTTCCTCCCTCATAGCCACTTATAGTTATCAGGTCAGCGCCCGCTTTTGTTACCCCTGCTGCTATGGTTCCCACACCACTCTCTGAGACCAGCTTTACACTTATTTTTGCCCTGGGATTTACATTCTTAAGATCGAAAATTAGCTGTGCCAGGTCTTCAATGGAGTAGATATCATGGTGCGGTGGGGGGGAAATAAGTGTAATCCCCGGGATGGAATACCTGGTATTTGCAATTATCTTATCTACCTTATGGCCGGGTAAGCTGACCTCCTTCGCCGGGTTTTGCACCCTGTGCAATTTTTATCTGCAGCTCGTCAGCATTTACAAGGTATTCCGTAGTTACTCCAAAACGGCCGCTTGCAACCTGTTTTATGGCACTTCTTACACTGTCGCCGTTCTCCAGCGGTATGAACCTTTCGGATCTTCCCCGCCTTCGCCGGTATTACTGCGCCCCCCTATGCGGTTCATGGCAATGGCAAGCGTTTCATGAGCTTCACGGCTTATTGAGCCGAACGACATTGCTCCTGTAACAAACCGCTTCATTATCTGTTCGGCAGGTTCCACCTCATCAAGCGGGATAGGATTCTTTTTAATCCTCAGTAGACCCCGTATAAATCCTGGCTTTGTCGGTATCAGCATTAACCCTTTTGTGTATTCCTTGAACTTATCGTAATCACCTGTTCTGGTACTCCATTGCAGAAGTGATATTGTCTCAGGATTCCACGCATGATGCTCTCCGTACTTACTGTAGGCATATACCCCTTCAGTAAGGACTTCCGGCATAACATCTCCATCGTTGAAGGCCTTTCTGTGAGGAATAAGAACCTCTTCAGCTATTTCTTTGATCCCTATGCCTCCGATCCTTGAGGTTGTTCCTGCGAAGTATTTGTCAATAACATCGGGATGAATGCCAACCGCTTCAAATATCTGAGAGGATCTGTAACTTCTGAGGGTGCTTATGCCCATCTTCGACATAATCTTAAGAATCCCTTTGTTTATAGAGTAGACAAAATTTGCTTCAGCCTTCTGATAATCCAGCTGAATTGCCTTCTCCTTAACAAGCTTTTCAATCACGGAAAAGCACATGTAGGGGTTTATTATACTTGCGCCATAACCAAAGAGGAGAGCAAAATGCATTACCTCCCTGGGTTCTGCAGACTCAACAACTATATCTATCTGCATCCTCTTCCTTGTCTTGATAAGATGATGGTGGACGGCAGATACTGCAAGCAGGGACGGAATAGGGGCCTTATCCTTATCTATTCCCCTGTCGGAGAGAATGATGTAATTCTTTCCTTCATCAACGGCATTTTCTGCATCAAGGCATAATTGATCAACTGCATTTTCCAGACCCTCTGCACCCATGTTAGCATCAAAATGAAGCAGCAGGTTTGCCGCAGAGAATCCTTTGTAGCGCAGGTTTTTTACAACCTGGAAATAGGTGTTGGAAATCACAGGGTTTCTGAATCGGACCATTTTAACGTGATCAGGCGATGTTTCAAGAAGGTTCTGCTGAAGTGATCCAAGATAGCCTGCCAGAGTCATAACCATCTCCTCCCTGATGGAATCTATAGGAGGGTTGGTCACCTGGGCAAAAAGCTGCTTAAAGTAATTGAATAGCCTGTATGGCTTTTTTGATAACACAGCAACCGGTACATCGTTCCCCATAGAACCAATAGGCTCTTTAGCTGTTCCTGCCATCTCCTTGATTATCCTGTCCGTATCTTCCAGCGAATAGTTGAATGCAGTTATATACTTGTCATATTGATCCCCCATCTCGGTTGTCTCCTGATGCCCGATTTCTATCCTCTCCAGCCTGACCATGTTCTGTCGATCCACTGACCATAGGGGTATTCATTGGCAAGCTGGGCTTTTAACTCTTCGTCATAATAAATCTTTCCGCTTCCAGGTATCAACAAGGATCATTTTTCCGGCTTTCAGCCTGCCTTTTTCGCGTACATCCTCAGCAGCGAATGTCTGTACTCCTGTTTCAGAACCCATGACGATAAGGTCGCTCGTTGTTATTGCATATCTTGACGGCCTTAGTCCGTTCCTGTCAAGCATGCCTCCGATGTACCTTCCGTCGGAGAATATCAGGGAGGCAGGGCCATCCCATGGCTCGAGGAATGTGGCGTGGTATTTATAAAATGCTTTTAATTCCGGTGAAATAGGATTCTTGTCATTTGATGATTCGGGGATCAGCACAGACATTGCGTAAGGAATTGATTTCCCGCTCATGACCAGAAATTCAAGTACATTGTCAAGAGATGCTGAATCACTCTTGTCAGGTTCTATAATTGGATACAACCTTTTCAGGTCACCCAGCTTTTCCGATTTAAGTATTGATTCCCTTGCTTCCATCCACATCCGGTTACCCTTTATGGTATTGATCTCTCCGTTGTGGCCAAGCATCCTGAAAGGCTGCGCCAGATCCCAGCTTGGAAACGTATTTGTGCTGAATCTTGAATGAACCAGAGCTATTGCGCTCTGTAAACGTTCATCAACGAGGTCAAGATAATACTCCCCTAGCTGGTTCGATGTGAGCATTCCCTTGTATACCAATACTTTGGTTGAAAGACTGGGGATGTAAAAGAAATTCTTCTGCTTAAGGTCGGAATTTCTTATCGCATTCTCCGTCCGTTTTCTGATAATGTACAATTTACGCTCAAGATCCTCCTGAGCTATATCCGAATCGAGCAATATCTGAACTATTTCAGGCTCAGCTGCCCGCGATATCTCCCCAATAACAGAGCTGTCACGGGGAACCTCCCTGTAGCCGATAATATTGACTTCTTCCTCTTCAATAATCTCACTTAGTATTTCTTTGCATCTGGCAGAATCATCTTTGTCCTGCGGCAGAAAAATAGCCCTGTTCCAAACTGGCCTTCAGGTGGAAGTGAATAGCCCTGTATAAGGTAAAAATCACGAGGTACCTGAATCAAAACTCCGGCGCCATCACCTGTCTTGCTGTCCGCCCCTTCTGCACCGCGATGCGTCATATTGGTCAGGATCTCAAGTCCCTGCCTGATGATTGAATGAGATTTCCTGCCCTTCAGATGGGCTACAAATCCGATTCCACAGTTTTCATGCTCAAATTCCTGACGATACAATCCTTGTTTTTCTGGTCGTTCTTTTTTCATAATTTATTCCTGTTTATAAAAAAAACCGTTCCCTGTATTTTCCAGAGAACGGCCATCCCTTATCCGATATCAAACACCATTCTCAGTATAAACCGGTTATCCTTTTAATAAGGCATAGTGATATGACGGACCTATAGTAATACATTGATTTTAATATTTGATTGCAAATATACGGATTTTGTTACAAATTTTCGTAAAATTGAATTTAAATATTAATGGATTTCCATGTCAAAACTTGATAATATATAAAACATTTTAATTATCAGTCAGTAAGCATAAATATTTTAGAATATCTCACATATAGGAGAAACAATCTATAGCAAATATTGTTAATTTATAATTCCTTAAATGGGCTATAATTACCAAAAAAATCGTATCTTCATAAAATAATCAAATGGAAAATCCTAAAAATCTAATACTTGTAATATTCGGAGCATCCGGCGACCTTACTTCACGAAAGCTGATTCCTGCACTGTTTTCGCTGAAGCATCAGAATCTGTTACCAGCGAAATATGCGGTATTGGGGATCGGACGGACAAAGATCTCGACAGCCGGATTCAGGGAAAAATGAATTACGGCAATAATCAACTTATGAGGAGGAGAAAGTGCCGGAACCGATAAGATTGCCGTATTTACCCGAGATCTCTATTATTTGTCGATGGATACATCCAGCCAGAGCGATTATGAAGCACTGAAAGTGGAGCTCGTGGAGAAATGCGATACCGAATATGGCATCGGAGGCAATTATATTTACTATATGGCCACACCGCCGAGTCTTATTCGAGATATATTTCCGTCAATCTATGCGGATGCAGGGCTGTTTGACCAGACTGCGGGCTTCCGGCGGATAATTATTGAGAAGCCTTTCGGATATGATCTTGAATCACCAAAAAAGTTGAACAAGCATGTTCATCGCCTTGCATCTGAAGACCAGATATTCAGAATAGACCATTATCTTGGGCAAGGAAACTGTTCAGAATCTTCTTGTTACAAGGTTTGCGAACGGAATGTTCGAGCCGCTGTGGAACAGGAATTATATTGACCGTATGGAAATTACATCTGCAGAGAATATCGGTGTTGAACAGAGGGGAGGCTACTATGATTCATCGGGCGCCCTGAGGGATATGATCCAGAATCATTTGCTTCAGATGGTCGGGCTCACGGCAATGGAGCCCCCTTCATCGCTTGAACCCGGATGCCATCACGGAACGAGAGTACTTAAAGTTTTCCAGTCACTGCAGCCAATCAGGGAGGAGGATGTTCCTCTCAATGTTATCAGAGGCCAGTATACTGGTTCCCTTATAAGGGGTGAATGCGTCACAGGTTACAGGTACGAAAAGGATGTGGATGTCAATTCCCGGACTGAAACTTATGTGGCAATTAAATTCTTCATAAATAACTGGAGATGGGGCGGCGTACCCTTTTACATACGCACGGGCAAAAGGCTGCCGACACGTGTCACTGAAATTGTGATTCACTTCAAGCCGACGCCTCATCACCTCTTTCAAAGGCAATCAGGGAAGCTTTCAAATAACCAGCTGATAATAAGGATACAGCCTGATGAAGGAATATTGCTCAAATTCGATATGAAGGAGCCTGGGGCAGGCTTTAATGTTAAAAATGTGAATATGGACTTCCATTATTCAGACATTGCAGGGATGAGAGTGCCATCGGCCTACGAGAGATTACTATATGATGTGATGCTTGGCGACTCCACACTTTTCTCGCGTGACGATGAGGTTGAGACGGCCTGGAAATTCCTGCAGCCGATACAGAATGCATGGGCAAAAAATCCTTCAATCAAGGTGTATGGCTATCCTGCCGGAACATGGGGCCCTGAGCACGCAAATGACCTGATTGAGGGAGAGGGCCTTGCATGGAGGTACCCATGTAAGAATCTTGCAGATGATGAGCTGTACTGTGAACTCTAACGGATCAAGCGACAAGGCTTCCGGATGCTGAGTCTGTTTGAATACTTACAGCCTGGGTGGAGAAATTCCGGGACAATGGTAGAGTGTGAATCACTATCCGGCATTAACTGAATAATTTAACAGAGAGGATCTGTCACTTGGAAAAAACAATAAATATTTTCGAAACACCAAATGAACTGGCAGAAAAATTTGCCGAAGAGGTGGTTAAGCTGGCTGGGAGCAGCAATCGGGAAAAAGGCCTTATGCATTGCACTTTCTGGCGGCTCAACCCCTGAATTATTGTATTCACCGTTCTCGGAGAGACATTCGCAAATTCAGTGGACTGGGCAAATGTTCATTTTTTCTGGGGCGATGAAAGTTGCGTTTCCTCCTGATAATCCTGAGAGTAATTTTGGGATGCACGACAGAACCCTGTTCAAAGGAATGAGTATTCCGGAATCAAACATGCACAGGATACAGGGAGAAAATGAACCTGAAGCGAGGCGTCCGTTACTCCGGGAGATTGCAGAATTGACAGGAAAAAGAGGGACGGGCTTGCCGGTTATTTGACCTTGATAATTCTCGGACTGGGAGAGGATGGGCATACCGCTTCAATCTTCCCTTCAAATATTTCAATTTTGGACTCATGAAAGTATTTGTGAGGTTTCAGAGCATCCTGTATACATTGCAGAGTCGAATCACACTTACAGGAAGAGTCATAAACAATGCCGAAAAGTGGCCTTTCTCGTTACAGGAAGGAAAAAGGCAGGCAATTGTTGAAAAATTATTGAAGAATAGCTCTGGCAGAACAGAACTTTCCAGCTTCACGGATTGTTCCGTATATGGAGAATTATCGTGGTTTTTAGACAGGGAGGCTGCTGCCATGTTGTGATATGCATGGGGATCTCAGATTTAGAGGTATCAATAACTAGAGCAGGTATGGATGATTTTTTATATATTTGAAATACCTTTTTATAAATTTAAATTGAATAGCCATGTCACACGAAAAAGCAAAAGAACAGACAAAGCATAAGAAGGAGCCGACGAAGTCCCTGAAAGAGAAGCGTCTGGCCAAAAAAGCAAAAAAGGAAGAAAAAAGCAGGCAATAAGTACTTTTTTCGGTTGTCACGGCTCATTCCGACTGCACTGCAGCCTGCCTTGATATTTTGGCGGACAGGCCCTGAGTGCGGATCCATTTCCGGCTTTAAATAAAAAAGCCCCGTCATGCGGGGCTTTGAACAATAAAACTTAGTATAGAAAAATTAAGCAAGTTTTACATTAACTGCATTAATTCCTTTTTTTCCTTCTGTAAGTTCAAACGTGACCACATCGTTTTCCTTAATCTGATCTTTAAGACCTGAAACGTGTACAAAATATTCATTGTCCGAATCTGCATCTTTTATGAATCCGAATCCCTTTGATACATTAAAAAATTTAACTGTTCCTTTGTTCATTGTATTTGATTTTTAAATTATGGGCGCAAGCTACGTATTTATTTTGAAATAATCTAAATTATTTTCTAATAAACTGATATTTAATTATTTTATTTTTTCCTTAACCATCCTGCCGATGGGGCATAAGACAAAATATTTAATATTGCCACTTTGAATTTTAAAAAAGGCAGATGGTTGAAAGATTAATTTCAGTTTCATTATTTGGTTTGCTCCCGAGCCTTAATAGGATCTGCACAGATGCCCCCACAGACCACGGCAGAAAATCGGAGTTTAAATCTACGTCTGATTATAAGGAAGTTATGGACTTATTCAACAATTGAAAAGTACTTCCGGCAATATCAGGATGGAATCCATTGCGAAATCGGCTGAAGGAAGGGATATCCCACTTCTAATCATCGGAAAACCGGTGCCAGCCCACCAGAAGATCTTGCAGGATGACCCGAGAATTGTCGTCTATGTACAGGCAAATATTCATGCAGGTGAAGTTGAGGGTAAGGAGGCAACTCTGATGTTTGCACGGGATATTCTGAAAGATAAAAATTCTTCCCTTCTTGACCATGTTATTCTGCTCATTTGCCCAATATTCAATCCTGACGGGAATGAGAAAATAAGCACCCTTAACAGGCCTGAACAGAATGGGCCTGTAAATGGCGTTGGGGTGAGGTATAACGGACAGAATCTTCGACCTTAACCGTGATGCAATGAAGGCCGAGTCTCCGGAGGTAAGGGGAGTGCTCTCAAAGTATTCAACCGATGGGATCCATACGTATTTATGGATTGTCATACAACAAATGGTTCGTACCATGTAGAACCCGTAACATTTCACCTGGATGGTAAATCCGAATGGTGACAAATCACTTATAGATTATCTCCGGGATAAAATGATGCCGGAAATTTCAAAAACATTGCTTTCCAGAGTATATGGTCAGCGAATTGCTTCTACGGGGAATTTTACGATATGGCTGATCCGGAAAAAGGATGGGTGATGGATGCCAGCGAACCGAGATACATGGTCAACTATTGCGGATTAAGGAACAGGCTGGGCATACTGAATGAGAATTATGTATATGCTGATTTCAGATCGAGGGTCCTGGGTTGTTACAGCCTCATTCACTCCCTTATGGATTATGCGGCCATCCCACATTGTTCCGAAATAAGGGCGATGATCGGAGATGCTGACAGGAGGACAATTGCAGGAGGTTTTAATGAGGCTGCTTCAGATTCCATTCGCAATTGAGTACGACGGTTAAAGCCTGCTGCGAAAACGATGACAATAGAGACTTTTGAAGCTGAACTGGTTTCAGAAGCAAGAGGAAGAAAAGAATATAAAAAAACCGACAGACAAAAAACTGTCACTGTTCCATATTATAATGAATATATCCCGGTCAGAAGGGTAAAGCTGCCTGTGGCATACATTCTTACAGTAAATGATCCTGAAATTACAGGTTTTCTCAAGGACCCATGGAATAAAAATGGAAATTCTTACTGCTGCTGCCAGGATTAATGTTGAAAGATTTGATATCACCGAATTGCAAGGTGCCTCAAGGATTAAACCAGGGCCATTACAACAGCATGTCAGGGCAAATATCAGTGGAGGATTCAGTAAATTTTCCTCCGGGCACAATCGTAATCAGAATGGCTCAGCCCCTTGCAAATGTTGCGGCCTACCTTCTCGAACCGGAGGCGGACGACGGACTTGCTGACATGGAATTTTCTCGACAGGTATCTTGTTCCTCAGTGGGGAAGGGGATTTAATCCCATATCCTGTATCCAAGATTAATGAATAATACACTCGTTACAGACACGACCATATTGAAATGAGATTATTATAAATGCCGGACATCAGCAAGATGACCCATGACCGGATCAAAATTGTAAATTATAGATTTTTTTCAGACCTTTGCGGACTTAAATAAAACAAGGAAAATTATCCGGGAATGAGAAAATGGCGAGTAGAAGATTCGGCTGAACTGTATAATATTAATGGTTGGGGAGTTGACTATTTTTCAATCAATGAAAAGGGGAATGTGATAGTCACTCCGCAAAAGAACGGAGTATCGGTCGATCTGAAAGAACTTCTTGATGAACTTATCCTTTCAGATGTCTCCACTCCGGTGCTTGTCCGGTTTCCGGATATCCTTGACGACAGGATAATAAGCATTTCAAACTGTTTTAAATCGGCATCCGAGGAATATGGTTATCAGGCTCAGAATTTTATCATTTACCCGATAAAAGTCAACCAGATGAGACCGGTGGTTGAGGAGATAGTAAGCCATGGAAAAAAATTCAACATCGGCCTGGAGGCAGGTTCAAAGCCTGAACTTCATGCTGTTATTGCAATAAATACTGATCCTGAATCACTGATTATATGCAATGGCTATAAGGATGAAGACTATATTGAGCTGGCGTCTGCTGGCTCAGAAAATGGGTAAAGAGAATTTTCCTCGTGGTTGAAAAGCTGAATGAGCTTAAGCTTATTACAACAATATCAAAGCGGCTCAAGGTAAAACCAAACATTGGTATACGGATTAAGCTTGCAAGTGTAGGAAGCGGGAAATGGGAAGATTCAGGGGGCGATATAAGCAAATTCGGGCTTACTTCAAGTGAACTTCTTGAGGCGATCGATTTTATAGAAAAAACAGGATGAGGGATTGCGTCAAGCTGATTCATTTTCATATCGGGAGTCAGGTTACCAAAATCCGCCGGATTAAAATAGCATCTGAGAGAGGCGTCCCAGTTTTATGTTCAGCTGAGAAATCTTGGCTTTGAATGTTGAATTTGTCGATATCGGAGGCGGACTCGGAGTCGATTATGACGGAACAGGATCATCAAACAGCGAAAGCAGCGTCAATTATACTATCCAGGAATATGTGAATGACTCCATAAGCACATTTGTTGACGTCAGCAATAAGAACAACATTCCTCATCCCAATATTATAACTGAATCAGGAAGGTCACTTACCGCCCATCATTCGGTACTGATTTTTGAAGTTCTCGAAACGACAACCCTCCCTTCATGGGATCATGAGGATGTAGATTACAGACCTGGATCATGAACTTGTGAGGGAGTTGTACCTTCTCTGGGATAATTTTAACCAGACAAGGATGCTGGAGACGTGGCACGATGCACAGCAGATAAGGGAGGAGGCTCTCGACAGATTCGGATTCGGGCTGATCGACCTTAAAACACGTGCCCAGATCGAAAGACTTTTCTGGTCAATAGCCAGGTTGGTTTACCAGATGGCCAATGTTACCAAACATGTGCCTGAAGAGCTGAGACAGATTTCCAGGATGCTGTCAGATAAATACTTTTGCAATTTTTCACTCTTCCAGTCACTGCCGGATGCATGGGCTATCGACCAGATCTTCCCTATAATGCCTATTCACCGGCTTAATGAGGAGCCTCTGAGCACCGCTACAATACAGGATATGACCTGCGATTCAGACGGGAAAATCGATAACTTCATATCCACCCGAAATTCATCACATCATCTGCCTGTCCATTCCCTGAAGGGCAAGGAGCCCTATTATCTTGGCGTTTTCCTGGTGGGGGCATATCAGGAGATCCTTGGGAGATCTCCATAACCTTTTCGGAGATACCAATGCAGTCCATGTATCAGTTGATGACAGCGGATACAAGATCGATAAGGTAATTGACGGAGAGACTGTTGCTGAGGTCCTTGAATATGTGCAGTACAATTCCAAAAAGATGGTCCGGACTGTTGAAACATGGGTTACAACATCGGTCAAGGCAGGAATTATAACTCTTGAGGAGGGCAAGGAATTCCTCTCAAATTACAGATCGGGCCTCTACGGGTATACTTATCTCGAATAACCTTACAGACTGATTTTCATTTATATTATTGCCTTTAAATGAAATAATTTTTTAACTTAGAACTGTTTTTATCTACAGGTTATTAAGTATTAACCCTATTAATTGTTTCCGACTATGAGTAACGAGACCTTCGATTTTAATGCATTTATTCAGGAATCAAAGGAAGTCCTGGTAAATCCGAAATCCTATTTCTCCACGATGAAAACCTCAGGGGGGATGACTGAGCCATTGATTAAGGCTGTAATTTATGGAGCGATTGCAGGAGCGATTGCTTTCCTGTGGAGTATTTTAAAGCTTGGCGCGGTCACAGGCGTTATGGGAGGGGGTATTGGGATCATGGTTTTTATCTACTATATTATTGCATCGATAATTGGGCTCTTTTATCGGAGCGGTAATACTTATGGTAATTTCATCGATATGCAAGGGAAGCACCGATTTTGAATCAAACGTAAGGGTAGTTGCAGCAGTGATGGTAGTAATGCCGATCACGGCCTTCCTTGCCTTTACGGTTCACTTTAATCTTTATCTCGGCCTGACATTAGGCCTTGCAGTAAATATTTTTTCATTATGGCTTCTTTATAACGCTCTTATTGAGGCACTCAAGGCAAAACAGGAGACTGCAAAAATCGTAATCTATATCCTTATTGCAATATTTGTTATCTTTTCCCTTATCGGGCTGGGAGCTAAAAAGAAGACCAACCAGCTGATGAGGGAATTCAACAGCTCCAACATGCAGGAGATGATGGATCAGCACAAATAGGCTCAGCCACATACAATATCGCCGGGCCAATGATTACTATGGCCTGGCTTTTTGTTTTATCAGGAAAATGATAAAACGGCGTGCCGCATTAAAATGAAACATGATACATTTCAGACTTGGATCTCAATTGCAGTTTTTATAGCTTTAACTTCTTTTCCATGAGCCTGAGGGCAGATGGAAAAACAGTCTGATTGCAGAATAGTTGAATCAATTGATTGATCATGAAAAACTGGCTCTTAAGGAAGAATATTTTTGTGGTTCTTGCCTACAGGATCCTTCTTGTAATGCTGCTTTTTTCTCTCGGAAGGATAGGTTTTTTCCTGTTCAATTTCAAGATGTTCCCGGGTGTATCTCCCGGGCAGTTTTTAACCATTATGAAGGGAGGCCTCTCCTTCGACATCTCTGCAATTGTTTATATAAATATACTGTATATCCTGCTTTGCATAATTCCCTTCGATATCCGTTACAGGGATGCCTATCAGACCGTTCTCAGGTGGATATTTTTTATTACGAACGGCCTGGCAATAGCCATGAACGGGATGGACTATGTCTACTACAGGTTTGTCGACAAGAGGGCAACTGCCGACGTTTTCAGGACATTTGAGAATGAGACCAATCTGGGAAAGCTCTTTTTCCGCTTCCTTTTTGATTACTGGCCAGCCACACTGTTTACCCTGTTGCTGCTCATACTGATGGTTTATCTTTACAAGAAGGTTTCTCCGGTGAAGCCTGAACCAAGAAACAGGATCTCCTATTATCTGATAAATGTTTTAATGATCCCGGTCGTTGTTGCCCTTGTTATAGGGGCAGCACGAGGCGGTTACAAGCATTCAACACGACCTATCACGATCAGCAATGCAGCCAGGTATGTTAAAACCCCTCGCGATGTGGCTATTGTGCTGAATACTCCCTTCAGTTTCTTCCGTACTTTTGACAAGAAGGCGCTTGTAAGGTATAAGTTCTTTGACAATGATAAGCTTCTCAGGCTCTATAACCCACACTATTATCCCACCTCCACCAAACCGTTTGTGTATGATAATGTGGTGATAATCATTCTCGAGAGCTTTGCCAGGGAGTATGTGGGATCACTGAACCACGATCTGGAGGGTGGTAAGTATGAGGGCTATACTCCATTCATAGATTCCCTCATAAGTGTCAGTCTTACTTTTGATGTATCGCTCGCTAACGGCAAAAAGTCAATTGATGCCATGCCTTCCATCCTTGCATCCGTCCCATCGCTCGAGACACCATATACAATATCGCATTACGCGAATAATGCAATAAACGGACTGCCTGAACTGCTCCGGGACAAGGGATACTACAGTGCTTTTTTCCACGGGGCACCCAACGGATCCATGGGATTTGATTCCTTTGCCCGTATGGCTGGATTCGATGATTATTTCGGACTTGACCAGTATCCCTCCAAATCGGACTTCGATGGGATGTGGGGGGTATGGGATGAGCCTTTCTTTAAATTTTTCGGAGAAAAGCTGAACGGCTTCAGGCAGCCATTCATGGCGGCTATCTTCTCCGTTTCATCTCACCATCCGTTTCAAGGTGCCTGAGAAATACAAGGGAAAATTCAAGACGGGCCCTGCACCTATAGTTGAAGTAGTGGGCTATACGGATTTTGCCCTGCGCGAATTCTTCGACAGGATCTCAAAAATGGACTGGTTCAGAAATACACTCTTCGTCTTTACAGCCGACCATACAAATGAATCCATTCATCCTGAATTCCAGAACAATTTCGGATCATATTGCGTGCCGATAATCTTCTACAAGCCCGGCAGCGACCTGAAGGGCATCAGTAAAAGAATAGCACAGCAAATTGATATTATGCCGACTATACTTAATTATCTTAACTTTGACAAGGAGTATATTGCCTTTGGGAATAACCTGCTCGATGATTCTTATGAATCTTTTGCATTCAATACATCCGGCGACGATTACCATTTGTATATGAAGGATCATATTCTGGAAATGATTGATAATAAGCCAATCGGCTTATTCAACTACAAGGAGGACAGGTTCCTGGAAAAAAATCTCCTCGGTACGGAGCCTGATCTCAGGAAGCAGATGGAAGACAAGCTGAAAGCAATTATCCAGACCTACAACAGCAGGCTAATTGATAATGATATGGTAATAAAAACCACAGATAAATGATAATAAAAAGAATTTAACCATGAAATCACGTCGTCAGTTCGTTAAGTTGGCAGGCACGGGCATACTTGCTGCCGGAGCCACATCCGTTTATGCCTCAGGCGGAAATTTTTATCCGTCATGGGAATCAAATGACAGCTTCAGTCTTGGAATGGCAGGATATACATTTAAAGGCCTGTCAATTGAGAGAACAATAGAGATTATGACCTACATGGGGATTAAATTCCTGTCGGTAAAAGATTTTCATATGCCTCTCGACAGCACCCAGCAGCAGATAGATTCAGTAATTGGCAAGTTCAGGGCCGCGGGCATCACTGTCTATACGGTTGGGGTTATTTACATGAAGACAGAGGCTGCGGTGGATCAGGCTTTTGAATATGCAAAAATGGCGGGGGTAAAGATGATCGTCGGAGCACCTGATTATGATCTGCTCCCCTATGTCGAGAAAAAGGTGAAAAAATATGATTTCAGACTGGCGATTCATAATCACGGACCTGATAATCCGCTCTATCCCAATGCCACTGATATCTGGGACCATGTTAAATCAATGGATCCGCGCATGGGGATATGCATGGATATCGGACATACAGTAAGGGATGGCAAGGATCCATCAGTTGATATGGAAAGATATGCAAGCCGCATTTTTGACCTTCATACAAAGGATGTTGATGCAGCCACAAAGGAAGGCAAGACAGTTGAGACAGGTCGGGGAATAATCGACTTCCCGAAATTTATTGCCACCCTGCGTAAGGTAAAATACAACGGCAAGTGCAGCCTTGAATTTGAAAAGGAGATGAAGGATATCCTTCCCGGCGTTGCTGAATCCCTGGGTTATTTCAGGGGTGCTATGGCCTGCGGGCGCTAGTACTTCTTAAGCATTTCGAGAAGCTTGCTGTCGAGCTTGTGGCCGTGCCAGTCGGTGTATTTTATATCCTTGCGTCCGGAATCCAGTATGCCGAAATCGCCCCTGAAATTCCATAGGGCATAGCCTATTTCAGCATTGGTCAGAATGTCGATCACATCTCCGAACCAGGCGAGAAAAACTTCGTGAGGTGTGTTCCTCCAGCATCCGCATTCGCCGCAATGTACGCCCACACCCTTGTCCTTGAGCTCTATCCAGGGCTTGTAGAATTCTTCAAGCTGTGGCCTGCCGAACTGTTTCCCGTCCATTATACCGGGCCATACCGGCTTCGGGGCCTTGGATGGATCCTTCCAGACCCAGGGAGCCTGGTAATGTGAAATATAATGGGGCCAGTAGCCACGGCAGCTCTGGGCGATATCCAGGTCAATAAGCTCGGGAGTAACATTGCTTCCACCGCTGTTGCCATCAGCTATTATGAGCCTGTCCGGCCTGGCAGCCCGTATAGCCTTTGCTGCACCTTCAGCAACAAGGCGGTATGTCTCCCCGGGAACAGCTGTACTCTTTGAAAACTGGTCGTTCATATCTTCCTTGTAGCATGGCTCATTGAGCAGATCAAAGCTGAGCTTGTCGGAGGGTATGCTTTTATATCTTTCGGCCCACATGCCCCAGTGATTGAAAAATGCCTCCTGGGCATCCTTGTCCTTCCACAGGTTAAAGGGCTCATTGAAGCCGGCATTTATACAGAAGCCGGGTCCCCGGTGAAGATTGAGGCTTACATGAATGCCATGCTTCTGTATCATGAAGACCAGCTTGTCTATCTCCCCGAGAACCTGTGGGTCGAAATTGCAGGTCTCATCTTTTTGTATATGCCTGGATCTGTCAAATTTAAGATAACGGGGATAAGCCATCGGGATCCTCACAAAATTGAACCCCCAGTCTGCCATCCATTTCAGATCATCCTCGGTTGTCCTGTCACGGTCGGGATTACGCGGTACATCAGGTGAGAAATAATCCAGAAGGTTGAACCCCTTCCAGCGCGGAAGCTTGTTTGACGGGAGGGGTGAAAAAGCCGACAGGGATGTGTTCCGTGCAAGTGCCAGTCCTGCTGCTGCCAGCGATGTATTTCTTATAAAAATCCTGCGGTCTGTTCTCTTGGTTTTCATATCAGGTGTTATTGGTTCAGTCTATAAATTTAGGTGTTTTTTTTACATTTTATGGATTACTCCAGCTATTACTTCCTCTTTTTCCACCCGACGGGGTGAGATAATGCCAGAGAGATTAAGATCCTGATATTCCCTTTAGGAGCCTTGTCCTGGAGGGGATCATAAAGAGCCAAGAAGCTCCTCCATTTCAACAACCCTTTTCTCTTTTCTCGAGGTTTCCGCTGCAAACACAACAGCATGTGTCCTCAGTGCCTCGCGGGCGTCGACGGTGACAGATGTGGAATGAAGTATGGAGGTCAGCCATTCGTCCACTATTTCCCTGTCCTCGGGGTGGTACGAACCCGGGAGTTCGATCCTGATGATTTCCTCTGTCTGGCCTGTGAACAATTTCAGGGAAATAGTCCCGGAAGCCTCATCGAACAGCAGCTCCCCGTGCGTCCCCTGCACTCTTACCCTTCTGCCATTTGTAGCTGAATATCCTGTAAGGGTGCAGGTCGCAGTAGCGCCGCCTGCAAATTCCATCATCACTGTCTGGTGATCCACAACATCATTTCCGGCGTGCCATACACAGCTGCCATACGGCCCCGTTTCAAGCTCCTTCAGATGGGCTTCTCTCGTATGGATCCCGCAAATATCACGTGCAGGCCACTGATCGAGGTCCTTGCCTGCATAGAGGCGAAGCGCAGAGTACGGGCAGGAATCAAGCAACCGGCAACCTCCCGTACACCTTCGGGTACTGCCGGCTGGTGCATTCGATGCCTTAAAGTACCTGAGCGATCCGAACGAGGAAACCCTTATGCATGGATCACTGAAAAGCCAGCTGATATAATCGATATCATGACTGCATTTGTGCAGCAGGAGAAATGTGTTATCCTTTTCCCTGGCCCAGCGTCCCCTGACATAATTATGAACATACCTTAAATGTCCTATTGCTTCCATGTGTTCGACATGAATAATAGCGCCGATATCGCCTGCTGCGACTATCTGCCTTACCTTGCGAAACCCCTCCATGAACCTCAGGGTATGGCACACCGCTACTATCCTTTTGCTGGTTTCCTGCATCGCTGCTATAAGCCGGCAGTCATCCAGAGTGTCGGCAAGCGGCTTCTCGAGCAGTACATGCCAGCCCCTGCCAAGAGAAGCAATGGCCGGACCGGCGTGCTGATTATCGAGGGTCGCTATAATAACCGCATCACATCCCCCCTGCTTGGCCGTAAGCTCCTCCCAGCCCTGATACAAGGCATCGCCCTTTAACCCGAATTCTCCTGCAAATGCATCACGTCGGGCTGCATCGGGTTCTG
The DNA here is from genome assembly GCA_963756885.1 of uncultured Bacteroidales bacterium. Taxonomy (GTDB): domain Bacteria; phylum Bacteroidota; class Bacteroidia; order Bacteroidales; family VadinHA17; genus LD21. Next base: position 908,617 of record CAVWPG010000016.1, read on the forward strand.
CAACCGCAACGACTACTGAATTAATTACTGATTCCCTGAGTCGCCTGGCCAGATTGGTACCCCTGACGCCGGCCCCAATTACGGCCACCCTTATTGCAGGATCTGAAAGTTGTTCCATTGAGATTTATTAATGCTTTATAAGTTTAATACGATTAACCAGAAGACTTTTGGCAGCACCTCCGGTTCGGAAGCGGAATGTCAGGGTTTTCAGGGTTTCGGGAATTGAAATGTCGCTTATGAATAATTCCCTGACTCTCATTTCCTCCCTGCTGAAGGTAGAAAACCATTCTGAAACTTGTTTCTGACGTTGCCATATTGAAAATTCACATCCTGAAGGATCATTGATAAGATCAAGGTAAACAGAGTATTGCCCGGCCGGGATCTCATCCAGGGAAAGCCTCAGCCACGATTCATTCCCTGGCGTAAACCTGTAGCTTTCACCGCCTGTACCATACTTCCATGTTGTTTCCACATCCATTTTGCCATAGAGTGTGAACCCGCACAGCTGCGGATATAAATATAGGGTGTCCGGAATAAATACGGCCGATAACTGATCAGTAGGTATCGTGATATTTTGAGCCGGAGTATCAGAATAGTAGAACGCAACGGAAGTATAGTCGGAGGGAAAATCATTCCTCACCGGTCCATGCTCAATGCTGTGGTAGAAACTTTTCCGGAAGGAGAGCTTATCTGTAAGGTAAAGCCTGTATCCCCCTGTGCGGCAGAATGGAAGAGAGTAGCCAAGCGAGCCGTGAAGGGGGAGGCTCATTTTGTCGTCCCATCTGTCCATCATAGCATACCAGCCTCCATTGAAATAATCTTCAGAGCCTGTACCATGAAGCCTGCAGGTCCCGTCAATTGCCGTTGAATCATCTCCCTCGAAAAACAGGGTCATCCCTGCCTTCAGCCCCTGAGCCTGAAGAATTGTACCAACATAATGCCCCTTTCCTTTCAGATCTGCAAATACATGAGGCTTACCAGGCTGCTCAGCAGGATTTCTCTCCCATCTTGCATAAAATTTTCCTTCATGTTCCGGGTCTCTTTTTACGGTTGAATACCAGATAGTTGCCTTGACAGCAGGTGATGCGGCAGAAGGATTTTTGCCATCTCTCCTTATGAGTTCGATCCTGGCAGACCTGTCAAATGGCATTGGAAAATAGCAATAATTCAGATTGTCACGGGTGCCGAGCAAAAGACTCTGCATCGCCGGGCTTCCGAAGGCAAACCCAAAAAAATCGGCTACGGGGCAGCAGACGGCAGGATTTGGCTCTCCGTCCCACCAGATCCTTATATCAGTGTTTTTGCCTGAATCGGCGAATGTCTCTGCCGGGCCAAGCTCTATACCAAGTATGCGGCCTCCCCTTTTGCTGTCGAAGAGAAGAGACGTTTTCCCTGCTTTCAGGCTTACCTCAGTGGATGAGACAGAATTTTCACCGGGATAAAAGTCAGCTATTGTTCTCTGTTTTTTATCCCACAGAAGTCTGACCTTTTCAAGTGACGCCCTCTCTTCGTCGGACAGATCGGGTTTGAACGATTTGATTGCTGATCCGTGGCCGTACAGCCTGTACTGGATCTGGTGAAATTGTTCCTTCCTTCCCCTGGAAACAATCCTGCAGCTCTTTTCAAACGGAATGGGCAGGTAGCAGTAAAAGCCTCCCAGCTCATTGCCGCAGAGCGGCGACACGAAAGGATATCGCCTGCCTGAAAACAAGTCGGTGTAGCAGATTGAGAAAGAAGGGCTGAGCATGTCATCGATATAAAAATCGAGTGTATCATCAGTGGGAGTAGGTGTCCAGATCCTGTTTATCACTCCCCCTCCTTTTATGTCGAACAGCACAAGAGTGCCGTCAATGTTCCTCCTGATAAATGAGAATCGTCCGCTGAAGCCGTCATCATTACCCCAGGTGGTATCATAAGTGGATACTTCGGCCGATACGGAGTCCTCCTCAAAAACGGGCAGTGATCCGGGGTCGCAAAACTTCCTGAGTTCTCCCGAAAGCGAGTGCTCAGCCTGCATCGGGGAATGTGAAATGCTTTTATCAGTTCTCCCGCAGCTGATCATAATCAGCATGACTGCAACTGCAGGTAAAAATGGAGATCTCATATATTTAATTCGGCAGTTTAGGTTATACTTGATTAACTGGCCAGCCATTCATACCGGTTTAATAAAACTTCATTGGCAAATCAATTTTAAAATTAACAATCCTTTAAATAAAAACGGGGGGTTTTTCAACGGGTTTTTGATGGATTGAATTTCTCAGCTTTTGCTAATGTAGGTAAAAAATTGGAGGCTGACTTGCGTTTCCGGCTTAAAAAAAGGGGGACTGGAACCCATATTTGCAGTTTTTATCGATTTTTCATCATAGTAAATTAAGTGTTTGTCAAAACGTAAATATCTGTTACCGGGGAACGTCAGTGAGACAATATAAATTATATCTGCAATAAAATCAGGATATTAGTGTGAAGGGTCATCACTTTACCGGAATTTCTTACAAGGTTTTTCCTAAAATTCGGCCCGTTTTTGACCAATCTCCATTTTTAAGGTGTTAACCGGTACTTCAGCCACTTTTTCGGCGGAATTTCTTTGACAAAGGGAAGTAACAGTGACTGCATTAGCCCATTAATTGGGCTTTAGAGACTTGACGGGCAACTAAGGATGATATATTTTTACATCATGATCAAATGATAAAAAACGATGCAGGAAATTTTAATGTTAAATGTTAACGAAAAAATCAAAAAAGAAAAAATCATGAACGATCCAGTAATGAATAATTTTAATGAAGAAGCCGGTGCCGGAAATCCTGTCATGCATGAACTGATTGCAGAGGGAGGTGAGAATTTCTTCAATTACCTGGAAGGGCATGGTCTTGCTGATGAGGATAACATGCTTGTGCTTTCATCAAAGCATCATTTTTATTATGACCCCAATGAACTTGAGAGCATCACTACCCTGATAAATGTAAAGAAGCTGAACCTTATAAGACATCTCGACAGCTTTCTTCAATCAGTAGTTCATGTTTTATCGCCTGAAAGTAATTTCATCGGGTGCTTTTCAGACTGGAAATCCCAGGGAGGTTCAGGACTTACCTCGCGGATGTACAAGGGATTTATAAATTTCATAGATGCAAGGATCGATATGGATTTCGACAGGAAGGATGTCTCAAAGCTCCTTGAGTCGCATGGACTTCGGGTAATGGATATGACTGAAATCAACGGTCTTACATATTTCAGGGCAAGACATTTCGGGCCACAGGCAAATTAGGATATAGTTAGGTTTTGATTCTTAGAGTTAGAGGTCTCTGCTATAGAAAGAATAACAGAGACAAAATGTCCCAGAGTCCATGCAAATAGCATGGTACTGATCCAGAGGGGAAGTTTAAATATCTTCCCCTTATTTATTTTATGGCAAGGCATGTCCTGAGCTGAGGGATAAAGGTTTTTTTTATAAGTTTGATTAAATATTCAATATTATAATATCTTTAGGGCATGCGTCCTTCAGGGAAAACTTGCAATAAGTCCGTTACGACTGCATTGGCAGAAGCCATAGCATCATTCGATATAAGGGAAGTTGAGAATCTGCTTGCCGACGGAGGTGAATTTGCCATGCAGAATACGGCTTATATTACAACCATTTCCGGGAAAAAAGAGTTTGTGAGCTGGCTGGGCATATGCCGGAAAAAACTGCCATTTATGCGCAGACTAAGAAAAAAAATGAGTTTCAATATAGTCCAGAGCCTGCATCATGTTGCGGGGAATCCCATAATTATTTTTGAAGATGGGCGTTTTCCAGTCTTTTCTGCCAGCCAGAAAAAGAACGAACACAGCGGGCTCATTGTAAGATCTGAAAATAATAAGATCACTGGGATTGATCTTTGCCTGCTGATATTGAAAACGGAGGCACCGTTTATCTATGAGAAGAGGAACCTTAACCCTGAATTTTGACATTGAATTCTTCATTCAGGCTCCGGGTATAGACTCACTGAAGCGATCCGATTACAAAGAGGTGGGGACTTTGATGCTGCCTGACGCCAGCTCGCTCATATGGTCTGACCATGAGTCCTGATCCGGAGTCACCTTTTTAGTACGATAAAGCCACTGTATGATTTGCCGCTGGAAGATTTCAGGACATAAAAATATGTATCACTGATAAGAGGCTCGTCATTATAGTCAACCCCATTCCAGGAATTGTCATAATTATTGTTCCTGTAGAGCATTTTGCCCCTTCTGTCAAAGATTGTAAGTTCCGTTTTTCCAAGCGATTCGAGCCCCTCAACAATAAATTGTTCATTTTTGAAATCGCCGTTAGGGGTTATAAGGGTGGAAACCATAATTTCTCCGACATCAATTATTACCTTATCGGTATCTGAAGGACATACACCGTTCGTTACGATCCATGAGAGTGTATTGAGACCGGAGGAAAGGTTGCTAACAGCACTTGTCGGATCAAATGGATCAGCTATAACCACCTCTGAAGAATCGGAATGCCAGCGCCCTCTTTCACCCTCATCGAGAACTGCAGCAAGCTCGGTGCTGTGCTGGAACCCAATTGACTGGTCGGGGCCTGCATAGGCTACAGGTGTCTGCAACACCGATGCTGTGACCGGCTGAATGTCGGACAGACCCCATGTTGCTGTCCCTTTTATGTAATAGGTGCCGCCAGGAACTGAAGAGGGATCCTCCAGAGGTATTGTTGCCTTCGCATCATACCAGTAAGTTAAGGTAAGCCCTTTTGTTGATCCTTTTGTTATTCCCGGGGCAGTCAGGTCTGCTGTTCCCGGTTCACAGACGGAAGGCGGATCTGTGATCATGAGAGTGGGATTGGAAGGCAGGCTTATCTCGGCCTGCTCCGATTCCGGGGAAATGCAACCCGAAGAGTTTGTTACCCTGAAAGTGTATGTGCCCGTTGCGATGCTGCCTATTGTAGTCATAATGCCTGTGCCCGTATTTACCACATTCCCTGGCGACCGGGTTATTTTCCACGTACCTTCAGGCGGCAGGTTGCTTAGGGTAACACTGCCGGTAATGATATCCACTGTCGGTTCAATTATTGTATCTATCACGGGTATCTGGGGAACAGGAGGCTGCAGCGGTATTGTAGCGGTGCCCGAAAGACTTGATGTACAGCCTTCGGCTGTAGTCACATTGAAATTGTAGGTCCCCGTTGGCAAACCTGTCAGTGTGAATTCAGTCCCTGTTCCGTTTGTCGCTATAGTACCGGGATAGCGCGTCAGAGTCCAGCTGCCTGTAGCGGGAAGCCCCGAAAGGCTTACACTGCCTGTGGCGACAAGACATGTCGGGGCAGTTATTGTACGGATACCCGGGGGTGCAGGCAGACCTGGCTGCTGAGCTATCACAGCCCCCGCTGAAGGTGCAGAAAAACAAAAATCCGAAAGGGAAACAGTGAATGTATAATCGCCTGCAAGAAGATTATCAACAGTCCCGCTTTCACCCGTTCCCTGAATCGTCTGTCCTCCAGGGTTTACAGTTACCATCCAGGGGCTGTAGGTTGGTAATCCGCCCAGTGAAACAGTGCCCGTCGATGTCGTACATGTCGGCTGATCTACCCTTACAATCTGGGGAGCCTGCAATCCGGAGCCAACCATCAGGGTGAAAGTTGCATTAGCCGGTTTACAGGAACCGGGAGGATCATTTGTGGAGATCACTATGGTTACTATATGGCCGTCATCACCTCCCGCAGGAGTGTATGTGAAGGAGAACGGGGATGTTGCGGCAGAGACAGGCTCTGTTTTACCGCTTCCATTGCTGCTGATCGTAACCAGATCTGCACTTCCCCCGAATGTATTGTTACTGATCGTGATAGGTGTAAGGGTACATGTCGAGCCCTGTAACTGGCTCAGATTAAGCGTTGGCGGATTTGTGCATTTTTTTTGGCCGAGACTGTCCAAGGGGAAAAAAATCATCAGACAGCCAATAGTGATCCACGCCGTTGGCCGGATTGCTTTAATAATATTCGGCAGGGAGAGTAAAGCTTTTTTCATACTGCAGTTAATCGATAAGGTCAATGTTTAAATCAATCCAACTTGCGAAGGGTTTTTTTAAATCATCCCCGGCAGACTTTTCTTCCGTTTACAATCGTATAAACAAATAAACCGGAAAAAGTTCCGGTTTACCTGATTATTTTTTTGCAAAAATGAGCGGAAGAAAAAATCAATCGCCCTTACCAGGTTCCTGGAAAAGGGCTTCGGCGCTGTCTATTACAAGGACTATATCGCCTTCTGATACAGGAGTAAAGATCTGATATCCAGATGTTTTAAATATTCCGATATGGCTGGCCCTGCCCGTTGCAGGATTATACCACCAGCAACTTGCCTTCCTGCCTGTAATTCTGGAGAGATCAGCGGTAATTTTACGCGGGGAAGGGAGGTAGGCAATCAATGTCCTGCCATCATCTGTAATGGCTGCCGTCACATAATCCCTCATGCCCCAGGTACCATACCCCCCGGTAACAGCCTTGTGGTCAAAATCGGGGATGAGCCTGAACCACAGGCGGGATCTGAAAAGCTTCTGAAAACAGCCCATGCTTACCGAACCTGAATCATTGAGCTCGCTTTTCCAGTCGGTAGTATTGCACCATGCCATGTTTGCACCGAAATGCCATACGGGACAATTGCCGAAGATATGGCCCATCGCACCGCATAGCACTGCCTGGTATGCCTGTGACCGAAGCTGTGCCGGCTTTGAATTATGTTCATTCTCATAGGCCGATTCGCATAAATAGTAAGGCAATACAGGATCTAGAAGGTAAGCACTCTTAAAGCGCCTGTAGAGCACTGAATCGTAGCTGTAGACATTATTGACTGTCAGCCAGGATTCTCCCTTCCATGGCGTGATGGCCATGGATTCAGGCTGGTTATGTGCCGAAAAAAGGTGGATGGTGTCATTTTCCCTTATCCCCCTGATCATATCGAGGATTTTGTCCTTTACCGGGGATGGGTCAGTGTCGCCCCCTATCATCCAGATGATATTATTGAAATTTTTATACCTGTTGCCCACGAACTTTCCCCACTGGTACAGATCATTCTGCGATGCGTGCCTGACTTCATCGCACCATCCCTCATCCCCGCATGCATAGCCCAGGTAAAGAGGATCCAGCAGTACGATAATATTCCTGTCCCCGGCTGATTTCAGCGCCTGGTCAGCATGTTCAAAGTATTTCGTGTTGGGAGTGGCAAACGGTCTGTCAATAAAGGGTTTTTCACCATAATGGTCGGCAGGAGCGCCTGTACTGAATTTATGTTCTATCAGGCTCACCAGAAGAACTGAGAACCCCTTTGACTTCCTGTCATCAAGATAGAAATCAATATCCTCACTGCTCAGCTGTGCTATCATCGACCACGCAGCATCGCCCAGCCAGAAGAACGGCTGGTTATTGGTGTCGGTCAGATATCGTGCCCCTGGCCCCCGCAGTGTCAGCGGAAAACTGTATGAGACAGGTCCCGCAACAGATCCGGAACCGGTCTTTCCCTGCTGCCCTGCGCATGAGCTCACCATCGGAACAAGAACAAATAGTAAAGCAAGGTATCTGATTCGCATCCGTTCTTTCTTTTCCATAATTGAACGATTATTAAGTTAAAGGTTCATTCAGCCGGAAAAAACAGTTAATTCGGCACTATCCCAGTCGATACTCAGGGTTCCGGATTGAGAGAGGCTGTATTTTACAGAGTAATATTCATAATTACCATGCTTCTCGAGCTCATACATGAATTCCTTTTCTCCCAGCCGTGCTATTTTCGGCAGGAGTCCTGGAAATTGAACTGTTAACTGATCTGTGATCAGCTGCCTCAGATTATGTATGTTATCTGCCATTGCTCCGAATGAATTACAATATTTCTGTTAAGTCCTGCATAATTATATCACCGTATCGAAAATAATCAAATTATCCTAAAAATCAAATATTTGAATGCTCCGGGAAATGCAAGGCAAATTATATTCTGAGGCAGGGATCGGATTTATGCTTTTATGCCTGACACACGACACCTTGTTAAAATAAATTTGATTTTGAGTTCAACAAGACTTAATTTTGATGAATTCGTGAACGGTTTGCCAAATTATCTGTTAAAAAAGCAGTACTACAATAATCCATCTTTAATATCAATTCAACATGAAAGCGATAAGAATTATTCTTGCATCATTGCTGGCATCCCTTGTGACTCCTTGCAGTTACGGGCAGGCTAAATCATGGTTCAATCCGGATCAGATCGATATACCTTTTACAAAGTATGTGCTCGATAACGGTCTGACCCTCATTGTGCACGAGGACCACAAGGCTCCGATCGTTGCAGTAAACATATGGTATCATGTTGGATCGAAAAATGAAAAGCCCGGACGGACAGGCTTCGCTCATCTTTTCGAGCATCTGATGTTCAACGGGAGTGAAAATTTCAATACAGATTATTTCAAGGCACTGGAGAGTATTGGAGCAACCGACCTGAACGGAACGACAAACAATGACAGGACAAACTATTTCCAGAATGTGCCGGTATCTGCACTGGATGAGGTTCTGTTTCTCGAGAGTGACCGGATGGGACATCTTGCCGGGGCAATTGATCAGGCCAAGCTTGACGAGCAGAGAGGGGTGGTGCAGAATGAGAAGAGACAGGGTGAAAATCAGCCATATGGCAGGGAGGAAGAAATTATCACGCAGGCCTCGTATCCCAAGGGGCATCCATATTCATGGACTGTGATAGGTTCGATGGACGATCTGAATGCTGCCAGTCTGGCTGACGTGAAGGAATGGTTTAAAACATATTATGGTCCCTCCAACGCCGTACTGAGTATCGCAGGCGATATAAAGCCGGAGGATGTGCTGGCGAGGGTTAAGAAATATTTCGGAGACATTCCCCCTGGGCCATCACTCATAAGGCCTCTTGTTGATGTGGCAAAGCGCCAGGAAGATACAAGGGGATATTATGAAGACCATGTTCCCGAGGCAAAGATAACAATGGAATGGAATGTGCCACAATGGGGAACAAGGGAGGCAGTTATGCTTGATCTGGCTACAAGTATTCTTTCGTCGGGCAAGAACTCAAGACTTTACAAGAAGCTCATCTATGAAGATCAGACTGCAAGCAACGCATATGCCTATATAGACAACCGGGAAATATCGGGAAATGTAGTTGTTACTGCAACTGTTAAGCAGGACAAGACTGCCGAAGAGGTCGAAAAAACGATAGATGATATAATGAAGGAGTTCCTTGAGAAGGGTCCCACGCAGGAAGAGGTTGACAGGATCAGGTCTGAATATTTTTCAAGCTTTCTGAAAGGGATAGAGAGGATAGGAGGATTCGGAGGCAAATCGGATATTCTGGCGACTAACCAGGTTTTTGGAGGAGCCCCCGATTATTACAAAAAGGAGCTTGAATTTGTTTCTGAGGCTACGCCGGATGAGATCAGAAATATCTGCCGTGAATATCTGGGCATGGGCAAGTTTGTCCTTGTATGCAAGCCCTTCCCCTCCCTGAAGGCCTCAGGCACCGGCGTAGACCGCAGTAAGCTTCCTCAGATAGGTCCAACGGTTCCCTCCACATTTCCGGCTCTGCAAAAGGGAACCCTAAGGAATGGGATGAATGTTATTCTGGTACAGCGGAAAGGTGTGCCTACAATTGTGGGTAACCTGGTTATTAATGCCGGTTTCTCCTCGGATGTGCTGTCAAAGCCGGGACTTGCAAGCCTGGCACTCGACCTCCTCGACGAGGGAACAAAAACTCTCTCATCGCTTGAGATAAATGAAAAGCTCCAGCTCCTGGGAGCCACTCTTCGCACAAGTGCCGGGCTCGATGTTTCGAACGTGAGCTTTACTACACTTAAGCAGACCTTCGATCCGACCCTTGATATTTTTGCCGATGTACTGCTTAATCCATCATTCTCACAGAAAGAATTTGACAGGCTTAAGAAGCAGCATCTCGACGATATTCTCCAGGAGCAGTCCGAGCCTTTCGGCATTGCTATCCGTGTATTCCCGAGGATCCTCTATGGTGCCGGCCATCCATACAGCAATCCACTGGGAGGCTCAGGATATAAGAGCACAGTTGAGGCAATAACCCTGGATGAGGTTCGTAATTTTTACTCAACCTGGTTCAAACCTAACAATGCGACACTGATAATAGTCGGGGATGTCGAGATGGGCAGCCTTATGGCAGAACTCGAATCCAAACTGGCCTCCTGGAAAAAAGGGGATGTGCCCCGGAATACAATTGCACAGGTCAAGAACAGTGGCGGTGGAAAGATCTATCTTGTAGACAGGCCCGAATCATCGCAGTCGGTTATCCTGGCTGCCTATCTTGTATCTCCCTACGGACAGGTTTTTCAACCTGCCCTGACAGCCCTCAACAATATCCTGGGAGGCGATTTTATCTCAAGGCTGAATATGAACCTGAGGGAAGACAAGCACTGGTCGTATGGCGCCGGAAGCCTTGTAATGGATGCAAGAGGCCAGCGTCCCTTCATAGCTTATGTGTCGGTGCAGATGGATAAGACAAAGGAATCCATACTTGAAATCCAGAAGGAGATGAAGGCAATAATTTCCGATAAACCAGTTACAACCGACGAGTTTGAAAGGGTCCAGAAAAATATGATCCTCAAGCTGCCGGGGATGTGGGAGACAAACGCTTCGGTAGCCGGCTCAATGGTACAAAAGGTAATGTTCGGGCTGCCGGATGATTATTATAAGACTTACGACTCGAAGATCAGGAACCTTACACGTGATGAGATCCAGAAGCTGAGCACTCAGGTTATCCTTCCCGATCAGGCAGTTTATTTTGTGGTAGGTGACAAATCAAAAATACTGCCAGGCCTCAGGGAAACGGGATTTGAGATCATAGAAACGGATGCCGATGGCAATGTACTGAAATAGAGCTGGTAAAAGCAGCCATGCCTGTCTTTGGCAACGGGCATGGCTGGCTTACTTACTTCCTGTCATAGATCATCGTACTTTTGGACTCTCCGTTCTGACCCTCACGGGTAGAGACTATGGAGAGTGTTTTTGGATCAACGAGGCTCCAGACTTCCGTTACAGTCCTTTCATTGCCATCGAAGTTCATCTTTGAGACAATTGTAAGCTTTCCGTCAGCTGACCACGTGGCAGTGGATTTACTGTCACCCCTGCCACTTGTATTTAGGCTTTCCTTGCCGTCGAGGGTATATTTGGAGACCCGGGTGGTCCCATCCTGCCCGGTCCTCGACCTTGTAAGAAGATTTGCCTCCTGTACCACGGTAAAGCTTCCTCCCCCCATTCTCTGATAGCCGCCACCATTTTGAGGCTGCGTGCTTTTTTCAGCATTCAGGGCCCAGTTGCCGGCAAAATTGACCTTCCCGGCCTGTGCAATTATTACTGCCGGCATAATAAGAGCCAGCATAACCGTTAATGAAAACAGTTTAAAGGCAAACGAAGAATCTCTTTTCATAATTTTAAATATTTCTTGATTATTATTCTATTGGACATATTCGGGAGTCAAAATATTCCCTTGTCCTGAAAAAATACTGTCTGATTTCATTTAACATTGACAGACCGCGTCTGTTCAGGAAATTTACATTTTCCTGAGACCCAGGTGCTGGAAACCATTGCTGGAAATTGATTATAATCCTCATAATCACTGGTATTGGTGGTCCCAAACATATCCGTTCCTCATTTGTTCCCCACATGAGCCAGAGCAGCAGTTTTTAAACCGAAAGGCTGGCTTTGGAATGATTTAAAAGTATGAAGCTATGAATACAATAAAATCTTATTCAAAATATGAACCGTGGATCTATTCAATTCTTCGGTTGGTGTCAGGGTTCCTGTTTCTATGGCATGGTTCACAGAAACTTTTCGGAATTCCCCATGCAGGATTTAAGTTCCAGTCATATATTGTTATAATCGCCGGACCAATTGAATTTTTTGGCGGTCTGCTGATTATGATAGGACTGTGGACAAGGTATGCTGCTTTTATCAGCAGCGGTGAAATGGCATATGCCTTCTGGTCTTCTCATGCTACACACGCATTGCTGCCGCTTGTGAACCATGGAGAACTGGCAATGCTCTATTGTTTCCTGTTCCTGTTCATATCGGTAAGGGGCTCAGGGCTGCTGAGTCTCGACCATTATTTTGAGCTGAAAGAGTAGGGATCCACAAGCCGGTAAAGGTTGGATCTGCCCCGGAAATAGACCATATTGAAATGATGTGCCACAATGCAGATATTATCTGCAAGTGGGTTTTCATGCCCGTCAATTTCCCTATCTGCCGGCTGCAAAACGTGTTTTGATCGCACAGGGGCTGCCCTGTTAAACTAAAAACACGATAGATTGTTATTGATGTTATAGTCAGGTGACTTCATATCTCAGGATATTAAATCAGGAATCAGGTGTGCGATTGCATTGCTATATTGAAAAAAAGGACAGATTGTTTCAATGCACAAAAAATCTATAATCCAGATGACAGACGAATCTGAAAACAAACTTTATGAATATGAAAATCAGGAATGGATAGATTCTATTGATTATATTATTAAAAATGAAGGGCCTGCCAGGGTGCACGAAATTATTGAGCTGATAAGGAACAGGGCCGTCAACAGTGGAGTTCCCTTCAGGATGAGACTGAACACTCCCTATATAAATACGATTTCAGCCGAAGATGAGGTGCCTTACCCGGGTAACCGTGATCTCGAGCGCAAGATTAAAAGCATTATAAGGTGGAATGCCATGGCCATGGTGGTCCAGGCAAATAAGAAGAAGGAAGGGATCGGAGGCCACATTTCAACCTATGCCTCAGCTGCTACATTGTATGAGGTTGGATTCAATCACTTTTTTCACGGATGGGAAGGTGAAAGGGCTGCCGATATAGTATATTACCAGGGCCACGCTGCACCGGGGATTTACTCCCGTTCATTCCTCGAGGGTAGACTGTCAGAGGAGAAGCTGAAAAATTTCAGAAGAGAGCTGAATCCCGGCGGAGGTTTGCCATCCTATCCTCATCCCCGTCTTCTCGAAAACTACTGGCAATTTCCAACAGTCTCAATGGGACTGTCGCCAATTATGGCTATATATCAGGCACGCTTCAATCAGTATCTGAAGGATAAGGGGCTTCTGAAGAATCAGGACCAGAAAGTATGGGCATTCCTCGGTGACGGTGAGATGGATGAGCCGGAATCGCTGGGGGCAATAACACTTGCCTCAAGAGAGGAGCTCGATAACCTGATCTTCGTTGTGAACTGTAACCTCCAGAGGCTTGATGGTCCGGTAAGAGGCAACGGATCAATCATCCAGGAACTGGAGAGCGCTTTTATGGGAGCAGGCTGGTATGTTATAAAGGTTGTGCTGGGCTCAAACTGGGACCCTTTGCTGCAGAAAGATAAAAAAGGGCTGATACAGAAGCGGTTTGGTGAGATGGTCGACGGCCAGCTTCAAAAAATATCGATATCGAAGGGCGATTATGTAAGGGAGGAATTCTTTGGAGAAAATCCTGAACTTCTTTCACTTGTAGAAGACCTCAGTGATGATGAACTTGCAAAGCTTAAGAGAGGAGGACATGACCCGGTAAAAGTATACAATGCATACAGGGTGGCAACCGAACATAAAGGCTCCCCCGTTGTCATACTGGCCCTTACTATAAAAGGCTACGGCCTTGGGGAAGCGGGAGAGGGACAAAACATTACCCACCAGCAGAAAAAGCTGAATGAGGATGAGCTTCACCATTTCCGCGACAGGTTTAATATACCCATATCTGACGAAACACTGGCCGAAGCTCCGTTCTACAGGCCTGCTGAAGACAGTGAGGAAATTAAATACCTGAAGGCCCGGCGCAATGGGCTCGGAGGATATGTCCCCTACAGAAGCAGTAATCCGCCCGAATTCATAATGCCTGACAATGAGATCTTTGAAGAATCCTTTGCGGGATCGGGAACAAGGGAGATTGCAACCACTATGGCTGCCGTGCAGATCCTGTCAAAACTGCTGAAGGATAAGAATACACGCAATCTGATAGTGCCTATCGTTCCTGATGAGTCGCGTACCTTTGGAATGGATGCCCTTTTCAGACAGGTTGGCATCTATTCGCACAAAGGGCAGCTCTACGAACCGGTTGACAGGGATAACCTGTTGTATTACAAGGAAACCCATAACGGAGCTATTCTGGAGGAAGGCATAACGGAAGCTGGATCGATGTCTTCATTTATTGCAGCAGGGACTGCCTATTCGACCCATCACATAAATTGCATTCCCTTCTTCATCTTCTATTCAATGTTTGGGTTCCAGCGCATCGGAGACCTTGTATGGGCTGCAGCAGATGCCCGCGTAAAGGGATTCATGCTTGGGGGAACGGCCGGACGCACCACTCTGGCCGGTGAGGGGTTGCAGCACCAGGACGGACAAAGCCACCTCTATGCTATGTCAGTTCCCTGTGTTCAGGCTTATGATCCTGCCTATGCCTATGAACTGGCCGTTATTATAAGGGAAGGCATAAGAAGGATGTATGTGGAGGGCAGGGATGAGTTCTATTATATAACCGTAATGAACGAAAAGTATATTATGCCGGGGATGCCTCCACAAAAGGGATTGGATGAAGATATTATGAACGGCATGTACAAATGCAGGAAGTCCGTGAAAAATATCCATAATTTGCACCTGCTGGGCAGCGGCTCGATTCTTCTGCAGGCACTTAAGGCAGCCGATATTCTGAAGGAGGAGTATTCGATCGATGCCGATGTCTGGAGTGTTACAAGCTATAAGAAATTGTACGATAATGCGATAGAGACCGAACGCCTGAATCGTCTGAAAAATAATAGCGCCACCAACTTCATACAGGACAAAACAGGCTCCGCCAGGGGTACTTTCATTGCGGCCACCGATTACCTGAAAGCTGTTGCATTGTCGGTTGCCACATGGTTTCCGGGAAGATATGCTGTACTCGGAACGGATGGCTTTGGCCTGAGCGATCACAGGGATGAGCTCCGGGAACATTTTGAAGTAAGTGCCCGCCACATAGCCTGGGCAGCTCTGAACAGCCTCTACGCCGATGGCAGGATCAGGCAGGAAATGCTCGAAAAGGCCAGGGCTAATATGAAATTTGCCGGGATGAAGGTCCCTGAATGATATCGAATTGTTTTGACTGTGAATGATTTCCTAAATGAAAATCGAAATAAAAATACCAGATATAGCGGAAAATGTCGAGAAAGGCATCATTGCAAATGTGCTTGTAACCAGCGGAGAAAAAGTTACCGTCGATCAGCCTCTTGTTGAGCTGGAAACCGATAAGGCCACAACCGACATTCCTTCTCCCTATGACGGCACTGTAAAGGAAATCCTCGTGAAGGAGGGAGATGAAGTAAAGATTCATCAGACTATATTGATCCTGGAGGCAGAAGAGGACAGGAAGACAAAACCTGTGAAGAAGCAGGCCGGGGAGCACAATGACCATAATGGAGAAAGACCTGAAAATGAAGGATTGCATGTTGATGCTCCCGCGGTACATGCACAGGCCGGAATGCCTCTTGTTGAAGGAAAGACAGACCCCAGCTCCGTTCCTGCTTCCCCTCTTGCTAGAAAAATTGCCAGGGAATTTAATGTTGACATCACAAATCTCGAGGGGGTAAGGCCTGGCCAGAGAATTACAAGGCAGGATGTCGAGAACTATATCTTCCAGAAAAGCAATTCACCTGATATTCCTGTTCAGAAATCAGATGGCAGGTCAGATGCCGGGGATGACTCATCGTATGAACCGATGAGCAATATCCGCAGGCTTATTGCCAAAAACACGCAGGAGGCATGGCAAACCATTCCGCATGTAACCCAGTTTGATGAGGCAGATATTACACTTATCGAGGAATTCCGGATAGAGAATTCCGAAAAGATAGCCAGGGAGGGGGGAAAGCTCACAATTACAGCAATCCTTGTAAAGATTACAGCATTTGCGCTTCAGAGATTTCCTCTGTTCAATGCATCAATCGATATGACAGGTATGAGGGTGATCTATCACAACAATATAAATATAGGAATTGCAGCTGATACTCCAAAGGGGCTGCTGGTACCGGTTATAAAGAATGCTGACATGAAATCCCTTGCTGACATATCGTCCGGGCTTGCAACGCTCTCCGGCAAGGCACGGGAAAATAAAATTCCGGTTGATGATCTGAACGGAGGTACGTTTACAATCTCCAATCTCGGAGGTATTGGAGGAACAGCCTTTACACCCATTATCTACAAGCCCCAGGTAGCTATACTCGGTGTCTCCAGGGCAAGCATGAAGCAATTGTACATTGATAATGAGTTCAAGGGACGACTGACCCTTCCGCTTTCCCTTTCGTATGACCACAGACTGATTGACGGAGCGGATGGTGCAAGATTTTTGAGCTGGATCAGGAATGCCCTGGAAAAACCATACGGGACAATGCTTTGATCTCAGAGGGATCATCCCTGCCTGTATCAGGACCGGCATCCTGAATTCATGCATAATGGAATGATAGCCAAAACTATGGCTGTGAATCTTAACATGCACATGCTTTGGAGGTTTGATTAATTATTATTATATTTATTAGAACAAAATTTACCCGATTCATACAATGAGTATTAAAGAGAAAACGGTTAAATCTATTGAAACAGCCCTTGGCAGGTTCAGCTATTTCTCCCTGGAGACATTATCTGACAAGAGAAACGATATCAGGGAGCTTCCTTTCTCGATACGTATACTGGCTGAAAATATTATAAGGAATTTCAATGGCAAAACTTTCAGCAAGGCTCACCTTGATACGATTTTAAGACGGAACGACGAACATCAGGTCAGTGAGGTGCCCTTCCTGCCGGCCAGGGTATTGATGCAGGATTTCACGGGTGTCCCCTCTATAGTTGACATAGCTTCCCTGAGGTCGGAACTTGCGCGCAAGAAAAGGGATCCCAGGCTTATCAACCCGACTGTTCCTGTTGACCTTATAATTGACCACTCGGTTCAGGTTGACTATTATGGCACCAACTATTCATATAAAAGGAATGTTGAGCTTGAATATGAGCGGAATAAGGAGAGGTACTCGCTGCTGAAGTGGGCGAAAGCCTCCTTCAGCAACTTCAATATACTGCCTCCGGGAATGGGAATATGTCACCAGGTCAACCTGGAATACCTGGCAAAGGTAGTAACTGCAAGAGACGGGCTTATATTCCCCGACACCCTTGTCGGTACCGATTCTCATACACCCATGATCAACGGAATAGGTGTTCTGGGATGGGGCGTAGGCGGAATTGAAGCCGAAGCGGCAATGCTCGGACAGCCGATGTATTTTATGATGCCTGAAGTGATTGCCCTGAAGCTCACCGGAAAGCTGAGGGAAGGAACCACATCAACTGACCTTGTATTGTCGGTCGCCGAATCACTGAGAAAGCGGGGAGTTGTTGGAAAATTCGTCGAGGTCATAGGGGAGGGGCTGAACAGCCTGTCAGTGCCCGACAGGGCAACTATATCCAACATGTCGCCTGAATTCGGCTGCACTGTCACCTATTTTCCGCCTGACCATAAGACAATGGAATACCTGCGGGTCACTGGCCGGGAGTCAAGACATATTGATGCGGTTGAACAGTATCTGAAAACAAACCTCCTTTGGCGGGAGGGGGAGGAAAAGATAAGATTTTCAGATATAATAGAATTGAATCTTGGTTCTATTGAGCCCTCCATAGCCGGTCCGAAAAGACCGCAGGACAAGATTACACTTGTAAATGTAAAGAACAGCTTCATAGATATCCTGAAAAACAGTTTTGAGAGGGAGTATGTTTCGGTGGATGACAGGGCTGTTGGCCTCTGGACTAACGAAGGAGGACAGCTCAGGGATAAAGAGGGATACTCTGCCTCAGAACAGGAAAAAATCGTTACTGCCGGCATTGAGATAGAACCGGAGGCAAGGAAGAGCAACGGACTCAAAAGTGTCAGGATCAAAACAGGCAATTCGGAATTCATTATAAGCGACGGATCATTGGTAATTGCTGCCATCACAAGCTGTACGAACACTTCTAATCCCAGTGTTATGATAGCTGCCGGATTGCTCGCGCGAAAGGCGGTGGAGAAGGGGCTGATGACAAAGCCATGGGTCAAGACCAGTCTTGCCCCCGGATCAAAGGTTGTGACTACATATCTTGAAAAGGCCGGACTGCTCCCCTTCCTCGAGGCGATGGGGTTCCATACTGTAGGTTACGGATGCACAACCTGCATTGGGAACAGCGGGCCTTTACCCGCTCATATTGCCAGGGCTGTCACGGAGAATAACCTTGTTGTAGCTTCCGTCCTTTCAGGCAACAGGAATTTTGAGGCAAGGATACACCCGCTTGTCAAAATGAATTTTCTTGCATCACCCCCCCTTGTTGTTGCTTATGCGATCCCCGGACGCATTGACATTGACTTTCAGAGCGAACCACTGGGGTTTGATCCCAATCTTGAACCCGTCTACCTGCGGGATATCTGGCCGGCAATGGAAGAGATCCAGGCAGTTATGGCCTCAGTGCTCGATTCTGCCGATTTCATATCGAACTATAAAGCAATGTTCCGGAGCGACGAGAGGTGGGACAGTCTCGACTCACCTGAAAGCGATATATACAATTGGGATGACGATTCATCATATCTTAAGGAGGCCCCATTCTTCACGAATATGCCTGAGGAGCCACCCATGATTACGGATATAAGTTCCGCCAGGGTGCTGCTGAAGCTGGGGGACTCGATTACAACGGATCATATTTCCCCTGCAGGGAATATTGCCGAAGACTCTTCTGCAGGCAGATACCTGAAGACCCTCGGCATCGAAAGGAAGGATTTCAATTCTTATGGCTCCCGCAGGGGGAACCATGAAATAATGATGCGGGGAACATTTGCAAATATTCACCTTAGAAATCAGCTTAGCGGCAATGAAGGAGGCTGGACCGTACATTTCCCGGACGGTAAGGAAATGACAATTTATGAAGCTGCAGTCTCATACCGGAAGGACAATATCCCGCTTATAATCCTGGCAGGAAAGGAGTACGGAAGTGGTTCTTCGCGCGACTGGGCGGCAAAAGGGGTATCATTGCTTGGTGTCCGGGCAGTTATTGCAGTAAGCTTTGAGAGAATACACAGGAGCAACCTTGTGGGAATGGGTGTTCTGCCACTTCAGTTTACAGAAGGCCAGGATGCTTCTTCTCTTGGATTAATCGGAAACGAGACTTTTTCTATCGCAGGCCTGCAGGAGGTTGCTCCGGGGCAGCGGATAACAGTGAGCTTAACCAGACCGTCGGGTGAGAAGGCCGAATTCGGGGTTATAGCCAGGCTCGATTCCACTATTGAAGCTGATTATTTTCGTCACGGAGGGATTTTGCAGTATGTTCTGAGAAGTTTTTTGAAACGATCCGTGTGATGATGGAGAATGAGGCCATATTTCTGAATTACATGGCCGGCCGGCAAATTTTTTCCACAGCCGGAGCAGGGATCAGCATTTTGTAATTTAGAGTCAGCCATAAACTATATGAACGACAGACTTGAAAGAGATACAATGGGAGAAGTCGGGGTACCAGCCGACAAATACTGGGGAGCCCAGACCCAGAGATCTCTGATGAACTTCCGGATAGGGCCGGCTGCATCCATGCCGGCTGAAATTATTCATGCTTTTGGCTACCTTAAAAAGGCTGCAGCAATCACAAACCATAAATTCGGGTTGCTTTCCAATGAAAAGATGAATGTAATATGCAGGGTTTGCGACGAAATCATTGAGGGAAGCCTTGATGACCATTTTCCCCTTGTAATCTGGCAGACCGGATCAGGCACACAAACCAATATGAATTGCAATGAGGTTATTGCCAATCGTGCGCATGTACTGCTGGGCAACAAGCTGGGTGAAGGTACCAGGCTCATCCATCCCAACGATGATGTCAACAGATCACAGTCATCCAACGATACTTTCCCGGCTGCGATGAGCATTGCCGCATACAGCGTAGTAACACGGCAAACAATACCTGCCGTCAGCCTGCTCGTAAAAACACTGGAGGGAAAATCGGCTGAGTTTGCCGGCATAGTCAAGATCGGACGTACTCACCTCATGGACGCAACACCCTTAACCCTGGGGCAGGAATTTTCAGGTTATATATCGCAGCTGAGGCACGGCCTGAGCGCATTGAATAATACATTGCCTCACCTTCTTGAACTGGCCGCGGGCGGAACTGCAGTCGGAACAGGCCTGAATGCTCCTGAGGGTTATGCTGAGGAAATTGCATCAACCATTGCAGGCCTTACACATATTCCCTTTGTGACAGCCGTGAACAAGTTCGAAGCCATGGCGGCCAATGATGCAATGATCGAAACGCATGGGGCGCTTAAGCAACTGGCTGTCAGTCTTATGAAAATCACCAATGATATAAGGCTGTCGGCTTCCGGTCCCCGTTCAGGATTAGGGGAATTGATCCTCCCTTCGAATGAGCCTGGCTCTTCGATAATGCCGGGAAAGGTAAATCCGACCCAGGCAGAGGCCCTGACAATGGTGTGCGCACAGATAATCGGCAATGATACAACACTGGCAGTTGCCGGATCAAGCGGACACTTTGAACTCAATGTTTTCAAGCCTGTAATGATCAGTGCCTTGCTGCAATCGGCATCCCTGATGGCAGATGCCTGCAGCTCCTTCAGCATCAACTGCGTGGCAGGAATTGAACCGGATAACATTAGGATAACTGAGAATCTTGATAAGTCCCTGATGCTTGTGACTGCCCTTACTCCCCATATCGGTTATGATAATGCGGCAAAAATTGTGAAAAAGGCATATTCGGAAAACCTCACCCTGAAGAAGGCCGCACTTGAACTGAATCTGCTTACAGAAAAGCAATTCGATCAATGGGTTAACCCTAGGAATATGACAAAACCTGGCAGAGGAAAAGCCGGATAACTCTGGATGATGGATACCCGGCACTCAAACTGACTTTTCGGATCGAACAATCTTCCCCGACTTTTGTTTTTTTTTATCAGAGTCGCATGTAATTCCTGTGCTGACCATTTTCGGCATTGACTCCTTTTCTGCTCAGAAACTGCAGTTAATCATTCATGTGACAGGTGCCATAGTTCAAAT
The DNA here is from genome assembly GCA_963756885.1 of uncultured Bacteroidales bacterium. Lineage (GTDB taxonomy): Bacteria > Bacteroidota > Bacteroidia > Bacteroidales > VadinHA17 > LD21. Next base: position 929,667 of record CAVWPG010000016.1, read on the forward strand.
TAATGTTTGAAATCATGAATTCACATTATATCCCTCGTTTTATTTTACTGCTTTCGATCAGCCTTCTCTTCAGTACGCTTCTGTACTCACAATCAAAGCCGAAGACAACCCTTACAGGAAAGGTATTCGATCAGGCAACCAGGCAGCCTCTCGAATATGCGACAATTTCGGTCATGGAATTGAAAACCGGCAAGACAGTAACGGGAGCAGTTTCGGATGCCAGGGGCATATTCAGCATCCCTGATGTGGCTGCAGGCAAATACAGGATCAGTGCAGGGTTTATAGGCTATGAAAACAGTATTATTGACAGTATTTATGTAAAAGGAAACAGATCAAGTGTCTCGCTGGGGAACCTGTACCTGTTGCCCTCAACAATGAGCCTCCAGAATGTTGTAATAACCGGCGACAAGCCGGTGGTTGAAAATAAGATCGATAAAATTGTTTATAATACATCCAATGACATAACCTCACAGGGCGGCCAGGCGATCGACGTTCTTAAAAAAGTGCCGCAGGTTACCGTCGATGTCGATGGAAATGTTGAATTACAAGGCAATGCCAATATCCGGTTCCTCATCGACGGCAAACCATCGAGCGTGTTCGGAAGCAACCTTGCCGATGCCCTGGCTTCAATCCCTGCCAGCCAGATCAAGAGTGTGGAGGCAATTACAAACCCTGGTGCAAGGTATGACTCCCAGGGAACAGGTGGCATTATCAACATCATTCTGAAGGAAAATAAGGCGGAAGGCTTTAACGGGAGTGTGAATCTGTCGGCAGGAACAAGGCTTGAGAACGGTTCGGCAAATTTTAATTTCAGACGTGCCAATTTTGGAATAAATGCATTCTTCAGCGGAAACGCAAGGCTTAAATCGAGTGTGCCGAATTCCCAGGAACGGGTCTCTTCCGATACTGCTGCAGGTACAACTACATACCTGTCGCAGGATGGCTTGTCCGAATTTCGCAGACATGGCTTCAGGTCAGGGTTGGGATTCGACTGGAGCCTTTCAAAAAAGGACAATATTACAGGTTCACTCGGTTACAGCCAGTTCGGTAACAAGAGCATGTCCGTTACAAATCAGCAGGAACTCTCGAGAGATTTACTGTCAGATACAGTATCCGATATTTATACGATCCGCAGCTCTGACAGCCGGATGAACTTCAACTCACTCGATTGGGACCTTGAATATAAAAAGAAGTTCAGCAGGGACGGTCAGGAGCTGGACTTCCTGTATAGTGCAAGCGACGGAAGACCTGATGGCAGCTTCATGCAGACACAGTCATATATTGGCGGGACTCTTCCATATACAGGTACCGAAAGCACGAATCCCGGTTCTGACAGGGAAACCAACATATCACTCGATTACACCCAGCCTTTCAGTAAAAATTTCATATTCGAGACCGGGCTTAAAGCAGTCAGTCAGAATATTGTCAGCCATTCCAATGTAAGCGTATTCAATCCGGCAGACGATCTGTTTGAACACGATAACCTCCAGTCTTATGTACTGAACTATAAGATGAGGATCTATGCCGGCTACCTGTCTGCAACATTCCCGCTGTTTCATTTCCTGGATATCAAGGCAGGTTCAAGATATGAATATACCGATGTAAATATTGACTTTCCAAATACATCGATCCCATCCTACGGCACTTTAGTACCATCAGTCATCGTATCACATAATTTCGGCAAGAACGCATCCCTGAAGCTCTCGTACAGCAAACGCATTGAGCGGCCTGAGTACAGGCAGCTCAATCCCTTCCTGAACCTAAGCGATCCGTATAATATCACCACCGGCAATCCATTGCTGAAGCCAGAGATCGGCAATAACCTCGAGCTTGGATACAGCAGCACCTTCAACAAGGGGGGCAATATCTACCTGGCCCTGATAGAAAGGATAAACAGCCAGGATGTAAAACAGGTCACAACCTTTTATCCGGACTTTGCTGTTGGCGATTCGGTCTATTCCAATGTATCCCTGACCAATTATCAGAACATAGGCAGGGAATATAACACTGGATTAAGCGCTTCAGGCTCCGTGCCTCTGACACGGCAGTTTAATCTGCGGGCCAACCTGATGGTTTTTTACAGGTACATCTCCAGCGACCTGAGCTTCGGAAGCAAGTCGACAGGGCTCAGGACCAGGGTCAATATGAATGCAAGCTACCAGCTGCCTAAAGATCTGGTGCTTGAGCTGTGGGGGTTCTATAGTGCACCTTCCAAAAGCGTTCAGGGTAAAATTCCACAGTTCTTCATATATACTTTTGCTTTCAGGAAACTCTTCTGGGATAAGAAGGCAAGCCTGGGTTTCACAGCTACGAATGTATTCAGCAAGTATATCAGACAGGTTTCCACTATTGCAACCGAAGGCTACAGCTCACAAAATGAGAGGAAGCTTCCCTTCAGGTCATTCGGGATAAGCTTCAGCTATAAATTCGGAAAGCTTGAATTCAAAAAGACAAAAGAAACGGAGGATAATAATTACCTGAATAACGATACTCCCGGGATCAACTGATCCCTTCAGGTTTTGTGCCGGGTATACGGATTCAGCTTTTTTATCCCTGATCTGAATTATCAGCCACAGATGGAAATTGCCTTCAGGAATTTGGCTAACTTTATACCTTGTACAGGCTGATACTTGATCCTGGTTCAAATCTGACCAGGGCTGGATCTGCTGAAAGAACCGGAACGATGTTAAGAATCATTGCAATCTCATTATGGCTGCTGGTGCCTCAGGAACACGTAACAATGACAGGCATTAATTTTGTCGAAGGGACCGACTCCCTTAAAATTTTCTGCAAGATGAATTTCGATGATTTTCTGACTGACCTGCAGACGATTGATGACGACAGAAATTTAAACACCATTTTCAGCCGCCAGCCTTTCCCTTCCGATCTTATAAATCAGTATTTCAATTCCAAAGTCTTTATCTATGTAAATAATAAATTACTGATTGGTAAATTGCTGGCTGTTAATAAGATTGATAATGAGCTGAATATGCACCTGCTTTATAAAGTGCAGAAGAAACCAAGGGTAATAACTGTAAAAAACATAATCCTTACCGGATGGTATAGCGATCAGACAAATCTGATGATCATGAAGATCGGCGATTTTGAAAAGGGGGTCACCTTTACACCTGACCATAGCGAAGAGACATTCACATTAAAATAGCGCCTCAGGACAGAGGGCTCCCCATTCTAAAATGAGACTGTCTCCCTGAAATGGTCGGGAGTAAGCCTCATGGCATCCTGGTTCCTGTTTATATTTATGTAGATCATGTTTGTCTGATCGCGGTACAACCTCGTGAGCACCCGGTTTCTCACCCTTATCTTCCCTGGATCTTTTTCCGAATGATAGAGCAGGTTCATGAAAATTTCATTGTTAAGGATTTTCAGGCTTACGACCTGGCCTGTAATCAGCTTGTTGTTGATGTAAATGCGGACATTGTGATTGAAATAATCATTCAACAACTCCGCAGGGAATGGTTTATCGTCAGTATATTTTCCTGTGTTGAAGTCCGGGTCGTACAGTCGGTAGTCGAGCAGGAAGTCATCATAATACATTCTGAAAAATACCTTAAGGGAATCAGAGCCGGCTGCCTGGTCGATACTTGTCAGTGTTACATGGACCGGGTGCATGTACAACAGAAAAGGCAGTAAAAGTGTTTTTAACATTCTTTGAAAAATTTGACCCGGCAGTCTTTTCCGGGTTATTTTTTTGGACTGAGCTCTTCAATATCAAAAATTTTGTTTCTGTCCCATTCCAGCCAGTATCTCAAAGCATTATGGCGAATGAGCTTCCAGTAGCCATCGTCAAGCAATCCGAATTTCATTATTCCTTCCTTTATATCGGCATCGACCTGATCGAGGTACTCCTTTTTGAGTGTTATCCTTACAGTTCTGTTCTTGTAAGAAAAAACAGCAGATGGCTTAGTCTTTCCATGTCCTGCCAGGTGGATCGTTCCCATTCCCAGGGTGGCTCCCGTGCTTACCTGTATGCCGTCATTCAGGCAGCTGTAGGGTGGAATGGTGCCTGCATAGGATGTCACTTCAAGCATATCCGGACCGACATCAAAAAGTTCACGTGCCCTGATCCCCATCTTGGCCCCGACAATTGAGAATACGCCCAGGTGACCATGGAATTCATCAGTCATAACATTGGCTTTCCATTCGTCATATCCGTAGCGGGCTATTGCAGAATCTATAAGGGGGCGGATATCGTAGTTAAACATCTCAGGCTGAACGGGGAACCTGTTGAAAACAATGTTCCGCCTCTGATAATATTCCCCTTTTATCATGTCGGCCATGGCCTCCCTTATGCCCTGCACATCATAATCCCTGTTGTACCTGACATTTAATTCATCAGTAATGATATTGATATCGAACAATTCGGGATTTGTAATATACAGGACCACAAGGTCATCGCATAGCCTGAAATGTTTTTGCTGCAGCTTCTCATATACGGGAGGCTGACTGAATACATCTTTCAGTGCTGAGGCAAGCAGTGTGTTTGATTGTTTGCAGACTGCATACATTGACGAGTCGAACAGGGAGGCTTCCTTGTTCAGATTTGCGATTAAATCGATCCTGACACCTGATTCAAATACAAATCTGGCACTCGCCGTATCACAGTCATAATTGAATCCCCTGAAGGGCCTCGCGGAGTCGTTGTACCAGACTATGCGCTCAATATGTGCTTTCAGCGAGGCATTGGTCCGTAGTGCCCCGGCGACATTTGTCAGCGGCCCGAGACAAATAAGGATTAAATTTTCGTCAGTACCTGCCAGGATATCTGACATCAGAGCGACTGCGCCTGATGCAGATTTCTGGCTGCCTGGCCCAGGTCCCCAGACAATCGCCCTGTTGAATTCACGCCATGGCGGATTGACCCCCTTAAGTACCCCGCCGCATGCCACGGGTATGCTGCCGGCATGAAAGCGCTCCAGCAGCGAAGCGGTCCTGACAGCTCCCTCTTCAGGAGGCAATGATCCGTCGGAAAGTGTTATTGCCTTTATTGTAATCTCGGGTCTGCTGAGCAACAAGCTGATTGCTCGCATGTCATCGATGCCGCAGTCACTGTCAATAATAACAGTGTGGTTTAATTTCACCGGCAACGGCTGCGACCAGCCCCCCTCTGCCAGGGGTATAAGTAAAAAGAGGAATATTAATCTTTTCATCACCCTAATAGTTTAAACTTTGAAGCAGGCAGTGGCCTGATAGTATTAATAATGATTGAAGTCGTAAAGACCTAATGTTTATGGAAACCGTAGTGTGAATGATAGTGTTTATGTACCATATCTCCGTGTTTATGAACGTGCTCATGAACCAGATTAACCCCTATCAGCAGCTCATCGTCCCCGAGTATTTCCGATGCAGTACCTGTTTTCCTGATCGTATGTTCTTCCGAAAGAACTGCAACTCTTGGCTGCAAATGGTCAATAAGATCCAGATGGTGGGTTGTGAAAATAATTGTCTTGCCTGACTGGTTAAGCTCCAGCAGCAATTCAATGAAGAAGGTCTGGGTTTTCGGATCGAGGCTCGACAAAGGTTCATCCACCAGGAGAATATCAGGATTCGTTGTAAGAACGGAGGCGATCGCAACTCTTTTCTTCTCGCCCCCTGAAAGCATATACACCGACCGCTCCCTCAGATATCCTATCCCGAGGAACTTCATTGTCTGCTCAGCCCTGTCCATTGCAATTTCGACGGGAAGGTCAAGCTGCAGTGGCCCGAACATGAGCTCATCAAAAACTGTCGGACAAAAGAGCTGTATGTCGGAGTTCTGAAAAATATATCCCATACGCTGACGGAACCGGATACCGAAACCGGAACCCTTAAGCAGCTTTTCAGTCACCTGGCTTCCTTCGAAAAAAAGCTCGCCGGCATCGGGGAAGACAAGGGCATTGATTATGTGCAGCAGGGTCGATTTGCCGCATCCGTTAAGCCCAATGATACCAAACAATTCACCCTTCTTTATTGAAAGGTTAATATTCTTCAGAGCCGGAATTTTACCGTGATATGAGTAATCGATATTTTTCAGAGTGATAATATCTTCCATTGCTTCCATATTAAAATGATAACTATCCCAAACGCCAGAACAATGAATAAGGCGAGGAAATCCCTGAATGTAAAGCGGTTCCTGGAATAGAGAATAACTTGTCCGCGGTATCCCCTTGATACCATCGCATGATATGTATTTTCATAAATTATCATGGATCTCCTGAAAGTGAAGAATATCCTGCCGCTGACCAGTCTCCTTATACTGCTGCTTTCTATATTTCCGGATAGTCTCGACTTGAACGCAAAATATGACTCTTCAATTGTACGGGCAAGAATGAAAATATATTTATACGCCAGTGAAATGATCATCAGGAAAGTATCAGGTACTCCAAGGATCCTGAATGATTTGATGAATTTGGGGAAAGAGGTTGTGAAGACAATCAGGAGAGCAAAGGATACGGAGTTGAGTACTCTTAAAAAAACAAGTGCGACAACTTCCAGTCCCTGCACTGTGAACCCTATTTCTTGCGGGATGCTGTAGATCAGGAAATGCACCGGCCTGCTGAATGAGGCCAGGTTGAAGATAATTTCCCCCGGGGTTATAACATTCAGTGAAGCTGGGAATACAACCAGGAAACCGAAAATAAATGCAAGCAGGAATATTTTCCGGTAGATCTCCGCTATTTTCAGCCTGGCGGTGAGATACAGCAGAAAAATAGCCGCCGTTATGATCAGCTGGGCCATAATGCTGTTTACAATGCTTATTATCACTGCCATGTATATCAGTGAAAAAAGTTTGATGTGTGGGCTGATGTTATGAATTATATTATCCCTGGCTGCATTTTCCGCCTGGAGGTAAATTGATTTTAAAGCCTTTGCAGAATTGAGGATAGTCTTGTCAATAAATGTAAACTTCGATCGCTTTACATCAGCCTCGCTGCTGACCCTCAGAGAAGCGCTAACCAGGTATGGGGGTATCCTATTTTCCATCTCTGATAATTAACCTTGAAACAAGCAGCATCAGTAAATAGGTCAGGGTCGCTCCCAGTACACCTGAAACGAGGTAGAATCCTGATCTGTGGACAAGGGAAGGATCATTTTTGCCAGCAGTGTAATCTGGCAGTGGTGCCTTCCACACTTCGGAATATTTTGCAAGACCCTTAGGAACATACCCCGTCAGTTCCTTTACTGTCTGAGCAGACCATTCCCCCCAGGCATCACCGGCATTGAAGAAAACGGGGAGGAGAACTCCGGCCGGTGTGATCAGACACAGAACAAGCAGCACGACAAGGATCTTTTTCTGAAGCTTATTCATTTTCATTGTTCCCTCCCTTTCGAAGAGCATAAATCATTTTCGGTTCGTTCTTCAAAAAATACCTTACGATCAATGCTGTTACCAACCCTTCAACAATACCGAAGAGCAGCATATGTTCAAGGGCCATTGCCGGAACGGCGATTTTAAGGTCGTATGGGCAGTAGAGCGCCTTTCCGTCGACCGATGAGGCTATGAGCGGCTGTATGCCGAATTCTATACCTGTGAGTATTGCTGCCAGCACGAGGCTCAGATAGCCCGATATAAAAGCAGCAAAATAAACTTTTCCTTTGCCAGATTGACCGGAACCGAATAATTTAAAGATGTAATATGCTGCGAAGGGCATAAATATGGCCATATTGAAGCAGTTGGCACCGATGGCGGTGATACCTCCGTCGCCGAAAACGAGTGCCTGGATAATCAGTGCAACTGCTACCGCCACTGTGGCCGCCCAGGGTCCGAACAGGATAGCTATGACTGCTGAGCCAACTGCATGGCCCGTTGTGCCTCCCGGAATAGGCAGATTGAACATCATTATTATAAATGAAAAGGCGGCAGCCATTCCCAGGTAGGGGATATTTCGCGCTGAAACCTCCTCCCTGACCTTTTTTACAGCGACAGCCTCCACTGCAATGAAAGCTGCAAATAAGGGAATATATGTCTGCGGACTAAGGTAACCATCCGGAATATGCATGATTGAATTTTAAATTATTTATAGAAAATCATTCAGCCCTGCTCATTATAAGCTTCCCGTGAATAATACCCTTGATGCCTATCAGTTTATCGGATAATTGAGTGAGCCTGTTTGCCGTGCCCTTCACCGCAATGATCTCAAGACAGTTATCGTGATTCAGGTGGAAATGCTGGGAGGAGAGTATTGCATCATAATACTCATGCTGGATATCATTCGATTTCGTCGTGATATCTCCCTTGTGATGATCGTAGAGCATTACGATTGCCCCTGCAACAATTTCGTTGCAATGCCATTTCTTCTCTACAAGATTTTTTTCAACAAGGTGGCGTATTGCCTGGGACCTGTTTGGCAGGCTGTTCTCAATAACAAAACTGTCCAGGGCTTTCAGAAGGTCCTTATCCAGACTCACTCCAAATCGTGCTAATGACATAGTGTTATCTTTTTTTAAATTCGTGACATAAAAGTAGCCTTTTTTATTAAATCTTCAAATTAATTGGTTCTGATATGGCAATTCAGATTTTACCGATTTGCTTTATAAAAGAGGCCTGATTTAAAAAAAGATGAGAATCAGTTTTTTTGTCTTTACAAAACCACACCTGCGTGAAGTTAAAATATAATTATGCCAACCTACATCCGCTATCTGCGATGCATGTCAATCCGGATCCTGCCGGAATGGGTGGGATACATAGTTTTTCAGAGCTGCAACGAAAGGTTGTCTGGGATATATCCTACTGAATCAGCCGAATAGTTCTTCTGAATTTAGAAGCAATTCAACATATTGAGCTCTTTTATATACAAAGGGATTGCCAGTCAGCCTGTTCTGGGAGAGTTTGCCCCTGAATTCGGAAATACTGTTATAATTCCTGTTATCCATCCATTGCTCCACTTCATTCCTGACTTTATCAATTTGTTCCAGGCCATTTTTATATATAGAGCTTACCATCTGAATGCAGGAGGCCCCTGACAATAGAAGCTTGATTACATCTGATCCCGTAAATATCCCCCGGCTGCTGCATATATCGGCTTTTATATTATTGAATAATAATCCGGCATATCTGAGGGATTTCCTATAATCTCCATTATTGCTTAAGTTGAAGGATTTGATATGCTTCTCATTCTGAATATCAATATCCGGTTGGAAAAAGGAATTGAAAAGAACAAATGCATCCACTCCGTTCTGGTCGAGTTTTTTAATGAAATTCAGAATATTCGTATAGTCAGAACTTAACTTTACGCTTACCGGGATGGATATATTCTTCCTGATCTCCTTTAATATGTTTATCTGTTCGTTTTCTATATCCTTCGAGTCCCTTTTAAAATCTGATGGCACCTGGTAGAAATTCAATTCAATCCCATTGACGCCGGTTTCGCTCAATAATCCGGCATATTTGACCCAGGTCTCAGCGTTGACTGCATTAAGGCTGGCTATCAGAGGAATAGATAAGCTTTCCCTTGCTTTTCTTAAGTTCAACAAATGTTCTTCAGGTCCTGCATGTTCGATATGCGGATGTATTGTAAGCATTTCTGCATAGAGATCGTTGAATTCTGTCAGCTTCTCATCCAACTGAAATCTCTCGAGTTGAATCTGTTCTTCAAACAGGGATTTAAAGACGATCGCGGCAGCTCCAAATTCTTCCGCCTTTTTCAGTTTATCCAAATCACCGGTCATATTTGATGCGCCTACAATTATGGGGTTACTTAATTCGATACCCATGTATTGTGTTTTCAAATTTTTCATCTGATTAATTTTCTAAGAAATATTTATGTTGCGGAACTTGTAAAAAACAAATTTTATTACCTATTGATCAGGAGATTCAAGCTGGGAACACTATACAGCCTGTTGGATTTCAATTCAAAAATCTCAGTTGCCCTGCGATAACAGGACCGGCATCCTGATCTGTTCTATAATTTTCATTGAAATACTCTCACCGAACAGACTTTTCAGAATATTCTGCTTTTTATAGAAAAGCAATAGCAAATCAGTATTATACTTGCTCAGGTAATTAACAAGGGTGTCCCGATAATCGTTACCCGCAAGGAGAATGGTTTCAACAGTGTTTATCCTGAAGTATGCCGATGCCGCAGTCTTCCATTTGGCTGCATTTACATCCTTATCGGCATGATCCTTGGTTTTTGAAATGCCGATCGCGCTTATATGCGGCCTGAAGTTCCGGAACAGAAATGCAAGATGCCTGTATTTTTTGAAATCCTCGGAGGTAAAATCGGCAGGTACCGATACATGGGCAAATGAATTGTACTTTTGCCCGGGGGGGATTATCAGGCTGTTTACACCTGTATCATTGACAGCATCGAATATTTCCTCCACCGTATTGAAGATGTGGCCGTCGGGCTGAGAGCTGAAAAGGAAGAGGTCAGTACATTTCTTGTTCAGGTATTCCCTTATTTTGTGCTCAATGCTTGTTTCCTCTATAATAATATTTACCTTAAGCGGATAGCGAAGGTTTGAGGCTGCATGACTGATCATCTTATCGAGAAGCAATTTTGCAGTTTTTTTTTCACGTTCCAGGGTATCGGCATATGAAAATTTATTGCCATCCAGCGCAAATGTCTGAGAATCAGAGTAGGAGCTGGGCAGTACATGTTCTGTCCTGGAATCGATCGTATGAATAATGTCAACCACAGATTTAAGATCCCTGGCCAGCTTGAATCCGAAAGGTATAATGCTTTCGGCATTGCTCCTGATATCGCTGATGATAATTATTTTCATTTTATGCCTGTGCTGATTTTTCTGTGCCGGAATTAACGGGATCTCCTTTTCCAGGCAACTATTTCCAAAATCATTTATATTTCTGAATCCGGTTTCACCTTTCCGTGAACCGTTAAAGCGGTCAGAAGAATTATTCTGCATGTTTTCAATACTATTAACATCAGAATCAGCTTTTTGTTGGGTATGTGAGGTTATTTATTTGCATCCGGGGTGGGAGGGGTGGTGGGAACCTTTTCCTCTACTTAAAAATTACCTCCGAAGAAGAAGGATGGCCTGCAACAGCTTAAAATCAGAATCTGTATTGGGCCCAATGACAAAGGTAGGTTACGGAATAAAACTAGCCTTGAGATAAAGGCAGAGGTCAAGCGCAAGCCATCCTCAACTAAATCTATAATTAGAAAAAAATCCTTACGAACTTGAAAGTTATATTATCCCAATCCTTTTTGCATAGAGCAGCGCCTGTGTAGTGTTTTCAGTACAAGTTTTGCCCAGAATATTCTGACGGTGGTTATTTACAGTATTCACACTTAATAAACAATCGTTCTGCTATATCGCGGCTGTCAAGGCCCTGGGCTATTAAACCCAGAATTTCAGTTTCCCGCTTTGTGAGCAGGGTGCCGGAATTGATGCTGTCATCGTTGTTGAATAAATACAATTTCCCCGACTTAATATTAATCATCCTTCGTTGCGGCTTGTCATCAGTAGCCCTTACTGCAATAAGATCCGTCACGATAAGTGCCAGCCACGATTTCCCAAACCTGTCCTGCTCCAGGACAAAAAACTGATGTAAAAACCGCATATAAATCCCGCTTGTATTCTTTACCCTGTAATCGTATACCAGTTTATAGTCTTTCTTTTCAGAAGCCGGAAGATTTTTATAAAAGATATAGGCTTTATTCTCAGTTTCAATAACAAAGGGTAAATCGTCAGGATGAATTATACGATGAAAAAGTTCCAGATCATCATTCTCAATATCCTCAGGATTTACATAGCCCAGCATCCTTTTAAACCTGGAACTTTTCAGAAGATAAATATTCTTATGCATATCGAGTACTGAAAAGGTACAGTTCTCAATCTCAGATAGCCTTTCCAGTAATTTTTTGCTGGATTCAAATTTTTTGTAGTCATCCTCACTGACATCACATTTATGAGTCACGGCATTCTGCTTGTGCCTTATAATCAGCTGATTTAAACTGCTGGCCATAAAAATGATGATGATTCACTATTTACAATCCGATATTCCTGGAATAAATTTGTAATTCAAAATTAGATAATAAATTTTCAAATGACATTCATGCAGACAAAAATTAAGGTTGAGTTGGGAGACATTCAGAAGACCCTTTTTATGCCCGTTTGGGCACGGGCTGTTGAAACAAAAAAGGAGAACCCTGTTCTGGCCGACAAGACAGCACTGGAGATCATTGATAATGTTGATTTCGATTTTTCTCAAATGACGGACAACTTGCCGGAAATAAGCCAGATAGCATGGATTGCCCGATGCAAAAGATATGATTTGACAGTAAACAATTTTATTAATTGTCATCCGAATGGTACCATCGTCAATATTGGCTGTGGTTTAGATACTTCATATGAAAGAATTATTAGCAATTCAATCCAATGGTACGACCTGGACCTTCCTGATGTTATTGAACTAAAAAAGAAATTTCAGAATGAGACAGAAAAAAGAAGATTTATCTCAGGTTCATTCCTCGATACAAGCTGGTTTGACAAGATTGCAATAAATGACAGGATCCTGTTTATTTCTGCAGGGGTCTTTGTCTATTTTGAGGAATCTGAGATAAGGAACTTCATTATCAGGGTAGCCGACCGGTTTGGCGATTCCGAAATGTTCTTTGACGTTACATCGCCTAAAGGTCTGGAGATAGCGAACCAGATAATCCAAAAATCAGGATTGGACTCACGGTCATTCTTCAAATGGGCATTAACAGACAAGTCAATAATACCATCATGGGATAAAAGAATTAATCTGTTGCATACGTATCACACCTTTAAAATTGACGGACTTGGATTGAATAATGAGAACAAAAATACAGCACTAATTTCAGATTCGCTGGATATTCAATACATGGTGCATTTGAAAATATCGGAAACCTGTTTAAGCAAATAACAATAACTTTATTGAAGAAAGGAATCAATATGAAAGTTACAGCATTTATAGGTAGTGGAAGGAAGAAGTATACTTACAATGCTTCTGAGAAATTCTTAAAAAATTTATCTTCGTTTGGGAATATTGAATATGAATTGGTCATGTTAAATGACTACAATCTTGGAACCTGCAAAGGGTGCAAATTATGCCTGGATAAAGGGGAGGAGTTATGTCCCTTTAAAGATGACAGGGATATACTGATCGAAAAGATGGAAAATTCAGATGGCGTAATATTTGCATCTCCAAACTACTCCTTTCAGGTTTCTGCGCTGATGAAGATTTTTCTTGACAGGCTTGCATTTAATTTTCACCGTCCGCGCTATTTTGGCAAAACATTTACAAGTATAGTTGTACAAGGATTAGCTAAAGGAGAGGATATTGTGAAATATTTCAACTTCATTGGCAAGGGCATGGGATATAATGTCGTCAAGGGTTGTTGTCTTAAGTCGCTGGAGCCGATGACAGAAAAGAGTCAGAGAAAGTTTGACATGATCATTGCCAGGCAGAGTAAAAAATTCTTTGAACAATTAGTAAAGAATGAATATCCGTCTCCCTCATTATGGTGGCTTATGGTGTTCAGGATTGGAAGAACCAGCATGAAAAAAATGCTTGATGAGAGCTGGCGTGATTTTACATACTACAGGGATAAAGGATGGTTTGAATCAGATTATTTTTATCCGGTAAAACTGAATCCATTCAAGAGGCTGACCGGTAATCTATTCGATAAACTGGCAATTAAATTAATTAGAAGTTAACCATGAAATCATCAATGACACTTTTTGGCTGCGGACCAAAGCTGGCCCTTTTATGTCTGCCATACATCCTCCTTTCATTAATTGTAATGATAGAATATCCGGAATTTTCCGATATGGGATTTCTGGATTATCCTCTGTTTAAGATTTCAGGAATGGCATGGTTAGGGTTGGGATTAATCTACTGGGTATACTCAGCTGTATATTTTCTGAAATATTTCCGACCCGGCACCCTGATTACCAAAGGACCTTTTGCCCTATGCAGGAATCCTATTTATTCCTCCATAATTGTTTTCATAATACCTGCTCTCGCAATAATATTTCATTCCGGCTTAATATTTTCCATCTCCCTGGTTTTATACATAGGATTTAAGATCTCGATTCATGGGGAAACAAGTGTGCTCAGAAAGATATTCGGAGAGGAATATGATATCTATGAAAGATCTGTGAATGAGATCTTTCCGTTTCCCCGTCATTATTTCAGGTGAATCGGCATAGCCGGGGAAAATGGAATAGTTTTTTATATCAGGTACAATTTAATCCATGTCATCAACTGATTATGCCGGAGCATATGAATATTTGGTTTTGGTTTATCAGATAATAGTGAAAAAATTAATAAAAGACAAAGATGAGGTTTGTGGCGGATTTTGGGGCAGGAAGAATAGAAACTATTGATTATCAATGGTTTTGGGATGCCAATGCGCGGTGCGGACGGGATTTGCTTCGCCGGACCCTTTCCTCCACTGGTTACCCTGCAAGAGAAAGCAAAATGCTGCACCAGCAGCATTTTGCTTTCTCTTGGCGGTGCGGACGGGACTCGAGTAATGATTTTAATTGCCATATATTCAGCATTATAGCAATACGCCGTGGCGGATTCTGTGGCGGATTTTGTGGCAGATTTTTAATTATATTTGTAGAAACTACGCCTCTTTATGAAAATTGACAACCTTGAAGTTCGTACAAATCCATTTAAAAAGTCACCAGTTCGCAAAAAAGATGGCCTTCACCAGATTAAAATCCGGGTGTTTATCGGCTCCAATGATTATGGAAAGTTTCGGACCAAGATTACTCTGGAGGTAGCAATCCTCGATGAGTCAAATAATCCGGTCCTTGCATCACCGGTATATGAATATGTATTTGGTTTTAGTTCATTCATTTTGTAGGCTTATATTATCTATAAATAATTTTATTTCTGGCCATGATATAATATACATATATACAATGACTTAGGTATCCACCGGGATCCTGAGAGTGCCAGTCCATCCCGCCAGTAGATGCGAGGTGCAGCGTCAATATGTTTTTAATATGATTCAAATTTGGGGTATTTGCTTTTTAATAAATACCCGGATAAACCGAAATAGGTATATTTAATCAGACAAAAAAAAATTCCAGAGGTAAAAATATTTTGGCCAAAATTTGACTATTGAATTTTTTTTAAGAAAAAAATAATAAAAATATAAAAAAAGAGCACTATAATATTGATATAGAATACATTATAAAATATTGAGTAATAATATTCTAATCATTGTCAAATACAATTTTAGAGGTAATTTTTTGTGGCGGATTTTGTGGCAGATTTTGTGACAGACACTAAAAAAGCCCTTGAAAATCAAGAGGTTATGAGGTCTTAAGGACGGTGCGGACAGGACTGATGCTGTGCCCCTTAAATGGTCATCTGCCTCTCAGTACTTTATTAGTGAGAAAGTTCAAAGAATTTCTAATTGAAATCATGGATTGCCGGTTTAAGCGAATCTAAAGCCATATTGAATTAAAGTTCTGTCTATAGATACTCTCTTGATTTTAAGAAAAGTTGTAAATTGGGACCAATGGAACTTACTGAATATTTAAAGAATATTGCAAAGCTTTCCGATTCGCTGGAAGAAGACTTGAAAATTCTATTTGAACCTAAAGTATTTTCCAAAGGTGATCATTTGTTCAAACCGGGAGAGATATGCCGTCATATGTATTATATTGAAAAAGGATTGGTCAGGGTTTATTACTATTCCGGCAGTGGTAAGGAAATCACTGCATGGTTTTCTGCCGAAAATACTTTGATTACAGCTTTAGACAGTTATTATTATCTCAAACCTACCAGTGATTATTGTGAAGTCCTTGAAGAATCTGTTATTCACCCAATCGGTTTCTCTGAATTTGAAATAATTTTAAATAGTGAAAAAGGAGCCCGGTTAGCATTTTATATTTTATATGAAATAACCCGTAAAATGACAGAGTATATCAGCAGTATTAAATTCCAGTCGGCTGAAGAACGATACAAGGCATTGATAAAAGAATACCCTACCATACAACAACGAACTTCACTTGGACATATCGCTTCCTATCTGGGGATCACCCAGGAAACACTCAGCAGGATAAGGTCAAATAAATAATTCCCTTCTAAAAATCATTTTTTGATTTAGATCAAAAATTACCTTTTAAAGTTACTACAACTTTGCATCAAATATTTTGATGAAATGTTTGATGCTGGAATTAATTGTAAAAGGAATAGAGATGACTTCGCACTTCGTTATCATGTGCGATGAAGCCGGAATATTCGATGCTTTTGATTTTGTGAAAGACGGGCAGGCCATATGCAGCTTAACAGTGAGAAAAAAATGAACACTATGGAATCATTTAGAAGTGATATTTCAAATGTAGAGTTTCCGGTTATAGAAAAAATTTCTGCTAAAACAATCCGGCATTCTATACTAAGTTTAATCCAAAAGGACTATCCGCATTTTTCGCATGAGAGTTTCCTCTCTCGTAGCGAACTTAGTAAATACAGAGAAAAAGCCATTACGCATTATCTGTTTAAAGAAGTTGGTGAACTGTCAGAACTCGAAAAGACAGTATTAACGTCAATGACCAGCAATAATACTCTTACAGATAAAATAGATGGCGATGAGCAAATATTAACCTCCGGACAAAGAATTGCTGACAAAGTCGCAACATTCGGTGGCAGCTGGACATTTATTATTTCATTTGGGGTGTTCATTTTTATATGGATTTCTTTAAATATATATTGGCTAGCCAATAAAGGATTTGACCCCTATCCGTTTGTACTTTTAAATCTGATATTATCGTGTATGGCCGGGTTACAAGCGCCTGTTATTATGATGAGTCAAAACCGGCAGGAAGAAAAAGACAGGGACCGGTCAAAGAAAGACTATATGATAAACCTTAAATCAGAATTGGAAGTAAGAACACTGCATGAAAAAATTGACCATTTTATCATGGACCAGCAGCAGGAGCTCTTGGAGTTACAAAAAGATCAAATAGAAATGATGAACGACATTCTAAAAAAAGTAGAAAGAAAAGCGGCAGGTTAAAGAACAAATTAGGCATACCGGATTTTTACAAATAATGAAACTACTTTTCCTGAATTTAAGACAAATACTTGTGAATTTCAGACAAATACTGAACCATTTCCTTGCAATATTTTTGTGCCATTATAAAATTAATTAACAAATTTTAAAACAGAAACTCATGAAAACAAATGAAGAATTACAAAAAGACGTTCTGGAAGCCATCAGTTGGGAACCGTTATTGAACGCAGCAGAAATTGGTGTCATTGTAAAAGATGGCGTTGTCACTCTGACAGGAGTTGTTGACAGTTATGCCAAGAAAGAGGAAGCCGAAAATGCGGCAAAAAGTGTAACTGGTGTAAAAGTCGTTGTCGAAAAAATTGATGTTAAGCTAAACAAAAGTCTTGGAAAAAAGATGACAAAGAAATTGCCGATGATTTAATTGAAGCAGTTAAATGGAATTGGCAAATTCCTAAAGAAAAAATTAGTGCAAAAGTTGAAGATGGATGGGTAACCCTCGAAGGGGAAGTAGAATGGAATTATCAGAGGGAAGCTGCTTACGACCTTGCAAAGTATCAATATGGTGTAAAAGGTGTTACAAACAACATTACCATTACTTTAAATAGGGATCAGGTTGAAAAAGAGGCTATTGAACGTGCCTTTAGACGCAACTTATTTTTAGACGATTCGAATATTACAGTTAGTGTTTCAGACAATAATGTAACATTGAAAGGTGTGGTTCCAACATGGATGCAAAAGGATAAAGCTGAAAAAATTGCTTGGAAAGCTCATGGGGTCCAGAATATAAATAATCAACTCAAAGTCGAATACAATTATTAATAGATTAATTGTTAAATGACTTTCAAAAAACAGGAAGAACTTTCTTCCTGTTTTTTTAAATGTTACTTCAATCTATCCTCGGAGAATCTCTATTTTAGTTGCGTTAAGCATAACGTCTTGTGATTCTCTTCACAAATCACCGCATAGTTTTCTGTCGAAAATACTCTGATTACAGCTTTTGACTGTTTTTATAATCAAAATCCTACAATCGATTATTGTTAAGTCCATGAAGAATTCTATTGTTTATCCAACTCTCCTGATATCAAATAGGAAACTTTCAGCAGTATAAGATCAAATAAATAATTCCATCCCAAAAATCATTTTTTGATTTAGATCAAAAATAATCTTTTACAGTTAGTTCAACTTTGCATCAAAAATTTGACGAAATGATTGATGCTAATATAAGTAAAAGAAACGGACATGGCTTACACTTAATTATCGTGTGCGATGAAGCCGGGATATTCGATGCTTTTTATTTTGTAAAGGATAGAATGTCAGACAGGGGAAATTCATTTCTGTCTTTAATCTATTCCGTATCGGAAAAAATCTTCATCCTTTATTTGAACAGGAATTAAGTATTCTTGAAAAAAGGTTCCCTGTCAACCTTATGGTACATATTCTAAGAATTGACACCACAAATTATTGCCTCGTCCAGGAATTGATTGAAGCAACCATTAACAGCAACACCTTACCGGAAATGAAATTCAAAGTTTTCGGTAATGATGAATTTGTAGATTACATATACGGCGTTCTTAAATTTCTCGGTGTGAAAGCATTTATGATTAATCCAAACATAGTACAACAGCATGGGGAGCAGGATTCCCTGATAGTTTTTAAAAAAGAGTCTGATGGAATTATTAATTAATAATCAATAATAAAAATGGAAGAAAAAAAGAATCCAAAGAAACCGGTTATATATTACTATGCATCGGTTTTAATTACAATGATCCTTCTGAATGCTTTATTTTTCCCGTTACTCAGGAAAAATGAGATAACAAAAGTAGATTACGGGTCATTTATTATGAAAGTAGACAGTGGATTGGTAAAAACTGTCAGTATTCAGGATGATGAGATCCTTTTTACGCTGCAGAAAAATAACACTAAAGAAGCTATTAACTCTTCTGTGCCAAAAGATCAAATATTCGGGATGTTTCAGGGAAAAAATAACAACGAAACGGTCTACTCAACTGTACCAATGAATGATCCGGCGCTTGTAGAACGTCTTATGAAGGCTTCGAGCCCTAATGAAAACGGAAAGATTGCATTTACCAAAGTGCTTCCCAAAAAGAATTCACCTCTTCTCAGCTTCCTGCTTACATGGATACTCCCTGCTGTAATATTCTATGGGATTGGAGAGGTTTTTACAAAAAAGATACAGCAATCAGGGATGGGTGGAGGCAATTTCATGACCTTTGGAAAGAGCAATGCAAAAATATATGTACAGGCAGAGACAGGTAAAACATTTGCTGATGTGGCAGGACAGGAGGAAGCCAAGGAGTCGCTGGAAGAAGTAATTGACTTTCTCAATAATCCTTCAAAGTATGCCGAAATTGGAGCATCCTTACCAAAAGGAGCATTACTTGTCGGCCCTCCGGGAACCGGAAAGACACTTCTTGCAAAAGCAGTGGCAGGAGAGGCAAATGTGCCATTCTTTTCAATAACAGGTTCAGAGTTTGTAGAAATGTTTGTGGGTATGGGAGCGGCAAAGGTCAGGGACCTTTTTAAACAGGCCAAAGAAAAAGCACCATGTATTATTTTCATTGATGAAATAGACACAATCGGCAAGAAACGCGACAGCGGTGTTATGGGTGGAAATGATGAAAGAGAACAAACACTGAACCAGCTTTTGTCTGAAATGGATGGATTTGATGGAACTAAGGGTATTGTAATTCTTGGCAGCCACAAACAGGCCCGAGATACTTGATAAAGCGTTGCTTCGTCCGGGCCGCTTCGACCGGAGAATTCCTGTTGAACTGCCTGACCTGAAAGGACGGGAAGCAATATTAAAAGTTCATTCAAAAAATAAAAAGCTCAGAGGGGATATTGATTTCAATATGGTGGCAAGAGCAACTGCCGGGAGCATCAGGAGCAGATCTTGCCAATATGGTCAATGAGGCAGCTTTAAGGGCAGTGCGCCAGGGAAGAAAAGAAATAAACCAGAGCGACCTTGAAGAAAGCGTTGAGGTTGTCATTGCCGGTTTCCAGCGAAAGGAAAAAGCAATTTCCCAGAAAGAAAAAGAGGTAGTGGCTTATCATGAAATAGGACACGCTCTGGTTGCATCAAAACAAACAGATTCCGCACCTGTCCATAAAATTACAATTATACCAAGAACATCAGGTGCGTTAGGTTATACAATGCAGGTGGATGCTGATGAACATTATCTGATGAGTAAAGAGGAAATATTCAATAAGATTACAACCATAACAGGCGGTCGTGCCGCTGAAGAGATTGTTTTTGGCCAGATTACAACAGGTGCTTCCAACGACATTGAGCAGGCTACAAGACTTGCCCGTGCAATGGTGACTCGCTTTGGAATGAGTGACAACTATGATATGATGGCGCTGGAAACTGTTACCAACCAGTACCTGGGAGGAGATGCTTCTTTAATATGTTCTGCTGAGACTGCAGCCAGGATCGACAATGAGGTATTGTCCATTATTAAGGATGCTCATAGTAAAGCGACCAAAATCCTGAATGAAAACAGAAGACTGCTGAATGATCTTTCAAAGTATCTTTTGGATAAAGAAACAATTACCGGTGAAGAATTTAAAAAAATAATTGACAATGAAAGCTAGTATAATCATTTGTACATATAATGAGGAAAAGACCATTGCAGACGTATTGATTGCATGCTGCAAACTCAATCCTGATTATGAAATTATTGTGGTTGATGATGGCTCCACTGACAATACAGAAAACATTCTGAATGAATTATCCAAAGATACTCATTCAGGTATGAAAGACTCAATAAAAATATGGGTAAAAGCTGGGCTATGGCTCACGGCGTTGAAATATCAGAAAATGACATAATTCTGTTTTTCGATGCCGATGTTTCAAATATTAAAAAAGAACATTTTGATGAATTATTGAAACCAATTATTGATAAAACTGCAGACATGGTTTTAGGTCAACCCTCAGAGACATTAATTGATTATCATATGAATCCGTTCAAGGCCTTGACCGGGGAGAGAGCCTTGTTAAAAAAGGATATAATGCCGATCCTGAATGAAATAAGAAATATAAGATTCGGTGTCGAGACATTTTTAAATCTTTATTACCAGGCGCAGGGTAAAGCGGATTAATTATGTGCTATTGATGGGATTAATACACCCAAGCACCTATGAAAAATCAGGTTCTGTCAACATTGCTACTAAAAAGTATATAAATGAAGGCAAAGAAATTGCCATGACATTAATGAATAATCAAGATTTAATAAATCAAAGAGTAGAACTTTTAATTAGTAATTCCAATGATAACGCTAAGAAGAAGATTAATTTATTACAAAATGATATCAATAGAAAACTTCAGGATTTTAAAAACAAGGTGGATAAATTTTTAGAAGAATAAAAACGAACGGACTAGCCGAACACCGTAATACAAAGTAGGCGCTAATCATATTAAAAATTAAAAACGATGACAACTTTTTTTCAAACAATCACAAGATCGGTAAAGCATTGGTACATACCATTGATTATCGGTATTATTCTGATCGCGGCAGGCATTTACGTCTTTATGGTGCCTCTTGAAACTTACCTGACTCTTTCCGTACTTTTCAGTATCTCCTTTATTATTATAGGAATATTGGATATTTTCTTTTCAATCCGGAATCACAAAATTATGCAGGGATGGGGATGGTACCTGGTGGGCGGACTTCTTTCATTGGCCGGGGGAATTATTCTCTGCATTTATCCCGGGATATCTATTGTCATACTGCCGTTTGTAGTTGGATTTACTCTGCTTTTCTTGTCGCTTCACCTTCTGGGATTCTCTTTTGAAATGAAAAGCTTAGGAATTCTCAATTGGGGTAATACCGCAATTTTAAGTGTTCTTGGAACTATTTTTTCTTTCATGCTTGTTGTGAGGCCGCTGATATCCGGAATTTCCCTGGTTGTTATCACCGGAATTTCATTTATTATTATCGGGGTATCTTCGATAGTACTTTCCTTCGACCTTAGAAAAGTAAAAAAGATCCCTGAAAAACTAAGTTCTGAATTGAAAAACAAAATTGCAGACATTAAGAAGGAAATAGACGAGGCTAGTACTCGTAAATAAATTCTTACGAAGGATATTTTACCGATCATAAACACAACTGCCGGTACATCGGGTGCTTTCATTGGTAGAGTCTATGTTATTGGTAAATTGAACAAGTTCATAGAGATTGGCAATCTGTAAAGTTTAAAACTACTACATTAATGTTTCTAATGACAAAATGACATAATGGAAACAAGAAAATTCGCAAGGGGAATCTCAGTTGCAAAGCCTCCTATTTACAAGAGGATTTATGAGAATTGCTTCCCAGAGGTACTAATATTTTACAGTGATTACCAATTCTTATCAGCTAATCCTATGGCTTGTTCACTAATCGGTATGACAGAGCAGGAGTTCTGTTCACATTTTCTGACCGAACTTGTGGACTTTAGTGATCCT
The DNA here is from genome assembly GCA_963756885.1 of uncultured Bacteroidales bacterium. GTDB lineage: Bacteria > Bacteroidota > Bacteroidia > Bacteroidales > VadinHA17 > LD21. The sequence goes on from CAVWPG010000016.1 coordinate 952,101, forward strand.
CGTCTGATAAATCTGGTTGATGTCGCTGAGAGAACCGGTAAGACTACTGGTGAAATTACATTAGTCCGAAAAAACGGTACTAAATTCACATGCGAAATCAATTCTTCCACATTCGAAGATGAAAATGGAGAGTTGATTATAGATATTGTTTTCCGGGAGCTGATTGATCGCAGAAAAAAAGAAGAGGAGTTGCGCAAAAACTTTGCTCTGTACCAATTAGCAATTGATGCTACAAATGACGGAATTTGGGATATGGACATAAAAACTAACAGAGTATTCTTAAGCGCAAATGCCCAAAATTGGTTTGGCTATATGGAGCCTAAAACATTACATCGTGATGAATTATGTAAGAATATCATTCATAAAGATGATATCCCAGTTATTGAAAATGAACTTAATACGGTCACAAATGGCAACACTAGTATAATTGATATTGAATTTAGGGTAAATACGGTAACTGCCGGATGTAAATGGATAAGGTTGAGAGGCAAAGTAGTTTTACGTGACAGAGATGGAAAAATCATTCGCATGCTGGGAACCTTTGCCGATCTTTCTAATCGTAAACGGATAGAAAAAGAACTGGAAAGGAAACAAAAAGAATTTCAATCCTATTTCGATTACGGAACCGTCGGACAAGTAATTGTTAACGCAGATAAATCGTGGATAGCAATAAATCAAAAAGCCTGCCAGTTAATAGGTTACAAAAGCGAAGAATTGACGGGACTTACCTGGATTGATTTGTCATATCCTGAAGATGTTCAGGAAAGCCTTTTTCTTTTCAACCAGGTACTAGAAGGTAAAATTGACAACTATAATTTCGAAAAAAGGTATATTCGAAGAGATGGGAGTATTTTATCTGCCCATGTGTATGTAGTTTGCACCCGAAATGAAGATGGATCTGTAAATCATTTTCTTGCTTCATTACTTGATACTACTGAGCAAAAAAATCATGAAGAATCCATCAAGAATGAACGTAAGATTTTACGAACCCTTGTAGACAATTTACCCGTTTCAATCTATATTATTGACAGGGAGGGCCGTAAGGTAATATCGAACAAAACTGATCTTGAAAATATTGGTTACAATACCGAGGCTGAGGTTGTTGGGAAAACAGATATTGAACTTTTTCCGGGTGAGATTGGTGAACGTGGTCATTTAGACAATATGAAAGTGATTCATTCTGGATTGCCAATCCTTAACCTGGAAGAATACTTTTTCGACAAAAACGGTCATAAAAAGTGGTTACAAACAACCAAGGTCCCTTTATTTGATTTGGATAATAAGATATCGGGGCTTATTGGGATTGGTGTGGATGTAACGGAACAGCGAAAGCTACGGCAGCGAATTATTGAATCTGAAGAGTATTACAGAACTCTGGTCGATATTTCCCCGGATGGGATAACCGTTACAGATTTAAATGGAAAGATCACTTTCCTGTCAAAAAAAATAAATCAGATCTTTAAGGTGCCTGACAATGCAAATCTTATTGGAGAATTAATCTTTGACTGGATTGCTCCTGAAAGTTTTGAATCTGTAATCACAGATTTCAAAAAAGTCGTAATGGGGAAAGCAAATCAACAAACCAAGGAATATAAATGTACCAGATATGACAAATCAGAATTCTGGGGTGAATTTTCCTATTCCACCCTGCTGGATGCTTCAGAAAATCCGATCGGATTAATGATAGTATGCCGTGATATATCTGAACGTAAAAGCATTGAAACGGACTTAATCTCAGCAAAAAACAAGGCAGAGGAAAGTGATAAACTAAAAACCTCCCTTTTACGTAATATTTCACATGAGATAAGAACACCTCTTAATGGTATTATCGGATTCAGCTCACTCCTTGGTGAAATAGATCTCAATACAGAAATGATCCGGTCATATATAGCTACCATCAAGGCATGCAGTGATCAGCTTCTCTGTATTATAAACGACCTGATAGATATTTCTTCATTAGAAGCAAAAATAATTAGGCTGAATAAAAGCCAGGTTGATTTAGATGAGCTTCTTAATGATGCCAGGAATCAGTTCCACTTAAGGGCAAAATCCAAGAACCTTAATTTAATCTTTAAGGAAGGAGTACCAGATAAAAGTTTAAAAATATTTACTGACAAAACAAAACTGATACAGATTCTTTCGAACCTGATAAACAATGCAATTAAATTTACACTTTCCGGTCAGATTGAATTTGGCTATACCTCAAATAATTCGGAAGTAAAGTTTTATGTATCTGATACAGGTATCGGAATTCCATCGAACTATCATTCAAGAATTTTTGATACCTTTTTCCAGGTTGAGAATGATCTTTCAAGGAAATTTGATGGAACCGGACTCGGATTATCGATTTGCAAAGCATATGTGGAACTTTTAAACGGCGAAATATGGGTAGATTCAGAATCGGGTAAAGGAAGCATTTTCTATTTTACAATACCCAATGAACCGGATAATTCCTCAAAACTTAGCCATGTTCCTAGTCTGAACATTCAGAACTTGTTACTAAAAAAACCTGTTACAATTCTTGTTGCAGAAGACGATAAAATTATTTCATCGCTTTTTCAAAAGATGCTTGCTGATCCACTAACAAAGATAATCATTGCTGAGAACGGACTAGAAGCAGTTTTGGAATGCAAAAAAACATCAGACATTGATCTGATATTTATGGACTTAAATATGCCTATAATGGATGGTTATGATGCAACAAAGAAAATCAGGGAATTCCTTCCTGATCTGCCGATAATTGCACAAACTGCTTATTTGATTAACAGCGACCAGGCATACGAGTACGGCTTTACTGACTATATCCGTAAACCGTTTTCTAAATCAGATTTAATCTCAAAAATCAATAAATATATATCAAGTCAAAATCTACAAGAAAAATTCAATATATGAAAAAAAATGTAACTCTTGTATTATCAGGAGGAGGGGCAAGAGGATTTGCCCATATTGGAGCAATTGAAGAAATTGAAAGCCGCGGATATATTATAAATTCAATTGCCGGTACATCTATGGGTGCTCTGATCGGTGGAGTTTATTCCACCGGTAAATTGAATGAATTTAAAGAGTGGGCTTACAATTTAGATAAGCCGGAGATCTTCAAACTAATTGATTTTTCATTCAGCAACCAGGGGTTAATTAAGGGTGACAAAGTGTTCAAAACAATGAAAAAATTCATTCCCGATGCCAATATTGAAGATCTGAAAATCAAATATACTGCTACTGCTTTTGATATGGCTCAAACCAAAGAAATTGTGTTCAGGAAGGGAAGTCTTTATAATGCGATAAGAGCGTCGATATCCATTCCCACGGTTTTTACTCCTTTTATAGATGGGGATTCCGTGCTTGTTGATGGCGGAGTTGTTAACAATATACCGATGAGTAATGCAATCAGGACAAAAAATGATGTTTTGATTGCTGTTTATGTGAATTCGGAAGTTCCGGCACATCGCATAAATATATCAGAAAAGAGAAAGAGGCAGGACTTGAAAATTCAAAAATTCAACGAGTTTAGAAATAGATTACGTAAATTAGATTCAAGAGATCAAAGAAGAGATTTCCATTATTTTAATCTTATTAATGACACAATAGCTGTCATGACAAATCATCAGGCTACAACGATAATAAAAAATTCTCCTCCGGATATTCTTGTAGAAATCTCCAAAAAATCGTGTGGAACATTTGACTTTTTTAAAGCTGAAGAACTGGTGGAAATTGGCAGATATGCAACAAAGAAAAAATTTGATTCACTCCAAAAGTAAATATCAGTTAAAATCTTTTGGCAGGATTAATAGAAGGATTCATTAATAACTTAAAATAAAACATCATGATCGAACAAATTAAAAAAGGGGTACTGACCGGATTAGGCCTGGGCCTGATGACTAGTGAAAAGGTACTGGAGTTTGCCAGAAAAAGCGCTAAAGAAGCCCATTTATCAACCCAGGATGCCCGAGAACTGACCGATGAATTGCTGAAGCAATCCGAAGAGACAAAAAAGAGTCTGGAAAACAAAATAGATGAGCAAATTAAAAAACAACTTGACAGATTGGGTCTTGCCACCAAGGATGATCTGGGGGAGCTGAAGAAAGAGATCCTTAAACTACAAAATAAGCTGAAGGAAGTTTCAAGGTAATGTCAGGGATGAATGTGATTCAAAAGACTCATAGTCATATGCAACGTTACCTGGAAATACTCAAGGTGTTTTCGCGGTATGGTTTCTCTGACCTGATCGCAAAATCGGGATTCGATCTGCTGGGTCCAGTGGCAAGGAAGATCAATCTCAGAATACCTGAAGACTCCATCTTGATGCTGAGTCGATGGGAGCGGATACGTCTTGTATTGGAAGAGCTGGGGCCTACTTATATCAAATTTGGTCAGGTACTCAGCACCAGAGGTGATCTGGTGCCGGCCGACCTTGTAGAAGAACTAAAGAAATTACAGGACAATGTGCCTCCTTTCCCGGGGAGTGACGCCATCAGGCTGGTTGAAACTGATCTTGGTAGGCCTCTGTATGAAATGTTTGCAGAATTCTCACAAGAACCCATTGCTGCAGCTTCCATTTCCCAGGTACACGAAGCACTTACCTTTAAAGGGGAACATTTGGCTGTGAAAGTACAACGACCAGGGATAAAGTGTATCATTGATACCGATCTGGAAATCATGATGCAACTGGCAGTTTCACTTGAGAAACATGTTCAGGATCTTAAGAATGCCCAACTGGTAAATCTGGTAAAGGAGTTTGACCTGTCCATTCATAAGGAACTGAATTTTTCATCTGAAGCAGCCAATTTAGAGCTTTTTGGGAACAATCTGCGCAGCGATCCAAATGTGTATGTGCCTTTATGTTATCGAAAGTTTAGTACAGGTAATGTGCTTAGCATGGAGTTTGTCGAAGGCGTCAAAATATCAGAAGCCGAAAGGTTTGAGGAACTCAGTCTGGATCCGAAACTGATTACCAAACGGGGAACTGACCTTATACTGAAGCAGATTTTTGAGCATGGTTTTTTCCATGCTGATCCCCACCCGGGGAACATCCTGGTATTGCCCGACAATGTGATTTGTTTTCTTGATTTCGGGATGATGGGTACGCTTACCAGGAGTACACGTGAACTCATGACCAGCATAGCAATAGATGCTCTCAACAGGGATTATAAGAAAATCTCACGCACCATTCTTAAGTTTTGTGAAACTACCGGTGATGTGAACTTGCAGAACCTGGAGATACAGATAACAGAACTTTTCGATCTCTATTTCCACCAGTCACTTGAAAATATTGACATGCATGCGTTTTTCACCCAGCTGGTTGATTTTTTCCGTCTAAATAAGCTGGTTATGCCGGCCGACCTCTTTTCGCTGGGGAGGGCATTAATACTCTTACAGGGCGATTGTGAGATTCTTGACCCCGAGTTCAATATTGTCAATCAGTTGGCTCCCTATTTTAAGAAGCTTGTAAAGAAACGTTTTCGACCCGAACAATATGTCAGAGATATAACAGTTGCCATGGAGGAAATGCTTCAACTGGCCAAGGAGATTCCATACGAGATGAGGGAATTGATGGAAAAGGCTAGGGAGGGCAAGCTGAAGATTAATATGGAACATCAGGGTCTGGCCCAATTGCTATCCACTCAAGAGAGGATCTTTAACCGGATCACTATGGCTATTATCCTGGCCGCCATCACCCTGGGATCTTCAATTCTGGTTCTGGCAAAGGTTCCTCCCATGTGGAATGATATTTCAGTTATTGGGCTGATAGGCTTCCTTGCTGCCTCCGTTCTGGGATCCTGGCTCCTGATCTCAATAATAAGGGGTGGACGTATGTAAATTATCACCGAAGTACAGCGTACCTCGCTTGGCAATATTGCCTTATATCCTGGAATCACTACGGAAACTTTCAGAAAGAAAAAAACAATAAATAATTCCGTTCTAAAAATCATTTTTTGATTTAGATCAAAAATAATCTTTTACGGTTACTTCAACTTTGCATCATAATATTGATGAAATGGTTGGTTCAGAAATTAATTATAATAGAAACGGACCTAGCTCTCATTTCAATACCCTTTGCTATGAAACAACGATTTTATTGTACTAAATAATTAAGACAGCAGATACAAACAGAAAACTATCAATAATTTAACAAATACATGTAAATAAAAATAATCTAATATAAAATGCATATGACAACAACAATTTGGATTTTAAAAGGAGTTATCGCAGTGATATTCACTATCACAGGTGTTTCCAAAATATTTCTCTCTAAAGCTAAACTGCTTGCCAAAGGAATGAAAGGATTGATAGATCTTGACGAGAACCAAATCAAAATGGTGGGATTATTGGAAGTTCTTGGTGTCTTGGGATTAGTATTACCTGCACTTTTAAACACAGGTCCAATCATATCGGTCATCTCGGCTTTATGCCTGAGCCTGACAATGATTGTTGCAGGATGGATAAACTATAAACTGAAACTTAATACAATTCCTAATATTGTAATTCTCATCATTTGCATCTTGATTGCTTATTTGCAGCTAAAATAGGGCATAGAGTCATATTTATTCGGAAATATCACTCAATATGTACAGAAGATTCAAAATAATCGGGATATGTATGGGGCTTTCACTGTTTATAGGTTTAGCCCCGGGAAATGCACAGATTCTTCAGGATACAACCGCTTTGAACCTGGTCAGGGAAGATATAGATTACATTTATAATTTCCAGTTTAACGAAGCCCATGAGGTTTATACAAATATCATCAGCTTATATCCGGAACATCCTATTGCCTTTCTTCTGAAAGGAATTATAACTTACTGGGAGAGCTATCCATTGCTTCATACAAGTCCTTCCCATGTTGCCTTTGAAGAAGATATGCGTCAGTGTATCAGCCTTTCAGAGACTAACATTAATCCTGAAAATGAGGCAGAATATTTATTGGCTGATTTGTGCGCAAGTGGAATGCTTTTGATGTATTACGATGATAATGACCTTATTATGGAAGTAATCCCTCTTGTAAAAAGTACTTATATCCATTTGAGGCACGCTTATAGTTTTACCAAGGTCTGCCAGGATCTAAATTATTTTACCGGACTGTACGACTATTACCGGGAAGGCTATCCAACGGTTTTTCCCATCTATAAATCTCTCTTACTGATCTTTCCGGTAGGAGATAAGGCAAATGGTTTAAAAGAATTAGAGACGGCAGCCATAAACTCTGTTGTGTTAAGACCAGAATCTTGCTCATTACTTTCATCGATCTATCTAAATTTTGAGAACAATTATCCTAAAAGCTTATATTACAGCAGGACTCTACGCGACCGGTATCCCGAAAATGCATATTATCTTACATATTACATAAAAATGCTGCTTCTCATGAAGCAATATGACGAAGCCGAAAAACTGATAATAACTTCATCTCAAACAGAGGGGAATAAATATCTCCAGGCACAGCTTATGATTTTGAGTGGCATCTTACAGGAAAAGAAATATCACGAGAATAAGCTGGCTCAACAATATTATAATCAGGGGATAAAAGACATTTCCTTATTTGGAAAGTATGGAAACGAATTTTCTGGTTATGCTTATTTTGGACTGAGCCGTATAAGTGAGTCGAATGACGAAAAACATGTTACCAATATATACAGGAAAGAAGCAATGAAACTGGCTACTTTTAAAAAGATTGATTTTGATAAATAGACATAGTCAAATAATGTAAAAAAAGTTAGAAGTAATAAAAATAAAAGAATGAAAAAAAATTAGAAAGCAACAACCCGATTTACCAAAAGCAAAAAAATATTGCCTATGTGCATAAATCAAAAATATGGTGGATCTATAGTTATTAATGTTGACCCGCAAATTGATGATCCTAAAACCCTGAAAAAGGAATTTTATGTTAAGAGCATTCAAAATTGTCTCTTGAATAATATTGTGGTCTATATTTCCAATGACATTGATAATAATCTAAAAGCAGAATTTGATTTAAGTAAAGTTGTAAAAACCGACAAATCAAATGAGATTGTTTATGACATAAACTCGATATTATTAAAGCATGGTTGCAGAATATTATGATAACAGTTGCGAAGAATCTTCAATCCCATCAGTTAAATTATTAATGCTCGCTGACTCTACAGCAAGCATCGGAGAACCAGGCTTAAGAACTCGATGCAACTTTGCACTCACGGGGATTCAATCGATTCAGACAATTATAAACTTTTTTATCTGAACTGTATGAGCAGTATGTCAATATTAGAAATTACCTACTTTATAATATTAGTAGTTGTGTGCCTTCGAATTATCTATGATACCAGAAGCTCTTCAAAAACCCTTGCTTATCTTTTGCTGGCAATTTTTGTCCCGGTCGGTGGTGTGCTTTTTTATTTCATGTTTGGCATTAATAATCGTAAACGCTTTATTTACAGTAGAAAATTGGTTGAAGATAAGGTAAGGCTGGAAGAACTGGAAAAGAGGATAGTTTTCTTGTCTGCAAGAAATCTACATAAAAATGCTGGTAAAGTAGGCAATGCTGAAAGTTTGGTCAGCTTTTTGATGAATGACAGCCTGAGTCCGCTTACAAATGGAAATGCTGTAAAACTGCTGATAAATGGGGAAAATAAATTCCAGGAGGTTATTAGTGTATTATTACAGGCAAAACATAATATTCATTTGGAGTATTATATCTATGAGGATGATGAAATTGGTAACCAGATTAAAGAAATACTCATTCAAAAAGCAAAGGAAGGTATTGAGGTTCGTTTTATTTATGATGATTTCGGTAGCAGGACAATTCGGAAATACCTGGTTAAAGGATTAAGGGATGCCGGAGTTGAAGCCTATCCTTTTAACCGGGTCAGACTATTGTATTTTGCAAACAGAATTAATTACCGGAATCATCGAAAGATAATAATCGTGGATGGCAGATGTGGTTTTATTGGTGGCATCAATATAAGTGACCGGTACATTAATAACAGGAAAGAAACAGACAAACAATACTGGAGAGATACACATATTCGAATTGATGGACCCGGCATTTTGTTTTTACAGCACATTTTTCTCTGCGATTGGAACTTTTGTTCAGGTCAGAAAATACAACCAGATCTTAAATATTTTAGTACCACTCCACTTCATGGATCCAATACAAGTGTTCAGATTGCAGCCAGCGGACCTGATTCTCCGGCTTCAACCATTAAACTTTCATTTTTAAAAGCTATTAATCTGGCACAGAGCGAGATACTTCTAACTACTCCCTATTTCATTCCTGGGGGAAGCATCATGGATGCATTAAAGATATCGGCAATGGGAGGAGTAAAAGTCAAATTACTGGTTCCGGGAATTTCAGATCTGCGATTAACGAATGCTGCAGCATGGTCTTATTATGGTGAGTTACTAACTGCAGGGGTGGAAATTTATACCTATAACAGAGGTTTTATACACGCCAAAACTATGGTGATTGATAATCATATATCTGTCGTAGGTACAGCCAATATGGATCACAGAAGTTTTGATCTCAACTTTGAAGTAAATGCTATTATTTACGACTTTGAATTTGCAGAGAAATTGAAGAAATCATTCAATGCTGACCTGGTTTATTCTGAAAAAATCAGGTATGAACAATGGGAAACCCGTCCCTTATATATTAAGTTAGGTGAAAGGACGGCCAGGCTTTTATCCCCACTTATGTAAAAACTTTATCAAGTAATTCAACTTTAAAACTGACAGGCTGGAAGAAAGGATTTTTATTTAACAAGTAGTTATAGTAGAAAAACTGATATCTGTTTAAAATAGAACTGAAATGTTGAAAATTGAATATGCAAAAGTTGCTTATCTTTTTGATGGGGTAACCAAAGGTGGTCTGCCTGATGAGACAGCAAAAATAATTCGTTCCTTGCTGGAGATTGAAAATCTTTACCTGTCGGCTATAAGGGAAATTGCCACTAAACTTGAAAACCTGAATGATGAATTTAAGTATGGAAAGGATCACAATCCTATTCATTAGATAAAGACCAGGGTTAGATCTCCAAAGAATACTATGGATAAGGTTGTCAGAGGTGGTTTTGATCTCAGTGTCGAATCAGCCCGGGAAAACCTGACTGACATTGCCAAGGTACGTGTTATCTGCTCTTATATAGATGACATTTACCTTATTGCAGAACTTCGTAAATCGCATGATGATATTGAAGTGATCCGAATCTCGGATTACATAAAGAATCCCAAACCAAACGGTTACCGCAGCCTGCATCTTATTGTTACTGTTCCTGTTTTCTTATCTACTAGTACCGAATACGTGAAGGTTGAAATACAGATACGTACAATCGCGATGGATTTTTGGGCTTCATTGGAGCATGAATTATCGTATAAGTTTGCCGATAATAAAACCGAAGATGTTAATCAGGAGTTGAAGGATTGTGCAGACGTTATTGCCAACACTGATAGGCGTATGCAAAATTTATACAACATAAAATTTGCCTCAAATATACAGTAATAGTTCTTGTTTCCGTCACTCTATAGCTAACAGGTATTGAACACTCAATTGGTGAAAGAAAAAAATTCCAGAGGTAAAAATATTTTGTCCAAAATGCCTTATTGTAAATTTATTATAAAAATTTATAAAATTTCTAAAAAATTGCAGTTATATAATTGATATAGAGATTATATCAAAGATTTTATTGAATGATTCTTATCATCAGTAAGGGCAAGAGTTTAAGGAAAAAGTTTGTGGCAGATTTTGGCGGATTTTGTGGCAGATTCTGTGGCAGACACTAAAAAACCCCTTGAAAATCAAGGGGTTATAAGGTCTTAAGGGCGGTGCGGACGGGACTTGCTTCGCCGGACCCTTTCATTCTGAGGGGAGCGACCGTTAAGAAAATGCCCGGTGGGCAATTTCAGGGAGCTGCCAGCCTGCAGGGGTGGCATGACGGGATTTGCTTCGCCGGACCCTTTCCTCCACTGGTTACCCTGCAAGAGAAAGCAAAATGCTGCTGGTGCAGCATTTAACGTATTTTAGGCCATGTACTTATGCCATTATCATGGCAACGTTCATGGCCTAAAATACTAAAGCCATCACGCTGTGGCGTGATGGCTTTTGCTTTCTCTTGGCGGTGCGGACGGGACTCGAACCCGCGACCCACGGCGTGACAGGCCGTTATTCTAACCAACTGAACTACCGCACCAAACTTTTTTCTATCTGCAGGCCGATATTCTAATCCCGATTCATCGGGAAACTACCGCACCAAACTTTTTTCTATCTGCAGGCCGGTATTCTAATCCCGATTCATCGGGAAACTACCGCACCAAACTTTTTTCTATCTGCAGGCCGATATTCTAATCCCGATTCATCGGGAAACTACCGCACCAAACTTTTTTCTATCTGCAGGCCGATATTCTAATCCCGATTCATCGGGAAACTACCGCACCAAACTTTTTTCTATCTGCAGGCCGATATTCTAATCCCGATTCATCGGGAAACTACCGCACCAAACTTTTTTCTATCTGCAGGCCGATATTCTAATCCCGATTCATCGGGAAACTACCGCACCAAACTTTTTTCTATCTGCAGGCCGATATTCTAATCCCGATTCATCGGGAAACTACCGTACCATTTAACGCGCTGCAAAATTAAGCGAATTTTTTACTCCGCAAAATTATTTTTGTAAAAAATATTTCTTCAGTTAAGTCTTCAGATTTCCTTAAAATGAGCACCTGCCACATCAGCCCTCAGTCTGGCCCGCAATGGCCTGCGGCCTGAAGAAGCTGAAATTTACTCCGCCATAGTTACGGTGCTCAAAGAAGAATCTGTGATTGTCAAAATTCATGTTCCTCGGATGTTCAAGGATAAAAAAGCCATCCTCAGCCAGTGCTCCGGAGCTGACAACAAGGTCAGGCAACTCCCTTAGCCAGGTCAGATCGTAAGGAGGATCGGCAAATATGACCCCGAACCTAATATTGCATGTCTTCAAGAATGCCTTTACATCGATATGCACGGGCCTTATATTGTCAATGCCAAGCTCCCTGATTATCTTCTTTATCCCTGCAATATGCCTGCTGTCCTTCTCCACAAGATGAACCTGTGCTGCCCCCCTTGAGGCAAATTCATAGCTTATGCTGCCTGTCCCGGAAAAGAGATCAAGTACCGATACAGTCTCAAAATCAATCCTGTTATTCAGAATGTTGAATAATCCTTCGCGGGCAAAATCGGTAGTGGGCCTTGCCTTGAAGTCAGAAGGAGGGGTAATCCTTCTCCCTTTGTATTTTCCTCCGATTATTCGCAATTTATTGCCGTGAAGAGATTTAGAAACCTGTGAAGATCAGTGTCGTTGAAGACATAGCTGAAAGTGAAATTCCCGGCGGGCTCTGAAAATTTCACATTCCTGATATACATTGAAAGGTTTGATGAAAGATCATCATATTTTTCAGTCAGACCGCTGAGATGAATAGTCTCCTCCTGCGGTATGGCCAGATTTCTGAATACATTGAGGGTAAAGTAAAGGATATCTGTTATATTCCTGTATTTAAACGAATTACAGAATTTCATCAGATTGTGGTCAAAAATGATAAGGTCGAAGTACTCCCTCTCAACATGCAGATGAATATAATTTCCATTTATGCTCTTTCTTGTGTGAGCTATATGGTTCAGAAGAGGCTTGACCTGGTGCAGGGGCAACACGTCGGGATGGTAGCCTGCAAGCAGGTCGACAAGCTGGACCTGGGCAGAGAAAACAAGGAACGCCTCCGGATCAGCAAGCTTGTTCGATACGATTACTGTACCGTCGTTCTTCAGATGGTTGAACGTAAAGTATTCGTCTTTTTTGCCCGGGTCAAAAAGGGCGGCCGGAACAATAGTGAATTTAGGTGAGGGCATAACGAGGCTTACCTTCCTGTACCGCTTCACCAGAAAATCATCCTTTTCCAGTATTTCGCCTATCTTTTCCGCATTCAGATACTTATTATCTTCGGGCTCGAACGATCTGATGAGCACGAATTTATTCCTGATGGCATCAAGGAGGCAGAATGCGAGGCCATCCTGGCTTACCTGCAGTGCCAACTCGTAATTATCCGTCGAGTTGATATCGAGTGTCTCATCAAAAAGTTCAAGAAAAGGCATCCCTGTTAAATTTGTCTTTAAGATTGCTTAAGTTTACCTTCAAAAGTAATAAAAGATTCATTATCATCACGCAGTATGGAATTCTATGATGCGCGACACAATCATATATAATAATCTATGCAGCCACCTGGGCAATATCCCTACAGAAGACCAGGCGGAAGCACTAAGGAAAATAGCCGCATACATCTGCGACAATGGCAACGATGTTATCTTCCTGATGACGGGTTATGCCGGAACAGGTAAGACAAGCGTTATAAGCTCGGTGGTAAAGACACTTGACCTTCTCAGGATGCGTTCTGTCCTTCTGGCCCCTACGGGCAGGGCTGCCAAAGTGCTCTCATCGTATGCAGGCCGCCAGGCATTCACTATACATAAAAAGATCTACAGGCAGAAATCATCGAAGGATGGAATGGGCAGCTTTTCCCTCGACAGGAATCTTCACAAGGATACCTTTTTTATAGTTGATGAGGCATCAATGGTTTCCAATTCCTCACCTGATTCCTCTGTGTTCGGGAGCGGACGCCTCCTGGATGATCTGATTGAATATGTGTATTCAGGTACCGACTGCAGGCTTGTGATAGTGGGAGATACAGCCCAGCTGCCACCCGTCGGATCAGCCGTGAGCCCTGCACTTGATCCGGCTGTGCTGGGAGAATACGGCTTCGGACTTATCACCTGTGAGCTGAAGCAGGTTGTGAGGCAGAGCGAGACATCGGGAGTCCTGATGAATGCAACAAGGGTAAGATTGCAGGTCGCAGGGAACGATCTTGTCCACCCCTCAATCGACTGCATAAATTTCAGCGATACATTAAGGATCACCGGTGAGGAGCTTATAGAGGAGATCTCAACCGCCTACGGGGAATGCGGCATGGAAGGAACAATCATTGTTGTGAATTCGAACAAGCAGGCTAACCGGTATAACCAGGGAATCCGCAACCGGATCTTCTACAGGGAAGAAGAGATCAGTCCCGGAGACATGATTATGATCGTAAAGAATAATTATTTCGTCCTCGGGGAAGAGGAGGAGGGTACCGGCTTTATTGCAAACGGAGATATCGCTGAAGTAAAAAAGATCCGGAAATATGAGGACAGGTACGGTTTCCGCTTTGCAGATATGGAACTCAGGTTCCCCGACTATAACCTTGATGTGGAGTCTAAGGTCATGATTGATATCCTTCATCTCGATACACCTGCTCTGCCACCTGAGAAGAACAGGGAACTGTTCCAGAATGTCCTGGCCGATTATATCGACATCAGGACAAGAAGAAAACAATATGAGGCCGTCAGGAAGGATCCCTATTTCAATGCGCTGCAGATCAAGTTTGCCTACGCCGTTACCTGTCATAAGGCACAGGGCGGACAGTGGGAGAGGGTCTTCATCGACCAGGGTATGTTCAACAGGAACGAGATCTCCATTGACTATCTCAGGTGGTTTTATACTGCTCTCACAAGGTCGACAGACAGGGTCTACCTTGTGAATTTCAAGGATGACTTTTTTAGCGGCGGTTAATCAACCGCCCGGCCCTATGAAAATAAAAGCTGTTTCTTACAAATCTTCAATGACCATTAATAGTATGCAATATGAAATCCTACAGAAAAGAACTATGGTTTGAAACACCTTCACGGAGAGCCTTCCTGAATATTACGGGAGAGGTTCAGAAATGCCTTCAGGAATCTTCGGTCAGGGAAGGACTTATTCTGGTAAATGCAATGCATATAACCAGCTCGGTCTTTATAAATGACGATGAATCGGGACTCCATCATGACTTTGAGATCTGGCTTGAAAAGCTGGCTCCTGAGAAGCCCTATTCACAGTACAGGCATAATGGCTTTGAGGACAACGCTGATGCTCATATAAAAAGGACACTGATGGGCAGGGAAGTTGTGGTGGCTGTCACCAATGGTCAGATGGATTTCGGACCATGGGAACAGATTTTCTATGGCGAATTTGATGGCAAGCGGCGCAAAAGGGTCCTCGTCAAGATTATCGGAGAATGAAATTGTCAAACCTGCAGCAATCTGTAACTTTTATTGAAGTAACTTCATATCCTGGATGATATTGCTGATTCTCTGATCCAGGATCTTCTCCGTCTCTTCATATTTATCGGGAGAGGCCAGCCGTGTACTTACACTGAAGTAGAATTTTATCTTGGGCTCCGTTCCGGAGGGCCTCACCGAGATCTTGGTCCCGTCTTCAAGGAAGAACTGGAGCACATCGGATTTGATAAGATCTATAGCCGAATGGGTGCCATTCATAATATCATGTGAGATCTGCTTCTCATAATCGTCGATCATCACAACCCTGCTGTTATTGATCCTTTCGGGAGGGTTTGTCCTGTAATTGTTCATCATCGACCTGATTTCATCTGCCCCCTCTTTCCCCTTTTTTACAATATTGATCAGTTTTTCCTTATAAAAGCCATATTTAACATATATGTCAAGAAGGAGGCCGTAGAGTGATTTGCCATTGGCTTTGGCCCAGGCTGCAGCTTCTGCAACAAGGGCACAGGAGGCTACCGCATCCTTGTCGCGGACATACTCCCCGGGAAGAAAACCATAGCTCTCCTCACCGCCTCCTATATATTTCTTCTTCCCCTCATTTTCCCTTATAAGCTCAGCGAAAAACTTGAATCCTGTAAGGACATTGAAATATTCAACCTTGTAGCCGTCGGCAATTTTTTCGAGCAGGTCTGTAGTAACTATGGTCTTGATTATATATTCGTTGCCCCTGTACTTCTTTCTCTCGCTGAATTGAGAGAGGATATACCAGATCAGGATCACTGCGGTCTGATTCCCGTTCAGAAGTACGAATTCACCGTTTTTGTTCCTGACAGCAATGCCCAGCCTGTCGGCGTCCGGATCGGTTGCCATTACTATCTCGGCACCCTTCTCATTTGCCCTGGCAATGGCCATTTTAAGAGCGTCCGGCTCTTCGGGGTTTGGTGATCTGACTGTAGGGAAATTCCCGTCGGTTATATCCTGTTCGGGGACATTTATAATATTTCTGAATCCAAACATTGCGAGAGCAGCCGGGACAAGGATCACCCCCGTTCCATGAATGGGAGTATATACAATGCCTATATCACCGTGGCCAGCAATTACCTCCGGATTGATTCTGATCTTGAGCACCTCATCAAGGAAAAGCCTGTCTGTCTCCTGTCCGATAATATTTATCTTTTCCTTCCTCCCCTCGAACCTGATCTCATGAACCGATTTTATTCTTCTTACCTCTTCAATAATTCCCGTATCATGAGGTGCTACTACCTGGCCTCCGTCGTTCCAGTAAGCTTTGTATCCATTATATTCAGGGGGATTATGAGACGCTGTTATAACAACTCCGCTCTGGCATTTGTAATGCCTTATGGCGAACGACAATTCCGGGGTCGGTCTTAAGGACTCGAAAAGAAAGACCTCGAACCCGTTGGCTGAAAATATGTCAGCCGTTGTATCGGCAAAGTACCTGCTGTTATTCCTGCAGTCGTAGGCTATGGCAACCCTGATATCCCTTGATCCCCACTGTTTGATTATATAATTGGCGAGTCCCTGGGTAGCCATTCCCAGCGTATAGATGTTCATCCTGTTGGTGCCGGCTCCCATAATGCCCCTCAGTCCCCCGGTACCGAATTCAAGATCCTGATAAAATGCATCGGCGAGCTTTTTCTCATCCCCTTCAAGCATCTCCCTGACTGCATTTCTTGTCTCCTCATTGTATTCTTCTCCAAGCCAGCTTTCGGCCTTTTTCCTTATGGGTTCCATGGATATCATATTCATATTATTGATTCAGTAATTTAATGCATTTCTCCAGACTGCTTCTCCAGTAGGGAATTGTGAGGCCATAATTCTCCTTTATTTTTATCTTGTCCATAACGGAATAGGAGGGCCTGCGGGCCAGCTGCCTGTAATCCCTGGTCAGTACGGGCACGATGTCGCATTCAAGCCCCGCCTCCCTTACAATCTCAACAGCAAAATCATACCAGGTGCAGACCCCTTCATTCGAGTAATTGTAGATGCCGGCCTTCAGCGCGAAGTGGTTGCGAATGACCCCTGAGATTATGAACATTATTGCTCCGGCGAGATCGGCCGCATAGGTTGGGCTGCCGGTCTGGTCAAAGACTACCTGCAGAGACGGCTTTCCGGCGGCATGCCTGAGAATTGTCTTTACAAAATTCTTTCCGAAGGAAGAATAAAGCCATGAGGTTCTGATAACCATTGTCGCCGGATGCAGAAGCGCTTCCTTCTCTCCTGCACGCTTCGATCTGGCGTAGGCAGAAATGGGCTCTGCCGGTGAATCTTCACTGTACGGGACGGATGAGTGGCCGTCGTAAACATAATCGGTAGAAATATGGATGAGCCTGCATTCTGTGCCATGAATGGCCTGTGTAATATTTTTAACTGCTGAGGCATTCAGCGACATGGCAATGTCAGGTTCGCTTTCGGCCTTGTCGACAAGATTATATGCAGCACAATTGATGATCCAGTCGGGACGGGATTTATTTACAAGATCCGAAACCTGCGATGGTTGGGTAATATCAAGGGTATCAACATCGGTAAAAATAAAATCGTAGCCATAAAAGCTACCCGAAGCGACCCTGAGCTCATTGCCAAGCTGTCCGTCAGCGCCTGTTATTAAAATTACAGCCATATGCCCGCTTATTCAAAATTATATTCAGCATTCCTGAAGAGAGGCTGCCTTGCATCTTTATCGCTTATTAACCTGGGAGTTGATCCTGTTTTCCAGTTGATGTCGAGTTCCGGATCATTCACAAGAATTCCCCGTTCATGGTCTGAGCTATAAATACCATCACATTTGTACTGTATTACGGCTATATCGCTGAGCACAGAGAATCCATGCGCGAATCCCCTGGGGATCAGCACCATGTCCTTGGACTCCGGATCCAGGTCAATTCCAAACCATTTTCCGAAAGTGCGTGATTTTTTACGGAGATCGAGGGCTACATCGAATATTCTGCCCTCGATCACCCTTATAAGCTTTGCCTGTGCATATGGCATCAGCTGGTAGTGGAGACCCCTTATCACCCCTTTTGATGACCTCGATTCATTGTCCTGCACCGGTGAGAATGCTATCCCTGCATTCCCGAGGGTTACCTGGTTGAAGCTTTCGAAAAAATAGCCTCTATCATCCCTGAATAACCTGGGTTTTATAACTACAAGACCCTTGAATCCTGTTTCTACGATTTTCATCATTCAATAACCTTTATTTTGGCTCATCATATATATTTATTTCCTCGGCGGCGAGCTTCAGCAGATACTGGCCGTACTGGCTGTTCCTGTAAGGTTGGGCCAGCGCGAAAAGCTGTTTCCTGTCGATGAATCCCCTTGTCAGTGCAATCTCTTCAATACAGGATGCCTTGAGTCCCTGCCTCTGCTCTAGGGTTGCAATAAAGTTGGAAGCCTGCAGCAGGCTTTCATAGGTCCCCGTGTCAAGCCATGCCAGTCCTCTTCCCATTACCCTGATCTCGAGCGCGCCCTCCTCAAGGTATATCCTGTTCAGATCCGTTATCTCAAGTTCTCCCCTGGCAGAAGGCTTCAGCGATTTAGCCTTAGCAACCACGGAGTTGTCGTAGAAATAAAGGCCGGTTACTGCATAGTTTGACCTGGGCTTCAGAGGCTTCTCCTCAATGCTCAGGACCTTGCCGTTCCTGTCAAATTCAACAACGCCGTAACGCTCAGGATCATTGACATAATAACCGAAAACACAGGCTCCGTGGGTGAGCTCAGCTGTTTTCAAAAGTGCGCTGCCAAGTCCAACGCCGTAAAAAATATTGTCTCCCAGGATCATGCATACCGGATCACCTCCGATAAAATCCTCTCCAAGTATAAATGCCTGTGCCAGACCATCGGGTGAAGGCTGTTCAATATAGCTGAAGCTCATTCCAAGTGAAGACCCGTCACCCAGCAGATGCCTGAAACCTGGCAGATCGCGTGGAGTTGAAATTACGAGTATCTCCCTTATCCCGGCAAGCATGAGCACAGACAGCGGATAATATATCATTGGCTTATCATAAACGGGGATCATCTGCTTTGAAATAGAGTTTGTGATGGGGTAGAGCCTTGTTCCCGAGCCACCTGCAAGTATAATCCCTTTCATATCTGTCTTCTTATTTAGCAAAAATATAAATTCTCCAGGACCCTCCGTTCCTCAGTTCCTCAGTCCCTCAGTCCCTCACTATCTTCTTCCAATACCGTAATAAACCCAGCCAAGTCTTTTAAGTTCAGCGGGATCGTATATATTCCTTCCATCGAATATAACCTTTCCCTTCATCAGGGCTGACATCCTGTTATAGTCGGGAAGGTGAAATTCCGACCATTCGGTCATAAGCACCATTGCATCGGCACCTCCAAGCGCCTCATAAGGTCCGGCGGCATAACGGATCCTGCTGCCAAGCTGGCTTTTTGCCTCATTCATGGCCGCCGGGTCATAGGCCCTCACTTCGGCGCCGGCATCAAGGAGCTTATTTATAAGGATTATCGAAGATGCCTCACGTATATCATCCGTTTTAGGCTTGAAAGACAATCCCCATACGGCAAATGATAATCCCTGAAGCCGGTTTTTGAAGTGGCCTGCTATTTTCCTGTAGATTACATTTTTCTGATATTCATTGGCTTTCTCCACTGCCCTGATTACATTGAGCTCATAACCGTTATCTGCAGCGGTCTTAATGATAGCCTTGACATCTTTCGGGAAGCAAGAACCTCCGTAGCCTGTGCCCGGATAAAGAAACTTGCCCCCGATCCGTGAATCGCTGCCTATCCCTTTTCTCACATGGTTTATATCTGCGCCCAGGATATCGCAAAGATTGGCTATCTCGTTTATAAAGCTTATCCTGGTGGCGAGCATTGCATTGGCCGCATACTTAGTGATCTCTGCAGATGCTATGTCCATAAACAGTATCGGATGATTATTGAGAACGAAGGGCATATAAAGCCGCCTCATTATCTCTGCTGTCCTGTCATTGTCTATCCCGATGACAATCCTTTCCGGCTTCAGGAAATCATCAACTGCAGCCCCTTCCTTCAGGAATTCGGGATTTGAAGCCATATCAAACGAAACAGCAACCTTCCTTGCGGCCAGCTCTTCACTTATTGCGCCCCTTATCCTTTCCGAAGTGCCCACAGGTACAGTACTCTTGGTGACTACAACTATGTGTTCGGTCAGATGCCGGCCTATCTCCCTTGCTACCTCAAGTACATGCCTCAGGTCAGCGGATCCGTCTTCCCCGGGAGGTGTACCCACTGCGATGAATATTACCTCCGAACCTTCAATGCTCTCCTTCAGGCTTGTCGTAAACACCAGCCGGTTCTTTTCAACATTTCTTCTGATCATGAACTCCAGCCCGGGTTCATATATCGGTATGGCTCCATCCCTAAGCTGTCTTATTTTTTCATTGTCGACATCGACACATGTCACATTTACCCCGCTTTCAGCAAAACATGCACCGGTTACCAATCCAACATACCCGGAACCAACTACGGCAATACGCATAAATATTCTGAATTATTGTTAAAAAACAACCTCGTTTGTGCAAAGATAATATAACAAGTCAAATACAAAAGCCATGCGGGCTGATTGCGAACGAAAGAAATCGGAAGGGACAGGATAATGCATGCATTCCGGTAAATAAACTGAACCTGATGACACTGTATTACAACAATCAGGGACCTTCAAATTTCTGTTTTTAATTAGGCCGGTTTTAAAAAAAGTCATATCTTTGCAACCAATTTTCTACAAAATAATGTCTAACTTATTAATTATTAGTTCTTTTAATTTAAAATTATGACTGAAAAAAAGAAATCGGCAAAGACAGAAGATGCCGAAAAAATTGACGGTCCTGTGAAACAGGTAAAAAAAGTTAAGGCCAAGGAATTCAATGCCGGGGAAGAGCTTGAGGCTTTGGAGACGGAAGAAGTTGTTGCTCCGGTTGCAGCAGTTGAGGATGAACCTCTGAATGAAGAACCGGAAAGTGAAAAGATAACTGCCGAGACATATGGTTTTGAGCCGGCAGAAAAGAAAGAAAAAAAGGCAGTGAAGGTTTTTGCTGAATCAGACGAAGAGGCTGAAGCTGAAGCCGTAATTATGCCAGAAAAAAGACATGTGGCTACAGCCGATGAATTCGACTGGGATGCCTTTGAGAGTGAAGAAAGGCGCAATGCTCCGAAATACAAGGAGTACGAGTCGCTCTATGATGAAACACTCTCTACAATTGCTGTTGATGAAGTGGTTGTCGGAACCGTGATCCAGATGACCTCACGTGAGGTTGTCATCAATATCGGATATAAATCCGAAGGTGTTGTCAGCCTTAATGAATTCCGCTACAATCCGAACCTTAAGGTTGGCGATAAGGTTGAGGTGTATGTCGAAAGCCAGGAAGACAAGAAGGGTCAGCTTCTGCTTTCACACAAGAAAGCCCGTGCAATAAATTCATGGGACAGGGTGAATGCCTCCCTTGAAAAGGATGAGATCATTACCGGCTACATCAAATGCCGTACAAAGGGTGGGATGATTGTCGATGTATTTGGCATCGAGGCTTTCCTTCCAGGTTCACAGATCGACGTCAAGCCAATCCGCGATTACGATGTATTCGTTGGCAAAACAATGGAGTTCAAGGTTGTGAAGATCAACCAGGAATTCAAGAACGTGGTTGTTTCCCACAAGGCGCTTATCGAAGCTGAACTCGAGCAGCAGAAGAAGGAGATAATTGCCAAGCTTGAAAAAGGACAGGTTCTTGAGGGAACCGTTAAGAATATAACCTCCTACGGCGTATTCATTGACCTCGGAGGAGTGGACGGACTGATTCATATCACTGATCTTTCCTGGGGAAGGGTCAATCACCCCGAAGAGATTGTAAAGCTTGACCAGAAGCTGAATGTGGTTATTCTCGATTTCGATGATGACAAAAAGAGAATTGCACTTGGCCTGAAGCAGCTTACATCACACCCATGGGATTCAGTCGATCCTAACATGAATATCGGCGACAAGGTTAAGGGCAGGGTTGTCGTTATGGCCGATTACGGAGCATTTGTAGAGATTGCCCCTGGCGTTGAAGGTTTGATTCACGTCTCCGAAATGTCCTGGTCACAGCACCTGCGCAGCGCACAGGAATTCCTGAAGGTTGGCGATGAGATTGAAGCTGTGATTCTTACACTCGACAGGAATGAAAGAAAAATGTCGCTCGGCATCAAGCAGCTGAAACCTGATCCATGGCAGAATATCGATGAAAAATATGCGATCGGAGCCAGGCATACAGCTAAGGTCAGAAACTTCACAAACTTCGGCGTCTTCGTTGAAATAGAGGAAGGGGTGGACGGTCTTATCCATATATCTGATCTTTCATGGACAAAGAAAATAAAGCATCCTGCCGAATTTACATCTATCGATGCTGAAATTGAGGTTGTAGTCCTTGAAATCGACAAGGAAAACAGGCGCCTTAGCCTTGGTCACAAGCAGCTTGAAGAAAATCCATGGGATGTCTTCGAAACACTCTTTACACTCGATTCGGTACATGAAGGTACTGTTGTTGAGGTTTTTGACAAGGGTGCAGTTGTAGCGCTGCCCTATGGTGTCGAGGGATTTGTTTCTCCGAAGCATCTTGTAAAGGAAGACGGACTGATGGCCAAAGTTGACGAAAAACTTATGTTCAAGGTAATTGAATTCAATAAGTCGGCTAAAAAGATAATTGTTTCACACAGCAGGGTATACGAAGACGAGAAGAAAGCTGCGGAAGCACCTGAAAAGAAATCGGAACCGGCAGCCCAGAAGAAATCTTCGAAAAAGGCAAAATCTCCTTCCGAAAAAACTACTCTCGGGGATATTACACAACTCGCTGCCCTGAAAGAAGAAATGGAAGAAAAAGAGAACAAAGCTGCCCGCAAATAGAAAAATTGATTAAATTTAGGCTATCAAAACTTATTTATTATGTATTTCAATATTGAGAGCCGGAATAACAGTACAGTTATTCAGATACAGTCAGAAAAGCTTGACACGCACATTGCTCCGGCACTTAAGTCGGAACTTGTGCTGGTATCAGGAAAGGGACAGAAGAATATCATCCTTGATCTTGAGAAGTGTCAGTACTGTGACTCTTCAGGATTGAGTGCTATTTTGGTAGCCAACAGGCTATGCAAGAATGCCGGTGGTACCTTTGTCCTCTGCGGCCTTAACGAGGCTGTCGAGAGACTTATTACAATTTCTCAGCTCGATACTGTGCTCACAATAACAGCGTCGGTTGATGATGCAGAAAAAATGATATCATAAAGCATTATTGCTTTGCAGAATGAGATGAAACTGACTATTCTTGGTAGTAGTTCTGCATTGCCGACATCAGAAAGATATCCATCCGCTCATGTGCTTAACGTACATGAGCGTTTGTTTTTAATAGACTGCGGCGAAGGGACCCAGATGCAGCTCAGAAAAAGCCGCATCAGGTTTTCAAGGATAAACAATATATTCATAAGCCACCTTCACGGCGATCATATATTCGGCCTTTACGGGCTATTGTCGACACTCAGCCTAATGGGCAGAAAGGCTCCGATGAGACTGCATGCACCTGAGGGCTATAACGGCATACTGGCGTCACATCTCCTGGATTTTGATATTCATCTCAGCTTCGATATTGAATTTGTACCCTTGTCGGGCACGGAGCCGGGGAAAATATTTGAAGATAAATACATCACTGTAACCTCATTCCCGCTCAGGCACAGGGTCCCGTGCTATGGCTTTCTTTTCAGTGAGAAGCAGGCGGAGCGGAATATTATAAGCGAGTGTATAGGGAAATACGATATCCCGCGGGTGAGGATTCCCGCCATCAAGAAAGGGGCAGATTTCATAACTCCCGATGGCACCGTAATAAGGAATGATGAGCTCACTACAGCCCCGCCTGAGCCACTCTCATACGCCTATTGCAGCGATACGAAGTACTTCAGGCAGCTGGCCGGCTTTGTGAAGGGGGTTACATTGCTGTACCATGAAGCCACCTTTGACAAGAGCCTGGCTGAACTGGCAGGGATCACCGGACACTCGACCTCAGTCGACGCCGCCAGGACAGCCCTGGAGGCCGGGGCGAAAAGCCTCGTTATAGGCCATTTTTCTGCACGCTACAAAGATCCTTCGGAGCTGGTCACTGAGGCAAAAACAATATTCACCAACACCTATCCTGCTATTGACGGAATGACCTACGAAGTGGGAAATCCGCAAAATCCATTCGAAAAGAATAGCTATCTTTGAGACCATTATTTTTATAATTATTCAGTTTTGCAGGAAAAAATTCTAATACTCGATTTCGGATCTCAGTATACCCAGCTCATAGCAAGGAGGATAAGAGAGATCAATGTCTATTGTGAAATTCATCCCTTCAACCACTTTCCGGTGCCTGACAAAAGTGTAAGGGGTGTAATACTTTCGGGAAGCCCGGCTTCCGTAAGGGATGCCAATGCCCCGGTTCCCGACCTCTCAGCCATCAAGGGAAAAATACCTCTGCTCGGTGTATGCTACGGAGCCCAGTACCTTGTGCATAATTACGGAGGTGAGGTGTCAGCATCAAATAACCGTGAGTATGGAAGGGCCAACCTGGTGTCGATAGATACTGCCGATCCTTTGTTTGCGGGCATCAGACCCGGGACCCAGGTTTGGATGTCACATGCAGATACAATTACAACAATCCCGGAAGGATTCATTATCACAGGGTCAACAAGCGATGTCAGGGCCGGAGCCTTTCACATCAGCGGAGAAGATACCTGGGGAATTCAGTTTCACCCTGAAGTCTACCATACAACAGAAGGCACATTGATGCTGAAAAACTTTGTAGCCGCGATCTGTGGCTGCTCACAGAACTGGACCCCCGACTCATTTGCTGAGACAACGGTAATGAGCCTGAGGGAGCAGCTCGGGAACGACAATGTAATTCTGGGGCTCTCTGGCGGCGTCGACTCATCGGTAGCAGCATTTCTCCTTCATAAGGCGATCGGAAAGAACCTTACATGCATTTTCGTGGATAACGGCCTCCTGAGAAAGAATGAATTTGAAAAGGTGCTCGATTCCTATCTCGGCCTCGGACTCAATGTAACCGGGGTGGATGCGGGAGACAGGTTCCTCGGACAGCTGGAAGGGGTCAGCGACCCCGAAACAAAGCGCAAAATAATTGGACGCTTATTCATAGAGGTGTTTGAGGAGGAGGCAAAAAAGGTGAGGGATGTAAAATGGCTCGCCCAGGGCACCATCTATCCCGATGTAATCGAATCGGTTTCTGTAAAGGGTCCCTCTGCAACAATTAAATCACATCATAATGTGGGGGGGCTTCCTGAAAAGATGCATCTGAAGGTTGTTGAGCCCCTGCGCCTCCTTTTCAAGGATGAGGTCAGAAGGGTGGGACATGCCATTGGGCTTCCCGAATCCATCCTGAAGCGCCATCCGTTTCCCGGGCCGGGACTCGCCATACGGCTCCTCGGCACGATGACGCGGGAAAAGCTGGAGATACTCAAGGAGGCAGATGATATATTCATAGAGGGACTGAAGAAAAGCGGACTTTATGATTCCGTCTGGCAGGCAGGGGTTATCCTGCTGCCTGTTCAGTCGGTCGGGGTTATGGGCGATGAAAGAACCTATGAGAATGCAGTTGTCCTGAGAGCTGTGACCTCCACTGATGGGATGACAGCCGACTGGTCGCATTTGCCATATGATTTCCTTGGCTCCGTATCAAGTGAAATAATAAACAGGGTGAAAGGGATAAACAGGGTGGTTTACGATATCAGCTCAAAGCCCCCTTCCACAATTGAATGGGAGTAGGAAAATGCATGCCGTCTTACTCCTGCCTGCCGCATGATAAAGCTGAAAAAGGTGAAGTTCCCGGATTTACTGACAGGCATGATTATTGTGATGATCTGCCAGATGCCAGGATTCGGGTTGGTAGAAAACATTACTGGCACTTAATCGTTATACTAATGCTTCAGTAATTATTATTAACATTTTACAGACGGGACCGCTAAACAATCTTCCGGTTACCAATGATCTGTACGAGAAATTCTAAAAGGATGAAAAAATTTAACAAAATCAGTTCGCTTGCAGGAATAATTTTTCTATTGTTCTCTATATCAGCTTCATCACAGATACTTAATGAGGAAACGTTTAAGATTGGAAGGACACTCGGCCTTATTGATTCGTATTATGTTGATTCGGTTGACCTTGCTTCTCTTACCGAGAAGGCAATAATTGAGATCCTGAAAAATCTTGATCCTCATTCAACATATATTTCGGCCAAGGATGTTAAAGAGATGAATGAACCGCTCAACGGGAACTTCGAGGGAATAGGCATCCAGTTCAATGTGCTGTACGATACAATCTTCGTAATAGAACCTATCGCCGGAGGGCCCTCGGAAAAGGTCGGACTCAAGGCCGGTGACCGGATACTGACAATAGATAAGGAAAAGGTTGCGGGGATAAATATTACAACTTCGGGCGTTCGCCAAAGGCTGATGGGCCAAAAGGGAACAAAAGTTGATATATCGGTGCTTAGAAGGGGCTCGAATGATCTGCTCGACTTTACAATAATAAGGGATAAAATACCTATTTACAGCCTGGATGCATCATATATGCTCGATAAGGAAACCGGTTATGTGAAGCTGAATAAATTTGCAGCTACAACCGATCAGGAGTTCTCCGATGCGATTGCCTCACTGAAGAAAAAGAATATGAAGAACCTTGTGCTTGACCTCCGGGGAAACGGGGGAGGCTATATGCTGGCGGCAACCTCAGTTGCTGACAAGTTTTTCCGCGACCAGAAATTGCTTGTATACCTCCTGGGCAGGAAGACTCCGCGCCAGGATCATAATTCAAGCGGGAACGGGATTTTGTCATCGGCGCGTGTTGTTGTTCTGACCGACGAGGGTTCGGCTTCTGCAAGCGAAATACTGTCAGGTGCCCTGCAGGATTGGGACAGGGCTGTGATAGTAGGGAGGAGAACATTCGGAAAAGGGCTGGTGCAGAATGGCTTTTACCTTACCGACGGCTCGATGATAAGGCTGACTGTTGCAAGATATTATACTCCTACCGGCAGATCTATCCAGAGAACATATAAGGAGGGGTATGACAAGTACATGGAAAATTTCTATAAAAGGTTTACGGATGGTGAGCTTGTCAGCCCCGATAGTACCCATTTCGCTGATTCGCTTAAATATCAGACACTCATAAACAGGAGAACAGTCTACGGAGGGGGAGGGATAATGCCCGATGTATTCGTAGGTATTGATACACTGGATTTTACACCGTATTTCAGAAAGCTGGGGGCAAAGAACATCCTTAATTCCTTTGCACTTGAATATTACGACAGGAACAGGACAGATCTGACAGGCCGCTATAAGACTTTTGATGATTTCAGAAAGAGCTTTTCATTCACTCCCGAAGATATAAAGGCATTTATAGCAAAGGGAGAGAAGGAGGGCATTCCTTACGATGAAAAGCAGTTCGAGACTTCCAGGAATGAGATGCTGCTCGTTATGAAGGGACTCATAGCCTCCAATATCTGGGGTATCAGCAATTACTACCAGATAATAAATGAGAATGATAAAATGATTGACAAAGCCCTGCAGGTTATCTCGGATCCGAAGAGGTATAATTCAATTCTTGGATATAAATAGACAAGTACCGCCCGATCAAGATGAAATTTGTTGCGAAGACCCTGTACGGGCTTGAAGCAGTTCTGGCCGGCGAGCTTGAGATCCTGGGCGCAACAGCTATTGAAAAATTAAACCGTGCTGTATCTTTCAGCGGAGGAAAGGACCTTTTATACAGGGCCAACTATTGCTCAAGAACCGCCCTGTCGGTACTGATGACTGTTGCTGACTTCAGGATAAGGTCGAAGGATGATCTTTACAGGGAGGGGCTGAGAATAGAATGGGAGCGCTATCTCGATCCCTCCGTTACATTTTCTGTTGTGCCTGTGGTCAGTTCGCCTCATTTTCCCCATACAGGTTACCCTGGCCTTATACTAAAGGATGCCATAGCCGATCATTTCAGGAAAAGGACGGGACAGAGACCCTCAGTCGATACTGCCGATCCGGGCATAGTAATTAACCTTCATATAAGCAATGATAATGTAACTGTTTCAATCGATTCCTCGGTGATCCCGCTTTTCAAGCGCGGCTACAGGCAGGAACAGTCTGCTGCGCCCCTGAATGAGGTGCTTGCCGCAGGAATACTGCTCATATCCGGATGGAACGGCGGCTTCCCCCTGCTTGACCCAATGTGCGGTTCAGGAACATTTCCAATCGAGGCCGCACTACTGGCATGTAACATCCCGCCCGGAAAGTTCAGGAAGTTCTTCGGATTTCAGAGATGGGCAGATTATGATGAAACGCTTTTCAGCAGGATAAAAAATGAGGCCGAAGCCGGGATTACAATCAATACTGCAGGCATAAGCGGCAGCGATATATCCGGGAAAGCTGTGGCCCAGGCCATTGTCAACGTTGAAAAAGCCGGACTGAAGGATATTGTTACCATCGGGGAAGCCGATTTCAGCACGCTGAATGCCATGGGCGAAAATGGCTTCCTTTTCCTCAATCCTCCCTATGGTGAGAGGCTGCAGCCTGATGATACCGATGAACTTTACGGCATGATCGGGACAACCCTGAAGCATAATTTCCCGGGAACATCAGCATGGATCATAACCTCGAACAGGGAATCCCTGAAGCGGGTTGCACTGAAACCGGCTGCAAAATACACCCTGTTTAACGGAGCCCTTGAGTGTACCCTTGTAAACTATAAAATGTATGCGGGGTCGAAGAAGACCGAACTGCGCTGAGACCGCCCCATTTGATCTATTAATCACCACAATCCGATACGTTTATCAAAATCCGGATCGAATATTTGAAATTCCGGAAAGAGGGAAGGCATTAATTTGCTAACTTCATATTTTTATTATATTTGTTATCGGAAAAAGCTGACTGCACATAAAATGAAGCTTCCATGAGCTTTAATGTAGAGAATTATTTTTCAGAAAACCCGGATGGTAATGTTATACTTTTCTATAAGGGTAATGTTGATTCGGATGTCATAAATCATGTTCTTGACACAGTCGAGGATAAGATGGTTGCAGTCATGGAGCAGTCAAGGCTCAGGAAAAAAGTTTATAATGTCCTTGTTGAGAGTCTTCAGAATCTCTTTCATCATGTTGATAAGGTGCCGGCCGATTTTGAAGATCAGAGTGCCGAGAAATACGGGATGCTTGTCGTTAAAAAAGTCGACGGAGGTTACAGGATCATAACAGGGAACTTCGTGAATATAGACAATGTTGAAAAGCTTGAAGAGAAGATCAAGCGCATTAACAGGTCCAGTCATGAAGAAATAAAGGAATTGTACAAGTTCATCCTGAACCACCAGAGAATATCGGCAAAGGGAGGAGGAGGGCTCGGTCTGGTCGATATAGCAAGAAAGACAGGGAACAAGCTCGATTATTCCTTCAGAAAGTATAACGATGCCTATTCTTTTTTCTATCTTGACATACTTGTAAATGAAGATAACTAAATAACTAAAAATACCTATTCATATGGAACCGATCATTATCGAGGGAACCCCTAAAACTCCTACAATTAAGTTTGATTCCGGGCAGGGAGTATTTGAAATAAAAGGAAGATCAATTCCTGAAAACTCCGTTGAATTCTACAAACCACTCGTTGACTGGCTCGATTCATATAAGGAATCCCCCCTTCCCAGAACTGTTGTAAATATCAGGCTCGAATATTTCAATACAAGTTCGTCAAAATGCATTCTCGATGTATTCAAGAAGCTGGAAGCCATTCACAAGGCCAAGAATGAAGTGGA
Organism: uncultured Bacteroidales bacterium; assembly: GCA_963756885.1. Classification (GTDB taxonomy): domain Bacteria; phylum Bacteroidota; class Bacteroidia; order Bacteroidales; family VadinHA17; genus LD21. Next base: position 982,010 of record CAVWPG010000016.1, read on the forward strand.
GGTCAACTGGTTTTACGAGGAGGACGACGAAGATATGCTCGAGGCCGGTGAAGATTATGAATCGATAATCAGGGTGCCATTCAAGATGATTGAGATAGTCGAATGATTTTAACCCCGCCGGATTATTATACGATCGGTTATTCAAGTACAAAAACACTGAGGCTGGCTCACTTGAGCCAGCCTCAGTGTTTCATGGCCGTCAGCTCTTCTCGGGTCGCTTCCCCCTTCCGGCAATGGCCTCGCCTGAGGCCAGTACCTTCTTGAGAAGCCTGAAATAGAGAGCCAGGTAAAGCAGCAGAGTCATTGCCCAGAGAACACCCACATTTACGAAATAAGTGTCGGCATACCCTCCGAAAATCCTTTTTGAGGGTGAATAGAAATGTGCTTTTATGAACCTGAATTCGGGGTCCATGAATACAGGATCCATCTTCTGGAACAATTCACCCTTGAATTCGATAATCTTTGTGGGCTCATTCTTGTTGGTAACAAATTCTTCCAGCGAGGCATTATGATATTTGTTTCTCAATGCCAGGTAGGCATTTCCCTCCTCACTCTGAAGCTTTTCAACGAGGGAATTCTTCTTTGTATCAGCAAAATTATAATAATCAATATAGTACCTCCGGAGCACATCAACAAGGCTGACAGCAGCAGCCGCTATTTTGGGCGTAATGCTTCCGGGAGTCAGGGAGTCGGCATAGGCAAACTCCAGCCTGGGCATTGAGGCCAGCTCCTTTTTTATCTCGTTCGACACAACAAGGAGATTATTGTCAAAATCAGGGCTCCTTGTTCCGCTTTCGAGATCATTGGTGATCCCGTCAAGCTTGAGCTTCAGATTATTGCACCAGAAATTACGCTTGTAGTTTCCCCTGCTCTTCATCTTATCGAAATCGTAAAACTGAGCCTCAAACCTGTTATTCATAAACTGCTTGACGGCCAATGCCTCATATCCCCAGCGCGCAGTTATGAACTCGCCATAGAAGGGTATGACCCTCGGAGATGAAATATTCGGATTGAGCTTTTCGAATTTCACAATTACACCGCTCAGGATGATCTGCGGGATAACAAGAAAGGGGATAAGGATATAGATGGTCACTACGGTTTTGAAACTGTCGGATATGAGAAGTCCCAGCATGTTGGCTGCGGCCCAGCACGAGAAGAGCACAAGCCAGTATTCGAACATCATGCCCCTGATGCCGGTTATGCTGTTGCCGATGAGGACAAATGTAAAGGCCTGTATTGCAGATATGATGAGCTGGACAAAAACCTTGCTCATAAGATAGCTGTTCCAGCTCAGGTTCAGGAAGGCCTCCCGCTTGAGAATTTTCCTGTCCTTGATAATCTCCTCTGCACTCACTGTAAGTCCCATGAAAATGGCAACGATAACCGACATGAATATGTAGATCGGCAGGTTGCTGTTATCATACAGGGTATACCTTGCATGCTTCGAGCTTTCATCGAAGTACCTGATAAGATAGGCAAGGAAAAATCCAAGTACAGGAGCTTCCAGCAGGGTGATGAGGAGGTATTGAAGATCTGAGATTTTTGAAAGGACATCGCGCTTGGCAAATACTACAAACTGCCTGAATTTGTTTGGCGTCCTGAAATTAATTTCTGGTAGCGAGCCGGCCGGCTCACGCCTGTCCTCCTTCCTTTCAGCCTTGTAGAGGTTGCTCCAGTCGGCAGGTGATATCTTCCGGGTATCGGTAGGCTGTCCGCTTTCAGTGAATACCCTGGTCTCCACGATGTTGAAAATCTGTTCGGGATTAACATTGCCGCATACATAACACTCACTGGCATTGTAATTTGCCTGTTCTATCTTTCTCTTGAAATATTCAATTGAGTCGATCGGATTACCGTTGTATATGAGGTAGCCTCCGGTATCAAGAATGATCAGCTTGTCGAACATCTTGAATATCTCGGAAGAGGGCTGATGTATCACAATAAAAAGGAGTTTGCCCTTCCGTGCAAGCTCCTGCAGAAGGTCCAGGATATTTTCAGAATCCCTGGACGACAATCCGGATGTAGGCTCGTCAAGAAACAATATTGCAGGTTCCCTTATCAGCTCCAGCGAGATATTCAGCCTTTTCCTCTGCCCCCCGCTTATCTTCTTGTTGAGCGGCGTACCAACCTGAATATTCCTTATTTCGTATAAGCCCAGGTTTTTGAGGACATTGTCAACCTTCGCAACTATTTCTTCCTCAGATAGATTGTCAAAACAAAGCTTTGCATTGAAATAAAGGTTTTCAAATACTGTCAGGTCCTCTATAAGCAGGTCATCCTGTGAAACAAATCCGATCAGTCCCTTTATCTTCTCCTTTTCCCTGTGTATGCTGATCCCGTTTATAAGAACATCTCCGTCGAAGGGTGGATTTGAACCGTTCAGGACGCTCAGCAGTGTTGACTTGCCTGCTCCGCTGGCTCCCATGATCCCTACCATCCTTCCCGATTCTTCCTTAAAGCTCATGTGATGGATCCCGACCTCCCCGCTGACAAACCTGTATTCAAGGTTGTTGACCTCATATACAACCCTCGATGACTGGAACTCCTCCTTCAGAAATTGCATTGTGATGTCCCAGTAATAAATAGGCTGGATCTTGTAACCCTTTATTGAAGAGCCCTGGCCAAGCGGATAAACCTTGTCCTCCTGCAGCAGCTGACCGTTCATCGTAAGCTCGCCCGAGTCCATGAAACGGATGAAATACATCCTTACCGACGGAACAAACAGAACCCATATCTCACCTTTAAGCAGATCCTTCCATGCATGCTTGGCCTCTCCGGCGTTGAAATCCTTAATGCTGTTTATTACAAGAAGGTTGGAAGTGGAAGGTATTTCGGTGAATGGATTGAGTACAAATTTTTCCATTACGCCATACTCCTCGGACGAAATGTTCAGACCTTCGGCAAGGGTGGCTATGAAGCCCATCTCAAGACTGCTTACATTTTGTTCACCAGATTTGCAGAACTCAAGGAGTTGTATAACGACAACTATCCTCTGCGTCTTATCGAGCTGACCCTGGTCATTTATCTCCTGGCAAAGCTTTCTTATCCTTATGGCTATTGCCCCTTCACGCCTTTCGGTGCTGCTTTTTTCAAGCCTTTTCCTTGCTTCCTCGTATTCTTTGTCGTAGGTGGACAGGTATTTTCTTACAAGCTCCTGGTTCAGCATCCGCCTGAGAAAAGACTCAACTACCCTGCGCCTGTCGCTGTCATTAATCTGTGGCCTGGCAATTATTGCAAACAGCTGCATCAGGGTTTCCAGAATCTTCTCGCTCATGTATGGTCACTTTTATTTTGCGGCATTGAAGGTATGAATATAGTAAATTGGTACAAACAATCCTACTTTTTTTTCTTCTCAACCGAGTAGCCAAACTTGCCTATCAATTTTCCGGTTTCATAATACTTGCCATGCGAATAGCATACAGGCACTGCATCATTGAGCCTGAAAAGCCCTGTTTCAGCATCTATGTACTTGTCGTCCGCATTTACGGCAACAACCTCCGATATGAACATATGATGCGATCCCAGCTCCAGAATATCCCTCACTACGCATTCTATGTTTACAGGCGATTCCCCTATCATGGGAGCATTGACCTTCGATGCAGGAACAGCTGTAAGCTTCATTTCGGCAAATTTGTTGAACCTGCTTCCCGATTTGACTCCACACCAGTCGGCAGCATAGGCCATTGAGCTGGTAGTAAGGTTTATAACGTACTCACCCCTGCTCCTGATTATTGAGTATGAATGCCTCGAGGGTCTCACTGAAATGTAACACATCGCCGGATCGGTACAGATAGTACCGGTCCAGGATATGGTTATAATATTATACTCTTCGGGTACTCCGCCGCAACTCACCATTACGGCCGGCAATGGATATATCATTGTGCCGGGCTTCCAGATAATCTTGGTCATGCAATTCGTTTTGCCGCTAAAGATAATCCTATTCCATCAGCATAAAACTAAAATTATACTGTCATATTGGCATAATGATATAATAATTATATGTCAAAAAGGCAGAAGAGGGGGTAGCTCTGATTTGCCTTACTTTGGGGGAAAGGCATATCAGGCAGCTTTTTCCCTTACCTTTTCATCATGGTGGGCCCCATCCTTGAGGATGCTGCTTATTCTTTCCTTCAGATTATCGACATATTCCTCTCCCTTGTCAACTATTTTTTTACGGGTAGATGAACCTTTGTCGGGTGCGAACAAGATGCCTACCAATGCACCGGCTGCCAAGCCTGCCAATGCTCCCAAAACAATTTTTCCTCGTGACATGATCCTGTATTTTAAATTCACTATCAAAACAAAACAAAATACCGGTCCATAACCGGCCTTTTAGTGGCCCTTATAATCAATACCTTACGGTTATCATGAAATTATGGACACCTGGAAAATATCTTAAGCCTGATAAATTCCGTGCAACCGGCTTGCAGCCATTTTTCAGCTTAATTGGGCCGCAGCCTGTGTAGATTTCAAATAGGGTCCGCAAAAAAGAAGCAGACTTTAACGATTAACATTTTTTGAAGAAAATAGTTCACACGGATCGGCTGAAACATCAGGGAAAAAAGAGATTTCAGACTGCAGCAGCATCAGGGTGCAAATCCATTTCATGACAGGCTTGCCGGATTTCCTCTTGGTACAGGATTTGAAGTCTGCTTTATCAAAATCATATACTATGAATTTAAACAATTTAACATTAAAAGCTCAGGAATCGGTACAGCAGGCATTTAATATAGCTGCCTCGAAAGGCCAGCAGTCGGTGGAATGTGCCCATCTGCTGAAGGGTATAATGACCGAAGCGGAGAGCATTACAGGCTTTCTCTTCGGAAAGCTGGGCATAAATCCGGCATCGCTTCTTAAAGAGATTGAGAATCTTATTGATACCTACCCGAAGGTGTCGGGCGGAGAATCATACATATCAAACACTGCCTCGGATGCGATCCGGAAGGCAGGCGACCATGCTTCAAAGATGAAGGACAGGTATGTCTCCTCCGAACATCTTCTCATGGGTATCCTCGATACAAGTGACAGGACATCCGGGATCCTTAAGGACCAGGGGGTAACAATGAAGGAGCTGAAGGCAGCTGTTGCTGAGCTCCGGAAGGGAGCAACAGTCGACAGCCAGACCTCTGACGATACTTTCGATGCGCTTAACCGATATGCGATCAACCTCAATGAAAGGGCCAGGTCAGGCAAGCTCGATCCGGTTATCGGCCGCGATGACGAGATAAGGCGGATACTTCAGATCCTCACCCGGAGAACAAAAAATAATCCGCTTCTGATCGGTGAGCCCGGCGTGGGCAAAACAGCCATTGCTGAGGGACTTGCCCACAGGATAATAAGAGGCGATGTACCTGAGGATATAAAGTCAAAGGTGATCTATTCACTTGATATGGGTGCCCTCATTGCAGGCGCCAAATACAAGGGAGAATTTGAGGAAAGGCTGAAATCCGTTGTAAATGAAGTGACTGGCTCAAACGGCGATATTGTTATGTTCATCGATGAGATACATACGCTCATTGGTGCCGGAAAGTCAGAAGGTGCCATGGATGCTGCCAACATCCTCAAGCCGGCTTTGGCCAGGGGAGAGCTGAGGGCGATAGGGGCAACTACTTTCAATGAGTACCAGAAATACTTCGAAAAGGATAAAGCTCTTGAAAGAAGATTCCAGGTGGTGATGGTTGAAGAGCCCGACAGGGCCGATTCAATCTCCATTCTTCGCGGAATAAGGGAAAAATATGAAACGCATCATAAGGTAATCATAAGGGATGAAGCGATTATCGCTGCAGTCGATCTCTCAACAAGGTATATTACAGACAGGTTTTTGCCCGACAAGGCAATCGACCTTATCGATGAAGCCGCATCGCGGCTCAGGCTGGAAATGAATTCGGTACCCGAGGAGATAGATGCGGCTGAGAGGACAATAACAAGGCTGGAAATTGAAAAAGAGGCAATAAGGCGCGATGGCGATACTGTGAAAGCCGATAAAATCGCCAGGGAGCTGGCAGAGATGCAGGCAAAGCGCGATGAGCTGAAAGCCGGATGGAAGTCGGAAAAGGAGATGATCGAGAAAGTCCAGGCTAAGAAGGAGGCTGTCGAACTGCTTCGTTTTGAAGCCGAGAAGGCAGAAAGAAGCGGCGATTACGGCAAGGTGGCCGAGATCAGATATGGCAGAATAGTTGAACTCGAAAAGGAACTGGCCTCGCTCAAGGAGCAGATCGGGAACAAAAGGAGCAAGGGCTCCCTGATCCAGGAAGAGGTAAGATCGGAAGACATAGCTGCAATCGTTTCAAAATGGACCGGCATCCCTGTATCTCGGATGCTCGAGAGCGAAAAGGAAAAGCTTTTGAGGCTTGAAGATGAGCTGCATAAGACTGTGGTTGGCCAGGATGAGGCAATATCAGCGGTAGCTGATGCTGTGAGAAGATCAAGGGCAGGACTGCAGGATCAGAAAAAGCCGCTCGGCTCTTTCATATTCATAGGTACAACAGGCGTTGGGAAGACTGAACTTGCGAGGGCCCTGGCGGGTCTGCTTTTCAACGATGAAAATATGATCACGCGTATAGATATGTCCGAATACCAGGAAAGACATACAGTATCAAGGCTTATCGGAGCTCCTCCGGGATATGTCGGGTACGACGAAGGGGGCCAGCTCACCGAAGCAGTCAGGCATAAGCCATATTCAGTCGTCCTGCTCGATGAGATTGAAAAGGCTCATCCCGATATTTTCAATCTCTTGCTGCAGGTGCTCGATGAGGGCAGGCTCACTGATAATAAGGGGAGAACGGTCAACTTCAGGAATGTAATTGTGATAATGACCTCCAACCTGGGCTCGGATATCATACGCGATAAAATGGAGAAATGGAAGAACAATATGCCTGTGAAGGAAGAGGAGCTCCTCAGAAGCGAGATAATGTCGCTCCTCAGGAGATCATTCAGACCCGAGTTCCTGAACAGGGTGGATGAAATTGTGATGTTCCACCCTCTTACAATTGGCCAGATAAGGGAGATAGTTGAAATCCAGCTCCGGAAGGTTGAAAAGATGCTTGAGGATTATAACCTGAAGCTTGAAGTTTCACCACGCGCTCTCGACTGGCTTGCAGACAAGGGATATGACCCGCAGCTGGGTGCACGGCCCGTAAAGCGCCTTATCCAGAAATCAATAGTCAACGAATTGTCGAAGGAGATAATAGGGGGCAGGCTTATCTCGAAGGGAACTATCAGGGTCGATGTGGAAGAGGGGCAACTGCTGTTCAGTTCTGATGGGGAAGATAGCCTGTCACCTTAATGTTCTGATACATACATCTATATCGTCATATATCTGAAATACTGTATGCAGGTGCAGGGTTTGGAAGAGTTCCATGATCTGGGGAGCAGGATTTGCGAATTTCAGGGTGCTGTAGCTGTTCCTCGCGGTCCTCATGGCCGAGAGGAAACAGCCAAAGCCTGAACTGTCTATGTATTCAACTCCGCTCAGGTCAATTATAACTTTTGAATTTGTATTGTCAAAAGCCATATTTATCCTCCGGCTTACCTCATCAGTGATAAGGGCATCGATCCTGCTGACATTGAAGGTTATTATATCTATCTTATCCCTCTTCTCGATGCTGAGCATTCAAATGATGTTTAATTGTTTGTTTACAAGGTCCTCAAGTTCAGCTATGGCAGCAATTGTGTCATCACGGAACCTTGAGATATATGAGGGGTAAAGACTGACATCCTGCTCCTCCTTTGCCTTGAGCTCAAAAGTCTTCAGCATTACGGCAAGATCATCCATCCCCATTATTGAGACCGATGATTTTGCCTTGTGGGCAAGTAATCCCAGACCTTTATAATTTTTCGCCTCATAGAGGGATTCCATTTCTTCAGTAATTTCAACCGACTGCTCCCTGAACAGGTTCACGAGCTCACAGATGATTTCACGATCGCCGCCTGAGACAGAATCAAGATATCCGGTGTTTATGAAATTGTATTCCATAAGTGATCAGGTATTAGGCTGTGATTAAAAATGAAATTATATTAAGGCAAATATAACAATATTTTTATACTGCGCTGGAGCCCTTTTTCAGCTCCGCATCATTTCATCTGAGCTCACTTTTTCGGATAAAGGAAATAAGTGCTATTTTTACTGCCTGAAAAATCAAAAAAATTTGTGGCCTGATAACTCTCAAGGAACAATGAAAAATACTCCGTTTACAGAATTGCACAGGATAGCAGGAGCCCGTTTGGTCCCCTTTGCAGGTTTTAATATGCCAGTTGAATATACAGGCATTACCGAAGAACATATTGCAGTAAGGAAGGGAATCGGCGTATTTGATGTGTCCCACATGGGAGAGTTCTGGGTTACCGGACCTTCATCACTCGATTTCCTTCAATATATAACATCGAACGATGTTTCGGAACTTGTTGACGGAAAGATCCAGTACTCCTGCTTTCCGAATGGCAGGGGGGGGATTGTCGATGACCTTCTTGTATACAGGTTCGGGCCGGAAAGGTATCTGCTTGTTGTAAATGCTGCAAATGTCGGGAAGGATTTTGACTGGTGCGCCCAGCACGCCGGAGAGTTCGGCATGGAACCAGGCCGGGATCTTGTAAATGATTCCGATAATATAGCCCAGCTTGCGGTTCAGGGTCCGCTTGCTCTTAAAGCAATGCAAAAGCTTACGCCTGTTTCTGTTGAGGATATGGAATACTATACATTCAAGGTGATCGAATTTGCAGGGATCCCTGGTATCATATTCTCCACGACCGGATATACTGGTTCAGGCGGCTGCGAAATATACGCCCGGAGCGAGGATGGTCCGAAACTATGGCAGGCTGTCTTTGAAGCAGGCAAGGAGTACGGGATCAGGCCAGTTGGACTGGGTGCACGGGATACCCTGCGCCTTGAGATGGGATTTTGTCTGTACGGGAACGACATTGATGACAGCACCTCGCCAATCGAGGCAGGGCTTGGATGGATCACCAAATTCAGCAACGGGAAGGATTTTATTGACAAAGCCCTGCTGCTGAAACAAAAGGAGGAGGGGGTAGGAAAGCGGCTGAAGGGATTTGTGATGCTTGACCGCGGAATTCCGAGACAGCATTATGAAGTTGTGAATGCCTCAGGTGAAATAATCGGAGAGGTAACTTCAGGAACAATGTCTCCCATGATGAAACAGGGAATTGGGATGGCTTACCTTAAAAATGGCTACTGGAAACCGGATACGGAAATATACATTCGGATCAGGAATAAGGATCTCAAAGCAAAAGTCGTCAATCTCCCTATTTATAACAAGACCTGAATAACGCTGGCCGGTTCCCTCACCCTGAGGGTAAAAATGAGGCAACCGGAAAACAGGAAAGAGACAGATTAAAATGAAGACAGAGATTAACCGCTATGGAGAAAAGAAAGCTTGAGACCTGTTTTTCCCCCGCATTGTTTCATCCCGCTGATCATGAGGATTCAATAGTCGTTATCCTCGATATCCTCCGTGCATCCTCGGCAATATGCACCGCCTTCGCCAACGGGGCAACATCCATAATCCCGGTCGCCGATGCAGATGAAGCACGCGACTATAAGTCAAAAGGTTTTCTTGTTGCTGCCGAGCGCGATGGATTTGTCCTCGACTTTGCCGACTTCGGCAATTCACCCTTTAACTTCACAAGGGAAAAGGTAGAGGGAAAAACGATTGTTTACAGCACTACGAACGGTACCGGAATCATCAGGCTGGCTTCCAATGCCCATGCAATAGCAGTGGGGTCATTCCTTAACCTGAATGCCCTGACGAAATGGATAATTAGTCAGGAGCGCGATACCCTTCTGTTTTGCGCGGGATGGAAAAACAAGTTCAATATCGAAGATACAATATGTGCAGGAGCCATTGCAGGAAAACTGATGGACACAGGTTTGTTCAGGACCATATGCGACTCCACTCATGCTGCGATTGACCTGTGGACGATGGCCAGCGGTGACCTTGGGGGCTATATTGAGAAAGCAGCCCAGAGGAGCAGGCTGAGAGACAAGAAGCTTGACGATTGCATAGATTTCTGCCTGACAGTCGATTTTACCGATAAGATCCCTGTAATGAAAAATGGATTTCTTGTTGATAATATTTTATAAAAACGATCCCAGAGTGTTAATTATTTAACAATACAGATTGTTTTTTGTATATTTTTGTACCAGAAGCAAACGGTGATTTTTAATTATTAATGATAAATTTTGCATTATGAAGAAACACAATTTTTATGCTGGTCCTTCAATACTTCCTCAGTACACAATTGATAAGACAATTGAAGGAATAAAGGATTTCGCAGGTTCAGGCCTGTCGATTCTGGAGATTTCCCACAGGAGCAAGGAATTCATTGCCTGCATGAATGATGCCATATCCCTTGTGAAGGAATTGCTCGAAGTCCCGTCAGGGTATCAGGTACTCTTCCTGGGAGGCGGAGCCAGCATGCAATTTGCGATGGTCCCAATGAACCTTATGATCACCAAAGCTGCATATCTGAATACAGGCGAATGGGCCAGCAAGGCAATCAAAGAGGCTAAATTCTTTGGCGAGGTTGCCGAAGTGGCTTCATCGAAAGACAAGAATTTCAGCTATATCCCAAAAAATTACTCTGTCCCTTCAGATGCCGATTATTTTCATATTACAACCAATAACACGATTTTTGGAACTGAACTGAAGAAGGACCCTGATGTTAAAGTCCCCCTTGTTGCAGATATGTCCTCCGATATCTTCAGCCGCCCTGTCGATGTTTCAAAATATTCGATAATTTACGGCGGTGCCCAGAAGAACCTTGCTCCCGCAGGTGTTGCCCTCATAATTATAAAGGAGGAGATCCTTGGCAAGGTCACAAGGCCGATTCCGTCGATGCTCGACTACAGGACGCACATCAAGGCTGAATCGATGTTCAATACCCCTCCCGCATTCGCAGTTTTCGCTGCCCAGCAGACACTGAAATGGCTTAAGGAGATGGGAGGCATAAAGGTGATGCAGAAAAAGAATATTGAAAAGGCGAAAATCCTGTATGACGAGATTGACAGGAACAAGCTGTTTGTCCCTACAGTTAAGGATCCGGAAGACAGATCGCTGATGAACATCTGCTTCGTGATGGCTGAAGAGTACAAGGCCCTTGAAACCCCATTCTCCGATTTTGCCAAGTCCATGGGAATGATAGGAATTGCAGGCCACCGTTCTGTTGGAGGCTTCAGGGCCTCGACATACAATGCCCTTCCGAAGGAAAGCGTCGAAGCTCTTGTTGCCGTAATGAAAGAATTTGAATCAAAGAATTAATCCTGATGCCATGAAAATCCTTGTAGCTACAGAAAAAGCTTTTGTCCCGGTTGCCGTAAAGCTGATCCGTGAAGTGGTTGAGTCTGCAGGTCATGAACTTGCCCTACTCGAGAATTACAAAAATGTTTCTGAACTGCTTGAAGCAGTGTCTGATGCTGATGCCATGATTGTCAGGAGCGACCTTGTGACAGCCCAGGTCCTCGATGCCGCCAAAAAGCTCAGGATCGTTGTAAGGGCTGGAGCTGGCTATGACAACCTTGACCTTGCAGCCTGCACAGCCCATAAGGTTGTTGCAATGAACACTCCGGGCCAGAATTCGAATGCAGTGGCTGAGCTTGCCTTCGAGATGATGCTTTACCAGGCACGCAGCGGCTTTGCCGGAAAATCGGGCACCGAGCTCAGAGGCAAGACACTAGGACTGCATGCCTTCGGAAACGTTGGAAGGTATATGGCAGAAATAGCAAAGGGATTCGGCATGGATGTCTTTGCCTTTGATCCGTTTATAGCTGAGGAAGAGTTCAGGAAGCAGAATGTAAAAATCTGCAAGAGCGTTGAAGATCTTTATTCATCGTGCCAGTACGTTTCGCTGCATATTCCTGCAAATGACAAGACAAAGAAATCGGTTGGCTATGAACTGCTGAGGAAAATGCCTGCAGATGCAGTGCTTGTCAACACCGCAAGAAAAGAGGTCATAGATGAGGAGGGGCTGCTCAGGATATTCGGGGAACGCAAGGACATTAAATATCTGTCTGATGTCGAGCCTGATGCAAAAGCTCTTTTCGAGGAGAATTACAAGGGCAGATTCATCTTTACTGCCAAGAAAATGGGTGCACAGACCGAAGAGGCCAATATAAATGCCGGTGCGGCGGCTGCCCATCAGATTGCAGATTATTTCAAAACTGGAAACGAAAGATTCAAAGTAAACAAGTAGAAACAAATTTCCATATAAATGGCAGTTGTCAAACCTTTCAGAGGGCTGAGGCCCCCTGGTGCCATTGCCGCTGACCTGGCCTGCCTCCCGTACGATGTGATGAATACGGAGGAAGCCAGGAAAATGGCAAAAGGCAAAGAATGCTCACTTCTTCACATAACCAGGTCTGAAATCGATTTTCAGCATGATATCGATACCCATTCAGATGAGGTATATCAGAAATCTGTCGATAACTTTAAAAAATGGCAGAAAAAGGGGTGGCTGGCGCAGGATAGGTCACCCCGGTATTATATCTATGCCCAGACAATGAAGGGGAGGACCCAGTACGGAATTGTCGGATGCGCATCAGTTGACGACTATCTGAACGGCATTATCAAAAAGCATGAGCTTACCCGTCCCGACAAGGAACAAGACAGAATGGTCCATATAAGGGCAAACGATGCAAACATAGAGCCTGTCTTCCTTGCATATCCTGCCGTTAAGGAGATCGATGACATCGTGGCCAAAATCGTTAAGGGACAGAAACCTGAATATGATTTTGTTGCGCAAGACGGCTTCGGTCACCATTTCTGGCTTGTCAAAAAGGGGGAAACAAACCAGCGTATCGAAAAGCTGTTCAGGGAAAAAGTCCCCTTCACCTATGTGGCTGACGGGCATCACAGGACTGCCGCTGCGGCCCTCGTGGGAAAGGAAAAAAGAGAAGGCAATCCTTCACACTCAGGAGGCGAGGAGTATAACTATTTCCTTGCAGTTCATTTTCCCGATAACCAGCTTAAGATTATCGATTACAACAGGGTGGTAAAAGATCTGAACGGACTTACTCCGCAGGAGCTGATCGAAAGACTTGATAAAGGATTTATAGTGACGGAGAAAGGACCAAAGACCTATAAGCCCCGGAAACTTCATAACTTCTCGATGTACCTCGATGGCAAATGGTACAGCCTTACTGCCAGGGAGGGAACATACAACGATTCCGATCCGATAGGGGGCCTCGACGTTACAATCCTCACCGACCAGATTCTGAGCCCTGTACTTGATATCCAGGATCTCAGAAGATCGAAGCGGATAGACTTTGTCGGGGGAATCAGGGGACTGGGTGAACTTAAGAAGAGGGTCGACAGCGGAGAGATGAAAGTTGCCTTCGCACTTTACCCTGTGTCAATGAAACAGCTCATAACAATCGCTGATTCTGGTAATATAATGCCTCCCAAAACTACCTGGTTTGAGCCAAAACTGCGAAGCGGCCTGGTGATCCACCTGCTTGGCTGATTATAGTAAGACTTATAACCCCGATCCTCATTACCCATCGTTTCCCTCCGGCGCCTCCTGAACTGGCACCGGAACAAACGAAGACAACTGATATTTTCTGCATGCCGGAAATAGCTTCAAATATTGTTTCAATCACGAAATCACTTCCCCCATCGGTGAAGCTGATCGCTGTCTCCAAGACAAAGCCCGTTGAAGCAATAATGGAGGCTTACAATGCAGGTCAGAGGCGGTTCGGTGAAAACAGGGTACAGGAGATACTGTCCAAGAAAGACCTTCTTCCTTCTGATATAGAGTGGCACCTGATCGGTCACCTGCAGCGAAACAAGGTTAAGGCGGTTGTCCCTTTTGCCGGACTTATACATTCAGTGGATTCCTTCAGACTGCTTTCTGAAATAAATGCCGTGGCATCCGGTATAGGCCGGACAATCAGCGTTCTGCTTCAGGTACACATAGCATCGGAGGAGACAAAATTCGGATTCAGCCCGGAGGAGATTGAAGAGATGCTGGAGTCACCCGGATTCCGGAATATGAGCTATGTAAGCATCTGCGGTTTAATGGGGATGGCAACATTTACTTCAGATAAGGAAAGGATCCGGAAGGAATTCAGGTCACTGAGATCACTGTTCGACAATCTCAGGGCGGGATACTTCAGGGAAGACGAGAATTTCAGGGAGATTTCGATGGGAATGTCGGGCGATTATGAAATAGCCATCAGTGAAGGCAGCACAATGGTCAGGATCGGTAGCCTGATCTTCGGTGGGCGATAGCCTCTCCGCCCATCATCAGGCATGTTCCTCACCCAGAATTGACAGGAGTTCACCAGCCAGACCGGTTTTTTGATCGGACTGATCCTGTGGATACCCTTTAATAATATTTATCATTTCAATCCTTCTGGGCTTGCTCAGTTCGTGTACTGATTCCTCCAGGATTGTCATGCATTCCAGCGCTGTAACATAATCAGATTTGAGGAAAATATCGAGCAGGTCGAGCGAATAACCGGAATAATCCAGTCCCGACTGCCAGCACGATGCCAGCAGCATGTTTATTGTCGATTGCCTGAAAGGTTTCCTGATCTCATCCATAATTTCCTTTCTGACAGACTTATCCTTCAGGTCATTGAGGAATCCCTCAATTGTCTTTCTTACTGAATTGTCGTCAGAATTGTCATAGAATGAAGCCAGAATTCCGATTGCCCCCTCGAAAGGCTCTTCCTCCCTGAGAAAAGCAATCCCTTCGGAAATGAGAAGAGAATTTTCATTGGTGAGCAGTGCATTTAGTTCCCTTACTTTCTTTTCTGACTTTATCATTTTGGAAATATTTAGGACAAAGGTATAAATAGCATCAATTACTTAAACCGGTTTTTGAAAAATTAAAATAATATACTAATTTAGTGCGCAATTAGTTGTGATACCTAAAATTTTCGACCATGAATAGAAAATATGGAATTGGCCCAGGCATTTTTGTGGGAATCTTTCTTCTTACAAGTATACTTACCTGCTGCAAGTCCGGAGGAAAGAAAGAATCAAAAGAGGGAGATACTGTGGAAATTCCAGGCGGCAATACAGCTGTCGTGGATGAAATAAAGAAAGCTGAAAAGATTTTCAATGCATTGCCGTCGCCTCTCGAATCTGCAATGCTTATCAAATCAGCGGGTGCCAGGTTTGACCAGAGCCTTCTCAATCCTGTGAGCAACAGCGGCAACTATGTGACCAATAAGAGCATGGCCCTTAACCTTGGAATTTATACATGTGATCTGAGCTTTGCAAGCCTTTATGAGCAGACCCAGCTTATCATAGATTACATGAATTCAGCCAAGAAGATGGCAGACGGTCTTGGCATTCTGAAAATTATAGATCAGCCTACGATGGACAGGCTGGAAGAAAATATAAACAACAGCGAGGTCATAATGGAAATTGTGAGCGAAACCTTCATGAACTCGAGTTCCTACCTGGAAGATAACGGGCAGGCTGCGATCGCAGCCATAGTATTGGTGGGCGGATGGTTCGAAGGACTCTATATCTCAACCCAGCTTGTTGATCTGAATGATTTTAACGGGAATAAGCTGGTCGGCAGGATCATCGACCAGAAGCTTTCAATCAATATCCTTCTTAATCTTCTCAACAACAATAAGGGAAATCCTTCAGTCGACGAGATAATTGTTCAGGTGAACAGGTTGAAAACAGTATTCGACAAGATAACAATTACTACCTCACGGGTAAGGCCGGAGTACGACAAGGATCATAATACAACTGTACTCAAGTCGGAAGTAAAAACCGATATGACGCCGGCCGTATTCAAAGAGCTTGCAAGTGTGGTTGCCGAGATTAGAAGTTCATTTGTTAAATAACAATAGCCATGAGAATATACAGAATCATTCCCGTCCTTGCTTTGTTTATATTCATCTCCACCGTTAATACCGGCGCCCAGTGCAAAGCCTTCGCCAAAAAGGTGTGCCTGCCTGAACTTGGAACCTATACCCACGATGGAAATTATCATGCAGCAATTCTGGTTGAAGGAGAAGAGGCTGAACTATATAAGACTTTCTATTCTGACATGGATTACAGGGTTGCAATTTGCGGGGAAGATAAGCTTCCGAATGTTGAATTCCGGATTCTGGATGCCAATAAGAATGTCCTTTATTCCAACAAGGATGCCAATTATGCCACTACCTGGGACTTCAAGCTCCAGTCGAGCCAGCAGCTGAAAATTGTTATTAAGGTAAATTCATTCAACAAACCCGGAGAAACTCCCGCCAGCGGATGCGTCTCCATTATGTTTGGCTTCAAGGTAAAATAACGGGTTTCCTGTCCAGCTGCCGGGTCATCCGGCTATTTTTCAAGCTTCCCGGAAAGATATTTCCCGGTATAGGATTCAGAGCACTTTACAAGGTCCTCAGGTTTTCCTTCGAAAACCACGAATCCGCCTTCCTCTCCACCTTCTGGTCCAAGATCAATTACCCAGTCGGAGCTCTTTATTACTTCCTGGTTGTGCTCTATAAGCACAACTGAATGGCCATGGTCTACAAGGGCATTTATCGATTTAAGAAGCTTGTTTATGTCGTGGAAATGCAAGCCGGTGGTAGGCTCGTCGAAAATAAAAAGGATATGACCGCTGCCCCGTTCCTGGCTCAGGAAATAAGCCAGCTTGACCCTCTGGCTCTCACCGCCGGAAAGGGTGCTGGACGATTGTCCCATCTTTATATAGCCCAGTCCTACATCTGAAAGGGGCCTGAGCTTCTCGATAATCCTCTTTTCACTCTTTCCCGGATGCTGGTTGAAGAAATCAATTGCATCATCGATCGTCATCTCCAGCATGTCATATATGTTTTTCCCGTTATACCTGACCTCCAGGATCTCCTTCCTGAACCGCATACCCTTGCAGGTCTCGCATGTAAGCTCAACATCGGCCATAAACTGCATCTCGACCCTTATAATTCCCTCCCCCTGGCATTCCTCACATCTTCCCCCTTCGATATTGAATGAAAAATGCGATGCCCTGAAGTTATTCTGAACTGATGCCTGCTGTTCCGAGTACAGCTTTCTTATTTCATCGTAAGCCTTCAGATATGTGACCGGATTTGACCTGCTTGATTTCCCGATGGGATTCTGATCTACAAGCTCGACGGATGTGATCCGTGAAATGTCGCCGGTCATCTCCCTGTAATGCCCGGGCTTAAGATTATTGCCGTTAATCCTGTTTGAGAGGGCCCTGTAGAGAATATCCGAGACAAGGCTTGACTTGCCCGAGCCGCTGACCCCGGTGACAGATGTAATTATATGAAGCGGGAATTTGACATCGACCGATTTCAGATTGTTTTCCCTGGCCCCTTTGATCTCGATGTAGCTGTTCCACTTTCTGCGGCTGCGGGGAACAGGTACTGTAAGCCTGCCGCTCAGGTATCCTGCCGTAAGTGATTTATTTGATGTAGTAAGGTCGAGCCCTCCCTGGTAAACCACCTCGCCGCCAAGCCTTCCGGCCTCAGGCCCCATATCGATTATCTGATCTGCAGCCCTTATTATTTCTTCCTCATGCTCTACAACCAGGACTGAATTCCCCAGATCCCGGAGCTCCTTCAGGACATTTATCAGCAGATTGGTGTCGCGGGGGTGAAGACCGATGCTCGGCTCATCCAGTATATACATTGATCCCACAAGGTTGCTGCCCAGTGAGGTGGACAGGTTGATCCTCTGCGATTCACCGCCTGATAATGAGGATGAGAGCCTGTCGAGTGTCAGGTACGACAGCCCGACATCGATAAGAAACCTCAGCCTCACTGTTATCTCTTTCAGCAGCCGTTCAGCAATTCTGGCATCCTCCCCGTCAAGCTTCATCCCTTCGAAAATCGTGTAGAGCCTGCCTACCGGCATCGATACAAGATCCTGTATCGTAAAGCCGGCGACCCTGACGTAACCTGCCTCCTTCCTGAGCCTCGAGCCCTTGCATTCCGGACATATAGTCTTGCCCCTGTAGCGGCTCAGGAGGACCCTGTACTGAATCTTGTATTTCTTCTCTTCAAGGTGCTCGAAGAACCTGTCCAGTCCATAAAAATATTTGTTCCCTTTCCACAGCAGCTGTTTCTGCCCGTCAGTCAGCTGATAATAAGGCTTATGTATCGGAAATCCAAACAGATCGGCACTGGAGATGAGCCTTTCCTTCCACTTCTTCATTGTTTCTCCCTTCCAGCAAACTATAGCATCCTCATAAACCGACAGGTTTTGATTTGGAATAACAAGGCTTTCATCGATTCCTATTACCTTGCTGTAGCCTTCGCATACCGGACATGCACCTATAGGATTGTTAAAGCTGAAAAGATATTCGGTCGGTTCCTCAAAGAGTATCCCATCAGCCTCAAAGAGGTTCGAGAAGTTCTCCCTGCGGACACCCTCATCGTCTATAATAACAGCCTGGCAATACCCCTTGCCTGTCTGAAAAGCTGTCTGGGCTGAATCGGCTGCCCTGCTGAAATTATCGGCGGTATGACTGATCACAAGCCTGTCGATTACAATATTGACACACTTTCCGGGCTTATAGGCTTCAAATGAAGTTATCTCATCGAGCTTGATGATCTCACCCCCGGCTTCAATGCGGGTGAAGCCCTGTTTTATAAGGAAGGAAAAATATTCAGAGACCGCAATATTGTCAGGCACAACACCGCATGACGTGATGATTACTTTCGTCCCTTCCTTAAGGGATGCAAGAAAATCCACTATATCATCAACACTGTGTTTCCTTACCTCCCTGCCCGATATGGGAGAATATGTCCGGCCAACCCTGGCAAAAAGCAGGCGGAGATAATCGTAAATTTCGGTCGAAGTGCCTACTGTAGATCTCGGATTCCTGCTGTTAACCTTCTGTTCAATTGCAATGGCAGGGGGAATGCCGTTAATAAAATCAACCTCGGGCTTGTTCATCCTGCCCAGAAATTGCCTTGCATAGGAGGAGAGGCTTTCAACATACCTTCTCTGACCCTCGGCATAGATTGTGTCGAAAGCGAGAGATGATTTCCCGGATCCTGATACACCGGTGATTACAACAAGTTTATCCCTTGGAATATTCAGACTTGTATTCTTAAGATTGTGTACCCTTGCCCCCTTTATTTCTATAAACCCCTGCATCACTCTCCCCGGTCAGTTTTTTAAAATTATTCTAAATTCCTGTAAAAATCCAAAAGTAATACTTTCAAATTAAAAAAAATTGTTTTCTTTGTATTACAAACAAAAACTAAAAGCGGAGGACTGCCTATAAAAAATCTCTACTCTGATTAATTAAAGAGAGAGTTATGAATGAAATGATTTCCGATTATGAACTGATCAAAAGGTTCATAAAAGGTGAGGAGTCCTGCTTTGAAGAACTAATCCACCGTCACAAGAACAAGGTATTTGCGTATATAAGCCTTTATATACGTGATCAGGCATTATCCGAAGATATCTTTCAGGATACGTTTCTGAAAGTAATCCAGTCTGTGAAATCCGGAAGGTATTATGATAACGGTAAATTTATTTCATGGGTCATGAGAATAGCCCATAACCTTATCATTGACCATTTCAGAAGGATAAAGCAGATGAATACGGTGTCGAACGACAACTATGAGTCTGATCTCTTCAATTCGAAAAAATTCGCCGAGAGCAATGTCGAGGATGACATGATAAAGCGACAGGTGCAGAAGGATATAAGGAAGATGATAACCCAGCTTCCCGACGACCAGAAGGAAGTTGTGATACTCCGCCATTATGCAGGACTAAGCTTCAAGGAGATAGCTGAAATTACAGATGTCAGCATCAATACTGCCCTTGGTCGTATGAGATATGCCCTTATCAACCTTCGCAAGATAATGGATGAAAAAAAGATATCCCTTACCCTGAGCTGACAGGAGGGGATAGCCTGAGGCTGAACAAATCCGGCTGATTTTTTTTTCGCGGGATGCAATATTGTTTTTTCCTGGCCGTTTCTTTTTAAAAGAAATTATGATGCCTATGGAATTATATTCTACCCGCTTTATTTCATATCACGAAATCATAGTCATGGATACTGACCTCATTGAGGATGCATGGGGGCTGAATGTCCGTTTTTGTGATGTGATCAGTCTGCTCCGGAATAGCGGACCAGTACCAGAACAAAGCCTGACCGATAGACTGATCGGTAAAATCAGAAAAAAGGATTAGGATAAGAGGCTGTACATAAGTCAAAATCCAATAACTGCAGAGGTTCTCAGAGGTTCTCGGAGAGTTTCGCAGGTGTTCTCGCAGAGTTCCGCAAAAGTTCTTGCGGAGTTTCGCAGAGGTTCTCGCGGAGTTTCGAAGAGGTTCTCGCAGTCCCGATAGCCATCAGGATTCGCGGATGTTAAAGGAATTTACTCGGCGCGACCCAGCGTTCTTCAATCAGCGTACATCAGCGGGACACATCAATAATCACAAATTCCGCAAAGCATGAATGTTCTCGCAAAGATCTAAATCATAATTGCTTGTCCTGGCGCGTAAACTTTTGTGCCCCGCGGTTAAACATATATATGTGGAACCTCATTTTTATTTGTTCATTTCCTGTATTTTATTTAAATAAAATAATATCTTTGTGATATTAATATAATATCATTAACCATGAAAAAGGAATTTACTGTAAAGCCTGTCTCCGGGTACGTCGCCCTGTTGACGGCTGTTTTATTTCTTGGAGGCGCGGCAGGTGCATTTGTGCTGGAGCTTATCTGGCCTGGTGTGATCCTTACGCTGCTGTTCTTTTTTACAATTCTCGGATTCACGGTCGTATACCCGAACGGCTCGTGTGTTATGGTTCTGTTCGGAGCATACAGGGGAACTATCCGTGAAAATGGATTTTTCTGGGTCAATCCGCTTTATATAAAGCGACGGGTATCACTGAGGGCGCGAAATTTCAACAGCGATCCAATTAAGGTAAACGACAAGATAGGGAATCCGATAAAGATCGGACTTGTTCTTGTATGGAGGGTATCCGAAACCTATAAAGCTGTTTTTGATGTGGATGATTTTCAACATTTTGTTCTTGTTCAGAGCGATGCAGCACTCAGGAAGCTGGCTGGGCTGTATCCGTACGACAATTTTGAGGATCATGATGCCGTGATAGCGTTAAGAAGCGGGGGCGAGGAGGTAAACAGCGAGCTTGAACGGGAGATCAGGGAAAGGCTTACTATTGCAGGGATAGAGGTTATAGAAGCAAGGATCAACTATATAGCATACGCTGAAGAGATTGCCAATGCGATGCTGCGGAGGCAGCAGGCATCAGCTGTTGTATCGGCGAGGTTTAAAATAGTCGAGGGTGCCGTATCAATGGTTGAAATGGCGCTCGAACAGCTGTCTGTGAAGAAGATAGTTGAGCTGGATGAGGAGAAGAAAGCTGCAATGGTCAGCAATCTCATGGTTGTTCTGTGCGGTGACAAGGATGCTACACCTGTAGTAAATACGGGAACTTTGAATACCTGACATGAGCGAAAAAAAACCGTTTGTCCTGAGGATTGATCCGGAGAAACTTAAGGCTCTGGAAAAGTGGGCTGCCGATGAATTCCGCAGCACCAACGGGCAGATAGAATATTTACTCGACCAGGCTTTGAAAAAAGCCGGCAGACAGAAGAAAAGATCAGATACAAATTAGATGGAATAAGGATGGATCAGATAATCAGGTACAAATGCCCCAAATGCGGGAACAGCCAATATGAAACAGGTGAAATATGGGCCTCCGGCTCGGTACTTTTAAAGTCAATAGGGCTGCCGAACAGAAGATTTACATTTATTTCATGCACTATGTGCCATTTCACGGAGTTTTACAGGGTTCCCAGGAAGAGGATAGGGGAAACAATAAATTTCTCTGCAAGGTAAACCTTTTACCTACTGATTGATGCTGTAAACTGAATAGCAGGCAGCAACGCCTGCTGTTTCGCTCCTCAGCCGGCTCTGTCCCAGATGGACGGAGCTGAAGCCTCTTTCAATGGCTGCGTGGATCTCGGCAGGAGAAAAATCTCCTTCAGGGCCTATTAAAACAACGGCATCGTTGCCCTTTGAATAGGTGTCGGAAATCTTCTCCCGGCTCACGGTGCTGTTGCAGTGTGCAACCATCCTGATGCCGCCAGGGTCCCTCTTTGTGAAATCAGCGAAACTGCACGGTTCATTCAGGACTGTGAGGTCTGACTTTAGCGACTGCTTCATTGCCGAAATTATAAGGTTTCTGATCCGGTCTCTCTTTATTCCCGGTTTTTCGGTATTCGCACAAATTAGAGGTGTTATTTCGTCAACTCCGATCTCGACACTTTTTTCGATGAACCATTCCAGCCGTTCATAATTTTTAAGTGGAGATATGGCAATGTGCAGCCTGTAATTGCGCTTTTCGAAATCCTTTGTTACACCGGTAACCGAGAGTGAGCACCTTTTAGGATCGGGATTCATTATAACTGCCTCATAGAGGTTTCCTTTTCCGTCGATCGCTTTTACGGGATCGCCACTCTTCATCCTGAGTACCCTGATGCAGTGGCCAGACTCCTTTTCGTCAAGGATATAATCGCCAATGCCAATATCGGGTGCATAAAAAATCTGCATAAATGAATATTTGTGCAAAATTAGGGAATAATTGCTTAAAAGTTGAATCTTATTTTTAACCTTTGCAATTAAGGGGAACAGAGGGAAAGGGAATATAGTGTCTCCAGCCGGAGCCGCTTTAAATAGATGCAAATCATACTGAAATCAAACCTTATGAAAGTAGGTCTCTTATCGGATACTCATGGCTGGATCCATCCCAGGCTGTATGATCATTTTGCCTCATGTGACGAACTCTGGCATGCCGGCGATATAGGCAGTCTTGAGACGGCCGAAGCCCTGGCAGCATTCAGGCCGTTGAGAGCGGTTTACGGAAATATCGATGGAGATAAGGTAAGAAGGCTCTACAGGGAGGATCTTAAATTTCAGGCAGGTGAACTGAACGTATGGCTTACCCACATAGGCGGTTCCCCGGGAAACTATGACAGGCGTGTAAAAAGCGCATTATATGATGATCCTCCTGATATTTTTATCTGCGGTCATTCCCATATTGCAAAAATCATGTATGATAAAAAAGCCAACTTTCTTTATATAAATCCTGGTGCAGCCGGTTACAGCGGGTTCCATAAATTCATGACCCTGGTCCGTTTTTCCATCGACGGCAGTGAGATACATGATATGGAACTTATCGAGCTGGGCGAGAGGGGAAAGGTTCAGATCATTTGAGCGGAGCATCCTGAACTCCTGCATCTTCCGACATCCTGCCAAGAAACCTTTCAACACGGTTTTCCACCGCGATCATATATGTGTACGGAGTTCTTGTACTCGAATCGGGATGCTTCCTGTCGTTTTGCTTTAGATTGGCTATGAGTGTATTATAGTTGTTGTTGCTCGATTGTGTCATCATAACGCCCCTGAAATATGAAAAGTAATACCATGTAGAGGCATCTGCCTTGAGATAGATATCGATCAGGTCGCCGGTTCTTCGTCTCTGTATCTCGATATAGCCGTCAACATATACATTTACAGGCTGCGGACCAATAAATCCGATCCCGATCTTTCCGGCCGACCTGAATGATGAGGTCGATTCATTCCAGTAAAGCTTTACATCGTTCAGCAGCAACTGGTAGTTGAAATCCTTCGGCAGAGCCTTTGTCGATCCGAACAGATCCAGTTCCTCCTTCAGCTGTGAAGCGGCTGATATGCCAAGAAGATCCTTCATGCCATTCACATTGAGCTCCGAATTGAGATTGACCGGCTTCAGAGAGGGCTTCATCCTTATATCCTCCGCCATCATCTTTAAAGCGTCGGCAGAGAAAAAGAAATTGAGCCCGAGTATTGCCTCTATATTGACTTTACCGGAATCGAGCGCCTCTGTTACATTCCCTGCGCTGCTGAGCTTAACAAGATCAAAATTCGCCCCGAAATCGAGGCTTCCCTCCCCTGTGAGTACGCAATAGTTCCTGTCAAAACCTACCATATTGCCAGGGAGCTTGTGATCAGACAGTTTCGGCAGATCGGCTATCAGGTACCTGCCTTTTGCCTTCTCATACCAAAGATAACCCTGTGAGCTGACAAGGGCAACATCGCTCCAGGATTTTTTAGGGGACAGAAAGGCTGGATAGATATGCGTTGAATCGGTATTGATCATCGACCCTGAAAAAACCGGATTGTCGCTCATATCTTTTGGTTTATCGCTAACAGGTATCATCACATTCCGGGGATCGATACTGGATTTGAATTTGATATTGTAGCTGGTTATATTGGCACATTTGTTGATTATCCCGGCCGAACCCGTAAAGGTCAGCTGATCGGCCCTCGCCGACAGCATGACATCGCCGGTAAATGTAAAGGCCTGGCTCAGCAGGAACTTCTGTTCGGGCGGAATGAACCCTGTGGCGGTGGTTGTAAGAGTGTCCACTTGAAGCTCCGGAAAGCTTATCTGCTGTACGTCATTATTGTCATTTACATAATCGTAGACTGCGCTCCCTGTATATCTTTTCGTTGATTCGATATCTATTTTGGCAGAATGAAGAATATGTCTGTTATTAAGTGCTATGATGGCACTGTCGAGCGGCTGGATCCGGGCTCGCCTTGTAATTGTGATTTTCCCGTTTTTGGGCTGGATAAGTGCATCAGCTATATGGATGTAGTTTATATTTTCGGCCTCGATATACTCCTGGTCAAGATGATAGCTTCCCTTCCATGCCGAAAATGAAATTGTGTCGCTCTGGTTATTCGTGGAGAAAAATGTCGGGTTGTCAAGCTTTTTATAATTGACCCTGATCAGCTTGTCGGGGGTAAGCAGGGGGGTGTTGGATTTGCCTTTTTGCTCCATGCTCAGGATCCTTGTCTCCATGTTGTAAGTAAAGTCGGTCATTTTGCAGATATACTCAAGCTCCGGAAATTTGACAACTGACGAATCAGTATTAAGATGGAAATTACTCATCTTCCGGTCAAAATTGATGCTTGTATTTGCATTTTCTGCAATGAACGAATATCCGTTTGCAGTCAGCGATTTAAGGTTGTAATCGGCTGTATCGGCCTTTATTGTGCTTGAATTGAAGCTGAAGAGCCTTGATGTTATCCTTGAATTTGTCATGTCGATAATCCCCGACCCTTTCATTTTTTCAGGGCTCAGCCGGATACTGCCATCGAGGGTCGTTCCGTTGCTGAACATATTGAATTTTTTCCCCGCTGTATTTGATGCAAGCCATTCATCCTTCTGTATCAGCCATTTAATATCCACCTTGTTGCTGGTGAGTTCCGGAAACAGGCCTGTTGTGTCTTTGTGCATATCGAAAGCCGAAGCATGGGTTGTCATTGAATCGGGAAAAAACTTATACTCCCTTGAGTTGGTCAGGGAAGTGAGATGGCTTAGCCGGCCACTTCCTATCAATCCCATGCTGCTCATATTTATAGTGTCGAAGAGCGTTGCCTTGCCTCCATACAACTCAATTCCTTCCCTGGGGATTGTCATATTGAATCCGAAAGAATTGTTCTCGAGGATTATCAGCCGCTGCCTGGTGGGCTTCAGTATGTCGCCGCCCACAAATTCCCCCGTAAGATCCATATCCTCCACGTTGAAATGATCGATATCCTCATAGGTATACGGGTCTACCTTGAAATAAAAGTCCTTTTGCTTATAGATCCCCTCCAGCCCCGGGATCTTATCATAGAAAATATAGGAATAGTCGTTTGTATTGATAATTGGATATTGCTTGAAGCTCTTTAGTCCCGACTTGTTGTTTGGCTTGTCGATAAGCAGTTCGGCAGTGCCTTTCTGGAGAATATTGTTTACCTGATTTGATATCTTGTTGCCGTAAATATCCTTTTTATCCGTCTCGACAGCAACCCTGATAGAGTCTATTCTCCCCATCCGAAGGTTGAATGTATCATAGCTGAATGTTATGTTGTGGGCAAAAATTGTAAATAAGCCTGCCTCCACAACGCCGTCGAACATGAGGCTTCTGTTCCTGCCTATCTGGAGCTGCTTGCCGTAGGGAAAGATTGCGACTTTTTGTGAATCACTAAGCGAAACAGCCGAAACGCCGTTGACAGCAATCCTGTAATCCGACAAGTCAAGTATGGCATTATCGGTTGGCGTGGATGTTTCGCTGAAGATGTCAAGGTCATCATAATCCTTTCTCTTTGCGTAGGAATCAATATAATCCTTCGTTTTCTTCTTGATCGTAACCTCATTATTGGTCCGGTCGTAAAAAATAAATCCCTTATTGGCAAGGTCGATGCACAATCCGACAACTGCTTCTTCCGGTTTATTGAGCCACTTTGCAAATTCGGAAACGGGGAAAGTCTCAGAATAATAAAATTCTGCAAACTTAAGCAGGCGGTTCAGGGGGTGGTAGTTGTCGAGGCCCATCAGGTTCAGGAAATCCTCGGAATTGAAATAAGAAATTGATTCGAACTGGGCCCTGCCTATCGATGACCCTCTTGCCCTGGACAGGATGATCTTTGACTGGTTCATATTCCATGAAAGATATTCAAAGTACATGTCCAGTCCATGATAGGAATTGAAATAGGGGCTTTTTGAGATCGGATTGTTGGTCCGGAAGAGGTTCACCTGCCTTGTTTCGGCAATATATGAAAATCCAAGGTTTGAATGATATATTGAATCTTTCCTGAGATAAAGCGATACTGCAGCCTCCTGACTGCTGAGACCTATTTTAGAGAATATGAATTCCTTTGATGCTATATTCAGAAAGAGGGTATCATTTTTGTAAAGGGTTATTCTGGCCGGGGAATAGTTTTCCCCCGTTCCCTTTACATTCGCCCCCTCAAAGGAGAGCCCTCCCTCATAATTGACACCCTTGAAAATATTCTCCAGGCGAAAATGCTTTGTATATGTTGTGAAACGGGGGTAATTGGCTTTTTCCTTATTTTTGAAGCTGGTTGTCTGGTCGATAAGCTGGCCAAGCTCCGGTTTTTTGAAATAGGCTTTGTTTGTAAACCTGGCTGAATCAATCGTGAAATTATTCCTTGAGGTATTTATGCTGAAATTCTCGACTTCGGCAAAAACATCTTTGGCAGGATAGCCTGCCTTTTCCCATGTAATAGTTCCCTTTTCTCCCTTAAAAAGCTGAAGTTCGGGATAATACGTTCCCCTTACATTATAGATCTCAGTGCTGTCGGTCTGTGAATAGCAGGTAAGAGTGGCACCGGATATCAGTACATAGAATACTGTGTCGTGCTCGAACTTCAGCGGGCTGTTCTTGACCTTCCACTTTACACTGGCCGATTCGGACAAAATATTGTCCTTAAGCATGGAGCCTGTATTCTTGAAATACCTGATAATATTCTCTGTTGAGACCCTTGGGTTAAATGCTATCTCGCTAAGGCCCCTGAGCCAGTTTGTGAAGAATTTGTTATCATTCCTGAAATCGATAAAATAATTGACAGTTATAATGAAGTCGTTGAAGTGGGGGACCGGCCTCATCAGTCTGGCCGACATCTGGCTGGAGATGTCGACTATCATTGTCATGTCGGTTTTGTCGAAGGCGGAGCTATCCCACCTGGCGATGAACCTGTTCAGATTGATTTTCTGCTCTGCATTAAGGTTGGGCCCCATGAAGCTTGTGAGCTCTGTACTGAATGTTGCTACATCACCAGTAAAAGCTGAGCTTACCTGCCCTGATACCTGCAAAGGTACCAGGTAGCCAAGGAGTAAACAGGTAAATATCAGCTTTCTGTACATCAGCTATAGGAAATAAGAATGCAAAAGCCTGCACGCAGGCATTTATAATGCTTCCACAATGGCTGTAAAATCCTCTTTTTTCAGGGATGCTCCGCCTATCAGCCCGCCATCGACATCAGGCTTTGAAAATATTTCAGCAGCGTTGGAGGGCTTGCAGCTGCCTCCGTAAAGGATCGGCACCTTCTTTGCGCAATCATTTCCGTATTTTTCCCTTACCAGTTCACGGATATGCCTGTGCATCTCCTGAGCCTGGTCGGGAGAGGCTGTCAGCCCTGTTCCAATGGCCCATACAGGTTCATACGCGATCACAATCGAATTCATCTGCTCATCGGTGAGTGAGAACAACCCTTCCTCGAGCTGCCTCTTTACTATAATGAAATGCTTTCCTGATTCCCTTTCGCCCAGAGATTCTCCGCAGCAGAAGATAACCTTCAGTCCGCTGTTGATTGCAAGCAATGTCTTCTTGTTTATAAGCTTATCGTCTTCATGATAGAAGCTTCTTCTTTCCGAATGGCCAATAATAACGTACTCTGCACCTGTGCTTTTAATCATCCATGCAGACACTTCCCCTGTATAGGCTCCGGAGGCTTCCGAAGCGCAGTTCTGGGCACCCAGTGCAACCTTCCCGTGCTTAAGGATTTCAGCTGCACCGGCAAGATGTATGAATGGAGTGCAAAGTACTACCAAACCCTTTTCTGAAGGTTTTTCCCTGAAGTATTTATCTATTGAGGATGTGAATTTCAGTCCTTCCGACAGATCCATATTCATTTTCCAGTTACCTGCAACAATCTTCTTTCTCATAAAATTCAGATTTTAAAAATAATAATATTTAAAGGTATAAATCATTCATGCGATTTTAGCATTACCTGTCAGGTTGCTGCTTAACAACCTCCTCAAACCATTCCTTGCCGGGGCAGCCTGCAGAAGACCATTTGTTCCTGATAACTCCATCCTTCAGCAGCATATAACCCGGGTTAGCCCTTACCATTGTCTTAAGAGTGGTCTCATCGGCCGAACAGAAAGTGAGTCCGTTCTCAATGCTTTTGACTTCGCTGCTTCCCGATGCAGTGAGGATCAGGAATCTGATCCCTATTGATGAACAGTATCTACCCAGCTCAAAGCCCTTCTCAAGCCTGGACTTGCATGCCTCATCAAGCTTTTTGGATATCATCAGCAGCGTATAACCCGTATCAGCAAGCACCTGTTGCGTAATATCATCACCGTCGGGCCCTGTAATAATGAAATCATGTATGGGTGGCTTGTAGCCGCTCCTGACAAGTACCGATTTCTGATCTACGAATTTCCATGAGCTGTCGTTTGCCGGGTAGTTGCTCAGGGAAAATTCCTTCCGCTTCCCCTCTTTTTCATAAATAAAGGTCGTCTCATAAATATCCGGAGGGGAGCCCTCGGGAATAACCATCTTATCGGCAATCCTGACACCTGTTTTGTAGGGGAGGAAGTCAGCTGCCGGAAGATATCTTATATTGTAGAGATTGAAAAGGATGAAGAGTGCCCCGGCAACAGAGATTATCAGCCATCCGGTTGTTCTGCCGGAGACCGTTTTTGAATACTTCAGTCCGCCATAAAGCACTATTGCCGCAGCCAGCAGGATGATGTTTTTTCCGAAGGTCTGCCAGTTGGTAAGATGGATCGCATCCCCAAAGCAACCGCAGTCGGAAACAGGATTTGTGAGGGCAAGAATGAAAGTAAGCGGTGTAAATATCAGCATCAGGATCATAACAGTAATTATTCCCGTCTTCTGCCTGACCCCTGACAGAACGGAAAAGCCTGCAAGAAATTCAACAGTACAGAGCATTATCGCAAGAGGAAGACTCAGATTACGGAGAAAGCTCAGGTGGAAAGCCTGGAAATAGTCCTGAAATTTATAGGCTGACCCCCAGGGATCGATAGCTTTTACGGTCCCTGAGAACATAAATACAAGGCCTGTCACTATCCGGCTTAATACTCTGATTATCTTCATTTCAGATGAATTTTCTGTTTTTAAGTATTCCGCACACAAGACTGAAGATCTCTTCCGGGGGGAGCATAGTTTCCTTATCATTGCTGCAATTAACCACTGCAAGCCTCTCTTCTGATTCAGAAACCATGAGATACATATCCCTTACCTTCTTCTGGAAATCCATGCTCTCCTCGTGAATATCCCTTGAACCCTTGAGATAACTTCTGTCTTCACCTGTCCTCGTACCCGATAGCTTTCTCTCTGTAAAGGCAAACGGGACATCCAGAAATATATTGAGGTCGGGACGAGGAATTTCAAAGTGTTCGAATTCAAGCTTAAGTATCCATTCCATCAGTTTCTCCTTGTCGGTTTTCTCTGTGAGCTTGGCGCACTGGTATGCGACATTTGAATATGTATACCTGTCGAGGAGAACAATGCTCCCGCTGTTGAGCCAGCTTCTGATCAAGGCGGAAGCATCCTTCCTGTCGCCGGCATAAAGCATTGCAACCAGGTAGGGATCCACATCGCCAATTGATCCGAACTCACCCCTGAGAAACCGTGCTATCAGTTCACCAAAGTATGGAGAGCCAGTCCTGGGAAAATGAAGATATTCGCATTTATGGCCTTTCTCCGTAAAGAAGTCTCTCAGCAGCTTTAACTGGGTTGATTTTCCTGCTCCGTCAACTCCTTCGATTACAAAAAGCTTCATCCTACTGTTGATTTCTTTGAGTGCAAATGTAATAAGCACACTTCAAAGAAGGAAATCTGAAGGTGTTATTGTTGAAAGAATTCGGGCCGGGAGGTGCAGTCTTCATCTTATTTTAAATTCTTGTGTTGTGGATCTGAATTGCAGTATCTGATAAAATCATTAATTTAGGCAAATAAATTAATAATTTGCTTACCAAGCCGAGATATATAAATGCGGGTGGCAAACTCGTCGACCTGGCTATTCCGAAGGTGATGGGGGTGCTGAACATTACACCTGATTCATTCTATAGCGGAAGCCGGTACAGATCGGAGGGGGAGATTCTTGAAGCGGCCGGGAAAATGCTGGCGGACGGTGCCGCGATACTCGATGTCGGTGGCTATTCATCACGCCCCGGAGCCCCGGATATAACTGCCGGTGAAGAGAGCAGCCGGGTGCTTGGTGCAATAAAAGTTATAAGGAATGAATTCAGGGATGCAATAATTTCTGTCGATACTTTCAGGCCGGAAGTCGCAACTGAAGCTATTCTGGGGGCCGGTGCCGACATGATAAATGACATTTCGGGGGGTGATGGAGGCGAGGGGATGTTTGCAGCCGTTGAAAAACTCAGGGTGCCATATGTAATGATGCATATGCAGGGCACTCCGGCCACTATGCAGAAGAACCCTGTTTACGACGATATAGTTGCAGATATCCTGAAGTATTTTGCCGAAAGGATCTTCCGCCTTCATTCAGCCGGTGTGAAGGACATTATAATCGATCCTGGTTTCGGATTTGGCAAAACTGCAGGACATAATTTTGAGCTGATGAGCCGGCTTCAGGATTTTGCTGTATCAGGATTGCCCGTAATGGTTGGTGTTTCACGAAAATCGATGATCTGGAAAACTCTCGACGTAACAGCTTTGGAAGCTCTCAACGGCACAACGGTCATGAATACCGTCGCACTTCTAAAGGGAGCGGATATCCTGCGGGTACATGATGTCAGGGAAGCAGTTCAGGCTGTAAAGCTGGTTTCAAAAATAAAATTCTGAAGATATGCCTTTTCATATAACTACACTTGATATTATTGACATCGTGCTGGTAGCCTTCATTATGTACCAGATCTACAGGCTGATAAGAGGTACCGCAGCATTCAGCATCTTTATCGGAATATTTTTTATATACCTTTTCTGGCTGATAGTCAAAGCGCTGAATATGGAGCTTATAACCGGGTTGCTCGGGCAGGTGATGGGAGTGGGGGTTATTGCCCTGATAATTGTATTTCAGCAGGAGCTCAGGAGGTTTCTCCTGGCAATAGGCAACAGGTATGTCTTTCGCAACAGGTTCTCCTTCGGCCATCTTTTTTTCCCTGTAAAGGACGAACAGCGCAGCCAGAGGGAGGCTGAAGAGATTGTACGGGCATGTGAATCGATGGCTCATACCAGGACAGGTGCACTAATCGTGATCGGCAGAAAAAGCAGCCTGGACCTGTTCACCGAAGCCGGTGAGATAATCAAAGCGAGGATAAGCGCTGAATTGCTTGAAACAATATTCTTCAAGAATGCCCCTCTGCACGATGGGGCAGTGCTGATAGAGGGAGACATTATTCTTGCTGCCCGCTGTCCGCTTCCTATCACCGACCAGGTTTCTCTGCCTCCTCATTTCGGAATGCGCCACAGGGCAGCCGTTGGGATGTCGGAACATTCCGATGCCCTGGTTGTCGTCGTTTCAGAGGAGACAGGATTTATAACAGTAGTTAATAACGGTACAATACGCGAGAATATCACCCCAAATGAACTGAGAAATATCCTGCTCAAGGAGAAGATATGGTGATAGCCCTGTAAACGGCAAAATGTTCCTGAAAGCTGCACTGGAAATCCTGCTCATCCCGTCAGGCCTGCCGGAGCATTATCCTCAATATGTTACTTGGTGTCCAGCATAATCGGCAGCCCTTTCCCGTTTGTCATCAGAATGAGCTTGGAGTTGGGTGATGTAGAGATAGCCTTTATCATCTCATACTGCAGCAGCTTTTCGCTGAGACCAGAGCTGAGGATTTTCTGGTAATCTGCAATACCCTGGGCCTCAACTCTCTTGCGCTCAGCTTCCTGGCGTTCTTTCTGAAGAACAAAGGTCATCTTCTGTGCATCCTGTTCGGCATTTATCTTTGATTCGATCGATGCCTTGACCGATTCGGGGAGTGTAATGTTTCTGACGAGCAACTGCTCAAGGAGAAGCCCCCTCTCCTTAAAGTTCGCTTCGATTGTACTGAATATTTTGGCCTGGAATTCGTCCCTTTTTGTCGAATAGAGGGCGACGGCATCGTAGTATACTGCATTGTCCCTGATCTTGGTCCTGCAGATGGGGCGCACGAGAATATTCCTGTAGTCTGTCCCGACCTCCTTGAGTATCCTGGGAGCTTCGGTGGGCACCACCCTGTAGAGGACCGTAAGATCCACTATGACCTCAAGCCCGTCGGCAGAAAGGACGCGTATTGCATCATCACCCTGCTTTGACCCTTCGTCGTTGACTCCCGACATTGTATAATTTTCTGTTTTGATGTCGAACATAACTACCTTTACCAGAGGGTTGATTATATTCAATCCGCTCTGGAGGACGTTGTCACTGACTTTCCCAAAAAGCTTCTGAACTCCGACCTCCCCTGGTTCTACCTGAACAACAGCTGATGTCGAAAATCCGATCAGGATTATTACTATCCCTGCGACTGCAATTACCGATCTGTATTTTCGCATTACAGGATCAGCTTTTGCAATTACAAGGCCTACAACGAGTACAACGATTCCTATTAGTATAACTGACATAGTTTGGGGTTTTTAAGGGTTATTAAATATTTTATTCAGCCTGCTAAGTTAATCAGATATAATTATTATTTGCTGGTTAAGGATAATAACACCCGGTTATTGGATCCGACAATTAGATAATATAGCTTAATTGAAGGCAGTTTATCCTGTTCAAAGGGATTATCTTTATGGAATAATCGGATGCGAAAAATGGATGTTAAGGCGACGGGCGATCAAACCATACT
The DNA here is from genome assembly GCA_963756885.1 of uncultured Bacteroidales bacterium. Classification (GTDB taxonomy): domain Bacteria; phylum Bacteroidota; class Bacteroidia; order Bacteroidales; family VadinHA17; genus LD21. The sequence goes on from CAVWPG010000016.1 coordinate 1,015,379, forward strand.
GGTAACGGGAGGAACCTCCGGACTGGGCCTGGAGCTTGTAAAGATACTTCTCTCCAGAGGATTCTCTGTCGTCGCAACTGGCCGCCGGAAGATCGACATTGCTGGCTCAGGGGATAATTTCACTCTTTACCTGGCAGATTTCAACGACCTTGCCAGTGTGGCTGATATTGCAGGAAAAATCCTGAATAATCACAGGATAACATCTATTGTAAACAATGCAGGAATTCTCAGTCCGCTTTCCTTTATCCCAACAAGGGATGGCCTCGAATCTGCCTTCCAGATAAATTTTTTGTCGCACCTTCTGATTGATGAGCTCATCCTTTCTGATAATACGGAGGGGCGAAAGATCAGGATAGCCTCTGTATCCTCCCCTGTCTACAGGCTCGCAGCTGCACGAAAGGGCATACAGGCCGTAGCAGCAGGCTACAACCCCTTGCGATCCTATGCATCATCGAAACTATATCTTGCACTTATACATGAGTTTCTCTCCGCGCATGATCATCAGCCCTCTCCGGAATATTTCAGCTTCAATCCCGGTACATTCAGCTCCGGGATCTACCGTATGCAGAAACAATGGTTTTGGTCATTGTATAGGATTGCAGCCCCGTTTATGAGGTCACCGGCCAGTGTAGCCAGGGTACTGGCTGATCTGCTGGCAGATGGAACTGACGTGGATGGTTTTATGTTTGATTTTCGGGGGAGGAGAAGCTCACTTCCCGATATGGAAGATTCTGAAAAGGAAGAATTGAAAAATTACTGTTTTGCAATTATAGGCAAATTCCTGAAATGAGGACTGTTTCATTTTTATCCCTGTCAGAACTGGTTTATGTTACCATTTTTTATAACTTTTGGACATCAAAAATTAATAACCGCCTTTATGAAGACAAGAACAATTATTTTTATTCTGATATCTGGCATTGCAACTATGGCCGGGTGCAAATCATCGAAAGATCCTGCAAAGTGGAGCAGCAGGCAGGTTGACGACTGGTTCTCCGGCCGTACCTGGCTCAAGGGCTTGAATGTCACTCCGGATGAATCCATTAACAAGAGGGAACTTGCAGTTTATTATTTCAAAAACCAGGCAAGATGGGATAAGGCTTTTGACTTTCTCAGGAACAGTGATCTCGCCAATATGGAGGCGAAACGATATGATATCGACGGAGATAACCTGTATGCTACAATAAGCGAATATGTGACCAAGAATGAAGAGGATACCCGGTTCGAAGTACACCGGAAATACATAGATATACAGCATGTTATTACTGGTTCAGAGCAGATGAGCATAACTCCCCTTACCGGTATCAGGGAAGTGCTGGTACCCTACGACCCTGCCAAGGACATTGAATTTGTGACTGTAGACAAGACTTCAAGCTATGAGGCCACCCCTGACAAGTTTTTCATATTCTTTCCATCCGATGTTCACAGGCCAAGTGTGAAGATCGGCGAGAACAAGCCCGTACGCAAAGTTGTAATAAAGCTGAGAGTTGAATAGGGCTGTAACAGCTATCCGGTTTACTTAACTCAGCTCAGGGTCCGGCGAAAAATATAATTACATATACAGTCGGCGTTATATCATGATAAGGCATTACCTGCCGGATCTGGTGTGAACATTCTATTTTTATATATGTTTCTCAGTTGAAGGGAATATATCGATGACGACATTATATGATCTGATTGAGGGGGAAGAGGGGATAATACTGAAGATCAAGGGACGAGGCCAATTCAGGCAGAGACTCTCAGAAATGGGGTTTGTTGTCGGTAAGAAGGTATTGGTGATCAAGAAGGCGCCGCTTCGTGATCCCATTGAATACAGGATAATGGGATATCATATCTCGCTTAGAAACAGTGAGGCCCAGCTTATTGAGGTAGAAAGGGGGAACAGGTCCAGGGAAGGAGGATCCGCCAGCGGAGTTCTTATGACTGAGGAGGGCAACGGTTCGTGGCTCAGGAAATCGAAAAATATTCAGGTGGCCCTTGTTGGCAACCCCAATTCAGGAAAGACAACACTCTTTAACCAGGCTTCAGGTTCAAGGGAGAAAGTGGGCAACTATTCCGGCGTTACAGTGGAATCAAAGGAAGCAGTCTACAGCCAGGACGGGTATGATTTCTCCCTTGTTGATCTGCCGGGAACCTATTCGATAAAGAGCTATTCGCCTGAAGAGCTTTACATAAGAAATTACATCTTCGAAAACAAGCCTGATATCGTTGTAAATATTATCGATGCATCCAACCTGGAGAGGAATCTTTACCTCACGACCCAGCTGATCGATATGGGAGTTCAGATTGTTATTGCCCTTAACATGTACGATGAGCTCGGGAAGAAAGGCGACACTCTCGATTTTGACTCACTTGGGAAAATGCTTGGTGTGCCCATAATTCCGACTGTAAGCTCAAAAGGCAAGGGGATCAGGGAGCTGTTCAAAAAGATAATTGAAGTGAGTGAGAACCGAGATCCTGTTGTAAGGCATATTCACATTAATTACGGTGCTGAAATCGAGAATTCAATATGTGCACTGCAGTCGAAGATCAAAATTGAGGAAAACAGGGCTTTTACAAATATAATTTCAGCCCGCTATCTTGCCATTGAACTTCTTGAAAATGATAAGGAGTACTCGGAGAATATAGCCCGGTGTGTTAACTCCTCCGAGATAATTGAGACTGCGAAAAAAGAATATCAGAGGCTCGACAGGATGTATTCGGAACCGGTCGAAACTGTCATTACCGATCTCCGTTACGGGTTCATTTCAGGGGCACTTAAGGAAACACTGAGGGAGAACAAGGTTGAAAGGGTCAGGAAAACCAAGCTTATAGATGACTGGCTGACAAATAAATACCTTGGGATACCTATTTTTGTTCTGTTTATGTGGCTTACCTTCTTCTGTACCTTCAAGCTGGGAGGATATCCAAAGGCCTGGCTCGAATCTGGAGTCCTGGGCCTTTCAGGCATTATCAGCAATAACCTTCCTGCTGGCATTGTCAGAGATTTTCTTGTTGAAGGGATTCTTGGCGGTGTTGGCGGTGTTATTGTGTTCCTTCCCAATATAATAATTCTGTTCCTTTTCATTTCCTTCATGGAGGATACCGGATACATGGCCAGAGCCGTATTTATTATGGACAAGCTGATGCATAAGATAGGCCTGCACGGGAAATCAATTATCCCGCTCTTCATGGGATTCGGATGCAATGTCCCGGCAATTATGGCAACAAGGATAATAGAGAGCAGGAGGGACCGTCTTGTTACAATGATGATAACCCCGTTCATGTCGTGCAGTGCCAGGCTCCCTGTATATATCCTGTTCATAAGTGCTTTCTTTGCGCGGAACCAGGGCTCAGTGCTGTTTATGCTCTATTTCCTGGGCATTTTGTTTGCAATCGCATCTGCAATGCTTCTGAAGAGATTCTTCTTCCGGGCAGAGGAGGTTCCATTCGTGATGGAGCTGCCGCCCTACAGGGTTCCGACGGTGAGAAGCGTTGTGAAGCATGTCGGCTTCCGCACCGAGCTGTATCTGAAGAAAATCGGCGGCATCATTCTCCTGGCTTCAATTATTGTATGGCTCTTAAGCAATTTCCCGAGAGGGGTCAGTCTGGCCAGAAACTTCCAGGGCGAGATAGAGCAGGTTGGCAAATCGGCTCTGTCAGATGAGCAAAAGGAAGAATCTGTCAGCAGGATCATGGCTGAACGGAAGAGCGAAATGCAGGGCAGGTCATTCATCGGGATAATCGGGCATGCAATAGAGCCTGTTATGAAACCGCTTGGATTTGACTGGAGGCTTAGCGTAAGCATACTTTCCGGCTTTGCCGCAAAGGAGGTAGTTGTGAGTACGCTCGGGGTCATATTCCAGGCTGATGGAAAATCAGGATCAAAATCACTTGTTGCAAAAATCCAGAATCAGAAGAATTCATCGGGGCAGACTCTTTTTTCCCCGCTGAAGGCATTTTCCTTCATGCTGTTCATACTTACATATTTCCCCTGTGTCGGCGTTGTAGCTGCAATAAAGAGGGAATCAGGAGGGTGGAGATGGCCGGCTTTCATCGTTCTTTACACTACAGGAGTGGCCTGGCTGCTTTCCTTCATAGTCTACCAGAGCGGGAGATTCCTGATCGGCTGACAAAAGGTGAAATAAAAGGAGGCTGTTTCATGCCCCTTACGGGTTCTGAAACAACCTCCTGAAAATCTTGCTATTAAACCTCAGGCTAATAATGGTAATCGTGAGTATCGTAATAAATGCTGAACGCTATATAATCAACGATATTCCTGGCGAAGTACATGCTGTGAAGGGCATCGCTGAGCATGCTAAGCTGCTGCTTAACAGGAGATATGAGATCACTTAGCTTTGCAGTCGTGCCATCATCGTATGTCAGAAGAATATCTCTTTTATGACAGACGGAAGCAGTTGAGTCGGAACTGTCAGTAAAGATTTTAGCAGCATGCTGCTGAAGAATTCCTCCGACGAATACCTGAATTGAATCGACGTCATTCGATTTCTTAACCTGTACATTGCCGATTGTCAGGTCATACTGTTTCTCCCTGTTATGGAAATCATGCATAATGAACACATTGCTTTCCTTGAAAAGCATATCATTATCCTTTGAGAGTGAAAATGTTGAAGTGGTCGTATCGCCACTTTGCCACATTGCCGAAATGTTGTATCCTTCCGGAAAATTGTAGCTTGAGGACCAGGCGTTGCTGTGGAAGGATGGGGAAGAGGCGGATACATCCATACTGCCTGCATCTTCGTTATTGAGCATTAACCCGGCCGTGAGCTTGTACTCGTAATTATGCCACCAGTTATAATAGAGATGGTAATCGGTCGCCGTAATTGTAAAATTGTTCGGATAGACTGTATCGAGCGGCTGAAAGAAATGAAGATGCCTTGGATGCATAACCATCATTTCGGGTAAATTGATTACCATGTTATCACTTTCTCCTGTCTTTTTGAACAATTTATATGGACTGAAGTAATGCAGGCGCATCACAGTGTCAGGCTGAAAGTCGTAAATTCCCGCCACAGTGCTCAGATTGATTGAATCATTGAAACTGAGGTCGGATTTCGATGAAGCATCGTTCATCGTAAGCAACTGATATCCGGTTGTCCCGGAAATCTTCATCACCGCATTTGTAATATTTGCCACACCATTTTCTACAGATTGCTGAAGCCCCCTGTTACCTGTCTCAACCTTGGAGCAGCTCCCGGCAATCATTCCCATTATAACAACAATTGCTATAACATTCTTTTTCATAATTGGAAGTATTAATTAGTATTCAGAAAATCCTGTATTTTAAAAAATGGCAGGAATATACCATCAAAGCTGATGCCACGTTGCGTTAAATGACGAGCCGTTCATCAAAATAATTTCAATTCCTGTCAAAATCCTGTGAGTATTGCACCTGTCTTTCACGTTACAATTATAGAACGCGCAGGCAGCCCGAATGTTTTGCGTATGGGCTTATTTAAATGATTTTATAATCAGTGGAGGAAGGTTACATCGCCCACCTTTGTAAAATATTCCCCGTCAGCGAACCTTCCGGTTACTTTCCAAACATAGACTCCCTGAACAGCCAGCTTCCTGTCCTGTGTATATCCATCCCATCCCTTGTTCAGTTCAGTACTTTCATAGATAAGGACTCCCCATCTGTTGAAGATCTGAAGCTTATATTCTATTACATTCTCAAAGAAAGGCCTGAATACATTATCCATTTCCGGATACACCCCTTCCTGCCACTGACCTCCGGTGGGACCCGAGCCATTCCATTTGAACACATTCGGAAACTTTATGGATCCTTCTTTCCAGTCGACGATAACCGGGGTCTTTAATTCTGATGAATCCACGCAGCCATCCTTCGAAATTACTGTCAGAGTTACCCTGTAGCTTCCTTCATTTTCATACTTGTGAAACGGATTTTCATCCTCAGATGTAAATCCATCCCCGAAGTTCCACAGATTAAGCGAATCATAAAAGCTGTAATTGTAGAATACAACTATTTGCTCATTGTTGATGATATTGGTGGGATAGGCATTGAAAACAGATGTCGGATTCTGGTAAACTTTAATAATGCCGCTATGGGTTGCCTGCCCCGAAATATTGCTTACAGTAAGTTTTACAATATAGTTCCCCGGTATGTAGTAGGTATGTGAGGGACTTTTTTCATCTGAGAATATGTTGTCGCCAAAATCCCAGAGATAAGCCTCGCCATACAAGCTCTTATTCATGAATGTTACGGTCAGCGGAGTGCACCCCACTGTATCGGCTTCAAAGTCAGCCAGTGGCATCGGCTTTGAGACCACCTCTATCCTTATAGTATCTGTCGCAATACACCCGAGTCTGTCGGGAGCGGTTTCATACCTGACAATATGGATGCCAACTCCGGCAAGGGCCGGGTTAAAGACATATCCGGTCACTCCATCGCCCGAGAAGATTCCCCCTTCCGGCGTGGCATGCAGCGTTACCGGCGGATTGTTTATATATTGAACTGGTATTGGGTCAATTGTTATTTCCGGGATTGGCACTACAGTGATTACAGTTGTGTCGGAAGCTTTACAGTCTTGATTTATAATATTGTAGCTTATTATATGATCTCCGGCTCCTGCCAGTGCCGGGTCAAAAGTGTTGCCTGTAACCCCTTCTCCCGACCATATACCACCAAGATCATGAGCTGTAAGAAAAATTATCGGGCCGTTAACACAGAGTGTATCGACAGGAGTAATAGTGGCATCCGGAACTGCAACTGTAAGAATTATGCTGTCAGCATCATGGCATCCGTAAGGGTCGGTTATCGTATATGAAATTCTGTGATTCCCTGAGCCTGCCATTGCAGGGGTAAACACGTTGCCAACGAGTCCGGGTCCCGACCATACGCCACCCGGATCGTGGGACCTCAGTATCATCGGGGGATCTGAAATACAAACGAGCCCCACGGGAGTTATCGTCGCATTTGGCGTCGGCATCACCGTGATAACGATCTGATCATAATCGGAGCAACCGTCAGCATTTGTAATGTCATATCTTATCAGGTGGTTTCCGGCGCCTGCGCGCGATGGACTGAAGGTATGGCCTGTAACACCGGTGCCCGACCACCTGCCTCCTGGATCGTGGGCTGTCAGGGTCACCGGAGCACTCTCCTCGCACAGCGTATCGACAGGGTTTATTGTGGCATCGGGATAAGGTACAATAAGTATTATAGCCGTGGTTACGACAGGAGGGTGATCACCGTTCACAGGATCGACGGGGGGGCCCGGGATATTCGGATCATCATAGGGGTTGCAATAATTCCAGTTGCGCAGTGTAACCTGGAAATGCTGGCCGAGCAATTTATCATTTGCAACATTTATTACATCGGACCAGACTCCGGAACCTGTAACAGGCCCGGGGAGTGTGATTATGGGATCGGAATACGGGAATGTTCTTGAAATCCCGTTTATTGTTACAGGAATACCCGTCATTGTGATGTCGGTGCCATATATCCACTGAATCCACCTTGTATTGACATTAGGGTTGTCCCTTTCCTGCGGGGGAACACAATTGAATTGTGTCAGATCCCTGAACCTCACATCTGCCGCGTTCCCAAGACAAATCGGATAAACTGTCGGATTAATATGCATATGACCTCCATTGTGGTCATCATTATCCCATACGGTCACTATTTGTTCCTGAGATGAGGAGCTACATACAACACCGTTCACAATGAGTGTCGACTGCGGATGATAATTGCAAAGGTTGCCGTTAGAGGTATAAATCGTTGAAGCGGTTGCCTGGAACATCCCCGGGGAGACCATTGTGGCAGGGACAATTTGAACGAGCCCGTTATCCCAGTCATACCTTATGCTGACGGGTCTGCCTGCATTATTTACGCCCGTATAGCTGACCTGCCAGTTTACTGTAACAGGCGAACAAAATTTATCAGGAAGGATATTGTTTGCCTTGGACAAAAGCGAACAATCCTGCGCGCTGATAACGGTCGGGATCAAAATTAGCAAAAATGAAAAATACAGAACCTTCATTTTTATTATATTGATAGAGCGTCGATACCCTGATCCTGTTGCCAAAACTCAGATTCATTCCAGATTCTGCTCTCCCGTCGCTTCCGGCCCTCATTTGCAAAACAACAGACATTCGTATTTGCTTGACAAGATTTTCAAACAGAAGGTTGCATGAATAAAAAATATTTCCTTTGAATCCCGAAGAATTCCTCTCCGGTCTGGATGCTGAATTAAAAAAAGATGTTACCTGAGGTATTCAATTTTCATATTGTAATCCCACTTGTCAAAATATAAATTGCCGCCTCTCCATTCGACCTCTCCTCTCTGAAAGTCGTATGGCTCACTTCTCATAAAATGTTTTGCCGGATATAGATTCCCGGCTATGCCGTTGTTCACGATCAGCCTGTAACTGTCTATGCCTGAAAGGTAGAACTCCCTTAACTTCTTATTCCCGGTATTCTGCAGGTCATAAGAAACATCTGACGGAACCCAGCCCGGACCTTCGAAATAAATCTCGCACCAGTCATGAAGATTCTCTGCCCCGGGCGGGACCATCCAGCCGCTTTGCCATCTGACGGGTATCCCCTTGTACCTGAGCATCGAAATGTAAAGCAGGGTCTGCATTCCGCAGTCGCCCCTTCGGTGTTGAATTACATATTCCGGTATGTCGGGCATTATCGAATATTCCAAAGCTCCTGCCCATGGAATATTATTCTTGAACCACATATATATTTTCCTTACAATCATGGCCGGCTCGGCTTCGTTGCCCGTGATGCTGTCGGCCAGAGCCCTGATCCTTTCTGAAAACATTATCTGCGGGGGCTGCTCCGCCGTGTATTTTTTATAATTCTCCGATTCCTTTTCATACGGGAGGATATGCATTGATGAAAGATCGGCATACTGAGCGCCGGACTCATACCTGAAGGAGATACTGAAAATTGCCGGGAGTCCCTCTCTTGCCTTCTGCTCCATATAAAAAGTACTGTGAACCGCTGTATCGGGCGAAATAAAGTATTGCTGACCTGAGGAACCAAGCAGTTCAATCTTCTTTTGCCTTGGATAACCCGATTTTGGCCATGGCATCCAGCATCTGATCATCTCTCCGTCCGGCACCACGCCTGGATGTACAGTTATTGTATACGTTATTTCCATTGTAACGGGAACTACCGGACCGCTGTAATTGGACGATGATCTGAATACCGCTGTGGTATGCTTAAGCCGGAACGCCATTTCACCCTCATCCCGGATAGTGTCTTTTCTCATATCCTTCCCGTCGTGAAATTTTTTCAAAAGGAAAAGGTTCGATACTGCCCTGTTGAAATACATTTTTCTTCCGTTTACCATACGGTACTCCAGCCATCCTCTCTTTTCCCAGTTAACTTTATCTTCCACTGAAAATGGGCCGGAATATTTTTCTATAAGACTGTCGGCATGCTCTTCGGTTAACGAAAAATCTCTTGCTATCCTGGGGGCTATCTCTGAAACCGAGTCGGCCTCAAGCCGCAGTTCATAATTGTCACCGCAAAGTTTCCTGACTGAATCTGCCAGAGTCTCAGCTGTTTCAAGATTGCCTGCCCTCAGTTCTGAAATGCTCTGCCTCATAAGGCTTTGGACATCAGTGGCTGGCCGGCAGCCTGAAATTGCGATAAGGCTGCAGGAGAAAAGCAGCACTTTAATTTTCAGAATACAGGGGGTTCCCATAATTTCCGGGGGATTGCTTATTATATTATTTCATCGGAGCTCGGAACTGGTAATTGCCCGACGGTACCCTGAATATTGCATAGCCATTTTCCATCCTGACAAATGTAACATCCTCGGATAATCTGACTCCGATTCCGTGCTCTTTGACTTTCCTGCCGGAACGTGCGGGGACATGAACCAGTCCACTGCATCCGACCGGCACCTCTATATCCATTAAAAAGGTCCCATTGTCTTTCTTCCAGCTTATTCCCGCTTTTCCGTATGGCGTTTTATTTGAATATGATGCATAGCTTATATCGCCGGCAGGCATTGGCTTGAAAATTATCGTACTGTACCCTGGATCGTCAGGATCGGGCTTCATTCCTGCAAGATTATTGTAAAACCATGAGATCCCTCCGCCGAACATCGGATGGTTATGTGAACCATTTCCATTCCACTCTTCCCAGGTTGTTGTTGCTCCCTGACCTATCCACCATCCGTAGGAAGGCTGGGTGCGCTGGTTCATCACTTTGCACGCCAGCTCATTCAGGCCGTTGCCGGCAAGCACTTCAAAGAGGTACCTTGTACCGAATATGCCTGTATCGAGATGATCTCCGTTGGCATGTATATCAGCTGCAAGTGCCTTTATCACCCTATCCTTCTGGTTGTCGGGCACTCCCATTTTCAATGCAAATACGTTCCCCCCTGCGGGGCCATAGGTTCCTTTTCCTGCATCATAGAATTTATTCTGAAAGGCCTTTTTTGTCCTTTCAGCAAGATCTGAGTAATACATTTCATCATCGGCCAGGCCAAGTGCCTTTGCAGCTGACGCAGTATAATCAGAGCAAAGCCAGAGGAAGAATGTGTGCACCATCTCTTCAGGAGGCAATTTCCCGGGAGCCACCCAGTCTCCAAGGTTTATCCATTCGTTCGGATTCGCCCTGTCAGGAGCCTGGGAGAAGCATATGCCTGACTTATCTGTCCAGGTCAGCATATACCTGATATAACCTTTCATCCCATCATAGTTTTCCTTCAGCAAATCATTGTCTCCGTAATGAACATAATATTCCCACGGCATTATGTTCATAGCTGCGCCCCAGGCAATTCCTCCCCCGCAACCCGGTTGCCAGGGAGCTCCGTTTGGCACATAGCCGTTTTCGGGGTTCTGGTCTCCCAGGATATCCCTGATCCATTTTGTGTAAAAGGTTCTGGCATCGAAATTTTCCATCACTGTAACACATGAAACCTGGCCATCTCCTGTATAGGGAGAGCGCTCCCTGTGCGGACAGTCGCTCGCGATGCCACCATGCATGTTGTCGGTCTGGCTACGCCACCAGATCCTGTTTATTGTATTGAAAAGCTCGTCGGAGCAGTCAAACTTGCCTGTTGTCTCAACATCAGAATAAACAGCTTCTGCACTTATCTGTTCCGGTTTCAGTTCACCGGGCCAGTTTTTTACTTCCACTTCCCTGAAAACATACCACGAAAATCTTGTGGCATAAGATTCCGGCGCTCCGCCTCTCATTGTATAGGAGTTATCCCCGACAGGCGATTCGCAAATATATTTGATCTCAATCTTTTGCCCGCGATCGCCGGTCACACCCTTCAGATGGAGCCATCCGGAGATCTCCTGACCGAAATCGGCCCTGAAATGGCCTTCTCCCAGCTTAACTATTTTTTGGGGTTTAAGACTTTCCAGTACCCTGTCGGGTGGAGACATCTGTGCCTTCATAATCCCTCCGGGAGCTTTCCTGAGGGCAGCCGGCTCCCATCCGGAATCGTCGAAGCCCGGAGAGCACCAGCCTGGCTGCTCAAGCCTGGCATCGTAGTGTTCCCCGTCATATATAAGGTCCATAAGTATGGGGCTTTTTGAAGCTTTCCAGTCCTGACCGCTAAGAATCACATCTTTAGTTCCGTCGGCATAGGTTATATAGATCTGGCCGATAAACCTGGGGGTACCGTAACCCTGCGTCCAGTAATAACCGGGATTGTAAAATCCGTTTCCAAGTATTGCTCCGGCAACATTTTCACCCTCATGCAGCATCTCCTTGATATCGTATGCCATATACATTACCCGGTACTCCCTGAAATTATTCCTGATCATAACTCCAATGGGACCAAGGTCATCACGGTGACCATACAGTGTCAGGTTCGGAGAGAGGACGTCACTTCCTGCCTTTTCCCCATTTATATAGAATTCGAAAAATCCAAGTCCTGTGACAAAAGCCTTAGCGGAAGCTATCTTCTTTGTTATAATGAACTTTTTTCTGAGCATTGGTGCTGGCGGAGGGGTGTTTTCCGACCCGGGATGCCTGAAGACAACCTCGGGGCCTCCGGCGGGAGATGATGGCCTGACAAGAGGATCCTCCCCCTGCCACGGCGCCCCTATCCACCTGGCAACCCATTCATCTGCCCCGAGCAATCCCATGCTCCAGAAAGCCGGGTCGCTCCATTCGGAGACTTTTCCCTTCCGGTCCCATACCCTTACCTGCCACCAGCAGTCCTCGCGGGAAGAGAGGGCTTTGCCATTATACCTTATATTTACAGATTCATCGGACATTACCTGTCCGCTGCTCCATAGATCTGCATCACCTGCAAGCAGCTTTTCCTTCGTACTGGCTGCCCTTATCTCCCATGCAGTCTGATATTGTCCTCTCTCATCCGACGGACAATTATTTATCCATGACAACCGGGGGTTGGGTGTATCCACGACAACAGGATCCCTGAGATTTTCACAGGTAAGATCAACCGGGGTAACCGATGCCTGGGCAAAACCGGCAAATTGTGCCAGTATCAAGCCTATAGAGAGATATTTTTTCATCTCTTAAAACTAATAAAATAATAATTGACAATTTCAAAAAACACTCTACATTTGAAACGATAGTACCATTAAAGCACTCTCTTCAGTCAAATATCAAATGTATGTACAGGAAAAACATGGCTCCCTTCCGGCTTATGGACATACTGACGGTTCTGCTGCTGTTTCTGTCAGTATCATGCTCAAGGAAGGACTCCGGTCCGGTCGATTTTGTCAACCCTGCCATAGGTGGTATAGCGCCCCTGCTTCAGACAACAGTGCCCCTTGTCAATCTTCCCAACAGCATGATGAGGATACACAGGCTTCCCGGAAATTACCAGGCTGAAAAAATATCCGGCTTCCCTTTCCTGCTTGCGGGCCACAGGAATGGAACTGCAGGACTTCTTATGCCTGTTGCTGGAAAAGTATCCGCTGTCAGAAAAGACTGGTCAAGCTATTATGACCATGATTTCGAAGTTTGCAAGCCATATTACTATTCTGTATTGCTGGAGGACCCTGACATAAACCTTGAGCTTACGGTCGGCAGCAGGAGCTCCTTCTACAGGATTGCCTGGAACCGCAAGGGGCAGAAGCATCTCATGCTCGCCCTGACAGGCAAGGGAGAGATAAACGTTCTGGGGGATAATGCTATTGAAGGGTTTGAGTCTTATTCAGGGAATGTAAATATATACTTCAGCATAAAAACTGAAAGAAGCTTCTCGTCAGATTCCCTGTGGAATGATGACGGGTCAGCGGCAGCCAAAGCGTCTGTTGGCGGTGAAAAGCCGGCAATAGCTCTTGGATTCAGCGTGGCCGAAAAGGAAATGACCGGAATCAAGATGGGGATCTCTTTCATCAGTACCGATCAGGCCCGAAAGAATCTCGCTGAGGAGATCCCCGGCTGGGATTTTGAAGCCCTTAAGGCAGCGGGAAGAGCCAGGTGGAACGAGGCACTGGGAAAGATAGAGGTGGAGGGAGGAAGTGCCGATCAGAAAACAGTTTTCTATACCGCCCTTTACAGGACTTATGAAAGGATGGTCGATATTTCCGAGGATGGCCGATATTACAGCGGCTATGATAATTCAATCCACAACGACAATGACACTTCCTTCTTTGCCGATGACTGGATGTGGGATACCTACAGGGCTTCGCATCCCCTGCATGCCCTTATAAATCCCGGCCTGGAGAGCCTGAAGATACAGTCATATGTAAGGATGTATGAGCAGGGGGGCTGGATGCCATCCTTTCCGATCGTTTCGGGCGACATTCCATGCATGAACGGCCACCACTCGGCTGCCATAATAGCTGATGCCTGGTTCAGGGGAATCAGGGGATTTGATATTGAAAAGGCCTACGAAGGGCTTCGGAAAAATGCCATTGAGGCAACCATGCTGCCCTGGAGAAACGGGCCGATGTGTTCGCTCGATACATTTTATCTTGAAAAGGGTTATTTCCCGGCGCTTAATCCAGGCGAAAAAGAGACAGTTGCAATGGTGCATCCCTTTGAAAAGCGTCAGGCTGTCGCAGTAACACTGGCCCACAGCTACGATGACTGGTGCCTGGCTAAACTGGCCGGGGCCCTGGGAAAAGATGCCGATCATGACTATTTTCTCAAGCGAGCCCATAATTTTTACAACCTCTTCAATCCGCAGACAGGCTTCTTTGCCCCCAGAACAGCCGATGGGAGCTGGGTCAAAGATTTTGATCCAAGGTACTCAGGTGGTCTGGGAGCCCGCGATTACTATGACGAGAATAACGGATGGACATACCTGTGGGATGTTCAGCATGATATTGCAGGACTTATAAACCTGCTTGGGGGAAGGGAAAAGTTCACTGAAAGGCTTGACCAGCTTTTTATGGAGGATTTAGGAAAGTGGAAACCCGATTATCTTCAGCAATTTCCTGACGCAACGGGTCAGGTAGGCATGTTCGTAATGGGAAATGAACCCAGCCTCCATATACCCTGGCTCTATAACTACTCAGGAGCACCATGGAAGACTCAGAAAAGGATCAGAATGCTACTCGATACCTGGTTTACAAATTCTCCTTTCGGTATACCGGGGGATGAAGATGGCGGAGGATTATCGGGATTTGTTGTTTTTTCGAGCATGGGTTTCTATCCGGTCACACCCGGCATCCCCGCCTTCAATATCGGCAGCCCTGTCTTCACGGATGTAAGGGTTAAGCTTGGAAATGAAAAGAGCTTTCATATTTCTGCAAAAAACTCCAGCAGGCAGAACAAATATATCCAGAAGGCGACGCTCAATGGCAGGGAATGGAACAAGCCATGGTTCGGATGGGATGATATCAAAAACGGGGGAGAGCTGATACTTGATATGGGGCCCAGACCCAACTTCAGCTGGGGGGCTGATCCCTCGGCTGCACCTCCGTCGGGTCTTTCCGACTAGTCTTTAACTGTAAACCTAAACCCGGGTATGATAGAATATAAAATTGAGAACGACCTTAGCGTCAGTGAATTCAGGACAGTGCTTGTTAAATCAACCCTTGGACAGAGAAGGCCAGTAAATGATGACAGGCGATTGTCCGGCATGCTTAAGCATGGCAACCTGATAGTTACAGCACGTGAGAATGGCTTGCTTATAGGTGTGTCGCGTTCCCTTTCCGATTATGCCTTTTGCACCTATCTCTCCGACCTGGCCGTGGATGAAAAATACCAGCGGCAGGGAATAGGGAAGGAGCTTATCCGCCGGACCAAGCTGGCGGCTCCCGATGCCAGGCTGATCCTGCTTTCTGCTCCTGCTGCCACATCATACTATCCAAAAATAGGAATGAGGCGATTCGATCACTGCTATTACCTTGATGATATCTCTGAGCTGCTGTGAATCAGTGCCCCTTCGCATCCTCCATGAGAACGTCGTATGAGTAACCATAGCCAAAATCTTTGTTCAGGGAGATCTTCCCTTCAAAGGTTACAGTCTCACCCAGTACGACAGATATATCGGAAGTTACGGTGAGGTCGAAGATCCCATCATATTCGGTTCCATCCTGAATATGGGCCCAGTTCTTGCCCATGATCCCTGCATTGAATTTGGTCACCTGTCCCCTTACCTTTATTACCTTGCCTTCATAAGCTTTTTTATTCTCCATGAGTTTGGCGATAGTGAGACAATCGGCACAGGGTTCAACCTTTACATCTGCTTTGGTAACTGCAACCCTTCCCTGATGGGTTTCTCCACCCATAGCCTTGTGCTGCTCCCTCTTGTCAAAGGATTCCTTTACCAGGGGACCTGATCCGGGTCCCTTGCAAAAAGTAAATACAATGGCTGCGGTCAATAGAACTAATAGCTTCTTCATCTGTTTTGATTTATTTTATATATCGACATTAGTTTTTTTTCGGGTCAATGACGAATCTTATAAATACACAAATCCTTTGCAGGATTAACCTTGCAAAGGATTTGTTCTATTATTGAGGTCAGGTCAGGTAAGGATTAATTCTTTTTTACCGAGGGGTCGGGATGAGCTATTTTTGCTGCGGCAGCTTCAAAATTAAACTCCTTGAAGAAAGGGTTTTCTTTATTGTGGCATCCGAGGCATACTGTCTTGTCGGGAGGATCAGACCGCTTTCCATCGCAAGCTTCCTGTTTTTCATTACTGTGGGTGATTTGTAGTTGCTGCCGGGTCCATGGCATGATTCACATGATACACCTTCCTGAGCGTGTAATTCCTGCGCGAAGGCTTGCTCCGGCTTTTTCAAAAGTCGAGTGGCATTTCAGGCATTTGGGTTCCTTGGAGGATCTGCAATGCCATTCTTCTTGGCATACTCAAGTGCAGCTGGACTTGAGAGTGTCTTCATTGCCTTTGAATGAGGATCCTTGAGCCATTTGCTATACTGATCTCCTGTTGAAGGCTTATTGTGGCACATCTTACACTTGTCTGCCCCGATATATTTAAAGGTCTGGGCAGACAGAGTATTGACAATAAGCAATGAGACACAGATAAGAAATAAATTCTTCATAACATATTCTTTTAGGTTAGATATTCAAAAACATCGTATTTGTTTGGTCAATTTATATGCAAATATAATAAAATAGAGATATGCGAAACCTTTTATAATAAAAAGTATCATACGCCTTAGTAGATTAAATCATGCTTCATCCTCTTTGTTTATTCTCTGCTATTTGTTAATTTTGCACCGCCAAATGAGACGATATTGCTTTATATAAAGGTAAAATCACTCCACCCTAAAATAATTGAAGGGAAAGCCTGCAGCAGTAATAAAGCCTTTTGCCTGCTGCATTCCCGTTAAAAATGTTTCGTCAATTAACAGACAAATAGTAATTGTCACGCTATAATATATTTATGGATTTAAAAAGTGAAATAAGCAAGAGAAGGACATTCGCCATCATCAGTCACCCTGATGCTGGCAAGACAACTCTTACTGAAAAGCTACTGCTGTTCGGCGGTGCGATTCAGACTGCCGGAGCAGTCAGAAGCAACAAGATCAGGAAAACGACAACTTCCGATTTCATGGAGATCGAAAAGCAGCGTGGCATCTCCGTATCAACATCGGTGATGGCTTTTGATTACAACAATATAAGGGTAAACATCCTCGATACTCCCGGCCATAAGGATTTTGCCGAGGATACATATCGTACCCTGACGGCAGTTGACAGTGTAATACTTGTTATTGATTCGGTAAAGGGTGTTGAAGAGCAGACCAGAAAGCTAATGGAGGTTTGCAGGATGAGGCATACTCCGGTAATGATCTTCATAAACAAGATGGACCGGGATGGCATGCATCCCTATGACCTTCTCGATGAGCTAGAAAAGGAGCTTAAAGATAGCTGTATGTCCCTATACATGGCCGATCGGGAGCGGAAAGCAGTTTAAGGGTGTTTACAACCTTTTCAGAAAAGATGTTCAGATTTTCGCCCCCGATAAGAGCGTGGTACCCGATAGTCTTATAAGTACGGGGGACATACAGGATCCGAGGCTGAGGAACTTTGTGGGTGAGGACAATATACACAGGCTCTGGGAAGAGATAGATTTCGCAGGTGATATGTTCGAGACTTTCAGCATGTCATTGTACCGCGAAGGTTACCTGGCTCCTCTTTTCTTCGGAAGTGCCCTTAATAATTTCGGTGTACTGGAACTGCTTGAGACCTTTCTTGAGATTGCCCCCTCCCCCGGGATTGTAAAGGCGTCGGAACGGAGCGTTGACCCTCATGAGGAGCAGATGACCGGCTTTGTTTTCAAGATTCATGCAAATCTTGACCCCAACCACCGTGACAGGATAGCATTCATGCGCATATGTTCGGGCAAATTTGAGAGGAATAAGTTTTATTTTCATCCCAGAACCGGAAAGAAGATAAGATTTTCTTCGCCTGCCAGCTTTATGGCAAACGCAAAAAGCATAGTGGAGGAGGCTTTCCCGGGTGATGTCGTAGGCTTATATGACAGTGGAAATTTCAAGATCGGGGACACCCTTTCCGAAGGCGAGCCCCTTCACTTTGAGGGAATACCCAGCTTCTCCCCTGAGATCCTGAAGGAGGTTATAAACCTCGATCCCTTAAAAACAAAACAGCTTGAGAAGGGGGTCAGGCAGATGACCGATGAGGGTGTTGCCCAGCTCTTTGTTCAGCAGCCCGGCAACAGGAAAATCATTGGAACGGTGGGAGAATTGCAGTACGAGGTTATCAAGTTCAGGCTGGAACACGAATACGGGGCAAAGTGCAACTTTGCGCACCTGCCTTTTATCAGGGCCTGCTGGATTACTTCGGATAACAGGAAGGAGATGGATGCGTTTTTTGCCAGAAAATATTCCTCAATAGCGTATGATAAAGAGAATAACCCTGTTTTTTTTGCCGAAAGTGAATGGATCCTTAAAACAGCGAAAGAAAATTTCCCCTCCATCACATTTCATACAAATTCTGATTTCAAGATCCGTGTGGGCCAATAATTTGCTCATCCTGCATGGCAGTCCATCCCTGAAGCAGCTGTCCTGCGTTAAAATAGCAGTAAGCCTGAGCTCGTGTCCCCATCATTGCTGAAACGGATGCATCAGTATATCACAATATTTTGTGAGACCAGATCGCGGTTATCGGCAAATATTGTAACGACATAAATGCCCGGTTTCAGGGTAAGGGGAAATCCGATCTCAGTTACTTCGGGCCCGATCTCTTTTTCAACGAATAGCTTTCCGGTGATGTCAAAAACCCTTATTGTCCTCAGCGATTCATCCTGCGTCTGGGTAGTGTTTTGAATCCTGATATTTATAAACAGATGGGCAGGGTTTGGATAGATTGTCAGTTTAAGGTTTCCCGTGACAGGAACCGGTGTCTGTGCGGCTATGTTGTTTGTCGCAGTCAGAGCTGCAAAGGAAGCTGCCTGGCCGCCGGCCGTGGTCTGCAGGGGACTTGCAGATGGCTTTGTATATGAAACCTTGATAATATCGCCGGCAGCGGCAGGAGAGGCCAGTGTCAGCTTCACGGCAGACCCGCTGATGGCTACTGCACTTACTTTCACCGAAACAGAATTTACAAGGACACTGAAAGCGGCTGTTGATGGAATAATGCCTGCCAGGTTTGAATCGTAGTTGATTATAAGTACCGATGGGGCAGCATTTTCTATTGACGAGCCGACATGTTTCGGAACGGCAGGGACAGATCCGGATGTATTGTAAACCCTGGCCCCGACCTGCCATGCCCCGTTCTGGTTAGCTGTTGCAGGTGAGGTTCCCGTGACCCAGTTGGCAGCGGTGGATAAGCCAGCCGCCCAGTCAGAGCCTAGATCAGTACCATTGTCAAGGCGTGAGGCAGGGACAAAATCAACGGTGTTTACAAAATGGGGGTTGATAACCACTGAATGCTTGTCATAGCCCAGTGCCTGCCACTGCGCAAATGTCTTTTTCGATTCGAGATAATTGAATACAGGTGTGCCCGATTCGCACCAGAAGACATTGTAGTCGCTCTCGAATCCCGGCAGGCAGGCTGCATCGTGAATTGCTATGTTGTAAATCTGATTTACCGTATAAAAAATATTATTCTTGATTTTAGCTCCGGTTGCCGGTGAATTGGGAGTGATATCGGTATTGGTGTAGATGTCGACCAGTCCCCTCCACGGGCTGGACAGATCACTGTAAAAGGTATTGTTGTAATAGCTTACATTATTCATTCCCTTGACCACGCCTGCCGTGGCTGCGGGATTTTTTACAATATTATATGCAACTCCTCCGGAGCTGTTTGTCATCCCGTTTGTCGATTTCCGGATTATTGCCATGGGGACCTTATCGAGGTAATTGTATCTTATTATTACATTTTTGTTGTGACCTGTAAAAATCCCGTGTGTAATGCTCGACATATCGGTCCCGTTCCATGTAAGCTTATTGCCTGAAATCACCTCTCCGTCGAGATGGTTGTTTGTACCGCTGACTGTTTCATCACCTGCCTGCAGCATATATCCCGCGGAGTTTACCGAAGTGATTGAATTATTCCTGAATACAAATGTAGTCGGGACACTTCTGTCAATGTTTACGCCGTTCCATGAACCTGTAACCGTATTGTTTGTAACGGTTCCTTCGATCGTAAGGGTTGCCTGTGCAAACGACATGGATGAACAGACTGCCAGGAGTGCCGTGAGTAATGATATCGCTTTCTTAATCATCTGTTGACATTTTGTTTTGATTTCCGTGATCAGCTCCTGGTAGCCCCTGGTTAATCTTAAGAATAATCAAATGATAAACCGTATCATCCATGTGTCTGCCCATTTGCCATATTAATATACAATCATCTTCTGGGAAGAGATATCCTGACCTCCCAGCAATACAACCACATTATATATGCCAGATCGGAGATTTACAGGGAACTTTATTGCTGCAATACCTGTATCAACAAGTTTTTCCGAAAAAAGCTTGCCTGCTGCGTCCATGATCTTTATGACCTGGGGAGATGACGCAGGGTCATCCTTCGAAAATGCGCCTGTGTATTTGAAAAGGATATTAACCATCCTGTGAACAGGATTGGGCTTTATTGTCATTGTTACAGATGGGGGGCCAGTGCTGACCACCGGTGCACTTATATTGTTTGTTACCGTGATTGATGCCAGTGATTCTGCAATTCCTCCGGCCGTAGTCTGAACAGGATTGCTCGCAGGCTTTGTGTATGAAATTTTCACAACATCACCCGATTTCAGGGCGCTTGCAAGAGTAAGCTTCACTGTGGTACCCGAAATCGCAAGCGATTTTACGGCATCGGCAGCAGAATTCACAAGTACGCTGAAAGCTGATGCAGCAGGTACAATAGTGCCATTGAGACTAATATCATATGTTACTACAAGGATAGTCGGAGCGGCACTTTCCACAACTGCTGATTTGAATACAGGATTTGCGACAGCAGTTGAGGCCGATTTCAGCTCAAATGCTCCCAGGTCAGGAGCCTTGCCTGTAAAAGCCAGTCCTGCATCAACACCTTTATCCACAAGATCAGATCCTGAAACAAGGTGCAGGAATTGTATCTCAGGCAGACTGCCGTCAGATTTTCTCGCATTGGCAAGCTCGCTGCCGTCGGTACTAACGAAATCTGCAGCAGATACTGTAACACCGGTTGCAGCATCCCAGCTGTTATTCGTTGAGACTCTTGAGGCATAGAAGGTTCCTCCGTGGAGGTTTTCGACCCCGTCGCCAAAGGCAATGTTGTTTTTCAATATATCAGCCACCTCGAAGGCACTTGCATCACCCGGCCATCCGAAGGAAAATCCCCATGAATGGTTGGCGTAGCTTGTACAGTTGTAAAACTCTTTTTTAACCCTTGCCGATTCCTGGGTGAATCCTCTCTGCCTGTTATTGTAGGCTATACAGCCAGTAGAATATCTTTTTGTTACTCCTGTATAATTCTGACCGTCGAGTCCATACTTGAACCCATTGCCATCGCCGGCAGTGGAGACGCCATCGGACTTATAACCGTTATGCCAGGCCCAGCAATCGGAAAGGTAATAGATCCCGCTGTAGCCTGAATACTGGTACATGTCAAACCCATCATCAGAATTATCCCACGACCTGCAGCCGGTGAGACGGATGATATAATCACCACCGCCATATCTTCCAAAGCCTATGTCAAAGCCGTCGGCATTGTCACCGGGTGTCCTAGTATATGGGTCATAGTTTGAATAGGCATCGCAATTGATGAATTGATTCTCATCGCCGTCAGGAATTCTTGTGCCAAAGCCAGGTCCCCCGTTCTGATGAGCGGCACAATTTTCCACCAGGTTATGATTGCCGCTGTACAGTTCCAGGCCCTGACCTATTGCTCCTGAAGAATACTGATCAACCCTTGTGATATCCAGTCCCTTGACATGCCAGTAACTGCAGCTTGTAAGCAGTATTCCCCTTCTTTCCGTTGCTGCAGTCAGGTTCCGGCAATCAAGGACCGGCCTTTCCCCTGGATAATTATAGACCTGATACTGCTTGGAGGAGCTTCCACGCTTCCCGTTTATATATACGCCGCATGCAGTTGTTGTTCCTCCCTGGCCTGTAGTTGAGGAAGCGAGATAGGTTCCACCCCTGATATACAATATATCGCCTGCGGCTATCGAAGTGAATCCCTTTTGCCAGGTAGCCCATGGCTGGGCAAGGGTACCCGGATTATTATCATTCCCGTTGGTTGCCACATAATATTCAGTAGCATTTGCGACAAAGGGAATATATAGCAATAGAATAAAAATAGCTTTTTTCATCTAATTAATTTTTTTGACTAATACATTAAAATAATTGACTAACACGAAATATTAAACGACATGTTATTTGATTTATTACACCAAATTTTTTTATTTTTTTTTATTTCATCTTCAGAAAGCAATGGAAATCCCCTGCTATTGCCGTAGAACAAACTGAGAACCCTTATTGCAAAAAAAAGATTATTTTTTTTTGACCCGAGGCAATTTATTCTTGTACTATATTGAATATCAGATGGTAGCTGTTGTATTTAAAATAATTTCAAATTAAAAGGCCGATTCAGGCAGTAATTTTCATACAACAATATTATTTTTTTCATGACGTTCTTAATCCCGTATGCAACATTTTGTAGAAAGCATGTCTGCGCTTCAGTGATGCATTAAAACAAATTTATTAACTGAATCAGTGGTCATTTACATTAATTGATGACCCTGGATAAAAACGTCATATTGTTAAAAATGAAAATTATGAAAATGAAGACTATTGCACTTTGTATACTAATTTTAATTGCGGTTGTCTCCTGCCAGAAAGAGGAGATGTCTACCCCTGTAACTAACCAGGTAATGCTGCTCAGCAGTGTTGTACTCGACGGTCAGCCTTATTATCAGTACCAGTATAATGATTCTGGACTGGTAAGCGATGAAAGTGGTAAATTCGATTACCGGAAGAACCATTACAATGAAAAGAACCAGCTGGTATCCTCTGACTATTACTGGAATAAAACAATCCTCGCGACTGATATAAAGACGATTGAAACATCTCTCTCGCAGGGAAGCTTTATTACATCTGCGAATGGCAACAAGGGAGGATCAATAAACTATGAATATGACAGCGATGGCCTCCTGAGCAAGGCTACCTTCAGCCATCCCGAGGCCGGCAGCTCTGAATATTCGGAATTTACATATGATGAACTGAACCGGGTTGCCAGCCAGTTATTGTACTGGAATAATGTTGAAACAGGTTACATCGACTACTCGTACGATATCAAGGGGAACCTTACAAAGGAAGTACTGTACAACCTGTCAGCATCAGGGGCAGCAACCGTAAGTACAACAACCACTTATTCTTACGATAACAAAGTGAACCCATTCAGGTCGTTCAACGGACTCTCATTGCCCGGCATCAACACGAACCGGAACAATATTCTGAGGGAAACCTCGTCAATAGCCCTGGATACATCCGAAGGCGGCACGGACACGCAGACAACCGTCAATACATATGAGTATAATATGAACGGATATCCTGTGAGCAAAAATGGGAACGTGACATATATTTACAAGGAATAAAAAATCCCGCAACCTGAATCCAAAAACCCGTCACCCGGAGATCCGGATTGACGGGTTTTTTTATTGTGTAAAATTGAAATTCCTGCTGATCTTTATCAATTGTCTGTTAAAACTATAGCGCCCCGTGCAATTTTTGAAAAAAGGTGAACAAAATGCCTTGTTGTTGGTTAAAATACAAGCAATTAATTTATCAAATCAGTAAAAAAAATTCTTTATGTCCCAAAATGCTTCAGGCGCCTATTTGCCGCACAAAGATCTGTTCAAGGATTCGTATGTCTCCTCAATGGAGCAGTACAGGGAACTGTACACTGACAGTATTAAAAATAATTCCCAGTTCTGGGAAAGGAAAGCCAGGGAGCTTCTTTTCTGGCAGCATGATTTTCAGATGGTTAGTGATTGTGATTTTACGGAAGGTTTGGTTTCATGGTTTCTTGGCGGCAAGCTGAATGCATGTGAGAACTGTGTGGACAGGCATGTGAGGGACAGGGGTGATCAGGTTGCAATAATCTGGGAGCAGGACGAACCGGGCAATGAAGTCCGGATCACATACAGGGAGCTTCAGAGAAAGGTGTCTCGTCTGGCCAATGTATTGAGGCATAACGGTATTCATAAGGGTGACAGGGTGGCGATATTTATGCCCATGATACCGGAGGCAGTCTATTCAATGCTTGCCTGCGCGAGGATAGGAGCGGTCCATTCGGTCATTTTTGCGGGTTTCAGCGCAGAATCACTGCGCGACAGGATCAATGATGCAAGGTGCAAGGCGGTTATTACCTCCGATGAGGCGGTTCGGGGCAGAAAGATCATCCCGCTTAAAAGAATGGCTGATGAAGCTGTAATGGCATGCCCCACAGTGGAGAGGGTGTTTATTGCAAAACGGACAAATGTAAAAATCCCCTTCTATCCCCCGAGAGATATCTGGCTCGACGAGGCAATGGAGGGAGAACGCCCGTACTGCCCCATCGAGCACATGGATTCCGAGGATACACTGTTCCTTCTCTATACCTCAGGCAGTACAGGAAAGCCCAAGGGGGTCTCCCATACAACTGCAGGCTATCTCCTTTTTACAGCCATGACGCATAAGTATGTCTTCGACTACAGGGATGGGGAAACATATGCCTGTGTTGCAGATATAGGATGGATCACCGGCCACTCATACGTCGTTTACGGACCATTGCTGAATGGCGCCACAACGGTTCTGTTTGAAAGCGTGCCCAACTACCCGGATGCCGGAAGATACTGGGAGATGGTTGAAAGGCTTAAGATAAACCAGTTTTATACGTCGCCGACTGCTCTGCGCGCCATACAGCGTATGGGCGATGATTTTGTCAGGAAATATGACAGGTCGACACTCAGGATACTGGGTACAGTTGGCGAACCCATCAATCCGGATACGTGGAGATGGTACTATGAAGTTGTCGGAGATAAAAGATGTTCAATAGTGGATACATGGTGGCAGACGGAAACAGGAGGAATTCTTATTTCTCCCCTCCCTGGAGCCGTGCCTACAAAACCAGGCTCAGCAACTCTTCCGTTTTTTGGCATTGAACCCGTATTGCTGAGCACTGAAGGAGAGGAGATAACAACAACCGAAGCATCCGGACTGCTTGCAATAAAGGGTCCATGGCCCAGCATGGCCAGGACCATCCAGGGCGACCATATGCGCTTCTATGAGACTTACCTCAAGCAATTCAAGGGTTATTACCTTACGGGTGACGGTGCAACGCGTGATGCAGACGGGTATTACTGGCTTACAGGACGTGTTGACGATGTGCTCAATGTCTCCGGTCACAGGATAGGGTCTGCCGAGATCGAGAGCGCTCTCGTTTCTCATCCATTCTGTTCGGAAGCAGCAGTAGTGGGATACCCACATCCGATAAAGGGAGAAGGAATATTCGCCTATGTTATACTGAAAGACGGATATGAAGCCGATGAGGAGCTTGTAGGTGAGCTGAGGAATGAGGTACGCCGTCACATTGGTGCATTTGCCACTCCCGACCAGATACTCATTGCACCCGGACTGCCGAAAACACGTTCCGGAAAGATAATGAGAAGAATCCTGAGAAAGATAGCAGCAAGCGAAACAGAAGATCTCGGAGATATTTCAACCCTGGCTGATCCCCCCGTAGTCGGTCAGCTTATTGAGCTCAGGGCTGAATTGAAGTAATTAAATTAAGGCAGCATTTGAGGGAGTTTATAAACACTTTTTGAATGGATGGAGGTCAAACTTTAAACCTCCATCCTATTCTTATCTCCAGGAAGGTCGACTCCCATGACTTGAAAGAGATCATCCTGTTTATGCTCACTGATGCATTTATGCCCAAACCGGAGATATAGCTGATCCCCAGGGGTAGCTGTACAATACCGTCGCCATAATAATAACCGATGAGCGCTCCCGCAAAAGGGGTGATCCTGTGAACCGAACAGGCTGAATTTATATGGATCCTGCTTCCTGCTGCATAATACACGTCTCCTGACAGATCGGATGTGCCAAAATCTGCCTCCAGATCTATCTGAGGCATTATGAAATAATCAGCCGTTAAGGAGAAAAGCGACCCGCCACCCGTAAGTCCGGCAGCATAACCGGTACTCAGGCCAAGCGGCCTGTTTTTCCGAGGATTCTGATACCCCATCATGTCTGTAAACCCGTTCCGGTATTCAATTTTTGCTATCCGGATTGTTTTTAATGTCAGAAGGGGACCGTCTGGATAATCAGGCATCCTGTACCTTACCGCCTTAGCGGTCTGTTCAATGATCTTTACATTAAGCTTCTGATTGTCCCTCGTTGTAATTACATCCTGCCCGTTTAACTGTTGAACAGCCAGCAAAAGTAAAAGCAGCATCGCGGTATTCTTCATTTAAAATAGTTTTCTTGTTTGTAAAAGAGCATTAATACGCAGGTTTATGGCTTTTTTGTGATTATTCTATACCGAAGTCGTCAAATTCGGCAAAATTGAAGTCTGACCCGAGTCCCGCCAGGCCGTGACTGAACTCATTGTCAGTGGCATTCACTACTTCCTTATCGTCAACCATGACTGAGATTTTATTACCTTCAAATCTCATAACCAGATTATGCCATGCAAACGGGCTGAAATCGGCAAAACCCGAAGCGAGCATCCTGCTGCCGGCATTAAGGGTCCAGTTGTTTCCGGTTGTAATTCTGAACCAGTATGCCGAGGGTGGTTCATTTCCCCTGTGAACATCCATTATTCGTCCGAGGATTTTCGCCGAGCCTGTGTTCTCTGCAATTCTGACGCTGGTGCGTACAGAGTAATTTGTCCAGGAAGTGTCTCCCAAAATTGTCTCAACCGATGGGTTCTGTCCGACTTCCCACTCGATCCCCTGCTTATCAATAACCTGTTTAAGGCATTTGCCCATTCCATCTTCCCTTTCTGAAATTTCGAATACACCCGCCTGATCCATAAAGAACCTGCCCGGGTTCCCTGTAGCCTGATCCTCAAAATCAGTATGGTAGGGGAACGGGAATGGACTATCTCCGGGTGCGCTGTAATAGCCCTTCCTCTGACCCGTCGTTGTCGTTACAGAATATGCAGACTTTCCTTCAAGTCTCATAGTAAAGCCATGATCCCGTATCCTTATGTCGGACTGCTGTTCGAATTCACAGACATCCCTGGTGGATTTCCACACATGCAGGTTATGTCCCCTGAATGAATCGTCAAGACGAAATGAAACTGACTGGGTTGCCGTAGTATCGGCAGTCTCTATGATAAGACTGAAATCCTGGTTGTCAGGTGATTTTAAGCTGACATAGCTTCCGCCCGGAATATATCCGCACCCTCCGTCGGCATATCTCCAGCCCGGTTCGGCAAACTGGGTTGTATGCGCGGCGGCCCATATTGCAGGCTGGATAGTGAAATGTCCGCTCCAGGGAGTCTTTGCCAGCATGAGCCCTGAATTGGGAAGCGACAGGTTATCGTAATATGATGTTACAAGGCTCCATGTAATCACATTCGTTGCTTTTCCCGTAATATAATTACTGTTGTAGAGCTTAACGAGATATTCAAACCCGTCCCAGTCACCACGCCAGGGGCCGCCTTCGCTGTTATGAAGCGGCTTGCCGAGACCTATGGCAGCTTCGGACCTTGAGTACCGGCTGTTGCCTGGTCTTTCGTTATAATGAATTCCTATAGCATAAACGGCATCAAAAAGCTCTCTGTCCTTCATCATTGCATCCGCAATATCCCAGTTGAAATAATCAGGCGCTATGATCCTGACATTCTGAAATCCATTCGTATCGAGCGTCCTTCTGAGCAGCTTTATCCACCCGTAATCCGGCTGATGCTCATTCCATATGCCGGTAAAATCAATCCTAAGGCCATGGTACTTTAGGGCACCCTTCAGGAAAGCAGATATATAATCTGCATTTTCCCCGGAATAAAAGATCCCGTTTCCGATCCAGCCTGGACAGCCCCATTCGAGACAGTCAAGATAAATTGAGGGATTTCTTTTTCTTGCTTCCTCCATTATCATCCATTCATATCCACGTCGATAATAATCTGGCTCCTGAGCAAGAAACTCCTCCTTTGTTCTTGCATGGCTGGGTTCAGTTGCATCAGTCGAATTGACATCTCCGCCGATTTCGACCTTTAAATGTTGCAGGCTGGCACCGAATTTGGGCCTGAACAGCATATCGAGCACCTGGTCCCTGTACTCTTCCGGGTAATCGTACAATAATTTTGAGGATCCTCCCGCACTTAAGGCGCCGATACCTTCAAAAAGCCTTCCCTGCCCGTTGTCTTTCAGATCAATTGTAAGATTCTGGGAATAAGAAACGGACCAGGGGATAAAGAATAATGGGAGCCAGACGAGCAGCCGGATATTCATAGCTATCGGTTTTCAGCCGGATCATCATGTCCGGGGTGCATGTTGGTCAGGGTGCAGATGCTAAGTGCCGGAACTTTCAATACAATAGTGCCGTTTTTCCTGAGATCGAATTCCTGTAAGGGATCCATCCTGAAGCCTGGTTTGTCAGTCTCAGCCTGTGTAACACAGTAAAGGTAAAAACTTTTGTAAGAGGCTCCTGATACGTTAATCCGGATTGTTTTTTCAGACTGGTCCCTGTTTAAAATATATGTTGTTAACTCTTTCCTGTCATTCTTCAGTGTCTGCGACAGTATGGATGAATCTGCTATCGGTCCGGTATTTACGACAAACGAATTCTTTGAACAGAACCGGGTAATTATTGCATAGCCATAAAAAGCTGCAGGCTCGGGAGATACCTTTTCACAATACCGGTGATTAAGGGTATCCCATGTATGTATTAACTGCCACTGTCCGTCCAGGTCGCCCCTGTTTGTGAAGCTCCACCGGTTAAAGGCACCAACTCCGGCTGCCATTCCCCGGAGCACTGTTTCTGCATTGGATAGGGCAGCCCGGAACGATTTAGGCCCGGGGTCAGAGCCTCCCCATCCGAGTCTCATATCACCCATCTCGGAAAGAAACAGAGGCTTGTTATGGTTGTCAGCCCATCGTGCCCATTGTTCCAGGATTTTTTGTTTGGTCTCATCAATGCCCTGGTAGGAATGGATGTCGTAGGCTCCTATATACTGGTCAAAATCAATTTTGGCGGTGTCAAATACGGGAAGGTCTGTCCAGTCGGGTCCGGAAACAGGTATGTTTATTTTTTTCCTGTCGAGTACCTCCCTGACCTCCCTGAGGGCCGGGGTAAGCAAAGCATTATTCTCACCGCTGCTCCACCATGATCCCCAGCTGCCTCCGGGTGGCTCATTTGTTATGCAGACCCATTTAATGCATGTGTATTTTCTAACGTTCAGAAGATAATCAAGAAGGGCTCCGATCCCTTCAGAAAAATCACCCACGGATGCCGGAGCGCTCAGGAGTGGCTGTACTCCCGGGTATGAGTTCCATTTCACATTGCTCCACATCTGCTGCAGGAAAACATCGGCTATTTGCAGATTCAGCCCAGTCAAGTATTTTGCAGAGTGCATCCATCTCCTCATTTTCCCAGCTGAATTTATTTTTCTCAGGTTCATACATCCTGGCGCTGAGCTCGACCCTTACCCATGTAAAGCCAAGCCAGTCGGCATAGTGAAATATCTGGTTCCAGGCAGCTGTGTCAGCAACCGGCGGATTCCCGCCCCATGCGCTTCCCCTGGAATTTTTATACCGCAGGGCATACCTGTAGGCAGGCGATTCATCAATGCTGTCCATTGAAATAGCGTGCCATGAGGCGCCAATCCCTCCTGCCATTTTGTATCTGACCTGATCAGCATGGATATTGAGAGAGATATTGTTCCGTACGGAACAGCCCGAAAGTGCCAGAAACAGCACTGCGAAATGGGTCAGTACCGAAGCTTTCATACTTCTGCAGGCTGTGTTTCTTTATCCCCCTTTTCCTCCCTTTTCACTTTTGTCCCTTTCTTCTGGGGATAAGTGCCCGGAAGGATAACATTAATAAGCTTTTTCCCCCATAATCCAAGCTGAACCCCGGCTCCCAGACTGAGTATGCTTAGTATAATTGTCAGAATGTAGTTATTCCTGTCCCGGCGCTACAACGAAGATAATTATCGAAAGGGTCAGAATGATGAGGCTGAATATTATTTTTACCCTGAGCAGCGGTGTGGCAAGTGTTTTGAAACGCGTCAGTCCGTCAATGATTCCTGTGATTATTGCCAGTCCGAGTGTAAAAGGAAAAACAAAAATCGAAAAAACAAGAACATTTCCGATTATCTCAGGCTGAAAATTACTGAAGAAATACCTGAAAATCACGAAGACGGGAATTGTAATTACCAGTGTCTGCGAAAGATGGATTGCTATAGGGTGAAGATCGAGATTCAGCATCCTGAGCCTGTTCAGGGATACCCTTTCCCTGTATGGCTCAAAAACCTTCCTTGGCATACCGCATGCCGGACAAACATCTCCAAGCTTATCAGATTCCATTACAAATCCACATGGTCGGCAACGTACAAGTTCTTTCATGATACTTTAAATATATTGTTTGATCCGACAAATTTAAAAATTTAAACTTACAAGCATACATCCGGTCTGCATCGCACGAAAAGAAATTGACTTTGCAGGTTACCGGGCTGTGATTTGTGAGAAAGCATCCAAATAATTACCTTTGAAAACTTTTTTAATCAGCAATAACCGTGAAAGATCAGAGTTAACCTTTCCGAAGACAATCTTTAAAATCCATTCCTATGAACAGCAAGATAAAAAATCGGGGTATAGCAATCGCATTAATTGTAACAGTCATTATGATGGCATCGTGCAAGAAAGCAACGCTGCCAGGTGTAACAACCGGCTCTGTTACACTCATAACCCAGACTGATGCCTATTGCAGCGGGCAGGTTATAAGCGATGGAAATGCTCACATAACTGCCAGGGGCGTATGCTGGGACATCGCTGCCGACCCTGATCTTACAAAGAATAAAACCAGGGACAGTACAGGCACAGGCTTGTTCTCCAGTCATATCACAGGTCTGACACCCAGCACAACCTACTATGTTAGGGCATATGCAACCAACAGCGAAGGAACGTCGTTTGGCGGAACTATCACCTTTACAACTGCCCCTGTGGGGTTGCCGAGTCTTACAACTACGGGACTCAAATCTGTAACATCGACAACTGCAACAGGTGGAGGGGAGATCACAAATGACGGCGGCCTGCCTGTCACGGTGCGGGGAGTATGCTGGAATACAACGGGATTTCCGACTATTGATGACAGCCATTCAACAGATGGCAGCGGAGATGGCTTATTTTACAGCACCCTGACCGATCTGACAATTACAACATCTTATTTTGTAAGGGCATATGCAACAAACAGTCTCGGTACTTCCTATGGAAATCAGATTCTGTTCACCCAGATCGAGCCGGTGACCGATCTTGACGGGAATGTGTACAGCGTAGTTACTATCGGGACCCAGGTCTGGCTTGGGGAGAACCTCAGGACAACCACCTTAAACGACGGGACCCCGATACCCAATGTTGCAAGCGGAACCGATTGGGCAAATACCAGCATTCCCGCATATTGCTGGTACAATAATGATTCCCCGGCGTTCAAGACACCTTACGGAGCCCTTTATAACTGGTATGCAGCAGGCACAGGAAGGCTTTGCCCTGTTGGCTGGCATGTACCCTCTTCAGATGAGTATAACACCCTGATAAATTTTCTTGGAGGAACCAATGTGGCGGGAGGTAAGCTTAAGGAGTCAGGTACCATGCACTGGAATGAGCCAAACCTGGGTGCAACCAACGGAAGCAGCTTCACTGCATTGCCGGGAGGCGGTCGCTATAACATATATTCCGACGGAGGAGCATTCTCTGATCTTGGTTATTTCGGCTATCTGTGGTCATCTTCGGAAAGCACAAATACGGACAATGCCTATAGTTTCGATATGAGCTACCTCATTGGTGGCGCAGGCAGGGACGAATACAGTAAACGGGATGGTGGCTCGGTTCGTTGCATACAGGATTTCAACTAGTTGCAGCAACCATTCCAAAAGCATCAGAGATTAGGCAATTTACATTATTCTGGCTCTGAAGCTATAATTTCCGTCCTGAATCTTTGATTCCGGTGAGCACTGCTTTCGGTTATTGTCTATATTTATGCAATTGTTCAATTGCAATGGTAACATATTCGGTTTGCCATATATAAATCAGATGATATGAAAAATCTCAGAACAACCGTAAACATAATATTGATTATGCTCACAACAGGTTTCACCGCGGGCCGTGCACAGGACCTGCAATGGTATGCTTCAGGCAACGGCGGCATAGTGGCAGCCGGAGCACAGGCAGCAACAAAGGCAGGTCTGGAAATGCTAAGGAACGGAGGCAATGCTGCAGATGCAGCGGTAGCTACCATTTTCAATCTTGCCGTATCGGACTATGGCCTGTTCTGTATCGGGGGAGAGGTGCCTTTCATGTTTTACAGCTCAGCCACAAGGGAGATAACCGTTTTCAATGGCATGGGCGGCGCTCCCTCTGACCCCGCTGCCATAGAATGGTATTATAAGAATGGCATCCCTGCAACGGGGATAAAAGCAGCCACGGTGCCGAGCGCAGTCAGCACCCTTCTGGCGGCACTGGGTCAGAAGGGAACCATGTCGTTTGAACAGGTGATCGCTCCAACCCTCAGGCTGCTCGACGCAGGTGGCAAGAACTGGTATCCGGCACTGGCAGGCACCCTGAGGAAGCTTGTGACAACGGAAAAGAGCACTCCCGGCACGAGGGAAGAAAAGATAAGGGCAGCTAGAGACCGTTTTTATAAGGGAGATATTGCCGATGAACTCGAAAAATACTATGTGAGCTCAGGTGCTTTTCTCAGGAAAGCAGATCTCATGGCACATGTTACAAAGATTGAGAAGCCTGTTTCAGTTCAGTACAGGGGGCTGACAGTAAACAAATGCAATACCTGGACCCAGGGACCGGTATTGCTGCAATCCCTGCGACTTCTCGAAAATTTCGATCTTAAAGGGATGGGCACGTTCTCCCCTGATTATATACATGCGACAATTGAGGCTATGAAGCTTGCCTATGCCGATCGTGACAAGTATTACGGCGATCCCTCTTTTGTGAAGGTTCCGCTTCGTGAGCTTTTATCAGATGAATATACGAAGATCCGGTATCCCCTTATTGATATGAAGCATGCTTCCCAGGAGATAAGGCCCGGCGATCCGGTTGGGATGAAAGCTCTCGCCGGTCCCGGTGAGTACTGGCCGGGAGAAAAAGGGACCACAACCTGCACGGTGGCTGATAAATGGGGAAATGTTGTTGCAGCCACTCCGAGCGCAAACCCGGAATACGGTGTGTGTGAAAGCCTCGGTGTGGCGCATAATACGAGGTTGAGCAGCCTCAATACACAGAAGGGGCACCCAAACTGCCTCGAACCCGGTAAGCGTCCGAGGATAACCCTTACCCCTACAATAGTACTGAAGGAGGGGGAGCCGTTCATTGTAATGAGCGTGGCAGGAGGGGATATGCAGGATCAGGTCTCCCTGCAGCTGCTGCTGGATGTTATTGATTTCGGGATGAAGCCGAAGGAGGCCATTTCGGCTCCCCGCTTCCTTACAAAGCACATACAGGATTCGTTCAATCCATCGCCTGACCCTGCAGCCAGAATGGGTAAGATAGCAGGGATTGAGATTAATACATCTGATAAATCGCTCATCGGCAACCTGGAGGGGAGAGGGCACATTGTGTCACCTTCCGGTGCAACGCTTGGATGGCCGGTAATGATATATATCGATAAGTCATCAGGCATCAGTTATGCTGCAGGGCAGCCGGGAGCAAAAACTTGTGCGGTTGTAAATCCGGCGAAATAGATGTAATATGCTGTATTGCAGGTTTATCTCTAAAACCGGACGAGAGACCGGCATGAACAATTAGAGGTGACAATATTTTGAAATCAGAAAAATAGTAATACTTTTGCGCTGCCTCCGGAAAGAGGACAAAATCCTCCTCCGCTGAAGCTACGGAGGACAAAGCGGGGTGTGGCGCAGTTGGTAGCGCATCTGGTTTGGGACCAGAGGGTCGTCAGTTCGAGTCTGGCCACCCCGACAAATGAAAAAGCCTTCCTGCGAAAGCGGTAAGGTTTTTTCATTTGAATCACCCCCCAGCCGGAACCACTGATGCCAGTAACGACAGCCATTATGCCTATGGACTCCATTAGAAGAAACTGAACCATTCACCTGGCAACTCTACCAAAAAAGAAGCAATACTGCTGTGGTGTTTAAGTTATCAAGCCATTTCAGGGTTAAAATATCCATTGGATCAAAGAATCTCAGGGTAATATACTGTATAATGATTTAAGGTGCAGAGCACCAAAATATTTGTAGCAATGTGCGATATAATGATTAAAAGGTGCAGGGCACCGGAATATTCGTAGAGGTTCATTGTTCACCCCTTCAGGATTACAGGTGGGTTTTCCTGTCTTTACCGTGGGTTGCACCCACGGTTATTCATATCAAACCCCTTCTGGGTTAACACATCAATTAAATCAAAAAATCTAATAACACTTGTATTCAATTTATTATCAATAAAAACTTATCTCTGATTTTATTACAACATTAGGATTTAAAAACCTTATTTTCACCCTCCACCTTAGTAGAAAATGTCCCCCAAAGTCCCTCAACCTTATTACCTTATTCCTGTTTGCAATTACATTCGGATTTGCAGGAGTC
This sequence comes from uncultured Bacteroidales bacterium, assembly GCA_963756885.1. GTDB lineage: Bacteria > Bacteroidota > Bacteroidia > Bacteroidales > VadinHA17 > LD21. The sequence continues at coordinate 1,049,974 of CAVWPG010000016.1, forward strand.
CCATGCATGATCTCATGGATATCATTCGGAGATCTTATCTCGCAATTACTAAAATCAGAAAAGGCAAACAGAATATTAGGGATGGTTTTGTTTGCTTTAATGATCGTCAGCATTGCAATGGTTTGGATATAAATGGCTGATACAACATAAGGGAGCATCTAACTGACTTTAACGGGTGCTGTGCCCCCGTGATCTGAATGTCTGAAAGTTATTATCAACCATGATCTTATAGCAATTCATAGCCTCAGCTTCGGTTTTAAAGTACCCTAGCCTTATCTTATAATAACCATCCTCAATAGTTATACCGGCCGGAAACTTAATTGATTTTGATACCTTCCGCAGATAATTAATGGCATTAATTTCCTTTCTGAATGCTCCGGCCTGGACGAAATATACCCCTTTTGACAGATCTACATCTCCGGAATGGACATGAGCGGCAGCTTTGCCATTAAATGATATCAATCCGCAGCCTGTCAACACCCCCTTATATTCATCAGCATCTCTCCCTGCCTTGAAATATCCTACCCTTATCCTGTACATCCCTTTCTCAAAAATTATATCGAATGCATATAAATTCAGTTTCCTTAGCTTCTCTGCCATGGCAGAGGCTTTCTTTTTGTCATTGAAGGCGCCTGCCTGCAGGTAGAACAGATCATTTTCATTCAGGGTGCTGCCTACGGATACGTGTATCTGGTCGTCGCTTGCCCCATTGCCAACTGGTAATCCTGAGCCCGGGTCGTATGAGAGAGCCGGGGAGGAGTAGAGTGTATCGCTGGCTGAAATTCCGGCAGGTTTATTTAATGAGGGTCTTTCAGTGAGGACAAAATCGATGCCATCGACAATATCACCTTCCTTTACTGACCTGATTCGGATAGATCTTTCTGAAGGGCTGACGGAAAAGCCCAGCCTTTCAAGCTGCAATGAATCGATGCGCACAGTGTAATCTCCTGGTGTGAGCCCCAGCCAGTTCACATAGCCATCCGATTCTGTAATAGTCCGGGCGGCCAGTTTCCCGTCTTTGGAATAGATGTTCACAACAATCCTGCCCAGTCCGGTTTTTAAGCTGTCCTTGCTCAGATAGACCATCCCATCTATCTCACCGGCAGCTATTACAGGGATATAGATCATCTTGAACTGGTCAGGATCGACAAGTACCTGATAGGTTTTATTCTTTATCTTCCATGAAATATTGTCAAAATCCTTATCGTCGGCATGCAGATAATAATTCACGAACGGCTCGAGCCCGACAATGCTTGTAATTGTATCCCTCTCATCATAACGTATGGTGCCTCCGTTGATCTTTACATTGAGGTTACTGACTCTGTGCTCGTTTTTATCGTAAATACCATTCCCGTTCATGTCCATGAAAGCGATAACGGAAAGGCCACCTCTTCCGGTCATTGGATTGGTACCCGTGATAACATGATTTCCGCCATTTCCGAATGCAATGCTGCCCCGCAGGCTCTGGAAGGTCATCACCTCTTTTCTGCTGATCCTGGTGGATGCATTGGCCTGTGCAAATGAAAGATCAAATTTCAGGGTAAGGTTCAGACAGTTCAGTTCAGATATTTTATAGTATTCGTATGAAACCGCCAGATACCCATTATGATCGAAACGCTTTTCAATCTCGGTTTTGAAAGAAAGCAACTGTCCCTGTGAAAGGTTGAACTGGGCTGATGGTCTCACTGTAAATCCCTGTTTAAGCCTTACAGATATGGCAAGATTGTTGTTCAGGTAAACGGGGCCGTTTGTAAGCCAGTTTGCATAAGCTGAAAGGTTGGCACTGTATTGTTTATAATAGGCCGAGAAAATAAGCTCGGTTAAATTATATTTAAAATTGGCATATAAATTCTGCTGAAAATTTAATTTCGCAAACAGTGACATGCTTTTAATCCTGACAGGAACAGAAAAGCTGGCTTTTCTTTCTTCAAGATAGTTGAATATAATGGCAGTCTGACCTTTGACATACTTCGTATAATCTATTTCAAGAAGTGCGTTCTTCCAGGGATAATAATCAAGCAAACCGCGGGTCCTGACACCGTGATCATATTCTCCTGACATCATGAGCCTGGAGGCGGGCAAAAATGATGCCCTGATAAAAGGAATCGATTTTTTCCCTTTTAAGGATCCCAGGTATTCAACACCTCCGCTGACTGTAAGATTATTGCTTATTCCATAACTTGCCTCACCTCGTCCCATAGGGGTATTTTTACCATCCTGCAGGACTCCGCCGTTTACTGCATATTCAAAATCACCTGAGGGAAGGAAGTTATAGGGAATATTTACTACACGGTTTTCAGATCTTTCCTCACCCATAAGTCCATAAAATCTTAGAGTCAGTGTAGTATAGCCGTAAACGTATGGTACCCTGAATGTGAACAATCCTGATGCGTCAGCTTTTGTGAAATCAGAAAGAATCCCGTTAATATATAATTCAACCATCCAGTCGGGTTCTGTTGTTTCGCTCAATATATATTCTCCTTTTGCCTTTCGCACTGATGTTTGCGTATTCCCTGCCGAAACACCTACAACAGGATAATACATGGAGGATATTGTCTGGGTTGATATCTTGCCTGCCTGGATCTGCCTTACAACTTTGCTGTCGTTATTAACCCAGCGCCAGTAGTATTGCTGCAGCCGGTTATCAAAATTATATTGTGTCGAATAGTTAAGGAATACATTTGCCTCCCCGCCCAGCAATTCTGTGCCAAAGCCAAGACCGGCTCTTGTATCTTCCACATGATTCCAGGTCTGGGATGACATAACTGACCAGTCGAGCATCCCCGGGCGAAACATGTGGTATCTTCTCATCAGGATTGTATCAGGAACCTCTTCCGCTGTTGCGCCGTTTATCCCTTTCCGCAGTTGTTCCAGCCTTTTTTCCTTGATCACCGGAAACTCGAAATCGGCATGTAAACTGATAGCAAGGCTTGAAAAATCAAAATCCAGGCGGATCCCAAATATTTTTTCAAATAATGAGGCTTCCAGAAAAAGGATCCCTGTCTGTTTTAAAAGCCCCCCCTGTACAGACATTGCATTTTTCCCCGATTCTGCAGTAGCTGATTTATAATCAATACTGTATGTGAGCTTTTCATCGCTTATGAATCCCCTGAGCTGATCGCCTCCCTTATCTGCCGTACATGCGATTTTCAGAAACTTGAACAATTCATCAACGGATACATAAAGGTTGCCACTGGCTGAATAGATTGCATCCGAATAAAAGCTGCCTACTCCCTCTGCCTGAATGAGTACAAGGATATCTTCATTCTCATCCTTCTGACCCTGTGACCTTATCACTGGAAAGTAGATCAGGAGGATCAGCAGCAATAAAAAATATCTTCCGGTCTTTCCTTTCATTGTATGATTGCCTGGATGGAACAGTGACCCTGCAGGCGCGTTTTTTATGTTTTGAAAGATCCGGATCATATCTTATATTATTCCTGATTGAATGTAAGGCTGAATGAACCTGTGTATGTTCCTCCCGGATTGGCAGAATTGCTGCGCACAACAAGGGTACCTCCCACACGCAGCGGAGTGATGAAGTTGCAGTCATTGTTTACCATGAACAATGATCCGTTCACACCCTTTTCAGTCGGCCCTATATTCATGGTCATTGTCCCCCCGTTGCTTCCGTTCAGTACTATGGAAGGGGGATATGTTATTGTAACCGCTCTGCCCTGGCACAGGCTGATCTCAAAAACTGCAGCATGTGCAAAAGGGGCAACCGGAAGCAGATAAACCTGGCCGGTTGAGCTTCTGTTGCCCTGCCAGTCAACTGTAACTGATCCTCCGGAGCTTCCTGCGTTTTCAAGGCAGAAGGATCCGAAGCTCAGGGCCTGGGTGGCATTTACCTTGATGTTACGGGGAGGGAGGGCCGGCTGCGCCTTTGTTACAGACGTGGTCAGAACTAGGAGCACAATTATCTTCAGAAGTATTGTTATTGTATTAGGGACAGAATGGTATCTCATGACATATATGATTACAGGTCAAGCTCTTTTTGTGCATAAACCTCATGCCTTGTGTCTTTAGGACTGGTAAAGAGGACTTTTATTTTACCGGATTTCAGATCCAGGCCTGCGGGATTTTTAAGCCGGACTGTAAATAGCCGTTTGTTTGCACATGTGTATACAGCGACACCTCTTACATTTCCTATTTCGACCATTTTGCCGTTATCAGCCACATAGTCAACGACAATATCACCATACAGCGACATATTGCCCGACCTGTTAAGGGTAATATTCAGACCGGCAGTAGTATCACTCTTTTCAACAAGATTAATATCGGTGAGGGATGAAGAGGCATTTACATTTCCAACCCTTATAATTATCGGGATGCTGATGCCGAAAATAGGCGTGATCTCAACACTCATAAGCTTTTGCTTGTCGCTGAATCCGGCAGCTGACGTTTTGTTGCCTTTCTCGGCTCTGAAATAGAGATGCGATCTGTATTCTCCATCTTCCATGCCTGGGGCTCTCCTGAACTGCAGCCTGACAACCTGGGAAGCATGAGGGGCAAGAATAACCCTGCGCGGGAATATCCTCAGATACTGATCGGCATATTTCTGACCCTCCCTGGGCTGGTCAACCAGTAAAAAATTCCCGTTCTCTGCCATATCATACTGTACAAATGACACAGAATATACTGCTGTATCATTGCCAATATTGACGAGACTTATATCCTCCTTCTGCTTGTTTCCTTCAAAAATGACTCTCACCGGTGATACAAGAAGATCCCCCTGTGCTGATAAATTCTGAGCGAGTGTCATAAATGCAATACCTATAAATATTAATCGTATTTTCATTTTCTTAAGTTTTGATTACCGTACTGATCTAGAAGAGTTTAATTAAAAATAAAATTCACCTGATAGGTCCCTGAATAGATACCTGCAGGATTCAGATCATCAGGGCCAACCTCCAGAGTGGCTCCGATATATATTTCTGTTTTTCCGTCCTTTGTCCCAGGAATTGAATATGTCCAGTTCTCCAGGAATACCCTGTTGGAACTGTTGTTGTGATAAAGAGGCTGCGGAGCTGATGGCAGAATGACAGAAAGGGAGTTGTTTGGGGAGCCTGAAATTATGAATATGGCCTGACTGTAATATCCGTTTAGCATTACAACTGCACCTTTGCCTATTCTGACCCCCTCGGGTGTTATTATTATCGAACCTCCTCCCGATTCCGTTGAGAACCTTCCGATATTCATCTGAACCTTCTCCTTTATTGTAACCAGCGGTACAATTTCAGTGTAAGCTGTTCCTGTCACAGAAACCTGGCCCATCGATGAAATACTTATGAGTAAGGCGGCAATCGGGAGTATGTATTTAATCATTTTCATAAACAGCAAGTTTTTAGGTTCTTTTTTTAATCAGCAGGGAAAGGCACCGGGCCTTTCCCCCTGATTCCCTGTTCTTAGCTTAGTTATAAGCCACTGTAACGTCGAATGTACCTGAGTACTGACCTGTGGGCTGACCTGCGGTGACATCAAGAGTTCCACCTACGGTGAAGTTATCTGTTCCGTTAGCTGAGAGGGTGCCTGTCAGCTGTTCTGCACCTGCAGAGGCAGGACGGGCCAGGATTGAGCTTATTCTCATTGTTGCTTCTCCCAGGGTTTGTTCCGTAACCGTAATGATAGAAGGCAATGTGATAGCGTAGGCTGTGTTGACTGCTCCAGATACATTATAAGCTGCATTGGTAGCGCCAGGAGCCTGAACTGACAGGTTTACCCCGCCTGTGGGAGTTCTTACACCCTGGGTTGAAAGAATACAGGTTCCCCCACTGCTGGCCAGTACAGCCATAGTTCCAAAATGCAGAGAAGAAGTCTCTGTGAGAGCGATCGGGGTTACAATATTTGCGGCTGCAGCTGTATTTTCAGTAGCCTGAGCCATTACTTTTGTTGAAAACCCTGCAATCATTGCGACTGCTGCTAAAAGAATTAATTGTTTTTTCATTTTTTTTGATTTGATTAATGATTAATTGTTTGATTTTAAATTATTGATTATTGATTATTTAATTATTTATCCACATAACTTTCCTTGTTATCATCCCTGCACTGTTGTCCAGCCTGACGATCAGAACCTGCGAACTTGCCCCGAGAGGGATACTGTTAATTGTACCTCCTTCAACAGGGTTATTCAGCAATAATTTTCCCATAAGATCGAAAACCATTAACCTGCTCCGCATATTTAATGATGATACATCCACAACGAGTTGTGAACCACTTGTATATATCTTTACAGGCAGCTCAGGATTCAGGTTGTCGCCGGTTTTTACGAAATGCACTGTAAACCTTGAAGGATCATCACCTTTAACAGCATTAAATGAATAGGTTGCGTTAGACCTGAGATCGTAGAATATATGCAGCCTGACATCCTCGAGGATGACATAACTGAATGAGTTTTTATCAAAAGCTGTCGTGAGGGTGTATTTTCCTGATTCTCCGGGCATGAATCTGACAGGTACTTCAGGATTGCTGGCAGTATCAGTCAGGTATCTTACTGAAAAGTCTTTCTGATCATAGCTCATATATAAGCTGGGGGCTGTCGCAACCGGGCTGAAAAGCTTGGCTGCTCCCGTGCCCTCCTTTTCTGCCCCGAAATACATCTGTATCTCATCGTATTCGGTTGATGCAGTTGACGTTATCTTAATGGCCAGCAGTGAAGGATCATTGCCAAGGCTTTTCTTGAGCCATGTATTTCCGCTGCCGTTGCTTCTTGCGTCATTTGTCAGACCCATGGAACCTGTAACTGCAGCCCGAACAAAGAATCCCTGGCCAGGAGCTATGTACCTCGTAATTCCGTTGGTCCCGGTACCTCCTGCAGAATTAATTATTCCGTAGTTACCTGCAGCAGAATTCCATACCCATATATTGTATCCATTTCCCTCAGCTGACAGGTTTGAACGTGACCAGCCTGTCGCTGACTGCCAGTCAACTGCAGAAGGATATGGATTTCCGACAAGGTTGAATCCCTTCAGTGCAGCATCTGTTGATGAAGCATTTACCGGGATATTCCTTGTACCGTTGTTCAGGAAACCTGTATATTGCTTGGTCTGGTTATTTGTCTGTACCGAATAGAGATAACCACGGCCCGGCACAAAATTGCTTTCGGGATGCACAGTTTTCCAGTTAACGGTTGTGGTTGTGTTCAGAAAATAGATCCAGCAGTTTGTAGGTTCGTTCCAGGCGTACAGATCATAGCCTGTTCCGTTGCCGTACTTGCCGGCCGGAGTCCAGTCACCTGAAATTGCCTGGTTTGATACAGGGCTCGACAACAGATGCCATGCTTCGGCCTTGCCTGAGATATACCTGTAAAATGTAGCGGGAACATTATCTGTATTATGGATAAGCGATGCAGTCCTTGTACTGTCGGATTGAAGGATCAGACCTGAGGTGCCTGCATTGTTGGCAAGGCTGCCATTGACCCTGAGTGATCCACCGGCACTTATTGTGAGCGCCGCCCCATTGTCAATTGTAAGATTGTTGCAAACCGTGGATGAACTTATAACTGGTTCATTCAGGCGGGCCGGTACTTCCACATTGTTGGCTGCAGCAGGAACACCTCCGCACCAGTTCACCGGATTATCCCAATCCTTACTGACCGATCCCATCCATGTTATCACTGTCACAGGTTTAACAGAGATTACAAGTACCGGAGATGTCAGGCTGTAGCCCGCTGAAGTAACGGTCCGCCTGTACCAGGTTGTCTTCGTAAGCGCTGCCGGGGAATAATTCTGCTGATTATTGACACCTGAGGCTGTTGTGAAGCCACTGGCAGGGCCAGTTGTACTGCTTTCCCACAGATAGCTGAAGCTTCCGTCACCGCCGGAGGGAACTGAACCGGATATTGCCGGCGGAAGTGACCCTGAACAAATCGGTTCGTCATAGGATGCAGTTATATAAAGCCTTTTGAATGTTCCTACACACGGGTCTGTAAAAATTGAGTTCTCAGCCGGTATATCGACGGAATTTGCTCCCAGAATGTAACTTTCCACTACAGACTGGCTTGTTGTGGCATTGCAGGTGCCTATTGTGAAATTTGGACAGGATCCGTCAGGAGTGCCATAACTTGCGAAATTCACATAGCTGAATAGAGTACCGGTAGGGGAAGTCAGTGTAGCTGAAACATGTTCATCAACGGCACTGCATACTGTTCCGTGGATTCCGTTCGAATAACCGAGAGTATTATTATCCAGGGGCAAAGCAATAACCCAGGTGACAATAACCTGACCATTTGCACCTGATCCTCCGCTCTTGTCTGAATTGCCGGATGTTGCAGCGCCGCTTCCGCCACCACCGTATGTATTCCCGTCGTTACCATCACCGTTGTAATAAACTCCTGTGCCTCCGTTCCCACCGTATAGCGATCCTCCTGAGCCGGCAGTCATTCCATCCGCATTTCCGCCAGGTCCTGCACTTCCTGCACCACCACCGCCTGCACCGGAATAATAATTATCATTGTTGCCTCCATCACCGCCTGCGTAGCGAACAGATCCGTAAGAATTTGATACTGAACCGCCATTACCTCCTGTGCTCGAGTTATTGGAAGCACCTTTCCCGCCATCAGCCAGTACAAGATTATTTCCAAAGCCTGAGGAGCCTCCGTCAGCGTTATAATTACCACCTTTTCCCACAACTACACTGTACGACTGCCCGGGAGTGACCGAAATATTGCCGGAAGCAAATGCACCTCCACCTCCGCCGCCACCACGCTTTGACTTTGAGGTGATCTTGCTCCCTCCGCCTCCTGCGCCCCATGCCTGCACGGTAATACGTGTAACGCCGTCCGGAACTTTAAATGTTCCTGAGGAGACAAATGTTTGCTTTTGTGCAGTGACCTTAATAAACGGGCATGCACCAAGCAGGGCGACAATCAAAAAAACAACCCTTGCTCCATCCAAACAATTTATATGTCTCTCTTTGTGGTTCACCTTGTTATATGTGTTATTTGCTTTCAAGAATATTTTTTACCAGATCACCAAGCTCCTTAACATTATATGGCTCAAGGAAATATCCCTTTGCCCCGCTGTTGACTATCTCAACCATTGTTTCGTATCCCGGGACATCCGATATTATAATCACCGGGATATCCTTATACATCATATTATTCTTCAGATAGCACAGCAATGCCTTGCCGTCGAAATGGGGCATCTTGTAATCACTTATGATTATATCGGGTGAGAAGTTGTGCTGAAGTAATTTTAAAGCCTCGAGGCCATTCTCCGCCCTGCGGATCAGGCAGTATCCGGGAAAACAGCTTTCCAGTGCCCTTGGATCCTGATCCTTATCCGAAACTATAAGAATCCTTTTCAACAGGTCTTCACTGTTACTCTTTGTATTTACTTCTGATATTTTATTCTCCTCTGCCATTTTTAAAAATCATAATTGTTTGCCTTATTATGCCAAACCACGTGCCAAATCACGTATAATATTGATTGTCTGTATTTTAAAAAAATATACAATTACGGAGATAGCGAATAAGATCTTCGAAAATGAATAGTATTCTTCGAAATTCAGGGAAACTGAAAGGACTTAGCTGATCAGACAATATTCAAAATCAATTAACCGCAGAGATCGCAAAGGTATTTGCGGTTAAAAGAGACTTTTGAGACATCCTTCTCCCCTAAAAACTCTCTAAATAATTGTCATTCTGAGCCAAGAGAATAATCTCATAATTTTAACCGGCCATTAATAAGATGTTTTCGGTAAATTGCTAACTTTAGTATCTGTGTCCGATAATTAATTCAATTCGATTTTTTTTCATTTAAAAGATATGCCATGGAAATCAACCGCAGGAGTTTTATGAAAAAAGCCGCAATAGCAGGCCTTAGCACTACCGCAATGACAAAAACAGGTCTGCAGGATAAAGCCGCTGATGAAAAATCAAAAAAAAGATCAAAAAGGTCACCCTCCGACAGGTTACGTGCCGGTTTTATAGGTGTAGGGAACCGTGGACAGGGACATCTTCGTACCTGTCTGGATTCTGACCTGGCCGATATAATTTCAATCTGTGATATTTCAGAGAGGTCTTTGTCTGATGCAAAAAAACTTATTGCAGGGCATTCGGTTGCTCTGCCCAGGGTTTATACAGGCAGCGACAATGCTTACCTGGATATGCTGGCCAAAGAGGATCTTGATGCAGTAATAATTGCAACGCCATGGGAATGGCATTCAAGAATGGCAGTAGCTTCAATGAAGTCAGGTGCATATACAGGAGTAGAGGTTCCCGCTGCCATAACGACCGATGAATGCTGGGATCTGGTCAATACACATGAAGAAACAGGAATTGAGCTGATGTTTCTTGAAAATGCGAATTATGACAAATCCCTGCTTGCCGTGCTCAATATGGTACGCCAGAATGTTTTTGGAGAATTGCTCCATTGCAGATGCGGATATCTGCACGACCTGAGGGGAGTTAAATTCAATGATGGCCTTGTATATGATTACATCCCGGGTCATCCCCTGAAGTTTGGCCATGACGCCTATGCAGAAGCACAGTGGAGAGGCTTGCATTCGCTCAGAAGAAACGGCGATCTCTATCCGACCCATGGCATCGGACCCATAGCAAAGGCGCTGGATATTCATAATGGCAACCGGTTCCTGTCAATATCCTCCTTTGCCTCAAAGGCCCGAGGGCTGAAAAAATATGTCAGCGATTACGGCGGGCCAGACCATCCGCTGTCGAAAGCCCAATGGAATTGCGGGGATATTGTTACATCGACCATAAACTGCGCTAACGGGGAAACTGTGCTGGTTACGCACAACTGTAACAATCCTCGGCCCCATGTAGGAGATTATATGATACAGGGTACAACCGGTTTGTGGTATGAGGACTGGAAGTCGATTTATATTGAAAACCAGTCTCCCGTGAAAGATACATATGAGCCTGACGAACACTGGATCTCAAAATATAACCATAAGTACTGGAGGGAACAGGGAGATAAGGCTGAGGGTTCCGGGCACGGAGGCGTTGACTATATGGTGCTTAACGACTTCTTCAATTCCGTCAGGGTAAACAAGCCTGCACCCATCGATGTATATGATGCTGCCGCCTGGAGCGCCATCTCTGAACTTTCCGAAATATCGATAGCCAGGGGCAATGCCTCCGTAGAGTTTCCCGATTTTACAAGAGGTGGCTGGCTGAAGTTCAGCAGCGACAAAGTTTTTGCAGCCGATGAGATGTTCCCTATTGTGTCAGGCAGATTCATTAAATACTGAATACAGGTTTCACATAAACTCACGGCATCCAGGCAGCTTATCCGGTAAACTGAGATATGAATTGAAATTCTATGATAACAGGCAATCGGGGTAAGATGTGAATCACAGGCAGGGTGAATATTATTTTGAGAATGAAGATTATACCAATGCACTTTTCAATTCTGCAGCGGGGAATCTGTGAAATTAATTGTGGCGGCAAATAAAAGTTGCGGCTTTCTAATTGACATTGGTTATTGGGGAACGATTCCTGTCGACCCACCAGGCCCAGATTATAAAGAGCCACTGCAACTCTCCTGCCCAGGCAACAGCCCTGACACTTGGAGGAGGTGAGCCGGACAGATTGGCAATATAGATTAACACAAGGACCGCTATAAGTCCCCAGAACCCATAACTGCCCGCCTTGTTGACTGCCCGTGTGCTTCTGAGGTAGAGCACAGCTCCGGTAATAAAGACAAGTGCCTCGGTCAGAATAGCTCCGGCCCTGTAATTCCAGAGCCCGAAGCCCAGGAGCAGCTGGCTGCCGGGGTACAGGGGCAGATCAGGAATATGAACAATAAGATCAAGGAACCAGTGGCTCACCACACAGATTGTCAGAACCAGTGATCCGAAGAAGCTTCGCTTTATCAAAAAGTAAACTGTTCCGAATGCCAGGCCCCAGACAAATGCCATCAGAAGGCTGTGAGATATAGGATAGTCGGAGAAATTCAAGGGGGTCATCTTTGTAATGCCCGGTTGTATTTCAACATGCTCCCAGCCCAGAAGGAGGAAAACCGGCCATAGCAGGTCCAGAAACTGGGATGCGAGAAAGAGTGTGCCAAGAGAAATTTTCGGAGCCGCTTTTTTGGCTCCCATGCCTACGCCAAAATGACCTATGAACATAATATTCCGTCAGATTTTATCAGCTTTTTTGTTTTTAACAATCTAATCCGTTTATGGTTCAATGTCAGCTGCCACGATTCAGACAAAACGCCTGTACACATTGATACCGGACCATTGGCACGCAGTTCTTCAATATCCAAACTTATTACCAGGCCATGGCTTAGGGACTGTTTAAAAAGTTTAAGCTTCTGTGACCATTCTGTTATAATTTGTGTTTAACTTTCTGAAGGATAAAACCACATACTATGGAAAAGGCTCTTATAATTGAGGATGATAAGGATATTGCAGATCTTATTGCAATTCATCTGGCTGACCTGGGATTCGAAGCCGATATCGCCAGTGACGGAAAGGAGGGTCTTCTGAAGGCACTCAATAATGCATACAGGATCATACTCCTTGATCTGAGACTGCCGGGTCTCGATGGGATGGAAGTCTGTAAAAAGATTCGCCTGGAGAGGATCAATGTACCGGTCCTTATGGTGACATCAAAATCGGAAGAGATCGATAAGATTATCGGTCTGGAAATAGGAGCGGATGATTATATAACCAAGCCATTCAGTATCAGGGAACTCATAGCGCGTGTCAAAGCCATTCTGCGCAGGGCCGAATTTACCAGGCAGATTGCTGCCAACGGGGTGAATGAGGAAATAAAAGGGGAGGGGATATATATCAACATTACATTAAGGAATGTGGAGGTCCACGGCAGGCGTATAGAATTTTCACCCAAGGAATTTGATTTGCTTGTGTTGTTCGCCTCCAACCCGGGAAGGACCTATACAAGGACCCAGTTCCTCGATATCGTATGGGGCTATCAGTTCGAAGGCTACGAACATACAGTAAATTCACATATTAACCGCCTGCGCACTAAAATTGAAAGGAACCTGAATGAACCTGAATTCATTCTCACAACCTGGGGCGTGGGATATAAATTCAGGGAAAGCAGCTACCAGGAAAAATAAATCAAGATGCAAAGCAAGATAAATGAAGTTCAGCCGCCTGTACTGGCAGATTTCCGCAATATTCCTGCTGATCCTTGTCGTCTTTACGGCAATAACACTGTACATAGCGGTTAATTCTGCCAGGAATTATTCTGTAGAGGTCAATCAGAAACTGAACTGGAACCTGGCAGAAACTACCGTACGCCAGATCAAGCCTAATTTTAAAAATGGCGAGGTCAACAGGGGGGCAGTGGAAGACATTGTACATTCCCTGATGGTCATCAATCCCAGTGTGGAGGTATATTTACTTGATACCGAAGGGAAAATATTGAGCTATGTGGCACCTGAAAAAGTCGTAAAGCTTAAATCCGTATCACTGGCTCCTATACGGCAGTTCCTCGATGACACTCATCAAAGCATTATATATGGTGACGACCCCAGGAATCCTGGCGAGAGGAAAACCTTCTCAGCCGCAGAGGTAAGGGAAGATGGAAAGCTGACAGGGTATGTGTATATCGTTCTGGCGAGCCAGGAATATGTGTCTGCAGCCCAGATGGTAATAGGAAGCTATATTCTTGGCATTTCGATGCGTTCGGTGATCGCTATCCTGCTTGTTTCAGCCATGGTTGGTCTGCTGGCCATATGGCTTATTACAAGCAAACTGAATCTGATCCTTAACGGGATTCGCAAATTCCAGTCCGGAAACCTGCAGGCCAGGATTGCGGTAAAAAACAACAACGAGCTTGATACTATCGGCCTGGCATTCAACGAAATGGCAGATACTTTGGCTAAAAATATCCAGGAGCTTAAGGAGACCGACGAATTCCGCAAAGAGCTGATCAGCAATGTATCCCATGATCTCCGGACCCCTGTGGCTTCCATCCAGGGATATGCTGAGACACTGATACTGAAAAAAGATTCGATAGAGCCGGCTGAACAGCTTAAATACCTGCAGATAATTTATTCCAGCTGCGAGAAGCTGAAGAAGCTCGTAAGTGAGCTTTTTGAGCTCTCAAAGCTTCAGACCAATCAGGTCAGGCTTAACCCTGAACCTTTTTCAATTACCGAGCTGGTTTCGGATATAGCAAATAAATACAGGATCATTTCCCAGAAAAAAGGAATCAGCATCAATACATTTATCCCCACCGATCTTCCAATGATCGAGGCAGATATATTGCTGATTGAAAGAGTTTTGCAGAATCTGATAGATAATGCGATGCAGGTTCTGCAGGGAAGGAGACTATATTAATATTGATATCCGGCCTGATATTCCGGGAAAAGTAAAAATATCAATAGCCGATAGCGGCGAAGGTATCGGGCATGATGAATTGCCTTATATTTTCGAACGATATTACAAGGGCAAGAAATATAGCGACAGCACAGGACTTGGACTTGCAATAGTGAAAAAAATAATCGATCTCCACAAGACAGATATTCACGTTTCAAGTCAGCCAGGCAAGGGCACTGTATTTTCCTTTACACTTCCGGTCACGGGTGCTGCCTGAAAAAAGTTATTGTTTCTTGAATCTGCCGTGACCTCCCCGTGATACTTCCTTGCGAATTTTGGAGTTGTAAACCAGAAAGACATCACCATGAAAACAAAATTTATCTTATCCGGACATGAATTTATACTGTACAATGACTGTTCAGTAGTAAGCCGTATCATAAAATCATTTAACTGCAATGCAATGAAAACATATTCTGTTTATAATTATAACAGGCTTGTTCTTTTCAAGCGGATGTGCCCAGGAGCCTGCGCAAAAAGCACCTTCTGCCGCACTGCGTAAACTGACCCCTGAGGAAGCAAGGGTCATCCTTCACAAGGGAACAGAAGCTCCCTTCACCGGGAAATACGACGATTTTTTCGAAGAAGGTACTTATGTCTGCAAACAGTGCGGCGCTCCGTTATACAAATCCTCAGATAAGTTCAGGTCTGAATGCGGCTGGCCAAGTTTTGATTCTGAAATCAGGGGTGCAGTAAAACGTATTCCTGATGCTGACGGAATGAGGACAGAGATTGTCTGTGCGGCCTGCGGGGCGCATCTGGGACATGTTTTTACAGGGGAACAGCTGACACCCAGGAATACAAGGTTCTGTGTAAATTCAATATCTCTTGATTTTATTCCTGCCGGTTCGGCAAAGCCGGTATCCGATACTGCCATATTTGCGGGCGGATGCTTCTGGGGGGTAGAATATTACATGCACATGATACCAGGGGTTATATCGACGGAGGCAGGATATACGGGAGGAAATACTGACCATCCGACATACAGGGAGGTGTGCAGCCATAAAACAGGTTATGCCGAAGCTGTGAGGGTGGTATTCAATCCTTCAATGACAACTTACGAAACGGTTGCGAGGACATTTTTTGAAATTCATGATCCCACCCAAATGAACAGGCAGGGCCCCGATCGTGGCGATCAGTACCGATCCGCTATATTTTACAGGAATAAGGAGCAAAAGGAGACAGCTGAGATGCTTATAGGCCTGCTTCAGCAAAAAGGATACAACGTTGTGACCATGGTGACTCCGGCATCGTTCTTCTGGAAGGCTGAGGATTACCATCAGCAATACTACGCCAAGGAGGGAGGGACCCCATACTGCCATGGCTATGTAAAACGGTTTTGAATGAAAATACAGCCGCAGAGCTATTTACACCAGGCCAGGGAAGCCCGTATCCAGTAATATACGGGCTTCGTCCTATAAACTGGCTTCAGTTTTTTTTCTCCCTGAATGATTCCCCGATCTTCTCGATAAATCCCCTTCCCCCAACGGCAGTCAGCACAATTGAGATTGCCCCGAGAGTAATGAATACAGTGGCAAATCCTATTATCACGATCTCATGAGCGACGTCGAGCTCCACAAGTGCCACTGCAGTGAAGAACAGAAGTACTATGATCCTGATAAACCTTGCAATCAGGGTAGGTCTTGGAACATCTTCACGAAGAAGGGACTTGAAAATCGATTTCTCGGCCCAGAAGGACAGAAGCCATCCCAGCCCGAAAATTGCAGCGGCAATTATGATCTTTGGCAGAAAAAGTATACCCTTGCTGAGAAGATCCGATAGCATCGTAAGCTTCCAGGCTATAAGTGCATTGTCGAGAAAGATGAGAAACACGAGGGCATAGCCCGTATTCCCGATAAAGTTATAGATCCCGTACCGCACATCTGCTTTGGCAAAGTCAGCTTCCCAGCGTGATCTCCTCATAAACCTGTCGATCCGGAGGAGCACCGACAGCTGAACAAGGACCCGCTTTATTAGCCACCCTGCAATCCAGCCGATCAAAACAAGGACGATGCCTGCAAGCAGGTTGGGCAGATATGCAAGTATGTTATCGGCCAGACCGATAAACTGATCCTGAACATGTGTTTCCATATTTTACCTCCCTGATTTCTTTTGATTTTTGAATAACGATATAAAGAAAGATTCTCTTTC
Organism: uncultured Bacteroidales bacterium; assembly: GCA_963756885.1. Lineage (GTDB taxonomy): Bacteria > Bacteroidota > Bacteroidia > Bacteroidales > VadinHA17 > LD21. The sequence continues at coordinate 1,066,438 of CAVWPG010000016.1, forward strand.
CTCATATTCTTTAAGCCAGAGCACGGGACACGGGATCTGCTCGGTAATTTCCCTGACGAGTGACTTTGAAAACATGAGTTCGATGAAATCGCCGGTTTTTCCCCCCATTACGAGCAGGTCACTTCCGTCCGATAATTTGAGAATACCCCTTAGAATATCCGTATCGACAGTTGAAACGATACCGGCTGAAATATTGTTCTCAAGAAGAAGCTTGTTTATCTGGTCGATTTTAGCCTTCTGATCCTTCATCGCTGTGCCCGGCGCAAACACAACAGCAAATGTGATCGCGGCGTCGAAATAGTCGCCGAGAGCCGGAATCAGTTCAGCGGCAAGCTGAGTATGGATATCACCTCCGAACGGGACAAGAATTTTCTTTATTTTGCCGGGAGAAATGTCGCCATGCAATATGGCCACCTCGGTTGTGGATTTCTGCAGGACAGAGTCTATAACCGACGCAAAGAACCGTTCAAAGAAGGGGCTTGTTTTGCCCCGGTCCATCAGAATGAAATTGGTCTTCTCCTCAAGTGCAGTATCATATATACCCTGTGAGATGCGGTGGGCGATCTTTACAATTGACCTGGAAGGTATTCCGGATTCCTCCGACAGCTCCCTTGCCTCACGAATCAGCTCATCGGCCCTGCCTGCAAGCCCGATCCCGTCACGAAGCCTCTTGTCTTCCATCAATTCTATTATGCAGAGGAAGATCACATTGGCGCTGTGTTTCCTCGCAATAGCGAATGCTACCTGCGAAATGCTCCTGATATTGCTTTTATCCGACAGATAAACAAGCAGGTTATACTCTTTCTTGGAGATCTGCTCGAGCGTCCGGATCTTCCGGATATGTTCAATTTCACGCTTCGAGGCATAGAAGCGGTATACAGTCAGTCCGATAGCACTCCAGATAATCGTAACTATCCATGCCATGATGCTGTACTTGAACATGTAGATTGCAAGGAACAGCAGCAGCAGGATACCGGCTATAGATAGATATGGGAAAAGGGGCACCTTATAGCCCCTGTCCAGGTCAGGCCTTTTTTTCCTGAGCCTTATCATGGCCAGGTTTACCTGAAGGAAAAGAAGCAGGAACATTATATCGGCTGCACTTGCAACATCTTCAATCGGAAGGGATACAGCCATAGCAATTACAATAACCAGCGAGACAAGAATGGCCCATTGTGGGGTAAAGTTCTTAGGGTGAACCTTGCCGAAGAAGGAGGGGAAATTCCTGTCGCGCCCCATGGCGAAGGCCACGCGCGACGAAGAGTAAATTGTGGCGTTCAGTGCCGAAATTGTTGAGATCAGACCTCCGACAAGTATCAAAACACCGCCACCAACAAAAAAATTCCTGGCAACATTGACAAGAGCAATCTCTTTCTGGCTTGCAAGAAAATCCCACCGGGTCATGCCATTGTCAGGCCGTACGGTACCAAGGGCAGTTATGGCTACAAGCAGATATATCGGAACAACAATTATCAGTGAGAGAAATACAGCCCTGGGTATGTTTTTCTTGGGATTCTTGATCTCCTCTGAGCTTTGGGAAATAACCTCAAAGCCCTGGAAAGCAATGAAAGTGAGACCCATTGCCTTGAAGACTCCACTGAAGCCATTCGGCAGGAAGGGTCTGAAGGTTGACTGCCAGTCACCCTGCCTGATTATCATTTCAAGACCGAAACCAATGAAGATCATTAAAATTATTATTTTGGTCACCGTAACGAGATTCCCTATCTTCCCTGTCTCCGATGCTCCCCTGAAATTAACGTAGGCAAACAGCATGGCCGTACCTGCTGCAAGTATCTTCTGTGGCGATAAAAAGCCCCAGTGAGGCATTACTATTGAAAATTCCGCGAGCACATGTTCGAAATATGCCCCAAATCCCAACGCATAAAGGCTGCATGCCACTGCATGCGCGAACCAGCTCATCCACCCGGAAAGGAAGCCATTCCATTTGGGCAGACCCTCCTTCACCCAAAGGTAACCGCCTCCTGCATCGTGATAGCATGAGCCCAGTTCGGCGTAAGACATAGCAGTCAAGAGGGCAATTGCAGCATTGAGCAGAAAGGTCAGCAAAAGGCCCGGCCCTGCTACACCGGCCGCGATCCCGATAAGCACGAAGATCCCGGCTCCAATCATAGCCCCAACACCTATAAGGGTTGCATCCATTAGACTCATCTCACGGGCAAGCCTTATTTCTGTGTCAAAATTTTTCATAAGCAGGTTACTTTTTGACTGAGCTTTTCAGAAGTTATCAGATACAGGTTTTAGCCTCTCCTGAAATACAAATATAAATAATATTAAGCAGCAACTACTAACGGCAATGAATCCGAAATAGATACGGGATCAGATTTGACTTTCAATCCCTGCCTCCGGAAAAGAGATATGGTTTCATGCCTCGTGTAGGAATTCCTGCCCCGATATGCATGTGACTGCACGACTCTCTGACATCACACATCGCGAAAAATATCCTGGCAGTTGAATAGTACCATAACCTGAGGAATTTGTTACATTGTATCCTGAAGGAAATACACTATCTTTATGGTATTATACAACTATTAGTAAAGCTATAATGATTAATAATCAGCCAGATATTTCAGACAATTGTAATCTTGATGGTTTTAATATCCTGAATGTTAATGAAATGAATTCAGGAAGTGTTGATACTTCGGTAAGCGGGAAGCTGAATTACATTATCTGGGTCCTTGACGGCAATAGTGTGCTTCATATTGATTTTGATGAATTTGTTGCTCTTTCAAACAGGATCTTCCTTATTGAGAAGTATAAGGTCTGGAACTGGACCCGGGTTGACAAGTTAAAGTGCATAATGGTACAATTCACAGATTCATTTTATAATTTTATCTATACCGGCAACCCTGAATTAAAAAGCGATCAGACGCTATCGGGTGAAATTACACCATTTATCAGAGTTGACCTGGAAGAGATAAATAACTGGAATTCACTTTTCGGCATCCTGTTCAGTGAATTTGACAGCTCCCGGAAGAATGCGAGGGAAATTATTTGTCTCACCCTGAAAGTGATGATCCTGATGTACCGCAGGAATTCAATCCTCTCAGGCCCGGGATTCGATTCAGGACAGAAGCGGCAACTGATGAATGAATTCAGGAACGCTGTCAACAGCAGGTTTGTTACATTCAGGACAACAAAGGATTATGCTCGTGAGCTGAACATTACTCCAAATTATCTGAATGCACTTTGCCAGGAATACTATCTAAAGACAGTCAGTGAAATTATTCAGGAAAGGATGGTACTCGAGGCTAAACGGTTACTGATCCACTCCGGCCTTAATATTGCAGAGATCAGCTATAAGCTTGGCTTTAAGGATAACTCATATTTCGGAAGGTATTTTAAGAAGGCAGTGGGTGTAACTCCGAAAAATTTCAGAAGCCTTGGCTTTAATCCGGGCAACGTCTGACTTAATTCCGGCAATAATGAAATCAAAGATAAAATCATTCCCTGCTTCGGATGATTCTTCATAAACTGAAATGCAGGGTGATATAGAGAACAGGAACGATGATTAGTATTTACTTAAATCTGCAGACATGGGCAAAATAGTATTTCAGAGCGTACAATTCAAAGCAAGTGCAAAGCTTGAAGAATTTGTTAATGAAAAAGTGTCAAAGCTTTTTGAACAGGACCCTTCTATTTTAAGAGCTGATGTGAACCTTTTCGAAGGGGCGGCGGGAAATCCGAAAAACCAGTTTTGCGAGATCAATCTCTCCGTTCGCGGCGACAATCATTTCGTGAAGAAAAACAGTGAAAGCTATGAAAAATCAGTTCTGGTTGCCGTCAGGACTCTCCAGCAGGTTCTGCGCAGGCAGAAAACTAAAATTATGATCAGGAGAAAATCTGCATGAATTCTTCAATTCCTTAAAAATATTTATTTAGTATACCAAAACGAAGGCTGAATGTTCAGGATAAGAAAAATAACAAACCCCAACTTACAGGGAAACCTGCAGGCAATGGAGAAGATCAGGGATATAATCAGGATCCAGTTCCCGGGGATACGTGAGGCTCAGATCGATGATATTTCGGGGCACATGACAGATCCCGTTACAAGCAGGTACCATACAACTGTTGTCCTGGCTGACGACTTTCGAGGCAATATAAGGGGTTTTGCAATCCTGATGTATATGTCGGACCTGAAATTCTGTTATCTTGACCTGTTGGCTGTAACTCCCGGACAGCCGACCTCAGGCGTTGGAGGATCGATCTACGAAAGGATACGGGAAGAGGCGGCATCGCCCGATACGATCGGTCTTTTTTATGAATGCCTGCCTGACGATCCTTCCCTGTGCCGCGACAAGTCATATATAGTTCAAAATCAGAAAAGGCTTGCCTTCTATGAGCGTTTTGGTGCCTATCCTATAATAAATACAAGCTATGAGACCACTGTAAATGAGGGCGATGACTGTCCTCCATATCTGATGTATGACGATCTGGGCACCGGTCGCAAGCTTAGCGCTGCAGAACTTAAAAAAGTGTACAGGGCTATTCTGACCCGCAAATACGGGGCATACTGTCCTCCCGATTATGTGAATATGGTTGTAAACAGTGTCAGGGAGGATCCGGTTAAACTGAGGGAGCCGCGGTATGGCAAACCCAGGGAGGAGGAGGGCAAAATAGTAAAAAACAGCAACATAAAGATCAAACTGTTTGTAAACGACCGCCATCAGATTCACCATATAAAGGAGGTAGGCTATGTGGAATCTCCTGTCAGGGTAAAAACAATCATGCGGGAGATATCCAGGCTTGGAATAATATCTGAAGCGAAGGTGCGGGAGTATCCCGACAGGTTTATCCTGGAGGTGCATGACAGGGGCTACTTCAGGTATTTCCAGGCAGTTTGTGCCGGGCTTGAAGCGGGGAAATCGGTATATCCCTACGTTTTTCCCATACGGAACCTCACAAAGCCACCCAGGGAACTGTCGGTCAGGGCCGGATACTACTGCATTGATACTTTTACGCCTCTGAATATGAATGCTTTTCTGGCAGCAAGATGGGGCGTGAATTGCTCCCTTTCAGCAGCCGATGCCATCCTTGAAGGGAGCCTGCTCGTCTATTCCCTCACACGGCCTCCCGGGCATCATGCTGAAAACATGACATTCGGAGGCTTCTGCTACTTTAACAATGCTGCTATTGCCGCAAATTATCTCAGCAAATATGGCACTGTGGCAATCCTGGATGTGGATTACCATCATGGGAACGGACAACAGCAGATATTCTACGGCAGAAGCGACGTTTTAACGGTTTCAATCCACGGTCACCCTGCATTTGCTTATCCCTATTTCTCGGGATTCAGGGATGAGAAGGGCTCCGGTTCAGGTTTTGGCTTTAATCACAATTTCCCCTTAAAACAGGAGATCAATGGTGAGGAGTATCGCAAAACACTGGGGCAGGCGCTTAACATTATCAAAAAATTCAGGCCCGATTTTCTTGTTGTGGCCCTGGGGCTCGACACGGCCAAAGGCGATCCGACAGGAACATGGACGCTCGGTGCCAGGGATTTTACAATGAACGGCAAAATGATAGCCGGACTGCAGCTGCCTACTCTGTTTATCCAGGAGGGAGGGTACAGGAACAGGGATCTCGGTATAAATGCACGATCCTTCTTTAAAGGATTGTATGAAGAATATGTAAGGAATGGCGTGTGATTCAATAATGAAATCTTAACTGATATGTGGAATGACAATGGAAATTATTGACAAAATACTCGATCTGGTGCTCCTGAAAATCGGCAACCATGAACTCAGGGTCTATACTGTATTGATCGTGGTGCTGATTTATCTTACTACCACAATCATGGTGCGAATGATCAGAATAGCTGTCTTCAGGAAGCGGCGGTTCAAGAAGCTAGACCACAGCAGTTTATATTCACTATTCCAGATTGTAAGATATCTCCTGTGGATTGTCTCGATAAGCCTTATCCTTGAGACACTCGGGATCAGGATTACAGTTCTGATAGCTGGTTCGGCAGCCTTGCTGGTGGGTGTGGGACTTGGCCTGCAGCAAACATTCAATGATTTCATATCGGGTATTATCCTGCTTCTCGAGGGAACAACACGAATCGGTGATGTACTTGAAATTGACGGCGATGTAGTCATCATTCAGAAGATAGGACTAAGGACATCAAGGGGACTGAACAGGAACGATATTATTGTAATTCTCCCCAATTCGCAGATTACAACCAATAAGGTTATCAACTGGAGCCACCAGTCAAAGAAAACACGATTCAGCATAAATGTCGGGGTCGCCTACGGAAGCAATGTGGACCTGGTTATAAAGGTGCTTGAGGAAAGCGCCCTCGAACACCAGGATATAACCGACAAGGACCTTATTGAAGCCAGGCTCGCCGATTTTGGCAACTCCTCCCTTGATTTCCAGCTTTTATTCTACAGCGACAATGTATTCAGGATAGAAAAGGTCAAAAGTGACATAAGGAGAATTATTAACCGGAAATTCATGGAAAACAAAATCGTTATCCCATTTCCGCAAATGGATGTCTATCTTAAGGAAATAAACAGGTAGTTATGGCGTGGCTGCCGGCATCCGGCAGCCACGCCGGTGAAAGCAAACAAAGAAGGATTAAGAATGTTATGCTTAAAACAAATTATTCAATTCCAGAGGGAAAGGCAATGAAAAAAAGTGATATTTCAGAAATCGATATTGCCCTCAGAGACTTACCGGCCAAAATGGCTGATCTCATCAGGGGATCGCTTGACACAAAGGACCTCAGACAGAAAATTGAAGACAGGAATGCCCTTGTACAAATGGGTAAAGCCGTCATACCCCTGATGCACGGTCTTCTGACTTCAGAAAATGACCTCCTGAGAGAGGAGGTTGCCAGGATTGTTGAACTAATAGCCGACAGAAGGTCGATTCCCTTCTTCATACAACTGCTCGATGACAATGTATTTGAAATAAGATGGATTGCGGCTGAGGGGTTGATAAAAACAGGAAGAAGGAGTATTACGCCCCTGCTGAAATCAGTTCGTGACGGGAAAAGCTCATTTTTTTTCAACAAGGGGATACATCATGTTCTGATAAACCTGCTTGATGAGGAGGAAAAGAATGAAATCAAGCCTTTGCTCATGAGCCTTGAGGATAGCCACGGCCTGGGAGAGACTGCCCCGGTGGAAGCCGCCCGCGCAATTGAACTTCTGTCAGGGCGGCATAAAGGACTCCAGGAAAGCAGGTTCCGCTAATGCTGATCCTTCCTGCCCGGCACCTTCATCAAAAACAAAATGATCTCCTTGCACAGACGATATTGGAAACCCTGAAGAAAATCAAACGAGATTTCATTATATTTTGAAAATTAAACAAGAAAGTATGAAAACAATTATTGTTCCTCTTGATTTTTCGGAGGAATCTTTTAACGGATTGAATCTGGCTGTGATGCTGGCAAAAAAAACAGGATCCGGTATCCTCATGGTTCATGTAATTGCAAAAGACACCGGCGAGAATCCGGGTCAGGAAGAAACTGCTCTCAGAAATGCAAACAAAAGATTTGAGGAGGTACGACAGCGTTATGCCGCCAAAGACTCTTTCAGGGGAAGCCTTAATTACACTGTTGCTGCGGGCCAGGTTTTCAAGGAGGTTGAGAATCTGGCGGCTGGCTGCGAAGATCCGCTTACCGTGCTTTCCACCCACGGCACCTCCGGCTTTGAGGAGTTGTTCATCGGAGGCAATGCATACAAGATAACCTCACATTCGACGAACCCTGTCATAACTGTCAGAAAAGCCCCTGTTTCAAGCCATTTCAGCAGGATTGTCCTGCCACTCGATATTACATTTCAGACACGTGAAAAGGTTCCTTATACGGTTGAGCTTGCAAAATTATTCAATGCAGAAATTCACCTGCTTACAATACACCTTTCGAACCTGAAAAGCATTAACAGGAAGCTGCTGCAATATGCAGGTCAGGTAGCAGGTTATCTCGAAAAAAATAATGTTCCGTGTACAATAAACAATCTACAGGGAAGCAATCTTACAGACCTGACACTTGATTATGCAAAGTCAGTAAATGCTGATCTTATCTCCATAATGACTGAACAGGAAAAGAGCGCCTCAAATTTACTGCTTGGCTCTTTTGCCCACCAGATGATAAACAAATCCCACATCCCGGTCCTTTTGTTTCCTAATTATCGTCTTCGGATAATTGCTGAGGATATATGGACCCTTGGTGCCTTCAATCCCAGATAGCCGGAGGAACAAGGCCTGCCAGTGCTCCTGACCGGCCGCAGGAGGCTCAGGGAATCTTAAAACGGCTGAAATGAACAATAATAATTAATACTCCTACACAATGAACAGGAACAAAATTTCAAAAGTGCTTATAGCCCTCGATTACAATCCGACATCCCAGAAAGTAGCCGAGGCAGGCTATTGGCTGTCACGGTCAATGAATGCAGAGGCAACATTGCTGCACGTTGTCACGGATCCCATGTTTTACGCTTCAGCAGGATATTCCCCCGTAATGGGATTTTCGGGCTATATAGATGTAAATCCCGTGCAGCTTGAAAGCATTGATGGACTGAAGGAGGCATCGCTGCTGTTTCTCGATAAGATCAGGATGCACCTGGAGGATGATACAATTCAGACCATCGTGAAGGAGGGCGATTATGCTGATGCCATATTGCTGGCAGCCAGGGAAGTGAATGCCGATCTGATTGTCCTCGGATCTCACAGCCGCAAATGGCTTGAGAATATACTTATGGGCAGTGTCACTGAAAAGGTGCTGCACAATACAACAATTCCCTTGTATATTGTTCCGACTAAAAAAGAGAATTAAGCGAAACCAGGTCTCCCAGAGGGAAGCAGGAGCGGCCCTGCCTTAACAGCAGGTATCCTGCCAGCCAGAGTACCTGGACATTATCCTTAAAAATATTTTTCAATGAACGCAAAGGAACATCTGAAACCAACCATCTTCGCCATATTTGGCGGTTCGGGAGATCTTACATGGCGCAAGCTTGTGCCATCGCTCTTTGACCTGTTTCAGGATGTAGGCATGCCTCCTTTTTTCTCTTTGATAGCACTCGATCGGATCGATATCAGCGATAGTGAATTACGCGAGCGCTTTCGTGACGGGATTGAGAAATTTTCGAGAAGGGGAAAAGTGGAGGAAAAGGGATGGTCAGCCTTTTCAAACCATATCTATTACAGGAAGGGTGATTTTACAAAACCTGAGATCTACCAAGCTTTGAAAGACCAGTGCGGCCTTCTTGAAAAAGAATGGAAAACAAAAGCCCAGCTTATATTTTATATGGCCACACCACCAGTGATGTTCGGGGAAATACCAGGGCACCTGAGCGAAGCAGGCCTGGCAAGGGACAGGAAACTGTCGAGGATAGTGATTGAAAAGCCTATAGGCTACGACCTTGAATCGGCCCTGAAGCTCAATGGGATCCTCACAGCCAGCTTCAATGAATCCCAGATCTACAGGATCGATCATTACCTCGGAAAGGAAACTGTGCAGAACATTCTTGCCTTCCGGTTTGCAAACCCGCTTTTTGAGCCGATCTGGAACCGGCGTTATGTTGATTATGTGACAATAACCGTTGCGGAGGATCTTGGGGTGGAGCACAGGGGCGGATATTATGAGAAGGCTGGTGCTCTGCGCGATATGGTGCAGAATCACCTGATGCAGTTGCTTTGTCTTGTTGCAATGGAGCCTATGGTCTCCTTCAATGCAGATGAGATCCGGAATAAAAAGGTCGACGTGCTTCATGCAATAAGGCCAATGCCGGGTAAAATGGTAAGAAAAATGACTGTCAGGGGGCAATACGGGAAAGGTTCATCCGGCGGGAATACAGTAAAGGGATACCGAAGGGAAGCCGGCGTTTCACCCTCATCAGTAACGGAGACCTTCGTTGCTCTGAAGCTTTATGTGGATAACTGGCGCTGGCAGGATGTGCCTTTTTACCTTCGTACAGGAAAACGTCTGCCAAGGCAGGTATCTGAAATCGCAATTCAATTCCGGGCCGTGCCTCACAATTCCTTCCCCCAGGAAGCTATAATCGACTGGCAATCATCAAGCCTTGTTATTTCAATCCAGCCTGATGAGGGTATAATAATCAATTTTCAGGCAAAGCAGCCGGGAACGAAACTCCAGCTGCGTCCCGTGACCCTGAGATTCAATTACAATGAAAGTTTCAACACGCCAATACCCGATGCATATGAAACCCTGCTCTGGGATGTGATGCAGAATGATGCGACTCTCTTTATGCGTGCCGATCAGGTTGAGGCTGCATGGAAAATATTAATGCCTGTGCTTGCTGAGTGGTTAAAGAATCCTCCCGCAGATTTCCCCAATTATCCGGCCGGATCATGGGGCCCCGCATCGGCTGACAGGTTGCTCGATAATGGCCACCACTGGCCAATGCCTGCAGATCAGTTTGAAAAGGATTAATCAGATAGAAATGGAAACAGAAAAAGGAGAAGATCGGGAAATTTCCGGTCGGCAGGCTGCAGTGAAGAGAATTGGCATTGCTGCTGATCATGGCGGATTCGAGCTGAAAGAACAACTCAAGGAGATGCTTATTTCCGAAGGCTACGAGGTTGTTGATTTCGGAGCACATGAATTGATGCAGGGCGACGATTATCCCGATTTTGTTATACCTCTTGCCGGTGCAGTTGTAAGGGGTGAAGTGGTCAGGGGACTGGCCATATGCGGCAGCGGCGTCGGAGCCTGTGTTGCTGCCAATAAGGTTGCAGGTGCCAGGGCTGCTCTTATAACCGATCCATTCTCTGCTCACCAGGGAGTGGAGGATGACGATATGAATATTATGTGCCTTGGAGGAAGGATAACCGGCTTTGCCCTCTCTCATGAACTGGTAGGGCTCTTTCTAAATGCCAGGTTTAAGAACGAAGAGAGGTTCGTCAGGCGTCTCAGCAAGGTAAGGCGCCTGGAGGAATAGACCATTCACTGTGCAGTATTGACGCAGCATTATCTGTCTCCGGCATTGACCTTGGATCTGCAACCGGTTGCTGAAGCACCGGTTACCTTAGTTTTTCCCTCGTATCCTCAAGGGCGGAATCAGTTCCAAGGATATTGACAATATCTCCTGTCCGCAGATATGTTTCACTGTGCGGAATGAAAAGATTGGTCCCCCTTTTTACCATTATGAGTATCGCATCCTTATGGAATGTGATTTCCCTTACCTTGTGTCCGTCAATTGATGCATTGATTACAGGGATCTCCTCGACGCTGAAATTCTCAAATGTCTCGACAAGGGCATGATAGGTGCCAGGCCTTACAATAAGGTTCTCAATTGTTGTAGCCATTACCCTCCTTACATCAACAGTCTCCACATTCAGGTTCCTGAAATTTCTTTCCACCTCCTTATTGTTCGAAAGTGATATTATTTTATCATGGTTATATTCCTTTCGCAGCATTGCGCAAATTGAAATATTCATCTCATCCGATCCGGTCTCTACAATTATGTAGCTGGAAGCCCTCATTTTTAAATTCCTGTAAGTAACCGGGTCCAGCCCGTCTGACTGGACAGCCTTCAGCCCTTTGGAACAGAGATCCCTGTACCTGACCCTGTCGCGCTCAATAATGACCGAATCCTTACCGTGCATATTCAGCCTGCGGGCAAGCAAAACTCCCTTGCTGCTGCCGCCTACAATAATTGTTTTCCCGGCCGGCTCGCCATCTTTGCTGTTCAGTGAATTGTACAGAACAGGCCCCAGGAAGCATGTTGCAACTGCCATTATCACAAAGCTGGCATTTGTGCCCGGAGATATAACCCCAAGCTCAAGACCAATGGCGGATGCTGCAATAATAAGACTTAAACGCGATGACAGAAGAAAACCGGCAGACAGTGCCTTCCTCGTTCCGAATTGCCTGATCAGCAATACAGAAGGGATCAGTTTTATTGAAAAGAGGGAGATGAACAGCAGCAGCAGAAAAGGGATAAGGGTCATTTTAAATTCCCCGAGGGAAGAGGGATCAAATTTGACTCCGACCATTATGAAAAAAATTGGAATGAAAAATCCATAAGCCATGCCATCCAGCTTTATCATAAGCAGCGATCTTCCCTTATGAAGAAACATTGAAAGAAGGATCCCGCTGAGAAAAGCTCCCAGCAAAACTACTTCATGGCTTATATACTGGCTGATGACAACAAAGATAAGGAGTAGCAGTATTGTGCCCCGGATGCTCAGCTGAGACGCAGCATGGGAAAGCTGGAAAGATATCTTTTTAAGGATTGAAATATTTCTGAATCTGTTGCCCGTCCAGTAAAGGATATAAAAAAATGCGAAGAGGAACAAAATGAACATAATCTCAATTCTGAAGCCATTCTTCAGGATGTAGGCTGTGAAAGTAAAAAGGATTATGCTCAGTATGTCGGCAATGGCAGCGATTATTATCACCATTTGCCCAAAGGTTGTCATTGCCTCGCCCCTGGTCTTTATAACGGGCAGTATGATGCCGACTGAAGTTGTTACCATTATAAGGGAGAAATACCAGTCGTTTTTGATATTGACCATCCCAGACAAAAATACTGCAAGCAGATAGGAGAGAAGGAGGGTAATGCAGAAATAGATCGCAGCGGTAAGCAGAGGATTTTTCAATACCCGTGAGAGATTTATCCTTTTACGGGGAAAAGAGCCCGTAACCTGGTCCATATCTATCTCCAGCCCGCTCAGGAACATAAGAAAAATGAATCCTGTAAGACCAAGAAATTCAAGTATGTTAATGCTCTCAGGGGAAGCATTTGCAAGGAGGAGCCTGCCGGCAATATAACCCATTATGATTTCTGCTATCACAGCGGGGACTCTTTTTGTTCTGAGCAATGACAGAACCATGGGGATAAGCCAGGCCAGCCCCATCACTACCATAAGAGGAAAGTAATCGAAATGCAGAGAGATGCTTAAGATAGTTGCCATAAAGCATTGTTCATGTTCACCCAGATGCAATATAGCAAAATTTTCGGGGCCTCTGGCTGAGGTTTATCAGTCGAAGTCAATCTTTTTCAGGTCTGCCAGCCTCAATGCCTGCTTGCGGTAGTAATTTCTGTGCTCCCTGTCCCCCCTGTATCCGCTGATGCGACTCAGCCCGAAATAGGCATAGGCAGTATATTCGTTGCCGAAAGCTCCGAATGAAGCCATTTCTTTTATTGTCCTGCTATAGTACCTTGAGGCGCTTTCAAAATCATTGTATTTTTTTTCCAGTATCAGACCTGTGAAAAATACACTCTGGGCACTGCAAAATGCATTGTCAGCATGAAGCGGGGAATTGGTGATTTTCTCGGCTTCATCGTATTTCTTCATCAGCAGGAGGTTCTTGACATAATCTCCCAGGTATTCAGGATTGTAAGGGTAAAGATCGTGCAGGTAAGTGCTGAAGTAAATCGCCTTTAGGTAGTTATCCTCATAGCTTATGTAGATATATGAGAGCAGCGAATAAGCTTCAGCCTTGAAGAATATCGAGTTCCTTGCTGCGATCAGAAGCTCTTCAAGACCCTTCTCCCTGTTCCCCCTGGGAAAGAGAAAAGCCAGAGGCCTGTATACCGGATGTTCCCTGGGATAAACTTCCCGGTAGTAATTATACAAGCCGGTAAAAAAATAAAAATCAGAATATTCGGAAGTATAATCAAATGAAGTCCGCACGTGCCTGTAAGTACTTCTTACAATGGGATATACTTCATTTTTCATGTCATTATCCGCGTAGAAGGTAAGCAATAGCCCCCTTGCACATAGATTTGCAAGCAAATACTCGGCCTTATATGATGGATTGGTGTTTTTCTCGCAAATGTCGATGCACCGGTTCATATCATCCTGGAAGGCAAACCGTTCAGGTGACGTTGCCAGCAACGGATAATTTCTCCAGTATGTGATTATCCCTTTAAACAAAACAACTACAGGGCATGATGGATAAGACCGATGGATCTTACTGTAAATCTCCAGTGCAGAATCAAACTGTCCGTTATATATGCTGTCGATACCGGCTTTGACGAGTTTCAATGAGGCGGCATCCTGAAAGATCTGCCCTTTCACGGGAGAAGTCGCGAGGCAGATGACAAGCAGCATATTGCTGACAGGTGCCTTGAATCCAGTTTTGATCATTGACAATTGTAACCCTGGTTTAAATTAATCTCATTGCAATTGTTCTATGAGGAACTATTTCCTTATAGAAGGAACAAAATAACAATAAAATTTCCTATTGCTGCAGTATGCTTTAAATTTATGGCTGCAGGTCGTGGCACGACAATTGCATGCAGGCTGTGAGGTAACTGACGTAACTTATTTGGATAACTGACTTTGGATCAGGGCTCCTGTTTATAATGTAGGGATAGAATATATAACCGGTTGAGCGTGCAAAATTTTGATTGCAATAATTCCTGTTCCGTTGCTTCGATTTAACTTTATATGATGTGAAATGTTAAATCAGGGAGAATAGTTTGCTGTGGCAACAAACAGGACCGGATTCAAGGTTGTAAGAAGGATGTTTCAGCAACTTAATTTTTGTGAAAGTTGAAAAAGGTGAAAGGACTAATTACCGGAGACGTGATTCAGCCTCCCGGAGCTGATGAGCTTCTGAAAGAAAAGGAATCCGGATCAGGCTCTGTGTCGTCAGAAGAGGATATTCTGAAGCTTGGCCATGAGCTTTCTGAGTACAAGGTTGAACTTGAAATTCAGAACAGCGACCTCCTGCAGGCAAGGGAGCAACTGGAAAAAAATATTGAGATATATGCAGAATTATATGATTTTGCCCCTACAGGTTTTCTGACAATCTCGGGAGATGGTAAGATCCTGGGATTGAACCTGTCAGCAGCCACGATGCTTGGCAAGAACAGGAACCTGATAGTGAACAGCCAGCTTGGAATATATCTCACTGAAGAGAGCAGGACAGCTTTTTCCGGTTTTCTTCATGAATTATTCGGAAGAGGGGAGAGGCAATCGTGCGAAGTTGTTATATCAAACCTCTATAAGCCCGACCTGCATGCAATTCTTGTTGGCCACCTTTCGGCTGACGGCAGAAATGGCGATCTGAGCATGATAGATATCTCCGACCGCAAACAGGCCGAGGAGAAGGTACTGGCCGTACTCAATGAGCTCAAGACAGCCTACAATCAGCTTGAACAATCCCACCAGCTTAACAGTGATAAAGATCTCTTCATATCGACCCTGGCCCATGATCTTCGAAATCCCTTCAGCGTTCTTCTTGGTTATACCGAGTTGTTGTCAGAAAAATTCAGGGAGTCTCAATCCCATGAGATGCAGGCGCTGCTGAATGAGTTAAATAGAGCTACTCATACTACGTATAATTTGCTGGAGGACCTTCTGAAATGGTCGAGGATCAGAACGGGCAAAATTCCGTTCGAGCCTGTAAAGCTTAATATAAGGGATGTCTGTTATGAAATAATGGATTCTCTTTCCCCTATCGCGGAGGGGAAAAAGATAAGGCTTGAATGTGTCTGCATGGAGGAGATTAGCGTAATAGCTGACGATGGTATGCTGAAGGCGATCCTCAGGAATCTTGTTTCAAATGCCATCAAGTTCACCTTCAGCAAGGGAGTTGTCAGGATCAAGGCCCAACGGCTGGATTCAACCCTGGTTATTTCGGTTTCAGACGACGGTATTGGAATAGAGGCACCGCGATTAAATAAATTGTTTGACATTGCACATAATCATTCCACTCCGGGTACTGCAGGTGAAAAAGGAACCGGCCTTGGTCTTCTCCTCATAAAGGATTTTGTAAATAAACATGGAGGCAGGCTCTGGGTGGAAAGCACAGAAGGCAAAGGGTCTGCTTTCTATTTCAGTTTGCCGGTACGGTCAGATTATAATGGAGGTAATTTAAACAGGCACACGCTGAATATCCCGGTTGTTGATAATCTTAAAATCCTTATTGCCGATGATGAGGCACCTGTGCGAATGATACTCGGAACCATGATTCAGAAGTACAGCCGGGAAATAATCTACGCTGACAGCGGTGCCGTCGCGGTTCAGCAGTACAGGGAAAATCCAGATACCGACCTGATCCTTATCGATTTCAATATGCCGGACATGAACGGACTTGAAGCGTGCAGGCAAATCAGGCTGTTAAATGAGCAGGTTGTTATTATAGCCGAATCGGCTGAAAGCCTCCATGAGATTTCCGACGACGCTGCAGATATACGGATAAACGATTTTTTGCCCAAGCCATACAGTGGTTTTATCCTTGAGGAATTGATCAGAAAACATTTTAGTAAAAAAGGTATGCCGGAAGATCCATGATGATTGCCAGCCCGGTCAGAGTCATTATGTATCCTCACTTATCAGGTAGCCAAAGCCTTTCCTTGTATGGATAAGCTTGCGGTCAAAATTTCTGTCAATTTTATTTCTGATCGAATTTATATGGACATCAATTTTATTTGTGCCCGAATTAAATGAATATCCCCAGATCTTTTCTGAGATAATAATCCTGTCGAGAACCGTGTCCCTGTGCTCCAGGAGGAACTCCAGTATTTTGAATTCCGTAGCTGTAAGGCTGATTATGCTGCCATCCCTTTTTACGGTCCGGGTCGCCGAATCCATTTCCAGATCGGCAATTTTAAGAACAGGCCTGATAAGCGTGTCACGATTCCTTCTGTTCAATGCATTGACCCTTGCCAGAAGCTCCTGGAAGCTGAATGGCTTTGTAAGATAATCATCAGCCCCTGATTCGAACCCCTTCACCTTATCCTCCACGGAATCGAGTGAGGTAAGCAGAATGATGGGAGTCTGAAGATTCCTGTTCCGGATGCTTTTGCATAAATCATATCCTGAAATGCCGGGGATAATAATATCTATTATAAGGACATCATAATTTTTTGTTACTGCTAGTTCCTCACCTATATTACCGTCATACGCCACGTCCACAACAATATCATGGCTTTCGAGGCCGATTTTGACAAATGAAGAAATTTTAGAATCATCCTCAACAAGCAGTACCTTCATCTTTCACTGGATCATTTAATAACCAAAAATTATCCAAATATAATCCGCCAGACAATTTTTCTTTAAAATTACTTAATTTTACCAGAAATTCATTAAAAGCCTTTTGGGTATTTGTGAGCAGGGATCTGCCTTTATTAAGGCCCGGCTCTGTTTTCCGGTATTTTATGTTTGTTCCGGATCCATTGAAACTTATTGGATCTGTAAATATAGGTACAATGGAATCAACAAAGAGAAACAGTCAGTTCTACGCAGCCATCTGTCCGCCCGGTCTGTCTCTGACAATACTGCATATAGGATCTGATACTGATGATTTTGCCCGGGTCAGAGAGATCCTGGGATCATCAGGAATAGCATTCAGAGCAAAGCAGGTGAATACGACCGGTGAAGCCATTAAGGAATGTAACAGCAATAGATGTGATGTCATACTGCTTGACATGGCACTTCCCGAAGGGGGAGGTTTGGATGCCCTTAAAAGTCTCTGCGCTATGCCCGCCTGCCCTCCCATTATAATTATGACGGGGACGGAAACTGAGGAAGAAGCTCTCGAAGCCCTCCGGGAAGGTGCGGACGATTACATTTTAAAGCCGGAGATGTCAGCCGGTTACCTGCTGAGGTCTGTAAAACATGTAATCGACAGGAGGTTGATCCGGGATCTCCTGTATAAGCACCTTGAGCCGGAAGCCATTCTGAAAAGCGAAAAAAGTGATGAGGCCACGACAGACAACAGGGACCGGTTTCTTAAAAAAATCGCTCATGATCTGAAAAATCCCTTCACAGTCCTGCTTGGCTCGACAGAGCTCCTGGCCGGCAATATCAGCAGGATGAGCCCCGAAAAGATCATGGACCTTCTTCAGATAATGAATGATGCGGCTCGAAGCGGTTACCTCATGCTGCAGAATCTGCTCGACTGGACAATGCTAAAGACCGGCTCCGTGATAATAAAACCTTCTCCGGTTGATCTGAAAAGAATTATTGATGAAAACCTTTCCCTGTTATGCGGCCCTGGCCATATGGATGGATTGAACATAACAGTACATGTTGATTCATGCCGGAAGGTTAGCAGCGATAAAAAAATTTTAAGCTCCATTTTACGGAACATGATGGCCAATGCCTTGAAATTCACCATGAAGCCAGGGTCAATAATGGTTAGCTGCGAGATCGGGGAGAGGATGGAAATTATTTCAGTCAGCTATTCCGCCAGTGTAATGGGAGATGAAAAGAATGTGGGCCCTCTTCCCATGGAGCAGGAACAGCCCGGATCGGGAGAAATCAGCGAAAAAACATCAGAGCCGGGTTTGTTGCTTAGCAGGGAATTTGCCTCAATGCTCGGCGGAAAAATTTCTGAGGAAAACAAGCCGGACGGCGGAAGAGTGCTCACATTTACAATTCCCTCTCATGAATCTTCGGAATAAAATGAGACAGACTGATATTTCAGAAATGGCCGAATGATCGTTTTAAGTATGACCTATCTGACCTTGATCACAATCCCGCTGCAGGGCACTTTGCCCTTTGTATTTACGGACGCCGGACCTGTAATTTCCCTCTTATCTGTATAAATCTGGATATAGTACAGCCCCTCTTTTGAGAATGTCAGAGGGATCCTGTATTCCTGCCCATTTCTGAAAGAGGCAAGATCCCATGCAGGCATTGATAAGTACTGCTCAGCCGTGAAATCCTCATAACTTCCTTTCCTGTTAATCTGTTCAACTGTCAGGGGTTGCGGGAATCCCTCCCTGTAGGCAACCAGGTAGTATAAATATTCACCCGGTCTTGTTCTGACGGTAATGTGGATTTGCTTTTCAGAAGCAGTTGCTGAAGGTACATCTTCAAAATCAAGATATCTGTCGATAAACTCTTCGTAATACCTGAACTGCTTCCCTGACAGGAAATAACCAATACCGACGAAATTATGGGATTTTTCAGTGATGTTTTTCCTGTGCCCGTCATATGGCGGCTTTTCTGCCATAAAGGTGGCATGTCCGGCCTGCATCTTTGAGAGTATGACGGAGGATGATACTTCATAGCTGTCGGATGACCATTCCCCGAAGGCGTTTTCCGATATATGGTCATACCCGCCTGCAAAGGCATACCTCTGATAAGGTTTTTCGCCCCTGAGGTTCCAGTGTCCGAGAAAGGAATTCTCAGCAGCTTCCCTGCACATCCTGTTTGCGACCCTGGATGCGAGGATATCGAGCTTTACCTCCCCGGCATTGTTTCTCTTCCTGCTCTTGTTAATAACTGCCAGCTGGGTAAGCTTAAGCTTCAGTGACTCTTCGTTATCCTTGTACTCCGCAAGCCTGAATTCGCTGTTATTCAGTTTGATATAGTTATCCAGCTCCTTGCTGTCTATGTCTGCCGCCTGCTTTGGAAGGATTGAATGGGGAAGGCAGATAAGCACTATGCCTATTACAAGAAAAAATTTAACCGTTTTCCATAGTTTTCTGAACATATGCAGTCCCTCGTTGTTACCCGTCTGAATTAATCAATCGTCTGTAAATTTCAGCAGGCAAATATAACCAAGAAGAGATAAAAACGTATAAAAATAATCAGACTACAGGACAAGGAATTTATTTAAAGAGATAGAAGATGAAACTAAAAGGGCACATAATTGTATTAATTTTCATGATGACAGGATTAATTGTACATGCACAATCAAAAAGCTTTTACGATTTTAAGGTAAAGACTCTGGAGGGGAAGGATTTTGACCTTGGCTCCCTAAGGGGCAAAAAGGTAATGGTAGTAAATACTGCCTCCAAATGTGGCAATACACCACAGTATAAGGAGCTGGAGGCAATGTATCAGAAATACGGCGACATACTTGTGATAATAGGGTTTCCTGCAAATGATTTTGGAAAGCAGGAGCCTGGATCAGCATCTGAGATCCGTCAGTTCTGCACGGATAATTATGGCGTGACTTTTCCGATGATGGAGAAGATCTCGGTCATCGGAGCCAATATGGATCCTCTCTACAAATGGCTTACATCCAAAAAGGAGAATGGGGTCAGGGATTCTGAGGTTACCTGGAATTTCCAGAAATATCTTATCGATGAGAAAGGCAATCTTGTCGATGTGATCGCACCGAAGGAATATCCAAACTCCGACAAGGTACTTGCCTGGATCACATCAAAATAATTTCACCTGAACCACCTGCCATCCGTAATATAAGATGCCAGGATACTGAATGATAAAATTCAGTGGGTGATCAGAAGAGGAAGGGGATGAACATTTTTGTCCGCTTCATGTAGGAAATATACTCATTGCCGAACCTGGCGATCATCTCCTTTTCTTCGATTTTAGCAGTAAGGAAAACTGCTGTAAGAGTCAGAATGCCAAGAGAGATCTGGGCTATGCCTGGCTGTTTGAGGATGACGCCGGTACCAAACATAAAGATTGAAAGGTACAAAGGGTGCCTTATGTATTTATAAAGGCCCGATTCCACCAGCATCGATGTATTTTCAAAATTGATGCTGGGCTTACCTTTTCTCTTAAGCAGGATATACCCTGCAATGGCTATGTATGCCGATGAAAACAGAAGTATCCACGAGAGTATCTGGAAAAGCGAAAGAGGATTTATGAACCAGACCTTCAGGTTCAGAAGGAGCAGTATGAAAACGCTCTCGAAGGCAAAAAACCTTGCGATCCCGTGATACCTCCTGTATTTGATTGAAAGGAACCATGAGAAAATGATTATCAGGAGGGTACCGGTTGCAACTATATACAGGTTCATTTTATGGCATTCATTATTTGTGAAATTGCTAAATCCTTATTTTAGAATGTTATGGCTTTCAGTTTCAAGGCCTGACTGATAATTTACCGGCTATGGCCAGGTCCCTTTTCATTTGTCCGGCTCTTTCTCGTGCGCCTTTTTTATATAATTGTAAACTTCCACCTGGGAGTGTACCTTCTTTTTGCCCTGTTTAACAAATTTATTTGAAAGAGACGGATCGATTTTCCGGGCCTTGACATTATCCGACCACTGGATAGCAAATATCTCCTTCAATTCGTTTTTTATCCCCTTGTCAAATATCGGGCAGGTAACCTCGATCCGGTGCTCAATATTCCTCGTCATCAGGTCAGCCGATGATATATAGCATTCATCGTTTCCTCCATTGCAGAAGATCATAAACCTTGTATGCTCAAGGAACCTGTCAACAATGCCTATGGCCTTTAATATTTTCACTCTTGTTCTTGATTCCGGCGACAAGCGATATCATTCCCCTTATTATTACCCTTATGATCACACCGGCCTGACTTGCCCCGTAGAGATGATCAATGATTTCGGTGTCGGTTATATTGTTCAGCTTAATATAAATGTAAGCCTTCCTGCCCTCAGCTGCATTTTTTATCTCATTGTCGATCAGGAGGGTCAGTTTATTCCTGAAGAAAGAACGGAGAAAGGACCAGATGGTAAAAATTATCCTTCTTGTAATTTATGTTGAAGAAACTGAAGGCCTTGAATACCTCATATGTGATCTTTTTGTTGGCTGTAAGCAGAAGATGATCGGTGTAGACCTTTGCAGTATCCTCATTGAAATTCCCGGTGCCTATGGCTGCATACCGCTGGGGAATATCATTTTTAACCCTTGTGATCAGGCAGAGCTTGGCATGCACTTTTAACCCTGGTACTCCATATATGACTTTAACACCCTCTTCCATAAGCTTATTGCCCCAGAGAATGTTTGCCTCCTCATCGAACCGTGCCTGAAGCTCAACAACTGTTGTGACATTTTTTCCGTTTCTGACCGCATTGAGCAGGGCATTTATAACGCTTGAATTTCTGGCAAGCCTGTAGAGGGTTATCTGAATGGATGTTACACTGGGATCTATCGAGGCTTCCCTGAGAAGATCAATGAAATAGTCGAACGGATGATATGGAAAGAAAAGCATCAGATCCTTCTTCTTGATCGCTGCAAGAATGCTTCTTCCGGGTTGAATATCCTTGTGAAGGATAGGGATCACAGGCTCATAATAGAACTTCTTTTTACCCATTCCGGGAAAATTCATGAAATTCTTGAAGTTATGATACCTGTTTGCCGGAATTACAACATCGTCGGGACCGAAATTGAGTTTTTTCGTAAGGATTTTCAGGAGATCGGCCGGCATATCCCTGTCGTAAATGAACCTCACGGGCGTTCCCCATTTCCTTTGCTGAAGACTGCGGGAAAGCTTGTCTATATAGCTTTCCGATATGTCATCTGCCAGTTCCAGCTCTGCATCCTTTGTGAGCTTAATAGTATAGGCAGAGAATTCATCGAAATCAAAAATGAAGAAGATATCCTTCAGGCCAAACCTGATTATATCATCAAGAAAAATAACATATTTATCCTCCCCCTTCTCCGGAAGCACTATAAACCGGGAGATTACATCCGTTGGAATTTCAAGAAGGGCAAACCTCTTCTTGCCGGTATCCTTCTTAACAAGATAAATTGCCAGGTAAATTGCATCATCCTTCAGGTTAGGCAGCTCGGTTTCCTTTTCAATAAGGAAGGGCATCAGCCTTGTCCTTACCTCCTTATGAAAGAAATCCCTGACAAATTCAACCTGTTCAGGATTTAGTTGCTTTTCATTTATTATATGTATTTTATGCTTTTCAAGTTCACACAAGAGGCCGGCATAGATCTTCTCGAACTTTGTATTCTGCTTCAGCACTATCTCATGGATCCTTTTCAGTGTGGATTTGGGACTGTATCCAAGGATCTCCTTTGATCTTGGGCCAAAAATGGATAATCTTTTAAGTGTAGCCACCCTGACCCTGAAATATTCATCGAGGTTGTTTGAATAGATGCCAAGGAATTTGAACCGCTCCAGCAGAGGAACTTCCTTGTTTTCAGCCTCCTGTAGAACGCGCTCATTGAATGAGAGCCAGCTTATCTCCTTAGGGATATATGTCTTGCTCATATCCTGTCAGGTTTAATGAAGAATTCCTGCCTCCCCTTCACGTGCCTGATCTCTGCCCAGGTCAGGATGTCGAATGAGATCCCTATCGACACCGCTTTTGGGCAGGAAGTCGCATCCTTCTGTGCAGAGACTGTTGGCTATCTCGGTGAAGGAGGGATTATGTCCGAAGAGGATCACGGAATCGGCCGTTTGATGTTCGCCGAGAGAGCATATCAGCAAGATACCTAAGGTTCATCCTCGAGTATATGTTGCTGTCTATTATGATCTTATCAGCGGCACAGCCAAGCTCATCCGCAAAAATCAGGGCTGTCTCTATAGCCCTGAAGGCCGGACTTGTAATCAGCGTAAACGGTGGATTCTCTCTTGACCTGAGCTTTCCGGCGATCAGCTTCGAAATGACTTTCCCTTTAGTGGTAAGTGATCTTTCAAAGTCCGTGATTCCTGTTGACGCTTCCTCTGCTCTGCCGTGCCTTACAAATATCAGCTTTTTCATCCTGGATCTTGTTTCTGGGGGATTACCTCATCCTGAAGTTTCAGATGCCAAAGCTTGTTCCCATGCTGCTTGCCTGAAGAACCAGCGGATCGTTGCGGTCGATAAGCTTCAGCTTTCCTGAGACATCATCAAGTGGAACCGGTACAATCTGCCCGTTTTTCAGTGCCACCATTTTTCCGAAATTGCGTTCAGCTATCATGTCGGCCGCTGCAGAACCATATCTGGTGGCGAGTACGCGATCCATTGGCGAGGGTGTTCCTCCCCTCTGCACATATCCAAGAACGGTTTCCCTTGTTTCAAGACCTGTAAGCTCGTTGATCCGCTTGCTTATATATTGGGCCGCCGAACAGTCTTTTCCCGGGTATTTTATCCCTTCAGCAACCACCACGATCGAATATGGCTTGTTCTCATTGGCGCGGTGGAGCAAGTATTCCGCAATTTTTTTCTCGTCATGCTCGATCTCGGGAATGAGAATAACATCACCGCCACCAGCTATTCCGGAATAGAGCGCTATCCAGCCGGCATTATGTCCCATAACCTCAATTATCATTATCCTTTTGTGCGAGTTTGCTGTAGAATGCAGCCTGTCAATCGCCTCAGTAGCAATATTAACCGCCGAATCAAAACCAAAGGTCAGATCTGTCCCCCATACATCATTGTCAATTGTCTTGGGAATCCCCACCACATTGAGTCCCTCCTGGGAGAGGAGATTCGCCGTTTTAAGGGTCCCGTTGCCGCCTATGCATACAAGGCAGTCGAGCCCCATCTGGTCGTAATGCTCCTTAATAAGTACCGGTTTGCTTATCTCGTTCTTGCCTTTACCGTTGCTCTTGAATGGCTTTTCCCTGGAGGTGCCCAGAATTGTGCCTCCTACAGTGAGGATCCCTGAGAGATCATGTTCGGATAGTTCCATGAATTCCTTGTTGATCATGCCGGTAAACCCGTCACTTATCCCTACAAGCTTCATTCCGTATTTAACTATGGCGGTTTTTCCAATTCCCCGGATTGCCGCATTAAGGCCCGGACAGTCGCCTCCGGCAGTGAGTATGCCGATTCTCTGGCCCATGGTTATTTTACCCATTTTTCCTGTTGATAATAAATTGTAAACAAATTTAGCTATTTATTTTTTATTTCCCGCAGATCACGCTGATTAGCGCAGAGAAGCATGTTTACCCTGCGAAGCTCTGCAAAGTCTGGGGGACAATATTTTTATATCTGATTAAAGCGAGTCATCCAAGATACGAAAATTGATTTAAGGAAAAGTCAGGGATGATTAAACCACGGGAATTTTTGATCTAATGGACCTCCTGATTTTGATCAGTAAGCTTTAATTGCGTAATTTTAAGAAATTCATACATCAAGCAGGATTCCCATATGTATCCCAATAATTTCAGAATAAGGGAAATCAAGCCAGTCATTGCAGGTTATCTCAGGTCGGCACAGTCATTGCTTATGCGTGATCCCCTTCCAAAAGACGACGTGATCCATGATGTTCGGGTGCTGATGAAAAAATCAAGGTCAGCCCTGAAGCTTGTGGCAGCTCACCTTGATACTGAATTTATATGCCGGGATATAAATGCACAGAAGCAGATCGGCCAGAAAATGTGCCTGTGGAGGGAAAGCAACGTCCTGAGAAAAAACCTCAGGGAACTCAGAAAAGAGTTTCCTTCTCTTTTTTCAAGGCTTGAGGAAAATGAGCTCATCGGCCGCATGCTCACAAGGACTGACAGGGAAGAGGACCCTTCGGGATGCATCCGGCAGGAACTGGGTGAAATTACAGAGCTGCTCCGGAAGTCAGCCTTCCGTATCCGCTTTCAGCCCATTGCCAAAATAGCTCCGCAGCTGCTTTTGGCAGACCTCGGACAATCATTTGACATTGTGATGGCAACCTATCTCCACAGCAGAAATAATCCCAGGGCTGAATGTATACATGAGTTCAGGAAAAAATTAAAGGACTTTCTCTACCAGCTCTATTTTTTCAGGCCAATGAACCCTTCACAAGTGAAGAGCACTGAGAAGAGGCTTGAAGCCATGTCGCGGAACCTTGGGCGCTATAATGATCTGTCCCAGCTTCTTGCTGAGCTTGGCTACAGCTACTCCCCGGGGAAAAATATCACTGCGATTGATGAGCTGGTACTCAGGATCAGGGACAAGCAGGACAGATACCTTTCAAAAGTCTGGCCGGCAGCATTTAAATTATTCGGTCCCGGCCAGACACTTTCAAATCTGACAGGTCTGAAACTCCTCCCTCCTCAACGGCATTAATTTAGATAAATTTTAAATAAGCCACATTTATCAGATTGTTAATTTGTTAACAGTAAGTTTTTCCGCAGGGATTTCAATACATATCTATTTATCTAAATATATCAATAAAAGCGTGAATTATTTTTTATTAGTTTTGTGCTGTTATTATACTTAACAAATGACCAGCAGAAGAGATTTTATAAAAATTTCTGCAATTGGTGCCGGTGCTCTGGTAATAGGACCAGGCTCCTATAGAATTATTAAGCGCTTACTTCACCTGAAAAGGTGAATAAAACTTGTTGTCGATCTTAAAGAGGACTCCAACTTATTGTGAAGTATGCTTCTGGAAATGTGCAGGATGGGTATATAAGACATCTGAAGGAAAGATCTGGAAGATAATCGGAAATGATGAGGATCAGCACAGCAACGGCCGGTTTTGTCCAAGAGGTACAGGAGGTGTTGGGATGTATTATGATCCAGGACCGGCTGAAAACTCCCCTTATAAGAGTTGGAGAACGTGGAAAACAGGTATTCCGGCGAAGCTACATGGGATGAAGCCTGTGAGCTTATTTCGGATAAAATGAAGGAGATCAGCAGCGAAATACGGTCCTGAAAGTATAGCTTTGTTTACCCATGGTTCAGGTTCATCCTATTATACTAACTCTGATGAAGGCTTTTGGTCACCCAATTGGCGGAGCCATCATATGCCCAGTGCAAGGGACCAAGGGATGAGGCATTTCTTGCAACATTCGGGGAGGAGGTATCTTCTCCTGAAGTTACAGATATCCGCGATACAAAATGCCTGGTGCTTATCGGATCGCATATCGGAGAAAACATGCATAACGGGCAGGTTCAGGAGATGTCTGATGCCATAGACAAAGGAGCTACAATAATTACTGTAGATCCAAGGTTTTCAACAGCTGCAGGCAAGTCAAAATTCTGGCTGCCTATTAAACCATCAACCGATATTGCCTTGCTGCTTGCCTGGATGCATGAACTGATATATAATGATAATTATGATAAGAAATATGTTGAAAGGTATTGTTCAGGCTTTGATACAGCTGAAGGCTCATGTAAAGGATTTTACTCCTGAATGGGCCTATGGTATAACTACAATTAACCCTGAACTTATCAGGAAGACTGCAAAGGAGATGGCAGATGCATCTCCCGCAGTAATTGTACATCCCGGGCGGCATGTAACATGGTATGGAGACGATACTCAGAGAGTAAGGGCAATTGCTATATTAAATGCGCTACTGGGTTCATGGGGACAGCAGGGGTGGCTTTTACAGACCTGCAAAATTTGATCTGGCAGCTGACTGCGATTCCTGCCATTTAAAAACCCTGCAAAAGAATGTCAGGATATATTCCCCGGGAAATATCCTATTGCCAGCATGCCTGTATCCAATGCGCTTATCGATGCTTCAATACCTGAAAATAATCCCGCCTACCCGATAAAGGGATGGATCGTCAATGCTACAAATCTGATATCAAGTATTCCCGACAGGGCAAATACCCATTAAAGCCATACAAAACCTTGATCTCCTTGTTGCCATCGATACAATGCCAATGGAGATCACCGGCTGGGCCGATGTGGTTCTGCCTGAATGTACCTACCTGGAAAGATATGATTATCTGAGAATAAGTCCTCACCGCAAACCAGCTATTGCCTTACGGATGCCTGCTGCTGAACCTATGAATAATACAAAACCGGGTTACTGGATCGCAAGGGAGCTTTCAAAAAAGCTGGGTCTGGCAGATTATTTTCCCTATGAAAATATAGAGGATCTTCTCGACTGGCAACTGAAAAAAGCCGGATCATCGCTGGAGGAGATGCAAAGAATAGGAGTGAAGACTTTCGAGAGGGATTATGACGATCTGTATTTTGCAGAAGATGAGCAGGTTGAATTTCCAACTGATTCAGGAAAAATTGAACTGTATTCGGCATATTTTGAAGGAGCCGGATTCGATCCTCTGCCCAAAGTACGTTCCCCACGAAGAACCTGCTGATGGCTTTTACCGGCTTGATTTATGGACGTGCTCCAATGCATACTTTCGGCCGTACATCAAATAACCCCAATCTGCACGACCATTATGTCTGAAAATACCGTTTGGATAAATCCAAAGGTTGCTAAGGAATGGGGACTTGCAGAAAGATCAGTATATATGGCTTAAGAATCAGGATAATGTTACATCAGAATTTCCGGTAAAGGTAAGGGTACTGAAAGGATACGTTGGGATTCGGTATATATTGTTCATGGTTTCGGACATACTCAGAAACAGATGACAAGATGTTTCGGAAAGGGAGTCAGCGATACTCAATTAATAACAAAAGTGCTGGTTGATCCTCTGATGGGAGGAACAGGGATGAGATCTAATTTTGTGACATTTGTTACGGAAAAACCAGCAGAGGAGGTTGCATCATGAGATATGCGATGGCAGTAGATACCAGGAAATGTGTTGGATGCAGCGATTGTGTTGTGGCATGCCAGACTGAAAATAATGTGCCGATAGGCTTTTGTCGCGAATGGGTTGTTGAAGTAATGGATGGCACCTATCCCCAGCTTGAGATTGAGATCAGGTCGGAAAGATGCAATCATTGTGTAAATGCTCCCTGTGTAAGATGTTGTCCCACAGGTGCAAGTCATATTGTTGAAGGCGGAATTGTGCTTGTTGAACATGGCAAATGCATAGGATGCGGAGCCTGTATGGCTTCATGTCCATACGACGCAAGGTATCCTCATCCTGACGGGATATGTTGATAAATGCACTTTCTGTGATCACAGGCTTAAGAATGGAATGTTACCGGCCTGTGTTGAGGTATGCCCTACAAAATGTCTTTATTTCGGCGATCTTGACGATCCCCACAGCGATGTTTCAGTTGTACTGAAAAAGAGAAAATCCAAGACTCTTATTCCTGAAGCAGGAACCGATCCTCAATTATACTTTCTGATTTAGAATATTAAATTTTCAAATTATATGAAAGAAGAACTAATTGTCAGCGGAAGGATGAATCAGCTTATTGATCCCCATCTGCATATCTGGCACTGGCAGATCTCTCTTTATCTCTTCCTGGGTGGAATGGCCGCAGGAATTCTTGCAGTAGCTGCACTTTATTTTATAAGAGGCAGGGAGAAGGATTACAGAACCGCTGTAAGAATAACCCCATTCCTGGCACCGGTGTTACTGGTCATCGGGTTGATAGCCCTGTTCATTGATCTGCGTCATAAGCTGTTTTTCTGGCAGCTTATATACAAACATCAGACTGCAGTCACCAATGTCATGGGGTGCATGGACCTTGATGGTTATTACACCTGTTTCATTTATCTGGTGTGCCTTGCATATTAGAGAGCTATTTCCGAAATGGGACTGGAAATATCAAATGGATATATGATATAGAAGCATTTTTTAACAAATATAAAAAAGTTCTTGCCTGGGTGATGCTTATTTATGCGATAATTCTTGGAATATATACTGGTATTCTGCTTTCTGCTTTTAATGCGCGTCCGCTGTGGAATACTTCCATACTGGGGCCTCTGTTCCTGGCATCAGGATTATCAGCGGGTGCTGCTGCAACACTTTTACTATCGAAAGATAAAAAGGAAAGGAAGCAGTTTGCCAGGATAGACCTGGTGCTGATCGGTATAGAACTATTCCTGATCATTCATATGTTCATGGGATTCCTGGCAAGCACACAGGTACAGATTGAAGCTGCAAAAATGTTTCTCGGCGGACCTTATACAATGTCATTCTGGATATTTGTTGTGATCCTTGGAATGCTTATGCCGGCAATGCTTGAAATTATGGAGCTGCGAAAATTTCATATTCCTGTAATTGTACCGGCCTTTCTGGTAATTTTCGGAAGCCTGATGCTGAGATTTGTTATTGTATATGCAGGGCAGATAAGCAGATGGCTATATTAGGAGAAAGGGCGAGTGCTGAGTGTACACTGTCGCCATGAGGATGTTAATATGCTAAATCATTATGAACAGTTATAATCAGTAATGATAAGACTAATAAATAATAAATATGGTAAAATCAAATGAAATAGAAAAGACAAAATACCTCAATCCATATATAGGAGGGGTATTTCTTGGTATTGTTCTTCTGGCAGCTAATTTTGTCTCAGGCCGTGGCCTTGGAGCCAGCGGAGCAATCAAAAGCACAGTTGTGACAACTATGAAAACAGTTGCACCTGCTTCATCTGCAAAAACGGCATTCGTAAATGAATACAGTGAGGCTCATCCGGGAAAACCCTATGAAAACCTGGCTTGTATTTGAAATGCTGGGTGTACTCGTCGGAGGATTCGTCTCAGGAGCATTTGCAGGACGTCTTAAATTTAAAGTTGAACATTCTCCTAAAATCACATCACGCAGAAGATTGTATCTTGCACTGGCAGGAGGAGTACTGTTTGGCTTTGGAGCACAACTTGGAAGAGGTTGTACAAGCGGATCTGCTCTTAGCGGAATGGCAGTTCTTTCATTGGGAGGGTTTATTACGATGATGGCAATATTCGGAACTGCTTATGCACTTGCCTATTTCTTCAGAAAAAACTGGATCTGATAAAACCGGGCTGTCATGAACACTGAAACAGCAGGCCAGTACTGGTAAATAATAACAGTCTCATAACCAGATAAGCATAATAATTTTAAATAAAAACAAATTTTAAATATAAAAATATGAATATGGGACCATTATCAGTTAACGAATTAATATCAGAGAATACCAATCTCTTTCTTGCTTTTATAATAGGGATAGGTTTTGGTTTTGTACTTGAGCAGAGTGGGTTTTCTTCAAGCAGGAAACTTGCCGGAGTTTTTTATGGTTATGATACAGTTGTGTTGAAAGTATTTTTTACAGCTGCCATAACAGCAATGCTGGGCTTACTGTTTTTCAGTCTTTTCGGATGGATAGATCTTAACCTGGTCTATATTAATCCTACTTATTTAACATCCTGCAATAGTTGGTGGTATAATAATGGGAGCAGGGTTTATAATGGGTGGTTTTTGCCCTGGCACAAGTTTCTGTGCAGCATCGATAGGTAAGATTGATGCGCTTGTTTTTATAGGAGGACTATTTATAGGTGTATTGATTTTTGCTATTAGGATACAACTGGTGGAATGGAATGTATATGGCAAATTCCTTGGTTTCCTAAGATAAGCACGACACTGGGACTTACCGACGGGGTATTTGCTTTCCTTCTGATAATTGTTGCACTTGCAATGTTCTGGGTAGCCGAATGGGCAGAAAAGAAATTTCCCAGAGAAGAATATTAGCATTTATTAAATATTAACCGAGTAATAAATAAAATGCATTAAATCATGAAACCACGTACATTATTAGCATTGTTTATTATTCCGATGGGCCTTATCATAGCAGCTGTTCCGCAGAATAAGACAAAACCATATAAACTTACTGCAGAGCAATTCTTGAGTGAGGTAAATACCCGTACCCAGTATATAACTCCTGAAACGGTAGCAGACATGATAGTTAAGAAAGATCCGTCACTCCGGCTTATTGATGTCAGAAGTCAGGATGAATTTGAAAAATTCAGTCTTCCCGGGGCAATAAATATTCCTGCGGCAGATCTTCTTTCAGATCAGTATACTGATATTCTGAACCAGGATGTAAAGATGAATGTTTTTTATTCTAACGGAATTCTCAGTCGCAAATGAGGCCTGGATGATAACCAGACAGCTGGGATATACTAATAATTTTGTTCTTGAAGGTGGTCTGAATTACTGGTTTGATGCTATACTTAATCCCGCAAAACACCTGCATCACAATCCTGATGAGGAGTTTGCCAAATATGATTTTCGGAAAAGTGCCGGGCAGGCCCTTGGAGGAGGGGGGCTGGTACAGGCAGCCAGTGAAGCAGGCATGCAACATCAGCCAAACCAGCCATAAGGCCTGCGCCCAAAGAAGAAGAGGGCAGCCGGTGGTTGCTGATAACTGAATCAGTAAGCTTGCTCAGGATTGACAGAGATCATCCGGAAGCTTTACCTTCCTTCTGATACTCTTTTCAGTGCGTTCGGAACCTGAACGAGGTGGAAATCATAATTATAAACCAGGTGTTTTTTCTCCCAGAGAGGCAGGAATTTGTCCTTGTATTTCCTGAGTCCCTTTGAAATGGCCGAATGCTTTCAGGTTTTCATAGGCATAACGAATAGTCTTTTCTGCAAGATTTTCTCCCTCAATGCCTGACAAGGGAGCAAGCCCCAGGTTTGCCCTTCTGTATCCTTTTTCCTTCATGTACAGAAGTGTTTTTGCCATCAACAGATCAAGTACTCCGTTGGGCGCATCATTTATTTTTCTTATGAGATCATAGGTAGCTTCCCCGGGCGCATAATCAGGAATAAGATTAAGAAAGGCATAATACTTTTTCTTCCTTATCCTCAACGGTGATAATAGTCTGCTCCTTCAGGATGGATTTGTCAAAGACCCCCTGAGTAAAGGCAATCTCTTTCTCATTCATTTCTGAGAGCCACTTGTCGGAAACCATTTCAAGCTTTTGAAGAATGCCCTCCTTGATTGGAGGCTGATATACCTTTATATCAAAACCTTCTGATGTAAGGCGGTTTATTGCGCTCCTTGTAGTTTTCATTTTTCCGCCGTCCATAGTGAACGTTGTGAGGTCCACAATTGCTTCCTCTCCGATCGGGAAGCTCTTTTTTCCAAGCTTCCTGTAGAGATTGAGCGATTGCTGGGGAACACGGTAATAAATACTTACAAATCCATTTTCTGCACAGAACTTGTCAAACTCCCGTACAAGCGTTATGAGGGCTTCATCATCCCGGCAAACAGGATTTTCAAGTACAAAGGCAAAATACCTTGTCATTTTAAATGAGACAAATCCTTCCCTGTCCTTGGATAAAAAAATGAACTTGTCAGGATAGGTCTTGAAGAAATCAAGTGGCGATTTCCCATACCGTTTCACCAGTTCCCTGGCAAGAATAAAATCTTCCTCCGAATTATACGGCTTACTGAAGTATGGTCTTAGTAGGCTGTAGAAGATGAACATTACTAACAAGCCCGGCAAAAATATAGATTGAATAGAGGAAATTATTTCCAAAGGCCGTGAGCGGGTTAAGACCGCTGTCATCGAACAGGAAGAACATCCTGAAAATGATTTTTACCGAAGTCCAGAGCTGGAATTCAGTGCCGAAATGGTGCTTATCGATGAAATAAAAGCCTATAATCCCGTAAATCAGAACGGCAGCAAAACTGTAGATAAGAACGAGGTAACTTATCCGCGTAAGCCTGCGATGAGGTTTAAGGGTATAATGACTCCTTGTATAAATAAGCAATAAAAACGACAGCAGAGCCAGCAGTGCTTCCTCATAGTCAGCTCCCTTCAGCAGATGCCCGACTGCGGATATTCCCGTAAGGAACAAACCCGTGTACAAGGCCCTTCTTGAACCCTGCAGGAGAAAAACACTCAGAAGAATTAGAAGAAGCCCAATTACCAGAACAAGCTCATTGCTGCTCCTGATCAGCTGTAGGGAGAAATTCATGAACCAGCTTTAACCTTCCGGGAAGGGCAGGAGTTATTGATGATATTATATTTACTATCCCAAGTGAAAAAATGATTAGTGGCGGCAGTATCCTCAGTACTATATTGTTCTTCCTTGATATAAAGCTTCCTAATCCGGCAATTACAGGCAGCCAGAATTCGAAAAACCGGTAGAGCAATGTGATCGATGCTGCTGCAATAACGGGAAAGCCAAATTGTCCTAATATGAACGTGAGAGTTACTTCAATAGCACCCAGACCCCTCAGAAAGGGGGAGGCTATGAGAATCAGGACCATTGCTATATACCCTATAAAGGCTGCTGGCCATGACGGTGTAAAGCCGAGAGCTAGCATGGCAATATACAGATGCACAATGCCAATTATTTCAATTCCTATCGAGAAGAGCAGAGTGAGCCCCAGCTGTGTCCTGTTTATGCTCTGACCTATCATTTCATCGAGGATCAGGCCAAGTGCAGGACGGATCCTTGACAGGATGGATAGGCTCTGCCCTTTATGGCTATGGAGTATAGTATTACAAAGAAGGAGGCAATCAATATAATCAGGAAGATGAATGCAAGGAGAACGGCGTTTCCCAGCTTAAAACGCAGAAGGGCAAATCCAAGAATGGGGAAGGCTACAACAACTACCGAAAGTATGCTGAAAAAGGCAAAAAATGTGGAAGCCAGGTGTAGTCTGCGATTTGCTGGCACCGCTTCCTTCGACTTCTCCTGTAAAAAATGCGAGGGATGAAAAGCCCCCTGCAGGAAGGAATATGCTGAGCAGGTTGCGCTTCAGGAACATCCTCACGGCAACCCTTAGCGGAATGGCTATGCCCATTGCCCTGTAGCTGTGTACATACATCCTCGCCTGGAAAATTATATATACCCCCGTGAGAGTCATCCCGGCCAGTACGTACAAGGGATTGCTGAGGCTGAGCTGGTCCCTTATCCTGGAGAGTTCAACGTTTTCATGCCTTATAAAAAATATGGCCGTGCCAATGAGAAACGAGGAGAAAGCGAGCTGCCAGAGGAATTTATTGTACAACAGCTTGGATATGAAAGATTTTGCATTTTTCATTGTTGCCGGTCCTTTTAGGGTGAGAGTCGACATGGGTAACCAGTTTATAAGCCTATTCCCCTGAAAAATCCATTAATATCTCAGGTTCAATTTGATAAAAATTTTAATAATATTCAAATTTAATTTATAAAAGTATTAAGATGCATTATGAATTGGAATAATTAAAAATTAATCACTACTTTAATGATTGATTATTCTGTTTTCTGCCAATTGCCTGTTATATGAAAAAATCATCCATTTTATTCTTTCTTCTGCTGATGCTGCATTTTCCCCTGAATTCCCAGATAGTCGTAAGGAATCCTCTCAGCAGCCGGCAAACCTATTACAGGATAGACGCCACCCTGAATACTGAAAGGAAAATGATCGAGGGCAGGATGGAAACATACTGGGTAAACAAGTCAGATGATATTGTTCCTGATATCCAGCTGCACATGTATATGAATGCATTCCGTAGCAATAAAACGACTTTTAACAGGGAATCAGGCGCTTCTGCCACTAGGAGAAAGTCTGATCTCGGATGGATGGATATAAAGGA
Source organism: uncultured Bacteroidales bacterium (assembly GCA_963756885.1). Taxonomy (GTDB): domain Bacteria; phylum Bacteroidota; class Bacteroidia; order Bacteroidales; family VadinHA17; genus LD21. The sequence goes on from CAVWPG010000016.1 coordinate 1,101,136, forward strand.
AATGACCGACGGAAAAGGGAAGGATCTGTTGCCATTTCTGCAGTTCATTCAGCCTGATGACGGGAACAGATCAGACAGTACAGTCGCACGTATAGTCCTGCCAAAGCCGGCTGGACCCGGCGATACGGTATTTCTGAAGGTAGAATTTGAAACAAGGCTCCCGGCGCGCATAATAAGAACCGGGTATAAGGATGATTTTTATTTTGTGGGGCAATGGTTTCCCAAATTCGGAGTGTATGAGTCGGCCGGTATGAGGTATGCCATAACCGGCGGATGGAACTGCCATCAGTTTCATCATAATTCTGAATTTTATTCCAATCATAGCGTTTATGATGTCAGTATTACACTGCCGGAGAAATTTGTAGTCGGTTCTGGAGGTATGCTCCTCAGGGAGGAAAAAACAGGAACCGGCGAAAAAACACTTACTTACAGGGCAGAAGATATAGTCGATTTCGCATGGACTGCCTGGCCCTCATATGTTGTATTCACCGATCAGTGGAAAGATGTTAAGATTACCCTTCTGCTGCCTGGAGAAAGGAGAGTCCAGGCCGAAAGACAGCTTGCTGCAGTCAGGAATGCCCTGGAGTACTTTGATAAAAATGTAGGCCCTTATCCATGGCCATATCTTACATTTGTCGATCCTCCGGCAAAGGGTGAGGGATCAGGCGGAATGGAATACACTACAATTTTCACATCTGCTTCATTTACAGGTGTACCTGAATTCCTTCATCTGCCTGAAATGGTCACTATCCACGAATTCGGCCATGCCTATTTCATGGGAATGCTTGCAAGCAATGAATTTGAGGAACCATGGCTCGATGAAGGTGTAAATCAGTTCTGGGAGGGAAGGATAATGGATAACTACTATGGCTCCGAGACCAGCATGATTGACAATCCATTCCTGACGATCTCCGATAAGTCTATAGCAAGGTCTTCGTACGTTTATTCAGGAAGCAGGCAGGTGACAACAAACAGGGAGTATTCATGGAACTATCCTCATGGCACATACAGCATGATGTCATACAGTAAAACGGCCGTCTGCCTGAGAACCCTGATGGGAATCATAGGGGAAGAAACAATCGACGATATTTTCAGGCAGTATTACAGGGAATGGGCTTTCAGGTACCCTTCCGGCAGAGACTTCATAAATGTTGTAAATGAAGTTGTAAGAAAAAAGTATGGTGACAGGTTCGGGCCCGACATGAACTGGTTTTTCGACGAAACCCTTTTCGGTACTGGAATTTGCGATTACAAGGTCTCCCAGATCTCAAATGACAGGATGGATTCAAACGGAGGTAGTGACAGCACCGCTTCGGGTGCATCAGGATGGCCTGCAAATGACTCTCTGTTTAAGGCCTCAGTCCAGCTTGAACGTGTAGGGGATGTGATGCTTCCCGTTGAAGTGCTCATCCATTTTAATAACGGTTCCGAAGTACATGAGTCATGGGATGGCAGGAACAGATACAAGGACTATAGCTACGAAGGAAGGGGAGAGGTGGAATGGGCCAAGATTGACCCTGATTACAAGATCGTCATGGATGTAAATTATATAAATAATTCCATGACGCTGGATCCTGACAGGGTACCTGTCCGAAGGCTTTCGGGCAAGCTTGCAACACTTATTCAGTTCCTCTTATCCTCAATCTCACTCTAATCTCATCCTTAATGAAAATACTACTTGCCCTGCAGTCAGGCTTTTCCAGATCCTTAAGGGGGTGGAAAGGGATCCTTGTATTCTGGTTCCTGTCGTTCGCCATGGTCTCGCTAATCGTTATCCCACTCAAAGCCGGATTAAATGCAGCACTGGGACAGAGCATGATAACCGAAAAGTTAATGAAGGGGATCAATTTCGATGTCCTGGGCGACCTTGGCAAGAATCTGCGCCTTATCGGATCTTCACTGGCTTCAGGGATGATCCTTCTGGGGCTGGCTGCAATTGTTCTTGACATATTCATAACCGGAGGGCTTTTCGGAATTGTGCGACGCGACTCAGATAAGGCAACCTCTGAAAATATATTCAGGGATTCAGTCAGAAACTTCTGGCCATTCATGATAATATCACTTGTAATATATATTATCCTGGCATTGCTCATAGTGTTCCTTGTAGTCATCCCTGCCTCTGTTGCCGGAAATGCAGCATCCGCCCCTGAAGGACTAGTCTTCAGGGTACTTGAAATTTCAGCTCCTGTATTTGGACTGGCCTTATCTGTTTTGCTTCTTGTTGCCGATTATGCAAGAGCATGGCAGGCCGCCCGATATGAGCATGCCTCCTTTAAAGCCATAGGATTTGGCTTCAGCCAGACCTTCAGAACCATTTTGCCTTCAGTTGCCCTGATGCTGATAATGATGTTGTTGCAGCTGCTTGTGGCCCTGGCCGTTTTCAAGCTTATAGCCTCTTTCACACCGGTAAGGGGCGGTGGGGTCTTCCTCCTCTTTATCCTTTCACAGCTTTTGCTCATTCTGAAGTTTTTCTTCAAAGTTGTCAGGTTTGCAGGGGTGACGGCACTGATGGAGCTTTATGCCCCTGGGGCAGGAGCCGGTTCAGCAAACCTTTTGATCACTTCAGGTGTTATGCCTCCTGAAAATAATACAATGCCATCACCGGAAAACATTCATGGTACTGATTATACCTTGAAGCTTTAAGGCTCCTATATCCGGAAAGGAGGGATCCTGACACGGATGCCATGGTTTTGTGACACGGTGAAGCTGCTAAATTATTCGATCTATGAACCCGGTACAGGTAGGAGATATAATTCCTGACTTTTCGCTCAGGGACCAGAACGGAGATTTATTTGACATCACTGCCGTAAAGGGGATGAAAAAGCTTGTCATCTTTTTTTATCCACAGGACGGAAGCCTCAACTGCACAAGAGAAGCCTGCTATTTCCGCGATCTGCACGATGTGTTCGAAGAAGCTGATGCAGTTGTGGTAGGGATCAGCGAGCAGTCAGTCGAGAGCCACAGACTCTTTGCCCGGCAGAATAACCTCAATTACACAATATTGAGCGATCCCGGCAATGAGGTAAGAAAACTCTTCGGTGTCCCTTCAGTTATCTTTGGACTTTATCCGGGCCGTGTAACATATGTTGCAGACAGGCATGGCAGGGTGGTCCATATTTTTAAATCACAGACCAATGCCATCCGACACGTCGACGAAGCACTGAAAATATGCCTTCTGCTAAAAAGAACCGACGCAAGTGTTGCTGAACAATGAAAAAACATTTTAGCTCTACTGTTTGCCTGCAATGTTGTTTTATGTGCTCAGGTAAGTTCACAGAATCTTGATATAAGGATCCTCCGTTCAATAAATTCTCCGGAAGACCTGGCTTCCGACAGTTTTTTCAGATTCATATCAAATTCCGAACCCTTTGTTATGTTTGGCATACCGGCCGGCCTGACTGCCGCAGGCTTCATAAGGCATGATGATACTATGGCAAGGAATGGACTTGCAGGCCTGACAACACTGGCTTTAGCCGGTGGTGTTACACTTATCCTGAAGTATTCTGTTAATCGTGAAAGGCCATTTGTCACCTGGCCGGATATACGGAAAAAGTCAAAGGCTGGCTCCCCTTCCTTCCCTTCAGGGCACACTTCAAGTGCCTTTGCAGCTGCAACGTCGGTAAGCCTTGCTTATCCAAGGTGGTACATAATTGCCCCATCTTTTGCCTGGGCGGGTACAGTGGGATATTCAAGGATGCACCTGGGCGTCCATTATCCGTCTGATGTCGTGGCAGGAGCCATAATAGGTTCAGGATGCGCCTGGCTTCATTTGAAGTAACAGGAAGATGCTGAATAAAAAATGATCCTGCATCTCACAATGCAGTCCACGGTACAGGTTACCGGGCAAGCGGGCCTCTAAGTATAAATACCCCATATAAATAGGCTTTAATCTTCTTTTGACTCATAACCCGATAATCTACCTTTGTGTTAATAGATTAACAATCGCACCGGAATCGGCATAATGGAAAAGCTGTACGATCTGCTTCTGAAGGATATCAGGTTTGAAGAGGGACTTAACGCCTGCATGAACTGCGGTGTATGCACCGCAATATGCCCTGCCGCTGAATTTTACAACTATGATCCAAGAAAAATCGTGGATATTGTCCAGGGCAAGGATGACAATGAGATTACTGAGCTCCTGAAATCGAATGAGATCTGGTACTGCGGGGAGTGCATGTCGTGCAAGACCCGTTGTCCCAGGGGCAATGCCCCCGGGCTTATCATTATGGCTCTGAGGGGATTGTCGCAGGAGCTGGGTTATTTTGTCGAATCGGAAAAAGGGAGGCAGCAGCTGGCTGTCAAAAGGACCGTCGGAGACTGGATCCTGAATACGGGATACTGCGTTTATCTCGACGGCATCACCATGGCTTTGCATCCCGAGCAGGGCCCGGTGTGGGAATGGGTTCAGGAAAACAAGGCAGAGCTTATGAACCGGCTGGGAGGAAACTATAAGGGCGAGGGGCCCGGTATACTCAGGAAGATCCCGGAGGAAACACTTGAAGAGCTGAGAAGAATATTCGAGGTGACAGGAGGACTGGAGAGGTACGCGAAAATCGAGGAATATTCGAAGCAGAAAGCTGAGGAAATGAATATGGAGCTTGATGAAGGGATTGATAATGAATATTTCAGGCATATCTACGGGACAAATGACGGCTCACATACAAGGTAAAGCATGAATTGAGATGAAAAACGAAGGGAAAAAAGCAGTTTGGAGTGAATACCAGAAGGAGATTGCCGATGATAAGTTCTTTTATGTGAGAAGCTGCATCAGGCAAAATTTCTTTCCTGGCTCTGAAGTGGCATTCCTTAGGATAATGAGGGATATACTGAAGAAGGATGTATATGAGCATCCCTGCCACACAACCTGTTCCGGGATAGGCTATCACAGCGACGTGGTTCCGGTTGAAACTGCAATGACTGTTGTTGCAAGGCAGTTCGCGCTGATGACCGAAGCGGGTTATACGAACTATGTTCCCTCCTGCATAACATCCTTCGGATTGTACACCGAGATAATCGATTCATGGCATCATTTTCCAGAAACAGAGGAAAAAGTGCGCCAGAAGCTCAGGGAGGCTACAGGTCGTGAATTCAGGGTGCCCGGGAATCTGGCCCATGCGAGTGATGTGATATATAAGTTCAGGAAGGAAATAGGAGCGAAGGCAAAATACAAGCTTGTCAACCATTTGACCGGACAGCCGTTGAAAGTGGTTGATCATATAGGATGTCATTATGCTAAAATGTTCCCGTCGAAGGGGGTGGGCGGTGCCGAATATCCATATGTGCTTGCAGGCATGGTTGAAGAGTGGGGCGGCGAGGTTGTGGATTATCCTGAGAGGCGCCACTGCTGCGGATTCGGCTTCAGGCAATATCTTGTGAAGGCAAACAGGGGATATTCCGTTGCATGCTCGAGGGAGAAATTTGAATCCATGAAGCCTTTCAAACCCGATATGATAATTACAAATTGCCCGGGGTGCCCCATGTTTCTCGACAGATGGCAGTATGTTATAAATGAAATGGAGGGAACACGGTACGGCCAGAACGGGGAAGGGATCCCGGTCTTTACATATGAGGAGGTTGCAGGCCTTGTTCTTGGATTCGATCCATGGGATCTGGGGCTCCAGATGCACCAGACCGACGTTGAGCCGTTGCTCGTCAAGATGGGTATAGAATATTCGCCCGAAGACAAATATAAAACAGATATAGCTGCACTGTCGGTAAAACATAGTAAACTGGTAAATGCTTGATATTAAATGAATAAGCACGTGGTTGTGATAGGGGGAGGAGTTGCCGGGCTGGAAGCAGCCGGAAGACTGTCGAGGGAAGGACTGGAGGTCAGCCTGCTTGAAAAGGAAGGGATTACCGGAGGGCACCTGAACAGGTGGTTCAGGCTGTTTCCCGACAGGAGGGACAGTTCGGAGGTCAGGGATTATCTCGATGTGCTTACCCACGTCAAGAAACATAAAGCTGCTTACAAATGTCTCGGTTGAAAAACTCAGCAGGGAGAAGGATCATTTTTCTGTTATGACAAGTGAGGGCAGTGAGATAATAGCCGATGCCGTTGTGGTGGCAACGGGCTTCGACCTCTTCAAAAGCTCGCGCAAGGAAGAGTACGGATATGGCATTTATGACAATGTTATCAGCTCGGCCGACCTTGAGGAAATGTTCAGGAAGGGTGAGATACTGACAGGTGAGGGGAAAGTGCCTGCAAATATCGGCCTTGTTCATTGTGTGGGATCGAGGGATGAGAAAGCCGGAAATCTCTACTGTTCAAAATTATGCTGTGTCACAGCCGTTAAGCAGGCTATAGAGATCAGGGAGCAGCTGCCTGAATCAAAAGTCTTCAGCTTCTATATGGATATGAGGATGGGCGGAGCTTATTACGAAGAGCTCTACAGGGAAGCACAGGAGGTTTGGGGGGTGAATTTTATAAGGGGAAAGGTCTCGGAGGCCAGTGAGGCAATTGATAAGAGGGTGGTTGTAAAGGTTGAGGATACCCTTGCAGGAAGACCACTGAAGATGAAGCTGGATATGCTTGTGCTGATGGCAGGAATGGAAATGTCGGAAGGGGGAAAGAAAATTGCGGGGCTGGCAGGTCTGAAAACCGGGGATAACAGGTTTTTCGCTGTTGCTGATCACCATTACGGAAGCAACATCAGCAACGTGGAAGGTATATTCTATGCAGGAACATGCACAGCTCCCATGAATATTACCGAAACAATATCGCATGCACGCGCTGCAGTATCTGAAGTTGTCGACTACCTGAAAAAAAGCTGACCGGTATGGATAAATTCGGTTTCACAATATCAAAGGGACGGCAGATAGACTATGATGTCAACGACAGGAGCATAGCCGAATATATCTTGAAAGGGAGCCGAGCTTCAGGCTTTGCATAGAATGCGGATGCTGTTCCGCCACTTGCACGACAGGAAGCTTTACAAAATTCAGCCTGAGGGAGCTGAATATTCTTATAAAGCGGGGAGAGAATGATAACTTGTTGAAAAGCTTAAAGAAATGTATGCTTTGCGGAAAATGCACCCTCGTTTGTCCGCGTGGCGTAAATACAAGAAATATTGTTGTACTTGCCAGGCAGGCTTTCCAAAAATCAGAGTCCCATGCAGTTTGACCCATTTGTTATACCATTCAATATCGGCCTGAATTTCATCCTCATATATGCGGTGGCACGATGCATTATATGGTTTAGGGAGCTTTCAAGGCCTGATAAGCTCAGACTGCAGAGGGGATTTTTCGGTATACCCTTTGTGCAGAGCCTTAAGGAGATTTTCCTGGAGAGCCTGCTTCACAGGAGGATACTTAAATCCAACTTAAGGCTGGGTTATATGCATATGAGCCTTGCTTTCGGATGGTTTCTGCTCATATTCTTCGGTACAATAGAGGCAGACGTTTTCGGTACGAAGCATCTTAATGCCCCCTATAAGGCAATCTTCTTCAGGTTTTTTAATCCCGATCATGGCAGGATGGGTTTTGAACAGTTTTATGGCTTCCTGATGGATCTTATTCTTGCCTTCATCCTTTCAGGATTGCTCCTTGCTGTAATAAAAAGGTTCTGGTCAGGAATCGTTGGGATGAAGAAAACCACAAAGCTTAAGGTCACCGACAGAATTGCACTTGCTTCCCTCTGGATGATTTTTCCAAGCCGCCTTCTTGCTGAAAGCTTTACATGCGGCACATATGGCACAGGCAGTTTTCTGACAGGTACTCTGGGAAGCTGGCTTTCTTCATTCTTGCCTGCCCACCAGCTGGCATATCCGTTCTGGTGGCTCTACTCGCTCTCACTGGGGACTTTTTTCGTCCTTCTCCCCGTGACAAGGTATATGCATATTCCAACAGAACTGTTCCTGATTTTCATGAGAAATTCGGGTATCAGGACCGGTGATAAGACCGGGTCATTTTCTGAAGTCGAGGTTTTCTCATGCTCATCGTGCGGCATGTGCATCGATGCCTGCCAGCTGAACACTGATGCCGGCATAACCAAAATCCAGGGAGCATATCTTATGAAAGCCATCAGGAATAACCTGAATATTGCAGAAATTGCATCCAACTGCATGATGTGCGGCAGATGCGACCAGGTGTGTCCTGTGGGTATAGAGCTTTCGCCGGTCAGGATGATACAGAGGAGATTGGGGGAAGGCGAACTGCCCTTTAAAAATTCCTACAAGGGGTACTTCCGCACAAGAAACAGCATTGCCGCCGAAAAAGCAGCCGAAGCTCCTTCCTATGATTTCCTGCCTGAAATGAAGGATGAAAAGGTCGATGTAGTTTATTTCGCGGGCTGCATGACCCATTTGACCCCTGCCATTAAGAATTCAATGGTAAAGATCCTGGAAGCTTCAGGACTTAATTACAGGTTTATAGATGAGGAAGGGGGGGTATGCTGCGGCAGGCCACTCATGCTGGCAGGGCAGGACAGGGAGGCAAGGGAGCTGATCAATTACAATTCCGAGCTTATCTGGAAATCGGGAGCACAAACCCTTGTGACCTCGTGCCCTATCTGCTATAAAGTATTCAGGGAGAGCTATTATCTTGATGTCCGGATACTGCATCATACCCAGTTCATCAAAAACCTTATCGATGAGGGGGAAATAAAGCTTAATTTCCTGAGAAAAAGAGTCGTGTACCATACACCCTGCGATCTGGGAAGAGGATCAGGGGTTTACAATGAACCGAAGGAGGTTCTTAAATATATTTCCAGGCTGGAGAAATCGGGTTATGAGGACAGCAAATCCCTTTGTTGCGGAGGCAGCCTTGCCAATCTGAAGATAGGATCCCAGCAGAGGAGAATGATAGCAGCCAGAACAGTTGGCGAACTCACAAGGTCAAAGCCGGATATTCTTGCCACTGCATGTCCCCTTTGCAAGAAAACATTTTCGCCTGCAACCGACACAAGGGTAGAAGATATTGCTGAAATTGTTGCCGAAGCACTTATCCAGCCTGCCGTTAAACGCAGTGTCCCGTTGAAAATATTTTCAGGAAGGGAAATGGCTGATATATATTAAGTAACCCTCATTTTCCTCACAGGTTTTTCCCTCCCGCCGCTTTTCCTTTAAACAATAATCTGATTTTCGGGTTTAATGTATATTTTCTGTATTGTTATATACTGAAACTAATAAGTATGCGTTATAATTTATTATTAACAATATAATCCCTCGTGAGATGAGAAGAATATATTTCGTGAGTATGGCATTGGCAGGGATTGGTTTCATTATTTCATGCAGCAACACATCCCTGTCGGATGGGAGCAGTACCGCAGCTGATAGCAACAGGATACTGCAGCAGAAAGATGGTACGATTTCCTTGAATATAGCTAAGGCGGATTGCTACCACGATTTGGTCAATCCTTCAAGCAATACGGCAGAATGGAGTATCGTTGTTTCAAAATCAGGGAGTTATGATGTATGGCTCTCAAGTGCCACCACCGATACGACAAATCTTAGATACAGCAATTCGGTCCTGCTGAGCATACGTGACAAAAGGCTTGAAACAGTTCCGAGCGTCAACCGTGTGGTTCAAAACTCGCTCGAAGTATCGAGCCCATATTACCAGGCCGATTCATTTATGGGATCACTCTATATTCAGGATACGGGTGTTTACAATGTTCAGGTTATCAGTGACAAGGTTTTGCCCGATTGATTTCAGGGACAGCGGATCATCGCTTGATGACAGGACCAAAATTGTGGCTGTGTCGCTCAAGCCTGTCCGGCACTGACACTTCTCAGGAACTTCTGATTCTGATTTTTATAAAAATTGAAAAACCGCTTTCATGCCAGTTAGCGGTTTTTCTCCTTTATCCAGTTGCGGGCATTGACAAAGGCACTGATCCATGGCGTGATATCATCATTTTTCCTGTCGGCCGGATAATATCCGCACTGCCATGGAAAATAGGCCCGTTCGAGATGGGGCATCATAACAAGGTGCCGTCCATCGTCCGATGACAATCCTGCAACATCAAGATCGGATCCGTTTGGATTTGCCGGGTAATCGTGGCTGCTGAACTTAATGGGATATTGTATGCTGATTCAGGATATGGCAGACTGAAACGTCCTTCTCCGTGGGCAACCCATATTCCAAGCTCCATTCCGGAAAGATTGCCCAGCATGACTGTATTATTATCAGGGATTTTTACTCCGATGAATCCCGATTCGAATTTATGCGATGCATTGTGAAGGAGTTTCGGCTTATCCTCATGTTCAGGATAAACTAGGTCGAGTTCAACCATCAGCTGGCAGCCATTGCATACACCAAGCGAGAGTGTATCTGATCTCATGTAAAAATTTTCAAGGGCAATCCGAGCCTTGTCATTATACCTGAAGGCTCCGGCCCATCCTTTTGCCGAGCCCAGCACATCTGAATTCGAGAACCCGCCAACAAATACGATCATGCTGATATCTTCAAGTGTTTCACGTCCGGATATCAGATCAGTCATATGTACATCCTTTACATCAAAGCCTGCAAGATAAAGGGCATAGGCCATCTCCCTGTCTCCGTTGACACCTTTCTCCCTTATAATAGCTGCCCTGATACCTGTCTTTTTCCTTCTCTCCGGCGAGATACCAAGAGATCTGAAGTTTCCCTGAAAATCGAGCAGGTTGATCTTAAGATCATTCTTCATATATGTCGAGAATCTTTCGAAGGCAAGCTCAGGGCCACATCTGCCTGCGGTCAAGCAGATACGAAGTGGTAAACCATTTTCCCTCATGCGATCAATATCGAACGTAAAAGATCTGTCACCATTATTGTGACAAAAAGCTTTCTTTCATTTACAGGATGTCCGATCGAATAATATGATATCCCGCTTTCAAGCAGTATTTCTGCTACTTCATCCTCATCGCTTACCTGTATTATTATTCCGGGATTCTGGCTGAAAAGGATCTTAATAGTATCGCTCTCATCAAGTGCCGACAGAGTTCAGCGTGATTCCGCCGGAGATTTCGCGAAGCACATCTCAAGCAGTGTCGTAAGCATACCTCCGGCTGATATGTCATGTCCGGCAAGGATCTTCCCTTTCATTATCAGATCCTGTATCGTATCAAATACTTCAGCAAAATATGCAGGGTCCTTAACTGTGGGCGCCTCATCACCAAGCCTGTTAAGGATCTGAGCGAAACTGCTTCCTCCGGGTCTGAACTCATCGCGGCTCATATCAATATAGAGAAGACTTGTGAATGGATCGTTAACAATCACTGGCTCAACGATCTTCCTGATATCAATTATCTCACCTGAGGCTGAAATGATAACAGTTCCCGGGGAAAAGACCACCTGATCGCATATTTCTGGGTCATTGAAAGACTATCCTTGCCTGTGGGTATATTGATGCCCAGCGACAGGGCAAAATCACTTGCAGCTTTAACTGCCGAGTACAGCCTTGCATCTTCTCCCGGATTCCTGCAGGGCCACATCCAGTTTGCTGAAAGGGAGATACTCCTGAGCTTATCCGTGAGCGGAGCCCATATTATGTTCGTGAGAGCTTCCGCAATCGAAAGTAGAGAGCCTGCCTCCGGATCGATGAGTCCTGCTGCCGGGGCATGCCCAATGGCCGTGGCCATTCCATATTTACCCCTGTAGTCGAGTGAAATTGCTCCGAGATTATTGAGAGGAAGCTGAAGGGGACCGGCACACTGTTGCTTGGCCAGCCTTCCGGTAACAGACCTGTCAACCTTGTTGGTAAGCCAGTCCTTGCAGGCTACCTCTTCAAGCTGGAGGAGCAGTTCAGCATATTCAACGGTTATTCGTACTGATCATATTCAAGCTTAAGATATACAATCTGTTCCGCCACATCATTCATAATTGTCCTCGGAGGATTCCCGAAAAGTGATTTAAGGGCTATATCAATCGGTTTTTCACCCGTTAGCGGATTTTCAAGGGTAAAATGCATATCGCCGGTCACCTCCCCGATAATGTAGATCGGAGCCCGTTCCCTGTGAGCTATATCCCTGAGAATGTCAATATCCTTCTTCTTCATCACCAGCCCCATCCGCTCCTGCGATTCGTTGCCTATTATCTCCCTTGCTGAGAGAGTAGGATCACCGATCGGCAGCTTGCTGATATCTATCCTGCCCCCTGTGGCTTCAACAAGTTCCGAGAGACAGTTGAGATGGCCTCCGGCTCCATGATCATGAATTGATACGACAGGGTTATGATCCGATTCACCCAGGGCCCTTATGGCATTATATACTCTCTTTTGCATCTCCGGATTTGCCCTTTGTACGGCATTGAGCTCGATCGAACTATGGTAGAGACCTGTATCGACAGACGATACGGCACCACCTCCCATTCCTATCCTGTAATTATCGCCTCCCAGCAAAACTATTAAATCGCCTTTCTCAGGCAGATCCTTCTCACTATCCTTCTTCCTGCCTGTTCCGATCCCCCCGGCAAGCATTATTACCTTGTCGTAACCATATTTTTTCTGATTTTCAAAATGTTCAAATGTCAGAACAGAGCCGCAGATAAGTGGCTGCCCGAACTTGTTACCAAAGTCACTGGCCCCGTTGGAAGCCTTTATAAGGATATCTTCCGGTGTCTGATAGAGCCATGGCCTTTCCTCTGTGGCTTTCTCCCACTGACGGGCTCCGCCAGGCCTTGGATAAGAGGTCATATATACTGCAGTGCCGGCTATGGGAAATGCCCCCTTGCCCCCTGCGATCCTGTCCCTTATCTCCCCGCCCGTTCCTGTTGAAGCTCCATTGAAGGGCTCCACAGTGGTGGGAAAGTTATGAGTCTCTGCTTTAAGCGAGAGAACAGATTCATAATCACTTATGATAAAATAATCTGATTTGTCCTGAGTCAGGGGAGCAAATAATTCAACCACAGGACCCTGCACGAAAGCACAATTGTCCTTATACGCCGATACGACCTTATTAGGGTTTTCCCCGGTTGTTTTTCTGATCATTTGAAAGAGCGTTTCCCCTTTTTCCTCACCCGATACAATAAAGATCCCATTGAAAATCTTATGACGGCAGTGTTCGGAGTTGACTTGCGAAAAGCCGAATACCTCGCTGTCTGTAAGATTTCTGCCAACCGACCTGCTCAGCCCTTCAAGATATCCAACCTCTTCCTCATTCAGCGCCAGCCCTTCCCTCTTATTATATGCCGCTATATCATCTATATAAATAACCGGATCAGGCTTTCTTTCAATTGTAAAGATCTCCTGGTCCAGACCATTATATACAGCCTGCAGCATTGGGTCGAAGCGGGGAGCAGCTGGCCCGGAAGGCTGAAACTCTTCAATTCTGATTATGCCACCAATACCCATGTTCTGGGTTATCTCAACAGCATTCGTGCTCCAGGGTGTTACCATCTCCTTCCTCGGACCGGTAAATGTGCCTTCGATCATGTCGCCTGGAATCAGCGAGGCATCACCGAAAAGCCAGATTAGCTTTCCCATGTCTTGTTCCTCAATGGTTTCCCGTGTACCTACCGCAATTATGTTCTTAGAGCTGCTTTCGAAAAAGAGGATCATGTTGTTGGAGATAATAGATTGATTAATAATTGATTGGCTGGCATATGAGATCTTGTAATCAAGTAAGCAAAGATAATTCAAGTTTTAAAAATATCCTACTCATCCTGCTCTCATATATCCCGCTGAAATCCCGGCCATGTAAATCCCCGGCTCTTTTATATATAATGGGATACAGAAGATTTCATACTAACCCGCTCCTCTTCAGGAAAGGCTCAAGCGATGGCTCTTTTCCACGGAACTTCAGATACAGTTCCATAGCTTTTTCGGTCCCTCCCTTCTCCAGTATATTCCTCCTGAATGAAGCGGCAGTGTTTCTGTTGAAAATTCCTGTTTCAGTAAAGAAGCTGAAAGCATCTGCATCAAGCACTTCTGCCCATTTGTAGCCATAGTACCCTGCCGCATAGCCACCTCCGAATATATGACCGAACGAGACGCTCATATTAGCCCCCTCCACAGGAGGAAAGAGTTCTGTTTTTCCTCCAATATTTGTCTCAAACACATCGACACTTTCACTGACCGGACTTGTAACAGTGTGCCAGGCCATATCGAGAAATGCAAATCCAAGCTGCCTTAGACAGGCATACCCCTCATTGAAGGTGGAGGCCTCCTTTATCCTGACAATGACATCCTCCGGTATTTTCTCTCCGTGAGACATAATGTGAGGCCCATGTATCGAGCCAGCCCTTTTCATAGGCAAAATTTTCCATGAACTGTGAGGGGAGCTCAACAAAATCTCGTGCGACGCTGGTGCCCGACAGGCTCTCATATGTGCATCTGCTTAGCATTCCATGCAGTGCATGCCCGAACTCATGCAGCAGTGTTGTAAGCTCGCTGAAGGAGAGGAGGGAAGGTCTTGTTTCGGATGGACGGGTGAAGTTGCTTACAATTGAGATGAGAGGCCTGATATCAGCTCCATCCTTCATGTGTTGCTCCCTGAAGCTTGTCATCCATGCGCCCCCGCTCTTTCCCGGTCTCGGATGATAATCAAGGTAAAGAACAGCCAGCAGAGAATCGTCGGAATCATAAACTTCGAATGTCCTTACTTCAGGATTATAAACAGGTATTGAACTGTTACGGATGAACCTGATTCCATACAATGTGCCGGCCAGTTCAAATATTGCCTTTTCGGTATTATCAAGCATGAAATATGGTCTGAGAACCTCATCATTTATATCGAACCGTTCTTTCTTCAGTTTTTCGGAGTAATACGACCAGTCCCACCGCTCCAGAGACCCCTTGTGTCCGCACCTGGAGGCAAAGTCTGAGAGGGATTCGAAGTCCCTTGCTGCTGCCGGCTGTGAAGCTTCGAAGAGCTCCTGAAGGAAATGCCCAGCCTTTTCATAGGAGCCGGCCATCCTGTCAACGAGAGCAAGGTCGGCGAAAGTTTTGAATCCCAGTATATTTGCGAGGTCCAGCCGCAGATTTACCATTTTGATTACAAGCTCCCTGTTATCATATTCATTTCCCCTGTAGCAGCGTGATGAGTAGGCTTTCAGCATCTTTTCCCTGAGTTCCCTTCTTTCGGAATATTGCATAAAGGGAATATAGCTTGGGTAATGAAGGGTAAAGATCCATCCTTTCCTGTTTCGGGAAGATGCTTCCATTCCGGCCATTTCAATCAGGTTACCCGGCAGCCCGGCAAGGTCGCTCTTCCTTGTGAGATGAAGTTCAAAGGAGTTGGTCTCCTCAAGTACATTTTCATCGAATTTCAGAGAGAGGGTAGCGAGCTCTTCAGATATTTCACGGAATCTTTTCTTCTTCTTCAGGCTTAATCCTGCACCTCCGAGAATAAAATTCCTGTATTTCTTTTCAGTAAGCATCAGTTGTTCAGGAGTAAGGCCAATGTTTTCCCTGCCTTCGTAAACCATTGAAATGCGCTGGAAAAGTTTTTTGTTCAGGGTGATATCATTTGAAAAGCGTGTCAGCAGGGGTGAAATTTCACGGGCAACAGCCTGGAGCTCTTTTGATGTCTCGGCGCTGTTTAGATTGAAAAGCACCGGCGTTATTTTACCTATCAGTTCGCCGGAACTTTCAAGGGCTTCAATCGTATTATAGAAATCGGGTGGTTCCGGATTCCCTGATATAGCCTTTATCTCTGCCACTGCGTACTTTATTGCCTTTTTCAGCGCAGGCAGGTAATGTGAGTGATCAACCGTACCTGAAAGGAGGAGTGCTGAAAGGGGTGTCCCATTCCTGCAGAAAAGGATTGGCCTCTTTCTTCCTGTCAGTCATCATCCTCATCTTCATCCTTGTCTTTCGGGCCGGCATACTCTGTAGGGTATGGAGCATCACCCCTGGCGGCAAACCAGAGGATCCTGTTAAGAAGGTCATCATCGCCGCGATCGATTCCATCGAATTCGGACAGCATGCTCTGTTCGGCGAAGTGTCTCGCACTGCCTGTCAGCGACTTGAGAGGCGCATTCATTTCATCCAGAGGAATTTTATTGGCCACGGCAACATACGGTGTTTTGTCGGGAGCTGATCTGAAACAGGTTGTCATAGGGTTTGCAATTGCATCCTGGATATTCATCGGAGCGAGTCCCAGGATCTGTTCAATCGTCCTAACCATTGAGGGCTGAGTATAGTAGGTGTGTATTGTTTTTTTAAGCCTCGAATAGGGGCTAATTACAAAGGCAACTGTCCTGTAGGCAGAAACATGGTCCCATCCGCTCTGGGAGTCGTCTTCCACAACGAAAATGACAGTATTTTCCCAGAATCGGCTTTTGGTGAAGGCTTCAACTATTTTGCCAAGGGCGAAGTCATTATCAGCCACCATGGCCCGTGGAGTGGGTGATCCCGGCCTTACGCCGGCAGTGTGATCGTTTGGCAGGGCGACCAGCATAAGTGCGGGGAGCTTGTCCCCTGGCTGAGCCTCATAATCATGCAGTTCCCTGATCAGGGCATCGGCGCGCATCACATCTGGAAAAATAAGGTCACCAACGGAAGGATAGTTCTGGCTCAGTATGCTCCTGACAGGCTCTATTGTCGAATAGTTGGTGAATTCGATCTTCTGACCGCTTCTGTAAGCCTTGTAAATATCTGTCCAGTCGAGAGTATCGTTCAATGCCGGCAATGAAGCCTCTCCATAAATCCTCACCGACTTGCCAAAGCGCACGGCATTATCCCAAAGAAAACCGCTTGGCGCATAAACAAGAGCATCTGTCTGTACATGAGGATAGCTTCTGAACCATGCCCTCATATTTTTTTCAATGTAATCGGTAACTATGGATGCATCGGTCCATTGATGGCCTTCTGCCGAACATTTGCCTGAAACATAAAAGTTGTCGAGCAGCATAAATTCCCCTGCAAGCTTATGTGCATTGGGTGTAATGAGCGCTCCATAGGTGCACAGACCAGGGTCACCGTCACCCTCCCTGACGTCTCCCAATACCTGGTCGTAAGTCCTGTTTTCCTTTATTATATACAGGACATGTTTGAATACCGAGGGCTCTCCGATTCTCTCAGGCACGGGTTGCGGCTTTACCGATTCCCTGGGTTTTTCCCTGCCGGAGAGCGCCCTTGAGAGATTATTCATCGCAATTACGGTATCGGTATATGCCTGGAGTTTTTTTGCATCGGGAAAAGAGATAACCGAGACCGAGGCAATCATATTATGAGAATTGTATATAATATTCGGTGTACCGGCATTCCGCATTCCGACATTAGCTGTAACGGCTTCAAGATTCGAAACGTAGAGGATGCCGCTTCCCGACATTGTAACGGAGGATGGGTATGCTCCTGTTGGCAAAAAGCCCGTAACCGCGCTTTTTTGATTCACGTCGGCCGACAATCCTTTATCCCTGAGCTTTATAACAGCCAGGGCGTTATCCATGCCATTGGCAACAAGAAGTGTCTTTTCATCCGGTGACAGGCAAAGGCCGTCAGGAGAATCACCGAAGAAAGGATTGATGCCTGGCTGTAATCTCACGCTGATTGTTTCAACTATCTCATCGGTAATAGTGTTGATTACTGATACATTGTCGCTGTTTGAATTTGTAACATACACATATTTGCCTTCCCTGTCGCTGATTATTTCATTTGGATGCAGCCCCACGACAATCTCCTTCAATACTTTACCCGTTGAAGGCTGGATAACTGAAACACTGCCTTCCCTGGTGGAACCGCCGGCAGCATTGTTGACTTTTGCAAGACCCCATGGTATCCCCGCAACATCGTTATCGGCCGGCAGGGGATGCCTTCCTGCCCAGTTTGTGACGTAAATTTTGCCTGAGGCCATTGTAATGCCATAGGGAGCTACTCCGGGATCAGCTACCCAGACTGTGTCGCCAGTTGCCAGTTCCTGCTTGATCAGCTTATTATTTCCGTTCAGCACGACATAGAGGAATTCCTTCCTCCCTTCCTTTGCAATCAGAAGCTCATTTGGCAGGGCCAGGCTGGCATCCATTTCAGGCTTGTACTTAAAAAGGGGGCCGAATACTGCATTTGTTCCATCCCACTTCGCAGATGCCACGTAGGAAAGATTGTTTCTTCCTACAGCACTCCAGTAAACTTCCGGACCAGTCCTTGACATATGCCAGATTATTCCGGAATATGTATTCATGCCGCCGCGGAGTTCAATATTTACAATGTTTCTTAATACAAAGGCAACCTTGTTGCTGTCGGTACTTATAAAGACGATGCTGTATCTTTCCTCGACCGCAAGCCACTTGCCGTCGGGCGACAGAGAGGCGTCCATTGCATGGTTTTCCTGCGATGCGTCACCGAAATATACCTGAATGCCTGCAGGCTGGATAAGCCTGTTGTAAGGTAACTGGATCTGCCCTGGCCCTGAGACTGACTGTGAACGGGTAAGCCCGGTGGTCAGAACAAGGAGCAAAAAGAGAAGCTGCTTCATATTGATGCCTGTATTTATTAATAGTCACAAAGTTAAAGGAACAAATATTATGCCCGGGGGTAACCTGATAATAAATTTGAGTGGCATTTGAATTTAAAAAAGGCCGTCAGATAATCAGACAGCCTTTTATTTTAATTTTCAGAAGGGCAGATCGCTCAATTCATCTATCTCAGGAGGAATATCCTCCAGTGCAGAGCCTGTCTGAATATTCTGATCCCTTCCCTGGGATGACACTTTCTCAATTTTCCAGGCATCGAGGTTTGTAAAGTAGTTGACCTTGCCATCTCGTTCCCACTTGTTGCCCTTCAGGTTGAACCAGATCTTTATCTCCTCATTGAGAAAAGATTCATTGATCAGGTCGCATTTATCCTGAACGAGCTGGAATTTAATGTAGTCGATAAAGACTGCAGCTCCGCCGGCCTCTTTTTTTTCTATGACGAATTCTCTTTTTTTGAATTTGTCACTTACCTGGTTTACCGGAGAGATATCGATAACTTTTCCGGAAATTTCAAATGCCATCTCAGTTTATTCTTCGTAAATTATTATTTTTTCAATCTTGTCACCCTGCCTGATCTTATCTATTACATCGAGGCCTTCAACGACCTTCCCGAAGCAGGTATGCTGCCTGTCAAGATGCTTGGTGTTGGTGCGGCTGTGACAGATAAAGAACTGGGATCCTCCAGTGTTTCTTCCTGCATGTGCCATTGAGAGCACTCCCCTGTCGTGATACTGGTTTCCGCCGGTAAGCTCACAATCGATCTTATAGCCCGGGCCGCCGGTACCTACCCTCGGATCGCTCATATCCTTTGAAAAGGGACAGCCTCCCTGGATTACAAAATCGGGGATGACCCTGTGGAAGGCGAGCCCGTCATAATAGCCCTTAAGTGCAAGAGTCTTGAAATTCTCAACCGTATTCGGGGCATCCTCCGCGAAAAAGTCAATTTTCATACTCCCTTTCGGAGTCTGTATCTCTGCACGGGTCATACTATTTCACAATTTCAAGAAGCTCCACCTGGAATATCAGCGTTGAGAATGGCTTGATAACATTTCCTGCTCCTTTTGCACCATAGGCAAGTGACTGTGGAATAACAAGGTTGAACTTGGATCCCACTGGCATCAGCTGAAGAGCTTCGGTCCATCCCTTTATTACTCCGGATACCGGAAATTCAGCAGGCTGGTTTCTTTTAACCGATGAGTCGAATTCCGTGCCGTCTATCAGGGAGCCAACATAATGTACCTTTACTGTATTCATGGCTGTCGGTTTAGGACCGGTTCCCATTTTAATGACCTCATACTGAAGACCGCTCGGGGTAACAGTAACACCAGCCTTATCCTTGTTCTTTGCAAGGTAAGCTTCATTCTCCTCGATATAATCCTTATAGGTAACCTTATTCATTTCTTCCTGTTTTTTTGCTTTATCCGCTTCCCTGCCGTTAACGAATTTCATGATGACTGCGCGCGCGATCTCTTCAGTCATTGCAGGTTTCCCCTCTTTTCCGTCCTGCATTGCCTTGGCAACAAGAGCTGGATCCAATGAAAGACTGTCGGCTGCCAGAGAGTTGAAAATATTCGTGCCAAAGGCATAGGAAAGTGAATCCTGGCTGCTTGCTATTTTTGCATTTTTAAAAGAGCTCTGCGCACAAGAGCCTAACATAAAGGCTGTTATGACAAACATAGTTAATAATCCCCTGATTTTCATACAATACATTTTTAATTTTTAAAATTTCCGCTAAGATAATACTTTAGGGAAAGCAAAATCTTACTTGATAATATATTTTAGATTTTAACAGCTCTAATAATCTGCCTCTTTCCCGGGGGGCCGGGCAGGAGAGTCACCTCAAATCCGCAGGCATTCAGATTTCTCCGCACCTCACCCTTAGCCGAATAAGTAACCAGTGATCCTCCGGTTCGGGTAAGGGAGGATATCAGCGCAAACACATCCATTGTCCACATTTCGGGCTGCTTGTCGGGACCGAAAGCATCAAAGTATATAAGGTCGAATTGCTCCTCTGTGGAAAATAGTACAAGGTCTCCTTTTATTTTTCTGAGACTGAAGTTCCTGCAGATGGGGGCCATTT
Source organism: uncultured Bacteroidales bacterium (assembly GCA_963756885.1). Lineage (GTDB taxonomy): Bacteria > Bacteroidota > Bacteroidia > Bacteroidales > VadinHA17 > LD21. The sequence goes on from CAVWPG010000016.1 coordinate 1,121,546, forward strand.
CTTCCCATGGAGCTTCATGTATCCGTTCCGATAATTCTTTTCCGGTTTCTCCAGCAAACAAATGATGGTTGAGCGACCTTATAACAGCTCCTTCCAGGGGGAATTTTTCTATAGCCGTGTAATACACTTCCCGTGTTCCCGACATGCTTTTTAATGCAGTCAGAAGGGCGTTGAGGCCGGTGCCGAAGCCTGCTTCGAAAATATTGAGCGGATCAGCACTGCTCCTTTCAAACCCCGATCCTATGAAAATAAAGTTTGATTCCTGAACTGCCCCGTGGATGGAATGATAATGCTCATCCAGCCCGGGAAGGTACAAGGTATGGGAACCGTCGGATGTGGTTGTTAAACGGATCAATTATCATATTTTAATCTGTAATGATAGTCTTTTTTCAGGCAGAGCATTATTTTTTATGTTAATTTTATCCGGGTTTTAAAACGGAATTATAATTAACTACTTATACTGTCTAAAATGAAAACAAAACAAACAAGGCGGGATTTTCTGAGAGTTTCCGCTACAGGAGCACTCGGCGCACTGGCATTTACAGAATTCGGATTCAGGGCTGAGGGAAAACCTTCAGGTATAGGGCTTCAGCTTTATACAATCAGGGATGCGATGAAGACAGATGTTCCTGGCTCCCTGAAAAAAGTTGCAAAGATCGGTTATCAGTATCTTGAGCTGGCAGGCTATGCTGACGGAAAATTCTACGGCCTTAAGCCGGAAGAATTTAAGAAAATAGTAACTGACCTGGGCATGGAAATCCTGAGCAGTCATACTCAGGTGGAAGCACAGGGCATAACTCTCGAAAATGCCAGGAAAATGACAGAGGATCACGCCAGGCTTGGGGTAAAATATTGCATGCAGCCATGGGTTGTGGAGGAGGCGAGAAAAACCGTCGCAAGCTTTCAGAAAATGGCAGCCGACTGGAATAAGGTAGGTGCAATAATGAAAAACTCAGGCATCCAGTTCGGCTATCATAATCATAACTTTGAATTCAAAAGCGTTGAGGGTAAAATACCATATTATGACATTTTTATGGTTGAACTCGACAAGGACCTTGTTACAATGGAGCTGGATCTCTTCTGGGCAACAAAGGCCGGACAGAATCCTGTAGAGATGTTTAAAAAATACCCCGGGAGGTTTCAGCTGTTCCATATGAAGGATATGTATACAAAACAGGCGCCTTTCTATACAACAACTGGCGTTACCGATTTCGCTCCGGTAGGCGAGGGGCTCATAAATTTCAGGGAAATACTCGCTGCCAGGGATATTGCAGGAATGAAATATATGATTGTCGAGCAGGATCAGAGCAGGGACAAGAAGCCTTTTGCAGACATAAAGACAAGCCTGACAAACCTGACAACAAAGATCCTTGTTTAACAGGCAAGAAGCCCTGTTGCTGAACTTCTTCGGTTCTTTTTCACAACATGTTGTATTTCTGCAATACAACATGTTTCATTTATATAATAATATATATATTTGGCGCAGACCGGACTGAACAGATAATATTTGGATTTTAATGGCTATTAAAGCAATTCGGACATTTTTCCTGCTCCTTGCCGGAGCTTTGTTCTTCGCCCATATGATCATCCCTCATGATCATCATATGCCGGCTCCCGAGCCTGGCAAGAGCGAAACATGCCCGCTGTCAGGTGACAGACAAGGCCATCATCCTCTATTCCCGCTGCACTGCCATGCTTTCAATGACCTGACTGCTGAAAAATCAGCTTTCATTATTGTTGAGGAGCCGCACCAGACTGCTTATGTAATGGTTCTCTGGAAGGCAATGGCTGAAATTCCGGAAACTGAACTTCCACGGCTCATCCATAAAAACCTGCCCCAGTCCTTCAGGGACAACTTCCTGCCTGATTCCTCCCCGTTAAGGGCCCCTCCCTGCATTTGCTGAATTTCCGTCCGTAACCTCATTTCATGGAAAAACGGTTTGCCCGTTTTATATGATCCCCTTTCCATGGCAGCAAGTAAACGGAATTTTTAAATTTCAGGTAATCAGGTTTTTTACAATCAATTTTCAGAATAATGATAGATGGTATCATTTCGTTCTCCATCAGGAATAAATTTGTTGTCGGTATATTTATTCTCGCACTTATCGGATGGGGTGTTTACTCGCTGACGAGGTTGCCGGTGGATGCTATCCCCGATATAACAAACAACCAGGTTCAGATCATCTCCCTGGCCCCTTCGCTTGCAGTGCAGGAGGTGGAGAGCTTTATCACTGCTCCCATTGAAGTTGCCGTTGCCAATATACCCGATATTTCAGAGCTCAGGTCGATCTCACGGCTGGGACTGTCGGTTGTGACGGTTGTGTTCGAAGATAATGTGGATATTTACTGGGCCAGGCAACAATTGTCAGAACGGCTGCGAGAGGCCGAAGAGGTTATCCCTGAAGGAGTGGCAAGTATCTCACTGGCTCCCATCTCAACGGGTCTGGGGGAGATTTACCAGTATCGTCTTGCAGTGGCAAAGGGCTATGAGGCACAATACAATCCCATGGAGCTGAGGACTATCCAGGACTGGGTTGTGAGGAGGGAGATGCTTGGAACTCCGGGCGTGGCAGATATCAACAGCTATGGGGGATTTGTCAAACAGTATGAAATAGCAGTCAATCCTGAAAGGCTGAAGGCAATGAATCTCACCCTGACTGATATCTTCAACGCACTTGAAAAAAATAATGAAAATACAGGCAGCTCATATATAGACAAGAAGCCGAATGCCTATTTTATAAGGGGCATAGGGCTCGTAAAGAGCCTTGGCGACATTGAAAAAATAGTTGTGAAATCAAGCGCCTCCGGAGTCCCGGTGCTTATAAGGGATATCGCCATTGTGCAATACGGAAGCGCTACCCGTTACGGAGCATTTGTTGTGGATACCACTGAAGCTGTCGGCGGGGTGGTAATGATGCTGAAAGGGGCCAATGCCCACGAGGTCATTGATAACGTTCAGAAAAGGATACAGTCGATTCAGAAATCCCTGCCTAAAGAGGTGAGGATCGAGTCTTACCTCAACAGGTCCGATCTGGTTGGCAGGGCAATAGGAACAGTTTCGCGGAATCTTATCGAAGGGGCGCTGATTGTTATATTCATTCTTGTATTGCTTCTGGGTAATATGAGGGCAGGACTTATAGTTGCCTCTGTGATCCCCCTGTCGATGCTGTTTGCAATTTCGATGATGAACCTGTTCGGGGTCTCCGGGAACCTGATGAGCCTGGGCGCTATCGATTTCGGGCTTATTGTCGACGGGGCTGTAATTATTGTCGAAAGCGTAGCCCACAGGATCTACAGCGGCCAGCATATGAACCATGGGCTGGAAAGGCTTACACAGAAGCAGATGGATGAAAGTGTTCTCGAATCAGCCAGGCGCATGATGAGCTCCGCAACCTTTGGGCAGATCATAATCCTGATAGTTTATCTGCCCGTAATGGCTCTCGTGGGAATAGAGGGGAAAATGTTCAGGCCCATGGCCCAGGTAGTTACATTTGCACTTACCGGAGCAGCAATATTATCGCTCACCTATGTTCCAATGGCCTCTGCCCTCTTTCTGAGCAAGAAGACGAACAGGCTGGCAAATGTGTCGGACAGGATAATAAACAGTATACACAGTGTATTCAATCCTGCCATCGGTTTTGCTCTGAAAAACAAGGCCATGGTGACTATATCCTCAGTAGCGCTGTTCTTTTACAGCCTGTTCCTTTTTACACGCCTCGGCGGGGAATTTATTCCCCAGCTTGAAGAGGGTGACCTTGCCTCAGGGGTGATGACTCTTCAGGGCGGATCACTTACAAACACGATTGATAAGGTAATTATGGCCAATAAGATACTGCTTGAAAATTTTCCGGAGGTAAAGCATACTGTGTGCAAGATAGGAGCCGGTGAAATTCCTACCGATCCTACTCCGATGGAAACGGGCGATTATATCATAACACTTAAGGACAAGAGTGAATGGGTCTCGGCAACCACGAGGGAGGAGCTTGTTGCAAAGATGGAGGAGAAGCTTGCCGTACTTGCAGGGGTCAAATTCGAGTTCCAGCAACCTATTCAGATGCGATTCAACGAACTTATGACCGGAGCCAAGCAGGATATCGCAATCAAGATATTTGGCGACGATCTGAATACTCTCTCCTCGAAGGCAGCAGAGGTGGCCGCAACAGTTCAAACGATACCTGGAGTACAGGATATAAACGTTGAAAAGGTGACCGGGCTGGCACAGGTTCAGGTCGAATATAACCGCGACCGCCTGGCCCAGTATGGCCTGTCAGTCGAAGATGTCAACAGCGTGCTGAGGGCAGCCTTTGCAGGAAGCCAGGCCGGTGTCGTTTTCGATGAGGAGAAGCGTTTCGGACTCGTTGTGCGTCTGGATAAGGATTACAGGCAAAATCTCGACGATATCAGGAACCTGACTGTCGCCATCCCGGGGGGACTACAGATCCCTCTTGACCAGCTGGCTGAGATCTCAATAAAATCGGGACCGGCACAGGTCTCGCGTGAGGATACGAAGCGTCGTATTACAATCGGGTTTAATGTGCGGAACAGGGATATAAAAAGTGTCATAAGCGATGTCACAGAAAGGATAGATTCAAGGATTACACTGCCTACAGGCTACTATGTTTCATACGGAGGACAATTCAAAAACCTTGAGGCCGCACAGAGAAGACTGTCAATTGCTGTTCCAATAGCATTGCTGCTGATCTTCATCCTTCTGTACTTTACATTTCACTCCGTAAAACAATCGCTTCTTATACTTACAGCAGTGCCGATGTCAGCTATCGGGGGTATCTTCGCCCTGTGGCTCAGGGGGATGAATTTTTCTATTTCAGCAGGGGTAGGGTTTATTGCCCTTTTCGGCGTTGCTGTCCTTAATGGCATTGTACTTATTGCCGAATTCAACCGTCTTGAAAAAGAGGGAGTAACAGATATCACCGAAAGGGTTTTGAAAGGGCTGAATGCCAGGCTGCGTCCTGTTATAGTAACAGCTGCCGTGGCATCTCTTGGATTTCTCCCGATGGCGCTGTCGACTTCTGCCGGAGCCGAGGTGCAGAAACCACTTGCAACTGTCGTTATCGGTGGCCTCATAACCGCCACTCTTCTGACCTTGCTCGTTCTGCCGGTATTCTACATTTTCAATTCCTCCAGTAAATTTCCTGAAAGGTGGTTCAGGCGGCGGTCCAGAACAATCTCGTCTGTTTTTTTCATCCTGTTCATCAGTTCCTTTTTAGGTACCGTGCAGGGACAACAGCCAAGGCATGTGAGTCTTCATACAGCCATTCAGACGGCACTCGACAGCAACATGGTTGTCAGATCTGCAGCTCTTGCCGTTGACGCAAGCCGGATCATGAAAGGGGCCGCAGTGGACATTCCCAAAACTTCCCTTGACGGGGAATACGGGCAGATGAATTCATACACAAACGACAACAGTATAACCGTATCACAATCATTCGAATTTCCAACGGTATATATAAATAAATACAGGCTGGCTGATGCAACACTCAGGGGCAGTGAATGGAAATTCCTTGAATCACAGCTCGATATAGCAACCCAGGTAAAACAGCTTTACTGGCAATTTGTATATCTCTACGAAAGGCAAAAATTGCTCGTCTATCAGGATACGCTCTTTTCAGGAATATTCAGGGCCTCGGAGCTCAGGGCAAAAACAGGGGAGACTAACAGGCTCGAGATGATAACGGCCCGGTCACAGAATCTTGAAATAGGAAACCAGCTTTTTCAGATTAAGTCGGACATAGGAATTTTAAGCAGAAAAATGAAGATACTGCTGAACAGTGAATATTTTCCGGTGCCTGAAGATACGAGTCTGCGAAAGATACCTTTTGAATTGCATGCCGACAGTTCTTCGCGCGGTAAAAACCCGTCACTTGAGTACATGAGGCAGCAGGTCGAAATTTCACATCTCATGAAGAAAGTGGAAAGGAGCAGGATGCTTCCCGATCTTAATGTCGGATACTTCAGTCAGACGATTATCGGATCACAGCAGGTCAACGGAATTGAGGAGAGCTTCGGCAAGGGTTACAGATTCAACGGCATTCAGGCAGGAATAACAATTCCGTTGTGGTTCCCTTCCTATACGTCAAAAACAAAAGCAGCAAAAATAAACGAGGATATTGCCCGTAACGACGCCGAATATTTCAGCGCGTCACTGGCCGGAAACTACCAGACACTTCTGGATGAGTACGGCAAATTCTCCGCCAGCGTGGATTACTACGAAAAGCAGGCAGTTCCTGAAGCTGACATTATTATAGGACAGGCAGAGCTCAGCTATAAGGCAGGTGCTCTCGATTACCTGGAATATGTCCTTACAATCAACAGGGCCCTAGTGATCAGGCAGAATTATATCGAAGCCCTCAATAATTGTAATCAGACAGTAATTTCACTCGAATATATAACTGGTAAAATATTTTAAATATTGAGATCATGATTAAAACAAAGCATTTGGTTTTTGTGCTCGTGACCGGACTATTGATCGGGATGGGTTTTTGTAAAAGATCGGACAAGACACCGGAAGCTGCCAATGAGACAGAGGTGCTTCCGGAAGATATTGTGGAATTGCGCCAAGATCAGATCAAACTGGCTGATATCGGATTAGGGGAAGTCGAAAAGAGGTCGTTGGGCGATATAATAAAGGTCAACGGTACAATTTCAGTTGCTCCCATGAACCGTGCCACAGTCTGCATTCCGCTCGGGGGATATGTTAAATATGCATCTCTCCTGCCGGGGAACAGCGTGAAAAAGGGTCAGACACTCGCCGTAATTGAAAATCAGGATTTTGTGGATATACAGCAGGATTATCTTGAGACCAGGAACAAGCTGGGCTTTGCCGAAGAGGATTTCAAGCGCCACAACGAACTGTACAAGGATGATGTTTACAGCCGTCAGAACGTTCAGCAGGTTAGCGTCGAGTACAGAAATCTGAAGGCGAGGGCAAGGTCACTGGAGGAGAAGCTGAAGCTTATCGGAATCAATCCCGGATCATTAAGGGAAGAAAACATAAGCAGTATGGTAAATCTTGTGTCGCCGATAGATGGTTTTCTGAGGTCTGTAAATGTCAATATAGGCAAATATGTATCCCAGACCGATGTCCTCTTTGAAATAATAAACAGTGATAAGCTTTTCCTTGAGCTGACAGTCTTCGAGAAGGATGCGGGAAGGGTGTCAGCCGGTCAGAAATTGAAATTCTTCATCAGCAATGAAAGTGAGATGCATGAAGCCGTCATAACCCAGACAGCCAGATCAGTCAGCGATGACAGGACCTTCAAGGCGTATGCGGCGGTAAAATCAGTTTGCCCGAACCTGCTTCCGGGCATGTATGTGAATGCTTTAATCGAGGAATCAGACAACCGGGTCAATACACTACCTTCAGATGCTGTCGTAAATTTCGACGACAAGGATTACATTTTCACTTTTGAAAAGAATAAGACCGAGGATGGAAAGCCTTTTACCGAGTACAGGATGATTGAGATAAAAAAGGGGGTTTCGGGTGCAGGGTATACTGAGATCATCTTTCCAGGCAGCTTTCCGGTAGATTCGGCAAAGATTGTAGTCAGGGGTGCCTATAATCTCCTTTCTGCAAAGAAAAATGCGGGAGAGATGGCCTGCTGAGCGGGTCTACCAGTTTGATTCGTACCAGGAACGGACATCGGTGACCGTCATGCCGGCCTGGTTTGCTGCCTCAATGCCAAGTTCCGCGTCCTCGAATACCTCTATGAAGGCAGGTTCTACATTCATCATCCTTGCACACCTGAGAAAGGTTTCGGGATGGGGCTTGAAATTATCCACATCGTTGGCAGTGACGATAATGTCAAAATATTTCCTCAGGTCTGTAACTTCAAGGGTACGCTCCACGGCTTCCCTGTGCCCTCCCGTCCCGACAGCCATAGGCAGGATCCCGTAATATTTTTTCACTATATCCACAACAGGCTTTATTGGCCTTACAAGGTGTTGCTGCTTGTAGAACTCAGCAAGCTTGTCATTCATTATCTGCTCGGCTGTTACGCTGCCATTAAGCCTGCAGGCATTGATGATCTCACCGGCTATTATCCAGCCAGGACTTCCGGTGTGCTTTCTTAAAAAGTCAGGATCGATATCGGCGCCGTATTTCCGGCAGGCAATTTTCCATCCGTTGAAGTGATAGGGCATTGTATCTGCAAGGGTTCCGTCCAGATCGAAAATAAGTCCCTTTATGCCAGGTTTAATGTCGTGAAGCATCTTTAAAAAATGAGGCCGTAAAGGTAGAAAGAATTATGAAAGATGAAAATCGCAGTGAAAACAGGATCAGGCAACCTCATTTTTCTGCCCTGACTGAAGGAGTGAGAACAAATACCTGGCATTCATGTGGTTGCATCATGAGTGAGAATCCATCTTTTATTCCAGTTACATTTTCGTGCTTCCAGACATCATATATCTTCCAGTCAGTTTTTTCATCAAGCTCAAGATCGGAACAGGAAGCCTTCACTTTTATGCCGGTTGAGTTGCGGTTCAGAAAAGCAATTGCATAGCGTCCACCTGTAAGAGGCTTCTGCCAGGCATCTATCCCATCCCTGCTGATAACCCTGAAGGCCTGCTTCCCCAGTGAATCCTGATCGAGGGCAATGAGATCCCTGTTCATGATTATCGCCATGGTTTCAGGGCTCATGTCGCGAAGATCGCATCCAAGCATCAGTGGCGCCGAGAACATGCACCACATGCTCATCTGGGTGCGGTACTCCGTATCGGTGCAGCCTCCTCCCTTTATGAAGCCTGAGTTTTTCAGTCCCACCACCAGCATGTCCGGATCGTTCCACCCTCCTGGTCCTGCAAAGCGGCCAAGGTTTGTCATCACATCAATTGATGTAAGTATGCCTATTGGGCTTGTCTCATTGCGCGGCTTGTCCCAGATATCAGCAACATCATAGCTTGTCCTCCAAAGCTGTCCGCCTGTCTCCCGTCCCCATAGCCAGGGAGACCTGGGCCCCCATTCACAGATGCTGAAAACCACCGGACGGCCTGCTGCCCTTAGGGCATCGCCCATGGCCTTGTACCTCGCAATAGCCATTTTATAGTCGTTATTCAGCGAGGCATAGTCTGGGCAGTGGCAATAATCGTATTTTAGATAATCGACACCCCAGCCGGCAAAAAGTTTTGCATCCTGCTCCTCGTATCCGAAACTGCCCGGCCTCCCGCCGCACGTAAGATTGCCTGCGTCAGAGTAGATGCCGAACTTCAGTCCCCTGCCATGAACATAATCGGCCAGGGCCTTAATCCCGGATGGGAATCTTTCCCGGTCGGGATAAAGCATGCCGGTGACCGAATCCCTGCCCCCCTGCCAGATGTCGTCAATAACAATATAACTGAATCCGAGGTCCTTCAGACCAGAGCTTACCATGGCGTCAGCCGTATGCCTGATGACCTCTTCATTTACATTCCCGCCGAACGGATTCCAGCTGTTCCACCCCATCGGTGGCGTCAGGGCAAGCTCCCGGAATGCCTCAGCTGCTTCAGGTTGTCCGGAGGATAACTTCCCCGGTGAATTGTCAGAGCATCCTGCGGCATAAAAAAGCAGAGGAACCATTAATGATACTATACAAAGCTTTTGCATGAAGATAATGAACTTAGTAATTCCTCATTTTTTCAGGTAAGCTTTCACCTGCCTGTAAACATTATCAGCAGTGAAACCCAGCTTCTCATCGAGTACCTTGTAGGGCGCTGAAAAACCGAAGCTGTTCATACCGAAAACAACCCCTCCTGGGCCAACGAGCCCCTGCAAAGTCACGGGCAAGCCTGCTGTAAGCCCGAAGACAGGCGTGTTGTCGGGTACTACCGATTTGCGGTATTCTTCGTCCTGGTTACGAAAGAGCCCCTCCGAAGGTGCGGAGACGATTCTCACATTAAGATTGTCCTTCCTTAGCAGCAGCGCTCCCTCAACAAGGGTTGAAACCTCTGAGCCGCTGGCTATAAGAACAATATCCGGTGTTCCCTCGCAATCGGAAACAATATACGCCCCCCGTGAGGAGAGAAGTGCATCCGCATACCTGTCATTATGCTCCGAAGGAAGGTCTTTTATATTCTGTCTGGACAGTACAAGGGCTGTCGGAGTAGTGTTGTTCTCGAGTGCAATTTTCCATGCTACGGTCGTTTCCACGGCGTCGGCCGGACGGAGAACTGTCATGCTGTTCTTGCCATGATGGTTTTTTATCTGCTCCATCAGCCGCAGCTGAGCCTCCTGCTCTACAGGCTGATGGGTTGGTCCGTCTTCCCCTACACGAAAGGCATCGTGGGTCCAGATATATTTGACCGGAAGCCCCATGAGGCAGGCGAGCCTTACGGCAGGCTTCATGAAATCAGAAAATACAAAAAAGGTACCGCAGGCCGGAATAACTCCCCCATGCAGCGCCAGTCCGTTCATAATTGCAGCCATTGTGAGCTCCGAGACTCCTGCATGCAGGAAGGCACCTGAAAAGTCTCCCTTTGCAAAAGGATGGCTGTTTTTAAGGAAACCATCGGTCTTGTCGGAGTTGGCAAGGTCAGCAGAAGCTACTATCATATTACCGATCCTGGAGGCAAAGATGCCGAGCATGGCAGCAGAGGCTGCCCTTGTTGCAATTCCCTCTTTCTGAACGACAGAGCTGAAATCAATGTCTGGCAGCTTTCCTGAGTAATAGGAGCCTAGCAGACTGTCAGCTTCGGGATTTGCCGAGGCCCATTCCGATTTCCTGTCTCTCCATACCTTTGCATCCCTGCTCTTTCCGTCAATGATCTTTTTGTAGAGCCCTTTCACATCCTCAAATATCATAAAGGGATCGGAAAGGTCTCCCCCCAGGTTGAGCAGTGTTTTTTCGAATGATCCGCCAGCCTCACTGATAGGCATTCCATGAGTGGATGTCTTCCTTTCAAAGCTCTTTCCGTCATTGTCGAGCATCCCTTTGCCCATTATTGTTTTCCCTATTATCAGGGTTGGTTTCCCCTTTTCTGATACAGCTACCCTGAGTGCTCCCCTGATCTGATCCTGGTCGTTGCCATCGATGCTTATCACATTCCAGCCCCAGGAACGATATTTCATGGCCGTGTCTTCCACAGTGACCAGCCTGGTTTCGGTGGAAAGTTGAATATCGTTTGAATCATAGAACATTACAAGGTTGCTGAGTCCCAGGAATCCGGCTATTCTTCCTGCGCCCTGCGAGATCTCCTCCTGCACCCCTCCGTCAGAGATATATGTAAATATCTTATGTGAGAATAGCTCACCGAACCGCGTGGCCAGGAATCTTTCGGCGATGGCAGCGCCAACTGCCATTGTATGGCCCTGTCCGAGAGGCCCTGAAGTATTCTCTACCGCCCTTGCAAGATCCAGTTCGGGATGACCTGGAGTGGAGCTGCCCCACTGTCTGAACTGTTTCAGATCTTCAGTTGAATAATGACCGAGAAGTGAAAGCTCTGAATAGAGCATTGGCGACATATGCCCCGGATCGAGAAAGAACCTGTCACGGTTGATCCAGTAAGGATCGGCCGGATCGAAATTCAGAAATTCCGAGAAAAGTATATGGATATAATCAGCTCCTCCCATTGCTCCGCCGGGATGGCCTGATTTGGATTTTTCCACCATTGCCATAGCCAGGATCCGGATATTATCCGCTGCTCTTTTATTGATGTCTTCGCTCATATAAAAATGTATTAGAATCGTCTCATGCTGACAAAAATAAGATTAATCAGCGAGAGTAAAAACTGAAAAATGGTTTTGAACAATATTTTCACAAAATCGGGCAGGGTGTGGCCTGGAGTAATATCAGACAAGCCATCAGAGGTTGCTTTTTTGAATAAGGAATGGAGAATGTTTAAAAAATAATTTAATTTATTAGTCAAGAGATATATTGAATTTCTTTTTGTATTTTTATAAATGAATGTCAAACCTCTCTTCCATATGGAACCAAAACTTAATGCCTTAATCGTTGACGATGAGGAGAGTGCCAGAAGATTGATGGAGAAGCTTCTGGAAGAAACACTGTTGTTTTCAGACATTCGGATGGCTCAGTCTGTTGATTTTGCCTTAGGCGAGCTAAATAATTTTAGCCCTGATCTTATATTTCTTGATATCAAAATGCCGGGCAAATATGGCATCGAATTTGTAAATGAGCTTCATTTCTCGGATGGCAAGCCTGGCATTGTTTTCGTGACGGCTTATGATCAGTATGCAATCCAGGCGATTAAGGTCCAGGCATTTGATTATCTTCTGAAGCCTGTGAACAGGAAGGAATTGAAGGAGTGCATTGAAAAATATATTCAGAAGCAGGAGGAGCATCTTGCACAGGAATCACAGAAGAACGAATCAGCCAGGAAAATTCAGAGGATCAAGGTAAATACCCGTACAGGTACGGTTTTCATCAATCCTTCAACAATTCTGTTCTGCAAGGCTGAGGGCAATTATACGACAATTTGTACCGGAGACAAGGAATTTCTCTGCTCGATGAATCTGGGCAAGCTCAGGGAGCAGCTGCCGGCTGTGGGCTTTATAAGAATAGGACGATCACTGATAGTCAATTTTGAGTATATCACTTTGCTGGACAGGAAGAAAAGTTCAATAACCCTGATAAGGGAAAATGAAACGGTGACAATTAAAATCCCCCATCAGCATCTGAAGGACCTTGATATAATTTAGACGATGAAAGGCGGTCCCTCTCTTAAAAAGATCTTCTTTTCTTCCTTTTTTCTTGCCGCTGTTCCAGCCGTTTTAGTTGTACTTTTTCTCCCCCCCTTTGGAACAAAGTCAAGACTGGTTGCGGAACCTGTCGATAAAGCCTCCTCCAAAAATATATATGAAGATCTGAATTCGGACTCGATCTCGGAGGTCATCAAAACAGGGAAGGGCTCTCCATACTATTTCATACTGGTGCAAGATAACGATATGCGCGTATATGATCAGTGGAATCTGCCCGACAGCATGGACACAGCTATGTCTGACATATTTTTCGGTAATTGCAATCACGACAGATTTAAGGAGATCTATATTTTCACCTACAGGGATGATTCTCTTTTTCTCAATATAAATGAGTTCTTCAGTCCCACAGGTATTAAGGCGGAACACATATTCATCACCAGAATAAGGGTTATAAAAGGAAAGATAACATCCACCATCTGGCCTGCCGGCTTTTATGACGCGAACGGCGACGGGACTGATGAACTATTCTTCAGCATCCAGACAGGCTTCGGCGTTGAACCCAGGAGGCTGTATTCATATGATATTGCGGCCAGGAAATTAAGATCAAGCCGGTTGATCGGCGTTATCAGTCAATTTCCGCAAATGGTGGATGCTGATGGTGATGGCAGGCCGGAAATATTCGGATTAGTGGGCGCATCGGGCAATTCCAAGACATGGTATCCCTACAGTGACTGGAGCACCTGGCTCATGATATTCAATGACAGCCTTGAATTTAAATTTCCTCCGGTTGAGTTTCCCGGTCTTACAAACAGGATGGAAACAGAAGCTTATTCAACAGAAAATTTCAGGGGTTATCTGGCCTCGATAATCACAGGATCGGCAGATTCATTAGTTCCCAGATCGAGGATAATGCTTTTTTCACTCGATGGCAGCAGGATCAGGGAAAGATCCTTCACCGACCTGAAGCTGAATCCTTTTGCCAGCATGGCTGTATTGAAGAACAGGAATATACAAAGGATCTATATGATGGGCCGCATTATCCTGGAGCTCAATGATAAGCTGGAAATCGTCCGGAAAATCAGCTCCCCATTCAATACAGAATACAGGTGTTTCAAAGAAGATCTTAATTTTGACGGGGAGGATGAACTGGTTCTTTTTTCAGCAGAGGAGGAAAAGATTGTGGTATTCAACGGGGATCTTAATAAAATTGGTGAGGCCAAAATCAAGGGGGCAGAAGAATTTTTCAGGTTTTCACGTTATTCCTCCAGGGATCATGGGAAAAGAATATTTCTGGCAGCAGGCCAGGGTCATGGCTACTTTCTTAAATTGAGCTCAAACAGGTATTATTATATGGGATACCTGGCATATCCCGGAATTTACTTTCTGATTTTCTTATTTATCGTTCTTATAAAAAGGATCAATACCCTGCAGGTTGTACAAAAGGAAAGTCTGAACCGCAGGCTTATAACCCTGCAGCTTCAGGGGATTAAATCGCAGCTCGATCCCCACTTCACATTCAATACACTTAACTCTGTTGCTTCCCTTATATATCTCGAAGACCGTCAGGCAGCCTACGATTATATGAACAAATTTACAATGCTGCTAAGGGGAATGCTGAACGATGCTGAACGCATCTACAGGACCCTCGGTGAGGAAATTGAATTTGTGACCACTTACCTTGATCTTGAAAAACTGAGACTAGGTGATAAATTCAACTATTCAATAAGCATAGGGCCGGGAGTAAACCTGCTGGAACAGGTGCCAAAACTGGCCCTGCATACCTTTGCTGAAAATTCGGTAAAGCATGGAATCATGCCCCTTCATACAGGGGGCATGATCAGGATCTATGCTTCGCAGGACAAGAATGTAATCCGACTTGAAATCGAGGATAACGGGATCGGCCGGACGAAATCGCAGGGCCAGACCAGTTCTACAGGCAAGGGGCTGAAACTCACACGTGAATTCTATGATATTCTCAATCAGATTAATAAGCGATCTATAAGGCTGGTGATCACAGACCTTTTCAGTGATAGCGGGGAACCTTCAGGCACAAGAGCTGATATCTGGATTCCGTTGAATCAGACACAGGACAGAATATGAAAGTCAAGCGGCTTATAAGGAAAATTATAGTTTCCTCCTGGTTTCTCGCAGGGATCCCTGCCGTTATTGTAATTATGCTGCTGCCATCCATCGGATCAAAATACAAACTTATATCCGGGCCGTTGCCAAGGAACAGCGGAAGAAATATTCTGGCTGACCTGAATGGTGACAGCATCCCGGAAATTATGCAGTATGGCCGTGGCAACCCTTATTATTTTATTACGGTGAAAAATTCAGATAATCTGCTGTATGATCAGTGGAATCTTAAGGACAGCATCAGCCCGGGCATATCGGGAATATTTACCGGGAATTATGATCATGACAAATTCGGGGAGATCTATATTTTCACAAACAGGGGCGATTCACTGTTCCTCAATGTGAATGAGATGCTCCAGCCTTACGGTACAAGGCTCGACAGGGTCTTCATTACAAAAATAGGCTTTCTGAACGGTGAAGTTTCGGCCGTTCTCAAGCCTGCCGGATTCTTCGATACCGACGGTGATGGTAAAGATGAGCTCTATTTCAGCATTTCATCAGGTTTCCAGCTGGGGCCCAGGAAGCTTTACTCGTTCGACATAGCCCGCAGGCATCTTGCATCCAGCGGATATTCCGGCTCAATTTTGCTGAATCCTATGATGGCTGATATTGATGGAGACGGGCGGCCGGAAATTTTCGGCACAATGTCTTCTTCAGGCAATTACCGCCGGAATGTGCCTTACACCGACAGCAGTACCTGGCTTATGGTTTTCGATGACAGACTGAATTTCAAGTTTCCCCCTGTGGAATTTCGCGGTTTTGCAAACGGACTTAATACCCTGCCATATCATTCAGGCGATTTTTCGGGTTTTGCGGTGATGCATCTTGCAAATGGTGCAGATACTTCAGTTCTTAAATCCCGGATTATGATATTTACGGCAACGGGGAAGCTGGTCCGGTCCCGCTTGTTGAATTCATTCACGAAGTCGCATTTATTGCAAATGTTTGTGGAAAGATCATCTCCTGACGACAGGATTTATATACTCGCTGACAGATTTTATGAATTGAACGCCCATCTGGAGACCGAACGTGCAATAAGCCTTCCTTTTGTAACTCCCTTCACTGCATTCCGGGCTGATGTGGATGGTGACGGCAGCGATGAATACCTGCTTTATTCAGCCGAGGAAAAGAAGCTGGTTGTATATTCTGCAGATATCCATATGCTTACCTGGACCTCTTTCACTGCAGAAGATGAGGACCTGAAATTCTATCCTTTTCCGACTCCTGAACATCAGTACAGACTATTCGTAGGAACAGGCAGGTCCGCCAGCCTCTTCACATTAAGGAAAAACAGGATCTATTATCCCGAATACCTGCTCTATCCTTCCATTTACCTCGCCTTCTTCTTTTTTATTATGCTCATAAAGCGAATCGGCACATCGCAGCAAAAGGCCAGGGAGAGTCTAAACAACAGGCTGATAACGCTTCAACTGCAGGGTATAAAGGCCCAGCTGGATCCCCATTTCACATTCAACACACTCAATTCGATTGCATCCCTGATATATCTTGAAGACAGACAGGCCGCCTACGATTACATGAGGAAATTCACACAGCTTCTAAGGTGCATGCTGAACGATGCTGATAAAATCTACCGTAACCTTGGGGATGAAATTGAATTTGTTACAACCTACCTGGATCTTGAAAAACTCAGATTCGGCGATAAGTTCGATTATGAGATCGAAATTCATGAAGGAATAAGCCAGCTCGAACAGGTACCAAAACTTGTATTGCAGACCTTTGCTGAAAATGCGGTCAAGCACGGGATTATGCCATCGGAAAGCGGAGGCCTTATAAGGATCACGATCAGGAAGGAAAAGGAGTACCTGAAGCTGACTGTCGAGGATAATGGTGTTGGCAGGGTCAGCTCAGCGGGCCACAGTACTTCTACCGGGATCGGGCTGAAGCTTACAGGAGAATTCTATGAAATACTGAATCAGATAAACAGGAAGCCTATTAAGCACCTTATTACCGACCTTTATGACGATTCCCGCAAAGCTATGGGCACAAGAGTGGAAGTATGGGTCCCTGCAGAAGAATTTAATGTTCATCTGAAAGCCTGAAAAAATGACCGTGATCAGACTGACAGGTCATTCCCTATAAAGCCTAATGTAATGATCAGAGATATTTCCTGTCCTCTTCGGGAACTTCAAAATACCTGTTATAGATAGTAACATCGGGTCCGATCTTTTCCTCAATCTTATTTCCCCTGATCTTATATGTGCATTTTTCCCCCGCTATTCCTGAAAAGTAGATATTGAATTCTTTCCCCTTCTCGTCAATCATAATGATTCTGACCATATGAAGGTATTTCATGCTGTTCAGCTGAGCGGAACAGATAGGGCATGTGTAAATATACTCCTCACCTTTTTCTGATCTGGAATGACGGATGGGTCGTTTTGGTATAGTTGCCGATCTCAGGATTCAGTAAAACCAATCCTCTTTTCGAACGGTTGTTGAGTTTCGTGGCTGCAAGGATGATGGATGTCTTGACATTAAGATGACCCCTGCAGACTTTACAAAGATATTGTACGCCCATAATGCACCTCCTGTTTGATATTTTGATTAATAAATTGTTCTTGCAACAGTCCTTACAAGATAAGAAAAAATTATTCCATTTTCAATTATTATCCCTGATCGTTTCCCGGTTATTTAATACTGCAGGGTGCATGATATTCATGCTCGCCCGGAGCTCAGAACCTGAAGCCTAATTTAACCTCCAGCCTGTTGTATTCATTTTGTATGTAGCATCATAATTTATATAATTTTTCTGAACATAGCTTGTTTCCGCATATCTGTATGCAAAGCTCAGAGTCGTCTCAATATTCTTCTTTTGCCCATGAAATTCCGGTACCAAGCGTAAACGAAAACCCCCGCTGAAATCTCTCGGCTCGTAATATTCCCGTTGGATGCTTCTGCTGTCACTACTGAGACAGAAAATTTTCCTCGCCCTTGTAAAAAAGAAAGGGTGAGGCCTTTCTGTTATAGACACAGTATTTGTATTCAAGGAACAATGGGGCAAAAGGTTTGCCTATGTATTCAACCCCGGAACCCAGCCTACTGAATGTCTTGTTTTAACAATGTAATCCGCCAGACAATTGAAGCTGAAGGGAGCCGGTATGTCTTATCCTGTGATCCGACAAGGAACCCTGCCTCCAGACCAAAACCAAATCCATTTTTCTTCCTGCCGTCGAAAGGGAACCACTCATGTACAATTTTTTCGACCTCAGGACAAGCGAATAAATGAAAATACTCCCGTCTGAAGGGTCTCCATTTTATAGTGCTGGTCTGTAGCTTCAAGCAAGCTTGCCATAGATCCTGCTTCCATTCTTGAGATAAACGACATCCTTTGATTTCTGAGCAGCGAGGGGAAGCAGAAGGTAAATACAAAAAATGATAAGGATAAAGCATTTTTTCATGGTATTTTAAGGTCGAGGTTTCAGAAAGTTTAGCATGATTTTTGTGTCAGGGTCAGTGACTAAATCTAATCCTCATGAAAGCAAAAATCATTCCATTTCTGGCGGCTAACGTCTTTCGTTCCATCATTTTTCTTTTCATGTGAGGATACTACTTATAAGGAGTACAAGGGAACACTCCGGTTTACATGAGCTACGAGGAACTGCGCTCATCAGTTTCGAAAGAGCAAAACACAGATCTTAAAAATCCCGGGAAAATTTACTTTAAGGACAATTATATATTCATTGTTGAGGAATTAAGGGGGTACATGTCTTCGATAATGCCAACCCTTCATCTCCGGTTAATAAAGCATTTGTTAAAATCCCGGGGGTGGTGGATATATCTGATTTCTGGATCAGTGATGTATGCTGACAGTTACGTAGACCTTGTTGTGCTTGACGTCCAGGATGTGGATAACATACATGAAACCGGAAGAATCAAGGATGTGCTCCCGTATCCCATTCCTCCTGCCGAAAATAATTTCCCGATCGGATTCGTTGATCCGACAAAAGGGGTCGTTGCAGGGTGGGAGGTCCGAAGACAATAAGGGAGAGGGTCGATCGTTACCCCATATCCTTATCCCTATCCTGTGTTCTGGGAAAAGGTGCATATTATGATATTATCAATGCAGGAGGAGCGTCTACCGGGGTAAGCGGAAGCGGAACGGGTGCAGGTGGGTCAATGGCAAGGTTTGGGATTAGTGCCAACGTACTATATGTAATTGGATAATAACATCATTAAAATTTTTGATATAACAAATAAAACAAACCCGGTCAAATATAATGAAGTATATCCGGGATGGGGTATCGAGACAATGTTCCTGACCGATAAGATGCATGTTCCTCGGAACTCTCCCGGGATGGCAATTTACGACATCTCCGTTCCTCTTCATCCCGCTTATAAAGCATTTTTCACCCATGCCACAAGCTGTGACCCGGTCATAGTGGATGACACACTGGCATATATTACACTCAGAAGCGGAACAAACATGCGGAGGAACTCTGAACAGTCTTGACGTTGTAAGTATCGCGAACCTCGAATTCCCGGTCCAGTGATGTCATACTCGATGACAAACCCACATGGGTCTGGGGAAGAACGGTGACCTGTTGTTTATCTGCGACGGAATGCCGGACTTAAGATCTTTGATGCCAGTGACCCGAAAAAAATTTCGGAACATCTTGTGTACTCCTATCAGGCATCAATGCCTACGATGTTATTCCGGTTGGTAATGTGCTGATTCCTTATAGGTGACAACGGAGTTTACGAGTATGATTATTCCAATATTCAGAACATTAACCATGCTGAGTTCCATTCTGGCTGTACCCTAAAGAAGGCTATATTTCTGCGGAGCATTTTTTCTGTTCTGCATTTATTCTGATCCCGGCACCAGCGGATGGAGACGTCTAAAGAGGTTTTCCAGGCAGGATAATAAAAGGCAACGGATTTTGATTATCCGCTGGTGTTATCAGATCTGAATCCGTTTATTTATAGCAAGCTTTACATCAATTTGCAATGAGCCATAATGTTATATCGCAGGAGCATATCTCTGTGAAATGGGGCGGGCTATTCTTTATTTTCATTCTAAATTAGCAAGAATGTAATTAAAAAGTTTTTTTTAAAAGTATTGTTATTAAATTAACAGCACTTTTTAACCGTCGGTTCGGAGGCTTAAAGTTTATTTAATTACTTAAAAATCAATAAGAAATGTATCAGGTAGGAAATCTAGTTAAGGAATTGTCTGACAAACATGGCCGTGCGCGCGAGAATCTTATACCGATTCTGCAGGATATAGTTAAGAAGCATAATTATCTCACTGATGAGGCTATGGTAGAAGTTGCAAAGGAACTCGATCTTTCAGCAGCAGAAGTCTATGGGACAGCTTCCTTTTATACTTTTCTCGACACACAGGTAAGAGGAAAATATGTTATCAGGGTATGTAAGACTATTACATGCTCGATGAAAGGGAAAGATTGACATTATTCATACTCTCGAAGAGATGCTGAAGATAAAGGTTGGGGAAACGACAGCCGACAGGCAGTTCAGCCTTCTGGAGACAAACTGCATAGGATGGTGCCACATGGCTCCGGCAATTCTCATAAATGATATGCCCTATACCGAACTGACGCCAGAGAAGGTGAGTGAGATTATTAAAGATTACATGCAAAAATAAATATCCGGATAAAATGGAAAACAATGGTTTAAATAAGGTCGACCTGATATTTGAAAAAATAGATGCAAAGGAGGTTCTGACAAAGGCTTATAAGATGAGCAGCAATGAGATAATACAGAATATGCTGGATTCAGGTTTGAAGGGACGGGGAGGGGCTGGCTTCCCTACCGGTCTGAAATGGAAGTATACTGCTGCAGAGAATAGCCCGGAGAAATTTATCGTATGCAATGCCGATGAGGGTGAGCCCGGGACTTTCAAGGATCGCGAGATCCTCGACAGGGTTTCAAGCAAGGTTCACGGGGGAATGGCAATTGCAGGGAAAGCCATCGGGGCAAAAACAGGGATTGTATACCTCAGGGGTGAATACAGGTATCTTCTTCCAAAGCTGATGATCGAGCTTGAAAATTTTCACAGTATGATCCATGAGATAGGCTACGATTTCAAGGTCGAGTACCGCATGGGTAGCGGTGCCTATATCTGCGGAGAGGAAAGCGCCTTGTTCGAGTCGATAGAGGGAAAAAGGGGAGAACCAAGGAATAAGCCTCCTTATCCCACGGTTTGCGGGGTTTTCGATATGCCCACCTCGATCAATAACGTGGAGACTCTTGTAACCGCAATGATGATAATATTCCATGGCTCAACGAACTTTACCCAGTACGGGACAAAGGATTCGCGCGGATCGAAAGTATTTTCAGTTTCCGGCGACACCCCTACGCCAGGCATTTTTGAACTTGAGCTGGGGATGAGCGTTCAGCAGTTTGTAAATGAATTCGGAGACGGTGATACAAAGGCAGTACAGGTAGGAGGGGCTTCGGGTTTTTGTGTTCCCAGGAAGAAATTCCAGGAGACGATCATCGGGTTCGAAGGAGTTCCCACTGGTGGCTCCATGAAGTTGTTTAACAGTTCCAGGTCAATGTACAACGTTCTGCATAACTATCTTGATTTCTTTGCTGAAGAATCTTGCGGACAGTGTACTCCATGCCGTGTTGGCTGCCAGCAGTTGCTGAAGGGAGTTGAGATGGTGAAAAAGGGAGAGGTAAAATCCACTTATCTTAATGAGCTTGTCAAGCTCGCCGATACAATGAAAATAGCTGCCAAGTGCGGCCTTGGACAATCGGTAGGGAATGCCTTCAAATCCATAGTCAGCAACTTCAGGGAAGAGATCATCTATTAACCATCCAATCAAATTAAAGAATCATGATAAATCTACTTATAAATGACCAGAATGTGTCGGTCGAACCGGGAACAACAGTTCTTGCTGCTGCAAGACAACTGAAAATAAACATCCCGACCCTGTGTAACCATGATGACCTTTGCGTAGCGGGAAACTGCAGGGTCTGCGTTGTTGAACAGAAAGGGGCAAGGACTCTTATTGCTTCCTGTGCCACACCGGTCTCCGAGGGTATGGAGATCCATACAAACACCCTCAAGGTCAGGAATGCCCGTAAGCATATCGTCGAGCTCCTGCTCACCGAGCACAGGTCGGATTGTACAAAATGTTATAAGAACCAGAATTGCGAGCTGCAGTCGCTTGCCAATGAGTTTGCATTCGGCGATACAATTTTCCTCGATCTTGTGGAAGATCACAAGTATAATGTTGACAGATCATCACCATCGTTCATCAAGGATGACAGCAAGTGCATAAGATGCCAGCGCTGTGTACGCACATGTTCGGAACTTCAGCACGTTTCAGCTATCGCGGTGTCTAACAAGGGGGCGCATCAGAAAATATCATCGTTTCACGACAGGCCCATGAGCCACGTGGTTTGTACAAACTGCGGGCAGTGTGTTAACCGTTGTCCTACAGGTGCTCTCGTTGAGAAGACATATATTGACCAGGTATGGGATGCAATCTATGATCCGGACAAGCATGTCGTTGTACAGACAGCTCCTGCGGTAAGGGTGGCTCTTGGTGAGGATCTGGGATATGATCCGGGCGAGAGGGTGACCGGCAAAATGGTTAACGCCCTTAAACAGCTTGGATTCGACTCTGTACTGGATACAGACTTCTCCGCTGACCTGACAATAATGGAGGAGGGGACCGAGCTTCTCGTCAGGCTGAAGAAAGCTCTCACGCAGAATGACCCGAAGATCTCCCTTCCAATGTTCACATCATGCTCACCAGGATGGATAAAATTTATCGAACATAAGTATCCTGAATTCCTTCCGAACCTCTCATCATGCAAATCTCCGCAGCAGATGTTCGGGGCGCTTGCAAAAACTTTCTTCGCCAAAAAGAAAAATATAGACCCTTCCAAAATAGTTTCGGTATCGATAATGCCGTGTACCGCCAAGAAATTTGAGGCTGACAGGCCGGAGATGAGGGCAAGCGGCTTCAAGGATGTCGACTATGTGCTCACTACAAGGGAGCTGGCTGTAATGATCAAGCAGGCGGGCATCGATTTCAGGAACCTGGAGGAGGCTCATTATGATTCCATAATGGGAGAATCAACAGGTGCCGCCGTTATCTTCGGCGCCACAGGAGGTGTTATGGAGGCTGCCCTTCGTACAGCATATGAAATTGTAACAGGCCGGGAAGTGCCATTCGGTAACCTGAACATCACTCCGGTCAGGGGAATGGAAGGCGTCAAGGAGGCTACAGTGAAGATCGAGGGGTGCCTCGACGACTGGAAGTTCCTCGAGGGAGCTGAGCTGAAGGTAGCTATCGCCCACGGACTTGTTAATGCCAACAAGATCATGAAACTTGTGAAATCGGGTCAGGCACAGTATCATTTCATTGAGATCATGGCCTGTCCGGGAGGATGCATCGGCGGAGGAGGACAGCCCATTCCGACAAATATGGAGATCAGGAGCAAGCGAATGAAAGCAATCTATTCTGAAGATGAACATATGGTCTTGCGCAAGTCGCATCAGAACCCCGATGTGATAGCTATCTACAAGGAGTTCCTCGATCAGCCCAACAGCCATAAATCGCATGAGTTGCTCCACACTCATTACGTTGAACGCGATAATTTTTAAGCAGAATTCTCATACAGGAAAGCCGGCTCAGCGCCGGCTTTCCTTTTTTCAGGACATTAAAGGGCCTGATTCCGCCGCTGCGGGAAATCATAGCCGTTTCTATCCCTAAGATGATGGATATCAATAGTCAGAGACTGACATACGGTCAGGTTCACATGCTTTTGTAACAATACTATTTATATATTTGCATGAAATTTGCCTGAAATGGACTTTAGGTGCTTACAGATTGAAGGGATAAAATCGACAAATCAGAAATGGCAGAATTTTTAACACGCGACGAGATCAGGGACCATTACGGCATGGTACTCAATAAGCCGGGATACATCAAGACGCTAAAGAAAAGTATCACCGAGGCAAAGGTGGAGCAGATACTGAACTATGCCCGTGAAGTGTATATGGAGTCAACGATGAGAATTGAGCGGGAAGATGGCCAGTTTCATGCTGTAACTCCCTACAGGTTTCCTCCCTGCCCTCTGTCTACAGAGATCTTTGTCCTTCCAAATGGCATTAAAATAGATGCTTTCACCTACCGCGACCAGCTGAAATACTGGCTTATATCCTCCAGGAGGGTAATACAGATAATTGAGGATAATATGAAGCCCGGCCGGAAAAAGCTTGTTCTCACCCAGGACCTTACCCTTGAGGATGTGCTGATTGACGGTGAATCGGGTGAGATTGTAAGGAGCTACTATAATTTTCAGATGCACAGTAATACTTACCTCTCAAAGTTTCTGAGAATACTTCAGCAGATGGGATATTTCAGAAGGAAGCTCTCCGGCCCGGAATTTCAGGCCATCGGAAGAAATGATTTCAATGCTCCCGTATACAGGGACAGGAACGGTTATAAGCCGCCTCCCCTGGATGAGCTTTATAAATATCCGTTGTTCAGGAATATTCCCCGGCCTGAAAGGTCGAAAAAACTTTGAATCAGGCACTTCAGTTTGCAGGAAAAGCCATTCGCGACACTTCGCGAATGGCTTTTTACCCCTTGTCGGTCCGGTGGGAATCGAACCCACGACCCCATGATTAAGAGTCACGTGCTCTGCCAGCTGAGCTACGGACCGGTTTGGAGGGCAAATGTAGTCAAAAGGTATTATTTTTCTAAATTATGATTGCGATTTTCGCTCTGCTCATTCACTTATTTCAGGATCCGCAGCGGAACCCTGATCTTTTGCAATCATGTCATGTTCCTTTTGTCTGTGCTTCTTTCCCTTTTTCCTGCTGTCTTTGTCATTAATCCTTTCCAGAAGCCATGCCATGTTGGTTCCCAGATCACGCATCGTCTTCATCCCCTCCTCATCCCCGGCTACATCCCCCTTCTCCCTTCCGATCGCGATATTCCAGTATGATGAACCGGGAATTATCATTTCATTTATGAGGAAAAAATGATTTATGCTGTCGAATGCGTGTATGGCTCCGGCCCTTCTCACGGCAATAACTGCCGCCCCGGGCTTCCGCTTAAGAGGGTTGCCTGCGGCGCGCAGGGCATATCCGGCCACATCGATCAGAGCCTTGGCTTCCGCTGAAAGATCAGCAAAATATACAGGTGAACCTATAATTATTGCATCGGCTTCCTCCATCCTTCCTATGCAATCGTTTATTGCATCGTTTTTCTGATGGCACCTGCCATCCTTCTTCTTCCTGCATTTCATACAGGCAATGCATCCGCTTACAGTCTTTCCTCCAAGCTGGAAAAACTCAGTTTTGATTCCCTCCTTCCGGAGGGCTCCAAACACTTCATTAATAAGTATCTCCGTGTTTCCTCCCTTCCGGGGACTGCAGTTGATGCCCAGTACTCTCATATCCTGATTATTTTTTTCTGAGCAGCAAATATATGAATTTTCCGGGTCTGTGCCGGGTTTCCTCCGTTGCTATCCTATAATGTCGAGTATCTGTTTTATATCAATATCCTTAAGTGGATTGTTGCTCGTAATGAATGTGTCGGCGAGCTTCGACTTTTTTTCCTGGAGCCTTGTTATCTTTTCTTCTATTGTATCGCGGGTTATGTACCTGTATACAAATACATTCTTATCCTGACCGATCCGGTGAGCCCTGTTCATGGCCTGCATTTCGGATGCCGGATTCCACCACGGATCCAGGATAAACACATAATCGGCTGAAGTAAGGTTGAGCCCCACACCGCCTGCTTTAAGGGAGATCAGAAAGATCCTGTTACCCGGATCGTCCTGGAAAGAGCTGACTGTTTTTTCACGGTCGGTAGTAGAACCTGTAAGCATCGAGAACCTTATCCTTTTTTTTGTCAGTTCAGCTGCATATAGCGACAGATGCCTCACAAAGGATGAAAAAACAAGGATCTTATGACCCTCGGAAATGACACTTTCAATATCCTGGAGTACTGTTTCGAATTTTCCTGCCCCTGCAGTATACTCTTCGTCTGCCATCGCCGGATGATTTGAGATGAGTCTCAGTTTCATCAGCCCCTGAAGTACTACGATAGCCGGTTTTTCTACTCCGGTTGCCTCTATGCTGCTGAATATGCTGTTCCTGACTGTGGACTTTTCTTCCTCATAAAGCTTTTGCTGCTCTTCAGTCATCTCGCAGTAGACTGTCTGTTCGGTAACAGGAGGGAGGTCCCTCGCAACCATCTCCTTTGTCCGCCTGAGGATGAATGGCTTTATTATCTTCCTTAATTTTTCTTCCTGTGTATCGTCACCCTCTTTTTCGATAGGCCTGGCAAACTCCCTCCTGAAGAATGACAGGTCGCCGAGCAGGCCGGGATTGACAAAGTTCAGCTGCGACCACAGGTCGGTGAGCGAGTTTTCGACCGGTGTGCCTGTGAGCACAAGCTTGAAGTCAGATTTTAACCTCGTGATCGTCCGGTAGACTACTGAACCCGGGTTTTTGATTGTCTGGCTCTCATCCAGGATTATATAATGGAACCTGAATGAGCTTAAGAGCTCAATATCCTGCCGTACTGTGTGGTAGCTGGATATTACTATGTCGGCCTTGCCGAACCATGAAGCCGATTTTTTTCTCTGGATCCCGGTATGACAGTATGCAACCAGGCCCGGAACAAAGCGTCTGATCTCTTTTTCCCAGTTATAGATAAGTGACGCCGGAACTACTATCAGGGAAGTCAGCCTTGCTTCATCCGGCCCAAACAGGGTTGATGAGCCATTACCGGCAATTTGAGCTGCCGGCTTGATATTCTCTTTGTTATGCTGGAGGAGTGCCAGGGTTTGAATCGTTTTACCCAGGCCCATATCATCGGCAAGGCATCCGCCGAGCCCTGCCGACTGAAGAAAGATGAGCCAGTTAAGCCCCTCGGACTGGTATTGTCTCATGGAGCATTTAAGTCCTTCAGGTGGATCAGCCTCCGGAAGGTGCTCCGGCATGAGGAGCTTCCCCAGCTTTTCGAACGCGGGCCTGCCTGAATCGCTCAGAGTATCGTCCAGCAGTGAGAAATGCTGCTTGTGAAGGGTAAGTGAATCCTCATTAGTCCTGCCAAATTCAAAAATGTTCTTGTATTTTGAAAACCAGGCCTCCGGCAGGACAGCCATTGTGCCATCAGGCAGCTCATATTCCCTGATGCCCGAAAGGATATTCTTCCTGAACCTTGTAAATGGGATCTCCCACTTTCCGATCCGCACGATTGCCCTCAGGTCAAACCAGTCGTTGATCAGCGTACTGCTCAGCTCTATGCTTACAGGACTGAAGTTAAAATTTTTAGTCATCCTTGAAGACAGATGAAAGCCTGCATCCACGATATCGGCGTAATTACGGTTTATGGCCTCAATCATAGTATACACTTCATTATCATCTTTTTTTCCTGAAGGGGCTGCATAAAAATGAATGTCGTTGTCAGAAAAGAAGCCCAGTTCCTCAAGTCTGACACGGCATGAATGTTCCCATTCCTGATCACGGTGATATTTCCTGAACACAAAGCTGCCCTTCCTGTCCTCGAATATTGTGAATGACTGTCTGGTTTCACTTGCATATATCCTGTTGTCATCATATTTGTAGGTGAGGATGAGCACCGGGGAGCCCCTGAGGCCTGTCTCTAGCTGGAGGCATGCCTGCCTCCCTGGGATATATTCAATTATCTCAAATCCACTCCCTTCCACCCTGAAGTTATTAACTGCATTGGCCACGAAGCTGCCGAAATATTTCGACTCAGCCTTTTTCGGGATCTGAATATTTTCCTTTGACACGAATGGTTTCAGCTTGGATCCGTCCACATCGGATACGAAAAGGATCCTCTGATCCTCCCTGATCAGGCAGGGCGACATGCAAAGGATATCTATCTGGCTTTTTTTCATATCGATCAACCTGCCTCCGCTCTCAAGGCTGAGGTTGTAGGTGCACTGCGTCTCATCCCTTGTAAACCTGAATACCGGCTGGGCATTCGCTTCCTCAATTACGAGGAGGTCCTCAGAATGAATAGCGGCGGATTTGGTTTTCTGGTAATAGACGGGGATATTCTCTTCCCTGGCCCTTGTAAAACACTTCAGGAGCCTTCTTTCGACGTAGGGCCTTACATGACTCTCAATCAGGGCAGGTGTGATTTTTGCAAGGAAATCCTTCACCGATTTCTCCTTCGAGTAGACTTTGTAAAGATTTCTGTCGTTGTACTCATTAATAATGCTTACAAGTTCCCTCTCCTCCATATCGAGATCGTTAAGTGTCTCTTCAGCGGCATATGGGGAGAGGGATTCAGATAATCTGTAATAGCTGCGGCCAGCTTCCTTCTGTATAATATACGGCACCAGTATCGAACCCCATAATCTGTGACGTGTAAGTATAAGTGCAAAAGCACTTGTTTTATTTTCATCTCCCGTTCCTGTCAATCTCAATCTCATTCTCATTCTGCTTTATCATGCAATGATGCTTAATGTTGTCCAATTATCAAAGGATTTTCTTATTAGATTTGCTCTGTATTGAGAAAGATCATTCATATTGACATGGATGCATTTTTTGCATCCGTTGAGCAGCTTGATCACCCTGAGCTGAGAGGCAAGCCCGTAGCAGTAGGGGGAAGCGGCCCGCGAAGCGTTGTCGCGGCTGCAAGCTATGAGGCCAGGAAATATGGAGTCAGATCGGCCATGCCATCGGTTACCGCGCTCCGGCTCTGCCCTGATCTGATTTTCGTCAGCCATACTTTTGAGCGGTACAGCGAGGTGTCATCAATCGTTTTCAATATATTCAGGGAATATACAGAGCTTGTTGAACCTCTTTCGATCGATGAAGCATTTCTTGATGTAACGTGCGACATAAAGGGAATTGGCTCCGCGACCGTAATTGCGAAAAAGATCAGGAGCGACATCAGGCAGAAAACAGGACTTACCGCATCAGCGGGCATATCGGTGAATAAATTCCTCGCAAAGATAGCTTCGGAAATAAACAAGCCAGATGGGATGTACATAATCAGGCCTGAAGATGCTGAAAAATTTATCGGGGACCTTAAGATAGAGAAATTCTATGGCATCGGCAAAGTCACATCCCTCAAAATGCACAACCTGGGGATCCACACCGGCTCGGACCTGAAGAGATGGGACCTCGTATCGCTTGTCAGGAATTTCGGAAAGGCAGGAGTGTTCTTTTATGAGATAGCGAGGGGAAAGGATGATCGCCCGGTCGAGCCTCACCAGGAACGGAAATCGGTTGGCACCGAACTGACATATGAAAAAGATCTTACAACATCATTTGAAATAATCGCAGAGCTTTACAGGCTTGAGCAGGAACTGATGGAACGGATGGAACATTCAGGCTCAGCAGGGCGGACAATAACTCTGAAGATCAAATTCTCGGACTTCAGGCAGATAACACGTAGCCGCACAGTGCAGAACTATATCAGGGACTTTGAAACGCTGCACAGGGAGGTGACGGCTTTAAGGAAAACCATCAGGCTCGAAAATCCCCGGATCAGATTTCTCGGTGTTTCAGTTACGAACCTGGAGACTGATGATTGTGCCGACAGGCAGCTGCTGCTTTTTGATGATCAGGACGAGTGGTCGAGGGAAAAATGTCAGAAATGAAGCAAAGAGGCAAGGGGTGATGCAGGCAGGACCTGCAATCACCCCGGGGCAAAAAAAAATAAGCACCCGATCCTGCAAATCAGAATAAACCCTCGATCGAGAGATATCTTTCGCCTGTGTCGTAATTGAATGTAAGAATCCTGGAGCCTTTCGGGAACTCGCTCAACTTCTTGCTTACCGCGGCAAGTGAGGCTCCTGAGGAAATCCCTACAAAAATTCCTTCTTCCCTTGCGGCCCTTCTTGTAAAATCGAATGCCTCCTCCTTGCTGACTGTAATAATACCATCGAGAAGTTCCGTTTTCAGAATGGATGGAATAAAGCCGGCCCCGATCCCCTGGATAGGATGAGGGGCGGGAGTCCCTCCGCTGAGTACAGCCGACAGCTCAGGTTCAACGGCAAACACCTTCAGTTTGGGAAATTTCTTTTTCAGTGCTTCTGCACACCCTGTAATGTGGCCCCCTGTTCCAACTCCCGTGATAAGGTAATCCAGTCCCTCCGGAAAATCGTCAATTATCTCGCGTGCGGTTGCTGTTCTGTGAATTCTTGTGTTGGCTTCATTGTCGAACTGCATAGGCATCCATGAACCAGTAGTTTCAGCTATCAGTTCCCTGGCTTTCTCGATAGCTCCCTTCATTCCCTTTTCGCGAGGTGTGAGGACAAATTCC
The DNA here is from genome assembly GCA_963756885.1 of uncultured Bacteroidales bacterium. Classification (GTDB taxonomy): domain Bacteria; phylum Bacteroidota; class Bacteroidia; order Bacteroidales; family VadinHA17; genus LD21. Next base: position 1,151,594 of record CAVWPG010000016.1, read on the forward strand.
GCACCATAGGAGCTCATTATTTTCCTTCTTTCAAGCGACATCGATTCCGGCATTACAAGGATCAGCCTGTAGCCCCTTACAGCAGCCACTATTGCCAGTCCGATGCCGGTATTGCCGGATGTGGGCTCTACTATTACACTGCCAGGCTTTAGCAAGCCCTTCTTTTCGGCATCCTCAACCATCGACAGGGCTATCCTGTCCTTGATGCTCGCGCCCGGATTGGCTCTTTCGAGCTTCACCCAGACAGAGTGATCCTTTCCGAATAGCCTGTTGATTTTACATGCGGTGTGTTGCCTATTGTTTCAAGAATTGAATTTGCTTTCATTTTGCTTATTTGTTTAAGAAATTTCAGATGATGAAGTTTATCGGCTCCTTGTATCCGTTCTGGTTCCTTACAATGATCTCGCTCTTATGGTATACAACGGAGAAGGGAGCTATGCTTTCTGTCAGCCATACATTACCGCCTATTATGCTGTTTCTTCCTACTACTGTTTCACCTCCGAGGATAGTACATCCCGCGTACAGGATGACATTATCCTCTATTGTGGGATGCCTTTTTATGGAGGCCTTGCTCTTATCGACACTGAGGGCTCCGAGTGTAACACCCTGGTAAAGCTTTACATTGCTTCCGATGTTGGCAGTCTCCCCTATAACTATTCCTGTACCATGGTCAATCGAGAACGGGACACCTATTGTAGCTCCCGGATGGATGTCAATGCCTGTCTGCCTGTGTGCATATTCGGTGATCATCCTTGGAAGAAGCGGTACTGCAAGCTTCGACAGGAAATTTGCAATGCGGTAGCAGAAGATGGCAAAGAAGCCCGGATAAATTGCAATGACTTCTATACGCTGAGTCGCCGCCGGGTCAGATTCGAGAATAAAATCGGCATCATGGAGTAGCACCTTTTTTATCTTCTCGATATTATTGAAAAATCGCTCGGTGGCCTCTTCATCCTTGTCGGTAAGACCCGCTATTATCAGCCGGATCTGTTCCTTAAGGTTCTTGGCGTTATATTCTATCTCTTCCTCGGTATAGGAGTGGGTAGTTGGAAAAAGCATCTCGAACAGGGACTTAATAGTTTTTTCAACTGCTCTCTGATTAGGTACTGTGATCTCTGACATGGCGGTTTGCTGTTTAGTTGATTGTCTGAACGGATAGTGCTTCTAAGCTAGGATGTTAATAGCACAATTTGCCATAAAAGATACAGATTTTTTTCGGTATAGCATTCAGATCAGACTAAAAGCTTGTTCCAGATCGGCTTTTATGTCGTTTATGTTCTCTATACCTGCCGAGAGCCTCAATGCCCCGGGAACTACGCCTGAGCTCAGCTGTTCCTCTTCGGAAAGTTGCTGATGGGTAGTTGATGCAGGGTGTATGATCAGGGATTTTGCATCACCAACATTTGCGAGGTGGCTGATCAGATGGAGATTGTTGACCAGCTTGTCGGCAGCCTCCCTGCCAGCCCTCACTTTAAACGTGAGTACCCCCCCGAAACCGTTCTTCAGGTATCTTTTGCCAAGCTCATGGTACTGGTTTCCCGGCAGACCAGGGTAATCAACGTATTCGACCTTGGGATGCCGCGACAGCCACTCTGCAAGCGCGAGCGCATTATCAACGTGCTTCTGTACGCGCAGCGACAGCGTCTCCAGCCCCAGGAGAAGCAGGAATGCATTGAACGGGCTTAAGGCTGCACCATAATCGCGAAGGCCCTCGACACGTGCACGAATTATGAATGCAATATTCCCAAACGGGCCTGGTGACCCGAATACATCCCAGAACTTCAGGCCGTGATATCCCTCCGATGGCTCTGTAAATTGTGGAAATTTACCGTTGGCCCAGTTGAAATTTCCTGCATCTACTATTACCCCGCCGATACTTGTGCCATGTCCTCCTATCCATTTGGTTGCCGATTCAACAACAATGTTGGCTCCATGCTCGATAGGCCTGAAAAGAAAACCGCCTGCACCGAATGTGTTGTCGACAATAAGTGGAATATCGTGTTTCCTGGCTATGAGGGAGATAGCGTCAAAATCGGGGATGTTAAACCTTGGATTCCCTATCGTTTCGAGGTATACTGCTTTGGTCTTTCCGTCGATAAGCTTTTCGAAATCGGCAGCCTTATCGCCGTTTACAAACCTTACCTCTATCCCGAGCCTCTTGAACTGTACCTTGAACTGGTTGTAGGTACCGCCATAGAGATAAGAAGTGGATACCATATTATCTCCCGACTGAAGAATATTCGTTAGAGCTATGAACTGGGCAGCCTGTCCTGAAGATGTAGCCAGGGCAGCAACGCCTCCCTCGAGAGCAGCCATCCTTTTTTCAAACACATCGGTGGTCGGGTTCATCAGCCTTGTATAGATGTTTCCAAACTCTTTCAATCCAAACAGGTTTGCAGCATGCTCGGAATTGTTGAAAACATAGGAAGTTGTCTGGTAGATGGGAACAGCCCTCGAATTTGTAGTAGGATCTGCCACCTGACCCGCATGAAGCTGGAGGGTTTCAAAATGTAAATTTTCAGATGCCATAAATTAAATTTTAAATGTTTGACTGGTACTCCGGAGCCTTCTTCCACAACTGGTCTCTAAAGGCGTTTGTATGGAAGGAGATAAGTTTATCGTTAATCGTTTTTCGTTTATTGTTTTTTGTTTAACATTTGCAAATCCGAATGGATGGTTTTTATTTCATATAACAAGGATCCATTATCGAAAAATAATGATACAAAGATGGTTGGACCAGGCGAAACGGGGAATACCCTCTTTGAGGCATTTTATATACCATAAAGATGGTATGGGCCTAAATATGATATTCGATCAGATTTATCCAACCTGCCCTGATTGCATACATGATAAGCTCGGAAACACTTGTTACTCCAAGCTTTCTGAAAATATTTTTACGGTGGGTTATAACCGTATGAAAGCTGATGTATTTCCGTGCAGCAATTTCCTTTGTCGTCAGCCCTTCAGATATCAGCCTTACAATTTCCATTTCTGAAGCTGTCAGCTGGCCTGATTCCTCCCCCTGGCCCTTTTTCTCCTGATCAAAAAGAAGGTCGAGCAATTCATTTGAATAGTATTTCTTTCCCTTCAGGGTGGAGGTCACCGCTTCAAAAATCTCATCTCTGGCAGCTGACTTCAGTACAATATCGATTATTCCCATGCTGTTTAATTCGAGCATTTCATTCTTGTTCAGTCCGTTTGTAATGACAAGCATCTTAAGATGGGGAAAGCTGCTCTTTATTTCCCTGAGTTCAGAGAAGCTTGAAAGCTCGATGAATGACGGATCAATAATAAGAAGGGAAGCCTCCTCCTTGCCAAGCTCCCTGGTAAGGTCCCTCTTCTCCATTACAACATTTGTAACATGAAAGCGGACATCGTTCTGAAGGATGATTTTCAGCGATTCCGTAATAAGGAACTGGCTGTCGGCGATCAGTACACAGGTATATTCTTCATCTGCAGTCATCGGATCATTTTAATGCTTCACGGAGGTCTGCGACAAGATCGTCAATGTGCTCGATTCCCACAGACAGCCTTATAAGGTTATCAGATACTCCAATCTTCAGCCTTAGATCCTCAGGGAAAGCCTCGTGCGTCATGAGGGCAGAATAATTTGCAAGGGATTCCACCCCGCCAAGGCTGTCTGCAAGCTGAAATATCCTGAGCTTCTTAAAGAATCTGTTTGCCTCGTCCTTTCCCCCCTTTATCCTGAATGATACAACGCCCCCGAATCCGGTCATCTGTTTTTTCGCTATTGCATGGCCAGGGTGATCCCTCAGTCCAGGGAAAAAGACTTCAAGCGCATTGGGTTGTTCCTTGAGAAAGAGAGCGATCTTCATTGCATTTTCTTCATGCTGCTTCATCCTTACTGCAAGCGTTTTCACCCCTCTGAGGGTAAGCCAGGAGTCAAAAGGGGAGGGGACTGCGCCAACTGATTTCTGGACCAGCTTTATCCTTGCATAGAGTTCATCATTGTTTAAAATAACTGCTCCTCCGATAAGATCGGAATGGCCGTTTATATATTTGGTAGTACTATGTACAACGATATCGGCTCCGAGCAGTAGCGGTTTCTGGAAATAAGGTGAAGCGAAGGTATTGTCTACAACCGAAATAATATTTTTTCTGCGGCCGAAATCAGCTATGGCAGCAATATCAAAGATCTTCAGTACAGGGTTTGTAGGTGTCTCTATCCATACCATCCGTGTCGCGGGTCGGAACGACTCCTGAATGGACTTCAGATCAGTAAAATCGGTAAAAGTGAAAAGTATGCCAAGCGGTTCGAGGATCTGTTTTATCAGTCTGTAGGTGCCTCCATACATATCCTCCGGAACAATTACATGATCGCCAGGCCGGAGTATTGAAAAAATTGCATGCTCGGCAGCCAGTCCCGATGAAAATGTGAGACCATGCTTTCCCTCCTCCAGCGATGCAATGCATTCATCCAGAGCCGTGCGTGTAGGATTGGATACCCTCGAATATTCGTACCCTTTATGCTTGTTGATCTCTTCCTGCGCAAATGTGGAAGTCTGGTAAATAGGAACAATCGTGGCTCCTGTTGCCTGGTCGGCAGCCTGCCCGACCCAGATGGCTTTTGTCTCGAATTTCATGACGGGGGAAAATTAATGTACTGTAAAATTGGGAAAAATAGTCGCTTTTGTCAAGGGTCAGATCCTTGCAGAATCCAGGATAGCCTGCTTTACTGAATCCGGTAATGCTTCGTTCATTGAGCCTGACCTGTACCCCTTCAGATCGATTGTTACATAGTTGAATCCCGATTTCTGACATATCTCGGTGAGCTTATCCCTCATTTCCCACGCTTTTTCCATCTCGGCAGGAATGAATTCAAATCTTGCCAGGTTCTCATGGCTTCTGATCCTGAACTGCGTGAACCCCAGTTTCCTGACAGCAAATTCGGCAGTTGCCAGCCGGTCAAGCTTTGGCTTGGTGATCGTCTCGCCATATGGGATTCGCGATGCAAGACAAGCATAAGACTGCTTTGTGGCAGTCGGAAGGTCATATTCTGCAGAATAGCGACGGATATCTGCCTTGGAAAAGCCGGTCTCTGCAAGGGGTGAAACTACATTCTTCTCCTTCTTGGCCTTCATGCCGGGCCTGAAATCCTTTATATCCTCTGCATTGCTTCCGTCGAGAACAGTTTCGTATCCCTCCTCCAGGGCCACGTACCTGATTTTAGTAAACAGCTCGCTCTTGCAAAAGTAGCACCTGTCGGGAGGATTGGCTGCATAGCCCGGATTATCTATCTCTTCGGTTACAATTATCCTGTGCTTTATATTCATAAGCTTTGCCAGCGACTTTGCCTCTTCAACTTCGTAGAATGGATTGGTACTGGATGTAGCTGTTATGAGAAGGAGATTTTCTCCGTAAACATCCCTGGCAACCCTGGCCAGAAAGGTACTGTCGACTCCGCCTGAAAAAGCTACAACTGCGCTCCTGTATTCATTAAGCCTGGCTTTTAGTATCTCTAATTTATCTTCCATCACTGTAGTGTATAATGACCCCTTGATTTTAATCATTCAACAAATAAATTCCTGTTTTGTTCTTCATGCCGGTTTCTACTTACCTGCAGGTGCAGGCGGCTTTGGATTTGCTGTTCCGGTATCTGATGTGGAATCGGCAGCCTGCTCATTCGCCTCCTTTGATGAAATGTCATGGCCAGGAGCGGCATCGCCAGGCATGATCATTCCGGGCATGGATGAAGCTTTGCCTCCACCCGCGTTCATCATGCTTGGCTTCCCGCTCAGCTGCGCGGAAGCATCAACAATGAATGTCCCGTTTGTTACTATTTCCTCACCTTCCTTTAAGCCGCCCAGTACAACATAGCTGTTTCCAAGTGAAGGACCAAGCGTTATTTCCCTGGCGACGAAAGCAGGCTCCTTTGTTCCTGGTATTTTTATATATACCAATGACCTTGTTCCTGTCCATAGTACTGCCGAACGGGGTATTACAAGACTTGTACCCCGGGTTTCAAGCCGGGAGTTAACAATTCCAGTGGCAAACATTTCCGGTTTCAGCTGATTGCCAGGATTGCTTATTTCTACCCGTACCTTTGCCACTCGTGTCTGGGGATTGATCACCGGATCGATAAAGGAGACATCGCCTGAATATTCCTTGCCGGGACTGGACTCGAGGGTGAAGGAGATCCTGTCCCCTTTCCTGATCCAGGGAAGATCGCTCTCATATGCATCGAACAAGGCCCATACGTGCGAAAGGTCGGCGATTTCAAATAATGGAGTCCCCCGGGATACATAATCGCCAACATTTACATCCTTTGAAATTACTACTCCCGAAACTGTTGAATATACATCAAATACATTTTTCACAGTGCCGGTGCTCTCTATCTCCGCAATCTGACTGTCAGTTATTTTCCACTGATGTAATTTCTCCCTTGCAGCCTCAAGGATCAGGGGCTGCATATCCTTCATCCTGACGGCCTCCTTCAGTTCTTCCTGTGCAGTGATCAGATCCGGGGAATAAATTTGTGCAATAGCTTGTCCCTTCCGGACCTCCTCGCCTGTGAAATTTACAAGAAGCTTTTCAATCCGGCCCGGAACATGTGCCGGCTGGGTTTGCACGAGTCGTTCGTCTGCCTGGATCTTTCCATACAATCTCAATTCCCTGACCGGATTCTGGCGGGAAACAATACTTGTTTCAACTTCAGCCAGCTTTATCCCCTCATCTGTCATTACTATGGCGTCCGGGTTCAGCGGGGCTGTTTCCTGTACGAGCGGGATGAGCTTCATTCCGCAAATCGGGCAATTGCCCGGATGATCCATCCGGATCTGCGGATGCATTGCACAGGTCCATATCGTTGTACTGGCCTCCTGAACAGCTTCCGGCTTTATTTCCCTTTCTTCATTCGGGTTGTGAAACATCAGGCGGCCGGCTATGAAGCCGGCCAGTATCAGGGCTCCCCACAGGGTATATTTACTAAATAACAATGCTTTGAATTTCATGGTACGCTGTTTATTAGATTCACTCTTTGTCTTAATTGCCGCTTAAATAAACTATCCGCGCAACCGCAGTATTTTTATCCACAACCGCCTCTACTTTTTTGAGTTGAAAATCAAGCAGCTGCTGCTGCATACGGAGAACCTCGGAGAGTCGGTCTCCCCGGCTGAAAAGGAGGATATCAGCAGCTGCACGCTCTTTCCGGCAAGTGCTTCCTGGCTGCCATACAGTGTCACCCGTCTTCCGGCATCATTCATCTTTTCAATAGTCTCCTGAAACGTTTACACGAAGATTGTTTGTCACATCCTCTGCCGACATTGTGGCAGCATCACGCATAAATTCAGACTCGTGACGCATGGCCTTGTATTTCTTCCTGTAAATGGGAAGTGAGACTGAAACCATTGGCATAACCATATCGTTGCCATTCATCATGGCAGTGTTCCCCTCGCGTTTCCGGATAATCATATAATTCAGACCCAGTCCGACAACCGGATAACCCATCCTTGTAACCTTGTCAAGCTTTGCGGCATTTGCTTCCGATTCGGCTTCATACATCTTTACAATAGGATGGTTTAACAGACTGTCATTCAATGTTGAAATATCTGCAGGAACAGCCATTTCAGCCAGGGAATCTACCGTGAAAACTTCCAAATATGAAGGACGGTTGAGAAACCTGTTGAAACTGATTTTGTCGGTAGTGAGCTGATCCTTAAGCAGTGCCAGGTGCGATTCCAGATTATTTATCTCGATCTGCACACGAAGCACATCTGCCATCTCGTTTTTTCCGCTCCCGGTCATTGAGTTTGTCATGGGTTTGGCTGAGCCGGAAGAGGCGCCTCCGTTTCGGAATTTTGCCAGGGCCAGCTGATCAAGTGTATTAAGAATATCCAGGTTCTTATTTGCAATTTCTATCTCTTTAATTGTTCTGAAGATCCTTAAAATATGAAGACTTTACATTGAAGTAAAGCTCGTTCCTTGCATCAGGAAGCTATCGAATTTTGCACATTGCCATTTTTGAAGCTTCATCTTTTGCGTATCTGAGCGTTCCGAACCATGGGAACATCTGCATTAAGCTTACTTGTCCCACCTGGTTTCCGCCGAGAAGAGCCATGGGTTTGATAAAATAGCCAAACTGCAGCTGCGGATCTGGCAATGAGGCTGCCTGTGGTGCTTTTTCCAGAGCTGCAGTGTATTCGAGATACCTTGCTTTTACCCCCGGATTATTCAGTGCGGCCTGCTCAAGATAAACGGACAGGGAATCCTGGCCGCAGACCGCTGCCACGTCAATTCCCGTTATAAGGCTATCAGAATGAGGTATTTAATATATTGTTTCATCTTAGACCAACTTTATATTTCTCTTTTTCTGATCTCTCCTTCTCTCCAAATGCATTGAAATACAGGCACTACAAACATAGTCATGATCTGAATGATCATTCCTCCGAATGTCGGGATTGCCATTGGAACCATTATATCGGCACCTTTCCCTGTGGAGGTAAGCACAGGCAAAAGCGCTATTATTGCAACAGCTGCGGTCATCATGGCAGGCCTTACTCTTTTTTTACCGGCCATTACCACTGCTTCACGCACATCATGCACATTTGTCGGCTTCAGCTCTTCAAATACCTGGTGAATATAGGTTCCCATGATGACTCCATCATTAGTGGAAATTCCAAAAAGGGCAATAAATCCGACCCAGACAGCCACACTTAAATTTATTGTATGCATCTGGAACAGGTCACGCATATTTATCCCTGCTATTGAGAAGTTCAGAAACCATGGCTGGCCGTAAAGCCAGATCATTATAAACCCTCCGGCAAAGGCCACAAATACCCCTGAGAAATGTATCGATGAAGCTGTAAATGTTTTGAACTGAAAGAAGAGCAGCATAAATACAAGGACAAGGCTTATTGGCATGACTACTGAGAGCCGTTTGGTAGCCCTGACCTGTTGTTCATAATTTCCGGCAAATTTATATGAAACGCCGGCGGGCAATTTAAGCTCTCCCGATTCGATCTTTGACTTTTATAAATGCATCAGTTTTTTCTACAGCATCCACTTCAGCAACCCCTTCCTGCTTATCGAAAATGACATATCCGGTCAGGAATGTATTCTCGCTCCTTATCATTTGAGGCCCTTTCGTGTAACTCAGATCTGCAAGTTCCCCCAGCGGAACCTGGACCCCTGTCATGGAAGGAACAAGGATTTTTTTCAGATCTTCAGGAGTGGTGCGTAACTCCCGGGGATATCTTACCCTTACGGGAAAGCGTTCGCGGCCTTCCACAGTTGTGGTGAGGGTCATCCCGCCGACAGCGCTTTGCAAAACATCCTGTACATCGCTTATAGTCATACCATACCTGGCAATGGCTTCACGCTTGAGCTTTATTTCAATATATGGAGCGCCGACTGCCCTGTCGTAAAATACCGATGAAGGCACCAATGAAGGGACTTCCTTCAGTATTTTTTCAAATTCCAGCCCGGCAGTTTCAATTGTTTCAAGATCGGGTCCGTAAACCTTTAATCCCATTGGAGCCCGCATCCCTGTTGAAAGCATTACCAGCCTGGTTTGAATAGGCTGAAGTTTCGGAGCCGATGTCAGTCCCGGTAAATTTGTCACTTTGACAATTTCGTTCCAGATATCATCAGGTTTCCTGATCCCGGGCCGCCACTGACGGAAATAATCACCCTTGCTATCCGGGATCAGGAGTTTGGTATTCAGATCTTTCAGATTATCTTTCTTGGGATCGAACACAGTGCTGTCAGACAAAAGAAATTACCCTTTCTTATTTGTCTTAAACCGGAGACGGTGGCCATCTGCATCAAGAATATATTCCGGTTTATAATTGATTGTGTTTTCAAACATCTGAACAGGTGCCGGATCAAGGGCTGAATTTACTCTTCCCCATTTACCAACAGCCACCTCCACTTCAGGGATTGTTTCAAGCCGTTTATCGAGCATTTTTACATAATCGATATTCTGTTCTATTCCGGCATGAGGCATACTGGTAGGCATTAAAAGGAAGGACCCTTCATCAAGTGATGGCATAAATTCCTTCCCTACTCCCGGGAAAGGTTCTTGAAGCTGCCTGCCAGACGGAAGTTTTCGCTGATATCGGTGCCTGTTATTTCAAATCCTGTAGCAACAAATCCGAATATTTTATTAAAGCCCAGCCAGATAGTAATGCCAAACAGAAAGGTCGAGAGAGGCAGGAGCAGAAATTTCCATTTATTTCTGAAACACCAGCGCAATACAGGTTCATAATAATGCACCATAAGCATCAGCAGGGATATCACAAGACCAACTATGAAGGTCACAAAAAGGAAATTAGCAGGAAAAGAATTATGTGCACCCAGCGGAAGCCACTCGTTTGAGAGATAATATAACGGCTACCAGTACAGTGATGCCAATATTGATCAGATTGGGTATTTTTTTTCGATGCTCGGGCCACATGTGCTCAGTAAGATTATTCAATCCGATTAATACCAGGGCAAGGGCTGGCCATGTACCCCAGAATATTGTAAAGAACAGGCCGGCCACGATAAGTGAGCCATTCCAGATCCTGCTTACCCGCCGTCTTATCGAACCTGATTGAAAATATCATATCCGCCAGCATTGGCAGAACCATGATTCCCAGGATGAAGGAGGACATGAAGTGCAAAAGTTTTTGTGAATGCCAGCGGTCTGAAAAGCTTTCCTTCTGCAGCCTGCATAGCAAATACGGGTAAAAAGCTCACGACAGTGGTTGAGAGTGCTGTTATAACTGCTGAGGATACTTCAATAGTGGCATTATATATCACAGTGCGGAGCTTAACACCTTGTGCCCCATGGTTTTCTGGCATCTCCAGGTGTCTGAATATGTTCTCCACAAAAATTATCCCCACATCAACCATCACTCCAATGGCAATGGCAATGCCAGATAAGGCCACTATATTTGCTTCCACTCCCGTCAGCTTCATCACTATGAAAGTCATCAGCACCGCTACCGGAAGCAGGCCTGAAATGATTATTGATGCCCTGAGATTGAACATAAGCACTATTATCACAATAATACTGATGAGTACTTCATGACTCAGTGCCGATTCAAGGGTGCCGATCGTTTCCTGGATAAGCCCTGTGCGGTCATAAAACGGGACCACGGTAACTTTGAAACAGTTCCGTCAGGCAATGTTTTCGAGGGCAACCCGGGGGCAAGCTCCTTTATTTTTTCCTTTACATTATTGATTACTTCCATCGGATTGGAACCATAGCGGGCCACCACAACCGCACCGGCAGCTTCAGCACCGCTTTTATCGAGTCCGCCCCTCCGCGTTGCCGGACCAAAGCTTACACTTGCCACATCGCTTATCCTTACCGGAATATTATCCCTGACGGAAACGACAGCATTCCTCAAATCGTCAAGATTTTTCAGATATCCCAGTCCGCGGACCACATACTCAACTTTATTCAGCTCTATTGTTTCAGCCCCGATATCCAGGTTGCTGTTTTTCACAGCCTTCATAATATCCATAACTGTCACGCCATGGGATTTCATCGCATCAGGATTTATATCTACCTGGTATTCTTTTACATACCCTCCAATGGAGGCTACCTCAGAAACGCCTTCGGCAGAGGCAAGCGCATATTTTACATAATAGTCCTGAACCGTTCTTAAATCCTGAGGATCCCAGCCGCCGGCAGGTTTGCCGGTTTTTGGATCACGTCCCTCGAGGGTATACCAGAATATCTGGCCCAGGGCAGTGGCATCGGGCCCAAGAGCTTGGCTGTACTCCCTGAGGCAATGTTCCGGATGGGAGCGAATTCAGCTTCTCAAGTATACGGGAACGGCTCCAGTAGAATTCAATATTGTCATTAAAAATTATATATATAAACGACATCCCGAACATGGAAGTGCTCCTGATGGTTTTTACCCCCGGGATGCCAAGCAGTGCGGATGTGAGGGGATAAGTGATCTGATCTTCAATATCGCGTGGGGATCTGCCCATCCACTCAGTTGCCACAATTTGCTGGTTATCGCCGATGTCGGGGATTGCATCCACAGGAACAGGATTTCTTGGAAGGAATCCTGATATTCCAGTTAAATGGAGCTGAAATTGTGCCCCATCCGATAAAAACCAGCAGGAACAAAACTGTGATCAGGCGGTTTTCCAGGAAATATTTTACTAATCGGTTGAGCATGGGAGATGAAAATTATCCGGATCAGTCACGAATAAGCCAAAGGCTGATCCGGGGTTGAATATTTTGATTATCTGGCCCGTTCATAATGACAGCAGCCGGGAAGTTTTTCGTAGGAATCATCTGTGGCCTTCACCTTCATTCGCCCTGAACAAGGCAGGAATAAAAACGAAGCATGGCCAACGTTACATAACAGCAGAGCATAAAGGCACCAGGTACAGAACCTGTCCTTACTGACTGCCAAAAGCAGGCATTAATGAAATCAGATACGGAAAATGCAGATTATTTGCTGTTGTACTTCAACAGGAGTATAGATACCGGGTGGCCGCTTAATACCGGTTAAAACAGAAAGAAGACTGAGTTGATCAGCAACCGGCCCGTTTTGCACAGGAAATGCAGGAACTATATGATTTCCGCCGTCGGAGAGAACGGAACATTCAGTAGGGATGTAATTTATGCTTATTGATAATGAAGACAGCTTGTCACTGCAGCAATGCCTGGTGTACATATCCTGCGCTGAAGGGGCAGGGGTGCCATGTTCCATCCCGCAGGATGCCAGTTCTCCCGAGAGAGAGACTTTTGTCGCTGACAGACTCCCCATACAATAATGGGATGCAACGTTCACCCTTATCCCTGAAAAAATGATAAGCAGAGTTAGTATTATGGATGCAGTTATCTTCATCAGCAGAAGAACAATAAATAAGCGAAAATGTTGTATAAGTGCCGTGTTTTATATTACCTGACGATCATGCCTGCTGCAATTGTCTCATTAGTGGCCTCATCAATAAAAATCATGCTGCCTGTAATATTATTCTCCCTGTAGCTGTCGAAATAAACAGGTTTTGAAGTTTTTATTGTGATACGCGCAATATCATTCATATTGACAGCAGTATTTTCAAAATCATGCTCCAGTGTGTTTATATTCATCCTGTACCGGACTGATTTAATAATGCATCCGGCCTCATTGCTGTTAATCCTTATCATATATTTTCCACCCGTCTTCATCGGTCGTTCATTGAACCAGCAGATCATAAGGTTAATATCCTGGCTTACAACAGGGAGATCATCCGAACCGGCAAGCAGGTCTCCGCGGCTGATATCTATCTGGTCTTCAAGTGAAATTGCAACAGAATCTCCCCCGATGGATTCGGAAAGCGTTTTCCCGAACATATCAATGCTTTTGATCCTTGATTTCAGCAAGCGAGGGCATGACAGTTACATCATCGCCCGGCCTGAAGGTGCCGCCGGCAACCCTGCCTGCATAGCCTCTGTAATCATGATACTCGGCTGTATGAGGACGGATAATTGTCTGAACCGGGAACCGTTGATGAAGAGGGTTTTTATTCTTTCTTATCTCAATTGTTTCGATAAGCGAGAGAAATGTTTTCCCTTCATACCAATTCATATTATCGGAGCGGTCAACCACATTATCTCCGTATTTGGCACTTATCGGAATAAAATGAGCATCATCAATATCAAGCTTTTTTACAAGTGCCGACAGTTCGATTTTGATATCGGTATAATACAGCTTCTGACCAGTTGACCATATCCATTTTATTGATACAGAAAATTATATGTCTGATATCGAGCAGGGATGCAATATATGAGTGCCTTAAAGTCTGTTCAAGTACACCTTTACGGGCATCAATGAGTATTACTGCAAGATCGGCAGTACTGGCTCCCGTTACCATATTACGTGTATACTGAATATGTCCGGGAGTATCGGCTATGATAAATTTTCTTGCAGGAGTTGCAAAATACCTGTATGCAACATCAATAGTTATACCCTGTTCCCGTTCAGCTCTCAGTCCGTCAGTAAGCAGCGAGAGGTCAAGCTCTTCCCTTCCAAGCCGTTTGCCTGACTGAACAATATGCTCCATCTGGTCCTCAAATATAGACTTGCTGTCGTACAGGAGCCTTCCGATCAGTGTGCTTTTTCCGTCATCCACACTGCCTGCAGTAGTAAATCTCAGGAGACTTTTATTCTTGCTTTTTCCATTTATTTTCATATGATCTTATAATTCTACTTGAACCTTGAACCTTAAACCTTGAGTCCACTCCGATAAGATGATTTATCCAAAATTAATCTAACGTAAGTTTAGTATTATTCTGAATTTCAGTGTTTCCCCCTTGGGGGTCAGGGGTAAAAAACACTGAAATTCAGAATAATTGACTTTTCAGATGCGACTAAACCTTGAACCTCGCGCCTAAAAATATCCTTCCTTTTTCCTGTCTTCCATAGCAGCTTCTGAACGCTTGTCATCATATCTGCCTCCTCTTTCAGTGGTTCTTGTGGCAGCAATTTCAGAAATGATTTCCTCCAGCGTCTGAGCTTTTGAGAGTGTCACTCCGGTACAGGTAATATCACCGATTGTGCGGCACCGGATATCGGCTTCGAATACCTCTTCTCCTGGTTTCAGCTGCATAAAAGGAGCCCATGCAAGATAAACGCCATTCCTGCTGAAGATTTTTCGTTTATGAGTGTAATAGAGCTCGGGCAGTCTGATGTTCTCAGTAAGTATGTACTGCCAGACATCCAGTTCAGTCCAGTTACTGATGGGGAATACCCTGAAATGTTCTCCCTGGTGTTTTTTCCCGTTAAAGATGTTCCACAGTTCAGGACGCTGGTTTTTGGGATCCCACTGGCCAAATTCATTCCTGTGTGAGAAGAACCGCTCTTTGGCCCTTGCTTTTTCTTCATCCCGGCGTCCGCCTCCGATGGCAACATCAATCCTAAGCTCCTCTATTGCATCGAGCAGGGTTACCGACTGTGCCTTGTTTCGGCTGGCATTAATACCCTGTTCTTCCTTAACCCTTCCCTGATCGATCGAATCCTGGACATATTTTACAACAAGGTCTGCACCGAATTCTTTTGCCAGATCATCGCGGAATTTAAGAGTCTCCTCAAAATTATGTCCGGTATCAATATGCATCAGTGTGAAGGGGATCCTGGCGGGCCAGAATGCTTTCCTGGCCAGATGGACAAGGACGATTGAATCCTTGCCTCCGGAAAACAGCAGAACTTTATTTTCGAACTGGGCAGCAACTTCCCTCATTACAAATATTGCCTCGTTTTCCAGTTCCCTCAGATGTTCATTATTGATCTCAAGCATCTTTTTATCAATTTTGTACAGCATTATTACTTTACATGGCAACCACATTCCTTGGTGCCTTCATTCTCCCACCACCATCTGCCTGATCGGAAATCCTTCCCTTAAGAACCGGCCTGGTGCATGGCTCACAGCCGATGCTCAGATATCCTTTGTCATACAAAGCATTATATGGAATATTGTTTTCCTTGATATAACTTTCGACATCTTCAAGTGTCCAGTCAAAAAGGGGATGAAAATTGAAGAGCTTCCTTTCGGCATCATATTCCAGATCACTCATCTGGCTCCTGTTATCAGACTGATCTGCCCTGATCCCGGAAATCCAGCAGGTCATTCCTGCAAGTGCCCTGCTTAGAGGGACAACTTTTCTGAGCCTGCAGCATTCCTTCCGGTTCTCGATTGAATCATAGAAGCTGAAGGGTCCCTTCTCCGTTACCATCTTTTCAACTGAAACATAATCAGGAAAATAGACATTGATTTTCTTCCTGTACTTAATAACTGTCTGTGAAAAGACTTCATAAGTCTCGGGAAACAGCCTACCGGTATCGAGTGTTACAACTTTGATCGGCAGGTTATTGCTGAAGATCTTCTGGGTTATAACCTGATCTTCAACACCAAAGCTGGTGGTGAATATTATCTTTTCAGGAAAAAGTGAAGCCAGGGTATCAAGGCGTTCTTCAATTGACTTGCCCGACAGCTGATCTCTCAACTCCTTTAACTTCATACTGCCTGTTGTAATGTTTTCCATTCGGGTTTATCCAGAGTTTAAGTTTGATCTTGTGTATATGAGCCCATAGCCTTTCGTGGAAATAGTAAAGGACTGTCTTTGGTCAGCACTTCAACACTGCCGATCGACAGGGCGAGTGTAAGCTTTCCGGTAATAAGGTAGCTTATTACCATTGTATCGATAGTCCCAACTACCCGCCAGGAAATGGATTTCATAATACTTTTTATAGGCTTGTCGGCGCGGTCACTTACTTTAAGAATCCCGTCAGGTCCGGGTTTTTCTTCAGGCTGGTTTAGCAGTACATCAAGCATAGTTTATATTTTTGACCAAATATATGCTCAAGAATTATATGATCCATTGGCAATTATGCGCTAAACAAATCAGTATTTATACATATCGGGCAATATGCAAATAGCCCCATTCAAGCCAGGGCAGGAGCAGGTACCATGCCTGGGGCATCCCGTCCAGGCGATTTCATCCCGTACGGAATCAGGGTCTGAACAGCCTGAGAGCATGTATATAAGGTGATGCCGGAAGGAATGCGCTGTAGCCGGCAGCCATGTCCGCCCGGCCGAGCTGTACCTGGATAAGGAGTCTTAGGCCAGATCCAGTGTTATTCTTGTAACAGTGTTTTTGACGATAATAATGGCGTTTTCCCGGATTAGCGTGGTCATCTGAAATATGTTCGGATCTTAGCCCCTTCAGATACAATTCAATTACTGGATCATTCCAGGGCCCCGGGGTTCCGTGCCAGCAGATCGCCGAACGATATCTTCCTGGCAACGATAAGTCTGAATAGGCTAATGAGCCCGCAGTGTCCTTGCGAATATCCGCCTCAAAGTTATAAGATGCTGACTGCCTGTTGTAAAGAACAAAAAAATCGCTAAGGATCCTCAATCTTTCCCTCTGCTTCCCGACATATTCAACTTGTTCGCGGTAAATGTCTTTCAAAATTATCGAAACGCATTCGGGCGTTCTCAAGTATCATTGTTCCCATTATCTCGCGGCCTGATACCTCTCGCAAGATAAATCTCTGAATATCTGTAGATCCCCGTATATCCAAAAGCATCCAGATCGTCTGCCACTGCAAGAACGGTCAGGATATCGTGCCGGCCTGGGTCAGATGAATAATCTTTCCTGTCGTGAAGCTCTATTGCCTCCAGGAGGTCTGGATATATCGGCCGGGATCGAGAGAATGCTCATGCAGGAATGCAATGCATATTTCCCTGCCGTGTTTTCCGTGTCTGGGACCGGGGTCGGCAGCCATGCCGATATCATGAAGATAGCAGGCTATTATTAGTTGGGTAGGATCGGGGAAGGGGGACAGACCTCTGTCATCGTACAGGATGCCGAGAAGTTCCCTGGCATAGTGCCAGACTCTCCGGTGATGATCTATCCCGTGTGACAGAAGATCATTTTCATCGTAATAACGGACAAAAAAATCTTCCAGCGACCTGTCTGAACTTAAGCTCAGCAGATTCAATGGATGCAGTCAGATTCATGGCGGGTCAAAAAAAAAGCAAAAGACGAGCCTTTTGCTTTTCAAACAGGCCCTGGGATGATTAATCAATAGTTGATCATCTTCTTTGCCAGATCGAGTATAGTTGTATCATCAAAAGTAACAATACCTCCATCCGGCCCCTGTTCAAAATGTATTCCTACGCTTTGGCCCTTATCAAAGTTTCTCCCTCCGAAGTAGTTTCTGACTGTCTCTTCATTCAGATCCAGTTCATTTGCAATCTGACTTATACTACCGGAGGGCAACTGGTCTTTAATCTTCCGGAGTTCATTGAAGGTGATTATTTTAGTCATCTCTTTATTGATTGGTTTGTCAATATAATTGTTGAAACAGCATCAAAACTCAAAGTTAATCATAAAATAGATAAGATTGAAATCATATGATTTATTTTTGAGGTTGCAATTTAAAATTCCTTGAGACAATGCCGAAAAACCGGATGAAATAAGATGTGAACAGGACCTGCCTGCAGGAATTAAAACAAACCGCGACTCATAGCTTCTTCAAAAGATCCGAGAAACATTCAAGGGCTTTTTTCTTATGTTCATCAAAGTGAAAGTCAATGTTTTCTGAAAGATATGTGTGAAGGACTTCTCCCTGGATGGTCCCCGTACTGTCCCATCTTTTCAACCACCTTGTCAATATTGTTCACCCCGCTGCCAAGAACAGAGTTGAATTCTTCAATAAAGTCATTTTCAATGGGTTTGTTAGCTGTCCAGCATGCGAATACAAAAGGGAGACCTGGAAAAGTCTTTCCATTCCTGTGCAAGGTCAATCTTATACCTGAAGCTTTTTTCATATTCAAAGCACTGATCGCCAATTAGAACTACAGCCTCCTTTATGCCTATATTTCTGAAATCAAATCCCTTGGACGTGTTCATCCATCTGAATTCCCTGTTCCAGAAGTTTTTGGCAAGAACTTTTGAAAGAGCTACCGAGGAACGTGACCTGTAGTCAAGGAAATAGTCTCAATATCCATGAAATCACAGTTGCTCAGCATCAGCACTGTCCTCACATTCCCGTTTGCGCCTATGCAATACTCGCTTATTATATGATACTCTTTCAGTGAAGGAAGGGAGGCCACCGGAATTAGTCCTATATCAACTCTTCCGCTTATAAGCTTTGCGGCACAATCTGCCGGATGATCGGTCTCGAGTATAACTTTCTTATCGAATCCACTTTCTGTCAATCCATATATAAACGGATAGGTATTTGCATATTTTACAGCTGAAATTCTGATTTTGTCCATACCCTTTTTTTACAACGACTAAAATACTACTTTTGTGCATATGTTATAACAACGGAATTCTCAATCTGATTTACGAATGGAATTAAATTTTCTTACTGCCATATCTCCGCTGGACGGAAGATACAGACAGAAAGTTGATGAGCTGGATCTTTATTTTTCTGAATTTGGACTGATCAGGTACCGTCTGATGGTTGAAATAGAATATTTCATTGCCCTGTGTGATATACCTCTTCCTCAATTAGTTGATTTTAAGAAGGATAATTATAAGATCCTGAGATCGATATATGAAGATTTTGAGCTTGCCGATGCGGAACAGATCAAGGAAAGGGAAAAGGTCACCAATCACGATATCAAGGCTATAGAATATTTCCTGAAGGAAAGGTTTTTTCAGGCAGGATGGGGAAAGTGGTCGGAATTCATTCATTTCGGGCTTACATCACAGGATATTAACAATACCGCTATTCCACTTTCAATAAAGGATGCCCTGATAAATGTATATTTTCCTATTCTGTATGAGCTCCGGGAAACACTTGCAACATTTGCCGATGAGTGGAAGGAGATCCCTATGCTGGCCCGGACTCACGGACAACCTGCTTCTCCGACAAGGCTCGGAAAGGAGATCGAGGTTTTTGTTTCAAGACTTGACGGGCAGATAAAGTATTTCGGACAGATACCCTACAGTGCAAAATTCGGAGGGGCTACCGGCAATTTCAATGCTCATAAAGTCGCTTATCCCTGAAATTGACTGGATAACATTTGCAGATAATTTCGTCAATGAGGAGCTGGGGTTGCAGAGGTCGAACCCCACGACACAGATAGACCATTATGATAACCTGGCTGCATTACTTGATAATATGCGAAGGATAAATGTCATATTGATAGATATGGCCAGGGATATATGGTCATACATTTCAATGGAATATTTCAGGCAGAAGATCCGCAAGGGAGAGATAGGTTCATCTGCCATGCCACATAAGGTGAATCCAATCGATTTCGAAAACGGGGAAGGCAATCTGGGCTATGCAAATGCAATATTTGGGCATCTTGCAATGAAATTGCCAATATCCAGGCTTCAGCGCGATCTTACCGACTCTACTGTCCTCCGGAATATCGGTGTGCCGTATTGGCCATTCCGTACTTGCTTTCAATTCCCTGCTTAAGGGACTTAATAAGCTGATTGTGAATACAGATAAAATAAACAGTGATCTTGACAACAACTGGGTTGTAGTATCGGAAGCAATCCAGACCATTCTCAGGCGGGAAGGTTATCCAAACCATATGAAGCTTTGCTGGATCTCACACGCACAAATGAAAAGATCACTGCCGGATCGATATCAGATTTCATTGATAACCTTGACCTTAATGAAGATATTAAAGCAGAGTTGAAGGCAATCAGTCCCTTTAATTATACAGGTTATTAAATACTGATCGCTGCAGATGAAGAACATCAGATTGCTGCTTAAATACTTTGCTCCTTATAAATGGTCAGCAGCCCGTAATATTGGCTATAATATCCTAAGCGCCATTTTTGCCCTGGTTTCCTATACCCTTGTTATACCGTTCCTTAAGATCCTATTTGACAGGGTTGAGACAGTTAGTTAATCCCGGGCCCGTTTCAGATACTGCTGCTATCTGTCCGATTTCAGCAGATATTACCTGTCGGCATTCATTGAAAGACACGGACAGGCAGGAGCACTGATGCTTGTAGTATGTGATTGTAGTTATTGCGAGTCTTTTCAAGAACGGCTTCATTTTTATGGCCAATAACAGCATGGCTTTTATCAGGTCCAGCACGGTAAGAGACCTCAGGAGACAGGTGTATGATAAGGTGCTCCGGCTTCCGCTCTCTTTCTTTACCGATGCCAGAAAAGGGGATGTAATGACCAGGATATCAAATGATGTACAGGAAATTGAAGTGTCGGTGATGTCTTCCCTTAATATGATGTTCCGGGACCCGATTTATATTATTATATATATGTGATTTATCTTCTTGTAAGCAGTTTTCAGCTCACGCTTTTTGCACTTGTCCTGTTGCCGTAAGTGGCTGGCTAATCGGCAGGGCAAGCCGTACATTGCGCTCTTCCTCACTTATCAGCCAGGAGTACCTGGGAAGGTTGCTTTCCGTTGTGGAAGAGACCCTTACAGGTTTGAGGATCGTGAAGGGATTCAATGCGGAAGAGAAGATGAAGGAGCAGTTCTCCGAGATAAATGAGAAGGTACTCCAAGATTTTCAGGAGGGTGATCAGAAAGGGCTATCTGGCTTCCCCAATAAGTGAATTCCTGGCAACAATTGTTGTTATGGTGCTGATGTATGCCGGTGCCAACATTGCCATTGCACGGATCAGGCAATATGAATCCCGACAAGCTGATCGCATTCCTGATAGTATTTTCCCAGATCATCCAGCCTGCCAAGAATATTACGACCGCATGGTTTGCCATTCAGAAAGGGATGGCCTCGATCGACAGGATAGACCAGGTGCTCGACGCAGAAGAAAAAATTATAGAAAAGGAGGATGGGATAGCAATTGAAGGATTCAGTGAATCAATCGAATTCAGGGGAGTATGGTTCGCCTATAACAATGAGCCTGTGCTGAAGGATATAAATCTTAAGATAGGGAAGGGGCAGACAGTGGCAATTGTTGGGAAATCCGGAGCAGGGAAATCGACTCTGGCCGATCTGCTGCCAAGGTTCATGGATGTGGATAAGGGCAGCATACTGATTGATGGCATTGATATACGGGACCTGAAAACCCGTAATCTCAGATTCCTGATGGGTATTGTGAGTCAGCAGCCAATACTTTTCAACACTTCATTCAGACAGAACATCGCATTCGGTGTCGAAAAGTATGACATGGCCCAGATAGAATATGCCGCAAGGATAGCCAATGCCCACGAATTCATAACTGAAACCGAAAACGGATACGAGAGCCAGGTGGGAGAATCGGGCAACAAGCTCAGCGGCGGACAAAAGCAGCGCATCAGCATAGCAAGGGCAATAATGGCAAATCCTCCGATCCTGATCCTTGACGAAGCCACTTCAGCCCTTGACACGGAATCGGAAAGACTTGTTCAGGATGCAATAATAAAGCTTATGGAAAACCGCACCTCAATCGTGATAGCTCACCGGCTCTCAACCATCATGCATGCCGACCTAATCGTCGTTATGGATGAAGGCAGGATAGTTGAAACAGGGACACATGCCGAACTGATGGGGAAAACAAAGGGCCTTTATAAGAAACTTCACAGCTTTCAGACTATATAATAATTACATATACAACCCACATGAACAATCTTGTAAAAATATTATCGATACTCCTGATAATGTCAGGTTCAAATATCCTTGCCCAGTCGGCCAGGCATACATTTACACTGGGTCCCTCCGAATTTCTTCTTGATAAGGAGCCGTACCAGATCATCAGCGGCGAACTGCATCCGGCAAGGATCCCGCAGGAATACTGGCAGGCAGCGTATCCAGATGGCTAAAGCAATGGGATGCAATACTATAGCTGCATATATTTTCTGGAATTTTCATGAGACTGAACCCGGGGTGTACGACTTTTCAACAGGTAATCATAATCTGAGGGAATTTTTCAAGATGGTTCAGGAAGAAGGAATGTGGCTTATTGTAAGGCCTGGTCCTTATGTATGCGCTGAATGGGACTTCGGAGGCCTGCCACCCTATCTGCTGAAAATACCCGATATAAAGGTCAGATGCATGGATCCTCGCTATATGGAGCCTGCTGAGAAATATATTGCGAAACTGGCGGAGGAGATAAAGCCTTTTATGATCACAAAGGGAGGTCCGATTATTATGCTCCAGATCGAAAATGAATATGGCAGTTACGGCAATGACAGGAATTACCTGCTGCGCCTGAAGGAGGTATGGAAGGAGAACGGCATCGATATCCCTTCATTTACTGCCGATGGAGCCACCGATTACATGCTGGAAGCCGGATCTCTTCCCGGTTGCGCCGTAGGGCTCAACCCCGGCGGTACGCAGGCTGATTTTGACGAGGCACGAAAAATGTGCCCCGGCGTTCCTGTCATGAGCAGCGAGACATACCCCGGGTGGCTGACCCACTGGGGTGAGCAGTGGGCGAGGCCCGACACAAACCAGCTCCTTAAGGAGGTTAAATTTCTGATGGACACCAAAAAATCCTTCAACCTGTATGTAATTCATGGAGGGACAAATTTTGGATTTACAGCCGGTGCAAATTCAGGGGGTAAAGGATATGAGCCCGATATTACAAGCTATGACTATGATGCACCGATAAATGAGCAGGGGCAGGCAACACCAAAATATTATGCTCTCCGCAGACTCATAGGATCATATCTTCCGAAGGGCAAAAAGCTTCCGGCTGTACCGGATCCGGTGCCTATAATGGATATACCGGCCATAGGACTGCAGCCGTTTGCGAGCTTGTGGGATGAACTTCCCCAGCCCATTGCTGCAGTGCAGCCGAAGCCCATGGAGGCGTATGGCCAGGATAACGGCTTCATACTTTATACTACTGAACTGATCGGCCATAAATCGGGTCACCTTGTTGTTACCGATATACATGATTTTGCAACCGTATTCCTCAACGGGACCTTTATCGGCACCCTTGACAGGAGATCGGGAATAAATTCGATCGAGCTTCCTGAGACCGGAGCAGACAAGCCGCTGCTGGAGATCCTGGTGGAAGATATGGGCAGGATAAATTTCGCGGAGTAAATGATCGACAGGAAGGGTATCACCGACAGGGTATCGCTTAACGGGATGACTCTCATGAACTGGAAAGTATATAATCTCCCTATGGATAAGAAGTATATCTATGAGCTCAGGTCATCCGGAATAACACACAATAAGCCAGGAATATTTTTCCGTGGCAACTTTTTCATTACAAGGACAGGGGATACCTTCATAGATGTATCGAACTACACGAAGGGCGTGGTTTGGATAAACGGACATAACCTCGGCCGTTACTGGAACATTGGTCCGCAGCAAAGGCTCTTTTGCCCGAAATCGTGGCTGTTCGACGGTGCCAATGAGATCATGATCTTCGATCTGCTCATCACTGAGCCGAAGCCTGTATTCGGGATGAAAACGCTTGCACAGTCAGAGGGCAGCAACTAAGGCCTGCCATAGATGTCGAGATGGAGAACAGCAGCAAGTGTCAGCTGTACGGTTAGCTTTGCATTTTCAAAATCGACTTTTTCTGGGATATCTCCTTCCTGATGATAGTTTGGGTCTCCATAGGGCATCGATCCAATATTCAGAACTGACCAGGGAAAGCCGGCATTTATGAACGAACCGTCATCATCGCCCGGGGAATCACTTGGATATTTTGACTGCCTGAGTCCCAGCGAATGATGTTCATTAAGCATTGCCATCATATCCGCAAGCCTCTCTCCTTCAGGCGTAGTATAACGCGTAACATTTGTCATCTGTCCCTTCTGTTCCGGAGGCTTTACTCCGATGCCATCCATATTGATAAGGGCAAGTACTCCGAGCCCCGATTTCCTGATCTCCTCTGCTGCAGTAACGCTTGTCCATGGAGTATGTTCCTCGTTGCAGAAGATGAAGCGGATAGTGTGCAGGGGCTTGTAGGCTGCAAGGACCACGGCCAGTTCCAGGGCACCGCTTGTCCCAACGGCATTGTCGTTGGCCCCGGGTGATGCAATCCAGCTCTGCGAATCCTTGTGCGCAATTATTATTATAAGCTCGTCAGGATGCTCCGTGCCTTCCTTGTCTGCTATAACATTGTGGGCAGTATACCAGGGTGCATCTTTTGGGGGAGGCGCATACTGCCGGGAAATTGGTTTTGTAAAATCACGTCCGAAGGCCTGAACCCTTGTATCGTCTGTTACGGGTGAATACCCGGCGCTGGCCAAAAGGCCTGTAATCCATTCATCAGCCTCGTCGAGGGTCGATTTGTCGTGCCCTGGCAGGCTGTAATTAAGAACACGCCTGGGAAGAGGATCCTCTGACAGATAATAAACCCTCGTGCTTATCCTTTTGGCACTTACTTTCCTGGCTAACAATGAATAGGTCGTTTCATATGTCTTATCCCTGTCAGAGGGACCGGTCTGGCCGCCTGACGACAGGCAGATAGCCATAAACAGTACAATTGTCGCATGCCGGGGAGAAAACAGGCTTAAATCTTTCATGTCGGTAA
This sequence comes from uncultured Bacteroidales bacterium, assembly GCA_963756885.1. Taxonomy (GTDB): domain Bacteria; phylum Bacteroidota; class Bacteroidia; order Bacteroidales; family VadinHA17; genus LD21. The sequence goes on from CAVWPG010000016.1 coordinate 1,176,490, forward strand.
TTTTAGTTTTTTTGAATCTGGCTTCCTGTTGGCTCATTCCATTTGAGAGTAGTTATGGAGTGCTTTTTCAGTTTGCAGACTGCCATCTTATTTTTCCAGGCCACCTTGCAGTCTGTCTCTCCGCCATTATTTATTATATTGATTACAATGCTGCCGTCGGTATTCTGGAAACCAGCAAAATTCAGCTGCTGCGCACCTCCTGAAGTATTCACCCTGTATGCGCCTGGTCTTATGAATTTGCTGAAATGTGCCAGGTAATAATACAAGCCGGTATAGCTCACCTTTTTTGTCTTCCTGTCGATAATTACCACAGGCTGCTGACGGTTGTCATCCGGATCTCCGTGTATCTCCGATACAAGCCACGGACCACCATCCTGGTCGAGTATCATGTTCCAGTAGATCCACCCTGAAACCCAGTTTTTCATGTCATTCATAACCATGTTGCCCCAGAATTCACCGTCGGAAAAATCATAATCGGGGAGTGGGAAGGGCCTGTCTTTGGGCTCATTTGTGGGCATATTGCCAACGCGTGCATAACAGACTTCAGTCATCCAGATAGGCAGATCGGGAAATTTGTTGTGCAGTTCGGAGGCAGCGGCGAATTTATCCCAGTCATATCCATGTATAGTGAGGGAACTTATATCTGCCAGGATGTCGGGGTCACTCAGAACAGGAGGAAATTTTTCGACAGCCTCCGGCCGGTTGGATGTCTCCCCGAACTGGATCTTTGTCGACAGGCCATCTGCCTTAAGCCGCGGGACAACAAAATTTTTGATCATTTCGCCCATCTCGCTGTAGGTTACATTCGAATACCATGGATTATGCGCTTCATTGAATAAGTCCAGATAATCTATTGTTATTCCCTGTGAGGCGTATGCCTGGAGATATTTTGAATAGTACCTGGCCAGCGCCTTGTAATATTCCGGCTTTATATGCTTTTGTCCGGGCTTTAGTCCGAAATACATCCAGTCGGGGGCGAAATCCATGGGAGATTCGATTTCGAACCTGCCGAAAGCCGATGCTGCCTTTATGAAGGTTACTAGTCCGTCTGGCCCGAGATCCCTTTCTATGCTGAAATGAGACATTGCTGTATCACCTGGCGTGTCGTCATAGTTGTACCATGGCCCGGCGGAAGCAAAGTCGCAGGCAGCAATCGGGGATTTCATAAGGGTGTATCCGCAGCCTGATTCAGGATCGAACAGATTTCTCAATACACTGTCCCTCGATCCACCTGAAAGGGAATTGAGACATATCATGCCGGCTTCATTGAATGTGGCGCCGAATCCGTCAATTTTCTGGTACCTGGAAGCTGTATCGATTGTAATTGAGGGTATATTCATCTCCCTGGATTCTGTGAATGAGATCCCTTTAAGGCCTGTAAGCCTGTCTCCGTCGGCTGAGGAGGAAATGACCAAAATGTCAGCTGTCTTTCTGCCTCTGGCACTGCAGATTGAACAGAATGCCAAGGAGGATAATAAAAAAACCGGTTGCACGGTTAAGCTCAGAGGTGATTTTCATTTTCATTTTTCAGTAATTTTAGATATTGCAATTTTTTATCAATCACTGGCTTGTGAGCCTGGGTGGTCATTCTTTGCAGTCAATCTCCAGGATTGTGCCTGCTATATATCTGGTTCCTTCTTCCCCAAAGATCCTGCGGTCAGGAGCCCGGCTGAATGCAGTAATAAATTCTCCCGAGGGTCTTCTTACCACCGAAGGGAAGGAAGCGTAGAACATGGGATCCTCATAAATGATGATATCCCTGATCTTCCGCACAGATGTTCCTGTTTTCCCGGGATGAATGGAAAATCCGGTGAAAAGGATAATGGGAAGCAATACAGATACTGCTATGAGGAACGTCAGCTTCAGTACCTTCATTATTTTATGTTTGATTGACCTGCATGTAAATGCTAGCGTCTGACCCTTGCATTTCCCTTCCAGATGCTCCATACCTGGTCTTCATCGGCAGGCTGGGCATAATCTGTCATTGAGGTTGTTGCCAGGGCCCCGCATGCCCAGCCGAATTCAAGCCACTTTGAAGGCTCCCATCCCCTCAGGATTGCATAAAGCATTCCTCCGACAAAGCCATCCCCGCCGCCTATCCTGTCAAGCACATCTATTTCCCGTGACTCCGCTATGTGCCAGTTGCCATGTTCAAGCATTATAGCGCCCCACAGGTGAACATTGGTGCTGATGACCTGTCTTAGCGTTGTCGCAAAGACGGAAGCATCGGGGAAAGTGGTCTTTACACGTTCTATCATCTCCATAAAGCTCCCGGTATGCTCTGCAAGGGCTTTTCCTCCGGCTTCCGGCCCTCTTATCCCAAGGCAGAGCTGGAAATCCTCCTCATTGCCAACCAGTATATCAGAGGTAGCGGCAATTTCGGTAAAAATCTCCCTCAGTTTACCTTCGCGCCCTTTCCAGAAAGATGCCCTGTAGTTCAGATCGAATGAAATGATCGTTCCATTCCGCCGCGCAGCCCTCGCCAGTTCAAGACAGAAATCTCCCGTTTCAGGGGAAAGGGCTGAAATGAGCCCCGAGAGATGAAGTATCTGTACCCCTTCGGCAGCAAATATTCTTTCAAGATCGAAATCCCTGGGATTTAAAGTCCTCCCTACTTCGCCCGCACGATCATTGTGCACCCTGGGCCCACGCACTCCGTATCCTGTATCGGCTATATTGAACTGATGGCGATATCCCCAGGGACCGCCCTGTGCGACCTCCTTGCCTTCATAATTCATATGCCTGGCGGCAAGGCTGTCCTTGATAAGCCTTGCAACGGGACTGTCCCTGACAAATGTTGTGAGTACCTTGACAGGGAGCCCGAGGTATGAGGATATACTTGCCACATTTGTCTCTGCACTTGTGGCATGCATAAAAAATGTATCGCTGCTGTGTACAGGCTGGTTATTGAAAGGAGTTATCCTGACCCCCATGCTGGTCGGTACAACCAGCGACCATGTAAATTTCTCTCTGAGTCCGGTTTTCACACTTATAGTCAATTAATTGATTGAAACCTCCGTTATTTACAAGCCTGCACAAACATTTTCCCTGCCTCTTCGATCTCCTTTTCCGTTGAATTGATATTGATGCCCCATCCGGCCCCGAGTCCGCCATCCACAACGCCGACACTGATATTCATGCTCCGGCTGAGGATATCGTCAGTCTTTGGATACGAGCCCTTTGTATGGGGCTGACCCACACTTTCCAGATGGGCAAGCACATGCTCCATATTGGCATATACATGCCAGCCGCTCTGGTCGACTGTTTTTGAGCCAAGAGCTTTTGATACCCTGGCTGCCTTTTCCCTCGTATCGAAAATCACAGTGCAGAGAGTACCGCAATCTCCCTCCGGATCATTCAGCAACCTGAATCTGAACCCTCCGGCACCGGAGATCAGGTTTTTAAGAAGGCTTCTCTTGTGTCTCAGGGTGGAGACTATCCTGTCAAGCTTTCCCAGCTGGGCAAGGGCGACAGCAGCAGACAATTCACTTAGCCTGAAATTCAGACCGAGCAGTTTCCTGCTCCCTACTTCAACACCTGTACGGTTAGGCTTATGGCCCTGATCATGCATTCCGAATGCGATTTCGTACAGATCGCTGTCGTTCGTGATTACAAGACCTCCGTCTCCGGAATTTATAGTTTTGAAAATATTCAGCGAAAAGGCGCCGATATTGCCGATTGTTCCTATTTTCTTCCCTTTATATGAGGCCCCTGCAGCCTGACAGCAGTCCTCAAGCACGGCGAGACCGTGTTTTTTTGCAATTGCCATAATCCTGTCCATATCGCTCGGATTGCCGAGCATGTGCACCGGCATAATTGCCCTTGTACGGCCTGTTATCCTGTGCTCTATATCGGAAGGATCGAGACACAGGCTTTCGTCGATCTCTGCAAGTACAGGGACGAGCCCCATGAAGATCAAAGCTGAATAGCTGGCAACAAAGGTATAGGCAGGTACTATTACCTCATCTCCGGGCTTGAGCCCCAGGGCTACAGCCGAGACAAGCAGTGACGATGTGCCCGAGGATGTAGCAAGCGCATGGCGTGCTCCGCAATATTCAGCGAAGCTCTTTTCAAGCTTAAAAACCTTTTTGAGAAATTTAGGATCAGCTTCATCTCCATACCTGAAAAGATATCCGCTTTGCAAGACTTCCATAGCCTCATCCATCTCTTCCTTTCCAAACCAATAAACACCGGGTCCTGGCATAATAACCTCCTTTTTTAAAATTTATATCCTGTACTCTTTATATTTAAAATGAATTGGATCAAATTTATGAAATTATACAACTTTCAATGCTCAGCTCCGGGGGTAAATTGATTTTGAGACACCTTTTTATCAGGGATGCTTTCATAACCCTCTCACGTCAACCCTGCGGAATGCCGAACAACCTGCATATATGCCTGTTGTAAATGTTCTCATACACCGAGAGGGCAACACGGGACTCGAATTTTTCAAGCAGGCCATAAAAAACATCCTTCCTGTGGGCAGCCAGCTTATAGGCAACATGCAGCAGCTGCCTCATGTCGGGGTTATAGAAATGGTTGCCTTTGACATGTCTTACGGAGGCTGCAAATCGGGAGGGATCCCACTCTGCAACCTCCTCTGCCGACGGCAGATTGGCTCTTCGGATATCTATTACATCGGCATATGGGGCTGAGAGCTCTTCTATTTTGCCCAGTGACTCGGCATAAATCTCCTTTGCAAAAATGAGCCCTTCGCCTCCTGAAGCCGCAAGACCTATTATCTCCTCAAGCCAGGTGGTCCCTGCTGTCTTTATATGTATTCCCTTGTCATATTTTCTTATCAGACTACCAATATGGGGATAGATTGCAAACTTGTCGGATCCTGAATGTATGCTCATTTTCAGATTGTCAGGCAATCCGAATTCACTGACCGCATAGGCGATGACCCGGAGATCCGATTCAAATTCCTTCGCAAAAGCTTCAGGATCACCGGAATATTCCACTCCCTTGTTGAACCTCCCTGAGAACCTTGGGGCGATCGTCTGCAACGGAATGTCTTCCGAAGCCAGCATCTTCAGTATGAAAAAGAGCTCGACAGGTGTCTGGGGCACCGGTACTTCATCCATAGAGACTTCAGTTATAAAATTGCCTGCTCCCTTGACCTTTTCTATTTTTCTGTAGATTTCCCCAGCCTGGCCGGCGGCAAAAAGATAATTCCCGGCTATGCTGGCGATCAGTTTTTCGGATACTTCAAATGTTCCTGATATGCCGGGAACCTTCAGATCGCCCATATACCCTGAAGCATCAGCCATGAACCTGCCTATCTCTTCATCACCGGCTTTTTTTCCTATGTATGATGCCACGTCTATGGTGAAAAAATCGGAACAATCGATAAAGCGGTCAACAGTGCCGAGATTGATGTGATCTGCATCAACAAAGTAATCTTTTGTGAAGCCTGCCTCCCTTGCAGCCTTGTCGGCCTCTTCCCGTACATCGGCAGGCTGGGTCCCGATTGTAGTATGTTCCCTGTTCGACTTGTTCCAGACAGGAGTGAAATCGAAGCCATGGGCTGAAGCTTCAATTATGGCCTTCAGCTGAGCTCCGCCCTGGTGACCGAACCTGTCGCCCAGACCGAATGAGTATTTTCCAAGTGTCTTCATATAATAGCATTAAAATCTTTTTCAATTTTCATCTGACCGGCCTTGTAAGAAAGAAATCAACATTCTCCGAGGTTATAATATCGACCGGCAGGTATTCCATGTTTTCAGGAACCTTGTTTAGCGAGAGATGATCAAATAGCTTCTTTACAGCTTTATAGGTCTGTTCTTCAGGTCTTTGTCCTATCAGGAACCTTATAATGCCAGACCTTAGGTAACTGACATTCCTCTCAAGGAGGTCATAGCCGATCAGATGGACCTTGCTGAAATCTCTTTTCTCAAGGTATTCGGCAATGAGGTAAGACTTCGACCCTGACATGAATATTGTTCCGGTATCGGGATATTTTGTAAATGCCTTGTCAAGCTCTGTCTCCACGTTCGATGCCGATGGTCCGGGGATTGTGATCTTAGGCCTTATGCCCCTGTTCCTTCCAGAGTTTTCAAAGAAGCTCAGAAAACCCTCCATCCTGTTGTTCAGGTGATGAACGTTTTCAATATTACGTGCTATACTTACAATAAGGATGTCGTTCTCAGGAGGTGTTATGAGGTCGGCAAGCTGGCCTGCCACCCTGCCGCTCCTGAAGATATCCTCACCGACATAGGCAAGGAAATCGGTATTTTCTATAAACCCGTCGACAAAAACAAAAGGGATCTTTTTGTTATTCAGCTCATGACAGAAAGCCATCGATTCGGTTTTGAATATGGGAGCAAGTAGGACCCCGTCGGGAAGCAATTCAAGTACATTGTCCGCTTTTCGCTGAAAATCCTTTTCATCGAACATGTCGAAGCTCAGCTGGGTGAAGGTAATATGGAAGAGGCTGAGCTCCTGCATGGCTCTCCTTATCCCTGCAGAATGCTTTTCCCAGAATACATTGTCCCTTGATGGTTCTGGAAGAAGTGAAACGATATGATATCCTTTTCCTGACTTCAGAACCTGAGCCATCAGATCAGGCGAATAATTTGTCTCCTTAAGGATCTGCTTAACCCTGTCCTTCGTCTTTGCGGCAACCTCGCCCCTTTCATGCAGTACCCTGTCAACAGTACCAATGGATACTCCCGCAATCCTCGCTATATCCTTTATTCTTGTCTTTCTGTCTGTCATTAGTTGCAGGGTTGATGAACAGGATCTGCCGGAAGGCAGTTTTATTTCCTGACAGGTTTCAGATCATCGCCGAGAGGGGTCATGTCAGGCATCATCCAGTGAACAATACCAAGGATAAAGAGGTATAGGGTTCCAGCTATCAGAAAGGCAAAGAAATATCCTTCCTTGCCCTGGGCATCAAGTACCGATCCCAGGCTGAAATCTGCTATTATGCCGGCGATGGCACCGATCATCCCGCCGATGCCAACAACCGATGCAGTCGCTTTTTTAGGGAAGATGTCGCTCACGAAAGTAAAGACATTGGCCGACCATGCCTGGTGGCCTGCAGCGGCAATTCCGATAAGGACAATAGCAATCCATTGATTGTCAGTTCTGGTGGCGAATGAGACAGGAAGGATGATTATCCCGCAAATAAGCAGAGTTATCTTCCGGGAGAAATTGATGCTCCTTCCCTTCTTTATAAGCGACGAAGAGAACCAGCCCCCGAGCACGCTTCCGAAATCGGCTATAACATAAATAATGAGCAGGGGCAGGGCGAGAGTTTTTATATTTATCCCGAACTGATCGAACAGAAATTTCCCACCCCAGAAAAGGTAGAACCACCATACTGCATCGAGTATTTTTGTCAGGCAGAAAGCCCATGTCTGCTTAAGCGGGAATACTTTGCTCCAGGGGATCTTCTCAGTCGTTTCCTCCTCCGAATCGCTCAGGATATATGCCAGCTCGGCAGGGGAGAGCTTCGGGTTATTTTCAGGCTTTTTATAGATCCTGAGCCAGACCAGAACCCACAAGCCTGACAAAGCGCCCGTGAGAAGAAAAGGATACCGCCATCCATTGCCATTTTCGGCCACAAGCAGCATTACAACAATGGGGGCTAGTATTGCCCCGATACTGGTGGCAGCATTGAAAATGCCTGTTGCAAAAGCACGCTCTTTCTTAGGAAACCATTCTGCAACCGTCTTTATACTTGCGGGAAAATTGCCCGATTCACCGAATCCCAGGCCAAATCTGGCAAGAACGAAGCCAATAAGGGCAAAGCTTCTCGATATCGTCGCATGCATCATACCGAAAAAGCTCCAGATAAGTATAGATAATGTGAATCCCTTCCTGGTTCCCAGCCTGTCAATGAGCCTGCCCATAAGAAGGAGCCCGATCGCATAGGCAGCCTTGAACGACATATTGACCATCGCATAGTCTTTGTTCGACCATTTGAATATCTCCATCAGCTTTGGAGCCATAACTCCCAGGAGACTTCTATCGAAATAATTGATAGTCAGGGCGAAAAAGAGCATTGCCAATATCCGCCAGCGGTAGTTTCCGGGTGTGCTCATAGCAGGTATATTAAGGTTATTTATAAGGGATGTTTAAACATTATAGGTTGATGAAGCCGTTGTGCCACCCCGGCCTGTCCAGTTGGTATGGAAAAATTCTCCCCTGGGCCTGTCTGTGCGCTCATAGGTATGAGCTCCAAAATAATCCCGCTGAGCCTGCAGAAGGTTGGCAGGGAGCTTTTCACAGCGATAGCCGTCATAATATCCAAGGGCAGAAGCTATTGCAGGTACAGGAATCCCGTTTGTAACTGCTGTGGACACCACCTTTCTCCAGCCTTCCTGGGATTTGTCGACCCTGTCCCTGAAATAGGGATCAAGGAGAAGGTTGGTTATTGAAGGGTTGTTATCGAAAGCCTCCTTTATTTTACCAAGAAATGCAGATCTGATTATACAGCCTCCTCTCCACATGAGAGCTATCCCTCCGTAATTCAGATTCCATCCATATTCTTCAGCTGCGGCCTTCATAAGGGCATAGCCCTGAGCATATGAGACTAGTTTTGATGCATATAGCGCGTCCCTCAGATTGTCGATGAAAGCTCCCTTTTCACCCTTGAACACCGGAACTGGTCCGTACAGTATCCCTGATGCCTGAACGCGTTCAGCTTTCACGGCAGAAAGGCAGCGTGAAAAAACAGCCTCCCCGATAAGTGTAAGTGGAATTCCAAGATCGAGGGCAGCTATTCCTGTCCATTTTCCGGTTCCCTTCTGACCGGCAGTATCAAGTATCTTATCCACGAGGGGAGTACCGTCAGTATCCTTGTAAGCAAGAATATCCCGGGTTATTTCTATAAGATAACTGTCAAGTTCCCCCAAATTCCATACCCTGAAGATCTCATGCATCTCATCTGCGGTCATATGGAGCAAATCGCGCATTATCTGGTAAGCTTCCGTAATAAGTTGCATATCACCGTATTCGATACCGTTATGAACCATTTTTACAAAGTGGCCGGCACCATTTTCACCCACCCAGTCGCAGCATGGCGAACCATCTTCAACTTTGGCAGCTATTGCCTGGAATATGGGCTTTACGAAAGGCCAGGCATCCCTTGATCCGCCAGGCATTATGGAGGGACCGTGAAGAGCTCCTTCTTCACCACCCGATACTCCTGTTCCTATATAGAGCAGGCCCTTGCTTTCAACCAGTGCCGTACGTCTGTTGGTGTCGGGGAAATGAGTGTTTCCGCCATCAATTATTATATCTCCGGGTGACAGGAGGGGCAGGAGTGTGTCGATCATCTCATCAACTGCATTCCCTGCCTTGATCATCAGCATTACTTTTCTTGGACGGGATAGTGAGCTTACAAGTTCCTCAACAGAGTGAGTCCCGGTTATATTTTTCCCCCTGGCCCTTCCGTTGACAAAACCATCAACCTTGCTGGTGGAACGATTGAAGACAGAGACCCTGAAGCCCTTGCTTTCCATGTTGAGGACCAGGTTTTCTCCCATTACTGCCAGACCGATCAGGCCTATGTCAGAAAGTGTGTTCATGAGTTTTTGAGTTTATTTTGTTATGATTGAATTTTGCTGTAGTATTCCTTTACAATCTCATCCATCAGCAGACTGGTCCTTGCTCCTGTAATACCCGTGCTCGGCGGTTCTCCCCTGCCTTCAAGTGCCCTGACGATCTTTTCGATCAGGAAATACTGGACATGTTCGGGCCTTTCGTTTACATATTCCTTACGACCGGATCCATTTACGAGTACTATCGGCTCGAAACTGAAGGCTGAGAACTTTATGGATCCCTTGTCTCCGGTAATCTCAATAATGTCGCGGTTGCTCGCCGGGGATGCGCTGAAGCACCATGTTCCCGACCCGGCTACCCTGCCAGGCAATCCGAACTCCGCACTCACATAATCTTCAGCCCTGTAGAGCCCTCCCTGGTTCAGAACGAGTGACCTGGCATAGTCTGCAGGACCGAAAAGATAATCAATATAATCGAGCTGATGACAGGCAAGGTCAAAGAAATGACCTCCTCCCGAAATTGCAGGATCGACCCTCCATGGCAGCCTTCCGGATTTTTCATCCTCAGATGGACTCTTGAAGAGCTGAATCTGACCATCCGGACCTTCCCTATGGTGCCGCTTTCAACCAGCTCCTTTACCCTCAGGAATCCTGGGAGCGCACGTCTGTAATAAGCTACGAATACGGGAACTCCTTTCCGGAGGAAGCTTCATTGATCCTGAGGCATTCGGCATGGTTCAGGGCCATCGGTTTTTCAATATAAACGGGCTTGCCGGCCTCAATAGCCGCAATGGCATATTCCATGTGGCTGCCCGGAGGAGTGGCAACATATACGGCATCGATATCCTTATCACTGATAAGATCATGCCGCTGTCAGAGTGGACCTTTGGTACATTGTGACGTTCTGGCATAATCCTCAGCGAGGATTTATTTCTCCTCGTAACGGCAATGAGCCTTGATCCGCTTATCTTATTGAATGCGGGTCCGCTTTTAATTTCGGTTACATTGCCGCATCCTATAATTCCCCAGTTTATCATCTCATCTCCAATAAAATGAATTTAATCATTCAGCCTGTCCCCGAGGTCCATAATCCGAGTGCAGGATTAGAGATGTAGAATATTTCCTCCCCGTCACTCATAATGTTGAATCCATCCTTCAATTGTCAGGATTGTATTTTTTCAACATCTGCTTATGATCCTGATATCTGAAATTAACGGATTCAATCTCATCTCGTGTAAGGAATCCGGGGCAGTAGGTAATTGAAAACCTGCCTTCAGGACTGCCATGGATGAGATGGGCTGCGGCACTCAGGTTATTCCTCAGCTCTTCATTTCCCTCAAGGGATTTCAGTGTGTCAGGTGTGCCCCTGTAGCCATATTTTCTTATCAGCCTGTCGATCTCCCTGTCTTCCCCGAATTCTTTCAGCCGGGAGCCAGGACAATCAGTTCCCCTTGTCAGCCATGGCCATCCTGGTTCTGTAAATGCTCTTATTTCCCAGCCAGGTGCTTTTGTATTCGGAAGGATCGAGATACACGACAACTTTTTTCAGGGGTTTATCCAGAATGGAAAAGTTCACCTTAATTGAGAGTTCCGAGGCCAGCCTGAATACATCTTCATCATCACCCATATATAGCCCCGTGATAACAAGATTTCCTGTCTCATCGCGTCCGATCACGGTGTGAACATACACAACAGGAAGATGGGACATGAACGTGAAGAGGCATAATTGAGCAGATCCCTGACCGGGTTGTTGTATTTGCCCATGATCCGCTCCATTCCATAAACTGCTCCTAGGAAGTGACTTTTATTGATACCCTCCGGCCCGCCTGTGCCGACCAGCAGATTCTTGTTATAATTGGCCATTCCAATCACCTCATGGGGAACAACCTGTCCGACCGAAAGTATAAGATCATGCCCCCCTCGGATACAAGCCTGTTAAGCTGAGCAGGCCAGGAATACTCCAGGGCACCGTTGTGATGCGGGAAACAAAATCTCCGGGTACAGTACCTATTGTAATAACATCCTTCCTCCAGTCATGCACGCGGAACAGATCGTGGGGCACCCCCTGAAACATTGTGCCGAGCTGGGACTCCGACATCCTTGCATGTGTGCCCAGGGCCGGAAGAATGTCAGCAAGCCTGCCCTTGTAGTAATTGTATATCAGGCCGGTAATATCACCGGCCCTTGAATGAAACCGGGTAAAATCAGGTGGTACAACGAGTACCTTTTTCCTTTCACCCAGCTGTCGCAAGTGCAGTGCACAGCAAGTTCCAGATCTGCCTTACCTATAACAGTGTTTTCAGAGCCTGACTGGAAGTATATCATTGTATTGACTTTATGATATTATATCTGTTCCTAGACTCCGCTATATGCACTAAAGCCACCGTCGACAGGTATTACAACGCCTGTGACGAAATTCGACATGTCTGAGACGAGGTAAAGCAGGGTTCCTGTCAATTCTTCCGGCATGCAATAGCGTTCCATAGGGGTCCCCTTTAGAACTTTCAATCCTCTCGGGGTCGGACCACCGGTAGCCTCATCTATAAGGAGGAACCGGTTTTGGTTTGTGAGCAGGAAACCTGGAGCAATTGCATTTACCCTTACCCCGGTTTTCGATAAATGTACTGCAAGCCATTGTGTAAAATTATTTACAGCTGCCTTTGCGGCAGAATATGCTGCTATTTTTGTAAGTGGCCTGTATGAATTCATTGAGGATATATTTAGTATTACCCCTGATTTTTTCCTGACCATATCACTGGCAAAGACCATCGAGGGAGAATTGTGCCTTTGAAATTAATATCAAAGACCCTGTCAAATCCCTCCATCTGGAGGCCGAAAAATGTATCATCAAAATTCTCATCCGGGGTTCCTTCCATTTTCTCGGCTTTTGTAGTTGCCGGCAGGTGAGTTTCCCCCGGCTCCGTTGACAAGTATGTCGATGGACCCCAATTTTGCATTGATCTCTTTTTTTGCCTCCTCCAGCGATGCCTTGTCCAGCACATTCGCCGAAAGTCCCACTGAAATGGTGCCAAAGTCTCTTTGCAATCTCCCCCGAAACCTTTATTGCAGCTTCAAGGTTCAGGTCAAGGATCGCGCATTTTGCGCCCTGTCCTGCCAGCGCCCTTGCCATAACAGAGCATATAACCCCTCCGCCGCCGGTAATGACTGCAACCTTATCGCTTAAGATTGATCTCATCCATATCAGTTTGTTTTTTTAATAAAGTTAAAATAATTCCTTGCATTTTTATACGAGATCCCCTCCACAAGTGGTCTGAGCAGGTCATCATCATCGGGCATCAGTCCCTTTTCAACCTGGTCTCCGATAAAATTGCATGCTATCCTCCTGAAATATTCATGCCTCGGATAGGAGAGGAAGCTTCTCGAATCGGTCACCATCCCGACAAATCTTCTCAGCAGGCTCAGTGAAGCAAGATCCCTCAGATGCTTCTCCATCCCGTTCATCTGATCAGGAACCACCATGCTGCTCCATACTGGACCTTCATTGGATATGAACCGTCATTGAAATTTCCGGCTCATGGTTATCATCATCTCATTATCCGAAGGATTAAGATTGTAAAGGATTGTTCTTGCCAGCTGGTCGGTATTGTCGAGGGCATCGAGAAACCTCGACATCCTGACGGCATCCTGTGAGGACGCCGACGGAATCCCAGCCCGTATCGGGCCCCATCTGCCTGAGTTTCCTTGAATTGTTGTTTCTCAGTGCACCGACATGGAACTGCTGGGTCCAGCCTCTCTCATGATTCATCTTGCAGAGCTCGATCATTACTGCCGATCTGTATTTTTCAGTATCTTCAGCCGATATGTCGTTACCTTTCAGTAGCTTGCGAAATATTGATATTTACCTCCGAAGGGGTACAGTCGGCAAAAATAGAAGTGGTCAAGACCATGGTCGGAAAGACGACAGCCAGCTTCATGAAAGAATGTATGGCGCCGGTGAAGGGCTTCGATAAGGTTATAGAAAGTTTTGATCGCCGTCCCGCAGGCAAGTCCGAGCAATTCAAGGTATTTCTTAAATTTTTCCGGATCATCTGTTTTCAATACATTATCCGGCCTGAAGGTCGGAAGTACAGTTATATCAAATGATTTTTTCAGGTTCAGATGATGCTCAAGGGAGTCGGAAGGATCATCAGTGGTACAGATAATCTCCACATTCATCTTCTTCATGATCGATCTGATACTGAATTCCTTTGTGCGAAGCATCGAGGATGCTTTTTCATAAATACCCTCGGCTGTTGATGGAGAGAGAAGCTCATGAATACTAAAATACCTGGCCAGCTCCAGATGAGTCCAGTGATATAAGGGATTGCCCAGGGTAGCAGGCACTGTCTCTGCCCATTTCCTGAATTTGTCGGGATCGGATGCATTCCCGGTGCAAAACCTTTCAGTTACCCCGTTGCTTCGCATCGCCCTCCATTTGTAATGATCCCCCTCCAGCCAGGCCTGCGTAAGATTTCCAAAATGCTGGTCCTCGCTATCATGGCAGGGGAGAGGTGACAATGGAAATCTATTATTGGCTGATTTTCAGCATATTTATGATACAACTTCACAGCAGTCTTATTTCCCAGCAAAAAATTCTCATTAATAAATGACTTCATATCTTTATAGGGATTCTAAAAATATTTAAATTTGAAAATTAAAGTTTCGTTAACGATCACGAAAATAAGAATTTCATTCCAATAATTCAAGGAATGTGTCAAATGTCAATATTAATTTAACCTTGCTATGAACCGTTACCGGAGCTTTCTTCACATGATTTCCTTAACATTGCCAATTGCAAAATTAAAATTTTATTTACTTAGCCATCTTAACTGATAATTAAAAAATAACACGATGAACAGAATTAGATATTTGCCTCAGTCATTCTGATCGTAACGTCATTTCCGCAAAGACAGGGCAGGTCCGAATGCGGGCTTCAGCAGCGATAACCTAAAAAAAACGATATTAAAAAAGTCCTGAAAAGCGGTGGCCGACTGGCAGATCAGGACCCGCTCTCCAGCACCACAGACTGACTGGACCAATGCTGCACTATATGCAGGAATGGTCCAATGGGCTGGCATAGCTGGCAATGATTCATACTATGAATGGCTGAGAGAGAAAGGCTGAGGAAAATTCATGGTCCTACAAGCAGCCGGACCAGCCTCTGGGCAGGTACCATGCCGATGATTATTGTGTTGGCCAGGCATATATTGAGCTCTATCGGAAATATAAGGACCTAAAATGAGTGAAGCCAGTAAGGGAGCGCCTCGACAGTATACTGAATGACCCTGCCACAGGGAAGCCTTGAATTCGTATACACCGACGATTACTGGCCGACACAGCGATGGTCTGGTGCGATGCGCTTTTCATGGGTCCTACAGTCTGGACAAAAATGGCAAGTGTCACGGGAGAAAGAAAATATCTTGACTTCATGTTCAGGAGTATAAGGCAACAACGGATTACCTGTACGATAAGGATGAACATCTCTATTACAGGGATTCGAGATATTTCACAATGAAAGAGGCCAATGGAGCAAGGGTATTCTGGGGCAGGGGGAACGGATGGGTCTTGGCAGGCTTGCCTGTGATACTGAAAGAACTTCCGGCAGGCTATGAGCATAAGGATTATTTTGTGAAAATTTTCAAAGACATGTCTGCAAGAATCCTTTCACTCCAGGGTCCCGACGGATCCTGGCACGCCAGCCTTCTCGATCCGGCAAGCTACCCGAATCCTGAAATGAGCGCCACAGCCTTCTTTGTATACGGATTTGCATGGGGAATCAATAACGGTTACCTCGAAAGGGATGCCTACATGCCAGCCATAATCAAAGGGTGGAAGTCAATGGTTGCAGATGTTTCTCCTGATGGGAAAGTGGGATTCATTCAACCTATCGGGGCTGACCCGAAAGCGGTTACAAAAGATATGACAGAGGTTTATGGTGTAGGTGGCTTTCTGATGGCAGGTACCGAGATTACGAGACTGATTGACAACGGGATCGTAAAGGGAAGTAGGGAGTAGGGTAGTAGGAAGTAGGAAGTAGGATAGTAGGTAGTAGGTAGTAGGAAGTAGGCAGAAGGAGGAAGGAAACTGGTAACTGGAAGGTATAGCTGACGATAGTCGGGTAAGTGTGTTCTTGGATATAAATAATATTAAACATTAAGGATATGAATACAGAAATAAGATATGCGGCACATCCTGAGGATTTCAAAAAATATGATACTGCAAAAATCAGGGAGCAGTTTCTGATAGAGAGAATCTTTATCCCCGGCGAAATTTCACTTGTCTATTCAATGTACGACCGTTACATTGTTGGAGGTGCGATGCCGCTGACCTCAGAGCTTTCGCTGTCGAGCCCGGATGAGCTGAAATCGGAACAGTTTCTTGACAGAAGGGAAATGGGCATTATAAATGTGGGCGGAGCTGCACGGATCATTGCAGGCGGTGAAGCTTATGATCTTCGTTTCAAGGAAGCACTTTATCTGGGCAGGGGGACAAGGGACGTGGTGTTTAAGTCAATTGATCCCGGGAGTCCGGCAAAACTCTATATAAATTCAGCACCGGCTCATTATGCCTGTAAATCACGTAAGGTAACCCTTGCCGAGGCAGAGAAGGCTGAACTTGGAAATTCCGAGTCATCGAACCACAGGACTGTCAATAAGCTGCTTGTAAACAGTGTTATACAGACATGTCAGCTGCAGATGGGGATGACGGAACTCAGGAGCGGGAGTGTATGGAATACGATGCCTGTACATACCCATAACAGGCGGATGGAGGCATATTTTTATTTCGAGGTTCCTGAAAAGCAGGCTATCTGTCATTTTATGGGATCTCCGGACGAAACAAGGCATATCTGGATGAAAAACGAACAGGCTGTCCTTTCGCCATCATGGAGTATTCACAGCGCAGCCGGCACATCGAGCTATACCTTTATATGGGGAATGGCTGGCGAAAATCTCGATTACGGGGATATGGATGTAAGGCAGCCTGATACACTCAGGTGAGATATTACGGGAGCTGCAGGTTCGGTTAATTATCCTGATCCGGTCAATGTGTATGGTTAATCCTTCCCGGAGATGATGCAGCCCCCATGTAGTTTTAAATTAATAGCATTCAGTTATGATTGATTTATTTGATCTTACGGGCAAAGTGGCCCTTGTTACCGGTGGTACCCATGGAATTGGTCTTGCCACCGGCATTCTGCTGGGCAAAGCCGGAGCAAAAGTTTGCGTGAATGACCTTGGCGAGGATAAGCTGGAGCTGTGCCGTGAGGCCTATTCAAAGGAGGGGCTGAGCGTATATGCGGTTAAGTTCGATGTGACTGATGAAAAGGATGTCGACAGGGGAATCGGCATGATAGAAAATACTGCAGGCGAAATTGACATATTAGTGAATAATGCGGGCATCATAAAGCGGATCCCTATACTGGACATGTCAGTATCCGATTATAAGCAGGTGATCGATGTCGACCTTGTTGCTCCTCTGATTGTGTCGAAGCGTGTTGTGCCAGGGATGATAAGGAGGCGTTCGGGAAAAATAATCAACATGTGCTCCATGATGAGCGTTTACGGGCGGAATACAGTGTCTGCATATGCATCGGCCAAGGGGGGACTCAAATTGCTCACTCAGAATATGACCTGCGAATGGGCCAAATACAATATCCAGATAAACGGCATCGGTCCAGGTTATATCGCGACTGCCCAGACAGCGCCAATACGCGAGAACGGGCATCCTTTCAACGACCTGGTTATGACACGGACACCTGCAGGCAGATGGGGCGAGCCTGAGGATGTTGCGAATGCAGCCCTCTTTCTTGCATCAAAGGCAAGTAACTTTGTGAATGGTCATATACTGTATGTAGATGGTGGAATACTGGCCAATTTTGGTTATGTAAAGGGCGAAAATGATCTGTGATCACAGGTCATCTGCCTTTCCATCCTGACAGATCTTCCTTATATCACAATGAGCATTCCCTGAATGGAATTGCAAGAAATCATTTGCCGATGTTATCCGGATTGTCCGGATGATCATCAGAATATGGCCTGGCATAAAGATCTTCAACCCTTACCTTTGTGTTTTCGGGTTCAATGCCGGCCACCTGGGCACCCAATTCCTCATCTGCTTTTCCGTTAAAGTAAAGAATGCAGGAAAATATCGGGATCAGAGGCATCGTGAGCGCACCGGCCAGGGCTGAAAGAACAATGAAGATGGGGTTGCTGGCCATGCTTACAATCTGTGAAGTCTCCCCCGGATTCATAATCGTCTTGATAAAGCTGCCCGTGAAGGGCAGGAGGATTATCCCGGACAAGATAAGCGACAGGACAATGAGTATTATTACAAAAACAGCCACCCAGCCAAGATTGGACCAGAAATTTCTGTGAGCAAGCCCGACAGTCCGGGATATGACATGACCGATACCCGGCCCCTCAATTATCAGAACCGGAAGTACGAGCATATACAGAGTCATTATATACAAAACCGAGAAAAAGACGCCAACCACCAGGACAAGAATCCCCAGGGCAATAGCCACGGCGCCGGCAAAAGCGAGAAGCACCATGATTATAACATAGGGAATGAAATACCTTAGGGAGGCTGCCAGACCGCTGAATATATTGCCATCCCTGTCAAGAGGATTAAATATCACATAGTATTGAAGGATGAGGTTAAACAGCAGGTTTATAGCGGAAATAACCAGGATTGGCACTATCAGCTCCTTCATTTTTCCAAGGATCAGCATTGGATCGGTCATGCCCGACAATTCCTGGATATTGACGAATGTCGAGGCATACTGAATTACAAGCGACATAACGAATGACATTATAAAAAGGGGAAGGAATTTACCTTTGTAAAATTCCCATAATGAATTCATTGCACTGTCCATGCTATGCTTCCTGTAAAGGGGATGACTGGTTAGCTGATCCATATTACCCGGTTATTTTTCCCCAAATCTAATCATTAAAATTTAAATTTCATTCCATGTCAGTACTACTTTAAGAACCAAAGGCAGCCACGACCCGGCCATGCTTTTTGTCATAAATCGGATTATTGAGTGAATAAAATAAACAATTTTATGCTCTTTGCGTTAACTGAGTGGTAACCCATGAACTTCGAGTATCCTATAGACGATAATTTTAACTTAAACATTAATTAAAAACGAATTGAAAATGAGTATCAGAAAATTAAGCTTTCCCGCAATTCTGACAGTAATAATTGGTATCGGAATCGCTGGATGCAGTGGTAATATGTCAGTGAAGAACCGTCACGCGGGGGTGGAATATTACAGGGCCCTTCAATTCTCCGAAACCCCTTATGATATAGAAAAAGGGATTCATCCGCTTACGACTGACCAGTCCGCCTACATCAACAATTATAAATTCACTTACGATAATTCAGGGAAATTGCTCTCAGTTGAATTTGGCCGCAATAATACGCTCCTTGATTACTCCTCCATGGGCGGAGCCGCCAGGGTCACTTATGAATATAAAGACAATAAGCAGATCAAAAGATATTTCAGCAAGAACGGCGAACAGATTGAATCCTCCGGGGTTTATACCGCCGAATATACCCTGGATGACAAAGGCTTAAGAACAGGTTTAGCTTTTTTTGCAAAGGACGGGACCCCGGCTGCGAACAGGAACAAAATCCACTCGTATAAATGGAGCATCCTTGAGAACGGCATGGTGAGGGAACTAAGATATAATCTTGCAAATGAAGAAGTTGTGATGAATCCGTTCTGCCCGTTCTATGAGCTGCGATTCAGCTACAACGACAAGGGCTACATGACAAGGATGGCTAACTACAAAGCTGATACCCTTTATAATTGCACTGCTGAAAACTGCGGGGATATCGGTGTCTCCTATTTCAAATTCTCTCCAAATCCGAACGGTGATAATGAACTGTTCTCCGTATTCAATGTATTCGGACAGATGTCAAATCTTTACTTCGGATGGTCAAAGAGGATAACTAAATACGATGACAACGGCTATCCTGTTGAAATACAGGTATTTGACCAGGATGATGAGTATGTGGGAGGGAAGCTGGTACCTGTCGAACAGAATACATACGATACGCATGGAGCACTGACCGAGGTTAAGAATATGGATAAGGATAGAAACCTGATTAATGACGGGGAAAACGGAGTAGCCATAACCGAGTACAAATATGATGATCTTGGGAACAGGGTCGAGACTTTAAAGTACGATAAGGACCACGTCAGGCTTGAAATCTGAACCTGAGAGAATATTTTCAGCCATGACTAAGAGATATTTTCAGATACTTGTTGTCGTTTTCCTTTCCGGCGTTTTTATTGCAGGATGCTCGGGCAACAAATCGGGCATAAAGGCTGCCGCCAATCCGGTTGCTTCGGAGCCGGAGCATGTCCCTGCTGTGATTGGGACAGAAACTACCCTTCTTCTTAAGGACCTTAAGGAAAATGGTGATTACGTAAACAGCCAGGTATTTCCTTCTTTGATAAAGGCATCAATAGTTCACGAAAGTCTGGGAAAAAACATACTTGTTGTAGATCTCAGGCCGCCTGAACAATACTCGCAGGGCCATATAAAAGGTGCTGTTAATAAGCGATTTGAGGATATTCCTGATTACTTCGAAACAGATATCAAGCCATTTCAGTTCGACAAGATCATCATGGTCTGCAGCGACGGGCAGCTGTCAAGCTATGCCACATGTTTGCTGAGGCTTATGGGATATGGGAATGTATATGCAATGCGATGGGGCATGAGCGCGTGGAACGGCAGCTTTGCGAGGGAAGGCTGGCTGAAGGGTGTTTCAGGGAAGTATGAGCAGAATCTTGAAACCATTGTTAATGAGAAGCCTGCTGCAAGGACAATGCCAGAGCTGGGCACGGGAAAAAATTCGGGAGAGGAGATCGGTACGGCAAGGTTTCGAAGGCTTTTTGCCGGGGGGACGGGAAATATTATGATTTCAGCCGACCAGGTATTTTCGGATCCCGGGAAATATTTCATTATCAACTACGAGAGAAAAGACAAGTATGAGAGCGGCCATATTCCGGGCGCAGTAAGGTACAAGCCGGAGGCTACCCTCGGGTATACAGAGGAGATGGCCACGATCCCGTCTGACAAAACTGTTGTTGTATATTGCGGAACAGGCCATAACTCAGGTTTCGCCACTGCCTATCTCAGGTTATTCGGATACGATGCCAGAACACTGAGATACGGTAACAACAGCTTCATGTATGACAAAATGGAAAAGGACAGGGTGAAACTGTCATGGCTTCCTTTTACCGGGGCTGAAGTGAACGATTTTGAGACTGTAAAGTAATCCCCATTTGAAATAGAATATCAGATTCCGGGCCCGGCCGTGGTGTCTGGCCGGAATTTGCTTTTAAAATCCTCGTTGTTATTGCTTCGCGACAAAATATAGAGATTCCTTAAGCCTGTCTGGCTCAGGAGCATCCATATCCTCGCCGGGATGGAAGGATCGGAAGAGGTAAGCAAAACAGGCCCTATATTGTCCCGCATCCTTTTAAGATTCAGGCTCATCAGTATTGAATCCGGTGAAATATGAACCACAGTGCATGACATTTCCTTCAGCTCAGGGGATGTTCCGTCCAGTTCGACAATGAGCTTATGTCCGGGCAAATTTCCAAGTCCGGCTTCCGTAACAACATTCGACAGATTGAAGGAGGGCTCAGCCCATGTTTTTGCATCATACTTGAATGTTCTGTGGCTCCAGATTTTTACAGAGAGCAATATCAGAAGCGGCAGGACTACTGCAAGTACTGTTTTGTATTTATATATGAATTTCATATGATATTGTGTCCCGCCTTATTCACAGCCTCCATCCAGTTTTTTTGCAGCTGTATGTCTCGCTTCGATGAACTTTTGCTTAAGGCTGTCGGGCAGACTGTTTATTTCAGTAAACATTTTCCTGGCCTGCATCCTGGCCTCAAAGAGCGAATTTTCCCTGGCTGATATGCGGGTTCCGTTAAAGGAGCTGTTCATGACAGTGCTGAACCATTCATTAAGCCCTCCCTTCAGAACATAGGTGTTATTGTATTTCAGTCCCCTGGCTATGACAAGTGCGTAATTGGAATAAAGATCGCCGTTGGAATAAAATATATACTTTTCCTTCCCTGTGTTCAGGAATATCCCGGGGTCGCTGTCGAGCAGCTCATCATACGGTATATTCGAAGAGCCTGGTATATTGAAGGCCATAAATTCCTTCCGTGATCTGAGATCAATTATCTGTACCCTGGTGTCTTCGGAGGCTACCATCCTGGCCAGCTGGTCAGCAGTAATATAGCTTTCCTGATCGGTCAGCCCGCTGAGCACTTTATGCGGTGAGCTGCTGAAAGAACGGTGGGATGTCAGCGGGAGGAGCGCCAGAACAAGTCCCAGGGTAAGAATGATTGCTGAAAATTTTTGTCGTGGATTCATTTTTTTATCCTTCCTGGTTTTCACCTGTTATATCTGGTCTGGCAAATCTCTTTTCAGCTGCTTCTCCGAGCGAGAACATTATCACGGCTGAGACTATCAGCAGCAGTATGAATATTCCTGTGGGTATTCCCAGGGCTTCATCGATCTTAAGTGGTCCCTTATATGAGCCATTGGCAAGCCCCTGTATGGCAGGATATGTTTCGCCGAAAAGGAAGGCGCCTGCAAATCCGCCTATCACATAGGCAAGGGCGTCAATTTTGCCTATTGACATTGCGCTGAGCCCTGTTCCGGGGCAGAAGCCGCCCATAATGAAACCTGCCCCCATAATAATTCCGCCCACAATTGATGCAGATACATAAAATTCATTCACATAAACCTGGCTGAGGTTCAGCAATCCGAAATAGCTCAGGAACTGGGAACCTGTGAGAGCTACTATGGCAGCCGTGAAAAATACCTTGAATACGGTGGTATCATATCCGTAAAACATTCCAACAAGCTTGCGGCTGGAAGAAAATCCGGCCTGCTCGAGTGAAAATCCAAAGCCGGTCCCGATAAGAAGTGCGATCAGCATCTGGAGCCATGCCGGGACTACTGTAATTGATGTTACTGGAGCCATCTGCTTATCTGTTATTTGTTTTCTTATTTTCTGAAGTCTGATTTAATTAATTCAATCCTGTGCCTTTGTGCTTAATCAAGGTGATATCAAAGCCTGTGCCCTTATATCCAGTTTTTCCTGAAGAACCATGCAAACAAATAAGCAGAGCCGAAAATGGCTATCATGGTCACAAATCCTGCTACAGAGAGGACAGCCATGCCGGATAGGGCGGCTCCGCTTGTGCAACCTCGCGCAAGCTGGGCTCCGTATACAAAAAACACCCCTCCGAGGAAGGCAAGGATCAGTCGCCTTGTATTTGAAATTCTGGGTGACTTCTCAATCTTGAATTTAAGCCTCTTTGAAACGGCACCGGAAATAAACCCTCCGGCTACAAGTCCAAGGATTTCAAATGTAAGCCAGTTATTTAATGGTTTCTTGCCGTTCTCAAAATATTTGCTGAAATAACAGAATTTTCCGCATGGGGGCTTGTCGACAGCTCCCACAACTGAAACAACGCAGTATTTCATTCCACCGCTTGCCCCAAGTCCCCTGCCTGAAAGAAACATTGCCAGCAAGCAGCACAATGCCCCGAAGCAGTGCCTGCAAGATAAGGATTCATATATTTGTTTTTCATGTTTTCATACCAGCTATAAAGAGTTGAAATTATACAAAAATCAGTTGATACTGTTCAAGGTCTAACATGCGGGAGTGGCTTAATGTTCGACACAAATCTTTAGCATGCGGATGAAGTCAAAAGTTCCAAAAAACTCGGTTAATAGTTATACCTTAGTGACTTACAAAGCATGAGAGAAATGAGCCGGTTTAAACTTACAATTGAATATGAGGGAACACGTTATTCAGGATGGCAGATGCAAAAGGGAGGAAAGACTATACAGGGAGAGATGCTGGATGCCTGCAGGGAGCTGTTCGGTACCGGTGAAATAGACCTCTTCGGAGCTGGAAGGACGGATGGCGGAGTACATGCTCTTGCCCAGGTAGCTCATCTGGGTGTCGAAACCGGCATTGAACCCCTTAGAATCAAATATGGAATAAATGACAGGCTTCCGCCTGATATAAGCATTATAAGTGTGGAGGAGGCACATCCGAAATTTCATGCCAGATACGATGCCACTGCACGGAGCTATATTTATCAGATCAGCAGGAGACGAACTGCATTCGGCAAGAAATTTGTCTGGTGGATAAAGGATCACTTGGATATAGGAGAAGATGAGGGAAGCGGCCAAAAATTTTCCGGGACTTAAGGACTACGGTCATTTACCGATGAGGACCAGGAGCAGGCATCCACAAAAGTGGAGGTATTCACGCATCGGTAACCGAATTTGGCGACTTGATAATTTTTCACGTTATCGGTTCTCACTTTTTATGGAAGCAGGTGCGGCGAATGACAGGAGTGATTGTTGAAGCTGGCAGAGGAAATATTACATCTGCTGAGATCTGCTTATTCTTCCGGGGCGAAGTCGGATATCCCGGCAAAGCTTACAGCTCCTCCCAGCGGATTGTTTCTTGAGAAAGTTTATTACAGAAACGAGGAGCGTGTTGAGTACAAGACCGGAATCTTCATCTGACTTCCAAACGGCCATCGTTCAGTCAGAACAAAACAGGCAAAGGAACTGTTTACATTAAAATAAGACCTCTGTTTTATCCGGATTTATTGCAATATCCTTGCAAATAGTGAATAATGTCATAACTTATGGCATGCATTAAAATACGAACTGATATGAAAAGACGTGATTTTATAGGACTTCAGCCATAGTGGCTCCGATGATGGGAATGTTCCCTGCTGATCTGAATTCTCTCACAAGGGAATCACTCCCCGGAAAGATCGAGAAAAGATCTCTGGGCCGTACGGGCGAGATGCTTAGCATGATAGGCTTCGGTGGAATCCTTGTAATGGATGCCACACCTGATGAATCAGAAGACTTGTTAAAGCTCGCGATTGACTCGGGCATTAATTACTTCGATGTTGCTCCTACCTATGGAGATGCGGAAATAAAGCTGGGTCCTGCCCTGGAACCTTACCGAAAGGGAGTTTTCCTCGCATGCAAGACTACTGAGCGGAGCGGGACGGGTCGCGGAAGGAACTGGAGCAATCACTGAAGAATCTCCGTACTGATCATGTTGACCTTTATCAGTTTCATGCGGTTACAACACCGGAAGATGTTGAAAGAATATTTCGCTGCAGGAGGGGCCATG
The DNA here is from genome assembly GCA_963756885.1 of uncultured Bacteroidales bacterium. Classification (GTDB taxonomy): domain Bacteria; phylum Bacteroidota; class Bacteroidia; order Bacteroidales; family VadinHA17; genus LD21. Next base: position 1,201,221 of record CAVWPG010000016.1, read on the forward strand.
GAGACATTCCTTGAAGCCAGAAAAGGAGGGCAAAATAAGCTTTATCGGCTTTTCAGCCCATTCGGTGGAGGCCGCAACGGCAATGATGGATAGGTTTGATTTCGATACAATTATTTTTCCTGTTAATTTTGTTACATGGAATGCAGGCAATTTCGGACCGCAGGTTCTCGAAATGGCACATCAGAAAAAAATGGGCATACTGGCGCTGAAATCAATGGCCCGAACGGTCCATGGCCGGAGGGTGCAGATAAATCCGCCTACCCCAAATGCTGGTACCAGCCTCTCGAAAGCACTGAAGATATAAAGATGGGACTTAGCTTCACTCTTTCCCATCCCGTTACTGCGGCAATAACGCCGGGCGATCACAGACTGTTCAGAACAGCACTTGTCCCTTTCCGACAGTTTAAAACCCCTGAGCGATACGGAAATTTGGAAGAATAAAGAAAAGGGACTCGCCGGAGTACCGTTGTTCAAATATCCCAGAAGCTAACAGTTAAGTGATCTTCAATGCGTATATTTCAACTTCAGGTTGCACGTCTTATCGTAAATATAGTAGCAGGGATTGTCACACTGTGACTTTTCATACTTTACCCTTGGGGTAGCCGAATCGACAGCAATGTAAGTGGTCATTATTGACATAATATGTGGCCGTAATTGTATATTTTCTATTGATAGTCACTTCCTGCGTGAATACTTTTGTAAAAGATGTGGATGTGTCAGAAGGATACTGTCCTCGAGATTGCCTTCCCAGACCTGGATCAGCGCTCCGTAGAAGTAGTCTGGGATCAAGGTCAGCATATAATTCGGCTGTAACGGTTCGTCATCGGTGCAGTCAGAGCATTTTATAATAAATGTCTGATCCTCACATGAGAAGAACAAAACTAAAATATGAATGCAAGTGATTTGAGAATCTTATGTCATGATCTCAGTACCATTTAATTGGTGCAACCTGAGTCCTTATCCTATCGAAAAACAGAGTATATGAAACACCGGCCCTGATCCAGACAGGGCCGATATGATAAAATTGTGATTTGATATATTCCGTCCCGGCCGATATTGAAAATTTCTTTTTATTCCATTTCAGAGCGATATCCGGAATAACCAGGAATTCATTTGCAGGCGCCATGAGAGTCCCTTTCAGAGTATGGCCAAAGAGTAGCCTGCCATTAACGTGGTGGTCAGACAGAAAGCTGGATCTGAGTGGGTTTCTCCGACAGGACAAAGTCTTTGAAGGCTCCGCAGTATACAAGGTAGCCCTTATCGAAATACTGATAATACAAATGCTCAGAATCCTTTATAAGAACCCTCGTATCCCAGAATTTCATATCAAGCCCTGCTACGATGCCGGCATTCAGATAAGGTTCCTTTAATGAAATGCCAATGCCTGTCATAATAATCCTTCCGTGTGAATCTTGAGTTGATAGAGATCGGCTGCCTGATCGATTCCGTAATTTTACCTGACCCGGGAGATTATAAGCCTTCATCAGGCTGACGATATCTTTCCTTCTGTATTTTGTGGCAACAGTATACGGACTGATGGATTGTCCGGAAGAGTCTGTCCATTTATTACCTATTCTCAGCAGATATTTTACTGCTGCGGATGGTCGGATGAAATTGCCAGATCAAGCGCATTGTACCGGTTGTTGTTTCGCGTAAATGTCAGCGCCATGCCTGATTAGCAGGTCCATTATGAGTGTATCGCCTGTGACAGAGGCCATAAGAAAAGGGGTGAATCCTTCATTATTTTCCGCTTCCATATTGGCACCGTTCTGTACAAGCAGGTCAGTTACATCTGCATACCCGGCAATAATTGCTGCGAGCAGAGGTGTTGTGCCATCATCTGATTTCTGATCGATAGTGGCATTATAGTAGAACAGCAGATCAGTGACATCGAGATATCCGTTTATTGCAGCATAATGAAGTGCCGATGCGCCGTTGATATCGGTAAGGTCGATGTCGGCGCCAGCACGTATCAAAGCTTCGCAAATATCAGAGTTATTATTTTTTACTGCAATTATAAGGGGAGTTTCATGAGTTGAGGTCAGCTTTGATCCAGCGCTAGGATTGTATTTAGGTAGGGCATTCCACTGCCGGCAGCTGATTATTCAATACAGCAAATATAAGTGGAGTCAACCCCGCTAGTTGTCGAAGTATTAATATCGGCCCCTTTATGATAAGTCGATCAATCTCAGATACATAGCCCCTTGAGGCAGCTATCATCAGATTATAGTCGAGGGATGATTCATAGAAGATGGCGAGATAGTCAGATGTGTCAGCCGCTCCGTGTCATTTATTGTTTCTGTTTACCCTGCTGTGCAAGAATAATGGCGGAATGGCATAAGAAAAGCGAATGAGCAAAACAGCCCTTAGCATATTTATCGATGCCGACCATAAATGCAAAGTTAATTTTAGAATCTTCATAATTTATATAATCGGGCTGTATATTGAAGAGTATTTTTAAAAAAAGTTACCAATATAATTAAGAATAAAAAACATGAGGTGGCACCTATTTCAATGCTGTGAAGGTAGATCTGACACCTCAGCCTGTCCATAACCGGATTAGAGATAAAATAACGGGAAAATTTGTTATTATATGTTACTAAATATTGTTCATAAGATGATAAATATTCAAATATACGGGGATTTCATTTAAAAATAGTTTTTATTTTTGCCGAAGAAAAAACAAATACTTGACCAGGCCTGTAAAAATATTTTTGGTAACCCTGTTATTGTCCCTGATGAGTTTCAATCCGGGTGCAAGTGAGAATAATGGATTGCAGATAAGCTTACACCTGAAAATATACAGGATAACAAACAATACCCCTGAACATCAGCTATTTCCTGCTGGCAGAGAAAATAGTCGGTTCTTTCCTCCATAAATGGTCAATTGCAGGGGCATCAATTGCTGTTGCCAGGAATGGAAAGCTGATTTATGCCAGGGGTTTTGGATATGCCGATACCGTTGAGAAAATTCAAACCCAGCCTTTCAATCAGTTCAGGATCGCAAGCATTTCAAAGCTGGTCACAGCAACTGCTATAATGAAGCTTCAGGAGGAGGGAAACTTTCATTGAATGATAGAGTCTTTGGCCCTGACGGTATCCTTAATGATCCATATTTTTGCTGACCGAAGGACAAGCGTGTTTATGATATAACTGTTGAAGAGCTATTAAGTCATGAGGCAGGATGGACCCAGCGGTATGGTGATCAGATGTTTATGCCTATTGTTATTGCTGATAAAATGAATCTCAGGCCACCTGTTGATACCAGAACGATTGTCGATTTGCCCTTGATAAGAGACTTCATTACACTCCGGGTATGGGACGTGCATATTCTAATCTTGGTTACAGCATACTGGGACTTGTGATTGAGAAAATCACCGGAATGCCTTATGAGAAATATTGCAGACAGGACATTCTGGAACCATTGGGCATTTACGACATGACAATTGCAGGTAACCTTCCGTCGGAAAGGGCGCCTTTTGAGGTTACATATTACGAGACTATCCGATGCTGTTCTCAAACCTTCAATATACGGTACAGGTGAGATGGTTCCCCCAGCTATGGCGGAAATGATATCAGGGCATTGGGCGGTGCAGGTGCCTGGATTGCGACAGCCCCAGATCTGATGAGGCTCCTGCTTTCAGTTGACGGATTTCCAGACGAGGCCGGATATCTTATCCAATCAGAGCATTCAGTTTATGACAGATAGCAGCAATGGTTTTGCTCCTGTAGGATGGAAAACAACTGTGATGAACGGTAATTGGTGGAGAACCGGCTCATTCCCGGGAACTGCCGGAATACTGAAGAGACAACCCGACGGTACTGCCTGGGTTGTACTCCTTAATTCCAGCGCATGGAATGGTCCGGAGATCTATTCATATATAAGCAATATGATGAACAGGTTCTTGCCAAAATTGAACCTGAACCCGAGTATGACCTTTTCAATAATTCGCTGCCCCTGCCTTAAATACTGCATTGACTGGATATTCCAATAAAGTAGCCATGTGCTTCACTGTAAATGTGAATCTTGTAAAGGAGGAACTTGAGAACAGGTATGGAGCAACACTGATAGATCCTGACAATTACAGGCCGAGTTATTACTATCATGCATTCGGACTTCCCGAAATTCCTGCAATATGTTCCCCTGACCGGCACAAGATCAGGCTTGTTAAATGGGGACTTGATTCCTTCATGGACAAGAAGCTATGGCCGAGCCAATGCAATCAGGTATAAAACATTCAATGCCAGGGCGGAAAGCATGAGAAAAAACCCTCGTTTTCATCATCTGTCATGTCAAAGAGATGCATTATACCATTAAGGGATTCTTCGAATGGCAGCATGTTGGGAAAGAAAGATCCCATGGTATATTTCAGTCATGAAAATGATATTCTTTCAGTTGCCGGAGTGTTTAATGACTGGATAGCCGGCGAAACAGGGGAAGAATTCGTACTTTTTCAATCATAACAACGGAGGCAAATGAACTTATGGCTGAAATTCATAATTCGGCCAAAAGAATGCCTGCTATACTCGAGAAGCCGCTGAGAGACATCTGGATGAAACAATCAGCATCGACTTGAAGAAGTTCTGGCTATCCTGAAGCCCTGCCCTTCAGAAATATTAAAGGCTATACAGTTGGCCCACTGGTTAATGACAAAAGTGCTAACCGTAATACTCCTGAAGTCATTAAACCGTATTCCTATAATTCAGGGAATTTGCTTTTCTGATTCAGAATTATTCCCTGCGTCACTTTGTGAATTTTATGTACTCCCTGTGAGAGTTCTGTTTTTGTCACGCAGAGGGCCCGGTGGTTCTCAGACGGTACGGAGCCTTATTCTTATTGTGCGACAAAATGGTAGGTGAGTGTACCTGTTTCGATCTTCGGGGAATTCATGTCAGGATTAAAACGTGAAATCAGTGCAGTCTGACACGGCTGTTTCATCTAAGGCATGGATCTGATGTAGTACTCTCGCTCTTCCAGAACTGCGCCTTTTCAACAATACCTTTCTGATTCACCTCTATCGACAGTACGACCTTTCCCTCTCCTTCACATTCATAAATAGGAATTGGCAGATAAGCTATGTGTGCGGCCGGGCAGATTATAATATATCCGTGGTGGGGCCTTTATAGTTGGCAGCTATTTCCTGTGATTTATCCGGCTTATCGACTTTCCTGTTGCAGTGTCATTTTACAGCGGTGGCTATATTTTCTTCTCCCTGCTGCGGCAAGTTTCTTTTGTTCATCGATGAAATTGTCCTTTCCGAGTTTTCCGCTTTTTATAAGCTCATCCTTTACCTTGTCGATATAGTCGGCTCGCATTGATCTTTGGGTCTCCCTTATTTGCCATGTTCCGGGCTATATTAAGCAATTCCTTATCACCTTGAAGTACCTTTTCGACTGTAGTATGCCGGCAGTGCGATCTGCTTTTCCTTATTATCCTCCTTAGTATCAGGTGTGATAATATCTTCCGGAGCGATTTCCACCTGGAAAACATCTCTCATTTCAGTATGCAGGGAACCTAACCGGAAATGACATGAAAATGATAGCTGCAATAAGATGAATTATCACAGTACCCAGTATCCCCACGAGTCTCCCTTCATGCTTTTTCATGAATACGAAATTATAAAATATTACGCTTTTACAGGCTATCAGGCTGGGTTATAATTTGCACCGCCGGATCGTTTCCGCTGCTGGATCCGGGACGGATTCGCTCAATTTCCCACTAAATGAGGCTTCTTCTTCCGGGCAGGTGAATGTAAAGGGGAGAAATCAGCAATAATCCTGGGCAGGCTTATTTGTTTTTTTGCTTTTTGTTCTTTTTCCTGACCTTGGCTTCTGTTGGTTTGTTATACTTCTGGTTTTTGAATAGCCCATGCTTTAAACCGTCAACGAATTTTGCCCATGCAAATGGATTAAGAAGGTTATTGACAGGATATTGATTTTTAGTTGCCATCGCAGTTGAAATTCTGCTCCATGGCATACCTGTAGCCTGCTTCGGGCGAAACCATGACGTCCGACCTGGTTTGACATGGCAACATAAATTGACGCAAGATTGTCATTCATGTTCTCAATTATCGGATCGACAGGCTTCTCCCTGGTCATATCCTTGAGAAAATCATTGTAGGTCTTCCATGGCAAGAATTGTAACCTCCTTAATGGAGATAGTGTCGATCTGAAGAATAATATCAACATTACACTTGTTTTCCCTCAAAAGATTCCGGAATAATAGTATGATATCTCTTATATCCCAGAGCCCTGAAAAAAATAGTATCGCCAGGCGTGCTGGGAATTGAATAGATACCTGACTTCTCACTTATTGTTCCTCTTTTCAGTTTTTTTGAAATCACAGCTACCCCCGCCACCGGACTTATATGCCTCATCGACGATTAAGGCCGCTTACCTGTATATATGTTTGTTTTACGGTAGTCTGCGCATGCAGGAGAGAAAGGAGACAGTCAACAATATGAATAGTATAAATAGTTCTTGTTCAATAGAACCCAGTTTTCTTTTGAAATGTTGCTTTCGCCTGCAAATTAAGCATTATTGAGTGTAATGTTAAAACATTTATCCAATTTTTAACGTGCTATTGAAGCATATCATAATAATTTCATTGTGATGTTTTTATTAATTTAAAGCATTGGTCATATTTTAATGTCCTGAAAATATTCCAATATTTGTTTCTTGTTTTCACGGTATCATGTAACAACAAAAAGAATCCCGCAAGTGAGTACTTTAAATATTTGACTAATCTGAGATACATAACCAATAAATGAAAAAATTATTTTACTCGGGGATGAAGCAGTTGCCCAGGCTGCCCTGGATGCGGGTTTGAGCGGAATGTATGCATATCCCGGGACTCCATCCACCGAGATCATGGAATACATTCAGGCATCCGCTGAAGCCGCAGAGCGCAATGTGCACAGGGAATGGTCATCTAATGAAAAGACTGCAATGGAGGCAGCTCTCGGCATGTCATATGCAGGAAAAAGAGCCATGGTGGCAATGAAGCATGTCGGACTTAATGTTGCTGCGGATGCATTTATAAACTCAGCAATAACAGGGGTAAATGGAGGGGTGGTGGTTGTTTCTGCAGATGATCCTTCAATGCATTCCTCCCAGAACGAACAGGATTCGAGGTTTTATGCCAAGTTCGCAGTTATTCCATTCTATGAGCCTTCAAATCAGCAGGAAGCTTACGAAATGATATTTGATGCCTTTGAACTTTCGGAAAAATACAGACTCCTGTTCTTGTCAGAATGACGACAAGACTTGCACATTCCAGGGCGCGTTACTAAGGAGGGAATCCGTTCCTCAGAAAAAAAATATCGCTGCCCGGCGATCCCCACCAGTTTGTTCTGCTTCCCGCCAATTGCCAGGAAAAATACAAGGGTCTGTTGTCATCCATTGAAGCAGTATAAATATGATATCCGCATATCAAAATACAATAAATTCAAGATGGACTTAAGAGGGAGCTGGGCATAATAGCATGTGGAATAGCTTACAATTATCTGATTGAAAACCTAGGCGAAAATCCTGCCGGAATTCCGATCCTGAAGATATCCGCCTATCCTTTTCCGAAAGAGCTGATAGAGGAAATAACCTCAAGATGCAGGAAGTACTTATACTGGAAGAGGGGGCTCCCCTCGTTGAGGAGGCCCTGAGGGGGATTCTCGACAACGGCATAAAATTTATGGAAGGCTTGATGGTACAGTTCCCCGGGATGGTGAGCTGAATCCGTCGATTGTTGCAAGGGCTATCGGCTTGCCTTCAATATATGGTGAAGATGTGCCTGCCGTGGTGAAGATGAGACCTCCTTCCTTCTGCAAGGGATGCGGACATGCTGACATGTTCAGTGATCTGAATGAAGCAATAAAGCCATTCGGCCCCGGAAAGGTTTTTTCGGATATAGGCTGCTACACTCTTGCCGCACTGCCACCCTTTTCATCGATCAATTCATGCGTCGACATGGGGGCATCGGTGACAATGGCGGTGGGAGCCGCGGATGCAGGCCTGTTTCCCTCGGTAGCTGTTATAGGCGATTCGACTTTTACACACTCAGGGATGACAGGATTGCTCGATGCAGTAATAAAAAATTCGCCGATCACTATAATTATCGGCGATAATTCCACAACCGGGATGACAGGAGGCCAGAGATCACACGCAACCGGCAGGATCACGGCAGATATGTGAAGGGCATAGGGGTATTGCCTGAACATGTGATCACTTGGTTCCATTGCGAAAAAATCATGAGGAAAATGTAAGGATCATGCGAGAAGAGTTCGGTTTTAAAGGCGTTTCAGTAATAATAGCTGCAAGGGAATGCATCCAGATAGCGACAAAACGAAGGAGAAGTGAGGCCTCTGAAGAATAAAGATTAAAAAGTACGGAAAATGAAGAATGATATAATTTTATCAGGAGTGGGCGGGCAGGGGATCCTGTCTATTGCAGCAGCAATTGGCCTGGCAGCAGTAGCCAACGATCTTGTTCCTTAAACAATCGGAGGTCCACGGCATGAGCCAGAGGGGAGGAGATGTGCAGTCACATCTGCAGGCTTTCTGACAGGCCCGTTTCTTCTGATCTGATCCCTCATGGTAAAGCCAGCCTGATAATTTCGGTCGAACCCATGGAGTCATTCAGATATCTGCCCTGGCTCTCAAAGGATGGATGGCTCGTAACAAATTCAACACCTTTTATAAATATTCCCGATTATCCCCCCGTTGAATCAATAATTGAGGAGATCAGGAAGAGAAAAAACCACCTGATAATTGATGCAGACCAGATAGCAAGGGAATGCGGATCGTCACGCTCAGGAAATATAGTTATCCTGGGGGCAGCATCCCCATTTATAGATATGCCTTCAGCAGTATTATAGAAGCTGTAAGAAAGCTGTTTGCAAGAAAGGGGGAGGAGATTGTTGAGATAAACCTTAAATCTCTGCAGGCAGGCAGAGATTGCAGCCGCCATCTCCAGGTGAAATAAATTCGCCGTTAATCTGCTGACCATATTGCCGATTTTTGCAACAATTGCTTAATTTGCCGGCAAAAAAAAAATCAGATGTCAGACAACTCGATAAAGAAAGCAGAAGAATTCCTTTCGGTATCTTCCCAGTATAAATTAGGCAGACTTGAAACAGAATCACCTCATCCGGATACAAGGGAACTTTCATACCTGGCTGCTGAAAACCTTCCTGAAGCTGTTTCAGTGCTGAAAAAGCTCGACGATCATACTATCAGCATTCTTTCGGACAGAAAAAGGAGATTTGTGCGCTCAGGATGCAATATATGATACCCTGAAATCGGGCCGTAATGTATATTTTTGCGGTTGCGGGGCAACAGGAAGGCTCTCGCTGACTATAGAAACGCTCTGGAGGCAGGTTCATGAAAGGGACGATATGCGGGACAGGGTTTTCAGTTTCATGTCAGGAGGAGATGTCGCCCTCATCGATCGATAGAGAATTTCGAGGACTATCCCCTTTATGGAGCCAGACAGCTTGAGGAGGCCGGCTTTCCGGATGGCGATCTTCTGATAGGCACGACTGAAGGGGGAGAAACGCCTTTTGTTATCGGAGCCGTGGAAAAGGCAGTAACATTATCCTCCAGGAAACCATATTTTCCTTTACTGCAATCCCGACGACCTGCTTATCAGTTCGGCCGAAAGATCAAGGCTTGTCATACTGAACACCTCGATCGAAAAGATCAATCTTACAGTAGGGCCGATGGCTGTCACCGGAAGCACGAGGATGCAGGCGTCCACCATACTGCTTGCAGCGGCAGGGCTGGCGCTGCTCTCTTATGACAGATCAGACGAATTTGTATCAGGATCGATAGATACATTCGCACGGTATCTGGAAGAAGACTGATATCCATTTCATCGAGAGGTTTATTGAACTTGAGACCGCATGCTATATGAAGGGTGATTATCTCCTTTATGAAACTGACAACACCCTGGGGATTACCATAATCACCGATACTACGGAGAGATCTCCCACTTTCAGCCTTTATCCCTTCGAAAATGAGAATGAACCGGCTGAGCCTCCTTCGTTGTGCTATATCTATATGCCCGGATCAGGAAGCAGCATGGAGGCATGGGAAAGTCTGCTGCGCAGGGGCCCCAGGACCCTCGAATGGCCGGAGATCAACGGGGTGGCTTCGATGGCAAGGCTGCTGGGGTTTGATTTCAGTTCTGAACTGATACGCAGGAGGGAAAGGACTGTCAGAAAAGGAAGCCATCATCGCTTCAGGATAAACTATGAAAGGTAGGAGATATTCTTCAGGCTGGATGATGAGGAATATTCGCTGCCTTCAGCCTTCGACAATCCCCTCTTTACACATCTGATGCTTAAAAATGATACTGAATACCCATTCCACAATAGTGATGGGAAGGCTGGGAAGGTATGAAGGCAATATTATGACTTATGTGAGAGCAAGCAATAATAAATTGATCGACAGGGCTATAAGATATATTGACCTGATACTGAAGAACAAAAATATAAATCTTTCGTATGAGTCAATTGCCTATATCCTTTTCGAAATGCTGGAGAAGACCCCTGTTGACAAGGCTATCGTGCTGGCGACAGTAGAAGAGATAATCGAGAGGCAGGGATAAAAAACAGGGACACTCTGCAAGTGCCCCTGTCCCTACCGAAATGCAGCGGTTCTCCTTCGTCCCGTGCCCCTATGCTTCACCTTCCTCATCCTTTCCGTTGCCATTGGCCTTGCCCGATCCAAGGAGCATGAGATCATTCAGTACAACCTCTGTGATGTTGCTTGTAACCCCGTTTTTATCCTCATAGCTGCGGTACACAATTCTCCCTTCCACGGCAACCTGTGTCCTTTCTTGAGAAACTTGTCAGCTACCTCGGCGATGCCGTTCCAGGCAACGATATTGTGCCATGTGGCTTCCTTATCTTCTGTCCCTCCGAATTCTTGTAGCTGTCATCAGTAGCAAGGGTGAAGCGGGTTACTTTTTTCCCGCTTTCAATTGTTTTCGTCTCCGGGTTCTGCCCGAGACGACCGATCAGGAATACCCTGTTTTTTAATGTGTTCATGGCTCGAAAATTTGAGTTTGACATTCAGTTTATCATGTAACAAACTTACACCCCCCTTGCGTGCTGTACCGGTTATTAAATATTTATACCCGGTTAGAAATCAATTATAACCGTTTGTAAACGGTTTACATGGATTTTTTATATCTTTAGGAAAACATTTAGTGCTGTGGAAAGGAAATGTCTCGATTGCGGCGACTCAATACGTGGCCGTACCGATAAAAAGTTCTGTTCCGATCAGTGCCGGAATAACTACAATAACAGGCTTAACCGTGAATCAAATAACTTCGTGCGAAATGTTCATGGATTGCTGAGAAAAAACAGAAGGATCCTCGCAGATCTGTATGCAGAGAAAAAACTGCGGATTCACAAGGATGCCCTCTTTGCACTGGGTTACAACTTCAGCTTTTTTACCCATGTCATTGAGACACAGGGAGGACACAAGTTTCATTACTGCTTTGAATACGGATACAGGGAAACAGGCAATGATTTTCTTGAACTGAGCGTAAACAGCAGGTATCTCGAATATCAGTGAGCTTACCGGCAAATGCCGGTGAATCACAGAAGTATATCGCCAGGATCTTCAGCCTTTTCCTTTTGTTCCTTCGGCTTCAGGGGAATGAAGTTGCCTGTATACCTGACATGGTCTATCCTGTAGCTATTCAGCGAAGTATCTACATATCCCCTGTTTGTAACAGTCAGATACACATCAAATGTATTCTTGTCATTTTTGACCTTCATCCTGATCTGGTAGGTGCCCTTTGATGCATTGTTTTTCAGTTCAAATGCAACTGCCTTGCCAACCATGTCGATACCCTTTATCGGACGGAAACCATACTGCCTCCCGACATAAGCTGCACTTATTACAACCTTGTCACCGTCGAGAATTATGTAATTGGCTTTCGGTATCAGATCAACCCTGCTTCCGTTTGAGCTGTACAGCCTGTCGAATTTGACAAGGAACCTTCTCATCTCCAGGGCATGCCTTATCTCACCCTGCATGACCGTATCCTTCGCAACTGCCTCTTCCCTGGCGGAGGACTCCTTTACTTTTGATGTGGCGCACGACGCCATTATCAGGAAACCACAAAGAACAATAATCAGCTTTTTCATGCAATGGCTTTTACTGATCATGGTTCAAATATCATGCCACAGGGAAAGTCCTTGGATCAGGGTTTTTTAATGAACGGAAAGTAGTAGTGCAGGTTTTCAGGGGTCAGCCTGGTACCATATCCCGAATCCTCGAAAGCCTCGCAGTATTTTATTGCCTCTCCCTTCTCCGGGCCGTAAAGCTCTTTCAGCTTCTCCCTGTAAGGCGCTGCATCGAAGGCCTTTTTCCTGGTCTCCCCCAGCCATTTCCTCCGGTCGGCATCGGAAGCAGGTACTTCGCTCAGAACACCCCGGTTATAGGGAAGCCATTCATACATCTGAGTCTTGTGCTGGTGATACATGTCCATCTTCTTTTCTATCACATCATCTATATCAACGCAGACATCGGCCTTAAATGGCTCAGGATGAATGAAACCATCACTCATGAAGAGGAAAAGAGGATTTTTTTCAAGTATCGGCACTTTCGGAAGGATTGCCGGAACAGTTACCATATATGCTGCATCCAGAACCAGCACGCCGGTATAGCGATGGTCGGGATGGTAGTCATAGGGACGCGGGAAGATCACGATATCCGCCTTTGCCTCCCTGATGATTTTTATTATCTGCAGCCGGTTCTTGTAGGTTGGCATCAGCTGGCCGTCATGATTGTCGAGTGTAATGTACCTGACACCGATAACTTCGCCGGCCTTGCGGGCCTCTTCCCGCCTTAGCGCTGCAAGTTCCCTGGGCTTGATTGTCTGGTGGCCTGCATCACCGTTGGTTACTGCGACCATAAGCACATCGCAGCCCATCTGCACCCACTTGCAGGCAGTGCCTCCTGCTTTATCGGGATCGTCAGGGTGGGCACCGAAAATAACAATGTGAAGCTTCCTGTCATTGCCTGCCTGGCTGCGCACTGCCAATGGCAGCGAGATCAGAATCAGGAACTGAATCAGTACAATTGTTGTTTTCATCTTTAGTCAGTTTATTAATTCATATTATGTCTGTTTTTACAAGGCCTGACCACCTCACTTCTCAGGGTTTCTGACCTGCTGGCAGTACTTACCACCTGGCATTAGCCAGGTCCCAGGTATCGGTGAATCCTGTCTTCACTATCTTTTCCATGATATCCCAGTCGAGTGTACGCGTCTCATCCATGGGTGTATGATATTCCTCCCTGTGCCCGGGCTTGATCCTTATAACCGGAATTCCAGCTTCGACAAACGATCTGTGATCAGTGCCTCCAGGAGGATCGGTGGATGGTTGATATTCAAGATCAAGGCCTATCCCGTATTTCTCAATATTGGCCGATGTAATATCCCTGAACCACTGAAAGGAGGATGTATATGTCATGACAGCTTTATTCGGCTTATCATCAGATATATACCTCGATATCATATCGAAGTTCATGTTGACCCTGATCTGCGACCTTGGGAAATCAAGATTCCTTACGTAGTACCTTGAGCCAAGGAGCCCTTCCTCCTCTGCAGTCCATAAGGCAAATATAATGCTGTTTTCAGGCTTTTCTCCAGTGGCTGCCATGGCAGCCGCAATGGCAAGAACGCCTACAGTCCCCGAACCGTTGTCGTCTGCTCCGTTCCAGATATATCCGTTTGCCTTGCCGACATGATCGTAGTGCGCACCTATAACCACATAGCTGTCAGGTTTTTTACCTTCGATAATGCCAAGGATATTTCTTACTGCGACCTGTGAAGTCTTTACAGATGTACTGATGCAGACCGACTTCCCTTTCAGCTCGTGAATAATGTATTTCTGATTCCTGTCAGCTTTGGCAATATAATCATCGGTACTGATATCGGAACCGCGCAGTATTTCATTTGCAGCTCTCACTGACAGATCTGCCCTCACGGGGCTTTCAGGATATTTCCTTCCAGGTATGGAAAGGTGCGATCGGGGCCTCCCTAGCATGGAGAAGGTCTCGGCCGGCGACATATTCATGAAATCCTTCGTTTCCGGCCTTCCAGTTACTGTTGCAAGGGGGTCATACTCCAGGATGCCTGCCACACCCATCGACCTGTACCTGGCTTCCATACTGTTGCTGAGGGAGGCTGACTGATCGCGGGTCAGCCCTTCTGCAGCAAATTTTGGCAACCCTTTTATTTTAAGGATAAATTTCCCTTTTGCATCGATCCTGGCAAAGTCATTGTAATTCAGCGAATCATCAATAAAGCCATAGCCTACGAATATTACAGGAGCTTCAGTTTCAACCGACAGGTTACCGGGTCTTGCAACAAAATCAACATCGGGGGTCAGCTCAGTCGTTCTGACAATTTTATTGCCGGTGTCCCTGATCTTCATTATCTGTACATCGCCCGGAACTGTTTTTATGAGAATGAAATGCTGAAAGTACGACCTCCCTTTGTTTCCTGTTCTGGTGCCAGGGTCATTGCCGGTAAGCATGTCCCCGAATGGCCGGATGCCGCTGAGCTTCAGGATGCTTGCGATATAATCTCCGGCAAGGTATGCCCCTTTCTCTCCGGCTTCCCTTCCTTCCATCCAGTCGGATGAAAGAAAATCCAGCTGGGCCTGCAATCTGTCTGTAGTTATTGTCTGAAGTCCTTTTTCAACAGGCTGCAACTGCCCCCGGATCAATTGTGAAAAGCATATGAATGAAATGAAAACCAGGATAATATGTTGCTTCATTGCCAGCTTGTATTATGTGGATTAAAAGGGAAGTTGATTTTACTAAGGTAATTATTTATTGCTTTTTCGTGAACAATTCTATCTTTGAAAAATTATACCAGCATAAAGAAATGAAAAGAATTTACATTATAGCACTTATGTTTTTATCAGCAAATCTCTTCTCATCCGGACAGGATAGGAAGGTCTATGAGAATGATTATCTTGTTAAAAAGGGCGACATGGCGCCCGATTTTACTGTCAATGAAGCCGGGGGGAAATCATACCGGCTGTCCGATCTGAAAGGCAGGGTCGTGATGCTCCAGTTTACGGCAAGCTGGTGCAGTGTGTGCAGGACCGAAATGCCTTTCATAGAAAAGGAAATATGGAAGGAGAAAAAAGCCGAGGGACTTGTTGTAATCGGTATTGACAGGGATGAGCCTGTTGACAAGGTTCTGAAATTTCAGAAGGATATTCCGGTTACATATCCGCTCGCCCTTGATCCAGGGGCGGATATCTTCGGAATATATGCGCTTAAGGAGGCCGGAGTCACTAGAAATGTTGTGATCGACAGATCAGGAAGGATTATTTACCTGACAAGGTTATACGACAGAAAGGAATTTGATGAGATGAAAAAGGTGATATTCAGGGAGCTGGAGAATAAGAAATAGCCTTCCGGATCCCACAATTTCATCACCAGGTCACAGTCTGGCTCATAAAAAGGGCGGAATGCAGTTCAGCATCCCGCCCTTTTTCATGAAGATGTAAAAATCAGTGCAATTGACCCTACTTTGCTCCGAAAATTGTCCAGCCAAGATAAACCTGAATTGTACGGTTCTTGATACTCTGGGTCGACACATCGGAAATATTCGTAAACCCCAGAATATACCTTCCACCGACCTGAAATCCGAGTGGCAGGTGCAGGGCTGCGCCCATGGCAAGTCCGAAATCATTGTTTTTAAGCTGGTCTTTTACATCACCTACATTTGCCACATGGGCTTTTGTAAGAAAGCCGAACTGCGGGCCGGCTTCAAGACTGATCAGGCTTATCGGCTTGAACCGCAGCATAAGCGGAATCGATACATAATCAAGATCAACCTTGGAATTATTCCACTTGCTACCATAAGCTGAATACAATACCTCGGGGGTGATACCGAATTTATCTGTGAAATTCAAATTCAGATAAGCTCCCAGATGATAATCAGTTACTGTTTTGATACTGACATCTTTAACATCCTGATTTGCAAAATTTGCTCCGGCCTTTATTCCTATTCCAATGCCCTGTCCATGAAGGAGATAAGGTAAAAGGAATACTACAAGCAATAACAAGGATTTTTTCATTTTGCAGATTTTTTGGTTAAACATTCACACGTAAAATTAGAAAATAATAAATAAATTATTCAGTTCAATTGCAATAAAGTAACAAAACTGCCGGACAAATGGCTTATTTTTCCTGTCCGGGATCCTGCAGGCGTTAAATTTTCTGCAGGGTTTATTTGGAGAACAGCATTTTTGCAGCAACAAGCAGCAGGAGGATTCCAAAGATTTTCTTCAGAGTTGCCTGAGGCAGCGTAAGGGCATACTTCGAACCGAAATAGGAGCCAAGGAGGAATGCCCCGGCAAGTATCATTGCGAACCTGATGTCCACATGGCCGGCTTTGTAATAGTTATAGGCGGCAATGATGCCAATGGGAGGCAGCATTACGGCAAGGCTGGTGCCCTGGGCCATCTGCTGACTGAATCCCATAAAATAGACAAGCGCGGGGATCATGATTACGGCACCGCCTATCCCGAGCATACCGGCCATTGCGCCGGTTACTATTCCTATCCCGATGAGGATCAATAACATTGAAATCGACATTTTCATTTGGTTTTAATATGTATTATTTATACTCCCGACAAAAATAAAAAATTCCACGGGATTATATAGCCAATCCATCTGATACTCCGGCAGCCACATGTTTCTCCGGTTCCCCCCGGGGAAGGAGCTGGCTTCCCATGCATGCCCCGGCGGCACTATTCTTTGGTAGTTCTGAGTTTATCCCTAAATTTGCAGCAGCTTAATTGAAATGAAAAGGAGGATCATAACAGTCATATCATCCGCTGCAATACTGCTGCTGGCTGCTGCATTCATTCTGTTGTGGAGGGGTATCTACGGCATCTCGGTCCATGGTGAAAAGCCAGGTACGATCCTTATAATACCTACCGGGGCATCGTATGTACAGGTAATGGATTCTATTGCCTCCAGTCATCTGGTTCGGCAGATGAAGTTTTTTGACTGGCTTGCGCGCAAGAAAAAGTATCCATCAATGGTAAAGCCTGGCAGGTACGTTTTTGACAGGGACCTGAGCTATAATGAACTTATTGACATTTTGAGGTCGGGCCATCAGACGCCTGTGCGCATTACATTTCAGAATATCCGCACGCTGAATCAGCTTGCCGGCAAGGCAGGGAAGATGATTGAGGCCGATTCAACGGCTATAATGGACTTTCTTTCAGATGAGGGGAACTATTCGGCAGATGGATTTAACAGGGCAACTGTTATCGCCATGTTCATTCCAAATACATACGAAATTTACCGGAATACGGATGCGCGTGGGTTCTACAACCGGATGCTCAGGGAATACAGGTCATTCTGGAATGAAAGGCGTATTGTCCTCGCAAGGGAAAAAGGTCTCGATCCGATAGAAGTTTCAATACTTGCATCAATTATTGATGATGAGGTAGCCAGACCCGATGAAAAACCGCGCATTGCAGGCGTTTACCTTAACCGGCTTAGACAGGGCATTCCGCTTCAGGCATGCCCGACAATCAAGTTTGCCCTGAATGATTTCACAATCACGAGGATACTTTACAAGTATCTGCAGGTTGACTCCCCGTATAACACATATACCCACAGCGGTTTTCCACCCGGCCCCATAGGCTGTCCATCGATTGAAAGCATAGAGGCTGTTTTGAATGCTGAAAAGAACGATTATCTCTTTTTTGCTGCAAAATCCGATTTTTCGGGATATCATAACTTCTCTAGAACTCTGGCAGAGCATAATCACTATGCTGCCATATACCAGAAAGAGCTCGACAAGAGAAAAATCTTCAGGTAGGGCCAATAACCTCGACCTCCCGTTCCAGATCAACTTCAAACCTGTACCAAACCGATTTCCTGACCTCCTCGGAAAGATCCAGTAATTCTTTTCCAGTAGCCTTCCCATAATTTACTATTATAAGAGCCTGCTGGTCATGAATCCCGGCATTGCCTGCCCTTTTTCCTTTCCATCCGCACTGATCGATCAGCCATCCAGCAGCCAGTTTGGTTCCACCTGAAGGATCAAGGTAGCATGGCAGGCCAGGGTATCTCTTTCTGAGTGTTTCAGCAGTAAGGGTATCAACCACGGGATTCCTGAAAAAGCTGCCGGCATTCCCTGTAACGGCCGGGTCAGGCAGCTTGCTCCTTCTTATTGATATCACAGCCTTCCTGACGTTTTCAACCGTGGCCTTACCAAGCTGTGCTACCTCACCGGATAGGGACCCGTAAACAAGATTAAGTTGCGGAACCGTGCTTAATTTGAAATAGACTTTGGTTATCAGATATTTAGTCTTGAGTTCATTCTTGAATATGCTGTTCCTGTATGAAAAGCGGCATTCATCACCAGGAAACTCCCTGACCGATCCGTCAGTGGTGGATACGGCCCTTACCTTCAGGATAGTATCTTTAACCTCGACACCGTAGGCACCAATATTCTGAACAGGTGCTGCTCCTACTGTTCCCGGGATCAGAGACAGATTCTCAAGGCCGCCAAGCCCTTTTTCAACAGTCCATGCCACAAGGTCATCCCAGCCAACGCCGGCCCCGGCCGATACAACTGCATAACCGGCTCCTTCTTCAACTATGTCAATGCCGGTTATAAGAGGATGTATTATGGTACCGGCGAAATCTGAAGTAAAAAGGATATTGCTTCCACCTCCCAGTATGAGCATTGGCCCGGTGAAGGCCTTTTCAGCTTCAAACAGGCTGATTGCTTCAGTTTCGGATTTTACAGGAATAAAAAATGCAGACCTGTAATACAATCCGAAAGTGTTGTGCTTTTTAAGGGAATAGTCGTGACGGATCATAAAGCCGGATTTGATGTAAATTTATAAAATCCTATTGATAAACAGACTTGCTTACCGATAATAACCCCGTTCAGGCAATGAATATGTGAACACTTCATGTTTTTTAGTAATTTTAACCCTCAGGAACTGTATCATGTTGCTATGCTGCTGTAAATAAATCCAAACAAGGCAATGGATAAAACCGGATTAATCCAAAAGACATATCCCTTTCTTGAAAAGGATCTTGTAATTGAGATAGACAAGGTATCCATTCTTCACGAGCTTAAGGTTGATCAGAGTATTCTTGGCGAAGGCGATTATATTAAATCCTTTCCGATGGTTCTGGAGGGGTGCCTCAGGGTAGTGCGCCTTTCCGAAACGGGGAATGAGCTGCTGCTTTATTATCTCAACAGCGGTGAGATATGCAGCATGTCCCTTACATGCTGCATAGGACTTCAGAAAAGCAATATAAGGATGATAGCCGAGGAGGATTCGGTCATCCTTACAATCCCCGTTGATGTCCCTGAAAAATGGATGTCGGAATTCAAATCATGGAAGGAATTCATGATGTATTCATACAAGCACAGATTCGACGAGCTTCTCGATACAATCGATTCAATTGCATTTACAAAGCTTGATGAGCGGCTGGTACGGTTTTTTGAGGACAGGTTCAGATCCACAGGAAAAACTTTGTTCAGGGGAACTCACCAGGATATTGCACTGCAGTTAAATACTTCCCGCGAAGTCATATCACGTTTGCTGAAAAATCTAGAAAAAAATAATCAAATCGTAACTGGTAGAAATTCAATCGATTACAGAGGCCTGATAAAAAATATTCAGCAAGTGTGACTTAAGTCACTGACCAGTATTTCATATCTGGGGAAATTTGCCTCAAAATCTGATATGAAAGAGTTTATAAAAAAGCACATTATTTCGGTAATCCTTTCAGTTGCAGGAGCAGTTGGAGGTTTCCTCTACTGGAAATTTGTCGGCTGCACATCGGGTACCTGCATTATCAAGTCGGTGTGGTATCTGAGCACCCTTTATGGCCTTGTTCTTGGCTGGGTCCTGGGAGGCGTGGCTGAGGATATAATCCTGAAGTTCAGAAAAGAAAAGAAGTATGAAGGAGAAGTTTGAAGAAATAATCAAAGGGGACGTTCCCGTACTTGTGGACTTCTCCGCTGAATGGTGCAGTCCCTGCAAAATGATGGGACCTGTTCTCGAACAGCTTAAAGGCAGGCTTGCTGGCCGTATACGGATCGTAAAGATCGATGTGGACAGGAACAGGGAGCTGGCAGGCCGCTACAGGATACAGAGTGTGCCGACCCTGATGCTTTTCCAGGGTGGCACCACCAGATGGTCGGGAGTTGGAGTAATGACCTCAAATTATCTTGAAAATGTTATTAACAATAATTCAGGGAACACCCTTCAACGCACCTGAGATAAACGAGGAGAAATGTGCCGCATGTGGCTTATGTGTAAACCTTTGCGGATACAATGCAATAAACATGAATTAAAATCTTCAGGTAGATTTTTTTCATCAGCCCGGGCCGTCTTTACTGACGGCCTTTTTTTTTGCCCCTCCTGCGGCACCTTTGGATTACAGGGCGATGACGGACCAGGATCACGACTGAATTTCAAATTGTTATTACTTCCTGGCAGATTAATTCTTTTGTTTTTAAATAAAATATTAATTTTCGACCAGGAAAATCCGAATCTATTAACCTGAAAAATATAATCATGACAACCAATCGCCGAAATTTTCTGAAAGCCGCAACATTCGCCGGAGCTGGTGCAATGACCGGTGGTCTGATCAACGGCTGCGCCCCCGTACAGCCTGCATCCAATATGCCTGCAATCCTTGAATCTGCCAGGAAAGCCCATACACAGAAATTCAATATGTGCGGATATGCCGCTCCTCCGATTCCCACTGTGCGCATAGGAGTTATAGGACTGGGCGACAGGGGAAGTGAGGCTGTTAAAAGGCTGTCTTTCATTGAAGGGGTTGAGATAACTGCAATATGCGATATCAGGAGGGCGGCGCTCGATGGTTCGCAGAAATTTCTCAGCAGCGTCGGCCGACCGGCAGCACGTGAATTTACAGGCGATGATCTTGCCTGGAAAAAACTTGCCGAACTGCCTGACCTGGATCTTATCTATATTGTCACTCCCTGGATCTGGCATACAAAAATGGCTGTATATGCAATGGAAAACGGGAAGCATGCATGTTCCGAGGTACCGATAGCCCGTACGATAGATGAAGCCTGGCAGCTTGTAGAGACATCGGAAAAAACAAAGAAGCATTGCATGATGCTTGAGAACTGCTGTTATGATTTCTTTGAGCTGCTGACTCTCAATATGTCACGACAGGGAATGTTCGGCGATATAATCCACGGAGAGGGGGCATATATCCACAACCTTCTCGAAATGAATTTCAGAAAGCCAAAGGATGATCAGCAGGTGGACGATGCCTACACAAACATGTGGAGGCTGCGTGAAAATGCAACAAGAAACGGTAACCTGTACCCTACTCACGGTCTTGGTCCCGTCTGTCAGGCCCTGAAAATAAACAGGGGTGACAGGATGGAACATCTCAGCTCGGTTTCAACTGCTGATTTCTCAATGGGACCGAAGGAGAAGGAACTTGTGGCCGGCGACCCGTTCTATGATGAATGGAAAAATTCAAAATTCAGGGGTAACCTGAACACCTCGATAATTAAAACTGCGCTCGGCAAGACAATAATGGTCCAGCATGATACATCTTCCACTCAACCATATTCAAGAATCCATCTTGTAAAGGGAACCAAGGGGATGGTCTGCAAATACCCCGTTGAGCATATTGCAATCGGAGAAACATGGGCCGATGAATCTGAAATGAAAGAATTCTACGACAAATATACTCCCGAGATCGTAAAAAGGGTGGGAGAGATGGCCAGAAAAGTAGGTGGTCATGGAGGTATGGATTTTATAATGGACTGGAGAACAATCGATTGTCTCAGGAATGGACTGCCGCTCGATCAGAATGTTTATGACGGTGCACTGTGGAGCTCCGTAGCCCCGCTGAGCGAATGGTCGGTTGCAAATAATTCGCAGTCTATAGAAGTTCCTGATTATACAGGAGGATCGTGGAAGACAAACAAGCCTCATGAAATAAATCTCGAGACGGGCGGAACGACGAAGGTTCTGGAAATAAAGGAAGCAGAAAAAGTAATTTAGGCTGAATCAGCCCCATTAATCCGGGCTGTCATAACATGAATGTTTTAAAATTCAGACTTTGCTGAATATTTTTCTCGCAATATTATTTTTAGCCCTTATTAGTGTTCTGTTTGTCGATACAAAAGGCAAGGGGATAATAACTGTCCTGGCCGTAGCCCTTATAGCCGGCCTCAGCAGTTATTATGCAGCCAGGGCCCTCTCAGGTCATACTTATGAAGCTCTCTTCAGGGGCAATGAACTGTTCGGGAATGTGCTGATAAGGATAGATGCCCTGTCGGGCTGGTTTATTCTCACGATCGACCTGACCCTTCTTACCGGGGTTGTCTATGGATTGAGTTATATGAGGGAATATGCAGGAAGGAAGAGTGATATAACCCTTCACTGCATTGCCTATATCCTGCTGCATGCTTCAATGATCGGCATCTGTTCCGTAAGGAATGGCTTTGTTTTTATGATACTCTGGGAACTTCTGGCGATATCGGTATTCATTCTGGTGATATTCGATCATAGAAAGGAAACTGTAAAAGCAGGATTCAATTATCTCGTGCAGTCTCATCTGAGCATAGTCTTTATTATGCTTGGAT
This sequence comes from uncultured Bacteroidales bacterium, assembly GCA_963756885.1. Lineage (GTDB taxonomy): Bacteria > Bacteroidota > Bacteroidia > Bacteroidales > VadinHA17 > LD21. Next base: position 1,223,880 of record CAVWPG010000016.1, read on the forward strand.
TCCTTTATGTCGGTTACAAGACAGGCAGTTACGGATTCGAATCAATCGCGGAGTTTTCGAAGCATCAATCGACACTTGCCGGCACTACACTTTTTCTATGCTTCTTCATAGGTTTTGCGTTTAAATCGGGTTTTGTCCCTTTCCATACATGGCTGCCATATGCCCATCCGGCATCACCAAGCCATGTCTCCGGAGTCATGTCGGGAGTTGTGATAAAGATCGGGATCTATGGCATACTAAGAATGTTGCTTCTTATCAGAACAGATTACACAACAATAGGTTACATCATCCTGATCCTGTCGGTAATCACAGGCATTTACGGTGTAATGCTTGCTATCATCCAGCATGATCTGAAAAAGCTCCTTGCCTATCATAGCATTGAGAACATAGGCATCATCGGCATCGGTATAGGGGTTGGATGCCTTGGGCTTGGAGCAGCCAACAGATGGATGGCGATACTCGGATTTTCAGGGGCTCTGCTTCATACGCTGAACCATTCTCTCTTCAAGTCATTATTATTCTACAGCACAGGCAATGTATTGCAGGCCGTACATACTGTAAACGTTGAGAAACTGGGGGGACTGATCAAAAAAATGCCCCAAACGGCTCTCCTCTTTCTGGTTGCCGCGATAGCGATCTGCGGACTGCCTCCGCTTAACGGCTTCATTTCAGAATTTCTCATTTACGGAGGCCTTTACAACTGGCTCTATAGTGCCTCCCTGCTCTCCCTTATCACAATAGTATTTTCACTTGTGGGGCTAGTCCTTATAGGAGGGCTTGCAATATTATGCTTCACAAAAGCTTTTGGAATAGTCTTTCTTGGAACATCACGGGCAACAGATATCAGCAGGGTACATGAAACCCGTACCTGGCAACTGGTGCCAATGTACTTTACCGCCCTTGTGATGATCCTGATCGGTTTGTTCCCTTCAGTTTTCCTGGAGATGCTTCAGAGGCCGGTATACCTGTTCACCCACGATGTTGTCTTTGATCTGAACAGCATAAAGGTCGGAGCCATTGATTCCATGCAGGTAATTAACCGTCTGTTCGTTGTGTTTATCCTTCTCGTCCTGCTGATATTGGGCCTGAGAAAATTTTCAGGAAGGAATAAGGTCATTGGTTCAGGTCCGACATGGGGCTGCGGCTATGCAGGGGCTGGAAGCAAGCTTCAGTACACGGCAAATTCGTTTGTGAGGAGCTACTCGAAGCTGGCAAAGCCGCTTCTGGACATTGAAAAGAAGGAGATGGAGATAACCGAAGTTTTTCCTGCGGATAAGCATTATGAAACGGAATCATACGACAAAATGGAGCGTATCCTCCTTGACAGACCTATTGCCCTTTTGCACAGATTCATTGAATATTTCACCTTTTTGCAGAATGGAAGGCTGCAAAGGTATATCCTGTATGGTATAATTTTTATTTCCGCACTTGTTACGCTGCCACTTATAATAGAGAAATTAACTGTCCTTCTGCACTTTTTAAACAACCTTTAAATGCTGAGTCTTTTTCTGATATTGATTGCTGCCATTGTTTTCCCGGGGATTATTACCAGGACCAAGAGTCTTGCCTCGGGGCGGAAGGGACCTGGTTTACTTCAGCCGATAAAGGATGTCGTGCGGTTGTTTAAAAAAGGATCTGTTTACAGCGACACAACAAGTGTTATATTCCGCATCGCACCTGCAATAAGCTTTGCCAGTGTTTTAATGGCGTGCCTTGTCATTCCTTTCAGCAGGTACAGGGGTATAGTAAGCTTTGACGGTGACTTTATTTTCTTTGCCTACATACTCGCACTGGGAAGGTTTTTCATGATTATCTCAGCCCTTGATACAGGGAGCAGCTTTGAGGGAATGGGAGCCAGCCGCGAGGCACTGTTCTCTCTTTTTGCCGAGCCTGCCTTCTTTATCCTTATTGGCTCATTTGCCCTGTTCACGGGTAATACTTCGTTCTATGACATCTTTTCGATATTGCATCTGAACTCATATATCACCTATACCCTGGGGCTCCTTGCTGCCATGGTTTTCATATTGATCTCCATGGTAGAGAACAGCCGGATGCCTGTGGACGATCCGAAGACCCACCTTGAACTGACAATGATCCATGAGGTAATGGTTCTCGATAACAGCGGATTCGATCTTGGGCTGATACTGTCGGCAGGGTACCTGAAATTTGCCATGTACGGGGCTATTATCGCAGGTTTCTTTATAGCCGGCCTGCCTGCAGCTATTGCTGTTCCCCTTTTCCTGCTGATTCAGGTTGTCTTTGCCTTTACAGCCGGGATGATCGAATCGTTCATGGCCAGGTTCAGAATGAACCATAACCCCCAGTTCATACTTGTATTGTCTTCAGTCAGCTTCCTGATATTTCTGGGCATTTTACTTGTTCTTGAAAAATTTGTGTGAGGAATTATGATAAACGTATTGCTTATAGTTTTTATTATCACTCTGTTATACGCATCCATCGCGAACAGGATTGTAACCTATGTAAGGATACTGGCTGTCCAGGGAGCCATACTTTTCGGAGTTACGCTGCTTCAGCTGCAGGATGTGCGCACATGGAATCTCGTCCTGATCCTTCTTGAAACAGTTATATTTAAAACAGTTGCAGTGCCTTATTTTCTGTCGTATCTTATAAAGAGAAATAAGATAACCCGTGAAGCTGAACCCTACCTGCCCAATTTCTTCTCCCTGCTGATTATCACAATAATTATTGTTGCGACTGTGCTGCTGGCAAATTCAATTCATGACAGCCATATTGACAAGCTGTTCTTCATTGTCTCCCTGTCGACGCTTTTTACAGGACTTTATTTTATTGCCTCAAGGAAAAAGATTATTACGCATGTAATGGGCTACCTTATTATTGAAAACGGAGTTTTTGTACTCTCCCTGACAGTCGGAAATGAAATGCCTAATCTTGTCAACCTGGGAATTATGCTCGATGTATTTGCAAGTGTTCTTATTCTGGGGATGTTCCTCAATAAGATAGGCGATGTATTCAAGGATCCGGATGTCGATCAGCTGAGTGATCTGAAAGATTATTAAATGAATTGATTATGACCGCTCTATATCTTACAGGTTCATTACTGACAGCCGCCCTGATATTTGTAAATCGCAGGGAATCCATCAACAATAGTCTTGTAGCCCTGTTTGCTGTTCTTCAGACTGGGTTTACAGTATATGCATGTCTCAATTACAGGATGACGGTACTGGGGTATTTCACATTCGACTCACTTGGTTTGCTTCTTCTTGTTACTCTCAGTGTTATAACTATTCCAGCTCTTATTCACAGTCATCTTTACATCCAGAGGCATGATGAGACGCCCCAGTCAAGGAGCATCTATTTCTCATCTATAATCCTGCTTGTCACATCCATCACAGCAGCCTATATATCAAATCATATAGCGGTTATCTGGATTTTTACCGAGATTACAACATTATCGGCCTCGATGCTTATCTACCATCACAGGAACAAGCTGGCCCTGGAGGGAACATGGAAATATGTATTTGTTTGTGCCATAAGCATCACATTTGTTTTTATCGGCATACTCTTCCTCAGTCTCTCGCTTCAGAATGCCGGCTCAAAGGATCTGTCGTTCGCGAATCTGACTGAATATAAGGAGCAGCTTGATCCATTCTGGCTCAAGCTGGCGTTTCTGTTCATCTTTACCGGATACACGGCAAAACTGGGCCTTGTTCCAATGTACACCGCGGGAATTGATGCAAAGGACATTGCTCCGGCACCTGCAGGAGCACTGCTTGCCACGGTACTTATGAATATGGGCTTTGTCGCTGTTTTCAGGCTCTATGCCGTTATCGCCGGGACTCCTCTTTTTCATTGGGAATCCATGGTTGTAATGATCTCTGCCGGCCTGTCAGTATTCTTTGCAAGCGTCTATATGACACGGGTTGTAAATATCAAGAGGATGTTTGCCTACTCGGGCATTGAGCATATGGGCATTGTGATGCTCGGAATAGCCGCGGGTGGCATAGGATACTATGCAGCCATACTCCATACTATACTGCATGCCCTGGCCAAATCGGGGCTCTTCTTTCAGTTCAATCAGCTCTACAGGACTTTTCAGAGCAAAAGCATTAACCATGCCGGCAATTATTTTAAGTACAACCCTGCAGGAGCAGTTGTCCTTCTGCTTGGATTCATGAGCGCGGCTGCAATGCCTCCTGCCGGACTGTTTGTCAGCGAATTCCTGGTCTTCAGATCACTTTTTGAGGCGAATCATATAGCTTTGCTCCTGGCTGTGCTTCTGCTGCTCACTATTGTGATATGGTCCTTCGGAAGGAATATTTTTAAAATATTGTTCGTGCCTCTTCAGGGATTTGATGAATCATCGGTTCCCCTGATCAGTCCCTGGGAATCGCTTTCTCAATACCTGCTTATATTTGCTTCTATCTGGCTGGGGTTTTTCCCTCCCGGATTTTTTGTGCAGCTGATTAAGGATGCAGTTAAAATTATTCCAGTCTGACATGAATTATGTCAATGTATATAATCACCAGGCCGTTCCGGCAGGTTCCATCCCGGAACTGGGATACGATGCTTTTATGGATCTCAATACCTCGTTGCTCCAGGGTCATCCCGAAAGGCATTGTGCAATTTATTTCGGCTACAGGGAAGGCGACAGCATAAGGCTGATCTGCTGTATTGCCGATGACGGCAACAGCAGCATAATGATTTCGTCCTCAAGAGCCGATGTTAGGAGACAACTGGTGTCCTTTACAGCAAAAAATACGGCTTTCGAAAAGTTTGAAAGAGAGATTCATGAGAATTTTGGCATTCAGTATTCTGATCATCCCTGGTTAAAACCTGTGCGTTACCCTGAGCAGAGAGCCGATCTGACTGAAAAAATTTCCGGATACCCTTTCTTCAGCATAAAAGGGGAGGAGGTACATGAAGTTGGCGTAGGACCTGTTCATGCCGGCATAATTGAACCGGGACATTTCAGGTTTATCTGTAACGGAGAACAGATCCTCCATCTTGAAATTCAGCTGGGCTACCAGCACAGGGGGGTAGAGCAGCTGTACCTTGACAGGAAAAAGCTGCTTCAGCGGACAATTTTATCGGAATCCATAGCCGGTGATAGCGTAGTTGGTCATACCACGGCCTTTGCCTGCCTGTGGGAGAGTCTTTGCGGCTTTTCACCGGAGAGGGGGATTTTGTATTCCCGGACACTGGCCCAGGAGCTGGAGAGAATTGCAATTCATACAGGCGATCTCAGTGCCCTTTGTGCTGATGTTGCATACCAGCTGGGAAGTTCGGTTTTCGGCAGGCTTCGGACACCTGTAATTAATTTTTTCCAGGAGTGGTGCGGGAACCGCCTGGCTAAGGGGCTGATAAGGGTCGGTTACAATCCCTTTCCCCTGAGTGAAGCGCTCGCAAACAGGCTTCGCGGGGTTCTGGACGATTTCGAGCCGGATTTTGTCGAAATGAACAATGAACTGACGAAGATGCCCAGCTGTCTTTCAAGGTTCGAGAGAACAGGAGCCCTGGATTATGATCAGCTTCTGTCAATCGGAGCAGTAGGCATGACAGCCAGGATGAACGGGCTGAGACGCGATATCAGAAGTTCCCATCCTTATGGTGCATATGGCGAACTGGAGCATATCCCTGTAATCAAGCATCATGGGGATGTTTATTCCAGGGTACAGATAAGAAAGGAAGAGGTAAGGCAGTCGATAAGATATATAAAGGGGCTGCTTGAAATGATCCCGGACCGCCAGTCAGCTGAGAAGATGCCAATGAAGCCGGGCCCTGGGATTTTTGTCATTTCCCTCACGGAAGGATGGCGCGGGGAGATATGCCATGCCGCCATAACAGACAGCCTGGGTGAGCTGCTTGTCTACAAAGTAAAGGATCCGTCGTTCCACAATTGGCTGGCTCTGGCCCTTGCCGTAAGGAACAACGAAATTTCAGATTTTCCGGTCTGCAACAAGAGCTTCAATCTTTCCTATTGCGGACACGACTTGTAATATTAATATCAGGATTCAGGATGTTACGGACTATTAAAATATTATACCACCAGGGAAAGCAGTATATTCCTGACCCAACGGTTGCGAAGGTTCCGGGGATATTCAGGGGACGGCCCGAGATAAGTATGGCAGAGGCAGATTATAATGCCATTGCCGGCGTCTGTCCCGTTGGAGCTATCCTGACCGACCCCTTGAGGATCGATCTGGGCAGGTGCACTTTCTGCGGAGAGTGCTCAAGGCTCTTCCCTCATAAAATAAGCTTTACGACCGATTACAGGCTCTCGGCAAACAACAGGCAGAGGCTGATCATAGCTGAAGGGTCAGCGGAACCTGTCAGACTCGATCCCGATCTTGTAAGGAATGAGATAAGGAGGTGCTTCAGAGGTTCACTTAAGCTCCGGCAGGTATCTGCCGGAGGAGATAACAGCTGCGAGCTGGAACTGAATGCATGCGCGAATGTGAATTTTGATATGGGCCGCTATGGTATTGAATTCGTGGCATCACCACGGCATGCCGACGGAATAGTTATTACAGGACCCATTTCCTCAGGCATGGCTGAACCGCTTCAGATTACATATGATGCAATTCCTTTTCCAAAAATCATTGTTCTTGCCGGTACTGATGCGATAAGCGGAGGCATTTTTGAGGGAAGCCCTGCCCTTGACAGGAGATTCCTGGAGAGGAACCATATTGACCTTTATATTCCCGGTAACCCGGTGCACCCTCTTACTTTCATAAATGGACTGGTTGATCTGCTGGGGATTAAATCGAGAAAATCTGAACCCTGAACCATGACCCCTGACCCTGAACCCAGCCCTCGGCGAGGCTTCGGCTTCCGTAACATGGAACCTTGAACCTTAAACGTTCTCCTTTTGCCTTTCTCCTTTCTCCTTTTGCCTTTTGCCTTTCTCCTTATCTACATCCCCCCGGCAAGTTCAAAAGCATAGCCGTCAGGCCAAGGTCTTGGTACGTAAGGAAAGTAGTGAAACTTTACCATGCGGATTTAACTTTATTGAAGTATTGATTGGTGCAAAGGGTTAAGGATAATAGCACGCAGATGACGCAGATCAGGCAGATCAGCACAGTTTTGTTCATCTGTTACAGGCAATCTGTCAGGTACCTCCAATCGAAGTTTCATCAGTGTGTAATTGTGTGAACTCCGGGGGTGTTGAAAAAGTCTTTTTAACCGCAAAGTGCACCAAGACAAAACTTTGTTATTCAGATCTTTGCAAGAACACTCATGCTTTACTGAATTTGTGATTATTGATATGTCTCGCAGATATACGCAGATTGAAGAACGCTGAGTCCCGCCGATTGAATTCCTTTAACATCCGCGAATCCCGATTGCTTTTCCATGTTCCCACGATGGTTGTAAAAATGGGCAACGTCTTTAGTATTTAATCCTTTTGTGTTACTTGTAAGTATAGCCCTGGTATTCAAAAGCATCCATGGTAAACAGATCTAATTGTTTATCTTCTTTTAGCTTTCTTTTCACTACCAGTCTGTATTCTTTTGGTTTTCTTTTATCGATTTTGGCTTGTCGTTGAACGGGATAATGTTTATTTCACCGACTTCCATTGACCCATTAGCAACTGGAAGTCAATGGCTCCCAATTTGATATCTGCAGCAAAATATTTTTCTACATAACTATTTTTGCATCCAATATAAAAGTTCTTGACATTCTTATCGAGAAGCTCTATAACATCGTACTGATAGGAAGCAGCATCTGCTCTGAAATGATCTATCGTTTTTTATGTTATTATTCTTTACTAATTTAAATAAACGCTTTAATGTGTCTGATTGAAAGGACTTTGCGTCACTGTTTCCATTTCTGTTTTCAATATAAAAAACCTGATTTTCGTTAATGGTACAAACACCTGGCTGATACCCAGGATTTCTTTTATAAGTCATTTTACTGTCACTTTTCTCATTGAAGATTATAGTATTATCATAATCAATCGTGAGATCTTTGGCATCAAAAACGCCTAACTTCTTAAGCAATGCAATATTAAGTTTTTCTAATAACTGAGTTTGTATTGTAAATATGATCAACTTCCCCTCGTTTTGTGCGGCACATCTTACTATTCTGCAACAACTCAGAGAGTCGTTTTAAAACGGTATCCGGACTGGGAATATTAACAAACGGATTATCGATAAAATGATCCTTTAAATGTGTCTGTAAATCTTCAATGCAATCGCCACCGCACAGGTATATACTTAATATAGAGCTATATTATATCATTCCAGGTGTACTTGCTCTGATTTTTTAATTCAGGAAGATTTTGAATGAATAAACTATCAAAGTTGTTTTTCTTCAGGTATTCGAAAACAAAATTAATCCCCCCAAATGCAGATATTGGCTTAAAATTTTGTAATTTCATATCGGTATTTTGTTAGCAACACCAATTTAGGTGAAAATACCTTAGCTGTAAAACTTTCATCAGCAAAGTTTTACAGCTTTTTTCAACAATGATGATGCGGATATTAGGGCTATCGGGACTGCGGTAACCTCTGCGAAACTCAGCGAGAACATCTGCGAAACTCCGCGAGAATATCTGCAAAACCTCAACGGTAATTGGATTTTGACTTTTTCAACAACATCTGGCCAGGGTGGTTGATTTTTGCCTTTCTCCTTTCTCCTTTTGCCTTTCTCCTTTCTCCTTTCAATATCCTGCAGCCTGTCCGTCCTTCCTCGATTCGGAGGCCCCGTACCAGACCCTGTTTTTCGCATCCCACATTATTGCCTGGTAACCGCCATAGCCTCCCAGGTCCCATTGTACCTTATGTCCCATGTTAATAAGCTTCTGGATTACCTCCCAGCGGAATCCGCTCTCCAGCAGGAGAGTGCCGCCGTCAGTCATCTGCTGACCTGTTGGCTCAGATGAGCCAATATGATGCATTCTGGGGGCATCTCCTGCCTCCTGCAGATTCATCCTGAAATCGACAAGGTTGATGACTATCTGGGCCTGCCCCTGGGGTTGCATGTCTCCACCCATAACGCCAAAGCTGATCCAGGGCTTCCCTTTTTTTGTTATGAACCCGGGAATTATTGTGTGAAAGGGCCGTTTGCCCGGAGCATACATATTGTTATGTCCTTCCGACAGGCTGAACATCTCACCCCTGTCCTGCAGAACGAAACCAAGGCCCGTAGGGCACATCCCTGATCCCATGCCCCTGTAATTGCTCTGGATCAGTGAAACCATATTGCCAAACCTGTCGGCAACTGTCAGATAGACTGTGTTACCGGCCTCTATCTTGCCGCTGTCATATATCTGGGCGGCTTTTTCCGGATTGATGAGCTTTCTTCTCTCGACTGCATATTTTTTCGAGATGAGCCTGGCAACCGGTATTTCGCTGAAAACAGGATCAGCATAGTACCTGGCACGGTCCTCAAAGGCTAGCTTCTTGGCTTCCGTAAATACGTGGATGTATTCGGCAGAGCCGAAGCCCATGGAGGCGAGGTCGAATCCCTCGAGGATATTCAGAATCTGCAGGGTTGCAATCCCCTGTGCATTGGGAGGCAGCTCCCATACTTCGACACCCCTGTAAGTTGAACTTACCGGTTCCACCCACTCCGAATGGTGACGGGAAAGATCCTCGTATGAAAGGAAGCCACCCTGCTTTTTCATGAAGACATCAATATCCCTTGCAATGCTCCCTCTGTAAAACTCGTTTCTTCCTCCCCTTGCGATTTTTTCAAGCGTAGAGGCAAGCTGCGGATTTTTGAAGATCTCACCCTTGGCTGGTGTCTTCCCGTGAGGCATATATACCTCTTTTATGTTCGGATAATCCCTGAGTATTTCACAATTTTTGGCAAGGGAATATGCAATAACCTCGGTTACGGGAAATCCGTCCCTTGCATAATTGATGGCAGGCTGGAGGATTTCCTTCATAGGGAGGCGGCCAAACATCTCATTCATTTCATACCAGCCGTCTACACAGCCCGGGACCGATACAGGCAGAGGCCCGTACGACGGAATAAGTTCGTACCCGTTTTCACTGAAATATTCCATTTTAAGCGATCTTGGCGATCTTCCGCTGCCATTGAGGCCATACAGCTTTTCCTTGTCAGCGCTCCAGATAAGGGCAAAAATATCTCCCCCAATGCCTGCTCCTGTAGGCTCCACAACACCCAGAACGGCATTGGCGGCAATGGCAGCATCAATCGCATTGCCTCCTTTCTTCAGAATATCGAGGGCAACCTGTGTTGCAAGCGGGTGGCTGGTTGCAGCCATCCCATTGCGCGCTATAACTTCTGACCTTGTGGCAAACTCCCGGCCCGTGACCCGGTCCTGTGAGAACAACCCGGCAGGAATGACGACCAGGATCAGAAGAAAGAATATTCGTGTCATCGCTGAATGTTTTAAAACGCAAATGTAAAAAACTGGCATCACTATTTTGCCATTGCCTTCGCTTTAAATTCCAGCGGCATCTTTTCTATTGCATATCTGAGTGAGGTCCTGGGCATTGTAGCCTTACGGCTCATAATATATTTAAAAACCTTATCCTGGTGCGCCTGGCTTGCTGCCTTGAGCATCCACCCGTAGCCTTTCTGAACCATGTCGTCACTATCGGAGTGAAGGATATCAGCAATCTCAAGGATATCCTCAAGGAATTTTCCATTCCTTGCAGGAATTATAAGAGATACTGCAGAAGCCCGCTTTACCCAGCGCCTGTCAGATTTTGCCCACTCCTTAAGCCTTGGGAGGACGGCCGGATACATTTCGACAAGGGCACCTACAGAATGATTGCACAAAGTGTCACACGATGCCCAGTTGCTGACATACTCACTGACCCACCGGCCGAAGATTTCAAAGTCGGAAAGCTCATAGTCCCTGTGCAGAAAATATGACCAGTTGCAGGCTATAAAGGATTCTTCCATCCAGCCGGATTTCCAGAGCTCTTCGCAAAGCCCGAATATTTCTGACTTGCCTTTTTCGCGGATCCGGCCAAAATGTACCTTTGAGATGCTTGCAACGAGGGCTGATCTGATGCCATACATCCGGACATCTTCCCTGAAAAATCTCTCTCCCGATTTCTTTACATTTTCATCTGCATTTCGCTTAAGCTCCTCTCTCAGTTCCGTTAATACAATACTCATATCCCTGATTTTTAATCAAAGATAGCTGATTGAGGATAAGAGGCAATAAATAAGACGAATAAGCTGAAAAAAATGATAAGGCTCCCTTCAATCACATCAGAGGCTGGAGGAGGCTAAGCCTGTTGCCTTCGGTATCGATGAATGAAACATAGGAACCTATTCCCGGGATGTCTACCGGCTCTCCGAGAACCTGTCCTCCGGATTTCCTCACTTTTTCCGCAGATTCCCTTATATCATCGACTGATATTACGACAGATGGGTGCTGAGCCGGATCCCCGGGCTTAACAGGATAAAACCCTCCGTTGATGGCTCCCGTACCGGTAGCCCTGCCTTTGTCATCAGTCTGAGTGGTTGCCACAGTTACGTAGTTGCCCATCTCTTCCCCCAGGAGCTGGGCCTGCCAGCCGAAAACCCCCGTATAAAAATTGGCCATGCGTAGCCTGTCAATTGCCGGCAGCTCGAAATGTACCACTGGATTCATCTTTTTCATAAGTTTTATAATTTAAGATATAGTTTGCTGGTGCTCAAGCAGGCACCGGAGATAATCTCCATCTCCAGAAACAAAAAAATAAGCAATCAGGTTCAGCCTGCGGATCTTCTTTTAAAATTTCTTTCGGGGAATCCTGCCAACCCTTTAAGGTTCCACTTGTTTAATAAATTTATAATTTAGCAGACCCTCATATAACCCAATCTTTCCCTGCAATGAAAATCACAGGAAATTATCTTATCTCTCTATTTATGATTGCAATTGGTATAATAAGCTGTAAACCAGGGCAAAACAAGCCGGCAGAAGTCAGCGGCGATTTTGTCTTTTTTGTCGAGCAGTTCGATGATATGCGCGTACTGAAATATAAGTTACCCGGATTTGAGGATCTGGAGCTTCAGCAGAAGGAATATCTATACTACCTGAGTCAGGCTGCGCTGGCAGGCAGGGATATCCTGTGGGACCAGAATTTCAGGTACAACCTGGTGGTAAGGAAGACTCTTGAAGCTATAATTGACAGCTATACAGGAAACAGGGAATCAGAAGATTACAAATCATTTCTCATTTATGCGAAACGGGTATTCTTTGCAAACGGGATTCATCATTTCTACTCGAGCGATAAAATGATCCCAGGCTTTTCTGCTGGATATTTTGCAGAGCTTGTGAAGGGATCCGACCCCGGAAAGCTTCCCCTGGATGGTGACAAATCAGCCGGCGATCTGATTTCCATTCTGACTCCGGTGATTTTCGACGGGAAGCTGTTCTCAAGGAAGGTTGAGCAGATGGCAGGCACCGATATGGTGGCTGAGTCTGCCTCCAACTTTTATGAGGGCGTAACCCAGAAGGAGGTTGAGGATTTCTATGCCGGAAAGGTTATTCCCGGAGACCCTCATCCTGTATCGCTCGGACTCAATTCAAAAGTTATAAAGACCGATGGCCTGATTACTGAAGAAGTTTACAGATCAGGTGGCAAATATGGTCCTGCAATCGATACAATCCTTTACTGGCTCGGGAAAGCGGGGGAAGCAGCCCCGACCGCTGAGCAGAAAAGTGAGCTCGGTCTTCTGACTGAATATTACAGAACCGGAGATCTGAAGAAGTGGGATGAATATAATGTTGCCTGGGCCACAAACAATGACCCGATGGTCGGTTATATAAACGGATTCATCGAGAACTATGAGGATCCGCTCGGAATGAAGGCAACATGGGAATCAATTGTCGACTATACCGACCTGGAGGCAACAAAACGCACAAAAATTATTACTTCCAATGCACAGTGGTTTGAAGACAATTCTCCCATACAGCCAAAGTACAGAAAAGAAAAGGTGACAGGCGTTGCAGCCAGGGTTATCAACATTGCAATGCTGGGCGGTGACTGCTATCCGGCATCTCCTTTAGGGATCAACCTTCCCAATGCCGACTGGATAAGAAAAGAGGTCGGTTCCAGGTCTGTCACCCTGGCCAACATAACAAATGCCTACGATGTGGCATCACAGGGAAATGGTTTCCTCGAGGAGTTTGCCGCAGATGAGGCTGAGGTATCCAGGATAAAAAAATACGGCAGCATTTCAGATGCCCTTCATACCGATCTTCATGAATGCGTTGGCCATGCAAGCGGCAAGCTTGCCGACGGAACGGACCCCAACTCCCTGAAGAATTATGCTTCGTCGCTCGAGGAGGCAAGGGCAGATCTCTTCGCCCTCTACTTTATGATGGACGATAAGATACTTGATCTGGGATTGCTGCCCGACAGGGAGGCGGCAGAAGCCGGATATGACGCCTACCTTCGGAACGGTTTGCTTACCCAGCTGGTAAGGATCAAGCCAGGGAAGAATATTGAAGAGGCGCACATGCGCTGCAGATCAGCAATCTCCCACTGGGTATATGAGAAAGGCAGGGAAGGCAATGTTGTTGAATTCATAGTGCGCGATGGCAAGACCTATGTAAGGATCAATGATTACATGAAGCTCAGGACCCTCTTTGGCGAGCTGCTGATGGAAATCCAGCGAATCAAATCGGAGGGTGATTTTGAAGCCGGCAGAAATCTGATCGAAAATTGGGGTGTAAAAGCAGACCCTAAGCTGCACGCCGAGGTGCTGGAGCGTTATGCAAAGCTTAACCTGGCCCCGTATACCGGTTTTGTAAATCCTTATCTGGTCCCTGCATACGATCAGAACGGCAGGATAAAGGATGTTACAGTCAGGTATACTGATGATTTCCTCGGGCAGATGATGTATTACGGGAAACATTATTCTTTTCTGGATGTATCCCTGCCCAGATAATGCCGCCCCCCGGATAAACCGTGGAATCGGCTCAGGTCTCCGGTCAGACCAGGCGGGATATCCATTAAGGTATAATCCTTGTTTATGAAGTAGCAGATTACCGGGGAAAAAGATTTGTCATGAAAGGTCTCATTTTAGATTCTTCCAGAACCTCTCCTCTGCTTTTTTCATTTCCCTTTTTTTCCTTTGCGCGATCAGAACATAAAAAACTATGCCGAAGAGACACGCTGCCATAGCTGCAAGCAGAATATACCTTACTATGCCCGATACCGAGCCCTGATCTGCAATCGTTGCTGTTCCGGCTTGTGCAGGGATAATCACACCTTCGACGACCTTGTAGCCCACGTTCAGGCCAAATATATTTTTCATGAAGAACAGGGAAAAGAAAGTCAGCAGACCCGATGCAACAGGGGTTGTGATCCAGCCCAGCGCAATTTCACCCAGGATTTTAAAGTTGATATTTCGTGCACCCTTGTATAATCCTATGCCAATTACGCATCCCACTAAAACCTGGGAGCTGGATACAGGCACCATGGGGATAGGGGGCAGTCCTATCCTTATGAACAGGTTAGACAGGGCTGTGGATGAAAAGATAAATAATACGAGCGATTCCGCAAGAACCACGACAAGAGCTGATTCTGAAGAGAGTTCCACAATATTTTCCCCTATCGTTTCCATAACGCTCCTCGAATATGTAAAGATCCCGATTGCAATGGCAAGACCACCCAGCAAAAAAAGCTGCTGCCCGGAGTTTAGGGCGAATAGATGAAGATCAAGAGTCCTTAGGTCAAATGCAGGCAGAAATACCCCCATGACATTTGCAATATTATTGGCTCCAAGACTGAAGGCTCCAAAGGCTCCCACAACAATGAGGCTTGACTTAATGTACGACTCGAACCGTATGAGATGGATCTTCGCCGATCTCTTGAATTTCCTGAGGGCAATATACAGCACAACTGCAAAGACAGCACCAATAATTGGCCCTGAGATCCAGGTCGCAACAATCTGCGACAGGACCTTGCTGTCGGTCTGATTACCTGTAAAGATGTTCCATCCTATTATGGCACCGACGATAGCCTGTGTTGTCGAAACCGGCAGAGCATACATGGTCATGGCATATACGGTGGTTGCTGCGGCAAGGGCTACAGTAAATGATCCGCCCAGTGCATTCACGGATCCTAGCCGGCCAAGTGTATGGGAAGCGCCTGCACCCTGCATTACAGCCCCGAGAATAACAAATACTGACGCTATCAGGGCAGCATTCCTGAATGAAACCATTTTTGATGTCACAGCCGATCCGAAGACGTTCGAAGCATCATTGGCCCCGAGCGACCAGCCGAGGAAGAGACCGCTTGTCAGGAAGAACAGAATCATGCTATTTCAGTGATATATTGTCAGGTTATTTGGTTTTCTGGTATTGTAGTTGCCCTCCGCCCTCTGCCCTCCGCTCTGCGCCCTCCGCCCTCTGCCCTGCGCCCTCCGCCCTCTGCCCTCCGCCCTCCGCCCTGCGCCCCCCTGCCCTGCGCCCTCCGCCCTGCGCCCCCTGCCCTGCGCCCTGCCCCCTGCCCTGCGCCCTGCGCCCTCCGCCCTGCGCCCTCCGCCCTCCGCCCTGCGCCCTCCGCCCTCCGCCCTGCGCCCTGCCGCCCTGCGCCCTGGCCCTGCGCCCTCCGCCCTCCGCCCTACATCATGATCTTTATCGCCATGCCTGACAGAAGATCAGCAGCCTTCTGGGCCAGGTCAGAAATATTTTCGATATGGTGAAGTATATATCTTAAATGAGACTTGTGCGCAAGATCGAGCTCATTCATTTCCTGGAAAATAATCCTTTTTGTGGACAATGAAATTTTATCGGTTTCCGATTCAAAATAATAAACCTTAAGCAGCTTCTCTCTCACCGTAAAGGGAGCCTTGAAGTAGGCACGAGCTGCAGGTATGAGCTCTTCAGCAGCACTTACAGATGTTTCGGTAAGGCTTATAATGTTCCTGTTAAGTGATTCCGGAATGTCGGGCAGTTCAATGCAGATCTCATTGAGGGTGCTCTTGAGTGCATCAATTATCTCATCCAGCTCGTCAATAAGTGAGCTAACCTCCGCCCTGTGCTGTGGCAGAATGGAATGTGTGATCATCTCGTTTTCAATGGCTCTCTGCAGCCTGTCGGCATTTCCTTCAAGTGAATCCACCTTGCCCAGGTGTCTCCCGAAAGCCTCCATATCCTTCTCGAGATAGGCCCTGATACCCTCCTTGAAGACAAGAAGGCCCAGATCAATATTATCAAAGAACTCATCGATTTTCAGGATTAGCTTCTTTGTAGTCCTTGTAAATACTGCCATAAATTTATTGTTTTGTCCGATAAGCAAATATAGATATATTAATTAGCTGGTCAGGGCTCCCATATTTAACAGGAAACGGAAAGTTTTGAACAGATGTCTGTTGCCATGCTTGTGATTGCAGATTAAATTCTTCATGCTGCTGATTCCTCAGCTGCCCCTTTTCAGATCTGCCTGGATTATTATCAGCTTAATCACCGGCTAAGGCTGTTCACGGTTGTTTAATGGGACTCAATATTTATAATTTCTTTACGACGGGAACCTGCTTCTTTATAAAACCATTATAAAATCGGGGGCAATTTTGCAGTATCTAAAATTGCTTACAATGAGTGCAACGGTTTTATTACTGGCAAATTATCATCAGGAGGCATTGGCACCACTCGGAACGGTACCTGTTCATACGGGAGGATCCCTGTCAAACGGGCCTGCAAGCTATGTCATCGGGGGTATAATTGCACTCCTGATCCTGGTATATTTAATCTATACCTTGTTACACCCTGAAAAATTTTAATCCAGAAAAATATGAATGAAGCAATTCAACTGATAATTTTCATTTCGCTGCTTATTATACTTTCACCCCTTTTAGGCAGATATATGGCAAAGGTCTTTATGGGTGAAAAGCATATTATGGAACCGGTTTTTGGATGGCTTGAAAAACTGATCTACCGCATTTCAGGTATCAGAAGTGAGGAGGAGATGAACTGGAAAACCTATACGATTGCCCTTCTTCTGTTCAATTTGTCAGGCTTTTTGCTTTTATACCTCTTACAGATCTTTCAGGCCTACCTGCCACTGAACAGCGAAAAATTGCCTGATGTTTCATGGCACCTTGCTTTTAATACTGCCATGAGTTTCACAACAAACACCAACTGGCAGTCATACAGTGGTGAAAATACCATGAGTTACCTTGTGCAGATGCTGGGTCTTACCGTACAGAATTTTGTCAGCGCTGCGACCGGCATTGCTGTAGCTCTGGCACTGATACGCGGTCTGACACGAAAAACAACTGATGCCATAGGTAATTTCTGGACCGATCTGACGCGGAGTGTGCTTTATGTATTATTACCTCTTTCCATAATTCTTGCCACTTTGCTGGTAAGTCAGGGTGCCGTCCAGACTTTTTCTCATTACGTGAAGGCAACCACTCTGCAGGGAACAGAACAGACCATTCCACTCGGGCCTGCCGCATCACAGATTGCTATCAAGCAGCTTGGCACAAATGGTGGGGGTTTTTTTAATGCCAACAGCTCTCATCCTTTTGAAAATCCAACACCATTCTCCAACTTCCTGGAGATGTTTGCCATCATAATTATTTCGGCTGGTCTTGTATTTACTTTTGGCCATTACATGAAGTCAGGTCGACAGGCACGTACCATTTTTATCACCATGTTTATCATGTTCGCCATCGGGCTGGCAATATCCCTCTGGTCTGAATTCAATCACAATAATTTACTGAATGTTTCAGGGTCGATGGAGGGAAAGGAGACGCGTTTCGGTGTTATGAACAGTGTACTTTGGTCCGTAACCACAAGCGCAACTTCCAATGGTTCAGTGAATGCAATGCATGACAGTTTATCCCCTTTGTCAGGTCTGGTTGCCATGTTTAATATTATGTTGGGTGAGATTATTTTCGGTGGTGTGGGATCAGGGCTGTACGGAATGATAGTATTTATCCTGCTCACTGTTTTCATTGCCGGCCTGATGGTTGGCCGGACGCCCGAATATCTTGGTAAAAAGGTGGAAGGCTTTGATATGAAGATGACAATTCTTGCAGTTTTAGCTCCAGGTATAGTCATCAAATTATTTTCCGCAGTTGCATGCTCTGTCCCTGCCGGACTTTCAAGCCTTAATAATGCCGGTCCGCATGGCCTCTCAGAAATACTTTACGCCTTCAGTTCAGCTGCCGGAAATAACGGAAGTGCTTTTGGGGGCCTCAATGCAAATACAGTGTTTTATAATTTGATGATGGGGGCAGGCATGCTGATCGGTCGATTTGGAATAATCGTTCCGGTGATGGCAATCGCCGGGAATATGGCGGGGAAGAAGATCACCCCTGTTTCATCGGGTACCTTCAGAACTGACAACTGGTTGTTCGTGATGTTGCTTATAAGCGTAATACTTATTGTGGGCGGACTGACCTTCTTTCCTCCGCTCGCATTAGGCCCGATTGTCGAGCATTTCTTAATGGATCTGGGTGTTGGATTTTAATTTCTAAGTTACAAATAGTATGGAAAAACGAAGTACGAGCCGCTTGTTAACAAAAGATATAGCGATGCAGGCTGCGATAGACTCCTTTATTAAGCTGAATCCTGCTGTTCTGATTAAAAATCCGGTAATTTTCATTGTCGGTATCGGAGCTTTGGTGACAGCAGTCATAGTTGCCTTTGATCTGTTAAAAAGCCATTTTTCTAATTTTAATTTTCAGATCATGCTCTGGCTCTGGTTTACCGTCTTGTTTGCCAATTTTGCAGAAGCTGTGGCAGAGGGGAGAGGTAAAGCCCAGGCTGACAGTTTGCGTAAAAGCCGGACTCAGGCCAGGGCACGAAAGTTAGTACGGGATAAGGAAGAAATAGTACCGGCAACTGACCTGCGCAAAGGCGATGTGATCATCTGTGAAGCAGGAGATATAATAGCCGCTGACGGTGATGTTATCGAAGGCATTGCCAGTGTGGATGAGTCGGCGGTGACGGGCGAATCGGCTCCCGTGGTAAGGGAAAGCGGTGGTGACAGGTCTGCAGTAACGGGCGGTACAAGGGTAATAAGCGACCGGATATCTGTCAGGGTTTCATCTGAACCAGGGTTTACTTTCCTGGACCGGATGATTGCCCTTGTAGAAGGGGCAAAACGTCAGAAGACACCAAATGAAATTGCACTGACAATTCTTTTGTCGGGTCTTACAATTATTTTCCTCCTGGTAGTAATCTCCTTACCTGCATATTATGGGTACAGTCTTAAAGCCTCAGGTATGTCAGCGGATAACAACCTCACACTGCCTGTGCTTATCTCACTGCTTGTCTGTCTTATCCCCACGACTATCGGAGGTTTGCTCAGTGCCATCGGCATCAGCGGAATGGACAGGCTGTTGCGCAAAAATGTCATTGCAACAAGCGGGAAAGCTATTGAAGCTGCCGGCGATACTGATGTTTTGCTTCTCGATAAAACCGGGACAATAACACTGGGCAACAGAATGGCCACCGAATTTATTCCTGCCGAGGGTTTTTCTCCGGAGCAGCTGGCTGATGCCGCCCAGCTGGCATCCCTTGCCGATGAAACTCCTGAGGGCCGCTCGGTTGTCGTTCTGGCTAAGGAACAATTCAATATCAGGGCAAGGGAAATGCATCAGCTGGAAAGTGTATTTATTCCTTTTACGGCTCAGACCAGCATGAGTGGAATAGATATAAAAAATAATGACGGGCAGTTGAGGAGCATAAGGAAAGGCTCTTCTGCAGCAATCAGAAAATTCATTGAGAACAATAACGGATTTTTTCCCGAAAAAGTTGAAGAGCTTGTTACATTACTGGCCCGGCAGGGAGCCACACCGCTTGTAGTTGCAATAAACAGCCAGGTTCTGGGAGTAATTCATCTTAAAGACATTGTTAAGGGAGGCATTAAACAACGCTTCGCCCAGCTCAGGATGATGGGCATCAGGACCGTGATGATAACCGGTGACAATTCTCACACTGCTGCTGCAATAGCTGCTGAAGCCGGAGTGGATGATTTCCTGGCTGAGGCCAAACCTGAAGACAAGCTTTTCAGAATAAGGGAGGAACAGGCCAATGGCCACCTGGTGGGAATGATAGGTGATGGCACAAATGATGCACCGGCCCTCGCCCAGGCTGATGTCGGTCTGGCAATGAATACTGGAACACAGGCAGCACGTGAAGCAGGGAACATGGTTGACCTCGACAGTAATCCCACAAAGCTGATTGAAGTGGTGGAAACAGGAAAACAGCTGCTTATGACAAGGGGGGCCCTGACTACATTCAGTATTGCGAACGACGTTGCCAAATATTTCGCCATAATTCCGGCAATATCAACTTTTCTCTATGTTACATCATCCGGTGTTGCTCCCCTGAGCATCCTCAACATAATGAAACTTTCTTCTCCTGAAAGCGCAATTTTAAGTGCAGTTATCTTCAATGCTTTAATTATTGTTGCACTTATCCCGCTTGCCCTGAGAGGAGTTAAATACAGACCTGTGTCGGCAAACCGGGTACTGGCAATGAACATTCTGATCTACGGTCTGGGTGGTCTGATAGTCCCGTTTGTGGGGATCAAACTGATTGATTTGTTGCTTGTTTCATTACATATTATCTGAAAATTCAAAATGTTAACAGAAATAATGTGATCAATATGAAAACCCAATCGATAATTGCCCTGAAGATCTTGCTGATCATGACTGTTCTGACTGGGATCATATATCCTGTTATACTGACAGGTATTGCCCAGGTAGCCTTTCCCGCGGAATCAAACGGAAGCCTGATTGTGAAGGATGGCAAGGTTACCGGATCAGAACTTATAGGCCAGAAGTTCGACAGCGACGCTTACTTCTGGTCGAGGCCGTCGGCTATCGGTTATAACCCCATTCCCTCGGGAGCTTCCAATTACGGACCAACAAGCGATACACTGAAAAAACTTGTTGAGGCACGCCGTGAAGCATTCCGGAAAATGAATCCGGTGGCTGATCTTTCGTCAATTCCGAATGAGATGATTTTCGCATCGGCAAGCGGTCTTGACCCTCATATTTCACCCGGTGCAGCATTGCTGCAGGTTGAACGGATTGCTGAAGTCAGACATCTTACAGCTGCTCAAAAACAAGAGCTTCTTCAGGAAATCAGAAAACTGACCGAGCCTCCGCAGTTGTTCTTTCTGGGAGAAGAACGCATAAACGTACTGATCCTCAATATGGAACTGGATAAAATTCAAAAGAACACAACTTTTAACATAAAATGATGAAACAATCGATCCGCACGCGCTTTACTACGGGAATGATATTCCTGTTCATGATAATCCTCGTATTATCGGTTTTTTCAGGCTATTACCTGAATAAGATGTCTGACAAGACAGATGCTATCCTGAAAGAAAACTACCTCTCTGTAGTATATGCCAGGGATATGACAGAAGGGATAACGTATATTGACCGTGAGATTATCACAGCTTATTTCAGCCACAGTGATCCTGACAGCCTGAAAATAGGAAGGGAGACAGATCATATCGGAAAATCGCTGTCAGAAGCAAAAAACAATATTACTGAACCGGGAGAAGAAAAACTCATACTGGGCATTGAGGGCGATTATGGCGAATTCAAAAATACCCTTGGGAAGTTCCATATTGAGCCAATCTCAGCGCAGGAGATTCCGGTTCTGCAGAGTCAATCTGCTGCTCTGCTTCAGAAATTGTCACTCCTGTCACAGATTAACGGCAATGCTATCGAGTCCAAAACCGATGCTGCAAAGAGTTATTCAAACAGTGCCCTGACCAAGATGACTGTTCTGGCTTCCCTCTGCTTTCTGATCGGATTAGGCTTTACCTTCAGCTTTTCGGAATATTTCAGAAAACGCTTTTTCCAGCTATATAGCGGAATAAAGGAGATCGCTGCCAATAATTTTGACCGGCACCTATATTTCTACGAGCAGGATGAATTTTATGAAATTTCATTGATTTTTAATGAAATGGCTGACAAATTGAGAGGTACCAAGCAGAAATTGTCAGTAAATTTGCCGGATGACACTATGCATGACGTAAGCTCCGACGACCTGAATGAACTTAAGAATATGTTGTTCAAAATAAAGCTTACGGAGGAGCAGACAGCAGCATTGATTTCAAAGATTGAAAAGAGAATCGAATCAAATGAACCCTGACGACAACCGTCCGGATCCGGATGAACTCCTGGCTTCGCTAAAATTAGAGGAGGAAAAAAGTAAGCGAGGTAAACTGAAGATATTCTTTGGAATGTGTGCCGGTGTAGGCAAGACCTTTGCAATGCTACAGGCAGCCAGAACTGAAAAACTTAAACGATGCGATATTATTGTCGGGTTTGTGGAAACTCACAACCGGAAGGAAACCGCTGAATTGCTGAACGGACTTGAGATTATCCCCCGCAGGGAATACTCCTATAAATCAACCACCCTGCAGGAAATGGATCTGGACAGCATTATCTCCAGAAAACCTCAGATAGTACTTGTTGATGAACTGGCACATACAAATTCCCCAGGCAGCCGTCATGCAAAAAGGTACCAGGATGTCCAGGAAATTCTCGATAACGGTATCAATGTATATACAACTGTTAACGTTCAGCATATCGAGAGCCGTTCAGAGACCGTTGCACAGATAACTGGCATTGTTGTAAGGGAAACTATTCCCGACGAGATCTTTGAGAGCGCCGATGAAGTAGAGGTCATTGACCTTACACCTGAGGAATTGCTGCAGCGGCTTTCGGAAGGGAAGGTTTATACCCCCGAGAGATCGGTGGAGGCTATTGAAAATTTCTTCAGGAAAGGCAATATCACGGCACTCAGGGAAATGGCTCTGAGGATTGTTGCCGACAGGGTGGATAAGCAGCTGCAGGAGTATATGCAGCGCAAGAGGATAAAGGGCCCGTGGAAATCAGGCTTGCATCTCCTGGTGGCAGTGAGCCATACACAGCAGTCTGCCAAATTGCTTCGATGGGCTAAGAACCTTTCATACTCAATGGGTGCAGACCTCCAGGCCATTTACGTGGAAAGCCAGGATAAGCCCAGGGCAGGGGAAGCAGGGCAGCTGAATAAAAATATAAGTCTTGCCAGGCAGCTGGGAATTAAATTCAGGATTGTAACGAACAGTGATATTGTCAAGGCAATTGTAGATTTTGCCCAAAAGGAGAATATCACCCATATTATTATAGGCAAGCCACGTGTGCGCAACCTTTACACCCTTCTGCGGCTCGGCAATTTCGTGAACAGGCTCATCAGGTACAGCGGTAATATTGATGTCTACATTCTTGGTTCCGATATAAGGACCGACGACAGGTTCAGGTACAAGGCCTCACTGCCCTCCTTCACCTCAGGGCTCCGGCAATATCTTGTTGCTGCTTTGATTATAGTGTTTACAACCCTCATCTGTTTTCTGATCAGGGATTATATCGGATATCAGGTTGTATCATTTGCCTTGCTGTTCGTGGTTTCAACTCTTGCATTCTTTATCGGGACAGGGCCTATCCTTGTTTCAGCCACGATGAGCGCCCTGATCTGGGATTTCTTTTTCATTCCTCCACCCTTTACCCTTCACATCGATAAGCCGGAGGATATGCTCATGCTTATAATGTTCTTCATTATAGCCCTGCTTAGCGGAGTGCTTACTTCCCGGATCAGGAGGCAGGAGCTGAAGATCAAGATCCGTGAGGAGCGGACAAATGCGCTCTATCAGCTTACGAGGGAACTCTCAACTGCCAACGGTATCGATGAAGTTTTAAGGATAGCAAGGAACGATATAAGAAAATATTTTAACCTGAATTCAGTTATTCTGCTCCGGAATGAAGCCAACCAGCTTGATTATAAGCAGCCCGACGATTCGAATATTTCAATTTCAAAGAACGATATGAGTGTTGCCGCCTGGACATACCAGCACTCTGCCAAAGCCGGAAGGCATACCGATACACTACCTTCAGCCAGCTATACATTTTATCCTCTGAAGGGAAATCAGATGAACCTGGGTGTAATCGCAATACGCCAGGATATTGTCTTTACACAGGGAGAGGAGCAATTCTGGGAAGCGTTTATTTCTCAGATCTCCGGCAAGTTCGAAAGGGAATATCTGCGCAATCTGGCTAAGCAAGGCTTCCTGCTTAATGAATCAGACAAGCTCTACAAAACTCTTTTTAATTCCATCTCGCATGAGCTCAGGATCCCCGTTGCGACAATCATGGGAGCATCCGATTCCCTGCTTTCTTCGCATCATACGGAAGAAATCAGCAGGGAGCTCTATTCGGAAATATTCAAGGCATCCAGACGGTTAAACCGGCTGATCGAAAATCTTCTGAACATGTCGAGGCTCGAGAGTGGCAGGATAACCCCGAAGCTTGACTGGTGTGATATTCATGACCTTATAAATAAGGTAATGGAAGACCTCGAAGAAGAACTGAGGCCCTTCCAGCCGCATATAGTCATACCGGAAGATTTACCTCCTGTCAGGATTGACTTCGGCCTTGTGGAACAGATCCTGTATAACCTGATCTATAACTCTACCCAGTATGCTTCGTCTTCATCGAATCTAAGGGTTAAGGTCTTCCATGACAATGGTATTCTCACTATACAGGTTATGGACAGGGGACCAGGTTTTCAGAAGAGCGAAATTTCACTTATTTTTAACAAATTTTACAGGGTGGAAGGCTCCAGGGCAGGGGGCACAGGCCTTGGGCTCTCCATTGCAAAAGGTTTCGCAGAAGCCCAGGGAGGAACAATAAGCGCTGAGAACAGACAGAATGGCGGAGCAAAGTTTACTGTTAAAATTCCGGCTGAAATTCCGGATATGGACCTGAATATCTGAAAATTCAAGGAAAATGGAGATTCCCGAGACTATCCTCATAATTGACGACGAGGTGCAGATAAGGCGCCTTCTCGAAATTACTCTTTCGTCGCAGGGTTACAGGATAGCGGAGGCCTCCGGCGGAAAGGAAGGACTAGTTGCGGCAGCCACTCACAATCCTGCACTTGTAATTCTTGATCTCGGGCTCCCTGATACGGATGGCATGGAGGTGTTGAAGAGGCTCAGGGAATGGTATCACAGACCTGTGATTATACTGTCGGTGCGGAACTCTGAAGAAGATATAGTAAGTGCCCTTGATAATGGTGCCAATGATTATCTGACAAAGCCCTTCAGGACCGGTGAGCTGCTCGCCCGGGTGCGAGCCTCATTAAGGCAAGGCCAGTCCGATGCAGAAGCCTCTGTCCTTGTATTTGGCACCCTTTCGGTGGATCTGGCCGGTCATACAGTATCCAAAAACAAAAATTCAATAAAGCTGACCAATAAGGAATTTGCCCTTCTTGCCCTACTTGCAAAAAATTCAGGCAGGGTAATGACCCATCAGAGCATCCTCCGGGAAATATGGGGATTCGGATATGCAGGCCAGACCCAGTACCTGCGGGTCTTTGTTGCCCAGCTTAGAAAAAAGATAGAGGATGATCCCGCACGGCCGAAATACCTTCTCACCGAATCGGGAATAGGGTACCGGTTCTCGGTATGATTCAGACTCGCAGTGGATCAGAAATCTATGATTTTTTCGACCCTGTTGCTCCTCAGGTACTGTTTCAGTATTACCTGTATATCACGATTGTCTGCGGAAGGCTTTATGCAATCATGAACTGCGCTCAGTCCGAAGCCCATTTCACTGATATTGAAATACCCGTAACCGGCATACCTGCCATTGATAATTTTGACTGCGCACCTTTCATCCTCATCGCGGCCCCTGTCGATCACAAGGAAATTACGCCTTGTGAAGATAAATTCCTCAACGGCCCTGGAGGCCCTTTCATTATACTCTGCGGGGGATTCCTTTCCGCAGCAGGCACCCCTGCAGATGCCGACCTGATGATGAAAACAGGGGCCTGAAGTGTCATACAGCCCTGATAATTTCTGGCACAGGTTATATCGCTCAACCAGGGCTTCGAGCTTTGCCCGTGCTTTGTCTTTTGAGGAAAAAACTGAAACGGGTGAATCCTCATCGTCAAGGTTCCCATACCTGTACGTTATATAGCCATTGAGATTCACCGAGCTGAATATGCCCCAGTTAAAGCTTGTCCTTCGCTGGGCCCTGTTGTAGACCGGCTTGTTCTCCTTGATCTCAGATGATTCCTTCAGGAGTGCGATAAGCTCGCTTCCTGTCACCTCCCAGGTGATATCGGCTATCAGGTCGCGCATTTCCATTGCCCGGCTCGTTGTGTTGTTTGAAAGATGGGTGGCTATCCTCTGCTGAAGGTTCCTGCTTTTCCCGATATAAATCAGGTCACCTTTCTCATTGTAAAAATGATAAATGCCCGGTTCTTCGGGAATATTTTCAAGCCTTGATGTATCGAGTGCAGGGTGCAGCTTTGAGAGTCGTGTGCTTTTGATAAGGGATTGCCTTCCCGGGCTAAGCTCCCTGTCGCGCCCGAGAAGAAGCTCGAAGAGCTTTACGGTGGCAAATGCGTCACCGGCCGCCCTGTGCCTGCCGTTTATGTTGATATCCAGATCGCTGCAGATATTACCCAGGCTGTACGACCTGTGACCCGGCAATAGTTTTCTGCTCAGGGCAACCGTGTCGAGAATATTTCTTTTGAAATTGAACCCCAGTGATTTGAACTCCTGCCTTATGAAGGAATAATCGAACCTGGCATTGTGGGCAACAAAAGTCCTCCCTTCTGTTATCTCAACAATGGTTTTGGCAATCTCGTAAAAGCGGGGAGCATCCTCCACCATTTCATTTGTTATCCCGGTAAGATTGGTGATGAAGTAGGGAATGTTCCTCTCAGGATTTACAAGTGATGAAAACTCCCCGGTTATCCCGTTGCCATCGTGCAGATAGATGGCAATCTCAGTGATTTTTTCGATC
Organism: uncultured Bacteroidales bacterium; assembly: GCA_963756885.1. Taxonomy (GTDB): domain Bacteria; phylum Bacteroidota; class Bacteroidia; order Bacteroidales; family VadinHA17; genus LD21. Next base: position 1,250,616 of record CAVWPG010000016.1, read on the forward strand.
CTCGAACTCCCTCCGGTGGTTTCGATATCAACAATCGCATACATCGCCCTCTGAACTATTTCCTTTCATTACGCGAATATACTCAGATTTGACACCACAATTCCCTATTGTTTGTACTTTTGTTCATCATTAATTTACAGCCATGAACGAGTGTTTCGGAAAGAATTTTATCCTCAACGGAGAGTTGCACCCGGCCGAACAGTTCGATAATTCTTTTGTATATGAAGGTGATTCCGTCTACGAAGTTCTGAGGATGCAGAACGGAAGCCCCGTATTTTTTGCCGATCATATGGAACGGCTGTCGTCGAGTTCCTCGCTTTCAGCAAAAGAAATCCTGGCCGACGGCCATGCAATACGGAAGGCAATTATCAGCCTGAACAGGTCAGAACACAGGCGGGAAGCAAATCTGAAGATCGTATTCAACTATAATGACGGCACGGGAAACTGGCTCGTATACTTTATTGAACCGACGTATCCCACTTCAGAGCAATACAGCAGGGGAGTTAAAGGGATCCTTATCCATGCCGAACGGAAAAATCCGGAATCGAAAGTGATAAATCATAAGCTCAGATCTGAAATTTATCACAGGCTCATACTCGACGGAGCATATGAGGCGCTGCTCGTGAATGATAATAACCTTGTAACCGAAGGGAGCAGGTCAAATGTCTTCTTCCTGAGGGACAACATACTGAATACAGCTCCCGACAGCCTTATTCTCAACGGGATAACCAGAAAGCATATACTTGAAATATGCTCTGCGGAAAAAATAAGGGTGGAGTTTAAAGCCGTTATTGCAGATGAAATAGGTGAATATGAATCGGTATTTATGACAGGAACCTCACCGATAGTTCTCCCGTTCTGTTGTATCGGCAACAGCTATTTCAACGTAGGGTCAGCACTTACATCAAGATTACGGAAGCTTTATGTGAAGAGGATGGAGGAGAGTGTCCGCCTGTTCAGGTCACAATAATATCAGCCACCTGGAAAAAGCCCGTCATAAATTATTATCTTTGCAGCAGTTTTTATTTAAACAATAACATATGGCAAGCATCAGGGAACTTAAAAAAGATATCGATTACCTTATTTATGAAGTTATCTCAGACTGTTTTGTGTTTTCGAATCTTCATCCCGATATTAAATCAGATGAGCTTTCAGCACTTATCTCTGACGCAGTCGATTTTCGCAATGATCTTATAGCCCGGGTGAATAATCCCGATGGCAGGGACAATCCCAAAATTGTGAGGGCTTATTACAAAACCGTGGAAAAGGATCTTCTTACCGGGGTTGACAAGCTCTTCAGCAGGCTCAGTGAGATGACGAAGCAACCGGCTTAAAGTACCTGTAAATTAAAGTTCCGCAACTACTGCATCTGCCTGCGTCATCCAGGTTCCGGATTTCTATGCCGTAGCCATTCCGGATTGTCACAGTTTCACCGCAATGGGGGCAACTTGTGTTCTGCCCTGAGTCGGGACCCGTGTTTCCGCTGTATACGTGATCCAGGCGGAGCGATGCAATCTCAACGAGCCTGTCGATAGTCATCTGTGATGTTGACGGATCCTCTCTCTTATACCGCGGAAAGTACCGGCTTAAATGCAGGGGGATGTTTCGCCCAAGCTCACCGGCTATCCATTCTGCTTCCCTATCCATCTCTTCCAGGCTGTCATTCTGCCCCGGAATTATAAGGGTTGTGATCTCAAGATGCCTGCCGGAGCGGGCTATCTGCCTGAGGGCATTTTTTACCGGATCGATGCCTGCACCTGTGAGTCTCCTGTAAAAATCACCGTTAAATGCCTTGAGATCTATATTGAATCCATCGATAAAACTTATGATCTCCTTCAGGGGATCAGGGTTAACAAATCCATTGCTCACAATCACTGTGTACAATCCGGCCTCTTTTGCCGCAACAGCAGAATCCCTGATAAACTCGAACCAGATTACAGGCTCATTGTATGTAAAGGCAAGTCCGATATTTCCTTCCGCTGCCAGGGCATCCTGCACCAGCTTGCCGGGTGTGATCTTCCCGCTCATCCTTTCGGGAATATTCTGAGAGATATGGTAATTCTGACAGAAGTCGCATCGCATGTTGCAGCCGAATGAACCGGCCGAAAGGATATTGAATCCCGGGAAGAAATGGTACAAAGGTTTTTTTTCGACAGGATCCAGGGCATAGCCAGAAATTATGCCATAGGTTACAAGTGAAATTTCCTCCCCTGTATTCTTCCTGACACCGCAGATCCCCGTTTTTCCTTCATCGATCCTGCAGTAGTGCGGGCAAAGCAGACATTCAGCTTTTCGCCCTGCCATTTTATAAAGCTGCTCCATATTAATACCCCCTGCATGCAAAATTACTATTTAAACACCACGATTTTATTGTTTTTTGACTAACATATGCCAAGGAAGGTTATTTTTACGGAACAAAATTGTATCAGGCTGCAAATTGCCGGCATAGCAATTCCTTATTCTGAATTTTTAACTTGTAACATGGGAGAGAAAGAAGAGCATGTAAGAATACAGTCAGACCAGATGAAGGCTGAGTTTTTCAGAATCCTGCTCCGGCTGGGTTTTGCAACAGAAAGGGCATACAGGTGTGCAGAAATTTTCATGCTGAACAGCCTTGAAGGGGTTTATTCCCACGGAGTATACAGATTCCCAAAATTCGTGCAAATGGTAAGGGAGGGGCATGTAAGGCCCGACGGGGTACCGACCCTGATTCAGCGCACAGGTTCGGTGGAGCAGTGGAACGGGAACCTGGGCCCCGGGCCGCTCAATGCAATCTTTGCAACCGACAGGGCAGTTGAAATTGCCTCCGAAAGCAGCATAGCCCTTGTTACACTTGCAAATACGAACCACTGGATGCGCGGAGGCACATACGGATGGCATGCTGCCAGGAAAGGGTTTGTATTGATTTGCTGGACCAACACCTGCCAGAATCTACCGGCATGGGGAGCCAGCGATCCCCGTCTGGGGAATAACCCTCTTATAATCGCGGTGCCCTACCGGAAGGAAGCTGTTGTCCTTGATTTTGCCATGTCGCAGTTCTCGTATGGCAGGATGGATGCCTACAAGTCAGACGGGCTTAAGCTTCCCTTCCATGGAGGATTTGATACGGCGGGCAGGCTTACAGACGATCCCGGAGAAATACTCGAATCGTGGAGACCATTGCCTGCGGGCTACTGGAAAGGGGCGGGACTTTCACTGCTGCTCGATATGCTTGCTGCAGTGCTCTCAGGAGGCCTGGCAACGCACCAGATAGGTACATGTACTACGGAATCAAATGTCTCACAGGTCTTCATTGCAATCCAGCTGAAAAACCTTCATAATTTCCCCTCGATAGAAAACACGGTTGGCCAGATCATTGAGAATCTTCATAATTCCATTCCAGAGAAAGATGGCTCAAAGATCCGTTATCCGGGAGAAAATACTTCCGGTATCAGAAATGAAAACCTCAATAACGGTATTCCGGTCAGAAAAGACGCATGGGAAAAAATAGTAAAAATGTGATCCTGATCAATTCAGCTCTTCAGTGATTATTTCAAAATCAATATTATTGAGATCACAGAATTCCCTTGTCTTTATCTTAACAGGCTCAATGGTGCCGGGGTATGTGGTTCCGAACCTCAGGATGATCCTGCTGCCCTTTTTCAGATGAAAAACAATGCTCAGCGGATAGGCCTCGATTTTATTAATTGCAGCCGGAGCCATTTCTTTTCCCGGGAATACAGGGCTCTTCTTCAGGATTATTTTGTCTGCTCCTATCTGGATGAATACTTTGGTCTGCCCAAGGCCTGCAAGTACCTGGTACAAACCGAAACCAGAAAGGAACAGGATCGTAATCCACAGCATCCTGTCATTAACCGAAGATCTGATATTGAAGATCAGCCAGAATACTGCTATCGATATACATGCAATACCGAATAAAATCCTGATCATCCTGACCGCAATCCCGCTTTCTGGCGGACCGAGTGAAAAATACCTTGTCTCCATCCTTTCAGTTTGCCGCAATTTATCCTTTTCCGGCGATATAGACAATAATTTATGAATCGTCATGTCAGTATCAGGTTCATTCTACGAAAAGAGTGAAGGTTAAATGGCCTGAAAAATATCTCAAATGAATTTTTTGTCTGTATATTGGCATTGAATTATCTAATTTTTAAAAAATTGTACAAAATGAAAAGATTTTTTGTTATCAGCTTGATAATGCTTTTGTTCACGGGAACAGCCATGAAGGCACAGCAGCTTGTCCTTAAACCGGTCGATGATAAAATCACGCCGGGCATGACGGAGATCTGGGATCCTGAAGTTAAAATCATCCAGCCTGGAGCGACGGCCGCGGATGCTCCGTCCGATGCCATTGTCCTTTTTAACGGCGGCGATGTCAGCCAGGAATGGACTGACAATGACGGCAATCCTACAAAATGGGTAGTAAAGGATGGCGCGCTCCTCAGCGTCAAAGGGGCAGGAGTAATAAAAAGCAAGCGCAGGTTCACGAATTTTCAGCTTCACATCGAGTGGAAGACCCCTTCGGAAGTGACAGGGGAGAGCCAGGGACGAGGCAACAGCGGAGTTTTTTTGCAGGAGCTGTATGAAGTACAGGTGCTCGACAGCTATAATAACCGGACATACCGCAATGGTCAGGCAGCCAGTATTTACAAGCAGTTTGCGCCACTTGTAAACGTATCCAGGAAACCTGGCGAATGGCAATCATATGATATTATCTATACTGCTCCTACGTTCAACAGCGATACTGTGACCTATTATACCCCGCCAAGGGTGACCGTCCTTCATAACGGGGTTCTTGTGCAGAATAATGTAAGTTTAAGAGGGCCAACTGTTTATATCGGGATCCCTGAGTATTTCGTGAAGAAGCACGGACCGGGAAGCCTGGTGCTTCAGGATCACGGAAACCCTGTTGCCTACAAGAATATCTGGATCCGGGAATTGTGATTGGGGTCAGCAGACCTCAAACTTCCCAATGTTAAATATGCTTTAATAATATTCTAATTTAATATTATAATTATTAATTTTATCGGAATAATTTAAATTTTAATCTACCTGACAATGAAAGAGAATAGTAAAAACATTACACGCCGGTCATTTATCGAAAGAACCGGTGCTGTTGCTGCAGGTCTGACAATAATCCCAGGCTCTGTTATGAGTGGTTTCGGCCACAGGGCTCCAAGTGACAAGCTGAACATTGCCGTAATCGGTATAGGGGGGATGGGGAATTCAAACCTCAAGCATGTTGCACCAACCGAAAATATTGTTGCACTTTGCGATGTTGACTGGGGATATTCCAAGAAAGTTTTTGATGCAAATCCGAATGCTAAGAGATTCTGGGACTGGAGGAAAATGTATGATGAAATGGGCAAGTCGATTGATGCAGTAATTGTAGCCACTGCTGACCATTCCCATGCTGTTGCAGCATCAAATGCCATTGTTATGGGTAAACATGCATATGTTCAGAAGCCTCTTACACACTCGGTTTACGAGTCGAGGCTGCTGACCGGGCTTGCAGCCAAGTATAAAGTTGCCACCCAGATGGGTAACCAGGGTTCATCCGATGAGGGTGTGAATCTTACAATAGAATGGATCCAGAACGGAGAGATAGGGGAGGTGAAGAGGGTTGAAGCCTTTACAGACCGTCCCATCTGGCCACAGGGATTGAATGTTCCTCCCGGAGAATGGGTTCCCGATACACTCAACTGGGATCTGTTCATAGGGCCGACCAAAATGAGGCCGTATAATCACATCTATACACCATGGAACTGGAGAGGCTGGTGGGATTTTGGAACAGGAGCCCTTGGCGATATGGCTTGCCATATTCTTCATCCGGTTTTCAAGGGGCTGAGACTGCAGTATCCGATAAGGGCACAGGGCAGTTCCACCCTTCTTCTTACCGATTGTGCTCCCAATGCACAGATGGTCAATCTTGTATATCCTGAGAGAGTTGCTCCCAAGGGATCAAAAGTAAAATATCCCGAAGTTACGGTTACCTGGTACGATGGCGGCCTGGAGCCTCCGAAGCCCGCTGGCTGGCCTGCCGGTAAGAACATGAATGATGCCGGCGGCGGTGTTATTTTCCATGGATCAAAGGATACTCTCATATGTGGATGCTATGGCGTTCGCCCATGGCTGTTGTCAGGACGTACACCCAATGCGCCCAAGACTGAAAGGAGAGTTGCCAACGCAATGGAAGGAGGTCACGAGATGGACTGGGTACGTGCATGCAAGGAAAGTCCTGAAAGCAGGGTTAAATCCAAATCTGATTTTTCGGAAGCTGGTCCGTTCAACGAAATGGTTGTTATGGGTGTTCTTGCCGTCAGGCTGCAGGGTCTTAACAAAGAGCTTCAGTGGAATGGCGAAAGAATGGAATTCACAAATATCAGCGACGCCGATACACTTAAAATATGTATCTCCGATAACTTTACAATTACAGACGGTGATCCGAAATTCGACAGGAAATGGACTGAACCGATGAATGCAAAACAGTTCGCTGCCGAAATGGTGAAACACACATACAGGCCGGGCTTCACATTGCCTGAAATGCCTGCATAGATCGCTGGCATGATATAATATGAAGAGGGTGCCCTGACAGGCACCCTTTTTGTTTTTTTATTCCCGAAACCGCACCCTCAGGCCGGAATGTTGCCTTTAAGGCCGATCTCGCCGGCGATAGTCCTCATCCCTGAAATACAATCCGAAATAAGCTCCTCGAGAGATACCCCCAGCATACCGGCTCCCTTTTCTATAACGGTCCTGTCGACACCGGCGGCAAACCTCCTGTCTGTCCACTTCTTCCTGACCGATTTGACCTCCATGTCCATGACACTCCTGGAAGGGCGTACGAGGGCGCTTGTAGTGACCAGCCCCGTGAGCTCATCCATGGCAAAAAGGGTTTTTTCAAGCCTTGTCTGAGGCTCCACATCGGTAACAAGGCCCCAGCCATGGCTGAGCACAGCCCTAATATATTCTTCCGGCCACCCGTTTTCTTCAAGAATCTTTTTTGTCATTATACAATGCCGGTCGGGATACATCTCATAGTCAAGGTCGTGTATCAGCCCGATTATGCCCCACTTTTCAACATCTTCACCTGACTTTTGTGCCATATATCTCATCACCCCTTCCACAGCAAGGGCATGCTTTGTCAGACTCTCCGATTTGTTGTACTTTCTGAATAAATCAAGAGCCATTTCACGTGTAGGTACCATAGGATCCATTATTTTGAACCAGGAAATTCAATGGATAAAGTTAGAACTATTTTTTCAGTTTGATGACCCGAAGGGTCCTGTCATGAGAGGATCCTTTAATCCGTATAAAATAGACCGCCGGAGGAAGAGCCGGGCACGACATTATAATGCTGTTCAGCCCAGTGGATATTTCCCTTTGCGTTTCGTATAATTTTGCACCTGTGCTGCTCACTATGGAGATTGTCAGGTAGTCATCTGCAGAGGTCTGAAGGTGTAATGTGAAATTATCGGTGAAGGGATTCGGATAAATACTCATGGAATCGGCCAGGTGGTTGTTTTCCAGATAAATACTTGCTGTGTCATTGAATATGAAATCGTCATTGTTATTATAGGCATAAGCGACAATACTGTATTCGCCTACCCTGGAAAGATCTGCCTTAGTTGAAAATGATACAGTCGTTGTATCCGAATAGGGCAAAATAACATTGTCAAATGACTGGGCAACGGGCCCTCCGCTATTGTTAATCCTGTAGGCAAGATTGAATCCGCTGATCGGATCCTTTCCCCTGTTGAGCACCTTCACACTGACTGTCTCCTGTCCGTAACTGTTTTTCTGAACGGGAGAAACGATCCTTGCAACCTCAAGATCCTTTGCAATGTAGGTTACCTGACCGGATCCGGCGAAATCAATGAGGTCGAGCCAGGCACAGTCTGCTCCGCTTGAAACCGACTGATCCTTGCTGTACTTCCATTCCAGGATATTCGGTCCGGCCGCCACTGGTACGGCTAGGCGTGTCCAGGGAATCTCGCCTGACTGCTTCATTACTTCATTATCATTTACCCTGAAAGTGAGGTTATCATATGTCGGTTCCGAAGAGACCTTGTAGTAGAATTTAATAGTATCATCGCTTGCAAGCATTGTTCTTATTATCAGGGAAGTGCTTGAATTGTGAGGAATGGCCCCGGATCTGGCTGATGCAACCCCGTCGTACGGGTTGGTTCCGATAATAATCCATGGAACCTTGCTCACATTGATCCAGGGGAAAACATTGAAATTCATTGATTCAAAACTTTCCCTTATCCTTCCTACCCGGAACGAGAAATCCTTGTTCAATATATAGGGACTGCAGTCGAGCATTGAAGAGAGGGAGATAAAGCTTCCTGTTGCGACTGATTCGGAGAGTTTTACTTTTACAGGAATATCAACCGATTCCCCGAATTTAAGGTCTCCTGATTTCATATCCGGATCGAGGATCGACAGGTCGGAGCTGTTGCTTGTTACATGGAACTGCCCTGATATGTTGCTGCTGCCCTGGTTGAGAACCTTGAAGATCAGGTAAAAAGTTTCCCCGGGATCGGCAACATCATTCCTGTTGCCCTCGATTGTGTCGTTTACGATGCAGTTGGCTATCGAGAGATCAGGGGCATGTACACATATGTCAATGCTGTAATGCTTCTCCGTCCTTGAGTCCTTCAGCATCAGATCCACAGTCACGATCCCCATGTCAGGAACATCTCCTGATATTGTCATTTCAAGATCGCTTGCAAGAGTCTTTTCAGCCCTGGCGGCAAGCGTTCCTACAAATACGGAATCTTTTGTAATTGAAAGAAGCCCGGAGGCCGATGAGGCTTTTACATAGAGGTTGCTTGCGTCGGTCAGACCAAGGTTGCTGAGCTTTACGCTAAGATAGAACGATTCTCCAAAATCGGCCCTGCCGTTGTTATTGCCCTGGCTGTCATTGACCGAGCTTGCGGAGAGGTTTATGAACTCTCCCCTGATGTTTGAAAATCTGACGGTCTTTATTACCGGGATCTTATTCTGGCCTGATGCGACCATCAGGCATGAATCGTTCGATAATCCTGGCATTGTTAGCTCGATGGAGCCCGAAGGACTTACAAAGGAGGCATCCCATAATGTATCGGCATGTGAGACAGCCAGATATGTATAGGGCACTGAATTCAGTGTCAGCGACTTAATCCCGTTGGGAAGAGTATCCGGAATAGATATGGCCAGCGGGACCGGTTTGCTTATTATAGGGATGACACTTGGATCACCTATAAGATTGTAAGTTTCCCAGTAATATTTTTTCCGTGGGGATGTACTGGCGCTTACAGCCATATTCCCGGCATAGACTATCTGGCCCATTGTATAATACCACTCTGATGGCGATTCCCCCTTCAGATGGAACAGCCTGTCGAAAGCTCCCAGTCCGGTACTCTCGTAATCAGGCTTCAGGGTGACCGGACCGGCACCGACTGCCCAGAAATAGTCCTCATCCCAATAGGAATCATTTGAGCAGCCTATGAAGCCTATGGCCCCTTTTTCCCTTGAAAGTACCATCCTGTTGCCGAATGATCCGGCAGAACTGAACTGTGCTGTTCTGCAGGCATTCGTAATGATCAGGGGATACATGTTTTTGTTCTTCAGGGAATCGACTGTCTGAGCCTTAATTGCAGGGTCAAGCCATCCCGTTGCATCTCCGTGCCCAGTGTAGTTTACGACTGAGATTCCCTTTCTGAAGAGCTTCTTTATTGAATCCTCGACGCCAGCCTGTGCAGACTGTGGATAGTAAAAGTGATATTCATCTATCTTGTTCGGGACTTTAAAAAAGTTATCAAGGAGATAGCTTAACTGCCCGTTCATATTGACAGAATAGGTTGCATCGTTACCCGCAGATATCAGGGCCCTGCTGTAAAATTTATTTGAATCGGCAAACTGGAATTTCTCATACTGAATGATTTTATCCACCGCATTTTTTACTTCGGCGGTATCTGCGGCTGGTATCCTTCCTATGAACATATCCGGCATATAGTCGCCCCCTCCGTCAAATTCGCCATAGTACATATCGGAGATATTTCCAGTTACATCAGATTTGGGTATGCGGGTCACATCGCCAATTATCAGAAGATATTCCGGAGCAGGATCGTCCGCTGAAGCTGAATTGTATATCCTTGTGAGTGTATCCTTCAATTCAGTATAGCTGTTGCCCGCCAGACCTGCTCCCCTGTAGAGTATCTTAAGCCTGAAGCCTTTCTGTGTTTTCCATTTGTAGAAGGGGAGGAGCTGCTTCCTGAAAGCGGTGTCTGTCAGAATCACCATTTTAACGGGCTTCGTTGAATATCCGGGGACCACATCCCCTGGATTGTAATCAAGGAGCGATTTGTCGAGAGCTTTGGCAAAAAGCTCTGATTCAGGCTGCAGTGAAAGGGATTTTGAATTTTTGGTATATGCGAAAGAGATCTCCACCTTCATCGATGTTATAACCTCTATTACATTCTTCCGTGGATTGTAGTGAACAGGAGAAATGAACAGGTTCGCCATACTTCTGTTCCTGACCCGGCCCAGGGGTTCTATCCTGACAGTGTCAGACGGAATGAAGCCGCTTGCTGCATATGAGTCCCTGTCAATTGTAAACTTTCTGTCTGCCTGCTGTTCAGCCTTTGTCTCACCCTCCTGGGCGGGGTATAATAAACCACTGAACTTCATCCGCGAGGGTGAAATCCTCGAAGATTTAATATCGGAGATCCTCACAGTATACCGATAACCCTCCGGAACAGCTATTATCCTGCTGAAAACGGGCAGTTCCGGCTTTCCGGGACCGGATGAGGAAATATGGCCCGGGACAGAGATCCTGTAGAACGAGCCGCTATTGTTGCTGGCATCGGTTATGTCCAGCTCATGAATTGCATAATTAATCGTCAGCGACTGATTGCCGGGAATGATTTCACTTTTTGCCGAATCACCGTCAAAATGATAAATGTGGTTTAATCCTGTCTGTCCGAACGATGATGCAGAAAAAAACAGGAGAACCAATAATAAAAATACCCGTTTATATTTCCCTAAACGCATCAATGTTAATTAATTAACATCTAACCCTAAATTCTGGAGGCAAGTTATTAAAAATTTAGAAACTATTGATTTCATCGCCGTTTTATTTGATGAACGGTGCCAATATGATGGTGACACCGTGAGTTGGTTAACTTCCAGGTGATGCCTGCAGCTGTCTCTTTTTCCCCTTCCTGCCACAGGAGCAGCCTGTATTCATCAGCAGTCACAAGTAAAATAATTTTACTAATTTTATGGAATCAAGAATAAATATGAAGCCATGATGCGTTGTGCCTTTTACAGAGTCCTGGGAGTTACTTTAACTTTAATAATTACTGCAATGATTTTTCAGGCCAAATCACAGAGTGTTCCTGCACATGATAACTTTGAAACTGCTGCAGGCAACGTGGAACTCAATTTTATCGGTCATGGATCGCTGATGTTCAGGATGAAGGATCTTATTGTCTATGTCGATCCCGTAAAAAGTTCTGGCAGCTATAAAAATATGCCTAAGGGAGATATAATCCTTGTCACACATGAACATTATGATCATCTTGATAAGTCGCTCATAGATGAGCTTAAAAAGCCCGGAACTATAATCCTTTGCAACGAGGCTGCTGCAGCGAAGGTTCCCGGCGCCATAGCCATGCATGCCGGAGACAGCCGCAATACGGGCATGCTGACAGTTGATGCAATACCTGCCTATAATATTGTTAATGAGAGAGCTCCGGGACAACCATTTCATCCCAAAGGAGTGGGGCTCGGATATATACTTACATTCGGGGGAAAACGGATATACATTGCTGGAGACACTGAAAACACGCCTGAAATGAAGGCTCTTAAAAATATTGATATAGCCTTCCTTCCCATGGACCTGCCCTATACAATGACACCTGAAATGGTTGCCGATGCTGCAAAGGCATTCAGGCCTGCAATCCTGTACCCTTACCATTTCGGTACTACCGATACCGGCAGGATAGTCGAACTGCTCAAAAATTCCGGAATTGAGGTAAGGATTAGAAATCTGAAATAACTTTGCCCACGACGCACTCACCATTTCCTAACCCAACTTACTCATTATGTTAAAAAAAATTTTCTTATTCTCACTGATTCTTGCAACAGCATCCCTGTCAGCCCAGGATATTCAGTTTCCGGTGCTTTCAGGCTACAAGATAAATACTGATTTTCAAGTGTTTGGTCCGGAGAATCTTTGGGATTTTATAGATGGGGCGGCTGAGAATTATCTGGCCTATGGATTCAAGGATCTCCATGTTGCCGAATACAGGAAGGGCAAAAATGTAATCAAGCTTGAGATTTACAGGCATGGGGACCATACAATGGCTTTCGGTATTTATTCAACAGAAAGGTCACCATCATTCAAATTCATGCAGATTGGGGCTCAGGGATACAGCGCGGAAGGGGCGATAAATTTCTTCAAGGGAAACTATTATGTGAAGATCAGGACATATTCGAAAAGCGCCAGGACCTTGCAGGATATACAGACCCTGTCACTCAGGGTGGCAGGAGTGCTTGAAGGCAGCACAGAAATGCCACCTGTCCTGGCGCTTTTCCCCTCATCAGGAAAAAAGGTCAATGAGGAGATGTATATAAATGAGAGTGTACTGGGCCACAAGTTCCTGAACAAGGGCTTCAAGGCAAATTACGAATCGGGGCCGGACAACTTCTCTCTTTTCATATTCGAGAGCAAATCACCCGGGGAGACATGGAAGCAGGCACAGGCATACCTTTCTTCAACAGGGATCGAGGCGCTTGAATCAGAAAGCGGAAAATATGTCCTTTCCGATGGCTACAACGGAACCATATTCCTTGCCTGGAAGGATAACCTGATGATAGCAATATCCGGGCTCTCGAAGGACCAGGCCGCAATTGCCGATACCTATACTTCAGAGATTCTTAAATAGTCTGCCGCGGATCACGCGAACCAGGCTCTTTCCCTCCGGTTCAGCGATTCAAGCGTGGCACAGGCTGTGTTTACATTGTCGATGACCTGAAAATCGAACATCCCGACGCATATAAAGTCAGCTCCGTTCTCATACGCAAACCTGAAGCCTTCTGCAGGTTCTATTGCTCCGGCTGCAAGTACCTTGAATGCGAACCATGGCTTTTTAATCCCGTTCATGTATTCAATAGTCTTCTGCGGGAAGAGGTCCCACATATTTTCATGCTGCTGGTTGTGGTCGGGTGATGTAGGCCCTATTACGCTGTATTCAACCCTGTTTTCAATCGGATGGGCTGACCAGTACTTATCGTGATGCAGTGTTTTTACATAGAAATCGACAGGGATGCCTGCATTTTCAACTGTCCTGACCGACTCAATTGAATGAGCACCGAAGCCCACCATGAAGCCATTCTTCCTTATATACTCCACAGCCTTGTTTATCATGTCCACCTTTCCGGCGTTGCAATACCTGTCTCCTTCTCCGCCCTGGATATATATGGCTGTTGCACCGGCATCTATGGCCATATTGATATTCGAAAAGAAATCATTGTCGGGGAGCATGGCCTGGCATATCGACTGCATTTTGCTGTTATATATGCTTTTATATTTGTTGAAAGTATCATAGTACTGGGTAACCATGAAAGAGGTATTGATGCCGGCCTGCTCAGCAAGATACAGGGTCTCGATTATCTTCTTTTCGTTGTTGTAGGCCTTGAAAAGCTTGTCGGAATAGATAAGGTCGCGGCCATGTGACCAGCCTCCTATCAGGTTGCAACCGAGCACCATCCTGCTGATCGGAATATCTCCAAGCTTGCCCTGGGGAAGCTTTCCCTTAAGATCCTTCGGCTGCTTGAAGTCAACCTTTATTGTAGCGCCTGACATTGCATCAGGTCCCAACTGTGCCATATTTCTTGCGAGAGCACCTGAAAAGACGGCAAGAACTGGTATCCCGGCCAGCCCCTTGAGCAATTCACGCCTTGAATTGGGCTCATGAACCTCATCGGGTTCATTTGCCGGCTCCTTCGCGGGGCCTGAAGGCTGGACATTTTTATTCCTCCTTCTGAGTCCGTCTATCCCGTAATAAATGCCTGCATTTGTTAAAGCAAGCAGTATCAGTGCAAAAAGTTCTATCATGTTCTTGTTCACAATGAGATAGCTCCCTTCCGAAGGGAAACCGTAACTGTATCCCCCGAAGGGAGGATAGGCTATGTAGTACATCAGGAGCAGGGTAACGCCTCCCCAGGCTGCAAGCCTTGTGAACAAGCCGAGAATAAGGGCTATACCTATAAGGGTAAGTCCGTAGGCATTTGCAGTGTCGACGAGCCACATGCCCGTATTCCCCGATATCATCCACCTGAAAAGGTCGCCGAAAATCCATCGCGAGCCTTCAAGGAAGGGGCGTGCTGTCCAGGCAGGGTTTGTGATTTTTATTATTCCTTCATACAGGAACTGCCATCCAATAAGGACCCTGATAAGGGTAAGCAAGGCAGATACAAGACGATTTCTTGTCAAAGTTGATTTCATATTTCTATTTTATAGATTCTGAGAGTAATTTTTCAATTTTATTCAAATTCTTCATTTGTGAAGCCAATATTCTGGTACATTATCCTCCCATCTTTTCCTACAATTACATTTCTTGGAATATTCTGGCTTGCATACAGCTTAAAAATTTCACGTGCCGGATCGGCGGCAAACGGCATCGTAAAATTATGTTTTTGAACAAAATCCTTCACTTCCTGCTCACTATGTTCCCTGCCAATGATAATAAGGGCGAAATCCTTATTATTCCTGTATCTTATCCCAGATTTTTGACTGAAGCACTGGCAGTTCCTTATTGCATGGCCCGCACCAGGTAGCGAAAAAATTTATCATTACGATCCTCCCTTTTTCAGCGGACAGGTCGAATTATTTCCCGTCAATTGTTTTACACTTAAACAGCGGGGCCGGTTCCCCGTTCTTCACAAGTGTTGACGGATCTTCCTGGCACAGAATCAACAGAAAGGGAAAGAGCAAAAGTATCAGGGACAGGAGGGATCTTCTCATTCTATTTATAAGCTATTTGGATATTGGTGCTATAACGTATTATATTCATATACTAGTACAAATAGAGGTGACATTCTGAACAATTGGCTTCCTTCCATGCTGTTCCTATGTCTACAGGGTGCTGGAATTCAAGGTTTTCCCTGATGTTGGTATATGTCATCGCGGAGGGTGTGCCCTGACCGACAATAGTGTGGCAAAGATTGCAGTCCTCGGGTAATTACCCGTCCGTCTTCCGACTTGAAAGAATTGTTATGGCACCTGAAGCAGCCATTCGATTCGAGATGTCCTATGTGTTCCGGGTATTTATCATATGCAACCTTCATTTCAGGGAAGGTATTCTGTGCGAAAGCTTTCTGTACAGACGCAATAGCAGTATGTATCAGTTCCTTGTTGTTCTCATAATAATCGTTGTACCCGGTTTTGTAGAAGGAGGTGATGCTCTCATCAATTTTCATCAGGGCCGTGTCCCTGTCTGTAAATGTTTCCCTCAGGATGTCCATGGCAGCCTTTTTAATAAAAGGGATGCTTTTTGAAACTGCCCCTGTGATCATGGCCTTATTGAAGTATACGGAGGGAGAATTGTAATTGTGGGAAGGTCTGTTATGGCAATCAATGCAGTCCATTGTCCTTTCAGACGATGCCGATATCAGACTGTCTGAAACAGGGTTGTTTTCGTCCCTGTAAATTGTAACCTTTCCTGTCGATTTATTTGTATACTTTACGTAGGTAATGTTCTCACGCTTGTCGTTTTCGGAAATATATTCGATATTCACCGCCGGATTGATATGCCAGTGGATCCCTTCCCTGAGTCCCAGGCCACTGTATTCAGGACCGGTTTTCATCTGAAGCACAATATCCCATTCGGTATTTATGGAATCTGCCAGGAAATACTTGTTGGTCCACAGCGATCTTGCATAGAATTTCTGCGGCCAGTGGCATCTCTCACAGGTCTCCCTTGCAGGGCGGAGATCATGAAGCGGAGTTTCGATCGGCCTTGGATAGCTGTTTGTAAGTACAGCATATACCTGATGCAGGCCTGAGAGCTTGGATTTTACATACCACGAAGCGCCGGAGCCGACATGGCACTCAACGCATGCGACGTTGGCGTGCGGTGATTTCAGATAGGCAGTGTGTTCGGGCTCCATTACAGTGTGGCACAGGGTGCCGCAGAATTCAACCGATTCGGTTATATGATAGGCTTTGAAGCTTCCGAGTGTGGAAAGAAACAGTACGATGATCGTAATTACCGTGAAGATCACAAATGCATTTCTGTGGCTCGGATCATTCAGATCTATATATGGAAGCCTGGCGGTTTCATGAACAAGTTTCCTGAAGATCCTTTTCCTCTCAAGAATCATGCCTATAGGGATCATCAGCAGCCCCAGAAGAAGGAACCCAGGCAAAATAATGTAAATAAAAAGTCCAAGGTTTGTATTTCCCTTGTTGAAAATCGTTGAGATTACGAACAGAAGGAGTATCAGGATAAGGTTTATCGCTGCAATTATAGATCCGATGATTGTCAGCCAGTTTCTGGAGGATGGCGGTAATTTCATGGCGATCAGGCTTAAATTTCAGTTTAGGTAAAAATAGAAAAATATTATTGCAAACACCTGTATGCCCGAAAAAATGATAAACAAAAATGTTTTTTATCAGAAGGATTTCCTATTTCTCGCCGTTAAGTAAGCCTGATATGACCTTCCTGAGCTCATCGTAAGACCCGACGACCGAAAGGTCCCTGTTGGCCTCAATGATATTTGCCGGTGCATTGAAGAGAATTCCGAGATCTGCTTTACGAAGCATGTTCAGGTCGTTATATGAATCTCCGATGGCGATGACCTTGTAGTTGAGATTCTGGAGCGATTCGACAACCTTTTTTTTCCCGTCTTTCTGTCTGAGATTGTAATTTGTTATGTTGCCGGAGCTATCAGTCGTAAGGTGATGACAGAACAGGGTAGGCCTTCCAAGCTGCCCGAGAAGTGGCCCGGCAAACTCTATAAAGGTGTCTGAGACTACTATCAGCTGTGCGCAGGAACGCAGCCATTCCACGAACTCAACAGCGCCCGGAAGGGGCCGCAGCCCTGAGATGACCTTCTGCACGTCGTGCAGGGTAAGTTTGTGCTGACGGAGCAATTTAAGCCGTCCCTGCATCAGTACATCGTAATCGCTGATATCCCTTGTTGTGAGCTTCAGTTCCTCAATACCGGTATGGAGGGAAACATTTATCCAGATTTCAGGTACGAATACCCCTTCGAGGTCAGAACATATCACATACATAATTTGCCGCTTAGCCTTATTAAAAATGCCTTATTATAAATTCCCTGAATTTGTCGTAATTATTTTCAAGCCTCGTATAGCTTTCGTTTTTTGATTCCAGACCTGCCAATGAGCCGGGAAGAGGAGGTTCAGTTTTAATTATCCGTACAAGCTCTTCCGGAAATTTAGCCGGATGGGCAGTCTCGAGGGCAATGAAAAGGTCTGGATCAGCATCGATCATGTGGCCCGGATATTCAGTCAATCCGCGCCATGCTATGGCACCATGGGGTTCCAGTAATATTCCGTAATCCCTGAACATCCCTGAAATTGTTTCCCTCGTTTCATCATCGGTAACACTGACGCCGTAAAGCTCTTCCCTCATCCTGTTCATGTCAGGTTCCCTGAGGATCGCTCCTCTCTCATCCATCATGCCGCCATAGAGGGCAACGATCCTGGCCAGGTTGCTCGGATGGCCCACATTCATGGCGCTCGAAATGCAGTTGAGCGACGGCACAATGGCCTTGTAAATTCCTGTGCGGATAAATTCAGGTACCTCATCGTTCTCATTTGTGGCTACAATGAACCGCTCAACGGGGAGCCCCATCTCCCTGGCTATAAGGCCTCCCATCAGGTTCCCGAAGTTGCCGGAGGGGACACTGAATACAACCCTCTTCCCTCTCTTCCCGGCTGTCCTCGACCATGCGTAAAAGTAATAGACCGACTGGGGCAGCAGCCTTCCGATATTTATGGAATTAGCCGACGACAGCGGGATATATCCAAGGCTTTGATCTGTAAAGGCTTGCTTTACAAGCCTCTGGCAATCATCGAATTTCCCGTCGATCGCTATAACCCTTATATTCCCGTCGAGGGTTGTCATCTGTTTTCTCTGCATCGCGGTCACCTCATTTGCAGGGAAAAGTATTATAACGTTAATGTTAGGCAACCCGTAAAAGGCGCTCGCAACTGCACTTCCTGTATCTCCGGAGGTGGCAGTGAGAATTGTTAGCCGGCGGTCTTCAATGGAGAGAAAATGCTGCATGAGCCTGCTCATCATGCGCGCCGCAAAATCCTTGAATGAAGCAGTGGGTCCGCGGTCGAGCCTTAATATATGCCCGGAACCGGGAACTGTCTCAATGGGTACATCAAAATAATAGGCATCCCTGCAGAGTTCAGCCAATACATCTCCATTCACCTCGTTGCCAATAATTTTGTCAAGTACCGAATAGGCTATTTCAAAATATTCCTTATCTGCAAAGCTTGAGAGCTCCTCACCCGAAATCAGCGGGAGGGAGGAGGGCAT
Source organism: uncultured Bacteroidales bacterium (assembly GCA_963756885.1). Classification (GTDB taxonomy): domain Bacteria; phylum Bacteroidota; class Bacteroidia; order Bacteroidales; family VadinHA17; genus LD21. The sequence goes on from CAVWPG010000016.1 coordinate 1,269,185, forward strand.
ATACAAACCGCCGTCGGGAGCCAGACCCTTCAGCAGGGCATCGCGGAACGATGTCTTTTCCGATTTCTGATTTGTCGAAAAATATGAACGGTTCTTCAAAATATCTGACATTTAAACATTTACTACCCTCATCAGGTCTGCAAACACTCCCGCAGCAGTAACCTCTGCCCCGGCGCCATATCCTTTTATAACCATGGGGAGCTCGTTGTACCTGTTAGTTGTGAAGAGTATTATATTATTGCTCCCCTCGAGATTAAAGGATGGGTGCTCGGCTCCGATTGTGAGAAGCTCTACGCGGGCTTTCCCCTTTTCAAGAGTTGCAAAGAACCTCCATTTCTTGTTCTGGCCTGCCAGCTCCTTTCTCTTTTCCTCAAATTCAGCGTCATATTTTTTGACCTTCTCAAAAAAATCATTCAGATCGCCCTCAAAGCATTCATCGGGAAGGAATTTAAAGACCTCGACATCCTTGCTCTCCATACAGTAGCCTGCTTCCCTGGCAAGGATCAGGATTTTCCTCACAACATCGGTCCCGCTCAGGTCAACCCTCGGATCAGGCTCCGAATATCCTTTTTCCCTTGCCTTACGTATGGCACTGCTGAGAGGGGTCTCGGGACTCAGCTCATTGAAGATGAAATTCATGGTCCCCGATAACACAGCTTCTATCCTGAGTATCCTGTCGCCGCTGAGGACAAGGTCATTTATTGTTTTAATAATGGGAAGACCGGCGCCTACCGTCGTCTCATACATGAACCTGACACCCCGTTCAATGGCAATGCTGCGCAGCTTCTGATAGTAATTGTAATCAGAGGAACAGGCAATTTTATTTGCTGCAACAATAGACACGTATCTTGAAAGAATCTCATCGTACCTGGAGGCCACTGCAGCATCGGCAGTGCAGTCAATAAAAACCGAATTCCTCAGGTTCATGCGCGTCATCTGCTGTATAAAGCCGGATATGTCTCCCTTTTCACCGTCATTTTTCAGGGAATCCCTGTAATTCTCCAGGGATATGCCCCTCTTATCAACGACCATCCTCCTCGAATTGGCCACACCCATAAGGTTTACCTTGAGACTGTGCTCGCTCAGAAGCTTGGACTGCTGCTTCTGAAGCTGCTTCAGCAGGCTGGATCCGACAAGGCCGGTACCGGCAATGAAAAGATACATCTCCTTTATCCTTGACAGGAAAAAGCCGTCATGAATTACATTCAGTGCCTTTTTGAGACTTTCGTTCTTTATAACAACCGAAATATTGAGCTCGGACGATCCCTGGGCTGTTGCAATCACATTGATCCCGTTTCTGCCCAGTGCCTTGAAAAGCGTTGCGGAGATCCCGGGGGTGTTTTTCATCCTCTCCCCGACAATTGCGATAATCGAAAGATTCTTTTCTATATGCACCTTCAGTTCACGGTTGTGGACTATCTCGTTCGTGAATTCCTCGTGGATTGCAGATGCTGCCAATCCCGAATCGGCAGGCGTGACAGCAAAGGTTATCGAGTACTCCGATGAAGCCTGTGTGATGAGAATTATATTTATGTTCTGTCGGGCAAGTGCTCCGAAAAGACGCATGGAAACACCTGTAACACCCACCATGCCAGTACCCTGAAGAGTTATCAGGTCGATGTGGTCGATAGAGGAAATACCCTTTATCGGACTTATATTGTCGTCAGACGATTTACTGTTGATTATCGTTCCCCTGGATGATGGATTAAATGTATTCAGCACCCGTATCGGAATATTTTTCTTGTATACCGGACGAAGGGTAGGGGTATATATAACCTTGGCGCCGAAATGTGATAACTCGATGGCTTCACTGTATGTGAGGTTTTCAATTGCATAGGCTTTGTCAACCTTTTTTGGATCGGCGGTCATAAAGCCATCCACATCAGTCCATATCTCAAGCAATTCGGAATTTATTGCTGCAGCGATGATTGCTGCAGAATAATCAGAGCCTCCCCTGCCAAGAGTAGTCGTATCGTTGTCCTGGTTGCTGGCAATGAAGCCCGGCACCACAACATGCTTTTCGGAACTTACTATCTGTTCGTTTATCAATGTATTTGTCAGCCCGAAATCAACATTTGCAAAACCGAAATTACTGTCGGTTTTTATGAAGGTGCGGGAATCGAGAAGAATACACTTTTCCAGAAGATTGCTTATTATAAGCGAGGAGAGCAGCTCGCCGGCGCTCATCACCTGATCCAGTGAATGGCTGCTGAGTTCCCTCAGAAGGTAAATGCCGTTGAGCGTCTGCTGAACATCAGCAAATAATTTGCATATGCCATCAAGCACCCTGTCGCGCTTCTCCCCTGTTATCAGCTGCCTGGCATAGTCCATATGCCTGAGCAGCACCTTGTCGAGGAGAGTCTTGTATTCATCACTGCGCGCGGAAGCGAGCTCGCTTATCTGCTTAAGCTCATCCGTTATCCCCTGGAAAGCAGATACAACAATCACACAGGGCGAATCCTGAGATTCGATTATCTTTTTCACACCTCTTATCCGCTCGGGAGACCCAACGGATGTGCCACCAAACTTCAGGACTTTCATCGGTTATTTTTCCATAATAAAAATGCATCTCTCAAGATGCACGAAATTGAGTGCAAAAATAGTAATAATCAGCTAATTTTCTTATATGGTAAGCAATTATTAAAGAAAATGGAGAAAAAGCTAAATACATTTTAGCAAAACTAATTATTCAGTTAACGGCTAAATATCCTGGATATATCTTAAAATTTATTGTAGTATGCACCACGCCATTGCGTGGCTCATTTCATACCCTGATTTGTGTATAATGGCTCTAATTACCATGGCACTAATAATCAGTTATTACCGACTTTATCAAGCCTTTTAAGGATTGAAAAGATAAAGGCTGCTGATGCCAGACAGCATATAATAAATACCATCCATAAAATACTCAGAGCCACCTTATCCCACAGTATGCTGCCTACAACAAGGAGCTTGTTGCCCACAGCAGTTGCCAGCAGCCATCCACCCTGCATAAGGCCCTGGTACCTTGAGGGAGCTACCTTGGATACGAAGGAAAGACCCATAGGACTCAGGAAGAGCTCGGCAATTGTAAGTATCAGGTAGCTGCTTATTAGCCAGTACGGGGTTACCCGCAGAGCCTCATTGACCGGAGCCCCTGCAAGAGAGGAGGGAGAGGGAAGCCCGATCGATGCAAGCAGGACAACAATAAATCCTACGGCAGCTATGATCATCCCAATCCCGATCTTTTTAGGAGTTGAGGGTTCAATCCCCTTTTTTGACATCCAGGCAAATGCAGCCATTACAGGAAAGGTAAGAGCCACAATGAACAGGGGATTGAACGACTGAAATACCTCGGGTGAAATGTCATTCTGCGATCCAAATGGTGTCAGCCATCTGCCAAGCAATGTTGTAGGATCAAATCCTGTAAGAAGGAAGGATGAGTACGACAGTGCTGCAACAAGAAGCACGGCTCCTGAAATCCTGGCCCTGGATTTGCTGTCCCTGCGGAATAGGAGAACAAGGCCTGCTATCGAGCCGACCACGGCCAGCATGGAGGGGAGGGTAAAGAACATATTTGTGAACGGCCCTACCTGTTTGGCAGTATAATCCCTGGCAAAGAGGGTGAGCGTCAAGCCGTTCTGGTGAAACGACATCCAGAAGAAGATTACGACTATGAAGACAAGGACCAGTGCCACTATGCGGGCCATCTCCTCTTTCTTTGAGCTGAGGATTATCCATGTAATGAATGCTGTAAACAAGCCGAAGGCAAATCCCGAAGTCCATCCTACATTTTTTATGAAGTGGAGAGCATAGGCGGTAATGCCCATAACACCTGCGGCTATGACAAGCACCGATGGCTTGAAATCGACCTTCTCCACGGTACCTGAAATCTTCTTTTCCTTATCGGGAAGAAGCCTCCCGAACAGCAAGTATACGATCAGCGATATGACCATGGCTACTGCTGCAATCCCAAAAGCATAATTATAGCCCCTGGAAAAAACTTCCAGGTAACGGGCTGCAAATCCGGCAAGATCTGTAACCGGTCCGGTAAGACTGACCTTGTCGGCAAGATGCTGAAGCGTGTCCGGATTGGAAAGGGTCCCGCCGATATACTGATGGCAAAGCGCAGGCAGGCTCGCATCGTGAAGGAAGCCATTGGCTTTGAGCCACCAGTTCCTCATTGCTGTAGCGGCAAAAGGGGCAAAAAAAGCGCCTACATTTATCCCCATGTAGAAAATCATGAAAGCCGAATCCCTGAATTTTGAATACCTGGGATCATCATACATCTGTCCGACAACAGCCTGCAGGTTCCCCTTGAACAAACCGTTGCCAAGGGCGATAGTAAACAGACCCACCAGCGTGACAGTAAGGCTCATCCCGGGCACAGCCATTACAACGTACCCTGCAAACATTATTATAATGCCTGTAAGGATTACTAGCTTGTACCTTTTTGTGGCATCGGCCAGGAGACCGCCTGCGAGAGCCAGCGCATAGATGCTGAAATAGAACCAGCTGTAGATCGTTCCTGCCTGTTCAGCCGGAAGTCCGAATTTTGCCTGGAGAAACAGCACAAGAATTGCCATCATAGTGTAAAATCCAAATCTTTCGCCCATATTCGAGAAGAAAGCGACCATTAAGCCCCGGGGATGATTTTTCAGCATAATTAAATTTTATTTGATTTTAACTACTTATATATGAGAGTATTGATTTGTTCCGGAAGGGATTTTATCTTTGTGGAGCCTTGTAATATATTATTCTGACACGGAGCAAATATTTTAATCTTTTATAGGCACATTGAATATTTTATTCTATCTGTTAAAACATTGATTTTCATTATTTAATATTTTTTAATAATCCTGGGAAACCGTATAAAAACCGTATAAAAACACTTAAGCCGTATATAAGCTGTATGCAAAAATATTTGCTATGAATATTAAATCGTGCACTCTTAAATTCATTTCTCAGGGTAAAGATAAAAAAATCTATTTACGGTACTACTGCGGAAAAAACGGTCAAACTGACCACCTTGCGCCGGTTTAAACTGACCACCTCACGCCGGAGCAAACTGACAATAAACGATTTCATATTACAATGAATTCTGTCTGCTCCTGGAGCCGTTTTTAAGCCAATTATTAATATATGTCCTTGGATTAGCAACGGATTTAATAAATTTGTTGAGTAGGTTAGTCTTTGTACAACTGTAGAAGATATTAGAACACATTTAATAAAACATCAATATGGATAGCGATACCAATAAGAGAGTTTGCCCTGTAGAATACTCAGTAGGACTTGATAATTCTGTCAGGAGATTATTACAAAATCCGCAGAAAATATTAAAACCATACATTAATGATGGAATGACAGTTCTTGACTTAGGTTGCGGACCTGGCTTTTTCTCAATTGAAATTGCAAAAATGCTAAAAGATTCAGGAAAGGTCATTGCTGCTGATTTACAAGAGGGTATGCTTGAAAAGGTTAGGCAAAAGATCAGAATGACGGTATTGGAACAAAGGATTAATTTACATAAATGTAAGGACGATAGTATTGGGGTCACTGAAGCTGTGGATTTTGTTCTGGTTTTTTATATGATTCATGAAGTGCCAAACCAGGATAACCTGTTGAGCGAATTGAAATCAATTTTAAAACCAGATGGAAAAATATTCATCATTGAGCCAAAGTTCCATGTTTCAAAGAAAGCGTTTGAGGAAATGATTACAAAAACAAAAGAGATCGGATTTGAGATTGTTGAAAGACCAAAGGTATTTATTAGCCGGACTGCTTTACTTACAATTCAGAAAACATAAAATAACTTTTACTTCAGGTATCGATTGTCATGGACATTATTGAGATAATTAAAAGGCGGAAATCATGCAGGACATTTAATCATGCCTCATTAATCCTTGCGGATAAGCAAGACCTCGAAAGTTTCATTATTGAAAATAACAGAGGCTTGGGAAATGAGGTTGTAAATTTCAGAATCATTGAAAAGAAAAATGGCGACAAGATACTGAAACTTAATTATGGGATGATCAGGGGACATAATACCTATATTTTGGGAACATCAAGATCTTCAATCGATTCAAGAGTAAATTATGGGTACCTTTTGGAAAAGGTAGTATTAAAAGCCACGGAAATGGATATGGCTACCTGCTGGGTAGGATATTTTGACAGTTCTTATTTTAATGAAGCAGATATTGAAGATGGTTTTGAAATACCAGGTATAGTTATTATCGGAAATTCTGACGACAGGCAGTCATATCAGGATAAAATTATAAGACTTTCTATAAGTGCATCAAAAAGAAATAGTTGGGACAATTTGTTTTTCAATTACAAATTAAAAACCCCTCTTACTCCTGAGGATGTAAAGAAATACTGTGATTCTCTGGAAATGGTAAGATTAGCACCATCATCCGGAAATACTCAACCCTGGAGAGTTTTTTTTGAAGAAACTGAGAATGAATTTCACTTCTTTAAAAAGGTAATTAGCGAAAGATACGAGTTAAGAGGACTGCATGATATTGACATGGGTATTGCTTTATGTCATTTTGAATTAACCTCTTTACAAAATGGATTATCAGGCAGCTGGCTTAAACATGGGAATGTTGGTTCAATTGATGACATGCAATATGTAATGACTTGGGAATGTGAATAAAATGCATGAATTTGTTGAAAAGCAGCAGGTAAAAACTTAGGTGCAAGAGAAGAAGGGAAAGGGGGCGGTTTTAAATTTACGTTGCCAATGCCAGCCGAAAAGGCAAATGAAATAAATAATTGATGGCTATCAGGAAAAAACGTAACTTTGGATATGTGAACGCAGGTCAGGTGTACGTTTATACGCACACGAATATTTGTAAACGATCATCCTTTGGGAAATTATCAGAAGATAGTACCACTCACAAAGAACACTCCAGAGGTCATTCTTGACCCTAAAGGGATTATTAAATTAACAGGTCGGCTAATTCATGAATATCCCACTGATTTCTTTAATCTTTTAGATGAAAGGATAAATGAATATTTTTGTGACCCTGCAGATACTACATGCCTCGAAATTTGTCTTGAATATATTAACAGCGAAGGTATGAAGCGATTACTTGAGACAATCAGAAGAATTATAAAGATTTCTCAAAAGAATAATCGGAATACAATTTTAATTAACTGGTACTACCAGGAAGATGATAATGATATGTTGGAAAAAGGGACCTTTTTATCTTCTGTCCTGGATGTATATATCAGCCTTATTAAGATAAGCTGATAATTCTCCATAATGGTGTAATAGCAGAATTTACCAATCACTGGTGGCCGGTCTGATTGCGCTTGACATGCATGACTATATTACAAGCATATAATACCAGCTTTTAATCGTCAATTTATTCCACTATTTGTAGTCCGGGCAACAGGTTTTCCTGATATGCAATATGACTGATAAGGGAAGAGGGCAATAATTTAATTTAAGTTAACCATATCAAATTCACCGAATTTTTTAAAATAGCCACTTCTGTCCAGGTTTTCTGTATGGCAGGAGGGGAGTGATTCTTTTTAAAAAATAAACCTGGGAGTTCCGATAATCCCACATTATATTGAAACCGTATGAATATCGTGGATAGAGATGTTTTATTGTTTATAAAAATATGAATAACAATTGAATAGCATGTTAATAAACAAATATATTAATCTTTTATAAATAACAAAATCAGGAAAAATAAATTCACTCAATCTTGCAATTCATGTTTTTAATAACATCCGAAGAGTGTAAATTTGCGTTTCATGAATGAGTGAAATGAAGATATTCACCTGTGAACAGATAAAGGAAATTGACAGTAATACCATAAGGTATGAACCTGTGTCATCCATAGATCTCATGGAACGTGCTGCGGGTCAGTTGTTCACCTGGTATACCTCAATGTTCGGAAGGTCGCGTAAGGCTGTGATTTTTGCCGGACCCGGCAATAACGGAGGCGATGGTCTCGCCATGGCACGGATGCTTGCACTCAATCGGTATAATGTGGAAATTCATTTCACGGCTTTCTCTGACAAAGTTTCCGCTGACTGGGAGAAGAACCGGTTCAGGCTCGAATCTGAAACTGATGTCAGGCTTAATTACATAAGGAGTGAAGAACAGTTTCCGGTGCTCACTAGTGATGACATCATTATTGATGCCATTTTCGGATCGGGGCTGAGCCGCTCCCCGGAAGATCTGGCCGCCAGCGTGATCAGGAATATAAACAAATCTGAATGTCTGAAAGTTGCTGTTGATATGCCCTCTGGTCTCTTCGGCGAGGATAACGGCAATAATATACCGGATAATATAGTGAGGGCCGATTATACACTCTGCTTCGAGTTTCCCAGGCTTTCTTTCATGTTTGCCGAAAATTACCCCTTTACAGGTGAATGGATCCTTTTGCCTATTGGCCTGCATCCCGATGCTGTCAGGAAGCTTCCTTCTCCTTACTCTTTAGTGGAAAAGCAGGATGCCTTGTCAAAGCTCAGAAGAAGATCGCGCTTTGACCACAAGGGAAAGTATGGCCATGGCTTTCTCATATCAGGATCGGCAGGAAAAACAGGGGCATGCATACTGGGAGCGGGAGCAGCCCTGAGATCGGGCATCGGATTGCTTACATGCCATCTTCCTTCAGGCGGTGCGGTGCCAATGCACTCATCGGTTCCGGAAGCCATGGTTATTCCCGATCCTTCAGCAGGTTTTATCTCGGAAGCATTCAGCACTGAGCGTTTCACAGCTGTTGCTGCCGGACCGGGACTGGGTATGGAGCCGGAAACTCAAAAAGCATTCCTGAAGCTTCTCAGGGAATGTAAGAAGCCGATGGTTATCGATGCGGATGCCCTCAATATTCTGTCTGCCAACAGGGAATGGCTGAGCCTGTTGCAGGCAGGGTCAATACTTACACCCCATCCGGGGGAATTCGAGAGACTGGCAGGCAAAACCAGCGGCGGATTCCGGAGACTCGCCAGGCAGATTGAATTCAGCAGGGAGCTGAATTGTACTATAATTCTGAAAGGGGCATATACATCAATTTCGACAGCTGACGGAAGGGTCTTCTTCAATAGTACCGGAAATCCGGGGATGGCAACTGCAGGCAGCGGTGACGTTCTTACAGGAATCTTATTATCTTTGCTCGCACAGGGGCTGAAAGCTGAGGATGCAGCTGTGCTTGGGGTTTTCCTGCATGGACTGGCAGGGGATATAGCGGCAGGCGAATCGTGCTATGAATCAATAATTGCATCAGATATAATTAATTGCCTCGGAAAAGCGTTTAACTCAATAAGGGCAAGCTAACCATGAAACAAAAAACAGGAATTATGACAAAATTTATTGGAATATCAGCATATGTGCTCGCATTGGTGACAGCATTTTCTTGCTCCACGGCAAGGATGTCTGAACCACAAAAGGTTATCCTGCCTCTTTCCGATGCACAGGCAATGAGGGATGGCAGCATTGTTTACGGTCTGCCGCGTACTGTGTTTACTTTCACTGTCGAATTTGAAAGAACAATTCTCAAGCCAGGTCCCTATGCCCGCTATGCAAGCGACCTTCTCGGTCTCGATAATGTGATAACAGGTGAAAATGAAATCTGGTCAATCGAAGGGATCAGTGTCAGTTCACATGACGAGCTCGATCCATCGGAGTTTTATATTATTCAAAGCAATTCCTTGTTCCAGACAAATGTCCTTGCGCTGACTAAAGAGGGGCTGATCCTTGACCTCAATCCGGGCCTGATGAGCTCTTCAGGTGACATACGTCTTTCCAATGAACAGGATATCAATCAGTTTTCCAACCAGGACATGGGATCTGACGAGTATTATATGGTGCAGCGCGACACAGCCTACAAGCGCCTGACCATCGACTCAGCGTTTGTAAGGGTACCATACGTCGTTGAGAAGAAAAAAAGACTCACAACCGACCAGCTTGCTGAGCGTGCTGCCAAAAGGCTTATGGAGATCAGGGAAGGAAAGCATCTGATACTTACCGGCGAAGCCAATGTTTTTCCCCAGAGTGATGCGTCAATTAACGAGATGAACAGGCTGGAGAAGGAATATATGGAACTGTTCACGGGAAAGACAATAAGGCAAAAAGTAATAAATACCTATACAATTATTCCAAGCAGGGATAACGACAAGAAGCAGGTTGCACTGTTCCAGTTCTCGGATCTGACAGGTCCCGTGACCGGTGCAGGTAAGGGTGGAACCCCCGTAACACTCGATATCATTCCCGAGCAGAAAACAAAGGATCTTGCTATTATCAAAAAGCAAACAGGGGAACCTGCCGCCCAGGTATACGATAAACTCTATTACAGGGTGCCCGATATGGTCAACCTGAGGGTGAGCATGGGCGGCGATATATACCTGAACGCCAGAAAGCTTGTGTATCAGCTGGGACAGGTGGTACAGCTGCCTGCAAACTATATTATCGGAAAGTAAATGTAAAAAGGATGGAGGAGGGCTTAAGAGCTGACTTAAACTCGGACCTTGCCCCCGGACCTTGTCCCCTGCCCATTGCCCCCTGCCCCCTTGCCCCCTGCCCCCTGAAGGGGGTATAACATACTGGAAATGACAACTTTGAACCTTCAACTTTGAACCCAGCCTTCGACGAGGCTTTGGCTGGCAAAGCCTGAACCCCGAACCCCGAACCCCGAACCGGTATTATTGCACCTTCCCCTTGAAGCTCTTCTGATAGTCTTCCCAGGTCTGGGTCTCATAGGCCTTGTCGGCGAAGAAGTTAAGAAGGATCTCCATCTCTTTCGGGGCTTTATATCCCGGAACGGGTGATACTCCGTAATTCCCATCCTTCTGCATCATGAATACGACAGTTGGGTAGGACATCTGTCCCTGCAGCAGTGCAACGGCAAGCTGATGGGCATTGCCTGATTTCCCGTCGTTTATGAAGGTCTTGCCAAGGAAATGGACACTGTCCTTTCCTTCAGCATTGAACTTGACTGGATAAAACCTTGTATTGAGAATCCCGGCAATAACCGGATTTGTGAAGGTATCCTTGTCCATCTTCTTGCACCAGCCGCACCAGTCGGTATATGTATCTATAAACAGCGGACGTGGAGCCTGACTGATCATCTTCTCGGCTTCCTGTATTGTATACCATTTTACCGCAGAGCCCTCGGCCGGAGCGGCAGCCTGCGAAAAAGCAGGGATAGCAAGCAGGGAAACAAATGAAATAATTAACAGTGATTTCATAATTTTATCTTTATCAAATTTCATTCCGGAATTCAAACAGTTTTGATTTTGTGTAGAACGGCAAAATAAGTGAAAATCTTATTACAAGTTCTCCGATATGATATTTTTTATTACTACTGTCCGGCTAATAGTTTGAGATTCTGAGCGAAATGAAGTAAAGCGAAGAATCTCTTGCTAATTTGACCATTTATCCGTTTAGTAGTGAGCTTTTATCCCAAAACAGCTATTCCTGACTTTTAGTTCGGTATAACTGATTGATTTGGGTTTTTTCATAAAATTTATTTTCTACATTTACCGGTCATAAATTAAAAAATAACAGTTATACCAATGGAACATATCACCAATACTTTACGTGATTCTAAAAAGATCAGATGGACGGCTTTGATTATTGTCTCCTTTTCCATGTTCGGTGCCTACTTTTTCAATTATGCACTCTCCCCGGTAAAGCCGATGCTTGAGAGCATCCTGGGATGGAACAGCTCTGATTTCGGAATTTATACATCGTCATATACCTGGTTTAATGTGTTCCTGTTCATGCTGATTTTCAGCGGGATCATACTCGATAAAATGGGTGTCCGGTTCACTGGTGTCGCTTCCACCCTTATGATGGCAATCGGAACGGGTGTGAATTACTGGGCGCTCAGGCATGTATTTCCCGACGGAGCCATGATTTTCGGGATCAAGACTCAGGTAATCATTTCGGCAATCGGTTTTGGAATTTTCGGAGTCGGCACAGAAGCTGGTGGTATAACTGTATCAAAAGCTATCGTAAAATGGTTTAAGGGGAAGGAAATGGCCCTCGCCATGGGAATGCAGATGTCAATTGCCCGTCTCGGAACAGCTCTGGCCCTGGGGATCGCCCTGCCATTGGCAAAATCTTACAATTATGCCTCGCCTGTCCTCCTCTCCTTTGTATTTATGCTGATTGCCCTTACTGCTTTCATCATTTACGCATTCATGGATAAAAGGCTGGATGCCTCAATTGCTCTTACGAAAACGGGAGAGAATGAAGATGCTTTCGAACTCAGGGATATCCTGTTCATTGTCAGGAACAAGGGGTTCTGGTATATTGCCATCCTTTGCGTACTGTTCTATTCAGCCGTATTCCCCTTCTTGTTCTATGCAACTGACCTGATGATCAATAAATATCATGTGAATCCCAATCTTGCAGGTTCCATCCCGGCCCTTCTCCCTTTTGGCACAATATTCCTGACGCCACTGTTCGGAACTGTCTATGACAAAAAGGGAAAGGGAGCGACAATCATGATAATCGGGTCAGTGATCCTGATTTTTGTTCACGGGATACTTACAATCCCGTTTCTCAATGCATGGTGGCTTGCTGCATCTGTGGTCATTGTACTCGGCATAGGCTTTTCGCTTGTGCCTGCTGCCATGTGGCCTTCAGTACCAAAAATCATTCCTGACAAGCAGCTTGGAACAGCATATGCAGTAATCTTCTGGATCCAGAATATCGGATTGTGGATAATTCCCCTCCTGCTGGGCATTGTCCTCAATTCAACCAACCCCGATGTAACTCCCAATAAAATTGCTGTCAAGGATGCAGTCGCCAGTGCATATTCCCAGGTGCTCTCTGCCGCTTCATTCAACCTCACTTCCAAGGAGATATCCCAGCTTGCCGAAAAAGCAAGCAGCCGGACGATCGACTCACTTGTTCAGAATACTGTTTATGAGTCTGCCCCCATTTCAGAAGGTGAGAAGGATAAGCTGAAAAGCAGCATAACGGAATCTACTGCAAGGGTGCTTTCGGGGATCAGTCCGGGAGAAAACAAAAGCTCTTTCTACAAGGATATTGAGACAAAAACATCAGAGGCGATCTATCCGATTAATTGAAAAATCGGGTCTGAACCTGCGTTACAACTATTTCTATGATCTCGTGATGTTCACATCGCTGAGCATACTCTCACTGCTGTTCGCATTCCTGCTGAAAGCTGAAGACAGGAAGAAGGGCTACGGCCTGGAGCTGCCCAATATCAGCCACTGATCTTAATTTATGATATTGACAACATTAGTGACGCCGCTGACAATAAATTGATATTTTTGAGTTGAAGAACATTTTAATTAAATACCTGATCATATGAAGAAAGCAATAACCGGAATCGTGGCTGTTTTAGTAGCAGCATTTGTAATTGTACTGGCCGTAAATGCGCAGAATGGGCCACGGGGCACAAAAAAGGCTGGCACTGAAATGTCGAAGGATTGTTCAAAATGCCCCGCAGCTTCCTCCTGCTGTAAAATGAAGTATGGCACTGCATCCCAGACCAAATCATGCGATCAGTCAAAATGCAAGGAAAAGGGTTGTGATCCCGCCACCTGCAAGGGAGGCAAATGTGATAAGGGGGAATGCAAGAGTACTTCTTCAGCAGCAAAAGGCTGTCCAGGCAAATGTGCAACTCCGCCGGCGGCCGGTACAGGTACGGCCAATTAATTTCATGCGGCCGGATTGAAGACAGATTCAGGATTTTTAATTAATGGAAAGCATGTGATATGTCCTCAAACGAATTTGAAAAATCGAAAATATTCAGTTTCAGGGATTCTATAGGATATTCCGACGGAGGGATCGTGAGCAAGACTGTTCTGAAAAAGCAGACAGGGAATATCTCTCTCTTCTCATTTTCAAAGGGGGAAGGACTGAGCGAGCATACAGCCCCTTTTGATGCCCTGATACAGGTAGTGGAGGGGAGAGGAGAGATTATAATAGGGGGAAAATCATTCATCCTGGAAACAGGTGACAGTATCATAATGCCGGCAAATATTTCTCATGCCGTAAAGGCTGCTGAGGACTTCAAAATGGTTCTGACAATGATCCGCAGCGAGTAGAATGCCTATCTGGAATCTAAATTGCATACGACAGCTGATATGAATTTTTAATTGATTCCCTTGTCTCCTTGATCAGGTCATATTTAAGGGTCTCTGTATCCATGAGTATTCCCTGAAACCTTCCCAGCGAACAGGTGCCACAGTTGAGGTACCGTTTCTTCTTATTCAGGTAATAGGTATGATGTGATTCCAGCTTATGTGTATGGGCAAGTATGACAACATCATATTTCCTCAGCAGCTTAAGTGCATAGGTGAGGTATTTAAGAGTATTGTAGTTCTTCGGAATGTGGTTTATCTGGTCCTCGAAGGCTACAATTTTAAAATAGATGTCCATCAGGATCTTGTAACGCGACATTTTTTTCAGAAGAGAGAGGGCGAACTTACCGACCGATCGTCCGGATTTTGAACCGTTGAACCAGTCGGCATTATGGCCATGCTCGATATGGATGATCTGCCCGGCCGAGTTTGTGATCTGAAAATGGTCAATCCCGCCGTCATACATCATATCATGATTGCCTTTTATAAAGATAAAATCATTGTCCCTGAAATACCGGATAAGTACCGGGTTTGCCCTGGCAATATCATCGTACCTGTATTTCAGCAGCTCAAATATATCTCCGTTGAAAATAACCCTGTCAATATTATAGATATCCCTTAAGCCTTCAATCTGCATGATGAGTTCCATCTCGTCCCACTGGAATGTCCCGAAATTGTCGCAATTATCCATATGCAGATCCGATAATACAAGAATATTCATTCTCTGTGCGAATTAATGTTGTTTATTGCTGTCATTGAAATTGTAATATATAATCTGATACCTGACCCACCCCGTTTCTGAGCGATGCGTTTTTTATGTTTCCGGCCAGCGAATTGTAAAAATCATGATCCTTCAGTAGCCTGTTGATTACATCCGGAAGGGATCCTGTCTTTCTTTCGAGAATACCCATATTGCCTTTGCATACAAATTCCATATTTCCCTTCTCCTGCTCCCATATATAATTGTTTATTACAGGGATCTTACCCATCAGCAATATCTCCATTGCTGTCGATGCGCCGCATTTTGTGACCACTATATCTGATATGCCGATCAGTGAATGGACAAAGTTGACATAACCGAAAATCTTCAGATTGCTTATCTGATGCTTTTCCCTCAGTCTGACAGCTTTTTTAAAAAGCTTTTCATTCCGGCCGCAGACTATCGCTATTTCGGCGTCCATATTCCTTCTGATTATCTTTTTAAGAATTTTTTTCCCTTTTGGCATCCCTTCGCCACCCCCCATGATCAGGACGATCCTTGAATCCTTCCTAAAGCCCAGGGCAGCACGGGTTTTTATTTTCTTCCTTTCGCTGACAGCCGGTGAAAACCTGCTGTCGAGAACAAAGGGAAATACCCTGAGCTTATCCGGCTCAATTCCCTCCTCTATACATTTTTCCCTGAGCAGCTCACTGAATACAATATAGTTCTGGTCTTTTCTGAGGAACCAGATCGGATGAGCGGTAAAAGGATCCGTGACTACCGTAATTACTGGAATATCAAGATTTTGTTCTGCCAATATATCATATACGGGTTTTATCAGAAAGAAATGGAATAGAACGATTTTTCCCGGCCTGTTTGTAAGGATGTATTCTCTGAGCCAGGGTTTTATGAAATATGCAACAATGGTCGAAGTAAATTTTGAGACAAAACTGAGCTTATGTACCAGGTAAAGCAGCTCGTATGTCCAGGCCGCCTTATTAACTGCGATTTTGTATCCGTCTTCAATAAATTTCCTTATGATTTCAGGGGAACCTGACAATCCGTCCACCAGTTCAGTTTCTATACCGGTTTTGTGTCTGGCCGCTATCCTGTTTGCAACAGCTCTTGCAGGAGCAAGATGCCCGCCGCCGGTCTTCAGGTATATGAAAAGATATTTTCCCAAAATTGCATTTCTTAACTGTTTCCATTGTCAAAAGTATGTTCACAATGTTAGGTTACTGTTACAGTTTTGTAAAGAATCTGTTAATTATTAGCCCGTTACCGTTTTAACGGATCATTGCTGGAGGTGAAGCTCCCTGTTTCAAGGAACTCAAGGATATTGTAGGTCCCATATTTCCTTGCCTTCAGGAAGCCGTTCCATGCCGCTTCGGCGAGACGGCCCTTCTTAAGCAGGTCGTACAGCCACTGATTTGCATATTCAGGGTTCTGCTGTTTTATTCCGGCTCCGATCTCCCGCAGCCATCCCTGGTTACACCTTTCCTGCGGACCGATTGCCGGTGTCATAATAACCGGAATTCCAAGGGCGCAGTAAAACGAGAGTTCACTTGGCTTTGTCCACAGAATGTCGGTAGTATGCAGGCAATTGTTGAATATCCGGAAATATGAATCATTATCTTCTCCCCATATTATGCAGACATTTTCGCTTCCTCCTGTAATCCGTTCCCTGATTTCGTAAAAATAGTCCCTTAATTCGGGTCTGGTTCCGGCAACAAGATTGAGTCTGATTTTGTTCTGCAGAATATCTCCTGAAAGGCTTTTAAGGATCTGAATTCCTATTTCCTTCTGTGCCCCGGCCCCTCCGACGGCATAGGTTATGGTCAGGCAATTTGCATCGGAGGATTGGAGATCCGCAGCGATTTCTTTTCCATTATCCAGATAGGCGCTGATGCTGTGCCTGTAGAGATCAGAAAAAGATTGCGCAGGGTCGAGATTCCTCAGGCGTCGCCTCAGGTTAAGCTTGAGAGTGCTCAGGCTTCGGCCGCCAAGTAGTCCGGCAGGGAGCGGAAAGCCGGTCAGGAGGATATTCTTTTCCGGCACTCCGTAGGAATGCAGGCGCTGTGCTGCCTTCGTGCCAGGAGCAAAATAGATTATGCTGCCCGATGAGGCATCCTCCGTTACCCATACCCTGCTCATATCAGTATCGCAGATAATGCAATATACAGTATCATGTCCGGCTGCTTCAGCCGCAATAGCACACGTATAAAATGAGGTTATGACAGGCAGCACCGGTTTGCTAATCTGCTCAATTATACCATTGCACAGACCTTTTTTTATTCTTTGTTTTAAATACCTGACCAGAATAGTTGAATTCGACCTGTCCCTGAGGGGATAAAAACCGGGAATATAAAGCAGGCTGTCCAGGATTTTTGTAATCAGTCTCCCAGCCAGCGGAAGTTTTCCTGCCCTGGACATGAGTTCATAGGCATTCTGCATCTCCTTCCAGAGCCTTCGTTCCCGCGGTGAGGCATACGGAGAATTGTTTGCATTTAGTATTTTGGAGTCTTTCGACAGATCCTTCAGTGGATATACTGCTCTCTGATGGCCATATCCCATATCGGCGGAGACCACCCAGAATTTCCCCCTCAGCACGGATGGTATCACTTCACTATCTTTCATCGGGTAATTATTCCTGATTGCAGTGCTCATCCTTCAGTGCCTGCCTGATGAGCTCTTCCCTGAATATTTAAGGCTCAAAAATAGATACTCATTATTACAATGATATGTCAGAAATATTAAGGTTCTGTTACGAGCAATCCGGTAATCGGCGCAACAGGAATTATGGCAGGCAACAAAGCAGTATCTGATGGCACAGGCTGAGAGCCTATGAAAACAGGGGGAGTATTTCAGGAGGAGGGAAGATCAGATTACCTTGAGAACAACCAGGGTTATTACCACACAGGCTGCCGGTATCAGTGCAACTGGTCTCCAGGCGAATTCAACTATCCGGTTGACAGCCGGCCCCATTCTTCTTGTAAAGTATGCAAGCAGCAGGTATTTGATCCCATGACCTGCAATTGTAGCCAAAACGAAGAGCAGAATATTTATGTTGAACACCCCTGAAGATACCGAGAAAAGGCCGTAAGGAAGGGGTGTGGCGGTTGCAATCAGTAATATCCACGATCCCCAGTGGGTAAAGAGTGCCTGTATTCTTCCGTACCCTTCAACCGAAAAACCAGGGAAGTGGTCGGTCATGAACCTGGCAAAAGCTGTAAACTGCAACCCCGGGTCAAGCCATACATATCGGCCGGCTAGATAGCCGATCGTGGCCCCGGTTGCAATCCCGACCGTAAGGAAAAGGGCATACTTCAATGTATTCTTTATATTTAAAAGGCTTAATGCAAGAAAGAGCGTTGTTACCGGCAAAGGGAAAAATGAGCCGTCAGCAATACCTCCCAGCAACAGGATCCACGGTCCCCACTTGGCGTTCGCACATTGTAAGCTCCATTCATGGATTTTTCTGAACCATCTGTTCATGCTGAATCTGATTTTAGCGGGCAAAAGTAACATTTGTTGTTCAGCTTCCATCAATAGATGATAATAATTATGTGTTAAGATATTGTTAATTGAGCGGAATGATAGTGAAAAAGGAGGATTGCGCCTGTCAGACTAATCAAAATTTATATCCTTTGCATCTGCAAGTTCTTCTGCCTGACGTCTGTACGATTTTCTCAGGCCTGGATCCGATTTTCTGCCGCTTATACGGCTCAGCCCGAAATATGCATATGCTGCGAATTCATTGCCGTAACAGCTGAAAGGAGTTAAATCGCTGATACCTTTTATATATAAGCGTTCAGCATCCTTGTCGTCATGATACTTTTTTTCCTTCAGTATTCCGGTGAAGATTGTGGCCTGGGCCTGATAGAAAGGGTTATTTGTGAAGCCGGGCGAAAGGTTCAGAAGCGCTTCAGCCTCATCATATCTCTTTGTCAGCAGTAAATTCCTGATATGAAAGCCAAGAAATTCGGCATTCTCCGGATAGAGCTCATGAAGATACCGGCTATACTCAAGTGCCTCACTGAAATTCTTTTCAAATGTCAGATTCAGGCCTGACAGGAACAGGGCCGACTCAGCTCTCAGAAAGATTGAACTTTCAGCGGCTTTTTTCAGTTCCTTCAATCCTTCCTGTTTATTGCCCTTCGGAAATAGCATTGCGACAGGTTTGTAGACAGGATAAGTCTCGGGATAAACAACACGAGTATAATCATAGAGTCCGGTAAAAAACAGGAAATCGGGGTAGACTGACGTAAAATCGTATGAACGCCTTATGTATCTGTATGTGCTCGTGGCCAGGGGAATGACGCTCATTGTCATGTTATTGTCGAGATAAAAGAGCAGCAGGAATCCCCTTGCGGAGAGGTTTGCAAGCAGCAGCTCAGGATCATCTGACTTGCTGCCGTCAGATTCGCATAGGTCAATGCAATCCTTCATTTTCTTTTCAAAAGTGTAGCTGTCTGGTGTGGGATTTATGAGAGGATAATGTTCCCAGTAAATTTTCATCCCCTCGAGCAGGTAGATGACGGGGTGACGCGGATAAATATTCTTAAGCTTTTCGAAAGACTGGCTATACTCACTGAATTTCAGGTTATAAATATAGCCAATACTCTTTCTTACCAGATTCTGGGAAGCCGTATCACTGAGGATCTGGGCATTCAGTGCAACTGGCAGATAAATGCTCAGGAGCACCGACTTTAAAATCAATTTGATTCGTGTATTCAAATGTTTAAGGTTTATTCAATTAAGTATAATTAACCAAAAACACAGTGAATTGTTGAGGTATTTCCTGCAACAAGCACCTGACTTGCCAGGATTATAGCAAGTTAATTAAGCAATTTTAAGATTTTTTGCTGCGGGGGGAAATTATTTGTCTGCCCGTCCGGAGTTATATGAAGAAATACAAGCCGATTTAATTGAGTATAGTACCCTGTCAGGCCATCTTTATTAATATTGCCTTGATTGTATCTGTAACATCCTCTTCCTGATCAACGCATCTTTCGAGTATTTCGAGTATCTTGTTGTTTTTGAGCAATTCTTTTGTATTTTCCTCTTTTTCAAACAGCTCTGCCACACCTGAAAAATAGATCTCATCCGCCCGATGCTCGATATCCTTTACCTTCGCACAGGCTTCCGTAATCTTGCGCTTATTAGCCACAGGATCTTTCAGGCACTGGACAGCCTTTTCGATCTCGTTGGCCCCCTCGCATATCAGATCAGCCATCCTCGAATAGACAGGAATGAGCTTTTTAGGCTTGTAGAGGCATATCCTCCTGCTGATCCCGTTTATGAGGTCAACAACATCATCTATATGGGCAGTCAGCTCATGGATATCCTCTCTGTCGAAAGGTGTAATGAAGGATTTATTCAGCTGTTCGTATGTCTTGTTCGTGATCTCATCTCCAATGTGTTCGACTTCCCTGATCTCCTTATAGATTCTTTCATATTCATGCACTTTCCGTGCTTGACATAAGTTCCTTGAGCAGATAAGCAGCCTTCACAAGATTGCTTGCATCTTTTTCAAAAAGGGGAAAAAAGGAATGGTCTTTTGGTACAAAAAATTTGAGGAAGCTGTCAATATTCATGGTTATATTTAATTAATTGTATATCAGTGATTTAATTTAGATATTCCGTTCAGCAGTAAGAACACGCCTCCACCGACAATCGCCGAAACAGGAATTGTGAGTATCCATGCCCAGAATATTTTGGTTGTTACTCCCCATTTCACTGCCGATACTCCCTTTCTTGCCCCGGCTCCGATTATGGCTCCCGTAATAACATGTGTTGTGCTTACAGGGATCCCGAAGTGTGTAGCCCCGAAAAGGGTTAGCGCACCTGCCGATTCGGCACAGAATCCCTCGAAATGGTTTAAGCTTGGTGATCTTTTGTCCCATTGTTTTCACAATCCTCCATCCTCCCAGAAGCGTGCCGAGTGCAATGGCCGCCTGGCACGACAGCACTATCCAGATAGCAATCGGATCGTTTTTTGTTGCAAGACCCGAGACTATAAGGGCCACCCATATTATTCCCATCGATTTCTGTGCATCATTGCCACCATGACCGAGACTGAAAGCGGCAGCCGACAGCAGCTGCAGTCGCCGGAAATGCTTATCAATCCCGGAAGGAGAATGATTCCTTGCCAGATAAATTACAATAGCTGAGATGAAAAAAGACATTACCATGCCCAGAACCGGTGCTATAACGATGAAAATTACAATTTTTATAACCCCGCTGAATACAACGGATCTCCATCCGGAACTGGCAACTGCCGCGCCAACCAATCCGCCAACCAGCGTATGGGATGAACTTGAGGGCAATCCCATCCACCATGTAGCTAAATTCCAGGCTATTGCCGCAATGAGCGCGGAACCTATCACAGTAAGGTTTACAACATCGGGATTGATGACCCCTTTTCCCATCGTGTGCGCAACTTTGGGCTCAAAGACAAGGAAGGCGATGAAATTGAAAAAGGCCGCCATGCTTACTGCAGCAACCGGTGACAGAACTTTCGTTGAGACGATAGTTGCAATTGAATTTGCAGAGTCATGAAATCCGTTGATAAAGTCAAAAATCAGAACCAGTGCAATTACAATATATAAAAATGTCATCCTGTGAAAATTTGATATTATACCTGATTGTTAATTCAAACAGATCCTGTTACTTAAAGATCTATCTGATTAGTTTAAAGCCTGTTGTAATTGCACATATTCCCAATTTAAGGTGACCCTAAAATAATACTATTGGGCAAAGTTTCAAAATTAATTTGGATTAAGTTTTGCATTATTATCCAATCTCATCCAACTGCACTATCGGGCTGGCGAATTATAATGCCCTGAAAGGCTAAATTTGCATATATTGCCAAAAAAATACTATTTTTACATGTTAAAATCCTTTTTCTTAAAATATATTGAATATGAGCGACATACGAAAACTTGAGCCGAAGCAGGTCTGGAATTATTTCCATGATATAACACAAATTCCCCATCCTTCCAAAAAGGAGCAAGGATCGTCGATTATGTCGTTGAATTCGGAAAAAAGCACAATCTTGAAACAATGAAGGACAAGACAGGCAATGTACTGATCAGGAAACCTGCTACAAAAGGAATGGAAAACAGGCAGGGAGTTATTTTTCAGACTCATCTGGATATGGTGCCACAGAAGAACAATGACAAGAAGCATGACTTCGAAGCCGACCCTATCCAAACAGTAATAGACGGAGAGTGGGTTAAGGCAAACGGAACAACCCTGGGCTCCGATAACGGGATAGGCGTCGCCGCTGCATTGTCGGTCCTGGCATCCGACAGGATTTCTCACGGACCCCTGGAGGCCTTATTCACAATCGATGAAGAGACTGGCATGACTGGCGCATTCGGGCTTAAAAAAGGCCTGCTTAAAGGAGATATCCTCCTGAATATGGACTCCGAGGATGAGAATGAGATATGCGTAGGCTGTGCAGGCGGCCTCGATGTAAGCGCCATGAAAGATTACAGCGGAGGAAAAATCGCCCGAAAGACTTCATTGCCTATAAAATAACTGCCTCAGGGCTGAAAGGGGGGCATTCAGGGGTTGACATAGCATTGGGCAGGGCAAATTCAAACAAAATAATGTTCAGGTTTCTGATGCAGGCAGAATCTGACTTTGGCATACGACTGGCTGAAGCTTCGGGAGGTAACCTGAGAAATGCGATTCCAAGGGAATCACTTCGGTCGTGCTCGTTGCCTCCAATAAGACAAAGAATTTCGAGAAGTTCGTAAGGGGATATGAAAAAATGTACAGGATTGAGTTCGCGGAAACTGAGCCTGGTCTGAAATTCACATTCGAAAAGGTCGATGTACCGGGCAAAGTGATGAAAAAGGATGACCAGTACAGAATCATCCGCGCTGTATTTGCCTGCCCCAACGGAGTGCAGAGGATGAGCCAGGCTATGCCGGGACTGGTAGAGACCTCAAACAACATGGCAATAGTAAAGTGCCAGAACGGTAAATTCGAATGTCATAACCTGACCCGCAGCTCAGTCAATACTGCAAAGGAAGCAACTGCCTGGAAAATTGCCGCAGTATTTCACCTTATTGATGCTGAAGTAAGCCTGTAAACGGCGGATATCCCGGATGGAATCCCAATATGAAATCTCCTGTATCTGAAAGTTATTACTGATGTTTTTTCAAAAATGTTCGGCAAGGAACCTGATGTGAAAGCAATACATGCTGGACTCGAATGCGCAATAATCGGCGGTACTTATCCGAACCTTGATATGGTTTCGTTCGGACCGACAATACGATTTCCTCATTCACCGGATGAGAAGGTAAATATAGCTTCGGTTCAGAAATTCTGGGATTTCATAATTGAAACGCTTAAGAATATTCCGGTTAAGAAATAGTTCGGGAATCAATTGCTGGCGACACAAAAGAAGCACGGATTGCAAATCCGCGCTGGCTGAATAAGCACGGATTGCAAATCCACGCTGGCTGATTATAAAAATGAAAGTGATAGCAATAAATTGTTGTTTCAATGGGAGTGAAGCCTGACTTAAAACTAATTATTTCCGATATCAGGTTAATCCGGAGTGTACCGTTACTTTTTTTAACACTTCTCGCTCCGGTAATTATCGTGCTGCTTCTTCTGTTTATTTATCCCCTTATAGGTGCACTCATCTCCGAAGATGCTTTTGTGTATGGCCGCATTTATTCATTGACAGCCATTACACTTATATCCTCGGTGCCCATTGTTTATGGGCTCCTGTTATCGCACATCCATACGACCGACCCATATTTACAGGCAGATAACGGAGACAGTGCACAGGGAGGAAGCAGAGAAAGAGCTCTGCTCCGGCGTATGGCTTTTTCCACATCTCTCAGTCTGATTACGGTATTGCCTGCAATTTATCTGACTGGACCCGTTTCAACGGAGGGATGGCTGAGAGCAATTTTTGCAGCTATACTGGTCTCCTTAAATACTCCGTTCATTTATTTATTCTCTGCCTCAGCCCTCACGAAGAAGAGGTGCAAACTTGTATTTCCGTTAATACTTGTGGCACTGCTTATCACTGTACCATTGGGTCTTTTATTTCATCATCCATGGAGCTATTTTCTCTTTTATTCCCCATTTTACTGGGTAAGCTGGGCATGGGTTGTAGGATCTCCCTCGGAGAGCCTGATTTTTGGAATTATATCAATGGCTATTGCAGGGGCGGGCACTGTAATATCCTGGCATTATGTTTCCAGGGGATCGAAGGCTGCCTGAACTTTTCTATCCTGTATATCTCGACATATGTGCAAGGAAAAGATCTTTCCTGTTCCTTGAAATGGGAACCTGGGCTCCGTCGGTCATTTCAATGTACCCGCCATCATGCCTTACAAATTTTTTGACATAATCCAGATTTATAAGGTGCGAGTTATGGGGACGAAAAAAATTCCTGTCATTCAGCAGATCCTGGAACTCCTTAAGATGCTTTGAGACAAGTATTTTACGTTTGTCGGTGAGGAAGAACCATGAATAGCTCCTGTCGGCTTCGATCCTGATGATCTCCCTGGGATTCAGGTATTCCCTTCCGTCGGAAGTAGGAATTACAAGGCGGGTAGGGTTTGCCGTACGGAGATTTTCGAGGAGAGCTTCAAAATTATCGCCGGAGGACAGGGCATTTGTGGAGCGTTTATGGACGACCCTGTTTACTGCCTCGATGAACTCGTTGATATTTATCGGTTTAAGAATGTAATCGACTGCACTGAATTTTATTGCCTTTATTGCATAGTGGTTGAAAGCTGTAATGAAAACCACATCGAAATCCTTTTCCGGAAAGTGTGTAAGCAGGTCAAAGCCCGTCCCGTTGGGCATCTCCACATCAAGAAAGACAAGCTCGGGCTTTATCTCCGTAATCAGCCTGACCCCATCCTTTACATTGTGAGCCTTTCCTGTTAATTCAAGTCCGGGGCAATATTCTCCTATTATTGATGAGATGAAGTCAACCGCATCCGGCTCATCGTCGATAACTACAGTTAAAAGCCTGTGTTTCATGATAGTATGGGAATTTGTATCTCCACCCGCGTTCCGGCAGGTTCTCCGCTTTCATTTTTAAGGTCGGTATACATAGTCCTGAGGCTTGTGCCATACAGTGAATTGACAAGGTCGAGCCGTGATGATACAATCATTGTGCCCAGTGAATTGCCATGCCTGTCACTCCTCATTTTCCTTTCCCTGGCAGCTTCCCTGCCTATGCCGTTATCCTCAATAGTACACAGGATCCATTCCTTCTGGAGCCTCAGCTCGATTTTGACAAGGCCCTTGTTGTCGCAAGGCATTAGCCCGTGGCTTATTGAGTTTTCGACATAGGGCTGAATCAGCATCGTCGGGACTTTATAGAGAAGCGTGTCGATCTCTTCGTCTACTATGATTTCATATTCAAATTTATCCTTAAACCTTATCATTTCCAACTCGAGATACAGATTTAATGCATCGAGCTCATCCCTGAGGGGTACAGATGTATGCTGAGAATTTTCAAGTACTTTTCTCATCAGGCTCGAGAACTTTGTGAGGTAATTGTTTGTGGCCAGCTTGTCGTGCTGGTACATGTAGTATTGAATTGAATTTAGTGTATTGAATATAAAATGAGGATTCATCTGCTGCCTCAGGTTCGCCTGCTTTATTTCGGATATCTGCCGGTTCATCTCGCTTATCCTTCTCTTGGCATTGATTTTTGCCCTTGAGAGAAGAAGCACGAGCACTGCTAAGCTCAGTACAAAAACCCCCAGTGAACCGTAGATCAGCAACCTCTGGTTATATACCCTCAGATTCAGCAGTTCCACCTCCTTGTTATGAGAATCAGCTTCATACCTTATCCTTGCATCCATGAGTCCCTGGCTGTTTTTTTCATTGAGTATTGAATCACTGTAGAGCTTGTAAAGAACAAAATTTTTGTAAGCATCGGAAGTATCCTTCATCCCCAGGTACATGTCGCTTATATCCTTGTAGACCCATGAGAGATGGAAAATCACATTCCCCAACTTTGCCTGGTCTATTGATTGCTGATAATAATTTATCGATTTTCCGATCTCCCCCATATCCCGATAGATAGTGCCGAGGTTCCCAAGTGCATTTGAAGTCAGGTTATAGAGTCTGGCCGGCATGCTGTATCCGAGGGAGAGGTTGTAATACTTTATTGCCTGGTCAAATTTCTTTTCGAGATAATGGTTCCAGCCGTTATCAGTCATCATCAGGGCAATATAGAAGGTGTCATTATTGGTTGTGGCCATGTCGATGCCTTGTCTCAGCAGGGAATCGGCCCTTTTGAAATTACGCTCCGGCTCGATGTAGGTTTTTCCAAGGCTTTCTATTCCAACCTCGAGTAGCATCTTGTTCTTTTCCTTCCCGGCGGCAATTATAAGCTTTCTGATAGAGTTCCTTACCTCATTGACGTTCCCCAGTGCCTTGTAAACTTCAGTCAGCCGGTAATAGCATCCCGGAATTATTCCTTTCAGCTTGTTCTTCTCTGCAATTTCTATGGCGCTGTTGAAATATGAAATGCTCTCCATAAAGAACCTTGTCCTGAAATTATAGTTCCCCAGGAACGCCATTGTCTTTGCAAGAATCTCATTGTCATCGCTGTCCCTTGCCTTTTTCATTGCGATTGTTGCCTCCTGCGATGCACTGTTGAAATCATTGGTGAGGAAAAAATATTCAGCTCTGGCCAGATTGAGTGAGGCAGGGAATTCTGTGTTCTTTTCCACGCAAATCGATTCAGCGGTGTCTATGCTTGCTTTGATAAAATCCAGCCCTTTTGCCTTGGATTCGGGCGACAATGCATACCTGATCTGCCTGAAAAGCTCGGAAGTATCTGAAGGAGAAGCAGAATGCTTCCCGAAAATGTTGTCCCTTACTGAAGGCACTGACATCAGGCTTACGGCAGGCAGAACTGCCATAATTATTATGATCAGTACCTTTATATTACCTGTTTTCATTTTTGGTACTGGCTCCGTTCAGGCGATTAAATTTTTATTTACGGTGAAATTAATCTCCATGATTCATTATTTTTCTTAGTCGGGTTGCGATCGGGCTTCTGAAGGAAAGTTACGCCAATCCGACTGAAAAAGCCAGTTTGAGTTTACGGATTGCAGGTTTGGGTTTACGGCTGACGCTAAAGCTTGATCTCAACGAGCAGATCGTCCTTCATTACGTTTGTATTTGCTTTGGCTTCCACCTTCACTACAGTGCCATTTACAGGTGACAGGATTTCGTTCTGCATTTTCATGGCTTCAAGAATTACTACCGGTTCTCCCCGCAATACCGTAGAGCCTTCCCGTACAAGGACATCTATTATTTTCCCGGGCATGGGTGCCCTTAAAAATTCCTGTTCCACCTTTCCCTTTTTGGAATTGAGCACTTTCATCCGCTGAAGGGAGAATGGCGTTTCAACAGTGAAGGTGTAACTTATGTCATTAAAGAGGATCTCATACTTGTTCTGACGGGAACGAACAATCTCCACAGGGTATTTCCTGTTCTTCCATAAAATATAGGTTCCGTGCTTTTCATCCGTCTTGATCTTTACCTCATAATCCCTTTTGCCGATCCTGATCGTCTCCTTCAGGGGAAGTGTAAAGCTGAATTTCCTGTTCTCGGACGAGAGTGCGTAGAGCTTTTTTATGTGAGACTTTTCATTTGCCATTTCCCGTAGCTTTATTAAAATTGATTAATTCTCTTGTTCAGCAGCCATGGACTCATTTCTTTTCCATGCCTGAAATCAACATTAATGCTGTTGTCGTTCAGGTTTTCCTCCACAAACAGCTTTGTGGCAAGCCATGCTGCAAGCATTTCCTCATACTCACTGTTAAAATAGTATTTTTCAAGATCCTTTTCAATAAAAGCTGTAGTAAAACTGCCATCCTGGAACTTCTGATGCCTGACAAGCATCCTGAAGAATGGGAGTGTGGTTTTGGTCCCTTTGATCCAGACCTTGTCGAGTGCCAGCTTGCAGTTTCTTATTGCCTCTTTCCTGTCCCTTCCCTTTACTATGAGCTTTGCTATCATCGAGTCGTAACTGGCAACGATTGAAGAACCTGCCTGAACGCCTGTATCTACCCTTATGCACGGTCCAGCCGGCATTAGCAGACTTTGTATTTTTCCAGGGTCAGGAGCAAATCCTGCCTGCACATCCTCTGCATTTATCCTGCACTCTATTGCCCATCCCTTCAGTTTTATATCTTCCTGCCTGTATTTCAGCTTCTCATCGTTAGCTATCCTGATCTGCTGCTCTATCAGGTCGATGCCGGTTATGATCTCGGTTACAGGATGCTCCACCTGGATCCTTGTATTCATTTCCATGAAGTAGAAGTTCTTATCGGAATCAAGGAGGAATTCCACGGTCCCGGCTGAATAGTAGCTGACTGCACCTGCTATCTGAACAGCCATGATGCCCATCTTTTCCCGCAGCTTTTCATCGAGGGCGGAAGATGGGGCCTCCTCGAGGAGCTTCTGATGCTTTCTCTGAATTGAACACTCCCTTTCCCCAAGATGTATTACATTGCCATGCTTGTCGCCAAGGATCTGGAATTCTATGTGCTTGGGGTTTTCGATATATTTTTCGATGAATACCGAGGGGTCATTGAAGGCTTTCTCCGCTTCCTTGCTCGCAATGACGAACATTTTTTCCATCTCCTCCGACTTCCTGACTATCCTCATTCCCCTGCCGCCTCCTCCCGATGCAGCCTTTATTATAACCGGGTAGCCGATTTTTTCCGCCACTTTCACAGCCTCCTCTTCATCCGAGATATTGCCTTCACTTCCAGTGGCCATGGGTATGCCCCCAGCGAGCGCTATCCTCCTGGCAATTGTCTTGTTTCCCATCTTATATATCGCATCAGGGCTGGGACCGATAAATATTATTTTATTGTCGATGCATTTCTGGGCAAAGTATGCATTCTCAGCAAGGAATCCGTATCCCGGATGGACTGCATCAGCACTTGTTTTCAGTGCTATGTCGATAAGTTTTTCAATGTCAAGGAAGACCGGTATGTCAGAAGTATCCTCAGTGTTGTCAAAGATAACATCGGCGGAGGAAAGATACATTGCATTGGGCTCAGCAGCCGTTCTTACAGCCACTGTTTCAATCTTCATCAGCCTGGCAGTCTTCATAATTCTTACTGCGATCTCGCCACGGTTGGCAATCAGTATTCTTTTTATTGTCATCACTTTACATTTTAAGTGAATTAATCTTTACGTTAGATCAGCTTATGCCTGGCCCTTGCCCTGTGCCCTGTGCCCTGCGCCCTGCGCCCTGTGCCCTGCGCCCTCTGCCCTGCGCCCTGCGCCCTGTGCCCCTGCCCCCTGCGCCCTGTGCCTACAACGGCATATTCCCGTGCTTCCTGGCAGGGACCTTTACCCATTTATTGCTGAGGGCCTCGAAAGCTGAGATTATCTTCTTCCTGGTCATTGCCGGATCAATAACCTCATCTATATAGCCGCTCTCATCTGCAATAAAGGGATTTGCTATTTTGTCCCTGTATTTTTTAACAAGCTCCTTTTTCAGCTCGGCGGGGTCAGGCGACTCCGCCAGTTCCTTCCTGTAGAGTATAGCCACCGCACCGTCGGGGCCCATAACTGCAATTTCTGCCGTGGGCCATGCGAAGCTGAAATCGCCCCCAAGGAACTTGCTGTTCATTACGATGAAAGCGCCTCCATATGCCTTGCGCAGAATAACGGTGATCTTAGGCACTGTTGCCTCGCTGTAGGCAAAAAGCAATTTTGCCCCGTGCCTTATGATTCCAGCATGTTCCTGATCGACTCCCGGGAGGAAACCCGGAACATCCTCAAATGTGAGGATGGGGATATTGAAGGCATCGCAGAACCTGATGAATCTGGCACCCTTCACGGATGAATCGATATCCAGAACGCCTGCGAGAACTTTTGGCTGATTTGCAACAAGTCCAATTGTTTTCCCCTTCAGCCTGCCGAATCCAATAACAAGGCTAGCACCGAACAGCTCCGAAATCTCAAAAAAACTGTTCCTGTCGACGACCTGGTTAATAATGTCCCTAACATCGTAAGCCTTATTGGGATCATCGGGCACGATGTCCCTCAGCTTTTCATTGAAATCACCCGTTGAACCGTCATCTGCGACTACGGGTGGGTTTTCAACGTTGTTGGATGGGAGGTAGGCAAGGAATTTCTTAAGGGCAAGTATTGTGTTCTCCTCGTCGTCGTATATCATGTGCGCGACACCGCTTTTGCGGGCATGCACAACAGCCCCGCCCAGTCCATCCGAGGTCACATCCTCATTCAGAACCTCCTTTACAACATTTGGTCCGGTTACGAACATGTAGCTCGTATGATTTACCATGAACACAAAATCCGTGAGGGCGGGCGAATAAACGGCACCTCCTGCCGCAGGTCCCATGATCACCGAAATCTGCGGGATTATTCCGGAAGAGCTTATGATATTGTGAAATATGGAGGCATATCCGCTGAGACTTGCCACCCCTTCCTGGATCCTGGCTCCTCCTGAATCCATCAGTCCAATTATTGGGGCACCCATTTTGAGGGCCATCTCCTGGATCTTTGTGATCTTTTTGGAATGGACCAGACCGAGCGATCCTCCCATGATTGTAAAATCCTGGGCATAGGCAAAGATCAGACGACCGTTGATCTTTCCGTGCCCTACGATTACTCCGTCTCCGTATGTTCTGTCGATCTTGCCAAATTCAACCGGCTGGCTGGCCGGCGTTACGAACGTATCTATTTCCTCGAAGGTTCCCGAGTCGAAGAGGAGCCTTATCCGTTCATGGGCTGTTAGTTTTCCTTTTGAGTGCTGCTTGTCGGCATTTTTAGAGCTATATTGTTTTTTTAAAGCCTCCTGCCGGTCCAGGAAGGCCTTGAAGTTTTTTCCCGATACATCCATACCCTATTTTTTTAACAGTGTCAAAAGTAGTCAATATCACACTAATTCCAAAAAATCTATTCGACCGTTCTGCATGGAATTATCCTAAATTCATGAAATACAGTTAAAAAGCCGGTTCGGAATTTCGAACGTTGATCGGTTACGCGAACCATCCCCCAAAGGATCACTGAGGTTTATACAGCCCCGCTTCGTTGGATCCCAGCATACCTGCCCTGAGCATAATATCGCTTGCCTTCCTGAGGTTTCGTATCATTCTTTTGTCTATCACAGGGTAATGATGCATGGCTTCCAGCTTGTCGCCAATGAATTCAAGGTCCTCATCGGTTGTTGTCCAGTTCCTGTTGTTATAAATATTCAGGTCAAGGGGCCTTGAATAGGAGCGCAATGATTTGTCTCCGTTCAGGTTGAAGTAAAAATCGAAGTAGGACATTATCAGTTCCCTGAGCGAGCGGTAAACAGGTTCCCTGAACCTGAGGCTTGTGAAGTTCGATTTTGCCACAGCTCCCCAGTGACCGTGTTCCTTGAATACAGCGATAACATGATCATCGTCGTTAAACGATTTCATGTCTACTATAAGTGGCTTGTATCCTGTAAATCCGAGTGCCGCAGCGGCAAAGAGAGCCCCCTCGAAGCAGTGGGCCGATCTTTTCCTCATGACCCATCTCGGCGATCTGCACTCATAATTCGGGTTATAGTCTATTGAATCAAGGAACCCCTGTATCCTGTCAGGATCAGAGAGAGTATTCAGAAATTTTATTTCGTCTGCAGACCAATTCATATTATATTCAGATAGTTGCATGTTGAAGTTTGCATGCAGCCTGGCAATATGATTTTTTAACCGGCACCCGGCACCCGGCACCTCGCACCTCGCACCTCGCACCTCGCACCTCGCACCTCTAGTGCTATACAAGTTCCCCTATTATCTTCTGCATCTCGGAGTACTGCTCCTCCATGCTCATTACGAGCTTCAGCTGAGCCCGTGTTCTCTGGAGATTATGAAACTCATGGTGTATCTTGAAATAATTATCGCCGTCAATGAAATCGGTAAGGAACCGGATGCCGATAGTATATGTGATAAGCTTTGGAGCAAATGACAGGTAATCCTTCTCCACCTGGTTCAGGGTTTTTCCTGTCTCCGACAGGTATCCTTTTGCATATGCCCTGAAGAGGTTTATATCCATCCTGATCTTCGTGAGGTCCTTTTCATCCTCGGCAGCTGTATTTGTCACTGTCCTGATAGCATCCCCGAAGTCATAATGGACATATCCTGGCATGACAGTATCAAGGTCGATAACACAAAGGGCCTTATCATTCTCGTCGAGCAGTATATTGTTGAATTTTGTATCGTTATGAGTGATCCTGAGAGGTATTTTTCCTTCGCTTCCGAGCTTCAGGATAGTTTTCATCTCCTCTCCTCGGCCGCGGTACTGGTCAATCTCCCAGCCCAGTGATCCAACCCTTCCTGCCGGATCGGCCTTTATCGTGTTCTCGAAGATCATGAGCCTGTTACCGATGTCATGAAATTTAGGAATCGTTTCATGAAGGGGTTCGCCCGGCATATCGGAGAGCATTGCCTGGAACCGTCCTATGGCCTTGCCGCCTTCGAAGGCCTTGTCATCACTGTCGACAATATTATACGATCTGTGATTGGAAATGAAGATATACATCCTCCAGTAATTTCCCTCACCGTCAACTATCCAGCTCTTGCCGTCACGGGCAGGAATAAGGTTAAGGCATTCGCGCTTAATGTCTGATCCCGGAACAGCCATGAGCTTTTCCCGAAGATGCACTGTGACTCTCTCGATATTATGCTGCAGGTCGGGGATATTCCTGAAGATCTTATTGTTCAGTCGCTGCAGTATATAATTGTCCTTGTCGCTCTCGCTTGTCTCGACCCTGAATGTGTCATGAATATGACCGCTTCCGTATGGCTCTCCCGAAAGATAAGTGCCGTCAGCGGCAAAATGACCATAAATTTCCCTGAGATCGTAACCCATATTTATTTTCCGGCTTTATGACCTATAAAGGCATAATACATTATGATAAGATAAGACGGGACACATATCCAGTAGGCATGCTGTGTTGAAAATGTAACAGCAAGCTTTCCATAAAGAAGTGGAATAAGTGCGCCACCGGCAATAGCCATAACAAGGAGAGCGGAACCGGTTTTTGTAAACCTTCCGAGCCCTGTGATCGTGAGTGGCCACATGGCCGGCCATACAAGTGAGTTCGCAAGTCCGAGCAAGGCTACGAAGAGAACCGTGAGGGGCAGCACCAGCTGAATCGATTTGAAGGTCATGACATCTACAAACGGTATTGTCAGCACCATATGGCTGGGGGTTAGTATGGCTCCGAGCGAGAAGATGACCCCGAGGATCGTGCATGCCTTCAGTGCAGTTACCTGGCTCATGTATCTTGGTATGAAGATTATCCCGCAGGTATAACCGATTATCATCCCCAGAAGTGTAAGCGAAGTATAGTATTTTGCAGATTCCATGGCAATGCCGATCGACTGTCCGTACCTGATTATGCTGTCACCCGCGATTACCTCGACACCGACATAGAAGAACAGGGCGATAACTCCCAGCATCAGATGAGGGAACTGCCATACGCTGGTCTTTTTTGAGTTCGATTCACTGCTTGTTGCATCCTCAGCCTCGGTATCCACTTCGGGCAGATGGGCGAAACGCAGAAGCAGACCCAGCAGCACGAGGATAATTGCCATCACAATATACGGCCCAATTACCCTTCCGGCCAGTTCATCAAGCAAGCCAGTCCGCACAGCGGCGTCGGTAGTGGCTGCGAGCTTTACCTCAAGCACTTTTGAATCCTTCAGTATTATGCTGGCCAGTATAATGGGGGCTATGGCACCGGCAAACTTATTTGCTATCCCCATTATGCTCATTCTCTTGGCGGCAGTTTCCGGGGGTCCTATAATAGTTATATATGGATTCGATGCAGTCTGAAGAAGGGTCATCCCTGTAGCCTCAACAAAAAGCCCTACAAGGAAAAGCCCGAAGGTCCTCGACATGGCGGCCGGAACGAAGATAAGTGCTCCTGCAGCCATAATCCACAATCCAAGCGACATGCCATTCTTGAATCCTGTCTTCTTCAGCACTGCCGAAGAAGGAATTGCCATAACAAGGTAAGAGACATAAAATGCAAACGTTACAAAATAAGCCTCAAAATCATTCAGTTCGCATGCCGTTCTCAGAAATGGAATGAGAATTCCGTTGAGCCATGTAACAAAACCGAACAGGAAAAAGAACAGACCGATAATGGTAACCGAAAAAATATAATCTTTTCTGCTGATTCCCGTGGACGAGCTGGTAGTAGTCATAATCTGCAAATTAATTACGGTTAATTTTAGGATGAAGGTCTCAAAACTAATCTTTTTATCTGACTGCACCAAGAAAATATAAATTTGTTTTTTTAGTTCAAAAGTTATAGAACTGGCCACTATTTCGTTAATTTTGTTTCACCGAAGAGCTTAAATATTTAACTATGCCTGAGAGGAAGAAAGTATCAAGGGATTCAATTGAAGAGACCGGAAAAGTTTTTGAAAAATTCGGGCTGACGCCCATGCAGGGTAGGATAGTGGCCTATTTTACTATCAGTGATCCTCCCGAAAAGACTTTTGATGAGCTTGTCGATTATTTCAAGGCCAGCAAAAGCTCTGTAAGCAATTCCCTGAATTATCTTCTGCAGTCAAGGATAATGGATTACAAGACATTTGCATCTGACCGGAAAAGATATTTTTTTCTTACCGACGCATTCTTCACAGAGTATTTCCGCAAGGTTCTTGAGAATGTTTCCGAGCTGAAGGATTATGCATACAGGACTGTATCCATGCGTTCGCCGGAATACCCTGCAGCAAGTGAAAAGATCCTTAAATGGATAGAAAATGCAAACAGGTTCCAGGAAGCTCTCGAGGAAACTTTACAATCACTGAAAAGCGATTCAGCCGGGCACCAGCTATAAGCTTTTTTTCCTGTCTGATTCTGATATTTTCCTGGAAACTGACCCCAGGTAACCCCCGTGATGCCTTTTTGAATATTCTGTGGCATTGAAGCCGATTTTTTCCATCATAAGAACAACAAGGGTATCGCCGATCACCGTCATTACGGTTGTGGAGGTTGTGGGGGTGAGGCCCAGGGGGCACACCTCTGCAGGGGAACCGGTTAGTATAAAGCAGTCGGCTTTTTGTGCAAGCGGGCTCGATTCGTTTCCGGTGATGACAATCAGCGGTATATCGGGGTAGAGATTATTCTTGAGATCTATCAGTTCGATTATTTCCCTTGTCTTGCCTGAGTTTGAGATCGCAAGAAGGACATCATTTTTTTGCAGGATCCCGAGGTCGCCGTGCTGTGCCTCGCTTGGATGCAGGTAAGCTGCCGGCGTGCCAGTTGAACTGAAGGTGGTGGCTATGTTATGTGCTATCTGGCCCGCTTTTCCCATACCGCTTAGGACAAGCTTCCCGTTCTTGCCGTGAACATGGCTGTGAATTATTGCTATTGCATCGGCATAACCGGAGGTAACCGGAATATTGTTGATGGCAGATGCTTCATTCTTAAATATTTCCTTAATCCTGTCTGTCATGGAAATCATAAATGTCTCATAAATAAAAGCATGCCAAAGTTATTAAAAATAAATTCCGGCAAACATTAAGTTTATTTTTTTCCTGTTCCGTAATTCTATATTTTAAAAGCTATTTTTGTATTGAATCATATTATCGATAATGTTTAATCATGCAGCAGCCATCGGAACAGACATAGGCCGGTTTTCGATAAAAATTGCCGTTGTCAGGATCGATGGTGAAATTATTGCGGTCAGGTCATATCCACTGGATCAGGAACAAACGCGTGATTATCTGATTGAAAGGATCCTTGAGGCTGTGAAGGAGATAAGAAGGGTTGTCGCGGCAGAAGGGATAAATCCGATCTGTATCGGCATATCGGCAAAGGGATTCATTGATAACAGGTCGGGGATAATCGTGGGGCCCGACCAGGGAATAAGGGATTGGCGAAATGTCCCCCTTGCAAGGCTTGTGAAGCAGGAGACCGGACTGCCTGTATTTGTTGATAATGATGCAAATATGATGACAATAGCCGAGCACAGATTCGGCGCCGCACGGGGGTACAGGAATGTTGTTTTTGTCGCCCTTCGCACCGGTATTGGAGGGGGAATTATTATAAATGGCAAGCTATACAGGGGATCTGGCAACGCTGCCGGAGAAATAGGTCAGATGATAATAAACCGCGACAGTGGCACAAGCGATAAGGGGATCAGGGGCTCTTTCGAACACCTTGCGTCTGCAGCCTCCATTGTGAGACGGTACAGGGAGGAGAGTGGTGCCCCGGGTAAAGACGGCGGAAAGCAGCTGTCGTGCAAGGAAATATTTGAGCTCAGCTACGGGGATGAGGATGAAGCTGTTAAGGTAGTGAAAGAAAATTCGGAGATTGTAGGGTTAGGGCTGGCCAACCTCATCACGATTTTTGCACCCGAGATAATCGTTCTCGGGGGAGGAATGTCTGAGGCCAACGACAGTTATATATCGATGATAAGGGAAAGTGCCCTGGCCAACTCCCTGCCGGACTGCAGGTCTGAGCTGAAGATTGAAAGAGCACAGCTCGGGGCTGCGGGGTCATTGCTCGGAAGTGCCTACTGGAGCATGACCAGCCTGGCGGGTCAGAGCATCTGATACAGAGTATAAATTAAATTAATGAATCAGGGATGGGAAACAAAACTCAAGCGGAAAGCAGGGGACTGCCTGTACTCAGTTCTCAGCCATATGTAATAGTAACTGCATTTCTGACACTTTTTGCCCTCGTTGGATTTGCCTACTACGGCCTGCCATTCTTCTTCGACTTTATTACAAAGGAGTATGGATGGTCAAGGACTGTTGTAACCTCTGGAAATGCTCTGGGAAAGCTTATTGTGGGGCCATTGTTCGGTTTCATTGCAGGATGGCTCATTGACAAGTATGGACCTAAAAAGCTGATGCTGTCGGGAATACTCATGATGGGCATTGCACTTATCGGATTGAGCTTTGCAGATTCACTGGGCCTGTTCTATCTTTTTTATATATTCAATGCTCTTGGCTATGTATGCGGTGGTCCGCTCCCCTGCCAGGTACTCATTTCAAGAAGATTCGACAGGAACAGGGGCAAGGCGATGGGGATCGCCTATCTCGGCATTGGGACTGGCGGTGCGCTTGTGCCGCTGATCGCCGCTGCCCTTGAAAAACATTATGGATGGCATGTGTCACTTGCCGGAATAGGAGTCATTGCAATGCTGATATCGTTCCCCATGGTTTTTTTTCTCAGAGGCTCTTCCCTCAGGGGAGAGCAGCAGGCAAAACAGGAGGCTGCCATCCCGATAAGGAATATTCTGATGAACCGCAACTTTTACCTTCTGGGTATCGGAAGTATGTGCGCAATAGGGGCTGTCGGAGGGATCAATCAGCATCTGAAGCTCTACCTGCGCGATCTTAATTTTACCCAGGCCCAGGCGGCACATGTGATTTCACTCGTGCTTCTTTCCAGCCTGGGAGGAAGGGTACTTATGGGATGGCTGGCCGATTTGATCCACAGGAAATATGTGATGATACTTATCTATATGATTGTTGCCTCGGCCATACCCCTTCTGCTTGTTGGAGAATTTCCCGGCCGCGTTTACCTCTTTGCAGTCATCTTCGGGATAGGCCTGGGGGGTGATTATATGATAATACCGCTTATGGCAGGCGATCTGTTCGGTGTCAGAGCCCTTGGGCGTACAATGGGCATTATCCTTGTAGCAGACGGGATCGCCGAATCATTGTTCCCCATGCTCCTTGGAGCACTTTACAATGAAGCCACAAAAAGCTATGCAATTGGATTTATAGTTCTTATCTGCGTCGCCTTAGTCGGTGCAGTAATTGTCTCATTTTTACCCAAGCCTGCCGATGACAGCAAGATCAGCGAGGCTATCGAAGGGGCGTGAACAGGTCATTCCAACCTCACAACCCTGTTTTTAACCGGTGTGCTGCATCGCGGTATGCCTCCATGTTTTCAAAGGGTGTGTCGGGCGGTATCTCGCAGCCCGCAGATACTATACCCCTGTAATTGGTTGCCTTGTAACAATCCTCCACGCTTTCGGCTATTGACTGCCTGTTGCCGTCGCGGATCACCGATACTGGGTTGCTGTTGCCCGACGGCACCTGTCCCCTATGGAAGAACTGCATGAAATCACCCATATCGGTCACCAGATGATCAATATCGACAATGTCAGCCCCTGTTTCAATCATAGCCTGTAGAATGCCCGATGTGTCTCCGCAGATGTGAAGCTTAACCCTGGCATTCAGAGAATGTGCATGATCAACCATGGCCTTCTCAAGAGGGAAAACGAACTCCTGATATAGATCGGGCGAAATGAGCGAGCATACGGCATCGCCTATGCCAACACAGTGGGCGCCTGCCCTGACCTGCTCGGTGATGAAACCGATAGCACTTTCGGTCATAATGTCAAGGGCAAGCTTAAGCTTTGCAGGATTTTCATACATATCGAGGCAGGCCGCGGAGACATCCCTTAAATCGCAATATTCTGCAAGCGGACCCTCCACCCAGCCACAGATAAACTGGGTATCGCCAAGGCGCTTTCTGAATTCCCTTATCTCGTTTACAATAGTTGTCATTCTCGCATGCTCACCTGCCTTAAGCACTTTAAGCCTGTCGATGTCATCGATCTCCCTGATCAGGAACTGAACCACCTGCGGCAGGTTGTTCTCAGGATAATAGAGTTGTGTTCCATAGGCACTGGCCTCCGTATATGGATCCGACATTACATTGACCCAGTCATAGCCGAAATCGTTAGCACAAAGGATGTTCGCCTCACATTTGGTTTTATAGTCAAGACAAAAATCCCTGTACATGACACCGGCATATTTTGCTGCCAGCCTCATCAGTATCGGATGAAAGGGGGGCCTGTCGACAGTAAGCCCGTCAATGAAATCCTGGGTTCTCTGAAACGGATTCATATTCAGGATTATTTGTCAAACTGGGAGAGATCAAGCATCGGATCGAGCCTCGCGTTGGAGTTGCGCAGCTCATCCCAGCCCAGCCTTTCTCCTGAAATGGCAGCCTCGCGGCCCAGTATGGCAGTCAGGGTCGATTCAGCACCCGACAATGTCTCATTCAGATAATTACCTGTTTCAATGCTCCTTATAAAGTCGATCTCCTTATTGGGATCGGCATCCTGCAGGGCAGACATGAAGGCACCGGCCCGCCTCTGTTCCTCGGTTGGCACCTCACCGGCACATTTCGGGATGCCGGAGTCCCAGGGCTTGTCTCCGCTTATGTATACTCCTCCAGAATAATGAGCCTCAGCTGTACCCTTCGTTCCTATGAATTTTGCACAGACATCACCAAAATGATTCCCAAACTGGGTTGCCAGAACACTGACGTTGATGCCGGGGTACTGATACATCACCTGAAAATGCTTCCATGTGTCTCCAAATGTATGCGATTCGTCCTTTCCTCCCGCGCCGATGGCGCTGACCGGAAGCTTCTGAAGCGCCCAGTTGCAGACATCGATCATATGAATGGCCTGGTCGAGCATTACCCCGCCCGACAGTGCATGGAAATTGTACTGGTTGCGTATGCGAGCCTCATCCCAGGAAAGACCGTTTAAATTGCCTACACCCGATTCTGTTGCCAGGTAGCAGAGATGCACATTCAGAATATCTCCCAGATCGCCCCTCTGAATTCTTTTTACCATCTCCATATATGGGGTTGCGTGCCTGATCTGAAAGCCTATTGCAATGCTCAGCTTTCCGCCTGCCAGCTTTCCGGCCCGCTCAACCTTTCGGCATCCCGCTACATCGGGGGCGGCCGGTTTCTCACAGTAAATATGCTTGCCGGCCATAACGGCAGCTTCGAGGAAATCCGCGTGGGTGTATGCCGGTGAAGAGATTTGAACAGCATCAATATCCTTGTTTTCAAGGAGCTGCAGATACGCCTTTGAACCTGTATAGGTGTTTTGTTTCGCGACAGCCGGAAACCCCTTTTTGCCATTCTGCTCATCAAGCCCCTTCCTTGCACCCTCCAGCTTGTCAGGGAAAAGGTCTGCCATTGCAATTATATTGATATTTGCATTGTTCGACATAGAGGTGATGACAGAAGTCCCCCTTGCCCCGCATCCGATAAGTCCCAGCCTTATTGCAGAGTTGGCCTTTGTGCCGAAAGCAGTGGCCGGACTGATTATTGTAACTGCAGACAGTGCTGCAGTGCTTTGAAGAAAATCCCTTCTTTTCATAGGTCGGATATTATTTAAATTAATTTTCTGTTGTAATGCTTATTTGCCATTATTCCAGCCATAAACGGCTAAATCCCCCGGATCGATCTCTGTCTGTTCCTGGTAGGCAGATGCCTGTACCCTTGTCCCGTCTTTCAGGATCCTGTCAACGTACGGGGCACATTTTATATAGAGTGTCAGGGGGGATTTGAAATCGCGGTTCACAATAACGAGGTATGAGTTGCTTCCGTTCTCAAGATGTGAAACCACGGCTCCCGTCCCAACAGTCCTGAGACTCCTGACAGCAGGAGGAAGTGTTGCAAGAGGCCTGGTTCCCCCGGGGATCAGGCCCGTATGAGATACAGAGATAACCTTTGCTCCGTAAAATACACCGGAAAGGCAGTTCACTTCCCTGTTAACCTGTCTGATCCTGTCATATGCAACACTCCTTTTGCCCTCCGCGGTTATGGGGCCGTTATTGAAGTTCCAGGTTGTATCGACCGGGGTCCAGTATGTAAAATACTGAATGGCCTGGGCCCCGTAGGCCAGGTCGCTGAATATCTGGAGCCTCAGCTGGGGAAGTGTGGCGATAGGGTACCTGCCGTGAGCGACTGAAAGGGCGAATGCCCAGAAGGGCTTTCCCGCCCTGGACGCCGCATCTGAAACAACTTCAAGATTCTCGTACCAGTCGGCCCTTAGTGAATCGCCAAGCACCGGATAATGATCGAAGGAGATGAATTTCATGGGAACTTCCCTCACAAACCGGCCGACATAATCACTGTAACTTCCGGCTCCCAGCTGCTCTTCAGTGGCATAATCCGGAAATAGATTAAGATAGCAGAAATGGCTGTTGTCAACCTTTTCAATTCTTTGTGCCCATCTGGCAAGAGCAGGAAAATCTGCCGTATTCGGTTCATCCTGGAGCATGTATCCTGCCACGGCAGGGTGATTCATAAATCGCCTGACCGTTTTCTCAGGGTCTGTTTTCAGCTCCGGACAATAGAGGATAAGCTTTATTCCTGCCTTCAGGGCAGTATCGAGGGCAGCAGACATGGATTCCGCATCATTGAAGAAGGTAAGGCTTATATTTATCCCTGTTTCCTTCAGTTCCCTGTATCTGGCAAGGCTGGTCTCTACTGGAGGGATGCTGTACCAGGCTACTATCGGGATCTCTGGATCGCTGCTGATCTTTTCCTGGCAGATGCCCCGCAGCGGAATGCTGGTCAGCAGAATGAGGAGCATGTAAAGACTTCTGTTCATGCTGTCGCTTGTGAATTGTCCGATTTAAAGATGATCTCATGTGCATGCAGGGCATCCGCAAGGCTTGTAAGAGGCATCTCAATGCCCTGGTCAAGAGCCCGGAAGAAAGCCTCGAACTGGTTCTGGTAAGGGTGGTCAGATACATCGCCCGAATCGAGCATCTTCATTGATAGCTCGCTCCATTTTCCCTTGTTCAGACCTCCAAGCTTCGTTGAAAAGAATTTAT
The DNA here is from genome assembly GCA_963756885.1 of uncultured Bacteroidales bacterium. Lineage (GTDB taxonomy): Bacteria > Bacteroidota > Bacteroidia > Bacteroidales > VadinHA17 > LD21. Next base: position 1,310,594 of record CAVWPG010000016.1, read on the forward strand.
TGTCGAGGAGGCTTCCCTCGCTGCCGATGAGATGAATATGAAAATAGTAGGGTTGAAGGCAGTCGATAACGGATGCTACCTTGCCCGCCCTTCCATCCGAAAACTTAAGCAAAGTCACCGATGTGGTGGGATATTCGTACCTGGCAAAATCGGGATTTGCCGAATAAGCTGATAAACTGCTTACGGTCTCAACATCGTTGCCCATAAAGAAAAGGAGCGCATCGAGCGCATGGCATCCGGCAGATAGAAGACTGCTGCCTGCAACATCCTTCATTGTATTCCAGCGATACTGGCCATACCATGGCCCTATCCCGTGGTAATAATCGACCTCTCCGTAATGGATCTGCCCCAGGAATCCCTGATCAATAAGGGCCTTTATTGTTGTCAGCTGGCTCGAGAAGCGGCATTCGAAACAGACACAGGTTCTGACTCCTGAGGCCTGTACCGCTTCGCTGACTGAAAGGCAATCGCTCCATGTGAGGGCAACAGGCTTTTCAATTATAAGGTGTTTTCCGGCTTTAGCCGCCTTTATTGCCTGACTGGCATGGTCAGAGGGGTAGCTGCATATCGAAACTATATCCAGCCCCGGATCGGCCAGCATGCCGTCGAGGTCGGTATAGCAGGTGATTTTGCTGCCGTGCCTTGCACTGATCTCATTCTGATCGAGCTTTCTTGACGAATAAAGCGATGTAACCTTTGCCCGTGAAGTCTTGTTAATGGCTTCAATGTGAGCTCCGGCAGCCCAGCTGTATCCAATGATGCCGACATTGTATTTTTCCATGGGTGTATTTGTATTGGCCTGACAATTAGTTTAAATCAAACCCGGATAAAGGCCGGCTGTACATCAGAGCGAGGCAATAATCTTCTCCAGGTAGTTCTTCGTTTTAAGGATATAGTCTTTATTCTGTTCTCCGAGCTCATATTCGATTGTTACATGGCCGTTGAAGCCAAGGTTTTTCAGATAGGCGAGAATAGCAGGGAAGTTTACCTCACCGGTCGGTATGGGAACCTCCTTGCCCAGCTCTTCCGGGTCGACCGGATACATGCCGTCCTTGGCATGCATCGCCCGTACATATTTCCCTATCACCTTCAGTCCGTCGAGCGGGTTTGCCTTGCCATACATCACGAGGTTCGCAGTGTCATAGTTTACAAAAAGGTTGCCGGTCCCTATATCTGTAATAGCCCTCAGCAGTGTTACCGGTGTTTCCTGTCCGGTCTCGAAATAGATAAGTATTCCTTTACTGAGGGCATATTCTCCCAGAGTCTTCATTGTGGCGACAAATTCCTTGTAGAGCACATCCTCCGGGTTCTCGGGGATAAACCCGAAATGGGCATGTACGGCGGGCACGCCCGAGGCCTTGCAGAAATCGATGCCGCTCTTCAGCCTTTCAACCCTTGCAGTCCGGTTCTCCCTGGGGACAAGCCCGATCGTGGAGGGACCTTCGGTGAAGTTCCATTTGTAGGTTCCCGGCCCCATGCATATAAGGGCAGTCGGCAGAAGGCTGTATTTTATAAGTGAATCGGAGAGCCTTTTTGCAAGCTGGGGTGAATATTTGTCGATGCCCAGCTGACAGGTATGAAAGCCCAGGTCCTTCACTATTTTAAGCTCCTCTTCGGGATTGTTTGCAGAGCTTATGACCCCGGTCAGAATATTTGCCGATTTCCCCTGGACAAGGACCCCTGTCCCTTTCCCGGTGATTGATGTTAGCCCCGGCACAGCTGCCAGCATAGCCGAAGAGTATATGAATTTTCTCCTGTCTATTTTTTTCATTTTACCATTTTTGTGTTTTACTAAAATAATTTTTGCATTACTGCTATCGGTCAGGACCAAATATACCTTTTTATAATCAGAATAAGGCGCCTGAACGCCGGATTGTCGTCAAGTGTTTTTTTATCGGTTCCTCCCAGCATCGACATACCAGCATTATTCCCGATCAGCTTGCAGCACAGGTATTCAATATCTTCAGTGAAAGTGGGCTCGACCTGCGGCGGATTCCAGGTCTGATTTCCCCACCAGCCAGGATGAAGGGGCAGAAGAAGACCGCCTTTCTCCAATGCGGTATACTTATCGATCAGAGGGCTGTGCCCTCTCCAAAGCCCGTGCTCATATTCATTCGACCTGGTTTCGGCCGGAAGAAACAGACGTCCCGACTTAATTGCTGCAGAGTGAATTTCCAGAAATCTCTTGTATCCCCTGACAGGCCTGTCCCACGCCTGCCATCTGGAACGGTAGTGCCACCATAGATGCGACATTGAGCTCATCTCCATGCCAACAGGCTTCCTGAGATTTTTTGCAACTTCAAAGATGAATTTTGTTCCATAATACCAGAAGTATTCCTCGCCGGCAAGGATATCGCTGCCGTCAATTGCATCGAAGTAGATGCCATCAAATCCGCATTCATTCACTATTTCAGCAGTATGGCCCGCAATTTCGCGGAAAAGGCCGGTCTCGGGACCAGGGACGAACCTGCCGAACATCTCCCGCAGGTGGTAAGCCTTCTCACCCTGATCATGACCGGAGGGAGCAGTTGCATCTGCACCGCGCCTGCAACCAGTGAATTTATAAGGCGGATCGTGAGTGACCCCGCTGAATTCGGTTATCTCTTTTCCAATTCTGAGAGACAGGCTGTTCCTAACAAAAAATCCCGTTACAACCGAAATATTTTCAGTTGATTCATTGACGACTATTTCACTGTCGGAGCTACTCACAGGCTTTGCCAGCGTAAAGGCAACGAAATATCCAAGGTCGGCGCCTGGCACGGGAGTTACATACTTTGTGTTCTTGTCGATGAAGAAGGGGTAAGTATGGAAAATGGATGAAATGCCTGCTTTGTGGAGCCTGTCGTTTATTTTTCTGAAAGTATTCCATCCACCGGGCCCTTTATTTCTGTTCAGTTCGAAATCTCCAAACCTGAAAAAATCACTTCCTCCGTGATTGTAAATCTGATTGAAGCCCAGATCATGGCACATTGCGATCCACTCATCGGTGCTCTCCTCTGTAAGAGTGCCAAAATTCATAAGGTATGAGCCATAGCCCTCCTTTTGCATGGATGCCCAGGCGCCTCCCTTGTCGGAATGAGGAATTTCACCGGCAGCTGAAATTACAGCCCGTATTTCAGGAAGTATCTGATTCTGCGGTACCGCCACAAGAGCGATCTTTGCCCCCTTCATCCCGAAATGGCTATAGCATATTGCCCGGAGGTTACTCATGAGCGCAGGCAGCTCCCTGACCCTTCAAATTCCAGCCTGAGCCGGTTGCCCCTCCTTGCAATATGGGTTGCATTGAAACTTTTCCATCCGGAAGTGAGGGAGGCGCACCAGCTCACAGAATCTTTCCTCAGGTAATCCTTCCCGCTGTGCATATCGGTAAAATGGAGGTTTTTTCCATCCGGGGCGATCTCATAGCTGAAATCGTTGTTCGCGATAATTACAGGATTATCCTGTTCAGACGAGCACCGTATCAAAAGAATGAGGGAAGACAGAAACAGAAGTATCTGCAATCCAATGAAGTTACCTGATCTCAGTTTGGTGGCCAATCAGAAAAGATTTTAATAGATCCATCCATCGCTTTTCAGCCAGAAGGTGCACCTCCCGAACCATTCGTCAAAAGGAGGCTTCTTTAGAAAACCATGCTCGCCGGTCTCATAAATATGTATTTCGGCTGCAACACGGTTTCTCCGCAAAGCTTCATAAAATGCAATGCTGTTCCCCGGATTTACGACTGTATCGTCGCCCGCAAGGATCAGAAATGTATGGGGAGTACCCTGATCAGTATGAAGTTCATTTGAGAAATAACTGATTTGCTTTTCAGACGGGTGGCTGCCAAGAAGATATTCCCTTGAACCGAAGTGTGTCAGGCTGTCGGAAAAACTTATCACAGGGTACACAAGGATCATGAAATCCGGCCTCAGGCTTATATCCTCCCTGTTTTCTATGAGTGCTTCTTTAAAATGGGTACCTGCTGTTGAAGCCAGATGTCCCCCGGCAGAAAATCCCATTATGCCAATGCGATGCGGATCAATGTTCCATTCCGCAGCTCTCTGCCTTACAATCTGAATTGCTCTCTGGGCATCCCGGAGCGGGGCGGTGGACATGTCAGTCATTATCCTTTCATCAGGCAGCCTGTATTTCAGGACGAAGGCAGCAATGCCCAGCCTGTTGTACTCAAGGGCTACATCGCGACCTTCCCTTCCGATAACCAGAACATGGTATCCTCCGCCGGGACATATTATTACGGCTGTGCCGTTAGCCTTGTCCCTGGGTGGAAGAAAGGGTGTCAGTGTTGGAATTGAAACATTGAAGGCCAATCCCTCCTCTTCCCTGTTAAAAACAACATCGCGTGCATCTGCCGGAGTTTTTGACCCGGGTATCTTTCCTGCGTACAGGGGAATTTCCTGCTGGGCGAAACATTCCGTTGCCAGAAGGGCCGACAGGAATACAACAATCGTTCTGATCATCTTAATATGTTATTATATAGTTGCCTGCACCCAGGTTGATTGAAAAATTCAGCTCTGAAAGGTTTTTCCTCTCAGTTATATTGTTGCCGGTGTTCAGGATATCAGCAAATTGCTTTGACCTGTCGGGAACAACAAATACAGCATCAGAATTCTCAGGCACTGATATTTCAAATCTGGCACCAGCGGAAGTTCTTTGCCAGTCGGAGATAATCATGCCGTTTGGCGAGAGGTAACTGCATTTTACCCATAAGAGGCCGGCCGGAAGGGCCGGACTGATAATGAATTTCCGGAATCCGGGGTATTCAGGATCGGGCCGGATGCCACCAAGCCGGCTGTAAAACCATTCGGAGACAGATCCGAACATCGGGTGACAATTTGAATAAACATTGTCGCTCTCCTTCCATGTCTCCCAGATTGTAGTAGCCCCCCTGCCAATCATGAAGCCCCAGCCGGGATAGGTCTGGCTGTTAACAATATTAAAAACTTTATCAGTCTTTCCCGATTCTGACAGACTCTGGAGGATATATTTGGTTCCGAAAATACCTGTATTGAAATGTCCTGCAGGCCCCCTGTCAACCGCCTTCAGCAGGGAATCAACAGCAGCCTCTTCCTCCCCGCCGGGAACTATGCCATAATAAAGCAGGGTAGAGAACAAAGTCTGCCTGTTGATTGTATCCGGTACCGATTTTCTCCAGTAGGTATCCAGCACCCTGTTTTCAAGATGCGCAGCCAGTTCATCAAATTTCATGGCATTTGGCGCATCGTTCATGATGGTGGCAAATCTCTTCATTATTCTTGCGCACTCCAGGTAGTGTGTTGTCCCGATGAGCATGACGGGAACTTTCACAAGCGATTCATGATCGCTTAACCCTTTATCCACAATTCCTGCAGGATGTATCCTGGCCGCTTTGTCCATCCATTTCAGGTCCGACTGGTAAAGCTCTCTTATGAGCGATGTGTCATTGTAATAGAGCAGGAGCTTGTACTGGGTTATAATATAGGCAGACTCCCAGCTGAGGCCACATGTTTTTATGCCCACGTAGGGTGCGGTATCGATAAAGATGGAATCCCTCATTGCATCCACCCAGTCATAGAGCGTCTTGCGATAGAAAGAGTTCATTCCGAAATTATAAATGAATGCATCTGCTGTCGCGTTCAGATCGCCGCCGTATCCGAATCTTTCCCTTCCCGGGCAATCTGACTGGACAGAAACCAGGTTATCGAGAAAAGTCCTCCTTGTAGCGTTCTGTATCGAGTTGAGGAGGTCTGAGGAGCAGGAGAAGCTGTTCCCGTTTTCAACCACTGAATGAAATGCAAGCCCCCGAATATCGGATGAGTCAGGCTTATAGCCCAGACCTGATATCTCCATGTACCTGAAAATGTGAAATGTGAAGAGAGGGGTATAGCTGATGCCGGGCTTATCACCGAAGATATACCTGTCGGTTTGCCAGGCCACTGCGGGACAGCCAGGGCCATTGTCAGTATTGAACACGGCCGAATTCCAGGTTGCCTCGCCTGTGCCATTGCCTCTTATTTTTATCCTTTTTATCTGTCCTGCAACCGAGGTCATTGGATTAAGCATTCCGTCATCATAAAGCCTTTCCCCGAAGCGGAAAGTTATCGTATCGCCCGGTCTTCCCCTGAGCTTTATTGAATAAAGCCCCGTAAAGTTAACACCCATATCGGCGATCCATGTATTTTGTGCCGGCGAGGAGATTTTAACGGGTTTTAATGTATCAGTTACCTGAACAGCAGGGAAGAAGGCTTTCTGCAGCATGCCGCCCGGTCCGGAGGTCAGCACCGGAGTCTTCCAGCCCGAATCGTCAAAGCCAGGCTTATCCCACCCGTCGGTTTCCCCGGCTCCGTTATAAACTTCCCCAAGATAAATGCTGTTCCTCATAACCGGACCGTAGGAGAACTTCCATGCTGTGCCGGTAGTTATCTCCTCCTTTTCTCCTGAAGCGTATACTATCTCAAGCCTTGCGATCAGTGATGGTTTTCCTGTGGGCAGATATTCCCGGAGATTGAAAGAGCTCCACATTCTCATCGGAAGAGGATTGTAAAAGCCGTTTCCCAGGGTAGCCCCTATACAGTTCTTTCCGGGAAGAAGGGCAGGTGTCAGGTCATACTCCGCGTAGTAAACTCTTTTTGAATAGTTGGTCCAGGCAGGATCCAGTATGTTCCTCCCGATTGTACCTCCATTAAGGGTTGCGTGGTAATAGCCTGCGGCTGTTATATACAGTGTGGCGGATCGTACGGAGCCCTTCAGTGTAAACTCTTTCCTGAACATGGGGGCAGGAAAATCTCCATACATGAGGGAATCTTTAACAGGCCAGGCCCTGCTGTCAGTAATCCAGGCTGCCTTTCCAAAATCGCTGTTTTCAGTGCCGGCTTCATTCTGAGGCGAGCCGGCACAACCATATATGAGCAAGGCTATTACGGCGGCAGAGATATTCAGGGTGCCGAATGCCCGACTTGTTTTTTTCATTAGGTAATATTTACTTATGCTGAAATCATAATTTATTCAACTGGTTTTTAACCTTGAAACCAAATGGTGCACTTCCCCTCTCTGCCCTGCGCCCTCCGCCCTGCGCCCTGCGCCCTCCGCCCTGCGCCCTCCGCCCTGCGCCCTCCGCCCTGCGCCCTCGCCCTGCGCCCTCCGCCCTGCGCCCTGCGCCCTGCGCCCTCCGCCCTGGCCCTGCGCCCTCCGCCCTGCGCCCTGCGCCCTCGCGCCCTGCGCCCTGCGCCCTGCGCCTATTTATGCGTCTCCCTGCCTTCCCATCCTGTTTTGCCCTTATCCATGAAAACCTCCTGGAGTGTTCTGGATACCCGGGGATCAACCTCTTCGACAAGCTGAACCCTAAGGGGGCTTGTCAGACGTTTCTGCCACTGTACTGCCTTGGCATAGGGTTCGGTATTTTTGTCGATTTCATATACCATATAAGCCCATTTTTCAGAGAAGACATTTCCCTTCAGCACAGGGACAACCTGCTGCATGTTGGAGGAGAGATAGGGATGGGATAACCCACGGCACCAGTAGATCCACGGGCCTGCCGTGATGTAGAAGAAGGGATTCAGAAGCCTGGGCGGCGATTCCACGCCTGAATTCGAATAATCGAGCTGGATACCGGCGAACGCTATTCCCTTTTCCTTGTTGAAGAAGATTATCCATGGCACATCAGCCTCCATTTTCAGATCGGTCAGATCAGGCATATTTGAGACATCATAAACGATTACCGAGTCCCTTAAGACGTCATACCATGCTGCATGGGTAATCAGCTCCCGCTTGAATACCATCTCTGCGTTCCTGAGAGCGAGTGAATTGACCGTTTCATTTATTCGCATGCATGTGGAGCTTATGAAATAGGGCATACCGGGAAAGAACTCATACCGCACCGAGGCATCAACCTCCGGAACCTCCCTGAGGTTATCCCATACTTCACTTCTTGCGATGATTGGTCCGGCAACAGTGGTTATATGTCTTGGAGGCTTCCAGTCCGCCGTATGGGTCCAGGCACGGGGAGGAACATAAATATCGGGGTTCCAGTGCATGGCCCCGTTGGTTTCCAGCCTGTGAAAGAAAGGAAAATCGGGCCTGCTTTTCAGGGTTATCTGATCGAGATGTCCCGAGTTGGGATGCAGTACAATTGAAAGAAGATCGTTGTCGATCTGGAGTCCGGGAGCTTCTCCCTGTATCCTCAGGTCTGTATGATAGATCTTGTCCATTGCATCAGGGTTATTGTAATATACAAGGAAGACGCGGCTCGACCTGCCTGCCACATCAGCCAGAAATGCAACCCTGGCCGTAACAGTTGGAAGCCAGAGTGGTACGGTACGGGTAGGCTTGCCATCCTTATCAGGGCCAAGATCATCCTCCTTCAGGTCTTCCATGATATCGTACACCTGGCATGGTACTTCAGACAGGGCATAAGTATGGGGATCGACAGCCATTATGCGTATGTCGCGTGTAAGCTGCTGCGCCTCATCAGGGTAGAAGGCAAGAAGAACCTCTACAGGCTCCTTCGACCGGTTTATTCCGGCAGTCTCACTTACAACAACAGACTTATAGCTTTTCCACTTGCTGCTGAAAACCTCTGTTCCCTGCGGTGCGGTTACAGACTGGGTAGCAGTCAGCATAACGTCGTCCTTCGAGGCATGAGTCGATTTCTTTGTCAGTACCGAGATCCGGATGCTGTATTTCTTACCGGGTTCCCATCTGACCCAACCCACAACGCTGAAATTCTTATAGCTTGTTGCATCCTGGGATACGCTGTATCCTGATGGCGGACGTTCGGAAATAGGGGGGCGGTTCATATTCTCGGTGTCAGATTCCCTTCTTATATCGGTGGCTCTTAGTATATTGCCGTCGACTGCCGCTTCAACTTCAACCAGGGCAGGATTCGGCAGCTCGATATCTGCCTTGAAATGGTAAAAGGGTATTCCGGGACAGGGATAACCAAGCTCCAGCTTTTTGATTACAAGCTCATTACCCTGTTTCGGCTTCTGCGCTCCGAGGTTCACTGCAAGCATCATGGCCAGCAGGAGCACGACGGTTCTCCTCAAGGTATAAAAATCGGGTTTGTTCATGGCGTTTTATTTAATGTTTCTATTATTGTCGGTAAATGTCAGTCCGGTGATATCAAATTTCAGGGTAGCCAAAATTCAAAGCTACTGTTCAGTTATAAGATTCCGGTCCCTTAATTCTTTCAGCCCGTTCTGCCACGGTCCTCCTGCGCCCCAAAGGTAATATGTGAAGTACATCGTGGTTTTCTGGTAGATGGGTGTCCATGGCTGGAATTCAACATAATAGTAATGAGCCTCGCTGTTTGAAGGATGGTTCATCCACATATGCAGAAACAGCGGTTCCGTTACCGGAAAAGCTCCTACAAAGGTTATGTCCTGCTTTGTATCATAACCCGAGTACCATCCCTCTTTCATGAAGAATGCCCTTCCATAGTATTTCTCAGGTTTCATCCTGTACTCATGTGTTCCGTCTTTTTCAGGTACAGTAAAGACATCTTCGGTCCAGTGCCTCTCACCCAGCTCGAGTATCGGCTGCGGACCGAGAACATTTGCCTCAGGATTTTTAAATGTCAGTGCGAACCGCACCTCAACAAGCGGGGAGTTACCGTAAAGAGTGAATACCTTCTCAATCTTGTTGCCAAAGTAATCAGCTGTCATCCTGACTCTTACATAATCGCCATCTTTCTTTAGCACCTCCGCATTATATACCTTGTGCGTTTCCATGCTGCCCTGGCCAAGGAAGTCCTCAAAGCCCCCGTAAGGGTAGTATCCTCTTTTTCTGAAGACCCTTTTATCATCGCTCGGCTTCTCGGGCCACAGCTTAAAGAGAACATTATCCTTTCTCGATTTTACTATATACTCGATGATCCTTGCCCCTGTTGTAAGAAGTGTGATCTGAACACTGTCATTTTCCAGCCTGTACTCGGGTATCCCGTCGCTGTTCAGGTCGACCTCGTATAAATAGCACTTTCCGGTAGCAGCTCCGACTCCAAGCTGACTTATATTCTCAAGGCCGAGTGCAGAGACTTTAACATTATAGCTTCCGGGCGGGACCTCAAGATCGAATGACATATTTCCAAATGTGGCGGTTGCTGCTGTACATGTCTGTGTACTTGTATAAACAACCTTTTTCGGATTGTTTTTATCGAGAACTTCAACTTTTACTGGGAACGATGCCTTGCCTGTGAAATTATGTATGGTCACAGGGTATGTAACTTTCGGTGTATTACCATAGAGCAGCTGTTGTACAGAGATCGCCCTTGGGAGGTCAAGTATTGCAAGAGTGCTCTTCCTGGAGGTTGCCCATTTGAAATTTACGGCTATGGGGTTTGTCTTCCTCATAGCACTTGCCTGTGGTGTGATGGCGAACTGAAGAGTTTTTGTGGTGTTTGCCGGGAGGCTGACCTGGATGGTCAGGGGGCCTGAAATTTTCAGCTCAGGTGCGGGAACCAGTTCCATAGTGCCTGAGACAGGATGAGAATATGTATTTGCAATGGTAACATTGAGCTGATAATCGGTTGTAGTTGCCTCAAGGCTCACACGGTCTCCGAAATACTCCTCAAGGTAGATGCGGTCGAGAAGCAGTAATTCGAGTGCATTACGATAAAGGGCGGGACCCATCATCTTTCCGTCGCCGAGAACGCCTACTTCGCGACGGTCCATTATAGCCTTCCACATCAGTTCTTTTGAAAACTGTTCCCCCCTGGGTGTGAAGAGCACCATGCATGGAACAGCATCTCCGTCGAGTGTTCCTGTTGTTGTAACGAAGGGAACATTTTCATTGTCGATCTGCTCCTTGTTACCCTCGCCAGCCATATAGCCATCGTAATGGAAAGCGTCGGCAGCTGTGTCGTAAACCATTCTGAAAGCATATCCCTCCTTCTCATGAGCATACTTCACCCACGATTCGGTTGTGAACATACTCTGGACCTGCAGCCCGTCATAGTTCTTGCAGCCATAGATCTGTCCGAACCCTACATCTGCAACAACCGGATATTTGACTTTTGAAAGCCACTCATCCAGCTCTTTCTGCATGAGGAAATCCATGTATCCGCTGAATGTAAACCAGCTGTTCCCCTCATTCATCCCCTTGCCTATGACCTCGAGCGGGTGCCCGGCAGTGCAGGTGACGCTTTTGAGAAGGGTTTCAGCTCCAAACCAGCCCCTGCGCAGGTCATACTTGCCGATAAGATCCCTGGTGCTCTCGATGAGATCAGCAACCTTATCCCTCAGCTCCTTGCTTTTGGAGGCCACTACAAAGATCTTTTTATTTCCGTTCTCCAGAACGAAGGCCTTGACTTCGGTGAAGTCCTTTGCATTGAACTGATGACTTTTAAGCTTTGCCTTCCAGGGATCTTCCTTTGGAAGCTTTCCTGTCAGCATCTTGCCCGCCTCTGATTCAATATCCACAAGAACAAGAAGATTGCCTCCGGCCGCAGATTCATTCAGTTTTTGCATGGAGGGCTCATCCAGCTTATTAAACTGCCCTGCCATGATCCCGTCCATAAATCCCTCCTGAACCCATAACCCTGGAATTTTCATATCATCAGCGATATCCACCTTGCTCTGGGCAATTGTATAATCCACATCGGGGATTGCCATTTTAAATAAATTTCCGTAGCTGATCCAGTCGTGCCTTATATCATGCCAGTAATTTGTGTAGCCGTTAAACTGGAAATGCGTTGTAACAGCATTCTCATCGGGGTTGAATGATCCGTTGTATTTAAAGCCGTCGAGGCTTTGAGCAAAGGTCTGGCCGCAGAGCAGTGCACTTAAGACTACTGTCAGCAGCTTGTGATGTTTTAAATAAGTTTTCATGTTTTGGGATATTGTTTGTATAAATTAAATTGTTTCTGCTCTGGTATTAAAGTTTCCTGTTTCCGGATTCCCCCTTTGAAGGGGGTAAGGGTGTGTTAATGTTCAAGGTTCAATGTTCAATGTTTAAAGTTCTTATAATGAGTACAGTTTACTGTTTCCTTACACTGATCAGGTTCCGGTCCCTGAGCTCCTTCAGGCTATTCTGCCATCTTCCTCCGGCACCCCAAAGATAGTAAGTAAAATAGGAAGTGGTTTTCTGAATTATCGGCACCCATGGCTGAAATTCGTTGAAATCGTAATGGGCATCACCGTTTGTCGCCAGGTTCTGAAACATATGGAGGAACAACGGACGGGCAACGGGGAAAGCTCCCACGAAGCTTATATCCTCCTGAGGATCATAACCGGAATCCCAGCCCTCGGACGGCATGATAACCTGCCCTTCGTAAAATTCGGGTCGCTTCCGGTATTCCTTCAGCCCGCTTTTTTCGGGTACCGTAAATATATCCTCGGTTCCGTGTTTTTTCCCCAGGACAAGGATTGGCACGGGTGCTATCACATTAGCCTCCGGATTTATAAAATCAAAAGCGTATCTGACCTCGAGAAGAGGAGAGTTACCGTAGAGTGTAAATGTCTTTTCGAGCTTATTGCCAAAATAATCTGCTGTCATTCTCACACTTACGCAATTTCCTTCCTTCCTGAGTATTTCGGCATTATAGACCTTATGTGTTTCCATGGATGCCTGACCGAGGAAATCCTCAAACCCTCCGAAAGGGTAATAATTCCTCTTCCTGTATTCACGTTTATCGTCAAGGGGCTTTTCTGGCCATAATTTGAAGAGGACATTATCATTCCTCGATTTTACAAAATATTCTATTACCCGTGCCCCGGTTGTAAGAAGGGTAATCCTGACACTGTCGTTCTCCATCATGTACTCGTCGACTCCGTCGTTATTGAGATCAACTGTGGAGAGCCTGGGCGAGCCTTCTGCCTTGCCAACCCCCAGCTGGCTTTCATTTTCAGTGCCAAGGGCAGTAACTTTTACAGTATAGCTTCCTGATGGAACTTCAAGACCGAAAAGCAGGTCGGTGAATTTACCCCTTCCGGCTGAAGCTTGCTTTGTGGTTGTGAAGACAGCCTTGCCGGGATTGTTTTTGTCAAGAACTTCAACAGTTACCGGGAAATCCTGTTCAGAAGTGAAATTATGCACGGAGACAGGATAGCTAACAACGGGTGCCTGTCCGTACAGGAGCTGATGAACCGAGATGGCAGGGGGAAGTTCGAGCATGGTAAGGGTGCTTTTTTTACCGGTAGCCCAGGTGTAATGCACTGCAACAGGATTTGTAAGTCCCATCGCCGCAGCCATGGGCTCCAGGCCGAACAGCAGGGTCTGCGATCCCCCGGCAGGAAGTGATACCCCTGTTGATGCCGGAGCTGACATTTTAAGCTCGGGCGGAAGAACAATATCAAGGTTGCCTGAAACGGAATGGTCATATGTATTTGTGATATCAACGCTTAGCTCGTATCCATTGACGGTGGCAGTCATATCTATCCTGTCGCCAAAATAATCCTCCAGGAACTGTCGATCCAGGAGCAGCAGTTCCAGTGCATTCCTGAAGTGGGAGGGCCCCATCATTTTTCCGTTGCCTGTAACAGCCACTTCATTCCTGTTCATAATGGCTTCCCACATCGCAGTCTTTGAAAAATGGCCCCCCTTTTCGGTAAAAAGGACCATGCATGGAACAGCATCGTCCTCAAGGTATCCTGTTGCCGTAACAAATGGGACATTCTCGTTGTCAATCTGTTCCTTGTTGCCTTCTCCTGCGATGTACCCGTCGAAATGGAAAAGATCGGCTGCCTTGTCGTACGGTGACCTGAATGCATAGCCGCCCCTCGAGTGTGCAAAATTGAGCCATGAATCAATTGTATACATGTACTGAGGCTGCAGACCTTCATAATTGCTGCATCCGTAAATTGCCTGGGTTTGAATATTATTAACGTATCCTACGTATGCTCCGGCATCCGCCACAACCGGCATTCCAACTTTGCCCAGCCATGTATCGAGCTCCTTTTGTATTAGGTAATCCATATATCCGCTGAATGTAAACCAGGTGTTGCCTTCATTCATTCCTCTGCCGATAACCTCCAGGGGATGACCGGCAGCAAGGGTAACGCTTTTCAGAAGAGTTCCTGTACCGAACCATCCGCGGTGCATGTCATATTTTCCGAGAATGTCTTTTGTATCCTGAATGAGCGACAGCACCTTGTTCCGGTCCTCACTGCTTTTTGAAAGGATAACGAATATCTTCCTGCCGGGCCCGTCAAGAAAAAATGCATCTGTTTCAATGAAGCCTGCCGCATTCAGCTGGTGGCTTTTCAGCCTCATTCGCCAGGACTCATCGGAAGGAAGCTTTGCTGCCAGGATCCTGCCGGCCGGAGATCCCGGATCGGCCAAAATGAGTATGTTATTATCTGAAACCTCCCTGTAAATGTCATCAGACGAAGGTTCATCAAGCACCCTGTATTGTGCTTCAAGAAGGTTTTTCATGAAGCCTTCCTGGATGAATAAGCCGGGAATATCCATGTCATCAGCTATATCCCTTTTACTCTGGGCTATTGTGAAATCCACATCAGGAGATGCTGCCTTGAAGAGGTTCCCGTAGCTGAACCAGTCATGGCGTATGTCATGCCAGTAATTTGTATAGCCATTGAACTGAAAGGCTGTTTTTACCTCATTGTTGCCGATACTGTCCCGGCCGATGATTTTATAGCCGTCGAGGCTCTGGGCTTGTCCGTTACCGCACAGGATGATGCTGAGCAGTGCAAGAAGAGCGAAATGTTTTAAAATGTGTATCATTGTACAGGTTCAAGGTTCAGGGTTCAAGCTTTGCCAGCCGAAGCCTCGGCGAAGGCTGGGTTCTGGGTTTCATTTTACAGTTTTTCATACCCCCTTCGGGGGGCAGGGGGTAAAGACCGAAGTTTAAGGTTCAAAGTTCAAGGTTTAAAGTTCAAAGTTCACAGTTCAAGGTTCAGGGTTTAAGGTTTAAATAAGTAGAGTTTACTCTTTCTTTACACTTATCAGGTTCCGGTCCCTGAGCTCCTGCAGGCTGTTTTGCCATTTTCCTCCCGCGCCCCACATATAAAAAGTAAAGTATGTGGTTGTTGCCGGCAAAATAGGTACCCAGGGCTGGAATTCATGGCAGTAGAAATGAGCGTCAGGATTCCTTGGGTGATTCATGAACATATGCAGGAAGAGCGGAGGTTCTACAGGGAATGCGCTCACGAAGCCGATATCTTCCTTCGTGTCGTACCCTGCGTCCCATCCCTCCCTGAGGAAGAATATCTTCCCATAGTACCGCTCAGGCTTCATCCTGTACTCCTGAAGTCCGTCTTTTGAAGGGACCGTGAATACATCCTCCGTCCAGTGCCGGGCACCCAGCTCAAGAACCGGCACCGGAGCAATAACATTCGCCTCGGGATTACTGAAGGTGAGGGCAAAGCGGACTTCAACAAGAGGGGAGTTGCCGTACAGCGTATATGTCTTTTCCAGTTTGTTGCCAAAATAGTCGGCAGTCATCTTTACCTGTACATAGTCACCCTTATCCTTTATAATCCTGGCGTCATATAATTTGTGCGTTTCCATGCTTGCCTGGCCCAGGAAATCTTCAAATCCGCCGTATGGATAGTAGCCTCTCTTCCTGAAGGGACGCTTGTCGTCGACGGGCTTTACAGGCCATATTTTGTACAAGGCATTGTCGTTCCGTGATTTGATGAGGTACTCTATGAGCCGTCCTCCGGTTGCCAGAAGGGTAACTTTTACGCTGTCGTTCTCCATTACATATTCATTCACCCCGTCACCGTTAAGATCGGTGGCATAGAGTACAGGAGCTCCTTCAGCCTTCCCGGCCCCGAGCTGTGTAACAATTTCATCCTCAAGGGCAGAAACTCTTACGCTATAACTGCCCGCAGGTACTTCCAGGTTAAACTGAAGCTCACTGAAAGTACCTCTGGGGGCGGTACAGTTTTTTGAATCGCTGTAGATTATTTTTTGCGGATTGCCTGTCTGAAAAACTTCAACCTTTACAGGAAATGTGCTTTCCCGGGTATAATTATGTACCGTTACAGGATACTGCACTGAAGGGGTATGCCCATAGAGCAGCTGATTAGCGGAAATCACCGGTGGCAGGTTCAGCATAGTAAGAGTACTTTTCCTTCCTGTCTTCCAGCTGTAATGTATGGCGACAGGATTGGTCCTGCCCATGGCCCCTTGCGAGGGCTCAAGGTCAAAATGAAGTGTTTGCGAAGCTCCGGCCGGCAGGTCTGCCCTTGTGACCGACGGGCCCTTCAGAGCCAGTCCGGAGGGCAAAACTATTTCAAGATAGCCTGATACGGCATGAGGCAACGCATTTGAAATATCCACATCGAGGCCATAGCCATCTACAGTAGCAGCGAGGCTTATGCTGCTCCCGAAATATTCATCAAGGAAAGCACGGTCGAGGAGCAGCAGTTCGAGGCTGTACCTTAAAGGTGCCGGTCCCATCATTTTCCCGCTGCCAAGGACTGCTACCCCGTGCCTTGACATAATAGATTCCCACATCAGCTGCCTCGAAAGCTTTTCACCCTTCGGCGTGAAAAGGACCATGCAGGGTACTGCGTCGTTGTCGAGCGATCCCGTGGCTGTTACGAAGGGTACATTCCCGTCGTCTATCTGTTCCTTGTTTCCCTCAGATGCAATATAGCCATCGTAGTGATAAAGATCCGCATATGGATCATAAACTGAGCGAAATACATAACCGTTCCGGTCGTGGGCATACTTAATGCACGATTCTACAGTATACATGTCCTGGACCTGCATTCCGTTATAGTCATCACAACCGAAGATCGCCTGCCGGTATCTGCTTGGAGTATAATCCATATAGGTTCCCACATCCGTAACAACCGGCAGCCCGACCATATCAAGCCAGGCCGACAGCTCCTTTTGTGCGAGAAAATCCATGTACCCGCTGAATGTGAACCATGTATTTCCTTCATTCATTCCCCTTCCAATGACCTCCAGGGGATGTCCCGCAGTGCATGTGACACTTTTCAGCAGGGTCTCGGCACCAAACCATCCCCGCTGCAAATCATATTTTTCAAGAATGGTCTTTGTTCCGGAGATCAGGTCTGATACACTCTTCCTTAGATTTCTGTCAGCCGATGATATTACAAAGACCTTCCTGCCGCCCTTTTCAAGATAGAAAGCATCTACAGGGGTGAAATCCACAGCATTCAGCTGGTGGCTCCTGAGATTTGTATTTCTAAGTGTATTAACCGGCACGCTCTCCAGTAGCTTTTTTCCGGTTTCGGTGCCCGGGTCGGCAAGGACAAGTACATCGGACCCGGCCAGGGCTTCAGATAGCTCCTTAGTGGTGGGACTATCAATCAGTTTGTATGAACTTTTGAAAAGCTCACTTATGAATCCTTCCTGAACCGAAAGCCCGGGGATTTTCATGTCGTCGGCAATATCCCTCTTGCTCTGGGCTATAGTATAATCAACATCAGGCACGGCTGTTTTGAAGAGGTTGCCATAGGTGATCCATTTATTCCTCCCATCATGCCAGTATTTTGTGTATCCGTTGAACTGGAATGCATTTTCAACTCTGCTGGCTTCAGGGCTGAAGGCGCCATGCCAGGTGAATCCGTCAAGGTTTTGAGAATTTGCCTTTATGCACAGGCACATCACGGCAAATAAAATGATGGCACGACGGAACAGATCAGAAATATTCATGAACGGCAATTATTATGTGATGGAAAATCCGGTTTTAAATTCCAATATACAGGGTAGGTAAATTTAAGAATAGAATTTGAAAAGGGAACAGAAAGAGGATATATTTTCAATCAGGGATTTCTATGCAGTGATTTAATTGTTCCTTATTTTTAATCACTACCAAACGGATAAATGGTCAAACTAGCAAGAGATTCTGAGCGAAACGAAGTGAAGCGAAGAATCTCAAACTTTTAGTCGGACAGTAGTAATTTTTAATTATTATTACACTGAAATTTTAAATCTGAATAATGGAAATCCAGAAAAGACTCATCTCCCTCGATGTCTTCAGGGGAATTACAATCGCCTTCATGATTATTGTGAATAACCCCGGAAGCTGGGAATCAGTTTATGCCCCTCTGCGCCATTCATACTGGAGCGGGTGCACACCCACCGACCTTGTATTCCCCTTCTTCATGTTCATAATCGGAGCAGCAATGTGGTATTCCAACAAGAAATACGGGCATAAGCTTACCGGACCGCTGATCATTAAAATAATTAAGCGCGCTGCTGTTATCTATCTTATCGGATTGGCACTTAATGCTTTTTCCACTTACAAGCTGGATTTCTCAACAATCAGGATCATGGGTGTTCTTCCCAGGATAGCACTTGCTTACCTCATCGCTTCGTTTATTGTTCCGGTTCTTTCTGCCAGGGGCATCAAAATTCTAGGAGCTGTCATCCTCCTGCTTTACTGGGCCATAATGGTCATCTTCGGTGGCGATGGGCCCTTTACGCTTAGCGGTAATTTTGCCGGGACCTTCGATGCTGCTGTTCTTGGCATTAACCATATTCCACTTTTCCATGATGTGAAATTTGATCAGACCGGCCTTCTTAGCACTCTCCCTTCTGTAGTTAATATTCTTCTTGGCTATCTTGCAGGCAGACTGATAGATACATCTGAATCTAAAATCAGTGCCGTGAGAAAGCTTTTGATTTATGGTGTAGCCGGAATTGCGGCAGCCTTGCTCTGGAATATTGTCTTTCCTATAAACAAGCCTCTGTGGACCAGTTCCTTTGTACTGCTGACATGCGGATTTGCCTCTGCTTTCCTGGGAGTCCTGCTTTGGGTTGTCGATATCAGGGGATATGCAGGCTGGTCGAAGCCTTTCATCGTATTCGGGATAAATCCGCTGTTCCTTTATGTTTTTGCGGAAGTCCTGGCAATAAGCTTCGGTATCGGGCTGGCACATCTGTCATCGGGCGAACCGGAATCCGTAACTAGCTGGATCTATACTTCAATATTCAGGCATCTCGCGGGACCGTTAAATGCCTCTCTGCTATATGCCATTGCATTTGTGGCTGTTTGCTGGCTTGCCGGACTTGTACTGTATCGAAGGAAAATTTATATCAGGCTTTAATAACATTGTTTATCAATATAGCAGATATGGATCAGGAAGCCATTCAAATTTGTGACCCCTTTTTTGTTTTTTAATCGGGTTGTCAATAGTGTCTTCCTTGCATGCCTTATTCTGAGTCATTAAAAAGTTCAAGCCATGAGAAGATTAAGTCCGTTTCTAAGGCTTTTATGTTTCATTATAGCTGCCGGAGGCGTGGCCGCAGTGCAGATTCCGGAGAAGAGGGGAATGGAGGCTTCAGATCTTCCAGGGCCCTGTACAACCAGCCGCTTCTCCGTGAAAGCAGGAGGCCCCATAAAATCTCCTCTCAGGGCTCTTTCCTCAAATCCCAATTATTTCACTGATGGATCAGGCAAGGCAATCTATCTGACAGGCTCACATTCCTGGAATACATTTCAGGACTGGGGCACCGGGGATACTATTGTCCCTGCTGATTTTGATAAATTCGTGGAGATGCTGCTGGCGCATAATCATAACTTTACCCTGTTATGGACAACTGAGTTGCCGGCCTTCAGGGGACTGCCTACTGCAACAGGTTCCCCACCCGATTTCAGCGTCACACCCTTTCCATGGCAAAGGACCGGCCCGGGAATTGCTTCTGACGGCAAACCGAAATTTGATCTCGGCAAATTCAACCAGGCGTTTTTCGACAGGCTCAGACTGCGCGTCAGTAAGCTCAATGAATCGGGCATCTATGCCGGAGTCTATCTGTTTTCCGGCGAATGGATCCTCCGTTTTCGGTTTTCAGGCGACGGTTATCCTTTTACAGGGTCCAACAACATAAACGGAATAGATGACGGCGGAGGGATGGGATCGGTAACAATGACTGGTCCTGATGAAATAACTGCCATACAGGATGAATATGTAAAAAAGGTCATCACATCGCTGAATGACCTTCCGAATATTCTCTGGATAGTTTCGCAGGAAGCTCCTGCTGATTCAAGGTGGTGGAATTACCACCTGATTTCCCTTATCAGGTCTGTTGAGGGAGAGCTGCCTCTCAGGCATCCGGTGGGTATAGGTGCGATAGACGGGGATTTGCATGATTCCATAATAATAAACAGCGATGCAGACTGGATTGCCCCTATGACGAGGATCTCTCCGGTTGTGACATCCGGCAGAGGCAATCCAGCGAGAAAGGTGAATATTAACGATTCGGACCACAGCTACTGGGAAATCTGGAATGACTCACCGCTTGTAAACAGGAATTACTTCTGGATTAATTTTACCCAGGGAAACCAGACCTTGTTCATGGATCCCTATCTGCTCTATTATCCGCGCCAGAACCGTAACCTTCCATTGCATCCAATTCATGGAATAGGAATTGCACCCGATGCCCGGTGGGAAAATGTCCGCTCCACAATGGGCTATATACGCAACTATGCCGAAAGGATAAACCTTGCATCAATGAAGCCGCATGGCGAGCTTTGCTCTACCGGTCATGCACTGGCAGGCAATTCCGGAGGCATATCCGGGATACTTGCCTATTCAGCTTCCGGTGGGAAATTTACTATAGACCTGTCGGGTAAAAGGGGCAATTTTACCGCAGAATGGATGAATCCTGCAACCGGGGAGTAACCACAGCTAAAGATATTGATGGGGGAGGGATGAGGACCTTCATACCACCTTTTGGAGGTGATGCGGTGTTGTTCCTGAAAAGCCATAGATAATCCATACGCCTTCAATACTGATTCAGCGATTCATTGGTATATATGAGGCATATGCTGCAAAGATTAATAAAGGTCATTGTTATTTGAAGGCTCCGAACTTCCTTAAAAAATAAAAAACTTATTAAATTGCTGCTGTAAATTGAAGATGCACACAAAACAACTCTTGACAGCCGGAGAGTCTATGGATGATGAGCCAGGGGTACAGATCAGAATTGTCGGGAGTACGATTGTGTATAAATATTGAATTACAAATAAACATAAAAAGTTGTGCGATGTTCTTCTATCACCTCAGCAGACCCTGATTTATATAATGTGATACAAACAAAATACTTGCAATAAAGGCTTTTGAACTAATCCTAACATCTTAAACCCGGAAATTATGGTAACCAGAAAAATTCTCTCTCTTGCAGGCATACTGCTTGCAGCAGCTTTAAGTTGTAAGACAGGGCCAGCCGGCCATTCCGGAACCATCAGCATGAACCTTAATATTGATGCTTCTTCAACATATCAGACAATTGATGGCTTTGGCGTAAATATAAACCCGGCATGGTGGTATAACGGAGAGTACCATGACGCAAAAATCGTTCGTCCCGCCATTGACATGCTTGTCGATTCTCTCGGTGCAACCATCTACAGGGCTGTAATAGAGGAGATCGACTGGGAGGTTGTGAATGACGACAAAGACCCTGACCATTTCAACTGGGCTTATTATAATACTGTCTTTTCAAATGAAAGGTTCCAGGGGGTCTGGAACACCCTGAGGTACCTTAATCAGAAGGGAATTACAAATGACCTGATGATCAGTTTTATGGGATCGGCACCGGCGGCTCCGCCTCTTGAGAAGCCTGACCAAAAGAGAAGCTGGATGGGAGGCACAGACTACAGCATAAAGCCCGGCATGGAGGATGAGCTGGTCGAGACGATTGCTGCATTTCTTTACTACATGCGGAATACGGAAAAAATCCAATTTAGCCTTGTTTCACCCATGAACGAAACTGATGTCACATCACTTAGCAAAAGTCCCGAGCATCCTGAAGGCTTCGTGGAAGGTCCGAATATCTCCGATCCTGTTCAGTATGTGCGAATTGTGAAGAAGCTTGCAGCCCGTCTTGATGCAATAGGAATGAGTGACATTCGTTTCGTTGCACCGGATGCTGCATCCGACAAATTATTCAGGGGGATCCTGGAGGAAATGGTAAAGGATACCTGTCTCATGGGGAAGATGGCCTGCTGGGGCGTGCATCAGTATGGGAACGATGCCTCCAATTACTGGAATATAATAAACCAGCCCTCAAATATGAACAAATCATTCTGGGTAACCGAGACAGCCGGCATCAGGAATCTTCTGGGCCAGCTCGATGACGATGCGAGGGCTTATATATTCTGGGACGGATACGACTGTGTTTATCAGCATGGAAGAAGGAACGGCTACGGAAGTGTTCCTCCAAATGACTGGGTCTTCTGGTTCGGGCCAGGGGAGGGCAAGCCGCTCATCAGGTTTGATTCAGCTGCGGGCGACTGGAAGCCAAGGAAACAGTTCTACCAGTTTGCACAGGTCATGAGATTCATAAGGCCAGGAGCAATACGGATAGGGGTAACAGGAGCAGACAGCAATCTTACTGCCTTTGCCTTTCGCAATCCCGACGGCAATGCCGTCATAGTCGGAAGGAATAACAGCACCGCGGCCATATCCCTTTCTGCAACAATGACAGGCATTCCGGTCCCGAAGAATCCGTTGCTGATCTATACAGATTCCATTTCGGATATGTCAAGGAGACACGATTTCAGCGTTTCGGATAACGGATTGGAGATTTCTGTCCCGGCACTGTCAGTTTTTACAATAACCGGTAAAGACTACCTCGCAGGCGGGAATTCCAAAGCACCCGTGCCCGAGCCAGCCGGCTGGTATTCAGGTGATATGCATGTTCACCGGAATTGCGGGGAGGGGACAACCATTCTGCCGGAGGCACAGTTTACAACAATGATGGAACCAAATAACCTGGCAGTCATTTCAGTGCTTGCCGATATGGGCGATGGAGAGGTTAAGGACAGCTATGCGGACCTTCCCAAGGTAAACGGAAAAGATGCACCTGAATCTCAGCCCGGACGGATAGTCCACTGGGATGCAGAATGGCATTTTGATCCTTTCGGCACAACATTCGATCATAAGGCTCTAGGCGGTCATCTGGTACTGCTCGGTCTTAAGGAAGCTCACACTATCTGGGACGAATCTCCCTATAAGATAATCGAATGGGGAAAGGCTCAGAAATGGTATAGTCGGATTCTGTCACATGGAGTATCTTACCGATTCAATTCAGAAAGAACTTAATTGCTGTATTCCGATCGACTATCCCGTCGAGGCTGCACTGGGCACAATTGATTTTCTTGCAGAGGACGTATGGCTCAATGATGCTGCTGTCAAATCATATTACAGGCTGCTGAACTGCGGGTTCAGGCTCGGCTGGGCAGCCGGGTACCGATTTCCCGTGCAACGGAAGCCTGCCCTTGGGCTCCCTGCTGACATATGTGCAGGTAAAAGAGCTCCCCGCTTACATATCAGAAGTGGGTGGAAGGGATTGCAAAGGGGAGGACAGTGGTAACCACCAACGGGCACAATGAATTCATGATCTGAAGGTGAACGGAGATGCTTCACCGGGCGATGAGATAAAATGAGCGGAGAGGGAAGCATCAGCGCTGAAGTCACGTGGACCTCAGTAACTGAAGCCACCGGAAGAATAGAACTGGTATGCAACGGGCAGTGTTGTGGCAGTTCAGCAGGGGACAGCTGGGCCCGGAAAGCCTGTTATTCTTGAAGCCAGCATTCCGGTAAAGGAAAGCAGCTGGATTTGCGCCAGGCGCATGGATGAAAAGGGTCACAGTTCACATACTGCCCCTGTTTATATTAATATAGGTAATAAGCCGGTAAGGGCAAGCGCAGCGGATGCAAGGTTTTTTGTAAGCTGGATTGATAATATTCTTGACAGGATCAAACCATCCGGACCATGGAACATGTATTTCACTCATGACCTTGATATCGTTCAGAACAGGTACAGGAAAGCCAGGGATGTGTATGAGAAAATTGCATCAGAAGCCCTGCATGAAAGTGAAGGGAAGAATTAGGCTGAAGGGTTGAAAAGTTGAAAGGTTGAAAGGGATGCGGATTGAATTTCTGCATCGGTAGATAATGGGCACAGATAAAATTATTTCGGGATAAAAATGAATACCGGCAGATACATATTTCGGACTGCACTTCTTCTGCAGGCTGTTCTCCTTCTTGCCCTGACAGGGTGTGCCCGGGAACGTTCGCGGCACCCGATTCTCATTCTTGCAACGCCGGCCAATTTTGGGACATATACAGGGGAGATACTTAAAGCTGAGGGATTCAATGAATTCGTTCTGGATTCATTGCATGGCACTGGCCTTAGCCGGGGTTTCCTTAAGCAGTTCGATATCGTAATACTCGCGGAAACCTCCATGAGTGAGCTGGATAGATCATTGCTGTCTGATTATGTGAAGCAGGGGGGAAATCTTATTGCATTCAGGCCCGATAAGCTTATCAGCGGAATATTTGGGATGGCACAGACAGCAACTGTCGTCAGGGAGGGTTATATCAGAATCGACACAATGGAGGCAGCCGGTAAGGGTCTTGTCAATGTGCCGGTCCAGTTTCACGGAACCTCCTCCACTTACCGTCTGAAGGGAGGAAAAGAGATTGCCTCTCTTTTTCTTAATCCATTTGAGAACTCAGGCTTTCCCGCCGTGGTGCTTAACAGGTATGGAAAAGGACAGGCTGCAGCTTTCTCATACAATCTGCCAGCGAGCATTGTGCTTACCCGTCAGGGCAATCCGGCCTGGGCAGGAGGGGAAAGAGACAAGGTCGATGGCCCGACAGCCACAGATCTCTTCTACCCGCGGGAAGGGGAAATGCAATGGAATGATCCCGGGAAAATCGCTATTCCTCAGGCCGATGAACAGATGAGGCTTCTTTCACATATAATAGAGGAATTCACTGCCTCTTCAAAGCCTGTGCCGCGCTTCTGGTATTTTCCCGGGATGAATAAATGTGTCTTTATATTTACAATTGATGGTGAGGACAGCCGCGAAGCTGACATCGACAGTGAAATTCAGGATGTTCAGAGCAAGGGAGGCAGGGCAACAATCTATGAGATAGGTACATACATAAGTTCAGAAACGGTCGCCAGGTGGGTTTCAGGTGGCAATGAAGCTGCTGTACATTATAATGATGTTCCCAATTTTGCAGATCCGGAATATCGGGGCATGAAGACAGTTTTTGATACCATGACTGCCAATTTCCGCAAATCATACGGCATATCACCTCTTACTGTCCGTAACCACTGGGTTGTATGGTGCAGCAAGGATTCACTGGGCAGGAATAATTTTGCCGAACAGGCAATTATCGAGCAGAATTGTGGCCTGGGCTTTGATTGCAATTACTATCATTTCGGTGGAAATAAAGTCTATCCCAACTGGATCGGCGATGTCGGCCACTTCACGGGAAGCGGTATTCCAATGAAATTTGCGGACCCTTCGGGCATGATCCTCAATATTTACCAGTCCAATACCCAGCTGCCTGATGAAACCTGGCTGAAGGAAAATATTGAGATCAAAAGCAAAACGCTTATCGACAGGAGCATTGACGAGGGTTATTATGCATACATAAATGCAAATTTTCATACATGGTACTGGAGTGAATGCCGTGAGGCCGGACTGAAAATTCTCGACTATTGCAAGGCAAGGGAAGTGCCTGTAAAGACTGCTGCAGATGTTTATAAATTTCTGAAGATGAAGGATGAAGCCTCTTTTACCGGTATTAGATGGGCACATGGCAGGTTAACCTTCCGGATAAATTCTTCTCTTGCATGTGATGATGCCCTGTCGTTTTTGATTCCTTTTCGTACCGGGCAATCGGAGATCAGTTCTGTCAGTTCGGATGGGAAAAAACTTGATTTTCATAAAGTTGAAATAAAAGGGAGAGATTATGCAATTGTTATGGTGACCCCTGGGACAAATCACGATATTTCTGCATCTTATAATTGATAACTGAGCATTATAATAAGTATTTAATATGACGACAACAGAGACAGATCCGGCATTATTCGATTTTATAAGGAATAACCTTTATGTGGCAGCTGTTTGCGATATACTCGACGAAATGGGCTTCCGGAACCAGGCTATGCACCAGAGGCTGCGCCCTTTGCTTCCCGACCCGGAAAATTGCGGCTTTATAGGCAGGGCCAGAACATTCCGCTGGATGGAGACCGACTATGTTGCCGAGGATAATCCCTACGGACTGGAGATCGAGGCAATGGATTCCCTCCGCAGAGGCGATGTGGCTGTTCATTCGACTGATTACGGTGGTACAAATGCTCCTTGGGGTGAACTGATGAGCACGGTGGCGGGCAGGAAGGGTGTCGCAGGTTGTGTTTGCGACAGCCAGATCCGTGACTGTGTCCGGATTATGAAAATGAAATTTCCGGTTTATTATTCTGGTATCCGGCCACTCGATTCCAAAGGGCGGGCGATAGTCATATCATATGACGTCCCTGTTCGCTGCGGTGAAGTTCTGGTTAATCCCGGAGATCTTGTCTATGCCGATTTTGACGGTATAGTTGTGGTTCCGGCAAAAATTGAACAGGAGGTCTTCAAAAGGGCGAAGGAAAAGGTTAACAGGGAGAATCTGTCGCGCAGGGAGCTGCTTGAAGGGAAAACACTGCAGGAAGTTTACAATAAATACAAAGCACTTTAAAAACTCTAAATTATGAAACTTTTAAACCGAGTGGTTGTAGTAACCGGGGCAGGTTCCGGTATAGGCAGGGCATGTGCAGTTGAATTTGCAAGGGCCGGTGCCCAGGTTATAGTTGCTGATATAAACCTTAATGGGGCAGAAGAGACTGTGTCACAGATATTGAGCGCTAATGGAAAAGCCGTAGCCTTCAGGACCAATGTCGCAGATCCTGAATCTGTAATGAAGCTTGTGGATTTTACGATATCCGGCTATTCAAGGATCGATGCACTTATAAACAATGCGGCTGTGCAAATCAATAAGACCGTTGCAGATATGACCTTCGAGGAATGGAACCTGCAGATGTCGATCAATGTCGGCGGAATTTTTCTATGTTCGAAGCACTTTCTTCCCCATTTGAGGCAATCAAAGGGAAATATTGTGAGTATGTCGTCCGTCAACGGCTTCTTTGTTGAACCGATGTGCGCCGGCTATTGTGCTACAAAATCGGCAATCATAGGGCTCACAAAGGCAATGGCTATTGATCATGGCAATGAGGGTATCAGGGTGAACTGTATTTGTCCGGGTTACATTGATGCAGGCCTCGCCGAAGGTTATTTTCAGAGCCAGGCCGACCCTGCCAAAGCCCGTGAGGAAGCCGGTAAGCTTCATGCCCTGTGGCGAATAGGGAAACCAGAAGAGGTGGCCAGGGTTGCAGTCTTCCTTGCAAGCGACGAGGCCTCCTTCATGACGGGTGCATCGGTTGTTGTCGATGGTGGCTTCGGATCAGGGCTGCCTCCAAAATAAAAGCCAATCAGAGAAAAAAGATATGAGAATCACGAACGTAAAACCAATTGTGCTGAAGCTGCCCGAGATATCCTCCGCGGCAGATGGCACCCAGGACGATTTGATAATAATCGTCGAAACAGACGAAGGTATAACCGGCTACGGTGAAGTCGATACAGCTCCCTGGGTAGGGAAGGCTGTAATCGATGCATATATGTCACACGGAACATGCTATGGTCTCAGGGAAGTTGTTGTGGGATCCGATCCTTTCGACTATGAACAGATCTGGAATGAACATGTGGGCCAAGACCTATTATTACGGACGGGGAGGTCCTGTATTTCATGTTATGAGCGGGATCGACATGGCAATCTGGGACATCATGGGCAAAGCGACCGGAAAACCTGTTCATAAGCTTCTGGGGGGCAGCTATGTTACAAGGGTACGTCCCTATGCCAGTGCCCTGATGCCTGAAAATGTAATAGACGTGAAAAGAATGGTGGAAACCTATTCGGCGCTGGGCTTCACTGCAATAAAGTTCGGCTGGGGGCCGCTGGGATATGATGTCCGCAATGATCTGAAGCTTATCGAGACGGCCAGGAAAAATGCCCCGGACAGCATGGATATAATGATCGACATCGGCAAGAGATATAAGCTGAAGCAGGCTATGTATATTGCCAGGGCCATTGAGGATATAAATATTTACTGGCTCGAGGAGCCCCTTCCTGCAGAAGATTACGAAGGCTACAGGAAACTTACCGAATTTACAACAGTCCGCATTGCGACCGGGGAAGAGGAGAGTGGCAGGCTCGCATTTGCAAGGCTTATTAATGAGTCCCATGTTGATATTATTCAGCCCGATCTCTCCAGATGCGGCGGGCTTACAGAAGCAAAAAAGATAGCTGCTATGGCTGCCGATCATAATATCACCCTTGTACCCCATGCTTTCAAGACCGGAGTGCTTGTCGCTGCATCCATCCAGTTCATCGCATCGCAGCCTGGAATTCCTTTCCTCGAATTTTCAGTAACTGAATCGGCAATCAGGAAGGAACTGCTGACAAAGCCTTTCGTTCAGAAGGATGGCTTTGTCGAAGTGCCGCAGGGCCCCGGCCTTGGCATCGAGCTGAATCCTGAAGTAATCAGGAAATTCGGGCATAAAATAAATTAATATAGCTACATGAACCACTCAGTGAACAGACCTTTGTTCAAACCGAACCGCAATAAAGTCCTTGTCAGGATCCTGATGTTGCTGCTTCTTGCAAATCCCAGCCTTTATGGTCAGAACGATTATGACATAATAAAAGACAGCTGGCTTCAGTATACTGATGCCCCCAATTTCCTCTATCATTATATCGCCGGCCAGGCATGCACATGCTCGCGGTACGGAGCAGGAAGCTGAACAATATTGAGTCCCTGCAGGGATGGCAGGAGCGCCAGCAATACATTCGCCAGACCCTCCTCGAAATCGTCGGCCCCTTTCCTGAAAAAACCCCGTTGAATGCAAGGATAATGAGGACGATACAGAAAGACAGCTTCAGGATCGAGCATATTGTGTATGAGTCACAGCCTGGCTTTTACGTTACATCGTCACTTTTCCTGCCGTCGGGCCTGAAAAAGGGAATAAAGGCTCCTGTTGTAATCTATTGCAGCGGACATTCAGAGGATGGCTACAGGAGCGATGTATACCAGCATGTCATTCTCAATCTTGTGAAAAAAGGCTTCATTGTCTTTGCATTCGATCCGGTAGGACAAGGGGAAAGACTTGAATACTATGATCCTCAAACGGGCAAGTCAGCTGTTGGCGGACCGACAACGGAGCATTCATATCCCGGCACGCAGGCATTTATAATTGGAAGTTCGGAAGCACGCTATATGATATGGGATGGGATAAGAGCCGTTGATTACCTGCTTGGCCGTAAGGAGGTGGATCCTTCACGGATAGGAATAACAGGCCGTTCAGGCGGCGGCACACAGTCGGCCTATATAGCAGCAATGGATGACAGGATCTATGCAGCCGCACCTGAGTGCTACATAACCAATTTTACACGCCTGTTCGAGACAATCGGTAATCAGGATGCAGAGCAGAACCTTTTCAATGAGATTTCCCGTGGCTTGGATCATGGCGACCTGCTGGCCGTAAGGGCTCCGAAACCTGCACTGATGATCACCACAACAAGGGACATGTTCAGCATACAGGGTGCCATCGAGACTGAGAATGAGGTTGCTCGCATTTATAAGGCATATGGGATGGAAGATAGCTTTGGCAGGGTGGAGGATGATTATCCTCATGCCTCGACATTGAAAAACAGGGAGGCAATGTATGCCTTCTTCCGGAAGAACCTGCGGAACCCCGGCAGTTCATCCGATGAGCCTGTGAGAATACTGACAAAGGACGAGATGATGGTAACGGAAACAGGCCAGCTGGCAACATCCCTGGGTGGGGAAACCGTTTTCACCCTGAACAGGAAGGAGGCCCGGGGACTGGAAGAAAAATTGAAGGCATTGCGTGCTGACAGAGACCCGGCTGAAATTATAAATGCGGCAAGAAAGCTCTCCGGCTTTGCCGATCCACCTGCCGGTGATGAGCCGGTCTTTTCGGGACGATTCCGTAAAGATGGCTATGTCGTTGAAAAGTATTTCATCAAAGGGGAAGGGGACTACATAATACCATATCTCCTTCTTAAGCCCGGGACCAACAGTAAAAAAGCGCTGCTCTATCTTCATCCGTCTGGCAAGGAAGCTGAATCGGGAGAGGGGGGAGAGATGGAATGGTTTGTAAAACAAGGATTTACAGTTCTTGCCCCGGATATTATAGGCGTAGGTGAAACCGGTCCGGGAGTCTTTCAGGGTGATGCCTATATAGAGGGAGGATCGCATAACCTCTGGTATGCATCCATGCTAATAGGCAGAAGCATTGTGGGTATAAGGGCCTCAGATGTTGTCAGGCTCGCCAGGCTGCTTGAAAAGATCACCGGTGCTTCCGGTGTATACGGCGTTGCAAGAAAGGAGATGGGGCCTGTCCTTCTTCATGCAGCTGCATTTGAAGGGTCAATATCTCACATTGCCCTTGTGGAGCCATACTCTTCCTATATGTCCATTGTCATGAATCATTTCTATCAGTCCTCATTCATCCCTGGCGTTGTTCCCGGAGCCCTGAAGGAATACGATCTTCCTGACCTGGCAGGATGCCTGGCCCCCAGGCCTCTGCTGATAGCCGGAGCAACAGACGGGAACGGGAAAAGGGCAGATGAGACTGCAATCAATGATGATATCGGTGTTATCAGAAAAGCCTACGAATCCCGGAAGGGAACAGGACAGCTTCTGATCCGCACCCTGGACGCTTATAATAATGATGACGCGACATTTGCAGACTGGATAAAATAGACCAGGCTAACATGCTGATTCACTTTGGTTGCACCTTGCCGGGCTAAACGTTATCTTATTTTATTTTAACTGTATAATGATTCAAAATACCTCATGCAATGCTTAAAATAGTCCGGCGTCTGATTTTTATGGCTTCAGCATTAATATTGATTATACTGTTCGATACATATTGTGCCTTCGGACAGGATCAGCAGAAACTAAAAATCAGGTTCGTCAGCTATTTCTTTGAAAACGGCTCACCGGTTGACTGGATCGTCCAGGGGGATACCGCTGTGAAGATCTCCCTGATTGCCGATCATGAACGTGATTCTCCCAACAGTCAGACTGATCACTGGAATATAAGGCTGGATGCCGACAGCGGCACTCATGTGAAGCTTATAATCTCCAAGCTGCAGGCCGGAGCATATAATGGCAGTCCGGTGACTGACTGGTGGAACTTCGGTCACAATATAACCTGCTACCTTTCATATGACGGGAGAAACTGGGAAGCAACCGGCACTTCATCCCTTCCGGGGCATGAGCTGCTGGCTGACTTTACGATGAGGAAGGATTATATCTATGTGGCCAGGCTTCCCGTATATTCAATCCGTAACCTGGAGGAGCTTAAGAAACGCTACGAGGGAAAGAGCCTCTTTAAGGTTATAAGCATCGGCACAACACTGGAGAACAGGCCCCTGGAGATTATACGGCTGGGCGATCCTGATGCACGGAATTCCGTTATTATAAGGGCCCGTGCACATCCATGGGAGCCGGGAGGAAACTGGATTGTTGAAGGTCTTGTTGGAAAATTCATGAGTGAGAATTCGGAGAAGTGGAAAAAAACATTCTGCGTTTATATTATGCCAATGGCCAACAAGGACGGAGTTGCAAGGGGGATGACGCGATTCAATATTGCCGGGATGGATCTTAACAGGAAATGGGATAAAATGTCCGATCCCTCTCTTTGTCCTGAAAAATATGCCCTTGAAAAATTTATTGAAGATTTGCTGAAAGCCGGGATTAAGCCGTCGCTTGGAATAGACATCCATAATGATGATGGCGGCGGGATTAATTTCTCCACCCACAATGAAAACGATACACTTTATCTGAAAAATGCAGGGATTTTTGAGAAGCTGATGCGTGAGTTTACCTGCTTTTCTGAAAAGGTAAATTATTCGTGGAAAACTCCGGGGGCAAAGGAGCCCGTTGTATTGTTCGAGGATGGTTTATTTTCGAGGTACGGGATAGAGGCACTTGTGTGGGAGCTGAATGCAAACTGGAATGGGAAAGCCGGTAAAATGCCCTCACAGGATGACTGGATAGAATCAGGGAAGGGGCTGAACAATGTTTTCTACAGGTTCTTTTCGGAACGCAGTCCGACAGCTTTTTAAATTCGGTAGCTAACCGGCTTTTAAATTCTTTGACTTTGAAATAAGCATTATATTCATGATTCATAAAATTCAGGAGGTAAGTATGAAAACAAAAAGCCTGTTTCTTTTTGTGGCAATCATTTGCATCAGTCTGCCGGGTTCCGGCCAGACAGTAAAATCCGGCAGCAAACCGGGAGTCCTTCGGGCCGGGATAGCAAAAATCGACATAACTCCCGATATTCCGGTGATGCTCTATGGCTATGCATCGAGAAAAACGCCTTCTCAGGGTGTACATGATCATTTGTTTGCCAGGGCGGTTGCCTTTGAAAACGGGGGAAAGAAAATAGTGATGGTTTCATCCGATCTGGGATCCTATACGGACACCCTGTATTCTGTAATAAGGAAGAGTATAACCGAAAAGTATGGCCTCAGTGACTCGGAATTCTTCCTTGCTGCAATTCATTCGCACAGTGCGCCGATAGTATCGCTCGACATGAAGGTAATGAGCGAAAACAATGTTCAGTACACGAAGTCGCTGCAGCAAAAGCTCATACAGGTTGTGGGCGAGGCGCTGAAGGATCTCCGGCCTGTGAATACCGGCACCGGTGTCGGTTATTCCCCGGTAGGGTCGAACAGGCGGGAGACAACCGCTGACGGATCGATCACCCTGGGAAGAAATCCATATGGGCCAACGGATAAGGAGGTTCTTGTTCTCAGGATCACAGGCACCGACGGTAAGCCGGTTGGCGCTGTCTTTGACTATGCCACCCATGCCACGTCACTGGGCCCTGATAATTACCAGATCAGCGGTGATGTGCTTGGGATTTCAGAACAGTTTGTGGAACAGGTTCTTGGTAATATAGTTTCACCTGTCTTTGCAGGGGCATCGGGCAATATTGATCCGTGGTACAGAATTCTTCCCTCTTTCGATACGGAAAACGGATGGATACCCGAGACTGTCCTGCTGGGAACCCTTCTGGGCGAGGAGGTTGTGCACGTTTACAGGGATATCGCCGATTCGGCTCCCGGAGGAGAGATCAGCTCGGCCATTGAGACAATACTATGCCCGAGAAAGAAACTGGACGAGAAGGATGAAGAGCTTCCTGCACTTGATCAGCAGAAAACAGTTCCCGTCACAATCACTGTTGCGCATATCGGCAGCGACGTGGCTTTTATAGGTTTTAACGTCGAGATGCTCACTGAAATAGGGATGGCTATCAAGGCAGGCTCACCATTCAGGCATACATTCATAATTACCCATTGCAACGGCAGCAGCGGTTATCTTCCTCCCGCAGCATTATATAAGGAGGGAGGCTATGAGATCAATTCCACACACTTTGCAATCGGATCGGATGAACTGGTGATCAAAAAGGCGCTGAGGATGCTCTACGACCTGAAGTAGCGCGGGCTTCTCAATGCTGTTTTTTAGCCTTCTTAGGTTCAACTTTCACCTGATGGGTAAGGAAGTACTTTTCCGGCTTGAAAAGCTTGTCATATAATCCATCCCTTTTGCTGATGAAGTAGGCATCAGGGTTAAGGCTCGAGTTGAGGATGAACTCATTTTCATTGTCGCCGTCATAGCAGCTGATGGTTATATTAAGCAGGTTATTCCCTTCTATTGATAATTTTCTTGATGGATTTGCCGCTGGCTTGAAACCATCCCTGAAGTCCTGCCCGTTCAGGTAGCTCAGGGAGCTCAGATACCCGGCTGTTGCAAGTGAATCTGCCCTGGCGCTGCCGGCATACCATGCGGAATCTTTTTTCGCCAGCACAAAACTGCTGTCGGAGGGAAGGGTGAAACTGATGTGTGAGATATCCTCCTTTTTCAGGTGAAGGAAGGATTTATCCCTGTAATCGTTGAATTTTCCGCTGAATGAAAGCGACAGGAAGCCATCTACGCCATATACCTTCCTTTCTGAGGTGAGCCTGACGAAAGATGTGCCCTGCACATTCCCCCCGTATGGATTGGAATATGGAGAGGAGGGCTGATTGTATGAAAACCGGCCGATCATCAGGTCTGCCAGCATCTTGCCTCTATCATCCAGGAACCGTAACCTTGTCCCAAGACTGTCGGTGAGGCTGAAATCCTTCCATTTTGATTTGTCCACAGCCTCCAGGCTCGACGGTTTTATTTCCTTCACAAGCATCATAATATTCTCAACTGCATCCCTCTCGGGCACGGCTTCGATGTTGTCCTGACGGATTATCCACCTGCCAGCCTTCCTGGCAAATTCAAACCCGCTGCCTTCTCCTGCCCGTGGTGAAATGACTATACTTTGCACCCTAGATGTATCAATATCAAAGAGCTTTTCAGGCAATGTGGCCTTTTCATGCGGGATCCTGACAAGGAAGGTTACCGCAAGAAGTACAATCAGGCCGGCAAGTACATATACAAGTCTTTTATTGTCGAAGCGGTTACTCATAGCTGACCTCCATCCTTTTTATC
Organism: uncultured Bacteroidales bacterium; assembly: GCA_963756885.1. GTDB lineage: Bacteria > Bacteroidota > Bacteroidia > Bacteroidales > VadinHA17 > LD21. The sequence continues at coordinate 1,344,926 of CAVWPG010000016.1, forward strand.
CGTTTGTTATGATTGATCCGGACCCTGATCAGTCCGTATACAATTATCAGAATAATGGGCAGCAGGAAATTGAGCCATTTTATTAGGCTCTTTGTGCCGGGCTGAAGCTCCCTTATCGGCCGCGACGTGGTCCCCTTGGTCCGGAGCTCGATAAGCCCTGTATCATCCGAGAGCCAGTCGATCGAGTTTGCCATCAGGCTTACATTGTCCTGAGGCAGTTGCATCCCCGACTGAGGTCCGCCAACGGCGAAATCTCCGTCGGAGACAAGAACGATCTTCGAATTGCGGTTTCCCGATAATTTCCCTTCAAATATTGCAGCCACAACAAGTCCCGACATAGGGAAATCACTCAGTTCCCACTGCTTCTGGATATCGAAGTACAGGGGGGCCTTCAGGCTCCCCGATTTTTCAGATGAGAAGGCAATGGGAATGAATTTCACTGTACTGTCTCCGGTAAAGGTGATCGGGCTTGCAAACTGAAGGCTTACCGACTCGAGCCCTTTTGTTATAGGATTATCGGCAAATTTATGTATAACAGGCAGATAGGGGAACTGCAGTTGAGACGACATAGTGAAGCCGCCCTGCTGCTGCTGCAGTGTTACGACCCCGCAGGTGGCATCGATAATAAAGTTGTCTGAAACATCGATCCCTTTTCTTTTCAGCCAATCGTCAATACCCAGGTTCAGTGCACTTCCGGTGGCATTTGAAAAATTGCCCTGGACACGATTGAGCGCAATAAACATATTGCCGCCACCGGCAAGATACTTATCGAGGATCGACAGCTGGGCAGGGGGGATCGTATCGGTAGGCCTTATAATGGCTATTGTCCTGAACTTTTCGGGTATTACTGTTGTATCCGTCAGCTTAAGCGGCTGTACATCATACAAAACGCTCAGTTCCTTGTATACCTGCATGATCTCGTTGATCTGGGGCTCTCCGTGACCCTCGATCAGGGCTATGGATGGCTTATCGGCAACCGACAGCTTTTTAATGGCTGTCGATAGGGAATATTCCATCGCCGATCCGGGCTGTATGAAAGGTATGCTCTCTTTGGCGCTGCCCATTGAAACCAGCGCACCAAGGTAGGCCTTCTGCTGCTTCATCTGATCCTTGTCCCTCACATTTATCATTATCGGCTGGATACCGTTCTGCACAGCTTCCCTCTCCGTTGCCTCATTTTCGTTGGGATTGACAAATTTGTATACTACCATCCCCTTCGACCTGTTGCCGTATTCTACCAGCATATCCCTGAAATTTCCGTTCAGGTTTCCTATATCCGGCGGAAGATCTTTTGAAAAATATGCCGTAACCGTTACAGGCTTTTCAAGATTTTTCAGAATATCCTTTGTTGCCCTGCTTAATGTATATTCCCCGCCTTCCGTGAGATCCAGCCTGAAATAATAGTTTTCAGAAAGAATATTCACAACAATCACCACAGCAACCATCAGTAGTATTGTGGTCGATATTTTTGCCGATCTGATCATACCGTTATTTTTTTATCAGTTATTGACTGTTACAACAAGTCGATTTAAAAATTCCTTTCTCCTTATCAATTAAAAGCATTCCTCCTTGCCAGCGAGACTTCGGTGAAGAATAATCCAAGAAAGATGACCGACCCGAAATAGATTATGTCCTTTGAATCAACCACTCCCCTGGAGAGGCTCTCGAAATGGACAGTGGTGCTGAGGGAGTTTATGATGCGTCCGCCAAGGCCCGTCATACCGCCGGCTATTACACCGAAAATGATATGGAAGAACAGGCCGATGAACAGGGCTGAGAGAAAAGCCACGATCTGATTGCTCGTCAAGCTGCTTGTGAAGATCCCGATGCTCGTGTAAGCTGCGCTCATCAGGAACAGGGCCAGGTAACCGCAGATGGTTCCACCAACATCGAGATTGCCAAGCTTTGCGATTGTTATTACATATGGCAGCGTAAAGGCAAGCGCAATTGCAATAAGAAGAAGTGTTGCAAGATATTTGCCAGCTATGACCTGCCTGTCGGTAACGGCCTTTGTGAGAAGCATCTCAATTGTGCCTGTCTTTTTTTCCTCGGCTATAAGCCTCATTGTCAGAGCCGGTATGAAAAAGAACAAAGTCCAGTACGCAATAGAAAAGAAGGTACGGAGGCTGGCCTGCCCGACAATGAAAATATCAGAACCCGAGATCCATGTAAAAAAGCCGCTGAACCCAAGGAACAGGACGATCATAATAAAAGCTATAAGGGAATCGAAGAATGAATTCAATTCCCGCTTTGTTATCAACCAGATTATTTTCATTACTGATATATTTAGTTCATGGTTAATTCCCTGAAAATGTCTTCAAGCTTTGTCTCAAACGGGGTCATTTCTGTCAGGACCCAGTGCTTGTCGACGCACAGGTTGAAGATCTCCCTTTTCACATCGCCAGAGCTGAAATGAATGTCGAACCTGTTAAGGTTGCGGTCGGCAAATTCAACCATTGATACCGATTTTATCTCCTGCAGGGCCCTGAATACCTGGTTTGATTCGCCGTCTTCTATCTTGATTCTCAGTATATCCGAACCCTGGGCCTGTTTTCTCAGCGTTTCAGCTGTACCATCTGCAACGATCTTCCCCTTGTTGATTATGAATATCCTGTCGCATGTCGCCTCTACTTCAGGGAGGATATGTGTACTCAGGATAACTGTCTTTTCCCGTCCGAGCTCCCTAATGAGCTTGCGGATCTCTGCTATCTGGTTGGGATCAAGCCCTGAAGTGGGCTCATCCAGTATGAGTATCCTGGGATTGTGAATTATCGCCTGGGCAAGTCCGACCCTCTGCTGGTAGCCTTTTGACAGCTCTCCGATTTTCTTGTGCTTCTCCCTGTTCAGCCCTGTGATCCTTACCATCTCGGCCACCCTTTCCGGAACAAGCCGTTTTTCAATGCCTTGTATTTCAGCGCAGAAATTCAGGTAATCAATTATTGGCATATCCTGGTAAAGTGGATTATTCTCCGAGAGGTACCCGATGTTCCTCCTGATCTCATTTGGGTTGTCGGCAAGAGATTTTCCTCCTATCAGAATTCTCCCTTCATCCGGTGCAATGAAATTGGTGATCATCTTCATCGTTGTCGTTTTTCCGGCACCGTTGGGGCCCAGGAATCCCAGAATCTCTCCCGTGGCAACCTTCAGGGAAATGTTGTCAACTGCTTTCTGAGCACCATATTTTTTTGTGAGGTTTTCAATAACTATATCCATATATCTGATATTAAATAGTTATGAGGATAAAAAAACGGCATGAAATTAAATGTGAGTTTATTAATTCCAAAGTGACAAGAGTTAAAAATTTGTTAAATTATCCTCATGTAAAATCAGACAACAACATTGCTTCAGGCGGTTTTCACAGTACCGGCACAAATATTTTTATCATTCCGGAGGTGCCTGTACCAGAGTTGACAAAATCTTATCACTATTTGGCAAAACTTTATAGTACTTATCAGTCCGATTTTTATACATTTGGATTATAGCAATAACAGGCAGACCGTAAGACTGACATTCACTTTAACCCAAACAGAATCAATATGAAAAAAGTTGCCGTTGTCGGATTTGGTTTCATGGGGCTAACCCATACATTGAATATCCTTAAGAATCCGGCTCTGATTCTGAAAGCCATAGTGGATGTCAATCCTGAAGCAATAGAAAATAACCTTAGATCGGGCATCGGGAATTTCACGACTGGCAGCATAGAGAATGATGAGCTGGAAGGGATAAGCAAATATTCGAGCTATGATGAGTGCCTTCGCTCAGAGGATCTTGACGCTGTTAATATATGCACACATGTGAACCTTCATTATGAAATGGCGAAAAAAGCCCTGCAGCATGATAAGCATGTTTTTCTGGAGAAGCCTTTCTGTCTTAATATAAAACAGGCTGAAGAGCTCATCAGCCTTGCTGAAAAAAAGGGAAAAACCCTTATGGTAGGACATGTTGTAAGATTCATGCCTCCTTATCAGAAGCTAAAGAAATGGATCGATACAAATGAATTCGGCAAACTGAAATTTCTTTCCCTTTCCCGCTTTTGCGGTATACCCTCATGGGGGCAATGGAAGGACAAAAATGTGAAGGAATTGTCGGGGGGTGCCTTGTTCGACCTTGTGATTCACGATATTGATTATGCAAATTACATTGTTGGCCTTCCGTCTGAGATAAAGTGCAATTACCTGCAGGGGGATTATACACGTCACGATTATGTAAGCGCAATGTGGAGCTACAGGAACAGCGGGCTGCATGTAAAAATTGAGGGTGGATTCACCTTCCACAGCAATTTCCCGTTCCAGGCCTCATACATGGCCAATTTTGAGCATGCAAGCATACTATATACAACGTTCAGGGGAGATGTTATTCAGATAGCGGATAACTCTTCGGTAAGGGAGGTGCCTGCCGGCGATGGTGGTGAAGGCTATTTCAATGAAATAAATTACTTTGCAGGGTGCCTGGCAGCTGGTTCCGCTCCCGATGAATGTTCTCCCGAAGCCTCACTGCAGGCAATCCAGCTTTGTTATAACCATATTAAATAGATAATAACCATGAAGCAGAACCTGGCAATTAACGGAGGAGCCAAGACTATAGAAAAGAATTTCGAATGGCCTCTTTTTGATGAGACGGAGATAAATGCCATAACGGATATTGTACGCAGCGGACAATGGGGTAACCCTGACTGCGGAGATATAGTGAAGTCATTCGAGGATGAGTTCGCAGCCTTTTGCGGGGTGAAATACGCCCTTACCTGTGTAAACGGATCAGTTGCCCTGCGGCTGGCGCTCATAGCCTCAGGAGTAAGGCCCGGTGACGAGGTGATAATCCCCCCCTATACATTTATCGCAACCGCTACAATTGTCCTGGAAGCAAACTGTGTCCCCGTCTTCGTTGATATCGATCCGGATACTTACAATCTCGATCCGCGAAAAATTGAAGAGGCAATTACTGCCCGGACAAAAGCCATTATCCCGGTCCATTTTGCCGGGCAGGCATGCGAGATGGATAAAATAATGGAAATAGCCGGGAAGCATAATCTCAAGGTTATTGAGGATGCCTGCCACGGTCACGCTGCAGAATATCGCGGAAGGAAGCTGGGAAGCATAGGAGATGCAGGGTGCTTCAGCTTCCAGTCATCAAAAAACCTTACAAGCGGTGAGGGAGGTATGGTGATCACGAATGACGAACATTTATACGATATGATGAATTCGCTGAGGAACGTCGGCAGGGTGAAAGGAGGCCAGTGGTATGAACATCATTACCTCGGCTGCAACTACCGTATGACACAGCTGCAGGCAGTACTCCTTGCAACGCAGTTCAAAAGGCTTCCTGAGCAGACCCTCAGGCGGCATGAGAACGGCACCTACCTGAATTCACTCCTTGAAAAGATCGATGGGATAAAACCTCTTGCCAGAGGGAAGGGGGAAACCATTCACAGCTATCATATCTACATCTTCAAATACGATAAGACAAAGTTCAATGACCTGCCAAAAACGGAGTTTGCAAAGATGCTGGCCGCGGAAGGGATCCCGTGCTTTATGGGCTATCCGAAGCCTCTTTACAGCCAGCCCCTGTTTCAGCAAAAGAACTTCATGTGCTATGCAATTCCCGGGGATGTGAGCTACAAGAACGTATACTGCCCTGTAACTGAAAAGGCATGCAGCGAGGAAGCTGTCTGGATCTTGCAGCATGCAATGCTGGGACCTAGGGGGGATATGGACAAGTTTGCGGAAGCCATACTGAAGATAAAGCAGGCTGTTACAGAATAGATCCGTTGCTGCTGCAAGGAAGACACGAAGGAACACTGAGGACCCATTCCTGATTTACGCTGACCTGACTTTATGTCCCTTCAGGGCAAAGAAAAATACATAGAGATAGATGGGTATTACTATCCAGTAGGCATATTTCGGAGAATAAACATCTGCTATCCTTCCGTAAAGAAGTGGCATTACAGCTGCTCCGGAAATTGCCATCACCATCATTGAAGAGCCTGTCTTTGTGAAGCGGCCAAGCCCGGCGATCGCAAGAGGCCATATGGAAGGCCACATAAGGGAATTGGCGAGTCCCAGCAATGCGATGAACATGACTGAAGTGAATCCATGGGTGAGCATGGCAATGCCGGCAAAGATCAATCCCATTATGGCCGAAATGACAAGGGCTTCTTTCTGCTGAACATATTTCGGGATCACAATAATGCCAATGACGTAGCCCATAAGCATGCCGAAGATAGTAAAGGAGGAAAAGAATTTCGCGGTGGCCATGGGGATGTTGAGATACACGCCATAGCTGATAATTGTATTGCCTGCAATAACTTCAACTCCGGTATAAAGAAATATTGCAAGCACACCCAGCAGCAAATGAGGGAACTGGAATATGCTTGTTTTATCTGTAGCCCCGGGATCGGTAATTGCGTTCTCCTCCTCTGCGTCAATATCGGGCAGGCTTGAGAGATAAAGGAACACAGCCAGCAGGAGCAGAGATACCATTATAAGTATGTAGGGGATAATAACCCTGGTTGCGAGTTCATCCAGTACGGGGATTTTTTCAGCAGGAGCCATCGTACTCACCTTATGTATAATATCATCTGCCCCTTTAAGGGTGATAAATCCCAGTATGGCAGGTGCCAGTACGCCCGCTATTCCATTGCATATTCCCATAATGCTTATACGCTTTGCGGCGCTTTCAAGAGGCCCTATTATAGTTACATACGGATTTGAGGCTGTCTGGAGAAGAGCCATGCCTGCCCCCTGGATGAACAGGCCGGCGAGGAATAAGCCATAGGTCCTTGTAAGAGCCGCAGGAACAAAGAACAGGGATCCCAGTGCCATTATCAGGAGACCTGCTGTCATTCCCTTCTTGTAACCGGTGTACTCAAGGAGCCATCCCGAGGGAACAGACATGAATAAGTATGCAATGTAAAAGGAAAAAGCGACCAGGTAGGACTGGAAATTTGTGAGCTCGCATGCAATTTTCAGATAGGGTACAAGGACCGCGCTCAGCCAGGTGATGAAGCCAAAGACAAAAAAGAGGGCACCGATAATAATAATAGGGCTTGAAATGTCCCTGTAGATTTTTTTTACAATATGCAATTTCATGGATATATGAGTGACCTGTGGAAAATATTCCGGGATGAAAAGTACATTAATTATCTCAGTGGGCAAGTGACCTTATCCTGTCTAAAATAGTTTCATCCACATTCATTGGAAAAACATTTGCCTGGCCATACCAGAAAAATGAATCCAGCCCCTCATAGGTCTTAGCCTCCAGGTGCATGTGTGTAGGAAGGTAGCTGGATACGTCGTTTGTGTAACCCGTTACTGAAACAAGCTTGCCGGGCCAGAGCTTTTTAACCCCCAGGCCATAACCCGTTGTAGTTTCCCTAGAAAAGCCAACGAGCTTCCAGTTACCGATGTTGATCGTGCTTATATATACAGGCAGTGCTTCAGGCATCCTGCCCTTGCTGTAATAGTCTGTCATAAGGTCGCACCACTTAACATTCTTCTCTGCATAGACATCCCCCTGCTTATCAGCGTTCTCTGCCCTGAAAGCGCTGATTTCTTCCCTTGACCATGGAGTAACCGGAACAGCAATTGTATCAAGGAAAAATGTTATTGGCCCATCAAGCTTTTTCATTGGCATGTTGAGTACATCGATGACACTGTTTGACAGTTTTTCACCTGTTATGTACTCTCCGTTATCCCTGGGATTAATATCTCCTGCCGTGCCCTGAAGGAAGAGTGAATTGGAAGTCCCGGTCCTCTCTTCGAGAAGTTTGCGCGCCACCCCGGGATAGTTTGCGCTTATTGTGTAATTCAATGTTCCGGATGTACTGAAAACAGGATGACAAGCCGCAATGAACAGGTAATTTCCGGGACGCCCGTCGCTGTAATCTACCTTCAGCACATCAACATCACTGTCGTAAAGCTCGGGATGATCCTTCAGGCTCCTGTTGTATCCTATATCGGCAGAGCCACGGCCAAACCAGAGATCAGCAGGAGCAAGGGCGGCCAGCGCTTTAGAGACTGCACCCGTTATCCCTTTCCTGACAGTAGAGTAAAGGTATGTGCTGTCGGGCCTCTGGTTAGCCTCCTGCCATGTGAGCCAGTTTTGCGAAACGGGAGCAAAATGTGTATGCGATATATTTATGAATATAGCCGCCGGGGGCAGCTGGTACTTATCCCGGAGCTCCTTTTTGACAAGCCCTGTGAAATCAGCTGTTAGTCCGCACAGATCGACATTGACAAGCACAACGGTCTGCCCTCCCTTTCTTATGGCGAGGGCCCTTGCCGTCAGATTGCCTTCGCTCCGCTGTTCCCCAAGGCAAAGGATATTACCGGCTGCTATGCCATATATCCTGTTGTTCAGGAAGGCGATCTGCCTGATATCCTCCCTTATAGTCGAATTATTTTTGTAGGCAATCTTCAGCCATCTACGGTCACTGCCTGATATATTCCTCCTGTATATAACTCCATCTGCGGTCAGTGCATACAGTTTGCCATCGTTCCCGGCAATAGCAGCAATATTGTCTGGCATATCACTTTTCTCCAGGGCAGGTCTCCCGGCGGAAAGGGGAGAGATCCATAGTGTGCCCTTGCCGTCAGTCGCATACAACCGGCCCCGAGTGGCTGCAAGCAGAATTGCATCCCTGAAGGCCAACCCTGATTTTTTCCATTTGCTTTTCCCGGCAGCCGCCCTTACAGCTACCTCTCCGCTGCCATTGATACCGAACAGCTTGCCGTCAGAAGCGGCAAGCGATTTAATGTTATCTGCCATGCCAGCCGGTTTCCAGACAGGATCATGGTCTGTTAAGGTGTTTATGAATAATTCACCCCCGCTGACGATGAACAAATTTGTACCGGAACCGGCAAAAGCCACTGGTTCAGGTACCTTGCCGATATTTATCCACTGCAGGGTGAAACGTCCATCCCTTGGTGCCCCGTAGCCGGCAAGATGCAGGGATATAAGCGACTCATCCGGTTCTATGCATTCCTGTCCTGTTCCGGCCAGATAACCTGACTGAGGATACAGAGCCAATGTATTTAGGCAGAGCATAAGCAGGACCCCCGATATTCTTGATTTCATGTCATTATGATTTGTTCAACCCTTTTTATCTGAATTCATTATGATTTAACAGTCTCAGGCATTCAGTAAACTGCCCGAAGGCGAAATTGTTCTCCCGAAGTTCAATAATCAGCTGTTCGCAAGGTCAATCATCCGTTTTACGGCCGTATTGGGACTGGATATTTCATTTGCCGAATCTATTGTAACCGTTGGAATGCCGCCATGCTCCAGGTGGATCTGCATTCTTAGCTCTTCATCTTTGTCCCTGCCGCTTAACCCTGAATACCCGATGATTCTGCATAGTCTTCCGAAAAGGAACTGGTTGAGGTCACAGCCGCCAGTACGTTCAAGCCCGCTGATGGATGTCTGCCAGCTTTTGAAAAGGTGAGCCTGCGCAAACGAGAGCCCCTGCATTGTTATCTCATTCAATCCTTCCCCACCTACAACAAGTCCCCTGCCCAGGGAGCCTACATGACCGATAAGCTTTTTCATCCCTTCTGTGGAGGTGGTCGATTCAACAAGACAATTGTGAAGATTCTGGGTCACGAGGGTAACATCTATAAAAACGGTGCCAAGATCCAGTTCCCTGCCGGCTTTCCGGATATTCTCGCCAAGTATTGACCTCCACATGCTTAATCCGGGATGAACCTTGATCATTACATTTTTATCGCGGTTTTCAATCCGGCTCTGGTTCGATTCAGGTACGCCCAGGACCCTGCCATCCACCCAGCTCCATCCCATCAGCTTTTTTGTCTCAGCATGGCGGTACTGGAAATCCCTGATCCATGTGTATGCCGGATTGGACGGATCCATGTCTATCGAATTGAAATGCGGCATAACATGAAATCCCATCTCATTGCATTTGCGGATAAAGCCTTTTCCCTTTTCACTTGCAACGTATGCCGGATAATTCTGATCATAGATATCAGTCCGCCAGTCGGGGAAATGGAGAAGCACCTTTCCGGGAGGGATCTTCCTGGCCAGCGCATCCAGGATCTCCGTGTCGCCCGGGCACCACGAAATTGCAAATTTCACATCATGGATCCATGGCAGCCTCTTCTCCTCCTCTTTCTCCAGGTCATATGATTTCCATAGCCAATCCCTGTACCGTGCAGCAGGGACTTTCCAGTCGCCCCTGAAAACATTTATCCTCCAGCCCAGGCCTCCTGCAGCAAGATTATTATCAAGCGGACCGTAAGCCTCCGAGTCGAAACCGAGACTAAAGGGATCAGCCTTATTACCCGTCATCAATGCCTTGTATCTGAAATTTGTATCTTCTGTGTGCACCCAAAACCCGCCATCAGATGACTGGAGGATAGCAAGGCCTGCTTCCCAGGAATAAGGCCAGATCCATCGGGATTCCCTGATAAGGGGATCATCCAGCTTCAGTTTTATTCCCTGGAACAGAGGTGCCGTAAGTGACAGATCATGCCTGATCCCGGGGATATTCCACCTGCAGGCCATAACTCCCGGCCTCGATGAATAGGCTGAAGGCTCTATAATGAGGTCGCCTGTCGCATCATCGGTTGCTATCGTGAGCAATCCATCGCCATTCCAGCCATGAAAAACTATCTGGGCTTTCTGGGCTGAGACCTCGTGCAGAGAGATCTTACCGTAATTTTCTGCCCCCAGATCCACAATTTCCCCAAGGGGGTAAATAATCTGAAGCGCTGAACCGGCTTTTTCATCGGATGATGATATATATTCTTCACCGTTAAGCCTGCTCTTCAGGCTTGTCAGATATCCAGCCGAGATTACCGCGGATAAAGTGGAAGTTTCTATGAAGATCTTGTCATCCCTGACTTGGACTGTCGAAGGTACTGTAGCTGAGGATGCAGGAGGACTTTTTTTCTTTCCGGCTTGCTTCCCTTCCGCCAGAAGGGGTATTACGGGACTTATCAGTGCTGCTTCGCCGGCAGTTTTTATGAATTTTCTCCGTTCCATGGCTTCGTGTTTTTCAGACTTGTATTTTTATTTTACTTTTATCCTGAAGGCCCATGCATAGCTGCAGGCAGTAGGTCTTGCCTTTTCCTCCGGGTACCGGATCGTAAGTCCCGCGGATTCATCCCACGACCATTGCAGGCTGCCTGGCACCCCCAGCATCGTGATTTCTGAGCCCGGCAGGGGCTTCAGGCTCTTCAGGTGAAATTCAGCTCCCTGCCATTTCAGGAATACGGCATAGACATAATCTCCCCTGGCTGTAAAGCAGGCATCCCCCTCTTCCTGTACGGTGAAGGGATGGGTACCATAAATCGCTTCACTGTTCGTACTGAGCCATTCACCCAGTTTAAGCAGCGGATACTGTTCATATTCGGGTATCAGGCCTGCTGCTGTCGGACCAACGTTAATATCGAAATTTCCGTTCCGGCTGACTCCTTTTACGACCTTGTCGATGAATTGCTTGGGTGAGAGGCAGTCTTCAGGGTCGGTATCCCTGTTAAATCCAAAAGTTTTTGCAATACCCTGCCAGTACGACCATTTATGGGAAAGAAGGCCCTCGCTTCCTTTTTCATAGCTGTATTCAACATTATACAGATCTCCGTGCTTTCCCCTCTCATCCTTCCCAAAGCGGTCGTTCACAAAGACCTCCTGGTTCCGGGCTGCTGCCTGGTTATAATAATATGCAACAACTTCCTTCATTTTCCAGAAAGATTCAGGGTGGTCCCATTCACCGTCAAAAAAGAAAAAATCGGGATGGTAGAGGTCTATAAGCTCCTTTATCTGGGGTATCATGAAATCATCGACATAATTGTTCACCTTTTTCAGCCCGGCATAGGGGATCTCCACCCCGGTATAGAGGGGATTGAACCATTCATACAGTGAATAATACAGGCCGACCCTGAGCCCCTCCTTGCGTCCGGCCTCGAAAAACTCGCCGAGCAGATCCCTGTGAGGCCCCATTTTCATTGCATTCCTGTCGGTGTATACAGTCGGCCAGAGGCAAAATCCGTCATGATGCTTGGAGGTTATGAAAATATATCTTGCCCCCATTTTCCTTGCAAATTTGGCCCAGCCTGAAGGATCAAAATCCTCAGCCTTCCACATCGGAATGAAATCGTCGTAAGTAAAGCCCTCCCCATAGTTCTCCCTGTGATAGTCTGCTGTCGGATTTCCCTTTTCCTTCATTCTGAACCCGTACCATTCTGCATATGAAATACCATCTGCCCTTGGCGCCCAGGCAGGAACCGAGTATACTCCCCAGTGCATGCTGAGGCCAATTTTTGCATCGTCGTACCATTGTGGCATCTGGTGGCTGTCCAGCGATTCCCATGCAGGCCTGTACGGAGCCTGTGCCGAAACCTGCAGCATAATGGCAGTTTCAGCAATTAACAATATAAAACCCGAAATTATTTTTCTCATAATTTTTAAAATAACTATAAAGATATTATTTTTTGCCCCCGAATCTCTTTTAAAGACTTTCAAAAAAATTATGCTACATTATGAAATATGCTATAAAAGCGGATGTCATAAAATAAATAGCTGAATTTACTTAAGAAAGAGAATAATTTTTAATACTACGGTCCGACTAATAGTTTAAGATTCTGAGCGAAACGAAGTGAAGCGAAGAATCTCTTGCTAATTTGACCATTTATCCGTTTAGTATTGAATTTTTAAGTTTATTCTTACTACTTTTAACCGTTTTTTGAATTATCCGCTTACATTTATTTCAAAATTTAATATTTCCAGACAGATGAAAGAAATTACAGGTTACACCCCAATGCAACGATTTGTTCTTGTTGCATTGCGGTTATTGATAGGCTGGCACATACTCTATGAAGGCTTTTCAAAGTTACTGATCCCGAACTGGTCATCATCCGGGTTTTTAAGTGAATCAAAATGGATACTGTCAGGATTTTCGGGCTGGATAATGTCGAGCCCGGGAGTTCTTCATACAGTTGATTTTCTGAATACCTGGGGACTGATTGCCATCGGACTTGGTTTGATACTGGGTTTGTTCACAAAGCCGGCAGCAATCTCGGGTGCAATATTGCTGTTTATTTATTACCTGAATAACCCTCCCCTTATCGGTCTTGAGTACTCTGTGCCGACCGAGGGAAGCTATCTTATAATAAGCAAGACCCTTATAGAATCCATGGCACTTGTCGCCCTTGCGGTCTTTCCGTCAGGCTATTTTGCCGGTCTGGATATTCTGGTTCAACGATTCAGGAATCGCAAAAATTAATTGGAGGTAAAAATTATGGAAAAAGAGAATAAAGCCAATTCTGACAACAAGAATGATATGACCCCTAAGCAGGGGATTAAAAGAAGAACGTTATTGAAAGCCCTTGCGGGTATTCCTGTTCTTGGAATATTCGGGTATGAATTATTCAGAAAATGGAGCTACGACCAGGAGAAGAGGAACAGGGTTGTAAGGGAGCTTGGGCTCGACAACATGAAGGCCCCTGCAATTATCAAAAGCTCCTCATCGAAATCCGATCTTCTGAGGATAGGGCTAATTGGTTTCGGAAGCAGGGCCGTTTCTCATGCAAATGGCCTTGGTTACATGCATCCCGAAGATGTGGAGGCAAGGAAAAAGGATGACAGCCTTAAGGACTGGCTTGCTCAGGAAGATCTTAACGTAGCTGTCACCGGGATTTGCGATGTATTTGACATGCATGCCGAAAACGGGCTTGCAACAATCCGCAATGGCTACAGGGCAGGTGGGGCAGCGCCATCCTCAATACCTGTGAAGCGCTACAGGACTTACCAGGAAATGCTTGATGACAAGGATATCGATGCTGTGATGATCGCTACGCCTGATCACCATCATGCCCCTATATCTGCAGCTGCTGCAAGGGCGGGCAAGCATGTATATTGCGAAAAATCACCAGCCCATTCGGAAGATCAGCTTTATGACATGTATGATGCAGTTAAAAACAGCAAGATCGTATATCAGCTGGGACATCAGATAACAGAAAGTGTAATTTTTCAACAGGCTCAGGATATTATAAGCAAGAATATTCTCGGGAAGATCACCCTTGTCGAAACGACTACAAATCGCAATACGGCTGACGGTGCATGGATCAGGGACAAGGATAAGGACGGTAACCCGAAGCCGGGCGACGAAAAATCCATCGACTGGACTCAATGGCTCGGATCTGCACCTCCTGTTCCGTTCAGCAAGGACCGCTATTATAACTGGACCAAGTTTTTTGACTACGACATAGGCCTTATAGGTCAGCTGTTTACACATGAATTTGATTCGGTCAACCAGCTTCTGCGCATTGGAATTCCCAAATCGGTTGTCTCCTCAGGAGGAATTTACTACTGGAAGGATAACCGTGACATGCCCGATGTGCTTAACTGCGCCTTTGAATATCCCGATCACGAGATGACACTTCTTTACAGCGCCACCCTTGGCAACAGCCGTAACCGCGGCAGGGTTTTCATGGGGCACGATGCATCGATGGAGATCGGAAGCGCAATAAGTATTACTGCTGACGGCGATTCAACACGCTATGCCAAACAGATTCAATCTGGTCTTATCGATCCTACAGTTCCCATGGTTTCATTTAATCCCAACAAGGGCAGCATCGATGCAGTCACCTCAGCCACTGAGAAATACTATGCCGCGCGCGGGCTTACAACAACCACGATCAACGGGGTGGTTGTGGATGTTACCTACCTGCATATCAAGAACTGGATCGATTGCATCCGTAATGGCAATACACCTAAAGCCGATATTGAAAAGGCATTTGAAGAGGGTGTTGCATGTCTTATGGCTCATAAGTCGTATGTGGAAAAGCGCCGTACCGAATGGGATCCGGTTAAGAGGAGAATAGTCTGATCCTCTGCCTGTCACAAGGTATAGGTTAAAAGTTACCTCTGCATACATGAAATTTTATTATACCGGCTGTCGCCATATCCATTGCTGCCATGACGTTCTCCTGTAACCCGGGACGAAATGCTCCGTCCCCCTTTGCATTTACCGTCAGCGATCAGAAAATAGAGCTCAGGGAAGACACAAGCATGGTTCTGGTGTATCAGAAGAAGCCGAAAACCCTGACCGGCGAGTATGTCTGCAACAACTACATACATCCGCTGTTCGATCTCAGGGGCAATATCCTTACAGAGGAATTTCCGCCTGACCATCCCTATCACAGGGGTGTATTCTGGGCATGGCACCAGCTTTATGCAGACGGCAAAAGGCTTGGCGACGGATGGACCAATGACAGTATAACACAGGAAGTGGTTAAAGTTACGGCCCGGACGGCATCAGACAGGGCCGACATAGACACCCACGTCAAATGGCGTTCGCTTGTCTACGGTAACGGAAAGCCATTTATGAACGAACATACTACAATCACGGTCCATAAAATTGTTTCGGGGATAAGGAAAATCGATTTCGAGATAAGGCTGACAGCAGCGGTAAGCGGACTTGAGATCGGAGGAGCGGATGACCAGAAGGGTTACGGGGGTTTTTGCGTAAGGCTCAGACTTCCTGACAGTCTTGTGTTTACCTCCGGTAATGGCCCTCTTACGCCACAGGAAATGCAGATAAAGGCTGGTCCGTGGATGGACTTTTCAGGCAGGTTCGGCATTACCCCAGAGGAAAGCGGTCTCGCAATACTGTGCAATCCATCGATGCCCGGTTATCCTGAACCCTGGATCCTCAGGCAGAAAGGGAGCATGCAGAATGCAGTTTTTCCGGGCCGCCAGCGGATCAGTGTGGGCATGGACAAGGATTTAGTACTGAAATACCGGCTCATAATACACAACGGTGGGGCGGACAGCGTGGATCTTCCTGCCTTGCTTGAAGAATATGCTGAACATGGCAGTAAATAGCCGCTTAGATCCCTTATCCGAATTCAGGCCCGGCAATAAGATACCTGTTTATTGCATTCCCGGGGAAGGCATTGCTGCCGAGGTACATCCTTAGAAATTTCCGCTGGCGGACAAATCCTTTCGACTCAAGCCATTTTATAAATTCTTCCTTTTCCTCCGGTACATCGAGGGCAACAGGCTGATCACCCAGAGATCCGAGCGCGGCGGACAGGAGCCCTCTGGCTTTATCATCCGAGCTGGCATTCAGCGGCCCGATATAATTGAACCTTGAGCCATCCCTGCCCAGGATACAGGAATCAATTTTTCCTCCACCAGCCACATAAAAGGACTTTGAAGGGTAATTACCGAACAGGGTTTTCAGCAGGTAGCTCCTGTCAGTACCGAAAACCTCAGAGTCGAGGGCAGTTATTTCAGGAATATTCCGGTTCAGGACAGGCAATATTCTGTCCATCAGGCTGCCTTTTTTAGCGTAAGCCATTTTTTCGCAGGTCATCCTTATAATCATGTATTCCCCCACGAACCCAAGCTTCGTGTAGAGTGGCTCACCTGCCGGCGTTGCATCGAGCTTCACCGATGGGATATGCTTCAGACGGGCAATAATATTTTCAAGGAGCATCCTCCCTGCGCCCTGCCCCCTCAAAAGCTTGCTTACAAGGACCATGCCTATCCAGGCAACGTTATTGCCATAGTTTATTGCTGTCGCACATCCGGCTATTTTATCCTTTTCGGCAACAATACATACATTCGCAGGGTTTTCAAATAGCAATTTCCAGTCGTTCATTGTCTGGTTCCACCCCTCGTCAAGCGAAAGTTGCATTACCCGGGGAAGGTCCTCCCTTCTCATTGGCCTGACAGTAAAGGCTGATTGCTCATGCATATAAGGCTCCTTATATGGTTATATTGAAAGCCATTTATCCAGGTTTGCGGCTATGAATGAATCGTCGTTGAGGTCGGGATATGCTGCATAAACCCTGTCGATCTCTGCAAGCTGTCCCGGCGACAGTACTTCGCCCGGATCCAGTGTCCAGAGACCCTCGAGCAATCCCTGTCTTCTCAGTACCTCATGAAGACCCACTATGCATCCTGCAAAATTGTTGGCTGAATCGAAAAAAGCAGCATTGCTGTCGGTGATCTGATTGGCAAGAGCCAGGGTCTGCTGGATGTCGTTATCAAACCTTCCGGCCTGCACATCATTCAGCAGCCTGACTGCTGAACGGGTCCACACCGCCCAGTGGCCCAGGAGCCCGCCGGATATATTTTTACTTACTGTGCGCCTGCCATCGGAGATCCTGTACTCTGACAGCAGGTCGACCAGAATGTTATCATCATTACCTGTATAGAGTGTAATTTTATCGCTTCTGCCTGATTCGACGACGCCCCGTACAACATCGAGGGTCTGGTACCTGTTGAAGGGAGCGATCTTTATTGCTATTACGTTCTCAAGGGCAGCAAACTGCCGCCAGAAATCCACATCGAGCTTTCTTCCTCCAACTGCCGGCTGGAGGTAGAACCCAACAACAGGAACAACATCGGCAATCTGCCTGCAATGGTCAATTATCCTGTCGTTTGTGGAATCCCTGAATGCTGCCAGGCTTAACAGGACTGCATGGAACCCGTTCTGGACCGCAAGGGCTGCCTCCTTCAGAGCCTGTTCAGTGGAGCCTATGACCCCTGCCACCCTGATAACGGGTTTCCTGGTTTTGGCGGTAAACCTGTTGAATTCCTCATTGGCAAGCTCGAGAAGGGGACTGTACAGCCCGACCTCCGGGTTCCTTATGGCAAACTGGGTTGTATGAACAGCCACAGCAACACCGCCGGCACCTGCGTCGAGGTAATAGCGTATCAGTGCCCTCTGGCGCCTGACATCCAGCTTGCGCCGGCTGTTCAGCGCAAGCGGCAGGGCAGGAATGACTGTCCCCTTCTGCAGCAGCTCAAGGGCATCTCCAGGTATTTCAGTATATTTCATGTCCGGTCGTCAGTTAATATTAATATTTGCCATCCCTTACTTCAAAATGGGTAGGCTTTCCGAGCAGTTCATGCTCCTCACTCATCCAGCCGGCTATCCACCTGATAACCTGGCTGACAGGTGTTTTAGGCTTTCCGAAAAGCTCAAAAGCCCTCGTTGCATTGTTAAGCAGGGCAGTGGGAGCCTCTCTGTTCTCAAAGACAGGAGTGACACCGAACAGCTTGCCGAATTCCAGCGCCACTTCCTTTACGGAAAGTATATCAGGCCCTGTAACGTTAAGGACTGCTGCGGGACTACCGGCCTGTTCCAGTGAGCGGAGCACAAAGTCATTCATATCTCCCTGCCAGATTACGTTGAAGTGGCCCATTGTAAGATCGACAGGCTCATTCTTCTTCACTTTCAGGGCGATATCAACCAGAACGCCATATCTCATCTCAACGGAATAGTTCAGCCTTATGAGAGCTACCTCAGTCTTGTTCCTGATACTGCCGAATTCGAACATCCTTTCCCTGCCGAGGCATGACTGGGCATATTCACCGATTGCCACCGGAGCATCAGTTTCCAGGGATCCTCCCGATTCTACCGGTACAAGCGGATAGACACACCCCGTCGAAAAGGCTACAATCCTTGACTGCCTGAAATGCTCGGCAATTATTGCAGGGAGATAAGTGTTGATTGCCCATGTAAGCGAGAGATTCTCAACTGACCCGAATTTCATCCCTGCCAGGTAGAAAACATTCCTGACAGCCGGAAGAGAATCGGTGAATTTGGTGTTCAGAAGATCGCCGCTGATGGTTTCGATCCCTATCATTCCTATCTTTTTCTGCTCCTCCCTGCTTGCAAAATTGGCGACTCCTATTATCCTCTTCTTAATCCCGGCCTCATCACATGCCCTCTTGGCCATTCGGGCCAGGGAAGGGCCTATTTTCCCTGAAACACCAAGGAACATTATGTCGCCGTCGATACGTGATAGCATCCCGATAAGTTCAGGGCCCGGCCGTGAGATCAGTTCATCAAGCTGCTGGTCATTTGCAATTTTATCCGGAAAGTTATTCATAGTTTTTTCCTCCATTTAGTAATTATATTATAATAAATTTTAACTGCTTCCTCAAGTTTGCCGGTATAACAGAATTCATCTGTCTGGTGTGCCATTTCCTGCTGCCCAGGCCCCAGTATCACGGTGGGGACACCATTGTATAATCTCTGCAGTACCGATCCGTCGGTAAGATATGGCATTGTCCGCGGCAGCGGATTATTATCGATTTCAACCCCGCAGGCGTCATATACAAGCCTTGCAAAGGGATCACTTTCATCAGTGAACACAGGGCCCATGTCTACAAGTACCTCAAGGGAAATTTCAGGTCCGAGCTCAGCGGCAAGCCTTGACAGCAGCTCACTGTGCTCCACCATGGATGTGGACCTTATGTCTATCGAAAACTCGGCATGGTCGGGCACGGAGTTTATATTCATTCCCCCGTTCATCCTTCCGACATTGATTGTTGGCAGACCCAGAAGCGGATCGTTTTTTGCCCTGAAGTCAAAATCCCTTGCCTTCAGGATCGCTCCTGCCACCTTGTAGATCGCATTGTCACCAAGATGAGGCATGGATGAGTGGGCCGTGACACCCTTTGCAACGGCGTTGAGATACAATGCTCCCTTGTGACCGGTGTAAGGATGATTTGATGTGGGCTCACCTACAATTATTGCACTGGCTTTTCCCGGCTCTGCCAGAACGCCCGAAAGCTGCCGGATCCCCTCACAGCCCAGCTCCTCTGCTGCAGAGAATATCAGTCTGAGACCCCCCGGGGGAGCCGGACCCTCAAATGAATGTATAGCTGCAACGATCATTGCCGCAAGGCCCCCCTTCATATCACTTGAGCCACGTCCGTAAATTTTACCGTCATGAACATCCCCGCTGAATGGATCCCCAATCCATGGCTTGTTCCCCAGGGGAACTGTGTCGAAATGCCCTGAGAGCACTATCGGAGATTCATTTTCGGTCAAACCGCGCTCAGCGATGAGATGAAGCCTGCTATCAGAATATTGGTGATATTGAACACGAAACCCGTTATCCGCAAGAATGTTGCCTGCAAAGCGCGCAATCCCGGCTTCATTCCCCGGCGGATTGATATTATCGTATTTAAGGAGTTCCCCTGTTAATGCAATGACATCCATCTGAATACCTTTAACACGTGCCTGCCCTCCCCGGGAGGGGAAGCAGGTGCGTCAAAATTGTCATTCCAAAGATAATAGACTTTATGAACATTGCGCAATATACCCCGATGCCTTATAATTTATTTGAACAGATGAATTCATGACCTCACCATGGGTGTTTACACAGTTTGCAGTTGATTGAAATTTATTCTATTTTGCATTACCTTATAAAAATCCATTAAAATGAACAGGAGAATACCTGATTTCTTGTCACTGGTCTTATTTGCCGGGATCATTTTTGCCGGCAGGAATCTTTCGGCGGCTGATGTTACGATCATCGACTCCAGGCATTACAGCAATGTTTTCGGAGAGGAAAGGAATTTCAGGATCTTTCTTCCCCCCGGCTACTCCGATAATCCGATGAAAAGATATCCCGTGATCTATTTCTATCACGGGTGGTCTCAGAGGTATTTCGGGAGCGGTCCCGATTCCTACAGCGGTTTTGAAAAGGGTGACGATAACAATGGGGACAATATTGCAAACTTTGTAGCTGGCCATGACGTTATTGTTGTCAAGCCCGACGGATATAACCGCAGTCCCGGCGAGGAGTACTACCTTCGTCCCTACAACATCGGGCCCGTCGAGACATACAGGCAGTTCCCGCTCTATTTCCCGGAGCTTGTATCGTTTATTGACGGAAATTACCGCACAATACCCGACAGAGGGCACAGGGCAATTTCAGGCCTTTCAATGGGGGGATTCATGTCATACTGGATAGGAGGAAAGTATCCCCAGCTCATCTGCGCCATCGGTAACTTTTGCGGTTCAGCTGAATTTATAGCGGGGCCGCGTGATTTTCCTTCAGAATACAGGCATATTGACATGTACAAAAACTACGACGGGATAAAAGTCCGCCTCAATTATGGCAATGAGGACTTCATCCGTTATTACCACCGCGACCTGAACAGGATCTGGACACAGTTGATGGATAACTACGAGTATAAGGTATATCCGGCAGCCCACTCAACATGCGGAATGGGAGAGATGTTCTCATTCCTGATGAAGGCGTTCGATAATCCTCCCGGAAAGCCTGCAAGATGGAATCATACCGACGTATACCCTGAATTCCGGGTGTGGGATTATGAGGTAAGCTCCGACAGGGATGTTACCGGCTTTACTGTTCTGGAAAATGTTGACAGCCGTGGATTCAGGTGCTCGGTAAGGGACCATATGCCCGACGGAGGGTTTTTACCCTTTGTCAGAGTGACAGTAACAACAGGTCCCGTCTATGATCCCGAAACAGGCTATCTCATAAGTGACATTGACCTTAAAACAATGAAATCGGTCAGCTATGAGCTCAGGAGCGATAATGCAGGCAGGTTGAAGATCAGTCTCAATGGCAGCATGCATGAGATAGGAATAAACAGGACCGGTGATCTGCCCAATATTACAGTGGCATCGTTTGAAGCAGGAGCAGACAATATAGCCGAATGCAACAAGGATGTGGCCATTGGGATAAATCTTCTGAACAAGGGAGGCAAAAAAGCGGCGGGCATAAGGGTGACCCTTGAGGCAACCAGGAAAAGCGCCACTGTTATCAGGGGAGAAGCCACGTGCGGGGCAATAGATCCGAACAGTACAGCCTCACCAGCGGTCCCTCTCGTCTTTCATGTCGGTTCCGATACAATTGAAGTCGAAAGATTCAGGCTCACAATCACCGATAAGGATAAAAATCAATGGGTCGAATTTTTGGACATCCCTCTTGTCAGCGGTGATCTGCCTGAACTGAAGGATTATGAAATAGCTGACGGGAAAGTGGCAACTGTCGCAAAGGAGGGAATTCATGAAGAGACTGTTTTCCTGGGCAGGGGCAATGGCGACGGGGTGGCCAACCCCGGAGAATCTGTTGTGATACTGGCAAGAGAGGGGGGTAAGCTATGGAGAACAAGCCTGACCTCAGCCAGTCGCTTCATCAATCCGGATGGCATAAATACAAGATTCTCTGATAACTGGGGCTCATATGACCATGTGGGAGGCTCAGCCAAATATTCAATGCCCCTTATCTCTTCGGAATGCCCTGAAAACCAGGTAATAAACTTTATTGGTGAATACTGGCTGCCTGACAGCCCGAATCACATCATAAAAAAGTGCAAGGTAAGCCTCCGGGTATCCGGAAAGGACAAAACGCCGCCCGAAGTGATCTGGGTAAGGGTAACCGGCGATAATGTGGTGCAGGCTCTTGTTTCTGACGGTTCACCGGTAAGCAGGGTAAGTGCAAGGTTGATCTCAAAGGCCAGTCCTGACAGCTTCCTGGAATACGGGCTGAAGGATGACGGGACCAGTGGCGACAGGACTGGAGCAGACAACGTTTTCAGTTTTCAGGTGCCTGAGCACAGGTTCGGAATGTACACAATCGAGGTTGCTGCCTGGGATTCATATGGCAATCAGACTGTATGGACAGCTCCCGGTACCTTTATCCTTCATTGAATTCCATCGGATTACAATTACTTAATAAACACGGTATAATGAAAACAAAAATCAATCCTTTGCATGGCAGGGGGCACAAGGCTTATCCTTCCGCTCTAATTTTTCTTTTTTGGCTGTTAATTGCTGCAGGTGAGGGTAATAGCCCCCTTTTTGCAGCAAGTCCTGAACCCGGATCGGTAACAGTGAAAAAATGCAACGATTTTACAGTAAGCGGTGACGGGAGCTCTCCCGAATGGAACAAGACCGGATGGCAGGATGTGATACAGAAGGATGAAACAACGCCGGGCTATTCAACAAGGGTAAAGGTTCTCTACTCAGCCAGCGGGATCTACTTTCTTTTCAGCTGTGAGGATAAGAAGCTTACTGCAACACTGCAGGGCGACTTCCTCGATCTGTACAACGAAGATGTTGTGGAAGTTTTCCTATGGCCCGACGAGACCTTTCCGGTGTATTTTGAATATGAAGTTTCCCCGCTGAATTATGAGCTGCCGATAATCATACCCAATTACAAGGGTAAGTTTTTCGGGTGGAGACCATGGCATTATGAAGGCGATCGTCTCACCAGGCATGCCACATCAGTCAGCGGCGGAGAAAAGAGCAGCGGCGCAGCAGTAACGGGATGGATGGCAGAATTTTTCATTCCTTATAAGCTGCTGGTCCCGCTTAATAATGTACCGCCTGAATCAGGCACGAAGTGGAGGGCAAATATGTACAGGATCGATTATGACAACGGGACAAAACATTTTGCCTGGCAAAAGATCGATAAGAGCTTCCACGAGTACAATCATTTCGGGACTTTTATATTTGAATAGCTTTTCGGTGCAGCCTGACTTTTTTTCTGGTGGTCACTGATTTATCCCGACACGCAGCCTCATGTTGCTTTCAATGAGTTATACGGTCTGGCACGGGGGGAGTAGCACTGTTCAGAAAGGAGACGGTGATGTGTATATTATTTTGCCATCAAGAATTGTCATAAGGGATTTTATAGCCTTAATACTGTCGGGGGCACAGGTGAGAAGATCATTGCTCAGCACAGCCAGATCAGCCAGCTTCCCGGGCTCGATGGATCCCTTTACAGATTCTTCGGATGTGGCACGGGCATTATTTATTGTATAGGCCTTAAGTGCTTCTTCCCTTGTGAGGGCCTGTTCAGGGTCGAACACCGAACCCCGTTCAGTCTTTCTTGTTACCATCGTCCACATGGCAAGAAAGGGATTGTACGGATTTATCGAAGTGGTAGCGTCCCATTTCACCATGTGATCGGAGCCGCCGTTAATCACAACTCCTGCATCGGTGAGCTTCCTGTAGGGGTGGAATATTTTCAGCTTTTCGCTGCCAAGGATCGAATTCATCGCATCGGCATCCTTATAGTACCAGGCAGGCTGGATAATTGCGTATACCCCCAGCTCAGCCATCTTCCTGATCGCACCCTCGTTAAAAAAATTCCCATGGATTATGGAGAACTTTTTATCCTTTATCGGTTTCTGCCCGTTTACAACACCGTACACATCGAGGAGCATATCGACAGCCGCCTCGCCGGTGGCATGAGCCGTAAAGCTCCAGTTGAATTCATTGGCGGCCGAAACGACGGAGAGCAGCTGATCCCTTGTGAAATTCACCACTCCGCGGTAGGAAGGATCCCCGATACCGAAAATTCCGGCGGCATTGATTCCCCATGGCTCTTCCATAAAAGCTGTCCCGGTAAGAATGCCTCCGTCAAGGTAAACCTTTAACTGGCCTATGCGTACCCACTCATCCCCGTCACCGGTAACCCATGGATATTGCTTTAATTTTTCACGCGGCGATTCGAGGGTGCTGTCCCACCCTGATGCCAGCAGTATGTTCTGGGATATCCTTGCAGTGAGTATTTTTTTACTTTCCATATCCATGTACATCTTAACCGACTCAGGATCGCCCTGTCCCGAGACCAGGCTCGTGAGCCCGTACTCGTTGTACCTCCTTAGCATCGCACACAGTGCATCCTCCCTTTCCCCGTAGGTAAGAGCCTTTTGTTCAGGTATTTTCAGCAGTCCGAAAGCCGACGACCTTATGAAGCCGGTAGGAGAGCCGGTCTTGGGATCCTTCAGGATGCCCTTGTGAACGGTTGCAGGTGTGATCCCCGATACCCTCATGGCTGTTGAGTTTATCATCCCTCCGAAAGAGCCGTTGAGAAATACAGGATGTGAAGGGGAGGCGCTGTCCAGCTCAGCGAGGGTGGGCTGCCTCATCTCAATGAGCCTTGTCGGGAAAAATTTTGGCATTATGATCCAGCTCCCTGCGGGCCTTGACTCAGCACTTTTCCTTATCCATCCGAGAAGCTGGGCTATTGAATGTACATCGGGAATTTCTTCTTCAAGTTCGCTGACAGATGCAGATTCAGGGTGAAGATGCGAATCAATCAGTCCGGGGATAACGCTTTTGCCATGCAGGTCAATAATCTTCGTACCGGTGCCTGCCATCTTCCTCATTTCACCGGTGGTACCTGTGGCCACTATCTTGTTTCCGGCTATGGCCACTCCCCCGCATATTTCAAAATTGCCGTTAACGGTTATAATCTTCCCGTTCAGGAGAATCAGGTCTGCTGTTTTCATAGATGTGCATGATGTTTGAGTAATCACAGCTGTTATAATTATAAGCAGCGAGGCATATTTACATTTCATTTTGCATTATTGATTATTTCTTGTGATCTTTAATTCAAAATCATTGTTACAACCAGTTGGAAGTAATTGCATCGTTTGACTGCCAATTTAAGTAAATAATTAAAGTTAACATACAAAACAACCTCAAAATGAACAGGATTTCAATTACTGCAATTGTCAGAAGATTTTACAAAGTATTTCTGATAGTTTTTCTTTTGCCGCTTACCTGGTGCACAGCCCAGTACAGGCCCTCCCTCTTTTTCCGTGAAGACTGGAAGGAAATCCCTGCAGCAACACCTGTAACCCAGGCTCATGTTGCTGACAAGGATCTTTTGCTCGGCCTGTATGGTCCGGGATGCGACAGCATAAAGAAAAGCCATCACGATACCCCTTCCGACGATCCGTATTATATCTGGTCCGGCCCTTGCGTTGGCAACTGGGCTGTAACACTTAAAAACCCGAAGTACTTCGTCGACCTGAGCAGCTATGGCAAGATCATGTGGAGATCAAAGCAGGCTGGCCTGAGGTGCCTTCATCCACTGCTTAAGCTTGCCGATGGGACATGGCTTGTCGGGAACCTGGGTGACTGCAGCTCAAAAGACTGGAGGATCACGGAGTTCAATATGGCTGATATCGTATGGTATACACTTGACATTAAATCTGTTATAGAAATAAGGCCTGTTTCTGCCCCTGATCTCTCAAAAGTGGATGAAGTAGGTTTTACCGATCTGATGACAGGAGGGGCAAGCGATGCCTGTTCCAGGCTCGACTGGATCGAGGTTTATGGAAAGCCTGTAAAACGCTAGACTGGCAATGGGGGATGCCCCGGGGAGGATTCGGTCATAGTGCCGGCCTGGTCACTGCCGGCAGCTCAATTGACTCCCGGGCTGGCCGGATGAGGCAGGTAGTGGTATGATTCGCCCCAGACAAGGGCTATTACCGGATTACGCTCCCTGTTCACTTTCGACCATGTAAGTCCAAGATATCCGGCATCACCCCAGAAGGGGACGCGATCCCACAGCGAATGGCCCAGTTCCAGCTCATGGCCCGGAAGGACAAGCCGCGGATCGAAACCCCGTACTATCCTGTCTATATCATTTGTCCAGCAATTAGGCATCATTATATCCACATCCTGGGTCTTTGCTACATTGTCTATCCATGCAAAATCTTCCATGAAATTACCTTCATTCAGCTGATCGCCAAGGTGTGCGACCGAAATACCCTCAGGAGTTCTGGCGAGAACAACATTCATATCGACCTTCTCCATCTGGTGGCCCGGATAAATGATAATGCCGAGAATCTTTCCGCCTGGCAAGGGAAGCTGCTGTAATTTCCCCGCAATTCTATCAGGATGGATGATTTTTTTGGAAATCTTTTCACCTTCCCACACCTGGGGAGGGGCAACAACCGGCTTTCCAAGGTCAATGAATCGCCCGGCGACGCGCTTCTCAGCATGATCTTCATGCCTGTGGCTGATGAAAAGAACATCGCATTGCCGTACCAGCCTGTCCAGATCAGCGGATGACATTTCGAAGCGTCCCGAACCTGACGAGGCGCCTGTGACAAGATCAAACGCCAGCGTAACCGATCCGGTCCTGACAATGAAGCCCATATTGTAAATTTTCCAGATCACTGCTCCGGAATCGACCCTCGTCTTCTCAAGCTCCCTTATAACCTTGTCCACCCTGTCACGGAAAAACTCCCTGACCGGCTTCCTGAATGCTGCGTACCTGTCGTGCATCACCCCATCCATAAGCATTTTTGCAAGACCACGTTCGCGCGCCTCCGGAATTGCAGGGGGATATTCGGAAAGTATTGCCTGCACGCTATCCAGAAAAGCGCCATCCTGCCGGTCAAAATAATCGTTGTCATCCTGGCTCAGCTGCGGGTCAGGCTTGCCCCCCACAGCTCCCTGGCTTTTCTTTTTGCAGCCGCTTGTTCCAAGGATGATTGCAAGCAGTGCCGGGAGGATAAATAATAATATCCTTTTGGATTTGATAAACAATATTTGCCGATCCGTTTTCATTATTGGAATGCGTTTCGAAAGCCCTTGTAACTATTCCCGCATCATAGCAGCGTGCTTAATTTATTCATTTACGAATGTAGACCATGCTGTAATAATTTTGTAATGGAATATTAACTTTATTTCTTCTATTATTATCCATTTACATATATCTTTGTTAATATTTATGAGAAAAGGTTAATATTTGATGTAAGAAGACCAATATTCCATAATCCGGATCGGAGATTATAGCATAACTTTGATATATAAATTCATGCACTTGAGTTTAAATCCTTTACTGACCTTGAGATTTGAAAATGGGCAATTATTATTAACTAATCTTCTATCCTATGAAAAAAAAGGTGTTACAACTACTCCTGATGGGGTTTTTTGTGCTGTTTTCCGGCAGCATATTTGCCCAGATCAAAGTGAGTGGTGTTGTCAAGAGCTCAACAGGTGAAGTGCTTCCGGGTACTACAGTTGTTGTAAAAGGTACATCTACCGGCTCCCTTGCGGGCCCTGATGGAAAATATACCATAACAGTTCCAAATGCACAGGCAACCCTTATCTTCACATTTATCGGGATGGGTAACCAGGAAATCCCGCTGAATGGCAGGACTGTTGTCGATGTTGTAATGCAGCAGGAAAGTATTGCAATGGATGAGGTTGTTGTTACGGCCCTGGGTATTACGAAGGAGAAAAAATCCCTTGCATATTCGGTCGGGGAAGTAAAATCCGACGAGATGGTAAGGGCTGGCAATACAAACGTCATGAAAGCGCTGGATGGCAAGATTAGCGGCGTCAACCTGACAAGCTTAAGCAGTGATCCGACATCCTCCGTGCTTGTGAATATCAGGGGTACGACGGCAATGCCATCGACAACCGATGCAAACGTTTCACTGAAGGGTCAGCCACTGTATGTTATAGATGGTGTCCCTGTAGGGAGCCAGACCTTCACATCGAAAAACGGTGTTGACTTCGGCAACATACTTTCCCAGTTAAATCCTGAGGACATCGAAAACGTTACAGTTCTGAAGGGTGGAAGCGCAGGCGCCCTTTATGGTTCTGACGGAGGTAACGGCGTTGTTATGATTACGACAAAGTCAGGCCGTGGAGGTAAAAAGGGGATAGGCGTTTCAGTGTCGACAGCAGCCACATGGGACACACCCTACCAGTTCATCCAGGAACAGCAGCTGTTTGGCCAGGGAGAGCGCGCCTATGAATGGGAATACGACAATACAGATACATGGGGGCCGCCTCTCGACGGCAGCTATTCGGATAATTTCTGGAATGTGAAGGAGCAGAAATGGGATTACGGACCAATGTACTCCTCAAAGGAGAACAGGATGAAAGCCTATCTCCGGACAGGAAGCACGGTTACCACAAACGTGAATATAAACGGAAACTATGATAAGGGAGCCTTCCGCCTGTCATTCAGCAACCTTGGCAACCAGGGAGTGATGCCGAATACACAGACAAACCAGAAATCTGTCTCCCTGAATTCTGAATACAAGCTTACGAACAAGGTCAGGATATCTGCCAACGTGAGCTATGTGCGGACCTTTTCCCCCAATAAAGCCAACGAGGTGGGATCGAACAGTATCCTGAACAACCTGCTCTTTAATTTCCCGACCAACCTCCAGCCTCTTGCAGATATGAAAAATTACTGGCTGGCCGGATTTGAGGGAGTTCTGATGAATGGAGCAATAATGAAGGATAACGGTATCGATGTAGATACCGAGAACCCATGGTGGACAACATACGAGAAGATCAATATTTTCACGCGCGATAATATTTTTGGCAAGGTCCAGCTTGACTGGCAGCTCAGCAAGGATTTCTCGCTTATGATCCGCTCAGGCCTTGATAATGTGAATGAAAACTATGAGTACAGGCAGTCGTTCGGAAAGCGGGCATTGTCGCAGCGTGGTGGGTCGGGCGATGGCCAGTTCACAACAAGCAATGCATCGAACCTTCTGATAAACTCAGATGCTATCCTTACATTCAACAAGAATGTCGGCAAAATCAATATAACTGCCAATGCCGGAGGTAACTATGCCTATGGAAATTCAAACAGCTATACTGTGGATGCCGGTGCACTTGTGGTGCCGTCACTGTTTACAATGGAAAATGCCTTCCCCGGAAGGCTTACGGCAAGCTATGGCTGGAGCGCAACCCCTTCCTACAGCGTGTACGGTACTGCAGATGTCAGCTGGGACAATCAGATATTTGTCGGTGTGACAGGAAGGAATGACTGGAAAGGCAATCTGCCGGAAGAAAAGATCAATTATTTCTATCCTTCGTTCTCGGCAGCGTGGGTACTATCCGAGACCTTCCACCTTCCGCTGTCAATCGACCTTCTGAAAATCCGGGTAGGGGTGGCAGATGTTGGGAACGGCCTTGTAAGACAGAGATCCATCGACACATATACATTTGAGTCGCCTGACTGGTCAGGCACTGTAAAAACTGCAAATATAAATGCTTCACTGGTAGACCCCGACATCAAGCCAATGCATTCAATAACCAAGGAGGCAGGGACCGACCTCTGGCTCTTCAAGAGAAGACTGATGTTCGACTTCACCTACTTCGTTAAAAACCAGAATGATCAGCTCGGCACCATACCGCTTGTTCAGGGGACCGGCTTTTCAAGCATGACAACAAACGTAGGCGATGTACAAAGCAAGGGATATGAGTGGGGCCTCACAATTGTACCTGTACGGACCACAGGACTTCGAATGGGACTTTTCCGCATCATTCACTCACTACAAGGCCCATATTAAAAGCCTGTCGGACAAATTTGCACCTAAGGGCTATGTGTTCGCAGGATATGATGGCAAGACGGTTGTCAAGATCGCAGTGGGGGAGGAGATCGGGAATATTTATGAGCAGAACCCCATCCTCAGGGTTAAAACAGGAAAATATGCGGGAATGCCTCTTCTCGACGGAGCGGGCGGTGAATTCCAGAATTCACCTGATGAGACTGACAGGGCAATGCTTGGAAACTATAACCCCGATTACATTCTCGGAATGAATACAACACTGAGATATAAGGGCTTTTCACTGAACCTTGTCGGAAGCTTCAGAAAAGGGGGTAAATACATATCGGTCAACCAGCAGTACCTTGAATCGAACGGAAGATCCAATACAACACTGAGCTCTGGTCCGGATAACCCATGGTGGAGCGGCGGGCGCACGCCTGCACTTGGTGGTCACCCGTGGCCTGCAGAGGGTTCCAGCATGTATGAGGCCATCAATACGAACAATGACAATCAGCGGTCCGACTTCAATGATGCCAGCTACGCGAAGGGGGTATTCCTGAACCCCGATTACACAGGCGATCCTGCCGAGGCAACAGATGCCGATTATATTGTGAACGGGGCTGATCCTAACAACACATTCTATCAGTTCCCCTACAACAGCTACGGCGATGTCATATGGAATTTCACATCCACAAGGACCTATGATGCCACAAACTTCAAAATGAGGGAGATTTCGCTTACATATACTATTCCGAATTCAATTACCAGTAAAATACTTGTAACCAATGTAAATGTCTCGCTCATAGGAAGAAATATGTTCCAGTGGAACAAGTCCGGCCGTAACGAAGACCCGGAGTCTGCATTCTCGGGAGTTGGCGTGAACCAGGGTATACTAAGGGCTACTTTGCCCAGCATACGGTCGATGGGATTCAAGCTGGCGTTTGATTTTTAATGTCTGACCTTCATCTAATAATACAAGCAATATGAAATCATTTATTACAAAAATATTCATACTTTCTTTACTGACAGGAATAGTATCCTGCAGTAAAGATGCCCTGCGGCAAAACGACCTGCTGCAGCAAAAGGATGCTATTGAATCGCTGAATGATCCCTTTCTGCTCTCTTCAATAATTAAAAAATCCTCCCTGTTTTACCAGGACAGGGGATGGGGCGACACCAGATTGCCCGGAGCAGTTCAGTACACGATGCGGAACTACCAGGGGGGCGACAATTACTATAATTCGTTCAGGGGCCTTCCGACAGATATGTACGATGCAATGGATATACTGAAGTTCATCGATTCTGCAATAGGACTGGCCAAGGAAAGGGGTTCCGATACGCATGTCGGCATATTCACAACATTCAGGGTTCTGATGTTCTCCTTCATGACAGATTATTATGGCGATGTATATTACAGCCAGGCTCTCAAGGGGAGAGAAGGCATTCTCTACCCCATATACGATAAGCAGGCCGATATCTATACGGGCATGCTTATGGAGCTTGATAACGCAAGCTCAATGATACAGAGCGGAACAGATATTGTTAACCCGACATATGACCTGATGTTCGGGGGTGACAAGACGCAATGGCTTAAATTCTGCAATTCGCTGAAGCTCCGGCTCCTGATGCGTGAATCCGCAAAACTTTCGGATGCAGGATCGAGGATCAGCGCTGTTGCAGCCCTTCCCCTGCTTACAGAAGAATCAGATATGAACGCCTCGATGTCATATGTAGGCACAACATCTGTGAATTCATGGGTCGGCGGTTCCAATAACTGGGCAAACAGCGGCGATTTCGAGAAGCGACGCCCGTGCAAGACCCTTGTTGATCTGATGGCAGACCTGAACGATCCCAGGATGTTTGTATGGTTCGCACCAATTGAGCAGCCCTGGACAGGTGATGTCCTTTTGGACGGAGTATCCTTCAATACTACCGACCCCAACGGATACACATATACATCCACCTGGGAGTACATAGACAGGACAAACCCTGAAATTGCTGCCCAGATCCCCAATATTCTCGATTCAAATAAAGTATATGCCGGATGGGTCGCCGGGATGAACGGCGACTTTAAGAACGGGAATGGTCATTATAATACATCCGCAGGGGGCACATACGGGAACTTCAAGGTCTCAAAATATTCAAAGGTGTTCCAGGAAAATGCACACGATCTGCTGAAAGCCCAGATCATGAACAAGGACGAAGTCGAATTTATCCTTGCAGAGGCAGCTGTGAAGGGATACATCACAGGCAATGCGGAAACATACTACAGAACCGGTATCAGGTATTCAATGGAGCGCTGGGGTGTCAGCGAATCAGATATAACCGGCTACCTTGCCCAGCCTGCGATAGCCCTTCCGGGCAACATGGCAGGTGACCTTGCAAAAATTGCCGAACAGAAGTGGCTAGCCCTTTTCTCCGTGGCCGTTGAGTCTTATCTTGACCTGAGAAGGACCCAGCTTCCCGATATCTTCGATAATGGCAACCTGACAAGCTATAAATTTCCGATCCGTTTCAGATATCCGGGAAATGAGTCAGGGCAGAACCGCGAAGCATACGATATGGGTGTAGCAACTCTTGTACCGGCTGTCGACGACGAATTTTCAAAAATCTGGTTACTTCAGTAAGGCTTTTTGAGGTTTTGTTTTTGTAGTGATCAGGGTGCTGTAGGTTCAGTCATACAGCACCCTTTTTATCCCGGCATAATATTTTATTGATTGAATATTCAGCCTCTGGCTGATTTTATATACTTAATCCTTATACCAACCTGTGATGACAATAAAGAGCCTGTATATTTTATCTGCGATCGTGACAGCGTTGTCAGGCTGTTCCCTAAGGCCCGCCGGCAAGGGGCTGGAACCTCCGGCTCATATCGACGTCCCCTTCAGGCAGGATTACAGCATTAAATACTATCTGAATGATCCTGCAAGGGAATTGAGAAAGGTGGTATCAGACAGGAATGGCTATATACAGATCCTGTCGTCGGATGGTCTTATGAGACTGAGGGACGGGCAATTTCTCTTTCCCGGTACAATTGTCAGGGACGAGCAGGACAGGCAGACTTCAGATAAGAAAATAGCCGGTATAGGCACTTACCGCGATCAGCTTGTTTATGTTGACGATAAAGCTGTACTCAGCAATGCCTGGGCAGGAAAGCTCTACTCCAGGCATTCCCTTCCGGAAGCCAGGATATTTGCAGGCGGGAACGATTTCACATTCCTGATCTCCGACGGCAGGAAGCTTGTTTTGCTAAAGGATTCGGAGGTGCTGTGGACAGGCTCTCTTCCGGATGAGGATGTAAGGGATATCCGGTTCGATGTGACTGATAATCTTTTCCTGATCCTGGGTCAGACATCAGTAAGCTCCCTTAACCCTGAAAACAGGGAGCTCCATACCTTATTCAGACATGCCGGCCTTACATGCTTTGAGATAACGGAGGGAAGGCTCATCGCCGGGACACATGATGGCTACCTCGATGTAAATCTGAAGACAGGTGATACATCAGGGGGTATGCATGATAAAATGCCATGGCGGGATCTTACAACCGTCAGCCTTATCGAAGGCAGCTTATGGTTTGGCTCCACCTGGGGTGCCATGAAGCTGCGCGAAGACGGGAGGTTTGACTACTATGCTTCGGAGCGGTGGATCCCTTCCGACACGGTTGTGAGCATATCAAAGGGACCGGAGAGCTCTGTGCTTATTCTTACAAGCAGGGGGCTTGGCAAAATCTGCTTTGAAAACATGACTTTATACGGGAAGGCACAATTCTTTGAAAAACAGGTCAGGGAGCGACATATCCGCACCGGGTTCAATGCGACTGTCTCCTCCATGAAAGACGGCGATGTAACAACAGGCAGCATGGAAGATTCCGATAATGACGGCCTGTGGACATCAATGTATCTCGCCGGTGAAACCTTCAGGTACGCTGTCACCGGGTCTGCCGGTGCCCTTCAGAACGTAAGGGAGTCGCTCGCTGCCATGGAACGGCTCTACACAATCACCTCGATACCGGGTTTCCCGGCAAGATCGTTTGAAAGGCGCGGCTATAAATACGACGAGAAGCCATGGAGGCGGGCCGTTGATCCGGAATGGGACTGGAAATCCACTACAAGCAGCGATGAAGTTATCGGACATGTATTTGCCTTCGGGGCAATAGCCGAGCTTGTCGATGTGCCTGATGTGAAGGACAAGGCTGTTATGCTGATAGATACACTGATGTCGTACATAGTGAAAAACAATCTGTACCTGTTAGACTGGGATGGCAAACCAACATTGTGGGGAAAATGGAATCCGGATTATGTAAATTCACTTCACAGTACATCAGGAGACCGCAAGCTCAATTCATCAAACATAATTGCCATGCTGCAGACAGCATTTCATTTCACGGGCAGGGAAAAATACAGAAAAGTGGCTTTTGACCTGATGCAAAATCACGGATACCTGACTAATCTGATGATCCCCATGAAGAGTGTCAGCAGCGCACCTGAACAGGCCTCTGAGTGGAATAAGATGCTCTCCGGCGGCTGGAACCATTCGGATGATGAAATGTACTTTGTCGGATACTGGGGACTCTACCGCTATGCATTTAATGATACCCTTAAGGCTGATTACAGGAAGGCTATCATCGATCACTGGGAAGCTGAGAGACCCGAGAAGGAGGGTTTATGGAATATTATGACTGCCATTGCAGATACGGGGAATATCGATCTTGATGCCGCAATATGGTACCTTCAGGAGTATCCCCTGGATCTGATCGAATGGTCGGTCCACAACAGCCACAGGAAGGATATAGAGTTTATGGAGCCGAACTACAGAGAGCAAACAACACGTGAGGTTCTTCCTCCCGATGAGCTAAGGATCTCACGCCATAATTCAAACCGCTTTGATCTTGACGGCAACGGTGGCGGGAGGGCAGAGATGAGCGCAGGAGATATCTGGCTTCTCCCTTACTGGATCGGCAGGTACCTGGGGGTGATAAGCGGACCGGTGGAGAAGAAGTAAGTGAGTGGGTAGTGAGTGGGTGAGTAGTGAGTGGGTGAGTAGTGAGTGGGTGAGTAGTGAGTGGGTGAGTAGTGAGTGTTTGTAGGGTTGACGGGAGGCAAGGAATTTAAAATAATTATAAGCCTGCTATATATGTTCAGAGGGAAACTTTTTATGCAATGGCCCCTTGCGACCTGGTTTCTTACAGGCATCTCCCTGTCTGTGGGCTGGGGCATCCGGGGTAATTTCGGACATGAGTATGGAGCCGCATTTGCCGGTTGTCTGGCGGCGATAGCGATAGCCCTGCTGTCGGGACGGGAAGACTGGAGGGAGAGAGTTCCCTACTTCGCCTTTTTCGGTGCCCTGGGATGGGGCTTCGGGGCTTCCCAATCATATATGCAGGTTCTCTCATATACAGAAAGCGGACATGCACTGTCGCAGTTTTACGGGTATATGGCCCTATTCCTTATAGGCTTTCTCTGGGCTGCCATGGGAGGGGCAGGGACGGCATTTGCAGCAGCGGCTCCTCAGGAAAAGATAGTGAAGATATTCAAACCGCTTCTGTTTGTATTCGGAGCCTGGATACTGCTTGACCTGACGGAGGACCCTGTTGCCCGATGGCTGCAGCATGGTCCAGGCTTCGACGATACATGGCTCAGGCAGAGGAATCCATTTTATTGGTTCGATGCTGATTACCTTCCCGCGTTGTTTGCCCTCGTAGGTGCAGGAACATACGATCTCTGGCAGAGGAGGGGGAGCATAAACAGGCTGCTGCTCCCTTTTTTCGCGGCGGGCGGCGCATTTGCAGGCTGGGGCATTCAGCATATACTAACCCTTACTGGTACTGCCAGCCGTATCGGATCTGCCCTTACTTACCTGCAGGGCGATCCGTCTTATATAAATCCGGAAACAGGGAAATTTGCCTATGAGGCATCCAACCTGCTCAATAACTGGCCCCAGTGGTTTGGTGACTACCCCGGAGCGATAGGCTGGGTAGCAGGACTTATACTGGGAATTTCACTTTACTTTATTCTATTCGGAAAATTCAGGGACGGATCTTCCCTGCTTGCTTACATGGGCGGTGGATGGCTTATCTCCTTTCTCGCATTGCCTGTGCTGGGAGGACTCTTCTTCGCCGGGCACGGCGGACTGAGAATGACTCCGCCGAGATCGGATGACTGGGCCGGGATCACGGGTGTTTTTATTGCTACCTGTATCTGGCTCCGGAGGAATGGGCTTAAACCTGTCGCAGTGGCATCCATGATCAGCGGAATAATCGGCGGACTGGGATTTGCCGGGATGCAATGGCTTAAACAGGTGATGCTGTCGTTCGGAAGTCCAAGGATTCTTGAAGCTTCCGGTCTTGTGCCGGGTAGCGAAAAGTTTCTTGCGGTTACGGCTGCATGGGGGAGGTGGCAGGCGCAAAACTGGCACAGCTTTCTTGAGCAGAGCTATGGCTTCATAAATGGCTTAGCCATAGCTGCAGCAATGGCCTTCCTTTTTTCAAGGGTTAAAAATCAACCCCTTGAAAGAGATGAAAAGGGGAAGCAAAAGGGCTGGTGGACAATGGCATTTTCTGCGCTTTTTGCGATGCTCGGACTTACATATTTCAATGTCGTTAAGAATGTGGATGTCTGGAGCAGCCAGCTCAATCCTGAGGTATGGAAGAGGGTCGTAACAGGTTCTGACGGAACATCAGCCAGTGTACCGGCTCTATGGGATATGCCCGTTCTGGGAAGACTGCCCGGGATCAGCTTTCTTCATATGACTCCGCTGTGGTGGTTCAATATCACCTGGCTTCTGCTCGTTGCTGCCTGCATAATTATAGTCGCAAGACATCACAGGTCGCCTCTGCCGCTGATCCCATCCGACAGCCTCGCAAGGGGACAGGTTATCTTTCTCGTAATTCTGTGGATAATGGTTGTTGCAAATTTCGAAAGGGCACTGACAGGCTGGAGCCCCGGAAGACTGCTAACCGAGTGGACAATCTTTGTAAATGCAATTATTGCAACGGTCCTGATTGTCATCCTCCCCGGAAAAAGTGTCGTACCGGCAGTCAGGGATGAGAAAAACTATTCGAAAATATTCAGGCGCCTCTGGATCATGAGCCTTGCGGCAATAATTATTTCAGGCACTTTATTTCTGGTAACAAACAGAATGATCTATAATTATCCTGAATATTCAAAGCTGGATCATAAAAAGTATCATACAAGGTTTGGTCCCGA
The DNA here is from genome assembly GCA_963756885.1 of uncultured Bacteroidales bacterium. GTDB lineage: Bacteria > Bacteroidota > Bacteroidia > Bacteroidales > VadinHA17 > LD21. The sequence continues at coordinate 1,381,972 of CAVWPG010000016.1, forward strand.
TGCAAGCTGGAAAACCCAGCCTAACCTGAAAAATGCTCCGCATAAATAATAAATCAGGATGATTGTTAACTGAAGTGTTGAAATCTAGTTGAAATATTGTTAATAACAGGTTAATATGTTGTTAATATAGTCTGGCGAAGATGTTCTTAAAAGGTTAATAAACAGTTGACAGGTTGTTATTCAATTGTTGAAATGCTGTTTGTAAATTGTGAATATGTACCTTGATTGTGGTTAATTTCCGGTTCGGATCCGGTTCAAAAGGGGTTAATATATAGTTCGGGAACGGTTAATAACAATAATTAATTATATAAGATGGGAAGGAAGCATTTTCTGTTGAACGTCACAGTCATACCGCTGTTGTCCGCCTTGCTTGTCCAGCTCTCATGCAGTCATGATCCAATGACTGTAAAGGATGTAATGGACAGAAAGATTGCATACCTGTATAGTACTATGGATCAGCAGGAGCTGAAGACTCTCGATTATGACAGGGTATTTTCAATGTTCTCGGAGCAGGAAAAGGAGATCCTTGCCACCAGGCACTGGCAATTCAGTGTGAATGTGCCTGTTGTAGTATCCGTAATGAGGAGCTCTGATCAGAAAATGATTCCTTTCTGGCTTTCGCTGAGAGGCTTCATCAGGACCGACATGATAATGAGGAATGAACAAACATCTTACGAGGTATGGCAGAAATTGTTCGGAGCCGGAACAGTCGGTCCCGGAATAAACGGCTTCGAGAATTACCCTTACCATTATTTTGTTTCAGTTGCGCCTAAGCGCGAAGAGGATAAGCTGATTATGAGCGATTTCTTGCATGCAGGACAGCCTGTGGGAAGCCTTGAAAATGGTGCCTTCACATACAGGGACTGGGATGAACTGGTGCTGACGGATGTCCCGGAAAAAATGAAGGGGCAGAAACTGCTGACCACAGTGCGCGGCAGGGGAACGGAGAGTCAGCTTACGGGTGTATTCAGGACTACCGGCTATCCATCGTCAGGGATGCCCGACCAGGTGCTGCTTACCTGGAGCTCTGACCCCGCAACGGGGATCGACATTCAGTGGAGAACAGATACGACAGTCACAGAAGGACTTGTAAGATACAGGATAAGAGGCAGCACGGAGGAGCACTCGGTTCCGGCCGGCCTTTACAGGATGGACGATCGTGTGCTGATGAACGACAGGGTCGTGAGCCGTTTTACTTCAAAACCGAGAAATCTGAAGCCGGGTACAGTTTATGAATATCTGATATTGCCACAGAAGGAATATACATCTGCCCAGACTTTCTCGACCCCTTCAGCAGATGACAATTTTACGTTTATCTGGTTTGGGGACACGCATCACTCACCGAAATTCGGTGAATTGATAAGATCTGCCGAGAGCAGGCACCCGGAAACATCCTTTTATTTAATGGCGGGTGATATTGTAAGCGATGGATTATTCCGCAACCAGTGGGATGACATCTTTGATTTCACCCGCAATGTGATCAGCCGTAAGCCGCTGATGGTCGTCCCGGGCAATCACGATAACAGGAGCGGCCTCGGGGCGCTTATGTACCGGGAACTATTCAGTTATCCCATGAATGATCCACAGCCTCATCTGCCCTTCGCCGATGCCCAGGTCAGCGGCGAGATGCTATACCAGAAAATGAAGATTGAAGGTAACAGGCTCGACTACACTGCAATGAATATCGATGGTATTGTAAGGGACAGGATGGTAATAGTAAAATAGATTGTTTCCTGAATAAATTCAACTCAGATGAAAAAGATTATCCGGTCAATAATTCTCGTATCAGCCATGCTTGCTCCTGCAAATCCCGGTCTCAAGGCGCAGCAGATCCCGGAATCGGCTGAAAATTTCTGGAAGCCTCAGGCAGACGGGGTTTATTTGCAGGAATCAGTCATTAAGATCAAAACTGAAGAGGCGGTGACTGCCGTCGGTTTTAGCGGTGAAAGGTGCCTGGCTGTGCTGGGAGGCAGGATCTGGCAAATCGCAAATGACGGGCTCTCTCCTGAAAAAGGCTCTCCCGCCGGAGTGAAAAGGCTTGTATCTGCAGGAGATGAGCTCTGGGCCCTGGCATCCTCAGGATTATACAGATATGCCAAAGGCAGCTGGCTGCTGGCCGACGGAAGGGAATTCACCGATCTCTGTGTTCACAACGGAAAAGTCCATGCAGCCACTGCAGGTGAGATTTTCCGTCTCGATCCGGACGGGTTTGTCTCGATAAAGCCTCCCGGCGGATATAATTCGAGCGATGTTACGGTTACAATGGAGGATGGCACACAGGTGCATGCCGAACCAGTTGAACTGGGACCTGTGCTGCGGATAAGATCGCATGACGGAACCCTTTATGTGCTTGAACCCGGAAGGCTCACCCTTTTCGATGGACTGACGGTCAACAGGGATTTTATAGACTGGGGTTCCATGCCATCCCGCCTGACACGGGATATGGAAGCTGAAGGCAGCCGGCTCTTCATTGCCACCTCGAGGGGACTGGCAGTGATGAGGGGTTCTGCAATAAGTGTTATGAGGGGACAGGATGGGTTGCCTGTGGAGAACACAACATGCCTTGCAAGGGGATTCAATGAGGATATGTGGATAGGCACCGTAAACGGGGCTGTCAGGATGCAGGAGGATGGCTGGCAGTATTTCGGAGCAGGCCAATGGCTTCCCGGCGCTCATGTGAACGATATCGCCGCCGGCAACAAGATTATCCTTATTGCAACCGACAAGGGTATAAGCATTCTGAAATACGAACCCTTCACTCTCCTGAAAAAGGCTGCCTGGTACGAGCGCCATATCGATGAATGGGGCCATAAGAGAATGGGATTTATACATAAGCTCTACAGGAAGGGTGATGAGTGGGTGAGAGAAATAAGCGATAACGACGGGGGAAATACAGCCACATGGCTGGCAGCCATGTCATATAAATATGCCGTAACCAAAGACGAGACTGCAAGAAGGGAAGCAGTGGAATCATTTAAAGCCATGGCCTGGCTGGAGAGGATCACCCCCATCGACGGATTTATAGCAAGGGCAATCTGGTCGGTCAGCGGCGATGAGGATGAAATGGATACCCAGGGATCAGGCGGCTTGCCTGCAAAATGGTATCCGACGAAAGATGGAAAATGGTTCTGGAAGGGAGACACCTCCAGCGATGAAGTGATATCGCATTTTTTCGCCGTATCATTGTTCCACGATCTGGTTGCGGAAGGAGCGGATAAGAAAATGGCAGAAGAACATCTTCTCAGAATAGCGTCGTACATAATGGAGAATGGCTGGGTACTGAAAGATATGGACGGGCAGCCCACAAGATGGGGCCACTGGAACCCGGATTATCTTCTCAGGACCTATGGCTATACAGATCGCGGCCTGAATGGCCTCGAGGCTCTCACCTTCATGGAGACTGCCATCCATCTGACAGGTGATGAGAAGTTTAAGGAAGGCTTGAAGCAGCTTGTGTCATGGGGATACGACCAGAATACAATCCGGCAGAAAAATGTCTTCCCGCCGGAAGCCATTGCTCCGTGGGATGACGACCTTGCCTTTGAGAGCTATAATACAATACTGAGGTACAACCCCGACCCGTCTCTCCGCTCAATTCTCCTCAGAAGCCTCGAGCGTACATGGGAGGTCAAGCGGATGGACCATTATCCCTGGTACAACTTCACCTATGGCGCTTTTACCGGCAACGACTGCGACCTTGACAGGGCGGTACAGTATCTCCGCGACTGCAGGCTTGATTGCATAGTGTATGATTTCGACAATTCAGGGCGCGACGATCTTTTTACTGAACCAGGATATACATCATACGAAGGGGAGATACGTGCCTTCTCTCCCAGGGAATCCACCTCCCCCGGGGCCATGTATGGAGGGGACGGTGGCAATGTTGTAAGGGAACCGACCGATTTTTTGCGCGACTACTGGATGGCAAGGTATTATGGCTTCATTCTTGCCCCTGCAGCAAGTGATCCTGGGCTTCTGTCTGTAAAGCCCTCAGAAGTAAAGAACCAGGGAGCCAGGCCGTATGCCGGTCCGCCCAGACCCGAACTGTACTGAAGCAGTGAAGGCTTACTTGAACATTTAACATTTCATGGGCTATGATATTTCTTTCTGTCCATTTTCGCCTCTGTCAGCTTGCGGCAGAACTGATGCGTCAGCTTTCAGGGGCAAGGCTGTTTTTCATTGCATCCGGAACCTTAATGGCTCTCGCGGCTCAGGGGCAGCCGGACAACCCTGCTGAGCATGTAAATCCCTTTACCGGGACCGGGTTTTTCGGTCATACATTCCCCGGTGCATCTGTGCCGTATGCAATGGTTCATCTTAGCCCGGATGTGAATGATCAGGGCTGGACATATGCCGCAGGATACATATACTCATCAGGCTCGATAATGGGATTCAGCCATACCCACTGGAGCGGTACAGGCATGGTGAACGGCGGTGATATTCTTCTTATGCCTGCAGCAGGAGGAAAACTTCAGACTGAACCTGGTCCCCCCGAAGATCCTGATCAGGGATACAGGTCACGCTTTGATCACAGGGATGAGACTGCCGCTCCGGGCTACTACTCGGTCATGCTTAAGGATTATGGTATAAAGGCCGAGCTTACTGCAACGCGCAGGGCAGGCTTCCACCGGTACACCTTTCCGGCATCGGACAATGCACGGATCATACTCGATCTTGGCCACCAGCTGGGAAATAATTCGTCACAGGAACCATCCGAACTGACTATATTCAGCGACAGCACAATAGGTGGGGCAAAAAGCTCCGGACAGGGGAAGGTCTACTTTTATGCTGTTTTCAGCAAGCCCTTCAGATATTACGGCACTTTTGACAATGAGTACAAGGCTCCCGAATCAGGCGGAAGCATCTGGCCCTATAAAAACGGGGAAAAGGGGAGGGAGATAGGTGCATTTGTTACTTTCAGCACATCCGAAGGGGAGCAGATTCTTGTTAAGGCAGGCATATCATATGTCAGCATGGATGGCGCCAGGAAAAACCTCGGGGCAGAGATCCCCGGCTGGGATTTTGACAATATAAGGGAGAAAGCCCTGGAAGCATGGAACCGTGAGCTGTCAGTCATTGCAATAGAAGGGACCGATGATCAGAAGGAGATTTTCTACACTGCCCTCTACCATTCATTTCTGGCACAGTATATTGCACAGGACGCAGATGGCAGATATATGGGAGCCGACAGTAAGGTCCATATAGCCAAGGGCTTTGATTTTTATGGCTCCTTCTCCTGCTGGGATACCTACCGAAGTCAGCATCCACTGCTTACAATCACTGCTCCCGGACACGTTAATGATTTTATAAGATCGATAGAGGCTACAGCAAGGGAATATGGCTGGCTGCCGGCACAACATTTCCTCAATGTATTTGGCGAGGGAATGGTTGGCGATCATCTTGTTCCGATAATTGCAGATGCCTATGTGAAGGGCTACCGCGACTTTGATGCAGGATTCCTGTATGAAGCCATGCGAAGAAAGGCCCTGGAGGAGCCTAAGCCCCCGCTTCCTCCCTCTGCAGGAAGAGCTGGTCTGCAATACTACATCGAAAAAGGATATGCCCCCGTAGACAAGGTGAATGAGTCAGTCCCGAATACCCTTGAACCGGCTTACGACGACTGGTGCTTAGCACAGCTGGCAAAAGCACTTGGGAAAAATGCTGATTATGATCTGTTTATTAAGCGGGCTCACAATTACAGTAACCTCTGGGATCCGGTGACCAGGTTCATGCGTCCGAGAAAATATGATGGCTCATGGCTCGAAATGAAAGGAGACCATGAGCAGGAGATAGTGAAGGAGGGCGATCATTCCTATTACAGGTATTTCGATCCACTGCTTGTCGGAAGACGCCCCAACCGCTACTATACAGAATCAAATGCCTGGCAGTATATCTGGGCGGTCCAGCACGATATAAGGGGACTCATTGATCTGTTCGGCGGGAAAAGGGAATTTACAGCCAGGCTCGATACATTTTTCACAATGAGCCCGGAAATATCTCCTCCAAAGTATATCGGCGTCGTCGGTACTATCGGCCAGTATGTCCAGGGCAACCAGCCATCACATCATGTGGCCTATCTTTACGACTATGCCGGCGAGCCGTGGAAAACACAGCAGAGGGTGAGGCAGGTCTGCGAAGAGCTGTACCGCAGCGGCCCCGGGGGGATCTGCGGAAATGAGGATATGGGATCGCTCTCCTCCTGGTATGTCCTGAGTGCGATGGGGTTCTATCCGGTTACCCCGGGCAGCCCCTGTTACGCAATAGGCAGTCCCTTATTCGTAAAGGTTACCATCAGAGTGGGGAAAAACGGGACCTTTGTGATAACAGCTGAGAATAATTCGAAGGACAACAAATACATACAATCTGCCACGCTTGATGGCAGGCCCATTACACGGACATGGATAACCCAGGATGAAATAATGAGGGGCGGAACACTAGACTTCGTTATGGGACCTGAGCCAAACAGGAAATGGGGAACAGGCAAGGATGATGCTCCTCCCTCAATGACCCAGAAATAGAAGCCAGATATCGCACACTTTTGATTGTTGCCTCCAGTTAAGGTCAGACTCTTCAGGCTGATCGAAAGATACCTCAATAATTCCATCGCCTGCGCATTTGTGAGGCACAAGGAATTCCTTGAACTCCTCCAGTCCCTTGTTGTACACGACAGGCTCCAGCCTTTCCCCGTCAACCCGCAGAAGTGCATCCCCGTATCCTGCTATTCTGATGCAATACCTCCCTTCAGGATCGAGATCAGTGTATTCGAGTTTTGGACAATTCTGGTACAGTTGTGTCGACAGCCTCCTCCTGCTCATACCGTTGTCCCACCAGGCATAGTCTGTTGCATCGTCGGTGCGTGTTTTTACCCGCGGCCCCTTTGAAATATCAGAAATGTTGTCGTAATAGCTGCCTGGTCCAGGATTTTCCCAGCTCTCTATAATTTTAATACGGTCCAGCTTCTCTTTTTCGCTCTTCAGCTGCCTGATCCTGTCAAATTCATCATGCAGCCACCACCTGTTGTTGAGAGGGTAATCAAGAAAATCGAGTATAGCCCCGCGCTCCTCTCCACTTGCATTATAAAGCCTGACACTTGTCTGTAATCCGATCGATTTATACAGAGCTTCACATAAACCTGCGATCTTATCCCTTAGCATTGGCGCAATTTTCTCATTATCGGCTTTTTCCACAATGGCAAGCGCCTCCTTCATGGCTTCTTCAGATCCGATCGTCGCTGCCTGTGCAAGGATTCTGTCAGCATCTTTTTCAAGATCCTGCTCATATATCTTCCTGAGTCTTGTGTATTCATCGTAGCAGGACCTCATTGCAAGAAGCTGCCAGCGCCAGTTCCTGCCAAGCTCCGGATGGTCCTCCCAAAGTTTCTGCCAGAAGGCAAATGTCGTCTCCACACCGCCATTTTCCTCCAGAGAGCCCACCCAGTTGCGCTCAAGTGCCAGGATCGCATCAGCCCCGCTTTCTGCAAGGTCGGCTCCGAAGAAAAAGCGGGAATATTCCTCAAGCACACGATGGACAGCCTTGTCAGGATCCCACGCCATCTGGCTCCAGATTACCTTATTTACATCATCGTGTACCCCGTCGGAATATGCGAGAAACCCGTCAGTGAATGGAGCAAACCTGTTGTGAATCTTCGCATAATAGCAGGGCTGAGGATTGCACACCTCCCTTCCCTCGGTGAGGGCGAAAGCCTGATCCCAGTTTTCGACCGGGTACTGGCATCTGACAGTATGAGTAATATCAGGATAGTGACGATGCCTGTATTTTTCCGGAAGACGATGCCGTGTTTCGGCTATGTCAGGACTGCCGGGTCCGGAAACCACTCCTGTCAGCCAGTCAGGGTCGTACTTTTTCAGATAGCTGAAGAAGTAATCAACCTCCTCTTCATTGAAGCCCTGCAGCGAGACCCATAATCCGGCGTGGGGATGATACCTCCTCAGTTCTGCCGAGATTGCCTTAAGGAAGGGCATAACATATCTGGGATGATTATTGCCCGGATCGCCTCCGGGGAAGAAAACTCCATCCAGCCGCGGACATTTACTGTAGAAAGCGGCATGCTTCTGAACCTCTGCACGGAATTTTACTGAATCAGAGAGATCGGCATCTGCCGGGGTCCAGACCCAGTAATCAAGACCATAGCTGTCGCAGATCCCGCTCATCCTCAGGTTCATCTCTTCGCGCGGAACCTTCATAAGGGGCCCTGCGGGGCCATCCTGGAACGGAATGTTCTCTATGCAGTTTGAACCGAACAATGCAAGCTCCCTGATATATTGTTCATACTGGCTGACAGACCATGAATCCCATGAATTTGCTGTATTACGGTAACCCAGCTGATGACCCCTGATCGGATAGGCAGGTGAAGTTGCTATCTCATCAGTCCTGCTGAAAAAGATCCTGTTCCTTGTTAGACTGGCTGTCCTCAGAAATTGTCCGATGGCAAAGATCAGCCCGCGCTCGTCAGCACAGATCATCCAGAGGTAAGCTCTTCCTTCCGGATCTGGCAGGAGCCTGAAACCCTCTGGTTCAGATTCAGGGTGCGAATATCTGTATTCCGCCGGCACCATTAAATCGCCAGCCATGGTGTCGTTCACCCTTGCCAGGATTATGAGGGGCGTCTTTCTTTTTCCACCTGCAAGGGGAAGCTTAAGCGATGTCCGCTTCTCAACCTCCTCCTGCAGCACCCTGATAGCTGTTTCCCTTACCGGGGATCTGAAAGCGGTGGAGGCAAGAATGGAAGCATTGCTCAGGTCAAGGATCCCGCTTCCGGCAAGTGCTGCATGTTGAAGCAGGCATGCAGCAATTATTGACAGACTCAGCTTTATTGTATGTTTCTTCATTCTGATTTATATAAATTGTACCTGATTTATACATTATTCCTGTGTGCAAAGAGCCTTCCCGTTCAAGGAGCCGTTCATTTATCAAACTTATCCAATCCTCCCCGGTTTTGCAACGGTTTTTTTATCTGATCCCTATTGAATTTTAGCTCCTTTTTGCAGGAAGAAGCCCCGTTCATGCTCTTTTCAGAGAAATAACCACAACAATTCAGTAAAATAACCGAAGTAAATATCTGCAGCAATTAGTTATTTTGATGTCTGACCTGTGTATCTTTAAAATGAAATAACAACTTAATGAAATGCAGATGTCAAGGCTGGTACTGATTCTCTTCGTATTCTTTTTGTCTCCACCTTCATTCAGTCAGGACAGGACATACGATCTTATGCCGGTTCCGCACGATTTGAAACCGGAGGAGGGAAAATTCCGCATAAACAGGAGTTTCACGATTGCTGTTAAAGGCAACCCGGGGGAACGGGTCTTCAGGGAGGCGACACGCTCGCTCAGAAGGCTGGATGACCGTATGGGATTATTCTTCAGGCAGGGAATTATTACCTCTGCCGATAGTTCAGTAAAGGCAGGACTTGTAATCGTTGTGAAAAGGCCTGCACAGCTGAAGCTTTACGAGGATGAGAGCTACAGGCTTCTCTCCTCAACCCGGGAGGTGCGGATAGATGCCAACACCGACCTGGGAGCCATCAGGGCCCTCGAGACACTTCAGCAGCTTGTAAGCGTTGACAGTGAGGGATACTATTTCCCCGGTGTTGAGATAAGCGATTACCCAAGATTCCCATGGCGCGGCCTGCTGCTCGACATCACACTTCACTGGATGCCTATCGATGTCGTAAAACGGACCCTTGACTGCATGGCATCAGTCAAAATGAATGTCCTTCATCTGCATCTGACAGAAGACCAGATGTTTGGAATTGAATCAAAAGTCTACCCCAGGCTGCAGCAGCTGGGTTCTGATGGCAATTATTACACCCAGGAGGAGATGAAGGATGTAATTGCATACGCAGATCAGAGGGGAATTCGTATTGTACCTGAGTTTGACGTACCAGGCCATTGCACATCGTGGCTAAAGGCATATCCCGAGCTTGCCAGTGTCAGGAGGGACTACAAGCTGCAAAGATATTTCGGGGTCTTTGACCCATCGCTCGATGTTACAAAGGATTACACATATAAATTTCTCGACAGCCTTTTCACTGAAATGGCTCACCTGTTCCCAGATGAATATTTTCATATTGGAGGTGATGAGAATACAGGGAAGGACTGGGAGAGAAATCCTGACATCAAGGCCTATATGCAGAAGAAGGGGATGACCTCGTACCACGACCTGGAAACCGAGTTTATCAGCAGGCTTCTCCCGATCCTGAAGAAAAACGGCAAGAAAATGATGGGATGGGACGAGATCCTCAGGCCCGGTGTACCCCACGATATTATGATACAGTCGTGGCGCGGGACCGAATCACTCATCGAAGCCGCAAGGAACGGCTATACCGGACTGCTCTCGACAGGCTACTATATAGACCTGGCCCAGCCCACCGACTATCATTACCTTGTCGACCCTGTTCCTCCAAATTCTGACCTGACCCCTGAGCAGCAAAAGCTTATAGTGGGGGGAGAGGCTACAATGTGGACTGAGCTGGTTACTCCCGAGACCGTGGATTCGAGGATCTGGCCGCGCACGGCAGCTATTGCTGAAAGGTTCTGGTCAGCCGGCACCGTGCGGGATGTCCCGGATATGTACAGAAGGCTTGACTTCGAAAGCCTGCTCCTGGAAGATAATGGATCAACCCATCTCAGGAACAAGGGGATGATGATGCGCAGGCTTACAGGTTCTTATGATACCAGGGCCCTCGGGGTGCTTGTGGATGTGATCGAGCCGCTCAAAATCTACGAGCGCAATGAAGGCGATACAATGTACACAGTTTTCTCACCCTTCACAAAAATTGCAGATGTGGCGACACCCGATCAGAAAGTGGCGCGTGAATTCAGGAACAATGTCAGCACATGGTGCACTTCAGGTGGCACTGAACTTGAAAAAAATATTACTGAGCACCTTAAGCTCTGGAAAGATAATGATGCCGGCTTCAGGGAACTTGCACGCAGATCCCCGGTTCTGGAAGAAGCTTCCATCCTCTCCGAAAACCTGGCAAGGATCTCCGTCAAAGGACTGGAGGCGGTTGAGTACATTACACATGGTTCGGAACCTCCAGCCGGCTGGAAGGAAAACTCCCTTGAAATAACCCGAAAAGCCAGGCAACAGGGAGGCAGATGCGAACTTCAGGTAGTTACTGCAATTGAAGAGCTGATAGGGAAGGCTTCAAGGTAAGCCGGCGCCGTTTCATGAGTTTACAGGTTTGGAAATCATCCGGAGATGCTTTACAATATAAATTAAAAAGTCAGGAAATGAATGAAACAGCAGTAAAGGAGGGCAGCGGCCGGCTTATATCCCTCGATGCCTTCAGGGGGATAACAATTGCAGCAATGATACTCGTGAATTTCCCGGGAAGTGAGGCAAATGTTTATGCCCCCCTTAATCATACCCGCTGGAATGGAATAACCCCCACAGACCTTATAGCCCCTTTCTTCCTCTTTATAGTCGGGGTTGCAATTGCCTTTGCGTATACAAAGAGGCTTGATGCGGGGATGTCGCCATCCTCGGTCTATCCCAGGCTTATAAGCCGGGCTGTAAAGATCTATATTGCCGGGATGTTGCTTAATATTCTGGGGCTTTTTCCCGATTTTAACTTCGCCGACCTTCGGTATACGGGAACACTTCACAGGATTGCTGTTGTATATCTTGTCTGCGGGTTCATCTTCCTTAAAACGAACTGGAAAACACAGGCTGTTATTGCTGCTGTTATACTGGTCGGGTACTGGCTTGCTATAAATTACATACCTACACCTGGTTACGGGAAGGTAATGCTCGAACGGGATATAAATCTTGCCCAGTGGATAGATCATAAGTTCATGCCCGGTAAATTGTACCAGGGAGTTTGGGACCCGGAGGGGATATTGAGCACCTTTCCTTCCATAGTGACAGGCATAACCGGAATGTTGGCCGGAACCCTGCTCCTGAAAATAAAATCGCAGGAATACAAGGTGATATGGCTCTTTCTGCTCGGATTTATTTCCACTATTGGTGGTGTTATCTGGAACTGGGCATTTCCGCTGAACGAAAATATCTGGACCAGCTCTTTTGTTCTCTTTACATCAGGGCTGGCTGCAATGACGCTTGCATCCTCAATATTTGTTGTAGATATCCTTAACTATCGCAAGGGAGCTAAATTCGGAGTAATTTACGGGTCAAACGCAATAACCATCTATGTGCTGGCCGATGTGTTTGCCCTTTTCTTTTATGAGATCAAAATGGGAGGAAGCACACTGAATGAGCACTTCTGTAATTTCTTTACATCAAGGGGAGCCGCTCCGGAATTTACAAGCATGATCTACGCCATGATTTATGTCGGTATTCTTTTTATCCCGGCTTATTTCCTTTATAAAAGAAAAATCTTCATCAAACTCTGAAAATACAAAAGCAGATGAACAGAGGTGATGGCTGGAAAATTATTAACCCGGGAGGATTCAGTCGTATTATTGTGACCGGCAGGCTCCCGGGGACTGAATGGCTGGATATCCTGTCGGCCGCAGGTTACAGGATTGAAATGTGGGCATCGGGGGAGAGCATGGCTCCCGACATGATCGCAGATAGTCTGGGCCAGGGATGTACAGCTGTAATAGGACAGCTGACTGAAAAATGGGATGAGAGGCTCCTTGGGTTGCTGGCCAGTGCAGGAGGCATTGCATATTGCAATTATGCCGTGGGATTCGATAATGTGGATCTGGATGCCGCAACAAGATATAATATAGCTGTCGGTAATACGCCTGGAGTTCTTACCGAAGCGACAGCTGAACTTGCGGTTGCCCTGACTATGGCTTGCTCAAGGAGAATATGCGAGGCGCATGATTTTACAAGGGCTGGCAGATTCAGGGGATGGCTGCCGGATCTTTTCCTGGGCAGCAGATTGTGGCGTGGCACATTGGGCGTGATCGGCGCCGGAAGGATTGGCGCGACCTATGCCCTGATGATGCTCAGGGCTTTTGAAATGGATCTTGTATACGCCGGGCACATGCGAAACCCGGATTTTGAAGCAGAAGCGGAAGCATTTAACGAGTACCTTGTAAAGACACAGAGAGTCCCTGTGAAGGTTTCATTCACAACATCCCCTGAGGATGTGTTGAGGGAAGCTGCTGTTGTCAGCCTCCACGTGCCACTGAGGAGCGACACAAGGCACCTCATTTCCGGTCCGCAGCTTCTGATGATGCGGCCCGATGCAATACTTATCAATACAAGCAGGGGTGCCGTGATCAATGAAGCTGAGCTGGCGGAACATTGCCGGACCCATCCCGATTTCAGGGCAGGGCTGGATGTTTTTGAATCCGAGCCTATAATAAATGAGGGTCTGAAAGATCTCCCGAATGTGGTAATGGTGCCACATATTGGTTCTGCGACCCGCTGGACCAGAGAGAATATGGCAAAGCTGGCAGCGCTGAATATTAAGGGCGTTATTGAGAGGTATCCGGTATGGGAGGGGGGAAGCATCGGATCATTTCTTGGTGACGATCCCCCAAGGGCAATCCCGAGTATCCTGAACAGATCCGCATTGAGGTAAATTGCAGTTGAAGGCATATGTCTCGCTGTGCGGCTCAATGGTCCGGCCCTCTTCTTATGAGCCAGATCTCTGCCACCTGCGAGCCCCTTTCCCCTTCACCGGTATCATCCTGTCCGCAAGTCCATGTAAACACAACCCTGCCATCGCCGGTTATTTTTTCGGGCAGCCTGAATTCGAAAAGGGGCCTGTTCCCCATTCTTATATAATCGTGGATCATTACACCGTCGGCCATGAGCTTCATATTTGACCGGAAGCGGCCGGTATAGGCTATTTTGAGAGTATATGAAGCTGCAGTGTCGAGGCAATCGTATTCTATTTCAAGGGGAGTATCGTACAATGTTGTGATCTGATTCATCCAGGCCAATGGCGTTACCTGTCCGGCAAACCCTTTTGCAACAACTTCATGAACCCAGTCAACGCCTGTCAGCCCCACCCCAAAGCTTACACGCGGCGATTCAAGGCTGCCAGGGTCATCATCCCAGGATTTGGCTGCCTTCACCCTTTTCCAGGCCGAAGGGCTTCCGAAATTATCGTAGAATCCTCCGGGGCCAGGATCTGTCCTGTGCAGTATTTTGTATATGGCATCCAGCCTTTCGGGCTCGCCTCCATGGTTTTCGGCACTTCCGAGCTGGTCGAGCAGCCATGGTGCATCGTTCAGCGGGATATCAATGTTATCGATAAAATTTCCCCTTCCCTCCGCAGCGTTGTGTTTTTCGACCGTTAACTGGGCCCCGAAGCTTCTGAAAAGTGAATCCGCGAGAGCAAGGCACCGCTGTTTCAATTCCTGTGCCACCGGCTTGTTCCTGGCCAGCATAAGAATGCTGTCTGCCCCGGATATTGCTTTCAGGGAGCCACTGGCAGCTGCCTGTTCAAGGATATCCCTGGCCAGTTGCTCAAGATTTGTTTCATATATTAGTCTCCTCCTGATATAGGCATCATAGTAAGCCCTGATAAGTCCGCTCTGAAATCTTGGATTTGCCAGGACATTCTCGGGAGCTGTGCTCTCCATATCCTGCCATTGATGAAAAGTAAACTCAACATTATCATTCGACAGCAATGGCCCCCTGAAATTCCTTTCGAGCGACATGAGCCCCTGGGCAACTCCCTCTGTATAGTCCGGACCTACAAAATACCTGGCATAGTCGCGCATTATTTCAATTACCGGAGTAGCCGGATCCCAGTCCAGACTGCTCCAGACAATCTTGTTCACATCATCATTTGTTCCTTCCGAATAACTTATGCTTCCCTGGGCCAGATGAGCATAAAGATTATGTATATGACTTTCATCCAGGGGCCTTGGGTTTATGCATTCCCTGCCAAGGGTCATTGCATAGGCCAGATCCCAGTCAGGCACCGGGTACTGGCAGCTTAAGCTGTGTGTTATATCAGGGTAGAGCCTTACAGCAATAGAAGGATCAATGAGCTTTTTGACCTGTGGCAGGGGAGTTCTGATCCAGGGGCCGTATACGATCCCTCCGAACCAGTCATACTTTTTATTGACATTCTCGTAAAAAGAGCTATACCATTCTTTACCGGGTTTAAAGACCTGGGGAGAAACCCAGATTTTTGCCTCCGGATGATATTTATGAAGAACGACCGCCACCTTCCCCAGCCAGCTGAACAATACATCGGGCTCGAGCTCCCCGGGATCGCCTCCTGGTACAAAAAGAGCATCAAGACGGGGAAGCACGCTGAATACATGCTCACGTTCCGACAGTTCCTTTGCTACAGAATCGGGAGTGGTATAGTCGCTGCCCATATTCGGATACCACATCCACACATTAAGCCCGTATTCATTGCAGATCCGCGATTGCTCAGCTATCATTCTTATCGCAGGTAGTTTCATGTTAACTCCTGAAGGGTCATCGTCTGTCCTGGGTGGCATTATTTCGATGCTGTTGGCACCAAAGATCACAAGGTCCCTTATGTATGAGTCAAACTGTGCAACGCTCCAGGCATCATAGGCATTTGTTTTGGGCCTGTACCCCAGCTGATGCCCGCGAATGGGATATGCAGGGGTGGAAGAAATATTGCATTCCGCCGGAATAAGTATTTTCCCAGGCATTATTTGCATCTTCCTGAGAAGCCATCCTGCTCCGTATAATGCACCTGCTTCATCATGCCCGGCAACAACAAAAGATCTCGCGTCTGCCCGGAGTATTTTGAAACCCTCCTTCCCCGTTTCCGGCAGATCAGCCAATTCAGAGCGCAGATTTTCGGTAAGACCGCCCTTGTGGCTCTCTACGCATATTGTTATAGACTTCCTCAGGGGCGAAGGGTCCCTGAATGTGACAGGAAGGAACAGCTTTGACCTCTTGCCCGCCTCTTCCCGCAGCACTGTGGCTGCCTTAAGCAGATGGGCATTGTTTCTCTCGGGCAGGTAGATGACAGCATCCGAAAAATCTGCATACTGGCCATAGCCTTTATCCATGCAGATGAGACCGGTAAGCAGAAAGAGCAAAAATCTGGCGTGATTGATCATTGAGCCTGGCATGATTATTTAAACACTGGTCCCGCTGTTGTCCTCTGAAATGTCATCACCCTTCACTGACCTTATCTGATTCATTTCTTCATTGTACCTGTCGGCGAAAAGAAAAATATCGGAGCTGTGGATGATTATATTTGCCCCTGCCATGGCCCACTCCAGCTGAAGCTGCAGGCTTTGCCTGGAGCCGGTGTGCCCTCCTGCGGCCACCCCTGCCTTCCGGGCTTTCCTGATTATATCGCAGCTGAGCTCAATGAATTCGCTGCTTCCATATTGTTCGGGCATATCATGAGATACCGAAAGGTCATGCGGGCCAATAACGATCCCGTCGATACCGGGTCCGTCCGGTGTACTGAGCGAAAAAAAATCATTCATGTTCCTTACCCCTTCAGGGCTCTCGATGTTCAGAAGAAGAGAGCTGTCGCTGTTATAATCCCTTAAATATTCTGCGAGTCGCTGATCAGGCTTTTCCCTGCCCAGAAGAATATTTTTGAGTCTCCTCCCTTTGAGTGGCCTGTATTTTACTGCGCCTACAAGTTCAGCAACCCTTTCCAGATCCTCGGCATATGGCACGAGTATTGTTCCTGCTCCAGCATCGAGGGCCTGCGCTGCAAGGTACGGATCCGGACTGGCTATTCTGACTACCGGATTTATCCCTGCGGCCCTGTATGCCCTGCACATCCATCCAAGCGAATCAGGATTATAAAAAATATGTTCCGTACAGAGAAATACAAAGTCCGGCCTGAGTCGTATTACAGTATCAAACATCCTCGGAGACGAAGATGTTATCAGGGTCCCGTAAACCGATTTGCCTGAATGCAGGGCTTTTCTGAATTGATTCCCTGTCATAGGTCAGACCCTCCTTTCCTGATTTCCTTGCATAGCCCTGCCTTATCCAATATCAAAAGGGCTTCAGTATTCTTTCCAGGTCGCACTGCCATGTTCATTCCGGTGCATGCCATAAAGCGAATTTAAAACATTTTCTGTTCCTGACGTTCTGATGCTATCACTGCTTTAATAATTTTTCAGGATCTATAACCACATGCTTTATCGTTTTTTTCCCTTCCCTCAGGGAATATGAATATGTGATATTCAGAAAGCCGTCACCTGTCTGGATCATGCATGGATAAGAGAAGCTTCCTGTTTTGTCTGCCATGAACTCGATATGGTCCTTCCATTTCCATGATGCACCTTCATCGTCCGACAGGTAAAGAGATAGCTGATAACGGCCGTCGGAGATATCGTTCCCGAAAAATGCCCATTTGCCGTCCTTCAGAACGCAGATTTCAACGCTTGCCTCATTAGGGATATCAGTCCTGGTTGCAACAGTCCAGGATTCGCCCTTATCTGAGGATGTGCTTATCTGGACCCTGTTGGGAGCATCACCGCTATCGCGCATATACGCGACTATTGTTCCGTCCCTTTTAAGTGCGAACGCCGGCTGAATAGGGCCTCGCCCCACTATGGGAAGGCTGTTTCTCCATGTATTCCCGTCATCATCGGAAATAGCTGCCATTGAAAAATTGAAGCCATCGGAATAGAGCGGGAGAAGTATTCTTCCTCCTGGCAGAACCACCAGGCTGCTCCCGTGAACATGCTCGTTCTGAAACGGGAAAATAAATTCTTCGCTCATGATTGCCCCGGAACCATTCCTTTCCTGGGCGCGTACACCAGGCGACATAAAGATCACGATCATTGAGAAGATGCCTGCAAGTTTCAAAACCATCTCATTAAATCATTTATCATAAGTGCAATATACAAATCTTACCTGATTAAGACAGTGCCTGGCTGTGATCAGCCCGCTGAAGACCATCTGAAGAATATTGCCTGCACATAGAAGATTTGCCGGGAACGGACCTCAATTTATCATACGGTTCAGCTCACCGACATACTTCTCCACCTTTCTCCTGTCCTCAGTCCTGAACTTCCGCAGAGGAAGCGCTACATAGTCATTGCAGATCTCCATTACCGACAGGGCACATTTTATCCCTTTTATTATTCTCGATTTATGCTTGCCGACATTGAAGATGGTTGTGTCGATCATCATTACCTTTTCGCGAAGCACGGCAATTTTTTCAAGGTCTTTTGCAAGGGCCGCATTATAGAGCTCCACAAACAGCCCGGGATACAGATTGGCTCCTCCGGCTACGGCTCCGTGACCGCCCTGGATTATCGTGTCAGGCAGGAATAATTCAGTACCGGCTATTATTGAGAATTCCGGCGATCCCCTGAATTCCTGTATCAGTGAAAACAGGTAAGACATGTCGCCGGAGCTGTCCTTTATCCCGATAGCACCCAGTTCCTTGGCTTTCCTGATCGTTTCGACCGACATATGCATCTTTGTGCAGCTGGGCATATCGTACATCAGGAAGGGAAGCGGGAGTTTAGGTGCGATATTCTCAAGATATTCCCTCATCTCCTCCTGGGAAATAGGCACATAATAGGGAGGAGCCAGGACTACACCGTCGAGCCCTGCATCACTGGCATACTCAGCTATCTCAAGCGATCCGTACAGTGAAGTGTCGGTGATCCCGGCCACTATGGGAATCCTGTGATCCACAAGTTCTGCCGTCCTTCTGATGAGCTCTTTCCTTAGATTGTAGTTCAGGCTGGTTGCCTCGCCTGTTGTCCCAAGAATAAACAGTCCGTGAACACCTCCCTTCAACAGGTGATCAACCAGCTTTTCAAGACCGGCCATATCCAGGGTATTGTCATCAAGGAGGGGTGTTACCATAGGTGGAATTATGCCGCTTAATGGTAATTTCATTTGTATTCAGAATAAAAAATTCTCATTAAACTCTGCCTTCATTTCAGTCCATCCAATAATCTGCTTTCTGAGACCTGCATTGTTCCAGTACAAAGTAACCTGATAATGACCTTTTTTACTTCTGTTATCTTGTTCTGTTTACATTGATTTTTAACCCTGTGAATCGAAAAAAACTATTATTTTTGTATTTAACGGTTAAAAAGCTTGCAATGGAGATCATTTACGAAAAAATATTCGTGTCCCATGAACACTCGTTTATAACCAGGAGAATGTGGATGGATCCCAATTCTCATAAGATCCACTCACATAAGAATTTCGAGCTGAATTACATCCTTTCGGGTTCGGGGAAAAGAATAGTAGGGAACAGCATATCCAGTTATTCGGAAGGGGACCTGGTATTGCTTGGTCCAAATATTCCCCACTGCTGGAATGTTCTTGAGACCCCGGACAATACTCAGCCAGAATGTATTGTCACACATTTCTATGAGAACATTATCACATCTAATTTCTTCAATATACCAGAACTTGAGGATGTTGTAACCCTGCTTCAAAAAGCCGGGAACGGCATCTGGTTCAAAGGGAAAACGACCGAAAAAGTGGGACAGACCCTGAAAAAAATGATCCCCCTGGAGGGACTGCCACGGTATATCGAATTGCTAAGGGTATTCAATCTGCTGCTTCAGATGGAAGAGAGGGAAGAGATCACTCTCCCTTCCTCATTGCCGGATCAGTTTGACAAGCATCAGGACCAGATCAACAGGATCTATGAGTATGTATTCAAGAATGTACAGACAGGCATCAGGCTAAGGGAGGCTGCTGACCTTGTTTTTATGGAGCCAGGATCATTCTGCCGCTATTTCAAGAAGAAAACCAATCAGACTTTTATGAACTATGTCAAGAATGTCCGTATCGGACTGGCCGCAAAAATGCTGGCCCAGACCGATAAGCAGATCACCAGGATCAGTTATGAGTGCGGATACAGCAATCTGGCAAATTTCAATCACTACTTCAAATGCGTTATGAAGAAAACCCCATCTGAATACAGAAAGGATTTTCTCTAAGTGATAAGCCTCAGCAGATGCATCGGAGAGGATCTCTGCAGGCTGTGGCTTTGCAGGATGCGACCCGGCCGGGGCCTCACGTGCAAGCTGCAGCATAATGAAAAGCCATTAAGTCATTTTGGGATAAAAATAAGCAGGGGTGACCTGAATTAATTTTAAATTTGATTACAATTTTAAGCTCATGAGATACCTGAGACAATCAATACTTATACTGATCCTCCTCCTTTCAGCTTCTCAGCTATTCCCGCAGAAAACGGTCAATATCCTTACCGTACCTGCAGGTGATCTGCCTGCCAGGATAGATGAGGGAGGCAGAACAATACTTCCCAGTGGCCGTTTTCTGAGCCCTGCCGGTGATATGGTGCGCATCACACACGATCCTTTTGGCCTGGCCATATCCCCTGACGGCAGGAAGGCCGTAACACTTCACGACGGAGTTTTTACGATAATTGACCTGAAAACACTGGAAGCCTTAAGGGTTCCCAGCTACGACGGGCGTATAAAGTCCCCTTTATCGGAAGGTTCATATCTGGGCGTAGCCTTTGCAGGTGATTCAAAAACTATTTTTCTGAGCGGCGGAGACAATGGTGCCGTTATAATTTACGACACAGGCACCCTCACCCGGATCGATTCCATTTCACTGAATGGCAAGGTAGGCAATGTTGAGTATGATGACAGCTTTACATCCGACCTTGTTTACAATGGGCCTGAAAACGAGCTCATTGTGCTCGACAGGGGCAATTTCCGGCTTGTAAGGATTGATCTTGCCACAAGAAAGATAACCGCCTCTGTCAAAGTAGGCCGGCAGCCTTTCGGATTATCGCTGAGCCCCGATGGTAAAACAGCTTTTGTTGCGAATGTCGGGATGTATGAATATCCACTGATCACCGGGGCCACTCCTTCCAATTATGATTCGCTGATGATCTCACACCATCCTTACGGAGACAATACCCCCGAATCAATAAACGGAACTGTTGTGGAAGGCAGGGAGATTCCAGGGGTGGGAAGCCCTCTTCATCCCGATGCAATGAGTGTTTTTGCGATCGATCTGGGCTCGGACAGGGTTGTGGATAAATATAAAACCGGCTTTCAGGTGGGAACAATGACAGGGGATGCCGAAGTCGTTGGCGGGGCCAGCCCCAATTCGCTTGCTGCCGGATCGGAATATGCATATGTGTCGAACGCGACAAACGACAATATTTCAGTGATTGACTATAAAAACCACAGGATCACCGACACGATTCAGATCCATGTCGACAGGCGCATTGACAGATACCGGGGACTTCTTCCCTTCGGCCTTGCACTCTCTTCTGACGAAAAAACATTGTACGTTGCGCTGCTGGGATTCAACTCGGTTGCTGTTATTGATGTCGCTACAGGTGAAACCAGGGGACTGATACCGTCGTGCTGGGGACCAACCAGGGTGAAGATCTCAAAGGATGAGAAGGAGCTCTACATAATTACATGCCGGGGGCTTGGTGCGGGTCCTAATGGTGGCAGCGGATTTGTTTCCCCGGTTCAGGGAACCTATATTGGAGATATTCAGCTTGGAAGCTTCCAGCGTGTAAGGATCCCCGATGAAAAAGCCCTGTCAGGATATTCAAGGCAGGTAATTGACAATACGTTTGCTTCAGTGAGCATCAGGGATGACAGAAAGAACCCCTTGCCGGTACTGCCCGGTCTGCATAGATCACCTGTCAGGCATATAGTGTATATAACAAAGGAAAACAGAACCTACGATGAAATTTTCGGTCAGCTCAGGAACGCCACCGGAGACAGCACGCTGGCACGATATGGCGTCAATTGCGAGTATACCCTTCCGGCGTCGGTAAGGGACGAATTTCCCGGGCTGATGATCTCTCCCAACCATATTAAGGCTGCACGGCAGTTTGCCTTCTCTGATAATTATTACTGCGACAGCGATGCCTCTATCCATGGCCATCACTGGATGATGGGAGTGATACCGAACGAATGGGTGGAGGCGAATGCGAGCGTGACCAAAACTGCAAAAATATTTTCAAAGGCTCCGGGCCGGAGGCATCCCGGATCTACGGGGAGCATGGATCCCGAAGATTATGCAGAAAAAGGAGGCCTGTGGGAAGCCCTCGGGCGCGAGAATGTCTCTTTCTATAACTTCGGTGAAGCCAACGAAACGGCACATACGCGTGAAGAATGGTCAGATACGGCCACAGGCGCTGCTCATGGAGTAATGGTTCCGATGCAGAAGGCACTTTTCCCAAAGACCAGTCACGACTATGCAGGCTTCAATATGAACATACCCGATCAGTACCGCATGGATCAGTTCGAGAGGGAGTTCACCGCGAAATGGATAACAGGCCGTGAAGAGATGCCGTCGCTTATCACGATACAGATTCCAAATGATCACGGAGCATCCGTAAGACCTGAAGACGGCTACCTCTTCCCCCAGTCCTTCATGGCAGACAACGATCTGGCTTTGGGAAGGATTCTGCAGTTCCTGTCGGGAACAAAATACTGGAAGGATATGCTTGTGATCATTACCGAAGATGACCCTCAGGGTGGCGTGGACCATGTAGATGCTCACCGTTCGGTCCTTATGATGGCGGGTCCGTGGGTAAAAAGGGGATATGTATCCCATACACATGCCAATTTCGGCTCCATACTCAAGACTATTTATAACATACTCGATGTGCCTTATGTAAATCAGTTCGATGCAACCGCTTCGCTGCTGCAGGATTTTTTCACGCCGGAACCTGATTTCACCCCCTACCTGATGGAGAAGCACGATCCGAGGATTTTCGATGTTGAAAAAGCCATGGCAAAATATAAAAGGACAATTGACTGGCGGAAGGTGGAACAGGGATCGCCGCTTGACAACGAGGATGTGGAGCGGGCAGCGCATTACAGGAAGCAGACCGGGGCCCCTGGTCAGGTTAATTGACCGGTCAGGGTAATTTTGCATAGGGATTTGCATAAAATTACTTACTTTCATAGGGCAATTCATACTTAATTAGTAACATATTTACCTAATTCACACCTCCTATGACATCAGCAGAGAATTCTCCCGGCGACATTTATCTAGGTTTGGATATCGGCGGAACAAAGTGCAGCATTGTTATCGGGGACAGTACCTTCAGGATCCTGAAGAAAGTCGTCTTCGAGACCCGTACAGAGAGGGGGTATGAAAGGATACTTGCGGAGTTTTCTGAAAAGATGCGGTTGCTTATGGGTGAATTCAGCGGCAAAAAGCTGAAGAGAATAGGCATAAGCTGCGGAGGTCCGCTCGATTCAAAGACCGGAACGGTTTATTCGCCCCCCAATCTGCCCGGATGGGACAATGTGCCTGTCACGTCGGTTTTCGCAGATGAGTTTGGCGTGGAAACCGCCCTTCAGAACGATGCCAATGCCTGTGCACTGGCCGAATGGCTGATGGGGGCAGGGAGAGGCACATCAAACATGATCTTCCTTACTTTCGGTACAGGCATGGGAGGAGGCCTGATTCTCAATGGCAGGCTTTATACTGGCACAAATGACCTGGGAGGAGAGGTGGGTCATATAAGGCTTGCACTTGACGGACCGGTGGGCTTTGGCAAGGCAGGCTCCTTCGAAGGCTTCTGCAGCGGGGGTGGAATAGCTCAGCTGGCAAGGTCGGTTGTGACTGACAGGTTGAACAGGAATCTGGAGGTTGGCTTTTGTCCGACCCTGGAAAGAACAGGTGACATCGATGCTAAAATGGTCGCCAATGCTGCCATCGGCGGAGATCCCGTGGCTATGGATATAATCCGCACGGCCTCCTCTTACCTCGGACTTGGCCTGTCAATACTGATAGATATACTGAATCCGGAATGCATTGTGATTGGCAGCATCTATGAGCGCAATGAATCGCTTTTTAAGCCGCTGATAGAGCCGGTGTTGCAGAAGGAAGCCATCCCGGCCTCCCTGAGAGTCTGCAGGATAGTGCCTGCCGGACTTGGCGATTCAATTGGCGACTATGCTGCCTTATGCGTTGCAATCTATGAAGACAGGTTTTAAACATGAAAAAGGTGGAAAGCAAAAAAATCATTGAGGAGCTGACCGGCCGGTATCCCCGGCTGGGAGGTATTTCTGACAGGATAACCGGTGCCGCCGCTTGTCTTGTAAAGTGCTATGAAAATGGGAACAAGGTTCTTATCTGCGGGAACGGTGGCAGCAGCAGCGATTCCGATCATATAGCAGGAGAACTGCTTAAAGGGTTCGAAAGCACTCGCACCCTGAACAGTGATCTCAGAATGAAACTTTCAGCAGCTTCTGCCGAAAGAGGCCCATATCTGGCAGGAAAGCTGCAGGCTGGACTGCCTGCAATTTCACTTTCGGCCCATTCCGGTCTTGTCACCGCTGTTGGGAATGACATCGATCCTGCACTTATTTATGCACAGCAGGTGGTTGCTTACGGCAATGAGGGGGATCTGCTGATAGGGCTTACAACCTCAGGGAATTCACAAAATGTAATAGATGCAGCCATCGCCGCAATTGCAAAAGGAATGACGGTTGTAGGCCTGACAGGCGAAACGGGAGGGAGACTGAAGGATTTCTGCCACATTCTGATAAATGTTCCGGAAAGAAGGACCTCCTTTGTTCAGGAATTGCATCTGCCTGTATATCATACAATCTGCATGATCGTCGAAAATCATTTTTTTGGTCAGGTAATCTGATGTACAAAGACAATTTTCAGCAAATTTAGTTTAACTGGTTATAACCCAATAGAAATTACAACGTGAACGATTCAAAAGCAGGACCCGGAAAAATACTCCCCGTATTCATGTCATTCATAGTCATGGGGTTTGTTGATATTGTAGGCGTAGCCACAGGATTTATAAAAAAGGATTTCGGACTCACCGATGACCTCGCACAGCTGATCCCTTCAATGGCCTTGTTCTGGTTTTTCGTAATGTCTGTACCTTCAGGCATTCTGCAGGATAAGTACGGAAAGAAAAGAATGCTGAATATAGGCATGCTTCTCACGGGCCTTGGCATGGTGATCCCTTTTATTCACTATTCATTCCCTGTTATGCTGGCTGCCTTTATAGTGCTCGGCATAGGAAATACAATTGTCCAGGTCTCTGCAAATCCCCTCCTGCACGATGTGGCCCCGCGTGTAAAATACGCGAGCTATATGAGCTTGTCTCAGTTCATAAAGGCCATAGTATCCCTTCTCGGGCCAATAATAACAACACTTATGGCAGCAGCCTTTGGCAACTGGAAGCTTGTTTTCGGCATTTATGCCTTAACCTCTGTGCTCTCTGTCCTCTGGCTCTACCTTACCAGGATTGAAGAGAGCAAATCAGAACATGGAGTGGCAACCTTCAGAAGCTGCTTCAGCCTCCTCAGGAACAGGTTCATAGTCGTCATGGTACTCGGCATCTTCATGCTGGTGGGCTGTGATGTTGGTATGAATTCAAATATTGCGAATTTCCTCCAGAATAATTTCAATCTGACCCTGGAGCGTGCCTCCCTGGGGATCAGCATCTATTTTGCCGCCCTCATGATCGGCAGGTTTTCAGGAGCAATAATCCTGAACTGGATCTCCTCCCGGAGATTCCTTCTGCTTACCGCAATAATTGCCCTCGCAAGTCTGCTTGCAATGCTTGTCGTCAAATCGGTAATTATTGTTCAGGTGGCGATTTTTATGGTCGGTCTGGGTTCTGCCAACCTTTTTCCGCTCATCTTCTCGATTGCCGTGGAAAAGATGCCCGACAGGGCGAATGAAGTTTCCGGACTCATGATAATGGCCGTATCAGGTGGCGCATTCCTGCCGCCGCTGATGGGTCTTGCAAGCACCTTCATAGGCATTACTGCAAGCTTTCTTGTTCTGGTCACTGCCATGATCTACCTTGTCGGGACAGGTCTCTATTCACTAAAAAGATAAAATACAGGTAAATGGAAAAGGAAAAACTCCGCAGGTTACTCAAGGATATCAGCTCAGCTAAAATTGCCGTAATAGGAGATTTTTGCCTCGATGCCTACTGGTTTATTGATGAAGCGATGAGCGAGATCTCAGTTGAGACGAATGAATTGACAAGGCCCGTGGCAAGGCAGCGCTATTCCCTCGGCGGTGCCGGGAATGTTACAAATAACCTCGCTTCCATGGGGATCAGTGACATAAGGGCCTTCGGTGTCATAGGCACGGATCCTTTCGGAGCCGAGATGATAAGGATAATGAAGGAAGCAGGGATAAATCCTGATAATCTGCAGGTGCAGGAGGAATCGTGGTACACCCATACCTACGCCAAACCCTATATTGATGACAGGGAACTGAACAGGGTCGACTTCGGCAATTACAACAGGCTGGGGGAGGCCACTGCCCGGACTCTTATCTCCTCGCTTGAAATGGCAATCCTTGAAGTTGATGCCGTTATAATTAATCAGCAGGTACCATCGGGCATTCACACCGACTACTTCAGGTCGCTGCTGGCCGCCACAATACTTAAGTTTCCCGGCAGGATATTTATTGTTGACAGCCGGAACTACAACGACTTTTACAGCGGCACAATTCGCAAAATGAACGATACCGAAGCCATGAGGCTCTGTGGCATAAACAGGAAGCCTGATGAGCTGATCTCCCGCGCAGAGATTATTTCAGCCGCAGAAAAATTGTTCGGGAGATATGGCAAGCCCTTGTTCATAACCCGGGGAAGCAGGGGATCCCTCACAATCGATGAGCAGGGTGTCAGCGAAATGCCCGGACTATTGATCCTTTCCAGGGTCGATACTGTAGGAGCCGGCGACAGCTACCTGGCCGGTGCCGCATCAGCTCTGGCGGCAGGCTGCGGCATGGCTGATGCAGCCGCCCTCGGCACCTTTGTGGCTGGTGTTACAGTCCGGAAGCTTTTTCAGACCGGGACAGCAACCCCGGATGAGATCATTGCCGTCGGTGAGGACCCGGATTTTGTCTTCTCGCCTGAATTGGCTGAAGACATCAGGCATGCCATGTATCTTGAAAAAAGCGAGATTGAAATTATTCACAGGTGGAAAGACAAACCTTCGGTCGGTTATGCAATTTTTGATCATGACGGGACAATATCGACACTGCGTGAGGGCTGGGAGTCGATCATGGCTCCGGTTATGACCAGGTCCATCCTGGGCGACAAATACACCGGGGCTGATGAATCGCTGTTCAACAGGGTGAAGGAGAGGGTCTCGGAATTCATAGATAAGACCACAGGTATCCAGACACTTGTGCAGATGAAGGGCTTGCTTGAGCTCATCAGGGAATTCGGATGTGTTCCGGAATCGGAGATGCTCGATGAGTACGGCTACAAGAAGATCTATAACGCCGAACTGCTGAAGATGGTAAATGACCGTGTCAGGAAATTTAAAGCCGGAGAGCTGTCACTTGAGGACCTCACGATGAAGAACGCCATCCCGTTCCTGAATAAGATCAGCAGTGCAGGTGTACAGCTCTATCTGGCCAGCGGTACCGATCAGGAGGATGTTGAAGGAGAAGCAGGTGTCCTTGGATACGATCATCTCTTCGGGGGAAGGATATTCGGAGCCGTGGGCGATGTTGCAATAGAGGCCAAAAGGATCGTGCTTGACCGCATCCTCGATGCAATAGGTCCGGAGGCTTCAGGCAGGATCGTTACCTTTGGCGACGGTCCCGTTGAGATAAGGGAAACGGTAAAAAGGGGAGGACTTGCTGTCGGGGTGGCCAGCAATGAATTACGCCGCTACGGCTTGAATACAAGCAAGCGTACAAGGCTGATCAAAGCCGGGGCTCATGCTGTGGTACCGGACTTTTCCGGGATGTCACAATTACTGGAATTGTTGAATATTAAATAATGTATTATGCCTTATCCGAAATTTGACAGGGACCGGTTGAAGGTAAGGAAACTGGCAGAGAGGAAGAATAAGATCAGCATTGAGAGTGCATCTGTTGCTCCGTCAGTCAGACCTGCAGAATTTGCAGAAACCGGCAGATTGCTTATTGAACTGACCGCAGGCAGAATACTTGATGCAAGGAGGTTGAACAGGCCGGTAATGCTTACCTTCGGTGCACATACTGTCAAGAACGGCATGGCGCCCGTCCTCATAGCACTCATGGAGGAGGGCTGGATCACTCATCTTTCTACAAACGGGGCCGGCATAATTCACGACTGGGAGTTTGCTTACCAGGGAAAATCGAGCGAGGATGTGCGTGAGAATGTCGAGCTGGGCCAGTTCGGGATCTGGGATGAAACGGGCTTCTATATCAATCTGGCACTTGTTCTCGGAGCCTATGAAGGTCTCGGATACGGTGAATCGGTAGGAAAGATGATATCAGGGGAGGGACTCGATATCCCTGACCCCGGTTTCCTGGAGAATGAAGCTGTAAGGTTGATCCGCAGCGATCATCAAAAGGCTGCGGCAGCGGCTGATCTTGCCGGGATCATTAGGAAATTCGCGATCAGACCTGGTTTCATGGGCATTCCGCATCCTTTTAAAAAATTTTCCGCCCAGGCCAGGGCATATGAACTGAAAATCCCCTTTACGGGCCACCCGATGATAGGACACGACATTATTTACAATCATCCGATGAATCATGGTGCTGCAATAGGCCGTACGGCCCTGAATGATTTTCTGTCTTTTACCGAAAGCGTAAGCAGGATCGATCACGGAGTCTATTTGTCTGTGGGTTCAGCCATTATGTCTCCGATGATATTCGAAAAAGCCCTCTCCATGTCACAGAATCTGATGATTCAGCAGAACAGGCATATCGACAATCATTTCATACTTGTTGTCGACCTTGCAAAATCGGAATGGGACTGGCAGAAAGATGGAGAGCCGCCAATGGATAACCCGGCTTATTATCTGCGTTATTGCAAGACATTCAGCAGGATGGGTGGAGAGATGCATTATCTTACCGCAGATAACAGGGATTTTTTACTGGCTCTTTACAGACAATTGCACAAAACTGTTAAATAATTCAATGTCAATGGACAAAAATGAGCTTATCAATTTAAGAAATGAGGCTGAGAACCACCTTGTAAATGAATTGCTGCCATTCTGGATCAGCAGGATGACGGATACCTCCAATGGAGGGTTCATTACCCATTTTGACAGGAACGGAAATGACTCAGGCGAGGATGAAAAGTCACTTATAGCCCAGGCACGGTGCCTTTATACTCTGTCTTCTGCCCACAGGGCTGGTTACGGTGGGGGACTCTTTGCAGAGCTGGCAGCGCATGGCGCAGATTTTCTGATCAATAAAATGTGGGATCCCGAATTTGGTGGCTTCTACTGGATGGCGGACCGCAGGGGAAAGATCATTATCGATCAGAAAATAGCCTATGGGCTGAGCTTCGCCATCTATTCAATGAGCGAATATACCCTTGCTACCGGAGATCCGAGGGGACGCGGATTTGCTGAAAGCACATTTGACCTTCTTCAGAAATACGGAGCGGATACAATGTATGGAGGATATTGGGAAATGTTCCACCGCAACTGGACCCTCTGCGGACCGGGAAGCGGTGGCGGTGACAGGAAAACTCTCGACGTGCATATGCACCTGATGGAGGCTTTTACAACACTTTACGAATGTACAGGCCTCGATGTACACAGAAGAAAGCTTCTTGAGGTGATCGACATCCTTATTAAAAGGATTATCCATCCGGTCTACAAAACCGGGATACCTCAGTTTTACAAGGACTGGACCGTGGCCCCGCAGATCAAATTCGATATAATCTGGGGCTGGGACAGGTTTTCACCTGACGGACTGAAAGGCAATGCAACCGACAACACAGCTTACGGACATAACGCAGAATTTGCCTGGCTCCTGATCCATGCCCTCGATGTACTGAAAATAGGCCCCTCATCACAGGCCGGTCTGATAAAAATAATTCTGGATCATACGCTTAACAATGGAGTTGACATGGAATTCGGGGGAGTCTATGTTGAAGGGCCCCACTCAGGGGGTGTTTACGATATGGAAAAAGAGTTCTGGCAGCAGGCTGAGGTCCTGATTGGCATGCTCGACGGGGTTCTGATGTTCGGTGATGAAAAATATTTTGAAGGGTACAGGAATGTGCACAGGTTTGTACTTGACAAAATGGTAAATAAGGGGGTGGGGGAGTGGTACCCGCTCCTTACAAGGAAAGGTGATCCGGTCTGGACCCATATGAGCCATTCATGGAAGATCAATTACCATACTGTACGGTCAATGATCCAGAGTATCAGGAGGCTTGATAAAATTATTGAAGCTATCTGAAGGGTTATTAGGTGTAGAAGGTAGTATGGAGTAAGTAGTAAGTAGTAAGTAGTAAGTAGTAGGTAGTAAGTAACTGTTTTTATTTATCTTGGCATTGACTTTTACAATTAACTAAATTTGAAATGAAAACGCAGTTTTTTAGGTATTTTGGGTTGGCAGTTTTGGTGGTTTTCCTGATGCAGATGATCTCATGCAGCAAAAAAGCACCCGGTGTATCTTCAAGAGTCGGGGTTTTATCTTCCGGATGGAAGATGCAGCCAACTGATAAACTGCAGGGGGTTGATGAAAAGTCGCTGTCTTTGAATGAGTTCAATGCTGATTCATGGTTTGACGCCGTTGTGCCCGGAACGGTACTTGGCAGTCTCGCAACGAAGAAAGTTATAGAAGATCCTTACTTCGGGATAAACATGCAGAATATGGATCCAGCGCAATTCAGGCAGCCATGGTGGTACAGGAAATCATTTGACCTGACGGCAGCGGACCTGAAGAAGAAGGTATCCCTGAGGTTCAACGGGATCAATTACAGGGCGGATCTTTATGTTAATGGCAATAAGGTTGCCGGCAAGGATTCTTTTGCAGGCGCCTACAGGATGTTCACCTTCGACATCAGCAAATATGTAATGGAAGGTAAAAACACAGTGGCATTAAAGATCCTTCAGCATGCTGATGGCGAGTATTCAATCGGCTTCGTGGACTGGAATCCCCATCCGATCGACAGGAATATGGGGATATTCCGCGATGTATATCTGGAAGTGAATGAAGGGATAAAGATCCGCAGCCCGTTTGTATATTCAAAAGTAAATAAGGATAATCTGAAGGATGCAGATCTTTTCATACAGGCTGACGTGATCAACAGCGGAAGTGAAGCCGTAAGCGGTACCGTGCATGCCGATTACGGGCTCGGCGTTGTTGAAAAAAAGATTGAGATAAAGCCTGGGGAGACTGTCACATGCAGCTTTTCTCCGGATGACTATCCCCAGCTGTCGGTGAAAAATGTTAACCTGTGGTGGCCGAACGGGATGGGTAAGCCAAATCTCTACCCTGTCACGGTCGATTTTCGTAAGGGTAGTAATATTCTTGACAGTGAAAAGCGGAATTACGGAATAAGGGAGGTCAGAAGCTATCTCGACAGCAGGAAAAACAGGGCATTCGATATAAACGGGAAATTTGTGCTTATCAAGGGGGGCGGCTGGACGGATGATCTCCTTCTTCAGGATACGAGGGAATCAGTGGAAGCCCAGCTGAGATACGTAAGGCATATGAATATGAACAGCATCCGGCTTGAAGGTTTCTGGGGGAAGGATGACAACCTGTACGATCTCTGCGACGAATACGGGATCCTTGTAATGGTTGGCTGGAGCTGCCACTGGGAATGGGAGGATTACCTTCTGAAGCCATGTGACCCTAAATATGGCGGAGCAGTGTCTGAAGAGGACATAAATCTTCTGGCCACCTCCTGGTTCGACCAGATGATGTGGCTGAGAAATCATCCGTCGATTTACGTGTGGATGACGGGCAGCGATAAAATGCCTGCCCCTGAACTTGAAAGGAAATATATTGAGCTGTTTAAGAAGTATGACCCTTCCCGTTCATATATAACATCTGCCGGGGGGGTAGGGACCGAGGATAAGACAGTTGTGTCAGATGTCCCCATCTATAGTGAGCTGAGCGGCCCGACAGGGATGAAAATGCTGGGGCCGTATGACTTTACACCACCCGGATACTGGTTTACCGACACCCTCTTCGGAGGGGCATATGGCTTTAATACAGAGACCTGTCCCGGGACAAGCATACCTCCCGTGGCCTCGCTCAGGCGAATGCTGCCGGAAAAAAGCCTCTGGCCGATTGATAAGAAATACTGGGAATATCATACGGGCAGAAATCAGTTCACAACCCTCGACCGCTATCGCAAAGCCTTATCTTCCAGATATGGAGAATCATCCGGTGTGGAGGAATTTGCATTTAAGTCACAGGTAAGCAACTATGAGGTGATGCGCCCAATGTTCGAGGCATTCATTGCCAACAAGCCTGTCAGCACAGGGTTGATACAGTGGAAGCTTAATTCAGCCTGGCCCGATCTTATATGGCAGCTCTACGATTCTTACCTTGAGCCAAACGGATCATTCTATGCGGTAAGAAAGGCCTGCAATCCCCTGCATGCAATTTTCCTGATAGGTGGTGTAGCTCTTGCCGATGCGGAACTTGGTGAAGAGCCGCTCGAACTCGGGCTGCAGCTCCGGGTCCCCCCGGCCGCCGCGGGGCGACGGTGTGCTGGAGAGCGCTAGGTCTGGTCCACGAGCCAGTCGAACAGGGGATGGCCCTCGAGGTGCTGCGCCTTGCGCGGCCCCAGAAGCGCGGCCCATCGCTGATAGTGGCTCGCGCAGCCGCGGGCTCCGACGCACCCGTGGCCGCGGACTCCGGGGGCTCGTGACAGAATTCGCATGGCGTCTCGGGTAGCGGCCCGAGCATCGCCATGGTCGGGCGAATGACGGCGTGGTTGCCGTGACAGGTGATGCACTCGCTCAAATGGTGACCCCGTGAGCTCGACGGGGGGCCGCGGTTCGTGGCAGTCGGCGCAGCTCGCGTCCCCCGCCCCCGCCAGCAACTCGTGGTGGCGGGCGAAGCCCTCTCGCTTCGGGCTGGCGCGGAACAGCTCGGCCTCGCGGCCGTGGCAGTGGCCGCAGACGAGAGCCGACCGACTCGATCCCGGGCGGCGTTGCCCCGTGGTTTCCGTGGCAGTCGTTGCAGGTCGGTGCCGACAGCTCCTCGTGGTCGAGGAGCGCGCGCGGCGTGGACGCTCCGCTCCCAGCGCGCGTACTGGTCGATCGGCAGCGGGCGGCCGTCGGGCAGCTTGTAGCCCCGCATGTGCTCGGCATCGGCGTGGCAGCGAGCGCAGGTCTCGGCGACGTGCGTCGGGTAGACGGGAGACGCCGTGTTGTCGGGCGGCAGGATGCCGTGAACTCCGTGACAGTCGACGCAGGTGGCGACCTTCGGGTCACCGCGCTTCAGGGCCTTGCCGTGATGGCTCGTCCAGTATTCGCGCTCCTGGTCGACGCGCGGGCTCGGGAGAACTTCTTCATGTACGCGATGTCGGAGTGACAGCGGCCGCAGAAGTCGGGGATCGTCGGCGCGCTCGGGAACGCCGCGAAACGGGTTCGCCGCGTATCCCGGATCCATCGCCGCGGCATCTTGTTGCCGGCCAGCGCGGGGTCGGGGTTTCCGCCGTGGCAGTCTTGACAGGAGAGACCGCCTTGGCGTGGGCATCCTCGGCGAACTGCCGACCATTTGACCTGTTTCTCGGAGAATGATCGGCGTTGCCGTGGCAGGCGACGCAGGACGTCGGGGGCGGTTCGGCCCGAGCAGCGACCGCGGCCAGCAGCACGGCGCAGGACAGGGCGACGACGACCTTGCTTCTTCCCCGTCGGCGCCCTGCTCGACTCGGCGGCGGCGATGATGAAGGGACAGAGAACCGTCAGCGCGGCCGCCGCCAGCACGATGTAGACGGGCAAGAGCGAATCGTAGCCCCACGACGTCAGAGCGACGACGTAGAGGATACCCGCGACGCCG
Organism: uncultured Bacteroidales bacterium; assembly: GCA_963756885.1. GTDB lineage: Bacteria > Bacteroidota > Bacteroidia > Bacteroidales > VadinHA17 > LD21. Next base: position 1,415,576 of record CAVWPG010000016.1, read on the forward strand.
ACGAAGGTGAAGAACGGGCTGCGGCCGCGGACGCGCGGCGCCGCGGTCGAGAAAGGGCACCAGCAGCAGACGAGCGCCGGCGAGCCCGAACAGCAGAATGGGAATGGCCTCGTACTCCAGGCCCAGGATCGAGCCGCCCGGCACGATCTTCAGGGTCTGGAACATGAACATGAAGTACCACTCCGGCCTGATGTTCGCTGGAGCCGGGGCGAACGGATCGGCCTTCGTTCCGAGCTCCCAGGGAAACAGGGCCGCCAGGGCCGCCAACACGCCGAGCGCGAGCAGCCAGGCAAACAGGTCGCGCAGCGCGAATTGGGGAAAGAACGGCATCGGCCGGCGGCGGGCGCGCCTCTTTCTCGGCGCCGGGCGGTACGCTCATCCCGTGCAGCTGGACGCCGAGAAGGTGCACGGCCACCAGCAAGGTCGTGAGCGCCGGAAGGATGGCCACGTGCCAGCCGAAGAAGCGGGACAGCGTCGCGCCGGTGACTCGATCTCCGCCGCGCAGGAAGCGCGTGATCCATTCCCCCACCAACGGTATCGTGCTGGGGATCTGCGTGCCGACCTTGGTGGCGAAGAGCGCGAGCTCGTTCCACGGCAGGAGGTAACCGGAAAAGCCGAACGCCAGAACGAGGAAGAGGGCGAGGCAGCCCGTGACCCACGACAGCTCGCGCGGCGGGCGGTAGGCCTTGGCGAAGTACACCGACACCAGGTGAAGGAAGGCGAAGCCGATCATCAGGTTCGCCGACCACGAGTGCAGGGAGCGGATGAGCCAGCCGAACGGCACGGTCGTCATCATGAACTCCACCGACTCGAAGGCGTGGTCCGCGGAGGGCTGGTAATACAGCATCAGGAGAATGCCGGTCGGCACCTGAACGACGAAGAGGAACAGGGTGATCCCACCGAAGTAGTACATCACCGAGAAACGGTGCACCGGCACCGACTTGTGACGGCCATCCGCGCGTGGCCGAAATGGGGAGGCGATCGTCGAGCCAGCGGTGAAACGGCTGTCCGATAAGCTCACGCCGCCCTCCGCGAAACGACGACCGTCTGCGCGGCTGCCCGGCTCCGAGACCAGGTGCACGCCGAAGGACTCAGCGGCTTCGGCGGCGGTCCCCCCACCACCTCGCCTTGCAGGTTGTACCTGCCGTTGTGGCAGTTGCACCAGATCAGGTCCTGGCGCTCTTGTACCCGACGATGCAGTCGAGGTGTGTGCACACCGCCGAGAAGGCGCGAAAGTCGGTCGGCGACACCCGGATCACGATCACGGGCTACCGCCCCGAAACGGGTGATCACGTAGCCCTTTTCGACGAAAGCCGGATCGTTGGTGAGCCGGCCTCCACCTCGTTCGTGGCGGGCTCGCTGGCCGCTCGGCGGCGTCAGATAGCGGATCACCGGGTAGGCGATCGAAAGGCAGAGCGCGCCGACGGAGGTCCCGAGAAACCAGTGAAGCACCCGGCGGCGTCCACGGCTCTCGGGATGTTCCATCACGTCGCTCTCCTCGCGCCCGGCCCATGCCGAGATCGAGGCACCAGTCCCACCGGGCCTCCCGCGGGGAACGAGCGGAGGGTGGATACTCGGCCCGGCCTGACCTCGTCGCGAATGCGGTGATGGGCGGGGTCCGCAGGTTCGTTGCCCCTGGATGTTCCGAGAACGCTAGCCCCAGCAGGGGCGGAAGTCAACGCCGAATCGGACACGACGAGCCGAG